>NZ_CP178733.1:0-5972629 GCF_047324205.1 Sodalis sp. RH20
CCGCTGTCTATTTCAGAGCACACTCTTATGAGTATGCTGCGAAATACATGCTCTTTAACAATCCGGAACAAGCTGAAAATTTGAAAAAAAACATGCTGAGCAAAATCAGTATGCGATTCTCTCAAAGCAAGCAAACCTAATGATTGCCGTGTCGATGGCAATCTCTGTAGCTCAGGCGAGGGTTTACCCTCACCAGGGTGAGACTGTGCGAACAGTGTCAGGGCAAGGCGCACGGCGCGCAGCCAGCGGAGTGGACTCAATGTCCATGAGCATGGCGAGCACCGCGCAACGATGCCCTGGCAGTGTGCAGCCAGTCGCAACACAGACACTTTAGGGTTGTGAGGTTAAGTGAATAAGCGTACACGGTGGATGCCTAGGCAGTCAGAGGCGATGAAGGACGTGCTAATCCGCGAAATGCGCCGGTGAGCTGATATGAAGCGCTATCAGCCGGCGATGTCCGAATGGGGAAACCCAGTGCAATTCGTTGCACTATCATTACGTGAATCCATAGCGTATTGAGGCGAACCGGGGGAACTGAAACATCTCAGTACCCCGAGGAAAAGAAATCAACCGAGATTCCCCTAGTAGCGGCGAGCGAACGGGGAACAGCCCAGAGTCACCATCAGCATTTGCATCAGGAGAACGGTCTGGAAAGTCCGGCAACACAGGGTGATAGCCCCGTATCCGAAGGTGCAAGTGCTGTGAGCTCGATGAGTAGGGCGGGACACGTGATATCCTGTCTGAAGATGGGGGGACCATCCTCCAAGGCTAAATACTCCTGACTGACCGATAGTGAACCAGTACCGTGAGGGAAAGGCGAAAAGAACCCCGGCGAGGGGAGTGAAATAGAACCTGAAACCGTGTACGTACAAGCAGTGGGAGCCTTGATTTATCAGGGTGACTGCGTACCTTTTGTATAATGGGTCAGCGACTTATATTCTGTAGCAAGGTTAACCGTTTAGGGGAGCCGTAGGGAAACCGAGTCTTAACTGGGCGTTAAGTTGCAGGGTATAGACCCGAAACCCGGTGATCTAGCCATGGGCAGGTTGAAGGTTGGGTAACACTAACTGGAGGACCGAACCGACTAATGTTGAAAAATTAGCGGATGACTTGTGGCTGGGGGTGAAAGGCCAATCAAACCGGGAGATAGCTGGTTCTCCCCGAAAGCTATTTAGGTAGCGCCTCGTGAATTCATCTTCGGGGGTAGAGCACTGTTTCGGCTAGGGGTCCACCCCGGATTACCAACCCGATGCAAACTGCGAATACCGAAGAATGTTACCACGGGAGACACACGGCGGGTGCTAACGTCCGTCGTGAAGAGGGAAACAACCCAGACCGCCAGCTAAGGTCCCAAAGTCATGGTTAAGTGGGAAACGATGTGGGAAGGCACAGACAGCCAGGATGTTGGCTTAGAAGCAGCCATCATTTAAAGAAAGCGTAATAGCTCACTGGTCGAGTCGGCCTGCGCGGAAGATGTAACGGGGCTAAACCATGCACCGAAGCTGCGGCAGCGGACATATCACTTAAGACAATTGTACGGAAAACGATTGACGGAGCGCAGCGACGTCAATGCGTTCATCACGTCGAGTTGACTTAAGGATATGTCCGTTGGGTAGGGGAGCGTTCTGTAAGCCTGCGAAGGTGGCCTGTGAGGGCTGCTGGAGGTATCAGAAGTGCGAATGCTGACATAAGTAACGATAAAGCGGGTGAAAAGCCCGCTCGCCGGAAGACCAAGGGTTCCTGTCCAACGTTAATCGGGGCAGGGTGAGTCGACCCCTAAGGCGAGGCCGAAAGGCGTAGTCGATGGGAAACAGGTTAATATTCCTGTACTGGGTGTGACTGCGAAGGGGGGACGGAGAAAGCTAGGTTCGCCGGGCGACGGTTGTCCCGGTTTAAGCGTGAAGGTGGAAAGAGCAGGTAAATCCGCTTTTTCATTCAACACTGAGGCGTGATAACGAGCCACTACGGTGGTGAAGGAATTGATGCTACGCTTCCAGGAAAAGCCTCTAAGCTCCAGGTCACATCGAATCGTACCCCAAACCGACACAGGTGGTCAGGTAGAGAATACCAAGGCGCTTGAGAGAACTCGGGTGAAGGAACTAGGCAAAATGGTGCCGTAACTTCGGGAGAAGGCACGCTGGCATTAGGTGGAGGGACTTGCTCCCCGAGCTGAAGCCAGTCGCAGATACCAGCTGGCTGCAACTGTTTATTAAAAACACAGCACTGTGCAAACACGAAAGTGGACGTATACGGTGTGACGCCTGCCCGGTGCCGGAAGGTTAATTGATGGGGTTATCCGCAAGGAGAAGCTCTTGATCGAAGCCCCGGTAAACGGCGGCCGTAACTATAACGGTCCTAAGGTAGCGAAATTCCTTGTCGGGTAAGTTCCGACCTGCACGAATGGCGTAATGATGGCCAGGCTGTCTCCACCCGAGACTCAGTGAAATTGAACTCGCTGTGAAGATGCAGTGTACCCGCGGCAAGACGGAAAGACCCCGTGAACCTTTACTATAGCTTGACACTGAACATTGAGCCTTGATGTGTAGGATAGGTGGGAGGCTTTGAAGTGTGGACGCCAGTCTGCATGGAGCCAACCTTGAAATACCACCCTTTAATGTTTGATGTTCTAACTCCGGCCCGTAATCCGGGTCGAGGACAGTGTCTGGTGGGTAGTTTGACTGGGGCGGTCTCCTCCTAAAGAGTAACGGAGGAGCACGAAGGTTAGCTAATCACGGTCGGACATCGTGAGGTTAGTGCAAAGGCATAAGCTAGCTTGACTGCGAGAGTGACGGCTCGAGCAGGTGCGAAAGCAGGTCTTAGTGATCCGGTGGTTCTGAATGGAAGGGCCATCGCTCAACGGATAAAAGGTACTCCGGGGATAACAGGCTGATACCGCCCAAGAGTTCATATCGACGGCGGTGTTTGGCACCTCGATGTCGGCTCATCACATCCTGGGGCTGAAGTAGGTCCCAAGGGTATGGCTGTTCGCCATTTAAAGTGGTACGCGAGCTGGGTTTAGAACGTCGTGAGACAGTTCGGTCCCTATCTGCCGTGGGCGTTGGAAGATTGAGAGGGGCTGCTCCTAGTACGAGAGGACCGGAGTGGACGCACCACTGGTGTTCGGGTTGTCATGCCAATGGCATTGCCCGGTAGCTACGTGCGGAAGAGATAACCGCTGAAAGCATCTAAGCGGGAAACTTGCCTCGAGATGAGTCTTCCCTGTGGCTTTAAGCCACCTGAAGGGACGTTAAAGACGATGACGTTGATAGGTCGGGTGTGTAAGCGCAGCGATGCGTTGAGCTAACCGATACTAATGACCCGTGAGGCTTAACCTTACAACACCTAAAGTGTTTGACGCGAAGAGAGCGTCGCCCCCAGGGGCGGCGAGAGAATTTTCAGCGAAGTTCCGGATAAACGGACGTGGCATAGAAGGATATGCGGCGGACGGTAACGAATTTGCCTGGCGGCACTAGCGCGGTGGTCCCACCTGACCCCATGCCGAACTCAGCAGTGAAACGCCGTAGCGCCGATGGTAGTGTGGGGTCTCCCCATGCGAGAGTAGGGAACTGCCAGGCATCCAATTGACGAAGCCCTCTGTGAAAACAGAGGGCTTTTTCATGTGCGTAACCCTGGCGGTTCGCTACTCGAGTAAGAGAGTAGGACCACCGGCAACGCCGGTGGAACGGAGCCGCAGGCGACGGCC
The DNA here is from genome assembly GCF_047324205.1 of Sodalis sp. RH20. Taxonomy (NCBI): domain Bacteria; kingdom Pseudomonadati; phylum Pseudomonadota; class Gammaproteobacteria; order Enterobacterales; family Bruguierivoracaceae; genus Sodalis; species Sodalis sp. RH20. Next base: position 3,704 of record NZ_CP178733.1, read on the forward strand.
CACGGTGATCTGGAAAGCGCTTAGTTTACCGTGGCGAGGTAATTTGAATGTATAATAGACATTAAACTGACTTCTCAAATCGAATATCACCATCCGCTAAGTATTCCTTAGGGTGCCACCCGAGCTGGCGATAAAAACCGCTGGCGCGGCTGTTGCCGTCTGTTACCAGCCATATTTTTTGATGGTGCTTGAAAAGATAGGATTCGGCGTTGGCCAGCAGAACGCGGCCTAGTCCAAGCCCTTCAAATTCAGGGCGTATGAACAGGGCAAATACGCTTGCTTCAGCGGTGCAGGCCATAGAAAAACCAGCAGGAATTTGCCCTATCTCGGCAATCCAGACGCAGGGGGAGGCAAGAATCGCGTCCCTGATGGCAACAGCAGTAATTCCCATTTCCGTAAGCTGAGCGCGTGAGATCTGGTTCTCTCTTACGCTTAAGCGAATAGCAAAAATAGTATCGATATCCGTGATCTTGGCCAACCGGACACGTATTTTATCATGATTTTCGCCAGGTAAATTGTCTGGCGTTTCATGTCGCGACATCAATGCCTCCCTGCGGATTAATCCAAATATGAACTTATTATAATAGAAGTCTTAATTTGCGGTCCGCGCAGACGAAAATTGCTGGGAACAGGTCCAGATGCAACGTCTTGGCCTGTTAGCATACGGCAATATCCTCGGTTATTGAGTATACAGTTATTTTAGTTAATCATTTATTGAGATAATACAGACTATAACCCGCCGAAGCCCCCGCCACATCCCAGGCGAAGTCCTTCCAGCTCCAGCCGCTGCCGGCGGCGCGGCTGTCGAACGTTTCCTTCAGCGCGCCCAGCGAAAGGGCGAAGGCAAACCCGATATTGCGGCTGCGGGCCGGGGAGGCATTTTGGTGTTCCGCCACCGCGCTACCCGCATAGGCCAGTGTGGCGGAAGAGATAAAATGCGCTGTTTTATCGCGCCCTGTCCAGTTGTCCTGCGCCATATGGGCGCAGGCGCTGCAAAAAATCAGCGGAAGAATAATAACCGTGCGACAAGCGAGATGACTGACGTGATGAAATGGCTGCCTGGGGCTTTTTGACATGGTTGCGTTCCGCTGGTTCAAACCGTCGGCCTGGCGGACACTACGGCATCCCTGAACTGACGGCGCCGATTGGGTCCACGGCGGGTCATTGTAAGGCGGCCGCCGGGGACAAACCGCTATGATGCCGGAATGACATTACTGCGTGCCCAAGGGCGAATCTATAAAATACGGCTGATAAGGCGATCGATACGGATACGCCGCAGCCGGCGGATCAGCTTGCGTACTTTGACCGGATAGTCGCCGATACCTTGCAACTCGGTATAGTGCGTGACCACTATGGTATGGGTACGGATAAGTTCGAGTTCATGCTCGCGCTGCGCGCGCAGTTCGCCCTTCGGGTCGTGGATCAACAGCGCGTTTTCCAGATCCAGGCGCCATGCGCGGGGATTAAGGTTATTGCCGGTCAATAACTGCCATTCGTCGTCAACCCACATGCCTTTGAGGTGATAGGTATTATCGCCGTCTTTCCATAACCTGACCACCAGTTGCCCATTGTCCACATAACGCTGCAACCTTCCGAGAAAACGGCGCAGGTTGATTTCATATAAATAGGGCAAGGCGCCGATAATCTTAAACGGCTGATCTTCGGGAATATAAAAATCATTGGCCGTTTTATCGCCGACGATGATTTCCACCTGCCTGTTCTGGCGCAGCAGAGAAATGATATTGCGCACCAGCAGCGCCGGCATATTAAAATAGGGGGTGCACAGGGTCAGTTTACTGTCGGCGCACGACATCAGGTGATGAATGGTTTTATTCAGCGGACTTTGCTTGCCTAATCCCACCAGGGGCGTGATGGTCAGTTCGTCATCGCCGGCCGAGCCGTTGCAGGCATAATCGGCATCGCGCAAAGACTGGCGGAACATGCGCGTATCGTTTTTGATTTCAATACTTTTGGGACGATTTGGATTATCCAGCCGGTTGACCGCGGGCGCCGTCAGCAGGTGTCGCTTAATATAACCCAGCATGCACTCGGCAAGCTGAGGGTTGTGGATCAGTTGATAACGATCGTAGCGGTATTTATCCAACTGATGCAGGTAGACATCGTTCAGGCTGGCGCCGCTGTAAATAACGGTATCGTCGATAATGAAGCCTTTGAGATGCAATACGCCCAGGGCTTCGCGGGTATTGACCGGTACGCCGTACACCGGTACCGACGTGCCGGGATGATCCTGCGCCATGCGGCAATACCAGTCGGCGTTGGTGTTTACCGCCGCCGCGCCTATGCGCCCACGCTGCGCGCGATGCCAGTCGACCAGCACACAGATCTCAAGCTCCGGCCGCAGCTCGCGGGCCTGGTAGAGGGCCGAGAGCACAGCCTCGCCACCTTCATCCTGCTCAAGATACAGCGCCACCAGATAAATACGCTTCTTGGCACCCGCAATGGCGTTAAGCAAGGCGATACGGAAATCTTCAGGACTGTACAGCGTTTGTACGTCAGCAACCGTCTGGGGAATTTTGGGCAGTTGTGCAAGGTGTTGTTGGTGTTTGGTACGTCTAAAGTTTGACAACATCACAGTGCGCTTCTTCTCTTGTCATCGTATGGTGGAATGACCATATGCAAAAACACAAATGTGTGGAATCGGCCATAATAACATTACTTTTCTCCATTGTGGCTATGTTTCGCCGCAGGTTGATGCGCGCTTGATGTTAGACCGGGGGTGGTTGCCGGGTTTCGCCCGCAAGCGACAGCGATAGCGCGACAATGCCGTCTTCCAACTGCAGATCGACGGTAAATCCCAGTTTTTTTGCCAGTGAAATCATGCCGTGGTTGCTGGGCATGGTGATGGCGTTCAAGCGTCTGAGCCCGTGATCGCGGGCGTAGGCAATCATTTTTTGCAGCAGCAGGCGGCCTAAGCCCATTTTTTTGAGATCGGACCTGACCAGTACCGAAAACTCGGCCTCGGTATTGTCCGGGTCGGAAAAAACGCGCGTGACGCCGATAATGGTGTTTCCCGCGTCGTTTTGTCTGATCGCGACAAACGCCATTTCTCGATCGTAGTCGATTTGGGTCATATAAGCCAAATCTTCATGGGTAAATTCTGTGATCTCACTGAAGTAACGATAATAAAGATCTTCCGGCGTGACCGCGCCGATAAACTGCTTTAGCAGCGGTTCGTCTTCGGGCAGGATGGGCCTGAACAGGCATTGCTCGCCGTTTTTCAGCGTGACCACCGATTCCAGCGCCTGCGGATAAGGACGGATCGCCAGGCGCGCCTCGGGGTCGCCCGGGCGTTCGGCCAGTTCAAGGCTGACATCCAGCACCGTCATATCGCCGCCGCAGGCCAGCAGCGGATGGATATCCAGATGGACGATTTCCGGGCAGTCAAGCAGCAGGTTGGAGACCTGCACCAACAGGCGGCTTAACGCGACAATATCCAGCGAATAGAGCGGACTATGGGTGCGGATAGCGCCTTTTTTCAGGCCCTGGCGCACCATATTCTGCGCCAGCGTCATATTAAGCGGCGGCAGGGCTACCGCCGTTTGGTCGGCCTGTCGCCATTCATGCCCGCTTTCACCCAGCAGGATTAGCGGGCCGAACACCGGATCCTGTTCGACCAGGATGCGCAGTTCCTGGGTGCCGGCCCGGCTGGCCATGCTTTGTACCAACATGCCCTCGATGCGCGCCTGAGGAAAGGTTTGCGCCACGCGTTCCGCCATGGCGTTGGCCGCCTGGGCCACTTCCTGCGCATTGCGCAGCGACAGCATCACGCCCTGGACCTCGGATTTATGGGGGATGTCCGGCGAGCGCAGCTTCAGCGCCACAGGGTAACCAATACGGTCGGCAACGGCGACGGCCTCGGCGGTGTCGCCGGCGATCCAGGTGGGCAGGGTGGTTAAGCCATAAGCCTCGATAATGGGGCGCACCTCGTGGGTCGCCAGCCGGGTAATGCCCTGTTCCAACGCCTGGCGGATCAGGGCGTGCGCCTGGGCGGTATCCACCGTCAGGCCGACCGGCAGGGCCGGTGTTTCCATCAATTGCTTTTGATTGCGCCGGTATTCCGCCATATGCATAAAAGCGGTGACCACGCCTTCAGGGGTGCGATAGGTGGGTAGCCCCGCCTCCGTGAACAGGCGTCTGGCCTCCCGGGAGGAAAATTCGCCGCTCCAGTTGGTCAGCAGGGTGACCTGCCGGCCGCGGGGGTGAAGCTTGGCCAGCTCGATAACCTGCTGCGCCGTCTCGCTGCTGGGGGCGGCGGCGCTGGGGGCGTGGATAATCAGCAGCGCGTCGTAGTCGGTGCTGTCAAGCAGCGCCGTCAGGGCGGCGCGATAGCGGGCCGGAGTGGCGTCGTCCGCCAAATCAAGCGGGTTGGCGGCGGGCAGGCCCTCCGGCAATACCGCCTGCAGGGCCTGACGGGTCGCGGTGCTCAACGTCGCCAGCTTGCCATGACGGCTGAGCAGCTCATCCAGCGCCAGGGCGGCCGGGGCAATGCCGTTGCTGACGATCATCAGCCGTTCACCGCGCAACGGGCGCATATGGCTTAGGGTTTCCACCGCTGAAAATAATTCGTGGGTATCTCGCACCCGCAGCAGCCCGGCACGCTGGATTGCGGCGTCGTAGGCGGCATCCCTTCCCTGGGGATAGTTCAACAGGCGCTGCGCCTGCGGGCTGCGCCCGCTTTTGATGACCAGTATAGGCTTGTTGCGCGCGGCGCCCCGGGCGGCCGACAGAAAGCGCCTGGCGTCGCTGAGGTGCTCCAGGTGCAGTAAAATGGCGCTGGTTTTGCCGTCGCGCGCCAGGAAATCAAGCACATCGTCCACATCGATATCGATACTGTCGCCGAGCGCGATAAAATAGGAAAACCCGATTTCGCGCTGCTGCGCCCAGTCCAGCACGGTATTGGATACCGCGGCGGACTGGGAGATAAATGCCAGCTTGCCTTTATGGATGGGCACCGGGGAAAAACTGGCGTTCAATCCTTGCCACGGCGCCAGTACCCCCAGGCTGTTCGGCCCGAGCAGACGCATGCCGTGACGGGCGGCGCAGGCTTTCAGCTCGGTAAACTGGGCCGGTGGCGCGGAGAGGATAATCGCCGTTTTGCAACCCAGCCTGCCGAGGTCGTCGAGCAAACCGGGATTGCGGCTGGCGCGGGTGCACAGGATCGCCAGGTCCGGCGCCAGGGGCAGGCTCGCCACGTCCGGATAGCTTAAAACGCCGCAAACCGCGGGATAGCGCGGCGTTACCGGCAATATCGGGCCGCCGAACCCGCCGTTCAGCAGATTACGCATCATCAGGTTCCCGGCCCGGCCCGGTTTGTCGGACGCCCCCAGCACGGCGATGGATTTTGGTCTTAGCAGCGCTTCCAAACCTCGTTGACTCATCGGTGGTCTCCTATCCAGCCGCATCCGACAAGTGTAAGCGCATTAAGGCCGGGGTGTTGTGATGGCGGAAGATATTTGCGCGGTGTTATGGTGCGATTTACCCAATAGGTAGCGGCTGCGAAACAGCGCAAAATGCGCGCCCAGGCGATCCGCCGCCGCCGCGTCCCCCGTCTGGCGCAGCAGGGTGGCGGCCACCTCGGCGGTGCAGTGGTGGCCTTCGCCGTGCGCTTCCCGCAGACGATAGGCGGAGACGGTAGCCAGGTTAAGGGATAATATCGGAAAATCCGCCAAATAGGGGCTTTTGCGAAACATCTTGCCGGCCTCGGACCAGGTGCCGTCAAGCAGAATAAACAACGGCGGCTTGCCGCAGGCATCGATTTGCGGCACCACGCGCCGGTCCGGGGCGACGTTGTGCGCCGGGAATACCACATAAGGCTGGCGGGCGGGGTCGGCAATAGCCGATAGCAGTGCCGTATCCGGCTCGGTGCGCGACCAGAGAAAAGCCTGGGTATCCGGCAAGATATCGGCGATCAGGCGTCCGGTATTGCTGGGTTTCAGGGGCTCGGAGTCAAACATGATCAGGCAGAAACGGCTGACCGACGTCATGGGGATAATGCGATCGCACAGGCAAACGGGCTGCGGCAGCAGGCAGTGTTCGCAGCGCACGACCCGGCAACCGCGCGCGCGGTACGGCCGGGTGGCGCGATCGAGACGATATTGGCGTAGCGCCAGCACGGCGTTGTTTGTCATGGGAAGCCCGCAAGAAAAGAGAGAGTTTACCGGAGCGGGCGGGGAAAGCGGACAACTATTTACCGACGGAGCTGTCGGGAAACGCAGTGTCGCGGCGCGCCGGGCCACCCGCCGCCACAGCATGTGCGGGTGGCCCGGCGGCGGCCGCTTAAGACGGGCTCGGAATGGACAGGCCTTCGTCCAGCCACTCTTCAAACGGCCCTTTGGGCATAGCGCCGTGCAGCGAATCCACCATTTTACCGTGCCTGAACACCATGATGGTGGGAATGCTGCGGATGCCGAAACGGGTGCTTAACTGGGGCTCCGCTTCGGTATTCACCTTCAGGAAACGTACCGAGCCGCGGCGCTCCGCGGCAACCGCCTCGAAAATCGGCGCGAAGCCGACGCAGGGGCCGCACCAGGGCGCCCAGAAGTCGACCACCACCGGCAGATCGTCTTGCAGCAGCTTATCGAGGGAGTCGGTGGTGGCATGCACCACTTTGCCGTCCAGCAGCGCCTCGCCGCAACGGCCGCATTTCGCGCCGTCGTTGACCTTCTGTTCCGGCAGCCGGTTGGTGGCCAGACAGGATGCACATACTGTATTCATACAATTGCCTCTTATGGGTGGAGGTTAAACCGGCAACAGGGCGGCCGGGCGATGAGATCCACGCTTTATCGAAATGATGTTCTGAAGTATGGTGAAAGAAATGTGAAGGTACAAAATGATTTATCCGATGGCTTCGATAGTTGCTGGCTTTTACCTCTACCCGGTAGCTAAAAAAGACAAGATCAGGTAATCTTCGCGCCCAGCATATGGGTGGAGAGACAAATGAGCGATTCATTAAAGGGTAAAAACGGCAAGGTCCGTGTTATGTACGTGCGCAAAGAAGAAGAAGAGCAGCCTCGTCGTCCTTCTCGTCCACCCCAGCCGGGCCGCGATGCGCCCCGGGGCGATGCCCGCCGCGGCGACGCACCCCGCGGTGATGCCCGCCGTGGTGACGCGCCCCGCGGTGATGCCCGCCGCGGCGACGCGCCCCGCGGTGATGCCCGTCGCGGCGACGCGCCCCGGGGTGACGCCCGTCGTGGTGACGCGCCCCGCGGTGATGCCCGTCGCGGCGACGCGCCCCGCAGGGACAGACCGTCCACCGCGCCGGACTCCCCCTGGAAGACCCTGTACCAAAACGATGAGACCCCCGCGGTGGCCGATCACGGCGGCATCAGCGGTAAAAGCCTGATCGACCCCGAACAGCTGCGGCGCCAGCGGGCGGAAGAAACCCGGGTTTACGGCGAAAATGCCTGCCAGGCCTTATTCAAAAGCCGTCCCGATTCCATCGTGCGCGCCTGGTTCGTGCAATCCGTTACGCCGCGCTTTCGCGACGCCCTGCGCTGGATGGCCGCCAATCGCAAAGCCTACCATGTGGTGGAAGAGGACGAGCTGGCGCTGGCATCCGGCACCGATCATCACGGCGGCGTCTGTTTCCTGATTAAAAAGCGCATCGGCCTGGATGCCGTTACCTATCTTGATAAAGCCCTGGATAAAGATTGCGTGCTGGCGCTTGAGGATGTCTCCAATCCCCATAACCTCGGCGCAATGTTGCGCAGCTGCGCGCATTTTGGCGTGAAAGGCGTCATGACCACCGACAGCGCGGCGCTGGAGTCCGGCGCCGCGGTACGTACCGCCGAAGGTGGCGCGGAGCATATCAGCGCCATACATACCGATGATTTATTCGGCGATTTGGACCGTTTCCGCCAGGCGGGTTATACCATCGTCACCACCTCGAGCCACAAAGGCGCGTCGCTTGGCCGGGTCAATATGCCGGTGAAGATGGTGCTGGTGATAGGCCAGGAGCGGGCAGGGTTGTCCGACGCCATCGTGGAACAGGCGGATCTGGCGATTTCCATCGGCGGTACCGGGCGGGTGGAAAGCCTGAACGTGTCGGTGGCTACCGGCATACTGCTGGCGGAGTGGTGGCGGCAAAACCACGCTTGAGTGTGCGGCGGGTTTGCCGGGCAAAAAGAATAACGCGTAGCGCGCAGGGACAAAAACGCCGCACTCATTGACGCGCAGGGAGGCTCACAGGGAAGTGAGCCATAATCGCGCGCGCAGGTCAGGCTTTTTCGTCTTCGACAATTAATTCGTCCAGTTTGGTCAGCAGCTTGCGCGTGAGCGTTTCAAGCTGCTTCTGCTCGTCGGTATTGAGGGTAGACCAGAGCGTTACCAGGCACTTATGCTGCGGCGGCAAGAGATTATTAAGAAAGTTTTCGCCGGCGTCGGTCAGTTGCAAATGCAGGCAGCGGCGATCGTTCTCACTCTCTTTACGCACAATCCAGCCCCGTTTTTCCAGCTCATCCGCGATGCGGGTGGCGTTGGTGCGCGACGATCCCAGGGCGGAACTGAGTTCAGAGGGCTGGATACTGTGATTTTCCTGGGACTCCAGGGTCAGCAGGGCCATAAACAACGTTTCATTGATGCCCTGGGCTTTCAGCATGCGGTTTCTGTTTTCCAGCAATTTACTCTGCATATGCATGCATAGCCGGGTCAGCAGGATTTCCTGGTAGGGAAACTCGGGACGCTGCTTAGCGCGTTGCGCCAACATTTGCTCAATGGGGGTGAAGGAACTGTCCATGATGATTTATGCCTCATTAGTTTCTATGGATATAATAACTAATGTAATCACTCGAGTAAATATTGTCGTCCTGAAAAGTTTAGAGAGCTATAGATTAGGGCATGACTAATTTATATACCAAGCCAAAGCACAGCGCCCCGGCCAGGGTGGCGATGACGATGCTGCGGGTGCGGTAAAAACAGGCCGCCAATACCGCGAAACCCGCCAGGGTAGGCAGTAGTTTCGCCGGCGCGCGCAGCACCTCCGGCACACTGGAGACCACCAGTAGCGCGCATATGGAGGCCAAACCTATGCCGTCCAAAAGACGTCCGGCCCAGGCGCCGGCGGGGCCGGCTGATTTACGCCCGCCGCCAAAACGCAGGGGCAGGTAACGGAACAGATAATTCGCCGCGCCGACCACCAAACCGATGATAATCACGCTGGTATGCATTTATTATTCCTCCCTGGCGGCGCGCGCCGGGCCCAGCAAGGCCCCCAGGCACCCGCCGCCGATGCCGGCCAGGATCGCCATCGGAATCGACAGCAGCAGCAGCCCGGCCAGCGCGCCGGCCAGCGCCGCGGCCAATACCAGGCTTTGCCGGCGCTGAAATGACGCCAACAGGAAACTGAGGAACAGCGCCGGCAGCATGAAGGACAGCGCGGCCTCAACCGCCGGATAGTCGTTCAGCGGGCCGTTGCCCGACAGCGCGCCGACGGCGGTGCCGACGACCCAGGATAGCCACGAACAGACCGCGACGCTTATCATCCAGCGTTCCGACCAGCGGCGGTTATCCTTAATCAGTTTGGCGATGGCCGCGGCAAACACCTCATCGGTCAGGCCGAAGGCCCATAGCGCCGTGGCGCGCCGCGACAGGGCGCCGGGAATACGGTGACGCAGCGCCGGGCCGTACAGCAGATGGCGCACATCCATGGCCATGACGGTCAACGCCGCGACCCACAGCGATATCCCGGCGCTGAGCAGGGTGGTTATCACGAACTGGCTGGCGCCGGCATAGATAACGCAGGAAATGAAGAGGCTTTCGAGCGGCGTAAAGCCCAGCTTAACCGCGTTCAGGCCAAAAGCGAACGCCACCGGCAGGTAGCCGATGACGATGGGCAGGCTGTCCTTGATGCCCTCGCGAAAGGTGGCCGGCGTCCCTGGGGCCGCCGGTAGGTGATCCTGGCTTGCATCCATGTGCGTATCTCCCATGGCGACACTTCCGGCGACTATCGCCCGCCGGAACGCCGCGACAGTCATCCCGCCGTGCGACGCCCTCAGGCGGCCGCTACGCCGCTATCCTCATGATGCTGGCCACGCCACCATAACAGCAGGTTGAGCACGCCCAGCGCCCCGCCGGCGGCGCATACGCCGGTCCAGCCGGCCATCTGGTAGGCCGAGGCGGAAATCAGCGAGCCCAGGGCGCCGCCGATAAAATAGCTGGTCATATAGCCGGAGGTGAGACGGTTACGCGCTTGCGGCATGCGGCGGTAAATGACGCTCTGGTTGGTGATATGCACGCCCTGCACCGCCAGATCCAGCACGACGATGCCGGCGATAAGCGCCATCACCTGATGCTGGCCGTACCAGATAAAGGCCCAGGAGACCAGGAGCAGCAGCAGGCCATAGCGGGTGGTGATTTTTGCCTTGCCCCGGTCGGCCAGATGCCCGGCCCTGGATGCGGCCAGGGCGCCGGCGGCGCCCGCCAGGCCGAACAGGCCGATTTTAGCCTCGGAGTAAAAAAACGGCGGCGCGGCCAGCAGGAACGCCATGGAAGTCCACAGGTTGCTGAAGCTGGCAAAGGTCACGCAGCCTATCAGCGCGCGGGTGCGCAGTACCGGCGTGGTGACATACATGCGCAGGATGGAGGCCAGCAGCTGCGGGTAATTCAGATCGGAATACTGTTTATAACGCGGCAGGGCGAACCACAGTATCAGCGCCATGACCGCCATCAGCGCGCTGGCGAACCAGTACACGGTGCGCCAGCCACCGAAGCTTGCCAGAGCGCCGGCGACGGTACGCGCCAGCAGGATACCCAGCAGCAGACCGGTCATGATCATACCGACCACTTTGCCCCGCTTCGCAGGATCGGCAAGCGTCGCCGCCAGCGGCACCAGGATCTGCGCCACTACCGAGAATAGACCGGTCAGCGCCGTGCCGGCTATCATCAGCCACAGGCTGCCGGCCGAGGCGGTGACCAGCATACCGGCGGCGGCCAGCAGCGTCATGACCACTATCATGCCGCGCCGTTCGAACTTATCCCCCAGCGGCACGATAAACATCAGGCCGCAGGCATAACCCAGCTGGGCGGCGGTGACGATAAACCCGGCCTGGTTCACCGACAGGTGATACGACTGGGCAATGGTGTCCAGCAGGGGTTGCGCGTAATAATTACTCGCGACCGACAATCCGGTGGCGATAGCCATGATAATAATCAGCGCCGGACTTAAACTTGGGTGATCTGTTTTTGTTTTCATTGGTGAGTCTGTTTACCAATCGGGGGGCTATTATTCCCCATAAGCGCCAAAAAAACGAGGGGCGAATGCCCCCCGTCGGTTAACGTGACCTGTTTTCGCGCCATAAACGGGCGCGAAGACGCCGTATCATTTAGCGGCGGCGGCCGTGGCGGCGCTTATCCAGCCGTCGAATAGCGCCTGGTGCGCGGCAATCCAGCCGTTGGCGTGGCGTTCGATATCCGCCTCCGAGGCCTGGCCCTCATGCATACGCAGGTTCTGCGCGTTCACATCGCTAATGGGCAGACGCATGATGGCGAACAGTTTCGCCGCCGCGGGATTGGCCTTGGCCCACTCTTTATTGGCGACGATACGCATGGTGTTTACCGGGAAGCCATAGTCGGCGCCGTTGGGCAGTTTGGTACTGATGTCCTTCTGCTTGCCGGGCAGGGAAGAGAACGGCACCTGCAGCCATACCACGTCCCGGCCCGGAACCAGCACGTCGCTGACCCAATAGGGCGTCCAGGTATAATACAGGATCGGCTTGCCTTCCTTGAAGCGCGCCATGGTGTCGGCAATGATGGCCGCGTAGTTGCCCTGGTTGTGCTCCACGGTATCGGCCAGGCCGTAGGCCTGGATCTGGTGGTTGATCACCGCCTCGCAGCCCCAGCCTGGGGTGCAGCCGGTCAAATCGGCCTTGCCGTCGCCGTTGGCGTCGAACAGTTTAGCCAGCTTGGGATCCTTAAGCTGATCGATGGTTTTGATATGGTATTGATCGGCGGTCTTTTTGTCGATCAGGTAGCCCTGGGCCGCGCCCTCGACATAGTTGCCCTGGCGATAGAACCTGGCGTCGCCGCCGGCCGCCTGATACTGGTCCGCGTGCAGGGGATCCCAGTTAACCGCCATAAAGGTAGCGTCGCCGGAGGCGATGGAAGTATAGGCGACGTTATAATCCACCTCACGGCTCGATTTGACATCGTAGCCCAGCTTTTCCAGCGCTTTGTTGACCAGCAGCGTTTGGAACGTCTCTTCGGATATCGTGCTTTGCAGGGGCTGCACCTGCACGCCCTTGCCCGGCAGATCGGCGGCAAAAGAGAGTGGCGCGGCAAGCGCCGCGGTGAGCGCTAGCGCCCAGATTCCGGTGTGATGCATGGAATATCCTTCTCGTTGATTTTCATCATGTATTTTAACTTTCAGACGCCGGGGGCGGGGAGCCCGCGCCCGGCAAAGGGTCAGGCTTTTTTGGCAAACGGGCGGGTGAACAGGCCCAGGGGACCGGCGGCGTACCAGCGGCGGTTGCCGCGGCTGCGGCTGTCGCGTCCCAGGGATTGCGTCAGACGATCGAGGATTATGGCCAGTATCACGATGCCGACCCCGCCGATGGTGGCAAGCCCCATATCCAGGCGGCCGATGCCGCGCAGGACCATCTGGCCCAGGCCGCCGACGGCAATCATCGAGGCGATGACCACCATCGAGAGCGCCAGCATCAGCGTCTGGTTAATCCCGGCCATGATGGTCGGCATCGCCAGCGGCAACTGTACTTTGAACAGCAGCTGGCCGGGGCTGGCGCCGAACGATTCGGCGGCTTCTATCAGGTCTTCCGGCACCTGTTTGATACCCAGGATGGTCAGGCGCACCACCGGCGGCAGGGCGAAGATAATGGTCACCACCACCCCCGGCACATTGCCGATGCCGAACAGCATGACGATGGGCACCAGGTAGACGAACGCCGGCGTGGTCTGCATGGCGTCCAGCAATGGGCGGATGATTTTGGCCGCGCCATCGCTGCGCGCCAGCCAAATGCCCAGCGGCAGGCCTATCACCACGCAGAAAAACAGCGAGGTGAGCACCAGCGCCAGCGTGACCATGGCCTGCGCCCAGGCGCCGATGGCGCCGATAATCGCCAGCGAGACCAGGGTGGCGATGCCCATGCCCAGGCTCGACATCTGCCAGGCCAGCAGGGCGAACACCAGGATGGCCACCGGGGCGGGCATGCCCAGCAACAGATGCTGGAAGCCGCCGAGGATGATATCCACCGGCACGCGGATACCCTGGAACAACGGCCGGAAATGCAGCACCACCCAATCGATGCCGTGGGTGACCCAGGTATCGAGCGGGATCAGGGTAGTGTGAAACGGATCCAGCAGATTAAAATGCTCAGGCGCGGGAGTCGGCCCGCTGTTGAGCCAGTCGGCGCCCTGCTGGGCGGTGTGCGCCCCGGCGCCGTCGGCGGGAGGCGTGGCGGTATTGCCCCAGGCGTCGGCGGCGCTGCCCGCTCCGTTGGCGGGGGCGGTCTGCGCGACGGCGTCATGCTGCTGCGCGGCGGCCCCGCCCCAGGGATCGGCGGACTGCGGCGCGGCGGACTGGGCCTGGCTGGCGTCGGCTGCGGGCGCGGCCTGCGCGCCGCCCCATGGATCGGTGGTTGGCTTACTCATTGGTCGCCCCTTCTTTGTCTAATGCCTGTAGCAACATGCCCTTGGAAATAATGCCAATATATTGATTCTCCTCGCCGACCACCGGTACGGCGCAAGGCGCCTGGGCGACGGTGGAGATCAGCTCGCTGAGCGGCATATCTCCCGGCACGGGCACGGGGCTCTCGAGCAGCGCCTGTTCCAGGGGAAGATTGGCCGCAAGGGCGGCTTTCAGCGAATCGATGGACACCACGCCGATAAATTTCTGGCCGCGCTCCAGGACATAACCGAAATCGCGGTCTTCATCCTGCAGCAGCTTAAGGGCGGAGCGGGGGCCGAACCCCGGCGTCTTGCGGATAAGCGTTACCGGACGACGGCGCGCGATATCCTTGGCGCTGAAAACATGGCTGACGTCTACGCCGCGAAAGAACGTGCGCACATAATCGTTGGCCGGATTGTTGAGAATTTCATCCGGCGTGCCCACCTGCACCACCACGCCGCCCTGCATGATGGCGATGCGGTCGCCGATGCGCATCGCTTCGTCGAGATCATGGGAGATAAATACGATGGTGCGCTGATGGCGGGATTGCAGCTTCACCAATTCGTCCTGCATTTCGGCGCGGATTAACGGGTCGAGCGCCGAAAAAGCCTCATCCATCAGCAGGATATCGGGGTCGTTCGCCAGCGCCCGCGCCAGGCCGACGCGTTGGCGCATGCCGCCCGACAGCTCGTCGGGCCAGGACAACGCATGCTTATCCAGCCCCACCTGCGTCAAGGCTTCCAGCGCCTTGGCGTGGCGTTCCTGCGCCGGTATGCCGGCCAGCATCATGCCGAACGCGGTATTGTCCAGCACGTTCAGATGCGGCATCAGCGCAAAGGACTGGAACACCATGCTGATTTTTTTTCGCCGCACCTCGCGCAGGGCGTTGTCGGATATCCGGGCGATATCGACGCCGTCGATCAGCACCTCGCCGCGGGTCGGTTCTATCAGACGATTGAGAAGGCGTACCATGGTGGATTTACCGGAACCGGATAATCCCATGATGACGAATATCTCGCCTTCTTCAATGGCCAGACTGGCATCTTTTACGCCCACCGTCAGACCGGTCTTGGCGAATAGGGTATCCTTATCGTGCCCTGCCTGAATTAGCTTAAATGCCCGTTCGGGATGTTCGCCGAATATTTTATAGAGGTTTTTTACTTCAAGTTTAACAGCCATGCAATTATCAAATTCCCGTATGGTTTTCTAATATATTTAAGGGTCCTGCCAAAATAAAAACGCTGTATACCCTAACATACTGAGCATTTGAGACAACCCCCAAGGACTTATCCAGTTGAATATCCCGTCCTTGAGTCGCTATCGTTTCAGCCATTTCGGCTAAACGTGACAAGGGTTTAGGGAAATAAACGGTCGTGCGAATTTTTTAATGCGCAGGCACGATTTTGGCGTGAATTTCATGCGTCAAGGGCTAAGAGTGAATAATTTTACGGCAGAAAAAACGATAGGTCGTGCGGGGCAGGAGGTGATACGCAGGGAACCGCGGGGATGAACCCTGGATATATAATTCCCTCCCAGGGGAGGGAAACAATTAAATCGGGAGGGCGGAATTTATAATAAATAACGGCATGGGTAAGCCGTTATCAGCGGAAATAGTCTCTCACCGGGCGCGGAAAAATAGCGCCTGCGCGCCGGGGAGATTAAAAGGCCCAGTCCTCGTCCTCGGTATTGACCGCGCGGCCCATCACATAAGACGACCCGGAACCGGAGAAAAAATCGTGGTTTTCGTCGGCGTTGGGCGACAGCGCGGATAGGATTTCCGGATTGACGTTGGTCATCGATGCCGGGAATAATGCTTCATAACCCAGGTTCATCAAGGCTTTATTGGCATTGTAATGCAAAAATGTCGTAACGTCCGCTGTCCAGCCGACCCCGTCATACAGCTGCGCGCTGTAAAGCAGTTCGTTCTCATACAGGTCCTGCAGCAGGTCGTAGGTAAAGGTCTTGATCTGCTCGCGCCGCTCGGGCGTGGCCCGTTCCAGCGCACGCTGGAATTTATAGCCGATATAATAACCGTGCACCGCTTCATCACGGATAATTAACCGGATCAGGTCGGCGGTATTAGTGAGTTTTGCCCGGCTGGAATAATACATCGGCAGGTAAAAACCGGAATAAAATAGAAAGGACTCCAGAAAGACGCTGGCGACTTTTTTCGTCAGCGGATCGTCATGGCGGTAATGACGCAGAATAATGGCCGCTTTATTTTGTAAGGCTTCGTTCTGCTCGCTCCAGCGGTATGCCGCATCCACCTCCGGCATGGCGCACAGCGTGGAAAATATCGAACTGTAGGAGCGCGCATGCACCGCCTCCATAAAGCTGATATTGGAGAATACCGCTTCCTCGTGCGGCGTTACCGCATCGGCCATTAATGCCGGCGCGCCGACGGTATTTTGCACCGTATCCAGCAATGTCAGCCCGGTAAATACCCGGATGGTCAGTTCCTGTTCCTGCGCGGATAATGTCGACCACGAGGGGATATCATTGGACAGCGGTAATTTTTCCGGCAGCCAGAAATTCGCGGTCAGGCGGTTCCACACCTCCAGATCCTTATCGTCTTCAATCCGGTTCCAGTTTACCGCCTGGACGCGGGAGATCGGTTGAGCGGTGGTCATGGTGATAGTCTCCTTTACCGTTACAGCGCGCACGAGACGCAGCCGGCGACTTCAGTGCCTTCCAGCGCCAACTGGCGGATACGGATGTAGTACAGCGTCTTAATGCCTTTTTTCCAGGCGTAGATTTGCGCCTTGTTGATATCGCGGGTAGTGGCGGTATCCCGGAAAAACAGCGTCAGCGACAGGCCCTGATCGACATGGCGCGTGGCGGCGGCGTAGGTATCGATGATTTTTTCCGGCCCGATTTCATATGCGTCCTGGTAATAGTGCAGGTTATCGTTGTCCATAAAGGGCGCCGGATAATAGACCCGGCCGGTTTTACCCTCTTTGCGGATCTCGATGCGCGAGACAATCGGATGGATGCTGGATGTGGAATGATTGATATAGGAAATGGAGCCGGTCGGCGGCACCGCCTGCAGGTTCTGGTTGTAGAGTCCATGCGCCATCACCGACGCGCGCAGCGCCAGCCAATCCTCGCGGGTGGGCAGGGCGATGCCGGCCTGGGCGAACAGCGCCCGCACCCGTTCGGTTTTAGGCCGCCATTGCCGTTCGACATAGGGCGTAAAGTAGTCTCCGCTGGCATAACGGGAGTCGGCGAAACCCGCGAAGGTCACACCCCGTTCGATGGCCAGGCGGTTTGACGCCCGCACCGCATGGTAGGTGACGGCGTAAAAGTACATATCGGTAAAATCCACGCCTTCCTCCGAGCCGTAGTAAATATGCTCGCGCGCCAGAAAGCCGTGCAGGTTCATTTGCCCAAGGCCGATGGCATGGGAGGCGTCGTTGCCTTTGACGATGGAGGGCACAGAATTTATCCGGCTCATGTCGGATACGGCGGTCAGGGCGCGCACGGCGGTTTCCACCGTATTGCCCAGATCCGGTTCGTCCATGGCGCGGGCGATATTCAGCGAGCCCAGGTTGCAGGAGATATCATGGCCGACCTGCCGGTAGCTGAGATCCTCGTTATATTCAGTCGCGCTGTTGACCTGCAGGATCTCCGAGCACAGATTGCTCATATTGATGCGGCCTTTGATGGGATTGGCGCGGTTTACCGTATCCTCGAACACCATATAGGGATAACCCGACTCAAACTGGATTTCCGCCAGCGTCTGGAAAAACTGCCGGGCGTCGATGCTGGTCTTGCGGATGCGGGGGTCGGCCGCCATCTCATGGTATTTTTCACTGATGCTGAGCTGCGAAAAAGGCTGGCCGTAAATCCGCTCGACGTCGTAGGGCGAGAATAGGTACATCGGCTTATTGTCGCGCGCCAGCTCGAAGGTGACATCCGGAATGACCACGCCCAGCGACAGGGTTTTGATACGGATTTTTTCATCGGCGTTTTCCCGTTTGGTGTCGAGGAAACGCATGATGTCCGGATGATGGGCATGCAGGTAGACGGCGCCGGCGCCCTGGCGCGCGCCAAGCTGGTTGGCGTAGGAAAAGGCGTCCTCCAGCATTTTCATCACCGGAATAACGCCGGACGACTGGTTTTCGATACGCTTGATCGGCGCCCCGGCCTCGCGCAGGTTGGTGAGCATAAAGGCTACGCCGCCGCCGCGTTTGGACAACTGCAGCGCCGCGTTGACCGAGCGGCCGATGGATTCCATATTATCCTCGATGCGCAGCAGGAAACAGGAGACATACTCCCCGCGTTGCTGTTTGCCGCAGTTGAGAAAGGTGGGGGTCGCGGGCTGGAAACGTCCCGACAGCATTTCATCCACCAGCCTGGACGCCAGGGCGCCGTCGCCGGCGGCAAGCGTCAGCGCCACCATGCATACCCGGTCCTCGAAGCGCTCCAGATACTGTTTGCCGTCAAATGATTTCAGGGTATAGCTGGTATAGAATTTCAGCGCGCCCATAAACGTCTGGAAACGGAACTGGCGCGCGTCGGCCTGCCGGAACAATGCCTCCAGGGTGTCCTGGGAGTAGGGGGCCAGTACCTGCGCCTCGTAGTAACCCTCATCCACCAGATAGCGCAGCCGGGCGGCCAGGGAGGGAAACCGCCGGGTGTTGGGCACCACGTGCTGCTCGAAATAGCGCTCGACGGCCTGCCGGTCCTTATCGAACTGAATATTGCCGTGCTCGTCATAGAGATTGAGCATGGCGTTCAGGGCATGATAATCCGCCAGCGCCGGACCGGGTTGAGTGATGTTCAGTTCTGTTGTTGCCAAAATGTGGTTACTCCCATACGTACCCGCGCCACGTCTTCCGCCGTACCCAATAGCTCAACGCGATCAAGGAACGGCACCTGGCATTTCCTGGCGATAATATCGCCCGCCAGACAGAAGGCTGCGCCAAAGTTACGGTTACCGGCACCGATGACGCCGCGGAGCCAGGAACGGTTAGTTGCATCGTTAAGAAAGCGGACGGCCTGGGGCGGCACGGCGCCGTGCTGGCTGCCGCCGCCATAGCTCGGCACTATCAGAATATAGGGCCGGTCCACCTGCAGTTTCTGGCTGGTCGCCAGGGGAATGCGCAGCGCCGGCAGCGTTAACTTGCCGACAAACCGATGCGTATTTTCCGAGCTGCTGGAAAAGTACACCAGCAGCGGTTGCGCAGATAACATGATGGCTCACGACGCCAGGGCGGTGGCGGCAAGCAGGTTGATTTTATCCGGCCTGAAGCCGCTCCAGTGCTCGCTGGGCGTCTGCACTACCGGAACCTGCTGATACCCCAACGATTTCACATGGGCCAGCGCCTGGCCGTCTGCCACCAGATCCACTAACCGATAGCTGATGCCTTTTCTGTCCAGCGCGCGGCAGGTGGCGTGACATTGGACGCAATCCGGTTTAGTGTAAATAGTAATAGTCATGATTCGCATTCCCCTTACGCGTTAACATTATAGTGGTAATATCGCCCAGGCGGTGCTGGCCGGTAGGGTGGCTTGCCTGGAACTAATACTATATGTAGATATTATTTTTATCAACCACACAATATATGGGATGATGCGACATTTTTTTACTGAGGGCGGGGAACAGGCGACAAAAAAGCCCGCGCTCCTTGGGGAGCGCGGGCTGCGGTACTGCAAAGGATACGGCTGGCGGTGCAAGAAAATAGTGATGTCTTGAAAATCACCCGGCACGGTTACCAGGTAGGAGGTCCTGCATCACCCCCGCGTCTCTTATTGCCCATCGGCCTTAACGGCGCGAGAGCAACACGCCGAGCACGATACCGACCGCGGTAGTGATGCCAAGGCTCTGCCACGGTTTCTCGACCACGTAATTTTTGGTCTGGACCGCGGTGTCGCGGGCATACTGTCCGATACGGCTGGTGCCGCCGGCGCGCGCGCGCGCGTCTTTCAAAACGTCTTTAGCTTTACTGCGCAGCGCGTCCAGCTGTTCTTTGGTGGTTTTTTCAGACGTACTAAGCAATTCATCCAGTGTATCGGCTAACAGAGAAACATCGTCTTTAATATCTCTTTGCAGATCATTTTTTTCAGCTTTCGTAAACATTTGTTTCTCCCTTTTGGCTAATGATAGTTTAACTGTAGACTATCCACGCCATTCCTGCCGCGGCGGTAAGGCCGCCTGCCGTCGTCGGGACAGGCGTCGGCGGGGCCGGAACAAGCGCGACGGGCGGCTTGGCGCGGTCTGGCGCGTTGCCGGAACCCGGCCGGAGCCGGTTTTTGGATTAATCCGAAATCACGCGCTGCGTCTACTGACCGGACGCTTAACTGATTACATTAGCTGGGATCACTTCACTGTGACTGAAGAGAGGACAAATAATGTATTTAAGACCCGATGAAGTCGCTCGCGAACTGGAAAACTCCGGATTCGAAAGAGATTATATCACCCGACAATGTTACGGTTACCGTAAAGGTCACCACTATGTCTATGTGAATCGGGAGGCTAAACTGGGCCGAACCGCCCTGGTCGTTCATCCTTCGCTGCGCGATAAAAGCAGCCTGTTTGCCGCCCCGACGTCGCCGGTACGCTCCAGCGACAACTATCAAGTCTTTCCTTCCGACCCGGACGGCAAGCCCGACAGCCATTACGGCATCCCCCATGGTTTTTCTTCACGCGCCTCGTTAACCCGCTATTTGCAGAAAATGTTCAATTAACCCGATCCCCTCCACGGTGGATTCATCACGCTATACCGGCGTTTGGTCATGCCATCAATCGCCGGTGGACGCGCACTACTATGATGAAAAATTGCAACATCTGCACTTTCATAGGTCATTTTTCCCGCATTATCCCGGCGGACGGATCGATTCGCACGGCGGGATTGAGCCATTAATCAGTTAATTAATTGATTAGTTAACTGATGGCACGCTAGTTGCTACTTCCCCTTTATCGGTACGCTACCACGGCCGGCCATCGCCGCAGGCGTCATGACGTGTCTGCCGGTGTTTACGCCCAGATCATCGGGTAAACCAGATAAAGACCTTTCGGGAGTATTGCAAGCATGAGAATGACACCATCCCTGCTCCACGCTGTGTTGTTGTGCGCCGGCCTGACTCTGTGCGGCGCGGCGAGCGCCGAGGACCCGGCGCCGATCGCCATGGACAACGCCCTGCACGCGCTATTGCCGGACAAGATCAAAACCCAGGGCGTTATCAATTTGGTGACCGATGCCCATTACCCGCCGTGCGAGGTGTTCGCCGATGATAATAAAACCATGGTGGGGTTTGAGCCGGATCTGTGGAACGCCATCGGCAAAGTGTTGGGGGTGGGCATCAATCCGGTCTCCATCGATTTCGCCGGCTTGATCCCCGGCGTGAAAAGCGGACGTTACGATATGGCGATGGAATGCATTTCCGACAGCCTGGAGCGTGAAAAGCAGGTGACCTTCGTGAACTATGCCTATGCCACCAATGAAGTTTATACCCTGGCCAGCAACAAAAGCATCGTCAACGATCCGTTATCGCTGTGCGGCCTGAAGGTCGGCGTGCAGTCAGGCACCGATTTTGAACATGCCATCAGCGAAATTTTTTCACCTAACTGCACGAAGAATAATAAACCGGCCATTAAGGTGACCACCCTGCCGTCGGCGGACGCCGTGCTGCTGGCGCTGTACGCGGGACGTATCGATTTTGTGCTCAACGACGCCGCCGCCGCCGCCGAAATCAAAAAAGTGGCGCCCCGGCCGATTCGCACCGTGACCATGCCGCTGATGCCGAAATATTATCTTGGCATCGTGGTCAAGCCCGATAACCAGCAACTGGCCCAGGCCCTGCTTGGCGCGCTGAAGGTACTGTGGTCCAACGGCGAATACGCCCGCATCATGAAAAAATGGGATTTGGAACCCGTGATGCTGGAACAGCCGGGTATTAATCTGTTCACCACCCGCCCGATGCAATAAGCGCGCAACCGATGATGCGGGCGGATAAACAGACCGGGACAGCCCCTGTCCCGATTGCCGACAGCCAGCTGCGGTGCGATGTGCTGGTGGTGGGGTCGGGCAGCGCCGCGTTAAGCGCGGCGCTGAGCGCGGCGGCGGCGGGACTGGCGGTGCTGATCGTGGAAAAAGCCGCTGTCCTGGGCGGCACCTCGGCCATGTCGGGCGGCGCGGTATGGGTGCCCGCCAATCATCACGCCCTGGCCCGCGGGGTCGAGGATAGCCCCGCGCAGGCGCTGGAATACCTGCGCGCCGCCGCGCCCGCGGGTTGGCGCGCCGGCGAAGACCGGCTGTGGGCACAGTTTGCGCGTTCCGCGCCCGAGATGCTGCGTTTTCTGGAAACCCATACGCCATTGCGTTTCAGCCTGACGCCGGAGGCCGATCCGCTGATGGACTGCGCCGGCGCCAAGGCCTTCGGCCGTATGCTGACGCCCGATCCGCTGCGGGCCGGGGTGCTGGGCAAAAGACGCTGTCCGGTCAGGCGTTCCCCCCTGCCTCAGGTCTATACCTACCAGGAAGTCATCGGCGAGGATATCTATCATCATCCGGTCAGGGTAGCGCTCAAGCTGGCGCCACGGCTGCTATGGCGCGCCATCACCCGCACCCGCACCAAGGGCGCGGCGCTGATTACCGGGCTGCTGGCCGGCTGCCTGGCCCATGGCTGCCGGATTGAAATGTCGGCCAGGGTCGTTGATCTCATCACCGACGCCGCGGGGGCGGTCACGGGCGCCTGGTTCAGCCGCGACGGCCGTCTGACCCGGATTACGGCCCGGCGCGGCGTGGTGCTGGCCAGCGGCGGTTTTGAATGGGATGCGCTGCGGCGCGCGGCGCATTTTCCCGGGCCGTTTGACGCCATTTCCAGCCCGCGCACCAACGAGGGCGACGGCCACCGCATGGCCCAGGCCGTGGGCGCGCGGCTGGCGCACATGGATCAGGCGAATATGAGCGGATCGCTGCCGACCCGCTACGAAGGGCGTCCCTATGGCCTGTCGGTGTTTTTCCAGTACGAACCCAACGCCATCCTGGTTAACCGGGAGGGCCGGCGTTTTACCAACGAGTTTGCCTTTAACCTTGGCGAAGCGCTGGATGCGCGCGATGGGCAGGACGGATTACCGCGGCATCTTCCCGCCTGGCTGATTGCCGATGCCCGCCTGCTGTGGCGCGCGCCGTTTTTGCTGGCCTGCGCCCTGCGCAGCCGGGGATGGATGCGCAGGGCCGGCAGCATCGGCGCCCTGGCGGACCAGCTTGGTTTGCCGCGGGCATCCCTGGAGGAAACCGTTGCGCGTTTTAACGATTTTTGCGCCCGCGGCGTGGATGAGGATTTCCAGCGGCATCTGGCCGCGGGCCATGGGCGGGGCGATCGGCGTTTTCACGGCGGCCTGCGGCCTATCCAGCGGGCGCCGTTTATCGCCGTGCCGTTTAACCGCAGCTTCACCGCCACCAAAGGCGGCCCGCGCACCGATGAGTTCGGCCGCGTGATCCACCTTGACGGCCATGTGATCCCCGGGCTGTTCTGCGCCGGCGTGGCCATGGCCAATCCCATCGGCACCCGCGGCGTCGGCGCCGGCACCACGCTTGGACCTAACCTGACCTGGGGCTATATCTGCGGGCGGACCCTGGCCGCCGGTCCGGCGTCGGGAGGCGGGGATGATGTTTTACCGGCCGCGGGCGTCGCTTCCCCAACCACCACCACGGAGTTGTCATGATACCTGATATCACACCCGCGCCAACCGCCCTGGTCACCGGCGGATCCAAAGGCATCGGCCGCGCCGTTTCCCTGGCGCTCGCCCGATCTGGCGCCAATATTGCATTGCTGCTCAGGCGGGATCGGGATTCAGCCGATCGGCTGGTGGCGGAGATTCGCCAAACCGGGCGCCAGGCGCGCGCCTATTATGGCGACATCACCGATCGCGGCGCGGTTGGTTCTCAGGTGGCCGCGATCGCCGCCGAGTTCGGCGGGATCGATATGCTGGTGAATAACGCCGGCGCCACCGCCGCCGGCGAGTTACTCAGCCTGGACGATGACGCCTGGCTGCAGGTGGTGAATATCAACCTGACCGGGTGTTTTGTGGTGGGCACCGAAGTGGCGAAGATCATGCGCGCCCGGGGCGGGGGCGGCATCGTGAATATTGCCGGGGCGTCGGCCCATCGCTGCTATCCCGGCGCCGGGGCCTTCGGCCCGAGCAAGGCGGCGGTGGTCAATCTGACCCGGCAGATGGCCGTGGAATGGGCGGACTATGGCATCCGGGTCAATGGCGTCAGTCCAGGGCCGATACGATCCGCGGCCGGCGACTGGCAACGGCGTGAACCGCAGCTGGCCGCCGAGGTGGCGCGCCTGCCGCTGCGGCGCGCCGGCTTGCCGGAGGAGGTGGCCGCGGCGGTGGGGTACCTGCTGTCCCCCGGCGCCGCCTATACCACCGGCCAGATGCTGGTGGTGGACGGCGGCGGGCTGTGTACCTGGTATATGACGAGATAGAGAGGCGGTAACGATGTCAGAACACGATACGCCGGCGGTGGCCGCTTATCAGGTGGTAAAACGATTTCACGGCCAGGAGATCCTCAAGGGCGTGGATCTGCAAATACGGCAGGGGGAAGTGGTCTGCCTGATCGGACCTTCCGGTTCCGGCAAATCGACCTTTCTGCGCTGTATCAATCACCTGGAAAAAATTGACGGCGGCGCGCTGTACGTCGGCGGGGAATTGATGGGCTATCGCCGGGTGGGCGATAAGCTCTATGAACTGAAAGAGGCGGAAATCGCCCGCAAGCGCGCCGGCATCGGCATGGTGTTCCAGCGCTTTAACCTGTTCGGCCATATGACCGCGCTGGAAAATGTGATCGAAGCGCCGATGCGGGTGCGTAAAGTGCCGCGCGCCGAGGCGCTGGAGCAGGGCAGGAGCCTGCTTGCGCGGGTGGGATTGTCGCATCGGCTGAATGCTTATCCCGCGCAGCTTTCCGGCGGCCAGCAGCAGCGCGTCGCCATCGCCCGGGCATTGGCGATGAAACCCGCGCTGATGTTGTTCGACGAACCGACCAGCGCCCTGGATCCGGAGCTGGTCGGCGAAGTGCTGGATGTCATGCGCGGCCTGGCCGAGGAGGGCATGACCATGGTGGTGGTGACCCACGAAATGGCCTTTGCCCGCGAAGTCGGGGATAGCGTGGCGTTTATGGATAACGGGGCGATCATCGAAAAAAGCCCGCCGGCGGAAATGTTTCAGCGCCCACAGCACTCCCGGACGCGTGCTTTCCTGGCTAAACATCTTGCCGGCAAATGAATTTAACTAACGAATTGTTTTATATGGATTTAATTTTAATTAAAAAATTAAATTGCGTCGGTTTTTTTATTGACAGTATCAGAATGCAGGTGCATATTATTAATTAACTGATTAATTAATACCGTTGCCGGCGCCGTATCCTGCCTGTGTTAACAGAAGTCAGCGAGCATGAATGAGAGATAACATGACAGATAACCAGCAATATCAGGCCGTGGGGCAACACCCGCGCGATAAGGGCCATGACGCGCCGGCCTTTCCCCACGACGCCCTGACCGTGGTGCCGACCCGCTATCCGGGGCGCTGGATTTCAGTGGCCGTCTGTACGCTGCTGCTGATCATGCTGGTGCATTCGATGGTAATGAATGAGAACTTCGGCTGGCCGACCGTCGGACATTATCTGTTTTCGCCGACCATCCTGACCGGCTTATGGGTCACCCTGTGGCTGACGTTGACGATTATGCTGCTGGCGATTGTGCTGAGCGTGGTGATAGCTACCCTGCGCCTGTCCGCCAACCCATTGCTGGCGCACTTCAGCTCCGGTTATATCTGGTTTTTCCGCGGCACGCCGGTGCTGGTGCAGTTGATTTTCTGGTACAACCTGGCGGCGCTGTATCCAGAGGCCTATATCGGGATACCTCATGTGTTTACCCTCTACCAGGGCAGCATGAACGATATCATTACCCCCTATACCGCCGCCATCCTGGGGCTGGGGCTGAATGAAGCGGCGTATATGGCGGAGATTATCCGCGCGGGCATGTCCTCGGTGGATAACGGCCAGCAGGAAGCGGCCCGCGCCCTGGGCATGAATAAAGCGCAATGGCTGCGGCGGGTTATTCTGCCCCAGGCGATACCTTTTATTATTCCGCCCACCGGCAACCAGGTGATCGGCATGCTGAAAACCACGTCGCTGGTGAGCGTGATTTCATTATCGGATTTATTGTATTCAGCGCAGTCGATTTATTCGCGGACGTTTGAAAATATTCCGCTATTGATCGTGGCCTGTATTTGGTACCTGATCGCCACCACCGTGCTGAGCTGGCTCCAGGGGCGGATTGAAAAATATTTCCGCAAGGGCCAGGGTGCGCCGGCATGATCATAAATAGCGTTGACATCGGTTGATATTATCTTCAGGGGATTGTGATGAAATTAGGCCTGTTTAATTTAATGTCTTACCAGGATAATCCCCAGGGAATACAAGGGGTGATTAAAGATACGCGCGTGATGGTGGCGCTGGCTGAAGAAATGGGTTTTGAAACCGCCTGGTTTGCCGAACATCATTTTACCAATTATTCCATCAGCGTCTCGCCGTTATTAATGGCGGCCCATATGGCGGGATATAGCCGGCGCATCAAGCTCGGCACCGCGGTTATCGTCCTGCCGTTATACCAGCCGATGCGCCTGGCGCAGGAAATCGCCCTGGTGGATCGCCTGACCGAAGGGCGGCTGGTGCTGGGCATCGGCAGCGGCTACCAGGCCTATGAATTCGAACGCTACAATATTGATGTTGAACAGCGCAATCGCGTCCTGCTGGATAACTGGCAATTTATCGAGACGGCGCTGACCGGCGGCAAGGCGGCATCCTTATCCCATAACGGCGAGCGGGTGGAAACGGACTTTTTACTGACGCCTCTCCAGCAGCCGCTGCCGCCGCTGTTTATCACCACCACCAATCCGGCGTTGTTGCAGCGGTTTACACGCTGGGGCGCCACCGCGTTTATCACCGCCGGCTGGCGCGGTTCGCCGCGCCTGAAGGAGATGGCCCTGGACGCCAGGCGGCAATGGCGCGAGGCCGGCCTGATGGCGTCCACGCCGCTGGCGGTGCAGCAGTATATCCACGTCACCGACAGTAAAAAAGCGGCGCTGGACGCGGCGGAACGCGCATTATTCGTCGCCAGGATGATAAGCGCCCTGCACGGTAAGACGCTGGAGACCCAGGGCGCGTTTATCACCGCGCCTAAATTCCCCGATGAACCGGACGCATCGGTGGTGCGTGATAATTTGATTATTGGCGACGCGCATTATGTCGCCGAGCGGATTATTAACGAAGTAACGGATATTAATCCTTCGCACTATAACTGTTTTTTCCAATTTGGCGATATGCCGATCGAGGCCGCCAGGCAATCTTTGGAGAAATTCGGGCGTGAGGTGATTCCGCTATTGGAAAAAGCGCTGGGTAAGGTCACGGTGGATATTCATTAAAGACTATCCCGTATAACCTCTTACCCACAATATTTGTTAATCGAGGGGATAAATCATGCCTGACTATTCACGGCGGATTGACTGCGCAATTGACGACAGCGCCACTATCGTGGAAAAAATTAAACAGCAGCGTTCCGATGATGCCGCCTTATCATCGACGCTGCCGCCGGAAGCCTATAATAGCGATGCGTTCTTTTCCCATGAAATGGAAAAAATATATCGGGGGGATTGGATTTTTGCCGGCCATATATCGCAAATACCCCATGCCGGAGATTATTTTACCCTGGATATCGTTAACGAACCGCTGGTGGTGACGCGCGACGCGGAAGGGATAAACGTGATGTCCGCCGTCTGCCTGCACCGCTGGGCGCCTATCGTCTCGGGCAGCGGCAACGCCAAGGCCCTGGTGTGCCCGTTCCATAACTGGACTTATGATCTGACCGGCAACCTGATCGGCGCGCCTTATATGAACCAGGCGGCGGAATTCGACCGTAAGCAATGCAAGCTGCCGCGGATCAGGCACGAGATTTTCCACGGCCTGATTTTTATCACCTTTTCGGATCAGGTGGAATCGATAGCGCAACGGCTCAAGCCGCTCAACGCCATGTTCGACAAGTACCAGGTGGCGGAGCTGGATACCGCTTATACCCTGGATTACGACTGTCCGTTCAACTGGAAAATGGCGGTGGAAACTTTTATGGAGTGCTACCACCATTCCGCCGTTCACCGCACCACCCTGGAAGACAGCTTTCCCGGACGCCTGAGTTATATCGGCGAGGACGGTCCCGGCTGGACCTTGTGCCACCAGCCGCTGCGCAAGAATGGCGAACTCTCGGAGGTGCTGACCGAGGGACTGATCCCGCTGTCGGGGTTCAGCGAGCAGGATATGCGCCAAATCGACCTGATGCTGATCTACCCCAGCTGCCTTATCGGCCTCAATCCCGACCGGCTGAGCATCAGCCAGCTGCTGCCCATCAATAAGCATATGACCGTTTGGCACCGCCTGGTGCTGGTGTCGAAAGCGTCAAGCAGCCAACCCGGTTTTGCCGACACCGCCGCCGCCATGAAGGCGTCCAGCCTGTCGATTATCGATGAGGATCTGGCCATCAACGCCGCCCAGCAGCGCGGCAGCCTGTCTTCGCTGGCGCGGCCGGGACGACTGGGACATTTGGAAACCACGGTCTGGCATCTGGCCAATTATATCCGCACCCGCATCTAGGGCGGACGGCGCGTGGCGCCGCACGATAACGAAAGGACGTCGCATGAAAATGGTAAAACTCGGCCGGTCGGGGCTTGAGGTCTCCGCACTGTGCCTGGGCTGCATGACCTATGCCCGCCCGGAAAAAAGCGGTTACGCCTGGACGCTGGATGAGCGGCAAAGCAGGCCGTTTATCCAAAAGGCGCTGGAGCTGGGGATTAATTTTTTCGACACCGCCAACGCCTATGCCAAAGGAGACAGCGAGGAAATCCTCGGCCGCGCGCTGCGGGATCTCGCCCGGCGCGAGGATGTGGTGATCACCAGCAAGGTGTTCAACCCCATGCGCCAGGGACCGAACAGTAAAGGACTGTCGCGCAAATGCATCATGACCGAAATCGATGCCAGCCTGAAACGCCTGGGAACGGATTATATCGATCTCTACCAGATCCACCGTTGGGATTATGACACCCCGCTGGAGGAGACGCTGGAGGCGCTGCACGACCTGGTGAAGATGGGCAAGGTGCGTTATCTGGGCGCGTCCTCCATGTATGCCTGGCAATTTTGCACGGCGCTGCACGTGGCGCGGGAAAACGGCTGGACGCCGTTTATCGCCATGCAGAACCATCTCAACCTGCTCTATCGCGAGGAAGAGCGGGAAATGATGGGGCTGTGCCGGGCGCAGGGCATCGGGGTAACGCCGTGGAGCCCGCTGGCGCGCGGACGCCTGACCCGGCCATGGCAGCAGGCGGCCGCCACCGGACGCGGCGCCAACGATGCGTATGCCGGCTTTTTATACTCGGCCACCGAACAGGCCGACCGGGCGGTGATCGAAGCGGTCACCCAGGTGGCCGCCGCGCGCGGCGTACCCCAGGCCCAGGTGGCGCTGGCATGGTTGTTTACCAAACCCGAGGTGGCGGCGCCCATTATCGGCGCCACGTCTTTCCGTCACCTTGAGGACGCGGCCGGCGCCACGGAAATGACCCTGACGCCTGATGAAATCGCGGCGCTCGAGGCCCCTTATATTCCCCATGCGATCGTCGAGCACACCTGATCCGATACGCGATATTTACCTACAGAGCAGAGCCTATTATGAAAAAAAGTCAGCAGCAGATAGCGGAAATTGCCCAGCAGTTAAAGCAGAAAGGGGTGGAATATTGCATGGGCGCCTATGTGGATATCCACGGCGTGCCCAAAGGCAAGGTGGTGCCCATCGGCCATTTCAGCCAGATGGCGGCCGGATCGGAGCGCTACACCGGCTATGCGCTGGACGGACTGGGCCAATTGCCCAATGAGGATGAGCTGACCTCGATACCGGATTTGGATCATATCATCCAGCTGCCCTGGGAGCCGAAAATCGCCTGGATGCCGGCGGACAACGCCTTTAAGGGCGAACCCTACGCCCTTAATACCCGCGTGGCGCTGAAAAACGTGCTGGCGCAGGCGAAAGAAATGGGATTTGGTTTTAACCTGGGCATCGAATGCGAAATCTATCTGCTCAAACGCGGCGAGGACGGCGGACTGTCGGTGCCGGAAAAAGACAATAAGCTGAATAAGCCCTGTTACGACCTGCGCGGCTTTGTCGATCAGTTCGCCTGGCTGGATAAGGTCTCCACCACCATCAACGATCTGGGCTGGGACCTCTATTCCCTGGATCACGAGGACGGAAATTCGCAATACGAATTTGATTTCAACTATGCCGATGCGCTGACCAGCTGCGACCGGTTTATCTTTTTCCGCTTTATGGCCAAACATTACGCCAAGGAATTGGGCCTGGTGGCGACCATGATGCCCAAGCCCTTTGCCAATAAAACAGGCACCGGCGCCCATTTCAATATGTCGTTATACGATATCGGCAGCGGCGCCAATATCTTTGCCAGCAAAGACGACCCGCGCGGCCTGGGCCTGTCCGATACCGGCTATTATTTTATCGGCGGCCTGCTCAAGCACGGCCGGGCGCTGTGCGCGGCGTTCGCCCCCACCGTCAACAGCTATAAACGCCTGGTGCGCCAGGGCGCGATGAACTATTTCTCCTGGGCGCCGGTGTTTAACTCCTATGGCTCCAACAACCGCACCAACTCGGTACGGGTGCCCGCCGGCGGCGGCCGCTGCGAATCGCGCAACGCGGACGGCGCGGTCAATCCTTATCTGGCGGCCACCCTGGCGCTGGCGGCGGGCCTGGAAGGCATCCGCGAAAAAATCGACCCGCGCGAGCCGAACGAGGACAACCTGTATGCCATCAGCGAACAGGAGCGCCGCGCCCGCGGCATCGATTTCCTGCCGCAAAACCTGCAGGAAGCGGTGGAGGCGTTCGCCGCCGATCCCTTTATCGAAGCCACGCTCGGCACCGCGCTGCGCGATGAGTTCGTGAAATATAAAACCCAGGAATGGAACAACTACCATCTGCACGTCAGCCAGTGGGAAATCGATCAATACAGCACGATATTCTGAGGCGGGGCCTGTATTGCCCGTTACGCGATACCGTTAAACCACGCGGCGGCGGATGCGTTCCACCGTCGCGATGCCGGCAGGGCGGCGATTTATGAACGTATCACAGCATTTTTTTGAGGTCATGGTGGTGGCGAAAAGCCACCGGGGCGACGGGGTGGTGTTTCTCACCCTGGCCCGTTCCGACGGCGCGCCGCTGCCGCCGTTTTCCGCCGGGGCGCATATCCAGCTGCGCCTGGCGGACGGACTGCTGCGGCAGTACTCGTTATGCGGCGATCCGGCGCGGCGCGATAGCTACCGGCTGGCGATCCTGGCCGCCCGCCGCTCCCGTGGCGGCGGCAGCTATATCCGCGATAGCCTGCAGCGGGGGGATAGCCTTTGGATATCCGCGCCGCGCAATGATTTCCCGCTGGCGGAGCGGCGGGAGCCGGCGCTGCTGCTGGCGGGCGGTATCGGCATTACACCGCTGCTGGCGATGGCGCTGACGCTTAGGGCGCAGGGGCGGGAGTTCGGGTTGCACTATTACGGCAGGCCCGACACCCTCGGCGCCTTTATGGAACAGCCGGATTATACGCGGCTTGCGCGGCATATCGTCCCCCATTGCCGGGACGGCGCAGCCCCTGCCGACGCGGATTATCAGCAGTCCCTGGCGGTGGTGATCCGCGACTGGCAACGGCGGCACGGCCGGTTCAGTCTGTACTTCTGCGGCTCGCTGCCGTTTATGCAAAGCGTGCGCGATCAATGCGCCGCGGCGGAAATTCCCGCCGAGGCGTGTTTTTATGAGTCCTTTACCCCGCCGGAGGTGCGCGGCGAGACCACGTTTGACGTCGAGATTTTCAGCACCGGCGCGGTTATCCCGATACCCGCCGATCTGAGTATTGCCGAGGCGCTTAACCAGGCGGGGGTGGCGGTGGAAGTATCGTGCGGACTGGGGGTTTGCGGCACCTGTCTGGCCGGGGTCAAGGCGGGCATACCGGATCACCGGGATGAGTACCTTAGCGCCGCGCAGAAGGACGCGAACAACAAAATCATGCTGTGCTGCTCACGGGCGCGCTCTACACGTTTAGTGATCGATCTTTAATACCATCAGAGGAGTCTAGCTATGTCCGTTGCACCCTTTCACCTGGCAATTCCTGTTTACGACCTGAACGCCGCGCGCCATTTTTATGGTGAAATTTTTGGCCTTGAAGAAGGACGCAGCAGCGAGCAGTGGGTGGATTTTAACTTTTTCGGCCACCAACTGGTTATCCACGAGCACCCTAAAACCCCGAGCCAGGAGCACGCGCATACCAATCCGGTGGACGGCCACGATGTGCCGGTGCCGCATTTTGGCGTGGTACTGGCCTGGGACGACTGGGAAGCGCTGGCGGCCAGGCTGACCGCCCACGGCACCGCCTTTGTGATTGAACCCTATATTCGTTTCAAAGGGCAAATCGGCGAGCAGGCGACGATGTTTTTGCTCGACCCCTGCCAGAATGCCCTGGAGTTCAAGGCGTTCAAGGATATCGGCCAGCTGTTCGCGCACTGAGGTCCGGCGCCGCCGGCGTTCTTTAATAACCCGATTATCCCCGCGCCGCCGTGTGGCCGGCGGCGCGCCGGGTTTATTTCGTCTTGACGTCCAGATGCTCGAAGACAAAGTCCCGCATACAGTTAATGGCGTGTTTATATTTAAAGGTAGGAAACATGACGGTGCGAAATAACACCCCATCGAGAAAGGTGGAGATAAACATCGCCATATCCACCGGATTGACCTCGCGGAAAACGCCGGCGGCGATGCCGTCCTTAATGGTGTTTTTCAGGATCACCGACTCTTTTTCATAAAATTTCTTCACGGCTTTGTCGATATCGGGCGTACGCCCGTTGGTGCCGGCGTAATCAAGGCTAATCTTGGCTAATTTCTGCAGCAGGTAGAATTGCAAAATGTGGATTTGGATCCACAGGAACAGTACGTCCTTGGGATTATCCGCATTCATTTTGATGGAATCAAATTGCTCGAAGGCCTTTTCCACCGTGGATTCGATGACCTTAAGAAATAGGTTTTCCTTGGAGCCAAAATAATAATAAATCAATGCGGAATTAAGCCCGGTCGCTTCGGCGATATCCTTGATGCGGACCGAGGAGTAATTTTGTTTGGCAAACAATTCCAGCGCGGAGTCCTGCAGGGCATGAGCGACATCGTTTTGCAAATTCTTACCATTTTTAGCCGCGACTTTTTCTTTTATGTCATTGGTTTTCATACATTGCGTCCGGGCAGCCCAATTCTTTGAATGGCGTTATTGCAGCATGGGGATAATCAGTTTTATTAGGTGAATACTACCACAGGCGGGAAATCAGCAACAAGTTAACTAGCTGATTAATTAACATCTATCATACCGGCTACGCCGGAGGGAGGCATCATGCCGGATTACCACGTCTGCGACCTGGGCGCGTTTGCGCTGGAAGGCGGCGCAACGCTTTATGACGCCACATTGACCTATGAAATCCACGGCCGGCTTAACCGGCGGCGCGACAATGCCGTGCTGTTGCCGTCGTGGTACACCGGCACGCACCGATCCTACCGCGCGATTATCGGCGCGGGGCGGGCATTGGACCCGGCGCGCCATTGCATTATCGCCGTCAATATGTTCGGCAACGGCATTTCCACCTCGCCCAGCAACTCCCCGCGCCAGGGCGGACCGCTGTTTCCGGCGGTGACGGTAGGGGATAACGTGCGGGCGCAGCACCGGCTGATTACCGAGTATCTGGGTATTGAGCAACTGGCGCTGGTATGCGGCTGGTCGATGGGGGCGATGCAGGCCTGGCACTGGGCCGCGGCCTATCCGGCGGCGGTTCGGGCGCTACTGCCCATTTGCGGCAGCGCGCGCTGCTGGCCGCTGAATCATGTGTTTCTGGAAGGGGTGAAGGCGGCGCTGCGCGCGGACCCGGCGTTCAATGACGGCCATTATGCCTCCCCGCCGCTGGCCGGGCTGGCGGCGTTCGGCCGGGTCTATGCCGGGTGGGCCTATAGCGCGGCCTTTTACCGCGACGCGCTGTATCAGCGGCTCCACTTCGCCACGCGCGAGGATTTGTTGCGGGACTGGGAGCGTGATCATCAGGCGTGGGATGCCAACGACTTGCTGTGCATGCTGCGCACCTGGCAGGATGCCGACGCGGGACGGGCGCCGGGATATGGCGGCAGCCTTCAGGCGGCGCTGGCGGCGGTTACCGCCAGGACCATTGTGATGCCGTGCAATACCGACCAGTATTTCACCCAGGAGGAGGCGTTTAAGGAGTTTTCATGGCTTAAACAGGGGAAATGGCGGCCGCTTACGTCCGACTACGGCCACTGCGCCGGCGCGCCCGGACGTTTTGCCGCGGAAACCGCCGTTATCGAGCAAGCGATACGCGAACTGCTTACTCAATAATCTCCAGTTCCACCACCCGGCCCTGGTCAAACCAGGTTTCCAGGCCGGTGACGCGCAACTGCAGGTCGCCTTCGATAACTTCGCCGATATACGAAATAGGCAAAGGCTCTTCGGCGGTATCATCGCCGTACACGACGCAAAATTGCTGGCGCGGGCTGTAAAAACACACCGACCCGGTAACCTTGCCGTATTTTTCCCGGCGCATTTTGCCCACTTCTTCGGTTTTGAATTTATTTTCCCACGGGGCGACGATGGGCATGGTGAAAAACACCATATCGCCGATAAGCTTACCGTGCTGCAAGACGCTTTTCATCGGCAATTTGGCCCGCAGTTCTTTAACCAGGTTGGGCACTTTATCTTCCCATACCTCGATAATGCAAATAGGTTCGTCCGCAACGTTCATTCTGAGTTTCATTCTGGCACCTGATGATAACGTAAAAGGAAATAAGATAAGGGAGGTCAGGCCGGTTTAACCCGGCGGAAGCCGTCGCCAAGGCCCCATGGCAGAATAAAATCAACCCACATATGCAGGCGGTTGGCGTAGGACAGCGCCGCATGCGACAACCGGCACAGGTCATGCAGGGTGGTGCATTGGCAGGCGGTATCCACATACAGATGGATCATGGCGGCCGCGTGGGGCAGGCTGACAAAATCAAAAAAGTCCGCTTTATAGCCGATGATTTCCTTAATAATGGCTTGCAGCGTCGCCAAATCGGCGTCGGTATCCTCCGCCACGCGGATCAGGCCCCACAGCATTTCGTCGGCCATGGTGCGCGCTTCCCCCTCGGCGAAAATAATAGTGCTCAGGTATTGCCCGCGCGCGCCGGTACCGCGCGGCACGATACCCTTGCCCAGATCCCGCACTTCGTCCGGCTGCTCGAACCATATTTTTTCGCGCTCCTGCTCGAAACGCGCGATTACTTCGTCGACGGTCATTCTGATACTCTCCGGTTGGCTTGATAAAGCTATCTAAAGCTTATTAATTAATTAACTAATTAATAAGCAAGTAATATGCCAACAGAGAAACAGCGATGAGCTCTAGAATAATCAATATGTTGCAAAGGATCCGCGCTGACCGTCTTTTCCCGCCGTTCAGCGCGAACGATAGTGGTGCATGGGTTGCACCACGTTAACCGCGGGCGTAGGCGGCCGCGCGTTCCACCAACGCGTCGTCGGGACGCACGCCGGTATACAGCACAAACTGTTCCAGCGCCTGGATGGCAATCACCTCGGCGCCGGTAATCACGGCTTTGTCATGCAGGCGCGCATATTGAATCAGCGGCGTTTCCGCCGGCAGCGCCACCACGTCGAACACCCGCCCGGCCCGGGCGATATACGGCTCGCTGAAGGACAGCTCTTCGGCCCCGGCGCCGCCCGCCATGCCCACCGGCGTGACGTTGATCAGCAGCGCGGCGTCCAGCCCGGTTTCATCGGCCTGCCAGCGGTAGCCGTAGAGTTCCGCCAGATGACGGCCGGTTTTTTCATTGCGGGCGATAATCACCCCCTGGCGGAACCCGGCATTATGCAGCGCGCCGGCCACGGCTTTCGCCATGCCGCCGCTGCCGCGCAGGGCAAAGGCGCTGTCCGGGCTGACCTGATGCTTTGCCAGCAGGCGCTCAATGGCGATGAAGTCGGTGTTATAGGCTTTCAGATAGCCGTCGGTGTTAACGATAGTATTCACCGACTCGATGGCGCGCGCCGAGGAGTCAAGCTCGTCCAGGTAGGGGATGCAGTCCTCTTTAAACGGCATCGACACCGCGCAGCCGCGGATGCCCAGCGCCCTGACGCCGCCGATGGCGGCGGCAAGATCGCGGGTGGTAAAGGCTTTATAGATATAGTTCAGACCGAGCTTTTCATAGAGATAATTATGAAAACGCGTGCCGAAATTGCCGGGGCGGGCGGCCAGAGACATGCATAACAGGGTATCTTTATTGATATTCATCATAGGGTCCTATTGCCTGAGTCGTAAACAAATGCCGTTACGCTGTGGATAAAAGGATATCACATCATGGCGCCGTCATCCGGTGGTTACCGGCGCGGATGGCCGGGCTGAAACATTGCCGTGCGCTTCTGGCATAACCGCGAACCGGTACTACACTCCAATAAGGCGTGTCTTACCACTCCAATTTCCCCGGCCGTCGTGCCGTTTACCTCATGCCTTCACCGGCAGGAACTATATTGATTATCTGACTGTCCATCGCATGCTGGCAGACCTTGCGGGCGGCGGTCGGCATTGTGACTGGATATACTAAAAATTATGCGCAGGAGACGAGTTTGATGGCTAAGGGATCGTCGAAGAAGGTTAACGAAATTGTTATTCCGACCACTACCACCACCATGGCGAGCAAAGTGGATAATCAGGTGGTGGTGACCATTGATAATAAAGGGGTGCGCATTGCCCATCCCAATAGCGATCATGACATTATCAGCCGCCTGGACGCGGATCGCAAAACGCGCGTCAGGGAAGGCATGCCGGTACCGCTGGGAGCAACCTGGGACGGACTGGGCGTCAATTTCGCCATTTTCTCCGCCCACGCCACCAAGGTGGAGCTGTGCCTGTTCACCGAGGAGGGGGAGGAGTATGACCGGATAGAGCTGCCGGAATATACCGACGAGGTCTGGCATGGCTACCTGCCCGACGCGCGTCCCGGCCTGCTGTATGGCTATAGGGTGCACGGTCCTTATGCCCCCGAGGAAGGACATCGTTTCAACCCCGCCAAACTGCTGCTCGATCCCTATGCCAAACAGATCTGGGGCGAGCTGAAGTGGGATGACGCGCTGTTTTCCTACGATTTCGAGGCGGAAGATAAGGATCTGAGCCTGGATGAGCGCGACAGCGCGCCTTTTATGCCGAAATGCCGGGTGATCGACCCGGCGTTTTCCTGGCCGTCCAACGGCAAAAGTTTTATCCCCTGGGAAAAAACGCTTATTTATGAAACCCATGTGCGCGGCTATACCATGCGCCACCCGGCGGTGCCGGAGCATCAGCGCGGCACTTTCTCCGGCCTGAGCACGCCGCAGATTGTCGATTACATTAAATCACTCGGCGTGACCGCCATTGAACTGATGCCGATCCACGCCTTCGCCGACGATCGTCATTTGCAGGAAAACGGACTGCATAATTTCTGGGGCTACAATACCCTGTGCTTTTTTGCGCCCCATCCGCAATATATGGCCACCTCGACGGTCAATGAATTTAAACAGATGATCGCCACGCTGCACGCCGCGGGCATCGAGGTGATCCTGGATGTGGTGTACAACCACACCGCCGAAGGCAACGAGCTTGGGCCTACGCTGTCGCTCAAAGGTATCGATAATGCCAGCTACTATCGCCTGTTCCCCGAGGAGAAGCGTTATTACATTAACGATACCGGCACCGGCAACACCATTAACCTAAGCCACCCGCGGGTACTGCAGATGGTGACGGATTCCTTGCGCTACTGGGCCACCGAGATGCAGGTGGATGGCTTCCGTTTCGATTTGGCGACTATCCTTGGGCGCGAGGCGTACGGCTTTGACGAGGGTTGCGGCTTTCTGGACACCTGCCGCCAGGACCCCATCCTGAGCCAGTGCAAGCTGATTGCCGAACCCTGGGACTGCGGCCCGGGCGGCTACCAGGTGGGTGGTTTTCCGCCGGGCTGGTCGGAATGGAACGACAGATATCGCGATTCGGTACGTAAATTCTGGCGCGGCGACGAAGGGCAACTGGCGGACTTTACCACCCGTTTGGCCGGATCCGCCGATATCTTCAATCATCGCGGCCGTAAACCCCATGCGTCGGTAAACTTTATCACCGCCCACGATGGTTTTACGCTTAACGATTTGGTGTCCTACGAGCATAAGCATAACGACGCCAACGGCGAGGATAACCGCGACGGCCACAGTGATAATATTTCAGCCAACTATGGCGTCGAAGGCCCCACCGACGACCCGGCGATTAACGAGCTGCGGCTGCGCCAGATGCGCAATATGCTGGCGACGCTGATGTTCTCGCAGGGTACGCCGATGCTGCTGGCGGGAGATGAGTTTGCCCGTACCCAACAGGGTAATAACAATGGCTATTGCCAGGATAGCGATATCAGCTGGGTAAACTGGGAGATCAACGATAAGGGCGAATCGCTGATTTTATTTACTTACCGGCTGATTGCCCTGCGCAACCGTTTTCCGATTTTGCATCGCGGGCGTTTTCTCAGCGGCAAGCTCAATGAGAAGCTCAATATTAAGGATGTGACCTGGGTGCAGCCCAACGGCGAGGAAATGTCGGAGGAGGCCTGGGGCGACGCCAATCTGAAGAGCATCGGCATGCTGCTGGACGGTCGCGCGCAGCCTACCGGGCTGCTGAGGGTGGGATCGCAGAGTACCGTGCTGTTGTTGTTCAGCGCCTCGCACGAGAATCTGGTCTTTACCCTGCCGGAGGTGGCGCACGGGTACGGCTGGCGGCATATATTTGATACCTTTCAGCCGGATGATATCAATGAGCATAGCTTTGGTTTCGGCCATGCCTATACCTGTCCGTCGCGGACGGTGGTGCTGTTTGAACTGGTGAATACCAAGACCACGATGGTGGTGGCTTAAGCCGGCCTTAAGCAAGTAAGGCGTTAGCGGGCCTGCCACGTCGCGGGGCCCCGGTCGGGCGGGGGAAACCCGCCCGCCCCCCTGGCCACGTTTCCCCATCACGACCTCTGCTGTCAACCCTGCGCACTCTTTTCACGTTTTTTTGCTAAATATTCACGCCCCGCTGCCGATACTCCTTAAACGCAAACCCTTTGGAACGAGTTAATCGGAAGGATAACCGTTGCCCTGTTGTGGCTACCGAACAACGGCAACATGCCATGGGACTTGAGATGAGATGAATACGTTCCCCCACAGCGCCTTAAGATTTATCCGCCAGTTTGACTTTGGCGACGATCTGCTGCTGGACGCGGTCTATTTGATGCTGCGCAATCCTTTTCTGACGCAGGCGACATTAGCGCGCGAATTCAATCTGAGTTTTATCCAATCGGATGTGTTATTCAAAAAGTTGATTGAAGTTAATAAATTCCTAAAGACTAATTATTATGCCATGTCTTATGTAGCCAATAACAGAATCGCTGATGCCGTTAAGCTTTGGTCTAACCATCACCGCTCGGATCAGGGCGCGGCGTTGAAGCTTGATGCGCAGATCCATGATAAATTAATTGACCTGGCGCCGATTTTTTTTGATAAGCGGCAGGAACTGGTCTTTACCGACGGTTACGGGTCCTATTTCCAGTTCAATAAAGATACTGAAATCACGTTGATGGTTAAAGGGGTGCTGAGTAAAATTCTTGAACCTTATCAGAAGGTTATTTTAGATGCCGATTCAGTCAAGGCCTTTATTCTTGAGCAGGTCGACATCATGCGCGATGTGGCGGCGGTGTCCGGCCAGGATGTTGATATCCGGACCACGGTGATCAAGGCGGGCTGGAATGTAAACCTTATTACGCCGGAACGGGTGATTATCGCCGATAAATGCGGCTGTAAGGCGGCGATCACCTGTATCAATAAGACCCTGCCGACCAATACCCTGCAAAAAAGCAAAATTAACTACGGTTGCGATATTTCAGTTTATCTGGATAACGCGATGTCTTTGGTGGATGATTTTTACGTTAACTGCAGTTCTGAGGTGTTCAATACCAGGGAATTTTATAATATAAATATATAAAAGTCACCGCAAGGAAGGGTATGGACGTGCGCATCATGCCGGTTGAGGCCAGCGACCCGGAGTTTGCCCGCCTGGTCGCCGCGCTCGACGCGTATTTAATACCGCTGTACCCGGCGCAAAGCAATCATGGCCTGCCGATCGGCGCGCTGCGCGCAGCCGGGGTGCGGGTTTGGCTGGCGCGGGCGGGCATGCGGGCCGCCGGCTGCGTCTGCCTGTTTGTGGGCGAGGATAAGCTGCCGGAGATCAAACGCCTGTATGTCGATCCGGCTTTTCGCGGCTGCGGTATTGCCTCGGCATTACTGACGCGGCTGGAGGGTTGGGCGCGCGGCCAGGGATTTCGCGACCTGTATCTGGAAACGGGCATTTACCAGATGGATGCCGTGGCGCTGTATGAAAAACAGGGCTTCAGCCGCGTCGGCCGTTTTGGCGCTTACCCGGATGATCCCCTGAGCCTCTATATGCATAAGCCCATTGCGGATAATGTCTTTTAAGCGCCCTTCGCGCCAGGCGCCGCATTTTGGGTTCGCTTGCCGCGACAGGCGGCTCCCCATGGCGCGGGCGGCGCCAGCCGGGTAGCATCCTGTTATCTTTTCTTACTCGCCAGATATTCGTTCTGGAAAATACACATCCGGATGGTGTTGCGGTATTCGCCGTTGACAAAATATTCTTTCAGCAATACGCCTTCGACCTTGAAACCCAGCTTGCCGTAGATATGGATGGCCTTCTCGTTTTCCTGATCGACAATCAGATACAGCTTATGCAGGTTAAGCACCATAAATCCATAGTTCATGGCCAGCTGCGCGGCAATGCTGGCATAGCCGTGCCCCTGATGGGCCGGGTCGACCAGGATCTGGAACTCGGCGCGGCGATGGATATGATTGATTTCAACCAGTTCCACCAGGCCGATGCCCATACCTTCCTTATCGATGATAAAC
Organism: Sodalis sp. RH20; assembly: GCF_047324205.1. Lineage (NCBI taxonomy): Bacteria > Pseudomonadati > Pseudomonadota > Gammaproteobacteria > Enterobacterales > Bruguierivoracaceae > Sodalis > Sodalis sp. RH20. The sequence continues at coordinate 44,443 of NZ_CP178733.1, forward strand.
CGCCGTTCGCTTTGGTCATGGATATGCTTGTCATAAAGGTCGTTAAGTTCGACAAAAGCCTCGTAAGGTTCCTCGAACCAATAACGCATGACAGTTTCATTATTATCCAGCTGATGAACGAAATGCAGATCTTCCCGTTCTAATGGACGAAGCTTAATATTATAACTATGCGATATTTCATTTTCCACAATCATGATGGCTGCCAGGCATGCTTGATTATATTCCCCATAATAAAAATAATGATATTATAAGCTAATTAATGATTAGTGGTTTTAGAAATAACATTCATGACCAAAACACCACCAATGATCATGAACATACCGAGTATGGCATAGATATCGAGCTTTTGGTCAAAAAAGAAATAACCTGAAACGGCAACAAATACAATGCCTAAGCTTGCCCATGCCGCATAAGCGACGCCCACGGGCATGGTTTTGAGTACTTGGGAAAGCAATATAAAAGAAATACAATACCCGACAATAACGATAATGGAAGGGTACATTTTGGTAAAACCCGCGGAGGCTTTTAACGAACTTGTGGCTATGACTTCAGAAATTATTGCTATTAACAGGTACAGATAGGTCATAAGATTATTCTTTCGGTTTCTAAATGGCTACTGATATTATCATAGCCCGCCTGCAGAAGAAAATTGGCAATATTATGACAAATTCAGTGAATAATCTCTGTAATCATTGCTCTAACGTGGACGTGTTACGGGCAACGGTAACGGATGGGCGCGGGGGTCGCCGCCGCCGCGCCGCCGCCCACGCCGCCGCAGGCTAAATATCCACGGTGCGCCGGAAAGCGTTGCCCGCGCCGTCAAACAGGTGCGCCTTGTCGGCGGGGATGGCGAGATCCACCGTATCGCCCAATGCCAGGCGCCGGTCTTCCCCGTGCCGGAGTATCACCGGCTCGCGGTCCGGCAGTGCAATGTATAAATAAGCCGCTTCGCCCAGATGTTCAATGTGCTGGATACGCCCCGACAGCTGCCGGTCCTGCGGCGCGCACAGCCGCAGGTGCTCGGGACGGATGCCCACACAGACGTCGTCGCCGTCGGCGAGCCTGGCGTCGACGCAAAGCTCGACGGCGTCGGTTCCGTCCAGGGTGACCGTCGCCCGGTCGGCACCGGCGCCGGTTAACCTCGCCGCCAGGAAATTCATTTGGGGCGACCCGATAAAACCGGCGACAAAGCGATTGACCGGGTGGTGATACAGCGCCAGCGGATGGCCGACCTGGGCAATGGAACCCTGGCTGAGCATGGCGGCGCCGCTGTTGAGCAACACGATTTTATCAGCCAGCGTCATGGCCTCCACCTGATCATGGGTGACATAAATCATGCTGTTGCCCAGCTCATGATGCAGTTTGGCAATCTGGACCCGGGTGGCGACGCGCAGCGACGCGTCCAGGTTGGATAACGGCTCGTCGAATAAAAAGACCTCCGGGTCGCGCACGATGGCGCGGCCAATGGCCACGCGCTGGCGCTGGCCGCCGGACAGGGCCTTCGGCAGGCGGTCGAGCAGCGGGTCAAGCTGAAGGATGCCGGCGGCGTCGTGCACCCGCCGCGCTATCTCCCGCTTGTCGACCTTGGCCAGCTTCAGGCTGAAGGCCATATTGTCGAAAATGGACATATGGGGGTACAGGGCATAGCTCTGGAACACCATGGCCACGCCGCGCTCCGAAGCCGGCAGGCGGTTGACTACCCGGTCGCCGATAATAATATCTCCCGAACTGATGGTTTCCAGCCCGGCTATCATGCGCAGCAAGGTGGATTTGCCGCAGCCCGAGGGGCCGACAAACACACAGAACTCCCCATGCTCGATATCCAGGTTGACCCCGTTGATGACCTGGGTGTTGTGATAACTTTTAAAGACATTGCGTAAGCGTATGGCAGCCATCGTCCGGCTCTCCTGTTGTAGGGTGGTCGGGCGTTATTTCACGCCGCCCATGGTTAAACCCCGGACCAGATGTTTTTGCACCAGCAGTCCCAGCACCAGCATCGGCAGCATAACCAGCGTGCCGGCGGCGGTGAGCGGCCCCCATTCGGTGCCCTGGAAGGTGAGGAACGAGGTGATGGCCACCGGCAGGGTCTGGGTGGATTCGCCGGACAGGGTGAGCACGATCTGGAACTCATTCCAGATAAAAAACAGCGTCAGCACCCCGGACGCGGCCAGCCCGGTACGGGCCAGGGGAAGAATGATCCGGGCGAAGACCTGCCATTCGCTGGCCCCGTCCACCAGCGCCGCCTCGCGTAATTCCGGCGGAATATCCTCGAAAAACGTGGTGATCATCAGGATGGTGAAGGGCACGTTGGCGAGGGTATAGACCGCAATCAGCACCAGGTAGCTGTCGGTCAGGCCGAGGGACGTCACCAGGTAGTAGGCCGGCAGCACCAGCATGATCACCGGGGCAAAACGCAGGCTCATGATAAATTGCTTGGCGCGCGCCTTCTTGATGACAAAAAACACCAGCCCGTAGGAGAACAAGGCCCCCAGCAGCAGGCACAGCAGGGTGGCGGCCAGGGAGATCACCACGCTGTTAAAGAAGGCGCGGATAAAATCGCTGTTACCGAGTACGGTGGCGTAGTTGTCCAGGATGGGCGTAAAAAACAGCCTGGGCGGCATGGCGAACGCGTCGATATAGGTTTTGAACGACATCGACACCAGCCAGAAAATCGGCAGCAGGAAAAATGCCAGGATAAGCAGTAACAGGGCATAAAACCCCGCCCAGCGGCCGGTGCGTTTCAGAGAATCAGGCATCTTTCATAATCCGGTTGCTTGCCATGGAGAGCACCAGGATAACCAGCAGCGTGTTGATGATGGCGATCACCACCGCTTCGCTGATGCGAAAATCCTGAAAGCCGGTCAGGTAGGCGAACATGTTGGTGGTTTCGGTGGCCAGCGCCGGCCCGCCGCGCGTCATGACATAAATCAGATCGAACGACTTAAAGGCGTCAATCATGCGCAGGAACAGGGCGATGAGGATAATCGGCTTGAGCATCGGCAGTTTGATATAGGCCAGCAGGCGCCAGCCGCGCGCGCCGTCCAGTTCCGCCGCCTCCAGCGGCTCTTGCGGCAACGAGTCCAGGCCGGCCGATACCAGCAGGATGATAAACGGCGTCCATTGCCAGACGTCGGCGACGATAAGCGACGCCATGGCATAGGACGGATTGCCGAGCCAGTCGACGGGGGCGATGCCCAGCAGGCCGGCCAGGTAATTAAACAAGCCGGCGTTGGGATCGTAAAAAATGCGCCAGATAAGGCCGCCGACGATGGGCGTGACGATCATCGGCAGCAGCAGCAGCGCCCGCGTCAGTTTGCGGCCGGGAAAATCGCGGCTGATAAACAGGGCGACGGCGCATCCCAGCGCCAGCTCGATAAGCGTTGCCGCCGCCACGTACACCAGCGTATGCCACAGCGAAAACCACAGGCGCGGCTGCTGCAGCACGTCGATAAAATTGGCCAGCCCGACAAACCCAAACGGCGGCGGCGCCATCATGTCGATATCGTGCAGCGCCAGGTACAGCGAATAGCCCAGCGTGTAGACCGACACCGCCATCAGTGCCGCCAGCAGCGGCACCGTAAACGCCCAACGTGTAAACGTTGCTTTCATGTTGACTCCGGTCCCGGTTTCACCGCGCGAGGGCTTTATCGTTCTGGCGGTTTGCCGCCGCCATGGCGTCCTCGGCGGACAGGGTGCCGGCCAGGGCCTGGGACAGCGCGATGCCGGTGTTATTGATCAGAATGGTGGCCTGCGGCACCGTGGGCAGGTAGTTGGGATTGCCGTTTTTCAGCGCCGCCAGCATGCCGTCCTTAAACGCGCCGTACTTACGCACGAAGGCCTCGCTGTTAATGGCGCTCAGGGAGCTGACGCCCGCGTTGGGATTAAGCTCCACCGATTTCATCTGCGTTTGCTTGTTGGTGGCCCAGCTGATGAATTGCCATGCCGCCTGCTGGTGCTTGCTGGCGCTGGCCAGGTACAGGCCATGCACCTGCAGCGCCGAGCTGCCGCCGGGATGACTGCCCGGCTGCGCCGGAACCGGGGCGTAGCCGACCTTGCCGACCACCGTCGATTCCCGGGCGTCCTCGTTATAGCCGCCGTTGACCGTGGAATCGATAATCATGCCCGCTTTGCCCTGCTGGAACACCAGGCGGTTTTCCTGCCAGCCGAAATTGGCCGCGCCGATGGGGCCGTAATTCTTCAGGATATTAACGTAGGCCTTGGTGGCCTCGATGGCTTCGGGACTGTCGACGGCGGATTTGCCGTCCTTGATCCATTGCCCGCCATAGCCCCACAGGAATGCCGCCCAGGAGAAGGTGTTATGGATGCCCTGGCCGCCGCGCAGCGTGATGCCGGCCATGTGGCCGCCGCTTTTTTCCTTGAGGGTTTTGGCCGCCGCCAGCAACTGGTCAAAGGTGGTCGGCACCGCGATGCCGTATTGGGCGAACAGGTCCTTGCGGTACATCAGAAACGTGCTTTCGCCGTACACCGGCACGCCGTAATAACGGTCTTTATAGCGCAGCGTATCGGCATAGCTTTTGACGAAGTCCGCGCGATCAAAACCCGCGTCGGCTTTCATCAGCGGGTCGAGCGGGGCGATGTAACCCGCCGAGGCGTAGCCCACCCCATGCACCCAGTCGTCCATGACGACGTCATAGCGGCCGCTTTTGGAGGAAAAGGCCAGCAGCGCCTTGGACGTCAGATCTGCGTAGGGGACGATTTCCGCCTGTACCTTGATGCCAGTCGCCTTTTCAAATTCCGGCAGCATGGCCTTGATGGAGTCGCTGGTGCTATGGCCTTCCAGCAATACGCGCAGGGTATCCTGCGCGTGGGCGCCGCCGGCGCAGAACAGCCAGGTGCAGACGAGCGCGGTAAACCGGGAGAGCGTCGTTTTCATGCGTAAATCCTTATTCAGTGGATAAATGAGGCGATCAGACGGCAACGACCTGACCGGTACGGGCGGATGCCATGATCGCAAGCGTAATCCGTAACGCCTCGTTGGCCTCTTCTCCCGTGGCGACCGTGGTACGGTTGCTGCGGATATCGCTGATAAAGGCCATCAGTTCCTCGCGCAGGTCGCCTTTGATTTCGCCCTGGCTCAGCGGCCAGTGCTGGGTATCGATATAGCGGTTGGCGGTTTCGGATGCATGATAAAGGCCGGACTCGCCGCACTCGATTTCAAACAGGCCGGCGGTGGTCAATATTTCCATCTTGGCGTCCAGCAGGGTCCGTGAACCCGCCGGCAGCGCCCAGGCGCTTTCCAGATTGACCACCGCGCCGTCGGCAAAGCGGATGATGGCGAAAACCGCGTCCTCGGTCCCCAAATGCCCGAGGCGCTTATTGGTGGTCTGGGCGTAAACGCTCACCGGTTTGGTGCGGTGCAACAGCCAGAGGACCATATCCACGTCGTGCACGGTGACATGCAGCGGCAGCGGCAGGCTGCCGCCGTAGCGCGCCGGTCCCTCAATGGCCGGGCTATTGCGCCGCGCCGCGATATGGCTGATCTCTCCCGCCTCGCCGGCTTCAATGATGTCCCGCGCCCGTGAATAGCGCGGGTCGAAACGCAGCAAAAAGCCGATGCCGAGCTTGACGCCGGCGGCATGGGCCGCGCCGACAATCTCCTCGCCGTCGGCCAGGGCGGCGGCGATGGGTTTTTCCAGGAAGATATGCTTGCCGGCCCGGGCGGCGGCCAGGGCCGGCGCCAGATGGAAATCATCCTTGGTGCAGATGCTGACGATATCCAATCCCTCAAGCGTCAGCATGTCCTGATAATCGCTAAAACATTGGATGCCGGGAATAAACGCCTTTACCGCCTCGCAGCGCGCCGGATCCGGATCGGCGATGGCGATCACTTCCACGCCGTAGAGCTGGCTGAACACCCTGGCATGCATGGTGCCCATAAATCCCGCGCCCACCACGGCGACTTTCAGTGTTCCGTCTTTCATCGACTGGCCTCTTGGTTTTTTGTTGGGCGGCGGCCCGGCCGGGTGGCTTCGGGGCCGCGGTCCGCCGCTGTCGCTATTGGTTTTTATAGGATAAGCAATACAATAAGCATGCCAGTTTAAGTCCAGATTAGAGCCAGATGCTTAAAAGGGTTCTATATTATTAACTTAACGAAACTGTTGCGTTTTTATTCCTGAGTATCAGGCTGTTAATCTCACGCTACGCATAACTATTAGCACAATTATTGTGCACTTGAATAGCTTTAAGCACCTTTTTTGTGCGTTGCTCGATAAAATAAAATACCAGTTTACATATTTGGTATTGTTGTGGTTAGCTGGCGGTGCCGAGGTTATTTTTTAAGGAAAACGACGCAGATGACCCTGAATGAACTTAAGCACCGCCTGGTGGTATCCTGCCAGCCGGTGACCGGCGGACCGATGGACCGGCCGGAGATTATCGTCGCCATGGCGCAAAGCGCGCAGTCGGCCGGCGCGGCCGCGGTAAGGATCGAGGGCGTGGAGAATGTGCGTCGGGTGGCCGCCGCGTTGACCATCCCGGTGATAGGCATCGTAAAACGTGATTTAATCGATTCACCGGTGCGTATCACACCTTTTATAGCGGATGTGGAGGATCTGGCGCGGGCGGGCGCGTCGATTATCGCCTTTGACGCCACCGACCGGGTCAGGCCCGTGCCGGTGGCGGAACTCTACCGGGCGGCGCGGGCGTGTCAACGCCTTATCATGGCGGATTGCGCCTGCCTGGCGGACGGCGTGGCGGCGGCAGATCTGGGCTGCGATCTGATTGGCACCACGCTGTCCGGCTATACGGCCGGCACCGCCGATCAGCCGATGGCGCGCCCCGATTTGGCACTGATTGCCGCCCTGGCGGCGCGGGGTTATAACGTGATGGCGGAAGGGCGCATCCGCACGCAGGATCATGCCGCCGCCGCCCTGGCGCAGGGCGCGTTCGCCGTAACCGTCGGCTCGGCCGTTACGCGCGTTGAGCATATTACCCAATGGTTTATCGAGGCGCTGGCACAGGCCGCAACCCGGAGCTGATTATGGCGACTATCGCGCTGGATATCGGCGGCACCAAAATCTCCGCCGCCAGGGTGGAGCAGGGGCGCTGCGTGGAACGGCGGCAAACGCCGATGCGTTTTGACGAGGCCGGGTTTATCACCGCCCTGCGCGAGGTGACCGCGTTTGGCGTCACGCCCGGCATGATCGCGGTAGCCGCCACCGGTTTCGTGCGCGCCGGGCGGGTTTATTCTGTCAATCTGGACACCATCCCCTTTTGGCGCGGATTCCCGCTGGAAGCGGCGCTGCGCCAACTGTATTCCTGTCCGGTAGTGTTGATGAACGATGCCCAGGCCGCCGCCTGGGGCGAGTATAGCGTCCGGCAGGGACGGGTGCGCAACCTGCTGTTTATGACGTTGTCCACCGGCGTCGGCGGCGGCCTGGTGCTTGACGGCGAACTGCGCACCGGCGGGCACGGATTGGCCGGACATCTCGGCCATGCCACGGTGAGCCGCCCGCCGGCCGATGTGATGCCCGGCCGCTGGGGGCCGTGCGGATGCGGCCGTTACGGTTGCCTGGAATCCGTTGCCTCGGGCACCGCGCTGGCGCGCCAGGCCGGGGCGCTGTTCGGGCGGGCCATCGACAGTCGCGCGCTGTTTGCGCTGGCTGCCACGAGCGCGCGGGCAAACGATATCATCGACAACGCGGCGGCGGCGGTGGCCGAGGCCATCGCCAATACGCATATGCTGCTGGATATTGATGAGGTGGTGATTGGCGGCAGCGTCGGGCTGGCGGCGGGCATGCTGGACAGGATCCGCCAGGCGCAGGACGCGTTGCCGCCGCTGGGCCGGGTCGCGGTATCAGGCGCCGCGCTGGGCGCGGACGCGGGGCTTATGGGCGCCGCCGGCTGGGCGCGGCGCGGCGCCGGTTAATGCCCGCCGGCTGTTCCCGGCGTCTGCCGCCCGTCAGTACAGGCCGTCGCGCTGCAGTTCCACCACAAAATCATAACTGTCGCCCCGATACCAGGTATGGGTATATTCAATCGGGCGTCCGTCCTCAAGATAACAGTGGCGTTCCACATGCAGCGCCGCGCTTTGCGGCGGCAGCTCCAACAGCAGCGCATTTTCGGCCGATAACGGTTCCGCGCGCATTCGTTGCAACGCCCGTTTCGGCATATGGCCGCTGCGTTGCAACACCGCGTACAGCGAGTCGCCAAGCCCGTCGAGCGACGGCAGGAAACCCTGGGGGATGACGGCGATTTCCACCGCCATCGGCCGTCCGTCCACGGTGCGCAGCCGTTTAAGGCGGTAGACCAGCGCGCCGGGAGAGAGATTCAGCGCAATGGTTTCCGACGGCGAGGACTGGATCAACTCGCGCTCCAGCCAGATGGCTCCCGGCTGATGGCCGCGCGACAACATGTCCTCGCTGAAGCTGGTTAACGACGATAAGGGTTTTTCCAGCCGGCCGGCAACCTGGCTGCGGGCGCCGCGCCGCTGGATAATCACCCCGTCTTGGGCCAGCTGGCTTAATGCCCGCCGCACCGTCACCCTGGATACCGCCAGGTATTCCGACAGCTCGCGTTCGCTGGGGATGGTATAGCCGCCTTTGATCAGGCCGCCGGCCACCAGTTCCCTGAAACCTTTTTCCAGCCGCTGGTACAAGGCTCCGCCGCTCTGGTTGCGCTCGTTGCAATAGGTCTTCAGTAACTCGATTAACTTATCATCCATAAGGGCGGGCCGCTGGTGCGTGTTTAACGATGTTCACTGATTGTAATCGAAGCCGCCGCGGGCGCATACCCTTACCCGGCATTGTCCTGTCCGGCGAATATCCCCTGGGGTGAAAGGCCGGGGCGAATTGGTACGATAGCTTTGCGTTCAAAAATGACAGGTTGATCACGAAACGCAACTAAACCCGCTGCGCAGTCTCATTATCGTCCTCTGCGTGCCGATAAACCCTTACTTCTCTTTTTAGATGGCTAAGGTCATGAAAAAATTACTCCATTTACCCTTTATGGTGCAGCTATTCAGCGGCTTCGCTATTATTATCGCGTTGATGCTTTGCCTGGGCGGCGTGTCCCTCTACCAGCTCAGCGCCAATAATGACCATATCGACGCCTATCGCAATAACTGGCTGCCCGGGGTGCGCTATACCCTGGAGATGCGCGGTACGCTAGCCGAACTGCGTTTGCAGCAGGTACAATATATTTCTTCTCCGACGGACCAGGATCGGGAGTCACACCGGCTGGAACTGATGCAGGCGGTGGCGAACTTCCTCCGCGCCCAGAATGCCTACCTGGCGCTGAATACGCCCTTAAGCTCCACGCCGTTATTCAGTCAGATCATGGCCAACTTCAATCAGTTCAGCCTGGCGAACGATAAGATGATCGCGGCCATGTCGGAAAATGATGTCACCGGGGCCATCCGCATCAGCGGCGATACCTCGCGCAAATACCGCACCCAGCTGATGGCCGACCTGGCCACCATGGTCGACCGGGAAGTGGGCGGTAGCCAGGAGGCGGCGAGACAGGCGGCCCGGGGCTATGATATCGCCAAATACAGCCTGATGGGCCTGTCGCTGTTCGCCCTGCTGATCTCCGGACTGTTGGCCACGGTGATTTCCCGTAATCTGTGGCGCCAGCTGGGCGGCGAGCCGGCCTATGCCACGTCGATTATGCGTAAAATCGCCGCCGGCAACCTGACCACCGGCATTAAGCTGAGCGCCAAGGACAGCAGCAGCCTGCTGGCCGCGCTCAACGCCATGAGCCAACAGTTGCGCGATACCATCAGCGGCATCATCAGCGGCAGCGAATCCATTTCGGTGGCCTCCGGTCAAATCGCCCAGGGCAATACCGACCTGTCGCAGCGCACCGAAGAGCAGGCGGCGTCGTTAATCCAGACCTCGGCCAATATGCAGCAACTCACGCAGACCGTACACCACAACGCCGATAACGCCAAGGAAGCCAGCGAACTGGCGGTCGCTACCTCGCGCACCGCCACCCAGGGCGGTAAAATCGTGGCGGAAATGCTGACGCATATGCGCGATATTTCCCAAAGCTCGAAAAAAATCGTCAATATCATTGCCGTTATCGAGGGCATTGCTTTCCAGACCAACCTGCTGGCGCTTAACGCCGCCGTCGAGGCGGCGCGGGCCGGCACCCAGGGCAAGGGCTTCGCCGTGGTGGCAAGCGAAGTACGCACGCTGGCGCAGAAGAGCGCCGACGCGGCCAAGGAAATCAAATCGTTGATCGAGGGCACGGTGGACAAAATCAGCGCCGGATCTGAACGGGCGGATAACGCCAGCAAGGCGATGACCGAAATCGTCGACTCGGTGGACAAGGTGGCCGCCATCATCCACGAAATCGCCACCGCCAGTAACGAACAGCATATGGGCATCCAGGAAGTGGGACAGGCGGTGGCCCAGATGGACCAGGTTACGCAGCAAAATGCGGCGCTGGTGGAGCAGGCCGCCGCCGCCGCCCGTTCGCTGACCGAACAGGGCCAGGAGCTGCGCCGGGCGGTGAGTTTCTTCCAAACCGCCTGATGCCGTCGGCGTAACACGCTCCCGCGGCTAAGACCTGGAGAGGGTTTTAGCCGGCGGGAGTTTTTTTATGGCGCTTGGGCATGCTTTCCCTATTTTCGCCGGCTTTGGCGTAAGACATCGTCATGGGATAAAACCGTCCGTCTTTATCCATCGGAGGAGCGGGCCGCCCCGGCGGGCGATTTAACGGCGCCGGCCGCGCCGGCCTTGCCGGAACCGCTGAAGGTTTTGCCGACCATGACGATCACCACCGCCAGGATAATGATGCCCAATGCCAGCCACTCGATGGGATTAAGGCGCTCGCCGGCAAACCCCATGCCGAGCAGCACCGCCACCACCGGATTGACATAGGCATAGCTGGTGGCCAGTGCCGGACGGGCGTGGGAGAGCAGGAACATATAGGCGTTGATGGCGATAATCGAGCCAAACACGATCAGATAGCCGATGGCCAGCAGCCCCGCGGTATCCGGCATCCGCGTCAGGCGCTCGCCGGTAAGCAGGCTGGCGACAAGCAGCACCGCACCCGCCACGATCATTTCCACCGCCCCGACCATCATGCCCTTGGGCAGATCAAGCCTTGAGCTCCAGATGGAGCCGAACGCCCAACTGACGGAGGCCACGATCACCAGCAGGGCGCCGAGCGGGTTGCCGGTCAGGTTACCGCCGGTATTGAGTAAAATAATGCCGGCCAGGCCGAGAACAATGCCGAACCACTCCAGGCGCGTGGCGCGCAGTCCCCAGATACTGCCGAAACAGGCGGCGAACAGCGGTACCGTGGCGACAATCACCGCGGTAATGCCGGACGGCACCTGCCTATGTTCGGCCACCGTCACCAGGCCATTGCCAATCGCCAGCAGCAGGATGCCGATCATGCCCGCGTTCAGCGCCTGGCGCGGCGAGGGCAGGGACTCGCCTTTCAGGCGCAGCACGGCGAACAGGATAATGCCGGCCGTTAAAAACCGTACGCCGGCCATCAACAGCGGCGGCCAGCTGTCCACCCCGACGCGGATAACAAAATAGGTCGAACCCCATATGATGTAGAGTGTAAACAGCGCCAGGACCAGCTTCAGTCCGTTTGAATCGCGTAATTGCATGTAGCTGCCTTTTAAGCCTAAACGTTCGGATGATTAGTAAACCTTTTTTTATGGCTGTTAATATATTCTTTTTGTCGTAATCCTCCAGTTAAACAACGAAAATAGCCGTATAACACCTTCGATTCAACAGCGGGCGCAACGGGGAAAGCTATGGATAAATATGATGAACTGATACTGCAGGCGCTGGTGGAAAACGGCAGGCTAACCTATGCCGAGCTGGCGCGCCGGGTTAATCTCTCGCCGCCGGCGGTGGCGGAGCGGGTGGCGAAGCTCGAGACCAAAAAAGTCATTACCGGCTACCACGCCCACGTCAACCTGGAAAAACTCGGCTTGCCGATCACCTTTATCGTCGAGCTGCGCCTTAACCATAACCACTGGCAAAATACGCTGAAAATGCTGACGCAGATCCCCGAAATCCTGCAATGCTACCGGGTAACCGGCGAAGCCTGTGTGATTGTCCGCGGCGCGGTCGGGGATATGGCGGCGATGGAAGCCTTTATCGAGCGGGTAAGCCAATTCGGCGCCACCAAAACGTCGATCATTCTCTCGGCGCCGGTGGAGCGTATCGCGCCGCCGGCGCTGATGGTTGCGGAGACGTTAAAAAAAGCGTGATAAGCTTCACAAAAAATTGACACGGCGGCTCATTTTGCTAAACTGCGAAAAGTGTGATGAACATCACATTAATGTCGGATCAATGTGAGGAATCAGCAATGAAAATTATACGTAAACTTAACAAATTTTTGAAAGAACAAGGCAATATCCACGCACAGGCGGCTAAATATAGCCTGTATTAAGCGTGGCGCATGCCCCGGGGGCCTCATCCGGTGTTGCCGATGCGCCGCCCGCCCTCTTTATCCCAGACGGCCCTTTTCAGGGCCGTCTGCCGTTGCAGGCAGACAAGCGCCCGCCTGAGATAGCCGCTTTCGCCTGCCGCCATACCGGCCCGGCGACGCAGGCAAAGATACTATAGATTTTACGACATCGACCGCCTCTCCCCCAGCGCCTATCTTGAAAGCAAGAGTCATCGCGCGTAAGGAGACCGGCCGTGAACACCCGCCGCACGCAACCTGTCCAACGTCAAACCCCCGGGCAGTTTATTCTTTACACCGTCATCGCCGCCTCGAGCGCGTCCCTGGCCGCCTGGGGCAGCGCGACGCTTGCGCTGGAGGTCTGGGTGATGTTCGCGGGCCTTATCACCTGGTTCACGCGCCCGACGTCCTGGCGCGCCGGGCTGTGCGCCATGATCTGCCTGTGGCTGGGAATTGGGCTGGGGGCCGTTACCCAGATAATACTGCCGGCGTTGTCGCCGGCTCTGGATCCGCTGGCGTTGCCGCTGGTGGTATTTTGGGTGGCCATCCTTATCGTAAGCCTGCGCGCGACCCGTATCGTCGATAACACGCTGGCCTGGTTCCTCGGCATGGTCACGTTCTATGCCTCCGGGCTGGAACCGGCGCCCGGCATGTTTAGGGATCTGTGCGGCGCATCCGCCATCGGCGGGTTCGCCGGTTGGGCTTGCCAGGCGCTGCACCGGCGTTGGAACACGGCCTGGTTTATCCCTTAGCCCAGTTCGATAATCTCATGGCGGCCGCTTAATATCGGCCCGCTGAGAATTTTATAGCCGTCGCGGTCGAACCCCTGCGCCACGGTGCTCAGGCCCGCCGCTTCGCCAAGGCTTGCCACCGAACCGAGATAGAACCAATTGTTGACCACGTGGATTTGCCGCCGATCGCCGCTGTGTTCCACCAGGCCGATGGCGCCGGCGTAAGGCCATGCCACGATGCGCATCTGCTGCAGCGCGTCCATCAGGCGCAGCTGGTGTTCCTCCGGGCTTTCTTTACCGCAGCAGGCGCCCGCGCAGCGCCCGAGATGGAACCGGAAGCAGGCGCGTCCGTGGCTGAGTTTTTCCAGGCCGAGCAGGCTGTAACATAATAATTCGCTGTCGCCGATATCCAGCAGGGTTTGCTGGGCGGCGCGGCGGCTGGAAAACAGGCCGTACAAATCCGGCGTGCGGGCAAAATCGATCTCCTTGGCCGAGACGATGACGGGCATGCCGCGCGCCAGGTGAATCGAGCACAGCTGGCGACTGCGCCGCAGCCGTTTATTGTGCAGCGGCTGGAGCGCCTTGATCATCTGGGCCTCAAGCAGCAGGGCGCCGATTTCCCCGGCGGTGAGGTGGTAGCTGATGCGCCGCGATTGCCGCAGCATGCGCGCTTCTTCGGCGGTGCGCAGATGCGACATGACCCGGCTGCGGATATTGACGCTTTTGCCGATATACAGCGGCATCACGTCGCTGTCGCTATGAAAGACATACACGCCGGGCGCGGCGGGCAGGCCGTCGATATACTGACGCAAATGTTCGGGATACTGATAGGCCTCGGCGGGGTCGAACTCCCTGCGGGTGGCGGACAGACGCTTATACACTGACTGAACTCTTATTACTGTTGTTTTATACAGCATAACAGGTTATTTTTTAACACGACAGCGCAAAATAACGTCTGATCGTTATTTTATGCGGCATTATGCGGGTTATAACCGGTGAAGGTGATCATCCTCCTGCCGGTGACGGAGCAAATGACATTCCCGCAGCAGTTGCCGGTCGGCTAAAATGTCCGCGGTCGGCCCCTGGGCCGCAAGACGCCCTTCGCGCAGCACAAAACACCGATCGGCGATGTCCGGGACAATGGCCAGATCGTGGGTGGCGGTGATAAGCGTACGCCCGCGGCTCTCGCGCAGGAATTGCACCATATTGCCCTGGCTTGCCGGGTCCAGGCCGCTGCAGGGTTCGTCGAGCAATAACACCTCGGGTTCGATAATCAATACCGACGCCAGGGCGACGCGTTTTTTTTCGCCGCCGGACAACCGATGGGGCGAACGGTGGCGCAGATGCGTGATGCCGAATTGCTCCAGCATGGCGTCGATACGCCCGGCGATGCGCGGTTTATCCCACCCCAGTTGCAACGGGCCGAAGGCCAGCTCGTCATAGACCGTCGGGTTAAACAATTGCACATCGGAATTCTGGAACACCAGTCCCACCCGGCGCCTGAAGGCGTAAGCCTCCTCGTCCCCGCGCAGGGCGGGTTCATCGAGCGCCCGGCCGAACGCGCGCACGCTGCCCGCGTTGGGGAAATAAAGCCCGTCCAGCAGGCGCAGCAGGGTGGACTTGCCCGAGCCGTTGGCGCCGAGCAGGGCGATACGCTGGCCCGCCCGGACCTGAAGCGTGATCTCCCGTAGCGCGGGCAGCGACTGGTAGGCATAGCTGACCTGCTGTAAATCATAGACCGGCGGCGTGGTTAACGATGGGGCCTGGTTCATGCGTATTGCTCCTGTTCCCGGGGCGTCATTCAGGGTAGCCGCAGCCACTGGCAGCTAAATCCGGCCAGCGCCAGCAGCATAAACACCGGCACCGCGCGCCAGTCCTGTTTTTGCAGACACAAATCGTCCATTAGCCTGATTTCACCGCGAAAGCCGCGCGACAGCATGGCCAGATGAACCTCCTGGCTGAGATACAACGAGCGCTCCAGCAGGCTGCCGGCCGCATTGACCGCCAGCCGGCGGCGCTCGCCGGCGGGCAGGGGGCCGACCATCCGGCTGGCGCGCGCTTCAAACAGGGCGACCGCGCCGCTGAGCAGCACAAAAATATAGCGATGGGTCATGCCGAGGATCATCACCGCCACTTTTGGCACCCGCAGCGATCGCAAGGCCTTGAGCAGGCGGGGCCAGGGGGTGGTCAATACCAGCAGCAGCGCCAGGGTGGCCGACGTTTCGGCCCTGCCGATCAGCAGCAGGGCCACGCGCAGCCCTTGCGCGGTGACGGTAAGCGACGTGAAGGGCAGGGCGAAGAGCGGCGCGCCGGGTACCATAAACAGCGCCGGCAGCGCCAGCACGCCGGTAAACAGCAAAACGCCGAGCCATACCTGGCGCAGCAGCCTGGCCAGCGATAGCGCCGAAAGCCGCGCCATGATCGTCGCCGCCAGCAGCAGGCCGGCCAGGGCCAGCAGCGAATGCACGGCGACGGCGGTGATAATCAGCGCGCCAAGGCCCATCAGCTTCACGCGCGGGTCCAGCCTTTGCAGCCAGCCCGGCCGGTCGGCCATTGTCTGGGCGTCATCGGCATGCGCCATGGCCGCCAGCAGGCCCGCCAGCAGGCGCGCGATAAAATGCCGGCTTCCCGGCGCGCGCCGGTGGCTGAAGGAGGGTTCGCGCACCGTTTAACGGTGACCCGAGGACGGCCGCCAGGCCGCGGCGCGCGTCAGGCGCGCCAGCAGATAAAACGCCAGCAGGATAAGCCCGCTGCCCATAATGGCCGACAGCACATACCCGACGCGGGCGTTTTGCATAAATGCCGGGGCATAGTCCGGCATCGGCGCTGACCAGAGCGCCTCCAGGCGCTGCATGCCGGCCGGCGCGCCCTGCGGCGGGGCGATATTGCCCGAGGCGCGGGTGATTTCGGCCCTGGCGCCGGCATCCTGGAAGTCGGCGGCGCCCCATTCCCCCCAGGCGGTGCCGGCGGCCAGCAGGCCGAGCGGGCTGATGATCATCACCACCGCCATGCCCAGCCACAGCGCGCGCACCGGCCGCCAGCCGGAAAGGCGCGCGGGCACGCACGCGCCGCCGGCGGTGGCGCGCAGCAGGTCGGGGTTGGCTTTTTGCAGATAAGCGACAATACCGCCGGTCACCACGGCCTCCGCCAGACCGGCAAAGGTCAGGTGACCCAGCAGCATGGCCGGCACCGCCACCGACAGCGGATAGGGCGCATACAGCGGCGCTCCGGCGGCGTCGGTAAACAGCAGGGGCTGGATGCCGAACTCCACCGCCGCCAGCAGCGCGGCGATATTAATGGCGCAGTAGCCGGCCACCGTGGCCGCCACCACCCGCCGCCGGGCGGTAATGGCCGACCCGGCGGCAATCAGGCGGTAAAGGCCGTAGGCCGCCAGCGGACCGACGATGGCCATATTCAGGCAATTGGCGCCGAGCGCGGTAATGCCGCCGTCGCCGAAAAATACCGCCTGGATAAACAACGCCATCGAGACGGCCAGTACCGCCGCCCACGGACCCAGCACGATGGCCGCCACCGCCATGCCCACCGCGTGCCCGGTGGTGCCGCCCGGCAGCGGCAGGTTAAACATCATGATGACAAAACAAAACGCCGATACCACCGCCAGCAATGGCACCAGGCGGGTATGCAGCAGGCGTTGCACGCGTTTTTGCGCCACCCACCAGAAAGGGGCGGCGATCAGGAAGGCAACGGCGCAGGTGGACGGGCTGAGATAACCATCGGGAATATGCATCGGATAACCCTGTGTTCAGGCCGCGCGCATAGCGAACAGGGCGGCCGGGGGGCAAAACTTTCGTGGAAATCAGTATGCCTCCGCCGTTCATACTTTTCCATAAAAAATCATACCGGGTTCATTGATCGAGCACAATTAACCGTCAACTTTCCCGCCGGCCGCTAAGCGCCCGCCACGGTTCCCTACCCTAAACCGGACGGCTGTCCTAAACGTGTTTATGGGGATGCCGGTGATCTTTATCACGATCATGGCCGCTTGCATGACGGTGATCGGCGGTTGTCACGGCATCGGCCGGGATCATTGCGGCGTTTTGCGTGGTGGCGGCGTCCAGCGGGATCAGGTTAATGCTGCCGTGGCGCACCCCGGTCTGGGCGATCACCGATTGGGCAAAATCGGTTAATATCCCCAGCGGCCCGCGCAGGATGGCGGTCTCCACGCACTCGTCGTGGCTGAGATGGGCATGCATGGTGGATACGGTCAGTTCGTGATGATCGTGCTGCAGTTCGGTCAGGCGGGTGGCCAGTTGCCGCTCATGGTGATCGTAAACGTAACTGAGCACCGCGATAAAGGCCGCCCCGGGGTTGGCGGTGGCCGCCTGCTGGCCCAGGTCGCGCCGCAGCATATCGCGGAACGCCTCCGAGCGGCTGCTGTAGCCGCGCAGCCGCATCAGTTCGTCCAGCTCGGCCGCCAGCCGGTCGTCGAGGGAAATGGTTAATCGCTGCATAGGGCATTCCGGGTATCGGGGAAAACCACAGTGTGGAACATTTTTACCGCCAGGCAAAGGATATCGGCAGGTTTAGCCTCAGATAGTCACCAGACCGCGCACCCCGTCGGTTTCCATATCCGCGCCCAGGCCACGCTGCACGATCTGCCCACGCGACATCACCAGGTAGCTGTCCGCCAGGGCGGCGGCGAAATCATAAAACTGCTCCACCAGCAGGATCGCCATATCGCCGCGCGCCGCAAGGGTTTTGATCACCACGCCGATCTCCTTGATCACCGACGGCTGGATGCCTTCGGTAGGTTCGTCGAGGATCAGCAACTGCGGCTGGCAGGCCAGCGCGCGCGCAATCGCCAACTGCTGCTGCTGGCCGCCGGACAAATCGCCGCCGCGCCGGTTTTTCATCTGCGCCAGCACCGGGAACAGCTCGTAGACCGAGGCCGGCGGCGCTTTGGCGCGCGCGCCGGAAAAACGCGACAGGCCGAGCAGGATATTTTCCTCCACCGTCATGCGCGGAAATATTTCCCGTCCCTGCGGCACATAGGCAATACCGGCCTGCACACGCTGGTGGGGGCGGCGCTGGTTGATAAGCTCTCCCTGCCAGCGAATGCGGCCGGTTTTGGCCGGCAGCAGGCCCATCAGGCATTTGAGCAGGGTCGTCTTGCCGACGCCGTTGCGCCCGAGCAGGCAGGTTACCTGACCGATTTGCGCCTCGAACGACAGGCCGCGCAGGATATGGCTGCCGCCGTAAAACTGATTTAACTCTTCCACCTGTAGCATTATGTTCCCCTGCGTATGAGTAACCCTGGCCTGATAACCGGCGCCGATGCGCGATATCCTCCCGCGCATCATCACGCTCATCAGCTCACCGCCCCAGGTAGACTTCAATCACCTGCTCGTTGGCCTGCACTTCGCGCAGCGACCCCTCGGCCAGCACCTGCCCCTGGTGCAGCACGGTGACATGATCGGCGATGGTTTCCACAAAACCCATATCATGCTCCACCACCATGAGCGAATGTTTACCGGCAAGCGAGCGGAACAGCTCGGCGGTATAGGCGGTTTCAGCATCGGTCATGCCGGCGGCCGGCTCGTCAAGCAGCAGCAGGTGCGGGTCTTGCACCAAGAGCATGCCGATTTCAAGAAACTGTTTTTGGCCGTGGGACAGCAGGCCCGCCGGGCGCCGGCGCAGCGGTGCGAGACGCAGCGTGGCGAGCATGGCGTCGATGCGATCGCGCTGTTCATCGCTCAGCTTATGGCGCAGGCAGGCCCAAACCGATTTATCGGTTTTCAGCGCCAGCTCCAGGTTTTCAAATACCGTCAGCGCCTCGAATACCGTCGGCTTCTGGAATTTACGGCCGATGCCGGCCTGGGCGATTTGCACCGG
The DNA here is from genome assembly GCF_047324205.1 of Sodalis sp. RH20. Taxonomy (NCBI): domain Bacteria; kingdom Pseudomonadati; phylum Pseudomonadota; class Gammaproteobacteria; order Enterobacterales; family Bruguierivoracaceae; genus Sodalis; species Sodalis sp. RH20. The sequence goes on from NZ_CP178733.1 coordinate 63,423, forward strand.
GCTAAGCCGCGCCAGGTCGATATGCTGATCGTAAATGGCGCTGCCGCTCTGCGGACGGGTTTTACCGGTAATCACATCCATCAGGGTGGTTTTTCCCGCGCCGTTGGGGCCGATAATGCAGCGCAATTCGCCCACGCCTATCTGCAGCGACAGGTCGGTAAGGGCGCGGAAACCGTCGAAGCTGACGTTGATATTGTCCAGCGTCAACACCGGATCGCGCCGCAGGCGATGGATATCGGCGGGATAGGCCTGCGTCAGCAGGTCGTCCGGCGCGTTCATTCGGGCCGCCTTTTGCGCAGCAGGCCGATAACGCCCTGCGGCAACAGCAGCGTCACCAGGATAAACATCAGCCCCAGGAACAATTGCCAGTACTCCGGCATGGCCATGGTAAACCAGCTCTTGGCGCCGTTGACGATGCCGGCGCCGAGCAGCGGCCCCACCAGCGTGCCGCGGCCGCCCAGCGCCACCCATATGGCCGCCTCGATGGAGTTGGTTGGCGACATTTCACCCGGGTTGATGATACCCACCTGCGGCACGTACAGGGCGCCCGCCAGGCCGCACAGCACCGCCGACAGCGTCCAGACGAACAGCTTGAACCCCTTCGGGTCGTAGCCGCAGAATATCAGCCGGTTTTCCGCATCGCGCACCGCCGTCAGCACCCGGCCGAATTTACTGCGCGCCAGGGCGAATCCCAGCAGCAGGCTCGCCGCCAGTAGCAGCACGGTGACCAGGAACAGGCCCACCCGGGTGGTGGTGGCGGTTACCTGGAATCCCAATAAGGTGGTAAAACCGGTAAAACCGTTATTGCCGCCGAAGCCGGTTTCGTTGCGAAAAAACAGCAGCATCGCGGCATAGGTCAGCGCCTGGGTCATAATGGAAAAATAGACCCCTTTGATTTTGGAGCGAAAGGAAAAGTAGCCGAACACCAACGCCAGCAGGCCGGGGGCCAGCATAATCAGGCATAGCGCCCAGGCAAAGTGCTGGGTGCCGGCCCAGAACCAGGGCAGCTCGCTCCACGATAAAAAGGACATAAACGCCGGCAGGCCGTCTCCCGCGGCCTGGCGCATCAGGTACATGCCCATGGCGTAACCGCCGAGGGCAAAAAACAGCCCATGCCCGAGGGACAGCAGCCCGGCATAACCCCAGACCAGATCCAGCGCGATGGCCACCACGGCGTAGCACAGGATTTTGCCCACCAGGGTCAGGGTATAGGTGGAGATATTCAGCGGATGCGCCGCGGGCAGCAGGGCCAGCAGCGGCAGGATAACCAGCGCGATAAAAACCAGCGCGCCCAGGATCATGGCGGTGCGGGGCGCCTTTTGCAGGCCGGTGAGGGTTAAGGGTTGGCTCATCAGTCAATGACCCTGCCTTTGACGGCGAACAGTCCCTGGGGACGTTTTTGGATAAACAGCACGATAAGCGCCAGGATCAGGATCTTGCCCAGCACGGCGCCGATTTCGGGTTCGAGGATTTTGTTGACGATGCCCAGCCCGAACGCCGCCGCCACGGTGCCCGCCAACTGGCCGACCCCGCCCAGCACCACCACCAGGAACGAATCGATAATATATCCCTGGCCCAGCTCGGGGCCGACGTTGCCAAGCTGGGACAACGCCACGCCGCCCAGGCCGGCAATGCCGGAACCCAGGCCGAAGGCCAGCATATCCACCCGGCCGGTGGGCACGCCGCAGCAGGCGGCCATGGCCCGGTTCTGGGTTACCGCGCGGATATGCATGCCCAGCCGGGTTGTGTTCAGCAGCAGCCAGCACAGCGCCAGCACGCACAGCACGAACAAGATGACCGCCAGGCGGTTGTAGGGCAGCACCAGGTTAGGCAGCAGCTGGATGCCGCCGGAGAGCCAGCCGGGGTTGGCGACGCTGACGTTTTGCGCGCCGAACAGCATGCGCACCCCCTGGATCAGCACCAGGCTGATGCCCCAGGTCGCCAGCAGCGTTTCCAGCGGGCGACCGTATAAATGACGGATTACGGTGCGTTCAAGCAGCATGCCGATAACGCCGGTAACGGCGAAGGCCGCCGGCAGGGCCGCCAGCGGGTAGAGCGGCAGCAGTCCCGGCGCGTAGTGCTCCATAAGCTGCTGCACCAGATAAGTGGCGTAGGCGCCCAGCATCAGCATCTCGCCGTGCGCCATGTTAATCACCCCCAGCAGGCCGTAGGTAATGGCCAGGCCCAGCGCCGCCAGCAGCAGTATCGAGCCCAGGGACAAGCCGGTAAACGCCTGTCCGAGCAGGTCGCCTATCATCAGCCGGCGCTGAACCTGCTTGAGGCTTTTCAGCGCCGCCGCGCGTACTTGGGCCTCGGGTTCGGCGCTCTCCTGCGTCAGCGCCTGCAGACGTACCTGGACATCGGGATCGCCCGATTCGCCGAGCAGCGTGACCGCCTGCAGCCGCACCTCGGGCCGGGGATCGGCCAGTTGCAGATTGGCCAGGGCAATCTGCAGCGCGTCATGCACCCGCGGGTCTTTTTCCAGCGGTAAACGGGCCTGCAGCAGCGGCAACTGGTCGGCCTGCGCTTCGCGCTGGAGCGCAGTGGCGGCCTGTAGCCGTATGCGGGCATCGTCGCTGACCAACTGGTGAACGGACAAGGCGGTGGCGATAAGGTTGCGCAGGCGGTTATTCAGCCAGACTTTCTTGACGCCGCCGGTGGGCGCGGCGTCGCCTTCCATCGGCGTCAGCGTGGTGCCCTGCTGGATAAAGGGTTTGCCGGCGGCGTCGATCACCATGGTCTCCTGGCGCAATGCCTGCAGCAGCGGCAGACGGGCGGCATCCGGCGCGCTTGACCACGCCTGGAGTAATTTCGCCTGATCGGCGCGGCTGGCCGCCGCAAAATCGGCGGCGGGGCCGGCCAGAGCCAAGGCCGGCAGACATAGGCATAAGGCCACGCCGAGGCCGAACCTTCGCAATAATAATGATAGATAGCGCATATTTTTCGTCCCGTGCTGCGTCAAAAACAGAGGGCGCCTCTGCCGCCTCAGGCGTTTGAAGTGGGTAGGGCGGGCGCGAAGAGTAGAGCGCGGCCCGGCCCCGGTTTCCGTGTTTACACCTGGCCCGCCCTATCCGTAAGCCCTTTTACTGGGTGCTTTTGACCGGATGATCGGGTTTTTTATCGTTGCCGGCGATAAAGGGACTCCAGGGCTGCGCGCGCACCGGCCCTTCGGTTTGCCATACCACGTTAAACTGGCCGTCGGACTCGATCTCGCCAATCATCACCGGTTTATGCAGATGGTGATTGGTCTGATCCATGGTCAGGGTAAAGCCGGACGGGGCGGCGAAGGTTTGCCCGGCCATCGCCGCGCGCACCTTATCCACATCGGTGGACTTGGCCTTCTCCACCGCCTGCGCCCACATATGGATGCCGACATAGGTGGCTTCCATCGGGTCGTTGGTGACCACGGTATCGGCGTTGGGCAGATGGTGGGACTTGGCGTAGGCTTTCCATTGCGCGACGAATTTCTTATTGGTGGGATTATCCACCGACTGGAAATAGTTCCAGGCCGCCAGGTTGCCGACCAGCGGTTTGGTGTCGATGCCGCGCAGTTCCTCCTCGCCCACCGAAAAGGCTATTACCGGCACATCGGTCGCCTTGATGCCCTGGTTGGCCAGCTCTTTATAAAAAGGAACGTTGGAATCGCCGTTGATGGTGGAAATCACCGCGGTTTTACCGCCGGCGGAGAATTTCTTGATATTGGCCACGATGGTCTGGTAATCGCTATATCCGAACGGGGTATAGACTTCCTCGATATCTTTATCCGCCACGCCCTTAGAATGCAGGAAGGCCCGCAGAATTTTATTGGTCGTACGCGGATAAACATAATCGGTGCCGAGCAGGAAGAAGCGCTTGGCGCCGCCGCCGTCATCGCTCATCAGGTATTCCACCGCCGGGATAGCCTGTTGGTTGGGGGCCGCGCCGGTATAAAACACGTTGGGCGACATTTCCTCGCCTTCATATTGCACCGGGTAAAACAGCAAGCCGTTCAGCTCCTCAAATACCGGCAACACCGATTTGCGCGAGACCGAGGTCCAGCAGCCGAACACCACCGCCACCTTGTCCTGGGTCAGCAACTGCCGGGCCTTTTCCGCGAACAAGGGCCAGTTCGACGCCGGATCAACCACGACCGGCTCCAGCTTTTTACCCAGCACTCCACCCTGGGCATTGATTTCGTCAATGGTCATCAGCGCCACGTCTTTTAACGGCGTTTCCGAGATAGCCATGGTGCCGGATAAGGAATGCATCACGCCGACTTTAATCGTGTCGGCAGCCAGCGCCCCCCAGCTGATCCCCATGCCGATAACCGTGGCGGAGAGGGCGAAGGCTTTCAGTAATTTACGTCGTTGCATGCAATTCACTCCTGAATTTATGAGGATTAACAATGGCCGGCGGGACAGAATGGTTCAAAGCAATCCCCGTGCCAGTTGCGGCGTCGCGGCCCGGCGGCGTTTGCCCGGCTTTTCCCGCGCCGGCGGCGGCGCCTTGCACCAAATACGGGCGCGCGTGCGGCATGGCGGGGCGCCTGGCGCCTTTTCAGGCGGATCACGCACGTTCAGGATTATTTCAGGGCGGCAGGGATCGCCAAAACCGTGCAGAGTCCTTTCTTAGCGACCTTGCGCGCGCATGCCGCGGAGCGAAGGCAAGACGTGCGCGGGGTTTGCGCGCTTCGCTCAATTTATAGCCATGTCACTGGCGCGTTTCATAAGGGAAGCTAAACTGAAAAGGCTATTCGATAACCGATAATTTTCTTATTTCCGCAATGCCGTTATTGATTGAGAGGTGAAAAATGGCCGATTTACATGACAATTATCTGGACTGGCTGCGTGATGCCCATGCCATGGAAGAACAGGCCGAAAGCATGCTGAAACGCATGGCGGGGCGTCTTGAGCACTACCCGGCGCTGGAGGCCCGCATTAAACAGCATATTGATGAAACCATCGAGCAGCAGCGTCTGGTGGAAAGCGTTATTAAACGTTATGATTCATCCAGTTCGACATTTAAGGATATGGCGGGCAAAGTGGCGGCCATGGGCCAGGCGATGGGCGGCATGTTTGCCAGCGATGAAGTGATCAAAGGCGGCATTAGCGGCTATACCTTCGAAAATTTTGAAATTGCCTCCTATACCGCGCTTATCGCCGCGGCACAGGCGGTGGGCGATACCGAAGGGCAACGTATTTTCACGCAGATCCTGGAACAGGAGAAAGCGATGGCCGCCTGGCTGCTGGAACATCTGCCGGAAACCACCCGGCAATTCCTGGCGCGTTCGCAGGCGCCGCATACGGAAGCTAAAAAATAATGGCTTATCCGGCACGATAACGGCCTTAGGCGCGGGCAATTATTGCCGGCGTAACCCATACTGCGCTTACGGTGCGGCGCATCGGGTCCCGGAGAATTTTTTTCGCCACTCATCGGGACAACCGGGCCTGAATATTCCAGGCATCGCGCCGTAAAATACGCTCTTTATGTTGGTTAAAATGCAAAAAACCCGGCAATAAATACCGGGTTTTTGCGCTGATGATATTTACTCAACCTTAAATGAGCATATTAATGCTATGACCATACAGGGTGAAATGTATTATAAAAATACTTACCTTGTTAACATGCTGATATGGGTTATTTTTTACCGGCATCCGTATTTACTTTAACACTGGCCAGCTTGGATAATTTGATGTCGGTATCTTTTTCTTCCTGCAGCGTTTCGGCCAGCAGGGTTTTAGCCTCGGTATACCCCAGCAGCCCCGCCAGGGTGGCTAACGTGCCGTAGGTGGCGATTTCATAATGTTCAACTTTTTGCGCCGCGGCAATAAGACCGGCATCACGTACCGGGCCTTTTTCAACCTCGTCGATAATTTCCTGGCCTTCTTCCACTAATCCTTCCATTGCCATGCATTTCATACGCTTAATCTTGATATTCGGTGTGACTTCCACCAGTTTATCAATACGCTCGATTTGCCCATGCGTTTGTTCCAGATGAAGCTTAAAGCCATCAATCAGCTGAGGATCGGTAGCGGCCCGGGCCATTTTCGGCAAAGCGCGGGTGATTTGCTTTTCAGCGCTGTATACATCTGAAAGGGCATGGATAAAGAGGTCTTCAAGAGTCTTGATATTCATCGGGCTCACCATCACGTTGTTAGGATTATAGGTATAATCAGCGATGTTAACTTAGTCGGCTGATAATAATAAGCCTAGTATACCGTTGCGAATTAGACAAACCATGAGCGGCGGCCATGGCGATATTTTATATAAAAGTTTATTGTTGCGATTAATATCAAAAGGTTGGCGGGAACAGCCGCATATTATAGGGCTTGTGCGGCGGTAAAAATGGGCGGCATTTATCAGATTAAATTCCCTGGATAAAATACAGAAATGTTCTACCCGATATGCCGGGGTATTAATGCGGCGCGGGTGTTATAAACGACAACAATAAAGGCATAGCGCAGGCATCTTTGCCGGGCGGGGACCGGAAACAACTGGTCGGTCCCCGCGCAACCGCGGGGCCGCCCGCTAAAATAATTCGCCCAACGCCGCGGGGGTGAAATCCGCCATATTCCCCGTATCGCCGGCGCGCACCTTGGCCGCCCAGTGCGGGTCGCTTATCAACGCACGCCCGACCGCTATCAGGTCAAACTCATTGCGCTCCAGCCGCCCGATGAGATTATCCAATCCGACCGGGCTGGCGTTTTCCCCGCTAAAGCTGCCGATAAAATCCCCGGACAAACCCACGGAACCCACGCTGATGGTGGCGGCGCCGGTCAATTTTTTCGCCCAGCCGGCGAAGTTAAGCCCGTTTTCCCCATCCTGCTCCGGGAATTCAGGTTGCCAGAAACGCCGTTGCGAGCAGTGCAGCACGTCGGCGCCCGCTTCCACCAGCGGTACCAGCCAATCGGCCATCGCGTCCGGGGTGGTCGCCAGCCTGGCGGCATAATCCTGCTGTTTCCACTGGCTGACGCGCAGGATAATCGGATATTCAGGCCCGACCGCCGCGCGCATTTCCTTTAATACCTCGGCGGCAAAACGGGCGCGCTCTTTAATGGTGGCACCGCCGAAACGATCCGTACGCCGGTTGGTGCCGGACCAGAAGAACTGATCGATGAGATAGCCATGGGCGCCGTGGATCTCAAAAGTATCGAAACCCAGCCGCTTGGCATCGGCAGCCGCCCGGGCATAGGCGGCAAGGGTATCGGCAATGGCCTCGTCGCTCATGATCTCGCCGCGGGGCATATCCGGCGCCGCCAGGCCTGAAGGACTCTCCACCGGCACATCGGGCACCCATTCGGTCTGGAAACTGGCCACCGCGCCCACATGCCACAGCTGCGGTCCCATTTTACCGCCGGCGGCGTGGACTTCATCGATTACCCGTTGCCAGCCGGCCAGCGCGTCCTGGCCATGGAAAAACGGCACGTTCGGATCGTTCCTGGCCGCCGGCCGGTCGATTGCCGTACCTTCCGACAGGATCAGCCCCACATCGGCTTCGGCGCGGCGGCGGTAGTAGGCGGCTACGTTATCCCCCGGCACTCCGTCAGGTGAAAACGAGCGGGTCATGGGGGCCATGACGATACGGTTTTTCAATACCAGCGATTTTATTCGCAAAGGCTGGAACAGGATATCGACTTGCGGTGCGCGCATACAGATCATCTCCGGTTAACGTGAAGCTTTTGATGGTATATTATGTATACTGCGAGTCAATCAGGCACTTTGACGCTACCAGGTAGCCAAAAGGAAACCACCATGTCGGAAGTTGAAGACACCGCCATCCGCTATGCCGGCGACAGCGCCGTGCCGGGAGAGCACTGTCCGGTTTTTTCCGCGGCGCATTGCCCAAGCCGCATGCTGCTCGACCAGATTGCGGATAAGTGGTCGGTGCTGATCCTGGCCGCCCTGTGCGCCGGGCCGTTGCGTTTCAACGTTATCAAACGCCGTCTTGATGGTATTACGCAAAAGGCGCTGACCCAGAGTTTGCGGCGTCTGGAGCGCAACGGCATCGTGGCGCGGCGCGTTATTACCGCCTCGCCCATCGCGGTGGAGTATCAAATCACGCCCCTGGGTCATACGCTAAAACAGCCTTTCCAGGCGCTGCACCAATGGACGGTGGAGTACCTGCCCGAAGTGGAGCGCGCGCGGGCCACGTTCGACCACAATAGCTAATACGCGCCGCCGCAGGGCGGATTGATAACATCTTCATGCGCGCGTCTGTTCAGGACGGCGGCGTGAGAGACAGCGGTATCTTGCTGGGCATTCCGCTGATTTCGCGCGTCAGCCGGGGCACCAGATAGCCGGAAACCTTGGTGGATAGCGTACTGACAATGCGCCTGGCTTCGTCGTCGCCCACCATAAAATGCGCCGCGCCCGCGACCTTATCCAGCGCAAAAAGATAGTAGGGCAGGATACCGGCGTTAAACAGCCGGTTGCTTAACGCCGCCAGGATATCGGCGCTGTCATTGACGCCGCGCAGCAGGACGCTCTGGTTAAGCAGTGTCACCCCGGCGTTGCGCAGCCTGCCCATGGCGCCGTCAACGTCGGCGTCGATCTCATTGGCATGGTTGATATGCGTCACCATAATCGCCTGCAGCCGCGAAGCGGCCAGCATCCGGCATAATTGCTCCGTAATGCGCGCCGGTATCACCACCGCCAGCCTGCTGTGGATGCGCAGGCGCCGGATATGGGGAATGGCCTGGAGTTCGTCGGCCAGCCAGGCCAGTTCATGATCCCTGGCCATCAGCGGATCGCCGCCGGAAAAGATAATTTCATCGATCTGCGGATGCGCCCGGATATAGGCTAAGGCGTTACGCCAGTTAGCCTTGTTACCGCTGTTTTCCGGGTAGGGGAAATGGCGGCGAAAGCAATACCGGCAGTTGATGGCGCAGCCGCCTTTCACCAGCAACAGCGCCCGGTTGCGGTATTTATGCAACAGCCCCGGCATCACGCAGTCATGCTCGCCGAGCGGGTCGGCGACATAGCCCGGCGTGACGATAAATTCGTCCGCCGCGGTGATAACCTGCCGCAGCAAGGGGTCGTGTTCATTACCCTTTTCCATGCGGTTGACAAAACCGCGTGGCACCCGCAGCGGGAAAAGACGGCGCGCCGGCCGGCCTTGCCGCAGACGGGGATTATCGCTTAGCCCCAGTAATGATAATAATTCATCAGGATCCGAAATAACCTCGGATAATTGTTTTTGCCAGTCGTCCGCGGAAGATATGGCCTTAAAAGGTCTATTCACTGTTTTTTCTTTATATGTAAGCTAACGATTTATTAGTTATTGTAATTAATGAATTGGGTTAATTAACGGATGGCCGCGAAAAAAATCCCCGCATGGGTTATATCACCGCGCCATAACGGTTCAAGATGGCCCGGCCACTACGGCGGTGACCGCGTTTTTCAGCGTGGGGATAAGTCATGGCCGGCCATCTTAATTTTCTTTTAGATTAACGTGTTTTTTTAACGATGGAAAGTCGTCTTTATTAGCGGATGAGATGAACCCACGCCAAACTATAGGAATTTGGTTCAAAATATGCAGCAATATAAATTCCTATTTATTTACGACTGGGCTTTATGGGCGCCGGCGACATCGCCGCGCGTATACGGCTTATCGGCGACGCGGGCGTGGCCAGGCCTGCCTGATGATATGCCGGTAAAACGCCGGGTAGGAATCGCTGTAATAACGCAGGTCCCCCTTAATTTGCCGGTGCACCCGCGCCAGTTGTTCCATGGGTAATGAGGGGAAGCGGTGGTGTTCAACGTGATAATTATTGCCGTTGGTATACCAGCTGATCAGCGGATGGGCCTGGATGGTGCGGGTATTGTCGCAAACCCGCACGCTGGACTTATCGCAGCCGTAATGTTCGGGTAATTCTATTAAGCTATGGATGGGGGCGGCGAAAAACAGCAGAGGAAGCAGCCAGCACTGGATAAAAATATCACTGCCGGCCGCCAGCGATGCGCCGGCGGCGGTAAAAAAAATCCCGCCCATCAGAAGATATTCGTTGCGCAGGATGTGGGGGTTACTGGTCGCGATTTTTACCGGAAAGGGACGTCTTTTTACGGCGTGGATAAACTTCATTAATTGTGAATAAAAATGATTTAACATAAAAAAAATGCTAATCCTATCCCACAGCCGCGGCGGGGAGCGTAGATCGTGTTTAAAAAATTCCTCGTCATCCGCCCGGCCGAGCGCCCGGTGATGAAACAGATGACTGTCGCGATAGGCTGAATATGAGACCAGCATCGGCAATCCCAGCAGAAATCCGGCGCCATGATTGGCTTTTCTGGAGCGGAAACCGGTATGGTGCAGCGCCTGATGCTGCAATTCCACGCCATGGGCAAATCCCATCCCCAGCAGCAATTGCAGGAGCAGCCGGATGGGCCAGCGGTCCACGGACACAATGCCGTAAACGCATAAGCCTAACCAGCAGGCCCATAATGAGAACTTCGCTGAATAAATAACAAACCATTTAATAGGCTTGCTTTTATACTCTCTTAATATTGCATGCGATATTGCGTTTTTATCCATAAAACGTTTCCCCCGGCGATCACGGATGTTATTAAATGACAAAATAACATCAGAAATAATTTAAAATATTAAACAGGCAGCGATATGAGGACGAGAATACGGTTGCCAGAAGTTATATAACAATATATATTCGCCGGCTGTCAATACGCTATGATGAAAATTATTTAGCATGACTGATTGATAAAAAGTTAATTTTATTTAAATATAATAAAATTATAAAAATAATATTTATACGTGGCTATGCCGCCGTGAGTCACGGCGGGGTGAGATAAACGCGGCGGGAGAGGGATATTAGCCGGCGGCCACGGATTTATGACTCTTTTTTCGGAATAATGGTGATTTTGCCGTTTTGCTCCAAAATGGCATAACGAATCTGGTCCAGGTCCAGGATGCCGTCCGATTTGCGCGCGCTGGTCAGCAGATCGTCATGGGAAATCTTGGTCCGCTTGAGGCGCAGCTCCAGCACCTTGCCGTCATCCACCAGCAGCAGCGGCGGCCCGTCGGCGGCCAGCCAGACAATATGGTATTTATCCTTCAGCCAGGAAAGCACCAAATCAAGGCTTATCAGGGTAACGATGGAAATCGTGGCGCCGATCACCGAAAAATCCTCGCCCAGGATCGCCTGTTGGCAGGCTTCGCTGATAATCAGCAGCAAAATAAAATCGAAACTGTTCATTTCAAGCAACGTGCGTCTGCCCGATATGCGAAAGACCACGATCAGGATCAGGTAAATAAAGGCCGCTCTTAATACCATATCCATGATGTTCTCCCTAAGGATAAACTAATTGGTTAAACGTTATTTTTTCATTATCGGAAAGTGCGATGGTATTGGTGAAGTAGCCCATTTTATTTGGTTTTAGGGTGACGTAAATACTGTGCCAGCCGTCTTTTTTGGCGATCGGCTGGGTTAATGTCAGGGCGTTATCGTTGATAATCGAAACATCGGGGGTGGGTTGGATAAACTCGATATCGTAATTATCGAGGATATCGCCGCGCAGGACGGCGGTAAGCTGGTTTTCTTTATTGATTTTTATGCGGATTATAAAATGAGTCTCCGTGCTGTTACGGGCGAAGCGGTCATATTCAAGGATCATATTGCCCCCGGCTGATTGCGCGGATGCATTGCTGAGTACGCCTTGGGAAAACAGTCCCAGGCAGGCCGCGGCAATAAAAATAAACAGCAGCACAAAGCCGAGATTCTGCATTCTCCAGGCGAAAAGCTGGAAGCGCATATTTTCCTTGACCGGATAATGCCTGCTGCGATAGTCGTCGGGTAAGTGGTCGTTATCCATTTCCGTTACCTCGAAAGCCGATAGATAAAGAAGATAGCCAGGTTACCTGCTCGTTTAACCTTCTGAAAAGTATAGGCGTAAAAAAATAACGGCGGCTGAAAATAACGCCTGCGGGCGAGATGCGCGCGGCGCGGCAGGGCCCGGCAGCCGGCGCCAGACGGCGGAAAACGTATGGGGATCACATTTTTCCAAGCCGGTGGCGATAAAAGAGGAATGGGATATGAATCACGCTTTGCGCCAACCCGGCATCGCGGTAGGATATGCCGGTGCAGCAGTGGTTTTTCCGGGTATGTGCGGCGGGTTACGGATTCACGTCCGCCTTGTGCCTGTCGATATCTTTTATAAGGATACCAGAATGGTCAATATCAAAGAGTTTATGCGTGTTTTTAAAGAAAAATTGACGCACCAGCATAACGTTGCCCCGCGTGATCCGGATATTGCCTCTTTGATTAGCGCCTTGGGCGAGCAGGAAAACATTGTGGATGTCGATGCCTGTATTACTCGGCTGCGGGTTAAGGTCAAGGATCTGGGCAAGGTCAATACCGGCCAGATCCAGCATCTGGGCGCGCTCGGCGTCGTGGTTATCGGCCAGGAGGTGCAGGCTATCTTCGGCCGCCAGTCCGATAACCTGCGCCGTGAGCTGGCGGAACGCTTCGGCCTGGAAAGCAGCCAGGAAAAGTAAGCCCCGCTTTCACCCCTTCATATTCCCGCGCGGCGGCGGGCGGGACGTTGCCCCACGCAGGCCTAGCGGCGCGGACGCTGTAACAGCGCCAGCGCCGTCAGCATGACCACCATGCTTAACAGCATGGCGATACTGGCCATGGCCATGCCGTCGCCTACCGAACCTTGCTCGAACTGGCGCCAGATAAATACCGATACCGTTTGCACCCCGGGCGGCGCCAGCAACAGCGAGGTCACCAGTTCCCTGGACGCGACGGCAAATACCATCAGCATCGCGGCCAGCAGCGCGGGAAATACCAGCGGCAGCACGATATAGCGCAATGCCCGCGCGGCGCTGGCGCCGTGCACCCTGGCCGCCGGCTCCAGGCTGGATCCGAGCTGGCGCAGCGCGGCTCCCGTATAGCGCACCGGGTAAGGCAACAGCAGGCAACTGTAGGCCAGCAGTAGGATAACCCAACTATCATAAGGCGTTACCGGCCAGAAACGCCGGTTCCAGGCCAGGATCAGGCCGACGCCCACCACCACGCCCGGCAGCGCGGCCGGCAGCAGCGACAGCGCGTCGATACAGGCCGTGGCGCGGCCTCGGGTGCTGTTGATAAGCCAGGCCACCATCAATCCCACCAGACCGGTAAACAGCGCGGTGCCGAGCGCCAGGCCCAGGCTGGTGGCCAGTGCGTCGGCCGCCTCGCCGTGCTGCGCGAAGAGATTGCCGAAATGGCGCAGCGTCAGGTTGGCCGGCGTCAGTCCGCCGGATACCGTGGCGGAAAACGCGGTGGCCAGCATGGCGGCCACCGGGGCCGCCACCGCCAGGCCGGCGATCAGGCTGAACAGCACCACCACCGGCCAGCGCCATACGCCGAGCGGCCGCGAGGCGATAGCCGCCGGTTTTCCGCCGGTGATGGCCACGTCACGGCCGCCGGACAGGGTGCGCTGGATGCCGTAAGCCGCCAGCGCCAGCGCCACCAGTAATAACGAAAGCAGCGATGCCGAGGTTAAATCAATGGGCCAGTCCGCCAGGCGCCGCTCGATGCCGACGGTCAGCACCGGCGCACCGGCGCGCATGCCCAGGGCGGCGGGCACGCCGTATTCCTCGATGGCCAGGGTAAACGCCAGCAGCAGGCCGGCGAAAATGGCCGGCAGCGCCAGCGGCAGGGTGACCAGGCAAAACGCCCGCCACGGCCCCGCGCCGTGTACCCGCGCCACGTCCGCCAGACGGTGGCCGCCCGCGGCCATGGCGCGCGACACCGCAAAATAGACCACCGGGAAAATCGTCAGCGTCATGACCAGCACCATGCCGGCGCGGCTGAACAGGAGCCGATCCAATTGCAGGCCGGTCAGTTGCTCAAGGTAACCGCGCCGCTGCAACGCCAGCATCCAGGATAAGCCGGCGATATAGGGCGGCGTCAGGAACGGCACCAGGATCAGCACATCCCAGACCCGCGCCAGCGGCACGGCAAACAACCCGCGCAGCGCGCCCAGGGGAATGCCCAGCAGGGCGCAGGCCAGCGCCACGCCCAGGCCGGTTTGCAGCGTGCCGCCGAGCAGCGCGGGCACCTGCGGGTCCTGCCACAGGGCCGGGACCGCGCCAAACGCATGCGCCAGCGAGCCGGCGGCCAGCTGGGGAAAAATGGCCTGCAGCAGCACAAACAGCGCCGGCAGCGCCACCAGCACCAGTAATGCCGCCAGGGTCAGCAGCGGCAGGAAAAAAGCGCGCATCGCAAAGCCTAGCGCTGGCCGAACAGTTTGGCGAACCGGTCGAGCACCTTGTCACGCGTGGCGGGCTGGGCGCCCTGCGCCGGCAGCAGCCGCAAATCGCTGAACAGCGGGCGTTTGGCGCTGATATCGCTGCGCGCGGGCATCAGCCAGGCTTCTGCCACCAACTGTTGCCCCTCCGGGGAGAGCGCATAATCGATAAAAGCCCTGGCCTGATCGGGCTGCGTGCTGGTTTTCAGGATCATCATCGGACGCGGGGCGATCACCGTGCCGCTGGAGGGAAAAATCACTTTCACCGACTCGCCCTCCTGCACGCTGTTATAGGCGACATAGTCCACCGCGCCGAACACCGCCGCCCTGGCGCCCTGCAGTACCGGCGTCAGCGCCTGGGCATTGGGCCCGGCGATAATCATTCCGTTGTCCTTTAACTGTCCGAACAATGTCCAGGCTTTCTCGCCCAGGGCATTTTGCAGGCCCATCAGCAAATCCAGCGAGGCGCCGGACAGCGCCGGATCGGGGGTGGTCACCTTATCCCTGAATGCCGGCTGCGCCAGGTCTTGCCAGTCATGCGGCTCCGGCGTACCGCTGGCGCTGTTCCAGACGATACCGAGGGCGGAGATGCCCTGCGCCACATAATAGCCGGTTTTAAACTGCGCCGGCACGCTGGCGGCGTTCGGGCTGCCGTAGGCCAGCAGCCATCCCCGTTGTTGCAGTTCTTCCGCGGTATCCCATGAAGCGGAAATCAGGACATCGGCGCGCGGGTTGGCCTGTTCGGCCTCCAGGCGGGCCATGACTTTACCGGTGGTGGCCTGAAAAACATCGACCTTGGTCCCCGATTGCCGCTCATAGCCGGCCGCCAGCTTTTTGGCCAGGGAGCCGGGACCGGCGGTATAGAGGGTCAGCGCCCGGGCGTCGGCGGCCATAAGGGTGGCGGCGGCAATCATGATGGATAAAGCTCCTGTGCTGATACGGCTTAATAAAAGGTGGGTGGTCTGCTGCATGTGTTTTCCCCGGTTCAAGTGGCGTGATAATTGACGATGCGCCCCTGCGCCATATGCGCGATATGCTGGGCAAGCTGTTGTGCTTCACCGCGATCGTGGGTGACGTAAACGGCGGTAATGCTGAGCTGCCGGAGCAGGCGGGCCATTTCGCCGCATAACGTTTCGCGCAGTTCGCGGTCGAGATTCGATAGCGGTTCGTCGAACAGCAGGACCCGGGGCTCGGCCACGATGGCCCGGGCCAGGGCCACCCGCTGCTGCTGGCCGCCGGACAGCTCCGACGGCTTGCGTCCGGCGAAGGCGGCCAGGCCGACCCGCTCCAGCGCGGTGTCGACCCGCAGCCGGCGTTCGGCGCGCGCCACCCGGCGCATGCACAGCGGGAAAGCGACATTTTGCGCCACGCTCATATGCGGCCACAGGGCATAGTCCTGAAACACCATGCCGATATCGCGTTGTTCGGGAAGAATACAGACGCTGTGGCTCGCCATCAGCCGCGGGCCGAAATGGA
Source organism: Sodalis sp. RH20 (assembly GCF_047324205.1). Taxonomy (NCBI): domain Bacteria; kingdom Pseudomonadati; phylum Pseudomonadota; class Gammaproteobacteria; order Enterobacterales; family Bruguierivoracaceae; genus Sodalis; species Sodalis sp. RH20. The sequence continues at coordinate 79,125 of NZ_CP178733.1, forward strand.
TCTCGCCGCGCGCGGGCTGCAGCAGGCCGGCCAGTAATTTCAGCAGAGTGCTTTTACCGCATCCGGAGGGTCCGAGCAGGGCCAGGGTCGTGCCCGCGGGCACATGCAGATGGATATCCTCTAATACGCGCTTGCCGCCAAACTGATGGCTGAGTCCGCTGATGACGATTGGCGTGCCGTCGTTAGCGCTGAGGTTGCGCATGCCGGGCCCCCGGGCGAAACGTCAGGCAAACGGCCGGCGCGCTGCGGCTGGCGGCGGGGATGCTACGGCAATGGCGCTTGGGGGAAAATAGGGCGCGGGACAAACCTTCCGGCGCTGACCGTCGACCGGAAGTTCGCCCCTGCGCTAAGGACAGGCGGGCGTACATAGTATTATCCTCTTTGGGACTTTATCTTCGCTGGAGTATAGAGAGGGAATATGACGGTTTTATTGCCGCAACGGTAAAAACGCCATCCAGGCTTTATCGTTGCGGCCGATAAACGGCAGGGTCCGGCCGGGCTACAGTTTTACCGCCAGATCGCGAATATGTACCGGCAGTTCAGTGCGCAGCGAGCGGTTGGCGGCAATGCCGGTCAGGATGGACATGGCGCCGTCGCGGTAGCTGGCCGCGCGTTTCAGCGGGTCCGGCGCCGGCGCGCCGAACACATCCGCCAGCATAACCTTATCGCCGCCGCCGTGGCCGCCGGCCAGGAAATCCACCGGGACGTCATAAGGCGCGGCGAACAACGGAAATACCCGTATAGAGCAGCTCTCGATAGCGCCTTCCAGCTCTTTTTCGCCGCCGCTGTTCACATAAGACGTTTCCACCAGTTTCATCTCCAGCCGGCCCCGGCTGCCGTTGAACACCACGTTCAGCCCTTCCCACGGCAGGTAGGCGTTCAGGGAATAGGTCATGATGGCCTTGTTTTTATAGCGCACCATCACGCCCATGACATCCTCGATACTGATGCCGTCGTCGAAAACGCTTTTGTCGCGATAATAACCGTCCTCATGTTCGGCGTTGAGGTAAAGCTCGCGCAGCGGTTCGCTTTGATCCATGTGCAGGGCGAAGGGATCTTCGGCCGCCGCCTCGCTCCCGAAGGCGCGGGAATAAAATTGCCCCACCCCCCGGCTTTCGGCGTTATCCTTGCCGTAAAAACGCAGATCTCCCTGGGCATACACCGTTTCCGGCTCGCTGTTCAGCCAAAAGTTGACCAGGTCGAAATGGTGGGTGGATTTATGCACCAGCAAGCCGCCGCTGTTGCGTTTATCACGGTGCCAGCGGCGGAAATAATCGGCGCCGTGCCGGGTATTCAGCAGCCACTCGAAATGCACCGAAAACACCTCGCCGATAGCGCCGCCGGCAAGCAGTTCGCGGATTTTGCTGTGATGCGGGGCATAGCGGTAGTTAAAGGTCACGCGCAGGCTCTTGCCGGTACGGTTAATGGCGTCGATAATCGCCTGGCATTTTTCCTCGTCGATGGTCATCGGTTTTTCGCTGATAACGTCGCACCCCAATTCCATGGCGCGCACGATATAACGATGGTGGGTGCGGTCGATAGAGGTGACGATGACGGTATCCGGCCGGGTTTCGGTTATCATGCGATCAAACTCCAGCGCGGTATACATCGGCACGCCGTCGTGGCCAGCGGCGCCGATTAACCGGTTGGCGTATTCCATTCGCGTGCGGTTGGTATCGCAAAAGGCGACAAACGCGCCCCGGGTGCGGTATTCCCCGGCGATAGCCTGCAGATAAAGCCCAGCCCGGCCGCCGGTGCCGACCAATGCATATTTTTTCATGTTATCGTTCTCCCGTATTCCTGGTATTACAGTACATGAGGTCTTGTCTTCTGGTGATTCAACGCTGGAAGTCCGGCCTGTTGACAGGCTAAAGCGGATGCTTTATACCCGCTGGACCGGCCTTGCTGTCTTCGCGCCGCTTGATTAGGGAAAATACCGTGCCGCAACGTCTGCTGGAAATTAACTCCCCGCTTATCTGGCACTGGCCGCATTTCCTGGAAATGGCGGCGGTGATGGAAAAATACCGCTTCACCGGCCTGGTGATTCACCAGCAAAATATCCTGGCGCTGCTGGCCCCGCCCCCGGCCCATTACCAGGGCGCGGATAAAGCCAATCTGCAGCATGAATGGGAAGGCGCGTTGCTCTACCTGCGGCGCGTGAGCGCCTATTGCCGGGCGCGGCGGCTGACGGTGTGGCTGCAGGGCGAGGCCTTTCCGCAGGACGGCCGCATCGAGCATAAATTTCCCGAACTGTCCCTGGCGGACGACGCCGGCCAGGGGGAAAAATTCCTGTATTATTTTTATACCGATGTGGTCAGCGCGTCGCTTGCGCAACTGCCGCTGTTTGACGGACTGATCCTCAGCCTGCAAACGCCGGCGTTTAATGAAACGCAGTGGCACGCGCCGCTGCAATCCCTTCACCTGCAGCTGCGGCGGCAAAATAAAAAACTGGTCCTGCGTGATTACACCGATGACAGCTGGCCCCGCCGGCAGTTGCAGCAAACGCTGGCGCGGCTGCCGCCCGATGTGCGCGCTTCGCTGAAGGCCACGGCGGTGGACTATCGCCCCGGCTTTGCCAATAATCCGGCCATCGGCGCCTTTGAGCAGCGCAAGATATGGCTTGATATTGATTTGTGGGGCATTGATTACGGCTGGACCTTGCTGCCCTGCCTGCTGATTGATGAAATCCAGGGCCGGCTGGGGTGGGTGCAAGCGGTGGTTGGCGAGCGGCTGGAGGCCGTCAGCGTGCGTATCAGCTGGGAATGGGTCAACAACGGCTCGCTCCTGGACTCGGTCAATGAAAGCAATCTTTATGGCCTGGCGCGCATGATAAGCGGCGCGCCGCCGGTCGCCGCGGCCACGTTGTTCGACGACTGGCTCGAGACCCGCGGGGTGCGCCCGCCGGACAGCCTCCAGCGCCAGAAACTGCGGCAGCTGTTTTTTACCAGCTATGACTGGATGTGCAAGGCGCCTTATCTGCTGGGGCGGATAATGCATCGCCACAGCCAGATCCCGCAGGATATGGATGACGCGCTGCGGCTGATCCACTCCGACGCCCGCGGCGCCAACTGGAGCCAGTCTTTCCAGCCGCTGTTTCCGGCTGACGATAACGCCGCGGGCCTGGCGCAGCGGGAGCTTAGCCGTCTTGAACGGCAGCAGGCGGAGTTCCTGGCACGTCATCTGCGGCATATGGCACAGGCGCTTTTGCAGGAAGCCGCTTTGCCGGCCGCCTGGACACGTGACCTGGCGGCGGCCTGGGAACGGGCGGACTGGTATTCGCGCCTGTTCGGCCACGTCCGGCAACTGATCGAGCTGCACTGGTTTATCCATCAATACGGCTGCAGCCGCGCGCTGCGCGCCGAGCTGGATGATGCCGTCGCCGCCGCGGAGCGCTGCGCGGAAAAAACCGATCGCTGGCTTGACGAGAGCGCCGATGCCCATCCCTTTTACCTCCGCATGATGATGAATCCGGCCCGGCTGTATGCCCTGGCGCATCCGGGGCGTTGATATTGCCCCGACGTGAAGAGGCTAAACGCCTGGCGGGATAAAACCTACCGGCATAATGTCGCCGCCGGCCCGTGCGCCAGGATAAATGGGAAAAATGTGAGGGGGTTCATAAAGTGTTGCGCGTAAATGTGACGATAATCACGCGCGGCGGCGGCAGCAAGGTGATGTCGGCCTGTTAACAGGGGATAAAGCGTGCGCTGGATCACAACCACGCTAAAGGCGCGGAAAACCCGGCCCGTGCCGGCAGAGGCGGTAGCTCCCCGTCGTTGCGCGCCGCGCCGGCGGCGGCAAGAAAGGTCGCGCGTCCTCAGGGCCGCGCCGCAGGGGGACTAAGCCGCCAGCCGCTATCCGCCCAGGTAAACACCATCGGCACCGGCGAAGGCGGGTAGTCGTCATCGGCAAGCAAATGGACCGAGAGCGTCGTGTCGCGATCCGTTAACCGGTTGGTGGCATACAGGATGCGCAGATTGACATCGGCGTCGCGGGGCAGGCGGCGATCGTTGCGTTCCCACTGGGTAATAAAGGCTATTTCCACGCCCAGTTCATGGCCGAGCGACTGGCGGGATAAATTCATCTCATGACGCAGGAAACGCATTTCAGACGACACCAGGGGACCGCGGCGGTTAATTAACTCCAGGGCGATTAAACGATGCAAATCCGCCCCATCCTGAATGGCGGTAGATGTTCTTGTTCCAGTATCTTTATGCTTATAACCGTTAGTTAGCCAGACATTTGATAGTCCACAATCTATATATCGAAACATAAATTTTCCTTGTAATAGAGCATCCTGGTTACTTATGACTTATAAACAAAGATAGTTCTCTTGGCAATACCCGGATAATTCATTGATACATGGCATTTAATAGAAAAGGGATGATATAAAAATAATTTTTTAAATTCAGTGAGCGCTGGGGAAGTATTGTCATTAAAGGGGATAAAGAACCCAAAAACGGCGGTCGCGGTTGTTGCCAATGGGAGGGTATTGTAATTATTTTCATTAATTAAATTATAATTACCTCATAAGCTAATTTGTGCCGGGCCGGACGCCGCGCGATGACCGGCGCTTTGCGTGACGGCAACGAGGTTTTTGCCGGCGCCGGGATGCCATAATCTAAAATAAAACGGCATTTCATTTTATTGAATAGTGATGCCGGTTTCTTTATCATAACGCCAGGCGGTCAGGTCGCCCGGCTGGCCGCCAAGCGAAGACCGCAGGACATCAAGGCATTCTCGCCTCATCCTTTTCACTGACTACGGATAACGCTTTTATGAAAATCGCACTGATTAACGAAAACAGCCAGGCTGCTAAAAATGAGCTTATCGCCGCCACCCTGACCAAGGTGGTCGAGCCGCTGGGTCACCAGGTGTTTAACTACGGCATGTATTCCGCCGACGATAAGGCGACGCTGACCTACGTTCAGAACGGCATCCTGGCCGCGATATTGCTGAACTCCGGCGCGGCGGATTATGTCGTGACGGGCTGCGGAACCGGCGCCGGCGCCATGCTGGCCTGCAATTCCTTCCCGGGTGTGATCTGCGGCCTGGCCATTGATCCCGCCGACGGCTATATGTTTGCCCAGATTAACGACGGCAATGCCATCTCCCTGCCGTTTGCCAAGGGATTCGGCTGGGGCGCGGAGCTGAACCTGCAGTATATTTTCGAAAAATTGTTTGAAACCGCCGGCGGCCAGGGGTATCCCAAGGAGCGCGTGGTGCCGGAACAGCGGAATAAAAAGATCCTGGATGCGGTGAAAGCGGTGAGCTATCGCGATTTGCTGTCCATCCTGGCCGATCTCGATCAGGATTTGCTGAAGGGCGCCGTCGCCGGGGCTAAATTCAAGGAATATTTCTTTGCCAACTGCCGGGATAAAGCCATTGCCGGCTATATCGAAACACTGGTAGCGTAACGACAGCCCGCCCATCCGGGGCGGGCCGCGGGCGAAATCCGCCTGAAAACGCTTATCCAGGCCCGGGGCTTGACGTCATGCAGATAAAAGATATTCCCTTCGGCACCACGGATTGGTCGCGCGTGGACCCCACGCACCATGCCGGCGAGCGCGGGGAAGCCCTCTGGCGTACCTGTCATTTCGGCGATATCCGCGTGCGTATGGTGGAATATTCCGCCGGTTACCTGGCCGATCACTGGTGTGTCAAAGGGCATATCCTGTTATGCCTCACCGGCGAGTTGCATACCGAACTGGCGGACGGGCGTATTTTTACGCTGACGCCGGGCAGCAGTTACCAGGTGGCGGATAATGCGGAAGCGCACCGGTCCTATACCGACCGGGGCGCCACCCTGTTTATCGTCGACTGACGGCGCGGGCCGCGTTATCGCGCGTCAATCAGCGGACCGGTGCTATCCCGATCCACCAGCGTAAAACCGACATCCATGGCCACGGGCGGTGCGCCGTTGGGGTCTTTTAACCGCTCGAGCAAGGCCGCCGCCGCGCGCTGGCCGATATACGCGCCGTCGATTTTAACCGTCGACAGCGCCGGAAAGGTATGGGCGGCAAAATTCATATCGCCGAACCCCATGACCGCGATGTGGCCGGGTATGGCGATCCCCCGGCTGGCGGCCTCGGTCAAGACGCCGTGCGCCAGGGTATCCGAGGTGCACACCAGGATAAGCGGCCGTCGTATCCCGGCGGATGCGGCCTGGGCCACCGCCGGGCGTTGCAGCAGATGCAGTAGGTTTACCAGGCCTTGCCGCCCCTGTTCCAGGGTGGGCAAACCGTGGAACGTCTGGCGGTCGAGCGGGGCGATGCCCTGCTGGGCCAACTGGCGGATAAAACTGTTGCTGCGCCGCATGCCGCGCGGGTCGTCTACCTCGATCAGGGCAAAATCGCGGTAGCCCTGCGCCAGCAGGTGCTGCGCTTCACGCTGGCCTATGGTCTCATGGGAAAACCCCACCAGCATATCAATGGGATCGTCGGTCATGTCCCAGGTTTCCACCACCGGGATGCCGGTGGCGCGCAGGCGTTTGCGGCTGACCTCGGTATGGATGGTGCCGGTGAGGATAATGCCGTCGGGGCGGCGGCTGAGCACCACTTCCAGCAGTTCCTGCTCCTGGGCGGCCTGATAGCCGGAAATGCCCAGCAATACCTGGTAATTTGCCTGCGCCAGCCTGGCGGCGATGGCCTGGAAGGTGTCGGCGAATATCGGGTTGGTGAGCATGGGCACGACCACCGCCACCAGGCGCGTGCGATTGGACGCCAGCGAACCGGCGATCTGGTTGCGTACGTAGCCGGTTTCTTCGATCACCCGCAGTACCTTGAGCCGGGTGGCGTCCTTGACCTGATTGGGCTGGTTCATCACGCGGGAGACGGTAATTGGCGCCACGCCGGCGAGTTTAGCCACATCAAAGAGGGTTACGCCGTGGGTGGAGCGCGCGGTGACGGGGCGGGGGTTTTTAGGCTTGGGCATGATATGGCTCGGCAAGGAGAACGCCGACAATGCTACAACGGCGCGGGGATACGAGCAAATCAAAGCGACCCGCCGGGGCGATTATGCCGTGCGGTGTGTCGCGCGCTTTTCTTCCACCCAGGTGTCGATGGACTGCCAGGGGATAAACACCGATACGCCCAGGCGTTTATTATAGGCTATCACCACGCCCACCACAGCGTCGTCATCGCCGTATACCGGCCCGCCGCTCATGCCCTGGACCACGCCGGAGGTGGAGGCGAAGGCGGGACAGCCGTCGTAATGATCCTGGTAGGAGGCAATGCCGCGCGATGATACCGGCAGCGTGCTCAGCGCCGAATAACCGTACATGCGTACATTTTCACCGGCCACCGCCGGGCGAAAATCCACCCGGCCCTTGCCGGCGCGGATCAGGGCGATATCACAGACCTCGTGGTAGGCCACCACGTCCATTATCATGATTTTGGCCACATGCCTGGCGGTGAGGCTGTAGCCGTCGCCGATGGGAAAGCTGGTGCCGACCGCGCCGGCCAGCGCCGGGATGCCGATAAAACGCATATCGGCTTTAGCGCGGGTGTCTTTATCATAGCCATATTTTCCGTACGAGCAGCCGGTCAATAAAAATAACGCCGCTAATAGCAGAATGGGGTGTTTTATCATAATTAATCCTGTTGCAATATATATTGATATAAATAATTAAATTTGCTTAATAATTGATATGGTGCTTCTATTTTACAGGTGAAGTAACTCTATTTCTGGCGGGGAAGGATACCGAATTACATCAGGGTGATGGGTAATTAAATCACTATAAAATAATTATCGTTATAATACATTGTCAAGGGCGTGGATGTAATAGGAGTATGGTTTTTTTTGACGATTATTTATTATGCTTTGATCACTTTTCCTATATCCTCCTTCATCAAATGGGATGTGTTACATTCGCGCGCGGCGAGCGGGTTTATCCGCAGAGGCGCGAGCGGCGGCGTCTGGGGGAGCGGTATTGCCTTATGGGGTATAAGATTAGGTGAAAAAGTGCTTTCACGCGGTGGTGATTTATGGTTATAACAGTACAACTGTCATATACAGTCGGTAGGGTAGCGTTTCAGGGTTAACCGGCCCTGGAAGGTCAGGCTTCTTGTCCACAGCCAGGAGAATCGAGATGATTGTCGATCGTTTAAAGCGTCTGTTTGTCACCCAGCCTGAAGAGCCGGTCAGCGATATGTTTACCGGATCCGAGACGGATGCCCTGTTTAGCGCCATGGGCTGCGAGAATATGCCGGTGTATATCCCGGCCGACGTTTGGCAGCGGGTGAGCGATATGGAATACCGGATCCATTCTGATCACGCGCAGCGGATCTAGCCTGCCGTATTTTCCCTTGCACACGTCTGCTTTTAGATGGGTGTTGGCGGGTATACCGTGCCATGGGGCCTCGGGCGGGCGGGAAAACCACGCCCGATTCGACCCCATTGGCACGGTCTCCCTTTAACACGTCTGCGTTGAATTCAGTGTTGGCGGGCATACCGCGCCATGGGGCCTCGGTCGGGCGGGAAAACCACGCCCGATTCGACCCCATTGGCACGGTCTCCCTTTAACACGTCTGCTTTGAGATGGGTGTTGGCGGGCATACCGCGCCATGGGGCCTCGGTCGGGCGGGGAAACCACGCCCGATTCGACCCCATCGGCACGCTCTCCCTTGAACACGTCTGCGTTGAGTTCGGCGTTGGCGGGCATACCGCGCCATGGGGCCTCGGTCGGGCGGGAAAAGCACGCCCGATTCAACCCCATTGGCACGGTCTCCCTTTAACACGTCTGCGTTGAGTTCGGTGTTGGCGGGCCTACCGTGCCATGGGGCGCTCGGTCGGGCGGGAAAAGCACGCCCGATTCGACCCCATCGGCACGCTCTCCCTTGAACACGTCTGCGTTGAGTTCGGCGTTGGCGGGCATACCGCGCCATGGGGCCTCGGTCGGGCGGAAAAGCACGCCCGATTCGACCCCATCGGCACGCTCTCCCTTGAACATGTTTGCTTTGAGATGGGTGTTGGCGGGCATACCGCGCCATGGGGCGCTCGGTCGGGCGGGAAAAGCACGCCCGATTCGACCCCATTGGCACGCTCTCCCTTGAACACGGCTGCTTTGAGATGAGTGTTGGCGGGCATACCGTGCCATGAGGCCTCGGTCGGGCGGGAAAAGCACGCCCGATTCGACCCCATCGGCACGCTCTCCCTTGAACACGTCTGCGTTGAGTTCGGCGTTGGCGGGCATACCGTGCCATGGGGCCTCGGTCGGGCGGAAAAGCACGCCCGATTCGACCCCATCGGCACGGTCTCCCTTGAACACGTCTGCATTGAGCCCGGTGTTGGTGGGCGGCGGTTTCAGGCGCGGTTAGAAAATCGCTTGATACAGTTGTTCAATATCGGCAATCGAGGCGGCGCGGGGATTGCCGCCGGTGCAAACATCCGCGAAGGCCGCTTTGGCCAGTTGCGCGATATCTTCTTTTTTCACGCCCAGATCCCGCAGCGACGCGGGAATGCCCACATCATGACACAGCTGTTTGACCGCATTGATGGCGGCGGCGCGCGCCTGGGCGATATCCATGGTCTTCGCTGCTTCAACGCCCATCGCCACGGCGATATGGCGGAATTTTTCCCCGGTGTGCGCCGCGTTATAGGCCATGATGGTGGGCAGCAGTACCGCGTTCGCCACTCCATGCGGCGTATCATAAAACGCGCCCAGCGGATGTGCCATGCCATGCACCAGCCCAAGGCCGACATTGGAAAATCCCATGCCGGCGACATATTGACCCAGCGCCATATCCTCTACGCCACGCGCGTTGCCTTGTACGGAATCACGCAGGGACCGCGCAATGATTTCTATGGCCTTGAGATGGAACATATCGGTGAGTTCCCACGCCGCGAGGGTGGTATAGCCTTCTATGGCATGGGTCAGGGCGTCAATGCCGGTGGCGGCTTTCAGGCTGGCGGGCATGCTGGCCATCATATCGGGGTCGATAATCGCCACCAGCGGAATATCATGCGGATCAACACAGACAAATTTGCGCCGGTTTTCCCGATCGGTGATAACATAATTGATGGTGACCTCGGCGGCGGTGCCGGCGGTGGTGGGCACCGCCAGGATCGGCACACAGGGTTTTTTGGTGGCCGCGACGCCTTCCAGGCTGCGGACATCGGCAAATTCGGGATTATTGATGATAATGCCGATGGCCTTGCAGGTATCCTGCGGCGACCCGCCGCCAATGGCTATCAGATAATCCGCCCCGGCGGCCTTAAAAGCGGCAACGCCTTTATGGACTATCTCTATGGTGGGGTTCGCCACCACCTCATCATAAATCTGGAAGGGCAGTCCGGCATGTTTAAGGAGATCGGTTACGCGGGTGGCCACTTCAAAGCGGATGAGATCTTTATCGGTAACCACCAGGGCTTTGTGGTAGCCGCGGGTGCGCGCTTCGTCAATGATATGGGTGATGGCGCCTTTACCGAAATAAGAGGTTTGATTAAGGATCATTCTATTAGCCATAATAAATAACCTTTGTTATAGCGGAGGGTAAGTTAATATTTTCACCTGCGGTCGTGGACGACAAGTGTTATTAAATGCTTCACTTCACATTAACGGTGAATTAAAAAAAGCATCAGGAATAATGAAATATTTTTCACCTGGAAATATATTGGCTTTGTTATTAATGCTAAATGCCGGGAGCGAATGTAATTATCCTGTTATTGGCGCGGAAAGGGTGTTCCCGCGCGCGCGCGGCGGCCGGTTTACGCGGCGGTGGACGCCTGGGCGTTACGATAATTCCGAATATGGCCGTGAAACGGGCTAACCAGCTAATTTCACCGGCTAATTTGCCTCCCCGGCCCCAGCTTATGGCGTGAGTGGCTATAGTTATAAATCAGCTACGGGTTATGCTAAGGCTGACCGTGGCCAGTTTAGCCGGATGGCGTATAAAAATGGAGAGTTAACCTATGATTACACGCTCTTTCAGGTGGGCCTGGAGAAGATTTCTAACCATGGGCATGTCGCTGGGTACCGCGTCAGGCCGGGTTTTTTCAACGGCGCTGGCAAAAAAAAATAAATATAATATCAACGTACGCCAGGGACCGGATGCCTTACTGGGGCAGTTGTACATCGATGTGCAGACGGCAAAATTATTTTCCGATCAGAAGACCTTTGCCGATGCGGTGCCGCGCCGTACCCCGGCGGCCATATTATCCGATTATCAGGCGAAAAAGCGGCGCAAGAACTTCAAGTTGCGGACGTTTGTCGAGAAAAATTTTATATTCCCCACCGACCGGGTGAAATATGTGCCGCCTAACGGGCAAACCCTGCGCGAGCATATCACCACCCTGTGGCCGGTGCTGACCCGCAATACCTCCACCGTGAGGCCCTATGATTCGCTGCTGCCGCTGCCGAAGGACTACGTCGTGCCGGGCGGACGCTTTCGCGAAGTCTATTATTGGGACAGTTATTTTACCATGCTCGGCCTGGCCGAATGCGATAAGTGGGAGCTGGTGGTGGATATGACCGATAATTTCTCCCATGAAATCGATACCTATGGGCGCATTCCCAACGGTAACCGCAGTTATTACCTGAGCCGCTCGCAGCCGCCGTTTTTTGCCCTGATGGTGGATTTGCTGGCGAGCAGGGAAGGGGACGGCATCTATCAAAACTATTTGCCGCAGCTGAAAAAAGAATACCAGTACTGGATGGAGGGAGGCGACGCGCTGGAGAACGGCGCCGCCGCCGAACGGGTGGTGCGCATGAAAGACGGCGCGCTGCTTAACCGTTATTGGGATGATCTGGATACGCCGCGCACCGAGTCCTATATGGACGATATCGTGACCGCCAGCGAGGCCACGGATCGCCCGGCGGGGGAAGTATACCGGGACCTGCGGGCTGGGGCGGCATCGGGGTGGGATTTCAGCTCGCGCTGGTTCGATGATCCGCTGGCGCTGTCGTCTATCCGCACGACGTCCATCCTGCCGGTGGATCTGAACGCGCTGCTCTTCCATCTGGAGCAGACGCTCGCCAAGGCCAGCCTGCTGAGCGGCAACCATGATGCCGCCAGCTATTACAGCCAGCGGGCGGAGCGCCGTAAGCAGGCGATTAACCTGCACCTGTGGAACGAGGAGGGCGGGTATTACGCCGACTTCGACTGGCGCCAGGATAAGCTGCGCGATCAGCTGACCGCCGCCATGGTTTTCCCCTTGTATAACAAGGTAGCGCCGCTGGAGCGCGCCACCCGCACCGCCCAGACGATACGCGATCAGCTGCTCAAACAGGGCGGGCTGATTACCACCACCAATGTTTCCGGCCAGCAATGGGACGCGCCGAACGGCTGGGCGCCGCTGCAATGGGTCGCGGTGGAGGGGTTGCGCAATTATGGTCTGGAAGAGCTGGCGGAAGATATTGCCACCCGTTTCCTGGGCAACGTGCAGCGGCTGTTCAACAATCAGCATAAGCTGGTGGAGAAATACGTGGTGGAAGGCAGCGGCCTCGGCGGAGGCGGGGGCGGCGAGTATCCGCTGCAGGACGGTTTTGGCTGGACCAACGGCGTCACCCTTAAGCTGCTGGATATGTATAACGACAAGATGCCGGACTATACGGATACCGCCAGCCAGGCTGAGGCCACGCTGGAACCGGCCGCCGCCGTCGGCGCCTGATAACGCCCGGTTCCCTGCAAGCCGGCGGGGAAGGTGGCGCGACCGAAGCGCCGCCTTGGGGTTTTTTCAGATCTGATTGTCCCAGGCCGCCAGTTGTTGAGCTTTCAGCATATCCTCCACCGCCTGGGGCACCACGTTACGGAATTTTCCGTTGTCGGCGGGGACGATTTCAATCATGCGATCAATCATTTCCCGCGCATCGAGATGGCCAAATGGCGATGCCAGCGCCTCGTCGAACTGCGCGCGCAGGTCGGCTCGCCGGGTAATATTGTTCGTGTCGTCGAGCCAGCGGAAGGCCGTATCGGCCATGGTCTCGTTAAAACCGGTATAATAGGCGCCTGGATTGATGGTCTGGACTTTGATGCCGTGCGCGGCCAATTCCTGCTGCATCGCCTCGGCAATGGATTCCAGCGCATGCTTGGTCGAAGCGTAAACGCCCCAATTGGCGGGTGAGAACAGCCCGCTCATCGATGAGGTGAAGACAACCTTTGCGTGCTTGTTCTGCCTGATCCACTTTTTGACGAAGCTTTGCGTCAGCGCGAGCGGAAGAAAAACGTTGACCTCGTAGTTATGGCGAACGAGATCGAGCGGAATTTCGAAAACCGGACCGCCCTCGCCCATGCCTGCATTATTCCAAAGCACGTCGATGTCGAAGCTTTGGGCGTAGGCCATGTCATGCGCGTCGAGGAGATCAAGCTTTTCCACCCGCAGATTGGCTAGTCCCAGAGCCTTGGCTTTTTCGCGCAACGGCGTTACCTGCGGCGAGCATTGCACGGTGGCGATAACCTGGTGGCCGTTGCGCGCCAAGCCGATGGCGGCCGCTTCGCCGAAACCGGAGCCGGCGCCGGTAATAAGAATGGTCTTGTACATATTATGAGGTCCTTACTTTGCAGGTGGTTAGGGTTGTGACGCTTGTCTGACGCGCGCCGAGATGGCGTTTTTGGGCAATGCTGAAATAAAGGTTCTGATCAATGCGGCGATTTCCCCGGGCGATTCCAGGGGGGATAGATGTCCGGTGCCCGCCAGCACGCGCATCCTGGCCTGGGGGATACGCGGTAGCAGTTCCGTCTCGAGCGTGGAGACGCTGTCGACCCGATCGCATTCACCCGCAATGACCAGGACCGGCACCGTAATCGCGCTTACCGCGGCCGAAATGTCCTCTTGGCTGGAGTGGCGCGGCCAGGCGATTTTTGCCGCCGCGCCGCCGCGCAGACTGTCTTCGATAACCTGACGCCGCTGGCCTTCGGTGAGAGGCTTTGCCGTAAGCACCTGGTCGATGGTGGCGGCAACCGAGGCCGCGGACGCGTACGCCGCCTCCATGCCGACGAGCATCTCGGGCGGCAACCCGAGCGGCGTGGGTGGCGAAGGAGCGACCAGCACCAGCCCGGCCAGTCCCTCCGGCTGGCGCGACGCGATCAATTGAGCGATCTTACCGCCCATGGAGTGCCCAACCAGCACGAAATCCGACAAACCACGCGCCCTGATCACCCGTTCAACGTCATCGGCGAAATCGGTCAGCGCATAATTCTCCCGCGGCGCATCCGACAAACCCCAACCGCGCAAATCGACGGCGAGGGTGCGCCAGGCGTTTGCCAGGGCGGCGATGACGTGGCGCCAGGTTCGGGACGACCCGCCCCAATAATGCAGGAAGATAAGCGTCGGGTCACTTTTGCCCTGTTCCTCGACATGGATATAGATCTCCCCGTTTACGGCTGTCATGGCGTCTCCCGTCTGGATGTTCAAGAAAGCGTTTTGCCCGCATACGTACCGGTTTGACGTAGGGCGTGGTCATCCTTAGTGAAATCTGCTAATATCCAACATCTGTCACTTTTTGTAAATCTAACATATGTCTGATTTTGATGCAAGTCCCCCCAAGGAAAAACGAACGCGCCGTCCCGTGCAGGAACGGTCGCTGGAACGCATGACCCGGGTCATCGAGGCGGCGGAGCGCATGCTCGAGCAACTGGGCCCGGAAAAAACCTCGATCCCCGCCCTTGCTGCCCTGGCGGAAGTACCTAGGGCCAGCATCTATCCCTTCTTTCCTGATAAGTACGCACTGTTCGCGCATATCTCGCAGATCCATATGCGCCGCCTTGCCGACGCCATCGCGGATTCGGACGCCGCCCGCGCCCGTACGCTTAGCGCGTGGGTGCGCAGAGTGATAGATATTTGCGTGGAGTATTACAACGCCCATCCGGTGGCGAGCGTGCTGTTGCTGAATGGTTCTTTTAGCGATACCGACCGTGCCGCCCATGCCGTCAAGAACGCATCAATCGGACGCTTGTTGCGCGACACGGCCGCGCGCTTGGGCGAACTGCAGGCATTGCCGGCGTCGCCCGACGTTGCGACCCTCGCCGTTGAAATTGGCTTCGCTTGCCTGAAGTTCGGCTATGTCCAAGACGGCCGCATCAATAACGCGGTGCGAAACGAAGCCCTGCGGGCGGTCATGGCCTATCTGGACCGCTGGCGGGACGACGTTAAGTCCACGGGGAACTGACGGGCAGGGCGGCGGCGGTTCGCCGCCACATCCAGGCGGCGGGCAGGAACCCGGCGGCCTGGATGCCCGCGGAATAAAGGGCGCCGCGCCGCCGTTATTCCCATTGCCGTTAAATAAAATGATGTTTTATTAAAAATAAACTATTTTTTTATATCTTTGACCTCGATCGTTATTCTCTTCGTTTTTCTGCCACTGGACGCAACGTTCTGGCAACCGCAGAAAGGTTTTCATTGTTGGTTGGTTCTATCTTGAACCGCGTTATAACCGGCAGATTCAAGTGTTCTTCAACCTTTGTCTAACCAGATACAATCCTGGACATCACAGCAATGAAAATACGTTCCATAGGTTTACCGCAATACCTGGCTTATGGCTCCGGCGATTTCCTGGGCGCGGGCACCACCGCCCTGACCGCCGCCTGGCTGCTTTATTTCTACACCACGTTTTGCGGCCTCTCGCCCATCGAGGCCACCTTTATCTTTGCCTGCGCCCGGGTGCTGGACGCCGTGGTCAGCCCGCTGATGGGCTACCTGACCGATAACTTCGGCGGCACCTGGCTGGGCAAGCGTTTCGGCCGCCGTAAGTTTTTTATCCTGCTCGGCATTCCCTGCGTGTTCAGCTACTGCCTGATGTGGGTCGGCGGCATGGGCTACGGTTATTACCTGCTGACCTATCTGCTGTTCGACGTGGTCTACACCATGATCCTGGTGCCCTACGAAACCCTGGTGCCGGAAATGACCGACGATTTTAAACAAAAATCCAAGTTCTCCGGCGCGCGCATCGCCCTGGCGCAGCTGTCCGCCATCCTGGCCGCCTTTTTGCCCGGCATCCTGCTGTCGCATTTCGGCAAGGACAACGCCATTTCCTTTTTCTACGCCAGCGTGGTGTTCGCGGTGATCTGCGCGCTGGTGCTGACCCTGGTCTACCTGTTTACCTGGGAGCGGCCGGCGGCGCTGAAATCGGAGGCGGTATTAAAGCTTGAGCGTGAAAAACAGCAGCTGACCCTGGGACAAAGCCTGCGGCGCCTGCATATCGAACTGTCCTCCACGCTGCGCGTGCGCATCTTTCGCCAGCATCTGGGCCTGTACCTCGGCGGCTACATCGCCCAGGACGTGTTCAACGCGGTGTTTACCTATTATGTGGTGTTCGTGCTGATGCAAAGCGCCACCGTGGCCTCCAACCTGATGGGGGTGATGGCGATCCTGCAGTTCGTGGCGGTGATCGGCATGATCCCGCTGTGCATCCGCTTCGGACCGGCGCCGTCCTACCGGCTGGTGGTCACCCTGTTCGGCCTGAGCGCGCTCTCCTACGGCGTGCTGTACTACGCCGGCCTGAGCGACACGTTCTCGCTGCTGCTGCTGGTATCGGCCGTGGCCGGCCTTGGCCGGGGCGGCATCAACTATGTGCCCTGGAATATCTACACCTATATCGCCGATGTGGACGAGGCGATCACCGCCCAGCGGCGCGAGGGCATCTTCGCCGGCATCATGACGCTGACGCGCAAGGCGTCCCAGGCCGGGGCGGTAATGCTGGTGGGGGTGTTCCTGCAGCTGTCGGGGTTCGTTTCCGGGCAGAAAGTGCAGTTGCCGCAGGTAAGCCACGCCATCCTGGCCATCCTGTGCATCGGCACGGTGCTGGTGCTGACCGCGGGTTTCATTATTTCCCTGCGCTTTAAGCTGAACCTGAAAACCCACCGCATCCTGCAGCTGGAAACGCAGAAAATGCGCGCGGCCAATCATCCGCTGCCGCAGCAGATCACGCCGGAGGCACGGGCCACCGTGGAGACGCTGACCGGCATGAAATACGAATCGCTGTGGGGCAATAACAACATCGGCTACCTTAACCGCCATAAAGGTGCGCCGGAAAAAGCCGTACCGCAGGAGCATGCCGTTTAAACGCTGAAAAAGAAAAGCCATAAACAATAATTGGCCGCACCGGCCAAGGGATAAATATGGACGTAACACAGCAATTCACTATTTGAATTTTATTTTAAATTAATTAATTGAGGGTTGGAATAAAATGAAATCTTCTGTTCTGTGGTGGGTTTTACCGTTGGTTTTTATTGCCGGCAACGGCAACGCGGCCGAGATTGTCAATAAAGACGGCAACAAGCTCGATCTGTATGGCAAGGTCGATACGCTGCATATGTTTAGCGATAATCCGGGCATCGATGGCGATCAAACCTATTTCCGTTTTGGCTTTCGCGGCCAGACCGAGATTAATTCGTCCCTGACGGGTTACGGCCAGTGGGAATACCAGGTCAACGCCAACCAGGCGGAAAGCAGCACCAGCACCAGCGTCACCCGCCTCGGGTTCGCCGGCCTGCGCACCCAGCAGTACGGGTCGGTGGATTACGGGCGTAACTTCGGGGTGCTGTACGATCTGGGCGCCTGGACCGATGTGATCCCCGAATTTGGCGGCGACGCTTACGGCATTGACAATTTTATGTTTAAACGCACCAGCAACCTGCTGACCTATCGCAATAACGTCCTGATCGACGGCCTGAAGCTCACCGCCCAGTACCAGGGCAAGAACGGCAGCGCCACCGAAACCAATAACGGCCGCGATGCCCTGCGCCAGAACGGCGAAGGCTACGGCGCGGCGCTGATTTATGACTTTGGCGCGGGTATCAGCGCCGGCGCTACGTTTGCCACGTCCGATCGAACCGAGGGACAAAATAACCTGGCCTACGGCCATGGCGATAAAGCCGACGCCTATCGCGGTGCCCTGAAATATGACGCCCACCAGATCTACCTGGCGGCCACCTATACCGAAACCTATAACGCGACGCCGTTCGGCAGCAGCAGCCACAGCGTGTATGGTTTTGCCAACCGGGCCCAGGTGGTGGAACTGTTGGCGCAATATCAATTCACCAACGGCCTGGCGCCGATCGTCAGTTATTTGCAAACCCGCAGTAAGGATATCGAAGGCTATGGTAATCAGGATACGCTGAAATACCTGGCCGTCGGCGGCGCTTATTTCTTCAATAAACGCATGTCCACGGACGTTATCTACAAAGTCAATTTACTGAAAAATAACGACTTCACCAAAAACAGCGGTATCAATACCGACGATGTGCTGGCGGTGGCGCTGATTTATTATTTCTGATTAATCAGTTAGGCGTTGGCCCAAAGCGATGGGCCAACGCCGCGCGCGCCCCGAGTCTTCCCTCAGGCGGCGAACCGCATTCACTTCTGCCCTAGCGCGGCTCCAGGTTATCGCCGTCCACCCGCCAGCCGCCCCCAAGGGAACGGTAAAGATCAATTTGCGCCAGCAGCACGTTGTTGCGCAACTGTATTACGCTGACCTGGGTGGCGAACAGGGTACGCTGGGCATCCAGTTCTTCCAGGTAAGACGCGTAGCCGTTGCGGTAGCGATTATGGGCGATGCGCAACGCCTCGCTGACCACGTCCTCCTGCCGCCGGGTTTCCGTCAGCTGTTCCTCTAGCCGCGTGATGGCGTCCAGACTATTGTTCACTTCGCTGAACGCCGATCGCACCACTTTTTCGTAATTGTAGAGGGCCTGGTTGCGGGTGGCGGCGCTGATATCCACCTGGGCGTTCAGGGCCTCGCGGTTGAGCAGCGGCGCCAGTACGCTGCCGCCGATGCTCCACAGCCGGAAAGGATTATCGATAAGCTTTTCCAGGGCATTGTCCTGCAGGGTGCCGGAGGCGGTCAGGTTAAGCGAGGGCAGCAAAGCGGCGCGGGCGGAGCTTAGCGTCGCGTCGGCGGCAATCAGCTGCCGTTCGGCCTGGATGATATCGGGACGCCGTCGCATCAGCTCCGAGGGCAGCAGGGTGGGCAAGGGCAGGGGGCGCAGCCGGCCGGCATCGTCGCCGCGCGGGATGGCGCCGGGATTAGCGCCCAAGAGAATGCTTAGCGCGTTTTCCTGTTCCGTTATCTGATGCGACAGCTGCGGTATCTGGGCGCTGGCGGCCTGGTATTCCGCCTGCGCCTGCACGTATTCCAGCCGCGATGAATAGCCGGTTTCAAACTGCCTGCGCGCCAGTTTCAGCGAATTGCGCCGTGATTCCAGGGTGGCGCGGGTTAACGCCAGTTGCCGGTCCAGCGCGTACAGCGTCAGATATCCCGAGGCGACGGACGAGGCCACCGTCAGCATGGCCGCCGCCGCCGCGGCCTGCTGCGCTTCCAGGCTTGCGCGCGCGGCGGCGGCGGTAGCGGACCGCCGTCCCCAGAGATCTACGTCATAACCCGCCTGCAGCGTGCCCTGGTAGACCGTGCTATAGACCGGCAGGCCGGTGGCCGACGACAGCACCCGGGCGCGGGTGCCGTCGACGCCGGCGTCCAGCGACGGCAGGCGATCGCCGTTGGCCGCGCGCAGCCGGGCGCGATATTCGTCAACCCGGGCGCGGGCGGTGAGGATATCGGTATTATTGCGCAGAGCCTGTTCAACCAGCCGGCTTAATACCGGATCGTTAAATTCCCGCCACCAGCGCGCCTCCACCGGCGCCGCCGGGCCCACCTTTTCGCGCCACTGCGCCGGGATAAGCAGGCTTGACTGCGCCGCCGGCTCGCGCCCAGGGTGGCAGGCGCACAGCAGCAGGAGCAGGCAGGGCGCGGATAAACGCAGCAGGAGGGGTTTCGCCGGCATCAGCGTACCTCGCCTTGCTGGTTTTCGGCATTCAGGGTATTGATGCTGACTTCCACCGACATGCCGGGACGCAACCGCCGGTAAAGAGGGCCATCATCGTGGATTTTTATCCGCACCGGGATGCGCTGGGCGATTTTGACAAAGTTGCCGGTGGCGTTATCCGCCGTAATGGCGCTGAATTCCGACCCGGCGGCGGGCGAAATATTTTCCACCTCGCCGCTAAGGCTGGCGTAGTCCAGCGCATCCACCCGGATACTGACCGGTTGTCCCAGCCGGATGGCGGCCATTTGCGTTTCCTTCATATTGGCGATCACCCACATCTGCTCGGGCACCAGCGACGTCAGGTGGGTGCCGGCGCTGACATACGCGCCCTGCCTGACCGAGATCTGGCCCAATTGCCCATCGCGCGGCGCGACAATGCGGGTATTGGCCAAATCAATCTGCGCCAGTTCCAGCGCCGCCTGCGAGCTGGCGACATCGGCCTCCAGCGACGCGCGGTTGACGATGACCGTCTGCAAATCCTGCCGGGACATCTCCAGCGCCGCCGTGGCCTGGGCGATATCCGCCCTGGCCTGGCTGTAGCTGGCGCGCGAGGCGTCGCGCTCGCGCACGGATAACGAGCCGTCGGACATCAGGTCCTCGACGCGCTTTAAATCCAGGCGCGCTTTTTCCGCCTGCGCCTGGGCGTTGACCACCGCCGCCTGGTTGCGCGCAATCGCCGCCTCGCTGCTGCGCCGTTGCTGAATATTATTGGCCAGCGCGGCCCGTTTCATATCCCGCTGCGCCATGGCCTGATGCACCCGTTGCCGGTAAATGCGCTCGTCAATGGTCATCAGGAGATCGCCTTTGCGCACCCAGGCAAAATCCTGTACCGCGACCTGGGTGATATAGCCGCTGAGCTGCGGGCTGATGACGGTAACCTGGCCGCGAACATACGCATTGTCCGTGGTCTGCACCTGGCGGGTAAACGGCGGCAACTGCCAGGCGTAGAGGATGACCAGCACGCCGACAATGGCGATCGCCACCGCCACCAGGGTGGTCAGGATACGGGCATAGCTGCTTTTTTCCTTTTCCGGCGCCGTGGCCGGGCCGTCGGGTTGCTGACTCATTGTTGCTCCATTAATGGTTAACCTGGCGCCGGGCCTGCATCCGCAGCCGGAACAGTCGCCATAAAATCCAGACCAGCGTTGCCAGCGCAATGGCCGCGGTCAGCATATACACATCGTTATAGGCCAGCGTATTGGCTTCCCGGGTGGCGACGGCCTGTAATTGCGCCAGTCCCTGCGCGCTTAACAAATCGCTGTCGTTAAGCACGCCGCCATAGGCGGCGCTATAGCTGCCGACCCGCTCGGCCACCAGGGGATTTTGCAGGCTTAGCTGCTCTGCTATCTGGCTGGAATGAAACTTTTCGCGTATGACCTGGAATGTGCCGAGCAGCGCTGATCCCAGCAGCCCGCCCAGGTTCTGGCTCATGCCGAACAGCACTGAAAAGCTCACCAGGTTGCGCGGCTCGGCCACCACGCCGCCGATGCCGGCCAGCAGCGCCGGGGCCAGGAAAAAGGCGCTGCTGAAACCGAGTAAAAACTGGCTGATATACAGATTATCCGGTCGCGTCAGGCTGTTGGACTGCGCGTCCATCAGCGAGGCGAAGGTCATCAACACGAGAGCGATAATAATAGGGCGGCTGAGATTTTTGGGATTAATCGTCAGGGCGCTGATGACGATGCCGGCCACAATACCCGCCAGGATCGCCAGGGACAAACCGCGCATCTGATCGTTGAGCAGGCCGATTTGCTGCAGGTAGCCGATGGCGCCAGTGTTTTGCTCGGCCAGCACGATACGGATCAGCAACATGATAAGCCCAAGGCGCACGATACTGCCGCTGCTGAGCCAGCGGATATTCAGCAACGGATTGCGGCGGTTGCGTTCCACCAGGATGGCGCCGGTAATCAGCGCTACGGCCAGCGCCAGCGAAACGCCAATCCAGGGCGCGGATAACCACCAGTCGATGCGGCCAAGGGAAAGCACCGCGCAGATAAGCCCCATGCCGGGCGCCAGCAGTATAAACGTCAGAAAGTCTTTTTTCTCAAACACCTTGATGCGATCGCTGGGCGGCAGCTTAAGCAACAGCACGCCGCCGAGCGACAGCAGGGCCAGCCCCAGCTCGAACAGATAAAGGCCACGCCATTCATTAAGGGCCAGCAGTTCCGAGGAGAACAGCCGCGCCAGCGGAATCGCCACCTGCGACGCTCCGATGCCGATGGTCAGGCCCTTCAGGCGGTGCCTGGCCGGAAAAGCCTGAATTTGGTAGTAAATCGACAGCGAACTCAGCGCCGCGCCCACCATGCCGTGCGCGGCGCGCACCATGATGGCGGAATTAAGATCGTTCACAAACAGGTGAAAAAACGCCACTAAGACATACAGCACCAAAAAGGCTTCGGTAAATACCCGCAGGCCATACTGCTGGCGAAATTTCACCAAGAGCAGGTTTATCGACACATTGGTCATCAGATAAACCGCCGGCAGCCAGGCAATCTCGTTGGAGTAAGCGCCAAAAGTGCCTTGCAGGTTGCTCAGGTTGGCCGTCACCAACGCATTGCCCAGCCCGCCGGTAATTGAAACCAGCACGCCGACGATGCCGTACGCAATGCGTTTTGGCACGGGGTGCAGCGGGGTCGAGGGCGAACCGGGAAGCGCGGGCTTCTCATGCGGCAGCCATTCGCGCGGGGCGTAGGGATCTTTTTTTGCCATGGTCCTCCGGCCGCGTTGTGAATGATTGAGAGTAAACAACAAAATTTCTTATCATTAGATAGCAAATTAAACCTAGCATGACATATTGGCGGTTCCTAGCGGGCTGGCATGATTTTCTTCATTTCGGGGTGTTTTTCGTGAAGCCGTCTAATACCGCGGCATTGAGTCATTTGCGCCGCATTCCGCCGGCGCTGTCTATACTTAACAAGAAAAATAGGCGCGAAATGGTGTGGTATCTGACGAATCGGAGCGAGCCGTCACAACGCTTACGCGACAATGACTCAAGCGTTGCCTTCATCATGCCGATATAACCCTGATGCATGAAATAATTTATTTTTTAATTATTATTTTTGACGTGATTCGCAGAGGCACACATGAATGATTCGCCGTCGGATAGGGAAGAGGAAAAGCGTCTTGCCGTGCTGGAAGAATATGGCATCCATTCCACATTATCGGAAATAGGCTTTAACCGGTTAGTACACCTTACCGCCAATATTTTTAAAGTGCCTGTTGTGCTCATTTCGCTGATCGAAGCCGAACGCCAGCTGTTTGCCGCCAGTATCGGCATCGCCTCCTGCGAAACGCCGCGCGATATCTCGTTTTGCGCCCACGTCATTCGCCGGCACGATATCATGGTGATTCCGGATACCCATAAGGATCCGCAGTTCCGGGATAATCCTCTGGTGACCGGGGAGCCTTTTATCCGTTTTTACGCCGGTATTCCGTTACGCAATCAGGATGGGGTCGCCCTCGGCACGCTGTGTATTATCGACCGCGTGCCCCGGCCGGGGCTGAGCGCGGGCGATAGGCAAAATATGCACGACCTGGCCGCGCTGGTTATGGACCGGCTGGAAATGCGCCGTCTGGAACGCGCGCGCAACGCCAGCCAGTTTCGTTTCGAAAATATTGCCCATACGTCCCCCGACGCCATTGTCTGCGCCGACGATAAAGGCATCATCACCTTTTGGAACGCGGCGGCGGGCAAACTGTTGGGGTATAGCAGCGAACAGATTATCGGATGCAACGTCAGCGTGCTGGTGCCGGACGGCCTGGTCGGCCGTCTGCAGCGCCTGGCCGGCGCCGGCGACGGCACACAGCGCGGCAGCACCCTGGAACTGAAAGTGCGCTCCGCCGACGGCGTCTGGATCCCGGTGGAACTGTCCGCGTCTTCGTGGGTGGACCACGATCGCGTCACCTTTGGCGCCATCCTGCGCGATATCACCGAACGGCGCCGCAACGAAGAGCGCTTGTTCCAACTGGCGCATATGGATCACCTTACCGGGCTGGCCAACCGTACCCTGCTGGGCTTATGTCTTGAGCAAACCCTTAGGGACGAGGACGCCGCCATCATCATGCTGGTGGACCTGGACGGCTTTAAGGACGTTAACGATAACCTGGGCCATGCGGGCGGGGACGCGGTGCTGGTGGACGTGGGTTTCAAGCTGCAAAACTGCGTGCGCTCGGGCGACGTGGTCGCGCGTATGGGCGGCGACGAATTCGCCCTGTTGCTTCCCGGACTGTCCGATGCCAAGAGGGCGGCGGAAATCGCCGATCATATCATTGATGAAATCAACAAGATTGTCACCATCGACGGCCAGCCGGTCAATATCGGCGCCAGCGTCGGCATTGTGCTGTATCCCGTCCACGGTCTGACCATCCAGGAACTGCTGACCAGCGCCGATTTGGCGCTTTACCAGGCCAAGGCCGACGGCCGCCACTGCCGCCGTTTTTTTACCCGGGAGCTGCGTGAATTATCACAGGCCAAGCGCTCTTACCAGGGGGAACTGGGCAGGGCATACGATCGGGATGAATTCGAACTGTTTTACCAGCCGCAGGTGAGGCTGGCCGATAACGCCATCGTCGGCGCGGAAGCCCTGCTGCGCTGGCGCCATCCGGAGAAGGGGTTGCTGGGTCCGGCGGTATTTATTCCGGCGCTGGAGTCCGGTCCCTGGGCCGAGCGCGTCGGAGAATGGGTGATCAGGACCGCCTGCCGCCAGGCGGCGGCCTGGCGCGATCGGGGCGTAACCGAGTTTCGCATGGGCGTGAATCTGTTCAGCGCCCAGTTCAGGACCGGCACGCTGGCGCAACAGGTACGCGCCATCCTGCAGGAAACCGGCTTACCCCCGCAGGCGCTGGAATTGGAAATTACGGAAAATATCATCCTGCGCCACGATGAACATATGCTGAAGCCGCTAAGGGAACTGCGCGCGTACGGCGTCGGCATCGCTTTTGACGACTACGGCACCGGCTATGCTTCTCTGAGCATGCTGAAACATTACCCGGTGACCCGCCTGAAGGTGGACCAAACCTTTGTGCGCGCCATGGTGGATTCTCCCCCCGACGCCGCCATCGTCCGCGCTATCCTGTACCTGGGCAGCAGCTTTAAGCTGGAGGTGATCGCCGAGGGCGTGGAAACGCTTGAACAATGCGAACGCCTGAAGAAAAAAGGCTGCCTGGAAGCGCAGGGTTTTCTGTTCGGCAAACCGATGCCGGCCGATGATTTCGCCGAACGCCTGGGACTGGTGCGCTGAGGTGACGTCAAAAGCGCGCGTGTTTGCTGGCGCAGGGCATAAGGACGTTAAGCCTTTATATCTCGATAATAAGGCAGGCTGTCTTGCAGGGTCTGGGTATCGTTTTTCAGATGCGTCAGCAGTAAGTGCGTTAAGCTGAAAATCCGCCAATGATTGTCGAGACCGGTGGGGGGATTTCCGCTGCTATGCGCATGTAACCGCGTGTCCGGCCGGGATGGAGGGTACAGTTCACGGTTGTAAAGCGTGCAAAGCCGGCAAAAATAGCATTGATGAGCGGTGTTGTAGTCTATTGTCTCTGATGCGTTGACATGAAAATGCATGGCGGGTGTTCCAGGACCTGAATGTTGCGCCAACTGCTGGCGCAGCCGGAAATCGAGCGACAGCATATCGGCGAATTCGGATTTTATACGGTTTATCTGTGATTCTATATTCAGCATTTTGCCTAAAGCAGGGTTAATGCGCGGCATGTCGCTTCCGGCCATCACCACTTTCGGGTCGATAGTTAAGGCTGCTGTAATGTCCTCCCATGAAATGTTTTTCATGGGCGGGTCACCTGGGTTGTCGGCGGTTATCGCATGATGCGCCAGACTGTCGAGCAGGGTATCATTATCCTTTTTCAGCATTGATAACAGGGTATGGGTTAATTTAAAAACCCCAGAGTTTAAATCGCGATGGCGGTCATGATATTCTGTCGCGGAAGTGCAAGGCTGTGGATTGCGCTTCAATCCTTGGAAAAAATTATTGTAATGCGTCCAGAACACGCAAATATTGCATTTGTCGGGATGTTGCATATCGGCATCCTGGAGAGTGAATGTATGCACGTGGCCATCAGCGTGGGCGGTCAACGGGGACTTCCCCATTAGCCGGCGAAGACCGGTATTTTGCGCCAGCGTCTTATTTAATTCTTCGAGCAGCTTAATGATATGGTCTTTTATCTGCCATGTTTTTTCCAGATATGACGGGCTAATGGTGAGGACCTCATAGAGATGCGCTGCAACATCCGGACTGGGGCGGGTTGCAGTTTTGTTTGCCGTTTCCTGCGAGTCAGGTAGGCCCGCAATGCGAACCCCGGCAAGGGAACGGATAACGTCGAGCAGTTTATCGCTGTCTTCTCTGATGAGGTGATGCAGTACGGATGCGAGTGTTAAAAGAACGGTGTCGCTATTTTGGCGTTGGCCGTCCTGATCTAGGTTAAGCACGCCCGATTGCGCCTTTGCGGTTTCCATTGCGGTCAGTAATTGATGGTAGGTAGCCCAAAGCGCGCATATCTGGCATTGATGAGGCGTGGCGGAATGTGCTGACGTAATCTCACTGGCGTGCAGATGATGTTCTTGTCTGTGTGCCTGCGCCTCATCTGCTAGCTGAATCAGTCTGCGTAATTGGCCATTGCGTAAAATCTCCTTGGCTAATTTTTCTTTTATCGTTCCTAATTCCTGCTTAACCGGCCAGATATCCTCCTGGTTTTTTGTTTGCAGCGGATTTATAGGGAGGGTACGCCCTGCGGGCAGAGCGCTATCGGCAGGACAATAGCGAGGCGGAGCGCCTGAATCTGGCGGTTGGCGATTGTTAATCGCCACCAGTCCGCCAGAGAAGGTATTGCCTTCAATCCTATGCCTTTTGACGGGGGGGCGATTGACTTGAGAATCGTTTTCCGCTCTGGCTGTGGCCGGCCTGCCGTTTTTACGGATAGGGATAAGGGCTGGCAGCTCTCTTCGTGGATTGTGTATTTTCCACGGCATCGTATTTTCAAATAATGGCCCCTTGGCAAGTAATGACCGTCCGGCGATGGTTTTATTATATTCTTCGATATCCCGATGTTTAACGACACCGGAAATAAAACCAAGGGACGAGGATATTCCTCTCATCGAAAATTCTACCTTTTCGTAGCGGTAAAAACGCATCAGCTATTTATTTGATAAATAGTATATGCTAATTATTTTTGGGGATTATTAAAGTACCGGTCTATCACAAAATTGATACATCCCCATTATATTGACTGCCGCATCTTAAATAACTGAAGCTATACCAATTAACAATGAACATTAAACCCGTTGCCTTGCCGCACCGGCGGTTAATCCGGTGTTGCTTTGCGGCGGCGCGTACCGCCGCTACAAATTAATGCGCTCGAAGCGTTGGATCATGGCCAGCGCCAGTCCCTGGGCCGGGTCATAGCTATGGGAGAGAAAGCGGATTTGCGTATGGCCGTAGGCAAAAGAGAGGGTGGTACGGCGCGCCGTGGCCAATACCTGTTCGGTAAACAGCGACGAGGCATTATAGGCGCAGTCGATAAGCAGGGTGCGCGGGTTGACCAGATGGATAATCTGGCTGAGCGCCTTGCCGAGCAATTCGCCCGCCCGGCCGATAACCTGTTCCACTACCTGCGGCGCCGCCGCGCGATTGGCCCACTGCAGCCCCGGCTGCAGCTGATCCAGCTGCGCGTTAATGGCCCTGAGTGCGATTAACGATTCCAGGCAGCCGCGTTGTCCGCAGGTGCAAAGCGGCCCGTCGGCGGCGACGTTCAGGTGCCCGACTTCGCCCGCGGTCCAGCTGCCGCCATAATAAACGCCCTGTTCGGTCAGCAGCGCGCCGCCGATGCCCTCGGCGATCCGCAGGTAAAAACCGGGTTCGGCTCCCGGCTGCCGGGTGCCTTGCTGGCGCGATACCAGCGCCGCCGCCTTGACGATATTCATCACGCCGACCGGTATCGGCACGGTTTCGCCCAGGGTCGCCAGGAGGTCGACCTGTTGCCAGCCCAGATGCGACGATACGTGCATCACGCCGGCAAGCGGATCGATAATACCGGGAAAGCCCACGCCGATGCCGATAAGCTCGGGATAACGCCGGTGCATCCATTGGACGATGCGCGTGATTTCCGCCAATACCGGGCCGGGGGCGACGGTATCGATAGCCAGCGTTTGCTGCTCGATGACCTCGGAAAAATAGTCATAGACCGCCCAGTGCAATTGCTGGCGCTCGACCATAATGCCCGCCGCCTTCATTTTATCCGGCAGCAGCGCAATATGGATTTTGGGGCGGCCGATGGCGTTGGATTGGGCCACGCCCAGTTCGGCAACGTAGCCCCGCGCGATAAAATCATCCACGATCAGCGAAATGGTATTTTTGCTTAACGACAGCGCGCGGGCAATATCCAGGCGCGAACTGACGCGCTGTTGCCGCAAGAAAGACAGGACATGCTTTTCATTGTACTGGCGCAGCAGCGCGGGTCCTTTTCCTGGCTCTTTCATAGGCTGGCTTACCCTAACCTCCGGCTGAATATCAGCGGGCATTATGGCATAACCATTGATGCCCGGAAAAACCTATTCATCCCGCCAGACGCATTCTCCCCGCTGATAAACGGCCAGCACGGACAATCCGCCGCGCCGGTCTTCGTCAAGCGCCACTGCGTCCAGCGGGGCGCCAACCGCCAGACCATGCCGCGTCGGCAGGTTAAGCAGCGCCGAGGGACGTACCGACGCCATCTCCCACGCCTCGCGGCGCGTGGCCAGGCCCAGGCGGAGCAGATTATTCACCCCGTACAGTAATGAGCGCGCCGATCCCGCCAGCAACCGCGGGTTATCGGCCATCGCCAGGCGCCCCGTGTCGCTCAGGATCACCTCGCCGCCGATATGCAGCCGGTAGCGTCCGGGCGGCATGCCGGCCAGGCTGGTGGCGTCGCTCACCAGGATGCCGCGTTCACCTTTGACGCGCATAAAAACCTTCATGACCGACGCCGGCAAATGTTCGCCGTCGCCAATCAT
Source organism: Sodalis sp. RH20 (assembly GCF_047324205.1). Lineage (NCBI taxonomy): Bacteria > Pseudomonadati > Pseudomonadota > Gammaproteobacteria > Enterobacterales > Bruguierivoracaceae > Sodalis > Sodalis sp. RH20. The sequence goes on from NZ_CP178733.1 coordinate 107,877, forward strand.
GGCGCACCACAGCCGGTCCTGCGCCAGTTGCTCCCAGATATAGTTGGGGTGGCGCGGCAGCAGCAAATGCGCCCCGTTGCCCAAATGGGTGGACAGCGTGGCGCCGGCCTCGACCGCCGCGTCTATCTGTAACGCGTCGGCGGCGGTATGACCTAAGGCGACCACCACCCCGGCTTGCGCGCAGCGGCGGATAAATCCAGGGGCCTGCGGCCATTCGGGCGACAGGGTCAGCAGGCGTATATCGCCCTGCGCCGCGCGCTGGAAGCGTTGAAACAGCGTCCAGTCCGGTGCTTTGACAAAACGTTTGTCATGCGCGCCGCGTGGTCCGTCCTCGGGAGAAAGAAACGGCCCTTCCAGATGGATTCCGGCCACGCTTTGCCCGACCGGGGCAAAGCGCCGGCGGGCATTGGCAATCGCCGCCGCCATCCCGGCGATCTGCTCATCGCCGTTGGTGATGACCGTGGGCAGGAAGGTGGTGACGCCCTGTTGCCATAATTCCCGGGTGACCTCCAGTACCGCCTGTTCATCAATCGGGCAACGGTTAAAATCAACCCCCGCATAACCGTTGACCTGCAAATCCACCAAACCGGGCGCCAGGATGGGCAGGCTATCATCCTGCGGCAGCGGCCGTATTTCACGGATCAGCCCGCCGGCGGCGTGGATCTCGATGCTGGTTAACTCCCGGTAATCCCTGCCGCGGATACAAACCTTATCCATGCGTTAGCTCTCCATACGCGTCTACGTCGGTAAACAGTGAACAGGCGGGGTGGGTACGCAGAACGGTGGCGGGGCAGGCGGTGGTTACCGGCAACGCCAGCATGGCGCGCACCGCCGCGCGTTTGCTGCTGCCCGGCACCATGCAAAACAGGCGCGATGCCGCCATCAGGGTGGGCATGGTCAGGGTCAGCGCGTGGGTGGGAACCGCGTTTATCTCGCCGAAGCAGCCGTCGTTGACCTGCTGCTGGCGGCAGACCGGGTCCAGCGCCACCACTTTCATGACGGCGGGATCGTGAAAATCCGCCACCGGCGGATCGTTAAACGCCAGATGGCCGTTTTCTCCCACCCCCAGGCAAACCATATCCACCGGCGCGCGGCTAATCAGCGCGGCATATTCGCGGCACACACGGCCTGCGTCGCCCGTCGGGATCAGATGGACTTGCCCGGGGCGGACGATATCGAACAGATGCCGCTTAAGATAGTGGCTAAAGCGCTGCGGTGAATCGGCGGGCAGGCCGATATATTCATCCATATGAAACGCCGTCACCCGCGACCAGTCTATATCCCCGGCCGCCGCCAGGGTGGCCAGGAACTCATTTTGCGAAGGGGCGGCGGCAAAAATAATCCTGACGTTATCCTGGGCGCTCAGGCGGTTACGCAGGCAGGCGGCGGCGGCCTCGCCGGCGTGGCGTCCCATTTGCCGGCGATCGGCAAACACCTGGACGGATAAATTCTCGCACCGACGGTTCAGTAGCGGCAATGACATACCAAGCTCCTTAGTTTTGGCCGGATTCGGGTTTACGCAGGTTGTGGATGGGTTCGGCAGCCTGCGCCGTGCCCTGATCCTGGTTTAACGCGGCCAGCAGAATGTCCACCTGCGGGCTGACCGGACTACGCCGCAACATCCCCGCCAGCGTATAGACAATCAACGAGGTGAAGACCGGGATGGCGACGATTTGCGTGGTGCTCATGCCCGGCACGACGAATTTTACCGCGAAAAATGCCGCCACCCCGGCCGCCCATGAGGCAATGGCCGCCGTCGGGCCGCATTTTCTGAACCAGGGCAGCAGGCCGAGCAGCATGGGGATCGAGATGGGGCCGACCAGGCCGCCGAACCAGACGATAAGCAGGGTCAGCACGCCGCCGAACCGGCTGGCGTTAACCGCGATAAGCAGGGTGGTCAGGATAAACAGCACCACGGTTACCCGCGCCACCACCAGGGAAGACTGGCCGTTGCCGAACCGGCGCGGAAACAAAACCGGCAGGATATCGCGCGTGACCACGGCGGTAATGGCGTTGGAGTCCGATGAGGTCATCGACAGGGTATGGGTAAACATCGCCACCAGCACCAGACCTATCAGGCCGTTGGGTAAGAGCTGCATCGCCATGATGGAGTAGGATTGCGTCGGATCGGCGATATGGGGGAACAGTACCGGCGCCGCCCACATGGGATAAAACAGCACCAGCGGCCATACCAGGTACAACACCGAGGACAGCAGGGCGGCCTTGTGCGCGTCCCGCCCGCGGGGCGAGGCGATAAACCGCTGCGCCAGGTTCCAGGTGCCGCCGTTGTAGCTGAGGGTGTAGATGACAAAATAGGCCAGCATAAAGCCGAGCGTGTAGGGCTCGCGGATAATATCGGTATGGGCCGGCGGCAATTGGTTCCAGACGGTGAGCAGTTCGTGCGCGCCGCCCAGATGGGCCGCCACCGCCACCACCATCACGATGGCCGCGATAAACTGCACGATAAACTGGCCGAAGTCGTTGCAGGCATCGGCCCATAACCCGCCCATCACGGTATAAAACAGGCATAATGCGCCGGATATCGCGATGCCGTATACCGGCGCGAGCCCGGTGAAGACATTAATGATAATGGCGATGGCCGCCCACTTGGCGCCGACATCAAAGGTTTTCAGCAGCACGCCGCTCCAGGCCAGCAGCTGTTGCGTCGGCACATTGTAGCGCGTGGCGAGATATTCCATCGGCGATTCGATATGCATATGGATGCGCAGCCGCGCCCAGCGCGGGGCGAAAATAAACGAGCCGATAAACACCGCAATGGAAATGGGCAGCGCCCACCAGAAATAAATGGTGATGCCATAGCTGTAGGCCACCGCGGCGTAAGCCACGAACACCGCCGCGCTATAACCCGACATATGATGTGAAATGCCGGAAAGCCACCAGGGCATTTTACCGCCGGCGGCAAAAAAGTCCTTGGTGCTGCCCACTTTGCGCATGGCCCAAAGCGTGATCGCCACAATCATCAGCGCATACAGCGCCATGACCACATAATCTGTTCCGTTCATAGCTCACTCCGGTAGCGGGTGGGGTTAGCGCAACGAGGCAGCGTGACCGCCCAGCGCGACATATAATCCTTAATTAGGACTAATTGATTAAATTTTTATTTGGAATCTTCTCATTGATAGCTAGATTAATCCTAAATAATGACTAATTGACGTTAGCATAGCTTGAGAAGCCCGAAAGAGAGTTATATCACATTTATCTGCCGGCGCAGGAGGCGGGCCATAGGACTTTGATATGACCCGCCGCCGCGGCTAAAAATTGCCCGGTTGATGGGACGTTCCGAGCATCTGATCATACACATCGGTGCGGCGGTCGCGCAGCACCTGGTTAAAGGCGTTCCAGTTGCGATGACGTTTGGCATCGGCCAGGTTAATGGTCGCCATGATGATATCGGTATCCGTGGCACTGGCCGGTCCCGCCACCGGCCAGCCGGTATAGCCGACAATCAGGCTCTGGCCGATAAAAGGCTGATGGCGTTCCACGCCTACCCGATCCGCCGCCGCTACAAATACCGAATTGGTATGCGCCGCCGCCATGCAGATGATATTGGCCATGGCCTCGCGGTTGGGATCCTGGCCCGGGATCGGCACCCAATTGGTGGGGACGCAGACAATCTCGGCACCCTGCAATGCCGCCAGGCGGAAGCTTTCCGGAAACCAGCAGTCATAACAGATATGGCACCCCAAGGTGCCGATGCGGGTTTTGAATACCGGGAAACCCAGGTTGCCCGGCGCGAAATAAATAGCTTCATCCCCCCACAGATGCACTTTGCGATAGCGGCCGATAAACCCTTCCGGCCCGATGATAGCGGCGGCGTTATACAGCAGTTCGCCCTCGCGCTCGGTGATGCCGGCGACAATATACACCCCCAGCCTGCGGGCGCAGTCGATCCAGGCGCGGCAGGAAGGGCCGTCTGGCAGCGCTTCTCCCAGCGCGAAGGCTTCGTCGCGGGTGGCGAACACATAGCCGGTATTGCACAGCTCGGGCAACACCATCAGATTCGCCCCCCGCGCCGCCGCCTGTTCGATCATGGCGATGGAGGTGTTGACGTTGCGCACGGTCTCGCCAAAAACCGGCTCCATTTGCAAGCAGGCTACGGTGACTAAGGCTTCATTCGGTTTAGGCGCCATGGCGGCCTCCGGAGGATAATGTCGGTAACGAGGATCCCTGCTAATCGGCGGATTAACGGGTGGTCAGCCAGCCCAGCATGTTGAGCAACAGCTGTTTATAACCGGGCCAGTCGATAAAATTCTGCGGCAGCCAATGGGGGCTGATATCCGAGGTCCAGACCAGCGTGCGCCCGCGCCCGTGGGCACCGGTCACCAGCAGCGGGTGTCCGCCCAGCTCATCCGGCAGGCGCGCCAACACATCGCTGCCGTCCTTGGGCACCACCTCGTTGGCGCCCAGCAGCAGCGGCCAATCGCCGGTAATATTGTTAAATAGCGCATGTCCCTGCTTTCGCGGGTCGATAACCGGACGGAACCCCTGCGGCACCTCGATGCGGTCGTCATAAGGCAGGCATTCCACCGGCAGCGCCTGCTCCACGGCGGTGCGGTGCCAGCGCGCCTTGCCGTCGATGCCCTGGAAGCTCAGGTAGCCGCCGAACATGGCCAGGGCACCGCCGGCGGCAGTCCAGTCGCGCAGTACGTCAAGACGATTGGCCACCGTTTTACCGTGCAGCCAGACATCCGGATGCAGCAGCAGCGAGTTGGCGCCGATATCCGACAGCAAGATGGCGTCATAACGGCTAAGCTCTTGCCCGGTAAAAGGGAATTCCTCCACCGCCACGTGCGCCGGCATATGGGTCAGGGCAAATTCCGTACCGGCCAGCGCCGCGATGATCGCCTTGGCGCCCGAATGAAAGGTGACGCTGCCGAACTGATCAAATCCCTTGAAATGGGTCGCTGACGACACCCATGTCTCTCCCACTAATAATATCTGTTTCCGACTCATGTTATTACCCTCCACAGGCATGGATCATTTTTGTGCGGCCCGCCCCTTTTTAGCGCAGCATTTAAGAGAAGTTGAACCGTTTCAATTAATTAAATTGTCATTTTTATCATGTTATATCAAGCATAAATTTATTTATAAAACGATATTGACATATAAAGATTGAACCGTTTCAATATGGATTGAATCGCTAAACATTGATCATTCTCCCGCCGGTGTATTGATGATGAACACGGGAGGCTATAATCAGTGCACCGGGGATCCACGCCCGGATATTGCCATGTTCCCCCGACGCCGCCATATTTCCATGCCGGTCATGTTTGCTAACAGGATGCCGCTATCATGCCTTTATCGCCACCGCCGATGAAACCCCTCTGGACCTATCGTCCCGGGCCGGATATCGCCCTTGAGGCCCCGGCCGGGCTGCGCCAGGCGCAACTTTTGGCGAAAGCGGCCGCCCAGGCGGGCCTGGCCGCGGTCCGGCCGGGCGTATCGGAGTCCGCCGTGGAGGAAACCATACATGCCTATCTGCGCGATCAGGGCGCGGCGGGCATCTGGACCATTACCAACGTCGGCCTGGGCGAGAACGCCAAAGTCTGTTTCCCGACCCAGGGACCGGGCGCGCAGGCCGCGGCGGCGCGCGACGTACTGATGGTGGATGTGCATCCCATTACCGCCGAGGGCTTCTGGGGCGACTGCACCCGCTGTCGCGTCGTGGGCGATTATCCCGAGGCGGTGGACGCGCTGCGGGCGCTGGAACATATCCACCGCGATACCCTGGCGTTATGCCGGCCCGGCATGCCGGCCGCAGAGCTGTTCGGCCTGAGTCACCAACGCCTGACGCGGGAAGGATTTATCCTGCTGGATTTGCTGGGTAATATTGGCCATTCCCTGACGGCCGGCGCCGCCTATACCCTGGGTTTTATCGATGCCGGCAACGACACGCCCATGTGGGGAGCCTGGGCTGTGGAACCCTTTGCCCGGCGCGGCGACGTAGCGGTCAAGGTCGAGGACGTGGTCTGGTTCGGCCGTGAGCGATGCGAGGTTTTGTAACGGAAACCGAACAGATTCTATAGTGCGCTATCCGCGAAGGGATAGCCCAGAGGCAACGTCATGACAGTTCCCAAGTTATCGATTCAACAGGTTACGCGGCGCTTCGGCGCGATGACCGCCCTGGCGCCCACCGATCTGGACGTACGCGCGGGCGAGTTTGTCTGCGTGGTCGGCCCGTCCGGCTGCGGTAAAAGCACGTTGTTCAATCTGGTGTCCGGCGTACTGACACCTGACAGCGGTAAGATCCTGATAGACGGCGACGATGTTACCGGCCGCAGCGGCCATGTCGGCTATATGCTGCAAAAAGACCTGCTGCTGCCCTGGATGACGGTTATCGACAATATCGTCTTGGGCGCCATCCTTAAAGGAGGCGCGACGCGGGACCAGCGCGCGGCGGGGGTGGCCCTGGCGGAGCGCTATGGCCTGGGCGAATTCATCAATCACTATCCGGCGGCGTTGTCCGGCGGCATGCGCCAGCGGGTGGCGCTGATGCGCACCCTGGCGATGCGGCATGACGTGATGCTGCTCGACGAGCCGTTCGGCGCGCTGGATTCCCAGACCCGCCTGGCGATGCAGCAATGGCTGCTGACGGTCTGGGCGGAGCAGCACCGCACCGTGGTGTTTGTTACCCATGATATCGACGAGGCGATTTTTATGGCGGACCGGGTCGTGGTGATGACGCCCCGTCCCGGCCGTGTCCAGCAGGTTTTCAGCGTGGATATCCCGCGTCCGCGTCCGCTGTCCTGCCTTACCAGCCCCGCATTCACCCAGTTGAAACGACACATCCTGGATCTGATTTACACTGAACAACCGGCACAGGAAGCGCTTATCCATGATCAACATCCGTAAGCTGTTATTGCCGCTGGGCGGCCCGCTCGTGGCACTGCTGCTGGTGCTGGCGGTCTGGGACACGGCGGTGCGTTATTATCAGATTCCCGCGTATGTCCTGCCCTCGCCGCAGCTCACCTGGCAGCACGCCTTATCGGACTGGTCGGTGCTCTGGATCGGGTTCCAGGCCACCTTCACCACCTTTTTGCTGGGGTTTGTCCTGGGCGCCGGCGCCGGATTCGTCTTTGCCGTGCTGATGGATGCGATCCCCGGCGTGAAAAGCGTGCTGTATCCAATTTTGATCGCCAGCCAGGCGGTGCCGGTTATCGCGATTTCCGCCGCGCTGACGATCTGGCTGGGCTTCGGCCTGGCGCCGAAACTGGTGATTGTGGCGCTGGTGGTATTTTTTCCGGTGGTGGTCAACGTGCTCGACGGGCTGAACTCCGTGGATAAGGATATGCTTAATCTGGTACGATCCATGGGCGGTTCCCGCCTGAGCATCTTCCGCTACGTTAAGCTGCCGGCCACCTATACGCCGCTGTTTTCCGCCCTGAAGCTGTCCGCCACCTTCAGCGTCACCGGGGCGGTTATCGGCGAGTGGACCGCGTCCACCAGCGGCGGCCTGGGCGCTTATCTGCTGCAGGCTAACTCAAGGCTTAATACCGCCGGCACGTTTTCCGCCATCGGTTTTCTGGCCTTGCTGGGGGTCTTGAGCTTTCTGCTGGTTATCCTGCTGGAATATCTGGTTACGCCGTGGCGCTCCTCGTCGACCGCCAGGCGCTGGTCGCGGCGCTACTGGCGCCGTTAGTTTAATCCCGCACAGGGCGCCTGATGACCGATGATAGCGTAAAGCCTGGCAGGCCGGTAAGGCCTACGATTCGCGACGTGGCGCGTTTAGCCAATGTTTCCATCGGTACCGTCAGCGCGGTGCTTAACAACAGCGCGCGGCCGGTGGCCGCGGATACGCGCGCGCACGTGCTGCGCTGCATTGCCGAGCTGAATTTTGAACCCAACAACGCCGCGCGCAGCCTGAAACACCAGCGTATTTCCTCCATTGGTTTTATCGTGCCGGATCTGGGCAATGCGTTTTTCGCCGACGTGGCCGAAGGCATCCAGGGCGTGCTTGACCACCTTGATTGCCTGCTGGTGCTGTGCATGACCTGGGCTGATACGCAGCGCGAGGAGTATTACGCACAGGTGTTGCGTACCCAGCGCCTGAACGGGGTGATCTACCTGTCCGGCACCGGTCTGCCCAGCCCCTCGCTGATGAGGCTGGCGCAGCAAGGCGCGGTGGTATTTGTCGATGAATGCCTGCCGGGGATCGACGCGCCTTTTATCAGTGCGCAAAACCTGCTGGGCGCGCGCGCCATGGCGCAATATGTCCTGGGGCGCGGGCATCGGCGGCTGGCCGTCCTCGGCGGGCCGCGCGGATTGTGGACCAGCGAACAGCGCCTGGCCGGATTTCGCGAGGCATTTGCCGCCGCCGATATTATGCCGGACTCGGTGCCGGTATTAAGCGGCGACTATACCGAGGCGTCCGGCAGCCGGGCGGCGGATACGATTATCAATCTGCCGGCGACGGAGCGCCCTACGGCGGTGCTGTGCGCCAACGATCTGATAGCCATAGGCTTTATACGCCGTTGCCGTGAGCGGGGTATCGCCGTGCCGGAACACATCAGCGTCACCGGCTTTGATGATATCCCCGCGGCGCGGCTGCTCAGTCCCGCACTTACCACGGTACGCCAGCCGGGAAATGCCATGGGCCGCGCCGCCGCCACCCTGCTGTTGCAGCGCATCGGTGCCCTCCCGGACGCGCCCTGCCCAAGTGAATTCTCCACCGAGCTGCGCATCCGCCATTCGGTGGGGCAGGGACCGTCGGCCTGAGCCGCGCGGGTCGGCCGCGCATACCATGGCGGGCGGGACGGCGGCTGCGGTTAATTGCGCATGGGATTGTCCCTTAGCGGCGGGAATGTTCCTTTGCGTACCTTGTTATATTTCCGGTAATAACGCTTATTACGGCGTAGAACGGATATACCGACCAAAAAATCAATATGTTATACCGCCTCGTTTATTATTTTTATCAGGTGTGTATAAATATTTTTATAAATTTTTGAGTGGTAATTTGTTGTTGATTTAATTAATAAAAATCACCATTTCTATTATGTTAATAAATAATCCCATAAAACATAAATGCAAAAAATACATCTTTTTCAGTATGTTGAAATTCATTGTGAGGGTCATTTTCACCTAAATGCCGTATTTGCTCTTTTAGAGAACCTTGCCTAACATTAATTCCATTGATGATGAGTCACGTGTAATAAATAGTCATCAATAAACAGTTCAAGCCCGTTAAATGAATGGTATTAATAAGATGGGTAATATCTAACGGCTTGATGATATCATCTGCAATTGGAGGTTAACATGGCTGAACATCGTGGCGGTTCCGGCAACTTCGCCGAAGATAAACAGAAAGCGTCCGACGCGGGTAAAAAAGGCGGTCAGCAGAGTGGCGGCAACTTTAAGAACGATCCTGAAAAAGCCTCGGAAGCAGGCAAGAAAGGCGGTCAACACAGCCATGGCGGCGGCCGCAGCTCTTAGTTAGCATCGGGGAAAACAACGCGTTACCCGCACCGATGAGATGAAAAGCACTTTGGTAAAAACTGCTGATACTCTCTTAATGACCGTCGTGTCGTAATAGGGCGGATTAAGTGATGACAGGGTTAAGGTAGTCATTGCGCCTCCAAAACGGGTTTTGGGGGCGCTGAATTTGCCGGGTGCGCAGCGTGGCTATTATCGTCGTGCTATTAAGGTGATAGCCGCATCTTCACCGGAAAGTTTCTGTTCTGAGCGGCTGTTGATTTATTTAAATTTTTTTGTGCCTATGATACCGGAGAACAATTAAATTATGGGAATCAATAAATGACGCACAAAAAAAAGGATTAAAAGAGCAAATCGCCCTTTCTTCAGGCGCCTGGGCGGGTATTTTTAGACGCCAAGCCAACAAATCAGCGATCAGGGTTCATCAGTATCATTTTCCCATCGCCCATACTCTTATCTTCCGTATCCTCTCTGTGCCCCTTCAGGCTTTTTACATCCACGGGTGGTTAACATCCATGTCACCGGATAGGTATCCCGCGGGAAAACCCCTATCACCTTGATGCAGGGTGATTGCTCGCTGAAAGATAGCGCGGGATAGCGTCCTTTAGCCGGGTCTGCGCACCCAGCGTCATCTGGACGTGCGCCTTAGCTGATTTTTTGCCACTTCCACTCCTTGACGTCGGGCAGATCGTCGCCGTGCTCGCGCACATAATGATAATGTTCATCCAGCCTGGCCTTGAAAAAATCGATGGCGGCGGCGGCCTTGGCGGAATCCTTCAGTCCGGGAATGCGTTTGATCGCCGCCATGGCCAGATGGAAACGATCAAGTTTATTCAGCACGGTCATATCGAACGGCGTGGTGGTGGTGCCTTCCTCCATAAAGCCGTGCACGTGGATATTGGCGTGATTTTTCCGCTTATAGGTGAGGCGGTGGATCAGGAACGGATAACCGTGATAGGCAAAAATCACCGGCCGGTCGGGGGTAAAAAGCCTATCGAAAAATTCATCGCTGTGGCCGTGCGGATGCTGTGTCTCGGACTCCAGCGCCAGCAGATCCACCACGTTGACGACCCGGATGCGCAGCTCCGGCACGTGCCGGCGCAACAGCTCGACGGCGGCCAGCGTTTCCATGGTGGGCACGTCGCCGGCGCAGGCCATCACCACATCGGGGGCGGTGGTGCCGTCCTCGTTGCCGGCCCAGTCCCAGATGCCCAGACCGGCCTCGCAGTGTGTCACCGCCTCGTCCATAGACAGCCACTGCGGCGCGGGCTGCTTGCCGGCCACGATCACATTAATGCGATCGTAGGTTTTCAGGCAATGATCGCCGACCCACAGCAGCGTATTGGCGTCCGGCGGGAAATAGATGCGCACGATATCAGCCTTTTTATTGGCGACCAGATCGACAAAACCCGGATCCTGATGGCTATAGCCGTTATGATCCTGGCGCCAGACGTGCGAGGACAGCAGGTAATTGAGCGAGGAAACGGGCTTGCGCCAGGGCAGGGCGCGCGACACCTTGAGCCATTTGGCATGCTGATTGAACATGGAATCGACAATATGGATAAAGGCTTCATAACAGGAAAACAGCCCGTGGCGGCCGGTGAGCAGGTAGCCTTCCAGCCAGCCCTGGCACAGATGCTCGCTCAGCACCTCCATCACCCGACCGTCCTGGGACAGCTGCTCGTCGTAAGCTTTGGTTTCCTCCATCCAGACCCGGTTAGTGGCCTCGAACACGCTGCTTAAACGATTGGAGGCGGTTTCGTCGGGGCCGAACAGGCGAAAGTTGGCATTATCCGCATTGAGCCGGAAGATATCGCGCAGGTACTCGCCGAATATTTTGGTGGCTTCGGCCTGGATATCCCCCCGTTTCTTGCTGGCCACCGCATAATCCTGGATTGCCGGCGCCTTCAGCGCCTTACGCAGCAGACCGCCGTTGGCATTGGGATTGGCGCCCATGCGCCTGCCGCCCTCCGGCGCCAGTTTGCGCAGTTCCGGCAGCAAACGGCCGTTGCCGTCGAACAAATCGTCCGGGTTATAGCTGCGCAGCCAGTGTTCCAGGATCTGCCGGTGGCCCTCGTCCTCGCGACAGCCCGCCACCGGCACCTGATGGGCGCGCCAGAAGCCCTCGACCTTTTTGCCGTCCACCTCTCTCGGCCCGGTCCAGCCCTTGGGGCTGCGCAGGATAATCATCGGCCAGCGGGGGAGCGATTGCGGCGCGGCGTTGCCGGTGAGCGCGTCGTTTTGGATGGCGCGGATCTCATCGAACGCCTGGTCGAACGCGGCGGCCATCAGCGGATGCATTTTGGCCGGCTCATGGCCTGCGACGAAAATCGGCCGGTAGCCGTAGCCCTGGAACAGCTGACGCAAATCGTCATCGCTGCTGCGCCCGAGCAGGGTAGGATTGGCGATTTTATAGCCATTAAGATGCAGGATAGGCAGCACCGCGCCGTCGCGGGCGGGGTTGATAAATTTATTGGAATGCCAGCTGGCGGCCATCGGCCCGGTTTCGGCCTCGCCGTCGCCGATAACGCAGGCGGCGATCAGATCGGGATTATCGAACACGGCGCCGTAGGCATGGACCAGGGCATAGCCCAGCTCGCCGCCTTCGTTAATGGAACCCGGCGTTTCCGCCGCCGCATGGCTCGGAATGCCGCCGGGAAAGGAAAACTGGCGAAACAGTTTGCGCATGCCTTCGGCATCGTCGGAAATATCCGGATAAATCTCGCTGTAGGTGCCTTCCAGCCAGGTATTGGCCACCATGCCGGGGCCGCCGTGCCCCGGCCCGCAGATATAAATCATATCCAGGTCGCGGGCGCGGATAACCCGGTTCAGGTGTGCATAGATGAAATTAAGGCCGGGAGTGGTGCCCCAGTGGCCGAGCAGGCGCGGCTTGATATGGTCCGGCAACAGCGGCCGGCGCAGCAGGGGGTTATCCATCAGGTAGATCTGGCCCACCGACAGGTAATTCGCCGCCCGCCAGTAGCGGTCGATCAGCGCCAGTTCGGCGGCGTCGGGGGCGGAAACCTGCGAGGTCGTATTTTCCATGTCATTGCTCCTTCGGAGTAGGTTCTACGGAATGGCTCTACCTCAAGTCTAGCGTGGGATGGCGGCCATGCCCGGCGCACGGCCCGTGGAACTATGAAGAAATGTATCTCAAGCGGGGTCGCGGCGCGTGCCGCAGGACGAGCGGATGATCATCTCGCCGCGCAGCTGCAGATGGCGCGGCGCGTCCTGGGGAAACTGCAGCCGGTTAAGCATTAGGAATATGGCGTTCCTGGCAATATCGCCAAAGGGCTGTTTATAGGTGGTCAGCGGAATACCGAGCAGGGCGGAGTATTCATTATCGTCAAAGCCGACGACATTAACCTGGCGACCTATCTGGCCGCAGGTGGATAATAATTTCATGGCGGTAAAATCATTGGCGCAGACAATATTCGTGGCGCCGCCGTCGAGAACGCCGTTAATAAAGTCCTTATCCCCCGCCAGACCCTTGTGCACCCAGCCTTCCTGCGCTTGGATGCCGGCGTCCAGCAGCGCCAGCTTATAGCCCATGATGCGCATTGAAACGGTATGCGCCGAATAGTTTTCACATAAAAAATCAACGCGACGGGTCGCGTTTTTTAATAAATGGCGGGTGACTTCAAAACCGGCGGCAATATTATCAATGCCCACCAGATCGTAGGCGCACTTATTGGGATAGGCTTTGAAATCGCTGTCAACCAGGATGACTCTGATATTGAACAAAGAAAGTTTTTGCAGGATCATCTGGTTAATTTCATCGGCGAAGGGATGGAACTCTATCGGTATAAAAAATATCCCGTGAACATTATTTTTAATGTAGCGATCGATGATGTTTTCAATGGTCTGGATTATTTTCTGCTTACTGGCGTCGATGCCCATGGTGACGATGCCGTTCCAGACCAGGGAGAAATTGAACTGCTGGGAGAGCGATGCAATGGACTTAAAGATCTGCTCGAACAGGAAGCCGCTTTCATTGGCTTCCATGCGCGGCGAGAGGATGCCGAGGGTCAGTTCTCCCTGCGCCGCCGCCGCCGGCTGCTGCCGCGCGCAGACATAATGGCCGGACCCCTGGGTGCTGCTGATAAGCCCCAGTTCCCGCAGTTTGGACAGCGCCTTGGAGACGGTGGGGCGCGATACCGAGAATTCATCGCATAATACCGATTCCGACGGCAGACGCTGGCCTTCCTGGTAAATATTGTCGCGAATGCGCTGTTCGATATTCAAAAAAACGCTATCCAGTTTACCTCTTTTCGCCATGATGATTCTTTTGCCCATGCTGAAATTAATTATCCAAAAGAAATGAGTGAGGACCGCTGGATTATTACAGCTACTGTACAACATGCGTCGCGTAATGTTGCAAAACACCATAAATGATAAAAGTTGTAAAATCAAGCGGGTTATTCGGCTGATAAATACGGCGATAGCGCCTATGTTTAGCGGCCGATTATCCTGTTTCAGCGATAAATAAACCCACGAGCAGCGCGCTAAATCGAGATTTTTTTCCGGTTTTTTTCGCCGCCCCGGCCGGGCGGCATTTTTGTTCAATCTTTATGTCGCCGCGAATGCCGTAGCCGCCGCGGATGCGAAGCGCGCCGCGCCAGGTCGCGGTTTGCTGCCGGCGTCATAGCGCTCCTGCTGGGGGACAGGATGTCAACAGGCAGGTAACGGAATATCGCGCAATAGTAATGTGATCCTTATCACTTAACTGCACATTTCATCATAATATTTAACATTTCGGCGTAAAAAATGTGATCAATATCGATAGATATGACAAAAATTTATCGTATGTTGTATGCATATGTTGGCTAATTAATTTTACATATCAGCTAACATGTAAATTATATTGCGCCTCCCGCCGACGATGATAAAAGTGAGGAATTGCCGATGTATACCTACAAAGGCCTGGTAGAACAGGTGATAGCGGAAAACAAAGCCACCCTGCTGGCCGTGGATGAAGCTGAAATAAGCCAATTGATGGATGAAATTTGTAAAGCAAAGACCATTCAACTCTATGCCATGGGGCGAATGCAACTCTCGGTGCGCGCGTTCGCCATGCGCCTGAAACATATGGGGTTCGACAGCTATGTGGTTTACGACACCACCACGCCCTGTCTTGGCGCGGGCGACTTGCTGATCGGCCATTGCGCGGTCACCAATGTCGAGCTGAACGTGATAAAACTGGCCAAGGAGGCCGGCGCCCGGGTGGCGCTGCTTACCGCCCATCCGGAAAACGAACACGGCGGCTATGCCGATCTGACCGTGCGCGTGCCGGGGCAGATTTTCGGCGGCGACCAGGAAGTGCCGTCAATCCAGCCGATGTCCTCGCTACTGGAGCAATCGCTGTTTCTGTTTGTCGATATCATTACCATGCTGTTGATTGAAAAAACCGGTATTTCCCTCGACGAGATGAAAACACGCCATACCAATCTGGAAGGCTTGCCGCAAAAATTTGCCTGAGACCCGTACCCTTATTTAAAAAGGTTCCACGATGAAAGACGGTGACATTATTCAAATAGCGCATCTGGTGGAAAACCTGGATGACGCCATGGCGCATTATTATCAAGTATGCGATATCGGCCCCTGGGATGTGTATACCTATGGTCCGCACAATATTCGCCATTCACTCTATCGCGGCAAACCGGCGGAGCATATTTATAAAATAGCCGTGTGCTGGGTTAATGGAATTCAAATGGAATTAATGCAGCCGGTCAGCGGTTATAGCATCTATGACGAATATATTGAAAAGCACGGCTACGGCCTGCACCACATGAAGCTGTATTTCCAGGATTGCGACCAGGCGATTGCGCGTTATGCGGCGCGCGGCTACCAGGTGGTGCAAAGCGGCAATATAGGTGACGATGTTTTTTATTATCTTGATACCGAAGAACGGTTTCAGGGCGCGGTGATCGAATTAGGCAATGCCGGCGCTATCCCGCAACCCGAAAGCCGTTATCCCGCCTGATAAAGCTTAGTCAGCGATAAGGAAAAACCATGAAAAAGATCAATGCAATGGCGCTCTGCATGCTGTTGGGCGCGTCCGTCAGCCTGTTGCCCAGCATCAGCGGCGCCGCCGACAAGGAATTAACCATGGTGGGCATCCCGAAATTACGCTCCGCCTGGTTTAACGATTATGAAAAAGGGCTGAAAAAAGCCGGTAAGGATTTTGATGTCAAGGTCTATCAGCAGGCGCCCGCGTCGCCGGATGAGGCGCAGCAGGTGCGTATTATCGAGGATTCGATAAGCCAGGGCGTTAATGCGCTGCTGGTGGTGCCGAACAACGCCAGCTCCTGCGAGCCGGTATTTGCCCGCGCCCATGAAAAGGGCATCGTGGTGATTACCCATGAATCGGTGAATCAGCCCAATGCCGATTACGATGTGGAAATGATTGAAAATGAAAAATTCGGCAAATATATGATGGATCAATTTGCCCAGCACGCTAAAGACGGCGGGGAATATGCCATTTTTGTCGGCTCGCTTACCGTACCGGCCCATAATATCTGGGCGGATGCCGCCATCAAGGAGGCCAAGGAAAAATACCCGAACCTGAAGCTTATTGCCGACCGTTTCCCGGTCAGCGAGGACCGTAACGCCTCGCGCCAGAAAACGCTGGAACTGCTGTCGACCTATCCGGATTTAAAAGGCGTCATCTCCTTCGGCAGCCAGGGCGCGCCGGGTGCCGCCCAGGCGCTGCGCGAAAAGGGGCTGGTAGGCAAGCTGACCGTGATGGGCACCACTTCGCCCAAGGAAAGCGCCTCGTTCCTCAAGGACGGTTCCATTACCACCTCCGTGCTCTGGAGCCCGGGCGATGCCGCCTATTCCATGACCTATATCGCCAAGATGATCCTTGACGGCAAACGCGATCAAATCAAGAACGGCCTGGAAATCCCCGGCATCGGCAAGCCGGTTGTCGACGGCAAAAATATCATTTTTGATAAGCCGCTGACGGTCACCAAGGAAAACTACAGCCAGTACGATTTCTAATCATAGCCACTCCAGGCGTGGCGCCCCTGACCGGGAACCACGCCGTTACGCCTGAGGAATACGACATGGAATTTCTTGCCGTTGAACATGTTACCAAGACATTTGACGGGGTCACCGCCCTCAATGATGTCAGTTTTGACATTAACGTCGGGGAAATTCACGGTTTAGTGGGGGAGAACGGCTGCGGTAAGTCGACCCTGATGAAGATTGTCGCCGGGGTCCTGGCCTACGATCGCGGTTTGCTGCGCATCAACGGCCGGCGCATCGAAAAATATTCCGCCATCGAGGCGGTAAAACAGGGTATCGGCATTATCTACCAGGATCTGTCGTTATTTCCCAACCTGACGGTAATGGAAAATATCTACATCAGCCAGATGATCAACGACCAGAAACCCTGGGTGTTTTCCAGCGCCTATCAGGAGCAGGTGAAGGCCATTATCGGGCAGTTGGGCGTCAGCCTGGACCTGGATGCCCTGGTGGAGGATTTGCCCATTGCCAAACAGCAATTGGTGGCCATCGCCCGGGCGCTGATCAACGACTCGCGGCTGATTATCCTTGATGAGCCGACCACCGCCCTGACGCGCACCGAAATCAAACATCTGTTTACCCTTCTCAACCGCCTGCGTTCCCGGGGCATCTCGTTTATTTTTATCAGCCATAAGCTGAACGAACTGCTGGAAATCTGCGATCGCATTACCGTCATGCGCGACGGGCGGCTGATCGATACCGTCGCCGCCCACGCGCTGACCACCGCGCGGATTGAAGAGCTGATGCTGGGGTATGAACTGACCTATCCGCCGCGCGTCTCCCATGCCACGCAGAACGTGCTGCTGAGCGTGCGCGGGCTCAGCAAGAAAAACAGTTTCCAGGATATCAGTTTCGATTTACATCAGGGCGAGGTGCTGGGTATCGCCGGCCTGCTGGGCGCGGGACGCACCGAGCTGGCGCTGGCGTTGTTCGGCGTGGAGCCGGCCCAGGAGGGGCAAATACTGATTGATAACCGTCCGGTGCGCATCGGCGGCATCAGCGCCGCCGTGGCCAACGGCATTGCCTATGTGCCGGAGGACCGGCTCGCGCAGGGGCTTATCATGGAGCAAAGCATTGCCGCCAATACCGCCATCTGCTCGCTGAAGGATTACCTTAATCCGCTGAAACTGATTAACAGCCGCAAAATGCGCGCCGCGGTAAGGGGATTGCTCCAGGGCATGCAGGTGAAATACGGCGGCATGGATAAAGAGATCCGCATGCTGTCGGGCGGCAATCAGCAAAAAGTGGTGCTGGCCAAATGGCTGGCGACCAATCCGCGCATCTTTATCCTCGACAGCCCGACGGTGGGCATCGACGTCGGCGCTAAAAGTTATATCTACCAGACGGTGAAAGAAAAAGCGGCGGCGGGTATGGGCATCGTGTTTATTTCCGACGAACTGCCGGAGCTGCTGGCGAATTGCGATCGCATCATCATGATGACCCGGGGGCGTTTCGGTAAGGAATACGCGACCGATGCCGTCGACAACGAGGCGTTGCAGCAGGAGATGGAAAGTGCCTGATATCAAGAGGTGGTCTTATTATGGCTTTTGTTAAACTTTTTAAAGCGCGTGAAGCAGTGCTGTTAATACTGATTATCGTATTTTCCATCGCCATCGCCCTGATCAATCCGGCCTTCCTGTCATTGGACAATATCGCCAGCCTGCTTAAATCCTATACGGTGCTGGGGATCTTCGCCCTCGGGGTGCTGCTGGTGCTGCTCTCCGGCGGTTTCGACGTGTCGTTTACCGCCATCGCCCAGGTGGCGCAGTACGCCGTGGTGTATTGGTTTTTGCAGGCCAATCTGGACAATATTTACCTGGCGATTTTGTGCAGCATGATAATCGGCGCGGCCATGGGCTTATTAAACGGCGTCATAATTTATTATTTCAAGATTACCGCCATTATCGTCACCATCGCCACCAACAGCCTGTTCTACGGCTTATTGTATGTCGTGACCCAGGGCGACCTGATTTACGATATTCCGCCGTCGTTCCTTGGGCTGGCGGAATTAAAGATTTTCCCGCTGCATGCCGCCAACGGCTCGCTTTACGGCATCAGCTTTGTCACCTGCCTGTGGTTCTTGCTGGCGATTGTCCTGCATTTTTTCCTGCGCCATACCATCCTTGGGCGCAGCCTGTACGCGGTGGGCGGCAATGCGCTCTCCGCCGAACGGGTGGGATTCAACCTGAAAAAAACCACCTTGTTTATCTATACCCTGGTGGGGGCCATTTCCGGTTTTGCCAGTATCGTCCAGGTGTCGATTGTGCAAACGGTGATCCCCAATTCCATCGTCGGGTCGGAACTGCAGGTCATCGCCGCCGTGGTATTGGGCGGGGCATCGGTCACCGGCGGGCGCGGCACCGTGCCGGGCACGCTGCTCGGGGTACTGTTGTTCGCCATTCTCAGCAATAGCCTGACCCTGCTGAAAGTCTCTCCCTATTATTACAACGTATTCACCGGCCTGGTGATCCTGGTAAGCGTAGCGGCTAACGCGCTGCAGGTCATCAAGCAACGGCGTTCGCGGGTGCGGGTTTTGGTTGAACTTAAGGAGCCATCATGAAAGCGGTCGGCAACAGTAATACACTACCGGGCGCGGCGGCGGGCCTGCCGCCGGCGCTGAAAGAAAACGCCTCGCTGTATGTGGTGCTGGCGGCGGTCTTTATGGTGATGTATGCCTTGAACGGCGACAAATTCCTCAGCCTGCAGAACTTCAGCTCCATGGCGTATCAGCTGCCCATCGTCGGATTTCTGTCGCTGGGCATGATGATTTCCATGTTGTCCGGCGGCATTAACCTGTCGATTATCGCCACCACCAACCTGAACGGCATCGTCATCGCCCTGTTTTTGCAATCCGTGTCGGTTAACGGCATGAAGCTGGCCTCGGGCGAGATGGTGGCGCTGGCCATTTTCCTGGGGCTGCTGGCCTGCATTCTGGTGGGCGTAGTCAATGGTTTGCTGATAGCCCTGCTGAAAATTCCGGACATCCTGGTGACCCTGGGCACCATGACCTTGATTTCCGGCCTGAATGTGGTCTTTACCAAGGGGTATACCATTACCGGATTTCCGCCGGCGCTGGTGAATATCGGCAATGGCCAGAGTTTCGGCGTGCCCAACTCGCTGTATCTGTTTGCCGCCGCCGCCATCGTCGCCTCGGTGATCCTCAATAAGACCCGGTTTGGTTTTAACCTGTACATGATGGGTTCCAATCCGGTGGCCGCGCGCTTTTCCAACGTCAATACCGTCAAGGTGACGGTGATCCAGTATGTGCTGTCGTCGTGTTTCGCCGCCCTGACCGCGCTGGTGATGATAGGCCAGCTGAACTCGGTCAAGGCCAGCTATGCGGATTCGTACCTGCTGGTGGCGGTGCTGGCGGCGTTCCTGGGCAAAGTCAGTCCGTTCGGCGGTTTCGGCCGGGTATCCGGCGTGGTGCTGGCGGTGATTATCCTGCAGCTTATCTCCAGCGGCCTGAACCTGCTGCGGCTGGATCCGTTTATGATCACCGCCACCTGGGGCGGCATTATCATCGTCATCGTGGTGTGCCGCGGCCTGTTTGCCTGGCTCGGCAAGCGGCTAAATCAGCGCAACCCGTGACAGACATCGGCATAACAAAGGTATCCGTATGTATATTGGCATTGATTTAGGCGGCACCAAGACCGAGGTTATCGCGCTGGATCCGGCGGGCGGCGAACTGTACCGTTACCGGGTGCCGACGCCGCGCGACGATTATGCGGCGACGCTTGCCACCATCCGCGATCTGATCCTGGGGGCGGAGCGGGCGGTGGGCGAACAGGGCTCCGTCGGCATCGGCATTCCCGGCACCCTGTCCCGGCTGACCGGCAAGGTCAAGAACGCCAATTCGGTATGGCTTAACGGCCGGCCGTTCAAGGAGGATTTGGGCGCGCTGCTGGGGCGTCCCATTACGGTTGCCAACGACGCCAACTGCCTGGCGATATCCGAGGCCACCGACGGCGCCGGCGCCGGCGAGGAAATGGTGTTCGCGGTGATCATCGGCACCGGCTGCGGCGGGGGCCTGGCGGTCAACGGCCGGGTATATGCCGGCCATAACGGCATCGCCGGCGAGTGGGGCCATAATCCGCTGCCCTGGCCCGACGCGACCGAATTGGTATACCAGCGCGAGGTGCCCTGTTACTGCGGCAAAACCGGCTGCAATGAAACCTTTATCTCCGGCACCGGTTTTGCCACCGCCTACCGGCGCGCCGCCGGGGCGACCCTGAGCGGCGCGGAAATCGCCCGGCGCGCCGGGGACGGCGACGGCGACGCCGAACTGGCGCTGCAGCAGTATGAACGCCGCCTGGCCAAGGCGCTGGCCGGCGTGATTAATACCCTGGACCCGCGGGTGATTGTGCTGGGGGGCGGCATGAGCAACGTGGATCGGCTGTATACCACGCTGCCGGCGCTATTGCCGCAATGGGTATTCGGCGGCGAGTGCGATACGCCGGTGCGCAAAGCCCGTCATGGTGATTCCAGCGGGGTTCGCGGCGCGGCCTGGCTGCCGCGCATCGATTAGCACGCCGTGTCTGTCTATCGGCGTAATAGAATGGGTCGGTAATGCCATTAAAGGTCTATGCTTAGCGGTATAGACCTTTTTATCTCTTGAATGGAGCACAACGCCATGACCGACCCTAAAACCGATGCGGTAAAAACCGGCGAATCCAATGCCGGCGAAGGACAGAAACCCGAGGATGTGACCATCAGCCAGGGGCTGGGTAAGCTTTTCGAGGCGGAAGAAGAATTGACCGATGAGCAGACGGACGCCATGGCCGAAAAGGCCCGGGCGGCGGCCAAAGACAGCCGGGCCGAACGCGATAACAAGAACGCCCAGATAGCCTCGGGCAACGATAAATAATCGCCCCCCCGGGGCTTATTGCCGCCGGCGCGCCCGCGCCGGCACGCCGCGCATCCCGCACTGAAATTTCGTGACCGGCCTCTCACCATCTTATTCATTTGCACAAATAATTTCATTTCCCCACGCGCAACACTGTGCCGTTTTCCAATGTTGGCGCAAAAACCGCTAACTATAATGACTTATATCCCAATAACTTAACGCCGATATCCGGCAAATAAACCGACCGCGTAGAGGCACAGGTTATGAAGATTACCGCGATTGAAGTGATGCGCGTGGCGATGCCGTTCACGTCCGGCAGAAGCAGCGACCAGACGGGCGGCGGCGGGGATGACGCCTATAATGCCGCCTCGCGCGAGCTGACCCGCATGGAAACATTATTGGTGCGTGTGACCACGGACGACGGTCTGCAGGGATGGGGCGAGGGGTTTGGTCATTTGTCCAATCCCGTGACCTACGCCGCGCTGGACGGCCCGGTGGGACGATTTTTCCTCGGCCGGTCCTTCGACGGCACGACCGCGGGCTTAGGACAACTGATGGATCACGCGCAGCGGGCTTTTCATGCCTTTGGCCGCAGCGGGCCGGTCCAGTTCGCGCTGTCGGCGATGGATATCGCCTTATGGGATCTGTGCGCCAAACAGGCCGGTAAACCGTTGTGGCAGCTATTGGGCGCCGCACGCGGGGAAATTGGCGTGTACGCCAGCCTGGTAAGCTATGACAACGACCCGTCGCAGGTGGCCGCCCATGCCCTGCGCGCCTACCGCGCCGGCTTTCGCGCCATCAAGCTGCATGAAACCGAGTATGCCGCCATCGCGGCGGCGCGCGACGCCTTGCCGGACGACGCGCAGCTGATGGTGGACGTAAACTGCCCGTGGCCGGTGGACGAAGCCTGCCGGCGGGCGCAGGCCCTCAATGAACTGGGCCTGGCCTGGCTGGAGGAACCGGTCTGGCCGCCGGACGATCTGGCCGGACTGGCCCGGGTGCGGGCCTGCGGCACGCCCATCGCCGCCGGCGAAAATGCCCAGGGCGTGCAGGGATTTCTACAGCATTTCGCGGCGGGGGCCGTCAGCGTCGCCCAGCCGAGCGTGGCCAAAATCGGCGGCATCAGCGCCGCCCTTGACGTTTACCGGCTGGCGCGCCATTACGGGGTAAAAGTGGTGCCGCATTGCTTCTATTATGGCGCGGCGCTATTGGCCACGGCGCATCTGGTGGCCACGTTGCCGGAGGATATCGCGCTCGAGGTGCCCTATTTGCAGTGGCCCGAACCCTTATATGCCGAACTGGATTTCCAGCCGCGCCTGCGGCTGCCCACCACCCCGGGGCTGGGATTCGCCCCGGATGAAGACCTTCTCGCACGCTACCGCGTTGCCCATAGCAGCCTGACCCGGGAGAAAGCCTGATGTTTAAGCATAACTATCGTTTTATCGTGGCGTTGCTGCTGTTCGCCGCCGGCATGCTCAACTATCTCGATCGCGCGGCGCTCTCGGTGATGGCGCCGCTGATTAAACAGGATTTGCATATCGGCGATGCGCAGATGGGCATTTTATTCAGCTTCTTTTTTGTCGGCTATTGCCTGTTCTGCTTTATCGGCGGCTGGGGGGCGGACAGGTTCGGCCCGCGCAGAGTGTATGCCTGGGCCGCCGGCTTCTGGTCGTTCTTTTGCGGCGCCACAGCCCTGGCCACCGGTTTTGGCCATCTGCTTATCGTGCGCATCCTGTTCGGCATCGGCGAAGGACCGATGGGCACCACCACCAATAAATCCATTTCCAATTGGTTTCCGCGCCGGGAAGTGGGTAGGGCGGTGGGCTTTACCAACGCCGGCCAGCCGCTGGGCGCGGCCGTCGCCGCGCCGATTGTCGGCCTGGTGGGGCTTAACTTCGGCTGGCGCGTCTCTTTTGTGGTGATTGCCTGCCTGGGCTTTGTCTGGCTGGCGCTGTGGCTGGTGTTTTTTCGCGACCGTCCGGAGCAGCACCGCCGCGTCTCCCCGCAGGAGGTGGCGCTGATCACCGCCGATCGCCCGGCCAAACCCGCGGCTGCGGCCGCCGGCGCGCAGAAACACGGCGTGTTCTTTTTTGTGCTGTCGATGCCGGTTTTGGGCGTGGCGGCGGCGTTCTTTTGTTTTAACTATATCCAGTTCTTTTTCCTGTCATGGCTGCCCAGCTACCTGACGGATTTCCAGCATCTGGATATCAAGAGCATGAGTATTGTCGGCATCCTGCCCTGGCTCGGCGCGACGGTCGGCTTTATCGGCGGCGGGCTCGTCTGCGACGCCCTGTTCCGCAAAACCGGCAACTTCCTGCTGTCGCGCAAGCTGGTCATCGTGTGCGGCCTGGCCATCGCCGCGCTGTGCGTGCTGATGACCGCCTATGCGTCCAGCTTAGGGGCGGCGGTCACCCTGATAACCGTCGCCAGCGTTTTCGCCTATATGACGCCGCAGGCGTGCTGGTCGCTGTTGCAGGATATCGTGCCGGCGCAGCGCATCGGTTCCGCCGGCGGGTTTGTCCACCTGCTGGCCAATTTGGCCGGTATCCTGTCCCCCGGCATCACCGGCTTTTTGATCCAGTACGGCGGCGGCTACCATTCGGCGTTTATCCTCGCCAGTATCCTGGCGGTGGCCGGTATCGTGGTGATGCTGCTGTTTGTGCGCCAGCGCAAGGTGGATAGCATTCGCCTGCAGGCCGCTTAGGCTTCACTCCCCTTACGCGCGCGATGCCATGCCTGGCCGTCGCGCGCGGGCCATTGCTAAGCCGCCAGGCGGCGATAGGCGATGCCAAAAAGGAGCGCCTCCTTGCCCGCCGTTTGCCGCCGCGCCGGTTTTCGTCCCTCAATTGATGATCCACGACAATAACCCCCGGCGCCCGGCGGCTAAAATAAAGCGCGCGCCCCGCTTTGCCATGACGATAACCAGAAAGCGGCGCGGCGCTGAAAAAGAGGCCGGTTGCGCTTTCGTTTTCCGGTAATGATGCCGGCGGGTATGTCAGGGTGGGAAAGCGATGAATGAAGACGCGGTGGGTCTGTTAATCGAGCGGTGGCGCAACGATCCGGCCGGCACCTATCAAAGCTGGTTTTTATGGGATCAGCGCATCAAGAATTTCCGGTCGATCCGCCGGGGCATCACGCAGGTGGTGGATGAAATCGAGCGCGGGGTCTTCGGCAATCAGTATCGCGGCTCGTCATTGGAAACCATCGTCCATTCGATTGCGGAACAGCGGCAGATATTCAAGGGCGCCGATCACGCCTTTTTATGGAAGCCCAAGCTGCGTATTCCCGATATTTATGAAAACGCGGACCATCAGCGCGCCTTCGGCCATTTGCTGTTTACCTGTGCCGGCTGCACCGGCGCCGACCCGATTATCAGCGCCATCCACCACATCGATCGCCTGGCGATTAAGGGATTGGGGCCGGCGGTGGCCAATTTGCTTTATTTTCTCCATCCAACGCTGATGCCGCCGTGCAATACCGCTATCGTCAAAGGCTACAATGCCCTCACCGGCGCCAACGTTAAACTGGGCAAATGGCAGGAGTACCTGGCCATGCGGCGCGGCATTATCGCGCTGAACGAGACCTGGCGCCCGTTGCTGTCGAACGATTTTGGCGCGATAGCGGGATTATTGTTCGATCTGGGCAGCGGGCGTTACCCGGTTCCGCCCCGCGCCGATGACCGCGAGGGGCGCCGGATCTGGGAAGCGGATCTGGCGCAGGTGCGTGCCGACGGCGCCGGCGCGGCCAAGGCGCAGCAGCTGGCGGGCGAAAACGAGCGCACCCATACCGAGATCCAGGGCTGGCTGCGCGATCTGGGCCTGGCCCTGGGCTACAGCGTGTGGATTGCGTCCAACGATCGCCGGCGTCCTTATGGCAACGGCGTGCTCGGGTCCGGCTGCCTGGAGCAGTTGCCGGCGGATATTGTCGCCTCGCCCGCCGCCGACGCCATCCGGCTGATTGACGTGCTATGGCTGAACGCGCAGCGCGATCGGGTGATGGCGGCGTTTGAGGTGGAGCATACCACCTCGATCTACTCCGGCATCGTGCGCATGCTGGATCTGGCCCTGAGCGGCGATACCCAGGCCAGCGAAGGGCTGTTCCTGGTGGCGCCGGACAACCGTGAGACGGAGGTGCAGGCCCAGCTGCGCCGTCCGGCCTTCAGCCGCGTGGCCGATATGAAAGTGCGTTACCTGCCCTACAGCGAATTGGCGAATCATCGCGCAGCGCTGGCGCGCTTCGGCAACGGCATCAAAGGCATGTACGCCATCTCCAAAGACCTGGCCTGATCGCGGGGGCTGCTTGATGGTGGCCGGCACGGGCGGCGGCTGTCGATTTTTTGTTCGTCAAAAGTGCCGTCGGCGGCGGCGATTCGTCACCCGTGACGGTGAGAAACCGACGCGGGTTGTGCGTCTTCCCGCCGCCGGTTAGGTTGCGCCGGCAGCTTAGCTGTGGGCATTGCCCGGACGCAGGTAAATCACCCAGTAGGTTAATCCCACCAGCAGGCCGCCGCCGATAATATTGCCGAGGGTCACTGGTATCAGATTATCGACGATAAACTGGCCCACCGTCAGCGAGGCGTACTGATCCGGCGAGGCGTGGATGGCCTGCCAGAAGTCGGGCGGGGCAAAATCACGGATAAGAATAGCCAGGGGAATCAGGAACATATTGGCGATGCTGTGCTCAAAACCGCTGGCGACAAACATACCGATGGGCAGCAGCATGGCGAAGATTTTATCGCTGAGCGAATGGCCCGAATAGCTCAGCCACACCGCCAGGCAGACCATCAGGTTGGCCAGGATCCCCAGGCAGACCGCCTCGATAAAGGTATGGTGCATCTTGTGATCGGCGGTTTGCAGCACGTTCAGGCCCCAGCCGCCGTTGCCCGCCATATACTGGCCGGCAAACCAGATCAGCGCCACGAAAAACAGCGCCCCCGCCAGGTTGCCGATATAAACGTTTATCCAGTTCAGGGTCAATTGCCGCCAGGTGATTTTGCCGCTGGCCTTGGCCACCACCGTCAGTACCGTTGAGGTAAACAGATCGGCGCCGCACACCACCACCAGGATCAGGCCCAGCGAAAAACACAGCCCACCCACCAGTTTGGTCAGGCCGCCGGCGGGGCCGGGACCGGCGGTCACGGTAATATAAAAAGCAAAGGCAATGGAGATGAACATGCCGGCGGTCATGGCCAGGAAAAAGGTCATCTCCGGTTTTTTCATGGTCTTGTATACCCCCGCCTGCTCGGCCATTTTGGCCATTTCCGCAGGCAGGCGCAGATCAAAATAATTTTCGCTATTCATAATGACTCCCGGTTATTTTTGCAATAACTGCTTGTTATTTACCTTCAGAACATGTGCTTACAGAGATAAAAAGCGTGAGACGCGAGGATTAATGCATTTCCCATACCAGTGTTGATTAATGATAAGATGCCGGGGGCGGGGTAGGGTAAATCTAGGGCATTGAGCGGCAAGGAAAAATGTAAAAGAGAATTATTTTCATCACGGTGCAAAATAATCATCCGCCGAGAGAAATATAAACCGTAATATAACTAAATATATATCGATTGCGCCGCTGTCGCCCGTTACGGCGCGGCCGCAAAATGAAATGACGCATCAGATCAAATTAATGACCCGCGTGAATATTTTTTCCCTCCACTCTCCTTTAAAATACAGCGAAGGAATAAATGTGAATATTGCGAAACTATCCTGATGCTCAAGACGTCGAATGATACTGAACATAGCGGGTTATGGCAGGATGCGATCATCGAGCTCTCGCAACGGCTTTTTTTCCAGCGCGACGCCGAATCCCTGCTGGCTGCGCTGTTGCCGCTGCCGATCCCCTGTCAGTGTATTGACCTGATGCTTTCGCTGCCCAAACGCCATCTGATTTGCGATAAGAACGGCGCGCGCGCCGCGCCGGCGCCGCTTCCCGACGACGAACTGGCGGAACCCCTTAGCCGGTGCGCGTTGCCGGTCGCCTCTCCCCGCAGGCAGTTTGGCGAGGTGATATTTACCCGCGCCGACGGCTACCATTACAGCCGGGACGAACGGGCTTTTTTGCGCCGCCTGGCGCAGCTGCTGGCGCTGGCGCTGGAAAATCTTGGCGTCCATGAAACCCTGCGCCAGGAAAACGACCAGTTGCGCCATGAGCGCGATCATCACCGCATCCTGGTGGATGTCACCAATTCGGTCCTTTCCTGCCTGGATATGGATGCGCTGGCCGCGGAAGTATCAAAGGAGATACACCGGTTTTTCGGCATCGACTATATCAGCCTGGCGCTGTGCGAGGGCGGAGGCGACAACGCCTCGCTTAATGTTTACCTGACCCGCTATACGGCGGGCACGCCGATGCGCCGCGAGCAAAAGCGCGTGCCCATGGCGGGCAGCCGCCTGGCGGCGCGGGTGTTGACGGAGTGCCGGCCGCTGCTGGTGGATTTGCGCGACGCGCCGCAGCTTGGCGACGAAGATCCCCATTTGGCGGCCATGCTGGATGACGGGCTGCAGACCTTATGCCTGCTGCCGCTGGTGTTCGGGCACAAGCCGCTGGGCATCCTGAAACTGGCGCTGTGCAGCAGCGACACGTTTAGCGAGGACAACCTGCGCCTGCTCAGTCAGGTCAGCGCCCGTATCGCCATCGCGGTGGACAATGCCCGTTCCTATGATGAGATTTCCCGGTTAAAGGATAACCTGGAACATGAAAACATCTGGCTCAACGAGCAGATGCACGACAGCGGCAGCTTCGGTGAAATTATCTGGCAAAGCGCGGCGATGAGCGCGCTGCTGGAGCAGGTGGAAATGGTGGCGGACAGCGACAGCACGGTGCTGATTTTAGGCGAAACCGGCACCGGCAAGGAGCTGATTGCCCGCGCCATTCACAACCACAGCGCGCGCAGCGGCAAACGCATGGTGAAAATGAACTGCGCCGCCGTGCCGTCCGGCCTGATGGAAAGCGATTTGTTCGGCCACGAAAAGGGCGCCTTTACCGGCGCCATTACGACCCGCCAGGGGCGTTTTGAGCTGGCTGAAGGCGGTACGCTGTTTCTCGACGAAGTGGGGGACATGCCGCTGGAATTGCAGCCCAAGCTGCTGCGGGTATTGCAGGAGCGTGAAATCGAACGGCTCGGCGGCAGTAAAGTGATTCCGGTGAACGCGCGGCTGATTGCCGCCACTAACCGCGATCTGAAGCAAATGGTGGCGGATCGGGAATACCGCAGCGACCTGTACTACCGGCTGAACGTCTTTCCCATCACCATCCCGCCGCTGCGCGACAGGCCGGAGGATATTCCGCTGCTGGCCAAGTTTTTTACCCAGAAAATCTCCCGGCGCATGAACCGCGCCATCGACAGCATTCCCGGCGAGACCCTGCGCCAGCTCAGTCAGTATCCGTGGCCGGGCAACGTGCGCGAGCTGGAGAATGTGATTGAGCGGGCGGTGATCCTCACGCGCGGCAATACGTTGAACCTGCGCCTCGATGAACTGCAGCGCGCCGCGCCGGTGGCCGACGCGCCCGCGCCCCATGCGGCGCCCAGGCCAAGGCCCGATACCGCCCCGCCGGAAAACGACGAGGCGGAACGGGTGCGGATTATCCAGGCGCTGCGCGAGGCCAACGGCATCGTGGCCGGGCCGCGCGGCGCGGCCTTCAAGCTGGGCGTCAAGCGCACCACGCTGCTGTCGCGCATGCAGCGCCTCGGGATTTCACCTCAGGAATGGTAGCCCGCCTCGTTGCCGGATTCGCCATGCCGGGAGGGTAAAAAGCTGGTTTGCGCCTGGCTGTTGTTGATAATGCGATTATTGGCTATCGGGTGAATATCTGCCGGCACAGGTTGGTTTTAGGGGAAGCCGGTGAGGGTTAGGTTGGAGACGGTTTTGTATTTATGTTGGGTCGGTGGCGGTTTCGCGTTTATGTCGGGTCGGTGGCGGTTTCTCGTTTATGTTGGGTCGGAGACGGTTTCGCGTTTATGTTGGGTCGGAGACGGTTTCGCGTTTATGTCGGGTCGGTGACGGTTTCGCGTTTATGTCGGGTCGGTGGCGGTTTCGCGTTTATGCTGGGTCGGTGACGGTTTCGCGTTTATGTTGGGTCGGTGACGGTTTCGCGTTTATGTGGGATCGGAGACGGTTTCGCGTTTATGTGGGATCGGAGACGGTTTCGCTTGCCTTGCGTTCGGTGGTTATATGGAATGCCGGGTGCCGGCAAGCGACAAGGAGGTTCGCTGCGCCCGAACCTCCTTGACCTCCGGGCGTCCGGCAGATCGTGCGCCGCTGCGCGGTGCCCGGCATCACGCATCCCGGCTTTTGGACCGCACGGGACGCGCTCCCGGCGCGGCCCTTAGCTTTCGCCGCTCCCGGCGGCTCATCCAGCCGTGCTACGCGCCGCCGGCGCACTCTATGCCGGCAACAAGGTCAACACCAACGTCTGTTGGATGATGCGTTTTTGCCAGATTTCAGGCGCATGCACTTTCCGGGCAAATGATCGGGGACTTACGGTCTATGGCCGAATTCTACTGGCTAAATGCTAAATGCTAAATGCTAAATGCTAAATGCTAAATGCTAAATGCTAATGTCGAATGCTGATGCTGATGCTGATGCTGATGCTGATGCTGATGCTGATGCTGATGCTGATGGTGTTGGATGTTGGATGTTGGATGCTGAAGATTGAGGATTGAGGATTGAGGATTGAGGATTGAAGATTGAAGATTGAAGATTGATACTTTCCGGTATGACCTGATACTTCGCTGTGCCATTGCCTGCCATTGTGATTAGCCGCATCTCAATTGCATGCCGGCTCCCAATAAACAACAGCGACTATATTGTTCCCAATAAAACCTCACTGACCGCGACATAGGTCCCGGCATAGAGCGCGCTGACGTTGCCTGTGACCCCGGCATGAGCCGCCGGGAGCGGCGAAAGGCCCGGTGGCGCCGGGAGCGCTAACCGGGCCGGTGCATAACGGGGGCATGGGCGGCGGAAGGCATCGCGCAGCGACGCGCGACCTGCCGGGCGCGCGGAGGTCAAGGAGGCCGTCGCGGTACGGCCTCTTTGTCGCTTGCCGGCGCCCGGCATTCCATATAACCACCGAACGCAAGGCAAGCGAAACCGTCTCCGATCCCACATAAACGCGAACCCGTCATCGATCCAACACAAACGCGAACCCGCCACCGATCCAACACAAACGCGAACCCGCCACCGACCCAACATAAACGCGAACCCGTCACCGATCCAACACAAACGCGAACCCGCCACCGATCCAACACAAACGCGAACCCGCCACCGACCCAACATAAACGCGAACCCGTCACCGACCCAACATAAACGCGAAACCGTCACCGACCCAACATAAAAAAAACCGGTGCCAGCCTAGCATACAGGCTAAGCCGGCACCGGTTTAACACTGCTATCAGGCGGGAATAATCGCGTCATCCACCGCATTGCGCAGCCGCGCCTTCAGCTGGCTATATTCCGTCTGTACGTAACTTTCCGCCCAGCGCTGATCGGCGATGGCCTCCAGTTTCACCGCGCAGTACTTATATTCCGGCGTTTTCGAGATAGGATCGAGATGATCGATCGTCAGCTCGTTACAGGCGCCAATCCACCACTGATAGGTCATGTACACCGCCCCGAGGTTGATGCGCTCGCTTACCGAGGCCCGGGTAATCACCTTGCCGCGGCGCGAGGTCACCCACACCAGCTGCTGATCGCGGATACCCAGCCGTTCGGCGTCCTGCGGGTTAATCTGCACATAACCCGGCTCGTCGGCCAGGGTGGCCAGCGCGGTGCAGTTGCCGGTCATCGAACGGCAGGAATAATGCCCCACTTCGCGCACGGTACAGAGCACCAACGGGAAATCGCCGTCCACCAGATCCATCGGCGCGCGCCACTCGGCGGCGAACAACAGTCCCTTGCCGCCCGGACGGTCAAACTTATTGCCCGCATACAGCCACGGCGTGCCCGGACTGCTTTCCTCGGTGCACGGCCAGGGAATATACCCGTACCCGGCCAGCTTCTCATAGGTGGCGCCCACATACAGCGGACACAGGCCGCGCAGCTCGTCCCAGATTTCCTTGGTGTTGTTGTAATGCATCGGATAGCCCAACGCGGTGGCCAGCAGGCTGATGATTTCCCAGTCCGGCTTAACGTTAAACTTCGGCTCGATGGCTTTTTCAAAATGCTGGAAACCCCGATCCGCCGCGGTATAGACCCCCTCATGCTCGCCCCAGGACGTGGCGGGCAGAATCACGTCGGCTTCCGACGCTGTCTTGGTCATAAAGATATCCTGCACGATCAGCAGGTCCAGCTGTTTGAACGCCTGGCGCATCACCGACAGATCCGGCTCGGTCTGCAACGGATCCTCACCCATCACATAGTTGGCCCTGATTTCGCCGCTTAGGATCTTATGCGGCACGTCGGTCAGGGTAAAACCCGGCTCCGGATCAAGCGTTTCCACGCCCCAGGCGCGGGCGAATTTTTCCCGCGCCGCCGGATCGGTCACCGGCTGGTAGCCGGGGAACATATTCGGCAGCGCGCCCATATCGCAGGCGCCCTGCACATTATTCTGCCCGCGCACCGGGCCGACGCCGACGTTCGGCTTGCCCAGATTGCCGGTCAGCAGCGCCAGGCCGGAAAGCCCTTTCACCACATCCACCGCCTGGCCCCATTGGGTCACGCCCATGCCCCATAAAATGGTGGCGGTGGGCGCGGCGGCGTACATGCGCATGGCTTCCCTGATTTGCTGCGCCGGCAGGCCGGTAATTTCCTCGGCATATTCCGGCGTATATTTGGCCACGATAGCGCGGTATTCGTCGAACCCTTCGGTATGGCGCGCGACGTAATCGGCGTCATACAGCCCTTCGTTGATCAATACGTGGGCGAATGCGTTCACCAGCGCCATATTGGAGCCGTTTTTCAGCGGCAGCCACAGGTCGGCCAGACGCGCGGTTTCGATACGCCGGGGATCGCAGACGATCACCTTGGCGCCTTTCTGCTTGGCCTTCAGGATGCGCCGCGCCACGATAGGGTGCGAGTCAGCCGCGTTATAGCCGAATACCAGCAGGCACTTGGTGTCTTCGATTTCGCAAATGGAGTTGCTCATGGCGCCGTTGCCCAGCGTCACCTGCAGGCCGGAAACCGAGGGGCCGTGGCAGACACGGGCGCAGCAGTCGACGTTGTTGTTGCCGATGACCGCGCGGGCGAATTTTTGCATCACGTAATTGGTTTCATTGCCGGTGCCGCGTGAGGAGCCGGTCTGCATAATGGCCTTGGCGCCATATTTC
This sequence comes from Sodalis sp. RH20, assembly GCF_047324205.1. NCBI lineage: Bacteria > Pseudomonadati > Pseudomonadota > Gammaproteobacteria > Enterobacterales > Bruguierivoracaceae > Sodalis > Sodalis sp. RH20. Next base: position 140,468 of record NZ_CP178733.1, read on the forward strand.
TGCTTGATGTCGCGCAGGCGGGAACTGGTATATTCGATCGCCTCGTCCCAGGACACCTCCTCCAGGTTGCCGCCTTTTTCGCGGCGGATCATCGGGCTGCGCAAGCGGGGGGTCAGCAAGCGGGTGTCATTGAGGAAATCCCAGCCATAATACCCCTTGAGGCATAACTGGCCCTGGTTGGTGACGCCGTCCGCCGCTTCCGCGCCGACGACATTACCGTTTTCAACCAACAGGTTGATCTTGCAGCCGGAGCCGCAGTACGGACATACGGTGAGTGCTTTATGCATTATGCCATACCCCTTGTGGAGGATTTTTTACCTATCTTCCAGCGGTTAATAAAAGAAGCGGTCATGACAGGACGGCGCTGAAGCCTTCCAACGCGGCCCGCTGCCGTTTTTTCAGTTTCATCATTTCGACGGTTTCGTGGGTCATCAGCACCAGCGCGTCGGTGGGACACACATTCACGCAGGCCTGGCCCCCGGCATGGCCTACGCACAGATCGCATTTCTGCGCTTCCGCCTTGATGCTATGGCCGGCTAGTGGATTACGATCGTCATACACATGGCGCGTGACGATGTCCATGGCGCCATAGGGACAGGCGACGGCGCAGGTTTTGCAGCCGATGCATTTTTCCTGCAATACCTGGATGGAATCCTCGGCGTGGATAATGGCGCCGTTCGGGCAGGCATTGGCGCACGGGGCGTCCTCGCACTGCCGGCACAGCACCGGCGTGCTGATATTCCACTCTTTCATCACTTTCAGGCGCGGCAAAAAATTGTCGTGATTGAGCGCGCCGGGGTGGTCGCCGTTGTGCGCAATGACGCAGGCGACTTCACAAGTGAAGCAGCCAATGCATTTTTGTGGATCGGCAATAACGAACCGGTTCATTCATTTCTCCTCGCGGTTCCATCTGTCGTGGTTCTCGGCCCGGTGGCATGGGCGAGATTATATCCCTATATAAAGCATGGTTTATGCCAGTTTGCACGCGCCGTGCTGTTTTTTTAAGGCTATGAAAAACAAAGAATAAAATCCGGCATTTTTTGACCGCCGGCTGATGATGGGCCCGCAGGCGCCCATATCGTCAGATCCGCTGGCGAACCGGTCGACAAAAGTGTCGACCGGACCAGGTGTCGATAACACGTGACGGGGCGGCATGCGCCGTCCTCAGTCATCCTGCTCGGCGGGCGCCAGCCAGGTGAAACCGCCGTCGCCCCGCCAGTGCGCCAATTGCGCATACAGGGTTTCGACCGCCTCCCTGACCGGCGCGGTCATGGGGAAATAAAATGCCACCACATCGGGCTGGATACCGATAAACCATACCTCTTCCACATCTTCCTTTAATTGATCGATCACAAAGCTCAGCGGAAGATTATGGGTACTCATGATAAACATGTCGGCGATGATGGCGGGGTCCACCAGACGCAGCTCCCCGGGCTTCAGCGACATATCGGCGGCATCCACCACCACTACCCGTTTGGGACGCAGGGCGCGCACCCGGTGGACCACGTTTTCCGGCGCGGATCCGCCGTTGACCACGGTCCAGCCGGCCACCGGCGCGCGCGCCATCAGCTCCGCAAGCCACGGCCCGGCGCCGTCGTCGCCCATCATGCTGTTGCCGACGGTCAGCACGACGCTGTCGGACACGTCATCGGCGTGGCCGCGGCCGGCCGGCACCATCTTGCCGTCGCCAGCGTGGTCGTCAACGGTCATAATACTCTCCGCACAATCAGGTAAATGGCCGGCTCGGCGGCGATTTCAGCCAGCAGTCCGACCAACCGGGCGCTCCATGTCCCGAAGGGCGCGGGCTGGTTTGCGCGCAGCGGCGCAAAGGCGTTGGCCAGCAGGTCGGTATGGGTGCTGTCGATGACGATTTCGCCAAAGGTCAGCAGGCCGTGCATTTTGCGCCGCGCCTCGCCTTCCGGCAGCAGGGCGATCCACTGCTCGTATTGTTCCAGCGGGCAGATGAATTCCTTGTTCAGGCAGTCAATGACCCCCACATGGTGGCCGATGGCCAGGGAGTAATACATCACCTGTTTGGCCTGGGCGGGCATGTCGTCGTCGCTGTCCAGAAACTTTTGGCGCAGCGACCAGAAATAGACCTCAGCCATGATGGGCCTCGCTGTTCAGGGTCAGCATCAGCTGCGCGACGATATCCTGCAAACGCGGATCGTCGGCGCGCCGCAGCCAGTCGTCCACCCGCTGCGCCAAGACCGCGGGCGTGGCGCCGGGCAGCAGCGACAGCAGGGTGTCGCTGATTTCGCGTCCCGCGCGATAGCCCGCCATGCGCCGCGCATCGCGCTCGACCAGCACCCGGGTATGCAGCGGCACGTCCGGCAGCAGCAGCGCCGCTTTCTCGTCCGGCTGCTCCAGGTGCGATTCGCCTTTCAGCTTTTGTTCCAGCAGGCCGAGCGCCACGGCAAAACCGTAGATGGTGGCGGCGGGCGTGGGCGGGCAGCCGGGGATCCAGACATCGATGGGCACGATGCTTTCGCTGCCGCTCCAGACGCAGTAAAGATCGTGGAAAATGCCGCCGCCGCAGCCGCAGGCGCCGTAGGAAATACAGATTTTCGGATCCGGCGCCGCGGCATAGGCGCGCAGCGCCGGCACCCGCATCGCCCGGGTTACCGCGCCGGTAAACAGCAGGATATCCGCGTGGCGTGGCGAGGCCACCACCTTGATGCCGAAGCGTTCGGCGTCGAACAACGGGGTAATGGCGGCGAAGATCTCGATTTCACACCCGTTGCAGCCGCCGCAGTCCACCCGGTAGACATAGGCCGAGCGCTTGATATTCTGCAGCAGCGTTTTTTTGAGCGCCAGGGTATGCGGGTCGGGCGCCACGGGGATGCTGACATGGTGTTGCAGCGGGATGTCTTGCTGGCTCATTGGCTTTCTCTCCCCGCGTCGTGCGGCAGGCGCAGATCGCGGTTGCTTTGCAGGTTCTGGTGACGCTTACAGTCCGGGCAGGTTTCGAACTGCGGGCGCAGCGCGTCCAGCGCGGCTGCGTCCAGGCCGGAATGCGCCAGCAGCGCCAGGGTATAATCGATGGATTTTTTGGCGGTAAAGGGTTGATGGCATACCCGGCATTTCTGCAGGGTAAAGGTAGCGTTCACATACAAATCCGCTTTTTGCGTCACCGCCATTTCAAACTCCTCCGACAGCACGATGGCGCGGGTCGGGCAGACTTCCTCGCAGCGGCCGCAGAAAATGCAGCGGCCGAGAAACAGCTGCCAGCGCCGCTCGCCCGACGCCAGGTCCGTTTCCATGGTCAGGGCGTTGGCCGGGCAGACGCTGGTACAGGCGGCGCAGGCAATACACTGCGTGGGGTCATACTGCGGCTTGCCGCGAAATCCCGGCATCACCTCAAGGGGCTTGAACGGGTATTTTACCGTCGGCTCGCCGGCTTTCAGGATGGTTTTAAACAGTTTGAACATCGTTCAACCCTCTACTTAAGCGGCGAATGGGTGCGTTCAATGCCATAGCGTTCCAGCTCCTGATAAGGCACGGTTTTCGCCCTGCGCTTGTTGATATCCACCAGCGTCACGCGATCGGTGCAGGAATAGCAGGGATCGAGGCTGCCGATGATCAGCGGCGCATCGGAGATATTATTGCCGCGCAGCATATACCGCAGCACCGGCCAGTTGGCGTAGGTGGCGGCGCGGCAGCGCCAGCGGAACAGCTTCTGGTTATCGCCGAGCATGCTCCAGTGCACATCCTCGCCGCGCGGCGCCTCGGAAAAGCCGAGCGCGAATTTATGCGGCTGATACGTAAAGCCCTCGGTGAGCAGCGGGCCGCCGGGCAGGTTGTCCAGTCCGTATTCAATCATCGCCAGCGAGTCCAGCACCTCTTTTACCCGTACCATGACGCGGGAATAGACGTCGCAGCCGTCAAGGGTAAACAGCGTTTTCGGCAGGTTGGCGTAGTTGGCGTAGGGGTGATCGAAGCGCAGGTCGCGCTTAAAGCCGCTGGCGCGGATCATCGGTCCCACCGGGCTGAAATCGCGGGCGATTTTCGGGTCCAGCCGGCCGATGCCCTGGGTGCGCTGCGCCATGTTCGGCGTGCTGAGCAGCATATCCACCAACTGGACGAAGTCGGCGCGCATTTCGGCCACCAGCAGCAGCGTTTTCAGCCGCTGCTCCTTGAGGATATCGCGCCGGATGCCGCCGATCAGGTTCATGCCGTAGGTCTTGCGGGCGCCGGTCAGCAGTTCCGCCATGGTCATGGCTTTTTCGCGCACGCGGAAGAACTGCATAAAGCCGGTGTCAAAACCGACAAAGTGGCTGGACAGGCCGATATTCAGCAGATGGCTGTGCAGGCGTTCCACTTCCAGCAGGATGCTGCGGATGGCGTGGGCGCGCGGCGGCACCACGATGCCCAGCGCGTTTTCCACCGAGTTGGTATAGGCCACGCTGTGGGTAAAACCGCAGATGCCGCACACCCGATCCGACAGGAAGGTGACCTCGTTATACCCCATGCGGGTTTCCGCCAGCTTTTCCATGCCGCGATGGACGTAGAATAGCCGGTAGTCGGCGTCGACAATCTGCTCGCCGTCGACAAACAGCCGGAAGTGGCCCGGTTCGTCGGAGGTGATATGCAGCGGGCCGATGGGCACCACCCGGGTCTCGCCGGCGGCGTCGTTCTCGAAGGGATAGGTTTCGGTCTCAGTGGTCGGCGTCGGGCGCTGGCGATAGTCCATGCTGTCCTTGCGCAGCGGATAGAGATCCTCCGGCCAATCGTCGGGCAGCACCAGGCGCCGTTCGTCCGGCAGGCCCACCGGGATCAGGCCGTACATATCGCGGATTTCGCGTTCGCCCCACACCGCCGCCGGGACGCGCGGCGTCACCGACGGGAATTCAAGGGTCGTGGCGCTCACCAGCGCCTTGACGATGATCCAGCACTTCTCGCCCTGTTCCATCGACAGCACATAATAGACGGCAAAATCGCCGCACAGGGTACGCTCATCGTTGCCGAACAGCACCGACAGCCAGCCGCCCTGGTTGTAGTAGAGAAATTCCACCACCTCCGGCAGGGCGTTAACCTTCACCGTGATGGTTAACTGATTGGCCGTTTGCCATTCGTGGGCCAGGACCGCCGCGGGGAATTTTTCGTTTACCTGCGCCAGGTAACCCAGGCCGAGTTTATCGGAAATGATGTCTGTCACTTTACTTCTCCTGACGGGGAATGAATGGGCGTTGCCGTCCCGGTATCCAGCGCGGCCCAGGGCCAGCTGAACGATGCCACATCGTGGTTAAGCACGATGGTGGCGGCGTTTTCCAACAGCCCGATCACCGGCCGGGGAATGCAGGTGCCCATCACCAGCATCAGCACCAGCAGCACGGCCATCGGCAGCGTGGTCAGCCAGCCCAGTTCGCCTTTGCTCGTCGCCTCCGGCCGGTCGCCGAACACGGTCATGGCAATCATGCGCACCAGCCCGCCGAGCACCACGGTCAGCAGCAGCAACAGCACCAAGGTAAGAATAAGATGGCCGCCGGCAAGTCCCGCCGCCACCGTCATAAATTCGCTGAGGAAGATATTAAACGGCGGCATGCCGCCCAGCGCCAGCGCGCCCGCCGCCATCATAACGGCGGTAAAGGGCGCGACGCGCATCATGCCTTTTACCGCGCCCATATCGCGGGTGCCGTATTTCAGCAGCACATTGCCGGACCCGCAGAATAATAAGGTCTTCGTCAAGCTATGGTTGAGGGTATGCAGCAGTGCCGCCAGCACGCCCAGGGGGCCGCCGATGCCAATCGCCACCACGATAAGTCCCATGTTCTCCACGCTGGAATAGGCCAGCAGCCGTTTGATATCGCGCTGCACCAGAATGAAAAACGCGGCTACCGCCACGGACAGCATGCCGAATACGATCAACAGGCGGCTGGGGAACACCGGGCCGATGGCGGCGCTGATAATGATGTAATAGCGCAGGATAACCAGCAGGGCGCAGTTGAGCAGTACCGCCGACAGCAGGGCGCTGGTGGGGCTGGGCGCTTCGCTGTGGGCGTCGGGCAGCCAGGCGTGCATCGGAAACAGGCCGGTCTTGGTGCCGAAACCAATCAGCACGAACACAAACGCCAGGTGCATCAGCGTCGGATCCAGCAGGCTGGTGTGCTTGAGCACTTCGGTCCAGAAAATCGCCTGGCCCGGATCGGGCAGGACACTGGCGGCGTTGGCGTAGACCAGAATGGTGCCGTACAGGCCGAATGCGACGCCGACGGTACAGATAATGATGTATTTCCAGGCCGCCTCCAGCGAGGAGCGCTGGCCGTAAAGGCCCACCAGGAACGCCGAACTGAGGGTGGTGGCTTCCACCGCCGCCCACATCAGGATCAGGTTGTTGCTGCTCACCACCAGCAGCATGGTGAATAAAAACAGATGAAAAAAGCCGTAGTAGTGACACAAGGTGGTGACGGAAATTTCACCGGTGTCGACTTCATGGCGCATGTAACCCATGGAGTACAGGCCGGTGATGAAACCGATAATGCCGAGGATGGCCAGGAACAGCGCGCCCAGGCTGTCGATATACAGCCAGCGGTGCGCGGCCAGCAGCGCTCCTTGCGCCATGACCTGGCCTACCACCCACAGCGCTTCCGCCAGCAAGGCGATGATGCCCAGGGTGTGCAGGGCGGTGACCAGGCCGCGCGCCGCGCCGCCGGCGAACCGGCAGGCAAAGGCCAGCAGCGATATCGCCAGTGGTGTAACCAGTAATATCAATAACATAGCGGTATTGCTCATCTCATTACCCCTTCAGCGCCGTCAGTTGATTAACGTTCAGCGTGTTGAGCGTACGGTAGATTTTGCGTGCCATGAACGCCATGATAAGCACGGCGAAGATAGCGTCGGTGGCAATACCGATTTCCACCAGCTCCGGCGCCCGGTTGGCCAGCAGCGCCAGCGTCAGGTGCGAGCCGTTTTCCATCAGGCAGTATCCGAATACCTGCTTGAGGATATTGCGCTGGGTGACGATACACAGCAGCCCGAGCAGGAAATGGCCCAGCGACACCGCCAGCGCCGGTTTCAGCGCGGCCACCATCGGCAGGTTTACCGGCGCGACGACAAACCAGCACAGCAGCACGATAATCGCCGCCGCCAGCATCAGCAGGGTCGGGCTGATAATGCCGCCATCCGCCCCGGGATCGGACAGTTTGCTAAATGCCCTGGCCATGATCAGCGGCACCAGCACCACCTTGGTGATCAGCGCGCTCAGGGACCAAAGCATCAGCTGGTGGGCCTGGAGCGTTTGCGCCAGGGTGAAGAAAATCAGCACCAGCACCAGCGATTGCAGGGCATACAAACAGCAGGAGACCATGGGGCGTTTGGCGCCGATGACCAACAGCGAGGTGAGCATCATCAGGCCCGCGAGGTTATTGACTATCAGAGATCCGGTCATAAATTTGTTCCTTATCCAAGCCAGGCGACGGCAATAAAGCTGGAGCACAGCGACATCACGATCAGAACCACCAGCACCGCGCGCATGGCCAGCGGCAGCGGCGCGGCCTGCGCCACCGCCTCGCTGGGCTTGCCGGGAACCACCCGTCCGAACCAAAAAAGCAGCCAGGCGAAGCTGGCGACAGACTCAATCAACACCAGGATCATCAGAGGCGTCAGCACCCAGTACTGGCTTGACAGGGCGAAGCCGGCGGCGAAAATCGGGAACTTGCTGAAAAAGCCGTTGAACGGCGGCACGCCGGTAATGGCCAGCGCCGCCACGCAAAAACCGATGCCCAGCAGCGGCATCTTGCCGATGACGCCCTTAAGCCTGGGCAGCATGCGGGTGCCGCAGCTGTAGCTGAAGGCGCCGGCCACCAGGAAGAACAGGCTCTTGGCGAAGGCGTGGTTAAAGATGTAGGCGATGCCGCCGTTGAAGGCCTCCTTCGACCCGAAGATCGCCAGCGACAGGGCGAAAAAGATATACGCCAGCTGGGTGATGGTGGACCAGGCCAGCAGCCGTTTCATATCCTTTTGCGGCAGGTACATCATAAAGCCGTAGATCATGGTCGCCACCGCCATTACCATGCCGACCCAGCCGATGATATGCGGTACGTCGCCGGCGGACAGGATGGCGCGGGCGAAGATATACACCCCGACCTTGACCATGGACGCGGCGTGCAGATAGGCGCTGACCGGGGTCGGCGCCTCCATGGCGTCCGGCAGCCAGGCTTGCAGCGGCAACTGGGCGGACTTGCCCCAGGCGGCGAACAGGATGCCGCCGAACACCACCAGCGCGGGGGTGCCGTGCAGCTGGCCCAGGGCGCTGAGGGCGAAGGTGCCGGTGGTGATAAACAGCGTCGCCGCCGCCAGGTACAGGCCGATGGAGGCGAAGTGGGTTATCAGCAGGGCTTTCATGGCGGAACGCTGGGCTTTCGGCGTCTGGTAGTAGCCGATCAATCCCCAGGAGCAGCCGCCGGTGATTTCAAAAAACAGCAGCTGGCCGAGCAGGGTGGACGACAGCACCAGCCCCGCCATGGCGCCGATAAACACCAGCAGGAAGGCATAATAACGATTGGTGCCCTCATGGGGATGCTCACGGTTGCCGTTGGTAAGGTAACCGGTGGAATACAGACTCACCAGCAGGCCGAGAAACACCACTGCGAACAGGATCAGGGTGCTGATGCGATCGACGGTGACGCCTATCAGCGCCGTGTCGCCATACGACAGCAGGGTATAGGTGGCGTCGAGCTTGCCGCCGCTGAAAAACGCCTGCGCCAGCCAAAGCGTGCCGAGCGTCGCCAGCAGCGCAAACAGGGTGCAGAGCCATTTCGCCAGGCGTTGGGGCAGGCAGGCGGTCAGCAGCGCGCCGGCAAATGGGACCAGAACAGTCGCAAGGGCTATATTCTCCATAATAAATTTCCTGGCTCCTTAAAGTCCGGTGAGGTAAAAAACAAAGGACAGCGCGGCGACGCCGAACCCCAGCCAGGTCACGCGCGGAATCAATAAAAAGCGCCCGCGCGCCAGGCTGTTTTCCAATAGGGAAGCGAGGGTAAACACCACGACAAGCTTGATAACCGTGGCGACCAGCGCCCAGAGCAGCGACGGCGCGGTCAGTTCCGTGACCTTGCCGAAGGGAATAAATACCGCCAGGAACAGTTCGGCCATCACCACCTGTTTCAGGCCGATGCCCCACTTCACCAGCGCCAGGCCGGAACCGCTATACTCGGTCAGCGGCCCTTCCTGCAGTTCCTGTTCCGCCTCCGCCACGTCGAACGGAATCTTGCCCATCTCGATAAAGGTGGCGAAGCCGCAGGCCAGCAGGGCCAGGAAGGTGGCGGTGGGGGAAATCCAGCCGGCGGAAAGCGTGGCGCTGATGGCGCCGATATTGGTGGAGCCGGTAATCAGCGCCACCACCAGCAGCGCCAGGATCAGGGTAGGCTCCACCAGCACGCCCAGCGTCAGCTCGCGGCTGGCGCCGATGCCGGCGAAGGTGCTGCCGGTATCCAGCCCCGACAGCGAAAAGAAGAACCGGAACAGCGCGAACAGATACAGCAGGGCGATCAGATCCCCCGCCGCGCCGAACGGTGAAAAGCGGGTCAGCACCGGCAGGGTCATGGACACCAGCAGCATACTGCCCAGCAGCACATAGGGCATGACGCGAAATACCGGCCCCGCCTGCTCCGGCGCCACGTCCTGGCGTTTGAGCAGCTTGGCGATATCGCGGTAATCCTGCCACAGCCCGGGTCCGCGCCGGGAATGCATACGGGCGCGGATTTGCCGTGACAGGCCGGTCAGCAGCGGCGTCAACGCCAGCAGCAGCAGCGCCTGGACCAGGGCGAACAGCCCCATGGTCAGCGACGGCAACGGTTGTATCAACATGGTCTCTCTCCTCAGAGGGCGGTGACAAGCAGCAGGATGACCAGCGCGGCGACCACGTACAGGCAGTAAATGCGGAAATCCCCGCCCTGCAAGACCTGGACCCGCGCGCCCAGGCGCTGGGTGATACGTACCAAGGGGTTGATGATATCCTCATCCCAGAAGGGTTCGACGCGGCCCGCGCCGAGCGTGGCGTACTCCAGCGCCTGTTTAAGCCGGGGCGACGGGTCGAGCCGGCGCCTGAGCCCGTAAAGGGTGGCGAACATCACGCGCAGCGGCTGGGTAAAGCTGCCGGCCGACATGGCCATCAGCGGTTCCCAGGCATAACCGCAGGCCCAGGGATCGCCGCCGCGGCGATAGCCCGGCTGGGCGCCTTTGCGCAGCAGGTAAATCGCCAGCGGGATCAGCGGCAGGGCCAGCAGCAGGATAAACATCATCAGCGGCGACATCATGGCCTGGCCGGCCTGCTGCGGCACCAGCAGCGTCCCCTGGACCACGGTAAAATCATGGGTATGGCTCAGCCCGGCGGCGACGTTCGCCAGCACCGGGGCCACCAGGGACGCGCCGGCGCCAAGCAGCACGCACGACAGCGCCAGCAGCAGCATGGCCGTGGTCATCTGCCAGGGCACCTCGCGGGCCTGGGCGGCTTTATCGCTCCTGGCCGCGCCGCAAAAGCTGATGCCGTAGACCTTGACAAAGCACATCGCCGCCAGCGCGCCGGTAATGGCCAGCATCACCATCGCCACGGGACCGCTCAGGCGCATGATAAAACCGCCGTCATGGCTCATGGTGAACAGGGATTGATAGGTGTACCACTCGCTGACAAAACCGTTGAGCGGCGGCAGCGCGGAGATGGCCATACAGCCGATAAGAAACGCCATCGCGGTAAGGGGCATCAGGCGGCCAAGGCCCCCCATTTTTTCCATATCGCGGCTGTGCACGCGCCAGATAATGGCGCCGGCGCCGAGGAACAGCAGTCCTTTGAAGACCGCGTGGTTAAGTAAATGATACAGCGCGCCGAGCAGCCCGAGCGCGGCCAGCACCGGATGATGGGCGGCAATGCCCACCATGCCGACGCCCACCCCCATCAGGATGATGCCGATGTTTTCCACCGTATGCCACGCCAGCAGGCGCTTGATATCATGCTCCGCCAGCGCGTACAGCACCCCGAGCACCGAGGACACCGCGCCGAAGGCCAATACCAGGATGCCCCACCACAGCTGGCTGGCGCCCAGCAGGTCGATGCCGACCTTGATAATGCCGAAAATGCCGATTTTCACCATGACGCCGGACATCAGCGCCGAGGCGTGCGACGGCGCGGCGGGATGCGCGCGCGGCAGCCAGCTGTGCAGCGGCAGCATGCCGGCCTTGGCGCCGAAACCGAAAAACGCCAGCAGGAACACCGCCGAGGCGCCGGCGGGCGACAGCGACAGCCCGCGGAACGACGCAAACTCCAGGCTGCCGCTCTGGCGCCACATCAGGAAGAACGACACCATGATCAGTACCGACCCGGCGTGGGCGATAAAGAAGTACAGCAGCCCGGCGTTAACGGATTCTTCGTCCTGATCGGCAATCACCAGGAACCAGGACGCCAGCGACATCATTTCGAAGAAGATGATGAACCAGAAGGCGTTGTCCATCACCACAAGCGTGGCCATCGAGGCGATAAACAGGTTCATAAAGAAGCCCATCGCCGCCGCGCCGCGGCCGATATATTCGCGTACATAAGCGATGGAGTAGAGGGCGCACACCGTCACCAGCAGCGAAATCACCAGCAGCATAAAGGCCGCCAGCCCATCCAGGCGCACGCTGAAGGCGGCAAAGGGAAAGGGGCCGGCGGCGGCCCAGGTCAGCGTCTCGCCGCTCAGCAATACCGGGACGGCGGCAAGTCCGCCCAGCACCCCGCCGGCCATCGCCGTCAGACCGGCGACCCATATCGCCAGCGCTTCCCGGCGCGCCAGCAACAGCGACAGGATGCCGCCGATAACGTACAACCCGAGCGAACCGCTGAGTAATTGAAAGGGGCCCATGTTTATTCCTGCTCCGGTGTAGGGGGGGAAAGAAAATCCAGATCCGACGACAGCCAGCGCGCCGCATAGTTGCGCCTGCGCCGGCTGGCCTGTTCCACCGCGCCGTCATCCACCAGCACCAGCGCGTCGGTCGGGCAGACCTTGACACACTGCGGGCCGTCGGGATGGAAGTCACACAGGTCGCATTTCACCGCCACGCTCCGGACCCCGGCGTTCCAGGCCAGGAACGGATTCATGTTCTGCGGGCTTTCCGGCACATCGGCCAGTTGCCGCGAGGGAATAAAATTCTCGAACAACGTGGGGATATTCACCGGCGTACTGCCGGAGGGCGTGATGGCGCCGAAGGGACAGGCCAGTCCGCACAGTTTGCAGCCGATGCACAGGCTTTCATTGAGCTTGATGGCGTCAGGACCATGGGTTATGGCGTTGACGGGGCAGACGCGGGCGCAGGGCGCGTCTTCACAATGGCGGCACAGCAACGGCGCGGTATGCTCGCCGGTACGGGTTACGTAAAGCCGGGGGTGCGACTGCAACCCCACGGCCTTATGCACCTGGGTACAAGCGGCCATACAGGTGTTACAGCCAATGCAAAGCTGTGGTTCCGCGATAACAAAGCGGTTCATAACCCTCTCCTCCAGGAGAAACGGATGACAGTCAGGCTGCATGCTTAATCGATGCCCGCGACTAAAGCATATTCCATGCCAGCAGTAGGGTTATAGCCGGCAAGGCCCGTGGCGCGGGCATCGGTGGGAGGGTGATCAAGGAAAAAAGGCGCGGGCGAGGGTAATATCGTCATAAGTGTCGACCCCGGCGGCCGCGGGAGTGTCGTCATAAGTGACGACGTGCCGGCGCCGGGGGCCGTGAAGGGAACAGCGCCGCCGGGGCTGGCGTCAGTCCTTTGATTTTTAAGTTTAAATTATTCGTGCCGGCGCGCCAGACCTGGCATCCCCCTTGCATGCGCATGATAAGCACTGCCACGGTCCCCGCGTCCGGAAACGCCCGCGGGACCGCCGCCCCGGCCTGGCCGCGGCCAGCGTCGCGCGCGAAGTCTTGACCGGGCGCTCACCCGACCTTAAGCGGAGCCATTAATGCATGAATTAACACTGGCGCAGAACACGCTGGAAATCCTGGAGCAGCAGGTGCGGTTAAACGGCGCGCGGCGCGTAACCGGCGTTTGGCTGTCCATCGGCGCCTTCTCCTGCGTGGAGGCGGAATCCCTGCATTTTTGTTTCGATATGGTGTGCCGGGGCACCGCGGCCGAGGGATGCGTGCTGCATCTCGAGCAGCAGCCGGCCGAGGCCTGGTGCGAGCGCTGCCTGCGCCACGTCATGCTGCCCGACGCGCCGCTGCTGGTCTGTCCGCTGTGCGGCGGGCATCAGCTGCAAACAGACGCCCATGACCACATCCAGATCAAACGACTGGAAGTGGCGTAACGTTATACTGGGCCTATTCACGATGTTAGGAGACTTGCCATGTGCAGTACCTGCGGTTGTGCCGAAGGCGAACGTCATATCGAGGGTGATGATGATCGCCACTCTCATCATCACCACAGCCATGCCGATCACGACCACGCTCATCATGACCATAGCCATGCCGATCACGATCACCCTCATCATGACCATGGCCACAGCCATCATGACGCCGTTCACGCCGCTTCGCCGCGCCGCATCAGCCTGACCGCCGCCGCGCCTGCGACGATAATCCATCATCACTATCACGGCGACGTGCATAATCATTACTACAGCGTGGCGCCGGGGCACATGCCGCCGCCGGCCGCCGGGCGCGTTATGGATCGCGACGGAAATGCCGGCAGCGGCGCCGGACGTGCCGCTTATCCCGCCGGGGATACCGGCGGTTCGGCGTTTATTCCGCAGTCAGGCCCCCAGGGGGATCTTGATTACGGCCAGGGCCCGGCGGGTACCCATGCGACAGGCCTTAGCCAGCGCCGCATGGTGGAAATCGAGATTGACGTGCTGGATAAAAACAACCGGCTGGCGGCACGCAACCGGGCGCATTTCCAGGCGATGAATATCCTGGCGCTGAACCTGGTTTCCAGCCCCGGATCGGGTAAGACCACCCTGCTGACCGAAACGCTGCTGCGGCTGCGGGACCGGGTCAGCTGCGCGGTGATCGAAGGCGATCAGCAAACCACCAATGACGCCGACCGCATCCGCGCCACCGGCGTCCCGGCCATTCAGGTCAATACCGGCAAAGGCTGTCATCTCGACGCGCAAATGATCCATGACGCCGCCCAACGGCTGGCGCCGCCGGAGAGCAGCCTGCTGTTTATCGAAAACGTCGGCAACCTGGTGTGCCCGGCCGGTTTTGATCTGGGCGAGCGGTTGAAAGTGGTGGTGCTGTCGGTCACCGAAGGAGAGGACAAGCCGCTGAAATATCCCCATATGTTCGCCGCCGCCGGGCTAATGATCCTCAATAAAACCGATTTGCTGCCCTGGGTGACGTTTGACGTCGATATCTGTATCGCCAATGCCCGCCGGGTGAATCCGGCGATTGCGGTGCTGATGGTGTCGGCCACCACCGGCGCGGGCATGGACGCCTGGCTGGGCTGGCTGACGGATCAGCTGGCCGGCGGCCGGACAGCGGCGGACGCGGAGGCACAGTCATGTGCATAGGCATTCCCGGCCAGGTGATGGCGCTGGATAACGACAGCCCGGGCAACGCCTGGGTCGATGTGTGCGGTGTTAGACGCCGGGTTAACGTGCGGCTGGTTTGCGCCGACGAGGCCGCCATGGCCGCGTTGCCGGGTCAATGGATCCTGGTGCATGTCGGGTTTGCCATGAGCCTGCTCGACGAGCATGAGGCGCGGGAAACCCTGGAGGCGCTTCAGGCCATGGGCGAGGTGGAGCCCGACGTCGGTTATTTCCTGCGCGGAGGTGAGCCCGATGCGGTTCGTTGACGAATACCGCCAGCCCGAGCTGGTGCGCGGCCTGGTCACCCGCATCGCCGAGCGCATGCCTTTTACCGGCTATACGCCGGCGCGCCCCCTGCAGATCATGGAAGTGTGCGGCGGCCATACCCATGCCATTTTTAAATTTGGTCTCGATAAATTACTGCCGCCGTCGCTGGAATTTATTCACGGTCCGGGCTGTCCGGTTTGTGTGCTGCCGGCGGGGCGCATCGACGCCTGCCTGGAAATCGCCCAGCGGCCCGGGGTGATTTTTTGCACCTTCGGCGACGCCATGCGCGTGCCCGGCCGCAACGGGTCGCTGCTGACCGCCCGCCAGCGGGGCGCCGACGTGCGTATGGTCTGGTCGCCTCTTGACGCGCTGGCCATTGCCCGGGCGAACCCCGACCGGCAGGTGGTGTTTTTCGGCATCGGGTTTGAAACCACCATGCCCGCCAGCGCCGTCACCCTGCAGCAGGCGCGCGCCGACGGCGTGGAGAACTTTTTCCTGTTCTGCCAGCACATCACCCTGATGCCGACGCTGAAAAGCCTGCTGGCGCAGCCGGATGTGCGCATCGACGGTTTTATCGCCCCCGGCCATGTCAGCATGGTGATAGGCGAACAGCCTTTTGCTTATATCAGCGATGTTTGCCATAAGCCGGTGGTGGTCACCGGCTTCGAACCGGGGGACATCCTGCAGGGCCTGCTGATGCTGATCGAACAGTACGCCGCGGGGCGCTGCACGGTGGAAAACCAATACCGGCGCGTGGTGCCGGGGCAGGGTAACGGCCTGGCGCAGCGCGCCATGGACGAGGTGTTCATCACCGCGGGCGCCAGCGAATGGCGCGGCCTGGGGGTTATAGACGATTCCCGCGTCAGCCTGCGTCCGGACTGGATGGCGTTTGACGCGGAGCTGCGGTTCCATCCCGCCCAGCAACCCGTGGCGGATGACCCGCGCGCCCGCTGCGGCGCGGTGCTGACCGGGCGCTGCAAGCCGGCGGACTGCCCGCTGTTCGGCGGCGTCTGCACGCCGGAAAACGCCTTCGGCGCGCTGATGGTTTCATCGGAGGGGGCTTGCGCCGCCTGGTATCAATATCGTCGGAGTGAGGCATGAACAAACAGATTACGCTGGCGCACGGCAACGGCGGCGGCGCCATGCAGGCGCTGATAAGCGGAGTATTCCTCAGCGCCTTCGACAACCCGCTGCTGTGCACCGGGGAAGACCAGGCCCGCTTGCAGCTGAGCGAAATGACCGCCCTGGGCGACCGGCTGGCCTTTACCACCGACAGCTATGTGGTCGACCCGCTGTTTTTCCCCGGCGGCGATATCGGCAAGCTGGCGGTGTGCGGCACCGCCAACGATCTGGCGGTCAGCGGCGCCACCCCGCGCTGGCTTTCCTGCGGTTTTATCCTTGAGGAAGGACTGCCGCTGGAGATCCTGGAACGGGTGGTGCGGTCGATGGCCGCCACCGCCCGCGACGCCGGCATCCAGATTGTGACCGGCGACACCAAAGTGGTGCCGCGCGGCGCGGTGGATAAATTGTTTATCAATACCGCCGGGCTGGGCGTGATCCCGACCGGCATCGACTGGGGCGCGTCCCGTATCCGCGCCGGCGATCGCATCCTGGTCAGCGGCACGCTGGGGGATCACGGCGCCACGATCCTTAATCTGCGCGAGCACCTCGGCATGGAGGCGGATCTGGTCAGCGACTGCGCGGTGCTGGCGCCGCTTATCGCCGCCCTGCGCGATATCGGCGGCGTGCGTACCCTGCGCGACGCCACGCGTGGCGGCGTGACCGCCATCCTGCATGAGTTCGCCCGCGGCAGCCTGTGCGGCATGAGCATTAACGAGGCGGCGCTGCCGGTAAAAACCACGGTGCGCGGGCTGTGCGAACTGCTGGGGCTGGAGCCGCTGAATTTCGCCAATGAAGGCAAGCTGGTGCTGATAGTGGACGCGGCGGCGGAGCAGCAGGTGCTGCGGGCGCTGCGCGCGCACCCGCTGGGACGCGACGCCGCGGTCATCGGCGAGGTGACCGGGGATAAACAGGTCCGGCTGCGCGGGCTGTACGGCGTTAGCCGTTTGCTCGATCTGCCC
The DNA here is from genome assembly GCF_047324205.1 of Sodalis sp. RH20. Lineage (NCBI taxonomy): Bacteria > Pseudomonadati > Pseudomonadota > Gammaproteobacteria > Enterobacterales > Bruguierivoracaceae > Sodalis > Sodalis sp. RH20. Next base: position 157,301 of record NZ_CP178733.1, read on the forward strand.
CATGACGAACCCCTGCCGAGGATTTGCTAGCGGAGAAGACGATGGCGCACAACGGCGTATTGTTACGCATCACCGGCAAGGTCCAGGGGGTGGGGTTTCGGCCCACGGTCTGGCAGGTGGCCCACCGCCTGGGATTGACCGGCGACGTCGGCAATAACGCCGACGGCGTCGAGGTGCGCCTGTGGGGCCACGATGCCGGGCGGTTTATCGCCCAGCTGCGCCGGGACTGCCCTACGCTTGCGACCATCGACGAAATCGATATCCTGCCCTGGCAGTGGGCGCGCCCGCCGTCGTCGTTTACCATTATCGAAAGCCGCGGCGGCGCGATGAAAACCCAGGTAGTGCCGGACGCGGCCACCTGCGGCGACTGCCTGGCCGAGCTGTTTGATCCCGCCAATCGCCGTTTCGGCTATCCTTTTATCAACTGCACCCACTGCGGGCCGCGTTTTACCCTGATCCGCCGCATGCCCTACGATCGGCCCAATACCGCCATGGCTGCGTTTCCCCAATGCCCTGATTGCCTGGCTGAATACCACAACCCCGCCGACCGGCGTTTTCATGCCCAGCCGAACGCCTGTCCCGCCTGCGGGCCGCAGGCCTGGCTGGCGGACCGCCACGGCGGGCGGCTGGCCGCTGCCGATGACGCCATTACCGAGGCGGCGCGCAGGCTGCTGGCCGGGGAAATCGTGGCGGTGAAAGGCTTGGGCGGTTTTCACCTGGCCTGCGACGCCACCAACCCGGTGGCGGTGGCGCGGCTGCGCGCGCGTAAACGGCGGCCGTCCAAACCGCTGGCGGTAATGATGCCGGACAGCGACTGGCTGCGCCGCTGCCTCGGGCATGCCGACCCGGCGCTGGTGGCGTTGCTGCAATCCGCCGCCGCGCCCATTGTGCTGGTGCCGTTGCCGCCCTGTGCGACGGCGGTCGCCTACGGTGCGGACGTTGCCCCCGGGCTTGCCGCCTCCGCTGCCGGCGCGCCGGCCGATCGGGCGTCCGGTGACGGCGGCGCCCCGGCGCCCGGTGCGATAGGCGCGCAGGCGCCGCTGGCGCTGTGCGCCGGTATTGCGCCCGGCTTGCATGAAATCGGCGTGATGCTGCCGGCCAGTCCGCTGCAACATCTGTTGCTGCGTCGCGCCGGACGGCCGCTGGTCATGACCTCCGGCAATCTTAACGGCCGGCCGCCGGCGCTGGATAACCGCCAGGCGCTGGATGAGCTGGCCGCCATCGCCGACGCCTGGCTATTACACGATCGCGATATCGTCCAGCGCGCCGATGATTCCCTGGTGCGCCTCAGCGCCGGGGGGGTGGAGATGCTGCGCCGTTCCCGCGGCTATGTGCCCGACGCCATCGCGCTGCCTCCCGGATTTTCCCGGGCGCCGGCCATACTGGCCATGGGGGCGGATTTAAAAAACACCTTCTGCCTGCTGCGCGACGGACAGGCGGTGCTCAGCCAGCATCTGGGCGATCTGGCGGATGAAGGCATCCAGCGCCAGCGGCAGCAGGCGCTGGCGCTGTTTCACGCCATCTGGGATTTTACGCCGCGGGCGGTGGCGGTGGACGCCCATCCCGGCTACCTCAGCCGGCGCTGGGGCGCGGCGCTGGCGACCGAACGCGGCTTACCCTGCCTAACCATCCTGCATCATCACGCCCATCTGGCGGCCTGCCTGGGTGAACACGGCTGGCCGCTCGACGGCGGGCCGGTAATCGGCCTGGCCATGGACGGGCTGGGCTACGGCGGCGCGCGGCGGCACGGCAACCCGGCGCAAGACATACCGCCGGATGACGACAGGCGCGGGGACGGCCTGGCGGACAGCGGGCATGAGGGCGGCGCCCTGTGGGGGGGAGAATGCCTTCTCGTGGACTACCGCGAATCCCGGTGGCTGGGCGGCCTGCCCGCCGTCGCCCTGCCCGGCGGCGATCTGGCGGCGCGCCAGCCCTGGCGCAACCTGCTGGCGCAGTGGCTGCGCTTTGTGCCCGACTGGCGCGGCCTGCCGGAAGCCGGGCATATTCCCGCGGGCGCGGGCGAGCTGCTGGCCAGGGCGGTGGCGCGCGGGATCAACGCGCCGCCGGCGTCTTCCACCGGCCGGTTATTTGACGCGGTGGCCGCGGCGCTCGGGGTGTGTGCCGGCGAAACCAGCTGGGAAGGGGAGGCGGCCTGCCGGCTGGAGGCGCTGGCGTGGCGCGGCGCCGGGCAGGGAGGGGAGCCGGCGGTGACTTTGCCCGTATCGCTACCCTTGCTGGATAACCGGCTGGATATGGCGACCTTCTGGCGTCAATGGCTGGCCTGGCGCGCCGGCCCGGCCGAACGGGCCTATGGCTTCCACCTGGCGCTGGCGCGGGGATTCGCCGCGCTGGCCCGGCAGGCGGCGGCGCGCCATGGCATCGACACGGTGGTCTTGTCCGGCGGCGTGCTGCATAACCGGCTGTTTCGCGAACTGCTGGTGCGGGAACTGCAGGGCCTGCGCGTACTGGTTCCCTCCCGGCTGCCGGCCGGCGACGGCGGACTGGCGCTGGGACAGGCGCTGATCGCCGCCGCGCGCCTGCTAGGCTGAGCTGTCCCGGCACGGGGCTACGTCCGCTGCGTCTTCCCGGCCTTTGGGATCGGCCGCGGCCGGATTTTCCGGCGCCGCGCCGTCAAGCAGGGCGGCGTACTCCCGCTGCAGTTCCCCGCAGCCGAGCTTCAGCCGCTCGTACAGCTGGCGTACCGCCGGCGAAAATTGCCGACGGTGCGGGCAGATAAGATGCAACGGCACGCGATCGCCGCCATAGCCTTTCAGCACCACCTCAAGCCTGCCCGCGCGCACGTCATGGCATACGTCCAGCCAGGACTTATAGGCGATCCCCTCGCCGGCAATGGCCAGGCGGCGCACCACTTCCGCGTCGTCGCTGGTCAGGGTGCCGCTTACGCCCACCGCCTGCGGCTGGCCGTGCGGATAAAAACGCCACTTATCATACACACGGCCGTGCAGCACAAACGTCAGGCAATCATGTCCGGCCAGATCGGCCGGGGTCGAAGGCCGGCCGCGGCGCGCCAGATACGCCGGCGACGCCACCACCACCCGCCGGTTTTCCGCCGCGAGCGGCAGGGCGACGTAGCTGGCGTCGTCCATAATGCCGTAGCGGAAGGCCACATCCACCGGATCCTTGAAGATATCGGTCACCTGATCGGATAAATAAAGCCGCACCTGCAGGTTGGGATGATCATGACGAAATTGGGTGATCCAGGGCAGCAGCACGTTACGTCCCAAATCGGACGGGGCGGCGATTTGCAGCATACCGTGCAGGCCGGCCGGCTCCTGATGCAGCAGGTCCTGCCCCTCGCGCAGGCTGCGCAGCGCTGCGCGGGCATAAGGCAGATACTGCTCCCCTTCGGCCGTCAGGCGCAGGCTGCGGGTGGAACGGGCAAACAAACGGATGTTCAGCTCCCGCTCCAGGCGCTTGATCGCCGCGCTGACCTGGGCCGGCAACAGATCCGCCTCCCGCGCCGCGTTCGAAAAGCTGCCGAGCGCCGCCGAGCGGACAAACAACGCCAAATCGTCAATCCTTACCATGTTCCTTTCCCATCACCGGGCCGGCCGCGCCATGCCAAGCGTGCGCCGGAAATAAACCATACCGGCAGTATAACGCTGAATAAGGGGCGGGACGGTGGACAAAATGCGGCCGCCGGCGGGCAGGCGCCTATGGAGTATGGCGCGGGGCGCCCGAGGCAATGACTGTTTACATAATCTTGATAAATGATACAAATCCACAATAAAAGTAAGAGTATTACGTGCTATAAACAAATAGTTAACAATTTAAAAACATATTATTCCGCTCTGTTCTCATCCGGGTAGCGGGGAACCCCCCGGCGGCATACCCAGGCCTGGCTTATTTTTTCCGGTGCCACCGTAAAGGTGACCGATTCAAAGATAGGACACTAACTTATGTTTAACTGGACCCCTACACAGCGCAACGTGGCATTCGCCTGTTTTGCCTGCTGGATGTTGGACGCCTTCGACTTTTTTATCCTGGTATTTGTGCTAAGCGATCTGGCCGCGTGGTTTAAAACCGATATCGCCAGCGTTTCCATCTCGATTATGCTGACCCTGGCGGTGCGTCCGTTGGGGGCGTTGCTGTTTGGCCGCCTGGCCGAGAAGTATGGCCGCCGGCCGATTCTCATGATCAACGTGTTGATGTTCTCGCTGTTTGAATTGCTGTCGGCCTGGTCGCCGACGCTGGCGCTTTTTATTGCCTTCCGGGTGGTATACGGCGTGGCGATGGGGGGCATCTGGGGCGTGGCCTCGTCACTGGCGATGGAAACCATCCCCGACAGGTCCCGCGGCCTGATGTCGGGCATCTTCCAGGCGGGATATCCCGCCGGTTACCTGCTGGCGGCGATTATTTTCGGCCTGTTTTTCGAGAGCGTCGGCTGGCGCGGCATGTTCCTGATCGGGGCGCTGCCGGTGCTGTTGCTGCCCTATATTTACTTCAAGGTGCCGGAATCGCCGGTATGGCTGGCGGCCAGGGAACGCAAGGAGAGCGTGGCGCTGCTGCCCATTATCCGCGCCCATTGGAAGCTCTGCCTCTATATGGTGGTGCTGATGGCCTGCTTTAACTTTTTCAGCCACGGCACCCAGGATCTTTATCCCACCTTTCTGAAAGTGCAGCACGGCTTTGCTCCCCATACCGTCAGCATCATCGCCATCGGCTACAATATCGCCGCCATGCTGGGCGGCATCTGTTTCGGCTCCCTGTCGGAAAAAATAGGGCGTAAAAAAGCGATGATCATCGCCTCCCTGCTGGCCCTGCCGGTGCTGCCGCTGTGGGCGTTCGCCAGCGGGTCGGTGCTGATAGGCCTGGGCGCGTTTCTGATGCAGTTTATGGTGCAGGGCGCCTGGGGCGTGGTGCCTACCTACCTGACGGAGCTGGTGCCCGCCAATTCGCGGGCGGTGCTGCCGGGCTTTGTGTACCAGCTGGGCAACCTGATTGCCTCGGTGAACGCCACGCTGCAGTCCCGTATCGCCGAAGCGCACGGCAATAACTACGGCCTGGCCATGGCCATGGTGGCGGGCACCGTGGCTATTCTGATCAGTATTCTGGTCAGCTTCGGGCGCGAAACGCAGGGCAAAACCATTTCCGGCTATGATAACGGCGGCGGCAGCGGCCGCCCGAAGGTGGAATCCGCCGCCGGCACGGGCAAATAAGGGCCAGGGGCCGCCGATGGCGGCTCTAGGGATAGCCGGGCCGGCTCTCCATGCCGGCAGCCGCCGGATTCGCCGGCGTGCGCCCCCAGAGCGCGGCCACCAGGGAGGCAATAAACAGTTCGAGTTTCAGTGGTTGCTGGCGGTCCGGCAAGGAAATCACATGCATGGGCCGCGGGATGGCCCGCCAGTCCGGCAGCACCTGGACCAGCCGGCCGGCGGCGATATCGTTGCCCAACAATATCTCGGCGTGCATCGCGATGCCAAAGCCTGCCAGGGCCGCCTGCCGCACGCTTTCACCTGAGTCGATGCGCAACCTTGGGTGAACCTCCACGCTGTCCTCCCCGCCAGGGCCGGTCAGCCGCCAGCGGCTATTGCCCTGCCATTGGCTGAAGCCAAAACAGTTATGTCCGCTCAGGTCGGCGGGACGCGCTGGGGCGCCATAACGGGCCAGATAATCCGGGGAGGCCGCCAGCACCAGGGTATAATCCGGCAGCCGACGGGCAATCACGCCATCACTGCCGATATCGCCGATACGGAAAACGGCGTCGAAATGCTCGTCTATCAAATCCACTTTACGGTCCGATAATACCACTTCAATCGTTATTTCCTGGTGTGACTGCATGAACCCGGTCAGCAGCGGGGTCAAGACATGATTGCCAAAGACGACCGGCGCGCTGATGCGCAGTTTCCCGGCGGGTTCGGTTAATAAATGATGCGTCAGCGCCTCGGCCTGCTCCGCGTCCGCCAGCAGGCGGCGGCAGCGTTCATAAAACAGCCTGCCGATTTCCGTTACGCCCTGCTGACGGGTAGTCCTGGCCAGCAGCCTGGCCTGCAATCGGCTTTCCAGGAAACGTATATGTTTGCCGACCATGGTGGGGGAGATGTTCATCTCGGCGGCGGCCAAGACAAAGCTGCCTTTTTCCACGACCTGGATAAATACCGCCATGCTGGTTAAACGGTCCATTAAAAACCCACGGTGTTTTATTAAACTATTTTATCGCTATTTATAGCATATAACCGCCATGGAATACTCCTGGTCATTACCCTGGGTGTTGCATGGAGGAAAGCGAATGCGGGCATTAATGTTTAATCGGTTTGGCGGGCCGGAAGTGTTGTTTTACGGTGATCACCCCACCCCCGCGGTGCCCGCGGGCGCCGTGCAGGTCAAGATGGCGGCGGCCGGACTTAATTTTGCCGATATTTATCGCCGGCGCGGGGACTATCCCCTGGCGGATCGCGCACCTCATATCGGCGGGTATGAGGGCGTCGGTTATGTGACGGCGGTCGGCGCGGAGGTGACCGGCTGGCATCTCGGGCAGCGGGTGGGTTTTGCCGACGTGCCGTTTGCCCATGCCACCCGGGTAAACGTGCCGGTCGACCGCGCCTTGAAACTGCCCGACGACATCGGTGATGTGGCGGCGGCGGCCATATTGTTGCAGGGCCTTACGGCGCAATACCTTATCAATGACAGCGTCAGGGTGGCGGAAAACGATCGGGTGCTGGTGCTGGCGGCCGCCGGCGGGGTGGGGCAACATTTGACGCGATTGATGAAGGCGCGCGGCGCCAGGGTCTACGCCGTGGCCTCGACGCGGGATAAACAGCGTATCTGCCTGGCTAACGGCGCCCTCGCCGCTTACGGTTATGACGATAACTGGGCGGAGCGTGTTCGTGAGGCGACGGGGGGCGGCGTGAAGTATGTGTTTGATTCCGTGGGCAGTACGCTCCCGAACAGTCTTGCGGCGTTGCATCCCGGCGGCAGGGTGGTGTTATTCGGCATGTCGGGCGGCGCGGCGCCCGCCTTAGCGCCTTCCAGCCTGATGATGGCGTCGAAAGGGGTGATCGGCGGCGATCTCTGGACCTATCTTGGCGACGGCGCGCAGCGCGCAAGCCGCGCCCGCGCCCTGTTTTCCGCCTGGCGGCGGGGATGGATCGCGCCGCCGGCCGTGGAGACCTTCCCTTTAAGCGCCGGGGCCGGGGCGCACCGGCGTCTGGAAGACCGCCATTTTGCCGGCAAGATTGTGCTGCTTGGGGAAGAGGACTGACGCAGGTGACGTCGGCCGCCGGTTACCGCTCCGCTCAGGCAATCTTGCGGCGGAACATCCAGTAGGCCGCGCTGCCGGTGGTGGCGGTGATCGCCAGCAACGGCCACAGGCTGTGCCAGATAATGGCGAAATCCGCATCCTTGAGGTAAATCTCTTTAATGATATCGGTAAAATGCCGCACCGGGTTTACCCAGGTCAGCGTTTGCAGCCACGACGGCATATTCTCCACCGGCGCGACATAACCCGACAGCAGGATGGCCGGCATGATAAACACAAACACGCCGATAAACGCCTGCTGCTGCGTCGAGCAAAGCGAGGAGATCAGCAGGCCGAACCCCACCAGCGACAGGCCGTAGATCAGCATGGTGCCGTAAAACAGCAGCAGCGAGCCGGCAAAGGGAATGCGGTACCCCAAAATGCCGATAATCAGCACGATGGACGCCTGGATACTGGCCACCACCAGCGCCGGCACCGCTTTGCCGACAAAAATCTGCCAGGTGGTCAGCGGCGAAACCAGCAGTTGATCCAGGGTCCCTTGCTCCCGCTCGCGCGCCACCGACAGCGAGGTGACGATCAGTACGCCGATGGTGGTGATCAGGGCAATCAATGACGGCACCACAAACCATTTATAATCCAGGTTGGGGTTATACCAGTTGCGTATCACCAGTTCGCTGTTATTGGGTTTAACCTGCCGCGCCGTCAGCTCCAGTTGGTAATCGCGGATAATCTGCTGGATATAGTTGGCCGCTATCTGCGCGCTGTTGGAGTTGCGCCCGTCCAGCAGCAACTGCAGCGGCGCTGGAATGCCGGCGGCCAGGTCGCGTGAGAATTGCGCCGGGAAACGCACCACCAGCAGGGCGCGCTGGTTATCCAGGGTGCTTTGGATCTGCTGCGGGCTGCGCAGCCATACCACCGCGGTAAAGGCTTTGGCCTTGGCGAAGCGCTGGGTCAGCTCCACCGAGGCCTGGCCGCTGTCCTCGCTGTAAACGGCGATGGTGGCATGGGTCACCTCAAGCGTGGCGGCAAACGGGAACAGCAGCACCTGCAGAATAACCGGCATGATCAGGATCGCCCGCGTTTGCGGCTCGCGCAGCAGCGACTGCAGTTCTTTGACGATAAGCGTCCATAAGCGATAGAACATAACCCTTCCTCAATCCAGCCTGCGTTTGGTTTTCCAGGCCGTCAGGCCGATAAATCCCACGGCGGACGCCACCAGGAACAAGGTATTCACGACTAAAATCCCGGCGACATTACCCGCCAGGAACAGGCTTTGCAGCGTGCTGACAAAATAGCGCGCCGGGATGATATAGGTCACCGCGCGCACCACGGCGGGCATGCTGTCTATCTGGAAAATAAAACCCGACAACATCACGGCGGGCAGGAACGCCGCGTTTAGCGCCACCATCGCGGCGTTGAACTGGTTGCGCGTCAGGGTGGAAATCAGCAGCCCCATCCCCAGGGTGCTGGCAAGAAACAGGCTGCTGATGCCGAACAGCACCGCCAGCGAACCGCGGAACGGCACGTCCATGACAAACACCGCCACCGCCATGCACAGCGCCATCGCCACCATTCCCAGCACGTAATAGGGCAGCAGCTTGGACAGCAGCAGTTCGCTTCGCGTCACCTGGGTGGAGAGCAGCGCCTCCATGGTGCCGCGCTCCCACTCGCGCGCTATCACCAGGGAGGTCAGGATGGCCCCGATCACCGTCATGATAATGGTGATGGCGCCGGGAATGATAAAATGCCGGCTGACCGCCGCCGGATTGAACCAATAGCGCACCTTGACGTCGATCAGCTGATGAAAGGCGCGGCCCCGATCCTCGGCGCGCTGCTGCTGCCATATTTGCCAGATGCCCTGGGCATACCCCTGCACGAAATTGGCGGTATTGGGTTCGCTGCCGTCGGTAATCACCTGGATGGGCGCGCTGTTGCCGGTCCGGTCCATATTGATGTCGAAATCAACCGGGATCACGATCAGCCCGCGGATTTTTCCCGCCTGCATCAGCGCCACCAGCGCGCGGCGGTTATCGCTGATGGTCGGGGCGATATAGGGGGAGCCGGCAAAAGCCATGGCCAGGTCGCGGGCATCCTCGCTCTGCTGTTCCATCAGGATGCCCACGTGCAGGCGGCTGGAATCCAGGTTGATGCCGTAGCCGAAGATAAACAGCAGCATCAGGGGAATGACAAAGGCGATCAGGCCGCTGCTGGGATCGCGCAGGATCTGGCGCGTTTCCTTGTCGCACAGGGCGAGCAGCCGCCGCCAGGAGAACCGCGTAGCGTTATGCCGCGTCATTGCCGCCGTCCTTGTCAACGTTCTGCACCAGCGTGATAAACGCCTGTTCCATGGTGGGATTCGGCGTCTCCTGGTCTGCCGTTTGCAGTTTCAGCTCGTCCGGGGTGCCGCTGGCAATCAGCTTGCCGTGATACACCAGGCCGATCCTGTCGCAATATTCCGCCTCGTCCATAAAATGGGTGGTCACCATCACGGTGACGCCTTTTTCCACCATGCCGTTGATATGCAGCCAGAACTCACGCCGGGTGAGGGGGTCGACGCCGGAGGTGGGCTCATCAAGGAACAGGATATCCGGCTCGTGCATCAGCGAGCATGCCAGGGCGAGGCGTTGCTTAAATCCCAGCGGCAGCGCGTCGGGCGTCTGGTTGAAAATGGGGCCGAAATCGAACGCCTCGCTCATCTGCGCGATTTTCTGGCGCTGGCGCTTACCGTGCAATCCATAGACGCCCGAGAAAAACCGCAGGTTCTGCGCCACCGTCAGATTACCGTAGAGCGAAAATTTTTGCGCCATATATCCCAGGCGCTGGCGGGCTTTGCCGGAGCTGGTCTTCAAGTCCATTCCCAGCACCAGCGCCTGGCCCGCGGTGGGGATCAGCAGGCCGCACATCATTTTAAAAGTGGTGGATTTACCGGCGCCGTTCGGGCCCAGCAGGCCGAAAATTTCCCCCCGGGTCACCGTGAAATCCACGTTATCGGTCGCGGCAAAATCACCGAACCTCTTGGTTAGCCCCCGGGCCTCGATCACCGTTTCATGCCGGTCGCCGGTTACCTGCGGCATAATATCCGCCAGCGCCTGTTGGGTGGCCGGGCCGCCGCCCAGCAGATCGATAAAGGCATCCTCGAAACGCGGCGCCGTTTCCTCGATATCCGCATCGGACAAGCCGAGCGCCCGGCCCAGGCCCGACCGGTCGGCGTCTTTTTTCAGGATCAGGCGCACGGCTTTGCCCTGGATGACGCCGTCGCCTATTTGTTCCAGCCGCAGCGCGCGCCGCAGCAGCTGGCGGTTGGTGCCGGCGGCGTCATGGGCCAGCCACGTGCGGCCCGCCATGGTCGCCGTCAACGCTTTGGGCGCGCCGCTATAGATCAGTTCCCCTTGGTTCATCAGCAGCACCTCGCGGCACTGTTCCGCTTCGTCCAGGTATGAGGTGCTCCACAGGATCAGCATGCCGTCGTCGGCCAGTTCATGCACCATGCGCCACAGCTCGCGGCGGGAAATGGGATCCACCCCGACCCCCGGCTCGTCGAGCAACAGCACCTTGGGCTGGCCTATCAGCGTGCATGCCAGGCCGAGTTTTTGTTTCATTCCCCCCGACAGCTTGCCCGCCAGCCGGGTGGTAAAGGGCGCCAGCGCGGTAAAAGCCAGCAGGCGCTCGAAGGTGTGCCGGCGCTGTTCGCCGGTAATGCCGCGCAGGCTGGCGTACAGCGTCAGGTTTTCCATCACCGTCAGGTCTTCATACAGCCCGAACTTCTGCGGCATATAGCCAAGGATGGCGTGCAGGCCGGCGTCGTCGCCCACCGGATCCAATCCGGCCACGCGCAGGGTGCCCTGGCTTGGCGTCAGCAGGCCGGCCAGCATGCGCAGCAGCGTGGTCTTGCCCGCGCCGTCCGGGCCGACCAGCCCGGTGACCCCGCCGCTTTGCAGGGTGATGGTAAGGCTGGCCACCGCCGGTTTCGCCAGGGACGCAAAGCGTTTCTCCAGCGCATCCAGCACAATCTGGTTAGCGGGCATAAACATTCCCGCCGGCGGGCTGTGCCGCGGTTGGCTCCTGGCCGTCGGCGAAATCCAGGGTCACCGGCATGCCCTGGCGCAGCCGGTCGTCGGCATCGGTGACGATAATCCGCAGGCGATACACCAAATCGGTGCGCAGTTCCGGCGTTTCCACGTTTTTAGGCGTGAACTCCGCCGTCGGCGAGACAAAGCCGATTTTACCGTGATAGGCCTTGTCCGGCAGGCCGTCGGCGCGAATGATAATCCGGGTGCCGGGCACCGCCTGGTTGAGGTTGCGTTCATCGATATAGGCGCGCACCCACACCGGCCGCGTCAGGGAAAGGGTAAATACGGTGTCGCCGGCGCCAAGCATGCTGCCGACCTCCTGCGCCCGGGTCAGGATAGTGCCGCCCGAGGGCGCCGCCAGCATGGTATCGGTTGCATCCAGGGCGGCCTGGTCACGCGCCGCCTGCGCCTGGGCGAGATCCGCTTCGGCGGAGGCGATCTCCTGCGGCCGGTTGCCGGCCAGGTACTGTTGCAGCTTATCCCTGGCCGCCTGCAGGTTGGCCTTGGCCTGGTTGCTGGCGGTCAGCGCGTCCTCCAACTGGTCGGCGGAAATGGCCCGTTTGGCCCAGGCGCCCTGCTGGCGATGGTAAAAACTGTCGGCATAATTGAAGGCGGCCTGCAACTGCGCCATCTGCGAGCGCACTTGGGCGATTTCTTCGTTGCGATACCCGGAGCGGGATAAATCCAGTTTGGCCCTGGCGCTGTCCACATTGGCCTGGGCCTGCGCGAGGGCGTTGCGATACGGCGCATCGTCCAGTTTCGCCAGCACCTGGCCGGGATGCACCACATCGCCTTCATCCACCGCCAACTGAGCCAGACGGCCGCCGACGCGGAAACCAAGGTTAACGGTGCGGATATCCACATTGCCGTAAAGGGTCAACGGCCGGTTTTGCTGGCGGTGGTAGTACATGACGCCATAGATCGCCGCGCCCAGCAGCGCGATAACGATGACGGCCGCGGTGATACTTTTTTTATTCATGATTTTTTGCCTGTGTGGCCGGCCTGTTCGGCCCGCAATCCATGAAGGAACCAATCGATATGCTGTGTCAGCACCTGGTTGATCTGGGTAACCTGCGCCGGGCCCAGGTCGCTCCATCCGGTGCGCAGCAGGATGGTTTCCCGCGCCAGCCGGAACGCCAGCACTTCGCCCAGCAGGGCATGCGTGTGGACGATGGTGGCGACCGACAGCGGATCGCAGCCGGTAAAACCCGCCACCAGCCGGGTGATGCGCTGATGCATCGGCGCAATCGCCTGCTGGTGGATAATGGCGTAGGCCCCAGTGGGGGAGAGCTGCTCCCGCGAGATGATTTTACTCAGATTCAGCGTTTCGCTGCGGGCCAGCAGCCCGGTCATGGTCAGCAGGGACTCATGCAGATAACGCCGGCACTGCCCGGCATCCACCTCCGGCTGCGCCAGCAGCGCATCAATTTGTTGCGCCTGTGAATGCAGGGACTGGGCGATAAAATCCGCAATCCATTGCGCGACCGCCAGGTACAGCCCTTCCTTGGAGCCGAAATAATAAAAAATCGCCGCGATATTTTGCCCGGACAACTGGGCGATTTCGCGCGTGGTGGCGGTTTGCGGGCCTTTTTCGCCAAATAAGGTAATGCCGGCGGCGATCAGCTGGGCTTTCGCCTGTTCGCCGCGCGCGGTGGGGGCCGGAGAAGGGGGCATGGTGGCTCCAATAAAATAAGTCAAACGTTTGATTAACTTTAACCCCCGCCCGGTTCGCTGTAAAGGACCGCCGTGATTTATTTAGGCGGCTGGCCGCGTCAAGGATGACGTTTCCTGACCGGGGAAACAAACAGACACGGCGATGCCAACATATTCACCGGTCTTTACAGTACTTTAGGTAATTAGTTAATGATTGATAAAATATTACTTGATCTGCAGCGCCAAGATGTCTATTATTTACTTATCGAACGTTAACAAATTAACGTCCAGTCCATTAATGCTTCATACCATGAGAACAGACATTATGAAAAACCTGACACTTGCCATCGCAGCCATCGTATTCAGCACCGTTTCCGCCGGCGCCTTCGCCGCCCAGGAAGTCACCAGCCGTCCCGCCGGCGAACATTCCATCGGCGTGGTATCGTCATCCACCACCAGTAACCTGTCCGATCTGGAATCCCAGCTGGCCGCCAAGGCCGATGCCGCCAACGCCACCTCGTATCGTATTATCGGTGCCGGCGGTAATGACACCCTGCGCGGCAGCGCCGAGCTGTATAAATAAGCTTAACGTAAAAAAACAGCATAAAAAAAGCGGCCGCAGGGCCGCTTTTTTTTGCGTTTGATAAACCTTAGAACTGATAGGTCAAGCCCAGGCCGACCTGGTCATCGTCGGCGATGCCCAGCTTATTGTCTTCGCTGAGACGGTTGATTTTATAATCAACATACGCATTGATATTCTTGTTGAAGAAATAGGTCAGGGACGCGTCATAGTATTTCACCAGATCAACATCGCCGATGCCTTCAACATCGCTGGCCTTGGACTGGAAGTAACCGAACATTGGTTTCAGGCCAAAATCGAACAGATAAGAAGCGATGGCTTCGAAGTTCTTGGTTTTATTGGCGTAGCCGCCGGTGATCGGGGTGTAGTTATGCGTTTCGCCGTACAACGCGGCGGCATAGACGCCGGAATTGTCATATTTCAAGCCGCCCGCCCAGACGTCGGCTTTGTCGCCGTTACCGAGAGCCAGGCTGTTTTGCGGCTGGGTACGGTTGGACGAGGCATAGGTGCCGAGTACCGACAGGCCGAAATCAAAGGTATAAGACGCCGATGCGCCGTAACCGTCGCCGTTGGATTTGTTGGCGGCACGGGCGTTACCGGAATTTTCGTCGTTGGCGCCCTGGTATTGCAAGCCAAATTTCAGACCGTCGACCAGGCCGAAGAAGTTGTTGTTGCGATAAGTGGCCACGCCGGTGGTACGGCCGCCCATAAACACGTCGGCGGCGCTGTAGGTCAGGTCATCGAAGATTGGCGCGGTATCGGTTATCGCCGCGACATCATAAGCGATGCCCCAGTTGCGGCCGTAGTCGATTGAGCCGTAGTCTTTCAGTTTCAAGCCGGCAAAGCCCAAACGGGTTTTGGTGCCGGTCAGCGCGTCGGTGCCGCCTTCAGTATGGTTGGCCTGAACATTGTATTCCCATTGGCCGTAACCGGTCAGGGTGTCGTTAATCTGGGTCTGGCCTTTGAAGCCAAAACGCATGTAACTTTGGTCGCCGTCAATGGTCTTATTGTCACTAAAATAGTGGCGGGCGCGCACGCTGCCGTACAGATCCAGCTTGTTGCCGTCTTTGTTATAAATTTCCGCGGCGTGCAGAGCTGGGGCAATCAATGTCGCTAAAACGGCCAATGCTATCTTCTTCATTCCTGTTTTTCCTTACCAAATACTCTCGAGTTTATAAAAAGGACTCAACCTTTTGATGGCTGATGTCCTGAGCTAACCAGCATTTATAATTTAAAAATAAAAGCTCAGAGAACGCGCAATGCTAATTTAAATATCACCCTGTGGACCGATTTCGCAGGATAGTAGCAGCAAAATCGTCACGAAGATTGTGAACTTTTCATTAAAGTAGGAATCTACCTATCATAGAGCGCTATGCCGCGCGGTACGCTACCTTAACTTGTCATACAGATTTAAAAGTTGAGAGCCATCACAAAACCCTTTTTTTATTTAAGGGTTTAAACCAATGGCCGTATCAAGCTACCTTCCGGCCGGTGATGAGCGCTGCTTAAGTCAAATCCGCGGTCAAAAAGAGCCTGGCCAGCATCAGTACTGCTCGTCTCTGATGCCCCGCGTGGCAGCCAGCCAGATCGAAATTGGTATAATACATTTTACCCGGGCCAGCACCGCGCGCGGCAAGAAGTCATTGTCCGTGCCGTTATTGCCTTACTGTAAATAACAATTGTCAAGATAATATTTATCATTTGTATAACAATTGTCATGGCAATACGGCAGTAGCAAAACTTATCCGAATACCGCCGCCTTAAAGTTAACTTATCTTAAATTAACCGGACAATCCGCTTTTGCCTGTGCCCGTACGCCGCTTACTTTGCATTATCATGACAAAATAAACAAAGTGTTTTTTTTGATATAGATATTACCTATCACAGCATAATAACCCTTTACTCGCCGCACAGCCTGGGCATAACCACCATAAAACATTGTCAATTTGCCCAACGTTGATTAAGTAAAAAAAGCATATCGTTATTTAGCTAATAGTAACCATGATTAATAATATGCTTATTATTTAACTCCAGGCTCCCGCACCAGGCTCGCCGAGAGCCGGTCCAACAGCATGGCCATCAGCACCACCGCCATGCCGCTTTGCAGCCCCTGGCCGATGTCCAACTGCTGGATGCTGGTCAATATATCGTTGCCAAGACCGCCGGCGCCGACCATGGAGGCGATAATCACCATCGACATCGCCATCATGATGGTTTGGTTTACCCCGGCCATAATGGCCGGCAGCGCGTTGGGCAACTGTACCTTCCATAATAGCTGCCGGCGGGTGCAGCCAAACGCCAGGCCGGCTTCCACCAGGCTTTTGTCCACCTGACGGATGCCCAAATCGGTTAAGCGGACCACCGGCGGCATGGCGAACAGTACGGTGGCGAAAATGCCCGGCGGACGGCCGAGGCCAAACAGGATCGTGGCGGGGATCAGGTAGACGAAGGCGGGCATGGTTTGCATAAAGTCCAGCATCGGCCTGACAAGCTGGCCCGCCCGGTGCCGCCGGGCTATCATAATCCCCAGGGGAATGCCGGCCAGCAGGCTGAATAACGTTGACGCCAGGGTGAGCGCAAGCGTGACCACGGCATGTTCGCTGTAGCCGCTAAAAATGATATACAGCATCGCCAGGGCGCTGAACACGGCGAACCCCTTGCCGACGCGCCACAGGCTCAATCCCACCGCAATCACGGCCAGCCCCCAGGGCGAAAGCCAGCCCAGGCCCAGCTCAAGGGCGCCGGCAACCGTGTCGATCACCTTGGCCACCGCGTCAAAAAATCCGCCGCAGTGTTCCAGCAGGTAACGCACGCCCGCGTCGATCTGCGCGCTGAAATCAACCGTTCCGGTCATGGGCGGGGCTCCCGGTGCGCGGGTGACTGGCCGCTGAACGCGCCGGCATAATCTTCGGCCAGGACGAAACGCGATGTATCGACGCCGGAGAAAAAACGGCGCACGTAGGCGTTTGCCGGCGCATTGACGATTTGCTCGGCGGTGCCGATCTGGATGACCCGGCCCTGCTGCATAATGGCAATGCGGCTGCCGATACGCAGCGCCTCCTCGATATCGTGAGTGACAAAAATGACCGTTCGCCGCTGGCCGGCCTGCAGGCGCAGCAGCAGTTCCTGCATTTCGCGGCGGTTGATGGGATCGAGCGCGGAAAACGCCTCGTCCATCAACAGCAGCGTGGGATTGACCACCAGCGCGCGCGCCAGGCCGACCCGCTGCTGCATGCCGCCGGACAGCTGATGCGGCAGTTGTCCCGCCACCTGCGCCAGCCCCACCTGCGCCAATACCGCCAGCGCCTGCTTATGGCGCTGCGCCGTGCCGACACCGGCCAGCTCCAGCCCGAAGGCGGCGTTATCCAATACGCTGCGTCTCGGCAGCAGGGCGAAAGACTGGAACACCATGCCCATTTCATGCCGGCGCAGCTGGATAAGCGCGGTTGCCGATAGCCCCGATAGCGGTTGTCCGCTGAAAAACACCTCGCCGGCGCTGGGTGTTATCAGGCGATTGAGGGTACGCAGAAGGGTGGATTTGCCGGAGCCGGATAAGCCGACGATGACAAAGATCTCGCCGCGATAAATATCCAGCGAAATATTGTTTAACGCCACCGAGCAGCCAAATTGGGTAAATATGTCGGCAGGGTCCATGCCCTGTTGCAAACGCGACAGGGCATGCCGTTCGCCGTCGCCGAATATTTTATACAGCCCGTCAATTTTTATCAGCGTTTCATTCATCGGATTTTATTTTTTTGCCATGTCCCAACCATAAGCACAGGCTATAAGAAAAAAGAACGGTGCAATAAAATATTATCGTCTGAGTTATAACTAAATGATTTAAACCAATTGACCGTAATGGGCGTTATTTTCCGCATGCAGTTTAAAACTGAACGATTCACGGATTAACCATTTTTTAACTTTCTGGTAAAGCAGGCGATTATTTCCCCGCTCCGGCTGAATTAAATAATAACCGCGCCCGGTTTTTAATTGCGGCCCGCAGACGATCAGTTCGCCGCTATCCAGGAATTGATCCACCAGCGGCTTCCAGCCCAGCGCCACGCCCTGGCTTTTCAGCGCCGCCTGGATGACCAGCGAATAGGCGTTGAAGGTCAGGGAGGTCACGCCGTCGTCC
This sequence comes from Sodalis sp. RH20, assembly GCF_047324205.1. Classification (NCBI taxonomy): domain Bacteria; kingdom Pseudomonadati; phylum Pseudomonadota; class Gammaproteobacteria; order Enterobacterales; family Bruguierivoracaceae; genus Sodalis; species Sodalis sp. RH20. The sequence continues at coordinate 174,958 of NZ_CP178733.1, forward strand.
GGCTCCACGCCCTGGCCGCGAAACCAATCCTGCCAGCTCAGCCAGCGCCGGGGCAGGGTATCGGGCAGGTTGAGCAGCGCCAGCGCCAGCAGGTCCCGGGCCGCAGCCGGCCTGCCGAACTGCTGGAAAAACAGTGGGCTGCATACCGGCACCACCAGTTCCGGAAACAGCATATCGCTGTGGCAGCCGGGGATCTGGCCGTCGCCAAACGAGATGCCCAGATGGGCGCTGCTGTCGCGCAGGGAGAACTCGTTGGGCGAGGTGGATATCTGCACATCGACATTGGGGATCAGCTGTTGCAACTGGTCCAGGCGCGGCAGCAGCCAGTAGCTGGCAAAACCCATGTCCGTATCGATGCGCAGCACATCCCGTTGTTTTTTCAGCTGGATTTTTTCTATTTGCTGACTGATCTCCTGCAGGCTGGCGCGCACGATCTGGTAAAGCTGCTCCCCGGTGTCGGTCAGGGCCACGCCGCGGTGGCGCCGTTCGAACAGCGTGGCGCCTAATTGATTTTCCAATAAATTGATGCGCTGGCTTACCGCCGGCTGTGACGAACCTAATTCCTTCGAGGCGGCGGTAAAATTAAGATGACGCGCCGCCGCTTCAAAAACAGTCAGCGCCTGTAACGGCGGCAGCCGGAAATTGTTTGCCATAACGTCCCCTTATAGACCGATAAGAAATTAACCGGTTCACAGCAAAATATATTTGTGCGATAAAAATAACATTGAGCTGTAAATTTATTTAAAGCGAAATTTAACTATGCTTAGCAAAAAAACGAATATTGTTATTCTTATGGCCGATCAGCTTGCCGCCGGCGCGCTTTCCGCTTATGGAAATAATGTCAGCAAAACGCCAAATATAGACAGACTGGCGCGCGAAGGCGTGGTATTTACCTCCGCGTATTGCAATAGTCCATTATGCGCGCCATCGCGCGCGTCGCTGATGACCGGCCAGTTAATTTCCCGTAACGGCGTATACGATAATGCGGCGGAATTTCGCGCCGAGAGTCCAACATTCTGCCATTATCTGCGGCAGGAAGGCTATCGCACCTACCTGGCCGGCAAAATGCATTTTTGCGGGCCGGATCAGTTGCACGGGTTTGACGAACGGCTGACCACCGATATCTACCCGGCGGATTTCGGCTGGACGCCGGACTGGCGTCATCCTGAACGCCGGCTGGACTGGTATCACAATATGAGTTCGGTACTGGACGCGGGAGAATGTATCCGCACGAACCAGCTGGATTTTGACGACGAGGCCCTGTTCCACACCCGGCAAAAGCTGTTTGATTTGGCCAGGCGGGACGACGGGCGGCCCTTCCTGCTGATGATGTCGCTCACGCATCCCCACGATCCCTTCGCCATCCCGCGCCGTTACCTGGATCGCTATCGCCCCCAGGATATCGACCTGCCCAGGGTGGCGGCGGGGGACGCGCCGCCGGACGCGCATTCGCAGCGGCTGCGCGCCATGTATCAGTTGACCGACGGGCTGCTGGATGATGACCACATCCGCCGGGCGCGCCATGCCTATTACGGCGCCCTGGCCTATGTCGACGATCGCTTCGGCGAGGTGCGCGACACCCTGGATGCCACCGGCCTGGCCGACGACACCATTATCATCCTCATCTCCGATCATGGCGAAATGCTCGGCGAGCGCGGCCTGTGGTACAAAATGAGTTTTTTTGAAGGCGCGTCGCGCGTGCCGATGATCATCCACGCCCCCGGCCGCTTTGCGCCCCGGCGCGTTGAGCAGAACGTGTCGCTGGCCGACCTGCTTCCGACATTGCGCGAACTGGCCCATGGCCGGCCGCTGACGGAAGAGGAACAGGCCGCGCCCCTGGACGGCCGCAGCCTGGCGCCGCATCTGCGCGGCGAAGCGGGACCGGACGGGGTTTACGGCGAATATCTGGCGGAGGGCGCGCTGGCGCCGATGGTGATGATCCGGCGCGGACCGTGGAAATTCATCGCCGCCCTGGGGGAACCCGATCAGCTCTACAATTTGCGCCAGGATCCCCTGGAACTGGCCAATCTGGCGTTATCGCCGGCGTTTGCGCCGCAGCTGCGGCAGTTTCAGCAGGAAGCGCAGGCGCGCTGGAACCTTCCCGATCTGAACCAGCGGATCTTAAGCAGCCAGCGCGCCAGGCTGTTCCTGACCGGGGCGCTGGGGCGGGACGGCGCGCCCGACTGGGATTATCAGCCCTGGCAGGACGCCAGCCACCGGTTTATCCGTAACCACCAATCCCTGGACGAGCAGGAGGCGCTGGCGCGCTATCCGCGCCCGCCTTCAACGCTCTGATACTGTTACCTGTGAGGAAGATTATGCGCGTGCACGCCGCTGTTGTTGCCTTGGGGCTATCGCTTGCGATGGGCCTGCCGATCCCAACCCGCGCCGCCGGGGAGGCCGATTGTCAAACGGTGAATATGTCCGATCCCGGCTGGTCCGATATCGCCGCCACCAACGCGGTCGCCGGGGTCCTGCTGCAGGGCCTGGGCTATCGCCAGCAGGTGCAGAATCTCTCGGTGGCCCTGGCTTACCAGGGCTTGAAGACCGGGCAACTGGACGTGTTCCTCGGCAACTGGATGCCGGCGCAGCAGCCGGTGATTGAAAAATACACCCGCGACGGCGCGGTCAAGGTGGTGGGCGCCAACCTGGCCAGCGCTAAATTTACCCTGGCGGTGCCGGACTATGTGGCGCAGGCCGGGGTAAAGGATTTTGCCGACCTGGAAAAATATGCCGACCGGTTCGATCATAAAATTTATGGTATTGCCCCCGGCGCGCCCGCCAACCAGAACATTAAGAACATGCTGGATAAGCATGATTTCAACCTGACCGGCTGGACGCTGGTGGAATCAAGCGAAAGCGGCATGCTGGCCCAGGTCGGGCGCGCGGTGGGCAAGCAGCAGTGGATAGTGTTCCTCGGCTGGGAGCCGCATGCCATGAATACCCACTATAAGCTGACCTATCTGAGCGGGGGCGATCGTTATTTCGGGCCGAATTACGGCAGCGCCACCGTGAATACCGTCACGCGTAAGGATTTTGCCGCCCAATGCCCCAATACCGGCCTGCTGTTTACTCAATTGACGTTTAACGTCGATTTGGAAAACCGGATAATCAAACGGGTGCTGGATGATAAGCAGACCGCCAATGAGGCGGCCGCGGCGGAGCTTAAGCAGCATCCCGAACTGCTGGAACGCTGGCTGGACGGCGTTACCACACGCCAGGGTCAGCCGGGGCTCGCCGCGGTGCGCCAAGCGCTGCAGCTCTAGCCGGCGGCGCTCAGGACCGCCCGCGCCCCAGTGCGCGGGCGGTTGTGCTTACCGCGGTTATTCGTCGAAGGGTTCCCCCAGCGTCAGCATCAGCCGGTTGGCCCAGGCGAAAAACGCGGTGGCCTGCACCAGATCCAGCAGCGCCAAATCGCTTAATCCCAATTCGCGCAGCCGCGCCAGCTGTTGCTCCCCCGCCACGGCCGGGGTGGCGGACAGGGCGGCGGCGAAATCAATGATCCCCTGCCAGCGCGGCGACTGGCCGCTGCTGAGCACCGAACCCGGCGGCGTGTCCAGCAGCCGCTGTATGTCGTCCGGCTGCTTGGACAGCTGCCCGGCCTTGCGGGCGTGTACCGAGGCGCAATAGATGCAGCCATTGACTTTGCTGGCCACCGCCGCGGCCAGCTCCCGCTCTTTACGCGCCAGGCCGCCGGAAGTATAAAAAATACCTTTGTCGGTCAGCGTTCGCTGTTCAAGCACCGGCAGGTTGCGCCCCAGCAGCCGGAAATAGTCGGAGTCGGCATGGCCGTTGTTCACCAGCACACTTTGCTGCTGCGGGGTGAATTCGGTTAATTTTTTGGCGGCGAGCCAGGGCTCCCAGCCCAGCTCCCGCTGGGTAAACGCCAGGGGAGCGGTACGCCCGCCGCGGGTGGTGCCCCCGGTACGCCAGCGTCCCGCCGGCGCCGCCTGATCCGACGGCGTATCCACCGGCCGCTGGTTTATCAGCCGGTAGCCGCGCAGCAGACGGCTTTGGAAACTGACAAACGCGACCAGCTGCGACAAGGTCACGATGGCGTCAAGGGACCACCCCGCCCGCCGCAAATCCGCCAGATGTTCCGCGGCGGCGGCGGCGGGACGATGGCTGAGCAACTGGGCATGGACCAGCGCCGCCTCAAGCCTGGCGCTGCCGGCGGCCGGCGCGGCCTGCCGGAGCGCATAAAAGTCGGCCAGGCGGCTGTCGCCATGCCATAACGCGACCTGCCGCGCGACCTCCAGCCGCTCCGGCAGGGAAAAATCAATGCCGTCGCCGGCGGTGAACAGCGCCTGGTAACTGCCCTGAATATGACGGGTCGCCGCGTCGCGGGTAATACGCGCCGCCGCCAGGGGGGAATCCGGCGCAATCTCCGCCAGGTGGTCGAGTATATCCTCGTTTGCCAGGGTATCGGTCATAGCCTCTCCTGTGAAGAACATGTGGGGGTGCGGTAATCCGGCGCCTCGGCGCTGCGTTGCGCCGCGGGTGTCCAGCCCAGTCCGGGCGCCACCTCCTGGGCGATAAGCTCCAGCGAGCGCAAAATGTCAGCATGGGGCGGGTCGATGGAGTGGACCTGGAAAGCCAAATCGGTCACCCGCGCCAGGGCGGTATCCTGCCGCAGCGTCGCCAATACCCGATCGGGGGTGCCGAGATGGACGTCAAAGGCGGCGATAAGATCATCCAGACGGTCGCCCCGCGGGGACTGTCCGGCGGCGCGGGCGTTTTCCGCCTGGCGGCGCAGCCCTTTTTCCGCCAACCGGCGCGCCAGGTCGCCGTCGTCGGCGGCAAACGCGGTGCGGGAACCAAGGATGCGCGGCGCGACGCCGTCGGGCAAGGCGTCCAGATAAGCGTCGATAATGGGATTCTGGATGGCATCCAGCGGCATGTCGGGCGTATGTTCGGGACGGGGCTGGGTGCGCGAGAGCATCAGGCCGTCGCCGGCGGCGCCGGCGCGGGCGCCGCCGTCAACCGAAAACGTCGCCTGCCATACCCTTCCCGCCAGGTGCGGGGCGGCCGGATACAGCCGGTTGCCGCTGGCGCCGATCTCCTCCCCGCGCCAGGCCGCCAGCAGGATGGCCAGGTTGGCGCCGAAAGCGGCGCCGCGCTCGCTGCTTTGCAGGCCGAACGGCGGAAAAGAAGACGGCGTGCCGCCGGAGCCCAGGCCGATCTCCAGGCGTCCGTCCGCCAGGAGATCCAGCACCGCGGTATCTTCCGCCACCCGCAGCGCCAGCTCCATCGGCAGGGTGATGACGCCGGTGCCCAGGCGGATACGGCGCGTTAACGCCGCCACGTGCGCCAGAAATACCAGCGGCGCGGGCAGGCCGCCCTCGGCTTCATGAAAGTGATGTTGGGCCACCCAGGCGGTGTCGAAACCAAGGGTTTCGGCATGCGCAATCTGCTCGGTCGCCAGACGATACCGTTGCCGTGGATTAACCTCATCCAGCAGCCGGGTAAAAAAACCTAATCGTTTACCGCTGATAGTGCTATTGCTCATAAGGTATCCCCTGGTTGCAGCCGTACGACGTCATGATCAGGTCGCCGGCCGGGTATGGCATTGATCAATTCCCGGGTGTACGCGTCGCCGGGCTGGCTGAAGATGCGCCCGACGGCGCCGGCATCCACCTGGCGGCCTTTGTACAGCACGGAAACGCTATGGGAAATCTGGCGCACGATGGCGAGATCGTGGGAGATGAATAAATACGTCAGGCCCAACTGCTGCTGCAATTCCTGCAGCAGCGCCAGGATCTGCGCCTGTACCGTCACATCCAGCGCCGAGGTGGCCTCGTCGAGGACCAGGATGCGCGGCCGCAGGATCAGCGCGCGGGCAATGGCCACGCGCTGGCGCTGGCCGCCGGACAGTTCGCGCGCTTTACGATCCAGCAGCGCCGGCGGCAGGGCGACGCGTTCGGCCATCTCCTCCACCCGCCGGCGGCGTTCGCTTGTGCTCAGCGGGTCGAAATTGCGCAGCGGTTCTTCTATAACGTTAAACAGACGCTGCGACGGATCAAGGGAACCGAAGGGGTTCTGGTAGACCAGCTGGATTTTCTGGCGTAACCGGCGCAGCGCCTCTCCCCGCAGCCCGGTAATTTCGGTGCCGTCGACAAACGCCCGCCCGGCGTCCGGCCGCTGGAAACCAAGCAGGATACGCGCCAGCGTGGTCTTGCCCGAACCCGATTCACCCACCAGCGCGTGGGTGGTGCCCTGCGCCACGGTAAACGACACCTGGTCCACCGCGCGCAGGGGCGCCGCGTTCTTGCCGCCCAGCGCAAAGGTTTTGCCGATATTCTCGACCACGATCGCCATCGGCGCGGCGTCCTGCCGGGGCAGGGGGGGACGGGCGCGCGCCGACAGCGCCGGGGCATCGTTAAACAGCTGGCGGGTATAGTCGTTTTTGGGCGCGCGCAGCACCTCCGCGGCCGGCCCCTGCTCTTGTATCCGCCCATGGCGGAACACCAGCAGGCGATCGGCGCGCTCGGCCGCCACCGCCAGATCGTGGGTCACCAGCAGCACCGCGGTGCCGAATTCGCGCCTGAGCTCATCGATCAGGTCCAGGATACGTTTTTGCACCGTGACGTCCAGGGCGCTGGTGGGTTCGTCGGCGATAATCAGCGCCGGGCGCAGCGCTATGGCGATGGCGATCAACACCCGTTGTTTCATGCCGCCGGACAGTTCGTGAGGATACTGATGAACGCGCAGCTCGGGATGCGCCAGCCCGACGCGGGTTAACAGCGCGATGACCCGGGCATCGCGCGCCTTGCGTGGCATACGGCCGTGGATGGCGAGGATTTCCGCCACCTGGCTGCCGATGGTCTTGACCGGATTCAGGGAACTGGTCGGGTCCTGCGGGATCAGGCTGATGCGCGCCCCGCGCAGGGCGTCGAGGCGACGCTGCGGCCAGCGGGCGATGTCAACGCCGTTAAGGCGGATGCCGCCTTGTTCCAGCCGGCCGTTGTCCGCCAGCAGGCCGATAATCGCCTGGGCGATGGTGGTTTTGCCCGAGCCGGACTCGCCTACCAGGGCCACCACTTCGCCGGCGCGGATGCGAAACGAGACGTCATGCACCACGCGCCGACGTTGCCCCCCCGCCTCGTAGGCAATGCAGACCTCATCCAGCTCCAGCGCCGGCTCTGCGCTATCGCGCGCGGCGGCGGGCTTGCCGCCCAATCCGGGTAAAGCGTGCAGCAGGCTCATCAGCGGCTCCTGGCAAAAGACTGACTGATACGGTTGGCGGACAGCACCACCAGCACCACCACCACGCCGGGGAAAGTGGTCAGCCACCAGGCGGTGGAAATATAGTTACGGCCTTCGGCAATCAGCAGGCCCCATTCCGGCGTCGGCGGCGGCGTTCCGTACCCCAGGAAGCTCAGCGTGGAAATAGCCAGGATGGCGCTGCCGAACTGCAGGGCGGAAAACGCGATAACCGAGGTCAGGGAATTGGGCAGGATATGCCGCCACAGGACGGCGCCAAAGGTGCCGCCGCTGCCGTAGGCCGCCTCGACGTAATCGCTGTGGCGCACCCGCACCACCTCCGAGCGGGCGAGCCGGGTAAAGTTCGCCACCGAGGTGACGCCCACGGCGATCGCGGCATGCACGGTGCCGAAACCCAGCAGAATAATAATACTCAACGATAACAGCAGCCCCGGTATCGACAGCAGGACATCGATAAAACGCATGATCAGGCTTTCGGCGATGCCGCCGGTGGCGCCGGCCACGACGCCAAGCAGCGTGCCCAGCACCAGTCCCACCGTCACCGCCACCAGGGCGCCCGACAGCGAAAACGCCGCGCCGTAGACGATGCGGGCATAGAGATCGCGTCCCAACTGGTCGGTGCCGAGCCAATGATCGGCGCCCGGCGCCAGCCGCTGGGCGCCGGTTATGCCTTCGGTGCCGCTATAGGAGGTAAACAGCCCCGGCGCTATCGCCCAGCAGAGCACGACGGCAATCACCAGCCAGGACAACAGCAGGCCGGGGCGCACTGCGGGCAAAGGCCGCCGGCCACGGCGCGCCGGGGCGCCGGCGCCGGCCGATGGCGGCGGCGCGGCGGGGGCCGGCGCGGGGGTATTTAAGGGCAAGCTGCTCATGGCGCGGCCTCCGTCTTGGTGTTCACCCGGGGATCGAGCAGCGGATAAACTAAATCCACCGCCAGGTTAATGGCGACAAAGGCCGCGCTGGAAATCAGCACCAGCGCCTGCAACACCGCCACATCCTGGTTATTGACCGCCTGCAGGGTAAGCTGGCCCAGGCCGCCGCGGCCGAATACCGTTTCGGTTATCAGGGCGCCGGCAATCAGTTCGCCCAGCAATAGGCCGGCCATGGTCAGGGCCGGCAGGGCGGCGTTGCGCGCCACATGGCGCCACAGCACGCCGCCGCGGCTGCCGCCCTTGGCCCGCGCCACCGCCACGAAGGGCAGTGTTTGCACCTCGTCGATGTTGCGGGAAAGGATCTGCGCCAGCGGGGCGGCAATCGGCAGAGCCAGGGTGATAACCGGCAGGATCAGCCCCTGCCACTCGCCGGGATTGACGACCGGGATAAGCCTGAGCCGGAAGGAAAACAGCTGGATCAGGGCGATGCCCAGCCAAAAAGTGGGCACGGAGATAAACAGCGAGGGCAGGGCGTGCAGCAGCGATCGCAGCCAGGGGAACGTCGTCAGGCTCGACAGAAACGCTATGCCGAGCGCCAGGGTCGCCGCCACCAGGAAACCGGCGGTCGCCAGGCGCAGCGTGGGGGGCAGATTGGCGGCCAGCAACTGCGTTACCGGCACGCCGGCCTGCACCGAGTACCCCAGATCGCCGCGCAGCACATTGCCCGCCGCGTGCAGATACTGTTGCCATAAGGACACATCGGCGCCGTACGCGGCGCGCATATCCGCGATTTGCGCCGCGCTCAGGCCCATATCCGGATCCTGGAATTTTATCAGGACGGCATCCCCCGGCAGCACCTGCAATAAGATAAAAGAAACGGTGAAGGCCGCCCAAAGCACCAGCAGCGCCTGTCCGATACGTGCGGAAAAATAACGGTTCATTCTGGCCTCCTGGGCGTTAGGGCCGCCGGCGCGGTTTAGTGTTTTTCCAGCCAAGCGCCGTAAAACGACGGCCGTCCCACCGCCTCGAAGCTGACGCCTTTCAGATAGGGCGCGCCGGCAAAGACCTGCGGCTCTTCAAAAATCGGGATAACATAGGCCTGTTCGAGCAGATAACGTTGGGCATCGCCCGCCAGACGCAGCCGTTTTTGCCCGTCCACTTCCGCTGAGATGGCCACCAGCAGCGCGTTAAGCTTATCGTCGCTAAAGGTGTTCACCTTGCTGCTCAGACCGCCTTTTTGCAGCAGGGCGTCACGGTTGGTGGGGTAAAACTCGCTTTTAATCACATCCGGATCGGCGCGGCCGACTTCCACCACGTTGACCGGGGTTTTCAGCGGGTCCAGACTGTCCGCCGTCTTGCTGCCGGCATCGCCGGCCAGGATATTCAGCCGCGCCCCCACCTGTTTCCACTGCTGCGCCACCAGTTGCAGGACTTCTTTATTTTGCGGCTGCGGCGGCGATTCATAGATGGTCAGCGCCAGCGGCTGGCCGTCTTTCTGGCGCACGCCGTCCGCGCCCGGCGCCCAGCCGGCCTCATCAAGCAGTTTTTTCGCCTGCTGCGGGTCAAAGGCCAGTTGGTCCGCCAGGTTAACGTAGCCGGCCGCCGTGGCGGCTATCACCGACGTCGCCTGGGGATAGTGCGGCGAAAACAGGGTTTCGACGATCTGTTTGCTGTTGGTGGCGCGCAGCAGAGCCTGGCGGACCCGCACATCGGCCACCAGGGGGTTATCCGGCCGGAAGGAAATGCCGTCGTTGACGCCGCGCGTCGGCGCGGCGTACAGGTTAAACTGCTGTTCGGCGACCTGTTTCTCGTCGTAGGCCTGGACCTGGCGGATAAAATCCGCCTGGCCGGCCAGCAGCGCGCCGATACGCACGCTGTCTTCCGGCGTTATCAGGTATTTGATGCCGTCAAGATTGGCCCGCCCCTGCTGCGCCAGATTTTTCGGTCCCCAGCGGTAATCCGGCCGCGCGGCCAGATCCACCTCGTGGCCCAGGGTTTCCCCGCTGACCACAAACGGCCCGGAGCCGATGATATGGCGGGCGTCGCCCAGGGCATCGAAGTTTTGCGCCAGCGTGCCGAGCGACACCAGCCCCGATCCGATGGTGGCGGTGCCCTGCAGGAAACCGGGCGATGATTTTTTAAAGATGAATTTCACCGTCAGCGGGTCAATCACTTCGCTGTGATCGTAGTTGTTGATAACTTCCGACACCGGCAAGTGATGTTCTTTATTGCCCAGGCCAAAGGTATCGAAGTTTTTCGCTACCGCGTTGGCGTCAAGAGGCGTGCCGTCCGAGAAGGTGACGCCGGGGCGGATTTTAAAGGTGTACTGCGTTTTATCGTCGTTGGTGGTCCAGGATTCGGCGATCCAGGGCTCAATGGCCAGCGTTTGCGGATTTTGATAGGTCAGCTTATCGGTAATCTGGTTCAAAATGCCGCCGTTGGGATAAAAACCGCCGGCCGGCGGGTAAAGATTGGTGTGCGCCTGCTGCTCCAGATAAATCAGCGTGCCGCCCTGTACCGGGGTGGCGGCGCTGGTTGTCTCTGCGGCCGCCGCCGCGGCGAGGCTGAGCAACGCCAGCGTCAGGCCCGTGACGCGGAAATGTTTGAAGCCATTAAAACCAGGATGCTTGTTGTTGGAACGGTTTTTTTTCTGCATGACGAACCCTCAGGCGAAACATGGGAGCCAATATCGGGTAAATACCGCGCCAGCAGAACAGATATATTCAAATATCCATTGCCGGAAAAAGCATAACCAAATAACAATCCTGGCTAACTTTATAATAAATACAGCTAAGCGATCCCTGGCCTTTAATAAACGCGTTATAAACCGGCGTTCGCCAAATAGATAGAAGAATAAAATATATCTCATATTTTATTGTTTCTTCTGCCGCGACGAAGCTTCCCCTACTATCCCGAACATTATTAGCATCTCAAATAATGATTAAAAAATAATCAGTGAAATTAATCATCAGCTTAACGCAGTCCCGGCAGGGGTAATAAGGATCGACGGGTTATGATCGTGCTGACGAACGTGAGCAAGATATTCGACGGTGATAAAACGCCGATCGTGGCGGTGGATAATGTCAGTCTGCGCGTAGGGCGCGGCCAGATTTACGGTATTGTCGGCTACAGCGGCGCGGGCAAAAGCACGCTGGTGCGCCTGCTGAACGGGCTGGAAAAACCCAGCGCCGGCGAGGTATGGGTGGCCGGCCAGGATATCGCCCGCGCCGGCGGTGAACAGCTGCGCCAGGCGCGGCTGAAAATCAGCATGATTTTCCAGCATTTTAACCTGCTGTGGTCGCGCACAGTCAGGGACAATATCGCCTTTTCCATGCAGATAGCCGGCGCGTCCAAAGCCGCCATCACCGCGCGGGTGGCGGAACTGGTGGCGCTGGTGGGGCTAGAGGGCCGGGAAAACGCCTATCCCTCGCAGCTCAGCGGCGGGCAAAAACAACGGGTGGGCATCGCCCGGGCGCTGGCCAACAATCCCGAGGTGCTGCTGTGCGACGAGGCCACTTCGGCGCTGGATCCGCAGACCACCGACAGCATTCTGGATTTGCTGCTCGACATTAACCGCAAGCTTACTCTCACCATCGTATTGATTACCCACGAGATGCATGTCGTGCGCAAAATCTGCGGGCGGGTGGCGGTGATGGAGGCGGGGCGCGTGGTGGAGGAAGGCGAGGTGCTGGAAGTGTTTACCCATCCCCGGCAGGAGATCACCCGGCAATTTGTCAGGCAGGTCAGCCAGTATCAGGAGATTGAACAGGGCTTTAACCCGCTGCTGGTGCAAAACCTGCCCGGCGCCATCCTGAAGCTGACCTTTGTCGGTCTGAGCACCCATCAGCCGGTGGTGGCGGAGCTGACGCTGCGTTATCAGCTGCCGTTTAATATCCTGCACGGCAAGATGACGCAAACCGCCAGCGGCGTGTTCGGCGAGCTGTGGCTGCATGTGGCGGCCGATGAGGCGCTGCTGGCCGCTATCCTGGCCGATTTGGCCCGCCACGGCATCGCCACCGAGGTGGTAAAACATGCTTGAGTCCCTGTTTCCCCATCTGCGCATTGACCAGCTTTGGGCGGCAACCGCGGATACGCTCTATATGACCGCATTGGCCGGCCTGGCGACCTTCGCCCTGGGCATCGCCCTTGGGCTGGCGCTGTTCCTCACCGCCCGCGGCGGCTTGTTTGCCCATCGCATTGTGTATGGCGCGATCTCGGTGCTGGTGAATGTGTTCCGTTCCATTCCCTTCATTATATTAATCGTGCTGCTGATCCCGTTTACCAAAATCCTGATCGGCACCATCCTGGGCGCCAACGCGGCGCTGCCGGCCCTGATCGTCGGCGCCGCGCCGTTTTACGCCCGCCTGGTGGAGATCGGACTGCGCGAAGTGGATAAAGGCGTGATCGAGGCGTCCCGCGCCATGGGCGCGCGCCCCGCCACCCTGATCTTTCGCGTGTTATTGCCGGAGTCCTCGCCCGCCCTGGTGTCGGGCATCACCGTCACCCTGATAGCGCTGGTCAGCTACAGCGCCATGGCCGGGGTGATCGGCGCCGGCGGGCTGGGCAACCTGGCCTATCTGGAAGGATTCCAACGCAACCATAACGATGTCACGCTGGTGGCGACCGTGATGATTCTTATCATCGTGTTTGTTATCCAGCTGCTTGGCGACGTCATTACCTCACTGCTTGATAAACGTTAAACAGACCGGGATACCACATTATGAAAAAAAGCCTGACACTTATAGCCGCCGCCACCCTGACCGTCCTTAGCCTGTCGGCTCAGGCCCGGGCGGATACCCTCACCGTCGGCGCTTCCAACGTGCCGCACGCCGAGATCCTTGAGCAGGCCAAACCCATCCTGGCCAAACAGGGCATCGACCTTGAAATCAAACCCTTCCAGGACTACATCCTGCCCAACACCGCGCTTGCGAGCGGCGATATCGACGCCAACTACTTCCAGCATGTGCCGTACCTGAACAGCGTGCTCAAGGATCACGCCGGCGACAAGACCTATGATTTCGTCAGCGCGGGGGCCATCCATATCGAGCCCATCGGCATTTACTCGAAGAAATATAAAAGCCTGAAGGCGCTGCCGCAAAACGGCAAGGTGATCATGCGCGATTCGGTGGCGGAAGAAGGCCGCATCCTGTCGATTTTTGAACGCGAGGGCGTGATTAAACTGAAACCCGGCGTCAGCAAGGTGGACGCGCGCATTACCGATATCACCGACAATCCGAAACATCTCCAGTTTCTGCCGAATATCGAAGGATCCCTGCTGCCGCAGATGTATAACAATAACGAGGGCGACGCGGTGGTCATCAACGCCAACTACGCCATCGACGCCGGGCTTAACCCGGTTAAAGATCCCATCGCGGTGGAAAGCGGCGAAAATAACCCCTATGCCAATATTATCACCGTCCATCGCGGCGATGAAAATAAGCCGGATATAAAAGCCCTGGTCAAGGTACTGCATTCCAAGGCCATTCAGGATTGGATCCGCGAAAAATATAAAGGCGCGGTAATCCCGGTTAATAATTAATAATCCCTGTACAGGGCCGGCAAACCGGCCCTGTGGCGTTACCAGCCCTTTACCGCGTCGCCGTGATAGATTTTATCCGCCGCCGCGGCCACTTCATCGGTTTGATACGCTTTCACCAGGTTTTTTATCTTATCGCTATCCTTATTGTCTTCCCGGGCCACGATCAGGTTGACGTAGGGAGAATCCTTATCTTCAATGAACAGGCCGTCCTTATGGGGGGACAGGCCGATTTGCGTGGAATAGTTGGTATTGATGATGGCCGCGTCGACCTTGCCGTCGTCAAGCGTGCGCGGCAGCTGCGCCGCCTCGATTTCGACAATTTTCAGGTGCTTCGGGTTGGCGGTAATATCAAGCGAGGTCGGCAGCAGTCCGGTGCCTTCCCTGAGTGTGATCAGCCCGTTTTTCTGCAGCAGCAGCAGCGATCGTCCCAAATTGGTCGGATCGTTGGGGATGGCAATTTGCGCGCCGTCCGGCAACTGGCCGATGGCGTGGATTTTGCGCGAATAGCCGGCGATGGGGTAGACAAACGTTTTGCCGACCGCCGCCAGCTTATAGCCGCGCTCCTTGATTTGCTGATCCAGGTAAGGGCCGTGCTGGAAGGCATTGGCGTCGATATCCTTGGTGTTCAACGCTTCGTTCGGCAGCACATAATCGGTGAATGTCACCACCTCCACGTCCAGGTTGTACTTATCCTTCGCCACTTTTTTTACCGCGTCCCACAGCGGCTGGTCGATGCCCGCGCTGATGCCTACCTTGATATGGCCGGGGTTTTTATCCGCATTATCGCATGCGCTTAACAATAGGGGGATGGCCATCATGCCGGCAAGGGCGATGGTTTTATAGGTGAGTGTCATGTTACCGCGACTCCAGAATAGGTCAATGGCCGGAGAATTATCCGGCTGGGTTGAAGGTATGGGCAAATCCGGCGGTCAGCCCTGGGGCATGCGCTTTTATTAAAGGTTACAGCAAATGACAGGGGTAATATATTGCTGAAAGTGCATTAATAAATGATGAATTGTTCTGAGCATTATTGTCGATTAAGAAATAAGAAAATCGTATATAATCAATAAGTAACTATTTTTCCTGCCGTTAAGTGAGATAATACTCACAGAACTATAATTTTTACTTTAATTAATAAAACTGCAACAGTATTTGGCCCATAATGTTAACACGACTCCCCGCGCTCAGGTGCCCCCATGGTTCAGTTACCGGTTCATTCCGCCGTTCGTTTTTACCCGCAGCGCCTTGCCGGCGCCCCGGCGCCGGACGGTGTGTTAAGCGAGCGCTTTTTGCGCCAGACCGTGCTGAACAAAAGCAAACCGGCGATTATTACGCTGGACCGCATCCTGAGCTATGGCGAACTGGCCCGCGATGCGCGCTCCCTGGCCGCGCATCTGCGCCGGCTGGGGGTAGGACATGAAACGCCGGTGGGGGTATTATTGGCGCCGGGTATCGAGCATATCACCGCCCAGGCGGCCGTTATCCTGGCCGGCGGCAGCGTGGTGCCGCTGGACGTGTCGCTGCCGGACGAACGGCTGGCCGCCATGCTGCGCCAGTGGCGGGTGCTTTTTACCCTGACCGATGCGCCTTGCCGGGAGCGGGCGCTGGACACCCGTTTGATCATTCTTGAGGATATCGCGGTGGGCGACGGTAACGATAGCGATTTTATGCCGCAGCCCACGTCCCTGCCGCAGCGCACCCACCTGCTGGTGACGGCGCAAACCGGGCGGCCCGCCAGCCGTGAGCTGGACGCGCACAGCCTTGTCGGCCAGGTCATCAATCGCCGGCACGTGCGGGTTAATCCCGACGATCGGGTAGGCTGCATCGCCGCTGCCACCGGTTGTGCCTATCAGCTCGAGGTCTGGGGGGCGTTGCTTAACGGCGCGGCGGCGGTGGTGCTGCCGCAGGATATCGTGCGCGATGCTTCCCGCTTAACGGCGGCGCTGGCGCAGTTCGCCATCAGTATCCTGTTTATTCCCGCCGCCCTGTTTAACCAGGTGGCGCGCAGGTATCCGGATGCTTTTCGCGGCTTGCAGTACCTGCTGGTGGAAGGCGACGGCCTGGATGACGCCAGCCTTACCCGGGTCATGCAGCACGGGGCGCCGCGCCATGTATTAAACGGCCGGCCGGCTGCCGGCAACGCGGCGCGCTCCTTATATCACGAGATCCCCTCCGCCGGCGCGGCGGCGCATACCGCGCGCCCATTATGATGAACGCTGATCCCACAGCTGCTGCATTTGCGCTTCTATCGCCGCGGGATCACGCCTGAGGCTATCCCACACATCCCGGGCGCGCTTATCGGCCAGCACATGCTCCCGATCGTGGCGGATGCCCTCCAGGGTTTGTTCCGCCACCTGCGCGGGCGATACCTTGGCGGCGTCGATGCCCGCGGTCATATCGGTATCGATAAACCCGGCGTAGACGCCGATAACGCGCGTTCCCTGCGCCCGCAGCTGGATGCGCGCCGCATCCGTGATCGACAGCGCCGCATGTTTCGACGCGCCGTAGGTGGCGTTAAACGGCGAGGTGAACCAGCTCACCACGGACAGCATATTGACCAGGGCGCCGCCGCCGTTTTTCGCCAGCACCGGCGCAAAGGCGGTCATCATCGCCAGCAGCCCGAAGACATTCACGTCCATTTCCCGGCGCATGGCGTCGCCGGCACCCGCGGCCAGTATCGGGCTTTGCAGCAGGATGCCGGCGTTGTTGACCAGGAGGGTCACATCCGCGCACGCAAGCGCCGCCGCGGCAACATCGGCCGGCGAGGTCACGTCCAGCTTCACCGGTGTGAGACGCGGATCGGTAATGGCGGCTGGATTGCGCGCCGCCGCGTAAACCTTGGCCGCGCCCGCGTTGAGCAGCGCCTCGGCATAGGCCTTGCCAAGCCCGCGGTTCGCGCCGGTCACCAGTGCGATACTGCCTTCTATCTGCATAATGTCTTCCTCCGCGTTTATCCCTGCATCAGCGTCAGCAGGGTGGTGATGATGATAATGCTGATAAATATCGACAGGGAACCGGTAAAACTGGATACCGAGCCCAGGGAACTGCACCGGGCGGTAAACATCGGCGACAGCGCGGATACCGGGGCAAATACCGCCACCGCCAGCACCTGGCGGATTTCAAGCGGCAGCGGGGTGCCATAATAAAACAGCGCGGCCAGGAGGGCGCCGGCGCCATAACGCAGCGCCAGCACCTTAGAGACGTTTTTCAGCTGCGACCGGTCAATATTGATTTCAAGCATCATGCCGATTATCAGCATGGCGATAAAAGGATTGGCGTTGCCGATGATAGACGTCAGTATGGTGACCTGGCTTGGCAGATGGTAGCCGCACAGGGCCGCTACCAGCAATAGCATATAGACGTCGAACGGAATAGAGGAAAATAAGCGCTTGAAGGTATTTTTCAGGCCGGTATTAATACCGATGACATTGGACGCGGCGACATAACTGCCGCCGGTGCAGATAACCGAATTACCCGCGTCAAACAGGCAGGTGGCGACGATGCCCACCGGACCGAGGAAGCTTTGCACGTAAGGCAGGGTAAAACACCCGATATTGTAGCCGGGCGAATTGATCATATAAAATACTTTGGTGTCATTGTCGCGTTTGCGGGCAAGAAGATAGCCCGCCGCCAGCAGCAGGATATTACAGAGAAATCCAATCAGCACCAGAACCAGCAGGGAAGGGTCCACTTCAAAGCTGGCAAAGCCGGTAATGACCGCCGCGGGCAGCGTGAGGTTCATCATTATTTTCGATAAGGCGATGCTATCGGATCGCTGCAGCACGCCGTATTTTTTTAACAGATAACCGACCACGATAATAAAAAAGAACGAGAAGGCTTTAATGAGGACGTCAAGCATATCATGGCCCAGGCGACATAATGTATTCATCATACATTACCGGCTATAGCCATTACACCGTTTTATGACCGGACGCTATTTTGTTTTTGCCGTATGGGAAACAGCGTATATATCCCCGGTTTCCAGCACCGGACGGGAGAAACCGCGCCGGGCAAGGTTAAGCATGGCCAGGCCCAGGGTTTGCGTGGTCAGGATACGGCGGGGAAACAAAGGCCTAAACAAAGACATCACCGGCGTCAGCAGCAGGTAAAGCACGCGGTAGAGTGGCGTTTTCGACCGCGCGCCGTGTTTAGGCAGGATGATGCCGGGGCGAACAATATACACCGCTTTCAGCGGCAGGCGTTGCAGGGCGTTTTCGGTGCCGCCGCGTACCCGCTGCCACATGGTGCGGCTTTTTTCCGCACTGTCGGCCCCCGTGCCCGAGAGATAGACAAAGGTCGCCGCCGGGCTTATCCGCGCCAGCGCCTGCGCGGCGGCAAGGGTCATATCATGGGTAATGGTGGTGTAGCGTGGTTCGTCCATGCCCACCGAGCTGACCCCCAGGCAAAAAAATGCGGCGTCGATACCGCCGAGCCGGTGCGCAATCGCGTCATACTGCAGCAGCTCGGTGTGGATCAGGGTTTGCAGTTTGGGATGTTCCACGCGCGGCGCCGAGCGCCCCACGGCGACGACCGCCGTCACGTCTTCAGCCAGCAGGCATTCCCGCAGTACGCCCTGGCCCACCATGCCGGTGGCGCCCCAGATCATCACTTTCATGGTTTCTCTCCGCGGGCGCGGCCGCGTTATTCGCCTTCCACGCCCTGGATGATAAACGTCCGGTAGGTCGCGCCGCGAAACCGGTGCGCCACCGCCTCCTGATACTCGGGACTATCATACCAGGCTTCGGCCGCCTCGAAGGTGGGAAATTCCAGGATCACCGCGCCTTCCACCGCGCCGCCGTCGGTATGGCGCAAACGCCCGTACAGCGCCAGGGGAACGGGCTGATGGATAGCGGTGCTTTTCCCCGCCTTCTCGCCGTAGATTTTCATTTGCTCTGGATCATTTACCGCTTCACGTACCGCAACAAAATAGGCCGGCATAGTCGCTCCCGGGGTGTGAGGGGCAGGGGCGTCGCCGCCGCCGCCGGATAAAGGGGTATCCCGGCCGGACAGGCGTCCGGGCCGGGCTTATCGGTAAGGTGCTCGCCGGCCGTCAGCGCCAGCCGCCGGAGGCGCTGATGCGTTCGCCGGTCAGCCAGGCGGCGGCGTCAGACACCAGGAACAGCGCGACGGCGGCAATATCCCCCGGCAGGCCGAACCGGCCCAGCGGCGTCTGCGCAATCAATTCTTTTTCAAAGTCGCTGCCCACTATGCCTAACCGGGCGGCGCCTTCGGTTGCCACGCCGCCCGGCGCGATGGCATTGACCC
The DNA here is from genome assembly GCF_047324205.1 of Sodalis sp. RH20. NCBI lineage: Bacteria > Pseudomonadati > Pseudomonadota > Gammaproteobacteria > Enterobacterales > Bruguierivoracaceae > Sodalis > Sodalis sp. RH20. The sequence continues at coordinate 193,858 of NZ_CP178733.1, forward strand.
GGATGCCGCGTGCGCCCAGTTCCCGCGACAGGCCGACCGTCAGGGTATCAATCGCCCCTTTGGTCGCGGCATAAATAGCCGAGCCGGGGGTGGGGTGGGTGCTGATCGCCGAGGTAATGTTGATAACACTGCCGCCCTGGGGATTAAAATACTTTAGCGCTTCCCGCGTCGACAGGATAGTGCCGAGCACATTGATATTAAACTGGCGGTGGAACTCCGCCTCGGTCACCTCTTCAAGCGGTCCGAAGGCGAAGACCCCGGCGTTGTTTACCAGCACGTCCAGCGCGCCGTAGGCGTCCCTGGCGGCGCTGAACACGCGCTCGACATCCGCCGCGTTGCCCACGTCGCCCTGTACGGCAATCGCCTTGCCGCCGTCGGCGACGATCCCGGCGACCACTTTATCCGCATCCTCGCGGCTGGCGGCATAATTAACCACAACCGACGCGCCGGCGGCGGCAAAGCTTTTGGCGATAGCGGCGCCAATGCCCTTGGATGCGCCGGTGACGACGGCGACTTTACCTTGCAACTGACTCATAAGCAGACTCCGGAGGGTGGATAGGATGAAGTACGTTAGTTCGGAATTTATGAACTATCTTAGTTCGTAAAATATGAACTATTGGACACCTTGTCAACAATCTGCTATAAATTTTTTATGAGACCGATAATGCACCCCGCGCCTGAAGACATTACCGTAGAGGGGATTTTGCATGCCCTGTCCGATCCCCTGCGCGTTCATATCTTCGCCGAGATCGCCCGGGCCGGGTGCGCCAGGCCCTGTTCGGCGTTTCTTGCGTTCAGCGATCGCGCCGTGCCGAAATCCACCTTGTCCCAGCACTTCAAGATATTACGGGAAGCCGGCCTGATCCGCAGTGAACGCAAAGGGGTGGAAGTGCGCAATACGTCCCGGCTTGACGATCTGCAGGAACGCTTCGGCCCCCTGATCCAGGCCATCCTCACGTCCTACGCCGCGCAGTGCGCCAGAGAGCGCGACAATACGACTTCTGTTTAATAATTTTATTGCAGTATATGAATATATCCCGCCGATAATATAAGTAATATACAATCGTAACTCTTCTCGCCGGCACGTCCGCGCTAGTAAATCCGGGTAATGGATATTTATGTTATCGTTATAGATAAATATTATTAAATACGAAGGAGTTTTATGGTGAATTTTATACCGTCAAGTATCGCGTGCTTATTAAATAAAATTCCGACTGATGACATCACTGGAATGAATGCAAATCATAAGGGCGCTTGCAATAAAAAATTAAATAATATCGTTTTCGCCGCCAATGATAATAGCGTATTCGTCCCTGTGATCACAAATCAACGCCCGATGAATAGACGGGTGGCTTTAGTCTATGGTTTTGCTAATGTCCGTAATCTTGACAGCGGGGACGGCGTGACTCAATTTACCCTTGATCAGCTTAACCAGGCGCTGGGTATCACTACCGAGCAACTGGATTATCGTAAAATCAGGCAACTACGCCTGGGGGTTGCCATTAGCCGCCGCAGGGTGAGGCGTTTTACCGTATTAACGGGTATCGACGGCGCGACCGCCAAAATGTTGCTGATGTCATGGCGTGACTTTTTACGGGATAATTATGATTTTATATCCGTAAAATCTCGGTTGCTTGAGAAAATAGAAAAATGCCGGATCTTAGGGAGGAATTGCGAGTGCGCAAAAAACATATTGCTTAAAAACAGCCCTTCCAGGCCGCGCTTTGATGACGGGTTATGGCGGGATACCAGAGCGCTGGCGAGAAAATTTATACGGCGGGGCGATGTGGCGGGTTTTAAAGCCTTGCGCAGGCGCGGCGATAAAAACAGGCCTCATCTGGCGGGGGCGATAAAAACGATGCTATTAAGACGTATCATCAAGCTGGGGCTGGAGTGGAGCAATTATTATAAGATTATGGTTAATTTCGATGTGAATTTCCGGCACCAAACCGCCATGAAAATTGAAGGCCGTCAGGATGAGCCGTATTGGCCGCTGACGTATTCCGCCTATCGCTATTGCCAGCGGCAATTGCATGATCACGTGAGTATCCGAATCGTGCCCAGCGCTTACGCCGACACCACGCCGATCCTGCGGATGTGAGGGTAGGTCATGGGGAAACCGGGCGATCGCCCGGTTACATATTATATGTGCCGGTTTCCGCGCGCCGGCAACTATAATGGGCGCATGCGTCAACGGCCGAGCTCGGCCTTTGGCATAACCGGTATTATCAGCAAGATAAACATCATTGCCCCGGATGAGAAAAACCATGGAAAAACCGACTTCAGCCGCCACGCCCGACGCCGCGGACGCCGCGCCCGCAAAGATTGATCATCTGCGTTTCCACCGCCGTCACGCCCATTTGTCCGCGCCGTTCGGCAACGGCTGGTTTGCGCGTAAGGCGGAAGGTTTCGCCCGATTCTTCGGCACGCCGATGTTTTTAGGGGCGCAGACGCTGATCGTTATCGCCTGGGTATGCATCAATACCTTTGGTTTCGCCAAATTCGATATCTATCCGTTTATCCTGCTTAATCTGGCGTTCAGTCTGCAGTCGGCCTATGCCGCGCCGCTGATCCTGTTGGCCCAGACGCGCCAGGCGGAGCGGGACAAGGCGCATGCCGACGCGGATGCCCAGCATCGCGAGGCGCTGGCCGTCGCCAATGCCGAACGCCAGGAGCGGGCGGCGCAAACCTCGGCGCAAATCATGGTGCTGCTGCAGCAAAATACCGAGCTGACCACTCTGACCAAAAACCTGAGCGAGCGCATTGAGATGCTGGCCGCGGAATTGCACAAAAAACTGTTGCTGGATGCGCCAACACCCCAGGGGTGACGGATCGCCGCCCGTGGTTAACGACGGCTGCGATCAGTTGGCCGCATTGGCCGGCATCCTGCCCGCCAGAATACCCACCAGTCCGTCGCGCAGCAGCGACGCCATGCGCAGGCGCGTGGCAAGCGTGGCGCTGCCCAGATGCGGCAGGCCGAATACGTTGTCCATCTGCCGGTAGGCGGGATGGATATCGGGCTCGCCGGCGAAAACGTCCAGCCCGGCGGCGGCCACGTGGCCCGCGTTGAGCGCGGCGATCAGCGCGTTATCGTTGATAATGTCGCCGCGCGAAATATTCACCACCACCGCGCCCTTGGGCAGCTGCGCCAGCAAGGGGGCATCCACCACGCCCCGGGTTTCCGGGGCGGGCGGACAGGCTATGCAAAAGTAATCACTGTGCGCGGCGAGGTCGGCGAGGGAATCGTGATACACGGCGTGTTGTTCGGCCGCGGGCGGCAACCGGTGCCGGTTATGGTAATGAATTTCCATATCAAAACCGCGCGCGCGCCGGGCAATGGCCTGGCCGATGCGGCCCATGCCGAAGATCCCCAGGCGCTGGTTCCAGACATCCTTGCCCAACAGCTGGTCCGGCGCCCAGCCCGGCCAATCGCCGCCTTTTAACAGACGCAGCCCTTCCAGCGCGCGGCGGCCCGCGCCCAACATCAGCAGCAGGGCGGTGTCGGCGCAGGATTCGCTCAGCACATCCGGCGTAAACAACACCTTGATGCCGCGCGCCTTGGCTGCCGCCAAATCGATATGGTTGGTCCCCACCGAATAGGTGCAGATAGCCTTGATGGAGCGCGGCAATTGTTCGATGGCCTGGCTGTCCAGCGGCATGGCCAGGGAAACCAATAACGCCTGCACGTCGGTCATGGCGGACAGCGACGCCAGGGTGCCTGCCAGCGTGCTTTCCGTGGTATGGCGCAGGGTGAAATGCGCGCTTAATAAGGTATGGGCCTGCGTAAATAGCGGGCAGGCCATAAATAGCACCGGTTTATCAGACATGGTTACCTCGTCGCTTATCTCCGGTCCGGCGGTGCAGGACCCCGCGCGGGCATGCCGCGGACGAGGGTTATTCTAGCGCAGGCGCGGCGGCGGGCCAATCGCCGCCGGGCGCCAGGCCGGCTGGAACCCGCGCCCGGCGCCCGGCAACCCGCTCCGCCGGCGGCGCTGGCCGCCATCAGGCCTGGTATTGCAGGTACACCACATGGGTTTGCAAATACTCTTCCAGCCCGTGGCGTCCGTCGGCGCCGCCGATGCCCGACTTGCGCCATCCCGCGTGGAAGCCCTGCATGGCCTCGAAATTTTCCCGGTTAATATAGGTTTCGCCGAACTTCAGTTTTTTTATCGCCGCCATGGCGGTATTGAGGTTGGTGGTATAAATCGAGGAGGTCAGGCCGAATTCGCAGTCATTGGCCATTTGCACCGCTTCGTCAAGGGTGCGGAAGGTCGTGACCGGCAGCACCGGGCCAAAGGTTTCCTCATGCATGATATCCATCTCATGCTTTACATCCACCAGTAGGGTAGGCTGGAAAAAATAGCCCTTATCGCCCGCCCGCCGCCCGCCGGTGACCACCCTGGCGCCTTGCGCCACGGCGTTATCCACTTTGTCCTGCACGCTTTTCAGCGCGGCCGCGTCAATCAACGGCCCCATATCCAGGTTTTCTTCCCGGGCAGGATCGCCAAAAGTCACCTGGTTAAACGCCGCGGTGAGCCGGGCGATAAAGTCATCCTGAATATCTTCCTGCACATACACGCGTTCGGCGCAGTTGCAGACCTGCCCGGTATTGATGACGCGGGAGGCGACTATCGCCTTGACCGCCAGATCCAGATCGGCATCGTTCATGACGATGGCCGGCGCCTTGCCGCCGAGCTCCAGCGAGACCTTGGTAATGTTTTTCGCCGCCGCCGCCATGGTCTGCTCTCCCGCCGCCACGCTGCCGGTCAGGCTTACCATACCGACTTTTGCGTTGGCCGCCAGCTCCTGGCCCACCACCGAACCCCGGCCGGTCACCAGATTAAACACGCCGCGGGGCAAGCCGGCCTCGTGCACGATGCCGGCAAAGGCAATGGCGTTGTTCGGCGTCAGCTGGCTGGGTTTTACGACGATGGTATTGCCGGTGATAAGCGCGGGCGCCGCTTTGCGCGCCACCAGGAAAAAGGGAAAGTTCCAGGGGAGGATGCCGGTGGTCACGCCGATGGCTTTTTTAAACACAAAAATATTCTCGTTGCGCCGGTCGCTTTGTATGATCTCGCCCTCATAGCGCCGCGCCCATTCGGCCATATAGTCGAGATAATCGGCGGTAAACAAGACCTCGGTCCTGGCCAGGCCCTGGGTCTTGCCCCCTTCGGCCACGATAATATCGGTTAGCTCCTGTTCCCTGGCGCGGATGCCCTGGGCAATTTTATGCAGCCACACGCCCCGTTCCTGAGCCGGCAAGTCTTCCCAATCATGCTGCGCCCGCGCGGCGGCGTCGATGGCGTTGCGCACATCGTCCGCATCGGCGTCCGGTATCTGGGATATGACATCCTCGGTGGCGGGGTTGAGGACATCAATCCATTTATCGCTGCGGTTGGAAACAAACTCGCCGTCGATATACATCTGTTGCTGTATTATTGCCATCGCTGCAACTCCATTAAGAAATTGTAGGGTTATTGTTGCGCATTGGATAAAAGTTTTACTCCGGCCGTCGTAATAATGCAATGGCCCCGGCGGCGGCATGGGTCCCCGCATCCCTGGCTTTTGCCGCATTTTGCGCGCAGTATCTTTGTCTTATTGCCACGAGGAAAAATAGTCTGGCAACCATTTCAAGAACGCTGTGATTAATATCTCAAAAATACCTTGTCCGGCAGACAGGCAATATTAATGTGTAATTTTGAGCAATATCACAGAAATCCATTGGCCGCAGGAGGGGGCGCCAACGCGTTGAGCGTGACGCCCTGCTCATTATCAGAGCGTACGCAGGGCGCTGAGCAGTTCGCTGGTGGTGGAAGGGACAAATTCGGTTATGCTGTAGTTGGCCACTTCCTTAAAGGGGTCCTGCGCCAGGATCGCATCCAGATCGGGACGCGGCAGGGTCCGCGTCAGGATGATGCCGCCGATGCGCGGCACTTTCCTTCCGGAGGCCACAAAATCGCCGGTGGCGAAATAGTTACGCAACCAGGCGAGGTGCGCTTCCAGCAGCGCCTCAACTTTTTCCATGGGCTCTTCATACGTTAAATCAACGATAAACATCTGCGGCTCCTGCGTGATTTATGATGCCGTCAGGATAAACCTTAACAGTGGCAACCTCCACCTGCCGATGAAACCCGACCGGGATTTGTCGCGTGACAGGGACGCACTATTAACGCACTCTTTATGGCAAGAAGATGACGTACCAGGTGAACTTGATGAACAACCTGCATTGGTTGAATAAAACACGGGCCATTATTTTATTTACCCTGATGTTGCTCACTGCTTTTTTAATCATCAGCTGGAGCAGCTATGAGGTGGCCAGGCAATCGCTCAACGACGAAATCGAAGAAAACACGCTACCGCTGACCAGCGACAATGTCTATTCCGAGATCCAGCAAGATCTGTTAAAACCGATATTTATTTCTTCCCTGATGGCCCATGACACCTTTGTCCGCGACTGGGTGCTGGTGGATGGCGAGCAGGATCCGAAGGCGATGATTCGCTATCTGAGCGAGATCGATCGGCGTTTCGACACTATTTTTTCCTTTTTTGTCTCCGACAAAACCCGGCGCTATTATGATCCCAAACGGGTTTTGGAAACCGTCTCCGAGCAGGAGGATAAGGATCGGTGGTATTTCCAGATAAAAGCCACGGCCGGCGACAAGCCGTATTTTATCGACGCGCGCCCCGATCCCGAGGACCATACTCACCTGGATATCTTCGTTAATCATAAGGTTATGGATTACCAGGGCAATTTTATCGGGATTACCGGCATCGGCCTTTCCGTCGAAAAAGTCAAATACCTGATTGAAAAATATGAACGCCGCTATAACCGCACCATTTATTTCGTTGATAAAACCGGGGCGGTCATATTGCACGGCACCACCTTTAAACGGCCGCTGCAAATCCGCTTGCAACCGGGACTGGGCCCGCTCGCGACGTCGATTCTGACCGTGCCGGGCGGCAGCTATCAATATGATTACCAGGGCAGGCAGGTGCTGCTCCATACGCGCCTCATTCCGGAATTCGACTGGTATTTGATGGTGGAGCAAAGCGAGCATCCCCTGGAGCGGGTCCTGTTTATGACGCTGCTTAAGAACCTCGGCATCGGGGCCGGCGTCAGCGTACTGTTTATCCTGTTTTTATGGTTGACCATCGGCGGCTACCAGCGCCGCCTGGAAACCATGGCCACCACCGATAAACTGACCGGCATCATGAACCGTCAGGCGTTTGAGTATCGCTTCCAGCGTTTGCGGGGGGCCAGGGCGGCAGAAAACGCCCCGCTGGCCATGGCGATCATTGATATCGATTATTTTAAGCAAATCAACGATCGTTATGGTCACGGCGCGGGCGATCGGGTCATCCAGCATATCGCCCGCTTAATCCGGACGTCCCTGCGCCGCACGGATTTCGTCTGCCGCTGGGGCGGCGATGAATTTTTGGTGCTGCTTACCGAATGCAATGGCGACGAGGCGCTGCGGCGCATGAATACCCTTTCCCACGATATCGGGCAGTCGGAGGTGGTTACCGACCGGGCGGTGATAAGCGCCACGGTCAGTTGCGGCGTGGCGGAACACCGGCCAATGGAAAACCTGGACGCCCTAATCGATCGCGCCGATATTGCCTTATACCAGGCGAAAAAGGCGGGACGCAATCGCGCTGAAAAACGCGATTAGCATCGGGCAAGACGCCGCGCGCCGCCGGTATTGTTGCCAGCGCGGGCAAATGATTTATAGTGCATGTTCCTATTTATCGACAGCGACCGTGACCGTATGACTTTCTCCCGCACCGCCATTGCGGTAACGCCCGCGCAACGCAAAGCGCTGATTGCCGGCTCAGTGGGCAATTTTATTGAATGGTACGAATTCGGCGTTTATGGTTTTCTCGCCACCCTCATCGCCGCCAATTTTTTTACCCTGCAGGGCGAAAGCGCCGCGGCCAGCCTGGTGCTGACCTACGCCGCCTTCGCCCTGGCTTTTTTCTGCCGCCCGCTGGGAGCGATAATTTTTGGCCGTATCGGCGATCGCCTCGGCCGTAAGCCGACGCTGATTACCGTTATCATCATGATGACGCTGTCCACCGCGCTTATCGGCGTAATGCCGACCTACGCCACCCTGGGCGTGGCCGCGCCGCTGCTGCTGACCCTACTGCGTATGGTGCAGGGGATTTCCGCCGGCGGTGAGTTCGGCGGCGCGGTGGCGCTGATGACCGAGTTTGCTCCGCCGGGCAGGCGCGGCCTGTTCGGCGCCTGGCAATCATTCACTGTGGCCCTGGGATTGCTGGCGAGCGTGGGCATGGTGGCGCTGCTGGGCGCCTGCCTTACTCCCGATCAGCTGCATGTTTGGGGCTGGCGCATTCCGTTCCTGCTGGCGTTGCCGATGGGCGTCGTCGCGCTGGGCCTGCGCCTGCGCCTGGAGGAAACGCCCACCTTTCGCGCCATCCATCACGACGCCGCGCCGGCAGCGCCCTCGGCGCCGGCGCTGGCCGTCGTCAAGGCCATCATGCTCGGCATCGGCCGCATGATGGGCTGGTCCGCCGCGGGCTACACCTTTCTGGTGGTCATGCCCGCGTATTTGCAAACGACGCTGCACGCCAGTTTTTTACAGGCGCTGGTCGCCACCGTGCTTGGCAACGTGGGTTTCGCCCTGACCATTCTGCCGGCGGGTATGCTGAGCGATCGGATTGGGCGCAAGCGGGTGATGGTGGCGGCGATATTGGCCACCATCCTGTTTACGTTTCCGCTGCTGCATCTGCTGCAGGATCCGTCTAGCCCCCTGGCGATGAAGGCGCTTGCGGTGCTGGTCGCCGGCGCGGTGGTGGGGCTGCTGGCCGGTCCCGGGCCGGCGATGCTGGCCGAAATGTTCCCGACCCGGGTGCGTTATACCGGTCTCGGTCTTTCTTATTCGCTTTCCAACGCGGTATTTTCCGGCTGCGCGGGGCTCATCATTACCGGATTGATAAAACAAACGGGTAACATTGATATACCGGCTTATTATGTCGTTATAATTTCAGCAATCAGCCTATTGGCGCTGATAACCCTGCGCGGCGACGATCATTTGCGTTAACGCTTCAGCTAAGGGCCGCGTCCGTCCTTAGCTGAACAGGCTGTGGATCAGCTTGAGAAGCTCACTGATAAACTGTAATGTCGGCAGCATGGCATTATCCTCTGGGCAGCGGTGACAGGGGGTATGCCGGCGCGCCGGTGGCCCCGGTCTATTATTAAACATAACATCATTTCGTTCAATCCGGACGTCCCGGTTCCACGGATAAAATAAAGTTGTGTTAACCCGTGCCCGGTCTAAACTAATAATGCTAGTGCAATAAAAGTGTCTGTTGTTATTTTGCGGTCATCGGCACTTTGTATATTTCTTACCAAATCATCACCTAATGCATTGGAGTTAAAATGACCCTATATCATGAAGGTAAGAGAACGTTTGCCCCCTCCAAAGATAAAGCGCCCGTCAAGGACAAACCTTCTGAAAAAGCGAAGTCGCCGGCAAAAGCCAAAAGTGACGACAAAGATAAAAAAGACGATAAGGCCAAGGGGAAAAGCAGCACCAAAAAATAATGATGCCGCCGGCAGGGCGCACTGTTAGCCTAAGCCCATGGGCTGCTGATGTTAACTATCAGCAGCCCATGAATTTTTTATAATCCAGCTAAAAAGCGCAATGCTATAATTCAGAACACCGGCACTTTCCGTGTTGCCTCGATATTATAATATAAAAGAACAACACCACAGGTTTATGGAAACTCGACTGATGAATTCACAACTCAACGCCGCCGCCGGCGCTCTTGCCGAAACATTACGCCGGGATAGGCTCATATTGACCACCGCGGAATCCTGCACGGCGGGCCTGGTGGCCATGGCGCTGTGCGCCGTGGGCGGCAGCGGTGATTTTTTCACCCGCGGCTTCATCACTTATACGGATCGCGCCAAACATGAAGTATTGCGCGTCGGATGGCACGCCCTGGAAACCTATACCGCCGTGAGCGAACAGGTCGTGAAAGAGATGGCCGCGGGCGCGCTGCAGGTCGCAGGTGAAGATATCGCCCTGTCGGTCAGCGGCTACGCCGGACCCGAGGACGGACCTGACGGCACCCCCGCGGGCACCATCTGGTTCGGATGGGTTACGCCGGATAACAAGGTCCATGCGCAGGTAAAACGGTTCAGCGGCGATTGCGAAGCCGTTATTGAACAGGCGGCTGTTTTCGCGTTGGTCAGGATGCGCGAATTACTGCAAAATAAATAGCGTCTTCATGGCAGGGCGCGTAATACCCGGCACGGATTACCGCAGGCCACGACATTGGCGGGAATCGGGCGCGTCACCACGCTGCCCGCGCCGATGGTGGTATTTTCACCAATCGTCACGCCTGGCAGGATAATGCAGCCGCCGGCAATCCAGACATTATCGCTTAGCGTAACCGGTTCGGCCCAGCCGATATGCCGGCCGCGTTCCCCGGGGTCGAGCGGATGATGGGCGGTGTAGAGCTGCACGTCCGGGCCGATAAACACATGGTTGCCGATGTTTACCGGCGCGCAGTCGAGCAGGACAAAATTAAAATTGATAAACACATGGCTCCCGAGCCGGGTGTTCATGCCGTAATCGACCCGCAGGTTTTTCTCGATATGCACATCATCGCCGACCTGGCCGAAGATTTCCGCCAGCAGCTGCTGCTGCCGTGCCGTTTCACGATGCCCGAGGGCATTATAGCGATCGATATTATCCCTGACGGCGTGCCGTATTTCGACCAGTTCGGGATCGTTGATAAAATAATGCTCGCCCCGGCGCATTTTCTCCAATTCGCTCATTGTATTGCCGCCTTTTGTTAAGCGTTAACCATGCCGATAAACTCATCCCGCACCGGGTCCGCCAGCGTGGGGTTCCAAATCATGCCCACCTCCCAGCGGGCATAGGCTCCCTGCAGCGGGATCATCGCTATATTCCTGGGAGCGATGTGCGCGGCGCTTTCCGGCACGATGGCGATTCCCACGCCCGCCGCGACCAGCGCCATCAGGGTTTGCATATCCCGGGTCTGCTGGACCACCCGCGGGCTAATCTGGTTAAAGCGCAAATACTGTTCTATCTGCTGATACAGCCCCGGCCCTTTATCCGGCAAAAGCTGGACCCAGGGCTGCGCCAGCAGGAAATGCCGCCACATCCGCATGTCGGGGTCTCCGGCCGGCAAGGCGGATTTATTGGCCGCCAGCACCAGGCTTTCCGACATAAACCGTCGCCCCTGCAGCGGCGGATCCACCGGCAGGCGCATAAAAGCCAGCTGCAGCTGGCCGGATAATAAGCGGGCATGCTGTTGCGCCGAGGACAGGTCCTCCAAACTGACGGTCACGTCCGGATACGCGCGCCGGAAGCGGGCAATCAAGTCCGGCACCGTTTTTAAGGCGGAGATGCCAAAACCGATCGCCAGGTTGCCGGTGGTCCCTTTCGCCACCCCAAGGGCATAGTGCCTGAATGTCCCTGCCAGCTCCACCAGTTCGGCGGCTTTCGGCAACAGCAATTCTCCCGGATGCGTCAGCAGGGCGCCCCGTCTTCCCCTGACAAACAGCGTGATGCCCAGCGCATGTTCCAGGGCTTTAATCTGTTTTGACAACGCCGGCTGGGTAATACACAGCTGTTGTGCCGCCTCGCGGTAGTTCCTGGTAGCCGCCAGGATGACAAAGGCGCGCAATAATCGATTATCCATTCCAAACGGTTATCAATGGCGAAATTTAAGTGATTATATTTCAATCATTTTTTGCGCTCTACTGTTTTCGGACCTAATGAATGCTCTTGTGATCCCGCTCACATAGCGTTCCGGTTATCCGGTAGATAAAGGAGAATGGCATGAAACAACAGCATTTTATCTTTTTGCGCAAGGCCGACGTCATCACCCCCCAGTCCCTGGACGATCCGGCGGCGGGCATTATTATCCGCGCGGTACTTTTGCAGGGGTTCAGCATCTCCCCGCTCCAGGTACGCGCGGCGGACAGTCGCGAAGCGCTGGACAAATTCCGCCGGGACGCGGCGGAGGCGGGCGATTTTGTCCCGACGCGGCTGCTGGAGTAAATCCCGCCGGCGGCCGTAAGGGGCCGCCGGTAGGTTCCATTCCCCCGGCTGGACGCAAGATCCGGCAATATCCCCGTCCGGCAAAACCACGTATCCCCGCTGTTGAAAAAAGAAGCATATCGTCGTAACAATGACACCTAGGAATTTTCCTATAGTCTTAATATACTCGCGCGCTGATGAAAACGCGGGCGAATTAATATCCCCAGTTTTTGGCGATCTGTATGAAATAACTGTACCGATAAAAGCGTAACGCGATGGCCCCCGAATGTGGTCAGGACGGGTCATATTTATCAAAAATCCAAACCGGTTTACTATCAATGAATTTGTTAATTATATGTGTGATTCTTGTTTTAACTATGCTGTATAGTTTTCACCGGCATGCGCAATTTATTGCCAGCAGAAGCTTGCCTAAAAAACGGCATAAAAAAGAAATAAGATTATATAGCTATATAAAATTACCGTTACCACCCGTAATACGACATCAGGCTTTCTATGCTGTGGACAATAGGGTGGCAACCCATGGCCGCCAGGAGTCGATGATGAACAAGGCGGCATAAAATTGATGTAAATCAATGGTTATTTCATGGGTCATTATAATGACGTCATAGCGAACATTCCCTTAAACTCGCATGGATAAGGATGTCATGGCATGCCCGAAATATAGAATATCTCAATGAAAAATTGATTGACGCTATTTGTATATTACAGGGCATCATTTTCATTAGCAGTCGCAAGGCTCTTCTTTGCAATGCATGTTATCAGCAGGCACAACAGTGAAAGTAATTATCTTTATCCTGGCGTCATTATTGACGGGTTGCAGCGCGGTAGGTCATTATAATGTCGACAAGACCGCCAGTAACAAAGCAGATTTTCATTTTATCGGTATTCCTGTATTGGCGGGCGCTGTCGGCTCCAGTTTCCCGCTGACGGAAAATTACAGTCTTACCGCCGGGCATGTGGCTAAATTAATGATGGTCCGGGTAAAAGCCTATAATCCCGTCTGCGATGTGGCCATAATCTACCATAATAATAAGGGACGGGCGTTGCCCAGGCTGGAATCAGCGGTTAAAGGCGAACGCGTCAATCTTTATGGCTACAACGCCTATACGACGCTGCCCACATCGTCATCCGGCACGTTACAGGCCTTCGGCTGGTGGGATAAGCCCGGCACCAGTTGCCGGATGGGGCTGACCGACGCCGGGGGCATCCAGGGCATGAGCGGCGGGCCGGTATATGTGGCCGACGGCGCTATCGTCGGCATCTTTACCGCCACGCACCCGAAACGCAGGCAAAGCATCTTTGTCCCGTATCAAAATATCGCGGCTTGGGTGGCCACCGAAATGGACGGCAAGGACTTGGCCAGCGTGAGAAAATCAACGGCAATGCCCGACTTGCCGACGCCGGCGGCCGCGCTCCCCGTGGCCAGAGTCGCTGTCGGCGGGCTACACTGACGGGACGTTCAGTCCTCTTTGGCCAACTGTTGCCGATAGGCCTGGGGGCTGATGCCGATATTGCGCTGAAATACCCGCCTGAGCACATCCGCGCTGGTAAAGCCGCATTTGGCCGCAATCTTATCCAGGTTCATGGTGGTCATTTGCAGGTAGCGCTGCGCGGTTTCCAGGCGGATGTTCTCGATATATTTCGCCGGCGTCGTGTTTAGCTCATGTTTAAATATTCTGATCAGGGTGCTCCGGCTCATGGCCAGCTTATCCGCCAGCACATCAACGGTAAGTTCCTGGGCTAAATGCTCATGTATCCAGGGTTGCAGCGTTTTCAGGCTGCGGTGGCTGGAGTATTGCGCCAACAGTGAAAAACTGAGCTGGGCCTGATCGGCGGGCCGGCGCAGGAACATCACCAGCTCCTTGGTCACTTCCCCCGCCAGCCGGTCGCCATGATCGTCGGCGATAAGGTTAAGCGCCAGATCAATGCCGGAAGACATGCCCGCGGAGGAATATATTTTGCCATCCTTGACCCAAATGGGCTGCTCCTCCACATGAACTCCGGGATGATGTTTAGCGAATTCATCCAATACGCGCCAGTGGGTCGTCACGTGTTTTCCTTCCAGCATGCCCGTCTGGGCCAGGGCGAAGATACCGCCGGAGACGGTGCAAATGCGGCGGGCCCGGCTTTCCTGGCTGCTGATCCACTCAATGGTATGTGCCGGATACAGGCCGAATGATGCAATAGTGGTGGTGATGATCAACGTATCGATAACGAACGTATCCCATTTTTTATCAGTCAGGGCGGAATGGCCCAGCAGGCTTATTCCCGCTTCAGTTTCGATGGTTTTATCCGGTCCGGCGGAGACCAGTTCCACCTGGTAAGGGGATTTATTTTCCGCCAGCGTATTCGCCAGACGAAACGCTTCCATTGGACCGGCGACATTTAAAAGATCGATCGGTGGAATACCCAGAATCACTATTTTTTTTGTGGGTATGCGATTTGGCATGCTTAATGACCTTGTGCGGATAAACAGGTGTTGCAATAGTAGTGGTTAACATCTGACGCAAATCGTCGGTAAATTGGAAATTTGCTACCATTGGCCTTAATTTTTATAATCATCTGCAAGGTGGAAAAGTTGTGAATATTAATAGCCGGATAGTAAGATAATGTAAAGCGCCTTGGCAAGGATTTGAAATGATTAGATACATTTTAATATATAAGTAATATTTATTTCCGCTGTTTAAGCGGTCAGCAAAAAATGGACAGTATGGCAAGAAAAAACACTTAAAACATATATTATTAATTACTTTAGGATATATTCATTTTTACAGCAGTGCCGGAAAGCCCGGCGCCAGCAGATCTGAAAATTAAGTATCTTTATGAAATTAAACGTTTTTATTATTAAGATCCACTGAGGTTTATGATGGTTTATCAGATTTTACTGAGATATAATTAAACAGCGTTTTCCGCGAAGACGTACTGTGCAAGGCAGGGTTATTATCGTAACTGGGATGACATTCCATTTTTATATTCATTAATCATTCATTACGTAATCCTGCGCAATGGGCCGGATCGGGCAAGCGATGACGGCATTAACGCCTTTTAAAGTATGGCGGAGCATGCCGGGTAAATATCAATCCGGGATGGTGTTTTACCGAATAGTCATCCCGACGTGGCGGCGCAAGACAATATTGGCTTTGGCGTTACATGAATGTTAAATGCGTAACAATTGTTCTGTGATAATGCATTATTACGGCAAGCGAGAATATGTCCCGGCCGAAACAGTCCTCACTTTCCAGGCGGCAAAGGGTTAACGTCGCCAGGGAAACCCGCTGGCGTATTTACCTAATGGGTTCCATTAAATGGAACTGGAAATATAAATCCGGCAAATAACCGCCGTTCAGTTTTAAAGAAATTCCCGCTCAGGCCGGCGCCGAATTCACGTCGCCCCTTTGCCGTCTTCGCGGATGGTGTTCCCGGGGCGCGGTGCGCGTCCCGGGACGGGCGGGGAGATCGTCGCCGCTACTCGCGCACTTTCACCGCAATAACTGTCATGACGATGGCATAGATGATAAACGCCGCAACGGTTGCCATGATTCACCTCCTTCTTAAGGTTAACTTAAGAAATCTTACCCCCGGCCACGAGCAAAAATTAAACAAAAAATGTCATGCGGATCTGCTTGTGCGCCGCTGGCATGTGACAAGATTCCAGGTCAAATTTTTTACAGGAGTCATCACTGGTGACTTTAACGGTTAAAAAAACCTTGAATGTGGGAACGGAGGCAGATGAAAAGCTCAAATACGAAATGGTCTCCGGCGGTACCAATCAAGGCATCCGCGCCACGGCGTACCGCGAGATTGTCTTAGGTGAGGCCAGGCGATGGCACCAAACGCCGCGCTGATCCTGCATCCCCGCCTGTTGTGAGCGCCGCGCCCCCAATGCCGGCTTCCCGGCTGGCCAAGGCGCGGTTTTTGTTTACCGGCGAACCCACAGGCTTGCGGCCGTCGCGATAACTGATTAGCGCCCGCTGAATTGCGGCGGGCGCCTTGCCGCCAGCGCGCGCATGCCTTCGTCGCGATCGTCGCTGGCGGCAATCAGCGCCGACAGCGAACGCTCATAGCCGATGCCCGCCGTCAACGGCATATCAAAACTCGCCAGCACGGCGCGTTTGGCCATTTTAACCGCCAGCGGGGCCGCCGCCGCCACGCTATGGGCAATCTCCATCGCAACGGCAATCAATTGCCCGGGCGCGGCAATGCGGCTTATCAAGCCCGCCGCCAGCGCTTCGGCGGCGCACAGCCGGCGCCCTGTCAGGATCATGTCCATCGCCATGGCTTTACCGGCCGCTTTGACCAGCCGCTGCGTGCCGCCCGCGCCGGGAATGATGCCAATATGCGTCTCGGGCAGCCCCAGCCGCGCGGTATCATCGGCAATAACAATATCGCATAACAGCGCCAGTTCCAGCCCGCCGCCCAGCGTGTGGCCGGATAACGCCGCAATCAGGGGGGTGTCGATGGCGGCGATGCGATCCCATTTTTCGCTGAAGCCGCTGACATAAAGCGCAACGGCGGATGCGCCGGCCAGTTCGCCGGTATCGGCGCCGGCGGCGAAAGCCCGGGGACCGCCGGAGATAACCACCGCGCGGATATCCGCATCGGCATCAAGCGACGAGAGTTCGGCGTAGAGTTCGTCCAGCATGCCGGCGCTCAGGGCATTCAGTTTTTCCGGCCGGTCCAGCTGGATATGCGCCACGGCCCCGTCGCGGCGACAGGAAATAAAGCTCATGACGACCTCTTCGCGGTCAGCAGGCTAATGATGTCGTTGCGGTGTTCCATGCCGGTTTTGATTTCTTCCTCGCTCCAGACATAAAAGCCCCGGCCGCTTTTTACGCCGAGATGGCCTTGCTCCACCCGATCCAGCACCCACGCGGGCAAATGGGTATCGTTGGCCAGCTCCGGCAACAGGATAGCCGCCACGTTGCGCACGGTATCCAGCCCGGCGAAATCCATTAATTTCATCGGCCCCATGGCAGACCAGCGGGGCGCAAGGGTGCTTTGTACCGCGAAATCCACGTCCTCGACGGTGCCTATGCCCGCCGATACCAAATGCAAAGCCTCGCGCAGCAAGGCGTATTGCAAACGGTTGACGATAAATCCCGGCACGTCTTTGTCGACGGCGATGGTCGTCTTTCCCAGCGCGCGGCACAGCGCCGTTGTCTGCTGAAAGGCGGGTTCGCCGGTCAGCGGTCCCCGCACGATCTCAAGCATCGGCATCACGTCCGCCGGGTTAAACCAGTGCAGGCCGATAAACCGCTGCGGCCGCCGCAGAACGGTGGCGATAGCGCCGATCGGCACGCTGGACGTATTGGTGGTCAGCAGGCAGTCATCGCCGACATGCTGCTCAATCTGCCGGAAAACCTCCTGTTTCAGCGCCAGGTTTTCCGCGATGTTTTCCGACACAAACCCCGCACCGGACAGGCAATCCGCTAATACGGTGGTGAAGGTCACCGGCGCGTCCCCCCCGGCGAGGGTCCGGATCACCGGCTCCGCTTTCTCCAGCGAGGCGGCAGTGCGCGAATAGAGCGAAACGGCAAAGCCCCGCGCCGCGAATACCGCCGCGATGCGTGTTCCCATGGTGCCGGCGCCGATTACGGCGATTTTATTTGGCTGCATAGCGTTTTGCTCCGTTGCCGGGTTAAATAACACCGCGTTGCTGGAGTTCATCCAGCTCGCGCTCGCTCAGGTCCAGGATGTCGCCCAGGATGCCGCGGGTATGCTCGCCCAGCCGCGGCGGCATCAGTTCAGGCGGCTGCGCCATGCCGCTCAGCTTGACCGGCTGGGGGAGCAGGCTGATTTCGCCGGCGGTGGGATGAACGACTTTTTGCAGTAATCCCCGCGATAAGGCATGCGGGCTTTGCAATACCTCGTCCAGCCCCCAAACCGGCGCGGCGGGAATACCCGCCTGGTCGAGCAGCGTCACCGCCTGCGCCACGTTTTTATCCCGCAGCCACGCCTCGATATAACCGCGCAGCTCGGACTGATGTCGCAGCCGCTGCGGATCGGTGGCGAAGCGCGCGTCCTTATCCAGCCCAGGCTGGTCAATGGCCGCCGCCAGACGGGCGAACAGGCTGTCGTTGGCGACCGCGATGACCACGTGGCCGTCGGCGGCCCGGTAACTGTCCATCGGCGCGCTGATGGGATGCGCATTGCCCAGGCGCCCGGCGGAGGGTTTGCCGCCCAGCAACTGGGTGAGCGAGACCATTTGCAACGAGACCATGGCGTCGAGCATCGCCATGTCCACCTGCTGGCCGCGGCCGGTGATGCCCCGTTGCAGCAGCGCGGCCAGCACGCCCCATGAACAATAAAGCCCGGCGACGACATCGCCGATGGCGTCGCCGACGCGGGTCGGCTCGCCGTCCGGCCAGCCGGTCGCCTGCATAATGCCGCCCATGGCCTGGATGACGTGATCATACGCGGCCTTATGCGCCAGGGGGCCCTCCTGGCCGAAACCGGAAATGCTGGCGTAGATAAGCCTGGGATTGATTTCACTTACCGCGCCGTAATCAATGCCCAGACGCCGGGTCACCCCGGGGCGGAAGTTTTCCACCAGCACATCGGCCGTTGCGATCAATTGCTCCAGCAGCCGCCGGCCCTCGGGGGTTTTAAGATTCAGGGTCAGGCTTTTTTTGCCGTGGTTGAGCAGCATGAAATAACTGCTTTCGCCGCCGATATGCGGCCCGAAATCACGGGAATCATCGCCTTTGCCCGGCATTTCTATTTTAATCACCTCCGCGCCCAAATCATTTAGCAGGGATGCGCAATAAGGACCCGCCAGTACGCGCGAGAGATCGAGCACCCGGATGCCTTCCAGCGGCCGCGGTGAAACGGGGATCGTCATAGGCGCGCTCCCGTAGCGGCGCCATCGGCCAGCACGGGTTCCAGGGCTTGCGATAACCGGCCGTCGGCGATCAGCCGCCGGATGGCCAACATATCCGGATACATCTCGTCGTCCCGCTGGCGGAACGGCACTTCCCGGCGTATTACCGCCAGCACCGCCCGGGTTCCCCGCGCGGGGCGCAGCGGCCGATGGAAATCAATGGCCTGGGTGGCGCAGAGAAGTTCGATGGCCACGATATCGACGGCGTTTTGCAGGGCATCCAGCGCTTTACGCGCCGCCGTCACACCCATGCTGACATGATCTTCCTGGCCCGCGCAGGTCGACACCGTGTGAACGCTGGCGGGAGAGGCCAGGGCGCGGTTTTCGCCAGCCAGCGCCGCGGCGACATAAGGCGGGATCATCATGCCGGAATACGCCTCGCCTTCCTGGATCAAAAATGCCGGCAGACCGCTGAGGTGGCTGTTGGTCAACCGGTCGGAACGCGCCTGCGACGCCGTGCTGAGCTGCGCAACGGCGATCGCCAGCGCGTCAAGACACAGGGCGGTGGGCGCGCCATGGCCGTTGCCGCCCGGCAGAACCTGCAGCTCGCCGTCCTCCACCAGAAATACCGGATTATCGGTGACGGAATTGATCTCGGTGGTCAATACCTGCCGGCACCAGGCCAGCACGTCGCGTACCGCGCCGTGAATTTGCGGAATGCAGCGCAGGCTCAGCGCATCCTGCACGCGAAAATCACGATAGCGGTCCAGTATTTCACTGTCCTGGAGCAGGCAGCGCAGGATGCGCGCCGTCTCCAGTTGGCCGGGATGCGGACGCAGCGCGTGCAGACGGGCATCGTAACCACGGATATTGCCTTTCA
The DNA here is from genome assembly GCF_047324205.1 of Sodalis sp. RH20. Taxonomy (NCBI): domain Bacteria; kingdom Pseudomonadati; phylum Pseudomonadota; class Gammaproteobacteria; order Enterobacterales; family Bruguierivoracaceae; genus Sodalis; species Sodalis sp. RH20. The sequence continues at coordinate 213,617 of NZ_CP178733.1, forward strand.
ACGCCTCCAGGCTTATTGCGCCGGCCGCGTCGGCGACCGGCAGCAGCGCGGTAAATTCCTCCACCGCCAGGCATCCCAGGGCGGTGATTTCGTATGTGCCGCTGACCAGGGCATGTCCCTCGCGCGGTCCCGGCGTGCGCATCTCGATACCCGCCCGGCGCAGCGCTTCCTCGCCGGGCAGCAGTTCCCCCTGGTACCAGGCTTTGCCGTGGCCGAAAACCGCCAGGCCGATATGCGCGGTGGCTATCAAATACCCCACCGACCCTTTGGCGGGCGCCCAGGGAATAACACCCCGGTTCAGCATCATCGCCATGCTGGTCACAAGAGACGGACTGACGCCGCTATAACCCTGCAACAGCGATTTAATCATTACCGCCATCATGGCGCGCACTTCCCGGGGCGCCAGATCCGCGCCGGTGCCGCAGGCATGGCTTTTCAGCATGTTCAGCTGCACGGCGGCGATTTGCGGCGAGGACAGGCGCTGGGTAACCAGATCGCCCACGCCGGTGGTCAGGCCGTAAATCACTTTATCCGCGGCCAGCGCCCGGTTGATTTCCTGGTGCACCGCCGCCATGCCCGCCAGCGCCGGCGGATCGAGCCGTACCTCGGCGCCTGCGGCAATCGCGGCGATATCGCCGGTGGTGGTCGCGGTTTTGCCTAACAGAATGCTATCCACTAAAGCCATATCATGCTCCCGACCGGATGGTTTTCATTCACCGGCATTATTTATCCAGGCCGTGCTGGGTCAGCCATTCCTTTGCCACCGCATCGATACTGTCAAAATTGGCCAGTTTGCCGTTCATGACAATCAGATCATCGGTGGTAAGCTGGGCGGAAATCTTATTCAGCGTGTCACCGACCGGGGCGCTGAGTTTGTCGGCGGCAATCAGGGGCACGATATTTTGCGCCGGGAACAGATGCTTGGGATCCTCCAGGGCCACCAGGTTATTTTTTTTCATCGCCGGGTCGGTCGAGGTCATATCCGCCACCTGGATTTGATTATTGACCAGCGCCGACAAAGTCAGCGGTCCCGCCACATCCAGTACCTTGAAGTTTTTAAAGGTCAGGCCGTAAATGTCTTTTAAACCCTTCACCCCCTCGCGCCGGCTTTTCCATTCCGCCGGTCCGCCCAACACCAGTTTGCCGGCGACGGGCTGCAGGTCGCTGATGGTCTTCAGGTTATATTTTTTGGCGGTTTTGTCGGTAACCGCCAGCACGTCGCTATCCTGCGCCCGGGAGATGGACAGCATCTTGATCTTGGCGGGCAGGGCTTTACCCAGCGCGGCCTCGACATCTTCCACGCTATGGGCCTGGGTTTTCTCGTCCAGATAGCTCAGTGTCGCGCCGCTGTATTCCGGGATTAAATTAATGGAACCGTCCAGCAAGGCGGGCATATACACTTCCCGGCTGCCGATGTTTAATTTCTTTTCCACTTTGATATTTTTCGCGGCCAGCGCGTCGGCATAGATCGTGGCCAGCAACTGGCTTTCCGGAAAATCCGCCGATCCCACGATAATGGTCCCGATATCGCCGGTCGCGGACGTTTTATCATCAGCCGATGCCGGGGCGGTCTGCAATAAAACGGCGGAAAACAACGTTGCTGCGAGCAATTGATTCATTTTCATTTTGACGGGCTCCGGTTAATGATATAGGCGATTGATATAGTGGGTTAATAGAATAAAAGGCTTACGCCGGCGCTCGCGCCGCTGTATGCCGGATGAGACCATGAAACGAATGAACAACGAGAAGATAAAATCCACCGCCAGGGCCAGCGCGCCCACCGTAATGGCGCCGACGACCATCTGCGGATAATCGTTTTGCGCGCGGCCGTCGATAATCAACCGGCCCAGGCCGCCCAGCGACACATAGGCGGCAATGGTGGCGGTGGAGACAATCTGCAGCGCCGCGCTGCGAATGCCGGACAGGATCAGCGCCAGCGCGCAGGGAATTTCCACGGTCAGCAGCAGGCGCCAGGGTGAATACCCCATGCCGACGGCGGCGTCGATAACGCTGGGATCAATGGCGGTCATGCCGGAATAGATCCCCATCATAATCGGCGGCAGCGCCAGTATAATCAGCACAATTAGACAGGGGACGATAAACGCCAGATCCGATTCGAACACCGGGCCGAAAATAATGACCAGTAAAATAATCAGGCCAAACGTGGGCAAGGCCCGCATGGCGTTGGCGATACCGATAAGCGTGCGTGTGCCTTTGCCGGTATGGCCGACATAACAGCCAATGGGAAAAGCGATAATCAACGCGATAAGCAACGCTTCGGCGCTGTAAATAACATGCTGGGTGATTAATACCAGCAGGCCGTCATCGCCCAGCCAATGGGCGCTGTCCATAAACCACGCTATCATCGTCCGCTCCGTTTAGGTTTCCAGGCCGTGATCTTATTCGCGCCCAGCAGCAGTAAATTATCGAGAACCAGGGCCAGCGCGATACATAAGACGATGCCGGCGATAATCGGCGTCAGGAAATGCAGCTGGAACCCCTGGGTAAACAGCGCTCCGAGCTGCGGCATGCCCACCACCGCGGCGATGGACACGATACTGACATTGGATACCAGGACCACCCGCATCCCGGCGGCGATAACGGGAACCGCCAGGGGGAGCTCCACCAGCAAGAACCGCTGCAGCGGCCGGTATCCCAGGGCCACGGCGGCCTGGCGGGTGTCTTCCGGCACGGAATCCAGCCCGTCGCATACGGTGCGCACCAGTAATGAAAACGCGTACAGCGTCAGCGCAACCACCACGTTAAGCGTGTCGAGAATTCGGGTGCCAAGGATCCCCGGCAGCAGCACAAACAACGCCAGGGAGGGAATGGTATAGAGCAGTCCGAGCATATTGAGCAGCAGGTTCTTGATATGCGCGCTGCGATAGATAACGATCCCGGCCGGGATGGCCAGGATTAACCCAATCAATACCGGCACCACGGACAAATACAGGTGCCAGCACAGCAGGTTGAAAATGGTGTCTTTTTGCGCCCAGAGCCAGTCAAACCGCATGGCGTTGCTCCACGTCCATCGGTTGACGCGCGGCGCCGAACGCCTGCTCGATATTCACCGAACCGAGTAATTGCCGGTTATCGTCAACGACGATCCCCCGGCCGGAAGGCGAGCTCAGCACCGCGTCCATCAGTTGCCGCAGCGAGCCGCTCAGCGGCGCAAACGTACCGCTCAGGTTAATGTCGCCGGCCAGGATATGGCTTTTTGGCTGGGCGACATCAAACCAGCCCAGGGGCTGGTTGTCAGCGGTCACCAGTATCCACCGGCCCTGCGCCCGCTCACGGGCCTCGGCGACCGGCATCCCCACGGCGGCGCAGGGTTCGCTGGACAAGGCCAGGCCGGAGGGGATGGCGCTAAAGGCCAGCTTACGGTAGCCACGGTCCCGGCCGATAAAATCGGCGACAAACGCATCGCCGGGATGGTTAAGCAGCCTAGACGGCGCGTCGATCTGCGCCAGCCTGCCGCCGGGCCTGAACACCGCCACCCGATCGCCCAGCTTCATGGCTTCATCAATATCGTGCGTGACCATAATAATGGTTTTACCGATATCGCTTTGCAGGCGCAGGAATTCATCCTGCAACTGCTCGCGCACCACCGGATCCACCGCGCTGAAGGGCTCGTCCATCAGCATGAATTCCGGATCCGAGGCCAGCGCCCGGGCAACGCCTACCCGCTGCTGCTGCCCGCCGGACAATTGCCAGGGATAACGCTGGCCCATCTCCGGCGACAGGCCCACCCGCGCCAGTAAATCCAGCGCGGTTTTCCGGGCGGCATGCCGCGTCGCGCCGTTAAGGCGCGCGGTAACGGCGACATTATCCTGTACGGTTTTATGCGGGAATAAGCCGGCATTCTGGATGACATAGCCTATCTTGCGCCGCAGCCGCACCACATCCATATCCTGCGTGGATTGCCCATTGAGCGTAATCACGCCCGAACTCGGCTCAATCAGCCGGTTGATCATGCGCAGCGAGGTGGTTTTGCCGCAACCGGAGGGGCCGACCAGAATGGTGATTTTTGCCGTAGGCGCGACAAAAGACAATCTGTCCACGGCAACGGTGCCATCGGGGTAAAATTTGGTGACATTGTCGAATGCGATCATGGCTTATCCATCAAATTTATAATCCGCGCTGTAAAATCAGGCATGTATATTCTTGTATGTACAACCAAGCAATTTAGATGCCAACTCCAGTCGGATGTCCGCCCGCCCGCAGCGGTGGCGGGACGCCCCGTTGCCTGCGCGATGATGAGTTAGGGCGGGAGCCTGGATGTTCCATCATGTAGCGCGGCGCACTGTAATGAGGCACCGCCATCAACAGAGTTTGCCTAATGGGTAAGGGGGTATGGATAAAGAGGGGAGGGGCTTGGCGTGGGCGCGGCTATGCGACCGCCATAAGCGCAAAAAAAACGCAAATCCATGATCATATCTTGATATGGATTTGCGCCTTGATGAAAAATTTTGTCTTACTTTTACCGCGCTATTATTCCGCGGTATTGACATGCTGGTTAGAACTTTGCGTTACCGGATAGGTATTGGCATAGCTCTGGTAGTCACCGCCGGCGGCCATGGAAACTGCGGGGGCGAGCATGGCGGAAATAAGGGCTAAAGCTGCGATGGTCTTTTTCATGATTGATATCCTCTCGTTCTGTTTGTACAGGTGAAAGCCTTTCGCTTTCGATGTGATTAATATAACGCTCATTAATTAAATAGTCTAGTGAATAAATTTGTTTTTATTGTTCGAATTATTTGATTTGATGTGGGGTTTGTCCGCTATTCGACCTGACAAAAAGCGCAATGGCTTCAATAACGCCCGGAGCCAGGGGAAGGTTCGCATCGGCATAGGCGGCCAGATTGATGCTGGGTTCATCAACAGCGACCCGTTTAAGCACATGATTGGTGTCGGGGATCAGGAGAAGGGTAGAGGCCGGCGCGAACTGATGGAGACGTTTGGCATCCGCAATACCGACCTGGAGATCGCGTTTTCCCTGCAGTATCAGCACCGGCTTGTTAACCGGCTTGATGAGTTGCGCGGGATCTAAGGCAAAGAGGCTGATCAGGAAGGATTGCACCGCCGGCCGGAATAACGCTTCCAGGGCCGGCGGCACTGCTCTGGCATCTACGGGGTGGCCGGACGAAAGCGCGGCGATCGCCTTGGCGGCCGCGTCAAGCAACGGCGCGTTGGCGGGGTTGGCGCGCAACTGGGACATCAGCACTTCGCCGGCCGGCCGGCCGGGGCATGCGACCAATATCAGCCCGGCTATATGTTCCGACGCTCGTGTTAGTGCGCTAAGCGCCACTAAACCGCCTTCACTATGGCCAAGCAACCATACCGCGTTTGTGCCGGTACGCCGGCGCAGGGTGTTAATCCAGTTGTGAATGTCATCGACATAATCAGCGACGGTCACCGCATCCGGGTCCGGTACGGCTGCCGCGCTGGCAAACATGCCGCGCTTATCGATGCGTGCGCTGACTATCCCCTTGGCGGCCAGTCCTTCCGCCAATAATTTATAGGGCGCGGCTTTTATTCCCAGTACGCTATTGCCGTCGCGATCCGTTGGGCCGGACCCCGGGATGATAAGGACCACTGGCGAACACTTATCTGGCACTCCACTAAGGGTTCCCTTAAGCGGCCCCATTGGACCTAACGCGTCAATAGTGCTCATCGGAGTTAACCCGCGCCGATAAAGTTAACATAACCGGGGAAAACCCCGGCAAATCAGCTGAATTCAATAAATACAAATACACGGGGATCTCGCAGGCAACGTTTACTGACACTGAATCTTATAGCCCAACGGCCATGTTGTCTCTTATTTTGCGGGCATACGGGTCACGTTGCGCCGGCTGGCGTGGCCCAGGCGGCGCTGATGGCAAATCATGCTGGCAAGGCCATTCAAGGCGGGCAAAAAAAATCGCAAAACCACGACTTTTGCGCCATGGTTTTGCGATTTAATCAATTTTTTTGTCTTTTACAACATGACGCCCTTATTCGGCGGTATTGACGTGATGATTACTGCTTTGCGTCACCGGATACGTGTTGGTGTAGCTTTGGTAATCACCGCCTGCCGCCATGGAAACTGCTGGGGCAAGAACGGCTGCGATAAGGGCGAGGGCTGCGATGGTCTTTTTCATGATTGATATCCTGTGTGGTATGAGTGAAAGCGTTTTGCTTTCGATGGAATAAATATAACGCTCATTAACATAATGGGATATCGAATAAATTCGCTGGTGTTGTTCAAATTAACTGATTTATGGAGCGGGTGATATACGCCACGGATAACCTCAAGCGGTTAGCCGCGGTGGCGTCATAACGGCAATGCGGCGAGACGGATGTCCTGGCGAAAAAAAAACCTGTCCGGCGCTCTTAGCCTGGGCGCGTATGCCACTCATAATATGCCGATTTCAACAGCCCGTTTCACGCCTCTCAGCCAGCGTGATAAACAGGGGGGCATTAATTAGTACGCATATTGTGGCGTTATCGCTGGCATTTCTGATTCGGGTATAATCTTACGTCTTTTTATGGCCCGCGACGGCGGCTGGCATAAGCTGCAGACAAACCCATAAACCGGATGATGGGCATAAGTGACAAAATGGCCCTGACAATGGCTACAGGGCGTTAATTGCAGCATGCCGCTATTGACAAAGCGTACCAGGGTCCAGGCGCGGGTCATGGTCAGCAGCGGTAACTCGTCCACCTGCGGCGGGCACTGCTCCAGATAGAGGTGATAAGCCTGGATAATTATCGCTATGTCGCTGGATTCGCCGTTTTTCTTTAATGCCCGGAAGATATTATAAAACATAGAGGAGTGGATATTCTGCTCCCATATCATATACCAGTCGGTAGAGAACGGCAGCATCCCTTTCGGCGGAGGGCTGCCGCGCAATTCCTTATAGAGTTTGATTAATTTGGGGCGGCTGATCTGTGTTTCACATTCCAGCATCTGGAGACGGGCCCCCAGGGTGATCAGTTCCATGGCCATTTGGATATCTTTTGCTTCCTGGATGATGCTTTTATAGGTCATGGTCACCCCCTTGGGTTAGGTAAAGGCAGTATTTTTGCGCTTGTACGTTTCGCTAAAGCAGTCGACAAAACAATACCCGCGTGCAGTTGCTGCAATTCGTCAATCCGCGACTCTTGGGTCAGCAATCTGATGGTCTGATGGTCATCAAAGCGAAACAGGCATAAGAGCTGACTGGCTTCCGACAGTTTCGTCATCTGCGATGGCATCAGCTTTTTCAGCGTATCGGCCATGTCTTCATCAATACCCAGACGGAACATTGCGGCGGCTTTATCCTGATTAATCAAGCGTTGCGCCAGAAGTAAATAGGAAAAATTAAGATCGAAGATATATTGGCGAATTTCTTTGGCGTTCATTTTTTCATCCTAACAATCACCGTTAACCATAATTAGAGTATTGAGATTATTATTTATATAAAACAAGCACTAAAGAATAACAATCCAACGCATAACATCACACATTCGGTCATATTCGTCTCTCTTTTCCTGATTGCTGCTAAAAATAGCCTGGTATCACCGGGCAATTATTCACTATTAACTAGCCGGAGAGCTCGTCTGTCATACATTAGTTGTATAACCAACCAAATAGATGAGATGCCATTTATTTTCATGAAAGTTAACAACTGATACCTTCTCGCAACCAAGAATTAAGTGTGAAGCCATCAATATTTGACTTAATTGCTGCGAGGATAATAGTAACAAAGTATTAATTTTATATTAAGGCAACACGTTTAATTAAGCAAATGTTACAGCGATCGACATATTAAATAAATACCTATAAAAATCAACCACTAATGATTTATTGACTTTTCGCTATTTTTTAGTAATAGCTGATATTAAAAATATTAGCATGGTAATTAAATTGAAGTGTTAAATATTTAGGCTCTTTATTTTGCTTAAAGTGCATTAAACATGAATTTTTAGTGGCAAAATTGTGACTTAATCAAAATTATATGCAGTAAGTGAATCCATTCGCGCTCAGCCGAGCGTAATAAGGTAAAAGTGTTGCGGTATTTTAACAATTACCTATTAAGCCAGCGTATGCCGTAATGATAATTAATACCCTACTGCGCATAACATACCCGGCAACGGCTTTCCACAGTGTGTAAAGGTTGTATCGCTCAGCGACGGGTGAGTAAGCAGGGGCGGCTTGCGTGCGCAGAGGGTGCGTCAATCCGGGCGCCTCTCCCGGCCGGTGTTTTTTTTGGGTCTTCCCCTGTTGTTCCCCAGCGTGCCTAGATATCCGAATTGATATGCTCTTTACAGTAACGCTTTTTATATTCCAGCGGCGTCAAACCGGTTAGCCGGCGAAACAGCCGCCTGAAGTATCCCACATCCTGGAAACCACAGCGTTTTGCGATATCGGCAATGATGCCGCAGTCCGCAACCAGCAGCTTTTCTGCGTTGCCGATGCGCCGCCGGTGAATGGCCTCGGTAAGGGTCATACGGAACGTCATTTTATAGACCCGGCCCAGATAGTCGGCATTGCAGAAGAGTTGAGACGCCAACCCGGATGCGGTAAGGGGCAGATGGAACTGGGTGCCGATCAGCTGTTGCGCTTTCCAGGCCAAGGCTATGCCCGGTTCCGCCGGTTCAGTGCTTTCGGTCCAGCCGTCCGCCACCTGTTGCAACAGCAGCAGCAGAATTAATTCCAGCGAGGAAGGAGGCGATCGGTTTTCCTGCTCGCTGAGAAACAGCCTGAACAGCGTAACAAACCGGCGTGGATCGCGTATTTTGCTGTATTGCGGTATAGGTAATTTAATCGCCTGTTCTTTGGCGGCATTACTGGCCGTCATGCCGAAGTGCAGCCAGTAAAATTTTAAATCCGCGGGAAAATTACCTATGCCCGTATGTTCCCGGCCTGGCCATAATAAAAGCGATTCCCCGGCTTTGACATAAAAATCATGCTGGTTCTCTCGAATCGCTAATATCCCCTGTTCAACAAAAATTAATTCATAGGATCCCAGGACGCGGGTGGGGTGGTGGCCCAGGCCGCGGGAAATAAAAAGGCCGCCATTTTCAATTCTAATGGGGTAATTAACTGATATTTCTAGCATAATCAATTACCTTGGTTGCCGTTTTCCCTCACCTTAGCAAACCTGACTGGGCATGTCAGGTAATATGAACGCACTATTGATCTGCTTCACAATTTTAAATCCATGTCGGAATTGTACCCTTTATCTGCCTTTTCCTCACCTTGTTGCGGCCCCGGTAGTGTGCGACGTTTAACCGGTGGAACCCTAAAAATGCTTATTACATTGAAGCGTTAACTTCTTAACCCTTCCGCATGCCAATAACGCGTTATCGGCGAGGAGAAAATAATGTCAACCACCTCCATTCCCCATACAGTTGCCCCGGCAATAACCGCCGGCGGCTATTTATCCATGCGTGAAAAAATCGGTTACGGTTTAGGCGATGCGGGCGGTACCGTTATTACCTGCCTGATGATGAATTTCCTCACCTTCTTTTATACGGATATATTCGGACTCACCCCGGCGCTGGTAGGCATTATGTTTATCGTGCTGCGCGTCGTGGATGCCGTTTCCGATCCCCTGATGGGCGTGGTGGCTGACCGGACCGTAAGCCGCTGGGGACGGTTTCGCCCCTGGCAATTATGGGCCGCGCTGCCCATCGGTATTATCGGTATCCTGACGTTCACCGTGCCCGATGTGGGCATCCATGCAAAAATCCTCTGGGCCTTTGTCACCTACCTGATGCTCTCCCTGAGTTATACCGCCATCAATGTGCCCTATTGCGCGCTGATAAACACCATGACCGGTGTCCACCGGGAGGTGATTTCCTGTCAGGCCTGGCGTTTTGTGCTGTGCGGCGTCGCCGGTTTCCTGGTCTCGGTGGGATTGCCCTGGCTGGTGGAGGCGCTGGGGCGCGGCCATGCGGCCCAAGGCTATCAACGCGGCGTCGCCGTGCTGTGCGTTATCGCGGTGGCGATGTTTTTGTGCTGTTTTTTCTGGGTGCGTGAACGGGTGCCCCTGGCGGTGATGGGTAAGTTTTCACTACGGGACCATTTGCGGGGTCTGCGGCAAAACGATCAGTTGCTGCTGATGTTGCTGATGTCATTTTTGCTGATAAATGTCTTTAATATTCGCGGCGGCGGCTATATGTATTTTATTACCTATGCGCTGCACGGCAGCGCCGGCTACGCTTCGCTGTTTTTTACCGCCGTCACCGTGGCGTCCATTCTTGGCGCCATGATCGTCAATGGCCTGTCACGGCGCATCGATACGGTAAAACTCTATTATTACACCAATATTACCCTGGCGGTCCTGGGCATCCTGATGTGGTTTATCCCCATTGGCGAGGCGTACCGCACCCTATGGCTGGCGCTGATTTTCATCAACAGCATTATTCTCGGTTTTACCCTGACGCTGCATTTTTCCCTCATGGCGTTTGCCGATGATTATGGCTTCTGGAAAACGCGTATCCGCTCATCCGGCATGAGCTTTGCCTTTAATCTGTTTTTTATCAAACTGGCCTGGGCATCCAGCGCCGGTATTATCAGCCTGGTGTTCGTTCTGGTGGCCTATGCTCCCGGCATCGATCGCCAAACCCCCGCGTCGCTCCACGGTATCCAGATGATGGAAACCCTGATACCGACGATATTTCATTTATTGCTGGCGGTGGCGTTGCGTTTTTGCCGGCTGGACAATACCCGTATGGCCCGTATATCCCGCGATCTTCAGGACCGTCGGTTGGCATAAACATTTATTAAACATTGATTAGGTAATCAAAAATGGAAAAAACATCCGAAATCGACCTGCATCATATCAAGCTGAGCGATTCCTTCTGGCTGGATTATCAGCAACTGGTCAGGGATGTGGTCTTGCCGTACCAGTGGGAGGCGCTAAACGATCGTATCGCCGACGCGGAACCCAGTCATGCCATAGAAAATTTCCGCCTCGCGGCCGGACGCAGCCAGGGAGAATTTTACGGAATGGTATTCCAGGACAGCGATGTGGCGAAATGGCTGGAGGCGGTGGCCTGGATGCTGTGCCGGCAACCGGATCCGCAGTTGGAGCGTACCGCCGATGAAACCATTGAGCTGATCGCCGCCGCCCAGCAGCCGGACGGCTACCTGAATACCTATTTTACCGTGAAGGCGCCGGAAAAACGCTGGACCAACCTGGCGGAATGCCATGAGCTGTATTGCGCCGGACATATGATTGAAGCCGGCGTGGCTTACTACCGCGCCACCGGCAAAACCCGCCTGCTCGAGGTCGTATGCGCCCTGGCCGATCATATTGACGGGGTTTTCGGCCCGGGTCCACGGCAGTTGCATGGGTATCCGGGCCACCCGGAAATCGAGCTGGCGTTGATGGAATTGTATGACGTCACGGTCAATCAGCGCTATCTCGCCCTGGCGCGCTATTTTGTTGAGCAGCGCGGTACCGAACCTCATTTCTATGACCTTGAATACGAGCGCCGCGGCCGCACTTCCCACTGGCACAACTACGGCACGGCCTGGATGGTGAAAGACAAGGCGTATAGCCAGGCGCATAAACCCATTGCGCTGCAGGAAACGGCGGTAGGCCATGCGGTCAGGTTCGTTTATCTGCTGGCGGGCGTCGCCCATCTGGCGCGTGTCAGCGGCGATGATGAGAAGCGCCGCGCCTGCCGTCGCTTATGGGACGACATGACCCGGCGCCAGATGTACATTACTGGCGGAATCGGCGCCCAAAGCCATGGCGAGGCGTTTACTTCCGGTTACGATCTGCCCAACGACACTGCTTATACGGAAAGCTGCGCGTCCATCGGCCTGATGATGTTTGCCAGGCGCATGCTGCAAATGGAGGCCGACGGGCAGTATGCCGACGTGATGGAGCGAGCGCTGTATAATACCGTGCTGGCGGGCATGGCTCTTGACGGCAAACACTTCTTCTACGTCAATCCGCTGGAAGTCCATCCTGGCGCCATTAAATGCAACCATATTTACGATCATGTTAAACCGGTGCGCCAGCAATGGTTCGGCTGCGCCTGCTGTCCGCCCAATATCGCCCGGTTGCTGGGCTCGCTCGGCAATTACATTTACACCCGCAACGACGAGACCCTGTTTGTAAATCTCTATATCGGCAGCGAAGTGACCCTGCCGGCGGGCGATCGTGCCCTGACGGTGCGGCAAACCGGTAATTACCCTTGGGACGAAACCGTTACTCTCACCGTCACCTGTGCGGCGCCGACATCCTTTACGCTGGCGCTGCGTTTGCCGGGCTGGTGTCCGTCGCCGCAGGCGATGCTGAACGGCGAACCGGTGGCTATGGCGCCCCGGCGGGGATATGCCTATTTCACGCGTACCTGGTCTGAAGGCGACAGTATTCAACTGACTTTGCCGATGCCGGTGCGCCGGGTCCGCAGCAATCCGCTGGTGCGCCAAAACCTGGGAAAGGTTGCTTTGCAGCGTGGACCGCTGGTGTATTGCCTTGAACAGGCCGATAACGGCGATAATTTGCATCAGCTGCGTTTGTCCGCCGGAAATGATTTTCGCTTAGTGCCCGGTGAAGGCGTGCTGGCGGGGAAAACCCTGATCCAGGCGCCGGGGGAGGGCCTGCCGCCTGCGGATGTTTCGCAACAAACGCTTTATGATTATGACGGAGAACCTCCGCGGCGCCGGCAGCAATCCCTGCTGTTTATTCCTTATTTTTGCTGGGCCAACCGCGGCGAAGGGGAGATGCGGGTATGGGTCGCAGAGGACTGATCCGATATCGCCGTATAAAAGGAGACGCGGGGCAGGGAGCGCCCCGGGGTGGCAGCCTGCCTGAATCGTCAGCGCAGCGATGGCGGCAGAACGCAATGGGGATGCCGCCAGTGTATTTAGCGCCACTTATTAAGCGGCCTCTTTGCCGGGCGATTATTGACGATAGCGCACCAAAATGAGTGCGACAGCGGCCAGAGAAGTGAGGCAAACAGTATACAAAGCCTGGACCGCATCCCATTCAGATGCCAATACGGCGGCGATGGCGGCGACAAGGGCTGAGGTTAAAGCTTGCCATCGCCATGCTTTAGCGCTGGCGCCCGAAACCTGTTCTGCCGGGAAATAAGCGAGAATGCTGAAGGTGCCTAGAGCAAACACAATATTAGAGGCCAGATGCGCACCGAATATAAGCCCTAACGCCACCGCTTTTTGTGAAGCCAGGAAAGGAAACGCGCCATAGGCAGCCAGAAAAATCCCCATACACAGCAACAGGCGGCCGTTACTTTTAGCGTAGCGGCTCAGCCTATCGCCACTGAGCACTAATGGACCGCATAACTGTCCGAGGCTGCGGGCGAACAGTAAAGGTAATGCCAGACTGGTGGTATCCACGGGGCGGATTTGTTGTGCCATTGCCGGCAACAGCGCCATAGCCGGCGAGCCAACGGCGGCCAATGCCGGTAGTAATAACAGGCTGCGCTTTTGCAATACAGACAATCCGTCCCAGCGGAGTATTGCCACCTTACTCTGCGCGACAATCGGTACTATCTGGCTGATGTGGGTATCGCGTGCCGTGGCGACCAATAGCGTTGTAGCCGCAACAAAACTTACTGCATCAATGCTGAGTAATGCCGGCGGGGAAAGCACCTCAAACAGTAGAACACCCAGCCCGGTTCCCAGCAGAACCTGCGCTGCAAAAATCAGTGTTTCCATGCAGGTGGCGGCCGGAAGCTCCTGTACGGATAATCCCTGCTTGAAGATAAGCGTCAGGGCCGGATATGACATTCCACCCAAGAATGCTTCTACCGACTGCATGGCCAGCATCGCCGGGATATTGTGGTGCAGCAGGCCCAGCACCGGCAATATCAGGGCGCACATGCCGAATAGCTCAGTCAGGATCAACAAACGTAGCGGTGGCACCCGACGACTCAAATTTTCGCCAAGCAGGCTGCCGCAAAAACCGGGTAATGTCGCCAGCATGTAGGCAAGTGTCAGGGCGGACGGTGGGGCATGCCAGCGCAACATTTGGCCGAAAATTACCACCTGCGTCAGGCCATTACCTAAAGAAGAAAGAATAAAGGCGCCACCCAGCAGGCGCAACCAGCGATGGTGGTGCAGGGCGCGTACTAATCCTATTAGCAAATTGTTCATCAATAACGTTCTCAATAAAAACAGAATATTGCGCATAGCCGGGACTACACGGAAGAGAAAACTGTCTACATTGAGAAATCGTTACATTGGAAATTACAGTTCTGCACTGGGAGGTGATAAAAATCTAGCACGGCCGCTAACGATCGGGAAAGATTTTATCGAGGGTCTTTCTCATGATAAGCATCCATTGGGCGCATTTTAACCGAACTTCATTAAGCGGTAACACTAAATTCAGAGGGAACTTCAAGGCGAACCGGGACCAGGGATGCCGCAACCAGCCCTATGCAGATTTCTTCCTGGAACGAAACGCCGCCACTTTCATCCGATTGCCGCAAGTGGCCATGCTGCACCAGCGGCGGCGGTGCGATTTGCTCAGGTCATGGAAAAGCAGAATGCAGTCATGGGCTTCGCATTGGCGTACGAATTCGAATTTATCGCCCGTAACCAGACGTACCAAAGCGTCGGCCACAGGCCAAAGCAGGCTTGCCGGGCTGCTATCCCGGTGGTGAACACCGATGCGCAATTCCTGCGCTTCGCCATCCCATTCCAGCCTCTTCACCGGACAACCCGCCGCAAGTACCTGATTGATGGCGGTGAAATCGGCTGGAACGCCTTTCATTGCCGCGTTCACCACTGCCCGCGCACAGTCGCGAAGCCCGCGGGCTTCAGCCAGCAGGCCACAGGGGATCTGCTGGTTAGCGCCATCGGGCCAAAGGCCCGCCAGCTTCAGCCAGCTCGCGACGCTTTGAGCGTCGGTTAGGCAGTCATGACGTTGGTCGCCCACACCGTACTCACTGTTAATGAAATCGAGGGCAAGATTGTCCGCCAGAAAGAGCGGGCCGGAAGACGTGCTGGTCGGATTCATAGTGACCTGTAACTAATAAAATATATTTGACAGGTTACCAAAAAACCACGTAACCTTCAAATTACAAATTTAACGGTTACAAAAGGAATTATCATGACCTCTTCCAAATCGATTGCAGCTACCGGACCCGCGACTTCTCTGCTTGTTGACGGTGCGCATTCCGCCAATGCTATCGGCCCCATTCGTTACCGCTACGAGCAGGTGGGTGATGTGAAGGTTTTCTACCGCGAGGCAGGCAACCCCAGCGCACCCACGCTACTGCTGCTTCACGGCTTCGCAGCCTCATCGTTTATGTTTCGCGACCTTATTCCCGAACTGGCCGAACGCTATCATGTGATCGCGCCGGATTTACCGGCCTTTGGTTTTACCGCGGCCCCGGCGCGGGGCGAGTACGCCTACACCTTCAGCCAGCTGGCGCAGACCATCGGCCAGTTTACCGAACAGCTTAAGCTCGCTACATACGCGCTTATGGTTCACGACTACGGCGCCCCGGTGGGATGGCGCCTGGCTGTCGCCCATCCTGAGCGGGTGACCGCCATTATTTCTCAGAACGGCAACGCCTATGAGGAAGGATTGGGCGATAGCTGGGCACCTATTCAAAAGTACTGGCGCGAACCCACGCAGCAGAACCGGAGCGCCCTGCATGACTTTCCGACACCGGCCTCGATTAAGTGGCAATACCTGGAAGGGGTTACCGACAAGGATTCGGTTTCGCCAGATGGCTATACGTTGGAAGGGCTCCAGATATCGCGGCCTGGCAATGCGGACATTCAGCTCGACCTGCTTTTGGATTACGCCTCCAACGTAGCAATGTACCCCGCCTTCCAGGCGTACTTCCGCAAGTACCAGCCACCATTGCTGGCGGTTTGGGGAAAGAACGATCCGTTTTTCCTTCCGGACGGGGCCGAAGCCTGGAAACGCGATCTGCCCAAGGCGGATATTCGCTTCTATGACACCGGGCACTTCGCGCTTGAAACCCACGCCAGGCAAATCATTCCTGTGATTCGTGCGTTCCTGGACAAGAATATAGGGTAGCGGGTCGGTTTGAGATGTTGGCCAAGGCAACCGCTCAATTCAACAGGCTTATCCACAGCGCTCCTGGCCAAGGGATCTGCCGGGAATGCCCTTGCTATCAAAGTATTGTCTGCTTTGTGCCAGAGCAGACTTTGAAACAATTCTAAAAACGCCTGACAACGAAATGACTAACCAAAAGTGAATCTGCTCTGGATAGGTCATCCATTCATGCCACTTCTACACAATTAAACAGATGACGACTATGTTTATCTTTCGTAAGGTAAATGGCGATTATAAGGATCAAAAGGGCGTAATTATGGGAAGATTTCACGGTAAACGTATACTTATAACGGGTGGCACCAGCGGCATTGGGCTGGCAGGCGCGCTGCGAATTGTGAAAGAGGGAGGACAAGTTGCCATCACGGGGCTGAGTGAAGAACGTCTGGCCCAAACCCGCAAACTGTTGCCGGACACTGCACTGATCCTGAAAAGTGATGCTGCAAGTGAGGCTGATATTGATGCGCTCGCAACGGCAGTCAGCGGCTGGGGGCACCTCGACGGATTGTGGCTGAATGCGGGTTACGCAGAAATTGGCGCACCGGAATCCGTTACGGCCGACGCCTTTAATCGCATGATGAATGCCAATGTTCGCGGGCCCATGCTGCAGCTTGCATCACTTTCCAACACGTTGAACCCAGGTGCATCAGTGTTGGTCACCGCATCGTCTTCAGTCTATGAAGGTGCGCCCATGACGAGCTTATATGGTGCAACAAAAGGCGCCGTTGTCGCCATGGTAAAAAGCTGGGCCGCCTCACTGGCCGCGCGCAATATTCGCGCCAACACGCTGGTGCCAGGACCTATCGAGACTAATTTTAGACACTTCATGTCCGGGGAGTCGCGGCAAAAGTTTGAAGATTTTGTGGTAAGCCAGGTGCCTCTCAGGCGAGCCGGTACAGCTGATGAAGCTGCCGCCGTCGCACTTTTTCTGCTTTCAGATGATGCGTCCTACGTAACCGGAAGCCAGTATGCTGTGGACGGCGGGCTGGTTCACTATTAATGTGAAACCCAATTTAGATCATTATCTTACTATATGATTTGGTAATCTATTCATTTGCCTGTTTTGGGTATTGGGTTCACGCTGACGCTACAGGCAACTGCTACGAACGAAAGGGTGGTCAGCGGTTAATAAGAAGGTAATAAGATGCTTTTGCCAGATTTGAGTTTTAAGCAAACCCTATGTCAATCGTCATTTCAAGAATGAGTCGTCCGCTGTTTATTTCTCTGGATGGGCCCAAGGGAGTCGGCAAAACCACACTGTTGGAGGCCATTACGAAAGTACTCAGGGCAGATAACAAGACGGTGATCCGACTTTGCGAGAAAAAAAGCGATCCCTACAGGAGGGAAACAATGGCCCTCGTGAACAGGCTCGCTAGAAATCCCACCCTGGATTTGGAATTGGAAGTTTGTGAGCGCTTTGCCGATAGCCGTGCCTGGATTTCCGAGCATGTGCTGACTAAACAGCCACCGGGCAGCATTATCTTAATGGATCGTTGGTACCCGTCGGAAGCCGCGTTTCGCCGGATGGTTCCATTTGCAGAGATCTTACAGCTTAACATTGAACGAAACGTGCGAACGCCAGACCTGCATGTCGGGGTTGTTACTGCGCCTGACATTTCATGGACAAGGGCCGCGGCCAGAACGCGTGGGCTAAGTAGTACGGTAATTCATAAGCTGGAAGAGCATGTAGCCTGTACCAAGGCGTTTGAGCGAGAAGTTGCAGATCACGGCTGGGTTTTATGCCGTAATGAAGGAATCATCGAAGACGCAACGATGCAGGTTATTTCTGAGATCTACAGAGTGCTTGGATGCCCTATAGGCATCGGTTTTGCGGGCAGGGCTTCTGCCGCATGTCGCCAGTAATTACAGCGACCTATTCCGTCACCCTCCACCCCAGTGTGATCCTCAGATTTGTGTTGCGTCTACAGAATCGAAACCACTCAGTATTTTCAGTCTTGGTATGATTTACCGGGCTGGCTGCCAGCCACGGTCGTGAATACACATTGAATCGGCGCTGCTACTGACTCTATCTTACTCATAACGACACGAGGCCTTTAGCACGTCTGTTTGTTGTTCTTTTCGTTCGACTTTGCAAATCTTCTCTGAGGAGCCCGACATGATCACCTTTCATCAACTCACCGCCACCAGTCTGGGTGGCCAGCTCATCTCTATGGCCGACTATGCGGGTAAGCTGGTTCTGGTGGTTAATACCGCCAGCCATTGTGGCTTCACGCCACAATACGCAGGCCTTGAATCGCTCTACAAGAAGTTCGCCGCCCAGGGTCTGGTGGTGCTTGGTTTCCCCTGTAACCAGTTCGGTAATCAGGAACCCGGCGGTGCCGATGAAATCGCGCAGACCTGCCACATCAACTATGGTGTGAGCTTCCCGATATTCGAAAAAGTGGAGGTCAACGGCGCTGCTACGCACCCGGTGTTTCGTTACCTGAAAGACGAATTGCCCGGTGTGCTGGGGGGGCGGATAAAGTGGAACTTCACTAAGTTCCTGATCGGACGCGACGGCAAACCGGTCAAGCGTTTTGCACCGTTCACCACCCCAGAGAAAATGGAAACCGTAATTCTTGCTGCACTTGAAATCTAAGTGTTCGTGTAATTCGAATCGTCCACATTTAGAGAGCTTCCGATAAACTGATTATGCCCGAGTGGGATTAACGTCCGCTCTGTGCCAGGAGCGGACGTCGACATCTGAATTCCCTTTCAGTCAAGACCACCAGAATGACCACCAATCGACGCTGATGAGCGAATCAGGGGGCTGGGACGTAGTTACTTATTGTTAGAATTGGGGACATGGTGCTGCATCAATTCAACGATCCAATCAATAAAAACTCGCAGTTTGGCGTTGACATGGCGGTTCGGCGGAAACGCCAGGTACAGGGGCATTGGATTAATACGCCAGTGTTCAAATAGCGGAGTCAAGGAGCCACAAGCCTGATGTGCTGCCGCCATATAGACTGGCAGCGCAATCACGCCTAACCCGGCTAGCCCAGCTTCGAGGTAAGCATTGCCATCATCCACTGCAAGCACATAGCTGCTTTTGATTTCAATATGTTCACTCTCACAGTGCAGCACCAGAGGATCAATCTTACCGGTGCGTGAAGACAAGAATCCCACTATGCGATGGTCGGTGTTTTCCAGATCGCGCGGGTGCGCAGGAGCGCCAAGGCGTTCCACATAGCTGGGGGCGGCGTAGACGCCGATTTGCAAATCGCCGACATGGCGTGCGATCAGGGACTGGTCGGTGATTTCGCCACCGCGCAAGACGCAATCCACATTGTCGCCGATCAGATCCACCACCCGGTCGCTCACGCCCATGTCGAACTGGATATCAGGGTAGCGTGCGTGGAAAGCCGGTAGCGCTGGCACCAGCACAAGGCGGGCCAGCGGACTGGGCACATCCACCCGTAATCGTCCTCCGGGCGTAATCGCCGCACTGGAGAGGCTGTTTTCAGCATCCTCCATGTCCGCCAGCAGGCGGATGACGTGCTCGTAGTAGACCGCGCCGTCGGGAGTGACACCGAGCTTGCGGGTGGTGCGATGGAGTAACTTGACGCGCAGGCGCGCTTCCAACTGCTGAATAAGTTGCGTCACCGTGGTTTTGCTCATATGAAGCGTCTGGGCAGCCTTTGTGAAGCTACCTGCCTCCACCACGCGAGCAAAGGCGCACATCGCATCGAAACGATCCATTCCTTATCCTCTCTTTCTCACCGATTGTTTGGATTTTACAAACAATGATGGACAAAGTCGCCTGTTTATCCGCCCGATCCAGTACCTGTAAAGTGTCTTTATGTTCACCGGGCAGATTTCGCCCATTGCAAAGGTACAAACATGACAACACGCGAAGCAGTTTTTCCCTTCGGTCGGCAGGCGCTCTATGAGCGCAATCGCTATTCACCGGCCATCAAATCCAACGGTTTCTTGTTCGTTTCGGGGCAGGTGGGTAGCCGGGAGGATGGTTTGCCTGAACAGGATCTTAAAGAGCAGATCAGGCTGGCATTCGATAACCTTAATGCTGTTCTCGCGGCTGCGGGCTGCACGTTCGGTGATGTGGTTGACGTTACCCTCTTTGTCGTCGATCCCGAGTCAAACCTCGACGCTATCTGGAGTATCCTGCCAGAATATTGGGGGGAGGCGCCTTACCCTACGTTGACCGGGATCGGCGTGACGTGGCTTTACGGATTCCAGTTTGAGATTAAGGTGATTGCCAGGCTGCCCTAAGCGTTACGGGTCTTTCCGCCAGTCGAAAATTCAACAGGGCAGACCGCGCTGCCTGTAGAGGCAGCAGAGAGATTTCTGAATTGCTATATGCCGCATCGGGATGGTTTGCCAGGCTGGTCAGGATTTACTGATGAGACAGAGGAAAATTTATGAAAGCAGCGGTTTATGACGTGGAAGGCGCTCCCGGCGTCCTGAAATATGTCGATATCCCCGATCCGGTCGCAGGACCTGACGACGTTCTGATTTCTGTCGAGGCTATCTCGATAGAAGGTGGAGATCTGATCAACCGCCGTTTAACTCCGCCGCCTCTTCCTTCATGGATCGTCGGCTACGCGGCCGCGGGCACAGTTGTTGCAGTAGGATCGAACGTCCGTAGCCGTACGGTTGGGGACAGAGTCGCGGCTTTTCACATGCAGGGATCACATGCGGAACGTTGGTCTGTGCCCGCGGAACGAACCTGGCTTATACCCGATGGGGTGGATATGGCAGAAGCGGCGGTTTTACCGATTTCTTTTGGAACCGCGCACCATTGCCTTTTCACTCGAGGCATGCTCCGGCACGGAGAAACCGTCCTTATTCAGGCAGCAGCTGGTGGCGTGGGGCTCGCGGTCGTTCAGCTTGCCTCACAAGCAGGCGCAACGGTCATCGCCGTGGCAAGCGGAACGCAGCGAAGAAGCCGGTTGCTGGAACTTGGTGCCGATCATGTCGTGGATCGTGCAGAGAATAACGTCGTGGACAGTGTCAGACAGTACACCCATGGCAGCGGTGTTGACCTCGTCATCGATCCGGTGGGGACGACGTTGCCTGCTTCGCTTTCTGCACTCGCTCCGGAAGGACGTCTCATCTTCGTCGGTAATGCGGGCGGTGGAGGCCTGACTGTCGACTTGTGGCCGCCAATGCAGTCTAACCAGACACTCATGGGGGTATTCATGGGACCCCTTTTTGAAAGGCCCGGAGTTCGGGCAAGTGTGGACGACATGTTGCAGGCTTTAGCAGCAGGGCGCATCAGGATTGTCATTGACCGCATCTTCCCCCTGGCCAGCGCTGCTGCGGCCCACGAATTCGCCGAGACAGCGAAACCGCTTGGGCGCATCGTTATGAAGCCATGAGGTGTGTTTGACCCGTATGAGCGCACTGGGCTAATTACTGTGTTCTGGTGTCAAGGCTAAGTTCAGATGTCAAGGGTAGGGAAAAGCTGAAATGTCCGCTCTGTGCCAAGAGTGGACGTTATGTCGGTTCTGAAACAACGCTTTTCATAGTGACGTCCTCATCCCATTGATGAAGACGTCACTAACATTACGGTCTGTCAACCTGCGGAGGTTGAAGCTGGAATTCGGGCAATGACCTTAATTTCAAAATCGAATCCCGCAAGCCAGGTCACTCCAACGGCTGTCCAGTTCGGGTAAGGGGGCTGCGGGAAAATTGACTGTTTCACCTGCATAATCGTCGGAAACTGATTTTCCGGGTCAGTATGAAAGGTGGTGACATCAAGCAGGTCGTCAAACGTACAACCAGCTGCTGCAAGAGTCGCTGCCAGGTTATCAAACGCAAGTTGCACCTGCGCGGCAAAATCCGGCTCCGGCGTACCGTCGGCGCGGCTGCCAACCTGGCCGGAAACGAACAACATATCGCCAGAGCGGATCGCGGCGGAATAACCGTGTTCTTCATAGAGAGCATGGCGGTTAGCAGGAAATACAGGTTCACGCTGGATCATGGCATGTCCTTTCTTGAGTTAATGTGTGATGCGGGATGTGCGGTATGTAAAATTGATTTAATATACGCGGCGTATGTTGAATTAATCACACATACGCCGCGTATGTCAAATAACATCCGTTACGTATGTCAAAAAGGAGATCGTATGGCCGCCAAATGCCGCGCTGAAACAATGGAAGAGAACCGCGCCAAATTGATTACGGCAGCGCGGAAAGCCTTTGCCGAAAGAGGTTTTGCTGCCGTATCAATGGATGAATTAACCGCCAGCGTTGGCCTGACACGTGGGGCGCTATACCACAACTTTGGTGATAAAAAGGGGCTGCTTGCCGCTGTTATTGCTCAAGTAGATGGTGAAATGGCACAACGAGCCAAAGCCGCCGCCGCGACTGCCGGTGACGACTGGGAAAGGCTGCTGGCTGAAGGGATTGCCTACATTAAGATGGCGCTGGACACAGAAGTAAGGCGCATCGTTCTGCTTGATGGTCCGGCTTTCCTTGGGGATCCTGCACAATGGCCCAGCCAGAATAGCTGCCTCGAATCCACCCGCCAGACCGTTATAAAGCTGATCGAACGCGGCGTACTTAAATCGGTTGACGCGGATGCCGCTGCACATCTGTTAAACAGTGCCGCGCTGAATTCCGCACTTTGGATTGCTGCGAGCGACAATCCTCAGCGGGCGCTGCCAAAAATTATTGAGGTGTTTATTCAACTGGCAAGCGGCTTACGGAATAGTTCCAATAAACTACGATGAGACGCTTATAGGGTGGGGTGAGCGACGACCTTACAGTGCGCACCAAACAACTTAGTTTGGGTAATTACATTTGATCTGACAGTCAGCCCTGCGCCACGAGCAAACACGACTAACATCGCGGTGCGTTAATCAATGGAGAGCAGATCGCCCTCTCCTGGCTTACTCCTCTACCACTTCTGGTTTTTTGGAAGCGGTTAAGTGATTTGCGAACAGGTATTTCATGAGAGGCGAATAGCCATTCATTCTTCCGGGTAGGAAATTCGATATCCGCCATTAGCCATGAGAACGCTGGCAAACCCCCGACGCTCTAAGTGCATGCCTGCAATGAGCAGTTTTTCCCTGACTGCCTGTTCCAGGAGTTTTTTCCGTGTGTCTTCGGCCTGAGCGGGGTTGCAGTCAAATACAATGGAAACGGCCGGGTGTGCTGACTGGATATGCGGGAAGTGGACGATGTCTCCCCATATCAATAAGCATTTATCACCTGAATCGATGCGGAATCCGGTATGGCCTGGCGTGTGACCCGGCAGCCATACCGGGAGAATGCCCCCGGTTATCTCCTTCCCGTCCAGAAAGCGCAAGTTCTGCGCATACGCTTCTAACGTTCGGCGGACCAGCTTAAAATTACGCTGCCCACGCTCGCTGGCCATTTTTAATCTTTCATCATCCCGCCAGTATTCCGCTTCAAGAGGATGAAGATAGAGTTCAGCATGTTTATAGACTGGCCTTCCTTCAGCATCCAGCAGGCCGCCAATATGGTCAGGATGGCCGTGCGTCAATAAGACGGTGTCCACGTCAGCGGGGCTTACCCCCGCTGCACCGAGGTTTCTTTTGAGCAGCCCTCCGACGTTGTTCAGGCCTCCCGCGCCGGCGTCAACCAGAATGGTGCGTCCCTGACCGCGGATCAGATAACAGTTGATATGGATATTACCGGGTTCAGCGATCCCGGCGCTGCGCTGAATTAACCCAGCATCCGCCGTCTCAATGCCTGAAAGTAAATCCAGGCTGGCTGACATATTGCCATCACTCAGGGCGGTAACCAGAAAATCCCCAATCTGACGGGATGTGAAAGGCGGATGGTTCATAAATTCCTCATGGTCAGTTTCGAGCGAATATTTGTGGTGTGCTCGAGCCAAAACAGCGGATACGCGCCATTAGCCCCGAGGCCTGCCGAATGGCCAGATCCAGTTCACGCATAAACTTTTCCATCACGTCCGGCACACGCGATTTTGTCAGGCGATAACAGAGTTCGGCATACACCGGATGCCCGCATCCCGGCCTGACATCGACATATATGATGTGAACTTTTTCTGCTTCTGCGCCGAGAATCTCACTGCACAGTGCGCGGCAGATATGGGTGAAATCGGAGAGATCGGTGAACCTGTCAGACTGATCTTCAGAAATGTAAAAAGTCAGATTTGGCATGATTTTATTGTTTTCCTCTCTGGTGACCCTTAGCCGGGTTCTGCAATTGCGGTGTAAGCGTTTCGTAGAGGTATGCTCCGGGGACTTCTGCTAACTGCGCGGCATTTTCACGTGCAAGAACGTAGGCAACGCGCCGTTCCGGGGATTTATCCAGCCCTGACGCCTGCATTGCCAGTGCCCGGTATCCCAGCCCGGTCTCGATAAAGCCGATCGGCCGGGCGCTGAGCAGCAGTAGTTCATCCGATGATACGGCCGGAGCCGGGCCTTCACACTCATACAGATTACGATGCCAGTCAGTGATGTGCTCCTGCCAGCGCGAGAAATTACCGCCTCCTTTCAGCCGGTATTCGTCACTGGAGATCACATCCGCATCCTTAATGGTATGAATGGCGAGATAAACAGGGCAGCCAGGTTTCAGGGCCCGGAAGCGCTGGGAAGTACTGAATCCGGTGACGGAGACCAGCGCCGGCAGTTTTTCCCGGCTGTAAAATTCATTCCAGTCTTCCTCGCTTCCGGGATTGGCATAGGTGCATTCCACGATATACAACATTGACTAACCTCTGCATGAATAAACGGCAGGAATCTCATGAGCCCGTTTAATGATTTTTCATCATGCTACATGCTGTTTTTTTGGCTATAAATCGATATTATTTCATCGTTTAGTGATATTCATTCACTGATGGGTCACCCTATACACACAACAGGGGCGGTTTTATGCGCAGAAAAATTCCCAGCAGCACTTCCCTGCAGGCTTTTGAGGCTGCCGCAAGGCACGGTAATTTTGCCCGGGCCGCAGAGGAGTTATCGCTGACGGAAGGCGCCATCAGCCGGCAGATTGCGCGCCTTGAATCTTTGCTGAACTGCAAACTGTTTGACCGTACCGGAAGCCGCGTCAAGCTTAATCCTGTAGGGGCACGCTATGCACATCACATACGCGAAACGCTCGAACGACTCGACAGGGATACTCAATACATAATGGGGATGCCTGAAGGTAGCAAAAGTCTGGAAATTGCCGTCCTGCCGACGTTTTCCAGTCGTTGGCTGATTCCCCGCCTGAACGGCTTTAGATCTATGCATCCGGATATCACATTACATATTGCGGCCAGAACCGACCCATTCATTCTCACCGGGAGTGGCTTTGACGCCGCAGTTCATTTTGAACATGCCGCATGGGCAGGGATGCGTTTGCATTTTCTCTTTCAGGAAAAACTGGTGCCTGTATGCCATCCTGCACTGTTAACGGACAAGAACGTCTATGAGAGGTTGAACGAACTACCGCGTATTCACCGGCGGCAGAATCCGGAAGCATGGCATCACTATGCCCAGGAAAACGGAATAATCCTTGATAATCCGGCGCAAGGTGTCCGGTATGACCTTCATGAAATGGCAATAGCTGCCGCTTTGGCGGGACAAGGCGTGGCAATGGTGCCGCGTATGTACGTCGAAAAAGAACTGCGTAGCGGAGCGCTTGTCGCACCCTGGCCAGAATCAGAAAACCTGAGCAAAAAATTCTGTTTGGTAAAACCGGTGGAAACAGGAATAAATGAACCTGCACTGCAGGATTTTGAACACTGGCTACTGGCTGAAATTATTGGCGGGACATGACAGAATTGGGGTGACATAGTGTGGGCTGGTGTATGCCAACCGTCCCTGCCAAAATGAGGACCGGACTGCTAAGCGTCATCGGAACCATCATGAAATTCCGTCGCTGGTTACTGGCAGAATCACAACAGGCGCAGCTCAGTTACCGTTACTACATGAGTATTTACTCATGCCTCGATGACGACACTTCACTTTTCATCCGGGCGCGCGCTGTTTAGCATGAGCCTATGCCTGGACACATTATTTTGCTTACGTTATTCGCCGCCCTGCAACATGCCAGCTGGAACGCCTTATTACGCGGCGGTATTCACATCAGGAGAACACAAGATGTCTGATCATCCCACAATTGCTCTTATTGGTCCGGGTGCTATCGGTACCACCATCGCCGCTGTACTGCATGAAGTTGACCGCACGCCGGTCCTTTGCGGGCGCACCGCGCATCCGCGGTTAATTCTGCGCCACGATGAGGGTGAAATTGTGGTGCCCGGTCCGGTATTGACTCATCCGGCGGCTATCAACCATCCGTTCGATCTGGTGTTTATCGCGGTGAAAACCACCCAGGTAGCTGACAGCGCCAACTGGCTGGCCGCACTGTGCGATGAAAACACTGTGGTATGCGCACTGCAAAATGGCGTCGAGCAGAAAACCCAACTGGAACCCTACGTCAACGGCGCAACGGTGCTGCCTTCGGTAGTGTGGTTCCCGGCACAGCGCGAGCCGGATGCCTCAGTCTGGCTGCGCGCCAAACCGCGCCTGACGCTGCCGGATGTGGCGCCGGCAAAACGGGTCGCGGATGCGCTCAGCGGCACACGCTGCGCGGTTGAGCAGTCAGCCGATTTTATCTCCATCGCCTGGCGCAAACTGCTGCAGAATGCGGTCGCGGGTCTGATGGTACTGGCGAATCGCCGTGCAGGAATGTTCTCACGCGAGGATATCACTGAACTGGCACTGGCTTATCTGCGTGAGTGTCTGACGGTTGCGCGAGCGGAAGGTGCTGTACTGGATGATAACGTTCCGCAGGAAATCGTTAACGGCTTTCATCATGCGCCTGCGGATCTGGGCACCTCCATTCTCGCGGACCGGCAGGCCAATCGCCCACTGGAGTGGGATATCCGCAACGGTGTGATACAGCGTTATGGTCGCTCACAGGGTATTCCCACGCCCATCAGCGACGTGCTGGTGCCATTGCTGGCGGCAGGGAGCGAGGGGCCGGGCTGAAATCCTAAGGGCAGGCCACGCCAACCTCTGATAGACCCGCCAAACTCATGCCGCACGGTGATCAGGTGCTCAATCTGGTACAGCCTCATACATTACGGGTATAATCACACAAATTATTCGACTGTTTGAGAAACGAAGATGACAAAACTCACCTTACAAGAGCAGATGCTAAAAGCTGGATTAGTAACCAGCAAAAAAATAGCCAAAGTCCAAAAAACGGCTAAAAAATCACGGGCGCAGGCCCGTGAGGCAAGAGAGGCCGTGGAAGAAAATAAAAAAGCACAGCTTGAACGTGATAAACAGCTCAGCGAGCAACAAAAACACGCTGCTTTATCGAAAGAATATAAAGCCCAGGTGAAGCAGTTAATTGAAATGAATCGAATCAATATTGCCAGAGGCGATATTGATTTTAACTTCACAGATAATAATCTCATTAAAAAGATAGCTGTGGACAAGCTGACTCAATCTCAGCTGATCAGTGGCCGTCTCGCCATTGCCCGGTTGGTTGATGATAACAGCGGCGTGAGTAAATACGCTATTATCCCGGCGAGCGTAGCCGATAAAATTGCGCAGCGAGATGCGAACAGTATTGTATTAAATAGTGCGCTAAGTCAGGAAGAACAAGATGAAGAAGATCCGTATGCCGATTTTAAAGTGCCGGATGATTTGATGTGGTAATCGACGCCTTGCTGATGCTGATGTATGAAAAGTCCTTCCGGGCTTTTCATTAACATCGGATGTTCAGCCAGTACCGGAAAACGCAGGGTTATTCTCGACAGTCTCCAACGCCTGCGCTGCCGGCCCGACGGGATGACGTCTTTTGGCGTTCCCGCTTTTTATCGTATCCAGGCTAGGGTTAGTCCCTTTTTGCTGTTATGGGTGCCAACAGGCGTGACCGGCAACGTGGTGCCATGAGGATGGCCGCGGGGGGTTTCTGCCTGTCACAGCACGTCTTATGTTAATCCGAGGTTACGCAGCAGAAAAAAAACGCTGACGCTTAACTTGCATACCGGCCGGTAGGTATCTAGTATTGGTTTTTATTTCAGGAGAAAACCATGTCTTCACTACTCGCTTACGCAGCACTCGCACTCGCCATCGTTCTGGAAGTGGTGGGCACCCTGTTTCTGGGCAAGTCTGAACATTTTACCCGCCTTATGCCCTCGCTAATTTGCGCTGTTCTTTATGCCTGTTCCTTTTATCTGCTGGCTCAGGTGCTGCGTACGCTTCCGCTAGGGATTGCTTATGCCTCCTGGGGAGGGCTGGGCATTATTCTGACGACCCTTATCGGCGTGGTCGTTTTCAGGCAAAAACCTGATGCGGCGGCCATCGCGGGTATCGCGCTGATTGTTGTCGGCGTGGTGGTGATTAACGGCTTTTCCAAGATGAGCGCCCACTGATGATGACAGCGTCCGGCAGACCAAAAAAAGACCCTGTCAATGTGCGCCGCCGTTTGCTCAATAGTACGGCAAGTCTGATGGCGGCCCGTGGCTTTGCCGGTGTCAGCGTCAGCGACATCGCCTCTGACGCGGGTGTGACCAAAGGCGGCCTGTTTCACCATTTTTCCAGCAAGCAGGATCTTATCACTGCGGTATTTGATGATGAGCTGGAGCAGTTCAATGTGCTCCTTGAGGACTTTATGGTGCGTGACCCCGGCGGCTACGGTCGCTTTACACGGGCTTATATCAGGACGACAATTGTCGCCTGCACGGAAAAGATGTCAGCTCTGACGTTTTCTCTCTGTGCTGAACCTGAACTGATAACACGCTGGGAAAGCTGGCTCGCTCAGCGCCTGAAACAGCATCAGGAGACTGACAGTGCACCGGATCTGGAGATTGCCAGACTTGCGGCAGACGGCATCTGGTTCACGAGTCTGCTTAAAGGCGGAACGCCGGGAAACAGGGAAAGCCTGCTCAGCCTTCAGCAGAGGCTGCTTGCGCTGACACTGAACAATCATCCAGACCATATCAGCCCGGGAGTGGCAGATGAATAGGGCCAAAAACATTCCTTACTGGAAATGAGCAAATAAAATACGCGTGATTGATCTGGCGGCGGCGAATATACCGGCAGATGTATACAACTTGAAGTGAGACCGGATATATTGTTTATATCATATCCTCTTCCCGGTGGAGCACCCAATGCCGGAATACCTTTTTTTCAAAAAGGGTAAGCAAACCGTCGTGCTGGAAAGATCAGACACGGACCTGGCCTCTCGGCTGACCCATCAGGGTTATAAAAAACAATTTGAAGAGGTCAGCGCCACTGATGAAAAACACGCGCTTGCCCGCTTTGCTGATATCCGCCGGGAAAAACGAATAGATCAGCATAACTTCATAGCCGGCGCCGGAGCCATGCCCCTGATAGGTGTTCTGACGGCAGCGGCTGTTTTTCTTTTGCACAAAAAATAGCCAGACCTGATGCTGCTGCCGCCACGTTAACTCTTCCGCCACGTCTGGCCGCAGCGTTTCACTCTGCGTCGCTGACGCCTTTACCTGGCCGTCCCGTTCGCATACCCTACATTTATCGTCCAGACTTAAACCAAAGACGTAGTCTGCGCAGGCATTGTGTTTTACACTGCGCGCTGCAAAAACTGATTAGATAAACGATTAAGCAGGCGGTAACGGCGATGAATGGAACGATCACAACCTGGTTTAAAGATAAAGGTTTTGGATTTATCAAAGATGAAAACGGCGATAACCGTTATTTTCATGTGATTAAGGTCGCCAACCCTGAGCTGATTAAAAAAGATGCGGCGGTGACCTTCGAACCCACCACGAATAACAAGGGGTTATCGGCTTATGCCGTGAAAGTCGCACCGGAAAGCAAATACATCTATATCGCAGGCGAGCGTCTTAAGCTTACGTCGATCAAGTCTTACCTGGTTTACAGCGAAGAAGTGCCTGCCGAGACCCGCATTGATAAAGAAAATGCGGTGCTGTCCGTAGGGGTGCTGATGAGTAGCATCCGGCCGAAATCAGCCACGAAGCCTGGCGACATGCGCTCGCTGAAAAAACTGGCGATCACCACCTTCCAGGGAACGACGTTAATTTTCTCGGAAGATGAGATAGACGTGGATGCCACGGTAAAATTGCTCAAGGTCTGAAATAATTCGGACCGACCCCATGCCTCGACGAGCCGGCGGATAACGCCTGGCGTGTGTCCGTACCGCCGCCTTTCCCCCCCGGAACATTTCCATCTCCTGCCGCGGGAGGGAAAGACCTATGCCATTGGCGGCAGGAGAGAAAACGCTTCACAACATATCCAGACGATTTAGCGGCTCGCGCTGATCCCGAAGGATGCAACCCGGGTTGCGTTTCTTCTGATGCCTGTGCCGCGAAGCGGCGCGCAGGCCGCTATCCTGAAAGGGAACATTTGTCTGGGGAGAAAATGCGGCGGCGCCTCCTTACCCATGTCAACCCGCTGTATACCTGGCCATAGCAGCGGGTGTGATCAGCATTACATAAACCGGTCCGCGCCGCCGGACGCTTCCACGGTGTGCCCGGTAACGAACTGATTGCGTGCGGAAAGCAAAAACGCGGCGATAACGGCGATATCCTCCGGGCGTCCGAAACGCCCGACGGGGGTTCTTTCCTTACCGAGAATGTCCATGATGTCCTCATCGGTTTTACCGGCCAGTTCCGGACGGCGCTCGCGAACGTTGGGCAGCATGTTGTTTGCCCAGTTTTCCGTCGCGACCGCGCCAACGCCAATGGCATTGACCAGAATGCCCATCGGCGCGACATCCAGCGCCAAACTGCGGGTCAAATTATTAATGGCCGCACTCAGGGCATGGGAAACGGTTAGCGGCGGGTTGGGATACAGCCCTCCGATGGAGGAGATATTCACGATACGTCCCCACCGGCGCCGTTGCATACCCGGGATCACCTCGCGGCAAAAACGGCGCATGGCGGTAAATTTGGTGGCGGTCATCGCCTCCCAGTCTTCCTCCGTGGTGGTCAGCAGCGTGCCGGCATGGGCCCGGCCCGCATTATTGACCAGTAAATCAATGCCGGCAAACCGCTGCTCCGCCAGGCGGACTGCCTCGCGGGGAAACGCGGCATCGGTCACGTCGCCCGCCAGCGGCAGCGTGGAGACGCCATAACGCCGCGCCAGCCTGTCGGCGGCGTCGTCCAGCCGCGATTGGGTCCTGGCCACCATCACCAGATGCACGCCGTTTGCCGCCAGCTCTTCACAAATGCTGAAACCGATACCGGTGCTGGCGCCTGTCACCAGCGCCACTTTGTCTTTGAGATCCAAATCCATTACGGGCTCCTGCTGTTTAATTAGGGGGTCATCAGGTATAACGCATTTCATGCCCGGATGCTTGCTCACTGAAATCCAGACGTCTGAAATAAACGGCCATAGCGCGTATTCCGGCTGCGCTGTTATGCCGCGGGTTTTCAGGATCACTGTGGCAGGAGGGGGCAATGCATTCTATACCCGACGCGCTTTCCTCCGGTTGTGCGCTGCTACCGGCTGTCACCTGTTGCCGCGTGGTGACGGGACATGTCCGCCGTTTTGCGGGCGGTCCAGTTAAGAGAATTTAAAACTGCTCCAGCATAAATTCCAGAAACGCACGTACGGCAGGGTTTGAACGACGACTTTCATGCCAGACTGCCGAAATATTATGCCGTTCTACAGAAAAATCCGTCAGAACGGGAATTAACTCCTGGCGCCTTACCAAAGAAGCCGCCATAAAACTTGTCGCCATTCCTATTCCGGCACCGGCAGCGACTGCCGCTATAACGGCTTCGCTTGCATCAACGATGACAGTAGAGGACGGCACGATTTCGATCTCCCGCTCGCCAACCCGGAACGGCCAGCGAAAAATCCGCCCCGTATTTTGGTAACGCAGATTGACCGTTTTATGCCCTATGAGATCATTAGGGTGTTTTGGCGGGGCGCATTTGGCCAAATAATCAGGCGAAGCATAACAACCCATCTGATAGGGCGAAAGGCGACGCGACAGGAGATTTGAATCCGCGAGGTCGCCGAGCCGGATGGCAATATCAATGCTTTCGTCAACGATACTGATCACGCGATCGCTTAACCGTAAGTCAATCGTCACTTTTGGATGCAGGGCGCAGAATGGCGCAAGCGCAGGGGCGATCATATGGAGGCCTATCGGCAACGATGCCGCAATGCGTAATGTTCCCGCGGGCTCTGCCCGCGTACGCATGGCTACCTGCTCGAGCTCCTCGGCATCGCGCAACAACCGTAAAGCCCTCTCGTGCAGTTCGCGGCCTTCAGCAGTCAAAACCAGCGAGCGTGTGGTGCGGGTGAATAAAGTGACGCCAAGACGCTGTTCCAGTCGCTGGATGCTCTTACTTATCGCTGAAGGTGAAACGGATAGCGAGCGCGCAGCGGCGGTATAGCTGCCAAGCGCTCCCGCGCGAGCGAATGCGATAAGACCGGTGAGTCTTTCAAAACCTATTTGTTCCTTCATGGCAACATTAAAGCGAAATCCAGCCCCATTATCAATCATCATTATTAGTCATATTATCTGGCAACTGAATCCCCATTAGAGTGAGCTTGTGATGACTGAAATGATGAAAGCAGTACGACTGCACGCGTTTGGTGGTCCAGAGAACCTTAAATATGAAGATGCACCCCGGCCAACGATGGGATGTACGGAAGTGCTTGTTCGGGTGTATGCGGTCAGTCTCAACCCGCCAGACTGGTATCTGCGTGACGGTTATCGGGCGTTGCCGCCTGAATGGTGGCCCCATCCCCACTTTCCGCTCATCCTGGGCACGGATATATCCGGTGTAGTCGTAGCGGTCGGCAAAAATGTTTCCGGATTCAGCATTGGCGATGAAGTCTATTCCATGGTGCGTTTTCCTGAAAGAGCCATGGAAGGCAGCGGTGCCTATGCCGACTACGTGAGCGTTCCTGCATCAGAGCTGGCGTTAAAACCTCAGAACATCGAACATGTCCAGGCCGCGGGTGCGCCGATGTCACTGCTCACGGCCTGGCAGTTCCTTGTCGAACTGGGGCATGACGCGCCTAATCCGTTTCAATCATTCAAACATACACCTGTTCCTCTAAAAGGCCGGACAGTAGTGGTCAACGGCGCCGGAGGAGGCGTAGGACACCTTGCGGTGCAGATTGCCAAGTGGAAAGGCGCGCGAGTGATTGCAGTCGCTTCTTCCCGCAATGAGGCGCTTTTACGCGATCTCGGTGCGGATGAGTTTATCGACTACACCAAAATAGCTCCCGAGACCGTAGTAAAAAATGCCGATCTTGTCATTGATACTTCAGGTGGAACGCGCGTTGAGCGCTTTTTGAGCAGCATCAAGCAAGGCGGGGCAATGTTTCTTGTTAATCCTTTGCATTTTTCCGGGCAGAAGGAGGCCGCCGAAAGAGGAATTACGGTGTCAACAACGCAAGTGCGTTCCAGTGGCGCGCAACTCTCAGCGGCGGGTAGCCTTCTGGAAACGGGAATTATCAGGGTCGTCATTGATAGCACCTACCCTTTACAAATGGCTTCAGCTGCACATAAGCGTGCTTTATCAGGCAGTATCCAGGGCAAAATTGTGCTTACACACTTTTGATTATCTTATCCCACTTCGCCATGTGTTGAGGCCGGCTGGACTGCAGGATAAGAAAAGTAAAATGCTCATTATTTCCGGTTATTTTTACCTTGAGCCTTCGGTTCTGGGGCAGGTTATGGCCGAACTTACATGATTGTCTAATGCTGTGCGACGGCGCGAAGGAACAAGGCCAAAGGCGACGTCAACGTCGTCCGTTCCCGGTTAAACGTGCTTTCATGGGAATAAGGGGGCTTCAGCGAAAATCTCTGTAGGTGTAAACAAGATTGGCCCCGCTAGAGGCCATATCAATCAATTCCTCGCAATTTCCTTGCGGGCCAACTCCGCAAGAAACGCCGAACGGTTTTTGTAATGCCCGTTTGTCTCAATATAACGGTCGATGGCCGTAATGAGATTGCCGGGCATAGTGAGATTAAATTTAACGGCTTTGGTTTCGTACTTTGTCGGATCGAGCTCAACAAAGCCTAGGAAGCCGTCATCCTCTGACAGGCGATCATCGTGAATATAGGCTGAGGGATCAGTAGGGGCGGGAACGTGCTCGCCGCGCTCTGTTAGGGCTTCAGCATGTATACCGAATGCTTTTTCTGCGTCGCGAACGGCTTCTTCCAATGTATCTCCGGCAAAAAAACAACCGGGAATATCGGGGAAATAACCGTCATATTCACCGCTTTTAGTTCCGAAAATGAAAACTGGATAGATCATTAAGTACCTCGCATGACTTACTATACTAAGGGTGAAAGCGCTATTAAAGGCAGCTTGCGCCGTCCTTTCTGTTAAATGACCTTTAGCCCCGAAATCTTCTTTACTTGTCTTAGAACTCCTTTTGAGATTTCTTTCCTTGGGTGGGGAAGGGTGATGATTTCCCTTACTCCCTCCTTTTCAAGCGTGATATGACTGCTTGCTTTTTGTTTCCTTGCTATCCATCCATCATTTATCAATAGCTTGATTAACTTAGCGCTTTCCATCCTGACTCCATTTTGTCCCTCTGTGGGTATAGTACCCACAGAAAAAATATGAGTCAATATGATAGTGGGTATAATAACCACTTTTAACAATACTGCCTCCGGGTGGCCATTCCTTGTTGGACTATCTGTTAAATCTAACAATCAGCCACCATAGTCCCGCACCTACCTCGACAATATTGTGGCTTGAAATTTCTTCTGGGGTTTGGGTCACTAATCCGGGATCAGGGT
The DNA here is from genome assembly GCF_047324205.1 of Sodalis sp. RH20. Classification (NCBI taxonomy): domain Bacteria; kingdom Pseudomonadati; phylum Pseudomonadota; class Gammaproteobacteria; order Enterobacterales; family Bruguierivoracaceae; genus Sodalis; species Sodalis sp. RH20. The sequence goes on from NZ_CP178733.1 coordinate 248,334, forward strand.
CAGTCAGGTGGTTAGGCGATTGCGGCTCATTTCTGAGATAGGGCTGAAACTGTAAGCACACCGGTTTTAGTCCCACACACTTTTTGAGATTTCCGGATTTTCAGCCATCAGCCGGTACTCTTCCGGCGTCAGGTTATTCAGCGATTCATGAGGCCGCTCGCTGTTATATTCAGTCAGTCAGCACTCTGTGATTTCCCGTACTTCATTCAGTGTCCTGAACAGATAAAAATCCAGTATTTCTGTCCGGTACGTCCGGTTCGACCGTTCGATAAACGCATTCTGTGTCCGCTTGCCCGGCCTGATAAATTCCAGTATCACGCCATGTTCTTCCGCCCATTGCGCCAGCGATATCAGTTCCGGACCGTTATCCATCCGCAGTTTCAGCGGATATCCGCGATTTGCCACTATCCGATCCAGCACTCTAACGACGCGCTTATCCCATCATGGCCTTGCTGCCAAAAGCAGCTGACTTGCGAGAGGCCGGATACATTAACGCAAACAGCTTTTATCATCGTATGCTTGCAAAACGGGGGCGAACCATACATTTTTTCGATGACATCTTTTAACGCCCGGTTTTCCAGACTGAGATCGGCAAACATCTGTTTCAGGCTACGGTTTTCATCCTCAAGATCTTTCATCTTTTTGATATTAGAGGCTTCCATGCCGCCAAACTTCGCTTTCCAATTGTAGTAGCTGGCTTCAGCGATACCGGCTTCGCGGCAGACATCTTTAACGCTGCGTCTGGCTTCGACTGAGTTCAGAACGGCGATGATCTGGTGTTCGGTGAATCGGGCTTTACGCATGGCGATCTCCTCTCGGGACATAATCAGTATGCCGGAAGCTCTCTAAAGGTGAATGGTCCGTTTGGCAGGGATACTTACAGTATCTGGCTGGTTGCCGGCCACACTGATATGAGAAAGGGATTCCAGGGCCTCGCCGCCAAAGTCGTATCCGCCCTCCGGGAAGATCCGTTGTCCGGCCATGTCTTCGTCTTCCGGGGCAAACGCGGCAATTGGGTACCGGAGGCTAAACCGCGTTCCAACCGTGTAATAGCCGTTGTTTTGGTTCACATTCGCTCAGCGATTTGCGCTTGGGCGAGGCCGGCTTTTTTGCGTGCGGCCAACCGCTCATCAAGTAGGGCGCATTCCCGATCCGGTTTTTCGTATTCAGCCTTGAATTCCGGTTGCCCCATCCACTCAGTGACCATTTCGTCATGGGTTTTGGTTGGCGGCAGGCGTTTAGCGTTCATATGTTATCTCTTTCAATCTGGCTTCAGCGCCGGGGGAATCTGCATTTTCAACGTAATGCATTGGTATAAATGGATTAAGTTGCAATTCAGATTTTAGGATATACCTAAACGTATACCAATGCGGAAAAGTGATGGGATTATGTGGTCAGATTTTGAACCGTTGTTCCAGCACATGCCACCCGGTTATAGCCAGGCTTTAGCGGCGTTATAAACTTCCGAGCGGTCGCGTTTGCCCACGGCCAGCACCAGCACAATCACCTGTTCATCGATCGCCTGGTAAACCAACCGATACCCGGCAGACCTGAGCTTGATTTTATAACAATCAGGCATGCCGCTGAGCCGATTGGCGGGAATATGGGGATTGACCAAAATCTCTTTTAACTTCTTTTTGAACTGCTCCCGTAACGGCGCGCCCAGTTTTTTAAACTCCTTAAGAGCATGCTCTTCAAACTCCAACTCATAGCTCATCCAGCTTGACCTTAACGCGCTTACCTTTCATCCGTGAACGGGCGATCTTGCCAAGCTCGATATCTTCCTGATAATCCACCATGGCTTCCCATGTTTCCGGTGAAATGTAGTAACCGGAGATATGTCCGTTGGTCAACACTGCCACCGGTTGGCCGTGGGCCTCTTTCAGGGCGCCATTAGGTGACTTTTTAAAATCGCTGATACTCACCGACACATTGGCAAGGATAGGTTGTACCGACATAACGAGTCCTTTTTAGTATGATATTTGATACTAAATTTAGCACTAAGTTAAAAGGGTAGCAACAGTGTTACGTGGGTCCCACGCGGAAAGATTGACGTAATACTGTTCAGTCTTTTCATTTTTTATTAATATATAACATAGTGTTAAGTAATCAGGGGTGATGGATATATTTGTGGGCGGGGAGGCCTATCTGAAAGGTGATGCTAAACCGTTCAAAAAATATTTGATGCTCATGAGAAAGCCATAAAACGACGAAATAAAATAGCCCTGGCATGGGTCACACAACGGGTGTGAATCATGAATAGGAATAACTAAAACTTTGAGTTTTATTGTTTCTTGCGGGTGATTACACGGCAAGAAATTGTCCCTCTATGGGGCAACCGGGCAATGGTAAGGGGCATCTCTCCCGGAACAAGATTGGTTGCATGCCAAGGTGTGGCCTTATCAGCTGGTTTGCTTTACATCCGTTACTAGCCTGTCGCCATTTTGCCGCCAATCCAAAAGAGAAAGGGTCGCGCTTGCGCGCAACCCTTTGTTTTTATTGGTGGAGCTGGGGGGATTTGAACCCCCGTCCGGAATTATTACATCCTCGGTACTACATGCTTAGTCCAATCATTACATTCGCCAGTTAGCTGCGGATGGACACGCTACTAACAAACTAGCCTGATTAGATTTGACGCTTTGACCCCAGGCAGGATCTCTACGCGAGCTCTTTTGGGTTTGACCTCTCTTGATCCCCGTCCTAAGAGCGGAGGCTAGGGAGAGAGGGAACCATCAGTGGTTTAGACTGATTAAGCTGCTAAAGCAGCGGGTTCGTATTGCGAGTCGTTTGCAATTATTTTTTTTGAGGCTGTTTAACGAGGCCTACCTCACCTCGGCATGCACCTTGGGTTTCACAAATCCCGTCGAATCCAGAATCAGCCCCAAGTTGTTAATTTCATTATAGCAAAAATTCAATAGCGCGGCAAATCTTAACGGTTGGCGTTCTTCATAATGCGTGCTTTATCGACTTGCCATTCGCGGGATTTGACATCCTCACGCTTATCGAAATCTTTTTTACCCTTGGCGACGCCAATCTTGACCTTGGTCCAGGCGTTTTTCCAGTACAGCGACAGGGCGACCACGGTGTAGCCCTCGCGGTTCACCCGGCCGAACAGCGAGCTTAACTCACGCTTGTTGAGCAGAAGTTTACGCGTGCGCATAGGGTCGCATACCACATGCGACGAGGCGGCCATAAGCGGCTGGAAGGTGGCGCCAAATAAGAAGGCTTCGCCATCTTTAAGCAGCACATAGCTATCGCTGATGTTGGCCTTGCCGGCACGGAGCGATTTGACTTCCCATCCCTGCAACGCGAGTCCGGCTTCGAACTCTTCCTCGATGAAATATTCATGTCGGGCGCGCTTGTTTTGCGCAATGGTGGCTGAACCGGGTTTGTAAGCTTTTTTCTTTGTCATGATACTAAATATTATACAGTTTTATGGGCGGGAATAAAATGCTTTCCTTACGTTACCTTGCGGTATTGATGCTTTTTAAGACAAACGGGCGCCAACACTTTTTGTCTCAAGACAGATAAATGATAATATTAAGCAATGATCGTCAAGACAGGAACCCTTATGCCTCATATCAGTCGTTCCGCGTTAGTGCCCTACAGCGCGGAGCAAATGTTTGCCTTGGTCAATGATATTCGCGCTTATCCGGAGTTTATTCCCGGATGCACCGGCAGCCGCGTGCTGGCCAAGGAAGGAAACGAACTGACCGCCGAGATGGATGTTTCCAAAGCGGGCATCAGCAAAACATTCAGGACCCGTAATGTCATCACCGACAACGAAAGCATCGTAATGCGCCTGGTGGAAGGGCCGTTCCGCTCGTTTGCCGGCGACTGGCGTTTTACCACGCTGAGTCCCGAGGCGTGCAAGGTCGAATTCGAAATGAGCTTTGAGTTTAAGAACCGGCTAATCGAGCTGGCGTTCGGGCCAATTTTTAAAGAGATGGCGAATAACATGGTCCAGGCATTCACCCAGCGGGCAAAAGAGGTTTACCGTGCCGCCTGAAGCTGCGGATATCCGCGTGGAAGTGGTGTATGCGCTGCCTGAGCGGCAATACCTGCGGCAGTTGGTGCTGGCTGCGGGCAGTACGCTTGAGCAGGCGATACAGGCCTCGGGCCTTCTGGCAATACGGCACGATATCGATCTGGACAAGAATAAGGTCGGTATCTTTAGTCGCCCGGCCAAATTAAGCGATCGGCTCAATGACGGCGATCGCGTGGAAATTTACCGCCCGCTGCTGATTGATCCCAAGGAGCTGCGCCGCCAGCGCGCGGAACGCACAAAAAAGTAGAGGGTGCGCGGGACGACGGGGGCCGGCAGTGTAGGTAATATACCCCAGGCGCCCGGCCCGTTGCCCTCTCAAGCGTGTTAACTTCGCATTGCCCCGTTTTACCGCTGTGCCGCCTGCGCTGGGATTACTTCGCCAGGCGTTGCCGCTTCGCTTCAGTTCGGCTTTTTACCGCTGATTTACCCGCGCGGGGTATCCAATGACGGCCGGTTATCGATATTGGTCAGGGTGCCGGTGTTGTTAAAGGTCAGGGTAAGCGTTTGTTGCGTGACAGGCTGATGACCGGGCTGGCGGCGGAACACATAAAACCAGGTACTGCTGCCGAACGGATCCTGCATCATTGGCGTGCCCAGGATATACGCCACCTGCTGCTTGGTCATGCCGGTATGAATTTTAGCTACGTCAGTTGCTGTCAGATAGTTTCCCTGGTTAATGTCCGGGCGGTAGACCAATCTTTCAAGCGTGGAGCAACCGGCGGTTAACATCAGGAGAACGACGGCAGCAGCGGTCAACGTCTTACAGCTCATAATAATCACATTCCTTTTAGGCATAGGATGCCGATGATAATAGACCTTGCCGACATTGGGAACCTCTACAAGGCCCATCTATGACCACGGGAACGTAAAAAAGTTAGCCTTTTCTAAGCTGCGAGCAGTTCTTTAGCGTTTGCCAGCGTATTTTTGGTGACCTCGCTCCCGCCCAACAGGCGCGCCAGCTCTTGCAGGCGGGCTTTTTTGTCCAGGGCGATCATTTGGGTTTCGGTCTCGTTACCGTCGGTATTTTTGCTGACAAAAAAGTGATGGTGACCGGAGCCCGCAACCTGGGGCAAGTGGGTTACGCACATCACCTGGGTGGATTCGCCCAGCCGACGCAGCATTTTACCCACAATTGCGGCGGTGGGGCCACTAATGCCCACATCCACTTCATCAAAAATCAGCGCCGGGGTATCCATCTTGCGGGCGGTAATCACCTGTATCGCCAGGCCGATGCGCGATAATTCGCCGCCGGAGGCCACTTTCGCCAACGGCTGCAAGGGCTGGCCGGGGTTGGTGGTGACCAGGAATTCGATACGATCCGCCCCTTCGGCGCTCAGCTGTTCGGCATCGAAATGCGTTGTGATTTCCAACCTGCCGTGCGGCAGGGACAGCTCGCGGATACTGCGGGTAATCAGGGCGGAAAGTTCAGTGGCATGATGCACGCGTTTTTCATGCAGCCGCCGCGCGGTTTGCACCGCCTGGAGGTGGTGCTGCGCCACTGTCTCGACCAGCGCCTGGGCGTCGGTGTCGTGCTGCTCCAGCAACTGTTGTTCTTGCAGCAACTGCTGATAAAACAGCGGCAGGTCTTCCGGTTTCACATGATGCTTGCGCGCCAGGGAGATCTGGCGGGACAGCCGCTGTTCCAGCTCATACAGCCGCGCCGGGTCCAGGTCGAGCCGATCGCCGTAATGGCGCAGCTCCTCCGCGGCCTCGGTCAGCTGGATTGAGGCTTCTTCCAGCAGATCCATTACCGGGGAAAGCGCGCCGTCCATGCCCACCAGTTCGCCTACCCGCTGCTGGACGGCGTACAGCTGGCCAAGCAGGGTCTGGTCCTCGCCCTCGCTGAGCATCTCAAGCGCCTGGCGGGTGGTGGTGATCAACTGGCCGCTGTTGGCCAGCCGCTTGTATTCCTGATCGATTTGCTCGAATTCGCCGTCCGCCGGGATAAAATCGTTCAGCTCCTTTAACTGGTACTGCAATAATTCGCGCCTGGCCTCGCGCTCCGAGGCGTGCTGGCGGAACGCGGCCAGATCCAGGCAGCTCTGGTGCCATTGCCGATAAGCGCCGGCCATGGATTGCCGCAGCGCTTGTTCATCCGCATAGGCGTCGAGCAGCTGTTTTTGATAGTCGGGACGCAGCAGCAACTGGTGGGCATGCTGGCCGTGGATCTGGATCAGGTGATGGCCCAGCTCGCGCAACTGCGATAAGGGCGCCGGCATGCCGTTGATAAACCCCCGCGAGCGCCCGTCATGGCCGACCACGCGCCGCAGCAGGCATTCATTGCCGTTATCCAGCTCATTGTCCGCCAGCCACCGCGCTGCCAGCGGGGCGTCGCCGAGGGCGAAACGCGCGCAGATATCCGCCCTGGGGGCGCCGGGGCGCACCATGCCTGCGTCGGAACGGCTGCCGAGGCACAAACCGAGGGCATCGATGGCAATGGATTTGCCCGCCCCGGTTTCGCCGGTGATAACGCTCATTCCCGATTGAAAATCAATCGTCAACTCGCGCACGATCGCAAAGTTAGCAATGGTCAGTTGAGCCAGCATGATACGTTTCCTGTATATAAAAACACAGCTGTGGTTAAACACAGTATAAACTGGTTTTATATACAGTAAAGAAACGAATGCTGATTTTCAGAATAATTTTTTCGACCAGCCGAGCTTGGTGCTGAGCGTATTGAAATAGTTGTAATCATGGGGATGGACCAGATCCAGGTGATATTCGCTGCGCCGGATAAAAATTTCCTCGCCCTCCTGTATCGGCAGCGCGATCTGGCTGTCGCAGCTGATCTCCAGTTCGCTGCTGGCCTGGGAAAATTTCAGCCGGATGGTGCTGCTGCCGTTGATAACCAGCGGCCGGGAGGACAGGGTATGCGGAAACATCGGCACCAGGACGATGGCGTCTAGGGGCGGGGTCAGGATCGGGCCGCCGGCGGAGAGGGAATAGGCGGTGGAACCGGTCGGCGTGGCGATGATCAGGCCGTCGGAACGCTGCGAAAAGGCGAAGCTATCGTCGATATACACTTCAAATTCAATCATATGCGCCACCTTTCCAGGATGGAGCACCACTTCGTTGATGGCGGTGCTGAGCCGTCCGCATTCATTGCCCCGGCAGACCTGGGCCTCCAGTAAAAAACGCTGTTCGCAGCGGTAATTGCCCGCCAGCACGTCCGTAAGCTGCTGCAGCGCGGAATCGGGATCGAGATCGGTAAGAAAGCCCAGATTGCCGCGGTTGATGCCGATGACTTTAATATCGTACCGCGCCAGGATGCGCGCCGAGCCCAGCATATTGCCGTCGCCGCCCACCACCACCGCCAGATCGGCCCGCTGGCCGATATCCGCCAGGCTGCCGGTAATAGCGCCGGTAAGATCAAGGTCGCGGGCGATGTGCTGCTCCATGATCACCTCATGTCCCTGCCCGATCAGCCAGTGGTACAACATCTCGTGCGTGGCCAGGGCGTTGGGATGACGCGGATGGCCGACAATGCCGATGCTTTTGAAAGGGGTGTTCATGTATTTGCTTTTCCTCGCCGTGTTTTGCTGACTACATTATGCGACATCCCTTGAATACCTGCTATTCATCCCCATAATAAGCGGAGTAGCAAGACTAAAAGGCTAAAACGCGGAGAACTCATGATGAGTAGTAAAGAACAGAAGATACCTGACGAGCAAGTCTCACAAGACATTACCACGGATGAGATGGATGCCGGGCAGCGGATGGACGCGGCGCCCGAGACGGAGAACGTCGTGGATCCGCGCGATGAGCGTATCGCCAGTCTGGAAGCCAAGCTGGAAGAATTGCAGCAGCGCGAGCGCGACAGCCTGCTGCGCGCCAAGGCGGAAATGGAAAATCTTCGTCGCCGCACCGAGCTGGATGTGGAAAAAGCCCATAAATTCGCCCTGGAAAAATTTGCCGGCGAACTGCTGCCGGTGATTGACAATCTGGAACGCGGCCTGGATATGGCCGATAAAAACAATAGCGAGCTGACCCCGCTTATCGAAGGCATCGAACTGACCCTGAAGTCGCTGCTGGACGTGGTGCGCAAGTACGGCATCGCCGTGGTCGACCAGACCCATGTGCCGTTCGATCCCGCGGTGCACCAGGCCATGACCATGCTGGAATCCGATGAGCACGAGCCAAACCATGTCATGATGATTATGCAAAAAGGCTACACCCTGAACGGCCGCCTGCTGCGTCCCGCCATGGTGGCGGTATCGAAAGCCAAGGCGTAGGATTTCCGCGCCCGCGAGCCGGTCGTCGAGCCCGATAACCGGCCCATTCCCTGTTCCCCCAGTTATTCCGACGGCAACCGCGGTTGCCAGTCAATCTCCGGTTTTCCCTGCTGTGCCAACAGGGCGTTGGCCCTGGAGAAATGCCCGCAGCCTAAGAAACCCCGGTGCGCCGACAGCGGCGACGGATGCGGCGCTTTCAGAATATGATGGCGTTGCGGGTCGATAATCGTGCCTTTTTTTTGCGCGTGCGATCCCCACAGCATAAAGACGATCCCCTCGCGCTGCTCGTTCAGCACGGCAATCACTTTATCGGTAAAGGTTTCCCAGCCCAGGCTGGCGTGGGAATGGGCCTTGCCCGCCTCGACGGTAAGCACGGTATTGAGCAGCATCACGCCTTGCCCGGCCCAGCTTTGCAGGCAGCCGTGCTCCGGTTTGGTAAAACCCGGAATATCATTGGCCAGCTCTTTGTAGATATTGACCAGCGAGGGCGGGGCGGGCACGCCCGGCCGGACGGAAAAGGACAGGCCGTGCGCCTGGTTGGGGCCGTGGTAGGGATCTTGCCCCAGTATCACCACCTTTACCGCGGCAAGTTCGGTGAAGCGGAACGCGTTGAATACGTCTTTTTGCGGGGGATAGATAATCTTGCCCGCCGCCCGCTCGCTGGCGACGAAGTTCAGCGTTTGCTGGAAATAGGGCTTGGTCTTCTCTTCGGCGAGCGCATCCCGCCAGGTTGGACTTTGTGTCATGGTACGCTCCATGTGGATTGGCGACTGGCGTTAGCTTACCGGCTTATGTCCGCAGGCGGAATCTTTTCCGCCGCCAGGGGCACGCCAACAAAATAAATAAAGCTTAAAAAAAAGTTAAATTAGTGAAAGTGATAAATAACTCAAAAATTGATATAAAACAAAAACATGACTTTTTGATGCGTTTCTTTACTACGGATAAATTGATTTAAATCAAGGAAACGATGCCGATTGGCTGGTATACAGTCAGTTAGACAAATTGGTTTTACCAAATACCCAAGCAGCCGGTAGCCTACCGGACGACGACGGGCAGATTTTGTAGCCACACCATGGAGACATTCTATGATTATCGGAACTCAAATCACCAAGGCCGACAACAAAGCATTGGTTAACTCTTTCTGGCTGCTGGATAACAGCATTGAACAGGCCCGTTGCCTGTGTGCCGTTGCCGGCTACGCCGACGATCAGGTCGTTGCCTTAAGTGAACTGGGCAATATCGAATACCGTCAAATTCCGCTGGAAGCCAAGGAAACCGTACGCGTGGAAGGCGGCCAGCATCTGAATGTCAACGTGCTGACCCGTGAAACCCTGGAAGACGCCGTGGCCAACCCGGACAAATATCCGCAGCTGACCATCCGTGTCTCGGGCTATGCCGTGCGTTTTAACTCGCTGACGCCTGAACAGCAGCGCGATGTCATTACCCGTACCTTTACCGCCGCCCTTTAACGGCGTCGCGGTGTATAAAAGGGAGCCTAGGCTCCCTTTTTGATTTCCGCTATTTCCGCACGGCAAAAACCCTGTATTAAAATCAATATGTTGCGTTTAGAAATGCTGAATTCCCGTCTGGATCAAAATATGAATATTCACCCCCTGCGCCTATTTTGACCAATGCCATTTTATGGCAAAACTATCTTTAACCTAATGAAATAAATTGTTTTTTTCATTCATTTACGCCGCGCTTGTTTGTGGCGCGCGCAGCTTTCAGCCGGAAATTAGCTGATTTAGGCGAAAAATGGCTTAAGGCGTTGAAACTTACCCCTAAGGCGACAAAAAAGCCGCCCGTGCGGGCGGCTTTTCAGGGCGCGTGATGGTTTATTCATCATGCGGTTTTGGCGTAACGGCCGCCGCCGCATCCTCCGCGGCCGATTTTGGCGCCCGGCGTTTGCCGATATTGCGCTTATCGCGTAAACGCACCTTGACCTTAACCTTGTCCTTCATCTGGCTCAGCTCTTTTTTCTCTTTGCGTTTGGCCAGCACTTTTTTCGAAGGTTTGCCGGTGGTTTTTTCGGCCGGCGCACGGGTGACGGGACGCAGTTCATCCACCACCCGCGCTTTCAGCGGCTCGTTCAGGTAGCGGCTGATTTTACCCAACAGCAGATGATCGTGCGCCTCCACCAGAGAAATGGCCGAGCCTTTGCGTCCGGCGCGGGCGGTACGGCCGATACGGTGCAGGTAGACGTCGGCGGTGGTCGGCAAATCGAAGTTGATGACATGGCTGATATCGTCGATATCCAGGCCGCGCGCCGCCACGTCCGTCGCCACCAGCACGTTCATCCGCCCGTCGGTCATGCGGTTGATGGCTTCATTGCGTTTGGCCTGCACCATTTCGCCTTCCAGATAGCATGTGGCGATGCCGGCCGCGTGCAGCCAGCCGACCAGTTCATGCACCCGCTCGCGTTTGCGTACGAAAACGATAGCCTTGGTCACGTCCGGCAGTTTGAGCAGATGGGCCAGCAGGGCGGTTTTATGCTTGATATCGTCGGCGCGATAATACCATTGGGTGATCTTTTTACGCTCGCGCCGTGAGGGCGATGCGTCGATTTCCACCGGATCGTTTAGCAGCCGCTCGGCGAAATCCTTGACCGCGTTGCCCTCCAGGGTGGCGGAAAACAACAGGGTCTGCTTGCGCCAGCGGGTTTCGGCGGCGATCAGCTCCACATCCTGCGCAAAACCCATTTCCAGCATGCGATCCGCTTCATCCAGGATCAGCGTTTCCACCGCGCGGCAGTCAAAATTTTCTTCCTTGATATATTGCAGCAGCCGGCCGGTGGTGGCCACCACGATATCCTGGTTGTCGCTGAATACGATGGCATGATTCATAAACGCCACGCCGCCGGTGATGGTGGCGATGTCCAGGTGCGTATGCGCGGCGAGTTCCTTGGCCTGTTCCGCCACCTGCATGGCCAGCTCGCGGGTAGGGGTGATAATCAGTACCCGCGGCGGGCCGGATTTCCGGCGGGGGAAATCAAGCAGGTGCTGCAATACCGGTAACAGATAGGCGGCGGTCTTGCCGGTACCGGTAGGCGCCGAACCCAATACGTCGCGCCCGTCCATCGCCGGCGGGATCGCTTCGGACTGAATGGCGGTGGGGCGCTCGTAACCTTTATCGCGCAGTGCGGCGATCAGGCTTTCATGCAGGTCGAGTTCGGAAAATTGGGTTACAGTCATGGTCTACCTCTGGTTGGGGCGCAGATTATAGACGGATCGCGGATAATCTTCATCTGTTTCCGCGCAAACGGATGATTTCATCCGCGGCCGGTTTGCCATAAAGTACCCCGATATGTCCCAAAGAGCCTAATAATGATCGAATCGTTAAAACAGACTATGCCGCTGCGCCGGGACGGTTTTACCTTCAGGCAATTTTTTGTCGCCCACGACCGTTGCGCAATGAAAGTGGGGACCGACGGCGTGCTGCTGGGGGCCTGGACGCCCCTGGGCACGGCGCGGCGGGTGCTGGATATCGGCGCCGGCTGCGGCCTGATCGCTCTGATGGTGGCGCAGCGCGCGGACCCTGGCGTGCGCATTGACGCCGTCGAGCTGGACCCCGCCGCCGCCGGACAGGCGGGGGAAAATTTCGCCGCCAGCCCGTGGTCGTCCCGCTTGCGCATTTTTAACGGCGATATACTGGACTTTGCGCCGCAGGCGACGCCGGGGTTTTCCGCGCAACGCGGCGGGAAAGAGGATCCCGGGGCGGGATATGGGCTGATCGTCAGCAATCCGCCTTATTTTCCGGTCGGTTTGGCCACCAGAAGCGCTGAGCGCGATAAGGCGCGTTACACGGCGACCCTGACCCACCGGCGCCTGCTGGATGCCGCGCGGCGGCTGGTGGCCCGCGACGGCCTGTTGACGCTGGTATTGCCGACCGCTACCGGCGAAGAGGTCATCGCCATGGCGCAGCGCGGGGGCTGGCATTTGCGTTATCGCACCGACGTGGCCGATCGCGCGGGAAAACCCTGTCATCGGGTGCTGCTGGGCTTTTCGCCGCAGGCGGGAGAACTGACGTATACGACATTGGCGCTGCGCGCTGGCGACGGCGCTTATTCCGCCGCCTATCGCGCACTGACCGACGGGTTTTATTTATCCCGGCCGGCAGGGTAGGACCGGCGGGCGGGCCGCCGGTTTGCCATGGATCAGGGATGCAGGATGGTCGGCTGCGGGTTGGTGGCCATTTCCGGATAATCCAGGGTGTAATGCAGGCCCCGGCTTTCTTTACGCAGCATGGCGCTCTTGACGATAAGCTCGGCCACCTGGGTCAGGTTGCGCACTTCCAGCAGGTTATTCGAGATACGGAAGTTGGAATAGTACTCGTCGATTTCCCGCTGCAGCAGGTTAATGCGATGCAGGGCGCGCTCCAGGCGTTTGGTGGTGCGCACGATGCCCACGTAATCCCACATAAACAGCCGCAGCTCGTGCCAGTTATGCTGTAGCACCACCTCCTCGTCGGAGTTGTCCACCCGGCTCTCATCCCAGGCCGGCAGCTGTTTGGCCAGCTTGATGGCCGGCAGGCGCGTGCGGATATCCTCCGAGGCCGACCAGCCGTAGACCAGGCATTCCAGCAAGGAATTGGACGCCAGGCGATTGGCGCCGTGCAGGCCGGTATAACTCACTTCGCCGATGGCGTAGAGTCCGTCGAGATCGGTGCGCCCGTGCTGATCCACCATTACGCCGCCGCAGGTATAGTGTGCCGCCGGCACGATGGGAATCGGCTCTTTGGTCAGATCGATATCCAGCGTCAGCAATTTTTGGTAAATCATCGGGAAATGCTGGCGGATAAAGTCCGCGGGCTTATGGCTGATATCCAGGTACATGCAGTCGGCGCCCAGGCGCTTCATTTCATGGTCGATGGCGCGGGCCACGATATCGCGCGGCGCCAGCTCGGCGCGCTCGTCGAAATCGGGCATAAAGCGCGAGCCGTCCGGACGTTTCAGGTAGGCGCCCTCGCCGCGCAGCGCCTCGGTAAGCAGGAAATTACGCGCCTGGGGATGGAACAGGCAGGTGGGGTGGAATTGGTTGAATTCCAGATTGGCCACCCGGCAACCGGCGCGCCAGGCCATGGCGATGCCGTCGCCAGACGAAATATCGGGATTGGTGGTGTACTGATAAACCTTCGAGGTGCCGCCGGTAGCCAGCACCACGGCTTTGGCCCGGCAGGTTTCCACGCGTTCCTTTTCGCGGTTCCAGATATAGGCGCCGACCACGCGCCGGGTGCCGGGCAGGCCGATTTTATTGGAACTGATCACATCCACCGCGTTGCAGCGTTCCATAATATGGATATTGGGATGATTGGCCGCCTGGGAAACCAGGGTGGTTTCCACCTCTTTGCCGGTGGCGTCCGCGGCGTGCAGGATGCGCCGGTGGCTATGGCCGCCCTCGCGGGTCAGGTGATAGCGCTCATCGGGAGACGTGCCGGCATGGTGTTCCGTTTCCACGCCGCCGGTGCCAGTGCCGGATTCCGTATCGAACAACACGCCCTGGTCTATCAGCCACTGTACGCAATGACGGGCGTTGCCGGCGATGAATTCCACCGCCTCGCGATCGCACAGGCCGGCGCCGGCGATCAGCGTATCCTCGACGTGGGAGGCGATAGTATCGGTTTCATCGAACACCGCCGCGATCCCGCCCTGGGCATAATAGGTTGATCCTTCGTTAAGCGGGCCCTTGCTTAAAACCATGACCTTACAATGTCCCGCGAGACGCAGCGCCAGTGAAAGACCGGCGGCGCCGCTGCCAATGACCAGCACGTCGGTTACATGTTCAGTTAAAGGTTGCATAATGGGGTGGTTACCCTGCCAGAAATAATAGTTTTCCGATGTTAGCACTGTATGATTTAGGGCTGAACCGCTAATTGCTGATATTTTACCCGTGGGGGTATTTACGCATGTTTACTGACATCCGGAGGATTTCACGGTACCCTGCGCTTTCAATAGGGTGCCGGGCGTAAACGTGCCGCTTCGGCAGAGTGATTTCAGGATTCTGACACTATAAAACTTTATTTCATGATAGTCTGACTGCTTCCCGGCCAACGTGCTGGCGCGCCGAGATCCGTCCCCGATTACATTTAACAAAAAAGACAGGCGGGACGGAACTTTATGTATAGCGTAAACTCCAAACGGGAGCTTGCTCGTGTTATGGGTTTAGAGGCTGGCGGTACTATTTTTCGCGTGGAGATAAATTTGAGGAGAATTTACCTCGGATGAGCGAGCAGTTAACGGATCAGGTGCTGGTTGAACGGGTACAAAAAGGCGACCAAAAAGCGTTCAATTTACTGGTCGTTCGTTACCAGCACAAAGTGGCGAGCCTGGTATCCCGATATGTTCCCCAGGGGGATGTGCCGGATGTGGCCCAGGAATCGTTTATCAAAGCTTATCGCGCCCTCGAGTCATTTCGGGGGGATAGCGCTTTTTATACATGGTTGTATCGTATCGCTGTTAACACGGCTAAAAATTATCTGGTTGCTCAGGGCCGGCGCCCACCGTCAAGCGATGTGGACGCCAACGACGCCGAAAATTATGAAAGTGCCGGCGCGTTGAAAGAAATATCGAACCCTGAGAATTTAATGTTGTCTGAAGAGTTGCGACAGATAGTGTTTCGCACTATCGAAGGGCTTCCCGAAGATTTGCGTATGGCAATCACGCTTCGGGAACTGGATGGCCTGAGCTATGAAGAGATAGCGTCCATCATGGATTGCCCGGTGGGAACGGTAAGATCGCGAATCTTCCGTGCGCGCGAAGCTATTGACAACAAAATTCAACCGCTGATTCAGCGATAACGATGGCGGCAGGAGAAGGTACCCACGCATGCATAACGAAAAGCTTTCCGCTCTTATGGATGGGGAGTCGTTCGATAACGAACTGCTCAACGAATTATCCAGGGATGATAAGTTACAACAAAGCTGGCAACGGTATCATCTGATTCGCGATACCCTGCGCGGGGACATCGGCGCGACGCTACATCTCGATATCGCCGACCGCGTCGCGCAGGCTATCGCCCGTGAGCCGGTCCGCCTGGTGCCCGATGCGGTCAAGGAATCGCAGCCGCAGCCCGAGACCTGGCACAAGCTGCCGTTCTGGCATAAAGCCCGTCCCTGGGCCGCGCAGATTACGCAAATCGGCCTGGCCGCGTGCGTGTCGCTGGCGGTGATTGTGGGCGTGCAACACTATAACCAGCCGGTCAACAACGATACCCAGCCGGAAGCGCCGGTGTTCAATACGCTGCCGATGATGGGCCAGGCGTCTCCGGTCAGCCTGGGCGTGCCTTCGGCGACCAACACCGCTGATAACGGTTCCCAGCAGCAGGTGCAGGAACAGCGCAAGCGTATCAACGCCATATTGCAGGATTATGAACTGCAGCGTCGGGTTCACTCCACGCAGCTGCAATTCGACCAGCATGAAACCCAGCAGGCCGCGGTACAGGTGCCTGGTACCCAGTCTTTAGGAATGCAACCGCAGTAATGAAGCCATTTTGGTGTGCTGTGTGTTTAATGACAGGCAGCCTGCTCTTTTCCTTCAGCGCGACCGCCGCCGATACGCCGGCCATGGCGCCCGGGGCGTTGTTGCAGCAGATGAGCCAGGCCAGCCAGTCATTGAATTATGAGTTTGCTTTTGTCAGCGTCAGCAAGCAGGGTGTCGACTCCTTACGCTTTCGTCACGCGGTGTATCAAAAACATCGCCTGGCCCAGCTGCTGCAAATGGACGGTCCCCGCCGCGAAATCTTACAGCGTGATAACGAGATCAGCTTTTTCGAGCCTGGTCTGGAGCCTTTTACGCTGGCCGGCGATCATATCGTTGATTCCCTCCCTTCTATCGTTTACGCTGATTTTGAACGCCTGGCCCAATTCTACGATTTTATTCCTGTCGGCCGCACCCGGGTTACCGATCGTCTGTGCGACGTGGTACGGGTTGTGGCGCGGGACGGCACACGATTTGGTTATGTGCTGTGGATTGACGCCGCCACCAAATTGCCGCTGCGCGCCGATCTGCTCGATCGCGACGGCGAGGCGCTTGAACAGTTTCGCGTGATCTCGTTTATCGTGGATCCGCAGGTGCAGTCCCTGATGCAAGGTCTGGAAACGGTCAACCTGCCGCCGCTGCTGGCTATGCCCGCCTCGGAGAAAGCGGAGTTTGACTGGACGACCAACTGGCTGCCGGCGGGCGTGAGTGAAGTCTCGCGCAGCCGCCGTACATTGCCCGGCATTAACGTGCCTATCGAGACCAGGCTGTTTACCGACGGATTGTTCAGTTTCTCGGTAAATGTCTCGCAGGCGCAGCAGGGCGACGCGGAGCGGTTTATCCGCACCGGCCGGCGCACCATACACACCGAGGTCCGCGACAATAAAGACATTACCGTTGTCGGCGAATTGCCTCCGGCTACCGCCAAACGCATTGCCGACGGCGTTTTATTTAAGGCGCAACCATGATCAAAGAATGGGCGACGGTTATCTCCTGGCAGCAGGGTGTGGCGCAACTGCGCTGCGAACAGCGTTCCGGCTGCGGCAGCTGCCACTCCAGCAGCAGTTGCGGCACCAGCATCCTCAATAAAATGGGGGCTGACTCAGCGCATCAGCTGAAGGTGGAAAGCAAGCATCCGCTGGTGCCGGGACAGCGGGTGGAAGTCGGCATCACCGAGGCCAGCCTGATCCGTTCGGCGCTGCTGGTCTATATGCTGCCGCTGGTGGGCCTGATCGGTTGCGCGGCCATTATGCAAGGCTGGTTTAATACCGACCTCGCCGCGGCCTGCGGCGGGCTTATGGGCGGTGTCGGCGGGTTTATGCTGGCGCGGTTTTTTGCCCGGCGCATCGGCAACGATCGCGAATACCAGCCGGTGATTTTGCAAGTCGCGCTGCCGCCGTCCTCGTTTTATCTCCGCCGTGAAACCCCATCCAGGGACTAAGGCCGTCTGGCCTTGCGGCCCCCATTACTACTTATGCCACTCCATACCATGATTAAAGCCGACGTCATTGCGCCTGATGATCTTCGCCGATGGCAATCTTGAGTAGCGCGAGGGATCGCGGGCATGGCTCGGCGATGCGGGAAGGGGGCTGTCATCGATGCTAACAGCGCCCACCTTTAATGATTTGTCCTTTCAGTGTAAGATGCCTCCATATTTTCACGGGTGGTTTGTACTTGTGCCCACGTCCGTGCCCATTGTCCTATTTTTTATCAAAAATACCCGAGAAAATTCCTTATAAATGAAGAACATTCGTAATTTCTCCATTATTGCCCATATCGACCATGGTAAGTCGACCCTATCCGACCGGCTGATCCAGACCTGCGGCGGCCTGGCGGAACGTGAAATGGAAGCCCAGGTCCTGGATTCCATGGACCTGGAGCGTGAACGCGGCATTACCATCAAGGCCCAGAGCGTAACGCTCGACTACAAAGCCAACGACGGCCAGATTTATCATCTTAATTTTATCGACACGCCGGGCCATGTGGATTTTTCCTATGAGGTTTCCCGTTCCCTGGCCGCCTGCGAAGGCGCGCTGCTGGTGGTGGACGCGGGGCAGGGCGTGGAAGCGCAGACCCTGGCCAACTGCTATACCGCCATGGAAATGAATCTGGAAGTGGTGCCGGTTCTGAACAAAATCGATTTACCCGCCGCCGATCCCGACCGGGTAGCACAGGAAATCGAGGATATCGTCGGCATCGACGCCACCGACGCGGTGCGCTGTTCGGCCAAGACCGGCGTGGGCATCCCCGAACTGCTGGAGCGGCTGGTGCGCGATATCCCGCCTCCGCAGGGCGACGCGGAAGCGCCCCTGCAGGCGCTGATTATCGATTCCTGGTTTGATAACTATCTGGGCGTGGTGTCGCTGGTGCGGGTGAAAAATGGCACCCTGCGCAAGGGCGACAAAATCAAGGTGATGAGCACCGGCCTGACTTATAACGCCGACCGGGTGGGCATATTCACCCCCAAACGCATCGATCGCGATATTCTCAGGTGCGGCGAGGTGGGCTGGCTGGTGTGCGCCATCAAGGATATCCTGGGCGCGCCGGTGGGCGATACCCTGACCCTGGCCCGCCAGCCCGCCGATAAGGCGCTGCCGGGCTTTAAAAAGGTCAAACCGCAGGTGTATGCGGGCATGTTCACCATCAGCTCCGACGACTATGAGGCGTTCCGCGACGCGCTGGGCAAACTCAGCCTCAACGATGCCTCGTTATTCTACGAGCCGGAAAGCTCCACCGCCCTGGGTTTTGGTTTTCGCTGCGGCTTCCTCGGCCTGCTGCATATGGAGATCATCCAGGAACGGCTGGAACGCGAATACGACCTGGAGCTTATCACCACCGCGCCCACGGTAATCTACGAAGTCGTGACCACCGATAACCAGACCATTTACGTCGACAGCCCGTCCAAGCTGCCGCCGCTGAATAATATCCTCGAGCTGCGCGAGCCTATCGCCGAATGCCACATGCTGTTGCCGCAGGAGTTCCTGGGCAATGTGAT
Organism: Sodalis sp. RH20; assembly: GCF_047324205.1. Lineage (NCBI taxonomy): Bacteria > Pseudomonadati > Pseudomonadota > Gammaproteobacteria > Enterobacterales > Bruguierivoracaceae > Sodalis > Sodalis sp. RH20. The sequence goes on from NZ_CP178733.1 coordinate 267,080, forward strand.
CACCTTGTGCATCGAGAAACGCGGTATGCAGACCAATATGGTCTATCACGGCAACCAGGTGGCGTTGACCTATGACATTCCCATGTCGGAGGTGGTGCTGGACTTCTTCGACCGGCTGAAATCCACTTCGCGCGGCTACGCCTCGCTGGACTACGGTTTTAAGCGATTCCAGACCTCGGACATGGTGCGGGTGGATATTCTGATCAACGGCGAACGGGTGGATGCCCTGGCCCTGATCACCCACCGCGACAATTCCCAGCGCCGCGGCCGCGATATTGTGGAAAAAATGCAGGAGCTGATCCCGCGCCAACAGTTCGATATCGCCATTCAGGCCGCCATCGGCAATCACATTATTGCCCGTTCCACCATTAAGCAATTACGTAAGAATGTCCTGGCGAAATGTTACGGCGGCGATGTCAGCCGTAAAAAGAAATTGCTGCAAAAACAGAAAGAAGGCAAGAAGCGCATGAAGCAGGTGGGGAACGTCGAGCTCCCGCAGGAAGCGTTCCTGGCGATCCTGCACGTTGGCAAAGACAGTAAATAACCCAAAGGAGTTGGCATGGCAAATATGTTTGCCCTGATCCTGGCAATAGCCACCTTGATAACCGGCATTATCTGGTGCGTGGATCGATTTAAACTGGCACCGGCGCGCCGCATCAGGCAGGCGCAGTTAAGCACGGCCGCGGAAGGTGACGCGGCGCAGAACAAGGCCTTGCTGAAAAAGGCCAAACAGCCGGGCTGGGTTGAAACCTGCGGTTCCATATTCCCGGTATTATTGGTGGTATTTATTGTACGATCATTTATTTACGAGCCGTTTCAAATTCCTTCCGGTTCCATGATGCCGACGCTGCTGGTGGGGGATTTTATCCTGGTGGAAAAATTTGCCTATGGCATCAAAAATCCCATTACCCAGACGACGCTGATACCGACCGGTCATCCGCAGCGCGGGGACATCGTGGTATTTAAATATCCGCCCGATCCCAAGCTGGATTATATTAAACGGGTGATTGGTTTACCGGGCGATCGGATTATTTACGATCCCCTGAACAAAAGCGTGACGGTACAGCCGGGCTGCGCCAATAATTCGTCCTGTTCCAGCGCATTAGCGGTGACTTATAGCGACATGGCGCCGAGCGATTTTGTCCAGACCTTTGATTCCACCGGCAGCGGCGAGTCCGCCACCGGCTTCCTGCAGGTCCCGCCCGATCAGCAGGTGGACGGCGGCATCCGCCTGGCGGAGCGCACCGAGACCCTGGGCAACGTGACGCACCATATCCTGACGGTGCCGGGCCAGCAGGATCAGGTGGGAATGTATTACCACCAGCGCAATCAGCAACTGGCGGAATGGTCGGTACCGGACGGGCAGTATTTTATGATGGGCGATAATCGCGACGACAGCGCCGACAGCCGTTTCTGGGGATTTGTTCCGGAAAAAAACCTGGTTGGCAAAGCGACCGCGATTTGGATGAGTTTTGAAAAACAAGAAGGCCAATGGCCCACCGGCGTGCGTTTACGGCGGATTGGTGCAATACATTAATCAAATACGTTTTTTAAGCGAAGCATTATTATGCTTCCCGTTGTAGAATACCCCCTTCTGGCAATAAAGACTGGCCCCCGATTCGGGGGCCACTGCACACGAAACAGCTTTGATCCGGTATTGTCCCGACAGGCCTGTTCCGTCTGCTGTAGTTATTTGACGCATGGTTGAGTTATTGGTAACGCATGAATCCCATCTTAATAAACAGGCTCCAGAAAAAACTGGGCTACACTTTTCAACAGCATGAGCTTTTGTTACAGGCCCTGACACACCGAAGCGCCAGCAGCAAACATAACGAACGGCTGGAATTCCTGGGGGATTCCATATTGAGTTTTGTTATCGCCAATGCGCTGTACCTGCGTTTTCCGCGGGTGGACGAAGGCGATATGAGCCGGATGCGCGCTACGCTGGTGCGTGGCAATACCCTGGCCGAGATGGCGCGCGAGTTTGAACTCGGCGAGTGCCTGCGCCTGGGGCCGGGCGAATTGAAAAGCGGCGGATTTCGCCGCGAATCCATTCTAGCCGATACGGTGGAAGCGCTGATTGGCGGTATTTTTCTTGATAGCGATATTGAAAATATCGAACGCCTGATCCTCAATTGGTATCAAAGCCGCCTGGACGAAATCAGCCCCGGCGACAAACAAAAGGATCCGAAGACCCGGCTGCAGGAATATTTGCAGGGGCGCCATTTGCCGTTACCGACTTATCTGGTGGTTCAGGTGCGTGGCGAGGCGCATGACCAGGAATTTACTATTCACTGCCATGTCAGTGGCTTGCCGGAACCCGTCGTGGGCAATGGCTCAAGCCGCCGTAAAGCCGAACAGTCAGCCGCCGAGCAGGCGCTGAAAGAGCTGGAGCTTGAATGAACGAAGATAAAACCTATTGTGGATTCGTGGCGATTGTCGGACGGCCTAACGTGGGCAAGTCCACCCTGCTGAACCAGTTCCTGGGGCAGAAGATCTCCATTACCTCGCGCAAGCCGCAAACCACGCGCCACCGCATTATGGGCATTCATACCGAGGGGCCTTACCAGGCCGTCTACGTCGACACCCCCGGGCTGCATATTGAAGAAAAACGCGCCATTAACCGGTTAATGAACCGCGCCGCCAGCAGCTCCATGGGCGACGTGGAACTGGTGATTTTTGTCGTGGAAGGCACCCATTGGACGCCGGACGATGAAATGGTGGTCAACAAGCTGCGCGGCGTAAACTGCCCGGTGGTGCTGGCCATCAATAAAGTGGACAACGTCACCGACAAAAGCAAGCTGCTGCCGCATATCACGTTCCTCAGCCAGCAGATGGATTTTCTTGATGTGGTGCCTATTTGCGCCGAAACCGGGATGAATGTCGATACTCTCGCGGGCATAGTGCGTAAGCATATGCCCGAGGGCGAACATCAGTTCCCGGAAGAATATGTCACCGACCGCTCGCAGCGGTTTATGGCCTCGGAAATCATTCGCGAAAAGCTGATGCGTTTCCTGGGCGAAGAGCTGCCGTATTCGGTGACGGTCGAGATTGAGCGTTTTATCACCAACGAGCGCGGCGGTTATGATATCCACGGCCTGATTCTGGTGGAGCGCGAAGGCCAGAAGAAAATGGTTATCGGCAACGGCGGCGCCAAGATCAAGACCATCGGTATCGAAGCCCGTCAGGATATGGAAACCATGTTCGAGAACAAGGTGCATCTCGAACTGTGGGTCAAGGTTAAATCCGGCTGGGCCGATGATGAACGCGCCTTGAAAAGCCTGGGTTACGGCGACGACGTCTGAGGAACCCGCCGATGGAAGGCTGGCAGCGCGCATTCGTCCTGCATGGACGCCACTATAGCGAAACCAGCCTGCTGTTGGATTTCTTTACCGAAAACGACGGACGGGTGCGTATCCTGGCCAAAGGGGCGCGCTCCCGGCGTTCCGCCCTTAAAGGCGTGCTGCAGCCGTTTACGCCGTTGCTGATCCGCTGGAGCGGACGCGGCGAGGTGAAAACCCTGCGCAGCGCCGAACCGGTCTCCATGGGACTGCCTCTTACCGGCCTGATGCTCTACAGCGGCCTTTACACCAACGAACTGCTTTCCCGCGTGCTGGCGCACGAAACCGATTACTCCTCGCTGTTTTTTGATTACCTGCACTGCCTGCAAACCCTGGCCGGCGCCAGCGGCTCGCCTGAACCCGCGCTCCGGCGCTTTGAGCTGGCCCTGCTCGGGCATCTCGGCTACGGCGTGGATTTTCTGCACTGCGCCGGCAGCGGCGAACCGGTCAGCGATGAGATGACCTATCGTTACCGCGAGGAAAAAGGGTTTATCGCCAGCGTTATCATCGATCATTACAGCTTTACCGGCCGCGAGCTGCGCTCGCTTGCCGCGCGTGAATTCGCCGATATCGCCACCCTGCGCGCCGCCAAACGCTTTACCCGCATGGCCCTCAAACCCTACCTGGGCGGCAAGCCGCTGAAAAGCGCCGAGCTGTTTCGTCAATTCATGGCCCGGAAACCCCCGCTGAAAACGTTGCCCAACGACGGCCCCTCCAGTTAAACTGGGATCTTTGGATCCACGCGTCACAGTAACCGAGGATGGTATGTCAGCACTGTTGTTAGGCGTCAATATCGATCATATCGCCACCCTGCGCAACGCGCGCGGCACGGCTTATCCCGATCCGGTGCAGGCGGCGTTTATCGCCGAGCAGGCCGGGGCCGACGGCATCACCGTGCATTTGCGCGAAGATCGCCGCCATATCACCGATCGTGACGTGCGCCTGTTGCGTGAAACGCTGCATACCCGCATGAACCTGGAAATGGCGGTAACGGACGAGATGGTCGCCATCGCCTGCGCCACGCGTCCCGACTTCTGCTGCCTGGTGCCGGAAAAACGCCAGGAAGTCACCACCGAAGGCGGGCTGGACGTGGCCGGACAGCGGGCGAAAATGGCCGATGCCGTGGCGCGCCTTGCGGCGGCCGGCATCCAGGTTTCATTATTTATCGACGCCGACGAGGGACAAATCGCCGCCGCCGCCGCCGTGGGCGCTCCATATATTGAAATCCATACCGGCGCCTATGCCGACGCCGCGAATGACCACGCGCGCCAGGTTGAATACGAACGTATCCGGCAGGCCGCGGTCTATGCCGCCGGCCTGGGCTTAAAAGTCAATGCCGGCCATGGCCTGACCTATCACAATGTCCAGCCGATCGCGGCGCTGCCGCAGATGCATGAGCTTAATATCGGCCATGCCATTATCGGCCGCGCGGTCATGAGCGGCCTGGCCGGCGCGGTGGCGGAAATGAAACGGCTGATGCTCGCGGCGCGCGCCTGATGGCTATCCTCGGCATCGGCACCGATATCGTTGAGATTGAGCGGATCGAAGCCGTGGTGGGGCGCAGCGGCGACCGCTTCGCGCGCCGCATTCTCAGCGACGCGGAGTGGGCGCAGTACCAGGCCCATCGGCAGCCGATACGCTTCCTGGCGAAACGTTTTGCGGTAAAAGAGGCGGCGGCCAAGGCTTTCGGCACCGGCATCCGCAACGGGCTGGCGTTTGCGCAATTTGAGGTGGTCAATGATGTACTGGGTAAACCCGGCCTCAAACTCTATTTACAGGCCGCCGCGCTGGCGATTAGCCTCGGGGTCACCAGCGTCCACGTTACGCTTGCCGACGAACGGCGCTACGCCTGCGCGACGGTGATTATCGAGGGCCAGGGCTGAAATCAGGGCGATAGGGAACCGGCACGGCAGGGGATAACCCAGGCCGGCATCAGGGCGATTATCGACGCGAGGGCGGCAATGACGAGGTGTAGGGGATGGCGCTTTATCTGGCTGGCAGAGAAGGTCCGGCGCGTGGCCGTCAGAGTCGATCGCCGTGGTACATGACGACAAATTTTTCCCATAGCTGTTCGCTGCTCTCGCTACGCGCGGGATCCGGCAGGATGGTATTATCGATCGGGCACACTTTCTGACAGGTGGGCGTGTCGTAATGGCCGACGCACTCGGTGCAGCGGTTGGGGTCGATCTCGTATATCTGCGCGCCCATGGTAATGGCCTGGTTCGGGCATTCCGGCTCGCACATATCGCAATTAATGCACTTCTTGGTAATGAATAAAGCCATATCAATAACTTAGGTAATATCTTATTATAAATCATCAAGAGGACGGGTTGCTTATCAGCACGCCATTGTGAAAAGCATGTGTATTAATACAGTTCAAATCACATTAAAAAACCAAAGCAGCAAAGGATTTTTAATGACGGGCACAGTACCACAAAGTACGTTAAAGGCCAATAATACGGGATTTTTAGCCGCAACCGCGTTCAGGCACGGCGGTAAACCGCCTGACGCAGGCGCGCGGTGAAGCCGGTGTTGCGGCGGCTAAAAATCATTTTTGCCCCCGCGCTGAATAAGTACCTGTGGCCCAAGGACGAAAAGAGCACCCCCCCGCATCTCATTATCCGGCCATGGCTTCAAGGTACTTTGCTTAACGCTACAATAGATTTTTAATAGCATACCTGCCGTTTTCACGCACAGGCGGCCTTTTTTATATCATCCGGCATAAATAGCCGCCGCCTGGGAAATAGGTGCCATCGTATTTCTTCGGGTGCGGGTGGTAGCCGATGGCTTTACCGTTGCCATCGCGGGCACAGGCGTTATCACCTTCCTGCTGCTGGTTCTTTGGTACGGCTCCGAATAATCCCGGATCGTTCCAAAATTGTTTTTGACCGGCGGCCGTGACGATTTTTGGTGAAACGTTGGAAGGCTGTTCTCCCGGCGTCCCGCTTAAATAGCTGCATCCTGAAGACATAAGGATTAAAAAAGACAAGGGTATTAAAAAAATAGATTTATTCATTGTTATTTATTCCTGGGTATGTTTGTTCTACCCGAAACCCTGGAAAGGGTTCCTGGTCGCAAAATGGTTATTTTATTTTTTAAACTTTGATGCTTTTCTGTTAAAAAATATAACGGCGTCAGTTTGCATGTGAGCCCAGTGATATTCAATAAAGAGGGGATGAAAAGTGAGTGAAATTTAAATGCATATGAAATTTTATAAGTAAAATAATGATGTGAAATGAATGTCCTATAACGCTTATCAGGATAAAGTGACGTTTTTATAATCAATATTGCGACGATTTTTATCAATGTCCCCTTGCATTAACTCCCTTTCTTATTATGACCTCTGGCGGTGCGCTTGACGTTTACATCAGCATTATCCGCCTGGCGGCGGCGCCCGGGGTTTGCACACTTCCGGCGGTGCTTTATCTCACGGGCCAAACGTGGTTATCATTTACTGACGCGGCTTTTGGCAAAACGGTTTTACGCTCAGGAAAGGAGGCCGCTGGCATGAATTTGAGATACAGTATCGGCAATGCTCCTGCGCTTCGCGGCGCCCAGACAAAAAATCAACATGGCCGGCCCTGATGCCTTATGGGCAGCAGCACACGTTGAGTGGAAAATATGCAAAAAATTAAAGAACTGTTCTTCTTCGGTATGATTGGTGGTGTCGGTTTTATCGTCGACTCGGGAGTGCTGTATCTATTAAAGGATGCGTTAGGCCTGTATGCCGGACGCGGGGTGTCTTTTGTCTGCGCGGTGCTGACCACGTGGATCCTGAATAAAATGATTACCTTTCGCCAAAGCCGCAGCGGTCGCTCGGCTCTGTCCGAGGCCATCAGGTACGGTATATGTATGCTTAGCGGCGGGGCGGTCAATTACCTGACCTATTGGTTTCTGGTGTCCTGTTATGCCTTGGTACAGCAGTACCCGATTTTGGGGGTGGCGGCGGGTAGCCTGACCGGGATGGTATTTAACTATTCCACCGCCCGGTTTTTTATCTTTAATCAGAAAACCCGCCTGCCGGCGTCCCCTGACGGCAAGCCGAACCCGCGCTGACCGCGACGGGGCTACGCCTTTGGCACGGGCGCATTGAATGCTGAAACCGGCTGGGGATGCGGCCGGGGCCGCGCCGGCGCATCTCTCGTCAGGATGGGGATTATACTAATTTTTTGAGCAGTTCTTCGCTATGGCGGATGCGCTGCGGCGCATTTTCCAGGTCGCGCTGCACCAGCGCCATAAACAGCAGATCGGTCAGCGATTGCTGAGCGATGGTGGAGGAAATGGCGCCGCTGCGCTGCGCCTGTTCTTCCGCCACCGTGTAGAGGGCGATATCGGCGTGCTGTTGCAGCGCATTAGGCGAGAAGTGAGTGATTGCCATCACCCGCGCCCCTACCCGGTGCGCCTCCTGCGCCGCCAGGTTAATCTCGCGGCGCGCGCCGCTAAAGGAGATGGCCAGCAGCAGGTCATGGGGGCTGACCGCCTGGATGGTGGCCAACAGTACGTGCATGTCGGTTTCCGCCACCGCCGACATGCCGATTTTCATCAGCTTATAGGAGAAATCCTTGGCCACCAGGCCGGATGCGCCGATGCCGACGATAATCACCCGGCGGGCCTCCTGCAACATGGCCGCCGCCTGGCGGAGTTTTTCCTCGCTATTGATATCAAGCGTCGCCCGCAGCGCGGCCACTTTTTCCGTCAGCAGCTTTTCGCCCACCGCTTTCAGCGGATCGTCGCTTAAGATATGGTTATGCACCCTGATGGACGGCAGCTCATAGGCGCCGGCCAAGGTTTCGCTGAGCGCCAGTTTTAACGCCGTAAAGCCTTTGTAACCCAGCTTTTGCGCGAACTTCACCACGCTTGACTGGCTGACGCCTGCCTGTTCGGCGACTTTTTGCGAGCTGAGATGCCTTGCCTGGTCGGTTTGCGTTAAAAGATAATTGGCCAGCTTGCGGTCGTTGAGCGATAGCGAGCGATATAGCTGACGAATACGAAGCACACTGCTCATAACAAAAGACTCATAACGAAAAACTCATAAAACAACGGCCCATTAACAAGGGATTATAAATAAAGCGCCCAGGGTGAACATGCATGTCGAACCCTGCCATGGCCATTCCGCTCCGGAGACGACAGAGTACAGAATTTTCTCGCCTGCCGGAATTTAATATTCAATAATAGATTCAATTAAATGAATAAAAAATTCAATGGTGACGAGATGAACAATGATGTGGCAACCCTGGGCGCGTTGGTATCGGAGACCCGTAATCCGGCCTCGATGAACCTGGATATGCTCTCCACCCTGCAGATGGTGACGTTGTTTAATCAACAGGATCGCCTGGTGCCGGAGGCCATCGGCCGCGAATTACCCGCCATCGCCGGGGCGGTGGATCTGGCGGCGGCGGCGCTTGCCGCCGGCGGTCGCCTGATCTATCTGGGCGCCGGCACCAGCGGCCGGCTGGGCGTGCTGGACGCGGCTGAATGTCCGCCCACCTTCGGCGTGCCCGAAGGCATGGTGGTGGGGCTGATCGCCGGCGGGCCGGGCGCCTTGCTGAAAGCGGTGGAGGGGGCCGAGGATAGCCTGACCCTGGCCCGGGATGATTTGCAGGCCATCGGACTGCGCGCCGTGGATATGGTGGTCGGGCTGGCGGCATCGGGCCGTACCCCGTACGCGATCGGCGGTTTGCGCTATGCTGCGGGGCTGGGGTGTCCCACGGCGGCCATTTCCTGCAATCCCGGTTCGCCGCTGGCCCGTGAGGCGCGTATCGCCATTTCGCCCGTGGTGGGCCCCGAGGTGCTGACCGGCTCCACCCGGATGAAGTCCGGCACCGCGCAAAAGCTCGTGCTGAATATGATTTCCACCGGCGCCATGGTGAAACTCGGTAAGGTCTATCAAAATCTGATGGTGGATGTGAAGGCCACCAACATTAAACTGGCGGATCGCGCCTGCCGTATTGTGGCCGAGGCGACCGGCTGCGATACGGCGCGGGCCGGTGAAATCCTCGCGTTGACCGGCTATGCGGTGAAACCGGCGATTTTGATGATCCTCACCGGCGCTGACGCCGACGAGGCGGCGCGCCTGCTGTCGGAGCACCGGGGCTATTTGCGCCATGCCCTTGATGCCGGGAAATAAAACACCGTTTTCAGGGCGCGGTAAATAGGCTACATCCACCAGTACTGTCTACACTGATAACAACCGTATGCGCATGCGCGTATTTTTCCCCTTCCGGCGCCGGACATGTTTTCCGTGGGCCGGCATGATCGTTACCCTGGCGACGGGGACGGACGCCCGGGATCATAAGATATTTTAACCGGAGGAGTTGTTTTGAGTCGCACAGCAGCCTCGCGCATAGTTTTTTTCGATTTGGACGGCACGCTGCATCAACAGGATATGTTCGGTTGTTTTCTGCGTTATCTGCTGCGCCACCTGCCGCTGAACGCCATCCTGGTCCTGCCGGTATTGCCGGTCGTCGGCATCGGGCTATTGGTGAAGGGGCGCTCGGCGCGTTGGCCGATGAGCCTGTTGTTATGGGCAATTACCTTCGGCCACAGCGAAGCCCGGCTTATCAAGTTGCAGCAACGTTTTGTCGTCTGGTTCCGCCAGCGGGTCACCGGCTTTCCCATCGTGCTGCAGCGCCTGAACGACTATTTGGCCAGCCAGGATGCGCAGGTGTGGCTGATCACCGGCTCGCCGGAACCCTTGGTGCAAGGAGTGTACGCCGACGCGCTGTTTTTGCCGCGGGTTAAGCTTATCGGCAGCAGGATGACCCGCCGGCACGGCGGCTGGGTATTGACCCTGCGCTGCCTGGGGCATGAAAAAGTGGCCCAGCTCGAGCGCGAACTGGGCACGCCGCTTAAGCTGTTCAGCGGCTATAGCGATAGCCAGCACGACAGCCCGCTGCTCTATTTTTGCGAACATCGCTGGCGCGTCACCCGCGAGGGCGAGTTAAAACAACTGGATTAAAAAATCCCTTTATCCCTGTATAATCACCGGCTGCGAATCATCCGGGAGAACAGATATGCACGGCGAACAGGGCGACGAAATCTGGATGCGCCATGCCCTCTCCCTGGCCGGCCGGGCCGAAGGCGAGGGCGAGGTGCCGGTGGGCGCGGTGCTGGTGCTGGACGGCCGGGTCATCGGCGAAGGCTGGAATCGTTCCATCGGGCGTCACGATCCCACCGCCCATGCGGAAATCATGGCGCTGCGCCAGGGCGGGGCGGTGCTTGGCAACTACCGGTTGGTGAATACCACGCTATACGTCACGCTTGAACCCTGCGTAATGTGCGCCGGCGCGATTATCCATGCGCGCGTCGGCCGGCTGGTCTTCGGCGCCAGGGATGAGAAAACCGGCGCGGCGGGTTCGTTGTGCGATGTGCTGCGCCAGCCGGGCATTAATCATTGCGTGGCTATTACCGAGGGCGTACTGGCCGGGGCGTGCTCCGCCCAGCTGAGCGCGTTTTTCCGTGCCCGCCGCGAGGCGCATAAAGCGCGCCGCCTGGCGCTGAAGTCCCAGGACCCGACGATTACGGAATAACGCCGCCGGGCCGGATCCAGGGCGGCGCGGCCACGGCGCCGGTCGCATTGGGCGGGAACAGTCCGGTGATCTGCGGCGGGATTTTCGCCGGCGCCGGGCCGGGCGTCGCGGCCGGGGACGGGGCTAGCGGTTCAGCCTCGGTCGCCGCCAGCTGCGCCGCCTTTTTCTCTTTCTCTTCCAGGTAGCCGTTCAGGCTCATTTCATAGCGCCGGATATTTTCCACGTAATTGTAGGCTTGCTGGCCGCGCGCATAGCCGTAAGTGGTTTGCTGATAGTAGCGCGGCTGGCTGAGCATCGGCAGGCGCAGCTTGACGTCCACCCAGCTGTCGGGATTGCCCTGCTGCTTTGCCGTCAGGGCGCGCGCGTCCAGCATATGCGCATAACCCATATTATAGGCGGTCAGCGCAAACCAGATTTTTTCATCCTCGGGAATGGTATCGGGCACTTTTTGCATCATGCGTTCCAGATACAGCGCCCCGCCCCGGATGCTTTGTTCAATGTCCAGCCGATCGGTAATGCCCAGGCTATCGGCGGTGGCGCGGGTCAACATCATCAGGCCGCGCACGCCGGTGGGGGAGACGGCCTGGGGATTCCAATGGGATTCCTGATAGGAGATGGCCGCCAGCAGTTTCCAGTCGATTTCCTTGGCATATTGCTGGAACAGCCCTTGCAGCGTCGGCAGCGTGGCGTCGATGGAGGTCAAAAAGGTCTTGGTGTCCACGTAATCAAAACTGCCCACGTGGCCGAGATATTTTTCCTCCAGCCGCGCCATGGTGCCGTCCGCTTCCTGGCCGCTGAAAAAATCCAGCAGGGCGGCGGAAAGGTTGTCGCTATTGCGCCGCGGCAGATACCAGGTGACCGGCTCCTCGTCGCTGACGTCGAAGGCCACGGCCAACTGCGGATGCACCCGTTGCAGCAGGCCGACGGTCGCCGAATCCACCAGCGTATAGTCGAGCTTGCCTTCGGCCACCTGCTCCAGCAGCGCCTTGCTGCTGAGATCGGAGGATACCTCCCATTGCAATTGCGGATATTTTGTTTCCTTCAGGCCGCGCAGCAGCGAGATATGCGCCGACCCGGAGGAGACGGCCAGCCGGCCCTGCAGGGCGCCGAGGTTTTTCGGCCGCGGCTGGCCCAGGCGGTACACCAGTTGCTGGGAAACGTAATAATAGGCGGGGCCGGTAGTAAAACGCTGCAGGCGGTCGTTATTGTAGAGCAATCCGGCGGCGAGCAGATCGGCATCGTCGTTGTCCAGATCGTCGAACAGTTCATTGAGGGTATGGCGCTGGCGGATGACCAGCCTGACCCCCAGATAATCGGCGAAACGCTTCGCCAGTTCGTAATCGAAACCGGTTTGCTGGTTGTTGGCGGTATAAAAGCTCAGCGGAGCGTCGATGGTGCTGACGCGCAGCGTTCCCCTGGCTTTTATCTGGCTGAGTTTATCGTCCTGCATGCTGTGCCAGGGGACGTTTAACCACAACGCCCAGGTCAGCAAGACGGCGATAACGCCGGTCACGACATAATTTAATTTAAAACGCTTCAAATAGTTATCTCTCGCCGGGGCGATTTTATCGCGGTCTGTGATCGCGGTGTTATTATCTTTTTTTCCCTGGGGTCGGAGCATTTTGCTTAACAAAACGCCAAGGTGCAAATTTATTGCATTCCCGCCGCGGGGACGTTTTAACAAGAAGAATCGCAACAATAACCGCGCAAACGGTTTCGTCCGCCGCCGGGATTCTCTATAATGGCGCGCGTTTCCCCCCTGAAGCTGCGCTAAAGATGCGCCCCATGGCAAGCCGTACCCGAGCACCTTTGGTCGCCGGTTCAAAGACGAGAGATCTTTTATTATGGAAATACTGCGTGGTTCGCCCGCTCTGTCGGCATTTCGTATCAACAAGCTATTGTCCCGCTGCCAGGATGCCCGGCTTCCGGTCAGCGATGTCTATGCTGAATATGTCCACTTTGCCGACCTGAGCGCGCCGCTTTCCGCCGACGAGCTTGCCCGGCTGCAACGGCTGCTGAAGTATGGCCCCTCTCTCGCCGAACATGCGCCCCAGGGCCGGCTGCTGCTGGTTACGCCGCGTCCCGGCACATTATCCCCCTGGTCGTCGAAGGCCACCGATATCGCCCATAACTGCGGGCTGGCGCAGGTCAAGCGCCTGGAACGCGGGCTGGCGTTTTATTTCCAGGGCGCGTCGATGACCGGGGACCAGTGGCGGCAACTGGGGACGTTGCTGCATGACCGGATGATGGAAACCGTCTTCAGCGAGCTGGAGCAGGCCCAGGCGCTGTTTGCCCACCACGAGCCCGCGCCGGTGCGCACCGTGGCTATGCTCGCGGACGGCCGCGACGCCCTGGAGCAGGCCAACCAGACGCTGGGGCTGGCGCTGGCGCCGGATGAAATCGACTACCTGCTCGAGGCGTTCACCCGCTTGGGCCGCGATCCCACCGACGTTGAGCTGTATATGTTCGCCCAGGCCAATTCCGAACATTGTCGCCATAAAATCTTCAACGCCGACTGGATTATCGACGGCCAGGAACAGCCGAAGTCGCTGTTTAAAATGATCAAGAATACCTTTGAACAGACGCCGGAGTTTGTCCTGTCCGCCTATAAGGACAACGCCGCGGTCATGGAGGGACCGGCGGTGGGACGTTTCTTCGCCGCACCCGGCAGCGCCCGTTACGATTATCACCAGGAAGCGGCGCATATCCTGATGAAGGTGGAAACCCATAATCATCCCACGGCTATTTCACCCTGGCCCGGCGCCGCTACCGGCTCCGGCGGCGAGATACGCGATGAGGGCGCCACCGGCCGCGGGTCCAAGCCCAAGGCCGGCCTGGTGGGCTTTTCCGTCTCCAACCTGCGCATTCCCGGTTTCGGCCAGCCGTGGGAAGAGGATTTCGGCAAGCCGGATCGCATTGTCAGCGCGCTGGATATCATGACCGACGGTCCGCTGGGCGGCGCGGCGTTTAACAATGAGTTCGGCCGTCCCGCGCTGACCGGGTATTTCCGCACTTATGAGGAGCGGGTCAACAGCCATAACGGCGTTGAGCTGCGCGGCTACCATAAGCCCATTATGCTGGCGGGCGGCCTCGGCAATATTCGCGACGGCCATGTGCAGAAAGGAGAGATCACCCCCGGCGCCAAGCTTATCGTGCTGGGCGGCCCGGCGATGAATATCGGTCTCGGCGGCGGCGCGGCGTCCTCGATGGCGTCCGGCCAGTCGGACGCCGATCTCGACTTCGCCTCGGTGCAGCGCGACAACCCGGAAATGGAGCGCCGCTGCCAGGAGGTGATCGACCGCTGCTGGCAGATGGGCGACGACAATCCTATTTTGTTTATCCATGACGTCGGCGCCGGCGGGCTGTCCAACGCCATGCCGGAGCTGGTCAGCGACGGCAATCGCGGCGGGCGTTTCCAACTGCGGGATATTCCCAACGACGAGCCCGGCATGAGCCCGCTGGAAGTCTGGTGCAATGAATCGCAGGAACGTTATGTGATGGCGGTGGCGCCTGAACAGCTGGCGGCCTTCGAGGCCATCTGCCGCCGCGAGCGCGCGCCCTTCGCGGTGATTGGTGAGGCGACGGAAGAACTGCATCTCAGCCTGGACGACAGCCATTTCAACAACCGTCCCATCGATCTGCCGCTGGACGTGCTGCTCGGCAAAACCCCGAAAATGACGCGCGACGTTGTCCGGCTGCCAGTGGCGGGCACGCCGCTTAACCGCGGCGGCATCGAGATGGCCGAGGCGGTAAAACGGGTGCTGCATCTGCCGGTGGTGGCGGAAAAAACCTTCCTGATTACCATCGGCGATCGCACGGTCACCGGCATGGTGGCGCGCGATCAAATGGTCGGGCCGTGGCAAGTGCCGGTGGCGGACTGCGCGGTCACCACCGCCAGCCTGGACAGCTATTACGGCGAAGCGATGGCCATTGGCGAACGCGCGCCGGTGGCGCTGCTGAATTTTGCCGCCTCGGCTCGGCTGGCGGTGGGCGAAGCGCTTACCAATCTGGCGGCGACCCAGATTGGCGATATTAAACGCATCAAGCTTTCCGCCAACTGGATGGCCGCCGCCGGCCATCCCGGCGAGGATGCCGGCCTGTATGACGCGGTCAGGGCGGTGGGCGAGGAGCTTTGCCCGGCGCTGGGCCTGACCATTCCGGTGGGCAAGGATTCGATGTCGATGAAAACCCGCTGGCCGCAGGGTGCTGAGCAGCGTGAAATGACGTCGCCCATGTCGCTGGTGATTACCGCCTTCGCCCGGGTGGAAGACGTGCGCGGCACGGTAACCCCGCAGCTGCGCGCCGGGCAGGATAACGCCCTGTTGCTTATCGATCTGGGCGCCGGGCATCAGGCGCTGGGCGCCACCGCCCTGGCGCAGGTCTATCGCCAACTGGGCGACGATACGGCGGACGTGCGCGACGTGGCGCAGTTGGGCGGCTTTTATCGCGCGCTGCAGCAACTGGTGGCGGACCGCGTTCTGCTGGCGTACCACGACCGTTCCGACGGCGGCCTGCTGGTGACGCTATTGGAAATGGCCTTTGCCGGCCATTGCGGCCTGGATATCGATATCGCGGCCCTTGGCGAGGATACGCTGGCGGCGTTATTTAATGAAGAGCTTGGCGCGGTGATCCAGATCGCCGCCGGCGATCGGGATCGCGTCGAACAACTGTTCGCCGACCATGGCCTGGCGGATTGCCTGCGTTATCTCGGCCGGGCCGAAGCGGGCGACCGGGTGGTTATCCGCCGCGCCGACCGCGCGGTCTATAGCGAAAGCCGCACCCTGCTGCGCACCTGGTGGGCGGAAACCACCTGGCAGATGCAGCGTCTGCGTGATAACCCCGACTGCGCCGACGAGGAGCACGCCGCCAAGCAGGATGATAGCGATCCGGGCCTGAATGTCGCGCTGAGCTTTGACCCGGCCGAGGATATCGCCGCGCCTTATATCGCCAGGCAGGCGAAGCCCCGGGTGGCTATCCTGCGCGAGCAGGGGGTGAATTCCCATGTGGAGATGGGCGCGGCGTTCCATCGCGCCGGCTTTGACGCCATCGACGTGCATATGAGCGACCTGCTGTCCGGGCGCCGTGATTTGCAGGAGTTCCAGGCGCTGGTGGCCTGCGGCGGCTTCTCCTACGGCGATGTGCTGGGCGCGGGGGAGGGCTGGGCCAAATCCATCCTGTTCAATCCGCGCGTGCGCGACGAGTTCGAGGCGTTTTTCAACCGTCCGCAAACCCTGGCGCTGGGGGTGTGCAACGGTTGCCAGATGATGTCCAACCTGCGCGAGCTTATCCCGGGGGCCGAACTGTGGCCGCGCTTCGTGCGCAACAAGTCGGAACGCTTTGAAGCCCGCTTCAGCCTGGTGGAGGTGACGCAAAGCCCCTCGTTATTGTTGCAGGGCATGGTCGGTTCCCGCCTGCCCATCGCCGTATCCCACGGCGAAGGGCTGGTGGAGGTGCGCGATGCCGCGCATCTGGCGGCGCTGGAACATGCGGGCCTGGTGGCGCTGCGGTTCGTGGATAACACCGGCAAGGTTACCGAAACCTATCCGGCCAATCCGAACGGGTCCCCGAACGGCATCACCGCCGTGACCAGCGCCAACGGGCGGGTCACTCTGACCATGCCGCATCCTGAGCGGGTATTCAGGACGGTGAGCAATTCCTGGCATCCCGGCGAGTGGGGCGAAGACGGTCCCTGGATGCGCATGTTCCGCAACGCGCGCAAACAGCTGGGCTAAGCCGGCCGTGGCGCTCACGGCGCGCGCGGCGGCATCCTGTGCGTGCCGTGGCGCCGTCCCGTCAGAGGCTAATCAGCGGCTGTCGGCTCGTTGCCGGCGCTTTTTTTTCACGTACTCCGCCGGTGGGGCAGCCGAAAGCAAAGTGTCGCTTTAATTCATTTCTTAAGATAATTCTGTCTCTTTTTGGAGACACTTAATTAATTGTTTTTTAATGATATTTTATTTTACTGCGATTTATGTCTCTTTCGGGAGACAAACGGTGGCGCCGGCCCGGGCAGTACAATGCGGTATAGGGGTCGATACCAGAAAATGTTATTTATTTTCAACGTATTATAAAATTATTTTATTTATGGCATGAATGCTGCATACTATAGCCCAGTTGCTCATTCACCCCGATATGACAGCGCCGTTTACGCTTAACCAACGGCTTTTGCTTCATAACTACCGAATGACGCCAAAGAACGGTGCCTATCGTCCAACATACCGATAATTGCCTTACGGCTTTATCACCCACAGGACGACACGTTGAGTGAGGCACCCCCTATTCCGATAAAAAAGCACTTGCCCGCGGGCCAAGTGCTTTTTTTATGCTTTCTTCAAGCCACCGAACCGGATAGCATCGGCAAAGACTTTGTCGGCAATCACAGGATGATTTTTTTGAAGACGTGGCGTCCCTTTCCCCGATCTCTGCGGCAACTGGTGATCCTGGCCTTTACGCTGGTGCTGCTGCCCCTGCTGTTACTGGCTTACCAGGCCTGGCAAAGCCTGGATAATCTTAGCGAGCAGGCGGCGGATATCAACCGTACCACGCTGTCGGACGCCCGGCGCATCGAGTCCATGGGCAGCGTGGCGCTGGAGATGGAGCGCAGCTATCGCCAGTATTGCGTGCTCGACGATGAAACCCTGGTCACCCTTTACCAAAACCAGCGACGGCAATATACCCAAATCCTCAACGTCCGCGCCGGCATGCTGCCCGATCAACGCTATTATCAGCGGCTTACCCAACTGCTGGACCAGCTCGCCGCCATTCAATGCGAAAACAGCGGACCGAATGCGCAGGCGTCCGCCTTGCTGAGGGATTTTTCCCATGCCAACAATGATATGGTGCAGGCCACGCGCAATGATATTTTTACCCGCGGCCAGCAATTGCAGCGGGCCATCGCCGAGCGCGGCCGTTTTTTCGGCTGGCAGGCGCTGCTGCTGTTTATGTTTAGCCTGGTGCTGGTGATCCTCTTTACCCGCATGATTATCGGTCCGGTGAAAAGGGTCGAAAAAATGATTAACCGGCTTGGGCAGGGACGGCCCCTGGACGATTGGGTCTCTTTTACCGGCCCGCGTGAAATCCAGTCGCTGGCGCAGCGCATTTTATGGCTTAACGAACGATTGTCCTGGCTGGAATCCCAGCGCCATGAGTTTTTACGCCATATCTCCCATGAACTGAAAACGCCCCTGGCCAGCCTGCGCGAGGGCACGGCGCTGCTGGCGGACGAGGTGGCCGGTCCGCTGACGCCGGATCAGCAGGACGTGGTGGCCATCCTGGACAGCAGCAGCCGTCACTTGCAACTACTGATCGAACAGCTGCTCGACTACAATCGCAAACTGGCCGACAGTCCGGCGGACTATGAAGATATCGCTCTCGGCGCCATGATCGAGCGGGTTATTACCGCCCATAGCCTGCCGGCCCGCGCCAAGGACATCCATACCCTGGTGGCGCTGGAGTGCGAACGCGTCAGGGCGCAGCCGGTGCTGTTAATGCGCGTGCTGGACAATCTCTACTCCAATGCGGTGCACTATGGCCCGGAATCCGGTAACATTTGGATCCGCAGCCGCACTTCGTCCGGTCGCCTTATCCTGGACATCGCCAACAGCGGAGAGCCGATCATGCCGGCGGAGCAAACCATGATTTTCGAGCCGTTTTACCAGGGCCGCGTTCAACGCAAGGGCGCGGTTAAAGGCAGCGGCCTGGGATTAAGCATCGCGCGTGATTGTATCCGCAGGATGAACGGCGAGCTTAACCTGGTGACGGTGGAGTATGCCGGGGTCTGCTTTCGGATAGAATTACCCTTAACCGCCGAGAATGAATAATAATGATGTTACGTACCGCACCGGCGATGGGCAGATTGACGCTAAGCTTTAATCGCCTGATTCGCTTTTCCTTGCCGCCGGCATCAATACGCGGGCTGTTCAGGCCGGTATGCCTGCTGCCCGTGCTGCTGGCGGGATGCCATGGTTATCCCGCTCACCGCGATGTGGCCGGCTCTTCCACGGCCCAGGTGCAGCAGGTCTCGCCGCCGAACCGTTTCGCCGCCGAATGCAACGAACTCTGGCAAACCGACGCAGAATCCACCCTGGCCGACCCCGGCTACTGGCTGCGCGCCATGCAGTGCGCCGAACGCATAACGCCCACCCAGGCGCGCGCCGAAGCCGGGCATCAGTCGGGCGAGACCTGGCATGACGCCTTCAGGCAGAGTATTTTGCTCAATTCAGCCGGCATCAGCGTGATTGAACGGCGCGAGTCTTATCAGCACCTGTTGGAATTCCGTTCCCAATTTCCCGCGACGATCTATCCGCTGTTTAAAATGTGGCGCCAACAACAGGCGCTGCGCCTGATGCTGGCGGAGGAGCGCAGCCGCAGCCAGCGGCAGCAGGAAACCAGCGCCAGCCAGATAGACATGCTGCGCATCCAGCAGATGGAGCTGCAGCGTAAGCTGGACGTGACCACCCGCAAACTGCAGAACCTGACGGAAATCGAGCAGCGGTTATCCTCCCGCAAGCAGCTGTCGCCGGATATGCCCGACAACGACGATAACGACGCGCCGGACGCCGCCGCGGGCCGTGGCGCCGCCGGACCACAACAGGGAACCGGTAAATAATGAGCCAACATCAAACCGCCCATTTATTATTGGTCGACGATGATACCAGCCTGCTGAAACTGCTGGGCATGCGCCTGACCAGCGAAGGATTTACCGTCACCACCGCCGAAAGCGGCCAGGACGCCCTGCGCGTGCTGGCGCGGGAAAAAATCGATCTGGTGATAAGCGATCTGCGCATGGACGAAATGGACGGGCTGGCGCTGTTCGGCGAGATCCAGCGCCATCAGCCCGGCATGCCGGTGATCATCCTGACCGCCCATGGTTCCATACCCGATGCGGTAGCCGCCACGCAAAAAGGCGTGTTCAGTTTCCTGACCAAACCCGTCGACAGGGATGCCTTATACCAGGCTATCGATCATGCCCTGCAACTGTCGATGCCGGCGGGCGACGACAGCTGGCGCGAGTCAATCGTCACCCGCAGCCCCCTCATGCTGCGGCTGCTGGAGCAGGCTAAAATGGTGGCGCAGTCGGATGTCAGCGTGCTGATTAACGGCCAGAGCGGCACCGGCAAGGAGATCCTGGCGCAGGCGATCCATGCCGCCAGCCCCCGCGCCAAACATCCTTTTATCGCCATTAACTGCGGCGCGTTGCCGGAGCAGTTGCTGGAGTCGGAGCTGTTCGGGCATGCCAAAGGGGCGTTTACCGGCGCGGTGAGCAGCCGGGAGGGTTTGTTCCAGGCGGCCGCGGGCGGGACGCTGTTCCTGGACGAGATTGGCGATATGCCGCTATCCTTGCAGGTCAAGCTGTTGCGCGTCCTGCAGGAGCGCAAAGTGCGCCCGCTGGGCAGCAATTGGGATGTGGATATCGACGTCAGGATCATTTCCGCCACCCACCGCGATCTGCCCAAGGTGATGGCCGCAGGCGGGTTTCGCGAAGATTTGTATTACCGCCTGAATGTGGTCAGCCTGAAATTGCCGGCGCTGCATGAGCGTGCCGAGGATATCCCGGTGCTGGCCAATCATTTGCTGCGGGCGGCGGCGCTGCGCCATAAGCCGTTTGTACGCAGCTTTTCCACCGATGCCATGAAACGTCTGATGGCGGCCAGTTGGCCTGGCAATGTACGTCAGCTGGTTAACGTGATAGAACAGTGTGTGGCCCTGACGTCGGCCCCGGTCATCAGCGAAGCGCTGGTGGAGCAGGCGCTGGAGGGGGAAAATACCGTCTTGCCGACGTTTGTTGAGGCCAGATTGCAATTTGAATTACATTATCTGCGTAAATTATTGCAGATCACCAAAGGTAACGTTACCCAGGCGGCGCGTATGGCCGGACGTAACCGCACTGAATTTTATAAGCTTTTGTCTCGTCACGAGCTGGACGCTAACGACTTTAAAGCCTAAGTTGGCTCTCTTTTTACCCATGCTGCGCGGCCGGCGTCGCCGGGCTGCCTGAAAAAGGTTTTACGATGAAAAAAATCGATGCAATTATCAAACCGTTCAAACTGGACGATGTGCGCGAGGCGTTGGCGGAAGTCGGCATCACCGGCATGACCGTCACCGAGGTGAAAGGCTTCGGGCGCCAGAAAGGCCATACCGAGCTTTATCGCGGCGCGGAATATATGGTGGATTTTTTGCCCAAGGTAAAAATCGAGCTGGTGGTGGCCGATGATATCGTCGACAGCTGCGTCGATACCATCATGCATACCGCCCAGACCGGTAAAATCGGCGACGGTAAAATCTTTGTTTTCGACGTTGCGCGCGTTGTGCGTATCCGCACCGGCGAGCAGGACGAAGAAGCGATCTGACGCCCGCCGTTATTCCCGCGCCCGCGGCATATACCGCTGGGCGGGGAGTCCCGTGGTCATGAAAAAATTCCCCGCCGGCATGAAAAAAAATCCCAATCCCCTTGCGACCCGCGCGTGCCCGCCCTTATGGGCGCGCGGCGACGGAATCGTTTGCTTAAAAACCGGCGCGGGCCCTATCGGAGCAGGGGCAAAAAAGTTTACACTATCGCCATAGCGTCAACGGATTCTTACAATCTTTTTTTTCACCCCACAGCGATGCCAGCTGAGCCAGGAGAAGCGGATGTTAAAGCGTGATATGAACATTGCAGATTATGATGCCGAATTATGGCAGGCAATGGAGCAGGAAGTGGTGCGCCAGGAAGAGCACATTGAACTGATTGCCTCGGAAAACTACACCAGTCCGCGCGTCATGCAGGCTCAAGGCTCCCAGTTGACCAATAAATATGCCGAAGGTTATCCGGGCAAGCGTTATTACGGCGGCTGCGAATTTGTCGATATCGTCGAGCAGCTGGCCATCGATCGCGCCAAGGAGCTGTTCGGCGCCGATTATGCCAACGTGCAGCCGCATTCCGGGTCGCAGGCCAACTTTGCCGTCTATACCGCGCTGTTGCAGCCCGGCGATACGGTGCTGGGCATGAACCTGGCCCACGGCGGTCACCTGACCCATGGTTCGCCGGTTAACTTTTCCGGCAAACTGTATAACATCATTCCTTACGGCATTGATGAGAGCGGCCATATCGATTACGCGGAGCTGGCGCAATTGGCCGAAACGCATAAGCCGAAGATGATTATCGGCGGTTTTTCCGCCTATTCCGGTATTGTCGATTGGGCTAAGATGCGTGAAATCGCCGATAAAGTGGGCGCTTACCTGTTTGTCGACATGGCCCATGTGGCCGGCCTGGTCGCCGCCGATGTCTATCCGAACCCGGTGCCTCACGCGCATGTGGTGACCACCACGACCCATAAAACCCTGGCCGGTCCACGCGGCGGCCTGATCCTGGCCAAGGGCGGCAGCGAAGAACTGTATAAGAAGCTCAATTCCGCCGTTTTCCCGGGCGGGCAGGGCGGGCCGTTGATGCATGTGATCGCCGGCAAGGCGGTGGCGCTGAAAGAAGCGATGGAGCCGGCGTTCCGTATTTACCAGCAGCAGGTGGCCAGGAACGCCAAGGCCATGGTGGCGGTGTTCCTGGAACGCGGCTACAACATTGTTTCCGGCGGTACCGATAACCATCTGTTCCTGCTGGACCTGGTGGACAAAAACCTGACCGGTAAAGAAGCCGATGCCGCGCTCGGAAGGGCGAATATCACCGTGAACAAGAACGCCGTGCCAAACGATCCTAAAAGTCCGTTTGTCACCTCCGGTATCCGTATCGGCACGCCGGCGGTCACCCGGCGCGGTTTCGGCGAGCAGGAGGTGCGCGAGCTGGCCGGCTGGATTTGCGATATTCTGGACAGCATCCATGACGAAGCGGTTATCGAGCGCACTAAAAAGAAAGTGCTGGATATCTGCGCGCGCTATCCGGTTTATGCCTGATAGCCCCCCAGGCCCGCGCTCACGTTGATACGTCTGGTTTGAATATCGTGTTGGCGGGCCTATCGTGCCATGGGGCGCCCGGGCGGGCGTGAAAACCACGCCCGATTCGGCCCCCCATCGGCACGCATTCCCTTTAACGCGTCTGCTTTGCGTTCGGTGTGAATCTGTCTCAGCAGTTGCCGGCCGTGCCCGGGGTTTCCAAAAGCTGGCGGATGCGCTCTTGCTGGCTTTGCGCCAGCGGCAGGCGCACCAGCATCAACGGCGGGGAAAACAGCGGCAGCGGCATGGCGAACGAGGTCACCACCAGAACGGTGTTTTTCGGCGCGCCTTGCGCCTGGAATTCCGCCAGCGCCTGGAATTTAATATTCAGGGGCAGCAGGGTTAACTCGCGAATCTGCAGCTCCAGCAACTTCTCCTGCTCGCCGCCGCTTTTGGTCAGGATCACCACCTGTTTTTCCTGCAAATCATTGTCCTGCATCAGCCAGGCGCCAAAAATGACCGCAATCAATCCCATCTCTTCGCGTGAAAAACGAATGCGATAGGCGGCCTCAAACGGCATAACCGCCGTCTTGGCGGTGCGCAGCAGCCGCGGGTATTTCTCCTCCACCTCCATTTGCAGGCTGTTGTCGATGCCCACGTGAAAATGACAGCGTTCCAGGGCCGCGCTGAGATGTGAAAACAGCTGGCCGGCCAGCATTTCCGGCTCATTGAAACTCATGCCGGCCAGTTGCTCGAAGCGTTTGACCAGTTCCTCCACCTCGTGCAGTAACTGCCGGTCCTCGCCGGAAGGCGAACGGGCGCGGTGCGGGGTTTTCAGCATCCGCGACAGGAGCGTCAGGCACAATAGTTCGGCGGGAGGGACCGGCCAATGGCGGAACATGTCCGTCACGGCGGCATACTCGGCTTTTTGCCGCAGCCACTGCTGCTGATGCTGGTTGAATTCAGGATGATCGGCCAACGGGCACTGACAAAGGATATAGCGCAGATAAATCGCGAGAAAAGCCCGGTCATACGGGGCGGCGGGGCGATCGATAAGCACCGTGAACCGCTCAACCAGTTCGTCTATTTGTAGCGCGCTTGCCTGAAAAGCGGCGGGAGCCTGGGACCAGAGCTGTTCCTGCAACGGCAGGAAATAGCGGGTTACTTTGTCCGCGCACAGGCGTAAGGCCCGGCGCATGCCTTCTATCAGGCATAGGCGCTGGTTTAGGATTGTGCCTTCGATCCGGTAGCTGCCGTCATGATGCGCAATCAGCTGAAGATGGTATATGCGTCGGATCTCGCTCTCTATATGAGCCAGATCGCGCCGTGTCGTGGGCAAATCCTCGCCGTTATAACGGGCCAGGGCGGCCAATGACAATGACGGCACGGGCGCAAAAAGCATCAAAAGCAAATGGCTACGGCGTTGTGGACCTGAAAGCGCTGGCACCTCTGGGGTGTTCAGGCTCATAGATGTGATGCCCTTACGTTAAGGAATACAGCTAATAATAGCGAAACAATTTCCCTAAGTGAGATTACAGCCTATTTTGTTTGCGGGCTTTAAGCCCGGTCACACTTTAGCCTTCCTAATCGTTTCGCCGGTTATGCAAAGTTGACCGAAAATGTCTTGCGGCGCGTTCCGGATTTCCGCTAGCATCTTCCCGGGGAATAACAGGACGGCAAAATGTTATGTGGCAACATGGGTAAAGACAGGAGTAATACGCCATGCCGGCGGTTGCCCCTCGGATTGTTTCTGGCCGTCGCCGGTGGTTTTTGCCGGCCGGTATATGCTCATCCACATAGTTTTATCGATATGAAAACAGACATCCTGGCGCAAGACGAGCGGCTTACCGGGCTGAAGATGACCTGGACCATGGATGAGATCACCTCAGCCGATGTATTTTATGACGCCGGCGACGCCAAACCGGACTCGGTGATCTGGAAAAAGCTGGCGGCGCAGATTATGGCCAATGTGCTGGGCCAGCACTATTTCACGGAAGTGTACCGGGACGGCAAGGCGGTGAAATTTGAAAACCTGCCCACGGAATATCATCTGGAGCGCAATGGACTCAAGGCGCGGCTGGTATTTGTGCTGCCGCTGGCGCATCCGCCGGAGCTGAAAGGGGCGCCCATCGTGTTTTCCACCTTTGATCCTACCTATTTTGTCGATATGACCTATGCGGATAAACAGGCCGTCAGCCTGCCGCCGGACTTGGCCGCGCGGTGCGCCATCGACCTGATGACCCCCGCCCCCAACGCGGCGCTGCAGCGCTATGCGCTGTCGCTGGATAAAGCGGCGGCGCCGGACGTCGATATGGCGCTGGGCAAACAGTTTGCCCAGCGGGTGACGCTGCAATGTCATTAAGGATGCGAACCGGCCAAGCGCCGGGGCCCGCGGCCAATCCCTGGTTCAGCCTGTGGCCGTTCTGGTTGTTTTTGCTGGCGTTGCTGGGCGCGCTGGGCTGGATATCGTTGCACTGGGCCAACATCATGACGCAAAGCATAGAGTGGCAGCGTCAGTTGCATCAGCAGCTGGCCCAGCTGATGCAGCAGGTGCAGCGTGATCCCGGGCGATACGGCGGCGCCCTGCTGCTGTTCAGCCTAACCTACGGCATACTGCACGCGGTCGGCCCGGGACATGGCAAGGTGGTTATCACCACGTATCTTTCCACCCATCCCGCGCGCTTAAAACTCAGCCTGACGATGACGCTTGCGGCCTCGCTGCTGCAGGGCGCCATGGCGATTGCGCTGGTGACGCTGGTGCTGGTGGCGCTGCGGCTCTCTTCCGGGATTCTGCATCTGAGCGAAGCGTGGCTGGAGCGGGCCGGTTATCTGCTGATGATCCTGGCGGGCGTACTGCTGTGCCGCCGGGCGGCCCTGCGGCTATGGCGGACGCTGAGCCGGCGCTACGCTACCCGCGGGCGGGCCCTGCCGCTGGCGTGTTATCCCCGGCTGACTTATTTGCCCTCCGGGGGCGGCGGGCCGGGCGATCATCACCATCATGGCGGCTGCTGCCACCGCCATCTGCCCGGCGATGAGGAGCTGGTCTCTGCGGAGGGCTGGCGTACCCGGCTGGCGGTGGTGCTGGCCATGGGCGTGCGTCCCTGTTCCGGGGCGGTAATGGTGCTGCTGTTTGCCAAGGTGCTGGGGGTTTATCTGTGGGGTGTGCTGTCGGCGCTGGTGATGGCGGCGGGGACGTCGCTGACGCTGTTGCTGGTATCGCTGCTGGTATTTTTCGGGCGCCGTTATGCCGAACACCTGACTCGCAGGCACGCAGGCGGCGCTGCGCGCGCTGCCGCCTGGGCGGCATTATCCCTCGCCGGCGGCATGGCGCTGATCGTTGCCGGCGCGGTGCTCTTCGCCGGCGCGCACTATGCGCCAACGATCGGCATCCGGCCTTTCAGCCAGTGAAGCTGATGGCGCTTAACGCCTTAACGCGTCGCTCAGTTCTTCGCGCATCGCGCCCAGCATGGCCTTGACCACGCGCGGGTTGCCCGCCACCAGGTTACCGGAGACCAGATGGTTATGGCCGCCGACAAAATCGGTGACCAGGCCGCCGGCTTCACGCACCAGCAGCTCGCCGCCGGCGTAGTCCCAGGGTTTCAGGCCAATTTCAAAAAAACCGTCTACCCGGCCGGCCGCCACATAGGCCAGATCCAGCGCGGCGGAACCGCTGCGACGGAAATCGGCGCATTGCTTGAACAGCTTGCCGACAAGGTTCATATAGGTGGCGGAGTGCTGTTTTAGCTTAAATGGGAAACCGGTGGCGATGATCGCCCCTTCCAAATCGCGGGAGGTGCTGCCGCGCAGGCGATAGCCGTTCAGCTGGGTGCCCTGGCCGCGGGTGGAGGTGAACAGTTCATTGCGCATGGGATCGTAGACCACGGCCACTTCGGTGCGGCCTTTAATGCGCACGGCGATGGACACGGCGAAATGCGGGAGGTGCTTGATAAAATTGGTGGTGCCATCCAGTGGGTCGATAATCCATTGTACATCGGGGTCTTCGCCTGCCAGTTCGCCGCATTCTTCACTGATGATGGTGTGCTGGGGATAAGATTTGCGGATAACTTCGATGATTAAACGTTCCGCCTCGCGATCGACGTTGGTCACGAAGTCATTATCGCCTTTCTGGCTGGCTTCGACGGCATCGGGGGTTTCATAATGTTTGGCAATTAAATTACCCGCCTTTCGCGCAGCGCGAATGGCGATGTTGAGCATCGGATGCATGGATATCGTCCACTAAGATGTTAAAGAACTAAAACGGCGCAGATTATAGCAGAGCGCCAGCAATATGCCTACGGCTGTGATAAACTATTGACCATAATTCCTTTGCCTTGAAAGTCTATGCTGCACAATATCCGCGTCGTCCTGGTTGAAACTTCCCACACCGGCAATATCGGTTCCGCCGCCCGGGCCATGAAAACCATGGGATTAAGCAACCTGTACCTGGTCAATCCGCTGACGAAACCCGATTCGCAGGCCATTGCCCTGTCGGCCGGCGCCAGCGACATCATCGGCAACGCCACCCTCGTCGATACCCTGGACGAGGCCCTGGCCGGCTGCAGCCTGGTAGTCGGCACCAGCGCCCGCTCGCGCACCTTGCCCTGGCCGATGCTGGAGCCGCGCGAATGCGGCGTGAAATGCGTGCAGGAAGGCGAACATGCGCCCGTGGCGCTGCTGTTTGGCCGCGAACGCGTCGGCCTGACCAACGACGAATTGCAAAAATGCCATTTTCATGTGCAGATCCCGGCCAATCCGGAGTACAGTTCCTTAAACCTGGCGATGGCGGTGCAGATCCTGGCCTATGAGGTGCGCATTGCCTTTCTCGAGCGCCAGCAGGCCGGCGTGCCGGAAAACCACGAACCGTCGCCTTACCCGCTGGTGGATGAGCTGGAACGGTTTTACCAGCATCTGGAGCAGGTGCTGGACCAGACCGGTTTTATCCGCAAGGCGCATCCGGGGCAGGTGATGAACAAGCTGCGCCGCCTGTTTGCCCGCGCCCGGCCGGAAAGCCAGGAGCTGCATATACTGCGCGGCATCCTGACCTCCATCGAGCAACAGCATAGGTCTCATGACGGGACACTGTGATATCGGACGGGAATACTTGAGTAAAACGGTTGGTTAAATAGTTGACTAAATTAGTCAGGAATGGCAGACTTTTACGATATTTCACCCACCGGGACCACCATTATGAGACTGACATCCAAAGGCCGTTATGCGGTTACCGCCATGCTCGACGTTGCGCTGCATTCCAACGAGGGGCCAGTTCCCCTTGCTGAAATTTCCGAACGCCAGGGCATTTCCCTCTCTTATCTCGAACAGCTGTTTTCCCGCTTGCGCAAGCATGACCTGGTGGCCAGCGTGCGCGGACCGGGCGGCGGTTATCTGTTGGGCAAGGCGGCGGATCAGATTGCCGTCGGCGCCATTATCACCGCGGTCGATGAATCCGTCGACGCCACCCGTTGCCAGGGAAAAGAAGCCTGCCAAAACGGCGAACGCTGCCTGACCCACACCCTGTGGCGCGATCTCAGCGTGCGCATCAGTGATTTCCTCAATAATATCTCTCTGGCCGAACTGGTCAATAACGAAGAAGTCCTGGACGTGGCCGATCGGCAAAACAACGATATCCGCCGCACCGCTACCGCCAACGGACGTATACAGGAAACCATTAACGTTAATCTGCGCGCATAAGCAGAAATACGACGGCTGCGATATACGCAGTGTTTCAGGGGCATATGAGCAATGAAACTACCGATCTACCTGGATTATTCCGCCACCACGCCAGCCGATCCGCGTGTGGCTGAAAAAATGATGCAGTATCTCACCATGGACGGTACTTTCGGCAATCCCGCTTCCCGCTCGCACCGTTTTGGCTGGCAGGCCGAAGAAGCGGTGGACATTGCGCGCAACCAGATAGCCGAGCTGGTGGGCGCCGACCCGCGCGAAATCGTGTTTACCTCCGGCGCGACAGAATCCGATAACCTGGCGATCAAAGGCGCGGCCACCTTTCACCAAGGGAAAGGCCGCCATATCATCACCAGTCAAACCGAACACAAAGCCGTGCTTGATACCTGCGCCGAGCTTGAGCGCGAGGGTTTCGAGGTCACTTACCTGGCGCCGCAGCGCAACGGTATTATTCTGCTGCAACAGGTGCAGGACGCCATGCGCGCCGACACCATCCTGGTGTCCATCATGCACGTCAACAACGAAATCGGCGTGATACAGGATATCGCCGCGCTCGGCGAGCTGTGCCGCAGCCGCGGCATACTGCTGCATGTGGACGCCACCCAGAGCGTCGGCAAGCTGCCTATCGATCTCAGCCAACTGCACGTTGATCTGATGTCTTTTTCCGGCCATAAAATTTATGGGCCGAAAGGCATCGGCGCGCTGTATGTTTGCCGTAAGCCGCGGGTACGCATTGACGCCCAGATGCATGGCGGCGGCCATGAGCGCGGCATGCGTTCCGGCACGTTGCCGGTGCACCAGATTGTCGGCATGGGCGAGGCCTACCGCATCGCCAAAGAAGAAATGGCTACCGAAACGCCTCGCCTGCGGGCTCTGCGCGACCGCTTGTGGCAGGGGCTGAAGGATATCGAGGAAATCTATCTCAATGGCGACCTGGCGCAGGGCGCGCCAAATATTCTTAACGTCGGTTTTAACTACGTGGATGGCGAATCGCTTATCATGGCGTTAAAGGATCTGGCGGTGTCGTCCGGGTCCGCCTGCACGTCCGCCAGCCTGGAGCCGTCCTACGTGCTGCGCGCCCTGGGCGTGGAAGACGAGCTGGCCCACAGCTCCATTCGTTTTTCGCTCGGGCGTTATACCACTGCGGAAGAGATCGACTACGCCATCCAGGTGGTGCATCAGGCCATCGGCCGCCTGCGTGAGCTTTCGCCGCTGTGGGGCATGTACAAACAGGGCGCGCAGCGCAGCGGCGCCGACTGGGTCCGCCGCTAAGCGGCTCCTGTCATCTCCTTGTCATCCCGGCTGGTCATCCTGGCCGGTGATAACGTCCGCCCTTTCAGGTAATATCCTGTCAAATCACGATTAACCGTCACCGCGCGGGATACGCACGGCATGGGATTAAACATAAAAACTCTAGGAGCCTGGTTATGACAACCGAAGCGATGCCGGTGATGCTGGCAACCACCCCCGCCGACGCCCGCTGGGGCGAAAAAGCGCTGCTGAGCGTGAACGATCGCGGCATGACCATCCACCTGACGGGCGAAAACCGTCTGGCGGCGATCCAGCGCGCGGCGCGCAAAATCGACGGGCAGGGCGTCCGGCATGTGCGCCTCGACGGCGAACTCTGGGACCTCGAGGGCTGCTGGTCCTTTTGGCAAGGCTATCGCGGGCCGAAGGGACAGCGCGAGGTATCCTGGCCCGAGCTTGAGGCCGCGGCCAGGCTGGAGCTGGATAACCGGCTGAAGATCATCGACTGGGTACGCCACACCATTAATACCCCGGCGGAAGAGCTGGGGCCGGAACAGCTGGCGCAGCGCGCGGTGGATATCATGTGCTCCGTCGCCTGCGACGACATCAGCTATAAGATCACCAAGGCCGAGGATTTGCGCGACAAAAACTATATGGGTTTGCACACCGTCGGCCGCGGTTCCGATCGCCAGCCGGTGCTGCTGTCGCTGGACTATAACCCGGGCGGCAATCCCGACGCGCCGGTGCTGGCCTGCCTGGTGGGGAAAGGCATTACCTTCGATACCGGCGGCTATAGCCTGAAAGGCAGCAGCTTTATGGATTCGATGAAGTCCGATATGGGCGGGGCGGCCACGGTGACCGGCGCGCTGGCGCTGGCCATCGCCCGCGGCCTGAAACAGCGCGTGCGTCTTTATCTGTGCTGCGCCGATAATATGGTCAGCGGCAACGCCTTCAAGTTAGGCGATATCATCCGCTATCGTAACGGTAAGAGCGTCGAGGTGATGAATACCGACGCCGAGGGGCGGCTGGTGCTGGCGGACGGTCTGATCGACGCGTCGGCGAAAAAACCGCGCATTATCATCGACTGCGCCACGCTGACCGGCGCCGCCAAGACCGCGCTGGGCAATGATTTCCACGCCTTGTTCAGCTTCGACGATGTCCTGGCCCAATCGTTGCTGGAGAGCGCGGCGGCGGAAAACGAACCGTTCTGGCGCCTGCCGCTGGCGGAGTTCCATCGCGCGCAGCTGCCGTCCAATTTCGCCGACCTGAGCAACGTGGCGGGCGCGGCGCATAGCGCCGGCGCCAGCACCGCCGCGGCGTTCCTGTCGCACTTTGTCGAAAACTACCGTCAGGGCTGGCTGCATATCGACTGTTCCGCGACCTATCGCAAGAGCGCCGTGGACCAGTGGTCGGCCGGCGCCACCGGACTGGGCGTCCGCACCCTGGCCAACCTGTTGCTGGCCCAGGCGGCGGAATAATAGGGCATTTGGCGGCACACCGGCGGCCCTGAGGCCGGTTATGCTGTCGCCTTGGTTTTCCCTGGCCGCCGTGCGGTGACCCTGCCGGCGGCCGGGACGTGATTGCAGGAAATACGTCATGAAAGCATCCCTCGATAATGCGCTGGAACAGGCGCTGGCGCTGGCGGCCAACGAACCGGCCCATCGTCCGGCCTTTTTCAGTCTGTTGCTGGAATCCACGGTGTATGTCCTCGGCGACGCGGGGGACGGCTGGATTGCCGGCGCCGCCCGCCACGACGGGGAACAGCCGGTCAATTTGCAGCACTGGGAAAAACCGGACGGCACCACCGCCATTCCTTTTTTTACCTCACTTGACGCGCTGCAACAGGCCGTGAGCCAGACCCAGCCGTTCCTGGCGCTGCCCGCCCGCACCCTGTTTGCCATGACCTCCGGTGCGGAGCTGTTCCTGAACCCTAAGCTGCCGTACGGCAAAGCCTTCGGGCCGGATGAAATTACCGCCCTGATGATGAATGAAGGCGACGCCTTGACCGAGCGGGAGATCCTGGAGGGTGAAATGCGTATTACGCTAAGCGATCCGGCGGAAAAACCCGCGCAGATGATCGACTCGCTCACCCGGCTATTCGCGGATATCAAGCAGGTGCGCCGGGCGTTTGTCGTCCAGGTGCAGGACTCCCCGCAGGAGAAGCCGCACTGGCTGATTGGGCTGGAGTGCGAGGGCGATGAGGAAGCGACCATCCAGGCGGTGGGACGGGTTGCCACCGATACCGCGCCGGACGAGGAGCCGGTGGATATCTGCCTGGTCGGACAGGAGGAACCGGGCATCAGCCACTACTTTATCCATCATATTACGCCGTTTTACGAGCGCAAATGGGGCAGTTGGCTGCGTACCGTGCGCGACAGCGGCAAACATTGACATCGCGTCCCCGCGCCGGGGACGCCGCCTGTGACGGCAAAACACTGCCGGCGCGCTACGCGTTATTCTCCCTGCCCGCCATGCCCGTTTCGGACGTCACGCCAACTCAGCCGGCGACGGGGACATCGTCCCGACCGCCCCATTCGCTCCAGGACCCGTCGTACAGCGCCACATCCTCCACCCCCAGGGCCGTCAGCGCCAGCACCACCACCGCGGCGGTAACACCGGACCCGCAGCTGGCCACCAGCGGCCGGCGCAGATCCACCCCCGCATCGGCGAACAGCGCCCGCAGCGCGTCATCGGATTTTAACCGCCCGTCCGCCACCAGCGTGCTCCAGGGCACATTGACGCTGCCGGGGATATGGCCCATGCGCAGGCCGGGACGCGGCTCAGGCGCCTGTCCGCTGAAGCGGGCGGCGGGGCGGGCATCGACAATCTGCGCCGACCGTTCGGCGATGAGGCGCCGCATCTGGGCGATATCCCGGACTTTATCCGCGGCAAACCGGCCCGTAAAGACGCCCGGCGCCGCGGGCACCGGACCCTGCGCCAGCGGCAGGCCGGCCTGCCGCCACCCCGCCAGTCCGCCCGCCAGCAACGACACCTGTCCGACGCCGGCAATACGCAGCATCCACCATACCCTGGGCGCGGAAAACAGCGAGCCGTCGTCGTAAATCACCAGGTGCTGGTCATCGCTGATGCCCAACTGCGCCATATCGCGGGCAAAATCCTCCGGGCGCGGCAGCATATGGGGCAGGGGGCTGGCGTTGTCCGAGAGGGCTTCCACATCAAAAAAAACCGCCCCCGGCAAATGTCCGTCGAGATACTCCTGATAAAGGTCGCGCGGCCCCTGGTAGCCTGGCGGCAGCATACGGGCATCGATAACCCTTACCTCGGGATCGTCCAGGCGCTCGGCCAGCCAGTCTGGGGCAACAAACAGGGATGAATTCATGCGGGCTCTCCGGTAACGGCCCGGCGGGCGCAGAGGCGCCCGCCGCGCAGCGGTAAGATAACCGGCATTGTCAGCGATTTTTCCGCGCCGGACAAGAGGAAGACGGCGCTGGCCGCCGCCGTTATCCGCATGCCGGCGCCGAAACCGGCTTTGCACGGCCTAAACGCGGAAAATGACGGATAGGACGCGTTTTCGTCCCGATGATAATGTTAACGTCCTGCGCATAAATTGCGTCGGCCTCAAGCACTTAGCCCCCGGCGGCGTCCCGGCGGGACAATCTCGCCGGTTGGATGAAAATTACGCTAGAATTTATTTTTTATTTATGGAAAATAGAATAGCCCCTTGAAAAGTAGGGAATAAGCTGCATTTTTTTTAATGGAATGTTGCATTTCTGGTAGGCAAGCGGCTGTCCGATCCCTATAATCTGCGCCACTTAAACAGGCCGGTATAACAACTGATTAACCCGGTCTTCCATTGCTGTGTAACATAGAGGTCATAATGTCGATAGAACGTACTTTATCCATCTTAAAACCCAATGCGGTGGCAAAGAATGCCATTGGCGCGATTTTTAACCGTTATGAAAGCGCCGGTTTTACTCTGGTTGCAGCAAAAATGTTGCACCTTACCCGCGAACAGGCTGAAGGTTTTTACGCCGAGCACCAGGGCAAACCCTTCTTTGATGGACTGGTGGGTTTTATGATCTCCGGACCGGTTATGGTCCAGGTACTGGAAAGTGAAAACGCCGTGCACCGTCACCGCGACATCATGGGCGCCACCAACCCGGCCAACGCCCTGGCCGGCACCCTGCGCGCCGACTACGCAGACAGCTTTACCGAAAACGCGGTGCATGGTTCCGACTCGGCGGAATCCGCCGCGCGGGAAATTGCTTATTTCTTCAGTGATGACGAAATCTGCCCGCGCACACGCTAAGCGTCGCGCATTATCGATAAAAAAGCCGGGCTTATGCTTTTAAGCCGCGCGGCTCTGCGCTAAAATCTATTTCCAATGCGCCCCGGATCAGGAGTTGACGAGGAGTTAGTCCGCACTCTCTCCGGGGCTTTTTTTATCTTTTCCACGCCATAACGTGTAATAACGAGGCATTTCTACATTATGTCAGAACAACTTATCACCGCGGCAGTCTCGGACGCCTTGTCCGACGCGCCCGCATCGGCGCCACCGGCTGGCGCGTCCGCCCATCAAAAACTGAACCTGCTGGACATGAACCGCCAGCAGATGCGGGAATTCTTCGCCGGCCTGGGTGAAAAACCCTTTCGCGCCGATCAGGTGATGAAGTGGATGTATCACTATTGCTGCGATGATTTCGACCAGATGACCGACATCAACAAACATCTGCGCGCCAGGTTAAAAGAGCTGACCGAAATCCGCGCGCCCGAGGTGGCGACCGAGCAGCGCTCCACCGACGGCACCATCAAATGGGCCATCAAGGTCGGCGACCAGCAGGTGGAAACGGTCTATATCCCGGAAGACGATCGCGCCACCCTGTGCGTGTCGTCGCAGGTGGGCTGCGCGCTGCAATGCACTTTCTGCTCCACGGGCCAGCAGGGGTTCAACCGCAACCTGCGCGTATCGGAAATTATCGGCCAGGTATGGCGCGCCGCCAGGATTATCGGCGCCGTCGGCGTCACCGGCCAGCGTCCGATCACCAACGTGGTGATGATGGGCATGGGCGAACCTCTGCTGAACCTCAACAATGTGGTGCCGGCGATGGAAATCATGATGGACGATTTTGGCTTCGGCCTGTCCAAGCGCCGGGTGACGCTGTCGACCTCGGGCGTGGTGCCGGCGTTGGATAAGCTCGGTGAAATGATTGACGTGGCGCTGGCTATTTCCCTGCACGCGCCCACCGATGCCATCCGTGATGAAATCGTGCCGATTAATAAAAAGTACAATATCGAAACGTTCCTCGGCTCGGTGCGGCGTTACCTGGATAAATCCAATGCCAACCAGGGACGGGTCACGGTGGAATACGTCATGCTGGATCATATCAACGACGGCACTGAACATGCCCACCAGCTGGCGGAATGCCTGAAAGACACGCCGTGCAAGATCAACCTGATCCCCTGGAATCCCTTCCCCGGGGCGCCCTACGGCCGTAGTTCCAACAGCCGCATCGATCGGTTTTCAAAAGTATTAATGGAATATGGTTTTACCACGATCGTGCGTAAGACCCGGGGCGACGATATCGACGCCGCCTGCGGCCAACTGGCCGGCGACGTCATCGATCGCACCAAAAGAACGCTGCGCAAGCGTATGGCGGGCCAGCCGATTGACGTCAAGGCGGTTTGACGCCGGGAAACGGCATCGGGATTGAGTCCGCGCGCCTTGATTAACGGCATGGACGCTCACAGAACAGGATAAAGGGAACAAGCATGACGCTGACGCGGTTAAGTGGGATAGCAGCAGTAGTGGTTATTGCCTTATTGAATGGATGCGCCGGCGAAAAACCGCCGACCGATGTTTCCGCCCAGTCCGCGCAAACGCGTTTGCAGCTGGGCATGGAGTACCTGGCCGCCAATAACCTTGACGCGGCGCGGCAAAATCTCGCCAAGGCGGTTAAAGCGGCGCCGGACGATTACCGTACGCAGCTGGGCATGGCGCTTTATGAGCAGCGGGTCGGTGAAAACGACGCCGCTGACAGCCGTTACCGGCTGGCGCTGAAACTGGCGCCGCAAAACGCCACTGTTCTGAATAATTACGGTGCGTTTTTATGTAGTTTAGGGCAGTATGTACCGGCGCAACAACAGTTTGCCGCCGCGGCGCAAGCGGCGGATTATGGTCTGGTTGCCGACAGCCTGGAAAACGCCGGTTATTGCTTTTATAAGGCCGGCCAAAAAGAAGAGGCGCGGACGTTGCTTAGCCGCGCGCTAAAATACGATCCGGAGAAAGGCGTGCCTTTGCTGGCGGAAGCAGACCGGCAATTCAGTGAAGGGAAAGGCGACAAAGCACAACTATTATTGGATGTTTATCAGCATATTCTTCCGGCAAGCGCTGAAAGTTTATGGTTACAGATTCGTTTCGCTGCGTTAGCGGGACGCCAGAATGACGTACAACGTTATGGCGCACGGCTTGCGCGAAGTTTTCCACAATCTAAACAGTACCAGCAGTTCCTAGCTAATGAATACTGAAGCCCTCCAAGATCAAGCAGTACCGACGACGACAGGCGGACGCCTGCGTCAGGCCCGTGAACAAATGGGTTTGAGCCAGCAAGCCGTGGCGGAACGCCTGTGCCTGAAGGTCACTACCGTCAGGGAAATAGAAGAGGATAAAGCCAACCCCAACCTGGCCTCGACCTTTTTACGCGGCTACATCCGCTCCTATGCCCGATTGGTCCATGTCTCTGAGGAAGAACTCCTGCCGATGATGGCGAAACAGGCGCCGATCCGGGCCTCGAAGGTTGCTCCGATGCAGAGTTTTTCCCTCGGGAAAACCCGCAAAAAACGGGACGGCTGGCTGATGGGGTTCACCTGGCTGATTTTATTCGTGGTCATCGGCCTGACCGGCGCGTGGTGGTGGCAAAATCACCAGGCGCAGCAGCAGGATATTACCGATATGGCCGATCAGTCCTCCAACCGGCTCGCGACGGGGGCGGATAGCGATAATACCGCCGCCGCCCAGAACGGCGGCGATAATACGTCCACCGACGAGGTGGGGCAACCCCCCGCCGACCAGCCTGCGGAGAGCGAAGCACATTCGGTGCCGCTAGCCCAGTCGCCCGCCGCGGCGCAGCCCGCCACGCCCCAGCCCGCCACGCCCCAGGGCGCGGCCGTGCCGGCCCCCAACAGCGCGGCAAGCTCCGCCCCCACGCCCGCCCCGGCTGAATCACAGCCCGCGCCGGCGCCGTCCGACACCACCGCCGGCGGCGGACTGGTGATGAATTTTACCGCGGATTGCTGGCTCGAAGTCTCGGATGCCAGCGGCAAGAAGCTGTTCAGCGGCACCCAGCGCAGCGGCGGCAAGCTTAACCTGGCGGGTCAGGCCCCCTATAAATTGAAAATCGGCGCGCCGGCCGCGGTACAGATTGAGTTCCAGGGCAAGCCGGTTGATCTTAGCCGTTATGTCAGGTCAAACCAGGTTGCCCGATTTACAATAGCGGCTAACTAAGCTTCTGTTCGGCAATTATGGAGAGAACATAATGCATAATAAAGCACCCATTAACCGCCGCAAATCGACCCGGATTAACGTAGGCAACGTGCCCATCGGCGACGGCGCGCCTATTGCCGTGCAGTCGATGACCAATACCCGCACCACCGACGTGGCGGCGACGGTGAAGCAAATCCAGGCGCTTGAGCGCGTGGGCGTCGATATCGTGCGCGTTTCCGTACCCACCATGGATGCGGCGGAGGCTTTCCGGCTTATCAAGCAGCAGGTCAATGTTCCCCTGGTGGCCGATATCCATTTTGATTACCGCATCGCGCTGAAAGTGGCGGAGTACGGCGTCGATTGCCTGCGCATCAATCCCGGCAATATCGGCAGCGAGGCGCGCATCCGCTCGGTGGTGGACTGCGCCCGCGATAAAAACATCCCGATCCGCATCGGCGTCAACGCCGGCTCGCTGGAGCGGGATATCCAGGAAAAGTATGGCGAACCCACGCCCGAGGCCCTGCTGGAATCGGCCATGCGCCATGTGGATATCCTGGAAAAACTGAATTTCGACCAGTTTAAGGTCAGCGTCAAGGCGTCCGACGTTTTCCTGGCGGTGCAGTCCTACCGCCTGCTGGCCGCGCGCATCGAGCAGCCCCTGCATCTGGGCATTACCGAAGCGGGCGGCATGCGCAGCGGCTCGGTGAAATCCGCCATCGGCCTGGGGATGCTGCTGAGCGAGGGCATCGGCGACACCCTGCGTATCTCGCTGGCGGCCGACCCGGTTGAGGAAGTGAAGGTGGGATTCGATATCCTCAAGTCCCTGCGCATCCGCGCGCGCGGCATCAATTTTATCGCCTGCCCGACCTGCTCGCGGCAGGAGTTTGATGTCATCGGCACCGTCAACGCCCTCGAACAGCGCCTGGAGGACATTGTCACGCCGATGGACATCTCGATTATCGGCTGCGTGGTCAACGGTCCGGGCGAAGCCCTGGTCTCGACCATCGGCGTTACCGGCGGCCATAATAAAAGCGGTTTCTATGAAGACGGCGTGCGCCAGCGGGATCGTTTTGATAACGAGCAGATGATAGATCAGCTCGAGGCTAAAATTCGCGCTAAGGCGGCAATGCTTGATGAAAGCAATCGCATTACCGTTAATTTGATTGATAAGTAACTCAAAACCCGAAGAGAATCGACATGGCAAAGAACATCCAGGCCATTCGCGGCATGAACGACTATTTGCCGGAAGATACGGCTGTCTGGCAGCGCATTGAAGGCACGCTTAAGAACGTCCTGGCCGGTTACGGTTATAGCGAAATTCGCCTGCCCATCGTTGAGCAGACGCCCTTGTTCAAGCGCGCCATCGGCGAGGTAACCGATGTCGTGGAAAAAGAGATGTACACCTTCGAGGATCGCAACGGCGAAAGCCTGACGCTGCGCCCGGAAGGCACGGCGGGCTGCGTGCGCGCGGGGATTGAACACGGCTTGCTGTACAACCAGGAACAGCGGTTGTGGTATATTGGCCCGATGTTCCGCTATGAGCGCCCGCAAAAAGGCCGCTATCGCCAGTTCCATCAGCTGGGCGTCGAGGTGTTCGGCCTGGCGGGGCCGGATGTCGATGCGGAGCTGATTTTGCTGACCGCGCGCTGGTGGCGGGCGCTGGGCATCGACGGACATGTGGCGCTGGAACTGAATTCCATCGGCTCGCTGGACGCGCGCGCGCGGTATCGCGAGGCGCTGGTGGCTTTCCTCGAGCAGCATGAGGAGGCGCTGGACGATGATTGCCGCCGGCGCATGCATACCAATCCGCTGCGCGTACTTGACTCCAAAAATGCCGGCATCCAGGCCTTGCTGAACGATGCGCCGGTCTTGACCGACTACCTTGACGACGAGTCGCGCGAACACTTTGACGGCCTGTGTGAACTTTTAGCGCGGGCCGGTATCCCATATACGGTTAATCCGCGTTTAGTGCGCGGCCTGGATTATTATAACCGTACCGTTTTTGAATGGGTCACCACCAGCCTTGGCGCGCAGGGCACCGTCTGCGCCGGCGGCCGTTACGACGGGCTGGTCGAGCAACTGGGCGGGCGCGCCACGCCGGCGGTAGGGTTTGCCATGGGGCTGGAGCGCCTGGTGCTGCTGGTGCGGGAAGCGAACCCGCAGTTCAAGCCCAGGGCGGTGGTGGATGTCTACCTCATTTCCTCCGGCAATGAGACCCAGGGCGCGGCA
Source organism: Sodalis sp. RH20 (assembly GCF_047324205.1). Lineage (NCBI taxonomy): Bacteria > Pseudomonadati > Pseudomonadota > Gammaproteobacteria > Enterobacterales > Bruguierivoracaceae > Sodalis > Sodalis sp. RH20. Next base: position 306,409 of record NZ_CP178733.1, read on the forward strand.
ATGGCGCTGGCGGAGCAAATCCGCGACGCCTTGCCCGACCTGCGGTTAATGACCAATTACGGCGGCGGTAATTTTAAGAAGCAGTTCGGCCGGGCCGACAAATGGGGCGCGCGCCTGGCCCTGGTGCTCGGTGAGGACGAAGTCGCCGCCCAACAGGTGGTGATGAAGAATTTGGCCACGGGCGACCAGGAAACGCTGGCGCAAAGCGATGTCGCGGCGCGCCTGGCATCGATATTAGGTTAAGGAGAAGGACCACGTGGAAGTCTACAGCTCGGAAAACGAACAGCGCGAAGCGCTCAGTCGGTTCTTTGCGGATAACGGTAAAGCGCTGGTTATCGGCGTGGTCATCGGTATCGCCGCGTTGGTGGGCTGGCGTTATTGGCATAACCATCAAAATGACGCCATGATGGCGTCGTCTGCGTCATGGCAGCAGGTGAACACGGCGCTGACCCACGACGCCGCCCCGCCCGCCGTCGACGCAGCGCAGAAATTCGCCGACGCCAACAACAATAATTATGGCGCCCTGACCTCCATGGATCTGGCGCGTTTTTATGTGGATAACGGTAATTTCGCCGCCGCCGAAAAGCAGCTGCAAAAAGCGCTGACCCAGACCAATGAAGAAAACCTGCAGGCGCTGATAAACATTCGTCTGGCGCGTGTCCAGATCGAGGCGAAAAACGTCGACGGCGCGCTGAAGACCCTGGAAAAAGAAACGCATGCCGGCTGGTCGGCATTAGTGGAAGATGCCCGTGGCGACGCGCAGGTCATCAAAGGCAATAATCAAGCGGCGCGTGAAGCGTACGATAAAGCGCTTAAAGCGAACCCGCCTCAGGCATTACAAGCCTTGTTGCGCATGAAACTGAATAACCTGTCCAGCTAAGAGGGACCCCATGCAATTGCGTAAAACATTTTTCGTAGGTCTGATTTCCGTTGCCTTGCTCAGCGGCTGTTCCTGGTTTAGCGGTGAAGAAGATGTGGTGACCATGTCCCCGCTGCCGAAAGTGGACAATCAGTTTCAGCCTACCCAGGTATGGAGCCGCTCGGTCGGTAATGGTACCGGCGAGTTTTACTCCAACCTGCGTCCCGCCTGGCAGGATAACCGCGTGTTCGCCGCGGACCGCCGCGGTACCGTAACCGCGATGGATATTGATACCGGCAAGGAAATCTGGTCGGTGGACCTGTCGGAAAAGACCGGTTTCCTGTCGCGTAATCTTCCCGCGCTGTTATCCGGCGGCCTGGCCGTGGCCAACGGGCATGTTTTCGTCGGCAGCGAAAAGGCCCAGGTCTATGCGCTGAACGCCGAGGACGGCACCATCGCCTGGCAGGCCAAGGTGGCGGGCGAAGCCTTGTCGACGCCGGTGGTCAGCGACGGCCTGGTGCTGGTCCATACCAGCAACGGCATGCTGCAGGGTCTTAACGAAACCGACGGCGCCGTGAAGTGGACGGTTAACCTCGATATGCCGCCGCTGACCCTGCGCGGCGAATCGGCGCCGACGCCGGCGTTTGGCGCGGCCATCGTCGGCGGCGATAACGGCCGGGTCAGCGCGGTGATGATGACCCAGGGCCAGCTGATCTGGCAGCAGCGTATTTCCCAGCCGAGCGGCGCGACGGAAATCGCGCGTCTCGGTGATGTCAACATGACGCCGGTGGTGGTCAATAACGTGGTCTACGCGTTGGCCTATAACGGCAACCTGGCGGCGCTGGATCTGCGTTCCGGGCAAATTATCTGGCGCCGTGAAATCGGTTCGGTCAACGATCTTATCGTCGAAGGCGGCCGCATTTACCTGGTCGATCAGGACGATCGCCTGATTGCGCTGGATACCCAGGGCGGCGTTACCCTGTGGCGCCAAAGCGAGCTGCTGCACCGCAACCTGACGTCGCCGGTGCTGTTCGACGGGTATATCGTCGTTGGCGACTCGGAGGGCTATATGCACTGGATCAATACCGACGACGGACGTTTTGTCGCGCAGGTTAAGGTGGACAGCTCCGGCTTGCAAAGCAATCCGGTGGTTGCCGGCGGCAAGCTGCTGTTGCAGGCCAACGGCGGCGAGGTGTACGCCTTTACCCGCTAATGCCTGTGCTTATCCGCCGCTGACGTCTGGGCGCGCGGGTCATTAACGGCTCCTGACATGTTCAGGAGCCGTTTTGTCTTATATAATCAGCCTGATTAAGTGCTGAAACAGAAAAATTACCTGATGAGGTTGTAACAATGATACCTGTCGTCGCGCTGGTCGGGCGCCCGAATGTAGGAAAATCCACCCTGTTTAATCGGTTAACGCATACCCGCGATGCGTTGGTGGCGGATTTTCCGGGGCTGACGCGTGACCGCAAGTATGGTCGTGCAGAATGGGAAGGCCATGAGTATATCGTCGTTGACACCGGCGGTATCGACGGCACCGAGGATGGCGTCGAAACCCGTATGGCCGGGCAGTCGCTGGTGGCGATCGAGGAAGCGGATATCGTGCTGTTCCTGGTCGACGGCCGCGCCGGACTGATGGCGGCGGATCAGGGCATTGCCAAACACCTGCGCAGCCGGCAGAAAACCACGGTGGTGGTAGCCAACAAAACCGACGGCATTGATGCCGAGAGCGCGGTGGGCGATTTTTATTCCCTCGGGCTGGGTGAAGTCTTCGCCATTGCCGCCTCCCATGGCCGCGGCGTTAGTGCCCTGATGGAAGAAGTCTTGCTACCGCTGGTAGGCGATGGCGGCGCGGTCGAGGAGCCTATCGAGTATCCCGGCATGGAACCCTGGACCGAAGAAGACGAGGACGATTACGAAATCCCGCAGGACGAGGAAGAAGCGTTCGATCCGCAGTCCCTGCCGATCAAGCTGGCCATCGTCGGGCGTCCTAATGTCGGCAAATCCACCCTGACCAACCGTATCCTGGGCGAGGATCGCGTGGTGGTCTACGATATGCCGGGCACAACCCGCGACAGTATCTATATCCCCATGGTGCGCGACGAGCGGGAATATATCCTTATCGATACCGCCGGGGTGCGCAAGCGCGGCAAGATTACCGAGACGGTGGAGAAATTCTCGGTGATCAAGACCCTGCAGGCCATCGAAGACGCCAACGTGGTGCTGCTGATTATTGATGCCCGCGAGGGGATTTCGGATCAGGACCTGTCGCTGCTGGGCTTTATCCTTAACAGCGGGCGATCGCTGGTGATCGCGGTGAACAAATGGGACGGCCTGACGCAGGAGATCAAGGACGAGGTCAAGGAAACCCTGGATATGCGTCTGGGCTTTATCGACTTTGCCCGGGTGCACTTTATTTCCGCCCTGCACGGCAGCGGCGTGGGCAACCTATTCGAATCGGTGAATGAAGCCTATCGTTGCTCCACCAAGCGCATCAGCACCGCGATGCTGACCAAAATCATGCAAATGGCGGTGGAAGAGCATCAGCCGCCGTTGGTGCGCGGGCGCCGGGTGAAACCGAAATATGCCCATGCCGGCGGTTATAATCCGCCGATTGTGGTGATCCACGGCACCCAGGTCAAAAACCTGCCGGACTCCTATAAACGCTACCTGATGAATTATTTCCGCCGCTCGCTGGAAATCATGGGCACGCCGATCCGTATCCAGTTCAATGAAGGGGAAAACCCGTTCGCCGGCAAGCATAACAAGCTGACGCCGAACCAGATGCGTAAACGCAAGCGTTTGATTAGTCACATTAAAAAAAGTAAATAAGCACGCGATGCCCACCGGGTCCGCGCTAAGCGGGTGAATTGCGGCCGGGTGCGGCTACACGTGGGAAAGGGGGAGGCGATCATGACGCCACGGTGTCCGGTATGCGCCGGTCCGATGCAGGCCGACGGCGAAGATCAGGTTTGCGAGCATTGCCGTCGCCGCTTTCAGGCGCAGGCTATCTGTCCCGACTGCGGGCAGCCCTTGGACGTGCTTAAGGCCTGCGGCGCGGTGGATTATTTCTGTCCGCGCGGCGACGGCCTGATTTCCAGGAAAAGGGTGGACTGGCATTACGCCGCGCTTTAAAACGTCCCCTTTTGCCATAAAATTTCCAATTCCGGCGGCGCGCTGCTCTCCGGCACCACGATTTCGGCCTGTGCCGGCTGCGCCTCTCCCGGCGGTTGGCCGACGATCAGGATGCGGTAAAACCGCTGATCGCCGCTGCCGGGCGCGCGGTTCTGCCCGCTGTGCTGGGCCAGCAGCGCCACGCGGCTGACCAGATGGCACAACTGCTCCCGCTGCGCCGACGACAGGTCGCACAGGGCAAAACGCTGTTGGGCGGCAAGCTTGGGAATATAGGCAAAGCCCCCCTCGCGCGACAGTTCAATCACCGCATGCTCGTTTAATAAAGATAACAGGTCCATCAGGCTCTCCCGGCATTATGTCAACGCAACACCCACTCCGGGCCGCATGCCGGCCCTTGCCGAGGCGAACGGCACGGGCCTTAAGACAATACGCCCACCTCGCGCCAGGCCTGCTCCACCGCCTTGGCCTCTTTAGCGGCAAAACGCTCGCCGGCGTGTTTCACGGTCAGTCTGGCGAAAGCGGCGAAGTCGGCGTTTTGTTTTAACTGGCTATCGCACAGCGTGGCGTACCAGATAGCCCCCGCTTTTTCCCAGGCATGGCCGCCCAGGGCTATGGCCGCCAGGTAAAACGCCCGGTTGGGAATGCCGGAGTTGAGATGCACGCCGCCATTGTCCTCGCGGGTGTGCACAAAACCGGCCATGTCGGCGGGCTGGGGATCCTTGCCGAGCACCGGGTCGTCGTAGGCGCTGCCGGGCTTGGCCATCGAGCGCAGCCCTTTGCCCTTGATGGTGGCGGCCAGCAAACCGGCGCCAATGATCCAGTCGGCCTGTTTGGCGGTTTGTCCCAGGTGATATTGTTTCACCAGCGAACCGAAGACGTCCGACAGCGACTCGTTAAGCGCGCCCGCCTGTTCAAAGTAGATTAAATTCGCCTCGGATTCCGTGACGCCGTGGGTTAATTCATGGGCCACCACGTCGATAGCGATGGTAAATCGGTTAAATATTTCACCGTCGCCATCGCCAAATATCATTTGTTCACCGTTCCAGAAGGCATTTTGGTAATCGGTACCGTAATGCACGGTGCCGGTCAGCGGCAACCCTTTGGCGTCCAGCGAGTTGCGCTGGAACACCTGCCAATAAAAATCGTAGGTGACGCCCAGGTAATCGTAGGCTTCATTGACCGCAACGTCGTTCCCCGCCGTCTGGCCTTCCCGCCGCACCGCCTTGCCGGGCAGGTTAGTGGTGTTATGCGCGTCATAAATGGCGCGTTCCACCGTGCCGGCTTGCGCCGTCGGCTGGTAACGGGCCGCCACCGGGTTCTGTCCCATCAGGCTATAGACATGGTTCAGGGTATGCCGGGCATACTGGCGCTGGTGTTCGCTGCCTTTTTCGATAATGCGCCGCAGTATATAGGGTGGAATAACGCTCAGGTGCCGCCGGTATAGGTTTTCCATTTTACCCCCTATCAATAATTAGCATTTTATTAAAGTATAGGGGTTTTTATCATCGCGACCAAAGCGGATCGCTAAGCCTTGGCTGCCGGCAGGTCGTTGCCGGTGGCGGGCGGCGCGCCAGAAACCGGGCTCACCCGCCGCGGGGCTAGCGTTGGTATTTGATAAAATCGGTCTTATGGGCCACCTTGTCATACAGTTTCATGGCGGAATGGTTCGTGGTGCGCGTCGTCCAGTACACATTGGCCATGCCGTGGCTGTCCGCATGGGCGTAAACCCGTTCGATCAGCTGCCGGCCCGCGCCTTTGCCGCGCGCCGATTCCTCCACATACAGGTCCTGCAGGTACACGACTTTTTCATGATACCAGCCGTGATCGTGCACGATACAATTGACCAGGCCGATAAGATGCCCCTGCAACAGCGCCACATAGGCAAACATGCCGGGGCAGGCCGGGTCGAGCAGGCGCGCGAAGGTATGCTCATATAGCGCATCGTCGCGGATGGTGGAGTAAAAACTTAAATAACGGCGCCAGAGGAATTTCCATTCCTCTTTATCTGCAAGCGTCATGGGACGGATAACTATCCTGGTATCATCAGTCATGGGCGCCTCCCCGGTCCGGTATGGTCGAGGTTGATACCGGTGTTGGCGATAAAATGGCCGCGCTGTCAAGGGATACCCGCCGCCAACGTAACCTGTAATCATATTCCCGCTCACAGAGCAGATAATCCTGATGCACGCTCGGGCTCCAGGAGTCATCGCCGCCCACGCCCATATGGCGGGCGTCCAGATGCAGCCACAGGCCCGGTTCCGGTCGCAGCAAATGCCAGTGGGTGGCGCGGGTGAGCTGCCCGGTGCCGTAGGGGCTAAGGGAAAAATGAAAATTGCCGTCGATCCGCCAGTCGCCGAAGGCCACTTCACGGGTAAAACAGCGCAGGCCGTTTTCCACCGGGAAAATATAAGGCGTATACATCTTATCCAGCGGCAGGCGCCAGCGGGAGAATTGCGCCGAGGCGAGGCGATCGGGATAGTTTTCGTGCGGCCCCAGCCCCAGCCAGGACACCTCCTGCGCGCCGGGGGCGAGCTGGCATGCCGCGCCGACGCGCGCCAGGGGCGGCAGGGACGGCGACACCACCACCCGGACCCGGTTTTCCATCTGGCCGGCATGGTCGATGGTCGTGTGCCAGTGGCTTTGCAGCAGCAGGCGATCCTGGTGGAAATAGCCGTGTACCGCCTCGAACACAACCCGATCCGCCAATTGATCGGCGCAAAGCCGCAGGCAGCGGTGCTCAAGGTCATACAGGCCGGCGGCGCGCCAGCGCTCCACCCAGGCGTTGGGGTCGACGCAGTCCGCTTCGCTGATGCCGATATCGTTATCCAGCGGCGCGCGGATAAACTGATCGGTCAAGGGACTGAGCAGACCCGGCGCGTCGCCGCGATACCACTGGGTTAACTGGCCGCGCTGTTTATCCACCATCCAGCGCTGATCGTGATGGCGGACGATAAACTCGCCGGCATTCTCAGTCAGACTGGGCGTTTCGTCCGTCGGGCGGGAGGGGCCGGGGACGATGGGCGCCATAAACCCGCGGGCCAGTTTCCAGTGCGCCCAAGCCGCCTGATGTCCGGCGGGGGACCAGGGGGTGGCGGCAGGCTGCTCGACGCTGACGCGCAGATACCATTCGCCCGCCTTTTCCGCCTGCGGCGGAAGGTCGCCTAACGTCAGCGCGGCGTGTTGCCCCGGCGCCAGCCGCAGCGGCGTCGCGCCGCTTAACAGCGGATCGCCGTCGCATTCAAGGGTCCAGCGCAGCAGCTCGTTATCGCTGGCGCGAAACAGATATTCGCTGGCGACGTCTATTTTCAGCGGCCGGGTGTCCAGCAGGCGGAACTGGAAAAACTGCTGCTGGTGCTTTGCCTCCACCAGGGCCGGATGAGGGGTGCGGTCGGGAAACACCAGGCCGTTAAGGCAGAACTGGCGATCGTTTGGGGTATCGCCGAAATCGCCGCCGTAGGCCCAGAACATCCGGCCTTCGCCGTCCTGGCGCTCGAGCGCCTGATCCGCCCAGTCCCAGATAAAGCCGCCCTGCAGGCGCGGATGCTGGCGGAAGGCGCGCCAATACGCGGCAAAACCACCCAGGCTGTTGCCCATGGCGTGGGCATACTCGCATAAAATCAGCGGACGCTGCTCATCGGGCAGGCCGATCCATTTTTTTATCGACCATTTCGGCACCGCCGGGAACGGCTGATCTTCATCGACGCGCGCATACATCGGGCAGATGATATCGGTGGCGCGGGTATTGGCCCCGCCCCCTTCATACTGCACCGGCCGGCTGGGATCATGGGCTTTCACCCACTGATACAAGGCGTCATGGGTGGCGCCGTGGCCGGACTCGTTACCCAGCGACCAGATGATGATGCTGGCATGATTGCCGTTGCATTGCACCATGCGCGTAACCCGTTCGCTGAATGCCGCAAACCAGGCCGGGTCGTCGGCCAGCCGGCTCATGGGTTCCATGCCGTGCGTTTCGATATTGGCTTCATCCACCACGTACAGGCCATACCGATCGCATAACCGATACCACAGCGGATGGTTGGGGTAATGCGAACAGCGCACCGCGTTGAAATTATTCTGTTTCAGCAACAGGATATCCCGGCGCATCGTTTCTTCGTCCATGACCTGGCCATGGGCCGGGTGATGCTCGTGACGGTTAACGCCGCGGATCAGCAGCGGCTGGCCGTTAAGGCGCAGCAGGCCGTCGCGTATCTCCACCCGGCGAAAGCCTACGTCATATGCCTCGGCTTCCACCAGCGCGCCCCGGCCGTCGCGCAGCGCCACCACCGCCCGGTATAAATCCGGCGTTTCGGCGCTCCACAGGCGCGGCGCGGCCACCGGCAGCGCCAGGGTAACCCGCTCCGGATAGCGGCCGCGCTCGTCGATTATCGCGCTGCCGAGCGCAGAACATTGAGCGGCCACGCGCAGGTCACCCCGCCAGAGGGCGACCTCGACGCTATAGTCCGAGGCGGCGCCGGCGGCCTGAGGGGTAATCGCGATGTCCACGTCCAGCACGGCGTCATGCAACAGGGCATCCAGCCGGGTGTGAATACGGATATCCGTAAAACCGACCGGCGGTTTATGCAGCAGGGACACCGGGCGGAAAATGCCGCTCATACGCCACATATCCTGATCTTCCAGATAGCTGCCGTCGCTCCAGCGCAACACTAAAACACAAAGCCGGTTGCGGCCCTGATGCACATAATCGCTCAGGTCAAATTCCGCCGGCAGGCGGCTATCCTGCGAATACCCCACCCAGTGTCCGTTGCACCACAAATAAAACGCCGAATTAACGCCGTTGAAAATAATCCGCGTCCGGCCCTGGCCGGCCCAGCCGTCGGGCAGCAGAATATCCCGCGAATAGCAGCCAGTGGGATTATCCTCGGGCACATAGGGCGGATTGACCGGGATAGGGTATTTGACATTGGTATAAATGGGCCGGTCATAACCGGCGGTTTGCCAGTTTGACGGCACGGCCATGGCCTGCGCGCCGGGCAGATCGTCCTCCAGCCAGCTTTCCGGTACCGCCTGGGGGCGTGGGAAATAGCTGAAACGCCATTCGCCGTCCAGGGAACGGCGTTGTTCGCTTTCGGTGTCCCGACGCGCCAGTTCCTCGTCGCGCCAGCTATGGAAGGGCGGATGGGCGGGCAGCCTGCGGTAATGGGTCGCGCCGGGATTTTGCCAATCCCCGCGCGCCAGCACCGCCGCCAGCGAGGATAACGACGATGCCGGGCTGTTTTCTTGTGTCGGGGATAGCGGCATGGCATACCTTCTTTAGGGTGATGATTGCCCGGGCGTCTTTGGCGGTGATGCCATGGCCGGCAGGGAAAGCATGTACTTTGTTCACATAGTATTTCAGTTAAATGCCAATGTATACGCCATCGCCAAACGGCGGACAGGGGCGTTCAGGGTCCGTGCACCCGGCCGCCGGGGCAAGGCGGCTTGGCGGGGGAAAAAACGCGATGACCGCCGGGCGCTTGCTTGCCGCGGCGGGCGGCCGGCGCATAGCCGGGCGCTGTGCGCGCTAGATGGCTTTGGGCAAGGTATCCCACAGGCCGGCGGACCCTGCGGCGCTGCCCTGGGTAGCCTCGACGCAGGCCAGCTGCAGGATCCCGCTGGTATAGGCGCGTATTTTATTGGTCATTTCAACGCTGCCGTCGAGCGGGCGGCCGTAGGAGGGGATGATTTCCTGGAGCTTGGCGCGCCAGGCGGGGGAGGCTGCCTGCTCTTTGAACATGCTCTCAAGCAGTTGCAGCATAATCGGCGCGGCGGTCGAGGCGCCGGGCGACGCGCCAAGCAGCGCCGACAGACTGCCGTCCGCCGAGCTGACCACCTCGGTGCCGAACTGCAGGATGCCGCCTTTCCTGGCGTCTTTTTTAATGATTTGCACCCGCTGGCCCGCGTCGGTCAGTTCCCAATCCTCCAGCCTGGCCTCGGGATAATATTCCTTCAGCGCCGCCAGCCGTTTTTTATCCGACATAAACGATTGACTCACCAGGTATCCCAGCAGGCCGAAATTATCCAGGCCGACACGGATCATCGGCATCAGGTTCTGCCACGTCAGCGAACCGAACAAATCAAACCAGGAGCCGCGTTTAAGGAATTTACTGCTGAACGTGGCGTAGGGGCCGAACAGCAGGGTGCGCTCGCCGTCCAGCATGCGGGTATCGATATGCGGCACCGACATCGGCGGCGCGCCGACCGACGCCTTGCCGTAAACTTTCGCCAGATGGCCGTTGACCACCTCAGGCCGGGTGGTCACCAGGAACTTGCCGCCCACCGGAAAGCCGGCATAACCCCGGGCTTCGGGAATGCCGGATTTTTGCAGCAGCGTCAGCGACGCGCCGCCGGCGCCGATAAAAATATGGCGTGCGCGCACCGAGCTTTGCCGGCCGTTGTTGTTCAGGTCGGCGACTTTTACCGTCCAGGTACTGTCGTCGTTGCGGCTGATATCCAGCACGTCGTGGCGCAGGTGCAGGTTAACGTTCGGCCGCCGTTCCAGCGCGGCGAGCATCTGCCGCGTCAGTTCGCCGAAGTTGACGTCGGTGCCCATGGCCATGCGCGTGGCCGCCACCTTTTGGAACGTGTCGCGGCCCGCCATGATCATCGGCGCCCACTGCCTGATGACGTGGCTGTCCTCGGTATATTCCATGCCCTGGAATAACGTGCTGCCCTGCAGCGCGGCATAACGCTTGCGCAGGAAATTAACGTTTTCCTCTCCCCAGACAAAACTCATATGGGGAACGTTATTAATAAAGGATTTGGGGGCGCCGAGAATATTATTTTTTACCAGATAGGCCCAGAATTGGCGGGAAATTTCATACGCCTCGTTGACCGCCACCGCTTTGGTGATATCAATCGAGCCGTCGGCCATTTCCGGGGTGTAATTTAACTCGCAGTACGCCGCATGGCCGGTGCCGGCGTTATTCCAGCCATTGGAGCTCTCTTCCGCGGTCTTATCCAGACGCTCATACATATTGATGGTCCAGTCTGGCTCAAGTTCCTTAAGGTAGGTTCCAAGCGTAGCGCTCATGACTCCACCGCCGATCAGGACAACATCCACCGGGGCGTTATTCGCAGCCGTTTGCCGTTGGGACGATGCCAACAAATTCATGCAAAGGGGTGCGATGAAATGCTCGTTCATGCGCAGTGTCTCTATTTAAGAAAATTAAGTATACCGCAGGGCAATATTATTGAGGTTGCTTTGAGCCCAATACTGTCTGCTTAGCGTTTTTGATTCTATTAGCCGTCAACGGCTAAGTAAACTAAAAAGTGATGTTATCACCTGGTTAAGATACATAAAGCTTATAGGTTGTAAATGGTTGATAAACAGGTGGTTGTCCAAAGGTGATGATTAATTTTTACCTTTCATTAACAAATGCTTACTCTCTTTTTATCAGGACAAAAAAGGCATTTTAAGTGTAATCTGCGATGGTTTACCCATTAGGCAGCCGGATCCTCTCTATTACGGGAATAATTAGCAGCTCGTCATTTCACCCTTTTTTTCCCTGGCGCAGAAGTTGTTTTCATGGCGGCTGGATTGATATTATTTTTGCTACTCGGGAGCACTACGGCGACGTGTGGGTAATTATTTCCGCCAATCCATGGCCATCACAGATCTCAGGAAGGATATGACAAGCACCCCGACGGATTCGGCTGACGGCAGCCGCTACTGGCAACAAAATTTGTTTGTCTGCGTCTTTGGTTCGTTCACCACCATTATCGCCATGACCCTCCTGCTGCCGTTCCTGCCCCTGTATGTAGAACAGCTGGGCGCAACGACCCACGCCGCCATCAGCCTCTGGTCGGGCCTGGCCTATGGCGCCACCTTTTTCAGCGCGGCGCTGACCGCGCCGCTGTGGGGACGCCTGGGCGATCGCTATGGCCGCAAGCTGATGCTGATCCGCGCCAGCCTCGGCATGGCGGTCGCCATGACGCTGCTGGGCATGGCGCACAGCGTCTGGCAACTGGTGGCGCTGCGCCTGCTGGCCGGCCTGCTGGGGGGCTATGCGTCGGGGTCCATGATCCTGGTGGCGACCCAAACCCCCAAAGCGCGCACCGGCTGGGCGCTGGGCGTCCTGTCTTCCGGCATCATGGCCGGTAATTTCATCGGTCCGCTGATAGGCGGCACCCTGCCGCCGCTTATCGGCATCCGCGCCACGTTTATGGTGGCCGGCGCGACGATTTTTATCTCCTTCCTGGCGACGACGTTTTTGTTGCGGGAAGAACCGGGCGCCACCATCAGGCGCAAAAAAGAGAGCGTGCCGGAGGAGGCCGCCGGGTTTACCCGGCCGGTGCTGGCGATGCTGATTACCGGCGCGCTGCTGATGGTGGCCAATATGTCCATCGAGCCGATTATCACCCTGTACGTGGCGCAACTGGTGGCGTCCACGCAGGTGACGTTTGTCGCCGGACTGGTGATGGCCAGCGCGGCGCTGGGCAGCATTGTCTCCGCGTCCTGGCTCGGCAGGCTGGCCGATCGCAACGGGCCGTGGACGGTGATAATCGGTTGCCTGCTGGTCGCGGGGTTATTGCTGATCCCGCAGGCGATGGTCACCCGCGGCTGGCAACTGGTGGTATTGCGCTTTTTTATGGGCGTGGCGCTGGGCGGGCTGCTGCCCTGTATCGCCAGCGTTATCCGCCATAACGTGCCGGACAAGATTGCCGGCAGGATGCTGGGTTATTCCACCTCGGCGCAATATGTCGGCCAGGTGGCGGGACCGCTGCTGGGCGGGGTTATCGGCGGGCATTTTGGTATGCGGCCGGTGTTTTTCGGCACCTGCGCATTGCTGGTGATTGGCGCGGGCTATAACGCTTTTGCCCGCCTGGCCTCTGCGCGCGGTAATCAGAAATAATCAGGCGTCCGGGGGCCGGCCCCGGGCGTTAATTGGCGTCCTTGGCGCGCCGCGCGGGTTTCGCCGCGGCGGGCGTGACGCTCAGCACCTGGCTTTCCACCCGCCCGTCTTCCAGACGTGTTGACAGGATATCCCCCGCCTTCACCTGCCGGGCCCGTTTGACCAGCGCCCCCTTGGCATCGGTGGTAACGCTGAACCCGCGCGCCAGCGTTTTCAGCGGACTGACCGCTTCCAGCTGGGAGCACAGCATGCCGAAGGTCCGCTGCTCCCCGCTTAACTGCCGGGTGATGCCCTGCGCCAGCCGGTAGCGCAGCGCCTGTATTTGTCCCTGCTGGTTCAAGCGGCCGCCGATCGCCTGCCGTAGCCGGTAGCCTAAAGACTGTAAGCGCTGCTGCGCGTGATTAATGCGCGGCAGCGGCGCCCGCTGGCCCAGGCGCTGGAGCAAACGCTCCTGGCGTAAGCGCGCCTGGCGCAGCTGCCCCTGCAGGCTGTCGTCCAGCCGGCGGCGCAGTTTTATCAGCGCCGTTTGCTGGCGCGCCAGGCGCAGGTGCGGATGCTGTTGCTGCAGGCGGTGCTGCATCCGGGTCAGGACCTGCTGGCGCTGCGCCATAAAATAGTCCATCGCCATTTCCAGGCGCTGCTGCTGGGATTGTAATTGCCGCGCCAGCTCCAGCTGGTTGCGGCTGACCAGCTCCGCCGCCGCCGAAGGGGTAGGGGCGCGCAGGTCGGCGACAAAATCGGCGATGGTGACATCGGTTTCATGGCCGACCGCGCTCACCACCGGCAGGCGGCTGGCAAAAATCGCCCGCGCCACCCGCTCATCGTTAAAGCCCCAGAGATCTTCAAGCGAACCGCCGCCGCGGCCCACGATCAGCACGTCGCACTCGCCGCGCCGGTTGGCGGCCTCGATGGCGCGCACGATCTGCGCCGGCGCGTCCTGGCCCTGCACCTGGGTGGGATAAATCACCACCGGCAACGAGGGATCCCGGCGCCGCAGAATATTGAGGATATCATGCAGCGCCGCGCCGCTGGCGGAGGTGATCACGCCGACCCGGCGGGCCGGGCTGGGCAAAGGCTGCTTATGGATGCTGTCAAAAAGACCTTCGGCGGACAGGCGCTGCTTAAGCTGCTCGAATTGCTGTTGCAGCAGGCCGTCGCCGGCGGGCTGCATGCTTTCGGTTACCAACTGGTATTCGCCGCGCGGTTCGTACAGCGTCAGCGCCGCCCGCACCAGCACCTGCTGGCCGTTGCGCGGCAGGAAGGTTACCCGCCGGTTGCTGTTGCGAAACATCGCGCAACGCACTTGGGCGCGATCGTCCTTCAGCGTAAAATACCAGTGGCCGGAGGCGGGCTGCGAGAAGTTGGAGATTTCGCCGGTCAGCCAGACCTGGCCCATTTCGCCTTCCAGCAGTTCGCGCACCGTCTGGTTAAGACGGGAGACGGTAAAAATCAAAGCGGTGGGCGGTGAAGACATGTGAGCCAGATCAACTTCTATAAATAAGGGTTAATCGATTGATGTTACTTATCGCTCAGCGCAGATCAAGCATTTTTTTTAAAAAGTGCTGGAGGCAACCGGTTACGTTCTGTATAATGCCACGGCAATATTTTATACATTCATCCTGGTGAGATATTGCTATGTTACGTATCGCAAAAGAAGCTCTAACGTTCGACGATCTCCTCCTGTTACCTGCACATTCCACGGTGTTACCCAACACGGCCGAACTCGGCACGCAACTGACTAAAAAAATACGCCTGAATATTCCGCTGCTCTCCGCCGCCATGGATACCGTGACTGAAGCGCCCCTGGCTATCGCCCTGGCCCAGGAAGGCGGCATTGGTTTTATCCATAAAAATATGTCCATCGAACGCCAGGCCGAAGAAGTCAGCCGGGTGAAAAAACACGAAAGCGGCGTGGTCACCGATCCCAAGACCGTTACTCCCGCCACCACCTTATCCCAGGTAAAGGAACTGACCGCCCGTAACGGTTTTGCCGGCTACCCGGTGGTCACCGACGACAACGAGCTGGTGGGCATTATCACCGGCCGCGACGTGCGTTTTGTCACCGACCTGTCCCAGCCGGTTACCGCGGTCATGACGCCGAAAGAGCGCCTGGTCACGGTAAAAGAAGGCGAGGCGCGCGAAGTCGTGCTGCAGAAAATGCATGAAAAGCGCGTGGAAAAAGCGCTGGTGGTGGATGCGCATTTCCATCTGCTCGGCATGATTACCGTCAAGGATTTCCAGAAAGCGGAGCGCAAGCCCAACGCCTGCAAGGACGAGCACGGCCGCCTGCGGGTAGGCGCGGCGGTAGGCGCCGGCGCCGGTAACGAAGAGCGTATCGACGCGCTGGTCGCCGCCGGCGTCGACGTATTGCTGATCGATTCCTCCCACGGCCATTCCGAGGGCGTATTGGAACGTATCCGCGCCACCCGCGCCAAATATCCCGACCTGCAGATTATCGGCGGCAATATCGCCACCGGCGCCGGCGCCATCGCGCTGGTCGAGGCGGGCGTCAGCGCGGTTAAAGTGGGCATCGGTCCCGGCTCCATCTGCACCACCCGTATCGTCACCGGCGTGGGTGTGCCGCAAATCACCGCCATTTCCGATGCGGTGGAAGCGCTGGAAGGCACCGGCATCCCGGTTATCGCCGACGGCGGTATCCGTTTCTCCGGCGATATCGCCAAGGCCATCGCCGCCGGCGCCTCCTGCGTCATGGTCGGGTCGCTCCTGGCCGGCACCGAGGAATCCCCCGGTGAAATCGAGCTCTACCAGGGCCGTTCGTTTAAATCCTATCGCGGTATGGGGTCGCTCGGCGCCATGTCCAAGGGCTCCTCCGATCGCTATTTCCAGACCGACAACGCCGCCGACAAGCTGGTGCCGGAAGGTATCGAAGGCCGGGTGGCGTATAAAGGCCGCCTGAAGGAAATCGTCCACCAGCAAATGGGCGGGCTGCGCTCCTGTATGGGCCTGACCGGCTGTGCTACTATCGACGAGCTGCGCACCAAGGCTGAATTTGTGCGTATCAGCGGCGCGGGTATTCAGGAAAGCCACGTCCATGACGTCGCCATCACCAAAGAATCCCCGAATTACCGCATGGGCTAAGCGCTGCGCGCGGCGCGGCGTTGACCCGCGTCGGCGGCCCGCAGTCAATTACGCTTCGGATGGCCGAGGAATGGCCCTCCCAGCTGTTATTCTTCCCGGCCGCGGCCGGGACGTATTTTATTTGCTATCCGCTCCTGGAATATGCCTTCTATGACAGACAATATTCATCAACACCGCATCCTGATCCTGGACTTCGGCTCGCAATATACGCAGCTGATCGCCCGCCGCGTCCGTGAGCTCGGCGTTTATTGCGAACTCTGGGCCTGGGACGTGACGGAGGCGCAGATCCGCGCCTTCGCCCCCAGCGGCATCATCCTTTCCGGCGGCCCGGAAAGCACCACCGAACTGAACAGCCCCATCGCCCCGGACTATGTGTACCGGGCCGGCGTGCCGGTCTTGGGCGTTTGCTACGGCATGCAGACCATGGCCATGCAGCTGGGCGGCCGGGTGGAAGGCTCCAGCCAGCGCGAGTTCGGCTACGCCCAGGTCGAGGTGGTGGCCGACAGCCAGCTGGTGCGCGATATCCAGGATTCCTTAAGCGTCAACACCCAGCCGCTGCTCGATGTGTGGATGAGCCACGGCGACAAGGTCACCGGCATTCCGGCGGGTTTTGTTACCGTCGCCAGCACCGAAAGCTGCCGGTTCGCCATTATGGCCGACGAAGAACGGCGTTTTTACGGCGTGCAATTCCACCCGGAAGTGACCCATACCCGCCAGGGACAGCGCATTCTGCAACGCTTTGTCCTTGATATCTGCCAGTGCGAGGCCCTGTGGACGCCGGATAAGATCATCGAGGACGCGGTCAGCCGGCTGCGCGCGCAGATAGGCGAGGATCACGTGATCCTCGGTCTGTCGGGCGGGGTGGACTCCTCGGTCACCGCCATGCTGCTGCACCGCGCCATCGGCAAGCGTTTAACCTGCGTGTTTGTCGATAACGGCCTGCTGCGCCTGCACGAAGCCGACCAGGTGCTGGAAATGTTCGGCCAGAAATACGGCCTGAATATCGTCCATGTCGCCGCCGAAGAGCGTTTTCTCAGTGCGCTGGCCGGCGTGGACGAGCCGGAGGCCAAACGCAAAATCATCGGCCGGGTATTTGTCGAGGTTTTCGATCAGGAAGCCAGCAAACAATCCCTGGTCAAATGGCTGGCGCAGGGCACCATCTACCCGGATGTGATCGAATCCGCCGCCTCCGCCACCGGCAAGGCCCATGTCATCAAGTCCCATCACAACGTCGGCGGCCTGCCGAAAGAGATGAAACTGGGCCTGGTGGAGCCGCTGAAAGAACTGTTCAAGGATGAAGTGCGCAAAATCGGCCTGGAGCTGGGCCTGCCCTACGATATGCTTTATCGTCACCCCTTCCCGGGACCGGGTCTTGGCGTGCGCGTGCTGGGCGAAGTGAAGAAAGAATATTGCGACCTGCTGCGCCGCGCCGACGCGATTTTTATCGAGGAACTGCACCGGGCCGAGCTCTACCATAAGGTCAGCCAGGCATTTACCGTATTCCTGCCGGTACGCTCGGTGGGCGTCATGGGCGACGGCCGCAAATACGACTGGGTGGTCTCGCTGCGCGCGGTGGAAACCGTCGACTTTATGACCGCTCACTGGGCGCATTTGCCCTATGAGTTCCTGGGCCGGGTGTCTAACAGAATCATCAATGAAGTCGATGGGATTTCAAGGGTGGTTTACGATATATCGGGGAAACCGCCGGCGACGATTGAGTGGGAATAAGTTTTTAGCATCCACTGAGTTCCGCTAACGTCTAAAATCGCCAGTAAAATCATAGGATTTATTGGCGATTTTTTTTTGTGGGCCATGGGAATCCATCTGGCTTTATATGGAATAGAACTCCAGCATAAGGTCGGTTGCCTCGAATGAGTTTTTTGATATAGGGTGATGAAACTCTCCACGGCGAAAACAGCTGTGTATTTAGTTTGATAATCAACGGATGGCCCCGAATGATTTCCAGCCATTTAAAACAAATTAATACCACTCAAGGGGACATTTATGGGAGATAAAAGCAAGGCTTTTCGGCTCCTTCATGAAATGCCGGATACTTTTATTATTCCTAATCCCTGGGACATTGGGACGGCCAGAATACTTGAAAGTATGGGATTCAAGGCACTTGCTACGACCAGCGCCGGTCTTGCATTCTCCTTAGGTGTACCTGAAGGGCGGGTTTCGTGGAAGCAGACTATTGATCATTGTCAGGCCATTGTTGAATCAACGTCTCTGCCAGTGTCAGCGGATCTTGAAAAAGGAATTGGTGATGATCCGGACAGTGCCGCGGAAACCATAAAAATTGCGGTCAATATTGGTCTGGCAGGTTGCTCCCTCGAAGATCATACCGGTCTGCCCGATGCCCCGGTCTATGGTTTAAGCCTCGCAGTCGATCGTATTGAAGCCGCAGTAAAAGCACGAGAAGCGCTGGATCATGATTTTGTGATCACGGCTCGCGCCGAGAATTTTATGTGGGGACGTCCTGATTTGGATGATACGATCCTGAGATTACAAGCTTTTGAAAAGGCGGGAGCTGATGTACTTTATGCTCCCGGCCTTCACGATCTTTCAATGATCAAGACCGTTTGTGAATCAGTGACAAGGCCAGTTAACGTTGTTATGGGATTGCCGGGTGAGACGTTCAGTGTTGTGCAACTGGCCGAAGCGGGAGTGAAACGTATCAGCGTTGGTGCATCAATGGCCAGACTGGCATACGGTTCTTTTGTTCAGGCAGCCCGCGAGATATGCGCTGAAGGTACTTTCGGTTATTCAAAGAAGGCTATTGGTTTCTCCGAACTGGAGGCATTTTTTAGAAAGTCTGAAGGTGCTTAGCCTTCTAAGCTCAGGTTTGCATTTCTGCCTGCCGTATGCAATTCGTCGCGCTGATCCCTCAAGCCCCGATCATCGGTCAATACCCTGGCGTAACCGATCCGCAGGTGGCCGCTTTCCAGGTCGAGCGTACAGGGGCTGTGTTTGTCTCTCATGGCGCCCCCATTGTGTTGCAAATATTGCCGCATATTATAGGGAATTTGCGACTGACTTTTGCAACGTCTGAGCGCCAGGAAAAACCGACGGCGAGGTGTTGTCGCAAAACGTTGGACTTAGGCGACAAATGACAAAGATAAAAAGGGAATCTTTCTTTTCACCCCCCTCGGACTGGCGAAAATGCGCGGTAGACCCAGTGGCCTTATTGTCGCCCCGAAGAGCGAATTAACCTGTCGTCGCCAGTCGGCTAGACGGCCTTACCACAGGCCGCAAAACTGAAGGGTCGCACCGCATATCAGACGGCCACGAAGCCACCATCAACGAACAGTTCCTCACCACCGATGAAGCTGCTTTCGTCCGACGCCAGAAATAGCACGGCTTTGGCGATTTCTTCAGTCGTGGCGAGCCTGCCGAACGGGATGGTTTGCTGCATCCATTCTTCAGCGCCGGCGTTGTTTTGCAGATAGGTCTGCATTGCCGGGGTCAGTACCATGCCCGGCGAAACGACATTCACCCGAATGCCCTGATTTTTCAGGTCGGTCGTCCAGGTGCGGGCGAGCGAGCGGATCGCCGCCTTCGTCGCGCTGTAGACAGATAGATTTGCAAAGCCCTTGCTGCCTGCTCCTGATCCAGCCAGCACAACCGCGCCGCCAGCAGACATCAGCGGCAGGGCTTTTTGCACCGTGAAGACCGTGCCCTTCACATTGATGCCGAACACGCGATCGAAATGGTCTTCCTCGATGCCACCGATGGGTGCGGATTCCGATACGCCAGCATTGGCGAAGACCACATCCACGCGACCTTTCTCTCGCTGGATCTGTGCGTACAGACGATCAAGGTCGGCAAGATTGCTGACATCGCCTTGCACCCCAATGGCACCGTGCCCGATTTCCTTCAGAACCTCATTTAGGCGCTCTTGGCGGCGGCCAGTGATGTACACATGAGCGCCCTGTTCCGCGAAGGACGCCGCCGTGGTCAAACCGATGCCGTCCGTGCCGCCCGTAACCACCACAACCTTATTTTCAAATCGTTTCGCCATGTCGTAAGCTCGCTTTCGTATCAAGTGGAGGATTGCTCCATTTATTATATGGAGGTATCCTCCACTTAACAAGTAGCAGCGAGACTATTCCTTTGACCGATGAACCCACATTGAGAGCCGATGCGCAGCGAAACAGAGAGCGTATTCTTGCAGCCGCCGAGGAAGTGTTTCTTGAGAAAGGCGCGAGCGCCTCATTAGAGGACGTAGCGAAACGAGCGGGCGTAGGAATCGGCACGCTATACCGGCGCTTTCCGACACGCGAAGATCTTTTGGCGGCGGCCTACAGCGCTCGTTTCCTGGCATTAGCAGAAACCAGCCGTGCCAGAAACGCAGAGCTTGCCCCACTGGGCGGCTTGCGGGCCTATCTCGAAGAGCTGGTTCAATACACTACGGTCTATCGCGGCCTCGCGGCCTTGCTCGGAACGGTTCTCCAGATTGGAACGCCGGGATGCCTGGCAACCAGTGGGGAAGGGGTCCGTCTTTTGGACCTGGCGCAGAGGGGCGGAGCTATTCGGCCTGATGTCACTTTCAACGACTTGGTGTGCATCGCAACGGCAATCTCACTCGCTGTCGAGAAAGACAGCTCTCCAAAAGCACGGATCGCGCATCTGGTGAGCCTGTTTTTGAATGGGGTGGGCGTGCGTTGAAGCCACATTTGGGTCGCTGATTTTAGGATTTTTGCGACACGGCAAGACACATTTTTCTGGCGCCGCTGATAAGCCCTGACATATTGGGCCGGAGGCAAGATCGCTTATGGCCGAGCTTTTGTATCTCTCTTGCCCAGTGATGTGATGCTCCACAAGCTTCCATAGCAACAGTCATAGGCGGTTGCTGAGCGTAAACGGCTACGCGGAAGTTTTATCTTGCCAGCCGGTTTTCCATAAGCATGGGTACTGAAGAGATAAAAGGTCGTTTTAGCCAGATCGATGCCGGTAATTTTCATTTCAAACAGGGTATCCCTCTTACTTTTTCTTCTGATTAAAGTTTATCCATCATGGCGGAAATGGATGCTGTCGTGAAGAAGGGGGAAGATCATCTCATCGCTTACGCTTACGAGCAAACAGGCAGCGGTGGATTAAAAATAGCGCATCGTTCTATTGACAGGCAAATAAAGATCATGCAAAACTAAACAGTACGGTACGGTTTAGTAGGGTTTCCGCTCAACGCCTTGCAGTAAAAGCCGTGACCTACAGCCGTACCTTAAATAATCCCAGTTGTTTACCCATTTGGAGTCTTTATGAACCGACTGATTTTACCTTTATGCATGCTGTCGATATTCGTCCTAACCGGCTGTGTTTCGTTATTTTAATCTATGGACGGGCGCGAGTTTATTGAGCATCGCGATCTCGGGGGGTGAATATGAAAAGAATCATTTGGCTAAGCTGTACGCCATTAGTGTTGATGTTATCCGGCTGTATTTCCTTGGGCACGCATCTGTAACCAACGCCTGCCGGCAACGCAGTCCGGCGGCGTGGCGGAACACTTTGATTGTCGGGTTAGCCGCGGGAGGAAAACCGCAATGCGGCTACTATAATAATAGCCGCATGTCACTGGCACAGCACGCACCAAAGGATAGGCGGGAGGGGGAGACTAACGTGACAATTGCTTTATCAGATTAATGATCCTATCACCGAGGAAAATAACATATTTTTGGTGAATTCACCCAGGGATTGCGCATCTTCCCTGCGTCGCGCGGCCAATTTTTTTATCGCCTCAATTTGTGTTGATGCTTCAACTTCCTGGTCCAGTTTATAAAACCCGTCGGCGGTGATTTTTGCTATCTCGGCGTCGTGCAGCTGCTTACTTTCGTAAACGTTTAATGCCGTGTCGTTGGTATAAAAAACGTACATTGCCATAAGGTTAGCCTCGTCATCTTGTCGCAATGGTCAATCGATTGGGCAGGGTCCTCGCGGGACTGGCTTCCCTTCACCGATCGCCCCGATTCCCAAGCTCTGGTCGTGCAGGCATTACCCCGGTCAGCGCGCCCGCATCGCTGCGCTGACCACGATAATCCGGTAAGGGTCAGTGTATATAGACGTGATGTTAGCAATGGTAGCCGGATAAGTTTTATCTATAACGCGGGCTATTGTCGCGATCGCGATCACGCCCCTGGATATGCTCACGATCCCGGTCGCTTAACCGGCCTTGGTGGTGGTTGTAGCGATCGTCATAGCGCCGGTCCGGGTGCCGGTCGTGTCCGCCCACCATCAGGCAGCCGTTGAGTAAAAAAGCCAGCGCGATGTAAACTGGCAATAGTATTTTTTTCATAGTGTGGGTTCCTGCCTCTATGCAGTTTAATCATCAGATAACCCCAGGGCGCCACGTTGCGCGGCGGCCCGCAGGCGTGGGTTATGGCGCGGCGCAAACGTCGCGATTGTCACGAACCCAGTTCCTGGCCTGGGTGGCAATCTGCGCCGCCAGCCGCGTTATCACCTGGCGTTGCGACGCTAGCATAGTCGCATCTTCGCCCAGTGCAAGCTCAGTGAATTGGCTGTGGCAGGTAAGCCCGATGCGCCGATCGCCGCTGAGCCGGCTCAGGCGCCAATCGGCGGCAAATTCAACAAACTGTCCGGGCCACACGTCGAACTGGCGCTTGGAGGTGAATGGTAAGTATCGGCAGGGCGTCGGTGCGGTTGGCCAGCCCGGACATATCCCGGGTGGCCAGGCGTGCGGCGCAAGCTGGCTAAGTGTTTCCCGGCCAAGCGCCAGGCGGATCGCGCTGTCAAACTGCAGCGGCGATTTCGGATGCAAAGGCGCGATAAGAGCGCAGCGGGCGTCCCAACAGCGTGGTGAGGCGTTCGACGTCGCCGGCATCCGGGAGCATGCCTTCGGTGAGGAAACGCTCTCCCATCAGGCGCATGTCGTAGGCCATCCAGCCCGGCATGAATTGCCGCAGGCTGTGCTCGAACCCCGCGGTGTCGTTGCCGGGGAAGGCGATCGGACGCCCGAGGACGTCGGTCCAGATGGCGGCGACGTCAGGGCCGGTCAGCGTCTCGGGGCCGACCAGGTTGATCCGCTCAAGCGGGAGCGCCGCGGCGGACTTCTCGCGGCGCAAGAGTTCGATGGCCGCGATCTCGCCGACGTCGCGCGCGTCGATCATGGCGAGCCCCTTGCTGCCGATCGGCATCGGGTAGATACCGTGGCGGGTCACCACGTCCTTGATGGTGACGTCGTTGTTGATGAAGTAGGCGGGGCGCAGGATGGTCGCGTTCAGGCCAAGCTGCTCGATCATCCGCTCGACGGCGAACTTGCCCGCAAAGTGCGGCACGTTCGCGTAGCGGTCGCTGTGGATCACCGAAAGGTAGACGATCCGCTCGATGCCTGCGTCGCGGGCGAGGTTGAGCGCGATCAGCGCCTGCGTGAATTCGTCGGCAACGACGGCGTTGAGCAGGAACAGCGTCGAGACGCCTGATAACGCGGCGCGCAGCGCGTCGACGTCGAGCAGGTCGCCCTGGACAATGCCGACGCCGGCCGGGAAGTTGGCTTTTGCGGGATCGCGCACGAACGCGCGGACATCGGCGCCGCGCTTCACGAGCTGTTCGACGACTTGGCGGCCGACAGTGCCGGTAGCGCCGGTAACGAGAATGGTCATGATGATGTCTCCATGGTTTAGGTTGGTTGGTTTATTTCAACGTGGCGCAGTGGATTCACAGGGAGAAATCCACCACGGTCTTGCCCACCTGTGGCTGCGTCCGATTACGCTCGATAGCCGCGGGCAGTTCGCCGAAGGACACGACGGCGCCAATCCTGGACTGCAAGCGTCCACGCGCCACATCTTCGGCGATCGCTTGCAGCCGTGCGGCATCCGGCGTGTTCATGAACCAAAGGCCGCGGCGCCCTGCCGGGGTGCTCGCCAGTATGGCCGGCGATGCGGTGCTGACGATGACGCCATCTTCGGCGAGGACGGACCACGAGCGGTTCAGCACCTCGCCTCCGATGTAGTCGAGCACCAAGTCGATATCGCTTGCCGTGGCTTCGAACTGCTCTTTATCGTAGGCAATAACCTGGTTCGCGCCCAGGCCGCGGACATAGTCGGCGTGGCTGCCCAAGGCGGTGGCGTACACCACGGCGCCGGCTTGATGTGCGTATTGCACCGCGAAGCCGCCCAGACCGCCGGCCGCGCCCTGGATCAGGATGCGCTGCCCGGAACCGATGGGGCCGGCGAAGTTCAGGCTTTGCCACGCCGCCACCGACGCGACGGGCAACGCCGCCGCTTCGACGAAGCTCAGCGAGTCCGGCACCGGGCTGAGATTGGCTTCGCTCACCGCCACCAGGTCGGCGTAGGCGCCCAGCCCGCCGAGCGGTCCCATGACGCGATCGCCTTTGCGCAACCGGGTGACGCCCGGGCCTGCCGCTTCGACGACGCCGGCGAGTTCGATGCCCAGGACGGTCGGCAACTGCAGCGGGAAAGCGTCCCGGACATAGCCTTCCCGGACCTTCCAGTCCAGGCCATTGACGCCGGCGGCCTGGACGCGGACCAGCACCTGGCCTGCGCCTGCCGTCGGCGCCACCACTGACGAAATCCCGACGGCGGCGGTGCCGCCGTACTCGTTGAGCACCAGTGCACGAATGTGGTTCATAAGAAACTCCTTTAGGGTGTGGGTTGCGTATGACCCAACAATAAAGGGTTTCATATTCAAAACAAAGACTCTAAAATATAGACAACTTGTATTGAAAATGAGACATCATGAATTTAAACGCCCTAGAGGATTTTCAGCTGGTGGCGGCTCACGGCGGCTTCGGCAAAGCCAGCCGCGCCAGCGGCCGGTCTAAGGCAACCCTGTCGCGCCGTGTCGCCGATCTCGAAGAAGCGCTGGGCATTAGGCTTATCGAGCGGGGTACGCAGCGCCTGGAGTTGACCGAAGCCGGCCACCTGTTGCTGAGCAGAACGGAGGGGCCGATGCGCGAGGTTGTTGAAGCGGTGGCGGCGGCACGGGACGGCCTCGGGACGCCGCGGGGCCGTCTGCGCCTCGCGGCACCGCTCCTGTTTTCGCAGTTGGCGCTGGGGCGGCTTGCCGCTGAGTTCCTGGTGCTCTATCCCGACGTCCAGATCGACGCCGTGGCGGAGGATCGTCTCGTCAATCTCGTGGAAGAACATGTCGATGTCGCCATCCGCATCAATCCGGGCAAGGACAGCACATTGGTCGGCAGGTGCTTTGCCAGGGACAGGCTGGTCCTTGCCGCCGCGCCATCCGTTCAGATGCCGACGGGGCGACGCGACAAGCCTTTCCAGGTTCCGGCGGTCGTCATGCCTTCCTATCGCGACGGCGATATTTGGTCGGTCCGCAACGATCAGTTCACCGTCGAACCACAACCTGTTCTGCGTTTGTCTTCGCTCCTGATGGTGCGGGATGCCATTGCCGCCGGCGCCGGGGCGGCGATGCTGCCGCAGTCCATTATCGGGAGCCTGCTGGAAAAGGGCGAACTGGTGATGTGGGGGATTGCCGGCGACGAAGTCGAGCTATGGGTTCTGCACACGTCGCGCCGTTTGCAGAGCGCCAAAGTCCGGGCCTTCGTGGAGTTCATGTGCAACCAGTATCCCCATGGATCCTTTACCCTGCCCATGGGGGATAATGGTTTGCGCCAACCGCTCTAATAGTCTGCGCTCGGGCGTAACCGAAAGCGCCTGTACCAGGCATCCAACCGCGGATGATCTTCGCCGAAGGGAAGGCTGAACCTCTCGCGCGCCGTTTGAAAAATCGGGAAGACGGTGAAGTCGGCAATCGTCGGTTCATCGCCGGCGAGGAACGCGTTCCCGCCAATTTCTTTCTCCAGGATATCGAGAAGTTCCGATAAGTAGCGGGAGATGCGATCGGCCGTCTCCTGCGACGGGGCCGGCTCCTTTGCCGGGAAGGCGTTGGTCTGGTTCCAGAGCCACAACTGGCCCCGGGCGACCAGATCGCTGCCCAACCTTTCAAGCGAGCGCACGCGTGCCCGTGACAGGGGGTCGGAACCTATCATCGGCCTGTCCGGAAAGCGTTCCTCCAGGTATTCGACGATCGCCGCCGAATCAGTGATCGCAAGGCCGGTATCGGTTACCAGGGTCGGGGCCCTGCCCGACGGATTGATGCCCAGGTAGCGAACGGAGCGATGCTCGCCGTTCGCGTAATCGAGTTCGTAGCGTGGGATGTCGATCCCTTTCTCCGCGAGATAGATGATGACGCGCCGCGGGTTTGTGCCCATGCGAAATTGATACAGCAACATTGTTCCAACCTCTTGTTTGTAGCTTGATGTCAACGCCGACAGAATTGCGATCCTTTACGGCAACGTAACACGGCCTCCCAACGTATCGCGCGTTGTTGCCCGGGATTATCCGCGGTAACGGGATCATGTTTAACGTGCCGCTTAGCCGGTAGGGTTGTCCGCTGATTGGCACAACGGGGGCGGCAATGGATCCAGCATGACAGGGCCAGCCGCATCTCGTCGTCGCCAAAGGTGCCAAAGGGCCGGTTACGCTTCGGCGGCCTGCCGCCTGATTCATTGCGACGCGCCACTTGAGGCCAGGCAGCATAAGCGTTGCCTCAGCTCATCCACCAGAGGCGGTCGCGGCGCAAATCAAAGGGGAAATGGCCGCAAGTATTTCAGTGCCATCCGTTCGCCGCCCCGAGTTCTGGTGCGCGACAGTAAGTGGGTGGTAAGCCGGTAAGCCATAACATACCTTGCCGCCTTACCGTGCCTGTAAAGGGAACCGGGTGGAAAAGAACGATCTTAACCTGGGAGTCATTATGTACCATGAGAATATTTTGGATGATTTGTTGATATGGATTGAAAGCAATCTTGAGGCGCCGCTGAATGTGGGGATACTCTCCGCCAAGTCCGGCTACAGCAAATGGTATTTACAGCGATTGTTCAAAAAGCTCACCGGGTATTCCCTTGCCGCCTACACCCGCAAAAGAAGGTTGACCCGTGCGGCCGAGGAGTTGCGCCAGTCGGCAATCACCATCAAGGACATCGCCCATAAATACCAATTCGACGATCATTCGGCCCTGACCCGGGCGTTTAAAAAAAATTTCCATATCACGCCTTCGGCGTACCGGCGTTTACCCGTGCGCACGGATTATGGTTTACAGCCGGTCCTCACATTAAAAAACAGCCCGCGCCCAGGCCCCGGTTATCGCCTTTAAATTACCTATTGGCCCGCCAGTAACGGGAGGGCGGGCCCTGCGCGGTTCATCTCGCCCTGGCCGTCCGTAATGACGTGACGTCGCGAATGGGCGGCGCGCCGAACATGCGCCGGTACTCGCGGTTGAACTGCGTGACGCTTTCGTAGCCGACCCGGATCGCCGCGGTGCCGGCATCGATATTTTCTCCCAGGAGAATGCGCCGGGCTTCATGCAGCCGCAGATGCTTTTGATATTGCAAGGGACTCATCGCGGTCATGGCCCGGAAGTGATGGTGCAGCGTGGAGACGCCCATGGCGGCCAGTTCCGCCAGGTTCTCGACGCGCAGTGGTTGCGTATAGTTTTCCCGCAGCCAGGCGATCGCCTTGGCGGTTCGTTGACTTTGCGTACCGAGTAAGACGG
The DNA here is from genome assembly GCF_047324205.1 of Sodalis sp. RH20. Taxonomy (NCBI): domain Bacteria; kingdom Pseudomonadati; phylum Pseudomonadota; class Gammaproteobacteria; order Enterobacterales; family Bruguierivoracaceae; genus Sodalis; species Sodalis sp. RH20. Next base: position 333,898 of record NZ_CP178733.1, read on the forward strand.
TTTCCCGAAAACGCGTCCCCGCCGAACTGGTGAGGATGCGATAGATGATCTCCCGCTGGATAAGCGCACCCAGATGGGGAAGATCCCGAGGCTTGTCGAGCAGATCGACCAGACGCGTCACGGCATTGAAAAGCTCAGGGGTGGCGGGACCGGTTGCCATGGCCGTTCCCGCCACAGGCGCGTTCGATGCGTGCGTATCCACGTCGGCGATGATTTGCCGCGCCGCCTGAAGATCCAGCCTCATCAGCAACGAGACATAGGGGACCGCGGGGCTGGCCTCCAGCACCTCGGTCACGGTAGGAAGATTGACCGCGGTCAGCAGGAAGCGGGACTCGTCATAGAGGTAGGTGGTATTGCCGAGCTGAACGCGCTTCCTGCCGCGAATAATCATGGAAAGGCTCGGCTCATAGAGATAGGACGTCGGCGGTCTCGGCTCCCTGACCTGTGCAAAGCTCAGGCCGGGCAGAGTCGTGGCGCGTTCCTCGCCGTCCCCGACAAAGGCCGTGATCCGGCGTGCAAGCCCGGCACGGATGTGTTCGGTTTCATTGCGCAGGCGGCGATCCGCTTCGTCAGGTTCAAAAATCATGGCGGCCTTCCTGATGCGATGGTGTAGGACGTCAGTATACTCAATCGTGGTGGTTGATTGATTGATTAATTTCCGGCAAGGGAATGGCTCAGCCGCTGAATTCGCTATCGCGATCCGATCCTGTCTGTGTAATATGCACAGAATAGGCATCGGGCTATATCAACGGGAAAAAGAGTGCGGGATAAACAAATTTCTGAACAGCTCCGGGCGTTGCACGGGGCGCTGCTGGGGATCGTGAGCGTGATGAACCGTCCGCAGAACGATGAAGCCATGGTACGGGAGGCCGGCATTGCGCTCGATCGGGCCTTGTTTCCACTGCTCGTATTGATAGAGCGTCTCGGGCCCATCGGCGTGGTGGGCCTTGCCGATCGCGTCGGGCGCGACCACACCACGGTCAGCCGCCAGGTTGCCAAGCTTGAGAGCCTGGGTTTGGTGACGCGTCGGCCCGGGATGATCGATCGCCGCCTGCGGGAAGCGGAGGTAACGCCGAAGGGAAAATTAATGACCGATGCCGTGGATGCCGCGCGGGAGCGGAGGGGACGGGCGATTTTTTCGCATTGGGACCCGGCGGAATTTGACGAACTGGTGCGGCTGGCGTGCCGGTTTGCGCACGATCTTGAACGCTCTGCGTCCGACAATCAGGCCGATGCATAGCGCGCGGGTTATCTTCTAAGGCATCGGCATTACCGGGCAATAAAGGGTAGGCATCGTATTTTGCCGCTGAGCGGCGGTACCCGGCGGGGGTATTTTTGACATTAAGCAGCGGATTCGCGGCGGGCAAATACGACCTAATCATGGCCGGTTTATCAGATATTGAATCAGTGGAGATGATCATGTTATCCGTTGGCGAAGACAACATCGCATGCACCCACGCTGTTTTAACCGTCATACAGGTTAATGACTGCACCAGTGCCTATCATCCATCGTAATGAGCGTTTTATGTATAAAACAAAGCCATTTCCCTTTATCGCCCTGTCCCTGCTTGCCATCACCCTAAGCGCCCGGGCTGCCGACGCAGCGCCGGATGCCTATCGCGCCGACGTCGATCGCGCCATCCTGCCGATGATGAAAAAGCACCAGATTCCCGGCATGGCCGTGGCCCTTACGGTGGACGGCAGGCACTATTTCTATAACTACGGGCTGGCGCAACGGGCACCGGCAAAAAAAGTGACGTCCGATACCCTGTTTGAGCTCGGGTCGGTGAGTAAAACGTTTAACGTGGCGCTGGCCGCCTATGCCGCACAGCACAATAAATTGGCCTTATCCGACAAGGTCGGGCAATACCTGCCCGTCTTGCGGGATACCCCTTTCGGCAACCTGACGCTTATCAATTTGGCCACCCATACCAGCGGCGGGCTGCCGCTGCAGGTTCCCGATGCCGTAACCAGCGAGGCGCAGCTGATGGACTACCTGCGCGCCTGGCGTTCCGCGCAGGGCGCCGGGCAGGGGCGCTCTTATTCCAATATCAGTATCGGCGTCCTGGGACTTATTTCCGCCCGGGCGATGGGAGGAACCTATGTTAATCTGCTGCGGGACGTCATCCTGCCGGGGCTGGACATGCGCCATACCTGGATTACCGTGCCGGAACAGGAGATGAAAAACTATGCCTGGGGGTATGATAAGCAGAATAAGCCGGTACGCGTCACTCCCGGCCTGCTGGGCGAAGAGGCCTATGGCGTAAAATCCACCGCCGCCGATATGATCCGCTTTGTCGACGCCAATATGCTGGGCAATGGCGAGGGATCGCCTGTGCAGCAAGCCGTGACCGCAACCCATCGCGGCTATTTCTCAACCACGAAATACACCCAGGATATGATTTGGGAGCAATACCCCTGGCCGGTGGCGCTGCAGACGGTTATCGACGGGAATGCGGATGATATGACGTATGCTATCCAGCCGGTAACAATCCATACCCCTCCCACGCCGCCCAATCAGGCCGTTTTCCTGAATAAAACCGGCGCCACCAACGGCTTTGGCGCCTATGTGGCCTTTATCCCGGAGAAAAAAATGGGTATCGTGATGCTGGCCAACCGCAACTATCCGAATGCTGAGCGCGCCCAGGCGGCATGGCGGATCTTTAACGACATAGCCGGGCAGGACGCCCTGGCGCGCTAAACCCGCGCGCCAAGCGAGGGGATCGGCAGCTTGATAAAGTCGACGAACGCCCTGAGCGCCGCCGGCATATGGGGCTTGTTGGGATAATAGAGATAAAAGCCCGGAAAGGGTTTGCACCATTCTTCCAATACATGGATCAGCTCCCCGCGGTCAATATAGGGCGCAACAAAGCTTTCGGGCAGGAACGCGAGGCCGGCGCCTTGCAGCGCCGCCGCAAGGAGCAGATCCGTGTCGTTGGCGGTAATGGCGCTGTCGACGTCGACGGCCAGGGAGCCGTCCGGACCCTGGAAGCTCCAGCGGTACAGCGCGCCGGTCTCGTGCCAGCGGTAGGTGACGCACCGGTGATCGCGCAGCTCCCGTGGCGCCAGGGGCGCCGTTCGGCCAGCGAAATAGGCGGGTGACCCGACGACCGCCATCTTCAGGTCCGGCGTCAGCCTGACCGCCACCATATCCTGCTGCACCAGCTCCCCCGAACGGATCCCCGCGTCAAACCCCCTGGCCACGACATCGGTAAGGCTGTCATCAATCACCAGGTCAAGCCATACGTCAGGATAAAGCGCCTGGAACGCCGCCAGGACAGGCGTCACCACCAGGCGGGCGGCAATACGCGGCAGGTTCACGCGCACCACGCCGCGCGGCTGTAGCTGGCAGGCGCCGACGTCCCTGACGGCCCCCTCCATATCGGCGACCGCGGGGCGCAGGCGATTGGCCAGGTCGCTGCCGGCTTGGGTTGGCGCCACGCTGCGGGTAGTGCGGTTAAGCAACCTGGCGCCCAGGCGCTCCTCAAGCGAGCGGATGGTGTGGCTGAGGGCGGAGGGCGACAGGCCCAGCCGCCGGGCGGCGCGACGGAAGCTTCTTTCTTCCGCGACGGCCATAAAAGCCAGCAGCTCGGCGAATTCCGCGCCTTTCATACAGTTGCCTCACATTCAACAGATTGTGCCGATTATAGCGCATTATCATGCACTATCCAGGATGCGATACTGTGCGGACCCTAACCTCAAGGGCCTCTGCCGGGCGGATGATCGCGCGGGACGCCCTTTCCGCCAAGATGCAACGGAGTACGTGATGACAAAAACCATGAGACGTTGGGAGATGGACGCCATAGGCCGGGACCGGCTGGCGCTGCGTGAGGTGCCGATTCCGGCGCCGGGGCGGGGCGAAGTCCTGGTGAAGGTGGCCGCCGTCTCGCTCAATTATCGCGACAAGATGGTAACCGAAAGCGGCCGGGGTTTACCCATCGCGTTTCCCTTCACCCCCGGTTCCGATCTCGCAGGAACGGTGATCGCCGCGGGCGCGGATGCCGCCCGCTTCAGCACCGGCGAGCGCGTCATCTCGACCTTCACGCCCGGTTGGATCGACGGCGTCCGGCGCGGTGACGCCCGCACACCGTCCTATCGTACCCTGGGCGGTTTTTATCCCGGCGTGCTGGCGGACTATGTGGCGTTCCCGGAAGACTGGTTCGTGCGGGCGCCGCATACGCTGGATGATGCGCAAGCCAGTACATTGCCCTGCGCCGGGCTTACCGCCTGGTTCGCGCTTGTCGAGCGCGGCCGCCTGCGCGCCGGCGAGACGGTGCTGATAGAGGGAACGGGCGGCGTCGCGCTGTTCGGCCTGCAGATCGCCAAGGCGCATGGGGCCGAAGCCATTGTCTCCGCCAGCGCCGACAAGCTGGCGCGCGCCATGGCGCTGGGCGCGGATCATGGCATCGATCGCCGGCACGCAGATTGGGTGGACGCGGTACTGCGCATCACCGGCGACCGCGGCGCCGATCATATTCTCGAGCTGGTCGGCGGACCGCACCTCGGCAAGGCCGTCCAGACGGCGGCTGTCGGCGGGCGCATCTATCAGATTGGCGCGCTGGAGGGGTTCGAGGTGTCGGCTCAGGCCATGCCGCTGATGCTTAAGGATGTCAGCATCCAGGGTATAGGCACCGGCCATCGCCGCGCGCTGGAGGATCTGGTCCGGGCCGTCGACCGGACGGGCCTGAAACCGGTGATCGATACCCGCTATCCGCTGGCTGATCTTGCCGCGGCGCTCGATCATCTCGACCGCGGCGCTTTCGGCAAGATCGTTATGGAAATGTAGCGCCCGGCCAACGGCGCCAGCTTGCGGAAAGCCTTCGCCGCAATATCCCCAGGCGTTCTGGCGCGTCTTTGCGCGGGCGCTGCGCAATAGCGTTGACAAATTGTCTGCCGCCTAGCGTTGGCCTGGCTCCCAATCCGGGCTGTAGCCGCCCAGCTGCGGGTGATACATCTCGTCGCCGTCATGCTGGGTAAACTCGACGTTGAGCCGATCCGCGCGCAGTCCCAGTATTTCGACACAGTGCGCGCAAAGCGCCTTGGCCACCGCCATGCGCTGGTCGGCCGACCGGCCTTTGCGGATGTCCAGCATCAGCACCGAAACCGGCTCCGGCGCGCTATCGGCCGCCGTAATACGCCAGACGCCGCCTGCGCCCAATTCCCGGATGGCGATGCTGATACGCCGGATATCGACGGACATCATATCGGCATAGGTGGCGCAGAGTTTGGCGGCCAGGCGCTGCTTATCCGGCGTGGCATAATGGCCGTTTACATCAAGTTGCAGATAAGGCATGGGCTCTCTCCTTCACAGTGAAACACGCGGGCAGGGGCAAACAGTGTAGCGCCGGATAGCTGCCAGGGCTATAATAGATGATGCTGATAATGTATATGCCATAGTGGGAGTTGCCATGCCGCGGGTATCAAGAGCCGAAACCGAACGCAACCGCGTCGCCATTGTAGACGCCTCGTCACGTTTGTTCCGTGAACAGGGCCTGCGCGTCAGCGTCGCCGATCTGATGGGCGCGGTGGGCTTGACGCATGGCGGGTTCTACGGGCATTTTGCGTCGAAGGATGAACTGGCCGCCATTGCCTGCGCCAAGGCCTTCGGGGATTCGGTTGAGCGCTGGCATGCGCGCATGGACGGGACCGGGGACCCCGCCGCGGCGCACGCCGCGCTGATTGAGGCATATCTCGCGCCGCAGAATCTGACGGCGGTGGCAACGGGGTGTCCGCTGGCCGCCTTGGCCACCGATGTCGCCCGTGAGCCGCAAGACAAGCCCGTGCGCCTGGCGTTTCTCCAGGGGCTGGAAAAACTGATTGCCCTGCTTGCCGATGGGCGGGAAGAGGGCGATGCCGGCGCTGCGCGGGAAGCCGCACTGGCTGAGATGGCCACCCTGGTCGGGGCGCTGGTGCTGGCCCGGGCCACAAAAGGGCAGGCGCTCTCGGATGAGATTATGGCGAGCGCCAGGCGCCATCTGCTCGCCGGCGAAGCCCAAAACATACCGGCTTCTTCCTGATCACCGGCCGAAAACCGCCGTGCCGGTCAGGAAAAATAGCGTGGGTGGTCGAGATCGGCAATCAGTCCAGGCTGCTCCGGCCGCCAGCCCAGCTGTTCGCGGGTCTGCCGGCTCAGGGCCGGGCTGTTAAGCGCGGCGAAGTGCGCGAACCAACCGAAGTGTGCGGCGGCTTCACCGGCGGTCTTGGCGACGACCGGCAGGCCCAGGCGGCGGCCGATAACCTCGGCGATCGCGCGAAACGGCACCCCTTCTTCTGCGACGGCATGATAGCGGGCGCCCGCAGCGCCTTGTTCAAGCACCAGCCGGAACAAACGCGCCGCGTCGAGCCGGTGCACGGCGGGCCAAAGATTAAGGCCCTCGTCCACATACGCTGAAACGCCCCGTTCGCGCGCGATGCCGATCAGCAGCGGCACAAAGCCATGATCGCCCTCACCATGGACCGAAGGCGGCAGGCGTATCAGCGAGACGCGCACGCCCTGCGCCGCCAGCGCGGCCACCGCGTTATCCGAGGCGACCCGGGGTATCGCGTCGGGGCCGGCCGCCGGGACATCGTCCTCGGTGGCGCTACGGCCGAGCGACATCAACCCGGTGGCGGAGGTGACCACCAGGGGGCGGCCACTGCCGGAGACCGCGGCGCCGAGCGCCTCGATGGCGCGCCGGTCTATCGCGCAATTTTCCTTCATTTTGGTGAAGTCGTGGATAAAGGCGGTATGAATGACGCCGTCGGACAGGGACGCCCCGGCGCGCAGGCTGTCCAGATCTTCCAGGCTGCCGCGATGCGCCTGGGCGCCGGCGGCGATAAGCGACCCGGCGGAGGCCTCCGAGCGGGCGAGACCGAGCACCTGATGGCCGGCGGCGATCAGTTCCCTGACAATGGCGGAGCCGATAAACCCCGTAGCGCCGGTAACAAAGACACGCATGATAGCTTCTCCAGAGAGGTATGGGCGAAGAGCTACTATCGGCTATCCGGCCGTAGGGGTAAAGTAGTGACGTTATACGGGTATATCGACTAACAGGTTCGGCAATGACCCTGAACGGGCTTTCAGGGCCGCAATACGATGCGCGCGCCGTCGTTATCAGCGGCCCAGGCCCGCGCGACCTCCGCCAGCGGCATGGATTGCGCCGCGATGGCAAAACCGGCCTCCGGGGCCGCCGCCAGCACGCCCTGGATGGCCGCCAGCATGCGCGGAAACGGCACGCTGCCGATGCCGCTGCCCATCAGCTGCAATGCGGACGACCGCAACGCCGCCCCCGGCAGGATGATATCGGCCCCGCTTAACGAGCCGATTTGCACAAAACGAATCGGCACGCCCTCAGGACCGGCCTTGGCGGCGGCTATAGCCAGCGTTTGCGCGCTAACCCCCCATAAATAATCCAGCACGATATCGACGCCCTGGCGAAATTCGTGCGTAAAGGCCTGCTCCTGGGCGTTCAAATCCTGGACCAGCGGAATCGTCACGTCGGCGCCAAGACGGCGAAGATCGCCGAACGATGCGGTCCGGCGTCCCGTCGCAATGATTTTCCCGGCGCCGAGATGCCGGGCAATCTGGATTGCCAGGCGGCCGGACGTGCCCGCGGCGCCGTTAATCAGCACCGTTTCACCCCCGCGCAGCCGGGCGCGTTCCACCAGGGCCGCCCATGACGACATGCCCGGTATGGCCATGGCGGCGGCGGAAACCTCGTCCAGGTCGTCCGGCAGGGCGATGCAATGGCCCGCGTCCACCAGGCATTGCTCGGCCATGGCGCCGTAAGGCTGCTCCGGCAACAGAAAATAGACGCGCCGGCCGTCTTGCGTGATGCCGGTGCCATCGATGCCGGGAATAAACGGCAGCGCGCTGTCGGCGCTGTAATGCGCGCCCGACGCGCGATTCCTGGTGATGTGGCTCAGCGACGACGCGCTGACGCGGATCAGGCTTTTGCCCGGCGCGGGCGCTGGTTCACTGAAGTCTCCGTAGACGGGGGGCTGGCCCGCCGTTGTTACGATCGCTGCTTTCATTCCGTTTCACCCCTGGGCGCGAATCCGGCCATCCCCGATGGCAACCGGGTTCAAATGGATAATATGTGTATTATGCACATACATGGTCGCCAGGAAAAGCCGCACAGAAGAATAAATCGTCACGGCAACAGACGCCCGCGCATCGTCCTGTAACCCCAAGACGGGGGCAGCGGCCACGAAAACGCGGCGCGGGCGCGCCTGGCTACTGCTGCCGTATCCTGCGGTGCATCAGATAATATTTGCCGTGCTCGGAAACGCCGGATGAGATAATCGTCCAGCCGTGACGCAGATAGAATTGCTGCGCGCCCACATTCTCCTGCAGGCATTTAAGCGCCATGGTGCCGCGGCAGAGCGGATAGCACGCCGTCAGCAGCGCGGTGGCTACCCCGCGGCGCTGCCAGGCAGGATCGACAAACAAATTATGCAAAAAGCTGTCCGGCAGCCAAAGCGAGGCAAAACCGGCAATATGGCCCTGTATTTCGGCGACGATGATCTTTTCATCGAACGTGGCGCCGTCAAAATCCTCCAGCCGCCACTGCCGGTTATCAAGCCAGGTCCAGCCGGCCTTGCGTGCCGACAGATAGAGAGTACGCAGAAAAGGACGATCCGCTTCCCGGTAATCCCTGACAACCACATCCTCTTTTTTCATCTGAAACCTTAGTTAACTTATTGATTTGTTACCTTCTCAGTATCAAGTTTAACTTATAGATGGAATAAATAATATTGTGCTTATTATTTCCAGGCGGTATAGGATGCGGTGCCGGCGCGGTGCGGTCCGTCGGCAGGCGATCGCGATTATTATCCGGTCGCATCTAGCTGAAGCTTAAACTAGATTAATATAAACGCGGGATGCCGCTGAGGATAAACCGTCTTAAACACCGGTATGAGGGTAGCGCAAGCCCTGGGCGGCAGTCATTAGCGCCGCAATGATTGATAAAACTGTTAGAGGTTGCATCCATAGCCTGCCTCTTATATTATCCAAAATCCCACCGGTATTACATGTTGAAACTGCTCTTTATTACCCCTTATGGATAATAAATGATGAGTGTTAGTTAATATGGCAGGCATATTTTATGGAAAAACCCTTAGAGAATAATCAAGATTTCTTTATCCAAACGATGAAAATAGAAATCAAACTTTATCTTCAGCAGATATTCAAGAACGCCAACGCGTTCTGTTTTGCCTACTTTATGATGAATAAAAGCGATAACTTCCCAGCCTATATAATATCCGACTACCCCAGCGGCTGGCTGAATCAATACCGCAGTTACGGTTATCAAAAAATCGACCCGGTGATGCTCATCGCCTGCCGGAAATTCACCCCTTTTTTTTGGCCTGATAATCCGTCGATAATACAAGAGCATAGCTTTTTCAGGCTGTCAAAATATTACCGGCTTGACAGCGGCTACACTTTTACGTTGCATGATTGCGATAACAACCTGGCTACATTAAGCATCAGCAACCGCCAGGGAAAGGAGGACTTTTATCATTTCATTGAGCAAAACAAAGAAAGACTGCAGATGCTGCTGATTAGCACTCATGATAAGGTATTGAACTTTATGCAAAATACGTTGCCCGACGCCACGTCCCATGGCGAGAGATCACACGTCCAGGCGCTGTCTCCCCGGGAAAAAGAAGTATTATTCTGGGCCAGTGTCGGAAAAACCTATGGCGAGGTCGCGACCATCCTGGCAATACGCGAGGGAACGGTAAAATTTCATATCAGAAATATTATTGATAAGCTAGGCGTTACGAATGCAAAACATGCCATCAGCCGGGCCACGGAACTTAAATTATTTGGTTAACTATCCATTTATCATTTCGCGCAACGCGATCACAACCCTGTCCATCTGTGGGAGTTTTATTATGCTGTCGGCTTAAAATGGACAGCGTTGCCAATATATTTGCAATCATTTATATAGTGTTTAAGATGCAGGCGTTGCCGCGAGAAATTTGATGCTATCATTGCCCGGTGATTCTTCTGGCTGTTGAAGGTAGGCATGATTAGATTCTGTCTTTTTAATTTATTAGCTTTGTTTTCATTAACGGCATATTCCTCTGAGCATCTCCATAAAATAATTTTAATCGATCTCATGAATAATAAGCCAATGTTTTGTCATGCTGAGCCCCGTTGGCGCTTTTCCCCGCCGATAAAAGACGATCCCTGGCTGGCCGGGCGGTTAAGCGCGCTGGCCGAGGCGGGATTTGCCCGCCTGGAGGGGGCCGGGGACAGTGCGCAGTGGTGGTTGACGCCCACCGGCGCCACGGGTGCGCAATTCTGCGGGGACGTTTGTTACGGCCGGATGTTGGTCAGTCCCCAGCGGCCCTGCTCATAGCCTTATTATTAAGTCTGCTGATAATTGTGTTTATGAGATCGACGCCGGCGGAGGGACCAGGCTCCGCCGGCAAACTCACCATTGATCTTTTCTCCCGCCCGCCGGATAATCATGCCACTTGACTCGGGGTGTCCGCCGCTGTGCGCCGGACTGAGATTTTACCCGTATGACCTGATCTGGATAATGCCAGCGTAGGGAAGTCACGGCCTGTTGTCCCGCCGGGTCCGTCTTCCTCAGCGCCGGCTGGGAGCGCTATGATTACCGAACCTGCCGAACTGCCCGGCTTAGCCGCCGCGTCTTCCCTTACCCTGCTGCGCCAGCGCAAGCCATTAGTCCATTGTATGACCAATGACGTGGTACAGGCGTTTACCGCCAATGCGCTCCTGGCCGTCGGCGCCGCCCCGGCCATGGTGATCGAACCCTGTGAGGCGGTTCAGTTCGCCGCCATGGCCGATGCGCTGCTGGTGAATATCGGCACGCTGACCGCGCCGCGGGCCGAGGCGATGATGGCCGCCATTACGTCGGCCAATCAGGCCGGCACGCCATGGGTGCTGGATCCGGTGGCCGTGGGCGCATTAACCTTCCGTACTGAATTCGCCCGGGGCGTATTGCCGTTAAAACCCGCCGCCATTCGCGCCAATGCCTCGGAAATCCTGGCGCTGGCCGGGCAGCCGGCCCTGGGCCGCGGCGTGGACAGCGCCGACGACTCCCGCCTCGCCCTGCCTTTTGCCCGCCGGCTGGCCGCGGACTATGGCACCCTGGTCGCGGTTACCGGCCGGGTGGACTTTATCACCGACGGCGATCGGGTCTGGTCCGTGACCGACGGCGACGCCATGATGACGCGCGTCACCGGTACTGGCTGCGCCTTATCGGCCGTGGCGGCGGCGTTTTGCGCCCTGCCGGGCGATCGGTTGCAGCATCTGGCCGCCGCCTGCAGGATCATGGCGCTGGCCGGGCGGTTAACCGCCCGGGACGCGGCGGGTCCGGGCAGCTTTGCCGTCGGCTTCCTCGACCGGCTGTACGGCCTGCAGGAGGAGGATATACCATGAAGCGCTGCCATAACCTGCTCAGTATCGCCGGCACCGATCCCAGCGGCGGCGCCGGTATCCAGGCTGATTTAAAAACCTTCTCGGCGCTTGGCGCCTATGGCGCCACGGTCATCACCGCGCTGGTGGCGCAAAATACCCGCGGCGTGCAGTCCATCTATCCTATCAGCGCTGAATTCGTCGCCGCCCAGCTGGATTCCGTGCTCGGGGACCTGCGTATCGACAGCGCCAAAATCGGCATGCTCGGGCAGGCGGACATCGTGCGGACGGTGGCGGCAAAACTGCGGCAATATCCCATACCCTATGTGGTGCTCGATACCGTGATGGTGGCGAAAAGCGGCGATTTCCTGCTGTCGCCGGATGCCGTGAGCGCCGTGCGGGATGTCTTATTGCCGCTGGCGTCCATCATCACCCCTAATTTGCCGGAAGCGGCGGCGCTGCTGGGCTGCCGCGCCGCCGCCAGCGAGGAGGAAATGCGCCGGCAGGGCCGGGAACTCCTGGCCTACGGCTGCCAGGCGGTGGTGATGAAGGGCGGCCACCTGCATGGCGACTCCAGTCCCGACTGGCTTATCACCGCCACGGACGAACGGCGTTTCGACGCCGTCAGGGTGAACACCCGGCATACCCATGGCACCGGTTGCACGCTCTCCGCCGCGCTGGCGGCCCTGCGTCCGCTGCATGACGACTGGGCGCAAACGCTCGCGGCGGCCAAAGCCTGGCTGCAGCAGGCGCTGCTACATGCGGATGATCTACAGGTCGGGCAGGGGATCGGGCCGGTCCATCATTTCCACCAGTGGTGGTGACATTCCGGTGAGAATGCCCTGGGCAAAGTTAAGCAGCGAGCGGGCGTCGTGCAGATGCCGGGCGTCGAAGGCGTTGAGCAAATAACTGTTCTCGCCGCGGTGCGGGCGGATGCGCAATGACGGCAGGGGCGTGCCGCCCCGGTATTCCGGTACCGCCGTATAGATATACCCCGGCTGCATCTGGTTGTCTTCATCGCGCCATAATAATTGCAGCGCCGGATAAGGGCCGAGACAGCGGCCGATAAAGACATTCCCGGCCCAGAAACCTTCGTACTCGCCGTCTTTTTGCAGTCGTTTTTCGCTGAACACCGGCGCGTTGATCAAGCCTGATAGCTGGTCGGGCGTTAACGTCTGCAGCAGCTGATGCCACAGCGGATTGCCGTTTTCCAACTGCCAGCAGGCCATGCCGATATAGTCGTTAAGCGCCTGCCAGTCCTGCTCCAGCATGCGCTTGACCGGCTTATCGGTCATATTGCGAAACTGCATCAGCGGGCTGACCATATCGCCCAGCGTATTGTAGGTAATCAGCGTCATGGTGCGCGGATTGCGGCGCAGCGACAGCCAAAGGATTAATTTTGGGATGCGGAACTCAATGGATTGCACGCTGAGCCGGTACTGGTTCTCTTTGGTCAACACAAAACCGTTGGAGGTGCCGCGCTTTTCGCGGTAGTTATGGATAACCACCACGCTGTGGGGCCCCATCCAGCCGGTAATATAATGTTCTTTGTCACTCTGGGTGACTTTCATATCCTCGACCATGTCGCACAGGCTTTTTTCCGTCAGCGTCTCCAGGGGATGGGCTTCCCCGGCGCTGTAGTAAAGCGTTTGCGGCGCGGGCAGGGCGGGTGAAAATGCTTGCATGATAACTTCCTGAAACAGCTACATAGCCTATAGATTACCCTAAGTTGTTATACAAATTCTTGCGCGTGTCGTCCCGGACTGTCGAAAATGTGCGTAAGATCAAATCACTGGCGGCGACATGGCCGGTTCCCCTAGGCCAGCAGCGGACAAAGGGGCGGCAGACGGCATGCCAGCGCCGCCGGCAAGATGGTAATCAGGAATTTTTTTCCCTTCAGCGGCTCACCGTCGAGGTTGAAGGTGACCTCATGCGGCGCCTCGATTTCAAGCCAGGGCAGAGAAGCGGCGATGACATGGGGGTTTTGCTCATCGCTGGTCAGGCTGTTGAGGAGGATCGGCAGCAGCGCCTCCGAGGCGAAAACGCGCAGCTGCAGCAGGCCGTCGTTGATCAGCGCGTCCGGGCAAAGCGCCTGCCCGCCGCCGGCCTGGCGGCCGTTGCCGATACCGATAACCAGCGCCTCGCCCGCCCAGTTAAAGCCCGGGCCGCGGATTGCGCAGCTGTCGGCTTTCAGGGTATCCATGCGCAGCAGACCATGGATAAAATAGGATGCGCCGCCCAGGGCGGATTTCAGCTTGGCCGGCGTCTCGGCGGTGATGCGGGTGCCGAAGCCGCCGGTGGCCATATTGATGAAATAACGATCGTGATTAACCTGGGCGATGTCGATATCCACCGCCTTGCCGTTAATGGCCAGCATCAGCGCTTTATCCAGCTCCTGGGGAATGGCGCAGCTGAGGGCAAAATCGTTGGCGGTGCCCAGCGGCAGGATACCCAGGCAAGGGCGGCGCGCCGCCGGCAGCAGCGCCAGGGCGCTGGCGATTTCGTTAATGGTGCCGTCGCCGCCGCCGGCGATGACCGTGTCCACCCGCAGGCGAACGGCTTCCTCGACGTAGCGCTGCGCGTCTCCATGCTCCCAGGTAACGCGCACGTGCAGCGGAAAACCGGCTTCGCGTTGCTGCTCCACCGCCAGTCTGAGCTCTTCGTTACCCGCGCTTTTGCCGTTCACGATAAGCAGTGAGGCGGGAGTGGTTGCCATGGCTGATTGCATCAATGCCTTTCCTTGAAGTAGGGGTTTTCATACAGAAATGATAATGCGTCATGAAGGGGCTTTTCGCCAAATAAAAAGCCAGCTCAAGGGAGGATGAGCTGGCGAAAGAGGTGGTTCCTGGTGAGGCTGGGTCATTGTTTTGCATTTTGATTCAGCAAGCGCATTATACGCTTTGCCCCCGGTACGTATTGTGACCCAATTCTAATTTCCGGATGACCAATGCTGAATTTCGTTGAACGATCAGCCCGCGGTGCTGTCCGCCGCCGCGACGCTGCCGTGCGGATTACGCGTGGTGGTGCCCGGCAGGTTTCGCAACAATATGGCGAAGCGCACGTCGATAGCCTCCGGGATCGGCAGGTAGACCCTATGGCCGTTGCCCGGCGCCACGTCGGCGTCGGCGCCTTTGCCGGTGACGATGCGTTCCAGGGTAAAGCTGATATTGCCTTGTGGGGTCATCAGTTCCACGCTGTCGCCGCGGGAGAATTTGTTTTTCACGTCCACTTCGGCCAGCCCGTCGCGCCGGGCGCCGGTAAATTCGCCGACGAACTGCTGGCGGTCTGAAACAGAATAACCGTAATCGTAATTCTGCTGATCCTCATGGACATGGCGGCGCAGGAAGCCTTCGGTATAACCCCGGTGCGCCAGGCCCTCAAGCGTTTTGAGCAGGGAGGCGTCAAACGGCTTGCCGGCCACGGCGTCGTCAATCGCCCGGCGATAGACCTGGGCGGTGCGCGCGCAATAATAAAAAGATTTGGTGCGGCCTTCTATTTTCAGGGAATGCACGCCCATCGCCGTCAGGCGTTCCACGTGCGCGACGGCGCGCAGATCCTTTGAATTCATGATATAGGTGCCGTGTTCATCCTCGAACGCGCTCATATATTCGCCGGGGCGCTGGGCCTCTTCCAGCATGAACACCTTGCCGGTCGGCGCGCCAATGCCGAGCGTCGGCTCAACCTGGGTAACGGCGATCGGCTCATGCTGATGAACGATATTGCCTACCTCGTCTTCCTTGCCCTCCTGCACGTTATATTCCCAGCGACAGGCATTGGTGCAGGCGCCCTGGTTGGGGTCGCGCTTATTGAGGTATCCCGACAGCAGGCAGCGGCCGGAATAGGCCATGCACAGGGCGCCGTGGACAAACACTTCCAGCTCGATTTCCGGTACCTGCGCCCGGATTTCCGCAATCTCCTCCAGCGACAGTTCCCGGGAAAGGATCACCCGGGTCAGTCCGGCCTGCTGCCAGAATTTTACCGTTGCCCAGTTTACCGCGTTGGCCTGGACCGACAGATGGATGGGCATGGCCGGAAACGCCTGGCGCACCAGCATAATCAGGCCGGGATCGGACATGATCAGCGCGTCGGGACCCATCTCGACCACCGGCGTGAGATCGCGGATAAAGGTTTTCAGCTTGGCGTTGTGCGGGGCGATATTCACCACCACATAGAATTTCTTACCCAGGCTATGGGCTTCCTGAATGCCCGCGGACAGGTTTTCGTGATTGAATTCGTTATTGCGTACCCGCAGGCTATAGCGCGGCTGGCCGGCATAGACCGCGTCGGCGCCGTAGGCAAAAGCGTAACGCATATTTTTTAACGAACCGGCGGGTGAGAGTAATTCCGGAGTAAACATGATAAATCTCGTCTGATGTCAAGTCAGGCTGCCCCTGCGGGGGCAGTGCAGCACGGGATTTTAGCCCCTGGCGGGGAAAAGATCAGCAAAAACCGATAACAGGCAGGGTTAATTCATCGCAACGGGGACACCGGATGCGCCCCCGGCGGAACGGATCAGGCCGTCAAATCCATGATCTCTTTCGTGGCGGCGCATTCCATCGCGGCTTTGATGCCTCGTCGGGCGGCGGTTTCGGAATTGTAAGGACCGCTTTGGCCGAGGATTTGATAATTGCCGCCCCGCAGAATAAAATACGCATGCCGGTCCCGGCTGCTTTTCAGCTCGTAGTTATTCTCGTCGGGGGCATTGTAACGGGCGAAACGAATGGCATTTTCCGCTGACGCCTTGCTGCAAAAGGTGGCGCTGGATAAAATGATTTCGTCGTTATTACCCTTTAATTTAAATATGAAATGCCCGTTCTTCACTTTTTCCAGCTCATAATGTACGGTTGCCATGTCGGCTCCTCCTCAACGTTGCACGGCGCCTTCGCGCTAAATGAAGTATAGGAGACGATCGCGGCTGTCACCGTGGCTGAATCGGTTAAATTAAATCTCCGGGCTCGGCTTCCCAGCGATAGCCCATGCCGTAGACGGCGCGGATAAACACCACATCGTCGGCCAGTGCTTCCAGCTTGCGGCGTAAATTCTTGATATGGCTGTCTATGGTGCGGTCGGTCACCACGCGGTAATCGTCATACAGCTGGTTGAGCAGGGCTTCGCGCGAAAAGACCTGGCCGGGCGCGCCGGCCAGTATTTTCAGCAGGCGGAATTCCGCCGGGGTTAAATCCAGCGCCAGATCGCGGTAGCTGGCCTTGAACCTGTTCTCGTCGATTTTTAACGGACTGGGCTGCGGCGCGCAGGCCTGCGGACGATAGCAGCGGCGCATGATGGCCTTGACCCGGGCCACCACTTCCCGCGGGCTGTAAGGTTTGCAGATATAATCATCCGCGCCGATTTCAAGGCCCAGCAGGCGGTCGATCTCATCGGTCTTGGCGGTCATCATGATAATCGGCACATCGGAAAAGCGCCGGATATCGCGGCACACCGACAAGCCGTCGCGGCCCGGCAGCATCAAATCCAGCAGCACCAGCGCGGCCGGCGTCTTCAGCAGATAGTCGGCCACTTCGTCGCCCCGCGTCAGCCAATGGGTGCGGTAATCCGCCGCCTGGAGGTAATCCACCAGTAATTGCCCAAGCTTGGGCTCATCCTCGACGATAAGGATGGTTAGCGGCGCGCTGTCGAGTTCGCTCATAGAGTCCTGGGTGCCCGTTGATCGAGGGGTAATTGTACCGTGATTTGCAGGCCGCCAGAAGCCGAATGCGCGGCCGATATGCGTCCCCCGTGCGCCTCGACGATATTCTGGCAAATAGGCAGCCCGAGCCCCGAGCCGCCGCTGGCGCGATTGCGTGAGCCCTCGGTACGGTAGAACCGTTCAAAAATCTGCGTAAGCTGGTCATCCTCGACCCCGGGCGTGCTGTCCCGCCAGCGCAGCGTCAGGCTGTCTTCCCGTATCCATCCCTCGACGGCCACGCTGCCCGGCGCGTCGGTATAACGCAAACTGTTTTCCAGCAGGTTGAGGAACAGCTGCGTCAGGCGATCCGCATCGCCGAATATCCATGCCTTATCGGGCAGCGCCAGGGTCAGGTCCAGCCCTTTGAGCACAAAACGTTCCCGAAACGAGGCCGCGGCGATAGCCAGGATATGGATGGCGTCCACCCGGTCCTTGCGATAGGCCAGCGCGCCTGAGTCGGAGAGGGAAAGCTGATGTAAATCATCCACGAGCTTGGTCAGGATGGCGACCTCCGCCTGCAGGGACGCGAGGGATTCGCCGGTGGGCTGGCGCACCCCGTCCTGCAGCGCTTCCAGCTCGCCGCGCAGTATCGACAGCGGCGTGCGCAGCTCGTGGGAAATATCGGCCATAAACGCGCGGCGCATGGCGTCGTTTTTTTCCAGCGACATGGCCAACTGGTTAAAGTCATTGGCCAGCCGCCCCAGCTCATCCTGGGTGCCGGTCTCCACCCGGGTTGAAAAGTTGCCGGCGGCCAACTGATGGGTCCCGCTCACCAGCCGTTTGACCGGCGCCAGCAGGCCGCGCGCGGTCAGCCAGGTAACCGCCGCCGCCAGCAGTCCCGCCAGCGCGACAATCAGCCAGCTGGTGCGCCGCTGCTGGGCGTCGAAACTGATATCCGCATCGCGTGTCAGGCGCTCGACCGGCGTCGACATCACCCAGCCGACCAGGGTGCCGTTCACGTTGATCGCACGGCGCGGGCCTTCATCCGGCAGGGGGCCGCCCGGCCCGACCAGCTTTTGCCGCTGCGCGTCCACCACCCAGATCTGGGTGCGCAGGCCGTGGGGCGGCAGGTTCTTGCCCTCGTCCAGGTTTTGTTCAAAAGAACGCAGCAGTTGGTAGACAAAACGGTCGTTATTGCGCAGGAAACGCCAGTCGCCGTGCAACTGGTACTGTTCGGCCAGCGCGGTGCTTAACAGCTCGATGCGCTGGTTATTGCTGCGTTTAATATAATCGATAAAACCGCGCTCAAAGCTGACGCGCACGCCCCAGTGCATGGTAATCACCACCAACATGCAGGTGGCGAAAATGGCGAGGAACAGCTTTGCGGTAATGCCGAATTTCATTTTACGCCTCATTGGCCCTTCGGGTCGCTTTGGGACAATAGCCCATTGGGCGAGGTGTCCGGCGGTACGCGCATAAATACCAGCGCCGGCAGGGCAATCACCACCGCCATGCATAAATAGGTGGCGATAAACACGCCGTGGATATCCCCTGTCGCCAGCGGCGCCTGGCCGCCGGCAAACAAGCCCAGCAGGATGCCCACCGTGGTCACGCCCAGGCTCATGGACAGCTGCATCACCATCGACAACAGGCTGTTGCCGCCGCTGGCCAGCGGATCGGGCAGATCCTTGAGCGTCAGGGTGTTCATCGAGGTGAAACGCATGGCGTTAACCACGCCCTGGAAAAACAGTACCACCGGGATGGCGTAAGTCCAGCCCGCCAGCGCCACCAGCGGAAACACCAGGCTCACCGCCGCCAGCCCGAGCGTGGCGCCGGTCAGGACGTTCCGATAACCGGCGCGGTTGACCAACTGCACGATAATGCGTTTGGTGCCCATGCTGCCTATCACCATCGGGATCATCATCAGCCCGGCGTGAAAAGGGGTGTAGCCCATGCCGAGCTGTAAAAACAGCGGCGTCATAAACGGCAGCATGCCGCTGCCGATGCGGCCCAGCAGGCTGCCGAGCAGGCCGATGGCGAAGGTGGGCGTTTCAAACAGCCGCAGGTTGAACAACGCGTTTTCATTGCGCCTGGCGTGCAGCCAGTAGCCAAACAGCGCCAGCAGGCCGGTCAGCATCAGGCCGACGATATACGCCGGGGGGATATTCAGCCCTTTATGGCCTTCCAGCCCCAGGGTCATGGTGGCCATGCCCACCGCCAGCAGGAAAAATCCGCCGATATCAAAGCCGCGGGTTTCCATTTTGTAGTTCGGCATCAGCAGCCAGGTGATCAGGGCGCCGACAATCCCCACCGGCAGGTTAATCAGGAAGATCCAGTGCCAGCTGGCGTATTGCACCAGGAAGCCGCCCAGGGCGGGACCGATCAGCGGCCCGATCTGCCCCGGCATGGTGACAAACGCCATCGCCGCCATATACTGCGAACGCGGCACGATTTTCATCACCGTCAGGCGGCCCACCGGCACCATCATCGCGCCGCCGATGCCCTGCACCACCCGTGACAGCACCAGTTCCTGCAGCGACCCGGCCCGCGCGCACAGCAGGGAACCCAGGGTAAACAGCACGATGGCGCTGAAAAAAACCTTTTTCACCCCGAACCGGTCCGCCAGCCAGCCGCTGGCCGGCAGCATCACCGCCACCGTCAGCACATAGGAGACGATAACCGAATGCATATGCAGCGGGTTTTCCTTCAGGCTATGGGCCATCGAGGGCAAGGCGGTATTGACGATGGTGGTGTCCAGCGTTTGCATAAAAAAGCCAAAGGCCACCGTCCACAGCTGCCAGTGCACAGAAGCGGAGGGCCGGGGGTCGGCGGGGGCGGTGTTATGATGAAAGGGATGCCATTGCATATCGCGGTTACTCTTGCTCGGGGATAACGATGCCGGCGCGGGACGGACGCCCTTTCAGACGCAATTTATCAAAAAACAGATAAATCACCGGCGTGGTGTACAGGGTCATCAGCTGGCTGACCACCAGCCCGCCGACGATGGTAATGCCCAGGGGCTGGCGCAGCTCGGCGCCGTCGCCGCTGCCGATCACCAGCGGCAGCGCGCCGAACAGCGCGGCCAGGGTGGTCATGAGAATGGGCCTAAAGCGCAGCTGGCAGGCCTGAAAAATGGCATCCGCCGCGCTGATGCCGCTTTGCCGCTGGGCGGTCAGGGCGAAGTCCACCATCATAATGGCGTTCTTTTTGACGATGCCTATCAGCAGCAGGATGCCTATCATGGCAATCAGGCTGAACGGGGCGCTGAACGCCTCCAGGGCCAGCAGCGCGCCGATGCCCGCCGAGGGCAGGGTGGACAGGATGGTCAGCGGATGAACATAGCTTTCATAGAGGATCCCCAGCACGATATACACCGTGGCGATGGCGGCGATGATAAGCCACAGTTGGGATTGCTGGGTCTGCTGGAAGACCTTGGCCGTGCCGGCGAAGGTGCCGCGCACGCTGGCGGGCACGCCCAATTCCGTCATGGCGCGTTCGATGGCGCCGGAGGCGGTGGACAGCGCCACGCCTTCCGGCAGGTTAAAGGAGATGGTCGAGGCAGCGGACAGTCCCTGGTGGTTAACCGACAGCGGGGCGTTGGCCGGTTGCCATTGGGCAAATGCCGACAGCGGGATCGGCTGGCCGGCGCTGTTGATCAAAAACATGTGGTCCAGCGCGCTGGGGTCCTGGGTATAGGCCGGCGCCACTTCCATCACTACTTTATATTGATTCAGGGGCTGGTAGATGGTGGATATCTGGCGCTGGCCGAACGCATTGTTAAGCAGATTATTGACGTCCGAGACCGCCAGACCCAGGCTGGACAGCACGTCGCGATTATAGATCAATCCCAGCTCCGCCCCTTTATCCTGCTGGTCGGAGTTCACATCGGCCAGTTCGGGCAGCGCCGCCAGCGCCAGGCGCACCTTGGGTTCCCAGGCGCGCAGATCCGCCAGATCGTCCGCCAGCAGCGTGTACTGGTAGGCGGCGTTGGACTCCCGCCCGCCGACACGGATATCCTGCACCGCCGACAAATACAGATCGGCGCCCGGCTCCCGGGCAAGCTTGGCGCGCAGGCGGGCGATAATTTCCTGCGAGTTTTCCCGGCGTTCGGATAACGGCTTCAGGGAGATGTACATCGAGCCGGCATTGGTGCGCGAGCCGCCGGTATACCCGGTGACATTGTCCACCGCCGGATCGGCCGCCACGATTTTCATAAAGTCCTGCAGCTTGCCGCGCATCGCCTGGAAGGAAATACTCTGATCGGCCTGGATAAACCCTTGTATCCGCCCGGTATCCTGCTCCGGCATCAGGGTTTTGGGTATGGCGATATACAGCCATACATTCAGCGCCAGGGTGGCCAAAAACAGCACCAGCACCCAGCCGGCATGATTAAGCACCCAGCGCAGCGAACGGGCGTAGCCGCCCTGCAGCCGCAGCAGCAGGGCGGTAAACCGATCGGTTTTTTTAGCGGCGCGCGCGGTATCCCTGCCCAGCAGGCGGGCGCAAAGCATGGGCGTGAGCGTCAGCGACACCACCAGGGAAATCATGATAGCCACCGACAGCGTCACGGCGAACTCGCGGAACAGCCGGCCCGGCAGGCCGCTCATCAGCAGCAGCGGAATAAATACCGCCACCAGGGACAGGCTCATCGACAGTACGGTAAAACCCACTTCACGCACCCCCAGCAGGGACGCCGCCAGGGGATTCATACCGGATTCCACGTGACGGGCGATATTCTCCACCACCACGATGGCGTCATCCACCACGAAACCGGTGGCGATGGTCAGCGCCATCAGCGAGATATTATTCAGGCTGAACCCGCACAGGTACATAGCGGCGAAGGTGCCGATCAGCGACACCGGCACGGCCAGCGCCGGAATCAGCGTCGCGCGCCAGGAGCGCAGGAACAGCAGTACCACCAGGATCACCAGCGCCACCGCAATCACCAGCGACTGTTCCACTTCGTCGAGGGAGGCGCGGATAGTCGGCGAGCGATCCTGCGCCACGTTCATCTCGATGCCGGCCGGTATCGAGGCGCGCAGGGCGGGGATGGCCGCCCGGATGCTTTGCACCGTGGAAATGATATTGGCGTCGGGGGAGCGGAAAATCACGATCAAAATGGCCGGCTTGCTGTTGACCATGCCGGCGTTGCGCACATCCTGTACCGCATCGCGCACGTCGGCCACGTCCTGCAGCCGCACCACGCCGCCGTTTTGGTAGTGCACAATCAGCGGCTGGTATTCCCGCGCAGTAGACAGGGCGTCGTTGGTGCGGATTTGCCAGCGGGACTGGTTGTCCTCCAGCGCCCCCTGCGGACGGCGCACGTTCGCCTGGCTGATGGCCTCGCGCACTTCGTCAAGCGATACGCCCTGGTTGAACAACGCCTGGGGATTGAGCTCGACCCGCACCGCCGGCAGCGAGCCGCCGCCGACCGTGACATTGCCGACGCCGTCCATCTGGGAAATATTCTGCGCCAGCTGGGTGGACGCGATATCGTAAAGCTGGCCCTGGCTGTAGGTGTCCGAGGTCAGGGTCAGGATCACGATCGGCGCGTCGGACGGATTCACCTTGCGGTACTGCGGCCGGTTGGGCATGCCGCTGGGCAGCAGGCTTTGCGCCGCGTTCAGCGCCGCCTGAACGTCGCGCGCGGCGCCGTTGATATCGCGGTCAAAATCAAACTGCAGGATAATGCGCGTGGTGCCCAGGGCGCTGGTGGACGTCATCTCATTGACGCCGGCCACATGGCCCAGCGCCCGCTCAAGCGGCGTGGCCACCGACGAGGCCATGGTCTCGGGGGAGGCGCCGGGCAGGGACGCCGTGACCAGCAGCACCGGAAAATCCACCTGCGGCAGCGGCGCCACCGGCAGCAGGCGAAAGCCTATCACCCCGCACAGGGCAATCGCCAGCGTCAGCAGCAGCGTGGCCACCGGGCGGTAGATAAACAGGGCGAAGAATTTCATGTCGTTTCCGGCTTATCGACAACGGCCCGGCCGCGGCGCGACAGGCGGTCGAACAGCAGATAGATCACCGGGGTGGTGAACAATGTCAGCACCTGGCTCACCACCAGCCCGCCCACCATGCAAATTCCCAGCGGCCGGCGCAGCTCCGCCCCGACCCCGGTGCTGAACATCAGCGGCAGGGCGCCGAACAGCGCGGCAAGGGTGGTCATCAGGATCGGGCGAAAGCGCAGCAGGCACGCCTGGAAAATGGCGTCATAGGGCGTCATGCCTTTTTCCCGTTCGGCGGCCAGGGCAAAGTCGATCATCATGATGGCGTTTTTCTTGACGATGCCGATCAGCAGGATAATGCCGATTATGGCTATCACGTCCAGCTCGTGGCCGGACAGGATCAGCGCCAGCAGCGCGCCCACTCCGGCGGTGGGCAGGGTGGACAGGATGGTGACCGGATGGATAAAGCTTTCATACAGCACGCCCAGCACGATATACACCGCCACGATGGCCGCCACGATAAGCCATACGGTGCTCTCCAGCGCCGATTGGAACGCCAGCGTACTGCCCTGGAACCGGGTGGCCACGGAGTCGGGCACATCCAGATCCTGTTCCGCCCGGGTAATGGCCTGCACCGCTTGGCCCAGCGAATACCCGGGGGCGAGATTGAACGAGACGGTGGCGGCGGGGAATTGCTCGAGATGGTTGATGGACAAGGCGCCCAGGCGCTGCTGTACGCTGCTGATGGCGCTTAGCGGCACCATATTGCCGTCGGCGCCCCTGATGCGGATATCGTCGAGCGCCGCGAGCCCGGAAAGGGTGTCGGTATCCTGCTCCAGCACCACGCGGTATTGGTTGGCCTGGGTATAGATGGTGGAAACCAAGCGCTGGCCAAAGGCGTTATACAGCGCGTTCGCCACATCGGCCATGCTGACGCCCAGGCGGCTGGCGCTGTCCCGGTCCACCTTGATATAGGCTTCAAGGCCGCGATCCTGCAAATCGCTGCTGACATCCCGCAGCTGAGGCAGGCTTTGCAACCGGGTGAGCAGCGGCGGTATCCATTTACCCAAATCGGTCAGGGACAAGGACTGCAGGGTAAACTGATACTGGGTATGGCTGAGCTGGGTATCGATGGTCAGGTCCTGCACCGGCTGCAGGTAAAGCTGGATGCCGGTCAGGCCGGCGGTGGCCCGCTGCAGGCGTTCGATCACCACGCCGATCCTGTCCTGGCGCTTATCCAGCGGCTTGAGGTTGATCTGCAGCCGTCCGCTGTTCAGCGTGGCGTTGGCGCCGTCCACGCCAATCAGCGAGGATACGCTTTGTACCGCCGGATCGCGCATGACGACCGACAGCACCTCCTGCTGGCGCTGGGCCATATTGCTGAACGACACGCTTTGCGCCGCCTGCACCGTGCCCTGGATCACGCTGTTGTCCTGGGTGGGGAAAAATCCTTTCGGGATAACCAGGTACAGGACAATGGTCAGCGCCAGCATGGCAATCGCCACCGACAGCGTCAGCCAGGGATGAAACAGCACTTTGCGCAGCCAGCGGCCGTAGCCGGCCACCAGTTGTTCGAACAGCCTTTCGCTGGCGCGGGTAAAGCGGTTCTGCCGGCGCAGGGATTCGTAGCTCAGCATGCGCGCGCACATCATCGGCGTCAGGGTCAGGGACACCACCGCCGAAATCAGGATGGCTATCGCCAGGGTCACCGCGAATTCCCGGAACAGCCGCCCGACGATATCGCCCATGAACAGCAGCGGGATTAACACCGCGATCAACGACACGGTGAGGGAAATAATGGTAAAGCCTATCTCGCCGGCGCCCTTCAGCGCCGCCGCCAGGGGTTTTTCCCCCTGTTCGATATAACGGGAGATGTTCTCGATCACCACGATGGCGTCGTCCACCACAAAACCGGTGGCGATGGTCAGCGCCATCAGGGTCAGGTTATTGACGGAAAATCCGAGCAGATACATCACCCCGAAGGTGCCCACCAGCGACAGCGGCACGGCCACGGCGGGGATAATGGTGGCGGCGGCATTGCGCAGGAACAGGTAAATCACCATCACCACCAGCGCAATGGACAGCAACAGTTCAAACTGCACATCGCTGACCGAGGCGCGGATATTGTCGGTACGGTCGGCCAGCAGCGAGACGGTGACCGACTTCGGCAGGCTGGCGGTTAACGAAGGCAACAGGGCGCGGATGCTGTCGGCGGTGGTAATGACATTGGCGCCGGGCTGGCGCTGGATATTCATGACAATGGCCGGCTGACGGTTGGCCCAGGCGCCCAGGCGGTTGTTCTCGGCGCCCTGTTCAATGGTCGCCACATCGCGCAGCCGCACCGGCGCGCCGTTTTGCCAGGTGACGATAAGCCGGCGGTAATCCTCGGCGGATTTCATCTGATCGTTGGCCGACAGGGTTACCGAACGCTGCGGGCCATCCAGGCTGCCCTTGGCGGAATTGACGTTGGCGGCGTCGATGGCGGTGCGCACGCTTTCACTGTCCAGGCCATAGGCCGCCAGGGCGGGGGCGTTAAGCTTGACCCGCACCGCCGGGCGCTGGCCGCCGGAAATCGAGACCAGCCCCACGCCGCTGACCTGGGAAATTTTCTGCGCCACCCGCGTTTCCACCATATCTTCCACCTGGATCATCGACATGGATGTCGACGTGACCGCAAGCGTCATAATGGGCGGATCGGCGGGATTGACCTTGCTGTATACCGGCGGATTGGGCAGATCGTCCGGCAGCAGGTTGGTGGCGTTATTGATGGCCGCCTGCACTTCCTGTTCCGCCACGTCAAGCGGCAGCGACAGCTGGAACTGCAGCGTAACCACCGACGCGCCGCCCGAGCTTTGCGACGCCATTTGCTTTAATCCCGACATCTGGCCGAACTGCCGCTCCAGCGGCGCGGTGATGGCGGAGGTGACCACGTCCGGGCTGGCGCCGGGATACAGCGTCACCACCTGGATCGTGGGATAATCCACCTCGGGCAGCGCCGACACCGGCAGCGTCCGGTAGCCGAGGATACCGGCCAGCAGGATGGCGATCATCAGCAGCGTCGTGGCGACCGGCCGCAGGATAAACAGGCGCGAGGGGCCGCCGCTATGGCTGGACGGCAGCAACTCCATCAGGATTTTTCCCCGCGGCGCGCGGGGGCGCGGGGGACTGCGGCGGGCTGCGTGCTGGCGGGGGCGATAACCTCGACCTTGACCCCTTCGGTCAGCCGGTCAAGACCGTCGGTAACCACCCGCTGCCCCGCCTGCAGGCCGGCGGTGATCACCACCTGCTGGCTGTCTTCCATGCCGGTGGTGACCCGGTGCTGGCTCACCTGGTCGTCATCGTTCAGGACCCAGACAAAATGGCCGTCGTTGCTCATCTGTACCGCGGCGGGGGGGATCACCACCGCGTTTTGCAAGGTGTCCACCTTCATGCGGATATTGACGAACTGATTGGGAAACAGGCTGTCGTCGGCATTGGCAAAGCGGCCCTTAAGCCTTACCGTGCCGGTGGTGGCGTCGATTTGATTGTCCAGGCTGAGCAGCGCGCCCTCGGTCAGCTTGGTTTTATTGGTGCGATCCCATACTTCAATCAGGGGCGCGTTGCCGGTTTTCTGCGCGGCGATAACGCTTGGAATATCGCTTTCCGGCAGCGTAAAGAGCACATCGATCGGCCGCGTCTGGGTCAGCACCACGATGCCCGTGGTATCGCCGCTGGTGATAAAATTACCCACATCCACCTGGCGCAGGCCGACCCGGCCGTCCATCGGCGCGGTAATGCGGCTGTAGGCCAGTTGCAGCTCGGCGCTGGCCACCGCCGCCTGGTCCACCAGCAAAGTGCCCTCGGCCTCGCGCACCAATGATTGCTGGGTGTCGAGCTGCTGACGGGAGACCAGGCTGGTTTTGACCAACTGCTGGTAGCGCGCCATATCCTGCCGGGCGTTGGCGAGCGTCGCCTGGTCCTTCGCCAGCTGCCCCTTGGCCTGCAGCAGCGCCACCTCAAACGGCCGCGGATCGATTTGCGCCAATAACGTCCCCGCCTTGACCCATTGGCCCTCGGCGAAATGCAGCGCCATCAGCTGGCCGTCCACCCGGCTCCTCACGGTGACGGTGCCGGCGGCGGTCACCGTGCCCAGGCCCGTGAGAAACCGCGGCACCGATCGGGACTGCGCGGTGGCCGCCTGCACCGGCGACAGCGTTTGCGCGTGGCGCCCGGCGCGGCCGCCACGCCGCCCGGTCTCGGGGCGGGCCGCGCCCGGCCGGGCGGCGGCGGTGGGTTCGGCGGCGGGCTGTTCCCGGACATGCCGCCATATGAAAAACGCGCCGATAAGGAGGATCAGCAGTGTCGTTATCAGGAGCAATAAGCGTCCATTGCGTTTACCCTTCATGTATCGCTATACCTGTAATCATGCGGACAAGGCATCAGAATCGCACGTTCCCGCATAAAATAAGAATGATATACCCAGTTTAGCCAAAAAAACGCGGGTAAAAATGGAGGAAGTGTGGAGGTATTGTCAGGGTTTGTCGTTCTGGTATGAATATTGCCCCGAAAAGTGCTTTCCGGGGCCTGCGGACGCATCAGTTGGGGGCGGACACGTCGATATCGCCGAAATATTTTTTCGCCAGGGTGCCGATGGTTCCCTGGGCCTTCACCTTGGCGATGGCGTCGTCCAGCTGTTTTTTCAGGGCGTCGTCGCCTTTGCGAATGCCGAAGGCGATGCCGCTGCCGAGGATGGCGTCATCGCTGACCGCGGGTCCGCTAAACGCAAAGCCCTTGCCCTGGGGCTGGGACAGGAAACCGGACTGCCCGGCCGGCGCCAGCACCAGCGTGCCATCGAGGCGGCCCGAGGTCAAATCCATATAGATCTGGTTTTGATCCTGGTAGGCCACCACGTTCACGCCCTGGCCGGCCCAGTGGGCGTTGGCGTAGGATTCCTGGATGGAGCCTTGCAGCACGCCGATGCTTTTACCTTTCAGCGCGTCCGGGGTCGGCTGCAGCCCCGCGTCGGCGCGGGCGATAAGTTTGGTGGGTACCCGATAGATCACCTGGGTGAAATCGATGGCCTGGCGGCGCTTCTCGGTGACATTCATCGCCGAGTTGATGGCGTCGAATTTGCGCCCCTGCAGCGCCGGGATTAAACCATCGAATGAGGTATCCAGCCATTCGCATTTGACGCCGGCGGCCTGGCACACGGCGTTGCCCAAATCGATATCGAACCCCTGCAATTCACCGCTCGGCGATTTGGATTCAAACGGCGGGTAAAGCGCTTCCAGGCCAAAACGGATTTTGCCCTCGGCCGCCATGGCCGGCAGCGCGGCCATGCCGCAGGCCAATATCAACAGTGTCGCTATTTTTTTCATTGTCGTGTCCCGTCATAGGTAGTGTGTGAACGTCAAAAAAATACGGCCATCCCGGCCACTTACGCCTGGCGCCATGCGCAAAGCCGGCGCGCGCCTTCGCGCAGCGTGGCTTCATCTTTGGCGAAACTGAGCCTGATCATGCCGGTTTCGGTGCCGTCGCTGTAAAACGCCGACAGGGGTATCGACGAGACTTTGGCATCGCGGATTAATTTTATAACCATATCGTTATCGCTGTCCGCCGAGAAATGGCTGAACTGCGCCAACAGGAAAAAACCGCCCGCGCTGGGCAGCAGTTTAAACGGCGAATCCCGCAGGGCGCGGGTCAGTATATCGCGCTTTTGCTGGTAAAAAGCCGCCAGGCCGAGATAACTTTCCGGCTTGCCCAACGCTTCGGCAAACGCATACTGCATCGGCGTATCGGCGGCAAAAACCATAAACTGATGCACCTTGCGGATTTCCAGCATCAATTCGGCCGGCGCCAGGCAATACCCCACGCGCCAGCCGGTGACGCTGTAGGTTTTACCGAAGGACGAAACCACCACGCTTCGCTCGGCCAGGGCGGGATACGCCGCCATGCTGCGGTGAGGCGCGCCGTCGAACACCATATGCTCATACACTTCGTCGGAGAGGATCAGGATATCGGTGCCGGCGGTCAGGGCGGTCAGCCGCTGGATATCTTCTTCGCTGAACACCATGCCGGTAGGGTTATGCGGGCTGTTGACGATAATCATGCGCGTGCGCGGCGTCACGGCCGCGGCCACCGCGTCCCAATCGATAGCGTGCTGTTCCAGCGGGATTTTCACCGGCACCGGCACCGCCCCCTGCAAGCGGGCGATGGGGGAATAGCTGTCAAACGCCGGTTCAAAATAGATCACCTCGTCGCCCGGATGCACCAGGGCGCTGATGGCGCTGTAAAGCCCCTGGCTGGCGCTGGCGAGTATGGTGATTTCGCTTTCAGGATCATACCGGCAGCCGTACAGGCGCTCGACTTTATCCGCCAGCGCCTCGCGCAGGGCCATCAGTCCCGGCATTGCCGCATACTGGTTATGTCCGGCACGCATGGCTTTCGCCACGCCGTCTATCAACAGCGGATCGCAGTCAAAGCTTGGCGCCCCCGAGGACAGATTCAGGGCCTGGTGCTCGGCGCTCAGCTGTCCGATGGTGGTGAAGATCGTGGTGCCGACATCGGGCAACTTAGACCTGGGGGGAATAACGCTCTGCATGGGAACAACCTCCTGGTAGGGTTAAAACCGCAAAAGCCGTGACACGTAAGGCTGGATGAATCATGATTAAGCAACATATCCGGCCGCGCGACAACCGATCCTTTATCATGCATGCCATGCGCCGGGAACATGCCTGGAGCGCGGCGATAATCTCATCAGCGCGGCGCAGCCGCCTTCGCCGGCCCTATTACCACTGGAGCCATGCCCGTGGATGTTTCATCAATCCTGCTGTTATCCGGAGCCGAATCATGAATCCGCTGCCCTCGCTGGACGTGCTGAAAACCTTTATCGTAGTCGCTGAGCGGCTAAATTTCACCCATGCCGCGCGACATATGCATCTCACCCAGGGCGCCGTCAGCCGCCAGATAGCCGGCCTGGAACGGCACCTGGGCTGCGCGCTGTTTATTCGCCAGGCGCGGGGACTGGAACTGACCGAGCAGGGCGCCGCCCTGCTGGCGCCGCTGCAGCAGGCGCTGGGGCAAATCGACGCCACGCTCGCCCTTGCCGCCAGGCGCACGGGCACGCTGCGGGTAAAATGCCCCACTTGCGCCATGCGCTGGCTGCTGCCGCGCATTATGCAACTGCAAAACCAGCATCCGGAAATCGATATCGCCCTGACCACCTCATTCTCGCACGGCGTTAATTTCGCCAGCGAACATTTTGACGCGGCGGTGATCTTCGGCCGGCCGGAGAATAAACGCATCCAGGCCACCCCGCTGTTTGATGAAATACTCACTCCGGTGTGCATCCCGGCACTGTGGACCGCGCCTGACGCCGACGTCGCCCGGCTGGTGGATAAAACCCTGCTTCATCCCACCCGCGATCGCCGCGATTGGCTATTATGGTTAAAGACGGCGGGCTGCGACGTAGCGCCGCTGACCAAGGCGCAGCATTTTGACACGCTGGATCTGGCCATGACCGCGGCCCTGCAGGGATATGGCATCGCCATGGGCGATCTCTGCCTGCTGGAGTTCGATCTTGAGGCCCGGCGCCTGACGGCGCCGTTTCCGCTGTGCATACAAAGCGGCGCCTCTTATTATCTGATTCATCCTGAGCAAAAGGTCCTGTCGCCTTCGCTTACGCTGTTCAAGCACTGGCTGGAGCGGGAGGCGCGGGAGAGCCGGCAAAGGCTGGCGCGTAACCTGGGGAATGCTAAGGTAGTCAGCATGGCAAAATAGTAACGCTCAACAGCAATAAGGGGGTATCACCATGGAAACAAGAACACTGGGCCGTTCCGGGATTACCGTGCCGCCGCTGGCATTCGGCGGCAATGTATTTGGCTGGACCATCGATCGGCAGATGTCTTTTCGCCTGCTTGACGCCCTGGCGGAGCGCGGGCTGAATTTCATCGATACGGCCGACGTCTACTCGGCCTGGGTTGACGGCAACCAGGGCGGCGAATCCGAAACCATTATCGGCGAGTGGCTGAAAAAAAGCGGCAGGCGGGACGGGATGATTATCGCCACCAAGGTGGGCAAGCCCATGGGCGGCGATAAAAAGGGGCTGTCGGCGGGGTATATCAAACGCGCGGTGGAAGAGTCGCTTAAGCGCCTGCAAACCGATTATATCGATCTGTATCAATCCCACGACGACGACAAGTCCGTACCGCTGGAGGAGACCCTGGCCGCGTTCGACGCCTTGATTAAAGCAGGCAAGGTGCGGGCCATCGGGGCGTCGAATTATGAAGGTCCACGCCTGGCGCAGGCGCTGCGCATCAGCGAACAGAATGGCCTGGCGCGTTATGAAACGCTGCAGCCCAAGTTTAATCTCTACGATCGCCAGGAATACGAGCAAAACCTGGCGCCGGTGGTGACCGCGCATGGCGTTGGCGTAATCAACTTTTACGCGCTGGCAAGCGGCTTCCTGACCGGTAAATACCGCGCCGCCGAAGATGCCGCCAAAAGCCCGCGCGGGCAAAGCGTGGTCGAGGGATACTTAAACCCGCGCGGCCTGCGCATCCTGAAGGCGCTGGATGCCGTCAGCGAGCAGCACCAGGTCACGCCGACCCAGGTGGCGCTGGCCTGGAATCTCAAGCAGCCCGGCATCACGGCGCCTATTGCCAGCGCAACGTCGGTGGAACAGCTTGACGAACTGGCGCAAGCGCTTGAACTGCGGCTCAGCGCCGAGGATGTCCGCGTGCTGGATGAAGCCAGCGCCTGGAAATAAACCTCGCGGCCGCGGCGCGCAGCCATGCCGGGAGGAGCCACGCGCCGGGTAGGGCATCATACCGGGCGGGCGGCTTCACTTTCCCGCCCGCGGGCGTTAAAAGGATTTGACCAGCACACCCTTGGCGGGCTGCGCGGTTCCTGTTCTGATCAGGGAATCAAAGGATTTTTCCGCTTTCATCACCTGTTGAAAAAATTCTTCCGGCGTCAGGCCGGTGGCCTTGCCGCTCATATAGGCCAATGCCAATTCTTTTGCCTGAAAACGTGAAAAATTATACATTTTTTGCCTCGGATAACGTTAATTTTATGCACAAAAAGTGGGCCGGATAAGGGTATTAATCCTTTATCTATCGGCCAGCACCGAATGGTCATCATTCCTTTGTCGCCGATGAAAGCATATTACGTTAATGCCTTATCTTTGATAGCTGCTTTCATAGATGGATTCGATAGCTGAAAGTTAACGTTTTGCAATAATACGCCGTGTCGAGGCAGGATGCAGTTTAAGCCGGTGGGGTGGACGGATGGGCCTGGCAGTTAATTCTCCGCCGCAGTTGGGGCAGGTATTATTAAGTTCATTGGCGGCACAGTCGGCGCAGAAGGTGCATTCATAAGAACAGATGCGCGCCTGATGGCTTGCGGGGGGTAAATCGCAATCACAGCGTTCGCAGTTCGGGCGTAATTCAAGCATCTTTTCCCCACGTAATAAAGTTTGACGGCAACTTGTGATTTTTAACAAAATATATTGATATAGTACAGGCCAAAAGCGGCCGGGATGAGGTCCATTTCGGGACAGATATCCCAGGGTCGGGTTAATGTCCTTACACGGCGGGGTAGAATGAATATACGTCATATGGCGGAAGCTGATTTTCCCGGCATCTGCCGCTGGTTTAACACCGAAAAAGAGCTGGCGCAATGGGGCGGTCCCCTGCCGCGTTTTCCCCTGGATCCGCCGCAATTAGCTGAAATGCTCGGCGAATCGGCCGGCACGCCTCCCCGGAGATGGCTGTTTTGCGCCGGGGAGCCCGGCGCGGCCACCGCTACCGCCCAGGTGACTTTTGACTGGCGCAACGGCGTCGCCCTGCTGGGGCGGGTGGCCGTGAACCCCGCCAACCGGGGGCAGGGCATCGCCATCCCCTTCCTGAGCGCCATTGTGCAGCGGGTGTTTGCCGAGCCGCTGATTGAGCGTCTGGAACTGAATGTCTACACCTTTAACCAGGCGGCAATCCACACCTATGAAAAACTGGGTTTTATCCGCGAAGGCGTGCGCCGCAGCTCGGCCAAAGTGGGCCGGGAGCGCTGGGATACCGCCCTGTACGCCATGTTGCGCGGTTCTGGCGCCTTGGCTTAACGCCATTTTAGCCCCCTAATCCCCGGTGCCTTAACGCGCCCAACGGTTAATTTTATCTCGCCCTATAGCTGAACCCGGGTCGGCGGGTAACCCTGTTTTTCCCGCCGGGGAAGGCGGTGTTGGCGTTATAGCGCGTTCACCCTTGCGCACCGGCATGGCGCATTTTTATCGCTGTTACCGCTTGGGGTGCAGGCATGGCACTAATATGGTGCGCCATGAGGGCGTGAGCACAGGTGATCCCCGGTTGAGAATTGGCTTAAATATTGCTACGGAAAGGCTTTGGACTTGTTATCTCATGGCCTGTCACTACAAGGCCATGGTATGCCGTGCAGTAGGGTGCTATGACAAACGACACTGTTCTACCCGTGCCGCCGCCCGCGGGCTGGCTGGGTAAGCTCGCGCTGGGATTCGAGCGGCGCCACGGCCGGACGTTGCTGACGACCCGGCGGCATAGCGGACCCTACCGGGTGCAGCGGGCGTTTTATCCCCAGGCCGATCACCCCCACGTCTATTTGCTGCATCCGCCGGGCGGCGTGGTCGGCGGTGACCGGCTTGAATTATCGGTCGCCATGGCGGCGCAGAGTCATGCGCTGCTGACCATGCCGGGCGCCACCAAATTTTACCGCAGCGCGGGCCAGCTGGCCCGGGTGTCGCAGCGATTTTCGCTCGGCGAGGACAGCATACTTGAATGGCTGCCGCAGGATAATATTTTGTTCCCGGCCGCCAGGGTGGCTATCGATACCGAGTTCCGGCTGGCCCCCGGCGCGCGCCTGCTGGGCTTTGAAACCCTATGCCTTGGCCGGCCGGCGGCCGGCGAAGCCTTTACCTCCGGTAGCCTGGATGCGTCCCTGCGCATTATCCTGCCGGGATCGCCGGGCCTGTTCGAGCGGTTGCGCATCAGCGCGGGCCGGCTGGAAAAACTGGGCGGCCATCCGCTAAGCGCGACCTTTTATGCCACCCCCGTCACCGAGAAGATGCTGGCCGAGGTGCGTCTGCTGCTCGACGCCGCCCATGCGCCGGCGGCCGGCGCCAGCCTGCTGGATTCATTGCTGGTCGTACGGGTGCTGGATAATGATAACCAGCGGCTGCAGCATCTGCTGCACCGGATCTGGGCCTGTTTACGGCCCGGGATGCTGGGGCTGGAAGCGTCGCCCCCGCGTATCTGGGCAACCTGAGGAGTTGAAGAATGGAATTGTCGCCAAGAGAAAAAGACAAGCTGTTGCTGTTTACCGCCGCCCTTCTGGCGGAACGGCGACAGGCCCGTGGGCTGAAGCTGAATTATCCGGAGGCGGTGGCGCTGATAAGCGCCGCGATCCTGGAGGGCGCGCGCGACGGGCTGACGGTGGCCGAACTGATGAGCCTGGGCCGCGAGGTATTAACCCGCGATGACGTGATGGAAGGGGTGCCGGAAATGATCCCCGACGTGCAGGTGGAAGCGACCTTCCCCGACGGCACCAAACTGGTGACGGTCCACGATCCGATAATCTGACAAGCAGCGAGGCGTTATGATACCTGGTGAAATGTGTATCGCCGAGGGCGATATCGAGCTTAACACCGACCGCGATCGCGTGACGGTTACCGTCGCCAACCATGGCGACCGGCCGGTACAGGTGGGATCGCATTACCATTTTTTCGAAGTTAATCCGGCGCTGAAGTTCGATCGCGCGGCGGCGCGCGGGTTCAGGCTGGATATCGCCGCCGGCACGGCGGTGCGCTTCGAGCCGGGACAATCCCGGGACGTTACCCTGGTGGCCTATGCGGGCAAACGCGAAGTCTACGGCTTTCGCGGGGAAATCATGGGTAAGCTGGAGTCATCGTCATGAGCAGAATTTCCCGCCGCGCCTATGCGGAAATGTTTGGCCCCACGGTGGGCGACCGGCTGCGGCTGGCGGATACCGAGCTGTGGATCGAAGTGGAAAAGGACTTTACCCTGTATGGCGAAGAGGTAAAGTTCGGCGGCGGCAAAGTGATCCGCGACGGCATGGGGCAGGGGCAGATGACGTCGGCGTTTTGTGTCGATCTGGTGCTGACCAACGCCCTGATTATCGATCACTGGGGTATCGTTAAAGCGGATATCGGCGTCAAGGACGGACGGATCGTCGGCATCGGCAAGGCAGGCAACCCGGACATCCAGCCCGGGGTGACCATCCCCATCGGTCCCGGCACTGAAGTGGTGGCGGCAGAGGGCAAAATCGTCACCGCCGGCGGTATCGACGCGCATATTCATTTTATCTGCCCGCAGCAGGTGGAAGAAGCCATCTGCGCCGGCGTAACGACCATGATCGGCGGCGGCACCGGGCCCGCGGCGGGCACCAACGCCACCACCTGCACCCCCGGTCCCTGGTATCTGGCGCGCATGCTGCAGGCGGCGGAAACCCTGCCGGTCAATATCGGTTTTACCGGTAAGGGCAACGCGTCGCAGCCGGCAGCGCTGGCCGAACAGGTGGAAGCCGGGGCCATCGGCCTGAAGCTGCATGAGGACTGGGGAACCACGCCGGCGGCCATCGATTGCTGCCTGGGCGTGGCGGATAATTATGATGTGCAGGTGGCTATCCATACCGACACCCTGAACGAAGCGGGATTTGTCGAGGATACGCTGGCCGCCATCGGCGATCGCACCATCCATACCTATCATACCGAGGGCGCGGGGGGCGGCCATGCGCCGGATATCATCAAGGTGTGCGGCCACGCGAATATCCTGCCCTCATCCACCAACCCCACCATGCCTTATACGGTGAACACCATCGACGAGCATCTGGATATGCTGATGGTTTGCCACCATCTTGACGCCGGCATCGCCGAGGACGTGGCGTTCGCCGAATCGCGCATCCGGCGTGAAACCATCGCCGCCGAGGATATCCTGCACGATTTGGGCGCGTTTTCCATGCTGTCGTCCGACTCGCAGGCGATGGGCCGGGTGGGCGAGGTGATCCTGCGCACCTGGCAGGCGGCGCATAAAATGAAGGTGCAGCGCGGCCCGCTGGCGCCGGACGGTGAGCGCAACGACAATTTCCGGGTCAAGCGCTATATCGCCAAATACACCATCAACCCGGCCATCACCCACGGCATATCCCATGAGGTTGGCTCCATCGAGCGCGGCAAGCTGGCGGATCTGGTACTGTGGTCGCCGGCGTTTTTCGGCGTCAAGCCGGCGCTTATCATTAAGGGCGGCATGATCGCCATGGCGCCGATGGGCGATGCCAACGCGTCGATTCCCACGCCGCAGCCGGTCCACTACCGCCCGATGTTCGGCGCGCTCGGCGGCGCGCGCCATGCCACGCGCATGACGTTTTTGTCCCAGGCGGCATACGGCAACGGCCTGGCCGGCCGGCTGGGCCTGCAAAGCCTGCTGGGCGAGGTCAGGCACTGCCGCCACGTCAGGAAGGCCGATATGATCCATAATCACTGGCAGCCTACCATCGAGGTGGACGCGCAGACCTATCAGGTCCGGGCCGACGGCGAACTCCTGACCTGCGAGCCCGCCGATATTTTACCGATGGCGCAGCGCTATTTTCTTTTTTAACCGAGTCGGGAATCAGGATGATTGTTTTAACGAAACACCTTGATAAGGCTTTAGAGGCTACCGCCACCGTGACGCTGGATCTGGATACACGCATCAAGAGCCGGGCCCAGGTGCGGCTGGACGACGGCCGCGAGGCCGGCCTGCTGTTGCCGCGCGGGCAGGTGATCCGCGGCGGGGACGTGCTTGCCACCGAAGACGGCGACGAAGTCGTGCGGGTGATTGCCGCGCCTGAAACCGTCTCCACGGTGTATGCGCGCGATACGCTGCTGCTGGCGCGGGTCTGCTATCACCTGGGCAACCGCCATGTGCCGTTGCAGATCGAGCGCGATTGGGTGCGCTATCAGCACGATCATGTGCTGGACGCCATGGTGATGGGATTGGGCGCGGCGGTCAGGACCGAGCAGGCGGCGTTCGAACCCGAGGCCGGGGCGTACCAGAGCGCGCCCCATGGCCATCATCATCCGCACTGATATGCTGGAGCAAACCGCGCTGCTGCGCCTGATGCAGCTTATCAGCCCCAGCCTGCCGGTGGGCGGTTTTACCTATTCGCAGGGGCTGGAATGGGCGGTGGAGGCGGGCTGGGTTATGTCAGGCGACGCCTTTGCCGACTGGCAGCGGCAGATTATCGCCGACACCTTAGGCGGCCTGGACTGGCCGGTATTGATCCGCCTGTACCGGGCCTGCGCGGCGGATGACAGCGGACAATTTGCCCGCTGGAGCGATTTTCTGCTGGCCGCGCGCGAGACCTGCGAGCTCAGGCGCGAAGAACAGCAGCGGGGCCAGGCGTTAAGCCGGCTGATCCTGGAATGGCCGGACCTGCCGCTGGACGGCGCATGGCTGCCGGCGCTGCGCCAGAGCCAATTGGCGGGTATGGCCTGGCTGGGCTGGCAATGGGCGATTCCTCTGGAGGCGCTGGCCATGGGCTACGGCTACAGCGTGCTGGAAAGCGGCGTCATGGCGGGGCTGAAGCTGGTGCCGTTCGGCCAGCAGAAGGCGCAAAGCCTGTTACGTGAGCTGTCCGCGCTGCTGCCGGCGGCATTCGCCCGCGCCGGGCGGCTGGAGGACGATGCGCTGGGCGGCAGTTTTCCGCTGCAGGCCATTGCGTCGTCCCGCCATGAAACCCAGTATTCACGCCTGTTTCGTTCCTGATGATGTCAGTATCGGGCGCAAACGGCGGACGCTTCGCCCCCTGTGCTGAGTGCGGCACGGGTTATTGAACAATGCCCTATTTTGCGATGTTATCCGGGAGTTAAGATGCAAGAATATAAACAACCCTTACGCGTCGGCGTCGGCGGTCCGGTGGGTTCCGGCAAGACCGCGCTGCTGGAGGTGCTGTGTAAATCGCTGCGCGATCGCTATCAGCTGGCGGTGGTGACCAACGATATTTATACCAGGGAAGATCAGCGCATCCTCACCGAGGCGGGCGCGCTGGCGGCCGATCGTATCGTCGGTGTGGAAACCGGCGGTTGCCCGCATACCGCCATTCGCGAGGATGCGTCCATGAACCTGGCGGCGGTGGAGGATCTGGCGCGCAAATTCGGCAATCTGGACATTATTTTCATCGAAAGCGGCGGCGATAACCTGAGCGCGACCTTCAGTCCGGAGCTGGCCGATCTGACCGTTTACGTGATTGACGTGGCGGAAGGGGAGAAGATCCCGCGCAAAGGCGGGCCGGGCATTACCAAATCCGATTTCCTGGTGATCAATAAAATCGATCTGGCGCCCTACGTCGGCGCATCGCTGGAGGTGATGGAGCGCGATACCAACCGGATGCGGCCAGCGCGCCCCTGGGCGTTCACCAACCTGAAAACCGGCGACGGCCTGGATACGCTGATCGCCTTTATCATCCGCCAGGGCCTGCTGGAAACCGACGGCGGGTTGCCGCGCTAAGCCGCCGGCCAGGCGCTACGGCCGCCGCCCGGCTTCAGGCGATGAACTGGCGCTGCGCCCAGCGCGCCAGTCCGGCGGTGACCGAGCCGAAATCATCGCCGCCGGCGATCGGAATGTCCGGCAGGCTGCGCTCAAGCGCCTGGCGCAACAGCGGCGAGCGGGCGCTGCCGCCGGTGAGATAGACCACATCCGGCCGCGGCGCGGCGCCCTGCGCCAGCACGTCGTCCACCTGTTGCCGGATCCGGCCCAGCGGCGCCCTGATGGCCTCCTCCAGTTCCGCCTGGCAGATGGGCACCTGCATGCCGGGGCGGATAAACTCCAGGCCCGCCCGGGTCGCCGGTTCGCTGGACAGGGCGATTTTGCTCTCTTCCGCGCTCTTCACCAGGCGATAGCTTAACCGCTGCCGGTAGACCTGCAGTAAGGCGCCGACGCGTTCGGGATCGGCGGCATCGCGGATCAGTTCACGCAGGAACCGGCCGTTATTGTTGCTGTAAAAATCACCCTGCGCCGGGATATCGTTAATCGCCACCGCCTGCCAGAACGGCAGGGCGGGCAGCGCCAGGCCTTTTTCCGTCATGCCGCCCAGGCCCAGCTCCGGCATCAGCGATTTAAACGCCAGCATGATATCCAGATCGTTGCCGCCGACGCGGCAGCCGCTGTGCCCCAGCAGGCTTTGCCGGCGATCCCGCTGCTTCAGCCATTCCGGCCCCATCAGCAGCAGCGAGCAGTCGGTGGTGCCGCCGCCGATATCCACCACCAGGACAATTTTTTCCCGATCGAGGGTGGCTTCGAAATCCAGCCCCGCGGCCACCGGCTCGAACTGGAAGTCGATATCGGTAAACCCGGCGCGTGAGGCGGCCCGCTGCAAAATATCCTGGGCCTGACGGTTGGCTTCCTCGCCGCCGGTGCCCTGGAAATTGACCGGCCGGCCAATCATGGCCTGGGTAATGGGCGTGGACAAGGCCGCCTCGGCCTGGCGTTTGATATAACGCATCATGGCGCAGACCAGATCCTCGAACAGCGCAATCTGCTGCGGCTTGAGACCGTTGGCGCCCAGGAAGGATTTAGGCGATTTGACGAAATAAACCTCTTCGGGATCGGCAATATAATTTGCCAGCGCCTGCCTGCCGAACTGCAGGCTTTGCTCCGTCAGGACGATATCTTCTTCCCGGTTGGCGTTAATCGCCCGGCGCAGCAGCCGTTGATTTTCATCACTGCCGGTGGGCACCTGCCAGAACTGATGCAGGTATTCGCTGACAGCCTCGCGCGTCGGCGCGCAAAGCATAGAGGCCATATAGGGCGACGCGCCGTCCAGCGGCAATAAGCGCGGCCGGTCGCCGTCCATCACCGCGACCGAGCAGTTCGCGGTACCGTAGTCAAAACCAATAAACATCGCTGCCTCCCCATGCCGATGAGGCGGGGAACTTTACAGCAATGTCGGGAAGCAGGCAACGGCGCGCGACGATTATTGAACAGTGAAATAGCCTTTATTCAATAGGGTGGACAGCGGCAGGCTCTGGCCTACGGTTTCGCCGGCGGCGAAATCGACGCCGATGGCGGCAAGGGCGGCGAGCGTGGCGGGCAGGTTGGCGGGACCGGCCAGGGAGCGCGCCCGCAGGCGATGGATATGGCCGTGGATCACCCTGACCATAATATCGTCCATCTGGCTGCAATGAACATTGGCGATAAACGGGTCAGGCAGCCTGATATAATCGATATGCCCCGCTTTCAACTTGTTAAACGCGCCTAAATCGGCGCCGAACTGATTAAGCATGATGGGGTAGCCGTACTGGCGCAATCGGTCCGCGGCCAGCCCGGCGGCGGGATAAGCGGCCATGAAATCCTCGCCGTCGAGACTGATAATCAGCCGGCGCGCGTTCAGTAAAGGATGGCGCTCGCCGAGAGACAGCAGCTCATCCATCACGTCTGCGTCGGCCAGCCCTGCCATGGACAGAGGGAGTACCAGGCAAATCCCCTGGGCGGCGATGGCGGCGCCATGGACGGTGAAGATCTGACCTAGCAGCCAGCGATCCACCGCCAGCGATAAATGACGCGCCCGCGCCGCGCGCATAAAGTCTTCCTGGCTGACCAGTAATGCGTCCCGGCCCTGGATGACGAAACTTATCAGGTAGAAACCCACTTCAAGCCTGGCATCGGGCGGCGCGACCGCCTCGATCTGCACGTGGAGACTCTCGTTATCCATCATATCAAGCAGCCGCTCGCGGCTCAGGATATCCTGTGTTACCGACGCGGGGCCGGCGGGATCCTGCCGCGCCTCGTATAACAATACCTGGCCGCGGCCGCTATGTTTTGCCGCATAGCAGGCGCTGTCGGCCTGGGCCATGACTTCCTTGGGATCGCAATTATCCGCCGATATCAGCGTGACGCCGGCGCTGCCGCCGATACGGAATAATTGCTCCTGCCAATAAAAGCGGTAGGCGTTAACCGCATCGATGACGCGCTGGGCCAGACCCTGTGCCTCGGGTAAGGGACAATCGGTGAGGAGCAGGCCGAACTCGTCTCCGCCGAGTCGCGCCAGGCAATCATACTGCCGGATATTGTCCTGCATCAGCAGGCCGAGCTCCAGCAGCAAGGCGTCGCCCGCCGCGTGTCCGGCCGTGTCGTTAATCTGTTTGAACCGGTCCAGATCGATAAAGACCAGGGCGTGACGGCGTTTTTCGCGCGTTGCCGTCAGGAGCGCGGCATCAAGATGCTGTTTGAAACTGGCCCGGTTCGGCAGGCCGGTCAAGACATCATGGGACGCATTGTAACTGAGCTGCAACAGCAACTGGCGCGACTCGCTGACATCCTTGATAACCAGCACCGCGCCCAGGATTTCCCCCTTCAGGTTCTTGAGCGGCGTGGCGCTGTAATGAATATCGAACAGCGTGCCTTTGCGGTTGTTGAGCACCAGATCCTGGCGCAGGGTCAACCCCTCGTGGGGCCCGGCATTGACATCGTCCATCGACATGCCCACCCGCGGGCCATCGACGCCGAGGCTGATATGCATAATGCTGTCGATATGCCGGCCATGGGCTTTCTCCTGGCGCCAGCCGGTCATCTTTTCCGCCACCGGGTTCATGAAATTGACGCGCATCCCCTGGTCTACGGAAATCACCGCGTCGCCGATGGAATCGAGGGTAATATGCAGCCGTTCCTTTTCCTCGTGCAGGGCCTCCCGGAGGCGGACCTCGCTGGTCATATCCAGATTGACGCCCAGCATGCGCACCACCCGGTCGTTCTCATCCATCAGCATATTGGCGTAGGCGCGGATATGGCGGATTTCCCCGCCGGGATGGCGAATGCGGAATGCCAGCAGGAACGGCTTATTTTCCTCCAGGGATTCGTTCAGGGTTTGCAGGGCCAAAGGCCGGTCTTCATCGATAATGCGCGCCAGCCAATAGTCATAGCTGACGGTTTCGC
Organism: Sodalis sp. RH20; assembly: GCF_047324205.1. Classification (NCBI taxonomy): domain Bacteria; kingdom Pseudomonadati; phylum Pseudomonadota; class Gammaproteobacteria; order Enterobacterales; family Bruguierivoracaceae; genus Sodalis; species Sodalis sp. RH20. The sequence goes on from NZ_CP178733.1 coordinate 375,775, forward strand.
CGGATTGCATGGCGTAAATTTCCATCATGCGCTTATCCCAGCTCATGATTTTCGCCTCGACATCCCACTCCCAGATACCGACGCCGCCCGCCTCGTTGGCCAGGGTAATGCGCTCCATCAGGCGCTGGTTGATAATATTGTTGTGTTTGATTTCGCTGATATCTTCTATTTGGGAAATAAAATAGAGCGGCTTGCTCTGCTGGTCGCGCACCACGGATACCGCCAGCAGCGCCCAGACAATTTCCCCATCGCCGCGGATATAGCGTTTTTCCAGCGTATAGCTATCAATATGGCCGTTAACCAGATCGTTGAGTTGGATAAGATCGGAACTGAGATCGGCCGGATAGGTGATCTCCTGGAAACTGAGCTTCTTCAGTTCGGCGGCCTCATAGCCCAGGAACCGGCACAGCGCTTTATTCACCTGCATCCAGGTGCCTTCCAGCGAGACCAAGGCCATGCCGATGGCGGAATACTCCATGGCGTTGCGAAAACGGGTCTCGCTTTGCATGATATGGCCGCGTTCCAGGCGAAAGGCGTACATGACCATGGCCATCGCATTGGCGGGGATCAGGATCATCAACAGCGGTATATGCAATAAAATGGCGAGGTGATTGCTGGTGGGTGAACCCACCTTGATAAACCCGGTACTCAGCGTAATGAATAATGCCAGGGTGGCGACTAAAAACAGGCCGAAGGCTTCAAAGCGCGGCAAGCGTATGGCGCCCATCAGCAGCGGCAGAATAATAATGGTAAAGGGGAAGGGGAAAAACCGCAGGGCAAAATAGCTGATAACCAGCGTCAGCAGGATCATCAGCAGCAGTTCCAGCCAGGATCGCTGTTTTAGCATCAGCGGCAGCGTCTGGTGCCGGCAGAGCATGCCCACCGGCGTCAGCGCCAGGACGCCGGTGGCCTCGGCGGTAAACCACTGCGGCGCGAACGCCATGAAACCGATATGGGCGGGCGCGGCAAGGAAACCCGCGGCCAGCGCGCCGAGAAAGGGGATCAGGAGCACCGCAATCAGGAAAAACTTCATCCAGGGCACGATGCCGTCCAGCGGATCGAGGGGATCTAACGTCCATTTCAGCAGCCAGGCGCCGCAGGCGGCCTCGGCAAAGGAAATGCCAATCAGGGGCAATGCGGCCGGCATATCCTCCGCCATCAGCCTATGGGCGGCAATGACCGCCAGTGCGCAGCACAGTATCATCGCCGGCCAGCGGCGCCACGGGCAGGAAAACAGCACCGACAGCATAACGGCGGTGACAAGCCATAAGGGGGACAAGGGTTCGGCGTAATGATTGAGGCGCAGGCAAGCCATGGACAAGATGAAAACCAGCAAAGCTACCGCCGCAATAAATATCCCTGTTTTTTTAACCTTATAAGCGGAGGCTGCGTCGTTGGCATGCATAATAGAATCCTAGGCTTTCTTATAGTTAGAATAGTTCAGAAACCGCATAAAAGTGTGTTTAGGCCGTTTATACATAAGCAAAGGACATAATAGGTCTGATGGTCTGAACCTTGCGCCGCGCCGTGGTCAGAAAAAGGGCGTGTTAATGCATTAAAAACAGCGTCGCCAGCCCGAGAAAAATAAAAAAACCGCCGGTGTCGGTCACGGCGGTAATCATCACGCTTGATCCCACCGCCGGATCCTGACCGAAGCGTACCATGGTGAGCGGAATCAGCACCCCCATCAATGACGCCAGCACCAGGTTAAGCAGCATGGCCAGCATCATGACGCCGCCAAGGCCCGCGTCGCGATAGAGCAGCCAGGTGACGATGCCCATAATGCCGCCCCAGACCAGGCCGTTGATCAACGCCACGCCCAATTCCCGCAGCAGTAAAAACACCGCGTTGCCTTTTTCCAGCTGATGCAGCGCCAGCGCGCGGACAATCATGGTGATGGTTTGATTACCGGTATTGCCGCCGATGCCGGCGACGATGGGCATCAGGGCCGCCAGCGACACCAGTTGCGATATCGTGCCTTCAAACAGTCCGATCACCCTGGAGGCGATAAACGCGGTGCACAGGTTGACCGCCAGCCACGCCCAGCGGGTGCGCACCGTTTTGCTCACCGGGGCGAAAATATCCTCGGCGGGGCTTAAACCGCCCAGGTTACGCAGGTTGCTGTCGTTTTCCTCAAAAAACAGATCGACCATATGTTCGATGCTCAGCCTGCCCATCAGCTTGCCTTTGACATCGACCACCGGCGCGGTAATCAAATCGTAACGTTCAAACGCGCCGGCCGCGTCCTCCGCCCGATCTTCCGGATGAAAGGTAGTGGGATTGGGATCCATGACCTCAAGGACCTTTTTCTGCAGCGGCTTAAGCAGCAGCGTGGACAGCGCCAGTTCCCCCACCAGCAGATTGTGGCGATCGACGACAAAGAGTTTATCGGTATTGGCCGGCAGCGTTTTGCGTAAGCGCAGGTAGCGTTGCACCGTGGCGAGCGTTACGTCGGGACGAATCGCCGCCAGTTCGAAATCCATATGATGGCCAACGCTATCCCGGTCAAAATTCATCATTGCCCGTACCTGGGCGCGCTGGTGCGGTTCCAGGGACGTCAGCATGCGGCCGACCAGATCCCGCGGCAGATAGCGGGCCAGGTAGGCCTGCTCGTCGACATCCAGCGGCCTGATGGCATTGAGGATATCGCGGTTGCTCATTCCGGCGATCAGGCTTTCCCAGACGCTTTCGGAGGCTTCCACCAGCGTTTTGCCGCGCTTATCGTTGCCCACCAGCCGCCAGAGCGCCAGCCGCTCATCATGGGGCAGGCTTTCCAGCAAATCCGCCAGATCCGCCGCGTGCAGGTGCCGTTGAATCGCCACCAGCCGGCCGGTCTGGTCGGAAATGAGCTGGGGAGCGACCGAGGTATCGCGCGCCGGCCTTCCCAGGATGCTGTCGACCAGCGCCCGGTTGGACAGCAGTAAACCCAGTACCTGACGGCGCAGGCCGGTCAGTTCCAGGGAGTGTTGTTTGATGGCGGGCATAGCGTGCGTTCCCCGTGTTTGACTATGGGCTGCGGGCGGATAAATCGGTTACCGTCGCAAGCAGTATAGATAGCACAGCGGGGCGCGGGAAGGATCGGACGCGATAAAAGCGACGGGGAAAACGGTCGCGGCGCAGCGGATTGCGCGGGCCTGTGCCGGAACAGCTTACAGCCGGCTACACGCGAACGGCGGCGGGGGCGGGATTAATCGTCGTGGCTATTGTCGACATTGATGATCTGGCCGGCCGGTTCCGACAGGGTATCCTGGTGATGGTCCCAGGCGCCAAGTGTGGCGAAGATCAGACGGGCGAATAAAAAAATAAAGCTGATAAACAGGATCCAGCGAGTCATTCGCACCGAGGTTCGTCGTCTGCGCATAGGATAGGCCAACTTCACTAAAGGGGTCCTTTCAAGGTTATGGGATAACGGCATCGGTTGTCAGTATAACCGCATTGGGGAAGCGATTGTATGATCTCCGGACGCTTTTCAGTCATAAGAATGTTATACATCCATGTCAAACCGCACACAAGCCGCACATGAGCCTGGGGCGGTAACATTGTGCTAAGCCATAGCGCGCCATGGCCCCCTACGCCGGGAGCCTCTGCGCGCCGCGGTTAACTCACCGCCTCGGCTTCCTCGGTGATATCAAGGCGCCAGCCGGGAACTTCCGCCCAGTATGCTTGCTCCCGTTCCAAATCCAGCTGCACCAGATTGTTCTGGGCGAAAAAACCGGCCGGGAACACCAGCGTCCAATGATGCTCGTGGGTCAGCAGCCGCAGCTGCGTCGGCGAGGTGGCCTGGCGCTGGTTATTCAGCAATACGGCCAGCCGCAGTAACTGCAGGCAGGGCAGAAAATGCTTTTTCTTGAACAGCGTCAGGCGCGGCATGTCGTCGAGCTTGATGCCCTTGCGGTGAAAACGCACCAATGTCGCCAGCAACAGCTGCTGTTCCTGGTTAAATCCCGGCATATTGGTCTGCTGCAATATATAGGCCGAATGACGCTGCAAACCGCTATGGTTAATACCCAGGCCCACTTCATGCAACTGCGCGGCCCAGATCAACAGCGCTTCCAGCTGCGGGTTTTGCAAATCCTCGTTCTGCCGGCACCATTGCTGATACAGATGATCGGTGGTGTCGCAGACGCGTTTGGCCTGATCGCTGTCGATATTGTAGTGTTCCGCCAGGCTTCTGGCGGTGCGCGAGCGAATATCCTGATGCCGGAAGCGGCCTTCCATCTCATACAGCACCCCTTCGCGCAGGGCGCAGTCGGAAAGCTGTAATTCACTGATGGCCAGGGCATCCACCACGCCGCACAGAATCGCCAGGCCGGGCACGAACACGCTCTTTCGCTCATCGGACAGTCCCGGCAGGTTCAGGGCGCTGAAATTTTTAAACTTCATGATTTTGTCATGCAGCAGTTGCAAACGCTCAGGCGTAATGGCGCCGTCTTTTTCGCCCAGCGCCAGCAGCACTTCACAGGCCGCCTTGATGGTGCCGGACGCGCCCAGGGCCACCTGCCAGCCGAGAATGCGGTATTGCCAGGCCAGGGTTTCCACTTTTTGCGCCGCCGCGAGGCGGGCGCGCCGGAAATGCGCCGGGCTGATGACGCCGCCGGGGAAAAACAGATTGCCGAAACTCACGCACCCCATCCTGCGGCTTTCCACCAGGATAGGCTCGAAATTTTCGCCAATCACCAGCTCCGTCGAGCCGCCGCCGATATCAATCACCAGCTTGCGGCCTTTTTCGGATTGGGTATGCTCCACGCCCATAAAAATCAGCCGCGCTTCCTCATGGCCGGAAATAATTTCAATCGGGTAGGGGATCACCTGCGCCGCCAGGGTGAGAAACTTTTCGGCATTCACCGCCTCGCGCAGGGCATGGGTGCCGACAATGGTCACCCGCAGCGGGGAAAACCCCTGCAGGCGCTCGGCAAACAGCGCCAGGCAGTTTATCCCGCGCTCTATGGCCTCGTCGCTTAACACATTATTGGCATCCAGCCCGTCGGCCAGGTGCACCCGCTGCTTTAGCCGGCTCAGCACTTGCAACGCGCCGTTGACCACCCGGGCGACCACCATATGGAAGCTGTTCGATCCCAGATCGATGGCCGCGAATTCTTCGGGTTTGGGCGTGGTTAAGTTATTTAATGGCATACGTCAGGCCTGATCTCCGGATTGCTCAAGTCGCTTAATATAATCATAGATGGCTATCTGCGCACGTACCTTACGACGATTGCCGCGCGGGACATAGCGATTACTGAGGGCGGCATCAATATAGCGCGCTTTTACCGTATCGCTGAACAGTAATGCCAGAATATCCAGAACCTGCTGCTTGAGGCGCGGGTCCAGCAGCGCCACCGCCACTTCGATACGGTAATCGATATTGCGGGTCATCCAGTCGGCGGAGGAGAGGAATACCTTTTTATCACCGCCGTTTTCAAAGACATAGACCCGATCGTGCTCCAGGTACCGGTCGACGATGCTGGTTACCTGGATATTGTCGCTGATGCCCGGCAGGTTGGGGATCAGCGAGCACATGCTGCGCACCAGGATACGGATGCGCACCCCCACGCCGGAGGCCGCGTACAGCCGGTCGATAAGCCCCTGATCCACCAGGTTGTTAATCTTAAGCGTAATGCCCGAGGCAAGCCCGGCCTGGGCATTGGCGATTTCCTGATCGATCATCTGGTACAGCATATGGCGCGAATTCTGGGGCGATACCATCAGATAATCGAAGCTGACCGGACGATAAGGATTTTCGATAAAATTAAACACCCGCCGCACTTCGTTGGTAATGCGCGGGTCGGCGGTAATCAGAGAATAATCGGTGTAGAGGCGAGCGGTTTTTTCATTGAAGTTGCCGGTGCCGATATGCGCATAGCGCATGATCTCCTCGCCTTCCATGCGCGATATCAGGAACAGCTTGGCGTGGATCTTAAGCCCCGGGGCGGAGAAAATCACATGGACGCCGGCCTCGGTCAGCCGTTTTGCCCAGTGGATATTGGCTTCTTCATCAAAGCGCGCCTGCAACTCCACCACCACGGTGACTTTTTTGCCGTTATGGGCGGCATGGATCATGGCGTCGATAATGCGCGAATCTTTCGCCACCCGGTAAATATTGATTTTAATCGACAGCACGTTGGGGTCGAAGGACGCCTGGCGCAATAATTCCAGGACGTGCTCGAAGGTATGATAAGGGTAATACAGCAATATATCCCGTTCCCGGATGGCGTCGAATCCGTTGCGGAAGTGTTCGAACCACGTATGGCGCAGGCGCGGCAACGGTTTATTCACCAGGTTGGCCTTGCCGACGTTGGGGAAGGTAATAAAATCCTTGAAATTATGGTAACGGCCGCCCGGGATGACCGAGTCATAGGATGAAATACCCAGCTTATCCTTGAGCATTTCCACCATGCTGTTGGGCATATCGCGCTGGTAGACAAACCGTACCGGCTCCGCGGTCAGGCGCTGCTTAAGGCTTGACGACATCAGCTCCAGCAGGCTCGACTCCATTTCCGTGACCAGGTCATACTCCGCGTCACGGGTCATTTTCATGGAGTAGGCGTTCAGGGTATCGTAGTCAAAAAAGCCGATAAAAATATCGTCAAGGCAATAGCGCAGGATATTATCAAGCAAAATCATCGGTTTGCGCCGGCGTGGCGGCTCGGCGGGCAGATTGATAAAACGCGGCACTTTATCGGCCGGAATTTCCAGCAGGGCGTAGTTGGTCTCCTGGCCGCGGATAATCTCCACCGCCAGATAGGTATAGTCATCCTTCAGGAATTGCACCAGATTCGTGTCATGCTGGATGAGGATCGGCGTAATATGCTGGCGCAGCTGCTGTTTGAAATATACGCGCAGCCACTCCTGCTGATTGGGGGATAATTGCCGTTCGTTAATCAGGAATATCTGGTTGCGCGCCATTTCCAGCAGCAGATCGTTATAGAGATTATCGAACTCCTGCTCGGCATTGAGCACCTTGGCCTGGATTTTATTGAGCAGATGGCGCGATGTTACCTTGGATCCTTGTTCTTCGCTTATCAGGATGCGCCGTTTTAATTCCGCGAACCTGACTTTATAAAACTCGTCCAGGTTGTTGGAATAAATGCCTAAAAACCGCATACGCTCAATGAGCGGATTGGATTTGTCCGCGGCTTCCTGCAAAACACGTTCATTAAACGATAACCAACTCAGTTCTTTTTCGCTGTAAAGCTTTTCCTGACCCATTGCCACTCCGTTAATTTGTTCAGGAAGGGGGGATCCTGTATTAAGAGTATTATCGCCCCCACGGGAGCAAAGTCCATCAGAACAACCTTCTTAAGATTGTCATCTTAATATCTTACAGGCAACATAGGCTTCCTTAATCAGTACCGACCATAGGGTTGACTCTATATAACAGAGGAATATGACAATAAAACGGCTATCCAATACGAAAACCGCCGCCTACCGTCGATGGAGCGACCGCGTGACGCGCGGCCTCGTCAGCGGCGGCGGGGCATTGGTGCTGTTAACGCTGTTGGTCATGTTTTTTTATCTGCTGTACGCGGTATTGCCGCTGTTTCGTTCCCCCTCGGTCACGCCGCTTGACGCCGTTCCCTGGAGTCAGGCGGTAAGGGATCAGGCGGCCGCGCCGCCGGACGGCGCTGGCGTGGCCGCCATTCAGGCCATGGGTATCGACGCCTCCCTGTCCAGCGCTTATGTTATTGATGGGCGCGGGCAGGGACATCTGCTGCCGCGGCGCGGCGCGGCGCCGTCCGCGGCCGGCCTGATGGCGGATTTTGCCGGACTGGCGGCGGCCAGCGGCGGCCAGCCGCTGTACCTGCTGCTTGACCGCCGCGGCAACGCCCGTCTGGCGCAGCCGCACGGCCGCGCCGCCGCGCCCTCATGGGTATTTCCGTTTGGGGAAAACCCGCTGCCGTTAAGCGGCGACGGCCAGCCGCTGCGTCATGCGGCGCTGGCGCAGCCGGCGGAAAAGCAGGCGGTCATGGCGGCGCAGCTGGCATCCGGCCGGATTCTGGTCGCCCGCCTGGGGCCAGACGGCTTGACGCGTAGCGAACTGACCCCGGACGACGGCACCGTCGATGAGGTGCTGCTGTCGCCGGACGGCCGCCTGCTGTATCTGCGGGCCGAAAACCTGCTGAGCATCTACCGGCTCAACGACGACGGTCAAATCCAGCTGCGCCAGCGGCAGGCGCTGGCGCCAGCGGGCCCGGCGCAGGTGACCCTGCTGCCCGCGGACGGCTCACTGCTGGTGCGCGCCGCCGGCCAGCGGCTCGCCCTGTGGTTCGATGTCAGCGACGATAACGGACATCATTTGGCGCGCATTCGGGAATTTGCCGCCCCGCTGCCGCCCGGCGCGCAGATCCTGGCGTCGGCGCAGCGCGCGGTGTTCGGCGTGCTGGCCCCGGACGGTACGTTCTCCCTGTTCAGCGCCCGCCAGGAGGACCCCCTGCTGCAGACCCGTTTGGCGCCCGCCCTGCGCGCGGTATTCAGTCCGATAATCGGTGAGCCAGGCCCCGGCCCCGGCGGCGGGGCGGATGAGGCCATCGTCACCCTGGATGCCGGCGGCTGGCGCATCTGGCGGCTCGATACCGCCTTCCCCGATATCAGCTGGCGCACGCTGACGCAAAAAATAGCCTATCACCACTATCCCGCGCCGGCCTGGGTTTGGCAATCCACCGCCGCCGGCGGCCTGGACGGCGGCAAATTCAGCCTGGTGCCGCTGCTGGCCGGCACCCTGAAGGCCGCCGGTTACGCCATGCTGTTCGCCACCCCGCTGGCGCTGGCGGCGGCAATGTATACCGCCTGGTTTATGGCGCCGGCACTGCGGCGGTGGATCAAGCCGGCCATGGAAATCATGGGGGCGGTGCCAAGCGTCGTTATCGGCCTGATCGCCGCTCTGTGGCTGGCGCCCTACTATAGCCGGGTGCTGAGCGGCATTTTGCTGCTGCCGCTCTTGCTGCCGCTGGCGATACTGGCGACCGGCTGGGGGGTCAGCCGGTTGCCCGCCCGCCTCGGCGCCCGGTTTTCCGCGGGCTGGGACTGTCTGCTGCTGCTGCCCGTGGTGGCGCTGGTGGTTTGGCTGGCGTGCCGCCTTTCGCCCTGGATCGATGCGGCGTTGTTCGGCCAGCCCCTGTCGGGTTGGCTGGGAGACGATTTTAACCCGCTGAACGCGCTGGTGGTCGGCACCGCCATGGGTTTCGCCCTGGTGCCGGTGATGTTTTCTCTGGCGGAGGACGCGCTGTTCAACGTGCCGGCGCGGTTGATCCAGGGATCGCTGGCGCTGGGCGCAACCCCCTGGCAAACGCTGCTGGGGGTCACCCTGCCGTCCGCCGGCGCCGGCCTGTTTTCGGCGTTTATCCTGGGACTCGGACGCGCCACCGGCGAGACGATGATCGTGCTGATGGCCAGCGGCAACATGGCGCGCGTGGACGGCAACCTGTTCCAGGGGCTGCGCGCGCTGGCGGCCAATATCGCCATCGAGATACCCGAGGCGTCGCTTAACAGCGGGCACTATCGGTTATTGCTGCTGACAGCCCTGGTGCTGTTTATCTTTACGTTCCTGATAAACACCCTGGCCGAAGCGCTGCGCCTGCGCCTGCGCGCCCATTACCGCCAACAGGACGGGGAGACGGGATGAAGCACTGGTTCCAATCCGGCCGCCCATGGGTCTGGCTGACGGCCGGTTCGGTCAGCGTCAGCCTGCTGGCCATGCTGATGCTGGTGGCGTTGCTCAGCCTGCAGGGCATGCGCCTGTTCTGGCCGCAGCCGGTGTATCAATTGCAATTGGAGACGGCGTCCGGCCAGCCGGACACGTGGATCGGCGAAATCTACGCCGAAAAACGCGCCGCGCCGCCCGGCGGCGAGGGGGATAAATTTTATATTATCCGCACCGGCGGCGCCTCAGCCGCCCGGGATTTTTATCGGGTGCGGGCGGATCGGGTGGTGGCGCGCTCCCGCCCGCCGGATCTGGTGGTGCTGGAACGCAGCGGCTATGGCAGGGAGTATGGTTTCCTGCAGGGCATGACCGAGGACGGGCAACCCCTGACCGCCGACGATATGCCGCGGGCGCTGCAACAGCGGCTGGCGTCAATGGCCACGCAGCGCCGGCTGGCCGCGGGACTGCGCGCCAGGATGCAGGCCGACCTTGGCCAGCGCGCCGAACGGTTAGCCGCCCGGCGGCAGCAATGGGAAAAAGACGGGCTATGGACGCCGCTCAACCAGGCGCTGTACCGCGCCGGCCAGGGTGAGCTCGAACACCAGGCGCAGAGTCTCTCCCGCCAGGCGGCGGATATTGATAAAGAGATGGACCGCGATCGGGTGCTGCTGCGTGACGCCCGGGGCGCCACCCGCGAGATACCGCTGCGGGAAATCGAGCGCGCCTGGTATCCCAACGCAATGGGATTTATGGCAAAAGTCAGGCTTTGGGCCACGCAGATCGGTCATTTTGTCGCCCGCGACGCCAATGACTATCCGGCGCAGGCCGGGGTTTTCCCGGCCATTGTCGGCACGCTGCTGCTGGTGATGCTGATGTCGGTGATGGTGATGCCGCTCGGGGTGATGGCGGCGGTGTATCTGCATGAATATGCCAAGTCCGGCTGGCTGACCCGGCTAATCCGTATTGCGGTGGGCAACCTGGCGGGGGTGCCCTCTATTGTGTATGGCGTGTTCGGCCTGGGCTTTTTTGTCTATGTGCTTGGCGGTACGCTGGACCAACTGTTTTATGCCGATGCGTTGCCCAATCCGACCTTCGGCACCCCCGGGCTGCTGTGGGCCGCGCTGACGCTGGCCCTGCTGACGTTGCCGGTGGTGATCGTCGCCACCGAGGAAGGCCTGGCGCGCATTCCGCCGTCGCTGCGCCATGGGTCGCTGGCGCTGGGGGCCACCCGGGCGGAAACGCTGTGGCGCGTCGTGCTGCCGGGCGCGGCCCCGGCGATGATCACCGGGCTTATCCTGGCGGTGGCGCGGGCGGCGGGCGAGACCGCGCCGTTGATGCTGGTCGGGGTCATTAAATCCGCGCCGCTGCTGCCGCTGGACGGGGTGTTTCCCTATCTGCACGCCGAGCGGAAATTTATGCATCTGGGCTTCCAGATTTACGATATGGCGCTGCAAAGTCCCGATAGCGACGCGGCGGGTCCTTTGGTCTTCGCCACGGCGCTGTTGCTGGTGGTGATCGTGGTGGGGCTGAACCTGGCGGCCATCGGCCTGCGTCACCGCCTGCGGGAAAAATACCGCGCGCTGGCGCTTTAATGGAGTGTGATTTATGTCCCTGCTAACCCCCGATCTCTTTGCGCAGATGCCGGATGTCCAGCGCTTTACCCCGCAGCAGACTGTCCTGGAGACCGAGCATCTTAGCGTCTCCTACGGCGGACGCACGGTGCTTGAGGATATCACCCTGCGCATCCCGCGCCAGCGTATTACAGCGCTGATCGGTCCCTCCGGCTGCGGCAAATCGACCTTGCTGCGCTGTTTTAACCGCATGAACGATTTGAACGATGATTGCCGCGTCGAAGGCGCGGTGCGCCTGGCGGGGCGGGATGTCAACGACGCGCGGCAGGATGTGGTGGCGCTCCGGCGGCGTGTGGGCATGGTGTTCCAGCGGCCCAATCCCTTTCCGAAATCCATCTACGATAACGTGGTATACGGCCTGCGCCTGCTGGGCATTCGCGACCGGCGGGTGCTGGACGACGCGGCCGAGCAGGCGCTGCGCGCGGCGGCGCTATGGCATGAAGTAAAAGATCGGCTGAAGGAGAATGCGTTCCGCTTGTCCAACGGCCAGCAGCAGCGGCTGGTCATCGCCAGGGCGATAGCCATTGAACCGGAAGTATTGCTGCTGGATGAACCGACCTCGGCGCTTGATCCCATCACCACGCTGACCATCGAGGAACTGATGATTTCGCTGAAAGCGCATTTCACCCTGGTGCTGGTGACCCACAATATGCAGCAGGCCGCGCGGGTATCGGATTATACCGCCTTTATCCATCAGGGCAGGCTGGTGGAATACGCCGGCACCGATCGGCTGTTCACCTCGCCCGCGCAGCGTAAGACCGAAGAATATATTACCGGCCGCCTGCGCTAATTCGCCTGGCGATGTTACCGGCGAAGGGCGTCGGCGCCCAGTGAACGTCCTTACCGGCCGGGCGCCGTGGCTGCCGCCGGCGTTATGGCGCGGCGCGGCGGCGTTTATTCCGCCGCGTATCCCGCCGGCGGCAGGGGCGCGCCGTCCAGCCAGGCGGCGCCTTCCCGCAGCGTAAGCCGGCCGTCCAGCAGCCAGCTTATCACCAGTGGGTAGATGTCATGCTCCTGGGTTTTAATCCGGGCGATCAGGTCGGCCTCGGTGTCGCCGGGGAAGACCGGCACTTTCGCCTGCAGGATGACCGGGCCGCCGTCCAGCTGTTCCGTCACGAAATGCACCGAGGTGCCGTGTTCGCGATCGCCGTTGGCCAACGCCTGGCGATGGGTATGCAGGCCCGGATACAAGGGAAGCAGGGAAGGGTGGATATTCAGCATCCGTCCCGCGTAATGGCCGACAAAGTCCGGCGACAGGATGCGCATATAACCGGCCAGGATCACCGCGTCCGGCTGATAGCGGTCGATGGCCTCGCATAGGGCGCGGTCGAAGGACGCGCGGTCGGGATAGTCGCCGGGCAGCAGCGCGCGGGCGGGCACATCGGCGCGGGCGGCGCGCCTGAGTCCTAACGCGTCGGCCCGGTTGCTGAAGACCGCCGCGACCCGTGCCGGCATTCTTTCCTGCCGGCAGGCGTCGATCACCGCCTGCAGATTGCTGCCCTCGCCCGAGATCAGCACCACCAGCTTTTTCATTAACGGATAATGACCCGTTCGCCGCCGGCCAGCGTCTGGATCTCGCCCAGCTTCCAGGCGGTCTCGCCCAGGCCGGCCAGCAACGACAGCGCCCGATCGGCGCTGTGCGCAGGCACCACGACAATCATGCCGACGCCGCAGTTAAAGGTGCGGTACATTTCATGGCGGCTGACGTTGCCGGCCTGCTGCAGCCAGCCGAATACCGCCGGCCATTGCCAACTGCCCTCGTCGATGACCGCCTGCGTGTCCGCCGGCAATACCCGGGGGATGTTTTCCCAAAAACCGCCGCCGGTGAGGTGGGCGATGGCGTGGATCTCGGTTTGCGCGATAAGCTCCAGCAGCGCCTTAACATAAATGCGCGTCGGCTCAAGCAGGTGATCGGCCAGGGGCTTGCCGTCCAGTTGGGTGGTGAGCGGGTCGGTTTGGCTGAACTCAAGGATCTTACGCACCAGGGAATACCCGTTGGAGTGCGGGCCGCTTGAGGCCAGGGCCAGCAGAGTATCACCGGCCTGTACCTTGCTGCCGTCGATGATTTCCGATTTTTCCACCACGCCGACGCAAAAACCCGCCACGTCATAATCCTCGCCATGATACATGCCGGGCATTTCCGCCGTTTCGCCGCCGACCAGGGCGCAGCCGGACTGTTTACAGCCTTCGGCAATGCCGGTAATCACCGCCGCCGCGGTATCCACATCCAGTTTGCCGGTGGCGAAATAGTCCAGGAAGAACAGCGGCTCGGCGCCCTGCACCACCAGATCGTTGACACACATCGCCACCAGATCGATGCCGATGGTATCGTGACGTTTTAAATCCATCGCCAGACGCAGCTTGGTGCCGACGCCGTCGGTGCCGGATACCAGGATGGGTTCGCGGTATTTCTGCGGCAGGGCGCATAGCGCGCCGAACCCACCCAGCCCGCCCATGACTTCCGGACGTTTTGTCTGTTTCACCACACCTTTGATGCGGTCTACCAAGGCGTTGCCGGCATCAATATCCACGCCTGCGTCTTTATAGCTGAGAGAGGTTTTATCGGTCACTGCAAGATCCCCACGGAGATGGTATGTTGGCTTGTATTCTGGCGCAGGCAATTCTAACAGCGTGGGCAATCGTTTGCGAGTGGTGATGTCAAACGCCCTCCCGGCTTTTGTTGTCCAGCCTTTATTTCGCTTAACGGTTGATCAGGATCAGCTATTTTCGTATGGCGCAGTAAATAAAAGGGGTTATAATCTCGCGATTTTTTTGCGCAATTAATGCTACTTGGGGAGAATAATGATGAAGATCGTTGAGGTAAAGCACCCGCTTGTGAAACATAAATTAGGTTTGATGCGTGAAAATGATATCAGCACCAAGCGTTTTCGTGAATTGGCCTCTGAAGTGGGAAGTTTACTGACCTACGTAGCAACCGCCGATCTGGAAACTGAAAAGGTCACCATCGAGGGATGGTGCGGTCCGGTGGAAATTGAACAAATCAAGGGTAAGAAAATTACCGTGGTGCCTATCCTGCGCGCGGGCCTGGGCATGATGGACGGCGTGCTGGAGAACGTGCCCAGCGCGCGTATCAGCGTGGTCGGCATGTATCGCGATGAAACCACCCTGGAGCCGGTGCCTTATTTCCAGAAGCTGGCCTCGAGCATCGACGAGCGCATGGCGCTGGTGGTCGACCCGATGCTGGCCACCGGCGGCTCGATGATCGCCACCATCGACTTACTGAAGAAGGCCGGCTGCAAGAGTATCAAGATATTGGTCCTGGTGGCGGCGCCCGAAGGTATCGCGGCGCTGGAAAAAGCCCATCCCGATGTCGAGCTGTATACCGCGGCCATCGACAAGGGGCTTAACGAGCACGGCTACATTATGCCGGGCCTCGGCGATGCGGGCGATAAACTCTTTGGCACCAAATAAAATCAAGCCGGCCGGCAGGCCGGCTTTTTTTTGCTTCTCACTTTAAGGAAACTCAACATGACCCGTCGCGCCATCGGTGTTGATGAACGCCCGCCGCTACTGCAAACCATCCCGCTCAGCTTTCAGCATCTGTTCGCCATGTTCGGCGCCACGGTGCTGGTGCCGATTTTATTTAAAATCAATCCGGCCACCGTCCTGCTGTTTAACGGTATCGGCACCTTGCTGTACCTGTTTATCTGCAAGGGCAAGATCCCGGCGTACCTGGGTTCCAGTTTTGCCTTTATATCGCCGGTGCTGTTGTTGCTGCCGCTGGGCTATGAAGCGGCGCTGGGCGGTTTTATCGCCTGCGGCGCGCTGTTTTGCGTGGTGGCGCTGATCGTCAAGGTCGCCGGTATCGGCTGGATTGACGTGGTGTTTCCGCCGGCCGCCATGGGCGCCATCGTCTCGGTAATCGGCCTGGAACTGGCCGGCGTCGCGGCTAATATGGCGGGGCTGCTGCCGACGGAAGGCGCGCCGGTGGCGAGTTCCACCATTATTATTTCCCTGGTGACCCTGGGTGTTACCGTGCTGGGATCGGTGCTGTTTCGCGGCTTCCTGGCCATTATCCCGATCCTGATCGGGGTGCTGGTGGGCTACGCGCTGGCCTGGGCGATGGGCGTGGTGGATTTATCCCCGGTCGCCGCCGCCCATTGGTTCGCGCTGCCGACCTTTTATACCCCGCGCTTTGAGTGGATCGGCATCCTGACCATCCTGCCGGCGGCGCTGGTGGTGATAGCCGAACACGTCGGACACCTGGTGGTGACGGCCAATATCGTCAAAAAAGATCTGTTGCGCGATCCCGGCCTGCATCGCTCGCTGTTCGCCAACGGTTTTTCCACCATGCTGTCCGGATTTTTTGGATCGACGCCCAATACCACCTACGGCGAGAATATCGGCGTGATGGCCATTACCAAGGTCTACAGTACCTGGGTTATCGGCGGCGCGGCTATCCTCGCCATCCTGCTTTCCTGCGTCGGCAAGCTGGCGGCGGCCATCCAGGCGGTGCCGGTGCCGGTAATGGGCGGCGTTTCCCTGCTGCTGTACGGGGTGATTGCCGCCTCGGGCATCCGGGTGCTGATCGAATCGAAGGTGGATTATAATAAACCGCAAAATCTGATCCTGACCTCGGTTATCCTTATCATCGGCGTCAGCGGCGCCAAAATCCATCTGGGCGCCGCCGAACTGAAAGGCATGGCGCTGGCCACCGTGGTGGGCATCGGCCTGAGCCTGCTGTTCCGGGTCATTACCCTGGTGCGCGGCGAAGAAGTGATTATCGAGGCGACCGAACTCCCGGCCCCCGAATCCGCCGAAAAATAACCTCGCGCCCACGGGTGTACGGATAACCCGCGGCCGGTGCTTGGCGGTGAAGCAATACGCCGCCGTGGCCATTCTATGATAAACTAGATCGGTTCCCGCCCGTATGCATAGAGGTCTTTCTGAACACGCCGGCACAGCTTTCCTTACCGCTTTATCTCCCCGACGATGAAACTTTCGCCAGCTTTTATCCGGGCGAAAACAGGTCGTTGCTGGCGGCGCTGCACAGCATGCTGGCGCAGGAACACGGCAGCTATCTTTACTTTTGGTCGCGCAAGGGGGGAGGCCGCAGCCATCTGATGCACGCCGCCTGCGCCGAACTTTCCCAACGGGGGGAGGCGGTGGGGTATGTGCCGCTGGATAAGCGCACCTGGTTTGTGCCGGAGGTGATGGACGGCATGGAGCAACTGGCGCTGGTCACCATCGACAACATCGAATGCATCGTCGGCGACGAACCCTGGGAAATGGCCATTTTCAACCTGTACAACCGCATCCAGGAAACGGGCCGCACCCGGCTTATCATCAGCGGCAACTGTCCGCCGCGCCAGCTGAACCTGAATTTGCCCGATCTGGCCTCGCGCCTGGACTGGGGGCAGATTTACCGCCTGCAGGCCCTCTCCGATGAGGAAAAAGGGGCCGCGCTGCAGCTGCGGGCCCGGCTGCGTGGTTTTGAGCTGCCGGAAGATGTCAGCCGTTTTTTGCTCAAACGGCTGGAGCGGGATATGCGCACGCTGTCGCATACGCTCGATCAGCTCGATCACGCCTCCATTCGCGCACAGCGCAAGCTGACCATTCCCTTCGTCAAAGATATCCTTAATCTGTAACGGCCGCGCGCCGGATAAGCAACGCACCGTGCCCGGCCCGGCCCGGCGCAATGCTTATGACTTCTGGAAGGGTTTAAAGCGTTTTTGCATCTGGCGCAGCTGGTCGATGCGCGCGTCATAGCGCGCCTGCTGCAGGCTGCCGAGCTTAACCTGCGAGCTGGCGCTGCTTAACGCCCGTACCGCCTGATCCAGCTCGCCGTTCAGCGCCAGGCTTTCGGCGCGCGCCGCCAGTTCCTGATCGCGCAGTCCCTGGCCGGCGTTGGCCTGCGCCAGCAGGTCCCAGCCGTTGGTGTCGTCGGGATGATTAAAGGTGTAGCGGTTAAGCAAACGGCTGGCATCGGCAAAACGTTTCCCCTCCACATAGGCGTTCGCCAGGTTAAGCAACAGCACCGGATTCGCGTTGTTGTCCTGGACCTTCACCAGCGCCTCCAGGCGGGTAATGGCCCGGGGAGCCTGCTGTTGCGCCAGATCGATATCGGTCATCAAATCCACGAACCAGATATTGGCCGGCTGTTTGGCCAGCAGGGGTTGCAGCGCCCTGCGGGCGTCGTCGTATTTTTTCGCCTGGTAGAACAGGATGGCCTGGCCGTACTCGGCGGCAAGCTGCTGGCGCGCGTTGCCTTTTTTCCAGGCGGCGATCAGATCGTCGTCCAGCACGATGCCGCCCGAGCCGTACATGCCGAGGATACGCGCCTTGGCCAGATAAAAATCCTGCGACGAATCGATGACCAGATGCTTCATCTGGTTCGCCCGGTTACGGATGTCCGACAGGCGGCTCATCGGCAGGGGATGGGTGAGCAGCATTTCAGGCGGCGCGGTGGAGTAGCGCACCCGATCGGAAAGCTTTTGCAGAAAGTCCGGCATGGCCTGGGGATCAAACCCGGATCGTTGCAGCACCTGGATGCCGATACGATCCGCTTCCTGTTCGTTCGCCTGGGTGAAGCTGATCATGCCCTGCTGGGTGCCGGCGATGGTGCCGCTCAGGGCCGCCATGCCCATTTGCGGATTGGCCATGGTCAGTAATATCGACCCCAGGGCGCCGGCCCAGGTCAGGGGAGCGTTGCGCTTCTGGTCTTCCATCGCCCGCGCCAGATGGCGCTGGGTGACATGGGAAAGTTCATGGGCCAGCACCGAGGCCAGCTCGCTTTCATTGGCGGTATAGTAGAACAGGGCGGAATGCATCACCACATTGCCGCCGAAAAAGGCGAAGGCGTTCAGCTCATCGCTGTGGATCAGGAAAAAATGGAACGGCGTACGCACCGAATTGGCATGCGCCACCAGCACGCCGCCCAGATGATTGATGTAGGCGTTGAGGAGGGGATCGTTAATCAGCGGCGCGCCGCCCCGCATCTGGCGGACATAAAAATCCCCCATCTGCATTTCCTGGTCGATGCTGAGCGTGCTGCCGGCGGTGGTGCCCATATCCGGCAGCTGGTCCTGCAATTCGTCGGCCAGCACGGGCTGCCCGCCCGCGACCATGGCGGTCAACAGGCCGGCGACAAAACTTTTTTTCATCCATGTGTACATAAACTATCCAACCTTAACCTGGGTGATATCACTTGGACAGCCAGGGCCGGAAAGTGTTCTCACCGCTGGCGCGCCCGGTGTACGGGCACAGCGGACCCGGCGGGGCTACGCCTCCTGCAGATAAGCCAGCACGATGTCATGGTGGTTGCTGGTCTTGAAGTCGTCGAAGACTTTTTCAATCCTGCCGTCCAGTCCCACCAGGAAACTGATGCGATGGATGCCGTCGTAGGTTTTGCCCATAAACGATTTTTCGCCCCAGACGCCGAATTCCTCGGCCACCTGATGATCCGCATCGGACAATAAGGTGAAATTCAGCAGCTCTTTTTCGGCGAAGCGCGAGAGTTTCTCCGGTTTGTCGGTGCTGATGCCCAGCACTTCCACACCCGCTTTTTTCAGCTGGTCCATATTGTCGCGCAGTCCGCATGCCTGGACGGTACAACCGGGCGTCATGGCTTTGGGATAAAAGTAGACCAACACTTTTTGTCCCTGGAAGTCGGTCAGACTGACCTGTTCGCCGTCCTGATCGGGCAAACTAAATTTCGGTGCGGTATCTCCGGCTTTCAGTGGCATCATTAACATACTCCATCTTTCTCTTGATTCTGTGGATGATTCACAATGCTAATACTGCCTTGCGCATTCAGTTCTGTACAGAGCTGATGAAACCTATCTTCGATCTGTTCCACCGGCCAGCCGGAGGGACCGTGCGCGGTAATCTGGATATTCAGGCGCGGCGGCGCGTCGCCCCGCGCCGGCTGGGTCTTGGAGGCCAGCTCCGCGATATTCATGTGCTGGCTGTCGAACAGATCGGTAAAACGCTCGATTAAATGCGGCGAGTCCTGCACATCGACCTTGACCCAGACGGTATTCGGCGTCGCCTGCTGCTCGCCGGCGTTGGTGCGTTTCATGACAATCAGCAGGTCCAGCTCGGCGCCCTTGAGCGGCAGGGTGGATTCGATCAGGGTAATCGCATTCCAACTGCCCGACAACAGCATGATAAGCGTAAACTCTTCACCCAGCATGGCAAGACGGCTATCTTCAATATTGCATCCACAGCTGCTGACGTGACGGGTAATGGTATTGACGATACCGGGACGGTCGGTGCCAAGCGCAGTAATGACCAGATAGTGTTGTTGTGACTGTGGCAAAATGGTGCTTCCTGTCATGGCTGATGTGATTTACATGGTAACCCTAAAAAAAACCTGCTGCCAAGGGCTTACATGGCCGATGTTTGCTTGCTTTTGGATAGGTGACAAAAGTACCATGAATAACCTGTTTGTGGAGGGGATGGTCAATGTTTACGGGAAGCTTTATTGGCAGCATAGTTGCGCTGGTTACACCAATGGATGACAAGGGTGCCGTCGATTGGGTAAGTCTAAAAAAATTAATCGATTATCATGTGGCCAGCGGGACGTCGGCTATCGTCTCCGTCGGGACGACAGGGGAATCGGCGACGCTGAGCCATGACGAACACGGCGAAGTGGTGATGCGCACCCTGGAGTTAAGCGACGGGCGCATTCCGGTTATCGCCGGCACCGGCGCCAATTCCACCGCCGAGGCGGTCAGCCTGACGCAGCGCTTTAACGATAGCGGCGTAGTCGGATGCCTGACGGTGACGCCTTATTACAATAAACCGACCCAGGAAGGGTTGTTCCAGCACTTCAAGGCGATTGCCGAACACACCGATCTGCCGCAAATCCTGTATAATGTGCCGGCGCGTACCGGGTGCGATATGCTGCCGCCGACCATCGGGCGTTTATCGAAAATCAAGAATATCGTGGCTGTTAAGGAAGCGACGGGGAACTTAAACCGCGTCAGCCAGATCCAAGAGCTGGTTGATGAGGACTTTATCCTGTTGAGCGGCGACGATTCCACGGGTCTGGACTTCATGCAACTGGGCGGCAAAGGCGTGATTTCCGTCACGGCCAATATCGCCGCGCGGGAAATGGCGGAGCTTTGCGCTCTGGCGCTGCAGGGCAATTTTGCCGAAGCGCGCCGCCTGAACCAACGCCTGATGCCGCTACATCAGAAATTATTTATTGAATCCAACCCAATTCCCGTTAAATGGGCCTGTAAAGCATTGGGATTAATGGCAACCGATACGTTACGTTTGCCGATGACGCCGCTGACCGAGAATGATAGCCGTGTTGTTGAGCAAGCTTTAACGGATGCCGGTTTGCTATAACTCTGTTAGGGAGAATTGATGGCTTATTTATTGCAAAAGTCGATGGTGGCAAAAGTGGTGGGCGCGTCGTTGTTCATGCTGCTTGCGGCCTGTTCCAGCGATCAACGTTACAAACGGCAGGTCAACGGCAACGAAGAATACCTGAAAGCGCCGGCGCTGCGCCCGCTCAACAGTCCATCAGGGATGATCCTGCCGGTGCAGACCGGGGATTACGAAGTGCCCGTCGCGAACGCCCGCGGGAACGTGGGCAAGGGACTGGATATTCGTCCTCCGGCGCAGCCTTTGGCTTTGCTTGATGGTTCCCGCTCGCAATATACGGGCGATACCGCGGTCATCCAGCTTGAAAACAGCGCGCAAACCCGCGACCTCTGGTCCAAGGTGGTCGCTGTGGTGCAAAGCAAAGGTTACACCATCGCCTCCCGCCAGGACGGCAGCCAGACGCTCAATACCGATTGGGTGCAGTGGACGCGGGCCGACGAGGACGTGCAATACCGCGGCCGTTACCAGGTCAGCCTGCGCACCGAGGGCTACCAAACCTCGCTGATGGTTAAATCCTTAGGGCTTGAGCAGCAGGGCAATCCGGTCAGCGCCCCGGCTATCGTACAGCGCTATACCGTCGCCATGCTGAACAGCGTGGCGCAGGGGATTGAACAGCTCGACAGCGACCAGGCAAGTAAAATCGCCTCGGGCCAGACGGCGGATCTGAGCGTTATCAGCGGCGCCGACGATTCCGGCCTGCCGTTGCTGGTGGTGCGTTCCCCTTATGCCGTGGTATGGCAACACCTGCCGGCGGCGCTTGAAAAAATCGGGATGAAGGTCAAGGATACCAGCCGTCCGCTGGGCACTATTTCCGTGACCTATGATGCGCCGGGCAGCGGCACCTGGGACGACCTGGGCGTCAAGGATCCGGATCTTCTTAACGGCGACTACAAGCTGCAGGTCGGCGATCTCGGCAACCGCAGCACCTTGCAGTTTACCGATCCGAAGGGCCATACCCTCGCCCAGGCGCAAAACGACGCGCTGGTGGCGGTGTTCCAGGCGGCGTTCAGTAAGACATCGAGTAGGTAATATCAGGGGCTAACGCCCCGTTGTATTTGCTGACCAGCCTTCGTAGGCGTTTGTACCGCCAGGATGGGCAAGGTGTATAAAGGTAAATAAAGGTGGCGCGCCAGGGATGGCGCGCCCGAGCCGGCATGGACGTATTGACGGCGGCTTGATGAACTTCTACCCGCGGGCAGCGGTTTGTTAGCAAACAGAGGGCCTACGCCCTTTTTTATTTTTAGTCTGCGTTATCTGCCACTGGAGTAAAAAAGATGCAAAAGTTAGCTGAGTTGTATCGCGGAAAGGCGAAAACGGTCTATACCACCGCCGATCCGGATTTGCTGATTCTGGAATTCCGCAACGATACGTCAGCGTTAGACGGTCAGCGCATTGAGCAGTTCGAGCGCAAAGGCATGGTTAACAATAAATTCAACTATTTTATCATGACCAAACTCGCCGAAGCCGGGATCCCCACGCAAATCGTGCGTCTGCTTTCGGATACCGAAGTGCTGGTGAAAAAACTCGCCATGGTGCCGGTCGAGTGCGTCGTGCGCAACCGTGCGGCGGGCTCCCTGGTGAAACGCTTGGGGATAGAGGAAGGGCTGGTGCTCAATCCGCCGTTGTTCGATATGTTTTTGAAGAACGACGCCAAACACGACCCGATGATCAACGAGTCCTACTGCGAGACCTTCGGCTGGGCCAGCGCACCGCATCTGGCGCGCATGAAAGAACTGACCTACCGGGCCAATGACGTGCTGAGTAAAATATTTGACGATGCCGGCCTGATCCTGGTGGATTTCAAACTTGAGTTCGGCCTGTTTAATGGCGAGGTGGTGCTGGGGGATGAATTTTCGCCGGACGGCAGCCGCCTGTGGGACAAAGCCACCCTCAATAAGATGGATAAAGACCGTTTTCGCCAGAGCCTGGGCGGGGTTATCGAAGCCTACGAGGAAGTCGCCCACCGTATCGGCGTAACGCTGGACTAACGACGCAATCGTTTCCCTGCCGTCGCCGCGGCCTGCCGATCGAGGCGACAGGCATGCCGCGTCATGCCGTTTTTCCCGCGCGCGCCGGCGGACGGCGCCGTCCAAAGCGGCATTTTGTGCTATCCTCCACGGTATAACTAAACAGCCGTAGGTAAGCGTATGCGTTGGCAAGGACGTCGCGAAAGCGATAATGTTGAAGACAGGCGTAATTCATCTTCCGGCGGCGGTGGCGGCATGCGGATCCCGCTGCGCGGCAAGACGGGCGTGGTGGTGCTGATCGTGGTGGTGGTGGCCGGTTATTACGGCATCGATTTGACGCCTTTGCTTACCGGCGGCGGCCAGTCCGTGCAGCAGTCGTCACCGCAGCGCGCCAGTCCCAATGACGACGAGGCGGCCAAATTTACCTCGGTGATGCTGGCCACCACCGAAGATACCTGGAAAGAGATTTTCCAGCGCACCGGCAACACCTATGCGCCGCCTAAGCTCGTCATGTACCGCGGCGCCACGCAAACCGGTTGCGGCACCGGCCAGTCGGTGATGGGGCCCTTTTATTGTCCCGCCGACAGCACGGTCTATATCGATCTGTCGTTTTATGATGAAATGAAAAATAAACTCGGGGCCGGCGGCGATTTTGCCCAAGGATATGTGATTGCCCATGAAGTGGGGCATCATGTCCAGCATCTGCTGGGCACCGAGCAAAAGGTCAGGCAAATGCAGCAGGGCGCCACGCAGCAACAGATCAACCAGCTTTCGGTAAAAATGGAGCTGCAGGCGGATTGTTATGCCGGCGTGTGGGGCAACGCCATGCAAAAACAGCAGATCCTCGAGACCGGCGATCTGCAGGAGGCGCTGAACGCGGCCACGGCGATCGGCGACGACCGCCTGCAGCAGCGCGGACAGGGCAGGGTGGTGCCGGACAGCTTTACCCACGGCACGTCGCAGCAGCGTTATACCTGGTTTAAACGCGGTTTTGACACCGGCGATATGAATCAATGCGATACCTTTGCCGGTCGCTAAAGGACTCAGCAGGGACTACACCATGACATTTCTGGATCCTACGCTGCTGATTTTGCTGGCGCTGGCGGCGCTGGGCATTATCAGCCACAACAACACCGTTACGGTGGCGATCCTGGTATTACTGATTATCCGCATTACCCCGCTGAGCCATTTTTTCCCCTGGGTGGAAAAACAGGGGCTGACGCTGGGCATCATTATCCTGACCATTGGCGTCATGGCGCCCATCGCCAGCGGCACCATTTCCGCCGGCAGCGTCATGCACTCCTTTCTGCATTGGAAATCACTGCTGGCAATCCTTATCGGCGTGGCGGTGTCCTGGCTGGGGGGACGGGGCGTGTCCCTCATGGCCCACCAGCCTTCGGTGGTGGCCGGGTTGCTGGTGGGAACGGTGATGGGCGTGGCGCTGTTTCGCGGCGTGCCGGTCGGGCCGCTGATTGCCGCAGGCATACTGTCGCTGTTGATTGGCAAAACCTGACATGGACAGGGCGGCTCCCGGCGTGACGGACCCCTGGCGCGCGGCGACGGCCCGAATGCGGCGCGCCGGCGTGCGCCGTTTGCTGGTGGTAAGCGGCGACGCCGAATGGAGCCTCGCGCAGGCGCAGATGCTGCGCGGCCGGTTGCCCGGGGACTGGCCCTGGATTGGCGCGCCGCCGGAGGACTGGCCGCTTTGCTGCGCGCCCGCCGCATTCAGGATGCTATTGGGGCGTGAATTCAGGCACGCGGTGTTTGACGCGCGCCACGGCCTGGCGGTCGACGCGCTGGCGGCGCTGGCCGGCACGCTGCGGGCCGGCAGTTGGCTGGTGCTGCTGGTGCCCGAATGGACATCCTGGCCAACGCGTCCCGATATCGATTCCCTGCGCTGGAGCGAACGTCCCGTACCCATGGCAACCCCCCATTTTGTGGCGCATTTCCGGCAAAGCCTGTTGGCCGACCCCGGCGTGGCGCTGCTGCGCCAGCACCAGCCGCAGGACGCTATTTTTGCGCCGCAGCCGGTGCTCCCCCGCTGGCGGCCGCCGGCACCGGGGCCTACCGATGAACAGCGGGCAGTATTGTCCCGGCTGCAGGCGACTGAAACCGGTATTTTTGTCCTGACCGCGCCGCGCGGACGCGGCAAATCGACCCTGGCCGGGATGCTGGCGGCGCGCAGCGAAGGACGCTGCTGGGCGACGGCGCCCGCCAAAGCCACGGCCGAGGTCCTGGAGCGGCATGCCGGACACCGTGTCCGTTTTTTCGCGCCCGACGCCCTGCTGCTGCAGTGCCGCCATCATCCGGCGGCGGACTGGCTGCTGGTGGATGAAGCCGCCGCCATTCCCATGCCGTTGCTACGGGAACTGCTGGGTTATTTCCCCCGGGTATTATTGACCACCACCGTGCAGGGCTACGAAGGCACCGGACGGGGTTTTCTGCTTAAGTTCTGCGCGACGCTGCCGAGATGGCATCACCTTACCCTGGAACACCCCCTGCGCTGGGCCAAAGACGACCCGCTGGAGCGCTGGCTGGGCGCGGCGCTGCTGTTCGCCGAGCCGGCGGAGCGGGACGCCGCGCCCCCCGACGCCGCCCCGGCGCTGACCCGGCCCTCCCGGGAACACTGGCTGTCCCATCCCCGGGAATTACAGGCGTTCTACCAGTTGTTGGCCAGCGCCCATTACCGTACCACCCCGCTGGATTTACGCCGGTTAATGGATGCGCCGGGGCAATATTTTATTGCCGCCCGGTCGGGCGATCGCTTAACCGGCGCGCTCTGGTCGGTGGCGGAGGGCGGTTTGCCGCCGGCGCTGGCCCATGAGGTCTGGGCGGGAAGAAGGCGCCCGGCGGGCAGCCTGGTCGCCCAATCGCTGGCGGCGCACGGCGGCCTGTGGACGGCGCCCTGCCTGCGATCGCGCCGCATCAGCCGCATTGCGGTGACCGCGGCCGGGCGCCGCCGGGGGTGGGGACGGCAGCTGGTAGCGTGCATGGTGGCCGGGGCCGCGCCATTGGATTTTGTCTCGGTCAGCTTCGGGCTGACCGCCGAGCTGTGGCGGTTCTGGCAGGCGGTGGGATTTCATCTGGTGCACATCGGCACCCATCGGGAGGCCAGCAGCGGGTGCTACAGCGCCATGGCGCTCTATCCGCTCAGTTCCGCCGGTCATCGGCTGGCGGCGCAGGGCGCGGCGCTGTTAACGCGTGATGGTGTTATCCACGCAGACGCCTTCCATGCCGCCGGCGCCGGCGGCGGACACGGTTGCGCACGGCCGGCCGCCGACGAGCTGGATGATGACGACTGGCGCAACCTGGCCGGGTTCGCGTTTGCCCGGCGAACGCCGGAGGCCTGCCGCATGTCGCTTAGCCGGTTGCTACGCCGGTCGGACTTGCCGCTGGCGGCGCTGCGGTTATGGCTGGAGCAACGGCTTGACGTCAACGCTATCGTGGAGCAAACGGGATTAAGCGGTAAAAAGGCGGTGATAACACGCTGGCGGGAGGAGACCGCGCGGGCGCTGGAAGATATCAGTAGCGACACTTGCCGCCGCTGGCGTGACTGGAGCGCACCCGGCGGGCACCTTCAAGGGGCGTGACGCAGCAAGACCCGTCGCCTCTTCACGCGACGGAACCTGCCGTTATTTCTGGCCGCTAGGGTTTCTTTTTCGGCCAGTCGTCGTCGTCGTCCCATTTTGCGTTGTTGTCGCGGTGCGGCGGCAACTCGGGCTTGTCTTTCAGGTAGCGTTTCACATCTACGCGGCGCAACTCTTTAATGCCGCTTATCAGCATACCCGCCAGGATAATTAAAATAATCCACCAGTAGTCCGCCAGCCAATGCATATCCTTACTCCTTATCCACATTTCCAATATAACGGCGAAACAGGGCCGGCAATCGAGGCGTCAGCCAGGATGCGCCCGCCACATCGCGGTCTTTCCATGATGCCAGCAGTAATTGCGGCGTAAGCAGCCGCTCCGCCTCCTGCGCCAGGGGACGATAGCTCAGGTGCCAGGGTTCCGCGGCCACGCCGCCGCGGTCATGGGCGTAGGGGCGGTAAAAACCGTATCCGGCCATCCATTCGCCCAGCCAGTCGGCCAGCGGGGCAAGATAGCCGCCCGGCAGATACTCCCACGGCTCCAGCTGCAGCGTCGCGCCGGCGGGCAATAAGTCCGGATCGTACACATCCAGATCGCTGCCCCAGTGATGGCGGCTGGCGCCCGGCAGCGCCGACCAGCGCAGGATGGCGTGGCAGCGCTCGGCCACCGTCAGGCTTTGACTGTCCAGCGGCCGGCTGTGGTTATCTAATAATGGCCGCTCGCCGCGAAACTTGCCATTCCAGATAGCCAATTGGCGGTCAAAATCACGAAAACTGCTGGCCGGCTGCAGATTGAAACCCGCCTGGCGCGCAGCCTGCCGCAGGTCTTGAAAGGCGGTGACCGCCTCGGGCTGCAGGCGATGGCGATCGCACAGCGGCGCCAGGTGCCGGTCGGTCTGGCCGGTCAACATGTCCGGCGTCATCATGGGATCAGTTGCTCCATGATGCGCTGATACATCCGGCTTAGCAATTGCAGGTCGGCGGCGCTGACGCATTCGTTCACTTTATGGATAGTGGCGTTCACCGGCCCCAGTTCCACCACCTGCGCGCCCATGCGGGCGATAAAACGCCCATCCGAGGTGCCGCCGGTGGTTTCCAGGCGCGGCGTCAGGTCCTGGTAATGCCTGACCGCGTTGATGACCGCCGCCACCAGCTCTCCGGGCGGCGTGAGAAACGGCTGGCCCGATAACCACCAGTCGATATGGTAGCGCAGCCCGTGACGCTCCAGCAGGGCCTCCACCCGGGACCGGATCAGGGTATCGGTCAGTTCGGTGCTGAAGCGGAAATTGAACTGCACCAGCAATTCGCCCGGAATCACATTATTGCTGCCGGTACCGGCGTGGATATTAGCGATTTGCATGGTGGTGGGGGGGAAAAACGCATTGCCTTCGTCCCAGACGATCGTCACCAGCTCATTGAGCGCCGCCATGGCGCGGTGCACCGGATTATCCGCCAGATGCGGGTAAGCCACATGCCCCTGGGTGCCGAGCACGGTAAGCGTGGCGGTAAGCGAACCGCGCCGGCCGTTTTTCACGATATCGCCGACGCGCAGATGGCTCGACGGTTCACCCACCAGGCAATAATCCAGCCGCTCATCGCGCGCCATCAACGCTTCCACCACTTTTACCGTACCGTCGGCGCCGGTGGCCTCCTCATCCGAAGTGATAAGGAATGCCAGCCGTCCCCGATGCTGTGGATGCTGGGCGACGAAACGCTCGGCGGCGACGATCATGGCGGCCAGCGAACCTTTCATATCGGCGGCGCCGCGGCCGAAAAGCATGCCGTCGCGCAGGGCCGGCTCGAACGGCGGATTATCCCAGCCGAGAGCATCGCCCGCCGGCACCACGTCGGTATGGCCGGCAAACGCCAGGGTTCTGCCCTCGCCGCGCCAGGCCCAAAAATTGTGCGTGGCGCCAAAGTTCATCGGCTCGATGGTAAACCCGGCCGCCCGCAGGCGGTCAATCAGCAGCGCCTGGCAGCCGGCGTCGTCGGGGCTGAGGGACGGGCGTTTGATTAACTGCTGCGCCAGCTCCAGTACCGGACAAGACATGTCAGGCCTCCTTGTGGGTGATGAAGAGTTGGTAGCCTTCGGCGTCGAAACCCACCATAAGCCTGCCGTCAGGGGACTGCAGCACCGGCCGCTTGATGACGGCCGGCTGGCCGACCATCAGCGCCAGCGCCCCCGCGGCCCCTTCGGCCGCCTGCCGCTCGGCGTCGCTTAGCTTGCGCCAGGTGGTGCCGCGGGTATTAAGCAGCGCCTGCCAGCCCACGCCGTCCGCGAAACCCTGCACTAATCCGCGGTCGACGCCATCGACGCGATAGTCGTGGAACCGGTAAGCCACCTGCCGCTCGTCAAGCCAGCGGCGGGCCTTTTTTATCGTATCGCAGTTTTTGATACCGTAGAGCGTAAATGCAACATCCGGGTCTGCCATGGCAAAGCGTTACCTGTAAAAAAACATTGTTGCGCCAATAATGCGGGAAAATGGCCGGAGGATCCAGACGGCGGGGCAATCATTGCTTATCGTTATAGACGACGGGCAATACTGTCTTTTTTACCGCGCTAAAAACCCTATTATTAACCCAAGTGATAACATAATGTGCCAATAATTTAACTTATGCATCGATTTATTATTTTACGCCCATGTATCGCTTTACCGGGGTTGCGTTTTTTCTGCCGGGCCATAGTGCTGTTTATTAAAAAGCAGCGCCAAGACAATGAAGGCAATAAAGGATTTCTTGCTGCGCTTATAAAGGGTTGCGTTCGACTCCCCGACACCCGCTTTTAAGCATTCAGGGTGAATATGTTTTTTTATCATTACCTGGTTCATGGGCGCCAAACCATAAAAAGAACTTATGAAGAAAGCGTAGGGCAAATGCCTGGTTTTGCCTGTTCAAATGCGGATATTGCGATGATGATTAAAGATTTATTGTTTAAAATCAGCAATTAATTGCAATTTTTAGCAAATTGCAATCATTGCGGCTGAATTGTCACATTTTTGATCTAAACATTAACCATTGCGGGGAAAAAACCGGTCATGGCCGGAGAGTCGTGCATCAAAACAGGGCATTAGCCCCCTGAGGCTAATATATTATGTGATCTCTACGGGCAATTAAAATTAATACATCCGTAGCCCTCTTTTATTTTCTAAAGAGACTTTGTATAATCGCCGTACAAAAAAGAGAGGCAGGGTATGATTGATACAGAGTTAGTCACTTGGAAAGATTTCATCGAAGCAATGCTGCGCAAGTAGTGGCAAGCTGAAAAAAGGCGTTGTTCCTTTTTAACGCTAACCAGCTTGGAAATCATCGTACGAATAAACGGCCACCTCTCATCAAGGTGGCCTTTGTCGTTTTAGCGGATTATCGGTTTAAAGCCGGGTTGGGCCGTCGCCGGGCGTTACGTCCGCGTTATCCGGCAATAACTGGATATTGGCGTCCGGATGATCTTTGGTCGGGAAGCGCTGGCGGATCAGCACAAAAAACAGCGGGATAAAAAAGATCGCCAGTATCGTGGCCGAGATCATGCCGCCGATAACGCCGGTACCGACCGCGTGCTGGCTGGCGGACCCCGCTCCCCGGCTGATGGCCATCGGCAGCACCCCGAAGATAAACGCCAGCGAGGTCATCAGGATGGGCCTTAACCGCATGCGCGAGGCGTGCAGTGTGGCCTCGATCACTCCCTGGCCGCGCTGGTTCAGCTCATTGGCGAACTCTACGATCAGAATGGCGTTTTTCGCCGAGAGGCCGATAACCGTCAGCAGGCCGACCTGGAAATACACATCGTTTTCCAGCCCGCGCATCCAGGTTGCCAGCAGCGCGCCCACCACGCCCAGCGGCACCACCAGCATCACCGAAAAAGGTATCGACCAGCTTTCATACAGCGCCGCCAGGCTCAGGAATACCACCAGCAGCGAGATAGCGTACAGCGCCGGCGCCTGGGAACCCGAGAGCCGTTCCTGATACGACATCGCGGTCCATTCCAGCCCCATGCCGTTGGGTAGTCCCGCCACCAGCTTCTCCATCAGGTCCATCGCCGTGCCGTTGCTCACGCCGGCCGCGGCTTCGCCGACAATTTCCACCGACGGAACGCCGTTATAGCGTTCCAGCCGCGGCGAGCCGTATTCCCAATGTGAGGTGGCGAACGCGGAGAAGGGCACCATGGTGCCGCTGCCGTTACGCACATACCAGCGATACACGTCGTCGGGCAGCATGCGGTATTTGGCCGCCGCTTGCACATAGACCCGCTTGACGCGGCCGCGATCGATAAAGTCGTTGACGTAGTTGGAACCCCAGGCGGTCTGCAGCGTATCGTTAATATCGTCAACGCTCACGCCCAGGGCCTGCGCCTTGCGCTGATCGATGTCGATCTGCAACTGCGGACTGTCGTCCAGCCCGTTATGCCGCACGCGCGACAGCTCAGGCGAAGCGGCCGCCTGTGACAGCAGCTGGTCGCGCGCCTTCATCAATGTGTCATGGCCCTGGCCCGCCTTGTCTTCCAGCATCAAATCGAAACCGGCGGCGTTGCCCAGGCCGGAGATGGCCGGCGGATTATTGGCCAGCACCCGCGCCTCGGAAATATGGCTGAACTCCCTGGTGGCGCGCGCGATAATGGCTGATGCGGTGCGATCGGCGCTCGCGCGGTCATCCCAGTTCTTCAGGCGGATAAACATCCTGGCGACATTTTGCCCGTTGCCGCCGGGACCGGCGCCGATGGTGGAGAATACCGACAGCACATTATCTTTTTCATGGGTCAGAAAGTAGTTTTCCACCTTGGCGACCACCTTCAGCGTTTGTTCCTGGGTCGCATTGGTGGGAAGCGTCACCTGTCCCATAAACACCCCCCGGTCCTCCTCGGGCAAGAACGACGTGGGCAGGTGCAAAAACAGAAACGCCATGCCGGCCAGCAGCAGGCCGTACAGCAGCAGCCAGCGCGCCGTGCGTTGCAAAATGCGCGTGACCCCCTGCTGGTAACGTTCCGCCCCCCGGTCAAATACGCGGTTA
This sequence comes from Sodalis sp. RH20, assembly GCF_047324205.1. Taxonomy (NCBI): domain Bacteria; kingdom Pseudomonadati; phylum Pseudomonadota; class Gammaproteobacteria; order Enterobacterales; family Bruguierivoracaceae; genus Sodalis; species Sodalis sp. RH20. The sequence goes on from NZ_CP178733.1 coordinate 406,955, forward strand.
AACCAGCCGAAAAAACCGCGCCGCGCGTGCTGATGATTTGCCGGCAGCGGTTTAAGCAGGGTGGCGCACAGCGCCGGGGTCAATATCATGGCCACCAGCACCGACAGCACCATCGCGGCGACGATGGTGACCGAAAACTGACGATAGATGGCGCCGGTGGTGCCGCCAAAAAAGGCCATCGGCACAAACACCGCCGACAGCACCAGGGCGATGCCCACCAGCGCGCCCTGGATCTGGCTCATGGATTTGCGCGTGGCGTCGCGCGGCGACAGGCCCTCGGTGCTCATCACCCGCTCGACGTTTTCCACCACCACGATGGCGTCGTCCACCAGCAGCCCTATCGCCAGCACCATGGCGAACATGGTCAGGGTATTGATGCTGAACCCGCTGGCAGAGAGCACCGCAAAGGTGCCGAGCAGCACCACCGGCACGGCGATGGTCGGGATCAGGGTGGCGCGGAAATTCTGCAGGAACAGGTACATGACCAGGAACACCAGCACAATGGCTTCCAGCAGGGTTTTCACCACGTCCTCGATGGAGGCGGTGACAAACGGCGCTGTTTCATAGGCGATTTCGGCCTTCAGGCCATGGGGGAAAAAGGGCGCCAGCTCCGCCAGCTTTTGTTTTACCAGCCGGTTGGTATCGAGCTCATTGGCCCCGGAGGCCAGCTTGATACCCATGCCCGCCGCGGCCATGCCGTTATAGCGGGTCAGGTAATCGTAGCTTTCCGAACCCAGCTCGATGGTCGCCACCTGGCCGAGCGTCACCGCCGAGCCGTCGCTGTTGACCCGCAGGGTAATGGCGCGAAACTGCTCCGGCGTCTGCAACTGCGACTGGGCGTTAATGGTGGCGTTAAGCGCCTGCCCGTTCACCGCCGGCGTGCCGCCCAGCTGGCCGACCGCCACCTGGCTGTTTTGCGCCTCGATGGCCGTGACCACGTCGGCGGTGGTTAACTGGTAATTGACCAGGGCATCAGGATTAAGCCAGATGCGCATCGAGTATTGCGACCCGTAGGCATCGATGCTGCCGACCCCGCTGACCCGGCTGAGCGGTTCTTGCAGGTTGCTCACCATATAATCCGCGATATCGGATTTATCCATCGACCCGTCGGTGGACACAAAGGCCACCATCATCAGGTTGCTGTCGCCGGTCTTGGTGACGGTCACGCCCTGGGTCTGCACCGCCTGCGGCAATCGTTTCATCGCCACCTGCAGCTGGTTCTGCACTTCCTGCATCGCTTCGTTGGGGTCGGTCCCCGCCTCGAAAGTCAGGGTGGTGGTGGCCTGGCCGGTATTGCTGCTTTGCGAGGCCATATACAGCAAATTATCCAGGCCGGTCATGTTTTGTTCGATAATCTGGGTAACGGCATTCTCCACCGTTTTGGCGGAAGCGCCGGGATACTTGGAGGTAATACGCACCGTGGGCGGCGTTAATTTGGGATATTGCTCAATGGGCAGCGTAAATATAGCCATGGTGCCGGTCAAGGCAACGATAATTGCCAGTACCCAGGCGAAAATCGGGCGATCGATAAAAAAATTAGCCATTCAATAAAACCCCGGGGCGAGTGTCCTGTTATCGTACGGCGAAAGTGACGTTGCTCGCCGCCATGGTACTTTACGCGCCGGGACCGAAGAAAACGTGGAGAAAAAAAGGAGATCGTGTAAAGAAGTACTAGTGTCGTTGTATCCGAGGCGGACGCCGCCGTTTTCCACGCCGGTCGCGCGCGGCGCCAAGCCTGTTCCCACCTTATCCTTTAACGCGGTTTGCCCGGAATCGCTCTCGCTCCGGCGCCGGTTTGCGTTATGATCAAGATCACAGTTCCAGGTCTTTAGTCGGATTATAGAGGGCGTCATGGCGTTTATGATCAAAATTATCGAAAATAAGTTGTTATCGGACCATTGGTTTGTATTGCGGAGATTTGTTTTCGAACTGCAAAGAAAAGACGGCACGCCGGTACGCCAGATGCGCGAAGTCTACGACCGCGGCAACGGCGCCGTCATCCTGCTGTATAACCGCGCCAAAAACAGCGTGGTGCTGATACGCCAGTTCCGTATGCCTACCTACGTTAACGGCAACGCCACCGGCATGCTGCTGGAAGCCTGCGCCGGCCTGCTGGACGATGACTCGCCGGAGGAGTGCATCCGGCGCGAAGCCATTGAGGAAACCGGCTATGCGGTGGGAACGGTGGAGAAACTCTTTTCGGCCTATATGTCGCCGGGCGGCGTTACGGAAATCCTGCATTTTTTTGCCGCCGAATATGACGATGCGCAGCGCGACAACAGCGGCGGCGGTATTGATGATGAGGATATCGAAGTGCTGGAGCTGCCGTACCCTGAGGCCATGGCGATGGTGCAGGACGGCCGCATCCAGGACGGCAAGACCATTATGCTGTTGCAGCAGGCGCACATCCGGGGCTGGCTGAAGGCATAACGCCCAGGCGGCGGACGGCTGGGTAATCTGCGGCTGTAACGACTCGCGTTAATAAAGTACTGGATAAATACACATCTATGCTGTATATTTATTACACTACCGACAGGGAGCCTGTCTCCCGGCAAAGGCTCCGGTCCGGTGGTGAACCATAATGGGCTCTGTTCGGCGATATGCCCGCACTGCCTGTTTGCCGTACTGATAAAGACGTGGGGAAAGCTATGATGATATCCGCAGCGGGTTTTGAAACCCTTCATCAAACGGTCTCGATGAGCAGCCGTGAACTGGCCGGTCTGACCGGCATCTCCCACGGTGAAGTGAAACGCCTGATCAACAGCCTGGACGCCTCCCGGCGCCTAAGCCAGCCTGTGCGCGCGACGGATTATCAACGCCCGGACGGAACCTCCCAGGAATATCAGCTGAACAAGCGCGACTCGCTTACGGTCATTGCGCGGCTGTCGCCGGGCTACACCCCGGCGGTGCTCGATCGCTGGCATGAACGGGAAATGCAGCACGACCTGCCGGACTTTACCAACCCGGCGGTGGCGGCGCGCGCCTGGGCCCAGGAATATGAACGCCGCCAGGCGCTGGAAAACCGCCTTGCCGCTATCGCGCCCAAAGCGGATTTTTTCGATCGCTACGTGGTGGTCGACGGCGCCCTGGGGTTTCGCCAGGTCTGCAAATTACTGAAAGCCAAAGAAGCGGATTTCCGCCAGTTCCTGCTGGAACGCCAAATCATGTACCGCCTGTCCGGCGTGCTCACGCCGCACCAGCAGCACCTGGAGGCGGGGCGCTTTGAACTATACCGTGGCACCGGGGAAAACCGCCACGCCTTTTCCCAGACCCGCTTCACGGCCAAAGGCGTAAAATGGGCCGCCGGCTTATGGGCGGCGCATATCGCCCAGGAACAAAAAGGCGCCGCGGCCTGAGTACCGTTTCCGCCGCTTCCCGGCATAAAAAAAAACAGCCGGCAAATGCCTGCTGGTTTCAGAAGCAGGGTAGTCACGGAGAATGAAATCCGCAGGTAAACCTGTTCAAGGCAGAGCGTGACGATGGGGTCGACTCGGGCGTGGTGTTGCCGCCCGACCGAGCGCCCAAGACTACTTTAACAAGCCGCGCGCTTTTTCCAGCACATTCTCGACCGTAAAACCGAACACCTTAAACAGTTCCTCGGCCGGAGCCGATTCACCAAAGGTGGTCATGCCGACAATGGCGCCGTTCAGGCCGACATATTTATACCAATAATCGGCAATGCCGGCTTCAATCGCCAGGCGCGCCTGCACCCCATGGGGCAGCACCGCTTCACGGTACGCCTCATCCTGCTTATCAAACACGTCGGTGGACGGCAGCGACACCACCCGCACCTTACGGCCCTCGCCGCTCAGTTTCTCCCACGCCGCCACCGCCAGCGACACTTCCGAGCCGGTGGCGATAATAATAAGCTCAGGCGTACCCTCGCTGTCTTTCAGGACATAGCCGCCGCGGGCGATATCGGCCAATTGCTGCGCGCTGCGATCCTGCTGCGCCAGGTTCTGGCGCGAGAGGATAAGCGCGGTAGGTCCGTCATGACGCTCAAGCGCCTGCTGCCAGGCCACGGCGGTTTCCACCTGGTCGCACGGCCGCCAGTTGCTCATGTTCGGCGTCAGCCGCAGGCTCGCCAACTGCTCCACCGGCTGATGAGTCGGGCCGTCCTCGCCCAAGCCGATGGAATCATGGGTATACACCATGATCTGCCGCGCCTTCATCAGCGCCGCCATACGCACCGCGTTGCGGGCATATTCCACGAACATCAGGAAAGTGGCGGTATAAGGCACAAAGCCGCCGTGATGCGCGATACCGTTGCCGATAGCGGTCATGCCGAACTCGCGCACGCCGTAATGAATATAGTTGCCCGCGGCGTCATCGGCGATGGACACCGATTTCGACCAAAGGGTCAGGTTGCTCGGCGCCAGGTCGGCGGAGCCGCCCAACAGTTCCGGCAGCAGCGGGCCAAAAGCCTCCAGGGCGTTTTGCGAGGCTTTACGGCTGGCGATACTGGCCGGGTTGGCCTGCAGTTTTTCGATATACGCCTTGCTCTGCGCCTGCCAGTCGGCGGGCAAATGGCCCTGGGTACGGCGCTTGAATTCCGCCGCCAGCTCCGGGAAGGCTTTTTCATAGGCGGCGAATTTTTCGTTCCAGGCGGACTCTTTGGCCGCGCCGGCCTGTTTGGCGTCCCACCCGTCATACACCTCTTGCGGGATGACAAACGGCGGCTCGTTCCAGCCGATGGCCTTACGCGTGGCGGCGACTTCGTCGGCGCCCAGCGGCGCGCCGTGCGCCCCATGAGTGCCGGCTTTATTCGGCGAGCCGAAGGCGATTACCGTCTTGCACATCAGCAGCGACGGCTTATCGGTCACCGCGCGCGCTTCTTCAATCGCCGCTTTCACCGCAACGCTGTCGTGACCGTCAACACCGCGCACCACGTGCCAGCCGTAGGCTTCAAACCGCTTGGCGGTATCGTCGTTAAACCAGCCCTCCACATGCCCGTCGATGGATATGCCGTTATCGTCGTAGAACGCCACCAGCTTGCCGAGCTTCATGGTGCCGGCCAGGGAGGAGACCTCGTGGGAAATGCCTTCCATCATGCAGCCGTCGCCTAAAAAGACATAGGTATGATGATCGACGATCTCATGGCCCGGACGGTTAAACTGCGCCGCCAGGGTGCGTTCGGCGATGGCGATGCCCACCGCGTTGGCGAGGCCCTGGCCCAATGGGCCGGTGGTGGTTTCCACGCCGTCGGTATAACCGTATTCAGGGTGGCCCGGTGTTTTGGAATGCAGTTGACGGAAGTTTTTCAACTCTTCGATGGGAAGGTTGTAGCCGGTCAGGTGCAGCAGGCTGTAGAGCAGCATCGAGCCGTGGCCGTTGGAAAGGATAAACCGGTCGCGATCCATCCATTTCGGATTGGACGGATTATGGTTCAGATAATCGCGCCACAACACTTCGGCGATATCCGCCATGCCCATCGGGGCGCCGGGATGGCCGGAGTTGGCTTTTTGAACCGCATCCATGCTTAAGGCGCGGATGGCATTGGCAAGCACTTTACGAGAGGTCATTGAATGCTCCAAAGATTACAGTTTGGCCGCCAGGAGGTCTTCCAGGCTCTGTTGGTCCACCGCAAACTGACGAATGCCTTCAGCCAGTTTATCAACGGCCATCGGATCCTGGTTGTGTTCCCAACGGAATTCGGGTTCGGACAACGGGGCGGGCTGGTGAAAACCTTCAGTGGAAGGAGAGAGCTTGCGCTCTACCGGTTCTTCGCTGTTATGCAACTCTTCCAGCAAGGCCGGGGAAATGGTCAGGCGATCGCAGCCGGCTAACGCCAGGATCTGTTCCGTCTTGCGGAAGCTGGCGCCCATGATCACCGTCTGGTAGCGATGTTCTTTATAATAATCATAGATAGCGCGCACCGACTTAACGCCCGGATCCTGTTCCACATCGTACGGTTCCATCGGTTTACGCTGGTTATACCAGTCATAGATGCGCCCGACGAACGGCGAAATCAGGTATACGCCGGCTTCGGCGCAGGCACGGGCCTGGGCGAACGAAAACAGCAGGGTCAGGTTACAGTTGATGCCTTCCCGTTCCAATTCCTCCGCCGCCTTGATGCCTTCCCAGGTGGAGGCCAGCTTGATCAGGATACGGGATTTATCAATGCCCTGATCCTGGTAAAGGCCGACCAGTTTGCGCGCCTTGGCCACGCACATACCGCGATCGAATGACAGGCGGGCATCCACTTCGGTGGAGACGCGGCCCGGGACGCTTTTCAGTATTTCGACGCCAATATTCACCGCCAGCTTATCGCTGGCATTGATGATCTGCGTTTCCCGGGTGCCGCCCTGCTTGCGGGCATAGGCCAGCGCGTCTTCAAACAGCGGCTGGTAGGCGGTCAGGCTGGCGGCCTTGAGGATCAGCGATGGATTAGTGGTGGCATCCTGCGGGGTATAATGACGAATCGATTCGATGTCGCCGCTGTCGGCCACGACGGTAGTGAATTGCTTTAGCGCTTCTAACTGATTCATTTCTCAACTCCATGAAGAAAATAATACATCTGATCTAAGTTACAGTTAACCTAAGGATAACACTGCCTCAACAAGACGCAGAATGAAATGCGCTTTTTCTGATTATTATAATGGACAAAAACGATGGCGGCCCCGCGGCAAGCGGGGCCCGGGCGCCGAATAAAAAGCGGCGGCCCGTCCGCCGCCGGCGCCGCCGTGTGCCGGGTGAAACCGTGGCGTCGTCAGCCTTTGGCCTGCTGCAGCCACTTATCCAGCTCGCGGGCGAATTCCTGGCGTTCGCGCTGGCTGAGCGGCGGCGGCCCGCCGGTCTGGATGCCGCTGGAGCGCAGGGTATCCATAAAATCCCGCATGGTCAGCCGTTCGCGAATCGTCTCGGGTCGGTACATCTCGCCGCGCGGGTTGAGCGCCACCGCGCCTTTTTCCAGCACTTCCGCCGCCAGGGGAATATCGGCGGTGATCACCAGATCGCCCGGGCCGACGCGGCGGACGATTTCATTATCCGCCACGTCAAAGCCGGCGCCGACGCGCAGGGTGCGGATAAAGGGCGAGGGCGGCACCGCCAGGGTCTGGTTGGCTACCAGCGTCACCATGACCGACAAACGTTGCGCGGCGCGGAATAAAATCTCCTTGATGACCTTGGGGCAGGCATCGGCGTCAACCCATATCGCCATTAACGTTCTCCTTGGGACAGCCAGTCGCGCACCGGCAGGAAGTCGCGGTACAGCGCCGCCTCCGGGCTGTCCGGCTGCGGTTGATAATCATATTCCCACCGCACCTGCGGCGGCAGCGACATCAGAATGGATTCCGTGCGCCCGCCCGAATGCAGCCCGAACTGCGTACCGCGATCCCAGACCAGGTTGAACTCGACGTAGCGCCCGCGGCGATAGAGCTGAAACTGGCGTTCCCGCTCTCCCCACGGCAAAACCTTGCGCCGGCGGACTATCGGCAGGTAGGCGTCCAGGTAGCCTTCGCCCACCGCACGGGTAAAGGCATAGGCCCGCTCGAAATCCGGCGTGTTGAGATCGTCGAAAAACAGCCCGCCGATGCCGCGCGCCTCGTTGCGGTGTTTCAGGAAGAAGTAGTCGTCACACCAGCTTTTGTAGCGGGAATACACATCGTCGCCAAACGGACGGCAGAGGTCATGGGCGGTCTGGTGCCAGTGCACCGCATCTTCCTGGAAACCATAAAACGGCGTGAGATCGAAGCCGCCGCCAAACCACCACACCGGATCGGCGCCGGGTTTTTCGGCGATAAAAAAACGCACGTTGGCATGGCTTGTGGGAACGTAGGGGTTGTGCGGATGGACCACCAGCGACACGCCCAGTGCCTGAAAGCTCCGCCCGGCCAGTTCGGGCCGGTGCGCGCTCGCGGAGGCGGGCAGGCGCGCGCCCTCCACGTGGGAAAAATTGACTCCCGCCTGTTCAAATACCCGGCCCTGGCGCAGGACCCGGGTGCGCCCGCCGCCGCCCTCGTCGCGCGTCCACAGGTCTTCCCTGAAGGCGCCGCCGTCTTCCGCGGCTAGGGCATGGCAGATTCTGTCCTGCAGATCCAGCAGGAAGCCTTTGATATGTCCAATATCAGGTGAAGTCATGTCGCAAGCCCTGGTTGATTGCGCGCGGGGTTAAGGCCGCGCGGAGATATAGGCCATGCAGTATAACCTCGCCGGCTGCCGTGACCAACCGCCGCAACGCCCCTTAAGGGCGGGTGGCGCCGCCCGCATGCCGCTCATGGGCGTCGAAATAGGCGAAAAAGTCCACGATGCCGCTGCTGATGGCCGAGGCGATACGATCCTGAAACGCCGCGGTTTCCAGCAACTGCTCCTCCCGATGGTTGGTGATAAAGGAGGTTTCCACCAGTACCGACGGGATCGAGGCGGATTTCAGCACCGCGAACGCCGCCTGCTCGGTATGCTGGCTGTGCAGTTGATGCACCGGCCGGATATGGTTAAGCAGGTGGCGGCCCAGCGTCAGGCTGTTTTTAATGGTATCGGTCTGCACCAGATCAAACAACACCTGCTGCAGATAATTATCCTGCTGCCGGTATTTGCCTCCCGCCACGTCATCGGCGGCGTTTTCCTTTTGCGACAGATATCCGGCCATGGCGCTGCTGGCGCCGCGATTAGACAGGGCGAATACCGACGCGCCGGCGGCGTCCGGGCTGGTAAACCCGTCGGCGTGGATGGAAACAAACAGATCCGCCCGGTGCTCATGGGCCAGCTCGACCCGCCGGAACAAGGGAATAAATTCGTCCTGCTCGCGGGTCAGCCGGGTCTGGATATGGCCGTGCCGCGCCAGGTTGTCGCGCACCTTGTTGGCAATCGCCAGCACCACATGCTTCTCCTTGGCGCCCTGGTGGCCAATGGCGCCGGGATCGATGCCGCCATGGCCGGGATCAATCATCACGCAGTGCGGACCGCCGGCGGGCCTGGGCGCGCCCGGGCTTGCGGGCAGCAGCGCGCCGGCGGCAAAGCCCGGCCGGGCGGTCAACGAGGCCAGCGCCAGGCACGACAGCAGCATTTGGCGGCGGGATTGCAGAATATTCAGGGGGGCGGAGGGTATGACTTTTTTCATGACCATAGCTAAAACAGACCGGATGCTGAGGGTTGGCGGCAAATGTTAGGGTATAACATAAGAATCTCCCGCGATCGATGGCGGAACTATGTCCATCTATTACCTGCCGGCGCGCGGGAAAAACCGTTATCAGGTTAATAAGCAAGAAATAGCGCTCCCGGCGACAATGTTATTTGCCTTCAGGGTAAATAACGCGATAATCAGGCTATTAGGTTTATTTGCTTGAGATTACGGCGGTCAGCTATGGAAATCCGTGTATTTCGTCAAGACGATTTCGAGGAAGTGATTACGCTTTGGGAACGTTGCGATTTGCTGCGTCCCTGGAACGATCCGGAAATGGATATCGAGCGCAAAATGCAGTGCGGCGCCGACCTGTTTATGGTGGCCGAGGTGGCGGGGGAAGTGGTCGGCTCGATTATGGGCGGGTACGACGGCCATCGCGGCTCGGCCTATTATCTTGGCGTACACCCCGATTACCGCGGCCGGGGCATTGCCAACGCGCTGATAAGCCGTCTGGAGAAAAAGCTTATCGCGCGCGGTTGTCCGAAGATCCATCTGATGGTGCGCGAAGACAACGAGGCGGTGATCGGCATGTATGAAAAGCTGGAATACGAACTTATCGAGAGCGTGACCCTGGGCAAGCGGCTGATCGAAGATCAGGAGTACTAGCGCGGCGGGGGAAGGGCCGGTGGTCGTGCCGGCCCCGGCCGGCTTATTGCTTCAGGAGATGTTCCACGTCCACGTTTACGCCGTGGCGATCCTTATCCAGCTTACCGCTGATGACCAGTAAATCCTTGGGAGAGACATCCTGCCCGTTCCATTTATCATTATCGATTTCCACCTCGATACTGCCGGTATGGTCGCGAAACAGGTATTTATCCCCGCCAAGCTTTTTCTCGATATTGCCCTGCAGGGTGACCCAGGCATTGTCTTTCATCCCCTTGGCCTGCTTTATGGTGACCTGCTTGGCATCGGCGGAGCCTCTGAAGCCGCTTTGCTGTTTGTCGGGGGGCGGGGGCGGCTCGTCGCCGTGAAAACCGCCGTTTTGCGCCAGTGCCGGCAGGCTGCATAATAGGATAAGCGCGGCAATTGTCGCTTTTTTCATCATCAATAGTTCTCCTTTTAAATCGGCCCATGCCGCCGTAACCGGTGGAATGGGCAGGGTAGAATCCCGATTATTTATTTATACAATGAAAACCTAAGCATGGCACATGGCGCTTGATTTGCGAGCCCGCCGTCATTACGGGGCCGGTAAACAGACATTAACGCACCCTATAATCCGTTATCCGCCGGAATGTTCCCGTGTTAGAAGCGGGGTTTGTCAAAAAATCCGATAAATGGCACTTTACGTCGCTTGCGGTATCCAATACCGCAAACGCTTGCCGGAATCTTTGTTAAGGAGTTTACATGAAGCAGTTGCGCCCGTTGATTATCGGGCTTCCCATTTTGTTGGCGGGCTGTTCGACCCTGTCCAATTTCTCCTGGTCCAGCCTGTCGCCGTTTAACTGGTTCGGCAGCAGCGCCACTGTCGGCGATACCGGCGTCGGCAATGTTACCGCCGCCACGCCGCTGGAACATGAGGCGCTGGATAAGGCGCTGAACGGCAATTATCGTCTGCGCGGCGGCATGGAGACGCGCAGCGGCGGTATCGTCGCCTTTTACCAGGCGTTAAAAGACGATCGGGTAAAGATGACGTTTTACGGTCCGCAGGCGGGGAAGGTTGAACGCGTGGAAGTGACGGACAGCGATATCGCCAGCGCCTGGGGCGTAAAAATCGGCACGCCCTTCAGCAGTCTGTACGACAAAGCCTTCGGCGCCTGCGCGCGCGGCGCAGGCGAGGATCAGGTGGTGTGCGCCGCGCCGCAGAGCCGCCATGTGAGCTATGTTTTTTCCGGCACCTGGCATGGTCCGGATGAGCTGATGCCGGCGGACGACACGTTAAAAAGCTGGCGGGTCAGCAAAATAGTCTGGCACGCCAACAGCGCCAATTAAGCCGTTCCCCGCCGGCGGCGCGCATGACATGCCGGCGCGGCTCACCGCCGCAGCCGGCATTTTTTTACCCTGGTTCCTAGCCTTAACGGCCGCCGTCGGGCGGCGTTTTACGCACCATGAGGGTGCTTATAGCTTTTCATGCTCTTAAAGCAGAAAAAGGTATAAAAAACCGTTACAGGTTATAGGGCTGTTATAAATAAACTGTATCACCATAAGGCAGGTTTTATAACGCATGAACCAAAGGTAAAGAATGAATCAAACGCTGATTTCAAGCCGTGCAGTCAAAGGTTGCATCGCGGCGGTATTGCTGGCTTGCGGTCCGGCTCACTCGACTGAATTGCTGAACAGCTCCTATGATGTGTCGCGCGAGCTGTTTGCGGCCCTGAACCCGGCGTTTGAACAGCAGTGGCAAACGCAGCATCCCGGCGACACGCTGACCATTAAACAATCCCACGCCGGCTCCTCCAAACAGGCGCTGGCGATTTTGCAGGGCCTGAAAGCGGACGTGGTGACCTACAACCAGGTTACCGACGTGCAGATCCTGCACGACCGCGGCGATTTAATCCCGGCGAACTGGCAAAGCCGGCTGCCCAACAATAGCTCGCCGTTTTATTCCACCATGGCGTTCCTGGTGCGCAAGGGCAATCCCAAAAATATCCATGGCTGGAACGATCTGGTGCGCGACGACGTGAAGCTGGTGTTCCCCAACCCGAAAACCTCCGGCAACGGGCGTTATACCTATCTGGGCGCCTGGGGCGCCGCCAGCCTTGCGGACGGCGGCGACGAGGCGAAGACCCGCGCCTGGATGCAGAAATTCATCGCCAATGTCGAGGTTTTCGACACCGGCGGCCGCGGCGCCACCACCACCTTTGCCGAACGGGGCCAGGGAGACGTGCTGATCTCCTTTGAATCGGAAGTGAATAATATCCGTAACCAGTACGGCACCGACAACTATGAGGTTATCGTGCCCGCGGTGAATATCCTGGCGGAATTCCCGGTGGCCTGGGTGGATAAAAACGTCGAGAAAAACGGCACCCTCGAGGCGGCGAAAGCCTACCTGAATTACCTTTACAGCCCGGCGGCGCAGCAGGTCATCGCCAACTTCTATTACCGGGTCAATAATGACGCCATCATGACGGCGGCGAAGGATAAATTTCCGGCAATCACGCTGTTTCGGGTCGAGGACCAGTTCGGCGGCTGGCCGCAGGTCATGACCACCCATTTCGGCAATGGCGGCGAGCTGGATAAATTAATCGCGGCGGGACATCGTTGATGTTGGCCCTGCAAAGCAAACGCGTGCTGCCCGGTTTCGGCTTGAGCCTGGGCAGCAGTCTGCTGTTTGTCTGCCTGATTTTATTATTGCCGCTGAGCGCGCTGGTGATGCAGCTCGCGCAGATGAGCTGGCAGCAGTATTGGGAGGTGATCACCAGCCCGCAGCTGCTGGCGGCCTATAAGGTCACGCTGCTGTCGGCGGGCGTCGCCTCGCTGTTTAACGCCGCGTTCGGCATGCTGATGGCCTGGATCCTGACGCGCTATGATTTTCCCGGCCGCCGGCTGCTGGACGGATTGATGGATTTGCCCTTTGCCCTGCCCACGGCGGTGGCGGGCCTGACCCTGGCGACGCTGTTTTCCACCACCGGCTTCTACGGAGCCTGGCTGGCGCACTTCGGCATCAAGGTATCCTATACCTGGCTGGGCATTACCGTGGCGATGGCCTTTACCAGCATTCCGTTCGTGGTGCGCACGGTGCAGCCAGTGCTTGAGGAACTGGGCCCGGAATATGAAGAAGCGGCGCAAACCCTGGGCGCCAGCCGCTGGCAGTCGTTTCGCCGGGTGGTATTGCCGGAGGTGGCCCCGGCGCTGCTGGCCGGCGCCGCGCTGTCGTTTACCCGCAGCCTGGGCGAGTTCGGCGCGGTGATTTTTATCGCCGGCAATATCGCCTGGAAAACCGAGGTCACCTCGCTGATGATTTTCATCCGGCTGCAGGAGTTCGATTATCCCGCCGCCAGCGCCATCGCCTCGGTGATCCTGGCGGCGTCGCTGCTGCTGCTGTTCGCCATTAACGTCTTGCAATCGCGCTTTGGCAGGCGCCTGGGAGGTCACTGATGGCTGATATCTCCGCCTTTAACGGCGCGGAACGCGTGCGCACCGACTGGCTGAAATGGCTGTTAATCGGCACCGGCATGGTGATTTCACTGCTGTTTTTGGTGATCCCGATGGGCTACATTTTCGTCACCGCGCTGGCGGATGGCCTGGCGCCGGTTTGGCGCAACCTGAACGATTCGGACATGCTGCACGCCATCTGGCTGACGGTGCTGGTGGCGCTGATCGCCGTGCCGGTCAACGTGGTGTTCGGTACGCTGATGGCCTGGCTGGTGACCCGGTTTAACTTCCGCGGCCGGCAGCTACTGCTGACGCTGATGGATGTGCCGTTTGCGGTATCGCCGGTAGTGGCCGGCCTGCTGTATCTGCTGTTCTACGGATCCAACGGCCCGCTGGCCGGCTGGCTGGACACCCATAATATCCAGCTGATGTTTGCCTGGCCGGGCATGGTGCTGGTCACGGTGTTTGTCACGTGTCCGTTCGTGGTGCGCGAGCTGGTGCCGGTGATGCTAAGCCAGGGCAGCGACGAGGATGAGGCGGCGATTTTGCTCGGCGCCTCCGGCTGGCAGATGTTCCGCCGGGTGACGTTGCCCAATATCCGCTGGGCGTTATTGTACGGCGTCATCCTCACCAATGCGCGCACCATCGGCGAATTCGGCGCGGTGTCGGTGGTTTCCGGCTCGATTCGCGGCGAGACCTATACCTTACCGTTGCAGGTTGAATTGTTGCATCAGGATTACAACACCGTGGGCGCCTTTACCGCCGCCGCGCTGCTGACGCTGATGGCTATCGTTACATTATTCCTGAAGAGCGGTTTGCAGTGGCGCCTGGCGCGCCAGCAGGCGCATCTTCGGCAGGGGGAGCAGTGATGAGTATCGAAATCGACAATATCAGCAAATATTTCGACAGCACCAAGGTGCTGAACAATATCTCCCTTGATATTCCCACCGGCGAGATGGTGGCGCTGCTGGGACCGTCCGGTTCCGGCAAGACCACCCTGCTGCGCATTATCGCCGGTCTTGAGCACCATAACAGCGGCCATCTGCGTTTTGGCGGGCAGGATGTCAGCCAGCGTCATGCCCGCGATCGCCATGTTGGTTTCGTGTTCCAGCACTATGCGCTGTTTCGCCATATGACCGTGGCCGACAATATCGCCTTCGGCCTGACGGTATTGCCCAGGCGCGCGCGTCCCTCCGCCGCCGCCATCAAGCAGAAGGTGGCGCAACTGCTGGAGATGGTGCAGCTTGGCCACCTGGCCAACCGCTTCCCCTCGCAGCTTTCCGGCGGACAGAAACAGCGGGTGGCGCTGGCGCGCGCCCTGGCGGTGGAACCTGAAATCCTGCTACTCGACGAGCCCTTCGGCGCGCTGGATGCTCAGGTGCGCAAAGAACTGCGCCGCTGGCTGCGCCAGCTGCATGAAGAGCTGAAATTCACCAGCGTGTTTGTTACCCACGACCAGGAAGAAGCCATGGAAGTGGCCGACCGCGTGGTGGTGATGAGCCAGGGCAATATTGAGCAGGTCGGCACGCCGCAGGACGTCTGGCGCGAGCCGGCCACCCGTTTTGTGCTGGAGTTCATGGGCGAGGTAAACCGGCTGGATGGCGAAATCCGCGGGTCGCAGTTGTATATCGGCCAGTATCATTGGCCGCTGTACTATGCGCCCATCCACCAGGGCCACGTGGATCTGTTCCTGCGTCCCTGGGAAATGGAGATCGCCGATCAGCCCAGCGATCGTTGTCCGCTGCCGGTGCAGGTCATTGATATCAGCCCGCGCGGGCATTATTGGCAACTGCTGGTCCAGCCCGTCGGCTGGCACCAGGAGCCCCTGAGCGTGGTATTGCCCGGCGCGGGCGTGACGCCGCCGCGGCGCGGCGAGCGGTATTACCTCGGGGCGCAGAACGCCCGCCTGTATGTGGGCGATAAGGCGTTGCAACCCGTTGCTTTCGCTGAAAGCGCTTGATAAGTTCTTTACCTTACCCCTTCTCGCAACAGGCGGCCCGGCGGCCGCCTGTTTTATTATTGGAATAGCGACGTGACAACCCTTGAACAATGCATAGGCAATACCCCGTTGGTAACATTAAGCCGTATGGGGGCGGGGACCGGCAGCGAGATCCGGGTTAAGCTGGAAGGCAATAACCCGGCCGGCTCGGTCAAGGATCGCGCGGCGCTGGCGATGATAGCCCAGGCGGAGCGGCGTGGCGAAATCGCGCCGGGCGATAGGCTTATCGAAGCCACCAGCGGCAATACCGGCATTGCGCTGGCGATGATCGCCGCCATGAAGGGCTACCGGCTGCGGCTGCTGATGCCGGAGAACATGAGCATGGAGCGGCAGGCGGCGATGCGCGCCTATGGCGCCGAGCTGGTGCTGGTCAGCCGGGAGGAGGGGATGGAAGGCGCGCGCGACCGGGCGCAGGATATGGCGCGCTCAGGCGAGGGCAAGGTGCTCGACCAGTTTAATAATCCTGATAATACCTATGCCCACTTTTCCACCACCGGCCCGGAAATCTGGCGGCAAACCGCGGGCGGCATCACCCACTTTGTCTCGGCCATGGGCACCACCGGCACCATCACCGGCGTCGGCCAGTACCTGAAAAACCAGAACGGCGGCGTGCGCGTTATCGGGCTGCAGCCCGCCGAAGGCAGCGCTATCCCCGGCATACGCCGCTGGCCGCAGGCCTATCTGCCAGGCATATTCCGCCCGGAGGTGGTTGATGTGATCATGGATATCCACCAGCGGGAAGCCGAGGACACCATGCGTCAGCTGGCGCGCGAGGAGGGCATTTTCTGCGGCGTCAGCTCCGGCGGCGCGGTGGCTGGCGCGTTGCGCATTGCCCGCGAGGCGCCTGGCAGTCTGGTCGTGGCGATTATCTGCGATCGCGGCGACCGTTATCTTTCCACCGGCGTGTTTGACGCGGTCTGAACGACTTACCTGATTAGCGGTCTGCATAAGGGGATAATTCGCCTGCCCGGCGCGGTTTTATGCCATGCTTAGGCCTGATGAAGAGAGATGCCGCTGTTATGGAGAAAAATATGAAGATTTTGCTGGTTGACGACGATCAGGAACTGGGCAAGATGCTCAGTGAATACCTGAGCGCTGAAGGATTTACCACGTCGTTGGCCCTGACCGGAAAGGAAGGCGTCATCGGCGCGTTGTCCGGCGACTATACCGCCATGGTGCTGGATATCATGCTGCCGGATATGAGCGGTACCGATGTGCTGCGCCAGGTGCGCAAAAGCAGCCGTATCCCGATTATCATGCTTACCGCCAAAGGCGATAATATCGACCGGGTGATCGGGCTGGAAATGGGCGCCGACGACTATATGCCCAAACCCTGTTATCCACGCGAACTGGTGGCGCGGCTGCGCGCCGTGATGCGCCGGTTTGACGAGCAGCGCAGTGAACCGCCGGAATCGGGGGCGGTACGCTATGGCGAACTGACGCTCAACCCCGCCACCCGCTCCAGCCAGTGGCAGGGAGTGGCCTTTGACCTCACCGCCTCGGAGTTTAATTTACTGGAATTGCTGATGCGCACGCCGGATCGCGTGGTTTCGAAGGACGACCTGTCGGAAAAGGGATTGGGCCGTCGCCGCGAGGCCTACGATCGCAGCGTCGATGTCCATATCAGCAATATTCGCCAGAAATTATCCGTTTTGCCCGGCAGTAATCTGAGTATTGAAACCGTGCGCAGCATCGGTTACCGGATTCGCTAATGGCCAACCGGGGTCGTTTGTTCTGGAAGATACTGCTGGGATTCTGGCTGATTTTCCTGTTGATCACCCAACTGCTCTGGGTGGTGTTCTCCCTTTACGGCAGCCATCACGAGCCGCCCGAGGAAAATATCGCCCGCCGTATCGCCAACCTGCAGCTTGACTCCGCCGCGTCCGTACTGGCCAGCGGCGGGACACCGGCGTTCGAGGCCCTGCGCGCGGCATGGACGAGCACCGATCGGCAGTTCTTCTCCTTTGTCGCCGACGTCGCCGATCCGGTCGCGGACGATACCACCCGCTTCGGACCGCCCGACATCATCAGCCGGCGGGTTACCGCCGCCGACGGACGGCATTACCTGCTCAGTTACGATCTTCTCGGGCTGCGCCATGACGCGCACCAGGGACGCCGCGGCAGCATTTTGCATATGCCAAGCCCGTTGTTCTGGCTGGGCCTGACGGGCGGGCTGCTGTTCAGCATGCTGCTGGCCTGGAACCTGACCCGGCCGATGCTGATGCTGCGCAGGGCGTTTGAACGGGTATCCCGCGGCGATTTAAGCGTGCGCCTGCTGCCGGTGATGCGTCGGCGCCACGACGAAATTACCGACGTGGCCAAGGATTTCGACGCCATGGCCGAACGGTTGCAGGTGCTGGTCAGCGATCGCGAGGCGTTGCTGCATGACGTTTCCCATGAGCTGCGCTCGCCGCTGGCGCGCCTGCAGCTGGCCATCGGCCTGGCGCACCAGAATCCGAATAATGTTTCCGCATCCCTGGATCGCATCGAACATGAGGCGGGCCGTCTGGACCGGATGATTGGCGAGCTGCTGGCGCTCACCCGCGCCGAGCACCAGGGGTCTGCCGGCGAAGACTATTTTGATCTGTACGGGCTGGTGGAGGCGGTGGTCAACGACGCACGCTACGAGGCGCAGGTGCCCGGGGTGGAAATCGCGCTGAGCGCCGCCCAGCCGGAAGACTATACCGTGAAAGGCAATGCGGAAATGATGCGGCGCGCGGTGGAAAATATCGTGCGCAACGCCGTGCGTTTTTCCACCCACGGGCAACGCGTCAGCGTGACGCTGTCCCGGGTGGAGACTCAACTGGATATTACCGTTGCCGATCAGGGGCCGGGCGTGGAGGAGAGCAAGCTCTCGAGTATTTTCGATCCCTTCGTGCGCGTCAATTCGCCCTTGAACGGCAAGGGCTACGGCCTGGGCCTGGCCATCGCCCGCAAGGCGGTGCTGGCGCACGGCGGGCAGGTGGAAGCGTTTAACGGCGCCAGCGGCGGCCTGGTCATCCGTATCCGTATTCCTCACTGGGCCTGAACCCTGCGCGTGTTTAAGGGTGCAGATGGCGTAGCGTCGGGCCAGTTTTTTAGTCAACTGCGCGACAGGCTTGCGGGGGGGGACTTATGTTGCCGTAGTGAGGGTTTCGCTGACGCTTGCGGGTGAGGTTTATGTTGCCGCGGCGAGGGTTCCGTTTGTGGTTTGCGGGGCGGTTTATGTTGCCGTGGCGTGGGTTTCGCTTGCCGTGCGTGAGGTGTTCATAGGTATTGCCGGGCGCCGGCAAGCGACAAAGAGGCCGTACCGCGACGGCCTCCTTGACCTCCGCGCGTCCGGCAGATCGTGCGCCGCTGCGCGGTGCCCGGCATCACCCATCCCGGCTTTTGGACCGCCCGATATGCGCTCCCGGCGCAATCCGGGCTTTCGCCGCTCCCGGCGGCTCATCCAGCCGTGATGCGCGCCGCCGGCGCACTCTATGCCGGCACCACGTCAACACCATCGCCTGTGAGTAAAATAGCGTTTTTGGGTTTCTTGCGGCATGCACTTACCGGGAAAAATATCAGCATCCATTTTGGCCCAGAGTCTACCCGCTGATGGCCGAAAGTGTAATGCTTACTATTAAAGCTTAAAGTTGAATGATAAACACTTTACTGCCTAACTGCCTAACTGCCTAACTGCCTAACTGCCTAACTGCCTAACTGCCTAACTGCCTAACTGCCTAACTGCCTAACTGCCTAACTGCCTAACTGCCTAACTGCCTAACTGCCTAACTGCCTAACTGCCTAACTGCCTAACTGCCTAACTGCCTAACTGCCTAACTGCCTAACTGCCTAACTGCTAAGAGCATGCCTGTATGACCTGTCTTTTGCTCTACCAACTGCATCTATAACGGTCAATCGTCTGCCGACGCCAGACCTTATCCCAGGCAACAGCGTCGCGATCGCTTCATAGGCTGCAGGCGAACAGCGACATGTGGACCGGCATAAAGCGCGCTGACGGCGCCAGTGGCCCCGGCATGAGCCGCCGGGAGCGGCGAAAGGCCCGGTGGCGCCGGGAGCGCTAACCGGGCCGGTGCATAACGGGGACTTGGGCGGCGGAAGGCATCGCGCAGCGACGCGCGACCTGCCGGGCGCGCGGAGGTCAAGGAGGCCGTCGCGGTACGGCCTCTTTGTCGCTTGCCGGCGCCCGGCATTGCATATAACCACCGCACGCACGGCAAGCGAAACCCACGCCACGGCAACATAAACCTTACCGCAGCGGCATAAACCTTACCGCAGCAGCATAAACCTTACCGCAGCGGCATAAACCTTACCGCAGCGGCATAACCCTCGCCGCAGCGACATTCACTTGCACAGAACCTAAAGACCACCTCAGTCCCATGGCGCGACGGACCCCATGATCACCGGCCGCAATACAGACGTGTTAAAGGCAAATCATGGCAACACCGGGTTCAGCAAAGAGAAACGGCACCCGCTGGGGTGCCGTTTGCGCCGGACGATAACACATCCTGGCTGGGACTGGGTTGCCTGGTATTATTTCTTTATACGAATAATGGGTGTTTCGCCTACAACAACACTGCCGGTCAGCTTAATCAGTTCCTTGATCTCATCCATATTGGAGATCACGACCGGAGTCAAGGTGGATTTGGCTTTCTCTTCCAATAACGGCAGATCAAACTCAATCACGACGTCGCCTTTCTTGACGCGCTGACCTTCCTGTGCGATACGCTTAAAGCCCTCGCCCTTCAGCTCGACGGTATCGATGCCGAAATGGACAAAAAGCTCGATCCCGTTATCGGATTCGATGGAAAAAGCATGGTTGGTTTCAAAAATTTTCCCAATGGTGCCGTCAACCGGTGCCACCATTTTGTTACCGCTGGGTTTAATGGCAATGCCGTCGCCCACGATCTTTTCGGCAAAAACGACATCAGGCACATCTTCAATGTTAACAATTTCACCTGAAAGGGGTGCAACTATTTCTATGCTTCCCATGTCTTTCTTATCATCGGAAACCAGAGATTTCAGTTTATCGAACAAACCCATGATCTTCTCCTAAGCATTTATAGCGGGTCAGCGTCGTGAAATCAGCAGAGCGTTTTTTCTTCAATGAATTTGTTTATCAGATTCATCAACTCGTCCGCGGTCGGTTGAGCTAAAGCTTCCTCTGCTAACGCCTTTGCATCGCCAAAATTCGTATTACGAATAATTTTCTTGATGCGCGGGATAGAGATAGCACTCATGCTGAATTCATCCAGTCCCATCCCTAATAACAGTAGTGTAGCACGTTCATCACCTGCCAGCTCGCCACACATACCAGTCCATTTACCTTCCGCGTGAGATGCGTCAATAACCTGTTTAATCAGCGTCAACACCGCCGGTGACATGGGGTTGTAGAGATGCGAAATTAACTCGTTACCGCGATCCACCGCCAGAGTATACTGAGTTAAATCGTTTGTCCCAATACTAAAGAAATCAACTTCTTTCGCCAGATGATGGGCAATGGTCGCGGCGGCCGGTGTTTCCACCATCACGCCCACTTCGATAGACTCGTCGAAGGATTTCCCTTCCTCGCGCAACTGGGCTTTCAGCAGGTCCAGCTCCACCTTCAGTTCGCGCACTTCTTCCACCGAGATAATCATCGGGTACATAATGCGCAGCTTGCCGAAGGACGACGCCCGCAGAATGGCGCGCAGCTGCGCGTGCAGCATTTCCTTGCGATCCAGGCCGATGCGGATGGCGCGCCAGCCCAGGAACGGATTGTCTTCTTTCGGCAGGTTCATATAAGGCAAATCTTTATCGCCGCCGATATCCATGGTGCGCACGATAATGGAACCGGTGCTGAGGGATTCCGCCACGGCTTTATAGGCCTGGAACTGTTCTTCCTCGGTGGGCAGGGAGTCGCGATCCATAAACAGGAACTCGGTGCGATACAGGCCCACGCCTTCGGCGCCGTTGCGCTCGGCGCCCGCGACGTCGCGCACCGTGCCGATATTGGCGCACACTTCGACCTGATGGCCGTCAAGGGTAATGGCCGGCAGGTCCTTCAGCTTGGCCAGCTCAGTCTTTTCCAGCACGTACTGGCTGTGCAGCGCCTTGAGTTCTTCGATTTGCTGCGGCGTCGGATTGACATACACCTGGTTGTTGACGGCATCAAGAATCAGATAATCGCCATTAACCACGCTTTTAGTGACGTTGCCGGTGCCCACGATGGCCGGCAGTTCCAGGGAACGGGCCATAATGGACGTATGGGAGGTGCGCCCGCCCAGATCGGTGACAAACCCCAGCACCTTGTCAAGATTGAGCTGCGCCGTCTCTGAGGGCGTCAGATCGGTTGCCACCAGCACCACTTCTTCGGCGATGGCGCTTAAATCGATGATGGGCATGCCGAGAATGTTGCGCAGCAGCCGCTTGCCGATATCGCGCACGTCAGTGGCGCGTTCCTTCAGATATTCGTCGTCAAGCTCTTCCAGCGCCTTGGCCTGGGTCTCGATAACGTTGTAAACGGCGGCGTCCGCCGTCGCCAGGTCTTCTTTGATAAGGGCTATGATATCCTGCTCAAGCTCTTCGTCTTCCAATAACATGATATGGCCTTCGAAGATTGCTTCCTTTTCTTCACCGAAGGTTTCGCCAGCTTTGGTTTTGATCGCTTCCAGCTGCGCGGATGCTTTGGTACGTCCAGCCAGAAAACGCTCGATTTCCTGCTCAACCTGGTTGGCAGAAATCTTTTTCCGGTTGATGACGATGTCATCTTCCTTTAGTAAGAGCGCTTTACCAAAGGCGATGCCCGGTGATGCTAAAATGCCTGAAATCATAACCCTACCTTACTCACTCGTGACTCGCGTTAACGTAAAAAAACGGGCCTGGATTACTCAAGCTCTGCCATCAGTTTAACCAGATGTTCCACAGCTTTTTGCTCGTCTTCCCCTTCGGCGATAATGGCGACCACGGTACCCTGGGTCAGGCCCAGCGTTTGCAGTTTGAACAGGCTTTTTGCGCTGGCGCTTTTACCGTTGGAGCTTACGGTGATATCGGAAACGAAGCCTTTGGCTTCCTTGACAAACTGAGCGGCAGGGCGGGTATGCAGACCATTAGGTGCGGTAATCGTGACTTCTTGCTGGAACATTATGTTTCCCCAACTTATTAGATGATATCAGTGTTGTGGGGCTAAAGTTTAGCTTAAAACATGGACTTTAGCCTATATGGTTAGTGCCTGAGTATGTTACAAAGACAAAGATGTATGCGAGCAAAAAACGGTATAAAAGCATTTCTGGCTAACGCTTATGAAAGCTGTGATACGCCGTTGTGCCATTTACCATTATGCCGCTTTTGCGCCAAAATCCATAGGGCGTTAATCGATTCAGCTAGCAGAACAATTAATAGCCTGATTAATTTCATACATCGAAATAATTGTCTGCTTAAATACAAGACAGAG
The DNA here is from genome assembly GCF_047324205.1 of Sodalis sp. RH20. NCBI lineage: Bacteria > Pseudomonadati > Pseudomonadota > Gammaproteobacteria > Enterobacterales > Bruguierivoracaceae > Sodalis > Sodalis sp. RH20. The sequence continues at coordinate 429,524 of NZ_CP178733.1, forward strand.
CCAACAAAATCAATTATGCAGGGGGCAAAAATTTGATCTACTCCACAAAAAAGCACCCGGCAGGGTGCTTTTTGGGGTAGAAGCGCACATAAGCGACGATGGATTTTACTGCTGCAACTCTTTTTCGGTAAACACATCGGCAAACAGCGCGGTGCTGAGATAACGCTCGCCGGAAGAGGGCAGTACCACGACAATGGTCTTGTCGGCGAAGGCCGCGTCTTCCTGTAATTTCAGCGCGGCGGCAACCGCGGCGCCGGAGGAAATGCCGGCGAGAATGCCTTCTTCTTCCATCAGGCGGCGGGCGGTGGCGATGGCCTCGTCGTTGGTGATCTTCACCACGCGGTCAATCAGGCTCAAATCCAGGTTTTCCGGGATAAAACCGGCGCCGATGCCCTGAATTTTATGTGGGCCGGGCTTGATTTCTTCACCGGCCAGCGCCTGGGTGATCACCGGCGAGTCCGTGGGTTCAACCGCCACCGAAATAACCGCTTTTCCCTTGGTCTTTTTCAGATAACGGCTCACCCCGGTCAGGGTGCCGCCGGTGCCGACGCCGGCGATGAAGACGTCGACATCGCCATCGGTATCTTCCCAGATTTCCGGGCCGGTGGTCTGTTCATGGATGGCCGGGTTGGCCGGATTGCTGAACTGTTGCAGCATCAGGTAACGCTTGGGATCGGTGGCCACGATCTCTTCCGCCTTGGCGATGGCGCCCTTCATGCCTTTCGGCCCTTCGGTGAGCACCAGGCTGGCGCCCAACGCCTTGAGCAGCTTACGGCGTTCGGTGCTCATGGTTTCCGGCATGGTCAGGGTCAGCTTATAGCCCCGCGCCGCCGCGACATAGGCCAGGGCGATGCCGGTGTTGCCGCTGGTGGGTTCCACCAGTTCAACGCCGGGTTTGAGCACGCCGCGTTTTTCCGCGTCCCAAATCATATTGGCGCCGATGCGGCATTTCACGCTGAAGCTCGGATTACGGGATTCCACTTTCGCCAGAATACGACCATTGCCGATGCGGTTTAAGCGGACAAGGGGCGTATGGCCGATGGTGTAGGAATTGTCTTCGTAAATGTTGCTCATGGCCGGTCCTTTACTGTAAGTGCAAATTGGGGGAATGATAACCAAAGCATACCCTTTCGCATGGCCGACGGAAGTAAAAGAATAGTATATCGATATGTTATTAAGACATAAGTTTTAAGAACGTACCGCCGGGGGGCGGGCCATTACCTCATAGGCACCGGCGCCGCGAAATCGGTACGATACCTGTCGACCCACATCGCCGTGGCGCCGCATACTGCCACCGGCATAATCACCAGATTAAGCAAGGGGATTACGGTACAGATATAGACCAGGGCACCGAACTGCAGGTTCTGGGCTTTGTGTCGCGCCAATGCGCGGCGCATGGCGATAAAAGGCACTTTGTGATTATCGAAGGGATAATCGCTGTATTGGATGGCCATCATCCAGGCGCCGAACAAAAACCACAGCACCGGCGCCACGGTCTGACCGAAGGCCGGTATCAGGTGCAACAGCAGCAGCGCCAGCGCCCGCGGCAAGTAGTACGCCAGTTTAAGCCATTCGCGGTGCAGGATGCGCGGCGTATCCCGGACCATGGCCATGACCCCGCTGTCGGGCAGGGTATGACCGGTGAGACGCGCTTCCAGCTGTTCGGCGAGCAAACCGCAGAACGGCGCGGCAATCCAGTTGGCGACGGTGCTGAAAAAATAGCTGAATATCAGCAGCACCGCCAGGACGCACAGCGGCCATAACAAATAGCCCAGCCATTGCATCCAGGCGGGGATATGTTCCATCAGCCTGGGGATCCAGATATTCAGACGTGTGTACAGCCACCAGAACGCGCCGCCGAGCAGCACGATATTCATGATAAGCGGCAGTACAACGTAGCGTTTGATGCCCGGCAGCATGATTAAATGCCAGCCGCGGACAAAATAATGGCAACCGCTGCGGGATTTTGTATCGTTAAACATTTTTTTCGACCATTTTTTATACGGAGAAAAAGGAAAACGGACGCATCGGCTACGCCAGTATTTTGTCGTTTTAGCACTTTTGGTTGAAAAAACAGCAAAAAACTGTGCTGATGCTATCTTTATTGTCAGAAAGTACCGCGCGGACTTGCACTTGTCTACGCAGGCAAATAGAGTTAACAGAGTAAATGTTTGCCGCCGTGGCAATGAATTAGAACAACTGAGATGGCAATGATGCAGGATTTGCGTCTGATATTAATCGTTGTTGGTGCGATCGCTATCATAGCGTTGCTCTTGCACGGCCTGTGGACCAGCCGTAAAGAACGCTCATCGGTTTTCCGCGATCGCCCGGTTAAACGACTGAAACAAGACCGACAGGATCAGGACGAGCCTCCGCTGGAAGAGCGTGATGAAGGTGTGGGCGAAGTCAGGGTAACCAAGGTCCGTGCCGACGACGAGCCCGCGTTTGGGCGCTATGACACGCAGGAACCCGAGATTCGCGTCCCGGGAGGACATGCGCGTGGACCGCGTTCGCAGCAGGAACCGGGTTTCGGCAATAAGTCCGCAACCCATGCGCGCAATAACTTCGATCCCCTGCTCGATGATGTCGACGCCGACAGCGAGGCGGAAGAAGCGGAAGACGAGCTCGCGCCGCCCGCTCCGGCGCCGCGGATGAAGACCTCATTTTTCAAAAAACGCCAGCAGGCCGTGTTGCCGGACGAGCCGCCTCCGGCTCCCGCGCCGTCCCGTCCCCGTGAGGAAACGCGCGGCGACGCGCCAAGGGACGCCGACCCTCAGCCGGCCCAGCCGGCCAAGCGCCGGGAGACCGTGCTGGTCCTGCACGTCGCGGCCCACAACGGCACCGTCATCGGTGGCGAGGAACTGCTGCAAAGCGTGCTGCAGGCCGGCTTCCAGTTTGGCGAAATGAATATCTTCCATCGTCACCTGAATCCCGCGGGCAGCGGCCCGGTGCTGTTCAGCCTGGCGAACATGGTCAAACCCGGATCCTTTGATCCCGAGGAAATGGCGGCCTTCACCACCCCGGGCGTCTCTATGTTCATGATGGTACCCTCCTATGGCGACGCGCATCAGAATTTCAAACTGATGCTGCAATCGGCGCAGCGTATCGCGGACGATTGCGGCGGCGTGGTGCTGGATGATGAACGCCGGATGTTAACGCCCCAGAAGCTGGATATCTACAAGGCGCGCATTCGCGACGTGCTTGATGTTAACGCCAGCGCCTGACGCCAACGGCTGTTGCGCCTGATTTTCACGCCCCCCGCTTGCGGGGGGTTTTTCGCTGATGGTGAGCAATGGAACCAATCAATCAACAAATAGACGCCCTGCGCGCCCTGCTGCGCCGTTATGAATATTTTTATCATGTGATGGATGAGCCGCAGGTGCCGGATGCCGAATACGATCGGCTGATGGCGCAGCTGCGCGAGCTGGAAGCGCAGCATCCTGAACTGCTTACCGCGGATTCCCCCACCCAGCGCGTCGGCGGCGCGCCGCTGACCGTCTTTCACCAGATTCGCCATGAAGTGCCGATGCTGTCGCTGGATAACGTGTTTGACGAAGACGGTTTTCTGGCGTTTGACAAGCGGGTGCGCGATCGCCTGAGAAGCGACGACGACCTGGTATTCTGCTGCGAGCTGAAGCTCGACGGCCTGGCGGTCAGCCTGCTGTATGAAGACGGCCGGCTGGTACGCGCCGCCACCCGCGGCGACGGCACCACCGGCGAAGACATCACCGCCAACGTGCGCACCATCCGCACCATCCCCCTGCGGCTCCAGGACGGCGACGGACCCCTTCCCCAACGGCTGGAAATCCGCGGCGAAGTGTTTATGTCCGAGGCCGGTTTCCAGCGGCTGAACGACGACGCCAAACGCGAGGGCGGTAAAGTGTTCGCCAATCCGCGCAACGCCGCCGCCGGCTCGCTGCGTCAGTTGGATCCGGCCATCACCGCCAAACGGCCGCTGACCTTTTTCGCTTACGGCGTCGGCCTGCTGGAAGGCGGCGAACTGCCCGCCAGCCATTGGCAACGCTTGCAACTGTTTAAATCCTGGGGCGTGCCGGTCAGCAACCGCATTAGGTTGTGTACCGGCGCCGAACAGGTGCTGGAATTCTATCGCCATGTCCAGGAACAGCGCGCCAGCCTGGGCTTTGATATCGACGGCGTGGTGATCAAGGTCGATTCCCTGGCGCTGCAGCAGCGGCTGGGTTTTGTCGCCCGCGCGCCGCGCTGGGCCATCGCCTATAAATTTCCGGCGCAGGAGCAGATGACGCGGGTGCGGGACGTCGAGTTCCAGGTGGGCCGTACCGGGGCGGTAACGCCGGTGGCCCGTCTGGAGCCGGTGCTGGTGTCGGGCGCCATGGTCAGCAACGCCACCTTGCACAATGCCGATGAAATCGAGCGACTGGGGTTGAAAATCGGCGATACGGTGATTATCCGCCGCGCCGGCGACGTGATCCCCCAGGTGGTGGGCGTGGTGCTGGAGCGACGCCCCGGCGATGCCCGGCCGATCGCCTTTCCCACCCATTGCCCGGTGTGCGGCTCCGACGTCGAGCGGGTGGAAGGCGAAGCCGTGGTGCGCTGTACCGCCGGCCTGGTCTGCGGCGCCCAGCGCAAAGAGGCGCTGAAGCATTTTGTGTCGCGCCGGGCGCTGGATGTGGACGGCATGGGCGATAAAATCATCGATCAGCTGGTCGAGCGCGAGCTGGTCAAGACGCCCGCCGATCTGTTCCGCCTGAATAAGGACATCCTGGCCCGTCTTGATCGCATGGGGCCGAAGTCGGCGCAAAATCTGCTGACGGCCCTGGAGACCGCCAAACAAACCACGTTTGCCCGTTTTCTGTATGCCCTGGGCATTCGCGAAGTGGGGGAGGCCACCGCCGCCAACCTGGCGGCGGAATTCAAAACCCTGGATGCGCTGTACGCCGCCGATATTGACGCGCTGGTGAGCGTGCAGGATATTGGTAAAGTGGTGGCCGCCCATGTGCGCAACTTTTTTGACGAGCAGCACAACCTGGATGTTATCGCCGAGCTGGTCAGCCCCGCCATCGGCATCCACTGGCCGGAGCCGGTGGCTGTGCCCGCCGAAGACAATAACCCGTTCGCCGGCAAGACCATCGTGCTGACCGGCTCGTTAACCGGGCTTTCCCGCGACGAGGCCAAGGACCGCCTGGTGGCCCTTGGCGCCAAGGTCAGCGGCAGCGTGTCGGCCAAGACCAATCTGGTGATTGCGGGCGAGGCGGCCGGTTCCAAGCTGACCAAGGCGCAGCAGCTCAATATTCCGGTAATAGATGAGGCGGAAATGATGCGCCTGCTGGGCGAGTGACACCGATCCCGGCCCAAGAGGAGTCAATCATGGAGAAAGAAGATCTGGTGGCCATCGCCAATACCGAAATGCCGTTCGGCAAATATCAGGGGCGGGCGCTTATCGATCTGCCCGAGCCTTATCTGCTGTGGTTTGCCCGTAAAGGTGAATTCCCCCAGGGCCGGCTGGGGGAACTGATGTCGATTACGCTCGCCATTAAAATCGAGGGGCTTGAGGGGCTTATCAAGCCGCTTAAGCAAAAAAAATGAACTAATATCGTCGAGAATACAAAATATGCCTTAAGTTAGAGTAATTATTTGGGGACTATATTTATAACATTTGTGTATTGTTGACACCTGAGCTGCGCCAAGGCTATTTTTAAGGTGTATTTTCGCACTAAAGCTCAGCATAGCTGATTCTGATACATTTCAATCAAAGTATTTTTAGTGAAATTTACTGATTCCAAAGGCGATTGAGGCGCCGCGGCAATAAACGGTCTGGTTCCGGTCTTTTTATATCATCCAGCAGTTCTCATTTACGCCGACCTCGCGCCGACATACTCCACCGGTTATGAAAACGGGAAGCCCATTTTCCGAAGGGAGGCACGGTCAAGCAAAAGTGTCGTGGTATGAGGATCACCTATTTAGGTGAATGAACCAGGTAGAATACCCGGCTCATGTTGAAAACAGCGGCAGTGTCAAATTTTGGGGTTCAGTACATCTTAGGCACTTCTTACCGTCGAGCGGCTTCAAAATTCCTCATTATTGCTAATGGATGTAGGGTTACGTAAAACTACGCATTAAGCTTTATAATCAATGCGTTGAATAATGCTTTACAATTAAGAAATTTTTAACCCGCTGCTTTTTTATCAAACCCTTTATTTTTCAATTTATCTTCTAGATAATTTATGAAGGCGGAGCCAACAACTTGACGCCCCAGGTTTAATTTCATTTTGCGTACTAACTTGAATTTAGAAATATCTTCTGGTGTCATCAATAGGTCAACAGGCGTTATACTATTTTGACTCATGTGAATAGTTCCAGCTTCCCCGTTTAAAATAAATTTACCACTTTTGTTCCAGGCGGCAATTTTATTCTTCAGAGCTGATATAAAATTTATTTCTTTACATATTATATTAGCCCAAGGATCGAGTATGTAATATTCATTGTTTATTTTAACACCACATGCTACGTGATTAGAATATTTATTTTTTTCAAAACTAATAAACTCTGGACATAAATGATAACTTTCACAAAAGGCATAAGTTATTCTTGCCATTTCGCCGCAATTCCCAACTTGATGGTCGACTGAAAATTTGATATATTCTTCAAGAAATCCAGTATTAGGATATTCACGGCATAATCCTAAGAGTCTTATCGTTTCGATGTGTTCATCCCAGCGAACTTTTATATCATCGTTGGTCTTTATCTTATTACTCGACTTGAAACGGCTACCCTTGAAAAAATACCGAGTTTTTTTTAATATGCCGTTAAGGAGTTTTAATTTATCATCAGACGTCACTACATTTGCTAAAGCTGCTGTCTTATCAACTTCAATTTTCTCTAAGACAACGACCAATTTCTCCGCGAATCCAGTTCTTATAATCCCAGCCGCAATAATCTTAATTAAGTCATGTGAGTAATCGTAAAACCCATAAACCTTACCTTCAGCATTAACTGAGAGATTCACAACTGCACCATTTTTGAATGCAAAACGAATCTTATCATACTTAACATCGAAAAAGGCGCGGCAGTGGTTAAATTCAACACATTCACCTTCCGTAGTTAATGTCTCAGCATAGCGAGAATTAATTACATCGATTAAAGACTCAGATAAATTGTCAAGGCTAATGAATTTCTTGTTCATTATAAATGATATGTAATCATTAGTTCTATTATTTTTAGGAGACACTACATGGTTTGATTGATTATATTTAAAGGGAGTTGTAAGAGTGTTTAATAATACTTTATTCGTAAATAATTCGCAAAATTTTAGATTTCCCACTGCTTTTTCGTCAAAAATCAGCTTTGTATTAACAGCAAAATTTCCCGCTTTTTTTAAACCTTGTAGGGGATTTGGCAAGAAGGAAGCGTCATCGTAAAACCTACGACATCCATATGAGGGCTTAGTGTTTATTGAGCTCGGTGAGTTGAATGTTAACGTAGTTTGCATGGGTTCTCCTGTGATCGTCTTAAAATTTTTTACACAACTTAATATTATTTACCTTAGGCCAGATAAATTAGAGGGTGCTCCAATTTTTCAGCACCATAAGTTAATATTAGCCAATGCAACAAGCATTAACTAGTAATAAATTATTTTCCCGCGTTGATTGAATAATAATTGCACACATCTTCTCCTTATCACATCTGTTGAACATTATGTGTTGGATTATGACGAAATACATTTTAATGATCCTTTAATGCCCTTCTGCCTACTACCTCACCTTTCTCTTTCACCCTATAAACAGGTTCATATTAATGATGCATGTTTCAAATTTCTTTAAGGTACGATTAGTGCAATCATTCAATTAGGCGTGTTCTCCAGAAATTAATAGCAAGCTTATGTGATATTGAGTGTTTGTCACATTAATTTTCACCAATGAACATATCCACCGATGACTTGTCCGAGAATGATGGAGGTGATATTAGAAAATATTTAATTCAAAATATACATAGCCATAATATTTATCCTGTCGTCGCTGACGCGTTGGATTAATTGGTTCACGCTTTATGGCCCGGAAGGTCTAAAACCATAGCCCCGGGACATGGGCGACGCTGGCCGTTTGAGTATATCTGCGCACTATTGAGTTAGCTTGTTAAACACTCGCCGGGAGATTTTGGCTATCAGCGCTCACGCTGGAGCACAAAGTTATTGGCAATCAAAATCAATGAGATAACAGGTTGTCGTTTACATGCTTCAACGGTGAGACGTTGGCTTCCCGCTGCCGGGCTGGTGTGGCGAAGGGCAGCGCCAACGCTGAGCATTCGTGACCCACATAAAGAAGATAAAGTGGCCGCTGTTGCTGAAGAGCTTGCCCCGTGCAGTCATGAAAATCCAGTGTTTTACGAGGACGAGGTGGGGATCCATCTTAACCCAAAAATCGGTGCCGACTGGCAGCTACGCGGTCAGCAAAAACGCATTGTCACGCCCGGACAGAACGAAAAATATTATCTGGCCGGTGCATTGCACAGCGGGACGGGCAAAGTCAGTTACGCCGGCGGGAGCAATAAATGAAAACAGTAAGCCCATTTCCCGCAGGGAAGCACGGCCAAGCAAAAATGTAGCGGTATTAGGATCATCTATTTAGTGCTCTAACAATTTATCGATAGTCCCATTTAGTTGTACGGCTTTCATATCTTTATAAGTAGATTTAACGCCCTTAGCGTTCACCCCGGATATAGGCCGTTCCCAGGGCGTCGGGCAAGCTGGCGCGCCGGCCGAATGCGACCAGCACCACCATCACCGCCATAAACGGCAGCATCTGGATCACATCGGTGGGCATATCCACCCCCAGCACTTGCAGGGCGGTGGTCAACGACAGGCAGGCGCCGAACAGCAATGCTCCCCCCAGTACCCACAGCGGCCTGCCGCGCGCCAGCATCGCCAGTACGATGCCGATAAATCCGTTGCCCTGGGTCATGAAGGGCACAAAAATACCGGCGCCGACCTGCGACATAAAGGCGCCGCCAAGCCCCGCCAGAGCGCCCGTCACCAGTACCGCCAGCGTGCGTGTCCACAAAACGCTTACCCCGGCGGCGTCGAGGGCGGCGGGCTTGTCGCCGGCGGCCTGCAGATACAGGCCGAGGTTGGTATGGCGATAGACCACGGCAAACAGCGCCACGCAGCCCACCGCCAGATAGACAATCAGCGGCTGGTTGAACAGGATGCGCCCGATAAAGGGTATGCCGGACAGCAGCGGCAGCGCCACGCTGTCGATACCGCCCAGGCGGGGGTAGGTGCGGCTGAATTGCAGGTAGTGCAACAGCGCGGTGGCGCCTTGGGCGCCGAGCGTCAGCGCGATACCGATGACGATCTGATTAAGGCGCAGCCACACGCACAGCACGGCCATCAGCAGGGCGATGAGTATGCCGCCGGCAGCGCCGCCCACTAGCCCCATGCCCATGGACTGGGTCTGCCAGGCGGTATAAAAACCCAGGTAGGCGCCGGTGAGCATCATGCCCTCCAGTCCGATATTCAAGACCCCGGCCTTTTCCGATAACTGTTCGCCCAGGCCGGTCAACAACAAAGGTACTCCGGCGATAATCGCCCCCAGCAGCAGGGACGAGAGAAAACCTTGCGTCAGTAAATCCATATGATTTGCCTCATTGCCCGCCGGCACGGCCGCGTCGCCGCTGCGCGACCATTTCCGTCAGGCCGAACACGATAAGCAGCACGGCTACCGTGACCAGGGTAAAATGGTTGGGAACGCCCATCCGCCGGGCCGCGCTTTCGCTGCCGATGGACAGCACCGAAAAAATAAAGACAAAGGCGATGGTGGCGAACCCGTTGAAGCGGGCCAGAAACACCAGCGGCACCACCAGCAGGCTATAGGCCGGGTTCCAGTCGGCGCGCACGTTGCCTTCGATGCCGATAACCTCCACCGCGCCGGCCAGGCCCGCCAGCGCGGCGGACAGGGCGAGTACCGCGATGGTCAGCGCCCCGACCGGCAGGCCGGCATGGAGCGCCGCGCGCGGATTGGCGCCGACGGTGCGCAACCGCAGCCCGAAGGCGGTGCGGTTCATGAGCCAATGCACCGCGATCACGGCAAACAGGCCAATCAGCAACCCGCTTGAGGTATGGGTGCCGAACAGCGGCGGCAGCCGCTGCGCATAAGGAAGGGTACGGGTTTCCGGCACGGTGGTGGCGGGATCGGCGAACACCAGCTTGACCAGCACATTGGCCAGCGAAATGCCTAAAAAGGACATCATCATCGTGGTAATGATTTCGTTAATATGCTGCCAGGCCTTTAAGATGGCCGGCAGAATCGCCCATGCGCCGCCCATCAACGTACCGGCCACCATTGCCGCCAGTAGCGTCAGCCACGACGGCGCCCCGAGCTGATTCAGCGGGGCCGCCACCGCCGAGGCGATAACCGCGCCCAGTAAAAACTGGCCGTCGCCGCCCAGGTTCCACAGACCGGCGCGAAACGCCACCATCAAACTGGCGGCAATAAGCAACAGCGGCCCCATGCGGGTCAGCGTCGCCTGCAGGCCCGAGGGCGTCATCAGCCCCTTTTGCAGAATAAAACCGTAATAATCCAGGGGATTGACCCCCATGATCCGCAACAGGGCGCCGGTGATCACCAGGGCGATAACCACCGGCCCCACGGACAGCCCGGCGCGTGCCAGGGCGGATTTAAGCCGGGCCGGCGACAGCCGTCGCCCCCAGGCAGGACCGGAGCGACCGCTCATGTCATGGCTCCGCTCATCAGCTCGCCGATGCGGCCCCGGGCCGCCGGATTATTCTCCACCATGCCGATTATTCCGCCCTGCGCCATCACTGCGATCCGGTCCGCCAGTTCCAGCAGTTCCTCCAAATCCGTTGATATCAGCAATACCGCCATGCCCGCACCGGCCGCGCGGCGTATCCTCCCGCGGATCGATTGCGTGTTTTGCAGGTCGAGCCCATGGGTCGGCTTGGCGAAGATGACCACCCGGGCCTGGCCGCTAAGTTCGCGCGCCAGCAGCGTCTTTTGGATATTGCCGCCGGACAGCTTGCCAACCGGCGTATCGACCGCCGGGGTACGGATATCGTATTCCAGGATTTGCCTGAGCGCGTGCCGTGCAATAGCCGCCGGCTGCACGATGCCCCGCCGCCAGAAGGGCGTGTCGCCTATCTGCTTGAGCAGCAGGTTAATCGAGACCGGAAAGGTGGCGACGGTACCTTCGCCCAGCCTGTCGTCGGTGACGTAGCGCAGACCGCGCCGGCGCCGCTGGCCGATGTTTTCATGGTCTATCCGCTCGCCGTCCAGGCAGATTTGCCCGCTGGCCACCGGGCGCTGGCCAGCCAGCGCCTCGGCCAGCTGTTTTTGCCCGTTGCCGTCGATGCCGGCGATGCCGACGATTTCGCCGGCGCGAACCATCAGATCGATGCCGGCGACCGGCACCAGCGGATCCTCTACCGCCAACCCCTGCGCCTCAAGCACCGGCTTACCGGCTGTTTTCGGCGCCGGCGCCGCGGCTGCCGCGGGCGTCGCGGCGGCCTGGCCGGGAATGCCGAACATCATTTCGACCACTTCCTGGGTCGTCTGCGGGGCGGTAAGGGATTTGAGCCGTTCAGGCCCTATCTCGCCGGCTTTACGGCCGCGGCGCAGCACCGAGATGCGATCGCCCCAGGCCAGCGCCTCGTTAAGCTTATGGGTGATGAAGACCACCGCCAGGCCCTGCGCCACCAGCCGGCGCATCAACCGCCCCAGTTCGTGCGCGTTGTCGGGCGTCAGCATGGCGGTGGCTTCGTCAAGGATCAGCACACGGCTGCCGCGCAACAGGGTACGAACGATTTCCGCCTGCTGCAGCTCACCGAGTGAGAGCGATCCCGCCAGGGCGAACGGGTTGACCCTGACGCCGATATCCCGGGCGATGGCATTAACCCGATCCGCATAATGGCGGCGCGCGGGACGCCGCCACCAGGGATCGCCGAGGGCGATATTATCCACCACGCTTAATGCCGGCACCATCATGGCATGCTGGAACACGGTGCCTATGCCCAGCGCGCGGGCGCGACGGGGGGAGGACAGCGATTCGACCCGGCCCCCCACCGCGATATGCCCCTCGTCAGGTTGCTGCAGCCCGGAAAGCATGGCGACCAGGGTGGATTTCCCGGCGCCGTTTTCCCCCAGCAGCACATGAACCTCGCCGGGCCACAGCGCCAGGTCAACCTGGTCATTGGCGATAATGCCGGGATACCGCTTGGTGACCTGGCAGACGGTCACGACCGGGCAGGCCGATGAAGGCAGATTCTGGCTCATCATGATCTCGATAACGTTAAGCGGAGCGCGACGGGCGCGCCCCGGCCGGGGCGTTTGCCGCCGGACTATTTACCGCCGGCGGCCAGCAGGTCGTGCAGCGATTTAGCGTCGTAATCCGCCGGCACGGTGATTTTACCGCTGATGATGTCGTCGCGCACCGCGTTGACGCTCTGCCAGATATCGTCCGGGATATGGGCGGTTTTCAGCAGACTGATCGAGCCGTCCGCCAGCGAAGTCTTGTAGTTGTGGGAGCCGAATTTATCCTGCTTGAGATCCTCGATCATGGCGGTGTAGACCGGCGTCAGGTTCCACAGGACGGAACTGAGCAGGTTGCCTTTATCAATGGGGGATTTGTCGCCGATGACGTCGATAAAATAGACTTTGCCGCCGTCCGGCGCCGGGGTGGTTTCCACCGCCTGCAGCATGCCGAAGCTCGAGCCGTTGCCCTGGCCGAAGATAATATCCACGCCGGCGGCGATAACGGAGGCCGCCACGCGTTTACCGCCCGCGGCATCGCTGTACGCCGCCGGGCCGATCACCGCGTAACGGATTTTAATATCGCTCCTGGCCGCCCTGGCGCCGCGGATAAAAGCCGAGGACTGCGCGTTCCAGGCCGGCGGCTCGCCGGAAACCACGATGCCGATGGTGCCGCTGCGCGTCATTTTCGCCGCCAGCGCGCCGGCCAGGTAGGCCCCCTCCTGGCCGCTTACCGTATAATCGGCCACTTTGCCGGCTTTTAACGACGACGGGCTGTCGGTGATGGCCACCGGCACATTGGCCTGCGCGCCGATTTCCGGCCCTGACTGGTTATAACCGCTGGCGTGGGCGATGATAAGCTGCGCCCCATCTTCCGTCAGGTCGCGCAGCGTGGGGCGGATATCGCCGTAGCCGAGGTTCTCCGCCACCATGACCTTGACGCCTTCTTTGGCACCGGCCGCCCTGGCGGCGCTGATGCCCTGTTGGTTCCAGCCGAAATCAGTGCCGGGTTCGGGGGTGACTATGGCGATAGTTTTAATATCAGCGGCATAGGCCGCTGAACAGAGCACCGACAGCACCGACATCGCAGCCGCGTATTTTAACCAACCTTTACCCATCATCTTCTGTCCTCGATACATTTTATTGTTGACAATACGGCTAATAAAATCTTTTCTGATGCATTCCTAACGGATAGGACCTGTTTACTGGAGCATTTTATGACACTAAAGGGGCTAGTATTGCCCTGTTTGTTTTTTTTCACCACCGCAATCTGCGCCGGGGAATCAACAAATTATCAACGCGGTACGCGGGGATTAACCCCTTTTCTGGTGGTGGTGAATAACACCGGCCATCGTCCCCTGGATTGCGAAGCGACCACCGCCCACTGGTATTCGGTCCCGTTGGGCGCCGTTGCCCCCGGCGCGACGCTATCCACCGGGCTGTGGAAGAATATCGCCAGCGGCGAGGTGATTATCCTCAATGACCATCAGGATCGGTTGCCCGTTCAACGCTTGTGGTGCGGCGAGCAGGGGCGATCCTGGCAAACCCGCTACGAGGTGGCCTTGTCGACGCACCGGGGCGAAAGCCCGCGCTCCCTTACGCTCGACTGCGCCGGCGGCGCGGACCCCATCCAGTGCCGCGTCGCGCCGAGCGGTCTGTAGCCCAGAGGGTTTCTTAAACCCTTCTTATCCCGGCAAGACATAACGTTTGAATCTTGCTTTAGCCCGTGCTTAGCTTAACCGGCCGGGTACGGTGGATAGCGGCAGGCCATAAAGACCGGGCCGGGATAGGTAAAAATAGCGCCCGGCGCGCGTAAAGCCGGGGCGTTGCGTTTTTGACCCAAGGGAAGGGGAATCACTATGACATCCGTGTTGGCAAAGGGTAAGCCGCACCGGCTTAAGACCGGCGCCGAGTTCAAGGCATCCCTGGAGGATGGACGGCGGCTGTGGGTTAACGGCAACAGGCTTGGCAGCGTGATGGACGACCCCGCGCTGGCGGCGGGGGTCAATGTGCTGGCGTCGATGTTCGACGACCAGTTCAGCGCGGAGCATGCCGACGCCACCACCTGCGTCGATCCCGCCAGCGGGACGGTGGTCAGCCGCGCCTGGCAAATTCCCCGGACCTGCGATGATCTGCGCGAGCGGCGCAAAATGATTGAATACACCTCGCTCAAGACCGGCGGCACCTTCGGTCGCCCGCCCGATCTGGCGCCCGCCATCGTCGTGGGACTCTATGCCCTGCTGCCTGTCTTTAAAGCCAAGCGGTCCGCCCTGGACGGCTGCCGTCCCGATTTTGCCGAAAATATCGAACGCTACCTGGCCTATGGCCGCGATAATAACCTGACCGCCGCGGAAAGCCTGGCGGGCCCGCAGGCTGACCGATCGTCGCCCAAGGCGGGTTGGGGGTCGCTGCTGCGGGTAAAAAGTATCGAGCGGGGCGGGATTCGCGTCTCCGGGGCCAAAACCGTCGGCTCCGTTGCCGCCCAGGCCAACGAGATTTTTTTCACCAACCTGGGGAGTCGCCAGGAAACGCCGCCGGAAGCCTGCATCTGGGGGGCGATCCCGGTTAACGCCGAGGGCATCAAATTGATTTCGCGGGAAATGGTCTCCCATCCCGGCGCCGATCCGTTTGACCACCCCATCGCCGGGCTGGGAGAAGAAGCCGACCAGTTTATTATTTTCGATAACGTTTTTGTGCCCGCCGAACGTATCTTTAATCTTGGCGATCCCGACGCGATGCGGTATTACGGCCCGGTATGCGTTTTCGCCCACTGGCATGTGCTGACAAGGCTGGCGGTAAAGGCTGAGCTGTTTGTCGGCGCCGGGCAGCTGGTGCTGGATGTGCTGGGCACCGGCCGCATTCCCGCCGTGCAGGCCATGCTGGGGGAGCTGATTGAATATGCCCAAACCCTGCGCGCCTTTATCTATGCCGCCGAAGCGCAGGCGCGTCTTACCGAGGGCGGCGTAATGGCGCCCGATGCCGGCATGCTGACCGCCGGCCGCCTGTATTCCATCCGGCACTATCCGCACATTGTCCATATCCTGCAGGAGATGTGCGGGCAGGGGCTGGTGATGCGTTTTGGCAAGGCGGCCTTCGACAATCCCGATATCGGTCACGCGCTGCGGGAGTTATTGGCCGGCCACGGCGCCAGCGCCATGGAAAAAGAACGCTTGATGAATTTTATCTGGGATATGACCACCGGGGCGCTGGCCGGACGGGTGGCGCTGTTCGAGAATGTTAATTCCAGCCCGGCGCCGCGGCTGCGCGCCCGGCTATTCGAGGAAGTGAAGCGCGATGCGTTCGTCGGCCAGGTAAAAAAACTGGCCGGGCTGGCCTGATGACCGCACGGCCGCGGTTGCCGGGCCGCGCCAACACATCGCCGCCGGCAACGTCGCCGCGGCGGTTAACGGCCGGCGACGCTCTCCCGGGCATCCAACTGCCGGTCCAGGAAGTTCCCCACTACCCGCATGCAGGCCGCGCGCTCCTCTACGTGCGGCATATGGCTTGATTGCTCGAATATCACCCATTCGGCGCCGGCGATATGATCCTTGAAGGGCTGCACCACCTCCGGCGCCGCCTCGTCGTAGCGGCCCGATATCAGCAGCGCCGGCACCTGTATCCGCGCCAACCGGTCAATAATGTCCCAGTTTTTCATGGTGCCGATAACGTGGAATTCCGTCGGACCGTTCATGGCATGGTACACCGTCGGGTCGGCGTCCATGGCGGCGAAGGTGCGCGTGACTTCTTCCGGCCAGGGCGTAAGCCGGCAGACGTGCCGCTGGTAAAATACCCGGGTGGCCTGGCGATACGCCTCGCTGTCCAGGGTGCCCGCGGTTTCGTGCTCCACCAGACAGCGCTGTACCGGGGCCGGTAACTGGGCGCGCAGCCTGGCCGCCGCCTGTAGCCATAGCGCCATCGACGCCGGCGAATTGGCGATGACGATTGCCTTGAGACCTTCCGGGCGCAGCACGGCGTGCTCCGCCGTCAGCATCCCGCCCCACGACTGGCCGAGCAAGGCATAGTTGCTGCCGATGCCCAGATGCGCCAGCAGGTTATCCAGCTCCGCCAGGAACAGCGATACCCGCCAGAAGTCGGCTCCCTGGTCCGGTAAATGGGTGGAACGGCCATTGCCGAGCTGATCGTAATGGATGACCGCCCGGCCGCTGGCGGCGATATCGCGGAACGCGTCGACATAATCATGGGTGCAGCCCGGGCCGCCGTGGATCACCACCAGGGGCGTCCTGTCATTATGGAGATCGCCGCAGATGCGGTACCAGGTTTGGTATTGCTGAAACGGCGCGTAGCCTTCGGTAATGCTGTACATGACGGTTTACCTGTCGGTTAAGGATAACCTAGGGTAAAACAGCGCGCCCGGCGGCGGATAGCTAGAGAAAATGCTAGGTATTGCGCCGGCTCAGCTGTCGAGCAGGCGGTAATGCATCGCCCGCACCACGGCCTGGACCCGGTTGCTGGCCCCCAGCTTGCGTGCCGCGGAGTTCAAATGCAGCGTCACGGTGGCAATCGAGCGCGACAGCTTGCGGGCGATCTCCTTGGCGGTCAGCCCCTCGGCCGACCAGCTCAGGCACTCCCGTTCGCGTTTGCTCAGGCGCACATACTGGCAGGTCAGCATCTGGCGGTCGAATAGCGGATAAACACGCTCCTGAAAGGTATGGGCCAGCAGGCCCAGCTCCGCCAGAGTCTGGGTCAGATCGCGCTCCCGGCCGCCGCCGCTGACGATGCCGGTCAGGGTGGCGAATCCCCCCTGCGGCAGGTGCAGGGGCACCGTGGCGCCGCAGGGCATATTGTTGTCGCGCATATAGTGCGTTACAGGCTGATGTCGCTCACCGATGATATCGCGCAGCAAAGTCGTATCCGGGCGCTGATAAGACCAAACGAAAGGCGCGCAGCTTTTCAGGGCGTACAACTGCACCGGATCCACCTGGTAGTAGCCGCTTTCGGTCCATAGCTGCCGCATATCCTCCGGCACATTGCTCATGCGCAGCACCGACGGCGTAATGAGTTCGCCTTCCAGCGAGCGCGGCACCGGCGTGTAATCATAAATCAGCGCCTCCATGCCCAGCCGGGCGCTTTGCCGGTACAGGGATAAAAAGGCGTCGTCAAGACTGCAGCCGGCCTGCGGCGTCGGCAATACATCGGTTACCACAATGCTCATCGGCCCCCCTTATCTCATCCAGTCTCCATGGCGCCAGGGCATGGATCCTGCAAAGCCATTCCCGTATCGCTTCCGGCGCTCGCGACGCTTGTTGTCGGCCACCGGATGGCATGCAATTTGGATGCCACGCCGCCCGGGGACCGGAGGCGAAACCTAGCATTTTTACTAACTGTTCAGCGCCGCGGCTTATGCGTAGCGTAAAGACATCATCATGGCGGCGCGGCGCGGGCCGCCGGCAAGCACCGGGGGAGATATGTGGCGTGAGATCAGGCCTGACCGGCAAGTGGATATTGAGGTCGACGGTTATCGGGTGACGGCCTACGAGTTCGGCGCGGGCGACGAGACAGTGCTGTGCCTGAACGGCGGTCCGGGGCTGCCCTGCGACTACCCGCGCGAAGCGCAACCCTGCCTCAGCCACCACGGCTACCGGGTGGTGGCGTTTGATCAATTGGGCACCGGCCGGTCCGATCGGCCGGATCTGCCCGGATTATGGACCATGGCGCGCTATGTGCGTGAAGTGGACACCGTACGCCGGGCTATGGGCCTGGAGCGGGTGCATCTGCTTGGTCATTCCTGGGGCGGCTGGCTGGGCATCGAGGTGGTATTGCACCATCCGGGTGCAATCAAACGCCTGATGCTGGAAAATACCGCGGCGGATATACCCCATCAACGCGGCAGGGGGTAGGGAGAATGCACCGTTATCGCTTCGTCCTGTTCCGTCCGCTGCAACTGGTACCGGTATTGCTGGGCATTAGCATCATCACCTTTATGCTGGTGCGCGCCATCCCGGGCGATCCGGCGCGCATTCTGTTGGGGGTGCGCAGCACCCCGGCGGCGATCGCGCGTATTCGCGCCCAGTATGCGTTGGATCAGCCCCTATGGGTTCAGTACGGCTATTTTCTCAATAACCTGCTGCACGGCGAGCTGGGACGCTCCATTGTCTATCGCATCGATACCCTGAAACTGATTATGACCCGCATTGAGCCCACGCTGTGCCTGGTCGCGGGCAGCGTCCTGCTGGCGCTGCTGCTCACCGTGCCGCTGGCCGCCGTCGCCGCCCGCCGGCGGGGGAGCGCCGCCGACCAGGTTATCCGGCTGCTTTCCACCGCCGGACTGGGTTTTCCGGCGTTCTGGCTGGGCATTATGCTGATCCTGCTGTTTAGCGTCACCCTGGGCTGGTTTCCTGTCTCCGGTTATGGCGACGCGTGGAGCGCAAGGCTGCATCACCTGGTGCTGCCCTGCCTGACGGTGGCGCTGGCGCTGTCGGCGGTGCTGACGCGTAACCTGCGCGCCAGCCTGCTGGCGGAGCTGAAGGCGGATTACGTCACCGCCGCCAGGGCGCGCGGGCAGGAGGAGGGACGTATCTTCTGGCGTCATGTCATGCCTAACTCGCTGGTGCCTACGGTCAACCTGCTGGCGGTGAATATCGGCTGGCTTATCGGCAGCACGGTGGTGATTGAAAGCGTCTTTGCCATCCCCGGCATGGGCCAGCTGTTGGTCAAGGCGATATTCAGCCGCGACTATATGGTGGTGCAGGGCGTGGTGATGGTGTTTGCCCTGGCGACGGTGCTGGTCAACCTGCTGGCCGATCTGCTGACCGTGGCCCTGGACCCGAGGGTCACATTATGATGTCCATCCAGGCCGTCCGCCATTTTTCCGTGCGCTGGCTGCCCCGGCGCGCGGCGCTGCGCGCGGGCATGGGTATCCTGCTGATGTGGTGTGTGCTGGCGGCGCTCGCCCCCTGGCTCGCGCCCTTCGATCCCCTTTATCAGAATGCGGATGCGCGCCTGCTGGCCCCTGGCCTGCCGCACCCGTTCGGCACCGATAACTTCGGCCGCGATATTTTCTCCAGGATCCTCTGGGGGGCGCGCGTCGATTTGCAGATCTGCCTGCTGGGCGTGGTGTTTCCGTTTACCATCGGCACCATCGTCGGGGCGTTGTCCGGTTATCTCGGCGGTCCCGTCGACGCTTTCATCATGCGCTGCATCGACATTGTGCTGGCATTTCCCTTCCTGGTGCTGATGCTGTCGATTATCGCCATTATCGGACCGGGGCTGGGCAGCTTTTATATCGCCATGGCGCTGGTGGGCTGGGTTTCCTACGCCCGGCTGGTGCGTTCGCAGGTCCTGATCCTCAAGCATAGCGACTTTATGCTGGCGGCGCGCAGCCTGGGGTTTAGCCACGGACGCATTCTGTTCGCCCATTTATTGCCCAATGCCCTGACCGGCTCCATCGTGTTTTCCATGTCGGACTGCGTGCTGGTGTTGCTGAACGGCGCGGCGGTGAGCTATCTCGGCCTCGGCGTACAGCCGCCGACGGCGGAGTGGGGGGTGATGATTGCCGAAGGGCAGAGCTTCATCACCACCGCCTGGTGGATCACGACTTTTCCGGGACTGGCCATCGTGCTGCTGGCGATGGGCTTCAGCCTGCTGGCCGATGGCCTGGGCGATAAACTGGGGGCACGGCCATGAGCGCGCCGGTACTGCGGGTCAATCACCTGACCGTCAACAACCGCCAGGGCACCGCCCTGGTGGATGATGTTTCCTTTACCCTGGCGGCGGGCGAAATGCTCGGCCTGGTGGGCGAAAGCGGTTCAGGCAAAACCGTCACCTGCCGGGCGCTGATGCGGCTGCTGCCCGGGGAAGGATTAACCATGGGCGGCGGCGAGGCGTGGCTGGGCGAGACCGATATCATGACCCTCGATCCCCGCCAGATGACCCGGGTGCGCGGCCATCAATTGGGCATGATTTTCCAGAATCCCGCCAGCCATCTTAACCCGGTGATGACCGTCGGCGGGCAGATCGCCGAAAGCCGCCGCGCCCATTTCGGCGCCGGGCGGCGGGAGGCGCGTGCGGCGGCCGTCGGCCTGCTGCGCCGGGTGGGCATCCCCGATCCCGAACGGCGGGTGGATCATTACCCGCATGAGTTCTCCGGCGGCATGCGCCAGCGGGCGATGATCGCCGTGGCGCTGGCCTGCGAGCCCAAAATCCTGATTGCCGATGAGCCGACCACCGCGCTGGATGTGACGGTACAGGTGCAAATCCTGCGTTTATTAATGGATCTGCGCGACCGGCTGGGCCTGGCCATCATTATGATCACCCACGATCTGGGCGTGGTGGCGCAAACCTGCGATCGGATCGCGGTGATGTATGCCGGCCGATTGTGCGAGGTCGGCGCCAAACGCCGGGTATTGGCGCAGCCGCTGCACCCCTATACCCAGGGATTGATCGATTGCCAGCCCGTGAGCGAAGGCGGCGGCGGCCGTTTAAAGACCATCGCCGGCCAGCCGCCGTCGGCGGATGGCTTTGCGCCGGGCTGCCGGTTCCATACCCGCTGTCCGCGCGCCGGCGAGGCATGTCCGTCCGTGCAACCGCCGCTGCTGGCCGCGCGCGGCGATCCGGCCCACGGCGCGGCCTGTTTTTATCCTCTGCATGCGTTAACCCACCGGGAGGGATCATGATCACCAACGCCTATCCATTATTGGAAGTCGATGAGCTGCGGGTGTCGTTTCCCCTGTCCGGCGGCAATCCGCTGCGCTGGAACCGGCCGCGGGTTCAGGCGGTGAACGGCGTATCGCTGCGTATCCACCCCGGTGAAACCCTGGGACTGGTGGGCGAGTCCGGCAGCGGTAAAAGCACGCTCGGCCGCGCCATCCTGCAATTGGAGAAAAGCACCGGCGGCAGCGTACGTTTCGACGGCCGCGACGTAACCCACGGCCTGACGAGCGATATCGCCCGCCTGCGCCGGCAGACGGCGATGATTTTCCAGGACCCGTTTTCATCGCTCAATCCCCGCCAGACCATCGGCGCCGCCATCGCCGAAGTGCTGCGCGTGCATCGCAAAGTGCCGCCGGGGGCGATAACCGCCCGGGTGGCCGAACTGCTGACGCTGGTGGGGCTGCAGCCGGCGCAGGCGGATAAGCGGCCGGGCGCCCTGAGCGGCGGGCAGTGCCAGCGGGCCGGCATCGCCCGCGCTCTGGCGCTGGAGCCGCGGCTGATGGTGGCGGATGAATGCGTTGCCGCGCTGGATGTCTCCATCCAGGGGCAGATTATCAATCTGCTGATGGATCTGCGTGAGCGCATGGGGCTGGCGATACTGTTTATCGCCCACGACCTGGCCATTGTCCGCCGCCTGTGCGATCGGGTGGCCGTAATGTACCTGGGACGTATTGTCGAGGAAGGCCCAGTGGAATCGGTATTCCATTTGCCGCGCCATCCGTATACCGCGGCGCTGGTGGCGGCCATTCCGGAAATCAACCCCGATCTGCCGTTGCCCGCCGAGCCGCTGGCCGGCGAACCGCCCAGCCCGATTGCCATTCCGCCGGGGTGCGCCTTTCATCCCCGCTGCCGTTATGCCCGACCCGCTTGCCGTACCGGTTCCACCCCTGATACCCGGCATGTTGCCGACCATGCTTTTGCCTGTGTGCTCGACAGAAATACCGGCGAAGCCGACTTTCCTTTTCAATGAGGTATGTTAACCATGAAGCGTAAGCATTTTAACGTTGCCGCCGCCGCGGTCTTTCTGGCGCTCAGCGCGGTCGGCCAAATCGCCGAAGCCGCCGGGGTATTGAGCATTGGCCGGCGCGAGGATTCCACGACCTTCGACCCGATTAAGTCGGCGCAAAACGCCGATAACTGGGTGTTTTCCAATGTATTCGACGTGCTGGTGCGGGTGGATAAAAACGGCACGCGCCTGGAGCCGGGGCTGGCGGAAAGCTGGGAAATCTCCCCCGACGGCAAGGTCTATACCTTTAAGATGCGCGACGCCAAATTCTCCGACGGGTCGCCGGTGACCGCACAGGATGCGGTGTTCAGCCTGCTGCGCATACGCGATAATGAAGGGTCCTTATGGCGCGACTCCTACAGCGTCATCGATAAAGCCGAAGCCACCGACCCCCACACCCTGGTGGTAACGCTGAAAACGCCGTCCGCGCCGTTCCTCTCGCAACTGGCGCTGCCGAATGTGTCGGTGCTGCCGGAAAAAGTGGTGAAAGCCATGGGCGAGGAGGCGTTTGCCGAAAAACCGGTGGGCTCGGGCGCCTTTAGCGTCAAGTCCTGGACCCGTGGCGAAAAGGTGGTGCTGGTAAAGAACCCCTATTTCTGGCAGGCGGATCGCGTCAAGTTGGACGGCGTGGAATGGCTGACGCTGCCGGACGACAACACACGCATGCTGAAAGTGCAGGCGGGTGAGCTGGACGCGGCGCTATCGGTGCCGTTTTCCCGCATCGCGTCATTGCAAAAAGACCCCAACCTGGACGTGCATCTGGATCGATCCACCCGCGAGGATCATTTGCTGATTAACCACGAGCATGGCGCGTTGGCCAAGGTCGAGGTGCGCCAGGCGCTGGATTTCGCCATTGATAAAAAAGCCATTGTCGATACCGTGACCTTCGGTTTCGGCCATGTCGCCAACTCTTATATTCCCGAGGGCGCGCTGTTTCATTATGCGGACAACCTGCAGCGTCCCTACGATCCCGAGAAAGCCAGGCAGATGCTTAAGGCCGCCGGCGCGGCGGATCTGAAGCTGAATTATGTCGTCAACGCCGGGGATGAGGTGGACGAGCAGATCGCCATTCTGCTGCAACAGCAACTGGCCAAGGCCGGGGTAACGGTGAACCTGCAAAAGGTCGACCCAAGCCAGAGCTGGGATATGCTGGTGGCGGGCGAATATGATATTTCGGTGATGTACTGGACCAACGATATCCTCGATCCGGATCAGAAAACCACCTTTGTGCTGGGCCATGACGCCAATATGAATTACATGACCCGCTATCATAACGATAAGGTCAAGGATCTGGTGGCCGCGGCGCGGGTGGAAATGAATGCCGGCAAGCGGCAGCAGATGTATATCGACCTGCAAAAAATGGCCAAGGCGGACGTGAACTGGATCGATTTATATTACAGCCCCTATCGCAACGTCAGCCGCAAGAATATCAAGGATTTTTACCAGAATCCGCTGGGACGCTTCGCGCTTGAGGATACCGATAAGCTCTAGCCCGAGGGCAGGGGGCGGACATGCGCATGCTCCCTGCACCGGCACGCGTCAGACGGCGGTGAATTCCCCCTTTATCTGCACCAAAAAGCATCATGGCGCCCGTGTTTATGCCTCCCGGCCGGCGCTTTAATCAACGATTCGGCTGTTTTATCAGCATATTGGCCTCAATTCACCGTGCTCCGCTGATGTGGTATGACCTTTGCACCTTTACAAATACTTACATAGCCTAGGACACCATTATGCAAAGCACAAAAGTGGCACCGGTTTTGAAGCGTACGCTGGGGAGTTTCCATTTGTGGGGAATCGCCGTGGGCCTGGTGATTTCCGGCGAGTATTTCGGCTGGAGCTACGGCTGGGCCCAGGCGGGCACGCTGGGCTTCCTGGTCACCGCGGTGGCGGTGGCGGCCATGTATTGCGCCTTTATCTTCAGCTTCACCGAACTGACCACCTCCATACCCCATGCGGGCGGTCCCTTCGCCTACGCCCATCGCGCGTTCGGTCCCACCGGCGGTTTTATTGCCGGTTTCGCCACCCTGGTGGAATTTGTCTTTGCCCCGCCGGCCATCGCCATGGCCATCGGCGCCTATCTTAACGTGCAGTTTCCGGCGCTGGAACCGCGCTGGGTGGCCCTGGCCGCCTATCTGGTGTTTATGACGCTGAATATTCTCGGCGTCAGTATCGCCGCCACGTTCGAGCTACTGGTCACCCTGCTGGCGATATTTGAGCTGTTGGTGTTTATGGGCGTGGTGGCCCCGGGCTTCGACCTGGCCAACTTTACCCGCGGCGGCTGGGCCGGCGCGGAACACTTCAGCGTCGGCGCGTTTTCCGGTATTTTTGCCGCCATTCCGTTTGCCATCTGGTTTTTCCTCGCCATTGAAGGCGCCTCCATGGCGGCCGAAGAGGCCAAGGATCCCCAGCGCACCATTCCCCGCGCCTTTATCGGCGGCATCCTGACCTTAACGGCGCTGGCGCTCGGCGTGATGGTGTTTGCCGGCGGGGTGGGCGACTGGACCAAACTGGCCAATATCAACGACCCGCTGCCGCAGGCGATGAAGATTATCGTCGGCGGCAGCAGCGGCTGGCTGCATATGCTGGTCTGGCTGGGGCTGTTCGGGCTGATTGCGTCGTTCCACGGTATTATCATGGGATACTCGCGCCAGATTTTCGCCCTGGCGCGCGCCGGCTACCTGCCGAAACCGCTCTCCAGGATCAACCGTCGTTTTCGCACGCCGCATCTGGCGATCGTTGCCGGCGGCGTGGTGGGCATCGCGGCGATTTTTTCCGATTCCCTGATTATCATCGGCGGCCAGCCATTAACCGCCAACATCGTTACCATGTCGGTATTCGGTGCTATTGTAATGTATATCATCTCCATGGCGTCACTGTTTAAACTGCGCCGCCTTGAACCCCGGCTTATCCGCCCGTTCCGCGCGCCGCTGTATCCGTTTGCCCCGGCGCTGGCGCTGGTGATGGCGGTCATCTGCCTGGTGGCGATGATCTATTACAATCAAATGCTGTTTATGATTTTCGCCATAATGATGTTATTGGGTTATGCCTATTTCCGCCTGACGCGTTATGCCCGCGACGCGGCGGCGCCGGATCCGCAGCTGACGTTATCGGACTGATCCCGGAGGGTTGATGTTTCACGCCACGCTAAGTCATCGCAGCTACCGTTTTGCCGATTTGCGCGAACTGATGGCCAAGGCATCGCCGGCGCGTTCCGGCGATTACCTGGCCGGAGTGGCCGCCGGCAGCGCCGAGGAGCGTATGGCGGCGCGCATTGCGCTGGCGGATGTGCCGCTGACGGTATTTTTGCAGCAGCCGCTTATTCCTTATGAAACGGATGAGGTCACGCGCCTGATTATCGACGGTCACGACGCGGCGGCCTTTGCTCCCATCGCCCACCTGACGGTGGGCGATTTCCGCGACTGGCTGCTGTCCGAGCGCACCGACAGCGCCCGCCTGGCCCAGGTCGCCGCGGGCATCATGCCGGAAATGGCCGCGGCGGTAAGCAAAATCATGCGTAACCAGGATCTGATCCTGGTGGCGAAAAAATGCCGGGTGATCACCCGCTTTCGCAATACCATCGGCCTGCCGGGCCATATGAGCGTCCGGCTGCAGCCCAATCATCCCACCGACGATCTCAAAGGCATCGCCGCCAGCATGCTCGACGGTTTGCTGTATGGCAGCGGCGATGCGGTGATCGGCATCAATCCCGCCAGCGACAGCCTGCCGCTGTTGGAAAAACTCAACTATATGCTCGATGACGTGATCAGCAGTTTTGCCATTCCCACCCAATCCTGCGTGCTGACCCATGTCACCAATACCATCAAGCTGATTGAGCGCGGCGCGCCGGTAGATTTGGTCTTCCAGTCGATAGCCGGCACCGAGGCGGCCAACGCCGGTTTCGGCATCAACCTCGCGCTGCTGGATGAAGCCCGGCAGGCGGCGCTGAGCCTGAACCGGGGCACGCTGGGCGACAACGTGATGTACTTCGAGACCGGGCAGGGCAGTTGCCTGTCGGCCAATGCCCATCACGGCGTCGATCAGCAGACCTGCGAAGCCCGCGCCTATGCCATCGCGCGCCGCTTTAAACCCTTGCTTATCAATACCGTGGTGGGATTTATCGGACCGGAATATCTCTATGACGGCAAACAGATTATCCGCGCCGGGCTGGAAGATCATTTTTGCGGCAAGCTGCTGGGCGTGCCGCTGGGGTGCGATGTCTGCTATACCAATCATGCCGAGGCCGACCAGGA
Organism: Sodalis sp. RH20; assembly: GCF_047324205.1. Classification (NCBI taxonomy): domain Bacteria; kingdom Pseudomonadati; phylum Pseudomonadota; class Gammaproteobacteria; order Enterobacterales; family Bruguierivoracaceae; genus Sodalis; species Sodalis sp. RH20. Next base: position 455,689 of record NZ_CP178733.1, read on the forward strand.
TGATATGGACACGCTGCTGACCCTGCTGGCCGCCGCCGGGCTGACGTTCTTGATCGGGGTGCCGGGCGCGGACGATATCATGCTGAATTATCAAAGCACGTCGTTCCATGACGCCCTGTATGTACGCGAGCTGTTCGGGCTCAAACATGCCCCGGAGTTTTCCGCCTGGCTGCAGCGTATGCAGATTATCAACGCCGACGGGATGCTGCGCGACACCAGCGGCCAGCATCCCCTGCTGCAACATCATGTCCTGGAGTGAGCCATGAGTAAAACTGTCCCGCCGCCGGCCGGCAAATATCCGGTGGGCAATAGCGTCCATGCCAACCCCTGGGAGGGCCTGCGGGAGTTTACCGCGGCGCGCATCGCGCTCGGCCGTTCCGGCTCCAGCCTGCCTACCCGTGAACTGCTCAACTTCGGGCTGGCCCATGCCCAGGCGCGCGACGCGGTGCATCAACCCTTTGACAGCGAATCGCTGGCGCGACAGCTGGAAGCGGATGGCATAACCACGCTTACGGTGCACAGCGCGGCGCAAAACCGGGAGACCTATCTTTGCCGGCCGGACCTGGGCCGCCGTCTTGGCGACGACAGCCGCAAGATGTTAACCGCGTATCCGGATAAACAGGCCGATATCCTGCTGGTAGTCGGCGACGGCCTGTCCTCAAAGGCGGTACATCGCCAGGCGGTGCCGTTTATCCGCGCGTTGACGCCTTACCTGGCGCTGTTGGGGCTGAAAATGGCGCCGGTGGTGCTGGCACACCAGTCGCGGGTGGCCCTGGGGGATGATATCGGCGCCTGCCTGCAGGCGCGGGCGGTGGCAATCCTGATTGGCGAGAGGCCCGGCTTATCCTCGCCTGACAGCCTGGGCATCTATTTTACCTGGGAGCCCCATATCCGGCGCCTGGAGTCGGAACGCAACTGTATCTCCAATATCCGTCCCGAGGGGCTGGATTATCCCCAGGCGGCCTTTAAACTGGCATGGCTGCTTGAACAGGCCGGGCAGCGGCGTTTATCGGGCATCGCGCTGAAGGATGAAAGCGACAATCCGGCCTTATACGGCCTGATTAAGCCCTTGTTTAAACAGGCCGAACGCCTGCCGGGCAAAATGTGATTATACTTATGCGGATAGCGCCGGTTTTCCTGAGCGTTTGACCCGATAAGGATACCTTCACGATATGAGCCACCCTGTTTCCTGTATTTTATCCGTGGACCAGGGACTGCCGTTCGGCCCCGCCGATCTGCTTACCCTGGTTGCGCCAGCGCGGGCCTGGTCCTGTCGCTTTGACATCGCCTTATATCACGATGAGGATTTTGCCGCCCGGGGTATCAGGCTGCCGCCGTCAATCGCCGGCGCCGCCGTTAAACGGCGCGGGGAGTATCTGGCGGGGCGCATCGTCGCCGGACGCGTATTAGAGGATGCGGGCTATCGCCATTTCGATTTGCTGGCGGGGGAAGACCGGGCGCCGGCCTGGCCGGACGACGTGCAGGGCGCGCTGACCCATCACGGCACGCTGGCCATCGGTATAGGCTGGCGGCGCCCAGGCCGTCCGGTATCCGGGTTGGGCGTAGATATCGAAACACTGATTAACGCTCCCCGCGCGCTGGAACTGTGGCCCGGTATCATCAGCGCCTGGGAGCGCGAGTATTTCGCCACCCTGGAACTGCCTTTCGCCGTCGCCCTGACCCTGGCGTTTTCCGCCAAGGAGAGCCTGTTCAAGGCGCTGTATCCCTCGGTCAAGCGTTACTTCGATTTTCTCGACGCGCGCGTGGTCCGCCTGGCCGGCAACCGCATCACCCTGGAGCTGCAGGTCGAACTGACGCCCGCGCTGCCGGTGGGCATGCTGTTTGAATGCGGTTATGCCGTCAGGGAGGAGGATGTGCTGACGGTGCTGGCGATCGGCAACGACTGAGATCCTGCGGCTGCTGCTGGCCCGGCGAGGCTGGCCGGTTTACCAACGAGGCTGGTCGGTTTACCAAATAGTGCGCTTTTCTCCATGTGGAAAAGCCCGCGCCGGCCGATTTCTCCATGTGTAAATATTTGGTTACAAAACTGACGGTTGTTTACGTACTTTAGCCGCAGTATAGTCCCCCGCCTAATAGCTGCCTAGGCAAAGATTATTATGGACCATTTTTCCGCTGACGATATTGATAAGGTCTATGCCTGGGGACGGCAAATCCACCGGTTGAACCTGTGCAAGGATCGTATTCTTGAACGCTATCTGGAACCCTACGAGATTACCGCCGCCCAGTTCAAGGTCATGTTGATGATGAACCGGGACGGTTTAACCACGTCGGCGGAGCTATGCCGCTGCATCTCCCTCGATAGCGGCGCCATGTCGCGCATGCTGGACCGGCTGCAGAATAAAAAGATGATCATGCGGGTGCGCAGCACCACCGATCGACGTCAATTCCATCTGGCGCTGACCGAGCAGGGGCATGCGTTTTGCCGGCAGATCCCGCAGATAGCGCTCAAGTCCTTTAATGATTTACTGGCGCCCCTGACACCCTCAGAACTTAATGAATTCGATCGCCTGCTGAAGAAGCTGGCGATCCCTGCCGGTATTTAAGGAGTAAATTTTACTATGCCGTTGCGCATTCGTTTATTACCGTTGCTCTGCTCGCTGATCCTGGCGGGGTGCGCCCTGCCAAATGGTTTACATACCGAAGGCCGGACGCTTGATGTCGCCAGCCTGCACAGTGAAAACACGCTGAAGGCCAATACCCTGTCCAGCGCCGGCTGGCCGGCTGCCGACTGGTGGAACAGCCTTGGCGACCCGCAGCTTAACCTGCTCATCCAGCAAGCCTTGCGTTCCAGCCCCGATCTGCAGGTGGCGGACGCGCGCGCGCGCCAGGCCAGCGCCACGGTCCTGGCCGCCGAGGCCGATCGCATGCCGACGCTTGATGCTAACGCCGGCATCACGCGCGAACGCATGTCCGCGGTGGACGATCCTACCGGGCAAGGTAAAAGATATGCCACGCTGCGCACCCTGTCGGCGAACTTCGATTACAGCTTCGATTTATGGGGCGGGCAGCGTGCCGCCTGGGAAGCCGCGGTCGGTCGGGCCAACGCCTCGGAGGTCGATCGCCAGGCGGCCAGGCTGACGTTGTCCGCGGACGTGGCGCGCGCCTACAACACCCTGGGCCAGGCCTGGGCGATGCAGGATCTGGCGCAAAAAGATCTGGAGCGCACCCGCACCATGCTGAATCTGGCCTCCAAGCGTCTTAACGCCGGGCTGGACAGTAAATTCCAGTATCAACAGACCGAAAGCCTCGAGGCCTCGGCCGAAGCCAGCCTGACCGACACCCAGCAGCAGGTGCGCGCCGCCGGCATCCGTCTGGCGGTCTTGCTGGGGCAGGGCCCGGATCGCGCCGCCGGCCTGCCGCGGCCGAAGCTGATTGCGCCGTCCGTCGTCAGCCTGCCGCCCACGCTTCCGGCCGAGCTGCTCGGCCGCCGGCCGGATCTGGTGGCCGCGCGCTGGCGGGTCGAGGCGGCAACCAAGGATATCAAGGTCAGCCGTACCGCCTTTTACCCCAACATTAACCTGACCGCCGCCGCCGGCACCAAATCGCTGGTGGGAGACGCGTTCTTTGGCGCGCCAGAACGTTATTTCAGCATTGGACCGGCCCTGTCGCTGCCCATCTTCGACGGCGGCCGCCGTCGCGCCGATCTGGCCGGCAGCAATGCCGATTACGATCTGGCGGTGGCGCAATACAACCAGTCGCTGGTGTCGGCGCTGGGGGATATTGGCGATGCCATTACCCGCCTGAATTCACTGGATATCCAAATCCAGCAGCAAATGCGCGCGCGGGATATCGCCAATGATTCATGGGGCAATGCCATGCAGCGCTACAGCGCGGGCGTCGGCAACTATCTTGATGCCCTGAGCGTAGAACAACAGCTTATCCAGGCCGAGCGTCAGCTGGCCGCGTTGAGTGCCGATCGTACCGACACCGCCATCTTGCTGATGCAGGCGCTGGGCGGCGGCTTTCATTCTTCCGTTTCTTCCAATGCCGCGCAAAACGTGGCCATGAATCAAGCACACTGAGAACTATTTTATGGCTGAGAATTCCACCAACGCTCCAACAGATAACAACGCCGCGCCGGTCAATCCGCCGGCGAAGTCGGGTAAGCGCAGACTGATGTTGTTGATTTTAATGGCGATAATTATTGTGGCCGCTATTGCTTTTGGCCTTTATTATTGGCTGCACGCCCGTTTTTTTGAATCCACCGATGATGCTTATGTCTCCGGCAATCTGGTGCAGATTACGCCGCAGGTGTCGGGTACGGTTACCGCCATCGCCGCCGATGACGGCGACTTTGTCCGCCAGGGCCAGGTATTGGTGCGCCTGGATCCCAGCGATACCATCGTCAACCAGGAAAGCGCCGAGGCCAATCTGGCCAAGGTCGTGCGCCAGGTGCGGGGATTATACAGCAATGTGGATAATTACAAGGCCATGGTGGCGGCGAGCAAAATCCAGCTGCAGCGCGCCCGGGACGACTACCAGCGGCGGGCCAACCTGGCGCGCGACGGGGCGATATCCCAGGAAGAGCTGTCGCATTCACGCGACGCGCTGACCTCGGCGGAAACCTCGCTCACGTCGGCCCAGCAGCAGTTAAGCACCACGTTTGCCCTGGTGGACGACACCACCATCAGTTCCCATCCCGATGTGAAGGCCGCGGCCGCCCAGCTGCGCAAGGCCTATCTGGATCATGTGCGCAGCACCATGGTGGCGCCGGTCAGCGGTTATGTGGCCAAGCGTTCCGTGCAGGTCGGCAGCCGCGTGCAGCCGGGCAGCGCCCTGATGGCGGTGGTGCCGCTGGATCAAATCTGGATCGACGCCAATTTCAAGGAAACACAGCTGGTGAAAATGCGCATCGGCCAGCCCGTGGAAATTGATGCCGACCTTTACGGCGGCGATGTCGCCTATCGCGGCAAGGTCGAAAGCCTGGGCGTCGGCACCGGCAGCGCCTTCTCGCTGCTGCCGGCGCAAAACGCCAGCGGCAACTGGATCAAGATTGTCCAGCGTTTACCGGTGCGCATTCGCCTGGAGCCCGATCATCTGGATAAATTCCCGCTGCGCATAGGGCTGTCCACCAACGTGACCGTGAACCTGCACAACCAGGACGGCCCCGTGTTGGCGGTTAATCCGCAAGAGCAGCCGCGTTTCGCCACCGATGTCTACGACCATCAACTGGTGGAAGCCGATAAGCTGGTGGCCCGCATCATCCATGAAAATGGCGAGCAGGCCATGGCCGCCGGCCAGGGTAAAAATTAATGCGGAGTCGCCATGAGTGAACAATCGTTTCGTCCGCCCAGCCTGGTCTTGGCCACCATCGGACTGTCGCTGGCGACATTTATGCAGGTACTGGATACCACGATTGCCAACGTGGCGTTGCCGACCATTTCCGGCAATCTGGGCGTCAGCTCGGAGCAGGGGACCTGGGTTATTACCTCGTTCGCGGTCTCCAACGCCATCGCCCTGCCGTTGACCGGTTGGATGTCGCGGCGCTTCGGCCAGACCAAACTGTTCCTGGCGTCGGTGCTGCTGTTTATCATCACCTCGTTTTTGTGCGGTATTTCGCAAAGCATGACGCAATTGGTCATTTTCCGCGCCTTGCAGGGGTTCTTCGCCGGTCCGCTGTATCCCATGGCGCAGACCCTGCTGCTGTCGATTTATCCCGCCGCCAAGCGGGGGATGGCGCTGTCGCTGCTGGCCATGGTGACGGTGGTGGCGCCCATTGTCGGTCCGCTGGCGGGCGGCTGGATTACCGATAACTACACCTGGCCGTGGATCTTCTTTATCAACGTACCCATAGGTATATTTGCCGCCATGCTGGTGTTCGCCCAGTTAAAGGGGCGCCCGGAGGAGCAGGAGCACCAGCCTATAGATTATATCGGCCTGGGCCTGCTGGTGGTGGGCGTCGGCCTGCTGCAGGTGGTGCTGGATAAAGGAAACGACCTGGACTGGTTTGGGTCCAACTTTATTATCATCGGCGCGCTGATTGCCGCTATCTCGCTGACAGCCCTGGTGATTTGGGAGTTTACCGATAAACATCCCATCGTTAATCTGCGACTGTTCCGCTACCGCAACTTTTCATTCGGCACCCTGGCGCTGGTATTGGGGTATTCGGGCTTTTTCGGCATCAATCTGTTACTGCCGCAGTGGCTGCAAACCCAATTAGGCTACACACCGGTTTGGGCGGGGCTGGCGGCGGCGCCGATCGGCATACTGCCGGTATTCATGTCGCCGTTGGTGGGGCGCTATGCCCATAAGTTCGACCTCAGGCTGCTGGCGGGCGGCTCCTTCCTGGTGATCGGCGTCAGCTGCTTTATGCGCGCTGATTTCACCACCCAGGTGGATTATTATCATATTGCGATGATCCAGGGCTTTATGGGGATCGGCGTGGCGCTGTTTTTTATGCCGACCACCAGTATCCTGCTCTCGAGCCTGTCGCCAAGGGAGATTGCCGACGGATCGGGACTGGCAACCTTCCTGCGCGTATTGGGCGGCAGTTTTGCCTCTTCGTTAACCACCTGGATTTGGCAACGGCGTGAAATTTTCCACCATGCGCAGTTGACGGAAAACATCACGCCCTACAGCGCCAACACCCAGGAGTACATCGCCGGGCTGGGGGGCGCCAGCCAGACTGCCATGGCGCAACTGGATAAGCTGGTGGAAAGCCAGGCGTATATGCTCTCCACCATTGACTACTTTACCCTGCTGGGCTGGATGTTTTTTGCCCTGATCCTGGTTATCTGGCTGGCGAAACCGCCGTTCAGCGCCCAGGGCGGCGGGGGCGGGGCACACTAACGTCATTGCGCGCATTCTTCATGGCGGCGTCCGGGCGTCGCCATGACTATCCATGACTTCACGGATAAGATCGATAAACATGCGTAAACCGGCCGGCACCAGCCGGTGTCCCGGATAATACAGGCGCAGCCCCGCAAACCGCGGACACCAGTCTTCCAGTACCGGCGACAGCGCGCCGGACAACAGATAGGGCGCCGCCGCCGATTCACTCACCCAGGCCAGACCGGCGCCCGCCAGGGCTGCGTCGATCATCAGCGGCTGGTTATCCAGCGTCAGCGGGCCGCTCACATTCACCACCCGCTTTTCGCCCCGTCGTTCAAATTGCCAATGCAGCGGCGCGCCGCTGGGCAGCAGGCTGCGCAGGCAGCGGTGCCGGACAAGTTCGCCCGGCTCCTGCGCACGGCCGTATAAGGCAAAATACGCCGGCGCGCCCACCACCAGAAAACGCAGCGGCGGCGAGCAGGGCACGGCAATCATATCCAGCGGCACGCTTTCCGCCAGCCGGATGCCGGCGTCGAAGCCCTCCGCGACGATATCCACCAGCCGGCCGTCGGCCACGATCTCCACCGTCATATCGGGATAACGGCGCAAAAATTCCAGCACGATCGGCCGCAGGATCATCCTGGCCGCCGCTTCGGCGGTATTGAGCCGCAGGCGCCCGGACGGCGTCAGGCGAAACCGGTTGACGCCCTCCATGGCCGCATCGATTTCATTGAGCGCCGGGCGCACCCGGTTTAGCAATTGTTCGCCAGCCTGGGATAATGAAACGCTGCGGGTGGTGCGGTTAAACAGACGCACCCCCAGACGGCTTTCCAGCGTCGCCACCCGGTGGCTAAGCGCCGACGGTGAAATGCCGAGCTGGCTGGCGGCCTGACGGAAACTGCCGGCCGACGCCACCGCGTCTATAGCCTGCAGTTCGAACAATGCCGTATTCTTCATTGTGCTATTTCCTGCATCAAATCATGTCAAATTAGGCCTATTGTTGCATGCTTTCAACGGATTTATGCTGGCCGCAGGCATTCACGCCTTTCCAACGGAGTCTGTCACCCATGGCAAAAACCCTGCTCATCACCGGCACCTCTTCAGGCATCGGCCTGGCCGCCGCCGGCTATTTTGCCGATCAAGGCTGGAACGTGGTCGCCACGCTACGCCACCCGCAGCCGGAATCCCCGCTGGCCGGGCGCGATAATATCTTGCTGACCAGGCTGGATGTGGAGGATGCGCACAGCATCGGCGACGCCATCGACGCCGGCATGCAACGCTTTGGCGCTATCGACGCGCTGGTCAATAACGCCGGCTTCGGCCAGTTCGGACTGTTTGAGGCCGTGACCGAGGCCCAGATCCAGCGGCAGTTCGCCGTCAACGTTTTCGGGGTCATGGCGGTGACACGGGCGCTGCTGCCGCATTTTCGCCGCCAGGGCAGCGGCACTATTATCAATCTCAGTTCCGGCGCCGGCCTGTTCACCCTGCCGATGATTTCGCTTTATTGCGCCAGTAAATTTGCCCTGGAGGGGTTTAGCGAAGCGCTGGCCTATGAGCTGGCGGCGGTGGGCATCGGCGTAAAACTGGTTATCCCGCACGGCGGCGTGACGGAAACCCGGTTTGTCGAGCGCCAGGGCGAATATCAAGCCCAGGATAAAGGATTAACCGATTACGCGCTTTTTATCGCCAAGACGCAGCGGGCATTTGCCGCGCTGGGCGCGGCCAGGACCATCAGTGCGCTGGATGTGGCCAAGGTTATCCATGAGGCGGCCACCGATGGGTCGGATCGTTTGCGTTATCTGATCGGGGACGATAGCCGGGGATTTATCCGCGCCCGGCGCGAATTGCCCGAGGATGAGTATATTGCTTTTATGCGGGAAAGATTTTGCTGACAGCCCGGCTGCGGATAACGCAAAGGGAGCCATCAGGCTCCCGGGTGGTCATCAACGGAGTGCTTATTGCAGATGGGTTTTCAGTTCGGTCGCGGCCTGCAGGACTTGGGAACGCACCGCCGGCACCTGGCTTAACGGGTTTAACAAGCCGAAGTCATGGATCATGCCGTTATAACGGGTGATGGTAACGTCTACGCCGGCGGCATCCAGTTTGCGGCCATAGGCTTCACCCTCATCGCGCAGTACGTCCAGCTCGGCGGTTTGGATAAGCGTCGGCGGCAGGCCTTTCAACTGGGCCGGGGTTGCCATCAGCGGCGAGGCGTGAATATCCTTGCGCTGCGCGACATCCTTGGTATAAGCATCCCAGAACCATTTCATCATATTACGCGTTAGGAAATGGCCGTTGGCGTAGGTTTTATAGGAAACAGTATCGAAATTCGCGTTGGTCACCGGCCACATCAGGGCTTCGAAACGGATTTTCGGCGCGCCTTTTTCTTTTGCCATCAGCGCCACCACCGTCGCCATATTGCCGCCGACGCTGTTGCCGGCCACGGCGAGACGTGAGCCGTCGACGCCGATTTCCGCTCCATGTTCGGCTACCCAGCGCGTTGCGTCATAGGCCTGGTTGATGGCCACCGGATAATGCGCTTCTGGGGAAGGCGTGTAATTTACAAATACCGCCGCCGCTCCGGATTCCACGACCAAATCACGCACCAGGCGTTCATGGGTGGGGAAGTCGCCCAGGATCCAGCCGCCGCCGTGGAAGAACATAAATACCGGCAGCGTGCCGCTGGCGCCGGCAGGTTTGACGATGGTCAGGGAGATATCCTTCCCGTCGACGTTAATGGTTTTTTCGCTGACATCGGCCGGCGGCAGCTTGGCGTTGGCTTGCGCATCAACCAATACCTGGCGTGCATCTTGCGGCGAAAGCTGCTCCATGGGTTTGCCGCCCTGGCTGTTTAACGCGTTCAGGAACGCCTGGACCTGGCGATCGGCGGCGGAGGTCTGGGCCGCGGCAAACGCGCTGCTCATGCCGAGCGTCAACAGTGAAGCGGTAAACAGGGTGGTTAATTTGTTCATGATAAATTTCCTTGTGTGATAAAAGGTATCGCCGGGGGCGATGGTGACGGTTATGCTACGCACATCATTAAATAGTGAAATAATATATAGCACACTATTTAATTGGTTGTAACTCTGTCCTGAAAACGTTAGCACAGGTGCGGTGTCTTGTAGGTTAACTGGGTCTTTCCGGCCTTGCTAAGTTCCCTGGAGGTAATTTAGTTAACTCGATATTAAATAGCAAGCTATTTAATAAGTTTTTTTTAGCCACCCCAGCCGCTCGCGTTCCCCGCGAGCCGATTGACGGCGCCGCTTGTGGGATAGGTACATGTTTAAAAAACATTTAATCAGATTAATTTTCGGTCTGTGTTCGCTGAAAGCAGTATACACATCCGACAGCTATGCCAGCCTGTTTCTGGCCCGATGACAAAATATATCGCCTCCCGCAGTGGGTTTTACTGTAAGGTACCGCCGGGCCAGAAGATGGTTATGACATCCATCAATTAAGTTCAAAAGCCATGAGTCGGGGGAAACATATTTCCCAAAAAATAACGCACAGCCTGATGGTAGTGCGTTCTGCATGGGCGTCTGGTCGTCAGTCCTTTTTGCGCTCCGCAAGTAACGCTGAAATTGCCTGCGAAGCCATGATGGCCCGGGGGAAACCACCCGGAATAATCACGATATTGGCGATTTCCTTAATTTCTTCTTCGCTGGCACCGTGATTGAGGGCATAACCGGCATGAATCTTCAAAAAATCCGTCAGACCCAGCGCTGCGAAAGCCGTACAAAGCGCAATCTGACGCGTGCGAATGTCCAACACGCCGGTGCGATCGAAAATTTCACCAACCGCGAATGCACTCACGGCATTTGAAAGAAACGGGAAGTCACGTTCCAGTGCATCCAGTGAAGCAGGCTGCGGTGCGCCATTGGTCAGTAGACGTATGATTTCCTCACCTCGCTGACGACGTTCAGTGGTGGTCTGGCTGAGGTTAATAGCGGATTGTGTCATGTTTATTTCTCCTGTGTTTGGTCACGGGGCGGCACCGGAGGGCTGAGGTAATCGGTCGTGTCAAGAATCAATCCATCACGGACCCGCCAGATGAAACACGCTTCCAGATCAAAATGTTCCATCCCGAAACCCTTTTCACCGTGGTAGGTGAAGGAACCGATCACCAGTTCGGGGTCCGTGGTATCAATGAAATGAATCGGTGTCGCACGCAATTTCACTCCTGTGGCGAAAAAACGTTCAAAATGCTGTTTTAGGCCTTTACGTCCTTGCAGCAACGAGCGCTCATCACGTGCGATGGGATGGCGGACAACTGCGTCAGGTGCATACAGCATGTGCAGTTCGTGCCAGTTATCACTCGAAATATCATCGACCAGCTTTTGCATCGCTGCCCTGGGTGTTAAGTGGATCATGTGATATCTCCTTTCCGATTAGGAAGATTGCAGCTTGTCGAGCGAACTGGCGAAGTCGTTTTTCTCAAACTCCACCGTCTGCGCTCCCATAGCGAGAAACGATTTCATCCGGCGTTGAGCTTCGCCACTCACCAGCGTCTGATTAAGGGTATGACTCTCTTCGAGCAGGCCGAGATGGATCGGCAGATGATCGGCAGCATCCACCGCCACTTTGGTGAGTGCGATAGCCTGCGCCGGGAAAGTTGCAATCCGGTGGGCTAGCCTCTTCACAAAGGGTTTGAGCTCGGCCACTGGCATCGCACGGTTGATAAAGCCATAACGTTCAGCCACATCAGCGGCGATTTCATCGCATCCCAGAATCACTTCAAGTGCCCGCATACGTCCCAGTAGGCGTGGCAGGCGCTGTGACCCCGTTGCACCAGGCAGCACGCCCATAGCCACCTCGAATTGCATCAGGACCGAGCGATCAGAGGCAAAAGCCATATCACAGGAGGTAAGAAACTCCGGCCCAATCCCGACTGCACGCCCGTCAAGCATAGCGATAGTGGCCTTAGGCAGCGTTCGCAGTGTTTCCAGAAGGGTTTGCAGTGGGTTGAGTGTGTTGCCTTTCGGCGGCACCCGATCACGGGGGCCGAGAAAGAGGTTGAGATCCGCATGTCCGATAAAAAAATCGGGGTCAGCACTGTCGAACACAATGGTGCGTACCCTATCATCCGTTCGCAATTCCTCAAGCAGTAGTGTCAGTTCCCCGATCACTTCAGGGGTGACGAGATTGAGGGGAGGATTGTCAAACGTGACAGTGGCCACGCCATCATCCAGTTGCTTACGCAGGGTGGAATATCGCTTGTCAGGCATCAAGGTTCTCCTATTAGTGTGTCTAGTGTGTCGACAAGCATACATATTATAAATAAAATGATAATCGCCGTTATTTTCAATTAACTATGTCAGTTAGGATATATAATTTACACCTCTATGAAATCGACTCTATTTAAAGACTACGAAGCGTTCATCGCTGTTGCGACAGCCGGTAGCTTTAATGGCGGGGCTCGTCTGCTGGAGATTAGCCCTTCAGCGATGAGCCAGATCATTCGTCGCCTGGAGGAGCGGACCGGGGTCCAGCTTTTTCATCGTACCACTCGAAGTGTGTCCACAACCGATCAGGGGGCACAACTGTTGGCACGCCTGAGCCTGGCGTTTCAGGAAATTGAAGCCGCAACCCGGGAACTATCCTGGCAACGTGAACACCCGGTCGGGAATGTCAGGCTCGTTATGCCGCGCGTTGCCTGGAATGATCTGATCGCCCCTCGTCTTGCGACATTTCATACCTCATACCCGGAAATCACTCTGGAAGTTCGTCTGGACGATGCCTGGATCGACATCGTCAGTGAGGGATATGACATTGGTTTTCGCTTAGGTGAATACATACACCCGGAAACGGTCGCCTTTCCGGTTGGCCCTGCACTACGACAAATTCCGGTGGCTTCCCCCGATTACCTTGCGACCAATGGAACACCAGAACACCCCAGAGACCTGGCTCGCCATCGATGTATTAACTGGCGGCAGCAGCCTGATGCCTCGCCTTATAACTGGGAGTTCAGTAAAGGCAGCGAGAAAATCACCCTTGCAGTACAGGGGCCACTGACCATCAATGATCGGCGTGCAGCGGTACGGGCCGCAACAGAGGGTCTGGGTATTGCCATGTGGGTCGAGCACCATTTACAGGAAGAGATTGATAGCGGGAAGCTGGTGCCTTTGTTGCAGGAGTGGTGTCCTGTCTATCAGGGCTTCTGGGCCTACTATTACCGTGATAAGCACATCAGCGCAGCAACCAGAGCCGTGCTCGATTTTTTACGCAGCAAAACCGCGGCGGTATAGCTGAAGTTATCGGGCCAGTGTCACCCCGGAACGAAAGCTGTTGGGTCGTGCAGGATGACTCGGCCGCTGGCCTCGCCCTTCGGGTCGTCGCCTGGCGGCAACGCTGTCTCGCTGCGCTCGACCCGAACCTGCGCAGGTTCAAATCCGCACGACGCGCGAAATATTGAGGTATTGGCCTGGTTTGAAGTTTGAGGGGTATTCTTGAAAGTGGTGGGTCGTGCAGGATGACTCGGCCGCTGGCCTCGCCCTTCGGGTCGTCGCCTGGCGGCAACGCTGTCTCGCTGCGCTCGACTCGAACCTGCGCAGGTTCAAATCCGCACGACGCGCGAAATATTGTAGTATTGGCTTGGTTTGAAGATTGGGGGGGTATTCTTGAAAGTGGTGGGTCGTGCAGGATGACTCGGCCGCTGGCCTCGCCCTTCGGGTCGTCGCCTGGCGGCAACGCTGTCTCGCTGCGCTCGACTCGAACCTGCGCAGGTTCAAATCCGCACGACACGCGAAATATTGAGGTATTGGCTTGGTTTGAAGTTTGGGGGGTATTCTTGAAAGTGGTGGGTCGTGCAGGATGACTCGGCCGCTGGCCTCGCCCTTCGGGTCGTCGCCTGGCGGCAACGCTGTCTCGCTGCGCTCGACTCGAACCTGCGCAGGTTCAAATCCGCACGACACGCGAAATATTGAGGTATTGGCTTGGTTTGAAGTTTGGGGGGTATTCTTGAAAGTGGTGGGTCGTGCAGGATTCGAACCTGCGACCAATTGATTAAAAGTCAACTGCTCTACCAACTGAGCTAACGACCCACTTAAAAGGACAGAAATGGTGGGTGATGACGGGATCGAACCGCCGACCCTCTCCTTGTAAGGGAGATGCTCTCCCAGCTGAGCTAATCACCCATTTCTGTAAACGAACATCAAAACAATACCGACTTAAGAAGTGGTGGGTGATGACGGGATCGAACCGCCGACCCTCTCCTTGTAAGGGAGATGCTCTCCCAGCTGAGCTAATCACCCACTTCTTACCGCGTATTACTTCTATTTCTCACAGCGGAGCCACTTAGAAAATTAAGTGGTGGGTGATGACGGGATCGAACCGCCGACCCTCTCCTTGTAAGGGAGATGCTCTCCCAGCTGAGCTAATCACCCCGCCGTGTGGAGTCGCATTATAGGGATACTGCCAAGTGAGTCAACGATTTTTGAAAGTAAAAAGTGTGTTCGTCGTAAAATTAGTCAAGATGAACGGGTTTGCGCCTTTAATCTCTGCAAAAGGAGCAGCAAAAGTGGAACAGCGTTGAGGAATCGGGCTGGAGTGGTAGAATATTGTCCACTTTTTATAACCGGCCGGGAGCATTGCTCCCGACTGTCAGCCATGCGTAATAAGGCAGTGTTCCTGATGAAAATTAAAACCCGTTTTGCGCCCAGCCCCACCGGCTATCTTCATGTCGGCGGCGCCCGTACCGCTTTATATTCATGGCTGTTTGCCCGTAGCCAGGGCGGGGAGTTCGTGCTGCGTATCGAGGATACCGATCTTGAGCGCTCCACCCAGGAAGCTATCAACGCCATTATGGACGGAATGAACTGGCTGAACCTGGATTGGGATGAAGGTCCTTACTACCAGACCAAACGTTTCGACCGTTATAACGCGGTGATCGACGACATGCTGGTGCAGGGCACCGCCTATAAATGCTATTGCTCCAGGGAGCGCCTGGAAGCCCTGCGCGAGCAGCAAATGGCCAACGGCGAGAAACCGCGTTACGACGGCCGCTGCCGCCACAGCCATGAACAGCATGACGATGCCGAGCCTTGCGTGGTGCGTTTCGCCAATCCCCAGGACGGCTCGGTTATCTTTAATGATAATATTCGCGGCCCGATTGAATTTAGCAACCAAGAGCTTGACGACCTGATTATCCGCCGTACCGACGGCTCGCCCACCTATAATTTCTGCGTGGTGATTGACGACTGGGATATGGCAATCACCCATGTTATCCGCGGTGAGGATCATATCAACAACACGCCGCGCCAGATCAATATTCTCAAGGCCCTGGGCGCGCCGGTGCCCGAATATGCCCACGTCTCGATGATCCTGGGCGACGACGGCAAGAAGCTGTCCAAACGCCACGGCGCGGTGGGCGTAATGCAGTACCGCGACGACGGTTTTCTGCCTGAGGCCCTGCTGAATTACCTGGTGCGCCTGGGCTGGTCCCATGGTGATCAGGAAATTTTCTCCATCGAAGAAATGAAGCGGCTGTTTACCCTGGACGATATCAGCAAATCGGCCAGCGCCTTTAACACCGAAAAGCTGCTGTGGCTTAATCACCACTACATTAATCATCTGCCGCCGGAATACGTCGCCACCCACCTGGTATGGCATATGGAACAAGCGGGCATTGATACCCGCAATGGGCCGCAACTGGCGGAGCTGGTGACATTACTCGGCGATCGCTGCAAGACCCTGAAAGAAATGGCGGCCTCATGCCATTATTTCTATGAGGATTTCGAGCAGTTCGATGCCGACGCGGCCAAAAAACATCTGCGCCTGGTGGCCCGCGAGCCGTTGGTGCTGGCGCGCGCCAAACTGGCCGCCCTGACGTCGTGGTCGCCTGAACACGTGCATAACGCTATCGAGGAGACGGCGGCGGAGCTCAACGTGGGCATGGGCAAGGTAGGGATGCCGCTGCGCGTGGCGGTCACCGGCGCGGGCCAGTCGCCGGCGCTGGATGTCACCGTCCATGCCGTCGGACAGTCACGTTCGTTGGCCCGTATCGATAAGGCGCTGGACTATATCGCCCAGCGCGCCGGATAAACCGTTCGTTATCGAGGATTTGACGGCTTTTTCAGCGTTTGATGCGTTAATTTCAATTAGCCGTTGACACTGTTTGCCGGGTTTCATATCATGCGCCCCGTCCACCAGACATGATGTGTCGGGTACGGGGCTATAGCTCAGCTGGGAGAGCGCTTGCATGGCATGCAAGAGGTCAGCGGTTCGATCCCGCTTAGCTCCACCAATCACCTCGATTGGCCTGATATGATGATGTTTTACGACGGTGTTCGTGTTACCCAGGAAGTACGTTGGGGCTATAGCTCAGCTGGGAGAGCGCTTGCATGGCATGCAAGAGGTCAGCGGTTCGATCCCGCTTAGCTCCACCACATTAAAAAAACCGGCTTCTGGCCGGTTTTTTGTTTTTATATCTTGTGCGTGCATGCCTGGCGCCGCCTCGATTTATCGCGTCAATCCTATAAAAAAGGCCGGGTTTCCCCGGCCCCAACCGCACCGTCGTTATGACGGCAAGATGGACGGCGGTTTAAATTACCAAACCGGTGATGGCGGCGGACAGCAGGCTGACCAGCGTCGAGCCGTACACCAGCTTCAGGCCGAAGCGGGATACCACGTTGCCCTGGTGTTCGTTAAGGCCTTTAATCGCGCCGGCCACGATGCCGATGGATGAAAAGTTGGCAAACGACACCAGGAATACCGACAGGATGCCGACGGAATGCGCGGACAGTTGGCCGGCAACCTTTTGCAAATCCATCATGGCGACAAACTCATTGGAGACCAGCTTGGTGGCCATGATGCTGCCGACCCGCAGCGCCTCGTCGCCCTGGATGCCGATGACCCGGGCAAAGGGATAAAATATATACCCCAGTATGCCCTGGAAGCTGATGCCGAACACCAGGCTGAACAAGGCGTTTATGGCGGCGATAATGGCAATGAAGCCAATCAGCATGGCCGCGACGATAATGGCCACCCGGAAGCCCGCCAGGATATATTCACCCAGCATTTCGAAAAAGCTCTGTCCTTCATGCAGATTACTCATCTGCAGCTCTTCTTCCTTGCCGACCTGGTAAGGATTGATCAATGACAGCACAATAAAGGTGCTGAACATATTCAATACCAGCGCGGCCACCACATAGCGCGGTTCCAGCATGGTCATATAGGCGCCGACGATGGACATCGATACCGTCGACATCGCCGTGGCCGCCATGGTGTACATCCGGCGTTCGGACATCTTGCCCAGGATATCCTTATAGGCGATGAAGTTTTCCGATTGCCCCAGGATCAGCGAACTGACGGCATTAAACGACTCCAGCTTGCCCATACCGTTAATTTTCGACAGCAGGGTACCGATGATGCGGATAATAAAAGGGAGCACCCGGATATGCTGCAAAATACCTATCAGGGCCGAGATAAATACAATCGGACATAACACATTCAGGAAAAAGAATGCCAGGCCCTGTTTATTCATATTACCGAAAACAAATCCTGTCCCTTCGGCGGCAAATCCTAGCAACTTATCAAACAGCGCCGAGAATCCCTGCACAAAACCCAATCCAATCTGCGAGTTGAGGAAAAAATAAGCAAGCAGGACTTCAATGACTAATAGTTGAACAATAAAGCGCAGCCTGATTTTTTTACGATCGTGGCTGACCAATAACGCCAGGATTGCCACTACGGCAAGAGCGAGGACAAAATGAAAAATCCGGGACATAGTTGCTCCAGTTATGAGGCAGGCAATAATTTGCCGCTCATTCTATGTAACGGTCGAACTAAAAACGAGTTATAAGTTGCAAATATATAAAAATCCTCTAGCAGAAGATGAGGATAGCGAGGCGGTCACAGATAAGTCGCGAAAAAAGTTAAATTTATATCCAATTATGTTAATAGTGTGCTAATGTAATTTAGTAACCCATTGGCGCTTCTAAGCCGGTCCAATTAGGGATGAAACTGTCATTAGGCTGGGTTTTGCCCCCTTTATGCTCATCATCATCGTCATCTATCGCAGAGATAACCCGAAACGTCCTAAATGCGCTTGATAATTATTATCGTTTGGATAGGATGAAGCTAATTCGATGGATCATAAGGGTCACTGATATGCTGAATAGCCGAACTGCGGACGGTGTCAATCGCGCATCACGCAAGGTAAAGCTCTCATTGCTTGGCCCGGCGTTTATCGCGGCGATTGGCTATATCGACCCCGGTAATTTCGCCACCAATATCCAGGCGGGCGCCAGCTTCGGGTACCGATTGCTCTGGGTGGTGGTGTGGGCCAACTTTATGGCCATGCTCATCCAGCTGTTGTCGGCAAAGCTGGGTATCGCCACCGGCAAGAACCTGGCGGAGCATATCCGCGATCGCTTCCCGCGCCCGGCGGTGTGGGCCTACTGGATACAAGCTGAAATCATTGCCATGGCCACCGATTTGGCGGAATTCGTCGGCGCGGCCATCGGTTTTAAAATGCTGCTGGGCTGCTCGCTGCTGCAAGGCGCAATCATTACCGGCATCGCCACATTCTTGATCCTCATGTTGCAACAGCGGGGTCAAAAACCACTGGAATTGGTCATTGGCGGGCTGCTGCTGTTTGTCGCCGCCGCCTATATCGCGGAGCTGTTTTTTTCGCAACCGAATATGGCGGAACTGGGTAAAGGCATGCTGCTGCCCAGCCTGCCGAACGGCGACGCGGTTTTCCTGGCCGCCGGGGTGCTGGGCGCCACCATTATGCCGCATGTGATTTACCTGCATTCTTCCTTGACGCAAAACGGACTGCACGGCAACCGCGCCCAACGCTACTCCTCGACTAAACTGGATGTGGCCATCGCCATGACCACCGCCGGTTTTGTCAATCTGGCCATGATGGCCACCGCGGCGGCGGCATTTCACTTCAGCGGGCATACCGGCATCGCCGATCTGGATGAGGCCTACCTGACCTTGGCGCCGCTGCTGAACCATACGGCGGCGACGGTATTCGGTTTAAGCCTGGTGGCGGCGGGCCTGTCCTCCACCGTGGTGGGCACCATGGCCGGGCAGGTGGTGATGCAGGGATTTGTGCGCTTTCACATACCGCTGCTGGTAAGGCGGGTGGTCACGATGCTGCCGTCCTTTGTGGTTATCATGATGGGGCTGGACCCGACCCGTATCCTGGTATTAAGCCAGGTCCTGCTCAGCTTCGGCATTGCGCTGGCGCTGGTGCCGCTGCTGACCTTTACCGGCAACCGCGTCCTGATGGGCGACATGGTGAATTCGCGTCTGATCCAGACGTTGGGGTGGGTTATCGTGGCGGTGGTGGTAACGCTGAATGGCTATTTGATGGTGGGCACCGCGTTCGGCCTGTAACCGGACTTTATCTTCTCCGGCTATCCGATACGCCACCCTACCGCAGGGGCCGCACCCGGCGCGTTAAGGGCAATGCGTGTCTATGGGGTTGGTCGGGCGCGGTTTATGCGCCCGACCGAGGCTCCGTGGCACGCCGGGCCCGCCAATACCGGGCGGAAATTGCGGGCCGGCGCGGCCTTATGCCAGTATCGCTTCGATACGCGCCAATTCGTCGGCGCTGAATTCGCGATTGGCCAGCATCCCCACCGCGTCGTCTATCTGCGAGGTTTTGCTGGCGCCAATCAGCACCGACGTTACCCGATCGCCGCGCAGCACCCAGGCCAGAGACATTTGCGCCAGCTTCTGGCCGCGTTCCAGGGCAATATCGTTCAGGCGCCGTACCTTATCCATTTTCTGCGCGGTAAGCTGTTCCGGCGTCAGGGTCAGACCCGGTCTGGCCGCCCGCGAATCCTGTGGTATGCCGTTCAGGTAGCGGTCCGTCAGCTGACCGCCGGCCAGCGGCGAAAAGGCTATCGACCCCACGCCGTTCTCAGCCAGCACATCAAGCAGTTCCGGTTCCACCCACCGTTCAAACATGGAATATTTGGGTTGATGAATCACGCAGGGGGTGCCGAGGTCGTTTAATAGCGCCAACGCCTGCCTGGCGAGCGCGGCGGGGTAGTTGGACAGGCCGATGTAGAGCGCCTTGCCCTGGCGTACCAGCAGATCCAGCGCGCTCATGGTTTCGGCAAGCGGCGTAGCGGGGTCCGGACGATGATGATAAAAGATATCCACGTAGTCCAGGCCCAGACGGCGCAGGCTCTGATCCAGGCTGGACACCAGATATTTTTTCGAGCCCCAGTCGCCGTAAGGCCCGGGCCACATGGTATAGCCCGCCTTGGTGGAAATAATCAGCTCGTCACGGTAGGGGAGCAAATCCTCGCGCAGCAACCGGCCGAAATTGGCTTCGGCGGATCCCGGGGGCGGCCCGTAGTTATTGGCCAGGTCAAAATGGGTAATGCCTAAGTCAAAGGCGCGGCGCACCATGGCGCGGCTGTTTTCCAGCAACGTGACGTCGCCGAAATTATGCCACAGGCCGAGCGACACCGCCGGCAGTTGAAGACCGCTATTACCGCAGCGACGATATAACATATCGTCGTAACGCGTTGGATTGGCCAGATAAACCATAAAGTATCCTTTTATCATTACTATCACGGTAGGAATCGGTCACCGCTTAATTCGCCGGGCAAGCGACGGCATAGGCTTACCGGCAACGGTGGATTATCCTGGTCGGATAATATATTGCGCTTTGCATCAGTTAAGCGATAAATTCCATTAAAAATAACTCAGACTACTGACAAACAAACGTGCGCGAGCTTGTCGCGGGTGTGATGGGCAAGCACCGTTTTATCATCAAACTCAGTTAAAAATAACCCTTCCCTGACAAACAATACAAGCGCTACGGGTGCCGCGGCATTGACCCGGCCGAAGACGCACGAGGATCACACAGTGAAAACACTAGGACTGTTAGGCGGCATGAGCTGGGAATCCACTTTACCTTATTACCGCTTGATTAACCAAGGCATTAGCGGCGCATTGGGCGGGTTGCATTCGGCGGATCTGGTGCTGTACAGCGTCGATTTCGCCCAAATCGCCCGCATGCAGGCCGAGGGTGATTGGCAACGGGCGGGCGATCTGCTGGCGGCCAAAGCGGTATTGCTGCAAAAAGCCGGTGCCGAGGCCATCGTCCTTTGCACTAACACCATGCATAAGGTGGCGGACACCATTGAATGGGCCTGTCCACTGCCGCTGTTGCATATCGCCGATGCCACCGCCCGGGAAATCAATGCCCGTGGCCTGCGGCGGGTCGGGCTATTGGGCACCCGCTTTACCATGCAGCAGGATTTTTATCGCCGGCGGTTCGAGCATCCGCACGGCATCGAAATCACCGTTCCGGGCGCTGCGGAAATGGACGCGATTCATAACATCATTTTCGAGGAGTTATGCCTGGGCAAGATCCGCGATGAATCGCGCCACACCTTCCGGCGCATTATTGCTTCGCTGGAGAGCCAGGGCATCGAGGGACTGATCCTCGGCTGCACCGAAATCGGCCTGCTGATCGGCGAAGACGACGCAACGGTGCCGCTGTTCGACACCACCACCCTCCACGCCGCCGCCGCGGTGGCCTTTGCCCTGGGATAAAGGCGAATCCGAAAGCAAACTCAATTTATAGCATTGGCCAATATAACTGGTATTATTATTATATTAATAAATTGTTTATGTTTGCTGCCGGTAACCCTCCGACGGCAAGTAGAAGAGTTAGCGGAGCCTTACATAATGACAAAATATGCCCTGGTCGGTGACGTTGGGGGAACCAATGCCCGCCTGGCGTTATGCGATATGGACAATGGCGCGATTTCCCATATCCACACCTATTCCGGTAAAGATTACGCCACCCTTGAAGCGGTGATCCGTCACTACCTGACCGCGCAAAAGGTCGAGGCCACGGAGGCCTGTATCGCTATCGCCTGTCCGATAACCGATGACTGGGTGGAGATGACCAACAGCACCTGGGCATTTTCCATCAAGGCCATGAAGGACAGCCTGGGATTAGCGCGCCTGGAGGTCATCAATGATTTTACCGCCGTCTCGATGGCGGTGCCGATGCTTGCCGCCGGCGATGTGGTGCAGTTTGGCGGCACGCAGGCGCAGGCCCAGGGGCCGATTGCCGTGTACGGCGCCGGCACCGGCCTTGGCGTGTGCCATCTGTTGCATCTGGACCAGCGTTGGATAGGCCTGCCGGGCGAAGGCGGCCATGTCGACTTCGCGCCTAACAGCAAAGAGGAAGCCGATGTCCTGGCGGTGCTGCGCGGCGAGTTCGGCCATGTGTCGGCCGAACGCGTATTATCCGGACCCGGGCTGGTTAATTTGTACCGCAGCCTCGTCACCATCGATGGCCGCGTTCCGGATTCACTGGAGCCGCAACAGGTCACGGAACAGGCCGTCGACGGCAGCAATGACGATTGCCGGCGCGCGCTGTCGCTGTTCTGCGTGCTGATGGGGCGTTTTGGCGGCAATCTGGCGCTGAACATGGGCACGTTTGGCGGCGTTTATATCGCCGGCGGCCTGGTGCCGCGCTTTCTGGAATTTTTCCGCGCCTCCGGTTTTCGCGCGGCGTTCGAGGATAAAGGCCGCTTTAACGATTACGTACGCGATATCCCGGTGTTTCTGATCAGGCACGAACAACCGGGCCTGCTCGGCGCCGGCGCGCATATGCGCCAGCTAATGGGTCTTCAACTCCAGGTTTCGGCGTGATTTGACTACACGCCGGCTGTTGCCGACAGGGCGGCTTATTCCGGCGCCTTTACCCTCTTGCCCACGGTTCTGTAGCCAAACCCCGGCTACAGCCGCATCAATTGCCGGAAAGCCCTGACCTTGCTGCGGCTGACCGGCACTTCAAAATCCAGATCGCTCAGGCGCAGCAGATAGGTATTATTAAACCAGGGCACAATTTCACGAATTTTTCCCAGGTTCACCACATACGACCGATGGCAACGGAAAAAAAACTCCTCCGGCAACCGGCTGCAGAATTCCGTGATGACCATCGGCATGACAAATTCCTCGCGCCGCGTATAGACCAGGGTCACCTTTTCCTGCGCCGCCGCATAATAGATATTGCTGATATCGGTAACGATAATGCGCTCGTCTTTGATCAAATTAATGGCGTGTTGATTCCGCCGCCCTGGCGCCGCACCCGCAGCCGGCGCCGGGGCGGCCTGATGCTGCGCCTCCAGCTTTTGCAGCATGGTGACGATGCGCGATTCCTGATAAGGCTTCAGGATATAGTCAAAGGCTTCCAGCTCAAACGCCTCCACCGCATGTTCTTTATAGGCGGTAATAAAGACTATTTCCGGCTTATGGCTGAATTTACTGATATTCTGCGCCAGCAACACGCCGTCCAGGGAGGGGATATTGATATCGAGAAAAATCACATCCACCTCATGATGCTGCAGGTAGCGCAGGACATCCAGTCCATCGTCGAACGTGGCCTCGATAGTCAGGCCGCTGTGCTTATGGATAAGGTAGCGTAATTCTTCCTGGGCGAGGAATTCGTCTTCGACAATTATGGCTTTCATGGTGCCTCGCGGTTAAACATGTCCTCCATGGACGTCATGCCGCCAGCTTGTGGGGCTGGGGGGTAATGTAAAACCAGATCTCGGTGCCCGGTTCAAGACGGCGGATATGCAGCCCTTCGCCATATAACAGCAATACCCGGTGATGAACATTCAGCAGGCCGATTTTCCCGGCCGGCAGTTCATTGCGTTTAACCTGCTCGATGACTTCCGCGCTGATGCCACCGCCGGTGTCTTTTACCGCAATACGGATACGTCCGCCGGTATCCTCCCGCACGGAAATCACCACCACGCCTTTACCGCGGCAAGGCTGGATGCCGTGTACAATAGCGTTTTCCACCAGCGGCTGGATGAGCAGGCTGGGCAGGGGGAACGACAACTCTTCATCGATATCAAAAATAACGCTCAGCTTGCTGCCGAAACGCGCCTGCTCGATGGCGATATAATCCTGGATTTGATAAAGCTCTTTTTTGATATCGATTTGCGCGCCGTTTAATTCCAGATTGTACCTCAGGTAACGGGAAAGATTGGTAATCAGCTGCCGGGCGGTATCCGGATTGATGCGGATCGACGAGGAAATGGCGTTAAGCGCATTAAACAGGAAATGCGGATTAATTTTGCTTTGTAACGCGCGCAGTTCCGCCTGGTCGGCCATTTCCCTCAGCTGTTCGATGCGCGACACCTCGATCTGCGTCGAAATAATCTGCGACAGGCCGATGGCCATCACTTTGAGTGAATTGGTGATCTGATGGGCGTGACAGTAATAGATCTTCAGGGTGCCGGTGACCACGCCTTTTTCCCATAACGGGATAATGATAAGCGAGTGGATTTGCGGCGTACGGTCCGCCTCGTCATTGTTCTTGATGGTGATGTTGCCGCTTTGAATACTCTCCCTGGTCATATCGCTGATGATCTCATGGCCGATATTGTACAATTCGGCCCCGACCCCGACATAAGCCAGGATATGATGTTCATTGGTGATGGCCACGGCGTCGGCCTTGATATCGGCGCGGATGATATCGCAAATGGTGGTGAGGGATTCGCTGTTGATATGGCGAAAGTAGGGCAGGGTCTTATTGGCGATATCCAGCGCCAGCTTGGCTTGCCGGGCGGCGATCACCTCTTTTTCATCCTCGACCCCCTGCACCAGCAGCACGATCATGCCGATGCTGACCCCGCCGAGGATCATCGGCAGCGCAATTTTGGACACGATATCCAGCCCCAGGGACATCGGCTGCGCCCAGAGAATGACCAGCAGCATGGTCAGGCACTCGCACAGCATGCCGCCCAGGATGCCGATGCCCCAGCGGCGCTCTTTTATCACCCTAAGCTTGATCCAGCCCGAGACAAAACCCGCCACCACGCTGCTGATAAGGCAAGGCACCGAGGTCGGGCCGTCGATATCGATCAGATAGCGGTGCACGCCGGCGATAATCCCGGTGGCGATGCCGACCCAGGGCCCGAATAAAATACCGCCGGACATGACCGCAATAATCCGCACGTTAATCAGCGAGCCTTCCACATGGATGCCGGAATAGGTGCTGAAAATGGCAAACAGGGAAAAAATGGCGGTGACCGCCAGCAATTCCTGGCGGGTGTGCTGTTCTTTTTGCAATAACTGGCGGAACTGGCGGATGCGCGTCAACAAAAACAGACAAATCAACATTAATGCCGCCCGTTCATAGACCGCCAGCAGCATTTCGAACATTTCTTTCACCACGACATCCCGGTAAATGGCCAACCTTTAGCCGTTACTATAAGCAATGGACGCCTGAGATTCCAGATTTGCCGCCGCGGCCGCCGTCGGGGAACGCGGCGACTCCGGCCGCCATGACGCGAGAAGTGCCGTAAAACGGGGAAGTCTGAGTAAACATAAGGGGATTTCATTTACCGGCATAAAACGCCTGCCGCACGGTTTTAGGCCAACGGCTACCGCAATAAAGGGGAATAATCGATAAATAAAATTTCATATTTCCTCTTTTTATCTTGTCCGCCGCGATGTCTGCCGTTGATATTGAAATCATGCCGAATATAGGATAGCTTCATGGACAGGCCCACGCATGGGCCGGCGTCGCTCGGATGGTCCGGGCGCTAACGTATAACGAGGATATTATGGCCGCATCCGGTTTGCCACGGCGTTTTACACGCATCGATCGTCTCCCCCCTTATGTATTCAATATCACCGCCGAGTTGAAAATGGCCGCGCGCCGGCGCGGAGAGGATATTATTGATTTCAGCATGGGTAATCCCGACGGACCCACGCCGCCGCACATCGTTGAAAAGCTTTGTACTGTCGCCAAACGGGAGGATACCCATGGATATTCCACCTCCCGCGGTATTCCCCGGCTGCGGCGCGCGATCTCGGGCTGGTATGCCGATCGCTACGGCGTCGAGATCAATCCCGACAGCGAGGCCATCGTCACCATCGGTTCCAAAGAGGGCCTGGCCCATTTGATGCTTGCTACCCTCGATCATGGCGATACCGTACTGGTGCCGAATCCCAGCTATCCGATACATATCTACGGCGCGGTGATAGCCGGCGCCCAGGTGCGCTCGGTGCCGCTGGTGGCGGGGGTGGACTTTTTCCGCGAGCTTGAGCGCGCCATTCGCGAAAGCATTCCCACGCCGAAAATGATGATTCTGGGCTTCCCGTCCAATCCCACGGCGCAATGCGTAGAGCTGGACTTCTTTGAACGGGTGGTGGCCCTGGCCCAGCAGTACGGCGTGCTGGTGGTACACGATCTCGCCTATGCCGATATTGTTTATGATGGATGGAAAGCGCCGTCGATCATGCAGGTGCCAGGCGCCAAGGACATTGCGGTGGAATTTTTCACCCTGTCGAAAAGCTATAACATGGCCGGCTGGCGCATCGGGTTTATGGTGGGTAATCCGGAACTGGTCAACGCCCTGGCGCGTATCAAAAGTTACCATGACTACGGTACGTTTACCCCCCTGCAGGTGGCCGCCATCGCCGCGCTGGAAGGTGACCAGCAATGCGTACTGGATATCGTCGAACAATATCACCAGCGCCGCAATGTCCTGGTGCGCGGCCTGCACGAGGCGGGATGGATGGTAGATACCCCAAAGGCGTCCATGTATGTCTGGGCCAGGATCCCGGAGCACTATGCCCATCTCGGTTCCCTGGAGTTCGCGAAAAAACTGCTGTCGGACGCCAAGGTCTGCGTATCGCCGGGCATTGGGTTCGGCGACTACGGCGATACCCATGTACGTTTCGCGCTGATTGAGAACCAGGATCGTATCCGGCAGGCGGTACGCGGCATCAAGGCCATGTTCCGTGCCGATGGCGTGCTGAAACCCGCCGGCGCCAAGGCCATCACGGACTAGGGAACGGCTACCCGGCCCGGCGGAGGGGGAACGTCTTCTCTTCCGTTCCGGCAACACGGCATTCGTCCCCGCATACGGCGTTTTGCTTCGTGGGTGGGGATAATGTTGTGTTGATTGATAAATATTTCTAATGAATTAATCCCTGCACAACAGCGCCCTATACGCGTCAATGGGACTACAACTGGCGTGGGCGCCATGGTGGCGGTCATCGCGCACAATACTTACAGTTCAGAAGATGTTATCCTACTCACAATAAGAGTAATATAAGCAGGCTATGTTTAGTGCCGTGGCAACCTGTTGGCCGCGATTTCGTCCAGGTAGGAAACTATGAGAAACCTTGTCATTGATATATTGAAAAAAATGGCCAAAGCGGATGCGGCGGCAAAAGAGCTGACTGCCCAGGTTGAAGCCCAGTCCCTGCTCCTGGCCGCGCTGGTGCTGACTGTCGGGCAGGGTAGCTCATCGGTTATGGCGACCAACATAGAAAAAGCCATTTTATCGGCTTCCGGCGCCAGCGAGGAGATTCTGCAAACGGATGTGGATTTATTATTGGCGCATTTTGTCCGGTTGATCTCAGTCTCGCAGTATGTTGAAGTCAACGGCGACGAAGAAAAGGTTAACAACGATTAATAGCCCGTGGCTTAACGGCGCGGTGATATCGTAGTATAACTTATTGATGTTATTGTCGTTTAAATAATAAGCGCTGGCGCGCTGCCCATCAGCATGGCTTCCTGTTTCCTATGCCGACGGGCAGGTTCCGGCGGCAATATCCTCATTGATTGCCTCTGATAATAGCGCATTAGCCAATAATTAAAACAATAACCCCTGCAATAAGATAATAACAAGCCTACAACACCCAGGAAATATACCGGCAAAATATTATGTTAATTAGTATAATGTCAAAGTGTAATCACTTTTAATTGGTATGAAAAAAGCCGCTATTTTATGGCGGGTCCTGCCGGATAAACGCCATCAGCCTATCTCAACGCAATACGACCCGGTTTCGCCACGCTGTTGCTGTTAAAGCTGATTTACTCCCCATCATCTGTTATGTCCCACCTGTGGCTCGGCCTTGCGATAGATCTGCTTTTTGCCATGATGCTTTGCCGCACGGTGGTGACGGTGATATTTATGCACTGTTTTAGGATGATATTCATCCCCGGCATGGGCATACGTAAGGGGGGCAAAGGGTAGGGCTAATACTACAGTCATCATTGCGATGATGAATTTCTTCATGTTAATGCCATGCCTTTTAAAATGTTTCCATTATGTGATAGCACATCCCACCAGCGGAAATGCGCGCTTACCTGATTATTCTAGCGCAAAAATGGCTTGCTGCTCTTTTATCTCCGCCCCGGCCGCTGCCCGCCCATGACGGACACACCTGGCATCGCGGTCACGCAGATAGCGACTGGGTGAGGTAAACATGGTTAAGCCCCGTCAGACCCAGCGTTGGGCGCTAAAGGCGATTTCCTTCCCGAATTGCCCGGATTGCTCACCCGCGGAATCGATCAAGCTCCCCTGCTAGGCCGGCATGTTCATGATACTGATGGCCCTGACGATTGTTCATCAAGCGCAGCCCTGCGGCGGGACGCGCCAGGGTTAAGGGCCATCACCGCCGGGCCGGCAACCTTTAGCAGCGTGGACGGCTTGCCTTGTGTAAGGGTTGGAGGAAAACCAGGCGGTTAAGGGCCAAAGCATATGACACTCGAGCAATTCCAACAGGCGGCTAATATCAGCGCCGGGTTAGCCGCACGCTGGTTTCCGCATATGGCGGCTATTATGGCTGAATTCAGTATTAATACGCCGCTGCGCCAGGCAGCTTTTATTGCGCAAATCGGTACGGAATCAGGTGGATTTACCACAGTAGTGGAATCGTTTAATTATTCGATAAACGGACTCAAGATATTCGGCAATCGCTTAACGCCGGCACAGCGCGAGGCGTTGGGCCGCCAACCTTCTGAAAGAACCCTGCCTATCGACAGGCAGCAGAAAATAGCCAATATTGTTTATGGCGGCAGATACGGAAATACGCGACCGGGAGACGGCTGGTTATATCGCGGGCGAGGTTTAAAACAGGTAACCTTTTATGCTAATTATGCCGCCTGCGGTAAAGCGCTCGATTTAGATCTGCTTGCCGAGCCTGATTTGCTCCTGGCGGATATCAATGCCGCGCGTTCGGCCGGATGGTTTTGGCAGGCCAATAAATGTAACACTTTCGCCGATATTGGCGATATGGTGGGGCTGACTAGACGGATTAACGGCGGCGTCAACGGCTTGGCCGATAGGCAGGCCCGCTATAAAGTCGCCGTGGATGCGCTGTACTGAAAATGCCGTGGCGTGCCGTCCTGGCGGCTGATATGACCGTTTGTGCGGCACCCACGGTACCCGGCGGCATCCCTGTATAGTCCTCGCCGGCGCGAGGACTATAAGTGTGAATTATAAATTTTTGCAATTAGCGAACTGTTGTTATTGTGAATATTCCCCACAGTCTTGCTGACAGGATGAAACGCAAACTCCCCCGCCGGCATGGCGCAATCATGGGCCAGCTCCTCGGCGCGCCCCGACGTCGTATCCGGCGATATCCATTCTAATGACGCCTTTCGCGTCATGATCAGCGGCCGCCGGTCATGGATATCCACCAACCCCTGATCACTGGCCGCCGTCACGATTACAAAACCATCATCTTCCGGCGCGTCCAGGGCATCGGGATGGAATCTGCCTATCGCGGCCAGGTATATCGGCTTCTTATTTTTATGATAGATAAAATAGGGTTGTTTAACTTTTGTATGGTCCGGGTCTTTCTTCCACTCATACCAACCGTCGGCCATCACCAGCGCGCGGCCATGGTGCCATAGCGGCTTAAACATGCGGCTGGCGGCGGCAGTTTCTAACCGGGCATTAATCAGGGGAGGGCGGCCTGCTTCTTTGGCCCAGGCGGGCTGATAACCCCAGATAACGGGATCCAGATGCAGCGTATCGTCGCGCTGGTTCAGCAGCAGAACGCGACTGCCTGGAGCAACGTTGTAGCGGCCTATCGGCTCGCCATCCAATGCGCCCGAAAACGCAACATCACTTCGCAGGAAATCGAGATAGTGTTCTCTGGTATTAAATTCAGCAAATCGGCCGCACATGGTCGTCATCTATATTGCAGAGAGATCTTAAGTATAGACGGGATAGAAGAGACAGAACTGTGGCAGCCCGACAATAATTTAAATTGTGCCGTAAAACTAAACCGACCATTTCCCCGTCATTAATCCTTTCAGTAATTCGAAATTTAATGCTTCCATAATATCATTAATAAAAATGGGCCATAATGGGCCAAAGCACTGCGGGACTCACACTATTAATAATTACGTTTCTCATCAATAATTTTTTATTTTAAATGCAAGGCTAGTTATATTTTTATTAAAGCGAAAAAATTCGTTAATTAAAAACCTTAAGCCGTAAAATTAAGGATGTTATTTTATTACGCTGTACTTTAGGCCAGTAGTTAGTCACTCCTTGCGATGATACAGTTTTTAAATATCATCAATGACCGGGGGTAATTATGAGTAATGACATATGCAAGTGTACTGTGGTTCCCGAAGTTAATATTACAAACACCATGCGTTACGTTTTTGACCAATTAAAAAGTCCCATAGCGATAAGAGATTTGTCCTCCAGGCTGGTTTATTGCAATCAGCCGCTTGCTCTACTCGCAGACAAAAAGTCGCCTAATGAAATCATTGGTAAATTCGACAGTGAATTCGATTGCGCTATATTAGATACCGAGGAATCAATAGAGAATTTTGCTAAACAATATAAACGTATATTTGAGACGCAGACTCCTTTTTCTACGTTGGAGCTACATCCTCATGCTGTGGATTTTCCATTCATATTTCATAAAATCCCTTATTTTAATGATAAGCACGAATGCATAGGTATGCTTGGTTATAATACACAACTTACAGTATATACACTTAACGACTATGTAAAAGGGCATATGCCGGGATCACTATTATTGAATAAGCCGGATGACACTTTCACTGAGCGTGAGTGCGAAGTAATGTTTTATCGCTTGCAAGGTTTGAAGTCAAAAGAGGCTGCTGCTAGGTTAAATCTTTCATTAAATACATTTAATAACTATATGCAGAAGATTTACAATAAAGTGCATGTAACAGAGATCGGGGAGTTAAGGGATTTTTGCGAGAAACATAATTACCATCGTTATCTCCCCAAGAGATTTCTAACTCATGAAGCAATTAATTTCAGCGATTCAATAATCTGATCTTTGCTTTGGTCAGTTCTGGGCGGGGGTGAATGTAAATCTCCCTTCCGCTCAGTGCCATACGATTTCCCGGCCATGTCCGTTTCGCAAGTTCAGCCTTTCATACTGACCCCACCCCGAATTCTGCCCCACCCAAAATCGCCAATCCTACGTGATGAACCTATCCCTTTGACAGAGGTAATGCCGACCAAAAAGTCCCGTTACACAGAAGCGTGGATCGCGTTTGATTTCAAACAGGCTGGACTGGATACCCCCGTACCAGCGGTTTGTGGCAAGCTGGGGATTTCCGATATAACTTTTACACCTGGTGTAAACGAGTGGTTGGTCTGTCTTCCTCTGGATGGCAACACTTATGGCAACCGGAGAAGGAGAATGTCCGGCTGAAATAGCTGATGATCGATTTAAACCTCAGCAATGCCTGCTGGGGGTGTAGTCAAGTACTGTTTTTATTTACAGTTCTCTATGATACGATTTTTGGCATGGACATATTTCAGGAAGCATTTTTACATAATTATCTGTTATGTGGTTAAAAATGCCGTTGTTTAATTTGTGCCGCTTCTCTTTTGGTCATTACATTACTCAGTCCATTTAACAGGTTGCTAAATATCAACCTAATGAAGTAAACGGTTTATCTAACACATTCAAAGAGGTACTAAACATATGACCATACCTAATATCGTTGTATCTATGCCATCACAATTATTCACCCTTGCCAATAGCTTCCAAGCATGCGCCAATGGTTCTGTCTATGTCGGGCAGATTGACACGGACCCGACTGTGGCTGCAAATCAAATACAGGTTTATGTAGAGAGTGCGGAGGGTACCTATACCGCGGTAGCTCAACCTATAAACATCAATGCCGGAGGCTATCCAGTGTATGCCGGTCAGGTAGCAAAATTTGTAACGGTTGAAGGGCAGTCAATGACCGTCCTTGATGCTGATGGCGTCCAGCAATTTTACTTTCCAAACGTGTTGAAATATGACCCTGATCAGTTTAAAGATCAGTTGTTAGATACGGCTGCAGCTGGGTGGATAGGCTATGATATAACGAATACTTATCCCCAAAAAACAATCGGTAATAAGCTGAGTCACACCATAACACCTTATGATTTTGGCGCCATAGGCAATGGTGTTACGGATGATACCGCAGCGATTCAAGCATGGCTTGATTTTTGTTCGTCCATAGGTGGCGGATATTTTAATACAAGCTCTGGCACGTTTTTGATAACTCAGCAGCTTTCAATTAATCGCACAGCGGTCAGTAATGTCATCGATCACGTGCTGGATTTTTCCGGCGCGCGGATCCTGGTCGACGCGGGCACATTAATAGCGCAATATATTGCTGGTAGCGCCGTTACTTTCTCCGGATGGTCATTGACCGGCAATGTTGAACTCACATCAACAGGCGGTTTATCCTGGGGTGCTGCTTCAGCCTCGCAAGGGATGGCGAGAATTATTCTTACCGGTCTTACGGTTGGTAAAACATATAAAGTTATGGCCGATATCAAGGGTTATGACGTAGCTGTGTCCGCAGGCTCTTTCGCAATGTATATTGATGAAATAGGGCGCATCACCCGGGCATGGAAAGGTAATGGAGTTCCCCGTGGAGAATTTATTGCCACCGCGACTACCCACACCCTCCGTTTGCAATCTGATTCCACAGATCCTTTATGGCAAGGTCTCGTTTATAAAGTTGATGTACGGGAATCCGTTTATGGCCTACGTCTTTATCAAACTGGTACAGCAGCAATGCATGCGCATTTCGAGGTCCGCGGATTGAGGATGGAAAATAGGACTAACAGTGCTGCGGCTGGTGGTCTACGGATGGATGATTGTGGGGCGGCTAAATTTCATAATTGTTCATTTATAGACTTTAGTAATGGTGAAGGAATATTGACAAACAATAAGCTGTTCTGGTCTGAAAACAATGCATTTTATAACATTGCCTATGTCAATTGCCGGTTTGCGCATCGCTATGGCCGGACTATTGGACTAGGCGCACAATCTTCATTCGCTAGGCAATTCGAACAAAATATGTTTATTGCTGATATTGAATATGCTTTATATTTTGAAGAAAGTACATCACAATATGAT
Organism: Sodalis sp. RH20; assembly: GCF_047324205.1. Taxonomy (NCBI): domain Bacteria; kingdom Pseudomonadati; phylum Pseudomonadota; class Gammaproteobacteria; order Enterobacterales; family Bruguierivoracaceae; genus Sodalis; species Sodalis sp. RH20. The sequence continues at coordinate 488,647 of NZ_CP178733.1, forward strand.
TCAAAATGGACTGAGATTCATGGAAATACAACTGTAAAATTGAAGGCTATACTTCATATTGAAGGCGACCAAAATAACACAGTGATTGAAGGCATCAGAACAGAAAAAGGAGGCGCTTCTCATGAAGATGGCAATGGTATTATTGAATATGCACAAAATGACTTATCTCGGCCATGGATCGGTAGTATAGGCTCTAGTGTCAATATTCCAATATACAGGCTAGGATCTATGAATGCTGGTCGAACATGGATGGAGCGCCCACAGACCGCTTTTGATTTAACTCGGGATAGAACGGTTGTCCAATCGCTACGTTATTCTACGGCTCAAATTAATGGTGTGACATTCGGTTACGAATGGCACGAAGTTATTACCGATGCTATTAATGGCACCGTTTATGATATTTCTGATGGCGGCGATATTATTATCACACACGGAGTAGCGGAAATTATTATCACAACTCGCGCTGTGGATGGTAGTGCCATTGAGGGTAGTAAGTATATGTGCGTTTTGGGTAAGCGTGGCGTTGATGGTTCAGTCTCTACGCCTGATACTGTACTGTGCGACCATAGAAATTCTGGTACTGGAATTTTTGTGACTTGGCCCGCTAATTCATCGCCGCGAGTTGCTGTTACTGGCGTCAGTTCTCCCTTTGCCATTGCTATTAATATCAGAATATTCAACTAACCCGCTCAGTGATGATTTGATTAACCAAGCCCCATCCCCGGGGCTTGGTTTTCCAATCTTTGCCACACAGTACGGCTGTAATGATTTTGCAAGTATCCCACATAATCGTTCCATCCACTTATATAGATTTTCCGGCATAATAAATATGCCAACGAGGAGGACATTATGCACAAAGTCCGTTTTACCGAGCACCAAATCCTGGCCGTAACTGAGCGCGTCATAATGAAATACACAGGTTCCAATTCGTTAGTTCATAAATATCTTATTTATGATGTTTTTTTGATAAATACACGATTAATATCTAACTTTAAAATTATAAAAAAGGCCACGGATGGCCCTCTACTTAAAATAAGATAACGCTTATATAGCAAGCTGCTAGGTTAAAGTGAATTGTTTCCATAAGCTCCATGATTTTCCATTGTAGACACGAGAATATAAAGCGTCGTAATTACTGCCAGAAGTACCGTAACCGTACAAGACTTGTGACCTCCCCCCATATCCTGATCATGGCTAAATTAGAGGATTTGCCGTTTTTGGTGACTTCGGATAAATTCCGCCGGAGTCAGATCATTTAATGAAGAATGTGTCCTGTCATGGTTATATTCCTCCCGCCAGCGATCAAGCTTTTCCTGCACATCTTCCATCGACAGGAACCAGTGGATATTTAGGCATTCATCCCTCAGGCTGCCACTAAACGATTCGATAAACGGGTTATCCGTCGGCGTGCCGGGGCGTGAGAAGTCCATGGTGACCTTATTTTCGTACGCCCATCTATCCAGCACTTTTGAGATAAATTCGCTGCCGTTGTCGGCCTGGATCCTTAACGGCACACGATTGTGCATCAACCTCAGATGCTCCAGTACCGCCACCACATCCTCGCCCCTGAGCGACTGGCCGGCATGGATCGCCAGGCATTCCCGACTAAAACTATCGACCACAGTTAACGCCCGAAACCGGCGCCCGTTAAACAGATTATCAGCAACGAAATCCATGCTCCAGCATTGATCCGGATTTGACAGTAACGGCCTCTCACGCCGGTGGGCAGCCGTCACATGGCGCCGGGGCCGTTTGCACCGCAAATTTAACCCCTCCTGGCAGTATATGCGGTGCGTTTTTTTGTGGTTCACTCGCCAGCCTTCACGCCTGAGCTGTACATGTAATCGCTCGCAGCCATAACGGATCCGGGTTTCAGCGATCTCCCTGATCCGCGTGGTCAGCCCCCGGTCATCACGGCAAGAACGGTAGTAATAAACCGAGCGGCTCATGGGGATCGTCTGGCAGGCGCGACGAATGCCTACCCGGTAAGCGTCAAGCAAAAAATGGACAATTTCACGCTTACGGGCAGGCTTTAAAACTTTCGTTTTAGCACATCCTGCAGCATCTCTTTGTCCAGGCTCAGATCCGCCACCAAGCGTTTTAGCCGCTGATTTTCATCTTCCAGCTGACGCAAGCGCCGCAGTTCAGCCACGCCCATGCCGCTAAATTTTTTCTTCCAGTTGAAAAAGGTCGCTTCAGAAATGCCCATCGTGCGACACACTTCCGCCACGCGGGTGCCGCCTTCCGCCTGTTTCAAGGCAAAAGCTATCTGTTCCTCGGTAAACTTGGATTTTTTCATGCCCGGATCCCCCCTTTTAGTATGAGAAGTGTGGCAGAAAACTCCAGTTTAGCCTGGTCCTGTTTAATAGGAAGAGATCAGCTCGCGAGCAATATGTGGATCTATTGGCGGCATTTGTGGGCTGGGCAGCAATTAATTGAAATATCGTGATAAAAATAATTCTGCAATATTTTGCCATATATGTGGCTAAAATGTGATGGAGTTAACTGATACTAATCTGTTTATCAGATTCTATTATCATGCATAACTTCTAAATCGACATAAGAGAGGTCATTATGAGTGCACCAGATTTTGGAGAAGCGGAACGATATGGAATAACCCGGGAACAATTCAACCAAGCTTTACTGATTGGGGATACTATAGAAGATATCTGTAATGAACTTGGCCGACTCTCCCATGAAGCATTGGGGAGCGATGCCGCTTTTATCGCTGATGATTTTTATGGACTGGTTCGGCGCTGGGATTACACCCCAAGGATTAATGCTTGGCGTGAAGAAAACAGTATCGCTCCGATTGTGGCGCCGCCTCCGATTCCAGGAAACGAAGATTCCGAGTGATTGCAATACAAATATGAAAAGTGTCCCGACTCAGGTCGGGCCTACGCTGGCCCTCTAGTAGCACTTGCAAACTCTATCGAAACGCGCCTGAGCATCAATGCTTAGCGTCCTTACTGCGGAATGCAGTACTATAGAAACTGAATTATATTATTATTCAAAGACATGTTTTTTTTTGCCCTCGGTTCACTTCACAAAATCGCCTTCACATGATTATACTGTATATAACAACAGTATTATGTTGCAATGTTATGGCGTTCGGTCTCCCGTGACATTAAAGCCAACTTTTCCGATTGAAATATAAGGTGTAACTGTCTGTTGTTATCTGGGCTTCAACAATAAAAACAACTTAAGTGAGGTAACTATGAGTGAACCTAATTTTGCTTATGAAGAAGGTTATTATGGAATTCCCCATGCTCAATTTAACCAGGCATTGCTTGTAGGGGATACTATAGAAGACATTTGTAATGAACTTGGCAGGCTTGGCCACGAATATCTAGGAAGCGATGCCACATTCGCTGCTGATGATTTTTACGGCAGGGTCAGGCGTTGGAATTATACCCCCGACATCAATGCGTGGCGAGAGGAAAACGGAGTTGCTCCTGTGGTGGCGCCGCCTCCGTTTCCATGGACCGAAGATTCTAATTAATTACAGTACAAAAATGATAAGTGTCCCGGCTTAGGCCGGGCCTTCCCTGGCCCTTTAGAGGCACCCACGCACTTTACCTAATTATTAAATATCAATATTATTAAAGTTAGTTTTTACTCTACACTTTAAGACAGTAGTTGTTAACCTCCTGCGGTGATAAAGTCATTTAAATATCATCAATAGGAGTAAGTTATAATGAATAATGATAAATGTAAGAGTAGTATCGTTCCAGAAATAAATATACCGAACTCAATGCGATATGCCTTTGATCAGCTAAAAACTCCTTATGGCATAAGAGATTTGTCCGCAAGATTAATTTACTGTAATCAGGCTGCCGCTGATTTGCTTGGCGCTAAATCACCCGCGGATATTATTGGTAAGTATGATTGTGAAATTGACAATAACCTTTTCGCAGTAGATGGCGTAGTAGATGAATTTGATAACCAATACAAGAGGGTTATAAAAACTCAGGAACAATTTTCAACGTTAGAACTGCATCCTCATGCGGTTGACTACCCCTATATATTTAGGAAGATGCCTTTTTATAATGATAATCATGAGTGTGTTGGTATGTTTGGATATAATATAGAGTTAACGGTATATTCCTTAAATGACTACGTTAAAGGTCATATGCCAGGGTCTTTGCTTCTAAATAAACCGGACGACACATTTACTGAGCGAGAGTGTGAGATAATGTTTTATCGACTGCAAGGATTAAAATCAAAGGAGGCTGCCGAAAGGTTGAATCTTTCATTAAATACATTCAATAATTATATGCAACGGATATATATCAAAGCTCGCGTAACAGATATTGGTGAACTAAGGGAATTCTGTGAAAAACACCATTACAATCGTTATCTTCCCAAGAGATTTTTAACCAGAGAATCAATTAATTTCGGCGACTCAATCATTTAACCAGTCTCATATGTGATCCTAACGCGGTGGTTAAACTAAATCTCCCCACCGCTCAACACCCTACGATTTACCGCCTCACTCGCCTTTCACAATCCACTGGCATCATGCTTATGCTGTACAAAACAACAGTAATGATCCATTTGAGTATGCGAACATGATTTTTATCGGGCCGTTGAACTTGCCGAAGTAATACCCCTCCCTCTTTTTTTGGGGCGGGTGCCCGCTGGCTTCCCCAGTCCAGCCCAAGACTATATTGAAAACCGTATAGATTTAAATCAGTTATGTGTGAGCCATCCAGCCGCTACCTATTTCGTCAGGTGATCGGTGACTCGATGATCGAGGGGTTTATCAACGAGGGCGACATGCTCATTGTAGATAGCGCGCTCACAGCACAGCATGGACAGATTGTCATTGCAGCAGTTGACGGTGAGTTTACTGTCAAACAATTGCAGCTCACCCCTACACCGCACCTGCTGCCTATGAATACGGCTTATCGGGCCATCCCAATCCGTTTAGAGGACAACGTCGAGATATTCGGCGTAGTGACGTTTCTCATTCACTCGGCACCCTGACCATGTTTGCCCTGGCGGATGTGAACTCAATTTATGCATCCTGCGAAACGGTATTTCGTCCAGATCTGAAAGGTAAGCCCGTCATCGTTCTGAGTAACAATGACGGCTGCGTAATAGCGCGTTCGGCTGAAGCTAAAAAGCTTGGTTTCAAAACCGGGAATCCTTTTTTCGAGATTAAGGACATCGTCAGGAAACACCACGTGCATGTGTTTTCCAGTAACTATGCTTTGTATGCTGATATGTCCAACCGGGTTATGACGACACTTGAAGAGATGGCCCCGTCAGTGGAGATTTACTCCATTGATGAAGCTTTCATGAATTTGTCAGGGGTCAGCAACTGCATGCGCCTGGAGCAGTTTGGCCGCGATGTCAGGGAACGGGTAAAGCAGCGCACTAAGCTCACCGTGGGCATGGGCATTGCCCCGACCAAAACTCTGGCGAAACTCGCCAACCATGCTGCCAAACAGTGGACACAGACAGGCGGAGTGGTAGACCTCTCATCATCGGTCAGGCAACGAAAATTAATGGCCCTGGTGCCTGTAGAGGACGTTTGGGGCATTGGCCGGCGTATATCGAAGAAGCTTACTGCTATGGGGATTTATAACGCTCTCCAGCTGGCAGACAGTCACCCGCCATTTATCCGCAAACATTTCAGCGTTGTGCTGGAGCGCACCGTCCGGGAACTCAATGGCGAATCATGCATGCAGTTGGAAGAGTTTGCACCCACTAAGCAAGAGATAGTCAGTTCGCGATCATTCGGTGACCGGGCAACCACCTATCAACAGGTAAGGGAGGCTATCTGCGCATATGCTGAGCGCGCAGCGGAGAAACTCAGGGGTGAACGGCAGTACTGCAAAAAGATATCCGTATTCATCAAGACAAGCCCGTTTGCCGTAGATGAACCCTATTACGGCAATCAGGCGACCGGTAGCCTCACTATCCCGAGCAATGACACCCGCGACATTATCCGCGTCGCCATGGAGTGCCTGGACAAGATTTTCTTGCCAGGAATGCGCTATCAGAAAGCCGGCGTTATGTTGGGGGATTTTTACGGTCTGGGGGTGGCTCAACTGGCTCTATTCGATGAGCATAAGCCGCGGGTTAACAGCGAGGCGCTTATGAAGGTCTTGGACGGGATAAACCACTCTGGTATAGGGAAAGTATGGTTTGCGGGGCAGGGAATACAGCAAGCCTGGAGGATGAAGCGCACATTGCTTTCACCGCGCTACACGACGCAGTATAAAGACTTGCCGGTTGTTAAAGCCAAATAAAAGCCCCGGCATAAGCCGAGGCTGTTTTTCAACCAGTGCATCGGCTCAATGCGAGGCGCAGTCCGGCACCTATCTCCGTGGGAACACTACTGGCGGGGATGATGACCTTATCGGCATCTGTTAGGCCGTCACCATCCCAGTTTGCTAATTTTTTGTGATGCCAGGGAGTAAAGATGATCTGACCATTAGTCCGGGTCAAAGAGCAGTTTTTCAACTGTTTATACATTTGGTTTTCGTTTTTATAAGAAAACCTCTTCATGATATATTCCACCCATGCATCATATCTTTCTTCCATGAGTTTATTGTCATAAAATTCAGGCTCGAAAACTGTATCCGGGTGGATTACAACATCCTGGCGAAATCGTGGCAGGACAAGCCTGCTATGTGATAACGCATCTAAAATAAGCAAACCAACATCATCGTCCGCGCTTTTAGGATCTATAATGTGCTGAACCCCTTTGGGATCGCGCTGGCCCCCTCTGTAGCCGGAGCAAGTGCTTATACAGATAAAATCTTGGTTAGAAAGGATGGTTGCCCATTCTGATTTTACAAAGGCACTCATATTATTCCACCTTGAATATTGTGAATTTTATGCCATTCTCTTCACCATACTTGATGGCTTTATTAATCTGTTCCCACTGCGCCGTAGGAGTTTTTGCTGGCACACCTAAGAATATTTCCCGTGAAGAAATTTCTTCAGAAGTAAGAGAGAAATCCTTCATTTGTTGCTGCTTGAAATTCTTCGCTTTGTTAACATACCTGGTTAACCTGCTATATATACCTGCTGGCTTTTTAAGTATCGACGGCGTGAGAGTATCTAATGTTTTAACGCTCACCGCTACGCCAGTTAATTTATCATGAAAATCGAAAGCTTCAAATGGTTTAGGTGATTGAATACTTTCGGGCAAATACTCTTTACCGATGAAAGTTTCAAATGGATCACCTTGCTTCATGTTTCCTTCACCCCAAACCATTCCGGTATCTGCTTGCTTAACAGTTTTTGTTCCTGGTGGTGATGCATCCATTCGCGACGCAACTTTTGCTGCGATGCGCTGACCCCGGTGTTTGTCAAAGATGTTGAGATAAAATTGCGATTTATGCAGCCTGTAAATTCTCGGCGTTTTCTTGTGTCAACGGCCGATCTGGATTGAGTTGAACTTCCTTGTCCCAACCCCAATTTCTTGTCTCACCTCGCCACCGTTCCGGGCACGCAGCGCGGGCGGCTTGATAGACTTGGTGACGCTTTAACAGCAAGGCTTTATCCTTGCCCTGATGGCGCTGCGCCGGCGTCACGAATTTGATCCCGCTGTGGCGGTGGACGTGGCAATACCAATCAATGAAGCGCTTCACCCACTGCCGTGCAGCATCAATCGAGGTAAATCCTTTGCGCGGCCAGGACGGCCAATATTTCAATGTACGAAAGATTGATTCTGCGTACGGATTGTCATTGGATACCCGCGGCCGACTAAAGGATGACGTTATACCCAGGGCTTCCATCTTGGCCTTCAGCGTATAACTTTTCATCGGCGCACCGTTATCCGAGTGCAGTACCAAGGGTTGCATAGCACAGCGCTGCCCCAGGACACATCGTTGTAGCAGATCTGCCGCCAGCTCGCCGGTCTCTTCATCATGGACTTCCCAACCCACCGGGTAGCGACTGAATAGGTCTTCAAATAAATACAGCTTATAATACAGCCCCTTAACACTACTCGGCAACCAGGTCACGTCCCACATCCAGACCTGGTTAGGGGCGGTGGCGGTAAAGCTGGTCGGTTTTGCCACGCGCACAGCCTTGGCGGCACGTCCACGATGCTGCACTTGACCCGCCTCTCTTAATACCCGATACATCGTCGATTCAGAGGCCATGTAGCAACCCTCGTCTGCCAGAATCGGTACGATCTGACTCGGCGGAACGCTGTCGAAACGCGCGCTATTGCATACCGCCAACACCGACTGGCGTTCCGTTGAGCTCAGTTTGTTGGCCGGCTCAGGGCGGTCAATCAATGGACGCTGATCCGCAATAACAGCACCATCCTGTTGCCACCGATACCAACTGTGAACAGAGATCCCTACCCCCTCGCAAGAACGGTACAACGATGCGCCATCATTGCACGCCTGCTGAACCCAGGCGGTGATCTGTTCCCGGTACGCCAGAGGAGTTAATCGTCCTCGTTGTCGCCCCAAAGGGCGCGAACTTTTTTTTGCAGGATCAGTAATGCCGCTGCCTCCGCCAGTGCTTTATCTTTACGCAGGACTTCGCGCTCAAGACGTTTAATTTGCTTACGCTGGGCCTTATTCTGCTGTGCGCTGGCCGCATCATTAAAACCGCCTGGCTCTGCATGGGCCTGGATCGATATTTCGCGCCACTGCTTAACCTGCTCTGGGAAAAGACCTTTGGCTCGGCAATACTCGCTCAACTCGATCTCCGACATCGACGAGGTTTCGACGACGACGGCGAATTTAGTTTGCGCAGACCAATTCTCACTGCTGCGATCATGTTCGGGCACAGGGCGACCTTCTTTGCGAAGCTGATTACGCCAATTGTACAGTGTAGCTTCTGAAATCCCTTCTCTTTGTGCCAATTCACGGATGGTCGGCGGATGAGGGGCAAGCATTTTACTTAAAATGGCGTCCTTGCGAGCCTGAGGTAAACGCGACATGGTGATGCTCCGGCCCCCTGGATTGAGAATGAAATCCCGAAAAAGGGATCTTCTCAACTACTCTGACACAGGGGGACCCGCTGAAACTCCAGCGTTTGCAGCAGCTTTAGTGAGCTTCACGGCGCCAACGCCAGCCGCGCCTAGTGTGACAACATCAGTAACAAGCTTGCCCCCTTCCACTCCTGCCTGAAAAAATTCAGCAACACCGCCTCTTTCTTGGGCTGCAACCATTTTGTCGAGATGAGCTACCCATTTATCCTTCATAGCCTCGGATACGTTACCAAGTACGTCACCGCTATTAACGAGCGCTTTAAGTGCGGCATACGTTTCAGAGTAATGCATTCCAGCATGGATTATTCCATTTACGGTGTCGTTCAGCTCAGCGGGGACACCCGCGGCTATTCCACCGGCAAAAGCGAGCGTCTGACTTGCCTCAATCGATGCCCATTTAGCCTGCGTGCCCAGGTCACATACCAATGTCTCACAATTGGTAACTTCATTTTTCTTCAGGGTTTGTTGCTTAGTGTTCAAAAAGCTAAGTTTATTAATCAATGAGTCAACTTTGGCTGATTTTTCTTTGGAATATGCAATGTATTCATCAATTTTACTATTGATATTAGTTATATTTATTAATTCAAGTTCTGAGCGTGAAATTATTATTTTTTTATTATTTAGCTCAGTGTGACGCAACTGATTCCATTTTTTAATTAAGCGTTCTTTTGGCTCCGGCTCAAGATCTGAGTTATTAACGTCGTTAATGCAATGATCAAAATGATGATTTATCATTGATAGATGGCTTTGTTGTAATGCAAGTCTCGCATGAGTTTCATTGAGCCAGTGTTCAACTTTATGTGCTTTTTCTTTAAGAGTGAAGATGTTGTTTTTAATTTCAATATCTTTTTGCGTAACTGATAAATGAGAGTAAATTTTAACTCTGAATATATCAATCTAATTTTTGATGCTATCAAGTTCATTATTATATAATTTGTTGCGCTCTGCCGCTTCCTCGTGGCGACTCTTAACGGCTCGATGATGGATTTCTTCTGATTCGTATTGTGATTTTATTATTTTTAGCTCGAAATCGCGCTTGGCAACATATCTTTTCAACTGTTCTTCTTTTTCTTTGAAATATACAATGCATTCATTAATTTGATTATGGATATGAGTTATATTGCTTAATTCAAGTTCTGAGCCTGATATTATTATTTTCTTGTTGTTTAGTTCCGTATGACGCAACTCGTCCCATTTTTTAATCAGGCGTTCTTTTGGCTCGGGTTCAAGATCTGAGTTATTTAGGTCGTTAATGCAATGATCAAAATGATGATTTATCATAGATGGGTGGCTTTGTTGTAATGCAAGCCTTGCATGGGTTTCTTTAAGCCATTGTTCAACTTGCTGTGCTTTTTCTTTAAGAGTGATGATGTTGTTTTTTATTTCAATATCTTTTTGCGCAACTGAAGAATGTGAGTCAATTTTAACTCCGAATATATTAACCAAATTTTTAATGCTATGAATTTCTTTATCATATAATTTATAACGCTCTGCCGCTTCCTCGTGGCGACTCTTAACGGCCTGTTGATGGGTTTCCGCAGAATTGTATTGTGATTTGATTATTTCTAGTTCAAAATTACGCCTGTAAGAATATCTTTGTATTTCTTGTTCATTTTTCTGCAATTCAAGCAGTTGCATCTGAAGTTTTTCATTTTCTCTAGCTAATTCCTGCAACCGGTGCTCATCTTCTTGCCTTTGTTTTTCCGCTATTTTCTTTGCTTGCTGAAAAGCTCTAGATTTTCCAAGCAAGTCACCAGCGAGTTGCATAGATGCCATACTTTTTGCCATCTGTGTACGGAATTGTGCCTGTGTGCTTTGTACGCTTGTTGCAACAATAGAGTTAGAAATTTCTCGTTGTTGTGTTAGAGAAACTTGCATTTTGTTATGTAGGTTTGTCTGTAAATTCCTCACTCTCTCCAAGTCGGCGTTCCTGTGATTTAAAGAAATTTTTTGATCTTCAATCAATTTTTTCACTTGTTGCTGATGCGCGTCCAGCTTGGTTGATTCGGTAGCCATTAATTTTAAGTGTGCCAGTTTTGCCTCGATAATATTCTTTTGTGCCTGTTCAATTTGTTCTCTGGCATTTTTATGAATAGGCACAACGTTTTCTATATGTGATAAATTGGCATTTATTTCTTGGAAAACAGCATCAGAGGCGTTATAAACTCCACATAATATACTACTGAACGGTTTTGAACGGTCAAAAGGAATATCTATACAATTTTTTGTTATTGCTGGTGGATTGGCATAAACAGTGAGTATTTCTTCCATACTTTTACCCAGTATTGATTTGTGAATTATTACTTACGATGCTTAATAGCTTGCACGCTCTTCGAATGCATTGTTTGCTTAAAAACTTAAATTAATCACAATGAGGGTCACAGAAAGATAAATGGTGTGCAGATAGTAAAATTTTTCTAGGGTGAATAAAAAATTATCTGTGGGGTAATAATTACAAGTTATTCGCATTACGGAAGTAGAACAATGGGGGAATACAAATTCATGAAATGAATCGGCGGTTACAGCTCATGATTATCGGTCTATTTGATAATCCCTACTTTGTCGTTGTGAGTATTGCCGATAGCTTGACTGACAGGGTTGAAAGAAAATTTTCAGCCGGTATGGTGAAATCGTGCGCCAGCTCTTCGGCGTTTCCCAGCGTTGTCTTGGGCGATAGCCATTAGAGGCGTACCTCCCGCGTCATCGCTAAGGGATGGCGGTCGTGGATATATACCAGCCCTTTTACTGGCCGCCGTAACGATAATAAAGCCGTCGTCTTGCGGCGCATCAGGGTGAAACCGGCTTATCGCGGCGAAGAAGATCGACTCTTTGCTTGAGTTTCAGGTGGGTTTAGTTCGCATGCAGACGTGACGCGAATCGAGACGGGATTTGTTTAGCTGGAATTATGCGGATTTAGGCGGTGATGGTGTCCCCGACAGGAATCGAACCTGTAACTAGCCCTTAGGAGGGGCTTGTTATATCCGTTTAACTACGAGGACCCTGTAGCGGGCATGATTATACCCGATTATGCACCGAAAATAAGCACTTAACGGCGCGTTTGCTCATTCCTTCGACAAACGCGGGCAAAAAAATCCGTTTGCCCGCGCGCGGCGCGGCAGTCAGGGCCTCCGCCGCCAGGCCCTGCGTGCTACTCCTCACCGGTATCCACTTTCTGGCGGCGGTTTTTCCGTTGCCCGTCGCGGGCGGCGTCTTTTTTCAGCGCTTCCTTGCGCTGGCGGCTGAGGTCGTTGCGGATCTGCGCATGGCTGAGCAGGGCAAAGATAAAGGTGCCGCCGACGATATTGCCGGCAAGGGTGGGCAGGGCGAACGGATAGATAAAGTGATGCCAGGGGATATCGCCGTTAAAGACCAGGTAGAACACTTCCACCGAACCCACGACAATATGGGTAAGATCGCCAATCCCCACCAGGTAGGTCATCAGGATAATCACCAGGATTTTGGCATTGCCCGCGGAAGGCATCATCCAAACCATGGAGGCGATAATCCAGCCGGCAATAATGCCGTTGGCGAACATATCGCCGGGAGGATTGACCATGATTGCCTGCGATAGGGCGACAAAGGCCTCGCGCGTGGCCGGATTAAAAATCGGCATATGGAGAAAGGCAAACGCCACCACCGCGGTGCCGGCAAGATTGCCCAGCAGCACCACGCCCCACAATCGCAGCAGGATCAGGATATTATGGCCGGTGGGCTTTTGCATAATCGGCAGCACTGCGGTCAGGGTGTTCTCGGTGAACAGCTGCTGGCGCGACATAATGACAATAATAAAACCCAGGGTGTAGCCCAGGTTTTCCAGCAAAAATCCCGCGGCGCCCTCGGGCAGATGGGCATGCAGGATACCCTTGGCCATCAGCGACGCGCCCATCGACAGGCCGGCGGCCACCGCCGACCACAGCAGCGCCTGGCCGTCGCGTTCCAGCTCCTTTTCACCCTCTTCGCGGATCATTTCATGTATGGCGGCGGCGCGCGAAGGAAGATTCTGTTCTTTCACCTCGATATCGGTATTGGCGTCATGCTCGTCACTCTCCACGGCGACGCCGGGATCATCATGTTTGTTGGTCTCGCTCATCCGCATTCCTCATCCGTATCCGTCGGGTTATTAATACATTCGCTATTAATCAATAAGCGTAGCGGTATTTTGTTCCGGCGGCGCTAAAAGAAGTCCGCCGGGTCGGCGGAGTCGCCGGTAGAATTGTCACCAGCCGGGGGCAATACGTAACAAAATTTTAACTTTGCTGGTATTTGTTGCGTTTTATTGATCTAATACAATCCTTCCTGGACCGAAAAAGAATGCAATGGCGATGAACAGCGCTGCGATAGTCGCCTATGCTATGATCGCCATACAATTAATGATGAATTGGGTTTCTGATGCTGGAAGCAAACAACCTGTCCTGTATTCGTGATGATCGCGTGTTGTTTTCCGGATTGAGCTTCCGCATTTCCCCCGGGGATATTGTCCAGGTCGAGGGCGCCAACGGCGCCGGTAAAACCTCTTTACTGCGGATCCTGGCCGGGCTGGCGCAGCCGGACGAGGGCCAGGTCAGCTGGCGGCAGCAACCGATTCGCCGCGAGCGCGGGTTGTATCACCGCGAGATGCTTTTTATCGGCCATCTATCCGGGATTAATCTGTCCCTGACGCCGCTGGAAAATCTGGCATTCTTCCAGGCGCTGGGCGGCGGCGGACGCAATGAGGCGGATCTGTGGCGGGCGTTGGAGCATGTGGGATTGTCGGGATACGAGGACCTGCCCGCGGCGGGGCTGTCCGCGGGCCAGCAGCGCCGTATCGCGCTGGCCCGTCTGTGGCTGAGCCCCGCAGCGCTGTGGATCCTGGATGAACCGCTGACCGCCATCGATCAACAAGGCGTGGCGCAGCTGATGTCGTTGTTTGCCGCGCACGCCGACGCGCGGGGCAGCGTGCTGCTGACCACCCATCAGGCGCTGCCGGACACGCATGCGCGGGTGCGCAAAATGGCCCTGGCCGCACGGCAGGGGGAGGCGGCGCCATGTTCTGGCTGATTGTGCGCCGCGAGCTGCGGCTGGCCTTGCGCAACCGCGCTGATATCGTGAATCCGCTGTGGTTTTTCCTGATCGTGATTACGTTATTCCCGCTGGGGGTGGGGCCGGAACCGCAGTTGTTGCGGCGGATCGCGCCGGGCGTCATCTGGGTGGCGGCTTTGCTGGCTTGCCTGCTGTCGCTGGAGCGGTTGTTCCGCGATGATTTTCATGACGGCACGCTTGAGCAGTTGCTGCTGTCGCCGCTGCCGCTGCCGCTGGTGGTGATGGGCAAGATCTGCGCGCATTGGCTGGTCACCGGGTTGCCGCTGCTGCTGCTATCGCCGCTGGTGGCCCTGTTCCTGGCGCTGGACCGCCACACCTGGCAGGCAATGGCGCTGTCGTTATTACTGGGAACGCCCACCCTGAGCCTGATCGGCGCTATCGGCGCCGGCCTGACCCTGGGATTGCGTAAAGGCGGGGTGCTGCTAAGCCTGCTGTTGCTGCCATTATTTATACCGGTACTGATATTTGCCACCGCCGCGCTGGATAACGCCGCGCAGGGGCTGCCCTTTGACGGCTATCTGGCGATCCTCGGCGCCCTGCTGGCGGGAAGCGCGCTGCTGGCGCCTTTCGCCGCCGCCGCCGCGCTGCGCGTGAGTCTGCAATAACCTGCGGCCTGCCGGCAAGAACAGGCCGTGTTATGTATTTTTACTGTGAGCAAAACAATAATGTGGAAGACACTACATTTGTGGGCGAAGCCGGAGCGGCTGTACCAGCTGTGCGGCCGGCTGATACCGGTTCTGGCGCTGGCGAGCGCGGCGACGCTGTTGCTCGGCTGGGGCTGGGGATTCGGTTTCGCCCCGCCGGACTATCAGCAGGGCGATAGTGTCCGCATCATGTATATCCATGTGCCCGCCGCCATGTGGTCCATGGGCATCTATGCCGCGATGGCCGTTGCCGCGTTTATCGGCCTGGTCTGGCAGATGAAGATGGCGGATCTGGCGGCGGCGGCCATGGCGCCGGTGGGGGCGGCGTTTACCTTTATCGCGCTGGTTACCGGCTCCGCCTGGGGCAAACCCATGTGGGGCACCTGGTGGGTATGGGACGCCCGGCTGACCTCGGAGCTGGTATTGCTGTTTCTCTACCTCGGCGTTATGGCGCTGTACAACGCGTTTGAAGATCGGCGCCTGGCCGGGCGCGCCGCCGGCATCCTGATCCTGGTGGGCGTGGTCAATATCCCGATTATTCATTACTCCGTGCAGTGGTGGAATACCCTGCATCAAGGCTCGACCAATATGCAACAAAGCATTGATCCCAGCATGCGCACTCCGCTGCGCTGGGCGATCTTCGGTTATCTGCTGTTTTTCGCCACCCTAACGCTGATGCGTTTACGCAACCTGATATTGCAACAGGACCGCCATCGCCCGTGGGCGGTGGCTCTGGCTGATAAGGCGCGGCGATCGTGAGCCCGGCTTTCACCTCCTGGACGGCGTTTTTCGCCATGGGCGGCTATGGTTTCTACGTCTGGCTGGCGGTAGCGGTTACCCTGGCGTCGCTGGCCGGATTGATAGCCCATACCCTGTGGCGGCGGCAACAGCTGCTCGACGCTATCCGCAGGCAGCAGGCGCGCGCCCTGCGTATGCGCCGTGGCGGCGCGCCGGCCGATCCGTCCGCGCGTCGGGGGGATGCCCGATGACGCCGCGCCGTAAAAGCCGTCTTTACCTGGCCGTCGTGATGCTGATGGGCGCCGCGCTGATAGTCACGCTGGTGCTCTACGCGCTCAGTTCCAATATCGATTTGTTTTATACGCCGCGCGAGATCCTCGAGGGCAAGGGCGAGCGGCAGGAGTTGCCGCATATCGGGCAGCGCCTGCGCATCGGCGGCATGGTCATGCCGGGATCGGTAAAGCGCGATGCCCATACCCTGAAGGTCACCTTCAGGATCTATGACGCCGTCGGCTCCGTACCGGTCACCTATGACGGCATTTTGCCGGATCTGTTTCGCGAAGGGCAGGGCGTGGTGGCGCAGGGCGTGTTGGGCGCGGGCAATCTGATCCAGGCGCGTGAAGTCCTGGCCAAACATGATGAAAACTATACCCCGCCCGAAGTGAAGGATGCGATGAAAACCCATTCTCGGCCCGCCGGTCAACGCGCCATGGCCGAAGGCGCAGTGCAGGCCGGCATGACTGGCCAACCCCAGGACCGGACGCAACGCCTGGCGCGCGGCGAAATACCCTACCCCGGGCAGGATACGGCCCGGGCCGCGCCGTCTAAGGAACAGCCATGATGCCGGAACTCGGTAATTTCCTGCTGTGCCTGGCTATCGGCCTGGCGCTGTTGCTGGCGGTGTATCCGCTCTGGGGCGCCTCGCGGCAGGACGCCAGGCTGATGGCGGTGGCCAGGCCGTTGTCCTACGGTGTGTTTGCGTCCATCGCCGGCGCCTTTGCCTGTCTGGTCTATGCGTTCGTGGTCAATGATTTTTCCGTGGCTTATGTCGTGAATAATTCCAATACCGCGCTGCCGGTGTATTACCGGGTCGCCGCCACCTGGGGCGCCCATGAGGGATCGCTGCTGCTGTGGGTGCTGTTGCTCAGTTGCTGGACGCTGGCGGTGGCGCTGTTCAGCCGCAGCATGCCGGATGAGGCCGTCGCCCGGGTGCTGTCGGTGATGGGCATGATCAACAGCGGATTTCTGGCGTTTATTTTGCTCACGTCCAACCCGTTTGCGCGTACCCTGCCGGATATTCCCATCGACGGGCATGATTTAAACCCGGTGCTGCAGGATATCGGCCTGATTTTTCATCCGCCGCTACTGTATATGGGGTATGTGGGTTTTTCAGTGGCGTTCTCGTTCGCCATCGCCTCGCTGATTGCCGGCCGGCTGGATACCGCCTGGGCCCGCTGGTCCCGTCCCTGGACCCAGGCGGCCTGGATTTTCCTGACGCTGGGCATCGTGCTGGGGTCCGCCTGGGCCTATTATGAACTGGGCTGGGGCGGCTGGTGGTTTTGGGATCCGGTGGAAAACGCCTCGTTTATGCCCTGGCTTGCCGGTACGGCGCTGCTGCACTCTCTGGCGGTGACCGAAAAACGCGGCACCTTCAAATCCTGGACGGTGCTGCTGGCCATCGCCGCCTTTTCCCTGTGCCTGCTGGGGACCTTTCTGGTGCGTTCCGGGGTATTGGTGTCGGTGCATTCGTTTGCCTCGGACCCGGCGCGCGGCATGTTTATCCTGGCGTTCCTGATTCTGGTGATCGGCGGTTCGCTGCTGCTATACGCCATCAAGGGCGGCAAGGTAAGGAGCCGCGCGCAGCACGAGGTTTTCTCCCGCGAGACCTTCCTGCTGGGCAACAACGTGCTGCTGATGGCCGCGATGCTGGTGGTGTTGCTCGGCACGTTGCTGCCGCTTATCCATAAACAGCTTGGCATGGGCAGCATCTCCATCGGCGAGCCTTTTTTCAACAGTATGTTTACCTGGCTGATGGCGCCGTTTGCCCTGTTGCTCGGTATCGGGCCGTTAATCCGCTGGCGCCGGGACGAGGCGAAAACGCTGATTAAACGCCTGGCGCTGGCCATGGCGGCCACGCTGGCGCTTTCCATCCTGCTGCCCCGGCTGATGGGCGATGAGATCGAGGCCATGACGGTGGTGGGTCTGATGATGTCGCTGTGGGTGATTATCCTGTCGCTGATGGAGGTGCACGAGCGCGCCACCCATCGCCACCGCTTTATCCGCGGGCTGGCCCATCTTACCCGTAGCCATTGGGGCATGGTGCTCGGCCATCTTGGCGTGGCGGTGACGGTTATCGGCATCACCTTCAGCCAGAACTATAGTCTGGAGCGCGATGTGCGCATGAAAACCGGCGACAGCGTGGACATCAAGGCGTATCACTTCGTCTTCCGCGCCGTGGAGGATTTGCGCGGCCCTAATTATACCGGCGCCGCGGCGGTGTTTGACGTGACGCGCCATAACCACCCGGAAGCCATGCTCCGGGCGGAAAAGCGCTTTTACAGCGTCAGCCGCACGGTGATGACCGAGGCGGCCATCAGCGGTGGGTTGAGCCGCGACTTATATGCCGCGCTGGGCGAGGAGATGGATGACGGCGCCTGGGCGGTCAGGCTCTATTATAAACCCTTTGTCCGCTGGATATGGCTGGGCGGTCTGTTTATGGTAGCCGGCGGCCTGTGCTGCCTGGCCGACCCCCGTTACCGGGCCGACAAAAAAGCCCGCCGGGCCGCACGTCGGGTGCCACTATGAAAAAAAAGCTGCTGTATATTCCGCTGGTGCTGTTCCTGCTGCTGGCCGCCGCATTTATCGTGCAATTGTCACGCAATGCCCATGGCGATGATCCCACGCTGCTGGAATCGGCGCTGATCGGCAAGCCGGTGCCGGATTTCCGGCTGGCGTCCCTTGACGATCCCGCCAAGACCTACGATCGCTCGGTACTGCGCGACGGGCGGCCGATGCTGCTTAACGTCTGGGCCACCTGGTGTCCCACCTGCCGGGCCGAGCACCAGTTCCTCAATACCCTGGCGGCCCAGGGCGTCAGGGTGGTGGGCCTGAATTACAAAGACGATCGCCTCAAAGCGGTTAACTGGCTGAATACGCTGGGCAATCCCTACACGCTGAGCCTGTACGACGGCGACGGCATGCTGGGGCTGGACCTGGGCGTCTATGGCGCGCCGGAAACGTTTCTCATCGACGGCCGGGGGATAATACGCTATCGCCACGCGGGCGATCTGAATGCCGACGTCTGGCGGCGCGAGGTGCTGCCCTTGTACCAGCAATACGCCAAGGGGACATGAGCATGGCGATAAAATGCATTATGCTGTTGCTGTGCCTTTGCCTGGGTTTTAGCGCCGGCGCGGCGATAGATACCCGGCAGTTCAACAGTGTGGCGCAGGAGCAGCAATACCGGGAACTGACCCAGCAACTGCGCTGCCCGAAGTGCCAGAACAACAGTATCGCCGACTCCAATGCGATTATTGCCGCCGATATGCGCGCCAAGGTCTATCAGCTGATGATGCAGGGCAGGAGCAAGGAGCAGATCATCGCTTACATGGTGGCGCGCTACGGTAATTTCGTGACTTATGTGCCGCCCCTTAATCCACTGACGATTTTTTTGTGGCTCGGGCCGCTCGCGGTGGTGATCGCCGGCGGTTTGACGGTGGTGCTGCGCGCGTCGCGGCGTGGCGGGCGCAGTCCGCTATCCAGCGAGGAACGGCAGCGTCTGGCGCGGTTGCTGGAAAAAACCAATCGGGAACAGCCATGATAATAGCCGGCATGACCTTTACCCTACTGCTGACGCTGGCCTGCGCGCTGTTTGTGCTGCCGGCGCTGCGCTACCGCCGGCAAGGCGGCGCGATAACCCGCGACAGCCTGAACCAGGCGTTTTTTACGCACCGGCTGGATGAACTGGCCCAGGATGAGGCGCAGGGCGTGGTGGCTGAGCGCACCCTGCATATTGAGGAGCTGCAGCAAAACCTGTTGTCGGATATCCCCGTGGCGCCGGCGCCGGCCAGACCGCCGCTGGGCGCGTGGGTCCTGATCCCGGGCGCGGCGGCTCTGGTGCTGGTTACCCTGGCGTTTTACGCCTGGACCGGCGGCGCGTTCCAGGTATGGCGCTGGCAGCAGACGGTGGCGGAGATGCCGGCGCTGCGGGCGCGCATTATGGACCCGCATGCCAGCCAGCTGTCGGCGCAGGAGCTGGCGCGGTTTGCGGTCGGGCTGCGCGCCTCGCTGCGCGAACATCCGCAACAGACCCAGGATTGGCTGATCCTCGGGCGCATCGGCGTGGTAATGAATGATGCGGCCATGGCCACCCAGGCGTTTGAACGCGCCCATCGTCTGGCCCCGGACGATGACGCGATTACGCTCGATTACGCCGGGGTATTGACCCGGTCCGCCGACGCGGGCGACAACCAGGAAGGCGACAGCCTGCTGCGCGCGCTGCTCAAACGGCAGCCAGGCAACATCACGGCGCTTAACCTGCTGGCGGTCGGCCTGTATCAACAAGGCGACTACGCGCAGGCGATAAGCCTGTGGCGCCAGGTATTGACCCTGCTGCCCGCGGGCGATGTCCATGGCGACGCCATCAGGCGCGTGATTAACCAGGCGCGCGCGTTGTCAGGCCAGGAGACGGCGAAACTTACCGTGGATGTTACTTTGGCGCCGGCCCTGGACGATAAACCGCCGGCACAAGGAACGCTGTTTATTTCGGTCACCGACGGAAAAAGTCCGGTACCGGTTGCGGTTAAAACTTTGCCATTGAGCCGCTTTCCGTTATCGTTAACGCTGGATGACAGCAATGCCATGTTGCCGGAGCGTTTGCTTTCCGCCCAGCGACAGGTAAAGGTACGGGTGAGGATTGCCCGTGACGGTGGCGCCGACGCCAGGCCCGGCGACTGGTTTGGCGAGAGCGCGTTGCAGGATTTCAGCGGCACCGGCCGGATCGCCGTGCGCATAGATCAACACATGCCCTAGCGGCCGGCATAACAATAATAAATGGAGTTGAATGATGAATTACCGCCTGTCAGGTTTGGCGCTGGCCAGCGTATTGCTTCTGGGATGCGCCAGCGATAAAACCGATCCGTCTTCACAGCAGCGTTCGGACCCTCTGGAAGGGTTTAACCGTACGATGTTTGATTTTAACTACAATGTCCTGGATCCGTACGTGGTGCGTCCTGTGGCGGTGGCCTGGCGCGATTACGTGCCCAAGCCCGCGCGCAACGGCCTGGGTAATTTTCTGAGCAACCTTGAAGAACCGGCCTCCATGGTCAACTATTTCGCCATCGGCAAGCCCTATGAAGCCATGATCCACTTCAACCGTTTTTTCCTCAATACCCTGTTGGGGATGGGCGGCCTGATCGACGTGGCGTCCATGGCCAATCCCAAGCTGGCTAAGGAACAACCGCGCCGGTTCGGCAGTACCCTTGGCACCTATGGCGTCGGCTACGGTCCTTATGTGGTGCTGCCGGGTTACGGCAGCTTTACCCCGCGCGAGGATCTGGGCGGGGCGGTGGACAACTTCTATCCGGTGTTAAGTTATCTCACCTGGTGGATGTCCGCCGGTAAATGGGTATTCGAAGGCGTGGAAACCCGCGCGCAGCTGCTGGACTCCGACAGCCTGTTGCGCAATTCCGCCGATCCTTATGCGCTGGTGCGCGCCGCCTATTTCCAGCGGCATGATTTCCTGGCCAGCGGCGGCCGGCTGAAACCGCAGGAAAACCCCAACGCCCAGGCGATACAGGGCGATCTGAAGGATATCGATTCGCAATAGCCGGCGGAGCCGGCCCTATCAACGTTGGGTGTACAGGAGTATGATAAGCCGTAGATACTTTTGAACGGCTTATTATTGTCAAACAGGTAAATCCTGTGGAGAAGATTGCAATGACTCACTCTATTAACAAATGCAGTGCTGAAGAAACCGCCGCCTGTTGCTGTGTCGATGTCGGCACTATCATTGATAACGAAGACTGCACGGCGTCGTTCAGCAAGGTGTTTGAACAGCGCCAGGAAGCGGAAGCCATGCTGGCGATGCTGACGGAAAAAGCGCGCGCGGTGGAATCCGATCCCTGCGACATCAGCAGCCGCATCGAACCCGTTAAGGGCGGCGTTGAGCTAAACGCTGATTTTACCTTCAGCTGCCAGGCTGAAACGCTGATTTTCCAGCTCGGTTTGCGTTAATCCGCTCATGACAGGCCCGTGACCGGGCCTGCGTTTGATGACCCATGGGCAAGATTATACCGGCGCCATAACCCTATCCGTCCTTGTCGTTATCGCGCCCGGGCGCGCAATTATGGCTTACTTTACCCTGGGCCGGCGCCCGCGGCGTCGTTCCAGACGTAGTGTTCCCTGGCGCTACGCTTTATTTTTCGTGCCGTCATGCCAATATTAAGCTTATGAGCGGATTGGCCCGTGGCCGCTTGCTGAATTACCGGTTCCGGCCACTCTCCGGGGGGTATTCGTAAATATGTTACTTAGCCTGCACCTTTACCGGTAATAGTTGTCATACGCTAATAGCCTCAGTCTGCTGCGGGTTTTTCCCCTATGGAAAAGCCCGGCGGAGGATCAATTAACGTCCATGTGTTGACTCCATGGCGGGTATTGATGTAAAAAGCAGCGTTTTATTTACGCGATTTCGAGCGCAAAGGCCCGGTCGTTGCGTTTATCTTTCGCGTTTTTGTCAAACAACAACGGTGCACTATGCAAGTTTTAATTATGCGGCACGGCGACGCTCAGCTCGAAGCGGCCAGTGATGCGGAAAGGCCTCTGACAGTTCGCGGTCGTGATGAATCACGCCTGATGGCATGTTGGTTAAGTACCAGGATCCTCGATACCGATCGTGTGTTGGTCAGTCCTTATCTGCGCGCCCGGCAAACGCTGGACGTGCTGCGTGACGAACTGGTGTTGCCGGACGGCGAGGAAAGCCTGCCCGAGCTGACGCCGGGCGGCGACGTCGACCTGGTGTGTTGTTATCTGCAGGCGCTGGCGAATGAAGGTCTGGGATCGGTGCTGATCGTTTCCCATCTGCCGCTGGTGGGCTACCTGGTCGCTGATTTATGCCCCGACGAGCAGGCGCCGATGTTCGCCACCTCGGCGGTGGCCTGCGTCACCCTGGAGGGCGAAAGCGGCCAGGGCAAACTGGAGTGGCAGGTCAGCCCGGCGCAATTGCTGGTGAAAGTCTAAGGCACGTTATGCGCTAAGTTCAATCAGGACCAGCAGCGCCGCGTCGCCGCCGAAGTTTTTCGGCGCCTGGTGGAAGCCCAGCACATCGGGGTGCTGGGCCAGCCATAACGGCGTTTGCTGTTTCAGGATATGTTTACCGTGGCCGTGCATGACGCAGGCGCAGTGCACATGTTCCCGCCGGCAGGCGGCAATCAACGCCCCCAGTTCCTCTTTGGCCTGCGCCTGGGTCAGCCCGTGCAGGTCGAGGAACAGCTCGGGGGTATAATCCCCGCGCCGCAGTTTTTTCACCTCATAGGGACTGGCGTCCGGGCGTACATAACGCGCCGGCCCTTCACTGTCCAGCAACGGCTGGAACTCATCGGAAAAATAAAAACTGGCGTCCACCTGTTCCTGCATCAAGCGCCGGGCGGGCAGGACGGCCCTGCTGCGGCGCGGCTTGGGGGGCTTGACGGTATCTTGGCGCAACGGGCGCGTACCGGCGATGGATTCCCGGAACAGATGGCGTTCTTCATCGGCCAGTTGGTATCTTTTTTTCATTCCCTGCTCTGCGTTTGCTGCTTTTATGCAAGTTTACCCCGTCTTGTCATTTTCCGGCGAAATTTTCCATTTCCGGCGCCATTTTCCCCCAGCGGTAAAAAATGTCGGCCATCACGCGGCATGACGGGGCGATGCCTGCTGCTTTGTCGTGCGCTTCATGGCAAACTATGTCCTTAGAACCGCATCATGCCCTGGGGTGAAATAATTGGACAAAATTTTTGTGGATGAGGCCGTCGCCGAACTGCACAGTATTCAGGATCTGCTGCGCTGGACGGTCAGCCGTTTTAACGCCGCGCAGATTTTCTACGGCCACGGCACCGACAATCCCTGGGACGAGGCGCTGCAGCTGGTATTGCCCAGCCTGTTCCTGCCGCTGGACCTGCCGAAGGACATGTATGGGTCGCGGCTGACGTCCAGCGAGCGCTACCGCATCGTGGAGCGGGTGGTGCGCCGGATAAATGAACGTATCCCGGTGCCTTACCTGACCAACAAAGCCTGGTTTTGCGGTCTGGAATTCTATGTGGATGAACGGGTGCTGATCCCCCGTTCGCCCATCGGCGAGCTTATCGACGATCGCTACCGCGACCTGCTGCCGCATCCGCCCGGCCATATCCTGGATATGTGCACCGGCAGCGGCTGTATCGCCATTGCCAGCGCCTTTGCCTTTCCGGAGGCGGAAGTGGACGCGGTGGATATCTCCGCCGACGTTCTGGCGGTGGCCGAGCACAATATCCAGGCGTACGGACTCGACGAACGGGTCACGCCGCTGCGTTCCGATCTGTTCCGCGAACTGCCGGCCCTGCGCTATGATCTGATTGTCACCAATCCTCCCTATGTGGATGAAGAGGATATGAACGACCTGCCGCAGGAGTTCCACGCCGAGCCGGTGCTGGGGCTGGCGGCGGGCCGCGACGGCCTGAAGCTGGTGCGCCGCATCCTGGCCTGCGCGCCGCAGTACCTGAATGACGACGGCGTGCTGATCTGCGAAGTGGGCAACAGCATGGTGCATCTGATCGAGCAGTTCCCCGACGTCCCGTTTAACTGGCTGACGTTTGACCACGGCGGTGAGGGGGTATTCTCACTGACCCGCGAACAGCTTGTGGCCTGTGGCGATTGCTTTACAATATTCCAGGATTAACCGGTATGCGTGTTAACACATTGAGAGAGGCGTCCTGATGGCAGGGAATAGTATCGGCCAATTATTTCGCGTCACCACCTTCGGTGAATCCCATGGGGTGGCGCTGGGGTGCGTCGTCGACGGTGTGCCGCCGGGCCTGCCCCTGACCGAGGCAGACCTGCAGCAGGACCTGGACCGGCGCAAGCCCGGCACCTCGCGCTATACCACCCAGCGGCGCGAGGCGGATCAGGTGAAGATCCTGTCCGGCGTGTTCGAGGGGGTGACGACCGGCACCAGCATCGGCCTGTTGATTGAAAACACCGATCAGCGCTCGCAGGACTACAGCGCCATCAAGGATGTTTTCCGTCCCGGCCATGCCGATTACACCTACGAGGTGAAATACGGCGTGCGCGATTATCGCGGCGGCGGCCGCTCGTCGGCGCGGGAAACCGCCATGCGGGTGGCGGCGGGTGCGATTGCCAAAAAATACCTGGCGCAAAAATTCGGCGTGACGGTGCGCGGCTACCTGGCGCAGATGGGCGACATCGCCTGCGAGCTGAAAGACTGGGACCAGGTCGGGCAAAATCCGTTTTTCTGTCCCGATCCGGACCGGCTGGAGGCGTTGGACGAACTGATGCGCGCCCTGAAGAAAGAGGGCGACTCCATCGGCGCCAAAGTCACGGTGGTGGCGGAACATGTGCCCGCGGGCCTTGGCGAGCCGGTGTTCGACCGTCTGGACGCCGATTTGGCCCATGCCCTCATGAGCATTAACGCGGTGAAGGGCGTGGAAATCGGCGACGGCTTTGCGGTGGTGGCCAAGCGGGGAAGTGAAAACCGCGACGAAATCACGCCGCGGGGATTTACCAGCAACCATGCCGGCGGCGTATTGGGGGGCATCAGCAGCGGCCAGGCGATACTCGCCCATCTGGCGCTGAAACCCACTTCCAGCATCATGGTGCCCGGCCAGACCATTAACCGCGCCGGCGAGCAGGTGGAAATGGTGACGCGCGGCCGCCATGACCCCTGCGTGGGCATCCGGGCGGTGCCCATCGCCGAGGCGATGATGGCGATGGTATTAATGGACCACTTCCTGCGCCAGCGCGCGCAGTGCGGCGATGTCAACTCAACCCTTCCTCAGTGGTAATATGATGCGGCAATGGATAGTCGGATTACTGGCCCTGGCCTCCGTCCAGGTGTTTGCGGCGCCAACGCCGTGGCAGAGCATCAACCATCCGGTCCCCGGACCGGCGCAGGCCATCGGCGAGTTCGCCAACGGCTGCATTATCGGCGCGCAGCCGCTGCAGCTGCAGGCGGCCAACTACCAGGTCTTGCGCCCGGACCAGCGGCGCTTTTACGGCCATCCCGATCTGCTGATGTTTATCCTGCGCCTGAGCAATCAGATCCGCCATCTCAACCTGGGCGACGTGCTGCTGGTGGGCGATATGGCCATGCCCGCGGGCGGGCGTTTCGGCAGCGGCCACGCCAGCCATCAGTCGGGCCTGGACGTGGATATCTGGCTGCAGCTGCCGCGCCAGCGCTGGACGGCGCAGCAGTTGCTCAAACCGCAGCCCCTGGATCTGGTGACGGCTAACGGCCGCGATGTTAATCCGGCGGTATGGCAGCCGCAAACCGCGATGCTGATCAAACTGGCCGCCGAAGACAGCGAGGTCACGCGGATTTTTGTCAGCCCGGCGATTAAAAAGCAGCTGTGCCGGGTGGCGGGCGATGATCGCGGCTGGCTGACCAAGGTACGCCCGTGGTTTGGCCATCGCGCCCATATGCACGTGCGCCTGCGCTGTCCCGCCGACAGCCTGGAATGCCGTGAGCAGGCGCCGCCGCCCGCCGGCGACGGCTGCGGCGCCGAGCTCGACAGCTGGTTCCTGCCGCCGAAACCGGGCGTGCCGCCGGTGAAAAAAACGCCGCCGCCGCTGCCGGCATCCTGTCAGGCGCTATTGGATCGCCATCTGATCACGCAATAACCGACGCCGCCGCGGGCCGGGGAGCGTCCGGCACGGGCGCCGGTTGGCGCCGCCCGGCTTCATGCCGGGCGGGTATGGTTTTTTTACCACTGGATTCATTCATTCATGGATTGGTTAGCGGTTTCCCCGATGGTGTTTGCCTTGTTGTTTTTCGTCAGCATGCTGGCGGGGTTTATCGACTCCATTGCCGGCGGCGGCGGGTTAATTACCCTGCCGGTGCTGCTGGCGGCGGGATTGTCGCCGGCGCAGACGCTGGGCACCAACAAACTGCAGTCGGTGGGCGGTTCCTTCTCCGCCAGTCTTTATTTTGTGCGCCAGCGGGCGGTGGATATCGGCAACCAGAAGCTGACCATCGCCATGACGTTTATCGGCTCGATGACCGGCGCGATACTGATCCAGCATCTGCGCGCCGACCTGTTGCGCCAGGTATTGCCGCTGCTGGTGATAGGCATCGGCTTGTATTTTCTGCTGATGCCGCATATCGGCGAGGACGATCGCAAGCGCCGCCTGTCCGCCTGGCCGTTTGCGCTGGTGGCAGGGTGTGGCGTCGGCTTTTATGACGGGTTTTTCGGCCCCGGCGCCGGCTCTTTTTATGCGCTGGCCTACGTGACGCTGTGCGGCTTTAACCTGGCGAAATCCACGGCCCATGCCAAGGTGCTTAACTTCACCTCCAACCTGGGCGGACTGCTGCTGTTTATCTTTGCCGGCAAGGTGGTGTGGAGCGTGGGCGTTGTCATGCTGGCCGGGCAAATCCTGGGCGCGCGCCTGGGCGCCCGCATGGTGCTGACCAAGGGGCAACGGCTGATACGCCCGACCATCGTGGTGGTATCGCTCCTGATGAGCCTGAAACTTTTGTACGATAGCCATGGCGCGGCGATTGCGCTCTGGCTGTCTTCATTGTGATAACCGAACCGAGATTATGTCTAGCGAAACCCATGATGTTCAGCACTTGATCGCCTTGTTCGACGGCTGTTTTGCCGACACGCTTAACACCCGGCTAATCAGGGGCGACGACGAACCCATTTACCTGCCGGCCGATGGGGATCTGCCTTTTCACCGCATTGTTTTTGCCCATGGCTATTACGCCAGCGCCATGCATGAAATCTCCCATTGGTGTATCGCCGGCGCCAGGCGCCGGCTAATGGTGGATTTTGGCTATTGGTACTGCCCGGACGGGCGCGACGACACCACGCAGCGCCAGTTCGAGCAGGTGGAAATCAAGCCCCAGGCCCTGGAATGGCTATTTTGTGCGGCGGCGGGGTTTCCCTTCAATGTCAGCTGCGATAATCTCAATGGCGATAGCGAGCCGGACCGTATCGCGTTCCAGCGCTTGGTGCATGGGCAGGTCATCCGCTATCTCGACCAGGGTATTCCTGACCGTGCGGCCTGTTTTATCCAGGCGTTGCATGCGTTTTACCATACCCCGCCGTTAACGCGGAGCCAGTTCCGTTCCCCGGTCGCGATAGATGCCGCCCCGACGTTGCATAATGAATGAGGACATTCGATGATCGTAACTTTTGAAACGCGTATCCTGGCGTTAATTGACGATATGGTGGAGCATGCCACCGACGATGAATTATTTGCCGGCGGCTATTTGCGCGGCCACCTGACGCTGGCGGTCGCCGAAGCGGAGGAAAATAACGAGCATACCCTTGAAGCGCTGCACGATCGGGTACAGGCCTGCCTGGCCAAGGCTATCGGCAATGGTGAACTGTCGCCGCCGGATCAGGTGTTGGTGCTGGGCATGTGGCACCGGCTGTATGAACAGGCCAAAGCCGTACCAACGATAAACGAAATTTAAGTTATCACACGCCATCCTGGCCTATCACGTACAATCCGGCATTAACGTGATGGACGTTTTTCAGGCTGATGGCGCCAATTTACAGACCTTGTTACAGTAGCATTTGCGGCGTTATTTCCTGCGGCTCGCCGCGTGAACGCCCGTGTATCCCTGCCGCGCGTACCGCCGGCACATACCCGTTCCCCCCTGAATCACGCCAACGCGCCATCCCCTTCCGCCGGACATTGACAGGCCTGGCCGTCCGCGCCGGTAGCACCCTTACCTCCGTCTTATCAGGAAGCAGAAACTCAATCACAAGGAACGATGATGTCTGGCTACCCCATACACCCTAAAGACACCTGTCCGCCGCGCCGTCTGACCGGCCTGATACCGTTATTTACCCTGGTGGCGGCCCACCACGCCGTCGCCCATCCTGTGCCCGCGCCGTCCGCCGCCGCGCCGCCGGTCATCGCCGACAGCGATGTGATAACGGTAACCGCGCCATTGCATTCCCCGCTGACCGTCGTCACGTCCCCTAAGACGCCGCGCCAGCCGTTGCCGGCCAGCGATGGCGCCGGTTACCTTAAAACCATTCCCGGCTTCGCCCAGATCCGCAACGGCGGCACCAACGGCGATCCGGTTTTTCGCGGCATGTTCGGATCCAGGCTGAAAATACTCGCCGACGGCGCGGAAATCCTCGGTACCTGCCCAAGCCGCATGGATGCGCCGACCGCCTATATCTCCCCGGAAAGCTATGATGTCCTGACCCTGGTCAAAGGCCCGCAAACCGTTCTGTGGGGGCCGGGCTCCTCGGCGGGCACCCTGCGTTTCGAACGCGTCTTTCCGCATTTCGATAAGGCCGGCGTAAAAACCCAGCTTGGCCTGCTGGCGGGATCCAACGGGCGCCGGGATGAAACTGTCCAGGCCGCCGTGGGCAATGCGCTGGGCTATATGCAACTGTCCGCCAACCAGTCCCGCGCCGGCGACTATCGCGACGGCGCGGGACGGCGCGTGCCCTCGCGCTGGGATAAATGGAACGGCGACCTGGCGCTGGGCTGGACGCCGGATGACGCCACCCGGATGGAGCTGACCCTGGGCCGGGGCAACGGCGAGGCCAGTTATGCGGGCCGGGGCATGGACGGCGCGCAAATCAAACGCGAAAGCCTGGGCGCGCGCTTTGAGAAAACCGGTATCGGTGATGTGCTGGACCGGGTCGAGGCCCAGCTCTACTACAGCTATGCCAATCATGTCATGGACAACACCAGCCTGCGCTCTCCCGTGCAGCAGCCGGCCGCCGCCCGCTGCTGCACGATGCGCGCACGCCAGGGGCCTTCAAACGCCGCCCGGCGCAGTAACCCGGATCGTCGCACCCTGGGGGGGCGCGCCGCCGGCACCTGGCTGTGGACCGATTTCCAGCTGCAGTCCGGCGCGGACATGCAAACCAACACGCATCGCGTCAAAAAAAGCACCGGCTGGGACCGGGATGCGCGTTTTCAGGATTACGGCGTGTTCAGCGAGCTGACCTGGCATGCCTCCGGGCATAACCGTATTATCGGCGGCGCGCGCCTCGATCGCAGCCTGGCGGACAAATACGATGATACTGGGTCGCGGTCGCGCGCCGCAATCCTGCCCGCGGGCTTTATCCGTTACGAGCAGCAGCTGAGCGCGCCGCTGCTGTGGTATGCGGGCATAGGTTATACCGAACGTTTTCCGGATTATTGGGAATTATTCAAACCCAAAGCCGGACCGCGGCCGGGATCCGATCCCTTTGCCGCGCTGAAAAGTGAAAAAACCACCCAGTTCGATGCCGGCTGGCACTATGTGAATGGCGGTTTCAACGGGTGGCTGTCCGGTTATGCCGGACGGGTGGATGATTTTATTTTAGTCAAATACGACCCGAACAATGCCTACGGCAGCCAGGCGGTCAATATCAGCGCCCATATCATGGGCGCGGAGCTGGGCATGGGGTATCGGCTGGCCGAACACTGGAAAACCGACGCCAGCCTTGCCTGGTCGTGGGGCAAAAATACCCGCGACGGGCGTCCGTTGCCGCAGATGCCGCCGCTGGACGCCCGTGCCGGCCTGACCTATGAACGGCAACGCTTTAGCAGCACCGCGCTATGGCGCGTGGTCAGCGCCCAGCGCCGCATCGCCGCCAACCAGGGCAATGCGGCGGGTAAGGATTTTGCCGCCAGCCCCGGCTTCGGCGTCCTGTCGGCCAATGTGGCCTACAGGTTAACCAAAGGCATCAAGCTCAGCAGCGGCGTCGACAATATCCTCGACAAGCGTTACAGCGAGCACCTCAACCTGGCGGGCAACAGCGGCTTCGGCTACGCGGCCGATAGGCCGATTACCGAGCCGGGCAGGACCCTGTGGGGCAGGGTGAATATGGTGTTCTAGCCGCCGGAGGGCGGGGCAAAAAACCGGCCGTGCTTTGGGCACGACCGGCGGCATAAAACATGAAAACGGTTAAAACCGGTAGCTGAGCCCCAGGCCGAAGACATCATCGGCCGCGATGGACATTGGATTATCATCTTTTAACAAGTTGATTTTATAGTCTGCATAGACCGACATGTTTTTATTGAAGAAATAGGTCAGGCCCAGATCGGCGTATTTGATCAGGTCAACATCTCCATAACCCTCGATCTGTTTGCCTTTCGATTGAAAATAACCTATTTCCGGCTGTAGGCCGAAATCGAACAGATATTGTGCCACCGCCTCCATATTCTGTGCCTTATTGGCCATGCCGATAGAACCTATGGGCGCCATATTGTGCGTTTCGGAATAAAGCGTGGCCAGGTACAGGCTGTGGGCATTATATTTTAGGCCCGTAGCCCAATTTTCCGCTTTGTCGCCCCGGCCATAGGCAAGTTGTTGCTGCGCCTTGGTGCGATTGGACACTGAATACGCGCCCAGTATGGCACCGCCCCAGTCAAAAGTATAAGAGGAAGAAAAACCGTAACCATCACCATTCGCCTTGGTCGCCATGCGTGCGTCGTTAGAGTTTTCATCATTGGCACCTTGGTATTGCACCGCAAATTTCAATCCATCGGCCAGACCGAAAAAATTGTTATTACGATAGGTCAAGAGGCCGGTTGAACGACCGCTCATAAAACTGTCTGAATAACTGTAGGTCAAATCGTCAAATATCGCCGCAATATCTGTGATGGAAGCGACGTCATACAGCACCCCCCAATTCCGTCCATAATCCAGAGAGCCAAAATTGCTCCATTTCAGGCCAGCAAAGCCCAGGCGGGTTTTATTGCCCGATAAGGCGTCACTGCCGCCCTCGGTGTGATTGGTCTGAACATTATATTCCCATTGACCATAACCAGTAAGCTGGTCATTAATCTGGGTCTGCCCTTTGAATCCGAAGCGGATATAACTGTTATCACCATCGCTGCCAGTGTAATTACTAAAATAATGCCGCGCTTGCACACTGCCGTAAAAATCGAGCTTGTTAGCATCCTTATTATAAATTTCCGCTGCCGACAGATAAGGCGCGGCGAGAATAATCACAGTTGCTGCCATTGTTTTATTCATTGTTTATTTTCTCATATAATGATTATTGGAGTTGCTGCGTTTTAAAACAATAGTTCCCCTGAGAGGGAGAAATTAACGTTCTCCCCCTTCGCATCATGCTGCTTGAACTTAAGGTGGCGCGTTAAACCGCCGCGCTAACGGTAAAGAATGAAAAATTGGCCGTGCCGGCCTGGCCGTCTCCTTTATTGCGCGCCACGGCAAACAAACCGGCTTTTGCTCCTACCCATTTCCCCGGACCGGCGGCAAATGCGGTGGGCAGCAAGGTAAAAGCCTGGCCATCAGCGCCGTAGGAAAACGTACAGATGGCATCCCGCCTGACGGTAATGCGCAAATAGAGCGGCGTGGCGTCCGGCCAGGGTACCAGGTCGCGCTTGGAGATATTGACCTCGCCGCCATCGCCCCGCCAGCCTGTATCCCAGGTCAGGCAATACCGGCCTTGGGACCGCTGCACACTGAGGGCGGCGTAACGTTCGCCATAGATAATAATGCCGGCCTGCTCGCCGTCATGGCGTAGGTCCGCCGTCATGCGGGTGGTAAGGGTAAATTCCCGGGCGGGGAATTTCTGCAGCAAGAGATTGGCAGCATCATAGAGCGAAGGCTGGCCGTCGCGCAGCGGCAGGTGTTCGCAGGCTAAGTGGAGGCCCCGGTTATCCAGGCTCGCCCAGTAGGGCTGGGGATTGGCCTGCCACTGCCATTGCAAGCCCGGACGGGCCGATAAGAAATCATCCGACGTGCGCGGTTCACAGGGCGCGCGGGAAAGAGCGGTTGCAGGTTTTACCCAACGTTCCACGGGTTCGCCGCAGGCGATCACCGGCCAGTCATCCACCCAGCGCAGGGGTTGCAGATGAACCAGGCGGCCATAGGTCCCGGCGTCCTGAAAATGCATAAACCAGCTTTCGCCATTATCAAGCTCCACCCAGCCGCCCTGATGCGGACCGTTGACTGCGGTATTGCCCTGGCTCAAGATTTTTCTTGCTTCATAAGGACCCTGGATGCTGCGCGCGCGCAGCACCGCCTGCCAGCCGGTGGCCACGCCGCCGGCCGGGGCGAAGATATAATACCAGCCGTGGCGCTTGTACAGTTTAGGCCCTTCAAGGGTCGGCAAGTCGGCGCTGCCGTCATAAAGCGCTTGTCCTTCGTCCAGCAGGGTCTGGCCATCCGGCGACATGGCGCACAGCTGCAGCCGATGTTTTATGCCGCTACGGCTATAAGCAAAGGCATGAACCAACCATGCCCGGCCGTCGTCGTCCCAGAAGGGGCAGGGATCGATCCAGCCTTTAGCCTGTTTCAGACAGTGCGGCGCTGACCATTCTCCCAGCGGGTCGGTTGTTCGGCACATAAAAATGCCCTCGTCAGGTGTGCTGAAAAACACCCAAAACAGGCCGGCGTGATAGCGGATGCTGGGCGCCCAAACTCCTTTCCCCGGCTGAAAGGCGTCATACCCCGGCAATGCCAGGCACGGTAATACATGGTTAACGATTTGCCAGTTGACCAGGTCGGTGGAGTGCAGGATCGGCAGCCCGGGCATATGATTAAAACTGGAGGCCACCAGATAAAAATCATCTCCGACGCGTACAATGTCCGGGTCCGAATAATCGGCATGTAGCACTGGATTCTGATAAGTTCCGTCACCCCGATCGGGGCGCCACGGGGAAAGCTCATTGTCATGCATGATTAATGTCCTTTGACGAAGATAAATGTCGCCGCGACGCAGTACCGCCCATTAAAGGCGATTCGCCAGCGGCTCGTCACCGGTAATAATGATATCGCCGGCCGCGGCCTGCGGTATCAGCTGGCGCTGCGCCAGGTCCGCCTGGATATTTGCCATGGTTTTATCATCGAGCTTATAGAAACGGGTCAGCCAATATAAGACCAGGTAAGACAGGCTGGGGCCGACGGTCAGCAAACCGATGATGCCGGTGGTGGCCAGAGCGCTTTGTGTCGTCGATCCGGCCTGGTAGCCAAACCAACCCAGGGAAAATCCCACCAGCGCGCCCGCCACCGCCATGCCCAGTTTCAGCGCGAACAAATTGCCGGAGAAAGAAAGGGCGGTTATGCGCCGGCCGGTTTTCCATTCACCGTAATCCGCGGCATTGGCCATCATATTCCATTTAAAGGGCTGATACATTTGATGGAAAAAGCCAATCAGGAAATAAAGCGGGAACACGACGCTTAGCCATTTCGGCGGCATAAAGAACATAATCACGCCGGTGAGAACCAACAGTAAATTAATGTTTTTAAACATGCTGACCGCATTAAAGCGTTTAGCGAAAAAGCCGGCTGCCATTGCGCCGAGAATGGTGCCTACGACGCTGGTGGTAATAAACGCCGTTTTCATCGCCGTGCCTGTCAGGTCGGAATGCTGCGGATCAAGCATTAGGTAAGTGGCGTAATAGAGCGTGGCGGCGCTGCGCATGACGCCGGCCATGCTGGAAAAGAACGTGATGATGGCCACGATGCGCCACTGATCGTTGGATAGCAGATTTTTTAGATCGCTTAATACGGTTTCATTGCCGCGTGCCTGCGGGTTGATTTGTTCCTGGGTAGTAAAAAAACAGATAAACAGCATAATGACCGCGAGGACACCCATGACCGCCATCGTACATTGATAGCCCAGTTGTTTATTTCCTTTGCCGAACCAGTCCACCAGCCATAATGTGCCGATGGAAACCACCAAACCCGCCGCCGATGAAATGGTAAAACGATAGGATTGGGCGGAAAGGCGATCTTTTTCATCCGAAGTGATGACCCCGCCGAGAGAGCAATAAGGAATATTGATAAAGGTATAGAACAGCATTAACAGCGTATAGGTAATATAGGCATAGACTAGTTTGCCGGTGCCGGTGAGTTCGGGCGTGGTAAAAGTGAGCACCGCAATAACGGCATATGGAACGGCAAACCATACCAGCCAGGGCCGGAAATGTCCCCATCGGGTGCGTACCCGATCCGCTAATAAGCCTGTCAGCGGATCCGATACTGCATCTAAAATACGGGTTACCAGGAACATAATGCCGACCGCGGCCGCTGATATACCATATATATCCGTGTAAAAATAAGTCAGAAACATGGTTACCGACGAATAAACGATGCCACATGCGGCATCTCCCATGCCAAAACCCATTTTTTGCCAAACCGTGAGTTTTTTTATTCTTATCATCATTCATCTCCAGTTAAATGAAAAATCATCTTTTTAGCGCCGCCATTTTATGGATTATTAACAACTGCAACTATTGTAAATTTATGTATGAGCATTATGATTTTTGTTAAATGAGATTATTATCACAAATCGCATGCATCCAGGTAGGTGCGATTTTATGAAAATTAATAAAATAAAATATTAAAAATCAATACGTTATGATTATTCTTGCGGTTATAGTTATTGGTCCTTTAACTTTTGGAGAAAAATCATCCCACGGGTAGAATCAACATTCTATGGACGCTTAAATGTGATATTGATCACACTATAAAGGAGGATTACGCACAAGATATCATACCAATTGTAAAAGCATTCATTTCTCAGAGGTGTAATAGGTATAACAACAGTCGCCATTTTAACCGCCTGCGCCCGGCGTAAAACCGGTCCCCGGCAGAATGGGTATGAGTTTTGGGTGGGGTTTTAATCATGGATTCATCCGCAGGATAATTTCTATTTTGGTAAATATCATTCACCCAGAGAAATATCAGTATTCATTTAACCGGGTGAATATAATATCTTCTTTTACCGAAGTGGATTTATATTTCACGCCCCTTTAACACTTTACGCAGCCAAAAACGATTGGGACTTAATGCCGCCGACTGTGCCAGGTTTAGCGGCAGTGGCTCGCCGAATATCTGGCCGGCCAGGATCTCTGCCGCCAAGGGGGCGGTGCATAAACCGCGCGACCCCAGGCCGCCCAGCATAAACAGATTGGCATACACCGGCGCGTCCGCCACCGCCTCGCCGGCCAGCAGGCGTCCGGGCAGATCGCCATACGCGCGTTGGGTGGCGGCAAAATCCGGCACGCCGCCCAGCATGGGCAGATGATCCCTGGCGCTGCTGCGTATGCTGGCGCGTGCCTCGCCGGCGCTGACATCAACGCACTGTGCCCAGGATTGCCCGGGCAGGCAGGCGATTAACCGGTCGCGGTTGGCCCGCTGCTCATCGGGGCGGTAAGTCATGTCCTCGTCGTCGCGCCGGGCGCTGGCGCCCAGGCAGTGGGTGCGAAAGCCGGGGCTTGCGGGCGTCAGGTAACCGTCATAACACAGCACCTGCTTCAAGGTCCGCAGTGCCGGCTGGTCGGGAACATAGCTGACCTGCCCGCGCACGCTGGTCAACGGCAGCGGGGCGGTAATCGGCCATTGCAGCATGCGGTGCCCGGCGGCCAGCACCACCGTGGCATGGCGGGCCTGGCGCCCCGCGCCGAAATCCAGCAACCAATCGTCCGCGCCGGCGTTTAATCCCCGCACCTCATGGCCGTAGTGCACCGCCATGCCGCGGGACTGCGCGCGCGCGATGATGCCGGCGGTGAATTGGGCGGGGTTGAGCCAGCCTCCCAGCGGATAGGTGACCCCGCCGCTGCCGGTGGCAAGCCCGGTCAGCGCGGGCATGTCTTCGCAGGCCACCGCGCTGATGAGCTGCGCGGGCCAGTCCGTGGCCAGGATTTGCCGCAGCTTGCGCCGGGATCGGTCGTCATAGGCCAGTTGCGTGACGCCGCACCACTGGTGCTCAAAGATGACCCCCTGGCGTGCGCACTCCTGGTAATAGTGGTGCGCGAAAGGAAAAGCGATGGCAAAAAACTGCGCCAGCTCGTCATCCTCATTATTCAGCAGTGGATATAAGGCGCCCTGGCGATTGCCTGACGCCCCCTGGGCCGGGCCGCTATCGGCGCAATAAAGAGTCACCCGCGACCCGCGGCGCTGCAGGGCCTCCGCCGCCAGGGCGCCGGCAATTCCCCCGCCGATAATCGCCACCTCAAGCGGGTCGCGCGCGGGGCGCCGGACGTACCAGGGCGCGCGCGGCGCTGTCGCCAGCGGCGCGGCCAGGCTGCCGGCCAGCATTTCCCGCTTGCGGCCGAAACCCGGCGGCTTAAGGACGGTAAATCCCGCCTGGCGCAGGCCGCGCCGCACAAATCCCGCGGCGGTAAAGGTGGCGAAGGTCCCCTGCGGCGCGGCGAATCGCGCCATGGCGTGAAACAAGGCTTCGCTCCACATGCCGGCGTTTTTCGCCGGGGCGAAGCCGTCCAGGAACCACGCATCCACCCGGCCGGACAGGCTGTCGTCCAGAAGCGGCAGCAACGCGTTGATCTCGCCGTACCATAAATCCAGCGTGACGGCGCCGTCCGCCAGGATCAGCCGGTGGCAACCGGGCGTCGGCAACGGCCAAAGGCTGCGCAGCCCGGCGGCATAGCCGGCCAGCTCCGGCCAGCGCGCGTGGGCCTGCGCCATATCCTCGATTTTCAGGGGGAACTGCTCGAAGCTGATAAAGTGCAGGCGTCGCAGCGGCGCGTCGGGCCGCCGCCGTCTGAACTGGTCAAAGGCCTGCCACAGCGCCAGAAAGTTAAGTCCGGTGCCGAAGCCGGTTTCCGCCACCACCAACGATGCCCGCGTATGTTGTGCAAACCGCTCCGGCAGTCCGTTGCCGGCTAAAAAAACATAGCGGGTTTCTTCCAGTCCATCCTGGCTGGAAAAGTAGATGTCATCAAACTGTCGGGATACAGGTGTACCGTCTTCATTCCAATTAAGGATGGCGTTGCAGATAGGCGCGCGATTCACGGCGTAAGGCTCTTTTGTCAAGAAATGTTGAGATTTTAACGAGGTGTGCTTTGCGGCGCAAATTTTGCAAACTTCGTCTGATCGGACTTGTTCAGCGTACAACTGTACGCTAAAGTGCGTCACAGAATCTTATATATAAATACAAGAGGTATTAAATGAAACGTGCAGTGATTACCGGCCTGGGGATCTTATCGAGTATTGGTAATGACCAGAAAGAAGTCCTGGCATCTCTGCAACAAGGCCGCTCCGGAATCACTTTTTCCCAGGAATTGAAAGATTCCGGTATGCGCAGCCATGTGTGGGGGGATATTAAACTTGATACTAACGGGCTGATCGATCGTAAAATTGCGCGCTTCATGAGTGATGCCTCCATTTATGCCTACCTTTCCATGGAGCAGGCTATCCAGGATTCCGGGCTAAGCCCCGAGCAGGTTTCCAACGATCGCACCGGCCTCATCGTCGGTTCCGGCGGCGGCTCGCCGCGCAACCAGGTTGCCGGTTCCGACGGCATGCGTGCGCGCGGCCTGCGCGGCGTCGGCCCCTATATGGTCACCAAGGCCATGGCTTCCGGCGTGTCCGCCTGCCTGGCGACGCCGTTTAAAATCCGTGGCGTCAACTATTCCATCAGCTCCGCCTGCTCCACCTCCGCGCACTGTATCGGCAACGCGGTGGAAATGATCCAACTGGGCAAGCAGGACGTGGTGTTTGCCGGCGGCGGCGAGGAATTGTGCTGGGAAATGGCCTGCGAATTCGACGCCATGGGCGCGCTGTCTACCCGCTACAACGAGACCCCGGCCAGGGCGTCCCGTACCTATGACGTCAACCGCGACGGTTTCGTCATCGCCGGCGGCGGCGGTATCGTCGTGGTGGAAGAATTGGAACACGCGCTGGCGCGCGGCGCGCATATCTATGGCGAAATTATCGGGTACGGCGCCAACTCCGACGGCGCCGACATGGTGGCGCCTTCCGGGGAAGGGGCTATCCGCTGCATGCAGATGGCGCTGAAAGACGTCGATACCCCGATCGATTACCTCAACGTACACGGCACCTCCACGCCGGTGGGCGATGTCAAGGAACTGTGGGCCATCCGTGAAACCTTCGGCAGCCAGCAGCCGGCGTTTTCCTCCACCAAAGCCATGACCGGCCACTCCCTGGGCGCGGCGGGGGTGCATGAAACCATCTATACCCTGCTGATGCTGGAGCATAACTTCATCGCGCCGAGCATTAATATCGATGAGCTCGATCCGCAGGCCGAAGGCATGAATGTCATCACCGTACCCACCGAGCGGCGGCTGACCACGGTAATGACCAACAGTTTCGGGTTCGGCGGCACCAACGCCACCCTGGTCATGCGCAAGTATCTCTAACGGGGTGATGCCTTTGGGCGTGCGTCAGGCAACGCCTATCAGGCATGCGGGAATATTCTCTCCCTGGCCGTAATAAAAAAACCATCCTGCCGGCGTGTCCGCATGCAGGATGGTTTTTTTTGTCGGCCAATCAGCTCAGATCAGGATCCAGATCAGCAACAGAACCCCGGCCACGGCAATCGCCATGATCCAGCGCGAGCGGATGGTTTTTGCCGCCGGCGTCATCGGTTCGGTGGCGATAAGCGGGCTCATGGCCGGCTGCAGCAGACGGGGGTCGGGGGTTTGATGCTGGCTTTGCGTGCGG
This sequence comes from Sodalis sp. RH20, assembly GCF_047324205.1. Classification (NCBI taxonomy): domain Bacteria; kingdom Pseudomonadati; phylum Pseudomonadota; class Gammaproteobacteria; order Enterobacterales; family Bruguierivoracaceae; genus Sodalis; species Sodalis sp. RH20. The sequence continues at coordinate 527,693 of NZ_CP178733.1, forward strand.
GTAAGGCGATAGATAAACAGGAACTGCATTACCGCGCCCACCTGCGCCGGCGTCAGCACGCTCTGGGGCAGCGCGTTGAAATGCTGTTGGCAGTACGCTTCTATCGCCTGCTGTTCATCGCTATTGGTCGGCTGTTTCAGGGTGGCCTGCACCGATGCCAGGGTAGGGGAGGCCTGCTGCGACAGCGTCATATGTCCCTGCAGAAATTGCATCAGCAGCTGGAAATGGCGCGCCGGGATAGGATCGCCCGCTTTCAGGCCCATCATGGTCATCACGCTTTGCCAGATTTCCGCCGGGGATTCGCCGGTGACCGCCGCCAGGCGGGTAATCTGCTGGTTCAGGGCATGATGTTCGGCCGGCAACAGCGTGCGATCGGTAATGGCGGACTGCTGTGGCTGCGGGATATTCAGCTGGCCGTTTTGCAGTAACGCCACCACCTGCAGCAACTGCTCGGGGCCAAGCTGGCTTAGCACGGTATGACCATATTCCCGGCGAATAAAATCACTGACCGCCTGGCGGTTGTTACCCTGGGGCAGCAGTTCGGTGAGCTGTTGCATAAGCTGGCGCCCGGCGTGGGTTTGCTGTGCCTGGCCCAGCCTGGTTTGCAGCAGCTGTTCGGCGGGCTGGAAATGGCCCGCCGTCAGCTCGCCGTCGTTGGCGATATTCAATTGATGGCGCAATGCGGCCCAGATCTCCGGGGCCTTGCTGTTGCTTAACGCCATGATCTTGATAATCAGACGCTCCAGGGCGGTGCGTTGCGCCGTGGTCAGCGGCTTTTCACTCTCCGGCCCTAAAGGTGCGCTGCCCGCGGCGCCATGGGGCGGATCGCCCTGTAAAGGTGTACCGGGGCCACTTACAGGTTGCATATGACTCATCCTTTAGCATAGGGCGCTGTCGTCCAGCCCGGCCATAGCAACTGCGTTATGGCATCGTGCGCTCAGATCAACAATGCGGCGAATGATAACAAGCCGCCGTGGCTTGCGGTAGCGGCACGCGTCAGGAAGGCATTTTCTGCTCTTTACCTGGCCTGCGTATCAGGGGAATGCGCAGCCGTTGTGCCAATATAACTCCCAACAGTGTAATCCCACCGCCGACGACGTGATAGCTGTGCAGTCGCTCATGTAAAAAAAGTACCGCGATGGCGGCGGTAAACAGCGGCGCCAGGTTCATAAATATCGACGCGGTATTGGCACCCAGCCGCATTACCCCCTGGATCCACAGGTAAGGCGCGATCAGGGACGCGGCGATACCGGCAAAGATCACCAGCGGAATATTGCGCGCGGTCAGGCCAACGTCCGGCGCCAGCAGGAACCCCGGCAGCAGGAGCAGCACGCCGAACGCCACCTGGATATAAAGCGATTGCCAATTGGGCAGCGGTATCGTCCAGCGCCGGGTCAGTACCCCGTACAGGGCATAGGACGCGGATGCGCCTATCATCATCAGCTCGCCGCCGCCCATGCCGTGGCTCAGCAGCACCCGCGGATGCCCCGAGCTGACCAGCCAGACCAGGCCGCCGAACGAGAGCAGGGTGCCCAGCAAGACGCCCAGCGTCGGCACGGCGCGCAGCAGCAGGATACTCAATAGCACCGTCAGCAGCGGAATCAGCGAATTCAGTATCCCCATAAACAGTGCGCTCACGCTGTGCGCGGCATAATAAGCCAGGCTTTGGTACAACACCATGCCCAGCAGGCCAAGCACCAGCAGGCGCCAGCCCTGGGCGCGCACGACGCGGCGGTTGCGCAGCACGCCGGGCAGGACAAAGGGCGTCAGTATCACCAGGGCCACCAGCCAACGGTAAAAGGAAATCGCCGCCGGGTCGATGGCGCTGGCGGACATTTTGCTGACGATGGCGTTGACCGACCAGATCAGCACGGCCAGCAGGGGATAAAAAATAGTCATGCGACGGTCCTTTTAACGTCAATCCGCCATGATACGGTTCTCAGAGTAGCCTGGCGGATAAAAGGGTTTTTCTTAGGGCATCCTAAACATAAGCGGGCAATAATAATACGGTATTAATATGTTGTGCCAATCCCGTGCGCGATAGCATTGGGATTTTTCCCCGTTCGGTGGCAAAATATTCCCCCTTTTTAACACGCAGGCCGCTGGCTTCCGGAGTCGGATGTGAAAATACTGGTCGATGAAAACATGCCCTATGCCCACGAATTGTTCAGCCGGCTGGGCGAGGTCGTGCCGGTTGCCGGACGCCAGCTGTCGGCCGCAGCGCTTGCGGGCGCCGATGCGCTGATGGTGCGCTCGGTCACTCAGGTTAACGCCGGGCTCCTGGCCGGCAGCGGCGTGAAATTCGTCGGCACGGCGACCGCGGGCACCGATCATGTGGATGAAGCCTGGCTGGAGCAGGCCGGCATCGCTTTTTCCGCCGCGCCGGGTTGTAATGCCGTCGCGGTGGTGGAGTATGTTTTTTCCTCCCTGCTGATGCTGGCGGAGCGCGACGGCTTTTCCCTGCGTGATAAAACCGTCGGCATTATCGGCGCAGGCAACGTGGGTGGGCGGCTCGATCGCCGCCTTAAGGCGCTGGACATCCGCACCCTGTTGTGCGATCCCCCGCGCGCCGATCGGGGCGATGACGGGGATTTCCATCCGCTGGCAACCCTGGTGCGCGAGGCGGACGTGCTGACGTTCCATACCCCCCTGAACATGTCCGGGCCTTATCGCACCTGGCATCAGGTGGATGCGGAACTGCTGGCGGCGCTGCCCGACGGCCGTATTTTAATCAATGCCTGCCGCGGCGCGGTGGTGGATAACGCCGCGCTGCTGGCCGCCCTGGAGCACGGGAAAAAAATGCGCGCCGTGCTTGATGTATGGGAACCGGAGCCGGCGCTGTCGCCATCGCTGCTGTCTCGTGTCGATATCGGCACGCCGCATATTGCCGGCTATACGCTCGAAGGCAAGGCGCGCGGCACCACCCAGGTTTTCGAGGCATACAGCGCTTTTCTCGGCACGCCGCTGCGAGCGCCGCTCGGCGAGCTGTTGCCCCGGCCGTCGGTAGAGCGGGTACGGTTACACGGCGGCCTTGACGAGGCGATGCTCCGCCAGTTGGTCCATCTGGTGTATGATGTGCGCCGCGATGATGCGTCCCTACGCCGGGTGGCGGCCATGCCGGGAGAATTCGACCGGCTGCGCAGGCAGTACCATGACCGACGCGAATGGTCGTCGCTGTGTGTTGAAAGCGATGACGCCGCGGCGGCGGCGACGCTGCGCGAACTCGGTTTTAACGCCCTGCTGGCCGGCGCCCGCTAGACACCCGACCGTACCTATACCCTAACGTGAAGTATGGCGGGTATAACCTTATTGCGCGGGCAGGCTCTGCCTCCCCGCCCCGATGATGCATTGCTTTGGAGAGTTGTTATGTCTGACGGCTGGAATATCGCCCTTTTGGGCGCAACAGGCGCGGTCGGTACGGCGCTGCTGGAATTGCTGCAAGAGCGGCAGTTCCCGGTAGGTGAACTGTTTTTACTGGCCAGCGAGCGCAGCGCCGGTGAAACCCTGCGTTACGACGGCAAAAGCATCCTGGTCGCCGACGCCGCGCAGTTTGACTGGACCCAAGCGCAACTGGCCTTTTTCGTGGCGGGCAGCGGCGCCAGCGCGCTTTATGCTGAACCCGCCGCCGCCGCGGGCTGCGTGGTTATCGATTCCAGCGGCCTGTTCGCACTGGAGCCGGACGTGCCGCTGGTGGTGCCCGGCGTCAATGACGCGGTGCTGGCGGATTATCGCAACCGCAACCTGGTGGCGGTCGCCGACAGCCTGACCAGCCAGCTGCTGCTGGCGGTGAGGCCGCTTACCGACCTGGCCGGCATCGCCCGGCTGCATGTCGTCAACCTGCTCTCCGCTTCCGGCCAGGGCAAGGCGGCGGTGGACGCGTTGGCGGGCCAAAGCGCCAGGCTGCTGAACGGCCTGCCCACCGAGCCGGGCTTCTTCAGCCGCCAGTTGGCGTTTAATATGTTGCCTCTGGTGGCGGACGAACTGGGCAGCGTCCAGGTTGAGCGGCGCCTGGTGGATGAAGTGCGCAAGGTTCTGCAGGACGAGGGATTGCCGATTGCGGTCAGCAGCGTCCAGGCCCCGGTATTTTACGGCCACGCCCAGATGGTGCATCTGGAAACCCAGCGGCCGATGGGCCCTGAGGAAGCGCGCGACGCGTTAACGGCGGGCGAAAGCATCAATGTCAGCGAGGAAGGGGAGTATCCCACCCAGGTGGAGGATGCCTCGGGACAGGCGCACCTTAGCATCGGCTGCCTGCGCAACGATTACGGCATGCCGGATCTGCTGCAATTCTGGTCGGTGGCGGATAATGTCCGCTTCGGCGGCGCGCTGATGGCGTTGCTGACCGCGGAGCTGCTGGTGGCGGAGTACTTTTATTAATGTCCCGGGAAGTGTTCGCCGGTCAGCCGGCAACGTCCAGGATAGCGCTGGGCATTGAATATGACGGCAGCCGTTTCTACGGCTGGCAGCGCCAGTCGGAAGTCGTCAGCGTCCAGTCTTGCCTGGAGCAGGCCTTATCCAAAGTCGCCAACGAGCCGATCGCGGTGCAGTGCGCCGGGCGTACCGACGCGGGCGTGCACGCCACCGGCCAGGTGGTGCATTTCGACACCGGCGCGCGGCGCGAAGACTCCGCCTGGACCCTGGGCGTTAACGCCAACCTGCCGCCGGACGTGGCGGTGCGCTGGGTCCGCGCCGTCGCGGGCGAATTTCACGCGCGTTTTAGCGCCACGGCGCGTCGTTACCGCTATATTATCTATAATCATCCTTATCGCCCGGCAATTTTATCCCGGGGCGTGACGCATTATTACCATCAGCTGGATGCGGATATCATGGAGCGGGCGGGGCAATGTCTGCTGGGCGAACATGATTTTACATCGTTCCGCGCCCTGCAGTGCCAGTCGCGCACGCCCTGGCGCAATCTAAAACATCTGCAGGTCACGCGCCACGGCGCTTATATCGTGGTGGATATCAAGGCCAACGCTTTCCTGCATCATATGGTGCGTAATATCGTGGGCAGCCTGATGGAAATAGGCTGCGGCAACCGTCCGCTGGAGTGGATGAACGAATTACTGGAAGCACGGGATCGCGCCCTGGCCGCCGCTACTGCCAGGGCGGAAGGGCTTTATCTGGTGGCGGTGGACTACCCTGGCCAGTTCGATTTGCCGTATCCTCCCATGGGACCGTTATTCCTGCTGGATTGACGGTACTGAACATATCATTTGCGCTTCCGGAATTCTGAACATGGAATTTATAAGATTTATTATTGATTTTATTCTGCATATTGACGTCCATCTGGCGGAATTGGTGGCGCAGTACGGCATCTGGGTCTACGCCATCCTGTTTCTCATTCTGTTTTGTGAAACCGGTCTGGTGGTGACGCCCTTCCTGCCCGGCGATTCGCTGCTGTTTGTCGCGGGCGCGCTGGCGGCCTTGCCGAGCAACAGCCTGGATGTGCATCTGATGGCGCTGCTGATGGCCGCCGCCGCGATATTGGGCGATGCGGTCAACTACACCATCGGGCGGCTGTTCGGTGAAAAACTGTTCAGTAATCCCCATTCCAGGATTTTCCGCCGCAGCTACCTGGACAAGACCCACCAGTTCTACGCGCGTCACGGTGGTAAAACCATTATCCTGGCCCGGTTTGTGCCGATTGTCAGGACGTTCGCGCCCTTCGTCGCCGGCATGGGACATATGTCCTATCGCCATTTCGCCCTGTTCAATATTACCGGCGGCGTCATATGGGTAGTCCTGTTTACCTATGCCGGTTACCTGTTCGGCGATCTGCCGGTGGTGCAGGAAAACTTGAAATTATTGATTGTCGCCATCATTCTGCTGTCTATCCTGCCCGGGGTGATTGAGGTATGGCGCCACAGGCGCGCCGCCGCCCGCAGATAAACGCGCGGGATTTGTCCGCGCCATGGATGATTTGTGAGCGACGGGCAGAGTTTTCTATCCCAACTCGTTGGCGGTTATGGTTTAATGGGCGACATTTTCAAAGGCTCTTCATCGCGCCGTCCAGGCGCGTTGAATAAGGCGGCGGCAAGACAACGACGGACGTCCTGCCGCGCCGCGGCCAAGGTATGAATAGCGGACTGGCGCTTGCCAGGTTCAAACAGAAAGGTTATCGATGAGCTGGATTGAACGAATACTTAACAAGAGCACTATCACCCCGGCGCGCAGGGCGAATATCCCCGAAGGCGTATGGACCAAGTGTGATAGCTGCGGGCAGGTACTCTACCGTGCCGAGCTTGAGCGCAACCTCGAGGTCTGCCCCAAATGCGATCATCATATGCGCATGACCGCCCGCGCCCGCCTGCATGCCTTTTTGGATAAAGGCAGCGAGGTGGAGTTGGGCAGCGAGCTGGAACCCCGGGATATCCTGAAGTTCAAGGACTCGAAAAAATACAAAGATCGCCTGGCGGCGGCGCAAAAGGCCACCGATGAAAAAGACGCGCTGGTGGTAATGAAAGGCACCCTATACGCTATGCCGGTGGTCGCGGCGTCTTTTGAATTCGCCTTTATCGGCGGCTCTATGTCGTCGGTGGTCGGGGCGCGTTTCGTCCGTGCCGTCGAGCAGGCGCTGGAAGACGAATGCCCGCTGGTCTGCTTTTCCGCCAGCGGCGGCGCCCGTATGCAGGAAGCGCTGATATCGCTGATGCAGATGGCGAAAACCAGCGCCGCGCTGGCGAAGCTGCGCGCGCGCCGTTTGCCTTATATTTCGGTGCTTACCGATCCGACCATGGGCGGCGTATCCGCAAGTCTCGCCATGCTCGGCGATTTGAATATCGCCGAACCCAAGGCGCTGATAGGTTTTGCCGGGCCGCGCGTCATTGAACAAACGGTACGGGAAAAACTGCCGGCCGGGTTCCAGCGCAGCGAATTCCTGCTGGAGAAAGGCGCCATTGATATGATTATCCGCCGGCCGGAGATGCGCCTTAAACTGGCGGGACTGCTGGCCAAAATGACCGGCAGGCCGCAGCCGGAAGCGGAACATTCCCATGAGGCGAGGCCTGAGACGATCCACGAAGAGCGTCCGGACGAAGTCTGAGGACGGGGCCTATGGAAAACCTTGTTGCTCCACAAGCCACCTCGCCGCTGGCGGCGTGGCTGCATTATCTTGAACGCCTGCACGCCAAGACCATCGACCTCGGCCTGGATCGGGTAGGCCTGGTCGCCGCCGATATGGCCCTGCTGCGTCCCGCCCCCCGGGTTATTACCGTCGCGGGCACCAACGGCAAAGGCACCACCTGCCGGCTGATCGAGGCGGTATTGCTGGCCGCGGGATTCAAGGTCGGCGTCTACAGTTCTCCCCATCTGCTGCATTATACCGAACGGGTGCGCATCCAGGGGCGGGAACTGCCCGAGGCGCGGCACAGCGCGGCCATGGCGGCGGTTGAAGCGGGACGCGGCGCCACTTCCCTAAGTTATTTTGAGTTCGGCACCCTGGCGGCCTTTTGGCTGTTCAAGCAGGCGCAGCTGGACGTGGTGGTGCTCGAGGTCGGCCTGGGCGGGCGGCTGGATGCCACCAATATCGTTGATGCCGATGTGGCGGTGATCACCAGCATCGCCCTTGATCATACCGAACTGCTGGGGCCGGATCGCGAGAGTATCGGCCGGGAAAAGGCCGGGATCCTGCGGGCGGGCCGCCCGGCTGTGGTCGGCGAACCGGATCGACCCGCCTCAATCGACAGCACGGCGCTCGCCGTGGGCGCGCTGCTGTACTGCCGCGATCGCGACTGGCGCTTCAGCCGGGACGGCGATACCTGGGACTGGCGCGACCAGCAGTCGGCGCTGACCGGATTGCCGCTGCCGCTGATTCCGCTGGAAAATGCCGCCACCGCCCTTGCGGCGCTCCGGCGTTTTCCCCTGCCGGTCTCCGACCAGGCCATCCGCCGGGGACTCGCCGAGGCGTCCCTGCCGGGCCGTTTCCAGGTCGTCGGCCAACGGCCGCTGCGCATCCTGGATGTGGCGCATAATCCACACGCCGCCGGGTATCTGGCGCAACGGCTGGCAACCCTGAAAATCCGGGGGAAAGTGCGCGCCGTGGTGGGCATGCTGGCCGACAAGGATATTGCCGGCACCCTGGGCTGCCTGCGCGGGCAGGTGGCTGAATGGTATTGCGCCACCCTGATTGATGCGCGCGGCGCCACCGCGGCGCAGCTGGCGGCCTATCTCGATCATGCCCGGCAATTTGACGATGTGGCCTCGGCCTGGCGACAGGCGTTGCAGGATGCCGACGCCGATGACTGCGTGCTGGTGTTTGGTTCATTTCATACCGTGGCGCCGATCGTTGCGATAACAGACCCGGAGAAAGAACGTGGCGAGTAAGTTTCAAAACCGCTTGGTGGGAACCATCATCATCGTCGCCTTGGGGGTTATTGTCCTGCCCGGGCTGCTGGATGGCAAAAAAAAGCACTACCAGGACGAGTTTGCCGCTATTCCCCTGGTGCCTAAACCCGGCGACAGCGACGAGGCGGATGCCTCGCCGCAGGCCAACCAGGCCCTGCCCAGCCAGCCGCCGGAAGGCGCGGGGGCGGCGGTAGAGCAGGCCAGCCAGGCGCCGGATGCGGACGACTCCGACACGCCGGACGCCCCGCAGCCAGCGTCGCCGCCGGTGAAGGCAGCGCCCAAGGCCCCGCCGCGCGAGACGGTAAAGGCCGCACCGGCCAAACCCACCGCCGCCGCCCGCCAGGAGCCGGTCAAACCCACCGCGCGACCTGAGCAAGCCAAACCCGTCGCCGCGCCCGCGCCGCGCATGGAACCGGCCAAGCCGGCCGCGAAACCCGAGGCCCGCACGGAAATCGCCGAGGCCAAACCCGTTGCGCCGCGCACGGACGCGGCCCCTGAAGCCAAACCGGTCGCCGCGCCTAAGCCGGTGGAAAAGGAAACCCCGGAACAGGCGCCACAGGGACAAGCCTGGGTAGTGCAGCTCGGGGCGCTGAAAAACGCGACCAAGGTAACGGAAATTGTCGGCAAGCTGCGCTTGTCCGGTTACCGGGTCTATACCGTGCCGTCGACGCCGGTGGCGGGGCAGATTACACGCATTTTCGTCGGGCCGGACGCATCGAAGCAAAAGCTGCAAAGCTCGCTGCCTGAAATGAACCAGCTCAGCGGCCTGAGCGGCCAGCTGCGGGCTTACCAGCCCCGGTAATAGATATGCGGCAGGCCCGCTCGCACCGTCCTTGCACAGGGCGCGTTAAAGGGAGAGCGTGCCAATGGGGTCGAATCGGGCGTGGTGTTCCCGCCCGACCGAGCGCCCCATGGCGCGGCAGGCCCGCTAGCACCGTCCTTGCACAAGGCGTGTTAAAGGAAGAGCGTGCCAATGGGGTCGAATCGGGCGTGGTGTTCCCGCCCGACCGAGCGCCCCATGGCGCGGTAGGCCCGCTAGCACCGTCCTTGCACAAGGCGTGTTAAAGGAAGAGCGTGCCAATGGGGTCGAATCGGGCGTGGTGTTCCCGCCCGACCGAGCGCCCCATGGCGCGGCAGGCCCGCTAGCACCGTCCTTGCACAGGGCGTGTTAAAGGGAGAGCGTGCCAATGGGGTCGAATCGGGCGTGGTGTTCCCGCCCGACCGAGCGCCCCATGGCGCGGTAGGCCCGCTAGCACCGTCCTTGCACAAGGCGTGTTAAAGGGAGAGCGTGCCGTCGCCGGCCTATCTTCCTGCGGCGATTGGCTTTTTTTAATCGCCGTTATTTATTTAACTTTGGGCAGGAATTCCGCTGCGCAAACGTTTTCGTTTTCTGATAGAATTCGCCGCGAACCAGCTTCGGGGCGGATGACCAAGGGATGCATGCATGATCTGGGTTGATTACGTCATTATTGGCATCATCGTATTTTCTGCTCTGATAAGTCTGATTCGCGGGTTTATACGTGAAGCATTATCATTAGTGACATGGGCATGTGCGTTTTTTGTGGCCAGCCACTATTATGTTTATCTTGCTATCTATTTTACCCGCTTTGAAGATCAGCTGGTTCGTAACGGTATCGCGATTGCCTTGCTGTTCGTGGCTACCCTGATCGTCGGGGCAATCGTCAACTACGTGATTGGCTCTCTGGTGGAGCGGACCGGTTTATCCGGCACCGACCGCGTGTTGGGCGTCTGTTTCGGCGCACTCAGGGGCATACTGGTCGTATCGGCCATGCTATTCTTCCTGGATACCTTCACCGGCTTCTCCCAGAGCGCGGACTGGCAGCAGTCCCAGCTTATACCGCAATTCAGCGGTATTATCAGATGGTTCTTCGACTATCTGCAAAGCACGTCGAGTTTCTTACCCAAGCATCTCACGCTTCGGTAACGCTGATGAGGAAATGACATTATGTGCGGTATTGTCGGTATCGCCGGATTTATGCCGGTCAACCAGTCGATTTATGACGCGTTAACGGTGCTCCAGCACCGTGGGCAGGATGCCGCAGGCATCGTCACCATTGATGCATTGGATTGCTTTCGCCTGCGCAAAGCCAATGGCCTGGTGAAGGATGTATTTGAAGCACGCCACATGCAGCGTTTGCAGGGGACCATGGGCATCGGCCATGTACGTTACCCCACCGCCGGCAGTTCCAGCGCCTCCGAGGCGCAACCCTTCTATGTCAATTCCCCGTTCGGCATCACCCTGGCGCATAACGGCAACCTGACCAACGCCCACGAATTACGCAAAAAATTATTCGAAAAAGGACGCCGGCATATCAATACCACGTCCGATTCGGAAATCTTGCTGAATATCCTGGCCAGCGAACTGGACCGCTTCCCGGACTACCCGCTGGAAGCCGATGATATCTTCGCGGCGGTTGCGGCCACCCACCAGCAGATCCGCGGCGCCTATGCCGTGGTCGGCATGATTATCGGCCATGGCCTGATTGCGTTTCGCGATCCGAACGGCATCCGCCCCCTGGTTATCGGCAAGCGCACCCTCGCCGACGGACGCAACGAATACATGGTGGCTTCCGAAAGCGTGGCGCTTGATACGCTGGACTTTGAGTTCCTGCGCGACGTGGCGCCGGGCGAGGCGGTGTATATCACTGAAGCGGGCCAACTGTTCACCCGCCAGTGCGCCGAAAACCCCCAAAGCCATCCGTGCCTGTTCGAATATGTCTATTTTGCCCGCCCGGATTCCTTTATCGATAAAATTTCGGTCTACAGCGCCCGCGTGCGCATGGGGCAAAAACTGGGCGAAAAAATCGCCCGTGAATGGGAAGACCTGGATATCGACGTGGTGATCCCCATCCCGGAAACATCCTGCGATATCGCGCTCGAAATCGCCCGCATCCTCAACCTGCCTTACCGCCAGGGTTTTGTAAAAAACCGCTACGTGGGCCGTACCTTTATCATGCCCGGCCAGCAGGTGCGCCGCCAATCGGTACGCCGCAAACTCAACGCCAACCGCGCCGAGTTCCGCGATAAAAACGTACTGCTGGTGGACGACTCCATCGTGCGCGGCACCACGTCCGAACAGATCGTGGAAATGGCGCGCGAAGCCGGGGCGCGTAATGTCTACCTGGCCTCCGCGGCGCCGGAAATCCGTTTCCCCAATGTCTACGGCATTGATATGCCAAGCGCCACCGAACTGATTGCCCACGGCCGCGAAGTGGACGAAATCCGCGCGCTGATTGGCGCGGACGCGCTGATCTTCCAGGACCTCGGCGACCTCGAGGCGGCGGTGCGGGAAGATAACCCGGATGTGGTACAATTTGAATCCTCGGTATTTAACGGTATTTACGTCACCAAGGATGTCGACCAGCGTTATCTCGACTATCTTGAATCGTTACGCAACGACGACGTCAAAGCCGTCCAGCGCCAAAACGAAGTCGAAAACCTGGAGATGTATAACGAAGGGTGAGGGGCGCAACCCGCACCGATCCCCCGGCGGTTAACCGGTAGACGATATATGCACCCGGGCGGTAACACGCGCCGGGTGTTTTTATTATGGGCGGCGCCGATCCATCCGGCGTCCGCGACAGGGAGAACTGACATGAAACGACTGATCGTCGGCATTACCGGCGCCAGCGGCGCCATTTATGGCATCAGGCTGCTGCAGGTGCTCAAGGCGCTGGACGGCATTGAAACCCATCTGGTGCTGAGCAACGCCGCGCGCCAGACGCTGGCCCTTGAAACCGATTACAGCGTGCGCGATTTGCAGGCCCTGGCGGATGAGTTCCACGATTGCCGCGACATTGCCGCCAATATCAGCTCCGGCTCCTTCCACACCGCCGGCATGGTGATTCTGCCCTGTTCAATGAAAACCCTGTCGGCCATCGTCAACAGCTACAGCGACAGCCTGCTCACGCGTGCGGCCGACGTGGTGTTAAAAGAGCGGCGCACCCTGGTGCTGGGCGTGCGCGAAACGCCGCTGCACGTGGGCCATCTGCGGCTGATGACCGCCGCCGCGGAAATGGGCGCCGTCATCATGCCGCCGGTGCCGGCGTTTTATCACCGTCCCGTCACCCTGCACGACGTGGTCGACCAGACCGTCAACCGGGTGCTGGACCAATTCGATATCGCGCTGCCGCAGGACCTGTTCCAGCGCTGGCAGGGCGCTAACTGACGGTGAAAATCCTGCCGGATTTATTCGCGGGATGTGAAGCCGCCGGCATTTTTATAGGTTGTTTCCAGCATAGCGACGCAACCTGATGGCGCGTTCTGATAACATTGCACCAATAGTAATCAGGCTGTGTTTTTTTATGGTGCAGCCGCCCCGCGGCACCCGCCCTGACGCTATGCCCTCAGGCTGGAAACGGCGCGGGTTCGCCCCGGCCCGGGTAGTAAATAAGCAGGTCAGCCGGTTTTGTGCGCAGGTGGTCGGGCTATTGGCCACTCGCGCTGAAATGGCACGAAAAGTGCAACTCATTCCGCTGAAAACATCACGGTGTGTGCCTAATTAAAATTATTCCGAGGGTAATGTATGAATAAGCTGGTTAAAGTCCTTCCTCTGGTATTTGCTCTGGCCGCTGCCGGCAGCGCGTATGCCGCCGTGCCCAAAAATATTAAAATCGGCACCGATCCCACCTATGCGCCGTTCGAATCGAAAAATGCCAGCGGCGAACTGGTTGGTTTTGATATTGACCTCGCCAAAGAGCTTTGCAAACGTATCCAGGCTAAATGCACCTTTGTGGAAAGTGATTTCGACGCCCTGATCCCCTCGCTGAAAGCGAAAAAAATCGACGCCATCATCTCCTCGCTTTCCATCACTGAAAAACGCGAACAGGAAATCGACTTTACCGATAAGCTGTATGCCGCCAATGCCCGCCTGATCGCCAAGGCCGGCACCACCATTACCCCGACCCTGGATGCCCTGAAGGGTAAACGCGTCGGCGTGCTGCAAGGCTCCACCCAGGAAGCCTATGCCAACGCCAACTGGGCGCCGAAGGGCATTGACGTCGTCGCCTATGCCAACCAGGATCTGATCTATGCCGATCTGGCCGCCGGCCGTGTCGACGCCGCGTTCCAGGATGAAGTGGCCGCCAGCGAAGGTTTCCTGAAACAGCCTGCCGGTAAAGGCTATGTCTTCGCCGGTCCGGCGGTTAAAGACGATAAATTCTTCGGCGTCGGCACCGGCATGGGCCTGCGTAAAGATGAAACCGATCTGAAGGCCGCGCTGAACAAAGCCTTTGCCGAGATGCGCAAAGACGGCACCTACGATAAATTTGCCAAGCAGTATTTTGATTTTGACGTGTACGGCGGTTAATCCTGTCATTTTGTGTTTGCCCGCGCCTTGCGCGGGCGAATAGTTGTTATCCTCCGCCAGGACAGGATATGATCGATGCTTTATGGTTATTCGCAACTCATCATTAACGGTGCCCTGGTTACCCTTGAGCTGGCGCTTACGTCGGTGGTGCTCTCGGTAATCATCGGCCTGATCGGCGCCGGCGCAAAACTTTCCCGCAGCCGTACCCTGGCAGGCATTTTCGACGGCTATACCACGCTCATTCGCGGCGTACCCGATCTGGTGCTGATGCTGCTGATTTTCTACGGCCTGCAAATCGCCCTGAACAGCCTGACCGAAGCCATCGGCATGGACCAGATTGATATCGACCCCATGGCGGCCGGCATCATTACCCTTGGTTTTATCTACGGCGCCTATTTTACCGAAACCTTTCGCGGCGCGTTTATGGCAGTGCCGCGCGGCCAGATAGAAGCGGCCACCGCCTTTGGTTTTTCCGGCGTGCAGATTTTCCGCCGCATCATGTTTCCGGCCATGATGCGTTTCGCGCTGCCCGGTATCGGCAACAACTGGCAGGTTATTCTCAAGGCCACGGCGCTGGTCTCGCTGCTGGGCCTTAACGATGTGGTCAAGGCCACGCAGCTGGCCGGCAAGGGTACTTATCAACCCTTTTATTTCGCCATCGTGGCGGGGGTGGTCTACCTGATTTTCACCACCTTGTCCAACGGGGTGCTGTTATGGCTGACCCGGCGTTATTCCATGGGCGTTAAGAAGGCCGAGTTATGATTGAGATCCTGCGGCAATATGGTCCGGCTTTGTTATGGAGCGACGGTTATCGTTTTACCGGACTGGCGGTAACACTGTGGCTGCTGATTTCTTCCGTGGTTATCGGCGGGGTGCTGGCGGTTTTTATGGCGGTGGCGCGCGTGTCGCCGCGTCCCTGGGTGCGTTTCCCGGTCTGGCTGTTTACCTATATCTTTCGCGGTACGCCGCTGTATGTGCAACTGCTGGTATTTTATTCCGGCATGTACAGTCTGGAGATTGTGCGCGGCACGGATATGCTTAACGCTTTTTTTCGCAGCGGCCTGAATTGCACCATACTGGCGCTGACGCTGAATACCTGCGCCTATACCACTGAAATCTTCGCGGGCGCCATTCGAGCGGTGCCGCACGGCGAAATCGAGGCGGCGCGGGCCTATGGGTTCACCTGGTTTAAGCTGTACCGTTGCATCATCCTGCCCTCCGCGCTGCGTACCGCCATCCCGGCCTACAGTAACGAGGTGATCCTGATGCTGCACTCCACCGCCCTGGCCTTTACCGCCACGGTTCCCGACGTGCTGAAGATTGCGCGCGACATCAACGCTGCGACCTACCAGCCTTTTTACGCCTTCGGTATCGCGGCGGTGATTTACCTGATGATCTCTTTTGTGCTGATAGGGCTGTTTCGCCGGGCGGAAAAACGCTGGCTGCGCCACGTTAAGCCGCAATAATCCCATTACGCGCAGGATATGACTATGCAAGATACCAAACTGTTGATTAAGGAGCTGCACAAGCGCTACGGCGATCAGGAAGTCCTGAAAGGGGTTTCGCTGGAGGCGCGCGCGGGGGATGTTATCAGCATTATCGGCTCCTCGGGGTCGGGTAAAAGTACGTTTTTACGCTGTATCAACTTCCTGGAAAAACCGAGCGAGGGGTCGATAAGCGTCAATAATATCGATATCCATATGGTGCGGGATCGGGACGGGCAGTTGAAAGTGTTCGATAAAAAACAGCTGCAGCTGCTGCGGACCCGGCTGACCATGGTATTCCAGCATTTTAATTTGTGGAGCCATATGACGGTGCTGGAAAACGTGATGGAAGCGCCGGTGCAGGTGTTGGGATTAAGTAAGAGCGAGGCGCGCGAGCGGGCGGTGCTGTATCTGGATAAGGTGGGCATCGACGCGCGCGCCCAGGCGAAATATCCGATCAATCTGTCCGGCGGGCAGCAGCAGCGGGTGTCCATCGCGCGCGCGTTGGCGATGGAACCGGATGTGCTGTTGTTTGATGAACCGACCTCCGCGCTGGACCCCGAGCTGGTGGGCGAGGTGCTGCGTATTATGCAGAAGCTGGCGGAAGAGGGTAAAACCATGGTGGTGGTGACCCATGAGATGGAGTTTGCCCGGCATGTGTCCAATCACGTTATATTTTTGCACCAGGGGGTTATCGAGGAAGAGGGGACACCGGCCGATGTGTTCGGGAGCCCGAAGAGCGCCCGGTTGCAGCAATTCTTGTCCGGCGCCCTCAAATAGAACGGACGCCCCATAGGCACGCTCTCCCTTGAACACGTCTGCTTTGAGATAAGTGTTGGCGGGCCTACCATGCCATGGGGCCTCGGTCGGGCGGGAACACCACGCCCGATTCGACCCCATTGGCACGCTCTCCCTTGAACACGTCTGCTTTGAGATAAGTGTTGGCGGGCCTACCATGCCACGGGGCCTCGGTCGGGCGGTAAAATCATGCCCGATTCGACCCAAAAGGCACGCTCTCCCTTGAACACGGCTGCGTTAGGTCCGGTGTTGGCGGGCCTACCATGCCACGGGGCCTCGGTCGGGCGGTAAAATCATGCCCGATTCGACCCAAAAGGCACGCTCTCCCTTGAACACGTCTGCTTTGAGATAAGTGTTGGCGGGCCTACCATGCCATGGGGCCTCGGTCGGGCGGTAAAATCATGCCCGATTCGACCCAAAAGGCACGCTCTCCCTTGAACACGTCTGCTTTGAGATAAGTGTTGGCGGGCCTACCATGCCATGGGGCCTCGGTCGGGCGGGAAAATCATGCCCGATTCGACCCCATAGGCACGCTCTCCCTTGAACACGTCTGCTTTGAGATAAGTGTTGGCGGGCCTACCATGCCACGGGGCCTCGGTCGGGCGGGAAAATCATGCCCGATTCGACCCCATTGGCACGCTCTCCCTTGAACACGACTGCTTTGAGATGAGTGTTGGCGGGCCTACCATGCCACGGGGCCTCGGTCGGGCGGGAAAATCATGCCCGATTCGACCCCATTGGCACGCTCTCCCTTGAACACGACTGCTTTGAGATGAGTGTTGGCGGGCATACCGTGCCATGGGGCGCTCGGGATTTATTCGTCTTTAACGATATCGGCCAGCGCGTCCCTGAGCTCCATGTAGCGAAAGGTAAATCCGGCCGCTTCCAGGCGTTTGGGGACCGCCCGCTGGCCGCCCAGCATCAGCGTGGCGCCTTCGCCCATCATCAGCTTTACCGCCGCCGCCGGAGCGCGCATTAAGGCCGGGCGGTGCAGCGCCTCGCCCAGGGTGGCGGCGAATTGTTCATTATGCACCGGGTAGGGCGCCACCAGGTTGAACGGGCCGCTTAACCCGTCGGTGTTCAGCAGGAAGATCAGCGCATCCACCATGTCGTCGATATGGATCCAGGACAGGAACTGGCGACCGTTGCCGATAGGTCCGCCCAGCCCCAGTTTAAACAGCGGCAGCAGTTTGCCCAGTATGCCGCCGTCCGCCGCCAGCACCACGCCGGTGCGCGACAGGCAGACGCGCGTGCGCGGACTTTGCGCGCTCAGCGCCAGCTCTTCCCAGCGCTGACATAAGGTGTGGGTGAATTCGGCGACCGGCGGTTCGTCCTCGGTGACCAGGATCTGATCCTGGTTGCCGTAAAAACCCGTCGCCGATCCGGAAATAAATACGCGGGGCGGATCGTCCCCCTGGCGTATCAGCTGGCTCAGGCGTTCGGTCACGTCCCAGCGGCTGCGGCAAAGACGATCTTTTTGTTCCTCGGTCCAGCGCTTATCGGCAATAGGCTCGCCCGCCAGATTGAATACCGCGTCAAACGCATCCAGGTGGGGACATGAGGCCAGCGTGGTCAGGGTGGTCACGTGGGTACCCAGTTTTTGCTGGGCACGCTGGGGATCGCGGGTCAGTACCGTGATCTGGTGCGACAATGTCAGCAGCCTGGCGATCAGGTGCCGTCCAATAAGCCCGGTTCCGCCGGTGATCAAAATTTTCATATTTGCCCTCGCTTCCCGCAATGCGCACGTCAATTAACAGCTTGGTTACAAGCATAGGCCATTTTTGCGGGAAAATGAGTGAACAAAACCCCTGAACTGACAATAAATTGACAATTAAACCGGTAAAATAAACCGCGCCGCCGGCTGGACGGCGCGGCGCGTGGGCTAGGCTTTTTGCGCGGGTATCTGATAGGCGCGCTCGACCGCGGGGCGGGAGCGAATGCTGTCGAACCAGCGCCGTACCGCCGGGAAATCCGCTAAATCGATATGCTGACGCTCGTGGGAAACGACCCAGGGATAGGTGGCGATATCGGCAATGCTGATGTTGTCGCCGGCCATATAGGCATGGCGGGCCAGTTGCCGGTTTAAAACGCCGTACAGGCGCACGGTCTCAAGCTGGTAGCGCTCGATGGCGTAAGGCACCGGCTTGGGCGCGTAATGGCTGAAATGGTGGTTCTGGCCCAGCATGGGGCCAAAACCCGCCATTTGCCAGAACAGCCATTGCAGCGTGGCCTGGCGCTCGCGGAAATCCTTGCTGATAAGCTGGCCGGTTTTATCCGCCAGATAAAGCAAAATCGCCCCGGATTCAAACAGGCTTAACGGCGCGCCGCCGTCGGCGGGTTGCTGGTCGACGATCGCCGGTATTTTATTGTTGGGCGAGATGGCGAGAAATTCCGGCGCGAACTGTTGGTTGGCGGAGATATTGATCGGATGGATTTGATAAGGCAGGCCGGTTTCTTCCAGGAAAATCGTTATTTTATGGCCGTTGGGCGTGGGCGCGTAATAGAGGTCAATCATAGAAGCTCCTTGTGAATGTATAGCCGCGTGATGACACTCTAGAACAAATGCCCGTTGAAATCACCACCCGTTCCGGCCGCCGCATCATAGCGCCGTTACCGGCGCCGGTAAGTTTGTTAAGCTTGAGAGATGATGAACAACCAGAGGATGCTGCCATGAAACTGATGTTTGCCGCCGATATACACGGCTCGCTTGCCGCTACCCGCCGTATGCTGGCGGCCTATGACGCCAGCGGCGCCCAGTGGCTGGTGCTGCTGGGCGATTTGCTTTATCACGGCCCGCGCAACGCCCTGCCGGAGGAATACCAGCCGGCGGCGGTGGCGGAGCTCCTGAACGGCTATGCCGATCGTATCATCGCGGTGCGCGGCAACTGCGACAGCGAGGTGGATCAAATGCTGTTAACGTTCCCTATTACCTCGCCCTGGCAGCAGGTCCTGCTGGAGAATCATACCCGGCTGTTCGTCACCCACGGGCATCTTTTCAATCCCGCCAGCCATCCCCCGCTGCGGCGTGGCGACGTGGTGGTCTACGGCCATACTCATATTCCGCAGGCGGAGCGGCGGGAGGATATCCTGTGTTTCAATCCCGGCTCGGTCAGTCTCCCCAAAGGCGGCTTCGCCGCCAGCTACGGCCTCCTGGAACAGGAAATATTACGAGTTGTGTCATTGGAAACGAGCGAGACTATTGCGCAAGTGGCGATTAACCACTAAGTTATGACGGATCCACTCGTGCAAATTTTTTTATTTTATTACAATTAAGGTGCGCGGCTCTCCCGCGTCTCGTTAACAAGGGATTCGAAAGATGGTGGAACAGAGTCAGGCTGCTGGCGTGGAATGGGTTGACATCGTCAACGAAGAGAATGAAGTCATCGCCCAGGCCAGCCGTCAGCAGATGCGCGCAGAACGTCTCAGGCACCGCGCCAGCTACATCGTGGTCCATGACGGCATGGGCAATATCCTGGTGCAGCGCCGTACCGCCACCAAGGATTTTTACCCGGGTTATCTGGATGCCACCGCCGGCGGCGTGGTGCAAAGCGGTGAAAATATGCTTGATTCCGCCCGCCGGGAAGCAGAGGAAGAGCTGGGCATCGCCGGCGTGCCGTTTGCTGAGCACGGGCTGTTCTACTTTGAAAACGACCATTGCCGGGTCTGGGGCGCGCTGTTCAGCTGCGTCACCCACGGTCCGTTTGCCCTACAGGCTGAAGAAGTGGAGGCGGTCAAATGGCTGCGCCCGGAGGAAATCACCGCCCGCTGCGATGAATTCACCCCGGACTCCCTCAAGGCGCTTTCGCTTTGGATGAGCCGCAATAACCAGCAAAGCCACGGCAAGCCTTTACCTCCCTCCGCCCCGGAGCAAAAAACCGCAGAAGAGTAACTGCCTGCCTCAAGGCTAATCTGGGCATGTTAAAGGTAATACCTGTCTTGGCGGCTGAATCGGGCGTGGGTCTCGCTTGCCGTGCGGGGTGATTTGTGTTGCCGTGGCGGGGGTTTTGCTTGCCATGGTTTGGTTGGCTTGTGGCCGGGTATATGTCGCCACGGCGAAGGTTTCGCTTGCCGTGCGTGAGGTGTTCATAGGTATTGCCGGGTGCCGGCAAGCGACAAAGAGGCCGTACCGCGACGGCCTCCTTGACCTCCGCGCGTCCGGCAGATCGTGCGCCGCTGCGCGGTTCCCGGCAACGCCGCATCCCGGCTTTTGGACCGCCCGATATGCGCTCCAAGCGCAATCCGGGCTTTCGCCGCTCCCGGCGGCTCATCCAGCCGTGATGCGCGCCGCCGGCGCACTCTATGCCGGCACCAGGTCAACACCATCGCCTGTGAGAAAAACAGCGTTTTGGGGTCCATCGCGGTATGTGATTACCGGGAAAGGTATCAGTATACATTTTGCGCTAAAGTTTACAGTTTGATGGCTGATGGCTTACCGCTTACTGTTAAAACTTAAAACTGAATGATGAATGTCTTATTGCATGATTGCATGACTGCATGACTGCATGACTGCATGACTGCATGACTGCATGACTGCATGTCCAACTTTTCGCTGTGCCAGCTGCATTCCAGACCCGTCAATCGTATTCCGACGCCAGGCCTTATCCAAAACAACAGCGCCACTATTGCTACATAATATGCCGTGCGAACAGCGACATGTGGACCGGCATAAAGCGCGCTGACGGCGCCTGTGTCCCCGGCATGAGCCGCCGGGAGCGGCGAAAGGCCCGGTGGCGCCGGGAGCGCTAACCGGGCCGGTGCATCACGGGGGCATGGGCGACGGAAGGCATCGCGCAGCGACGCGCGACCTGCCGGGCGCGCGGAGGTCAAGGAGGCCGTCGCGGTACGGCCTCCTTGTCGCTTGCCGGCACCCGGCATTCCATATAACCGCCGAACACACGGCAAGCGAAACCCCCGCCACGGCAACATAAACCTCCCCGCAAGCAGGTTAACCTATCCCGACGCCAGACCCTATCCAACACAACAGCGCCGCTATCGCTTAAAAAAATACATTACCAACAGCGACATATGCCCCGGCATAAAGCGCGCTGACGGCGCCTGAGACCCCGGCATGAGCCGCTGGGAGCGGCGAAAGGCCCGGTGGCGCCGGGAGCGCTAACCGGGCCGGTGCATAACGGGGGCATGGGCGACGGAAGGCATCGCGCAGCGACGCGCGATGCCTTCCGGGCGCGCGGAGGTCAAGGAGGCCGTCGCGGTACGGCCTCCTTGTCGCTTGCCGGCACCCGGCATTCCATATAACCGCCGAACGCACGGCAAGCGAAACCATCGCCATAGCAACATAAATCCCCCGCACGCTGCCAGCGCAACCCCCGCCACAGCAACCTACATCTCCCGCACGCCGCCAGCGCAACCCCCACCCCGGCGACATCGACGTGGCGACGTTGACCTTCACGGATGCCCAAAAGGGCCCGACCCTAGGACTCCCATAGCCCGCCAGGACCCGGGACCGCGATCGCAGAACCTACACCCGGCGTGTTAAGGGAAGCGCATGCCAACAGGAGGGGAACCGGACATGGATTTCCCACCCGACCGAAGTCCCCTGGCGCGGCAGGCGCGTAACCACCCATCCCAGACAAGGTATATCAAGACTACCCGCACAAATAAAAACGCCGGCTTGCGCCGGCGTTGTGCTTACTGCTGGCAGGCCAGCGGGCTTATTTAGCCGTTTCAGCCTGTTTGGACTGGATGGCGGTCAGGGCGATGGTATAAACGATATCGTCCACCAGCGCGCCGCGCGACAGGTCATTAACCGGCTTGCGCATCCCTTGCAGCATCGGCCCGATGGAGATCAGATCGGCTGAACGCTGCACCGCTTTGTACGTGGTGTTGCCGGTGTTCAAATCCGGGAAAATGAACACGGTGGCTTTACCGGCAACCGGCGAATTCGGCGCTTTGGACAGCGCCACATCGGCCATAATGGCGGCGTCGTACTGCAACGGACCGTCAATCACCAGGTCAGGACGTTTTTCCTGCGCCAGACGGGTGGCTTCACGCACTTTTTCCACATCGCTGCCGGCGCCGGACGTGCCGGTGGAGTAGGAGATCATCGCCACACGCGGTTCGATGCCGAAGGCCGCGGCGGAATCAGCGGACTGAATGGCAATTTCGGCCAGTTGTTCCGCGGTCGGGTCCGGATTAATGGCGCAGTCGCCATACACCAGCACCTGTTCCGGCAGCAGCATAAAGAACACCGAGGACACCAGCGAACTGCCCGGCGCGGTCTTGATCAACTGCAGCGGCGGGCGGATGGTATTGGCGGTGGTGTGAACCGCGCCGGATACCAGGCCGTCAACTTCGCCTTGTTCCAGCATCAGGGTGCCCAGCACGACGTTATCTTCCAACTGCTCGCGCGCGACCACTTCGGTCATGCCTTTGCTCTTGCGCAGCTCCACCAGACGGGCCACGTAACGTTCGCGGGCCACTTCCGGGTCGATAATCTCGATGCCTTTACCCAATTCCACGCCCTGCACGGCGGCAACGCGATGGATTTCGTCCGGATTGCCCAACAGCACGCAATGCGCGATGCCGCGTTCAGCGCAAATAGCCGCCGCTTTCACGGTACGGGGTTCATCACCTTCGGGCATCACGATACGCTTGCCGGCCTGGCGCGCCAGCTCGGTCAGCTGATAACGGAACGCCGGCGGCGACAGGCGACGCGAACGCTCGGAGCTGGCGGTCAGGGACTCGATCCAGTTGTTGTCGATATGACCGGCAACGTAGTTCTGCACTTTTTCCACCCGGCTATGGTCGTCGGCCGGCACTTCAAGGCTAAAGCCCTGCAGGCTGAGTGAGGTCTGCCAGGTATTGGTCTGCACGGTGAACATCGGCAGGCCGGTCAGGAAGGCGCGATCGCACAGGCGTTGGATGCGTTCGTCCACCTTATAGCCGCCGGTCAGCAGGATGGCGCCCAGTTCCACGCCGTTCATGGCCGCCAGACAGGCGGCAACCAACACGTCGGGACGATCGGCGGAAGTCACCAGCAGCGAACCCGGGCGGAAATGCTCCAGCATGTTCGGCAGGCTGCGCGCGCAGAAGGTCACCGAACGCACGCGACGGGTCTGGATATCGCCTTCGTTGATAATGGTGGCGCCCAAATGCCTGGCCATGTCGATGGCGCGCACGGCAATCAGGTCAAAGCTCCAGGGTACGCAACCCAGTACCGGCAGCGGACTGTTTTCAAACAGCTGCTTCGGATCGATATTGGCGACGCTGGCCTTGGGCGTGTCGTCAAAGATTTCCGACAGGTCCGGACGGGTGCGGCCCTGTTCGTCCACCGGCGCGTTCAGTTTATTGACGATAACGCCGACGATGCTTTTATTCTTGCTGCCGCCGAAGCTGGAACGGGCCAGCTCGATGCGTTCCTTCAGCTGATCGGGCGAATCGTTGCCGAGCGACAGCACAAAGACGATTTCCGCGTTCAGCGTCTTGGCGATTTCATAGTTCAGCGCGTTGGCGAACTGATGTTTACGGGTCGGCACCAGGCCTTCCACCAATACCACTTCCGCGTCTTTGGTATTGTCATGATAACGGGCGATGATCTCTTCCATCAGCACGTCTTGCTGGTTGGAGCCCAGCAGCGACTCCACATAGCTCATGCGCAGCGGTTCGGCGGATGGAATGGTGGAGTTGGCGCGGATAATATTCGTGGTGGCGTCAAGACCGTCATCGCCGGCACGGGGCTGCGCGATCGGCTTGAACACGCTCAGGCGCACGCCTTTCTGCTCCATGGCGCGAATGACACCCAGGCTGATGCTTGTCAGGCCGACACTGGTGCCGGTTGGGATCAACATGATTGTACGGGACACGGCTAAACCTCTTTCAACGGTTGCTCGTTAGTCAAACAAGTATTCCGCCGGCGCTTGTCCGGCGGAACGGAGATACTGTTACGCCGTCAGACGGGCGGCATCCTGGGCAATGACCAGTTCTTCATTGGTGGTGATGACAATCGCCGGACGGCTGGCGTCGGTGGTGATCACGCCGCTGTTGCCGAAACGGGCCGCTTCGTTGCGCTTCTGGTCGATTTCAAAGCCCAGCAGGGCCAGTTTGCCCAGGGTCAGTTCGCGCACCTTGGCGGCGTTTTCGCCGATGCCGCCGGTGAAGATCACCGCGTCCAGGCGACCGTCCATCAGGGCGGTATAGGAACCGATATATTTCGCCAGGCGGTGGCAGAAGACATCCATGGCGCGCTTGGCTTCAGGTTTCGTATCGTAATTGTCGATAACCCAGCGCATATCGCTGGTGACGCCGGTCAGGCCCAGCAGGCCGGATTCCTTGGTCAGCAGTTTATCGATTTGTTCAACCGACATGCCCATGGCATTATGCAGGAAGAAGATAATGGCGGGATCGAGATCGCCGCTGCGGGTGCCCATCACCAGGCCTTCCAGCGGGGTCAGGCCCATGGAGGTGTCAACGCTCTTGCCGTTGCGCACTGCGGTAACCGAACCGCCGTTGCCCAGGTGGCAGGTGATCAGGTTGACGTCTTCCACCGGTTTATCCAGCATGCGCGCCGCTTCATGCGTCACAAAGTAGTGGCTGGTGCCGTGGGCGCCGTAGCGGCGGATGCGGTGCTCTTCATATAACGCATAGGGCAGGGCATACAGGAACGACTCTTCCGGCATGGTCTGATGGAAGGCGGTATCGAACACGGCGACGTTTTTGTCGGCCAGTTTTGGAAACGCCTTGAGCGCTTCGTTGATGCCGATGATATGGGCCGGATTATGCAGCGGCGCAAACGGGATGGAATCCTTGATGGCTTGCAGCACATCGTCCGAGAGCAGGGCGGAGGCGGTATACTTTTCGCCAACATTAACGACGCGATGGCCGATTGCGGTGAGCTGCGCTGATAATTCTGGTTTTTGAGCGAGAATTGTATTAACAATAAAGCTCAACGCTTCGCTGTGCGCGGCGCCGTTTCCTAACGCAGCTTCGTGCTTGCCGCCGTCCATCTTCCATTTGATGCGCGCTTCCGGCAGGTTGAAACATTCTGCGAGGCCGGAGAGATGTTCTTCACCGTTGGCAGCATCGATAATGGCAAATTTTAGGGATGAACTGCCACAGTTAAGAACCAGTACTAGCTTACTCGACATGGAAGTACCTATTTGTTGTGCATGGTTAATAAATCATCAATCAGCTATAAAGCGTAGCGCATTACGCCGTTGAGATTTATGATTAACATCATGCCAAAGTGCGTTTTATTTGACATGAAATCGAAAACTGTTGAAGTTAAACATTTTTTTGAAACACGTGTTTACTTATCGCGGTTAATCGTAGCGACATTACACGGAATCGTGCTGCTCAGGCGGCGCAAACGGTGCGTAGGGGCCAGCCATAAGGCGGCAATAAGGATAACGATTGCCGGTAGTAAAGACAAAATATATTTAAAAGTTATACAATTTGATTGTGATTTTGCACAAAAATTTTAATTTTTATTCGTAAAGTTGAGGCCCGCTATGGCGACAATTCCTTCCGGTTCGGTAAGCTGGTACAAAATTTTCCAGCGCGGACAAGATTATATGAAAACCTGGCCGACCGAGAAACGCCTGGCGCCGCTTTTTCCTGAAAACCGCATGATCGCGGCCACCCGCTTTGCCGTGCGCTACATGCCGGCGGTGGCGGTCTTTACCCTGACCTGGCAAATCGCCCTCGGCGGCCAGCTTGGGCCGGCGGTGGCCACCGCCATCTTTGCCTGCAGCCTGCCGATGCAGGGGCTGTGGTGGCTGGGTAAACGCTCCGTGACGCCGCTGCCCCCCACGCTTTTGCACTGGTTCCATGAAGTACGCCATCAGCTTAACGAGGCGGGTCAGGCGCTGGCGCCGGTGGAAGGCGTGCCGACCTATCAAATGCTGGCCGACGTGCTTAAGCGTGCGTTTAAGCTGCTGGATAAAGCCTTCCTGGACGATTTATAAGCGTTATGTCGCTGTCCGCCAGCCGCCGCCCCGGGCAGCGGACGGGCGATATTTCGCCACCTGCTGTCTTAAATCAAAAAAGCGCCGGCTTCCGGTACCGCCATCGTACGCATTATGCGATGCTAGCGCCAGACGACTAGAGGCACCCACGGGGCGGCGCTCGCCATTGGCGCGAACAGTTCGGCGCCCCACGGTATACAATCAGGAGTGGATGATGGAGATGACAAACGCCCAACGGTTAATTCTGTCCAACCAGTATAAGATGATGTCCATGCTGGACCCGGACAACGGCGAACGCTATCGCCGTCAGCAAACCATTGTGGAACGCGGCTACGGCCTGCAGATGCGCGAGCTGGACCGTGATTTCGGCCAGTTGAGCGAAGACGTCTGCCGCACGATTATCGATATCATGGAACTGCACCACGCGCTGCAGGTCTCCTGGTCGAACCTGAAGGAAAAACAGGACATCGACGAGCGTCGCCTGGCGTTCCTTGGCTTTGACGCCGCCACCGAGGCGCGTTACCTGGGCTATGTACGCTTTATGGTCTTTACCGAGGGACGCTACACTCACTTTGATTCCGGCACCCACGGTTTCAACGCCCAGACCAAGATGTGGGATAAATATCTGCGAATGCTGGCCGTCTGGCAATCCTGCCCGCGCCAATATCATCTCAGCGCGGTGGAAATTACGCAAATTATCAATGCCTGACGGCTTAACCCGGAGATATGCCTGTGCTGTGTAAAGGTTTTTTATTTGACCTTGATGGAACCTTGATTGATTCATTGCCGGTGGTGGAATTAGCCTGGGGAAATTGGGCCAGGCGGCGGGGGGTTCCCGTCGACGAGGTGTTGAACTTTATCCACGGCAAACAGGCTATTACGTCGTTGCGCCATTTTATGCCGGGGGAAAGCGAAGAACGCATCCAGTCCGAATTCAGCGCGTTGGAAAAGTTCGAGGCGGAGTGCATCGACGGGGTAACGGCGCTGCCCGGGGCGGTGGATTTGCTTAACCGGCTCAACGCGCTGGATATTCCCTGGGCCATCGTGACCTCCGGGTCGATGCCGGTGGCCACCGCGCGGCTGCGGGCCGGGCGCCTGCCGCAGCCGGCATGGCTTATCACCGCCGAGCAGGTCGCCCGCGGCAAACCCCAGCCGGACGCCTATCTGCTGGGCGCGAAAAAACTGGGGTTTGCGCCGGTGGACTGCATCGTCGTGGAGGATGCCATCGCCGGCATCCAGGCCGGCCTGGCCGCCGGCTGTCCGGTCATCGCGGTCAATCCGCCGCCGGAAACGCCGCAGAAAGAGGCGATCGGCCTGCTCCTGACCTCCCTGGAACAACTGGTGATTGAACGCGACGGCCAGGGTGCGCGCGTCAGCCTGCGCACAGCTTGAGAGAAATCAACTGTTTAATGATTTAGCCCCGCCATCCCGGGGCTTTTTTATGGCATGATTGGCCGCAGACACCGCTTTATAATCCGGGAAAACGTTGTGAATAACGAACTCATCTGGGTGCTGGCCCTGCTGTTGATCGCTATCTTTCTCTTTACCACCAACAAAGTGCGCATGGATGTGGTGGCGCTGCTGGTGATCATCGCCTTTGTCCTGAGCGGCACCGTATCGTTGCCGGAAGCCACCGCCGGCTTCAGCGATCCCAACGTCTTACTGATCGCCGCCATGTTTGTCGTCGGCGAGGGCCTGGTGCGTACCGGCATCGCCTACCAGGTCGGCGAGTGGCTGATGCGGGTGGCGGGCAAAAGCGAAACCCGCATGCTGATCCTGCTGATGATCACCGTCGCCGCCTTGGGCGCCATTATGAGCTCCACCGGCGTGGTGGCGATATTCATCCCGGTAGTGCTGAGCGTGTCGCAGCGCATGAAAACCTCCCCCAGCCGCATGATGATGCCGCTGAGCTTTGCCGCCCTGATAAGCGGCATGATGTCCCTGGTGGCGACCCCGCCCAATATGGTGGTCAACAGCGAATTGGTGCGCGACGGCGCCGAGGGCTTCGGCTTCTTCGCCGTTACGCCGGTGGGCGTGGTGGTGCTGGCGTTGGGCGTCGGCTATATGCTGGTGGCGCGCTACTGGCTGGGCGGCGGCGAGGCCAGCCATGAGCGGGAGCAGTGGCAGCGCCGGACGTTCCGCGATCTGATCCGCGATTATAAGCTGACCGGCCGCGCGCGTCGCCTGGCCCTGCGCCCCGGCTCGCCGCTTATCGGCCAGCGCCTGGACGACCTCAGGCTGCGCGATCGCTACGGCGCCAACGTGGTCGGCATCGAGCGCTGGCGCAAATTTCGCCGGGTAATGGTAAGCGCCGGCGGCAATACCGAACTGCGCCAGCGCGATGTATTATTAATCGATATGTCCGCCTCCGAGGTGGATCTGCGACAGTTTTGCAGCGAGCAGCAGCTGGAACCCATGGTGCTGCGCGGCGAATATTTCTCCGAACAGGCCAGGGATGTGGGCATGGCGGAGGTGAGCCTGATTCCCGATTCCGAATTGGTGGGCAAGACGCTGCGCCAGGTGGGCTTTCGCAGCCGCTACGGCGTTAACGTGGTGGGCATCCGTCGCAACGGCGAGGCGATGGCGGGCAAGCTGATTGACGAGGAGCTGACGCTTGGGGATATCCTGCTGGTGATTGGCGACTGGAAGCTGATTCGCCAGCTGCAGCTGAAGAAAAACAATTTTATCGTACTGAACCTGCCGGCCGAGGTGGACGACGTGGCGCCGGCGGTGAGCCAGGCGCCCCACGCGCTCTTCTGCCTGGCGCTGATGGTGGCCATGATGCTGACGGAGGAGATACCCAACCCCATCGCCGCCCTCATCGCCTGCGTGCTGATGGGCAAGTTCCGCTGTATCGATATGGAAAGCGCCTATCGCGCCATCCACTGGCCGAGCCTTATCCTTATCGTCGGCATGATGCCCTTTGCGCTGGCGCTGCAGAAAACCGGCGGGGTGGACCTGGTGGTGCGGCTGCTGATGGATATCTCGGGCGGGGCGGGGGCGCATATCATGCTGCTGAGCCTGTTTATCCTCTGCGCGGTTATCGGCTTGTTTATCTCCAATACCGCCACCGCGGTGCTGATGGCGCCGATCGCGGTCGCCGCGGCCAACGAGATGGCGGTGTCGCCCTATCCCTTCGCCATGATTATCGCCATCGCCGCGTCCTCGGCGTTTATGACCCCGGTCTCGTCGCCGGTCAATACCCTGGTGCTGGGGCCGGGAGGCTATAAGTTCGGCGATTTTGTCCGTATCGGCGTGCCGTTTACCCTGCTGGTGATGGTGGTGAGCGTGGTGCTGGTGCCGATACTCTACCCGTTTTGATCTCACGGCGTGCGCCCGGCACGACTGTATCCGGACGGAGGTACGGGGCTAGAGCGGCGTGTCCTGGCTGATCTCGTCCAGGGACAGGCTGAAACTGGGCACAAACACCCGGATAAAGTACTCCATCTCCGGGCTGCGCCGCTGCTCCAGGGTTTTTTCCAGCCGCGCCATCGCCATGGTAAATTCATTATTGCCCGCGGAGATCTCTTCCAGGCACTTCAGGTAGGCACACAGGGTATCCGCCTGTTTCACCACCGCTTTTTCCTCTGGCTGGTAATAATCGTCGTCAAGCAGGGCGCGGTAGTCGTCCCGCAGCTCGGCCGGCAACATGTCAATCAGCTTCTGCTGGGCGATCTTCTCGATGTTTTTATATTCGTGGGCCATCTGCGCGTTAAAATATTTGATAGGCGTCGGCATATCGCCGGTCAATACTTCGCTGGTGTCATGGTACATCGCCAGCAGCGCGATGCGCTCCGGGTTCAGGGCGCCGCCGAACTTACGGTTGTTGATCACCGCCAGGGCGTGGGCGACAAACGCCACCTGCAGGCTGTGCTCGGAGACGTTTTCGGTGCGGACGTTGCGCATCAGCGGCCAGCGGTTAATCAGTTTCAAACGGGAAAGATGGGCAAAAAAGTGGCTTTGGGTCATGATGCGCCCTTACGGCAGGTGAATAAGGGATCTATTGTGCGCACAGCCGGCGGATTATGCAAATCCGCCGGTTCCGTGCCGGGCTGGCCCGAACGGCGTGGGTCATTGATGATAATGCTGCAGGAAGCGCCCCAGTTTGCCGATGGCGGTTTCCAGGATGTCGACATGCGGCAGCGTCACGATGCGCAGGTGATCCGGCCACGGCCAGTTGAAGGCGCTGCCCTGGACCAGCAGCACTTTTTCCTGTAGCAGCAAATCGAGCACCAGCTTCTGATCATCAAGAATATTGAAGCGCCGGGCGTCGATGCGCGGGAACATATACAGCGCGCCGCTGGGTTTGACGCATGACACGCCGGGAATATCGTTGATCAGCGCCCAGGCGCGGTTGCGCTGTTCATACAGCCGGCCGCCCGGCGCGATGAACTCGCTGATGCTCTGGTAGCCGCCAAGCGCGGTCTGGATGGCGTGCTGCATGGGGACGTTGGCGCAAAGGCGCATCGACGCCAGCATTTCCAGCCCCTCGATATAGCCCCGGGCGTGTTTTTTCGGCCCGTTCAGCACCATCCAGCCCTGGCGAAAACCGGCGACGCGGTAGGTCTTGGACAGTCCGTTGAAGGTGACCGTAAGCAGATCCGGCGCCAATGCGGCGATGGAGTGGTGCTGCGCCGCGTCGTAAAGGATTTTATCGTAGATTTCGTCTGAGAAGATGATCAGGTTATGCTGGCGGGCAATTTCCACCAGTTCCAGCAACATTTCCTTACTGTATACCGCCCCGGTCGGATTATTGGGATTGATAATCACCAGGCCGCGGGTACGCGGGGTGATTTTGCGGCGGATATCGTCCAGATCCGGAAACCAGCCGGCCTCTTCATCGCACAGGTAATGCACGGCATTGCCCCCGGAGAGGGACACCGAGGCGGTCCACAGGGGATAATCCGGCGCCGGGATCAGCATTTCGTCGCCGGTATTGAGCAGCGCCTGCATGGATTGCTGGATAAGCTCCGATACGCCGTTGCCGATAAAAACGTCCTCGACGGTCAGGTCGAGCATATTGCGCGCCTGGTAGTGCTGCACAATCGCCTTGCGCGCCGAATAAAGGCCTTTGGAATCGCAATAGCCCTGCGAGGTCGGCAGGTTGCGGATAACGTCCACCAGTACCTCTTCCGGCGCATCGAAGCCGAACGGGGCGGGATTACCGATATTTAATTTGAGGACTTTATTGCCTTCTTCCTCCAGGCGCTTGGCTTCTTTCAGCACCGGACCACGAATGTCATAACAAACATTTTCCAGTTTGCTGGATTTTTCTACAGGTGAAATCACGATATTAGGCCTTCTCACAGGTAAACGTATTCCAACCATGGAATCACGCGTTCTGCATAATGTACTCTTCCGCTCTGATTTTTTGAAGGATAACGGGTGGATGCGCATCGAATGTTAAGATGGAAA
The DNA here is from genome assembly GCF_047324205.1 of Sodalis sp. RH20. Lineage (NCBI taxonomy): Bacteria > Pseudomonadati > Pseudomonadota > Gammaproteobacteria > Enterobacterales > Bruguierivoracaceae > Sodalis > Sodalis sp. RH20. The sequence continues at coordinate 558,988 of NZ_CP178733.1, forward strand.
ATAAGAAACAGTTAAAAATTTATTTTCTTCGCTAATTTTTTAGATTAAAAAACTATTAAAACACCATCGTGTCAAGATTTTAGTGCTTTAAAATCCTATAAGAACAGTTAATTTGCGATTTTTTGCGTATTTTTTATACTACTTGGACCTGATAAAGGTTACTCTGCTAAATGAAAGGCGGTGGGCGGCGGTCAGTCGACGAGGACAAGGGTTACAGCAACCGACACCATTATATCGCTTCCCCAAGGGTAAAACACGGCGGGAAAATTAACCCGCTTTGCCTGACGCGCATCACACTTTTTATCGGGGTAAAGTATTGCCACTTCATCTGTTTGTGAACATTTATCCATAGAAAAATAAAGGTCACATTTTGATGCTTACAAATTATTGTTGTTTCGTTTATGGTAGCTATTTATGGTATACATTTATGCAGGTGTGCATTTAGAAAGAGATTTATTTTGATCGTATAAACAATAGTTAAGAAAAATTTATGTTAATTATGACGGTTGGGATAAGAAAATACGACTTAACCGGTAATATTCAACATTTATTTTAAATACCAAGGCCGGTTTTAATAAATTACATTTAAGTTTTGATGTGTCATTCAAGCCGTTACGGATTTTTTTTCTGCGCTATGCAAATGATATCATTGTGAAATTTAGTGTCTCATCCAGGACGAGGGCTGGATTTCGAGGACCGGGGCTACCTTTTATATCGGTTAGAGCTTTGTTTGATGAGTGCGAACTCCCCAGAGATTAAAGCATGTACCAGTTAACATAACGGCCGTGGTAACGTCGCTATGGTATGAAGGGGATATGCTCATAACAGTTTTAGCTTGGAAATGATTTTTTTGAAACGCCAGGGTAGTAGTGTGTAATTAGAATACAAAAGTGAAGACAATATTATGACCAATGCAAATCGTCCAGTGCTCAATCTTGATCTTGATTTATTGAGAACGTTTGTTGCAGTCGCTGATCTCAACACCTTTGCGGCCGCTGCAGCATCAGTATGTCGAACACAGTCGGCTGTCAGCCAGCAAATGCAACGATTAGAACAACTTGTCGGCAAAGAGTTGTTTGCCCGTCACGGTCGCAATAAGCTGTTGACCGAACACGGAATACAATTGCTGGGTTATGCCAGGAAAATTTTACTGTATAACGACGAGGCATGTACTTCCTTGATGTACAGTAATATCCAGGGGGTGCTGACCATCGGTGCTTCCGACGATACTGCCGACTCAATTTTGCCTTACTTACTCAGTCGTGTAACGCGGATCTATCCAAAATTAGCGATTGACGTTAATGTCAAACGCAGCCCTTTGATGCAGGAAATGCTGACAAACGGCGAAGTGGATCTGGCTATTACAACATTGACTAATCCAAATCATCCTTACGTTACGCTGCGTTCGTCGCCGACGTTATGGTTCTGTTCGTCGGATTACCGCTTTATTCCAGGGGAAGTTATTCCGCTGGTGGTGTCCGATGAGCCCAGTCCCTTTCGCGCCATGGCCATCGAGCAACTGCAGGCCGCCGGCATCTCATGGCGCATCGCCTACACTGCTTCTACCCTGGCCGCCGTGCGCGCCGCAGTAAAAGCGGGATTGGGCATTACCGTCCGGCCGGTGGAGATGATGAGTTCCGATCTGCGGGTGCTGGGGCAAAACGAAGGATTGCCGACGCTGCCCGATACGCAGTATGTCCTGTGTAAACATCCCCAGTGCGAGAATGAACTGGCCATGGCTATCTTCAGCGCGGTACAGACCGGTAACGACTCCTATAAACCAGACGTGGCCCGCCCGGTAAAAGGGGAGGGGGAAAGCTTCACGGTCAGTGACGAATAAATGAAATCAACTGGATATTAAGCCCCTGAAAATGGGGCTTAATTTTTCGTAAAATATAATTTATGCTGTAATAATGTAGTTTTATATTTCAACAGGTCTTAAAATACAGTCTTCCCGCCTGGTATCCCCGGTCCGTCATCTCCGTCGCGCATTAGCGCGCGCACACCAGAACTGGTTGTTTTTTATTCATGCCAACTAAATCAAAACACTGTTTCTATAATGTTTTTTGGTTAATGGCGCACAGAATGTGCATCTTTTATTCTGATTAGTTGCAAAATTGTGCCCTGGATCAAATTTTGCCCTTACCGATTGCGCGGAATAACGTGATTTTGCCTGAAAATGGTATAGTTACCTGCGGGCAATCATGGTGTCATAGAACCGCCCTATGTTATTGCTATGTTGCTGGCGCGCAACACTGACTCGATTAAGCTAAAATCGTGCGCATCAAATGTTAATTAGATATTAACTGTGTAAATTACTATGAAGTTTCTTTTGTCCAAGTTGACAAAAGGTTATGTAAAGGAGTAAAAACCCCACACAATGGCTGTGTATGCCGGTGGCAACAGCGCGGTGCGGTTTTTTCCTACTCCTTCCCATAAATCGATGTGGTGAGTCGAACTGCCGTTGACGAAGAGCAGACTGCAAAATGCCACTTTTGATGAGCAAAGAAAATGTCAATAACCACTGAAGTTACCGCCCATTACTGGGCGTTCGCCGTATTCCTCGTTGGTGCCGTCGGCCTGTGCTGCTTTATGCTGCTGGGCGGTTTCTTATTAGGCGGACGCGCCCACTCCCGCTCAAAAAACGTGCCCTTCGAGTCCGGTATCGACCCGGTGGGGACGGCAAGACTGCGTCTTTCGTCTAAATTTTACCTGGTGGCCATGTTTTTCGTCATTTTTGACGTGGAAGCCCTGTATTTATACGCCTGGTCGGTATCCATCCGCGAAGTCGGCTGGGTCGGTTTCTTCGAAGCAGCCGTTTTTATTATTGTGTTGTTGGCGGGCCTGGTGTACCTGGTGCGCGTCGGCGCGCTGGACTGGACGCCCGAGCGTTCCCAGCGTCTCAAGCGCGCGGGCCCAATCGCCGAAAACCAACGTCATCAGCAGTAACAGCGAGGCATAACCATGGATTACACCCTCACCCGTGTTGAGCCGGACGGTGAGAATGGCGGTGAAAATGACCGTTATCCCCTGCAAAAACAGGATATCGTCGCCGATCCCCTGGATGGGCACGTCAACCGCAGCGTTTTTTTGGGTACCCTGGAAAACGCGTTGCATAATGCGGTGAACTGGGGCCGGGGCAACTCGTTGTGGCCGTATAACTTCGGCCTGTCCTGTTGCTACGTCGAAATGACCACGTCCTTTACCGCGGTGCACGATGTGGCGCGTTTCGGGTCGGAAGTTATTCGCGCCTCACCGCGCCAGGCGGATTTCATGGTGATCGCGGGCACGCCGTTCACCAAGATGGCCCCGGTCATCCAGCGTCTTTATGATCAAATGCTCGAGCCGAAATGGGTGATTTCCATGGGCGCATGCGCTAATTCCGGCGGTATGTACGATATTTATTCCGTCGTGCAGGGCGTGGACAAATTTTTGCCGGTCGATGTCTATATTCCCGGCTGCCCGCCACGTCCGGAAGCCTATATCCAGGCGCTGCTGCTGTTAAAGGAATCCATCGGCAAGGAACGGCGTCCGCTCTCCTGGGTGGTGGGCGATCAGGGGGTTTATCGCGCCAATATGCAGTCGGAGCGCGAGCGTAAACAGGGCGAGCGTATCGCGGTAACCAACCTGCGATCTCCCGACGAGATTTGACGCGCGCGGCGATGTGGCGGTTGTCGTCCATAATCATTTAACGCGCACAGTGGCATGACGCCGGCACAGCATTAATTTGGTGAAAATAACTATGACAGAGTTGATGACGCAACATCTCGCCCAGCCGGCCTGGCAGACCCGGGATCATCTTGACGATCCGGTAATCGGCGAATTGCGTGACCGTTTTGGCGCCGAGGCGTTTACCGTCCAGCCCACCCGTACCGGCATTCCGGTGGTATGGGTCAAACGCGAGCAGATTCTCGAGGTCTTGACGTTTTTAAAAAAACTGCCGAAGCCCTATGTAATGCTCTACGATCTGCATGGCGTGGACGAGCGCCTGCGCACCCATCGCCAGGGCCTGCCCGCCGCTGAGTTCACCGTGTTTTATCACTTGATATCCATCGACCGCAACCGGGATATCATGCTGAAGGTGGCGCTCTCGCAGAGCGATTTCCATCTGCCCACCGTGACCAAAATTTTCCCCAACGCCAACTGGTATGAGCGCGAAACCTGGGAAATGTTCGGCATGACCTTTGACGGCCATCCGCATTTGACCCGCATCATGATGCCGCAAAGCTGGCAGGGCCATCCGTTGCGTAAAGACTATCCGGCGCGCGCCACCGAATTCGATCCTTATATGCTGACCAAGCAGAAAGAGGATCTGGAAATGGAAGGGCTGACCTTCAAGCCGGAAGACTGGGGCATGAAACGCGGGCGCGAAAACGAAGATTTCATGTTTCTTAACCTGGGGCCGAACCATCCGTCGGCGCACGGGGCTTTCCGCATTATCCTGCAGCTGGACGGCGAGGAAATCGTCGACTGCGTGCCCGATATCGGGTATCACCACCGCGGCGCGGAAAAAATGGGCGAGCGCCAGTCGTGGCACAGCTATATTCCCTATACCGACCGGGTGGAATACCTCGGCGGCTGCGTCAATGAAATGCCGTATGTGCTGGCGGTGGAAAAACTCGCCGGCATCGTGGTGCCCGAACGGGTCGAGGTGATCCGGGTCATGCTCTCCGAGCTGTTCCGCATCAACAGCCATCTGCTGTATATCAGCACCTATATCCAGGACGTCGGCGGCATGACGCCGGTATTCCTGGCCTTTACCGACCGGCAGAAAATTTATGACGTGGTGGAGGCCATTACCGGCTTTCGCATGCATCCGGCCTGGTTCCGCATCGGCGGCGTGGCGCACGATCTGCCGCGCGGCTGGGACGGCCTGCTGCGCGACTTCCTGAACTGGCTGCCCAAGCGCCTGGATTCCTACGTCAAGGCGGCGCTGCGCAACAGCGTACTGCGCGGACGGGCCGAGGGCGTCGCCGCCTATGGCGCCCAGGAAGCGCTGGATTGGGGCGTGACCGGCGCCGCGCTGCGCGCAACAGGCATCTCTTTCGACGTGCGTAAATGGCGTCCGTACTCCGGCTACGACAAGTTTGATTTCGAGGTGCCGGTGGGCGACGGCGTCAGCGATTGCTACAGCCGCGTGATGCTGAAGGTGGAGGAGATGCGCCAGAGCCTGCGCATCCTTGAACAATGCCTGAACAATATGCCGGAAGGCCCGTTCAAGGCCGATCATCCGCTGACCACGCCGCCGCCGAAAGAGCGGACGTTGCAGCATATCGAGACCCTGATTACCCACTTCCTCCAGGTCTCCTGGGGACCGGTGATGCCGGCTAACGAATCGTTCCAGATGATCGAGGCCACCAAGGGGATCAACAGTTATTACCTGACCAGCGATGGCAGCACCATGAGCTACCGGACCCGTATCCGCACCCCGAGTTTCCCGCATTTGCAGCAAATTCCCTCGGTGATTCGCGGCAGCCTGGTATCGGATCTCATCGTCTATCTGGGCAGTATCGATTTTGTTATGTCAGATGTGGACCGCTAATTATGCATGAACATACAGATACGCATGGGCGCGACGCCGCCCCCGGCCGCCAGGACGACACCGCCGCCTTTGTGCTCACGGCCCAGGAGCGAGAGGCCATCGAGCATGAAAAGCACCATTATGAAGATGCCCGCGCCGCCTCCATCGAAGCGCTGAAAATCGTGCAGAAACAACGCGGCTGGGTGCCGGACGGCGCCATCGCGGCGATTGCCGAGGTGTTGGGCATTCCGGGCAGCGATGTGGAAGGCGTGGCCACGTTTTACAGTTCGATTTACCGCCAGCCGGTCGGGCGCCATATCATTAAATATTGCGATAGCGTGGTGTGCCATATCACCGGCTACCAGGGCATCCAGGCGGCGCTGGAGCAAGCGCTCGATATCAAGCCGGGGCAGACCACCGGCGATGGGCGCTTCACCCTGCTGCCCACCTGCTGCCTGGGCAACTGCGACAAGGGGCCGAGCATGATGATTGATGACGACACCCACGTTCATCTGACGCCGGAAGGTATCGGTCCGCTATTGGAGCAGTATCGATGATCAAACAGATTGTACGTACCGCCGAAATGCATCCGTTGACCTGGCGCCTGCGCGACGACGGCCAGACGGTATGGCTTGACGAGTATCGCGGCAAGAACGGCTATGCCGGCGCGGAAAAAGCGCTCAAAGGCATGTCCCAGGACGACATTGTCACCCTGGTCAAGGACTCCGGCCTGAAAGGGCGGGGCGGGGCGGGGTTTTCCACCGGCCTGAAATGGAGCCTGATGCCCAAGGATCCGGCCATGAACATCCGCTATCTGCTGTGCAACGCGGATGAGATGGAGCCGGGCACCTATAAAGACCGCCTGCTGATGGAGCAACTGCCCCATTTGCTGGTGGAAGGTATGCTGATTGCCGCTTTTGCCCTTAAGGCCTATCGCGGATATATCTTCCTGCGCGGCGAATATATCGAGGCGGCGGTGAACCTCAGGCGCGCCATCGCCGAAGCCACCGAGGCCGGTTATCTGGGCAAGAATATCCTCGGTACCGGCTTTGATTTCGAGCTGATCGTCCATACCGGCGCCGGGCGTTATATCTGCGGCGAAGAGACGGCGCTGATCAATTCCCTGGAAGGCCGCCGCGCCAACCCGCGCTCCAAACCGCCGTTCCCGGCCACCGCCGGCGCCTGGGGCAAACCGACCTGCGTCAATAACGTCGAAACCCTGTGCAACGTGCCGGCCATCCTTGAGAACGGCGTGGACTGGTACAAAGGCATCACGGCGGGCAAAAGCAGCGATACCGGCACCAAGCTGATGGGGTTTTCCGGGCGGGTCAAATATCCCGGCCTGTGGGAATTGCCCTTCGGCATCACCGCGCGCGAGATCCTGGAAGATTACGCCGGGGGCATGCGCGATGGCCTGACGCTCAAGGCGTGGCAGCCGGGCGGCGCCGGCACCGACTTCCTGACCGGCGATCACCTCGACCTGCCGATGGATTTCGAGAATATCGGCAAGGCGGGCAGCCGCCTGGGCACGGCGCTGGCCATGGCGGTGGATAATGAAATCAATATGGTATCCCTGACGCGCAACCTGGAAGAGTTTTTCTCGCGCGAGTCCTGCGGCTGGTGCACACCCTGCCGCGACGGCCTGCCCTGGAGCGTGAAGCTGCTGCGCGCCATAGAAAAAGGCGAGGGGCAGCCGGGGGATATTGAAACGCTGGAACAGCTGTGCCGGTTCCTCGGCCCGGGCAAAACCTTCTGCGCCCATGCGCCGGGCGCCGTCGAGCCGCTGCAAAGCGCGATAAAATATTTCCGGGAAGAATTTGAAGCGGGAATTGCAACGCAGCATATCGGTAATACCCGCACTATTGCCGGTATCCAGCCAAACTTGCTGAAAGCGCGTTGGTAACCCTGCATCCGCGCCTTTAGGCCAAACGAGGCCGGGCGGATGTTATGCACCCGAGACGCATTTTGATTAACGCCCGCGCTATTGCGGGCCACACTTGAGCATGCTGACTATGGCTACCATTCATGTAGACGGCAAAGAATACGAGGTTAAGGGGTCGGACAACCTGTTGCAGGCATGTCTTACCCTGGGTCTCGATATTCCTTATTTTTGCTGGCACCCGGCGCTGGGCAGCGTCGGCGCTTGCCGCCAGTGCGCGGTCAAGCAATATCAAAACGCCGAGGATACGCGCGGCCGGCTGGTGATGTCGTGCATGACGCCGGCGTCGGACGGTACCTTTATCTCCATCGATGATGAAGAGGCGCAACAGTTCCGTAAAAGCGTGGTGGAGTGGCTGATGACTAACCACCCCCACGATTGCCCGGTGTGCGAGGAGGGCGGCAACTGCCATCTGCAGGACATGACGGTCATGACCGGCCAGAATTTCCGCCGTTACCGGTTTACCAAGCGCACCCACCGCAACCAGAACCTCGGCCCGTTTATCTCCCACGAGATGAACCGCTGCATCGCCTGCTACCGCTGCGTCCGCTACTATAAGGATTATGCCGACGGCACCGATCTGGGCGTCTACGGCGCCCACGATAACGTCTACTTCGGCCGTCCCGAGGACGGCACGCTGGAAAGCGAGTTCTCCGGCAACCTGGTGGAAGTGTGCCCGACCGGGGTGTTCACCGATAAAACCCATTCCGAACGCTACAACCGCAAATGGGATATGCAGTTCGCGCCCAGCATTTGCCAGCAGTGCAGCGTGGGGTGCAATACCAGCCCCGGCGAGCGTTACGGCGAGCTGCGGCGCATTGAAAACCGCTTTAACGGCAGCGTTAACCACTACTTCCTGTGCGATCGCGGCCGTTTCGGTTACGGTTACGTCAATCTCAAGGATCGTCCGCGCCATCCGCTGCAGCGCCGCGGCGACGACTGGATCGCCCTGAACGCCGAACAGGCGATGCAGGGCGCGGCCGACGCGTTGCGCCACGCCAAGAAGATGATCGGCATCGGCTCTGCGCGCGCCAGCGTGGAAAGCAATTTCGCGCTGCGTGAACTGGTGGGCGCCGCCAATTTCTATACCGGCATCTCCGGCGCCGAGCAGGCGCGGCTGGCCCTGATGCTGGACGTGCTGCGCAACGGCGGCGTGCATACCCCGTCGCTGCGCGAAATGGAAAGTTACGACGCGGTGCTGGTGCTGGGCGAGGATTTAACCCAGACCGGCGCGCGCATCGCCCTGGCGGTACGCCAGGCGGTGAAGGGCAAGACCCGTGAAATGGCCGCGGCGCAAAAAGTCGCCGACTGGCAGATTGCCGCCATCCAGACCATCGGCCAGCATGCCCGCCATCCGCTGTTTGTCACCAGCGTCGATCGCACCAAGCTTGACGATATCGCCGCCTGGACCTATTGCGCCCCGGTGGAGGATCAGGCGCGCCTGGGCTTTGCCGTCGCCCACGCGCTGGACGACAGCGCCCCGGCGGTGGAGGGCCTGGATGACGAGTTGCGCGCCAGGATCGATGTGATCGTGCAGGCCCTGGCGGGCAGCCGCAAGCCGTTGATCGTCTCCGGCAGCAACGCCGGCAGCGAGGCGGTGATTGCCGCCGCCGCCAACGTCGCCCGCGCGCTGAAAGGCCGCGGCGCCGACGTCGGCATAACCTTCGTGGCGTCAAGCGCCAACAGCATGGGACTGGCGCTGATGGGCGGCGGTACTCTGGACCAGGCGCTGGAACAGCTTGAGCAGGGCGCGGCGGACAGCGCGATCGTGCTGGAAAACGATCTGTACCGCCACGCGCCGGCCCAGCGGGTGGACGCGGCGCTGGCCAAAACCGTCAATCTTATCGTGCTCGATCATCAGCGCACCGCCATCATGGATAAGGCCAACCTGATCCTGCCGGCGGCCAGCTTTGCCGAAAGCGACGGTACGCTTATCAACCAGGAAGGCCGCGCGCAGCGCTTCTTCCAGGTATACGACCCGGCCTACTATGATGCCGAGACCATTATGCTGGAGAGCTGGCGCTGGCTGCATTCGCTGCACTCCACCTACCTGGATCGCCACGTGGACTGGACCCAGTTCGATCATATCATCAGCGCCTGCGCCGAGACGCTGCCGCAGCTGGCCGGGATCAAAGAGGCCGCGCCCGATGCCGGTTTCCGCGTCAGCGGCCAGAAGCTGGCCCGCGAGCCGCACCGCTACAGCGGACGCACCGCGATGCGCGCCAACATCGACGTGCACGAGCCGCGCCAGCCCCAGGACAAGGACACCATGTTCGCGTTCTCCATGGAAGGCAACAGCAGCCCCCAGGGCATGAGCAAGCAGGTGGCCTTCGCCTGGGCGCCGGGCTGGAACTCCCCGCAGGCCTGGAATAAATTCCAGGCGGAAGTGGGCGGACACCTGCGCCACGGCGATCCCGGCGTACGGCTGCTGGAAGCGGGCGAGGGCCGTATGGACTGGTTCACCGACGTGCCGGCGGCGTTTGTCGCCCCGGTCGACGGCCAGTGGCGCGTGGCGCCGTACTACCATCTGTTCGGCAGCGAGGAAACCTCCCAACGCGCCGCGGTGATTCAGGAGCGCATGCCGCAGCCTTACGTGGCGGTAAGCCGCCAGGACGCCGAGCGGCTGGGCGTCAACAGCGGCACGCTGCTGGAATTCACCTGCGCCGGGCAGTCGCTGCGCCTGCCGGTCAGGTTCAGCGACGCCCTGGCGGCCGGCCAGGTGGGCCTGCCGTTGGGCCTGCCCGGCATTCCGCCGGTGTGGGTAGGACAACGCGTTGAAAACCTGCGGGAGGCCGCGTTATGAGTTGGTTAACATCGGACGTGATTGACATCATTCTGACGGTACTGAAAGCGGTGGTGATCCTGCTGGTGGTGGTCACCTGCGGCGCCTACATGAGCTTTGCCGAACGCCGGCTGCTGGGCCTGTTCCAGAACCGCTACGGACCCAACCGGGTCGGCTGGGGCGGTTCGCTCCAGCTGGTGGCGGATATGCTGAAAATGTTTTTCAAGGAAGACTGGGTCCCGCCGTTTTCCGATCGCATGATCTTCACCCTGGCGCCGGTTATCGCCTTTACCGCTCTGCTGGTGTCTTTTACGGTGATCCCGGTCAGCCCGACCTGGGTGGTCTCGGATCTGAATATCGGCGTGCTGTTCTTCCTGATGATGGCGGGCCTGGCGGTGTACGCGGTGCTGTTCGCCGGCTGGTCGAGCAATAATAAATACTCGCTGCTCGGCGCCATGCGCGCCTCGGCCCAGACCCTCAGCTACGAGGTCTTCCTGGGCTTGTCCCTGATGGGCGTGGTGGCGCGCGCCGGTTCGTTCAGTCTCGGCGATATCGTCGCCTCCCAGGCCCATCTGTGGAATATCATTCCGCAGTTCTTCGGTTTCGCCACCTTTGTGCTGGCGGGCATCGCGGTCTGCCACCGGCATCCGTTCGACCAGCCGGAAGCGGAACAGGAACTGGCCGACGGCTACCATATCGAATATTCGGGCATGAAATTCGGCCTGTTTTTTGTCGGCGAATATATCGGCATCGTCACGGTGTCGGCCCTGATCGTCACGCTGTTTTTCGGCGGCTGGCAGGGGCCGTTTTTACCGCCGTTCATCTGGTTTGCCATTAAAACCGCCTTCTTCATGATGATGTTCATCCTGATCCGCGCGGCGCTGCCCCGTCCGCGCTATGACCAGGTGATGTCGTTCGGCTGGACAATCTGCCTGCCGTTAACGCTGCTGAACCTGCTGGCGACGGCGGCGGTCATTTTGTACAACGCTCAATGAGGGGTGAATAAACCATGACGTTAAAAGAATTAGTGTATGGTGCCGGCACCCAGCTACGCAGTATCTGGATGATCGGCATGCAGGCGTTCAGCAAGCGTGAAACGCTGATGTATCCCGATGTGCCGGTCAATACGGCGCCGCGTTTTCGCGGCCGCATCGTACTGACGCGCGACCCGGACGGCGAAGAGCGCTGCGTGGCCTGTAACCTGTGCGCGGTGGCGTGCCCGGTGGCCTGCATTTCCCTGCAGAAAGCCGAGACCGCGGACGGACGCTGGTATCCGGAGTTTTTTCGCATCAACTTTTCGCGCTGCATTTTCTGCGGCCTGTGCGAAGAGGCGTGTCCGACCACGGCTATCCAACTGACCCCGGATTTTGAAATGGGTGAGTACCGGCGCCAGGATCTGGTTTATGAAAAAGAAAATCTGCTGATTTCGGGGCCGGGTAAATATCCGGAATATAATTTTTACCGCATGGCCGGTATGGCGATCGACGGGAAAGATAAGGGCGAAGCGGAAAACGAAGCCAAACCCATTGACGTCAAAGGTTTGCTGCCCTAAGGAGTTAAGCATGGAAGTCGCTTTTTATTTGTCAGGCCTGGTGGCGATACTGGCAACCCTGCGGGTTATCACCCATACCCACCCGGTGCACGCATTGCTTTACCTGATTGTCTCGCTGCTGGCTATCGCCTGCGTATTCTTTGCGCTCGGGGCCTATTTCGCCGGCGCGCTGGAAATCATCGTCTACGCCGGCGCCATCATGGTGCTGTTCGTGTTCGTGGTGATGATGCTTAATCTCGGCGCCGCCGACCAGCGGCGCGAACGCGGCTGGCTTGCCCCGTCCGCCTGGGTCGGGCCGGGCATACTGTCGCTGCTGTTGCTGGCGATCCTGATCCGGGCCATATACGGCGTGCCCGATCACGGCATATCGGGTGAGGTGATCAGCGCCAAGGCGGTGGGCATCGCGTTGTTCGGACCTTACGTCCTGGCGGTGGAGCTGGCGTCCATGCTGCTGCTGGCCGGGCTGGTGGTGGCGTTCCATCTCGGGCGTGAAGATCGCGAGGGCGATGCGCTGCCCAAGGGACCCAAGCTGCCCGATGGCATAAAAAGAAAACCGGAGGAGCAGGCATGATCCCGTTAACGCACGGACTCATTTTGGCCGCCATTCTGTTTGTACTGGGTTTGACGGGCATGCTCATCCGCCGCAACCTGCTGTTTATGCTGCTGGGGCTGGAAATCATGATTAACGCCTCCGCCCTGGCGTTTATCGTTGCCGGCAGCTACTGGGGACAGGCCGACGGACAGGTCATGTATATCCTGGCCATTAGCCTCGGCGCCGCCGAGGCCAGCATCGGCCTGGCGCTGCTGCTGCAGCTGCATCGCCGCCGCCAATCCCTGAATATCGATAACGTCAGCGAGATGCACGGATGAACCTACTCTATTTAACTATTCTGTTTCCCCTGGTGGGGTATCTGCTGCTGGCGTTTTCACGGGGACGCTGGTCGGAAAACCTGTCGGCCCTGGTGGGCGTCGGCGCCGTCGGCCTGGCCGCGCTGACCACGGCCTGGGTAGCGGTTGATTTTCTCGGCACGCGGGAAAGCGCGGCGGCGGTATTCAACCAGCCGCTGTGGACCTGGATGACGGTGGGCAAGTTTAATATCGCCTTTACCCTGTCGCTGGACGGCCTGGCGCTGACCATGCTGTCGGTGGTGACCGGGGTCGGTTTCCTGATCCATCTGTTCGCCTCCTGGTATATGCGCGGCGAAGAGGGCTATTCGCGCTTTTTTGCCTATACCAACCTGTTTATCGCCAGCATGGTATTGCTGGTGCTGGCCGATAACCTGCTGCTGATGTATCTCGGCTGGGAAGGGGTGGGGCTGTGCAGCTACCTGCTGATTGGTTTCTATTATAAAGAATCCAAAAACGGCGCGGCGGCGATGAAAGCCTTTATCGTCACCCGCGTCGGCGACGTGCTGCTGGCGTTTGCCCTGTTTATCCTGTATTCGGAACTGGGCACGCTGAATTTCCGCGAGCTGATGGTACTGGCGCCGCAGCATCTGGCGGTGGGCTCCACGGCCATCACCTGGGCGACGCTGATGCTGCTTGGCGGCGCGGTGGGTAAATCGGCGCAGCTGCCGCTGCAAACCTGGCTGGCGGACGCCATGGCCGGCCCGACCCCGGTGTCGGCGCTGATCCACGCCGCCACCATGGTCACGGCCGGCGTATACCTGATCGCCCGTACCCACGGACTGTTCCTGATGGCGCCCGAGGTCTTGCACCTGGTGGGCATCATCGGCGCGGTTACCCTGGTGCTGGCCGGTTTCGCCGCGCTGGTCCAGACCGATATCAAGCGGGTGCTGGCCTACTCCACCATGAGCCAGATCGGCTACATGTTCCTGGCGCTGGGCGTGCAGGCCTGGGATGCGGCCATTTTCCACCTGATGACCCATGCGTTCTTCAAGGCGCTGCTGTTCCTGTCCTCCGGTTCGGTTATCCTGGCCTGCCACCACGAGCAGAATATCTTCAAGATGGGCGGGCTGCGCAAGTCCATCCCGCTGGTCTATATCTGCTTCCTGGTGGGGGGCGCGGCCCTGGCGGCGCTGCCCGTGATTACCGCCGGTTTCTACAGTAAAGACGAAATCCTGTGGGGCGCGCTGGCGAACGGCCATTTCAACCTGATGCTGGCCGGGCTGGCGGGCGCGCTGCTGACCTCCCTCTATACCTTCCGCATGATCTTCATCGTGTTCCACGGCAAGGAGCAGATCAAGGCCCATGCCGGCAAAGGCATCAGCCATCACCTGCCCCTGCTGGTGCTGCTGGTGCTGTCCACCTTTATCGGCGCGCTGATTACGCCGCCTTTGGCGGGCGTGCTGCCGGACAGCCACCTGGGTGAAGAGGGCAAGATCACCCTGGAGATTGTCTCCGGCGTGGTGGTGATCCTCGGTATTCTGCTCGCCGCCGGGCTGTATCTCGGCAAGCGCCGCTTGGTGCATGCCGTGGCCGCCAGCGCCCCGGGACGGTTCTTCACCGTCTGGTGGTTTAACGCCTGGGGCTTCGACTGGCTGTATGACAAAGTGTTTGTCAGGCCGTACCTGGGCGTTGCCCGGCTGCTGCAAAGCGATCCGCTGAACAGCCTGATGAGCGTGCCGGCGGTGCTGGCGCGCTGGGCCGGACACGGGCTGACGCTTAGCGAGAACGGCCAGTTGCGCTGGTATGCGGCATCCATGAGTCTGGGCGCCGTGATTGTGGTGGCGCTGTTGATATTCGTGTAAACGGCGGCGGCGTTAAATGACACGCGCGGGGCGGGAAGAACACCGGCATCATGTCTTCTCCCGCCAGTAGGTAAGTTTTCAGGTTTTTTTCAATTTAGGGATGCACAACGCCATGCTACTACCTTGGCTAATACTTTTCCCCTTCATTGGCGGTCTGCTGTGTTGGCAATGCGAGCGCTTCGGTACCAAGGTGCCGCGCTGGATAGCCTTGATCGCCATGGGGCTGACTCTGGCGCTCTCCCTGCAGCTGTGGCTGCAGGGCGGGTATTCACTGGTTTCGGCGCAGGGCCTGCCGCAGTGGCAATCCGAGTTTGTGCTGCCGTGGATACCGCGTTTCGGTATCTCGTTCCGCCTGGCGCTGGACGGTCTGTCCCTGCTGATGGTGGTGCTGACCGGCCTGCTGGGCGTGCTGGCCATTCTCTGTTCGTGGCGTGAAATCCAGCGCTACCAGGGCTTTTTCCATCTTAATCTGCTGTGGATCCTGGGCGGCGTCATCGGCGTGTTCCTGGCCATCGACATGTTCCTGTTTTTCTTTTTCTGGGAAATGATGTTGGTGCCGATGTACTTCCTGATTGCCCTGTGGGGCCATAAGGCCTCCGACGGCAAGACGCGCATCACCGCCGCCACCAAGTTCTTTATCTATACCCAGTCCAGCGGGCTGGTGATGCTGGTGGCGATCCTGGCGCTGGTGCTGGTGCATTATCATGCCACCGACGTCTGGACCTTCAATTACGAAGACCTGCTGCATACCCCGATGTCGTCGCTGGTGCAGTACCTGCTGATGCTGGGCTTCTTTATCGCCTTCGCGGTGAAAATGCCGGTGGTGCCGCTGCACGGCTGGCTGCCGGACGCCCATAGCCAGGCGCCTACCGCCGGTTCGGTCGACTTGGCGGGCATCCTGCTGAAAACCGCCGCCTACGGCATGCTGCGCTTTTGCCTGCCGCTGTTCCCCGAGGCGTCCCACCAGTTCGCGCCCATTGCCATGTGGCTGGGCGTGGTGGGCATTTTCTACGGCGCCTGGATGGCGTTTGCCCAGACCGATATCAAGCGCCTGATTGCCTATACCAGCGTTTCCCATATGGGGTTTGTGCTGATTGCCATCTACACCGGCAGCCAGCTGGCCTACCAGGGCGCGGTGGTGCAGATGATCGCCCACGGCCTGTCCGCCGCCGGGATGTTTATTATCTGCGGCCAGCTGTATGAACGTCTGCATACCCGCGATATGCGCCAGATGGGCGGACTATGGGGACGGATAAAATTCATTCCCGCGCTGTCGCTGTTCTTTGCGGTGGCGACGCTTGGGATGCCGGGTACCGGCAACTTTGTCGGCGAGTTCCTGATCCTGTTCGGCAGTTTCCCGGTGGTGCCGGTGATTACGGTTATTTCCACCTTCGGCCTGGTTTTTGCCTCGGTGTATTCGTTGATTATGATGCAGCGCGCTTATTACGGTCCGGCGAAATCGCAGGAACCCTTGCCGGGCATGACGATGCGCGAGCTGTTGATCATTATGCTGCTGGTGGTGCTGCTGGTGTTGCTGGGCTTCTTCCCGCAGGCGGTGCTGCAAACGTCCGACGCGGCAATGAGCAACGTTCAGCACTGGTTCTCGCTAAACGCAGCAGGATCAGCTGTTTCAACTCTAACAACAAGGCCGTAATTCGCCATGACAATAACTCCTCAACAACTGATCGCACTGTTACCGCTGTTGATCGTCGGATTGACGGTGGTGGTTGTGATGCTGTGCATTGCGTGGCGACGCAACCACTTTGTCAATGCCACCCTGACCGTTATCGGTCTGAACCTGGCTTTACTGTCGCTGTTTTTTGTCGGCCAGGCCGGCCCGATGGATGTGACGCCGCTTATCCGCGCCGACGGCTATTCGATGTTCTATACCGCGCTGGTCCTGGCGGCGAGCCTGGCCACCAGCACCTTCGCCTATCCGTGGCTTGCGGGCTACCCCGGCAACCGCGATGAGTTTTACCTGCTGGTGCTGATTGCCGCCATGGGCGGCATCCTGCTGGCCGGCGCCAATCATCTGGCCTCGATGTTCCTGGGTATCGAGCTCATTTCCCTGCCGCTGTTCGGCCTGATAGGGTATGCCTACCGGCAAAAGCGCTCGCTGGAAGCCAGCCTGAAATACACCCTGTTGTCCGCCGCCGCCTCGTCGTTCCTGCTGTTCGGCATGGCGCTGGTCTATGCCGACACCGGCGCCCTGGGTTTTGGCGCGCTGGGACAGCGTCTGGACGACGCCATGCTGCACCAGCCGCTGTTGCTGGCGGGGCTGGGCATGATGATTGTCGGCCTGGGCTTTAAGCTGTCGCTGGTGCCGTTCCACCTGTGGACGCCGGATGTGTACCAGGGCGCGCCCGCGCCGGTGTCCACCTTCCTGGCCACCGCCAGCAAGGTGGCGATTTTCGCCGTGCTGATGCGCCTGTTCCTCTATACGCCGGTGGTGAATAGCGACGCGCTGCGCCTGGCGCTGGCCATTATCGCCTTCTGCTCCATTATGTTCGGCAACCTGATGGCCATCGGCCAGACCAATATCAAGCGCCTGCTGGGGTATTCCTCCATTGCCCATCTGGGCTATCTGACGGTGGGTCTGATTGCGGTACAGGCCCATCAGCTGGCCATGGAGGCGGTGGGCGTTTACCTGGCCGGCTACCTGTTCAGCAGCCTGGGCGCCTTCGGCGTGGTCAGCCTGATGTCCAGCCCCTACAGCGGTCCGGATGCCGACTCGCTGTTCTCCTATCGCGGCCTGTTCTGGCACAAACCGATTTTATCGGCGGTAATGACGGTGATGATGCTGTCGCTGGCCGGCATCCCGATGACCCTGGGTTTTATCGGTAAATTCTATATCATGGCGGCCGGCGTCGGCGCGCACCTGTGGTGGCTGACCGGCACCGTGGTGCTCGGCAGCGCTATCGGCCTGTACTATTACCTGCGCGTGATGGTCAGCCTGTATCTCAGCCCGCCGGAAAGATTGCGCCGGGATACGCCGAGCAACTGGGCGCTCACCGCCGGCGGGGTGGTGGTGCTGATCTCCTCCGTGCTGGTGTTGCTGCTGGGTATCTTCCCGCAGCCGCTGATCTCCCTGGTGAGACTGGCGCAGCCGTTGATGTAACACGTTTTTCCCCTCCCGGTTACCGCGGCGGGAGGGCCGCGCGGGGCGGCGGTCGCCATGGCCGTTGCCCGACCCGGCCGTAAACGCGTCTGACTGAATAAACGAAATAGTTCTCGTTAAAAAATGCTTTATTGACCCCCGTCATTGTTTCTTAATGCCATTCGGTGATAATGAAAATAACTCTCATTGACGTTTGGCGTTGGCTCGATGTTCACTTCCGTTTTAAAATACCTTCTCTGCAGCGCTGTCCTGTTCCTGGGCATATCATCCGCCTGGGCGGCCGATGATTACCAGACGTGGGTCACTGATATCCAGGGACGGCTGGACACCACCGCGCGGCTGTATCAGCAGCAGCAGAACGACGCCGCGCGCCGCGAGGTGCAAATGGCCTATTTCGAGGTATTCGAAAATCTCGAGGGGCCGATCCGCATCAATATTTCCGCGCAGAAAAGCTATCAAATGGAAAGCCAGTTCGGCGAGATCCGCCGTCTGATCGGCGAGGGCAAGCCGCTGGCGGAAGTGCAAGATAAAATCAACGGCTTGAAAAATGAATTGACCGGCGTGCTGCCGGCATTGTCCGGCGGCCATCAGCTGGTGGCCGCGGGCCAGCATGACGCCTATAGCAATACGCAAATCGCCCTGTACTGGCAGCAAAGCTTTAAAACCATCGACGATCTGCTGGCCGACGCCCTGACGCAATACCAGGCGGGACAATATGCCGCCGCGAGCCAGCGCGTGCAGCAGGCGCATTTTCAGGGCTATAAGAATTCGGAAATGGAAATGTCGGTGCGCAATAACCGCTCCGCCCAGCAGGCGGCCGCCATCAACCAGGAATTTATCGCCCTGATCGCCCTGGCCGCAAAACCCGATCAGATGAATGACCTGTCCTACGGCGTCACCCAGCTATTGCAGGATCTGGAAGACCTGCTGCCGGGCCTGCCCACCACCCGTCCCGACCAGCCGGTGACCGCGCCCGCAGCCAACGCCCCGGCCAGCGCCGCGGCGGGCGGCGACGCCCAGCCCGACGCCAACTGGCGGCAGGTCGGCGACGACATCAACGCCGCGGTAGCCGCCGCCATCGCCCAATATCGCGGCGGACAGGCCAAAGCCGGCATGATGGCGATACAGGACGCGTATTTCGACCGCTTCGAAGCCACCGGCATGGAGAACAAAATCGGTTCGCGCGACGCGGCGTTTAAATCGACGCTGGAAGGCTATTTCACCCGCCTGGTCAGTCTAATGAAAGCCGGCCAGTCGGTCGCCCAGATCCAGGAACAGGCCGACGCGCTCGCGCAAAATCTCACCAAAGCGGTGGAAATGCTGGGCGAGGGCGGCGAAAGCCAGTGGACATTGCTGGTGTACAGCCTGCTTATCATCGTGCGCGAAGGCATGGAGGCATTGTTGATCGTCGCCGCCATCGTGGCCTACCTGGTCAAGAATAAGCATCAGGATAAGCTGCCGCTGATCCGGCAATCGGTTTGGGTTGCCCTGCTGGCGAGCGTGGTCACCGCCGCGCTGTTCCAATGGCTGTTCGCCAACTCCGGCGCCAACCGCGAACTGCTCGAAGGCGTCACCATGATGGTCGCCGTGGTGACGCTGTTCTTTATGAGCTACTGGCTGCTGTCCAAAGTGGAGGCCCGGCACTGGCAGGCCTATCTGGAAGGCAAGCTGACGCTGTCCCTGACCACCGGCTCCCTGGCGGGCCTGTGGTTTACCAGCTTCCTGGCGGTGTATCGCGAAGGCGCGGAGACGGTACTGTTTTATTACGCCCTGGTGGGGGACGCCGGCAATATGGCCGGGCAATTCGCCATCCTGGGCGGTTTCCTGATCGGCTGCGTCATCCTGGTGATGGCGTACCTGCTGATGCGGTATACGGTGGTGAAACTGCCGCTGAAGCCGTTCTTTATGTTTACCGGTACATTTATGTATTTGATGGCCTTTGTTTTTGCCGGTAAAGGGGTACTGGAGTTAATTGAAGGTAAATTATTCGAACCCACGTTATTAAAGGGCATACCTGAAATAAGCTGGTTGGGGATTTATCCCTATCTGGAGACCCTGGCGCCTCAGGTCGTTTTAGTACTGGCCGCGCTGGTCGCCCTCTGGGTGATGCGCCGGCGCTCCGGTACCCTGATACCAAAACAAGAAACTGTGTGAGCGCACAAAGCAATTTTTTTGATGACTGAGGAATGAGAGTTGATGAAGATGAATAACAGCCTGGCGGCCGTGATGGCCGTTGCCGGTATGACCTGCGCCCCGGCCGTGTTTGCGGCCGAGCATCCGGCGGGTGAAACCGTCACCATGAATGAAATGCAGATTGCTGCGGTCTATTTACAGCCTATCGATATGGAACCGCGCGGCATGGGTTTACCCGCAGCCAAGGCCGATGTTCATCTAGAAGCCGATATCCACGCGGTGGAAGGAAACAAAAACGGTTTCGGCGCCGGCGAATGGATGCCGTACCTGACCATCAGCTACACGCTGGTCAACACCGATTCCGGCGACAAACAGGAAGGCACCTTTATGCCGATGGTCGCCAGCGACGGTCCGCATTACGGCCAGAATGTGAAAATGATGGGCGTGGGCAACTACAAAGTGACCTTCCATATCGAACCGCCGTCAAAAGCCGGCCTTCATCGCCATACCGACGCTGAAACCGGCGTGGGCCGCTGGTGGAAGCCATTCGACGTCAGCTACGATTTTAAATATATCGGCCTGAAATAAATCCGCCGCGCCACGGCTGCCTGGCGGCCGTGGCGGTATTGGCTCTTGTCGCAGCGGCCTGCCGGAGCGCTGCATGACGAAGTGTTTCCGGTTCTGAGTCGTCGTCATGAATTATTTTTTTGTTACCGCCTTGCAAGCTTTCCTGCCGGTGACACTGCTATGCGGATTAAACTGGGCTAACCGCCCCGCGCCATCGGTGCGCGCGCTGGTATGGGTCAACCTGCTGGCGCTGGCGGCCGGTACCCTGGCGGGCGTGCGCCTGCCCGGCGGCCAATCGGTGCAGCTCACGCTGGTTTTCTTGCAACTGGCGGGGCTGGTAGTGTTCCTGGCCTGCCAATTTTCCGTTTCCGCCAGGGTGGGCTACTGCTGGCAAGGCCTGCTGGTGGCCGGCGCGGCGCTGCACTGGAGCAACGATCCCAATTTAAGCGCGTTGACGCCCACGGGCGTCATCAACACCGATTTATTACTTAATCTGAGCGCGGTGGTACTGGCCGTCGCGTTACTGGCGCTGTGCGCGGTGCTGACGGCGATGCTGGTGAAGCGCCTGCCGGCGTGGCGCTGGCCGCTGCTGCTGGCGCTGGCGCTGCTGTTGTTGCTGCCGTTGTGCGGCCAGGCGACGCTACTGTTGATGAAACTGGACGTCCTCGGGCTGACCAAGCCGCGGCTGAGTTTTGTGTCCAACGTCACCAACAGCAACCCCTGGCTCAACTATATCAGCGCCTTGCTGATGGCGGCGCTGCTGGCGGGCTTTATTGCGCCGCTGCTGCGCCTGCGCGGCGGATATCGCCACCAGGTGGAGCCTATCGCGCGCCGCAAGGCCATCGCGCGCTATCGCAATGCCCGGCGTACCGCCGCAACGCTGCTGGCCGCGCTGATGGTGGTGGTGGCCGCGCAGCTGTATTGGGATTTGGTGGCCTCGCAGCCGCCGCGCCTGTCGGAAGCGGTGCCCGTGACCCTGGGCGCCGACGGCCAGGTGCATATTCCACTCGAACAGGTGCGCGACGGCAAGCTGCATCGTTTCGTTTGGGTGGCCGAGGACGGCAAGGCGGTGCGTTTCCTGGTGATTAACCGTTATCCCGATCGCCTGCGCCTCGGCGTGGTGTTCGACGCCTGCCTGCTGTGCGGCGACCAGGGGTATGTGATGGAAGGCAACCAGGTGGTGTGCGTGGCCTGCGGAGTGCATATTTTTATCCCCTCCATCGGCAAGGCGGGCGGCTGCAATCCCATACCCATTGACAACTGGCGCAACGACGACCATGAGCTGACCATCGGCAAAGCGGCGCTGGTGGCGGGGGTCAACTATTTTACCACCGTGCTCACCCTGCAGGTGACCGATCCGGTGGACGGCAGCAAACTGACCAATGTCAGCGCCTCCCATAAATACAGTTACGGCGGCAAAATGTACTTTTTTGCCAGTGAAGACACTTACAATCGTTTCCGCGCGCAGCCGGCGCAGTTCGTGCCGGCCACCGCCGCCGGCAGCGACGAAGCGGAGGGCGAGTAGCTTATGTTGTGGCGTATGTTACGGCAGTCCTGGTGCAGGAATATCCGGCGCAAGTCCCTGGCGGTATTAACGGTGTTCCTGGCCGCCGGGTTGATTTCGGCGCTGCTGGCGGTCTCCATCGATATCGGCGACAAGATGGCGCGCGAGCTGAAATCCTATGGCGCCAATATCCTGATTGAACCGGCGGGCCAGGCGGCGCTGCCCGCGCTGTTTGGCGAGCGGGGCGCTCCCCTGTCGGGGCAGGATCTGATCGACGAGTCCGAATTGCCCAATATCAAGGATATCTTCTGGCGCAACAATATCATCGGCTTTGCGCCGCTGCTTGGCGGCGAAGTGCTGGTCAACGGCGCGCCGGTGCCGGTGCTGGGCACCTTTTTCTCGCAGCCGGTGAATGTGCCCGATGAAACGGATTTTCATACCGGGCAGCAAATCATCAGCCCCTATTGGCGGGTTACCGGTCAATATCCCCATGAACCGGTAACGCGGGAGCAGCCGCCCGAAGCGCTGGCGGGCAAGCAGCTGGCGCAGCGCCATGGCTGGCGGCCCGGCGACGTAGTGACGCTGGACGGCCCGCACGGCCGGGCCAGCGTGCGCATCAGCGGCGTGCTCGCCAGCGGCGGCGATGAGGAAGGCCGTCTGGTGATGCCCCTGGCCACGGTGCAGCAACTGCTCGGCCTGCCCGGCAAAGTGCAGGCGATACGGGTCTCGGCGCTGACGGTGCCGGAAAACGATCTTTCCCGCCGGGCCAGGGATAATCTCGACGGACTGACGGCGGAAGAATACGATCTGTGGTATTGCACCGCTTTTGTGTCGTCGATTTCCCATCAGCTGGAAGAGGCGATTTCCGGATCGGTGGTGCATCCTATCTGGCAGGTGGCGGCATCCGAAGGCGTGGTGATTGAAAAAATCCAGCTGCTGCTGGCGGTGGTCACCCTGGCGGCGCTGGCGGCATCGGCCATGGGCATCGCCTCGCTGATGACCAGCACCATTATGGAGCGCGGGCGGGAGATTGGCCTGATGAAGGCCCTCGGCGCCCGCCAGTGGCAAATTATGCTGCTGTTTTACCTGGAAGCGGTAATGAGCGGCGCCCTGGGCGGATTGCTGGGCTGCGTTGCCGGCTGGGGACTTGCGAAAGCCATCGGCCTGATGCTGTTCGGCGTGCCGCTCAGTTTTGCCTGGATTGTGGTGCCGAGCGTGCTGGTGATCGCCATCCTGATTGCCGTGATCGGCACCTGGTTCCCGGC
Source organism: Sodalis sp. RH20 (assembly GCF_047324205.1). NCBI lineage: Bacteria > Pseudomonadati > Pseudomonadota > Gammaproteobacteria > Enterobacterales > Bruguierivoracaceae > Sodalis > Sodalis sp. RH20. Next base: position 582,080 of record NZ_CP178733.1, read on the forward strand.
ACGGCGCATCGCCAAACTGTATCCGGTGGAGGTGCTGTATGGCAATTAACATCGTGGCCGCGGCGCCGGGCCGGGGCGGACGGCGCGCCAAACGTCCGTCGGGACTGATGAACAATATGTTCTGGCTGCTGGTGGTGCGGGCGCTGCGGCTACGGCTGCAACGGGTGGCGGTGGTGTTCGCCGCCCTGACGGTGGGCGCGGCCATCGTGACCGCCATGGCCTCGGTCTATTTTGATATCAACGCCAAGATGAGCCAGGAGCTGCGCACCTTCGGCGCCAATTTTTATCTTGGTCCCGGCCATGGCAACAGCCTGCCGGCGGCCACACTGCAGCCGATTCTGGATCAGGCGCCCAAGGGGCTTATCAATGCGTCCAGCCCGTATTTGTACGGTATGGCCCGCACTGAACTGGAAAAAGTGGTGGTGATGGGCGTCTGGTTCGAGTCGCTGCAACAGCTGGTGCCTTATTGGCAGGTCAAGGGCGACTGGATTGGCGTCAGCTTTGACGACCGGCATGCGATGATCGGCGTGAAACTGGCCGATCGCCTGCACCTGAAGGTCGGCGATCGGGTAACCCTGGTTGACGGCCAGCAGCGCCAGAGCCTGATTATCAAGGGCGTGGTCGAAGCCGGGGACGCCACCGATAATATGCTGATCGTCAACCTGGAGCTGGCGCAGAAATGGCTGCATCAGCCCGGCGCCATCAGTAACGCCATGCTGAGCGTCAATAACGATATCGGTCAGGTGGACGCCTTTGCCGCCCGCTTGCAGCAGCAGTATCCCGACCTGGACGTGCGGCCGATCCTCAAGGTTTCCGCCTCCGAAGGCCAGGTGCTGGATAAGATCAAAGGGCTGATGGGACTGGTGTCGGCGGTGATCTTGATTTTGTCGTCGCTGTGCGTCAATACCACCCTGATGGCCATCGTCGGCGAGCGCTCGCGCGAGTTTGCCCTGCAAAAGGCGCTGGGCGCCAGCGCCGCGGATATCAGCCGGCAAATGCTGGCGGAAACCGGCATCATCGCCCTGGCGGCGGTGCTGGTGGGCAGCGTGTTCGGCTTTATACTGGCGCAGGTGCTGGGACATGCGGTGTTTAACGCCGCCATTGCCCTGCGCGCCCCTGTTTTTCCACTGACGCTGGCGTTATCCCTGCTGGTGGCGGCGGTGGCGGCCATCGTGCCGGTACGGCGTGCGCTGCATGTCGAACCGGCGCTGGTCCTGAAAGGAGAATAACCATGGCATCACCTATCCGGTTGATACAGCCGCAGCCCGCGGCGGAATATGTGATTGAGACCCGCGGCCTGTATAAACGCTTCGGCAAGGTCACGGCGCTGGATGATATCAACATCCGCATCCGCCGCGGGGAGTTCGTGGCCTTTATGGGCGCTTCCGGCTCCGGCAAGACCACCCTGATGAATATCCTCACGTGCCTGGATACCGTGAGCGAAGGCCAGGTGTTGCTGGACGGCGTCGACGCCGCCGCGCTGGACGAGGAGGGGCGGCGTAATTTCCGCGCCGACAAAATCGGCCTGGTATTCCAGCAATTCCACCTGATCCCGTTCCTGACCGCGCTGGAAAACGTCATGCTCGCGCAGCATTATCATAGCGTGGTGGATGAAGGCGCCGCCCGCGCCGTGCTCGACCGGGTCGGCCTGGGCGAACGCGTCGGCCATCTGCCCAGCCAGCTTTCCGGCGGGGAGCAGCAGCGCGTGTGTATCGCCCGGGCGCTGGTCAACGAGCCGCCGGTGATCTTCGCCGACGAGCCGACCGGCAACCTGGATGAGGAAAATGAACAACGGGTGCTGGACCTGCTGACCGATCTGCATCGCCAGGGCCGCACCATCGTTATGGTCACCCATAACCCCGAACTGGGCCGTTTCGCCGATCGTATCATCCGTTTGCAGCACGGTAAATTCCTGGGCGAGGAGCGAAATCATCATGAGCTGGCATCCCGTGGTTAGGTTGTTTTGCGCGCTGGCCCTGCTTGCCGCCCTGGCGGGATGCAAAGAGCAGCAGGTGGCCATCGGCGCGCCGGCGCCGAAACTGGCGGCGTTCGATCTCAACGGCCAGCCGGCGGCGCTCGATCAATGGCGCGGCAAGCCGGTGTACCTGACGTTTTGGTCCTCCGACTGCGGCGGCTGCGCGGCGGATATGAAACTGCTGCAAAAGCTCACCGACGTCTACGGCGATCGGCTGGTGGTGGTGGCGGTGAACACCGATCCGCAGCAGACCGATATCGCGCCTTTCCTGGCCGCGCTGCAGATCCATTATCCGGTGGTGCGCGATCAGCTGGGCATCACCAGGGAGCGTTACCAGGTGATCGGCACGCCGACGTCCTACCTGCTTAGCGCCGGGGGCACCGTGCTGGAGGCGCATCAGGGTTTGCAGGGCGAGCCGGCACTCGTCGCGATGTTCCAAAATGCACAACGGGATAAATCATGAAGAAGCTTATGCTGGGCATGTTATTACTCTGCGTCAGCGGTACGGCGCTGGCGGACGCCGCGGACGGGGCGCAAAAATATGCCCAGGGCTGCGCCGATTGTCATGGCCGCAAGGCCGACCGGGCGGCGTTCGGCAAAGCGCCGCCGCTGATAACCTTAAGCCGCGAACAGCTGGTAAGCGCGCTCACCGACCGCCGGGACGGCAAGATTGCCACCAGCGGCGCGGAGCAGCGGGCCAAGGCGGCGCTGAGCGATGGCGATATCCAGGGACTGGCGGATTATATCCGCTCCCTCGATCCGCAGGCATCGGCCGCGAAGCCGGCGGTAGCGAATTGATTTTAAGAATGATCTGCCCGTAATTGTTCGCCAGGACGCGCAATTTATGACTATAGTTAGAGTGACGGTCTTTCATCAGAACACGGAGAACAATTATGGTAACCCCGACAGATCCCATCCAACCGCATGAAACTCATGTTGATGATGACGTGCAGTTGCTGTCCGAGACGCTGGAGGAAGTGCTGGCCTATTCCGGCGACAAGGCGGATCAAAAATATGTTGAGCTAAAAACCCGTGCCGAAGCGGCGCTGGAAGAAGTTAAAAAACGCATCAGCCATGCGTCCGATAATTACTATTACCGGGCCAAACAGGCGGTTTACCGCGCCGATGACTATGTGCAGGAAAATCCCTGGCACGGTGTCGGTATCGGGGCGTCCGTCGGCCTGGTGTTCGGGCTGCTGCTGGCCCGTCGCTAAGGTTTCTGTGCCAAGTTATCCGGCTGGCGCGCTCACCAGCCGGTATTTTCCGCCGCCGCGCCGGCGGGAATGAACAAGTCATGCTATTTATTACGCCATTCATCATACTTAATGGCGCTAATCTTTCGTTTTTGCTTCCGTAAACCGTATAATCCATACTCTTAATTAGGTCTTGGGGTAGGGGTCTCTATGCTGACGTTACTCAACTCGGCGCTGCAACAGCATATTGATGCCGGCATCTCCGCTGGGCCCGGCCTGTATCAGATTGCGCTTCCCTGGACTCCCGGCAGCCATGTGCCGATGCTTGACTGGCTGCATGCCACCCCGCTGTATCCCCAATTCTACTGGCAGCATCGCGACGGCGCGCAGGAAGCGGCGGCAGGCGGCGGCCTGCGCATCTTCGATCGCCTGAGCAAGGCGCGGGACTTTATGGCGGCCCATAGCACGGCCTGGCCTGCGCTGCGCCTGTGGGGCATCAATGCCTTCGGCGGTGAAGACGATAACGACGCCGGCGATGATGACAACGGCGCCGGCCGCGGCGGCGAGCCGGAAAGCTGCCTGTTTTTGCCGCGCCTGACCTGGGAGCGCGACGGGTCGTCACACCGGCTGGTGCTGAACCTGGCAAGCGATGTTTCCCTGCGCGACGACGCCAGGCGGTGCCTGGCCTGGCTGCAGCAGGCCGCGCCCGCAGCACCCCTGGCGCCCTGGTCGGCGCAGCTGCGCGAAGAGGTGCACGAGCCGGAACACGCCCGTTGGCGAATGATGGTCTCCCAGGCCCTGGCCGCCTTTGGCCAGGGCGGATTAACCAAGGTGGTGTTGGCCCGCCGCACCCGGCTCGGCTTTAAAGGCCACCTCGACCCTCACGCCCTGATGGCGGCCAGCCGTCGGGTCAATCTCGATTGCTATCACTATATGCTGGCCTGGTCGGCGCAGCGGGCGTTTTTGGGCTCCAGTCCCGAGCGGCTTTACCTGCGGCGCCAGGAAATGCTGGATACCGAGGCGCTGGCCGGCACGGTGGCTACCCGGAGCCCCACGGCCAATGCCGGGCAACTGGCGCGCTGGCTGATGAACGATGATAAAAACCAGCGGGAAAACCTGCTGGTGGTCGACGATATTTGCCAGCGGCTGCAGGAGGCGGCGGTGACGCTCGACGTCATGCCGCCGGAGATCGTGCGGCTGCGCACCGTGCAGCATTTGCGCCGCGCCATTACTGCGCGCCTGGACTGCCGCGATGATGTCCGCTGTCTGGCCATGCTGCAGCCCACCGCCGCGGTGGCGGGGTTGCCGCGCGACGTCGCCCGCGCCTTTATCGCCCGCCACGAGCCGTTCGACCGGCAATGGTATGCGGGCTCGGCCGGCTATCTCTCGGATGCGCAGACGGAATTTTGCGTGACCCTGCGCTGCGCGCTGATGGAGCGGGAGTCGCTCTGGCTTTATGCCGGGGCAGGCATTGTCGAGGGATCGGATGCGGATCGGGAATGGCAGGAAGTGAACAACAAGGCCGCCGGGCTCAGGACCCTGTTTACCGGCGACCAAGCCGTCGCGCCGAATTAAGGGAATCCGGTTCTATATCAACATCCCGCGGCTGAAACAAAATATAATGCCGGAGCCGTTATTGATCGGCATCCGCGCCGCCGGGGTTATCCGCCGATCACGCATGGGTTCAGACGCGCACTGACAGAAGGTTCCATGACTACATCCGTTTTGCCAGACATGTCTTCACAATTTAACCGGCGCTGGGCCAGGGTGCTGCTGGAAACCCTCACCCGCCATGGGGTAGGGCATATCTGTATCGCGCCCGGCTCACGCTCCACCCCCCTGACCCTGGCGGCGGCGGAACATCCGTCCATCCTGTGCCATACCCATTTCGACGAGCGCGGGCTGGGGCATCTGGCCCTCGGCCTGGCCAAGGCGGCGCGCGGGCCGGTGGCGGTGATCGTTACGTCCGGCACCGCGGCGGCCAATCTGTACCCGGCGGTGATCGAAGCCAGCCTGACCGGGGAAAAGCTGATTATGCTGACCGCCGATCGGCCGCCGGAGCTTATCGACTGCGGCGCCAACCAGGCTATCCGCCAGCCGGGACTGTTTGCCGGTTTTGCCGTCCAGCGCGTGGATCTGCCGCGCCCGACGCCGGATATCCCTGCGCGCTGGCTGGTTTCCACCCTGGATCGGGCGCTGGCGGACCCGGCGCCGGGCGCGGTGCATATTAACTGCCCGTTCGCTGAACCGCTCTATGGCCCAGACGAAAACGGCGACGACGCCTGGTCGCGCGCGCTCGGCGACTGGTGGCAGGACGCCGGCCCCTGGCTGGCGCTTCCGCTGCCCGTCGCGCCCGCCGCCGCGCCGGACTGGGCGCAGTGGCGCACGCGTAAAGGGGTGGTGATTGCCGGGCGCATCCCCTGCGAACAGGGAGCGCGCCTGGCGGCATGGGCGGCCGCGCTCGGCTGGCCGCTGATTGGCGATGTGCTGTCGCAGACCGGCCAGCCGCTGCCTTATGCCGATCTCTGGCTGGCCCATCCCGAGGCGCGTCGGGTGCTGGATCAGGCTGAGTTGGTGATCCAGTTCGGCGGCAGCCTGACCGGTAAACGGCTGCTGCAATGGCAGGAGCAGTGCCGCCCGGCGGAGTACTGGCTGGTCGACCCGCTGCCGGGCCGCCTCGATCCGGCCCATCACCGGGGGCGGCGCATCAGTGCGCCCATCGGCGCGTGGCTTGGCGATCATCCCGCGCGCACGCAGGCTCCCTGGGCCCCTGAACTGGCCGGATTCGCCGCGCTGGCGCGGGATCGCATCCGGGCGGCGCTTGCCGACGGCCTGGGCGAAGCCCAGCTGGCCTGCCATCTTAACGATCTGCTGCCCGCGGGCGGCGCGCTGTTTCTGGGCAACAGCCTGACGATACGGCTGGTGGATGCGCTGGCCCAACTGCCGGCGGGTTACCCGGTATATGGTAACCGTGGGGCCAGCGGCATCGACGGCCTGCTGGCCACCGCCGCCGGCGTACAGCGCGCCAGCGACCGGCCGCTGCTTGCGCTGGTGGGCGATCTATCGGCGCTTTACGACCTGAATGCCCTGGCGCTGTTTCGTCATACCACGGCGCCGGTGGTGATCGTGGTCATCAATAATAACGGCGGCCAGATTTTTTCGTTATTGCCGACGCCGGAAGCGGTGCGCGAGCGTTTTTACGTGATGCCGCAGCAGGTGGAGTTTCGCCACGCGGCGGCGCTGTTCGGGTTGGATTACCTGCGGCCCGGGAACGCCGCTGAACTGCGCGACTGCGTTCAGCGCGCCTGGCGCCGGCCTGGGGGCGGGGCGGCCACGCTGCTGGAGCTGGCGGTGCCGCCCCGGGAGGGCGCGGATGTTTTTCGCCAATTGGTGGCCGGGATGGCCAGGCCATGAACCGCCATGCTCCGCTGCCGCCTGCGGCAATCGGCATTCCCGTCGGGCCGGGGAAGGGCGCCGGCTGGACGGTAAGCCGCCTGCGCCGGGGCGATCCCGGCCGGCCGTGGCTGGTCTGGCTGCACGGCCTGCTGGGCAGCGGCGACGACTGGTCGCCGGTACTGCCTTATTTCAGCGACTGGTCCCTGGCGACGCTCAACCTGCCGGGGCATGGGCCCGATGCGGGCGCTGCCCGTGCGCCGGCGTGCGCGCTTCACCGCGAGCAGGCGGCTGATGGCGGCGCCCCGCGACAGACGGCCGGGCTGGACTTTGCCGCGGTGTCCGCCGGGCTTGCGCATACGCTGGCCGCGCTGGGCATCACCCGCTATATTCTTATCGGTTATTCCCTGGGCGGGCGCATTGCGCTCTACCATGCCTGCCGGGGACGGTGTGGCGCGGGTAATATCCCCGGCGCCGCCGGCGCGAACGGTCAAGAGGGGCTGTGCGGACTGTTTGTCGAAGGCGCCCATCCCGGCCTGGCGCACCGGCGGGAGCGCGCGGACCGTCTGCGCCACGACGGCCTGTGGGCACGGCGCTTCAGCCGGCAGCCGATAACCGCGGTACTGGCCGACTGGTACCGCCAGCCGGTGTTCGGCGATTTGTCCGACGACGCGCGCCGGCAGCTGGTCGCGTTGCGCGCCGCCAATGACGGCGCGGCTGTCGCCGCCATGCTCCTGGCCACCTCGCTGGCGCGGCAGCCCGATCTGGCGGCGCGGTTGCGCGCGCTGGACCTGCCGTTCGGTTACCTGTGCGGCGAACACGACGGCAAATTTACCGCCCTGGCCCGTGGGGCGGCATTGCCCCTGGTCCCGGTGCCCGGCGCCGGCCACAATGCCCACCGGGCCAACCCGCCGGCTTTTGCCGGCCAACTGCTCACCCTGCTAGCTCCGTTTCATTAAAGGAATGTTTTATGCTTAAACCCAGCGAAGACCAGTGGTACGCCCCTATCGATTGGCGCGATTGCAGCGGCGATTTCGAGGATATCCGCTATCATAAGTCCGCCGACGGCATCGCCCGGATTACCATCAACCGGCCCCAGGTACGTAATGCGTTCCGGCCGCTGACGGTCAAAGAAATGATCCAGGCCATGGCCGACGCCCGTTACGACGAAGGCATCGGCGTGATTATTCTTACCGGCGAAGGGGATAAGGCGTTCTGTTCCGGCGGCGACCAGAAGGTGCGCGGCGACTACGGCGGTTATAAGGACGACAGCGGCGTGCATCATCTTAACGTGCTGGACTTCCAGCGCCAGATCCGCACCTGCCCGAAACCGGTGGTGGCGATGGTGGCGGGTTTCGCCATCGGCGGCGGCCATGTGCTGCACATGATGTGCGACCTGACCCTGGCGGCGGACAATGCGGTATTCGGCCAGACCGGGCCTAAAGTCGGCTCCTTCGACGGCGGCTGGGGCGCGGCCTATATGGCGCGCATCGTCGGCCAGAAAAAAGCCCGGGAAATCTGGTTCCTTTGCCGGCAGTACGATGCGCGGCAGGCGCTGGACATGGGGCTGGTCAATACCGTTGTGCCGCTGGCCGACCTGGAGAAGGAAACCGTACGCTGGTGCCGGGAAATGCTGCAGAACAGTCCGATGGCGCTGCGCTGCCTGAAGGCCGCGCTGAATGCGGACTGTGACGGCCAGGCGGGGCTGCAGGAGCTGGCAGGCAACGCCACCATGCTGTTTTACATGACGGAGGAAGGGCAGGAAGGGCGCAATGCGTTCGTTGAGAAACGCCAGCCCGACTTCAGCAAATTCAAGCGGAACCCCTGATGCGCAGCGCAACGATCTACCGCTACAGCCTGCCGATGGAAGCCGGCGTGGTGCTGCGCAACCAGCGCCTGAAAAGCCGTGACGGCCTGGTGGTGCGGCTGGAGTGCGACGGCCGTGATGGCCTGGGGGAAATCGCGCCGCTGCCCGGATTCAGCCGCGAAACGCTGATCGAGGCGGAGGCGTCGGCGCTGGAGCTGCTGCGGCGCTGGGTCGACGGCGAGGACGCGGCGGCGGACGGCGGCGGTCTGGCGTTGGCTTCCGGCCCCGCGGCGCCGTCGGTGGCGTTCGGCATCAGCATGGCCCTGGCCGAACTGGCGGGTGAACTGCCTGAAGCGGCGCCTTATCAGACCGTGCCGCTGTGCACCGGCGATCCCGATAGGCTGATACCGATGCTCGCGGCGTTGCCCGGCAGGAAGATTGCCAAGATCAAGGTCGGCATGTATGAAGCGATCCGCGACGCCGTCATGGTCAACCTGCTGCTGGAAGCGGTGCCGGATCTGCATGTGCGGCTGGACGCCAACCGCAGCTGGACCCCGGCCAAGGCCGCCGGCTTTGCCCGCTATCTGGACCCCTCCCTTATCGCGCGTATCGATTTTCTGGAAGAACCCTGCGCCACGCCGGCGCAATCGCTGGCCTTTGCCCGCGATACCGGCATCGCCATTGCCTGGGATGAAAGCCTGCGCGAGCCGGATTTTCAACTCCGCGCCCAGCAGGGCGTGGCGGCGGCGGTCATCAAACCCACGCTCACCGGCAGCCTGGCGCGCTGTCGCGCGTTGGTTGCCCAGGCGCACCGGGAGGGACTGACGGCGGTTATCAGTTCGGCCATCGAGTCCAGCCTGGGCCTGACGCAGCTTTCGCGCCTGGCCGCCTGGCTGACGCCGGGTATCCAGCCCGGCCTGGATACCCTTACGCTGATGCGTTCGCAGCTGATCCGTCCCTGGTCCGGCAGCCCGCTGCCGTTATGCACCGCCGGGCAACTCTCTCAAACACGACTGGAGCCGACGGCCCGCCGCCTTTAAGGCAATCTCCGGACCGGCTTACTATGAAGATGCAATCATGATGACTTTCGCTACCTGGCCCTGGCACCATTGGGCGCAGCAGACGCCGCACAGTATTGCGCTGCGCGCCGACGACGCCGACTGGAGCTGGCGCAACCTGGTGATGCGCGTCGACCAGATGGCCGCCGCCTGGCAGCGGGCGGGCGTCACGGTGGGCTGCGGAGTGGCGTTGCGCGGTAAAAACAGCCTGGATCTGCTGCTGGCGTATCTGGCCGCGCTGCAATGCGGCGCGCGGGTTCTTCCCCTGAATCCCCTGTTGCCGGCCGAACTGCTGGCGCAGCGCCTGCCGACGCTGAATATGGATTTCGGCTGGTGCGCGCGCGGCCTGCCCTGGCCCGGGACCATCGCGCCGTTAACGATAATCGACGCCGACTCCGCCGTCGCCGCCGCGCCGCTGGTGTCCTGGCAGGTTAACCGGCTGGCGACCCTGACGCTGACTTCCGGTTCCAGCGGCCTGCCCAAGGCGGCGGCCCATACCTACGCCGCGCACCTGGCCAGCGCCCGGGGCGTCACGCGGCTGATGGCCTTCCAGAACCGCCATCGCTGGCTGTTGTCGCTGCCGCTGTGCCATGTTTCCGGGCAAGGCATTGTCTGGCGCTGGCTGGCGGTGGGCGCCACGCTGGCGCTGGCCCGGGACCAGACGCTGGAACGGGCGCTGGCCGGATGCACCCACGCCTCGCTGGTGCCGACGCAGCTGTGGCGTCTGCTGCAGGGTGACCCCGCGCGGCTTAGCCTGCAGGATGTGCTGCTGGGCGGCGCGATGATCCCCCTTGACCTGACCCGCCGGGCGGAAGCGCTCGGCGTGCGCTGCTGGTGCGGCTACGGCCTGACGGAGTTTGCCTCCACCGTCTGCGCCAAGCGCGCCGATGCCTCGGGCGGCGTCGGTTCGCCCCTGGACGGCCGCGAACTGCGGCTGGTGGACGGTGAAGTGTGGCTGCGCGGCAGCAGCATGGCCGCGGGTTACTGGCAGCAGGGCCGGTTGCTGAAGCTGGCCGATGACGACGGCTGGTTTCATACCCGCGACGGCGGCCGGTTTGTCGACGGCGAACTGCATATCAGCGGCCGGCTGGATAATGTCTTTTTTTGCGGCGGCGAAGGGGTGCAGCCGGAGGATATCGAACGCATCCTGGCCGCCCATCCCGCTGTGCGCCAGTCGTTTGTGGTGCCGGTGGACGACGGTGAGTACGGCCAGCGGCCGGTGGCGGTGCTGGAGGCCGATGCGCCTTTTCCCGAGCTGCGCGCCTGGCTGGAGCCGCAGCTGGCGCCGTGGCAGCGCCCGATCGCCTATCTTGCCCTGCGCCAGGTGCTGCCGGACAAGCTGGACGCCGGCGGCATAAAAATCCCGCGCAGCCAGCTTACCCGGCTGGCGCAGGCGCAATTCGCGTTAAATCCCTAAAGAAAGGTTGTGTTTGTCGGTCCGGCTTTCTAAAGTGGCGGTATAAAGATGAGAGGAGAGAAGCATGCTTAGGGTAGAAATGCTGTGCACCGGCGACGAAGTGCTGCATGGACAGATTCTCGATACCAATGCGGCCTGGCTGGCGAACTATTTGTTTGAGCAGGGGCTGCCGATGAGCGCGCGCATGACCGTAGGCGACAACCTCTCCGCCTTGGTGGCGGCGCTGACCGAGCGCAGCCTGCGCGCCGATATCATGATCGTCAACGGCGGCCTGGGGCCGACCAGCGACGATCTCAGCGCGCTGGCCGCCGCCACCGCCACCGGCGAGGAACTGATCGAACATCCCGAATGGCTGGCGAAAATCGAAGCCTTTTTCGCCGAACGCGGCCGGGTGATGGCGCCGAGCAACCGCAAGCAGGCGCAAATTCCCGCCAATGCCGAGATGATCGATAATCCGGTGGGCACCGCCTGCGGTTTTGCCCTGCAGCTTAACCGCTGCCTGATGTTTTTTACTCCCGGCGTGCCGTCGGAGTTCAAGGTGATGGTCGAGCAGCAAATCGTGCCGCGCCTGCGCGAACGTTTCGATCTGCCGGATCCGCCGCTGTGCCTGCGTCTCACCACCTTCGGCCGTGCGGAAAGCGAGCTGGCGAGCCAGCTTGACGACATGACGCTGCCGGAAGAGGTGGTGCTGGGCTACCGATCCTCAATGCCGATTATCGAATTAAAACTGACCGGCCCGGCCCATGAGCGCGACGCCATGGAACTGGCCTGGCAAAAAGTGCGCGCGGTGGCCGGTGAAAGCGCTATTTTTGAAGGTACCGACGATCTGCCGACCCAGCTGGCGCAACGTCTGCATCAGCGTCCGCTGACCCTGGCCATCGGCGAACGTTTTACCGCCGGACTGCTGACCTGGCAATGCCAGAGCGCGGGCATGCCGGTAAAGGGCGGCGAATGGCTGGAGGCCCCCGGCCCTGAGATCGCCGGTACTGCCGATGGCGACACCTTCTCCGGGCACCTAAGCGCGGCGGATGCCTTCCCGGCCCACGACGCCCAGTCGCCTTTGCGAAAGCTGGCCCGGCAGGCGCAAGGGCTGGCGGCGCGTCACGGCACGCAGCTTGCGCTGGTGGTCGGCGATATGGCGCAGGACAGCCTGAGCCTGGCGCTGCACACGCCGGACGGCGATTACGCCCAAACGGTGGTGTTCGCCGTCAGCATACAGCGCCACGGCCTGAAAACCCGCCAGGAAATGGTGTCGCTGATGGCGCTGAATATGCTCAGACGTTGGCTGAACGGCTGGCCGGTCTACGGCGAGCACGGCTGGATACGCATCGCCGCAACCCTGGCGTAAGCGCCGCGGGCGGTAATCGGCATCACGGCGGGCCTCCGGTCTGGCGTTAACGTCGGACCAGGCACACCCCGGCTGCTCTCCCCCGTCAAGGCGTGGCTGTAATCACGGTTGCGCAGGCGATGCGCACAGCCGCCCAACGAGGTAATCGACGAAGCAACGCACCCGGGCCGGTGTGTGCGCTCCGCCCACGAATACCGCATGCACCTCCTCACCATCGCCGGGATTGAACGCGTCGAGGATAGGCACGAGCCTGCCTGCCTGGATGGCGTCTGCCACCGTCTCGGCGCAAACACGCGCGATCCCGATCCCTTCGAGGGCCAGTTGGCCTTCCGTATCGCCATTATTCGTTTCCACGCAGCCCGTGATCGGCAATGAATAATCGCGGCCGTCTTTGCGAAACGGCCACGTTGGCGCGGCGCGTTTGAAGTTGAAGCCAATACAATCGTGATGGTAGAGATCCTCCGGAACCGCCGGCGTGCCGCGACGTGCGAGATAGTCCGGAGACGCCACGATGACCTTATGGGTGACGCCAAGCCGGCGGGCGGTAAGCAGTCCGTCGGGCAGCGGCCCCAGCCGCACTGCAATGTCCGCCTGGCCCGCGGCGATGTCCACGACGGCGTCGGTGGCAATGATTTCCAGCAGGATGCCGGGGTATTGCTGCATGAACGCGCGAAGAAGCGGTACGACGAACATTTTTCCATACTGCAGCGACAGACAAATCCGCAGACGCCCCCTGGGGGAACTCTGATTCGCAATGGACTGCTCGGTTTCCTTCAGATCCGCGATGATGCGCCGGGCAGACGCCAGATAAGTCATGCCCTCGGGCGTGAGTATCAGCGAGCGCGTGGTTCGCAGCAGCAGGCGAACGCCAAGCCGTGCTTCGATGCGGTCGATGACCCGCGCGATTGAAGACGGCGCCACCTTCAGCCGGCGTCCCGCCGCCGAAAAACCGCCTTCCTCCGCGACGAGCACGAAGATTTCCAGATCGCCGGCCAGGGCCATAAATACCACCTGTGCGTTTTACGCAAAAGAATTGAGCAAATTCATAGCATAGACGTCCGCATGGCGTGAGTCTATCTTTGCATAAGGGAGTGCAATGCCTTTTAACCGTGGCCGCTGCGGTTGAAGCTCAACGCTATCCCCATCTCTGTGCAATCTACGGCACCCATGAGGAGAGGACTATGGTTTCACCTTACCAGATACATATTCCTGACCAGCGGCTCGCCGCGATCAGGGCGAAAGTCGAAGGTTATGACTGGCATTTGCTGGCGGATGCGGGCGGTTGGTCGGCGGGCGTCGGCATCGGCGACCTCAAACGGCTCGTCGCCTACTGGCGGGACAGCTATCAGTGGCGCGAGGTGGAGCGGCGCATCAACCAGCTCCCCAATTTCACGACGGTTGTCGAAGGCGAGCATATCCATTTCGTCCATGTGAAGGGAGACGGGTCCAAGCCCCCCGTACTCCTCCTGCACGGCTGGCCGGGCTCGTATCTGGAGTTCGAGCGGCTGCTGGCGCCGCTTGCCGCCGATGGGCACGATGTCATCGTTCCCTCGCTCCCAGGCTTTGCCTTCTCGAACCCCATCACCGGCGTTATCGGGCCGCGCCGGTCGGCCGAGCTTATGCACGGGCTGATGACGCGCTTGTTCGGCCAGGCGCGCTACTTCGTCCAAGGGGGCGATTGGGGGGCGCATATCGCCAGCTGGCTGGCTCACGCGCGGCCGGACGCGCTGCTCGGTTTCCATATCAATATGGTGAGCATCTTCGCCGGGGATAGCGTTCCCACCACGCCGGAGGAAAAGGATCTGTTCTCCCGCCGCGCCGCGATCCTCGATTGGGAGACGGGCTATAATCACGAGCAGGAGACGCGCCCGCAGACACTGGGCGTCGCGCTGGCCGACAGCCCGGTCGGCGCGGCCGGCTGGATACTCGAAAAATTCGGTAAATGGTCGGATCTGCCGACGACGGCCGACGGCGGTCCGGACATCTGGAGCACATACTCGGAAGAGGAGTTGCTCACCAATATCATGCTGTATATCGCGACGCCGGCGGCGGTCACGGCAATGTGGATTTACCATGGCAAGCGCCTGGAAGGCGCGGATCGGTTCCCGGCCGGAACCCGCGTCCAGGCGCCGATGGGCGTCGCGGCGTTTCCCGATCCCGTCTTTCTGCCGACGCCACGCTCGTTTGCCGAAAAGACCTACAATATCGTGCATTGGACGGACATGGAGAGGGGCGGCCATTTCGCCGCGCTGGAACAGCCGGATCTGATGTTGGCGGACCTGCGCGCGTTCATCGCCACGGTGTTGGCCGCGCGCTGATAAGGCGCGGCGGCTTCGTCTCCGGGGTGCCGCAGCGCCTTTACGTCCCAGGGCTTCAATGCCGGCGCCGGCAACGGCCCTGTTTTAACGCGACTGAGTATCCCCGGCGGGGCGGAGCGGGGCGGCAAAATCCTCCGCATCCACATCATAACCCGACGGTTCCCAGCGAATCGTCAACAGCGCCGCCAGTCCGGCCAGCGGCGCGATGGCAATCACCCAGAACACGCCGGTATTCAGCAATGCCGCCAAGACCGGAAACAGGAACAGTGAAACGGTGGAGCTGGCGCGCATCAGCGTCTGGTTAAATCCTACCCCAACGCCGCGCAGCGAGGTCGGATAACTTAACGACGCGAAGGTCATGCTGTGCGAACCGGGGCCGATGCCCTGACCGAATAAAAACAGCGCCAGCATGGCGATAGCCAGTCCCGCGTGCAGCCCGTCGGCCGGCCGGCCGATCAGCGCCAGGCCGATAAGCGCCGCCAGCTGGAAGGCATACCCCAGCACCGTCATGTTCCAGGCGCCGAAACGCGGCACCCAGCGCACCGCTATCAGCCCGCCGACAAACGCAAACAGCAGGTTCAGCGCCAGCGACGCCAGAATCGTGGTCAGCATGGACTGCGCCAGGAAACTGCTGATGATCACCGGCAGGCCGAACGCCACGGCGTTATAGGCAAAAGACGAGGCCACGGCGATAATGGTCGCCAGCACGGTGCGCTTAAGGTAAATGCCTTTGAGCAGTTCGCCGTAATTGCGAAAACGCGCGCGGCGCGCGGGTACGGCGGCCGGGCCCTTGCCGGCGTCCGCCGCCACCCGGGCGTTAATGCCGTAGGAGCGCCTGAGGATGCGCGCCGCGCCGGCCAGATCGCCCTGATTGGCCGCCCATACCGGCGACTCGCTCATATATTTGCTGCGAATGGCGATGATAAACAGCGCCGGCACGGCGCCGAAACCCAATATCAGGCGCCATAGCCAATCGGTATACCCCGCGGGCAGCACGCCGTATAGCAGCAGCACCAGCAGGTACGACACGCTGATGGCGGCATACCAGGTGGGGCACCACATGGCGATGCTGGCCGCCTTGTTGCCCCGTCCCTGCAAACGGGAAAACTCCGCCAGGAAGGCCATGGCCACCGGCAAATCAATGCCGACCCCCAGCCCCATCACAAACCGCGCCCCGGCCAGCACCCACTCGTTGGGCGCAAAGGCGCAGGCCAGCGCGGCGATGACAAAAAAGAACATATCCGCCATAAACACCCGGTAGCGGCCGATTTTATCGGTCAGGTAACCGCCGAAAAACGCGCCGACGATAGCGCCGAAGGTGATTGCCGAGGCCACCATGCCGGTGCCGGCCGGCGTCAGGTTAAACTCGCGGGTAATATCCTTGACCCCAAAGGCCAGCGCCCCCAGATCGTAGGCGTCGAGGAACACGCCGCCCAGCGCAATGCCGATAATGATGCCGGCATGATTGCGTTTTTGCGTACCGGCGTTGACCAGCTGGGAGATATCAGCGGCGCTCTTGATAAATACCGGATCGCCTTCGGGCGCCATATCGGCGTCCAGCGTCGCGGTGTGGGCGGTACTCAGGAGTAGGGACATAGCGTGCTTATTGATTAAATCGAAAAGGTAAGGCGCAGCATACCCAGCGGCCGGCCCCAGGGAAAGGCCGAAAAGTTATAACTTAATACAAAATAATAGGTTGCACGCTGCTGGTGCAACCCGCGGCGGCATTACAGCTCCAGTTCGATATCCGCCACGGGCAGGCAGCAGCAGGGCAGGATCTCGCCGGGCCGGATAAACGCCAGCGGAGCATGCTGATATTGTACCTGCCCCTGCGCCAGGCGCAGGCGACAGGCGCCGCAATAACCCGAGCGGCACTGGGATTCCACCGGCACCTGGTGCGCTTCCAGCGCGTCCAGCAGCGAACCGTGGCGGCTCTCGCAGGCCAGGCGCGTCCCATCGCGGCGCAGCGTGATCATAGGCAGGGGCAGGGACACGGCGGCTTACAGCTGAAAGTCGCTAAGGTCGTCGGCGTTGACCTCGGAGTCAATCTGGCCGACAAGATAGGAGCTCACCTCCACCTCCTGCGGCGCCACCTGTACGTTATCGGACACCAGCCAGGTATTGATCCAGGGGATGGGATTGGAGCGGGTGGCGAACGGCAGTTCCAGGCCCACCGCCTGCATGCGGATATTGGTAATATAATCCACATACTGGCACAGGATATCCTTGTTCAGCCCGATCATCGAGCCGTCGCGGAACAGATAGCTGGCCCACTCCTTTTCCTGCTCCGCCGCCAGCACAAACAGGTCGTAGCATGCCTGCTGGCATTCTTTGGCGATCTCGGCCATTTCCGGGTCATCCTCGCCGGAACGCAGCAGGTTCAGCATATGCTGGGTGCCGGTCAGATGCAGGGCCTCGTCGCGGGCGATCAGGCGGATAATCTTGGCGTTGCCTTCCATCAGCTCGCGCTCGGCGAACGCAAAGGAGCAGGCGAAGCTGACGTAAAACCGCACCGCCTCCAGGGCATTGACGCTCATCAGGCACAGATACAGCTTTTTCTTCAGCTCGCGCAGGTTAACCGTCACTTCCCGGCCGTTCACCTGATGGGTGCCGACGCCCAGCAGATGGTAATAGCCGGTCAGCTCGATCAGATCGTCGTAGTACCCCGAAATATCCTTGGCCCGCTTGAGGATCTCCTCGTTGGTGACGATATCGTCGAACACCAGCGACGGATCGTTGACGATATTGCGGATGATATGGGTATAGGACCGGGAATGGATGGTTTCCGAAAAGGCCCAGGTTTCCACCCAGGTCTCCAGCTCGGGAATGGAGATCAGCGGCAGCAGCGCCACGTTGGGGCTGCGTCCCTGGATGGAGTCGAGCAGGGTCTGGTATTTCAGGTTGCTGAGGAAAATATGCTTTTCATGCTCCGGCAGCGCCTGGAAATCGATACGATCGCGCGATACGTCCACTTCTTCCGGCCGCCAGAAGAAGGAGAGCTGTTTTTCAATCAGCTTTTCGAAAATATCGTATTTTTGCTGGTCGTAACGCGCCACGTTAACGTTCTGGCCGAAGAACATCGGCTCGAGCAGCTGGTTGTTTTTATGCTGTGAAAATGTGGTATAGGCCATGGTCACTCCTGTTACCCACGGACGGCGCCAGCGCCGCCCGCGGCCGGTGTTAAATCTTACAGGCGCCGCTTTCGCAATCGTCGGTCTCGGCGGCGGCCTGCATATCTTCCTGCGCATCTTCGGCGCCATCGCGGGTATTTTGATAATACAGCGTCTTGACGCCGAACTTATACGCGGTCAGCAAATCTTTCAGCAACTGCTTCATCGGCACTTTACCCGCCGGGAAACGGGACGGATCGTAGTTGGTATTGGCCGAAATCGCCTGGTCGACAAACTTCTGCATGACGCCCACCAGATGCAGGTAACCGTCGTTGTTGGGCATTTCCCATAACAGTTCATAGGCGTCCTTCAGCCGGTTGGACTCCGGCACCACCTGGCGCAGGATGCCGTCCTTGGAGGCCTTGATGCTGACATAACCGCGCGGCGGCTCAATGCCGTTGGTGGCGTTGGAAATCTGCGACGACGTCTCGGAGGGCATCAGCGCCGAGAGGGTGGAGTTGCGCAGGCCGTGCCGCTGAATATCGGCGCGCAGGGTTTCCCAGTCATAATGCAGCGGCTCGCTGCAAATGGCGTCGAGATCCTTTTTATAGGTATCTATGGGCAGGATGCCCTGGGCGTAGGTGGTTTCGTTAAACCACGGACAGGCGCCGCGCTCCTGCGCCAGTTCGTTGGATGCCTTCAGCAGGTAATACTGGATGGCTTCGAACGTACGGTGCGTCAGGTTATTGGCGCTGCCGTCGGAATAGCGCACGCCGTTTTTCGCCAGGTAATAGGCGTAGTTGATCACGCCCACGCCCAGCGTGCGCCGGCCCATGGCGCCGCGCTGCGCGGCCGGGATCGGATAGTCCTGGTAATCGAGCAGGGCGTCGAGCGCGCGCACCGCAAGCGTCGCCAGCTCTTTCAGGTCATCCAGGCTGTCCAGGGCGCCCAGGTTAAACGCCGACAGGGTGCACAGCGCGATTTCCCCGCTTTCGTCGTTAACGTCTTCCAGCGGTTTGGTCGGCAGGGCGATTTCCAGGCACAGGTTGGACTGGCGGATCGGCGCCACGGACGCGTCGAACGGGCTGTGGGTATTACAATGGTCCACGTGCTGGATATAGATGCGGCCGGTGGAGGCGCGTTCCTGCATCATCAACGAGAACAGATCCACCGCCTTGACGCGCTGCTTGCGGATACTGTCGTCCTGCTCATACCGGGTATACAGCCGTTCAAACTCTTCCTGGTCGGCAAAAAAAGCGTCATACAGCCCCGGCACGTCGGACGGGCTGAACAACGTGATGTCCTCGCCCTTGACCAGGCGCTGGTACATCAGCTTGTTAATCTGTACGCCGTAGTCCATATGGCGCACGCGGTTGCCTTCCACCCCGCGGTTGTTTTTCAATACCAGCAGGCTTTCCACCTCAAGATGCCACATCGGGTAAAACAAGGTGGCCGCGCCGCCGCGCACGCCGCCCTGGGAACAGGACTTCACCGCGGTCTGGAAGTGTTTATAAAACGGCACGCAGCCGGTATGGAAGGCTTCGCCGCCGCGGATCGGGCTGCCCAGCGCCCGGATGCGGCCCGCGTTGATGCCGATGCCGGCGCGCTGCGAGACATATTTGACGATGGCGCTGGAGGTGGCGTTGATGGAATCCAGGCTGTCGCCGCACTCAATCAGCACGCAGGAGCTGAACTGGCGGGTCGGGGTACGCACGCCGGACATGATGGGCGTCGGCAGCGAGATCTTAAAGGTGGAAATGGCGTCGTAAAAACGTTTCACATAGTCCAGGCGGGTGGCGCGGTCATAACCCGAGAACAGGCAGGCCGCCACCAGGATATACAGGAACTGCGCGCTTTCGTAGATCTGGCCGCTGACCCGGTTTTGTACCAGGTATTTGCCTTCCAGCTGTTTCACCGCCGCATAGGAAAAATTCATATCGCGCCAGTGGTCGATAAAGCCGTCCATCAGGGCAAACTCTTCGGCGCTGTAGTCTTCCAGCAGATGGCGGTCGTATTTGCCCATTTCCACCAGCCGGGTGACGTGATCGTACAGCTTCGGCGGCTCAAACTGGCCGTAGGCTTTTTTACGCAGGTGGAATACCGCCAGACGGGCGGCCAGGTACTGATAATCCGGGGCATCGCGGGAAATGAGATCCGCCGCCGCCTTGATAATGGTTTCATGGATATCGGCGGTTTTGATGCCGTCGTAAAACTGGATATGGGAGCGGAGCTCGACCTGGGAAACCGAGACGTTTTCCAGGCCTTCCGCCGCCCAGTCGATCACGCGGTGGATCTTGTCGAGGTTGATTTTTTCTTTACTGCCGTCGCGTTTTGTAACAAGCAGACTCTGGTTCATAAGCCGCAATACCTGTCTGAGTGACCCCGGGCTTTATGCTCGCGCATAAGAAAAATAGTGTCTCCCGTTGCGGTAAAACACTATATATAGGGTTTTTTCGTTAATTTGATAACAAGATAGTGACAAACCGCAGCCAATGCAAGGGACTAAAACGCCCGATTTTGTGGATAACTTGGGGGTGAAATGTTAACGGATTCTTTAAAGCGCTATTTCACCGGCGCTTAGCGCATGTCAATGGCCGGCGAAAAAAATTCGAAAAGGGATTATTTGGTGTTTTATTAAACTAGGGGTAACGATTTTCGCTACCCCTGTCGGTCAAGACGCGTGGCGCGTATGCAGCATATAGTTAACGTCGACATTGCCGCCGAGGGTAAAACGATCGCGCAGCGGATTATAATGCAGCCCGATGATATGGCGCTCGCGCAGGGGGGTGCTTTCCAGCCAGTTCAGCAGCTCGGACGGCTTGATGAATTTCCTGATGTCATGGGTGCCGCGCGGCACGATGCGCAGCAGGTACTCGGCGCCGACGATGGCCATCAGCCACGACTTGGGGTTGCGGTTCAGGGTGGAGAAAAACACGTCGCCGCCGGGTTTCACCAGCCGGGCGCAGGCGCGCACGATCGAGGCCGGGTCGGGCACGTGCTCCAGCATTTCCATACAGGTGACCACGTCGTAACGTCCGGGATTGGCCGCGGCATGGTCTTCCACCGTTTGCTGGATATAGTCGATGTTTATCCCGGTCTCCAGCGCGTGAAGGCGCGCCACCGCCAGCGGCTCGGTGCCCATGTCAAGGCCGGTCGCCCGCGCCCCTTCGCGCGCCATGCTCTCCGTCAGGATGCCGCCGCCGCAGCCCACGTCCAGCACGTCTTTACCGAACAAGCCCCCGGCGCGGCCCAGGATATAGTCCAGGCGCAGCGGATTGATCCGGTGCAGCGGCTTGAATTCGCCCTCCAGATCCCACCAGCGCGAGGCGACGGCGTCAAATTTGGCAATTTCCTGCTGATCGACATTGTCGTGGCGCACGACGTCCTGTTTATTGCTGCTGACTTCCGGATTCATCACGCACGCTCCCTTATCGCGTTGGTGTTTGCATTCATACAGGTGTTTCCCGGGGAGAATCTTCCCGCCTGCGGCAAGTATACCGTTAACCGCGCAACTGACCAGCGGCATAACGGCGGAAATCACCGGCGCGGATGCTTCCGGGCGCCGACTATTTTCCCTGAATCACCGATGTATGGTATACTTTGGCACCTTCAAATCCGGGTAGATGCATCAATTAGTAGAGGGATAGCGGCTGCATGAGCGACCTTGCCAGAGAAATAACACCGGTCAACATCGAAGAAGAGATGAAACGCTCTTATCTGGATTATGCCATGTCCGTGATTATCGGACGTGCGCTGCCGGATGTACGTGATGGACTGAAGCCGGTACACCGCCGCGTTTTATTCGCGATGAGTGTGCTAGGTAACGACTGGAATAAACCTTACAAAAAATCGGCCCGTGTGGTCGGGGACGTTATCGGTAAATATCACCCCCATGGTGATTCCGCGGTCTACGACACCATCGTGCGTATGGCCCAGCCGTTCTCGCTGCGTTATATGCTGGTGGATGGCCAGGGTAACTTCGGTTCCGTCGACGGCGACTCCGCCGCGGCGATGCGTTATACCGAAATCCGCATGTCGAAAATCGCCCATGAGTTATTGGCGGACCTCGAAAAAGACACCGTGGACTACGTGCCGAACTACGACGGCACCGAGCAGATCCCCGAGGTCATGCCCACCAAGGTTCCCAACCTGCTGATCAACGGTTCCTCCGGTATCGCGGTCGGCATGGCCACCAATATTCCGCCGCACAACCTCACCGAGGTGATCAACGGCTGCCTGGCCTATATCGATGATGAAAATATCAGCGTCGAAGGGCTGATGGAACATATCCCGGGGCCGGACTTCCCCACCGCCGCCATTATCAACGGCCGGCGCGGCATTGAAGAAGCCTATCGCACCGGACGCGGCAAAATCCTCATTCGCGCCCGCGCGGAAGTGGAAGCGGATGCCAAAAGCGGCCGCGAAACCATTATCGTGCATGAAATTCCGTACCAGGTGAACAAAGCCCGGCTGATCGAGAAGATTGCCGAACTGGTCAAGGACAAGCGTATCGAGGGCATCAGCGCCCTGCGCGACGAATCCGATAAAGACGGCATGCGCATCGTGATCGAAATCAAGCGCGACGCGGTGGGCGAGGTGGTATTGAACAACCTCTACTCCCAGACGCAGCTGCAGGTGTCGTTTGGCATCAATATGGTGGCGCTGCACCAGGGCCAGCCAAGGATCATGGCGCTGAAGGATATTTTGTCCGCCTTTGTCCGCCACCGCCGCGAAGTGGTCACCCGCCGTACCATTTTTGAACTGCGCAAGGCGCGCGACCGCGCCCATATCCTTGAAGCCCTGGCCGTGGCGCTGGCGAATATCGATCCGATCATCGAGCTTATCCGCAACGCGCAGAATCCGACGGAAGCCAAGGCCGGGCTGGTGGCCCGTCCCTGGGAGCTGGGCACCGTGGCGGCCATGCTTGAGCGCGCCGGCGACGACGCCGCCCGCCCGGAATGGCTGGAGCCGGAGTTCGGCATCCGTGACGGCAAATATTACCTGACCGAACAGCAGGCCCAGGCCATCCTGGATTTGCGCCTGCAGAAACTGACCGGACTGGAGCATGAAAAGCTGCTCGACGAGTACAAAGAGCTGCTGGATCAAATCGCTGAACTGATTATTATCCTGGAAAATCCCGATCGGCTGATGGAAGTGATTCGCGAAGAACTGAACGCGATGAAAGAGCAGTACAACGACCCCCGCCGCACTGAAATCACCGCCAATACCTCGGATATCAATATCGAAGATCTGATCAACGAGGAAGACGTGGTAGTGACCTTGTCCCACCAGGGCTATGTCAAATACCAGCCTCTGACCGATTACGAAGCCCAACGGCGCGGCGGCAAGGGCAAATCGGCGGCGCGCATCAAGGAAGAAGACTTTATCGACAGGCTGCTGGTGGCCAATACCCATGACACCATCCTGCTGTTTTCCAGCCGCGGCCGTATGTACTGGATGAAAGTATATCAACTGCCGGAAGCCAGTCGCGGCGCCCGTGGCCGGCCGATCGTCAATCTGCTGCCCCTTGAGCCGAATGAACGCATCACCGCCATCCTGCCGGTGCGGGAATATGAGGAAGGCCGCCATGTGTTTATGGCGACCGCCAGCGGCACCGTGAAGAAAACCGCGCTGACCGAGTTCAGCCGGCCGCGCAGCGCCGGCATCATCGCCGTCAACCTCAACGAGGGCGACGAACTGATCGGCGTCGATCTGACCGACGGCAAGAACGAAGTCATGCTGTTCTCGGCCTACGGTAAGGTCGTGCGCTTCCCGGAAGGGCAGGTGCGCTCCATGGGCCGTACCGCCACCGGCGTGCGCGGCATCAACCTGGCCGAGAAGGATCGCGTGGTGTCGCTTATCATACCGCGCGGAGACGGGCCGATCCTGACCGTTACCCAGCATGGTTACGGTAAACGTACCGCCCAGGAGGAATACCCCACCAAATCCCGCGCCACCCTCGGCGTGATCTCGATTAAGGTGAGCGAACGCAACGGCGAGGTGGTCGGCGCGGTGCAGGTGGCCGATACCGATCAGATCATGATGATCACCGACGCCGGCACCCTGGTGCGTACCCGGGTTTCCGAGGTCAGCATCGTCGGGCGCAATACCCAGGGCGTGACCCTGATCCGCACCGCTGAAAACGAGCATGTGGTCGGCCTGCAGCGCGTGGCCGAGCCGGTTGACGACGAAGAGCTTGACAGCGTCGAAGGCCTGGCCGATGGCGACGAAATCGAAGACGCCGCCGATGAGGATATCGATGGCGAGGACGCCGGCGACGATATCGGCGCGGACGACGATGACTCGGCGGACGGAGACGACGAGCCGAACGCCTGATTGCCGCCGCCGCCCGGTGTCAGCATAGCGCCGGGCGGCACGGCCGCCCCGAAAGCCAGCCGCCGCGCTGGCTTTTTTTATAGGGGGCCGGTAGTGTAACGCATACGCTGGCCTCCGATTAAAGACTATTACCGGAACGTGACTTTCTTGAAATACTTCACATCATTTCGCACAACGGTAAAAATATCCCGCTATCTGTTCCGCACCCTGGCGCTATTGCTGTGGGCGCTGGGCGCGCTGCTGTCGGCTTTTTACATTATCAGCCAATTACACCAGCGCGAGTCCGATCTGCGCCAGGAGTATTACACCAGCTACGGCCAGGCCCAGGCCTATATCACCCGTTCCACCACCATTATGCGGGAAATTAAATATGTGGCGGAAAACCGGCTTAACGCCGGCCTGCCGGGACTGGATATGCTTAACGGCGTATTTGCCGGCAAGGCCAGCCGCCCCGATATTTCGCCGCTCTATCCCACTGCCGACTGTAGCGGCACCGGTACCGAATACCATAACGCCGTCGATTCCCTGAGTTATTTCCTCAGCTACTGGAAAGACAGTTTTTCCGATGCCTACGACCTTAACCGGGTGTTTTATATCAGCGGCGAAAGCCTCTGCATGGCGGATTTCAACTTCCGCGGCACCGCGGGCACGGCGGCCTCCCTGCCGAAAAGTCTGCAGCAGGAGATAATCAAATACCGCAACGCGCGCCAAAACGGACGCGAGGACGACTTGTATTGGGTGGTGCCCGGCGCGCGCTCCGGCAGCGGCTCGCTGTACGTATTGACGCCCATCTATGTCGCCAGCAAACTGCAGGCGTTGCTGGGTATAGAACTGAGCATCCGGCTGGAGGATTTTTCCACCGCCAGTACCCTGCCTATCGGCATCACCCTGCTGGATCAGGGCAATATGCCGGTGCTGTCGCTAGCCGACGGGGAGCGCAAAGCGTCGGCGCTGACGGAGTATCCGGCGCAGGCCAGCTATTACGGTTATACGGATAGCTATAAAAACCTGGTGATGAAAAGAAACCTGGCGCCGTCGTCGTTGAGCATCCTGTATTCACTGGCGCTGACCACGATGGTGGAAAATTTCAAGCCG
Source organism: Sodalis sp. RH20 (assembly GCF_047324205.1). NCBI lineage: Bacteria > Pseudomonadati > Pseudomonadota > Gammaproteobacteria > Enterobacterales > Bruguierivoracaceae > Sodalis > Sodalis sp. RH20. The sequence goes on from NZ_CP178733.1 coordinate 607,130, forward strand.
CTGATTTTTAATGCTTTGTTGTTGAATGTCCTGTCGGCCACCCTGCTGTTTATGCTGGCCTGGCTGTTTGAGCGCAGGATGTTCTCCCCGGCGGAAAAAAACGCCCTGCAGCTGGAGGAGAACGAGCAGTTTAATCGCAAAATCGTCGCCTCCGCGCCGGTGGGCATCTGCATCCTGCGCATCAGCGACGGCGCTAACCTTATCAGCAATGAGCTGGCGCATAATTATCTCAGCCTGCTGACGTTTGAGGATCGGCAGCGCATCATCCATATTATCTGCGGCCAGCAGGTGAATTTTGTCGATGTCATGACCAGCAATAACAACAACCTGCAAATCAGCTTCGTGCATTCGCGCTATCGTAATGAAAACGTCGCCATCTGCGTGCTGGTGGATATCAGCGCCCGGGTAAAAATGGAGGAATCCTTGCAGGAAATGGCGGCGGCGGCGGAACAGACCAGCCAGGCGAAGTCGATGTTCCTGGCCACGGTCAGCCATGAGTTGCGCACCCCCTTGTACGGTATCATCGGCAATCTCGATTTGATCAAGACCAAGGCGCTGCCGGACGGCGTCGATCGCCTGGTGATGGCGATGGACAACTCTTCCGCGTTATTGCTCAATATCATCAGTGATATCCTCGACTTTTCGAAAATTGAATCCGAACAGCTGAAAATCGAGCCGCGGTGTTTTTCCCCGCGGGAAGTGGTCAGCCATATCGCCGGCAATTACCTGTCGCTGGTGGTGAAAAAACGCTTAGGGTTGTACTGTTTTATCGATCCCGACGTGCCGCAGAACCTGCGCGGCGATCCGGTGCGCCTGCAGCAGGTGTTGTCCAATCTGCTGAATAACGCCATTAAATTTACCCACAGCGGTTGCCTGGTGATCCGCGTTTATCGTGACGCGGATTACCTGCTGTTCCAGATACGCGACACCGGCGTGGGCATCCAGCAGCGCGAGCTGCTGCGGCTGTTCGACCCCTTTGTGCAATTGGGCAGCGGCGGGCAGCAGCAGTCCCATGGCACCGGGCTGGGGCTGGCCATCTGTGAAAAGCTGGTCAATCTGATGGACGGCGATATCGCCGTTGAGTCCGAGACCGGGCTGGGAAGCCAGTTTACCATCCGGCTGCCGCTCTACCAGGCAAGCTACGCGCCGCCGGTGCTGAGCAGCGACCTGTACGGGCGCGTCTGCTGGCTGCATGTGCGCAATGCGGCGCTGGAGGCTTACCTGATCCGTTTGCTGGGCGCCGAAGGCATGGTGGTTAAACGCCATACCTGGCAGGACATTGACAACGAATCCGTGTTCATTACCGATGACGATGATGCGCCGGCGCAACGCCCGCGCGTCTGGATCCGTTTTATGGTCAACCATATCGGCCCCGCGCAGGAAATGTCCGCGGGGGAATGGTGGCTAAGCTCGGCCTTCGCGGACGCGCTGCCGCTGCTGTTGCTGAAAATCTGCCGCGATGACCAGAAGACGGTGCCGGCGTTGCCCTCGCCGGCGGCCATGATGCAGAACGCCTGCGACCTTAATAACGATATCCGCATCCTGGTGGTGGACGATCACCCCATTAATCGCCGGCTGCTGGCGGATCAGCTTGAATCGCTGGGCTATCAGGTGATTACCGCCAACGATGGGGTGGATGCGCTGGGGACGCTGCAAAAACAGTCGGTGGATATCATCCTTACCGATGTCAATATGCCGAATATGGACGGCTACCAGCTGACCCGGCGCTTACGCGGGCAGGGCGTCCAACTGCCGGTGATTGGCGTGACCGCCAACGCCCTGGCGGAGGAAAAACAGCGCTGCCTGGATGCGGGCATGGACAACTGCCTGTCCAAGCCGGTCACCCTGAGCGTATTGCAGCCGGCGCTGGCGCATTTCAGCCAGCAGACCCGGCGGCAACGCCAGCAATCTCCCGCCGATGCCGGTTAAAGGCAATGGAATGCGCTGCGTATGGCGGCGCCATGGCACGAGGGACGATGAGGGTAGAGAAAAGCACAAGGTCGCGGGGGACGTCGGCATATCGGACGGGCGGCGTAGTACGCCGCCCGTTGCGGCAAGAGGGGCGTTACTCTTTGTCCACCGGCGCCATACTGACTGACGACAGGTAATTAAGCAGGGCGATATCATTTTCCACGCCCAACTTCAGCATGGCTGATTTTTTCTGGCTGCTGATGGTCTTGATGCTGCGATTGAGCTTTTTGGCGATTTCCGTGACCAGGAATCCCTCGGCGAACAGCCGCAGCACTTCACTCTCTTTTGGGGAAAGGCGCTTATCGCCATAGCCGCCGGCGCTGATGCGCTCAAGCAGTTTCGCCACGCTGTCGGGAGTATATTTTTTACCCTTTTGCAGCGAGGCCAACGCCTTGGGCAGGTCGGTGGGCGCCCCCTGCTTAAGGACGATACCGTCGATATCCAGCTCCAGCACCGCGCTTAAAATGGCCGGGTTGTTATTCATGGTCAGCACGATAATCGCCAGGTGCGGGTAGTGGCGTTTGATATATTTGATAAGGGTGATGCCGTCGCCGTATTTCTCGCCGGGCATCGAGAGATCGGTCACCAGGACGTTGGCGTCCAGCTTGCTCAGGCTGTTGATTAACGAGGTGGAGTCTTCGAATTCACCGACAACTTTAACCCACTCGATGGATTCCAGGGATTTGCGAATGCCAAACAGGACGATGGGATGGTCATCGGCAATGATGACGTTCAGATTATTCATAATGTTGACTACCTTGCATGCTGTAGCAGTTTAATAACAAAAGCATCAATTTGGTGGATATCGTTGCCGATTTTTGTATTATCATTTTGCATAGTAGCTTGTTTTATATGTTGTTCCAGGGTTTCACATAACACCTTGCCCGGAACCAGGTTCAGCATGGCAAAGACGCCTTTGAGGCGGTGCGCGGTCTGGGCCAGAGCGCTCAGGTCGCCGCTCTCGGCTTCAGTATACAGCCTCTTGACGTCATCGGGTACTGTATCGACGAATAGCGGAAAATAGCCGCTCGAAAAGAGCTGTTCCAGGGCCGCGTTCTCCTGGTTCCCAGGCGTAGTATCCATGTCCCTGCCGCTATCCGCCTGGGCCAGCCTCAGCTCCATCAATTGTAGCATTGCGTCCAGCAGCGGACTGCTCAGATTATAATTAACCCGCAGACGGTACGGCGAAAGCGAGGTAATCGCCGGTTCGCCGCCGTGCAGCAAAATGGCGAAATCCTCCAGGCGATTGCTATCGTCGGTCAGCAGCAGGTCATGCTCCTGGACCAGATGGTGCTCATCGGGATACAGACATTTCCCCCCCCACTGGGTCACCATGGCGTTGACGATGGCGCGGACTTCCTCATTGGCGATATCCAGCAGTACCTGCGTATCCTCCAGGATCTTTTCCTGTTCATCCGCATCCTCGCCGCCGGCCGCCGGCGGCAGCTGCAGCCTGACCCGGTAGCGGGTGCCGATATCGGCCTTGCTATGGATATCCAGGCCGCCGCCCAGCTGTTTACACAGCTTCGAGCACAGGAACCAGGTCAGGGCCGACCCGCGCTGGTAATGATCTTCGCGCGCCCGGCTGACAAAGGGCTGGTGCAGGTTAGCCAGCTCTTCGGCGCTGATGCCGCTGCCGGTATCGCTGATGGTGCACAGCAAAATATCGGGGCGGGACGGGTCCTGATCCACGGATAAGACGATTTTGCCGTACTGGGTGCTGATAATGCTGTAATCCAGCAGCAGCGAAATGATTTTTTTCACCGCCAGCGCGTCGCCCCAGTGCCGCTGGTTTAAAGGCAAATGGTAGTGGTGATACAGGGTCAGCCCTTTTTGCGCCACGGCGGGCAAACGCTCCACCAACAGGGCGTCGATAAGTTCCGCCAGCGAAAAGTCCGCCGGATTCGGCTGCCAGTCCTTAATTTCCAGCGCCGTCAGCAGGCGCAGGTTATCAAACAGCGCGGCCAGGCGCGAGGACTCGCATTTCAGGCCCGCCAGGCAACGCTTGCGATCCTCGTCGGTCGCGGCGTGCTCCAGGGCATCGGTTAATTCATTTATCACCATCAGCGGGCGGCTTAACTCATTCTGGAAGTTGGTGAGAATGGCGCGCCGCGCCTGGTGGTTTTTCGCCAGCTCCTGCTGCGCCTGCTGCAGCCTTTTATTCACCAGCACTTCTTTATCGTGATCCAGCAGTTGGAACAGATAGGTCTCCGGGGAAAGCTGGCTTTTGAACATGCGGATTTCATACACTTCGTTATTGACCGTCGCCTGGATGATGCCCTGGTGGCTTTCGGCCAGGTTGGCGATTTTTTGCAGGCTGAGATGGGGCAGCAGATGATCGCCGATCTTATTGCTGGCGACCAGGGTGTTATCGCTGAAATCGTACACCAGCAGCCCCAGGGGCAGATTGGCTATCACTTCCTCGCTTAGGATACGGTGGGATTTCAAATCGTGCGCCATATTCGCGCGCGGGCGCAGGAAATGCTGGCGCACCAGGTAAACGCCCAGCAACGAGAGGGCGATCATCAGCAGCTCAATGGCAACCGGCCAGATATTATTGCGCAGCAGATCAAGGATCAGGCCGCCCAGCGGCACGCGGTACACCAGATTCAGCGGCGCATTGCTAAACCGGGCGGTGATGGCGAGCGCCGACCCGGTTATCACGCTGGTTGCCGGCTGCGCGTTGTCCTGCTCGTCTTCCTCGTCGTCATTGGCCGCGCCGGCGCCGACCAGGGAGAAATTGGCCCGCGCCATGTTCAGCGGGATCACATCGCTGACCGGCAGATCGAAGGCGACGATGGTGGCCAGATGCCCCGGCTGGTTGATGATGATCCGGTGAGTAAAGTAGTAGTCGTTCTGGAAACGGTATTTGCGCAGCGGCGAAAAACTTTCGCGTTCATCAAGGATATTAGCCTGCTGCAGCATTTCGGCCCGACGGGATTTTACCAGGGCGCTGATAAAGCTGTCTTCGAAACGCGGCGCGATATCCCGCAGCGGCTGCGTGGAAATCAGCGTCAGGCTGTTGTCGACGCCGTTGAGATAAAATAAAGAGTAGTTATTGCTCTCGCCGCCCCACAGCACGTCCAGGTAATCCGACATCTTCACCGCCGTGGCCAGGGTGGCGCTTTCATGGGCGCCAAAGATCAGTCCGTCGGTTTTTCGATGGGGTTTTTCAATGTAGAACACATCGGGACGCAGGCGGGTTTCGTGAATATTCCCAAGCGTCATGTCGACCGGGCCAGTACCGGTGGATTGCTCATAGAGGCGATCCGCCACGAAACGGTAGGTATCGATGCGTTTTTGCAGCGCCACGGTGATGGTGGTCATGCTGTGCTTTTTTTCAATGATATAGGCATTAACGGCATGCAGGCCAAACAGCCATAACGACAGCAGCAATAATAAAATAAACACCACCAGGCCGCGGGTGAGCGCGGCCGGTGTCAGGGTCAGGTTCTTGATTTGCATATTTTTTTATCACCGGCTTTCTTTATCGGGTCACCCGGCGCGCGCTCAGGGTAACCACCAGAAGTAACAATGCGACGCAGCCGAACGCGGTGAACAGGCTGGTCAAATGGGCAATAAAGCCGATCAGCGCCGGGCCGGCCAGGATACCGGCGTAACCGACGCCGGAAATGGCCGCCAGGGCAAGATTAGGCGGCATATCCGTTTGGGTGCCCACGACGCTGAACAGCAGCGGCACCAGGTTGGCGGCGCCCAGTCCCACCAGCATAAAACCCAACAGCGTCACCAGCGGCTGATCGATGAAAATGGCCAGCCACAGCCCGGCGGAGGCGCACAGGCTGCCGGCCGCCAGGGTGCGGAACCGGCCGATGGCGTTGATAAGCCGGTCGCCGTTCAGGCGCCCAACGGTCATGGCGATGGAGAACAAGACATAGCCCAGGCCGCCCCTGGCGCTGTCAAGCCCACGCTCGACGGTCAGGAACAAGGCGCTCCAGTCCAGCATCGCGCCTTCGGCCAGGAACAGGATAAAACAGAGCATTCCGATAAACAGCACTTTACCGCGCGGGCGTACGAACAGCGGGCCGGGATCGTTTTCCTGCGGTTGCGCCAGCAGGTCTCCCGCGGCGTACAGCAGCAAGGCCACAATCGCCAGGTCGGCGACGGCAATCGACCAGAACGGCGTACATCCAAGCCACAGCAGAATACTGACCAGACCGGCGCCGGCAATGCCGCCGATGCTGAAAAAACCGTGAAATCCCGACATCATGGCCCGGCCGCTGGCTTTTTCCACCGTCACCGCCTGGATATTCATGCTGATGTCCATGGCGCCGAGCGCCGCGCCGAACAGCAACAGGGCGACGCCAAGGGATACCGGGGCGGCCGCCAGCGCCAGGGCCGGCAGCGTCAGGCAAAGCAATACGCCGGCGCCGGTAATCATCCGCCGGCAGCCGAGCCTGGCGGCCAGCGGCGCCGCCAGCGGCATGGCCAGCAGCGAACCGATGCCCAGGCACAGCAGCAGCATGCCGAGGGCGGCGTCATCAATATCCAGGCGCAGCTTGGCGAAGGGAACCAGCGGCGCCCAGGCCGACATGCCGAAGCCGGCGATAAAAAAAACGATCCGCGTGGCGATACGTACCGGCAGGCCGATGTGTTGCTGCGTATTATAAGTCGTGGTCATGAAGCTTTCCGCATATCCTGCCTGGAATCAAAGAGTAAAGCGGCGCCGTTATGCACGGCCGCCGCCGCTGTCGCCGCCCCGACGCTCAAGCCACAGCGCGATCACCTGTACGATATAGTCTTGTTGCGCGGCGCTCAGCGCCTGTCCTTTCGCGATGCCGTGCCATTTTTCCAGGCATCCCCGGCAGCAGGTGGCGGTGGCGTGCTGGGCGACAAATACCGGATGGCCACGCCAGGGCGTTTGCTTGCCGTCTTTGGTCGGGAGCGCCGGCGCCAGCCGGGCGGCGATAAAATCACGCGCATGGGCAAGCACCACCGCCATACCTTTATTATGCAGGTAGGTAAGGTCTTTTTCATTAAGCCGGAATGTTGACCGGAAAGCGGAGCGCTGTAAGCGCTCCCAAAGGATGTCGAAATTCTGATCTTGTCCCATGGTGCCCCTTGCTGTCCTGCGGTGTGGCCGTAAATCCCCGGTATCCGGGAAAATGACGGCATAAAGTGTAGCATGCCCAGCGCCGGATAACGAAGTACGCCTTGCAAGGCGGGGCCGGCTGAGGCGGCGGGACGCGTGCCCGGGCAGGGTACGCCGGTGGGGGGCGCGGTAAAAATAAATGATTTTTAATGTGATCAATATCGTATTTTTTTATATTCCTTTTCATGTTATAGCGGATGAATAATAAATTACCCGATAATTAAATTGATGTTTATAAAAAGAACTTTAGGTAAAAATGATGTCGGGCGGCAATAACGATTTATTTTCTAACATTTATTAATAAATGTTAATATTTTCACGATACGCCAAAAAAAAAGCCGGTCTTCTAACCGGCGAGGGAAAAAACATCAGTGATGAGAGTAACAATGAAAATTAATGATGATAGCGTAGATAATATTAGTTAAAAATAAATTCATTTTTTGCCAGAAAGTGCTATTGATGACTGATGGTTTTATCCTATTGATATTAATCGATAAAATAAATGTTTTGTCGACATTTTCATCTGGGGAACGCCGCCGGATGACGGGTGAAAATGGGATAAGTTCCCTTCGGGAAACATGACTAAATATAACCCTTGCATTTTGAAACATTGTAAGCCACTTGGTATCATTTTATCGCTAGTATAAAAATGCATTTAACGCAAAATGAAATGGCTTATCGAGGCGTAATAAATCCTGTAAGCACCCAAAACAATGGTGGCCAAAGATAATAAATATTTGAGGATAAAAGAATGAAACTTCACGTTCTCTCCCTGCTCATACCCGCATTGCTGGCCGCCGGTTCGGCCGGCGCGGCAGAAATCTACAATAAAGACGGCAATAAACTGGATCTGTACGGCTCACTGCATGGTTTACACTACTTTTCCGATAATGACGGCAACGACGGCGACAAAACCTACACCCGTATCGGCTTCAAAGGCGAAACGCAGATCAATGACCAGCTCACCGGCTACGGCCAGTGGGAATATGAAATCAAGGCCAACAATACCGAAGGCAGCGATTCTACCGACGGCGACCACACCCGCTATGGTTTCGCCGGGGTGAAATTCGGCGACTACGGCTCGTTTGACTATGGCCGTAATGACGGCGTGCTGTACGATGTCGCCGCCTTTACCGATTTGCAGCCTGAGTTTGACGGTTCCACCTATGGCGCCGATCAATTTATGTTCCAGCGCACCAGCGGCGTGGCGACCTATCGCAATAACAACTTCTTTGGCCTGGTGGATGGCCTGAAATTCGCCCTGCAGTATCAGGGCAAGAATGCCGACCCGGAAGAATCGGCAAACGGGCGCGATGTATTGGGACAAAACGGCGAAGGCTACGGCATGTCCCTAAGCTACGATCTCGGCATGGGCGTCAGCGCGGCGGGGGCCTTTTTTAACTCGAAACGTACCGACGACCAGAACGGCGCGCGCAATTACAATACCATTATGGGACGCGGGGACCGCGCGGAAGGCTACTCGGGCGGGTTAAAATACGATGCCAACCAGGTTTACGTGGCGGTCATGTTTACCCAGTCCTATAACGCGGCGCCTTTCGGTTCCAGCGACTCAAGCGTGTACGGCTACGCCAACAAAGCGCAAAGCTTCGAAGCCTATGCGGATTATAAGTTTGATTTCGGACTGGTGCCGTTCGTGGGTTATAACCAGACCCGGGGCAAGGATCTTGGCCGCGCCGGCGACAACAATACCTATCAAAATGAAGATTTGGTGAAGTTTGTCGACCTGGGCGCCAGTTATTACTTTAATAAAAATATGTCCACCTATGTTGATTACAAGATCAATTTGATGGACGACAATAACTTTACCGATGCCGCCGGTATTAATACCGACGATGTGGTGGCGGTAGGCCTGGTGTATCAATTCTAAGCAGCGTGCGGGAAAGGGGGCGGGCGCGCCCTTTCCCGTTATGGGGCATTATTCCGGCGGTTGAATTAAATAAATCATAAACAACACGCATTGGCCGCGATGTGAAAAACAGAGATATATAAATATATTAGCTCGATAATAAAATAATTTAATTTCTCTTTGCGCGCTGTTTGATTCGAACGCAAAAAATATGATATTATTTTAACTATTTGATATTTAACGAATTAAAAATTAATTTTAAAAATATTTATCCCGTATTGGTCAATAAATAAAAACCCACTCTCATTTATCCTCTATTTATATTGCTGCTTTAATATCCATTTCCTGTGGTTGAATAGCAAAATTCGATTAGGTATTATCGCGGCTCATGTCAAAATCCATTTTTTTAGCGGATCATTTTTCCCTGCCGAAAACAGGATTATTTATCTGGCAGTGCTGCAATAATTTTATACACCGAGGATATTATAATGAAACTACGTCTTAATTATGCCCTGATGCCGGCATTAGTTTTTACCGGCGCGGCGGGCGCAGCCGAGATCTACAATCGGGACGGTCAGAAGCTGCATTTAAACGGTACTTTGGCTGGAGTGCATTATTTTAAAAATAATAGTTCCGATAGTGATGAATCATATATGCGCTTCGGTTTTCGCGGTGAAACCCAGGTCAACGATCTGCTTACCGGTTATGCCGAATGGCAATACCAGGCGCAACTGGCCCGGGGTGAAAAGGACGAATCACGGGACAGCACCACCCGTTTGGGTTTCGTGGGGCTGAAGTACGGCGATTATGGCTCGTTCGATTACGGTCGCAACTGGGGCGTCCTGTACGATGTACTTTCCTACACCGATAAGCTGCCGGAGTTTGGCGGTTTTTTCCAGGCCGACGGTTATCTCGCCCAGCGGGCGAGCAACCTGGCCACCTACCGTAATACGGGCTTCTTCGGCCTGGTGGACGGGCTTGACGTCGCGCTGCAATACCAGGGCGCCAACGCCGCCGGCAAAAAGAAAGGCGAGGGCCGCGGCCGCGGCGCGGCCAACGGCAATGGTTATGGCATGTCCCTGGGTTATGATTTGGGCCGGGGTTTAAGCGCCGCCGGCGCGTTCAGCAGCGCCAGCCGCACCGAAGGCCAGAGGAAACTGGCCTATGGCGGCGGCGACGGCAGGGTTAACGCCTATTCGGGTGCGCTCAAATATGACGACAAAAACCTGTACCTGGCGGTGATGTATACCCAAAGCTATAATCTGGTGCGGTTCGGCGAATTCAAGGATGATAAAAAAGTCAGCGGCTTTGCGCATAAGGCGCAAACTCTGGAAATGGTGGCGCAGTATATGTTTGATTTCGGTCTTACGCCGTCGCTGGCCTATCTCTGGACCACGGGGCGCAATATTGAAAAATACGGGCGCCAGGATCTGCAAAAGTTTATCGATATCGGCGCCACCTATAATTTCAACAAGAATTTGGCGACCCATATTGATTATAAAATCAACCTGCTGGGCGGCAATACCTTTACTCAGGAAGCTGAAATTCATCGGGGGAATATCGTTGCGGCGGGGCTGACGTATCAGTTCTGAGCAAGGCTGGGTTGGCAACGCCCGCCGGAGCGGCGGCAGGACGGCAGGCTGCCTGTCCTGCCCGCGTTCCGCCTGTGGGCGGACTCAGGGGCGCTGAGGCCCGCCATGGCCAGGCGCTAACGGTGCCGCTGGCGAATTAGCGATTTCTTCCGCGTATCTTTAACTGCCATAACCAATGAAAATATCGCAATGCCGAGCAATACGGCGATGAGAATCAAATTCTGCATTGTCTTTGCCCTCTATTACACTTACAAAAAGTGATTTTGCGGGAATTTACCCTGGGCCGCCATCGGAGCATTCTGTATAACAGTTGAAAAAACAACAACAATACTGTTTCGCTTCCACTATTCTACATAGATGGCGCGGCTGATTCCGCATTACCTGCCCGTGCCTGCCTGCCCCCTCGGGGATCGGTTATCACTTGCCCATCATGGCTTAAGGGAAATGATTTATGACATTATCTGCATTATTTCGTCATGCGGCGTTAGGCGCGGCCGCCGTGCTGGCGCTGTCGGTCACCGCTTTTTCCATCCAGGCCGCCCAGGCGCCGGCCAAAGTGACCTTTGTCCAGGAATGGCCGGTGGCGGACGGCTTTTGGATCCCCTGGACGCTGGGTAAAGCCAAGGGTTTTTATCTGGAAGAGGGGATTGACCTGAATATCGTCGCGCCGCCCACGGTGGCCGATACCATGAAATTTCTCGGCACCGGCCGTGCCGACGTGGCGTTTACCACGGTGATGGACATCATTTTCGCCAAGGAGCAAGGCGCCCCGGTCATCGCCATCGGCCGTTACGGCAGCGGCAATAACTGGGGGATTTTTACGCCGCAGGGTAAGCCGGTAACCGTCGCTGAACTGAAGGGTAAAAAAATCGGCATCTATAATGACGCCTGGACCAAGGCGCAGCTGTCGCTGATGTTGAAAAGCGCCGGCATGACGCTTGACGACGTGCAGATGGTTGCCGCCGCGGATGATACCGTGCCGCTGCTGCTGCAAAACCGGGTGGACGCCACCACCGGCATCACCAACGCCGAAGGGACGGAAATAGCCGTCACCACCGGCAAAAAGCCGGAGTACCTGGCGGCTACGGCGCACGGCGTGCCCGATACGCCGATCTTTATGTTCGCCGGCAACCAGCAGTGGCTTAATAAGAATCCGCAGCTGGCCAAGGCCTTTATGCGTGCCACCGCCAAAAGCATCCGTTATGCCATCGAGCACCCCGACGAAGGCACGGCGGCTTTTGCCGCCCAGTACAGTAAAGCCTATGATCCCGCCTTCGTGAAACAGCAGTGGCAGGACACCATGGCGATACTGGGCAAACCGGGCAAGGACCAGCTCAGGCTGGACGATAGCGCCTGGAGCGCGCTGCTGAGCGCCGTTACCAGCCTTGGCATTGTCAAGCAGAAGCTGCCCGCCGCTCAGTACTATACCAACGACTACCTGCCGCAGGAATAAGCCGGCTTCGGCGAGGCAACCCCGTCGCGCGGCGCGTCCCCGCCGGCGGTTTTGGCCAGCGCCCGCTCGATGCGCTCCGTCCCCAGCGCAAAGGGCAGCCGCGCGGCGTTGTCCGCCGAAATTTTCACCCCCAGCGCAATCTGTTTAATGCGCTGGTCAATCGCGTCGGTGATGCCCAGCTGCCGCAGGGTGAGCGGCGTGGAAAACAGCGTCAGCAACTGCAATAAATGGGCCTGCGCCGCCAGGCTGTCCGGCCGGTCGTCGTCCAGATAGGACTGTACCACCAGCCCGAATCCCACCAGTTCGCCATGCAAAAATCCGTGCAGATCGGGATGGTAGGTCATGCTGTTGTGCACGGCGTGGGCGACGCCGATACGGGGAATTTCATCGCGCATGCTGTTGGCCATGCCGGCCAGGGCAATCACCCCGTCCAATACCCTGGCCAGCACCGGCGTGGCCAGGCCGGCCTCATTATCGGCCAGCGCCTGCGCGCCCGACTGCTCAAATATATCCAGCGCCAGTTTTGCCGCCTGCGCCTTGAGCACCAGCGACAGGCTGCTGTCGTCCCGGCGCAGGTAAGGCTCGAACTCATACCATTTGGCCAGCGCGTCCACAATACCGGCCTTCAGGTAGCGCACCGGCGTGGCGGCGATAATCGCGCTGTCCACCAGCACCCATTCCGGGGTGCGCTGCAACGGCATGGAGTTCAGATGGCCGCCGGCCTCGGTGTATAGCACCGAAATCGGCGACCAGGCGGCGCATGTGGCGGCGATGGTTGGCACGGTGATAAGCGGCAGTTGTCCGCAGGATTCGGCGATACCCTTGGCCGTGTCCAGCACTTTACCGCCGCCGACGCCGATAACCAGCCTGATGTCCTGGGCCTGCGCCTGGGCGCTGAAGGCGGCGATAGTGGCGCGGGTACATTCGCCCTGTAAAAAATAGCGCTGGAAACCGATACCGTGGGCGCTGAAGCTGGCTTCCAGCGCCGGCTGCGTTGCCTGCCAGGCGCGCGGGCTGGTAATGATCATCACCCGTTCGCGCGTTATTGGCGCGACGTAGTCGCCGATGCGGTTAATCAGTCCGGCTTCGTTAAGGTAATTCTGGGGTGCTTTAACCACAATCACGATATGTCTCTCCTTGCCAGCCGGCCCGGCCGGCGTGGGTTTATAGGGTGGATGCCCCGCGCTATTTCTGCATGCCCCAGCGCTTGACGGTGACGCGCTCGAGGGTGGTGAAAATCAGGCCTTCCACCAGTAAGCCGATAATGATCACCGAAATCAGCCCGGCAAAAACCCGATCGGTAAAGAGTTCGTTGCGGTTCTGGAAAATATACCAGCCCAGCCCGCCCTTGCCGCTCGACGCGCCGAACACCAGCTCGGCGGCAATCAGGGTGCGCCAGGCAAAAGCCCAGCCGATTTTCAGGCCGGACAGAATCGAGGGCAGGGCGGCGGGAATCAGGATATGCCAGACGTAGCGCAGACCGCGCAGTCCGTAATTGCGGCCGGTCATGCGCAGCGTATCGGAGACCCCGAGGAAACCGGTATAGGTATTCACCGCCATCGGCCACATCACCGAATGCACCAGCACGAAAATCAGGCTGTTTTCCCCCAGGCCGAACCACAGCAGCGCCAGCGGCAGCAGCGCGATGGCGGGCAAAGGATTAAACATCGAGGTCAGGGTGCTTAATATATCCCGGCCGAGACGGGTCGATACCGCCAGCGAGCTTAACGCCAGCGCAAGCACGGTGCCGATGGCGTAGCCCTTGATCAGGGTGCCCAGCGACAGGCCGATCTTGGCCGGCAGTTCGCCGCTGGCCATATCCTGGGTAAAGGCGGTAAAGGTCTGGATAAAGCCGGGCAGCAGCAGATCGTTGTTTTGCCACCGGGCGGCGATTTCCCACAGCGCTATCAGCACCAGCAGGATGGCCGTTTTGCGCAGCCAGGTAAGATTCCACAGCCGTGTCGACCAGGGCAGCGGCGTAGCCAGGCTCAGTTCGGCTATCGGCGGCAGATCCCGCTGATATTCGGGGCGTATCGGAGGATTTTTGGTCATGGCAACGCTTCCTGACGGTATGGCTTAGGGCTAAAAATGATCATCGCGCGCCGCCGACCACTTTAAACCGTGGTTTGTCCGCGACCGCGCGATCGGTCTGGGACGCCGTCGGATCGCTGAATAACAGGTCGTGGATGCGGCGCGCGGCCTGCTGGAAATCGCTGCCGCCGAAGTCGTTGATGCCGAACTGATGGCTGTTCATCTCCGCGCGCACCCGTCCTGGATGGGGCGACAGCAGCAGGATGCGGCTGCCGACCACCAGCGCTTCCTCAATGGAATGGGTAACGAACAGCAGGGTAAAGCGCACCTCTTCCCACAGCGCCAGCAATTCCTCCTGCATTTTGCGCCTGGTCAGGGCGTCGAGGGCGGCGAAAGGTTCGTCCATCAGCAGTACCTTCGGCTCCATCGCCAGCGCCCGGGCGATGGCGACCCGTTGTTTCATGCCGCCCGACAGGGTATGGGGATAAGCATCGGCAAACGCCGTCAGCCCCACCTTGTCGAGAAAATACCCGGCGCGTTCACGGGCTTCGGGCCGCCGGGCCTTGCCGCTCGCCAGCAGCGGGAACATGACGTTTTCCAGCACGGTTTTCCAGGGCGGCAGCTGATCGAACTCCTGAAACACCATCAGCCGGTCCGGCCCGGGCTGCGTGACGCGTTCGCCGTCCAGCAGAATGCTGCCGCCGACCGCGGGCAAAAAACCCCCCACGGCTTTCAGCAGACTCGATTTGCCGCAGCCCGACGGCCCCAGCAACACAAAACGATCGGCCGGGAAGACATCAAAACTGACATCATGGGTGGCCCGCACCACGCGCTGGCGCGTGCGGTATTCCAGGTTCAAAGCGCCTACCCGCAACAGCGGCGCGTTATCCGGAGCCTGCTGGATATGTAATGTCATGGTGCGTTTTCCTTTTAACCGGAAGCCCGGATTCAACTGCCGGGCAGGGCGTAGGCTTCGGGGAAGAAGTAATCCTTCCACGAGCCGGCGCTGTTTTTCAGGATGCCGAGTTCATGCAGTTTTTCCGCGTAGACAAAGGTTTTCTGCGGCGCGATGGTAAAGTCATTTTCCGGATCGTTGACAATTTTCTCGATAAGCTCCAGCGGCAGATGGGATTGCTCTACGCGAATATAGGTCTTGGCCGCCGCGTTTTTATCGGCTTTGATGATCTGCTCCGCCTCGGCCAGGGCGTCAAAAAACGCCTTATAGGTTTTCGGGTTTTCGTCATGGAATTTTTCGGTGGCGTACAGCAGGTTAAACGTGCCTTTGCCGCCCAGCACATCGTAGGAGCTCAGTATTTTGTGGATATTGGCATGTTCCAGCGCCTGGTACTGAAACGGCGGGCTGGAAAAATGCGCGGTAATTTCCGCGCCGCCCGAGATAAGCGCGCTGGTCGCGTCGGGATGCGGCAGGCTCAGGGTAATGCTGTCGTATTTTTTATATTCCGCGTTGCCGAACAGGCGCGCGGTTTCAATTTGCAGGGTGCGGGATTGAAACCCTACCCCGGCGGCGGGGACGGCGATCCGGTCTTTATCGCTCAGGTCGCTGACGCTTTTCACCGCCGGATTATTGCTCAGCAGGTAATTGGGCATCGAGCCGAGAGCGGCCACCGCCTTGACATTCTGTTTGCCGCGGGTGCGGTCCCAAACGGTCAGCGCCGGCGGCACCCCGGCGGAGGCCACGTCCAGCGCGCCGGTCAGCAACGCTTCGTTCATCGCCGTGGCGCCGGAAATGCTGTGCCAGTCCACTTTGATATCCAGGCCCTGCTCTTTGCCGTGCTTTTCAATCAGCTGCTGGTCGCGCACCACATCAAGGATCAGATAGCCGATGCCGAACTGCTGCGCGATGCTGATGGTGCCTTCCGCCCGCGCCGGGACGCTGCCCAGGAAAATACCGCAGGCGGCAATGATGCCGATACCTTTGAACAAAACATTCATTAATGTTATCCCAGAATAGAGAAGAAAATGATTCCCGCCATCATAAAGTGATGCGGTGATAATTGTTAAATCGTTTTTTGGAATAAATTAGAAGCAGATGTTTATGCATTATTTAACTTTGCTTAGTGCATTAATGGCAATAAACGATAATAACCTAAAGTCATTTTACGTCTATCGATAGTTAATTGTTGTCTTTGGGTGGAAAGTTCTTCGGCGATATAGTGGCGGCAACGATTAAGCATGATGTTCATGGCAATAAACAGGGCGCCGTGCAACGCCAGGAGAATATAACGTGCCGCTTTTCCAGCATTCCTTTTTGCGCGACTATGTCGCCGCCCGGCTGACGGATATCAAGGTCGCGCCTGACGTGGCCGCCATGGTGGCGGATAATCTGGTGGACGCCTGCCTGAAAGGGCATGACTCCCACGGCGTGACCATGTTGCCGCGCTATATCGCCGCCATCGCCGAAGGCGGACTGCATCCCGATGCCCGCGCCACCGTCACCCTTGACGCGGGCGCCGTGCTGTCTTTCAACGGCGGCCAGGGGTTCGGCCAGGTGGTGGGGCGCCAGGCCATGGATGCCGGCATACGGCGCGCCGGGGAATACGGTGTCGCGGTTATCGGCCTGGCCGACGCCCACCATCTGGGACGCATCGGCGCCTGGGCGGAACAGGCGGCGCAGGCCGGGCTGGTCTCCATCCACTTTGCCAATGTCAACAGCCGTTCGCCGGTGATGCCCTGGGAGGGGGTGCAGCCGCGCCTGGGCACCAACCCGTTTTGCGTCGGCATTCCGGTGGCGGGGGGGCATCCGCTGATCCTGGATTTCGCCACCAGCATTATCGCCGGCAATAAGGCGCGGCTGGCCTGGAATGCCGGCCAGCCGTTGGCGCCGGGATGCATCGTCGATGATAAAGGGCAGCCCGCCGTCGACCCGCGCTGGCTGATGACCGAACCCTTCGGCGCGCTGCTGCCGTTCGGCCAGCATAAAGGGTCGGGCCTGTCGGTGGTTTGCTCGCTCCTCGGCGCGGCGCTGACCGGCGGCATGACCGAGCGCCATGACAACCGGGATAAGCAGCGCATCCTCAACAGCATGCTGTCGATCGTTATCGACCCGGAAAAACTGGGCGGCGCCGACAGCTATCGCCGGGAAATCGCCGGCTTGCTCGATTGGGTGCGCAGCTCCCGCGACGACAACGCCTTATTATTGCCCGGCGACGCCGAGCAGGAAAAATATCAACAACGCCTCAGCCAGGGCCTATTTATCGATGAGACCAGCTGGCGGCAACTGGCGGCGCTGGCAACCCCCGGCGCCGCGACACTCTGATTGTTCATTCTCGCTCTCAATCCAGGAAAAATATTATGCATCTGGCCCGTTTTCCCCGTCTGACCCTGGGGCAGTTTCCCACCCCGTTGGAAGCCTTGCCCAATTTAAGCCGCTACCTCGGCGGTCCGACCCTGTATATCAAACGCGACGACAACACCGGCCTGGCGAGCGGCGGCAACAAAACGCGCAAACTGGAATTCCTGCTGGCCGACGCGGTACGCCAGGAGGCCGACGTGGTGATAACCCAGGGGGCGACCCAATCCAATCATGTCCGCCAGACCATTGCCGGCGCCGCCAAACTTGGCCTGAAAACGCAGGTTCTGCTGGAAACGCGGGTGGACCGGTTCGGCGAAGATTACCAACGCTCCGGCAATATCCTGCTGGATAACCTGCTTGGCGGCGCCATCGTAGAACATCTGCCGGCCGGCAGCGATATGCAGGCGGCCATGGAACGGCTAGCCGACACCCTGCGCGCCCAGGGCCACCGGCCGTACGTCATCCCGGGCGGCGGCTCCAATCCCATCGGCGCGCTGGGCTATGCGGCCTGCGCCGAGGAACTGCTTTACCAGTCAAGCCAACAGCGGCTGCGCATTGATCATATCGTCCACGCCACCGGCAGCACCGGCACCCAGGCGGGCCTGGTCAGCGGGCTGGAAGCCAGCAACAGCGGCATTCCGGTGCTGGGCATCAGCGTGCGCGCCCCCAAGGCCAAACAGGAAGAAAATGTCTATGCGCTGGCCTCCCGCACCTGGCAATTGCTTGGCGCGCGCGGCGAACTGCCCCGCGATCGCATCAAGGTCAACAGCGATTATGTGGGGGAAGGGTACGGCCTGCCCACCGACGGTACCCTGGAAGCCCTGCGCCTGCTGGCGCAGCTCGAGGGCATCTTGCTCGACCCGGTCTATACCGGCAAGGGTATGGCGGGGTTGATCGACCTGATTCGCCAGGGGCAGTTCAAGCCGGGTGAGAATGTGGTCTTTATCCATACCGGCGGCTCGGCGGGACTGTTCGGCTATCGCCAATTGCTGGAGCAGTCGCAGCAATGAGCCGTTTCCTGCTGGGGATCCTGGGGGGGATGGGGCCGCTGGCCACCGTCGACCTGATGCAGAAAATCATCGAGGAAACCCCCGCGCACAGCGATCAGCAGCATGCGCCGGTGGTGGCCTGGAACGTACCGCAAGTCGCCGACCGGCAGCAGGCGCTGGCCGGCACCGGTCCGTCGCCGCTGCCGCAGCTACTGCACGGCGTGCGCCGGCTCAACGGCGCCGGCGCCAGCCATATCCTTATCGCCTGCAATACCGCCCACCACTGGTATGGCGAGCTGGCGGCGGCCAGCCGTGCGCCGCTGCTGCATATTGCCGACGCCACGCTGGACAGCCTGCGTCCGGAGCGGGGCGAACGGATAGGGCTCATCGCCACGCAGGGCACGCTGGACGCCGGCTGGTTCCAGCAGCGCATCGCCGCGCTGGGCGGCGAAACGCTGACGCCGCTGCCGCAGGAGATGCGGGAATGGTTTGTGCCCGGCTGCTATGCGGTAAAACGCGGCGATCTGCGCGGCGGCGGCGAGCTATTGTCTCGTCTTGCGCAGGCGCTGGCGGCGCGTGGCGCCGCACGCCTGATCCTGGCCTGCACCGAGGTGCCGCCGGCCTTTGCGGCCATCGACTCACCCTGGCGGTCGGTAAGCGTTGACCCGACCCGGGCGCTGGCCCGGGCCGCCGTCCGGCATTGGCTGGCGTACCGCGACGGCGCCTGATTGACTTAGCGGCTAAAGGCAAAAGCTTAGAAAAATTTTTGCTTTAGCCGCCGCACGCGTGAAGCCGTAGCCGGGCGACAGCGTTCGGCCAAAAAAGATAAAATTTAACCTACTGTTAAGCCTGTCTTTTTATTATTTTCCCGCGTTAAAGTGTTACCGCGTTTTTCCTTAGTATAAAAAACTATAAGTTACCGTTTTTTCTTATTTGTCCCTTTAGCTATTACTCGGTATGAATATAGCCATATTAAAGATAAAGGAGGGGCGTCGCGTGAACTTTCAGCAACTACGTATTATTCGGGAATCCGCCCGGTGCAATTATAACCTGACTGACGTGGCCAGTATGTTATTTACCTCCCAGTCCGGCGTCAGCCGCCATATTCGTGAACTGGAAGAAGAGCTGGGCGTGGAAATTTTTATCCGCCGCGGTAAACGTTTAATCGGCATGACGGAACCGGGTAAAGCCCTGCTGGTAGTGGCGGAACGTATATTAAGCGACGCCAATAATATTCGGCGCATCGCCGATGTTTTTGCCAATAATGATTCAGGCGAACTTTCCATTGTTACCACCCATACCCAGGCGCGCTACAGCCTGCCGGCGGTGATCAAGGAGTTTCGCGCGCTGTATCCGCGCGTGCGCCTGGTGCTGAACCAGGGCAGCCCGGAGGAGATTGTTTCCATGCTGCAATCCGGCGAAGCGGACGTGGGCATTGCCAGTGAAAAGCTGATGGGCGAAGATCAACTGGCGGCGTTTCCTTATTACAGCTGGCATCATACGGTACTGGTACCGGAAGGCCACCCGCTGACGCAGGCGGGTGACATAACGCTGGAAACCCTCAGCGAATATCCGCTGGTTACCTACCGGCGCGGCATCACCGGCCGCTCCAGGCTGGACGTGGCTTTCCAGGCCGCGGGGCTGAAGCCGGAGGTGGTGCTCAGCGCCCAGGATTCCGATGTTATCAAAACCTATGTCGAGCTGGGACTCGGCGTCGGCCTGCTGGCGGACATGTCCTACAATCGCGAGCGCGATACCGGCCTGGTCAGCCTCAACGCCGAGCATCTGTTCGAAGCCAGCACCGTATGGTTGGGGGTAAAACGCGGCCAGCTGCAGCGCAAATACGCCTGGCGCTTTATCCAGCTTTGCAACCCCCAGCTGTCCCTGACCGAAATCGAGGAACAGGTGCTTTCGCCTCACGCTCTCGAGACCGCGCTGGATTATCAAATCTAACCCCGGGCGCACCGCCCGGCCCGTCAACGTCGCGCAAAGGTGTTGAGGGAAGTGCGTGCCTATGGGGCGAATGGGGCATGGTTTTCCCGCCCGCCCGAGTCACCGTCGCGCAAGTTCAGTGTTTCGGCCGGTAATGATCTGGTGATCTTGTCACCTGGCTGCTGTGTGTAGCACGCAATGACATAGAGAGATAAACCTTTTTTCTGAATGTAAATCTGCAGCGGCCAGCCTTGGCCGGGGGGGCGCTTGCGAGTTGCGCTTGCGTGTTTATGCTACTGCGGCGAAGGGGCGTGTGGCGAGGTTTATGTTGCCGCGGCGAAGGCTTCGTTTGTGGCGTGTGGCGAGGTTTATGTTGCCGCGGCGAAGGCTTCGTTTGTGGCGTGTGGCGAGGTTTATGCTGCTGCGGCGAAGGCTTCGTTTGTGGCGTGTGGCGAGGTTTATGTTGCCGCGGTGAGGGTTTCGCTTGCCGTGCGTTCGGCGGTTATATGGAATGCTGGGCGCCGGCAAGCGACAAAGAGGCCGTACCGCGACGGCCTCCTTGACCTCCGCGCGTCCGGCAGATCGTGCGCCGCTGCGCGGTGCCCGACATCACCCATCCCGGCTTTTGGACCGCCCGATATGCGCTCCCGGCGCAATCCGGGCTTTCGCCGCTCCCGGCGGCTCATCCAGCCGTGATGCGCGCCGCCGGCGCACTCTATGCCGGCACCAGGTCAACACCATCGCCTGTGAGTAAAATAGCGTTTTTGGGTTTCTTGCGGCATGTACTTACCGGGAAAAATATCAGCATCCATTTTGGGCTAACGTCTGCAGTCTGATGGCTAAAAGCCAAAAGCCAAAAGCCAAAAGCCAAAAGCCAAAAGCCAAAAGCTAAAAGCTAAAAGCTAAAAGCTAAAAGCTAAAAGCTAAAAGCTAAAAGCGTCATGCTTACTGTTAAAACTTAACGCTAAATGATGTATGCCTTACTGCGTGACTGCATACCTGTATGCCTGTATGACTTGCTTTTCGCTGTGCCAGCCGCACTCCATACCCGTTGTATCCCCTAACGGTCACTCATATGCCGATGCCAGACCCTGTCCCAAGCAACAGCGCCGCTGTTGCTTCATAATATGCAGTGCGAAAGCGACATGTGGACCGGCATAAAGCGCGCTGACGGCGCCTATGCCCCCGGCATGAGCCGCCGGGAGCGGCGAAAGGCCCGGTTGCGCCGGGAGCGCTAACCGGGCCGGTGCATAACGGGGGAACTGGCGGCGGAAGGCATCGCGCAGCGACGCGCGACCTGCCGGGCGCGTGGAGGTCAAGGAGGCCGTCGCGGTACGGCCTCTTTGTCGCTTGCCGGCGCCCGGCATTCCATATAACCGCCGAACGCACGGCAAGCGAAACCCCCGCCGAGGTAACATAAACCTTACCGCCGCGGCAACATAAACCTCACCGCCGCGGCAACATAAACCTTACCACCGCGGCAACATAAACCTCACCGCCGCGACCTAACCCATCCACGGCCGCATAAGCGCGCCAGAACTGCGATCGCCGCATCTACCCACGACAAGTTATAGGGAATGCACATCTATCTATAAGGTTAAATCAGTCGCGGCTTTCCCGCCCGATCGGGACCCCGGCAGGGCATGCCCTCCCTCGCCGGGTTCAAAGCAGACGTGTTAAAGAGGGAACGTGCCGCCAGCCCGGCGTTAATCCACCGAAGCCGCTTGCGCGCTGGTTTGCGTCACTAGCAGCGCGGACAGCGCCTCATCGGCCAAACGCGCGAAATAGGCCGCCGCCGGATAAATCACCTGCTCGTCGGGATTAAACCGCGGATGGTGCAGACCGAATTCGCTGGCCGAACCGATGCTGACAAAGGTCCCCGGCACCTGCTGCAGATACAGGGAAAAATCCTCGCCTCCCATTTGCAGCTCCGCTTCCTGGACCTGATAACCGGCGTCGGCGGCCACCCTCTGGCTGAAATCCGCCCAGAAGGGCGTATTCACCACCGCCGGTGGCCCCGGATACCACGACAGCGACGCCTCCGCGCCCATGGCGCTGGCCACCCCGTCAATCACCCGGGTCAGAATATCCGGCACTTTCTCACGCACCTTCACATTATGCGTACGCACGGTGCCTTCCAGCTCCACCGTTTGCGGCAGCACGTTCCAGGTATTGCCGCCCTGAATACGCGTCACGCTCACCACCAGCGATTCCAGCGAGCTGAAATTCCGGCTCGGCAGGGTTTGCAGCGCGTTCACAATCTGGCTGGCGGTCACGATGGTATCAATACCCTGCTCGGGTTTGGCCGCATGGGCGCCCTTGCCGGTCACCGTAATCTGGAAACGGTCGATATGGGCATAAAACGCGCCGCGCCGGGTGGCAAAGGTGCCCACCGGCAGCTCGGGCGCGTTATGCATGCCGAATACCGCCGACACGTTCTCCAGCGCGCCGGCGTCAATCAAATGGCAGGCGCCGTTGAAATTTTCTTCCGCGGGCTGGAACAATATCCGCACCGTGCCCGGCAGGGTGGCTTCGCGCGCTTTTAATAACAACGCCGCCCCCAGCATCACCGAAGTATGGACGTCATGGCCGCAGGCGTGCATAACGCCTTCGTGGCGCGAACTGAACGGCACGCCGGAAACTTCATCGATAGGCAGCGCGTCGATGTCCGCGCGCAGGGCGATCAGGGGAAAGGGTTGTTTGCCGATTTCGGCCACCACGCCGGTCTTCAGCGCTAACGGTAAAATCCGGATGCCGGCCTCCGTCAGCCAACGGGTGATCCTTTCCGTTGTGGCGAATTCCTGGTTGGACAATTCGGGATAGGCGTGCAGTTCGCGTCGACAGCTAATCAATTTTTCAGCAATATTGCCAGACATAGGGTATGACCCTTTTGTGAGATAATGAATATCGGATAAAAAATTATCTTAGCGGTTAATGTTAAATTGCAGTAAATACTGTTCGGTTATATTACATAGCCATCGGGTCTGATGGCAGGAAGGGGGCCGCCGCCGCCCCCTTTATTCTGCATGCTGAGCCGGGCGTTACTCGTCTTTAGGGAAATCCGCGCCGCGGGTGACGTCTGCCCAGCCATCAAAATCCCGCTGCAGGAGTTTGATTTTTTTATGGGCGTTTTCGAGCGCGGGGTTGCCCAGCAGTAAACGCAACGGCGGCTGCTTGGCTTCCACCGCCTTGACGATGGCCTTGACGGCGCGCACCGGATCGCCCGGCTGCTTGCCGCTGTTATCGCGACTGACGCGGGCGCGCGCATGCGCGGTTTCGGCATAGTCGGCGATGGTCTGCGGCGCCTCATTGGCCGAACGGCCGGCCCAGTCGGTGCGAAACGGCCCCGGCTCGACGATCAGCACCTTAATGCCCAAGGGTTCCACTTCCTGCGCCAGCGACTCGGACAAGGCTTCCACCGCGAATTTCGTGGCGTGGTAAAAACTCAGCGAGGGGAAGGTGGTAATGCCGCCGATGGAGGAGATATTGACCACGGTGCCGCTGCGCTGCTTGCGCATGGCCGGCAGCACGGCCCGGGTCATGGCGGTCAGGCCCCAGACGTTGATATCGAACATGCGGCGCACATCGTCCATATCACTCTCTTCGAACGAACCGAAATAACCGATGCCGGCGTTGTTCACCAGCACATCGATACGGCCGAACTTTTCCAGCGCGGCGCTCACGGCGGCGTCCACCTGTTCCTGGCGCGTGACGTCCAGGGTTAAGACCAGCGCATGATCCTCATGGCCGGCGATCAGATCGTTGACCTGGTCCGGATTACGGGCGGTAACGACCGTCGGATACCCCAAAGACAGGGTATGGCCGGCCAGTTCCCGGCCGAAACCCGTGGAGCAGCCGGTAATAAACCATACTGGTTTTTCGTGTTGCGTCATCATTATTCTCCAGATTGTTCAGGATAAGAGCCTCGTTACACGCAGGCGGCAAAGCAGCTGGTTAGCATAGTGTAATACCCCGGCCCGGGTTGCAACCGACGGATGATGCTGACAGAGGGGAAACGGTCCCCCAGCATGCTCTGCCGGCGCCATAAATAACCGTTCAGTCCATATCATTACCGGATAATGACGGGTTTGTAATGGTGCTGTTAATCAATAAAGCAACATCCGCTAAATCATGGCGGAATAATGTAATGCAGCTATCATTTATCGGCCGTTTCATTATTTAGCCTTGTTTTCCCGCCGGCGGTCCGCCAATAAAATTTATCCATATCCCGGTAAAATATTTTTTTAAAACTAAAAAAAAGTGCTGAAAAAAAACCTAATCTCAAGTTTCTGTGAGGTTAATCACGCCAAATGCTAAAAGGCGATAATATACTCCGCGTCAAATAGAAACGGTATTTCAATTTAAATGAATTTTTGTTTCTTTTTGTGATCATCAAAGTTGCGCTCTCAATATTCACTTCATTTCTCTGGGATGGTAAAAGATGAGGATAATAAAAAACTTACGTTGGTATATGATCGGAATGGTGATGCTGGCCACCGTGCTTAACTATCTGGCGCGCAATTCGCTGGCAGTGGCGGCGCCGACCATCATGCAAGAGATGCATTTTACCGTGCAGCAATATTCCTATATCGACGCCATATTCAAAGGTTGCTACACCCTGACGCAACCCGTGGCGGGCTACATCCTGGACCTGCTGGGCACCAAGTTGGGCTATCTGCTGTTCGCCATTGCCTGGGCGGTGCTGAATATGGCCCACGCCTTCGCCGGCAGCTGGGTGGCGCTGGGTATCCTGCGCGGCGCGCTGGGCATGGCGGAAGCCGCGGTGATCCCGGCGGGCCTCAAAGCCTCGTCCGAATGGTTTCCGGCCAGGGAACGTCCTGTCGCCGTGGGCTGGTTCAACGCCGGCGCCGCTGTCGGCGGCGTACTGGCGCCGCCGCTGGTGGCCTGGGCGATTATGGTGCACAGCTGGAACTTCGCGTTTTTGTTAACCGGCGGGGTGAGTTTAATCTGGGCGGTGGGTTGGTACAAATTATATAATACCCCGGATAAACATAAAAATATCTCCTCTGAAGAACGGGAATATATTTATGCTGGACAGGAATCCCGCCATCACAGCAGCAATACACAAAAAGTACCGGTAAGCCAATTACTCAAGGATAGCCAATTCTGGGGTATCGCTATTCCGCGCTTTTTAGCCGAGCCGGCCTGGGGCACGATTAATGCCTGGGTACCGTTATTTTTATGGAAAGTCTATGGCTTTGATTTAAAGCATATCGCCATGTTTGCCTGGATGCCGCTGCTGTTTGCCGATGTGGGCTGTATCCTCGGTGGCTATATGCCGGGCTTTTTCCAGAAACATTTCGGCGTTACGCTTATCGTGTCGCGCAAGCTGGTGGTGACCGTCGGCGCGCTGTGCATGATTGGCCCCGGGCTTATCGGTTTATATCACAGCCCGTATTTCGCCATCGCCATGCTGTGCTTCGGCGGTTTTGCCCATCAGACGCTTTCCGGCGCGCTGATTACGCTGTCCTCGGATCTCTTCGGCCGCAATGAAGTCGCCACCGCCAACGGCCTGACCGGCATGATAGGCTGGGGCGGTTCGACCTTGTTTACCCTGGTGGTCGGCGCGCTGGTGGGCATTATCGGCTTCTCGCCGCTGTTCCTGATGCTGTCGATATTCGAAATTACGGCGATGATTATCGTCTGGACCGTGGTAAAAGGGCGTCCCGATAAAACGGCGCTGCAGCCAACGCCTGTGGTCTAGCGGTATAACGACAATCACTATGCCGGGACGGACCTACGTCCCTGTAGCGAAAGATGACGTCCCGCGCCGCAGTCCGGCCGGGACGTTGCTATTTTTTATCACTTCGTCTCCAGGGCAGGCAGCCTGACAGGGCATTATCCCGCGGCGGTTTTTTTGCGTAGGGCGGCGGCGGTTCGTCATGCGGGGAGAGGGGAGCAACCGCCCCGCGTACGGGGCCGCGGCCATACTCAGTGAATGACGCCGGGCCGGACATGGACGCATTTCTGGTATTGACCGGCGCTTTATAGCGCGGATAGGTTTTCGTCGGATTGCCGGCCGGCACGATCCGGGCGGCGGACGCTTTGCCCGCGCTCACGCCGGTGCCGGTCTGCGTGGCCCCGGCGATGCCGTTCTTCACGGGCGCGGGGGAAGAGAGGGCCAGCGGCGTGTTGCTCACCGTTTCAGGAAGGGGAAACGTGGTGGAGTTGATGGACGTGCGTCCATAAGGACCATAAGGAATGGAGGGGGGGGCGAAGTTGTAGCGTGCGTTGATTGACGAGCGGTCGATATTCCCCTGATAAAACGCCGGCGAATGATCGTAACGGGTATAGCGTGTGTTTAAATAAGCATTATTCATTACCGATGGTACTCCTGTCATGGGGGAACACTGTGGAAATCCCGCGGAAAAAGGGAAAGATGAAAATGATGATAATGGAACACATGACTTAAATAACGGCCTAATGACGCCGTTTGCGCAAGGACGGCGGCGGTGAATGTCTTATTGACCGGCAAAACGCCGGGGAAAAACCCATGCGCGGATAAAGTGTCGCTTCAGGTTCCGGCCGGTTTGGGCTATCTTGTTCCCGGGCGATTCCACCACTTTTTTACCGTCGGCGCCGCGCGCCGTTAACAGGCCGTTATGGACAATCAAACCGATAAGCAAGCGCCTTCGCAAACCCTCCCTTCCCAGGGCGGCGGCCGCTGGTGGCAGCAGGGTAAACCGCCGGACTACCGTTTTTCGCTGGCCAACGAGCGCACCTTCCTGGCATGGATTCGCACGGCGCTGGCTTTTCTGGCGGGCGCGGTGGGCATCGATCAATTCGCGCTGGGCCTGGGAACGCATGAGGTGCGCGCGGCCCTGGCGGTGCTGCTGTCCGTCATGGCGGCAAGCCTTGGCATCATGGCGTACCGCCGCTGGGCGGCCAGCGAGCTGGCCATGCGCACCGGCGCTTCCCTGCCGCAGACCCCTCTGCTGCTGATGATGGCGCTGTTTGTGGCGGCCGTGGCCCTGGCGTTGACCGTGCTAATCCTGATGCCATGAGCGGACCTCTCTTGCCCGGCGCCGGCGGCGCCCCGCCGCCGGACCCCGGCCTGCAGCCTGAGCGCACCTGCCTGGCCTGGTCGCGCACCGCTTTCGTCGCCGCCGTTAACGCCTTGCTGCTGCTGCGCGCGGCGGCGACGGGCGGCAACCGGCTATTGCTGGCCGGCGGAACGCTATTGTTAATCCTGGCGGGCATGATGTGGCTGTGGGGATATGGCCGTCTGACGCGTTCGGCCTGGCAAGGCCGCTGGATGATGGCGCTGACCATGCTGACCGTGCTGTCAGTCAGTGTCATGACCGTGCTGTCGGCGCTGGGCTGAGGAAAAAACCATAATAACCAGCAATGCTATGGAACTGTGATGTTTATCACTGCAGGGTCTTAAGAATAATCTTAATATACACATCATCCTTTACAGAGCTAACGCCTTGGCCCCGGGTCATGAGCGCCGGAGATAAGCGCCGGAAAGGATAACGTCATTTTTTGACGGCCCCGGTGACGGGGCTTTTTTCCTCAGAAAAGCGCATCGGCCACTTACCTCCTCGCAAGAGGGAGTACAGCAAAGGTTGTCGGTGCGCTTCTCTGTCTCTATCGTCCAGTCATCCTCTCCGATCATGCATACATAAACGAAACAAAACCAATAATAATCACGGCGAGCGCTGCGAGAAAAGTAATGTCGTTGGTTTGCATAAGTCACCTCCCTTTCACCTGTCATCATTGTGGCCTTAACAGGAGGAAACGAGTGTGACTGAACAACCATTTTGCTTATGTAATAAGCAAAATGGGGTTAATGGCCGGCCCGCGGGCAAGCTTGCGCGTAGCCGCCGTCATTCCGCCGGGCGGCAAAAAAAAAATCGCATCCGGGAATAATCCGTATCCGCGCGCGTCTTATCCGTACCTATGCACCGCTTTGACGGAATCTAACTAGATGACAATATGATATGATAGAAGATATTGTATGGTTGGATAGGGTAATAGATTGATATGAAGAAGCTTTATTCCTATGTCAGATGGTCAACGGACAGACAGACAGGCAATACAAGTCTGGACCGTCAGACGGTAAAAGCTGCTCTTTTCGCAAAAGAGCATAATCTAGAGTTGGTCAGCATGATAGACGCCGGACTAAGCGCCTTTAAGGGTAAAAATACCTCTCCAGAGTCAGCACTAGGCAGTTTTATCCGTGCCGTTGAAAGTGGAGCTATACCGTCCGATAGCTGGCTGTATGTGGAGAATCTCGACAGGCTTTCTCGGCAGGATATCATCAAAGCTAATGAGCTATTCCTGCGCCTCCTGAATCTGGGACTAACAGTAACAACCGGCATGGACGGTAAAACTTATACAGCGGCGTCTGTCAATGCTAATCCTGTGGACCTGATGGTGAGCATATTGTTATTCATGCGTGCCAACGAGGAGTCTAAAACTAAGCAGGCACGCATCTACGGCCACGCGTTATCATTGATAAAGCGACACCAACAAGGTGAAAATGTTAATA
Organism: Sodalis sp. RH20; assembly: GCF_047324205.1. Classification (NCBI taxonomy): domain Bacteria; kingdom Pseudomonadati; phylum Pseudomonadota; class Gammaproteobacteria; order Enterobacterales; family Bruguierivoracaceae; genus Sodalis; species Sodalis sp. RH20. Next base: position 635,903 of record NZ_CP178733.1, read on the forward strand.
TAAACAGCATAGGGGCTGTGCCATGGTGGATAGACGCATCAGGCAAAACTGTTGAAAAACATCTTCAATACTGGGATGCTGCAAAAGAAGCCGTAAGGCTATTCCTTTTGGGCTATGGTCCTTATCGAGTTGTAATAGAACTAACCAAGCTATTCCCGCCGCCGCCAGGAAAGAAGCGCGCCCATGATGCCTCGGGATGGTCTGTTATCAATATAGCGGCCATGCGTCGGAATAGGGCATTAATGGGGGATAGGGACTTATCAATCGCGGGTGTCAGTTATCGGCTAGAAAACTACTACCCCCCATTATGCAGCGCTGCTGAATTTGCCAAGATTCAAGAGGTGAGGATAGGTAACAAAATCCCACAGGGCAAACAAAAAACAGCCTTAGCGTTATTATCGGGTATAGGAATATTGCATTGTGGCGATTGCGGAGGCGGGATGTCCTTTTATGTCCGAGATGGAAAAATACGTTATCGGTGTTCATCTCACACAAACAGAGTGGAGAATTGTCGCCAGTGGTCTGTAAGCGGTGAGTTATTAGAGCGTACGGCTATGATTGCATTGGTTCGAGGTTATATCTCATTTATGCTGGGTAATAAAAATCAAACAGAGTCGTTAGCATCCTTAATAACTTCAAAACAATCAGAACTTAAAGTTATTCAAGGTCAGATTGAAAATATCACCACTGCTATTACTTTAGGTGGAAATATTCCTGCATTAGTTGAAAAGTTAACATATTTGGAAAAACAAAAGACTCCATTATTGATTGATATTGATAATTTACAGACAAGAGAGTTGATAGCAGGTGGTCGCGAAGATACCGTCGATAAAATAACTGATACATTGATATTAATTACTCCGCAGATGCTAAAAGATATCAATCACCCTGATAGAATTTCATTACGGGAAGTTATAAGAACAGTTATTGATGGAGTGGTTGTTACGAAGAGGCAGGACAAAGGAATAGTTATTGTTTATAAAATCAGAAATGAAATAAACCATACCTTTGAGGCCACTACGCGGGGACAGTACCGGCAGATTATTGAACATGAGGATGACCTAGCATTAGACCCTGAATCTGAGTTAGGAAAGACCTATTTAGCGTCACGTGAGGCACTGGAACATCAAATGCTCGCGTCAGTGGGTAAAATACTTGACCGCTTACCTCCTTTGGTGGGTAAGATGTTCTGGGCTAAGCAGTGATCCTCTGTGTGTATGAATGAGTAGGGCTTTATATCAATCATTATCGGGGAAAGGTGGAAAACGATCATGGTTCAAGGTATTTGTAAACTTTGCATGGAACATAAAGTGCTAATGAATTCTCATATCATTCCTAGAAGTTATTACAAAAGGATAAAGAATAATAGTGGTCAACTCTTGATAATAAAGGAAGAATCTAAACCAAAACTTATGAACGGAGATTCAAAAGAGTATTTATTATGTTTTGACTGTGAGCAATATTTGAGTAAAGAATTTGAGCGATACGGCACAACAATATTTCGTACGTCTACAGATGTCATCAAAAATGAAAACCATATAGTTATAAATACTTTCAAGTTTAAGAGGTTTTATTTGTTTCTTTTAAGTATTTTTTGGCGCGCATCTGTATGTTCTGATTCAACTTATGCAAACATTATCTTACCAGATGAAATTAATGATTTATTTCGATTTTGCATTTTAAAAAATAGTCTAAAATTAGGTAAAAATAATAGTATCAGAATGGATCATTTTTTGAGAATTTGTGTATTTCGAGTGATTGACAAAACGGGTAATATGCCAGACTCTGTTATTCGTTCACTTATCACAAGCTTCAGCTTTAAGAAAACATCGCAACCTGATTTTTTAACATGGTATTTTATAGTTGAAGGGTTTTTAATAGTATATATAATGACAATAGGAAAAAACATACATGATTTACGAGCATCAAGATATAAATCTCAATTGAAATCAGGTAGTAGCATGAAAATTGATAAAATAAATATAGCTGAATCCGACGAATTGAAAATTATTTTCAACACTATTATTGCCAGTACGCGGCATAATGTTTAATCATCAGTATCGAAGGTCTTTGTGAAAGGACATTCTTGCGATTTCCGCAATATTATTGTTTTTGTTATCTGACTATTGCTATAAATACAGATTTTACCGTTAGGTGTTATTTCCTCATCGGGATCTGTGAGAGTTATACGTCCAGCCCAAACGGGCAGGGAAACCGAAATCAGCAACGCTATTATTAATGTTTTCATCAGTAGTCAATCCCCTCGTAAACCTGCTCAACGTCCCTATCGATAATACCGCAGTATGCAAGTGTGACCGCCTGTGAGCTATGGCCGTAAACCTTCTGGAGCACTGGCAACGATACGCCACGCTTCAAGCCATGATAGCCGAGATTTTTACGGGGGGTATGTGTCCCGATATGCAGTCCCAGCGCATCCCCTGCTTTTTTGAACTTCGCTGCGACTGTAACCCTTGAAATACTGACGCCGCTGGCTCTGTTTGATTGAACCTCAAACAGATATCGATGGGTAGGGTTCAATGCCCTGCGCTTCTCTATGACCCGTATAGCCGCAGGCGTGAGCGGCCTATCAACATACTTCTTTGTTTTTCCCTCCTTAACCTCAAGCGTCAAAGCTGTGCCTGTAAACTGGCTAAATTCCAAAGCCAGACAGTCACTTATCCTCATACCGGTCTGATTCAAGAAAATCCAAATATCAGCGTAAATCGGGCTGCTGTTCCCTTCTCTGAGCAAAATCTCAATCGTTTTAATGTCCTCCTTACGACGTACTGGCTCTACTTTTTGCATTTTTATGCTCTCCTGTTAACTGTCCTGCAAGGCCCACCATTCGGGCGCTGCGTTTTTTATCAATGAAATTCGAGGTTTTTGCGAAATAACATAACATGCATAATTTAACACAAAAAGATGATCATTTTCAATAGGTAGGGTGATATTAAAATCAATAAAATCACGATATGTAAGATAGAAAACAGGCGTTTTTATAATACTTTTGATTATCAGATACTTTGCATATAAATGGGTATTTAACTCTATTTAAATTGCATTAAAAATAGAGAGATAGCCATTAAGCAACACCATTGCACCCTCAAAATCCATGCCAGAAATGCCAAAATATCGCCTCTTTTCCCTTCCTTCTCGCTTACTGAATACTGATTCATCAAGTATGAATATATAATCATATCAGCAATGAATACTCATTCACTTTAAATCAATGAATAATAAATAGTAACGATTTCAGGTAGTTATATTTCTAACTTACACTTACTCATACTGTAAGTTAGGATCTTGGCGAGCATACAGGGAGGATATTTATATCCAAATGTAATGATAACTTACTGATACTATATTGATACGAATAATAACATATCTGGAATGATACTATTTCGAGATAGAAAATTATTGATGAGAAGTGAAAGAGAGAGATAAAAAAGTGTTTAACAAGTATTTAGTTGATAAAATCCATAATCAATAGGTGTATCCTATCAATTTATTATAGCTATTATCTGATTGTATCTATTACCTGACCTGCTCAATAGTAAATCTCAGCTATTGGGAGTAAGTGTTAATCACACTTTTAGCCATATGGTAAGGTAATGTTAATATGAAAATAGAAATAGTATATACGCAAAATGATATCGAAAAGACATATACATATCAAGGAGAAGACCTTGATGATGAGGGGATCGACTTTGAGCTTTTTACAGGTTTGAATTTACCTATGCGCGCTGGAGAAAGAGGTAGCAGAGTAACGGCCAAAGAACATTTAACAAGTAATGGAATCGAGATAGTAAAGGTAAATAGAAGTAATTAATAATACCCATCTATTATATGCCTCGTAGTGACATTCAAACTACGAGGCAATACGTTTCCTTACCTTTTGTATTTAAACCTTACCATGGCCTGTTTAGGTGGGTTATATTTGATTCCTGAATATAAACTATGATAGTATTATTAATGACGAGTGTTATTGTTTGGATATTTACCCTCCCATTATCCTTGTACAATAAACCACATCGAATATAAGCCCTCTAAACGGGCCATAGAGACGTTCTGATAATAAGCGGTAGGGTAGCTTACCTATAGCTATTTAAATCGAATGGTGAGGCTGACATGAGGTTTATTACAGATATAAACATAATGCCCCAACACAATAGTAATAAAAAAGAAAAAACGCAGAGGCGAGTCTTTCGCTTTTGCTCTCTCTCCAACAATATAGTGCTCACTGGCGTTGCGCTGGAACCTTGCACGAGTCCAAGAGGGAATACGGAGCGTAGCGGAGTATTAGCCGATTGGTCAACGAGTGTTATGAGGAAATGAGTTTACGAATTTTCGAGTTACACATAATATATCCCAGATTCTGGGATGACTTATCATAGGCTTTCATGCATTGCATGATCCAACAATGTATCTTGATACCGTAGGTATCGCTCCAACAATGTATCAGCGTGAGCTGATGAGTTAAGTTTCTTTTTCTTTTTTGTTTTTAAAATAATTATTTCTAAAAGATCTACACCAGACTCGAGTCCGAGAACGAACGTAGTGAGTGATTGGCTAACGAGAGTTGGACAAGAGCAACCGAAGGGCGCGATTTGTCCTTATCCTGAGGGTTTGCACAGTAGTTGATGTAGTACTCAGTACAGGTTTTATTAATAAGTAACTAAAATAAGAACTGCTCTTAAGGGCAGATCGAGTACTACTTAACCTAAAGTGATCACTTTCTTTTTCTTTTATTCTTATTCTATTATTCTTAATAGTAAGTCTTACTCATGTATCAATCCTGATAGTAGGGATTAAAAGCAAAAACAGGGGTAATTTAGATGTATCTGTATGATTAATAACAAATTTATTCGTGATACGCCTAAAGGAGCCACATATCAATATTGATAGTAGGCCATGTATCAGTATTGATAGTAGGCTCTGTCACAAGGCTACCCCTTGTATCAATCCTGATAGTAGGGTTTGTCATAGCCAGCCACAGGAACTAACACGTTGTAGGCGCAGTTGTCCTTTTGCAGTGATGATGAAAATACCTTGACATTGTGTCTGTGTTTTTGTTAAGATGCATATTGAGGTATTTCATCAAAAATAATTGAAATAAATCTTGACATATCTGTTAAAAATCTATATATTAAAGGTAAGGGGCAACAAAATCATCGTTGCCTTTTAATTTAATACACATGAATACATCGGGCCTGAACTGCTATATGCGTTTGGGCCTTTTATCGTCCGTATAAAACAGGAGGCATATTGCCGACAATCAAATATAATAATGTTAATGATATTTACAACGCGCTAATTAATGGAACCGTCCCCGTAAATCAAATCAGCAACGGCGCTACCAATCGAAATCTCACCTCAGCACGGCGACATATTTATGCCAAGGCGCTAAAACTCTTTCGCCTATATCGAGCACAGACTGAGGTTATGCAAATGAATATCGACGAGGAAAAATAATGAAATTCAATTTCAAACCGGCGGTTATGAAAACTCTCATTGAACATTGTCAAAAAGAAAGAATTTCACCAGCTGCATTAATTAATACATTGGTTACGCAATATATAAACAATATAAATACTCCACATTCAGAGGATAACAATGGGAAAACCGAACAACAGTAATGACGAGCTATTTGATAAGCTTTTTAAAAAAATAAAACGGTGCCGGACAATAACAAATAAGAAAACCGGCGATGTAGTTGATATCCCTCCCACAGCAAAAATAATTTATGCACATATGAGACCCATGTACATGTTCCACCACAGCGCGGGGCGTGATTATTATGAATCATATGAAAGTATCGCGGATGAAATCGCTATAGGACGCCAGCCAGTTGCACGTTTAATGAAAGTATTGGTTAAATCTGGTTTGGTGGAATATGTTTCAAAACGGGATAAATCAGGACATCTGAGAAATATTTACACAGTGCATAGTCCTGATGTTGATTTTTTAATATTTGATTGTGGCAATCAAAAACAACCCGTAGAGCAATTAACAGAGACAACCCAGCCGGTTGCATTACCTACACACCAAGAAGAGCGCAACGGCCCTATTATGCGCCCACCTGTGGATGATATAGATTACAGTCTGGAGTATGGTAACATTATCAATAATGCAGATAATGACCAATCAGATTATTTTGATGAAGTGGCAGACAAAGAGGACTTTCTAAGGGAACTATTCACACCTGTTTCCCACAACGCTGCATTTGAACAGATAACAAAACCAATGCCTGAACGTCAACAACAATGTGTTTCGTTGATGGACGACGATGACTGCCCATTTTAAAAATTAAACAAAACTACAACGGAGAGATAATGAACAATACAAACAACAATGCCAATACCCAGATTAATTCCCAACTAGAAGCATCTGAATATTTTAATGAGGTGATAGAACCTGTCGCTGAATGGGATGAAAACTATATTGAACAGATGCTAGAACGAATCTATGCAGAACCCGCACCATTTTGATGGAGGACAATTGCCAAACCCTGGACACCGTACCGCAAGATATGATTTAAAAACCGAACGATATAATCATTCTATTCCTAATTATTTATATACGGCAAAAAAGATTTCATTTCCTACCACTGTTACGCGTAAGTATGGTGAAACAAGTAATGAAAGTTTTGCTGAAACAGCACCACAACATTCAATAACTGTAACTGATGATTTTATTTATGTTTACGTATATTTGTATACCTCATTTGTTCAGGGGCGATGTGAGTTTACTACTGCTGAAATAATCGATGGGACTGATATTAAGACTACCCGGCTACAAACAATAATCAGTCAGTTCCGCACAGCAGGCATTGCGGATATTGAATGCAGTTTTAAAAAAGTACACATAAACAGTATTTTGTCTGTTTACAAATGGGGTAACAAAAATATATGGTTGGAGGAGAATTAATGAAAAAAAATGAAAAGCAATTAATTGCATTCTTGAAAGCAAAAAAATTCAAAAATAAATCAAATGGGAATGTGATAGAGATATCAGGTAGAACAAAGGATGTTTTTAGTTATCTGAATGATATGTATTATAAAAATTATTTTACTCCAACCACTGTAAGCGCCCCCAGAATGGCCTTAGCGGTGGGTTATGAACCGGATAGGATGTTATGGTCTCTTACTGAGTTAATAGCCGTACAATGGCTTATAGGGGCTTTTAGGACCATACCTGATCAAGAAGACTGGTTTCATTATAATTATATCATCGGATTTAATGAACTTGAACGCGATTACGAATACCTATAACAACAATAAAATGGAGAATAATAATGAAAAATAACGAAATCAATGTATTTATACCCGAGGCAGAATATCTGATTGCCGAAACAGAACATAATAAATTATTTATAGCGCTAACATCATTACAAGAACTATTAGAGAAAGCAAACAACTTGCCACTGACAGAATTCATATCCAGACTTGAGAGGGAGGGCGCAGTCTTTGAAGACATTTCTATGCAATATGAAGCATCAAGAAAAATTATCCATCCTCTGCTTGTAAATAAAACAGATGATTTATACCATGGCATTATTCGATTGTACGGAAATATAACATTAGATCTGTATAAAATGTATAAACCTGCTGAAGAAATATCTTGATATTTGTTATAATCGGCACTGTAAATATTGACAAATAACGCGAAAAATGTTAATATAATTATATGGGAAGTGATAAAGGCACTATTCCTTTTATATAATAGCTCTTCTTACGAAGGCTATTCCTAAAGATATTTCAAATAAGATGTTTTTATGAATAGTATTGGCATACTGTTTTTCCTCATTGTTGTTCATATCCGGCATGGATGCATAGAAGCGGGAGAAATCCCGCTCTCTTTTTTATTTATTATCAATAATATTACTCAATTAAATATTTTCAATGAGAGTGTTTAATGAGTTGTATTTTTCACAGAGAGTACACTCCTTGATAAAAACTCCAATAGGTTTTATATGCCCTGTTAGCGCAGGGCATTTTTTTATTTCTACATTACGAAAAAACACAAAGTGACTTTCACATTTTAAAATGTGACTTTGAATAAAGGAAAATGAACAATGAAAACAGATGAAGAAATTCTTAAGGCTGTGCGAGAGGGTAATGCGGTGGTTATGTTTTGCGAACCGGATATCGCATCGCAATTAGCCGGTGAGGCTAAAAAGCACGGAATTGACACGATTTATAAAGGGAAAACTAAAGTCGACTCTGAAAATATTTCCCTTGTGATGAAATCTCGATTTATGAACAAGAACAAAAAGGAAAAATAATAAAATGGCTATTAAACAATATGATGAATTGAAAACGGACACTGATGTAATCAGTTACATGGCTGATGATGTCATGGCAATTATGGTTAAAACGTTCCCCACTCTGGCTGTAGCTGTAGAACCGGGCTATGTTATTACCTCCGCTGGCTCCCTTGTGGTTTCTGGCTCTACCGACGCATTTATATGTCTGGATTATGCGAATGCTGGCAGTAACGTGGCATTGCGAGTAGTGGTTACGTCCTGCGTAGTGAAACTTGCCGCTCTGTTTGCTACTGATGTAAATAAAGCCGTGGCTCTTCTGACCGCCGATAAATCTATTCGTGTTGCAGATTTCGCACGTAGTGCATCTGGCCTGTAATCCACTAACAATAACAATAAAGGATTTAATATGAACGCTTTAGAAAAATTTAATCTTGCCTCTATGTTGCCGCTGTTTGAAGCAATGCCATTGCGCAACTACCTGCTTGAATCACTGAATATTTTTGATAAGACGCCAAGCGAAACCATCAAAGTTTCTGTTGACCAGATTATCAATGATAACACCTCATTATTGAATAAATCAAATGCACGGTATTCCAGTGAATTTAATACTACCACGCGCCCAAAAGCGGGGAATTACCTTATTGAAATTCCGCATTTTGTACGTGTTGACCAAGCAGGTGTACAAGATTTTCAATCAAAACGCAAACCCGGCACCGAGCTGGAAGAAACCTTGATGGATATTGTTACTGAATATCTTCAACTTCATCAGACCGCGTACTACAGGACGCAGGAAGCCAGTTTTGCTCAGTCATTATTTTCTGGCACAGTGAGTGTGCCGTACACCATTGACCGCCCTTTGATTAACTGGGCTACTGAGTTTGGTCAGGTTCGCCCGACTGCAAATATTGATTTGTCCAATCAGACTATCGACGTAAACGAAATCTTTAACGGATATGTCGATACCGTAGGGGCAACATTAGGCGGGTTTACATCTAATCTGCGTCGTTATGTGGTATTCGCTGGAGCGGGCTTCTACAACTCGTTGCGTTTTCATGCTTCAATGAAATCAGCTTTCCAGTATGTCAGTCCATCATCTGACGACAATGTTATTTTCCAACGTCGGGAATATTTACCTGGAATTACCACATTCACCATGCCTGGATTGTCCGTAGATGTTATCAAGGTAACCGATCCTCTATATACCGCTTTTATCGGCACGAATGAGGCGTATATGATTCCCGTATTCACGGAAGGCACCAATATTTATAACAAGGTGTATGGCCCAGCATCCCGCCATGTACAGATTGCCCAAGGCCCGACCGCCGAGGTTTACAGCTATACTATTGTAGATCCAAAATGGGCAGGTGTTGACGTGGTCAATGAGTTTGGCATTCTCCCTGTCAATCATGGCATCGGTATGAGTTTGAAAATTACGAATACGGCAGCATAATGAAAATGGTTAAATGCATAATAATAGTTTTGGTTATCTATTTATGCATTTTATATTGGATAATTAGCGGGGTGTATATAAGCGTTCCGCTGATGCTAATTATTATGAATGCTTATAATTAATATGGAGCAACACACATGCGAATAAATATTGAAGGGGCGAATCATCGCCCGGCTTTCACATTTCAGGGTGACGATGAAGAAGCCTTGCGGTTTCTAAATCTATCAGCGCTGGCGCGGCACTGTGGAATAAATTATTCCACTCTTCTTTGGAAAATGAAAGTAAAAAAAATGACTTTAGAAGAAGCACTTCAATAATAAAGGCCAGCCAGTAGGCTGGCTTTTTGTTTTATGGAATAGATGTGAACAATATGAACAATATGGGGAATATATGAGTGTAACAGTACAGGCAACAAAACTTGTCAATACAGTCGAATACAAAACGGATTTAGCAAGCCTGAAAAATGTTATGAATCAAATGCGAAAACTGCAAGGTTTCAGCAGCAAGCTAATGAGTAAGAATGTTATTGATAACACCAAAGCACAGATATTGCAAAGTAGATTGCAGGCCCAAGAAGCGAAGACAGCGACAGCTGTTCGTATATCCGAAAGCAAAATAGCCACAAATGCTATTATTGCAGACCAGAAAAAGGCGACTGCTGTCGCTCAAGCTGAGGCCAAAAAACTAAATACTTTGAATAACCAATGGAAATCAGCAGGCAATAAGGGAATGGTTGGAAAACCCGACACGGTATATAACGCGGAATTAATTGCTCGCCAAACAGCCGCTATGACACCTCCATTAAAACAAACTCATGATGATGCACGTATAGCAACTGAGCGTAAAATGCGGGAATCGGCTTTCCAGTCGGACATTGCGCACCATGATAAATTGGTGGCATCGGCATGGCGATTAAATCAGATTAATAAAGCGGACGTAGTGACCCGTTATAAAGCCATAACCGCTGCAAGGCAGGTTTTGCAAGCAGAAAAAGAAGGACGGTATACAGCCTCCGAGACAGCGCATGAGATGCGTAAAATCACCGACCAGCTAAGGGCGCAGGCAAGGCTCCAAACGAGAGTCAACCGTGAGCAATCCAAATCTGCACGTAGCACCATTAAACGCACTGGTGGCGTTCGTAGCCCCTCAGGATTCGCAGGTGTTGCAGGTCTGTCAGGTTTATTCGGTTTGGGCCTTGGTGCAAGTTATATTGGCCGGGGTGCTGTTGCTAATACTGTCGAGCGAGAGAAAGACTACAAGCAGGCCGCGCAGTACGGAGTTGGGCGTACAGAAATGATGGGCTGGATGAACGCATTTAAACAATCCGGCGCTGATGTCTCCAGTGATAAATTTCTAGACCAGATGAAGGACTATCGCGAGAAGACAGGGGAACTGACCAGCCAAGGGCAGCTAAAAACTGACAAGCACGGCAAAACTACTTTGTCAGGCGCGGGGGAGATGGGTGATGTTATCAATGCCTATTTACAGCGTGGTGGGACTAAAACAGGCGCGGAATCATTAATAAAACAATTGCAGTCAATGAACTGGCCTGAATATCTCGTGTTTATGAAAACATGGGGCAAGCAGATGGGATTCAATTCTAAGGAAATGGCCCAGCTAACAGAAATAGTTGATGATGGGAGTTTGAGTTTTAATGCTATCAATGAGTCTGCATTGAATGTTACCGATACAATGAAACTTCTCAAGGATAACGGTTATACTCTCTCAGACCAGCAATCAAAGGCAATTTCATCTTTGCAATCTATGCTACCCGTTTTTGATAATATACGTAACGCCTTGAGCGATAAATTTACCGCTGGATTTGCTAATGGTTTGGGCCTTGTTAATAGCAGCGCCAATGATGTTTATAAACAGTTTAAAGACTTGAATCCGATAATGGAAAGTTTTGGACAGTTTACCGGTGAGACATTAAAAAACCTCATGGGTATAGTTTCCTGGTTTAATACAATAAACCCTGAGAACAAACATGAGCAATTATCAGATAATGGTATTTACACCAAAGATAGTGCCGTTGGTGATTTCATGAATCATATTAATAGCTTTTTTGATAGCTTTGTAGGGGCTAATAGTTTCGGTGGCAGACCAGCATTGCCAACTCCGGGTTTTGATTTATCTGTCCCTAATATGCTGGCATATCAGAACGCTACCGCATCCATACCAATTATTAATCAAATCAGCGTTAGCGTTCCTCAGAGTAATATAAGTGTGAATGTCGATGATTCTCGTTTATTTGGGGTGTTCGATGCAGTAGCAGATTCAGCATTTGAATATAAAATGGAGAGCCAAACAAATGATCTCTATTCCTTCCAACTTGCACGGTAGAGGTAATATGGCAGAATGGATTATGGTAGCAGGCAAAAACAATGCAAGCACATTCCAAACTAAAAGTGATGATTATTTTGTTTTCAGTTTCGATTCCATCGATACTTATAATGAAGAATGGAATAGTACCCTTAGTAAATATAGACAGGAATCGGGTACGGAAGTATCAGATCACCTGACCCTGCATAACGAAAAATTCAGCCTCGAGGGCAGAGTATCTAATAGTCCAATAGAAAAATTTGAATCTAATCAAGTAGGTTATGATTCCCTCGGCGGGATTGAGGCGAGTAATAACAATACTCGAACCAGTCAGGCAAGATTGCTTTTGAAACAGATACGCGATGCAAGAGCATCCATAACGCTTGTGAGCGAGTTCGAGGTAATGAAAGATATAGTCCTCACAAATGTTAGTTTTAGTCAGGATTCAAACACTGGCGAGCAATTACAGTTTAAGCTGGATTTTGAGAAGGTTCGCCGGGCTTCTATTGCCCTTACTACTATCTCGATCAGTAACAGCCGGGTAATCAATAAAAATGTCGCGGGGACAACGAATTCTAAAAATAAAGCATCCTCCACGGCCGAGACCAGTTTAAAAACTTACCGTAGCAAAGTGGTTGAAAATTCTAATTAAATCATAACGATAATACAAAGCGCCTTTATGGCGCTTTTTCTATTTCTGATTGAGTAAAATTTTTACTTAAATGGAATAGTTTTGCTCTTCGTTCGTCATATCAGTACCTATACACTGTGTGGAATTAATTATCTTAATGATTTATCTACAAAAAAGGCGGATAAGATGAGCGATTTTAATTGTCATCTAAAAATATTTAGGCTTGACGGAGATAAGATGCCTTTCACCCCACGCTGCCGGTGGTCCGCCGCCGGCATACTTGCGGCCCTGCTAATGACCGCCGCCCATGCCCATGGTGATAGTCATGCCGCGGCGGCGGACGCCGATACGGCTGGGGCGGCCACTGAAGCGCCTTTCCTGCGCGAGAATGATGCCGCGATGACGCAAATGATGACCGCCATGACGCTGACGCCCAGCGGCGATGTCGATCGCGATTTTGTCGCCATGATGACGCCCCATCACCAGGGCGCTATCGCCATGGCGCAGGCGGAGCTGCGTTATGGCCGTAACGAGCGGCTGCGCCGCATGGCGCAGGAAATTATCATAACCCAACAGGAGGAAATCACCGCCATGCGCCAGGCGCTGGGGGACCCGTTGCCGGCAAGCGCGCCGGCGCCCGATCTCATCCCGGCAGGCAGCGCGCGCGCCGGACATTAACGTTATAGTTCCCACTGAAAGGACAACCATCATGAAATCATCCTTTATGGCCCTATCGCTGACCCTGCTTACCGCACCGCTGTCCGGCTGGGCCGGGCAGGCGCCGCGCGCCGCCGCAAGCGCCGATATCCCCGTCAGCCATCACGACCGGGTCTACGCCGCCGAACAGTTTTCCAATACCCTTTCGGTCACCGACCCGGCGGACAATACCCTGCTGGGGGTCATTCGCCTGGGCGATCCGCAGCCGGGCAACCTCAGCCCGCTGTATCGCGGCCAGGTGCTGGTGCACGGGCTGGGCTTCTCTCCGGACGGTAAAACCCTGGCGGTGGTCGCCATCGGCACCAATTCCGTGACCTTTATCGCTACCGCCACCAACCAGGTGAAACACACCACCTATCTGGGGCGGGCGCCCCATGAGGCGTTTTTTACCCCCGACGGCCGGGAGGTGTGGGTTACGGTGCGCGGCGAAGATTATATTGCCGTACTGGATGCCGCCAGTTATGAGGAAAAGCTGCGTATCAAGGTGCCGGCCGGGCCGGGCATGCAGATTTTTTCGCCGGACGGCAAATACGGCTATATCTGTTCATCCTTTAATCCTGAAACAGTGGTGGTTTCCGTAGCCGATCACGCCATTGTCGGGCGGGTGAAACAGGCCAGCCCGTTCTGCCCGAATATTGCGGCCACGCCCGACGGCAAACAGGTATGGTTTACCCTTAAGGACTCGGGGAAAACCCAGGTGTTTGCCGCGCAGCCGCCTTTTCAGCTGCTGAAAACGCTGGATACCGGACCTATTACCAATCATGTCAATATCGCGCATAATGCCAAAGGCACCTTCGCGTATATTAGCGTTGGCGGACTTAACCAGGTAAAAGTGTTCCGCACCGATGATTTCACCCAGGCGGCCACCATCGCCGTAGGCAATTTACCCCATGGCGTCTGGCCGTCCGCCGACGGCAGCCGGGTTTATGTCGGCCTGGAAAATGACGATGCGCTGGCGGTTATCGATACGTTAAGCAATAAAGTCACCGCCACCATTCCCATCGGCCAGGCGCCGCAGGCATTGGCTTATGTGCCCAACGCGGTGCCGGAGGGGGACGGCAAGGCCGGTTTACAAACCCTGGGCGTGGCCGGGAAGGCCACGCACCTGGCGCTGCGGCGCGTCGGCGCGGCGGGGGGGCCGGCCCCGACCACGGTATCGCTGTTTGACCAGGGCCTGACGCAGGTGTTGCAGGCGGCGGTGACCGGTTTGGAGCCTAAACAGGCTTATCTGCTGGCATTGGCCACGCGCCCCGACGGCAGCGGCGGGGTACAGCCGTTAAGCGCGTTTATGACCAATCCCGCGGGCGCGGCGATTGTTAACGCCATCGGACCGATTCGCCAGGTCGTCCGCCAGGACCGCAAGGCGGAACGCCGCTATCTGGTGGTGGTGAAAGGGACCGCCGAAAACTATGGCGCGCCGGTGCAAATCCAGGCGTTGTAACGCGCCATGTCATAAAAGGAAGCTGATGACCATGTCCGGGCTTACCGATCGCCAGATAAGGGAAGTACTGCCGCAGCTGCGGCGCTTTGCCCTGTGGCTGACGCGCAATCCCGCCGGGGCTGACGATTTGGTCCAGTCCGGCCTGGAAAAAGCGTTAACCGCCTATGCGGCCCTGCAACATGAGGACAACCTGCGGGTATGGCTGTTCTCCATTCTGTACCGGCAGTTTATCGACGGGGAGCGCCGCAAAAAACGCTATTTACGTCTGTTATCGCTGTTTAAGGGAGAGGAGGAATATGCCGCCTCGCCGGAGGACCTGGCGCTGACGGATGGCGTGCTGGCGGGGTTCGCCTCGCTTCCCACCGATCAGCGGGCCATCCTGCTGCTCGTCGCCGTCGAGGGTTTGCGTTATAAGGAAGTGGCCGAGGCCCTGGACATCCCCCTGGGTACCGTGATGTCGCGGCTGTCGCGCGCGCGCAGGCAATTGCACGATTTGGCGGAAGGCACCGCCGCGCCCGTTAATCCGTCGTTAAGGAGATTAAAATGATGACCCGGACGCCCACTGAAAACGATTTACACGCCTATGTGGACAACCAGCTCGATGAGCCGCAGCGCCGGTGGGTCCAGCACTACCTCTCCCGGCATCCCGAGGCGGCGAAAATGGTCGCCGGCTGGCAAACTGAAACCCAGCGGCTGCGGGTCGCCTTGACCCATGACGAATCCCTGACGCAGGCGCCGGACCTCCAGACCCGTCTTGTGCAGGCGCAGGCAATCCGCCGCCGCATCCAGTCCCGGCGACAGACGCGCTTGGCGCTGGCCTTTACGCTGCTTTTTTCCCTGGGTGTGGGCGGTATTGCCGGCTGGCAGTTCCGGGACCTGGAGATGCAGCGCCATGCCTTGCCGATGGAGGACGCGGTACATGCCTACCAGCTGTTCAGCCAGGATAAACTGCCGGTGCTGGACGTGGTGGCCGATAACCGCGGTGACATGGACAATTGGGTCAGCCGCTATTTTATCAATGGCGCCATGCCGCCCAACCTGGAGGAATATGGCTTCACCCTGGTCGGGGGGCGCCTGATGGCGACGGATACCGGTCCGTCGGCGTTAATCGTTTATCAGGATAGCCAGGGGGTGCGGGTGACCTATTATATCCGGCCATCGGGGAGCAACGGCCTGAAGAGCGGCAAACGCGAGGCCGGCAACCTGCTGGCGCAGTACTGGAGCGACAATAAATACAGCTACGCCGTGGTCAGTCCGGTAAACAGCCGCCGCGCACAGCCGGTGCAAAATGCCATCGCCGCCTATACCGCCGCCCATAGGCTCTAAGGGCGGCCGTGCCTGACTAATGCCAGGATTCTGCCTGACCGTCGCTTATCGCCGCCGGCCATGAGCAGCAGTGGCGATCACCTCGCCGCTGAAACCAATAATGTCCGGTTCATTTTATTTCAGTGACGAAGCTATCGCGGCTGCGCCGGACTTTTTTCAGGTTCACCAGCCAGTCACCTTCGGCCGCCCGGTAACCGAGGGGCAGCATAACCACGCTACGCAGGTTCTTCGCCGGCAAACCGAGGATGTCATCGACCGCCGCCGGATCGAATCCTTCCATCGGCGTGGCGTCAACCTCTTCGAACGCCGCGGCAATCAAGGCCGCGCCCAGGCCGATATAAGCTTGCCGCGCGGCCGCCTGATAGTTAGCCTCCGTGCCCCGACCGGCGACGATACCCAGCAACATCTGGCGATAATTTTCCCAACCTTCGTTTTTAAAACCCCGCACGTCGTTGGTAAGGTCGAACATCATATTAACGCGATCGGGCGTGATGTCGTCCCAGGCGGCGAAAACCAGCAGGTGCGAACAGTCGGTAATCTGCGCCTGATCCCAAGCCACGGTGCGAATCTTTGCGCGGATATCCGCGTTGCTGACCACGAACAGCTCAAAGGGTTGCAGCCCGCTTGAGGTAGGCGCCAGCCGCACAGCTTCAATGATACGTTCAAGCTTTTCGGCGGGCACGCTTTTCGTCGCATCGTACTTCTTGGTGGCATAGCGCCATGCCAATCTTTCATTAACGGTGGTCATCTTGGTTTCCTTCAGGTGTGAATGTGCATGCCGGGATTGCGCCCGGGCTTGCGGCGTAGTGTCGGCCCCGGCAACCCCGGGGTTAGCGGCAAAAGGCGAGCTGGCTAAATAATAGCAGCATCACCGCCCCGGCAAAACCATGCCGCGTGCCGAACATTCAGATGTTACCGCAATGGCATTGCGCAAGAGGCGCAGGTTGTTATCGGGTTCATCCCTACCGGCAGTCCACGCCGGGTAATAACGTCCGCATGGCCATCCGCATTTTTTATTTTTGTTTATATTTGATTTACACAAAGTGTGGCATAACCTGCGATTCCGAAATGTATAACACCGGATCCTCCCGGCAACCGGTATAAGTCCTACGTGTAATAGTGTGCGGTAATGATGATAAATGATGATGTGGTGTATTGCTTTCAGGGAGCAGTAACCTGATGTGGTTATTTAAATGGGCGGCAATTCCCCTACTGGCTTTGGGTATAATACCTGAGGCGCTGGCAGTAAATGTCTGTCATGATCCTACGCTGGATAAGAATAAGGGTTTATGGCGGAATTTTACCGCCAATATCGCTAAAACATGGAACGCCTCACCCGACCAGGATATTTATGTGCCGGTAATAACCTGGCATAATCGCTATTTTTATGATGACGAGCATATCCGGCGTTATAATGAGCGTCCCTGGGGTTTGGGATATGGCATTTCACGACTGGACGAACGGGATAATTGGCACGCACTCTATGCCATGGCTTTTAAGGACTCCTTTAACCGCTGGGAACCTTTCGCCGGCTATGCCTGGGAATCGCAATGGCGGCCCCTTGCCGATAACGATTTCAGGCTGGGAGCGGGCTTCACGCTTGGGGTCACGGCCCGGCATAATTGGCGTTATTATCCCATCCCGGCCCTATTGCCGCTGGCGTCGGTCAGCTATCACACTATTACCTTCCAGGGCACCTATATTCCTGGTTCGCGCAATAACGGCAATGTTGTTTTTGCCTGGCTGCGCTGGCGTTTTTAACCGACGGCGTCTTTGACCACCCCGCCGGGTGAGGGAGGAGGAGCCGGGGCGATAGACGCGTTCACACCCGTTGGGCGCGTACCAGCGTCAGCGAACTCATGGTCTTTGCCAGCCGGTTATGGTGTTCATCGGTAAAATATTGTTCCTCCATTTCACGCGACGTCAATTGTTCGATGATGTCAAAATGAAACGGCGCCAGGAATTGGGCGGCTTTATTAGCCTCTATACCGAACGTCCAGGCTTCACCGAGTTTCCTGACTGCCGCCACGCATTCTTGCAAACCATATTGGCTATTTTCTCCGGCAATCGCCGCGGCATCCACATAATCAAAAAATACCTGGCTCCCCGGACCGCCGTGCCGGCTAATGGCGGTAAAAATAGCCTCGACCTGTTCCGCTTCCAGATAATAGGTCAGCCCTTCCAGCACAAAAAAACATTTTTCGCCGCGTGGAATTGCACGCTGTGTCAATATTTCGTTTATGCGTTGCCGGGAAAAATCAATGGCGATAAAATGAACGTTGGCCGGAAAATCAATATCTATTTTTTTGAAAATAGCGCGTTTCTGTTGCTGCATATCAGGATGATCGACTTCATACACCTGACAGTGCCTGAGTTGTTGCTGGAAGCGGCAGCACCTGGAATCAAAACCGGCGCCAAGAATAAAGACCTGTTTACAGTCCGCGGGCAGGGTCATGAAAATGTTATCCAGGAAGTTTGTCCGGCCTAAAATATATTCATAAGCGCCGGGCGGTACCGAGGCATTAAACATCTCGTCGTTAAGTAAAAAAGATTTATGCATCAGCGATAAAAATGAGTTCAATGCATAACAGATCATTACCGCAATAAAATCGTCGCCTTTAAAGTGTTGACGTGTTTCGCCAAAAGATTTGGCCCGAAACAGACAGGTCATTTCAGCGGTGGAAGAGAAAAAAAGCTTTTTTTTCGACATAGGCCGGATCCGCCGGTAGATAAAAAGGCATTGGCGCCCTCAGAAATCAGAAAGCATAGTAGCGCTGTAAAAAAGGACAATGTTCCAGATAACATAACGTGAGCGGCATCATAAAAGACGCGCAGGCCGCGCCCCGCGGCGCGTAGGCACGGATTCGACCGTGGGGCCGGCCGCGCCGGGGCAGGGTATAAACAGGACGAAAGATGCGTTCCGACTTGCGGCTTGGTTTGTCTGTGCTAAACCTTTAGTAGGCCTAACAAAAGGAGTTCGTTATGAAAAAAAGCTTATATGTTTTATCCGCATGTATGTTCACCATCCTGCTGGCGGGTTGCGCCGATAATAATTATGCCATGCATACCAACGACGGACGCACCATTGTCAGTGAAGGCAAACCGAAGGTAGATGACCAGACCGGTATGATAAGCTACAAAGATGCTAATGGAACCAAGCAGCAGATCAATCGCAGTGACGTTAAGGAAATGATGGAAATCCAACACTGACGCATAACATCGCGCAGAGACGAAACCCCACCCTGCTGGGGTTTTTTTATGGCCGCAATAGTAGAATGTTATCCTGCTGGCGCTAACGCCGTTTTAATCCGCCAGGAAATCAGCCTGGCAAATCCAGCCATAAGGGCCGGTAATGAGTTAATTCCAGAAATACCATTAAATAAAGCAACCATCAATTTTCACGATCATTTACCCGATCGCTTTGGTATTAAAGATCACTCGCCCAGACTTATTTAAGCGAACGATCCGATGGTGAAAGCGGTATTTCATGCCCGGCCGGCGAAAGAGGTCATCGGCAAGCGCGCGGTCCTTTTGACAGCCAGGTCATTCTCACCGCTAAACGCCGTGCAGGGCCTTTTGATATTGACCGGGCGTTACCCCCATAAAGCGCCGAAACCAGCGGGTAAAATGGGCCTGGTCGGCAAAACCGGATAAAATACCCGCCTGGCTGAGAGGGCATCTGTCGCGGATAAGATGCATGGCATAGCGCACCCGGGCCTGGCGCTGGTAGGCGTGGGGCGTCATGCCGTATTCGCGCTCAAACGCGCGCAGCAGGCGAAACGGCGGTATGCCGGTTTGGACGGCGATATCCATCAGACTGACGCGATCCCCCAAATGTTCATCCAAAAACGCCCGCGCCCGCCGCACCGCGCCAAGCTCCGGTCCGCCGTCCGGCGATTTGGCGGCGTCTTTAACGTAACGCTTCATCAGCGTGTCGGAAAACGCCAGATAAGCCTGATCGCGAAATAACAGCGATCCCTGGGTCTCCGAGCTGCGGTGTAGCGCATACAAAATAGCGTTAATCTCGGGATCCCTGATAATGGGGCCGGAAATCGTCAAGGCATGCCTGGCGCCGCGCTCGTCAACCAGCTGATGCAGATAAGCGATATCCACATACAGGGTACGCAGGCTCCACCCCTGCGCGGTGACGGGCCAGCCCGCATGGGGTTCGTCCGCGTCAATGGCATACAGATCGCCGCGCCGGGCGATAAATTCATTGCCCCGCGTGCGGATGCGGATATTACCTTCAGTGAGCAGGGCGAAACAGGCCGTATCATGGGTATGCACATCATAGGAAAAATCAACAAATGTGCCGCGCAGCAGCTCGGCCTTCAGGTCGGGCGACCGCCAGACATTGACGTCGGAAGGGTTGAACGGCATGGGGACATCCTCTGGGGCAAGGGGCGCAAACACTCCTCTGTTAGGGTACATCACTTTGAAGAACCCAGGCAACGCCGGCACGCAGGGTCCGCGCCGCCCCGGCGTTTATGCCTGCGGCTATTTTAGCAGCCCGAGTTTGGCCACGATTTTGCTTATGGGCTTACGCTCGCCGACCAGGGCAAGGCCAACATACTGTAGTTCTTCGGTGGCCACGCGGGCTACCGCCTCGCGAAAAGCGGCGTAGTCGGTGGTCTGCTGGCCCTGGACGGGAAAATCAATAATGTCGCAACCCGACCCGGTGCCTTTGGCTCTCAGGGCGGACAGCGTGGCGCGATCGGCCGCCAGAACGGTAATGCCGATTGGGATAAGGCCGGGATGTTCGCACCCGCTGGCATCGACCAGGGGCAAGCCGACCAGCGCCGGATGGCGCTGGCCAACGGTAAGGGCGATGACGGCGGCGGCGTTTGCCGCCCTGCCCACGGGCAGTTCGCTATCGACCACGATAACGCAGCGTTCGGGTATTTTGGTTGCTTCGGACATGCCTGGGACTCCATGAAATAAAAATACCGCGCTATAATGCGGCGGCCCGTCGCCGCCGTCTTGAACGCTATTGCAGGGAGAGAAGCGCTTGGGGGGAGGAACCGCGTGGCCACGCGCTGAAAGGCCTGCGCGGCGGCGGAAATAAGCCGTGGGGTCCGGCGCTGTAACCGGCGGCCGTCCGGGTAAAAGGCCTGTCGCGGCGGCGGGCGGCGCGACAGGACGGTTCCTTAGCGGCGGATGGCAAAATGCGCCGCTAAGGGGTCGGCCACCTGCCGCGGCAAATCGGCCTCCCACGCCAGATAGGCGGCGCTGGCGGCGGCATTGCCCTCATGGCGATCGTGCAACCAGAACAAATAATCAATCTGTTGGTCGGCGGGAGGATCCTGCGGACTGCTTTGCACCGTCAATCCCGCGGCCTGCCAATCCTGCGGCTTTCCGGACACGCGTTTGGCATCGAATCCGGCGTCGATTAAATCACGCACCACGCCTGCGGCCAGCGTCCCTTGCCCGGCAAACACCAGGATCTCGCCGGCCGGCGGCAAGTCGGCCGCGATCCGCGATCGGTTTACCCAGCGCGTACCGGCGGGATGCGCCCGGCGGTATTCCCAACTGCGATCGGCGCTCAGGCCCAGGGCGCCGGCGTCCAGCCGTTGCCTGGCCGCCGCCGCGTCGATAACCGGGACGGGCGGCAACGCCAAGGGCAAGGGCGCCGTGGGGTGAGATGCGGTGTTCGCCCCATCGAACCCGGGCAGCACTACCGCGTCCCAGCCGAGCTGCAGCAGCCAATGGGCGGTGGTAGTGGCGCGCACCCCGTCATTATCATTAAGCACGATGCGCGCATTGCGCGTGCCCGCCCATTTGTCCAGCGACTGTACCAGCTGTCCGCCCGGCGCCCAGCGGGCGCCGGCCCGGTGGCCGCGCTGATATTCGTCATGATTACGGACATCGAACAGATAGGTGGTGCGCTCCGGGTCCGATTGCCATTGCCCGAGCGTGGCCGCGTCGATAACGTTTACACCGTAGCGTTGTGCCAGCGCGTCCGCCCGTGCGCGGGATGATTGCTGCGCCCGTTTGCTCAGTGGCGGGAAGTAGCGGGCATCGTCCCGTACCGTCGCCAGATCGGCCAGCCGCCAGCCCTGGGTGCCGCCGGACAACGCCACCACTTTATTAGGCACGCCGGCATTAATCAGGGTCTGCGCGCCGATGATGCCGCGCGTGCGGCCCGCGCAGGAGATCACCACCAGCGTCTCGGGCGAAGGCACCAGGTCCTCGAAGCGATAGAGCAGTTCGGCGCTGGGTACGGCGATGGCGCTGGGCACATGGAAGCGGTCGTATTCCTCTACCGTGCGGCTGTCCAGCAGGACGTAATCCTCCTGGCGTTCGATCAGGCGCGCCAGTTCGTCCGGAGCGATATCCGGCGTATGCAGCAGGTGTTCGACAAACTCGGCAAAGGCTTTATAGGGCACGTTGACGCCCTTGAATAACGGGTAACCGCCGCGCTCCCAGGCCTGTACCCCACCGGCCAGAAAATAAAGCCGGTCATATCCCAGGGCGGATAAGCGCGTTATGGCCCGCGCCGTCACATCCTCGTCGTCGCCCAGCAGCACCAAACGCGTGCCGGCGCGGGGCACCAGCGGGGGCAGGGCGGTTTCGAGCAGACTGTAGGGAACGTTAACCGCCAGCAGCGGATGGCCCTCGCCATAGGGGCCTTCTTCGCGGATATCGATAAACGCCAGCTCTTCGCCGTCGTCGAGCCAGTCCAGCAGGGCGGCCAGCGTAACGGGCCGCCCGGCGTCATGTTGTCGTGTCATAAAATGCCTGTATGAAGAAATAATGCGTTAATAACGCAGGCCCGCCTGTTTTAGCAGCGGCAGGATCCGTTGGCCGAAATAAGCCAGCTCGGGTTGATAGTCGACAAAACACAGTTGCAGTCCGTCGCAGCCGATAGCCTTGAGCCGGAGGATTTGTTCGGTGATCTGCTCCGGCGTGCCCACCAGTTGGATATTGCCGCCGACAATACGCTCATCCCGCTGGTGGCCGCGCCAGGACCGGCTATCGCCGGTAGCGTGGGTATGGAAAAATCCGTCCACCGCGCCATGGTCGGCCTGGGCGATGATCGCCTGATATACTGCCTGCGCTTCGGCTTCGGTATCGCGCGCGATAATCATCGGATTGACCAGGATCCGCACGTCGCGGTTGATTGCCTGTGCCGCCGTCCTGACCTGGCGGGTAATATCCGGCAGCGCATCGATGGCCGCCTCGAACGACGCGCCGGCGGGGCTGGTCACGAAAATCAGGTCAGCCTGACGTACCGCATGGGCGATGCCGGCGGCCGAACTGGTGGCGCTGACTATCACGGGCCGGCCATAACGGGGTTTGGGCGTGACAAACGCCTGGTTCAACCGCCACCGGTCGCTGTGGTAATCCAGGTTTTCCGTGCCGGCCCAAAGCTGCTGCAGCAGCGAAACATATTCGTCGGCAAGGGTATAGCGCTGGTCGTGGCCAGGCTGCTCCTGGCCGAACATGGCCCATTCGTCTTTACGGAAACCGGTGACGACGTTCAGGCCCCAGCGGCCCCCCGACATATGATCAAGCGTCGCGCCGAACTTGGCCAAATGCAGGGGATGCCAGGGGCCATAAAAAATATGCACCGTGGAAATCAGCAGAATGCGTTCGGTAATGGCCGCCAGGCCCGCCGCGGTCATCAGGGTGTCGAGCGCCGTTTCGCGATAGCGGGTTTCTCCGCCGAACCCGCCCTTTGGCAACCAGTGCGCCGGTCCGAACACCAGTTCAAATCCCAGCGCCTCGGCCTGGCGCGTTAGCGCGGCATTGTAATCGAAGGTCCAGTCGGTGCCCCGGGGATAGGACGACATGGTCCAGCCGCCGTTATGGATGGGTAAAAACAGCCCGAGCATCAGCGGCTGTTTCATGGCTATGCCCAGGGGGCTGTCCGGCGGGAGCGGCGGCAAAACGGGATAATGCATAGGTAACCTCAAATTTTAGTGCCGATCGGGGGCAAACGGTCGTTTAGCACGAAATCGCCGATGATCTTGGTTTTGTAGGCGATGGGATCATGGGTGGTATGCGTGCGCGCATTGCGCCAGTGCCGGTCCAGGTTCAGCGGCTGTATCGTCGCGCCGGCGCCGCCGACGCGGTAGAGCATTTCGCTCACGCGCAGGGCTGCCTGTTCGGCCGCGACCTTGGCTTCGGCGACGGCGACCGAGGCCTCGCCCAGGGCGCGTTCGGCGTCCGCGCCGCGCCAGAATAACGCCATGGCCTGCTCAAGCACGCCGGCGGCGCGCCCAACCATGGCTTCGGCGCCATGAGCCAGCACCGACATTTCTCCCACCGCCTGCTGGACATACGGGTCATCGCCGGCCCGGTCAACCCCGGCGTCGCTGACGGGCCGGGCGCGGTTGCGGCCGTAATCGGCGGCATCCTCCAGCGCGGCCAGCGCGATGCCGGTATCGATTACCGCGTGCAGCAGTTGGGCAAAGGCGCCTTCATACGTGCGGCGGGTTTTCCATTCCGGCAGCGGCAGGATTTCGTCGTCGGCCAGCACGACATGCGTAAAAGTCACGCTGCCGCTGGCGGTGGTCCGCTGCCCCATGCCGTTCCAGTCATCCTGGATATGGACGCCGGCCCTGTCCGCCGGCAGCAGCGCCAGCGCCCGGCCGCCCTGGTCATCATTGGCCAGGACATAAAAATAGTGGGCGAACAGGCTGCCGGTGGCATAGTGCTTGGTGCCGTCCAAACGCCAGCCGGCGCCTTCCCGGACCAGGCGCGTGGCGATTTGTCCGACCGCGCCGGTATGGCGTTCGGCGGAGGCATTGGTGATCAGGGCGCCGTCGCTGATGGCGCCGAGGTAGCGCCGCTGCTGCGCCGGGGTGCCGTAAATGCGCAGCTTTTCGATGCCGCAGGCGTGGGGCTGGATGGCCTGGGCGATATTCGGATCGCCTTTGGCCAGGGGCAGCATCAGGCGCACCCATTGGGTCAGGCTGACCTCGCCGCCGCCGTATGCGCGCGCGACCCGTGCCGCCAGCAGGCCCGAGGAGGCCAGCGCGGCGATTTCCGCCTTGGGCAACAGCCGCTCCTGGTCGCGGCGGGCGGCGCCGGCGCTAAACTGGGCGCTGAATTGCCCGGCCGCCGCCAGTAGCCGGGAAAAAGTTAGCGGGGCATCATCCCCTGAGGCCAGGTCAGTCACGATAGTCGGGCTCGCGCCGGTCAAGCAGACGCCGCAGCGCGTCGAAATGCAGCTGATAGCCGGGTTTGTACTGCGCGCCCGGCGCATCGTGCAGTGGGGTGTTATGAATCTGGTCCTGTACCTTATCCACCTGCTCCGCGCTCAATCCCCGCAGTCGCTGGCCGGTCCACAGGGCAAACAGCTGCACCCGCGCCGCGCGCTCCAGGGTATACAGCCGATCGTAGGCTTCGGCGGTGGAGCGCCCGGTCACCAGTACGCCGTGATTGCCCATAAACAGAATGGTCTTTTCGCCCAGGATCGCCGCCAGCCGTTCGCCTTCCCGCGGATCGCGGGCCAGGCCGTCGTAACCCTCGTCGTAGGCGATTTGGTCGAGCAGCAGCGCCTCGGTCTGGCCGAGCGCCAGCAGATGCTGGCTTTCCAGCCGGGTCAGCGCGCCGGCATAGGGCATATGGGTATGGAACACCGCCTGGTGTTTGGCATGGGCGGCATGGATCGGCGCATGTATACAGTAAGCGGAACGCTGGATGATGCCTTCCCCGTCCAGCTGCGTGCCGTCAAAACCGATGGTCATCAGCTCGCTGGCCCGCACTTCCGACCAATGCAGGCCGAAAGGCGGCAGCAGGAAGCGATCGTCGCTGCCCGGCACCGCCAGGGTGAAATGATTATAAATGCCTTCACTGAAATCGTGCCAGACCGCGAGACGGTGCGCGGCGGCGAGATCCAACCGCGCCTCGTGCCGGGCCGTCGCGCCGGGATCGTTGGCGGAGAACAAACTCATATTATTTTCCTTCAGGTTGCAAAGAGACATCTTTCAGCGACGATAAGGCGCCGTCCGGCGCGGTGCTCACGCCGTGAAGCCGGGTGCTGTAGACGGTGAAATTCTGCTGTTCCACCAGGGGAATAACCGGCAGGTCGGTCTGGGCCAGACGCTGGAATTCATGGAATTCGCCCGCGCGCTTGCCGGGGTCTATTTCCACCTGCAGCCGCTCGATAATCCGGTCCATGTTGGGATTGGTGTAATTCGAGGCATTGGACCAGGGCGTGCCTTGGGCGATATTTTTGCTCCAGTAGTGGCGCAGGCCGCCGATCTGCGGGTCCATCATGGGCACCCAGCGGCCGGTCTCGATATCAAAATCGTAATCGCTGTAGATGCGCTTGATAAATGTCGCCAGGTCCTGGTTACGCACCGTCAGCTCAATGCCTATCTTGCTCAGGCTCTGGCGGATAAATTCCGCCTGATTCTTGAAACCGTCGTTGACCGGGAAATAGTCGATGGCGAGGCGGAAACGTACGCCGCCGGCCTTGCGCGGGTAGCCCGCTTCGTCCAGCAGCTTCTCGGCGGCGGCGGGATCGAAGGCATACTGCGGCACGCCGTCGATGGTATAAAAACGCTTCAGCGACGAGGGAACGGGACCGGTGGCGGGTTTACCCAGGCCGTACCAGACCACGTCCACCAGCGCCTGTTTATCGATTGCCCGGTCGATGGCCTGGCGCACCTTCAGGTTGGCCAAAATGGGGTTGCGCAGGTTGAATTCCAAAAACGTATAGGCCGCCGACGAATCGTAGCCCTGCTTGGTCACCACCAACTGCGGGTTCTGGCTAAGGCGCTTTACATCGGAAAGGGGCACCGAATCATAGGGAGCATACAGCACGTCGCCGGTTTCCAACGCGGCGGCGCGCGATCCCGCGTCGGGGATAATGCTAAAGATAACCTTATCGACCTTGGGCTTGCCGCTGTCCCAATAGTCGGGGTTGCGTTCCAGCGCAATATATTGTCCCCGCTGCCATTGCACAAACCTGAAGGGGCCGGTGCCCACCGGTTTGGCATTATAAGGGCTGGTGCGCACGTCGGTGCCGGCAAACAGATGCGCCGGTAAAATCTGCGCCTCGTTGGCGTTCAGCGAACTTAAGATCACCAGAGAGGGATGTTCGAGGCGAAACACCGCGGTATGGTCATCCGGCGTTTCCACATCCTTGAGCGCGGCAAACGTGGTGCGTCCGCGCGGATGGACTTTTTTCCATAATTCCAGCGCCGAGTATTTTACATCCGCCGCGGTAAAGGGCTGCCCGTCGTGCCATTTAACGCCCTGGCGCAGGTGAAAAGTGATGCTCAATCCGTCCGGCGCCACTTCCCAGGAGGTCGCCAGGCTGGGCTGCGGCTGCATCTCCTGGTTATAGGACACCAGGCCTTCATAGATATTATTGGAAACCACGCCGTTAGGAAAATTAGTATTAAAGGCGGTGTTCAGCGCAACGGGCTCGGGTTGCACCAGGGCGACCAGATTACCGCCGGCGGCCAGGGCGGGCCAGACGGTCAGGGTAAAACTGATGCCGATAGCGGCAAAAATGATTTTTGGCAAAGGCAGCTGAAAAATAGGCATAAATGATGACCTTACATCCTCGGTAATTATCTGGTCCGGCGTGTGGTAATAAAAAAACTTTCTTTCATTAACAATTTGGAAACACCCTAAAATATAAATTAAGGCTGCTTTTAGCCAATGCTTTTTTTGAATTAACTTAGAACCAGCTCAGTAATAAATTCGATAGCACAAAGTTGTCTATAAACAGCAATTATTGATATTTAATTAAGTTATCTTCGCCGGGATAGACTTTCTCCGCTGTTGAAAAACATCGCCTGCACAGATCCGGAACCATTATTTATAATAAAAGGTTTAAACAGATGTTAAGATCATGCCTGTCCGCCTTATCCGTGGGAGCGCTCCTGCTGGCATCCAGTTTTCTGGGCGCGGCCGGGGCGGTGGAACCGGCGCCCGTCAGGGGAGGAACCCTGATTGCCGCTATTTATCCCGAGCCGGTCACGCTGACGGCGACCTATAACAACCAATATGCCAATCGCGTGATTTCAGCCAATATATTTGACGGCCTGGTGTATTACGACGACAGGTTTCAGCCCCAGCCCCGCCTGGCGACTTCCTGGGAAGTGGCGCCGGACGGATTGAGCATCACTTTTCACCTGCGCCAGGGCGTTAAATGGCACGACGGGCAGCCCTTTACCGCGGCGGATGTAAAATACTCGGCGCTGGAAGTCTGGAAAAAAGTGCATTCGCGCGGGCGATCGACCTTCTCGGCATTAAAAGATGTGGAGACCCCGGACAACTATACGGCCATATTCCGCCTCAGCTCACCCTCGCAGGTGATATTAAGCGCGCTGGACGGCGCGGAATCGCAAGTGGTGCCGAAACATATTTTCGACGGCAGCGATATTCGCAAGAACCCGGAAAATGCGCGGCCCATCGGCACCGGTCCTTTTCGCTTTAAAGAATGGAAACGGGGGCAATATGTGGTATTGGAGAAAAATCCCGATTATTGGGATAAGGGCAAACCTTATCTGGATCGGGTCATTTACCGGTTTATCCCGGACGCGGCCGCCCGCAGCGGCGCGCTGGAATCGGGGGAAGTATCCTATATTCCCTATGCCGGCGTACCCTTTTCCGATATAGCGCGCCTGAAAAAAAATCCCGAGCTCAAATTTGAATCCCGCGGCTATGCCTATGCCGCGCAGACCTATTTTATAGGCTTTAACCTGCGATCGGCTGTTTTATCCAATGTGAAAGTGCGGCAGGCTATCGCCCATATCATCGATCGCCAGCGGTTAATCGATACCGTCTGGTATGGGCAAAGCAAGCCGGAATACAGCGTGGTGCCCGCATCCCTGACCCGGTTCTATACGGACGATATTCCCCGTTATGATTACGACGTGGCGAAAGCGGGTAAATTACTGGACGAGGCGGGTTATCCGGTGAAAGCCGGCGGCAAGCGTTTTACCCTGCGTCTGTATACCGATCCCAGCTCCGGCCAGTTCCTGCTGGCGGGAGAGTTTTTGCGCCAGGAATTCAGCAAGATCGGTATCGATATCGCGTTCTCACCGCTGGATAACGCCACGTTCCTGAAAAAAGTCTATTCGGACTATGACTTCGATATTATTTTCCAGGGCTTCGGCGTGATGCTCGACCCGCAAATGGGGTTGACGCGGGTGTTTGACTCCAAAGCACAATCCCCGGGGGTGCCCTACGCCAATGCGTTCGCGTACTCCAGCCCGGAAACGGACCGGCTGATAGCCGCCTATCAAAATGAGGTCGATCCACAACGGCGCATCGCCATTATCGGTCAGTTTCAACGGCAAACCCTGACTGATTTACCGTTGCTTCCGGTAATGGAAGCGCCTTTTTTCACGGTATACAACCGTAAATTGCACGGACTGGATTTTTCCCCGGCGGGCGCGCACTCCGGTTTTCGCGACGCCTGGATCGCCGAACAGCCCTGATGGCGACGGCGTTGATGCCACCACTTAACGGTCCCAAGCGAGGGTCTTTATGTCTTTATCTTCTTCCACCATCGACGCCGGGCCGGCCGGCCGATTTGCCGAAGCGGTCGCCGGGATTGATACCCGCGCCGGCGATGTGATAACCCGGGCGGCGGAACTCGGCGCCAGGCTGGCGGCCGACGCCTCGAGACGGGACAAGGAACGTATTCTGCCCCATGCGGAACTGGACTGGGTGCTGCGGGCGGGTATCGGCGCGGCGCGGGTGCCCGGGGCCTATGGCGGGCCCGAACTGTCTTATGCGGAACTGGCGCGCATCGTCATCCTGCTGGCGAAGGGCGATCCCAACGTGGCCCAGGTGCTGATCCCGCATTTCACCTCGGTGGAGCGTATTCGCCTGACGGGCACCGCCGCCCAGCAGGCGCGTTATTTCCACGGGTTGCTGCACGGCGATTTAATCAGCGGCGCGACCGGCGAACGCGGCGGGCAGTTCGTGGCGGAGATGACCACCCGGCTGGTGCAAACGCCGCAGGGGCTGCGTTTGCGCGGTAAAAAATTCTACAGCACCGGGGGCCTGATGGCGGATCGACTGCGGGTTACCGCTAAGGATGATCGCGGCGACACAGTTTCGGCGTTTGTGCCCCGCGCCCGGCCGGGCATTGTGCAGCACGACGATTGGGACGGCATGGGGCAACGGTTAACCGCCAGCGGCACCACCGAATTCCTGGATGTCGCGGTGGCGGACGAGGAGGTGATGTTCTACACCAGCGACGAGGGCAAAAAGCGCAACTACCAGCCGGCGGCCACGCAAATGCTGCATTCCACCATTGAGGTGGGCATCGCTCTGGCGGTTCTGGACGACGCCGTGGCCTGGGCGCATCGCGGCGCGCGGCCGCGCGCCGATTCCGGGGTACAGCGCTCCGTCGACGATTGGTTTGTCCAGCATACCATCGGCAATATCATCGCCCACGCGCATGGCGCCGAGGCGGCCCTGCTGCGCGCCGCCGCGCTGGTGGACACCGCGGCGTCCGCCTGGCACGGCGGCGAGACCGGGGATGAACTGGAGCAGAAGCTGATAGACGGCTCCATCGCCACGGCCGAGGCGAAAATCGTCTGCAACGGCGCCGCCCTCAGGGCGGCGGAGCTGATTTACGAGGTCGGCGGCTCTTCCGCGACGCTGCGTGAGAACAACTTTGACCGCCACTGGCGCAACGCACGCACCCATACTACCCACGACCCGATCAATCACCGCTATCGCGTGGTCGGCAATTATTACCTTAACCAGACGCCGCCCCCCATCACCATGTATGACTGATGGGGGCGGGTGGAAGCAGGGTAAACAAGCGGAGCGCTAACCTTGACACAACAGAAAAAACAGCTGCGCCTGGGCGCGTTTTTACAGGATGTCGGCCATCACATCGGCGCCTGGCGGCATCCCGACGCCCCGGTTAACGCCGGCATGAACCTGGAGCATTTCAAACTGCTGGCCCGCCGGGCCGAAGCGGCCAAGTTTGATATGATTTTCTTAGGCGATCAGATGACTTTCCAGTACGAGGAGGACGAATATATCGGCCGAACGACGCGCACGGTGAACTATGAACCGCTCACCCTGCTGTCCGCCCTGGCGATGGTAACCGAAAAAATCGGGCTGGTGGCCACCGCCTCCACCAGCTATAACGAGCCGTTCAATGTCGCGCGCAAGTTTGCTTCGCTCGATCATATCAGCGGGGGACGGGCGGGCTGGAACGTGGTGACCTCCTGGACGCTGGGCGAGGCGCTGAATTTTAATCGTGACGAGGTTATGGAGCACGGCCTGCGCTACCAGCGCGCCCAGGAGTTCGTGGACGTGGTGCAGGGATTATGGGACAGCTGGGAAGACGACGCGCTGCTCAATGATAAAGCGACGGGGCATTTTTTCGACCCGCGCAAACTGCATGTGCTGGATCACCAGGGGCGGTTTTTTAAGGTGCGGGGCCCGCTGAATATCTCGCGCCCGGTCCAGGGGCAGCCGGTGCTGGTGCAGGCGGGGTCGTCGCACGACGGGCAGGACCTGGCCGCGCGCCGGGCCGAGGTGATTTTTACCGCCCAGCGAACGCTTGAGGATGCGCGGACGTTTTACCGCAGCGTTAAACAGAAGATGGCGGCTTACGGGCGCCATCCCGATCAGTTGCAAATCATGCCGGGCGTATTCCCTATTATCGGCGAGTCCGAGTCTCATGCCCGGGAAAAATTCGAGCAATTGCAGTCATGGGTCGACCCGGAAATCGGCTGGCCGGTCCTGGCCCGCCACCTGGGCGGCGTTGATCTGTCGTCCTACCCCATCGACGGGCCGCTGCCGGAACTGCCGCCGACGCAGGGAAACCAGAGCCGGCAGGGGCTGCTGGCGGCGTTCGCCCGGCGTGAAAATCTGACCATCCGCCAGCTCTACTGGCATGTCACCGGCACGCGCGGCCATTGGGCGATTTTCGGCACGGCGGCGCAAATTGCCGACCAGTTGGAGGAACGGTTTACCGGCGGCGGGGCGGACGGCTTTAATATCATGGCGCCCTGGCTGCCCGGCGGCCTGCTGGAATTTATCGACCAGGTGGTGCCGGAACTGCGCCGGCGCGGCTTGTTTCGCCACGAGTATACCGGCGCTACCCTGCGCGACCATCTGGGGCTGGCGCGGCCGGCCAACCGTTATGCCGGCCGGGCGACGGGAGCGCCAGCATGAGCGGCGCGGCGCGGCATGAAATGAACCTCGGCGTGTTTGTCGAGATGACCGGCCGGCATCTGGCCAGCTGGCGCCACCAACAGGTTAATCCCCTGGGGCCGATGGATTTCGCCCACTACCGGCAGGTGGCGGAGATCGCCGAACGCGGTCTGTTCGACCTGTTCTTCCTCGCTGACGGCCTGGCCATCCGCGACCGTTCGGCCGAACGCCTTGGGCGGGGGCCAAAGGCGCATTTTGAACCCTTAACGCTGCTGTCGGCCCTGAGCCAGACGTCACGGCATATCGGGCTTATCGCCACGGCGTCGACCACCTTTAACGAGCCTTTCCATATCGCCCGCAAATTCGCCTCGCTCGATTTCCTGAGCGGCGGCCGGGCGGGATGGAATATCGTCACCTCCTCAAGCGATGCGGAGGCGGAAAATTTCGGCGCCGGGTCCATCCCGCCCGCCGGGGAGCGCTACCGCCGCGCCGGGGAGTTTGTCGACGTGGTGCGCGGCCTGTGGGACAGCTGGGATGATGATGCCATCGTGGCCGAGCGGGACGCGGGCGTCTATTTCCGGCCGGAAGGACTGCATGCCCTGGACCACCGGGGCGAATTTTTCAGCGTGCGCGGTCCCCTGAACATCGCCCGGCCGCCGCAGGGCCACCCCCTGCTGGTGCAGGCCGGTTCATCGGTGGCCGGCATGGCGCTCGGCGCCAGTGTGGGCGAGGTTATCTATACCGCGCAGACCACCCTGGCGGACGCGCAATCGTTTTATGGCCAGTTAAAGAGCCAGGCGCGGGCGACGGGGCGATCGGCGCGCGCGCTGCGTATTTTGCCGGGATTGTTTCCGGTGGTGGGCCGCACCCGGGGCGAGGCGCAGGAAAAATTCGATTATCTGCAATCGCTTATCCACCCCGAGGTTGGCCTGGCGCAGCTTGAGCACCATCTGGGCGGCATCGACCTGTCCGGTTATCCCCTGGACGGGCCGTTGCCCGACCTGCCGGCGGCCGGCGGGGAGGGCGCCAACAGCAGGATCGCGCTGCTCCGGCATATCGCCCGGCGCGATAACCTCACCATCCGTGATTTATATTTGCAGGTGGCCATCGCCCGGGGCCATCCGGTGCTTACCGGCACCGCGGCGGATATCGCCGATATGATGACCGCCTGGTTCCAGGAGGGCGGCGCGGACGGGTTTAATATCATGCCGGGCTGGCTGCCCGGAGGCCTGGCGGATTTTGTCGACCTGGTGGTGCCCGAGCTGCAGCGGCGCGGGGTATATCGCCGGCGCTATCAGGGCGCGACCACCCGGGAGATTATGGGTCTGGCGCGCCCGGCCAGTCGCTATGCGGCGCGCGATCATTATTAAGGAACAGGTATGCCGACAGACCATGACCAGCAACACGCCTTGCGCCCAGGCGGGCGAGAAGACGATATGTCCGGGCTTATCGCGGCGGCGGAGCAATTCAGGCTGCGTTTCGCCGCCGGCGCGGCGCGGCGCGATAGCCAGCGGGCCTTGCCCCACGAGGAAATCCGCGCGCTGCGGCAAAGCGGGCTGCTGTCGATGCGGGTGCCGCGGGAATACGGCGGCCTGGAAGCTGACTTGACGACTTTTTCCCGCGTGATATGCCTGCTGGCGGCGGGCGATCCCAATATCGCCCAGGCGATCGCGCCGCAATTCGCCAATCTGGAAAAACTGCGGTTATATGGCAGCGCCGCGCAGCAGCGGCACTACTTCGATCGGGTGCTGCGGGGGGCAATGATGGGCAACGCCGCCGCCGAACGTGACGGCGCCTTTATCGGCGACGTGGCCACCCGGCTGACGCGGGAAAATGGGGAGTGGCGCCTGCGCGGGCGCAAGTATTACAGCACCGGCAGTCTGTTCTCCAGCCTTATTCTGGTCACGGCGGTGCATGAGGAGGGGGGCCGGGCGGCGGTGTTCGTCCCGGTGGATCGCCCCGGCGTGACCGTCAGCGACGACTGGGACGGCATGGGACAGCGCACCACCGCCAGCGGCACCACGGTGTTTGACAATGTGCTTATCGCCGAGGGGGAGATCTTACGCATTCCCGCCTATGGCCAGCGCCGCACCCATGAAGGGGGATTCGCGCAGCTGATCCATGCCGCCATCGACGCCGGCATCGCCCGGGCGGCCCTGGAGGACGCCTGCGCTTACGGGCGTAACCAGGCGCGCGCGCTGCGCGAAAGCGGCGTCAGCGGCGCCACCGCCGATCCGTATGTGCTGCATACCGTCGGTGAAATGGCCATTATCGCGCACGGTGCGGAAACCCTGCTTGAGCGCGGGGCGCAAGCGCTGGACCACGCCCTGGCGGCACAATGGGCCGGCAGCGAGGCGAGCGATCGCCTGCTGGGGGAGGCGTCGATTGCGGTGGCGGAGGCGAAATACGCCACTTCCGAGGCCGCCGTCAGGGTGAGCGAAATGATCTACCGTCTTGGCGGCGCCTCGGCGACCTCGACGGCGCTTAACCTTGACCGACACTGGCGCAACGCGCGTACCCATACCACCCACGATCCCGTGGCGTATAAGGCGCGGGCGGTGGGGGATTTTTATTTAAACGGCATACTGCCGCCGATCAATACAAAAATTTAAGGAGCGGGGTTATGGAACTCGGATTAGCGGGGAAAGTGGTGCTGGTCACCGGCGGCAGCAAAGGCATCGGCCTGGCCGTCGCCCGGGCTTTTTTGCGCGAGGGCGCGCGGGTGGGCATCGTATCGCGGGATACGCGCAATCTGGCGCAGGCGCGGCTGGCGCTGGCGGATGACGGGCCGGAGATTGCCGTGGCGCGTGCCGATCTTAGCCACAGCGATGAGGCGGAGGCCGCCGTCGAACAGCTGGCCCGGCAGTTGGGGCCGATTGATATCCTGGTGAACAGCGCGGGCGCCGCGCGCCGCAACCCGCCGGAATCCCTCGACAGCGCCGCCTGGCATGCCGCCATGGACGCCAAATATTATACCTATATCCACGCCCAGGACGCGGTGCTCAAACGCTGGGTGGCGCAGGCCGCGGGCGCCGGCGCGCCGGCGCGCCAGGTAGGCGCCGTGGTCAATATTATCGGCACCGGCGCGCGGGTGCCGCATCCGTCGCATGTGGCGGGTGGTGCGGCCAATGCGGCGCTGCTGTTGTCCACCCTGGGACTCGGACAGTATTACGCGCGTTACGGCATCCGGCTTAATGCCGTCAATCCGGGATATACCCTAACCGATCGCATTGATCAGACCGTCGATCATGAAGCCCGGCGCCTGGGGATAACGCCCGGGGAGGCGCTAAGCCGGCTCAGCGACGGATTGCCCTTGCGCCGTTTCGGCCGTCCCGAGGAGGTTGCCGACGTGGTGTTGTTCCTGGCCAGCGAACGCGCCAGTTATGTGGTCGGCGCGTTTATCGCCGTGGACGGCGGGCAGCATCCCGTTTTTTAGGCGTATGCCGGCCAGCGGCGCAGGCGCCCGCCCCTGGCGCCTGCGCGTGCCGGGGTATCAGGCCGCCGCCAGGATCAGGCTGCGCGTATAGGGATGGACCGGGGCGTTTAGCAGGGTCATGGCGTCCCCCGCCTCGACCACGTTACCCTCCTTCATGACGATAATCCGGTGCGCCATGGCGGCCACCACCGCCACATCATGGGTAATGATCAGATAGCTCAGACCATGCGCGCGCTGCTGTCGCTGCAGCAGGGTAATGATTTGCCGCTGGATGGTAACGTCCAGAGCGCTGGTAGGCTCGTCCAGCACCAGAATATCGGGGTTGATAATCAGCGCCCGCGCAATGGCGATGCGCTGGCGCTGGCCGCCCGAAAATTCATGGGGATACCGGTGCAGCAGCCCCGGAAACTGGGTTTCGTTAAGACCCACCTCGCCGAGGATCGCGGTAATACGCCGCTCCCGCTCCCGCGCCGACAGTTCGGGATGATGGAAATGCAGGCCTTCGCCCACCACCTGGGCAATATTCAGGCGCGGGGACAGGGAAGAGAAGGGGTCTTGGAATACCGCCTGTATTTTGCGCCGTTGCGACCGGCGCGCCAGGGAAGAGTGCGCATTGGCCTGCTGCCACGACATGCCGTCGATAAGCAGCGAGCCTTCATGATCCATCAGTCCCAGCACCGCGGCGGCCAGCGTGCTTTTGCCTGAACCGGACTCGCCGATAACGCCCAGGGTTTGTCCGCGCCGCAACACGAAGTCGGCATTTTTGACCGCCTGGAATCGGTGGCGCCGGAACCAGTTGCCTATTCCCGGATGCGAAACCGGGTAGCTTATCTGCAGGTCTTTGCCCTCCAGGCGCGGGTGCTGCCCGGCGTCGTCTGCGGCGACGGCGCCGATGTCCCGTTGCGGACGGCTGTTGATCAACTGACGGGTGTAGGGATGTTTTGGCGCCTGGAACAGCTGTTCGGTCGGGGCGACTTCCACGATATTGCCGGCTTCCATGACAATGACCCGATCGGCGAAACGGCGCACCAGGTGCAGGTCGTGGGTAATAAGCAGGATGGATAACCCGTTCTTGCGCTGCAAAGCGGACAACAGTTCAAGGATTTGCAGCCGCAGGGTCACATCCAGCGCGGTGGTCGGTTCGTCAGCCAGCAGCAGTTTGGGCTCGCCGGCCAGCGCCATGGCTATCATGGCGCGCTGGCGCTGCCCGCCGGAAAGCTGGTGCGGATAGGCATTGGCGCGCCGTTCCGGCTCGGCGATGCCGGTTTCCGCGAGCCGGGCCACGGCATGCTCCCAGGCGTCCTTACGGCCCATCCGCCGCTTTAGCCGGTAAACTTCGGCAATCTGTTCCCCGACCCGATGCAGGGGATTAAGCGCCGTCATCGGCTCCTGGAAAATCATCGAAATATCCTTGCCGCTGACGGCGCGTACGTCCGCCTCGGGCAGCTTGAGCAGATCGGTATTGCCGTACAGCGCCTGTCCGGACACGCTGGCGCCGGGGATCAGGTGTAATAAACTCATGGCGCTCACGCTTTTACCCGATCCGGACTCGCCCACCAGGGCGACCTTTTCATGCGGCTTAATATGAAAAGAAATGCCGTGCACAATCTCTTCGCCATTAAAACCAATACGTAAATCCCGCACGTCAAGCAGCTTGAGCGGTATCGGTCCGTCGACGGCGGCGGTCGGTTTCTCTTCTGTTGCCATCGTAATCTACTTCCTATGCAGGCGTGGGTTATAAATATCGTTCAGGCCGTTGCCGATCAGCATAAAGCCCATAACGGTCACGAAAATAGCCAGGCCGGGCAGGGCGGTCATATACCAGGCGGTACGCAGCACCTCGCGCCCTGAGCCGACCATGCCCCCCCAGGTCACCACGCTGGGATCGCCAAGTCCGAGAAAGGATAACGACGCCTCGGATAAAATAACCTGCGCCACCAGTACCGACGAGGCCACCATCACCGGCGCGATGCTGTTGGGCAAGACATGGCGGGTGATGATGCGCAGGTGTCCAAGCCCGATGGTGGCGGCGGCGCGCACGAACTCCATTTCGCGCACGCGCAGCGCCTCGCCGCGCACCAGGCGCGCGATTTGCGGCCAGGAGGTCGCGCCCAGCGCCAGGGAAATGCTGAATGTCGAGGGACCCAGCACCATCACCAGGGCGATGGCAAAGAGTAAGCGCGGCATGGTCAGGAACACTTCGGTCAGGCGCATCAGGATATCGTCAACCCAGGATGCGCCGAAATAACCCGCGATCACGCCGATGACAATACCGAGCACCACGGAAAGCGCGGTGGCGAACAGGCCGATCATCAGCGAGGTGCGGGCGCCATACAGCAGGCCGGAAAGCATATCGCGGCCCATCATGTCGGTACCGAGGGGAAACCGGGCATCGGCGCCGGGCCAAATCGTCGGGCTGCCGACCATATTGCGCGGGTCGCCGGGGAAAAAATAGGACGCCGCCGCCGCGCCGCACAGGATCAGCAACAATAACAGCAGGCCAATCTGCGTGGAATATGAGCGGGCCAGCCGCGCGCGAAAACCGCGAGATATCATGGGCGGCGTCTCCCGATGCGCGGATCCAGCGCGACATAGATCAAATCCACCAGCAGATTCATCAGCACCACCAGAAAGGAGCTGAGCAAGAAAATGCCCAGCAGCAGGTTGAGGTCGCGGGAAAATACCGCGTCGTAGGCCAGCCGGCCGATACCCGGCCAGCCGAAGACGGTTTCCACCACCACCGAACCGCTGAGCAGTCCGCCGATTTCCAGGCCGGTAATGGTAATAATCGGCAGCGCGGCATTACGCAGGATATGGCCGAATATTACCCGCCATTCGCTTAATCCTTTGGCCCTGGCCGTGCGCACAAAGTCCTGTCCATAGACTTCCAGCATTGAGGAACGGGTGATGCGGACATACATCGACAGAAAGAACAGGCTCAGCGATAACGCCGGCAGGATCAAATGCCTTGCTACGTCCAGCAGGTAATAGACCTGACTGGCGTAGTCGGCGCCGACGGTGGCGATGCCGCTCACCGGAAACCAGCGCAAATTAATGGAAAATACGACGATCAGCAACAAGCCAATCCAGAATAAAGGCGTGGCAAAACCGATGGTGGAAAAAACCGAGATCAGCCCGTCCAAGAAGGAACCACGGTAGCGCGCGGCAATAATGCCCAGCAACACGCCAACCAACAGGGCGAAAATAATCGCCGTCAACGACAGGGTAATGGTCGCGGACAACCGGCTGAGGATTAAATCGGCAACGGGCGTGTTTTCCCGAAAGGAATAGCCCAGGTCGAAATGCGCCAGCGACTCGAGATAATGAATAAACTGCTGCCAGATCGGAATATTCAGCCCATATAATTCACGCATTTCCGCCATATATTCCGGCGTGGCCCCGCCTGATTCTCCCGCCACGACATCAATAACATCCCCGGGCGCTAATTTCATTAACACAAAGGCCAACAGCACAATGGTAAACGTGGTGGGCAAAATCTGGAACAGCCGCCAGCCTATATAGCCAATTCTCCCCTGCATCGCTTATCCTCCCGTTAAAAATAAGGATATGGGGTGTTTACCGTCATTAAACCAAGCTAATTTCATAAGGTTTACTCTATTCTCCACGTCGCGCCTGTCAGCGGCCGCTGCCGAGGCCTACGAGGCGGATGAGATATGCAAGGGGCTGAATTGCGATTGCCTTTCCAGCGCGCGGGTAAAGGTCTCCAGGGATTCCAGCAATCTGCCTTCAAGCGCGGCGCTTAACAACGGATCGCCATCGTAGCGGGTGATTTGGCTGTCTTCTGAGAAAACGCCGTGCAGGATCTCCTGGGCTTTCAGCGCGTTAAGCACCGGCTTGAGGGCATAATCCAGCGCCAGCATATGCCCTGCCGAGCCGCCGGTGGCCAGCGGCAACACCACTTTATGCTCGAACGCGCGCTCCGGCAGCAGATCCAGCAGGGTTTTCAGCGCGCCGCTGAACGAGGCTTTATAAATAGGCGTGCTGATAATCACGCCATCGGCTCCGGCAAGCTGCCTGACAAAGTCATTGAGCGCGGGGCTGTCGAAATGCGCGTACAGCAAATCTTCCGCGTTAAAATTAAACACATTCCAGGGGGTAACCTTAATACCCCGTCCCTCCAGCCAGCGCTGGGCGATAGTCAACAGCGCCGCCGAACGCGAGGGCGAACGCGGACTACCGGCCAGGGTAATAACATTCATTACAGCTCCTTGAAACAATCATCATATTCTGCCAATACAAAATATCTCAAAATAAATACAGCGCCATTACATATGCGCAACCACCTTATTACGCATGTAATAAAAATAAAAATATCTTTTTTGGCTTTCTATAGCTGAATAAATGATGACCGCCGGCGTTAAGTCTTGCCAGCAAATCGCGCTATATGTTATGTTATAAAGTAACAATAACTGGCGTTTATAGCGCGCGTTTATCAGCAAGGAGAGAAAATTGAATCGTTTAACCCTACCATTAGCGGTGGCCATGATGGTGTCGAGCCCCGCCGTGTTGGCCAAAACGGTCGATACGGTAGCCAGTTTTTCCGTACTGGCCGATATCGTAAAACAGGTTGGCGGGGATCATGTCACCGTGACCAGCC
Source organism: Sodalis sp. RH20 (assembly GCF_047324205.1). Classification (NCBI taxonomy): domain Bacteria; kingdom Pseudomonadati; phylum Pseudomonadota; class Gammaproteobacteria; order Enterobacterales; family Bruguierivoracaceae; genus Sodalis; species Sodalis sp. RH20. The sequence goes on from NZ_CP178733.1 coordinate 676,208, forward strand.
TGGTGGGCCCGGATGGCGATCCCCACAGTTTTGAGCCGGCGCCGAAAGACAGCCAGGCGTTAAATAAAGCCGACGTCGTGTTTGTCAGCGGCCTGGGGATGGAAGGATGGATGGATCGCCTGATCACGGCGTCAGGCTATAAGGGCAAGATCATTACCGCGTCCACGGGCGTAAACACGCGCAACATGGAAGAGGAAGGCAAAACCGTCACCGACCCTCATGCATGGAACAGCGCCAAAAACGGCGCAGTTTATGCCCGCAATGTTATGCAGGCGTTGATTGCCGCGGATCCTGAGGATGCGGATTATTTTCGCCGGCAAGGGAGCGCCTATATACAAAAACTGGAAAAGCTGGACAGCTGGGCAAAAAGCACCTTCGCCGCCATCCCGGCGGACAAACGTAAAGTGATTACCAGCCACGATGCTTTTGGTTATTTCGGCGCCGAGTATGGCGTGGAGTTCCTCGCCCCGGTCGGTTTCTCCACTGAAGCCGAAGCCAGCGCCAGCGACGTCGCCGGCTTGATCAGGCAGATTAAGGAAAAGCATATCAAAACCTACTTTATTGAAAATCAAACCGACCCGCGCCTGGTGAAGCAGGTGGCGGCCGCCAGTGGCGCGCAGCCGGGTGGCGAACTGTATCCGGAATCGTTATCGAAAGCCGGCGGGCCCGCGACGACCTACGAGGCGGCCTTTAAACACAATGTCGAGACGATAGCCGCCAGCATGCAATAACCCTAACGCCGCCGCGTGGCGGCGGTGGGCGTCACAACCACGGTTTTGCCCGCTGCAGTATCTTCAACTATATTGAGGCTATCCCGACGTATTCCATTGCGAACCTATCGGTATAGCCTTCCGCGCGGCACTATGTCCCCTGGCCAGGGTTCCAGGTCAGGGAGATGGATTTCCCCATTTTGGGTAAGCGCGCTAATTAAATGGAGATATCCATCATGTCAGCACACCAGCACGATCTCAAGGGGAAGACCGTCGTCATCGCCGGCGCATCCAGCGGTTTTGGCCGGGGAACGGCGCTTAAACTCGCGCAACTGGGCGCGAACGTCGTGCTTGCTGCAAGGCGGGAGGCGGCGCTGGAAGATCTGGCCGCACACATCAGGTCCACCGGCGGCGCGGCGCTGGCGGTGCGGACCGATGTCAGTGACGCCGCCGACGTCGAGCATCTGGCCCAGGCGGCGCTGGAAGGGTTTGGCGGCATCGATATCTGGATCAATAACGTCGGTATCGGCGCCCTGGGACTATTCTGGGATATTCCGCCGGCGGATCATGCGCGCATTATCGACGTTAACCTGAAAGGGCTCCTGTTTGGCGCCCACGCGGCAATCCGGCAATTTCGCATGCAGGGGTTCGGCACCCTGATAAACACCGGGTCGATCGACAGCGAAGTGCCCCTGGCCTATCAGGCATCCTATGCCGCCTCCAAGGCCGCGGTGCTGAGCCTCAGCCGCACGCTCAACGAAGAGCTGCGTCTGGATGGCAGCGCCGCCAATATCAAGGTGGCGACCATAATGCCCTGGGCGGTGGATACGCCCTGGTGGTTGCATGCCGCCAATTACAGCGGCCATGCGCCGCGCATGGCGGCGATGGACGATCCCGCGCTGGTGGTGGATGCCATCGTCGGGGCCTGCGTCAATCCACAGGAAGAAACGCCCGTCGGCTGGAAGGCCGGTTCCTCCAATATTTCCCATCATCTGTTCCCGGATTTGACCGAGCGGCTGTCAGCGGACATCGCCGACCGCGAAGTTCATAAAGCCCCGCCGGTGGCCGCTACGCAAGGGGCTATCTATGAGCCTATGGCGGAGACCCTGCGCATTGAGGGTGGCATTCGCGCGAGAATGAAACGGGAAGACGAGGAGGGCAGGCAATCATGTTTATAAAGACCTGCGCCAGACCCGGCGCCCGCGCTTAAGCCGCCGCCTGGCTTTTCAACCATGCTTCAGACGAAAAAAAAACCAACCACAAGTGGTTGGTTTTCTTCAGGATGATTGGTCGGCATGAGAGGATTCGAACCTCCGACCCCCGACACCCCATGACCCCATTCAAAAATGCGCGCAGGCCGCGCCCCGCCTGGCTTCCATGCCATTTGACTGTATAAACAAACAGTACTTACTTTGCAAAATTGACCTCATATACATCAATAAGTTAGGGTACGTTTTTCCCTACCCTTTTATCCTGATTTCGGCATGCGGTACTTCCACCCAATCCACATGATTCTGGGTGTAAACCTTTGTCGATTTGGCATCGCTATGCGCCATGCGCGCCTGGGGATCCAGACCCTGCATCTTGAACAAATGAGCCGCTAAAGCTCGGATCTCATGGAATGTAGGTCGCTCAAGCAACGGATATGTAGAAGCCACTCCGATCTTATCTCGTAAGCTGGAAAAGGAACGGCTGAGGTAGTCCGGTGCGATTTGTGTTGGGTGATAAACTTCTTTGCTTATTGGATTGCTGTTTTTCTTGGGTAAACGATGGACTACATACGGGCTGGCGATGTTATCACGGCTATCGTCTATGATCGTTTTCAATGCTTCACCAATGGGTATCGCTACATGTGAGGCTTCTTTGTCTTTAACCTTTTGCCGGTGTATGTAGAGCATACCGAATATTCCATTAAGTGGAATGTCATACCAAACGCACCCGCATACACCTTCTTTTGGCTCACGTATGCTGTATTTTATGCGTGAAACTTCCAGACGCGCCTGGGTAGTTTGCAATGCCAGATCCATTGCTGTTCTTAACCATGGAGCCGCAGCGTCATGCATCCGCCGGAAATCATCTAAAGACAACCGGCGCCTTTTTTTGCTATCAACACGCCGCATTTTTTTTCGTGTCGCCGGATTATCCATCATCAAAGATTCATCCATTGCGTAACTAAAAAGTTTGCTTAAAAAGCTTATTTTTCTATTTTGAACATTGGCTGAAGCGTCAGAATGATATTGCTGTATAAAACCGTTAACATGCTCTAATTCAATATCACTTGCGGGTATTTCACAAAAATATTCTTTTACTCTAACAAGATCATTTTGCCAGTCCGCCAAAGTACTGGCTGCGGGTTTCTCGTCTATAACTGCACGCTCAAAAAGAGCTTGAGCATGGTGGGCAAATGCTTCTGATTCCCCATGCGCGCCGCCTGACTCCTTAATTAAAGAAGTTATAGAGATAGGGGGACTAGTACGCATGATAGCGTTATATTCACGAGCTATAGCTATCGCGACCGCGCGGTCCGAACCTAGGTCTTTCTTTTTGCCGGTTATTAACGTAAATCTATAAGCGCCTTTATCCTTATCAAAGTAAAGATAGTCAGGGAGATGCCTATATTCTCGCCGGCGCGGTCTCGCTGCCATAATCATTCCTTAATTAATAATTTCACTTGATGGGATACATGGGAATCAACACCCCATCGTTCAGAAGAAAAAATCCATACTGAGCTATCAACGATTTTTCCGCGTAATAAACCATCTTCTACCCAGCGCTTGATCGTACGAGTATCAGGAATAGAGCCTTTCTCAAATTCACGCTCGCCCCAGATTCTCGCTTTCATTAATTTGTTATTTGTCATGGCTTTTCCTCCACTTTATCCGGATGGACAGATATAGATTTTTGCGTGATGCGGTTTGGATCTCCGAGGATGAATGCCCGCCTGGTAAACCCTTCCTGATCTGTCCTGCTCGATCGATCTCGCAGATGGCGCCGGACGCATTTTTCGCGCGTGCATTCCCGGCATGACCGGCCACTAACATAACGCACGCGGCCGTGGCCTGGCTTGGTGCATTCTGTACCGAGATACAGCTTATCGCCGGCGGCAAGCGCCGCGGCGTAGTCTGCTTTCAGGTTGGCGTAATCAATTTCCACGTTATTCCTCCACCTCGATACCGGCGGCGCGCAAAACCTTTATGCAGTCCTCACGCATCATATTCATGCCCTGGAACATTGCCCGGGTAGCTTTATCACCGCCCATCTTGACGTTGAATGCCGCTGGCAACTTGATCCTTGCAGGTATCAGCTGCGGGGAGGCACGGCAGGTTGCGATAGCTGCTTTAGCGCGGTCCCATGCGTCGTGCTTGCGATCTGATATGGATAAAACTTCCTCCATGACAGTTAGAAAATAATCAGGCACGTTGCCGACTGTGGGCGGGGTGTTATGGATAATGACGACATCTTGCGGGTTAACTCTTTCTCCCTTTACTATAAAACCGACGCCATATAATTTGGCGTCACGTTCAGCCGTCAGCGCCGTCAGGGCGAACTGTGCGAGTATTCCGGCTATGCCGCTGCCAGCCATTCTATTTAGTTCTCCGCTTTCCTTCATCGCCAGCACCTGGGCCAAAATTTCTGCGTTAAACATTGGCCACCGCCTGGCTGTTGAGTTGATAAGCAATAGCCATCTGTTCAGCGTCGTTCATGGCATCATGAAGGGCGTTATGTTTGATCATTGAAAAACAAGGCTGGTGGTCTTTCAGGTAACCCCGCATTCCGCGGGTCATCGCATCGATATAAGTCCGAACGTCACGCTTACCGTTGTAACGCCACGGGCATTCCATCCCGCACATCCGGTAAGCGTGCTCAAGAATCGATCCATCAAAGTCGGTACCACGAAAAAAGATGCGTGCCTCTCGGTGTTGTGCAATCCAGCTACTGAGGTTCAGCAGTTGTGAGCCCAGGCTATGGCGTTCGCCGAGCAACGCCTCGTGGGCATCCTCCCCTTGTTTTCTCCACCATTCCTGCGTCCCCAGGCTAACGGTCCGGCACATCATCAGTTGATCAAACACGTCAACTAAACCGTAGAACGCCCGGGCGGAATATTCCGCCAGTTCAGGATCCTGGACAATCTGAAAAATAGCAGATTGTGTATCGCTAATGTCGGTAACATCAAAGGCAAAACCGCCGATCGACAAAATTACCGCTGAGGGTGTTAGATCCAAATCCTCGGTATCAATGACAATGGTATTAATCATGTTATTACTCCACATTATCCGCCTGCACGCGGTCGGGCTTCGGATGAGCGAAGCCCTTGCCAGGAGGCAACAATTAAGATTGTTTTTATTAAATGCCCCGGATGGGGCATCACTACATTAAGCGGAAAATTCACCGATAAAGGTTTCGACGCTGGTGCCGTCAAACTGAGCCACAAGCAGATCGCGGAACTCGCTGGCGATTTGCTCCATTACGGCTTCCAGCTGGACAATCCGCAAGACCAGCACCGGCGCATCGCCGCCGGTCAAGACGCTGTAGCGCAGACGGATTCGGCGCTCGGCCAGGCCCTCGAAAGGGATGCACTTAAATTCAAATGCCGCCGGCATGGTGACTTTGCTCTTTGCCTCAACGCTCTGCATCAGAGAACGCTTACCGCTAAAATCATTTTCCTCATGATCCTGGCTGGTCATGGATTCGATCGTAATCTGCCGAACGCCGGCGACCGCTTTTTTAATGTCCAGCACTTCACCGTCAGCGGTGAAAGCCAGTAAATATTCGTTCCAGTCTTCCAGCCATTCTGCCAGCTCTTTCTGGCCCTCCTTACGGCCGTCGATTTCCAGCAGTGAGGAAAAAGGCGCGGTCTTTTCCAGTTTCAGGCGCGCGGTATTATCTGCATGTCCCGGTTCCGTCAGGGTGCCAAGATTGAAAATAGTGACAGCAGCCATAGCGTCGGCATTTATGAAGCAACGCACGCCGGCGCCTTCATACTCTTTGCAATAACGAACAAAGTCAGGAACGCTGGCGGTAGCCATTTTGCCACGAAAGCGGAAGCGGCCATTTTGGAGATATTCGAGGCTTTGAAGCTTTACACCATCCGGAACAGCGACAACCGGGCAATCAGCTTTGGTCAAATCTCCTACCAGTTCGCCGGTCAGGGACATATCCCGGATCTGGGTGATGGCGCTTGCGTCTATAGATTGCGACATGTGTTGAGTCCTTCGATAAATGAATTTATGAATTATTGGTTATTGAGCTTGCCGTCAGGCTGGCCGGTGATAGTGAAAAGCTGTCCCTGGTCTTCCTGCAGGATGGTGAGTTTCCCGCGCTTGCCGACGTACATCGGGGTTTCGGTAGTGTCTTCCTCGGAAGTTTTCCCGCGCGGGGTGGGGGTGGTAAAACTGAGCCGGTGTTTAATCCGGACCCGTTTTTCTTCGATTGAATTATTCAGCCGTTCAATATCAAAGGTCAGGACCACTTTGGCCTTGCCGCCGTTATTGAGCGCGCCGAGCGCGGCGTCATTCAGAGCTGCAGCAAATTTGTTTTCAAAAATTCCGGCGTCTAATTCAGAAAAAAAGTCTGGAACATTGGTAATATTATTTGGTTCAGACATGGGCTAACCCCTCGTTGATAGCGGCGCTGCACACGCCGCGGTGATACTCCACATACATAGGGCAGGGCAGAGTCCCTTGCCTATGCAGGCGAGAAAAAAGGGCGGAAATGCCAGCTAGAACATTATCTTCACCCCTTTTGAGTTGAAGAGCTGACACCACCGCCAAAGGACTACACACAGCAATACAACATCACCTCCAACAGTGATCGGTTTGTGGTGGCCGGAGCTGATCCCGGCCAGCAGGCTTCCATGGGCACAAGCCCGCACATTCACCACAATCAAAAAGAGCGAACTTCCCACTTTATGGCGCCATCATTGGGATTGATGTATCTAGGCCGGAAGTTTAGCCTTGCGCCAGTCGGATACGGTTTTGCACGCCCGCGCTCTTTGATTGTGGTGGTCCGTTAACGGGGACCGGTCGGGCCTGTATACATTCCGCGGGTATCCAGGCCATCCGCCGCGGTACAACGTGCCCCGAAGGGCGTTCTCTCTCGGTGTATAAGTGGGCGGCCGGTGTCGAACCGGCTACCGGGAGGGATATCCCGATAATCCCCTGATCACCACAACGGTAAGAGCACTGCAGGTTAATCATGAACGCCCCCGAACATGCCAACCTGCGTTAATGCTCTTGCCTGTTATGGGATCTGGTCAGCTACATCAATTCCCAAGGCACATTGCAGACAACAGCAAAGGCCAGAATCCCGATTAAGGTTGCCCACCACTTCCATCCGAGCTTTGCGAGATTTTCCATAACCTGTCCTGCACTTGGTTCCGAATGATTAAAATCTAAAATAATTTAGTTTAAACGTCAAGCATAAAACTAAACATATTTAGTTTATTAATTATTTGTCCGCTGACGGCGGACGAAGGGAGTGATTAACGACGTCTGAAACGACGGTGTTCGACCATAACACCTATGATCGAGATGGATTCTGTTTGAGAACTTTTAGTGGGAAAATCTGGATTCAGAGGGACCAATTCAAAGATTTCATCGCCTTTGGCGTCTATGCCACGCGACCGATATTTCTTGAAGGTTGCCTCGTGAGAACCATTTTTTGCGACAACATAATCACCAGGTATAGGACCTATCTCGGGATCGACAATGATGATGTCACCCTCGGTAAACTCTGGTTCCATTGACCGGCCCTTCAGACGCAACGCAAACGAGCTCGGAGATAATTTCTGGTCAGTAAGTATATAATCAACGTTCCCTTCGAGGCTGCGGGCATCGCTCTCCGCACTCCAAGCCCCAGCCTGCACGAAACTTATGATGGGTATGCTGGTGGTACCTAAAGATGCGGGCATAACGTTTGATTCCTCATTTTTGCCATAGAGGAGATACTCTTCGCTAACCCCGAAATACCTTGCTAAATTTGTCAGCGATTTCCCGCCTGGCTCATTCAGATCCCTTTCCCAATATCCTATTGTGACGTCGCTAACGCCCAAGGCTTTACCCACCTGTGATTGGGTAAGTTTACGATCCTTCCTAAGCGTCTTTACACGCTGTCCTAGAGTAACCACGGATTAGCCCTCAAAATAAAACCTAAATAATCTTAGTTTTTATTGACCAAAATTAAATTAGCTAATAATATCTAAATACTTTTAGGATGGAGGCGTTATGACTACTACCGATTTGGAAAAGTATTTCGGTGACCCGCTAAAAATTGCTGCATTTTTCGGCGTTTCCCCTGAAGCATTTTACCAATGGAGAAAACGACCGGGCCAATTGATACCCAAAGGCAGGGCCACCGAAGCTGCATATCGCACCAAAGGGGCACTTATCTATAACCCCTCGTTGTATGCAAAGAATACAGATTTAAAAGGCCAGAACTAACTACCAAAGGAAAATCAACATGGTAGATATCAAAGAAACCGTCAAAGCAATGTGTAAAGCCTATCCAGGCGGCCGGTCTGCCATGGCTGGTGCCCTGGGCATGACCACCACCCAATTCAACAACAACCTTTACGAGAAAAACGGTTGCCGCTTCTTCGAGCACCACGAACTGGAGGCCATGGAGGATATTTCTGGCACTTCACTCCTGGCTGAGTATTTCTCCCGGCGCCGCGGCGGAATGCATGTTGACGTCCCCAAGTTTGAAGAGCTGGACCAGGTGGAGCTTTTTCAGAAAAGCATCAGGACAGCCGCCGAACGTGGGCAGGTCGATTTAATTATCCAAAAGGCATTGGCGGACGGGGTAATCGATGAAGGGGAAGCGGCGGATATTGAAATACACCATGCCAAACATCTGGCAGCGCGCGAGGAGGAAATCAGGGCAATCCTGGCGCTGTTTGGCCGCAAGAAAGGATCGCGCAAATGACCAGGTCAGAAAAGTTGACGCCCCGAGTGTGCAGCCCAGGGCGTCGGCGCGGAGAAAACATATTGTGGAGTAATCAACGCATGAACAGTGTACCGGCAAACGCTGGTGGCAGGCAATTCCGCTGCCGACCTTTCGTTAATTCCGACCGGAGTCAGCCCTTTGCGTATGACTTCATCTTAAATCAGCCGGGCCAGCCCGCCAACTACCAGCCGGTGACGGAACGGGTAGATCTGGAAACCGCCTGGCGCGCATTCAACGAGCAGGGGGAGGTCGTGTTATGGCTGACCATCGCGTCAATGTGGATCGCGTTTACAGGGATAGATATGGGATTCGGGTGCACGTCGTTGGATGGGACCCCGACAAAAACCGCGTCATCTTCATGCGAGATGGATATGCCCATGAATGCGCGCTGCCGGTTAAAGAATTCAAGAATAAATTCACGAGGTTGGTATGAGCGTTAAGTTATCCAGCTGGGTCTGGGATGGCTGCGCGAATGCCGGTATCCGGGGCGCCAAACTGATGATCATGGCGCGCCTGGCGGATTTCTCCAGCGATGAGGGCATTTGCTGGCCCGGTGTTGAGACTATTGCCCGTCAGATTGGGGCAGGGCGAAGCACCGTTATCACCGCCATAGGAGAACTCGAAAAAGCCGGCTGGCTGAGCAAACAGGAACGCCGCCGCAAAGGCAATCGCAACGAGACAAACGTTTATCGGTTGAACGTTGCAAAGCTACGCAGTGCTGCCGCCGCGGCTGATTCTCACCGTCCAGATTCTGAACCTTCAGATTCTGAACGTTCAAAATCTGAAGGTTCAAATCCTGAACGTTCAGATTTAGGCGAAAAGCCGGGTTTTGACGGTCCAGAATCTGGACCCGATCCGTCATTAAGATCAACACCTGATCCATCAGATATAAAACCTCCTTGTCAGCCGCCGGTGGCGCCCGACCCTGAAATCGAAATAACCGATCATGCTAAACAAGTTCTGGCCCACTTGAACCGAACAACCGGCTCGAAGTACCAGATCAGCAAATCATCCCTGGACAACATCCGCGCCCGGCTGCGGGAAGATTTCACCATGGCCGACTTGATGCTGGTGGTTGACTACAGCGTCGAGAAGTGGGGTGAAGATCTGAAAATGACGGATTATCTGCGCCCGTCCACACTATTCCAGCCGACCAAGTTTCCCGGTTATCTCCAGTCGGCGACCAAATGGCAAACAGCCGGCCGACCGCCGCGCGCCGAGTGGGGCAAAAAAGCATCTGCAGGTGACAACGCCGAGCGGGAAGCCGCCTACAAGCGGTATTTCAGGCTCACCCTGGACAATAAATCCAAAAGCGACATTGAAACCGCCGCACGAAAAGAGGCCGACGGCGCAAGCGTCAAATCCATGCGCGCCGACTTCGCAAAGATCACCTGGAACAAAATATGGGCTGAGTGCAGCCAGCGCCTGAATGGGGGTAAAGCAGCATGAAACTGACGATTTCCGTAGACGAATTCGAACGTGCCGATATTAACGCCGGCATCCGCCGCCTGATCCTGGCCGGCTGCATGAAAGAACATGAATCGCAATTTAATCGCGTCTTGCATGCTGCCGCCGGCCCAACGTGGCGCACCCTGCGCGATCTGGAACTGCTGGTGCTGCAGATGTACGGCGTGGCCGACACACAAGCGGCAATCAGCGCGCGACTGCGCGAGGTTAAGCCGGAAATTCATGGCCTGAAGAAAGAGCGCCTGGCTATCAAAGATCCGCAAACGCTTAAAACCGTTCATTTCTACCGGCTGGTGGCCGCAACTCTGGGGGCAGCATCATGACAACACGTCTGGAAAAGGAAATCGCCCGGGCCAAACAGCTCGAAGCGTCTCATTTGTGGCGCCGTGCGGCGCGCCAATGGTTAACAGTCCTTGATATAACACCTCATACACAAGAGAAGCAACGTGATGCATTGGCCGCGCGCCGGGCACATTGCATCACCTATGGCAATCTGTTTTGCGGCGATTATTCTGGAATTCAAGAAGCAAAGCTAATCGATATGGCGGAAGGAACTGTGGTATGACGAATATCACCAAGGCCGTCTACGCCCAAGCACTGGACGCTATAAAGTCTGCGCCCGTCCATAAGCTCAAGGAAATAGGCGACCAGTGGCGCACGCCGGATGCTTTGTTTTGGGGAATAAACGCCATGTTCGGCCCGCTGGTTCTGGATCTGTTTGCCGATGAGAGCAACGCAAAATGCGAAGCCTATTACACTGCCGAGGATAATGCGCTGGCGCAGGATTGGTCAGCCCGGCTGGCGGAGCTCAACGGGGCCGCGTTCGCCAACCCGCCGTACTCCCGCGCCAGCCAGCACGACGGCCAGTACATTACCGGCATGCGGTACATCCTGGCTTACGCCGCGGAAATGCGGGAACGGGGCGGGCGGTTCGTCTTCCTCATTAAAGCTGCCACGTCCGAAGTTTGGTGGCCGGAGCAGGCCGACCATATTTCATTCATCCGTGGTCGTGTCGGTTTTGACGTTCCTGTCTGGTTCAAACCATCAGACGAACAACAGGTGCCCACCGGTGCGTTTTTTGCCGGAGCCATCGCGGTATTCGATAAAACGTGGACCGGCCCGGCTATGGGGTACGTCAATCGTGACGATTTGATCGCCCGCGGCGAAACGGCGCTGGCACAAATGCATTGGATGGCATCACGCCTAAACCCACCCCAAAATATTCCACAAATGATTCCAGTATCGGAAACGGATAACCGAGTATGGCCTGCAGAGGTGCATTTCCTCTTCGACCAGGTGCCGGTTGCTGAGACACTTCCCCCAGAATTGCAGAACAAAATCCGCCATCACATTAACCGCATGAAGCTGGATGGCCTCCCGTCAGCCTCCATTATTCAGCAAATCGCTTCACTCAGCGCAGCCATGGGAGCAACAGTATGAAGGAAATAATCGTAGATAATTTTGCCGGTGGCGGCGGCGCGTCAACGGGTATTGAAATGGCGATCGGCCGGAGCGTCGATATTGCCATTAATCACGACCAGAACGCGATCGACATGCACAGCACGAACCATCCGGACACGCTGCATTATTGCGAATCAGTTTTCGATGTCGATCCGGTTGTGGCCTGTAGCGGCAGGCCGGTAGCGCTGGCTTGGTTCTCGCCTGACTGCCGTCATTTCAGTAAGGCCAAAGGTAGCACGCCCGTAAAAAAAGAAATAAGGGGCCTTGCCTGGATTGCTCTGCGCTGGGGGCTCAAATCACGTCCACGGGTAATGATTCTGGAAAACGTCAAAGAGTTTAAAACCTGGGGGCCGCTGCTGACCGCTGATGACGGTACACAGCACCCGGACCCGGCTCGGGCGGGAGAAACATTCGCGGCGTTCGTAGCGATGCTGACGACCGGCGTAGCCGCCAATCATCCGGCATTGGACGAATGTTGCGAAATCCTCGGAATTGCTGCGGACAGTGAAGACCGCCTTCGGCTGGTGGCCGGGCTGGGCTATACCGTTGAGTTCCGTGAGCTCCGCGCCAGCGATCTTGGTACTCCAACGATCAGGGAGCGATTTTTCATGGTAATGCGTTGCGATGACGCGGCTATAGCCTGGCCGGTACCGACTCATGGCAATCCAAAATCACTGGAGGTCCAGAGCGGGAAACTCAAACCATGGCGCACCGCGGCGGAAATCATAGACTGGTCCCTACCATGCCCGAGCATATTCGAGCGCAAGCGGCCGCTGGCAGAGAACACGCTTAAACGGATCGCGCGCGGCATCCAGCGCTTCGTTATTGATAACCCGACGCCGTTTATCGTTAAGTGCAACCACTCCACCAAAGACGGTTCTTATGATTGTTTCCGGGGCCAGTCCATTGATGAGCCGCTGAAGACCATAACAAAAACCCATGGCTATGCGCTTGTCAGCCCGGTAATAGCAGGCGCTGGAGGCCCAAAATATCAGGCAAAACCCCGGTCGATAGAACAGCCTTTGCATACGCTATGCAATACCAACCATTCCTGCGTAGTGGCACCGGTTATCGCCCGTATAGGTCAGACAGGTTTCGGTGGCGACCGCATGGCCTACAGCCCGGAAGGCCCGCTCACCACTGTGACCAGTAAAGCCGAACATCTTCTGGTGGCCCCGATCATTGCCCGGCAATTCGGCAACAGCGTCGGCCATGTCGCCGATGAGCCCAGCGGTACTATCACGGCGGGCGGTGGAGGTAAAAGCCAGGTTGTATCGGCATTTCTTGCCAAACACTACGGCGGAAATTATACCGGGGCCGGCGCGGATCTGGCTGAGCCGGCGCATACAGTCACAACGGTTGATCACCATGCCCTGGTATCCGCGCAACTGGTGGGATGTGGCGGCCGGGCCGGACAAAGCCGCCCGCGAGACATCAGCGAACCAGTGCAAACCGTAACAGCAAAAGCCGATTCTGCCCTGGTCACGTCCCATCTGATTAAATTGCGCGGAACCTGCAAAGACGGCCAGCCTGTCACCGAGCCTTTGCCGACCATCACCGCCGGCGGACTGCACATAGGCGAGGTTCGCGCCTTTCTGCTGAAGTATTACGGCACAGATAAAGACGGCTGCGCCATGACCGATCCTCTGCATACCGTGACGTCTAATGATCGATTTGGCTTGGTGACGGTCGCCGGCGTTGATTATCAGATCGTGGATATCGGCATGCGCATGCTGCAACCCCACGAGCTATACGCCGCCCAGGGCTTCCCATCATGGTACATCATCGATCAAGACTACAAGGGCACCAAATACGCCAAAGATAAGCAGGTCGCGCGCTGCGGCAACGCGGTACCGCCGCCATTCGCTGAAGCGCTGGTGCGCGCTAACCTGCCGGAGTTGTGCCGGGCCAAAGCCGAGGAGGCTGCATGATATTGGTCTTGCCATTTCCGCCCAGCGTGAACAGCTACTGGCGCGCCCCGAATAAGGGGCCGCTGGCTGGCCGGCATTTAATCAGTGCTGACGGGCGCCGGTATCGAAACGATGTTTTTGCGTCAGTTCTAGAGCAGTTACGCCGGATCCCAAAGGCGTTGCGCCATGATGTGAGTATCGATCTGGTGCTATACCCTCCCAACCGCGCACGCCGGGATCTGGATAATTGCTTTAAAGCGCTGTTCGATGCGCTGACGCATGCCGGCATATGGGTAGACGACAGCCAGGTTAAACAGCTTTCGGCGCGATGGGGAGAGGTCACCACCGGCGGCAAGGCCGAGATAACGATCAGGGAGATAACAGCATGAGGGCTTTATTAACTCCCTGCCTGCAGCGCGAGCTGGGTTTGGTTTTATTCAGGCCCGGTAATGAGCTATTGCCGATGTTCACCGCAGGCCGAGTGTTGATCAGCAATGAACCAGACTTTATGAAAACCCTCCCCACCGGTGGGATGGCTGATACCAGTCAGACGCTTGCAGACGATTCCACGCTGGTGGCGTTTTTTACTGACGCCCGGGTCATAGCCGCGGCGGGTGGCGTTGCTTCGCTTGATGAATGGCTTACATTGCGCGCGGATACATGTCAGTGGCCAAATGACGAATATCACGATCCGAACATGACAATACGCCGCTACGGACCTGGCGCGGTTCGGCTGTGCTGGCACCATGACCATGCATTCAGGGATATGGCGCTGGATAAACTGGAGGAGATAGCCGCGCGCAACCTGTCCGAGTGGATTCTGGATAAAGCCCGTATTGCGTTTATGTTTCCTGAGCATCATCAAATCACTTTGCCTGAGCTTTGCTGGTGGGCCTCCCTATACAGCGTTATTTCAGCAATGCCAGAAATGCCGGCGCGGAGGGTGTTGAAATGGCCGGAGCCGGAATCCCATAAATCCGTTATGAGGGAATCCGATATAGAGCCGTTACGGCGGGCCACCGACGTTCTGGAGGAAACCGCAAAACAGGTGCTGGCCTTGAAAATAGATCCGGAAACGCCGGAATCATTCATGTTGCGGCCGAAGCGCCGTCGCTGGGTGAATGAGCAATATACCCGGTGGGTAAAGTCGCAGCCGTGCGAGGGATGCGGCAACCCGTCAGATGATCCCCATCACATCATCGGCTACGGCCAGGGTGGGATGGGAACGAAAGCGCATGACCTATTCGTGATACCGCTGTGCAGGCGCTGCCACGACGAGCTGCATAGGGATATGCGGACATTTGAACAAGAGCACGACACCCAGCCAGTAATGCTGATGCGTGTTTTGGACAGAGCCCTGGCGATAGGCGTGATTGCCACCGGCAAAAAATAAGAAAGTGGAGAGTGGGCAATGCTGAATTTTGATTACATCCGGGAACGTGTTTCAACGGCGCTTGCTGACATACGCACTGCTACAAAAGGACAACTAGCTGCATTTGAGGATTCTCCGATGACCCATTCCACGCGGTATAAGCGCAAGCGGCCGCGGGTAATAGAGCTAGGCGACAGGAGGGTGTGTGCAGACACTGATCCTATTTACTGCCCGGAAACGCGTAACAGAAAGCAACCATTCCCGCCGATTGACCCCATTACCTATTCCTATAGCTCCTGGCGCCGGGCTATAGGCGAGCTTGAACCATATCAGGAAGCATGGATCCGGTATTGCTATGGGTATGACTTGGACTATGGGCATCAGGTTACGATCTGCCAATTTATCTGGGACGAGTTTCAAAAACAGCTGGTGGGCAAAAAGGTAACCGAAAAAATGCGCGGCCGCTTGGCGTCATTGGTATGGCTAGCGGCTCAGGAAAGCGCCGGGCATTGGGATATGTTTCGCAATCCGTATACCAGCAAACGGCTATCTGAGCTGGTGGGGGTAAAGCCAGACAACTGGTCCAAAAACTACAGGCAGCACTGGAACTCGCTCATTGTGTTATGCGACGAGCTTGATATATCGGCACTAGGAGCGATTTTATCTAAAAGAAGTGATGCACGTTACAGAAACTTAGCATCATAATACTTGCAAAAATCAACTTTATCGGCGATATTAAGAGTATATTAGATATTATGCCAATTTTTTAAATAACCAAAACCTCGCCACGGCGGGGTTTTGCTTTTTCTGGAGTTCAAATGGCTGAGTGCCGTTCCGAGCAATTGATTTTCCGCCCTGCTAGCGAAAAACCAACAGAAGACATGCATGATGTTGAGGTGATCGTATACAACCCATGCGATGGCTGGCACATCGGGGAAATCCGGGTGGATAAAGACGATGATTGTTATATCGGAATCTATGACTGGTCTGGTAGCGAACTGACTTCTCATGATTTTTATGTAACCTGGGCAATCCTTCCCGATGGCTTAAAGTTAGGGCGGGCTTTCGAAGTCAAAAAAGGGTGGACACAGCGTTGAGCTTCAATGTACTGCTTGGAGTCAGCGGTTGCACAACTTGAAATGCATGAGGCTTGTTTTTTTTTGCACACTCGCCTCGGGTAGTTAGATAGTTTATCAAATGTCCTTCTAACAACGTAGAATATCCAAGTTATCTTTTTTCATGCTCGAAAAGCTACAAATGTCACGCAAATTTAGTTGCCAGTTACCCCTGAAAGGCTCTATATTAAATCGATAAGTTTCATAAAAAGTACCTCCTTTAAGGAGGTTTTTTCGTCTTTAATGGTCGGTGGACACTACATGTTGTGTCTGCTCGGTTTTTCTGGCACTACATGTTGTGGCTAGAGGGGTTCCTAATGAATATATCTGAACTGTATACCAAATATGAGATCAAACCGGCAGAATATATGCCGAACGAAAGCTCGGATGATTTTGGCCGACGTGTTATGAGTTCTTCACCCAACATAGTAGAGCAAAAAGGTGTTATGTATTCAACTGGTTCAAAACTCAGTGAAAACACCCAAAATCAGAAAAATTCCAATACTTATCAGATGTATACATATTAGAAAAATAAATCATGCCTAATTGGAACAAGGTTATGGGCGAGATGGCTGTTCTCGCCCAAAAAAGCCCTTTTGATACTGTTAGAAGCAAATATATTAAAGAAATGTCACAACTGACAGGTCGGAATGTAATAGCGTATTATTCAGGATTTCTACAGAAAAATTCCCAGTCAAATCAACACCTTATATCCATGACAGATGATGATAAAAATGGGTTCATGGCTGCAATTCATGGATTAAATCCGGAATTGGGCCTTGATTTGATATTGCATACACCTGGCGGGGATATAGCTGCACTAGAATCAATTGGGTATTATCTTCGTGCGAAATTTGGTAAAAATATCAGAGCATTTGTTCCTATGATTTCTATGTCTGCAGGCACTATGCTTGCATGTTGTGCAAAGGAAATTATCATGGGGAAACAATCAAACATAGGCCCGTTCGATCCTCAAGTTGGGGGCGTTCCTGCTCATGGAGTGCTTGAAGAGTCACAAAATGCTTTGCAGGATATTTTAAAAAATCCGGCGTCAGCAGCATATTGGCAGTTTACTCTTTCGAAGCTAAATCCAACATTTATTGGTGAATGCCAAAAAGCTATCCAATGGGCAACAACGATCGTTAGCGATTGGTTGGTCACTGGCATGTTTGATGGGGATGCCGACGCCCACACTAAGGCAGAAGCTATCTGTGCTAGCTTGAATAATCATTCCTCAACATTTGCCCATGCACGTCATATTCATATTGATAAAGCGTTGCAAATCGGTCTAAACATAACAGCTATGGAAAGCAATCAAGACCTCCAAGACTTGGTTTTGACTATTCATCATAGTTTTATGCATACATTCGGCAATAGTTCAGCAGCGAAAATAATTGAAAATCAAGAGGATGGACGGATGGTGTGGCATGTTCCTCCAAATGGTCATTGATTAGAAATAATAAAATCTAATAAATTTGAGGCTTATGCTGATTAACGCATTGCGTGGCAATTGAAATGCAATCTTATCCTAAGTTTAAATAATATATTATGCCTTTATCGCTGAATATTTTTGTCAACAATGCCAGATTTTTGATTTCAAGAGCCGCACTCAGGTGTGGCTTTTTCTTTGTGAAATGGGCGGCGGTGATGGTGCGCTAACACCAAAACCGCCATTCGCCTGTATCGGGGATCACAAGCGAACCAAGGCCCACTGCTGATGTGCACACAGCAAAGTGAGCCTATCAAAAAGGACGCTTCTGGTCTATGAAAAATACTGTTAATTTAAACAGTGCTAAGCTCGTTCACGCGGATTCCCTCAGCTACATCAAAACGCTTCCTGATAACTCCATCGATCTGATTGCCACCGACCCGCCGTACTACCGGGTTAAAGCGCTCGCATGGGATCGGCAGTGGGATAGTGTTGAAGATTATCTGGCCTGGCTGGACGACATGCTGGTGGAGTTTTGGCGAGTACTGAAACCGGCTGGCAGCATGTATCTGTTTTGCGGCTCGCGCCTGGCGTCAGATACCGAATTGCTGGTGCGCCAACGCTTCGACGTGTTCAACCACATCATATGGGCGAAACCATCTGGGCAGTGGAAAGGTTGTCGCAAAGAAGATCTGCGATCTTTCTTCCCTGCAACGGAGCGGATCATATTCGCTGGTCATTATGGCGCAGAGGGATATGCAAAGGGCCAAGTGGGGTACGCGAGTAAATGCAAGGAGCTCAAAGCCCAGGTATTTAAGCCCCTAATTGATTACTTTCGCAATGCCCGCGCTGCCCTGAATATTTCAGCTGCGGAAATCAACGCGGCAACCGGCACGCAGATGTGTTCTCACTGGTTTTCCGAAAGTCAGTGGCAACTACCGAAACCAGAGCAATACGCCGCGTTGCAAAAGCTGTTCGCTAAAAAGGCGCTCGCCGCCGGTTTAGCTTGCCCGCTGGCGGGGCTTCATTGTTCTTTGCGTGAACGTTATGATGCGCTGAGCGAGACCTACTCCAGACTGGTAGAGGAATACGGCGAATTGCGCCAGCAATATCAGAATCTGCGCCGACCGTTCGCAGTAACGAAAGAAGTCCCTTATACCGATGTCTGGACGTTCCCGCCGGTACAATCGTACCCGGGCAAGCATCCCTGCGAAAAGCCGGCCGACATGATGCGACATATTATCCAGGCCAGCAGTCGGCCAGGCGATGTGGTGGCCGATTTCTTTATGGGGTCCGGGGCAATGGTAAAAGCCGCAATAGCGCTTGGAAGAAAATCGATAGGGGTTGAACTGGAGGAAGAGCGTTTCCTGAAGACCCGCAAAGAGATCGAAATGACGTCAGTTAAATAAACGTACCGATGTTTTACCGAAATGAGGCTGCCTAACCAGGCGGCTTTTTTTATTCCCGCGCCACGCTCGGCGTACTTCAACCACAGAACCTTTCAGGGGTGAGCCACAGTGGTGGTCAGTGTGACTAATCTGTGGGCTGATCATTCATCCAAAAAGTAGCTCTCTGCAATAGGCATGCTTCTGAGTGCCTTTGACAAAGAGCTTTTCATTTTCGGTCCGCCCAGTATTTTCCTTGCCATCCTGGCTGGTGGACTGCTTTTACCCACATACACCGGGTGACCGGGTAAATAACGAGCCTGCTATGGATTGGAATGCCTTGGTGTCTTCAGTATTTTCCAAAGAAACGGCTATAGGCGGATTCATTTCGATCATATTCGGTGCTGGAGGTTACGCAGCTTTTGGCCGCAGATTCCTGTCAAGCAGCAAGGCTCTCATCACGAACGATAAACAGTGGTCGGACACTCTGGAAAAACAGGGTAAATATATCGACCGACTGGAGATAGCATTGGAAGCACGCAATGCCGACCTCAAGGCTCGTGATGTCGAGATTGAAAAGAAAGATGAACTGATCCGGCAATATTATCAAGACCTCGCCGCGACGAAAGCTGAACTGCAGATTATTCAAAGCTCGCAGATCTATTTAACCCGCAAAGTTGACGAGCTGACCGCCGTTAATAAAACGATGTCAGAAGAGCTTTCACGCTTACGTTCTGAATTGGGAGCCGCCCGATGATTCACCTCGAATTCAAAAACAGCGAACTGACCATCACCTGGCGAATGCTGGTTTTGTTGTTCTGCGTAGCGCTGGGCATACACCTCGGCGGGGTAGTGAGTGGCTATTGCATTGCACAAGCGCAGTTCGCCCAGCGCGCAGAGGCCCGCGATAAAGCGATCGCTCAGTTGCCTGACAAGACAGCTGATAAGGTCAAGCAGGCCGTAGAGGACAATGACAAATGACCAAAGACGATATTTTCAACGAGATTATCGGCAGGGAAGGCGGCTACGTTGATAACCCTGACGATGCTGGTGGCCCGACAAATTGGGGTATCACGCAAACAACTGCTCGCGCACATGGCTACACCGGCGATATGAAGAATCTGACCCGGCTGCAGGCCATCGCCATCTTGGACGCCGACTACTGGACTGGCCCACGGTTCGATCAGGTCGCCCAGGTCTCTATGCCGATTGCTGTGGAACTGACGGATACCGGCGTAAACATGGGGCCATCGGTCGCGGCTAAGTTTCTTCAGCGAAGCCTTAACGCGATGAACAATCAGGGCAAGCTATATCCGGATCTGATTGCTGATGGACAGGTAGGTCCGCGTACTATCACCGCGCTGAAAACGTACCTTTCGTCCCGCGGCACAAACAGCCTCGTGATCATGTTGCGCTCGCTTAATTGCCTGCAGGGTGCGAAATACATCGAACTGGCTGAAAGCCGGGCCGCCAACGAGACGTTTGTCTATGGCTGGCTTGCCAATAGGGTGGCGTAATGTCAATTCTCGATATCCTGCGCAGTTCAGGCGATGGGTCAATATCCATGAGCAAGACTCATGCAACGTTGGGTTTCCTGGTGGCTACCGGCATTGTTGCTTGGTACGCCTACAACCTCCAACTCTCTGAATGGATGTTTGTTGCCTACATGGGTATTGCCCTTGGCGCCAATTCCATCAACAAGAAAATCGCCACCGACGCGCCGCCGCCACCCCCACCACAAGAAGGGTCAAGACTATGACAGTTATAATCGCCTGGATATTCTCCCACTTGTCCGTGATTGGCGCAGGTTTGGCCGCGCTGGTGGGCATTATCGCAACTGCATTTGGCCTTGGACATTCGAAAGGAAAGGCTACGGCTGAGAACGTCGCAAAGGTCGAGAAGGTCGAGGAAGAAAAGCAGACCATTCAGGATATGGCCACCCGGCAAACTACCGTAACAACTGAGGCCGCCAATGTTCAGGAAAACGTTAACCATATGTCTGACGCTGATGTTGATAGCGAGTTGCTCGCAAAATACTCCTACCCCTCAGACAAAGACGGTAGTCGTTGATACGGCGTGCAGTTGGGTAAGGATCATCCGCCTAACGCCTGACGATATTAAAACACTCGACCCGCGTACTAAAAAGGACATCCTGGCTCATGACAAGGCGGTGGAGGCTAACTGTTCAGATGTAGCTAGATAACTCATGTACAACTGGATTATAAGCAGGCATGTTGGTTTCTAATATAAAATTCATTGCGAACGCAATCTTTTGAGATTGCCTTGAAATGTGCATTTACGAGTGAGTCTGATAATGCACAAGCCCCCACGGAAAACTTGCTATATTTGATTGAGCTAAGTATGTTGGTTATTTACGAAAGGGGGAACTATGGAAACTAAAATTGAGGGTGTTCGTCTGAGTGCAAATACTTTTGGGAAAGCCACAAATGGTGAATATGTTCCGCCCAGTGGCGGTGTCATAACTAGCATTGACACACAAAACCAGACATTTACCTATGCCTTCTTGCAAGTCAAAAGCGGCGAAACATGGTATACGATTGGTCAGTAAGAAAAATCTAACCGCCCGAAAGACTTTTTATTATGTTCAGTCAGCCTCGCACTAGCGGGGCTTTTTTATTGTGATATGTATTGAGTATCAATGCGAAAACAGCGTAATGAATTTAATGAAGTTTTTTTACCTGAATCATAGAAACGGTCCATTTCAGTTATTTTTGCGATGAGTGCGTATAAGTCAGCAAGCCCTGTATATTGGCAATGGTTAGGCAGCTCTAAATAATGCTATAGCATTCACAAAGATGACAGTAGTTTAGATTCAGGCAGTTACACCATTTTCTACGACTGAATGGTATTAAAAGCATTTGGAAGCAGGCGGTCAATATTATGCATGTAAAGCCATCATCAATTCCTTTCAGCTCAACTTGGGGAGTGTCGATGGCGGCTCTTGATATGCTGGAAATAGCATGAAAGAACAACGCATCTACGGCAGCAAGTGGGACCGGATGCGCCTGGCTTTCCTGCGTGAGCATCCACTCTGTGTCATGTGTAAGCGGCAGGGCCGAGTCGTGGCCGCTGCTATTGTTGATCACATCGTTGCCCACCGACTTAAGGACGCGCTGCAATCCGGCAATGCCGAGGCTATTACCAAAGCGCAAAAACTCTTCTGGGACCGAAAGAACTGGCAATCGCTATGTAAACAGCATCACGACTCTACCAAGCAGCGCATGGAGAAGAGCGGCATCATGCCGGGATGCACCGAGGATGGCATACCACTCGATCCCAATTCACATTGGCGCAAATGAAAACGTTTATCACCGGCATCAAATGAGAGCCATTCTCAACGGGGAGGGCGGGTCGAAAGTTCAGGGCTTAGCCTCCTGAGGACCGAGCAGCCTGCTTTTTGTGCACAACCGCGAAATGAAAACTTTTTTTTGGGAGGTTTTCCATGGCTGGACGCCGACCAAAACCAACACACTTGAAGATCGTCACCGGTAACCCGGGCAAGCGTCCTCTTAACGAAGACGAACCGAAGCCCCCAAGGGAAATCCCAAGCCCGCCAGCGTATTTGTCCGATTGGGGCAAGGCTGCTTGGGGCCGACTGACCTTGCTGCTTGATCAAATGGGCGTATTGACTGTTGCCGATACCATGGCATTGGAACGCCTTTGCGATCTGTATGCAGAGATCCTCCGTCTACGTAATCAAATTGATACAGAAGGGAACACCTATACAGTGGAAACTGACGGCGGGTTTCTGATTAAGGGGCACCCCGCAGTGGGACAATTAGCCGATGCGGATCGCCGTTTCAAAGGGTATTTAATTGAGTTCGGTCTCACGCCGGCGGCAAGGACAAAGGTAAAGGTCGATGGCGGTAAAAAAGAAAAAGACCCGCTCGAACGGTTCTTCGGCTGACCCGGCAACACAATATGCTTTGGATGTAACGGCCGGGAAGATCCTGGCCGGTCCTGATATTCGCGCCGCATGCACACGGCATCTGCGCGATCTGGAGGAAGGACCAAAGCGCGGATTGGTCTGGGATGTTGAAGCAGTCACGAGGGTAATAGATTTCTTCGCCAAAGTGCTGAAGCTCAACGGCGGCGAGCATGAAGGACAGCCATTTATCCTTTTACCCTGGCAATGCTTCATCGCCGGATCGTTATTCGGCTGGAAAGGCCCGGACGGCACCCGGCGTTTTCGCATGAGCTATATCGAATCTGGTAAAGGCTCCGGAAAATCACCCCTAGCCGGCGGCATTGGCCTGTATCTGCTGATGGCTGACCAGGAGCCACGTGCTGAGGTTTATGCCGCGGCAACCAAAAAAGACCAGGCCATGATCTTGTTCCGGGATGCGGTCACCATGGTGGACCAATCTCCAGCCCTTACGAAGCGCATAACAAAGTCGGGCGGGGCAGGCAAAGAATGGAATCTGGCATTTCTGCAATCCGGTTCCTTCTTTAAACCCATCAGTTCGGACGACGGCCAGTCCGGACCGCGCCCGCATGGCGCGCTGATCGATGAAGTACACGAGCACAAAACCAATCAGGTTGTGGAGATGATGCGCGCTGGCACCAAAGGACGGCGCCAGGCGCTGATATTTCTTATAACCAACAGCGGCCACGATAAAACCAGCGTCTGCTTTGAGTACCACGAATATGGCCGCAAAGTAGCTGCCGGTGATTTAGTCGATGACAGTTTTTTCAGCTTTATTTGCTCGCTGGACGAAGACGACGATCCTTTTAAGGACGAAGCTTGCTGGCCAAAGGCCAATCCTTCTCTGGGGTATACCTTCGAGCTGAAATATCTGCGTGAGCAGGTTACCCAGGCGCGCGGCATGCCCTCGAAAGAAAGCACGGTCCGCCGGCTCAATTTCTGCCAATGGGTGGAAGCCGCCGATCCCTGGATTAACAGCGATACCTGGATGAGCTGTGAAGGGGATTATGCCCTGGAAGAGTTACAGGGCGAGGAATGCTATGGCGGCCTGGATCTTTCAGGTTCCCGCGACCTTACCGCGCTGGCGTTGTTTTTCCCCAAACAGCGCAAATTATTCGTGGAGTTCTGGACACCAAAAGACACGATGCTGGACCGCGCCAAGACTGACCATGTGCCTTATGACAGCTGGGTGCGCGACGGTTATGTCCACGCGCCGCCCGGCAAGGCGGTGAACTATGGCTTCGTGGCGGTGCGTATCGGCGAGTTGACGGCCATGTTTAATATCCGGTGCCTCGCGTTTGACCAGTACCGCATTAAATACCTGGAACCGGAGCTGGAGAAAGAATCCGTCAGCGTTGTGCTTATACCGCACGGACAGGGTTATTTCAAAGCGCAGGGATCAGGGCTGTGGATGCCGCGGTCAATCGAAGTCTTTGAAGAAAAACTGAACGACAAAACGATCATCATTCGCCGTAATCCCTGCTTGCGCTGGAATGCCGCTTCGGCGGTGCTTGAAGCTGACCAAAAGGATAATCGCATTTTCGCCAAGAAGAAAAGCACCGGGCGAATCGATGGCGTTGTTGCGTCGGCGATGGCTATCGGCGCCGCCGAGGATGCGGAGATCGAGGAAGAAGGCGATCTGGATGGTTTCTTTGATGACCCAATCATAGTAGGTACCTGATGGCACGGAACAACAAACCGGGGCGGATAAAATCCACGCTCCTTAATTGGCTGGGCGTGCCGATCAGCCTGACGAATGGCACTTTCTGGCAGGAATTGTATGGAACCAGTAGCAGCGGCAAGGTAGTGACCGCCGATAAGGCCATGGCCCTGGCGGCGGTATGGGCCTGTGTGCGGCTGCTCAGTGAATCCACGTCAACGCTGCCGCTGAAAGTCTACCGGCGCGAGGCGGATGGTTCGCGCAAGCTGGCGCAGGATCACCCGGCTTATAAAGTCCTGTGCCGGCGCCCCAATCTGGAAATGACCCCCTCGCGCTTTATGCTGATGGTGGTGGCCAGCATCTGTCTGCGCGGTAATGCGTTTGTCGAAAAGCTGATGATAGGCTCGAAAGTGGTTTCCTTGAATCCGCTCTTGCCGCAAAACATGCTGGTGAAGCGGCTCGATAGCGGCATGCTGGAATATACCTATACCGAGAACGGCAATAAACGAATTATCCCCACCGATCGCATGATGCATATCCGCGGCTTTGGCCTGGATGGTGTCTGCGGCATGATGCCGATGCATACCGGGCGGGATGTGTTCGGCGCGGCGCTGGCGGTGGATGAGTCAGCGGCCAAAATATTTGAAAACGGGCTGCAGAGTACCGGTTTTCTATCATCGGAAACCGCGTTAACCAAAGAACAGCGTGAACGGCTCCGTAAGAGCCTCCAGACCTTCGCCGGCTCAAAAAACGCCGGCAAATTGATGGTACTGGAAAATAAACTCACCTATCAAAACGTGACCATGAACCCGGAATCAGCGCAACTGCTGGAAAGCCGGGCGTTCAGTATCGAGGAAATTTGCCGGTGGTTCCGGGTGCCGCCGTTTATGGTGGGGCATGTGGATAAACAAAGCAGCTGGGCGTCCAGCGTGGAAGGGATGAACCTGCTGTTCCTGACGAATACGCTGCGCCCGTTGCTGGTCAATATCGAGCAGGAAATTTCCCGGTGCTTATTGAACGACGATGAGGATTATTTTGCTGAATTCTCTGTTGAAGGGTTGCTACGCGCGGACAGCGCCGGGCGTTCGGCCTTCTACACTACGGCATTACAAAATGGCTGGATGAGCCGTAACGACGTCCGGCGCCTGGAAAACCTGCCGCCCATCGATGGCGGTGATATCTATACGGTGCAATTGAACCTGACTCCGCTTGATCAGCTTGGTAAGGATAACGTGGCCAGCGGCGAGCGTGCCCGCGCGGCCCTGGAATCCTGGCTGTTCCCCGAGCGTCAGACTACCCCGCAAAATCAGGACAAGACCCGAGTCGCTTAATCTGGAGTAAATCTCATGACAATTAAAAGCCTTCCGGCTGCGCCGGCGGGGCGCCCCTGCGCGCGGGTTTCCTGTGAGCTGGTGCCGGGTGCGGTGGACCGCTGGAATGGCGGGCTGAAAGCGGCCGACAGCACAGATAACGCCATTTCCATGTTTGACGTGATCGGCAAGGACTGGGGGGGCGAGGGCGTCACCGCTAAGCGCATCGCCGGCGTGCTGCGATCAATGGATGGCGAAGACGTCACGGTCAATATCAATTCCCCGGGCGGCGATATGTTCGAGGGCCTGGCGATTTACAACCTGCTGCGCGAATACAGCGGCAAAGTGACGGTAAAAGTGCTGGGTATCGCCGCCTCCGCCGCGTCGATTATTGCCATGGCCGGCGACGAGGTGCAAATCGGGCGCGGGGCGTTCCTGATGATCCACAACTGCTGGGTGGTGGTGATGGGCAATCGCAACGACCTGCAGCGCGCCGCGGCGGATATGGAGCCGTTCGACCGAGCCATGGGGGATATCTATGTCGCCCGTAGTGGCCTCGCCGCCGATGATGTGGCCGATATGATGGATAACGAAACCTATATCGCCGGCAGCGATGCGGTGGAAAAAGGCTTTGCCGATCGGCTACTGCCCGCCGACGAAATCCAGGACGGAGACAACAGTCCCGCCGCCGCGCTGCGCAAACTGGATGCGTTACTGGCAAAGGCCAACACCCCGCGCACCGAGCGCCGCAAATTACTGAAAGCTTTAACGGGGCTCACGCCAGGCGCTGAGCCCGATACCTCCGGTACGCCGAGCGCTACCAATATCGAAAATGAAACCTTAGCCAGTCTGAAAGCTGCTTTAAGCGGCCTGACGGCGGCGTGCCAATAATTCTGGAGACACTATGTCTGAAGTAAATGATCTGCTGAAAAAAGTCACGGCAAGCATCGAAGATGCGACCGGAAAATTCAACACGAAGGCGGAGGAAGCCCTTGCTGAGGCACGGAACTCCGGCCAGTTGTCCGCCCAGACGAAAGAATCCGTTGATAAAATGGCGGTTGAACTTAATGCGCTGCGCGAAGCGGAAAAAACCCTCAAGGCGGCGCTGGGTGATCTGGAGCAGCATGTGGCGCAAATGCCGCTAGCGAACGCCAAAACGGTTATCGAAACCATCGGTTCGACCGTGGTCAGCTCCGAAGCGCTGAAGGCATTTGCCGCCAGCATCGAAGGAGGTAAGCGCGTCAATATCCCGGTGAATGCCGCGCTATTGTCGGTAAACATCCCTGGGCAGATTGTTCCGGTGGATCGTCAACCCGGTATTCTGGAACGGCTGAAACAGCGCCTGTTTATCCGGGATCTGATCGCGCCAGGCCGCACTATCTCCAATACCATTTACTGGGTACAGCAAACGGGCTTCACCAATAACGCCAAGGCAGTGCCGGAAAACACCGCTAAGCCGTATAGCGATATTGCCTTTGCTGAGAAAATCACGCCGGTACGCACCATTGCGCACATGTTCAAGGCGGCCAAGCAGATCCTGGATGATATGCCGGCCCTGCAGACTACCGTTGATGCGGAACTGCGCTACGGCCTGAAATATGTTGAAGAGCAGGAAATCCTGTTTGGCGACGGCACTGGCGCGCATCTCGACGGCATTGTGCCGCAGGCCACCGCGTATGCGCCTGCATTCGAGGTTGCCCAGCAAAACGGGATCGATGATTTGCGCCTGGCTATGCTGCAGGTTCAACTGGCGCGCGTGCCCTGCGACGGCCATGTCCTGCACTTTATCGACTGGGCCAAGATCGAACTGACCAAAGACACGCTGGGCCGCTATATTCTGTCCAATCCGGCGGCGCTTACTGGCCCTACTTTGTGGGGTATGCCGGTGGTGGCCACCGAGGCCGCGGCGTTCCAGGGTAAATTCCTGTGCGGGGCGTTCCGGAGCGCGGCGCAAATCTTTGACCGTGAAGAAGCCAATGTGGTGATCAGTACGGAAAACGCCGACGACTTTGAAAAGAACATGATTTCGATTCGTTGTGAAGAACGTCTGGCGCTGGCGACTTATCGCCCGGAAGCCTTTATTTATGGCAATTTCACGGTACCGGTTTCCGGCGAATAATCCCACTAACTTATAGCAGCCTCCGGGCTGCTTTTTTCTGGATTGAATCATGAAAATGACAGCGATAAAGCCCATTTATTTAAACCGTGATGTTGTGCTGGCGGGCCAGGAGTTTGAAACGCTCGAACAGCACGGCCGGGAGTTGATCAAAAAGGGTTATGCCGAGGCGGTCACTGAGGTGGCGGCTGACGTACCGGCAGAAAAACCGGTTGAAACTGGACCTGCTGAGGAAAATGCGCCGGCCGAGGCTGATGCTAAGGCTAAGGCGAAAACCAAATAAGGTGACGCCATGCTAACGGCTGAACAGGTAAAGCACCACTGCAATATCGAGCCGGAATTCACCGAAGATGATGCCTGGCTGCAAGCCCGCATTAAGGCGGCGGCTCTCTATGTGGAGAATTATACCCAGCGCCGCTTATATGAATCCGCAGATGATCCGCTGTACCAGGCCGACGAAGACGCCTTGCTGTATGGCGAAGATATCGAAACGGCAATGTTGCTGCTGATCGGCCATTGGTATGCCAACCGTGAGGCTGTAGTGGTCGGCACCAACAACGCCAGCGCATCATTGGATTTTGCCGTAGATGCACTACTGCAACCTTACAGGATCTATGGCCTATGAAAGCGGGGAGAATGCGGCACCGGGTGACCATCCAGCGGCCGGCAACCGGTCGGCTTCCTTCTGGGCAACCGGCTACTGGCTGGGAGGATGTTACCTCTGTGCGCGCCGAGGTGACGGATATTTCCGGTAGCGAGTTACTAAATTCCGGGGCTGAACAATCGGAAACGACAGTGCGGATCTGGATGCGCCGTTACGCGGCGGTGCCAATTACCAGCGCAAATCGGATTGAGCACCGGCCGCCGACCGGCCACGGCGAGATTTATGATATCGAATCTGTAATCACCGCCGAGAACGGCACCCGGTTGGAATTGCTGTGTAAAAAAGGGGTGAAAAAGTGATCGATACAAATCTCGATTTCTCCGGCCTGCTGGATATCGGTAAGGAACTGGAGGCGCTCAGTAAGGCAGAAAACCGCAAGGTGATGCGCGACGCAACCCGCGCCGGCGCGACCGTATTTAAAGACGAAGCCGTAAAGCGAGCGCCGAAGCGTAGCGGAAAACTGGCGAGAAATATCGTGGTGATTACCCAGCGCGATCGGGATGGCGGTATCGTTTCCGGGGTGCATGTGCGCGGTACCAATCCCCGGACAGGTAACAGCGATAACTCGATGAAGGCCAAAAATCGAAATAATGCTTTTTACTGGCGTTTTATCGAACTAGGCACCTCGAAATTGCAGTCGCATCCTTTTATCCGACCGGCATTTGATGCGCGGGAACGAGCTGCAGCGGAAGCGGCATTTGCCGAACTAAACCGGGCAATCGATAGGGTGCTGTCAAAATGACTGAAGCCGAAGCGTACACCCTCCTGGGACCATTGGCTGACGGTCAGGTATTTCCCTACGTCGCGCCGCTGGGTACTGTTGTGCCCTATGTGATTTTTATCCTGCCGTCCACAACGTATGACCAGGTGTTATGTGGTCAGGGCGCGTCGGCATCATCCCTGCAAATTGATGTCTATGCGCAAAGCATTGACGAGGCCCGGGCTATTCGCCAGCAGGCGCGCAACCGCATTGAACCATTATTGCCGGTGGATCTCATGGAGCTACAAGACTATGAGCCTGACACCGCACTATACCGCGCCACGCTTGAAGTGCAGATCTGGCAGTAGCCTACCTATTTAACATCATGCCGCCGAATGGCGGTTTTTTTATGCCTGGAGAAAACCATGACAGCTCTTGCCGAAAAAACGCAGGGTACCAAAATTTCCATTTCTTCGTTACCTGCTACCGCCGAGACCGCCGCAGATGCCGTAATGCTGGATTTGGAATGCACCATTAAGCAAATCGGGTTCACCGCTGGACAGAAATCAGACATTGATATTACTACCCTGTGTTCAACGGAAACGGAAAATATCAATGGCCTGCCGGCACCGGCGGAGGTATCCCTGTCGGGAAATTTTTACCGCAACCCGGCTCAGGATGCACTGCGCACGGCGTATGACAATGACGAAACCTACGCTTTTAAGGTGGTATTTCCGTCGGGGAATGGCTTCAGCTTTATCTCTGAGGTACGCCAACATACCTGGACGTCTGAGACGTCGGGGGTGGTCGCGGCTACGTTCTCCCTTCGCCTGAAGGGCAAGCCTGTGTCTATTGCCGCCCCTGTCGCTCCTTAAGATTTATTGCCGCCGGTCCGCTTCCACCCTTAATCATCATTAAGAGAAAAATAACTCATGGCAAAGAAAACACTATCGCTACGCGAACAGGTGCTTGCTCCGCTTGCTGGTTTCCGCACTGCCACGGAAACGGTACCAGAATGGGAAAACGCTAAGGTCAAAATCCGGGAACCCTCCGGCCCAGCCTGGGCGAAGTGGCGATCGATCATTAATCCAGAAGCCCCGGAAGGGGAAGAGGAGACAAAATTAACCGAGTCTCAAAAAACGCACCGCAATATCCAGGCGGATGTTGTCCTGTTTATTGACGTGCTGCTTGATGAAGACGATCAGCCGGTATTTTCAGAGGCAGACACCGAGCTGGTGCAAGGCATTTACGGTCCCGTCCATGCCCGCCTGCTGGCCAAGGCACTTAAACTCGGTCTGACGCAGGAAGAAACCGAAAAAAAGTAGCTGACCCCCTCAACTTTTTCATGATGTCGCTGGCGCTGCGGCTGGGGCGGACACTTGGGGAACTGGAGCGCGCCATGTCGGCCAGCGAGCTTAAGATGTGGATCGAGTATGACCGCCGCAGCCCTATTGGCGATATCCGCGGCGATATACAGGCGGCCCAGATCGCCGCCGCCACGTTCAACTCGCAGGGCGGAAAGGTTTCTCTTCAGGATGTCATTTTGCACTGGGGAGAAAACAAGACCACGGACGGCGGCGGCGATACCGCCGCCTTTGAAGCGTTTCTGAGTAATCTTGCAGGTTAATCACCGCCTTTCGGCGGTTTTTTTATGGGTGAAAAATGGCTACGCTGCGCGAACTGATTATTAAAATCTCGGCCAATTCCAGTTCGTTCCAGACCGAGATCGCCCGCGCCAGCCGTATGGGGGCCGATTATTACAAAACAATGCAGAACGGCGGCCGCCAGGCAGCGGCGGCCACACGGGAAACCCAGCGCGCCCTTGCTGAACTGAACTCGCAACTGGCATCCGTCAAAGCGTCCGCAACCGGTATGGCTGGTGCCTTTGCCGGTGCTTTTGCCGTGCGTGAGCTTATCGGGTATGCGGATACGTGGAACCAGTTAAGCGGCCGCCTACGCCTGGCGTCCACATCCTCGCAGGATTTTGCAACCGCGCAAACCCAGTTGATGGCTATCAGCCAGCGTACCGGCACAACCATCCAGGCGAACACCAACCTTTACGCCCGTATCGCGCAGTCCATGCGAGACGCGGGATATGCTTCGTCCGATGTAGCAAAAGTGACAGAAACCGTCGCTACGTCGCTGAAGCTGTCTGGCGCAAGTACTGAGGAAGCCAGCTCCGTTATTACGCAGTTAAGCCAGGCGATTGGATCCGGTGTCCTGCGTGGTGAAGAATTCAACGCCATCATGGAGAATGGCGGCCGCCTGGCTAAATTATTGGCTGCGGGGCTGAATACGACTGTTGGCGGTCTGCGCGCCATGGCGAACAACGGCCAGTTGACGACGGATAAAATTATCCCGCTGCTGACCAACGTTGAGCAGTTGCGAAAAGAGTTTGCCACTTTACCGGCATCGATAAGCGGTTCAGCTCAAAAGGTCGAAAATTCCTTCGAAGCTTGGGTGGGGGAAGAAAATAATGCCGTAGGCGCATCCACGGAGTTGTCCGGCGCGCTTGATGCTCTCGCCGCCAATATGGGCACAGTGGCCAACGTCACCGGCACGCTGGTGGCCATCGGTGCTGCGCGTTACTTTGGCAACATGGCGGGCAGTATCGGCACCGCCACTGGTAAGCTGCTGGAGAACTACAAAGCCCAGGTCAGCATTGCCAGCGCCCAGGTCTATGCCGCCGCGCAAACACAACGCAAGGCTGTAGCAGATGCCGGCGCCGCGTTATCTGCCTATAACCTGGCGCTGGCTGAAGCCAATGTCGCTAAAGGCACGAATGCGTCAATGCTGGCGACGCAAAACCTGATCGAAAAACGCGGCGCGATGATTGCCGCTAATACGGCTCTTGTGCAGTCGAATCGGGCTGTTGCCTTATCCGAAACGGGACTCAATAACCTGACTTCTGTTACCAGCCGCATCGGGGCAGGCGTGTCCGGGCTTCTCTCATTGGTTGGGGGAATACCAGGCGCAGTATTATTAGGGGCCGGCGCCTGGTACACGATGTACCAGCAGCAGGAACAGGCTACGGCGTCCGCGCTGGAATATGCCAAATCCCTGGATGGCATCAAAGCCAAATTAAGCACTTTATCGCTCTCCGGTGTGGCTGACACCGGCGATAAAATTCGTGCCTCGCTTAAAGCGCAAACTGACCTGATAGAAGATCAGCAAGATAAGGTCAATAGCCTTACCAGCACCATCGCGTTTTATCAAAAGCAGCTCCAGAATCCCTCCCCGGGCGTCAATACCACGGACTTGCAATCCGGTATCGACACCATCATGGGAAAACTGGCCACCGAAGAAGATCGGCTGCGCCAGATGCGCGCGGAGCACGATAAAACGCTGGCTGCCCTGAACGCGACGGAGCAACAGCGCATTGACTTGGTGCGCCAGCAGGCCGCCAACGAAAACAGCCTGTATCAGTCCACGCTCATGATGAACGGGGCTTATTCGGAATTTAACCGGCTGATGTCGCTGGGTAATAACCTTCTTACCCAGCGCGCCGGATTCGGAGCGGGTGCGTATCAGGGGCCTGTGGTATCAACTGCATCGGCAACCCCTCAACAAGCCACCGCAGTTGAGCGATCCCGGCGGGATAATGAGCTGGCAAGCCTTTCCGGCCTGGCAAAACAGCATCAGCAATTTGTCTATGAAGCGCAAGACCTGAAATTAACCGGCGCGCTTTATACCACTTATATCAATAACAAAGACCAGGCCGCGCAAAAGGATGCTGCCTCGGCCGCGGCCAAAAAGGTCGATACTGCTGCTACTTCCTCCCAGAACAAAGCAGTCAGGGAGGCGGCCAGCCAGGCGGAGCAGTACTCCCGCAAAATGGCCGATCTGAGTGTTGCGACTGAGGTTCAGCAGGTGCGTGCCACCCAGGGGGAGAAGGCAGCAGATTTGTATGCCGCGGCGCATCAGGCCGGGACAAAATGGACAGACGAGCAGCGCAAGGCTATCCGTGCCTCTTCTGAAGAGTTGGCTATATGGACCCAGCGAGCGGATGAAAATGTCCGTAAGCAGCGCGAGCAAATCGACGCACTTAAGGATCTGCGCGATGCCGCCCGGAAATATCAGGATGATGCGGCCCTTACAACCCAAACGCGTGGAATGAGTGATCGGGGCCGTCAATATTTTAATGACCGGCAGGAAGTGCAGCGCGTATTCGATAAAACTGACCAGGGCGCAGCAGCGATTGCGGCGCGCTCTGCCGCGCTGGATGCGTTGAATAAAAAATACCAGGCTACCTCGGATGCTGAAGCTGACTGGATGGCCGGCGCCACCAGGGGGTATCGGAATTGGCTGGACAATATAACCGATATTGCTGGCACGGTGTCGCAGGGCGTCACCAGTACGCTGGATGGTGCTTTTACCAGCGTTACCTCGATGCTGGAGGGCAATAAAGGTTCGTGGAAGTCTTGGGGCATATCCGTGCTCCAGATTCTCGAAAAAGTCGCTCTGCAAATGGCGGTTGTCCAAATGGCTGGCCAGGGCAACTCCGGCAGCAGTCTTTTCGGCTCAATCGTCAGCGGCGTGAGCAGCTATTTCGGTGGTAGTACTGCTGGCGCATCAACATCAACCGCATTCAATACCGGTGCCTACAGTAATCTGAGCCTGAACGCCAAGGGCGGCGCCTACAGCTCGCCCAGCCTGAGCGCGTATAGCAATAGTATCGTCAATCAACCAACGCTGTTTGCGTTTGCCAAAGGCGCCGGCCTTATGGGGGAAGCCGGTGAAGAGGCTATTATGCCTCTGACCCGAACAGCAGATGGTTCACTGGGAGTAAGGGCAGTAGGTGGTGGCAATGTTACCGCCGGCGCCGGCAGCGCGCCCCAGGTCTATATCAGTATTGATAACAATGGCAATACCACAACCCAAAGCAGCACGGGATGGGAGCAATTCGGTAGCGAGATCGGCGCGTTTGTCGATCAGCGGTACCGCGCGCTGCGTGATAGAGATCTGGGGCAAAACGGTGTCATTAGCCGGGCTATCAAGGGGCGGATATGATCGACACTTTTAACTTTCCCGCGCGCATCAATCCCGTGGGGGAAGTCACCCTCCGCGTGCGGGAAACGCAATTTGGGGATGGCTATACCCAGCGTTCCGGCGACGGAATTAATGGTGAGTCTGATAGCTGGCCACTGACGTTTGTCGGGGATTGGGATTACATTTCTCCGATCCGCAATTTTATCCGTTCTCATAAGGGTTACATCGCATTCCAGTGGCGGAATCCGCTATTTGAGTTGGGATTGTATATTTGCAAAACCCATCAGGTTACCGCGCTGGGGAATAACTCCCGCGGTAAGCCTATGTATCAGTTGACCGCCACTTTCGAAACTGCTTTTCATCCATAAGGGCAAAACGTGTCTATCAACAGTGACCTGCAAAAATTAGAGCCGGGTAGCAAAGTCGTGCTTTTTGAAGTGGACGGCACGGCATTCGACGGCCCGCAGCTTTATTTCCATAACCATGCCATTCCATTTACCGAAGACGAATTGAATGCCGCCGGCGGTGATCCGGCTGCGCTGCCGGCAAAATCAATCTGGTGGCAGGGCATCGAGTATAAAGCCTGGCCGACTCAAATCACCGGTGAGGAAGTAACGAGCGACGGCAGCGCGCCATCACCATCATTAGCCGTGGCCAATCTGGACGGCACCATTTCTTCAATGTGCCTGGCCTATCAGAATCTGGCAAAAGCCAAAGTCATCAAGCACACCACGTTCGCGCATTACCTGGATGCAAGGAACTTCCCGGAAGGAAACCTGAACGCCAATCCAAGCGAGGAAAAGCTCGACGTTTGGTATATAGACAGCAAGACCATGGAGAACGACGAGCAAATACAGTTCGCGCTTTCCAGTCCCGCCGATCTGCAGGGCATTATGATCCCGACGCGGCAAATTCATAGCCTTTGCACCTGGTGCATCCGAAACCGTTACCGAGGCCCGGAATGCGGCTACACAGGTTCGGCCTATTTCGATATTGATGACAACCCGGTGGATGATCCGTCAAAGGATGCCTGCGGTGGCCTGATGACGTCATGCAAATTGCGTTTTGGCGCCACGGCGGAATTACCTTTCGGTGGTTTCCCCGGGTCCGCGCTACTGAAGAGGTAAGGATGCGAAAACATATCATCAAATCGCTGCTGGCTCATGCCGAGCAAACCTATCCGGCGGAGTGTTGCGGCCTGGTTATTCAGAACGGCCGGAAGCAAACTTACCTCCCATGCACCAATACCGCGCCAGAAAACGGTGAACAATTCAGGATTGCCCCCGAAGAATATGCGGCAGCGGAAGATGCCGGTGTCATTATCGCGGTGGCCCACAGTCATCCCGACGCCACCACGCAACCGTCGCAGCTCGACCTGGCGCAATGCGATCTATTACAGGTCCCTTGGATTATCGCGAGTTGGCCGGAAGGCGACGTGCGTGAGATTATGCCCGCTGAAGGAATAAAGCCGCTGGAGGGGCGCCCGTTCGTGCATGGCATCTGGGACTGCTACGCCATCATCCGAGACTGGTACAAACTGGAGCGAGGCATAGAACTGCCCAATTTTGAGCGCTCTGATGGCTGGTGGGACCGTGGTGAAAACCTCTACATGAAAAACTATGCTGAAGCGGGCTTCGTGCCCACGGAAGGTGCATTGCAACCCGGTGACGTGATCATCATGCAGGTGCGCGCGGATGAGCCAAACCACGCCGGCGTTTACCTGGGCGATGGGCTGATGCTGCACCATATGTACGGCAAGTTGAGCGGCAAAGTCCCTTATGGGGGATACTGGCATGAAAGAACGATTACAACCCTTCGCCATAAGGGATAATTTATTGCTATTATCCTTGAATCATCGTTCGAGGGAGCCATAATGAAGAGAAACACTAACCTAATCTTGGCTGCAATATTTTTTGCAATTACAGGATGCTCTACAAGCCCCACCACATCTGACAATGTTACGTCGATACCTACAGAGCGCGCCCTAGGATTTCAGAATAAAAGTGATAGCAGCGCAACGATTATAATAAGCCGCGATAGTGGCTTCTTATCAGGGGGAGGGTGTTTTGTATCAATTCTTATTGATGGTAAAACGGCCGCTCGGATTAATACTTCTGAGATAGGTAAATTTTATGTTGAGCCTGGACGTCATATTATTGGCATCTCTGGCGATCCGTTAGGTGGGGGTTTATGTAAGTATCAAATCGGACAGCCTATAAAAGAATCATCAACTGAAGTTAGTAAAGGTGATGTCCAGAAGTTTAGAATATCTGGTGGCACTAACGCCGGATTAGATATCAGACCAACGAGCTTATAACCTATTTTTGATTTGCTACCATATTATTAAAAGGCCATTTAACCATGGCCTTTTTTAATGGAGGAATTATGTCAGAGTTGAAAACCATTCACCTTTATGGATCATTGAAAAAGTTTACGAAGGCAAATAAAGGAATAATTAATTTATCAGTTAATACAACGCAGGAAGCAATTAAAGCATGCTGTACGGTGCTTCCTGGCTTTGAGCGGTTTTTGATGACGGCTAAAGATCGTGGGCTAACCTTTTCAGTATTTAAAGGAAAGAAAAATATTAGTAAAGATGAATTGGATTTCGGTGTGGGCGATGATGAAATTAGGATCGTGCCAATTATTATTGGCAGCAAGCGGGCGGGATTATTTCAGACGATACTTGGTGCCGTTCTTGTGGTCGCTGGATATGCTTTATCGGGATTTACTGGTGGAGCAAGCCTTGCTTTAGTTCCAGCTGGCGTGGCAATGATGGTTGGCGGCGTTGTCCAGATGCTTTCACCCCAGCAGAGCGGACTGGCAAGTCGGCAGGATCCTGACAATAAGCCCAGCTACGCCTTTGGTGGCCCGGTAAATTCAATCGCTCAAGGCAACCCGGTACCCATTGGCTATGGCAAACGCCGTATTGGGGGGGCCATCATTTCAGCCGGAATCTACGCGGAAGATCAACAGTAATCAAGTTTAAATTCAGGAGCAAATATGAACGAATCACAACGTATTGCCGCGCTTGAAAAAGAAGTGACGGAAATTAGAATTCAGATAAAAAAAGCCAAGAATGAGAATGAGCAAGTGCATAGAATGATGAAAGCGGCCACATTGAAGGCCGCCGATGCATCATTTTTGCTGAGCTATCAAAGATAAGGCTTGATCCATAATCTCAGTAATTAATGGATTAGATACACTCCATTTATTTTTTTCTTGATTAATTAATTGTGCTAAAAATTTCCTTTCACCCTCAGGATGTTGACTACATAATAAACGAATTACATATTCAGCGGCTCCAACCCGCACTTGTAATATTCGCAAATCTTCTTTCTCTTGTTCCGTCATAAGTTTTGCCTTTTTTAACTCAGAGGTTTTCAGCCATCTCTCTGGCAAGGTGCGCCCATGTGAACGTATGGGCGGGCTGAATCCTTAACATAAACCTTACGTAACCAAAGGTTAATCCTGATATTTGATCAGCTATCGGCTCGCTTCGGCGGGCTTTTTTTATGCCCGGAGAAAACATGCCATCAATCGAAGGTCAGAAAGGCGGTAGTGCCAGCACCCACACGCCGGTTGAGTCCCCCGACTCACTGCAATCCACCTCCTATGCCAAAATGCTGTTTGCGCTTGGCGAGGGGGAGTGGCTGGGTGACCTGGACGGCACAAAAATTCAACTTGATGGAACCCCGATCCAAAGCGCCGACGGCACAATAAATTTTCCCGGGGTGCAATGGGAGTTTCGCTCCGGAACGCCGGACCAGTCCTATATCGCCGGTATGCCTGATGTCGAAAACGAAACTGCCGTTGCTCTGGAACTGACCAACCAGACGCCATGGATCCGGGCTGTGACCAATACCGAGCTAAGTGCTGTGCGCTTGCGTTTCTCCTGGTCTTCTTTGCAACAGCAAAAAAGCAACGGCGATGTGGTGGGCTACCGGATCCAATATGCGGTAGATGTAGCCACAGATGGTGGAGCATATCAGGAAGTGCTGAATACTGCGGTCGATGGAAAAACCACGACCACTTACGAGCGTAGCCATCGCATTGATCTACCTGCGGCAACCACTGGCTGGCAAATCCGCGTCCGTCGTCTTACTGCCAATTCATCCAGTAACCTTATTGCCGACACCATGGTGATCGAAGCCATAACAGAAGTGATCGACGCCAAGCTACGCTATCCCGAAACGGCGTTGTTGTTTATTCAGTTCGACGCCAGCCAATTTCAAAATATCCCAGTGGTTTCATCCGAACCCAAAATGCGCATTATCCGGGTGCCGACAACCTATGACCCTGTTGCTCGCACTTACAGCGGAACCTGGGACGGCACGTTTAAATGGGCCTGGTCAAACAATCCTGCCTGGGTGGCTTATGACATTCTAATGGCTGAACGTTTTGGCCTGGGCGAACGGATCACCGCTGCCAATCTCTATTACACCAAATGGGACCTGTATACGATTGCTCAATATTGCGATCAGTTGGTGCCCGATGGCCGTGGTGGTGGGGCGACTGAACCGCGTTTTCTCTGCGACGTTTATATTCAATCTCAGGAGGAAGCGTGGACCGTCCTCAATGACCTGGTGGCTGTTTTTCGCGGCATGATGTTCTGGGCCAACAATCAAATGAACGTGTTGGCAGATATGCCGCGGGACATGGATTACGCAATTACCCGGGCGAATGTTAAAGACGGAAAATTCACTTACGCCAGCGCCAGCGAGAAAACCCATTACAGTACGGCCATGGTTTCGTGGTCAGACCCGGCAAATGGTTATCAGGACGCGGTGCAGCCGGTGTTTAAAAAAGCCTTGATTAGGCGCTACGGCATTAAGCAGGCCGATATCACCGCTATAGGCTGTATCCGCCAAACGGAGTCGATAAGGCGCGGTGATTGGGTACTGGAAACCAACGACAAGGACCGCGTGGTGTCCTTCACCGTGGGGTTGGACGGTAAAATCCCATTGCCGGGTTATATCATCGGTATTGCTGACGAAATGCTCGCTGGCCGGCCACTCGGTGGACGAATCAGCGCTGCAGCTGGGCGTAATATAACCCTTGACCGTGTTTCTTCAGCAGCCGTTGGGGAACGGCTGATTATTAATTTGCCCAGCGGCAAATCCGAAGGGCGCACCATTTCGTCGGTATCCGGCAAGGTCGTCACCGTTACCACGGGCTATTCAGAAACACCGGAGCCGGAATGTGTCTGGGCTGTAGATGCCACCAACCTGGCCCTGCAGCTGTTTCGCGTCACTGGCATTACCGCGGGTGACGATGGAGTGTCGTTCGATATTACCGCCATAGAGTACGATCCGAATAAATTTGCGCGCATCGATACCGGCGCGCGGATAGAAGATCGGCCGGTTACGGTTATCCCCCCTGGCGTCCAGCCGCCGCCGTCAAATGTGGTGATCAGCAGCTTTACCGCTATCGCCCAGGGCCTGGCGGTCACCACGATGCGGGTAACATGGGATAAAGCAGACAGCGCGATTGCCTATGAATCTGAATGGCGTAAAGACAACGGCAACTGGATAACTGGGCCGCGCACCTCCGCGCAGGGTTTTGAGGTGACCGGGATATATGCTGGCCGTTACCAGGCGCGCGTGAGGGCAATAAATGCCTCGGAGATTTCCAGCGTATGGGCAAACGCTCTTGAAACACAACTGAACGGCAAAGAGGGTAATCCGCCGGCGCTGGCCAGCTTTACCGCCACCGGCCAGGTATTTGGCATTGCGCTGTCCTGGCAATTCCCGGCCGGCGCCGAGGATACGCAGAAAACGGAGATTTGGATCAACACCCAAGGATCGGATGATGGTTCATCGCTCCTGGGGGACTACGCCTACCCGCAAAACTCCCACACCATGACCGGCCTTGCCGCCGGCAAATCCTTCTGGTTTAAAGGCCGGCTGGTGGACAAAACAGGTAATCAGGGGCCATGGACAAACTGGATTAATGGCGCATCCAGTAGCGATGCCTCTGAAATTCTGGATTACCTGAAGGGGCAGATCACTGATACGCAGCTGGGCCAGGATTTATTGGCGCCCATCCAGGATGCCCGAGAGTTAAAAAACATGTGGTCGGTAAAGGTCGGTGCCACTCAGGACGGCAAGCAATACCTGGCCGGGATCGGGGTAGGGGTAGAGAACACCCCGTCAGGCATGCAAAGCCAGGTGCTGATTTTGGCCGACCGTTTCGCTGTGCTTAATCAAACCAATGGCGTGACCTCGGTACCCTTTGCCATTGATGGCGGCCAGGTGTTTATGAATATCGCCTTTATCAAAGACGGAACTATCACCAACGCCAAGATCGGCGATTACATCCAGTCAAACAACTGGGTAGCGGGTCAATCAGGTTGGCATATCGGTAAGGATGGCAGCTCAGAATTCAATGATGTTACGGTGCGGGGAACAGTTTATGCCACGGATGGTTTATTCAAAGGGCGCATTGAGGCAACGGACGGCTATTTCAACGGCACCGTTTATGCCAACCATCTTGAGGGTGACCTTGCCGTAATGACGTCCATGGATATAAACGTCAGTACACCGTCCGGCTCGTCAAGCCATGAGGGCAATTACACCAAAACATTAAATCCTGATAATTATATCGACAGAACATTGTCTGTTATTTTCCCCTTAAATGCCTGGGCATCAACCAGCCCGCAGGGAGGTGACGGAAACGCCTATATCGAGTTAAAGGCAGAAATATTTGTTGACGGTGTTTCTGTCATCACGTTCAAAACCAATGCTAATGCGTTAGGTGGTGGCAATACCGATTACAACGGCACCTCGGGAGCCTGGACGGTGGATGTGCCGCAAGGGCAGGCTAAGACGATGAGTCTCAAAGTGACCAAAACTACCGGCGGGGGTGGTACTCATGACGCCTACGCCGGGCCAGCGATATTCATAGCATGCCGTAAACGAAATAACAGTTGGTCCTGATTTCATTGACGACAAAGAGAAATCCGCTTCGGCGGATTTTTTATTGGGAGAAATAAATGGCAGTAACTATCAGTGGCAAACTTATCGGCCCAAATGGGGACCCGCGCTCGGGTGTAACAATACAGCTTCGCGCGGTGAAAACATCATCGGCAGTTGTTCAACTGGCCCCTTCAACTTCGGTCACTGGCAGCGACGGCAGTTATTCCTTATCTGTCGAAGTCGGCACGCACGAGGTTATGATCGAGGCTTTTGGCCAGCCTTACGAAAAGGTAGGCACCATAGCGGTGTATGCCGATTCAACTGCTGGGACGTTAAATGATTTTCTAACAGCACCTGGAGAGACAGAACTCACCCCCGCTATTGTCGCCACAGTTGAAGAAATGCGCACTGCCTCTCTGGCTGCCCGGGACGAAACACTCGCAGCCCGAGACATAACCGTCACAGCCGCCCAATCTGCTATCACCTCTGGCAACCTTCAACCTGACGAGGCCACGGGGCTGGCCAATACCACTAACGGCCAGATCTTCACGGTAGGGTATGGAAGCGGCGCGGATATTTCATATAAGACATTCGAGAACGTGAACGGCGTAGCTGTAGTAAGAATTGAGGCACTTGGCAAAGGAGCAGTGGATGCGGTTCAATCTGATATGGATATTCTTGGACAATCTGTTATAAAAGGCGACGATATATTTTTACCAAATGGAAGAAAAATAATAAATGGCATGGCTGGTTCAGATGGGTTTGGTAACGTTTATTCAGATGAACGAGGTAAATTTTATGGCGGGGGGGTTTCGCACGATACATCAGAAATAATTTTTGATCCTTATATTGCCATGGTTATTGGTGACCAAACCGATGGGGTGACACCTTGGACAGTTTTTTATAAAAACGGTCATATTAAAACCAATATTTGTGAGTTAATAGAACATCCAAGTCCTGTATATCACCTTAACCCACCAGGGATATATCTGGCAGATAATGCAACGCCAAATCCAAACGCGTTCATGAGACCTATCATGCTAAAAGATTTAAACGATTTCAATATAGGTCTTTATGGCATGTCTTTGGATTACGCAGTGAGAGGTGATGCCGCTTCAGGCAGGCAGGCTGCGGAGTGGTTGTATGAGTGGGCTATGCGCCGTTCGATGGTAATAAGAAATGGGTCAGGTAATCCTGGCGCATCATATGAGAGACACTGGCGAGTCGCAAACTTTGCAATTTGTTATTTTATAGGGAAAAATGAAATAAACTTTGAGTTGAGAAGGGAAATTATTGATTGGTTTACTGACCTCGGCAATACCATGATACTTGATTTTGATGGATATTCTGCTAAAACAAATAATCACGCATACTGGTGCGCCGCCTCCGTGTATGCGCTTTATCTCGTTACCGGCATAGAAGAATTTAAAACATTTTCTCTAAATCAATATGATTTAGCAATGAACCGCATACAAGAAGATGGGACCTTGACAACTGAACTAGACAGGTTGAAACGTGTACTTTATTATCATAGTTTCGCACTAGAACCTTTGATAATGATGTGTGAGTTGGCAATACAAAAAGGAGAGGATTTATACAATAGAAGCTCAAAATTATTTCTATTGATAGAAACCACTATTCACGGCGTATACGATCCCGTTTGGTTCAAGAACATAGCTGGCTTATCTAATGATCAAGAGCCAGTTACTGGGGGTGGGTGGGGTGGGTTCCTTTCTTTACGATACCCGGAGCTTATTCAGGGAAGGTTAAATGCTGACATAACGGTTTACACTGACCAGTTTTTCATGGGAAAAACTTACGAATTAGCAAGACTATGGGTGAAATAATATGACGACTATTATTGCCGGAAGCGGAATAATTACTAATCCGAATTCAATAAAGCTTTTCACTCCCTCTATTGAAATGCCTCCTTTATTGATAAAGGGGAATTTTAAAAGGTCAATAGCCAGTTTAGTTGATATAAGTGGGGCGGGTGCTCTATTTAACCTAGCCGGAACAAGTACAGGTAATGTCACCTTTGATGATGAGGGTGTTTTTGTTACGAAAACCAACGGTCTTGAAACAAATGTATTAGCAACCGAGGCCATTAGCATCTACTCAGTTCATAAACAAGGTGACCTGACTTATGATATTCTAAACGCGATCCCTTTTAATGATGGCTCTCAAAATACAACCGGTTCAGGATATGGGACATATTTTTTGGAGCGATACCCGCGTGGTAGTGGAGATACACAAATTAACGGGATGTATGCAACAGGATATGTTTATTGGGATTCAACTCCTAGCGCTAACAGAACTGGTTTACAAAATGCTCAACAGAATGTTGAAAAGGGTGATTTCGTTTTTCGTATGATGGTGATTGATCCAGTTTCATATACTGCAACTATTTATTCCGGTTATAAAGGCGTTTTGACAAAGGATGTCACTCAGATCCCGCATGATTTAGCGGCGAGGGTGAGAACAACGCCTTTACGTGTAGGATATGCTCCTAACTCCTCGGCAATATCAGGGGCTAGCCCCGCACTTCGTATTGCAGAGTTTGGAGCGTATAATGGCGCATGCACAGATAAGCAGGCCGCAAAGGCGTATACAGAATCCAGGGCACTCCAAGCTTTAAGTGGAATAACCATCTAACTAGGAATATCACGCTTTAGGTCGGGCCTTCCCTGGCCCTTTGGAAGTACACGCGCACTGTACCGAACCAATCGGCCTCCATCAAACCGGCGCGACATTCTTGCGAAACGCGCCGCAAAACTAAATTTCCCTTCCGCTCAACGCCCTACGATTTTCCTCTCCCGCTTCGCTTCACAATATCCGCATGGCGTGCATATACTGTATAAAAT
The DNA here is from genome assembly GCF_047324205.1 of Sodalis sp. RH20. NCBI lineage: Bacteria > Pseudomonadati > Pseudomonadota > Gammaproteobacteria > Enterobacterales > Bruguierivoracaceae > Sodalis > Sodalis sp. RH20. The sequence goes on from NZ_CP178733.1 coordinate 720,167, forward strand.
AACAGTGATGATCCATTTGAGTATGCGAACATGATTTTTTATCGGGCCGTTGAACTTGCCGAAGTAATTCCCCTCCCACTTTTTTTGGAGCGGGTGCCCGCTGGCTTTCCCAGCCCAGCCCAAGATTACATTGAAAACCGTATAGATTTGAATCAGTTATGTGTGAGCCATCCAGCTGCGACCTATTTTGTCAGGGTAACCGGCGACTCGATGATCGAGGGGTTTATCAACGAGGGCGACATGCTAATCGTAGACAGCGCTCTCACGGCACAGCATGGGCAAATTGTTATCGCGGCAGTAGACGGTGAATTTACTGTCAAGCAATTGCAACTCACCCCGACGCCACGCCTATTACCCATGAATACGGCTTATCAGGCCATCACAATACGTTTAGAGGACAATGTCGAGATATTCGGCGTGGTGACGTTTATCATTCACTCGGCACCCTGACCATGTTTGCCCTGGCGGATGTGAACTCGTTTTACGCATCCTGCGAGACAGTATTTCGTCCTGACCTGCAAGGTAAGCCGGTCATCGTTCTCAGTAACAATGACGGCTGCGTAATAGCGCGTTCGGCTGAAGCAAAAAAGCTCGGCTTCAAAACCGGGAACCCTTTTTTCGAGATTAAAGACATCGTACGGAAACACTGCGTGCATGTGTTTTCCAGCAATTACGCGCTGTATGCCGACATGTCAAACCGGGTCATGACCACCCTGGAGGAGATGGCGCCATCAATTGAGATTTACTCCATTGATGAGGCTTTCATGAACCTGTCCGGGGTCAGCAATTGCATGAGCCTGGAGCAGTTTGGGCGAGATGTACGCGAAAGGGTAAAGCAGCGCACAAAGCTGACCGTTGGCGTAGGCATTGCCCCAACAAAAACGCTGGCCAAGCTCGCCAATCATGCCGCTAAGCAATGGAGCAAAACCGGCGGCGTGGTGGATCTGTCCTCTCCGCTGCGCCAGCGTAAGCTGATGGCGCTGATGCCGGTGGAGGAAGTCTGGGGCGTTGGCCGGCGGATTTCGAAAAAGCTAAATGGAATGGGTATTTTTACCACCTTGCAGCTGGCTGATAGCCACCCGCCATTTATCCGCAAGCATTTCAGCGTTGTGCTGGAGCGCACGGTTCGGGAACTCAATGGCGAATCATGCATGGCGATGGAAGAGTTTGCGCCAACCAAACAAGAGATCATCAGCTCGAGGTCGTTCGGGGAACGGGCCACCACCTACCAGATGGTGCGCGAGGCGGTCTGTGCTTATGCCGAGCGAGCGGCGGAGAAACTGCGGGGCGAACGTCAGTACTGCAAGAAAATTTCTGTCTTCATCAAAACAAGTCCGTTTGCGGTGGATGAGCCCTATTATGGCAACCAGGCGACCGGAAGTCTCACCATCCCGAGCAATGACACCCGCGACATTATCCGCGTCGCTATGGAGTGCCTGGACAGAATTTTCTTGCCTGGCATGCGCTATCAGAAAGCCGGTGTGATGTTGGGGGATTTTTATAGCATCGGAGTAGCGCAGTTGGCTCTATTCGATGAATATAAACCGCGGGCCAACAGCGAAGCGCTCATGCGTGTACTGGATGGGATTAATCACTCTGGGAAAGGTAAGGTCTGGTTTGCGGGGCAGGGCATACAGCAGGCGTGGCAAATGAAGCGGGCGCTTCTCTCGCCGGCGTACACGACCAGATACAAGGATTTGCCGATCGTGAAAGCAAAGTGATGCAACTCAAACGACAGGGTTATCGATGCGTTTGATGATCCCTGCGTTGTCGTTGTGAATATTCCCCACGGCCTTAGCGACAGGGTGAAAAGAAAATTCATCTGCCGGTATGGCGAAATCATGTGCCAGTTCTTCGGCGCGTTCCGGCGTTATCTCGGGTGATAGCCATTCGAGGGAAGCCTCTCTCGTCATAACCAGCGGCCGGCGGTCATGGATATCGACCAAGCCCTTGTCACTGGCCGCAGTGATGATAACAAATCCATCGTCATCCGGCGCATCCAGGGCGTCGGGATGAAATCGACCTATAGCCGCAAAGAATATAGGAGCCTTGCTTTCATGATAAATGAAATACGGCTGTTTAATTTTTGCGTCGTCCGGATCTTTCTTCCATTCGTACCAGCCGTCTGCCATGACCAGTGCGCGCCCAGTATTCCAAAGTGGCTTAAACATGCGCCCCGTAGCCGCCGTCTCGACGCGCGCGTTGATGAGGGGAGGGCGGCCAGCTTCTTTGGCCCAAGCCGGCTGATATCCCCACATTACGGGGTCGAGGTGCAATTTATCATCGCGCTGGTTTAACAGTAGAACGCGGGTGCCTGGCGCAACGTTGTAGCGTCCGATTGGCTCGCCATCGAGGGCGCCAACGAATTCGACGTCAGGCTTAAGTGATTCGAGATATTGTTCTCTGGTTTCGATCTGGGCAAATCGTCCGCACATAGAGATCAGCTTATAAGGAGGAGGGTATTTGAAGTATAGAAAATGGTGCGGTTTTTCCCTGGTTTTTCCCCCATTTTACCCCAAGCAAAATGCAGACGAAAAAAAACCAACCACAAGTGGTTGGTTTTCTTCAGGATGATTGGTCGGCATGAGAGGATTCGAACCTCCGACCCCCGACACCCCATGACGGTGCGCTACCAGGCTGCGCTACATGCCGACTGCATGGGCGCCTATACTACCTTGTCCTGCGTTGATTGCAATAGCCCATTGAATTGACTGCTTTAGATTTAAGCAGTTAATTGGCAATAAAGCGTTTTTCGTCCGTCAGTACCTGCAAAAGCAGCGCCAGCTGCGGTTTGGCGTTATGAATAACGTCGCCATTAAGATCGTAGGTGCGGTAATCACCGTTGCTTTGCAGCACGATGCTCTGGGTCGGCGTATTGATAACCAGCGTGCCGTTATCGCCGCTGACCACCCAATCGTTGCTCCGCCTTGGGGCAAACAGATCCTCGCCCTGGGTATAGTCGCTGGCATCGGTGGCGACATGCAGCAGGCGCTGCATCAGCGTGGCGGTGACATCGTTGTGGTAGGTCAGCTTGGTCACCACCTGCGGCGGGGTGCCCGGCCAGTGGATGATAAGCGGCACCTGCAGCTGGTATCGGTTAAGGCGTGTGCCGGCTTCCCGATGGCCGTTCTTGCGATCGTTGAGCTCCAGCCCGTTGGCGGCGGTAATCACCACCACCGTATGCTCCAGGTCTCCCCTGGCGCGCAGGGTGGCGATAATCTGGCCGATATAGCCGTCCAGGCGCTGAGCGCCCTGCTGGTAATGCTCCGCCAGGTTGGGCTTGTTATTCAGGCCGGCGTTGATATCCGTGCCGTTGAATTCCACGTAAGAATACCAGGGCGCATCGCCGGTGGACGCCGCGCGCCACTGTTGCCATTGCTGGGCGGTCTGGCTGTCGGGCTGGCTGACCGGCTCCGGCAGGCTGAAATCGGTCAGCAGCGCCTGCCTGTCCAGCGGGCTGCCGAAGCCGTTGGATGAGAACAGGCCCAGCTGATAGCCCTGCTTGCCGAGCGCATCGAATAATACCGAGGTCTTGCGCGCCGCCAGGATGCCGTCCATATAAGAAGACGAAATGCCGTAAAACAGCCCGAACAGCCCAGTATCCGCATGATTGCCGGTGCTGAAATGGTTGGTGAAACGCACGTTGTCGGCGGCGAACTGCTTTAACGTCGGCATCTGTTGGTCGACGGTATCGTTGCGCAGGGCGCCGGTGGCGATGATCAGCAGGTTATATCCGCTGCCTTTATTCTGGAATTGCAGCGGGCTTAACGGGTATTCCACCGCCACCGCCTCGGGATTGCCCTGCTGCACCAGGCGACGCTCGTATTCCTGCGCATCCAGCAGGCCGTGCCGCTCCAGGAAGCGGCGCGCGGTCATGGGGTAGGATAGCGGCAGGTTGGAGCGCTGCATGGTAATCGGCCGGTAGAAATTGGCGTCCGCCCAGATATAGATAATGTGCGAGGCGAAAAAGGCGCAGATAAGCACGATAGCCACGGGCTTGCCGATTTTACGCCGGTTAAGGCTGCGCAGCTTTTGCCATGACCAGGTGCCGAAGAGCATTTCCACCAGGAAGATGATGGGGATGCCGATAAACATCAGCTGCCAGTCGCGCGCCAGCTCACCTTCGTCGGGGTTGACCACCAGTTCCCAGACCACCGGATTAAGGTGGAGGTGGAAACGGGTAAACACCTCGGTATCCACCAGCAGCAGCGTCAGCCCGGCGGTGGCGATAATGGCCGACAGAAAGCGCAGCAGTCGCTGCGACATCACTACAAAGGTCAGCGGGAAGATAATCAGCAGGTAAAGGGTAAAAACGATAAAACTAAAGTGGCCGAGCCAACTGGTGAACGCGAAAACGCGGCCCAGCAGCGAGCCGGGCCAGTCGGCGACAAAAAGATAGCGGCTGCCGAGCCCAAGGCTAAGCAGGATGTTGAAAAGGGCGAACCAGTGACCCCAACTGATCATTTGGGAAACTTTGTCACGGTAGCGCTGGCTATTTGTCACCATAAATCAGTCTTGGCAGCTCATTAATGCGTATCGTGAGTCCGGACGGAGGAGAGCAGCGCCTCGCCGAAGGAGTTTGCCAGGGTTTTGCGCTGTTCCGGCGCCACGCTGGTGTTGATCACATGAGTAATCATATTACCCAATACCATCAGCGACAAATCGGTTGGCGTACGGTGCTTTTCCAGCACCGCCGACAGTTCGCCCAGCAATGCTTCAACCTCTTCGTCGCTATAACGGGATGCTTGCGGCATAATATATTCTTAGTAATCTGTTAAAGTCCGCTATCTTACCGTATCAACTCCGCTTTTTCCGCTTTTTTATCGCTTTTCAGCCGGGGCGCCCCTGCGCAATGTGCTGTGCCAGCGCAACACCGGTTGAGCTGCGGGCTATTCAGTGTTTGAATACGCACCTGGCCCGAAGGAGAATAAATCATGAGTCTGGATATTGACCAGATAGCATTGCATCAGCTTATCAAACGCGACGAGCAAACGCTGGAACTGGTATTGCGCGATTCGCTTTTGTCCCCCAGCGCGGCGGTGGCGGAGATGATGGCGGAACTGCACCGGGTATATAGCGCGAAAAACAAAGCCTATGGTCTGTTTAACGAAGGCAGCGAGCTGGCGTCGGCGCTGCGCAGCTGCCGTAAGGGCGATGAAGACTTCCTGGCGTTTACCCGCGCCGCCACCGGCAGGCTGCGCGACGAACTGGCCAAATATCCTTTTGCCGAGGGCGGCGTCGTTTTGTTTTGTCAGTACCGCTACCTGGCGGTGGAATATCTGTTGATCGCGGTGTTGAACAGCCTGAGCAGTATGCGGGTGAATGAACAGCTTGATATCAGCAGTACCCATTATCTGGATATAAACCATGCGGATATCGTGGCGCGTATCGATCTGACCGAATGGGATACCAATCCGCAGTCTGCGCGCTATCTGACGTTCCTGAAGGGACGAGTGGGCCGTAAGGTGTCCGACTTTTTTATGGATTTCCTCGCCGCCAGCGAAGGGCTGGACGCCAAAGCGCAGAATCGCGGGCTGTTGCAGGCGGTGGATGATTATTGCGCCGATGCCCAGCTTGATAAAAGCGAGCGGCAGAATGTGCGCCAGCAGGTATACAGCTACTGTAAGGATCAGCTGTCGTCCGGCGAGGAGATCGCGGTGGCCGAGCTGTCCGGGACCCTGCCGCCGGTGGGCGATAAAACCTTTCAGGCGTTTGCCAGCGGGGCGGGGTATGAGCTGGAGGAGAGTTTTCCGGCCGACCGCGGCACCCTGCGCCAGTTGACCAAGTATGCCGGCAGCGGCGGCGGCGTTACGCTGAATTTTGACGCGCAGCTGTTGGGCGAGCGTATTTTCTGGGACCCCGCCACCGATACCCTGACCATCAAAGGTACGCCGCCGAACCTGCGCGATCAGCTTACCCGTCGCCAGAACGGCGGAAGCTAACGTACGGTGTCGGCGGGCCTACCGCGCCATGGGGCCTCGGTCGGGCGGAAAACCACGCCCGATTCAACCCCATCGGCACGGTCTCCCTTGAATACGTTTGCTGTGAGTACGGTGTTGGCGGGCCTACCGCGCCATGGGGCCTCGGTCGGGCGGAAAACCACGCCCGATTCAACCCCATCGGCACGGTCTCCCTTGAACACGTTTGCTATGAGCCCGGTGTTGGCGGGCCTACCGCGCCATGGGGCCTCGGTCGGGCGGAAAACCACGCCCGATTCAACCCCATCGGCACGGTCTCCCTTGAATACGTTTGCTATGAGCCCGGTGTTGGCGGGCCTACCGCGCCATGGGGCCTCGGTCGGGCGGAAAACCACGCCCGATTCAACCCCATCGGCACGGTCTCCCTTGAATACGTTTGCTATGAGCCCGGTGTTGGCGGGCCTACCGCGCCATGGGGCCTCGGTCGGGCGGAAAACCACGCCCGATTCAACCCCATCGGCACGGTCTCCCTTGAACACGTTTGCTATGAGTCCGGTGTTGGCGGGCCTACCGCGCCATGGGGCAAAAAAAAACGCCGCGTAAGCGGCGTCCTTTTATCGTATCGGTTAGTCGCGATTAAACGCGGACAAAGTCGATATGAGTCAGTTTCGGTTTGAACGGATGGCGTTGTACCGCCTGAACCTTAACCTGAGTTTCGGCGCCGTCGATAACCAGTGATAATACGTCGCTATAGAAACCCGGTTTGGTTTGGGTATTCAGCACGATTTCGTGGTCCATCTCGATAGAGACCGGCGCTTCGGTGCCACCATAAACGATAGCAGGAAACTTATTCGCTAGACGCAGGCGGCGGCTCGCACCCTTACCCTGATCTTTACGCACTTCTGCATTAATAATTAACATGTATTTTCTCGATACTTAAAAAAGTAACCCCGCTACAGGCGACCCAGCAGCAGGTTGGATAGACGTGCTTTAAAGTAAAGCGGGCGGAATTCTACCGGAAATACCCCGGCGGGGCAAATAAAACCCCGTCAGCCGCGCAATTCGTGGGCCAGGCGATAACGGCCCTGGTAGTCGAAAATCTTTTCCCTTACCTGCCAGAACGCGCCCTGGCGGCGCGCGACGACAAAATCCGGCGCGCGCAGCCGGTCCGCCGCGCGCTGGATATCGGCGGCGGTTTGCCAGGGAAAGGGCACCCCCGGCGCCCGCTGGTGCAGACGCAGAAAACGGTGCTCGAACACCCGCCGCTGGGGCGGCGTATGCAGCCGGAAACGCTCGGCGACCTCGGCGCCGTCCTCATCATGGTAGGTGATGCGCAGCCATTCGCCTTTGCCGTCGCCCCCGCAGTCAAGCGTCATGCCGCTGCAGCGCAGCACCAGCGCGTCCTTGAGCCGCAGCGCCGCCTTGAGCATATCGTCCGGATCCACCAGGATTTTATCGCATTCGTGGCAGCGCCTGGCGGCGATATCGTTTTCGGCGCCGCAGTCCGGACAGATCTTGCAGCGGAAGCGAAAATCGCATTGGCGGCGTTCGCCATCTTCCTGTTCCTCGAAACCCTGGCAGCGGCGGCCGTAGTGTTCAATGACTTCGCCCTCCGGCGTGGTTTTGCCCCAGAACATATTGGCAAAGCCGCAGAGCGGGCAGAATACCTGGACCGGCGTGCCGGTTCCGGCCGGTTTGGCCTGGCCTATCTCGGGAGAAAATAGATCGTGGCCGTTGCCGGCATAGTCGAGAATCAGGCATCGGGTCTTGCCGGGATAGAGCCGGAGTCCGCGCCCGACAATCTGCTGGTACAGGCCGACCGACTCGGTGGGCCGCAAGATGGCGATCATATCCACATGGGGAGCGTCAAAACCGGTGGTCAGCACCGCCACGTTAACCACGTAGCGTAGCGATTGCCGGCGGAAGGCGTCGATCAGCCGGTCGCGATCCGCCTGGGGCGTTTCGGCGCTGATAAGCGCCGCCTGCGCGGGCGGCAGCAGGCCGAGGACTTCGCGGGCATGTTCTACCGTCGCGGCAAAGATCATCACGCCGCGCTTATCCGCCGCGTACTCCTGTATCTGGCCGACGATAAGCGGCGTGATGCGGTTTTGCCGCCGTACTTCGGTATTCAGCTCCGACTCGGCATAGTAGCCGTTGATATTGGGCGACAGGCGGCTGAAGTCGTAATGCAGCACCGGCATATCCAGGCGCTCCGGCGGCACCAGGAAGCCGTGCTTGATCATATAGTGCAGCGGCAGCTCATAGACGCAGTCGCGGAAGAAACTGCGCTCGTCGCCGCGCACCATGCCGTGATGGTGGTATTGGTATATCCATCCCTTGCCGAGGCGGAAGGGCGTGGCGGTCAGCCCCAGGATGCGCAGCGCCGGCCGGGCGAGGCGCAGATGGCGGATGACCTGCTGATATTGGCTGTCGTCGCCGTCGCCGAGCCGGTGGCATTCATCGATAATCAGCAATGAGAACGCGCTGTCGAACTGATCCAGGTTGCGCGCAACGGACTGTACGCTGCCGAACACCACTTTGCCCCGGCTGTCCCGCTGCTGCAGACCGGCGGCGAAGATATCCGCCTCCAGTCCCAGCGCCTGGAATTTTTCATGGTTTTGCGCCACCAGTTCCTTGACGTGGGCCAGGACCAGAACCCGGCCGCGCGCCAGGCGCGCCAGCTCGGCGATCACCAGGCTTTTGCCGGCGCCGGTGGGCAGCACGATCACCGCCGGTTCGTCGTGGCGGCGAAAATGATCCACCGCCGCGTTGACCGCGTCGCGCTGATAAGGACGTAGGGTGAAGGACATCTCTAAATGAATCTCGTTGTCGGCTATGCTCGGCAGGCAAGCCCCGTTATACTGTGATTTCACTTTATAAGCATATGCGGCATTCGCCGCCTTTCCCGCACGATAGCGGATTCGGGCCATTTGGTCCGGCCGCGCGCCTCCCTTACCGGGCGGGTGGAGCATCGTTGCCGGGCGCTTTCCAAGATTACAGGCAAAACGACGTTAATGCGACTGGACAAATTTTTATCTCAACAGTTAGGTATCAGCCGGGCGCTGGTGCAACGGGAACTGCGCGCCAAGCGGGTGACCGTCGACGGTGATACGGTGAAACAGGGCGCGTTCCAACTGCTGGCGCAACATGAAGTGCGCTTTGACGATCGGGTCCTGCACCAGATACTTGCCCCGCGCTATTTTATGCTGCACAAACCCCAGGGCTATGTGTGCTCAACCGACGATCCCGATCATCCCACCGTGCTGTATTTTATGGACGAACCGGTGCCGGACAAGCTGCACGCCGCCGGACGCCTGGACATCGATACCACCGGCCTGGTGTTGATGACCGACGACGGCCAGTGGTCCCACTGGATCACCTCGCCTAAACATCACTGTGAAAAGACCTATTTGGTGACGCTTGAGGATCCGCTGGACGGGGATATCGCGCGTCAGTTTACCGAAGGGGTGATGCTTCACGGCGAAAAACTGCCGACCCGGCCCGCACAGCTTGAGCAACTTGCCGAGCGTGAAGTGCGCCTGACCATCAGCGAAGGGCGTTATCATCAGGTGAAAAGAATGTTCGCCGCGGTGGGTAACCATGTGGTGGCGCTGCATCGCGAACGTGTCGGCGCCATCGTGCTGGATGCGGATCTGGAACCCGGCCAATACCGCGCGCTGACCGCCGATGAAATCGCCGGCATAGGCGCGCCGGCACGTCCGTGACAACAACGGCGGGCGGTGGGTCCGCCGGCCGTGCAGGATTGATAAAGGCATGAACGAGGAGTCGTACAACGTGCAAGCAGACCGGACATCCCATATCGGTTTAATCGTCATCCTGGGTTTATTGTCGATGCTGATGCCCTTGGCTATCGATATGTATTTGCCGGCCATGCCGCTGATTGCCTCGGAGTTCGGCGTCGGCGCGGGGAGCGTGCAGATGACCCTGAGCGCCTATGTGCTGGGGTTTTCCATCGGCCAGCTGTTTTACGGGCCGTTGGCCGATAGCCTGGGCCGTAAGCCGGTGATTCTGTTCGGCACGTTCTTTTTTGCCGTCGCCGCCGCGGCTTGCGCGCTGTCGCAATCGGTGGAGCAGCTGATCAATATGCGTTTCTTGCATGGTCTGTCCGCCGCCGCCGCGAGCGTGGTGATCAATGCGCTGATGCGCGATATGTTCACCAAGGATGATTTTTCACGCATGATGTCGTTTGTGGTGCTGGTGATGACGGTGGCGCCGCTGCTGGCTCCCATCATCGGCGGCGTGCTGCTGGTGGTGTTTAACTGGCATGCCATTTTCTGGATCATGAGCCTGACGGCGCTGGTGGCCACCGTGCTGGTGATGCTGTATATCCGGGAAACGCTGCCCAGGGAGCGGCGGCAAAAGTTTAATCTGCGCACCACCATCGGCAACTTCGGCGCGTTATTTCGCCATAAGCGGGTGTTCAGCTATATGCTGGCCAGCGGTTTTTCCTTTGCCGGGATGTTTTCGTTCCTGAGCGCCGGGCCGTTTGTCTATATCAATCTTAACGGCGTTTCACCGCAGAATTTCGGTTATTATTTTGCCCTTAACGTCTTGTTTTTGTTTATCATGACGCTTATCAACAGCCGGAGCGTGAGGCATTTCGGGGCGCAGAAGATGTTCCGTTTCGGGTTGTTTATCCAGTTGCTGATGGGTATCTGGCTGTTGATCGTTTGCGGCATGAACCTGGGGTTCTGGCCGTTGGTTATCGGCGTGGCGGTGTTTGTCGGCTGCGTGGCGATGGTGACGTCCAACGGCATGGCCGTGATCCTGGATGATTTTCCGCATATGGCCGGTACCGCCTCGTCGCTGGCGGGAACGCTGCGGTTCGGCGTGGGCGCGGTAATCGGTGCGTTGTTGTCGCTGGCGACGTTTTCCAGCGCCTGGCCGATGGTATTGTCCATGGCGTTTTGCACCATCAGCGCGATGTTGTGTTATCTGTATGCCAGCCGTCCGCGGCGGGCGGCGCGTACCGCGTCATAGCGTTTTCCTTTTCACACGCCGGGCGTTGGCACGTTCTCCCTTAACACTTCTGTTTTGGGTTTGGTGTTGGCGGGCTTACCGTGCCATGGGGTGCTCTGTTGGGCGGGAACACCACGCCGATTCGACCCCATTGGCACGCTCTCCCTTTTACACGTCTTGTGTAGGTTTGGCGATAGCCGTCCTGGCAATATTGGGCTTCCGTGAAGATAAATGTCGCCCCGGCGAGGGTTTCGCCTGCTTTGCGTTAGCGTGCGTCAGGGCTTATGACGCCTCGGCAAGGGTTTCGCCTGCTTTGCGTTAGTGTGCGTCAGGGCTTATGTCGCCTCGGCAAGGGTTTCGCCTGCTTTGCGTTAGCGTGCGTCAGGGCTTATGTCGCCTCGGCAAGGGTTTCGCCTGCTTTGCGTTAGCGTGCGTCAGGGCTTATGACGCCTCGGCAAGGGTTTCGCCTGCTTTGCGTTAGCGTGCGTCAGGGCTTATATCGCCACGGCAAGGGTTTCGCCTGCTTTGCGTTAGTGTGCGTCAGGGCTTATGTCGCCTCGGCGAAGGTTTCGCTTGCCGTGCGTGAGGTGTTCATAGGTATTGCCGGATGCCGGCAAGCGACAAAGAGGCCGTACCGCGACGGCCTCCTTGACCTCCGCGCGCCCGGCAGGTCGCGCGTCGCTGCGCGATGCCTTCCGCCGCCAATGTCCCCGTGATGCACCGGCCCGTTATGCGCTCCCGGCGCAACGGGCCTTTCGCCGCTCCCGGCGGCTCATGCCGGGACCACCGGCGCCGTCAGCACGCTTTATGCCGGGATATCTGTCGCGGCCAGCGCTGTGATGTATAGGGCATCGGCGCCGCTGTGGGTTTAGTGGAAGGTGGTACAGCAGACAGAGAAGCGGCTAATCATTGTGCAATGCAAAAGGCACCGCGACAGGTCAGTCATACATGCAAATATACATGCAGTCGGCAGCCGGCAATTATCAGTCATACATCATGCGATGCAGCCAACATTTACACCGTCAGCAGTCATACGGCCAGCGTCTCATACCGCCGGAAATTATGGTCAGACAACCACGTAGCCGGGCATAAACCCGCCACAGTGAGAGTAGGTAGCTGGCCGCAAATCTTAGCTAAACTAAACTAAGCCAAGCTAATTTAAGTTAACCCAAAATTAATACCGATATTTTTCCCGGTACGTGCATATTACTTACTACCAAAAAACGCTATTTTACTCACAGACGATGGTGTTGACGTGGTGCCGGCATAGAGTGCGCCGGCAGCGCGCATCCCGGCTGGATGAGCCGCCGGGAGCGGCGAAAGCTAAGGGCCGCGCCGGGAGCGCGTCCCGTGCGGTCCCAAAGCCGGGATGCGTGATGCCGGGAACCGCGCAGCGGCGCACGATCTGCCGGACGCGCGGAGGTCAAGGAGGCCGTCGCGGTACGGCCTCTTTGTCGCTTGCCGGCACCCAGCATTCCATATAACCGCCGAACGCACGGCAAGCGAAACCCGCGCCGAGGCGACATAAACCCTGCCACAAGGCAAGCCAAGGCACAGCAAGCGAAACCCGCGCCGAGGCGACATAAACCCTGCCACAAGTCAAGCCAAGACACAGCAAATAAAACCCGCGCCGAGGCGGCATAAACCCTGCCACAAGGCAAACCAAGGCACAGCAAACAAAACCCTCACCGAGACCACTTAACCCCTGACGCCCCCTTTACCTTTTATTTATCCTGAAACCTTTTGTAGCGCGTCGGTTACAAATAGTCGCAAATCTGCGCTTGTGTTTCTTTTCCTCGTAATGATAATCAATATCGTTTTAATTGACGTTTCTTTACTTTTTATCGCCCCCAAAAGCATCGAGGTGATGGGTATGTTTGTGCCTTTTCTGATTATGCTGCGTGAGGGTCTCGAGGCGGCGCTGATCGTGAGCCTTATCGCCGGCTATCTGAAAAAGACCGGCCGCGGCCGCTGGCTAAAAGCGGTGTGGGTGGGCGTGCTAAGCGCGGCGCTGTTGTGCCTGGCGGTGGGTGTCGTCATTAACGAAACTACCGGCGAATTTCCGCAAAAGCAACAGGAACTGTTCGAGGGCATCGTGGCGGTGCTGGCGGTCCTCATCCTTACCTGGATGGTGTTCTGGATGCGCAAGATGTCCCGTTCGATTAAAGCCCAGCTGGAAAGCGCCGTCGATCAGGCGCTCAGCAATGCCCGCGGGCAGGGCTGGGCGCTGGTGGGCATGGTGTTTTTTGCCGTGGCCCGCGAGGGGTTGGAATCGGTGTTTTTTTTGCTGGCGGCGTTTCAGCAGGACGTGGGCATCGAGGCTCCCATCGGCGCGGTGTTGGGATTGGCCTGCGCCATCGTCTTGGGGATGCTGATGTATTACGGCGGCATCCGCCTGCGCATGGAGAAGTTTTTCAAATGGACCAGCCTGTTTATTCTGTTTGTGGCCGCGGGGCTGGCGGCCGGGGCAATTCGCGCTTTCCACGAAGCGGGATTATGGAATGGTTTCCAGGCAATCGCGTTTGATTTCAGCGCCACCCTGTCCACCCAATCGTTGTTCGGCACCTTGCTTGAGGGGCTGCTGGGTTATCAGGAAGCGCCCACCGTCAGTGAAGTGGCCGTGTATTTGTTATACCTGGTGCCGGCTCTGGTGATGTTTTTCCTGCCTGCGCGGGGCAACCGGACGACACGTGTCGCCGGATAAAATCCATTAAATTGTTCCACTATTCAGGGTAAAAAAATGTCCAATATGCAACGCTTCCGTCGCCGCATTCTTCCTGCCGCCTTACTGGTGGCGCCGGTGCTGTCGGCATGGGGCTGGCCCGCGCTGGCGGCCGATATTCCCCAGGTCAAGATTACCGTTAACGATAAGCAGTGCGATCCGATGGCGCTGACCGTTAAACCGGGCAAAACGCAGTTTATTATTCATAACACCAGCCAGAAAGGGCTGGAGTGGGAAATCCTCAAGGGCGTGATGGTGGTCGAGGAGCGCGAGAACGTGGCGCCGGGCTTTACCCAGAAGATGACCGCCACCCTGGAGCCGGGGGAATACGATATGACCTGCGGCCTGCTGAGCAATCCGAAGGGCAAGCTGACGGTTTCGGCGGACGGCGGCGCGGGCGCGGCGAAACCGGATGCCATGGCGCTGGTGGGGCCGATTGCCGATTATAAAGTCTATGTGCTGCAACAGGTCGGCGAGCTTGTCTCCCATACCAAGACCTTTACCGATGCGGTGAAGAAAGGCGATCTGGCCACCGCGCAGAAGCTATTTGCCCCCACCCGCGTGTACTACGAGCGTATCGAGCCTATCGCCGAACTGTTCTCGGATCTGGACGGCAGTATTGATGCCCGCGAAGATGATTTCGAGCAGAAATCCGCCGACCCGAAATTCACCGGTTTCCACCGGCTGGAAAAAATCCTCTTCAGCGATAAAACCACGGCCGGCACCGCCCCGTTTGCCGATCAATTGTATAAAGATACCCAGGATCTGCAAAAACGCATCGGCGACCTGACCTTCCCGCCGAGTAAAGTGGTCGGCGGCGCCGCCGGACTGATTGAGGAAGTGGCCTCCAGTAAGATCAGCGGCGAGGAAGACCGTTACAGCCGTACCGATCTTTCCGATTTCCAGGCCAATATCGACGGATCGCAAAAAATCGTCAACCTGCTGCGCCCGCTGCTGCAAAAAGCCGATGCGCCGCTGCTGGCGAAAATTGACGGTAACTTTGCCAAGGTGGATAACGTCCTGATGAAATACCGTAATAAAGACGGCTTTGCGTCTTATGACAAGCTGACCGATGCCGATCGCACCGCGCTCAAAGGCCCGATCACCGCCCTGGCGGAAGATCTGGCGCTGCTGCGCGGCGTGCTGGGGCTGGAGTAGGGTTGAGCGCCTGATGAGTGCTGATAAAGATAAAAACAGCGGTAAGGCGGCGTCGCCATCACGGCGCCGCTGGCTGAAGGGGCTTGGCGCCCTCGGCGGCGCCCTGGCGTTGCGCGGCGCGGCGGCGGCGCCGGCTCCTGCTCCCGATGAGCATTCCCCCGGCACCTTGTCACCCGACGAGCGCTGGCAGCGCCAGCCGTTTTACGGACCCCGGCAGGCCGGCATCACCACGCCGCAGCAGGCGGCCATGATGCTGGTGGCGTTTGACGTGCTGGCCGGAGATAAGGACGATCTGCGGCGGTTGTTTCGCGTGCTGACCGAGAGGATTGCATTTTTAACCACCGGCGGGCAGGCGCCGGCGGTGGATGATAAATTGCCGCCGATGGACTCCGGCATTCTGGGCGAGCATATCGCCCCGGATAACCTGACCATCACGGTGGCGGTGGGCGACTCGTTGTTTGACGATCGTTTCGGCCTCGCCGCGCTGAAACCCCGGCGGCTGCAAAAGATGACGCGTTTTGCCAACGATGCGCTGGACGCTGATTTATGCCATGGCGATCTGCTGTTGCAAATTTGCGCCAACGGCAGCGACACGGTGATTCATGCGCTGCGGGATATCATTAAGCATACCCCGGATCTGCTGAGCGTGCGCTGGAAGCGCGAAGGCTTTATTTCCGCCAGCGCGGCGCGCAGCCGGGGCAAGGAGACACCGATTAATTTGCTGGGCTTCAAGGACGGCACCGGCAATCCGGATACCCGCGACCCCGGCCTGATGGATCGGGTAATCTGGGTCGGCGCCGGTACGGATGAACCCGCCTGGGCGGTAAACGGCAGTTACCAGGCGGTGCGCATTATCCGCTTTCACGTCGAGTCCTGGGATCGTACGCCGCTGCACGAGCAGCAGACCATCTTCGGCCGTGATAAGCGCACCGGCGCGCCGCTGGGCATGGCCAATGAACATGATGTGCCCGACTACAGCCGCGATCCGCAGGGCAAGGTCATCCCGCTCGATGCCCATATGCGTCTGGCCAATCCCCGTACGCCCGCCACCCAAGGCAACCTGATGCTGCGCCGGGGCTATAGCTATTCCCTGGGCGTTTCCCGCTCCGGCCAGCTGGATATGGGATTGTTGTTCGTCTGCTTCCAGCAGGATCTGGAGCAGGGGTTTCTCGCCGTGCAGCGCAGGCTTAACGGCGAGGCGCTGGAAGAATATATCCAGCCCATCGGCGGGGGCTACTTTTTTGCCCTGCCGGGGGTCGAGCGCCAGGACGGCTATCTGGCGCAGTCGCTGCTGGCATAACGCCGGCGGTTTTCCCCCTTCTGCCGCTTTGCCGGCGCGGCTGCCCTGCGCCGGCGTGCATGTCGATTTTCCTGTGAACCGCCGTCCCCTTTACCCGCCGCGACGGCGGGAGCGCATCCTATCCTTCCTCCCGTGGCATTTTTTTGTTCGCAAAATGTAAATAATAAGCTCAGTTAAAGTTATGCAAATGCATAAAAAACAGTTGTGCTACGGCGTTTAACGCGGTACATATAGGCCGAAAAGAGATCTGTCTCTCATTTCAAAGTTATCTATGCTGTTTTTATGAACATATTGACTGCTAATGTCACGCTAATATTATAGTATTGTGATAAAATTGTTACTAAGTAGTTTAATCGTCTGGGGACGTGGAGTGACAAATCTACAGTTATCCGTGGTGCATCGTTTGCCACAATATTACCGCTGGCTGAATGGGTTTAGCGGCATCAAAGTCGAACCGATATCCGCCGGTGATTGCGACGATAACGACCTGATTGGCCTGACGCTGTTAAGCCATGAAGGCGATACGGCGTGGGAAGTGATGCGGGAACTGGCGCGTTCCCTGGTGGAAATCCAGGTCACCTGCTCGGTGCTGGAATGCGAAGGGCAGCCTTGCCTGTTTTTGCACCGTGACGATGAATGCACCGGCCTGTGCCGGCTGAAAAACATGGGCGTGGCCATCGCCGAGCCCGCGTCGGCATCGTACTATTCTTAAGACCAGTACCCGGGCGCGCCGCGCTTACCCGGCCGCCAGCAGCAACTGGCGGGTATACTCCGCCGAGGGCGCGTCGAACACCTGCCGGCAGGCGCCCTGTTCCACGACTTCCCCTTCCCGCAGTACCATCACCTGATGACACATTGCCCGCACCACCTGCAGATCGTGGCTGATAAACAGGTAGGTCAGCTGGTGTTTTTCCTGCAGTGATTTCAGCAATTGCAGGATCTGCGCCTGCACCGATCTGTCCAGCGACGAG
Source organism: Sodalis sp. RH20 (assembly GCF_047324205.1). Taxonomy (NCBI): domain Bacteria; kingdom Pseudomonadati; phylum Pseudomonadota; class Gammaproteobacteria; order Enterobacterales; family Bruguierivoracaceae; genus Sodalis; species Sodalis sp. RH20. The sequence goes on from NZ_CP178733.1 coordinate 737,216, forward strand.
GTGGGTTCATCAAGAATTACCACGTCCGGCTGCAAAATCAGCGCCCGGGCGATGGCGATGCGCTGGCGCTGCCCGCCGGAAAATTCGTCGGGGTAACGATGGCGGGTGTCGGGATCGAGCCCCACTTCGCTTAGCGCGGCAATCACCCGCCGGTCCTGTTCCTGCGCCGAAAAATGATGATGCACGCGCAGCCCCTCCACCACGATTTGCGCCACCGTCAGCCGGGGATTCAGCGCCGAGTTCGGGTCCTGGAACACCACCTGGATACGGCGGCGCAGCGGCAGCATGCCGCGCCGGTTAAACTGATGCAGCGGCTGGCCGTCAAACCAGATCTCGCCGTCGGATTTCAGCAACCGCAGCACCGCCAGCGCCGTGGTGCTTTTGCCTGAGCCGGATTCGCCCACCAATCCCAGGCTTTCGCCGCGCCGCAGGCTAAATGACACCCCGCGTACGGCGCTTTTTTGCGCCGCCTGGCGGCGAAACAGCCCCTGGCGCCCGGAAAAGGTCACGCCCAGATTAGCGACCCGCAGCAGCGCCGGCGCCCCCGGCGGCACCGGCAGCGGCTCGCCTCCCGGCTCCGCCGCCAGCAAACGGCGGGTATAAGGGTGTTGCGGCGCGCTGAAGAGGGCGTCGCGCCCGCCGATCTCCACGCATTTGCCTTCCTGCATCACCGCCACGTTGTCCGCCAAACGGCGCACGATATTCAGGTTATGGGTGATAAACAGCAGCGCCATGCCCATCTCCCGGCGCAGGTCGGTCAGCAATGCCAGGATCTGCGCCTGTACCGTTACGTCCAGCGCGGTGGTCGGCTCGTCGGCAATCAGCAGTTTGGGCCGGGTGAGCAGGGCCATGGCGATCATCACCCGCTGGCGTTCGCCGCCGGAGAGCTGGTGGGGGAAATCCCGCAGCCGGGATTTGGCCTGGCGGATGCCCACCCGATCGAGGCTGGCCAGCACTTCGGCGCGGGCTTCGGCGCCGCGCATGTCCCGATGCAGCGCCAGCACCTCCAGCAGCTGTTTTTCCACGCTGTGCAGCGGGTTAAGCGACGACATCGGTTCCTGGAAGATCATGGCGATGTCATTGCCGCGCACGCGCCTGAGCGTTGCGTCTGGGGCATGCAGCAGGCTCTTGCCGGCGAACAGGATATCGCCATGGGGGTAGCACACCTGCGGCTGGGGCAGCAGGCGCAGGACCGACAGGGCGGTAACGCTTTTGCCCGAACCGGATTCGCCTACCAGCGCCAGCGTTTCGCCGGCGTTAAGCGCCAGCGTCACCTTATCCACCACCTGCCGGGTTTGATTGCCCTGGCCAAAGGCGACGCTCAGTTCCTTGATTTCTAACAATGGCGTGGTCATAGGTTAATGCGCCTTGCTGGGGTCAAAGGCGTCGCGCACCGCTTCGCCGATAAAAATCAGTAATGACAGCACCAGGGCCAGCGTGACAAAAGCGGTAATGCCGAGCCACGGCGCCTGGAGGTTATTTTTGCCTTCCAGCAACAGGTTGCCCAGGGACGGCGAGCCGATGGGCAGGCCGAAACCGAGAAAATCCAGCGAGGTCAGGGTGGTAATGGACCCGCACAGGATAAAGGGCAGGAAGGTCAGCGTCGCCACCATGGCATTGGGCAGCATATGGCGCAGCATGATCATCCGATCGCTGACCCCCATGGCCTGGGCGGCGCGGATATAGTCGAAATTACGGGCGCGCAGGAATTCGGCGCGCACCACGCCCACCAGGCCCATCCAGCCGAACAGCACGGTAATGGCCAGCAGCCACCCGAAGTCCGGCGGCACGACGCTTGATAATAAAATAATCAAAAACAGCGTCGGCATGCCGGACCAGACCTCGATAAAGCGCTGTCCCCACAGGTCCAGCCGGCCGCCATAATAGCCCTGGCTGGCGCCGACGATAATGCCGATAACGCTTGAAAGCAGGGTCAGCGCCAGGCCGAACAGCATCGACAGCCGGAAGCCATACAATAAGTTGGCCAGCACATCCTTGCCGGTGCTGTCGGTACCCAGCCAGTTCTGCCGGCTTGGCGGCGACGGGAAGGGCCGGGCGGTGGCGAAGTTAATGGTGCGGTAGTCATAGCGTACCGGCGCCCATATCGCCCAGCCGTGCGCGGCCAGCCGCCCGGCGATATAGGGATCGCGGTAATCGGTCCTGGTCGCCAGCTCGCCGCCGAAGGTGGTCTCGCTGTAGTTAAACAGCAGCGGCGAATAAAATTGTCCCTGGTAGCGCACCAGCAGGGGCTTGTCGTTGGCCACCAGCTCCGAGGCGAGGCTCAGGATAAACAGCAGCAGAAATAGCCATAACGACCAGTAGCCCCGGCGGTTGCGGCGAAAACGCGCCCAGCGCGCCTGGTTGACGGAACTCAGTCTCATTGGCGGCCCTCGAAATCAATGCGCGGGTCGACCAGCGTATAGGTCATATCGCTGAGGATATTGAGCAGCAGGCCGATCAGGGTAAAGATATATAACGTGCCGAACATGACCGGGTAATCCCGTTGCAGGGTGGCGTCGTACCCCAGCAGCCCCAGGCCGTTAAGGGAAAACATCACCTCAATCAGCAGCGAACCGGTAAAAAACATGCTGATAAAGGTGGCGGGGAAACCGGCTATCACCAGCAGCATGGCGTTGCGAAACACATGGCGGTAGAGGATCTGGTTTTCCGTCAGCCCCTTGGCGCGCGCGGTGGTGACGTATTGCTTGCGGATCTCGTCCAGGAACGCGTTTTTAGTCAACATGGTCAGGGTGGCGAATCCGCCAATCACCGTGGCCAGCACCGGCAGCGTGATATGCCAAAGATAATCGGTGATTTTTTTATACCACGGCAGGCTGTCGAAATGGCTCGAGACCAGACCGCGCAACGGGAACCAGTCCAGATAGCTGCCGCCGGCGAACAGCACAATCAGCAGGATGGCGAACAAGAAGGCCGGGATCGCGTAGCCGATGATGATAAGCGTGCTGCTCCAGACGTCGAAGGCGCTGCCGCTGCGCACCGCTTTTTTGATGCCGAGCGGGATCGACACCAGATAGATGATAAGCGTGCTCCACAAGCCGAGGGTAATGGAGACCGGCATGCTTTCCCTGATCAAATGCATTACCGTGGCGCCGCGAAACAGGCTGTCGCCAAAATCAAAGCGCACATAGTTCCACAGCATGGTGAAATAGCGCTCATGCAGCGGTTTATCGAAGCCGTAGCGCCGGGTAATCTCCGCAATCACCTCCGGATCCAGGCCCCGGGCGCCGCGGTACTGGCTGTCGCCAATCTGGCCGCCGTGCAGCGTTTGCACGCGGGCGGCGGGGTCGCTGTGCCCGGCGCTGAAGCCGCTTTGCTGGCCCATCTCAATGGCGGCGATGGCCTGATCCACCGGTCCGCCGGGGGCAATTTGCACGATAAAGAAGTTCAGGGTAATGATGGCCCAAAGCGTCGGGATCACCAGCAATAAACGGCGTAACAAATAGATTAGCAAGCGGCTCCTCCCTTAGAGCTTTGTCGATAGTCAGACGCAGGACGCACCGGGCGGCCGCGGCCGGCGTCAGCGTCGTTCCGCGGGCAGCCTGGCCGCCCGGTTGACATCATACCACCAGGTATCGAAACCCAGCGCATAGGTGGGTTTAACGGCCGGCATGGCGAATTTATCCCAATAGGCCAGACGGGTCTGGTGGGAAAACCACTGGGGAATCATAAAATAATTCCAGGTCAGCACCCGGTCCAGCGCCCGCCCCAGGGGCAGCAGCGCTTTTTCGTCGCCCTGGTGGCGCACGATTTCGTTGATCAGGCGGTCAACCGCCGGATCCTTGACGCCGGGGCGGTTATAGCTGGATTCCACATAGGCGCTGCCCCACAGGATTTGCAAATCGCCGCTGGGGTAGGGGAAGGCGGCATAGCTTGACGGCATCATATCAAAATCACGTTTGCGCAGACGGTTGGTAAACTGCGCGCTGTCCACCTGACGCAGCGTCATCTGTATGCCCAGGCGCTGCAGGTTGTGCTGGAAGGGCAGGATGTAATTGCTGCTGTTGCTGCCGCTCATCAGCATCATTTCAAAGGCAAACGGCTTGCCGGTTTTGACGTTGACCAATTGCTGGTCCTTTAATTCCCAGCCGGCCTGCTTTAACAGCCCAAGCGCCTTAAGCAGGTTTTTGCGGTCATAACCGCTGCCGTCCGATACCGGCGGCTGGTAGCGTTCGGTAAACACCTCCGGCGGCACCTGGCCTTTCAGCGGCGCCAGCACCGCCAGTTCGTCCACGCCGGGATAGTCCCGCGCCGCATAGTCGGTATTGATGAAATAGCTGTCGACCCGCTGGTACCCCTGGTAAAACAGCGCCTTGTTCATCCATTCAAAATCAAACGCCAGCGTCAGCGCCTCGCGCACCCGCCGGTCGGCGAACAGCGGGCGCTGGATATTAAATGCCAGCCAGGGCGTTGCGACCGGCGCATCGTTGGGTATTTCCTGCTTGATGATATAGCCGCGTTCCACGTTGCCGCCGTGGTACTGCGTGGCCCACAGCTTGGGCGAGCTTTCGATGCGCAAATCAAACGCGCCGGCTTTAAACGCTTCCAGCGCCACGTTGTCGTCCAGGTAATAATCATAACGGATGCTGTCAAAATTATTACGGCCGCGGTTGACCGGCAGGTTGGCCGCCCAATAATCGCGGACACGCGAGTAGGTGACATACTGCCCGGTACGCCAGGACGTAATGCGGTAAGGCCCGCTGGCCGGCGGCGGCGAGGTCAGCGGGTCGCCGAGTTTGTGATGCTGCCAATAGCTTTCCGGCATAATCGGCAAGGTCAGCAGGCCCAGCAGCATCTCTTTATCGGGTTTGGGAAACTCGTAGCGTACCGTGAGCGGCGCGATGGCTTTTACCGTGACGCCTTTGTAATAAATACGAAATTGCGGCACCCCTTCGGTCATGAATTTGCCGAAGGTGAAGGCCACGTCCCGGGCGGTGATGGGCTGATGGTTGTGATACTGCGCCTGGGGATTGATGGACACCTCCATCCAGGAAAAATCGCTGGGATAGCGCGCCGATTCCGCCACTAGGGGATAATAGCTGCCCATCTCATCGTCCGAGGTGATAAATAAACCGTCATAGAGCTGGTCGGTGCGCATCGCCGCCGAGCCGCGCAGGGCAAAACGGTTAAAATTGTCAAAGGTGCCGATGGCCGCCAGGGTTATGGCGCCGCCCTTGGGCGCGGCGGGGTTGACGTAATCAAAATGGCTGAAGTCGCTGGGGTATTTCGGCTGGCCCAATAGCGCAAAAGCGTAGCTTTCATTAATAGTGTCAATAGTGTCGGCGCGCGGGCCGAGGCAGACGACGCTGAGGATCAGCGCAATCCAAACACGTGGAAACATCAGGTTACGCTCCTGGGATAACACCAAATAGTATTGAAAGGGCAAGCCGCTGAAGGCTGTCTATTATACTAATGCCTAAAACAATGCCATTAACGGTTTTTTTGCCATTAATGTCAAAATTATCAATCAGATTATTAAGCCATACACCCTTTAATCAGGAGGACGACGGTGCGCAAGTCCATTGCTACCCTATCCATGGCCGGCAGCCTGCCGGAAAAGCTTGAGGCCATCGCCCGGGCGGGGTTTGACGCCGTGGAACTGTTTGACGACGATCTGCAACGCTTCCCCGGTACCGCGCGCGACGTTAAACGGCTGCTCGACGCGCTCGATCTTGAGGCGGTGCTGCTGCAGCCGCTGCGCAACGCCGACGGGGCGCCCGCGGCCGGCCGCGCCGGCGTGCTGGCCGAGGCCGGGCGCATGTTTGACGCCATGGCAGAACTGGGATGCCGGCAATTGCTGGTATGCAGTTCGGTGGACCAGGATGCCCTGGCGGACGAAGAGGCGCAAAACGGCGATCTGCTGCGCCTGGCCGAGTTGGCGCAGCGTTATGGCTGCGCCATCTGTTATGAGGCCCTGGCCTGGGGGCGCCATGTGCATCATTACCGCCAGGCCTGGGAGCGGGTCAGCACCGTCGCCATGCCCAACCTGGGCCTGGCGCTGGACAGCTTTCATATCCTGGCCCTGGCGGATAACCTCGACGGCCTGGCGCACATCCCGGCGGAAAAAATCTTTTACGTGCAGATGGCCGATGCCGCGCCGCGCCCGCGGCCGTCGCAGCCGGTAGACGCCTGGAGCCGGCATCATCGCTGTTTTCCGGGCCAGGGCATCCTGGATGTCGCCGGTTTTGCGCGCCAAGTGGCGGCGGCAGGGTACCGGGGCATCTGGTCGCTGGAAATTTTCAGCGACCGGTATCAGCGGGAAACGCCGCAGCGCATCGCCGCCGAGGGGTTTGCCTCGCTGGCGTGGCTGGAACGGGAGATAACGGCGCGCCGGCCGTAATTAGCGCGGCCGCGGGCATGGGATGTTGCGCCCATATATTGCCTTAACTGATATATTATCGTGCTTAATAATTAGCCGATATGGCGCAATCGCGGGCGGGCTGGCCGCCGGTAGCATAACGGCAAACGGACAAATGACGCGGATTATAATAATTAATATGTTGATAACATGCAGGCAAATATGTTAAGGAGCTGGGAATATAGCGGCGAGAATAGTGATGAGCTTCGAAGAATATGTATTAAGCAAAAAAACAGATATACAAATCTTTAATAATGGTCAAAAAAAAACCGCCAGGGCAGGCGGCTTTTATCTCGTTCGGCATTCAGGACATTTAAATAATAACCGTTAATTATCAGGAGTTGCTGTTGCCGCGCATTGCCGTGGTCATCTGCCCCTTGGCGCCGCCGGTTAATACCCGCCGTGCTTCCCGATAACGCTTGTTCCAGTAGGTTTCCGATAGGCTGGAAATGGTGACGCCGCTGGTGGTGGATGCGTGGACGAACTGATCGTTGCCCAGGTAAATCCCCATATGGCGCCCGGTGGAACCGGCATGGAACACGACCAGATCTCCTGGACGCAGCTTGGTGCGCTGGATTTTAGCGCCCATACCCTGCTGCTCGCTGCTTGAGCGCGGCAATTCCAGGCCAAACTGTTCATGGAACGTTTGCTGTACAAAAGCCGAACAATCTATACCACGTTTAGAGCTGCCGCCCAGGCGATACCGAACGCCTTTCCATACGGCATATTGATCCATAATTTTCGTCTTCACATCGACATTACGGACCATATCTTCGAATTGATCCTGAGAGGCTTGCAGTAAAAAATCACTTTTATCGTTGACTGCATGCATCTCAGCTGTTTGTTGACTGCCATGAGAACTACAGGCGGAAAGCATAACTGCCGCCGCCACTGCGGGGATTAACCGCAGCACATATCTCAAAATAGGTTGAGATTTGACCATTATAAGTGTTATCCCTTAAAGTCCTTAGCGACGGTGCCGCTATAAAATACCGAGCGAATCGAGAATAATGCGCAAATACTGATTGACCAACCGTTATTCCTGCATTGTGTGGTATTACTCACACATTTTTATTAGCGGGAAAATATCAGTGTATAAGTACAGCGAATTCGAGGGTACCGTAATGAATAAGGGAAAGCGAGGATTTTTATCGACTATTTTATAACTTTTGGTGATGTGAAATAGTATTAAATTAAACGTTAAGAATTGGATCAAAAAGCCCCGCCGTTTGCCGGGAATGGCGGCGGGCGGGCATTGTCGTTGCCCGTGGGCCGGCGATCCCGCAACCTTCCCGTAACGTGGCGACCGCCGGACGCCGTCACAGCCCGCCCCCGCTATAATTAATTCCTATTGATATCGCCGGTCGCGCACGCCCGGCAAGCGCTGGTTAAACCAGCTCACCGCCTTATCGCTGGCATCCGTCATCAGCCACCAGCTCAGGCCGACCAGCACCACCGACAGCGATCCCACCGCGATATCGCTGAACCAGTGCGCGCCAATCATCACCCGGGGCAGGGAGAACAGCACCACGATAGCCATGCCGCAGGCAAACGCCCGGCCGCCGAAATAGCGCAGCATATAGGCGGCAAAAATCATCAGCATCATGCCGTGGTCGCCCGGAAAGCTATCCATGGAAGCGTCCTTGGTGGGAATGCGGCTAAATTGCGACACGCGCACCACGCCGTCCTCATTTTGGAAAAACAGCGTCGGGCTGGGGCGGCTGACCGGCAGCAGGTGCCCCAGCTGGTTAAGCACCAGCGCCGAAAGCAGCATGACGATGCCGAGGCTTATCAATTGATAGCGCCGATCCGGCGGGGTGCGCAACAGGTAGTGGAGGTAAAGCAGGCCCATCGCCAGCAGGGAGGTGATATCGAACGCGCGATAGTTGGTGACGGCCAGGAATACGGCATAAGCGTGGCTGTTGGCGGCGATATGATTAAAAAACAGGAATATCGCCGTATCCAGTCGCGACCAGAATCCGTGGTGCGAAGGCAGGTACCATGAGACAAAAAGCGCGATGCCCAGGATATTGAGCAAAATAACGGCAGGTAAGCGACGCATGACTCAGCACCTATAAAACAAGTGACTAAATTAAGGTGATTATAGTATTCCTGCTAATTTAAACGAATCTTCAACAAAGCCGTTTGCAGCGCGTTCCAATCCGCCGGGGCGGGATTGATCAATTCAATCCGGCTGTCGGGCGGCGGTGCGGGCAGAGTCTCGATGCGCAAGTCCTGGCCCTGGCGGTTGACCTGCAGGGTGCCTTCGGGGATGCGTACCACGGCCTTGACCCGTTCCACCGGCGCCAGCCGCGCCCACTCCAGCAGGCCGATGGTATCGAAGGTGGTGGCGCCGTCAAAAATCCAGCCGCAGGACTGGTAGCCCTGGCCCTGGTTCAGCGCACGCCGCCAGCCGGTATTGCCCGGCAGCCGCAGCGCCGCGAGTCCCGCCTTGGGCGCCGGGGGGGCGTGATGGTGGGCGCCGTCGGGCAGTTCGCGCGCGTTCAGGCGCGGCAGGTCCAGCAATGACAGCGGCACCCGGCCCTGGACGGCGTCGACTATTTGGCGTCCATCGCCGTGCCCGGCGGCCCACTCGTCCAGCAGCACGCGATCCTGCGGCTGGTAGCTGTCCTGCTTGTTGGCGATAATGACATCGGCGGCGGCCAGCTGGTCGCGGAAGTTTTCATTGTCGCGGTAACGTGCGTCGCCGAGCTGGCGCGCGTCCAGCAGGCACAGGGTGGCGCGCAGGGTCAGCCAGTTTTCATATACCGGCGAGGTGAGCAAAGAGAGGATTTGCTTGGGATGGCCAAGCCCGGTCGGCTCGATCAGCAGCCGATCGGGGGTGTTGCGCTGCAACAGGGTATTTAATCCCACCTGCATGGGCAGGCCGTTGACGCAGCACATGCAGCCGCCGGGAATTTCCTTGAGCACTGCGCCGCTGTCGGCTAGGAGCGCGCCGTCGACGCCAATCTCGCCAAATTCATTCACCAGGACCGCCCAGCGTTCGCCGGCCGGTTTTTGCGCCAGCAGATGCAAGAGGGTAGTGGTTTTACCGCTGCCGAGAAAACCGGTAATCAGGGTGGTGCGGGCGGTCATGGTCGTCCCCGGGCGGCCGGGGAGAGGGCGGCGGCCACCGTCGCTTTGGCGCCGTCCCGCGCCAGCGCGAGATAAGCCGCGGTGACGGCGGCGGCAAAGGCGGGGCTGGCGGACAGATCCGCGCCGAATACCGAACGCAGCGCCAACAGCGCCAGCACCCGCGGCTCGCCGTCGGGGCTGTGGTCGACGATGCGCCGCAGCTCGTCGCTCAGCGGATCGCGGATATCAATAGGCGCGCCGAGATCGTCGCGGCCGCCCACATAACGCATCCAGCCTGCGATGCCCAGCGCCAGCAGGGGATAGCCGTCGCCGTGGGCGATATGCCAGCGCACCGGGTCCAGCATGCGCTGCGGCAGCTTTTGCGTGCCGTCCATGGCAATCTGCCAGGTGCGGTGTTTCAGCGCCGGATTGGCGAAGCGCGCCAGCAACTGCGCGGCGTAGGCGGCGAGGTCCACTTCCCCGGCGCCCAGGCGCAGGGTGGGCGCCTGTTCCTGCGCCATCATCGCGGCCACGGCGGCGTGGTAGCCCGGGTCCGCCATGCAGTCGCTGATATGCTGGTAGCCGGCCAGATAGCCGAGCCAGGCCAGAAAGGAATGGCTGCCGTTCAGCATGCGCAGCTTCATTTCTTCATACGGCGCGACGTTGGGGACAAACTGCGCGCCCGCCGCCTGCCAGTCCGGCCGGCCGGCAACAAAATTATCCTCGATAACCCATTGGATAAAGGGTTCGCAGGCGATGGCGCAGGGGTCCGCCACGCCGATAAGGGCGGCAATCTCAGCCAGCGTTTCTTCCGTGGCGGCGGGCACGATACGGTCGACCATGGTGGCCGGAAACGACACCTGTTCCCCGATCCATGCCGCCAGCAGCGGATCCCTGGCCTGGGCCAGGCCCAGCACCGCCCGCCTGAGCACCTGGCCGTTGCCGGGAATATTGTCGCACGACAGCAGGGTCAGCGGCGCGAGGCCGCGCGCATAGCGCAGGCGCAGCGCCTCCACCAGAATGCCCGGCACGGTGCCAGGCGCCCCGGGATGCAGGATATCCGCCTGGACGCGCGGATTGGCGCGGTCCAGCTCGCCGCTGTCCGGCTCGATGCAATAGCCTTTTTCGGTAATGGTCAGCGAGACGACGGCCACCTGCGGCTCGGCCAGCTTTTCCAGCACCGCCGCGATGCCGACCTCTGCCGCGATAACCGACTCGCGGACCGCGCCGATAACGTGCGCCTGCCTGCCGGCGCCGTCTTTTTCCAGCACGGTAAACAGATGATCCTGGGCGCGCAGCGCCTGCAGTAAACCGGCGCTGTGCAGGCTGACCTCGCAGATGCCCCAATCGCCGCCAACGGCGTTAAGCGCCCGATCGGTCATTACCGCCTGATGGGCGCGGTGAAACGCGCCGAAACCGATATGTACGATGCGGCTCTTAAGCAGGCCGCGATCGTAGCCGGGCTGTTGCACCCCGGCGGGAAGGTGATGCGAGGCAAGGGTCGCCATGATGATGCACCCCGTCTGGCCGTTGGCCTGGAAATGGTTAGTCGGCGCGGCTCATATAGCGACGTTCCGCCACGTGAATACGGATCTTTTCGCCGCTGTTCAGGTATTCCGGCACCGAGACGGTCAGGCCGGTGCTCATCAGCGCCGGCTTGGTGCGGGCGCTGGCCGACGCGCCTTTGATGCCGGGCGTGGTTTCGATAATCTCCAGATCCACCGTTTGCGGCAATTCCAGCGCCAGCACCTGGCCTTCCAGGGTCAGCACCTGCATGCCGGGGATGCCGCCTTCGGGGATAAACAGCAGTTCGTCTTCTATCTGGTCTTTCTTGAACAGGTACGGGGTATAGTCCTCGTCGTCCATAAAGACATATTCTTCGCCGTCGATATAGGAAAACGTCACCGAGCGGCGCACCAGGTTGATGGTCTCGAGGATATCGTCGCCCTTAAAGCGCTCTTCCACCTTCAGGCCGGTGCGGACGTCGGAAAACCGCATCTTATACAGCGTACTGGCCCCGCGCGCGCTTGGGCTCTGGATATCAATGTCTTTTACCAGCAGGAGTTTGCCGTTGTAATTTACCGCCATGCCGCGCTTAATTTCGTTTGCTCTAGCCATCAAAGTGGACCTGTATAATTGTATCGGAGTCTATGGCGACACGTTACCGTTGCCCGGGCCTTCAGGCAAGGGGGAAAAGTGCGTGTCGCGGGGCAGCGGCGAATCTACATCACGAATGCGCCACATGCAATAACCGGCGCCGGCAATCATTAGCAGCGCCACAAAAAACACCGTATGGTACTGCCAGATTTCCGCGATAAGCCCGGCGGCCGAACCGGCGATAATCCAGCCCACCCGTCCGGTATTGGTAAACAGCGTGGTGGCGGCGCCGGCCTGGCCCGGCATCAGATCCTGAAAATAGATCATGCCGATGCCGGCCAGAATGCCGATAAACACCGCGTTCAGCGACTGCAGCGCCAGCAGCGCCATAGGGGCGGTAAACACCAGCAACCCCAGGTAAAACAGCAGCCCGGCGCCGACGGCGATGCGCATCAGCAGCCGGTTGCCAAAGCGCCTGGACACATAGCCGGCCACCAGCATGGTCGGGATCTCCAGGCCCGCGGCGGTGCCCATCAGCATTCCGGCCAGTTTTTCAGGCAGCTGCAGCTCGTGGATGAGATAGAGCGGCATATTGATCAGGTACATGCAGTTGCAGGTCCACATCAGCGTGCAGGCGGCGAACAGTAGCATCGCGTCGCGGCGGTTGCGGCGGGGCGCCTCCAGCACCGCGGCGGTTTTCAGCGCCGATTTGCGCATCGACGGCAGCGCCAGCCAGACCAGCGCGCCGCAGGCCACGAAGGTGACGGCGGCCATCATATACATCACTTTGAAACCAAAGCCCAGCGCCAGGGCAAAGGCCAGCGGCGGTCCGATGACCCAGGCCAGGGACACCTGCGCGCGCATTACCGAACTGAACATGACCGCCTCGCGCCCCGTCTGCTCGGCATGTTCGCGCGCCAAGGCGAACATCTGCGGGTTGGCGGTGGAACCGAAGCTGGTCAATAACACGCCGCAGGCCAGCAGGACAAAATAACTGCGGTTAAAGGCAAACAGCACGCAGCCCGCCGCGCCCAGCAGGCAGCATTGCAGGATCAGCCGTTTACGATCGCCTTTTTTATCCGACCGGCCGGCCAGGAACTGGCTGACCGCGATGCCTATCACCGCGCTGCCGGTATAGAACAGGCCCACCATAAAGGGCCGGGCCGCCACTTCCGTGGACAGGAACAGGCTCAGGGTCGGCAACTGCAGTGCGCCGGCGATGCCGGAGAGAAAAGCGATAACCAGAAAGGCCGGGGCGGTCATATCCGGAAGGCGCCGCGGGAGGGCGATAGGCGTGTGCATGATAATGGCATCGGGATCAGGACAAATGGACGCCCGAATAATACGCCTGTTGGCGAAAAACAACAGCCGGCGGCGAAAATAAATCCACTTCAGCATGACGTCGGCCGGCGGCAAGGCGCGCCGCCGGATCGCTGCGCGGGCGGCCCCGGTCAGGCCGCGACGGGCATGGGGGATGGGGGTCTTCAGCAGCGCGTCAGCAAAAGCCGTCCCGGCGGGCCGGGACGTGCCTGAATAACGATAAACTGTGCGGCGCTTCAAAGATCCGACAGGAATAGTCGACGGGCGCTTGCAATCATGCCGCCAACGTCGGAGACTTTATTGAAACGTTTCAGCGTGATTAGACAGGCGATGCCCCGGACCATCCCGCTGTTGGTGCGTATCGAAGCTGAATCGATTCAATATTAGCAATATCAGCAAGCGAGGAGAGATATGTTTGATTTGTCATTAAAAGATATTCATCTCGGCGCCCAGGCGCAGAGCAAGACGGAGGCCATCGCCCAGATCGCCGCGGCCATGACGCAGGCAGGTTATGTCGACGCCGGGTATGTGGACGGCATGATGAAGCGCGAGCAGCAGACGTCCACTTTTTTAGGCAACGGCATCGCCATCCCGCACGGTACCACGGATACCCGCGACCTGGTGCTGAACACCGGCGTGCAGGTATTTCAGTTTCCGCAGGGGATTGACTGGGGCGAGGGCCAGACGGCTTATGTGGTGATCGGCATCGCCGCGCGCTCCGACGAGCATCTCGCGCTGCTGCGCCAGCTTACCCATGTCTTAAGCGACGATGCCGTGGCGGCGCGCCTGGCGAGCACCACGTCGGCCGAAGAACTGCGCGCCGCGCTGACGGGTGAAAAGCAGCCGGCGCCGTTCCTGTTCGATATCTCCCTGATGGCCCTGGGCGTCCCCGCCGGCGACATGGTCACCCTCAAGGCGCTCAATGCCGGCCGCCTGCAGCTGGCGGGCGCGGTGGACGTCGCGTTCGTCAGCGATATCATCAGCGGCCGCCCGCTGAACCTGGGGCAGGGCGTCTGGCTGAACGACAGCACGCGCGGCAATCTGGCCAGCGCCGTGGCGATCAGTCGCCCGGCGACGGCGTTTGTCGAGGACGGTGAAAGCGTGGCGCTGCTGATTACCGTCGCCATGGCAGACGATCGGCCGCTTGACGTGCTGAACGTCATCGGCGACCTGCTGCTGGCCGGCGAGGCGAGCCGCCTGCTGACCGCCGACGCTCCCGCCCTGCTGGCCCTGCTCAGCGGCGAAGCCGCGGCGACGGATGGGGTATTAAGCGCGGAATTCGTGGTGCGTAATGAGCATGGCCTGCACGCCCGCCCCGGCACCGCCCTGGTGAACGTGATCAAACAGTTCGACAGCGTCATTACCGTCACCAACCTGGACGGGTCCGGCAAACCGGCCAATGGACGCAGCCTGATGAAAGTGGTGGCCCTGGGCGTGAAGAGCGGCCATCGCCTGCGTTTCACCGCTGAAGGCGCCGACGCCGAACAGGCGCTGCAAGCCATCGGCGCGGCGATTGCCGCGGGACTCGGGGAGGGCGCGGCATGAGCAGACGCGTCGCCACCATTACGCTGAACCCGGCTTACGACCTGGTCGGCTATTGCCCCGAAATTGAACGCGGGGAGGTTAACCTGGTGCAAACGACCGGACTGCACGCGGCGGGAAAAGGGATAAACGTCGCCAAGGTGTTGAAGGATCTTGGCATCGACGTCACCGTCGGCGGCTTTCTCGGCAAGGAAAACCAGGACGGTTTCCAACTGCTGTTCAGCGATCTGGGCATTGCCAACCGTTTCCAGGTCGTGCAGGGGCGTACCCGCATCAACGTCAAGCTGACCGAGAAGCAGGGAGACGTGACCGATTTCAATTTTTCCGGATTTAACGTCACGCCGCAGGACTGGGAACGCTTTGTCAACGATTCGCTGACCTGGCTGGGCCAGTTCGATATGGTGGCGGTCAGCGGCAGCCTGCCGGCGGGCGTGCCGCCGGAAGCCTTTACCGAATGGATGATCAAGCTGCGCAGCCACTGCCCCTGCATTATTTTCGACAGCAGCCGCGAAGCGCTGGTGGCCGGGCTGAAAGCCGCGCCCTGGCTGGTCAAGCCCAACCGGCGCGAGTTGGAAATCTGGGCCGGCCGCAAGCTGCCTACCCTGGCCGACGTGGTGGTGGCCGCCCATGCGCTGCGCGAGCAGGGCATCGCCCATGTGGTGATTTCACTGGGCGCCGAAGGCGCGCTGTGGGTCAACGCCTCGGGCGCCTGGCTGGCCAAGCCGCCGGCCTGTGAAGTGGTCAGCACCGTCGGCGCCGGCGATTCCATGGTCGGCGGCCTGATCTATGGCCTGCTGATGCGCGAGTCCAGTGAACATACGTTACGCCTGGCGACCGCCGTGGCGGCTTTGGCGGTCAGTCAAAGCAATGTCGGCATCACCGATCGGCCGCAGCTGGCCGCCATGATGGCCCGAGTGGATTTAAAACCGTTTAATGACCAGTTGGAGGCACAATGAAAACGCTGCTGAAAATAGACAGCTCGCTGGGGCAGGCACGATGCCACCTGGTGAAAAAAATATTGGTCGATGCCGCGCCGAAAGCGGGTTTGACCCTGGTTGACTCCGCCGCCGACGCCGAACTGGTGGTGGCGGTGGGCGGCCTTACCCCCGATGCCGCCCTGAACGGCAAGCGGGTGTTTACCGGCGAACCGTCCCAGGCGGCCAGCCAGCCGGAAGCTTTCCTCGCCCGCGCCAAGACCGAGGCCAGCCTGTACCAGGCGCCGGCGGAAACCACGCCCGCGGCGGCGCTTGCCGCCACCGGACCCAAACGGCTGGTGGCCATCACCGCCTGCCCGACCGGCGTGGCGCACACCTATATGGCGGCGGAAGCCATCGATGGCGAAGCCAAAAAACGCGGTTGGTGGGTGAAGGTGGAGACCCGCGGCTCGGTGGGGGCGGGTAATGCCATCACCGCCGAGGAAGTGCAGCAGGCGGACCTGGTGATCGTGGCCGCCGATATAGAGGTGGATCTGAGCAAGTTCGCCGGCAAACCGATGTATCGCACCAGTACCGGCCTGGCGCTGAAAAAAACCGCCCAGGAACTGGATAAGGCGGTGGTGGAGGCCAAGGTGTACCAGCCGTCCGCGCAGGGCGGCAATACTGAATCCGGCGAGACCAAAAAAGCCTCTCCCGGTCCGTATCGCCATCTGCTGACCGGTGTTTCCTATATGCTGCCGATGGTGGTGGCCGGCGGCCTGTGCATCGCGTTATCCTTTGTTTTCGGCATCCATGCCTTTGAACAGCCGGGAACCCTGGCTTCGGCGCTGATGACCATCGGCGGTAAATCGGCGTTCGCCCTGATGGTACCGGTGCTGGCGGGCTTTATCGCCTTCTCCATCGCCGACCGTCCGGGCCTGACGCCGGGCCTGGTGGGCGGTATGCTGGCGGTCAGCACCGGCGCCGGATTTATCGGCGGTATTATCGCCGGTTTTCTGGCCGGCTACGTGGCCAGGCTTATCAGCACCAAATTGCCTTTGCCACAAAGCATGGCGGCGCTGAAACCGATACTGATCATACCGTTAATCGCCAGCCTGGTGACCGGTCTGGTGATGATCTATGTGGTGGGCACGCCGGTGGCCAGGATCCTGACCGGCCTGACCAACTGGCTGCAGTCGATGGGCACCGCCAACGCCGTACTGCTGGGCGCCATCCTCGGCGCCATGATGTGCAGCGATATGGGCGGGCCGATCAACAAAGCCGCCTATGCCTTTGGCGTCGCCTTGCTCAGTACGCAAACCTATGCGCCGATGGCGGCGATTATGGCCGCCGGCATGGTGCCGCCGCTGGGCATCGCGGTCGCCACCCTGCTGGCGCGCAATAAGTTCGATAAACCGGAACGGGAGGCCGGCAAGGCCGCGTTTGTGCTCGGGCTGTGCTTTATCTCCGAAGGCGCGATACCCTTCGCCGCGCGCGATCCGTTCCGGGTGATCCCGCTTGCCATGATCTCCGGCGCCGTCACCGGCGCGCTGTCGATGTTCTTCGGCGCCAAGCTGATGGCGCCGCACGGCGGTATGTTTGTGCTGCTGATCCCGGGCGCCATTACGCCGGTGCTCAGTTACCTGGTCGCCATCGCGGCGGGCACCCTGTTGCTGGGCGTGATGTACTCGGTACTGAAACGTCCGGACGCCGAACTGGCGAAAGCGCTGGCCTAAGCCGGCCCGGCATCCCGGGGCTCAATGCTCCGGGGCGCCGATGCTTCTTTTACGCCCCGCGCGGGGCGTTTTTTATAATGCCACGTCAGAACACCTTGCTTTGCAGCGCCCATACCGCCGCCTCCACCCGTGACTTCAACCCCATTTTTTTCAGCAGATGTTTCACATGTACCTTCACGGTACTTTCACTGATATCGAGCCTGCGGGCGATGGTTTTATTCGGCAGGCCGTGGGCGATAAGCTTCAGGATATCGCGCTCGCGCGGCGTCAACTGCCCGCTATCCCGCGCGCCGCCGGGACGGTCATCGCGCAGGCCGGCCGCCAGCACCGGCATCAGCGCCTCGCTTAATACCATCCTGCCCGCCGCGGCCTGGCGGATGGCCGCCAGCAGATCTTCCGGCTCCATATCTTTCAGCAGGTAACCATCGGCGCCGCGTTTCAGGGCGGTAATCACATCGTCCTGATGGTTCGAGACGCTGAATACGACGATGCGCCCGGAAAGGGGCAGCCGGCGCAGGCAGTCCAGCGTATCCAGCCCGCTCATGCCCGGCATCTTTAAATCGAGCAGGATCAAATCCGGATCCAGCGTTTCGGCCAACAGCACCCCCTGCTCGCCGTTGGCGGCTTCGGCAACCACTTTCAGGCCGGGGTCCATGCCGATAAGCGCCCGCACGCCGCTGCGCAGCATCGGGTGATCGTCAATCAATAAAATCGTGGCGACGTCGGATTCGCTCATGGTCTGTTCCTGTTAATAGGATGATGCCGGTTGCCGCGGCACGGTTACCCGTACTTCGGCGCCGCCGCCGGGGAGATTCGCCACCCGGCAGTCGCCGTGCAGGTTCCTGGCGCGATCCTGCATGATAACCACGCCGTAATGATGCTGGCGCTGATGTTCCTCCGGCAGGCCGCGGCCGTTGTCACGGATGCTGAGCACCAGCGCATCCGCCTCCAGGTCGGCGGTAAGCGTCACCCGGCTGGCGCCGGCGTGTTTGACGATATTGGTTAACGCTTCGCGCGCGATCTGCGTCAGGTGGATGGCCTGATGGGACGAGACGGCTTGCGCCGGCAGCCGATAGATGAACTCAACGGCGAACCCCAGCCGCGCCGAAAATTCCTCCACCGTGGTTTGCAGCGCCGCGCGCAGGCCCGGCTCCGTCTGGCGCAGGCGAAAGGTGGTCAGCAGCTCGCGCAGCTGGCGGTAGGCGGTATTAAGCTCGTCGCGCATTTGCTGCATCAGCAACTGATTTTCAGGCGCGGCGTGCGTATTTTGCATTTGCAGGACGCCTATTTGCAGCTTCAGGCAGGAGAGCGACTGGGCGATGCTGTCGTGCAGTTCGCCGGCAATGGCCGTGCGCTCGGCCATCAGCATCAGCTGCTGCTGATGCTCGGCCTGGCGTTCCAGCGCCAGGGTGCTGGTCAGCTGTTCGACCAGCGTGGCCACCAGCCGGCGCTGCGTATCATCCAGCCTATGGCGCGGCGGATACTGCGCCAGCATCACGCCGTATTGACCTAATTTATCGTGCAGGCGCCAGCTGAGCTGCTCCGTTCCGGTTTCAACTAGGTCATGCGCCGGCGGCAGGGCGGCAATCCGCGCCGTATCGTCAGGCACGGTTCCGCCCGCGGTGTCGGCCATCCCGCCCTGTATCGCGATCGCCCCGGCATCCGGCGAAGCCGCCTCGCCGTCTGCCTGGACGCCGTCCAGTCCGGGATCGCGATCGTTTTCATAGAGCCGGATCTGGATTTCCCGCAAGGGGATCAGGGTCTGCAATTCCTCCAGCACCGGTCGCAGGCGGCCGGGCAAAGGCGCGCCGGTATGCAATTGCCGGCTGGCGCGATAGAGAAAATCCAGCACGCGGTTTTTTTGCCGCAAATCGGCGGTGCTGTTCGCGATCCGCTGCTCCAGCTCGGTATACATCTGCGACAGCGACTGCGACATACTGTTCAGGGTAAAGCCCAGCTGATCCATTTCATGATATCCGCCCGGTTCAGCGCCGGCCGGTAGCGGATAGCGCTGGCTAAAATCGCCGCGGCTTACCGCTCTGGCCTGGTTGAGCAGGTGCCGCCAGGGACGCAGCAGCCGGCGGCGCAGGTAAAGGATGGTGCCGGTCAGCACCAGCAGGGTCAGGGCGATGATGATTTTCTGCACCAGGGCCACCAGCGCCAGCCGGCGCTCGGTATTGCGATCGAGATCCGACACCAGCGCATCCAGCCGGCGCACGAACTCCGCAACGCCCCGGGCGGCGTCCGCGGGGCGCTGCGCCCGCAGCAGCAGCGGCTTAAGCGTGCCGTGCCAATGGTCGCGCAAATCCAGGTACTGCGGGGTCAGGCCTTCGCGCTTCACCGGCTGGCGCAGATCGTCGCTTAACTGGTCCCGTTCCAGTTCGGCGAGCAAGGGGTCGCTGCTTTGATCCAGCGGCACGCGCGACAACAGCCGGTAGCTTTGCATGCGCAGCGAGCCGGCCTTATTGATGGCATGGGCGTTGCCTTGCATGCTTTGCGCCATCCATAACGACAGGCTCATGCCGCCGATGCCCAATATGCCCGACAGCAGCATCAGCAGCGCCACCTGCTGGACGATGGATAACGGCGCGAAAAGAGCTTTGATCATAAGGCAGCGTTCCCAGGTCAAGCGCAGGCGAGCGGCGGATGGGGCCATTGTTCCCGATCCCCGGCGTTAACCCTATACCCCTTTAGGAGTACCCACAAATAGCCGTGAGCGGGGCGGGGGTTACCCCTCTCTTCGTGGCCGGGCCATAACCTGATGAATCATAGGGCCTTGCCGGAAAAAAAGCACTACTTACAAATGATAGGACCGGCCGGACGCCGCGCCGGCTAACGGGTTATCCCTTGATTTGCATCAAGTTCGCCCGTCCCCGCCTTGCCTAGGGTGGCGGATATCACAACGAATCCCCCTACATGCCCGAGGACTTTATGACTCTACTTTCCCGTTCAGACGCCGCACCACGCCGCCGGGGCGCCGTAATCGAGGATTGGCAGCCGGAACAGCCCGAGTTCTGGCGCACCCGCGGCCAGCCGGTGGCCCGCCGCAATCTCTGGATCTCCATTTATTGCCTGCTGCTGTCGTTTTGCGTCTGGATGCTGTTCAGCGCCGTGGCGGTCAACCTGAATAAAGTGGGATTTAATTTTTCCACCGATCGGCTGTTTCTGCTTACCGCGCTGCCGGCGGTGTCGGGCGCCATTCTGCGGGTGCCCTACTCCTTTATGGTGCCTTTGGCGGGCGGGCGGCGCTGGACGGCCATCAGCACGCTGTTTCTGGTGATCCCCTGCCTGTGGCTGGGCGTGGCGGTACAGGACCCGCTGACGCCCTACGGCGTATTTATCGCCATCGCCCTGCTGTGCGGCTTTGCCGGCGCCAACTTCGCCTCCAGCATGGCCAATATCAGCTTCTTTTTCCCCAAGGCCCGCCAGGGCGGGGCGCTGGGGTTGAACGGCGGCATGGGCAACCTGGGCGTCAGCGTGATGCAACTGGTCGCGCCGCTGGTCATCTCCACGTCGCTGTTCGCCGTCTTTGGCGGCACCGGGCGGGTGCTGGCGGACGGCAGCCGGCTATTTCTGGAAAACGCCGCCTGGATGTGGGTGCCGCTGCTGCTGATTGCCGCCGTGGCGGCCTGGTTCGGCATGAACGATCTGGCTACCGCCAAGGCGTCCCTGAGTAAGCAAATGGTGGTGCTCAAGCGCGGCCATATGTGGGTCCTGAGTTTTCTCTACCTGGCGACCTTCGGTTCGTTTATCGGCTTTTCCGCCGGTTTCGCCATGCTGTCGAAGACCCAGTTTCCCGCGGTGCAGATCCTGCATTACGCCTTTTTTGGTCCGCTGATCGGCGCGCTGGCGCGTTCGGCCGGCGGAGCGCTGTCCGATCGGCTGGGCGGCATCCGCGTGACCCTGGTCAACTTTGTGCTGATGGCCCTGTTTGCCGCTCTGCTGTTCCTGACCCTGCCGTCCAATGGACAGGACGGCTCGTTCGCCGCTTTTTTCACCGTATTTATGCTGCTGTTTCTGACGGCGGGGCTCGGCAGCGGCTCCACCTTCCAGATGATCGCGGTGATCCTGCGCAAGCTTACCCTGGACCGGGTCAAGGCGCGGGGCGGCAGCGACGACGAGGCGCAGCGCGAAGCGGCCACGGAATCCGCCGCCTCGCTGGGCTTTATCTCCGCCATCGGCGCGGCGGGGGGATTTTTTATTCCCCAGGCTTTCGGCACCTCGCTGGCCCTGACCGGTTCGCCGGCCGGCGCGATGAAAGTATTCCTGGCGTTTTATGTGGTGTGCGTGCTGGTCACGTGGCTGGTTTACGGCCGCAACCTCCATCGCGGCATGGCGACCAAAAAACCACGCTGAGGACCTGGGCGCCGGCGATTGCGCGGCGTCCGGGCTCGTATTTTGACCGCAGGTCCACGGGACCTGTCTTGCAGGAGAACATCCGATGAGCCATTTTCTCGACCGGTTCCGTTATTTCAAACAGCTGGACCAGACCTTTGCCGACGGGCACGGCCAGGCGATGAACACCAATCGCGACTGGGAGGAAGGCTACCGCAGCCGCTGGCAGCATGACAAGATCGTGCGCTCCACCCATGGGGTAAACTGCACCGGTTCATGCAGCTGGAAAATTTATGTCAAAAGCGGGCTGGTCACCTGGGAAACCCAGCAGACCGATTATCCGCGCACCCGCCCGGACCTGCCGAACCATGAGCCGCGCGGCTGTCCCCGGGGAGCAAGCTATTCCTGGTACCTCTACAGCGCCAACCGGCTGAAGTATCCGCTGATGCGCAAGCTGCTGCTCACCCTTTGGCGCGAAGCCCGCGCGCGGCACGCCGATCCCGTGGACGCCTGGGCCGCCATCATGAGCGACGCGGCGGCCACCCGGGCCTATAAGCAGGCGCGCGGACGCGGCGGCTTTATCCGCTCCAGCTGGGCCGAGGTGAATGAGCTGATCGCCGCCGCCAATGTCTATACCGCCAAGACCTATGGCCCGGATCGCATTATCGGTTTTTCGCCGATCCCGGCCATGTCGATGATTTCCTATGCCGCCGGCGCGCGCTATCTTTCCCTGATAGGCGGCGTCTGCCTGAGTTTCTACGACTGGTATTGCGATCTGCCGCCAGCCTCGCCGATGACCTGGGGCGAGCAAACCGACGTGCCGGAATCCGCCGACTGGTATAACTCATCGTATATCATCGCCTGGGGCTCCAACGTGCCGCAAACACGCACCCCGGACGCCCACTTTTTTACCGAGGCCCGCTATAAAGGCACCAAGACCGTGGCGGTGACGCCCGATTACGCCGAAATCGCCAAGCTGTGCGACCAATGGCTCAGCCCGAAACAGGGCACCGACAGCGCCATGGCGCTGGCGATGGGCCATGTGATTTTGCGCGAGTTTTACCTGCAGCGGCAAAGCAGCTATTTCCTCGATTATGTCAGGCGCTACAGCGACCTGCCGATGCTGGTGCTGCTCGAACCCCGGCCCCAGGGATTTTACGCCGCCGGCCGCCTGCTGCGCGCCGCCGATTTGGTGGACGGCCTGGGGCAGGACAATAACCCGCAGTGGAAGACCGTGGCCATTGATGAAAACACCGGCGGGCTGACGGCGCCGCAGGGGGCGATCGGCTTTCGCTGGGGCGAGCAGGGCAAATGGAACCTGGAGCAGCGCGACGGCGGCAGCGGGCAGGAGGTGAAATTACAGCTCAGCCTGCTGGGCCGCCACGACCAGGTGGTGGAGGTGGGGTTCCCGTACTTTGGCGGCACGCCCAGCGAGCATTTCAGCCCGGTGCCGCTCAACGATATCCTGTTGCATAAACTGCCGGTCAAGCGCCTTACGCTTGCCGGCGGCGGCGAGGCGCTGGTGACCAGCATCTACGATTTAATGCTGGCCAACTACGGCCTCGATCGCGGACTGGGCGACGACAACTGCGCGCGCGATTACGACGATATCAAAGCCTATACCCCGGCCTGGGCGGAGAAGATCACCGGCGTGTCGCGGCACAATATCGCCCGCATCGCGCGCGAATTCGCCGATAACGCCGATAAAACCCACGGCCGTTCGATGATTATCGTCGGCGCCGGGCTGAATCACTGGTATCACATGGACATGAGCTACCGGGGCCTGATCAATATGCTGGTGTTCTGCGGCTGCGTGGGCCAGAGCGGCGGCGGCTGGGCGCACTACGTCGGTCAGGAAAAGCTGCGGCCGCAGACCGGCTGGCTGCCGCTGGCGTTCGGCCTGGACTGGCAGCGTCCACCGCGCCATATGAACAGCACCTCGTTTTTCTATAATCACTCCAGCCAATGGCGCTATGAAACCCTGGCGCCGCAGGAACTGCTGTCGCCGCTGGCGGACCCCGCGCGCTTTACCGGCAGCCTGATCGACTTTAACGTGCGCGCCGAGCGCATGGGCTGGCTGCCTTCCGCGCCGCAGCTGAACGTCAATCCGCTGCATATCGCCGCCAAAGCGCGGGATGCCGGCCTGTCGCCGGTGGACTATACCGTGGCCGGCCTGAAAAGCGGGGCGCTGCGTTTTGCCGCCGAGCAGCCCGACGCGCCGCAGAATTTCCCGCGCAACCTGTTCGTCTGGCGCTCCAACCTGCTCGGCTCGTCGGGCAAGGGCCATGAATATATGCTCAAATACCTGCTGGGCACCGAAAACGGCATCCAGGGCGAGGATCTGGGGCGCCAGGGCGGCGTTATGCCGGAAGAAGTGGAATGGCGGGAGCAGGGCGGCGAAGGCAAACTGGATCTGGTGGTGACCCTGGATTTCCGCATGTCCAGCACCTGCCTGTATTCCGATATCGTGCTGCCCACCGCCACCTGGTATGAAAAAGACGATCTGAATACGTCCGATATGCATCCCTTTATCCATCCGCTGTCGGCGGCGGTGGACCCGGCCTGGGATTCGAAAAGCGACTGGGAGATCTATAAAGGCATCGCCGCGGCGTTTTCGCGCGTCTGCCAGGGGCACCTGGGCCTGGAGACCGACGTGGTGACCCTGCCTATCCAGCACGATTCCGCCGCCGAACTGGCCCAGCCGCTGGGCGTGGAGGACTGGAAAAAAGGGGAATGCGAGCTGATCCCCGGCAAAACCGCGCCGCATATCATGGTGGTGGAACGGGATTACCCGAATACCTATGAGCGTTTTACCTCCCTTGGACCGTTGCTGGACAAGCTTGGCAACGGCGGTAAAGGCATCGGCTGGAACACCCAGGTGGAAATTGATTTCCTGAAAAAACTCAACCTGACCAAAACCACGGGGGCCGCCGCCGGCCGTCCCAATATCAATACCGCCATCGACGCCGCCGAGGTGATTTTATCGCTGGCGCCGGAGACCAACGGCCAGGTGGCGGTAAAAGCCTGGGCGGCGCTGGGCGTCATGACCGGGCGCGATCACCGTCATCTGGCGCTGAACAAGGAAGACGAGAAAATCCGTTTTCGCGACGTGCAGGCCCAGCCGCGCAAGATTATCAGCAGCCCCACCTGGTCCGGGCTGGAGGATGAGCATGTCTCCTACAGCGCCGGTTATACCAATGTGCATGAGCTTATCCCCTGGCGCACGCTCTCCGGCCGCCAGCAGCTGTACCAGGATCATGAATGGATGCGCGCCTTTGGCGAAAGCCTGCTGGTGTACCGCCCGCCCATTGATACCCGCGCCGCGGCGCCGCTGCTTAACGCCAAGCCCAACGGCAACCCGGAAAAAGCGCTGAACTTCCTCACGCCGCACCAGAAATGGGGCATTCACTCCACCTTCAGCGACAACCTGCTGATGCTGACCCTGTCGCGCGGCGGGCCGATTGTCTGGCTGAGCGAAGACGACGCCCGCGAGCTGGGCATCATCGATAACGACTGGATCGAGGCGTTCAACGCCAACGGGGCGCTGATTGCCCGCGCGGTGGTCAGCCAGCGCGTGCCGGCGGGCATGACCATGATGTACCACGCCCAGGAGCGCATCGTGAATATTCCCGGCTCGGAAATCACCGGCCAGCGCGGCGGTATCCATAACTCCGTTACGCGGGTCTGTCCCAAGCCCACCCATATGATTGGCGGTTATGCCCAGCTGGCCTACGGCTTTAATTATTACGGCACCGTCGGCTCCAACCGCGACGAGTTCGTGGTGGTGCGCAAAATGGACCGTATCGACTGGCTGGACGACGAACATAACGATGATGCGCAGGGCAATGCGCTCGCCGGCACCCACCGCCCGCAGGAGAAAGCACAATGAAAATCCGTTCCCAGGTCGGCATGGTGCTGAACCTCGACAAATGTATCGGCTGCCACACCTGCTCAGTGACCTGCAAAAACGTCTGGACCAGCCGCGAAGGCATGGAATACGCCTGGTTCAATAACGTCGAAAGCAAACCGGGCATAGGTTACCCCCACGCCTGGGAGGACCAGGATAAATGGCGGGGCGGCTGGATCCGTAAGATCAACGGCAGGCTGCAGCCGCGCATGGGCGGCAGGGTGGGCATATTGGCGAACATTTTCGCCAATCCCCACGCGCCGGAAATCGACGATTATTATGAGCCCTTTGATTACGACTACCAGCATCTGCACACCGCGGCGGCGGGCAAGCATCAGCCCGTCGCCCGTCCCCGTTCGCTGATTACCGGGCGGCGGATGAAAAAAATCACCGGCGGCCCCAATTGGGAGGAAATCCTCGGCGGCGAATTCGAGCATCGCGCCAGGGACAAAAACTTCGAGCATATGCAAACGGCCATGTACGGCCAGTTTGAACACACCTTTATGATGTACCTGCCGCGCCTGTGCGAGCATTGCCTGAACCCGGCCTGCGTGGCCACCTGCCCGAGCGGGGCCATCTACAAGCGCGAAGAGGACGGTATCGTGCTTATCGACCAGGAGCGCTGCCGGGGCTGGCGCATGTGCCTGACCGGCTGTCCCTATAAAAAAATCTACTTCAACTGGAAAAGCGGCAAGTCGGAAAAATGCATTTTCTGCTATCCGCGCATCGAGGCCGGCCAGCCGACCGTCTGCTCGGAGACCTGCGTCGGGCGCATCCGCTACCTGGGCGTGCTGCTGTACGACGCCGATCGGATAGAACAGGCCGCCGCCGCCGGGCAGGAGCGGGATCTCTACCAAAGCCAGCTGGATATCTTCCTCGACCCGCAGGATCCGGCGGTGGTGGCGCAGGCGTTGGCGGACGGTATTCCCCAGGGGGTGATCGAGGCGGCGCAGAAATCACCGGTCTATAAGCTGGCCATAGACTGGAAGCTGGCGCTGCCGCTGCATCCGGAATACCGCACGCTGCCGATGGTCTGGTACGTGCCGCCGCTGTCGCCCATCCAGTCCGCCGACGACGCGGGCGCCTTACCGCACAGCGGCGTGCTGCCGGACGTGGAAAGCCTGCGCATCCCGGTGCAGTACCTGGCCAACCTGCTCACCGCCGGCGATACCGCTCCGGTGCTGCTGGCGCTGCGCCGCCTGCTGGCGATGCGCCACTATAAGCGCGCCGAAACGGTGGAGGGCCGGGTGGACACCAGCGCGCTGGAGCAGGTCGGCCTGTCCGAGGCCCAGGCGCGGGAAATGTACCGCTACCTGGCCATCGCCAACTATGAGGACCGCTTTGTCATCCCCTCTAGCCACCGCGAGCTGGCCCGCGACGCGTTCCCGGAAAGCAAGGGCTGCGGTTTCAGCTTCGGCGACGGCTGCCACGGCAGCAATACCCGTTTTAATCTGTTTAACAGCAAGCGCATCGACGCCATTGACGTCAGCGTAAAAACCGGTGGCACCCCCCATGATTAGCCTGAAGATTATCGGACGTTTATTGGATTATCCGGACGAGCCCCTTTGGGCCGCGCGGGAGGAACTGATCGCGGCGTTGGGCGGCGCCGGGGAATTAACCCTGCGGCAGGCGGCCCGCCTGATCGGGTTTATCGGCGATTTTTGCGCCCAACCGCTGCTCGACGCGCAGGAGGCTTACTGCGGCCTGTTCGATCGCGGCCGCGCCACCTCGCTGCTGCTCTTCGAGCATGTGCACGGCGAATCGCGCGATCGCGGCCAGGCGATGGTGGATTTGCTGGCGCAGTACCGGGCGGCCGGCCTGGCGCTGGACAGCCGCGAACTGCCTGATTTCCTGCCGCTCTATCTGGAATATCTCTCCAGCCGCGACCAGGCGGCGGGCCGCGAGGGTCTGGCGGATATCGCGCCCATCCTGGCGCTGCTCGGCGCCCGGCTGCGGGCGCGGTCTAACCATTATGCCCTGCTGTTCGACATGCTGCTGGCGATCTCCGGCAGCGAGTTGCGCGGCGCCAGCCTGGATAACAACGTCGCCCTTGAGGCGCGGGACGATACCCCGGCGGCGCTGGACGCGGTCTGGGAGGAGGAACAGGTCAAATTCCTCGCCCCGCCGGACTGCGCCTCCGGCGAACAGGTCCGCCATCAGCGCCGGTTTGCCGGCGCGGTGATCCCACAGTACCTGAGCAGTGATTTCAGCGCCGCTCCCGGCCCGGCCCGCGGCCGCGCGCACAGCGGCGCCGCGGTTGACGCGCCCCGGCGCGCCACCGATAAGAAAGGAGACTAGCCATGTCGTTTCTCAATCTGTTCTTTTTTGATATCTATCCCTATGTAGCCGGCACCATCTTCCTGGCCGGCAGCTGGCTGCGCTACGATTATGGCCAGTACAGCTGGCGCGCCGGCTCCAGCCAGATGCTGGATAAAAAAGGGATGCGCCTGGCGTCCAATCTGTTCCATATCGGCATCCTGGGTATTTTTTTCGGTCATCTGTTCGGCCTGCTGACGCCGCACTGGGTCTATGAGCCGTTTTTGTCCGTAGCGCTAAAGCAGAAAATGGCGATGGGGGCGGGGGGCGTTTGCGGCATCCTGACCCTGGTGGGCGGGGGCCTGCTATTAAAACGCCGGTTGCTTAATCCGCGCATCCGCGCCACCTCGAGCGTCGGGGATATCCTGATCCTGACCCTGCTGGTGGTCCAGGTGATCCTCGGGCTGCTCACCATTCCGGTATCCGGCAGGCATATGGACGGCGCGGAGATGATGAAGCTGGTGGGCTGGGCGCAGGCGGTGGTCACTTTCCACCCCGGCGCGTCGGCGCACCTTGAGGGCGTGGCGGTTATCTACCGGCTGCATATGATCCTCGGCATGACGCTGTTCGTGCTGTTTCCGTTCTGCCGGCTGGTGCATATCTGGAGCGCGCCGGTGGAATACCTGACGCGGCGCTACCAGGTGGTGCGCAACCGGCGCTAACGCAACTTCGCCGGTGCCGGCGCCCGGGCTTGTGCGGTCCGGCGCCGCGCATTGCCGATCGCCGGCCGGGACCGTTAGGCTTCGCGCCGATCCGGGTCCAGGGATTTCAGCCAGGCGATTTCCTGCGCCCAGATCGCCGGCTCAACGGTCTCCAGGATCATCGGGATAGCGCTAAAGCGCTGATCGGCCATGATCCACTCGAACGCGGTTTTGCCGATATTGCCTTCCCCCAGGCTGTGATGGCGATCCACCCGGCTGTTGAACGCGCTTTTGGCGTCGTTTAGATGCATGCCGCGCAGGTAGGAAAAGCCGACGATATGCTCAAACTGGCTAAAGGTATGGCTGCAGGCATCCTCGGTACGTAAATCGTAGCCGGCGGCAAAGGCGTGGCAGGTATCGATGCACACGCCCACGCGGCTTTTATCCTCTACCCCGTCGATAATCGCCGCCAGGTGTTCAAAGCGAAACCCCAGGTTACTGCCCTGGCCGGCGGTGTTCTCGATCACCGCCGTCACGCCCTGGGTGCGTTCCAGCGCGATGTTAATCGACTCGGCGATGCGCGCCAGGCAGGTTTCCTCGTCAATTTGCTGTAAATGGCTGCCGGGATGGAAATTCAGCCGCGTCAGCCCCAACTGCTGGCAGCGGGTCAGTTCGTCGATAAAGGCGTCGCGGGATTTTTCCAGCGCGTCCGCCACCGGGTGTCCCAGGTTAATCAGGTAACTGTCGTGGGGCAGGATCTGATCGGGAGAAAAATCATATTCCGCGCAGGCGGCGCGGAATTTTTCGCAATCCTCGTCGCTCAGTTCCGCCGCTTTCCATTGCCGCTGGTTTTTGGTAAATAACGCAAACGCCGTCGCGTCCAGTTCGTGGGCGCGGATAACCGCCTGGTCCGCGCCGCCCGCCGCGCTTACATGGGCACCTATATACTTCATGTCTTCTCCTTTTTGACGTTATTATCGCACTGATAATGCCGCTAAAACGCCCGAAAGGGAAAAAAACATCCCTTTTAGCCCAGCAGGCGCTGTACGGCGGCGTTCACCAGGGCGCCGCCCGCCATCAGCCAGAGAAACAACGCCAGCGCCAGCAGCAGCGGCCGCAGCCCGGCGCGTTTAAGCGCCCCGATATGCGTGGTCAGCCCCAGGGCGGCCATTGCCATGGCCAGCAGCCAGGTATCCAGGGTGGTGATGGCCGCGATAAGCCGTGGCGGCAACAGCGGCAACGAGTTCACGCCGGCCACCGCGATAAATCCCAGGGCAAACCAGGGAAACGCGAGGGGGGCGCCGGCCGGGCCATGGGCCCCTGGCGTGCGCCGCCGCAGCCAGGCCGACAGCAGCAGCAGGAACGGGGCCAGCAGCATCACCCGGATCATTTTGCTGATCACCGCCGCGTTTTCCGCCTCCGGACCGACGGCATGGCCCGCCGCCACCACCTGCGCCACCTCGTGCAGGGTGGAACCGGTATAAATACCGAAGGCGGTGGCGCTGACGCTCAGCCAGTGATAATGCGCATTCAGCGCAAACAGCGCCGGATAGAGAAAGAGGGCGGCGGTGCCGAACAGCACCACCGTCGCCACCGCCACGGCGGTTTTATCCGCATCCGCTTTCAGCACCGGCGCGGTGGCCAGCACCGCCGCCGCGCCGCAGATGCTGCTGCCGGCGCCGATAAGCATGGCGGTCTGCCGGTCCAGCCCCAGCCCCCGGCATCCCAGCCGGCAGGCCAGCAAAAAGGTCGAGGACAGCATCAGCACATCAATCACCACCCCGGTGGCGCCGACAGCGCCGATTTGCTGGAAAGTCAGGCGAAAACCATACAGGATAATGCCCAGGCGCAGCAGCCGCTGCCGGGCGAACTGCACGCCGGGGTCACACTGATGAAGCCAGGCCGGCGTGATGATATTGCCCAGCACCATGCCCGCCAGTATCGCCAGCGTCAGTGCGCCAAGCCCCAGGCCGGCAACGGAGGGCAGGTCGCCGGCGCGTACGGCCGCCAGGGTAATGGCCGCCGCCAGCAACAGCCCGGACAGGCGGCGCCCGGCCAGGCGGATCGGGGGTAATAACCTGTCATGGCGCAGGGATAACATCGTTTCGCTCCTCTATTCCCGGATAAAAACAGGGTAATGGGCGCTGGCATAAAAGAGAAATTGATTATATGTTTATAACCTATCGTTATTAGTGGTTAAGCGTCACGCCAAGGAACCCGTATCTGATGCATATCACCCTGCGCCAGCTTGAAGTCTTTACCGAAGTGGTTAAAAGCGGCTCCACCATCCAGGCCGCCCTGGCGCTGGCGTTGTCCCAGTCCGCCGTCAGCGCGGCGCTGACCGAGCTGGAAAGCCAGCTGAACCTGCAGCTGTTCGATCGGGTGGGCAAACGGCTGGCGATTAACGAGCACGGCCGCCTGCTTTATCCCAAGGCGATGGCGCTGCTGGAGCGGGTGATGGAAATCGAGCAATTGTTCCATGGCGGCAACGGCGCGCTGCGCCTGTTCGCCAGCAGCACCATCGGCAACTATATCCTGCCGGAATTGATTGCCGGCTATCGCCGCGATTATCCCGACACCTCGCTGGAGCTGCAGGTGGGCAACAGCCAGGACGTGGTAAATGCCGTCATTGATTTTCGCGTCGACCTGGGCTTGATTGAAGGGCCGAGCCACAATCCGGATCTGGTTACCCAGCCCTGGCTGCAGGATGAGCTGGTGGCGTTTGCCGCGCCGGATAATCCGCTGGCGGGACGCCGGCTGGCGCTGACGGAGCTGGCCGGCGCGCCCTGGATCCTGCGCGAGCAGGGATCGGGCACCCGGGAAATCGTCGATTACCTGCTGCTGGCCCGGCTGCCAAGCTTTCTGCCGGTCATGGAACTCGGCAATTCGGAAGCCATCAAGCACGCGGTGCGCCACGGCCTGGGCATCAGTTGCCTGTCGCGGCGGGTGGTGGCTGAGGCGCTGGCGCTCGGCACCCTGGTTACGCTGGATCTGCCGCTGCCGCCGCTGATGCGCACGCTTTACCTGGTGCATCACCGGCAAAAACACCTTTCCCAGGCGCTGGCCCGTTTCCAGGACTACTGCCGCCAGTTCGACATGCTCCCGCGCTGAGCGTCCGGCGATGTCGCGCCACCGTCCCGGACCGGCGGCCGCGGCAAAAAGCGGCAATCTTCCGCCGTATTGCTTATAATTCCCCGCCGATCATGAAGGTCTCTTATAACCGGCGCGTTGCGCTATCCCCCGCCGCCTGATTTGTTACAATCCGCCCTCGATTTTTGTACGGACAGACTGAACAACCATGTTGCAAAACCGCATCGAACCCCAGGCCGCGCCGGGCCTGCGGCGTGAACTTAAGGCACGCCACCTGACCATGATCGCCATCGGCGGCTCCATCGGCACCGGGCTGTTTGTCGCCTCCGGGGCGACCATCTCCCAGGCGGGTCCCGGCGGCGCGCTGCTCTCCTATATCCTGATAGGCCTGATGGTTTATTTCCTGATGACCAGCCTGGGCGAACTGGCGGCCTACATGCCGGTATCCGGCTCGTTCGCCACCTACGGCGCGCGCTACGTCGAGGAAGGGTTCGGTTTTGCGCTGGGCTGGAACTACTGGTACAACTGGGCGGTGACCATCGCCGTCGATCTGGTGGCCTCGCAGTTGGTAATGAACTATTGGTTCCCCACGGTGCCCGGCTGGATCTGGAGCGCCATATTCCTTGCCATTATGTTTTTGCTTAACGCCATTTCGGTCAAGGGCTTCGGCGAGGCGGAATACTGGTTTTCACTGATCAAAGTGGTCACGGTGGTGATATTTATCGCCGTGGGCGTACTGATGATTGCCGGTATCCTGCGCGGCGGCGAGGGTGCGGGCTGGCATAACTGGCAGGTGGGGGACGCGCCTTTCGCCGGCGGGTTCCCGGCGATGATCGGGGTGGCGATGATTGTCGGTTTCTCTTTCCAGGGCACCGAGCTTATCGGCGTCGCCGCCGGCGAGTCCGCCGATCCGGGCAAGAATATTCCGCGCGCGGTGCGCCAGGTGTTCTGGCGTATCCTGCTGTTCTACGTGCTGGCCATCCTGATCATCAGCCTGATCATCCCCTATACCGACCCGAACCTGCTGCGCAACGACGTCAAGGATATTACCGTCAGTCCGTTTACGCTGGTGTTCCGCAACGCCGGTTTGCTCTCCGCCGCCGCCGTAATGAACGCGGTGATCCTGACCGCCGTGCTTTCGGCCGGCAACTCCGGCATGTATGCCTCCACCCGCATGCTGTATATGCTGGCCTGCGAAGGCAAGGCGCCGAAAATCTTCGCCAAGTTATCCCGGGGCGGGGTGCCGCGCAACGCGCTCTACCTGACCACCATCATGGCCGGCCTGTGCTTTCTGACCTCGATGTACGGCAACCAGACGGTCTACCTGTGGCTGCTTAATACCTCCGGCATGACCGGCTTTATCGCCTGGCTGGGCATCGCCATCAGCCATTACCGCTTTCGTAAAGGGTATATTATCCAGGGCCGCCGGCTCAGCGACCTGCCGTATATCTCGGGCTTTTTTCCCCTGGGGCCGATTTTCGCCTTTGTGCTGTGCCTGCTTATCACGCTCGGGCAAAACTACCAGGCGTTTTTACAGGATCGCATCGACTGGTACAGCGTCACCGCCACCTATATCGGCATCCCGCTGTTCCTGGTTATCTGGCTGGGTTACAAATGGAGCCACGGCTCGCGCCTGGTGCCTTATCGGGAGATGATTTTCCCCGCCCGGCCCGATGCCGCTGAACGCCAGGACGCCGCAGCAGCGCCCGCGCCCCTGCGCTCGGAGAGCTGAGCCGCGGGACGGCGAATGATGCGCCCACCGTCCGCCCGGCCTGTCGCGCGCGTCGTCCCCTCGGGTGATCCCGGGCGGCGCGCCGGCCTGGGTTTATAGCGCGATTGGCTTTTTATATGCCGAAAAAATGCTTACCCATTGCCCGGATACCCAATAAGATATTCTTCCCATTCCAGCGCGGGCCGGGTCGGCTAGGTCAGTTCGCACGGCGCGCGGTTTTATACAGGCCAAGGCATGTCATACGCAATCCGTGTACAGGTATCTCCCGATAATTACTATTCCTACCCCGGCGCCATCGAACAGCTGGTCCATTTCTATCCTGCGGACGTGCTGGCGAACGCGGTCTGGATTTACGGCGAACGGGCGCTGGCGGCGGCGCGCGCCTACCTGCCGGCGTCCTTTGACGCCCCCGGCGCGGTGCGCATCGGTTTTGCCGGCCATTGCAGCGAGCGCGACGTTGCGGATCTGGCGCGCCGGGCCGGCGGCGACCGCCGTGTGGTGATAGGCGTCGGCGGCGGGGCGGTGCTGGATACCGCCAAGGTGGTGGCCCGTCGCCTGGGCATCCCGCTGGTGGCTATCCCCACCATCGCCGCCACCTGCGCCGCCTGGACGCCGCTCTCGGTCTGGTACGACGACGCCGGGCAAGCCCTGCGCTTTGAAATCTTCGCCGATGCCAACCACCTGGTACTGGTGGAGCCGCGCATTATCCTGGCGGCGCCGAAAGCTTACCTGCTGGCGGGCATCGGCGATACGCTGGCGAAATGGTATGAGGCGGTGGTGCTCAGTGCCGAACCGGAAAAACTGCCGCTTACCGTACGCCTGGGGCTCCAGACCGCGCTGGCGGCGCGCGATGTGCT
The DNA here is from genome assembly GCF_047324205.1 of Sodalis sp. RH20. Classification (NCBI taxonomy): domain Bacteria; kingdom Pseudomonadati; phylum Pseudomonadota; class Gammaproteobacteria; order Enterobacterales; family Bruguierivoracaceae; genus Sodalis; species Sodalis sp. RH20. Next base: position 771,154 of record NZ_CP178733.1, read on the forward strand.
GCTCAACCAAAGCGCCGCGGCGCTGACGGCGCTGGACCGGGGTGAGCTAAGCCAGGATTTTCTTGATGTGGTGGACGCCATTATCGCCGCCGGCGGCATGGTGGGCGGCCTGGGCGAACGCTACACACGGGTGGCGGCCGCGCACGCGGTCCATAACGGCTTAACGGCGCTGCCCGCCACCGCGTCCTTTTTGCATGGCACCAAAGTCGCCTACGGCATCCTGGTCCAGTGCGCCCTGCTGGGACAACATGACGTCCTGCGCGCGCTCAGCGCCGCCTGGAGCCGCTTCGGCCTGCCGACGTCGCTGGCGGCCATGCGCGTGGATATCAACGACCGCGACGCCGTCGGCCAGCTCATTGCCCGCACGCTCCAGCCGGGAGAATCCATCCATCTGGTGCCTATCGCTTTAAACGAGGCTATTGTGCTGCAGGCGCTGCGCGACGTCGAGGCTGTCGCCGCCGGTGCGGCAGCGTAAGCATGGCGGGTAAAAGGGAAAGCGTGCCTATGAGGCCGAAGCAGCCACGGCATTTCGGGGCACCGGACGCCCCCGTTTCGCCAGGCTCGCTGTCGGCGGATTCACAGTGGACGGGCGTTAACGGTTAAGATGCAGCGCGTGAAAGCGCAGATGATCCTCGATAAAACTGGCGATGAAAAAATAGCTGTGATCATAACCCGGCTGGATGCGCAACGTTAACGGCCAGTCCCGCCGCCGCGCCAGATCCGCAAACTTCTCGGGCTGCAGCTGCGTCGCCAGAAACTGATCGGCATCGCCCTGATCTATCAGTATCGGCAATGGCCTGGCCGCATCCCCCGCCAGCAGGACACAGCTATCGTATTCCCGCCACGCCTGCGCGTTATCCCCCAGGTAGTGGCTAAACGCCTTACGCCCCCAGGGCACCTCCGCCGGATTGACAATAGGCGCAAACGCCGACACCGAACTAAACCGCCCCGGGAAACGCAACGCCAGCATCAGCGCGCCGTGGCCGCCCATGGAATGCCCCATGATCGCCTGCCGGCCGCTCACCGCAAACTGCCGTCGCACCAGCGCCGGCAACTCTTCGGCCACATAATCAAACATCCGGAATTGCCCGGCCCAGGGTTGCCGCGTGGCGTTAACGTAAAACCCCGCGCCCTGGCCCAGATCATACGCCTCGTCATCCGGCACATCCGCGCCTCGGGGGCTGGTATCCGGCATCACCAGCAACAGGTTCAGCTCGGCGGCCACCCGCTGGGCGCCGCTTTTCTGCGAAAAATTCTCATCGCTGCACGTCAGTCCCGACAGCCAGAACACCATATGCGGCGGCGCCGCGTGCCGATCGGCGGGCGGCACGAACAGGCTATAGGTCATCAGGCCGCCGGTACTCGCCGCACGATGGCGAAAACGGCATTGCCGGCCGCCGAACAGCCGGTGCTCATCAATACACTCAGGCATCGCATCCATCACATATTCTCCAGGACCACATCGTTAACCGCACACCCGTTCCCGGGCGCGGGCGGGTATTGCTCAATAATCAGTTTTTTCAGCGCCGCCACGTTGGGGCTGAACGCATCGGCGCGCCAGATAAGCCACGTTGCCACATCGGCGGTGGGCGCCGGCAATTCATGCACCGACACCCGCCGCCGATCCGGTAATTGACGCAGCACCGTCAGCGGCAGCATGGCCACGCCGGCGCCGCTGGCGACGCAGGCCAGCATGGTATGATACGACTGAATTTCCAGAATCGGACCGGGCGCCACGCCCCGCTGTGCAAACCACGCTTCAAAGCGCCGGCGGTAAGAACAACTGGGGCGAAAGGCGAACAACGTCTTGCCGGCAATCTCCTCCGGGCTGTCGATCGGCGGCTGATCGAGCGCGGCAATCAATACCAGCGTCTCGGCGAAACTGTAGCACCCCTGTATTTCAGCATAGTTCACCGGACCGTCCACCAGGGCGGCGGCCAGGGTGCCGGCGCGCACGCCGTCCACCAGCTCCCCCGAGGATCCGGTCGCCAGCGACAACGACACCCGGGGAAAACGCTGATGATAGGTGGCCAGCAGCGCGGGCAGGCGGATGGCCGCCGTGCTTTCCATGGAGCCAAGGGCAAAATTGCCCGTCGGTTCCCCGGCGTGGGTCATGCTGATGGCCTCTTCGCTCAGCGCCAGGATCCGCGTGGCGTAGCCCAGGAAATTATGCCCCATGGGCGAGAGCCGCAGGCGCTGTTTTTCGCGGATAAACAGATCGGTTCCCAATTCCCGCTCCAGCTGCCGCAGCCGGGTAGTCAGGTTGGACGGCACGCGATGCAACTGCTCGGCGGCGCGCGCCAGCGAACCGGTATCGGCGGCGGCGCAGAACATTTTCAGCTGGGTCAGATCCATGTGTTCTCTATTTGTCAGTAAGTTGGTCTTGATTATTCATTTTTCGTGAGTTTAGTGATCGTGCATGCTATTGGCAAGATGAATATTTCTTGTGGAGAAGGTATGGCGATAAAAGTGGCCCTGAGCGGCTTTCTGGCACTGTTGGTGGCGATGGGTATCGGCCGTTTCGCCTTTACGCCGCAGGTACCGCTGATGATAAGCGCGGGGCAGTTAACCCTTACCGGGGCGGGGGTGGTGGCGGCCTGTAATTACCTGGGCTACCTGGTGGGCGCCTATGACGCCATGCGCGCGGGCAGGGGGCTGGAAATACGGCTGTGGCTTGGGCTGTGGGGAACGGTGGCCATCACGCTGCTCTGCGCCGTCACCCACAGCCTGCTGGCGCACTGCCTGCTGCGTTTGCTGGCGGGCGCGGCCAGCGGATGGGCGATGGTGCTGGTGGCGGCCTGGACCGGCGACCGGCTGGTACAACTACGTCGCCCGGCGCTCAGTGCCGCGGTGTTCGCCGGTCCCGGCGCCGGCATCATGGCCAGCGGCCTGCTGGCGCTGGTCATGCATCGCCTGGATATCCACGCCGCGGGCGCCTGGCTGGTCTATGGCGTTACGGCGCTGCTGCTGGTGGCGCTTATCAGCGCGCATCTGCCCAGAGGCGGCGCGCTGACGCGCCAGGGCCCGGACGCCGCCAGGCCGGCGCTGACGCCACGGCTGAAAAGCCTGGTCTGGAGCTACTCCCTGGCGGGTTTCGGTTATATCCTGCCGGCCACCTTTCTGGCGCAGATGGCGGCCGCGCGGTTTCCCGGCAGCGAGACCGGCCACTGGATCTGGCCGGTGTTCGGCGCCGCCAGCATGGCGGGCATTGGGGTCGGCATTCTGACGCGCCATCGCCTGCGCGCCGGCCAGCGGCTGGCGCTGACCCTCTGGGCGCAAACGCTCGGCGTCGGCCTGATGATCGCCATGCCCGGCGTCGCCGGCCTGATGGCGGGCGCGGTGCTCACCGGCGGCGGCTTTTTGAGCGTGGTGCAATTGACGCTGGTCTGCTCCCGCCGCCAGGCGCCGGATCATATGCGCTTCATGACCGGCCTGCTCACCTGCGGCTACGCGGTCGGGCAGCTTATCGGCCCCATGCTCTCCGCGCTGGCCAGCAGCCTGACCGGCCGGCTGGAGCCGGCGCTGATGACGGCGGTGGCCGCCCTGGCGCTCGCGGGCGCGCTGGCATGGCGTCAGCCCTGAACGGTTAGTCACAGGCGGCGATGCGGTAAAGCCGGTAAAAATTTCATGGCGCATGCAACACATTCACTGGATAAACGCGGCGCTCTCTACTAGAGTGGGGGCGCATCTTGACGTGATGAGATCAAGAGCAGCCAGGCCTGCCGGAGAAGAAAAAGTATGCTATCGCTGACAACAGAAGCCGCATTGGTGCATGAAGCCTTAATGACGCGCGGCCTCGAAACGCCCCTGCGCGGGGAAGTGCTGGACGGGGAAACCCGCAAACGGCAGATTGCCGAGCACATGACCGCCATAATGAACCTGCTTAACCTGGATTTATCCGACGACAGCCTGGCGGAAACGCCGCACCGGATTGCCAAGATGTACGTTGATGAAATTTTTTCCGGCCTGGATTACGCCAATTTCCCCAAAATCACCCTGATTCAAAACAAGATGAAGGTGGATGAAATGGTCACGGTACGGGATATCACCCTGACCAGCACCTGCGAACACCACTTCGTGATTATCGACGGCAAGGCCACCGTGGCCTATATCCCGAAGGACAGCGTGATTGGCTTATCCAAAATCAACCGCATCGTGCAGTTTTTCGCCCAGCGCCCGCAGGTGCAGGAGCGTCTGACACAGCAAATCCTGGTGGCGCTGCAAACCCTGCTCGGCACCCTGAACGTGGCGGTGTCCATCGACGCGGTGCATTACTGCGTGAAAGCGCGCGGCATCCGCGACGCCACCAGCGCCACCACCACCACGTCCCTTGGCGGATTGTTTAAATCCAGCCAGAATACGCGCCAGGAATTTTTACGGGCCGTACGCCACCACAACGGCTGATGCGGCGCTGATATGTGTTACGGCGCGGTGCGCGCCGCCTGATAAAAGAGGTTGCCCATGCGCGAGCGCATCGCCATGCTGGACTGCGCGCGGGGGATGGCGATTCTCGGCATCCTGCTGATGAATATTACCGCCTTCGGCCTGCCGAAGGCGGCCTATCTCAATCCGGCGTTTATGGGCGCGCCTTCCCTGGCCGATGCCTGGACCTGGGCCGTGATGGACATGGTGGCGCAAGTCAAGTTCCTGACCCTGTTCGCCCTGCTGTTCGGCGCCGGCCTGCAAATGCTGCTGCCGCGCGGCGGCCGCTGGATACGCTCGCGGCTGTTTTGGCTAATGGCCTTTGGCCTGATCCACGCCATCTTTTTCTGGGACGGCGATATCCTGCTGGATTACGGCCTGGTGGGGCTGCTGTGCCTGGGCGCCATTCGCCACGATATATCGTCCGGACGCCTGATCGGCGCCGGCATCGCCCTGTACGCCATCGGCCTCGGCATCCTGGTTCTGATGCAGGCGATGCTGGCCGGCGCCGCGCCGGGGCGGTTCTGGCTGCCCGGCGTGGCCGATCGCATTTACGAATACTACTGGCAAACCACCGGCGGTCCCGAAGCCTGGAGCGTGCGCCTGGCGTTATTGCAATCGAGCCTGATGTCGCTGGCGGCCCAGTACGGCTGGCTGCTGGCCGGCGCCATGCTGATTGGCGCCGGGCTGATGCGCAGCGGCTGGCTGGCGGGCAACAGAAGTCCCGCCCACTACCGCGCCATGGCGTCCTGGCTTATTCCCCTGGGGCTGGCGATAAACCTGCCGTCGGTGGTGGCGCAGTGGCAATCGGGCTGGGCTTATCACTGGTGCGCGTTCCTGCTGCAAATTCCCCGCGAGCTGGGCGCCCCGTTCCAGGCGCTCGGCTACGTGGCGCTGTGCTACGGCTTCTGGCCGGCCATCGGCGGCCTGCGCGTCGTGCGCTGGGTGAGTAACGTCGGACGCATGGCGTTGAGCAACTACCTGCTGCAAACACTGCTGTGCACCCTGGTGTTTAACCAGTTCGGCCTGTTTATGTCCCTCGGCCGCACCGGCCTGCTGCTGCTGGTGCCCCCCGTCTGGCTGGCCAATATCCTGTTTTCCACCCTGTGGCTGCGGTTTTTCCCCCAGGGGCCGATGGAATGGGCATGGCGCCGCCTCACCCGGCTGACCGCCGGCGCCCCGGCGCGCGCGGCGGACTAAGGTCCTTCCCCGGGGCAGGGCATCGCCATCCATTATCCCTGGCGGAGGCGGGATTGCCGGGAGAGTGCGCCATTACTTTAATCATTCATCAAAGCATGTGCCCGCTTAAGGTTAGGTTAATTTTTTCATGGTTAACTGGCGCTAATATTTCCCTGAGCTAACCTGAATATGTGGTTTAATATTGCGAAAGCGGCGCCGCGCCCCACGGTCAGCCCGTGGTTTTTTAATATTATCGTGGCGCTGGTCATTACTTTTTTCCAGAATATCGTTTATTTTAGAAAAGTCCTGCAGCTCGTCGATATATCAGTAGGCTACAACTTACTGTTTTTTATCAGCATGCCCGTTACCCTGTTGTTCGCGCTCAATTTATTATTCAGCGTGATCCTGCTGCCTTATATCCGCAAGCCCATCGTCATCCTATTGTTTTTCAGCGACGCCCTGGCGCAGTATTTTATGCAGGCGTACGGCATTATTATCGATCGGGGCATGGTCCAGAACACCCTTGACACCACGCTTGTGGAAAGCGTCGCCCTGCTGACGCCGCGCCTGGCGCTGTATCTGATCGTCTTCGGTATTTTGCCCTCGCTGCTGGTGTTGTGGATCAAGGTCAGGCCGGTGGCGTTTTCCTGGTCGAATATCGGTCTGCATTTCCTGAATGTCCTGGTATCGCTCTGTGTTATCGCGCTGGTGGCCTCTTTCTTTTATAAAGACTACGCTTCGCTGATGCGCAATAACCAGCAGCTGGTGAAAAACCTGGTCCCCAGCGATATGGCGCTCGGCGGCTATTCCTATTACAAGCATGATTACGTCAAGAAAATGCCCTTCACCGAGCGCGGCCAGGACGCGCATATTGTCCCCGCGATTCATGACAATCATAAAAAGAACCTGATCATCGTGGTGGTGGGCGAGACCTCCCGCGCGCAGGATTTTTCGCTGGGCGGCTACGGCCAACTGACCAACCCCAAGCTGGCGGCGGACAACGTCATCTATTTTCCGGACACCTCGTCCTGCGGCACCGCCACGGCGGTATCGGTACCCTGCATGTTTTCCGGCATGACGCGCAGGCAGTATGACGGCGAAAAAGCCGACAGCCAAAGCAACGCGCTGGATATCATCCAGCGGGCGCAGGTGGATGTGCTGTGGCGGGAAAACGACGGCGGCTGCAAGGATGTCTGCCTTCGGGTGCCCACCGAACAGCTCAGCACCTGGCATCTACCCGAACTCTGCGCCGAAGGCGTCTGCCTGGACGAAGCCCTGCTGCGCAACCTGGACGGCTACATCAACGCGCGCACCAAGGATACGGTTATCGTGCTGCATACCATGGGCAGCCACGGCCCGACTTATTACCAGCGCTACCCGAAAACCGCCGCCGCCTTTGCCCCCACCTGCGACACCAATGAGATTCAAACCTGTTCGAACCAGGCGCTGGTTAACACTTATGACAATACTATTGTCTATATAGACGACATGCTTGATAAGACCATAAAATTGCTGCAAGCTCATGGCGATAGGTTCAATACCGCCCTGGTCTATCTGTCAGATCACGGCGAATCCCTGGGCGAGAACGGTATCTATCTGCACGGCATGCCCTACGCCGTGGCGCCGGCCCAGCAAACCCATATCCCGATGCTGATTTGGCTGTCGCCCGACTATGTCCAGGCGCATGCCGTCCGGGAAGACTGCCTGCGAGACCGGGCAAAACGACAGGCCTACTCACACGATAATCTCTTCTCTACGTTGCTTGGACTGACCGATGTCAAAACGCAACTCTATCAGCCGGATCTTGATGTTTTACAACCTTGCCGGGATGCGCAGCAATGAAAATTCTGATCATCGAAGACGATAAGTTATTGCAGGACGGCCTGCGAATGGCCCTGCAGCAGGAAGGCTACGCCAGCGACTGCGCGGGTAATCTGCGCGACGCGGAACATCTGATGGACAGCACCGCCTACAGCCTGGCAATACTCGACCTGGGCCTGCCGGACGGTGACGGCATGTCGCTGCTGAATCTGTGGCGCAAGGCGGGAAACGACGTGCCGGTGCTGATCCTGACCGCGCGCGATGGCATCGATGAACGGGTGCACGGTCTAAACCTGGGGGCGGACGATTACCTGGTCAAGCCTTTTGCCCTCAGCGAGCTGCTGGCCCGGGTGCGCGCCATTATCCGCCGCCATCAGGGCAAAAGTAACAATCAGCTGTGGGTGGATAATATTTCACTCGACCTGAACAGCCACGAAGTGACCCTGGACGGCAAGATTATCGAACTGACGCCGAAGGAATTCGCCATTCTTTCCCGGCTGATGCTGCGGGCGGGGCATCGCATCCACCGCGAAATCCTCCATCAGGATCTGTATAACTGGGATGACGACCCCTCGTCCAACTCGCTTGAGGTCCATATTCATAATCTGCGGGCGAAAATCGGCAAGGATCGTATCCGCACCCTGCGCGGATTCGGTTACCTGCTGACCAAAACCGCGGCAGGGGAACCGTCATGAAAGCCGCCGACGGTCCGATGACCAGCATGCGCTGGCGGCTTATCGTGGTGCTGGGCATTATCCTGCTGTGTTGCCAGCTGATTACCGTTATCTGGTTATGGCACGAAAGCAAAGAACAAATCGACCTGCTGGTCAACCGTACCCTGGCGGAGAGCGTGCGCAACGAGCACGTTAACCAGGAAATACGCGAGGCCATCGCCGCGCTCAGCGTGCCGTCGCTGATGATGATTATGTTCACGCTGTTCTTCTGCTTCCAGGCGGTGAACTGGATAACCCAGCCGCTCTCACGCCTGCAGGACGCGCTGGGATCGCGCGGCGCGGAAAACTTTGAGCCGCTGCCGGAGCTCGGCAATATCCGCGAGGTGATCGCCGTCACCCGCAGCCTTAACCAGCTGTTGTTCCGGCTGAATACCACCTTGCAGCAGGACCGGCAGTTTACCTCCGACGTGGCCCATGAATTACGCACGCCGCTTTCCGGCATCCGGCTGCACCTGGAGGTACAGGAAAAGCAGTACGGTATCGACTGCCAGCCGCTTATCGAGCGGGTGGACAATATGTCCTATACCGTGGAACAGCTGCTGCTGCTGGCGCGCATTCGCCACGATTTTTCCTCCGGCCATTACCAAACGGTCAGGTTCAGGGACGACGTTATCATCCCACAGCAAAGCGAACTGGACGAGATGGTGGAACAGCGCGGACAGCGGATACGCTGGCTGCTGCCGGAAACGGAAATCATTTTCCAGGGCAATGCCATCCTGATGCGGCTGCTGCTGCGCAACCTGGTGGAAAACGCCCACCGCTACAGCCCGGCGGACAGTATTATCGTCGTGCGGCTCACGCATGACGGCGCTGACGGCATCCAGCTTCAGGTGATTGACGAAGGGCCGGGCGTCGACCCGGCGAAAGCGGTGGAACTGACGAAGGAATTCGTGCGCATGGATCAGCGCTATAACGGCATCGGCCTGGGATTAAGTATTGTCACCCGCATTGCGCAGCTGCACAACGGCCGCTTCGAGCTGGTCAACCGCGACGACCACTCCGGCACCATCGCCCGCCTGTTCCTAACCGAACCGGCCTAGGAGACCGCCATGCTATCCGACGCGTCCGCCCCCTGGCTGTATAACCTGTTTATCCTGGCGTTGCTGGCCAGCGGTTACGCGCACCTGGCGTGGAATAAGGCGTTTTTGTATATCATCCTCAGCCTGGCGGGCACGCTTGCCGCCGCGGCGACGGTTTTCAGCCGTATCGACGCATCCAGCCCGGCCGCCGCCTGCTACATAGTGCTGCTTATCAATGCCTCCTTTGTGCTGGTTTCGGTGGTCAGCGCCTGGTCGTTGTCATTTTACTCCCGGGCGAAAAAACACCGCCGCCGCCGCGATGATTAAGTATTTCGTGATAGGATAGGGTGAAATAACAAAAAAAAGCCCCTCGATAGTTACAACATCCACCAAGTATCCCCCCACCGATCCTTCCCCTCCGGCCAATGCGTGCGAAAGTGCCTGGCAGATAAAATGCCAATAATGTATGTAAACGGTTCCGGTCCTGTGACCTGATTCACGCTGTGTTGCGATTAAACCGGTTAGGATAGCGCTTTATGTTTCATAAGTGTTATGACAATCAGGAGCGTCAGGAGGGCATAAACCATCAATGTCCGCCGGTTTGGTCGAGAATACCTGGGCGAAAAGCACCATTAACAGGGGATGAGATGATCACTATTCGTGATGTGGCGCGGTTGGCCGGGGTATCGGTGGCAACGGTGTCACGGGTATTAAACGATAGCGCTATCGCCAGCAAGGAAGCGCGCGACAAGGTGATGAAAGCGGTCAAGGAACTGGGTTACCGGCCTAACGCCAATGCGCAGGCGCTGGCCACGCAAATCAGCGACACCATCGGCGTGGTGGTTATGGACGTATCCGATCCGTTTTTCGGCGCGCTGGTGAAAGCGGTGGACACCGTGGCGCAGCGGCATAAAAAAAACGTCCTGATCAACAACAGCTACCACCAGGCGGATAAAGAGCGCCATGCCATTGAAGTCCTGATCCGCCAGCGCTGCAGCGCGCTGGTGGTCCACGCCAAGATCCTGTCCGACGAAGAGATGATCCCCTTTATGGTGCGCGAGCCGGGCATGGTGTTGATTAACCGCATCCTGCCGGGCTTTGAGCACCGCTGCGTGGGGCTGGACAACGTCAGCGGCGCCCTGATGGCCACCCGTACCCTGCTCAAGCAGGGGCACCGGCAGATTGGCTATATCGGTTCCAACCATCCCATCGAGGATGAGCGGCAGCGGCGCCAGGGCTACCTGCAGGCCATGGCGGAGGAGGGGATCGCGCCGCCGCAAAGCTGGCAGGCGTTCAGCTCGCCGGACCTGCAGGGCGGCGAGGAGGCGATGGTGGAGCTGCTGGGGCGCAACCAGCAGCTGACGGCGGTGTTTGTCTATAACGACGGCATGGCGGTGGGGGCCCTGGCGACGCTGAAAGAAAACGGTATCGCGGTGCCGACGCAATTTTCGGTGGTGGGGTTCGACGATATTCCCATCTCCCGCTATACCAGCCCCAATCTTACCACGGTGCGCTACCCCATCTTCGCCATGGCGGTCGCCGCCACCGAGCTGGCGCTGCTGGGCACGGCGGGGCGCATCGACGAGAAGCAAACGCACCTGTTTATGCCGACGCTGGTGCGCCGCCATTCCGTGGCGCCCTGGAAAAACGTGGCGGCGATCGCGTCGTCATCAGAAGATGAGATGTAACCGCTTCCAAACTGTGAGAATATTCACAGTTTCTTAACATTGATCCCTCTATGCTAATGGTGTTATTCCCTCACGATGCTATCAGGTCAACATCGCGAGGGCTTTTCGTACAGGGATGTCGGTAAAACCACGGAAGGAATTTGTCTGCCTTTGAGTAAACCTACCTATTTCCGGAGAAACTAATGAATAAGAAGGCATTAACCCTTACCGCTCTGGCAACCGGCCTGTTGCTGTCCGTCGCCGCTCATGCCGCCGATACCCGCATTGGGGTAACTATTTATAAATATGACGATAACTTCATGTCGGTGGTGCGCAAGGCAATAGAAAAAGACGCCAAAGAAGCCAAAGGCGTGCAACTGCTGATGAATGACTCGCAAAATGACCAGTCAAAACAAAACGACCAGGTGGACGTATTGATTGCCAAGGGCGTCAAGGCCCTGGCGATTAACCTGGTCGACCCCGCCGCCGCGCCGGTGATTATCGAAAAAGCGCGCGGCGCCAATATTCCCGTGGTGTTTTACAACAAAGAACCCAGCCGTAAAGACCTGGACAGCTATGACAAGGCCTATTACGTCGGTACCGAATCCAAGCAGTCGGGCATTATCCAGGGCGAGCTTATCGCTAAGCACTGGAAGGCGCATCCGGAATGGGATTTGAATAAAGACGGCGTGATCCAATATGTACTGCTTAAAGGCGAGCCGGGACATCCCGATGCCGAAGCGCGCACCGCCTATGTGGTCAAGACCCTGACCGACCAGGAAAAGATCAAGGTACAGCAGCTGCAGCTGGATACCGCCATGTGGGATACCGCCCAGGCCAAGGATAAAACCGATGCCTGGATGTCGGGTCCGAACGCCAACAAGATTGAAGTGGTGATCGCCAATAACGACGCCATGGCCATGGGCGCGGTGGAAGCGCTGAAAGCCCACAATAAATCGGCCATTCCGGTATTCGGCGTCGATGCCCTGCCTGAAGCGCTGGCGATGGTTAAATCCGGCGCTATGGCCGGCACCGTGCTGAACGATGCCGACAACCAGGCCAAGGCCACCTTCGACCTGGCGAAAAACCTGGCCGACGGCAAACCGGCGGCGGAAGGCACCAACTGGAAACTGGATAATAAAGTCGTCCGCATCCCCTATGTCGGCGTCGATAAAGATAATTTAACGCAGTTTATTAAGAAATAATCCCCACTCCCCCCATTGGGCCTGACGCCCGAGGGGGGATTTTTCTGTCTTATCCTAGCCGGGTATAACTATGGCCGATATTACGACCGAACAGCCAGGCGAATGGCTGCTGGAAATGAACAACATCAGTAAATCATTTCCTGGCGTCAAAGCATTGGATAATGTGAACCTCAAGGTGCACTCCCACTCCGTCCATGCCTTGATGGGCGAAAACGGCGCGGGTAAATCCACGTTATTGAAGTGCCTGTTCGGCATTTATAAAAAAGATTCCGGTAGTATTATTTTCCAGGGAAAGGAAATCGATTTCAAAAGTTCCAAAGAGGCGCTGGAACATGGCGTTTCCATGGTGCATCAGGAACTGAACCTGGTATTACAGCGTACCGTCATGGACAATATGTGGCTTGGGCGTTATCCGCGCAAAGGCCTGTTTGTCGATCACAAAAAGATGTACGCCGACACCAAGGCCATATTTGACGAGTTGGACATTAATATCGATCCCTATGATAAAGTGGCCACCCTGTCAGTGTCGCAAATGCAGATGATCGAGATTGCCAAGGCGTTTTCCTATAATGCCAAAATCGTCATCATGGATGAACCGACCTCGTCGTTGACCGAACGCGAGGTCAATCATCTGTTCAGTATTATCCGCAAGCTCAAGGCGCGCGGGTGCGGCATTGTTTATATTTCCCATAAGCTGGAGGAAATTTTCCAGCTGTGCGATGAAATCACCATCCTGCGCGACGGCCAGTGGATTGCCACCCAACAGGTGGAAGGCCTGACCATGGACAAGATTATCTCCATGATGGTGGGGCGTTCGCTCAGCCAGCGCTTCCCCACGCGCGAAGGCGAACCGGGCGAGGTGATCCTGGAGGTGAAAAACCTGACCTCGCTGCGCCAGCCGTCGATCCGCAATATCTCCTTCGACTTGCGCAAAGGGGAGATTCTCGGCATCGCGGGCCTGGTGGGCGCCCGGCGCACCGATATTGTCGAAACCCTGTTCGGCATTCGCGAAAAAGTGACCGGCACCATCATCCTGCATGGCAAGACCATCAAAAACAACAGCGCCAACGAGGCGATCAACAACGGTTTTGCCCTGGTGACCGAGGAGCGGCGGGCCACCGGTATCTACGCCTATCTGGATGTCGGCTTTAATTCGCTGATTTCCAATATCCGCAATTATAAAAACAAAATCGGGTTGCTGGATAATTCGCGCATGAAAAGCGATATCCAATGGGTTATCGATTCCATGCGGGTAAAAACGCCGGGCCATCAGACCAATATCGGTTCGTTGTCGGGCGGCAACCAGCAAAAAGTGATTATCGGCCGCTGGTTATTGACCCAACCGGAAATCCTGCTGCTGGACGAACCGACGCGCGGGATTGATGTCGGGGCTAAATTTGAAATTTATCAATTAATTACCGAGCTGGCGAAACGCGGTAAGGGCATTATTATTATTTCGTCCGAGATGCCGGAACTCCTGGGGATCACCGACCGGATACTGGTAATGAGTAACGGTCTGATGGCGGGGATTGTGGAAACGAAACAAACTTCGCAAAACGAAATTTTACGTCTTGCTTCCGTGCATCTTTAATTTTATAGGGTTCTTATTATGAATGTGTTGAATAAGAAAAGCATGCTCACTTATTTAAAAGAGGGCGGCATTTATGTGGTGTTATTGGTACTGCTGGCTATTATCATTTTTCAGGATCCGACTTTTTTAAGCCTGATAAACTTAAGTAATATCCTGACCCAATCATCGGTGCGTATTATTATCGCGCTCGGCGTGGCGGGGCTGATTGTTACCCAGGGCACCGACCTGTCGGCCGGGCGCCAGGTGGGGCTGGCGGCGGTGGTCTCGGCGACCCTGCTGCAATCAATGGAAAACGTCAATAAAGTCTTTCCGGATATGCAAACCCTGCCGATCCCGGTGGTTATCCTGACGGTATGCGTGATCGGCGCTTTTATCGGCCTGATTAACGGCGTGGTGATTGCTTATCTTAATGTGACGCCTTTTATTACCACTCTGGGTACTATGATCATCGTGTATGGCGTCAACTCGCTGTATTACGATATTGTCGGCGCCTCGCCCATCGCCGGCTTTGATTCCCATTTTTCCACCTTTACCCAAGGGTTCCTGCGCTTCGGCGATTTTAAGCTTTCCTATATTACGTTTTACGCGGTGTTTGCCATTCTGTTTGTCTGGGTGATCTGGACCAAGACCCGCTTCGGTAAAAATATCTTCGCCATCGGCGGCAATCCGGAAGCGGCCAAGGTTTCCGGCGTCAATGTGCCGCTGAACCTGATTATGATTTATGCCCTGTCCGGGGTGTTCTATGCCTTCGGCGGTATGCTGGAAGCCGGGCGTATCGGCAGCGCCACCAATAACCTGGGCTTTATGTACGAGCTGGACGCCATTGCGGCCTGCGTGGTGGGCGGGGTATCGTTCGCCGGCGGGGTCGGCACGGTGGCGGGGGTGGTGACGGGGGTAATTATCTTTACGGTTATCAACTATGGGCTGACCTATATCGGCGTAAATCCTTATTGGCAGTACATTATTAAAGGGGCGATTATTATCTTTGCGGTGGCGCTGGATTCACTGAAATACGCGAAGAAGAAATAGCAGCCTCAGGCGTAGGTGCGGGGTTGTCAATGGCCCCGCGCTTACGTATTTTCATCTTGAAAACGTACAGAGAAGAGACTAGAATGTTTTCAAGTTGAAAACGTCATGCTGGGAGGCAAAACGATTGCACGTTATCAGCAGGCTGCCGTTCAACGAGGCGCGGGCGGAATTCCCCAATAGCGCTACTGCACTTGTTGATCTGCTAATGACATTGGAAAAAGGCAGTTTCAGCAGCCCGGAGTCGATGAAAAAGGCGATATCTTCTCTAGACAATTTTAAGTATCGGGAGAAGTGGTGGGTGATTGATGTATCAGGAAATACGCTACGGATCATCGCGTTTATCGATTTTCAATTGCAAAAGGTTTTCATCAAGCATATCGCCAGTCATGCCGACTATGACAAATTGACAAAATATTATCGGGAGCATAAAGAATGACTACGCTCTATGGTAAAAATCACCTCAATGCCGCCAGTGCCGAAGGCATAATTTCCGCATTTGGGAACGTCGTGAAAATTATCCCCCTGATGACGGGCAACAAAAGTGAAACGGAATACCACCAGGCGCTGGAGTTGATTGAGTACCTGATCGACCACGACGAGCTTGATAATCCGTTGTTTGAACCGCTAGCGGCAAAAATCGCCGAATATGAGAGCAGTGCGCCGGAGTTCGCTGAATTAAACAAAGCGCTTGACGGGATACCAGGTGGAATTGCAGTTTTGCGCACGATTATGGATCAGCTTGGACTCAAAGCGGCGGATCTTGAGAGTGAATTAGGTTCTAAATCCAACGTAAGCAACATACTGAACGGACGGCGTGCATTGACTGTACATCATATAAAAGCACTCTCCGAGCGCTTTCACATTCCTGCCGAAATGTTCATTTACGGTTGAATTGTCGTTCTGAAATACCAGAATTTTATGATAAAAAGGCAAAGGCGGCCCGGGCTTGCTGTCAAAAAGGGCTGTTGTGGCCCTCGGTGAGAGTTTCGCTGGCGAGCGCGAAACCCTCCCCAAGCGATATAAACCCCGGCTCCGCTATTAGTTATCCAATTCGCCCATGGATTTAACCTGATCGCGATTAATCTGCTCGGTTTTGCCGGTCTCGGCGTTTTTGTAAGAAACGAGGCCGGTATCATCATCAATCTGTGGTTTACCATCGGTGACGATGGTCCTGCCGTCGGTGGTTTTTATCGCCTGATTGGATGAGCAGGCGGTCAGTAAAAACAGCGAAGCGCAGCTGAAAACCATTGAAACCACTATATTTTTAATCATTATAATCTCCTCTGATGAACGTTAATTAGATTGTGAATTTTTCATCTTAAAATCTAGCAGAGAGTTGACTGTTTACGAGCCGGTTGATGAGGTATCCGTGCCATTGGTCTTTATTTTAGGAATATTGGCGATTATTTGTTCATTTTCAATGCTAAACCACCCATCGGCCTACCGGCGGGAACTTACGGCGGTAGGACAAGGGACCGGGTCGTTATCGGGGCGGCAACCCCTCAGTCAGGTGCGTTTCGCACTAATAGGTAGGGTCTGGTGCGGTTAGCGCATATCCGGCAGACGATCGCTGATAGCGTTGTTCGGTTCGGGTTTGGGCTGGGTTTCAAGCAGTTGCTCCGGTGATACCGCCGGGTAGCCTTGGGTGCCCTCGGGAATTTCGTGCGGCGCGGGAATGGGGATTTGCGGCCCCAGGAAGCGGGGTTCGCGTTTCATAAGGTACAAGTCCGACAGGGCGCCAAGGCGGGCGCCGATTTCCCGCAGCCGGACCGAGAACATATTCTTGGGCGAGGGCACGGCGAAACACTGGGCCTGGATACCCATGCGCATGGCGATAAACAGCGCCCTTTCGCAATGAAAGCGCTGGGTGATAATGGTGAAATCGTTGGTGTCGAAGACCTTGCGCGTGCGGATGATCGAATCAAGGGTACGAAAGCCGGCGTAGTCGAGCACGATGTCGCCGGCGGGCATGCCGTGGGCAATCAGGTCGCGGCGCATGGTGACCGGCTCGTTATAGCTTTGCAGCGCGTTGTCGCCGCTTAGCAGCAGATAGTTGGCCTTGCCACTATTGTAGACGTTAAGCGCGCCCTGGATGCGATAGAGATAATACTGGTTAATGACGCCGGCGCGGTAGTATTTGGCGGTACCCAGCACCACGCCCACCTGGCGGTGGGGCAGCAGTTGCAGATCTTCATAGATATAAGGCGCGGTTTTCCAACTGATCCAGCGATCCAGTCCGAATGCCGTTAACAGCAAAACGCCCGCGATAATAATCAGGGAATATATCAGGCGCTTCCACATGCCGTAAGCCTTAACCTATCCTGCCGCAAAGTCATTGCCCAAGGCTACTTTACCTGCCCGGCCGAAGCAAGGAGCGTGGCGGCTGAATACGCCCAATGTGACAATTTGTTGAGGCGCGTCAGAACGGCGTGCGCCGGTAGTGGCGATACTGCGGATGCCAGAAATTGTGCTCGATGGCGATGGACAGCACCTCCTCCGGCGTCACCATCGCCACGCCGTGCACCTGCGCCGCCTTGCCGACTTCCATGGCGATCACTCTCGACACGCCCTGGATATCATTGATATCCGGCAACAGCGCCCCATCGGCGCCGTTAACCAGCGGCGAACAGTCGGCCAGGGCGCGGCTGGCGGCGATAAGCATGGCTTCTGTCACCCGCGTCGCGCCCGAGGCCAGGACGCCTAGGCCGATGCCCGGAAAAATATAGGCGTTGTTGCACTGGGCGATAGGATACACCCGGTCTTTATAGCGCACCGGCGCAAACGGACTGCCGGTGGCCACCAGCGCCGCGCCGTCGGTCCAGCGAATCACGTCTTCCGGCGTGGCCTCTACCCGGGAGGTGGGATTGGACAACGGCATGACGATGGGACGCGGGCAGTGAGCGTGCATCTCGCGGATAATCTCCTCGCTGAACAGGCCAGGCTGGCCGGAAACGCCGATCAGCACCGTCGGCCTGGCGTTGCGCACCACATCCATCAGCGAAATCGTGTCGCTGTCCAGCCGCCAATCGGCAATCTGGTCGCTGTGCTGCACCAGGCGGCTCTGGAAATCCAGCAGGTTGGCCAGCTTATCGGTTAACAAGCCGAAACGGTCGACCATCAGCACCCGCGCGCGCGCCTGGTCCTCGCTCAGGCCCTCGGTGCGCATCTCCGCGACGATCTGTTCGGCGATACCGCAGCCGGCGGAGCCGGCGCCCAGGAACACCACGGTCTGATCGCGCAGACGGCTGCCGGCGGCGTGGCTGGCGGCCAGCAGGCAGCCCAGGGTTACCGCGGCAGTGCCCTGGATATCATCGTTAAAGCAGCACAGTTCGTCGCGATAGCGGTTAAGCAGGGGGGTGGCGTTTTTCTGGGCAAAATCCTCGAACTGCAACAGCACATCGGGCCAGCGGCGCTTCACCGCCTGGATAAAGGCGTCGACGAACTGATCATACTCCTCGCCGGTAATGCGCGGATGGCGCCAGCCCATATACAGGGGATCGTTAAGACGCTGGGGATTGTTGGTGCCGGCATCCAGCACCACCGGCAGGGTATAGGCCGGGCTGATGCCGCCGCAGGCGGTGTACAGCGACAGCTTGCCGATGGGAATGCCCATGCCGCCGATACCCTGATCGCCCAGGCCCAGGATGCGTTCGCCGTCGGTGACCACAATCACTTTTACATTCTGTTTGGTGGCGTTTTGCAGCATATCATCGATTTTGTCGCGGTTACCGTAGGAGATGAACAACCCCCGGGCGCGACGGTAGATATCGGAAAAATGCTCGCAGGCCTCGCCCACGGTCGGCGTGTAGATAATCGGCAGCATCTCGCTCAGATGACCGTCCAGCAGGCGGTAGAACAGCGTTTCATTGGTATCCTGAATATTGCGCAGGTAGATATGCTTATCGATATCGCTGGTAAAGTCCTGATACTGCCGCCAGGCGCGTTCGGTTTGCTCCTCAATGCTCTCCACCGCTTCCGGCAGCAGGCCATGCAGGTTAAAGTTATCGCGCTCCTCAATGGTAAACGCGCTGCCTTTATTCAGTAGCGGAAATTCCAGCAGTACCGGACCCGCATGGGGGATATAGAGGGGACGCTTGCTTTCGTGTTCCAATTCCATGACTTTTCCCATCGCTTCGCAAAAGATTCCAAAAGGATAAAAGATTGTGGCGAAGGATGCATGTTTTCATTGGTAATTTGTTATTTAATGATTAACTTATAAATAATTGGATACTCCAGCCGGCCCCGATCGGCGCCGCCCGGCGGCAACGCAGCGCCGCCGTCGAAGACGTTATCGGCGGGAAAGGGGCTTATGTCAGCCAATACCTGGAGATCTCGCCGCAGCCCAGCGCCGTCAGCGTCGATCGCGTCGCGTCCCACTGCGAAAAAGGCGCGCCTTCGCGCTCCAGCAGTACCGCGCGCTGCAGGGTCGCGCAGTCGGCGCCGGCCATATTCAGTAATATCAGCGCCGACTGCAGCGGCGGCAGGCTGGGATTAAACGCTGCGTTTTCCGCATAGCGGCCGGCAAAAATGCGCCCATCCGCCGTTTGCAGCGCCACCGCGCTATGCGCCTGACTATAAGGCGCGTGGCTCTGGTTGGCGGCCTGCAACGCCTGCTGCGCCAGGGGATCGTTGACGCCCTCGGCGCCTTTCCCCGGGCTGCCGGCTGCGGGCTGTCCGGACGCCGCCTGGACCGGGTCCGCGCCTTGCGCCGCGGCGTAAAGCGTATCCGCGCGCGCGCCCGGCGATTTCACCGCCCTGGCGCCGCGCCCATTGGGCGCCATCATGCCGTACTGATGATCCACGCCGTCCATCAGCAGGGTATGAATGGCCAGATCGCGCGGGCCGAACGCGTCGGGCAGATAATGACCCAGCGTGGCGGGCGAACGGTCGGGCAGGTAAATCATCAGGTCAGTGCCGCTGTTCAGCTCGTTCATAAACTGCCGGCAATGGCCGCATGGGGTGTAGTTGACGCTGATGCCACGCAGGCGTTTTTCACCGCGCAGCCAGGCATGATTGATGGCGCTTTGCTCGGCATGCACCGTTTGCTGCAGCGGCGCGCCGATAAATTCCATATTGGCGCCGAAATAGAGGTTGCCGCTAACGCCGCGCGCCACCGCCCCGACGTTAAACCGCGAGACCGGCGCCAGGGCGCAGGCGGCGGCCAGGGGCAGCAGCGCGAAGCATAAGGCGTCTTCGTCCATCCCGCCGGCCCGCATCAGGCTGGCGGCCTGGGCGGCGCTTAGCCAGCCGTTGAAATCGGCCTGGTCCAGTTCATGCGCCAGCGCGGACCGCAGGGCCGGTGCCAGGGCGTCCAGTGAGGGGGTAAACCGTGCGTGCATAATGATTCCCTGAGCATTTATTATGGAATCATTTTAGACGTTGTAGGCTTAAATAAATATGATCAATATCTTATCGTGCGGCCTGGCGGTTGCCGGCGACGGCCGGGTCAAGCACATTATCGCATCAGCCCGGACGGATGCCGGCGCGGCGAGATCAGCCGAACGCCCGCAGCAGCAGCGGGAACAGGAACGGCGCGATAAGCGAGGTGATAATGCCGCAGATCACCAATGCCAGGGAACTGAACGCGCCTTCCTGAAAATCCATCTCGGCGCAGCGGGCGGTGCCGAGCGCATGGGACGCGGTGCCCATGGCCAGGCCCCGGGAGGCTTTGGTGGTGATACCCAGCAGCCTGAACAGCGTATGGCCGAATACCGCGCCCAGGATACCGACAAAAATCACGCATACCGCGCTGATGGCCGGAATACCGTTAATGGACTGCGCCACCGCCATGGCAATCGGCGTGGTCACCGATTTAGGCAGGATCGAGGCGGCAATCTCCGGCGTGGCGCCCATCCACAACGCGATGGCGGTGCCGCTGACCATGGCGGTAACGCTGCCGACAAAACAGATGCTGATAATGGATTTCCAGCGCGCGCGGATCTGGTGCAGCTGTTCATACAACGGGAAGGCCAACGCCACCACCGCCGGTTGCAGCAGGTCGTTGAGAATTTTACTGCCGGCAAAATAACGCGCGTAGGGAATGCCGGTGAGCAACAGCAGCGGGATAATCACCACCATGGAAATCAGCAGCGGATTGAGCAGCGCCATGCGAAATTTCGCCGCCAGCCGCCTGGCGCCAAAAAATACCGCAAGCGTAAGCGGCAGCGACCACCAGAAATTGGCTAACATTATTGATCCTCAGGGGGGCGCGGCTGGCCGGCCACCGGACGTTCACGGTGGATGTAATGCGAGCTATAGCCCACCACCACCATGACAATCAGAGTACTGATAACGCAAGACACCACCAGCGGGCCGAACTGCGACGACAGCTCGTGGTAATAGTTCATCACGCCCACGCCTATCGGCACGAACAACAACGCCATATAGCGGATCAGCAGATGACAGCCGGGCTTGAGCCATAACGGCGGCAGCAGTTGCAGACAGAGCAGGATAAACAGGATCAGCATGCCCAGGATACTGCCCGGAATGGTAATCGGCAACAGCGTGGAAAGGAAATCACCGACGAACAGGCACAGGTAAATCAAGGCAAAGGCGCGAATAAAGGCCCAGCCGTTTACGATGATATTGCGCATTATCTCAACCTTATTTCTAATCGCGTTTATCATACAATTAATTCTGACACCGTGCCACCGCTCACGGTTCGTCCGATGAAATGACCGGGCCAGCTTATCAGCTATGCCGGTAAAAATCGTGCCGTGACCAAGGCGGATTTAAATGTATGACTTATCGCACGGCAATCTCCCGGCCAAACTGTTAACAAAGTAGATTCATTTGCCGACGAAGGATCCTCGTCAGGCGTGTTCGCGATCAGAAGAGGTTTTTACTATGGCTATTCCACGTTTTTATGGTGTTATTCCGCCCGTTCCCACCCTTTTTACCGCCGATGAGCAACTCGATGAAGACAGCATGGCGAAACTGCTGGACAGTCTGATTGCCTCTGACGTCAACGGCCTGTTTTTCCTGGGAAGCGCCGGTGAGTTTGCCCATATGTCGGAAGCGTTGCGCCTGCAGACGGCGGAGTTCTGCGTTAATTACGTCAACAAGCGTAAACCGGTTTTAATCGGCATTGCCCATTCCGGTACCCGCGAGGCCATCCGTTACGGCCTGCACGCACAGAAGATTGGCGCCGATGGGGTGGTGGCGGTAAATCCGTTTTACAATCCGCTGAGCGAGGAAAATCTTTATCTGCATTATAAGCATTTGTCCGACGCGCTAAGCCTGCCGATTATCATCTATAACTTCCCGGGGCTGACCGGCCAATCGATTCCGGTGGCGGTGATCCGTCGGCTGGCGGAGACCTGCGCGAATATCGTCGGCCTTAAGGATACGGTGGATACCCTTAACCATATTCGGGAAACCATCCACGCGGTTAAACCCGTGCGTCCGGATTTTGCCGTATTTTCCGGCTATGACGAATATCTGTTCGGCACCCTGATACTCGGCGGCGACGGCTGTATTCCGGCCAGCGCGAATTTTGCCCCGCAGTTGACCTGCGGCATCTACCGGGCCTGGCAGGACCAGGATTATGCCCAGGCGGTCAAGCTGCAGCAGCGCCTGTCGTATATTCCGGAATTGTATAATTATGATTTGCCGTTCTATAACGTGGTGAAATACGCCATTAAGCTGACCGGGGTGGATATTTCGGTGAATTCGCTTTGGCCGGCGTCGCCGCTTACGGAAGAGCTGAAGGAGAAGGTAAGGAGCGCGTTGGTCAGGAGCGGGGTAATTTAAGGGGCATTGCGGTTGGTGGGACTACGGCTGGGCAGGGGGTTGAGCTTGCCTAGGGGTGTTTACTGGCATGGGAGAAGGTTTTGCCTGGGCGGGCGCGTTTATCGGCATGGGGGAAGGTTTTGCTTGGGCGGGCGCGTTTGTTGGCATGGGGGTAAGTTTTGCCTGGGCGGGCGCGTTTATTGGCATGGGGGTAGGTTTTGCCTGGGCGGGCGCTTTTGTTGGCATGGGGGTAGGTTTTGCCTGGGCGGGCGAGTTTATCGGCATGGGGAAGGTTTTGCTTGGGCGGGCGCGTTTGTTGGCATGGGGGTAGGTTTTGCCTGGGCGGGCGCGTTTGTTGGCATGGGAGAAGGTTTCGCTTGCCATGCGAGGCGGATTTTTATGCCGCACCGTGCGGGCAATCGACCCGGGGCGGGCAGTCGCCCCCGCCCCGGGACCCCGGGCTTCCGGCAGATCGTGCGCCGCTGCGCGGTTCCCGGCATCACCCATCCCGGCTTTTGGACCGCACGGGACGCGCTCCCGGCGCGGCCCTTAGCTTTCGCCGCTCCCGGCGGCTCATCCAGCCGCGATGTGCGCCGCCGGCGCACTCTATGCCGGCACCACGTCAACACCATCGCCTGTGAGTAAAATAGCTTTTTTGGGTTTCTTGCGGCATGCACTTACCGGGAAAGGTATCAGTATTCATTTTGCGCTAAAGCTTACAGTTTGATGGCTAATGGCTAATGGCTTAATGCTTAATGCTTACTGTTAAAACTTAAGCATAAAGTTGAATGATGAACGCCTTACTGCATGACTGCATGACTGCATGACTGCATGACTGCATGACTGCATGACTGCATGTCCAACTTTTCTCTGTGTCAGCTGCATTCCATAGCCATTGCCTCCCATAATGGTCAATCCCATCCCGGCGCAAGTCTCTATCCTAAGCAACAGCGCCGCAGCCACTTCATAAAACGCATGGCCAACAGCGACATGTGGACCGGCATAAAGCGCGCTGACGGCGCCTGTGCCCCCGGCATGAGCCGCCGGGAGCGGCGAAAGGCCCGGTGGCGCCGGGAGCGCTAACCGGGCCGGTGCATAACGGGGGAACTGGCGTCGGAAGGTATCGCGCAGCGACGCGCGATCTGCCGGGCGCGCGGAGGTCAAGGAGGCCGTCGCGGTACGGCCTCTTTGTCGCTTGCCGGCGCCCGGCACTACCTATGAACACCTCACGCATGGCAAGCGAAACCCCCTCGGGGCGACATAGGCCATGGCGCAAACGCCCCTCGGGGCGACATAGATCATGCCGCAAACAAAACCCCGTCGTCGCCGTGCTGTATGCCGGGTTTAAAACCGCGCTATAGCTCTGGACCATTCAATTGCGGCCTGCCCGCGCGGTCTGGCGGACGGATAATCACATGCTTTCTTCACTTTCCCGGCCAAAGACCGGGACGCAATCACAAAGAATGTGTTGTTACAGCGGCGCGGCGGGTGTGGTGAAACCCGCGGTGGAATAACCACAGGCTAAGCAGCGTGGCAAGTATCAAGACCATAAACAGCGAGACCGGCGGTGCATAGGTCAGGATGGCGCCGGTGAGCAGCGGATTGGCGGCGCCCCCGAGATTACCCAGGTTTTGCATGCCGTAATAACTGCCTTTTAAATGCGCCGGCGCGATAAAGTCGATAAACATATATTCCACCGGGATAATAATAATTTCCCCCAGCGAAAACAGGGCAACCGCGATCATCCATAGCGGCAGGGCATTGCCCGCCAGCATAAAGCCCAGCAGGCCAATAATAAAAAACAGGCTGCCCAGTAATAGCCACGGCATCAGGGTCTCGCGGCGGATATTACGGCTGACGGCATATTGCAGGGTGATGACGATAGCGGCGTTGACCGGCAGAATAATCCCCACCACCCGATAAGCAAACACAGCGTCGAACTCCACCATCAGGTATTGCGAAATACAGCTGGCGAACTGACTGCATACCAGGCTGCCGAGTGCGCCTCCCAGGGTAAAAAAAATCAGCCGCTTATCGTGGCGCAGCACGTCCAGGGTCGTACGGAAGTTGATTTTTTCCGTTACCGCCGCCACGTTATCATCCGCCCGGGCCGGCGGGCGGCCATAGCGCGGCAGCAGCATTGCCAGGGTCAGCGTGGCCGCGGCGGCCAGGACGCCGGATAAATAAAACGGCAGCACGGCGCTGCTTTTCGCCAATAACACGCTCAGCGGCGGGCCGATGGCCCAGCCGACGTTGATCAGGGTGTAATTAGCGGAAAACGCCTTGATGCGCCGCTCAACGGTCAGCCATTCGGCAATACTGGCCTTCAGGGTAATGGAGTACAGGCTGTACGCCGAATTAATCAGCGCCACCAGTATAATCATCGGCAACAAAGCGCCCCCGCCGAGCGGCAGCAGGAAAAACGCCAGGGCAAATACCATGATGGCGCAAATAATCAGGCGATTTTTATTAAACCGGTCCACCAGATAGCCGCCATACAGGCTAAAGATAATGCCCAGCGTCAGCCCCATACCCAGCACCAGGCCGATTTTTCCCGGCGGCATGCCGCCCTGCCTGGACAGATAGATGGCGATAAACGGCAGCGTCAGCCCGCGGCCGATGGTTAATATTAACGATGTGATTAACAACAGCCGGATAATGGGTGGGAATCCTTTCATGACCAATTTTCTCATGATAAATAATAAGGCGTACACCCAACCTTAATCTAAATTGCGCACCATGTGGAGTTAAATTGATAACGAAATGAAGGTATTAGGCTGCTGCCAAAAGGGGGGGGTTACACGGAAAATCTGCCGGGTCGCCGCAGAGTACCGCGACCCGGTTTTACACCTTGCTTAAGGAATTATTTAACCGCCATGCCCGGCAGGGCGCCGGCGTCGGGGCTAAGCAGGAATATATCGCTGCCGCCCGGTCCCGCCGCCATCACCATGCCCTGGGAGACGCCAAACCGCATCTTGCGCGGCGCCAGGTTGGCCACCATCACCGTCAGGCGGCCCTCCAGCGCCTGCGGATCGGGATAGGCCGCGCGGATGCCGGAAAAAACCTGGCGGGTTTCGCCGCCGATATCCAACGTCAGCTTCAGCAGCTTATCCGATCCATCCACCAGCTCGGCGCGCTTGATAAGCGCAATGCGCATATCCACCTTGGCGAAATCGTCAAAGGCGATGGTCTCAAGCAGCGGCTCATCCGCCAGCGGACCGGCGACGGCGGCCTTGGCGCCGGCGGCATCCGCTTCTTCCCTGGATTCGTTAACCATATTCGCCACGTGCGCGGGATCGATACGGCTGAACAGCGCCTTGAAGGTTGTAACCCTATGGCCCGTGAGCGGCGTGTGGATGCCGTCCCAGTCAAGCCGCACGTTCAGGAACGCCTCGGCGCGTTCCGCCAGCGACGGCAGCACCGGCTTGAGATAGGTCATCAGCACGCGGAACAGGTTAATGCCCATTGAGCAGATGTCCTGCAGATCCCCCTCGCGTCCCTCCGCTTTCGCCACCACCCAGGGCGCCTGCTCGTCCACATAGCGGTTGGCCAGGTCGGCCAGCGCCATGATTTCGCGGATGGCGCGCGAGGATTCACGGGCGTTGAACGCCTCGGCGATGCCGACGGCGGCATCGGTAAAGGTCTGATACAGCGCCGGGTCGGCCAGGGTATCGGCCAGACGGCCGTCAAAGCGCTTGGCGATAAAACCGGCGTTGCGCGAGGCCAGGTTAACCACCTTATTGACGATATCGGCGTTAACCCGCTGGACGAAGTCTTCCAGGTTCAGGTCGATGTCATCAATATGCGACGACAGCTTGGCGGCGTAATAATAACGCAGGCAATCCGCGTCAAGATGCTTAAGATAGGTGCTGGCCTTGATAAAGGTACCGCGCGATTTCGACATCTTGGCGCCGTTCACCGTCACATAGCCGTGGACAAACAAATTGGTCGGCTTGCGGAAATCGCTGCCTTCAAGCATCGCCGGCCAGAACAGGCTATGGAAATAGACGATATCCTTGCCGATAAAATGATACAGCTCGGCATCGGAACCCACGCGCCAGTATTCGTTGAAATCAATGTCGCCGCGTTTGTCGCACAGGTTCTTGAACGACCCCATATAACCGATGGGCGCGTCCAGCCAGACGTAGAAATACTTGCCCGGCGCATCCGGCACTTCAAAGCCGAAGTAGGGCGCGTCGCGGGAGATATCCCACTGCTGCAGGCCGGATTCAAACCATTCCTGCATTTTGTTGGCCACCTGCTCCTGCAGCGCGCCGGAGCGGGTCCAGGCTTTCAGCATATCGCTGAAGGCCGGCAGGTCGAAGAAGAAGTGTTCCGACTCCTTCATCACCGGTGTGGCGCCGGACACCGCCGATTTAGGATCAATTAAATCGGTCGGGCTGTAGGTGGCGCCGCACACTTCGCAGTTGTCGCCGTACTGATCGGGGGATTTGCACTTCGGGCAGGTGCCCTTGACAAACCGGTCCGGCAGGAACATTTCTTTTTCCGGGTCGAACAACTGGGAAATGGTGCGGGTCTTGATATAGCCGTTATCTTTCAGCCGATGGTAAATCAGCGTCGACAGCTCGCGGTTTTCATCACTGTGCGTCGAGTGGTAGTTATCATAGCTGACGCCGAAACCGGCAAAATCCTTCTGATGCTCCTGGTTCACTTCATCGATCATTTTTTCCGGCGCGATGCCTAGCTGCTGGGCCTTAAGCATGATCGGCGTGCCGTGCGCGTCATCGGCGCAGATGAAATAAACCTGATTGCCGCGCATTCGCTGAAAACGGACCCAAATATCTGCCTGGATATGCTCCAGCATATGGCCGAGATGAATTGAACCGTTAGCGTATGGTAACGCACAGGTTACCAATATTTTTTTCGCGACTTGAGTCATGTTGGGAATGTGCTTTTATCAGATGAAATAAAGAGTTTCGATGGTAACCGATAGCGACACCTCACGTAAACAAGCGCCGCCAGTTCTGTTATGCTATGGGCATCGGTTACCACCCCCAGAATGAGAAATTAAGGAGCCGTGATGAATCCTCCATCACCCGAACAGTCTACTCCCGAGGTGCTGCGCGCCCAGGTCGCCAAGGTGCTCGCCCGCTTCAAGCACCCCACGCTCAAACGCGGCCTGGCCGAACTCAAGGCGCTGAACCACTGCGCGCTGCTGGACGGCACGCTGCATATCGAACTTATCATGCCCTTCGCCTGGCACAGCGCCTTTGAGGAGCTGAAGGAATCCGCCAGCGCGGACCTGCTGCGCGTCACCGGGGCGCGGGCCATCGACTGGACGCTGGCCCACAATATCGCCACGCTCAAGCGGGTTAAGGATCAACCCGGGGTAAAAAACGTGCGCAACCTGATTGCCGTCAGCTCCGGCAAGGGCGGCGTCGGCAAATCCAGCACCGCGGTTAACCTGGCGCTGGCGCTGGCCGCCGAGGGCGCCCGCGTCGGCCTGCTGGACGCGGATATCTACGGCCCGTCGATTCCCGCCATGCTCGGCACCACCGAGGAACGCCCCACGTCGCCGGACGGCCAGCATATGGCCCCCATCATGGCGCACGGCCTGGCCACCAACTCCATCGGGTATATGGTAACGGAAGATAACGCCATGGTCT
Source organism: Sodalis sp. RH20 (assembly GCF_047324205.1). Lineage (NCBI taxonomy): Bacteria > Pseudomonadati > Pseudomonadota > Gammaproteobacteria > Enterobacterales > Bruguierivoracaceae > Sodalis > Sodalis sp. RH20. Next base: position 799,179 of record NZ_CP178733.1, read on the forward strand.
GGCGCGGGCCGATGGCCAGCAAGGCGCTGCTGCAGCTGCTTAACGACACCCTGTGGCCGGAGCTGGATTACTTGGTGCTGGATATGCCTCCGGGCACCGGCGATATCCAGCTGACGCTGGCGCAGAATATCCCGGTCACCGGCGCGCTGGTGGTGACCACGCCGCAGGATATCGCGCTGGCCGACGCGCGCAAAGGTATCGTGATGTTTGAAAAGGTCGGCGTGCCGGTGCTCGGTATCGTGGAAAACATGAGCGTGCATATCTGCAGCCACTGCGGTCACCTGGAGGCCATCTTCGGCACCGGCGGCGCCGAAAAACTCGCCGAGCAGTACCACTGCGCGCTGCTGGGGCAACTGCCGCTGCATATCAGCCTGCGCGAAGATCTGGACCGTGGCCAGCCGACGGTGGTCAGCCGGCCGGACAGCGAGTTCACCGAGCTCTACCGCCAACTGGCGGGACATGTGGCGGCGCAGCTGTACTGGCAGGGCGAGGTTATCCCCACCGAGATCGCGTTTAAGGCATTATAAGGGCAGAATAATCCGTGGCCGGCACGGGGTGATAAAAATGGATGACGTGCCGGACCACCGGTCCCTGCCCTTGACGTCGCCGGTGAGGCTATCTTCCTTACTTGCCCGGGTAACGGTAAGTTGAAAAAGGTATCTTACTAAAAGAAAGGAAAGATTTAACGCAAGCGGTCAAATTGCGGTCTTGGTTTGAGCATACAGTAATAAAAGGTTTTCATGACAGGATCCTGGCAGTTGATGCCGCTGTAGCGCTATGCTGTGCCAAAATGCCTGTCCCTGACCCTAAATGTATGACAGGCTCATTGATCGCGGCAACCGCCATAACGAACCGTCTTACGCTTGTTACCCGCAACACGAAAGATTTCGGATTAACCGGCGTAACGTTATTAAATCCCCGGCTGTGACGGCCAGTTGCCCCGCCGCCAGGGGCGGGGATTGATCGGGATTGTCGTTACATTCCCTTAAATTCATTGCCAGTAGCTGCCACGTTGCGCAACGCCCCAGGATTAACGCAGTTTTGAGTCACATCGCCCGCCAGCGCGGCAATCAGGTTGTCCACCGCGCAGGCCACCATGGCGTGGCGTGTTTCATGCGTTGCCGAACCGATATGCGGCAGCGCCACCACGTTGGGCAGCGCCAGGAGCGGCGAGGTGGCCGGCAGCGGCTCCTGCTCGAACACATCCAGCCCGGCGCCGCGTATCACGCCGTCTTGCAGGGCGCGTATCAGCTCCGGCTCATTGATGATTTTACCGCGCGAACCGTTAATCAGGATGGCGCCCGGCTTCATCTTGCTGATTTCGGCGTAACCGATCAATTTCTCGGTTTCCGGCAATAGCGGCAGCACCACGCAGACAAAATCCGCCTCGGCCAGCACCTGATCCAGGGTAGCGCGGCGGGCATGGAGCAGGCTCTCCGCCTGTTCGTTCACCTTATCATTGTAATACATCACCGGCATGCCGAATCCCAGATGCGCGCGTTTGGCCACCGCATACCCGATACGGCCCATGCCGAGGATGCCGATGGTCTTGCCGTTGACGTCGGTGCCGTAATATTCCTCGCCGATGCTGCGCCGCCATTCCCCGCGCTTCACCAGCTCCGCCAGCTCCACGGCGCGCCGGGCGCTGGTCAGGATCAGGGTGAAAATGGTGTCGGCGGTGGTTTCGGTCAATACGCCCGGGGTATGCATCAGGGTAATGCCCCGGCGCGTCAGTTCCGGCACGCTGAACTGATCATAGCCCACCGAAATGGTGGAAATGGCGCGCAATCCGGGCGCGGCATCAAGCAATTCGTTGCCGATGGGATGGCTGGCGCCGATCAGCCCCTGCGCATGGCGCAGGGCGGCTATGACCGCTTGCCGGTTGGCGTCGGTGATGCTGTCGAATCGGGTCAGGTTAAAAGCAGCCTGCAGCCGCGCCAGTTGATCGGCGGGAATGGTTTTATACAGGACGACGTTGGGTTTCATAACGATTCCTTTTGCAATTGGTTATCAGCCGCGCCCGGATTGCCGGACGGAGCCGTATGTCTGTGCCCCGGGCAGCTCCCGGGGCACAGCGGCGCCTGCCCGGCGGCAGGGGCGCGACGGTGGGGCCGGTATGACCCGCAGGTGCATTACCTCCGGCAGCCGCACGGCGTGTCGCGCGGTCTGGTGACGTCCTTTACGTCGTCAGTGCGCCGGCTGTACTATCCGCCATGGCCCGCGCCAGCTGCCGGCGATCCGGCAATCCTTCGCTGTCGCCGATAACCTGGATGGCCAGCGCGCCGATATGGTTGCCGCGCACAATCGCCTTATCAAGCGTCAGCCCCTCCAGCAGGGCGCTAACCACGCCCACCGCAAAACCGTCGCCGGCGCCCACGGTATCCACCACGTTAACCACCCGCACCGCAGGCACCACGCCCTCAGCACCGGCGTCGGTTTTATAATACGCGCCGTCCGCGCCGGTCTTGATCACCACCGCCCGCACACCGTGCGCCAGGTAGAAATCCGCAATCGCCTCAGGACTTTCGTGGCCGGTCAGGATCAGGCCTTCCTTAATTCCCGGCAGCACATAATCCGCGCTGAACGCCAGCGCATTCAGGCGGGATACCATCTCTTCCCGCGAGCGCCATAACACCGGGCGCAGGTTAGGGTCAAAGGAGATAGTCTTGCCGCGCTGCCTCATCCACTGCGCCGCATGGGCGGCCAGCTGATAAGATTCCGGCGACAGCGCCGCCGCCACGCCGCTGAGATGCAGATGCCGGGCGCCGCCGAAGTATTGCTCATCAAAATCCGCCGTGGAGAGCCGGCTGGCGGCCGAGCCCTTACGGAAGTACTCAACGGTGGGATCGGTTCCATCCTCCGCTTTGGATTTCAGCTGAAAGCCGGTAGGGTAGGCCGCATCCAGGGTGACCGCACGGCGGTCCACCTGCTCCGCATCAAGAGTATCCAGAATAAAACGTCCGAAAGAATCGTTGCCCAGACGGCTCACCCAGCCGGATTTCAGCCCCAGGCGCGCCAGGCCGATAGCGACATTCAGTTCGGCGCCGGCCGCGCGGCGGACATATTGGCTCACCGTGTGCAATTCACCGCCGGCGGTGGCGACAAACATGGCCATCGCTTCGCCGAAGGTCACCACGTCCAGGGTCTGGTCGTAGTCAGTAGGGATAGGGTTGCTGGACATAAAAGATACTCCTCAAGACATCAATACAGGGTGGCATCCGGGCGGGCGCCGACAGGGCAAACCTGGCAGCCGGCGCGGCAAATACGCTGAGAAGAGTATGGAACCGGTTCCATCGGCGATCTATCACCTCATGATAAAAATTTGAAGCGGATCACGATTTAATTACCAGCGGGTAATTCCTGGGATGCGAACAGGCATAAACAAGGAAGAAGAATGAAACGGCGCGCCGATACCCCAGACGGGAACGTGAAATACCCTGCCGCCGCTGCAGCGCCGGCGGGCGTGGCATGAAAGCCGCATTTCATGCTGAGAACACGTGGAATAAACGGCATTGCAACAGGCCGCCCAGGGCGATGCGGCCATGGGCTTCATAGCGGATAAAGGGCTTACTGCGGGGTGATCTGCACGGTATCCGGCAACGCCAGCCGCCCCTTGCCGTGCAAATCCGCGCGCGTATACACCCGCTCGATGGGCGCCACCGTCAAGGCTATCTGCTCCAGCAATCCCTGGGTCGGCGCTTTTTTCCCCTGGACGACCAGCAGCAGCGGCAGCAGCAGAACCGCGCTCAGTTGCCCGTAGGAGAGGGGACGGATAGCGGTCCGGCGGGAATACTGCATCAGCAGGAACGAGGTACTGATGGTAAAACCCAGCGCCAGCCCGGCGATCACCTCGGAAACCGAATGGGCATGAATAATCACGCGGGAAAATCCCACGGCCAGCGCCAGCAGATAACCGAAACACACCGCCGCCAGCCGCCAGCCGCGGGAGGCGCGGCTGGTCAAAATCCAGATCATCACCGGCCAGATGCTGGCGGAGAGCGCCGAATGGCCGCTGAAACCGGTAAAATCATACATTCTGCTGCCGACGCCCCAGCCCATAAAAGCCAGTTTCGATATCACGACCACGGCGCCCGCGGTAGCGAACAGCAGCAGCCACTGCAGGCTGGTGCGCCGGGTATCGGCTTTCCACAGCAGCAACATAACGATAATAACCGCGCAGGGCAGCAACAGCATGCTATCGCCAAAAAACGTCAACCAATGCCAATTCATCCAATACCGCTCGAAAGTAGATTAAAAATGCCGCTGTATATACCTTACGCAAACTTCCGGCCCCTCTCCAGCATGAATTATCTTAAAAGTGTGACATAAATCGCGGTAATCATCGGCCTAAACCGCGTAAAGCCACGTCAGATAAACGCTATTGCTGGCATCCGTTTCTCCCGCACTCTATAATTGCCGCGTCAAATGCGCCCCGGCGCAGCCCTTCATCTTTATAACACCAGGCCATTTATTGTATGACTGACAAGCCTCACCAGTGCGTCATTATCGGCATCGCCGGCGCCTCCGCCTCCGGGAAAAGCCTGATAGCCAGCACGTTGTACCAGGAACTTTGTGAGCAGGTCGGCGACGAACATATCGGCATTATCCCAGAAGACAGCTATTATCAGGATCAAAGCCACCTGACCATGAGCGAGCGGGTCAAGACCAATTATGATCATCCCAGCGCCATGGATCACAGCCTGCTGTTCCAGCATCTGCAGATGCTCAAGGCGGGCCAGGCCATCGAAATGCCGGTCTACAGCTATGTCGAGCACACCCGCCGGCCTGAGACCATCCATCTGCGTCCCAAGAAGGTGATTATCCTGGAAGGCATACTGCTGCTGACCGACCTGCGGCTGCGCACGGAAATGAATTTCTCAATTTTCGTCGATACGCCGCTGGATATCTGCCTGTTGCGGCGCATGAAGCGCGACGTCAATGAACGGGGCCGCGCCATGGATTCGGTGATGGAGCAGTATCAGAAAACGGTACGCCCGATGTTCCTGCAGTTTATCGAGCCTTCCAAGCAATACGCCGATATTATTGTACCCCGCGGGGGAAAGAACCGTATTGCCATCGATATCCTGAAGGCAAAAATCAGTCAGTTTTTTGAATAATCCCCCTAACGCAGGCGGGTAGGGTTCACGGCGCCGCCGGCGCTACGACCCCCAGAACGCTTATGGAGAAATAACGATGAGACTGTGCGACAGCGATATTGAAGCTTGGCTGGACGACGGCAGGCTGGATATCAGCCCGCGTCCGCCGGTGGAACGGATTAACGGCGCCACGGTCGATGTGCGCCTGGGCAATCAATTCCGGGTGTTCCAGGGCCATACCGCGGCCTTTATCGACCTCAGCGGCCCTAAGGAAGAAGTCTCGGCCGCGCTCGATCGCGTCATGAGCGATGAAATCGTGTTGCCGGAAGGCGGCGCCTTCTTTTTGCATCCCGCCGAACTGGCGCTGGCGGTCACTCTTGAATCCGTCACCCTGCCGGATAACCTGGTCGGCTGGCTGGACGGCCGCTCGTCCCTGGCGCGCCTCGGGCTGATGGTGCATGTGACCGCGCACCGCATCGATCCCGGCTGGCAGGGTAGGATCGTGCTGGAGTTCTATAATTCAGGTAAGCTGCCGCTGGCGCTGCGTCCGGGCATGCTTATCGGCGCGCTGAGTTTCGAGCCGCTGAGCGGCCATGCCGCGCGGCCGTATAATCGCCGCGAGGATGCGAAGTACCGCAACCAACAGGGCGCGGTGGCCAGCCGGATTGATGAGGATTAATTCCGTCAGACGAACTGTATGGCGCAGACTTTTTTGAGGATGGCATGAGACGATTTCTGACGACGCTGGTTATTTTGCTGGCGGTTTTGGTGGCAGGCACGACTGCGCTGGTGTTGCTGATCAATCCCAATGACTTTCGTAATTATATGGTCACCAAGGTTGAGCAGCGCAGCGGCTACCGGCTGCGCCTGGACGGCGATCTGCGCTGGCACGTCTGGCCGCAGCTCAGCATCCTGGCCGGCCGCATGACGCTCACCGCGCCCGGCGCCGCCGTGCCGGTGGTCAGCGCCGAAAATATGCGCCTTGATGTCCAGCTCTGGCCGCTGCTGTCCCACCAGCTCTCGGTAAAACAGGTACTGCTGAAGGGGGCCGTCATTACCATCACGCCCGACAGCGAAGCCCGCCGGCCGGAAAATGCGCCCATTGCGCCCGCCGGCACGCCCGACCTGGCGCCGCACTCAGGATGGTCCTACGATATCGCCAGTTTAAAGGTGACCGACAGCCTGCTTATCTGGCAACGGGAGCCAAACGAACAAATCAACCTGCGCGATTTCAACCTGGATGTGGAGCAAACGGCGGCGCGGCTGGCCAATATCACCTTCTCCAGCCGCATTAACCGCGATCAGCGCGACGTGGCGGTCTCCCTCAGCGGCAAAGCTGACCTGAGCCACTACCCGCGCCAGCTGGCCGCCAGCCTTGACCGTTTTAACTATGAACTCCACGGCCAGGGGTTACCGGCCGAGGGCATCAAAGGGCAGGGTAAATTCAGCGCCGACTATTCCGCCACCAACCAGACCGTCGAATTAAGCAACATGTCCTTCAGCGCCAACGACAGCGAGCTGGCGGGCCAGGCCAGCGCCAAACTGGGCGACGCGCCGGTTTATCAGCTCGACCTCACCGCCAAGCGCCTGAACCTGGACACGCTGCTGGGCATCAACGCCGGCGGCGGCAATGACACGCAAAGCCATCGCCACAGCGCCAAGCCGGTCATCGCCGCCATCGGTAAAGAGGAACAGCCGCTGGCGGTATTGAATGATTTCAACGGCCAGCTTAACCTCACGGCGGATCAGGTTATCTACCACGGGCTCAATATCACCGGCTTTAAAACCCAGGCGGATAACCGCCGCGGCCATCTGTCGATCAATACCCTGGGCGGAAAACTGGGCGACGGCGAATTCAGCCTGCCGGGCACGGTGGATACCACCGGCGCCAGGCCCCGTTTTGAATTAAACCCAAGCTTAAAACAGGTGGCGCTGGGACCGCTGCTGCAGGCATTTGCCCTGCCGCAGACCCTGACCGGACGGCTATCCGTGGACGGGCAATTGACCGGGCAGACCTTCAGTTTCCGGGATTTTGCCGAAAACTGGAGCGGCAAAGGCCGGATGCAGCTCGATGATGCCCGCCTGGAAGGATTGAATATCCAACAGCTGATTCAACGGGCTGTCGAGCGCACCAATAATAATGTCACGGCGCAAGAGCGCAACGAGACCTACTCAGCGGTAAAACAGCTTACCGCCGACGCCACGCTCGAGCGGGGCAATCTCCGGCTGAACAATCTGGCGGGAGACTCGGACCTGATGTCGCTGGCCGGCACCGGCGTGCTCGACCTGCCCGGCAGGCAGTGCGACGTAAACCTTAATATCCGGGTGCTCAAGGGCTGGCAAGGCGAGCCGCAGCTGACCGAGGCGCTGGTCAATACCGCCATCCCGCTGCGCGTCTACGGCCCCTGGGATAGCCTCAGCTATCAGCTGCACGTCGACCAGTTGCTGCGCGACCGCTTGCAGGACGAGCTAAAGAAACGCCTGGACGCCTGGGCGCAGAAAAACCAGGATCACCCGCAGAACAAAAACGTGCAAAAACTGCTGGATAAGCTGTAACGGGGCAGGGGACTAACGGAACGCGGGGGCCTAAGGCTTGTCATGGCTAAGCCCCCGCGCCGCCGCGTATTCTCAGACTTCGTATTCAGGTAACGTTTCGGGGGTGATGCGTACCTTTAATATCCGGTGGCTCTCTACTTCCAGAATCTCAAACAGATAATTATCAATACTCAAGGTATCGCCTTCCTTGGGGATCGCCTGCGTATGCTCCATCAGCAATCCCGCCAGCGTATGGTATTCCCGCCGCTCTTCCAGCGGAATACCGATATAGCCGACCAAATCCTCCAGCGGCAGGTACCCATTCACCGTCAGGGTGCCGTCATCATGCTGCACGATATCATGACGCGGGTCGATCTCTTCGTTTTCCAGCGGCAGGTTACCGGCAATGGTCTCCATCACATCGCTCAGGGTGATAATACCTTCCACCGACCCGAACTCATCGACGATAAACGCAAAATGGGTATGCGCCTCGCGAAACTGCTCCAGCGCCAGCAGCAGCGAGAGCTGTTCGGGAAACACCAGCGGCTGGCGGATCAGCGCGCGCAGATTCAGCGGCTCATTGCGCAACTGCTGGGTTAGCAGGTCGATAACGTGCACCACGCCCAACGGCTCATTGGACGCGCTGTCCTCGGTAATCACCAGCCGCGTATGCTGGTTATTTTCCAGCAGCGGGATTATCACCTCGGGCGGATCGCGCAAATCGATATGCTCGATATCATGACGCGAGGTCATCACGCTGCTCACGGTGCGCTGGGCCATGCCCAACACCCGCTCAATCATGCGCCGCTCCTGTTCGTTAAACACCTCCTGACCCTCGCCGTCACTGTCGGCAATCAGGGAGGACGTCTGCGCGTCCAGCTGCGCTTCTTCGTGTTTGCCGTTCAGCATGCGCAGCACCGCCTCGGCGGTACGCTGGCGCAACGGCACGCTGGAGGATAAAAACCGCCGCCGGTTAAACTGCGCCAGCTGGTTCAACGCCTCTATGGCCACCGAGAAGCCGATGGCGGCGTACAGATAGCCTTTGGGAATATGATAACCAAAGCCATCCGCCACCAGGCTAAAACCAATCATCAGCAGAAAACTTAAACACAGGATCACAATGGTGGGATGGGCGTTGATAAAACGGGTCAGCGTCTTGCTGGCCAGCATCATCACGCCAATGGCCACCGCCACCGCCGCCATCATCACCGCCAGCTGATCCACCATGCCCACCGCGGTAATCACCGAATCTATGGAGAACACCGCATCCAGGATCACGATTTGCGTGACGACCGGCCAAAAGCGCGCGCCCTTGCGCTGTGTCTGCGTCTCTTCATCCTTGCCTTCCAGACGCTCGTTAAGCTCCATGGTGGCTTTGAAGATCAAAAACACACCACCGGCCAGCATAATAAGGTCGCGGGCGCTGAAAGGGTGTCCGGAGACGCTAAACAGCGGTGCGGTCAACGACACCAGCCAGGACATCGACGCCAGCAGCACCAAACGCATCAGCAGCGCAAACGCCAGGCCCACTATTCTTGCCCGATCCCGCAGGCTCGGCGGCAGCTTCTCCGCCAGGATGGCGATAAACACCAGATTGTCGATGCCCAACACCAGCTCCAGCACGATAAGCGTCGCCAGGCCTGCCCAAATCGTCGGATCGGCGATCCATTCCATAATCGTTACTTTACCTATATCAAAGACTGTCTCAGGGGAATGATGGGAGGTAACGCGGCAAAACTCAACCGATCATTACATCCGGCGGCGATAACAGAGAGGTGATGGAGCTACAAAAGGATAAAAATGATATATGGACAAAACATTAGCGTCATTAATTAATATGCAACACCTATCACTGACTTGCAGGTTGAACTAACTCAAACTGGTTATTATCTAGTTGCTTTATTAATGTTAATAAGCTGCTAAATGGATGCGCTTCGCTTAAAGAGTATGCTGGATAAGAAATTGTTATTTCTCAAGCAGATCGCAAGCATAAACCGCGGAAGTGGTGAAATTATAGGCAATTGTCGTCTTGGCGCAACAAACCTGAGGGTAGTCTTATTCCTAAAACGTGGCGCAGGGGTCATCGAAACCTTGTAAAGAGATAATTAATAATTAGTATAACAATGATGAGGCATATGTTGTGCCAATTATATTGTTTTTGGTCAAAAGATAGGCATGGAAAGTGCGGTTTTGTGACTGACCGCGCACAAAGATACGTGAACCACTGCAGATTTTGACCTAAAAACGACCGGAACCCGATAAAAAAGACCACCAGTGCATTGGTAGCTACAAGCCAAGGGCGGTAGCGTGTTTTTACGTAACCAAGGCACAAGTATATCCCCCAGCCTCAAACGGACCGGTAATCAAACTGCGCTCTGGTCAGTCAACCGGTAAACGTGCGCGCCATGTCAATGTCATCAATAGGCAATGTGCCTATGGCTTCGGTTTAGCGGTAGTACTTAAAGACACAATATTGGCTAAAAAATGACCTGTCCTTTGACTGGAATTGAATGTTCATGGGTATCGGCCGATGGGATAAAAGCTTTAGCGATAAATAAATTTGTTACTCAGAAGAAATTCTGCTGTTTTTTGCTGACAAATCCAGCATTCCTCAAAAGAAGCGGCTATTCTCTATGCTGAACAGGGACAAGTGTAGCATCTGGCGGTTCGTAATTGATTACCGGATCAAATTTGAGTTAGAGAATAAGGTTTATAGTTGAATTTATCTGCTATTTTTGGTCAATTAGTTGTACCGCTATTTAAGTGCTGTGCGTTTCAAAGTGAGGCCGTGATAGCGAACAGGCAGGGCATAGTAAGTGAAAAGAGGAACAGCGCTAAGTTTTGGGGCTTTTTGGCATTAACATCCTTGCGTAAGGCGATAACCAAAGACATGGATACGCTTTTTACCCGAGCAACAGCGATAGTGATGATAACTCAATGATGAAAACAAAACTTAAGTTGATGCCGCTTTTGGTGTCGGTTGTGCTGATCAGCGGATGTACAGTTGTACCTGGTTCAAATATGACAACGCGTGGCAAAACAGTAATAAAATCAGATGATTCAGATTTTGATATCGGCAAGTACGTGAATGTTTTTCCCATGACCCCCTCTTTGATTGATCAGTTACGATCAAAGCCGGTCATTGCGCAAAACAACACTTCACTTGATCAAGAACTACAAAACTATGAGTATCGGATTGGCGTCGGTGATGTCCTGAGCGTAACGGTATGGGATCATCCTGAGCTAACCACCCCCTCCGGGACATATCGTAGCGCGAGTGATGCAGGGAATTGGGTGCATTCAGACGGCACAATCTTTTACCCTTATATTGGGAAAGTAAAAGTCGCTGGTAGGACAGTAACAGAGGTCAGAACCGAGATATCAGGAAGGCTTGCTCAGTACATTGAGAGCCCCCAGGTTGATGTAAATATTGCTACATTCAGGTCGCAAAAGGCCTACGTTACGGGTGAAGTAAGCAAATCAGGTGAGCAGGCTATTACTAACGTGCCATTGACTATACTTGATGCCGTTAATAAAGCTGGCGGTTTAACTACTGATGCTGATTGGCGAAATGTTGTATTGACTCATAACGGCAAGGAGCAAACGATATCTCTGCAAGCGTTAATGCAGAATGGGGATTTGAAACAAAACCATCTGCTCTATCCTGGAGATATCCTGTTTATCCCTCGTAATGACGATCTTAAAGTGTTCGTTATGGGAGAAGTGGGCAAACAATCCACGCTGAAAATGGATAGAAGCGGGATGACCCTTACTGAAGCTTTAGGCAATGCTAACGGCTTAAGTCAAACGACTTCAGATGCGACGGGAATATTCGTTATTCGCCCTATTCGATCTGGGGGACAAAGTACAAAACTGGCAAATGTTTATCAACTTGACTTATCAGATGCGACATCATTGATACTCGGCACTGAATTTAAACTGCAGCCTTATGATATGGTATATGTTACAACAGCGCCAATTACTCGCTGGAATAGAGTTATTGGGCAACTAGTGCCAACAATCAGCGGCGTTCGTAGTGTTTCCGATGGCACTCGCAATGCAGGTGTATGGTCTGAATGATATATGTTCGATAAAATACTGGTCGTTTGCACAGGTAATATATGCCGTTCGCCAATGGGTGAAAGATTGCTTAAAAAATACTTGCCTGATAAAACAATAAGTTCAGCGGGTGTTCAAGCATTGACCGGACAGGGAGCAGATGGAGTCGCAATTGAAGTGGCTTTCACTCAACAGCTTTCATTGGAGGGGCACTCTGCACGTCAACTTACCCAGAAGCTTTGTCAAGATTATGATTTAATTCTAGTTATGGAAAAAAGGCACGTAGACGAGGTTTGTAAAATAGCTCCTGAAGCGAGAGGCAAAGTGATGCTATTCGGTCATTGGGTTTCGAAAGAAATCCCTGATCCATACAAAAAAAGTCGAGAAGCTTTCCAGTATGTCTATCAACTGCTTGAGGATGCTGCACAGAAATGGGCTCAGGCACTAAATCGCTAATCAAGGACCGCAATGATTGATAAAAATAAACCCGCGTTATCAATTGGTAACAGCGATGAAATAGATATAGGACGTATTGTAGGTACTCTGGTCGATGGTAAGTGGCTAATCGTTGCTATCACGCTTCTATTTGCTGCGCTTTCCCTCATCTACATCTTAATTACTCCTCCTACGTATAGATCAGACGCCGTAATTCAAGTAGAAAAGGATCCCCAAGCTTCATTACTTGATTCTATCAGTGCAGCCTTACCTAACGCACCACCCACCTCAGCAACTGAAATCCAATTAATGTTATCCCGCATGGTCATTGGTAAGACAATTAATGATTTAAACCTTGACACTACGGTAACAAAAAATTACTTACCTGTCATTGGGTATGCTTACGCAAAAATCGCAGGAGATACCAGCACGGGACCGGCAATAAGTATATTCCAAGTGCCTGATACTTTGCTAAATAAACCGTTTACACTTAAAGTTGCTAACGATAAAGAATATATTCTTACTGATGGTAAGGGGAGTACCGTTATTCATGGTATTGCGGGTCAAGCAATAAGCGGCCAAGGAATAACTATTCTGGTCGATTCGCTAAATGATAGTCCTAATACTGAATACACAATTACTAAACGGCCTTTTCTAAGCATTTACAATGGCATTGTAGGCGTTCTGAATATAGCGGATAAAGGGTTAAATACAGGAGTATTAGGTTTAAGTTATGATAATACTGATCCTGCTCGCGCGACTGTTATTTTAGAAAGTATTTCGGAAAACTATGTTCTTCAGAATATCACCCGTAAGACCGAGGTGGCAGCAAAGAGCTTAGCCTTTATAAACCAACAATTACCTCAAATCAGCGATAAACTGAATACTGCTGAAAATAAATTAAATGATTTTCGGCGTAGTAATGATTCTGTTGACCTATCAATCGAAGCAAAATCTGTTTTAGATACTATAGTCCAGCTTGATGGGCAAATTAACGAACTTACTTTCAAAGAAACTGATATCTCTAAGCTTTATACGCCAGATCATCCAGCTTATCGCGCTTTACTTGAAAAGAAAGCTGTTCTTCTTAAAGAGAAAGAAAGACTTAATAAAAGAGTTGAGTCATTGCCTCAAACTCAGCAAGATATTTTGCGGTTGAATCGTGATGTGCAAGTCAATCAGCAAGTTTATATGCAGTTATTGAATCGGCAGCAAGAGCTCAATATAGCGAAAGCCAGTGCAGTTGGCAGCGTTAGAATAATCGACCCTGCGGTAACCCGTTTAAGTCCGGTTGCGCCACAAAAAATGATTATTTTGCTCGTCTTTATAATCTTAGGTGCTTTTCTATCTTCAGCATATCTCTTGGTGAGAAGAGCATTGCACAAAGGAATAGAAGGTCCAGAGGCTCTTGAAGCTAATGGAATAAATGTTTATTCAAGTATTCCTCTTTCAGAATGGCAAAAAAATGCGGATAAGAAGGTTTTAAGTCGCGGGAATAAAGATATAAAAAGTAGCGAACTTCTCGCAACCGGTAATCCTACAGATCTTGCCATCGAGGCCATAAGAAGTTTGCGAACAAGCCTACATTTCGCGATGATGGAGGCAAAAAACAAAACTCTGATGATATCAGGCATCAGCCCTGGAATTGGTAAGTCCTTTATTAGCAGTAATTTGGCAGCTGTTTTAGCGCAAGCGGGACAAAAAGTATTGCTGATTGATGCCGATATGAGAAAAGGCTATCTGCATTCGATCATGAATGTTGGCAGTAATAATAAAGGGCTTTCAAATTTGCTATCAGGTCAGTTTGCGCATACTGAGGTCCTTTACGATGTACCAAAAGTGCCAGGCCTAAGTGTTATACCACGAGGACAAATACCACCTAACCCTTCAGAGCTATTGATGAATAAACGCATGCAGGAGCTTTTGGAGTGGGCGGATAGTCGATATGATATCGTCATCGTCGATACCCCTCCAGTTTTAGCTGTGACAGATGCTGGAATTATTGGGAGTCATTGCGGAACAACATTGCTCGTTGCGCGCTTTGAAGAGAACACTGTTAAACAAGTAGAAGTTAGTATACGCAGGCTAGAGCAGAATGGCATTGAAACGAAAGGGGTCATCCTTAACGCAATAGTTAGGCGCGCATATGCATCATATGGAAATGATAATTACGGATATTATCAGTATTCATATGAAAGTAAAAAAGATTGATAAGCATGATATTGGCGGCCTATTGGCCGCTACAAACTCAGGTGCTAATCAGGTTACCGATCTGGAAATCGGACCGGTTTCATCAGATGATGAAAAGGAATTAGCGTGACAAATATAATTAAAATCATAGTTTTGCTTTCGGTAATTTTTTCGATAACAAATTATGTACCTGTCAGTGTTGCCGTAATTTTACTACTCCCCTTGGCGTTAATTACACTTTTTTATAAAAGCAACTACCCACAAATTTCAAAAATAGAATTATATTTAATTCTATTGTTTGTTTACGTTCTTTTATCTACTGCACTTTATGATCCAACCTCTTTTACAGACTTTGACTTTTATAGACGTGATGGAAATTTTATAATCAGCTATCTAGTCCTATTCGTTTTTATTTTTATGCCAATGAATATCAATTTTGATTTATCAAAAATCAAAAGGTTGATATTCCCCTTTTTTACCTTAATATCAGCTATAGCGTACGTAATTATGCCAACCGAAATTGGCGGAGTACATCACCTGCTATTTATTTCCCATAATGCTGCGGGCGGTTTTTACTCAGTGGTTGGTGGGCTGGCAGTTGGCTTTTTTCTTACAGAACGTAAATGGCCATATGCATTTTATACGCTAGTTTTTTTATTTTTGCTTAATGCAACTGATTCTCGAGGAAGTATTCTAGCCCTGATTTGTGCGGTGGGGTATTATTTTATAAAATTCAAAAGGCCAGCAGTTGTTTTTATAGCATTTTTATTCGTGCAAATTGCAATAGTAATGTATACCTATGATAGTTGGCTTTATACCGGGCAAGTTTATGCCAGCGACCAAGTCCCAGTGCAAGGATTAATGATTGATTTCCAAAGGGCTAATACTTTTATCACGCGGATATTTTATTTATGGCCAAGGGCATGGGACAATTTTTTACACTCTCCCATAGTTGGTACAGGATTTGGCAGCTATGACGATCGATATTATCAATATGTGACTGTAATACCACATTTTTTATCGATAAAGGAAGGCCAAGTTATTGCACACTCTGACGCCCATGCACACAACTCTCTGTTTAATATTTTAGGAGAATTAGGTATTGTAGGTCTGGGCTTGTTTATTCTTTTATTTAATGAAATAAGAAAAAAAATCGTAGAGATAACAATAGCTGATAATAAATTAGGTAATGCCTTAGCAATTGCTTTTTGGACATGTATTTTTTCGTCAGCGACAGAACATAGAATAACAACACCATCGCAAATGCTTCCTTTCTTTTTATTTTTCGGGATGGCATATGTTAAATACTGTAAAGAGAAAAGTATTAACTGAAGGTGATCAATTAATATTTAGAGGAGGGTTAATATGCAAGAAGCTGTCAGTGTCTATATACCAACGCATAACAGACCAGATTTCCTTGACCGCGCTTTAAATTCTTTGTGTGAACAAAATTATAAAAATCTACAGGTTCTTGTTTGCGACGACGGTTCTCAAAAAAGCTATTATCAAGTAATCGAAAAATATAAAAATAAATTCACTGACTTTATATGCGTTAAAAATGAAGAACCTAAAGGTGCATGTTTTTCTCGAAATCGTTTAATTGAGATGGCTGATGGAAAATATATAACTGGCCTAGATGATGACGATGAATTTTTGCCAAGCAGAATAGATATATTTGTTAACGCAACGGAGAAAAGTAAATATGCTTTCCTGTGTGCCGGACATGTTACTAAAACCAAGAAAGGAAAATTCAAACAACCAATGAAAGCGGGAGTTATTACATTAGATGACATGTTAAATAGGAATTATGTTGGGAATCAGATATTTACTGAAACTTCCTTGATAAGGGAATTAGGTGGTTTTGATGTATCCCTACCTTCATGGCAAGACTATGATGCTTGGTTAAGAATGTGTAAAGAGTATGGCAGCGGTTTTAAACTTGAGGCTTATACATATCAATTGAATATAGATCATGAAGAAGGCCGTATTAGCGACTCTCCAAAGGCCAAACAGGGTTATGAAATGTTCATAAAAAAACATGGCTACTTAATGAATGAAGCGAACCTTGCTAGCCTTTTTTTCCAAGATAAAGTAAATCGAAAACAAGATATCACCATTTCAGAACTATTATCGCATTTTAATGGCGATACATTCAAAATGTATTGTAAAAATAAAATTAATACTACATTTCCATTTATAAAGCAGATAATTTACCGGCCTTAATATGATCAAAAAAGATGAAACTATGAAAATAAAAATTCTTCATATTGCTGATTCAATTAATGGGGGTGGGGCTGAAGCAGTATTGAGGGATACCATTAAAGCAGCAAATAATTTAGGCTTTGAAAACAAGCTATTTATATCTAATGGCAAAACTTCTCCACTCAGCTATATATTTTCATTTAATAATTTTTTTAAGCTATATAAAAATCTCAGCGTCATTAAACCAGATATCATACACTTGCAAAACTATTATCATTATTTAAGTCCAAGCATTTTATTCGCGATTAAAAGATATAAGAAAAAAAACAATTGCAAAATAATATTCACTGCCCATGACTATCATTTAATTTGCCCAAATAGTGGCTTTCAGCACTTTAGGAACCATAAACGAATTAATATGAATGAAGAAGTGAAGGAACAAAATATTTTTTTTCGATATGATCATCGTTCAATTTCACATTCATTGCTTAAGATATTGCAATTTTATATAAACTATAAAATATTTCATTTGCAAGAAGTAATTGATGTCATAATTTCTCCCAGTAATTATTTGATTAAGTTATTTAGAAATTATGGAATTAAGCAAAATACATATTTGATAAGAAATCCAATTGATTTTTCATCCTATATTAGGAATGATAAAGATAATTATACTTACCCTACAGCATCAAATGTAACTACCAAATTTGTGTTTATGGGCAGAGTTACTGAAGAAAAAGGGATTTCAGCGTTCATTGATTTATTGAATGAAAATTCTGCTGGTAACTATGAGTTACACATATTTGGTGAAGGAGAAGAATTGCATTTGCTCAAGGAGAAAGGTTTAAGGCGAGGCGTTAAACTTTTTTTCCATGGCTTTAAAAAAAGAGAAGAATTGCCAACATTAATTACCCTCTACGATATATTTGTATTGCCTTCGCTATGGGTTGAAAATGCTCCTTTGTCAATTATCGAATCAGCAAAAGCCGGTCTGCCGATATTAGTTCCAGAATACGGTGGTATGAAAGAGATGGCTGCTCTTACCAAATATTATGCTTTTTTTTCTTATCAAAATAGTGACTTGATATATGAGTTTGATAACAAAATCGAAAATCTTAAGAATAATACTGGTAAAAATTATATTTTACATGAACAGGAGTTTATGTTCTGTACCTTCCAAAAGAAGCTGAAAGAAGTATATATGTCATAATAATTAGGGGAAGAAATGATTAATAAACGTAAAATAGCAATAATTCATGATTGGTTAGTAAATCCTGGTGGGGGAGAAAAAGTTTTAGAAAAAATAATAAGTATATATCCACATGCAGATTTATTCAGTTTGGTAGATTTTTTAGATGATAAAAACCGCGCATTAATTAGTAATAAAATCGTCAAAACATCTTTTATTCAGAGACTACCCTTTGCTAAGAGTAAATATAGAAGTTACTTACCTTTAATGCCATTAGCGATTGAGCAATTTGATATGAATGGATATGACCTTGTAATAAGTAGCAGTCATGCTGTTGCTAAAGGTATTATTACAGGTCCTAACCAATTACATATTTGCTATTGTCATACTCCAATACGCTATGCGTGGGACATGCAAGGACAATATCTAAAAGAAAGTAAGCTTGAAAAAGGATTGAAAAGCTGCCTTGCTAGATGGATATTACATAGAATCCGATTGTGGGATTACCGTACTGCTGCTGGGGTAGATTATTTTATTGCAAACTCAAAATATATCGCCAGACGAATTCATAAAGTTTATAACAAAAAAGCTGATGTTATATATCCCAATGTTGCAGTTAATGATTTTGAAAGCATCAATGAAAAAGAAAATTATTATTTCACAGCATCACGAATGGTTCCGTATAAAAAAATTGATTTAATTGTCAGAGCGTTTAACAAAATGCCGGATAAAGCGCTAGTGGTTATTGGTGAAGGGCCACAGTACGAAATGGTAAAAAAAGTTGCGGCTAAAAATATTACATTGCTAGGTTATCAAGATTTTGAAATTTTGAAAGAAAAAATGTCTCATGCTAAAGCATTTGTATTTGCTGCAGAGGAAGACTTTGGGATTATCCCTGTAGAAGCGCAAGCATGCGGAACGCCAGTTATTGCCTTTGGTAGAGGTGGGGCGCTAGAAACGGTAATCCCGGTTGGCCGTGAAGATCCTACGGGGATTTTTTTTGATGAACAAACAGAAGATTCGATTATAGATGCCGTTAACCGCTTTGAAATAGTGAGGCCAGAGATAACGTCTGAAGCATGCAGAAAAAATGCTAATAGATTTTCTGATGAAAGATTTATAAATGAATTTAAAGATTTTGTAGAAGATAAATGGGCGCAATTTGAAAATATGAAATTTACTTAAAATTAATTGTAAAACCATGACAATCCTTGCCTTCATAAGTTTAAATAGCTTATAACACAAAGAGATATAAAATGTCTGCAAAATATATAAGCCTAAAAACATATGGCTCCAAAGCGTTTTTGGCTGCGTCTGATTTCATATTTTTTAATCTTTCTGCTTATATAGCCATATGGATAATTCATCAGTTTTTTAAAAAAGATAATTTCCTTGAAGCATTTGAAGTTAAAACGTTTACCTCAATCCATTTACTCCTCTCAGTAGTTTGTGTTGGGTGGTTCTGGGTGCGCTTAAGACATTATACCTACCGAAAACCATTCTGGTTTGAGTTAAAAGAAATCTTTCGGACTTTGCTTATTTTTTCAGTTATCAGCCTAGCATTAGTTGGATTTGCAAAAGAAGAATTATCAAGATATATATGGTTGGTTGCATGGCTATTGGTAATGGTACTCGTCCCCTTAGGCAGATCTCTGGTTAAACGAGTTTTAAATATATTCGGTTGGTGGCTTAAACAAACTATTATTATTGGTAACGGAAAAAACGCTTATGAGGCATATCAAGCTTTGCAAAGCGAGGAAGTATTAGGCTTTAGGGTAGAGGGGTTTTATAGTATTGATGATAGCAAATCCTCGCCTGTGGATACTATCCCTCTTATTAAATCAGAAGAAGCATTATGGAATGCCACTGACCCCGCTAACACTCAATTCATCGTTGCCTTAGAATATGAGCAAAATTTAGTGAGGGATTATTGGCTTAAATTTTTAGCAAAAAATAACTGCCGTTCTGTATCTGTTATACCCACATTACGTGGAGTGCCGCTTTATGGCACAGATATGTCATTTATTTTTAGTCATGAGGTCATGATATTGCGAGTCAGCAATAACTTGGCCAAAAGGACATCGAGATTCATAAAAAGGGCCTTTGATATTTTTGGTTGTGTCCTAATACTTCTTTTTTTAGCACCAATACTATTAATAATAATGAAGATGGTGGCAAAAGATAAAGGGCCAATATTTTATGGACACGAGCGTGTAGGTATGAATGGCGCCAAATTTAAATGCTATAAATTTCGATCTATGGTCGTTAATTCAAAAGAAGTTTTAGAAAAACTTCTGGCGTCAGATATCAATGTCAGAACTGAATGGGAACGAGATTTTAAATTAAAAAATGATCCGCGTGTAACCAAAATAGGTGCTTTCCTGAGAAAAACTAGCTTGGATGAACTACCACAACTCTGGAATGTTTTAGAAGGTAATATGAGTCTTGTAGGGCCTAGGCCAGTAATTGAAGAGGAGCTGGAACGTTATGCAGGAGATGTTGACTATTATCTTATGGCTAAACCTGGAATGACTGGACTTTGGCAAGTCAGCGGGCGCAGTGATGTAGATTATGAAACGCGTGTCTATTTTGATGCATGGTATGTCAAAAACTGGTCATTATGGAATGACATTGCCATATTATTTAAGACTGTAAAAATAGTGCTCAAAAAAGACGGGGCTTATTAGATGTTTTAAGGAAGTATCTAACACAAATAAGAGATATATTATGCCTATAAAAAAATGGTTATCAATTAGTCTTTTTGCATCACTGATGTGCACTACAATACTCAGTCATTCTGCGGAATTATTCCTTAGAGATGCATCTGGCGTAAATTATATCCCGCCAGATGGACAGGCGAAAAAAATGGGCATCGGATGGGTCAGAATGGATTTATCCTGGTCTAATATTGAAAAAGAAAAAGGAACATATAACTGGGCTAAGTTTGATACATTTGTGACTCAGGCTAATAAGCAAGGTTTACAAGTTTTGCCGGTCCTTGCATATACGCCTGCTTGGACACAAAGCATTTCAAGAAAAATATCCTCTCCTCCAAATGATTATGATGCATGGTTGAAATTTGTTGATGCTGCAGTTACCAGATATTCTAACCCTTCATATGGAATTAAATTTTTTCAAATTTGGAATGAACCAACAATTAAAGCCAGCTATTGGTTAGGCTCAACAAATGATTTTATTGATAAAATTTATATCCCGGCTGCCAAAATTATACGCGGAAAAAATGCCAAAGTCGTTTTCGGTGGATGGCCATTATCAAATCCGATCCATGAATTCAAAAATGCCTTAAATCACAACGATGCATGGAAATATACTGATATTATAGATTTTCATTATGGCACAGATAAAGAATTTCAGTATTTATATGATAATTTTATTCAGAATAAAAAAGTTTATGGAATTTGGCAAACAGAATTTGGCTTTAGAACGACTCCTCTCTTTCTGTCAAAAAATTATATTCGTATGTTGGATTGGGCTCTCAAACATGACATGTCTGATAATCGATATAAGGTTTTTTGGTATCCAGCATGGGCAACAGGGAAAGATGGGGGAAAAGCTTTATTCACTGTTAACTCTAATAAACAAAATGTTTTGACTAGTCATGGTCAGGAGTTAACTGCGCTATATCAGGTTTTTGGAGATAATAAAATAAAATTATCAGAAAATTATCCGGTTGATAATTTATCACGAAGTAATTCTGGCCATAACAAAGCATCGCTTTTTGCTTTTAGTGTGGGGGAGAATAAACAAATTATAATACCTTTTATAAATGATAATACTGTAAATGATAAAAAATTCTCATTCAAAATGCCATATAAAGGCGCAATAAATTCTCTCACTGTAATGACAGCTTTAGGCGACAAATTGGACTCTTCGTTCAAATTGACAGGAACCGAATTGGTAGTGAATGTTGCTAACTATAATCCGCAACAAATTTGTCAGGTTTGCACGAAAGATAAGCCTGTTTTTATCATTATAAATTGAACGCCGACATTATTTTGCTTCAATGATCTATAACAACTAAATTTAGCTGATGATTATCCGTATACTATTTGTATCGTAAAAATATAAAATGACGATTTAAAGGTTTCTTAGGGGTAGTATAATAAGCCGTCTTTGACTATGTGCATAATTCATCACCCTAAGTTTGTAATGATGTTTTAAAATGCATATTCCTGCAAACTTGTATGCTAAAAGTAATATAAATGGGATTTTTTATGGATTTCAGAATTGCTTTTTATCCAAAAGCTAAAGGTGTAAATGACTATACAAAAAACTTTAGCAACATTCTTTCCTCGATAGGAAAAGTTTACGAATACGACACTAAATTCGAGATTTTCTCATTTCTAAATTTCAATCGCAATCGTTATAACTTAACCATAGTTAACTGGCTTGAATCAGATTTAATTGACATGGAAGGTAAAGTAACTGTCAAAAACATATGCAAAACATTTATTAAATTATTACTTATTAATATTAGATCAGAAAAAGTATTTTATGTCAAACATAACTTTTATCCGCATGAAATTAATGTAACTAATATTGAAAAAGCAAAAAAATGGATGCATATTTTAGTAAAGTATTGCGACTACGGGATAGTTCATTCTCCAATCGCTGCAGATGAGTATTATAAATATGTTCCGCATCCACTATATTCTAAGCCACTTGTTTCTGTTGCCTCACCCCATATGCAGACAAATACATTCATTGCTTTTGGAAGGATTGTACCTTATAAAAGACTTGAACGATTAATTGAAATCTTTCCATTAGGAAAAAAACTTTTAGTAGCTGGTGGCTACGAAGATACGCGTTACATTGATGAATTAAAGGAAATAAGTCCTTCTAATGTTACTGTTATGGCTGGTTTTATCAATGACGATGATGCACGTAAGTTAATTGCTTCCACTGAAGGTGTAATAATTTCTCATTCTGATCCAGATATGATAGTAAGCGGAAGTTTTTTTTATGCTTTATCAATGGGTGCTAGAGTGATTTCTGTTCAGACACCATTTTTAAAATGGGCTGAATCGGTTCTTGGTAAGAATGTAGTTGTATGTTTTGAATCAGTAACCGACATGTGTGAAGGTCTTTCGAAAATTCCAAATTTTATTCCTTATGATGAAGAGACCGTAAATAATATAATGAATCTTTTTGGCGATGATGTAATTAAAGAAAAATTAATTTCTTTTATAGATAAAAAGTAACGTTTCAATTTAGTATTACACACTAGTAACGATATTTTGAAAACTTGTTCCGAGTTTTTTCTTTTGTAAAATAAATATTTCAGCATTGATAATTCAATTATCTTATTGTTGGGGATTCTGGTTGAGATTGCGATGCCAAATTGCGCTTGTATCTTATCTAAAGTTAGTCATTTGGCATATTTTTTAGAATCATCTGGTATGAGAGAGTTAATCTTGAATAATAAAACCATAAAGATTGCTGCAATATGGGCAGCTATAGAAGCGCTATCCACCTCTCTATTGAGCATTCTTTCAATTGTCTTCTTGGCAAGGATTTTGCGGCCAGAAGATTATGGCCAAATAGCCACTGCGCAAATAATTGCATTCATTTTACAGCTGCTTTTAGGACTTGGCTTGACTGAAGCAGTTATTCAAAAGAAAGATATATCTAATTCACATATAGCATCTGCACTCAAAGGAAGTTTATTTTTAGCATTAATTACGTTTGTACTTTCTATTATTGTCGCAGTCTTTTTTTACTACTATTCTCATGAGAAAACGATTGCGCTAATATTGCCCTTCGAGGGGCTTGGCGCAGCTCTTAATATTGCCAGTACTGTTCCAACAGCATTGCTATTAAGAAATTTAGAAATGAGCGCTTTCACAAAACGAACAATTCTTTCGAGAATCCTTTTTTTTGCAGTCGCTATACCTTTAGCTCTGCATAATTATGGGGTTTGGAGTATTACATTTGCAAATTTATTCCAAGTGTCATTAGCGACAATTCTTATTTTTATTGCTGGGAAAAAATATATTCCAGCATTAACTAAATACTCTCATAAAGATTTTGTTGAGCTAATTAAGTTTGGGTTTTATGTGATGGTTGAAAACCTTTTGTGGATAGTCCTTTCTAGAGTATTTAGTCTTTTGATATTTACGTTTCATGGTACGTATGCGCTTGGATTATTTAACATGGCTTCACGTTTAACTGATGCTATCTTGAATATACTCAATACTGTTATAAGTCGGCTCGCATTACCAGTATTCTCTTCTGTTCAGCATGATTCCGAATTACTAAAAAAATCGTTTTGCAAGGTAACGGAAATTTTTAATTTGGTGTCCATGCCTGCGTTTGTTGGCGCTGCGTTTACTTGTTCTTATTGGACTCCATTAGTACTTGGTGAAAAATGGAACCCGGCAATACCTATAATACAAATAATATGTGTAATGAATGCAATCATGTTTAGCAGAAAATTTGTTGGTACGGCAATGAAAGCGGTAGGTGAATCTAAACGATTTATGTACCTTTCGGTAATTTCAGCTTCGACCACCCTAATTGCTGCCTTCGTTACTAAAGATCAAACGCTTCTTCTAACTCTTTTGGCTTGGTCTATTCTCCGAGTGATTGTTACCGTACCTGTCGGTGTTGGATTAATGAAACGGATCTTGAATATAAATATTAATGAACAATTCCGCCCAATATTTATACCTTCTGTTTCCACAATTTTAATGTCTTGTGTTATCTATTTGTCGATGAACTTTTTCAATAAACTTTTATTGCAGCCGATATATTCAGTTGTGTTCATGGTCATTGTTGGGACATTTGTATATTCAGTGTCAGCTTTATTTTTTATAAAGCGGAGATATGGTGGTATCCGTTCCTTTTTTTAACTTTCAAAGGGATAATTAATTGTATTAATTCCCAATTGTAAGAATAAGCAGTATTCTGTTTTTGTTTGATTGAATTGCTTTCAAAAATATATAAAATTATAAAATGCATTCTATCTTAATTGAAATATTATTAGTTAGCGCTTTAATTTTTTTTACGCATCTGAAATATAATAGAGGAATTTATTATCAAGATGGTCTGAAAGTATAATGGAAATATCTACTTGAGTAAGATGCACACTGATGCCTTAGAAGAAAGAATAAAATTTATAACTTAATTTTTTAGTTACATTGCACATTATCATTATGGAGAAAAGAAATGGCCCCGCAATCAAACCTGGATTTGATTAATAAACTCAAAAATATGACACATGATTGTCTAAGTAAATATATATCAAAAGAAGAACCGCTTGCAATTTTGGATTTCCCTGATATCAAAAACTGTGGCGATTCGGCAATTTGGCTGGGTGAGATGGCTTATCTCAAAGATAGATTTAATAAACGGCCTGATTATATTTCGCGCATGAAAGATTTTTCAAGAAGATCGCTTGAAAAATCGGTTCCTACTGGGCCCATATTCATTCATGGTGGTGGAAATTTCGGAGATATTTGGGAATCCCATCAGGATTTTCGAGAAAAAATATTGGAATTGTTGCCTAAAAGAAAAATTATTCAATTCCCGCAGTCCATACATTACAAATCTAGCGCAAGGATGGCTGAGACGGCAAAAATCATTAAAAAGCACGGAAATTTTGTACTTCTAGTTCGTGATGTCGAGTCGTTCGAATTTGCAAAAAATAATTTTGAATGTGAAGTGCACCTTTGTCCTGATATGGCTTTTTGTATAGGGGCAATTAAACCTGCCGCTCCTGAGTACCCGGTACTAGCAATGCTAAGGGAAGATAAAGAAAAAGTTGCTAATGTTGATACTTCTATACTTACTAATATACCTGTAGAAGATTGGATCACTGAGTCTGCGTCAAGTGTGCGTAATTCAAAAATTGAAGGTGCGATTACTGCTTTAAAAGGTCTAAAATTTAATGAATTAAGACTTAATACATTAGATGCCGCTGCTCATAATCGTTTTCAACGTGGAATTAGGCAAATATCGCGTGGTCAAGCTATTGTAACAGATCGACTGCATGTCCATATTTGCTCGTTGCTTATTGGTAGACCCCATGCCGTATTAGACAATAGCTATGGAAAAATTCAGCGCTTTATGTCTGCTTTTTCAGGCGGTACAGAATTATCTTATAAAGCAGAATCACTCAGTGATGGTGTCAATTGGGCACGCAAACAAGCAAAATCTTTCTCATGATTATTTCGTCAGTTTCATAAATTCAATTTATTTAGCAGAGCAAAATTATATGACTTTGGTAACATTTATAATCCCAGTTCGTCATCAAGATAATGCCCGAGACTGGCGGAGACTTATGGAGAATCTCTCACAAACCATACGCTCTATTTCTAATCAGAACCACCCGGATTGGCGGGGGATAATAGTTGCTAATGACGGAGCTAATCTTCCTCAACTCCCCGACAAGTTTGAAGTGGTTCGTGTATCGTTTCCTCCTAATGTTATGCATGAAAAAGCTGGAGGAGATAAAAATGATTTTTTAGATGCGTTTCGAGTTGATAAAGGGCGGAGAGTTCTTAAAGGCATGCTTCATGCGCGCGATAGCCGTTTTTTTATGATCGTTGACGATGATGATTTTGTGAGCTCCCATATAGTAGATCATGTCGCGAAACATCAAGATTCAAATGGGTGGACGATAGATAAAGGTTACGTCTGGGATGATGGTGGAAAATTTTTATATGAGCATAATGATTTTAACCACCTATGCGGTACATCTTTAATCATACGTTCTGACCATTATGGGTTGCCTGAAAGCTACGATGCAGCGTCAATTGAGTGGATTAAAACAATGTTGGGTAGCCATATTAGGATACGTGAGATTTTGAAAGATCGCCAAACCCCACTTTCTTCGCTTCCTTTTCGTGGCGCAGTTTATCGTGTTGCCCATGCAGGATCACATAGTATGACACCTAGTCTGCTCCACAAATATTTTCTAAACCGATCAGTACTTTTCCATCCATTTAGTTTGTTGAAAAATATTCTTAAGCTTAGATTCATTAGCGAGACCGCGAAACGCGATTTTTTTGGAAAAAAGTAATATTATAATTCTAAAATAATTATAAAAAATGTAAATATGATCTTTATTGACTCGTTTCTCTTAAAGGATCTTTTATTGAATGAGTTTTTGATTTAGTTGCATTTATAGTAACTATTCTAAGGTAATTATTAAATGGATTAAGGTTTTTTGTGCCAATTTATCACGGTTAAAATAATCATTGTCGATCGTTCTTCATTAAATTTTTAATATCAATCGGTTTTGTTTTTACATTAAATGTGTTTTATTTTTTTTTGATAGCATACATTCTATTTTTATGATTAATTTTTTTGCCCGAAGTGGAATTTTTGCTCTATATTACAATGTGTCGATAAGGTAATTAATGAAAATGTTTAAATTCAATTTCCATAGTAAAAATGATATTAAAAATAAAGTTTTTTGGTGGGAACCAGTAGATGGCCAGCAAAATGCTGGGGATCATTTGGCAAAAATAATTGTTCAACAAATGTTGATTCTCAAAGATAAGGAAATGATTGATAAAGTATCGGCCAAAAATAAACTTTTGTCGATTGGTTCCGTTATGCATTTTGCGCAAGATAATGATTGTATATGGGGAACGGGAATTAATGGGAAAATTCCCGCTAAAAATATTAAATTTTCGACATTAGATGTGCGTTCGGTACGAGGGCCATTAACTAGAAATTTTCTTATGTCTCGTGGGATACCGGTGCCAGAAGTTTATGGTGATCCAGGGCTTCTTTTACCACTATTTTTTAATAGAGAATTACTTGTTGATGAGACCAAGCGAAAAGACCTTTTGATTATTCCGCATATGAATGAGGATTTCAGTCGTTACTCTGCTTATAAAGATAATCTCTGTTCTCCGAGACAGGGTGCAATCAGTTTTACTACTGAAATTGTAAATAGTGGTTTTGTCATCTCAAGTTCGTTGCATGGTATTATCATAGCTGAAGCTTACGGAATTCCTGCAATATTTCTGAATTCTAACAGTGGTGAGTCAATATTCAAGTATAATGATTATTATAATGGCACATATCGCGAGGCGTATCCTATCGCTAAAACTATTGAAGAAGCATTCAAGTTGAATCCTTTACCTACCTTTGATTTTAGTAATATACAAAAGGGATTAATTAATTCTTTTCCATATGACTTGTGGTGAGCAAATTAGTTAAAATATGGTAATTATTTTTTTTCAAGTAAAAATAATAGCGGCTTTTTAACTTGCTTCTTCAAGTTATGATAATCTTAAAAAATATTAAATTATAATGTTAGTAATTTAGCCAGCCATTTAGATTTTCATTTTTTTATACTATTCATCAAAAATAAGCTTTTGTCTTTTTTCGCTAAAAAACCAATATTTGTTATGAATGTTTTTAATTCGCTTTTGACCATCTCTTTGATTCAGCAACATCTTCTTAGTGTGCTCTAAAGATGTTTATCTATCAATCGATTATAAGGAAAGTTAATGTTACTTCCTGTTATCATGGCTGGCGGTACCGGTAGTCGCCTTTGGCCAATGTCACGTGAGCTTTATCCTAAACAATTTCTAAAGCTGCATGGTAAACTTTCAATGCTCCAGGAGACGTTGACGCGATTGGAAGGGATGGATACTAGAGAACCGCTAGTAATTTGTAATGAAGAACATCGCTTTTTGGTTGCTGAACAGTTACGGCAGATTGATCACCTTGCAGGTAACATCATTTTAGAGCCAGTGGGCCGTAATACGGCACCAGCAATTGCACTAGCAGCTTTAAGCGCAACATCAAAAGGAGAGAATCCCTTATTGCTAGTGCTGGCGGCGGATCACGTAATTGAAGATATCGGCGCCTTTCATCAAGCGATAAATCTTGCGATTCCTTATGCGTTGGCAGGGAGTTTGGTCACTTTTGGTATAGTACCTACCGGGCCAGAAACAGGATATGGATATATTCAGCGCGGAGACTCAGTTAATAATGATGACCCGAATGCATATAAAGTTCATCGGTTTGTTGAAAAGCCTGATCTTACGACGGCACTTGAATATTTGGCTTGCGGTGAGTATTACTGGAATAGCGGAATGTTTCTATTCAGTGCAAAACAGTATTTGAGTGAGTTAGGTAAATACCGCCCCGATATTTTAGCTGCTTGTGAAAAAGCGATTGAAACACCCGAGCCCGATGTTGAACAAGATTTTATCAGGGTTAAGAAAGATGCTTTCTTAGCTTGTCCTGATGATTCGATCGATTATGCAGTAATGGAGAAAACGTCAGAGGCGATCGTGGTCCCGCTTAACGCTGGCTGGAGCGATGTCGGTTCCTGGTCCGCCTTATGGGAAGTGAACGAGAAGGATATCAATAGCAACGCCCTAACAGGTGATGTTTTTTTACATGACACAAATAATTGTTATATCAATACCGATGAAAAGTTGGTCGCAGCTATCGGTGTGGATAATTTAGTGATTGTTAATACTAAGGATGCTGTCTTAGTTGTTGATAAATCGAAAGTGCAGGATGTAAAAAAAATTGTTGAATATTTAAAAAGCAGCGCCAGAAGTGAATATAGGCGCCACCGGGAATCCTACAGGCCGTGGGGCCGTAGTGATATTGTAGTTAACGAAGCGCGATTCAATGTAAATCGTATTAGCGTCAAACCCGGCGGTATGTTTTCTCTACAGATGCATCATCATCGCGCAGAACACTGGGTAGTGTTGTCGGGTACAGCACGTATTACTCTCGATGAAAAAACTTATCTGATTACTGAAAATCAGTCTACCTTTATTCCAGTAGGTGCTATCCATATGCTTGAGAACCCCGGAAAGATTCCTTTGGAGCTCTTAGAAATACAATCAGGATCTTATCTTGGTGAAGACGACATTATACGAATAAAAGATCATTATAGTCTTTGATAAAAATTTGAGGGGATTTATGACAACACTTTCTTGTTTTAAAGCTTACGATATCCGCGGAAAACTCGGTGATGAACTCAACGAAGATATTGCCTACCGTATTGGCCGGGCCTATGGTGAATTTCTTAAACCTAAAACGATGGTAGTGGGCGGTGATGTGCGCCTGACCAGCGAGTCGTTAAAATTGGCATTGGCCAATGGCCTGCGAGATGCGGGTACAGATGTGTTGGATATCGGTGTCAGCGGCACAGAGGAAATCTATTTTGCCACTTTTCATTTAGGCGTCGATGGTGGCATAGAAGTTACCGCCAGCCACAATCCCCTTAACTATAACGGTATGAAACTGGTGCGGGAAAACTCGCGTCCCATCAGTGGTGATACCGGCCTGCGCGATATCCAACGTTTGGCGGAAGAAAATTCCTTTGCATCAGTCGAACCGGATACGCGTGGTAGCTACCGCCAAATATCCATCCTTGAGGCCTACATCGATCACCTGATGGGGTATATCGACCTGGCCAGTTTCACCCGCCCAATGACGTTAGCCATCAATTCGGGCAATGGTGCTGCGGGGCATGTGGTTGATGCTATTGAACAGCGTTTCAAGAGTGCCGGCGCGCCGGTTGATTTCATTAAGATTCATCACCAGCCTGA
This sequence comes from Sodalis sp. RH20, assembly GCF_047324205.1. Classification (NCBI taxonomy): domain Bacteria; kingdom Pseudomonadati; phylum Pseudomonadota; class Gammaproteobacteria; order Enterobacterales; family Bruguierivoracaceae; genus Sodalis; species Sodalis sp. RH20. The sequence goes on from NZ_CP178733.1 coordinate 829,442, forward strand.
CGGTAACTTTCCCAATGGTATACCTAACCCATTGCTGCCGGAATGTCGCCAGGATACTACTGATGGCGTTAAAAAAGCTGGCGCGGATATAGGCATCGCCTTTGATGGTGATTTTGACCGGTGTTTCCTCTTTGATGAACAAGGTAACTTTATAGAAGGCTATTATATTGTGGGCCTCTTGGCTGCCGCCTTCCTGGAAAAACACCCTGGTAGCAAAATCATCCACGATCCTCGCCTGAGCTGGAACACCATGGATATCGTGTCAAAGGCGGGTGGTACGCCTGTTATGTCTAAAACCGGGCACGCTTTTATTAAAGAGCGTATGCGTAAGGAAGACGCTATCTACGGTGGGGAAATGAGCGCTCATCATTACTTCCGCGATTTTGCCTACTGTGACAGCGGTATGATCCCCTGGCTGCTGGTTGCGGAACTACTGAATATCAAAAATAAAACCCTTGGCGAACTCGTCAACGATCGCATGTCGGCCTATCCGGCATCGGGTGAAATCAATAGTTCTATCAAAGATCCTAAAACGGCTATCCAACGCGTATTGGACGCCTATTCAAAAGAGGCGCTTAATGTCGACCATACGGACGGTATCAGCGTGGAGTTTGCGGACTGGCGCTTTAATCTGCGCAGTTCCAATACCGAGCCCGTGGTACGGTTGAATGTCGAGAGCAGGGGCAACCCAGGCCTTATGCGCGAAAAAACCGCAGCACTGCTCGATATTCTGAGAAGCGAGTAATCAGATCCTGGCAGCAGGTGCTATGATTGTTACTAACTTCAACGAGTGACGTCTCTTCTTATTCTGGGTAATTATTGAATGAAAACATTAAAAGCTGTTATCCCCGTTGCCGGTCTGGGTATGCATATGCTACCGGCAACTAAGGCCATTCCTAAAGAGATGCTGCCCATCGTCGACAAACCGATGATCCAGTACCTGGTGGAAGAGTGCGCGGCGGCAGGCATCAAAGAAATCGTCTTAGTCACGCATGCCTCAAAAAACGCCATTGAAAACCATTTCGATACCTCTTATGAATTGGAAGCATTACTCGAAGCGCGGGTAAAAAATACCTTGTTAGCCGAAGTACAGGCGATCTGCCCCAAAGGCCTGACCATCATGAACGTGCGCCAGGGGGAACCTCTGGGGTTGGGTCATGCCATCCTGTCTGCAAAGCCAATGTTGGGCGACTCGCCGTTTGTGGTTGTATTGCCGGATATCCTGCTGGATGACTCGACTTATAATAACCGTACTGAAAACCTGGCCTCAATGGTTAAACGCTTCCATGAAAACGGCCATAGCCAGGTGTTAGTGCAGTCCATACCGCGCGAACATCTGCCCGAGTATTCCGTTATCAGTTGCAATGAGGATGTCTCTGAACCGGGCGACCATGCGCTTATTCAGTCCTTCATTGAAAAGCCTCAAGACCTGAGCACGATAGATTCGGATTTGGCGGCGGTGGGGCGCTATGTGCTATCAGCGGATATCTGGCCATTGCTGGAAAAAACCGAGCCGGGCGCCTGGGGCCGCATCCAGTTGACTGATGCTATCGCCTCCCTGGTGAATCATCAGCCGGTAGATGCGCTTTACCTGACCGGTAAAAGCTTTAACTGTGGCAGAAAACTGGGCTATATGCAGGCGTTTGTTACCTATGGCCTGCGTAACGAGAAATGGGGCAAAGATTTCCGCGAGAAGATCAAAAGCCTGCTGTAGAATTTAGTGTTTAGCTGCACTTAAAGTTATCCAAGGAGATTGTATGGCGATTCTTGTCACGGGGGGAGCCGGCTACATCGGCTCCCACACGGTATTGTCGTTACTCGAGCGTGGGGACGACGTGGTGGTGCTGGATAATCTCTGCAACGCCTCCGAGATATCTCTGGATCGTGTGTCAGAACTGGCAGATAAAGATATTATTTTCTACCAGGGGGACGTGCGCGATCCTGATTGCCTGCAGCGCATATTCGATGATCACGACATTAGCGCGGTGATCCACTTTGCAGGTCTCAAGGCGGTAGGGGAATCATCTCGCATGCCGCTGGAGTATTATCAGAATAACGTCTCCGGTACGCTAGTATTGTTGGAAGAGATGCGACGTGCAGGCGTGCATAATTTTATCTTTAGTTCGTCCGCCACTGTTTACGGTGAAAATGCGCCGGTGCCTTATATCGAAACTACTCCGATCGGAGGCACTACCAGTCCATATGGTACCTCAAAAGTGATGGTGGAACAGGTACTAGCAGATTTTGCCAAGGCTGAACCGCAGTTTTCCATCATTGCTTTGCGCTATTTTAACCCGGTGGGCGCCCACGAGTCTGGGCGAATTGGTGAGGATCCAAACGGCATACCCAATAATTTGTTGCCCTTTATCGCCCAGGTTGCGGTAGGGCGCCAGGAAAAGCTCAAGATTTTTGGCAATGACTATCCCACCGAAGACGGCACCTGTGTACGTGACTATATCCATGTTATGGATTTGGCCGACGGGCACCTAAAGGCATTGGATCATCTGGCAGAGATTAAAGGTTATAAAGCTTATAATCTTGGCGGAGGGGTGGGGTCATCAGTGCTGCAGATGGTGCATGCCTTTGAGAAGGCCGCAGGCAAGACCATACCTTATGATATCGTGCCTAGGCGCGATGGGGATTTGGCGGCATTCTGGGCTGATGCATCGTTGGCTAAAAACGAGCTTGGCTGGTCGGTTGCTAGAGATCTAGATTGCATGATGCGAGATACCTGGAACTGGCAGGAAAAAAATCCTAACGGGTATAAACTCTGACTAAAATACGCCAAAACCATTGAGGCCTGTTTTTTTTGGCGGGCTTCAATTCCAATATTACTTTTTCTAAAATTCGTCGCCAAGAGAAAATATCGTTGAATATTATAATGAACGTATATGATAAAAATAATTTATATTAATGTTTTACTGTTTAAGTATTTTAATGAGTTCCATCCATTCTCTATTTTTCTAAAATAAGCATTCCCCTTTTTGTGATTTTGTTGACTATTTCTATTAAAATCAACCACAGTATTATAAATAAATGGTATCGGCATACAAATATTTATCTTCCTAAATGCTTTTCTTTCAAATAACTTCATGATAAATATCAGTATTTTTGTGTTTTGCTTATAGGGATATCTTTATAAAAGCTAGGAAATTCGAACAAAAACATGAAGTGATATTTTTTTGATATTTTATAAATAATTATTGGAATGACAATGCCTGCAAGCAACCCTAAGAGTAAATGAATATGGTAATTTGTTAGTGAAGTTAATTTTGTTAGCATAACTCTCGTTCCACTACCAGCAATAATATGGAGTAAATATATAGGCATGCTAAGCTCACCTATTAGAAGTAATGTTTTGCTCTCAAGAATTTCAGATAAGGATAATGAAATACTAATACAAGTGAAAATTCCAGCTAATGCTAAAATCAATGATGCTAATACGTCTCGTTCTAAATTTATATGGTTTATGTTATGAAAATAGTAACATAAAGCAAGGAATGCCAGCAAAGAAGTAAAAGCAACAACGAAGTTGATTTTAATTTTGGAAATATTTTCCCGATAATCTACTGCTACGATACCAAGGTAGAAGAAAAAAAGATTATTTGTGACGTAATTTAAATGATAATTGTTTGTGAGGTTGTTTTTTACTAAGTATAAACACAATGATAGTAATAATATAAATAAATCCACTCTTTTATTATTTGAGATAGATCTGAGTAACAGTGATACCATAAATACCATAAATAAAGCATAAAGAAACCAAAATTGGGCTCTTGGTTGAAAAAGATTAATTACATCCGAAATATCTGTTTTTGTATTTGTATAATGCGAAAGTAAAACTTCAATACCACCTTGTAATAAAGACCAAATAATATATGGGTACAATAGTACTTTGGCCTTATTAGCAACAAAACTGGACGGTCCACTTCTTTCGAATGATTTACTGAAAAAAAGTGCAGCTAAAAAGAAAAACAGCGGCATGTGGAATGAATAAATATAATTGTCAATCATTTTGCTTATATGCGTATTTGTATCAATTCTCGCGTTCATTAATCCTCTGTTTACATGGCCAATGACAACTAAGGTTATTCCTAAAGCCTTAGCATAATCGACCCAAATCTTCCGATTTTTCATTTGTAAGGATTCCGTCAAGAAATAGTTATACGCGAATCTTATACCCCCTGATTTATACGGTAAATAGTGTTTTATATAATTAAGAATAATCTTATGTTTTTTGGCGTCAATATGTGATTTTTTTGCGACTCTCAGTGTTAAGTAAAATTGATGACGATTCCAGACTAAATACTTAGAAGCTTTGGTTTTATTATCCTCTCAGTTTTTAGTAACATCTCCAATGAGGATTTCTGGCTAGCTTTTGCTGTGTGTAAATATCTGGTGGCATACCATATTTCTGTACGAGTAAGTAGTGTGGCCGTTCTTCATAATATTCTGTGCGCATGATTACGTTTAAAAATCAAACTTATGATATCGTCCGAAACAGATATAAATTAATTTTTTTTGCTTGCAGAATTTTATTAAATTGCTCGATAAATCCATCTCGCATTGGTCTGTCAGGCTGGGTAAAATCAAGCATAGCACTGTGATGCTCGGCCCATTCAGCTATGGTAACGGCGGTGAATTCTGGGACATCGTCACTTAGAATAAAGGCCAGATAACTTCTCTCACTGCTAAGTTGGTCCAACATTATACGTACGACACGTTGAGCCGGAATATTTGCATCATTTTCGATTGTCTGTGCCTCCCAATTTGAATCATCGACTACATTAAATCGACGGAACCTTCTCCCATTTATCAAGGCATTACGCATAAAATCAATTGGCCAGCAGTGGTTCATTTCTTGTCTTGTGTAATGACCAAATGTTGGAGATGCCTGTTAGGTAATCGTATTCTTTCCTTACGCCTGCGCCTAAGATTCAGCTTTAATAATCGGTATATCCGGTAAACTCTTTTAGACTTGCCAAGTCGACCTAAGTTCTTTTGTACAATATTAATCTTAATGAGATAAAATATACTCAGCAAATAAAGTTAAATAATTATGATAAATATGTGATTCGTGCGCTAAGAATTACACCACACCAGATAGTAAAGCTTTTCTTTTGGTCAACATGCGCATCAATGGTATTTCTATTTTTCGATAAAATATAGTGCCAGTTAAAAGAGCCGCCAACACTAGTAAGATTCCAACAATATCATGACTGATTCCAACAGTCGTTGTAAGTATTGGAAATAAAGGTTTGAATAAGTAATGAATTAAATATATACTATAAGAGGCATTACCTAATGTTATTAGAAATTTATTCATACCCATATCTATTTTACTTGTGTCAGATTTTATGAACATAAAGACAATTATAGATGCTGGTATTCCAAAAGTAAAAAATCTCCCAATCCCTGCCCCGGATAATAATGTCATTGATATGATTAGGGTTAATATAGCAAATATTACAGAATGTTGTATTTTGAAAACCACTCTGCTTGTTTTGTTTGCGATTATATACAAAACGCCTCCAATTATAAAATTTATGAGCAAGGAGTCCCCTAACATATAACTGAAGTTTACCCAATGTAGGCGCGCGCCTTTAAAACCAAAAATATTATCAAATGCAAATGTAAATAATATAAGAATTGAAGATATTAAGATAACGTCATTTTTTTTGCTTGATAATAAGATGGAAATTCCATATATTATATAAAAAAACATTTCATAACATAACGTCCATGCGACAGGAATTAACATTTTATAGTTAGGGTCATTTGTGAAAGAGGGTAAAAGCAAAATATTTCCAACTACCATATATAATGAAATTTCTGTACCGGATGTGATGCTTTTCAAAAAATATATTATAAGTAGAGGGATAGTTATCACCAAATAAATTGGATAGATTCGTGTGATCCTCTTTTTTATGAAATTTAAAGAATCTAATTTTTTGTTAACTATTTTTTCGCTTATAGTATGGCCCATTATAAAGCCGCTTATAATAAAAAATAAATCAACCCCTATGCCTCCAATATGGTTAAACCCAAGGGTTGACGATATTTTCCCCTCAGGCCATAAGTGATTTATTACTACTAATACTGCAGCTAACGCCCTTAAATATTGAAGACTGTCTATTTTTCTCAGCATATTCGTCTACCATAAGTTGATTGATGGTATATTATACTGCAACTTGCTACATATTTATGTTCTCTTGGTTAATCTCCTCTTGTCACTTGACAAAGTGAAGTTGATACGATTGTAGCCATAAAAAGTGAGATAAATAAACAGATAATTTACAATGTTTGACGTAAATTGACTTATTCGTTGATTTTGTTGAATAAAAATTTACATTTTCTCATCTGATCTTATGTATCTCGAAATCGAGGCGTTTTTTTTCCTCTTTATAAACAATGTGTTTCCCCATCTCAGGTAAGCATACGCCATTGCAGTCAGTTAATTATCCATCAGCTTGTTGAAGATGATCTCTGAATTGGATCTCCTCCCAGAGCATCTGAAGGAAATCCTGTTCCCCCTGGGCTTTTTGTCCACGTTAAAGCCCCTTGGTAGCTGTCAAGGAAGTTGTCACCCTTAATGAGTTTCCAGGCTGCTTTTTCTAATGATTAATGTGGTTTATACGGATTCAACATCACTACATCAACACGTTGGCATTGTCGGCATTGTTTTGACCATCTTCCAGATAGGTTTTCCTGGCTATCTTATCTCCTCATATACTGCTTTTCTGTTTGCCAGCAGGATAACTTCTTGTCCCCGAGGGCTTTATTTCGGCGTCAGATAGTCGGTGGCGCTATGCCGATGCTCTTGATTATACCATCGACTAAAGCGCCCGGCCCCGAACCATTGCCTGGCTTCTTCCCTATTGGCGAAGCCGGTTGACTGCCATGAGGGGGCGCATTTTAACGTTCTGAACAGCGACCCCACATACGGCTTAACGTTATTGACTGACGGCCGACTGTGCGAATTGGTGAGCAGTTCTTCCAGTTTTGTCTTTAACGTCTGAGACTTCATAGATGCACCGCTCGCGCAATACGGTACGATGCAATAAAACTAAGGCATGTTCGCCATTTCCTGTTCATGGACTTCGGAACCAACCATTTTTCTATTAAAAATGTCGTCTATCAGGGACGAATAAAAATAACGATCATGGACTCACGGCGCTGACCACGTCACATGTCAGGTTCAGACCTGGCATTCCGCTAAGACATGTGAGGGGGCGGCGTGCTGTTGATCACCGATGCTCGGCTACGGTCACGATTATAAATCTGAGCAGGGCGGAAAAATTGTTAATTCGCTAGCCTGAGATACTCCATTATCCGCCAGACACGGAGCGGTCCGCGCGGGTGTCGGGCTGGCATATTCCGGCTGGTTGCATACCGTCAGTATCTGCTGATCCTTTGGTCTGGTTGAATTTGTTAGCGGGTTACGGTCACGCGACGGTAAGCCACTGATTTTACCTGCCTGTGCCATCGTTTCCAGAGCATAAGGCTGATACTAACTTCATGACAGGCCGGAGTCAGATGCGCACCCAGATCCATCGCTTAACGTATCCCTTAGATAAATTGCATAAGTTTTCTGTCAGATGTTAGTCGTTCTCCATCTAGTCGTAGCGATTGAGCGTTTTTCGCAATACCAGCAAGGCTTCGACACCTCACAAGCTTTATCTTTTCGCTCCAACTTGCGTTTAAGTTTTTTGTTGTCTTTAGAGTATTGATTTTACTAGAGTTTATTTGTGTGGCTATCGCGATCCTGTGCAATTAAAGCCAGATTGTACTGCGCGATTTGCCGCGGATAGAATCCTTTGTGACGACAGAATTCTCCTAATTCTGCTTCACTTAGCGTTGCAATTTCAACAATGACAGCGAAACGGGGGCCGCTCAACTTTTATTCAGTGATTTTATTGGCTTCCGGGAACCAATTTTCCCGTCCAATCTAGCGTGATTACGCAAATTATACGTGGTTGCGTAAGAAACCCCTTCCTGTTGGGCCAAAGAGGAGACTGTCATATTGTAAGGCGACAGTAATTTTGCCAATACAACGGTTTTACCTTCCGGTGAATAACGTTTCGTATCAGCCTCCATCACCTTCATTCAAATTTTCAATATGGGGTGGCAATTGTTAATACATAGAGGAAAATGCTGAATAAGTAATTTATCCAGTCACTGAATCAGAGGATGGCTCAAAGCACCGATGATTGCTATTTTTGATCTTAAAAGAAAATCAATGATTTATTGATATATGAAAATTTTATATGATCAGGGATCTAATAATTTGTTTTTAGTGCGAAGTCTAAATTAGAAATTTTTATATTTGGTCATTATATATGGAATTGGCTGGTGCTCTTTTTTCGGTAATATAAACAAAATATTCCATTCCTCAAGTTAGTGTTTTTATGAGACACTTAAAACATGGCTAAAAAAATTAAATAATTCGATCACCCCCCAGAAAATAGGAATTATTGCATCCATGTTCTCAGGAAAAATAAAGGATAAGGCTCATCATCATCGCGTGGAGTATGTTCCAATCGGTGGTACATGTACCGCTTCTCTAGCGTTCACAATAGGTGGCAATGGCTCGCGGAATACGGATTTCTGACTGGCGATCAGATAATAGTATCGGTAAAATATGGGGTTTTGGTAATAAAATCTGCTCAATTATGTTCGGATATATATTGGCCTATCAGCCCTTTGTTATGGGAGAAAAGATACAAAGACTAAAATACCCAACAGCATACATTCCAGTCAGTTGCCCTTAAACGTCTGATCCAACTGCGCCATCAATGTCTCAAGCCGGCTGACGCTGCTGGTCGTCTGCTGATTGATCGCCGCAATCAAAATGCCATAACCATCGGGAGCATTGGTGACGTGGACCACGTAGCTTTTATCATGATCGTCAGTGCTGGTGGCGATGCCGGTCCAGTTTGGCAGGCCGCCCGTATGGCCGTAGGTGCCCTGATTGATAAAGCGTAAAGCTGATTCATTTGTCTTAAGATAATTAACCAGGGTATTTAAAGTTTGATTTTTGGCTTCGGCAACACTGAAATTGACCACCGCATTCTCGCTGACAAACGAGCTGGCGACGCTGCCTTTGCCGGAGGACAGGGGCCTGACCGTCCATCCCGCTAAATCGGCTTTTTTTAAAGTGACGGGGTTTTGCCATTGGGTGTCTTCCGTGGCCGCATCTGCAAACCCGGGTGTTTTGGCGGACGACGGGCCGTTGAGGGATGAGGTAAAGGTTTTGGCCCCAAGCATTATTTGGGTCATGCGCGGCAGCGGGAAAAAGGAGTATGCCGCAAGTGCTAAACAGCAGGCTGGCAGCGCCCAACTTAGCCAATGTCTGCGCTGACGTGTGCTGGGCGTAAGGGAAACATTGGACCGACCTGCTTGAGACCATGTTTTGACAGCGAGCGCCGTATTGTTTACCCGGGGCAGGGGCGGCGGAGTCGCCTTAAGCAAAGGTTTTAACTCAGGCGTGGCGTCCAACCGGGTCCAATGATTAAATCCCTCGCGCCAGACAATACTTTGCGCGCAAAGCACGTGGCGTTTTAACAGCCGTTTTAGCGTCGGTAAGGTTACCGGACCGTGCTGGATATCGTTTGCAATGTACCACCACCTGGTCATAACGATGTCCATGTAAAAAACGGTAGGGTATTTTATCACCAATCCAGACTGTTAAAAGTAAGAATCATATGGGGAATGATGTATTAAGGCTTACTTTTCAACATTTCAGAATTTCTGTATAGGTGAAGACGCAATGCATGATCGCTTTTCCGCATGCAGCTCCCTGGGAAACGCCATGGCGTAACATTAACCTGACTTCGGTGGGTATGATAATATTACGCATCCCGTTGCCGGGCTTTATGGAATGTTGCGACATGAAAATTTTAATTACCGGCGGAGCCGGTTTTATCGGTTCCGCCGTCGTACGGCAGATTATACGTCATACTCATGATCAGGTCATTGTAGTGGACTGCCTTACCTATGCCGGCAATCTTGATTCCCTGGCACCTGTCAGCAATGACTCGCGCTATGCATTTGAACGGGTAAACATCTGCGATCGCGCGGGCCTGGACCGGGTTTTTGCGCAATATCAGCCGGATGTGGTGATGCATTTGGCGGCGGAAAGCCATGTGGATCGCTCCATCGACGGGCCAGCTGCGTTCATACAAACCAATATTATCGGTACCTACACCCTGCTGGAGTCCGCCCGACAGTACTGGCTGGGATTGAGTGTTGCCCGCCAATCCGCTTTTCGCTTCCATCATATCTCTACCGATGAAGTCTACGGTGATTTGCCCGGCGGCGATGAGCCGTTTACCGAAACCACACCTTATGCCCCCAGTAGTCCCTATTCCGCCTCCAAGGCCTCCAGCGATCATTTGGTGCGGGCGTGGCATCGCACCTATGGCCTGCCGGCTCTGATCACTAACTGTTCCAACAACTACGGTCCTTATCACTTCCCGGAAAAACTGATCCCGCTGACCATTCTCAACGCTATTGCCGGCAAGCCCCTGCCGGTCTATGGCGATGGCGCGCAAATCCGCGACTGGTTATATGTGGAGGATCACGCCCGGGCACTGTATCTTGTGGTTACTCAAGGCGTGGTGGGCGAGACGTATAATATCGGTGGGCATAATGAGCGCAGGAATATTGATGTGGTGCGTACCATCTGCCGTTTACTGGATGAGTTAATGCCCGATAAACCGGCGGGGATAGGTCATTATGAAGAGCTGATTGCTTTTGTTGCCGATCGCCCCGGCCATGATCTGCGCTACGCCATAGATGGCGCCAAAATCATGCGCGAATTGGGGTGGCGCCCGCATGAAACCTTCGAGAGCGGCATCCGCAAAACCGTTGCCTGGTATTTGCATAACCAAACCTGGTGGCAGCATGTGCTGGACGGATCGTATCGCGGTGAACGGCTGGGATTAAGCAGATAGATAAGGAAAGGTGAGCTGATGAAAGGAATAGTGCTGGCCGGCGGTACGGGGACCCGGCTGTATCCCATTACCCGCGGCGTATCGAAACAATTATTGCCGCTGTATGATAAGCCGATGATTTATCATCCTATCTCGGTATTAATGCTGGCGGGCATTCGCGATATTTTGATTATCACCACGCCTGAGGATATGCATTCATTTCAGCGGTTGCTGGGGGACGGCGGCCGGTTCGGTCTTAATTTTTCCTATGCCGAGCAGCCAAGCCCCGACGGACTGGCCCAGGCCTTTATCATCGGCGAAAAATTTATCGCCGGCGGGCGGTGCGCCATGGTGCTGGGTGATAATGTGTTTTTCGGCCAGAACTTTGTCGCCAAGCTGGAGCATGCCAAGGCGCATGAAATCGGGGCCACGGTATTTGGTTATCATGTGGCCGATCCGGAGCGTTTTGGCGTGCTCGAGTTCGATGACCAGTACCGTGTGCTGTCGCTGGAAGAGAAACCCCTTAAGCCGAAGTCTAATTGGGCTATAACCGGGCTGTATTTTTATGATGAGCAGGTGGTGGAACTGGCTAAGCGGGTCACCCCCTCGATACGGGGCGAATTGGAGATAACCGCGCTGAATGAGTTCTACCTGCAAAAGGGACAGTTGAATATTGAACTGCTCGGCCGTGGTTATGCCTGGCTGGATACCGGTACGCATGAAAGCCTGATCGAAGCCTCGGCGTTTATCCACACCATTGAGAAACGCCAGGGGTTTAAAGTTGCCTGCCTGGAGGAGATTGCTTTTAATAAAGGCTGGCTGGATAAGCAACAGGTACTGGAGGAGGCGCGGTTAATGAGTAAAACCGAGTATGGGCAGTATTTGATTCAGATAGTCGGCGAACGAGGGGAGTGATGATACCCGTGACTTGTAACACGCCTGGCGGGTAAAACCAAAACCACTGTGAGCCTGAATAATTTACCTTGTTTATTGGTATTGTCATTAAGTAGTACTAATCATTATGATATTATTTATTATGAAAATATACTAACTTCCGGAGGGTGAATCCCATGGCGGCTGGTATGTTGGCACCAACTTTTGGCTTTCAATAAAGAATGACGTTGCCGCAGTTCTGTTACGGTAACTTACTGCATACTCTAGGGAAAAAAATGTTACTTCCAATTATTATGGCTGGCGGCACCGGCAGCCGTTTATGGCCAATGTCCAGAGAGCTGTATCCAAAGCAGTTCCTGACATTGCACGGTAAACAGTCAATGCTGCAAAGCACTGTGTCCCGACTGGCTGGCATCAATGCCCGCGAGCCGTTGGTTATTTGTAATGAAGAACACCGTTTTTTAGTGGCGGAGCAACTGCGCCAGATTAATCAGTTAGCGCGCAATATTATTCTTGAGCCCGTGGGCCGCAACACCGCGCCGGCGATAGCGTTGGCGGCCCTGAGCGCCGTGGCGAGCGGCGACGATCCCTTGTTACTGGTTCTGGCGGCCGACCATGTTATCGAGAATGTCCCGGCCTTTCATCAGGCGATAAAGAGTGCCATGCCCTTCGCCATCGCGGGGAAACTCGTCACTTTCGGTATTGTCCCCACCGGCCCTGAGACCGGTTACGGTTATATTCACCGGGGTGAAAAAATCGGTAGCGAAAGCGACAAGGTGTTCAACGTCCATCGTTTTGTTGAAAAACCCGATTTGGCTACCGCCGAGGAATACATTGGCACTGGCGAATATTATTGGAACAGTGGCATGTTTATGTTCCGGGCCCGGCAATATTTAGCTGAATTGGGTAAATTTCGTCCGGATATTCTGGCTGCCTGTCAAAAAGCATTTGCCGCGCCGGAACAGGATTCTGAGCAGGAATTTATCCGTGTTGATAAAGATGCTTTTTTTGCCTGCCCGGATGATTCGGTGGATTATGCGGTGATGGAAAAAACCAGTGAAGCTATCGTCGTGCCGCTGGATGCCGGCTGGAGTGATGTGGGCTCATGGTCGGCGTTGTGGGAAGTTAACGACAAGGACGAAAATAGCAATGTCCTGACCGGGGACATTTTCTTGCATAACGTTAACAACTGTTATATCAATACCGATGAAAAACTGGTCGCGGCCATAGGCGTCGAAAACCTGGTGATTGTCAATACCAAGGATGCAGTGCTGATTGTGGATAAATCGAAAGTGCAGGACGTGAAAAAAGCCGTCGATTATCTTAAAACACATGCTCGCAGTGAATATCGTCGCCACCGGGAGTCATACCATCCGTGGGGACGTAATGACAATGTGGTCAGCCAGCCGCGTTATAAGGTCAATCGTTTGACAGTCAAGCCAGGCGGCGTGTTTTCGCAGCAGATGCATCATCATCGGGCCGAGCATTGGGTGATCTTAGCGGGCACCGCCAAGGTTACCCTTGATGATAAGACTTACCTGATAACTGAAAACCAGTCGACCTTTATTCCCATCGGAGCCACGCACATGCTGGAAAACCCCGGCAAAATTCCCTTGGAATTACTGGAAATCCAGTCCGGCGCCTATTTGGGTGAGGATGATATTATTCGTATTAAAGACCTGTATGGCCGTTGCTGAAGTTTGTTTCGGTAACATTATGAGATTGCCAGGCCGTTAAGGCAAACGTCACTGCGCGATCCATTAGGGTCGCGCAGTGCGTATCTGAGACAAATCAATGTGCGGGCAAGGGCATCAAAAGCTTTTTTGTAAACCCGCAACCGGTTTCCCCGCCAAGATTTCGCTACTACGACAAGAAATAACGCCGCCTTTGCCGGTTAAAACCCATCGGTCCGTGCAGGTTAACCAGCGTTTATGGCTATAATTTAATCATTCGTGCTTATTCTCCGGAGGAAATGCGATATCACTTCCTGTTATCATAGGCCGCTGAATTACGGCCGGGCATTTTCATAAGGATTTCGCAGCCCGGGATACTTCTTCGGAACTATCCGAAGTTAGCTTTGATAAGCGAGGTAAGGTTAGCCCGATTTGACGACTGATGTATAATTTGCCCCCTGAACTGTGTCCGCGTCGCCTGGACCGGCCTATGAGCCGCAGACCGCCGTTGGTTGCCTGGGGGCGAGAGGGTGCTCATCCCACAAGTTTATTTAACTAAATCAAGACCATAATCAATGGCCGATCTGGAAATTTGAGGAAAACATGTCTGCTCTATCTTGTTTTAAAGCTTATGACATCCGCGGGAAACTGGGTGCTGAGCTTAACGACGACATCGCTTATCGTATCGGCCGCGCTTATGGCGAGTTTTTGCACCCCCGCACCATGGTTCTGGGCGGCGATGTACGCCTGACCAGCGAATCACTTAAACATGCGTTGGCCGAAGGGCTGCGGGACGCTGGTACGGCAGTGCTGGATATTGGTGTGAGCGGTACGGAAGAAATCTATTTTGCGACCTTCCACCTTGGCGTAGACGGCGGTATCGAAGTGACAGCCAGTCATAATCCCATGGATTATAATGGCATGAAGCTGGTGCGCGACAAGGCTAAACCGATTAGTGGCGATACCGGTCTGCATGATATCCAGCGGCTGGCCCAGGAGAATAAATTCCCGCCGGTGGATGCGGCAAAAAGGGGCGGCTATAAAAAAATCGATATCCTTAATGATTATATATCGCATCTGATGGGTTATATCGATCCGAAAAATTTTGTTCGTCCTATGAAGCTGGTTGTTAACTCAGGCAATGGCGCAGCAGGGCGCGTTATCGACGGTATCGAAAACCGCTTCCGCCTCGCGGGTGTCCCTGTGGAATTTATTAAAGTTCATCATCAGGCGGATGGCAATTTCCCTAATGGGATCCCCAACCCGCTTTTACCTGAATGCCGTCAGGATACAACCGATGCGGTCAAACTTTCTGGTGCTGATTTTGGCATAGCGTTCGACGGTGATTTCGATCGCTGTTTCATGTTTGACGGCGATGGACGTTTCATAGAGGGCTATTATATTGTCGGCCTTCTGGCTGAGGCTTTCTTGAAAAAACAGCCTGGGGCGAAGATCATTCACGATCCGCGTCTCACCTGGAACACTATTGATATTGTTACCGGAGCCGGTGGCAAGCCGGTCATGTCCAAGACCGGCCACGCGTTCATTAAAGAGCGCATGCGCAAGGAAGACGCTATTTATGGCGGAGAAATGAGCGCCCATCATTATTTCCGCGACTTCTCATATTGCGACAGTGGTATGATCCCCTGGCTACTGGTGGCGGAGCTGGTGGCGGTAAAAGGCCAGTCGCTGAGCGAATTGGTGAGTGATCGGATGCGGGCCTATCCGGCTTCCGGCGAGATCAATTTGAAATTGAATAATTCTCAGGCGGTTATTGCCGGCATTGAACAAAAATACGCTCCGACCGCGTTGCATATTGATAAAACCGATGGCCTCAGCCTGGAGTTTGCCCAGTGGCGTTTCAATCTAAGAACATCTAATACTGAACCCGTGGTGCGTTTGAATGTGGAAGCCAGAGGTGATGCGGCATTGATGGAAGCGAAGACCACTGAAATCATGACTTTGCTCAATGGTGACAGCCAATGCTGAACGGTCTGATCGGTGGCGTCGCCCGCTATCGAGGGTTCATTATAGACAGTATCAAGCGCGACTTTCAGTCCCGTTATCAGCGCAGTTTTTTGGGCGCGCTATGGCTCATTTTACAGCCGGTAGCGATGATTTCTGTTTATACCCTGATCTTTTCCGAATTGATGAAAGCAAAACTGCCGGATATCAGCGGTCCTTTTGCCTACAGTATTTATTTATGCTCAGGGGTGTTGACTTGGGGTTTATTTACCGAAACTCTGAATGGGCTGGTTAACATATTTCTTACTAATGCTAATATTTTAAAGAAGCTTAGCTTTCCACGTATTTGCTTACCGATAATTGTCTCGGCATCCGCTTTTATTAACTTTTTGATTATTTTCGGTTTATTTATTATTTTCTTGGTTTGTACAGGCAATTTTCCTGGCCTGGTATTTTTTAATGTTATCCCCATATTACTATTGCAGATGGTGTTTGCCGTCGGGCTTGGTGTTATCTTGGGGGTCATGAATGTTTTTGTGCGCGATGTCGGTCAGTTTGTTAACATTATTTTGCAATTCTGGTTTTGGTTTACCCCTATCGTTTATGTTAGTAAAACCCTACCGGATTGGGTTAGAGAGGCATTGGTGTATAACCCTATGGCGGTGATTATCGGGTCTTATCAAAATATACTGCTCTATCATAAAAGCCCTGAATGGTTGACGTTGCTACCGGTAACGATTGTGTCTTTAGTGCTGTTTTTTATCGGTTGGCGTATGTTTAAGAAGCATTCGGCCGATATTGTGGATGAGTTATAATGACCATTATTTCCGTACATAATGTAGGCAAGGCCTACAAATATTACTCTTCCAAATGGTTGCGGCTGATAGAGAAACTTGATCCGGCAGCTAAGGAACGCCACCAAAAAAAATGGGTGCTCAAGGATATTTCTTTTTCTATTGAAGCCGGAGAGGCTGTAGGTATCGTTGGGGTTAACGGCGCCGGCAAAAGCACGCTGCTAAAATTACTAACCGGCACAACGCAGCCGACCTGCGGAGAGATTAACATCAATGGCAGAGTTGCGGCCTTGCTTGAATTAGGCATGGGCTTTCATCCAGACTTCACCGGACGCCAAAATGTCTATATGTCAGGTCTTATGATGGGGTATAACCGCAACGATATCAATAATCTGATGCCGGAAATCGAGAAATTCGCCGATATTGGCGAATATATCGATCAGCCGGTACGCATCTACTCAAGCGGCATGCAAATGCGATTGGCCTTTGCCGTAGCCACCGCATCCCGTCCGGATATTTTGATCGTTGATGAAGCGCTCTCTGTCGGCGACTCGCGTTTCCAGGCGAAATGTTATGAACGTATTGCCGGTTACAAAAAGCAAGGTACCACGTTGCTGTTGGTCTCCCATAGCGCGGGGGATATCGTTAAACATTGCGACCGCGCTATTTTTCTCAAAAATGGTTCCATTGAAATGGATGGACCTTCCCGCGATGTCACCAATCGTTATTTCGACGAATTGTTCGGCAAATCTGTTGCCAAAAATGGTGTCCCTGAGACTGCAGCAGATAGCCCCGAGACGCTGTTTAGCCTCAATACGCCCACTGGCGATAACTTAGCCGATCTGTTTTCATCCCGTCACGGTTACCGCGCGGAAGAATACCGCTGGGGGCAGGGTGGTGCCAAAATCATAGATTACGATATTCGCGCGGGGGGTATTAGTTATCCCTCTAGTATTGAAAGCAATACTCAAACCGACTTTTATTTCAAAGTCGCTTTTGAGCAAGATTTTGATAATGTGGTTTTGGGTATTCTGATCAAAAGTCTCGAGGGGTTGTTTTTATATGGTAGCAATTCATATTTGAGTTCCCGCGGGCGCGTAACTACGATTTCAGTCAAAGCCGGCGATGTCAGGGTTTATAAATTCAGCTTTCCGATGAACCTGAATCAAGGTGATTATCTCTTATCCTGCGGCGTATCGTCCGGTCATCCTCAAGGGGAGGTCGTTCCCCTTGACCGTCGTTATGATTCGATAATACTGCATGTTGGACGGAATATTGAATTTTGGGGCGTAATTGACCTTGAATCAACATTCGAAATTTGTTAATTGGATCGAACCAGATGACAACGACAGATAAACGCATACAGCTACTTGTGTCTGAGCTCCCCGAAGTATATCAGGCAATTTATGGTCACCCGGAATGTGCTCAGGAAGCGTCCAGGAATTGTTTTGATCGTTTAAAGGTTATCGATGGGGTGTATGAACACTTATCGGCAAAACTGGGGCGTCCGCTGCGGGTATTGGATTTAGGCTGTGCCCAGGGATTTTTCTGCTTAAGCCTGGCCGCCAAAGGCGCCAGTGTGAAGGGGATTGATTTCCAGCAGCAAAATATCGACTTGTGCCGCGCCCTGGCCGCGGAAAACCCTCAACTCAAGGTGTCGTTCGAGGTAGGGCGTATCGAGGATGTTATTGATGCGCTCTCGCCCGGAGATTATGACCTCGTTACCGGACTGAGCGTCTTTCATCATATCGTACATTTACACGGTGTGGATAAGGTCAAGGCATGGTTGAAACGGCTGGCGGATTGCTCCGAGGCCCTTATACTGGAGTTGGCGCTGCGCGATGAACCGTTGTACTGGGGTCCCTCTCAGCCTGAAGATGCACGCGAACTCATCGCGGATTGCGCTTTTTATCATCAGTTGACAAGTTTCGATACTCATCTTTCGAGCATCACCCGTCCTTTATATGTTGTAAGTAACAAATATATCATCCTGGATGATATTTTTGCCCTCTTTACTGAGTGGCGCGACTGGCCCTATAAAGCGGCGCAGGGGGCCCATAAAGGAAGCCGGCGTTATTATTTTGGGCATGATTTTGTTTGTAAGGTTTTTAACTTTGATATTAAAGGCAGCAAACTTTCCGCTATGGAAAGCCAACGCAATCGTGATGAGATAGCCAGCGAAAGCGCTTTTTTAAAGCAACCGCCGGCGGGTTTTCCCGCACCGGAATTTCTTGGCGGTGGCATCAGCGAATACGATGGCTGGCTTATGATGGAGCGATTGTCTGGAGAGCTGTTGCTGGATTTATTGAGCCGCCGTGCGCCCCTCAATCATGAGACGCTGCTCAATTCTCTTTTGGTTCAACTTACCGCCCTCGAACAGGCCGGTTTGTATCATGATGATGTGCGTAGTTGGAATATACTGGTTAACGATAACAGTGAAGCGCGTCTGATCGATTTGGGTTCAGTCGCGACTGAAAAGACCGATTGCGTCTGGCCCCATGATCCTTTTCTGGCGTTTTTTATTCTGGTTAATGAAATATTTAACCCGCCGGAAATTAAAATTAATTTTTCCCGGCCCTTTGCGCTAAGCCCTTTTAACCTGCCGGAGCCGTATGATAATTGGCTGTACGCAGTGTGGCAGTTGCCTAAAGCACAATGGTCCTTCGAGACTATGCTGGCATTACTGCAATCACGCGTGTCTTTGCCTGCACCCACAACGGATAATTACGGTTTTAATCAATGGATTGCTGCGGTTGAAAGAGGGATGCAAATGTATCAAATACATTTACACGATATGGAACTATCGTTAGCGGAGCGCATTGATCAACAGGATGTCCGCGTCGAATTGCTGGCACAGGAAATGCGCAAGGGGATCGCCGAGTGTAAAACGGCTTTGGATGAACGGATCCCATTTGTTGATGAAATACTTGCTACGCTTCACAGTAATGGTGAAATGTCGGAGCAGAAAATTTTCGATTTGAGTCAAGAATATGCTTATATCCAACAGAAACTGGCCGAGAAAGAAAGCCTCAACGCAGCGCAAAGCGGCAAAGCCAGCGACAGTCTGCGCGATTTATTGACTGAAACACAAAATATCAACATGCGCTTTGCTGAGATGCTTACTGCTGCAGGGGAACGCAACGACAAACTAAGTGATATCATTGCTGGCGAAGAACAGCAAATCAAACAGTTATCGGCGATCAATCAGGATTTGGCCCATCGCCTTGAAGCGATAACCCAAAGTAACTCCTGGCGTTTCACATTCCCTTATCGCTACGCCGGCAACCAGTATCATTTGTTGCGCCAGTATGGCGCTAAGCAACGTAGCAAGCATGCCATCAGACGAATACTGAAAGCGGCATTTTACCGTATTCAACAGCGGCCGGTCATGAAATCCCGCTTGAGAATAATGCTTAATAAAATAGGAGCATATAATGCAGCGCTCCGTCTTTATCGCCGTATCTACCCCGAAGCTATCGAGCCGGTGATCGTTGAGCAGGCAATTAATAATGAAATCGTTAAAACGCAACTACAATCGCAGTTAATCGATCTAAAAAACGTGCCGCGGCAGGTACAAATTATATTCAATAAATTAAAAAACGATAATAAAGAAGGTTGATTAAATGCATATTCTTATTGACGTGCAGGGATTGCAAACACAAAGCAAATTTCGGGGTATAGGACGCAGTACTTTGGCCATGAGCCGGGCAATCATACGCAATGCCGGTGAAAATCGAGTAAGTATACTGGTTAACGGTATTTTTCCTATTGATAACATTGAAGAAACACGGCATCTTTATCAAGATATATTACCTGCCGAGGAAATATTTACTTTTTCAGCCCATGGACCAGTGGTCGCTTGCCATGCTGAAAATCAATGGCGTCATCAAACGGCGGAAGAGTGCCGTAATATTGCGATTGCCAACATTAATCCTGATATTGTTTTTGTTATCAGTTTCTTTGAAGGCCATGTTGATGACTATATTGTCTCTATTCCTGACTTTCCGGTAAAATGGCGTACCATTTGCGTTTGCCATGATTTAATACCATACCTTAATAAAGAAGTGTATCTTGCTGACGCTAATTTCAGAGGCTTTTACCTTGAACGTTTGCATGAATATGAATATGCGGATGCGATTTTTGCGATTTCTAATTCTGCAGCTGATGAGGTTAAACGCTTCACGTCCATCGATCATAAACGGATTTTTAATATTTCATCAGCGGTTGAACCTGAATTTTGCCGCCTGGAGTTAGATAGCCAAGCCAGGGCCCGATTAAAAGAACGTTATAATTTACCCGATGAATATCTGCTTACGCTCGCTATGATCGAGCCGCGTAAAAACATTAATGCATTACTTCAGGCATTTGGCATGTTGTCCGAGGAATTGCGAGATCGTTATCCCTTGGTGATGGCGTGTAAGATCCGCCCCTACGATTTAGAACGTACGCTTGAGATGGTGGAAAAATATGGTATCAAGCCTAACCAAATTGTATTTACCGGCTATTTGCCTGATAGTGATTTGATAGCCTTATATAACACCTGTAAATTGTTTGTTTTCCCGTCGCTGCACGAAGGATTTGGGTTACCTCCCCTGGAGGCCATGAGTTGCGGTGCGGCCACGCTGAGCTCTAACGCTACCAGTTTGCCGGAAGTGATCGGCTGGTCAGAGGCGATGTTTGATCCAAATGATGTCAATGCCATTAAGGCAGTAATGGAACGCGCTCTGACGGATGAGGATTTTTTCTTGGCGCTTAAAAAGCATGCCCTGACCCAGTCTGGCTTGTTTTCATGGGATCGTACCGCCCATATTGCCTGGGACAGTTTTGCGCACATAATGAATACGCCAAAAATGTTTCGAGTCTTTGACGGCACGCCTGAGCAATCGACGGATGATATCCTTAATCGCATGATGTCGAAAACGCATCACCTCAGTGATACGGATAAACTCGGCACGGCATGGGCTATTGCACGCAATAATTTCAGCCAGCACCAGCGGCAATTAGCGATAGATGTATCACGCTTTTTGCAACCGCTTACCACAGCTGCAGCGCCGGCGCCGTTAGAAGCGCTGACGGCAAGCTTGCTGGCCGGCAATGTCCCTGGTTATCAGGTCAGGGCCATCAGTTGCAATGAGGCGGGATACTATCATTATGCAAATCGCTACCAGGCTGCTCATCAGGGGCATGATTGGGGGGATGATGAGCCCATTTTATTAAAAAAAGACGATATTGTGCTGGTCAACGTGCCGACCAACGGCGTTTTTCCCCTGAATACTCAACAGTGGGATACGTTGAGGCGCGTCGGCACAACGGTTTATTGCCTTCTTCAGGAACAAGAGATTTTTATCAACGCTGCGGATGCCGATGCCGACCGGCAGACGAACAACCGCCCTGTATTGAGCGCCCTGGCGAGGCATACCGACGGTATCATTTGTGCTTCTGATCATCAGGCCGATCAACTGCGGTTGTGGTTAAAGGAATGTGCTGAAGAGGTGATGGCAAACCCTTACCTTAACGTTTGCGCGTTGAATGCTGCCGGGCTTAACCTTCCGCAGGACACACGGCTGTTATTAAATAAACTGCCATTATTACGACCGGCTGGAAAATAAACAGCCACTGTACTGTCCCGCCAGTGGCTTAGGGCGCAGGCGGGAGTACGTTTAAATTCTATAGGGTGCGGGTATAAAGCGTATCGCATCGGTTTTGTATCCATAGATGAGAATGGAAATAATCATAGTGAAAATTATGTTTTCCACCGATGCCATCAAGTACCCCCTTACCGGGGTGTGCCGTTACGCGTTGGAATTACTGAAACAATTGCAACAAAGCAGTGCTATCAGTGAATTGAAATATTTCAACAACCTGAAGGTGGTCGATGCATTGCCCGATCATGCCGATAAAGCGCTGCCGTCGAGTCCGCTGAAAGAATGGCTAAAAAAACGTGCAACATTGATTGAAGTCTACCAGCATCTTTACCCTTTGATGCAAAAGAGAGCGTTGCGCGATTACCGCGATTATATTTATCATAGCCCGAATTACTATCTGCCCGCCGGCCTTGACCGCGCAGTAACCACGTTCCACGACATTTCGATTTTTACCTGCCCGCAATACCATCCCCGCGAGCGGGTTCGTTACATGCATAAAGCTATGCAGGCCAGCCTAAAGCGCGCCAGTCGCGTCATCACTGTGTCTGATTTTTCCAAACATGAACTAGCCAACTATTTTAATTACCCCAGTGAAAAAATCGATACGACCTATTTGGCCTGTAGCGCGGAATTTTATCCCAGGGAAAGCGCGCAGTTGCAGCCGCTGCTGACAAGGCTTGGCCTGACCGAGCAGGGATATACCCTGTTTACCGGCACCATCGAGCCGAGGAAGAATATCGCCACGCTGCTTACCGCCTATGAACGGTTGCCGCAAGAGGTAAGGATGCGCTATCCGTTGGTGCTTTGCGGCTACCAGGGCTGGGGCAGCGAGGAGGTGCATCGGCGCTTTGAACGTGGCCAGCGCCAGGGGTGGCTGCATTATTTAGGTTATCTCCCTAACCACGACCTGCCCTTATTATTTGCGGCGGCGCGGGTGTTTGCCTTTCCGTCACTATACGAAGGTTTCGGCCTGCCGGTGCTTGAGGCAATGGCCTCCGGGGTTCCCGTGGTCTGCTCCAACGCCGCCTCTTTGCCGGAAGTGGCCGGCGACGCCGCCAGTATGTTTGACCCGCTGGATGTGGACGCATTGACTCTGGCTCTTGGCACCAGCCTTGAAGATGAACATCAACGCGCGAGTGCGATAGCCGCCGGCCTGGCGCGCGCGCGGCAATTTTCATGGCAGCGTTGTGCTGCGGAAACGATTGAAGCCTACCGGAAGGTCTGAATCCTGTTATGTTGAAAATACTTCACCTTTATAAAACCTATTATCCCGATTCTTACGGGGGAATTGAACAGGTGATCTTCCAATTAAGTGAAGGGGCGTTTGCCAGCGGCATATCATCAACCGTTCTGGCGCTTAGTCCAAACGGGTCCAGTGATAGCAAGCCGTTTTACCGCCACCATGTCGCCTATAGCGCCATCAGCTGGCAGTTCGCTTCCACGCCTTTTTCCTATAAAGCGATTGGTCATTTTAAGGCCCTTGCCGCCGGGGCGGATATTATTCATTACCATTTTCCCTTTCCATTTATGGATATAATGCATTTTGTCGCCGGAATTAAAAAGCCGACTGTCGTGACCTACCATTCCGATATCGTCAAACAAAAGGCGATGCTGCAGCTTTACCGGCCGTTAATGAACCGTTTTCTGACCAGCGTTGACCGTATCGTGGCGTCATCGCCAAACTATGTGGACAGTAGCCCTGTTTTGCAGCGCTTTTTGCCTAAAATAAGCGTTATCCCCTTTGGTTTGGATCCGGCGTCGTATCCGCCGGCCAGGGATGAGCTGCTTGAGGCATGGCGATCCCGTATCGGCGGGCCTTTCTTTTTGTTCATCGGTGCGTTTCGTTATTACAAGGGCCTGCAAACTTTGTTGGTCGCGGCTAAAATCAGCGGTTATCCGGTGGTGCTGGTCGGCGTCGGTCCCATGGAAGGCGAGTTGAAGCAACAAGCGGCGCAACTGGGGCTGAGAAATATTCATTTTCTCGGTGCGCTGCCGGATAAGGATAAGATTGCTTTGCTTACGTTATGCTACGGTATCGTCTTTCCATCCCATCTGCGCTCAGAAGCCTTCGGTATTACTCTGCTGGAGGGGGCAATGTTTGCCAAGCCTATGATTACGTGCGAGATTGGTACCGGCACCACGTTTGTTAATATTCACCATGAGACCGGCTTGGCGGTTCGTCCTACCGATCCCGAGGAGTTGGCCGATGCCATGCGGCAGCTCTGGCATAATCCTGTACTGGCGCGGCGTTATGGCGACAACGCCCGGGAGCGTTTCGATGCGATGTTTACCTCGGCGAAAATGGTCGAGAGTTATATCAGTTTGTATCGTTCTTTACTGTAGACGTTTTCTGGCATGTCATACACGCTCGCGGCGGCAAGCCAGCCGCACCGTTATGTTGGCATGGAATGCGTAACGAACAGTGACTATCGCACCAATAACTACCCGTCGCCCGTAAAGCTGGGTTAACATATCATCCACATTTTATAACCTGCCGGCCAACGTGCGGCCGCAGGTGGTTCATACTTAAGACACATACTTCAGACAGGAGTTGCTTAATGTCCACACAACAGATCGGCGTAGTCGGTATGGCGGTAATGGGGCGCAATCTGGCGCTGAACATTGAAAGCCGCGGTTATAGCGTGTCCATCTTCAACCGTTCGCGCGAAAAGACGGAAGAAGTGATCGCCGAGAATGCCGATAAGAATCTGGTGCCTTACTACAGCCTGGAAGAATTTGTCAATTCACTGGAAAAACCGCGGCGCATCCTGCTGATGGTCAAAGCCGGCGAAGGCACCGATAAAACCATCGACTCGCTGAAACCCTACCTGGAAAAAGGCGATATCCTGATTGACGGCGGCAACACTTTCTATCGCGATACCATTCGCCGTAACCGCGAGCTGTCCGCGGAAGGGTTCAATTTTATCGGCACCGGCGTTTCCGGTGGTGAGGAGGGCGCCCTGAAAGGCCCTTCCATCATGCCCGGCGGGCAAAAAGCCGCTTACGACCTGGTGGCCCCGATACTGGAAAAAATCGCCGCGCGCGCCGAAGGCGAAGCCTGCGTGGCCTATATCGGTCCGGACGGCGCCGGTCATTATGTTAAAATGGTGCATAACGGCATCGAATATGGCGATATGCAGCTGATCGCGGAGGCGTATGCGCTGCTTAAGAATGCCCTGGGCCTGAGCAATGACGAGTTGGCCGCCACCTTCAGCGAATGGAACAAGGGCGAGCTGAATAGCTATCTGATCGACATCACCAAAGATATCTTCACCAAGAAAGATGAAGAGGGTAACTACCTGGTCGATGTTATCCTTGATGAGGCCGCCAATAAAGGGACCGGCAAATGGACCAGCCAGAGTTCGCTGGATCTGGGCGAACCGTTAAGCCTGATTACCGAGTCCGTGTTCGCCCGCTATCTGTCGTCGCTAAAAAATCAGCGCGTCGCCGCCGCGAAAGTATTATCCGGTCCCGCGCCGCAAGCCTTTAGCGGTGATAAAAAAGAATTTACCGAGAAAGTCCGCCGGGCGCTCTATCTGGGTAAAATCGTCTCTTATGCCCAAGGGTTTTCCCAGTTGAAAGCCGCGTCGCAAGAAAATAACTGGAACCTGAACTACGGCGAGATCGCCAAGATCTTCCGTGCCGGTTGCATTATCCGCGCGCAGTTCCTGCAGAAAATCACCGACGCCTATGCCGAAAACGCCGACATCGCCAATCTGCTGCTGGCGCCTTACTTTAAAAAGGTGGCCGACGATTATCAGCAGGCGTTGCGCGACGTGGTGGCCTATGCGGTACAGCACGGCATTCCGACCCCGACCCTTTCGGCCGCCATCGCCTATTACGACAGCTATCGCTCGGCGGTATTGCCCGCTAACCTTATCCAGGCGCAGCGCGACTATTTCGGCGCGCATACCTATAAGCGCACCGACAAGGACGGCGTGTTCCATACCGAATGGCTGGAATAAGACTGCCCGGCAAACCACTGTGCTGGGTGCCGGTGTAAGCCGTCTGTAACCCGGCGGTGTAGGGCATAGGCACCGTCGTGATGTCATCGTAAACCGTCCGCGAAACCGGGCGGTTTTTTTATGTTTGCTTCCTGAAGAATCGAGGGGGGTTCAAGAATTAACTTCTGTCGCGCAGGCCGGATGCAAAGCACCGCCGCATAGCGTAAATATACCTGCCGCTACCATAAAAAACGGGCTAACCTTGCCAATCATAAAGAGGAACATGCCATGCTGCGTTCGCTATTATGCTGTCATTCCCCAAGTGAGCCTGAATCTGTTGCCCCGCCGGGCGTTGCCAACGCGTTTTCATCCGGGAGCTGCATTCCCGGCGCGCTGGCACGGGGAATCAATGCCGTTGCCAACCGATGCTCCCAGGCGCTGCGCATGGCGCCGCCGCTTGAGGCCGCAGGCGAGGCGCGCCCGCAGGGCCTGGATACCTTATCCATGGAGCTTTTAATGCGTATCGGCCATTCTCTCTCGCCTGGGGATTTACTCAGATTATCCTGCGTTAATAAAACATTATATGAGCGGCTGAAAACGCAGCGGGATAGCATTAATCTAACCCGCAGCCTGGCGCGCCGGTGCGGTTATCCGCGTGTGAAAATGCTGATGGGCAGTGACGACACTCCGGGTGTCCTGGCCGCGTTTCCTCCTCACTGCCAGCTGGCGCCGGTTTTGCGTATCATTGAAAGGGTGAGCCCCCCGGACGAGGCGGCGGCGGAATGGCTATATCAGCGTCTTAGCCAGATTATCGACGCCTGGCCGGATTCACTACAAAACCAGGGCTGGACGGCGCTCAGTTATTACCGCCTGCGGGGATTATCCGCCTGCGCCCTGGCCGATGCCTGCAAAGACCTGTTACGTAAGGGGCCGGCGCTGTCGACGGTATGCCGTGAGCATGTCGGCGAAAATATCCTTTACCATTTCAGGCTATTGCGGCAGCGGGATCGAGGTGAGATTATGCTGGGGTTGCTGGCGCTGACGGTAAGCTATCGCCGGCGGACCCGGGAAGCCATACTGGCAGAGCTGTCGCTTGACGTTCTTCATCTCTGCCCGGGGCATATATTACCGGCATTGGATGCATTGCTTGCGGCGGTATTAACCCTGCCCCTGGACGGAAGATTGAGGATCTTCCGTGAACTTAAGTATCAACTGCCCCATATTCTTTTGCCCAGGCTTAATCATCAGGTGGCAATCCGATTGATTAACGCATGGCGGTGTACTTAGGTATAAATGAATAATTAACCTATTCTACCATTTTTATGTCAAGAATACGCGAAAAGGTTGCCCCTTAATAAAGCCCTAAATGCAGTATCAATAGGTCGTGATAATGAAGTGAAAATACCTTAATCATTTTTCAACAAATTCATTAAACCGGATGAAAAAGAAGTGAATATTCAGGATAATTTTACTGCTTCCTGATAATTCGGAGTTATATTGCCACGGACTAATGAATAATAAAATTAATCGCAATAATCTGCGGTTTTTTGACGAAATAGCTTGTAAATATAATCCAAAAATGACGGAAGCATTACCCGTGGCGGCGGCCCGGTATCATAAATTCAAACCGATCGCGGTCGTTGTGCTCGGTGGAAAATAACACATCCGTAATGTTCTTAGACTGTGTTTTTTTGTGTCTCAATCATCAGGAGTATCAGATGCCAAGTTGGTTATACTGTTGCGGTTTTGGCCCCATCACGCGAAAGACGGATAATACCCCGATAGCCGGGCCGGCGCCAACGTCAGGGGGGTTCAGCGCGCTGTCGTTCGCGTCGAACCGCCATGGACCGCCGCTCAGTTTAGTTCCTTCTTATCCACACCCTTTGGATGCGGGATTCCCGGCCGTTCCTGAACTCAAGAACATTAAGGGCGATTCACCGCCTCCCAGCTACACACCGCCTCCCAGCTACAAAAAACTGTTCCCAGCCTCGCCTTCGCTGCGCGGCAGTTCAGAATCGGGCAGCGCCGCGCCATGAAGGCTAACGCCGCAGCCTTAACCATCGTAGCCGGCGCTGAAAGTGAATCTAGCCCGGTCACGACGGCGATGTTATCCATGCAGCAATGGCGCCGCCAAGGGATAAAGAGGCGTTTCATATTTGATTCAGATTTACCTGTCATATTGACGATTTGTTTAAAGTTAGCGCCGGATAATCATGCTGATAATGATTCAATTAACGAACGTATTTGCTCTAAGCATGCCAGGTAAACTTATCAGCAATATTTTTAGTTTAATATATTATAAATAAGGAGTTTACAATGATTTATGATAGTTTAGTTCCTAAAAGTAATGATGCACCTATTCAGCACAGTGTATCAACGAATTCAGACAATAATGCATTTTTTTCATCTCTGCGCGATAAGCTGACCGGGGTCGCCAATGCTTCCCAGCGGCCGTTGCCCGAGGGTCTGCTTGCGCGTATAGATAATAGCCGGGGAGGCGAAGATATCGATGAAGCATTATTTAATGATATTGGCGCTTATTTGCAAAGGGTAAGGAACGAATACCCGGATGACGCCACCCGTCCTGAAGCGGCCGCAGCTAATGATGCCGGCAATAAACCGGCCGGATCAGCGACCTCTTTTTCTTTGGGGCAAAAGGTATTGCGGGAAGCCTCGCGTATTCATGGTCAAATAAAATCGCTGGATAAAGAGAAGTTAAAACATGAAGCTAACCGTATTTTAGAGCAGATAGGGAAGGAAGCTGCGCGTATTGATGCATCGAAGATAGAAGGTGAAGCTAAGCGGTTTGAAAAACAGATTAGCAAGTTTTTTAAAAAGTGGTAACGATTCACCGCGGTTTTACATACCCCCGATCAATGAGCGGGGGCACATAATACGCCTTATCTGCCGCCGGGCGGCTTGCTGGAGCGGTTATTGATGCCGCTCGCGCAGCCGGCCGATAACCCGGCTTAAATCCAGATCCTGATCCTGCAGCAGCACCAGCAGGTGATAAACCAGGTCCGCCGCCTCGTTGGTCAGTTCTTCACGGTCGTGCACCGTGGCCGCCAGGGCGGTTTCCACGCCTTCTTCTCCCACCTTCTGGGCGATGCGTTTGGTGCCGCTGGCATACAGCCGGGCGGTGTAGGAGCTTTCCGGGTCGGCGGTTTTCCTTTGCGCCAGCAGGGTTTCCAGGTTATGCAGGAAACCCCAGTCGGTGGCGGCCGGATAAAAGCAGCTGCTGGCGCCGGTATGGCAGGTGGGGCCGTCGGGGTTGGCCAGGATCAGCAGGGTATCCCCATCGCAGTCGGGATAGATGCCCACCACGTGCAGGACGTTGCCGGAGCTTTCGCCCTTGGTCCACAGGCGCTGCTTGCTGCGGGAAAAAAAAGTCACCTTGCCGGTGTCCTCGGTTGCCTGCAGGGCCTGGGGGTTCATATACCCCATCATCAATACTTCACCGGAAATGGCGTGCTGGACAATGGCGGGCATCATTTGATTTGTTTTATCCCAATCCAACTGGTCGCGCTGCTGTGTGGTTAACATCTGATCTCTACTCCCTGTTGTGCGAGAAAGGTTTTTAACTCGCCAATATTAATTATCTGCTTATGGAATACCGAGGCCGCCAGCGCGCCGTCCACGTCGGCGTCGCGAAACGCCTCAAGGAAGTGTTCGGGCGCGCCCGCGCCGCCGGAAGCGATCAGCGGCACGTGGCACAGCCCGCGGATCAGCCGGAGCTGTTTCAGGTCATACCCGTTGCGCACGCCGTCCTGGTTCATCATATTGAGCACAATTTCGCCGGCGCCGCGTTTTTGCGCTTCCGTCACCCAGTCGGGCGTTTCCCATGTCGTCACCCGGGTGCGGGTTTCGTCACCGGTATATTGATTGACCAGGTAACGATCGGTGCCGCTGTCATGCCAGGTGTCGACGCCGACCACGATGCACTGTACGCCGAACCGGTCCGCCAGGCGGCTTATCAGGTCGGGATCCGCCAGCGCCGGCGAGTTAATGGAAATCTTATCGGCGCCGAACGACAGGATACGGCCCGCCTGCTCCAGGGTTTTAATGCCGCCGGCGACGCAAAACGGGATATCAATCACTTCCGCTACCCGTTCCACCCAGCTCTGGTCCACCACCCGATCGTCCGCGGAGGCGGTGATATCGTAAAATACCAGCTCGTCCGCGCCTTCCTCGGCATAACGCCGGGCCAGGGGCACGATATCGCCGATAATTTCATGATTACGGAACTGTACCCCTTTCACCACCTGGCCGGCGCGCACGTCCAGGCAGGGAATTATACGTTTTGCCAGCATGCGATAGCCTCCTCAACGGTAAATTTGTCTTCCAGCAGCGCGCGCCCGACGATCACGCCCTGGACGCCGGTGCCGCGCAGCCGGGCGATATCCTCCAGGCAGCCGATGCCGCCGGAGGATTGGAAGGCGATAGCGGGCCAGGCGCGGCAGATATCCTGGTAAAGCGCCACGTTCGAGCCGCCCAGGGTGCCGTCGCGGGAAATATCGGTACAGAGTACGTGCTTGAGGCCGAAGGGCTGATACTCGCCAATCGCCTGCTCCAGGGTCATGCCGGAATTTTCCTGCCAGCCGCTGACCGCCACCTCGCGCTGTCCGTCACGGTCGATGCGTACGTCCAGGGCCAATACCAGGGCATCGGGACCAAAACGCTCAAACCAGCGCTGTACCTCGCGCGGCTGGCGGATGGCGGTGGAGCCCACCACCACGCGGGTGGCGCCGGCATCCAGCAATGCCGCCACATCCTCCGCCGTGCGGATGCCGCCGCCAATCTGCACCGGCGTGGGCCGAACGCCGGCCAGCAGGGTTTTCAGCAACGGGATCTGGCGGGCCGCGGGGTCTTTGGCGCCGGTAAGGTCCACCAGATGCAAAAGCTGCGCGCCCTGCCCGACATACTGCTGCAGACGGGCGAGGGGATCGCCGCCGTATTGGCGCTGGCGGCCGTAATCGCCCTGATGCAGCCGCACCACTTCGCCATTTATTAAATCCAACGCGGGAATAATCACCGTTTACATCTCCAGAAAATTCTTCAGCAGTTGAGCGCCCGCGGCGCCGGAGCGTTCAGGATGGAACTGCACGCCGAAAAAATTATCCTGCTCCACCGCCGCGGTAAACGGCTCGCCATAATGGGTCTGGGCTATGGTGGCGGCGCACAGGGGCATGGCGTAGCTATGGACAAAATAGAAGTAGCTGCCGTCGCCGATGCCGCGAAACAGCCGGTTGTCATGATGGGGATGCACCTGGTTCCAGCCCATATGGGGCAGGGGCAGGCCAAAATCGGTCATTTTGTCGATCGGAGCGTCGATAATGCCAAGCGTCGTGATGCCGCCGTTCTCGGCGCTTTCGCGGCCCAGCAACTGCATGCCGAGGCAGATGCCCAATACCGGCTGGGTGCAGGCCTTGATAAGCTCAATCAGGCCGCGCTCACGCAATTGATCCATCGCCGCCCGGGCGGTGCCGACGCCGGGCAGGAACAGCTTGTCCGCATGCAGCACGATATCGGTATCGCGGCTGACCACGGGCTGGTAGCCGAGCCGGCGCACCGCGGCGGTAACCGAGAACAGATTGGCGCAACCGGTATCAAGTATCACGACCTTCATCACAGCACTCCTTTCGAACTGGGCAGGGTGTTGCCTTGCACGCGGATAGCCTGGCGCAGCGTGCGGCCAAAGACCTTGAACAGGCTTTCGACGCGGTGATGATCGTTTTTGCCTTTAGTTTTCAGGTGTAGGGTGCAGGCCATGGCATAAGACAGCGAGCGGAAAAAGTGCTCGACCATTTCAGTGCTTAAATCACCGACGCGCTGATAAGTATACTCCGCTTTATATTCCAGGTGCGGGCGCCCGGAAATATCCAGCGCGCAGCGCGCCAGGCATTCGTCCATCGGCAGCATATAACCGAACCGGCCGATGCCGCGTTTATCCCCCAGCGCCTGGTTAATCGCCTCGCCGAGCGCCAGGGCGGTATCTTCCACCGTATGGTGATCGTCGATATACAAATCGCCCTTGACCGCGATATTCATGCGAAAACCGCCGTGGGTGGCGATCTGATCCAGCATGTGGTCGAAAAAGCCGACGCCGGTATTGATCTTGCTGCCCCCCTCGCGATCCAGCCAGACCTGCACATCGATATCCGTCTCCTTGGTGACGCGCTTGACGTGGGCATGGCGATCGCGGCGGGTGAGCAGGTCGGCAATCGCCTGCCAGCCCAGGGTCTCGGGGTGATAGCGCAGCCCATTGATACCCATATTATGCGCCAGCGCGATATCGCTTTCGCGATCGCCAATCACGTAGCTATTGGCGGTATCGATGCGGCCGTCCTCCAGGTAGCCGGTTACCAGGCCGGTGAGCGGCTTGCGGCAGTCGCAGCCGTCAGACGGCAGGTGGGGGCAAATCAGCACGTCGTCAAACACGATGCCCTGGGAGCGGAAAATCTGCATCATCAGGTTATGCGGCGCATCGAAATCCGCCTGGGGAAAGCTGGCGGTGCCCAGGCCGTCCTGGTTGGTGATCATGACCAGGCGAAAGCCGGCCTTTTGCAGATCCAGCAGCGCGGGAATAACGTTGGGTTCCAGGGCCAGCTTATCCAGGCGATCCACCTGGAAATCTTCCGGCGGCTCGCTTATCAGGGTACCGTCGCGATCGATAAACAGCAGTTTCTGGCTCACATGGCCTCCTTGCGAGAAACGTCGACGTCGCTGCGCAGCGCGCGCAGGGCGTTAACCACCCGCTCGCATTCGCCGCGGGTGCCGATGGTAATGCGCAGACAGTCCCGCAGGCCGGGCTGGGCGCTCTGGTTGCGCAGGATAATGCCCTGATCCCACAATGCCTTGAAGGCGCCGCTTGCCGGGTCAAAGCGCGCCAGCAGGTAGTTGCTGGCGCTGGGATAGACTTCCAGCACGCAAGCGCATTCCAGCAAGGCCGCGGCCAGCCATTGGCGGGTGGCCGCGATCTCCGCCACCCGGGCGCGCATCAGCGCCAGTCCGTCGGCGCTGAGCGCCTGTTCGGCGATATCCGCCACCGGCAGCGGCAAAGGGTAGGGGGCAATCACTTTTAATAGCAGCTGGATCACGTCCGCGCCGGCCAGGGTGAAGCCGCAGCGCAGCCCGGCCAGGGCAAACGCCTTGGACAAGGTGCGCAGGATAACCAGATGCGGGTAGTCGGCCAGCCAGCCGGCCAGCGTCGCCTGCGGGCAAAACTCGATATAGGCCTCATCGGCCACCACCAGCGCGCGTCCCCGGGCCGCTTCCAGCAGGCGCTTGATATCGTCCGGGCGGATAATATTGCCGGTGGGATTATTGGGGCTGCAGATATAAACCAGCTTGACGCCATCCATCTGCGCCTCGATGGCCGGCAGATCCAACTGCCAGTCGTCGCGCGCCGGCACGGTGCGCCGGGCTACGCCGAAGGTTTCGGCGCTGACGCTGTACATGCCGTAGGTGGGCGGACAAAACAGGATGGCATCCCGGCCCGGCTCGCAAAACGCGCGGATCAGCAGTTCGATGGCTTCATCGGCGCCGCGGCAGGCCAATACCTGATCCGGCTGCAGCCCCGCATAGGCGGCGTAACTGTTAATGACCCCCGCCGGCTGGCAGGCGGGATAGCGATTGAGGTTGCCGGGACGCGGTTCAATCGTCGGGGGCAGCGGATATTCATTGGCGTTAAGCCAGACATCCCCTTTGCCGCCGAGGCGGCGCGCCGATTGGTAAGGCTCGAGCGCCAGTACATTGGCGCGCGCCAGTTGGCTGATGGACATTATTGCTCCTTATCGGCCGTTAACGGCGCAGGGGTGGATGAGGCGGCCTGGGCCTGGTTAAGCGCGGCGACGCGCAGCGTAACGGCGTTTTTATGCGCGGTGAGCTGCTCCGCCTGCGCGAGGATCTCAATGGTGGGGGCCAGCCCCAGCAGGCCCTGCGGCGTCAGCGCCTGTACCGTCATGCGTTTTTGGAAGTCCGCCAGGCCCAGGCTGGAATAGGTGTTGGTATAGCCATAGGTCGGCAGGACATGATTGGTGCCGGAGGCATAGTCGCCGGCGGATTCCGGCGACCAGTCGCCCAGGAACACCGAGCCGGCATTGGTGATGTCGGCCACCAGGCTTTCGGCGTCCCGGGTCTGGATAATCAGATGCTCCGGCCCGTAGCGGTTGCTGATGGCCACGCATTGGGCCAGGTCGCGGGCTATGATCAGGCGGCTGGCGCTGAGCGCCTGACGGGCGATGGCGGCGCGGGAAAGCAGGGCAAGCTGTGCGTCCGTTTCCAGCGCCACGGCTTCGGCGATGGCCGCGTCGGGGGTCAGCAGGATCACCTGCGAATCCGGGCCGTGCTCCGCCTGCGAGAGCAGGTCGGCGGCGATAAACGCCGGCGTGGCGCCGCTGTCGGCGATAACCAGCACTTCGGACGGACCGGCGGGCATATCGATGGCGGCCCCGCCCGCGCGCTGGCTTATCTGGCGCTTGGCCTCGGTCACCCAGGCGTTGCCGGGACCGAAGATTTTATCCACTTTCGGAATCGATTCGCTGCCGAACCCCATGGCGGCGATGGCCTGGGCGCCGCCCACCTGGAAGACGTCCTGCACGCCGCACAGTTGCGCCGCATAGAGGATTTCATCGGCAATCGGCGGCGGCGAACAGAGGATCACCCGGCGGCAGCCGGCGATGCGCGCGGGCGTGGCCAGCATCAATACCGTCGAGGGCAGCGGCGCGGAGCCGCCGGGAATATAGAGACCCACCGACGCCACGGGACGGGTGAGCTGGCGGCAGCGCACGCCGGGCTGCGTTTCCACATCCACCGGCGGCAGCTGCTGGGCGCGGTGGAAGCAGTCGATATTGGCCACCGCCGTCGCCATGGCCTGTTTTACCGCGGGCGACAGGCGATCGGCGGCCTGGCGGATGGCCAGATCGCTGACGCGTAATTCCGCCGTGGCGATATGGTCGAACCGCAGGTTAAACGCTTTGATGGCCTGGTCGCCGCCCTGGCGGACGCTATCGATAATCTCGCCGACGGCGCTGCTAATGCGATCGGACTCCGCCACCGCGGGACGGGCCAGCAACGCGGCCTGTTGGCCGGCCGAGCAGTCGTCCCAGCGTACCGGCGTGGAAAAAGGGGAGGTGGTCATCGGCCGCTTACTCCATCATCTTTTCAATCGGCAGCACCAGGATTGAGCTGGCGCCGAGGGCTTTCAGGTTTTCCATGGTTTCCCAGAACAGGGTTTCACTGCTGACCATATGCATGGCGACGCGGTGTTTATCGCCGGCCAGGGGCAAAATGGTGGGGCGTTCCGCGCCCGGCAGCAGGGCCACGATCTCGTCCAGGCGTTCGGCCGGGGCGTGCAGCATAATATATTTGGATTCGCGCGCCTGGATAACCCCCTGGATGCGGATCATCAGCTTATCGATCAGCGCCTGTTTGGCCGGCGGCAGTTCGACGTCGCTTTGAATCAGGCAGGCCTTGGAGCGGTAGATCACTTCCACTTCCCGCAGGCCGTTGGCCTCAAGGGTTGCGCCGGTGGAGACCAAATCGCAAATGGCGTCCGCCAGGCCGGCGCGCGGCGCGACTTCCACGGAACCGTTGAGCAGACATGACTTAAAGTTGATGCCGAGTTTGTCCAGGTATTGCTTAAGCAGGTGCGGATAGGAGGTGGCGATGCGTTTGCCCTGCAGGCATTGGGGACCCGTAAAGGGTTCATCCAGCGGCAGGGCCAGCGACAGGCGGCAGCCGCCGAAATCCAGGCGCCGCAGCATGTAATAATGCGGATCCTCGCCCTGGGCGCGGCGATTAAGCAGCTCTTCCTCCAGCACGTTTTCACCGATGATGCCCAGATCCACCACGCCGTCCATCACCAGGCCGGGGATATCGTCGTCGCGCACCCGCATAATATCTATGGGCATATTTTCCGCAAAGGCCAGCAGGCGTTGTTGCTGCAGATTGATTTTAATGCCGCAATGTTCAAGCAGCTGCTGCGTATCCGTGCTCAGCCTGCCTGATTTTTGCATCGCTATCCGTAACCGTGATTTGTCCAAGATACTGTCCTCTGCCTGAAATAAAATGTGTTAAGCCCAAAAAAAAACCCTCGGAAGATATCTTCCGAGGGCTCTCTCTTACATTCTGCGCCACTGGAAGATATTATGTCTTCCAGCACCAAACGCCTGAAAGACTAGTCAGGGTGATGGTGATGATGGTGGTTAAACAGAACGTTGTTCATCATAATTTCCGTTGTACTGGGTTGAGCAGTCTAGGTTGTACTGTCGCGCTGAAAATTACATACGTAGTATTACATTTGTAGCGAGTACAGTAGTAGCATGGCCAGGGTAAGCCGTCTTTAAATCAAAACTAACGATCTTTAGTGGCAAATGCAACTATTTTCTTTCTGTGGGGCGCGGGCCCGCGCGGTCGGTTTTGCAGAAGATCACGCCTTAACGTACCAGACGCCTGAGGGAGAAGCATATATGAAAAAAATCGCCATAGTGGGTTTAGGCTGGCTGGGAATGCCGCTGGCGTTATCGCTGCTTGCCAGGGGATATCGGGTGGCCGGCACTAAAACCACGCCGGACGGCGTCGAGGCGGCCAGGATGTGCGGCGTGGAGTGCTATCCGCTGGTCCTGACGCCGGAAATCAACGCTGAGCAGGACGACCTGGCGGCGCTGTTCCAGGTGGACGCCTTGATTATTACCCTGCCGGCGGGCCGCACTATGGAACGCGCCGACGACTATTTGCTGGCGGTGCAGCAGGTGGTGGACAGCGCCCTGGCGTTTGCCGTGCCGCGCATTATCTTCACCAGCTCCACCGCCGTGTATGGCGATACGGCGGGCCTGCTGCGCGAAGACAGCCCGCTGGCGCCGGTAACGCCCGCGGGCGCGTGCCTGGTGGAGCTGGAGCGCTGGCTGCATCGCCTGCCCAATACGTCGGTGGATATCCTGCGCCTTGCCGGGCTGGTGGGACCGAGCCGCCATCCCGGCCGGTTCCTGGCGGGCAAGACTGGGTTGCCGGGCGGGTCGCACGGCGTTAATCTGGTGCATCAGTCGGATGTCATCGCCGCCATTGAGCTGCTGCTCAAGCTGCCTAAGGGCGGGCATATCTATAATATCTGCGCGCCGCGCCATCCGGCAAAGCGCGATTATTATCCGGCCAGGGCGCGGGAACTGGCATTGACCCCGCCGGAATACCTGGCCGACGAGGCCGGCGATGGCCGGGCGCAGGATAGCGGTAAAACCATCGACGGCAGCCGGATTTGCCGCGAGCTGGGGTTTGAATACCTGTATCCGGATCCGGCCCTGATGCCGATGCGCCTGTCGTGAGCCGGGCGGGGGCGTCAGGGCCTGATTGGCTAAAGACTGGATGTGGTCAAAAGCCGGATTTGCCAAAAAACGGCCTTGGCGCTATGTTTTTAGAGCAGGCGCAATATCGCGCCTGCCGGTTTGCTGTCCGCCAATGTTATGCAAAAGGGATGTTTCAGCGGGTAAACTATGCACAACCACGTAGCAATAGATGTTCTCAGGACGCGGCCCGCGCAGCAGATGGATACGCAGGCGCGGCGCGCAATGCTCGCCGACGGGCAGCGAACCAGCGCGTTCCAGCGTGAGATCGCCGCTTACCTGGCACGCCACCCCCAAACTCAGCAAGTCGATATTTTTCTCACCGATCTTAACGGCGGTTTCCGCGGTAAACGTATCCCGCTGACCGAACTTTCCACGATTGAAAACGGATGCTATTTCCCCGCGTCGCTGTTTGCCATCAACCTTTACGGCCACACGGTGGAGGATGCCGGGCTGGGGCAGGAAAAAGGCGAGCCCGATCATGTCTGCGTGCCGGTCGCCGGTACCCTGGCGCCATCCGCCGCCGATCCCGATTCAACCGCCCAACTGCTGCTGACCATGCTTGATGAGGACGGCGCGCCTTTTGACGTCGAGCCGCGCAATGTTCTCAATCGGGTGTGGCAGCAGTTGCGCGCGCGCGGCTTTAGCCCGGTGGCGGCGGTGGAACTGGAATTCTACCTGGTGGATCGCGCGCGCGACGCGGCGGGCCGGCTGCAGCCGCCCTGCGCGCCGGGAACCGGCGATCGCCATACCCAAAGCCAGGTGTATTCGCTGGATAATCTCGACCTTTTTGCCGCGGTGCTCAACGATATCGACCGGCTTGCTTGCCTGCAGGGCTTGCCCGCCGCCGGCGCCGTGGCGGAGTCCAGCCCCGGCCAGTTCGAGATTAACCTTCACCATGGCGATAACCCGCTTACCGTCTGCGACCAGGCCCTGCAGTTAAAGCGGCTGGTGCGGCTGGTGGCGGAAAACCATGGCATGCAGGCCACGTTTATGGCCAAACCCTACGAGGCGTTTGCGGGCAGCGGATTGCATATCCATCTGAGCCTGCGCGACGGGCAGGGTAATAACGTGCTGTCCGACGGCTGCGGCCGCCATGCCGGCCTGATGTGCGACGCCCTGGCCGGCATGCTCGATTTGATGCCCGCTTCCATGGCGCTGCTGGCGCCCAACGTTAACGCATTCCGGCGCTTTCAGCACGGCATGTATGTGCCTGTGCGGGCCAATTGGGGCTATAACAATCGTACCGTGGCGCTGCGCATTCCCTGTAGCGATGGCGATAACCACCGGGTGGAATACCGGGTGCCGGGCGCGGACGTCAATCCTTACCTGGCGCTGGCCGCGGCGCTGGCGGGCATGCTGCACGGCCTGGATAACCAGCCGCCGCTGCCGGAGGAAATTACCGGCAACGGCGGCGATGAACACCAGGGCGCGCCGCTGCCGCTGCGGCAAAGCGAGGCACTGCGGGCGTTTCGGGAGAGCACGCGCCTGCAGGAATTACTGGGCGCGCGTTTTTGCCGGGTTTATCATGCCTGCAAGCACGCCGAACTCAGCCATTTCGAGCAGTTGGTGACGCCAACGGAAATCGACTGGATGCTGAAGAACGCCTGATTGTTAATCAAACTGATAACTTATCCTGTTAACGGCCAGACCCAGTTTTTCCCGTTCCCGCCCGGTACCCAGGTCGCGTGGACTTTTCAGCGCATCGAATGCGATTTTAATAGCGATATTGCCGTCATCGCTGTCAATATTATCAATGGCAAACTGAATGCGCTGATCCCCTGGCGGTAAATCGAGGTCTTTGATTTTTTTATCACGGTAGTAAATTGCCCCTTTGACCGGTTGATTGGTTGATGCCGCTAGGGTAAAAACGCCTCGCCGCCAGGGTGCCGCTTTATGAAAGGCCATCCGCGCCGTTAGTCCTTCGGTCCAGCGATAGTCCGGCTCCGAGGATTTTCTCCAGCCTTGCCAAATATAATCACTGTGTTTCCAGCCGAAACGAAGTTCGCCGGCGGAGGCAAGCTCCGGCGCGGAGTAGGTGATGATAGGGCGGTTGTACACATAAAATAACA
The DNA here is from genome assembly GCF_047324205.1 of Sodalis sp. RH20. Taxonomy (NCBI): domain Bacteria; kingdom Pseudomonadati; phylum Pseudomonadota; class Gammaproteobacteria; order Enterobacterales; family Bruguierivoracaceae; genus Sodalis; species Sodalis sp. RH20. The sequence continues at coordinate 868,699 of NZ_CP178733.1, forward strand.
GGTTGTTAAAGCTGAGTTTTTCCTCAGGCTCACCGAATTGCCTGACAATGCCGTCAAGACATAGCTGCAAATCCGGACATTCCTCGCCGCCTTTGGCCACGGCGATAAACTGTCTTTGCGGCTTATCGTTGGTTTCAGGTATATACCAATAGTTAAACGTTTGCGACCGGCCGCCGCGCAGCATCAGTCCGGTGGCCTTATCAAAGCTGACAGGGCGTATCAGTATTTTCCACTGGGTATCCCAAGCGAGCGCCAGCGTTTTGGCGTCCCAATAGGGGCCGAAACCGTAAGATAGATCGTTTTTTTCCAGAAAAGCGCGCAATTCGCTCATGGACCGATCCTGTCCATTAGCGGCAACCTGCCAATGGGAGTAGATACCAGACAAAAACAGAATGCCTAGGAAGCCCAACAGCGGTTTGTGCATGCGATACACCGCGCTGGTGAAGATAGCGATAATGGCCAGATAGACAATGTTGACAAAAAAACGCGCGCTATAGGAGGCCCCGGGGACACTGCTTAAAATAAAAGCCGAGGTAATGCCAGCCAGGGAAAGAAAGATAACCCTATCTAGACTATCATGCTTGGCCATAGTGATAAGGGTATAAAAGTAGAGGAGAATAAGGATAATGGCCGAAATTATCTTTAGATTATCTGTCTGGATAAAAAAGACATTCAGGCTGCCCCCCACGCCCACCAGAAACCAATAGGCATTTGCCAGCATCTGTTCAGGCGCGCCCAGCGTGAAACGGGCCACCGGTAAATGAAGAAGTCGTTCAATAATATGTGTAAAAAGGATAATGCCGGTAATAAATAACGGAATAACATATTTTTTGGGCTGCGTCCTGGCGATAAAACCAGAATAGAGACTGGTCAAAAATAATGGCAGAAAATAGGCCGCCTGAAACCAGGGATCCGAAACAGAGGCTATAATTATCAGCGCACAGAGTCCAATCTCATAAGGAAAACTAAATTGTTGCGGTTTAACAATATACAGATAAACGCATGCCAGCCCATACAAATTAGTCAGGTTATGGGAAAAAGGATGTGAAATATAGGCTACACTGTAAGCAAATACGGATAAACCGCAGAAGAATGGAATCAACAAAAAGGCGTAACGGCTGCGGGTTTTGTGAAAACAGATTAAGGATGATATCACCGCGGCTAAAAAAACTTGGGAAATTTCAATAAATTTAATAATGGATATTGAAGTGGATCCTGTAAGTTTAAACAGCAGGAAATGAATAGGGTAGGTGGATAAGTACCAGTTATCCACCGTGGGCCGCCACTGGGATAACACCGAAAAACCATGAAGCTGGATTTCATGCCAAACGATAATTGAATTGGCGACATCATTGTCCGCACTGAAGTTAATCATCACAAAATGATAACTTAATATCATACCCAATATAATATTTATTGCAAAAAAGGAAGGGTGCAGCCAAATGCTGTAACCCCGTTGCCCACTTTTTTTCATTCCTAATCTCTCTGGTGTTTATACTTCAGGCTAGGGTGAAACATAGCCGGTTATAAAGTTAATGTCAGTTTATTAAAGCTGTTGCATATAATCAAACAGCACCTTCAGGAGGCGGGTTTTTTGCTCATCGCCGGCATGTTCGGCATAGAGCCGTTCCAGGTTTTCCACATAGGCTTGCAGCGTTTCCGGGGTAAATAATCCTTTGCGGTATGCCAGCCAGCGTTGCTGTTCACCGTCATCGAGGGTGTGGGGAAAGTTACGCGCCCGATAGCGAAACAGCAGCGGGGCAAGGCGCGGGTCGACAAAACTGATATCCAGCGCCGGCAGGTTAACGGGATCGGTTGCCAGGATAATATCCATGGCCGCGCGGTCGGCATCGCTGAAAAAACCATCGTACAGCTGGGCGTCGACGTTATCGGATCCGGCAAAGGGCTCGGCTTCGGCATACAGCGCCACCACTTTTTCCCGCACGCCGGCGTGCCGGCGCAGCACCTGCAGGTTTTGCAGGCAGCGCTCGCGGTCAATCCCCAGGCGTTCCGCATCCTCCGGGCGCAGGGTACTGGCGGGCGCCAGCACCGGGCATTTATTGATATGCACCAGTTTAATCGGCACCGCGGACAGTTCGCCGAGCTTATCGCGCCGCGTATAAAGGCGGGTACGCAATTCATCGGCGCTGAGATCCAGAAGTACCTCCATATCGCCGGCCAGGTCGCAGACGATCAGGGCGTTTTGGTTCTCCGGGTGCCAGGCCAACGGCGCAATCCAGCTGGTATTGCCGCGCCCGGCGCCAAACATGCCCGAAACATGGACCAGCGGTTTCATGGCGGCGATATCCACCAGGCTTTTCAGCTTTTGCTTGCCGCGATGCTGGTAGAGATACTCGAACAGCTTCGGCTGCGCCTGTCGGGCCAGCTTCGCCATGGCAAGCGTGGCGTGGACATCGGCCATGGCGTCATGGGCGTTGGCGTGTTCAACGCCGTTGGCGCGGGTAAGGTGCTCCAGGCGAAAGCTCGGCAAACCGTCATCATTAAGCGGCCAGTTGATGCCCCCGGGACGCAGCGCGTAGCAGGCGCGCATCACGTCCAGCAGGTCCCAGCGCGTATTGCCCTGGCGCCAGCTGTAGGCGTAGGGATCGTAGAAATTGCGGTAAAAAATATTGCGCGTCACTTCGTCATCGAAACGGATATTGTTGTAACCGAGAATGCAGGTATCCGGCACGCTGAACAACCCATGGATCCGCCTGGCGAATTCCGCTTCGCAGACGCCCTTGCGGGCGGCCTGCTGCGGCGTGATGCCGGTAATCAGCACCGCCTCGGGATCGGGCAGGTAGTCGTCGGCCGGTTTGCAGAAAAATACCTGGGGCTCTTCCAGCGGTTCGAAGTCCAGCCCGGCGCGGATCCCCGCGAACTGGGCGGGCCGATCCAGCGCCGGATGTTTGCCGAAGGTTTCGTAATCATGCACCAGAAAGCTCGGTTGCTTGGGAGTAGTAGCCACGATGGTCAAAAGTCCGGTTGGGTGGATAGCGCCGATCGTTATCATCGGCTTTATCGGCGTATTATGTCATGATTAACCGCTAAACCCTACCGGGATGACCGGCGAATCACCGCGTTTGGCACTGGAAACCGCTGTGGCAGCCGGGATGGTGCGGCTCGGTTAACGGCGCAAGGGCGATACAGTATGGGGTCACCGGCACTATTGTACCCAAGATGCTTTAATAGCGAAACTTCACGTAATTGTGGTGCCGGGGAAATCAATAGTAGGGCTTGTCCCGCCAACCCAAGACACGGCAATCACTTATGAGGCCGTGGTAACACCTGTAGTCCCCCTGAATTTAGCCTTCCCGCGTAATGGCGTTCTCTGGTTAAAATACAATTAACGGAAGGCTCCTCATGAAAAAACGCGTTTCACCGAATCTCAGATCCTGCGGGTCTTGGAAGAGTTTGTCAGTATGCTTCATGTACCTCTGCTGTACTGTTACGCTTATACCACGGTCCGGAACTGATATTGCTTACGCTGGCGCACTGGACGGCAGAGCATAGCGTGATACTGGAATTTATCAGGCCGGGCAAGCCGACACAGAATGCGTTTATCGAATCGTTTAACCGGACGTACCGGACAGAAATACTGGATTTTTATTTGTTCAGGACACTGAATTAAGTACTGAATATAATAGCGAGCGGCCTCATGAATCCCTGAACAACCTGGCGCCGGAAGAGTACCGGCTGATGGCTGAAGATCCTGAAATCTCAAAAAATGCGTGAAACTAAAAACGATCTACTTACACTACAATTCAGTGGCTTATCAGAACAGCTTGCGGAAAGTCTGCATGTCACATCAGAGAAAAGTAAAGATAGGCGGCCCTCCGCAAAGGAGAACCCGCCTGATTCGTAATTATTTAAGGCTAATTACATGATTCCATACCATTATTTTACAGTCTCTGACTTCAATCACGCGATCGGGCATGCCAAATTTTTGCCGGGCAATTTGTTCTATATGATTATTTTCAGCTATGACGAAGTTATTCCCGGCGTCATACCATGAATTTTTTGTCAGCCATAGATAGGGATCAATATTATCATTTACCGGCGCAATGATAATATCACCTAGCGCCGCCGTTTCAGAAGCATACCAGAAAGTCGCAAAACCACGGGTTAGGCCATTCTTCTGAAGCGTTTCACGTATTTCGACTTGTACTGTACGGGCAGCATGTTGGTGCCTGTATCCATGTAGGGTGTTTATCGCCAAAACGATGGTGATAAAAATAAACAGCGCTTGCCATCGTTTAGTCAGGACGATGTTTCGCCCGACCAGTATCGACATAAACACATAGACAGGGAATAAATAGCGGCCTGAGGCTAAATCAATAGGCATATTGCTTGCGAGAAAGGCAACACTAAGCGTTATTCCTGCCACCATAAGTGAACAATCGACAAAAGACAATGTTTTGATATTCTTTGCAACTTTTACAACGCCTACTACTAATGCTAAAAATAATAAAAAATGCAGTAAGTTAAAAATTGCGCTTGTGTCTTGTATGGGTTTGCCGAAAAACATCGCATCAAAAAAGTGAAGCGAGCATAATACAAATAAATAAATATTATTAAAAATTTTATCAAATTCAACAAACGCAGGCAGTGTCGTGCCGGGAAGATGAAATCCATTCATTAGCAGGAATAATTTTGCTATTACCTTGCTAAAAAAGTAGCCGATCAGTGCGAAAATTAGAATGTCAGCATTACGCCATTTTTCTCCCTTAAGCACATCTACAATAAAGGAAATAAAAACAGGTATAAATAAAAGGTATAGGGAAATTCTGTCACTGAATAATATCAGTGCAAATGCAAAAGGCAGGATGATTTTCAGCGTAATGCTTTTTTTGCCGGGGCGCTGATAATGATCAATTAACAAATATGTGATTAATATGGCTACATAAGTGCCGATATGTATACAAGGTCTTACTGCTATTGTGGCGATAAAGCCACCGGGAACAGCGAATACTGCAAAGGGCAACCAAATATTTGATTTCGCTTTTACCTTTATCAAATTTATTGCGGCGATACTTGTTGCAGCGTACAGAATACCGGGTATAACATACCATTGCCAAATGTGATAACCAAAAATCTTAGTGAAAATACCATAAAAAATAACATCAGTAAAAAAATAGGTTTCGGTAGAAAGATGCCAGTCTTGTAAAAAGAAATTACCCTGGCCTAAATCTTTACCTTCCAGAAGAATAGAAGCTCCATCAGAATTTAAAGGGATTATTTTTGCAATATATGCATAGATGACTGATAATATAATAAATGCTAATAGGTTCAGTATTAAACATTTCGTTTTATTATTTAACATCGTTATAACCTTTTTCCTCAGAAATAAAGAACTTTGGCCTGCGTTTGGTCTCGACGTATATTTTTCCTATATATTCCCCAATAACGCCAAGAGATAGCATCTGTACGCCGCCAAGAAAAAATACCCCTATCATTACTGACGCCCAGCCATCAACTGTACGACCTAATAATTTTTCAGTGATAGCATAGATACCTGCCAGGGTTGAAAGGGCCGCTATAAATAATCCAAACACTGCAATCATTCTTAAGGGCGTTATAGTTAATGAAGTAATGCCCTCAACAGCAAGAGATAGCATTTTTTTCAATGGATACTTAGACTCGCCCGCAACTCTACTACTTCGTGAATAAAAAACTTGTGTCGAAGGAAAACCAAGCATTGGGATTAAACCCCGGATATAAATATTTTCTTCGCGGTAATCCAGTAAGGCGTTAAGGGCCACTCTGGATAATAGCCTAAAATCAGCATGATTTTGAATTTGATTAACACCCATGAATGACATGAGCTTATAAAATAGTAACGCAGTATTTTTTTTAAGAAAAGTATCTGATTGTCGATTGTTTCTGACACCGTAGACTACATCGAATCCTTCATGGTACTTAACTACCATATCCTCAATAGCATTAGTATCATCTTGCAGGTCGGCATCGATACTGACAACAATGTCTGCCTCAGATTTTCCCAAACCTGCGATAAGGGCAACCTGATGTCCTTTATTGCGGGATAATTTTATACCTTTTACGTTATCATGACCTTGGCAAGACTCAGAGATAAGACGCCAAGTATCATCTTTACTGCCATCATCGACAAATAAAATGCCACTTTGTGATGAAATTAACTCTCTGTTTTTTAACCGATTGATGATATTTCTTAATTCAGCCAGACAAAAAGGGAATGCCTCGGTTTCATTATAGCAAGGCACGACTATATCTAGTGAGGGACATTTTCTAAAGGTCTTCATTTCATAACCCAAATTTTGTTAATGATAAAACCAGTAATAGTATATGCAATCATCCCAAATAGTTGTACAACATAAATAGAATCCGGAATGATGAAAAGTACAAGTTTGATGATAACAACATTGACGATATACGATAACAAACAACCGAGGGCGAATTTTAGCATCCTGTAGCCAGTTATTTGTTGACTGAAAGTGAATATGCTATTGATAAAATAACTGAAGAGAATACCCACAACATAGCCAGAAAAATTGGCCAGGTACATATTTGTGCCTATTGCCATTAGGGCAAATATGACAACAGCAGTGACTGCAGTATTTATTAATCCTACCAAGCAATATTTATAAAATTGAACTGATGAAGGTTCAAAAAAAAGCTTAGCCATCTCATCGATACCGTTACGCTTGATTAAATTAACATGTAACAATTATGGTATCACTTTATTATCAATAAATCATCAAAATGAAGAAGAAGAATGATGATTGATTTTTTATTTCAACAATATGAATGATAAGGATTTTGTTGGACAATGGTGTTTTTTTAACCATTGAAGGCGGCGTGTTAATTAGCGGCTATAACTTTGTTATCAATGCTGCATAAGTCTGGCAATGATCATTGGCTAGACCCTGACTGAAGCGTATGTAATAATGCGCCGGTGTTGATATTCTCTGGGCGTGCGGTAACTAACGCGCTATCCAGCGGGTTTTCTTTCGAGTCTTCCAGCATCCTTTCCAGAGTCAATACCGTTGCCCGGTTACCCGGGGTTGGCATTTTGCCGATATCATTATGCTCCATCATATTTATGGCGCTTTCCGCTCAAGCACACCCTGTTATTACGCAAATATCGCTACGCCCGTTTTGCATTCATCGGGGTGAGGCCTTCAGCCTCTGACTGGGGAGACTGGAGGACACATGCCCGGCGATAGCCGTAAATCGCATAGACCAACGCTTGCTGAATATGCGCCACCAGCATGCGCTTACCGATTGGATGAAGCCGTCGCCCAACCTGAAAGTTGGGATTATGGTGAACATGAACGGATAATTGCGCACGCGAGATGTCCTGCGATTGTCCCGCCTGCCGGGCGTCGTCCCAGGTCACCAAGCGCGCGCCATTCGTACCGGGATAGCCAGTATCATGGCGGTTTGCACCGGGAACCGAAGCGGTAGCCGCGATGGTGATTAAACAGTGCTTATGGACCTTTTATGGATAATACCGCATGCATACATTAATTATCGTGGTGGTTGGCCTGGCATTGCTCGGCCTGTTTACCTATAGCGCGCATTTTGTCGGCCGCCCGGCCATAGCGACGGCGGTAAAGGCTTTTATGGTGCTGTGGCTGGTCATCTCCCTGGCCAACCTGGGCGTGGGTGTGTTCCGCGCCGGTTATACGCTGCTGGAAGAACTGCCGGTGCTGGCGCTGGTGTTCGGCGTTCCGGCTATTGCCGCGTTATTGGTGCACAAGCGTTTAAACAATAAAAAATAGTCTGCCTGGGATAACGGCACGCCGGAGTGGGAATAGATTACCCCGCCATGGCTGCCGCCGGCTGGGTGGCGCCTGGACTTTTCACGGCCCTTGCGTACGGTTTAACCGCTGCGACATATCTTAATTACGTCATGCCGCCATGCCGCCATCAGCCCCCCGAGTAGGTTTATCACCAGCGCCGCCAAGGCGCGCCGTGCCGCCGGTGGCGGGGGCCGGGTGATATTTGGGCGCGCACAATTATAGCCGATGTCTGATTTTCAGTAAGAGATAGTTCAAGCTTTCCTGGCGGATCACATTTATGAAAATTGCGTCTGTCAAAACGGTTTAAGCAATGTTATGAGAAATAGTAATAAAACATTTCAGTCATTCCTGCACAGCGTTTTATTCAGTTAGCTAATACATTATCAAGGAGCGGGTGTATGCGAAACATTGCTTCCCATCTGGTTTGGGTGTTGGTTGCCGTTGCGGGCGCTTTTGGGATGGGCGTTATCGCCTTGCATAACGGCGAAAAAATTAACGCGTTGTGGATCCTGGTGGTGGCGGTGGCGGTTTATCTGATTGCCTATCGCTATTACAGCCGCTTTATCGCCAGCCGCGTGCTGCGGCTGGACGCGACGCGCATGACGCCGGCCTATCGCCATAACGACGGACTGGATTACGTCCCCACGAATAAATATGTGCTGTTTGGGCATCACTTTGCCGCCATTGCCGGCGCCGGTCCCCTGGTCGGTCCGGTTCTGGCGGCGCAGATGGGGTATCTCCCCGGCATGATCTGGATCCTGGCGGGCGTGGTGCTGGCGGGCGCGGTGCAGGATTTCATGGTGCTGTTTGTGTCGACGCGGCGGGACGGACGATCGCTTGGCGACTTAATCAAACAGGAACTGGGCGCGGTTCCCGGGGTGATTGCGTTATTCGGCACTTTTATGATCATGATAATTATCCTGGCGGTATTGGCGCTTATCGTGGTTAAAGCCCTGACCAACAGTCCGTGGGGCGCGTTTACCGTGGGCTGTACCATCCCGCTGGCGATTTTCATGGGCATCTACCTGCGTTTTATCCGGCCGGGTAAAATTGGCGAGATCTCGATCATCGGCTTTATCGTGCTGATGGCCGCCATTATCTACGGCGGCGATATCTCCCGCAGCCCCACGCTGGCGCCTTTCTTTACCCTGGACGGTAAACAGCTGACCTGGACCTTGATTATCTACGGCGGCGTGGCGTCCATCCTGCCGGTCTGGCTGCTGCTGGCCCCGCGGGATTATTTGTCCACGTTCCTGAAAATCGGCACCATCGTCGGGCTGGCGATCGGCATCGTGTTTATCGCCCCGACGCTGGAAATGCCGTCCATGACCCGTTTTATCGACGGCACCGGGCCGGTATGGTCGGGTACGCTGTTTCCTTTCCTGTTTATTACCATCGCCTGCGGCGCGGTGTCGGGCTTCCATGCGCTGATTGCCTCGGGCACCACGCCCAAGATGCTGGAAAACGAGACCCAGGCGGCTTTTATCGGCTATGGCGGCATGTTGATGGAATCCTTCGTCGCCATCATGGCGCTGATTGCCGCGTCGGTTATCGATCCGGGCATTTATTTTGCCATGAACAGTCCGGCGGCGGCGCTGGGCGGCACGACGGTGGAAGCGGCGGCGGCGGCGGTCAGCGGCTGGGGATTTGAGATCACCCCGCAGATGCTGACCGACTACGCGCAATCGGTGGGCGAAACCAGCATCGTGTCCCGGGCGGGCGGCGCGCCTACCCTGGCGGTCGGCATGGCGCATATCCTCAGCCAGGCCGTGAGCAGTATCAGCATGGCGTTCTGGTATCATTTCGCCATTCTGTTCGAAGCGCTGTTTATTCTCACCGCGGTGGATGCCGGCACCCGCGCCGGACGGTTTATGCTGCAGGATCTGCTGGGCGTGGCGGTGCCGTCGCTCAGGCGCACCGATTCGCTGGCGGCCAATATCATCGCCACCGCGCTGTGCGTGGCCGCCTGGGGGTATTTCCTTTACCAGGGCGTTGTGGATCCGCTGGGGGGCATCAATACCCTGTGGCCGCTGTTCGGCATCGCCAACCAGATGCTGGCGGCCATGGCGCTGACCCTGTGTTTTGTCGTGCTGTTCAAGATGAAACGTCATGTCTACGCCTGGGTGGCCGGCGTGCCGATGGCGTTCTTATTGGTGTGCACCACCACCGCCGGGCTGATGAAAATCCTGTCCGGCGACCCGCGGGTGGGGTTTCTTGCGCTAGCGCGTAAATACCAGGCGGGCATCGACCAGAATCAGATAATCGCACCGGCCAAAACCATGGAGGAAATGGGACGGCTGGTATTCAATAATCAGCTGAACGCCGGGCTGACCGCGCTGTTTATCTTTGTGATGATCAGCATTTTGTTATTCGGCTTACGTTCGGCCTACCAAGCCTACCGGCTGGATAAACGCAGCGATACGGAAGTGCCTTATCAGGCCTTGCCGCTGATGAAATAACGGGGCCGGCCCGCGCCGATCGCCGGCGCGGGCGGTTTCGTCCGCTATTTAAATCCAGGCGAACAGGCCGATAACACAGAGCCAGAATAAACCACTTAGCAGGAAAACTAATCTCCAGGCTAAAGAACGTGAGATGTTTATCATATATCCAGGTATATCATTTAAGAGGTATAAATAAAGGCGACAAAACCTATTTCGTGAAAAATGGGCCAGATAATCGGCTTTACCAAGAACTATTCGTTATCTTAGCCCATAAATAAAAACTATCACAGTGGGGTCTGAAAAAAAGGATCTATTTTATCGTTAACCTATTAATTAATATGAAATTAAAATAGCGTTAAAATTATTTTATTTATAATTTAATATTAATATGAATTTATACGGATAAGAGTTATCAGTAAATAAGTTGTTTTTTGACAAAATAAACCTGGCACATTAGTTTGTTATTCAATTAATGCAAATATGAATAAAGAATTAAGTAATTAAATAAGATTAACAAGCATTGCCATGAAATGGGCGAAGCCGGCGCTGCGGCCGGCTCTGCCTGTACGATGAAGGGCGCCGCGCCTCAGGGCCGCAGCGTTTTGCGCATCTCCTTGACGTCGTCGGCGTTGACCGGCGCCGCGGCGTTGCCCCAGCTGTTGCGGATATAGGTCAGGACATTCGCCACCTGGGCGTCATCCAGGTTCCAGGCGAAGCTGGGCATGGCGGGCGCGGTGGGACGGCTGTCGGTGGCGCCCGCGCGGCTGCCGGCCAGCACCACGTTTATCAGCGAAGCGGCGTTGGGCGCGCGGATGAGCGGATTTTCGGCCAGGCGCGGGAAAATATTGGCCTCGCCGGTGCCGGAGGAGTTATGGCAGGCCGAGCAGCGATCGAAATAAATGGCCTTGCCCGCCACCATCCGGCTGTCATCGGCGGCCAGGGCCGCGGGCGCCTTGTCCGTTGAGGCCTTGCCCGCCTTCAGGTAGACCGCCACCGCCTTGAGGTCCGCGTCATGCCAATGCTGGGAAGAGTGTTCCACCTCTTCCGCCATCGGGCCGGAGGCGATATCGAAACGGTTGACGCCGGTGCGCAGGTAGGCTATCAGATCCTCTTCGCTCCATGCGCCGATGCCGGTATGCGCGTTATTGGTAATATCGGGGGCCCACCATGCCCCCAGGCTGTTGCCCTGCAGGAAATTGTCGTTCTTGTCGCCGCCCAGCAGGTTCTTGGGCGTATGGCAGGTGCCGCAGTGACCGGGGCCTTCCACCAGATAGGCGCCGCGATTCCATGCGGCGGATTGGGTCGGGTCGGGGGTGTAGACGCCCTTAGTGAAATTCAGCCAGTTCCAGGCAATCAGGCTGGTGCGAATGTTAAACGGAAACGGCAGCTGATTGGTTTCCACGGGGTGGTAAATGGGCTGGAGGGTTTGCAGGTAGGCCCACAGCGCCTGATTGTCCTCGCGGCTCATTTTGGTATAGGCGGTAAACGGCATCGCGCCGTAGAGACGTTTGCCGCCATGGCCTATCCCTTCCGACATGGCCCGCTGGAAATCATCAAACGTCCATTTGCCGATGCCGGTTTCCACATCCGGCGTGATATTGGCGCCCAGCAGGGCGCCGAATGGCGTGTCGATACGGAACCCGCCGGCAAAGGGTTTGGCGGCATCCGTGGTATGGCAGGCGGTACAATCGCCCACCACCGCAAGGTAGCGGCCCTTTTCCACCTGATCATACTCCGGCTGCGCCTGGGCATGTCCCGTCCAGGCGGCCAGCGCCAGCAGGCCGGCGTAAAATGAAATCAGCTTTTTCATGCGGTGATCATCTCCCCGGGGCGTTGCAGGTAGTAGTGGCGAATGGCGTAGGCGGCCTTGAAGGCCAGCGCCCCCACGGTGCCGGTGGGGTTATAGCCGGGATTCTGCGGGAAGGCGGAAGCGCCGACCACAAACAGGTTGGGCACATCCCAGACCTGCAGGTGTTTGTTTACCGAGCTGTTGGCGGGATCGCTTCCCATAACAAAGCCGCCGACGATATGGGATGACTGATAGGGCGCCGAATTCCAGTGGCCCTTCATTGGGCGCATATAGTATTCCCGCGGATTCATCGCCTTGGCGATCTCGCCGACTTTGCCGGTGCAATACGCGGCCATCTTCAGATCGTTGGGGGAGAAATCGAAAGTCACGCGCAGCAAGGGCCGGCCCAGGGGATCTTTATAATTGGGATCCAGGGACAAGTAATTGGTGCGCGTGCTGTAGCTGCTGGCCTCGCAGCCAATGCTCATGCTGCTCAGGTAGTTTTTCTTGACCTGGCGCTTGAACTCGCTGCCCCAGGTCGGCGCGCTGGGCGGGGTGGGGTGATAGGCGATCGGCGCGGCGCCGATGGGCGTGACGCGGATGCTGCCGCCGCCGAAAAAGCCCAGGCCGGTATGATCGAAATTGTCGTTATTGAAATCATCGATGCCCATGCCGACCGCCCCGGCGCCGATAAACGGATTGAAGTTTTTATTATCAAAAAACAGCTGTACCGAATTGGCGGTTTGGTAGGCGTAGTTGCGGCCGGTGGTGCCGGTATTGGTCACCGGATCGTAGGGTTTTCCCACGCCGGATAACAACATCAGGCGCACGTTTTCAAAGGTAAATGCCGTGACGATGACCAGGTCGGCGGGTTGTTCCCATTCATCGCCGGAGGAATCAATATAGACCACGCCGGTGGCACGTTTGCCCGTGGAGTCGAGGGTGACTTTCATGACTTCGCTGTTGGTCAGGGCGGAGAAATTGTCCTTGCGCACCAGTACCGGCAGCACGGTGGTTATGGCGCTGGCCTTGGAATAGTTGGCGCAGCCGTAGTTGGTGCAAAAACCGCAGTAGGTGCAGGGGCCCATGGTCACGCCCAGTGGGTTGGTATACGCCTGCGATACCAGGGATGAGGGAACCGGAAAGGCTTTATAGCCCAGGTTTCGGGCGGCTTCGGCAAACAGCGTCGGGCCGTAGGGCTGCTTCATCGGCGGCGTGGGATACTCGCCGGAGCGCATGCCCTCATAGGGGTTGCCGCCGTCGCGCCGGGTGCCATTGACATTGGACGCATAGCCCGAGGTGCCCGCCAGCCGCTCGAATTGCATATAAAACGGCTCCATCTCCTGCCAATCGGTGCCCCAGTCCTGCAGGGTCAGTTCTTTTGGCATGGCGTCGGCGCCGTAGCGTTCCAGCAGATGGCTTTTCAGGCGGAATTCTTCCGGCTGGAAGCGGAATGTGATGCCCGCCCAATGGTTGCCTGCGCCGCCGGTGCCGTTACCGGGATGAAACGATCCCCAGCTGCGCATGGGCAGGGCGGTTTGCGAGGGATCGTTGCGTACGGTAATGGTATTTTGTTTGGTGCGCAGCATCAGCTCCTGGCTGCGGTTATAGCGCAGCTCGTCGGTCACCGAGGCGACGTTGAAATCCCGCGCGGTATCGCGCCACGGGCCGCGTTCGATGGCAATGACTTCCAGGCCGGCGTCGGTCAGTTCATTGGCGATAATCGCCCCCGCCCAGCCCAGACCAATCACCACCACATCGGTTTTGGGGAGTTTCTTTGCCATAATGGTGTTATCCCTTGGTTTTCCATTGCTCACTGCCGCCAATGCTTACCGGCGTTAAATGAAGATCCTGATTATGCTGTTCGATAAGATCGCGGTAGTCGTACCGCGCGCCCGGAAAACCAATCATTTTCCATGACACCATATCGCGGTTGCCGCCGTACATCGGGTCGGCGAAAAAGCCTTCCATGGTGTTGTCCAGCACCTGTTTGAAAAACAGTTTGGCGTCGATATTGGCCAGTTTGATATCCCCTTTTTCCAGGCCGGTCAGAATGTTATCGCGCTGTTCGGGCGGAAGTTCGTGAAAGGCTTTCTGAAAGGTGCTGCGGCAATACTCATCCAAATCGGCCAGGCCGATGCGGTAACGCTGCTGGGGCACCAGGGGGGATTGGTCGCCCTGCTCGGGGGTGCCCTCCTGAAAAGGGCCTTCACGGTAAAGCCGGGAGAAGGTGCCGTAAAACCCTTTCATCTGACGGTCGATGAATACCACGCATCCGGCGTCTTTGCCGCTGACGCTGAGCTCGTCGGCGGGGATAAACCGCTCGACCATGGCTTCAAGCGTCGCCACTTCCTTATCGTTAAAAAACAGCCAGCCCTGGTCGGCAAAGGTTTCCGTCGGGTTGTGCGCGAAGGGCTGCCAGCCCGGCGCGCCGGCGAGGGTGGCCGCCTTGGCGCTTACGCCCGCGCCGATAGCCAAGGTCGCGGCGGAATAGGAAAGAAGCTGCCTGCGGGTTACCCCCGGCAGCGTTTTTTTTCTTTTGCGCATATGTGCTTCCCGTCTCTTATTGTGGCGTGCCTGTGCAGGCTCCGCACTGTTATCTGCGGTAAACGACCGGCTAAGCCGGGGTCGTAAACCCCATAACTATAAAGGATTCTTCCTGCTAGCAAATTATGAATATGTTGCTAACAATTACGTAACTTTGCAATGGTACCGGTTCCTACCGCTCCGGCAACACAGGCCGGCTGCGGAGCAGCAATGTGAGCATTAGATTTATCTGCTTGAATTAACGCATCAAAATCCGACGGGATGCGTTTAGCCCCCCGGTAAAAAGATGTAAGTGAATTAGACAGGCTCCTTGACGCCGCGGGTTTTGCCTGGCGGCCTGACCGGATGCCGGGGGCGTCTGCAAAACCGCTCGCCACACGGCGTGCGTCGAGACGAACCTTATGATTAATAATATTTTTATGTTATGTAGCATTATAGCGGGATAACCCTGCCCTTAGAGAAAAGAGTTGTTTATAGCGCCATGGTTACAATTTGAAATATGGAAGACTAATTATTGATGTGAAAAGTAGTTAATTTCATTAAACTACCTATCCCGCTTCGTTTTTGCCAGGTCGATTTCCCGTGCGTTTGGACAGACAGATTTCCTCACTAGAACATACCATTTACCAGCATTACCGCATTGCCCACGGCCTGCGCATCGGCCTGGCTTTTGTGCTGACCTTTATGATTATCCGTCTGCTGGATATTCCGGAGGGCACCTGGCCGCTGATCACGCTGGTGGTGGTAATGGGGCCGATTTCCTTTTGGGGCAATGTCCTGCAGCGGGCGGTTCAGCGCATTATCGGCACCGTTTTTGGCGCCGCGTCGGGGCTTATCGGCCTGCGGCTGGAGCTGTATTCCCTGCCGCTGATGCTGATATGGTGCGGCCTGGTGATGTTTATCTGCGGTTACCTGACGCTTGGCAAGCGTCCCTACCTGGCGTTGCTTATCGGCATCACCCTGGCGGTGGTATGCGGCGCCGGGGCGGGGGATATGCAAACCGCCTTGTGGCGCAGCGGGGATGTGATTATCGGTTCGCTGCTGGCGCTGTTGTTTACCAGCATCTACCCGCAGCGGGCGTTTATTCACTGGCGCATGAAGATGAGTTTCGGCCTGATTGCCCTCAGCAAAATCTACGCCGCCTACCTTTCGCCCAATATCATCGAACGCCCCCGCCTGGACGGGCGCCTGAAAAAACTGCTGGCCGATGTCAGCAAAACGGGCACCCTGGTGACGCCGGCCAGCAAGGAAAGCGCGGTAGCCAAAGAGGTGTTCGACGCCATCCAGGATCTCAGCCGTAATATCGTCTGCGTACTGGAACTGCAAATCGACGCCTGGTGGGCCTCGCGCGAGAGCCACTTTATCCTGCTCAACGCCACCACCCTGCGCAGTACGCAAAGGGTAACCCTGCGCGCGCTGGTGACCCTCGCCGAGGCGCTGCGCCAGGGCAATCCGGCGCCGATTGTCGCCAATAGCGGCGAACTGGCGGTCATCGCCGCCGAGCTCAAATTATTAATGGAGCAGGCCAGCCAGCGTAACGAGGTGGAGGCGCCGATATTCGGCTACGTCTGGCTGAGCCTGAAGCTGACGCAACAGCTGGAGCAGTTGGCGCGGCTGCTGTGTCAGGCGTTGCGTAAGCCATTGCCGCAACAGGAAGAATGAATTATGGCCCGGCGGTAAAAACGGGTAACATAGTGAAATGCCATTGCACCGGATAGCTGCTACTCTGTAAGGTAATGACTATGCGTTTGCGCACCGTTTTCAACCTATGACTTCAGCAAGGAAATTGACATGGATCACATCAAGCCTTCATTCCAGGATGTCCTGGAGTTTGTGCGAATGTTTCGCCGTAAAAACAAGTTGCAGCGTGAAATAGCCGATAACGAGAAAAAAATCCGCGATAACCAGAAGCGTGTCCTGCTGCTGGACAATCTGAGCGACTATCTCAAGCCGGGCATGACCATCGAGGAAGTGCAGGCCATCATCGCCAGCATGCGCACCGACTATGAGGATCGCGTGGATGATTACATCATCAAAAACGCCGAGCTGTCGAAAGAGCGTCGCGAACTGTCCAAAAAATTAAAAGCCATCGGCGAAGTCAAGGCTATGGCCGCAGGCGCCCCTGAGGCGGGTAAACACATCTGATCGTTCTGATGCCGGTCCGCCCGTGGCAACCTGAATCGCCGCCGGCGGACCGGCTTTTTTTACCGCCGGCAATAAAAAATTGAAACAACGTATTCATTCAATAAAAAATAATAATCCTCGTTCAATAAATAAAATTCCTAAGAATAAAAAATATAATGATAACATACGCTCAATTTTATGATTGTCGCTGAGGAAATGCGCCGCTTCACCATTGCAAGGTTCCCCTAGCCTGAATAATATTGTAGATTAACGGGATAATAGTATAACAGATTAAACATAATCATATATACAATGGTTATGGTGTGTATGATTGACCTTGTTTTATTATAAAGACCGTATGCTTAATGATAGTTACTTAATGATGGTTACTTAATGATAGTTAATTATGATCCATTAACAGTGGCGAGCTATTTACCAGCAAAGGATGGAAGAAGCATCTCCCGCAATCAGAGCCTGTTTCTGACGGAAAGGGAGCCGACAACGGCATACGCAAAACGCAGGTAAGTTATTTCATGACTATCAGGAAATATCAAATCGGTATTATTATTCGCCCGATTTTATTATTATTTACAATAATAATATTATTTCAATCCATGGAGAATGCCAGGAAATCAGCACCGCTGATCCAACCCGTTTTACCTGTTTATTACCAAGGGCCATGGTCCCCGGCGGCGCAGACGGCAAATCCGTTTTGCCCGGTCCCGGATTGCGCCACGAGCGGTTTAGCCGTGCAATGTCCCTGTGCGTATCATCAGCACGCTTTTGGCGCCGGCAATATCAGGGCGGTAAACAAGGATAAACTGTGCCAACGTCAGGAGCCGGGCGATCGCAGCGTTTACCGCTTTATCAAGAGCGATATAAAACAACGGGTAAAGCGGGCAATCAGGCGCTTGCTGCGCCTGGGCCAAAAATAAACGCCGCGCCCAAAGCCGCGTTGCAAGGCAAGCGCACGGGGCGCGCCCGCCATCGCCAGGTTTTAGGCCGGCGTGTGGCAGGGCGCGCCCCGTCAATGGTGCACCACCGCCAGCCGCTGGATATTCTTTTTGATCGCCGCCGCCGAATCATCAAACTGACGCTGCTCCACTTCATTTAAATCCAGCTCGATAATCTGCGCCACGCCGCGCTGCGCCAATACCGCCGGTACGCCGATCGCCAGGCCCTGCTTGCCATATTCGCCGTCAAGCACGCAGGAAACCGTCAGGGCGCGATGGCTGCTGGTGAATACGTTGCGGCAAATTTCGGTAATGGTGCCGGCGACGCCATATTCGGTGCAGCCCTTTTGGGCATAGATTTCAAAACCCAACTGACGCGTCCGCTCGCCGAGCGCCGGGAAATCCAGCTCATGACCGGTTTTCAACCGGCTGTATTCATTAAGCGGCATGCCGTATACCGAGCAGTGCGACCACACCGGGAATTGCGTATCGCCATGCTCGCCAAGGATAAAGGCGTCCACGCTTTGCGCGGCGATATCCAGTTGTTCCGCCAGGATGCGCCGTAAACGCGTGGTGTCCAGCCAAACGCCGGTGCCCAGCACCTGGTGCCGCGGCAAGCCGGACAGCTTCCACACCTGATAGGTAATGATATCGCACGGGTTGGTGGCGATGAGGAAAATTCCCTTGAAGCCGTTGCGCATCATCTCCGGCACGATGTTGCCGACGATGCGCGCGGTGCCGTCCAGCTCGTCCAGCCGCGTTTGCCCCGGTTTCAGGCCGCCGCCGGACACGGTAATCACCGCGATATCGACATCCGCGCAGTCGGTTGCCGGCCGGGTGCTGATAACGATACGGCTGGGCATATACGCCGCCGCATCCGCCAGATCCTTGCGATGGCCTTCAACCAGCTGTTGGTTTAAATCCACCAGGATGATCTCTTCGCAAAACTGCTGGTTGAGCAGGGCATACGCGGCGGAAGAGCCGACATTGCCCGCGCCGATGATCATCACCTTACGTGGTTTCATGCATTTTACCTCGAGAAAAAGGGTTACGTGACCCGGCACACGCCGTCGATGCCGCCGCAGTTTAACAATTTTAAATG
This sequence comes from Sodalis sp. RH20, assembly GCF_047324205.1. NCBI lineage: Bacteria > Pseudomonadati > Pseudomonadota > Gammaproteobacteria > Enterobacterales > Bruguierivoracaceae > Sodalis > Sodalis sp. RH20. Next base: position 887,439 of record NZ_CP178733.1, read on the forward strand.
AATTATGGCCTGATTAACAAAATGGTATTCTTATACGCGACCCTGTTTTCCTCATCCAGACCTATTGAGCGACGTTATGGCTAAATTTGAATACGGCACCAAAGAGCTGTCCTGGCTGGCAAAAAGGGATAAACGCATGGCGCAGGCCATCGAGCGCGTCGGGATGATTGAGCGGCCCCTGATGCCGGACCTGTTCGCGGCCCTGGTCAGGAATATTGTCGACCAGCAGATTTCCACCAAGGCCGGCCTGACGGTAAACGCCCGCCTGGCGCTGCTGGCGGGCGCCATTACCCCCGCCGCCATGGAAAGCCTGACCGCGGAACAAATCCAGTCCTGCGGCATGACCATGAAAAAAGCGCTCTATATCAAGGGCGCCGCCACCGCCGCCATGAGCGGCGAGCTGGATCTGGCGGCGCTGCCGTCCCGCCCGGACCCGGAAGTGATCGCCACCCTGTCGCGCCTGCCGGGCATCGGGGTCTGGACGGCGGAAATGCTGATGATTTTTGCGCTCGGCAGGCCCGATATCCTGAGCTGGGGCGATCTGGCCATTCGACGCGGCATGATGAATCTGTACCGCCATAAGGAACTGCCCCGCGAGCGCTTCGAACGCTATCGCCGCCGCTATTCGCCTTACGGCACCACCGCCTCGCTGTATCTGTGGGCCTGTTCGGCGCCGGGGTTCAGCATACATGCTCCGATTGTCCCTGGCGATGCGCGCAGCGCCGAACCGGCAACGGCGGCGAAATAATGCCCAGGCGGGCCGAATCACGGCAAAAAAATACCCCGCGGGCGGGCGCCGGCGGGGTAGAGGGAAGACGATAATCAGGCGCTGAGCCAGCCCAGCTTAATCACAAACAGAATTGACAGCACGATCAGCGCCGCGTTCAGGTCGCGGGTGCGTCCGGCCAGCAGTTTTACCACCGTCCAGGTGATAAAGCCGAAGGCGATGCCGTTGGCGATAGAGTAGGTCAGCGGCATGGTCAGCGCGGTAACGGTGACGGGCGCCGCGACGGTGATGTCCTTCCAGTCGATTTCCGCCAGGCCCGAGGTCATCAGCACCGCGATAAACAGCAGGGCGGGCGCGGTGGCGAATGCCGGCACGCTGGAGGCCAGCGGCGCGAAGAACAGGCTGAGCAGAAACAGGATGCCCACCACGATCGCGGTCAGGCCGGTACGGCCGCCGGCGCTGACGCCCGCTGCCGACTCGATATAACTGGTGGTGGTGGAGGTGCCGAGCAGCGAGCCGAACAGCGCGGCGGCGCTGTCGGCGATGAGCGCTTTACCCATGCGCGGGATATTGCCCGCCTCGTCGGTCAGGCCGGCGCGTTTGGTTACGCCTATCAGGGTACCGGAATTATCGAACACGTCCACGAACAGGAACGCGAACACCACGCTTACCAGGGAAATATTCAGCGCGCCGCGAATATCAAGCTGCAAAAAGGTCGGCGCAATGGACGGCGGCATGGAGATCACGCCGAAAAATTGGCTGTAACCCATGGCGATGGACAGGAACGTCACCGCCAGGATGCCGATCAGCACCGCGCCGGGCACCCGGCGGGCTTCCAGCACTACAATCAGCACAAACCCCAACATGGCGAACAGCGGACCCGCTTTGCCTAAATCGCCCAGGCCCACCAGGGTGGCCGGATTGGCGACCACGATGCCGGCGCCTTCAAGGGCGATAATGGCCAGGAATAACCCAATCCCGGCGGCAATGCCCGAGCGCAGCGGCAACGGAATGCTGGTGATGATCCACTCGCGGATCTTGAAAATCGACAGCGCGAAGAAAATCAGCGCCGATAAAAACACCGCTCCCAGCGCAATCTGCCAGGTATAACCCATATGTAAAACCACGGTATAGGTAAAGAACGCGTTTAGCCCCATGCCCGGCGCCAGCGCGATCGGGTAGTTGGCGATAAAGCCCATCAGCGCCGAACCGATGGCGGCGGCCAGACAGGTGGCGACAAACACCGAGCCTTTATCCATACCGGTGGCGCTCAGGATCGACGGGTTAACAAACAGAATATATGCCATTGCCAAAAAGGTGGTCAGCCCGGCCAGAATTTCGGTTCGTACGTTGGTACGATGGGCCTTTAATTGAAATAGTTTTTCTAACATGGGAGTTTTCTCATTGAAGTTGTCTGCACAGCCAAAGCAATCGCTATGCCACTATTGCAACCGCATGCCAAAGGCGGCAATGGGTGAAGCAGGCGCATTATATAGGTAATTCTAAATTTGCCGCAGCAAAAACGTAATCGGTTGCGCGGACGGCGGCACCATAAGCGTGCCGTCGCCTCACCATTAAGGTGCGTGGGCGCCTTTATGGTGCGCGGCGCGGCCGCTCCGGTGTGGCGCCAGGGTCGCGGCCACCCTCGGCAGGCTTGCGTGACATCACATTTCCGCACGTCTTTTTGACCTCTCTCACGCTTCGCGCATCAGAAATCAACCCTTTCTTGAACATTTTTTTCACATTATCTATACATAGCGGTGTAATTTATTTCTTTATTATGAAATAAATTACAGCGATTCCCGGGCTCGTGGTTCCGTTGTTGTTTCGCCGTCGCGGCTGAGCCAGGCCAACCCATCGTTTTCCGGGGAAATACCATGATAAAACACCTGCTTGCGTTGACCCTTTTTCTTGCCGCCCTGGTCGGCGGCGCCCAGGCTGCGGCCGACGACGGCCCCCAGTTTCGCTGCAAGCCGGGCGAAACGTATTATATGAATGTGATGGTCACCGGCGTGGAGTATTGGTTTCCGGTGTATGAGATGTTCAAACAGGCGGCGCACCAACTGGGCTGTAAAACGGTGTATGGCGGCACGCCGGCGTATGACGTCAATCAGCAGTTGGCCAGTTTTGAACAGGTACTGGCGCAAAAACCGGCCGGCATTTTTTTGCATCCGATGAACCCCGATCCCTTTATCGAGCCGATTAATCGGGCGGCGGAGGCCGGCATCCCGGTGGTGACCTTTGCCGCCGATTCGCCCAACAGCAAACGCGTCGCCTATATTACCTCCGATAACTTTCGCGAAGGCCGCGCCGCCGCCGACCTGATGGGCAAAGCCATTAACGGCAAAGGGGAGTACGCGGTGCTGGAAAATCCCGGCCAGGACAATCACGACCGGCGGGTCAGCGCCTTTATCGACGAAATGAAAACCCATTACCCGGATATCAAACTGGTGGGCCGCGCGGCGACCAATCAGGATCCGTCGAAAGCCTACAATGCCGTACTGTCTATCCTGCAGGCGCATCCCAACCTGTCGGTGCTGTTTATGCCGGAAGCCAGTTCCGCCATCGGCGCCGCCCAGGCGGTGGTGGAAAACGGCGGTAAGGTTAAGGTGATAACGGTGGACGTGAACGCCAAGGTGCTGGATATGATCAAGGCGGGCCAGGTGTTCGCCGCCATCGATCCCAACCAGGGGGTGCAGGGCTATATGGGATTTATGACGCTGTTCCTGGCGGCTCATCCTGACCTGATCGATCCGATGAATGATGCCAAACGCACCGGCGCCAACCCCTTTTCCTTCCCCTTGCTGGATAACGGCTATGCCGTGGTCACCAAAGATAACGCCGATGATTTCCGCTGGGACGGCTATTTGAAACGCCGGGGCACCAAAGGAATTAATGAGTAGGGTACCCGCCACGCCGGCGCGCGGCGCGCCGGTTGTCTGCGGCGCGTTCACGCGCGGGAAGTTCGCCATGTCATTACATTTAACCCTGAGGGAGAGGCCATGTCAGCACCCCTAGCTTTACGGCTTAGCGGCATCAGCAAATCCTTTGGCCCCGTCAAGGCATTGGATAACGTCGAGTTTGCCCTGGCGGCCGGGGAAATCCACGCCCTGGCGGGAGAAAACGGCGCGGGAAAATCCACCCTGATGAATATCATCGACGGCATCATCAAACCCGATGCCGGACGCATCTGGGTGAATGAGCGGCCGGTTGCGATCCACTCTCCCGCCGACGCCCAGCGGCTGGGCATCGGTCTGGTTCACCAGGAAATCGCCCTGTGCCCTGATATTTCCATTTATGAAAATATTTATATGGCCCATATCAACGGGTCGGGAAAGTCCTGGATCAATCATGGCGCATTGCGCCGCCAGGCCCAGGCGGTGATGGACAGGCTGGCGCCGATCCCGGTAACCGCCCGTGTCGGTAGCCTGCCCTTATCGCAGCAGCAGCTGGTGGAAATCGCCAAGGCGCTGACGCTTGACTGCCGCATTCTGATTCTGGACGAACCGACCGCGGCGCTGACCGAGCCCGAGGCGCAGCGGCTGTTCGCCATCGTTCGCCAACTGCGCACGCAGGGCATGGCGGTGATTTACATCAGCCACCGCATGGCCGAAATCTTCTCGCTGTGCCAACGGGTCACCATTATGCGCGACGGCCGGACTGTGGGCTGTGAAAACCTCGACGCACTGACGCCGGACCAGGTGATTACCCGGCTGGTGGGGCGCGAACTGACCCGCCTGTACCCGCCCAAGCGCGCGGACTGCCGGCATCTGGCGCCGGTGCTGGCGGTCGAGGGGCTCTCCGACGATCGGCGGTTCTTTGATATTTCCTTCCAGCTGCGGCCAGGGGAAATCCTGGGCATCGGCGGCCTGATGGGGTCCGGGCGCACCGAAATCGCCCAGGCTATTTGCGCCATCGATGCCCTCAAGCGCGGCACGGTGTCGGTAAACGGCGGGGCGGTTCGGCTGCGCCATTATGCCGATGCCGTGCGCCTGGGCATGGCTTATCTGTCGGAAGACCGCAAGGCGGCGGGATTGTTTGTCGATATGCCTATCGATTGGAATATTTCATCGCTGGATATCGCCGCCGTCTGCGGCCGCTATGGCCTGCTCAGCCGGGACGCCGAACGGCGGCAGGCGGAGAGGCTGGGGCGGGAGGTGTGGCTGAAAAAAGGCCGGCCCGGCGATCCGGTGTCCTCGCTTTCAGGCGGCAACCAGCAAAAGGTGGCGCTGGCCAAAGTGCTGTCGGTCAAGCCCGCCATTCTGTTTCTCGATGAACCGACGCGCGGGGTGGATATCAGCGCCAAGGCGGAAATTTACCAGATTTTGCATCTGCTGGCGGAAAGCGGGGTGGCGCTGGTGGTGATTTCATCCGAACTGCCGGAATTAATCGGGCTGTGCGATCGGGTGCTGGTGGTGCATGAGGGCCGTATCGGCGGCGAGGTCGCGGGCAATATGCTGACGGAAGAGAATATCATGCGTCTCGCCGCCGGCGCGGCGGCTTAACGACAGGGTAGCGCGGTAACGTAAGAGGTAACGCCATGACCATTAACACGTTTTTATTATCGGCAAAAGGCGTCAAAGCGCCCCTGCGCTGGTTCGGCGCGGTTTTCCGGCAGCGGGAAGTGGGCCTGACGGTAATCATCATGCTGATTTTCATGATTATGAGCTTCACGTCGCCCTATTTTCTGACCTGGGCCAATATGAAGGCGATGCTGCTGTCGTTTTCCATCGAGGGTATCGTGGTGGTGGGCATGACCATCCTGCTGATTGTCGGCGGCATCGATTTGTCCGTGGGGTCGGTGGTTTGCCTGTCGATGGTGGTGGCGGGGCAGTTGTTCCTGTCGGGGCTGGACCCCTGGACGGCAAGCCTGGCCGGCATCGCCGCGGCGGCGCTGGTGGGCCTGCTGATGGGACTGACCGTCACGCGGATCGGGCTGAGCCATTTTATCGCCTCGCTGGCCGCCATGGTTATCGTGCGCGGGCTGTGCATGATTATCACCCAGGGCACGCCGCTGTCGCTGTTTACCTTGCCCGCCACGTTTAAGTTTGTCGGCCAGGGCACGGTATCGGGCGTTCCGTTTGTGATTATCCTGTTCTTTATCCTGGTGGTGGCGTTCGATTTCCTGCTGCGCAAGGCCGCGGCGTTCCGCAAGGTGTTTTATACCGGCAGCAATGAGCGGGCCGCGGCGTATTCCGGTATCCGCGTGAATAAAATCAAGCTGCTGGTGACGGTGCTGACCTCCACCCTGGCGGGTCTTGCCGGCATTATCTATATGGCGCGCCTGGGTTCCGCGACCCCGACCTTTGGCGTGGGCATGGAGCTGAACGTGATAGCAGCGGCGGTGATCGGTGGCGCCAGCCTGAAGGGCGGCACCGGCTCTATCCTCGGCGCGGTGTTGGGCGTGGCCCTGCTGTCCATCGTCACCAGTTCGTTAATCCTGATCAATGTCTCGGTTTACTGGCAGGATTTGATTAAAGGCCTGATATTGCTGGCGGCGGTGTCAATGGATCATATTATGAATAAATACCGCAGCGCCTGATCGTTTCTCTACTTCGCGATTCCGGGAGTGATGTTAATGGATAATTTTATCGAGCCGCCGTCGTTTACTCTGACGCGCCAGATCTACCGGGTACTGGTGATGTATTACCTGGACGGTAAAAAGCAGTCGGAGATAGCGGAACACACCCATTTATCGGTGGCCACCGTTAACCGGATGATCCGCCAGGGCAGGGACACAGGCATGGTGGAGATTACCATCCGCTCGCCGTTTCTTTCCGCCCATCAGCTGGAGCGGGATCTGGCGCGCATCGGCGGGCTGCAGGACGTGGTGGTGGCGCCCAACGTGACAGGCGGCGACGACGCCGATTTGCACGTGGTGGGCGCGGCGGCGGCGGATTTCCTGCTCAGCCGCGTCAAGGACGGCGATACCATTGCCCTCACCGGCGGCAAGGGCGTCAGCGCCATGGTGGACGCCCTGTCCACGCCGCGCCGGTTTCGCGTCGACGTGGTGCCCGCCCTGGGCTGCGTGCAGGGCAAACACTATACCGACGTCAACCATGTGGCGTCCGAACTGGCGGCCAAACTTGGCGGCAAGGCGTATCAAATCCACGCGCCGCTCTTTGCCGATACGCCCGCGCAGCGGCAAATGCTGATGGAGGTCAGCCAGGTGCATCAGGTGTTGCAGCAGGCGCGCGAAGCCGATATCGCCATCGTCGGCCTGGGATCGATCCATGCCTCCAGCTCCAGTTATTATGATTTAAACCCATCGGTGCGGCATGCTCAAGCCAGCGTCGAGACCAGCGGGGCGCGCAGCGAGGTGCTGGCGCATCTGCTGGACGCGCAGGGACAGCCCGCCTGTTTTGCCGATAACCAGCGGCTGGTGAGCCTGACCCTGGAAGAACTGCGGCATATTCCCTTTTCGTTTGCCGTGGCGGCGGGCAGCGATAAAATCGAACCGGCCAGCAGCGTGCTGCGCGGACGCTATCTCAAGGGCATCGTCACCGATGAATCTACCGCCGCGGGCATTATCGAACTGTCGTCGCCGGATCCTCAACAGGAGGCAGCATGTTAAACAGCACGAATTCCACGGAAGACCCGCAGGCGGCGACCCTGTCCGACCGCGCCGGGCGCCTGGCCGAGCTGCGCCGCCGCCGCGCGACGCCGGTGCTGATCGTCGGCGGCGGCATTAACGGCATCAGCACCTTCCGCGAACTGGCGCTGCAGGGCATTCCCGCCATTCTGGTGGAGCAGGGGGACTGGTGCCAGGCGGCCAGCGGAGCGCTGTCGCGCATGATCCACGGCGGGCTGCGTTATCTTGAGACCGGTGAGTTCGCCCTGGTCAAGGAATCGGTGGTCGAGCGCGACCGGCTGCTGAAAAACGCCCCGCACTATGTGATGCCGCTGCGCACCACCGTGCCCATTGATTCCTACTGTTCGGGATTGGTGAACGCCGGCAAGCGCTTTGTCGGCCTGACCGAGCGGCCGTCGCGCCGGGGGGCCATGGTGATCAAGGCCGGCCTTTCGCTCTACGATCTGTATACGCGCGCGCAGGGCGCCATGCCACGCCATCGGCTGACGGGCGGCGGCGAAACCCGTCGCCAATGGCCGGAATTCAACGATTGGGTCAAATGCAGCGCCACCTATTATGACGCCTGGATCAACTATCCGGAGCGGCTGGGGATCGAACTTATCGAGGACAGCGAACGGGCCAATCCGCAGGCGCTGGCGATCAATTATCTTAGCCTGGCGGGCATGGACGACGGCGTGGTGACCCTGCGCGACGGCCAGAGCGGCGAAACCTTTACCCTGGCGCCGGAACTGGTGATCAACGCCACCGGCGCCTGGATTGACCGGCTTAACGGGGTGCTGAGCCCCGCGGCCGCGGCGCCGCGGCTTATCGGCGGCACCAAGGGGTCGCATCTTATCGTGCGCAACGCCCGGCTGCTGGCGGCGTTAAACGGCGGCATGGTGTATTACGAAAACCAGGAGGGGCGGGTATGCATTCTGTTTCCCTACTTCGGCAATGTACTGGTCGGGTCCACGGATATCCGCACCGACGATCCGGACGACGTGATTTGCGCGGAGGATGAAAAGCGCTATATCCTCGACTCGCTGCGCTTTGTCTTTCCGCGTATCGCCATCGCCGACGAGGAGATCCTGTATACCTTTTGCGGCATCCGTCCCCTGCCGGTGAGCGATACCACCGTGAACGGCCGCATTTCCCGCAATCACTCCCTTAAGGTCATTCCCCCGGCGCCCGGGCGGCCGTTTACCACCCTGTGCCTGGTGGGCGGAAAGTGGACCACTTTCCGCGCCTTCGGCGCCCAGGCGGCGGATCTGGCGCTGCGCCACCTGGGCGAGCGGCGCCGGGTGACGACGGAAGACCTGGCCATCGGCGGCGGCCGGGATTTACCCGGCCAGGCGGAGCGACCGGCCTGGATCGGGGAACTGGCGGCGCATTATCATAGCGATGCGGCGCGGGTGGCCCAATGGGTATCCCGTTACGGCGGCCGCGTGACCGCGCTGCTGGATTTCGTCACCCGATCGCCCGATCGTCCGCTGCGCCATCATCCCGGCTATACGGTCAATGAGCTGCGCTTCCTGATCGCCCGCGAGCAGGTGGTGAGGCCGGAAGATGTGCTGGTGCGCCGCACCGCCATGGCCATCGCCGGCGAACTGACCCCTGAGCTTGTCGCCGAAGTCACGGAAATCGTGGCGCGGGCGCTGGGCTTAAGCGACGATGAACGGCGCGCCAGCCTTGCCGCCGCCCTGGAGAGCCTTGCCGAGCGTCACGGCCTGGCGCGGCTGGCGGCGCCCGCGCCGCAACCCATCCCCCATCCATCCGCCCAAGGAGCGCCCGATGTCATTCAATCCTAAAGCCCGCATGAGCCGTCTGTTCCGTCAGGGGCGTTGCCTGGACGTGGCCATCGATCACGGTATCGCCAACGAGCCGGATTTCCTCGTCGGCCTGGAGGATATGCCCGCCGTGATGGCCAGCCTGGTCGCCGCCGGGCCGGACGCCATCCAGGTTAATTACGGCCAGGCCGATCTGCTGGCCGGGGTCGACCAGCCCGGCAAGCCGGCGCTGGTGATGCGCGCCGACGTGGGCAACGCCTACAACAGCGCGCGCCATCGCGAGATGTGGGCGGTGCTGCACAACCCGGAGGAGCCGATCCTGGCCGCGCTGCGACTGGACGCGGCGGCGGTGGTGGTTAACCTGTATATGATCCCCGACGAACCGGGCATTTTCCGCCAGTGCGTGGAAAATATCGGCCGCCTGCGCCATGCGTGCGATAAATACGCCATGCCGCTGATGATAGAGCCGCTGGTGATGGCCCCGGCCGGGCAGGGCGCCGCCTACGCCTCGATTGGCGATGTGGAGAAAATCGTGCCGCTGGTGCGCCTGGCCCGGGAACTGGGGGCCGATATCGTCAAGGCCGATCCCACCGACCGGGTGGAGGATTTCCACCGCGTGGTGCAGGCCGCCCGCTGCCCGACGCTGGTTCGCGGCGGCGGCAAGGGCCGGCTGGAGACGGTGCTGGAAAAAACCGCCGGCCTGATGGCCCAGGGCGCCAGCGGCATGGTCTATGGCCGCAACGTGTACCAGCACAGTAATCCCGCCCAGGTGGTCAGGGCACTGATGGCCATTATCCACCAGGGCGCCGACGGTCCCACCGCGTTTGAGATCTACCGGCGCGGCCAGGCCGGTTCCGGCGCTTAAGCCGTGCGCCATCGTACCCTTCTCTGTGGAGACGTTATATGGACGCATGTCTGTTAGGTATAGATGCCGGTAATACCATGATCAAAGCCGTGCTGTTCGACCTGCGCGGCCGGGTGCTGGCGGTGGCGGAGCGCGGCGGCGCCACACATCAACCCCGCCCCGGCTACGCCGAACGTCCGCTGGCGGATATCTACCAGGGCGCAACGCAGGCGATCCGCGATTGCCTGGCGCGCGCAGCCGTTGACCCGCGTAAGGTTATCGCCGTGGGCGCGGCGGGTCACGGCAACGGCCTGTATGCGCTGGATCAGGCAGGGGAGCCGCTTATCGGCATTCAGTCCATCGACAGCCGGGCCGCCGGCCTGGTGCGGGAACTGGAACAGGCGGGCCTTGCCGGGGCCATTTATCAATGCTGCCTGCAAAAGCCCTGGGCCGCGGCCACGCCGGTGCTGCTCAGCTGGCTGAAGCGCCATGCCCCGGATCTGTACCGGCGCATCGGCACGGTGCTGTTTGCCAAAGACGTGATCGGCCATTTCTTAAGCGGCGTCGCGTCGGGCGAGGTCTCGGACGCGGCGGGATCGGGCCTGCTCAATTACCGCACCCGCCAATATGATGCCGAACTGATGGCGCTTTATGATCTGGCCGATGCGCTGCCGCTGCTGCCGGCGCTGCGTGAATCCTGCGATATCAGGGGACATGTCACCGCGCGGGCGGCGCGGCTTACCGGCCTGCCGCGCGGCATCCCGGTGGTGGCGGGCATTTTCGACGTGGTGGCCAGCGCCATCGGCTCTGGGGTGGTGCATACCGGCGAGGCGTCCATAGTCGCCGGCACCTGGAGCATCAACCAGGTGGTCGTGGACGCGCCAAATTACCGGCGCCCGGTATTTATGAATTCCATTATTGAGCGGGACCGCTATATGGCCATCGAAGCCAGCGCCACCTCCGCCGCCAACCTGGACTGGTTTATCCGCGAGTTCGACGACGGCCGCGACGGCGGCGGCGCGGCGCGCTGCAGCGCCAGCGTCGCGGCGGTCAAGCCCAGCGTCCAGTTGCCGTTATACCATCCCTATCTCTACTCCGGGCGCAAGGACGGCCCGGCGAAAGCCGGTTTTTACGGCCTGAACGGCTGGCATACCCGCGCCGATATGCTGTTTGCGCTGTTTGAAGGCGTCACCTTCGCCCATCGCGCCCATATCGACCGGCTGCGCGCCGCGGGTATCCCCTTTACGCGGGCGACCCTCTCGGGCGGCGCGGCGCGCAGCTGCATCTGGCCGCAAATGTTCGCCAATGTGCTGGGCATCCCGATTCGGGTGGCGGACTGTAGCGAAACCGGCGCGCTGGGCGCGGCGATTTGCGCCGGGGTCGGGGTGGGAGTCTATGCCGATATGTCGGCGGGCGTGGCCCACGCGGTCACCCTTACCCCGACCGGCTACCTGCCGGACGAGGCTTTGCACGCTTTCCATTCCACCCGCTACCGGTTGTTTAAACGCCTGGAGCTGGCCATGGGCGATCTGTGGGACGAGGAAGCCGACGGGCGGGAAACGCCGTCCGCGGCCGCCACCGCCGCGCCATCCTGACGCGGACGCGTCCGGATCGGGCGGAGCTGTTTGTCGCCGGGGCGCGCTCAGGCCGGGAGCGCCGCCCGCTTTCCTGGCGGCGACACCGCGCGTCCGATCATATCGTCTCGTGAGCGCGGGGACACCGGCGGTAAACTTGTGCGCAGGCAGGGACAAATCTGCTAATCTTGGGGTACCGATTCATACGGGATGCCCATGCCATGTTTAATAATCTTGCAGTCTGCCAGGCGGTATTGAACGCGCTGCCTGACGCCACATTCCTGAAAGATGAACAGCAGCGGGTAGTGTTCCTGAATCGCAAAGCCTGCGAATTATTCGGTAAATCGCCGGGGGAGATGCTGGGGCATTCTCCGCTGGCCGGCCTTGACGATAAGCTGGTGGACATCATTACCGAGCGGGATCGTTACGTTCTGGAAACCGGTGAAGATGTGGAATACGAGCATCAGATGCTGAACCGGAACAATGGGCAGACGTCGATGATGGTGCGCTGCTCGCGCATTATCTTTCATGACGTGCCCTATGTGCTGGTCTCGCTCAATGATATTACCATCCTGCGGGAATCCGAGGCCCAGACCCGTTACCTGGCCTACCATGATATCCTGACCGGACTGCACAACCGCACCGCGCTTTATGAACAGCTCAACCAGGTGGTGGTGCCCGGGGTCGGCAAGCATGCCGGCGGCCTTCTGCTGCTGATGGATCTCGACGGTTTTAAAAATATTAACGATACCTACGGCCACCAGGCCGGGGACTTTGTGCTGTGCGAATTTGCCCGCCGGCTGCAGGGCGTGGCGCCGCAGGCAAGCCTGGTCGCCAGGATGGGTGGCGACGAGTTTTCCCTGCTCACCGATAACCCCCTCGCGAGCGCCCAGGCGGAAGAATTGTGCCGCCGGATCGTCAACCTGACGCAAACGCCGTTTACGCTGACCGGCGCGTCGCCTTTTGTCACGGTATCGGTGGGCGTGACGGTGATTACCGAGGCGGTTATCACCGCCGGCGAACTGCTGCGCAAGGCGGACGCCGCCCTGTATGAGGCGAAACGGCAGGGTAAAAACGTGCACTGTTTCTATTCCGAGTCGCTCGACGCCAGCCTGAGCAGCAAGCGGCGCATGGAAAAGGCGCTGGCCAACGCCCTGTCGTCGGGCCGGGATATTACCTGCGCCTACCAACCGCTGATTCGCGCCGCCGACAACCATATTATCGGCGTAGAGGCGCTGGCGCGGTGGCATGACGAGGAGCTGGGCGAAATTTCCCCGGTGCAGTTCGTGCCCCTGGCCGAGGAAACCGGGCTGATTATTCCCCTGGGCAAGTTTATTCTGCGCCAGGCGTGCCGCGAGATGCTGCGCTGGGGCGATTTATCGCTGTCGGTCAACGTGTCGCCTATTCAGCTGCGCGACGGCGGATTCGCCCGTATGGTGCTGGCGCTGCTGGCCGAGCTGCGTTTCCCGCCGGAACGCCTGGAGCTGGAACTTACCGAAACGGCCATCATGAATTCCGATGCCAACAGCAAACATCAACTGGTCCTGCTGCGCGAGGCGGGGGTGCGGATTTCCCTGGATGATTTCGGCACCGGTTATTCCAGCCTCAGCCTGCTGAAAGATATCGTCGTCGACAGCGTAAAAATCGATCGTTCCTTCGTGCAGTTCGTCACCCAGTTAAAGGACACCGCCGCCATCGTCACCGCCGTCTCCCACCTGGGGGTAAAACTGAACCTCGAGGTGATTGCCGAAGGGGTGGAGACGCCCGAGCAGCAGCAATTTCTGGTGGACGCCGGCTGTACCCAGCTGCAGGGGTTCTTATTTTCCAAACCGCTGTCGGAGGAAAAACTGGAGCAACTGCTTGGCGATATCTCCCGCAGCGGCCAATTGGACGGGGACAACGAGCGGGAAATCAAAGGCTAGGATGCGCCCTCGCCGAAATTGCCACAATACGCGAGTACCTGGGGCACGGCGCGCTTCACCCGCGTAATGACGGCGACCTGCATTTTATTCGCGCCAGGCGCGGTATTGGCCGGCGAAAACCAGGCTTATGGCCAGCTTTTGCCAGTTATCCGCCGCCATGCCCGCGCGGACGCAAACCCTCCGCCGGGAGAGAATAATTATTGGGCGGGCGGAAAAAAAACGGCCCGCAGCGATGCGGGCCGTCGATAATGCGATACCTGAATCAGAACTGATAAACCAGGCCCAGGGCCACAACGTCGCCGCTGTTGACGCCAAGGGAGTTATCATCGTCGATGCGGTTGATAATGTAATCAACATAGGTCGACATGTTCTTGTTGAAGTAATAGGTGGCGCCGACTTCGTAGTATTTAATCAAGTCAACGTCTCCGATGCCTTCAACGTCCTTAGCCTTGGACTGGGTATAGCCGATGGACGGACGCAGACCGAAGTCGAACTGATATTGCGCCACCAGCAGGAAATCCTGGGTTTTGTTGGCAAAGCCCACCACATCGACGCCGGCCGGGGTCGTGCCGTCGATATAGGTGGCGTTACGGGTTTCGCCATAAGTGGCGGCCAGATAAAGGTTGTTGGCGTCATATTTCAGTGAGGTCGCCCACTGTTCGGCACGGTCGCCCTGGCCAACGGTGGCCAGGTTCTGGCTATCGGTGCGATCCGAGGAAGAGTAAGCGCCGACAACGCCGACACCGATGGGCGAAATATACGAAATTGAACCGCCGTAGCCGTCGCCGTTCGAGCGGGCGATATCCGACCGATCGTTTTTACCCTGGTACTGCAGGGCAAAACCCAGGCCGTCGACCAGGCCGAAGAAATTGGTATTACGGTAGGTGGCAACACCCGTGGTACGGCCGACCATAAAGTTATCGGTGTAGGCGGTTTCACCACCGAACTCCGGCAGCATATCCGTCCAGCCCAGGGCATCGTACACCACGCCGTAATTACGGCCGTAGTCAAATGAACCGTAATCGGCAAATTTCAAGCCGGCAAAACCCAAACGGGTTTTGGTGCCGTCGGTGGCATCGTCGCCGCCCTCGGTTTTGTTAGCCTGGATGTTATATTCCCATTGGCCATAGCCGGTCAGCTGATCGTTGATTTGTGTCTCGCCTTTGAAGCCGAAACGCACATAAGACTGATCGCCGTCGGACGCGTAGCCATCGTCATCGGCAAAGTAATGCAGACCGTCCACTTTGCCGTACAAATCCAGTTTATTGCCGTCTTTATTATACACCTCAGCCGCGCTGGCTACTCCCGACGCTAACAAAGCCGGGATCATCACTGCAAGGATGCTATATTTCATCGAAATGATACCTTATAAAGTATTTTTATTTAATACGGGCCTGTGCCCGCGCCACTGCCTGAACACTGGAGATAAGGATTTGTTGCCTTGGCCTTTTTCATCCCGTGGCCAAGGCGGAAGCGCATCGAGTAGACACAGGAAGCACCAATGGGAGAAGAAATATTAACGCTATTTATTTAAAAAGCGAAACGCAAAATATGAAATTTTGTGATCGGTGTTTAACTATTGTAATCAAAGACGTTGGTTTGCAATTAATATATAAAAGTTATATGACACTAAATGTCAAAAATAACACTTACGGCTAAAAATGACATTTTTATACAGGCTGGTTTTTCAATATATTATAAAAAGTAACTATTTGTTATTATGCGGATAATAGCATCAAACGTCAAAAAAGGCACCTGAGGATAATTTTGGCACAATATGTCAAAAAGATTTCTAATAGTATGGCAATTGCCATTTAAGGTCAAAAATAGCATTTATAGTTCAAACGGAAGATTTAACACGGCTTATATCTCAGGCGAGAATTGTCATTTTATGTAAAGTCGCTGCATGTTGCGTCGAAAAAAGCATTAACTGTCATAACAGCATGATTAATGAATAAAATAATAGATAGAATCTTAGGATTAAACAGGGAATAATCGCTTTAGTTATTTCTTTTTTATCGGGGATTCTACCGCGATATAAAGATTTTGAGGCATAAGGTTTTTTATGAACCGATCCGGGATTATTGGCGATTTGCTGGCCTGGCTGGAAGAGCAGTTGGACAAACCCCTATCGCTGGACGACGTAGCCGCCAGGTCGGGTTATTCCAAATGGCATTTGCAGCGAAAATTCAAAGAGACGACGGGCCAGGTGCTCGGCGCGTATATCCGCGCCCGGCGCCTGTCCCATGCCGCCATGGCGCTGCGTCTCACCAGCCGGTCGCTGGCGGACATTGCGCTGCAATATCATTTTGAATCACAGCAAACCTTTACCCGCGCGTTTAAAAAGCAGTTCCAGCAAACGCCGGCCTTTTACCGGCGTTCGTTGCGCTGGGATTTTTTCGGCATCCAGCCGCCGATAGGCCGCGCCTCCTGCGCCTATGCCCCGGCTGAAATCGTTATGCTGCCGGCGCTGAGGCTGGAAGGCATTACCCGCAGCTACACCTGCACGCTGGAGCAGTTAAGCCGTCACCGTGCCGAGCTGCGCGCGCAGTTCTGGCGCACTTTCCTGGAAGAGGCGCAAAGCAGCCCGCCGGTGGTTTACGGCCTGTGCTACTCGCGTCCCGCCGTTGATAAGAACGGTGAAAACGAAGTGTTTTATACCACCGCCGCCGAACCGGCGTTTTTGCCGGTCAAAAGCGATAATCTGCAGGAACTTTCATTGAACGCCGGCGATTATGCCTTGTTTACCTACCTGGGGCCGGCCGGGGGGCTGCAGGGATTTATTATGGATCTCTACAGTGTCTGCCTGCCGCTGATGCGCATGGTGCGGCGCGACGGCTATGATATCGAACGTTTCCACCGCTGGCCGTCATCCAGTAACGATGACGGCAGCGGCGAAATCCACTGTGATTACCTGATCCCCATTCTGCAGACTGCCGCCGCCGACGTCATGCCAGTACAGGGACCGGCGGCGTAACCGGATGTGCGTGTCTTACGGGCCGGCTAGAACTGATATACCAGGCCCAGCGCCACGACGTTGCCGCGGTTACGGCTTAGCTGGTTGTCCTCGTAAATACGGTTAATGATATAATCGACATAGGTCGACATGTTCTTGTTGAAGTAATAGGTGGCGCCGACTTCATAGTATTTAATCAAGTCAACATTGCCGATGCCTTCGACGTCCTTCGCTTTGGACTTGGTATAGCCGATGGACGGACGCAGACCGAAGTCGAACTGATATTGCGCCACCAGCAGGATATCCTGAGTCTGGTTGGCAAAACCCGTCACCCCGACGCCGGCCGGGGTTGTGCCGTTGATATAGGTGGCCCTGCGCGTTTCGCCATAGGTGGCGGCAAGATAGATATTATTGGCGTCATATTTCAGCGACGTCGCCCACTGTTCCGCGCGCTTGCCCTGGCCGTAGGGAGCAAGATTCTGGCTATTGGTGCGATCCGAGGAGGAGTAGGCGCCGACAATGCCGACACCGATGGGCGACATATACGAAATTGAACCGCCGTAGCCGTCGCCGTTCGCGCGGGCGATATCCGACCGATCGTTTTTACCCTGGTACTGCAGGGCAAAACCCAGGCCGTCGACCAGGCCGAAGAAATTAGTATTACGGTAGGTGGCAACACCCGTGGTACGGCCGACCATAAAGTTATCGGAGTAAGCGGTTTCGCCGCCGAACTCCGGCAGCATATCCGTCCAGCCCAGGGCATCGTACACCACGCCGTAATTACGGCCATAGTCAAATGAACCGTAATCGGCAAATTTCAAGCCGGCAAAACCCAAACGGGTTTTGGTGCCGTCGGTGGCATCATTGCCGCCCTCGGTTTTGTTAGCTTGTATATTATATTCCCATTGGCCAAAGCCGGTGACCTGATCATTGATTTGGGTTTCGCCTTTAAAACCGAAACGCACATAGGACTGATCGCCATCGGATGCATAGCCGTCATCACCGGCGAAATAATGCAGGCCGTCGACTTTACCGTACATATCCAGTTTATTGCCGTCTTTGTTAAATACTTCGGCCGCGCTTGCGGCCCCCGACGCGAGCAGGGCCGGGATCATCACTGCTAGTAGGGTATATTTCATCGGAGGGATACCTTATAAAATATTTTTATTTAATACGGACGTGAGCCCGCGCCACTGCCTGCATACCGGAGATAAGGGTGTGTTGCCCGGGCCTTTTTCATCCCGCGGCCAGGGCGGAAGCGCATCAAGCAGACACAGGAAGCACCATTGGGAGATAAAATAATAACGCCTTTTTTTTAATAAACGGAACGTTAAATATTAGGTTTTGTGATCTCGTCATAAATATTATAATTCACTGCTTTAAAGGAAATTAATAAAAAAAACTTAAGCGGCATTCAGCAAGGTATTGGATATTACGGCAATAATCAGATTTTTTCACTGAATAGGTAGTTACTGGTATCCATAGGGTAATCAATTGTAATTGCGCTATTAATGGTATTAAAACTTTACTGCGGGCATGCCGATATAGGCTGCCTGGTCCGGGGGGGATTATTTTAACGCATTTATTCATGGGTATCTTAAGCCGAAACAAGCAATGAATTTTAAATAACAATTTTTTTTAATGAATATATTCTTGTGTTATCAAATCATGGGATGCAAAGCCGGCGGTAATCGGCCGGCGGTGACGTTGTCAGCAACCGGCTGCGGGAATATATGCGCCTGGCCCAGAGGCGGGAAGGCGCCGCCCGCAACCGCCCGGCATGCGGCGATCGGTTGCGGCGGCCATCGGTAACCCCCCGATCCCCGGCGCGGCCGGGGAGGTTAGGCCAGAGCGCGGGCCAGCAGCGTTATCGGATGCTCGCAGGGCTTGCCGGTGGACATCTCGATTTGCCACTTGCAGGTTTCGCAGTCGGTCACCACCAGGTCGACGCCGCTGCGTTCGATCTGCTGGAACAACGGGGCGCCGATATCCTGCGCGGTGGCATAATTCTCCGATTTGAAACCGTAGGTGCCGGCGATGCCGCAGCACTGCGAGTCCAGCACCACCAGGTCGAGGCCGGGGATGCGCCTGAGCAGTTCCAGGGTATACAGCGCCCAGCCCATTTTTTCCATATGGCAGGGGGTGTGGTAGGCCACCCGCAGCCGCAGCGGCTTCAGGTCCAGCGTTTTGCCCGCCTCGAGCCGGCGGTAGATATAGCGGGTGGCCAGCTCGACACGCTCGCGCACCGCCGACGTATCCACGTCCAGCAGATGGGGATACTCCTCGCCCAGGGCATGGATGCAGCTGGACGAGGTGCCCACCACCGCCATGCCGTGCTCCAGCACCGCGTGTTCAAGCGAGGCGGCGTTGACCCGCGCCTGTTTTTGCGCCTGGGCGATAAAGCCGTTGGCGATAAGCGGCACGCCGCAGCATTTCTCGCGTTTTAACAGCTGCACCCCGATATCCATGGCGTTCAGCACCTTGATCAAATCCTTGCCCAGCTGCGGGTGGTTGTAATTGACGAAACAGCCGTGGAAAAAAGCCACCCGTTCGGCATACTGCCGCTGGATATCGGCCTCCTGGCGGTACCAGCGGCGGAAGGTGCCGAATGAGTATGTCGGCAACTGGCGGCGATGGTCGATTTTTAACGTTTTATCCAGCAGCCGCCGCACCGGTTTCAGTCCGGTGGCCATATTCACCACCGGCGCCAGGGGGGTGGAAAGGGACCCCATGATGTCGGTATGGCTGAGAATGGCGTCGCGCAGGCTAGGTTTGTGCGCGCTGTAGCGGGCCTTGGCCCGCTGGATAATATCGCCGATGCGTACCTCGGACGGACAGGCCACCTCGCAGCGCTTGCAGTTGGAGCAATATTTCAGCGCGTCGTCGTACAGCGTCGGATCCTTCAGGCGCAGCCGTTCGCCGTCCGGCCCCGCCTGCTTCGGCCCGGGATACAGCGGATTGACCCGTGATACCGGGCAATAGGTGGTGCAAACGGTACATTTCAGGCAGCTCTCAAAGCTGTTATCAAAGGGCAGGCTCATGATTTTCCTCAAGCGTAACGGCGATCCTTCCCGCGGCGTGCAGCGCGCTTACCAAAGAAACCCCCGCGCCGCAGCCCTGGCTTAACGGGTCATAGCCGCCAAGCACCGCGCCTGCGGCATACAGGTTTTCCAGCGGTTCACCGCCAAGCAGCGCCCGCAGGCGGTCATCGGTTTTAACCCCGAACTGCAGATAGGGCTGGGGGGCGAAAAAATCGGCTCGGCTCCAGGTATCCCGCTCCCCGTCGCCAAACATGTCCAGACCAAACACCGGTTCATAGACCCGCTCATGGGTGGACGCCAGTCCATTGCTGAAAAAACTGCCGCTGGCCAGCACCACCTGGCGCGCGCGCACCGGGATATCGGCGTGGTTGCGGGTGGAAACGCTGATGATGCGCCGGCCCGCGAACCGCGCCTTCAATACCTTGTCGCCCGGCATAAAGACGCCGCCCAGCCGGTTAAGGCGCCGGCGCAGCGCCTGGAACAACCGGATGCCCAACAACGAGGGCGGCAGGGTCGGCAGCAGGTAGATTGGCCGATTGACGAGTCCGCGCAGCCGTTCAAGCGGCTGCGGCGAGTCCAGTCCGATACAGGCCGGCAGAATAAGGCATTGCGCGTCCCCCGCCAGGCGTTCAAGCTCGGCGGCCAGGGCCGGGATATTCTCAGGCAAATCCAGTACCCTGGCGATATTAACCGCGCGAAATTCACTGGGATTGGCGCGCAGCCGGTCGAGCGCGGGCAGGCGCAGGCAGGCCACAACGGCATGTATGCCTTGCTCCGCCGCGAGGGAGGCGGCGGCGATGCTGGCCTCGAAATCCAGAAAACCCTCGATGTCTATCACCGCCACCCTTTGCCAGGGCAGGATGCCGTCCCAGGGCGTTACCGGCACCTCTTCGGGACTGAGCCAGCTCGCCTTGCGGGTGCCCAGCGGCGTAATGCGCTGATGGTTATGCTGCGCCCGGCCCGTCAGCGCAATGTCGCAACGGGCCAGCAGCGCCTGCGCGTCCGCGGCCCGGGCCATGACCTCGCGCGCGCCCAGCAGGCTATAGGGATGCTGCGGCGCCTGTTCCGCCAGCGCCGCCAGCGCGTCAGGGGGGGACGCCACCGGCGTGCCGTCCGGCAGGCGCGACAGCAGATCCAGCGAGCCGGAAGAGAAATACAGCGCGCTTTGCCCGGCGCTGACCACCGCCGTACGGTGGCCTTGTTCCGCCAGACTGACGGCGCAGCTAAGCCCGGCCAGGCCGCCGCCAATTACCACGGCATCAAATTCCATCATCGGCCTCCGTGTTCTTTTGGCTATCGTCCCGGGCGGCGTGACGGGCATCGCCGTCCAAACCGCACAGGCCACGATAGACCCAACTGGTAAATTCGCTTTCGCGCAGCGCGTCTCCCCAGGCCACCGGCCTGATGCCTTTCCAGCGCTCATTCAGGAACGCCGACAACTGGCCGATGGACTGGCGCGGGGTGGCGACGTTAAGACGGGTTAACAGCCCGGCGGCGCGGCAGGCGCACAGCTCGCCCTGGCAGGTGCCCATGCCGACGCGCGTGCGGCGGCGCAGGTCGGTGAGGTTATTGACGTTCAGGGCCTCCACCGCGTAGCGGACTTCTCCCGCCGTGACCGCCTCGCATTCGCAGACCAGGCTGTTGGCCTGGCGGTCGCCCCACAGTACCTGGTTGGCGCGATCGCCGTGGCGATAAACGGCGGAGCCGGAGATGCTGGCGGGCAGCGGGCCGGCGGCGCGCCCGGCCTCTTGCGCCGGTTTCCTGGATCCGGGCAGGGCGTGCTGCGCCGTGGTGCAGGGCACGGTGATGCCCAGCTTGGCGCAGACCGTATCCGTCGCCCATTCGGCCATCAGGCGATAGGTCATCAGCTTGCCGCCGGTAATGGTGATAAAGCCCTCCAAGCCGTCGCGTTTGGCATGGTCCAGCAGGACAATGCCGCGGCTGACGTTGCGCCCGGAAGGATCGTCGTCGCTGGCCACCAGCGGCCGCACGCCGGCGTAGGCGCGCAGTACGCGCGTGTGCGCCAGGCGCGGCGCCAGCAGCGCGCCTTCGCGCAGCAACAGGTCAACCTCGTCGGGGGTGACCGTCAGCCGGTCGATATCGCCGTAATCGACGCGGGTGGAGGTGGTGCCGATGAGGGAAATGGTATCGCCCGGCACCAGGATATCGGCATCGGCCGGGGCGCGGCAGCGGTTAATGACCAGGTTGTTGATGCGGTGTCCGAGGATCAGCAGCGCGCCTTTGGCCGGGAACATGCGGATGCGCAGGTCGGCGTATTCGGCGATATGCTGTCCCCAGATCCCCGCGGCGTTGACGACCACCGGCGCGTAAATATCATGTGTCTGGCCGCAGGCATGGTCGAACGCGCGCACGCCGCGCACCCGATCGCCCTGGCGGATAAGCCCCGTGACGCTGTGGTAGGTTAAAAAACGCGCGCCATGCTCGCGCGCGTCGATCATATTGGCGGTGGTCAGGCGAAACGGATCGACGGTGCCGTCCGGCACCCGCACCGCGCCGATAAGCGCCGGATTGACCGCCGGTTCCTGCCTGAGGGCCAGCTGCGGATCGATGGCCTGCGCCTCGATGCCGGCATCCAGGCAGGCAGCGATAAATCGTTGCTGATACGCCAGCGAATCCTGCGGCAGGGTGATAAACAGGCCGTCGGTGGCCTCGACGCAGTGATGGGCGATACGTTTGAGGATGCGGTTTTCCTCGATGCATTCGCGGGCGGATTCGCTGTCTGTGACAGCGTAACGCGCACCGCTGTGCAGCAGGCCGTGGTTGTGGCCGGTGGCGCCGGCGGCGATATCGTCGCGCTCGAGCAACAGGCACCGCAGCCCACGCAGGGCGCAGTCGCGTGCGATCCCCGCCCCGGTGGCGCCGCCGCCGATGATAATGACGTCCGTCTCCTCATGGGAATAACGGTTGCTCATATTCTCTCCCATAGATTAATCCCCTAGTGAGCGGATGGTTATAGTAGGATTAACGCATAAAATGGACAGGATTTGTGTGATAAAGAACAATAACGAACAATAAACGAAAATAAAAAGCGCGATTACTTACTTTATTGGCTCGTTGGCTCGCGGCAATGTCGGCGGCCGTTTAGCGCGGACCGGAAGCAGGGACGCGGGGCAATGCGGCGGGGGTTTCGCTTGTGGCTGGCGGGGCAGTTTATGTGGCTACGGCATGGGGTTCGTTTGTGGCTTATGGGGCGGTTTATGCTGCCGTGGCGTGGGTTTCGCGTGCCGTGCGTTAGGGTGCGCTAGGGCATATGTCGCCTCGGCGAAGGTTTCGCTTGCCGTACGTGAGGTGTTCATATGTAGTGCCGGGCGCCGGCAAACGACAAGGAGGCCGTACCGCGACGGCCTCCTTGACCTCCGCGCGTCCGGCAGATCGTGCGTCGCTGCGCGGTTCCCGGCATCACCCATCCCGGCTTTTGGACCGCACGGGACGCGCTCCCGGCGCGGCCCTTAGCTTTCGCCGCTCCCGGCGGCTCATCCAGCCGCGATGTGCGCCGCCGGCGCACTCTATGCCGGCACCAGGTCAACACCATCGCCTGTGAGTAAAATAGCGTTTTTGGGTTTCTTGCGGCATGCACTTACCGGGAAAGGTATCAGTATTCATTTTGCGCTAACGTTTACAGCCTGATGGTTAATGGTTAATGGTTAATGGCTGATGGTTGAAAGCGTAATGCGTACTGTTAAAACTTAAGCTTAAAGTTGAATGATGATGGCCTTACTGCATGACTGCATGACTGCATGACTGCATGACTGTATGACTATATGTCCAACTTTTCGTTGTGTCAGATACATTCCATACCCGGTGTATTTCATAACGGTCAATCGCATTCCGACGCCAGACCTTATACAAAACAACAGCGCCGCTATTGCTACATAATATGCCGTGCGAACAGCGACATGTGGACCGGCATAAAGCGCGCTGACGGCGCCTGTGCCCGCGGCATGAGC
The DNA here is from genome assembly GCF_047324205.1 of Sodalis sp. RH20. Classification (NCBI taxonomy): domain Bacteria; kingdom Pseudomonadati; phylum Pseudomonadota; class Gammaproteobacteria; order Enterobacterales; family Bruguierivoracaceae; genus Sodalis; species Sodalis sp. RH20. Next base: position 910,829 of record NZ_CP178733.1, read on the forward strand.
CGCTGGGAGCGGCGAAAGGCCCGTTGCGCCGGGAGCGCATAACGGGCCGGTGCATAACGGGGGAACGGGCGTCGGAAGGTATCGCGCAGCGACGCGCGATCTGCCGGGCGCGCGGAGGTCAAGGAGGCCGTCGCGGTACGGCCTCTTTGTCGCTTGCCGGTGCCCGGCATTCCATATAAGCGCCGAACGCACGGCAAGCGAAACCTGCGCCGAGGCGACATAAATCTCCCCGCAAGCAGGTTAACCGTATCCCGACGCCAGACCTTATCCAAAACAACAGCGCCGCTATTGCTACATAATATGCCGTGCGAACAGCGACATGTGGACCGGCATAAAGCGCGCTGACGGCGCCTGTGCCCCCGGCATGAGCCGCTGGGAGCGGCGAAAGGCCCGTTGCGCTGGGAGCGCATAACGGGCCGGTGCATAACGGGGGAACTGGCGTCGGAAGGTATCGCGCAGCGACGCGCGATCTGCCGGGCGCGCGGAGGTCAAGGAGGCCGTCGCGGTACGGCCTCTTTGTCGCTTGCCGGTGCCCGGCAATACATATAAGCGCCGAACGCACGGCAAGCGAAACCTTCGCCGAGGCGACATAAATCTCCCCGCAAGCAGGTTAACCGTATCCCGACGCCAGATTCTATCCAAAACAACAGCGCCGCTATTGCTACACAATATGCCGTGCGAACAGCGACATGTGGACCGGCATAAAGCGCGCTGACGGCGCCTGTGCCCCCGGCATGAGCCGCTGGGAGCGGCGAAAGGCCCGTTGCGCCGGGAGCGCATAACGGGCCGGTGCATAACGGGGGAACTGGCGTCGGAAGGTATCGCGCAGCGACGCGCGATCTGCCGGGCGCGCGGAGGTCAAGGAGGCCGTCGCGGTACGGCCTCTTTGTCGCTTGCCGGTGCCCGGCAATACATATAAGCGCCGAACGCACGGCAAGCGAAACCTTCGCCGAGGCGACATAAATCTCCCCGCAAGCAGGTTAACCGTATCCCGACGCCAGATTCTATCCAAAACAACAGCGCCGCTATTGCTGCACAATATGCCGTGCGAACAGCGACATGTGGACCGGCATAAAGCGCGCTGACGACGCCTGTGCCCCCGGCATGAGCCGCCGGGAGCGGCGAAAGGCCCGGTTGCGCCGGGAACGCATAACGGGCCGGTGCATAACGGGGGAACTGGCGTCGGAAGGTATCGCGCAGCGACGCGCGATCTGCCGGGCGCGCGGAGGTCAAGGAGGCCGTCGCGGTACGGCCTCTTTGTCGCTTGCCGGCGCCCGGCATTCCATATAAGCGCCGAACGCCCGGCAAGCGAAACCTTCGCCGAGGCGACATAAATCTCCCCGCAAGTAGGTTAACCGTATCCCGACGCCAGATTCTATCCAAAACAACAGCGCCGCTATTGCTACACAATATGCCGTGCGAACAGCGACATGTGGACCGGCATAAAGCGCGCTGACGGCGCTGTGCCCCCGGCATGAGCCGCTGGGAGCGGCGAAAGGCCCGTTGCGCCGGGAGCGCATAACGGGCCGGTGCATAACGGGGGAACTGGCGTCGGAAGGTATCGCGCAGCTACGCGCGATCTGCCGGGCGCGCGGAGGTCAAGGAGGCCGTCGCGGTACGGCCTCCTTGTCGCTTGCCGGCGCCCGGCATTCCATATAAGCGCCGAACGCACGGCAAGCGAAACCTTCGCCGAGGCGACATATGCCCTAGCGCACCCTAACGCACGGCAAGCGAAACCCACGCCCCACAGCATCAGCCGCAAGCGCAACCCTCCGCGGGTTTAATCATTATCAGGGGAAGATCCGCCACCCGGACGCCGGGCGGCGGAAACATCAGTTTAAACGCTTTACGGGGAACGCGTTGCGCGGGCCTATTTAACGGAGCTGCCGATCATCGCCTCGGGCCGTACCCATTGGTCGAACTCCGTCTCTGAGACATAGCCCAGTTTCAGCGCCGACGCTTTTAGCGTCAGCCCCTCTTTATGGGCTTTTTTGGCAATCTCGGCCGCTTTGTCATACCCGATATGGGTATTGAGCGCGGTGACCAGCATCAGCGATTCATTCAGCAGTTGGCTGATGCGTGCCCGATTGGGTTCGATGCCGCCGGCGCAGTGCCGGGTAAAGCTGCTGATGCCGTCGGCCAGCAGGCGGATGGATTGCAGCATATTATGCGAGATAAGCGGCCGGAAGACGTTCAGTTCAAAATTGCCCGACGCGCCGCCAAAGTTCACCGCCACATCATTGGCCATAACCTGGGCGCACAGCATGGTCATGGCCTCGCATTGGGTGGGGTTGACCTTGCCGGGCATAATCGAGCTGCCGGGCTCGTTTTCCGGGATGGCGATTTCGCCGATGCCGCAGCGCGGCCCGGAGGCGAGCCAGCGCACGTCGTTGGCGATTTTGAACAGCGACGCGGCCAGTCCTTTGAGCGCCCCGTGTCCTTGTACCAGGGCGTCGCAAGAGCCGAGCGCCTCGAACTTGTTCGGTGCGGTGACAAACGGCTGCCCGGTCAGCTCCGCCAGGGCCTTCGCCACCCGTACGGCATATTCCGGATGGGTGTTAAGGCCGGTGCCCACCGCCGTGCCGCCCAGCGCCAGTTCGCTCAGATGCGGTACCGTCGCCTCGATATGCCGCGCGCTGTGGCCGAGCATTGCCGCCCATCCGGAAATTTCCTGTCCCAGGGTCAGCGGGGTGGCGTCCTGCAAATGGGTGCGCCCGATTTTCACCACGTCGCTGAATGCTTCGGCCTTTTGTTCCAGGCACGCCCGCAGCGTAGCCAGCTGCGGCAATAATTGAGTGCGCAGGGCAATCACCGCCGCCACATGCTGCGCGGTGGGGAACACGTCGTTCGAGCTCTGGCTTTTATTGACATCGTCATTGGGATGCACCAGGCGCGTATCGCCGCGCTCCCCGCCCAACAGTTCGCTGGCGCGGTTGGCCAGCACCTCGTTCATATTCATATTGGTCTGGGTCCCCGAGCCGGTTTGCCAGATGGACAGCGGAAACTCCTGCGGATGCTTTCCCGCCAGCACTTCGTCGGCGGCGGTGATAATGGCCTGCGCCTTGTCGCGGGCCAGCAGGCCCAGGTCCAGGTTCACCTGGGCGGCGGCGCGTTTGGTCATGGCCAGCGCAGCGATAAGCTCCGCCGGCATCTTTTCCTGCGAAATGCGGAAATGCTCCAGCGAGCGCTGGGTCTGCGCCCCCCATAGCCGGTCGGCGGGCACTTCGACGGCGCCCATGGAGTCTTTTTCAGTGCGGATATTTTCCATAATGTGATCCTTATGCGATAAACAAAAATAAATCGCGCGGCGGGTGTTCCATCCGCCGCGCCGCGCGATGCGAGTCGTGTTTATAAAAAGCCGTAGGCGGCGGCCAGGATCCAGCCGACAAGGCTTGAGACGCCCACGCCAAGCAGGCCCACCAGGATAAAGCTGTGGTTGATGACATACTTGCCGATATGGGTGGTGCCGGAACGGTCAAACTGGATAGCCGCCAGGTCGCTGGGATAGGTCGGCAGGATATAATAGCCGTAGCAGGCGGGCGCCGAGGCGACGATATAGGCCGGGTCGACGCCGATGGCCAGGGCCAGGGGCACAATCGCCGCCAGCGCCGCGGCCTGGGAGTTGACGAACTTCGAGACCACCAGCAGCGCCAGCGCGTAGGCCCAGGGATGGACCTTGATAATGGCGCCGAGGCTGGCTTCGATTTCGGCCAGGTGCGCGCCGAAGATGGTTTCCGCCATCCAGGCGATGCCGTAGACCGCCACGATGGCAATCATGCCGGAGCGGAAGACTTCGTTTTTCGAGATGGCCGCCGGGTTGGTCTTGGTGGCGATGATAATCAGGGCGCCGGAAAACAGCATGCACATCTGGATAACCAATACCATCGACAGCCGTTTGCCGCCGAATACCGGCAGCAGCTGCGGCATCGCGCCCAGCAGCGCGACGACGGCGATGGTGGCGAGGAAAATCCACATCGCCACCCAGTTGCTGCGCGGCAGCTTCTGGTTGAGCAGGGTGGCGGTATCGCCGTAGACATAGTGGCGGTTTTCGGGGTCGGCGATAAATTTCTGGAACACCTCGTCCTTATCCAGGTCCTTGCCGCGGAACCAGCTGAAGATACCGATGGCCAGGATGCCGCACAGGGTGGAGGGAACGGTGATGGCCAGCAGGTCGAGGAAGTCGAGGTGGCGGCCGTTAAAAGACACATTGCCGAGCATGGCCACCAGGGAGACCACCGCGACCGACACGGGGCTGGCGATAATGCCCATCTGGGCGCCGACGGAGCTGGCGGCCATGGGACGTTCTGGGCGGATATTATTTTTAATCGCCACGTCGTAGATGATGGGCAAAATGGTGTAGACCACATGGCCGGTGCCGCAGAGGATGGTCAGGCAGCAGGTGACGAAGGGGGCGACGATGGAGACGTATTTGGGGTTGCGCCGCAGGAGTCGCTCGGCGATTTGCAGCATGACGTCCAGGCCGCCGGAGGCTTGCAGGGTGGCGGAGGCGGCGACCACGGCGATAATCACCAGCATGACGTCGACCGGGGGTTTACCGGGTTCGAGATGGAAGACGAAGACCAGGATAACCAGCCCGATACCGCCCAGGAGGCCGAGGGCGATACCGCCCTTTCTGGCGCCGTATAACAGACAGGCCAGAATAACGGCCAGTTGAATAAAAAATGCCATTTGTACTTTTCCTTTGTTTAATAACTTTATTTAAATTCACTGCTTAACAAATAACTCCGTTTAAAACCACAATGATTGTGCTGAATCACATACCGACGCTTTTTTTAGTTAATAATATGATTTAATATTTTTATGTTATAGCCAATCTTATTTAGGCAAATCATATTGTTGTTTAGATGTTAATGCTTATGATGTGAAATAATTAATTTGATTTAAGGGCGGGAATTAAACACTATTGCTGGCGAAACCCGCCGCCGCCGCACCGGCATGATGCGGCGGGCGGCATTTACTGGAAACACTGGCGCAGCGCCTCCAGTTTTTCCGGTAATAAGCGGTAAAAATAGACCGGGCGCCCCATGGAGCCGTAAAAAATGGTGGTGGTAAGAATATCCGCCTCCGCCAAATATATCAGGTATTTGCGGCAGGAGACCTTGGAGATGTTGATGGCGTTGGCCAGCATCTCGGTGGAAAATTCCCGATCCTTGCTTTGCTCAATCCACTCGCCGATGGTGCGCAGGGTAATAACGGTCAGGCCTTTGGGCAATTTTTTATGGCCGTGATCGGCGTCGGCGGTTTTATGGTGAATTAAATGGTCGATATCGGACTGCGCGCAGTTTTCGCGCAGGTCGAGTAAATTGACCTCCTCGCGGTAGCTGACCAGCGCCTGTTCAAAACGGGCGAACTGAAAGGGCTTGATAAGATAATCCACCACGCCGTATTTGAACGCTTTTTTCACCGTGCCGACATCGGTGGCCGAGGAAATAATCAAGACATCGGTTTGCTCGCTGATTTCACGGATGATGGGCAGCAGATCCAAGCCGTTATCCTGCTGCATATAAATATCCAGCAGCACCAGATCAATTTTATCCCCGGCCGCCATCAGCAGCGACCGCGCCTGCTGCAGGGTGGAGGCGGTGGCGTGGTATTGAAACCCGCTGACCTGGCTCAGGTAGCATTTGTTTAATTCGGCCACCATGGCGTCATCGTCGACAATCAGAGTATTTATCATAGGGTTACCCCGTTTTTATCCGATATGGCAAAGTGATGTCGAAGCGGGTGCTCACCCCCGGTTCAGACGTAAATTCCATCCATCCGCCCAGCCGTTCCACGCCTTCCCGGGCAAGATAAAGGCCGATGCCGCGGCCGGTGCCTTTGGTGGAAAAACCGCGCTGGTAGACCGTGTTCCCCACGGCCGGGTCGATACCGGGGCCGTCGTCGCTCACCGTGCACTGCAGCAGCATATCATCCCGATAGAGGAAACTGACGGTGATCGTGCCTTTTTCGCTCTCGGACAGGGCATCCATGGCATTTTCAATCACATTGCCCAATACGGTGATAAGGCAGGCGGTGGTGTCGTTATCATCGGTATCGGGCAGCCAGCTGTCCTCGGTAATCACCAGGCCGATATCAAGGTCGCGGGCGCGGTTAATCTTACCGAGCAGGAAACCGGCGATCACCGGCGATTTGACGATACGAATCAGGGTGCCGATTTCATTTTGATAATTATTGGCCGTTTTCAGGATATAGGATTCCAGCGCCTGGTAGCTTTTTAAATGCAGCATGCCGAGAATCACATGCAGCTTGTTCATAAATTCGTGGGATTGCACCCGCAGGGTATCGGCATAGGCCGACATGCCGTCCAGACGCTCGAGCAGGCGCGCCACCTCGGTTTTATCGCGAAACGTGGCAATAGCGCCGACGATGTCCTCGCCCACGATCACCGGCACGGTATTGGTCAGCAGCACGCTGCCGTTGATATGGCTTTCCCGGTCGCGCTGGGGCTTGCCGGTTTGCAGCACGTTGCGTAAATAGAGCTGCGCCGGCCAATTCTTGCTTGCCGCGTCCAGCAGCAGGTTTTCCCAGGGGCCGTGCTGTTTGAACAGCCGTTTGGCCTCGTCGTTGATAAGCGTAATCTGGCCGTCGGCGTTGACGGCAATCACCCCTTCCTTGACCGATTGCAGCATGGCGTTGCGCTCCTCGAACAGTTGCGCGATTTCATGGGGTTCGAATCCCAGCATGATGCGCTTGAGCGCCTTGACCAGCAGCCAGGTGCCGATACCGCCCACGGCGGCGCCGATAAGCGCGGTCCACAGCAGGTTCCAGCGGTTGCCGTTGACGATGGTCTGTACCGTATCCAGTGAAATGCCAATCGCCACCACGCCGATTTGCCGCTGCGCGGCGTTATAGACCGGGGTATAGATACGCAGCGCCCGCCCCAGCGTGCCCTGGTTAATCGCCTGGTGTTCCCGCGCCTGGAGCGCCGGCAGTATATCGTCGCCGACATAGAGTTTACCCAGCAGTTCGGCATTCGGATGCGAATAACGTATCCGGTTCATATCGGTGACCACGACAAAAAACAGGTCGTTGCGTATCCGCGCGGCTTCGGCCACCTGCTGAATGGCGCCCGGATTGCCCTGGCCGCCCAGGCCCTGCACCACCTCGGGATCCTGCGCCAGGGTGCGGGCGATGGCGAAGGCTTTATCCCGCACGTTGTTCTCGGCCAGTTCGCTTATCTGGCTGAAAAACAGCATATGGACCACCACCAGCACGGAAACGATGACACCCGATACCATGAGAATGACGGAGGTGCTCAATGTCAGCGGCGCTTTGCGGGTGTCTCTGGCCATGTGTTCTCCGTGTTCGCCAATCGTCTTGCCCGGGATGATACGACAAAATAAGGCTGAAGGAGGGGTATTTTGCTGCCGTTATCATTACGCCGCGCCATGAATAAGATGGTAAAGACTCTGCTTGCTTCTGACGCGGGTCTGCTTCACACTCCCGGCAAAAATAGCGGCGGGCGCGCATAAAACCAGCGCCTGATTATGCCGTGGCTGAAAATAATCTCCGGTAGAGGATTATTTTACTTAATAAAATAACAGAATAGTTATTTAATGGCGTGCGTCGTGGAAATATAATGCATAGAGGTCCAGCCTAACAAAAAACAAATAAAGTAAAATTTTAGAGTAAACATTTTGAAATAATATTGGTTAAAAATGTTCTTGGTCACAAATAATAAAAATATAAATTGTCATTTGGCCCTAAATTGATAGAGATCAATTTAACCCTCTCATAATAATTTCAGGGTCTCAATGACGCAGCCGTGCTTGAGCAGCGTTGCCATGTAAGAGGCCCAAAACCACTATGAATACCCGCATTACTCCCCCGGGGGTTGATCGCCGTACCTTTTTAAAACTGTGCGCCGCCCTGGCCGCCACCATGGGCCTGAGCAGCCGCGCGGCCGGCGAAATGGCCCGCTCCCTGGCGCAGCCGACGCGGCCGCCGGTTATCTGGATCGGCGCCCAGGAATGCACCGGCTGCACCGAGTCCCTGCTGCGCGCGACGCATCCGACGCTGGAACACCTGCTGCTTAACGATATTTCCCTGGAATACCATGAGGTGCTCTCCGCCGCCTTCGGCGCCCAGGCCGAGGACAATAAGCAGCGCGCGGTGGAGCGGTACCGCGGCAAATATGTGCTGGTGGTGGACGGTTCCATCCCGCTCAAGGACGGCGGCGTGTACTGCATGGTGGCCGGCAAACCTATTGTCGAGCATATCCGTGAATGCGCCGAGGGCGCCGCCGCCATTATCGCCATCGGGTCCTGTTCCGCCTGGGGCGGCGTGCCGGCCTCGGGCAGCAATCCCACCGGGGCGGTCAGCCTGCAGCAGGCCCTGCCGGGCAAAACCATTATCAATATCCCGGGCTGCCCGCCCAATCCACATAATTTCCTGGCGACGGTGGCCCATATCATTACCTGGGGGCGCGCGCCGGCGCTTGACGCCGCCGGGCGGCCCACCTTTGCCTATGGCCGTCTGATTCATGAAAACTGTGAACGGCGGCCGCATTTCGACGCGGGGCGTTTTGCCCGGGAATTCGGCGACGAGGGGCATCGCCAGGGGTGGTGTCTGTACCATCTGGGCTGTAAAGGACCGGAGACCTACGGCAACTGCCCGACCCTGGAGTTTTGCGATGTGGGCGGCGGTATCTGGCCGGTGGGCATCGGCCATCCCTGTTATGGCTGCAATGAGCAGGGCATCGGCTTTACCAAGGGGATTTTCCAATTGGCGAATGTGGAAAACCCCACCCCCAGGGCGGAAAAACCCGCCGTCCATCAGCCGGAAGGGGCGCCGCGCTCCGCCACCGCCACCGGCCTTATCGGCGGCGTGCTGGGGGTGGTGGCGGGCGTCGGCCTGATGACGGTGCGTGAACTGGGCCGGGCGCAGAATAAACAGCGCCGGGATCGGACCGACGCTTCGTCCCGGGAGGAGTGAGCCGTGAACCGACGTCATTTTTTTAAACTGACCTGCGCCGGGGCCTTGCTGGCGGGCGTACCCGCCGCCGCGCTGGCGCAGGCGCAGAATAAACCGCCCATTCCGGGCGCGCTGGGCATGCTGTACGATTCCACGCTCTGCGTGGGCTGCCAGGCCTGCGTGACAAAATGCCAGCAGGTCAATCATTCTCCCAGGCCAGCCGCGGGGAAAACCTATGCCGGCGGCGCGGCCACCTGGTCGGATAATGACAAGCTCAGCCCGTATACCAACAATATTATCCAGGTATGGACCTCCGGCACCGGCAAAAATAAGGATCAGGCCCAGGACGGCTACGCCTATATCAAAAAGCAATGCATGCACTGCGTAGATCCGAACTGCGTATCGGTCTGTCCGGTGTCCGCGCTGAAAAAACACCCCACGACCGGCGTGGTGCACTACAACGCCGATATTTGCACCGGCTGCCGTTATTGCATGGTGGCCTGTCCGTTTAACGTGCCGAAATACGATTATGACAATCCGCTGGGCCAAATCCATAAATGCGAGCTGTGCAACCAGCCCGGCGTCGCCCGGCTGGATAACGGCGGCTTGCCCGGCTGCGTCGAGGTCTGTCCCACCGGCGCGGTGATTTTCGGCACCAGGGAAGCGCTGCTGGCCGAAGCCCGCCAGCGTCTGGCGCTGACCCCGGGCGTTGAATATCTGTATCCCCGCCAGACCCTTGGGGATGGGGATCGCTATGCGCGCGCCCTGCCGCGGTATGAACCGCATATCTACGGCGAGAAAGAGGGCGGCGGCACCCAGGTGCTGGTGCTGGCCGGGGTGCCGTACCAAAATCTCGACCTGCCGGCGCTGGCGGAGTTGTCCACCGGCGCGCGCTCGGAGCATATCCAGCATTCGCTGTATAAAGGCATGGTATTGCCGCTGGCGGTATTTGCCGGGCTGGCGCTGCTGGTGCGGCGCAATACCCGCGACGGACACGACGGCGACGATAAGGCCGCCGGACCTGACCTATCCGGCGCGGCCGGCGACGATGCCCCGGGCGGGCGGGAGGCGTCAGGCGCCAAAACGACGCGCGTAGCGCCACCAGGAGAGAATAATCATGACGATGCATAAGGCCAGCCCGCTGGGCGGACGTCTGTTCGCCAGGCCCATTATGTACCTGGCGCCGCTGGTGATACTGTGCGCGGGGCTTATCCTCAGGCGACTGCTGTTCGGCATCGGCTCGGTGGCCAACCTGAACGGCGGTTATCCCTGGGGCCTGTGGATTGCCTTCGACCTGCTGGTGGGCACCGGCCTGGCCTGCGGCGGGTGGGCGCTGGCCTGGGCGGTCTACGTCTTCAACCGCGGCGAATTCCACCCGCTGATGCGTCCGGCGCTGCTGGCCAGCCTGTTCGGCTATTCGCTGGGCGGGTTGTCCATCACCATCGACGTCGGCCGCTACTGGAACCTGCCGTACTTTTATCTTCCCGGCTATTTCAATACCTCGTCGGTATTGTTTGAAACCGCGGTATGCATGACCATCTACATCGGCATCATGGCGCTCGAGTTCGCGCCGGTACTGTGTGAAAAGTGGGGATGGCACGCCCCGCGCAAATGGCTCGATAAAGGGATGTTCCTGATCCTGTCGCTGGGCGTTCTGCTGCCCACCATGCATCAATCCTCCATGGGGTCGCTGATGATTGCCGCCGGCATCAAGGTGCATCCCCTGTGGCAAAGCTACGAAATGCTGCCGCTGTTTTCGCTGCTGACCGCCTTTATCATGGGGTTTTCGATGGTGGTGTTTGAAGGTTCGCTGGTGCGGGCGGGGCTTGCGGGCCGCGGAGCGGACGAAACGCCGCTGTTCACGCGCCTGACGCGCATTATCGCCGTTTTCCTGACGATCTTCATCCTGCTGCGCTTTGCGGAAGTGATCTGGCGCGGCAAGACCGGCTATTTATGGGCGGGCGATCGCTATGCCGCGCTGTTCTGGGCGGAAATCGGCCTGATGCTGGCGCCGTTGCTGATGCTCTGCCTGCGACGCTGCCGCCGGGACGCCCGCGCGCTGTTTATCGGCGGGCTGTGCATGCTGTCGGGCGCGGCGCTGTGGCGCCTGGATTATTCACTGATCGCCTTCAATCCCGGCGGCGGTTACCGCTATTTCCCCGCCGTGGGTGAAATCCTGATTTCAGTGGGCTTCGTCGCTATCGAAGTCTGTGCTTACATAATGTTGATTCGCCTGTTGCCGGTCCTGTCCGGGACGGCGGACCGCCATCACGATCGTCCGATTGAGGTAGAGCATGAGCCAACGCATCACCATTGATCCTGTTACCCGTATCGAGGGCCACCTGCGTATTGATTGCGAAATTGAACAGGGAAAAGTGGTCAAGGCCTGGTCGTCGGGCACCATGTGGCGCGGCATGGAAGAAATTCTCCAGGGCCGCGATCCGCGCGACGCCTGGATGATTGTCCAGCGTATCTGCGGGGTGTGCACCACGGTGCACGCCATCGCCTCGGTTCGCGCGGTTGAACACGCCCTGGGCATGAGCGTGCCGGTGAACGCCCAGTATATCCGCAACCTGATCCTGGCGGCCCACAGCATCCACGATCATATCGTGCATTTTTACCAGTTGTCGGCCCTGGACTGGGTGGATATTACCTCGGCGCTCAAGGCGGATCCGGTGAAAGCCGAAACGCTGCTCAAAGGCCTGTCCACCTGGTCGCTGAACAGCGCGGCGGAGTTCGCCAGGGTACAGCAAAAGATCAAGGATCTGGTGGCCAGCGGTCAACTGGGCATTTTCGCCAACGGTTATTGGGGGCATCCGGCCATGGCGCTGCCGCCGGAAGTCAACCTGATTGCGGTGGCCCATTACCTGCAGGCGCTGGAATGCCAGCGCGACGCCAACCGCATCGTCGCCATGCTGGGCGGCAAAACGCCGCATATCCAGAACCTGGCCGTCGGCGGCGTCGCCAACGCCATCAACCCGGATATGCCCAGCGTGCTGAACCTGGAACGGCTGATGTATGTCAAAACCTTTATCGACCGGCTGGGCGACTTTATCGAGCAGGTGTATAAAGTCGACTGCGTGGTGATCGCCGCCCACTATCCGCAGTGGCTGACGCTGGGGCGCGGGGCGCGGCATTACCTGAGCGTGCCGGAGCTGCCGCTGGATGGCAAGGGCGAGACCTTTTGGCTGACGGGCGGTTATCTGGAGGACGGCGACGCCGCCCGTTTCCGCCCCATCGCCAGCCATACCGACCCGTTCCTGATGGACGGCATCCAGGAAAGCGCCAAACACGCCTGGTACCAGGACGACGAGCCGCTGGCCCCCTGGGAGGGCCGTACCCGGCCACAGTACACCGGCTGGCAGGAGGACGGTAAATATTCCTGGGTAAAATCACCGATATTCTACGGCCAGACGGTGGAGGTCGGTCCGCTGGCCTGGCTGCTGTGCGGGCTGGCGGCGGGCCACGAGGGCGCGCAAACCCACTTTTCGCAGCTTGGCGCCGCCTATCGCCATCTTACCGGCAACACGTTGCGCGAGGCCGATCTGCATTCCACCCTGGGGCGGGTCATCGGCCGCACCGTGCACTGCTGCGTGCTGAAAGACTCGCTGAGCGTGATGTGGCAACTGCTGGTGGACAATATCGGCCGGGGCGATCACCAGACCTTTATCAAGCCGGACATTCCGCTGGATAAGGAACTGCGCGGCGTAGGCTTCGGCGAAATGCCGCGCGGCATGCTGTCGCACTGGGTGGTTATCAGGGATGGCAAGATTGCCAATTACCAGGCGGTGGTCCCCTCCACCTGGAACGCCGGCCCGCGCAACGGGCAGGACGTGCCGGGGCCTTACGAGCAGTCGCTGGTGGGCACGCCGGTGGCCGACGCCGCCCGGCCGCTGGAAGTGGTGCGCACCATCCATTCCTTCGACCCCTGCATGTCATGCGCCGTGCACCTGGTGGACGCGACCGGCCGGGAAGTGAACCGGGTAAAGGTGCTGTGATGCGTATTCTGGTGCTGGGTATCGGCAACCTGCTGCTGAGCGATGAAGCGGTGGGGGTGCGCATCGTTGAAGCGTTGGCGCGCCGTTACCGGTTCACGCCCGCCATCGACATCCTGGACGGCGGCACCTCGGGCATGGAGCTGCTGGAAACCCTGTCCGGCCGCGATCATCTAATCGTGGCCGACGCGGTGCTCGCCGGCCATGCCCCCGGCGCGGTGGTGGTGCTGCGCGACGATGAGGTGCCCGCGTTCCTGACGCAAAAGCTGTCGCCGCATCAGCTGGGACTGGCCGATGCGCTGATGGCGCTGCGCCTGCTGGACGCGTTTCCGCGCCGCCTGACCCTGGTGGGCGTGGAGCCGCAAGCGCTGACCATGCGCATCGGCCTGACCGATTGCGTGGCGCGGGCGGTGGAACCGGCGCTGGGGCAGGTGATTGCCGCGCTGGAGCAAAGCGGCGTGACCGTGTCGGCGCGGGAAGCCAGCGACGCGCCCCCCGGCGCTGACGCCGGCCCCTTTTCCCGGCCCGACGATAATGACCCTTCTGATAAGGGAGACACCCATGCCGCGGTATGAAGATCCTCCCGCCCGGACAAGGGCTAATGAGGCCGCGGCTGCCGTCGGCGACGCGCCCGCGTCGTGGCTGGAGCCGCTGTTCCGGCGCATCGCCGATGAGCGCATGCGCGATTTGCCGTTTTTCCGTCCGGCGGTGCCGGTGCGCGCCTGCGGTTTCACCCTGTTTGAACAGCAGTGGCTGGGATGCCTGCTGACCCCCTGGATGCTGAGCCTGTGGGTATTGCCGGGGCCGGGCCAGGAATGGCCGCCGATGGAAAACGGCGCGCGGCGGGCGCTGGCGTTGCCGTGCGGCAATGTCACCTTTATCAGCGGCGAGCTGGCGGGACGGGGGCCCTATCTCTCCTGTTCCCTGATGTCGCCGCTGGATGCCGGGCTGACCGGCGCCGGGGCGGTCGCCCTGGCGGAACACTGCGTGAAAATGGCGTTGTCGTTGCCGGTGCGTGACGGCGACTGCCCGCCGGACGCCGATCGCCGCGCCTGGCTCACCCGCGGCCGGGGCGGCGCCCCGGATGCATGAGCTTTCCCTGTGCTACGAGGCGCTGGCGCTGATTGACCAGCAGGCCCGCTCGCACGGGGCGCGGCGGGTGACCGGGGTCTGGCTGGAACTGGGCGCGCTGTCGTGCATCGAGGAAAGCGCCCTGCGTTTTTCGTTCGGCACGGCGTGCCGCGGCACGCTGGCCGAAGGCAGCGCGCTGCACCTTGACGTGCGGCCGGCGCCGGCCTGGTGCTGGTCATGCGGCGCCGCCGTCGAGATAACGCACCATGGCGCGGGCTGCCCGCGCTGCGGCGGTCACGCGTTGCAGGTTAACGGCGGCGACAGCCTGCGCGTCAGGCAGCTGGAGCTGGAGTAACATCCCTTGGAGAGAGTATGTGCATAGGCATTCCCGGTAAGATCGTGGCCGTCGGGGCCGATATTCACCAGCCGGCCTGTATCGAGGTCTGCGGCGTGCAGCGCGCGGTAAATATCGCCCTGGTATGCGAAGGCGAACCCGCCGCGCTGGTCGGCCAGTGGGTATTGGTCCATGTGGGATTCGCCATGAGCCTGCTCGATGAGCAGGAGGCGCGCGAGACGCTGGCGGCATTGCAGTCCATGCAAATGGTCGGCCTGGAGCTCGACGAAATGAGACAGGATGGGAAGCGGCGGGTAGTGGGCTAAAAACAACGCCCGATAACGGCAACGCCCCGCCACCCGGGATACGGGTGGCGGGGCGTTGCTGATTAACGTGCGGATAGGGGGTAGGTTAACTTGCCCTGGTTAAAAAATGCCCACCAGCGTCACCACGGTCAGGATGGCGGCCAGTCCGTAAAACACCCATTTGCCGGCCGGCACATGAATTTTCAGGTCATGCGTGCAGTGATAAATGCGATGCAGCCCGCACCACAGCGGCAGGACAATCATCAGCAGCCAGAACAGGCGGCCTATCAGGGTATGGCTGAACGCGAGCACCCGCGGATAGCTGAGCGCCTCGCCCGGATACCAGCCCAGCGGCAGCAAAAAGGCCACCAGCAGGATTATCACCGGCGCGACGATGGCGCTCCACATGCCGCCGGCGCCGAACAGGCTCCAGAAAACCGGTTCATCGGCGCGTTTCGGATTTTGATTCATAGCGTTCTCCTGATTAAACGACAAGGGCCACGGCCAGTATCACCACCGTCACCACCAGCGTAACGCCCCAAAGCGTGGCGATAAACGGCGCCGGACCGACCTTTTCATCCTTGACGACCAGCACAGTGGCCTTGGGCGCCAGCTCAAACCAGGTTTTGGTATGCAGCAGCGCCGCCAGCAGCGTCAGCAGGTTAAGCGCCAGCACCACCGGGTTTTGCAGGAAATGCACAAACCCGTCCCAGTTCGCCTCGCCGGCCTTCAGCGCATACAGTCCGTAGATCAGTTCCAGGCTGAACCAGACCGCCGGTACGGCGGTGCCTTCGCGCAGCATATAAAAACGGTAGAACCCCAGCTTCTGCCACCAGTTGGCCGGCATGCTGCGAACGTAGGGCTTGCGTTTGGTTGTTATCATGTTAATCACTCCCTTAGCGAGGTTTCAGCATGGCGATCATAAAGTCCTGGGTGCTCGCCACTTTGCCCTGCTGAATGGCGGCGGCGGGATCCACATGTTTGGGACACACCTCCGAGCAGTAGCCGACGAATGTGCAGCTCCAGACGCCGTTTTCGCCGTTCAGCTGCGCCATCCGCTCCTTTTTGCCGTGGTCGCGGTTATCCAGATTGTACCGGTGCGCAAGCGTAATGGCCGCCGGGCCGATAAACTCCGGATTCAGCCCGAACTGCGGACAGGCGGCATAACATAAGCCGCAGTTGATGCAGCCGCTGAACTGATGGTATTTGGCCATCTGCGCCGGGGTCTGCAGGTTGGTGCCTTCCGACGGCTGGCGGTTATTGCCGATGATATAGGGCTTAATCGCCTCCAGGCTCTCGATAAAATGGGTCATGTCCACCACCAGATCGCGCTCGATGGGGAAGTGGCCCAGGGCCTTGACCTTCATGCCGTGGGGATATTCGCGCAAAAAGGTTTTACAGGCCAGCTTCGGCACATTGTCCACCATCATGCCGCAGGACCCGCAAATGGCCATCCGGCACGACCAGCGGAAGGACAGGTCCGGCTCCAGGTTATCCTTGATATAACCCAGCGCGTCCAGCAGCGAGGTTTGCGCGTCATAAGGCACGTCGTACACCACGGGATGGGGGGCCTGATCCTGCTCGGGGTTATAACGCATTACCTCAAGCTTCAGCGTGTTCATCTCAGCCATTGGCCTGCTCCTTATCCTTTTTATCCTGTACCGCGGCCGCGGCGCCCTCGCCGCCGTACATCCGTTTGGCCGGCGGCAGGGTGGTGATCTTCACGTCGCTGTATTCCAGACGCGGCGCGCCGTCGGGATTATAAAACGCCAGGGTATGCTTGAGGAAATTCACGTCGTCGCGCTCGGTACAGCCCTCATCGAGCCGCTGGTGGGCGCCGCGCGATTCCCGGCGGTGGAACGCCGAATGCGCCATGCAGTCGGCCACCTCCAGTCCGTTGCCCAACTCAATGGTGTAGAGCAGATCGGTATTAAACACGCTGGAGGTATCGGTAATGGTAACCCGTTTAAACCGCTCTTTCAGCTCGGCCAGCTTATCCATGGTTTTTTGCATCAGCTCCGGCGTACGGTAGATGCCGCAGCCTTCTTCCATCGACAGGCCCATCTCGTCGCGGATGGCCGACCATTTTTCATTGCCCCGCTGGTCCATCAGGCGTTGCAGGGTGGTTTCCACGTCCCGCGCCTGGGCGTCGAGGACGGCGTTATTGGCGGCCGGCGCGGCCGCCGCGCTGGCCGCGGCCTGTTCGCCCGCCAGGCGGCCGAACACCACCAGCTCGGCCAGGGAATTGGAGCCGAGACGGTTGGCGCCGTGCAGGCCCACCGAGGAGCATTCGCCGACGGCAAACAGACCGCGGATGCGCGTTTCGCATTGCTGATCGGTTTCAATGCCGCCCATGGTGTAATGGGCGGTGGGGCGTACCGGGATGGGATCCTTCACCGGATCGACGCCGACATAGGCTTTCGACAGTTCACAGATAAACGGCAGCCGTTCCAACAGCTTTTTCTCGCCCAAATGGCGCAGGTCGAGATAGACCACGTCGCCGCGCGGCGTGGCGATGGTGCGCCCGGCGCGCCATTCGTGCCAGAACGCCTGGGACAGCTTATCGCGCGGACCCAGTTCCATATATTTGTTTTCCGGATGGCCCAGCGGCGTTTCAGGCCCCATGCCGTAGTCCTGCAAATAGCGATAGCCGTCTTTATTGACCATGATGCCGCCTTCGCCGCGGCAGCCTTCGGTTATCAGGATGCCGGAGCCGGGCAGGCCGGTGGGGTGGTACTGAACAAACTCCATATCGCGCAGCGGCACGCCGTGACGCAGGGCGATGCCCATACCGTCGCCGGTGACGATGCCGCCGTTGGTGTTATAGCGATAAACGCGGCCGGCGCCGCCGGTGGCCATGACCACGGCGTTGGCGCGGATGCAGATGCGCGTGCCTTCCATCATATTGATGGCCACCAGTCCGCGCGCCTGGCCGTCGTCCACCAGGATATCCAGCACGAAGTGCTCGTCGAAGCGCTTGATCTGCGGATATTTCAGCGAGGTCTGGAACAGCGTATGCAGAATATGGAAACCGGTTTTATCGGCGGCGAACCAGGTACGTTCGATTTTCATCCCGCCGAAACGCCTGACGTTCACCCGGCCGTCGGGCTTGCGGCTCCAGGGGCAGCCCCACAGTTCAAGCTGGGTCATCTCCTCCGGGCAGTGGCGGACAAAATGATCGACCACGTCCTGCTCGCACAGCCAGTCGCCGCCGGAGACGGTATCGTGGAAATGGGAGTCAAAAGAGTCATGATCCTGGGTGACGGCGGCGGACCCGCCCTCGGCGGCCACGGTATGGCTGCGCATGGGGTATACTTTCGATACCAGGGCGATAGTCAGGTTGGGATGGGCCTGCGCGGCGGCAATGGCGGCGCGTAAACCCGCGCCCCCCGCCCCGACGATGACGATATCGGCATTAAAGGTTTGCACTTTATTCTCCTGCTCATCGGACATTGCATTAAAATCAACAAAACGCAGCGGGATATTTAATTGACTTTAATAATTAAAATAACTGAAAATTTTTAATTAACTAAATTAAGCACACTAATTAATTTGATTCTTCTAATGATGCCATACATTCAGATAATAATAATATATTCCGTATGGGCAATAATGCGAGTGTGGATGAATACAGGTATGATGTAGATCAACAAAAAAAAGAGAAGTGAAATCATTTTGTTAAATTGACGGCAAAGCGGAATAATTGGCATTCAGCTATTGATGTCGCGCGCGGACAGGGAACGGCAACTGCCCGCCGGGACGCGCCGCCGTCCCGGCAGGGTTATTTTGACGTCAGGGCCGCCGGCGGTTAAAAACCACAACGGATGGCGTCCTTGCTTTGCTGCATCAGCGCATCGATTTTCTGGGAAAACGCCTCGATGCCCGCGCTGTCGCCGCGCTCCGAGCACTGGCGCCGTTTCAGGTTGTAGGCTTTCATCAGCTGCGCCTGGGCGGGGCCGGGCTTGCCGTAGCACGCGACGCTCTTTTCCCAGCAGGCGATGGCGGCGTCCGTGTCCTGCCGCTCAAACAGCGTCTTGCCCAGTTCGTTAAGCGCTTTGGCGCATTCTTTCGGCGCCAGCCCCTGCGCCAGGATAGTATCAATAGACGAGACCATGGATCCTCCGCGTACGGTTAATGGAAAAAGTTAAGAATATGACCGAACACCAGTCCGACGCTGATGACATCCGAATCACTGAACGTGACGTTGGAAAACCCATACTGGCCGAGCAGGGGCAATAGCAACGCGGGCAGCAGGGTAATAAACAACCCATGGAACACGCCGCCGATGATGGCGCCGCGCCGTCCGCCGACGGCATTGCCGAAAATACCCGCGGTGCCGCCGGCAAAAAAATTGGTCAGCATGCCCGGCAGGATCATCGCCAGTCCCATGCTTGGGAACAGGAACATGCCGATAACCGAGCCGATGGTGGTGGAAATAAAACCGATAATCACCGCGTTGGGGGCATAGGGGAACAGCACCGGGCAGTCCAGCGCCGGAATGGCGTTGGGCACGATGCGCAGCGCGATGCCGCGAAACGCCGGTACGATTTCCGCCAGCAGCAGCCTGACGCCCGCCAGCAGGACATAAACCCCGACCACGAACTGTACCGATTGCAGGAAGGCATAGACCAGGTAGTTAACGCCGTGGGCATAAGGGGCGATCACCAAGGGGCCCGCGGCGATGGACGGAATCAGGTAGATCGGGATCATCACCACCATCATGGAGAGATACGTGTCCTGGAGAAAGGAAAACGACTGGGGCAGCTCCAGATCCTCGGTACTTTTGCCGACATCGCCGGTAAGCTTCGCCACGCCCGCCTGCACGATATAACCAATAGTGCAGAAATGGCCCAGCGCAATATCGTCCGACCCCGTTATCTTGCGCACAATGGGCTGCGCCAGCACCGGCATGCCGACCGCCATGACGCCGGCGATAACGCCGCCGATAAGGATTAATTCCGTCCCCCGCAGCCCGCCCATGTAACCGATAACCGAGCATACCGTGGCCATCCAGAGCGAGGCCTGGCCGGTGAGGAAAATATATTTATAGCGAGTGAAACGGGCGATAAGAATATTAATTACAAACGCCAGAACCATGATCAGGGCGGTTTCCCGTCCCAGGGTTTGTTGGGCGATGCCGGCAATGGAACCCACGTCGGTGACCACCCCGCGCATATGGAATCCTTTCTGGAAAACATCGCCGAGGAAGTTTAACGCAGTGACGATAATATTGGCGCCGGACAGCAGGACTAAAAATCCTAATAGCGTTTTAAGCGTGCCGGTAATAACCTGTCCGGGGCTCTTTTTTTGCGCGATAAGCCCAATCATGGCGATCAATGATATCAGTATCGACGCCTGGCCGAGCACATCGTTGACAATAAAATGGAGGAAAGACATAATAAGTCCCCTGTAGGGTTTGCAACAATCGGATTATCAATCAATCAATATCAAGCCAGGTAGCCTTTTTCCTGTAATACTGGCGTTAGTTTTTCTTTTATTTCGTTTTTATCAACCAATCTTTTAAGGTAAATAATAGTGGCATTTATCGTATAATGCTGGAACTGTGATCGGAAGTTTTCGCCGGTCATTATTATATCCGCCCTGCTTGACGTGGCGCTGGAAATATCACAATGAGACAAATCGGCATCCACGCCCAGATCTTTCAACGCGGCCTCAATACTCATTTCGCACGCAAAACTGCTGCCCAGTCCCGCCCCGCATACCGCCAGAATTGATAATTTTTTCATAATACAGGTTCCTTAAGTGATTCATCTGTAGGGTAACCGCCGCCATCGGGCCGGCATGACGCCGATGACGATAGCTCAATACCGCTTCCGGCGGACAGCCTGCGGCCTGCCCATCCTGAATAGCCATTAACCGGCCATGCGCCTGGCCCACCGGCGTTGATGGCCGCCTGGGTTGATGGTTATCGCCCCTTAGGGTGATACGTTAAAAATGGCGCAGTATGGCCAAAATCTCTTGTTCATCCCGCGCATGTTTTAAGGTATTTACCGCCTCCTCATCGCAAAATAATTTTGACAGGCTCGCAATCATTTCAATATGTGAATGGCTGTCGACGGCCGCCAGGGCAAAAATAACGTACACCGGATCGTTATCTTCGCTGCCGAAGGTCACGCCTTGCGAAACGATAACCAAGGACAAGGCGGTTTTAATTACCCCTTCCTCCGGCCGGGCATGGGGCATGGCAATGCCTTCGCCCAAGACATAGTAAGGGCCTATTTGTTCATGCATGGCGTAAATAGCCTGGAGATAACGGCTCTCAACCGCATGCTGATCGATAAGCGGCTGCACCGATAACGCCACTGCGCTTTGCCAGTCTTTCGCCTGATTAATTAAGCGAACGTTACTTTCGTTAATCCAGTCCGTTAACATAAAGACCCTTTTTAGCTAGGTATAGATATATACTAGTATGTTTCTGTTTCCTTATAAAAACTGTGATCCATCTTTATCTATTTCTACAATATTGTAAATAATAATAAAGAGTTGTTTTGAAAAATAATGCCAAATACTATTACGGGCTTTCTTTATATATGAAGAAGGCCTTTTTAAGCAGCAATGTTCTATTATATTCGGTCAGGTGTGAGTTATCTCCTTACAGTTTGTGGTTATATCACCGCGGCGCGCGGCAATGTTTGCATTATCCAGTCGTAAATAACGCGCGTATCCTGCGGTTGGTCCTGGTCGACGCTAAAGACCGGCCCTAATGCCATCGGTCCGGCGCGTTCCGCCAGCGCCCGCAGTTCGGGTAGATATTCCGCGCCGGGATGGCCGGGCAATCTGTCCGCCAGGCGCGCGGCATACCGGGCGGCCGCCAGTTGCGCGGAAATCCGGCACCACACTTCGACCAGGCGCGTCACGCCAGCGTGCGCCAGATAATGCGCTAATAGCTCCCGGGGCTGGAAGCCAAACCAGGCGTCTATGATAAAGGTGCTTCCCGCCGGGGCCTGCGCCACGATGGACCAGACGGCCTGGTAACTGGCTTTGCCAAGGGTACGGTTCATCGTGCGGTCGACACCGCCCAGATGCTGCAGAAACGGGTTTTTGATCCCGTCCAGGGATAACGAAAGCCAGCCGGACTGCCGGGAGAGGCCTGCGGCGAGGGTGCTTTTACCGGAGGCGGGGATACCGTTGATCATGATAATCCGCTTGCCGTTGTCACTTTCCGGCCGGTCCTGATGCGACGCCTGGGCGCCATTAGCAGGAGAAAACCGGATGCTGTCGGTCGCCGCGCCCTTGTCAGACATGTTTTACCTGCTCCGTTAACGCGTCTCTCGTCGGCCGGGTCGCGTGAAAATATTGTTTAATCACGGCCTGAATTTCGTTCAGCCGGGGAATAGCCAGCGTTTCCAGTTTTTGCCGGGTGGCCTCACGGTCCAGGGAAATACAATCTTTCCATAACGAACGGCCCGCAATGACGCCGGAGGCGCCCTCGCTCATGGCGTCCGCCACCTGGGTCAGGAAGGTGGCGTGATCGACGCCCGCCGAGAGCACGGCCCAGGGCACGTCGCCGGCAAGCCGGGTGATGTCCGCACAGGCCTGCGGCGAACCGGGATAGGGTAATTTCAGCACCTTGGCCCCGCATTCCAGGCAGATTTTCGTGCCGCCATAGATAAGCTCCGGGATTTTCTGCTTATATTCCTCGTCCGTTTCATCATCGAGTTTATACGTCAGGAACTCAACCACCAATAATAAATCCTCGCGGGTGAAATCCTCGATGCATCGGCGCAGTATAGCGATATTGTGCTGGTTCGCCCCGGCGCGATCCGAGCGCAGATACACCATGATTTTGCCTCCGGTGGCGCCGAGCTCGCGCACCCGCCGGGCGTTGATATGGTCAACCAGCCGCGACAGCCGGTAGCCTTCGGGCGTGGTGTCGAACCCGGAGGCGTCGAGGCCTATCAGCAGCGCCGTGTCGCGCGCAATGATGCCGTCGTCCACCAGCTGCGGCACGGCGCAGACCGGATCGACCAGCACGCATGACGCCTTGCTTGCCAGGTAACGGGTGATATCGGCCTTGATCAGTCCCAGTTCGTGTTCGGAAATCTGCGCCTGCCGGGCGGGATCGTTGGATAGCAGGCTGCGCATGGCACCTCGCTGATCGCAGGCGATAACCAACATGGCGCCGTTGCTGCCACAGATTTGTTGATAGCTGCGTAATTCTGAGGTGGACATTTTTGACATGAATTTCTCCTTTACCTGAAATTTATTACAGACAAAAAACGCGGTGATACGTTGTTACCCTTTGTCATCATCGTCCTTGATTAAATGGGAGAAAATGGTCCCAATGCTGCGGTTTATAAGGGGTTTCTCCCTGGGGAACGATTGCAATTTCCCGCATATTGCGCAATAATTCCCCATCGACAGAGGTGAGTGTAATACATTACAGAAAGGAATTTCAAGCTGAAAGAGCCAATTTTGCAAGATCTTGCAGCTACTCGCGCCATGATGCATATGGTGGCGAAGCTGCATTACGAGTCCGACATGCCCCAGGTGGAAATTGCGCGCAAGTTCGATGTCTCCACCGCCACCATTTCACGGCTGCTGAACAAGGCGCGCGCCGCCGGCATCGTGCGCATCGAGGTGGTGGCGCTCTCTTCGCCCGAGAATATGACGGCGGACCTGATTAAGCGCCTGGGATTAAAGAAGGCCTTTGTCGTCGACGCGCCGCCGGCCAATGTCCTGGGCTCGCTGGCAGCGCCGCTGGCGTCGCTGCTGGAACAGGCGGGGCTGGGCGCCGGATCGGTGCTGGGCATCGGCTGGGGCAGGGCGGTGCGGGAGGTGACCCTGACGGGCATGCCGCGGTTGCCGGGCATCCTGACCGTGGCGCTGAACGGCGGTATGCAGCAGGCCGCCCCCCATTTCCAGATTACGGAGTTCGTCCGGCGCGCCGCCGAGCAAATGGAAGGCAAGCCCTATTTCCTGCATGCGCCCTATATATCGTCCGCCGAACTGCGCGACGCGTTTCTCGCCGATCGCAGCGTGCAGGATATTATTTCGTTATGGGATCGGCTGGATGTGGCGATTGTCGGCATCGGTCTGACCCATGCGCCCAAACCCGGCGAATCCACCACCGCCATCGCCGATGAAAAGACGCTGAGCCGGGCCGCCGGCGACGTGCTGCGCCATTACGTGACCGAGACCGGCGAGGTGCTGCACTGGGAAGGGGAGGCGCGCATGATCGCCGCCTCGCCGGAACAGCTCAGGCGCACGCCGCTGACCATCGGCGTGGCCGCGACGCCGGAAAAGGCCGCCGGCATTATCGGCGCGGTGCGATCGGGGATGATCAATTCCCTGGTGACCGATGTGAACACCGCCCAGGCGATACTGGACCGGCTGCCGGCGGGTTAACCGGCCTTTGCCGGGACGGGGACGGGGGATAAAAGCCAGCGCTCGGCGCAACGGGGCGCTGGCAAGGAGGACGACGCGCCGAGTCTTCAGCGTAAGGCGCGGCACGCGCGGGTAATGCGTTCGCAGGCCTCGCTCAGGCGGCTATCGTCGATGGCGTAGGCGATGCGCAGGTAAGGCGACGCGCCGAAGGCCGAGCCTTGCAGGGTAGCGACATGGCCGGCGTCCAGGAGATAGGCGGCAAAATCGCTGTCGCTGGCGAGGGTGGCGCCCGCCGGTGTTTTTTTGCCGATCATGCCGGCGCAGTTGGCGAACACATAGAATGCCCCCGGCGGTACCGCCGCCGCCAGGCCGTCGATGGCATTGACGCAGGCCATGATGACGGCGCGGCGCCTGGCCAGGGTCGCCATCCAGGCGTCCATAAATCCCAGGCCCTGCTCCAGCGCCGCCACCGTCGCGGCCTGTGAAATGGAGCTGGGATTGGAGGTGCTTTGCGATTGCAATATCTGCATGGCCGCCACCAGCCAGTCCGGGCCGCCGGCATAGCCCAGCCGCCAGCCGGTCATCGAATAGCCTTTCGATACGCCGTTTACCGTCAGCACCCGATCTTTCAGCCGGGGCTCTACCTGCGCCAGGGTAACGAATTCGCCCGCCGCATGGCAGATATGCTCGTAGATATCATCGGCCATGATCAGCACCTGCGGATTGTCGAGCAGCACCGCGGCCAGCGCCTTCAGCTCGGCGCGCGAGTAGACCGCGCCGGTGGGGTTGTTGGGGGAGTTCAGTATCAGCCAGCGGGTCCTGGCCGTAATGGCGGCGGCGAGATCGGCCGGGCGCAGTTTCCAGCCGTGGGCCTCGGCGCAGGGTACGATGCGGGCTTCGCCTTCGGCCAGCGCCACCATATCCGGATAGGATACCCAATAAGGGGCGGGGATGATCACTTCGTCGCCGGCCGAGACCGTCGCCAGCAGGGCATTGAAGATCAGCTGCTTGGCGCCGCTGCCCGCGATGACCTCCTGGGGCGCGTAGTCGACGCCGTTTTCGCGGCTGAATTTGGCGATGATGGCTTTTTTCAGGGCCGCCGTGCCGGGAACGGCTGTGTATTTTGTTTCACCTTGTACAATCGCATCTATGCCTGCCTGTTTGATGTGCGCCGGTGTATCGAAGTCGAGCTCGCCTTCACCGAGGTTAATCACATCCACGCCGGCGGCGGTTAGCGCGCGGACCTGATCGGAAATCGCCGCGGTCGGCGATGGTCTCACCCGGCGTAAGCGAGGCGCAAGTAATTCAGCTGACATCATTTCCCCTATCTATGAAATAATAAAATTGTATTATGTGATACAATAAAATCAATTTAAGCTATCACGTCTCCAGGCGGATTGCCCAGACTTTTTTTGCCGTGTTCCGACCATTAAGGACTTATCGCCATGACATTGCTCTTTGTTGCGCACGACACGCCGGAACCGGCGCTCTATGGGGCCATGGCCGCCATCCTGGCGCGTCGGCTGCGCCTGCCGCTGGCGCACCTGGCCATTGCATGGGATACCGCCCTCTATCCCGACGCCTGCCAGCACGCGATAGCCGCCGGCGCGCTGGTCACCAGCGGACTGATATGGCACGAACGCCTGAGCGGCGACACCATAGATACGCCGAAGCGCTGGTCTGAACTGGCCGCCCTGCCGGCCGGACGGGACTGGGTGATCCCGCTCGGTCCGGCGCAGCTGGCCGGGTTGCCCGGCCGGCTGCGGGCGCTAAGCCGTCTTGCCGTGGACTATCAGCTGATCCGGGTGGATATGTCGCCCCAGGGCCTGGTTTTTCGCCGCAACGGCGCCATCGAAAGCGCCTGGGGGCAATGGCGCCGCGACGGCTTTGGCCGCTGGCGGGAAACTTCCCCTGACGACGCTATCGCGATCGTGCCTGGCGTGGCCCCGACCGGGGCGTTACCCGCCGTCGACCCCGGCCTGGGCAACGGGCGGGATGCTCCCGCCGCCGCGCCCCACAGCCTGGCCGGGGCCGCCGCTTCGCCGCTGGCCATCGTTTTGCTCGGCACGCGGCGGGATCAGCTGGAGGCCTATCCCGCCGCCGTCGCCGCGCTCGGCGATGCCGCCGACGCCCTGGCGCTGCGGCTTAATATCCTGTTTGCCTCGCCGCAGGAGCCTTGCGGCGATATCCTCAAACGCGCGCACGGCGTCCTGTTGCCCGGCGGCGCCGCCATGGCCAACGTGGCCGGGCAGATAACCGCGGCGCGTTATACCCTGGATAACGCTGTTCCCACCCTGGGCTTATGCCTGGGCATGCAAACCATGGCGACGGCGGTGGCCCAGCGCATGCTGGGCTCCACCGGGGTGAATCTGGCCGAGGCCGATCCCCTGGCGCCGGTAAAATCCTTTGTTCCGCTGGCGGAAACGGCCGGTCTTCCCCGGCACCGCCTGGGCGACCATATGATGCTGAGCGAGCCCGGCAGCCGTATGCAGCAGTTGCTCGGCGACCGGTCAACCCTGCGCTATAACCACCGTTTCCACCTTAACCCGGCGCTGAAGCGGGATCTGGACATCGCCGGCCTGCGCCTCAGCGCCACCGATGCCAGCGGCGCCATTACCGACGGTATAGAATTTACCCGCCATGTATTTTATCTGGGGGTACAGGGCCACCCCGAGCTCTCGTCTTCCCGCCGCCGGCCGCATCCGCTGCTGATGGCGTTTTTAACCGCGGCGGCGCGGCGGCGGGAGGCGGGGCTATAACGCCGGCGATACGCCGGCGCGCGGGTCGGCGGCCAGGCGCGCCAGTTCAGCCGCCACCTGGGCGATGACGTCCGCTTCCAGATCGAGTAGCGGCGCGCGCACATGGCCGCCGTCGAAGCCGCGCAGGTTCATGGCGGCCTTAACCAGTTGCGGCTGGCCGTGGCGGCGGGCCAGGGCGCGGTAGGGATACCACAGGCTATGCAGATCGCGGGCGGTGGCGGCGTCGCCGCGCTCAAGCGCGCGATAGGCGGCCAGAATGATTTCCGGCAGCGCGCAGCTGTTGGTGCTGCTGATGCCGTCGAAGCCGCACATCATCGGCCCGAGGAACGCCAGATCGGAGGCGCAGAACAGCCGCAGGCGGCCGGAGAGGCGGTTGGCGATCTGGTCGATGGCGGTCGGATTCAGATCGCCTTGCTTAATGCCCACCACTCCCCCGATATCCGCCAGCTGTTCCAGTACCGCCGGCGGCAGCGTGATGCCAATGCCCGGCGCGTTATACACCAGGATGCCGGTGCGTGAAAGCGGGGCCATTTGTTTAAAAAAACTCACGATCTGCGCGTCGGTCACTTCGGAGACAAACGGCGGCGTCACCATCGGCAGGCCGCCCAATTCGCCGGCAAGCGCCGTTAAATCGCGCACCGTGCGCGCGTCGGAACCGGCGCTGCACAGCATCACCGGCACCCGGTCGCCCACCACGTCCATGACGTGGCGAAATAACCGGGCGCGCTCATCGGCGCTCATCGCCGGGAATTCACCGTAGGTGCCGCCGATCAGCACGCCGTCGTAGCCCAGCCCGATGACCCGCTCGATATTGCGCGCCAGTCCCGCGAAATCAAATGCGCCGTCGGCGGTAAACGGGGTAACGGTGATATTAAAAATACCGCGCAGGCGTGCCTGGCTTTCACTGATGTCTTTCATAACTATGCTTTCCTGTCTGACCTGATAACGAAGAACCGATACCGCAGCCCGGCCATGCGGCCGGGCGCGTGGGAGAGGTTGCGCCGCCGGGGCGGAGCATTGCCGGCGCGGCCTGGCCGCCTTGGCGGGCGCCTGCCTGGCCGGCGGGCGCATACAGCGCCCGGCTAAAGCCGGTATAACGGCCGGTCCACCGCCCCGAGGGCCCGGCAGCCGGTTTCCGTCACCACGATGGTTTCGCTGACGCCGACGGTGAATTCACCGTAGATTCTCAGCGCGGGCGGAATATGGAAGGTCATGCCCGGTTGCAGTTCGGTGGTGATGCCGCTGTAAAGACTGAGGATTGCGCCTTCGCCCCAGTCCGGTGCGAACGACACGCCGATGGAATAGCCGGTGCGTTTTTTAAAGTTATCGGTATACCCGGCGCGGTCGATCACTTTCTGGCAGGCGAGATGCGGGGCCTCGCAGGTGGCGCCGGGGCGGATGGCGTCAAGGGCCGCCTGCAGGGCTTCCTGACAGGTTTTTTCCATTTCCAGCGCCACGGCGGGCGGTTTGCCCAGCCACGCCGAGCGCATCAGCGCCGCGTGATAGCGATCGTGGGTGGCGGCCATTTCCAGGAAGATAGGATCGCCGTCCTGGATTTTGCGCCGGCGCCAGGTGCCGTGCGGCACGCCGGTACGCGGGCCGGAGGACACCAGCGGTTCCATGCCCATATATTCGGATCCGGCGGCGATGGCCGCGCCCATCATGGCGGCGACCAGGTCGTTCTCGGTGGCGCCGGCCCGGATGGCCGCGCGCCCGGCCAGCATGCCCGCGTCGACATAGCGGGCGGCGTGGGCCATTTTTTCCAGCTCGGCGGCGGATTTCACCGCGCGCAGCTGTTCAATCACGCCCGCCGCGTCGTGGATAACGCCCAGCTCGGCTTGCAACGCTTCGTAAACGGCAATCGGCAGAAACCAGCCGCGTTTATCAATGCCGATGCGGCGCCGGGTCCAGCCGCGGTCCTTCAGCACGCCCAGCAGAAAATTCACCGGATTATCGCCGTCGGTATAAATGGCGGCGTCGCGGATAAAGGTGTTGGAAATAAAGTTAAAATATTCCAACTGGCGGATAACGAATACCGGATCGCCCTCCACCGGCAGCACCAGGGCCTGAAAGGTGTAATATCCCGGCGTCTGCTGGCCGGTGAGATAGAAAATATTTTCCGGACCGGTGATGACCATGACGTCCAGCCCGGCCTGGGTGAGCAGGGCGCGCGCGCGCTCGACGCGTCCGCGGTATTCCTCTTCGCCAAAGGCGGATTCGCCGCCCGGCGTCACGCGGCCCAGATCGGGCAACGGGGTCTTGTTTACTGCGCTTGGGTTTGTCATTTACAGAACTCCTGGATGAATTCCGCCCGGGCGGGGTCAAAACCGACCCCCAACCCGGACGCGCAAGGGCTGCAGACCAGCCCTTGCTGATAGATAAGTCCGGCGACCGGATCGTTGCCCAGCCCGTCGGCGCCATACAGTTCGGCATAGGCCGGGCGGGAGGCGCAGGCGACATGCAGCGCGGCGGCGGTGGCCGCCGCGCCTTCATTCATTTGGCCTATCATAAAAGGCACGCCGGCGGCGTTAAGCCGCCGCGCGGCGGCAAGGGCCGGGCCGATGCCGCCCATTTTCACCAGCTTCAGGTGCGCCCAAACCTTGCCGCCCAGGCCGATGACGCGGGCCAGATCCGCCTCGCTGCTCATGCTTTCGTCGAGCATCAGCGGGATCGGGCTGGCGGCGGCCAGCGCCGCGTAGCCGTGTTCCGGGTCGTCGGCCGCGCCATCGGCAATCGGCTGCTCCATATAACGTAAATCGTAGGCGGCCAGGGCCCGCAGGCGCGCCAGGGCCTCGCGCGCCGGCCACTGGCCGTTGGCGTCCGCCGCCAGGCTGATGCCGGCGCCAAAACGGCGGCGCAGGGCGGCGACGCGGTCCAGGTCCTGGTCAAATCCGGCCACGCCGACCCGCAGTTTCAACTCGGTGAAACCCCGGTCCACATACGCCTCGGCCTGTTGCAGCATTTGCTCGCGCGAGGACCAGAACAGCGTCTGGTTAGTGCGATAGCTCACCACCGGCGAAGACGCGCCGTCCTGCGCCGGCGCAATGGCCACGGGGTGCCGCTCCCGCGCCGTTTCCCCG
The DNA here is from genome assembly GCF_047324205.1 of Sodalis sp. RH20. Classification (NCBI taxonomy): domain Bacteria; kingdom Pseudomonadati; phylum Pseudomonadota; class Gammaproteobacteria; order Enterobacterales; family Bruguierivoracaceae; genus Sodalis; species Sodalis sp. RH20. Next base: position 940,658 of record NZ_CP178733.1, read on the forward strand.
CCTGGCGGCACGGCGCCGCCCGCGTCCCGGGGACGCGCCAGCAACCCGGCGACGCTGATGCCTTGGCGCCGGGCAAGCAGGTCATGCAGCGCCACATCAAGCAGCATGCGCGTCGGCGCCAGAATTCCTGCCGCCCAGGTATCCAGCCCGGCCAGCAGTTGCGCGGGGTCCAGGGCAAGATCCAGCCGGCGCAGGCAGCGGAGGACGTCGTCCAGCACCTGCTGCGGGCTGTAGCCGTTCAGGTAGGCGATATTCACCCGCACCTCGCCCAGGCCCTGGAAGGCCTGATCCTCCAGCAGCAGGTAAAGCTCGTCCAGCGCCGCCACGCTGCCCGAGGAGGCGGTATACAGCCGTAGATGCGGGTAGCGCAGCGCGGCGCGATACAAAGTGGCTTTCACCCGGGCTCCTTAGCGGCTCATCATCGCCAGCGCCACGTCGCGATAGATCTCGCTGGCGGCAATAAATTCATCGATGGGCACGAACTCATCGGGTTTGTGCGCGTCGGCAAGGGATCCCGGGCCGATAACGATGCCCTTGGTGCCGAGACTGCGAAAATGCACCAGATCGCAGCCGCCCTGGAAGCCGAACGGCCCCGGCTCCGCATTGCCGTGGGCGCGACAGGCATCCAGGCCCGCCAGTACGATGGGATCGCCGGAGTCGGTTTCCGTCGCGCCGCCGGTGGTCGGTTTAAAGGTGACGATGTCGCTGCGCACGCCGAACTTTTCCCGCGCCAGCGTAAGCAGATCGCGGATCTCTTGTTTAACCTGCTCTTCGTCTTCCCCCGGCACCATGCGCCGGTCCAGCAGCAGCTCGCAGCTGTCCGGCAGCACATTATCCGCATGGCCGCCGTTGATGCGCGTCACCGTCAGGCTGGCGGATCCCACCAGCGGGTGGCAATGGCAGCGCACGCTGTGTTCGTGGGCATGTTCCACCAGACCCAGCAGCTGCGCCGCGCGGAAGATGGCGTTTTCGCCCAGCTCCGGCGTGCCGGAGTGCGCGGTAACGCCGTGCACCCGCACCAGCGGACGCAGGCTGCCTTTATGGGCGGAATAAGTGCTGTTAGAGGTCGGTTCGCCAATCACCGCGTAGTCGATTTTCGCCGGCGCTTCGCGCACGTAGAATTTGGCGCCTTCGCTGGCCACCTCCTCGTCGGCGACGAAAATCCCCATCAGGGTGCCGCGCCAGCCGTCGCGATGCGCCGCCAGCATGCGCATCGCCTCAAGCATCGCCACCAGCGGCCCTTTGGCGTCGCAGGAGCCGCGGCCATACAATTTGCCGTCGCGCTCGGTAAGCGTAAACGGATCCTGGCTCCAGCCGTCGCCCGCCGGCACCACATCGATATGGGTGTTAAAGGCGAAGCAGGGACCGGCGCCATTTTCCAGGCGCGCAATGACATTGGTGCGGCCAGGGAGGTATTCGCTAAGCGTCAGGTCAAAACCGGCATCGGCCAGCAGCCGGCTGATATGTTCCGCCGCTTCGCGCTCGCGCCCCGGCGGGTTTTCGGTATTGATTGCGACCAGCGCGGCAAGATCGCGTTTCATCCTGCCGATATCGGGCGATGAAAGACTCATCGACATCTCCTGAGGTGAATAAACGCCCTGACGAGGGCATGCATGATTAGCACTATCAGTGCAATATCTGGTCGAGGAAGCGCTGCGCCCGCTCGCTCACATCGCCGCCGAAAAACTTCTCGCTCGGGGCGTTTTCAATGATTTCGCCGTTTTCCATAAAAACGATATGGTTGGCGGCGCGCCGGGCAAACCCCATCTCGTGGGTGACCACGATACTGGTCATGCCCTCGGCGCTCAGATCGGCCATGACGTCGAGCACCTCGCGGATCATTTCCGGATCCAGCGCCGAGGTCGGCTCGTCGAACAGCATCAGCTTGGGTTTCATCGCCAGGGCGCGGGCAATGGCCACCCGCTGCTGCTGGCCGCCGGACAGCTCGTCGGGAAACGCGTCGGCCTTGTCCGGTATGCGCACCTTGCCCAGCAGTTCCAGCGCCTGGGCCTGGGCCTCGGCGCGGCTGACGCCGCGCACCGTCATCGGCGCGAGCATAATGTTTTCCGCGGCGGTGAGATGGGAAAACAGCTCATAGCTTTGAAACACCATGCCGATGTCCTGGCGCAGCCGGTGCGGCTTGATATCGGCATGGGTAATATCCTGGTTGCGGAAAAAAATGGCGCCGCCTTCGATGGGCTCCAGCAGGTTGACGCAGCGCAGCAGGGTGGATTTGCCCGAGCCGGAGGGGCCTATCAGCACCACGGTGTCGCCCTCGGCCACGTTAAGCGAACAGTTTTTCAGCACATGCTGCGCGCCGAAATGTTTATCGACGCCGATGATCTCCAGAACCGGTTTTGTGCTTTTCATCATTTTTCCCTCAGTGTGTCGTGCCGGTACTGCCGCGCAGCAGGCGTTCGGTGAATGACAACGCCGGCTTTCTGCGTTTTTTCGGGTCGAGGTAACGCTCCAGCCAGGCCTGGCCCAACATAAAGAGGGTGGTCAGCACCAGATAATAGATACCGGCGGCGCACAGGGCCTCGAAATAGCGGAAGCTGGCGCTGGCGGTCTGGTTGGCGATAAGAAGCAGTTCCTGCACCGCAATCACCGAGACCAGGGCGCTGGACTTGAGCATGCTGATCATCTGGTTGCCCATCGGCGGCAACACAATCCGCGCCGCCTGCGGCAGCACGATCTTGCGCATGATCTGCCCGCCGGTCATGCCCAGCGCCATGCCCGCGGTGCGCTGTCCGCTGCGTACCGCCTGCAATCCGGAGCGCAGGATTTCGGCCATATACGCGCCCTCGTTCAGCGACAGCGCCAGGATCGCGCAGGTAAACGCCGAGAACCGCACGCCGAAACCGGGCAGGACGTTATAGACAAAAATGATTTGGAACAGCACCGGCGTGCCGCGAAACAGCCAGAGATAAAAGAAGGCCAGCCCCGTGCAGATACGTAACCGGGACTCCTGTAACAGGGCCAGCACCAATCCCATGATGATGCCGAAAAACAACGAGCACACCGTCAACAGCAGGGTCATTAACGCGCCCTGGAAGAACGCCGGGGAGAGCAGGTACTGCCAAACAAGATCAAGGGACATGGACTTTCCTTAAACGCCGGGACCGGTCGGAAAACGTGGTGATGATCAAAAAATAGCCACCGACGCGGGGAACTGCCATTTCGCGATCAATTTCTGGTAGGTGCCGTCGGCAACAAGTTCTTTCAGGCCGGTTTCAATCAGGGTTTTCATCTGCGCGTCGCCTTTGCGCAGCGCAATGCCGATATGGGTATCGGCCTCGAATTCATCGCCGGTGGTTTCGAAGGTATCGCCTTTTTCGCTCAGCAGCGCCACGGCGCCCGGGGTGGAAAGAAATTCAGCATCGGCCCGCTTTTGCGCCACCGCCACCGCCGAGTCGGTGGCCGCCGGGAAGGTCATGACGTTAATGGCCGCCTTGCCGCCGTCCTGGCACGCTTTGCTGCTCACGCGCGCCTGGCTTTCCTCAATGCCGCCGAGGGTCACGGCAATGCTCTTGCCGCACAGCGACAGGTCGCGGCCGGTAATCTTCTCCGGATTGCCCTTGGCGACCACCACCCGGCTGCCGATTTTCAGGTAAGGCACAAATTCCACCTGCTCGGAACGCACCGGGTTGATATACATCGCCGAGTTGATGATATCCAGACGCTTACCCTGCAATGCCGGGATCAATCCCTTGAACTCCATGGACATCGGCTGCGGTTTCAGCGCCAGCTTGGCCGACAGGGCGTTGATCAGGTCGATATCAAAGCCGGTCAGCTTGCCGTCCTTCATGTATTCAAACGGCATAAAGGTGGCGGCGGTGCCATAGGTCAGCTCGCCCTTACTGACCAGCTCAGGCGCCGCCTGGCTCATCAGGGGGGCGCCCAGACATAACGCGGCCAGGGTAACGACGGCATAGCGACGCAAAAACAAGTTTTTAGACATGTCAGGCTCCGGGGGTGATGAGCGTAATTGCTCTTTGTGTATCATTAAATACAATTGAAAGGGGTTGTCAAGGCTCTTTTTTGGTGCACATTCTGCACTATATAAGGGCTTGCACGCTATTTGAAGGTGTTATTGTTTAATGGGTTATTGTATAATAGTATGCAACAAATACTTTTTGGATGCGGCACTCCATGACTCAAACGGCGACGGCCAGCGGACGGCGACTGGCAAATCAAATCCTGGATCTGATACGCGAGGCGAAATTCGAGCCGGGGCATCACCTGCGCGAACAGCAACTGGCGGATATGGCGGGCGTCTCCCGCACCCCGGTGCGCGCGGCCATGAAACTGCTGTGCGAACTGGGCATCATCGAAACGCGGCGCAACCAGGGATTTTTCCTGGTTAAGCCCTATGATGAAATCCAGCGCATCAGCATTGATGTACCCGCCAGCAGCGATCAGGACCTGTATGAACAGCTGGTCCGGGACCGTATCGCCGGCAAACTGCCGGAATCCCTGACCCAAACCGAGATCTCGCAGCGCTATGACGTCGATCGCAATGTCCTGGCGCGCACGCTGCTGCGCTTGTCCGAGGACGGACTGATTGCGCGCAATAAAGGCCACGGCTGGTCGTTCCTGCCGACGCTCAATACCGACGTGGCGTTCAGCAACGGTTACCGGTTCCGGCTGATGATTGAGCCGGGCGCGCTGCTGTCCCCCGGCTTCCAGACGGATAAAAACACGCTCAGGCGCCTGCGCCAGCAGCATATGTTCCTGATTTCACACCCGGATATCTTAAGCGTCGACGGGCGGCAGATTTTCGACACCGACGCCAGCTTCCATGAAACGCTGGCGGAATTAAGCGGCAATATTTTTATCCTGCAGGCCATCGTACAGCAGAACCGCCTGCGTCGTCTGCTGGAATTCGGCAGCTATACCAATAAGCAGCGGGTGCGCGAATGGTGCGGCGAACATGTGGCGATCATCGACGCCGTCCTGGAAGGACACATGGCCGAAGCCGCGGAAATCATGCGCCGTCATCTGCAATCCGCCTACGAAAACGGACGCACTAAGGTCAGTAAAAGCAGTAAGCCGGATTAAGGCGGCCCGCCAACACCGGGCTTAAAGCAGACATGTTCAAGGGAGAGCGTGCCAATGGGGTCAAATCGGGCGTGGTGTTCCCGCCAAACCGAGCCCCATGGCACGGTATGCCCGCCAACACCGGGCTTAAAGCAGACATGTTCAAGGGTGACCGTGCCAATGGGGTCGAATCGGGCGTGGTGTTCCCGCCAAACCGAGCCCCATGGCATGCTAGGCCCGCCAACACCGAGCTCAAAGCAGACGTGTTCAAGGGAGACCGTGCCAATGGGGTCGAATCGGGCGTGGTGTTCCCGCCCGACCGAGCACCCCATGGCATGGTAGGCCCGCCAACACCGGGCTCAAAGCAGACGTGTTCAAGGGAGACCGTGCCAATGGGGTCGAATCGGGCGTGGTGTTCCCGCCAAACCGAGCCCCATGGCACGGTAGGCCCGCCAACACCGGGCTCAAAGCAGACGTGTTCAAGGGAGAGCGTGCCAATGGGGTCGAATCGGGCGTGGTGTTCCCGCCCGACCGAGGCCCCATGGCGCGGTATGCCCGCCAACACCGGGCTCAAAGCAGGCGTGTTCAAGGGAGACCGTGCCAATGGGGTCGAATCGGGCGTGGTATTCCCGCCCGACCAAGCGCCCCATGGCACGCCAACATTGCGCTAACACCAGGCGGAATACACCGCTGTTAAATCATTATTTCAATCAAACAGGAGTCGGTAATGGATTTTGGCATTCAGGGGCGCGTAGCGCTGGTCAGCGGCGCGGGCGGCGGCCTCGGGCGCGCCATCGCGCTGGCATTGGCGGCGGAAGGCGCCAAGGTGGCGGTCTGCGGACGCACGCAAAACACGCTTGATGAAACCGTGGCGCTGATTAACGCGCAGGGCGGCAGCGCCCGCGCCTGGACACTGGATCTCACCCGCCAGGACGCCTTTGACGCCATCCTGGCCGATATCCGCGCCGCCCTCGGGCCGGTAGCCATCCTGGTCAATAACTCCGGCGGCCCACAGCCCAGCGGGGCCGCGGGCGTGGCGCCGGAACTCTGGAACGCCCAGTTTTCCGCCATGGTCGGATCGCTCATCCTGCTGACCGACAAAGTGTTGCCGGACATGCGCGCGGCGGGCTGGGGCCGCATTATCACCAGCACCTCGTCCGGCATCGTGGCGCCCATTGCCAATCTCGGCATCTCCAACACCCTACGCCTCGCGCTGGCCGGCTGGTCGAAAACCCTCGCCGCTGAAGTGGCCCGCGACGGCATCACGGTAAACGTCATGGTGCCGGGCCGCATCGCCACCCGACGGGTAGGGCAGCTGGACGCCGCCCGCGCCGCACGGGAAGACCTCAGCGTCGAACAGATAGCGGCTAAAAGCGCGGCGACGATCCCGGCCGGTCGCTACGGCAAACCCGAAGAATACGGCGCGGTGGCGGCATTCCTCGCCAGCCGCCAGGCCTCTTATATGACCGGCGGCGTAATCCGCGTCGACGGCGGCATGATCCCCGCCCTCTAAGCCACGCTTCCCGCCGGCCCGCACCTGGCCGGCGGTCTCCTCCGTCCGCGATCTACGCCCCGCCGGCGCGCCTCAAAATGGTGCAGTCCCCCCTCACCGCCGCGCAATTTTTTTATATGCGCCTACTCACAAATTAAGAAGATAACGAAAAGGCGCTATTGCGCCGGTGGATTCTTTAACTATATGTTAATTTTTCTTACAATAATTGTTATGGGACATAACGCATGTCGACGAAATTCAGTATTCCTATGGTCGGTATGGCTGTTTTACTGGGCGCAGCCGCCCCGGCACTGGCGCTGCCGGCGGGCTACCCGGCCGGCTACCAGCAAGTGGTGGACGGCGCGAAAAAGGAAGGCAAGGTTGTTATCTATTCCACAACCGATACCCAGGCCGCGGGGCCCCTGATCCAGGGATTCGAGGCGGCGTATCCCGGAATAAAAGTGGAATATAACGATATGAACAGCACCGAACTGTATAACCGGTATATCAGCGAGCAGGCGGCGGGCGGCAACAGCGGCGACGTTATCTGGAGCTCGTCCATGGATACCGCGCTCAAACTGGCCACCGACTATGCGCTGCAATACGCCTCGCCGGAAGTGAAAAACCTGCCCAAATGGTCGGTATGGAAGGAAAATGCCTATGGTACCACCTTCGAACCGCTGGTATTTATCTACAACAAACGGCTGATTGCGGCCAATGAAGTTCCCGCGTCCCATGCCGCGCTGGCCAAATTAATCCAAAGCCAGCCGGATCGATTCAAAAACAAGGTCACCACCTACGACATCGAAAAATCCGCCCTCGGATTCATGCTGTCGGTACAGGATATGAAGGCCGACCCGCATTACTTCGACACCCTGGCCCAGACGGCCAAAGGAGGATTGTCGGTACAGTCGTCCACCGGCACCATGCTGGAACGGGTCTCCTCCGGGGAAAACCTGATCGGCTATAACATCCTCGGATCCTATGCCGACGCCCGCATCAAGACCGACCCCTCCATGGGCGTTTCTTATCCCAACGACTATATCCTGGTGCTCTCGCGGGTCATGTTCATCAGCAGCGAGGCGCAAAATAAAAATGCCGCCAAACTCTGGCTGGATTATGTCCTGTCGCCGCAAGGGCAGGACGTACTGGCCAATAAGGCCGATATTACCTCGCTGCGCAATGATATCGCCGGCGACAACGATCTTGACGGCATGACCAAAAAATTGGGCGGCGCGCTCAAGCCGATCCCGGTAGATGAAACCCTGCTGGAATACCTGGAACAAAATAAACGGCTGGAGTTCATCAAACAATTCCGCGCCGCGGTGAACAAATAACCGGCCGTCAGGGATCATTATGAAGACATTGCGCACTACCTGGCGGCGTTTGCCGAGAGGCGTGGTCGTGCTGTTAACCGCGCTGGTTATCTATGTACCGCTGTCATTTATCATTATCCAAAGCTTCCTGTCCGCCCCGTTCTTTTCACCCTCAAAGGTGTTCAGCCTGGGGGCGTTCCGCTTTATCTTCACCGATCCCGACTTCTATAAAGCCCTGCGCAACGGCTTTATCCTGGCCTTCGGCCTGGTGGCCATCGCCATCCCGCTCGGCGGCATCCTGGCGTTCCTGATGATCAGGACCGACCTGCCGGGCCGCCGGTTTATCGAGCCGCTGATCCTGGTGCCGGTGTTTGTCTCGCCGATGGTGCTGGCGTTCGGATACGTGGTGGCGGCGGGGCCGGTAGGCTTTTTCTCGCTCTGGGCGCAAAGCCTGGTGGGCTTTATTCCGTGGGATATCTACGCCATGAGCAGCATCGTGGTCATTGCCGGTCTGACCCACGTGCCGCACGCCTATCTGTACATTTCCTCGGCGCTCAGGAGCGTGGGATCGGATGTGGAGGAGGCGGCGCGCACGGTGGGCGCCACCCCGCTGCAGGTGATGCTCTCGGTCAGCCTGCCGATGGTGCGCCCGGCGATCCTCTACGCCTGCGTGCTGCTGTTTTTCCTCGGGCTGGAAGTGTTCGGCCTGATGCTGGTGCTCGGCGATCCCGAAGGCAACCTGGTGCTGGCCACCTATCTGTTCCAACTGACCAATAAGCTCGGCACGCCGTCCTATCATCTGATGGCGGCGGTGGCGGTAGTGCTGATTTGCCTCACCGTGCCCCTGGTCATGCTGCAGCGGCGGCTGATGCGCACCGCGAACCGCTTTGTCACCGTCAAAGGCAAAGCCGCGCAGGCCAGGCTGCTGCCGTTGGGTAAATGGCGCTGGGTGGCGGGCGTGGTGGTGGTGGCGTGGCTGACGGTCACCATCGGCGTACCGCTGGCGGGCGTCATGCTGCGCGCGTTTATCACCAACTGGGGGGTGGGGGTGGATATTTGGGCGCAGCTGTCGCTCAAGACATTCCGCCTCATCCTCGGGCAGACCAATCTGATGCGCGCCATTGTCAATTCCATCAGCATCGGCGTGATTGGCGGCGCCATCGCGGTAATGTGTTATCTGTTTATCGGCCTGGCGCTGCATCGCAAACCGGACGGCGTCACCCGTTTTATGGATTACAGCGTGCTGGTGCCCAGGGCCGTGCCCGGCCTGCTCGCGGGGCTGGCGTTTTTATGGGTGTTCCTGTTTATTCCCATGTGGCTGGATCGCTCCCTGAAAGACGGATTATTATCGGCGCTGCCGTTTGCCGACGGGCTGCGCGAGCATTTTATCGTCTGGCTGCGATCCTTGCGCAACACCATTTTCAGCGTATGGCTGGCATACACGGTGGTTTGGATGGCGTACGGGCTGCGGCTGATCTCCTCGACGCTGCTACAGGTGGGGCCGGAGCTGGAAGAAGCCGCGCGCAGCACCGGCGCGAGCCAGGGCCAGGTCACCCGCCATGTCACCATTCCGTTATCCCGCTACGGCCTGATCGGCTCCTGGCTGCTGATGTTCCTGATCTTCGAGCGTGAATATTCCACCGGCGTATACCTGCTCTCCCCCGGCACCGAAACCATCGGTTCGATGCTGGTGTCGTTGTGGGCGGCGGGGGCCATCGACATCGTGGCGGCGCTGTCGTTTATCAATATTTTGATTGTCGTGCTCGGACTGGGCGTCGCCTTACGTTTTGGAGTGAAAATGTATGATTGAGCTGTCGGTGGAGAACCTGCACCTGAAGTACGGCGATAATTCGGTTTTGCGCGGGGTATCGATGCAGCTGGCGCAGGGGGAGGTGGTGTCGCTGCTGGGGCCTTCAGGCAGCGGCAAGACCACCCTGCTGCGGGCGGTGGCCGGGCTGGAAAAACCCACCGAGGGCCGCATCGCCATCGGCGATACCCTGCTGTACGACGGCGCCGCCGGCGTCGAGCTGCCGGCGGAGGAACGCAACCTGGGGCTGGTATTCCAGTCCTACGCGCTCTGGCCGCACAAAACGGTATTCGACAACGTCGCTTACCCCCTTAAACTGCGTAAGGTGCCGTCCGCGGAGCTGACCCGGCGCGTGCAGGCGGTGCTCGATCAGCTGGGCCTGGGGCATCTGGGCCAACGCCACCCCCACCAGCTCTCGGGCGGACAGCAGCAGCGGGTGGCCATCGGCCGCGCGCTGGTCTATAACCCGCCCATTATCCTGCTCGACGAACCGCTCTCCAACCTGGACGCCAAGCTGCGCGAGGAGGCGCGGGTGTTCCTGCGCGAGCTGATTATCCGGCTCGGCCTGTCGGCGCTGATGGTCACCCATGACCAGCACGAGGCGATGGCCATTTCAGACCGGATTTTATTGCTCAATAACGGCAGGATAGAGCAGCAGGGCACCCCGCAGGAAATGTACGGCGCGCCGGCGACCCTGTTTACCGCCGAGTTTATGGGCAGCAACAACCGCCTGAACGGCCGCGTGATGGAACTGCGCGAGGGGCGGGCGCGCATCGACGGCCAGGACTGGTCGCTGTGGGGCGGCGCCGGCGCGGGGCTGGCGGTCGGGCAGGAGGCGGCGGCCGTTATCCGGGTGGAACAGGTGCGCTTTGCCGACGGGGCCGCCGATGCCGGGGATAATACGCTTTCACTGCCGCTGCTGACCCGCATGTACCTTGGCAACCGCTGGGAATACCTGTTCCGCACCGCCGCCGAGGGCATACCGGTGCGCGCCTATGGCGATACCGCCGCGCGCGACGGGCTGTGCCGGCTGTCATTGCCCGCCGGACAGGTCTGGATCTTTCCTTTATAGACGTTGAACGCCGGCCGGCCCCGGGCCGGATTAAAAAGTGACACCCTGTCACGTCAATATCGCCCGCCAGCGTTCCCGCTGGCCTTTCTCGTTACCACCCTTCGCAGGCCATTGACCCGGCGCTTACCCCGCCGGCGACAAAATGATTGTTTGTGATTATATAAAATCATAATTGATTAAATGTGAGCATGATCAAGGTAATCATGGCGCATATAACCTATAAAATAGCCAAGACAGGCAAGAGTAATGCGGTCAAAATGACAAAATATAATCAATATAACGACATCAGAACAGGGCGTCGGAGGCGAGGCGGGATTAATGAATATCAATAGCACCGTTATCAGCGGTTACCAGGCGCTTAGCGACATCGGCTACATTATTAAGGATAAGCGGCGCGTGCTGCTGGTGACGGATAAAAATATCGCCGCCATACCCGCGGTGCGCGCGGTGATGGCACAGGCGCGCAGCCCGGACCGCCGGGTGGATATTATCGACAGCGTGCCGCCGGAGCCGAGTCAGCATGACGTCGCGCGCATCCTGGCGTCGCTGGAGGTGCGGGACGTCGATATGGTTATCGGCATCGGCGGCGGCAGCGTGCTGGATGTGGCGAAACTGTTGTCGGTGCTGTGCGTGCCCGGCGCGCCGACGCTTGACGCGCTGCTGGCCGGCGAAAAACCGCGCGCCCGCGTCGCCTCGATGCTGATCCCCACCACCGCCGGCACCGGCTCGGAAGCCACGCCCAACGCCATACTGGCCATTCCGGAACAAGAGACCAAAGTCGGCATCATTTCGCCGATCATGCTGCCCGATATCGTGGCGCTGGCGCCGGAACTCACCACCAGCATGCCCGCGCATATCGCCGCCTCCACCGGCATCGATGCGTTATGCCACTTAATCGAATGTTTTACCGCCACCGTCGCCAACCCGGTCAGCGATAACTATGCCCTGATCGGCCTGAAAAAACTGTTCGCCAGCCTGGAAACCGCGGTGGCCGAGCCCGCCAACCTGGGAGCGCGTCTGGATATGCTGTGGGCATCCTATTACGGCGGCGCGGCGATTGCCCACGCCGGCACCCATTTGGTCCACGCCATGTCCTACCCGTTGGGCGGCAAGTACCATATTCCGCACGGCGTGGCCAACGCTATCCTGCTCGCTCCCTGCATGCGCTTCGTACGGCCGGCGGCGGTAAAGAAATTCGCCCGGGCCTACGATCTGCTGCCCACGGCCGATACGTCGCTTAACGAGGAAGAGAAATCACACGCGCTGGTGGACTATTTCGCCGCGCTGGTAAAACGTCTGCGGCTTCCCGCCAGCCTGGATGAGCTGGGGATCGCCGCCGATAATCTCTCTTATCTGGTGACGGCGGCGCTGGATGTACAGCGGCTGATGAAAAATGTCCCCGCGCCCGTGAGCGCGGCGGATGTCCGCGGCATCTACCTGGCGTTATTTCCGCAAAAGAATTATTGATTAATCAAGAGGATATTATGAGCCACACTATTCAAGGCGTACTGACCGCCATCGTCACCACCTTCGACCCTCAGGGCGAATACCATCCCAAGGCGATGCGCGCGCAGATCCGGCGCCAGCTGGACGCCGGCAACGGGATTTTCTGCGGCGGCACCAACGGCGAGTTCTTCGTGCTTAACGAGCGTGAAAAGCTGGCGGTTACCGAAACCTGCGTCAATGAAACGGCGGGCCAGGCGGCGGTGGTGGCCCATATCGGTGAAATATCCACGCGCGATACCATTCGCCTTGGCCGGCAGGTGGCCAAACTGGGGGTCGACGCGGTTTCGGTGATCACGCCGTATTTTGTGCCGCTGAAACAGGATGAATTAATGTCTCACTACCGGGCGGTGGCGGACGCCCTCGAGGTGCCGGTATTTCTCTACAATATTCCGGCGCGCACCGGCAATACGTTACAGCCGGATACCGTGCGCGCCCTGGCGCAGCACCCCAATATTATCGGTATCAAGGACAGCGCGGGCAGCTACGAAAGCCTGAGCGGTTTCCTGGCAGTCGCCGCGGACATCGACGGTTTTAACGTGCTGAACGGCCCTGACTCCCTGATTCATCAAGGTTTTGTCGACGGCTGCACCGCCTGCATTTCCGGGCTGGCCAACGTCGCGCCCCGTGAAATCAACGCCATCTGGTCATTGTTCCATACCGGCGATATCGCGGGTTCGCGCCGGGCGCAGGAAAACGTGACAGGGTTGCGCACCGATCTTTACAGCGTGGCCTTTTCTCCGGCGGCGGTGAAAAAAGCGGTGGCGCTGATGGGCCATGACGTGGGCGAAAGCCGTTACGCCGTCCGGTTCAGCGCGGAACAGGAGCAGAAGATTCGCCAGATCGTGAATCAATATCTGCAGTGATGGCGGCGCGGCACCCGGGTGCCGCCTTGTGACCTACCAGGACGCTACGATGAAAGTGATCTGCACCTCGCCCTCGTTTGCCAAATACGATGCTTCCCCCATCGACCGGCTGCAAGCACAGGGTTTTGAACTGATAATGTTACCCGCGGACGCGCCCCTTGCCGCCCTTGAGCCGCATCTGGCGGACACGGTGGCGATGATCGTCGCCTTTACCGAGGTCAACGCCGCGTTGCTCGACGCGGCGCCCGGCCTGAAGATCGTCTGCAAACATGGCGTCGGCGTCGATAATATCGATCTGGACGCCACGCGCGCGCGCGGCATTTACGTCACCAACGTACCCGACGCCAATAAGCATGCCGTCGCCGACTTTGCCTTTTCCCTGATGCTGAGCGGCGCGCGCCAGGTGACGCAGGCGGTGGCCGGCACGCGCGCGGGCGATTGGCCGCGTATTTTTGCCACCGACGTCTACGGCAAGACCTTAGGCATTGTCGGCCTGGGCAATATCGGCAAGCAGGTGGCCCTGCGGGCGCGGGGATTCGCTATGCGCGTGCTGGCGTTTGATTTTTACCCGGACGAACGTTTTGCCGCCGAACACGGCGTCGAATTCGTCACGCTGGACAGGCTGACCGCCGAAAGCGATTTTATTACCCTGCATACGCCGCTGACCGATGAGACGCGCAATTTATTCGACGCGGCGCGCATCAAGCGCATGAAGTCCTCGGCGTTCCTGATCAACGTGGCGCGCGGCGGCGTGGTTAACGAACAGGACTTGTATGCGGCGCTCAGCGACGGGGTCATCGCCGGCGCGGCCGCCGATGTGTTTACCCAGGAGCCGCTGGCCGCCCATCCGCTGTTTACGCTGGCTAATTTCCTGCCGACATCCCATATCGCCGGCTATACCGACGGCGCCATCAGCGCCATCGGCGAACGCTGCGTACAGCAGATTATCCAGTGCGTCTGCCAGCATGAGCGGCCGGTGAATATCATGAACGCGCTATAACGGCGTCGAAAAATAACGGGCGCGGCCGCCGCCTGGTATGCAATGCCGGATAATACGTTATCCGGCGACTTAAACCTCTCCTCTACAGGCTCGTTGACGATGAATACAATAGCTGCTAAATCGCGCATTCGCTGGTGGGTCGCCGGACTGATGTGGCTGGCCATTGCCATTAACTATATTGATCGCACCGTACTCTCCGCCGCCGCACCGCACCTGATCAAAGAACTCAGCCTGAACGCGGAAATGATGGGCTTTATCATGGCCGCGTTTTTCTGGTCCTATTCGCTGCTGCAAATTCCGGCCGGCTGGTTTGCCGACCGCTTCGGCCAGAAAAAGGGGCTCGGCCTGGCGGTGGCCTGGTGGTCCATCGCCACCTCGGTCATGGGGCTGGCCACCGGGTTTAAATCCCTGCTGGCGCTGCGCCTGGCATTGGGCGTCGGCGAGGCCGCGGCGTATCCCAGCAACGCCGGCATTACCGCGCGCTGGTTCCCCGACACGGAACGCGCCACCGTCTCCGGCCTGTTCGACAGCGCCTCGAAGTTCGGCGGCGCCGTGGCCATGCCGCTTATCGTATGGATGATTTATATGGTGGACTGGCGGCTGACGTTTATGATCATCGGCGGCATCGGCATACTGTGGGTGATCGCCTGGTATTTCATCTATACCGAAAACCCGGCGGATCATAAACGCATCAGCGCGCAGGAAGTCAGCTATATCCTGGACGGACAGGTGCAGAAACACGGCGACAAATCCGTGCTGCCGATGCGGTGGTACAAGCTGCTGCGCTATCGCAATATCTGGGCCATGTGCCTGGGCTTTTTCACCATAAACTATACCTCCTATTTCTTTATCACCTGGCTGCCGACCTATCTGGTGCAGGAAAAGGGCATGGATTTTATCAAGATGGGCATGGTGGCCGCGCTGCCGCTGATCTGCGGCATGGTGATTGAAGTGGTCGCCGGCTGGGCCTCGGATCGCGTGGTGGAGAGCGGGCGCCTGTCATTGACCGCCACGCGCAAGCTGTTCCTGACAGTCGGCCTGCTGATGGCGCTGTGCATCGGTTTCGCCCCGTTTACGGATTCCATTTTCATGACCGTGCTGCTGCTGTGCGTGGCGAAATCCGGCACCACCGTCGCGGCTTCGCAGGTCTGGGCGCTGCCCGGCGATGTGGCGCCGAAAAACAGCGTCTCCATCGTCGCCGGCCTGCAAAATACCGTCTCCAACCTCGGGGGCGCCATCGGTCCCATCGTGACCGGCGCCATTGTGGCGGCCACCGGCTCGTTTACCTTTGCGCTGGTGTTCTCCGCCGGGCTGGTGGTGCTCGGCATTATCAACTACTTGTTCCTGATGGGGAAGGTGGAGCCCATCGTCGAGGACGCCCCGGCGGGCAAACGGCCGGTGTCCCTGCGCAGCCGTGCCTAGCCTGCCGCACATCATCGCGCCGGCGGCGGCCGGGCGATGATGTGTGTTCGGATACCTGCCGTTAACCATCATGTTATGGAGGCTTTATGTCGCTTGATTCCAATAACAGCGCGGCTATGCCCGAGACCGTCGTTAACGCGAGGGCTATGGGAAAAATGCGCTTTCTTATTCTCACCGTACTGTCCGTCGGCATCGCGATCAATTATATCGATCGCGCCGCCATGAGCGTGGCGATGCCGTTTATGTCGGAGGAATTGCATTTATCCAGCACCGACAGCGGCCTGCTGTTGTCCGCCTTTTTCTGGAGCTATGTGTTATTTCAACTGCCCGGCGGCTGGCTGGTGGATAAGTGGGGACCGCGGGTAACCTTCGCCATCAGCAGCCTGGGCTGGGGCCTGGCTACCGCCGCCTGCGGCCTGGCGCACGGCATCGGCGCCCTGGTGGGGTTCCGTTTTGTGCTCGGCGCCGTCGAGGCCCCCAGCTATCCCGCCAGCGCGGCGACCGTCACCCGCTGGTTTCCGCGCCAGGAGCGCAGTTTTGCCGCCGCCACCTTTAATAACGGCAGCAAAATCGGCGGCACCCTGGCTATCCCGTTGATCTCGTTCCTGATAGCCGGGGTGGGCTGGCGCATGACCTTTGTCATTTCCGGCCTGGTGGCCGTCATCTGGGCGGCAGGCTGGTACCTGTGGTATCGCGACCCCCGCCAGCACGGCACGGTGTCGCGGGAGGAGGTGGCGTTTATCGAGGCCAACCAGGAGCAGGCCACCGGCGCGCCGATGAGCGTGCGCCAGCTCATGGCGCAGCGTACCGTGCAGGCCATGATGGCCGGCTTTTTCTGTATCAACTTTGTTTCCTATTTCTTTTTTACCTGGTTTCCCACCTATCTGGTGGAAACCTTCCATCTTTCGCTGATGAAGTTCGGCCTGCTGGGCATGTTGCCCGGTATCGCCGCCATTGTCGGCGGCTGGTGCGGGGGGCTGCTATCGGACAGCCTGGTAAGGCGCGGCGTTTCGCTGTCGGTGGCGCGTAAAATTCCGCTGGTGGGCGGTATGCTGGGCAGCTCGGTGATTGGCCTGGCCGCTTTTTCACCTACCGTCACCCTGGCGCTGTCCGCGCTCTGCTTCGCCAACTTTGCCGCGACCTTCGCCTCGGCGGCGCTATGGGCGCTGCCCTCGGACGTGGCCCCCAACCGCGCCAATGTCGCCACCATCGGCGGCATCCAGAATATGGCGGCCAATCTCGCCGGCATTATTTCACCGATACTGATAGGCGTGCTGATGCAGTTTACCCATTCTTTTGTGATTCCCCTGGTGCTGGCGGGGATCGTGGGGCTGTTCGGCGCGTTGATTTATGCCGTGTGGCTGCCCAGGGTCGAGCCGATGCGCTTAACCCCGCAGGCGTAAGGAGAGGACGATGAGCGAACAAACGCGCTGGACCCGGCGTCCGGAATACGCCACCTGGGGCGATTTTGGCCCCGACGATCAGTTGGGCCGGCTTAATTTGCTGACGCCTGAGAAAGTGCGCGAGGGCGTGGCCGAGGTAAAAACCGGTCGCACCTTTTGCCTGAGCCTGCCGCTGGATCTGCCCGGCGGCACGGCGATGAATCCCAGGCGGCCGCCGCCCAGGCTTGACGCCACGCGGCGCGGCGAGCATCCCAACATGACCTATCCGCTGTCGCGCGATGACGCCCGCCTGACCGATATTATCTGCGACGACAGCGTGACGCTGGCGCTGCAATATTCCACGCAGTGGGACAGCCTGGCGCATATGGGCCAATGGTTCGACGTGCGCGGCGACGGCACGCCCGAAATGGTGTTCTATAACGGCTACCGCGCCGGTGTGGATATCATCGGCGAGCGTGATTTCCGGCCCGGCTGCGGCTGCGGCTGCGGCCAGGGCGGCCACCAGGGCGCAAAGCGGCTGGGTATTGAAAATATGGCGCGGCATGGCGTCCAGGGCCGGGCGGTGATGATCGACATCAAAAAGCATTTCGGCATCCGGCGCTTTGCCTTTGGCTATGCGCAGCTGCAACAGATCCTGGCGGCGGACAATATCGTCATCCGGCCCGGGGATATGGTGTGTTTCCGTACCGGTATGGATGAGGCTATATTTGCCATGGGCGGCGCCCCGGACGCGGATTATCTCGCACATCATTTTGCCGGCCTGGACGGCGGCGATCCGGCGCTGCGCCAATGGGTTGCAGAATGCGGCGTGGTAGCGTTAATTGCCGACAATCCGGCCGTGGAAATATTGCCGGCGCGCCCGTTGCACCAGGATTTTTATCCCTCGCATCCCCTGCACGATCTGTGCCTGTTCCGGCTGGGCGTTTACCTGGGCGAGCTGTGGCATTTAAGCGAACTCGCCGATTGGCTTTGCGCCCATCAACGCCACGCGTTCTTGCTGACAGCGCCGCCATTGCGGCTGCCGGGCGCGGTAGGCTCGCCCGTCACGCCGGTTGCCACGGTGTAGGCCGTGATAAAAAGAGGTCCCCGTACCGACGTCCCGGCGACGCGGCCGGGAGGTCAGCGAAAAAGGGGCCCGGACGTCACAGCGGCACCAGATAGGCGGGAATTTGCACCTTGGGCAGCCCGAAAGCGCTGCTGAACCGCTGCAGCCAGCGTTCATCCGCACGCTGGAGATGGCGGCACAGGGTATCCGCCGCCCCCTGATGGTCATGGGCCAGCAGCAGATCGTAGATGTGCAGGTGCTCGTGCAGGGCATCCTCGATTAACGATAGCGGGATTTGCAGCACCGGATCAAATAAATAGCGGGTGGGAACAAATAAAATCCGCGTGCGCGCCAGCGTCTGCAGGATCTCTTTATTGGGGCAATACGACAATAAAATGTCGTGCAAATCGTTTTCGACCACATCCATGTTAAACCCGTCGCGCGGAAAGCCGCCCAGCGATTGTTTTACCCGGTTGCGCGCCTGCTCCATATGAAGCCTTGGCGCCCGGGGCGCGGCCTGCAGTAGGGCCGGCGGCTCGAGCAGCCAGCGGATTTCGTAGAGATGATGCGTTCGTTCCGGCGTCACCTGGGGCGCAATCCAGCGGCCGGGCGCGTCTTTGCTGACCAGCCCGACGCTGTGCATCCGGGCCAGCACATCCCTTACCACCGTGCGGCTAACGTTAAAATGTTCCGCCACGCGTTCTTCGATAATACGCACGGACGTGAAAATAATACTGGCGCACAGCGCCTGTTCCAGCTGGCCGTACATGCTTTCCCAGCGCGCTACGGCCGGGATTTTGATCATATCCAGATTGGCATGGTGCGCCACGCCGTCCGTCGCGCGCGCGCCGGCCACTTCATAACCGCGTCCCTCGACTTCCTGGATAAGCTGTTGCTCGCAGAGTCTTTTCAGCGCATGGCGCGCCGGGGAACGGCTGATGCCGAACGCCTTGGCCACATGCACCTCCAGCAGTCTTTCGCCCGGAGAGAGCCGGCCGTCGTCGATCATGGATTTCAACAGCTGATAGGCGCGATGCTGAATAGAGTGTTTGTCCGTAGATTCCGACATAGCTTAATCATTTCAATGAGTACCTGTTTATCAGCATATCACAATCAAATCGCCGCCATCGGCTAGCGGCATCGTTTTTCATTATGCCGTCCCAACGCATCAAACTCCTTACGTGATCGTTCTCACATCCAGGGCATAAAAAGTGACGAATTTATCATTTCGTTTACTTTTTTTTGACATGTTGATGCATTTCGCCTTAAGTAAATGTGTTTTGTATGCAAAGTACATATTAATGCCTGCGCCGTCGCCAGCCGGTGATGGCCGGGCAAGGGGAAGACGGATGAAGATATTTCGGTGGGGAGACGCCGGGCGGGAACGGCCCGGCATGATTGACCGTCAGGGAGAGCGGCGCGATCTGGGCGGCGTAATCGACGACTGGCGCGGGGCCGCGCTTTCCTCCGGCCAGCTGCGGCGGCTGCACGGCCTGGATGCGCGCACATTGCCGCGGGTTCCGGCGCAGGCGCGTTTGGGGCCCTGTATCGCCGGGGTGGGTAAAATCATTTGCGTCGGACTGAATTATCGCGACCACGCCCGGGAGGCCGGGATGGCGTTGCCCACCGAGCCTATCCTGTTTTTAAAAGCGGCCAGCGCCATCACCGGTCCTTTTGACGCCATCGAAATTCCTCCCGGGGCGGCCAAGGTCGACTGGGAAGTGGAGCTGGGGATTGTTATCGGCCAGGACGGACGTTACCTGGAGCCGGGGCGGGTGATGGAACACGTGGCGGGCTACTGCCTGTTCAACGATGTGTCGGAGCGCGCCTATCAGCTGGAGCGCGGCGGCCAGTGGGATAAAGGCAAATGCGCCGATACTTTTGCGCCCCTCGGGCCGTATCTGGTGACGCCGGATGAGATTACCGACGTGCAGGATCTCCCGCTGTGGCTGGAGGTGGACGGCGTGCGCCGCCAAGACGGCTCCACCCGCGATATGATTTTCGGCGTGGCGGAACTGCTGGCCTATGTCAGCCGGTTTATGAGCCTGCAGGCGGGGGATATTATCGCCACCGGCACCCCGGCGGGCGTGGGCATGGGATTACGGCCGCCGGTCTATCTGGCGCCCGGCCAGCGGGTAAGGGCGGGCATTGGCGGGCTGGGCGAGCAGGATAATCCCGTCGTCGCGGCCGGGGCGGGCTTATGAAGCCGGTCATCACCTGCGTGGACGATCTCCGCCGCCTGGCACGGCGGCGCGTGCCGGGATTATTTTACGATTATGTCGACAGCGGATCCTGGACCGAGTCCACCTACCGCGCCAATAGCCTCGATCTGGCGCGGCTGCATTTCCGCCAGCAGGTCGGGCGCAATGTCGCCGATATCAGTACCCGCGCCACCATTTTGGGTCAGCCGGCCGCGCTGCCGCTGGCGCTGGCGCCCGCCGGCCTGACCGGCATGATCTGGCCGGATGGCGAAATTCTGGCCGCCCGCGCGGCGGCGGCGGCCGGCGTTCCCTACACCCTGTCCACCGTCAGCATCTGCAGCATCGAGGATCTGGCCGCCCGGCTCGCGCAGCCGTTCTGGCTACAGCTGTATATGATGAAGGATCGGGGGTTTATCGCCGATCTGATCGCCCGCGCCCGCGCGGCAAGCTGTTCCGCCCTGGTGCTGACGCTGGATTTGCCGATCCAGGGGCAGCGCCATAAGGATATCCGCAACGGCCTGTCGGTGCCGCCGGCGCTGACCGCGTCCGGCATCCTGTCCATGCTGTCGCGCCCGCGCTGGTGCGCCGCCATGCTCAGAACGCCGCGCCGGACGTTCGGCAATATCGTCGGCCATGCGCGGGGAGTCACCGATACCCTGGGTTTTGCCGAGTGGGTCAGCCGTCAGTTCGACCGTACCGTTACCTGGGACGATATCGACTGGGTGAAGCAGCGCTGGGGCGGCAGGCTGATTGTTAAAGGCATCATGGACGCCGGCGACGCCCGCCGGGCGTTCGGCGCCGGCGCCGACGCCATTGTCGTTTCCAACCACGGCGGCAGGCAACTGGACGGCGCGCCGTCCAGCATCAGCGCGCTGCGGGCGATTGCCGACAGCGTCGGGGATGCCGGCGAAATCATCATGGACGGCGGCATCCGCAGCGGCCAGGACATGCTGCGCGCCCTGGCATTGGGGGCGGACAGCGTGATGATCGGACGCGCTTTTCTGTACGGTCTCGGCGCCCTGGGCGAGCAGGGCGTGGCCCTGTGCCTTGACATACTGCGCAAGGAGCTGGAAGCGACCATGGCGCTGTGCGGCGTCACCGCCCTCGAGCAGCTTGGTCCGGACGCCATTGTCGATTATCCCTGGCCTGCCGTCGCCTCCGCGCCGGCGCCGCGTACCCCCGCGCTTCGGTCCATCGCCGAGGCGCCCTGAACATCAACCCTGGATCCTGGAAAGGAGTGTTATATGTTTGGCGATTACAAAATGCATCCCGACAGCGGCGTCAATCCTCCCTACGCGCCGGCCTACCCCGTGGAATGGGAATGTCCGCTGCGCACGCTGGAAGTGGTGACCCGGGTCGAACGGCGCAAGGTAGAGGCGTTGCTGCGCGATACCCCTTTCGAACTGGTCAACGACCGGGTGGCGTTCCGCTTTATGCTTTCGCCCGGCCATACCCTGGCACTACACAGCGGGGAAATGTTTGATTTGATGGTCACGGTGCCGGTGCGTTACCAGTCGTTGTTTACCCAAACCCATATCTTCATGTATTGCAGCGACCCGATGGGCATCTGCGCCGGCCGCGAGCTGTTCGGCTACACCAAAAAGGATACCCACTACGCCTTCCGTGAAACCGACGACGGCCGAATCAGCGGCTGGGTGCGGCGGCGCAACGTGCCGCTGGCGGATTTCCATTTTACTCCCGACGCCGCGGCGCCGCTGGTGCTGCTCACCGACGAGGCGGAACAGCCGGCGGGCGAAATCCATGTGCGCCGCCTGCCCGATCCGGAAAAACCGGCCACCGCCTATGCCGATGTGGTCTATCGCCGCACGCCGCTGCGCTATTCGGCGCCGGTACGCGGCCATATCGACTGGACATTGCACGCCAGCCCGTTTGATCCCATCGCGGCGCTGGAGCCTGAGGTGCTGAGCGCGCATTTCATGACCTCGGATGTGTATGGCGGCGGGTTCGCCGTGGAAGATCGCCGCCTGCTGGCGCGTCTTTATCCCTGATCGCGGAGAGCACCATGATGACAGAACCGGTGGCGATTATTACCGGCGCGGGCGGCGGCATCGGCCGCGCGGTGGCGTTAACCCTGGCGCGGCAGAGATGGCGCCTGGTGCTGGCGGAACAGGAGGCGCAGGCGCTTGAGGCGTGCCGGCGCGCGTGCGCGTCGCTCGGCGCCGAAACGACGGCTGTGGCCGGCGATATCGGCAGCGAGCGCGATGTGGCGGCGCTGGCCGGCGCCGCCGCCCGTCTCTACGGCGGATGCCAGGGGTTTGTCAGCTGCGCGGGCATGGCGGGCGCCGTGCGGGAGATAAGCGACTACCCCGGCGACATGTTTCGCCAGGTGCTGGCGGTAAATACCTGCGGCACCTTTTATTGCCTGAAGTACGCGTTGCCGCTGCTGCGCCGGCAGGGCGGCAGTTTCGTGGCCATCGCCTCCACGTCGGCGATACGCGGCCGTGCCAACATGGCCGGTTATGTCGCCAGTAAACACGCGGTGCTGGGCCTGGTCAGGAGCAGCGCGCTGGAATGCGTCGGCAGCCAAGTGCGGGTCAACGCCGTACTGCCCGGTCCCACGCAAACCGCCATGATCGAGGCCATCGATCGCATGGCGGCCGAACAGGCGCCGGGCGGCGGCATCAAACGGGCGACGACGGCGCCGTACGGCACCCCCGACGATGTGGCGCAGATGGTGTCGTTTTTACTGTCACCGGCGTCCAGTCATATTAACGGCGCGTCGCTGGTCGTAGACGGCGGCGGCACCGTGGCCTGATCCCATCCCCCTGGAGGAGATGCACCATGAGTTCAAAAATTATCACGGCGCAGTATGCGCCGCGGGTGACCGCGCAGCATAAACGGGCGCTGGTCGCCGCCTGCATCGGTAATTTCATCGAGTATTTTGACTTTGTGATTTACGGCTATTTCGCCTCGGTGATCGCCCGGCTGTTTTTCCCGGCGGAAAACCAGGCCGCCAGCCTGCTGCTCACCTTTGCGGTGTTTGCCATCAGCTACGCCTCCCGTCCCCTGGGCGGTATTATCTTCGGCCATCTGGGCGATCGCTACGGCCGCAAAATACCGCTGTCGATTGCGATTATGCTGATAGCCGGCTCCACCACGGTCATCGGTTTAATGCCGACCTACGACACCATCGGCCTGGCCGCGCCGGTGATCCTGACGCTGGCCCGCTTGATCCAGGGAATCTCGGTGGGCGGCGAATACGGCGGCGCCACGTCGTTTATTTCCGAATACGCGCCGCCGCACCGGCGGGGGTTATATACCGGCTGGCAAACCTTCACCATCGGCCTGGCGCTGCTGGCCGGCGGCGGGGTGGCGACGGCGCTGACCGCCCTGCTGTCCGCCGAAGACCTGCATGCCTGGGGCTGGCGCCTGCCGTTCCTGGCGGGGCTGCCCCTGGGGTTCGTCGGGCTTTATCTGCGCCTGAAGCTGGAGGAAACGCCGCATTTCGCCAAGGTGAAAAAATCCGCCGGGGTGGAAAAAGCCCCGCTGCTGACGGGATTACGCCAGGAATGGCGCGCCATCCTGATCGGCATGGGGCTGATCGCGGCGCCTTCCGCCTGTATTTATATCTATTATATTTATTCGCCCACCTATCTGTCGGTGGTGCTGGGGTTCTCCCTGGCGCAGGCGCAGCGCGCCAATCTGTACAGTCTGGCGTTCTATTGCTGCCTGCTGCCCGGGTTCGCCTGGCTGAGCGATATCATCGGCCGGCGCCCGCTGATGATCGCCAGTTCGCTGGCCATTGCGCTGGTCACTTATCCGGCGTTTCATCTGCTTAACGCCGGCAATTTTAACCAGACGGTGCTGGGGCTGTGCCTGATGAGCCTGGCGTTTGCCCCGCATTCGGCCACCGCGCTCTGCGCCATGGCGGAAATCATGCCTACCCGCATCCGCTATACCGGGCTGTCCGTCAGCCTGAATATTCCCGTCACTCTGCTGGGGGGTACCGCGCCTTTTATCGCCACCTGGCTGGTGAGCGCCACCGGGGATTTGCAGTCGCCCGCCTGGTTTGTCATCGCCGCCGCCGGCGCGTCGCTCATCGCCGCGCTGGCCTATGGCGAAACCCTGCGCAGCGGCCTGCGCCATCATTAGCCCTGGAGAAGAGGACGATAAAACCCAGCGGCAAAGCCGTACGGGTCAGCGGCGGCGGTCTTGGCCATGCCGTCGCCGCCATCGCGCGGGCGCTTGCGCCGTTCTCACTCACACCGGTATGGAAATGTGATGCAGAGTACGTTATAGATATCCGTCATCACCCACCCGCTCTCCCGGACAGGAAACCGACCCATGCCAACTCCCTATGACTACCTGCAACGACACGCTTGCGAACTCCTTGGCGATATCAAGCGCCTGGTACAGGCGCAGTCGCCGTCGTTAAATAAAACCGCGGTGGACCGGTGCGGCGCGGTGCTGCAAAGCATGGCGGTCGAGCGCCTGGGCGCGGACGCGCAGGTATACCGGCAGGAGACGCTGGGCGATCACCTGTCCTTTTCCGTCGGCGAGGGGCCCGGGCTGACCTGCATTCTCGGCCACTTCGATACCGTGTGGGAACTCGACGAACTGGAGATGGCTGAACGGGACGGCAAGCTTTTCGGTCCCGGCGTGCTGGATATGAAAGCGGGACTGGTCCAGGCGATCTGGGCGGTGCGCGCCTTGCAACAATGCGGCTTGCTGCACGGCCAACGGGTCGTCTTTATATGCCCGTCGGATGAGGAGCTGGGCAGCCCCAGCTCGCGTCAATGGATAGAGCGGCAGGCGGCCGGCGCCGATCGCGTGCTGGTGGCGGAACCAGCCGTCGCCCATACCCATGAGGCGAAAATCGCCCGCAAGGGCGTGGGCCGCTTTGATATCAGAATTACCGGACGCGCCGCCCATGCCGGCAATAATCCGGAGGAGGGCGTCAGCGCCATCCAGGAAATGGCGCATCAAATCCTGTATCTGCACAGCCTGAACGCGCCGCAGATGGGCACCACGGTTAACGTCGGGGCGGCGCAGGGCGGCGGCAAAATCAACGTGGTGGCCGACCAGGCCTACCTTGGCGTGGATTTGCGCGTCACGCATATGGCGGAGGCGGAACGCCTGCTGGCGGCGATTCACGGCATCAGCGCGACACTGCCGGGGATCAGCATCGAGATAACCGGCGGCATGTCCAGGCCGCCGATGGAACAAACGCCGCAAAACATGGCCTTGTTTAGCCAGGCGCAACGCGCCGCGCAACGGCTGGGCGTCGCGCTGGCGGGCAAGGCGGTGGGCGGCGGCAGCGACGGCAATTTCACCTCCGCGCTGGGCATCGCCACCCTTGACGGCCTGGGCGCCACCGGGGCCGGCATCCATGCCCGCCATGAACATATCATTATCGCCGATATCCCGCTGCGGGCCGCGCTGCTGGCCGAAATTATCCGCGGAGAAATCGACTGAGGCGCGGCCGGCATGGCGCCGGTAGCGCCTCAGTGGCTAGGGCTAGCGACCGAGCAGCTCGACGAATTTTGCCAGCCATTGCGGGTGGGCGGGCCAGGCCGGCGCGGTGACCAGGTTATCGTCCACCCAGGCCTGATCGACGCCGATATCGGCATACTGGCCGCCCCCCAGGCGAATCTCGGGCGCGCAGGCCGGGTAGGCGCTGCAGGTGCGGCCCTTCAGCACGCCGGCCGCCGCCAGGATCTGCGGTCCGTGGCATACGGCGGCAATGGGTTTATCGGCGGCGTCAAATTCCTGCACCAAGGCGATCACCGCGGGATTGAGCCGCAGATATTCCGGCGCCCGGCCGCCCGGGATCACCAGGGCGTCATAGTCCTGCGCCCGCGCGGCGGCAAAATCGGCGTTAAGCACAAAGCGATGGCCCGGTTTCTCGCTATAGGTCTGCGCGCCGTCAAAATCATGGATCGCGGTCAGCACGTATTCGCCCTTGCCTTTATCGGGGCAGACGGCGTCCACGCGATGGCCCAGCATCTGCAATGCCTGGAACGGCACCATGGCTTCATAATCTTCGACGTAATCGCCGACCAGCAGCAAAATCTTTTTTGTGGTCATGATGAAAACTCCCTGGAGAGGTGGAGGAGAAAGGCACAAGATTCAGCCCATGTCAGCGCAGGGCCAGCCGGGCATTCACTGCCCTGATGACGCTATTTTAGCTTAAAAAGCGCCTGAATAATGGCATTTGGCTAACAAAACAGTCCCGGGACGGCCTGCGCCGCAGCGCCGGCGGGGGCTTATCGTAATGCGCGCGCTAAGAGAGGTTTTGTCATAACCGGCGCCGCGATAGGGATATTTTGCCGCCTGCCCAAGAAGTGTGACTGCGTTCAAAACACCGTGTTGAACCATCTAGTATGGTAGTGCGCATTGTTTATCATCAGCAGGTGTGAAATGGCATTTATCGACCGGGATTTTTTGTTAAAGAGCGATTGCGCGCGCGAGCTTTATCATCAGGTCGCCGCGCTTGCGCCTATTATCGACTACCACTGCCATCTTGATCCCCGGGTTATCGCCGAGGATCGTCCTTTTGCCAACCTGACCGAACTCTGGCTGGCCGGGGATCATTATAAATGGCGCGCCATGCGCGCCAACGGCATACCCGAGGAATTCATTACCGGCAACGCCTGTGCGATGGAAAAATTCCAGGCCTGGGCGCAGACCGTCGAGGCTTGTGTCGGCAATCCGCTCTACCACTGGACCCATCTGGAGCTTAAATTCTATTTCGGTATCACCGAGCCCCTGAACGGTCAAAACTGGCGGGGCGTTTGGGATCGGGTCAATCCGCTATTGCAACAGCCATCGTTTTCACCGCGCGGATTGATACGTCAATCCAATGTCGAGGTCATTTGTACCACCGATGCCCCGACCGATTCCCTGGAATACCATCAGGCGTTGCGCGATGACGCGGATTTTGCCACCCGGGTGCTGCCGACGTTCAGGCCCGACGAGGCGCTGGAGGCCGACGGCGACGTCTTCCGGCGCTTTATCGCCCGTCTTGAGCAACTCAACGGCGCCGCCATTCACCGTTTTGACGACTACCTGGCGGCGCTGGATGCCCGCGTCGGCTATTTCCACCAGCATGGCGGCAGGCTTTCCGATCACGGCCTGACGCGTATTGCCTATTTACCGTCCACGCCAATGGAACAGGAAGCGCTGTTCCAGCGGAAAAGGGCGGGCGACGCGCTCGCGGGCGACGACCAGGTCCGTTACCAATCCGCGGTGCTGCTGGCGCTGGCCGGCTTTTACGCCAAACGCGGCTGGACCATGCAGATCCATTTTGGCGCGCTGCGTAATGCCAATACCCGCATGTTCCAGCAGCTCGGCGCGAATGTCGGTTACGATTCCATTTGCGATCAGTCCGACATCGCGCCGCATCTTAACCGGTTGTTCGACGCCATGGCGCAACGGGACGCCCTGCCGAAAATCATCGTTTATAACCTGGATCCGTCGCTCAATGACGTGGTGGCCTCCACGCTGGCCAATTTCCAAACCGGGGACGGGGTTAAATCGAACATGCAGTTCGGCGCCGGCTGGTGGTTTAACGATACCCGGCGCGGCATGATCCGCCAGCTGACCACGCTGGCCGACCACGGGTTGTTAATGAATTTTGTCGGTATGCTTACCGACTCGCGCAGCTTTATTTCCTACACCCGGCATGATTATTTTCGCCGCATTTTATGTGATCTGATTGGCGAGTGGGTCACGGCGGGACATATTCCCGCCGACCAGGCCTTGCTGGAAAAACTTATCGGTAATATTTGTTATCAGAATGCCAAGGTTTATTTTGATTTTTAGCGATCGCTGTTATTGCATGAGTCAGATTTAATATTTGAGACATAATATTATTTTTGACTTTATCGTCATTTTTTAAATGCAGCGAATAATTATCTATTGTCTCGCCGCATAAAATTTAAAATAGAGGCTTAACGTTATGTCGAGGAAAGTCACAATACCTATCGGTATCGGCTATGGCCTTACCGATATCATGGGCGGGGGGGCGTTTACCGTTATCGGCGCCTGGCTGTTGTTCTACTATACGACCTTTGTCGGCCTGTCGCCGATACAGGCGGCGTCGATTGTGGGTATCGCGCGTATTGTCGATGCTATCGTCAGCCTGTTTATGGGAAGTTTTACCGACCATTTTTACAAAAACTATTTTGGTAAAAAATTTGGCCGCCGGCGCTTCTTTTTATTAATCGGTTCGCCGCTCATGCTGGTCTATGCCTTATTGTGGCTTAACGGCATGAATTATTGGTTTTATCTGTCGGTGTATTTATTGTTTGAAATCATTGCCGCGATGGTGCTGATCCCCTGGGAAACCCTGCCGTCGGAAATGACCAAGGACTTTAACCAGCGCACCAAATTATCGACCTGCCGCATGTTCCTCTCGGCGATGGGCACGTTCCTGGCAACCTTCATTCCGGGATTGTTGATTGGCCATTTCGGGGAAAACAACCCTACAGCCTATTTGGTTAACGGCCTGTTTTTTGCCGTGCTGTTCGCGGTATGCATCATGGTCTCGTATAGCGTGACCTGGGAGCGGGCGCTGACGCCGGCCATGCTGGCGGATCTGGATCGCGCCAAATCCACCGATAAACACAGCGTTGGCGATCAATTAAAGCGCTTTGGCCGGCTATGGATAGAGTATGGCTCGACGCTGAAAATACGCGCTTTTCGTAAACATATCGCCATTTACCTGCTGTCTTTTACCGCCAAGGATATCTTTAATACCGTCTTTGTCTTTTTCTGCGTGTATTGCCTGAGCGTCTCCGCCTCATTTGCCGCGGGCCTGCTTTCCCTGAGTATTATCGGCCTGCCGGTGACGTTATTGGCGGGCATGGCGATTATTAAATACGGTCCCTCCCGCCTGTATATTTGCGGCTATACCATTATGCTGGTTTGCCTGGGGGCGCTGCTTGCGGTGTACCTGAATAATCCGCCGGCCAAGGTCCTGATGCTTTACGCTATCGCCATCACCTACCAGATAGGACGCTGCCTGTTGGAATTTACCCCCTGGAATGTCTTTCCGTTTATTCCCGATATCGACGAGATGGTGACCAAAAAACGCCGCGAAGGGCTGTTTGCCGCGGTGATGACCTTTTCCCGCAAGACAAGTGTTGCCATCGCCACCTTTTTTGTCGGCGTGATTTTGCAGGAAGGGGGGTTTATTACCGGCAGCGCCGTGCAGTCCCCGCAGGCGGTAACGACCATCGCCATGCTGCTGTTTATCGGTACCGGCGGCCTGCTGGTGCTGGCGCTGTGCGTCGCGCTGACGTTCAGACTGAATAAACGCACCCATACCATTCTGGTGCAGGACATCGAGCGGCTTAAGAACAACGGCGATAAACGCCAGGTCGACCCGCGCACCCGGGCTGTCGTCGAAGACCTGACCGGCTATAGTTATGATAGGGTCTGGCCGGATACCGTGCCGGAAGTGGCGCCGGCGGCCGCGCCGGAGACGGCGTAAAGGGCTAATGCGCCGCGGCGGCCGGGCGGATTCCCGGCGCCGCGCGCCGCTGTTTCTCACTCCGCCATCCCCGCGGCCGGTAGCACCGGCCGCGTTCCGTACGCCCATGACGCGCTATTCAGTCATCCTCAAACCATTCGCCGTTGCGCTCGCTAATAGGCGTAATGGAGAAAATCATTTCCTGCAAATGGAGGCGCATCGCCTGTTCGGCGGCGTCGGCGTCTTTGGCTTTAATGGCGCGGAGAATATGATGATGCTGTTCGATAAGCCGGTCCGGCGGCGAGACTTCGCTTAAGGTCAGAAAACGCACCCGGTCCATCGCCGCCTTGATATTTTCCACCGTTTCCCAGGCCAGGGCGCAATCAATGCTGCCGGCGATAAGCCGGTGAAAATCATCATCAAGCCGCAGGAACTCAAAGCTATCGTTTTTTTGCGCCGAGCGCGATTGCAGCTCCAGATTATATTCCAGCCGCTCAAGATACTCCGGGCGGGCCTGCCTGGCGGCGCGGCGTACCACGGCGCTTTCCAGCGATTCACGGATAAAACGCCCGTCCTCAACCAGCCTGGCGGAGATTTTACGCACAAAGGTGCCGCGCTGGGGCAATACCTGGACCAGCCCGGTTTCCGCCAGTTTAATAAAAGCTTCGCGCACGGGTTGGCGCGAGACATTAAACCGCGCGGAGATTTCTTTTTCGGAAAGCAGCGAACCCGGCGGGATTATGCAGGTGACAATCTCCTGGCGCAGGAAACGGTAAATCTGCTGATTTACCGGCTGACCGGCATGGAGGATATGGGTGAGCGACATAGGATATTGACCGTTTTATCAAATAGCTTAGCTGAATATATTACAATTGCCGGTAAGTCTAAAGGGATGATGCACCCGCTATTGCCGTTATGTCGGCTGGCGCCGGCTTATAGTAATACGATAAGCTATAGCGGTAATAACGGCGGGCAAACAGTAGGGGGGATCGTGGGATGCAAAAACGGCTCGACCTGGGTATCGGCGGTCAATCTCTATCACCAGGCTACGCCGGGGCCTGCCGCGCCTTGCGGCGTGCGCCGTCTATCGCGCCCGGGCGGTATCCCGGCCAGGCGGGCTGACGATGGCGCCGTTATCCCGCCGCCGGCTCTTGCGCCTCGGCGCCGGATGGGCGGCCTGGAGCACCCTGGGCGCCAGGGTTTCATTCGGCGCGCCGCCGGTATCCCCGCGGCCGTCTGCGCCAGGAGCATCGCCTATGCCGACCCGTCCTATCCCTTCCTCGCGCGAAGCGCTGCCGGTTATCGGCCTTGGCACCTATCGCGGCTTTGATGTCGCGCCCGGCGACAGTCAGTATGCGCGGCTTCCCGCGGTGCTGGATGCGTTGTTTGCCGCCGGCGGCACGGTTATCGACAGTTCGCCCATGTACGGCCGGGCGGAGCGCACCACCGGCGAACTGCTGGGGGCGCGGCGGCTGCGGCCCCGGGCCTTTCTCGCCACCAAGGTATGGACCTCCGGACGCGAGGCCGGCATCCGGCAAATGGAGGCGTCGTTCCGTTTACTGCAAACCGATCGCATCGATCTGATGCAAATTCATAATCTGCTGGACTGGCAAACGCACCTGCCCACCCTGCGCGCGATGAAAGCGGCGGGACGCATTCGCTATATCGGCGTCACGCACTATACCCCTGCGGCGTACGATGCGCTGGAGAGCGTCATCAACGCCACGCCGCTGGATTTTTTGCAGATTAACTATGCCCTGGACGATCGCGCGGCCGAACAACGGCTGCTCCCCCTGGCGCGTGACAAAGGGGTGGCCGTTATCTGCAACACGCCGTTTGGCGGCGGCGGGCTGCTCAGGCGCCTGGGGGCGACGCCGCTGCCCGGCTGGGCCGCAGACGCCGGCGCCGTGTCCTGGGCGCAGCTGGCGCTGAAGTTCGTGCTCGCCAATTCCGCCGTCACCTGCGCCATACCGGGCACGGGCAATCCCAGGTACATGGCGGAAAACGCGGCGGCGGCGACCGGACCGGCGCTGACGCCGCGGCAGCGGCGCGAACTGATCGCCCTGGTCTGATGGCGGCGGGCAAACCGGCGTGACGTCCACCCGCGGCAGTCCAGCCGCGCGCCGCAGCCCCCTTGCCGCGAAAATCGCGGCGAACTCCTGCGCGGCTGATCCTCACTCAGCCAGGCTGTGGCCGGCAATCGGCGCCGGCCGCCTTCAGCACGCTGGCGATATTATGCCGGTGCACCGCCTCATAGGGCTCGAACCAGGCCACCGCGCCGGTCGCCAGCGAGGCGGCGGCAAACTCCACCAGCGGCAAAGCGGCTAATTCCGGGTGTGCCGGCAGCCGGAGCAGCTGTTCCACATACCGCTGCGTGGCGGCGATCAGGTCGCGCGGGTAGCTGCCGGCGGCAATCATCTCTAAGCGGCCGTGGTTCGGCAGGATCCGCTGGAAATCCCACTGCCCGAGGCGGGCCAGCTCGCGCAGGTGTATCGCGAGCCGTCCGGGTTCGGCGACATAGGTCAGGGTATCCTCCAGCGTGTCGCCGGCCAACAGCAGCCCCAGCGAAGGGATGCGCACCACCAGGCCGTCCGCGCTGTGGATATCGTACTGGCGCAGCTCCAGGGAGAGGGCGCCGACGGTCAGGTCCAGGCTATCGGTAAAGGTGGTGGTGGGCAGGACCAGCGGCGTAATGGGTGGGGCGCCGTTTTCCAGCTCTTCGCGGTGTTCGATCAGCAATTGCCGGGTCAGGTCGCAGGCGATGATTTCGCAATCGGCGAACGCCGCGTTGCCCGCGACATGATCGGTATGCCAATGGCTCATGATCACCCTGATGGCGGTGACGCCCTCTTCTTCCAGGATGGCGCGGATCGCCGCGGCGTGATCGAGCGTCATGTGGGTATCGTACACCACCGCCTCGTGGCCCGCGATGATGGCGTAGGTGGCGGTGCCGAGAGAGAAGGCGCCGTCATCGAGCCAGTTAGCTTGCGCGCCGTAAAGTCTCTTATGGGGGATGCGCCCGTCGTAAAAGGCCATGATCCCGGGCCAGGGGCGGCAGACGCGCAGGGTGGCGGCTTGGGAAACGCTATGCTGATGATCTGACATGCAACACCTGCCTTGATTGAGAATGCCGCGCCGGCGGCCGGTCAAAAACCCTACGCGCGGCATGCGGCGCGAGAGTGCCCGCTTTGACTATACCCTATGGGCCTTTTTTTAGGCATACACTTGCATAATGATAGTCACTGGCGGTATGCTACTTTCAACTTGATAGTTACCAGCCGGAGCGCCCGCCCATGACCAAGACCGATTTCAGCGCCATGCCCTGTCCCATCGCCCGCAGCCTGGGACGGGTAGGGGAATGGTGGAGCATGCTGATCCTGCGCGACGCCTTCTACGGCCTGACGCGGTTTTATGAATTCGAGGCCAGTCTGAAGATCGCCCCCAATATGCTGACGCGCCGGTTAACCGAACTGGTGGAAAACGGCCTGCTGGAGCGCAGGCAGTACAGCGATAAGCCTCCCCGCCACGAATATCACCTGACTGAGGCCGGACGCGATTTCCAGCCGGTATTATGGGCGTTGCTGGCCTGGGGCAACGCCCATTTCGCCCCCGAAGGCATCGCGACACAGCTGGTCAACCGGGAAACTAACGTGCCGGCGCAGCCGATACTGGTGGATGCCGTAACCGGTGAAAAAATGACCGACGCGGCCTATCGGGTAGGCCCGGGACCGATGGCCAGCGAGCAAATGCGCTACCGCATGGCATTTTTGCAGCTAAAAGAAACGACCGGGGATGACAACCTGCGTTTTAACCCGCCCGCTAAAAAATGTGCTTAACAGGATAGCCCGATGAACACGCCTCTCAGCGCAAGCGACGCGCCGCCGCGCGGCATGAAAAAAAGCCGCGTCCTGATGCTTATGGCCTTGACGGCCGGCGCGGCGATACTTACCGGTTACGGCTATTTTTGGTGGACTCAAAGCCGCTTTATGCAGACCACCGACGATGCGTATATCGGCGGCGACATCACCACCATCAGCGCCAAAGTGGCGGGATATGTCGCAAGCGTCGAGGTCACCGATAACCAGGCGGTGCATGCCGGCGATGTGCTGGTGCGCCTTGACGATCGGGATTACCGGGCCGAACTGGCGAAAACGGAAAGCGAAATCGCCGCGCAGCAGGCCGCGCTGGTCAATCTGGCCTCGACGCGCAGTTTAAAGGAAGCGCTGATCGAGCAGGCCAAGGCCGCCATCGCCGGTTACGACGCGCAAACGGAACGCACCCGCCATGACCTGGATCGCTACCAAAAACTGCAGATGTCCGCCGCCGTCTCCGTGCAAAGCCTGCAAAAAGCCGAGGCCGACTACCGGCAGGCGGTGGCCGATGGCCAGCAGGCCCGCGCGGCGCTCCTGGCGGCACAGCGTCAGTTGGCGGTCACCGATAGCGAAAAAGGCCAGATCAAGGCCGCGCTGGATCAGGCCGTTGCCGGGCGCGATCTCGCGCGGCTTAATGTGGAGTACAGCCAGATCCGCGCGCCGATTAACGGCGTGGTGGGCAACCGGCGGGCCAGGTTGGGCGCCTGGGCCGGCGCCGGCAGCCAGCTGTTGGTCATTATCCCGGCCACGGGCTTGTGGGTGGACGCCAATTTTAAAGAAGATCAGCTGGCGGATATGCGGCCGGGACAGCGCGCCACGGTGCGGGCCGATATCCAGCCCGGGCGGGTGTTCCACGGTACGGTCAGCAGCCTGGCGCCGGCGACCGGCGCGCAGTTCAGCGTGCTGCCGACGGAAAACGCCACCGGCAATTTCACCAAAATCGTCCAGCGCGTCCCGGTGCGCATCAATCTTGATCGCGACGACGGCACGCTGGGCCTGCTGCGCCCGGGGCTGTCGGTAACCGCCGCCATCGACAGCCGCGAAGCGGAACGCCCGTGAGCGCCGCCGCCGCGCCGGCCGCGCATTCATCGGTGGCGGCCCTGCCGGCCGGCATGACGCTGCCCACCCGTATCTTCGCCTTTGCCACCATGTGCGTCGGCATGTTCATCGCCTTGCTGGATATACAAATTGTCTCGGCGTCGTTAAAGGATATCGGCGGCGGCCTGTCGGCGGGCACCGATGAAACCGTCTGGGTCCAGACCGCCTATCTGATCGCCGAGATCATCGTCATACCGCTTTCGGGCTGGCTGGCGCATGTGATGTCGACCCGCTGGCTGTTCTGCGTTTCCGCCATTGGCTTTACCTTATCGAGCCTGCTGTGCGGCTGGGCGTGGAATATCCAGAGCATGATCCTGTTCCGGGCGATGCAGGGTTTTCTCGGCGGTTCGATGATCCCGCTGGTGTTTACCACCGCCTTTATCTTTTTTGCCGGGCCGCAGCGGGTGTTCGCCGCCGCCACCGTCGGCGGCATCGCGTCGCTGGCGCCGACGCTTGGGCCGACGGTGGGCGGCTGGATTACCGAAAACTATTCCTGGCACTGGCTCTTTTTTATCAATTTAGTGCCGGGGATTTTTGTTGCCGTCGCCGTGCCGCTTATGGTCAGGATTGACCGCGCCAACCTGGCGCTGTTGCGCGGCGCCGATTACCTTGGCATTGTGCTGCTGGCGCTCTGCCTGGGCTGCCTTGAGTACACTTTGGAGGAGGGGCCGCGCTGGGATTGGTTTGGTGATGGCGTTATCCTGGCCACCGCCTGGATTTCCGCCGTGGCGGGCGTATTGTTTCTCTGGCGCTCGCTAACCTTTGCCCGGCCGATTGTCGATCTGCGCGCGTTAAAAGAGCGCAACTTCGCCCTTGGCTGTTTTTTCTCCTTTATCACCGGCGTCGGCATCTTCGCCACTATCTACCTGACGCCGCTGTTCCTCGGCCAGGTCCGGGGATTCAGCGCGCTGCAGATCGGTATGGCGGTATTTTCCACCGGCATCTTCCAGGTCTTGTCCATTCCGGTTTATTCCTTTTTTGCCAACCGTATCGATCTGCGCTGGCTGCTGATGTTCGGCCTTGCCTGCTTTGCTTTCTCCATGTGGAATTTTATGCCGATTACCCATGACTGGGGGGCGCGGGAACTGCTGATACCCCAGGCGTTCCGCGGCATGGCGCAGCAGTTTTCCGTCGCCCCGGTCGTCACGCTGACCCTGGGCAGCCTGGCGCCGGAACGACTGAAAATGGCCTCGGGGCTCTTCAACCTGATGCGCAACCTGGGCGGCGCCATCGGCATTGCCTGGTGCGCGACGTTGCTCAACGATCGCACCAACCTGCATTATTCCCGCCTGGCGGAATCCCTGACGGCGTCCAACGAGGCGATGAACGCCATGCTGGATACGCTGGCCGGGCAATTTACCCGGCTCGGCTACGATCCGTCCGCCGCCGCTGCCGCCGCGTTGCGCCAGCTGTGGTCGCTGGCTTACCGCGAGGCGCGCACGTTAACCTTCAGCGATACGTTTATGGCGATCATGTGGTGCTTTATCATCGCCACCGCCATGGTGCCGCTGATGAAGAACATAACCAAGCCGGCGGCGGCGCCCCCGGCGCATTGACCGCGGCAAAGGCTGGGGGCGCGGCCACGTTATTGCGCGCTCACGTCCGTGCGCTGGATTTTGGTATAAAGATAGACGGCCAGCCCGCCCAGGATGGCTACCGCGCCGATAACGCTGAATCCCGCCAGATAGGAGCCGGTGTTGCTGTACAGCACGCCGACGACAAAACCGGCGGTGGTGCCGCCGCCGCCCGCGCCGATGCCGTTAATCACCCCGGCCGCCGGGCCTACCGCTTCGGGCTGGACGCTTGAGGTGATAATCGACCAGATATTGGTGGTGTAGCTGCTGGTGAAATAAGCGATGGCCAGGGTAATCAACGCCATTTTCGCCACCGGATTATCAATAACGGGCAACATGACCAGCAGTATGCCGGCGACGGCCAGTCCCGAGGCGGCGATCAGCCCGCGTTTCTGGGTACGATCGCTGATATAGGCCATCGGAATGGCAAACACAATCGCCAGCATATAGGGCAGGGAACTGGCAAACCCCTGCCACAGGCCGGTAAAGCCCAGCGAATGAACCAGCATCGGAATAAACAGCGTAATGCCCCAGAACAGCATGCCGTTGGCGAAATAACTGAATATCAATAACAGGAAAGGATAACCGCCGAGCGCCTGGAAAGTCAGCTTCCCGGCGGGACGCGCCTCTTCGGCCGCCGCCCCGCTGCCGCCCTCCGGTGCGTTTTTCAGGAAAAGCAAAAATAACGGCACCACGATCGCCAGGCCCAGTCCGCCGGTGATATAAAAAATCCATTCCCAGCCCAGGGCGTCGTAAATGGGCGTCAGGATCAGGAACCCCAGCGCCAGCGCCAGGAACTGGCCGTAAAACTGGATAAGATTGGTGCCGCGCGTGATTTCATCTTTGGTAAACCAGGCGCGGGCGAAACGGAATTGCTGCGGCCAGTAAATGCCTTCCGCGATGCCGAGAATAATGCGGTAGATAATCAACAGCGTGGGCGAGGTGACCCAGGCGGTCATCACCTGGGCCAGCGACCAGATCAGCACCATGCTGACGATGGTGGTTTTGGGGTTCAGTTTGTAGGTAAGGAAGCCGCCGAAAAAATTCGCCACCGCATAGCCGATAAGAAAGCCGGTTAATGCCAGGCTTTTGGTCGCCGCGCCGGAAAAACCCAGGTCGCGTTCCATGCCGGGCAGCGCAATGGAGAGGTTTGAACGATCGAGATAAGCGACAAATAGTCCAATCATCAATGTGCCGCCGATCCGGTACCATTTTGCATGACTCATATCCTGTCCCATTCTGTGTTTATTTTAATGATTCCATCGTAGGGTGACGTGGCCTGGCGAACGTGCCGGCCGTGTTATTGCGCGTAGCGCCGGATAAGGCTCCGGTCGATTTCAATGCCCAGCCCCGGTTTATCCGGCACCGGCATCGACGGCCCGATGACTAAGTCGGAAAGCTGTTCGCGAAAGACGTTGGGCGCCCGATCCAGCTCCAGCAGCGGCCGCGCCTTTACCATCGAGGGCACCGCCACCGGAATGGCGGAGATTAAATGCAGCGTGGCGGCCAAGGAGATGGCGGAACCCCAGAGATGGGGATAACAATCAATGCCGAAGGCGGTGGCCATCACGGCGATATGCCACGCTTCGCCCAGGCCGCCGCAGGCGGCGACATCCGGCTGGGCGATGTCCACGCAGCGTTGTTCCAGGAACGGCCGGAAGCCAAAACGGGTAAATTCCGATTCGCCGCCGGCGATGCGCATATGCAGCGCGCTTCTCACCTCGCGATAGCCGGTGAAATCATCCGGCAGCACCGGCTCCTCGAACCAGGAGATGTCCTGTTCTTCAATCATCCTGCCCAACTGGATGGCCTCGCGCGCGGTATAGGCGCGATTGGCATCCACCGCCAGGCCGGCATCGGGGCCGATCAACTGCCGCACCCGCGCCACCCGTTGCGCATCCTGGCGAAGCCCCAGGCCGCCCACTTTCATTTTAAAGGCCCGGAATCCCTGGTTCAGCGCCTCTTCAGCGTCTTTTTCCAGCGTATAGCGCGCGTCGCCGGAATAATAAAAAGACGACGCATAGGCGGTGACCGGCACCGCGGCGGCGCCGCCCAGCAATGCCGCGATAGGCTGCCCCATGATTTTGCCGGCGATATCCCATAGGGCGATATCGATACCGGACAGCGCGGAAACCGCGATGCCTTTGCGGCCGAATTCTCGGGTGCGGTTGTAGAGGGTTTCCCATAACGGCGCGCGCTGCAGCGGATCCTGCCCGATCAGCAGCGGGGCGAATAATTCATTGATCAGCGCGGCATTGGCCCTGGCCGGGCCAAAACACTCGCCCCAGCCGATCACGCCCTCGTCGGTGATGATTTCCAACAGGCAGCTGGCCCGGCTATCCCATAACCACTGGGACATGCCGAACTGCGTATCCAGTTTTTGTACCACCACGTAAGTCTTGATATCTTGAATGTGCATCGCTGCCTCCGGTCCAGCAGGGTAATCGATTACCCTGGCGGTAAAAATTAAGTCAGGGTTGAGTCTCTCGGGATCAGTTTCACCGGTAATTCAATGGCGTCCGGTCCATTTTGCGGTTCTTTTTTAATCAAATGGGCGATCAGTCTTTTCGCCGCGGCGGCGCCGACCTCGTAGGTCGGTTGCGCGACCACCGTCAGGCTGGGATCACTGACCGAGGCCCATTCGGTATCGTCAAAACCGATAAACAGGAAATCGGCGGGAATGGCATATCCCAGGACCTTGGCGGCCTTGAGCACCGCCAGCGCCAGCATGCCGTTGGTGGCGATAATGCCCAGCCGTTGCCGCGGGTCGCGCCGCGCCATGATATGTTGCAGGGCGTCGGCGACCGGCTCGACCTGGACACGGCCGATAATCTGGATAGCGCTGATGATGCCGTCGGCCCCGGCGCGGGCGGCGTGCGCGCGGAAAGCCTCAACGCGTTCCATGCGCGGGCTGATCCCGGTGGTGGGCGGGCTGAGCAATGCCAGGGAACGGCAGCCCTGCGCCCGCAAATGGTCCACCGCCAGGGCCATGCCCTGCGCGTTATTCACGGTAATGGCCTGCACCGCCCCCTGGCTGATTTTACGTCCAACCAGCACCACGGGGGTCCGCTCGGCCAGGCTGGCGATAAGACCATCGTTGCCGCCGGTGGTATTTATCACAAAACCGTCGACCCGTTTCGCCAGCATCATCTCGATAAATTCTTTCTCCTTTACCGGCAGTTCCCTGGAATTGCAGACGAATATGGTATAGCCGAACGCCGCGCAGGCTTCCTCGATCCCTTGCAGGATGGCGATGGAATAGGGATTGAGGATATCGGACACGATCACCGCGATGGTGTTGCTTTTGGTGCTGCGCAGCGTGCGCGCCACATCGTTCGGTTTATAGCCCATAGCGTCAATCACGTTTTCAATGCGCAATCGGGTGTCCGCGCTCATCGCATGAAACTTGCCGTTCATATAACGTGATACCGTGGCGGTGGAGACGCCCGCCGCCTGGGCGACATCACGGATAGCTATGGGTTTTTGCATGTTTATTCGCATTAGGTAATCGATTACCTAATGTTAGATTCTCACTGCGAAACCATACTGTGATCCAGGGCGCAAAAATGATTTTCAGCCGGTAGAAACGACCCGGTGGAGTGGGGAAACCGGGCGGCGGGGATGTCTCCCCGCCGCGCCGGCCAGGTGTTTACCGGGACGGCGAGGAGGGATTAGAAGATGGCCTGATATAACGCCTTGATATCCTCCAGGCTGGTTTGCCGGGGGTTGCCGCCGGTACAGACGTCGTCAAGCGCCGCCTGCGCCAGCGCCGGGATGTCCTGTTCCCTCAGGCCTACTTCGCGCAGCCGCGCGGGAATGCCCACTTCGCGGCAAAGCGCCTTCACCGCATCGATGGCCGCCGTCCTCGCCTGCTCAAGCGGCATGGCGGCCGCGTTTTCAACGCCCATCGCCACGGCGATCGCCCGGAATTTTTCACCGGTTTGCGCCGCGTTGTATACCATAATATGCGGCAGAAGAATGGCATTGGCGACGCCGTGCGGGGTGTTGTAATACGCCCCCAGCGGATGCGCCATGCCGTGCACCAGCCCCAGGCCGACGTTGGAAAATCCCATGCCGGCGATATATTGCCCCAACGCCATGTCGTCCACGCCCCTGGCATCGCCCTGAACCGACGCGCGCAGCGAGCGGGCGATGATTTCGATGGCTTTCAGGTGAAACATATCGGTGAGTTCCCAGGCCGCCCGGGTGGTGTAGCCCTCAATGGCGTGCGTCAAGGCGTCTACGCCCGTGGCGGCTTTCAGGGACGCGGGCATGCTGGACATCATGTCCGGGTCGATAATCGCCACCAGCGGAATATCGTGGGGATCGACACAGACGAATTTACGCCGTTTGTCCTCATCGGTAATCACGTAGTTAATCGTCACTTCGGCCGCGGTGCCGGCCGTGGTGGGTATGGCGATCACCGGTACGCTGGCCGCGGTGGTGGCGGCCACGCCTTCCAGGCTAAGCACATCGGCGAAGCCGGGATTAGTGATGATAATGCCGATGGCCTTGCTGGTATCCTGCGGCGAACCGCCGCCGATGGCGATAAGAAAATCCGCCTGGGCCTCTTTAAAGGCGCTTACGCCGCGTTTGACGACGGAGACCGTGGGGTTTGGCATCACTTCATCAAAAACGTCGAAGGCAAAACCCGCCTGATCAAGTAACGCGAATACCCGGGTGGCCACCTTAACGCGGATTAACTCCTGGTCGGTAACAATCAGCGCCTTTTTATAACCGTGGGCCTTTGCTTCATCGATAATATGCGAAATAGCGCCCCGGCCAAAATAGGCGGTTTGATTTAAGATCATACGATTAGTCATAATGATAACCTTCGGTTGATTTCAGAATTGTTAGTAAGAAGTAACACGTCTTGTTTTATGCGCATGGCGTAATAACAGGCGAAATATCGCCTGTGGATTGATCTTTGCCGGTATCGTAACGCAAGCGCCGCCCCAGGACCTTCCGCCCATTGCCAGTACCGGACAAAAGATGGCAATCATGTAAAGATGCCGCGGGAGTGGTAAAAATCGGTTATAGGTGTGAAAAATTTAGCCTTAAAAAAGAACGCTTTTATTATTTTTAGATTTAAAAACAACACATTAATTTAAATGAGCATGGCATAAATTATGTACTTTATTTTACGATAATTAAGATTGTTGTCGATAAATGAGCGCGAATAATAAAAAAAATGAAACGTCGTGCCGATTTTTTTATTAATAATACATTGTTTTTTGAGCGATAAAAAATAAGCTTATGAGAACCTGCCGCAAATAAATCAATTATGTTTTTGTGATACTCATCACATCCCTCTTTATATGCGTGCCAGGGTAACGATCTGAATGGCGTAGATATGAAGGTAAGGCTTATTCCGATGCTTAGAATACAAAATTACATTGGCATTCATTTTCCGGCATGTGTCCCTATCACTTTATGCAAATTATTTTCTAAGGAATTGTAAATGGGCAGCTCAATTTTCCTCGGTATATTATGGCATTTCGTCGGCGCCGCTTCCGCCGCCTGTTTTTACGCGCCGTTCAAGCAGGTCCGGCGCTGGAGCTGGGAGACCATGTGGTCGCTGGGCGGGTTCTTTTCCTGGGTGGTGTTGCCCTGGACCGTCAGCGCCATCCTGCTCCCCGATTTCTGGGGCTATTTCGGCGCGTTTTCCTGGTCGACATTGCTGCCGGTATTTCTGTTTGGCGCCATGTGGGGCGTGGGAAATGTTAATTACGGCCTGACGATGCGTTATCTCGGCATGTCCATGGGGATCGGCATTGCCATCGGTATCACCCTGATTGTCGGTACGCTGATGACCCCTATCCTGCAAGGGAAGTTCGGCGCCATGGCCAGCTCGACCGGCGGCCAGATCACCTTGCTGGGCGTGTTCGTCGCTCTGATAGGCGTCGGCATCGTCAGCTATGCCGGGGTAATGAAGGAAAAAGCGCTCGGCGTCAGCGCCCAGGAGTTCAGTCTTAAGAAGGGCCTGATCCTGGCCGTGCTGTGCGGGATCTTCTCCGCCGGCATGTCCTTTGCCATGGATGCCGCGGTGCCGATGCATATCGCCGCCAAAAATATCGGCATCAGCCCGCTGTACGTGGCGCTGCCCAGCTATGTGATCATCATGGGCGGCGGAGCTATCGTCAATCTGGCCTACTGTTTTTTCCGGCTGGCCACCAGGCCCGAACTGTCGATAAAAGCGGATTTATCCGTGGGGAAATCCCTGCTGATAGCCAATGCGCTGTTCGCCATCCTCGGTGGCGTCATGTGGTATCTGCAATTTTTCTTCTATGCCTGGGGACACGCCAATATTCCGGAACAATACCGTTATGTCAGCTGGATGCTGCATATGAGCTTTTATGTGCTGTGCGGCGGCATCGTCGGCCTGCTGCTCAAAGAGTGGCTGGCCGTGGGCAAAAAACCGGTGCGGGTGCTGAGCCTTGGCGCGATGGTGATTATCCTGGCGGCCAATATCGTCGGCCTGGGCATCGCCTCCTGAACGGGGCGGGCCGCCGGTGATACGGCACCCGGCCCGCCATTTACCGCCTGAGCGCCGTGCCCAGCCCCGCAAGCGTGGGCGTCACGCTGGCCCCGTTCGCCGGGCGCGGGAAATCGGGGGCCGCCAGGCGCCAGAAGGCCGGCGTTTCATCAAATTGATGCTCCAACTGCTCAATGTCCTCGCTGATGGCGCAGGCCACCAGGCTGGCGGCATGCGCAATCGGTCCGCTGGGGTTATGCGGCGCGCAGCCGGCGCCGTGGGCGGCCGCAAGCGTTGCCACCTCCAGCACGCCGGTGATGCCGCGCGCATATTTGACATCCGGCATCACCACATCGTAAGCGCCGGCGGCGAGCCAGGGAAGAAACGCGGCGGGATGCGTCAGCTCCTCCAGGCCGGCCAGGCGCATGCCCAGGGTATTGGCCGCGCCGCGCAGCTGTTTCAGGGCGGGGATATTTTCCGGCGTTTCCGCCAGCGGGCACTCGAACCAGCTGACGCCAAGCGCCGCCAGTTCCGGTAATACCGCCGACGCGCCCGGCGGGTCGAAGCGCCAGTGGCAATCCACATACAGCTCGGCGGCGGGTCCGATGGCCGCGCGGGTGGCCGCCACGCGCGCCAGCCCATCCTCCAGCCGCCGCCGGCCCAGCGGCGTCAGGCGGATATCGGGGGTCAGGCCGTCGAAAGGCGCTATCTTGATACGGTTAAATCCCGCCGCGCGCGCACGTTGCGCCGCCCGGGCGAAACCCGCCCCGTCGCGCTGGACGATGCTGCGATTGATATTGGCATACAACGGGATGCGGGTGCGGTAGCCGCCGCCCGCCAGCGATGCCGCGTAGTCGCCCCTATCTTTGCCCCGGATATCCCACATCGCCTGTTCCAGGGCGCTGGCCATCGCCGCCTGGGGTACGCC
The DNA here is from genome assembly GCF_047324205.1 of Sodalis sp. RH20. NCBI lineage: Bacteria > Pseudomonadati > Pseudomonadota > Gammaproteobacteria > Enterobacterales > Bruguierivoracaceae > Sodalis > Sodalis sp. RH20. The sequence goes on from NZ_CP178733.1 coordinate 984,208, forward strand.
GCGGGTTTCCCGGGCAATATAGGCGGCAAGCGCCTCCCAGGGCTGTCCCAGCAGATATCGCCGGGCGGCGTCATGGCAGGCGTCGAGCGCCCCCGGCTCGCGCACCCAGCTGGCCTCGCCCCAGCCGCATGCGCCGTCCGCCCGCGCCAGGCGGATAAATGACCAGGTGGTTTTGGTCGTGACCGGACAATGCACCAGTTCCAGCGCGGCGATGCGCGAATTATTCATGGGGTTCCTTCGTGGCGGCGTCAAAGGTTTGCGACCCGTCCGCATGCGGGGCATGCTCACGCATCCGGTTGAGCAGCACCAGCTTTGCGCGCGCGGTATGGGCGGCGGTTACGGCCGCCGCCGCTTCACCGTCGCCGGCGGCGAAGGCCGCCAGCAAGAGCCGGTGATCGGCCACCACGCCGGCAAAACGGTCGGCTTGATAACCGTAGCGTTTCCACAGGGCGCGGATCAGCCGCCAATGCCGCTCGAGAATCAGGCTGGCGTCGCGGTTGGCGGCAATGTGGTGAATGGCGGCGTGAAAATCGCGATTGGCGGTAAGCGCCTCGGCGGCGTCGCCGCGGGCAACCGCCTCTTCGTGCCGCGCCCGCAGCGTTTCCAATTGTTCCAGCCACTGCGGCGTCATGCGCCCGGCGGCGCGGCGCGCCAGGTAGCTTTCAATCAACATGCGCACATCCAGCAATTCGGCCACGAAGGTCTCATCCACCGCCGCCATCCGCGCGCCCTTATTGGGCTGGGCGACGATCAGCCCTTCGCTTTCCAGCCGCTGCAGCGCCGCCCGTATCGGCATATGGGACACGCCGAAACGCGTGGCCAGCGCGTCGATGCGCAGCGGCGCCCCGGCGTCGAACTCCTGCCGGTTGATGATGGCGTCCCGAAGCCGGTCGGTAATGTCCGGTTCGCCGTCGTGGATGGGCTTATCTATTTTTCGCATAACGATATTTGATCAAATCATATGAGATGTGGAGTTATTTTCTGTTATAAATCGGCTTTATTCAATAGTATTCGGACAACAACAGACAATAATTTGATCAAATAACGCATTGCCGTTGGTTGGTCCATCGTTGAAGCGAGTATGAGGGATAGTATGACGTTAAAGATGTTCAGCGGCCGTGCCCGCGCCGGCGGCCTGCTGCTGGCGCTGCTGTTAAGCTTGGCATTGGCGGGCGGCAAGGCCCTGGCGGCGGCGCGCGATACCCTGGTGATTGGACAAAGCGCCGATATCACCTCCTTTGATCCGACGGAACTGCGCATGGGCACCTTTGTGCTGACGCACCTGCTGTATAACACGCTGATCCGCCTGGATGCCGACGGCCGTCCGCAGCCGGAGCTGGCGCGGTCCTGGACCCGCTCCGACGACGGCAAAACGCTGACGCTTAAACTGGCGGACGGCGTGACGTTCCATGACGGCCGGCCGTTTACCGCCAGGGATGTGGCGTTCAGCCTGAACTATGCCCGCGATCCGGTTAACGGCGCCAATATCCTGCCGCTGGCCAAAATGATCGGCAGTATCGATACGCCCGACGATCGCACCGTGATACTGCATTTTGCCGGCGCCTCGGACGCAATCTTCGATTTACTGGATCTGGCGTTTATTATCGACGGCAGCGCGCCTAAAAAAATCAAAACCGGCGGCAACGGCACCGGTCCGTTTAAACTGAGCCGCTACCTGCCGGGCGAGGACGCGGTGTTTGTGCGTAACGAGGCCTACTGGGGGCCGCGTCCGGCGCTAAAGAAAATCACCCTGAAAGTGATTCCCGATCAGCAGTCCGGGGTGATGCAGCTGCGCGCCGGCACGGTGGATTTTTTGCCGTCTCTGGACCGGGAAGCCGCCGAACAGCTGGCCGCGGCCGGTTTCGCCACCGGCGCCGCCACCGTGGAGGGACGGGTGCTGGATATTACGCTGAATACCCGAACCCCGCCGCTGGATAAGCCCGAAGTGCGGCGCGCCATCGGCCTGGCGCTGGATCGCGCGCGTATCGCCCATGATATCGCCGGCCCGGACGCCCGGGTGAAATGCCTGCCCTGGCCGCATTTTAGCCAGCGCGAGGCGGCGGGGCATGAAAACGCCTGTACCTTCGACCTGGCCCAGGCTAAACAGCTGATCCAGCAGGCGGGCGCCGCCGGGGCGGAAATATCGCTGATGTCGCGCAGCCAGTCCGAGCCGCAGATTGGCGCCATGGCGCAGATGCTGCAAAGCGCGCTGCGCGACATCGGCCTGAAGGTGAATATCGTCGAAATGTCCGAGGCCGCCTATATATCGCGCCTGCGCAAAGGGGATTTCCAAATGGCGGCCCATGTCTACGCCCGCGCCGGCCGCGGTCCGTCCACCATCCTGATGTCGGCGGTGATTTTCCGCGCCACCGATAACCTGGCGGGCGTCAAATCCCAGCAGTACCAGGACGATGTGGCCCTGGTGACCTCGCGGCCGCCGGATGAACAAACCGATCGCGCCTGGCAGCGCATCGACAGCTTTATGCTGGAGCAAAACTGGGTATTGCCGGTGGCGACGCTGCCGGTGCTGTGGGCCTCCGCCAAGGGGCTGACGGGCGTGCGTTTTAATCTGGACGGCATGCCGATCCTGAGCGCGGCTTCCTTCCAGCCATGAGCCGGACCAGGAGAAACAGACGATGACCGCCTATCTGCTACGCCGGCTGATGCAGTGGATCCCGGTGCTGCTCGTCTCAAGCATTATCGTGTTCGCGGTGGTGCGCGCCATGCCGGGCGATCCGGCCGAACTGATTGCCGGGCCGGACGCAAGCCGGGAGGATGTGCAGCGCATCCGGGTGGAATATGGCCTCGACCGGCCGTTGCCGGTACAGTATGCCGCCTGGCTGGGGCATATGGCGCGCGGCGATTTCGGCGTCTCCTATATCTATCATCGCGATAACAGCGAGCTGATTTTCAGCCGCCTGCCGTATTCCCTGCTGCTGGCCGCCACGGCCCTGTTCAGCGCGCTGGCGGTGGGGGTGCCGTTGGGCCTGGCCGCCGGCCTGTGGCAGGGCAAAGCCGTCGACTGGCTGGCGTCGGTCTTTTCCTCCGTGGCGGTGGCCACGCCTAATTTCTGGTTCGGCATGCTCGCCATCCTGCTGTTCGCCGTCACCCTGGGCTGGCTGCCGCCGGGGGGATTTGTCAGCCTTGATGAATCGTTCGCCGGTTTCGCCCAGGCGCTGGTGCTGCCTACCCTGACGCTTGGGCTGCACGGCGCGGCGGTGCTGGTGCGCTCGACCCGCGGCGCGGTGGTTGACACGCTGGGAGAGGGATACATCCGTACCGCGCGGGCCAAGGGACTGAGCCGCGGGCATATCATTTATTGGCATGTGCTGCGTAATTCACTGCTGCCGATTGTCACCATGACCGGCATTCTGCTGGGCCGCATGCTGGGCGGGGCGGTGGTTATCGAGTCGGTGTTCGCCTGGCCGGGCATCGGGCGCCTGCTGGTACAGTCCATTATCAATCGCGATTACGGCATGGTGCAAGGGATCCTGATCGTGCTGGTGCTGTTTTTCCTGCTGCTGAACCTGGCGGTCGATGTATTGTACGGCGCCGTTGACCCGCGCATCCGCCTGGTCAAGGGGGCGGCGTGATGAGCGCAGACGCTGTGGAAACGAGCGGCGCGGCGGCGGCCGGACCCGGCCGGCTGCGGTTGCTAAGGGCGCTGCTCGCCACGCCCTCCGGCCTGTTCGGCCTGTGCGGCGTGGCGATGATTACGCTTGCGGCATTGCTGGCCCCCTGGCTGGCGCCTTGCGATCCGGATGTCCAGTTTGCCGGGCTGCGGCTGGTGCCGGCCGGTACCGGCGGCCATTGGCTGGGCACCGACGAGCTGTCGCGGGATCTGCTCAGCCGGGCGCTGTTCGGATCGCGCATCTCCCTGCTGGTGGGGTTTATCAGCGTGAGCGCGGGCGCGGGACTGGGCATCGTGGCGGGACTGGTTGCCGGCATGGGGCCGCGCTGGCTGGACGCGCTGCTGATGCGGGGCTGCGATATCCTGCTGGCCTATCCCGGCATTTTGCTGGCGGTCATGACGGTGGCCATCCTGGGCGCCGGGCTGGCGCAAATCTGTATCGCGGTGGCGCTGGTGAACATCCCTATTTTTGCGCGCCTGATGCGCGCGTCGGTGCTGCGCGAGCGCGAGCTTGACTATGTGAAGGCGGCGGTGGTGCAGGGCAGCGGCCCGTGGCGCATCATGCTGCGTCATGTGCTGCCCAACAGCATCGGCGTGGTGATAACGCAGCTGGCGTCGGCGGCAGGCCACGCCATTTTGCTGGAGGCGTCCTTATCTTTTATCGGCCTGGGCATCAAGCCCCCGGCCGCCTCGTGGGGAACGATGCTCAGCAGCAGCCGCGATTACCTGGCGACGGCGCCGCTGTATGCCGTGGTACCCGGCCTGCTGTTACTGGTGCTGGTACTGGCGCTGAATCAACTGGGCGACGCGCTGCATAAGGCGCTCGACCCGCTGGGAAGGTCCTTATGACAAGCCATGAACTCCCGGCGCCGCTGCTGGAGGTGACGGGGCTAAGCGTTGATCTCGCCACCGGCCGGGAACGTTGCCGGGCGATCGATAATATCTCCTTTAGCGTCGAACGCGGCGAAACCCTGTGCATCGTCGGTGAATCCGGCTCGGGCAAGACGCTGACGGCGCTGGCGCTGATGTCGCTGTTGCCGGCGGGCATCGAGGTGGCCGCCGGCAGGATGCGCTTTGACGGCCGGGATTTACCGGCGCCGGAGGCGGGGCGGGGCGCCGGGCCGTACGGCGATGAGATCGCCATGATATTCCAGGATCCGATGTCCTCGCTTAACCCGGTGCTGACCATCGGGCGGCAGATTACCGAAAGCATCCGCCGCCACCAGCCCTCGCTTACCCGCCGGCAGCGCGCCGCCCGGGCGGAAGAGGTGCTGGCGCTGGTGGGTATCCGCGACGCCGCCGACAAAATGAAACGTTATCCCCACGAAATGTCGGGCGGGCTGTGCCAGCGCATCCTGATCGCCATCGCGCTGGTAAACCATCCGCGGCTGATTATCGCCGACGAGCCGACCACCGCCCTGGATGTTACCGTGCAGGCCCAGGTCATGGCGAGCATGCGCGCCGCCTGCCGGCTGACCGGCGCGGCGCTGTTGCTTATCACCCACGATATGGGCCTGGTGGCGCAGTATGCCGATCGGGTGGTGGTGATGTATGCCGGCCGTATCGTCGAACAAGGGCGGGCGGGGCGGATATTCCGCGCGCCGCGCCATCCCTATACCCGGGCGCTGCTGGGGAGCATTCCCCGCCTGGACGGCGACGTGGACCGGATACTTGCGGCTATCGCCGGCGAGCCGCCGCTGATATCCCGCCTGCCCGCGGGCTGCGCCTTCCGCCCGCGCTGCCAGCTGTGCCGGCAGCGCCCGATCTGCGCCGGCCAGATACCGCCGCTGCGCGCGGACGGGGCCGATCCCGCGCATGCCAGCGCCTGTCATTTTGCCCATGAACTGGCCGCGCCGGTCCTCATGGAGAGGAACTAATCGCCTATGTCAAGCGCAGGTATACCGCTCGCAAGCCCCACCGCGCCACCGCCGCTGCTGCGGGTGGAGGGCATCGAAAAACATTACCCGCCGTCAGGCGGCGGTTTGCGCCGCGCCGCCGCCGTCAAGGCGGTGAGTGGGGTGGATTTGACGCTGAACGCCGGTGAAACCCTGGGCCTGGTGGGCGAGTCTGGCTGCGGCAAATCCACCCTGAGCGCGGTGCTGGTGGGGCTGACGCGTCCGACCGCCGGGCGCGTCTGGTTCGACGGCGAGGATATTACCGCCCTGCCCAGGCGGCGCAACGCCAGGCTGTGCCGGGAATTTCAAATCGTCTTCCAGGACCCTTACGCATCCCTCAACCGGCGCATGACCGCTTTTGATATTATCGGCGAGCCGCTTACCGTGCATCGCATCGGCAACGCCGCCGAGCGGCAAAAACGGATTTATGCGCTGATGCGCCAGGTGGGGCTGGATCCGGCGCTGGCGCAGCGTTATCCGGCGGAGTTTTCCGGCGGCCAGCGCCAGCGCATCGGCATCGCCCGCGCGCTGGCGCTGAGACCGCGGCTGCTGATTCTGGACGAGCCGGTCTCGGCCCTGGACGTGTCGATACAGGCGCAGATCCTTAATTTACTGAAGCAGTTGCAGCGGGAGCATGGGCTGGCCTACCTGTTTATCTCCCATGATTTGCGCGTGGTGCGTTATATGGCGCCGCGTATCGCCGTGATGTACCAGGGGCGCATAGTCGAAACCGGCGGGCGGGAGCAGATTTTCTCCGCCCCGGCCCATCCCTATACCCGGGCGCTGCTGGCGGCGGTGCCGCCGGCCGAACCGCAGTGATGTGGGTAGCGCCGCAACACCGGCGGGTTGCAGTGAAACCTGCGCCCGGCGCGGGGCTTCCCCAGCGCCGGGATGACGGTACGGCCGTAGGATCACAGCGGCGGCAGTATCCCCGGGTCCCCCACGCTGTCAATCAACGCGCCGGAGGCCACCAGCTGCGCCGCGGCGGCGATATCGCCGGCCATATACCGATCCACCGTCAACGGCGCAATCTGCTCCCTGACGCGGCGCGCCGCCATCGCCAATGGCGCGCTGGTCCGCAGCGGCAGCCTGAATTCAAGGCCCTGTACGGCGGCCATCACCTCAATGCCGAGGATGGCGTACAGATTATCCAGCATCCTGCCCAGCCGCATGGCGCCGTGGCAGGCCATGGAAACATGATCTTCCTGATTGGCTGACGTCGGGGTGGAGTCTACCGATGCCGGATGCGTCATCTGCTTGTTTTCGCTCATCAGGGCGGCGGAGGTGACCTCGGCTATCATCATGCCGGAGTTCAGTCCGGGCGCGGCCACCAGAAAGGCGGGCAACCCAAAGCTCATGGCCGGGTCGACCAGCAGGGCGATGCGCCGCTGGGCGATAGCGCCTATCTCGGAAATGGCCAGCGCCAGGATATCGGCGGCGAAAGCCACCGGCTCCGCGTGGAAATTACCGCCGGACACCACGCTGTTATCGGATAACAGCAGCGGGTTGTCGGTAACGGCGTTCGCTTCGCGCGCGAGCGTGACGGCGACCTGGCGGATCAGGTCCAGGGCCGCGCCGGCCACCTGCGGCTGGCAGCGGATACAATAAGGATCCTGCACCCGCTCGTCGTTTGCCAGATGGCTTAAGCGGATTTCCGACCCGCGCAGCAGCCAATTGAGGGCCTGCGCCGTATCAATCTGACCGGGATGGCCGCGCAGCTGGTGAATCTCGTCATGGAACGGCGCGGTGGAGCCCATGACCGCATCGGTGACCAGCGCGCCGGAAATCAGCGCCGACTGTAGCGCCCGGTGCGCCCCGAACAGCCCTTTCAACGCCAGCGCGGTGGACGCCTGGGTGCCGTTGATCAAGGCCAGTCCTTCTTTGGCCGCCAGGATGATAGGCCGCAGGCCCGCCTGCTCCAGCGCCTGCGCCGCCGGCATGCGCTGACCGCGCAGCTCCGCGTCGCCTTCGCCCATCATGGCGGCCACCATATGCGCCAGCGGCGCCAGATCCCCGGACGCGCCAACCGATCCCTGGCTTGGGATCACGGGCATGATATCGTGGGCCAGCAGGGCTTCAATCAGGCCGATAACCTCATAACGCACGCCCGAGGCGCCCCGGCCCAGCGAAATCAGTTTCAGCGCCATGATCAGACGCACCACCGGTTTGGCCAGCGCGTCGCCCACGCCGCAGCAGTGCGACAAAATCAGGTTGCGCTGCAGTTTTACCACATCGTCAGCGTGGATACGCACCGAGGCCAATTTGCCAAAGCCGGTATTGATGCCGTAGACCGCCGCTTCGCCCTGCACGATTTCCGCTACGCGCGCCGCGCTCTTGCGAATGGCCGGCTCCATCGCGGGATCCAGCCGTACGGGCTCGTCGGTCCGGTAAATACACTCAAGTTCAGCCAGCGTGACGGCGCCGGGTTTTAACATAATCGTCATGGTTTTTTCCTGCCAATAAAAACATCAACCGCGCCGCGGCTAAAGCGCGGCGGCCTGGTCAGCCGGCAAACGCCGGCGCAAGCCGCCCTGTCGCCCCTTGCTCAGACCAGCTCGACGGTCAGCCAGATGGGGGTTTTGGTGTCAAAGGTGCTTTTCCATACCTCGGCGCCGACCTTATCCAGGCGATCGGCATGCTCGGGAATGACCTCTCCCAATACCGGTTGGGCCAGATCCTCGGTGGTCGGTCCGTACTGCACGATAAATTTCTGGCCGGTGGATTGGGAAAAACGCAGCCGCCCCTTGGGCGCGTCGCAGATCCGCTCGCGCACCTGTATCGGCGCGGTGGATACCAGCGGGCACCAGGCGTACATGGATTCGCCGGTGACCACGGCGTGATCTTGCAGGACGGTAAAAGGCAGGGCCGCCATCAGGTCCTGGCATAACTCCGGATTTTCATGGACCGCCAGATAGGCATCCACGGTAATATCCAGCGGTTGCCAGGTCAGGCGGATCTTGCGGCCCGGCTTGATATGCACCCGCCGGGATGCATCGGCAATGGCGGGCGCGGCCACCTCGGGGTTGGCGTAGGTAAACTGCTTGCCCAGTCCCCACGGGAAATAATGGAACGACCAGGCGGCAAACGTATCGGTATAGATGCAAAACGCCCGGATCGCCTCTATCGCCTGCTGGCGCGATGTCGCCCGCGGCAGCCATTCGCGCAGGGACAGCGCCAGTTTGCCCAGCTGCGGGAATCCGCTGTAGCGCAGGTAGTTGCTGTACGGGTGATCGAAACTGTCGAGGATAAAGCAGAACTGCGGCAGCGTGATATCCGGGTTTTCAATGATTTGCAGCAAGGGATAATAGGTATACATGGAATAATCGCGCATCATACCGGCCGCGATATCCCAGGTACCGAAATACTGGCCGTAGCTGCCCGCCTGGTTCTCCAGGGTTCCGGTGCGAAAGGCGTAAATCTCCGCGGGCTCCTCGCGGGCCATGGCCGCGGTTTGGCTGCGAACGTGATCGATCACATCCCCCAGGCTGGTATAGCTCATTACGTTCTCCTGTCATGGTTTTCGCTAAAACGTGCGCTGGCGGCCCTTATGGCGCGACGGCGCGGACAGGTTATTGTATATACAATTAATATTTATGTATATACAATTAATAATAAGCACGAGACTTTTCTTCAGCGGGCGTGGCCATACTCCCTGACAAAGTGGCCCGGGGTCACCTCTTTCATAAAACCGGGAGCCCTGCCGTCAAGCTGGCCGGCGTCGAAAAACAGACGCGCTTTACTCCGTTCCCGCGCGGGGTCGGCTTCCAGGGTGGCGCTCAGCAGCGCCTGGGTATAAGGGTGGCGGGCATCGTGAAAAATGGCCTCGGCGGGGCCGGTTTCCACGATCAGACCGCGCAGCATGACGGCCACCCGATGGCAGATATGGCGCACCATGCCCAGGTCGTGCGAAATAAACAGATACGCCAGCCCCTGTTCGTCCTGCAGCTGTTGCAGCAGGTTGATGATTTGGGCCTGGATGGAGACGTCCAGGGCGGTTATCGGCTCATCGGCCACGATCAGCTGCGGCGACATGGCCAGCGCCCGTGCAATGCAGACGCGCTGGCGCTGGCCGCCGGAAAATTCATGGGGATAGCGGTCGAGATGACGGGCGTCCAGGCCGACTTTGGCAAACAGGGCCCGCACGCGCTGCATAAGCGCCTCACGGGGTATTTTGCCCTCATGGATCACTATGGGATCCGCGACAAAACGGCCGACCGTCATCCGTGGATTGAGGGAAGAATAGGGATCCTGGAAAATAATCTGCATCACCTTGCGCAATGGCCGCAGCGCGGACTGGCTCATACCGACCAGGTCGCGGCCGTTAAGCAATACCCGGCCGCCGGTCGGCCGTTCCAGCTGCATCACGCAGCGCGCCACCGTGCTTTTGCCCGAGCCGGACTCGCCCACCAGCCCGAGGGTTTCCCCCCGCGCCAGGGTAAAGCTGACGCCGTCAACCGCCCTGAGCACGGCGCGCGCGCCCAGTAAAGACGCGCCGGCGGGATAGTCTTTGCATAATCCTTCCACCTGCAGCAGCGGCGGGGCGCTCGGGGGCATGCCGTTCATGTCGCGTTATCCTTATCAAGATCCGCCAGGCAGCGGGGCAAATCGTACCAGGCCGCCACCCGATGGCGCGGTTCATCGGGCGAGACGGGACGCAGCGGCGGCGCGTCAAGAAAACACCGCGCGGTGGCGAACGGATTGCGCGGCGCAAAGGGGTCGCCGGGCGGTCGCCGCGCCGGATCCACCGGCTGGCCGGCAATCTGGAACAGCGGTTGCCGGGGTCGCTGTCCCCGGCCGGGGATCGATTGCAACAGCGACCAGGTATAGGCGCTGTGGGGTTGGCTGAACACCCGTTCCACCGGTCCCGTCTCCATGATCTTGCCGGCATACAGCACCTGCATGCTGTCCGCCATCGCGGCCACCACGCCCATGTCATGGGTAATCCAAATGATGGACATCTTCATTTCGTCGCGCAGATCGCGGATAAGCGCAATAATCTGCGCCTGGATAGTCACGTCCAGGGCGGTGGTCGGCTCATCGCCAATCAGCAGTTTGGGTTTGCAGGCAATCGCCATGGCGATCATGACCCGCTGGCGCATGCCGCCGGAAAACTGAAAGGGATACTGCCTGACGCGCCGCGCGGGGTCGGCGATGCCCACCAGGCCGAGCAGTTCTACGGCGCGCCGGCGCGCCTTGGCATGGCTCATCCCCAGGTGATGCACCAGGGGTTCCGCCAGTTGCCGGCCAATGGTCAGCACCGGATTAAGCGAGGTCATCGGCTCCTGGAAAATCATGCCGATCTGCGCGCCGCGGATGGCGCGCAGCGCTTTATCCGACAGGCTCAGCAGGTTGTGCCCCTGGAACATGACCTCGCCGTGGACCAGGGCGCGGCTGCGCGGCGGCAATAATCCCAGCATCGCCAGCGCCTGCATGCTCTTGCCGCTGCCGCTTTCGCCGACGATGCCCAGCGTCTGGTTATCCTCCAGGCTATAGCTGATATCGTCGATAATCCTGACCGGCGGCGCGCCGCGTCCGGCCGGAACAGCCACGGTTAAATTACGCACGTCGAGCAAAGGCTGCATGGCGCTACTCCCCGGCGGACTTCAGTTTGGGATCGAAATAATCGCGCAGCCAGTCGCCGGTAAAGTTGGCGCCCATCACCGTCACGACTATCGCCAGTCCCGGAAAGGTGGTGACCCACCAGGCGGTGGCGATATACGCGCGCCCCTCCGCCAGCATCCGGCCCCAGCTCGGCCAGGGCGGCTGCACGCCCAGCCCGAGGAAACTCAGGCTGGCCTCCAGGAGAATCACGCGCGAAAACTCCAGGGTGGCGATCACCAGGATGGGCGTCAGGATATTCGGCAAAATGTAATAGCGCAGGATATGCCAGGGCCGGGCGCCGACGGCCACCGCCGACAGGACGAATTCCCTCTGCCGCAGGGCCAGCACCTGCCCGCGCACCATGCGGGCATAACGGATCCAACTGGTCAGGGCCAGGACGATAATCAGGTTGCCCAGGCTGGGACCGGTGGCGGCGATAATGATCAGCGCCAGCAGAATCAGCGGTATCGAGAGCTGCATATCGACAATACGCATCAGCAGGCGATCGATGAGGCCGCCGGCGTACCCCGAAATCATGCCCACCGCCACGCCGACGAGGCCGCCAATCAACACCGCGTTAAACCCCACCATTATCGAGACCCTGCTGCCGTACAGCAGCCGGCTCAACATATCCCGGCCCAACTGATCGGTGCCCAGCGGATGGGCGTCCGGCGCAAAAAAGCGGTACGTGGGCGGCGCCAGCCGCAGGGCCAGATTGCCGTGTACCGGGCTGGGCAGGGGGATCACGAAGGTGGCCAATACGCCCAGCAGCAATAACGCCATGATAAGCCAGCCGACAGCGCCGATGGCGCTCGACCCAATACGCCGTCCCACGGCGCGCATCACGTTCATGCGGTTCATCGCGTTTGCCTCACGCGCGGGTCCAGCAGGCTATAGAGCAAATCCACCCCCAGGCTGACCAGCAGGAACAGGCATGACACCACCATGACTCCCGCCTGGATCACGGGAAAATCACGGTTCGCCACCGCCTCGACAATCAGCCTGCCGACCCCCGGCCAGGAAAAAATGGTTTCGACCACCACCGAGCCGCCGAGCATTTCGCCCACCAATAGCCCGCTCATGGTGACCACCGGCAGCATGGCGTTACGCGCCATATGCCAGGTCATGATCACCCGCGGGGGCAGGCCCTTGGCGTGCGCCGTGCGGATATAATCCTCGCTCATGACGTCAAGCAGGCTGGAGCGGAACAGGCGGGTGATATTGGCGGCGACGAAAATAGACATCACGGCGGTGGGCAAAATCAAATGCAGCGGGCTGCCGGTGCCGCCGGTGGGCAGCCAGCCAAGATCGACGCAGAACACCAGGATCAGCATAATCGCCAGCCAGAACGCCGGCGTGGCCTGTCCGAGCATCGCCAGGGTCAGCACCAGAAACTCCCATACCGAGTTACGGTAAAGCGCGGCAATCAAACCGGCCAGGCAGCCCGCCAGGATGCCGGTCGCCGCGGAAAGCGCCGCCAGCAGCAGCGTGGCCGGCATCCGTTCCAGCACAATCCCCAGCGCCGAATGCTGGTAAAAAAAGGATTGGCCGAAATCGCCGGCCAGCGCATGGCCGAGAAAACGCAGATATTGCTCCAGCAAGGGACGCTGCAGGCCGAGCTGCTCGCGCAGGGCCTGCAGGTCGGCGGCGCTGGCGCCCTGGGGAAGCAATAAAGAAACCGGATCCCCCAGTAACCGCGACACCAGGAAAATAAGGGTCACCAGGCCGAATACCGCCGCCAGGGCTTCCAGCAGTCGGGACAGAATATATTTCGCCACGCGCCACCGCCTGTTTATTTCGCCACTAAATCGAAAACCCGCACCCAGTCGTCGCCGCGCGTTTGCCAGGTGAATCGCTTCGACGTGGCATAGGTCAGCGGCTGGTTAAATAAAAACACCAGCGGCGCCTGTTCACGCATCCGTTCGGTTGCCTGCTGGTACCAGGCGGCGCGTTTTTGCTTATCAACCGTTGAGCGGCCTTTCATCACCAGGCCGGCAAAAACGTCATCCTTCCAGTAAGCGCCGGGGTCGGTGGGCAGGTACAGGCCCAGCAGGCCGTCGGCGTCCAGGGTCGGCCAGGCCTGGCCTAAAAACGCTGCCTGCCCCATATCGCCGCGGGTATAGGCGTTGGACCAGTTGGCGTATTCCATTTCCTTGATGCTGACGTTCAGACCCACTTCCTGCAACTGGGCGGCGATCACCTGGCCGATTTCCTGGCTTAACAGATAACGTCCCAGCGGTACCTGCAGTTCAAAGGAAATGGGCTGCGGCAATCCCGACTCGGCGATAAGCTGACGCGCCTTGTCCGGATCGTAGGGGTAGGGCTGCAGTTTATCGTTGTAGCCGAAATACATGGGCGACAGCAGCTGGCCTTTGCTGATGGCGCCGTGACCGTTATAAATGGCGTCGATAATACCCTGGCGATCGATGGCGTAGTTCATCGCCTGGCGCAGCTTGAGGTTGTTGGCGAAGGGCGGCTTGAGGTTATTCATTTTAATGATCATCGCGCGGCTGCTTTCTCCCCAGCCGGCATGGGCGATGCCGCTGCTGTTGATGCGCGCGATATCCGTGGGCGGAATATCCAGCGCCAGATCCAGCTCTCCGGCCAGCAACGCCGATACCCGTACCGCCGGTTCGCTTATCATGCGCAGCACGACTTTGTCATGCGGCGCCGGCGTGCCGAAAACCTGGGTGCCGAAATACGTGGGGTTGGGCGTCAGCACCACCCGTTCGCCCGGCACGTATTCCGCCAGCTGATACGGGCCGCTGCCCATGGCTTCGCGGCTGGGATCGTGCGTCGCGGTCCATGACGGCTCCATCATGAACAGCATGCTCAGCTGCGCCACCAGCCCGGGGAAGGGCATGCGCGTAATGATTTTCACCTCGTCGGGCGCCACGACGTCGACATGATCGATCAGGCTGTACCATTCCTTGACGCGGGTTTTATGCGCGGGATCGAGTAAATGATCGAAATTCCACTTTACCACCGCGGCATCCAGCGGCTTGCCGTTGGCAAAGGTAATGCCCGGGCGCAGCTTGAAGTCCCAGGTGTTATCGTCGATAGCCTGCCATGATTGCGCCACGACGCCGGTAATGCCGAGGTCGGGATTGCGTATCACCAGCGGCGAGTAGATATGGCTGATGACGCTTAAATCCGTCTGCACCACGGTGGCCTGCTGCGGATCAAGCGTCGTCACCGCGGCGGAAAAGGCAATATTGACGGTATCCGCCAGCGCGACCGCCGGCAGGCCGCCGGCAACGGATAATAACGCGGCGCAGCCCAGCAGTCGTAATTGGCGCGCTTTGCCTGACAAGGCAAGCCTGAGAACATGACACATGGTTGATCTCCAGTATGAGAGAACGGAGCGATGGGGAAAATCAGTGCATCCTGAGGTACTGCAATTCTTCCGCGATGACCGCGGCCATCATCGTCAGGCTGACCGGCCGGTTTTCCGCCGTCAGGCGTTTAATGACCGCCAGGCGCAGCGGCTGGCGCAGGCGGCGCTCCTCACGCATCAGGCTCATGGCCAGCGCCGCCCGGATTTCGCGCGGCCAGACCCGATCCAGGCGATCGCGCGCGCTCCCAAGCGTAAACAGGCCGTGCGCGACGCTGCTGTGACCGGCGCGCAGCCGCGCGGTGGCATCGGGGTCGAGCCGGCCGCTGTCGTCCACCGCCACGCCGTAACTGGCCCGGGCGTTGTAGACGGACACCAGGCCGCGCCGCACATCGTGGGCAACCTGGCCCGGATCGCGCAGAAAAGGGTCGCCAAAGCCGCCGCCCGAGGGCGAGGTCAGGCGCACCACGTCGTGGCGTTGCATCTTCAGGACATCAATCTTGCCCAGATTGCGCTCATCATCGGTGCCGGGATTGAGCAATACGGATCCCAAATGGCCGCATTGCCCACCCCGCGCGCCCCAAGACTGAAAATAGAAACGATTCATGCCGCGCACCGTCATCACCGCCTCGGGACCCGTATTTTCCAGCTCCAGGGCAATGGCGGCGCCGCTCTGCCAGCGGCCGGGCGCCTGGCTGTCGGTCACCAGGCCATACCGTTTCACCCGCATCACCGTTTCGGCCTCGATGGTTTCGGCGGGCACCGTGCGCAGATAACCGGAGCGTGAGTCCACCCCGTCGGTGCCGTCGAGGCCGAAACGTCCGCCGCCGCCGCCGCACAAGGGATTGATCACGCTGACGCGATTGCCCTCGCCATGGGGATCTTTGGCGGAAACCACAATCACTCCCGACATGCCGGGACCCGCCGCCGTGAGACCGTCGGCCAGGGCGGCGTTCAGGCAGCCCAGGATGACGTCGTAAACGCGGGTGCTGGTGGTGACCCGCGAACCGCCGGCCGCCGGAAATTCGGCGTTCATCACCGTGCCGCGCGGGGCGATGACCTCAAGGGCGCGCAGCAGGCCCGCGTTACGCGGCGCTTCCGGCTCCCGGGTCAGGATATAATAGATAAACGCCTGCAGGGTATAGGGGTGGGCGCGCGCGCCGGTGACGTAGTTAAAGGCCGCAGCCACCTGCGGGTCGGTGCCGCTGAAGTCGAATACGATGCGCTCGTCGCGCACGCGCATCACGGCGTGGATATGGATAAAATCTCCTTCGCTCATGCCTTCGACATAATCGGCGAAGGGATAATCCCCGTCGGGGATGCGGCGTATAACCTGGCGGGCCTTGGCATCGGCCAGGGCCATGGACGCTTCCATGCCCGCGCGCACCGCCGCCACGCCATAGCGCTGGCACAGTTGATTCAGCCGCTTATCCATACTGGCCAGCGCCGATATCATGGCCTGGAAGTCGCCCCACAGCTCATCGGCGATGCGGCTGTTATCGATAAAGATATTGCGGATGGCGGTATCCAGTTGTCCGCGTTTGTAGAGTTTGGTCGGCCTGACGCGCAGGCCTTCCTGGAACACCTCGGTAAACGCCGGCGAAATACTGCCCGGCACCGCGCCGCCGATATCGGAGGCATGCACGAACGACCAGGCCAGGGCCACCAGCTCGTTGCCGACAAAGACCGGCCGCACCATGGAAACATCCATGATATGCGTCACCATTCCGTCGGTACTGAAAGGGTCGTTGGTGATAATGCAATCCCCCGGCTCAAGATGTTCTACGCCGATGCCGTGCAGGCCGCCGGCTATCGGCAGGCCAATGAAGGCGTTAACGCCGTTGTGGCTGGGATAGGCGAACATTTCGCCCGCCGGCGTGGCCAGCCCGCATTGAAAATCCTGTACCAGTTTGACGAAGGTGGTATGGGCGGTGCGATACAGGGTGACGGAGGCTTCTTCGACAATGGCGTTAAAGCGATTATTCATGATGACCGTTTGGATGGGATCCACAATCAATGCTCCTGCGTCAGGATAATGTCGCCGCCGGCATGCACCCTGGCGGTAAAAAAGGGCGGGACCAGCACGGTGGCGTCGCTCTGGCTGATAATGCACGGCCCCGGTACCTGGGCATCCACTCCCAATACGGTGCGGTCATAAACCGGGCAATCCTCCAGCAACGCCGCGCCGATATGCAGCCGCCGGAAGCCGCGGGGGCGGGGTCGGCCGCCGCCCGCCGGCCGCGTCGCCGCATTGCTTTCCGGCGCGGCCAGCGCGCCGCGCACCCGCACCCGCAGTTCGATAAATTCAACGGACGCCTCCGTGTCGGCATGGGTATGCAAGCGTAAATGTTCCGCGTGAAACGCGGCGACGGCGAGCGTGGTGCTGATGCCGTCGGGGGCGGCCGCCTCAATGCGCACCGGGATCTGGAACGACTGGCCGCGATAGCGCATATCCGCCCAGTACTCCAGGGCGATCGCGACCACGTTGCCGGGGTCGGTCTGCCGCGCCAGCCAGGACCTGGCCGCGTCCGCCAGCCCGGCAAAGGTCTGTTGCAAGCGCGCCGTATCCATCGCGCCCTGCTGTACGATGGCGATGGTGTCGTGGGTCAGTTCGGCGACCACGCCGCCCACGGCGCAGAACACCGACGGATTGTTGGGCACGATAACCCGTGGGATGCCGATTTCCGCCGCCAGCAGCGGACCGTGGATGGCGCCGTTGCCGCCGAACGCCACCAGGGTCACGTCCTGCGGATCGACACCGTGACGGGCCAGATAAGGCAATACGCTGGCGACCATATTGGAGGTGGCGATGGCGATGGCGGCGCTGGCCGCGTCCGTCTCCGTCGCGGCCATGCGCGCGGCCAGGGGAGCGAAGGCGGCGCGGGCCGCAGCGGTGTCCAGGGGCATCTCGCCGCCGAGAAAAGTGGCGGCGTCCAGATAACCGCATAATAAATAGGCGTCGGTAACGGTAGGCTCGGTGCCGCCGCGCGCAAAACAGGCGGGGCCGGGCCAGGCGCCGGCGCTTTTGGGGCCGACGCGGAACACCGGCCCGTCGAAACGGCCGATGGAACCGCCGCCGGCGCCTATCGCCTCGATGCCGGTAACCGGCATGGTCAGAGGGAACTCGCCGACCTCGGTTTGCTCCACCACCGTCGGCATGCCGGCGCGGATCAGGGAAATATCGGTGCTGGTGCCGCCCATATCCATTGTCAGAAAATGCTGCTCCGGCGCCGCGCGGGTAATCAGCTGCGCCGCCGTTACCCCGGAAGCGGGGCCTGACAGGAGCGTATGCACCGGGAAATGGCGCGCCTCGCGCGCGGACATGGCCCCGCCGTTGGAGCGGGTGATAAACAGCTGGACGTGGCGCAGACGGCTGGTCAGGTAGTGTTCAATCTGCCCCAGGTATGAGGACATCCGGGGCTTAACATAGACATTAAGCAATGCATTGACCGCCCGCTCGTATTCGCCGGGGCGCGGCCACACCTCGCTGGACAGGCAGACATCCAGGGACGGCGCGAGCCGCCGGATCAATGCGCGCGTTTCCCGCTCATGGCGGGGATCCTGATAGCTGTTGATATAGGCGACGGCGATGCTGTCGAGCCCGGCGGCCACCACCTGCGCCACCGCGCCGGCCACCGATTCCGCCGACAGCGCGTCGATAACGCCGCCGTCAGCCGCCATGCGTTCGCGTATTTCAAAAACCTGGTGCCGCTCGATCAACGGCAGGCCGCGCGTGCCGCGCAGATTGGTGGGATCGAGCAGACGCAGGCGCTGCAGTTCCAGGATATCGCGAAATCCCTGGGTGACGAACAGGGCGACCGGCGGCTGTGAACGCTCGATCACGGCGTTGGTGCTCACAGTGGTGCCGTGCATGACCACCACCGGTTCTTCCGGCCCCACGGCCAATGCCGACAATAACCGCTCGAAGCCCTGTTTAAAACCCTCGGCAAAATGGGGCGGAGTGGAGGGCACTTTAAAACAATATAACGGCGCCTGCCGCGCGTCGCTGCGCCAGACGACAAAGTCGGTGAACGTGCCGCCGATATCAACTCCCACTCTTATCATGCGATTTGCCCTTGTGCCGCCGACGCCGCGTCCCGGCGAAAATGGCGCCCTGATGAAGTCTATTGGTATATACAATATAATAAAGAACTGGGATGTAAATATCATTATGATGAAAAACAGATCAATATTCATACGAATATCCTATGATAAAGCAGCGTTAAAACAGTAAATTAATGTGTTTGTCGGGGTGGAAACGCCGTGTTCATATAGGCTTATTTTATGTATATACATAAAACGAAGATAAAAATGAATAAGAAAAAATGATAGCGCGAATTTGCTTTTTGTTTTGTATATACTTAATCGCTGATACTTTGGGAAAACCACCATTATGAGCAAAAACGAGTCACCGCTACACCAAGCCCCGCCCGCTCACGCCGAGCCAAGTCCGCTCATCCCTAAGCGTTCGCGGGTCAAACCCCTGCCCATCCATCAGGGCATCCAGAACGATATTAAAAACAAAATCCTCAGCAACGAGTGGCATCCCGGCGATCGGGTGCCCACCGAACAGGAATTGATGGCGGTCTATCAATGCTCGCGAATGACGGTAAATAAAGCGCTGTCGACGCTGGTGGCCGCCGGGATGATTGTGCGCAAGCGCCGGAAAGGGTCTTTCGTCGCCATGCCGCGTGTCGATGAGCCGTTGCTGGCCATTCAGGATATTCGCGCCGAAGTCCTGGCCAGCGACAGCATGTACAGTTTTTCGCTGCTGTCGCGCGGCATCCGCACTATTACCGACGCGGTCGAAGCGGAACATATCGGCATACCCGTTAACGCACGCATGCTATGTATCGATGTCATGCATTACGCCGATAACCTGCCTTTCGCCCTGGAGGCGCGCCAAATCAATCTGGCGGTAGTGCCGGAAGCGGCGCAGGAGGAGTTTATCGAGATGCCGCCCGGCAGCTGGTTGTTAAGCAATATCCCCTGGTCGGAAGGCGAGCACTCCCTGCGCGCTATTTCCGCCGACGATGTGCTGGCGCGGCAATTATCGGTATCGCCCGGCACGGCGTGCATTTCCATTGCCAGGCGCACCTGGCTGTCGGGGGAGCTGATCACCTTTGTGCGCTTGATTTATCCGGGGGAACGCCACCGCTTTTTAGTGCGTTTCGGGCCCAGCCCGGCGAATTTGCAGAGGGATACGCCCAACCCGGGCTGAAACCCTCCCGGTGTTTTTGGCTCACATCCGTATGGGCACGAGATTGCCGCTAAACACGCCGGCGCGTTTTGAATACTGGCGTATTGCGCTAAGGGGTTTCGACGCTATGGCCGCTTTATGGATGAGTTCGCGCCGGAGCCGGCGGAGGGGCTTGGGGCAAGGATTAGGTTGTGCCGGTGGGGGTTTGGTTTGCGGTTGGCGGTAAGCTTTATGTTGCCGTGGCGCGGGTTTCGCTTGCCGTGCGTTAAGGTACCCTGCGTCAGGGTGCGCTAGGGCATATATCGCCTCGGCGAAGGTTTCGCTTGCCGTGCGTTAAGGTACCCTGCGTCAGGGTGCGCTAGAGCATATATCGCCTCGGCGAAGGTTTCGCTTGCCGTGCGTTAAGGTACCCTGCGTCAGGGTGCGCTAGGGCATATATCGCCTCGGCGAAGGTTTCGTTTGCCGTGCGTTAAGGTACTCTGCGTCAGAGTGCGCTAGGGCATATATCGCCTCGGCGAAGGTTTCGTTTGCCGTGCGTTAAGGTACCCTGCGTCAGGGTGCGCTAGGGCATATATCGCCTCGGCGAAGGTTTCGCTTGCCGTGCGTGAGGTGTTCGTATGTGTTGCCGGGTACCGGCAAGCGACAAAGAGGCCGTACCGCGACGGCCTCCTTGACCTCCGCGCGTCCGGCAGGTCGTGCGCCGCTGCGCGGTTCCCGGCATCACCCATCCCGGCTTTGTGGACCGCACGGGACGCGCTCCCGGCGCGGCCCTTAGCTTTCGCCGCTCCCGGCGGCTCATCCAGCCGCGATGTGCGCCGCCGGCGCACTCTATGCCGGCACCACGTCAACACCATCGCCTGTGAGTAAAATAGCGTTTTTGGGTTTCTTGCGGCATGCACTTACCGGGAAAGGTATCAGTATTCATTTTGCGCTAAAGTTTACAGCCTGATGGTTAATGGCTAATGGCTAATGCCAAACGATAAATGCTCAAAGCCAAATGGCTAATGCTAAACGTTAAATGCCCAAAGCCCAAAGCCCAAAGCCCTATGTCTAATGTCTAATGCCATATGCTCGCTTCCGGCTTTAAATTAAAAGCGCCAGGTGCGATGTATCTAATACGCTTACAGATTCGGGGGACTAGGGCATAGGCCGGGTTTGGCGGGCTGTAATTTCATGCTGCGGCTGTTTACCTCAATGATTGTCAGCTTCCCGGCTCACTCTTCCTTCTCCTTATCAACAGCGGCGCTATTGTTTCTTACTATTTATTACTGACAGCGATAGTCGGGCCGGCATAGAGCGCGCTGACGGCGCCTGTGACCCCGGCATGAGCCGCCGGGAGCGGCGAAAGGCCCGGTTGCGCCGGGAGCGCTAACCGGGCCGGTGCATAACGGGGGAACTGGCGGCGGAAGGCATCGCGCAGCGACGCGCGACCTGCCGGACGCGCGGAGGTCAAGGAGGCCGTCGCGGTACGGCCTCTTTGTCGCTTGCCGGCACCCGGCACTACATAAAACAACCAAACGCACGGCAAGCGAAACCTTCACCGGCGCAACATAGTCCTTACCACCAGCCGTAAACCAAACCCCCACCGGCGCGGCAGATCCCCCCGCAAACGATATAAATCTATCCGTCCTGAAGTCAATCCGGTCAAAAGCCACTACATTTGATATCTTATGTATATACTCTAATAATAATATAATATTTATAAAAATCAAATATTTAACTTAAATCTATCTAGAATAGCGCAAAAATCATCCATATAATTATCTTATTTGTATATACATAACTTGACGCCCCGTTTTGCTGGCGGTATGTTCAATTTCATCGGGTTAAACAGATGTTAACGGCCTGGATATCATTCTCGTGTGACGACGTTATCAACAGCAACCAAGGTGTCGGGAGAGCAGGGTGAATAAAAAACAATTGATTATCGGTACCGTGTTAAGCCTGTCGTTCGGCATCGCGCCGGGGTGGGCAAACGCCGCCGTCGCCGCACCGGCGGATATCAAGGCGAAAGGGCAACTGACCTTTTGCTCCGACCTGGAAAACCCCCCGGCGGAAGGCATGGCCGAGGACGGCAAAACACCCAGCGGTGCCGCGGTGGATATTATGAATGCGCTGGGCAAGACCCTGGGGGTGAAAACCCAAATCGATAATTATCAATTTTCCGGTATTTTTGCCGCGCTGGATACCGGCAAGTGCGACCTGGTCATGGCCAGCCTGGGGAAAACCCCGGAACGCGCGGAGCGCTATGGGCTGGTGGATTACTGGCGGGTAAAGTCCGGCCTGCTGGTGGTCAAGGGAAATCCCCTGCATCTGGCGTCGTTTGCGGATCTCTCGGGCCGCCGGGTGGCGGCGTTGATGGGCAGCCGCAATGAGTCGGTGGTCAAGCAGGAAAGCGACAAACTGGTGAGCGAAGGTAAACCGGCGATTACCCTGGTGTCGTTGGGCACCAACGTCGCCGCGTTCCATGATTTGCTGCTGGGCCGCGCCGATGCCATGGTCGGCGATACGGTGGTGATTAATTTTTACATGTCGAAGGCCAAAAATAAATTCCAGACCGTCGATATGCCGGTGCCCGCCAAAACGTGGGTGGTGGCCATGGTGAAAAACAATACCGACCTGCGCCAGGCGATCCAGGCGGCAATGGATGAACTGAATACATCCGGCGCCATGACGAAAATCGTCCAGAAATGGGGTATTGAACATGGCGTAGCCCTGTGCGACAGCGAGCACCCCTGCGATTGACGGGGCGGGGCGACCATGCTGTGAGGAGCGTACCTTGCTAAATCAAATTCATATGCAATTTAATCTGCCATTTTTCCTGAATTTTGTGTTTCATCCGCAAGCCGTTTTATTTCAGGGGCTGATATTAACGATTGTTTCCGCTGTACTGTCCCAGCTTATTGGCACGGTATTAGGTATTACATTGGCAATGGCGGGAATAAGCCGCTTATGGATATTAAAGGCGTTTAACCAGCTTTATATTTGGTTTTTTCGCGGCACGCCGGTATTGGTACAATTGGTACTGATTTATTTTGGCCTGCCCTATTTACTGGGTTTTGATATTTTCCCCGCCGTGATGCCGTTGGGGCCGTTCATGATTTCCGGGGCGGTGGTCGCGGGTATTGTGTCTTTCGCCCTGCACGAGGCGGCGTATATGAGCGAAATTACGCGCGCCGGCATTATATCCATCGACAGCGGCCAGGCCGAGGCCGCCAAAGCGCTGGGCATGCCGCCGCGGTTGCTGATGCGGCGCATTATTCTGCCGCAGACCATCCCGGTGATTGTCCCCGCGCTGGGCAATCAATTTAATAATATGCTCAAGACCACGGCGTTGCTCAGTATTATCGGTGTTTCAGAAATGTTTCGTGTCGCGGAGCAATTACAGGCCGCCACCTTTATGACGTTTGAGGTTTATCTCGGCATCTCTATTTATTATTTGCTGCTGACCGCGTGCTGGACCGCCATCCAAATGCTGTTGGAAAAAAATCTCAACCGGCATTTAAAAGGGGCGAGCATAAAGCGGCGCGCCAAAAAATCCTCATCTCTTTTAGCGGAGCTTGCCGATGAGCGTTAATCAATCAGATAGCCTACCGGATGCGGTCGTCTGCCGTGACGTAATGAAATTCTATGGCGAACTGCCGGTACTGCGTAATGTGTCGTTGACGGTGAAAACCGGCGAAACCACGGTGATTATCGGCCCGTCCGGTTCGGGAAAAACCACGCTTATCCGCTGTATCAACCGGTTGGAGAAAATTCAGCAGGGCACCATCCATGTCGGCGGCGCCCTGATGGGATACCGCATGAAAAACGGCCTGATGCAGGAAGACAGCGAGAAAAATATCGCCAAGCTGCGCCAGCGCATCGGCATGGTTTTTCAGCGCTTTAATTTGTTTTCACATATGACCGCGTTGCAAAACGTCATGGAAGCGCCGGTAAGCGTCCTGAGAATGAATAAAAAACAGGCGCGCGACAACGCCGCGGAATTATTGGCCCGGGTGGGCCTGGCGGATAAATTAGCCTATTACCCCACGCAATTATCCGGCGGGCAGCAGCAGCGCGTAGCGATTGCGCGCGCGCTGGCGATGAACCCGGAGGTCATGCTGTTTGACGAACCCACCAGCGCCCTTGATCCCGAAATGATTGGCGAAGTGTTAAGCGTAATGCAGGACCTGGCGCGCCAGGGCATGACCATGATCGTGGTGACCCATGAGATGGAATTTGCCAGGAATGTCGCCGACCGGGTGGTCATCATGGACGGCGGCGAAATTATCGAGCAGGGACCGCCGCAAAAAATATTTATTGCGCCGGAGAATCCAAGAACAAGGACCTTTCTGAATAAGGTATTACACAAAATATAAACATCGCCCGGCGGTGGATTATAAGACAACGTATTTTTACCAACGAGGAATAAAGATGGGACGTTTAATTGATATAAGCTGGCCCGACCTGGGCGTTACCGTGGTCGCTGAATTAAATGATGAAAAGAACCCCGAGCTGTGCGAAGAGTTCTGGCAGCACCTGCCGTTTAAAGTGCTGCAGGCGCATCCGGTTGTGTCCGGCGCATCCATGTATGCCTGGACGCCCATCGTCAGCAGCGCGCCGGTGCACCATCGCGAAATGATTACCGATTGCCCGGTGGGCCGGCTGCGTTATTCCCAGTCAACGGGCAATAAAATGTCGATTCAATATGGCGTCGGCCTGGAGCCTTTGGCCCAGCCGGTATTGGGACAGGTGCTGGCGGAATATTGTCATTTACTGCCCGATGTGGGCAAGGCGGTGTGGAATAATCTCTTCTGGCAAAAGGATAAGATTTTTGTCGAGGTTTCCGCTCATGATAAGCAGGCCCACCCGGGCGTACCGCGCCAGCCCGCGGCCACCACGGACGCGGCCAAACGCTTCCTGGCGGAAGCCGACAGGATCCAGTTGACGGAGCCCGAGGACCTGCGCGCCATCCGTTTGGGACAGGTGGAGTCCACCGGCACCTACGGCCAGTATTTTACCGCCTGGGATTTCGCCAACGGCATGCTGCGTGATTATATTATGTATACCATGTACCCGTTACTGACGCTGACCAATACGCTTTCGGTGCAGGATTTTAATAAAACGCTGCGGGAATTCGACGTGCCTTACTCCAGCTATTTAGGCGTCAGCGGGTTATATCAGTTGGAAGAATACGCCGGTATCTTGCGCGAGGCGGTAGCCGCGGCGCAAACCAAAGAAGAACTTCAGGAATTGCTGCGCGCTTTTCTGAAATATGGCAATCGCCTGTGCGCCTGGTCTTATCACTATTTCCCATGGTATCTGGGCATGTTCTATAACCGCCAGCTCGGCGGCCAGGAATTTCCGGGCCGTTGGAATCCTGAAAAAGTCTGAGAATAATGGCCACGCGCCCGCGTTAAGCCTGCCGGAACGCTTTTGCCGGCGCAAACGGCCTGCGGCGGGTCGCGCGCCGCATTCAGCCGGGAGGCAATATGTTGACTATCACACCCCAGGATAAAGCGGCGTTTCAGCGCGATGGCGCCGTTATTATCCGCCAGGCCTTTTCCCGCCAATGGCTGGAGAAAGTGGAGCAGGGCATCATGGCTAATATCGCCGCGCCCAGCGATCACGGCCGCTATACCGACCCCGAAACTAAACTGTTTTTCCAGGACAGCGATAACTGGCGGCGCATTGCGGCCATCAAACAATTTGTTTATGAATCGCCCGCCAAGGAAATCGCCGCCGGCCTTCTAGGGTCCGACAAAATCAATTTCCTGCATGATCATGTGCTGGCTAAAATGCCCGGTGCCTCCCAGCGCACCCTGTGGCATCAGGATCAGCCGTATAGCCCGGTGGACGGCAATGACTTTTGCACCCTTTGGCTGCCCACCGGCGCCGTGACGCGCGCCACGGCGCTGGAATTTGTCGCCGGCTCGCACCGCTGGGGTAAATGGTTCCGTCCCCAGTGGTTCGCCACCGGCCAACTGCGCGAGGGCGACGACGACAGCTGGGACATCCTGCCGGATATTGAAGCGCGGCGGCAAGACTACCGGATTATCAGCTGGGCGCTGGAACCCGGCGACTGCCTGGTGTTCCATGGCCTGACCCTGCACGGCGCCGCCGGCAATTTCCAGGACGCGCCGCGGCGGGTGTTATCCACCCGCTGGACCGGCGATGACGCGGTTTTCCGCTACCGCAGCGGGAAAATGTCGCCTCCGGCGCCGCTACAGGACGCCCCGCAAGACGGCGGGGCGCTGGATTGTCCCTCCTTTCCGGTCGTCTGGCGGGCGCCGCGCCGTGGAGGGCATTAACCTCGCCATCGCACCGGGCGAGCGGCTGGTGCCCAGCGGCTGCGGTAAAACCACCACGCTGCGCATGGTGGTAGGGTTTATCCAGCCTGGCGGCGAGTTCCTGTTAAACGGCCGCCAGGTCGCCGACGCCCGTTTCTATGCTGCCGCAGTAATATTAAGTATTTCCCCCCGTCGGCCGATAACATTATACGTTGAATTATTCTTTATTTTCCGAATCAGTCAAACCGCCTTGTTTCCACGCATCAATCGCTATTTTTATTGGGGAAAGTATGGATAATTTTCAACAAGAGGTAGAGGAGAGAACCAATCTCACCTCATCGAACCGATTTGAACTGCTGTTATTCCGCCTGGGGTCGCCCCCCGATGAAGAACACGCCGAATTGTACGGCATCAACGTGTTTAAGCTGCGTGAAATAGTGCCGATGCCGAAGCTGACCAAAGCCGCCGGCATGACGTCGCCGCTGATGGGCATGGCGAATATCCGCGGCGAGATTATGCCCGTTATCGATTTGCCGGCCATCGTCGGTTGCGTGCCGAAAACCGGGTTGAATATCTTGCTGGTGACGGAATATGCCCGCAGCACCCAGGCTTTCGCGGTGGAATCCGTCGACGATATCGTCCGACTTGAGTGGAGCCAGGTCCTGGCGGCCGAGGCGGGCGTCAGAAGCCGCAATATCACCAGCATCGCGCGCCTGAACAATGATAAAACCGACACCCCGCTGGCGCTGGTGCTGGATGTTGAGCAGATTTTGTATGACATCATTCCCGCCAATCGCACGGCGCACCTGGAAAGCGAAAAGAAGCAGACCTTTACCCTGAAACCAGGGGCGGTGGCCATTGTGGCGGAGGACTCCAAAGTCGCCCGTTCGATGCTGGAACAGGGCCTGACGATGATGAAGATCCCTTTCCTGACGCACGTCACCGGCCTGGAAGCCTGGAAAAAAATCAATAAAATGGCGGAAGAAGCGCGGGCGGAAGGCATACCTGTCACGGATAAAATCGCATTTGTGTTAACCGATCTGGAAATGCCCGAGATGGACGGTTTTACCCTGACGCTGAATATCAAACGCGATGAGTTCCTAAAACACATTCCCGTTATTATCCATTCGTCCTTGTCGGGCAGCGCCAATGAGGACCATGTGCGCAAGGTCGGGGCGGATGCGTATGTGGCAAAATTCGATATCAACGACTTGGAGTCCGCCATCAAGCGGGTGCTGCCGTAAAGACGGCCGCGGTTCCCTTAGCCGTCATGGCGCGGCCGGAATCCTGCCCCCGCCCGCGCCGTTGCTGTCGCTCTTAGTTCAGCCTGGCCTTGGAAAAATCACTGCCGTTAAGGCTGACGCTGTAGCCGGTGACATTGGCGCGCGTGGCATAAAAGGTTTTACCGTTTGCCAGCGGCACCCACGGGGCCTGTTGATGGAACACGTCCTGCGCTTGTTTATACAGCGTGGCGCGCTGGGCCGGATCGCTGATGACCTTGGCCTGTTTTATCAGCGCGTCATACTGTTTATCACACCAGAACGCCGCGTTGGACCCGCTGTTGATACTGTCGCATCCCAGCAGGACATTGGCGAAATTATCCGGATCGCCGTTATCCGACATCCAGCCGAACAGCGCGGAGGCGTGTTCGCCCTTGCGGATGCCGGCAAGGTATTCACCCCATTCGAAAGTGATGATCTTTACCGTCACGCCCACCTTGGCCCAATCGCTCTGGATCATTTCCGCGATGCGGCGGGAGTTGGGATTATACGGGCGCTGCACCGGCATCGACCATAAATCCGTGGTAAAGCCCTGGTCAAAACCCGCCTGCTTCAGCAAGGCCTTGGCCTTGGCCGGGTCATAAGGATAATCGGCGAGATCCTTATCGTAACCGAGCATATTGGGCGGAATGGGCGATTTCGCCACCGTGCCGGAACCGAGAAATACCGCGTTGACAATCGCTTTTTTATCCACCGCATAGTTTAACGCCTGGCGCACCAGAACATTATCGAACGGCTTTTTCGCGGTATTAAAGGCCAGGTAGCCCACGTTCATGCCGTCCACGCTGTGCAGCACCAGATCTTTATTGCTTTTGATTTGATCAAAATTGACCGGATTCGGCGCGGGGATAATCTGGCATTCATTTTTCTCAAGCTTGGCCAGACGCGTGCTGACGTTGGGGGTAATAGAAAAAATCAGGCGTTTGGTGGGCACGTCGCCCTGCCAGTAATGCGGATTGGCCTCGTAGCGGATCAGGGAGTCGACTTTATAGTCTTTCAGGTTATACGGGCCGGTGCCGATGGGATCGGTGTCCACCCGCTCCGGCGTGCCGGCCTTCAGCATGGCGTCGGCATATTCCGCGGAGAGGATGGAGGTAAAGTCCATGCCCCAGTCGGCCAGGAACGTGGCGTCGGGTTTGCTCAGGATAAACTGGACATGCCGATCGTCCAGTTTTTTCACTTCCTGGATAAGGGTACCCAGGCCGACGTCGTTAAAGTACTCATAGGCGGCGTGGGACACGTTATGATAAGGGTGATTGTCGTCTTTTTGCCGCAGTACGGAGAAAATAACGTCGTCGGCGTTAAAGTCGCGGGTCGGGGTGAAATATTTATTGCTGTTGAACTTAACGCCCTGGCGCAGGGTAAACGTATAGGTTTTGCCGTCGGGACTGATGGTCCACGCCTCGGCCAGGGAAGGGATGGGCAGATTATCGCTTTCCCGGAAAGTGATCAGCCGGTTATACAGCACCTGCGAGCTGGCGACAAATGACGGGCCGGAGCTGGCAATCTGCGGGTTGAACGATTCAGGCGAGGCTTCTGAGCAATAGACCAGCACATCGTTGGCCGCCGCCAGCGCGCCGCCCGCCGGCAGCATCGCGGCGATCAGCAGTGCGAGAGAGGTTTTGCGTAAATCCATTTTTATTGCCTTAATAAGGTGATTAATAGGAAATGAATCCGTGGTTGTTCGTCTTGCCATTATAAGCGGCGGCAGGCGAAATGGAAAAAATCCTCTGCTTATAAATGCCCGGCTTTTAGGTATAAGCGCTGCCCTTTGGCAGTATTGCCTGGCGATCTGCCGCGGAATTTGCCGGCCGGGAGACATTCTTCTTGTAAAGAAGGTGTGATCTCTGCGGGAGGGCGGGCATTGGCAACGCCGGGTAGCGATACCCGCAACCGAATGCGGATTTATCCGCGGCCAGGCGCCGGTTACACTTTCCCCACGCGACCCTTCCCGGCAAGGCGGCCTATCGGCGGCAGGGAGAGGAGAGGGTGGGGAAGGATCCTTTCAGCCGCGCGGATATCAACTACATCCATTGGAAAACCTATGTTATATGAGCTAACGACACTGTCCGTGCCGGCGCTGGAACTTGATACGGCGTCAGCCCGGGCCTGGGCATGGGTGACGGCGCCCGGTGCCGGGGGAAGGGTGGTGGGTTTCTGGCGTACCGAACTTGGCGAGCTGTTCCAGTTACTCCTGCTGCGCGAGTTTCACTCAGAAGAGGCATTGTGGCGGGAGCGACGGCGGGCGCAGCTGGACAGCACGCCGTTTAATATCGTAAATGCGCAAACCGCCCTCAGCATGGAAAGCTATCAGCCTTTTCCTTTCCTGCCGCCCGCGCCGTCCCAACTGGCGCAGCCGGGGGCCTGTTATGAATTCCGCACCTATTGGCTGAAGCCCGGGGGATTGTCTCCCACGCTTGCGGGATGGGCGCAGGCGCTTGCGCCGGCGCAGGCTTACACCTCGCATCTGATCATCAATATGTACGCGCTGGACGGGCCGCCGCGCATCACGCATATCTGGACCTTCGCCAGCCTGGAGGAGCGCGCCCGTTTACGCGCGGAACACTATGCCGCGGGACTGTGGCCGCCAAAGGGCGGGCCGCAGCAGATTATCCGGGCTGCCTCGTTTATCTGCCTGGCGGAAAACCGCCGCGCCGGGGATGCCTGACGCCGGATTTGCCGGCGCCTGGCGCCGTGCCTGGCAGTCAGTCCCGGCGGCGAAAAGCGTTGTTTTGCCCGGCGGCGCTGGATTATGCTGTAGTTCTAGCCCCCCGCCAAGGAGACACCATGACCACCAGCCTGATGATCGCCAACCGGCAAACCTGGTTCGGCGCCGGCAGTATCAGCCAACTGCTTCCCCTGCTGCACGCCGACCCGCAGCCGACGCTGTTGTTCAGCTGCCGCTCGTTCCTTGGCGGGGCGATCTATGCCGGGATGGCGGATGCGCTGGCGCCCCTGCTGGCCGGCACCGAGATCGTCGGCCATGAGGCGTCGCCGCAGGATATTGACGGGTGGGTGGCGCGCTGGCGCGGCAAAGCGCGGCGCATCGTCGCCATCGGCGGCGGCAGCGTACTGGATGCCGCCAAGGCGTTCGCCGCCCTGGCGGAGCATCCTTTGCCGGCGCTGCGCTATATGGAAAAGGTGGGCGACGCCAAGGTGAGCGGCGCTACGCTGCCCTTAATCGCCATTCCCACCACCGCCGGCACCGGCAGCGAAGCGACGCAAAACGCCGTGATCACCGATACCCGCACCCATAAAGTCAAGGCGTCGCTGCGCCACCCGAACTTTGTGCCGCAGGTAGCCATCCTGGACCCGCAACTGCTGGCCGGCGCGCCGGATGCGGTGCTGGCCTGCTGCGCCATCGACGCGTTCACCCATCTGTTCGAGGCGTATCTGTCCAAAACGGCAAGCAGCCTGTCGCGCGAAATGTCGCTTACCGGTATCCGTCTTTTCCTGCGGGCCTGGCCGGCGTTAAACCGCAGCGCCGATGCCCGCGAGGCTATCATGCAGGCCTCCTACCTGGGCGGGCTGACGCTGAGCATGGCGGGACTGGGCGTGATCCACGGCATCGCCGGTGAAGCCGGCGCCTTGCGCAGCTACCATCATGGCCAAGTCTGCGGCCGGCTGCTGCTGCCGTTTCTGCAACTGCTGGCGGACAGCGACCACCCCCGGCAGCGGGCGCTGATGGCCGCATTGGCCGTCAGCGTCCTTCCCGCAGGTCGGGACGACCCGGAACGTTATCTGCTGGAATTTATCACCCGCAACGCCATTGTCCCTTTCTGGCGGGACGACCTGCCGCTCAGCCCGGAAGAACTGGCGGTGTGCCTGGAAAAATCCACCAGCAAAAATGCGCTGCTGGACTATCCGCCGGCACAGCTCCGGCACATGATTGTCACGGCGTTTCGCATCGAATAGCGCCATCAGCCCGGCGGTGACCGCCGGCATCACACGTCACGCGCTCTCCCGAAGCCCGCGCGGGGAAACATAAGAAGGATTTCCTATTCTGCTTATCCTCGCCGCTCAACCTTCCTGTCGCCAAAATCAAGATTACCGGTTTTGCCAATAGCACGTTTTGGTAATAACCCATGCCGCACAGCGATACCTGGGAAAAATAAGTATTTATATCAATCTATTAATTTTGCAAAAAGTAAAAGTGTTACCGGTAACTGTGTTTGAAGTTTACATAAGTTAACATTTTTATAACTTGTGCTGACAAAAATTCAGCTTATTCTGGCGATAAAATTATCATACAAATAATTATTAGCGCCCTACGTTACCGGGCTGGTGACGGTGGCGCTCAGCACATTGATTAACACCCTTAATGGAAGATCTATGAGCAAGCAAAACGATGAGGACATCCCCTCACGGCGGCGTTTTTTGCAACAAACGCTGTCGATTATTCCCCTGGCCGCGGCGGGGGGCGGCCTTGTTTCCTTCGCCGGCCAGGCAACCACCGCCACATCCGCTGGCGTTTCCGCCCACTACGTTCCCACCTTTTTTAATAATGATGAATGGCGCTTTATCCTGGCCGCCGTCGACCGGCTGATTCCCACCGATGAATATGGGCCGGGCGCGGTAAGTGAAGGCGTTCCGGTTTATATCGATAAGCAAATGGAGTTGCCCTACGGTTACGGCCATCTCTGGTATATGCAGCCTCCTTTTGCCGACGCCGCGCCCGAATTGGGTTATCAGTCCCCGCTGGCGCCGCGCGATACTTATCGCCGCGGCATCAAGGCCGTCAACGATCATTGCCGGCAGTTCTTTGCCAAAGAATTCGCCGCCCTGAGCCAGCAACAGCAGGAATCCGTGCTGCGCGAATTGGAAAGCGGCAAGCTGACGTTTGCTAACGTGCCGGGCGCGCTGTTTTTTGCCCAGTTGCTGGACAACGCCAAAGAAGGTTACCTGGCCGATCCCATGCACGGCGGCAATCAAACGCTGGCGTCGTGGCGGCTGATTGGGTTCCCGGGCGCGCGCGCCGATTACCAGCAGACGATGGACAACCCCAATAAGCCCTATCCATTGGGACCGGTCAGTATTTCAGGGAAAAGGAGCGTCTGACGTGGCGATAAAACAAGACCCGGTCGATATCGTTATCGTCGGTTTCGGCTGGACCGGTTCGCTGATGGCGATGGAACTGGCGGAAACCGGCCTGAATATCCTGGCCCTGGAGCGCGGCGAGCAGCGCGATACCTATCCCGATTTCGCCTACCCGCGCATAATGGATGAATTGACCTACGGTATCCGGTTAAAGCTCTTTCAGAATGCGTCAAAAGAGACGGTAACCGTGCGGCATACCACCAGCGAAACCGCGCTGCCTTACCGGCGTTTTGGCTCCTTCCTGCCGGGTGACGGCGTCGGCGGCGCCGGTGTGCATTGGAACGGCATGCTGTGGCGCCCCCTGGAGGCCGATCTCCGCATGCGCAGCACCGTGATTGAGCGGTACGGCGCGGATTTTATCCCCCAGGATATGACGGTGCAGGACTATCCCTTTACCTACGCGGAGATGGAGCCGTTTTTCGATAAGTTCGAAAAAATTTGCGGCACCGCCGGACAGGCCGGCAATCTCAAGGGCGAAAAAATCGCCGGCGGCAACCCCTTCGAGGCGCCGCGCCAGAACCCGTATCCGACCAAGCCGCTCAAGCAACAGTATTCCGGCATGCTGTTTAGCAAAGCGACGACCGAACTGGGCTATCATCCGTTTCCGCTGCCGGCGGCGCTGTGCAGCGAACCTTATACCAATCCCTATGGCGTTCAGTTGGGGGTGTGCAACTACTGCGGTTTTTGCGAGCGCTTCGGCTGCTTTAATTACGCAAAGGCGTCGCCGCAAAGCACCGTGCTGCCGGCGCTCTATCAACATAAAAACGTTGAGCTGCGCACCCAGTGCCATGTGCTGCGCGTCAATACCGATGCCGCCGGCACCCGGGCGACCGGGGTCACCTATATCGACGCTAACGGCCAGGAAGTGGAACAGCCCGCCAGCCTGGTGGTGCTGAGCGCGTTCCAATTGCACAACGTACGTTTGCTGCTGTTGTCGAAAATCGGCAAGCCTTACAATCCCGCCACTGGCGAAGGCGTGGTCGGGCGTAACTATGCCTACCAGATGAACGGC
This sequence comes from Sodalis sp. RH20, assembly GCF_047324205.1. Classification (NCBI taxonomy): domain Bacteria; kingdom Pseudomonadati; phylum Pseudomonadota; class Gammaproteobacteria; order Enterobacterales; family Bruguierivoracaceae; genus Sodalis; species Sodalis sp. RH20. The sequence continues at coordinate 1,017,530 of NZ_CP178733.1, forward strand.
GGCGTCGCGTTGTTCTTCGACCCGGACACCCATTTCAATCCCTTTGCCGCCACCGGCGCCACCGGTACGTTTATCGATGATTTCAACGCGGAAAACTTTGACCACGCCGGGCTGGGATTCATCGGCGGCGCCACGCTTTCCGCCACCATTACCGGCGGGCGCCCCATCCAGCAGATGAGCATTTCCAACCAGGCGCCAAAATGGGGAACCGGCTGGAAGAAGGCGATCAAAGATAATTACCTGCACACCATGAGCGTCGGTTCGTCCGGATCGGTGATGCCGTATAAACAGTGCTACCTCGATCTCGACCCCACCTATAAAGATCATCACGGCCAGCCGCTGCTGCGCATGACCTTTGACTGGCAGCACAACGAGCTGAAAATGACCCATTTTATCGGCGGCAAGGCGGAGGAAATCGCCAAGGCCATCGGGCCTGAGCATTACGAAATGGGTTTTAAAGGCATGAACGCCCACTACGACGTGCGCCCCTACCAGTCCACTCATACCACCGGCGGCGCGGTGATGGGCGATAATCCCGCCACCAGCGTGGTGAACAAGTACCTGCAAAGCTGGGATGTCCCCAACCTGTTTGTGCTGGGCGCCTGCTGTTTCCCGCAGAACCTGTCGTATAACCCCACCGGTATTGTCGGCGCCACCGCGCTATTTGCCGCCAATGCGATTCGCACGCAGTATTTGGCCAACCCCGGACCGCTGGTCCAGGCTTAACAGGGAAGGGACTGAGATGAGCACTCTATGGAATGCAGCGCTTCCCTTGCTGGCGCTGGCGCTGTTGCCGGCCGCGGTCAACGCGGCAGCCGATAGCCAGCCGGCCGGCAAAGGACAATATCTGGCCACCGCCGGCGACTGCGTGGCCTGCCACACCGCCGCCGGCGGCAAGCCGTTTACCGGCGGGCTGAAAATGTCCACGCCGCTGGGGGCGATTTACTCCACGAATATTACGCCGGACAAAGACACCGGTATAGGCGACTACCGCTATGAGGATTTTGCCAAAGCGGTGCGCGAAGGCGTGGCGAAGGACGGCCATCACCTCTACCCGGCCATGCCTTATACCGCGTTCGCCAGGATTAATGATGAAGATATGCACGCGCTGTATGATTTTTTTATGCAGCAGGTGCCGGCGGTGAAGCAGGCCAATCGCGACAGCGATATCCCCTGGCCGCTGAATATGCGCTGGCCGCTGGCGGCCTGGAACTGGGTATTTCATGATGATGATGCGTTCAAGCCGGACCGCGGCCAAAGCGAAGAGTGGAACCGGGGCGCCTATCTGGTGCAGGGGCTGGAGCATTGCGGCACCTGCCATACGCCGCGCGGCATCGCGTTCCAGGAGAAGGCGCTGGATCAGTCCGACGACGCCTACCTGACCGGCGGCACGCTGGAGGGCTGGCATGCGCCCAATCTTACCGGTACGGGCAAAGACGGCCTGGGGCGCTGGTCGGCGGATGAGCTGGCGATGTTCCTGAAAACCGGCCATACCGATACCAGCGCGGCCTTCGGCTCCATGACGGATGTGGTGGAACACAGTACGCAATACCTGAATGACGCGGATTTGCGGGCGATGGCGGTCTATCTTAAATCGTTGCGGCCGTCCGCCGCGGCGCCGGCGCCGTACGCGGATGATGTCACTTCCGCGGCGCTTATCCGGGGCGATATGAGCAAACCGGGGGCGCAGGAATATATGGACAACTGCGCCGCCTGCCACCGTATCGACGGCCGGGGTTATGCCAAAACTTTCCCGGCGCTGGCGCGCAATCCGGTCGTGTTGAGCGACGATCCGTCGTCGTTAATCAGCATCGTTTTGCATGGCGGTAAAATGGCGGTCACCAGGGACGCCGTGACGGGCCTGACCATGCCGGACTTCGGCTGGCGCCTGGACGACAAACAGGCGGCGGATCTGCTCAGCTTTATCCGCGGCGCCTGGGGCAATGACGCGCCGGCGGTGAGTGCCAACGCGGTGGCAAAACTGCGCCACGCGACGTCGACGGTGGAGCGCAAGGACCCCAATAAGGCCAATGAGCCGAATACCGGACAGGCGCATCAGTAACGCGTTTAGCCTCCGCGCCAGGCGTACGCGGGTGCCGCGTACGCCCGTCCCTCCCGGCCGGCGGCGCGCCGTCAGACCCAGAAAATAAGCGCCAGCAGCTGCGGCGACAGAATGCGCAGGAACATCACCATCGGGTAAACCGTGGCATAGGAAAGCGCCGCCGCGCCGCTGGTGCCATGCAGGGCGTTGGCGAAAGCCAGCGCCGGCGGGTCGGTCATCGAGCCGGCAAGCATGCCGCAAAGGGTGAGATAGTTCATCCCGAACACCACGCGCGCCAGCAGGCCGACGCCTAGCAGCGGAACGGCGGTGATGATGATCCCGTAGCCCAGCCACGACAGGCCGTCGCCCTGGATCAGCGTGTGCACGAAACCGCCGCCGGATTTAAGGCCCACCACCGAGAGAAACAGCACGATGCCCAGCTCGCGCAGCGCCAGGTTAGCGCTGGGCGGCATAAACCAATAGAGTTTGCCGATACTGCCGATGCGTCCCAGGATAATCGCCACCACCAGCGGTCCCCCGGCCAGGCCGAGGCGCAGCGCGGCGGGAAAGCCCGGTACGTACAGCGGCAGCGAGCCCAGCAATACGCCCAAACCGATGCCGATAAACACCGGCAGCATCTGCACCTGCTGCAATTTTTGCCGTGCGTTGCCCACCAGCGCGGCCACGGCATTGATTGCCTCCGCCCGGCCCACCAGGTTGAGGATATCGCCGAACTGCAGACTGGCATGGCTGCCGGCCACCAGTTCCACCCCGGCGCGGTTCAGGCGGGAAACCACCACATCGTATTTCTGTTTAAAATTCAGGTCGCGGATCTTTTTGCCCAGGACTTTTTCGTTGGTGACCACCACCCGCTCCATGCGCAGGTCGGTGCCCTGCATGGACAGCGACGTGTCCACCTGCTGGCCGATCACCAGGCGCGCTTTCTCCAGATCGCTTTTCAACCCCACCAGGTGCAGCAAATCGTCCTGTTGAATCAGGGTGGTCGGCAGCGGGACAATCAGGCTCTCGCCGCGCTTTAAGCGCGAACAGACGATTTCGCTGCTGTTGAGCACCGGTACCTCTTGCATCGCCAGCCCTTCGAGATTGGCGTTGACGACACGGATATTCATGGTCTGCAGCTGGGCGTGGCCGGCGCCGCTGGCGCTATCGAATTGTTCCGCCTCGCGCTCGACATTGATGCGCAATGCAAAGCGAATAAACCACATGGTCAGCAGGATGCCGCAGATGCCGAAGGGGTAGGCCATGGCGTAGCCCATGCCCATCTGGTTAATCTGGGCGGGACCGGTGCCGAGATCGGTGAGAATTTGCTGACCGGCGCCGAGGGCCGGCGTATTGGTTATCGCGCCGGCAAACACGCCGAGCACCACGGGCAGGGGGACGTTAAACGCTTTATGGATCAGGGCCGCGAGCAGCATCCCCAACACCACCACCAGCATGGCGAAAAGATTGAGCCGCAGGCCGGAGACGCGTAATGAGGAGAAAAATCCCGGCCCGACCTGGATGCCGATGGTATACACAAATAGGATAAGCCCGAATTCCTGGATAAAATTCAGCATATCGCCGTTCAGGCTCAGTCCCGCCGTATGGGCGAAATGGCCGACGATAATGCCGCCGAACAGCACGCCGCCGATACCCAAACCCACGCCGTATATACGCCAGTTACCTATCCATAACCCTATCACCGCCACCAGTGCCAGCATACTGACCGTCAGTGCTATATCGCTCATTGCCGCATCCCTGGAAAATCATGAGGTTGTTGTCGGGTATTCTGGCAGAGGCGTGGCGAAGGAAATGAGGTAAAGAGCACAAAACATCAAGCTATATGAACCACGGGTGATAGTTGCGTCTATTGATTATCGAGCTCATCTTCCAGCCTGCGGCAGCCTGGTTCATGACCTGATCGCATAGCGGTTCGTCTTATGAATTTGATTGCCCCGGATTGAGAAGATACATTAAGAGAAATATGTTCAGCGCTTGTCGGCCGCAGCATAGACATCATCGTTATCGCGCTTGCCTATAGCGATGACAGCAACAGGATTTCCTTATCATTAACTTCATAAACCAGCCGGTAGCCGCTGGCCCGGAGTTTAATTTTATAACGGTTGCTGCTGCAATGCAGCTGAGCTGAAGGTACATGCGGCTGCATAAGGCGCTCGGCAAGTTTCTTTTTAAACTGATCCCGCACGGTATTACCCAGTTTGTGCCACTCCTTTAGCGCCCGCTTTTCAAATTTTAATTCATAATTCATCGAGTTTTACGCTGATAAACGCAGGGTCAACCAAACGCTCATCAGCAATCCGGTTTAACTCGTCATCTTCCGCCAGTTCCCGATAATAAGCGTAAAGCTCGGGGGGGACGCAGTAAAACGCGGGCTCATTACGGTTTAGGATAGCCACTGCGTTGCCTCCGCCGTCGGCGACCGTCCCCATCGGGTTACGTTTTAGCTCAGTAATACTGGCGGCGGTAGAGGTCAAAATTGTAAAGGTCATTTTTAGTCTCCTGTTAGCTTCGCTTGTTTTAAGTCTTTTAAAGGTGCTTTTCAAGGCGCCTCTAAACACACTTCTAAGAGCGACCCTACCTGTTTAAATAAGGGTGGTTTGCATCAATTTCAATCTCATCCGCTTATACCGTCTTTGGGACTGGTGATATTGAAAACCCTGCGGGACAGTGGCGTGGTCCCGCGCATACGGACGTTCGTCGAGCGGGAATCGGCAAAGGTATCTGGACGCGTGATAGTGGTCTTTACCTGTACGGCAGGTCTTATCGCGTCAATTTGCTTGATTGATAACACCGAAGGGGATATGCACGGAGGGAACAACCGCGCTGGCGGTCAGAAGATAGGGAGACCGATCATCGAAAAAAATGTGTGGTTTCAGTACCCCCTCATACATTGACTTTTTCAATACCGCCGAGAAAGAATGCGTCATTCGCCATCACGCCCCAGCTCTTCAACGTGTTTAAGGCGCGTTCATGTGATGGCGCATTCCTGGCGGTGACTATGGAAATTCTCAGGCGATTTTCATAACCCGGATGTAGAATCTTATACTTTTCTTCCACGGATTGAATTTTCGCCATCCTGACAAGAAATTCCTTTAAGGGGCCAGGATTGTGCGGCTGCATGACGTTTTTGACTTTGGAACTCGTGAAATTTCCGGTATTCTTCCTCTCCCTGGCTTTTGAATACCGCGTTGGACCCTGTCAAATCAAAAACAGCGCTCGAGCAGACGCCAATAACATGACGATGCCCAAGATCGTAGGCCATTCAATTTTCCTCAGTTTTATTCTCCCCTGAGACTGCCTTTAAGCTTGCCGCCCGGCGCATCAGGATCTCGCGCCGGCGGTTTGCGCCACCAGTACCTGGATGCCCAAGGCCTCGAATGCGGCTTTTGCGTCGGAGGTAATGCCGCTGTCGGTAATCAGATAATGAATCTTGCGCCATTCACAGGGCAGGGCGAACATCGAGACCTTATCGATCTTGGTGGAGTCCGCCACCACAAATACCGTATTGGCCGAATTGATCATCGCCGTTTTCACCTTGATGTCCGTTTCGCTGGGATAGCTCAGCCCGGCGCGCGGTGAAATACAGGCGGTGGCCAGGAACAGTTTTTCCGCCAGCATATTTTCGAAAAAGCTGGCGGCTTTCTCGCCGGAGGTCGACAGGGTGGGAAATTTAAAGGTACCGCCGGTCAACAGGATATTCACCCCCGGCTCGCCGCCTAATTGCAGGGCGATATTGACGGCGGTGGTGATGACCGACAGCTTTTTGATATGGTTCAGATGATTGGCGATAGCCGTGGTGGTGGTGCCCGCATCCAGGATAATGGTGTCGCCCGGCTCGATAAAACTGGCCGCCAATTGCCCGATGGCGTCTTTTTCGCCAAGCTGGGTCTGGCGCGCCAGCAGCAGCGCGTGGGTATTCTGCTTGCCGTCCAGCAGCGTCGCGCCGCCGTGGTAGCGTTGGATATAGCCTTGCTGCTGCAGCACGCGTAAGTCTGAACGGATCGTCGCTTCGGTCAGGTCAAAGGTATCGGTAAGCATTTTCACCGACACGGTGCCGTCTTCTTTTATCATTTCCAGTATTTTGCTGCGGCGATGCTGCATATCAGCCCACTGCTCATTTTTGCTTTTCAATCATGATACTCCTATCGGTATTCCATCCCCCGAGGCTTACCGGCAAATAGTAACGTCGCGCGCAGGCGAAAGCGAGTTGCGTCGGTTGTCTTTTTTTTGATTTTCATTCGAAAATGAACAGGAAAAAGATAGCTAAAAAATCCTACATTTCAGCAGGTTAATCAGGGTCAATTTTGCCATCAAATTTATAACACGCTGAAAAACAAGCTTATGTCATCATATTCAGTTTTTGTTTGAAACCTGATCCTGGCCTCATAAATGATCAAAATGACAATATATAGTTTTATTCGAAAATGAATTAAAACACCCCCGCGCGCGAAAATCGCCATCATTTACCGGCTGTGACGACGGCCTTTCACCCATGGAGACCCGTGATGAACAATAATCAGTATGACGTCAATCTGCGCTATGGCGTGGACCCTACGCAATCGCTGGCCGGCAAGGTGGCGGTGGTCGCCGGCGGCCTGGGCGGCATCGCCATGGCCGCCAATCGCATGATGCTGGCGAAAGGCGCGACGCTGGCGCTGCTTTATCCGGCTTTCGACAGCGCGGGCAAAGCCGCGGCGGCGGCGGAATTGGGCGAGGACCGGGTCAGCTATATCGAATGCGATGTCGGCGACCCGGCGCAGGTCGCGCAGGCGTTTAACCAGGTGGAGCAGCGCCGGGGCCAGATCGATATACTGGTGAACTGCGCCGGTTACGTACAGCTGGAGCCGGCAATCGACACCGCCTTCGACCAATGGCAACAACATCTGGCGGTAAACCTGACCGGTCCGTTTTTGTGCGCGCAGGCCGCCGCCCGCAGCATGATAGCCCGCGGCCGCGGCGGGAAGATCATCAATATCGCCTCCCAGGCCGCCTCCATCGCCATCGATAATCATTGCGCCTATACCTCGGCCAAAGCCGGCCTGCTGGGCATGACCAAGGTGATGGCGAAAGAGTGGGCGCCGCACCGCATTAACGTCAATACCCTGTCGCCCACCGTCGTATTGACGCCCATGGGCGAGAAAGCCTGGCGCGGAGAGAAAGGGGAGCAGATGAAAAAATTAATTCCGCTGGGACGCTTTGCCTATACCGACGAAATCGCCGCCGCCATCGTGTTTTTCGCCAGCAACGGCAGCGACATGATTACCGGCGCGGATCTGATGATTGACGGCGGGTTTACCATTTGGTAAACGGCGCGCCGGAGGACGAATTCAGGCAAACCACGTTGTGCACCCGTTGTACCCACGGTAAAAAAAACAATGACCACGAGAGACCTTATCATGAAAAAATATCTTACCCTGTTCGCCCTCATGGCGGGTTGTTATCTGCCGCACGCCTTCGCCGCCGAGAAAGGCACCATCGCCATCTTGGTCAACTCCCTTGATAACCCCTATTACTCCGCCGAGGCCAAAGGCGCCGAAGCCAAAGCGCAGGCGATGGGCTACAAAACCCTGGTGCTGTCCCACGGCGAGGATGTGAAACGCCAGGGGGAGCTGATAAGCCTGGTTATCGGGCGTAAAGTGCAGGGCATCATTCTGGATAACGCCGACTCGCAGGCAAGCGTAGCGGCGGTAAAACAGGCTAAGGACGCCGGCGTGCCGGTGGTGCTTATCAACCGGGAAATCCCGGTGGATGGCGTGGCGCTGGCGCAGATCACCCACAATAACTTCCAGGCCGGCTCCGATGTGGCCAATGAATTCGTCGAAAAAATGGGAGAAAAAGGCAGCTATGCCGAATTGACCTGCAACCTGGCCGACAACAATTGCGTGACGCGTTCAAAATCTTTTCACAATGTCATCGACCAGTATCCGGAGATGAAAATGATTGCCCGCCAGGACGCCAAAGGCAACCTGCTTGAAGGGAAACGTATCATGGACAGTATCTTACAGGCCCACCCCGATATCAAAGGCGTGATATCCGGCAACGGTCCGGTGGCGCTGGGGGCGATAGCGGCGCTCAAAGCCGCGGGCCGTAAAGATGTCACCGTGGTCGGCATTGACGGCAGCAACGATGAACGCGACGCCATCAAGGCCGGTGATCTTTATGCCAGCGTCATGCTCCAGGCACAGGCCATCGCCTCCCAGGGCGTGGAAATCCTTGACCAGTATCTGCAAAAAGGCAGCTATAGCGGTAAGGAACGCATCATGTTCCGCGGCATTCTGATTAAACAGAACAACGCCGATAAAGTGAACGGTTTTAATTATCAGCAATAACGACGGCGATCGTCACCGATGTGTATCGCGCCCCGTGGCTGCGCGGGGCGCGTAAGGAGATAAAACGGATGTCAACGCGCATGCTATGGGCGGTGCTGGTTGCCGTGGCGTTATCCGGCTGCCGCATCGTGTCGGAGCGGCAGCTGGCGGAGCTGAAAAACCCGCCGAACGCCAATGTAGCCAAGGCGGCACAGTTATTCGACCAGAAAATCGCGCCCCAGGTGATCGCCTCCGCCAGGCCGTTGGGCAGCCTGCTGACGCAAATCGGCCATGCCAAGGATTTTGACGCCGCCTGCCAGCAGTTCGGCTACCGCAGCCAGGAAGAAAATCCCTGCGTGTTTGCCGTCTCGGTGACCGGCGCCATCAGCGAGGTGAATACCACCTCCCGCAACGGTCAGATAGTGATAAAGAGCGACGACGCGGCCGGGGAAGTCAACGTGCAGATTGGCCCGACCTTTCGCGGCACCGATTTGCGCGACAGCTATCGCGGGCTGAGTTATGCCGACTTTAACGATCAGAATCTGTTTGGTGATTTCAGCAAGGCCATTAACCAGCAGGCCATCAACACCGTGGCGAAACAGACCTTTGCCGTCGGCGGCAAAGTAACGGTGTACGGGGTGTTCAGCGCCTTTGATACGCCGCAACCGCCGCTGCTCATCACGCCGGTTAAGATTACGCAATAAGGAGAGCGCCATGGCAAACCCACGCACCGCCGCCGCCGCCGAACCCCGGTCCCATTATGTCAACGATCGGGTTACGCCGCGCGCCTCCCTGCGCCAGGGCGCGCCGGTCATTATCGAGACCCGCGGCGTATCGCGGCTCTATCCGGGCGTGGTGGCGCTCGATAATGTTGATTATCGGGTCTACCGCAACCAGGTTAACGTGCTGATCGGTGAAAACGGCGCCGGTAAATCCACCATGATGAAAATGCTGGCCGGCGTCGAAACCCCCACCAGCGGTCAAATCCTGCTCGACGGCCAGCCGGTGGCGCTCGGCTCCACCCATCAGGCGGAAAAACTGGGTATCAGCATTATTTTCCAGGAATTGAATCTGTTTCCCAACATGACGGTCATGGACAATATTTTTATCGGCAACGAGTTTTTCCAGCGCGGCCGCATCAATGTGGCTTACCAGTATCAACTGGCGAAGGCGCTGCTCGAACGCCTGGAACTGGATGTCGATCCGCTCACGCCGCTGGAGGAGCTGGCGATCGGCCACCAGCAGTTGGTGGAGATCGCCCGCGCGCTGTCAAAAGACACGCGGGTGCTTATCATGGACGAACCGACGTCGGCGCTGAGCCAGTCCGAGGTCAAGGTGCTGTTCAATGTTATCGAACAGCTTAAGCGCCGCGGCGTCACCATTATCTATATCTCCCATCGGCTGGAGGAACTGATGGCCATCGGCGATCGCATTACGGTCTTGCGCGACGGCAAATTCGTCGCCGAGCGCGCAATCGCCCAGGCGAGCATCCCCTGGATCATCGCCAGCATGGTGGGGGAAAAAGCCAAGCATTTTGATTACAGCCCGGCGGTGAAAGGGGAGGAGGTCCTGGCGGCCCGCGGCCTGACGCTGCTGCATCAAAATGGCGGCTACGCCCTTAACGGCGTCGGTTTGACCCTGCACCGGGGGGAAGTGGTGGGCGTGTATGGGCTGCTGGGCGCCGGGCGCACTGAGCTGTTCAAGACGCTGCTCGGCGTGTTTAAACCCGATGCCGGCGAGATAACCCTCGGCGGCCGGCGCATCGAACACCTTTCGTTCCGCCGGCGCCTGGCGCTGGGCATGGCGCTGGTGCCCGAGGACCGGCAGGCGGAAGGATTGGTGCAGTTGCTGTCGATCAAAGCCAATATGACCCTCTCCAGTTTGCGCAGCAAACGCTTTTGGCAAACGCTGCTGCCGATCCGCAATGACAAGGAGTCCGGTGCGGTGCGGCGGATGATCGATACGCTGGCCATCAAAGTCAGCGATGTCGATCTGTCGGTCACCTCCCTGAGCGGGGGCAACCAGCAAAAGGTGGTGCTGGGCAAAGCCTTGCTGACCCAGCCGCAGGTGGTATTCCTCGACGAACCCACCCGCGGCATCGACGTGGGGGCGAAAACCGATGTGTATCATTTGATCGGCGCCATGGCGCAGCAGGGACTGGCCGTGATGTTCTCCTCGTCCGAACTGGACGAAGTGATGCAACTGGCGGACCGGGTCATTGTCATGGCCGACGGTAAAATCACCGCCGACCTGCCACGCGCCGGGGTAAACCGGGAAACGCTTATCCGCGCTTCGACGCCTCATGATTAAGGACAGGTTATGCAAAGCCGAAAATATCTCGTTTATATGTATTTGCTCAAGGCGCGCACCTTTATCGCCCTGCTAATCGTCATCGGCTTTTTCAGCGCCATGGTGCCGAACTTTATCACCACGTCGAACCTGCTGATTATGACGCAGCATGTCGCCATCACCGGCCTGCTGGCGGTGGGCATGACGCTTGTGATCCTCACCGGCGGCATCGATCTGTCGGTCGGCGCGGTGGCCGGGATGTGCGGCATGATCGGCGGCGCGCTGCTCACCCTCGGCATCCCGCTATGGGGCGACAACCTATTGTTTTTAAACGTGGTGGAGACAATTATCGTGGTGGCGCTCGCCGGTACGGTCATCGGCGCGATCAACGGCGTGGTGATCACCCGGCTGGGGGTGGCGCCCTTTATCTGCACCCTGGGCATGATGTATGTGGCGCGCGGCGCGGCGCTGCTCACCACCGACGGCAAAACCTTTCCCAATCTCTCGGGCCTGGCGGCCCTGGGCAATACCGGCTTCGCCACGCTGGGTTCCGGCACCCTGCTGGGTGTGTATAACCCGATCTGGCTGATGGCCGCCATCGTATTGCTGGGCATGTACCTGACTAAAAAAACGCCGCTGGGACGTTATATCTACGCCATCGGCGGCAACGAGCCGGCGGCGCGCCTGGCCGGCGTGCCCATCGTGAAAGTGAAGATTTTCGTCTATGCCTTCTCCGGCCTGTGCGCCGCGCTGGTCGGACTGGTGGTGGCCTCGCAATTGCAAACCGCCCATCCGATGACCGGCAACATGTTCGAGATGGACGCCATCGGCGCCACGGTGCTCGGCGGCACGGCGCTATCCGGCGGACGCGGGCGGGTGTTCGGTTCCATTATCGGCGCTTTTGTCATCGTGTTTCTTGCCGACGGCCTGGTGATGATGGGCGTCAGCGAATTCTGGCAAATGGTGATCAAGGGCCTGGTGATCGTCACCGCCGTGGTAATCGATCAGTTCCAGCAGCGGCTGCAAAGCAAGGTCACGCTGATGCGCCGCCACGAAAAAAAGCAGCAGGCGGCGCAGCAGGCGATGTCTGAGGCGAGCCATGGCTAAGCGCCGCGCCGGCTGAACGCGCGGATCCATTCCGGCGCGCGGCGGATGTCGTCGCCAACAACGTGGAGATAACATGATGAAACGAGATTTCAGTGGTAAAACCGTGGTGATTACCGGCGCCTGTCGCGGCATCGGCGCCGGCATCGCCGAACGTTTCGCCCGCGACGGCGCCAATCTGGTGATGGTCTCGGACGCCGAACGGATATTCGCCACCGCCGATCGGCTGCGGCAACAGTACGGCGCGGACATTTTACCGTTGCGGGTCGACGTGACCGACGAGGCGCAGGTGCGGGATCTGTACCGGCAGGCGCTGGAGAAATTCGGCGCGGTGGAGGTGTCCATCCAGAACGCGGGCGTCATCACCATCGATTATTTTGATTCGATGCCGAAAAGCGATTTTGAGCGCATTTTGGCGGTAAATACCACCGGCGTATGGTTATGCTGCCGCGAGGCGGCGAAAATCATGGTGAAACAGCGGTACGGCAGCCTGATCAATACCTCCTCCGGCCAGGGACGGCAGGGGTTTATCTACACGCCGCACTATGCCGCCAGCAAAATGGGGGTCATCGGCATCACCCAAAGCCTGGCCCATGAACTGGCGCCGCATAATATTACGGTCAATGCGTTTTGCCCCGGCATTATTGAAAGCGAGATGTGGGAGTATAACGACCGGGTCTGGGGCGAAATCCTCAGTACCGACCAAAAGCGCTACGGTAAAGGCGAACTGATGGCGGAGTGGGTACGCGGCATTCCATTGAAACGGGCCGGGCAGCCGGCGGACGTCGCCGGATTGGTGGCGTTTTTAGCCTCCGACGACGCCCGCTACCTGACCGGGCAAACCATTAATATCGACGGCGGCCTGATCATGTCCTGACCGCGGCGGCGGCAGGGACAAAAATGTTCATGAGGTGAATTGATTGCATCACCAGACGGCGGCATGATGCTAAAGCCCGGCACCGGTGTTAACCGGGCGGTCTTTCAGCACAGGTGTCCATGCGCATGGCGAAAATCAACACAGCAATGATTGAACAGATACTGGCCCTGGTCGGCGGCCGGAATAATATCGCGGTTTGCGGCCACTGCATGACGCGGCTGCGGCTCACGTTGAAAGACAGCGCGCGCGTCGATGGCGCGGCGCTGAAAAAAATCGCCGGCGTGCTGGGGGTGATCGAGGGGGATGATCAGTTACAGATCGTGCTCGGCCCCGGCAAGGCGCAAACCGCGGCGGATATCATGAATGCTGCGCTAAGCCGCGTGGAGCCGCAGGCCGACGAGGGCGCAGGCGATCTCATCACTATCGCCGCGCAGAATAAAAGGCAGCTCAAATCGCGCCAGAGCGGCGCCCTGCATCACTTTTTCACCCGCTTCGCCACCATCTTCACGCCGCTTATACCCGGCTTTATCGCCGCCGGATTACTGCTGGGGATCGCCACCCTGCTGGAGCAAAGCCTGATTATCGGGGTTGCGTCGCCCAATGCCTGGCTTATCGGCATCATCGGTTATATGAAAGTATTCAGTAAAGGCCTGTTCGCTTTTTTGAGCATCCTGATAGGCCATAACGCCCAAAAGGCGTTTGGCGGCACGGGAGTGAACGGCGCCATTATCGCCTCGCTGTTTGTCCTGGGCTACGTCCCGGACGCCAGGGTCGGGTATTATTCCGGTATCGACAGCTTCTTTGGCCTGCCCATCGATCCCAGGGGCAGCATTATCGGCGTGCTGATCGCCACCATCATGGGCGCCTGGGTCGAGCGCAGGGTGCGCAGGGTGATGCCCGATAATCTGGATATGATTCTGACCCCCGTCATCACCCTGCTGATCATGGGGGCGGTGACCTTTGTGGTGATCATGCCGGCCGGCGGGGCGCTGTATAAGGGCATGTCATGGCTGTTTCTGCACCTGAACGGCAACCCGTTCGGCAGCGCCGTCCTGGCGGGCCTGTTTCTGCTTGCAGTGATGTTCGGCATTCACCAGGGTTTTGTCCCGGTTTATTTCGCCCTGATGGATGCCCAGGGGTTTAATTCGCTGTTTCCAATCCTGGCCATGGCCGGCGGGGGACAGGTGGGGGCGGCAATGGCGCTGTACGTCAGGGCGAAAACGGGTTCGCTGCTGCGCGCCCAGATCAAGGGCGCCATTATCCCGGGCATCCTCGGCGTTGGCGAGCCCCTGATCTACGGCGTCACGCTGCCCAGGGTAAAACCTTTTGTCACCGCCTGTCTCGGCGGCGCCGTCGGCGGGTTCTTCCTGGGCGCCGTCGCCTATCTGGGATTACCGGTCGGCCTCAATACCGTTTTTGGTCCTTCCGGTATCCTGACCATCCCGCTGATGACGTCCGCGCAGGGCATCTATGCCGGGATGATGGTCTATAGCGCCGGGCTGCTGGTGTCCTATGCCGCCGGCTTTATCATCACCTGGCTCTGCGGCAGCAAAAACGTTGATTTGAGTTAATTCCCCCGCCGCGGCGTCCCGCCGATGTGCGCTTTGTGACGAAACATTTGTCGGCAGGTGGGGGGAATGCGCGCATAACGCCCAGCATCGATAAATAATGTGGCATAATGGCGTCAATCTGGGCATAAAGAGATAATGGATAATGCTACTAATCAGTGCGGCAAAAGGTATCGGGCTGCGCAAGAATATTGCGCCGGTCATTCCCTCAAGCGCTGAAATAGGGTACAAGGCTGCATGAAAATTCCAAATAGAATCCAACCGCTGGTGGATGACGGTCTGATAGACACTGTGGTCCGTCGCCTGCGCAGCGGCAAAGAGGCCGACGTTTACACCGTGTTATGCGGTGAAGAGATTCGTTGCGCCAAAGTTTACAAAGAAGCCACGCAACGCAGCTTTAAACAGGCCGTGCAATATCAGGAAGGGCGCAAAGTCCGTAACAGCCGCAACGCGCGCGCGATGCAAAAAGGCTCGAAGTTCGGACGCAAACAGCAGGAAGACTCCTGGCAGACGGCGGAAGTCAATGCGCTGTTCCGCCTGGCGCAAGCCGGCGTGCGCGTACCTCAGCCCTATATTTGCCTGGACGGCGTACTGCTGATGGAGCTTATCACCGACGCCGAGGGCGTGGTCGCGCCGCGTTTGAGCGACGTGATCCTGACGGAAGAAGAGGCGGTGGCCGATTTCGCCGTCATGATCCGCAATATCGTGCGGATGCTGTGCGCGGGTATCGTCCACGGGGATTTATCCGAATTTAACGTGCTGATGGATGCCGACGGGCCGGTGATTATCGATCTGCCCCAGGCCGTCGATGCCGCGGCGAACAATCTTGCCGCCGCGATGTTCGGGCGCGATGTAAATAATATGACCGAATACTACGGACGGTTCGCGCCGCGGTTGCTGGAAACCCGCTATGCGAAGGAAATCTGGGCATTATATGAAGACGGTAAATTGACCCCGGAAACCCTCCTGACCGGGCAGTTCGCCGAAGATACCCATAAAGCCGACGTCGATTCGTTGCTTGATGAAATCATCGCCGCCGAATATGAATATTATGACCGGCAGCGGGCACAAAAAGAGCGCGATTTGTAGAAACAACGTGAACGGCCGCCAAAATACTCTGCGTAAATCACTTTTTACCCCTGTCTTTAGTTAAAGTATCAGTAACACTGATAGGGATGGGGAGTATCGCTACAAATGGATGTACTCAGATTCTTGCTGCGCCTGCCTTTTATACTGATAAAGGGCCTGTTGCGCGCGCTGACTTTTCTCCTGGGTCTGCTCGGCCGCATCATGAAACCGTTAGTCGGCAATATCCACTGGCGCGCCCCTGCCTGGTGGACGGCGCTGTCCCGTGGACTCAAGCGCGGCGTCGGGCATATGGAACGCGGGGCGGATAGACACCCGCTCGCCGTCAGCCTGTCGATTCTGGTCTTGCTGTGCGCCGCGGGCGCGGCCGTTTACGGCTGGCACTGGTGGCTGAACCGGCCGCAACTCATCGAATCGGCGCCGAGGGTGCCTGAGCAAACCAGCGTCAGCGTCAGCGGCCCGGAAGCGGTGAATTACGCGGCGCAAAAAGCCGCGCCGCAGCAGGCTATCTTCAATTTCAGCAACGCCGCCGCGCCGCTGAGCGATGTCGGCAAGGTCGTCGCAAAAGGCATTGCGCTCAAACCGGCCGTCGCCGGCGAGTGGCGATGGGTGAACGACCATAGGTTAGTCTTCACGCCGAAAAATCCGCTGCCGATGGGCGCCGGATATGAAGTGAATTTCACCCCGGACGTCCTGCTCGCGCCGCAAACCACGCTGGCGACCAGGCGGTACGCCTTCAGCGCGCCGGCGTTCGGCTATCAGCTTGGCGAAGCCGAGTATTTTCAGGACCCGCAGGATGCGCAAAAACGCAGCGCGATTTTTAACGTTCAGTTCAACGCGCCGGTGGATGCCGCCAGTTTCGAAACACGGATTGCCCTGGATCTGCTCGAAGGTAACGCCAAGTCCGGGTCGAAACTGCGTTATTCCGTGGTCTATGACCAGAAAAAGCTCAACGCCTGGGTGCACTCCGAACCGCTGCAACCCCTGGATCACGGCGGTTCGGTGCGTATCGCCATCGGCGCGGGCGTGAAAGCCGCGGTGCCGTCCAATGCCACCGCGCAGCCCGGCGGCGCGACGGTTTCCGTGCCGACGCTCTACAGCCTGGCGGTTAAAGAGGCCAGCGCGCAGGTTGTTGATGCCGATGGCGCCGGCAGCCAGCGCGCGTTGATCTTAGCCTTCAGCGATGCGGTAAAAGATAAAGACCTGCGCCGCGCGGTGAAAGTCTGGCTGCTGCCGCAGCACAATCCAAACGATCGGGATGCCGCCGCCGGCCCGGATGACTACGCCAACTGGGAGGTCGGGAACGTTGAAAATAACGTGCTCGCGCAGTCCTCGCCCGTGGATGTCCAGCTTAATGACGCCGAAAACGAGTTCCAGCCGCAGTTCAGCTTTCGTTTCGATGCCCCGGCGCACCGCGCCATGCTGGTGGAAATCGACAATGTTCTGGTTTCTGCCGGCGGCTATAAAATGCCGGAAAAAGTCTACCGTGTCGTACCGGTGCCGGAGTATCCCAAATCCCTGCAATTTGTGTCGCAAGGCTCGCTGCTGTCGGTGAACGGCGACAGGCAAATCAGCTTAGCTGCGCGTAACGTGCCGGGATTGCGTCTCGATATCAAACGGGTGATTCCAAGCCAGCTGCAGCACATTGTGTCGTTCAAGAGCCGGCAGTATTCATCGGCGGATTTCAACCGCCTGAATGATGAGTATTTTACCGAGCGCTTTACCTATCAGGCGGCGGTGAACAGCGGCCATCCGGGGGAGGTAAATTATCAGGGCGTTGATCTCTCCCGTTATCTTTCCACCGATCCGCGCTCGCATCGCGGCGTCTTCCTGCTGACGCTTACGGAGTGGGATCCCAACAAAAAGCAGGCGACGCCGGCCGCTGACGACGGCAACCCGTACCAAGACGATGACCAGCACGAAGAAGAGGCTGCGGCGGGGGATTCGCGCTTTGTGGTCGTCACCGATCTGGGCATTATCGCCAAGCGCGCGCAGGATAAAACCCGCGACGTATTTGTGCAGTCGATTCATAGCGGTACGCCGGTCGCCAACGCCAAGGTGTCGGTTATCGCCAAAAACGGCGTCACGCTGCTGACCCGGACCACCGGCGCCGACGGCCACGTGCGTTTTCCCGCGCTGGATGTCTACACCAGCGAGCGCGCGCCGGTCATGTTTCTGGTGGAAAAAGAGGGCGATGTGTCCTTCCTGCCGGCCGATAGCAACAATGACCGCGGTCTCGATTTCTCGCGCTTTGACGTCGACGGGGAAGAAACCCCGAACGATCCGCGTACGCTGAACAGCTATCTGTTCTCCGATCGCGGCGTTTATCGCCCGGGGGAGACCTTTCATATCGGCCTGATTACCCGTGCCGCCGACTGGGGCATCGGCTTGGCCGGCGTGCCGGTGCGCGCTGAAATCCACGATCCGCGCGACAAGCTGATGAGCACTATTCCGCTGACGCTGGGCGCCGGCGGTTTCAACGAGCTGAGTTATACCACCGACGATAACTCCCCGACCGGCGAATGGAATGTCTATCTGTATCTGATCGGCAAAGACGACGCGTCGTCGACGCTGCTGGGGCATACCGCGGTAAACGTGAAAGCGTTCGAGCCGGATCAGTTAAAAGTGAAACTGCAGCTGACGCCGGATCGCCGGCAGGGCTGGGTCAAACCCTCGGAACTGCGGGCCAATATCGATGTGCAGAACCTGTTCGGGACCCCGGCGCAGGATCGGCGCGTCACGTCGAAACTGACGCTGCGCCCGATGTATCCGAGCTTTGATCAATACCCGGACTACGCGTTCTACGAAGATCGCCAGAACAGCGATGGGTTTGAGACCGCGCTGGAGGACCGCCAGACCGACGCAAACGGCGCGGCGGCTATTCCGCTGGATCTGACGTCATACGCCGACGCGACCTATCAACTGCAGCTGCTAGCGGAAGCCTTTGTGGCCGGCGGCGGCCGTTCCGTCGCGGCCACGGCGCGCGTTCTGGTGTCGCCGTACGATTACCTGGTCGGGGTGAAGGCGGACGGCGATTTGGGCTACATCAATCGTGACGCCGTCCGTCACCTGAATATCATCGCCGTCGACCCTTCGCTCCGGCGGATCGCGCCGCCGGCGTTGAAAGCCGCGCTGATCGAGCAGAAATACATTTCCGTGCTGACCCGGCAGGATTCCGGCGTCTATAAATATCAATCGAAAATGAAGGAAGTGCGGCTGTCTGAACAGCCGCTGGCGCTGACCGAGCAGGGCGCCGATCTCAAACTTGCCACCGGCCGGCCGGGCGACTTTGTGCTGGTGATTGAAGACGCGCGGGGCAAGGCGCTGAACCGCATCGCCTATAGCGTCGCCGGCAACGCTAACCTTAGCCGCGCCCTGGATCGCAACGCGGAACTGACGCTGAAGCTGAACCAGGCGGAATACGCGGCGGGGGAGGACATCGAGGTGTCGATTAACGCGCCGTACACCGGCAGCGGGCTGATAACCATTGAAAAAGACAAAGTCTACAGCTGGCAGTGGTTCCATACCGATACCACCAGTTCGGTGCAGAAAATCCGCGTTCCGGCGGGCATGGAGGGTAACGGCTACATCAACGTGCAGTTTGTGCGTGATGTGAATTCCAATGAAATCTTTATGAGCCCGCTGAGCTACGGCGTCATGCCGTTTAAAATCAGCACCAAGGCGCGTCAGAACAGCCTCGGTGTCGCGGTGCCGGCAGTGATTAAACCGGGCGAAAACCTGGCGATGACGGTGTCTACCGACGGCCCGCAGCAGGTTGCGCTGTTCGCCGTCGACGAGGGCATTTTGCAGGTGGCGCGTTATCGCCTGAAGGATCCGCTCGAGTATTTCTTCAGCAAACGTGAGCTGGGCGTTAAGAGCGCGCAAATCCTCGACCTGATCCTGCCGGAGTTCAGCAAGCTGATGCAGCTGGCGGCCGCGCCGGGCGGTGACGGCGGCGAAGGACTGGATCTTAACGTCAATCCGTTCAAACGTCAGCGCGACAAGCCGGTGGCGTATTGGTCCGGCATTACCGACGTGAACGGCGAGAAGCGGTTTGATTATCAGGTGCCGGATTACTTCAACGGCAAAATCCGCGTAATGGCGATTTCCGTAACGCCGGACAAAATCGGTAAAGCGCAAACCTCGGCCGTCGTGCGCGACAACGTCATCATGACGCCGAATGTCCCGGCGATGGTGGCCCCGGGCGATGAATTTGATGTCAGCGTCGGCGTCAGCAATAACCTCGAAGGACTGAACGGCAAAACTGTGGCGATTGCGGTGCATCTCACGGTTCCGCCGCAGCTGAGCGTGGTCGGCGGCGCGGATCGCGACCTCCAGCTTGCCGAAAAACACGAAGGCGCCATCAGCTTCCGCCTGCGCGCCAATGCCGTTCCGGGCGATGCGCCGCTGGTGTTTGACGCCCAGGTGCGGGATGACGCCGGTACCGGCAAAGCCAGCCGCCGCACGCTCAGTATCTCGGTGCGTCCGGCCATGCCATTTCGCACCCAGTCCATCATGGGACGCATGAGCGGCCGCAGCCAGGATATCGCCGGTTTGCGCCAAATGTTCGATGCTTACGTGGTGCGTAAAGCGGCGGTCTCCAATTCGCCGCTGGTGCTGGCCAGCGGGTTGTCGCAATATCTGGCGGATTATCCGTATTATTGTTCCGAGCAGATCGTCAGCCGCTCGATTCCGCTGATCCTCGCGGGCGCGCACCCGGAAATCAACGGCAATCAAAGCCAGGCGGAAAACGGTAAGCAGTTGAAAAACATGCTGGCGGTGCTGCGTTCGCGCCAAAACGGCAGCGGCGCGATCGGCATGTGGCGCTCGTCGCCGGAAACCGATCCGTTCGTAACCCCGTATGTGGTGCAAGCCCTGCTGGAAGCGAGAGACGCGGGATATGCCTTGCCGGACGGTATGCTGGACGAGGCGAACGCGGCGCTGCGCGCGCTGGCCGCCAACCAGCATGACGACTTGTATACTCTGCGCCTGCGCGCGTGGGCGTCCTATCTGCTGACCCGGCAGGGGGAAATCACCACCAGTTCGCTGGCGTCGGTACAGGACGCTTTACAGCAGCGGTACCCCGACAGCTGGAAAACCGATCTCGGCGCGCTGTATCTGGCGTCGGCTTATCGCCTGCTGAAAATGGACGATGAAGCCAATGCGCTGTTGCAGCCGACCTGGACGCAACTGGGCAACGCATATGGAAAAGCCTGGTGGACCCAGGCTTATTTCGACCCGTTGGTACAGGACGCGACGCGACTGTATCTCATCACCCGTCACTTCCCGGAAAAAGTGTCCTCGATTCCGCCGCAGGTGCTGGAAAATATGATCAGGGCGCTGAAGGAGGAGCGCTACACCACCTATTCATCGGCGATGAGTATTCTGGCGCTGGAGAGTTACTCCGCGCAGGTGGCGGCACAGGCCACGGCACCGGGCGCGCTGAAAATCACGCAAATCAGCGCGGATAAACAGGTCGGGCCCAAGCTGATTTCCAGCATGCAGGGGTGGCTGGCCAAAGGCGATTTTACCGCCGATGCGCAAGCGATTCGCGTTGAAAATGGTCATGACGCGCCGGCCTGGTATGTGGTGACGCAGGCCGGCTACGATCTGGCCGCGCCGGAAAAAGCCATAGCGCGCGGCCTGGAAATCACCCGCAGTTACACCGATGACCAGGGCAAGCCGGTAACCCGGGTAACGCTGGGACAGACGGTAAGCGTGCATCTGAACATACGCGCCAACGCCAAAGAAGGGCAAAGCAATCTGGCGATTGTCGATTTGCTGCCGGGCGGGTTTGAAGTGGTGCAGCAAACGCCGCCGGAACCGGCGTCCGACCAGGGCGATGGGGACACCGACGAGAACGGCGAGGCCAACGCGCCGCCGTCCTGGCAATCGCCGCTGGCGGCCTCCGGGTCCACCTGGGCGCCGGATTACAGCGATATCCGCGAAGATCGTGTCGTTATTTACGGCAGCGCCGGCCCCGTTGCGCAGGAGTTTGTCTATCAGATCAAAGCCACCAACACCGGCAGCTTTGTCATCCCGCCGGCTTATGGCGAGGCCATGTATGATCGTGACGTCCAGGCGCTGTCCATCGGCGGCCAAAAACTGCTGGTCGGCGCGGCGGCTAAACAATAATATGCCGCGGTCAGCGCCCCGCCATGGAGGGCCGGGGCGTAAACCGCCCCGGGTAATGAGATGAACCTCTTTCCCGTGTTATCCGCCGCCACGCAACGCCGGCTGCAAAACATTGCCATGGCGGTTTTATTACTGGCGCTGCTGGTATTGGCATGCCGGCTGTGGCCTCATCCGCCGCTTTCCCGGGGGCAACCTTTATCGTCGGTCTACTATGACCGGCAGGGGACGCTGATGCGTATCGCCCTCGCCAGTGACGACCGCTACCGGTTATGGACTCCGCTGGAGCGGGTTTCCCCGCTGGCGGTCAAAGGCCTGCTGCTGCATGAGGACCGCTGGTTTTACCTCCACCCCGGCTTCAACCCGTTCAGCCTGGCGCGGGGGTTCTGGCGCAGTTATGTCGCGGGCGGTAAAATGCAGGGCGGCTCGACCATCACCATGCAGCTGGCGCGCATGCGCTGGCATCTCAATACCCGCGCGCCGTCGGGCAAAATCATGCAGGTCCTGCGCGCGGCGCAGCTGGAACTGAGTTACTCCAAACACGATATTCTCGAAGCCTACCTGAACAGCGCCCCCTATGGCCGCAATATAGAGAGCATCGGGGCGGCCAGCCTGATTTATTTCGACAAGGCGCCGCAAGATCTGACCTTGCCGGAAGCGCTGACGCTGGCGGTGCTGCCGCAGTCGCCGCGTTATCGCATCGATGCCGGCGCCGGCGTGCTGGGCGCCTTGCTCTCGCAGGCGCGCAACCGGCTGTTCCAGCGCTGGCAGCGGCACTACGGCGTCGACGCCAGCCAGGGCGCGTTGTTCAGGCTGCCGCTGGCGCTGCGCCAGCCCGAGCGGCTGCCGTTCATCGCGCCGCATTTTATCGAGCAGCTGCGCCAGCAAAACCAGCGCTATATCGGCACCGATACCCGTATCGACACCACGCTGGACGCCGGCTTGCAGCGGCTCGTCGAGCGGCAGGTAACCGCGTTTATCACCCGCAACGAGCGCCGGGGCATCCATAATGCCGCCGTGCTGCTGGTGGATACCCGCGATATGGGAATACGCGCGCTGGCCGGGTCGGCGGATTATTACAACCGCGGCATTCAGGGACAGGTGAATGGCACCAACGCCAAACGCTCGCCGGGGTCGGCGCTCAAACCCTTTATTTATGCGCTGGGCTTGGAGCAGGGCGTGCTGCATCCGATGACTATCCTCAAGGATGTGCCCTCGGCGTTTGGCGCCTATGCCCCTGAGAATTTCGACCGCCGCTTTCTCGGCCCGGTCACCGCGACGGATGCCCTGAACTTCAGCCGCAATATTCCCGCCGTGTTCGTCGCTTCGCAGCTCCGGCAGCCGTCGTTTTATCAGTTCCTGCGGCTCTCCGGCATTGCCGATATGTCCAGTGAGAACCACTATGGCCTCGCGCTGGTATTGGGCGGGGGCGAGGTGACGATGCAGGAACTGGCAAAACTGTATGCGCTACTGGCGAATCGCGGCGAGCTGCAAGCGTTGCGGATGCAAAAAACCGATCCGCGTTCCGCCCCGGTCAGGTTACTCAGCGCGCAAGCCAGCTTCATCACCCTCGACATGCTGCGCCAACACCGCCGTCCCGGCGATACGCTGGCTCAACAACCCGCATCGTTACCGGTGTACTGGAAAACCGGCACCTCTTGGGGCTTTCGCGATGCGTGGAGCGTCGGGATTTTCGGCCCTTACGTCCTGGTGGTATGGGAAGGGAATTTCGACGGCGCCGGCAATAATGTCTTTGTCGGCGCGCAAGCGGCCGCGCCGCTGTTCTTCAACATAATCGACGGCATTAACGCCAGTTATCCCTCATTACAGGAACCGAAGCAGCCTTTTCCAAAGCAGCTGAAACGGGTCGATATCTGCCTCGCCAGCGGGGATTTACCGACGCCGTGGTGCCGGCAAACAGGCAAAACCTGGTTTATTCCCGGCAAGTCGCCAATCAAGGTCGATACGGTGTATCGCCCGGTGCGGCTGGATAAACTGACCGGCGACGTGGCCTGCCCGCCTTACGATGAAGATAAGACCCGCACCGAGGTGTTTGAGTTCTGGCCGTCGGATCTGGCGAACGTCTTTGCCCAGGCCGGCCTGCCCAAGCGCAAACCGCCGGCGAATCACTGCCAGGATGGCGGCGTGGACGTCAGCGGTAATCCGCCGCGGATTACGTCGCCGTTAAAGAACACGACCTATACCCTGAGGCAATCACAGCCGGGGCGCGACCGGATTTCGTTTAATGCGGTGACGGATGCCGACAGCAACCGGGTGTACTGGTTTGCCGATGATATCTATCTCGGCAGCTCCGCCAGCAAAACGGCCCTTGATTGGCGGCCCATCAACAGCGGGCGCTACCGCATCCGGGCGATCGACGATCGCGGGCGCGCCGACAGCCGGTTGGTGAATATTGAGATTGTCGATTAAGGCGGCAAAACGCGCGGCGGGTGAGCATACGGCCTGGCTGTTGAGATGGGCGCGCCGGGCCGCGCGATGCCGCAAGGCCCGGAATACCGGCCTGGGCCGGCGTCAATGGAACGCGCACAGATAGCCCCTTTTGCCAAAATACTTGCCATAATAATCTTTTGGATTGGGATGATAACCGATGGCTTTGCCATTTCCCTGCGCGGCACATTCTTTATCGCCCTCATTCTGGTATCTTTCCGGAACAGGGCCGAACAGTTTAGCATTATTCCAAAACTGCTTTTGCCCCGGGGGGCTTACCAGCTTTGGCGGCGTCACGGAAGGCTTGGTGCCGGGCGAATTAGCAATATAGGCGCACCCGGAAGCGAGCAGCATAAAACCGGCCAACATTATGGAAAGGGTGGTTTTTGTCATAACAGATACCTGAATAAGCTGTGTATTAAATGTCGCGTAATAGCGATATGTCCAGATGCAACGTGCGATGTCAATTTTATTGCATTGCGTTAATGTGTAAATAAAAAATAATAATCCATTCTTACAATAAATTCAGCGCTGAATAAACACGCGTAATTGAGTGTTGAGATATATTTTCCCGATTAATTCATTATTAATACACTTACAAATTACCGTTCATAATGGGCAGGTGCAATTGCCACTTTTATCATATCCGGTTATTTTTTTGCTTTGAGAAAACTCTCAGTAAAGAGTAATAAAAACCCCATAAAATTCAAGCGGTAAAAAGAATTAATATATTAACCGATTTAAAATTATCCCGGCGTGATATCCGTTGCGAATATCGGCAATTGCGTTTGTTATCATTTATGTCCCCAGGGTCACGCGCTATAACAACACCGCGGTAAACCTGAAACGGCGCGTTTACCGGCCAAGGGCGGCCAGGGGTGCGACGGCCGCTAGCGCTCGAATGGCGGCCCTCGGCGCCAAAACGGCCATTTATGAATCTGACTCATAGCCACATTATATTTTCATCAGGTTACCCGGGAAGGGTTCAAGGCTAAGATGAGGTTTCTGCCACCTCCCGTATACGCTAAAAAGAACATTATGAAGAAAACAGAAAGACGAGTGCTTATCGCCACAAGTCACAATACCGGGCTGTTATTTATCGTCATCCTGAGTGCTTTAATGGCATTCACCTCGTTGTCGACAGATATTTATTTACCCGCGATGCCGGCCATGTCAGCCGATCTCCGGGGGAGCGCGGAATTGACCATCACCGGTTTTTTAATTGGCTTTACCATAGCACAGCTTATTTGGGGGCCAATAAGCGATCGCCTGGGGCGCCGGGTGCCGTTATTTATCGGGATGGTGCTGTTTACCCTCGGGTCCATAGGCTGCGCCATGTCGCGTGATATTACTCAAATCGTCTTCTGGCGGGTATTCCAGGCGATGGGCGCCTGTATTGGACCGATGCTGGCGCGCGCGATGATCCGGGATTTATTTACCCGCACCCGCGCAGCGCAAATGTTGTCGACGCTGATGATGATTATGGCCATCGCGCCCATAGCAGGTCCGCTGCTCGGCGGACAGATGATCAGGGTGGCGTCCTGGCACGCCATTTTCTGGTTATTGGCCATTATAGGAACGCTGATGTTTATCTCCTTATGGTGGCTGCCGGAAACGCTGCCGCAGGCGCGGCGGATCAACGCCTCACTCGCTGGCGCTTTCGCTAATTATGTTTCTTTGCTGAAGAACAGGACATTCATGCGCTATACGCTGTGCGTGACCTTCTATTATGTTGCCGCGTATGCCTTTATTACCGGTTCGCCGTTTGTCTATATCAGTTATTACCAGGTTGATCCCCAGCATTATGGCTGGCTGTTCGCCATAAACGTGATTGGCCTGATGGCCATCAGCGCCGTCAACCGTAAGCTGGTGCAGCGCCACAAACTGGACACGCTGCTGAAAATAGCCACCTCGATTGCCGCCGCCGCCGCGGTGATATTGGCGCTGGCGACAAAAATGCAGGTGGGCGGTATCGTGCTCATTGTCATCAGCGTGTTTATCTTTTTTTCCATGAACGGGGTTATTGCCGCCACGTCTACCGCCGCGGCAATGGATGACGTGCCGGGAATGGCGGGATCCGCCTCGGCATTAATGGGTTCATTACAGTACGGGAGCGGGATTATTTCATCCCTGTTGCTGGCGTGGCTGAGCGACGGCACGCCCTGGACGATGGCCTGGATCATTGCGCTGTTCACCTCGGCCAGCGCCCTGATGGTGATACGGAAAAGCCCGGGAAGCGCACTATCGTGATAGCGCGCAGCAGAATCGCAAGGCAGGCGTGGGGCGCGTATTGCCATGGCGCGCCGGGAGGCGAGCCATAGTATGGCGGGGCTTACTGCTGATACTGCTCGTCGGTGACTTTTTCCAGCCAGTCGACGGCTTTGCCGTCCAGGGACTCGGCAATGGCGAGATGCGACATGGCGGAGGTGGCCGACGCACCGTGCCAGTGCTTAACGCCGGGCCGTATCCAGATGATATCGCCCTTATTCATGACCTGGGCCGGCTTCCCCCATTCCTGCACCCACCCCTGGCCTGCGGTGACAATCAGCGTCTGGCCCAGCGGATGCGTATGCCAGGCCGTGCGGGCCCCGGGCTGGAACGTGACGGTCGCGCCCCCCACGCGCGCGGGCGGCGTGGCCTGGAATGGCGCGTCGATACGTACCGTGCCGGTAAAATAGCTCTCCGGACCGCTGGCGGCGGGCGTGGAGCCGTGTCTGGTAATATCAATCATGGATGTTTCCTCAGCAAAAGTGGCCGACGGAGGTAGCGCCAACGGTAAGGCGGATATCATCAGTCGATTTATGACTATTTTCTCCAGCATAGATGCCCGACGATAATGACCAGCCTGCTGGTCATTATGATGTGAATAAGGCTGGGAAAAGCGAGAATCCTTTTTCGAGGATGCCACCGCCAGCATAAGGCAAAGATGATTAATGACAATGGGACCATTATTCATAGGACTTATTCATCATGCTCATAAGTGATATCAGTCCTACATTCCCTTTCCTCGCCAGCCCCCCGTCCTTGCATCATAGGTGTCGCCGCTGTGGCGACACCTATTCGCCAATATATCGCGTAAGCTCCATGGCATTATTTTATGCGGCAGCGCCGCCGTTAAGGCACGCTGAAATCATCAATGAGGTTTATTTGAACACTAACCAGACTTCAGGCGGCGCGTTGCGCAAGGCCTGCGTACTCCTGTCTGCCTGCCTTATCGCGGTGGCGAACCCGCTCGCCTTCACCGGGCCGGCCGTGGCCATTCCGACGCTCGGCCGGGCGCTGGAAGGCAGTTCGCTGGAACTCGCCTGGATCTCCAATGCCTTCATGCTCGCCTTCGGCAGCTGCCTGATGGCTGCCGGAGCGCTCGCCGACACCTTTGGACGAAAGAAGATCTTCCTTTGCGGGTCCTGCGCCCTGTGCATCGTTTCGGCCGCGCTTGCCTTCTCGCCAAACCTGTTCACCGCCGATTTGCTGCGCGCCGCCCAGGGCGTCGCGTCGGCGTTAGCGTTCTCCGGCGTGATGGCGGCGCTGGCGCAAGAATTCACCGGCCCCGGCGCCATCAGGGCTTTCAGCGTGGTCGGCACGAGTTTCGGCATCGGCCTGGCCTTCGGGCCGATAAGTTCAGGGCTTATGATTGCTATCTTCGGCTGGCGCTCAATCTTTTTCCTGGCGGCGGTCCTTGCCGGCGCGGCGTTCCTTCTTGGCACCGGCGTGGTGCGCGAATCGCGCGATCCCGACGCCGCAGGCCTCGACTGGAAAGGCGCCGTCAGCTTCACCGCCGCGCTGGCTTTCCTTACCAACGGCATTTTGGTCGCGCCGGCGGCCGGCTGGCTGGCTATGCCGGTCATTGTGTCTTTGGCCGGCGCATTGCTCCTCGGCGCCGTTTTTGTCCTGGTAGAAACCTCCGCGCGGCGGCCGATGCTCGACCTGTCGCTGTTCCGTATTCCGCGTTTCGTCGCTGTACAACTGCTGGCCGCGGCGCCGGCTTACGCTTTTGTGGTCCTGCTGGTGCTGCTTCCCATCCGGCTCGTCGGCATCAATGGCATGAGTGAACTGAAGGTCGGATGGATCATGATGGCGCTTTGCGGTCCGCTCCTGGTCCTGCCGCTCATCGCGGGCCTGCTCACGCGATGGTTATCCTCCGCTGCGCTGTGCGGAACAGGGCTGATGCTGTCGGCCTGCGGTCTCTTATGGCTGGGCCGCTGGGCGGGCGGCGAGGCCGGCCCGGCGCTGATTGCTCCGCTCCTGCTGATCGGCATCGGCATCAGTCTTCCCTGGGGGCTGATGGACGGGCTCGCCCTCAGCGTCGTGCCGCGCGAACGCGCCGGCATGGCGACGGGCATCTTCAACACCACCCGCGTGGCGGGTGAAGGCATCGCGCTCGCGATGGTAAACGCGCTGCTTGTGGCGTTGCTTATCCCCCGGTTTGATTCTTTACTGCCGGAGGCGCCATCATCGGCCAGCGCAGCCGCGCAGCGCCTGGCAGGCGGCGATTTGGCAGGGGCGAATGCCGCCCTCAACGCGTCTTCCCCTGAGGCCCTGACCGCAATTTACCAGAGCGTGTTCAGCCTCCTGCTCGACGTGCTTTCGGCAATCGCGGCAATAACCGCCATCGTCATCTTTATCGCATTGCGGGGCGCGGGACGCACGGCGGAATTGACGCGGTCATCGAACCCGTGACACCGGCGGTATTTTTACCCGTGCTTACGGATGGAGCCGGGCGCCTTTGATTGCCTTATCGACATCCTTGCGCGGGCCACGCACGGCAAGCCCCACTAAATCCGGCCTGTGCGCGTGCTCGGCGCGAAAAACCCTGCGCCCTTCCTCGCCATGGGATTGATCAAACATAGCGTTCACATAGGCGGAACACGTCAGGCCCCTCTCCTGACCAACCCGCAGCGCGCGTAACAGCGTATCCTGCGAAGCCGAAAATACGACTATAGGTTGCCCGAACAGTCGGGTATATTGCCGCTCATCCGCATCGATATATATATCGCTCATGGCCTCGGGGGAGGCATCGCCAATGCCTGTCGCCAGAAAAGCCGTGACGTTCAGTTTTTTCCAGAGCGGGAGGGGATCCAAAAGTATTATCGCGGTCTTGGTCAGAGGTACCATATCGTCATTCACTATCGCTGGTTGAACATTATTCTGCGGTAATATAATTTTCTCACATAATATTCGGCGCTAGGAAGTGTATAAGGCGAGAGGCGCGAAAATACGAACGCGGTTCGCAGCACATCTGTTTAAGTGTCTTGCCGGACCATGAAATCCTGAATATTCTTCAGCCCTAATAGCCTGTATGCACTTTGGGAACAGGCCTGAAAAAAAACGCAGGGAAATGCGGCGGCAATTTTTTCAATCCGCGTCGTCGCCATCCGTTAACGGGCTCGGGCCGCGTTCCAGGTAGGTAGAGAGGGCGATATGGCTATGCGTGGAAGACACGCCCTCTATTTCATGAATCTTGCCAAGCAATGCCTCCAGGGACTGAGTATCTTGCGTGCGGACCTTGAGCAGGATAGCGCTTTCCCCGGTGACCGTGTGGATTTCCTCGACTTCATTAAAGGCGCGAAATTCTAGAATCCGGCGGGTACTTGTCCAGTTTTTGGTGTCAACGTGCACGAAAGCAAGCAAGGGGCGGCCTAGCTTTTTGCCGTCCAAGAGGGCGACGGTGCCTTTGATGACGCCATCCTGTCTTAGACGCTTGGCCCGCTCGTGGATGGCGGGCGGCGACAAATGCATTAACTGGCCCAGCTCGGCGTAACTTCTCGTTGCGTCCTCCGACAGCAGGGCGAGGAGCTTGCGATTCGCCGCGTCAAGGCGGGAAAAGGCGCTTCTTGCGGTCTGTTTGCTTTTGCTCACGTGCTTCCACCCTCGAAAGTATTGACGCTGGTTCGGCATCATAAAACACCCGGGGAATGAGATAAAGTCATTGCAAGTGACCCCGTCTCATATTAATGCCACATCCCGCGTGTTATCGGTATTGGCCGTTTTGTTACGTTATGCCGGCTGCTTTATTCTTGTTGATCGTTAATACAGCCGGCGGCAGATTTTGCCTCGATGAGTGCGCTTGAATATTCCCCAAGGCAAACAGCGAAAATAAACGTCTCCTTGCCATGATATTAATCCTCCTGGCATACCATAACGGCAAAAAAGGTGTTTTTGCGATTCAATTTGACATTATTGTTAACGCAAGCCTTACGTTATCGCGGCCGGCG
Organism: Sodalis sp. RH20; assembly: GCF_047324205.1. Classification (NCBI taxonomy): domain Bacteria; kingdom Pseudomonadati; phylum Pseudomonadota; class Gammaproteobacteria; order Enterobacterales; family Bruguierivoracaceae; genus Sodalis; species Sodalis sp. RH20. The sequence goes on from NZ_CP178733.1 coordinate 1,047,619, forward strand.
TTAGGGTAATATCCACTCTTTCTGAGAATGATTGTTCTCAAAACATAACGATTGAAAGAGTGAACCGATGACGCATCCAAAATTACTGATTATCAGTATGTTTTTGTTGATTGCCGGCTGTGATGACTCGACCTCGCCAACGGCCGGACAACCAGCCGCCATACCGCAAGTCAGTATTGTCACGCTACATACCCAGCCGGTAACACTCACCACCCAATTACCCGGCAGGACCACGGCGGTAAAGGGCGCGGAGGTCCGGCCGCAGGTCGACGGCATTATCCTGAAGCGGCTTTTCACCGAGGGTGCCGAGGTGAAGGCCGGCCAGCCGTTATATCAGATCGACCCCGCCACGTATCAGGCCGCCTATGATAAGGCGCAGGCGACGTTCACCAACGCCGCTGCGCTGGCCAAACGCTACAAGCCGCTGTCGGAAGCCCACGCCGTCAGCGGCCAGGTTTACGACGATGCGGTCGCCGCCGCCAAAGAAGCGGCCGCTGATGTGGAAACCGCGCGGGTCAATCTGAATTACACCCAGGTCAAGGCGCCGATTTCCGGCCATATCGGCCGGTCGATATACACCGAGGGCGCTTTGGTGACCAGCGGGCAAACGAGCTATCTGACCACCATCCAACAGCTGGATCCGATGTACGTCGATATCAGCGAATCCTCTCAGGATCTTTTGCGTTTGCGCCGGGCGCTGGCGCAGGGCCATCTGAAATCGGCCGGCGATAACGCCGCGGCGGTACAACTGACCCTAGAAGACGGCAGCATCTATCAACATGAGGGCAAGCTGGAGTTTTCTGAAGTGACGGTGGATGAGGGGACGGGATCGGTAACCCTGCGGGCATCGTTCCCCAACCCGCATAACGAACTGCTGCCGGGGATGTTTGTGCATGCGGTCCTGCGCCAGGGCGTGCAGGAGCAGGGTATTCTTATTCCCCAGGAAGCGGTCGGCCATGACGTCAAAGGTAAACCTTACGTCTATGTGGTGAAAACCGATGACACCATCGAACAACGCACTGTCGCCACCGGCGAAATGATCGACGGGGAGTGGCTGGTGGTGCAGGGGCTGCAGGCCGGTGAAAGAGTCGTTACCGACGGGCTCCAGAATATCCGCGCCGGTATCAAGGTTAACGCCAGCGAACGCCGGAACGCCGTCGCCTCAACGGGCAGCAACAACTCTTCGATGACCGATCCGTCGGCACAATAGGGGAAACCAGATGTCGAAGTTTTTTATCGAACGTCCCATTTTTGCCTGGGTCATCGCCATCGTCATTATGCTGGCGGGCGGCTTGTCCATCTTGTCTTTATCGATCAATCAATACCCTAATATCGCGCCTCCGGCTATTTCGGTTTCCGTGACCTATCCTGGCGCAAGCGCGGAAACCACGCAAAAAACCGTGGTGCAGGTTATCGAACAGCAAATGAACGGCCTGGACAACCTCCGTTACCTTGAATCGCAAAGTAACAGCGACGGCAGCGCCACCATTATCGCGACCTTCGATCAAGGCACCGATCCGGATACCGCGCAGGTACAGGTACAAAACAAGGTTTCGCTGGCGGAGTCGCAATTGCCCACCGAGGTGACCACCCAAGGGCTGAGGGTCGCTAAATATCAGGCCAATTTCATGATGGTGGTGAGCCTGATTTCGCAAGACGGCAAATTGAGCGATTCCGATCTGGCCAATCTCCTGGTGTCCAAGCTGGAAGACCCCATCGCCCGTACCAAAGGGGTGGGCGACTTTATGGTGATGGGTTCCGAATACGCCATGCGTATCTGGCTGGACCCGGCCAAATTGTATCAATATTCCTTGATCCCAAGCGACGTCAGTACCGCCATTACCCGGCAAAACGTGCAAATTTCTTCCGGTAAACTGGGGGGGCTGCCTTCGGTAAAGAATGCCAAATTCAGCGCCACGATTATCGGTAAAACCCGCCTGGAAAGCGTGAAACAGTTTGAAGATATCCTGCTTAAGGTGAATACCGATGGCTCGCAGGTGCGCTTACGCGATGTCGCCAAAATTGATTTGGGGCCGGAAGATTACAGTATTTCGTCAACCTTTAACGGCAAGCCTTCATCCGGGATGGCGTTAAGGCTGGCCAGCGGCGCCAATGTGCTGGATACCGCCAAAGCGGTCAAAGCCACCATCGCCGGTCTGCAGTCTTCCCTGCCGGACAACGTCAGGATCGAATACCCGTACGAAACCTCGCCGGTGGTCAGCGCCTCGATAGAAGAGGTGGTCAAAACCTTGTTTGAAGCCATTGTGCTGGTGTTCTGCGTCATGCTGCTGTTTTTACAAAATCTGCGCGCCACGCTCATCACCACCATGGTGGTGCCCGTGGTCCTGCTTGGTACGTTTGGCATACTGGCGGCCTTTGGGTACTCGATCAATACGCTGACCATGTTCGGTATGGTGCTGGCGATAGGCTTGCTGGTGGATGACGCCATCGTGGTGGTGGAAAACGTCGAGCGGGTCATGTCCGAAGAAAAGCTCGGGCCGAAAGACGCCACCATCAAATCCATGGCGCAAATTCAGGGCGCGTTGTTTGGCATCGCCCTGGTGCTGGCGGCGGTGCTGGTCCCGATGGCTTTTTTCAGCGGCTCAACCGGGATTATTTATCGCCAGTTCTCCATCACCATTGTTTCGGCCATGGCGTTGTCGGTGCTGATGGCGCTGATTTTCACGCCGGCATTATGCGCCACCCTGCTCAGGGCCTCGGCGGGAGAGCGATCGCAGCGCGGTTTCTCCGGCTGGTTCAACCGCAAATTTGATTCGGGCACCGTGCATTACACCCGCTATGTCGGCGGCGTTATCTCACGGCGCGGGGTATTTATGCTGGTTTACCTGCTTATTGTGGCGGCCACCGGTTATTTGTTTACCCGTGTTCCCGGGTCCTTTCTGCCGGACGAAGACCAGGGCGTGATGATGATGCAGGTGACCCTGCCGGCCAACGCCTCGGCGCTGCGCACCCAGCAGGTCCTGATGGATATGGAAAACTATCTGCTGGACAAGGAATCCGCCTCGGTGAGCTCGGTATTCGCCGCCAACGGCTTCAGCTTTTCCGGCCGCGGGCAGAACAGCGCCATGGCGTTTGTCAAGCTCAAGGACTGGAGCGAGCGCGGCGGCAGCAACCTGTCGGTGCAGGCGCTGGCCGGCCGCGCCATGCAGCACTTCGCCACGTTAAAAGACGGTAAGGCCTTTGCGCTGATCCCACCGGCGGTGATGGAGCTGGGCAACGCGACCGGTTTTGACTTCTACCTGCAGGATAACGCCGGCAAAGGCCATGACGCCCTGATGGCGGCGCGTAATCAGTTCCTGCAACTGGCCGCGCAGGATAAACGCCTGACGGCGGTACGTCCCAACGGGATGGAGGACGAACCGCAGTACCAGCTGCTTATTGATGACGAGCGCGCCAGCGCGCTGGGCCTGAACCTGGACGATATCAACGATACGCTGTCCGCCGCCTGGGGTTCCACCTATGTAAACCAGTTTATGTATGAGGACCGCGTCAAGCAGGTCTACATCCAGGGCAACGCCTCATCGCGCGTGACCCCGGAAGATCTGGATAAATGGTATTTCCGCAACGGCAGCGGCCAGATGGTACCGTTCTCGGCTTTCGGCAGCGGTAAATGGATCTATGGCTCACCCCGCTATGAACGTTTCAACGGCGTCTCGGCGGTGGAGATTATGGGATCGCCGGCAAGCGGGTTGAGTTCGGGCGCCGCGGTTAAGGCGGTCAATGACATCGCCGCCAAATTGCCGCAGGGCTTCAGCGTGCAGTGGCACGGACTGTCTTATGAAGAACAATTGTCCGGCTCGCAGACGCCGGCCCTGTACAGCCTTTCGGTGCTGGTGGTATTCCTTTGCCTCGCCGCCTTGTATGAGAGCTGGTCCATACCTTTTTCGGTGCTGCTGGTGGTACCGCTTGGCGTGTTGGGCACCATCGGCGCGGTATTGCTGCGCGGATTACAAAACGATGTCTTTTTCCAGGTCGGGCTGCTGACCACGGTCGGGCTGGCGGCGAAGAACGCCATCCTGATTGTGGAGTTCGCCAAAGAGCTGCATGAAAAGCAGGGCAAAGATCTGGTCGAGTCTGCCATTGACGCGGCCAGGCTGCGGATCCGCCCCATTATCATGACCTCGATGGCGTTTATCCTCGGCGTCTTGCCATTGACGATTTCCCATGGCGCCGGATCGGGCAGTCAACATTCCATTGGCACCGCCGTGGTGGGCGGCATGCTTACCGCTACCTTCCTGGCCATCTTTTTTGTGCCGATGTTTTATGTCGTCGTGGTCAACCTGTTCACCCGTAAAAACAAAAAAGCATCGCAGTCCGAGGCGACCTCTCATGAATAAACGTTATCTGGTTCCGGCTCTTGTGCCTGTTATGATTTCCCTGGCGCTGGCCGGCTGTACCTTGCAGCCGGCGTACCACCGGCCGGCAATGCCGGTGGCCGCGGACTGGGACGCCGCCGGCCAGCGCGGCAAGGCGGCGGACGGCGCGGATATCCGCTGGCAAACATTCTTTACCGACCCGGCCATGCATCAGCTGATCGGCCTGGCGTTAGCCAATAACCGCGATTTGCGGGTGGCGGCGTTGAATGTCGAGACGGCGCGCGCGCAATTCCATATCGACCGGGCCGCGCTGCTGCCCACGGTAGATTTGTCCGCCAGTCAAACGGCGGAACATTTGCCGGGGAACCTGTATTCGACCCAAAGCTCCGGGCCGGTAACCTACCATCAATACGATGCCAGCCTGGGCGTCACTTCCTGGGAGATGGATTTTTTCGGCCGGGTGCGCAGTCTGCGCGACAAAAGTCTGGAAAGCTATCTGTCGACCGAGGCGACGCAGCAGGCGACGCAAATCAGCCTGATTGCCGAAGTGGCGACGGGATATTTGACATTGTGTTCGGACAATGAATTATTACTGTTGGCGCAACAGACCGCCGCCAGCCAGCAACAATCCTATGATTTGACCAAACGCAGCTATGATGCCGGCGTCAGCACCTCGCAGGATTTGGCGCAAGCGGAAACCACGGTGCGCAGCGCCCAGGCCGATGTGGCGCAATATACCCGCCAGGTACGGCAGGATATCAATGCGCTGCGCCTGCTGGCCGGAACCGGGCTGCCCGCCGGTCTGGCCGAGCATGCCCGCCTGAATAAAGAGTGGCGTTTCCCGGCGACACCGGCCGGCCTGCCGTCCGATTTGCTGACGCGGCGGCCGGATATTATTGCCGCCGAACATACCCTGAAAGCGGCTAACGCCAATATCGGCGCGGCGCGGGCGGCATTTTTCCCAAGCATCAGCCTGACGGCGGCGGGCGGATCCTCAAGCAGCAGCCTGGGGCATTTGCTGGAAGGAGGGACCGCGGCCTGGTCGTTTGTGCCGACAATCACCCTGCCGATTTTTGATGGCGGCGTGAACCGGGCCAATCTGGATATCGCTAAAACCTCGCAAAAAATCGAGGTGGCGAATTATGAAAAATCCATCCAAACCGCGTTTAAAGAAGTCTCGGACGCCCTGGCCGGCCAGTCGACCTATCAGGACGAACTGGACGCCCGTTCGCTGAATACCGCGGCCAACCAGCGAAACTACGATGCGTCGAATATGCGTTATCGCCAGGGTGTGGATAATTATCTGTCTGTGCTGGTGGCTCAGCGTTCGCTTTATAGCGCGCAACAGTCGCAAATCACGACGCAGCTGGATTTGCTGCAGCAACAGATCACCCTTTACAAAGTCCTGGGCGGCGGATGGAAACAGTAGCCCTGGCGGTCAACGCCATCCGTCCGCTATCATCGGTGCCTGGCGATTGCCTTTTAGACCGGCTTACCGCTAGATTTATTGCTGGCCCCGGTAAAGGATTAAGATCTGATGGCAACTAAAAACAAACCCCTGGTGCCCGACAGGCAACAGAAAATTGCGGATCGGCGCGATCAGATTATTGCCGCCGCCCGCCTATGCTTTCGTAAACACGGTTTCCATGGCGCCGGTATGGCTGAAATCGCGGCGCAATCCCAGTTGAGCGTCGGCCAGATATACCGGTATTTCACCAATAAAGAGGCGATTATCGAAGAAATCGCGCATCGTATCGTCAAGCATCGGGTGCAACTCATGCTTGATAACGATAACAACCTGGAACATATGGCTTCAGCGCTGGCGGATCACCGGCTTTTGGATGGCGATGAGACGGAAATCAACCAGGCGCTGATGCTGGAGGTCTCGGCGGAAGCGACGCGCAATCCGCGTATTGCCCGCATTCTGCTGGATGTTGATGCCGTACTCTTCCGGGAGGGCTGCAAGATGCTAATGCAGGCCTATCCGCAGATGAGCCATGACGCCGCCGCCAGTCTGGCGGAGCTGATGGCGGTGCTCACCGAGGGAACCATGCTGCGTATCTTGACACAGCAGCGGCAAACCACGCATAAGGGTTTGCAGCAAATCTATCTGAACCTCTTCTCGGCGGTGTTTCCCGCCAGGCCCGAAACCGCGCCCGAGTAATGCATTTGCAAGCAACAGGGCCTGGGAGGCCCGTAGGCGAATGCGCCGGGAGAACCCGCGCACGCGCTGACGTGGTCAATCTCCCGACGCGCGGGGGTTGCGCGCAGCTACGGCGGTATTGGCGCGATAGAGATAAAGCGCGATGAAAAAGCCCATCGCCGCCGCAATCCCGCCGACCAGAAATAGGCTGCCGTAGCCGGCGCGGTCCGCCAGAAATCCCGCCACAGGCCCCGTCAAGCCATAGGCGAGATCCTGGAAGGCCGCATACCCGGCCATGGCGCTGCCGCGCAGATGCGGCTCCACGAGATGGACCACTTCACGCCCCATGGCCGGAAAGACCAATGAGCACCCGAGTCCGGTAAGGAATGCGCCGGCAAGGGCGAGGGAGGGATCGTGCGCGCTCCAGATAAGAATCTGGCCGATGGCTTCGATTGCCAGCGATCCAAGCGCCACGGGAAGGCCGCCCATGCGATCGGGCAGATGGCCAAATAGCACGCGGACCAGGACGAATCCGCAGCCGAAAGCCGTCAGGCCCAGCCCGGCGTAATGCCATTCCTGATGCAGGAAATAGAGGGCGAAGAACGCGCCGATAGCGGCAAATCCAATGCCTTGAAGGCAAACGACCACCCCATGCAGCCAGATTCTGCCGAGCACGTTCGTAAAGGCGGGGCGTTTGCCGTGCGCAGACGGGGCGACGCCGGCCATGCGCCAGATCGCCAGCAGGCCCAGGGCGCAGAGCAGCGCGCTCACAGCCATGGTGCTGGAAAAGCCAAACCATTTCAGCAGCGCCAGTCCCACCGGGCCGCCGACGGCCAGGGCGCCGTAAATGGCGGCGCCGACCAGGGCCAGTACCTGGCCTGAACGCGCGGGCCCCACCAAACCCACCCCCCATAGGATAATGCCGACGCCGGCCAGGCTTTCGCCCAGGCCGACCAACAACCGGCCCGCGATAAGAACCAGATACGCAAGCCAGGGGGCGTAGGGCAAAAATCCCGCCCCCGACGAAATGAGCGCCCCGCACGTATAAAAGCCCAGCCCCATCCTGACCGCATACCTGGCGCCACGGCGGTCGGCCAGGTTGCCGGCATAGCCGCGGGTCAATACCGTCGACAGGAAGGCGACGCCAACGCCGAGACCTGCGTAAACATTGCCGAACCCCAGTTTCCCGGTCACGAATACGGGAATGACCGGGAGAGGAATGGCCACGCACAAATAGGAAACAAACAAGATCGCCATCAGCAGCATGAGGCGTTTCTGCGCGGGATCCCGCTTAAGCGTATCAGTCATAATGCATTAATCCCCGCAAAGCGCCACCCCGTGGCGCCGGTAATGAATATTGGCGTAATGGCATCGCCTGAATGAAAAACATGGGAAGTCATGCTCAACCGAGTTTGATGGACAATTCCACGTCTTGGGCGAATGGCGTGGACAGGTAGCCCCCGGCGGGCGAGCGCACGCGCGCCAGATAATCGGGGCTGTAGTCGGTATTGTCGGCGACGATGAGCGCCCCCGGCCGCAGCCGCTTTTCGACCAGGTTAAGGATGTCGCTATAGAGCGACTTGGCGCCATCCAGCAACAGCAGGTCGATGGACGGGGGCAGATCGGCGGCCAGCGTTTTGAGCGCGTCGCCGGCCCTGATCTCCACCAGGTCGATCAGCCCGCCGGCGGTCAGATTCGCGCGCGCCTGCGCCAGCTTAGACGGTTCAAACTCGCTGGTGATAAGCCGGCCGCCGCCGTTGTCGCGCAGCGCCGCCGCCAGGTATAAAGTCGAGATGCCGAACGACGTGCCGAACTCCACGATGGTGCGTGCATTGGCGCTGCGCGCCAGCATATAAAGAAGCGTGCCGGTTTCGCGCGAGACCGGCAGCCAGAGGTCTTTCAGGTGCCCATAGAGCGCGAGATAGTCAGTCTTGCTGTGCATAAAGCGTTCGCGTTCTTCGTGCGCCATTGCCGCCCAGGCCGGACTGCGCGCCTCGTCCGCCTGTTTGAACAGGCGATCCAGCAGGGGAGCCAGCGGAGCGGTGGAGAGTGTGGTGATCATAAAAGTGTCCGATAGTGGAGGGCTGATGTTGACCGCCTTGCGGCGGCCGGATAATATGAGTAATTACTCGCGTTTTAGAATACGACTAATTCGTCATGTTTCCTATTCGCGTTCACCTTCACGTTGCCAGGGCCCCCATGACCCATCGCCGAAACCCGCAGATTTCCTCACGAAAAATACCCCAGCAGGCGCGTTCGGCAGAGCTTGTGGCCGCGATTCTCGAAGCGGCTACTCAGGTTTTAAAGGAAGAGGGCGCGCCGCGGTTCACCACCGCGCGGGTTGCCGAAAGGGCCGGTGTGAGCATTGGATCGGTGTATCAGTATTTCCCGAATAAGGCGTCGATCCTTTTTCGTCTCCAAAGCGATGAATGGCGGCAAACTACGGAATTACTGCGGCGCATCCTTGACGATGGCGGGACACCGCCGCTGGAGCGTTTGCGCATATTAGTGCACGCCTTTATTCGCTCCGAATGCGAGGAGGCCGAGATGCGCGTGGCGCTCAATGATGCCGCACCCCTCTATCGGGATGTCCCCGAGGCGCATGAGGCCCAGGCGGCGATCGACCAGACTGTGCAAGCCTTTATGCGGGAGGTGCTGCCCAACGCGTCGCTAACAACCCGGGCATTGGCAAGCGACCTGATCATGACGACCCTCAGTACCGTGGGGAAACATTTTTCCGCGGGTCCCCGTACCGCCGCCGAGATCACCGCCTATTCCGACGCCATGGCGGATATGTTCTGCGCCTATCTCGAAGGGATTGGCCATCGTTGAACCGGGCGTTTTTAACCGGGGTTTTATCGTGATTCAAATCGCAAATTTGTTATAAAGAGCGGGATAATTAATTTGTAATCGATTACTTTCGTGCAAACACGTTTTGTAATCGATTACTTTTTAAGGCGAGGCAACTCATGATGTCAACACTGGAAAGCAGTGAAGTCAGCCAAGTACAGCATCGGTTCCTGATACCGCGGCTGTCCCTGATGATGTTTTTACAATTTTTTATCTGGGGAAGTTGGTCGGTTACCCTGGGGCTGGTGATGGCGCATCACAATATGTCGTTGCTGATTGGCGACGCGTTCTCGGCGGGGCCCATCGCTTCGATTTTGTCCCCGTTTGTGCTGGGCATGCTGGTCGATCGCTTTTTTGCTTCCCAGAAAGTCATGGCGGTGATGAATCTGGCCGGCGCGGCGATCCTCTGGTTCGTGCCGCAGGCATTGATCGATGGCAACGGCACGCTGCTTATTGCCCTGCTGTTCGGCTATACGCTCTGTTTTATGCCGACGCTGGCGTTGGGCAACAATATTGCCTTCCACAGCCTGAAAAATGTCGATAAAAGCTTCCCGGTGGTGCGCGTATTCGGCACCATCGGTTGGATTGTCGCGGGCATATTCATTGGTGTTACCGGCGTGTCGGCCAGCGTGAATATTTTCTGGGTGGCGGGCATCTGCTCGGTATTGCTGGCGGTTTACAGCCTGACGTTGCCCCATACGCCGGCACCGGCCAAAGGGCAGCCGCTGGCGCTGCGCGATCTGTTCTGCGCCGATGCGTTCGCGCTGCTGAAAATCCGCCATTTCTTTGTGTTTTCGCTCTGCGCCATGCTGATTTCCGTACCGCTGGGCACCTACTATGCCTATACGGCGTCATATCTTGCCGATGTCGGCATCAGCGATGTCAGCACCGCCATGTCCTTCGGCCAGATGTCTGAAATCTTTTTTATGCTGGTTATTCCCCTGCTATTCCGCCGGCTGGGCGTCAAATACATGCTGCTGATAGGCATGCTGGCCTGGTTCGTCCGCTACGCCTTTTTCGCGCTGGGCGTCAGTGAGGAAGGCCGGTTCCTGCTGTATCTCGGCATTTTGCTGCACGGCGTGTGTTACGACTTTTTCTTTGTCGTCGGTTTTATCTATACCGACCGCGTCGCCGGCGCAAAGGTCAAAGGGCAGGCGCAGAGCATGATCGTCATGTTTACCTATGGCATCGGCATGCTGCTGGGTTCGCAGATTTCCGGCGCGCTTTACAACCGCCTGGTGGCGGGACAGACAGTGCCGCAGGCGTGGGTCACCTTTTGGTGGATCCCGGCGGTGTCCGCCGCCGTTATCGCGGTAATTTTCTTCTTTTACTTTAAATATAAAGAGCCAGAGCATGTTTGAGTTTGGGAGATGTAATGAAAACGATTAAAGGTCCGGGCATTTTTTTGTCCCAGTTTGTCGGGAAGCAACCCCCGTTTAATACGCTTGACGGGCTGGCGCAGTGGGCCGCCTCGCTGGGATATACCGCCTTGCAGATCCCTTGTAACCACAAGGCGATATTTGACCTGGAAAAAGCCGCCGCCAGCCAGATCTATTGCGATGAAATCCTGGAAACACTGGCTGGCCACGGACTGACCATTAGCGAGCTTTCCACCCACCTCGAGGGGCAGCTTATCGCCGTCCACCCCGCCTATGACCTGGCGTTCGATGGCTTTGCTCCTGTTACCGTCAGGGGAAACCCGGGGGCGCGCCGGGCATGGGCGACCCAGGCGTTGAAACAGGCAGCCGCCGCGTCCGCAAAGCTGGGATTAACGGCGCACGCCACCTTTTCCGGCTCGCTGGCCTGGCCGTATTTCTATCCCTGGCCGCCGCATAACCAGACGCTGCTGGACGAGGCGTTTAATGAACTGGCGCTGCGCTGGCGGCCGATACTGGACTGTTTTGACCAGAACGGGGTTGATGTATGTTTTGAGATCCATCCGGGCGAGGACCTGCACGACGGCGCCACGTTCGAACGTTTCCTGGCGCTGGTGGATAACCATCCGCGCTGTAACATCCTCTTCGATCCCAGCCATCTGCACCTGCAGCATATGGACTATCTGGCATTTATCGATCGGTATCACTCGCGCATCAAAGCCTTCCATGTCAAGGATGCGGAATTTGCGGCCAGCGGGCGCAGCGGTGTTTACGGCGGCTATCAGAACTGGATGGACAGGCCGGGGCGTTTCCGCTCTCCGGGCGACGGTCAGATTGATTTTAAAGCAATATTCAGCAAGCTGTCCCAGTATGACTTCGACGGCTGGGCGGTGTTGGAATGGGAATGCTGCCTGAAGGACGGCGAAACCGGCGCCCGTGAAGGCGGCGACTTTATCCGCCGCCATATTATTCCGGTCGCCGCCCGGGCTTTTGATGATTTTGCCGCCGGCAATGAGGACCGCGCAGACGCGCGCCGTATGCTGGGGCTGGGGGAGGATGCTACTCATGATTAAAGTCGGTATCGCCGGCACGGGTTTTATCGGCCCTGCCCATATTGAAGCCATCCGCCGGCTGGGATTTGTCGAGGTGGTGGCGCTGTGCGATACGCCGCTGGCCGCCGCCAAGGCCAAAGCGGCGCAGCTGAATGTTCCTTATGCTTACGGCGACATTGATGACTTGCTGGCCCATCCTGGACTCGATGTGGTGCATAACTGTACGCCCAACCATTTGCATGCCGACATCAACCGCAAAATCCTGCGCGCCGGCAAACATGTTTTTTCGGAAAAACCCTTGTGCCTGACCGCCCTTGAGGCGCGCGAACTGGTCGCCATGGCCGAGCAGGCAGGGGTGGTGCACGGCGTCAGTTTCGTCTACCGGCAGTTCGCCATGGTGCAGCAGGCCGCCAGTATGCTGCGCCACGGGCGCTTGGGCCGGTTGTTTTCGGCGCACGGTAGCTACCTGCAGGACTGGATGCTGCTGGAGACCGATTACAACTGGCGCGTGGACGCCGCCCTTGGGGGCAGCTCCCGCGCCGTGGCGGATATTGGCTCGCACTGGTGCGACACGGTGCAGTTTGTCACTGGCCGGCGGATTACCGCGGTCATGGCGGATTTATCCACCGTCTGGCCAACGCGTAAAGCCAATATGCGGGGCAATTCGACGTTTTCCGCCGGGCAACAGGACGCGCGTTACGAAGACCGCCCGGTTACCACGGAAGATATGGGGTTTGTCCTGTTCCGCTTTGACGACGGTAGCAAAGGCTGTTTCAGTGTGTCGCAGGTCAGCGCGGGCAGAAAAAACCGGCTGAGTTTTGAGGTGAACGGCAGCGATGCTTCCGTCGCCTGGGATCAGGAAACGCCGCAGCAATTGTGGATAGGGCATCGAACGGCGGCCAACCAGTTGCTCTGCGACGATCCGGGGCTGATGAACGCCGACGTGGCGCACAGTGCGCACTTCCCCGGAGGGCACATTGAAGGCTGGCCGGATGCGTTCAAGAACATGATGCTGCAATTTTATACCGCCGTGCGCGACGGCCGGGCGCCGGCGAAGGGCTGCAGCCCGTTCGCCACCTTTTATGAGGGTGCCGGCGTGATGCGCGTTATTGATGCCATCGTGCAAAGCCACCGGCAGCAGGGCTGGGTTACCGTCGCCGATTGAGAACGGACGCCCGGCGCGCAGACAGAAACGCCGGGCTTTGATTCATGCCGCAAGTAAACTGTGGTAGCCTCTGGTAATAGGGTGATGACCGCAGGATGTGTTGTCGTAATGTCGATTCAAAAAATAGCTAAACTGGCGGGAGTCTCGGTGGCGACGGTGTCCCGGGTGCTGAATAACAGTGATACCGTGAAAGTCCATAACCGCGAGCGCGTTTTGGCGGCTATCCGCGCCAGCAACTACCAGCCCAACCTGCTGGCCCGTCAACTGAGAACCGCCAGAAGCTCCATGATCCTGGTGATGGTCTCGAATATCGCCAATCCCTTCTGTGCCGTGGTGGTGAAAGGGATTGAAGAAGAAGCGGAAAAAAACGGCTACCGTATCCTGCTATGCAACTCGAATTCGGACATCGAACGGTCAAAATCAAGCCTGGGATTGCTCTCGGGCAAAATGGTCGATGGCATTATTACCATGGATGCGTTTTCAACCTTGCCCGATCTCAGCGCCATGATTGGCCAGACGCCGTGGGTACAGTGCGCGGAATATGCCGATGCCGGCAACGTTTCCTGCGTCGGTATCAACGATACCGACGCGGCGGAGCATGCCGTCCGGCATTTGCTGAAACGCGGATGCCGCCGTATTGCGCTTATCAATCACGATCTCAGCTACAAATATGCCCAGCTCAGGGAGCGGGGCTATAAAACGATACTGCGCCGGCAGGCTCCCGGTTATGAAGCCATTGCGTATGCCAGCGACCTGAGCAGCAGGGCGGGCAAGGCGGCGATGGAAACATTGCTGGATGCGGATCCGCGCCCGGATGCGGTGTTTGCCGTATCCGATACGCTGGCGGCGGGCGCCATGCGTGCCATTGAAGCCGCCGGACTGTCCATTCCGCGCGATATCGCGGTAGTCGGTTTCGACGGTTCTGAACTGGCCGAGATGGTGTCGCCCCAGCTCACCACCATTGAGCAGCCGTCGAGGGAAATAGGCCGCCAGGCCGTTTCCCTGCTGCTTAAAAAAATTGATAACCCGGACGCGCCGGCGGAACGCGTCATGTTGAACTGGCATTTTATTGCGCGGGCCAGTGCTTAAGCCTGCTCCCGATAACCCGCTAAGGTAGGGCGGCAGGATAGGCTATGACTGCGAGGCATAAAAAGAGAGATGCCGGGCCAGCGCGTTGATCTCGTTATCAAAAACCTTGCTGTTTTCGTCAATAACCAGATAAAGGGCGGTTGAGCGTGTCTGGCCATACATCAGCGGTAAGGGGACAAGTTCACCGGACTGAAGCTGTTTTTTAATATGCTCAACGGGTAACCAGCCATAGCCGATGCCATGGACTACCGCGTCTATGGCGGATTCAATGGTGGTGAATGTCCAACTGTCCGTCACGGAAACGGCTTCTTTTGGCGGCGCATCCTGACTGATATGGGTCAGTTCAATACGCGGCCATGAGGCCAGGGCGTTGTCCATGATCGGGTAGGGCTGCGACAGTAACGGATGGGACGCATTGGCCACCGCCATAAAGGTGAGTTCAATAAGTTTGTTACCTTTGGCCGTCAGATCGTCACGCCAGGTCACCAGGTAGAGATCCGCCTGGCGGGCTATCAGCTGCTCGGTGGTCTCGCTGCGAAGCACTTCCATCAGGTCGATGCAAATAGCCGGGTACTGGCGCTGAAAGGCGCGCATTGCCCCGAAGAGATGATGTTTGGGGAAAATACTGTCAACAGCCATGCGCACGCGCATCTTGTCGCCTTGTTTTAGCATTAAGGCGCGTTTTTCCAGCGCGTAAAACGACCGCAACAAGGGTTTCGCCTGCTCAAGCAGGCAGAAGCCTTCCTTTGTCAGCTCCGCTTTACGCCCGTTGAGGGTCAACAGGGGAAGCCCCAGGCGTTCCTGCAATAAACCGACTTTATAACTTATGGCCGACTGGCTGCGGTTGAATTTTTCGGCCGCCTTGGCAAAGCTGCCTTCTTGCACAATGGATTGTAATAATTCCCATTGCTCCAGGGTGGTTTTTAATGCCATAACCAATCCAAAATTTCGTTTAATATGTTCTGATAATACGTTTTTTAATCTAACAATAAAATGTTTATAGTATAAAAAAACGGATGAGGAAAAGGGTATGAATACCTTTGATAAGAACGATTTAAGCGGTTTTGTCGGCAAACATTTAGTGTATACCTATGATAATGGCTGGAATTATGAAATTTATGTCAAAAACGCCGCTACTCTTGACTATCGCATCCATAGCGGGATTGTAGGGAATCGCTGGGTGAGGGATCAGCAAGCGTTTATCGTTCGCGTCGCCAATAAAGTCTATAAAATATCCTGGACAGAGCCCACCGGCACGGATGTCAGCCTGATCGCCAATCTGGAAGATAACATCTTTCACGGCACCATATTTTTCCCGCGCTGGGTCATTGATCATCCCGAAAAAACGGTTTGTTTTCAGAATGATCATCTCCAGGAAATGGCATTGCTACGCGAACAAGGCCCAGCCTATCCCACGGAGGTGATAGACGAATTTGCGACGATAACCTTTATTCGCGATTGCGGCGCGGATAACGAAACGGTAATAAATTGCGCGGCAGATGAACTGCCGGCTCATTTTCCTGAAAATCTAAAGTAATAGCGACGCTATAAGACCCTGCGGAAAGGACGCAGAAATAGCGTCCTTATTCCTCGCTATCCGGCTGGCGAAATAACGAAATACTACCTGCATAGTAGGCCCAAGCGCTGGATTCGGGCAAAACGCCGATACCGTCGAATTAAGGTGTGTATACGTCCAAAGCAGCTAAAAAGCGTTGCCTTAAATGCGAGCTTTAAATGAGGTTATAGTATGGTTATCTTGTCTATGTGGAAATGATGCGTCATTTCCCTGATAAAGACAAAATACGTAAGGCTGGGGACTTTTTCCGGGGGGATAGCAATGGCAGAATAGGACAACCTATCAGCCAGCGTGTTGAACGCCGCTTCAATCTCTGATGGTAAAATGACGTTAGACCCATCGAGGTAAATACTACTCACCTCTTTCATTAATTCATCTTGGCACAACGCGCCGCCGTTCACGGGAAATAGACCTTTATCGGATTCAATCATCTCTTCAATGCGATAAATCAACATTTCCAGGTCATAGGCAGTGAGCATTCCTGATTTAAACAGGTGTTTGGCGGCATGAGCATAACCTGCCGGGATTTTTATCGCGCGATCCCCTCCTTGCCAGAGAAAGCTTATCGATTCGGATTTAATGGAAAACTCAAAAGTATTCATCCTCTGGGCCCTTAAGTGAGCATAGCGCGAAAACAGGATTAAATGTTAAGTTCGTGGCAAACAAGTCTAAGCGTTTTCATCAAACTCGTTAGTCTCTGATAAAGCTATTTACCGGAATTTTCATTAAAGATTTCTTACCTGTAACTCAATATTCCCTGAAAATTTTGCCAAACTACACTGCGTCTTCTGACAGGCTTCTTATCAGAAGAGAGCGGGTCCGGCACGTTTTCAGACATACTGGGGGAATACAAATCATCCGTTTAAATTGAAGCGCCGGGCGATATACTCAGCCGCTTTTTTTATACCCGATGCAGAAATGGTATGTGATATCCCGGGTTCGAAAAGCGTTTCGACCTCGATACCCGCATCTCTCAGCCGGACGCAGGCATTTTCGCTTTCCCGCCAAGGTATTACGGCATCCGACGTACCATGGATAAGAAGCGCTTTTGCGTGTATTTGCCCGCTCCAGGGCTCAGGGGAAGATAAGCGTCCGGAAAAAGCCACAACCGCAATCAGTGGCAGCCGGTTTGTGACCAATGCGTCCAGGGCCATAATAGCGCCCTGGGAAAAACCAAGGAGAATAAGCTGGTCCTCACCCGGCACGAAGTCATGCTGCCTGAATATCTCCCTTAAAACCCCGTCAAACGCGCTGCGCGCCTCCGCGATACGACGTGGCCGGGAATTTTCTGTAATGTCTTGCACGCTGAACCATTGATAACCGGCGTTACCACCGGCAAAGGAAGACGTGCCATCGGGCGTGGAGACAATAACGTCAGGCAGTAATTGGCGTAAAAGCTGTGCCACTCCCTGCATACCCGCCCCTGAGCTGCCGACACCATGTAGCAGAACAACTAATTTTTTCATTTCAGCTCGTCCTCGTGAAAACCATAATCGTGCAAGTCTGGCCCCATCGGCACGATGCCATTGGGATTCAGCGCTTTGATGGAATAATATCCCTGCTTGATATGATCCATGTTAACGGTTTCGTTTATGCCCGGTACCTGCAATAGGCGCCGGGTAAACGCGAAAAGAAACTGGTATTCCCTAAGCTGGCGGATATTACATTTAAATAAACCGTGGTAAGCCGCGTCGAACCGAATCAGTGTCACGAACAGACGGATATCCGCCTCGGTCATCTTATCCCCCGTGAGATAAACACGCCCGTCGCTCAGGCGTTTCTCCAATGTGTCAAGCATACCGAAAACATCATTGCAGGCTTCCTGATAGCTGATTTGCGAGGTGGCAAATCCAGCCCGGTAAACGCCATTATTCAGCGCCGGATATATTTCCGCATTTAATAAATCGATCTCCGCCTGAAATTCAGGCGGATAGAGATCGATATCGGAACGAGCCAGCGCCCCGAAGCCGCTGTTAAACATACGGACGATATCAGCGGATTCATTACTGACAATGGTTCGGCTCTTTTTATCCCACAGCACCGGCACGGTGGCGCGGCCAGTATAGTTAGCATCGGCACGCGTATAGAGTTGATGCAGCCATTCCGCCTGATTGAGATCATCGCGGTTTGCTCCCGGATAATCACCAAAGTGCCAGCCCTCGTCAAGAAGCCAGGGTTCAACGACTGATAGGCTAACCACATCCTCCAGTCCTTTCAATTTTCTGGCTATTAAGGTACGTGACGCCCATGGACAAATCAGCGCCACGTACAGATGGTAGCGCCCCGGCTCGGCCTTGAAACCGCCGTCACCCGTAATGCCCGGCAACCCCTCGGGGGTGACCCAATGACGAAAACTGGAAGCCTGGCGAACAAATCCGCCTTTCTCATCTTTTGCCTGTACGGGATGCCATTCGGCGGTCCATTTTCCATTAACAAGCATGCGGGTTCCCCTTAACGCTGACTCAAGGTTGGTTTAAGCGCATATTTACCATCGCCAGTGAGCGCCAGAACGATCAGCCCGATAATCCAGAAGGCGGGAAACTCCCACCCGCCATTAGGGTTGGTGAAGAAAAAGCCGGCGGGTCCGTGAACGGTAAAAATCGCGCCCAGTAGTATAGGGATAAGGATCACCGCCACTACGCGGGTATACACGCCCAGAATCAGTGCGATGGCTCCCACCAGTTCCACCGCCATGGTAATATAGGCAAGACCGCCGGGCAGGCCGAGCGAGGCGAAAAATTTGGCCGTACCCGCGGGCGTAAACACAAAAAATTTCAGGCTAAAATGGGCCAGAAACAAGATACCCAGCGCCAGGCGCATGATCAGGGCGGCATAAGGTGCGGTACGCGTGTCGGTCATGGTTATTTCCTCTCAGTCGGTTGATGTGAGGAAGATACCTTATTTCCATTATGGATATTATCCCATCATTCAGAGCAAGTTTTGTTCCAAAATGGAAATTATCAGGTCACCAGCGCGTTTATTCATCGCGTTGACTCAGGCTGCTTTTTCATTTTTGACGGATATCAGAAGAAAATATAAATCAGGCTGGGCAGGTTTATCCCCGCGTGATGACCTGAACCGACGGCCTGGATAAAGCACTTTATATCATCATTTTATCTGTTCTTATCCCCTGGCCGGCCTTTGTTTGCTATGGTGACGCACCGATAGCCTTATTGCCGGAATCAAAATGGAAAGATTGGACTGTGATCGTATGTTTATCGCGGTGATCGAGACGGGCAGTTTTACGGCCGCGGCACAGCGGCTGTCTACCAGCCATGGGCAGGCCTCTAAATTGATTTCCCGGCTTGAGAAGGCGCTTGCGGTCACTCTGTTCAGGCGCAGCACCCGCTCGCTGCAGCCGACGGAATTAGGACTGGCGTATTACGAGCGGATCCGCCCTTTGCTGGCGGAATATGATGCGCTGAATGAAGATTTACTTAACGCATCTAAAGGTCTCTCCGGCCAGCTGAAGCTGTCGGCCCCCGTCACTTTCGGCTCCACTCAGCTTACCGCGCCGCTGATTGCTTTTGCCCGCCGTTACCCCGACATAGAGCTTGATGTCAGTTTTTCTGACCGGCTGGTGAATGTTGTCAATGAGGGCTTCGATCTGACTTTACGTATAGGCAACCTTGATGACAGCAGTCTCATCGCCCGTAAGCTCTGTGATATCCGTATCGTCATGGTGGCATCAAGAGACTACCTCAACGATCACGGCACTCCCTCGCATTGGGGGGAACTAGCCGATCATAACTGTATTCTGGACACCAATTTTCGCGATCCATTTCTCTGGCCTTTTCTGGATGATAACCAACAGTTACATGTTCATTCGGTCAGAGGGAAAATGAAGTTCTCTAATGCGGAGGTTTGCCTGCGCGCGGCCACCGAAGGAATGGGCATTGCCCGTCTGCCCGCTTTCGTGGCGGGCGAGGCGCTACAAAACGGGCAGGTCATGCCCGTGCTTGGACATTATGAAGCGCCGCCCCTGGGCCTTTACGCTGTTTATCCCCCGGCAAAATATTTGGCTCAGAAGTCCCGGGCGCTGATAGATTTTCTTGCCGACCGCTTTTCCGGCCAACCGGAATGGGAAAAAAACTGGCTATAAAATCCCTTAAAGCGAGCGGGGGCGTACTCAACAGGTTTAACGCGTGGCTGCGGAATCCAGGAAATAACGCCCATAGCGCTAAATAGGCATGACGGCGGCACTCATAACGGCGCGGTTATCCGCGTTTTCCAAGCGCCCGGCGACCTAGCGGTGGCTGATGCGAAACGACACCCGCTGAGGATGATTCACCGACACCAGATATTCCACCGGCTGCTGAAAACGGTCGGCGATCACGCCCCGGTATACCAGCGCCGGGCTGTCCGGCGGCGCGTTCAGTAACGCCTGCTCTTCTTCATTCATGATGCCGACCCGGATAGTGCCCTCGTCGGACACGCCGAAAATGTGATACCGCTCCGCCAGCAGCCGGTACAGCGAACCATTCTGCTCCAGCATCTCCGCCGTCAGATCCGGGATTATGGCGCGGGGCAGGTAGCTGGTTTCCAGGCAGAACGGCTCGCTATCGGCCAGCCGCAGGCGTTTAATCATCACCAGCGGATCGCCGGCGCTGATTTTCAGCAGCGCGGCGAGGCGGGAACTGGCCTGGGTATCCTGGAAATAAATCAGCCTGCTTCCCGGCACCGCGCCATTAAGCTCGGTGATCTTGCTGATACCCTGTTCAATCGCCTGGGTCAACGGGCGCTCTATGGTGGTATGGGTCAGCCAGGTGCCCTGGTTGCCGCGCCGCTCCAGCACGCCGCTCGCGACCAGTTCATCAATGATTTTGCGCAGCGTCATTCTGCTGATGCCCAACTGGGCCGCCAGATCCCGTTCCGCCGGGATCTGATCGCCATCGTTGAACTCAGGGGTGCTCAATAAATTCAGCAATGCCTGCCTGGCCTGCAGATAGGCCCGGCGTGGACGGCGCTTACCTTCGCTCGGCTCGCTCATGGTCTGTTTTTTAGTCCGGATTACACTGGGGCAATGGGGCCAGTATAGCCGCTCAGCCGTTGTTCCGTCATCGAAAATTCATCGGCGCCGCGCGATAAAGGGCCGGCATTAAGCAGACCATCACGCCATCACGACCCGTCAGGCCGGCATAAAACAGAAAAATGAATTGCGTATCTCACGGCGCAGGCGTATATCTTGTATGGTCTATTTTATGGTATATTTATCAGGAGTAAATGATGAAAAAAACGCTTGCCCTGTTATCCCTCGGCCTGGCTTTGGCGGGGCTCACCTGCCAGGCATCAGCCCAGCAACAAATCCGGTTCGGCACCGATGCCACCTTTCCGCCGTTTGAGTCGAAAGCCGCGGATGGCAGTCTGCAGGGCTTTGACATTGATTTGGGCAATGCGATCTGCGCTCATCTCCAGGCTAAGTGCGTGTGGGTGGAAAACAGCTTTGATGGCCTGATCCCGGCGCTGCATGCCCGCAAGTTCGACGCCATCCTTTCTTCGCTGTCGATCACCGATGAGCGTAAAAAAGCCATCGACTTCTCCGATAAATTATTCAATACCCCGGCGTATCTGATCGCCGCGAAAGACAGCGGCCTCAAGCCGACCGCCGAATCCCTGCGCGGCAAGCGCCTGGGCGTGCAGCAGGGGTCGGTATTCGAGGCCTATGCCAAGAAACATTGGCAGGATCAGGGGGTCGAGCTGGTTTCCTACCCCAGCGCGGAAGCGGTCTATGCCGATTTGGTGGTCGGACGTTTGGACGCGACCCTGGATGATGCGACGGTGGTGACCGACGCGCTGTTGAACAAACCCCAGGGCAAGAATTTCAGCCTGGTTGATCCGCAGGTAAAAGACGATGTCATTTTTGGCCCCGGCACCGGTATAGGCGTGCGTAAGCAGGACGACAAGCTGCTGGCACAGCTCAACGGCGCCATTGCGGCGATCCGCAGCGACGGCACCTATGATCAGCTGGCGAAAAAATATTTTAATTTCAATGTGTATGGCGACTAATTTATGAATACTGCAGCAATTATTTCTTCCCTTATTGAACAGCGTTTCCGCCCGCAGGGTGGGCTGCGCCAGGTGTTCCTGGTGGCCTGCGGCGGTTCGCTGGTGGATATGTACCCGGCTAATTATTTTCTTAATAGCGAATCCACCACCCTGCACAGCTATATGATGACCGCCAATGAGTTTGTCCATGCCGCGCCGAAGACGCTGGGCAGGCAATCGCTGACGATTGTCTGCTCCCACGGCGGCGATACCCCCGAGTCGGTGGCGGCGGCGGAGCTGGCCCAGCGCCGGGGCAGCGCCACCGTCACCCTGACCCATAACGAGCGGGCAGGCCTGATCGATTTCTCCGACAGCAATCTGCTGTATGCCTGGGGCGATGACAGCCAGGTTATCAATAATCCGATGGCGCTGATTCTGAGCCTGTGCGTCGAGGCGTTGCAGCAGACCGAAGGCTTCGACGGCTATGCCGATTTCCTGGCCGGCATGGAGCAGATCGACGGGGTTATCGCCCGGGCCCGTCGTCAGGTCCAGGCGCGCAGCGCAGCGTTTGCCAAACGCTATGCGCAGGAGTCGCTTTTTTATATTCTTTCCAGCGGAGCGTCCTACGGCCATGCCTATGGCTTTGCCATCTGCTCGCTGATGGAAATGCAGTGGCTTAACGCGGCGTCCATCCACAGCGGCGAGTATTTCCACGGTCCGTTTGAAGTGACGGATGCCAATACGCCTTGGATTTTGATGATGAACGAAGGCCGCACCCGGGCGCTGGACGAACGGGCGCATGCCTTCCTGGGCCGGTATGGCGATAAGGTGGAAATTATCGATGCCCGGGAACTGGGCCTGGGCGTGATGCCGGTAAGCGTGGTGGACTATTTTAACCCGATACTGTTTTACAGCGTGATGTGCGAATACCGTGCCGCGTTGGCCAATGAGCGGCGGCATCCGTTGGAGACGCGGCGGTATATGGGACAGGTGCCCTACTGAGGGACGACATGATGAAAGTACTCGGACTAGGCGATAACGTTATCGACCGCTATACCCATACCGGCATCGGTTATCCCGGAGGGAACGCGCTTAACTTCAGCGTATACGCCCGGCTGCTGTCGGCCGAGGCCGCCTATCTGGGCGTCTTTGGCGACGATCGGGCGGCGGAGCATATCCGCCGCGTGCTGGCGGCGAGGGGAGTGGACATTTCCCGCTGCCTGGTGGCGGCCGGCGAAAATGGCCATGCCAGCCTGACCATCGAACAGGGGGAGCGCCGCTTTCTCGGCTCCAACGCCGGCGGCATCCGTCAAAAAATAGCCATGGATTTTGCCCTGGAGGATATGCCCTGGCTAGGCCAGTTTACGCTGGTGCATACCAGCGCCTACAGCTATGCCGACGCCCTGTTGCCGGCGCTTGGCATGCTGCCTGGCCGTTTATCCTATGATTTTTCAGATGATTTTGAAATTGAGCGGGCGTTGCCGCTGTGTCGCTGGCTGGATTACGGCTTTTTCTCCTGCGCGGACCGCAGCCTGGGGGAAACCCGGGAAGTGCTTGCCGCGGCCCGGCATGCGGGCTGCCGCCTGCCGATCGCCACCCGCGGAGCCGAGGGCGCTTTGCTGTTCGACGGCAGCCGCTGGTTCAGCCAGGCGCCGGAGATGATCACGCCGGTGGATACCCTTGGCGCCGGAGACGCTTTTATCACCGCGTTCCTGCTGGCCCATGCCGCGGGTGACACGCTGGCGGAAAGCCTGCGCCGGGGCGCCGGTTTCGCCGCGCGGATATGTATGGTGGAAGGGGCATTCGGCGAGGGCATGATCTACTGATTTCCCACGCCGCGCAATACGCGACAAGATTGCCGGTGTCGGCAGGATTCAATGGCTTCAGGTAAAGCGGCGCCGGCTGATGAAATAGCGACATTCCCCCCATCGCTGCCGGCGCAGCCTGTTTTACCGCGGCAAATCTTCGCCTGATTGCGGGGGATGCGCGGACGCCGCGCCGTATTTTTGCCGGCATTGGCGGCGAAACTGGGTCGGCGAAATCGTTTCATGCAGCCTGAACTGATGGCGAAACGTGGCCTCCGAGCTGTGGCCGGAGACTTCGGCTATGCGCGCGATGGACAGCGACCCGCTGCTCAACAGCTCCCTGGCATAATCCAACCGGCACTGCGCCAGCCATTGCATCACGGGCAGTCCCATGGCTTCCTGGAAATGGCGTTGCAGCGTCCGCTCGGACATCATGGCGCGTTTTGCCAGCGAGGAAACCGTATGGGTCAGTATCAGGTTGCCCCGCAGCCAGTCAACCAGGGAGGCAATGCGGTTTTCCCCTTTTTCCACCACTTTGGTTTTGATTAACTGCTGTTGGCTCCCTTCCCGGTGAAAAGGGATCACCAGACGCTGCGCCACCATATTGGCGACACGGTGGCCATAGTCGTTCTTGACCAGATGCATCAGCATATCCAGCCCGGCCGCCGATCCGGCCGAAGTCATGATTTGCCCCTGATCAACATACAGCGCCGAGGGCAAGACGATGGTATCGGGATAACGTTGCGCCAGCAGCCTGGCGTGATGCCAATGGGTGGTGACGCTTTTGCCGTGCAGCAGGCCGGCCGCCGCCAGCACAAATACCCCGGTACAGATGCTGCAAATGCGCGCGCCGCGCCGGTAGGCGTCACGCAGGCTGTGCAACAGGCGTTCCGAAGGGGTTTCATTGATATCCCGCCAGGCCGGTATGATGATCGTATCCGCCGTGGCCAGCACATCGAGATCGGCTTCTATCTCCATGCGGATACCGCCGACGGCATGGATCAGGTGCTTATCAGCGGTACAAACCGTAAAGCGGTACCAGTCGACGTTCAGTTCCGGGCGCGCCACGGCAAAAAATTCCACCACGCAGCCAAACTCGAAGGTTCGCAGCCTGTCGTAGGCTACCGCCACGACATGGTGGCCTTTTTTGGCATGATTTATACGCATCTTGTCCCTTCCTGTCCTATCAAGCCCGGTAAATATCATTACATAATATCCCTATTAGTGAGCCGTATAGAAGAGTAATGCGTTTGCGCGGGTATGGCTTGATGGCATTTTATTGCTGTTCCATAGGGGAGGTGGCATGAGGATCGCTCTGATCAATCCGCAGACGGAAACCGTGGGGATGCGCGAACTGTATGATCAATATGAAAACCTGGCGCTGGCGCTGATTGCCGCCCAGCTACGGCCGAGCGGGCATAGCGTGGAGCTGTACGATTTGCGGGTGGACGGTTTAACGGAAAGCGCTATGGCCCAGCTGATCGCCCAGGAAAAATTTGCCCTGATCGGCTTTAGCGTGAATTACGCCACCCTGCATTCGGCGTTGAGGATAAGCCAGCGGCTGGCGCTGTTTGCCGATCCCAAACCTTTTATCGTCCTGGGCGGCGAGCATGTTTCGTATGAGGATGTCGGCATTCTGTCGGCCTATCCGTCCATCGACGCCATTTGCCGGGGAGAAGGGGAGATTACCTTCCACCGCATGGTCGACGCCCTCAGCAACGGCTTTCCGCTTAACGATGTCGCCGGCATCACCTGGCGGGACCGGGCGACCGGCGAGTGCCGTATTAACGCCAACCGGGCGGCGAATAATCATCTCGATGGCCTGTGTTTCGCGGCCCATGATATTGCGCTGAAAAGCGTGCGTACCGCCAGGCCGGTCAAAACCGGCATTTTAATGAAACGCGGCTGTCCTTACCCGTGCGTATTTTGCAACGCGCAGCGTTTCCTGGGCAATGAGTCTACGGGCATCCGGGCGCGCTCGCCCGCCAATGTCGTCAAAGAAATGGCGGCAATGCAACCGCTGGTCAAGCAAACCCGGGGATACCTGCATATCTTTGATGCCACCTTTGTGACGCCGGCCAGAGAAAACCGCGCCTGGATCGAGGAATTTTGCGACGAGATGGAGCGGCGATCGTTAACCTTGCCGTTGGACGCCTTTATCCGCGCCGACAGCGTTGACATCAACAAACCCAGGGATCGGGATCTGCTGCTGCGTCTAAGAAGCGTCGGTCTTATCAGCACCTATTTGGGCCTGGAGGCCGGTGATAATGAACAGCTTGATTTGTATAATAAAAAAATCGTCCCCTCCGAATCAAGTAAGGTTTACCACTACCTCAAATCCCTTGGCATGACCGGGTCTACCAACGGCTGCATTACCTTTTTCCAGGACGTGACGCTGCGGCAAATACAAAATAGCGTGCTGTTTTTGTACGGCGTCGGGCTGGCGTCGTTATGGAATATTGCCTCGCGCGCCGAAACGCTGCCCGGTATTCGTCTAAATCACCAGACGCGGGTACACGAACGGCACGTGCCCTGGGATGTGGAGAATTATCATTTCAAGGATGACAAAGTGGCCACGCTCTACGCTTTCATCCGCCGGATAATCGACCGCTATGAGATTATTCGCCTGGAAGACCGTATGCTGCGCGAGATTCGCGATGCAATAAAAGTGACGCAATTTTACTGCGGCATCACCGGTTACTCCCATCTGGAGAAGGCCTTCGATCAGCACGTCAGCACGATTCAGGGCGATACGGTGGAGTTTGTCATGGGCCTGATTAGCGAATTATCCTGCCAGGACACCCTCTCCGATCGTTTGCTGCGGGCTGAATATAACTATATTGCACGTCTGGAAGAGAACATGAAGAAGCTGTTCATGTTTTATGGGACCAAATAACATGCGCATGAAAGTCTATATTACATTATCCCTTTCCGCCTTTTTTTGGGGTGGTTCGGCAATAGCGGGTAAATATGCCCTGGCGGTATTTATTCCTTCGTTCGTCACCTTTGTCCGTTTTTTCCTGGCCGCGGCGATCATCTTTATTTTAATTGATAATAAAAAACAGCTGCTGCATATCAACTGGGTGACCCATATGCGCATGCTGGTCACGGCTGTTTTTGGCGTGACCTTATGTTATTACTTTTACTTTAACGGCCTGAATATCAGCAGCGCATTCAATGCCGGCATTATCGAGGCGACCATCCCGCTGATTACGCTGCTGATGGCGTCTTTATCCGGCATGGAGCGCGTTAAACCCTGGCAACTGCTGGGATTGATTGTTGCCTACCTGGGGGTGGCGATTACCATCAGCGGCGGCAATTGGCATAGTGTGCAGGATTCATCCTACAATTATGGCGATATTATGCTGTTAATCAGTACCTTATGTTTTGGCGTTTATAATGTGTTAATCAAAAAATGGCACATTCCCATCCCGGGCATGGTGCGGATGTTTTTCCTGTTCTTCTACGGCAGCCTGGCTTTTTTACCTTGGGTATTCATTGATGCGTATCATCAGGTGGCATTTTGTTATCCCGGGCGGGGGATCACCCTTATCAGTATTGCCTCGATAATTTTTATGTCGATCGGCGGCTCGGTGCTGGCTTATTTATTCTTTAATCAAGGCATCGACGAAATCGGGGCGACCAAAGCGGCCTCTTTTATCAATTTAGTCCCCTTTATTACAGTATTCCTGTCGGTATTTGTGCTGAAGGAACCGGCCGGCCTGGCGCAGTGGGTCGGCGCTGTGGTGATCATTTCCGGCGTCATGCTATCGAACCGGGTGAAGACGGATAAAGCCGCTATCCCGCCGGAATTACCGATCCGCTAGTGGCCGTCTTCAGCGGGATTAGGGTGTTATTCTCCGCGCAGCGCCCGGGGAAACAGCAGATTATTTTCCAGGTTAACATGTTCCATTAAATCATCGGTAAATTCATTAATGCCTGCATAAAGCGCGCGCCAGGTCGTACAAGCCATGGCCGGCGCCGTCCCGTTATGGGTCAATTCACTGATGATTTCAAGCTGCCGCCCGGCATCGTCATGCTCAAGCTCCATGACGGAAATCGGCCCGGCCGCATGGACGCCCATTCCCTGCTTAATCATCGGGAACAGCACCTGCTCCTCTTTCATCATATGATCCCCCAAATCCCGGCAGAGTAGGGTCAATTGCCGGGCCAGCCCACGCGGGCATGCCGGTTTATCCCGATGTACCCGTTCTACTTTTTCCGCCATCAAAATCAGTTCCGGCAATTGTTCCCGGTGGCGCTGATGATAGCGCGCCAGGATATGATCAATCAGTTCAGTCAAGGCGCTGTCCTGCCAGGGTCGGGTTTCACC
Organism: Sodalis sp. RH20; assembly: GCF_047324205.1. NCBI lineage: Bacteria > Pseudomonadati > Pseudomonadota > Gammaproteobacteria > Enterobacterales > Bruguierivoracaceae > Sodalis > Sodalis sp. RH20. Next base: position 1,075,330 of record NZ_CP178733.1, read on the forward strand.
GGGCTGCTCCATCAACGCCGCCAGTTGCGTTTCAATCAGTTCAATGTCCAGGAGTTGTTTTTCGGCGGCCCGCAACAGGGTCTGTTTGCCCCCACAGCAAAAATCCAAACCGTACTCACGGAATAGCCGGGTGGCGCGCGGAATGGTTATAGCAAGAGAGCCAAGGGCCTGATCGCGATACTGCATGGTAACACCTTAGAGAGAGGGAAAATTTATGATTCATTATACATGCATCTTTTAGCGTGTTGCCATAATCCCTAGTAGGTAGACGCATTGACGCTGTTTGGGCAATGCCTGCGGACGGGCTGATCTTGGGGCGCGACGGGCCGTGCGATCGCCGTCCGGGTGCGGTCCTGGCGGCAAAGCGCAACCAGACGACAATAAGGTCAAGGTATTATCCCCTATTGTCACTGTACGGTATTGTTTCTGTTGTATGCTTTTGTTTTGCTTAAGTGTCGCAGGGGAGGAAGGAAATGCACCATATCGTTTTGCTTTTATCATCATTTTTCATGGCCGGGGCGGTATTCGCCAGCTCGGTGTCGACTGTGACGGTTCCTCATCTGTCGTCCGCCATAAACCAGCGCCTGTTGGTGATGAAAGATGTCGCCGGTTACAAGGCGGAGCATCACTTGCCCGTAGAAGACCTGGCGCGGGAACGGAAGGTGGTGGCTTCGGCTCAGGAAGATGCCCTGGCCCAGGGCCTGGATCCGCAGTCTGTGCTGCCCTTTATCCAGGCTCAGATGGATGTGGCCAAGGCTATTCAATACCGTTATCTGGCTGACTGGTTATCCAGCCCTGAACCGTCATGGCAACCGAGAAGCCTTGATGAGGTCAGAGGGGCGATCGCCGACCAGGACAAGGTGATACTCAATTCGATCGGCCAGCGGTTGCTCGCCGGTGGTTTCAGTGAAGCGGATAAGGCGGAAATGTATAATTTGCTGCATGCGCCCCATCTTAGCGACGCGGATAGGCACCGCCTGGTTGACGCGCTGGTTAAAATTAAACGCCGGCTGTAGACTCGGCCGGGTTTGGCCCCGCCATCCCCCAGCGTGATGGCGGACGGCAAGGGCCGCTGCCGCAAATGCGCAAGCTTTGCCACCTCCGCGCCTCGCTGGTTCGGTGTGTTCAATGTCACGCGGGCAGTGCTGCCCTTAATGCGGGCACAACGTTCCGGCCATGTTATTACCGTCTCTTCGACCTGCGGCATCACCGGATTCGACGGCGCATCTATTTACTGCGCGACGAAGTTTGCCGTCGCGGGCTGGTCCGAATCCCTGAGCATCGAACTTGAACCTTTCGGGATCAGGGCAACCTGCATCCATCCGGGTCCTTTTCGCACTGATTTTCTCGAGTCAACCTCGGTCAGGTTCGGCGATCGCGTGGTTGATGATTATCAACAGTCGAGTCAAGCCAAGCGCGGGGCCCTCGCCAATACGAACCATAACCAGGACGGAGATCCGGTTAAATTTGGCCAGGCCGTGGTCAGGCTTGCCGAAGATAAAACGCCGCCGGTGCGATGGGCTGCGGGGACGAACGCCTTCGAGACGCTGATGGCGCGCGCAGACGAGCTTCGCCGCAGCGCACGAATGGCAGGCGCTGTCGCAGTCAACCGATATCGGCTAAGGGAAATAACTTGTCCTTAATGGCGGCGGATGCGCGGCCCGGGTCGGCGTCTGCGCACGCCAGCAAATAACGGCGTAGGTGGTCAATCGCCATTGGACGTTCCTCTATATGCCGGCGGTGCTTGATATGGAACGCGCCATAAAGTCCGTCAGGTTGCGGCGTGGAGGTGCTTCCACACCGCGCCGTAAGTGCCCAGTTCGCTGAAGCCGCCATCGGCGGCGAGATCGATGCCGGTGATAAAGCTGGCGGCATCGCTGGCGAGAAACAGAACCACTTCTGCCATCTCCTCGGGACGGCCCGCGCGGCCCAGCGGTGTCAGCTCGACCAGCGCGCGAAATAGCGGACCGGCCGGGTCCATCATCGGCGTGGCTATGACGCCGGGATGGAGCGCGTTAACACGGATGTTGGCGGGGGCGAGCTCGATCGCCGCCGATTTGGTCAGGCCGCGCACGCCCCACTTTGACGTGGAATAGCCAGCGACCGGATGGCCCATAATGCCGGCGGTGGATCCCAGGTTGACAATACTGCCGCCGCCGCCGTGCTTCATCAGGGGTGCGCACGCCTGTATGCCGAGAAACTGCCCGGTAAGGTTGACGTTCAACATGCGCTCCCATTCCTCCCGCGTCGTATGGGTGAGGGCATGGCGAACATTGGCGCCGGCGTTGTTAATAAGAATGTCGAGCCGGCCTGTCCGTGCCTCGATCTCGGCCACCACCCGCTGCCAGGCGCCGGCATCAGTCACGTCAAGGCGCGCAAAGCTGGCACCCGCCCCCATCTCTGCGGCGCGCGCCTGGCCTTCCTCCTCCAGCACGTCGCAAAGGAATACGCGCGCGCCCTCCTGAACAAATAAACGCGCTTCCGCCTCGCCTTGTCCGCGCGCGCCGCCCGTGATCAACGCCACCTTATGCTCAAGCCTGCCCATGTCATTTCTCCTTGCGCTGTCTTACTCATACGATTTATCGGCGCAACCGCGCCGGAATCCCCAGACAAGAACTATAATTGAGCACTTTCATTTGGATAATCCGCTTAATTCTGCGAACAGACCCAACCAGGAGTGTGAAATGGACCGACTTGAGAGCATGGCCGTGTTTGTCCGCGTGGCGCAAAAGGGCAGCTTTAGCGCGGCAGCCAAGGTCTGCGGGTTGTCCCCCACCATGGTGGCGAATCATATTCAGGATTTGGAACGCCGGCTCGGAACCAGGCTTATCCAGCGCACCACCCGCCGGCAAAACCTGACGGAGGTGGGACAGGCCTTCCTCGCCGACTGTTTAGACGTGCTCGCCCGCGTCGAGACGGCGGAAGATGCGGCGCGGGAACGCCATGGCAGCCCCACCGGGCGCTTGCGGGTTAGCGCCACTGTGTCGTTCGGCACCCATGTCGTCACGCCGCTCATTCACGATTACCTCAGGCTCTACCCGGACGTGGAGGTCGACCTGCGGCTAACCGACCGGATCGTTGACCTGACCGAGGAGGGCATAGAGGCCGCATTCCGATTCGGCGACCTGCCGGATAGCGGGTTGATTGCGCGGTCACTGCGCCCTTGCTTCAGGCAGGTTTGTGCCGCGCCCGATTATCTGGCGAAGCATGGCGTACCGCTAACCCCCGCTGACCTGGCACAACATGCGTGTCTGCTGTTCCGGGAGGGCGCGTCGCGCAACCGCTGGCAATTCGCCGGCATGCCGCCAGTCCAGGTATCGGGCCGCTTGGTCGCCGATAACGGCGCCGCATTGTTGTCGGCGGCGCGGGAGGGTTTAGGCGTGGCGCTGCTGGCGGATTTCGAAATAGCCGCTGACCTGGCCGCGGGGCGTCTGGTCAGGCTGCTGCGCGATACCGCCACGCCGGCATGGCCGCTGGCTCTCGTTCATCTGGCCGACCGGCGCATGACGGCCAAGCTGCGCCGGTTTGTGGAACTCGCGCTTCAACGGCTGGGGTGATCGGTCAGTGGCCGATGGATTCCAGCGGCGCCCAGGGAGTTCAATGGCGGCACTATGCCGGCACTATGCCCGGCACTATGCCGCTGGCTAATAAGTATGAATACGGCGCCGTGAGGCGCCGTAATGAAGAGACCCGGATGTGAATTTTTTTTCAATGCCGGGCCTGCTCATAGCGCGCGTCCACGGCGTGGACTTCATTATCTGGCGCATGGCTTCCACTATCGGTAAATTCAGTGAGATCCAATTTATGCGTTTCAGGCGCACAGGCCACGGCGACAACGGTAACCAAACTCATGGCAACGGCCAGGCAGGCGACAGGCCAGGACGCGCCACCCGCCATGCTGGACAGGACGACGGCGGCTAAGGGCGCAATGCCGCCTGACAAGGATGCGCTGATTTCGCGACCAAGGGACAATCCGCTAAAGCGCACTTTCGATGGGAAAACTTCCGAGAAAAACGATCCCTGGGTGCCGAGCATGGCGGCAACGCCGACACCGACACCGAGCGTCATGGCGATGATGACTCCCCAGGTGGTCCCGGTATTCACCAGCCAGAAAAAGGGGAAGGCGAAGACAGCTGAAAAAACGGCGCCGAACATGTAGATGGCGCGGCGCCCAAACCGGTCAGACATCGCGCCGAACATCGGCGTGGTGCACATGGCTACGCCTGCCGCGATGGCAACCGCTATCGGCCCCACGGACGATGCCATATGCAGGGTGCCGACGATATAGGTAATGACAAAAGTCTGATAAACATAACTTACGCCGCTCTGCGCCACCTGGGAGCCGGCGACCACAAGCAGGCTCCTGCGCTCAGTGCGGACAAGATCACGCAGCGGGCTCTTGCTGACGGCCTCGGTTGTCGACAGTTTCTCAAACGCTGATGTTTCGGAAACCTTCATACGAATTAACAGTGCAATGACCACCAGCACAGAGCTGAACAAAAACGGCACCCGCCATGCCCAGGCTAAAAATATCTCTTTTGGCAGTTGGGTGAGTACAGCAAACGTACCTGCCGATAGCAACAGACCGATATATACGCCCACTCCCGGGAAAGACGAATAAAATCCCCGGCGATGCGGTGGTGCGCTTTCCGCGCTGAGGATAGCCGCGCCGCCAAACTCCGCTCCCGCGCCAAAACCCTGAATCAGCCGCAAGGTCACGAGCATCGCCGGAGCCCAAAGGCCCACGGAATCATAGGTCGGCACAAAACCAATCAGCGTGGTCGCAATCCCCATTATTAATAATGTAATCACCAGCACTTTTTTCCGGCCGATTTTATCCCCCAATTGGCCAAAATAGACGGCGCCAAAGGGGCGGACGAAAAATCCGAGGGCAAGTGTGGAGAAGGCCAATAACGTAGACACAACTGCATGCCCCTTGGGGAACATGATTTCATTAAAAACCAGCGCTGCCGCCGTGCCGTAAAGGAAATAATCAAACCATTCCAGCGCAGAGCCGACCAGGGAGGCGGCTGCTACCCCTTTCATAGATGGATGTTTTGCGTGACTCATAGGGTTTTCCCCTGTTCTGTGGCTATAGTTATTCCTCATCACCAAAGATGATTAGGGTGTTTGATAATAAGATGTTCAGCTGTAAAAGGGGTCCGCTAAACACGGACACCGGATAGTGAGGCGTTATTCCCCTTTGAAATGCGGCGTGCGTTTTTCTTTAAACGCGGCTTTACCTTCCCGTGCATCGTCGGTGTAAAAGCATAGGGTACGCAGGTCGCGCTCGTAGCGAACAGCCTGGTCGAGCGGCATATTGACCGCGGCGCGCATGTTCAGCTTCGCCGTCTGGGCCGCAATCGGCGGGCGTGACGCAATAGTGGAGGCCAGCGCTTTCACCGACGCCATCATCGCTTCGGCCGATTCAAACAATTCATCAACGATGCCCCATGCCAGCCCGGTGGCGGCGTCAACCGGATCGCCGGTGTAAAGCATGCGCGACGCGCGGGACGCGCCGATGGTTTTATTCAGGTACACCGCCATACCGCCGCCGCCGACCCAGCCCAACTTGATTTCCGGCGCGCCAAAAAGGGCATTACGGGTGCTGACGCGGATATCACAGCACAAAGCCAGCTCCAGGCCGCCCCCGAGGGCGTAACCGTTAATCGCGCAGATCGTGGGTTTGGTGATTTCCGCCATCGCGTCGCAGTGATCGTGTTTCATACGGTGGATCCACGGAGACGGGTAAGAATCCAGCTCTTTGATATCGCTGCCGCAGCAGAAGGCTTTAGGGCCGTTTGCCGTCAGTACCACCACGCGGACGTCAGGCGCTTCGTTACACCATGAAGCAAGTTTCGTGATGGCGACCGACATGGCGGGGGTGACGGCGTTCAGTTTTTCCGGGCGATTCAGCGCGATAATGGCGACGCTGTCCGCCAACGTAAACTGCACGTTGGGATCAATTTCAAAGTCGAACTCAGCCATCGATTTTCTCTCCATTGGTGCGGATGACCGTGCCGGTTTCCTTCAGGGCGGCGATTTGCTGCTCAGTGAAGCCCAGTTCGGCCAGGATTTCATCCGTATGCTGGCCGACAAACGGCGTCGGGCGATAGATGGAAGAGGGGGTTTTGCTGAATTTGATGGCGAAGCCCGGCGTCTTCACTTTCCCTTCGCTCGGATGGTCGTATTCGACGAAGGTTTCGTTGTGAATGACCTGCGGATCTTGCACCACGTCTTCATAACCGTAGACCTCACTGCTCCACAGTCCTTCCGCATCAAAAGCGGCCCGCCATTCTTTGGTGGTGCGCTCCCGCAGTTTTTCGCGGGTCACCCGGAAAATGAAATCGCGCTGAGGCAATGTATGCCCGTCGACTTCATCTTCCATGGTGTCGAATTCAGGCACGTCGAGGATTTTGCCGAGCGTGGGCAGGTGCGGCGTCACCAGGGTGATATAGCTGTCGGCCGTTTTAAACACACCATACGGCGCGCGGATATAACAGTGCCCGTGCGGTTCTTCGCTGCGGCGCTGCGGTTTGCGGCCCTGCGTGAATACGGTCATTTCCTGCATCTGGTTGGCGATGATCGCATCCAGCATGTTGACCTGGACCAACTGGCCTTCGCCGGTACGTTCACGGTGAAGGAGCGCCGCCAGCGCCCCTTCAAATGCGGTATACGCGGTAATGGCGTCGACCACGTACTGGCCGGAAGGTTGGGGCGGGGTACCGGCCGCACCGGTACTGAGCATGGCGCCGCTGAGCGACTGCAACAGTAAATCCTGGCCCGGGCGTTTTGAATAGGGACCGGTTTCCCCGTAGCCGGACATTGAAACATACACTAAATCCGGTTTTATTTTTTTCAGGGTTTCATAGTCCACGCCCAGACGCGCAGCGACACCCGGGCGATAGTTTTGAATAAAGACATCCGCTGTTTTAACCAGCTTATACAACAGCGCCTTGCCCTCTTCATCTTTCAGGTTCACGGCCAGGCTGCGCTTGTTACGGTTCAGGGACAGAAACGACGTGTTGATGACGTTTCCAAATGCGGCGCCGGCCGACGTGTGGCGTTGCCATTCGCCGGAGGTCGGCTCGACTTTAATCACATCGGCGCCCATATCCCCCATGCGCAGCGCCGCAAACGGCCCGGCCATCGCAATTGAACAGTCAAGTACCCGATACCCTTTAAGAATTGACATAAAACGACCTCTTGCTCTCAGAAACGCCGCCATCCGGGGCGGGGATGATTGATGGAAATAATTTAGGCGAAATTTATTAGATATTATATATAATATTTAAAAAAGTGTGATGATGATCGAAATTTCTATGCGTGCTAACCGATAGAATCAGGGTCAGTGTTTGGTATCTTATTAATTAATAAAGGAATTATAATGAAAACATTCAAAGGGTTAACCTGGGATCATCCGCGCGGCCACCGGCCTCTTCAGGCGTGGGCGCGAGAAGACGGTGCGGTAAAGGTGGACTGGGCTGTCCAGAAACTGGAAGGTTTTGAGTCCCATCCCATTGATGAGCTCGCCGAGAGATATGATTTCCTGATTGTCGATAATCCCGGCATCGGTGAAGCGGCGGAGAAAGGCTGTTTACGTCCCCTGGAGGCGTTTCTAAGCGAGGCGCAGTTATCCTTCCTGCGTAACAGCAGCGTAGGTCCCTCCTTTGACAGTTACCAGTATTACGGCCGGCACTGGGCCATTCCCATTGATGCCGCCGCCCAGGTTTGCGCGCTGGCCGGGCAGGCCGCCTCGGCCCAGCCGGACACCTGGCAGGAAGTCCTGCGTTTGAGCCGGTTAAACCCGGGACGGGTGGCGCTGTCGTTGGGCGGACCTCATGCGCTTTTGACATTTTATGCCATTAGCCTGTCGCTGGGGGGCACGCTTTTTTTGGGCAATGATTTTGTCCTGGATAAGGCGGTGGCGGCCCAGGCGCTGACATTTATGAGGGAGATTTATTCCTCTCAGCAGCCCGGGCTGGTTGATCTTAACCCCATCGGGTTGCTGGATGAAATGGCTCAGGGACGTGTTGACCTGTGTCCCGCCATTTTCGGTTATGTCACTTACGCCACGCCTGACGACGGCAGGCCCGTCAGCTTCGTTGACATTCCCCACTGCGGCGAACCGGCTATGCGTGGATCCATTTTGGGCGGGACCGGGCTGGCGATTTCCGTGCATTGCGGGCTAACGCCTGGTCTTATCGACCACATCATGCGGTATGTGTCAGAACGCGTACAGTCCACGCTGGTGGTTGAAAACGGCGGACAGCCCGCCAATGTCCGGGCATGGCATGATCACCATGCCAACGAACTGACGGGCAACTTTTTCCGCAACACGTTTTCAACCGTTGCCAATGCCTATGTCCGGCCAAAGTATCACGGCTACATCCCGTTCCAAGACAGTTCATCCGCCATCGTCCGCGATGGCCTGGTTAGCGGAAAACAGGCCGGGGATATCTTCGACGCCATCCGGGAAAACCACGGGCGCTACCTGCCCTGAGGAATATGCGGATTTATCCCTACGCCCGCCCGGCGGCGTTAGGGAAACTAAAGGGCGCGTTTTATCGGGCTGTGCTGTATGAGATTTGGCGGTCAAAGCCCAGGATGATGTGGTCCGCTGATTTACTGCGATACATTTCCGCGTCCCGCCGCTCTATGGCATCGATAATCTCATCATGCTCATCGCACAACAGTTGCAGGTCAGGCACGCCGCGCTCCTCGTGAAAGCGGCCCACCTGCGGTCCATAGTTCAGGGTGGCGTACATCTCGATAATTAAATCATTACGTGACGCAATGACAATGTGCTTATGAAATTCGGCATTAAGATTAATGAAATAACTGTACTGTTCATACCGGGGGCCATAATGGTGGGTACGCATGGAATCATTGAGCTGGCGAAGATAAGCGATTTCATCCGGCGTAATATTCGTAAGGACCATGTCGGCTATGGCAGGCTCAATCAGCAGGCGCGCCTGCTGCCACTGGGCAATATCCCGGGCGTCGGGTTTATCCGCCACCCGGAATCCTTTGTTATGCTCCAGTAAAATGAGTTTTTCTGCGGCGAGACGAAACAGCGCTTCCCTCACGGGTATGCCGCTGACGCCAAACCGTACGCTCAGATTTTTAACGATAAGCCGCTCACCGGATTTAAGCTGATTGGAAATGATCTCCTGCTTTAGCAGCTCATAAACTTTATGGCTGATGCTCTCGTGCTGCAGCATAGGGCCTCTACGGATTATACAAAATATATAATATCCTAACACTTATACTACTTACTGGCAATTTAACATATTGGCAACAAGCCGCCCTGATCAATATTTATCAATCCGCCTGGGCTTTTCTTATTTTGCGTCTCTGGCAGGGAATCCCTTTGCCATTAACTGGCAATATAGGCGCAGGGAAAGAACGCTTGCATGATTAACACCACAGAATGAACGCTGTAATCCTATGGAGAGGTCTATCAAATACATAGGGTAATACAGGTGTGACTGGGTTAAGTCCGCGTATAGAGTAGCAATGAGAATACATAAAAGGAGTATGGTCATGAGCAATTCGATTGATGAAGAAGCAAAAGACGCAAAGCCGATTGTTGAAGCAGAAAGAGAAGCATCAGAGAGTAAATGCCCTTTTCATGAAGGAAATTCCAATAAGGCATCCGGCGGAGGGACACATAATCGGGACTGGTGGCCTAACCAGCTCAGAGTCGACCTCCTGAATCAGCACTCAACCCGCTCTAACCCGTTGGACGAATCCTTTGATTACCGCCAGGAATTCGCCAAATTAGATTACTCCGCGCTCAAAGCCGACCTGAAAGCGCTGCTCACTGAGTCGCAACCCTGGTGGCCCGCCGACTGGGGCAGTTATATCGGTCTTTTCATCCGCTTGGCGTGGCACAGCGCCGGGACTTATCGCGCCGTCGACGGGCGCGGCGGCTCGGGACGCGGCCAGCAGCGCTTCGCACCGTTGAACTCCTGGCCAGATAATGTCAGCCTCGACAAGGCGCGCCGTTTGCTGTGGCCGGTGAAGCAAAAATACGGGCAAAAAATTTCCTGGGCCGACCTCTATATCCTTGCGGGCAACGTCGCTCTGGAAAACTCCGGTTTCCGTACCTTTGGCTTTGGTGCCGGGCGCGAAGACGTATGGGAACCCGATCTGGACGTGAACTGGGGCGGCGAGACAACCTGGCTTGAACACCGCCATCCTGAATCGCTGGCGCAATCGCCGCTGGGCGCAACGGAAATGGGGCTGATTTACGTCAATCCCGAAGGCCCCAACCACAGTGGTGATCCCGCCTCGGCCGCCCCGGCTATCCGCGCCACCTTCGGCAATATGGGGATGAACGATGAAGAGACCGTTGCGTTAATCGCCGGCGGCCATACGCTGGGCAAAACGCATGGCGCAGGTCCCGCCAGCCATGTCGGCGTTGACCCTGAAACCGCGGCTATTGAAGCGCAAGGCCTGGGCTGGGCGAGCAGTTTTGGCTCGGGTGCCGGGGCTGATGCCATCACCTCCGGTCTGGAAGTGATCTGGTCGCAGACGCCAACGCAGTGGAGCCATAACTTCTTCGAAAATCTGTTTAAATATGAGTGGGTACAGACGCGCAGTCCGGCGGGCGCTATCCAGTTTGAAGCGGTCAATGCGCCGCAGAGTATTCCTGATGCCTTTGATGCCGAAAAAAAACGCAAACCCACCATGCTGGTCACCGATCTGACGCTTCGTTTCGATCCGGAGTTTGAAAAGATAGCGCGTCGTTTCCATGACGATCCCCAGGCTTTCAACGAAGCCTTTGCCCGGGCGTGGTACAAGCTGACTCACAGGGATATGGGACCCAAGGCGCGTTATATCGGGCCCGAGGTGCCAAAAGAAGACTTAATCTGGCAGGATCCGCTGCCGCTGCCGGTATATCACCCGACTAGCGCCGATATCGCACTGCTGAAAGAAAAAATTGCCGCATCCGGCCTGAGCGCCGGTGAACTGGCCTCGGTGGCATGGGCTTCGGCATCAACCTTCCGCGGCGGCGACAAACGGGGCGGCGCAAACGGGGCGCGGCTGGCGCTGCTGCCGCAAAGAGAATGGGACGTGAACGTCATTGCCGCCCGCGTCCTGCCCACGCTGGAAGCCATTCAGCAGTCATTGCAGAAAGCTTCCCTGGCGGATGTGATCGTGCTGGCCGGCGTGGTCGGTGTAGAACGGGCGGCGAAAGCGGCCGGCGTTGAGATTGATGTGCCTTTCACGCCAGGTCGTGTGGATGCCCGCCAGGATCAGACTGATATCGCCATGTTCGAATTGCTTAAACCAAAAGCGGATGGTTTCCGTAACTATCGCGGTGTTTTCGACAGTACATCGACTGAGGATCTCCTGATCGACAAGGCACAGCAGCTTACCCTCACCGTGCCGGAATTAACGGTGCTCATCGGGGGTTTACGGGCGCTTGGAACAAACTACGATGGCAGCCAGCTTGGCGTGTTTACAAATAACCTGGGTGAACTTAATACTGACTTCTTTGTAAATCTACTGGATATGGCCATTGAATGGAGAGCCATCGACTCCTCAGGTGAACGATTCGAGGGGCGCTATCGCGCCAGTGGCGAGGTCAAATACAGTGCAACGCGCGCCGACCTGGTATTTGGCTCTAATGCCGTATTACGTGCATCAGCAGAGGTTTACGCCAGCAGTGATGCCAAAGAAAAGTTTGTTAAAGACTTTGTCGCGGCCTGGACGAAGGTGATGAATCTGGATCGATTCGACTTATAAAAATTGTTGACCGGCAGCAACGATAGAGATCGCCTGGTAAAAAGCCCGTTTCAGGGAACTGACGCGGGCTTTTCTATGTCTGGTGATGCGAAAAGAGCCTGTGCCCGTAAGCGGGCCGGAAGACGGGTGAGTGCCTATCATGCGCCTGAAGAATAACCGGCTTATGCTGGCTGACAAGACCTGCGGCCTGGCGCTGCGTTTATCGGCTGACCAGAAATGGCACCTTGTTTTTCCGCATTGCCGATAAACCTCACAGAAGTTCCTGTGCCTACAAGGCTTACGGCTGGCGAATCAAAGCCCGATTCGTCAGCCGGCACAAAAGGGCGCCTGACAGGGGAAAACGGCGCCGGGCTTCCCAGTCTTTGCGCCCGTTAGTTTTCCCGGGAGGAGAAACACCTGTGCGTCAGTTTCAGCCTAAACCATCCCTGACCCGCTTTTGGTTAACGCCTCGTCATTTCTACCCGGCGCACACGTCCGGGCCACATCAGTAATAATTTAGCTGAAACGATAAAGCAAATGTTGTTGTATAACGCAAATATAAAGTAATGCATCGATGTTATTTCATTATTATTGCGATATGAACCCCATTTTTATCGCATTTTTAGTTCACTTTTCTATCAGGTGAAGCTCATCACATTTCTTTAACCTGCTTGCCAGTAGATTTTCTTAGGCAAAACAATAATCGATTCAGCAAAAGGGAAGAGAAATGAAAACTAAACTGGCTTTAACGGTACTTGCAGTCATGATTTCGGGTCATGCCGCGGCTAAAACCTGGGTGCTGACAAGTGCTGAAGTGGGCGCTGAAAAGGGAAACTGGAAGATTTCAAGCACAGAGCTGAAGGTAAAGGATAAGACGTTCAGCATTGAACAGAAAGTGCTGCACGGCGGTAAACAAGAAGGCAGCAAAGTGATTGTCATCAGCAGCAAAGATGGCCTCACCATTACCCTGAGTCCAACCCGCGGGATGAACCTGCTGCGGGTTGAAGGCTTCGGTTCGAAAATGGGCTGGGATTCCCCCGTCAAAGAGGTGGTCAACCCGGCGTTTATCAATCTGGAAAGCCGCAATGGGGTGGGCTGGCTGGAAGGTTTTAATGAAATGATAGTCCGCTGTGGCTATGAATGGACCGGTCATCCGGTTACCGCAGACGGTCAAATCTACACGCTGCATGGTAAAGCGGGCAACACCCCGGCCTCACAGGTGGAAGTGGAGGTGGCGGATACGGCGCCCTATGAAATTCACATTCGTGGCCTGATCAAAGAAAGCACCTTCAAGAAAGCCGATTTGCAGACCATGACCGAACTGCGCTATGTGCCTGGTAGCAACAGTTTCAGCCTGCATGACGTCTTAACCAACCATGCGGATTATCCCCACGATTACCAGATTATCTATCACAGCAATTTCGGCGCGCCGATTCTGGAAAACGGCGCGCGCTTCCTGGCGCCGATGGCCAGTATCAGTCCGTTTAACGATTATGCCAAAGACGGACTGAAGACATGGCAAACCTTTGCCGGTCCGACCAAAGGGTTTGATGAAATGGTCTTTAACATCAGGCCGCTATCCGACCAGAACCACCAATCACTGGCGGCAGTCGTGAACAAAGAGGGAGATCAGGGCGCATCCATCCAGTTCGATACCCGTCAGTTACCCGTGCTGACGTTATGGAAGAATACCGATACGGTAAAACAGGGGTATGTAACGGGTATCGAACCAGGCACCAGCTATGCTTACCCGGTCACCATCGAGCGTGAGCAAAAACGCGTTAAGCAACTGCAGCCGGGAGCCAGCACCCAGTTTGATCTGACCTATACATTACTGCACGGCAAAGAGCAGGTCGCAGAAGTTGAGAAGAAGATTGCGGCTATTCAGGGCGAGACCAAAATCGATGAAAACGCAGTGCCGATAGCGAAGGAGTAAATCGCCAGGCTAATGCTCCCGGAAGTCCAAATCCGGGAGCACAATGACAGGGATTGCGGTATCAGCGTTTGCGGAGCAGGCATATCAGGGGGCCGGGCATGATTTTTTCGTGCCATGCCAGCATGCTAAGTCGGTTAAACGAAGATGAGGCATTTTCCTGCCAGCGCCACGATGCGTCCCGCACGCTGGGCCATTCCCCGTGGCGCCGTCTCACCACGCGACAACTTCATCAGCCCAAGGCGGATTCGCCCCCGCGCGCGACACGGTAATCGCGGCCGCGCCAACCCCGAGCGCCAGCGCGGCGCGCATCTGCTCCTCGTTCAGTCCGGCAATGGCCGCCTTGGTCAGCAACCCCTGGGCGTGCAGGCTGGCCAGTATCCCGGCATTTACCGTATCTCCGGCTCCCACCGTATCCACCACGGGCACCTTGACCCCCGGAATATGCACCCTGGCGGCGGCCGAATAGGCGTCGGCGCCGGCAGCGCCGCGGGTGATGACCATCAGGCTTGGACCGCGCGCCAGCCAGCGGCCGGCAATCTCCTCGTCGCTGCCGCTTTCCCCGAACCAGGCTAAATCCTCGTCGGAGAGTTTGACGATATCCGCCAGGGCCATCATGCGTTGCAGGCGGGCAAGATAGGTCTCCCGGTCGGCGATGAAGTTGGCGCGGATATTCGGGTCGAGGAACATCACCCGTTGCGGCGCGTCACGCGCCATCAGGGCTTCATAGACGCTGCCGCAAGGCTCGGCGATCAGGCTAATGCCACCGAACAGCAGGGCGGTCGCCTCTTGCGTGGCCGGCAGATCGCTTTCCGTCAGCATGCGGCCCGCGGTATTCTCGTCATAGAAGGTATAGCGCGCCTGGCCCTCAACCAATTGCGCAAACGCCAGCGTGGTCGGGAGCGCGGAGCAGGCCGCATGCGTGCCATCGACATTGGCGCGCGACAGGGCGTCGCGCAGTATCCCGCCCATAAAATCGGATGACAGACCGGAGAACAACCCCGTCGGCACCCCGAGCCGCCCAAGGGCTATCGCGGTATTGAACGCCGCGCCGCCGGGGCAGGGAAGAAAGGCGGCTTCCCCGCCCGCGGTAACGCGGGGCAACATATCTATCAGCGCTTCGCCGCAACATAAAATCATCAGCGTTCTCCTTCACCCACCGTGACCACCGGCGGTGTTTCAAGCTGGTCGGCAACTTGCATCCAGCATGCGGCGAAATGACCGTAAGCGGTTTTGATCGCCACCCCGGTCGGCAGTTCCGGGCATTCATTCTCGCCGTTGCTGCCCCAGTTCACCCAGCCGGACTGGCGGCGCTGCACAATTTGAAAGGCGCCGGAGGGGCGTGAAGTCCACCAGACCATGGCGCGGCCCGCGTCCTGGTGGTATTCCACCGTTTTGCTGGCCGGTCCCGGGAAAATCGTTTCATGCGCCATGGCGGAGACATCCACCGCCTGGTCCGTCAAGACCCAGGGGCGGTCATTCAGATCGGCGCTGACGTGCGCGCGGGCTCTTACCCGGGCCAGCCTGTCCCGCAGTTCGTCTTCGTCGAGCACGTTTTCCCAGGCGCAGAACAGGCGCCAGTAGAGATCCCAGTGGGCCGACGCCATATCCGCCAGCCGGGCGCGGAACTCTTCAAATTTCGGGCTGTGATTCGCTGAGTTGGCCACCGTATCGGCCACCATCGCCACCAGTTCCCCGGCGTAGGGATCGCCGGCGCGATAGCGCGTTCCACCGTAGGCGGCGAAGCGATCAAATACCAGCTGTCCCGGGCCGCCTTCAAACTCATCGCCGACAGTGATTTTATCGGTTACCGAGCGGCCGTTGATCTCGGTCTGGAAGCTATCGACCCGGTAGCGGCGCTGAAAGAAGGGTGTTTTATAAAAAAATTGCCAGTCGATGCTAAAGCGCTTGCCGCGTAATTCCGGCAGCAGACCGTCGGGGATCACCCCATGCATGCGGTAATGATGCAGTACCGGTCCGCATTCCACGGTTTCAATGGCCACCGTGGTATGTTCGGGGGGGTTGATCAGCCCGTTTTCCGGAGTGAAAAAGGGGCCATAGAATCCGCCGATGGCGTTATTCCCGGACGGCAGCAGCTCAAAACCATCCCCGGCGGCGCGGAAATGGCGGATGCCCCACTTCGATGAACCCGCCCCCTGGGCGGTGCCGCGGCACAGTTCAAGATCGAAGGCGCCGGTATCGAGGCGCGCGAAGCAGTCGATTTCTTTGCCGGGCAGTGGCTGAATACCGCCGAACCGCGCGGCTTCCACCACCGTACAGGGCCGCTCGAGGGTGAAACGAAGCCGGCCGGTAAAGCTGACGGTAGCGATAAAGCGGGTGCGGCCATGGCCTGAACCGGCGGCGAGCCGCTGGCAGAGCACCGGCTCGCCACTGTCGGTGGCGGCCAGCCACAGGTCGCCGGCAACATCCCGTTCGATGGCGAATATCACGGGTTCATGCACCCGCTGCCCGGAAAGCGGATCCGTGACGGTAATGGTATCTGACATGCAGGGTCTCCATAACAAGAGGCATAGGGTCCGCTGCCGCGACAGCGGACTGAGTAAGGGAACATCCAGGCGGCGTTATGACGGCGGGGTTTTTTGCCGGCGCCAGAAGGTGAACAGCTCCGGGCGCTGTTTAAGCCCGTCGATGGCCACCGCCAGGATAATAACGATTCCTTTGATCAGCAGTTGGGTGAAGAAGGGGACGCTGAGGAGGATAAGCCCGGTGCTCAGCACGCCAAGAATAATGGAGCCGATCAGCGTGCCGATAATTCGTCCGCGTCCGCCCGACAGGCTGGTGCCCCCCAGCACCACCGCGGCGATGGCGTCCAGTTCATAACCGGTGCCCGCCGTGGGCTGGGCCGAGATAACCCGCGCCGCAAAGATAATGCCCGCCAGGCCCGAGCAGATGCCGGCAATAACATACACGGAGGTGGTAATGCGATTGACTCGCACCCCGGCCAGGCGGGCCGCCTGGGCATTGCCGCCCACCGCGTACAGGTGGCGCCCGTAGCGGGTGCGCTCCAGGATAAACCACGCCAGCACATACACCACGGCCATGATGATCACCGGGATCGGGATGCCGGCCAGGTAGCCGTTGCCAAGTTCGCGAAAGCTCAGGCTGCTTGACACAATGGGCTGGCCTTCGGTGATGGTGTAGGCCAGTCCGCGTAAAAATGTCATGGTGCCCAGGGTAACAATAAACGGCGCCAGCGACAGGTAGGCCGTCAGCGTGCCGTTGATAAGCCCGCAGGCGGCTCCGGCGAGGGTGCCGGCGAGAATCGCCACCGGCGCCGGCCAGCCGGCCATGGCCGCCACCACGGACACTACGCCTGAGACGGCGACAATAGAGCCGACGGACAAATCAATCCCGCCGGTCAGGATCACAAAAGTCAGTCCCGCCGCCAGGATCGCGTTCACGGATATGGAGCGGGCGATATTCAGCAGATTGTCCACCCGATTGAAATTCGGGGCGAACAGCGACATCAGTAGCACCAGCGCCAGCAACACCATCAGAATTCCCACCCGATCCCACCAGCGGGCAAAATCAAACGGCGCCCGGGCGGCCGGCGTTGCGGAAACAGGATTCTCTTTGTTCATATTACCCACCTTCACTTTCTTCCGGCTGACCGGCAAACGTCCCCGTGGCGTGAAGCATCACGATCTCTTCCGTCGCCGTTGCCGAGGACATTTCATGGACGATGCGTCCGTTACGCATCACGAGAAGCCGATCGCTGATACCGATGGCTTCGGGTAAATCGGATGAAATCACCAGCACCGCTTTTCCGGCCCGGGCCAGCTGATCGATAAGCTCATAAATTTCCCGCTTGGCCCCGATGTCGACCCCGCGGGTGGGCTCGTCAAGGATCAGCAGCCGGGAATCGCGCAGCAGCCAGCGCGCCAGCGCCGCCTTTTGCTGGTTGCCGCCGGATAAGTCCTTTACCGGCAGGTCGAGTGCGTTGAGCCGCAGCCGCAGCCGGGTCATCTGTTGGGTAACGGCGGCGCGCACGGCGCCCTGCCTGATCACGCCGGCGGTGACGTAGCGGTCAAGCGAGCTGAGCGCGATATTGCGCTCAACGGAATGGTCCAGAAACAGCCCCTGCGCCTTGCGATCCTCGGATACCATGCCGATCCCATCAGCAATCGCGGCGGTTGGATCGGCGGGGGCGCTTTCCTGTCCCGCCAGACGCACCGTACCCGCCGTGCGCGGGTCGGCGCCGAACAGCAGTCGGCCGATTTCGGTCCGCCCCGAGCCGATAAGCCCGGCCATGCACACCACCTCACCGGCCCGTACCTGAAAAGTCACCGGACCGACCTTATCTCCCGCCAGGCCGGTCACACCCAGCAGGACTTTCCCGGGCACGCGGGCGTCATGTTGATAAAGATCAATGATTTGCCGCCCCACCATCATGCGCACCACCTCGGCGGGAGAGATATCGCGCATGTCCCGGGTGCCCACCCAGCCGCCGTCGCGAAACACCGTGACGCGATGCGCCAACTGCCAGACTTCCTCCATACGATGCGAGATGTAAATCATGCCCACGCCCGCGCGGCTCATTTGGTTAATGATACCGTAGAGCGCCTGCGCTTCAGTGCGGGACAGGGCGGCCGTCGGCTCGTCAAGCACCAGGACGCGCGCATCCTCGCTGACGGCGCGGGCAATCTCCACCATCTGCTGCCGGCCGATGCTCAGCGCACCGAGCGGCTGGCGGGGATCAATATCCGCCTGGATGCGCTCCAGTTTTTGCCGTGCCTCCCGGTACATCCGTTCCCGATCCAGCCACCCCAGGCGGGTCAGTGGCTCCTGGCCCAGCGCCAGGTTTTCGGCCACCGTCATATCCGGCACCGTGTTAAGCTCCTGGTGGATGATGGCGATGCCGTTGCTGCGCGCATCACGCGGCGATCGGATAGCGATAGCATTACCGTCGATCAGGATGCGACCGCTATCGCGCGCCACATTGCCGGCCAGGATCTTCATCAGCGTCGACTTGCCCGCGCCGTTCTCGCCCATCAGGGCGTGGACTTCCCCGGCCCGCAATTCGAAGCGGACATCATTTAGCGCCAGCGTGGCGCCATAGCGTTTCGAGATCCCCTCAAGCTGTAAAAGGGGGTGTGCCGTTCTGTCAGCCATCGTCCTCACCCTGCGGAATAGGCCGCGTCGCCCATCCCGCCCGTGTTGATTTTTCGCCGCTTACCAGCCCGGGTAGCCGGCCACGTTGTCGCGCGTGACCAGCACGCTGGGAATAAGAACGGTGCGCGCGGCAACCGGTTTGCCAGCCGCGATATCCTGGGCAATCTTAATGGCCTGGTGCACCATTTCCCCCGGATTCTGCGTGGCGGTGCCGATAAAGGGCGAGCCTGATCGCTTGAGCTCGTCCACTGCCTCCGGGCTGCCGTCGACGCCTGTGACCTTAATACCTCCCGCCTTGCCCGCCTGTTCCACCGCCAGCACGGCGCCCAGGGCTGAGGGGTCGTTCATGCCGAAAATACCGGTGACGTCGGGGTGGGCGGTCAGCATATCGGTGGTCACCGCCAGTCCGGAGGCCCGGTCGTTGCGGGAAGACTGTTGCCCGACAATCTTGATGCCGGGGTATTTTTGGGCGACGTTTTTACAGCCCTTAATGCGATCTATAATGGTCTGGATAGGCGTACCGTCCACCAGCAGGACTTCCCCCTTGCCGCCCATTTGGGTAAATAAGTAGTCACAGGACTTTTCCCCGGCCTGCACGGCGTTGGTCATAACGGCGGCGTCCGCCCCTTTGGCCGGGGTATCCACTGCAATCACAATGATGCCGGCGGCTTTGGCCCGTTCGATAGCCGGCTCGATACCGGATTCATCCACAGCGGAAATCACGATCAGATCCACCCCCTGCTGAATAAAAGCGTCGATCTGGGTATTCTGGTTGGACAAATCCAGCTGGGCGTCCTGGACGTTCAGCGTCGCGCCGATCTCGCCGGCCATTTTTTTGCCGCCTTTGGTCATGGCGGAAAAAAATGGATTCGACATGTCCTGGACCATTAACCCGATGCGGGCGATCTTTTTCGGCGCGGCCTGCGCCTGGACCGCGGGCGCCAGGCTGAGCGTGGCGGCGACCACGGCGGCGACGGCCACGGACAGACATGTTTTATGGATTATTTTCATTCGATTCCCCTTCACTTCACGTATTGTTGGATAGCACAGGTGTAGGTACAGCGCGCCGGGACATCCTGCAAAGGCGTTGCCCGGTTACGACTCTTCTTTCTTTTTGGACGCGGCGGGAAAACCGCAGCCGCAGGACTGGCGGACGATAAGCTCCGCCGGTACCTGCTGTTGATACTCGCGCCGGAATACGGGCAAGGGCGTCGCGTTTTGCGGCCCGGTTTGCTCACCGATCAGCGCCACCAGCATTTCGGCCGCGCGCCGGCCGATCTCTTCGCTGTGTTCGTTCAGGGTGGTAAGCGGTGGGTTAAGCAGCGGCGCCCAGTCGAATTCGTCATAGCCGACCAGCGCCATGTCGGCGGGAATGGCGATCCGGCGGTCCTGCAGGAGTTTTAACGCCCCCAGCAGCAAGGGGTTGTTGCCGGCAATCAGCACGTCCGGCAGCCGCGCGGTTTGTTCCAGGTACTGTCCGAGCATGGCATATGCCGAGTGCGTGTCGTTATCGGTTTCCAGCACCACCAGCCGGGCGTCATGGCGGCGGGCCGCTTCGCGTATGCCGCGTTCGCGCTCAAAGCGCGTGGTCCATTTTTCCGGATAGATCAGGAACAGCCATTCGCGATAGCCGTGCCCGGCCAGATGGTCTCCCACCAGCAGGCTGGCGTTATAGTTATCGGTGGTGACGCTGGGATGGCTGTTTTCACCCAGGGGGGCCGAGTCAACAAAAACGATGGGGATCCCCCATGTTTCCAGCAGCCTGATGTTGTCGGGGCTCAGCGTCAGCGTGGCAATCACGCCGGCCATGCGCGACTCGATAAGCCGCTTGATCATCCGGTCTTCAAGGCAGGGATCGTACACGCCGTCCACCGCGACATCGCCCACCACCACCGTCCAGTTCGAGGGCCGCAGCGTTTGCTGGATGCCGGACATCAGGTTGAGGTAATAAGAGTTTGACGCGTGGGCGGTGATCACCGCCACCGAATCCCGGCTGGACCGGCGCAATTCCTGCGCCGCCCGATTGGGAACATAACCCAGTTCCCGCGCCGTCCGCAGGATCATGTTGCGGCTCTCCTCCGACACGCCTTCACCGCCGTTAAGCGCCTTGGATACCGTAAACATGGATAAACCCGTGGCTTGGCTGATGTCCCGCATAGTGACTTTTCGCATGGGCATTTTCTGGTCTCAATGGCCGTTTTCACACCGACCTAAACGTTTATGTTGTTAAGCTAAACGTTTAGTTAGCCGTTTTCAGTGAGCAAAATCTCGTTTTCGGCGCTTTTTTACCCAGGGTAACGCGATGTGACGGCCACGACTGCCTTAGGATACTGTGGTCCAGGCGCGTATCCGCGCCGCGAGCGGTGAGCTACCCACCGCAACGCTAAGGAAATGGTGTTATTTGAAAAAGTTAAAAATAAAATTAACCAAAAGCGGCGCTATTTAAGTGCAGGTGCGCACATATTAAGTGCAGGCGGTCGTGGAGGTGATTTTTATAATAAAATTCTTTTATAGTAAAAAGAAATCAGTAATAAAAAGATTTTATTCATCGTAACATTGGTTGCATGGAAAATTTAATTTATTAATTTAAATCAATGATAATTCATAGGGTTAAGTAAGCGTTTTTGTTTAATTTTATAAAATAAAAAAGCTGGCATAGTGATTGCAATATTTAACCGTGCTCGAAGCGCATGGTAAATTAAATTATATGCTGTTTTTTATTACTCATTAAATATAAAGGTTGAGGCATTATGAATTTTTCGGGTAAGAAACACACAGGCGCTTTACTAGTATTAATGTGTTCGCTGTTGAGCGCCTCTGTCTGGGCGCAAGATAATAATATCCTGAGATTCGGCACGGCATTAGGCTACGCGCCCTTTGAGTATCGCGGCAGCGACGGTCAGATGACCGGTTTCGAAATAGAGCTGGGCAATGCCATCTGCGCCAAATTGCAAAAAAAGTGCCAGTGGGTGGAAACGGAAATATCTACCATGATCCCGGCCTTAAAATCGCGAAAATTTGACGCAATTCTCGCTTCTATCGGCGTTACCGAAGCGCGTAAAAAGCAGCTTTTATTCACCAATAAAGTCCATGTCGGGCATTCGCGTCTTATTGCCAGGGACGATGCCGGATTCAGTTCGGATACCGCGAGTCTGGCCGGTAAAAGCGTCGGTGTCGAGCAGGGCACCAACGTAGAATCTTTTGCTAAAAAAGTGTGGGCGCCGGCGGGAGTAAAAGTGATCTCTTATAGCAATCAGGATCTGGCCTATAGCGACCTTCGTTCCGGCCGGCTGGATGCCGTGCTTACCGGTGAAGTGCAGGGGGAACTGGGCTTCTTGTCCACGGATAAGGGAAAAGGCTATCGCTTTGCCGGCAACGCCATCGAGGATCCGCTGCTGGGCACCGGTGAATCGGCTATCGCCGTCGACAAAAATAACCAACAGCTGGCCGACAATATTAACCAGGCGTTAAAGGAACTGCATGCCGACGGCACCTATCAGAAAATAGCCCGCAAATACTTTCCGCCCAGCATCGATATTTACGGCCAATAACATTACCGGCGAAACGAGGTATTTATGATCCCACAGGGCTATAGCGATATGTTGCTCGCCGGTATCGGCATGACCGTCCGTCTATCCCTGGCTTCACTGGCGGTGGCAATGCTGCTCGGACTGGCGGGCGCGGTAGCCAAGTTATCCGGTAGCCTGGTCTTGCGCGGTATTGCCACTCTCTACACCACGGTCATTCGTAGTATCCCTGATTTGGCCATTATGCTGCTGGTATTTTACAGCCTGCAAATGGGGCTTAATAACGCCACCGACGCCTTAGGCTGGCAACAGATCGATATTAATCCCTTTGGCGCCGGCGTGATTACCCTGGGTTTTATCTATGGCGCCTATTTCACCGAGACCTTTCGCGGTTCCATTATGGCGGTGCCTGCCGGCCAAATGGAGGCGGCCAAGGCATTCGGCATGGGTGGCTGGCAGAGTTTTCGTTTGATTATGTTTCCCCAGATGATGCGTTTTGCCCTGCCCGGGTTAAGCAATAACTGGCTTATTCTGGTCAAGGCCACCGCATTGGTATCGATAATCGGCCTGTCGGATATTACCAAAGCGGCCCAGGAGGTCGGTAAAGGATCTGGGCAACTCTTTTTCTATCTGGTGATTGCCGCGTTGTTCTATTTACTGGTCACCAGCATATCCGGCGTGGTGATTGCGCTCTTGAGTAAACGTTATGAGCTTGGCGTGAGGGAGGCGGGATTATGATTGAAATTCTGCAAACTTATTGGAAAGCCTATATCTGGCATGATGGCTACCAATATTCCGGTTTGGTAATAACCCTCTGGTTATTGGTTGCCTCGCTGCTGATGGGGTTTTCATTTTCGCTACCATTATCTATTATGCGTGCCTCAAAAATAAAATTTTTCTCAGTGCCGGTATGGTGTTTTACCTATGTTTTTCGCGGCACGCCGCTGTATATTCAACTGTTGATTATTTACACCGGCGTCTACAGTTTGCAATGGGTGCACGATCAACCGCTGTTAAATGACTTTTTCCGCAATGGTTTTTATTGCGCCATACTGGCGCTGGGCTTAAATACCACGGCATTTACCACAGAAGTATTTGCCGGAGCCATCCGCTCTATTTCCCCAGGTGAGATTGAAGCGGCGCGGGCATTTGGCATGAGCCGGCATATGCTGTACCGAACCATTATTTTACCCTCCGCGCTGCGGCGCGCTTTACCTTACTACAGTAATGAAGTCATCCTGATGTTACACGCGACGGCCATAGCCTTTACGGCCACGGTGCCTGATGTGCTGAAAGTGGCGGGGGATGTCAATGCTGAGACGTATATGTCCTTTCAGGCTTATGGCATTGCGGCACTGATTTATTTAATGGCTTCATGCGCCCTGATTACATTATTCCGCCTGGGTGAGCGTCGCTGGCTGGCATTTATGCGCCCGATGAATACATAAAACATTTTTATTTTGACAGGACAAGGCATTGGAAAAGCTCTTTGTTGATAATTTTAGTAAAAGTTATGGCGATAATCTGGTATTGCGTGGCGTATCACTGCGCGCCAAGGCCGGTGATGTCGTCAGTCTGATCGGCGCCAGCGGTTCGGGCAAAAGTACGCTACTGCGTTGTATTAATTTTTTAGAGCGGCCGGATGACGGTGCGATATTTTTTGACGGTAAATTGATAAAAACAATTAAAGACCGTCAAGGCCGGATGCAAGTCGCCGACGGCAAAATACTGCAAAAGATCCGTACTCGCCTGAGCATGGTGTTCCAGCATTTTAATTTATGGAACCATCTTACCGCGCTGGAAAATATTATGCTCGCCCCCGTCAATGTTCTGGGTATGCAAAAAAAGGATGCCTATGAACGGGCTAAACTTTATCTGGATAAAGTGGGCTTACCGATGCAAATGGCCAACAAATATCCTTCGCATTTATCCGGCGGCCAACAGCAGCGCGTGGCCATTGCCCGGGCGCTGGCCATGGAACCCGACATTATGCTGTTTGACGAGCCAACCTCCGCCCTGGACCCGGAATTGGTGGGTGAGGTGCTCAAGGTCATGCAACTGTTGGCGGAGGAAGGCCGCACCATGATCGTCGTCACCCATGAGATGGGCTTTGCCCGGCATGTCTCAAACCAGGTGTTGTTCCTGCACCAGGGAAAAATTGAAGAGCAGGGACGGCCACAGGAAGTGCTGACCCATCCCCAAAGCGAACGGCTGCAATGTTTTCTCAGCGGTAATTTGAAATAACGCGTCACCCACGGGGCGTGTAAACATCTGTTTGGCGTAGGGCTGGCGACACCCCTGCGTCGGTATATCCCGAAAGAGGCTGTTATGAACCAGGAAAAATTGACACAACTGATCGAAAAATTTGGCAATCATATTGAAGACGGCAAAATTTATAATCCGGATTTCGCCGCCGCGGGAAAAGTGCTGGAGGCCAGTCGCGCTCCCGGCCACAGCCGGTGGCCGTTGGCCGACCCGGCGACCTTCCTCAACCTGGCCTATGACGCAGGCGCTTACCAGCAACAGTTCGCCGGCCTGGATGTCGCTATCATCGGCGTTCCCATGGATCTGGGCGCCGGCGACCGTCCCGGCTGCCGTTTTGGTCCGCAGGCGGTGCGCTCGGTCAGCCGCGTAGGGCCTTACGATCGCATTCTGAATATTGCCCCGGCCGGCGTACTCAAGGTGATGGACGTTGGGGATGTGGCCTTCACCAATCCGCGCAGCCTGGAACAATGTCACCAGGATATTGAAAACTATTATCTGCGCGTGATGGATGCGGGAGTGGTTCCGCTTACCGTCGGCGGCGATCATTCCATTACCTATTCCATTCTGCGAGCGGTAGGTAAAAAGCAGCCGGTAGCCTGTGTGCATTTTGATGCCCACTGCGATACGTCCGGTGCTTACGGCACGAAATACCACCACGGCGGACCGTTCCGCCAGGCGGTGCTGGACGGCGTGCTGGACCCGGAGCGATGCGTGCAAATCGGTATCCGCGGCGGCGGCACCTACCACGGCGAGTTTTCCCTCGAGTCCGGCATGACCGTAATTTATGGTGAAGATATCCTGGAAAAAGGCACCGCCTATGCCATCGAGAAAATCAAAGGAGTGATAGGCGATCGTCCGGTGTATATCTCCTTTGATATTGATTCGGTTGACCCCGGTTACGCCCCGGGCACAGGGACGCCCGAAGTTGGCGGCCTGACGCCGCGCGAGGTACAACAAATCCTGCGTTCGATGGCCGGCATGAATATCGTCGGCGCAGACGTCGTGGAAGTGGCGCCTCAGTACGATGCCACCTCGAACACCGCACAAATCACAGCTCAGGTGCTGTTCACCGAGCTTTGTCTTATCGCGCTGGCCAAACGCTGAGAATAATGAGGCTGGTTCCCGCACGCTAAGGCGCGGTTACCGGCTGTTATAGGGATGATTTTTTCATACGGGCACTTTATGCTTCCAGTTACCGCGCGGGCACGTCGTGCAGGAAAGCGCTTTTTACTCCTTGATAATATGCTGCTGGAACTGGGCTTTTCGGCGGTTTTTCCCCTGTTATCGGTGCATTTTGTCGAACAATTGGGCTGGCCGGCGGTTATAGTCGGGGTGTCGCTGGGTATTTGGCAGTTTATCCAGTCGGGCACCAGTATTCTCGGCGGCGCCATTGCCGACTATTTTGGCGCTAAACCGATGCTGGTGATCGGCATGTTGCTGCGCGCCGCCGGCATGGGCCTGATGGGTTTTGCCGATCGTGGCTGGATTTTGATGATGGCCTGTACGCTTGCGGCCATTGGCGGCATGCTGTTCTCTCCTTGCCGATCGGCGCTGGTGATAAAACTGGTACGCCCCAACGAGCGCGGGCGCTTTTACTCGATCCTGATGGTTGAAGACAGCGCTTTCCGGGTGCTGGGCGCGCTGTTGGGCAGCTGGTTATTAATGGCCTATGACTTCCAAAGCGTTTGTTTCGCGGGTATGGCCATGTTTATCCTGGCTGCCGGCTGGAATGCCTGGAAGCTACCTGATTACAAGCTTTCCAGCGTCCGTGCGCCCATTCTGTCGGGCATGGCGCGGGCATTTAACGACAAGCCGTTTCGCCGTTATGTCATGATCCTGACCGGTTATTACACGCTCAACGTGCAGGTGATGCTGATGTTGCCCATCGCAGTACAGGCGGTGGCCGGTTCGCCGGCGGCGGTGGGCTGGATGTACTCCATTGACGCGGTGATGGCCCTCCTGCTGCTTTATCCATTGGCGCGCTGGAGCGAACGCCGTTTCCGTCTGGAGCAACGGCTGATCTTCGGCCTGGCATTAATGGCCGCCAGCCTGGTATTGGTCGGGTATGTGGACCGGCTTATGGTGTTGTTCAGCCTGGTCATCTTGTTTTATCTTGGCTCGCTTATCGCCGAACCGGCGCGCGAAACGCTGGGCGCGGAGCTGTCTGATTATCGCGCCAGAGGCAGCTACATGGGCTTTAGCCGCATGGGCGCGGCGGTCGGCGGGGCCCTTGGCTATAGCGGCGGCGGCTGGCTGTATGATTTCGGCACGCGTACCGCCACGCCTGCGTTGCCCTGGCTGATACTGGGCGCTATCGGTCTGGTCACTCTGGTTGCGCTTTATATGCAGTTCAGGAACCATCCGACGCAAATTGCCAGGTTGCGCAGCCTGTAGCCGCGGGCGCCGGGGCGGACAGCAGCTGGATAAAGCGCGCCAGGCGCGGCGTGTGCAGGGCATGATGCCGGTACAGCAGCCAGGTGTGATTGGTGATCGGCTTATTATCTTCGTCGAATATGGGGCAGGGGTGCAACGCGGCATCGAAGGGAAGGTAGTTGGATAAAATGGCATAACCCAGTCCGTGTTTGACCATTTCCAGGCAGACTTCCAGTTTGTCCACCGTCATGGCCACCCGCGGCGGGGCAGAGAAACTGGCGTTCCACCAGCGATCGAGCAGGGTACTGATATAGGGACCGTGGCTGATGCGGATCTGCGGCAGATGAGGCAGATCCGCCAGGTCGACCGGGCGATGGTAAACGATAAAAAAATAATTTTCATCCACCATGTGTTTGCCCTCTTTCCAGTTGAGATCGTCTTTAACCAGCGCCAGATGCACGTCATTGCGCTGAAGCTGGTGGAAAATTTCCAGACTCAGGCCGGTGGTGACATTCACCGCCACCTGGGGATGCTGGGCGATGAAGTCTTGCAGCAGCTTTGGCAGCCGGTAGGCGGCATAATTGCTGGAAGCGCCAATGCGTATTTCTCCGCGCAGCCGGTCACCGCATTGCTGCAAATTTTCTTTCATATCCCGGTAGTCCTGCAATACCTTAACCGCATAGTGCGCGATTTGTTCTCCTTGCAGAGTAAACGTGAGGCTTTTGTGGCTCATGTCGAAAAGCTGCACATCCAGCTTTTTCTCAATCTGCTTGAGACGGTAACTGAGCGCCGGCTGGGACGTATTAAGTAATTGGGCGGCGCGGGTAACGTTTTTTAATTCATAAACGGTACGAATAATCAGCCAGTCTTTATCATCCATCACGGTACTCCTTAGCCCGGAACGGGTAACCGTTCCGGGCATGTTGCCATTCGGCCCGTTTTCCCGGCGCCTATGCCTTTCAGGACCCTTATGGGTCTCAACGCACTGGCCTGACCTGGCCAATGGCGGACAGCACCACGCACATCACCAGCCGCAGACCGATATCCTGGGTTAGCGAAATACCGGCTCCGGCGCACGCGACCACTGTTATAGCCCAGACTGAACAGCCGGGGGATAAGAATAGCATAAAAATCCAAGGTCTCTTCCCCCTTGCCCAAGGTAGAAACGCCAACGGTAATCAGGAACATGACGAAGGTAATCCGCCACGCCCCGCGCCGTTTAAAACGGTGCGCCACCCGGCTGATGCCGGCAGCACTTCACCAAAAGAATGCGGCTTATCAATGTGCTGGCAGGCGCCGGGACCGGGCATTTATTCGCCACTGCGTTTGATGCGGAAAATCATCGCCTGTACCTGGGTAATACGCAGGAAGCTCGGTTAGCCAACAGCTCAGCGTTCTGCGTCGCGGGGATTTTGGGTTGAACCCCGAACCCTGGACATCATTTTCAACAACTTGACGGGTAATCAACAGACGGCGCTGGGCGTACGTATAGGGTCTTCCCCCGTATTGCAAGACGGCAGTCATAATGATAGTGACAGGTTTGCTTTCGTATACCTTTTACTTTTTCTTCTGATTAAAGTTTATCCATCATGGCGGAAATGGATGCTGTCGTGAAGAAGGGGGAAGACCATCTCATCGCTTACGATGAAAAGTCCTGCTATACCGGAGAATAGATTGCGGTTTCATGACAATTTAATTAATTTTTTATTTTATGAATACTGTTTTAAAAAATAGTAACCCTAGGTTACTATTTAGGATTATTCCAAATGTAGAAATTATTTTTTGCTGTTTTAATGGCTGCCATGGCATAAAGACCTTGCCATGATCGCTAACCATAAATAATAGAAATCCAGTTACGGATTATATTATCGATGGACGTTTCTGAAACGAATAACATAGGAATTACATCATGAATATGAAACATTTTTTTTTGAGTTTTATCCTAGTTACGGGTTGTGTCAGCACCGCAATGGCGCATGATGCCAGCTCGGCCAGAGCCGCTGCGGACTCTGCCCGTAATTCGGCTCGCAGTGCAGCGGACTCCGCCCGCAGCAATGCCGCAGAACGCGCCTCAAAGGCTGAGTCCTCATTCGGCAGTCAGCGTTCGCAGGCCCAGGCCGCAGCGGACTCCGCCCGCAGCAATGCATCAGAGCGCGCCTCAAAGGCTGAGTCCTCATTCGGCAGTCAGCGTTCGCAGGCCCAGGCCGCAGCGGACTCCGCCCGCAGCAATGCATCAGAACGCGCCTCAAAGGCTGAGTCCTCATTCGGCAGTCAGCGTTCGCAGGCCCAGGCCGCAGCGGACTCCGCCCGCAGCAATGCATCAGAGCGCGCCTCAAAGGCTGAGTCCTCATTGAGCAACCAGCGTTCGCAGGTCCAGGCCGCAGCGGACTCCGCCCGCAGCAATGCATCAGAGCGCGCCTTAAAGGCTGAGTCCTCATTGAGCAACCAGCGTTCGCAGGTCCAGGCCGCAGCGGACTCCGCCCGCAGCAATGCATCAGAACGGGCCTCACAGACTGAGTCCTCATTGATCACCCAGCGTTCGCAAGTCCAGGCCGCAGCGGATTCCGCCCGCAACATGGTGGCGCGATCTGAGTTGCAGGACGGGGCAGAAAAGTAGGCGCGGGATAGTGCATTCGCAAACAATCACTGTCAATTGAATGATGATAGTTAAACGCTGAGATAAAATCCTGTTTGAATAAGTTCGGTGGCGTACAGCATAATCGATCTCTCGGTATGTTCAGGGCCTGAGTAAGTATTATTTTTTTAGTATTCACGCCAGTACATATCGGGATTTTTAAAATATCAGACTGCTATATTTTCTTCCTTTATAACATGGTCATTACTGAATAATTTTTTTTGTGACAATATTTGAAATGTTTTTATATTTAATTTTAATCGTTAATTTTTTATTGCACACCAAAATGCCTGCATTCCGATTTATTCAACAGTGTCTCGCTGATAATGACAGGCCCGTGGTACACAGCGACAGAAGCGCTCATTACCGTTGGCCGGGTTGCTAACCGTCCTGGTTGGTGAACTGACGTAAGGTCCGCAATCATGATGGGCTTACCGGCAGGAACCTGTTCTGGCCCGTCGTTGGCCAAACCAATAGGCGCAATGGCTTGCGGGTGCGGAATGGGCTGTTCCGCAATGGCTATAACGGCGCGGCGCTTGCATGTTGCTCAAAGTCCAGTTTATCGGTAAGGCAAATGGACAGAATGGACGCATCTTGTTCTCCCTGCGTCACAAAGGCGTGCGGCATCGAACTATCAATGTAGGCGCTGTCGCCGGGCAATAAGCAAAGCGGGGCATACCAGGCGGTATGCAAAATGGTTGTCCCGCTGATCGCGTAGATAAATTCTTCGCCTTCATGGCAGGACCATTGGTCCTGCGGCGGCGCTTCGCGTGCGGTAATCTGCATGACTATTGGGATCATGCCCTTATGGGTCAGTTCCTCGGCGTGCACATTGTAGATGTAATGCGCGTTGGTAAATACCAATCCTTCTCCCGCGCGGGTGACGGTCCGGCGGCCCGCCACCGGCGGACGGGCATTTGCTGCGGACGACGCGTTCTGCCTGAACAAATCGCTGAAGGACAAATCGAAGGCGTTGGCAATTTTGGTGATGGTGTCGAAGGAGGCCGATACCTGGCCATTTTCTATCTTTGACAGCGTCGAGATGGACACTCCGCAGTTTTTCGCCACCTGTTCCAGCGTCCAGCGCCGTTCCACCCGCATGGCCTTAATCCGTTTGCCGAAATCCTGCTCGGTGGTCAACGCGGTCCTTATGCCTGCCGTTTTACTGTAGCTATTATTCTCCATCGCCCGCTCCGGAATACTGAGTACCTACTTAGCGCTGAAGTGTACGTTATTTTCTCATGGATCGCTTATTTTTTACTATAAGAAAAACATTTTGGTGTAAATGAAAAATAGGCGGCATGATGTGAAAACCAGCGCAACCCGCGGGTCCGGGAAAACCGGCGGCGGTTGATTCATTAAGCTACGGGAGAAGGACGTGAGCGAAACCATTATTGCTACCGTTTCCATGCAGGCGTTTTATGACAAGCCGCGTAATGTCGGCAATATCCTCGCGCTACTGGCGCAGGCCGTCGCCGCCGGCGCCAGGCTGGTGGTGTTTCCCGAGCAAATTTTGCAAGGCTACCTGACCGATACCCTGAGTCTGGATTTCGATAACGTGGCCTGGCAATTCGCCAACGCCGAAGTGATCGAAAGCGGGGAGGGCATCGGCCAGATCCGCGAGGCGGTGATCCGGCATCAGGTCTATGCGGTAGTGGGCATGACCGAGCGCCATCCCCGTTACCCGGAAGTCCTGTTCAACACCGTGGTGCTGCTGGGACCGGGCGGGGAGGTGGGCCGCTATCGCAAAGTGCACCAGCCGGGGGACGAGAAGCATGTTTATTATCCCGGCGAGGGTTTCCCGGTATTCGATACGGCGCTCGGCCGCATCGGCATGCTGATTTGTTATGACAAGGTGTTTCCTGAAAGTACCCGCGAACTGGCCCTCAACGGGGCGGATATCATGATCATGCCCACCGCCTGGGGGCTGGCGGGCGACAGCCGGGATCCGGAGCAGGATTCCATGGTCGACAGCTATACCCTGTTCGGCCGGGTGCGCGCGATGGAAAATCAATGCTGGATGGTGGAATCCAATTTGCACGGTCCCCATGGCAACCTGCTGTATCACGGCCACAGCCGCATCATCGATCCGCGTGGCAATATTATTGCCGATACCGGCAATGCGGCGGGCATCGCCCTGGCGAGCGTCAACATCCGGCAGGATATCACCCGCGCGCGCAGCGTAGGGTATATGGGGTACTTTTTCCTCAAGGATTATGTGCCGGTGCGGGCATCCGATCCGCCGTTAACCGTCCGCCATTACCATACCCGACAGGTGGGGGAATAACGTCATGCCGCATACCCTGGAAGCAGTTAATATCTCCAAAAGCTATGTCTCGGCCGCGGGGCCGGTGGCGGTGCTCAATGCCCTGGATTTTCATGCCGATGAAAATGAGTTTATCTCCTTTGTCGGCCCCAGCGGCTGCGGTAAATCCACGCTGTTTAATATTATCACCGGCCTGCTGGCGCCGGACGACGGCCACATCATTATCAAAAACCGCGAGACCACCGGCAGCCCCTCGCCGGATCTGGGCTATGTCCTGCAAAAAGACCTGCTGTTCCCCTGGCGAACCGTGCTGGAGAACATCATCCTGGGCCTGGAGGTGCGGGGAATAAATAAAAAAATCGCCCGTGAACGCGCCGCCGACTTATTGCGTACTTACCACATGGAAGGGTACGAGGATAAATATCCCGCCCAGCTGTCCGGCGGCATGAAACAACGGGTGGCGTTAATGCGCACCATGGTTACCGAGCCCGAAATCATCCTGATGGATGAAGCGTATAAGGCGCTGGATTATCCGCTGAAAGTCTCGCTGGAGTCGGAACTGCTGACGGTGGTGAAACAGCAGAAAAAGACGGTGATATTTATCACCCACGATATCGAGGAGGCGGTCACGCTCTCGGATCGGGTCTATGTCATGAAAGCCAGGCCGGGCGAAATCGTACACGAGATAAGGGTCGATTTGGAAACCGACAGCATGATCATTCCCGAGCGCCGGCTTTCGCCGCGCTTCAATGAGTATTACGAAATGATTTGGCGCAGCATCGGCGCCGCCCCGGTCAATATATGAATGTTTTTCGCGAGGCGCAATCATGAGCAGTATTCCGCAACCTACCCGGGTGAACACGTCCCGCAAGAGCGAACGGCTGGAGTCCTTTTTCCGTACCCCGGCCGTCAGGCGCTATACGTTGCTGCTGTTGCAGATACTGATAGTGGCCGGCCTGCTGGCCGGCTGGGAAATCGGCGTACGCAACGGCAGCATCAGCAAGTTCCTGTTCGCCAGTCCCAGCATGGTGTGGGAGGTGCTTGTGCAGCGCTTCCAGTCCGGCGAACTGCTGGCCGACATTCAAATCACCACCTACGAGACGCTGATAGGCTTTGTCGTCGGCGCGATAGGCGGGTCTATCCTGGGATTGTTGCTGTGGTACTCCAAATTTATTTCCGATCTGGCCGCGCCCTTTATCGCCGCCATCGGCGCCATTCCGGTATTGGCCATCGCGCCCATCACTATCATCTGGTTTGGCACGGAAATGCTGTCCAAAGTGGTTATCGTCGCCTTCTCCTGCGTGGTGGTTTCGCTGACCACCTCCTATAAGGGCGCCCTGCGCACCGACCCCGACCTGATAAACCTGCTGCGGTCCTTCGATGCCTCGCGCACGGTGATTTTCGTCAAGCTGGTAGTGCCGTCCGCCATGCTGTGGGTCGTGTCCGGCCTGCGCCTGAACGTCGGTTTCGCCCTGGTGGGCGCCATCGTCGGGGAATACATCTCCTCCGACGCCGGCGTCGGACATATGATCCTGCTGGGCAGTTCCAATTTCGGTATGAATATCGTCCTGGCGGGTATTGTGCTGGTGATGGTTATGATGCTGATTTTCAACGGGTTAGTTGCTTTACTCGAACGTATGATTCTCTCATGGGAAAGGGCCTGAAAAATGAATACAAGCAAGCGTATACGTAGTTTTACCCTGGCTGCGGTACTGTGCGGCGCGGTGTGGGGGTCGGCGTCGGCGGCGCAAACGCCGGTGCGCATCAACCAGGCTTTTCAATCATTGCTCTACCTGCCGCTGTATGTCGCGCAGGAACAGGGCTTTTTTAAACAGCAGGGCCTTGAGGTCAAGATCAGCACCGGCGGAGGCGGCTCCCAATCCTGGGCGGCGGTGATCGGCGGTTCGGCGGATTTTTCCATCCAGGACCCGGTGTTTGTGCCGAAATCCCATGAAAATGGCGGCGGCGGAGTCGTGGTGGCCGGCGTGCAAAACGCGCCGACGGTGTTTATCTTCGGCAAGGACGCCACGCCGCTGCAAAATAACCTGAGCTTTTTGTCCAATAAGCGGGTGGTGACCAGTCCGCAGCCCGACACCACCTGGGCATTTATGAGCTATCTGATCAAGCAGCAAAAATTAAGCAATGTGAAGCTGGTGCATGTGGCGATAGGCAATGAAATCCCGGCGGTGGTGGCCGATCGTGCCGACTATGCGCTGGCGGTGGAGCCGCAGACCTCGATGGCGGAAAAGCAGAACGGCCTGCATGTGGTGTATTCATTTTCCGCCAACCAGGACTGGTTTCCCTTTGCGTTCTCCAGCCTGACCACGACCCAGGACTACATCGACAAGAACCCCGCGCAGGCGCAGGGCGTGGTGACCGCCTTTGAAATGGCGTCGCGCTTTATTTACAGCAATACCGACCGGGCGGTGGAGATTGCCGCCAAATACTTCCCCAATGTGCCCAAGGATCTGGTGCGCACCGCGGTGCTGCGCGAAATCGACGCCAAGGGCTATCCGGAGAATGTGCTGGTCTCGCAAAAAGCGTGGGACAACAATATGAACATTGCCCTGTATGCCAAAAACATCAAGGCCTATCCCTCGGCCGCCACGTCCTACGACAGCAATGTGAATACCGAACTGGCCGGCAAAGCCAAGCAGGCGGTAGATGCCATGGGTAAACAGTAGGAGCGGGGCCATGAATGATGAAATCGCCGCGCGTTTGGCGCTGATTAACCTTTATACCCCGGCGGATGCCGCGCTATTACTCCCATTGCTTGGCGACTGCGCGCAGCGGGCCGCCGGCGTGGCCGCCTACGGCGCGCGCCATTTCCCGCCGGCCCTGTTGCCGGCCACCGCGTGGGTCTCGCCGCTGCATCCGCCGACGGCGATGGCCGTGGAGGAGGGCTGATGGACGACCTGTTAGCGTTTTCCATGGGCGAAGCCGGACGCCGGGTGCGAGCCCGGCAGTTCAGCTTCCCGGAGCTGCTGGAGGCCTGCCTGGCACGCGAAGCCGCCACCCGCGATCTGAATGCGTTTAACGCGCTTTATCGCGATCAGGCACGCAACGTGGCGCAGGCCAGCCAGACGCTGCTGGAGCAGGGCTACGATCTCGGTCCCCTCCAGGGGATGCCGATCGCCATTAAAGCCAATATCGCCCTGGCGGGGCAGGAGATGCACGCCGGCAGCCGGATACTGGCCGGATCGCTGGCGCAGCGCGATGCCGGGGTCGTGCGGCGGTTAAAACGGGCCGGCGCGATTATCATCGGCAGCACCAATATGCATGAATTCGCCTGGGGCGGCACGACGGATAATCCCCATTACGGCCCCAGCGGCAACGCCTGGGATGGCAACCGCATACCAGCCGGCTCAAGCGGTGGATCGGGCGTGGCGGCGGCGGTGCGCAGCGCGCTGGGCGCGCTGGGCACCGATACCGGCGGGTCCATCCGGCTGCCCGCCGCCATGAATGGCGTTACCGGGTTGCGCCCGGGCGTGGGACGGATCGCCACCGACGGCATTTTCCCGCTGGCCGCCAGTCTCGACACCGTCGGGCCGCTGGCCGGCTATGCCGAAGACTGCGCGCTGATGTTCAGTGCGCTGACCGGCGATACCGTACCCGCCGCCTTACCCGATCTGCACGGCCTGCGCATTGGCCTGCTGGGGGAGTATAGCGAGAAAGTACAGCCGGACGTGGCGCGCGCCTATCATGATTTGACGGACTGGTTCCGCGCCGCCGGGGGCCGCTGCGAAACCCTGTCGTTCAGCGGACTGGAGCAGGCGGTTAATGCCCTGGTGTTAATCAATCTGGCCGAGCCGGCCGCGCTGCATGCACCGTGGCTGGCGGACCGGGCCGGGGAGTACGGGGAAGATGTCCGCCTGCTGTTGCAGGCCGGCCTGGGCATCAGCGCGGTGGAGTATTTGCAGGCGCAGCGCTATCGCACCGCATTACGACAGCAAATGGTGGAAAAATTCAACCAAGTGGACGTGATACTGGCACCCACGCTGCCGTTTACCGCGCCGTTGAAAGGCCAGACGCAGGTACGCATCGGCGATGATGATGAGAGCGTGCTCACCGGCAATATGCGCTTTAACGCGCTTGCCAGCCTGGCCGCGCTGCCCGCCCTGAACCTTCCCGCCGGTTTTGACAGTGCGGGCTTACCCATCGGCATGCAGCTGATTGGCCCGGATGGCGGCGAACAGCGACTGATGGGCATCGCCGCCTGTTTCCAGCGGGAAAGCGACTACCACCGGCGCACGCCGGTTATGGTCAACCGTTGAAAAAACTGCTGTTCCAGGATGTGCTGATTCTGCTGGTGGTAGCATCGGGCTGGGCGTTCAACGTGATCGCCATGAAATTCGGCCTGATGGAACTGCCGCCTCTGCTGATGTTGTTGGTTCGCTTTATGATTGTGGCGGCAGTACTGGTGCCGTTCAATCCAATACGGTGGCAACAGGTCCCGCTACTGTGTTTATTGGCATTTACCTTTGGTTTTGTTCACTTTTCACTGCTGCTGCTCGGTATGCGCTATACCGATGCCGGCAGCGCGGCCGTGCTGGTACAGATGGGGACCCCGATGGCGATGGCGCTGGCGGCGGTATGGCTGAAGGAAAGGCTCACATTGCGGCAGATAATCGGTGTTTGCGGCGCTGTGGCGGGCGTGGTGGTGCTCTCCGGCAGCCCCGCGCTGAATTCATGGCATGGGCCGGCTTTGCTGCTGTTAAGCGCCGGCGGGTGGGCCGTGACCACTATTGTGATTAAGCGATCGCCGCCGATCCCGCCGCTGGCGATGACCGGCTGGCTGTCGCTGTTTGCCATTCCCCTGGTTTCACTTTGTTCCTTCCTAACGGAGCATCACCAATTGACGCTGTTCCTGGCGGCGGGCTGGCGGGGTTGGCTTGGGATAATCTACAGCGCGCTGGGTTCGTCGCTGATATCCTATTCGCTCTGGTACGGGTTATTGAAAAAGTATCCGGTAAACCAAATCCTTCCCTGGTCGCTACTCAGCCCGGCGCTGGCGGTGTTGTTGGGGGCGGCGATACTGGGCGAAAAACTGGATCAGGGCAAGCTGCTGGGCGCCGTACTGGTTGTCGGCAGCATTTTCATCGCGGTGATGAATCCGGGACGATACGGCCGAGGAATCCCCATATCCGCGGAACGTCGCCGGCGTTAAAAAAAGTCTCCGGCTGAATACCGCCGAACCGCGCGGCTTCCACCGCCGTACAGGGCCGCCCGACGGTGAAATGAAGCCGGCCGCTAAAGCAGACGGTAGCGATAAAAGGGGTGCGGCCACGGCCCGGTTTAGCGTCGGGTGACATTCATTTGCGGTGTCAGAATGCGTTACGAAACACCTGATTGGGTTGGTAAAATCATTGTGCTTTTCAAAAAATAATGATTATTATTCTCATATAAAGATCGGGACGCCATGACGTTCCGGCTCTTGCTGCTTCTTGATGCAATGTGAAACCCCTTTTAGCTGCCTGGCGCTGGCCCGGCGGCAACCTCAATTCATTGAAATGGAGATAGTATGGACGTGATAACGACCACCGGCGGACGGCCGGGGCCACGCGCGGCGTATGCGCTGCTGCTGGCTGGCGCGCTGTTGTTTACCCTGGCCCAGGAGGCCTGGGCGGCACAGGAGCCGCTGCGCAAACCCGTCGGCAAAGGCGCTTACGAGATGGCGTACAGCACGCAAGGCGACGCGCTTTACCTGGCCACCTCGCAAAGCCGCAAGCTGGACAAAGGCGGGGTGGTATATCGCCTCGACCCCGCCACGCTTGATATCACCCAGATTATCCACAACGATATCAAACCCTTCGGCGCCGCCATCAATACCAAGACCGATACCCTATACTTCGGCAACACCGTCGACGGCGCGGTCACCGCCATCGACGCCAAAACCGGCGCGGTAACAGGCCGGCTGGTGCTGGATGGGCGCCAGCGTTCTGACACCGTCAAACCGCTGGCGCCGCGTGAGCTGGTGGTGGACCAGGAGACCAATACCCTTTATATCGCCGGACTGGGTGAGTCCAGCGTGATATGGGTGGTGGACGGCGCTACCCTGACCCTGCGCGCCACCCTGGACGATATCGGCAAAATGGGCACCGGGCTGGCGCTGGACGCGGCGGCAAAACGCCTGTACGTGACCAATGCCGACAACGAACTGCTGTCCATCGACACCGTCACCAACAACGTGGTGCTGCGCAAAAAGCTCGATGAAACCGCGACGGAACACTTTTTCCTCAACCTCAGCCTGGACCCGGCGACGCACCGCGCGTTTATCACCGATTCCAAACAGCCGCAGGTGCTGGTGGCGGATACCCGCAACGGTAATATCCTGGCGAAAATCGGCGTGCCGGCATCGCTGGCGGTGCTGTTTAACCCGGCGCGCAACGAAGTCTATGTAACCCACCGCCAGGCGGGGCAGGTGAGCGTGATCGACGCCAAGACCTATAACGTGCTGCGCACCATCGCTACCCCGGTGCATCCGAATAGCCTGGCTCTGTCGCCCGACGGCCAAACGCTGTATGTCAGCGTAAAGCAGGCTTCCAGCCGCCAGCAGGAAGCCACCAGCCCGGATGACGTGATGCGTATCGCGCTGCAGTAATATCCGGCAGGGCGCGACGGCGTCCTGCCTGACCCTTTCCGATATGCCGCCCGCCCCGGAACTGGACGTGCCGGAGGCACGGCGCAAGCGGGGCATTTCCGCTGCGGGTTGCCCAACGGCGGTGGCAGGCTCTGGGCGCTTACCCGATTACTGCTGATATTCTCCAACAACCGGCTTTGCATTCCCCATTCAAGACGTCGCAGAAAGCGCGCCTGGCTCACGCACTGGTATGCTCAGAAAACCACCGTTCTTCACATTAAGGAGAAAATGTGAAGAATTCCCGCATTCATATACAATGATAACGATTCTTATTACTATTCGTATTCTCTTGGGAAAATATAAATTGCAATAGGATCATAATAAATGTGTGTAACTAAAAATTTCACTATGGGACCGCTCGCCATTTTATTCACCGCCATTTTCAGCAGCGGCGCCGGCGCCGAAACGACGGGGGAAACCGACAGCGAGGACGTGATGGTCGTCAAGGCCACGGCCGAAGAGGAGCTGAAACAGCAGCCCGGCGTATCCATTATTACCGCGGACGACATTAAAAAAGAACCGCCGGTAAATGACCTGTCGGATATCATCCGCAAAATGCCCGGCGTCAACTTGACCGGCAACAGCGCCTCGGGCAGCCGCGGCAACAACCGCCAAATCGATATCCGCGGCATGGGGCCGGAAAATACGCTGATCCTGATAGACGGCAAACCGGTCACGTCGCGTAATGCGGTGCGCTACAGCTGGCGCGGGGAGCGCGATACCCGCGGCGATACCAACTGGGTGCCGGTGGAGATGGTCGAGCGGATCGAAGTGTTGAGAGGGCCTGCGGCCGCGCGCTACGGTTCCGGCGCTGCGGGCGGCGTGGTGAATATTATCACCAAGCGGCCGACCAACGATTGGCACGGGTCGTTATCCCTGTATACCAACCAGCCGGAGGATGATAAGGAAGGCGCCACCAAACGGGCCAATTTCAGCCTGAGCGGTCCGCTGATCGACGATGTGCTGACCATGCGATTGTACGGCAATATCAATAAAACCGACGCCGACAGCCCCGATATCAATACCCAGCAAAATGGCTCCTATGCCGCCGGCCGCGAAGGGGTGCGCAACAAGGACATCAACACGCTGCTATCATGGAAAATCGATCCCCGGCAAAGCATGGACTTCGAATACGGCTACAGCCGCCAGGGCAATATCTACACCGGCGATACCCAGTACAGCAATGGTAACGTCAGCAGCCTGGTGCCGACGCTGTATGGCGAGGAAACCAACCGCATGTACCGCCAGAATTATGGCGTGACCCATAACGGCGTCTGGGACTGGGGCCAGTCCCGCACCGGCTTCTATTATGAAAAAACCAATAATACGCGCCTGATGGAGGGGTCGACGGGACGCGTAGAAGGCATGATCAATAGCGACACCTTCTCCACCAGCCGGCTGGAGAACTACAAAGCCAATACGGAGCTGAATATCCCGCTGAAGTTATTGGTGGATCAAACCGCTACCCTTGGCGCCGAATGGAACCGCGAAGAGCTGAACGACCCGGCATCGATGCATGCCACCAGCCAGACCAATGCGAACATCGGCGGTGTATCGGGCAATCCCGCGCTGCGCAGCAGTAAAAATAGCGCGGAATTAAGCGCGCTCTATTTTGAAGATAATATCGAAGCCCTGCCAGGCACCGACCTTATCCCCGGACTGCGTTTCGATTATCACAGCAAGTTCGGCGCCAATTGGAGCCCCAGCCTGAATATGTCCCAGGAGCTCGGCGATTTTTTCAAGCTCAAGGCGGGCATCGCCCGGGTGTTTAAGGCGCCTAATCTGTATCAATCAAGCGAAGGGTATTTATTGCGCACCAA
This sequence comes from Sodalis sp. RH20, assembly GCF_047324205.1. NCBI lineage: Bacteria > Pseudomonadati > Pseudomonadota > Gammaproteobacteria > Enterobacterales > Bruguierivoracaceae > Sodalis > Sodalis sp. RH20. The sequence goes on from NZ_CP178733.1 coordinate 1,115,658, forward strand.
TGGCAACGGCTGCCCGGCGGGGGTCGCCACCGGCGCCTGCTACCTGCTCGGCAACGATGACTTAAACCCGGAAATCAGTATCAACAAAGAGATCGGCCTGGAATTTACTGCCAACGGCTATGACGCCGGCATCACTTATTTCCGTAACGATTACCGTAATAAAATCGTGGCCGGCACCGATGTTATCGGCACCGCGTCGGACGGCGGCAATATCCTGCGCTGGGAAAATGGCGGCAAGGCGCTGGTGGAAGGGCTGGAGGCTAATCTGGCGATACCGGTGCTGCCCGATACGCTGAACTGGCGTACCAATGCCACTTATATGATCACCTCCGAGAATAAGGAAACCGGCAATCCGCTATCGGTGATTCCCAAATACACCATCAATACCCTGCTGGACTGGCAGGTTAACGATAAATTGTCCGCCAATGCGGCCTGGACCATGTACGGCCGGCAGAAACCGCGTGAATACGCGGACATACGCAACGAAGTCGGCTCGCTGTCCAGCAAAGAACTGGGTGCTTATTCCGTGCTGGGCGTCGGCCTGAATTACGATGTGACAAAAAATGTCCGGGTCAATGTCGGTATCAGCAATCTGCTGGATAAACGCATTTATCGTGAAAACGAAGGCGCATTAACATATAACGAACCAGGACGAGCCTATTATGCCGGCTTAACCACGTCGTTCTGACGGATATTGCGCCGCCGGAAAGCAGAGAACCCTGGCGGCGGTGAAAAAACGGGGATGGCCGGCAGGTCACTGCCTGATCCCTTCAATTGAAATAAGCACGTCCACCTGCTGCGAGGCCGGACCCAGATCCGTGGTGATATTAAAATCTTTTAGCGCCAGGGTTCCTTCAGCTTCGAAACCCGCGCGATAGCCGCCCCAGGGATCGTTGCCCTGGCCGACCAATTTGGCTTCCAGGGTAATGGGTTTGGTCACGCCGTTTAACGTCAGGTTGCCGGTGATATCCCATTCATCGCCGTCTTTTTTCACCTGCGTGGAGGCGAAGGTGGCCTGGGGATGTTGTGCTACGTTGAGGAACTCCGCGCTCCTGAGATGTTTATCGCGTTCCGCATGATTGGTATCGACGCTTGCGGTGTTAATCACCACGTTCACCTTGCTGGCGGCGGGATTATCAGCGTCGAATGTGAAGCCGCCGTCAAAATCCCTAAAACCGCCGTAGAGCCAGCTGTAGCCAAGATGTTTGATCTTGAATTGAATAAAAGCATGCTGGCCCTGTTTATCAATTTTATACTCCGCCGCAACGGCTATGCCCGAGGCGAAAAATAACGCGACCGTCGCCAGGCCCAGGCTAGTCTTTTTCAGCATGGTGTTTTTCCTTATATTGCGCAGGTTGATGAAGGTGATACCCAAGCATCCGCTTAAGCGTGATGTCGCCATCGATAAAATGATGTTTTAACGCGGCCAGGCCGTGCAATACCGACAGGATCACCACGCACCACGCCAGGTACAAATGGATGTCGCCCGCTAAATCGGCTTGCCCCGCCAGGCCGCTCAGGGTGGCCGGAACGGAAAACCAGCCGAATACATTTATCGGCTGCCCGTCCGCGGTGGAAATCAAATACCCGCTGGTAAGCAGGGCGAAGAGCAGGATATATAAAGTCCAATGCGCCAGCACCGCGCCGGCGCGGGTCAGCGGCGAGTAATGGCTGAGGGGTTTGGGCGGCGGGGAAATAAAACGCCAGATCAGGCGTAAGATCATCATGGCGAACAGGAGACAGCCGATGCTTTTGTGCAGTTCGGGCGCGCGATGATACCAGGTCGCATAATAGCCAAGCGTCACCATCCACAGGCCAAGCGCAAACATACCGTAAACGGCCAACGCCACCAGCCAGTGGATAGCAATGCTGATATGGCCGAAACTGTCGACTGAGTTGCGCCAGCGCATAAGGCATCGTCCTCGTGGGTTGCGTTACCATTGGTCAACAAATAAAACAGATTGAAATAAAAAAGCAATTTAAGTCGTGTCAAATACGTTAAAGTTTTGTAAATAGAAACAACGAGTCCTGCCTTGGAAATGTTGGCATCAGACGTGGGCAAGGTTATTTTTAAGCCCGCGGAGAACGGCGTTGGCATAGGCCCGGTAGCGGATGCTAGATCAGCCATCCAAGGAGTAATGTGGCGCCGATGACCGTCGATGCTCCGCCGATCCGGGTGGATATCTGGGCGAACGGCATCAATGACATGCGGTTTGACGCTGATAGAATGGCAACGTCGCCGGTCCCGCCCAGTCCGCTGTGGCAGCATGTGACGATGGCGGCCTCGATCGGGTACATATTGAGATAAGGCGCAATCAGAAAACTCACGACGCCCATGGAAATGACCACCGAGGCACAGACGATCACATAGCCGAGGGAGAACACCGCGACGACGCTTTCCAGCGGGACATACAGCATGCCCAGTCCAATCATAAGCGGCCATACCAGTGTGGTGGATACAAATTTATAAAAACTATGGGCTCCTTCCTCCATCTTTGCCGGGATCACCCGCGCGTATTTACACAGTACGGCAATCAGAATCATCAATACCGGTCCGGGAATATGAACCCATTTTTCGACTAAACCCCCAACGATGAAAAAGGTGCAAATCATCAATAAACCGCCGCCCATCAGCGCGAAATCCACCGGACGTTCTTCTTCTTTTCGGGCAAACAAGGCATTTTCCGCCGCCGACCTGATTAATGTGCCATCGCCACTCCAGTGAGTGCGGCGGGTGCCCAAACGGGCCAGCACGCCGGCGCAGACGATAGCGAAAATATTGCCCACGACGGCGGCGGGAGCCAACTGCGCCACGTAAACATCCGGCGAGGCGCCCAGGATGGCGGAATAAGCCAGGGAAAGGGGTAAAATACCTTCGCCGATCCCGCCGCCCAGGATGGGGACGATAATAAAGAAAAAAGTATGGTAAACGCTATACCCGAATAATTTACCCACCACCAATCCGCTTATCGCCGCCGTTGCGGTTCCCGCCAGCAAGGGTATAAACATACGGATCATGCCTTGCACCAGGACAATACGGTTCATGCCGAGGATACTGCCGACCACCAGGCTGGCGATAACAAAATACAGCAGGTTGGCCTCCTTCATTAACAGGTGTACCGTCTCCAGGGTGTTAATTTTAAAAACGCCAAAAAAAACCATTACCGACGGTACCATTAGACAAAGAATGGCTGGGCCGCCAATATCGCGCAGCACGGGAATCCGTCGGCCAATATGCGACAGCAAAAATCCCAGGGTCATAATGACGGCCAAACCACCAATCATATTTTTAGGCAGGTAGCTGGAATAGGCGGAAATAAACACGATGCTGGCGATGGTAATGAAAAGAATCAACGGCACCGAACTGATATCAGCGCCGTTGCATTGCCTGAAGAATGTCGATGAGGGCGACGTTGCTGTTTTTTCATAATTCTCAATTGGTTTGTCGATTTTTTCCATTATAATCACCTTGCTGTTTTGGCGGTGCGCTGATAAGAGGTTAATGGGTTTTATTGATTAAATGGCTGACGTTAAGTACGTATTATAAAATTATAATGTTTTATTTTATACTCAGATGTATAATTTGTGTGCGCTACTCATCACACAATCTTTTTGGTAATTTAATTAATCTTTGTTTAATTAAAAAAACTTTAAATAGTTAAAAATGCATATTAATAATTAAATTTAACTGAGAGTTGCAACCTGACATGCTATAACAGTCACCACTGATGGATTTTTTAGCCGGGTGCGGACAACTGCTTTATGCCAAGCTGCTCGCCGGCTGCGAGTGAAAAATATAAATACAAGCGTATTTATTGATGTTATATGCGAGGGTTGTGAAATGGCATCGTGCAAAACGTTGTACACACATTATACCGGGTCATTGCTGCTGGATAATCCCTTGCTGAATAAGGGATCGGCTTTCACCGAACAAGAGCGTCGCGCCCTCAATCTCTGCGGACTGTTACCGAATCAGGTCGAAACCATCGGCGAGCAAACGGAGCGCGCTTATTCTCAATACTGCCAATTTAAACGGGATATTTCAAAACATATCTATTTGCGTAATATCCAGGACACCAACGAGACATTGTTTTATAATTTGTTGCGTTATCATCTTGACGAAATGCTGCCGATTATTTACACCCCAACGGTCGGCGAGGCCTGCGAGCGATTTTCGGCGATCTATCGCCGCGCCAGAGGGTTGTTTATTGCCTATCCGGACCGGGATCGTATTGACGACATGCTGCAGAATTTCTCTAAACATGATATCAGAATCATTGTGGTTACCGACGGGGAGCGCATTCTAGGGTTGGGCGATCAGGGCATTGGCGGCATGGGCATTCCTATCGGCAAGCTCTCTTTATATACCGCCTGCGGCGGCATTAACCCGGCACAAACGTTACCGATCATGCTGGACGTCGGAACCAACAATATGCAGTGCCTGGACGACCCGCTGTATATGGGCTGGCGGCACCCGCGCATAAACGATGACGAATATATGGCCTTCATCGACGCCTTTATCGTGGCGGTCAATACCCGCTGGCCCCGCGTCTTGTTGCAGTTCGAGGATTTCGCCCAAAAGAACGCCATGCCCCTGCTTGAACGTTATCGCCATACGCTGTGCTGTTTTAACGATGATATCCAGGGTACCGCCGCGGTAACGCTGGGAACCCTGATCGCCGCCAGCCATGCCGCGGGCGGCCGGTTACGCGATCACCGGGTCGTATTCCTCGGGGCGGGTTCCGCCGGCTGCGGCATTGCTGAAAATATCATCGCGCAAATGATGGCGGAAGGGGCCGGAGAAAAAGAAGCCCGTGCCCAGGTCTTTATGGTCGATAGATTTGGTCTGTTGACCGACGATATGCCCAACCTGCTTGATTTCCAGCGCCGGCTGGTGACCGCCCGCACCTCGCTCGCCGGCTGGGGCCTGACTACACCCAGCGTCTCGCTGCTGGACGTGGTGCGTCACGCCAAGCCGAGCGTGCTTATCGGCGTCTCCGGCCAGACAGGGCTGTTTACTGAGGAAATCGTGCACGAAATGCTGCGCCACTGCCCGCGGCCGATTATTATGCCGCTGTCCAATCCGACATCGCGCGCGGAGGCCCGACCGCAGGACGTGCTCGCCTGGACCGAAGGCGCGGCAATGATAGCGACGGGCAGCCCGTTTGCGCCGGTGATTTACCAGGATCGACGCTATGATATTCCCCAATGCAATAATGCGTATATTTTCCCAGGACTGGGGCTGGGCATTCTTGCCTCTGGCGCCAGCCGCGTCACCGATGGCATGCTGATGGCGGCCAGCCAGGCATTGGCGGCCACTTCGCCGTTGGCGATGACCGGCGCGGGGCCGCTACTGCCGCCGGTGAATGATATTCAGCAAATATCGCGCGCGATCGCCGTTAAGGTGGCCAAAACCGCCCAGGAAGAAGGCGTGGCGTCGGTCATGTCGGAAAAGGACCTTGCCCGGTCATTGGAGCAGAATTATTGGCAGGGTGGTTATAGCCATTATAAACACTCATCTTTTTAAATCGTTTATGCGCCACCTGGGGGTTGGGGCTATCGGTCCGGCACCCGGTTTGTGTTTTTTTATGCCCATGAGTGTTATGAGGAATGCCGATGGATCCCTCCCACATCATTTTTGCCCTGCTGGGCTGGTTGGAAAATAACTTGGATCAGCCATTAATAATGGATCGGATTGCGAGTAAATCAGGTTATTCAAAATGGCATTTACAACGTATGTTTTCCAGAATAACCGGTACGACGCTGGGTTCATATACCCGGGCGCGCAGATTGTCCCGGGCAGCGGTGGCGTTATGCGTCACCGATTTACCCATTATTGATATTGCCATCAGATATCATTTTGACTCCCGGCAGAGCTTCACCCGGGCGTTTAAAAAACAGTTTGGCCAAACGCCCGCCTTTTACCGCGATACGACGGAGTGGCCGTCGTTTGGCATTTGTCCTCCGATACGACCAGGCGCCGCGACTATACCGCCGCTCACCTATGTCACCTTACAGGATGTGCAGTTATACGGCGTCACCAGCAGCTATACCGGGTCGCTTGGGCGGGATAGCACTTTTTTTCGCGCCGATTTGCATACGGATTTTTGGTTTCACTATTTGGAGCAAGCGCGGATCTTACCGTCCGTCTTGTTTGGTCTAAATCATGTACTGCCGAATAAAAGCCCTGAAATGGGGCAGGAAGTCATATTCCGTTACACCACTGCGCTTCAGCCAAAGTATGCCCCCATAGGTCAACCGGTAATACTGGCGGGCGGTGAATACGCGCTATTTACCTATAACGGAGATACGGGCGGCCTGCAGAATTTTATTTTGATGCTGTATGACACTTATTTGCCAAAGCTGAAATTAACGCGCCGTCAGGGGCCGGATATAGAGTGCTTTTATCCGCAAGGCAAAGAGGAGATAGCAACGCTGCATCAATCGAATTGCCAATACCTGATACCGGTATACCGCTGAAGACATCGTTGTCCTTGCCTGGCGGTATCCCAATGCGCTGTGCGGGTGATATTTGTATCCGGGGGCGTCCGGCCGGGTAACGAAGGCAGGGGTGCGAAGCACGATCCCGATCGTTACTGATAGGGCCTTTACCACGCTGTCGCGCCAGGCCGATACGGCGAAGGCGTCCAACTATCTGATGAATCACTGGCAGGTGTTGTGTTACTACGCCGGCGATGGCTGGGCGGAGATCGATAACAATATCGCCGCAAACGCGCTGCGGGTAGTGAACCCGGGCCGCAAAAATTGCCTGTTCTTCGGTTCGGACCGCGGCGGTGAACGGGCGTTGCACAAGCTAAACGGGGTGGAACCGGAAGCGTATCTGCGTCATGTGCTGGCAGTTATCGCGGAACATCCCATCAACAAGATCAAAGATCTCCTGCCGTGGCACCTCGACATCCCTGCTGAGTAAGGGGCAATACGGCGCTAGGCGGTCGCTTACTATGATGCCGCGGCAATTTTTTTATAGTGGCAAAAAAAAATGGCACGACAGAGAATTTTTTTTCAAGCTGTCATCAGTGCCCTCCATACAAAAGAAAGTGGCACAACAAACAATAGCGCTGGTAAAAAATTCACCACGGAAAAAATTTTAATCTGTGCGATGCGAAGTCCCACGGCAATCATAATTATACCACCGCAGGCCGAGAAATCGGCGAAAGCCGCCTTATCCATATATGGCATAATCCACACCGCTAGTCCAAATAAAGCGCTCTGGATTAACAGCTGGGGTATGGCCACCATCACTAAGGTAATCCCAAGTGACATCGAAAAAATCATCGCGGTAAAAAAGTCCATAATCGATTTAACCAGCAGCAGCTGATAATTACCTTCGAATCCTTCGGTCAATGCGCCGACTATGCCTAGTCCACTGGCACAAAACAGGACAATCATAGCGGTAAAACTTTGGGCGAATTCTTTTGCTGGCATAGTGCTACGGGTTTTGATGACTCGGGATAGCCAGTACTGAAGCTTTCCTGCCCCCCATTTAACGCCATGCTCCAGGGAAAACAATTCACCTAATGTGGTTCCAAGGATCAATGCGAAAATTACCGCCGGCATATTCTGTACTTTTATCACCATCACAATACCGATCGATATCGATGCCAGCGCAAAAGTTGCGGGTAATCCTTCACGTAGCCGCTCTGGTACATGTTTGGCGAATGAAATGCCTAGCAGTCCCCCAGAGATAATTGCCGCACTATTAAGCCATGGTCCTAACATGATATCCTCATGATTATCCTATATAGATTTGTTATCTTGTTTTTCGTCGTTTTCAGGCATAGGAATTAAGGTAAACCAGACTACCCCTTCCCATCGTGCACTGGCTGAGCGTCAGCGGTGTACATACAGCTGAAGTCACGCACATAAAAAGCTGGAAAAATCGCCAGGAAGAAGAACTGGCCGCGTGAATCGCCAATTTTATCTGCGCCGGGGGTCAATTCCCAGCGCCTAGGATAATATTAATGTGCCAATCCAATTTGCTGCATAAACGAGGCGTTGTCCCAGAACAAATACTCTTCATCCATCACGCCGGTTTTAGTCCAATGGCCAAGGGTGGCCATCGTCAGCTTAAATGGCTTGCCTGTGGGTGCCGCCATTTTGCCGTTTCCCAAAGGCATCGGTTTGGTGAAGGTTCCCTCCATCATGCCGATGACCCCGGTCCATTCGCCCGAACCAAAGCGCACCGGATGCACATTGATATGCGTATCCGGCGCAAAAACGAATGTTTGCTTTAATTCAACAATATGGGCCGCCAATCCTTTGGTCGTATGGCCGTCAGGATAATGCACCAGGATATCCTGGGCATGGCTTTCATGCAGGCGATCCCATTTCTGATGGGTATATACGTCGAAATCGAGAGTATCAAACGTTTTAAGATTGTTATTAACGTTTTTTTCAGCGCTCTGATATTTCGACAGTTCCTGCATCAACGGTGGTATGGCGTCATTCGCGCTTTTGGCTTTATCAGCGGCAAATGCGGAGGAAACAGCCAGCCCAAGCGCCAGTGCGGCAGTCACGACATGAGATGATAATTGCATGATAATACTCTTCTTATTAGATAGCGTGTCTGGACGCCGGTTATTTGTTGATAAGCCAGGTCGGCGCAATGGTGGTGCCAAGTCCGGCGCCATAGCCAAAGTAGATATTCAACCCGCCCAGCGGCTCAAGATAACGGGCATTTTTTAATCCGCCGGCATCAATCGCGCTAAAGCCAAGCGAGTGAACCACCGTGGATACCGTTTCTTTTGCCGATGCATCGTCAGCGGCGATAAACACCGGCACCGTGCTGCCCGCCAACTCGGGACCGGCGGCCAGTACCTGGGCAAATATCGTGTTGAAGGCTTTCACCAGACGGACGCCGGGGAAGGCGTTGGCGATTTCCTCGGCCGCGGACGTGACGTGTCCAAGGGTGAGCGACATATAATCGGCGCTCAACGGGTTGGTGATATCAATAATCACCTTGCCGTCCAGATTGCCAAGGGCGCGCAGCGCGTTCACCGCGTCACCGTAGGCGGTGGCGAGAATAATCACGTCCGCCCCGGCGGCCTTGGCGGGTTCCGTGGTTTTGGCTCCGAATTGCTTAGCCAGCGCTTCGGACTTGCCGGCGTCGCGCCCGACGATGTACACCAGATGTCCGGCTTTGGTCAGTTGTTTGACGAAACCTGCGGCCATATTGCCTGCGCCGATAACGGTTATTTTCATAGCAATTTCCTTTTGGTATAGGGGGTGATGGCGATGACTGAACAAGCGAATTGATACAATAAGCGTTTTTAATGGTGGGAAAAATGGCGCTATGAGAATATGACTATTACGTAAAACGTAATAATAAGAGAAATGAAGTGGATATCGTCAAAGCTATGCAGGTCTTTGCCACAGTGGTAGAGGAAGGCGGTTTTTCCAGGGCGGCGGATAAACTGGCGACATCGGGAGCGGCGGTGTCACGCCAGATTGCGGCATTGGAGAATCATCTCGGCGCGCTCTTGCTGCAGCGCACCACGCGGCGGCTATCGCTAACCGAACCAGGCGAGGCGCTCTATGAGCGTGCCCAACAGATACTTGCCAGTATCGCCGAAACCGAGGCTGTGGTGGGGCAATACGCGCTGCGGCTGTCCGGATCGTTTCGCATCAGTGCGCCGCTGTCGTTCGGTATCCATCAATTAGCGCCGGTATTGCCTGAGTTTCATCGGCGGCATCCGGACTTGCAGTTTGATATCGATCTCTCTGATCGGGTGGTTGATTTAGTACATGAAGGGTTTGATCTCGCCATCCGCATTACCCGAGCCCCGAGCCCCAATTTGATTGCCCGCAAGATAGCGCGCATCAATATGATCGTTTGCGCCGCGCCAGGTTACCTGGCCGAGCGCGGCGTACCCATGACTCCCGCCGATCTCGCCGGCCACGATACGCTGGGCTATTCTTATCTCAGCTCAAGTGATAACTGGGAGTTTTATGATGCGGCGGGAACAGCAATCCAGGTACGTATCCAGCCTACGGTGCATGCCACCAATGGCGATCTGCTGCGTCACCTGGCGCTGGCCGACGGGGGCATTATGGCGCAGCCGGATTTTATCGTAAGTGAGGATATCGCCAGCGGGAAGTTACAGCGGATCCTGACTGAATGGAGTTTTGGGGAATTCAATCTGTATGTGGTTTATGTCAGCCGCCGGTTCCTACCGGCAAAAATGCGGGTTTTCATTGATTATCTGGTGGAAGTCTGGGGCGAATTCCCGCATCGGTAAGCCTTATCTATTCCTGATTCCCAGGATCGACTGGCACTCTGTTTGCACCGCGCTCAGCGCCAACTCCAGGGCGGGAGAATGGGATAGAATGACTTTGCCATTGGCCATAGCATAGAGAGGCTTAGGCCTATCGATCGTGGGCACGACCCTGACCAGTTGATCAGAGGCAATCCTGTCAAGGAAATAGACTTCCCTGCCGCGCAGCGTTGATATATCAATCGTTTCATAAGTCGCGGCAAACAGGGTTTCGAAAGGATGACGAATCTTGGCTGCAATATGGCAGTAGCTCATCTTAGCCAGTTCGTTCAAACCCCAGCCCAGCCTGACACCGGTTCCCCGGCATCGACCAGATTCCGCTCTCATGGGTATTTTCCGCGTGAGTTAGGGTATTCCCTATCGTTTAACCTGGCTGGCGGGGCGGGGAAGTCATGGCCGTTGTCCAGCATCTCGGGCAGGCCCAGAATAAAACGCTGCTCGCGTGCGCACAGCGTTTGCGGGAGTTAACAGGCATGCTTGCCGTCCTGCTCACCCGTTGCCATCGGGGAATATGCATCCGCCATTGCGAACCTGTGCCTTCACCTCTTCGCTTACTTGCACGGGATGCTGACTGATTCTCGCAATGAACTCCTTTTGTCCCCGCACATACGACTTCGCATCGTGCTGCGCGCTCCACAGGACAATGCTCAGCATGATGGGAATGAGGTCCAGGCCTTTCTCGGTCAGCGTATAGAAGTCCTTGCGCCCGTCATCGGGGCTGGGCGCCCGCGAGAGAATGCCTTGCGCCTCAAGAAAGGCAAGGCGGGAAGCAAGGACATTGGTCGCGATCCCCTCTTCCGATTTCAGGAACTCGCCGTAGGTCTTCTTACCGGCAAAAACGATGTCGCGAATGATCAAGAGCGACCACCGGTCGCCGAAGACCTCCACGCCGTAGTTTACCGCGCAGTGGGACCTGATTTCTTTATCTGTTGTTTTCATGGTGAAATATTAACATTGCTTGCATATCGCAAGCAAATGTTATGATTACTTTCTTTTTACAAGTAACAATACTTGCTTATTGCAAGTGATATGGCTACCATGGTTTGTATGTTGAACGCGGTCACCGGATCGCCGCCGGCAAGCCATGAATGATTAGCCTCCTATCACTAAGGAAACTGCACATGAGCACTATCAGCATCATCGGCTCAGGCGGCATGGCCGCAGCGATCGGTGGCCTGGCCGCCAAGGCCGGACACACCGTCGAGGTGATGAGCCGCGACGCCGCCAAGGCGCGGGCGCTGGCCGGGCAGATTGGCGCCGGCGCGATCATAGGCACGTTCGGCGCCGCCCCGGCCGGGGATATCGTCATCCTGGCGGTTCCGTACTCCGCCGTTCTGGACGTCGTGAAGCAATACGGTGACAAGCTGGCAGGCAAGCTCCTGGTCGACATCACCAACCCCGTCGCCGCCGACCTCACGAGCTTTGTGACACCTGGCGACAGCTTCGGCGCGCGGGAGATCATGAAGGCCGCGCCTTCGGACGCCGTTGTCGTCAAGGCATTCAACACCCTGTTTTCCCAGGTCCTGGCCGCCGGCTCCTTCCAGGGGCGCTCGCTAGACGTTTTCATCGCGGGCGACGACGCGCGGGCGAAGGGGCATATCGCGGTATTCATTGAAAGCCTCGGGCTGCGCCCGATGGATATCGGACTGCTGCCCATGGCGCGGACGCTGGAACACGTCTGCCTGCTGTCGCTGGGCCTGCTCGCCCACGCCATCAAGCACACCCACTTTTCAATCGGGGTCAGCCTTCCCGGCTGAGCTCACCCGTAGCGCTATTTTTTCATCTCACTTACAAGGAACAGCACCATGCGCGTTTTAGTTACCGGAGGAACCGGCCATATCGGTTCGTACATCATCCCTGAACTGATCGCGGCCGGACACGACGTTACCGGCCTGGCCCGCTCGGATAAAGCCGCAGAGGCGGTGGCCGCACTTGGCGCCAAGGTGCGGCGCGGAGATATTTCCGACCTTGAGGGACTCAAGGCGGCGGCGGCGGACGCCGACGGCGTCATTCACGTCGCCCACAGGCAAGACCTGCTTCCCTCCGGCGGGATCGACGCCGTGGCCGCCGCGGAACGCCAGATCATGCTCGCGTACGGGGAGGCGCTGGCGGGAAGCGGCAAGCCGCTGGTCGTGTCGGGGAGCATCGGCGCGCCCGGCTGGGAAAAACTGGGCCGGCCAGCCACCGAGGAGGACCCGTCACTTCCCGGCGGCGATGCGTACAAGGGGACCCTGCGGGTGCGTAACGTCGTCGATCTCGCCGTCATCGGCCTCGCCGAGCGGGGCGTGCGGTCGTCGATCGTGCGGATCCCGACCATCGCGCACAGCACGACCGACGTCGCCTTCCTGCCATTGTTGATCGGGCTGGCGAAGGAGAAGGGCGTCATCGGTTATCCGGGAGAAGGCGCGAACCTGTGGCCGGCCGTACACGCCCGTGACCTCGCCATCTTGTTCCGCCTGGCGCTGGAGAAGGGTGAGGCGGGCAAATATTGGCATGGGGTCGAGAGTGAGGGCATCCCGTTCCGCGCCATCGCCGAGGCCATTGGCAGCCGCCTGAACGTGCCGGCCGTGAGCATTCCCGCGGACGTGCTGATGTTGCCGGGCTACTTTGGCTTCCTGGCAAATCTGGTCACGCTCGATCTCCCGGCATCAAGCCTTATCACCCGGCAGGCCCTGGGATGGGAACCCACTCAGCCCGACCTGTTCGCCGATATGGATAACGGCCACTATTTCCCGACCGCCTGACGCGCGCTGTATTACCGGGGCGATGTCCCGGTAATACATGACGAGCAACCTGTTAACTGACGAGGAAACAATATGAGCACTCCCATCAGCACTATCAGCATCATCGGGGCCGGCGGCATGGCCACGGCAATCGCGGGCCGTACCATCAAGGCTGGGCACACCGTCGAGGTGATCGGCCGCGACCCGTCCAAGGCGCAGGCGTTTGCCGATAAGCTTGGCGCTGGCGCGACCACCGGGACGTACGGCGCCGCACCCAAGGGCGACATCGTCATCCTCGCCGTGCCATACGGCAGTGCGGCGTCGGTGGTGGCCGATTTCGGGGCGGCGCTGGGCGGTAAGGTGATCATCGACATCACCAACCCTATCGCACCCGACCTCTCGGGCCTCGTGTCCCCCAACGGCAGTTCCGGCGCGCAGGAGACGGCCAAAGGCCTCCCCGCCGGTGCGCATGTCGTGAAAGCGTTCAACACTCTCTTCGGCCCTGTGCTTGCCAAGGGTGGTCGGCTCGACGCGTTCATCGCAGGCGACGATGGGGAAGCCAAGGCCCGCGTTGCGACTTTCCTCGGGAGTCTCGGCCTGCGGCCTTTGGACATTGGTGCCCTGCATATGGCCCAGACGCTCGAATCGCTTGGCCTCTTGATGATCGGCCTGGCAAAAAACGGCGCCGGCACGTTCGATATTGCCATGCACGTCGATATCGGATTGGCGCGATGAGCACGCAAGGGAACGTGCAGATCGTGAAGGCACTATTTGCAGCGCTGGGCCGCGGCGATCTGCAAGGTGTGCTGGCGTTGACGGACGACGATGTCGAGTGGGTCATTCCGGGCGAGTGGCCGCTGGCCGGTACGCACCGCGGGCATGCGGGGTTGGCTGATTTTTTTCACAAGGCCGCTGACAGGGTGGAAACGTCCATTTCTGCGCCCCTCGAATTTATCGCGCAGGCCGACCGCGTCCTGATCGTGGGTTTGAGCACGGGAAAAATAAAGGCCACGAACAAGGCGTTCGTGGACCATTTTGTCTTCGCCATGACGCTGCAAGATGGCAAGGTGACGCACATCCGGGAGTATATCGACACGCTGGCACTGGCACGGGCAGCCGGAATGGCGGCTGCAAACCTTGGCTGACCCGGGCATAACGGCCAGCGCGGTCGCCGTCGACAGCGGCCTGGCTTAGATCTAACAAACAAGGAGCACTGATGACGTATGCAATTATCGGCTTCGGCAAACTTGGCCAGGCGCTGGCCAAAGCCTTCGCCCGCAGCGGCATCGACGTATTGGTTGCTACCACGCGCGATCCGGAACGTTTTGCTGCCGATGCTGCCGCAATCGGACCCACGGTCATTCCCACCACACTGGCGCAAGCCATCAAGGCAGACATCATCTTTTTGGCCGTCCGTTACGAATCGCACCCGGATGTCGCGAAAACATTGTCGACCTGGCAGGGAAAGACCATCGTCGATGTGACCAACGCCTACGGCGTGCTCGCCGAGGAACTGAAAGGACAGGCTTCGGCCGCGGTCGTCGCGCAGGCTTTCATGGGTGGAAAAGTCGTCAAGGGTTTCAACCATCTGGGCGCTTCCGTTCTTGGGCAGGATCCGTCCGTCCATGGTGGCAAGAGGGCCGTGTTCCTCGCGAGTGACGACGACAGCGCAGCAGCAGAGATAGCGGCACTGGCGGAGAAGCTCGGTTTTGCTCCGATCTCACTTGGCGCCCTGGCGAAAGGTGGCCTGCTGGTGCAGGCGCGGGAAAAAGGCTGGGGTCAACTGATCTTAAAGGACCTGGTCAAGTTCGACTGATGAAACGGGAAGCACATGTCGATGCGATCCTGCCACTTTTCGCTAATCTTGAAGCGCTTAAACGACTATCCAGAATGAGCAGCAATATGCTTTTTCTAGCCAGATATTGCGATGATGGAAAGTGAAGCCTCTCTTTCCCGGTGCTGGATAAACAGCAGATTAACGCTGATGCAGGGTGACAAAATTGTCATCATCCCGTCACGCGTTAAACAGAACCAGATCTTTATACTCAATCGTAAATCAGGATAACAGTGGAATGAGACGTTTCGCTTAAGACCTGGACTGAAATAAAAACTGGGGTTGCGAGTCATAAATAAACCGCGGGTAGACATCCCGGATTCCGATCATGAAACGCTAACCATCTACTGTTTGTTACTGGAGAGTATGAACTATGAAAAAAAATCTTATTACCCTCGCTGTTGCCATGATCTTCGCTTCTTCCGCATGGGCAGCTGAAACCGTGGATGTGCATGACCAGATAAATAATGCCCAGGCACCGGCACATCAGATGATGTCATCAAAGCAGGATGCCGCAATCCAGGGAACTGATCCGAAAACGATGGATATGGATGAACATGGTAAAGCCGCGTTGTCACATGAAAATCTAAAAAATAGTAATTCCCCTGCCCATCAGAGTATGGCGGAAATGCACAAAAAGCAGATAAAAAACAAGGCGCCGGGTGACACTGCCACGTCAAAAACCTTTACTGACATGAGCGAGCATGAAAAGGCCGCCGTCGCTCATGAAAAATCCAATAATGGTCAATCATCGATTATTCATGAGCAGCAGGCCGAGCAGCATCGCGGCCAGGATAAAACCAACTGATCGCAAACTGCAAATCTGAGCACCCTCATTTAAATGCTTTTTCATGATGGCAAGAGCCTCTGATTCAGAGGCTCTTTTAACATGGTCCCCTGCTGAAGAGGGTTTTTAAAAAACGTGTTACCCCATGAGTGATCTCTCACTTTTTTTTTCTTGGCGCAGCTAGGGGTGGGGGAGTGATGCTGTTAGCATAAAGAAAGAGTGCGCTTGCATGCAAAGTAAGCCGGCGCGCGCCCGGGTCATTAAAAATTGCCAGGTTCGATAGTCATCCCTCAACCACCGATCCCCGTTACGCAGCAGACTAAGCTGCTGGCGTTCACGCTGACTAGCGGGCCATCGCCATTAAGCTCTCTTTCATTTTCGCTGAGTCGCCGTGTTATACCACGCGCTGGCACGTTGCGGGATCTGCCACGCGGGAAACGCTATCCGTTGTATATTCATGAATTCAGTTCAATAGGGCATGCGGGATTATGGCCTTAACGAGGGGGCCAAGTGCTTGTAGGCTTTTCAGTGACGGGGCCACCGCGTCCAGCGCTGTCGTGCTACTTGCGCAGCATTGCATTCAAAGCTTCGTCTCTTACGCCAGGCCGCCGGCTTTTTTAAAGCTGAGGGGCACATGAGGCGCGTTTTTACGACCCCCGAATTGATGGAAACTTATTGTGTGTATTCAATGTAACGAAGCCAACCGGGGGTCTCTGCCCGCCGAGTCTGGCCGTCCAACGCTATTGAAAATGGCGGGCATGGGATGGGGGGGCGCTCCATTGTGTGGGAGTAAGGCCTCCGTCGCCGGGGGGAAGACGGGTCCTGCATGGCAAGCATGACAGGCCAGGGGCACCGCGCCGCCGCGCGGGACCCTCTATGGACGTCCCGGTTTGTCCTGCTGCTGGTCAGCGCGGTGTTCATGTATATGATGACGTTCATGCTCACCCCGACGCTGCCCCTGTTCGTGCAGGACATCGGCGCCGGCACCACCGCGGCGGGCGGCGTCATCGTCGCCGGATATACCGTCGGATCGCTCCTGCCCCGGCTTATGTGGGGCAGCCTTGCCGACAGCTGGGGTCGACGTCCCGTCTACCTGCTGGGCGTGGCGATCATGGCCGTCATCTCCCCATTGTTCACCGTCGCCGGCATACTCCCGGTGATCATCAGCCTGCGCCTGGTCCAGGGGGTCGGGTTCAGCGCCTCCTCAACCGGAGCCGCGACGGTCGCCGCCGACCTCGTTCCAGCCTCTCGCCGCAGCGAGGGCATCGGCTACTATGCGCTTGCCAATACCATCGGCATGGCCGCCGGCCCAAATCTCGGACTGATGATCCACCAGCAGTGGGGCGCCAACTGGCTGTTTATCGCCAGCGTCGCCTCCGGCCTGGTCGCCATCATCACCGGCCTATGGATCGGGGATCGACGCCGGGGCCGCCAACCCAAGGTTTCCCTCCCGACGTCGGTCCCTGATCCCGTAGTGTCGCCGCGGGGCTGGGAGCGTTTGCTCGAGAAGAGCGTGCTGCGCGCGTGTGCGGTCCTCCTGTTCGTCGTCATGCCCTACGGGGCGATCATGGCCTACGTCGCCGCCTATGGCATCCACCAGGGCGTCACGCACATCGGCCTTTATTTCACCGTCTTCGCCCTCGCCCTTCTCGTCGTACGCCTTGGCGTCGGACGGATAACCGACCGCTTCGGCGCGACAATCGTGTTCGTTCCCGGCGTCGCCGCGATGCTTGCCGGACTTCTCGTCCTCGGCTGGGCAGACGGTCTCACCGTCTTCCTGACCTCGGCCGCGCTGTTCGGCCTCGGCTACGGGGTGGCACTGCCGCTCCTGCAGTCCATCACATATGCCATTGCACCCGAGGACCGCCGCGGGGTTGCCAGCGCGACATTTTTTGCCACCGCCGACATCGGCTACGGACTCGGCGCCGTGCTGCTCGGCGTGTCGATTAGCCTCCTTGGCTATCGTATTGCGTTCGCCGGGCTTGCTCTCCTGGTCGCGATCGCCCTGATGCTGTTCCTGATACTTCTGCATCCGCAGCGACGACGCCGACAAGACGGTTGATCGCTGACGAAGGCTGCCACGAAAGCCTGGCATGACGGCCGCAGCGGCGTCATATCAGAAGGCAGCAGCTCTTTAGTGGCGCGGCAGCGCATTAAGCCGGATGATGCCGGGCCTGGCTGTGGCCATACGGGTGGGGGTTCCGCTGGGCTTATGGATTGGCCAGCTTTTCAGCTGGCATATCGTGTTTGCCTTCGTGGGCGCGGTCGGGTTAGTGACATGCCTGCTCATTGCCCGTTTTGTGCCATGTCGTGCAGGAGATGACGGCGCACATCAACCAGGCAGGATGCCCTTTGTTTCACACCTTGTTCCGCGTTGGATGCGTATTTGGCCGGGGTGCCCCGCTGATAAGCATGCATCCCTAGCAGATTCAAGTCGGAAAATTTCTGTTCTGAGTTCGGCTTAGACATCCAGCTTGCGCGTAGCCAGCCATTCCACCATTGCCGGGTCACGATGCGAAAAGAAAGCGCTGGTCGCGGTGTCCATTGCTGCGACATGAGTCATTTCATCGGTGTTCAGTTCGAAATCAAGTACATTAATATTTTCTGCCATACGTTCTTTTCTAACTGTTTTTGCCAGAGAAACAATGCCGCGCTGATAAAGCCACTGCAATATCACCTGTCCGACACTTTTACCGTATTTCGCCCCTATTTTCGTTAATACTGGATTTTGAAAAAGTCCGTTGCGTCCTTCCGCAAATGGCGCCCAGGCTTCTGGCTGGATGCCACGACTTTTCATCCAGGGGACCGCCTGAAGTTGCTGATTGAACGGATTGACCTCGACCTGATTGACTGCCGGGGGGATTTTATTGAATGCCATTAAGTCCGCCAGGCGATCGGGATGAAAGTTGCTTACGCCTATGGCGCGAATTTTTCCAGTCTGATTCAGTTCTTCCATTGCCCGCCAGGCACCGTGGACATCACCATAGGGCTGATGGATTAAATATAAATCGACATAATCAAGCTGGAGTCGATTAAGTGAACGCTCAAACTGCGCCTTGGCGCCGTCATAACTGGTGTCCTGCAACCAAAGTTTGGTGGTGATAAATAGCTCGTTGCGCGCAATGCCACTTTGTTTTAATGCGTTACCGACCTGGGTTTCATTCTGATAAGAGGCTGCTGTATCGATTAGACGATAACCGGTTTCAATGGCGGAAATGACAGCACGCTCGCACTCCGCTGCGTCAGTCATCTGGAAAACACCAAACCCAATCAAGGGCATCTCAATTCCGTTATTCAATGTTAGGGTTTGCATAGCGTTATCCTCTGTGAAAATATGAAAATGTGAAAATCTTTGTCTATCTATTTTATAAGGATAGCGTAGATGTCGTTATGAGATTAGTGGTTGTAATCCGCATGGCTTTATTAGCTGGATTAATAAATAGCAGTGATAATAACCATTACTCGCGGCGTACCTTCTGGGGGGCCAGGGGCAGAGATTTAACCGGCCAGCGATTGGAATTTGAATGAATGTTCGCCAATCAAGGAGAAGTGCATGTTAAAGTAAACAGCGTTTAACCGCATAATATGCACTATGTCATTAATGCCCGGCCTGGCACGGACGCGAGGCAGATCAACACGGCTTCGCCGCCCGAATGGACTGGACCCTTAAAGATTATTATGGACAGACATAAAATGGCCTAATCTGATTAACGCATGACAAAACGATGACAATGCTGTCATTTTAGTGATCGTCTATTGATATCGGCTATCGGCTCACTAGAATGATGTAACAACGTCGTTGTGTCGGAGGATGCGTGAAATTATTGGTTGTTGAAGATGAGGTGAAGACAGGAGAATATCTCTGCAAGGGATTAACAGAGGCTGGTTTTATTGTTGATTTAGCGGATAACGGTATGACAGGCTATCACCTTGCAATGACAGCGGAGTATGATTTAGTGATCCTTGATATCATGCTGCCTGATGTTAATGGATGGGATATTGTCAAAATGCTGCGTTCAGCGGAAAAGGGCATGCCGATTTTACTTTTGACCGCATTGGGCACAGTGGAGCATCGGGTAAAAGGACTTGAATTGGGGGCCGACGATTATTTGATTAAACCCTTTGCGTTTGCTGAACTCTTGGCGCGGGTACGTACTTTGTTGCGACGGGGTACCACCGTTATTGCTGAAAGCCAGTTTCGCGTTGCGGATTTGACGTTGGATTTGGTCACACGGCGGGTAACCCGGGGCGGTGTGAAAATTATACTGACCAGTAAAGAGTTTACACTTTTAGAGTTTTTTATCCGTCATACTGGAGAAGTATTGCCTCGTTCCTTGATTGCTTCCCAGGTTTGGGATATGAACTTTGATAGCGATACAAACGCAATTGATGTTGCTGTTAAACGCCTGCGGGCGAAAATAGATAATGATTTTACGCCAAAACTTATCCAGACAGTACGCGGCGTAGGTTATGTACTAGAGGTGCCGGATGCTGATTAAGCCGATGCAACGCCCTTTCTCTCTGGCCTTCCGGTTAACCTTCTTTATCAGCTTGACAACCATTGCCGCTTTTTTCGTCTTCACCTGGATTATGATCAATTCTGTCGAAAGGCATTTTGGCGAGCAGGATATAGCCGATTTAAAACAAATCAGCGCGACCTTGGCTAATATACTCAGCGAGAAAGAAGAATCTGAAAACATACGCTTAGATAAAATCATTAACGCAATTGTTAATCATAAAAATATCTTCGTCAATCTCGCAAATGATAAAAATCAGGTTATTTATCAATCCACGGACGGCCCTGATTTTACCAAGATAAGAGCATTACTTCCTGCTTTCGATAAAATTAATGCCAATAATATTATCATGTGGCAAGATGAATCCACAGGGGAAGCCGTTATCAATAACAGCAAAATGGAAGCGGCCAGTTATCGCGTTGTGGCACTACCTGTCAGTACCTTCGTTAACGGTAAAACGACAAGATATACACTTCTTATTGCACTTTCCATCGACTTCCATTTGCACTACATCCAAGAGCTGAAATATAAACTGATAATCACCGCGCTCTTGTTCAGTATGATTATTGTACTGGTTGTATTATTTGCTGTTTATCAAGGGCATGCACCGCTTAGACGTGTAAGCAGAAAGATAAAAAGCATCACTTCAGAAAATTTGCATGTGAGATTATTGTCAACGAAAGTACCCATTGAACTAGAACAACTCATTGTGTCATTTAATCACATGATTGGCAGAATTGAAGATGTTTTCACTCGCCAGTCAAATTTTTCCGCGGATATTGCCCATGAGATACGGACCCCGATTACTAACTTGGTGACGCAAACGGAGATTACACTTAGCCAGACTCGTTCATCAAAGGAGTATCAGGATATTCTTTATTCAAATCTGGAAGAATTTTCTCGAATGGCAAATATGGTGAATGACATGTTATTCCTTGCTCAGGCCGATAATAACTTACTTATCCCTGAATGTGTTTCTATTGATCTCAAAAAAGAAATTATCAAAGTATTCGATTTTTTTGAAGCGTTAGCTGAAGAACGCGGGGTAAGCTTGCACTTCATTGGCAGTCCATTATTGGTAAAAGGCGACCCTCTGATGCTACGCCGCGTTATCAGTAACCTGCTGTCAAATGCCGTACGTTATACGTCCCCAGGCCATTCAGTCACAGTGAGCGTGACGGATACTATCGATGATGTACAGCTAGTTGTTGAAAACCCAGGTACCCCCATACCCGCCGAGCACCTGCCGCGACTTTTCGACCGTTTTTACCGTGTCGATCCTTCGAGACAAAGAAGCAGCGATGGTAGTGGTATCGGTTTAGCCATTGTGAAATCTATTATTGGCGCGCATCAAGGTAAGATATCCGTAACCTCCGATGTTATATCAACAAAGTTTATAATAAGCTTGCCAAAATAGCCATATTCAGCAAATCTTTAATGACACTCGAAATAATAAACTTGTGTCCATATTGATTATTTTCTTTACTCTGATCTATTGTGATTTAGTTTAGGTGTGTCGTTGGTGAAGGGGGTGAATGCGTTTTATTAAAGTTACCGGTTAATTAATCATTCAACACCGAGTGATTGACTCCGGCGATGCGCCGGAGTCATCGGCTCCCTTGAGCAAGATAAAATGCTGTAAATTCCATGCGCAACGCAGTCACTCAGCGCACCCTCGTTTGTTTTTGGCGGATTAAGGATAAGTCTGTAACACTATAATTGTAACATATTGAATTGTATATATGTTTTAACTATCAAGAATGACAAAAATGTCATCATGCAGTCACGTGTTAAACAGAATTCGCGTTATATAATTAGTCTTAACTTGCAAGCATCCTGAGATAATATATGAGTTGACGGTTAATTCTTTTGGCGGCACAGCGTGCTGAATAATTTATCCTTAGCCCTGATTATTGAGCTATAACAATTTTTTTAACAAATGAGTCAGCTTCTGGAAATAAAACTTCGGATACTAGGTCTCTGCCCATCTGAACGCTGAAGTATCCATAATTGGAGAATTTAAGATGAAAAAAATTATTTTGACTACCGCAATGGCCTTAGTTTTTGCTACGAGTGCTTATGCTGCGAGTGATGGCAATGTGCATGAGTCTGTTAATAACAGTAGCGCGCAGGCCCATCAATTGATGGTGAAAAAATCCCCAGAACAAAATAAGATTGCTGCTGGCAAGCTGCAGCAGGACCAACATGAGGAAGCAGCTAATATTCATGAATCCACGAAAAATGGACAATCCCAAGCCCATCAGTATATGGCTGAGCAGCACAAAAAAATGATGGGTAATAACCAGGAAGTGAAAAAACCGGTGACGGCCCAGCCCTTCAAGGATATGAATGAGCATGAAAAAGCAGCTGTCATACACGAGAACGGTAAAAATGGATTTTCAGAAGTCCATCAGCAAATGGCTGATGAACATTTGAAGAAAATGAATTGAGTTTCATTATAGGACCACAATTGTTCGTATGCCATTGTGGTCTTTCAAAAAAATAAATATCGTTAATATTTATAATGTTAATAATACCTAACATAATGAGGTAACTAAATGAACAAGAAATTATTAGTTGTGGTGATAGCGTTGATGTCTCCCGTAGCTGTGTTCGCCGCCGGCCAAAGTATGAATATGGATAATCAGTCCTCAATGTCGCCAGCAGCACAAGAGTACATGTCTGGAATGCAAAGTATGCATGACAACATGATGGCTGGCATGATGTCGTCCAACCCGGATGTAGCCTTTGCAAAAGGTATGACCGCGCATCATCAAGGCGCCATTGAAATGGCTAAAACTGAACTCAAATATGGTAAAGATCCTGAAATGAGGAAATTAGCGCAAGATATCATCAACGCTCAGCAGCCGGAAATCGATCAGATGCAAACCTGGGTGAAAAATAATAATAAATAATAACAAGTTAATTAATAGAGTTGTTAGCAGACGATAAAGCTGAGTTCCACTCCCGGTAGACATCAGGAGATGAAATGCAGGCTTACGGGCTGCCCCGCTATAAATACCAGGTCTGCCGTCCAGGACTGGGCTTGGGCGTCCGGTGACTGGCGCTGAGGTTTACGGGTGGGTATCAAAAGGGCTCGCAGCCGGGCCCATGGTATCTCGCGTTCCGTGCGATGTTGGCTTAGCGATGTCAGCACCGCCATGGCTTTCGGCCAAATGTTTGAAATCTTTTTTATGTGGTGCATCCCTTTGCTGTTCCGCCGCCTGGGCGTTAAGTACATGCTGCTGATCGGCATGCTGGACAGGTTCGTTCGCTACGCTTTTTTCGCCCTGGGCGTCAGTGAGAAAGGGCGGTTCCTGCTGTATCTCGGCGTCCTGCTGCACGGCGTGTGCTACGACTTGTTTCTGTCGTCGGTTTTATCTATACCGACCGCGCTGCCGGCGCAAAGGTGAAAGGGCTGGCGCAAATAAATGAGGTCCTGTAAACCTGGCTTGTACCGGTATACAACCGCAGGTTGTATCAGCCGGGTCAACCTGATTTGGCTGCCTGTTTCTTGATTTGTTCCAGAGCGGCATTAAAGCCCTCCGGCGTGCCGCTTGAGCCGGCAAGACGGTCCACTTTGACCTGCTCAATAGGCTTGCCGACCACGACCGCAGGAACCGCGTCGGCGAACCGCCGCTGATAATCCAGTGAAATGGGATTGGTAGCATGGGTTTTGATGTTTGCGGATGTAATGAGACCAGCATGCAGGGTAACGGTAACCGTGATAAACGAGGGCGCATTCCCGTATTGCCCCGTAGCGGTATAGGTGCCGTCCGCATAGGCGGTGCGTATGTTTGCCACTTTCCATACTTCAGTGCTGGCGGTTACGGATGTGGATTGGCGTTCGGCCGCGTTACCGACCGGCCATCCAGCTGTCATGACGATAGAGGTGGCCATCCACGCCACTGTCGTTACTTTTGCTTTTACGTTCATCTCATTCTCTGGCTATATATGTAACAAGCGAGTCAGCGCGATACCGTGGGAAGATCGCATTAATACAGGCTATCCGGCTGAGGGCACATTGCTGTAGTGCTGTGCTAAGCGGTCGCGGCGTAACGAATCTCCATGAGGTGCCGATAGCAGGGATAAGGATCATTTGCCGAAGCGAATTGCTTGATTAGGGCGCAACCTGCTTTACAGGCCGAACAAGGATTTCCTGCACCAGTACGCGGGGCGGTTGAGCAAAGGCATAAACAACCGCCTGGGCGACATCCTCGGCGTGCAGGGCATCCAAAGCTGCGCGCCGCTCGCGTAGCGCCTGCTCAGGCAGGTTGTGGCCAAATTCCGTCCAGACCGCGCCGGGTTCAATAACAGAAACGCGAATACCTACCGCGCCCAGTTCCTTACGCAATGTTTCGTGGAAGCCGACCACGGCGTACTTGGTCGCGCAGTAGACCGACCAGCCTTCTACGCCATAGCGGCCGCCAGTGCTGGATATCGAGGCGATCATCGCGCCAGGGCGACCCTGCAGCAGCGGAATGGCGGCATGGGTGCAATTAAGCAGCCCAATCAGATTGGTATCGATCATGCCGCGCCATTGTTCCGGCGCACTCTCGGCAAAGGGGGCATGGATACCAAGGCCGGCATTGTTCAGCAGCAGGTCGAGCCCGCCGAAAGTCTCTTTTACCTGTGCAAACAGCCATTCGACCTGGCTATTGTCAGTAACGTCGGTCACTATAGCGGTCGCCTTGTTGCCAAGCTCTTCAACCAGTGCTTCGATTCGATCGCGCCGCCGCGCCGCCAATACGATATGGACGCCCTCAGCGACCAGCAGACGTGCCGTGGCTTCGCCGATGCCACTTGAGGCGCCGGAGATCATCCTTACTCCACCTTTTGAGATCTGGCTATTGCATATAATGTTCATTTTCATTTTTTTTTTTTTTTTTTTTTTTTTTTTTTTTTTTTTTTGTGCCATGGAGAGAGAGAGAGAGAGAGAGAGAGAGAGAGAGAGAGAGAGAGAGAGAGAGAGAGAGAGAGAGAGAGAGAGAGAGAGAGAGAGAGAGAGAGAGAGAGAGAGAGAGAGAGAGAGAGAGAGAGAGAGAGAGAGAGAGAGAGAGAGAGAGAGAGAGAGAGAGAGAGAGAGAGAGAGAGAGAGAGAGAGAGAGAGAGAGAGAGAGAGAGAGAGAGAGAGAGAGAGAGAGAGAGAGAGAGAGAGAGAGAGAGAGAGAGAGAGAGAGAGAGAGAGAGAGAGAGAGAGAGAGAGAGAGAGAGAGAGAGAGAGTTTTGTGTGTGAAAAAAAAAAAAAAAAAAAAAAAAAAAAAAAAAAAAAAAAAAAAAAAAAAAAAAAAAAAAAAAAAAAAAAAAAAAAAAAAAAAAAAAAAAAAAAAAAAAAAAAAAAAAAAAAAAAAAAAAAAAAAAAAAAAAAAAAAAAAAAAAAAAAAAAAAAAAAAAAAAAAAAAAAAAAAAAAAAAAAAAAAAAAAAAAAAAAAAAAAAAAAAAAAAAAAAAAAAAAAAAAAAAAAAAAAAAAAAAAAAAAAAAAAAAAAAAAAAAAAAAAAAAAAAAAAAAAAAAGATTGTTAGCCATGTCGGCTGTAGGCGTCGCGAAGAGCGTTTTCAAACAACGTGGGATCACACCCGACACATCACGTCCCGAGTCGTCGGCACTGTTGCCGGTCGATAAGGCCGCCGAGGCTGAGCGGGCGGCGCTTGTAAAGGAAAATATCGCACCGGTTGCGCCCGAATTGGCGCGTTATACCGACGATGTTCTGTTTGCGGACTTATGGCGCCAACCCGATCTGGCAGCCCGTGATCGCAGTTTGGTTACGGTCGCTGCACTTATCGCCCGAGGGCAGCTCGAGCAGCTTTCCTTCCACCTGAACAAGGCCCGTGAAAGTGGATTGACGAAGACCCAGGCGGCGGAGGTTGCCACTCAACTCGCATTTTATGCAGGGTGGCCACGTGCAATGTCGTCCTTACCCATTATCAAAGCCGTATATGCGCAACCTGATAAGTAACGTGAAGAGGAAATAATAATATGATAGCAAGCCGCTGGAAACGACTCTGGGCTATTACGTGGGTGGTGGCCTCTATGTCCGCTGGTTTTAATGCGACCGCCGCTGACACAAACTCGCAAAAGCCGCTGGTCATTCAAGCGCAGGGAAGTTTTACCGTTGGCGGGAATGTGAACACCGCGCCGGGCACATTTGACCCCAGAAAGCCCATGGAGCCAGCAGGGCAAACCTATCACGGCGACCATCTCTATGCTTTTTATCAGATACCGGTCAATCCCCGGAAGTATCCCATCGTCATGTGGCATGGCGCCGGTCAATTCTCCAAAACCTGGGAAACCACGGCGGATGGCCGCGAGGGTTTTCAAAACATTTTTCTACGACGCGGTTTCTCCACGTATCTGATTGACCAGCCTCGTCGGGGAAATGCCGGCCGCAGTATGGTCGAAACCCTGGTCAAGCCTACGCCGGACGAACAAATGTGGTTCAACCAATTTCGCGTGGGAGTCTGGCCTGAGTATTTCAAAGGCGTGCAATTTGACCGCAGCGCCGGGACGCTCGATCAGTTCTTCCGGTCGATGACCCCCAATACCGGACCGTTTGACATGAATGTCGTCTCCGACGGTGCTTCCGCGCTCTTTGACAAGATAGGCCCAGGTATCCTGTTCACTCATTCGCAAGGCGGCGGGCCGGGCTGGCTGACGGCCATCAAGAACAAGAATGTCAAAGCTATCGTGGCATTTGAGCCGGGCAGCAGCTTTATCTTTCCTGATGGAGAGGTGCCGGCGCCGATCACCAGTTCCTTTGATATTGTGCGGGGCGAGACTGTTCCCCTGGACAGATTCATGGCGCTGACGCGCATCCCCATAGTCATTTATTACGGCGACAATATCCCTGACAAACCGACTGACATGCCGGCCCAGGATAGCTGGCGCGCGCGTCTTGAAATGGCGCGCAAGTGGCGTGATGTCGTTAACAAGCACGGCGGTGATGTCACGGTCGTACATCTGCCCGAGATCGGTATTAAAGGCAACACCCATTTTCCGTTTGCAGACTTAAATAATGTCCAGATTGCGGATCTCGTGTCGACGTTCCTTGCCGAGAAAAAACTGGACTGACAAAACAACAGGTCAACCGCGGCGAGTAGCCCGGGCGCCGCGCAGGCAAAGACCGGTGGCCGCGATGATGGCGGAATATCTTGCCGGCGCGCGACGTTTTCACCTTTAGGAGTATTAATATGAAAAACAAAATGATCAAGGCCATGCTCTTGGCCGCCATGGTCAGCCTCTCGGCAGGCAATACCGGGGCGGCGGACTATCGGAATAACCCGTTTACCCTGGTCTACGATGGCGCCATTACCCAAAATGAGCCAGGTAAGGTCAATATCCATCCGGTCACCTATAAGCTAAATGGCCTGGATATTGCCGCCAACGTCTATACCCCTGCCAACTATGATCCGAAGAAGTCCTATCCGACGGTGGTGGTAGCGCATCCGAACGGCGGGGTGAAAGAGCAGGTGGCCGGTCTGTATGCGCAGCGACTGGCTGAGCATGGCTACATTACCATCACCGCCGATGCGGCGTATCAGGGAGCCAGCGGTGGCGAACCGCGCAGCGTGGACAAACCGATGTACCGCATTGAGGATATCCACGGTATGGCGGACTACATCACTCAATATGCCGGCGTCGATGGGAAACGCCTGGGTCTGCTCGGCATCTGCGGCGGCGGGGGATACTCGCTGGCCGCGGCGCAAACCGACAAGCGATTCAAGTCGCTGGCGACGGTGAGCATGTTCAATTCGGGACGGGTTCGCCGCAATGGCTACAACGATTCGCAAATGGACACTATCCAGCAGCGCCTGCAGCAGGCTTCCGCCGCCCGCGCCCAGGAAGCGGCCGGCGGTAAAGTACTCTATTCGGGTGATGCCAATCTCACCGATGCGCAGATTGCCAAATTGCCGTTTGAACTGTATCGCCAGGGCTACGAGTACTACTGGAAGACGTATGCGCACCCCGGCTCAACCTTCAAGTACACCACCAGCAGCCTGCTGGACCTGATGCGCTTCGACGCCACCGACCATATTGATCTTATCCAACAGCCGTTGCTGATGATCGCGGGCAGCAAGGCCGACAGCCTGTACATGACCAAAGATGCGTTCCCCAAGGCCACCGGCACCAAGGACAAGGAATTGTTTATTATTGATGGCGCCACGCATATCGAAACCTACTGGGTTCCCAAGTATGTGAACGCCGCCATCGGCAAGCTGACCGCCTTCTATGGAAGAACGCTGTAATTCAGGGACGTAGATGGTTTCGGGTGGATCGGCTACTTATAGCCGTTCACAACCATCAGCAAGCTGCGCCGTGCGGGTATTGCCGTCTTGCCATTATTCTTGGGGAAAAACACTACGGTTTCCCTATTCGTGGCAGAGATTGGCTGGCGGCAGCTTATAAAATTATAGAGGACTAATATTATGAAAGCTTACCGGTTGCTTGATTTTAGAAGCTTAGATGATCTTCAACAGTGTGAAGAAGAGACGCCGCGACCGCAACGAGGCGAAGTATTAATCCGGGTTCGGGCCGTTTCACTGAATTATCGTGATATTGCCATGCTGGGCAATCGCTATCCCCTTAGTCATCGTAAGGGCTTGGTGCCGACCAGCGATGGCGCGGGGGAGGTTGTCGACGTCGGGCCGGATGTGCACGATTTTAAAATAGGCGATCGGGTGGTGGGTCTATTCCATGCCCGCTGGTTTGGCGGGCGTATGCCGATGTATTCGAATCAGCGCGGTTATGGCAGTGAGAACGATGGCTGGCTTTGCGAATTCAAAGTGGTTAGCCAGGAAGCTGTCGTTCATATGCCCGACAATCTTTCCTTTGAGGAGGCGGCGACCCTGCCTTGCGCAGCGGTTACGGCATGGAACGCATTGAGCGGCACCGCGCAAATACGCGCTGGACACACCGTACTTATCCAAGGAACCGGCGGCGTCTCTATCTTCGCTTTGCAATTTGCCCGGGTTCTTGGCGCGTCGGTCATTGCAACAACCTCAAGTGCCGCCAAGGCGGAACGATTACGCCAGTTTGGCGCCAGCGAGGTTATCAATTACCAGGAAGAACCCCATTGGGGCGAGCGGGTGCGTGAATTGACGCAGGGCAAGGGCGTTGATCGTATTGTGGAAGTCGGTGGACCGGGAACTATCGCCGAGTCGCTGCGCGCGATTGCTCCTGGCGGCGAAATCGCATCCATTGGCTTTTTAAGCGCCCAGGGAGCAGGCATCGATTTTTTAGCGTTATTTGGCAGCCTGGCAACCTTCAGGCCGTTTTCAGTGGGCAGTCGTGAAACGCTGGAAGATGTTTGTGCAATAATGGCGATGTCCAATATCAAACCAGTGATTGACCGCATTTTTGAGTTTAACGATGCCAGGGCAGCTTATGCCCACCTCGACAGCGGTTCGCATTTTGGCAAGGTGGTCGTCCGTTGCTGAATGAATCGGACCGCCAACCGTGGTGAAACATAACGCCGCGCAAGCCGGCCTGGTCGATAGCGGTAAAGCCGTAAGATAAAGCGCTGCCCTCTAGCAGTAGGCTTACTCCGCCACGGGCCAAAGCATGGGGTTTCGCTAGTCTTTCAACGGCGCTTCAACGTCTGACAACGCGAGCACGCCTTTTGAAAGCCGATCGCCTTGGATCTTGACTGACGCCACGGCCGCGTTGAGTTCGCGCAGTTCATTGGGAGTGAACCTTATCGCGGTGGCGCCAAGGTTTTCTTCCATATGGGCAATTTTCGTGGTGCCGGGGATCGGCACAATCCAGGGTTTTTGCGCCAGCAGCCACGCCAGCGCCAGTTGGGCCGGCGTCGCGTTCTTACGTTCGGCCCAGGTCCTGACCACGTCCACCAGCGCCATGTTGGCGCGCAGGGCATCGGGGGCGAAGCGGGGCACTGTAGCGCGAAACTCCCGCGGACCGTCGGCAACGAAGCGCGTATCGGCGGTGATCTTGCCGGTCAGAAAGCCCATGCCAAGCGGGCTCCAGCAGACAAAACCAATGCCCAGCTCCTCGCAGACCGGCAGGACCGCCGCCTGCGGTCCACGCCAAAGCATTGAGTACTCGTTCTGGATAGCCGTCAGCGGATGCACCGCATGCGCACGGCGGATGGTCTGGATGCCGGGTTCGGAAAGGCCGTAGTGCAGCACTTTGCCCTCGGCGATCAGATCCTTGAGCGCCCCGGCCACGTCTTCGATCGGCACGGCCGGGTCGACGCGGTGTTGGTAGAGCAGGTCGATGCGATCGGTGCGCAGACGCCGCAGCATGCCTTCGACCACGAGCTTGATGTGTTCCGGCCGGCTGTTGAGGCCGCCGAGCGGCTTGCCTGTCTTTTGATCGAAATTCCAGCCGTATTTGGTCTCAATGACCACTTTTCCGCGTATGCCCTGCAGTGCCTCGCCGACAATTTCTTCGGAGATGAAGGGACCGTAGGCTTCAGCGGTGTCGATAAGCGTAATTCCACGCTCGACTGCCGTCCTGATGAGTGTTATCGCCGCTTTCCGATCGAGGGGGCTATGATAGAAGTCGGATACCGAATCCCTGGTCGTACCCGGTACCCACTGGCAGCCCAGGCCAATGGAGGAGACTTCAAGGGTGCCCAGTTTGCGCCGCTGGCTGGCCGGCAGTGAACCGGCGATGGAAGAGGTCTGGATATCGGCCGCGAAAGCTGCGGACGTCATACAGGCAGAGAGCACCCATGGCGCAATGCCCAGGATTGCGGCTGAAGCCAGCAAATGACGGCGCTGCAGGTTTATTGTTTCGCGGCCACTTGGCTCGCGTTGTAAATCAATACCAGACATGGGCAGTTCCTTTGATTTGTCTAACTTAGGCAGCGTTGCCAGCGCGTCGGATTTGACTTTCAACAGTGTTACCGTCCGTCGTTCCCGGTTCGCCACCGCGCGATGCCAAAAAGCTAAATCCTTGACAAGGCGGCGTCGCTACTTCGTCGCTGCGTGCGACGTCGCGGTTTGATACTGGTCGTTCGATACTTTTTCCAGCCAATCGACCGATTTTCCGTCAAGCGCTTCGGCGATGGCCATGTGGGTCATACCGGTGGTGGCGGCGGCGCCATGCCAGTGTTTGGCACCTGGTGGGATCTGGACGATATCACCCGGTCGGATTTCTTGCGGTGATTTTCCCCATTGCTGAACCCAGCCCACGCCGGCTGTGACGATCAAGGTTTGCCCCAGTGGATGGGTATGCCAGGCTGTGCGAGCACCCGGCTCGAACGTGACTATACCGCCGCCGGCCCTGCCCGGCGAGATCGCCTGAAAACGGGAATCCACACGAACCGGCCCCGTAAAATTCTTCTCGGGACCTGCGCTGGACGCCTGCGAGCCGGCACGGGTGACCATCACCTCTGGAATCTGCCGGGCTGATACATTCGCAGCAAGAAGCAGCAAAACGGCGGTATTCAATGCAAGTGACTTCATCGGCGGTCCTTATCGTCCTGCTTAATTGAATGGATTCTTCCTTGAGCGGTTCGATAGGCTCAAGCGAGCTTTTGGTCAGTCGTTTATCACTACTGCTTTCAGCCATTCCGTCATACTTTCCATAGTGCGTCTTTGCTGATCCGCCTCCATCTCGAAACCCCATATCAACCGCGCATTCGAGGCGCGGCAATGAAGAGGCGAGGGACCTGTGCGACGCTGTTGTGACGCATTCTTACTATGAGCCTTACTATAGATAATGGATCTGGCGGCGACTAGATGGTAAAGTTGGGAAACACTTGTGAGTCATTTTCATGAATAATATCTATAGGGACTATGGCAATGCCGAGAGATAACTACAGTGATCTGTTGGTCTTCATTGCGGTGGCACGCGAAAAAAGTTTTACGCGCGCTGCCGCGCAACTCGGAATGTCCCAGTCGGCACTGAGCCACACCATGCGTTCCCTTGAAGAAAGAATGGGGGTCCGTCTGCTGACCCGAACCACCCGCAGCGTATCGCCGACAGAGGTCGGTCAACGCTTGATAGATCGCATTGCGCCCCGGTTCGAGGAAATCGAGGAGGAAATGACAGCCGTCGGCGAATTGCGCGACAAGCCCGCAGGCACCATTCGTATTTCAGCTACTGAAAATGCGGCCGAAACCGTATTGTGGCCCAGGCTGGTCAAACTGCTGCCCAAGTATCCCGATATCAAGGTCGAACTCATTGTGGAGTCCCGTTTTACCGATATTGTCGCTGAACGATATGACATGGGGATACGCCTGGGCAGTGAAGTGGCTCGTGATATGACGGCTATAAGGATCGCACCGGACATGCGTGTGGCGATTGTTGCTTCGCCAGACTACCTGGCAAGGCGTCCTGCTCCCGGAACGCCGCACGATCTCACGGAGCATGAGTGTATCAATTTATATCTGATGAGCCACGGCGAAATCTACGCCTGGGAGTTCAAAAAGGGCCCGCAGCAATTGAATGTGCGGGTCGACGGTCAACTGGTTTTTAATAGCACCAGGCAGATTCTGCATGCCGCGCTGGCAGGTTTCGGTCTGGGATATGTGCCGGAGGAAATGGCGCAGCCCTATATTAACCGTGGCGAGCTAATACAGGTTTTGAAAGAGTGGAGCCCAATATTTCCGGGGTATCACCTCTGTTATCCGATACGCCGTCAATCTTCTTCGCGAGCCATGGCCGTGCTGATTGAAGCGCTACGCTATCCGTCCGATCTGGCGGAGGTGTCCTAGAATGGCCCGCAAAAACTTCAGCCAGGTCCTCGCCTTTATCAACGTCGTGCGCGAAGGTAGCTTTACCCGGGCGGCTGCCTTGCTTGGCGTAACCCCTTCCGCATTAAGCCATGCCATCAGTGGACTCGAAGCTCAGGTGGGCGTCCAATTGCTGACCCGCACCACCCGGAATATTTCCACTACCGAAGCCGGGGAACGGCTATTCCTTAATGTTTCGACTCGTCTTGAGGAGATCGATGCTGAACTGGGCGTCGTGGATGCGCTGCGTGACAAGCCCGCAGGAACGGTTCGTATTACATCGGCTGAGCACGCTGCAAACAGTGTGCTGTGGCCCAAACTATCCAAAGTCCTCGGCGAATATCCCGATATCAATGTCGAGATCACTATTGATTACACCATGGCGGACATCGTGTCCCAGCGCTACGACGCCGGTGTTCGCCTGGGCAATCAGGTGGCTAAGGACATGATCGCCGTGCGTATCGGTCCCGATATGCGCATCGCTGTCGTCGGCTCACCTGCCTATTTGGCAAAGCGGCCTCTGCCCGGGACGCCAAATGATTTGGCTCAGCACAATTGCATCAATCTTCGGCTTCCAACCCATGGCGGCTTATTGCCGTGGGATTTTGATAAGGATGGACAGCAGGTCAAGCTCCGTGTGTCGGGACAATGGGTATTTAACAACAGTTCGTCCATCGTCAGGGCGGCACTGGCTGGACACGGCCTGGCCTTTGTCCCCGAAGACATGGTGCTTGAGCACATCGCCGAGGGAAGGTTGATTCGTATGCTTAATGATTGGTGCGATCCCTATCCCGGCTATCATCTCTACTATCCGAACCGGCGGCAATTTTCTCCTGCCTTATCCGTCATCGTCGATGCGCTGCGCTACCCGGAGTGATGACGCTTGTGATGCCGATATTGAATACTGGGAAAGCACCGGGCTGGCGCATTAACGGGAATCTACTGGCCCGCGTTCACTTTATCACTCGGGGATTGTGTTCATTTTAAGTCATGCTTTTTTTTATTTAGCTGGAGTAATTCATTGGCCCGAATCAAGGATTTCGACATGTCTTCGATCGACATTCTTTCATTCATGGCCATCTCGCGAATGATCGCGTAGGCTTCAAGTTCATCAACGCCCCGGATGGTGGAAATAATCACCTTTGCCTGACTGATGACATCGGCAATACGTAATTTGGTGGAAAGTTTTTCCATGCGACGGTTTAAGTCCTTCCAGTCGTAATGATTTTTAAATGCCATCACCAGGCTGGAAAGTACCCCGATTGGACGGATGGGACTGCTCATCAATGTCTTAGCCCCTACATGCAGCGCGGCGTCGATAACGGTGGGATTTTCATAATTGATAATGGCAATGACCGGGATATCCGTATGCTGCATCAGGTATTCATCAGCGAGGTATTCCATGCGCACGGCCCAGAATATCGCGTCGATATCGTCGGGCACCTCTTTTACTGGCGGCCATATAGTCAGGCTTTGGCAGCCAATACGGTGCAGTTGCTGCGTGAGAATTTTGAGGTCATCATCATCAGGATGAAATATAACGACTTTACAGCTCCTGATACGTCTGAAAAAACGCAGGCTGGCGCTTTTGTTTTTTGCCCGGTTGAAAATTTTATGCGTTATCATTATCAACCCCAGGCGGAGAATAGTTAACAAAGTAGGGATCTGCATCCACCCCTTGAGTGACTTCTTTGATAATGGAAAATTGCCCCTGTTTATTCACTTTGCCAATTTTAGGATACAATAATGTGTGATTATTGTGCGGATTGATTTTCACCCTTCCTTGCGGGGCGTCATATTCGCTGTTCAGCAGATACGGAAACAGCTGGCTTATGTCATCGGTATCGGATTTTGCCATTGCATTAGCGAAAAGATGCACCTGAAAATAGGCGGCCTCCCAACACATATTCGGCTCAACGGTATAAAACGGGCTAGATTTAAATCGGCTGAGAACGTCTTTATTGCGTTTAGAATCAATTGATTGAAAATAGGGCGCTGAAGTGATATGTCCTGCTGACACCCCCGTGCGCATTTCTGAAATTTCCGCTTCGCTGGTGGTCAGGCTGGCTATTGGAATTTTATCTGGATGAAGTCCTGCATCATGGCAGGCTAAATAAAATTCCTGGGTACTTCTACCAACCACTGTAGAAAATATAAAATCGGGGTGGGTTAATTTAATGTCCTGTACAATAGAGTGAAAATCTTCCCGGCCGGCATTCAGATCCACATAACGCTCGCTCACCACCGCCCCTCCCGGAAAGTTGGTCATGAAATCGCTCATGATGCGATTTGACTCATAAGGGTAAATATAATTACTGCCAACCATATAAACACGGGTACCATAATTGCTTGCCATATAATCAGCCAAAAAAAAGCTATTTTGATTGGGTGACGCACCGGTGTAGATGATATTGTTTGAAAATTCAAAACCTTCATAAGGTGTTGGGTAAAAGAGTAATTTTTGCCATTTTTCTATAATAGGCATCACGGCTTTTCGAGTGCTGGACATATAACAGCCGAAAACCACGTTGACCAGATCTTCTTTTATCAGTTTTTCCGCATAAACAGCGAAACGGTAAGGCGAACTGGCGGGATCGTAGTAAATAGGAATAATTTCCCTGCCATTGATTCCTCCATTATTGTTGATTTCTTCAATGGCAAAAAATGTTCCCTCCATTTGCGATCTTTCGATTTTTGAGGTGAATCCCGTCGAGGAGAATAAGACGCCAACCCTGACGGCATCACTATGCTTGTTTAATATCATTGGTTAATTTCCTTTTCCAGTTTTCGCCAGGATTTTTGTTGAATATGATATTTGGATTATATGTCATCCGCGATATCCAGTAGTTAAAAGCAGAATAAAAATAAAGCAACCGGATTGAAAATCATATTTACTTATACGATGTGATAATTGAATTACGTCGCTGGTAACGATTTACTTAGTCGGATGTGTCATAAGATGTTTTCTATCCAGCATATTAACCATGTACTAATATGTATGGCGATATTAAAATCTTTCAATAAATGCGCTGATGTATAAGAAAAACATCTTCAAGGGAATGATTTATGTAACCATCTTAATCCTAAGGAAAATTTGTAAAAAGATAAATTCGATATGCCTAATATCAATAGGTTAAAAAAAATAATCTCATGTTGCCGGGGTGTTGACTTTAGGCACCCTGATGTTTAAGGTTTAACCATGTTATCGCCCAGATGGCCGATATCACTCCAGGCAAGAGAGCCTCTAAAAATGCGTTCAACCACGCATTTTTGGGGCTCTTTTTTTTTGCCTTGATGAGCTATAAAGCCCGCCGGCTTGCCGCCAGCCAGAATGTTGACTCTCTGGTTCGCGAAGACGGGCCAATGTATCGCCGGGCTGAAATGTTAAACACAGACGAGGTAGGATGTATGCCATCAGCGATTGGGATAGATTTACTACGCGGCAGGCCGGTTCCGGCCATCGGCAGTACCGATGCCAAACTGCGCCAGCGCAAACTTGACGCCTTAACCCGAGGTATACACCGTATCAGCGATGACGAGGCGGTGCCTTACAATGTTCATCTGGTATGTATCGGCATGGCGGCCAATGCTTTCTTGCGTCAATTTGTCAGCCAAATGCCCGACACTCTGCTGGATCATGAACGGTCACGGCTGAGCATCCTTTCGGTGGATATGGCCGGAGAGGCAGACGCTGGTCTCCCAGTATTGCCCGCGGCCCTGGACGGTAATAAATACTTTTATGAATCATTGGCAATCGAGCAAGGTAAACCCGATGCGCTTGGCGATTTTTTCAGCCAGCACGCCGCGCACCTCCAACTGGAATATCCCTTG
The DNA here is from genome assembly GCF_047324205.1 of Sodalis sp. RH20. Taxonomy (NCBI): domain Bacteria; kingdom Pseudomonadati; phylum Pseudomonadota; class Gammaproteobacteria; order Enterobacterales; family Bruguierivoracaceae; genus Sodalis; species Sodalis sp. RH20. Next base: position 1,152,344 of record NZ_CP178733.1, read on the forward strand.
ATACCTAATCCGGATACCTTTGCTCCCTGGCTAACGGAATCGGAGCGGAACGCGCCGGACCGGGATAGCCTCAGCCGGGCCTATGTCAAGGCCATGTATAGCCTGGCCTATTATCACGGTGAACGGCCCGCCTGGCATGCCCTGAAAAGATTCGCCCAAAGCGTCGGCCAAACAGAAACCGAATCCGTGGTCTGCATTGTGTTTTCCCTGGCTGATGCGGTCGGAAGCGCTATTGCGATGGATCTCAGCCGGCATTTATCCACCGTGCGGTTCGGTCGCCGGATCCTGGTTACTGGCATAGGTCTGGCACCGGCTTCGGCGGCGAATGACACTATCGCGCCGGCGAATGTCTATACCACGTTAAATGAATTGGAATGTCTGTGTAATGATCAATTGAATCAGCGTATTACGCCATCGTGCGGTGATTTGTTCAAAAATCCCTTTACCGCAGGTTTCCTGATGGTGCCGGACCTGGAGCCGACCCCATCAGAACAAGGGAAGTTGTATCAGGCGTTATCTTCATTGCTGCAGGATCGCGCCGGAGCAGGGTTGTGGGAAATACTACGCCAGCTTAACTGGCTGGCGGCGCCATTGACGCAACATTCAGCCGCGCGTACCCCGTGGGGCAATCGCTGGCTGCACGTGTTGGTCATGATGGCGGTAAAAGAGCCATCGGCATTTGCCGCGTTGAAAAACCAGCTAGGCATTTCCGACGGCTATGAGCCGGCTTTTGTCGAAGTGGTTTGCGCGCGTTTGAGTAAAAAAACGGCCGAACAACTGACCCGCGCGATCCACCAGTCTTTCGGGCAGAACATCATGGTGAATCATTACGCCGCCGGCTCCGCTCAAGAGATGCGTTTTATCCTGCCGTCCCTGGCGAAAAGCGATCTGCGGCTGTTCGCGCAGGCGAAAGCGCGTTATGACGCAAGTAGCCAAAATGAAAAAAGGCTATCCCATGCCTTATTACTCGAACAGGGTTTGCTGCTTTGCGAGCCTTCCGACGCGCAGACAGGCGTGGCCGGCCGCAATATCATAACCGGCAAACGATGGATAAATCTGCCATACCCGGCTATTCGGGGAGAAATATAAAGGAGTCCACCATGCCGCTTAACTGGAACGATGTGATCATAAAATACGGTGACGGCTACCAGGTGCCCACTGTAGTGGGCGATAAATTTCTGCATATTGAGAAAGTCGATAATGAGGCTATTACCATCTCATCACCTATTTGGCGAACACAATTGCACAGGGAAAACCTGGAAAAAGGCGTCAGGTTAATAGAGGAAGGCATAATATCCTCCGACCCGGGATTATTTGTCGAAGACTATATCTTATATGTCGCCAATGAGCGGGCAACCTCCGTTGCGCATATCTTAAGAGATCTCGGATTTTTGGATAAAATCGAAACTTTCAGTGTTCGCTGTTGAATTCAGTGTGATTAAGTTGTGGCTTTGTACCGCATATTCAACCGAATATGCGCAATGTTAATCATGTACTCCAGGAGAATATAAAATGACAGCTTCTTTATATAACAGCGCTACCGGTGTCCAGGCTCCGCACTGCTTGCATGCCATCGGTATTGGCAGGACCGGCATTGCGTATGTGGAAGCTTTGCTGCGCACCGGTGAAGTCGAGGACTTATTGGAGGATCCGCGTGCCCGCTTTGCCGCCATGGTGGTTGATATCGGCGATCAGGATATGCAAATCGCCAAGGATTATGCCGGCGCCTTGGTAAAACGTCTTGAGGAGCGCGGCATTCCCGCTTCGCGTTTCAAATTCCAGGCTATTGTTCTGGATATGAAGGATACGGACAGCTACTTTTCAGGGATGAACCGCACGCGTGAATATCTGAAACTGGAATATCCCCGTTATTATTGGAATCCCAATTACGAGTCCTATGTGCCCCATGATACTAAATTCCCCAAGGCGGGAGAGCATTTCCCACGCTCCATTGCCAAGGGTTTATACGCCAATGCCTATTATGACGGCAACCGCCCGATGCATAACGCGTTGGAGCAATTCGTCAGCCATATTGAAGAGGCAACCTTACCCTCTATGATTACGGTGTCCTTCAGCCTGGCGGGGGGAACCGGCAGCGGGATCGTGATGGATTTGGCGCGCCACCTGGCGACGGTAAAACTGGGGCGCCGCATGCCTGTGATAGGCGTCGGCCAGTTGCCCCATAGCGGCGATCCGGATATCTACAAAGAAAGTCCAGGGCTTTACACCACGCTTAATGAGCTCGATTGCATGCTTGATGACGATAAAAATGCTGGCGTGACCACCGTTTGGGGCGATCTGTACCGTAGCCCCTTTACCGGCGGGTTCTTTGTCGTAAATCCAGAGCAAAGCTGGCAACGGCTGTCATCCTATACCGATACCGGCAATCAAAAAGTACGCCATGAATTTAAACAACTGGTGACCAATCGCTTCGTTGCCGATTCTTTTATGCGGTTCGCCGTGCTTGACAAGAGCCGGGTATTATTTCGTTCTTTACGTCCGACCGGCTTCACCGGCGCACCGCACGAAACCATCAGTTCCAAATCCCGCAACTGGACGCTGTTCAACGTTGCCAAGCTGACCCATCCCGGGGTGCAGGTGCTCCCAGGACAAAGCGGCGATGTCTGGGATGAAACCCTGGCGCAGTGGACTAAGTTTATTGCGACTTTCGACGGTTTGACCGACAGTTTCGAAACCGATTTTGCCGAACTGCATATCCATTGCTCTCGCGAAATGAACCTGGAAAAACTGACGCACAATGTTAAGGAAGCCATTACCGGCAGCTATCTGATGGAAACCGGCTCGTCGCTGCAAGTCTATCATTACGAATTTTTTGATGCCCTGACGTCTTACTGCAACGTGATTTTACCCGGGGTGGCAAAAACCGATTTGGCCGCGTTCTGGAATAGCCAGAAGAATTACGATGCGCTCAACTGGAAAGCGAAGCTGGCTGAACATGCCTGGCTTATCGATCTCGGACCGATGATTTCCGAACCCGCCATTCGTTTTAAAGGCATGGCCGGTGAATGTATCTGGGGATGCGCCTGCTGGGTGGTGGTGCCTTACGATCAACTGCGCGGTGATGTATTGCCGCCGGCCAACCGTAAAGTGATTCGCGAGGAGGCGATTCGAAAAATGACGGAAACGGTGGTTGCCACACCGCAGTAATCACCCACCCTCCCAGGCTCGATTATTTCATCTTTAGGGTAGCTGACATAAAGGTCAACTGCTACAGGGGCTATTATGATTAACAAACGGCATATCGCCATCACAGTGATTACCGGCTATTTAGGTTCCGGAAAAACGACTTTATTGAATCATATGCTTTTGCAAAATGAAGGCGCCAAAATCGCGGTTATTGTCAATGAATTCGGTGAAATGAGCATTGACGCAAAACTGTTAGTCACACACAGCGATGAGCAGCTGATTGAATTTAATAACGGCTGTTTATGCTGCACGGTGCGCGGTGATCTTATAGAAACGATTGATCAGCTGATGCAGCGCTCGGATGATATTGAATATATATTTATTGAAACAACCGGCCTTGCCGACCCGGCGCCGGTGGCGTCCACTTTTTTTGTTTCCGATGAGATAAGCCGCCGCGCCCAGTTGGACGCGTTTATCTCGGTGGTGGATGCGGTTAATATTGATAAAAATCTTGCAGGCAGCCTGGAGGCAAAAGAGCAAATTGCTTTTGCCGATATTATCATCCTGAACAAAGCCGATCTGGTTACGCCCGAAAGGCTCCATCAGGTCAAACAACGGATACAATCTCTCAATCCCATTGCGCATATCCACGTCAGTGAATATGGCCGCGTGGATATCACCGAACTCATGAATACCCATGGCTTTAGTTTGACGGAAAAATTGAAAATTGAGCCTGATTTATTAACCGATCATACCCATGAGCATGACCCATCCATTTCTACCCTGGTGCTGCGGGAACGCTCGCCGCTGGATATTAACCGTTTCATGGCATGGATGACCGCACTGCTCGCTGTGGATGGCGATAAAATGATTCGGACGAAAGGTCTGCTAAATGCCAAGGGTTTTACGGAACCGGTGGTATTTCAGAGCGTGCGCATGCTCACCACGCTAAATCATCTCGATGAATGGATGGGGGATGCCGTACATGAAAGCGAGTTGGTGGTAATTGGTAAAGATCTTGATCCCGAAATGCTGAAAGCTGAATTTTCCCATTGCGTTTTTACCCCCCGGAACGGAGTGACTATATTATGACTGAATTAAACCTACAGCTATCAAGTTTACTGATCATGTTTGCCCTAGGATTGAGGCATGGCCTCGATCCCGATCATATCGCCTGTATCGACGGCCTGACCTGGCATGCTATCAGGCATAAGCATGGCCATGCCAAGTGGGTGGGGACATTGTTTGCCATCGGCCACGGCGGCCTGGTGACAGGCATTGCCATATTCGTAAGCTATTTTACGCAAACCCTTACCTTGCCCCCCCCGGTGCGGTTTTCCCTTGATTGGCTGCCGACGTTAATGCTCTTGGCCATTGGGGTGACAAATCTGTGGACACTAATGAACAGCGCCAACTACCGCCCGGTAGGTTGGAAAATGAAATTGTTCCCGACCCGATTATTAAAACAGTCCAATCCGTTGTCTATTATTCTGGTCGGGGTCATATTCGCCGCGGTGTTCGATACGGCGACGCAGGCGGCGGCGTGGGGTTATGTTGCCAGCAATAGCAATCAAAATTGGCAGGCGATGTATGCGGCCATCATGGGATGCGTATTTACCGCCGGCATGATGATAACCGATACCATGGATGGCAGGATTGTTAACCGGCTAAGCCAGCAGACGGAGTCAATACAGACAAAAAACGTCTGGCGCAACAGCCTGGGCTACCTGATTGTATTTATGTCTTTTTTCGTGGCTGTTTATAACATTACAGTCGAGTTTAATCCTGAAATTGCTTTTAACGAGCTTGTCTTCACTATGGTCGGGGCAGGGTTTGTCATTTTAATGTTGCTATTTTTAGCCTTTCATTATTTCCGTAATAAAAAATATAGCCATAAAAAATCCATGGATACGCTGGCCTAGATTATTGCCAGTGGAGTAAATGGCAATAAGTGTGTTATGCGTCACGCACCCTTATAAAGCAGGCCTGGGGTTATTCTTGTAATTGTTAAATTTCACATCGCAATGATGTGCCGATACCCTTTTTCTTAAAAACATGTAAGGAGTTAATATGCGTCATGGTGATATTTCCAGTAGCCCGACCAGTGTCGGGGTCGCGGTTGTAAACTATAAAATCCCGCGTTTGCATACCCGGCAGGAAGTTATGGAGAATGCGCGGAAAATAGCGGAAGTGGTTAAAGGTGTTAAATCAGGCCTGCCGGGGATGGACTTAATTATTTTCCCTGAGTATAGCACCATGGGCATTATGTACGATCCGGACGAAATGATGACCACGGCGTCGACCATTCCTGGTGATGAAACGGCGGTTTTTTCGGCTGCATGCCGTGAAGCTAATGTGTGGGGCGTGTTTTCCATTACCGGCGAACGGCATGAGGAACATCCGGCCAAAGTCCCGTATAACACCCTGATCCTGATCGACAATCAAGGCGATATTATCCAAAAATATCGCAAAATCCTGCCGTGGGTCCCGGTGGAGGGGTGGTATCCTGGCGATACCACTCATGTGGTCGCGGGACCGAAAGGGATCAATATTAGTCTTATCATCTGTGATGATGGTAATTACCCGGAAATATGGCGCGATTGCGCCATGAAGGGCGCCGAGTTGATTGTCAGGTGCCAGGGGTATATGTATCCGGCGAAAGACCAGCAGGTGCTTATTTCCAAAGCCATGGCCTGGGCCAATAACTGCTATGTCGCGGTGGCGAACTGCACCGGCTTTGATGGCGTTTATACCTATTTCGGCCATTCCGCCATTATCGGGTTTGACGGCCATACGCTGGGTGAATGCGGGGAAGAGGAGATGGGTATTCAGTATGCCCAGTTGTCGATACCTGAAATTCGCGATGCGCGTAAATACGATCAGTCACAGAACCATCTTTTTAAATTGCTCCATCGAGGCTATACCGGCGTCTATCATTCGGGCGATGGTGAAAAGGGCATTGCCGAATGTCCGTTTGATTTCTACCGGACCTGGGTGCTGGATGCGAAAAAAGCGCAGGAAAACGTGGAGCGCATCACCCGCGGCACCATCGGCGTGGCGCAATGTCCTTATGGCGATTTGCCGCATGATGCCGTCGGCAGCGAAAGCTGAGCCGCCATTGCTCTATCCCGTTAAAGATCAACCCGCAACCCGCTTAAGGAACCTTAAGCGGGTTGTTTATGCGTTTTAATCTCACTTTATTACACCGCAATATTCTTATTTCAAGCTGCAATTTTCATACGCAGATATCATACGCTGACGCCCGCCAGGCTTTGGAAGAGCGGTCGCGTTGGCCGGACGGTGTGTTCCTGCACAAGCTTGGCCGCCCTGTATCACGGCATCGCGCCCGGGTGTTGAATGCGCCCGAAAAGGTGATTGGTCCGGGACTGAGGGACCCTATTGTCGCCTCAAGCGGTGTTAATGCGTGGTGGCGCCATCTGTACAGGGTTATTGGTGAATAAGATTCATTGGTGCAATCTGAAATTCACCTCTAATCGTCAATTGCAATCCTTGATAACCTTATAAAGGTTAATTATTTAATATCTCATTAATTCGCTTTTAGAGCCTAATCTCTATAATTCGTAACGCAAAACAGGCGATTCCGGAGAAAAGTATGACGATGAATGTACGTGGTTACGCCGCACTGGCCGTGAAAGAAGATTTGGTGCCGCACAATTTTGTGCGCCGCGATCCCCGGGCTAACGATGTGGTGATTGAAATTTTGTACAGTGGCGTGTGCCATTCAGATATTCATAATGCTTACAATGATTGGGGCAATGCGACCTTCCCAATGGTGCCCGGGCATGAAATCATTGGCCGCGTCACCCGGGTGGGGGCGGAAGTTACGCGTTTTAAAGCCGGTGATCATGTTGGCGTCGGTTGCATGGTGGATTCCTGCCAGCACTGCGATCCTTGTAAGCAGGGGCTTGAGCAGTATTGCGAAGAAGGCAATACGCTGACCTACAACGATATCGATCGTCACGATAAAATGCCGACCTATGGCGGCTACTCCGAAACCATCGTGGTATCGGATAAGTTCGTGGTCAAAGTGCCGGATGGCCTGGATCTGAAGGGCGCGGCGCCGCTATTGTGCGCCGGTATCACTACCTGGTCGCCATTGCGCCACTGGAAAGTAGGCAAAGGGACCAAAGTGGCGGTGGTCGGCCTTGGCGGCTTGGGCCATATGGGGCTGAAATTCGCCAAAGCGTTAGGCGCCGAGGTCACACTCTTTAGCCGTTCTCCCGGTAAAGAGCAGGATGCGCGCCGGCTTGGTGCCGATCACATAGTGATCTCCACCGATGACGACCAAATGGCGGCAGTAAAAGGAGAATTTGACCTTATCGTCGATACGGTGCCTTATGTTCACGATCTTAAGCCTTATGTCACGACGCTCGCCCTTAACGGTACTTTGGTGCTGGTGGGCTATTTGGGCGAACTGGACCCGGTGCTGAACTCCGCACCGCTGGTCCTGGGACGTAAATCAGTCGCCGGTTCGGTGATTGGCGGCATTACAGAAACCCAGGAAATGCTGGATTTTTGTGGTGAGCACGGCATCACTGCTGATGTTGAAATGATTAATATCCAGGATATCAATGATGCCTGGAAACGCATGCTGAAAAGTGATGTGAAATATCGCTTTGTTATAGATATTTCTTCTTTAACTGCATGATTAAAAAGATGAAAAGGCGACAGTACGTCGCCTTTTTCAAATAATTTTTTCAACTGATGATTAGTATTTATCGACTGCTAAAATTCTAACTCCTAATTATCTCGTGTTTTGCACAAAAAATCACCATGACTCAACTTGTATTGTAATGATAAAAGTAGCTAATTAACTAATATCCATACAGTATCAAGCCGATAGAGAGGCCATGTCTATCACAAAACGATAGTGTACGTCCGCCTGTTCCATCCGCGTAAAAGCCTCGTTTATCTGATCCATACGGATCATCTCGCAGTCGGGCAGGATGTTTTTCTTTGCGCAGAAGTCGAGCATTTCCTGGGTTTCTCGAATGCCCCCGATGGGCGAGCCGGCGATCCGGCGACGGCCCAGGATCAGAGGCACGGTGCTCGGTTCGGCAAGGGGACCGACCTGGCCCACCAGTACTAATGTGCCGTCGATATCCAGCAGCGGCATATAAGGATTGAGATCGTGCTTGACCGGCACGGTGTCGATAATCAAATCGAACCCGGAGGCGGCTTTCGCCATGGCCTCCTCATCCGTGGAAATCAGCAGGCAGTCGGCGCCCAGGGCAAGGGCATCGGCTTCCTTGTTGGCGGTGCGGCTCAGGACAGTCACGTCCGCGCCCAGGCCAACCGCCAGCTTGACCGCCATATGGCCCAACCCGCCAAGGCCAATCACGCCGACCCGGCTGCCCGGACCGACGTTCCAGGTGCGCAGCGGTGAATAAGTGGTGATGCCGGCGCACAGTAGCGGTGCCGTCCGTGAAAGATCCAGCCCGTCCGGCACGCGCAGCACAAACTCTTCGCGCACCACTAAATGCTTGGAGTAACCGCCTTGTGTCGGTTCATGGGTAATGCGGTCCAGACCGCAGTAGGTGCCGGTATTGCCTTCCCGGCACAGCTGCTCCTCTCCGTTATGGCACTGGTCACATTCCATACAACTGTCCACCATGCAGCCTACGGCCACAGCATCACCCACCTTATAGCGGGTGACGTCGGGGCCGACGCCGGTGACGCGGCCGACAATTTCATGACCGGGGACAATAGGGTAGGTTGTCCAGCCCCAGTCGTTATGCGCCGTATGGAGATCCGAATGGCAGACTCCACAAAAGAGTATCTCCATGGCGACATCGTTAGGGCGCAGCGCGCGCCGTTCGAATACAAACGGCGCCAATGGGGTAGTGGTACTGAAGGCGGCATAGCCGGTGGTTTTCATCTGTTGACTCCCTTGTTCTGGATAATGATAATTCAGGAACAGAACTCTTGAAGGTCCTGAATTGTCTGCTATTTATTAAAGCAGTCGTATCCGGCATTGTGAATATATCGCGTTGTGCTGTAAAAAGAGTAATACTTTGGCGGCTAAACAATAGGCGTATTCATGGATGATTCTTGCCTTATCCTCTTGGTTGATACCCGCAAGCCACTGCCAGAATATTAACAATGCCATTATCGCCGCCCTGACTGGGGAAATAAGTAAGCCGCGGCGGCGGGGATCTCAACTGGGGAAATCGGTGGTGACACTGATTTTTTCCCAGGCATTCACTTCTGTTAGCTGGTTTTCCAATTGGGAGCGGACATACTTAACGGCATCGCTGCCCAATAGCAGCCTGAAGGGCGCGTCAGCCGCCTCGACGGCTTTAATGATTACCTGGGCACCGCGCGCGCAATCGCCGGGCTGCTTACCATGGCTATTATCCTTTTCTTTCCGGCGCAGTCCGGCGGTATTGGCGTAATCAGCGATAACAGTCTTTGATTGCTGCAATGAACGGCCGGCAAAATCGGTACGAAACGCACCGGGTTCCACCACCAGCACCTTGATACCAAGCGGACTGATCTCTTTTCGCAGCGCGTCCGACATACCCTCTAGTGCGAATTTGGTCGCCGCGTAATATCCTGACCCTGGCTCGGCACCGCGACCGGCGATAGAGGAAACGTTGACTATGGTACCGTTGCGCCGGGACCGCATGCCGGGCAGTATCGCCTTGATCATCTTCACCGGGCCAAAGAAGTTGGTGGCAAACAGTTCGTCGACATCTGCCTCGTCGCCTTCCTCCACCGCAGCGCGGTAGCCGTGGCCGGCGTTGTTCACCAGCACGTCCACCCCGCCGAAGCGAGCTTCAGCCTGGCGCACCACCTCGGCAATCAGGGTATTGTCGGTCACATCCAGCGCGACGGCCAGCGCGGTGTCGGGATAGGATGTTACGATATCCTGAACCTTTACCGGATCCCGCGCGGTAACCACCGCGTTCCATCCACGCTCAAGAACCGCCTGAGCGAGATAGCGACCAAGTCCGGTGGAACAACCGGTAATTAACCATGTTGGCATAGAGAAAGTACCTCAGAAAATTGTGTTATCGTTCGGGACGGAAGCGTTTTCTTCCGCATAAACTGCCGCTTTCAAATAATGATGAAACACCCTTTGAGCAGACTATTGAATGGTGGCTGATAAATATCTCCCATTATCTGTTCCGAAAAGAAGGAAGTTCTTTACACACTAGAACCTGATCAAAATCCTCAAGATTTTCGAAAAAATGTGATCACTTTTTTTACATAACAAACTATAGAAGAGTTATTCAGGAACAATTACTCTTATGTTTTACTTGCCGTTATGAGTGATATTCATGAGTCATCCTCCGCAAAAATTACGCTATTTTCCGAGCGCCCAAACCTTTCCCTCGCATTAATGAAGAACCGCCATTTGTGTTATAACCAGGAAAAGATACGCTATCGCCCAGGAGGTTTAAATGACCATTAATGCACCGTTTTCATTAGCCTATGCGGATTTACGGACTGTTTTATACAGTGTGTGTCTGTTAAATTTAATGACAGGATAATCGATGAGCTGGCTTGGGAAACGCTGAATACGGGCCCATTAACGCCAAATAGACCCCATAACGACGGAATAGTTATGTAATGCCCACAAAATTGATGAACGTCAAAACAGTTATTAACACACTCATCGTCTCGTTACGGCGGCTCGTTAATATCCAACCTGAAGAGATCCCGGCGCTGGCATGGTCCTGGCTGTATGTGTTTGCCCTTTTCCTGGCTTATTATGTGTTGCGGCCGATTCGGGATGAGTTGGGCGTGGCGGGCGGCGTGCGCAATTTGCCCTGGCTTTTTACCGGCACGCTGCTGGCGATGCTGGCGGTGAATCCCCTGTTTGCCGCCGCGGTGCGGCGATGGCCGCGCGAGCGTTTTATTGCAGTAACCTATCGTTTTTTTATCGTCAACCTGCTTATCTTCATGCTGCTGATGACGGTGGCCACACCCGGCCAATCGGTGTGGGTCGGCAGGGCGTTCTTTATTTGGGTTTCCGTCTTTAATCTGTTTGTGGTGTCGGTATTCTGGTCGTTTATCGTCGATGTGTTCGACCGTGAACAAGGCAAGCGGCTGTTTGGTTTCCTGGCCGCCGGGGCGACGCTCGGCGGTTTGGTGGGGTCGAGCCTGACGGCGGGTTTTGTTGAAATGGTGGGGCAGAACGGTTTGCTTATCATTGCCATGATCCTGCTTGAGATGGCCGTGTTTGCTTCGCGCCGGCTGTCCAGGGTCAGCGATGTCTTCCAACGCCCCCTGCGGGGCGACGAATCCAATAAGGCCCTGGGCGGGGGACTGTTCGCCGGCATGACGCATACCTTTCGCTCCCCCTATTTATTGGGCATTGCGTTTTTCATGTTGTTTTATAGCGTCACCTCCACCTTTTTGTATTTTCAGCAGGCCAGTATTGCCGAGGGTAATTTTGTGAACAGCGCGGCCAGGACGGTATTTTTTGCCCGTATAGATTTCTGGGTGAATGCCATCACCCTGGTTTTACAGCTTTTCCTGACCGGACGTCTTATCGGCTGGCTGGGCGTGGTGGTCACTCTGTGCGCGCTGCCGCTGTTTAGCCTGGTGGGATTTGCCGGCATTGCCGCCTATCCGGCGATCGGTTTATTCGTCGTGGTACAGGTGATGCGCCGGGTGACGAATTTCAGCCTGGCAAGGCCCACGCGCGAGGTCCTGTTCACCTCGGTGGCACGCGAGGATCGCTATAAAGCAAAAAATTTCATCGATACCGTGGTGTACCGCGTCGGCGATCAGGTCGCAGGGTGGACCTATGCCGGGCTGGTTGGGCTGGGGTTGAGCATGACGGGTATTTCCATCGTCGCCGTGCCGCTTTCCGCGCTTTGGCTCGGCTTAAGTGTCTGGCTTGGGACCCGCAGCCAGCTAACGCTATCCAGAACTGTTAACAGAGAGACTGATTGAGATGAAGCTTTCGCGCCATACGGCTGTGATCGCCCGATATTTGGCGGAAAAGTCATATGCTAAATTGTTTCAGATTGATTCGCAATAATATCCCTAGGGCATTCAGATGCTCACTGAAATAGATACCGAATGGCCGATGAAAAATAATAGATGAATATTTATTTCATGTAATTTTACTAAAATAGCCAGTTGAATTAATGAAAAAAACTCACAGGCCTTATCAATATATCGGTATAGTCAATTTTATTTTATTAGCTATACTAAAGTATTCTTGTTCTTCGCTGATTTTATTAAAGAAAGTTATATTTACTGCGGTGTTACTCTATTAGCAATCAATGTTTCTAAAAGAATAGGGTATTTGAATTCTTTAAGGGTTTCGCGATACGGCAAATTGATATTTCGTTTGTTGAAGCTAAGTTCATGCTTTTCTATATTTTAACTGAGCTTGCGCGAAAATTTAATACCTAAATTTTCAGGGACTCTAAGAATGCAAAATCTCGATATCATGGTCATTGAACACGCAATTAATTGGATTAAAACGCAACCGGTGTGGCTTTGCACCGTATTGAACACGTTTGGCTCTTCCCCCCGCCCACCCGGCACCATGATGTCTATCAATATGGCAGGTCAATTCTGCGGTTCATTGTCAGGAGGGTGTATCGAAGAAGATTTTATTCGCAGGATACAGGAAGGTGAGTTCCGGCATGCAAGCCAGGTTGTCCGTTATGGCGAGGGCGGGTTGCCCCCTGATCGCACATTGCCCTGCGGCGGTGTGCTTGATATTCTTATTGAGTATTTACCCGTGGCATCGCACTATACAAACCGTCTTGTGGAATTGCACCAGGCGCTCCTAGGGCGATTTTCTTTGCGAAAAGTCGTTGCGACGCCGTTTAGTTGCGAATCTCTTGAAAAAGCGGAATGGCGTAGCAGTACGGTGGTAGAACGTCATGATGAAAAAATCGTTCTGACTATTGCGGCAGCGCCGCGCGTCATCATCGCCGGCTTGTCAGAAGTGGCCATTTGTTGCATGGAATTTGCCGTTGGGCTGGGTTTCGAAACCATCATATGTGAGACTCGGGACGATATCCTTGATAACTTCAGACATCGCATTCACCGCCAGGCCATCCTGAAAAATGTATTTCCCGCCAGGTACCTGGAGCTCAATGGTTGCCATGCCAATACTGCAATAGTGGCATTGACGCATGATCCGCGTATTGATGATTTGACCTTAATGGAAGCGGTCAATACCCCGGCGTTTTATCTAGGTGTGATGGGGTCGGAGCGTAATAGCAATACCCGGTTACGCCGGCTGGCTGAAATAGGGGGGTTAACCTCTCAGCAACTGGAACGGGTGCATGCACCTATCGGCATCAATATTGGCAGTAAAACCCCGGCGGAAATTGCCTTGTCGGTTATGTGCCATATTGTTAAAGAAAAAAATCATATCCCGTAGCAAGGATTATAGGGGCTTATTGGTGATAAGCCCCTTCCTTATTAAATCAACTTATCCATGGTGATAGGCAGTTCCCTGATACGCTTGCCGGTCGCGTGAAACACCGCATTGCTTATCGCCGCGGCAACCCCGACAATACCCAATTCTCCCACGGCTTTACCGCCCATGGTTGTCGCCTTGTAGTCAGGCTGGCCCACATCAATGGTGACAATCTCAGGAACGTCGGCATTGACCGGCACCAGATAGTCAGCCAAATTATTATTGATCACCCGACCGTTATTAGGGTCGATAATGCCTTCCTCGAGCAATGATTGGCCCAGCCCCATAATCATACCGCCAATCCATTGGCTCCGTGCGAGCGTGGGATTAAAAATACGGCCACTATCAAAGGCGCCTACCATGCGTTTGACGCGTACGGTGCCAAAATCCTGATCAACCCTGACTTCGACGAATTGAGCGCTCCAGCTGTGGGCGGAAACATCCTGCGGCCGGGTCATGGTATTCAGTGCTCCCACAATTTTATCCCGCTCCTCAGACGATGCATCCTGCGAAAATGTGCCGCCTGTCACCTCCAGACGGTCCATATTCGCCACCTGAAGCAATCGTGATAGGGTGATGGTCTTACTGGGGCGCAGCGCCATACGGATTTCGCCATTAGCCAGCACTAAACGCCCGCGGTCAACCCCATGCAGCGGCGAATCCGGCGTCTCGACAGCCAAGGTCAACAAACGCTCCCTCATCAAAGAAGAGGTTTTATTCACTGCGGCCGCCAGATTGCCAGCGAGCTGGGAGCCACCGGCAACACCAGCCCTGGGCAAAAAGGTATCGCCAAGCTGCACGGTTATCTTTTCTGAGGGGATTTGCAGTACTTCCGCGGCCGTTTGCGCCAGTATGGTATAGGTCCCGGTCCCTATATCCGCCCCGGCGCTCTGCAAAATAAACCTGCCGTCGGGTTGCAAAATGAGTTTTGCTTCAGCGGGCTGAAGGTTTACCGGATAGGTTCCCGAGGCCATACCCCAGCCGATGAGCTCACGACCTTCGCGCATTGACCGCGGCGCCATGCTGCGCTTATCCCAGCCAAAGGCTTTCGCGCCTTCAAGGTAAGCTTCGCGCAACCGGCGCAGGCTCCAGGGTTTGTTGAGCTGATAGTCATGATCAGCCCAATTACGCAACCTGAGTTCAAGCGGATCGATATTAAGCGCATAAGCCATTTCATCCATCGCCACTTCCAAACCGAAGGCGCTGGGGTTTTCTCCCGGCGCGCGCATCCAGCCCGGAGTCACGGTATTGATAGGCACGACACGATGGCGGGACTGCACATTGGGAATGCCATACAGCCGCGCCGTCACACGATTGCAGTTCTCAGCGTAAACGTCGTCTAAGGATGTTTCACTAAAACTGTCGTGAATAATGGCCGTTATCTTGCCGTCACGCGTCGCGCCCATCTCTAAATGTTGTGAGGTCGCCGCTCGTCCGCCAAAACCGGTGAACGTCTGCGGACGGGTTAACGACACTTTCACCGGACGTTTTAACTCCCGTGCCGCGGCACAGGCCAGCGCAACATGACTGTAGGGCACCGGTTTGGAGCCAAACCCCCCGCCGACATAAGGAGAAATAATGTGGACATCGCTCCTGTCGATGCCCATCCATTCGGCGATCTCCACCTGGGCGCCCGCCACCCACTGGCTTGGCTCCCATACCCTCAGCTTGTTATCTTGCCATTGGGCGATACAGGCATGGGGTTCCATCGGCATATTGTATTCGCGTGGCGTGATGTAATGGCCGCTTATTCTGACGTCGGCGCTGGCCATAGCCTGCTGTGCATTGCCGATATTGATGCTAAGCGCATCCATGTTTTTAGGCTTGGCGTTGGGATCGGTCGCCGCGATCAGGGCCTGCGTCTCCTGATACTCAACTTTGACCAGCGAGGCCGCATAGGTGGCTTGCTCAAAAGTCTCGGCAATCACAATACCGATATTTTGCCCGTTGTGGATAATCCGGTCATCCTGAAGCGGAGTATAGGTTGATTGCGCCGCTCCCCCCTGGGATATCGGCGTGGGTCTGTGTATCTTCGACGTGTTTAAATGGGTGTAAACGGCGACGACCCCTTGCGCACCCAGGGCGGCGTCCGTCTGCATACCGATAATTCGGCCGCTGGAAATGGTGGATTGAATGACGACGCCATAAAGTACATTGGCTACCTGGTGTTCAACAGCATAGGTGGCTGCTCCACTGACTTTCACCGCGCCGTCGCCCCTCGGGCGGGCGGCCCCCAGGGCCTCATATTTCCCGGTTTCGGGCGGCGTGGCGGTCCCGGTTTGTTGCGCCGCCTGCGCCGAACCAAAACCAATACCGCTTCCATTGACGACGGAAGCAATGGCTGTCGCTTTAAGCAAGCCGCGGCGTACCTTATCGGTTTCTTGCTTCATGATAATCCTCCTGCGGTGAGCAATGCGCGGGTAATAACCTTCGGCGCGAGCACCATTTTAAAATGATTGTGCTCCAATGGCCGGGCATCCGCGATGACCAACTGTGCCGCTTCACTGATGTTTTCTTCACTGAATGTCTTGCCGCGCAAGGCGTTTTCAACCTGGACTGCACGCCAGGGTTTGGTGGCCACGCCGCCGAGCGCAATATGCACATCACGGATCATTCGACCATCCAGTTCGATACCCACCGCCGCGCTGGCCGCGGCGAACTCATAGGACGCGCGATCGCGCACTTTCAAATAATAGGAGTGTTCCAACGCGGGAACACGTGGTATTTCGACAGCGATAATGATCTCATCTGGCGCAATGTCGTGTTCCTTGTCAGGCGTTGTTCCAGGTAATTGATAAAATTGTCCAATAGGGACACTGCGTTCACGCTGGGCGGTATTGCGTAATATCACTCTGGCGTCGAAGGCCGTGAGCGCGACCGCCAAATCTCCCGGATACACCGCGACACAGCTGGCGCTTGCGCCAAGTATCGCGTGATTACGGTTAATGCCCTTAAGTGCGGCGCACCCGGATCCGGGGTGACGCTTATTGCACGCGGAAAATGTTTCCGGATCGCGAAAATAAACGCAGCGGGTACGCTGGCGCAGGTTGCCGCCAATAGTCGCCATATTTCTGATCTGGGGAGAGGCGGCCTGCCAAAGACTGCCGTAAACAACCGGAGCGAGATTGCGGCAATCCGGATGAGCTGCCAATTCACTCATCCGTACCAGCGCCCCGAACCGGATGGACTGCGCCGAGAAAAAAATGTCGCTCAAACCGGGCAGGCGGGTGATATCGATAAGCCGCTGCGGTTTTTCAACATTACACTTCATCAAATCCAGTTGGGTTGTGCCGCCGGCCAGAATACGCCCGCCTTCAGGGGTGACCTGCGACAATGCATCATCTAAAGTTTGTGCCCGATGGTAAGAGAATTCATTCATGCCGACTCCTTATTCAGCGCAAGGGCCGCCTGTTTGATGGCATCGACGATATGCGGATAGGCGCCGCAGCGGCAGATATTGCCACTCATGTATTCGCGGATCTCTTGTTCGGATCCGGCATGTCCCTCCCTGATGCACGCCACCGCCGACATAATTTGTCCCGGTGTGCAATAACCGCACTGAAAAGCGTCATGTTGCAAAAAACACGCCTGTACAGGATGTAAAGTACCATCGCGTTTGACCAATCCCTCGATGGTTGTTATCTGTTTTTCGTCTGCTTGCGCCGCCAGGGTCAGGCAACTCAGCACGCGTTTCCCATCAATATGTACGGTACAGGCACCACATTGGCCTTGGTCACAGCCTTTTTTAGTGCCTGTCAGCGCCAGGTGCTCGCGCAGCACGTCCAGAAGGGTAACCCGGGGATCAACAGAAAGCTCATGAGGCTCACCATTGACAATGATGTTTAACGGTATGTTTTCAGCCATATTTGTATTCCAGTAATAAGTAGGATTCATCTTGAATGCAACAAGGTTGCGCTCTCGTTATAATGGCGAATGCAAATATCCCTTTGACAAGGTGTTACTATAAGATTTAGCTATGTAAGCATTAAATGATAAATATCGGATCGTTTACTCTTGGCATGGACATAACCCAATTTTGAGTCTAAAAATACCCATCTGAATAGAGAGTCGTAATCAGTATTTATTATAATAACGATTAACTGCTATATCTCAGCCACCGGTGCAGATTTCTAATCGCGCATCTACTTTTTTAATATTTAAAATCCCTTCTATTATCATCGCTAAAAACGCTTTATTTTCTAATGATATGAACGTTTTTTAACTTAAATCATGACAGCATGAAACCGCGATAGCGTCATAAATAACGTAGGGTCATGTTGTCTCTATCCTATGCCGTAAAATTCAAAACGCTGACATTCAGTAAACATTTTCACCGTGTAAGTTTAACAGGTGGGCAGCAATTGATTATTGTTGAAACTTGCTAGGCTTAGTGAAAATTATTCATAACTGTTCATCATATGATCTGGTTGTGTCGCCATTAAATCATGAATAAAAGGCGATAGATTTAGTGATTAAATCTCTTTAACGCATTGATTAATAGCATTTAATACATAAATTTATACCTGGGTCAATCCGAGTTTGGAAAACACGCCTCGATTCGCCACCCGATCTTTGGCAACACAATATTTCATCCATAATGAAGATAGCCGCGTTTTGGCGAGAGGATGCAATGTGTCATGGGTTCATTGATCAGTTATAGCATAAGGTTAACAAGATCTTGATTATCAGTCACAAAATGCCTAAACCACAATAAAGTTAACCTTCCAGATGTGAGATGTATAATTATAATGGTTAATCATGATATCGACGGTTGTACGTTATGGGGCGATTCATCGAATGTGTTGCGAGAGGGCAAGGGCAATGCTTCCTGTTGGTATACTGATTGCCGCCGCCGGTCACGGGCTTCGATATAGAACAGCCGGCGGTATAGGACTCAAACTCGAGCATCTGCTTGATAATGGCGTCACTGTGTTCCAGCAGACCTTGCTCAATGCGAGTCGTTCTGGCCTACCAATTCACGTTGTGACTCGTTCCTCTTACACGTCAATTCATCAGATATGCCGGACTTTCCACGTGACTTTTAGCTGTGCTGATACCGATGGGCTTGGAGAAACGATTGCCGCGGGGGTAAATACGTGTCGGGGCTGGAAAGGGTGGTTGGTACAATTAGCTGATATGCCTTTTGTCAGCCACGCTATTTATCAGCAAGTTGCACTTGCGCTTGACCAGCATGTTACTGTCAGGCCGGTATATCGTCATCAACCAGGGCATCCGGTAGGTTTTTCCGCGCAGACAATTGATGTGCTTTTGCAATTGCGGGGCGATTGTGGGGCAAAAGAGGTGCTGAGAAGGTATCCCCCCTTGCTAATAGATGTTAACGATAGCGGGGTGATTACCGATATCGACCTGCCGCCCATGCCTGATGCACAAGTAATCTGATGTAACTATTGTTAATTTCAAGATGGATAGGGTGTCACGGCGTGGCAATAGCAACCGGAGAGCTTTGGCCCTTGACCTGGGCTGCGTGTGATTAATTCATGGTTATGCCGCGGAAATAAACCATGCGGTAAGGTGAAAGGCATACCGCGGCGCATAAGGTAGTTTGAGGGTATTGAAAAGGCGGTATATGGGAAAATTTTCATTTGAGGCCATTGGAACCCGATGGGAAATCGAGACGCTTATCCCATTGGGGACCGGTGTGCGTCAATCCATCCTTGATAGGATCGCGCTATTTGAGGCGGTTTATTCGCGCTTTCGAGCAGATTCTCTGGTGTCTCGAATCGCCGCGGCGCCCAATGGAGGATGTTTTGATTTTCCTGAGGATGCGCACGCATTATTCTCTCTCTATGACCGGCTGCACGCCATAACCGGCGGTGCCGTGGATCCCTTGGTGGGGCGTGCCCTCGAATTGCTCGGTTATGACAGAAATTATACGCTTAAACCCGCGCCTGACCTGGTCAGGAACGCAGTAATAGAGAGTGACACAGCGGTCTGGTCGAAGGACATTATGCGTCAGGGAACTTCGCTTAACACACGCAGGGCTGTTGTGATCGATGTTGGCGCTGTGGGAAAAGGTTACCTGGTGGACATGGTTTCTGAAATTCTCCGAGATGCAGGTTTTGACCAGTTTGTCGTCGATGGCAGTGGTGATATCCGTCACTTTGGGAGATCCACCCTCCGGATTGGGCTGGAGCATCCGTTCAATCCCACAATGGCGATCGGGGTTGCCGCTTTACAGGGACGCGCGCTGTGTGCATCCGCAGTTAACCGACGGGCATGGGGTGATGGATTTCATCACGTGCTTGATGCTCGCACGGGACTACCGGTCCGCGATGTAGTCGCAACCTGGGCTGTTGCCGACGATGCCGCCACCGCGGACGGCCTGGCGACGGCGCTGTTTTTTGTCGGACAGGAACAACTGGTGGATTATTTCGATTTCGAATTTGTAAGGATGTTTGCCGATGGACACGCAGAAGCTTCCGGGAATTTTAAAGGTGAACTCTATTTCTGAGGTTTGCGAAACGCTAACGGTTGCACAGAACATTGCTTACCGCCAGAGCCGTTAATCCGGCGCTGACGTGAAGTTATTTATTAATTTCATTCAACATTGAATGCGTTATAACCCTCTTAATTAAAGTCAGCTTCCTACGTAAGATGGGTCGTGCTGAAAAAGAATTCAATGTGAGGACATAAATGTCATCCCGGCTTGGCGCTATGCCCTGTTTGCACCTTATAGCTTTAATGAGGACCGTTTGTCGCATTTGAATTCATCGATGCTGGATTTAGACAAACACAGACCACTGGCAATGCCGCTTCCGTTCGGGTTCTCAATGTGCTTCTTATTCGGGCGTCACCGACTGCCGCACCGCCCGCTCACGCCGATCCCTGGGGTGATGGTTTGTCTCGACAAAGAGGCAAAGCAATGCAGCAATTCACTCGATGGCGGAGCCGTGCGATATAAAATCTTATTGATATCACTCAGGGAGTGTGCGACATGAATTGTTTCGCCTGCAAAATATTTCTGACGCTCATGCTTGCTCATTTACTGTTAGCCGGCACTGCCATCGCCGCTTCGAAGCAGCCGCAGGCGGCTTTACAATCAACTGAAAGTGATCCCGGACCGGAGAAGCTAATGAGTAAAAATAAACCTGTTGTCCTGGTTGTCGGTGCAAGCGGTAGCATCGGCAGACCGGTCGTCGCGGAAGCATTCAGGAAGGGATATGAGACCAGGGCTCTGGTGCGTGATCCGGGCCAGGCGAAATTGTTCCCCGCTGGCGTCCAGGTCGTCGTGGGTGACCTGACCCGGGCCGAGACACTGCACGACGCGGTCGCAGGCGTCACAGGCATCATCTTCACACATGGCATCAGCGGGAACGATCCGCAAGGAGCCGAGCAGGTGAACTACGGCGCGGTGCGCAACATCTTGAGCGTTTTGCAAGCCCCGGCGCGGATCGCTCTGATGACCACGGTCGGTGTCACGAAACCCACTATCGGACACGACTGGAAGCGGCGTGGGGAGCGGCTTGTGCGCGCCAGTGGTCTGCCTTACACCATCGTTCGTCCCGGATGGTTTGACTACAATACACCCGAACAGCACCGTCTCGTGATGCGACAAGGAGACACGCACTGGGCCGGATCGCCTTCCGACGGTGTGGTTGCCCGTGCCCAGATCGCCCAGGTCCTCGTCGCTTCGCTGACCTCGCCTGCCGCGAATCGCAAAACCTTTGAGCTGGTCGCCGAACAAGGCGCTGCCCAGTCCGATCTGGAGCCGCTTTTCTCGGCACTGCCGGTCGATCCTATCGACGGCTACGACGCCATTCGGGACCGGGACAGTTTACCCCTCGCCAAGGAACCCCCCACGTTTATCCGCGAACTTAATGCTGTCCGTGGGCGGTTCAAAGACTGAGTTCCATCGGGGAAGTGCTGATGGATTCCTCTGACTGTGCTCTCGGGGGCTTTATATCAGTGATCTCTTCCCATTAAACATTACTAGCCTGGCGATGGATTAACCAGAGGGGAGTTGGTCATAGTATGGCATACGTCACTGGTTTATGAATATCTTAATATAACTATATTTCAGCAATACTTCTTTTATAGAAGTTGATTATTAGCCCTACTGTTTTTTAGTATAAAGCTATGTTTTTGCGGTAATTTATTTTTTATCAAACAACTGTCACTCAATTTTAGTTACGACTTTTCAAAAAGTGCATTCATGATGATCGAATCATAATACCCCCAGATTTTTACAATTTGTTTATCCTTTATGCGCAGTACCCAGCAGTATTGCATATTGAAGTTCACTCCGTTTTTACCTTTACCGCCTGTAGCATGGAAACGCAGGCAGGCATAATCTCCGTCAACTATCATTGCATCGATGATCGGCACAGGCCATGATTCCAGTTTGTCATCAAGGCGGTTAAGAAGATTATTCCTGTAGTTTATCTTCCCCCGATAGCATCCTGAAACTGGCGAAGTTCCCAGTGCATTAAATTCCAGATCCTCGTGTAATGCGGCCATAAAATTCTCTCCCCATCCTTGGTTGGCTACCGACTGGAAAAGCGACGATAAGAACTGGCGATTTTCTTCACTCATTATGTATCTCCTGGCTGTTTATGAATTCTGACGTGTGCTTTTAAGAATATCAGAGAGACCGCGGGCTAACAGTTGACGCGGCGCATCGGTTCCGTCGACAGGAAGAAGCGTTCTGCTGCGTATTTTCCAGCGATTATCGTGACGTTCCAGCTCCCAACGATTAACCACTACCCGATGGATACGATACCCGGTAGAATATCCATGGTTGGCCATCTCACGTGGTTCTCCCTGTTGATCCAACTGTAATAGCTGTAAATAGGAGGTGACAATAGCCGTATCGCCTCGTAAGTCGATAAGCGGCAGCCCGGCAAAATGTGCCAGTCCGCTTTTAATTGCCTTTTCATGTGCTGGTCTGAGTATAAATGCTGCGATCGCGTTCACGCCTTTAGCACCATCTAACCCTTCACCTCGATTAAACACACCATCCTCCATATAAACAGAGGCCGTATATTCAGCGAGCCCGCTGTCGGCACTGGGGGGATGAGAGGCAATAAGCTCATAAATGGCCAGCTTATCTTCCGTTATCTGCAGTCGTTGTTCTAAGGTAAGTCGGTTTCTGTCAACCATTAGCCCCTTCTCCTAGTTTGCTGGTTTGTCTGGATTGCCGCTATTATAATTGTTCTTTTTAATTAATTAATACAGCCATAACTGGATGCAGTTATTAGAGCAATTTAATAATAGAGAGGTAGAAATGATTAGCCGTTCGGATTTTTTGGCGCTTAAGACTTTTATCATGGTGGCGGAGAAACTGAACTTCAGGGCTGTGGCGGACAAACTCGGTATATCCGCCTCTGCGGTCAGCCAACAAATCCAGGGACTTGAAGAGCGCTTGGGATTGAGACTTTTAAATCGCACCACACGCTCAGTGTGTCTCACTGAGGAGGGGCGAGTGCTGTATCTTCAAACTGCGCCATTACTGGAAAATCTTGCCGATGCGTTCATGCAAGCGCATTCGCGAAGCAGTATCGTTAAAGGAAATATTCGAATTCATGCCTTTCGTTCGGCTGCTGAAATGTTTCTGGATTGTAAGGTAGCGGGTTTTCTTGCCTCTTTCCCCGATGTGCATATTGATCTCACGATAAATGACTGCCCCGCGGATCTTATGGCGGGACGATTCGATCTCTCTCTACGGCTTGGTGAAGTACTTGACCCAGGATTAGTTGCGGTTCCCATTGGTGAGCGGTTACATCAAATAGTGGTGGCCGCGCCATCCTATCTTGAAGCACGTGGAAACATTAAACAGCCGGAAGATTTAAGCCAGCATAATTGCATTGGCTGGCGTTGGCCGGGCAAGGTGACCCCAGAGCCCTGGCAGTTTTCTTTTAATGGACAGTTAAAAAATATTTCCGTTACAGGAAATCTGGTAGTGGATGACCGGGAACGTCAATATCGGGCTGCCATCGCGGGGATCGGCGTTGCTCAGGTCACAGCGGAAAGAGTGAGTGTTCATCTCGACTCTGGCGCGCTTCATCGCGTTCTCGAGGCATGGGAGAGTCAGTTTGATGGATATTACCTTTGCTGGATCGTGGGTAAAGCTATATCGCCAGCGATGAGGGCATTTATTGACTGGTTGCGAAACGGATAATTTAGCCGGGGTTGTATCAATACCAGCAAGTCCTGGTTTTTCACTGATTTCACTGCTGGATCAGGCTACTTTGTTTCCATGAACCATTCCGGCCTGCCGTTGGTGCTTGAGTCGGTAGTTTTCGCCGGCAATCGGCACGATATGGGCATGATGCAGCAGCCGATCCAGTAGTGCCGCCGTCAGGGTGGCGTCATGCGCGAACGTTGCATCCCACTGCCCGAACGGCAGGTTACTGGTCACGATTAAACTGCCCTTTTCGTAGAGCGCCGCGATCACCTGGAAGAACAGGTTGGCCTGCTCGCGGTTCATCGGTAGATAGCCTATTTCATCGATGATAAGCAGGCGGTAAGCCTTGATGACCCGGCGCATCACCGTTTTGCGCGTGTGCCGTGCTCAACGCCAACAGCAAGTCCGATGCTGTCGTAAAACGCGTTTTGATGCCGGCCTGCGTTGCCTTGTAACCCAGCGCCATCGCCAAATGGGTTTTGCCCACGCCGCTGGGGCCGACCAACACCACGTTCTCGTTGCGTTCGATAAATCCCAGTCCGGCCAGTTCTTCAATCTGGCTGCGCTTAACGCCTTTGGCGAAGTCATAGTTGAACTGTTCCAGCGTCTTGATCGCCGGGAAGCCCGCCATGCGTGTCATCATGCTTTGTTTTCGCACGTTCCGTCCCGCGACCTCTTTGCGCAGCAACGCCTCCAGGAAGTCGCTGTAAGCCGTCTCATCCTTGGCCGCCTGCTGAGCCGCCGCGCCGTAGCCTTGTGCCATGAAGGAGAGCTTCAGAGTCTCGCACAACCGGGCTATCCGTTCATGTTGTAAGTTCATACCGCCATCCCTTGCCGGACGTTGAACAGCAGTTGCTCATAGACGGCCAGGGGTGCTGCTCAGGCGTCGTTTCTGCCAGCCGCTCAGGCACGATTGCCGGCCGACGTGGCGGGGCGGGCTCCTTTGCGGCTTGCACTTGTGGCCGCGCAGCAGCGATATTCCCGCGCCAGGGCACAGCTAGCGCCTGTAGACAGGGCACTTCCTTTGCCAGCCGTGCCGCCGGCTTTTCCTGTGTCGTGCCGTGCACCCGGTCGTTGGCAACTTCTCGCAGCCAACGCGCCACTTCGGCATTGGCGGTGACGACATCGAGCTGCAAGCCGCTCTGGCTCAGACGACTTGCCGGCGGCACATAAAACGAACGCCACAAGTAACCGTTGAAGCGCTCGACCTTGCCCTTTGTCTGCGCGCGGTAGGGTTGGCACATTTCGGGAAGATGTGATTGTTCATGCTGGCAAGCAGACGTACGGAGTGGTTCTGTGACCAGGTTCGATTGCTTTTATGCCAGGTTAATGCAACGTGTTTAAAGGATTTTTCAGGGGAGCTGGCAGCTATCTCTGCGATACGTTGCTGTGCTGGATTGATATTCTGCGCCAGCGGCTTGCGTATGCCATCACGTTGCTGCCGGGTGTAAGCCAGAGAAACATCGGGATAAGCCCCTAAGCCAAGCCGGGATTCCTTACCATTGATGCGATATTTGATATACCAGAGACGTGAACCGCCGGGATTGATCAAAAGGTACAGGCCATGAGAATCGGAAACTTTGAAGGGTTTAGCGGATGGTTTTGAGCTGCGGATTTTTGTGTCGTTAAGAGACATTTGGGGGTCACTCCGTCATCGAACCAACTTGACCCCAAATCTGACCACCAAATTCTCCCGATGCAGAGGGAAAACTGAAAATGCATCGGGAAGATTTCTCACGCTAACTTATTGAATATGAACCACATAGGGATTCGTAAAGCGGCATGAAAACAAGAAATTGGCTCCTCTGACTGGACCTGAATCCATGCGCTAACCAATTGTAGATTAAACAATTTTATATATTCATCAAATAGAACTGGACTCAATTTTGGACTTACTTAAATAAGGTGGCAAGAGATTTCTTTTTGGTCAGTACTATTATGGGGTGTGGCGATCAAATATGACGCCAGCTTCAAATGATAGTGCTGGTCAAGGTTACTACTGTAACTTAGTAACTAAGTGCTCGCTAAGGGAGGCCAGTCAGTATTTCATCAGTGCAACGTTATATGCGCTAATGGCTCAAAATTTGATGCCTGTCATTTGCAAGCGAAGCCCACATCGGGTGATTTGGCCTATCCCCGAAGCAGGGCGCCGCGGAACGATATAATATGCGCCTCTGCCGCAAGCGCGGCCGCCTCGCCGTCCTGTGCGGCCAGCGCGACAATGATCGCCTGATGTTCTTCGATAACCTCCAGCATATGGCCCTCTTTCGACAGCGAACTGGCCCAGAATCGTTGCGCCTTGGCATGCAGCACCCGCAAAATGTCCGCCAACATTGCATTACCGGCGATTTGCGCCAGCAATTGATGGAACTGATAATCCAGGGCCATCATCCGATCCCGCTCTCGGGAATGGCATGCGTCTGCAATCCATTCGTTTATTTCCCGTAGGTTGGCAACGTCCGCAGCGGAAATTCGCTTGCTGGCCAATTTCACACATAAGATCTCATTCGCCAGCCGAACCTCAATCAGCTCCAGCGCATCGTCAATAGAGAGCGGCGATACCATCACACCCTTACGTGGGATAATTTGCAGCATGCCCTCATTGGCCAGGCGGTGGATTGCCTGGTTGATCGGCGTTCTGCCCATCGCCAGCTCATTCATCACCTGCGCCGTATTGAGAAAATCACCCGGCTTATAGCTCAACGTTACCAGCGCCTGTTTAAAACGGCGGTAGGCCAGTTCATTGAGCGACAAATCGGACTCATCGTCCATCGGCAAATCTTGGCTCACGGTATCAGAAGATTTCACGCGTAATGTCCTGTTTAAAACATTTTAGACATTCTACACAAAAGGTGGCATGAAAATCGCTTATTTCATTTCTGAAAATAGAGTGAAATTTCACGATGTTTTCTTTAATCACTTAAATACAGCGAGCTGGCAACTATGGAATTGACCTTTGAGCTACCCGGATCCACTGGCGCCGGGCACCTACAGACCGACATTAATCAATTAATCGTTGCCGGCTGGACCGGTCGCGATCCCGAAGCGATCCTGCACCATATCAGTGAACTTGAAGCGCTGGGCGTGCCCCGGCCAAGTGCAACACCGTTGTTTTATCGCGTGGCCGCCAACCAGTTAAGCCAGCAAGAGGTTATCGAAGTGATGGGCGGCGCGACGTCGGGCGAAGTTGAACCCCTGGTCTTCTCCCATCAGGGCTGTCTTTACGTCTCGTTGGCGTCCGACCATACCGATCGTCGGTTGGAAACTCACAGCGTCGCGCTATCAAAGCAAATCTGTGCCAAACCGGTAGCCCGTACCGCCTGGCCGCTGCATGAGGTGGCGGGGCACTGGGACCAACTCATCTTGCGCTCTTGGATCAAAGAGGAAGGCGAGCTTCGTTTGTATCAGCAAGGAACGTTGGCCAGCCTGCGTAAACCGGCCGAACTGCTGGAGTGCTATTTCTCTAGCCAAGAAATGTTGGCAAGGGGACTAACTCCGTCGTCCGGGCCGATCGACGGCCTGGCCATAGTCTGCGGCACGGTGGCCGCCATCGGTGGCATCCGACCGTCCACGGAATTCCGAATGGCGCTGGTAGATGACGTCCTGGGCCGGACCATCACTCACCGCTATTACTGCACCGAATTACCGGTTGTTGCGTAAAGGGGGGACCGATGATGAAAAAGAGCGAGATGGCCTTATCACAGGCAGCGGAGCGGCTTAATGTCGGCACTGTCAGCGCCCGGGAGTTAACAGAGGCGGCCTTGGCGGCAATGGATGATCCCCGGGGTGAAGGCGTGCGCGTCTTTACCCGCATTTATCGCCGGCAGGCGCGGCTACGGGCGGCGGCCTCCGATGAGCGCCGGAGGGCAGGGAGGCTGCTTTCCTCCCTGGATGGCATGCCGATATCCATCAAGGATTTATTCGACGTGGCCGGCGAAAGCACCACCGGCGGCTCGGTGGTATTGGCCGATGCGCCCGTCGCCGCGCGTCATGCCGTCATTGTCGACAAACTGCTGCGCGCGGGCGCGGTGATCGTCGGCAAAACCAATATGACCGAGTTTGCCTATTCCGGCTTGGGGATCAACCCGCATTATGGCACGCCGGCCAATCCCTATGACCGGGCCACGCGCCGCATTCCCGGCGGGTCGTCCTCCGGCGGCGCCGTTGCCGTCAGCGATGGCATGTGCCTGGGGTCGATTGGCAGCGATACCGGCGGGTCGGTGCGTATTCCCGCGGCCTTTTGCGGGCTGACCGGCTATAAACCCACCGCACGCCGTATCGATCTCGCCGGTGTATTGCCATTGTCTCCCGCGCTGGACTCGGTGGGGGTGATGGCCCATGACGTGTCCAGCTGCCTGGCGCTCGATAATATCATCAGTGACCGGCCGTTGGCGCTGGTCCACAAACCGCTGGCGCAGGCGCATTTTGCCGTGCCGCAAACGCTGGTGCTCGACGATCTCGACGACGACGTAGCGGCGGCGTTTTCCGCCGCTTTGGCGCATCTGCGGCGGGCCGGCGCGCATATCACAGAGATCCCCTGCGTTGAATTTGCCGAACTGTCCCGCATCAACGCCGCCGGCGGATTTACCGCGCTGGAGTCCTGGTTATGGCACCGGCCCTTGATTGAACAAAACAGCGCGCAGTACGACCCCCGGGTTATTTCACGCATCCGCCGCGGCGAGGCGCTCGACGAAAACGACCGACGGCAACTGCTGCGACAGCGCGCCGACTGGCAGCACCGGGTAGCTGCCGCCATCGGCTCGTATGACGCGTTGCTGATGCCGACGGTGCCGCTGATTGCGCCGCCCATTGCCGCGTTGGACGCGGATGAAAATGCCTATTTCCGTGTCAACGGCGCGGTGCTGCGCAATCCGGCGATGATCAATTTTCTCGACGGTTGCGCCGTATCACTGCCTTGCCAACCGGTGGACGCCGCGCCGGTGGGGCTGATGGTCGCGTCCCTGCCGATGCGGGACGGTGCATTGCTGAATTGGGCGCTGCAAATTGAACGCTGCCTGAGCGCAGCACGGTTCCCTGCGGGAAAATAATTTCCTATCGACGTTAACCTTGAGGAGAGTACCCATGGAACACAGATCGAACGCTATGCTGTTGGTCGCAACCGGCATCGCGCCGGCGGATGAAGAGGATTTTAACCGGTGGTATGACCGGGAACACGTGGAGGAGCGGGTACGCATTGCCGGATTTCTGTCGGGCACCCGCTATCAGTCCTTGCAGGGCGGGCGTAAGTATCTGGGGCTCTATCTGACCGAATCATTGGCGAGTTTCACCTCGCAAGCCTACCATGCGGCCTTTACCCGCCAAACGCCCTGGTCGGTGGCTAACCTGGCGAAAATGCAGGATCCGATGCGTCGGGTTTGCGCTGTCGAGTCGGTGACCGGGATCGGCACGGGGAGTTACCTGGCTATCCTGGTCCTGGCCTCCCGGTCGCCGGGGACCAAACTTAACGCCGAGGTCGCCGCCCTTGGCGCGTTGTTGCGCGAACAAAACGGATTTGTCCGTTGTTCGCTATTGACGCCCGACGAAACCCTCAGTTCACCGTTGCCCAATGAGTCGCGCGACAACAGAGAACTGTTGCCCATGATATTGCTTGAAAGCAGCAGCGCCGAGGCCAGCCGGACATTTGCGGCGAGCGCCTGCCAGACGTTGCAACACCCTCACGGCGAGGTGCAGTACTACGGCCTGAGCTGGCAGCTTAGCGCACAGGAGCTCAAATCATGAACCTTTCCAGCGAGAATAACGTTATTCCAAAGGACGTCGACGCGTTGGACGGTATTGTGCGCCTGCCGCCCAATACCGGTCGGCTGGCCGCGGCCAGTTCGATCGGCACTGCCCTGGAATGGTACGATTTCACCGTTTACAACATCATGGCGGCGCTGATTTTCAATCATGTCTTTTTCCCTTCATTCGATCCGTTGGTGGGTACTATCCTGGCCTTTTCCACCTACGCCGTCGGTTATGTGTCGCGGCCCATCGGCGGCATTCTGTTTGGCCACCTGGGCGATGTGATGGGGCGTCGCTTCGTGCTGGTGGCGACGCTTATCATCATGGGCGTCACCACCGCGCTGATGGGGCTGTTACCCGGTTACGCGTCTTTAGGTGTCTGGAGTCCGCTGCTGCTGGTTACGCTGCGTTTTATCCAGGGTATCGCGCTCGGCGGCGAATGGGCGGGGGCGGTATTGCTGTCAATGGAACATGGCGACGCCGGACAGCGCGGGCGCAACGCCTCCTTCGCCCAGGTCGGCCCTTCCTGTGGCACCCTGATTGGGACCGGGTTTATCACGCTGGTCACGGTGATGATGCCCGCGGAAGATTTCCAGCTATGGGGCTGGCGCGTGCCGTTTTTGCTGAGTCTGCTACTGGTAATCTTCGGCTTATGGCTGCGTAGCGGCGTGGGCGAAACGCCGGCGTTCCTCAAATTGGAACAGGCCAAAAACACTACCCACACCCCGGTAAAAGAAGTGTTTAGTCAACATTTGCGACCGCTGCTTATCGCCGGCGGGTCACGCATCGGGTCGGATGTATTGTATGCGCTGGTGGTGGTATTCACGCTGACCTACGTCACCACCGTATTGCATCTGCCGCGTCCGCTGGCGCTGACCGCCACTATGCTCGGCGCGCTGGGCAATGCGATTACGGTACCGGTGTTCGGCGCGCTATCCGACCGCTTCGGCCGCCGTCCGGTCTATATTGTCGGCGCACTGCTGGCGATCGTCTGGGCCTATGCCTTTTTCGTGTTGCTCGACAGTACCCAGCCGGTGCTTATCTGCCTGGCGGTAATTATCGGATTATTGATTCATGCGATGATGTACGGCCCGCAGGCGGCGTTCGTGACCGAACAGTTTCCGACGCGCGTACGGTATGCCGGTTCGTCCCTGGCCTATACATTGGCAGGTATTGTCGGCGGCGGCTTTGCCCCGTTGATTATCACCACACTCTATAAAGAGTATAACAGTACGCTGGCCATTTCCGCCTATGTGACACTGGCACTGCTGATCACGTTGGTAGCGGTTTTCGCCGCCAAAGAGACAGCGCATAAACCTTTATAATCCACATCGTGCGCCGGCGCGATAAGCCATTTTCCTAGCCCATCTGCATATTCTGGTGGGCGACTGGCCACGCTCGTTGCCAAGGCGGGCATTCACTTGTGCCATGAATCCCATGGGGCGCGCACAACGTTAGATGAAATGGGGGGGGTAACTCTGGATGAACCCTTACGGGTATGGCTAAATCGTTTGAAACCTTCTATGTCGTAATAAGTGCCGGTGTTTGACAGTGAGAGGAAAATAGAAGCGTAGAAAACTCTGCCATCAGGCAGAAGACCAAAAAGCCCGCTAACTAACGGGCTTCAGACTGCTGACGAACCCCATGTTTTTTTGTGGGGTTCATCTTTTTCAGCGACCGAAGATCGCGATCGCGTTATTTTGTTTAAACTGCACTATCCTAATTTTCAACTTGCTCATATGACCTATCCAATATTGTTATCACTGAAATGTAAAATAATTTTGTTTCGCAATGGTGCTAATGTTTATATAGTTACCAGGAAGGGTGATACATCTTTCCATATGATCATGTGAACACAGGATTAAAGGTGACTGGATTATGATCTGCTTTGAATATTTTGGATGATAAAATCTCTTTATGTTGAGTGCCGTTTATCATGGTATCTCAAGCGCATGAAGGTTAACCTATAGAAAATTTTGCATTTCATAAAACGAGAAAAATGATATATCAATACGTTGCGAAATATTTTTAAAATTTTGAAACATAGGAAAAAATAGGAATGAACGAGCGTTTCAATAAAATAGAATTCATAAAATCATCCCCAAACCTATTGGGACCGAATGAACCACCTTCCTCCATTGTTCCAGCTATTTCTGAATATGATTCAAATATGCTAGAGCTTGGTGCTGTCCAGGCGGTGACTGCCATGCAAAAAGGTTTTTTTACAGCAGAGACGTACGCGAAGGCACTTCTCGCGCAAGCAGAACGTTGGTCTCTCCTAAATGTATTTTGTACGATGGATAATGAGAATTTGCTTACAGCTTCCCGTGCTCTTGACAATGCCCGCAATCAAGGGAAGGCGCTGGGCCTGCTTCATGGTCTGCCAATTCCGGTAAAAGATAGCGTCAATACATCTTCTTTCCCAACCTCGAATGGGACGATGTCTCTGAAGAATTTCAGACCGGCTGTCGACGCAGGCATTATCAAACTCATTAAAGATGAGGGTGCCATCATTATGGGCAAAACCAATCTACACGAGATTTCCTTCGGATGGACGAGCAATAACGAAAACTTCGGGCCAGTTCGCAATCCCTACGACATGGAATGTAGTACCGGTGGCAGTAGCGGAGGTTCAGCTGCAGCCGTTTCTTCCAAGATAGCACCATTAGCGGTAGCTGAAGATACGTGGGGATCTATTCGTTTGCCCGCCTCTTTTTGCGGGCTGGTAGGTTTTCGACCAAGTCGTGGACGCTATCCTGATGACGGTGTCATGCCACTAACCAAATCGTTTGATCAAGTTGGATCACTCGCCCGGTTTGTAGAAGACGTTATCTTGTTCGATCAAGTAGCCGCAAGCGACTACCGTGTGGTAAAGCCACTTCCTTTGAACCAGATTGTCATAGCTATCCCTGTGGCATTCTGGGAAGGATTAGACCCAGAAGTTGAGCGCGTTTCTTTCAATGCAATTACCCGTTTGAGAGACGCTGGTGCATCAATTATTGATGTTTCATTCCCAATAAAAGATATTGAAAAATCCTCCGACATAGTTGGGACTATCGTATCTTATGAGTTAAAAGGCTGCATTTCAGCATTTCTTAAACAGCAAAAAACCGGAGTATCCTTTGATAACCTTTACGCAAATCTCGGAGCTAATACAAAAAACTTGGTAGATTCTATGGTTCTTAGCCCCAATACTCCGTCGCGGGAAGCCTATGAAAATGCAATAGTTCGAAAAACGGCGCTAACTTCAGCCCTTACCTCCTATATGCGAAATCAAGGTGTCCATGCGCTTGCCTATCCTGCTGCGATGGTTCGAGCGCCAAAAATTGGAGAGGAAGACGAAGTTATGATTGAAGAAGGCCGGAAAATTAGTGCATTTGATGCCTTCGGTCGAAACGTAGCACTAGGAAGCTGTGCCGGCATGACAAGTCTCGTGCTTTCCGCCGGACTTGCACGTAACGGTATGCCTATTGGGATAGAATTCGCTAATTTAAAAGGACATGACAGAGAGTTACTTGCTCTGGGACTGTCTTTAGAAAAAGCTCTTGGCTCCGCACCATTGCCCGAGTTTTAAAAATCCTGTTAGAAAAATTCAATTGAAACTATGGTGTCAGTTGATAGGGTAATCACCTGTTTGAACCGTAAAGTTGATCACGGTTGCGGAGGTTTTCACGACTGCTTTATTTAAGTTATGTTTGATTTTATTTATTTAATATTGCTGTTTCTGGTATGTTAAATAATAAG
Organism: Sodalis sp. RH20; assembly: GCF_047324205.1. Taxonomy (NCBI): domain Bacteria; kingdom Pseudomonadati; phylum Pseudomonadota; class Gammaproteobacteria; order Enterobacterales; family Bruguierivoracaceae; genus Sodalis; species Sodalis sp. RH20. Next base: position 1,185,541 of record NZ_CP178733.1, read on the forward strand.
CTCGTGTGAAGCTAACCTTATTTGTGTGATTTTCTTACAATACTAAATTCATTATATTATTGGCGTGTGGGATAACATTTCAAGCGTGTTGGCGAGCAAGGCCGTTTGAGATAATGACTCAGAAAGAGAGAGTATTGAATACAGTGCTGTTATATATATGATCAATTATGAAAATTAATAATTTCTCCTCGAAAACTTCGCGTTTTATAAAATGTAAATAGGAAACATATTTATTCGCTGCGAAATAATATTAATGGCATAAAACATAAGAGAGAAATAAAATGGCCAACAATCTCAATAAAAAAAAATTTATGAAATTTTCTACGCTCGGTTTGAAACTACCCATTGAATCATCACTGATTGTACACACTGTGACGCTTACGGCTTATCTTGCCGCATCGACTGCCCCAACACCTCTCTATCGATTGTATCAAGCACAATGGCATTTTTCATCGGTAATGTTGACATTAATATTCGGTATTTATGCACTTGCCTTACTATCAGCATTGCTTGTGGCTGGCAGTATCTCCGATTATATCGGTCGACGCCCTATCATCAGTATTGCACTGGCGCTGGAACTCGCCGCTATGGGGTTGTTCCTTACCGCTGGTGGACCCAGTTGGTTGATTACCGCAAGAGCACTTCAAGGTGTGGCAACAGGGCTTGCTACGGCAGCATTGGGCGCGGCCCTCATCGACCTCGATCGGGAACGCGGCGCTTTGACCAATGGCCTTTCAACGATGGGTGGCATGGCTATTGGCGCCTTAGGCACGACCGCTTTGGTACAACTCGCGCCAGCACCGCTTCACCTCGTCTTCATATTATTGCTGCTTTTTTTCTTCGTGCAGTTATTGCAAACTTGGCGTACTCCCGAAACATCAGAGAGCCGCCCAGGCGTGTTAGGTTCGTTGCGTCCAAGTGTTGCGATACCCAAACGAGCAAGGGCGACATTACTAGCGATTACACCCATTAACGTGGCGGTATGGGCGCTCGGTGGATTTTATCTGTCGCTCATGCCCTCATTGATAGCCATGACTACTAAATCGACTTCTGTCTGGCTCGGTGGTCTGAATGTCGCCACCCTGACCTTATGTGGTGGCTTGGCCATTTTTTTGGTACGGCGTAGCAATGCATTCTGGGCACTCGTCATTGGTGCTGTAATGTTGATGATTGGAATGTCCATCATCCTTGCCGGCGCTAATCTAGGATTGACGGTGGTTTTGCTAACCGGATCAGCTATCGCTGGGGTCGGATTCGGTTCAGGGTTTCTTGGTGCAATCAGAAGCATAGTACCACTTGCTGAGCCAACTGAACGAGCAGGGCTAATGGCCGCTTTTTACGTAGAAAGTTATTTGGCTAATAGCATTCCAGCGATCCTTGCAGGATACATGGCCCAACATCTTGACCTTTTATCTGTCGCGAATCTATATGGTAGTAGCCTGATTCTGCTGTCTTTTATAGGGTTCGTGCTCGCGCTCTTTCGTGCTCGTGGTACGCATAGGAGAGCATCTACGATTGCGTAGGCATTTATTTTTTATAGTTACTGTAGTTGCCAAAGTGGCAGTAACTATTGACGACATCGCCATTTAGGCGATGTAAAGGATAAATCAATTGTATTGGACATTAGTGCTAGCCCAAATAATATAGCGATGTTTGATCGAACTGGTGAGGACAGCTTCTTCCTTTGGCAACAGTGTTTAGGTTGTATTATTTCTTAACATTGATGTCAGTCGGTTTACTCTATACTAAGTCGAAATAAGTATTGATGGAATGCCGTTTTTCTCGTATATAGTAGCATTCGCTTGACCACATCATAATCGTATGTTTAAGTGTTTCCATGACAACAAAATGGAATGATCCATATGATTAGCCTTGATGTCGACTCGGTAAGAGCCTTCGTTGTGATCTCTGATTTAAAGAGCTTCACTCGTGCAGCTGAGGAGCTAGGTACAACGCAAGGGGCACTTAGCGTCAAGCTGAAACGTCTCGAAGACCGGCTGGGGCAACGGTTGGTTGAACGGACGCCACGTCACGTGCGGCTCTCATCACCCGGCGAGTTATTCATTGAGTCCGCCCGGAATTTTCTTGAGGCGCATGAACGCGCAATTACCAGTCTAGCTGCTACCAGGAGACAGTTTAAACTTGGCATTGCATGTTATGTGATGGGCCCAGAAGTACCAAAAATCCTCTCCAGGTTGAAATCATTGGACCCCTCATTTTTAATTGAAGTCAAACTTGACAGTTCGCGAGTATTACTCGACGATTTTAGTAACGGATTACTTGATGCTGTAATAATACGTAGCGATGATGCTAGACGGGATGGCACTGTCTTATGCCCAGAGCACTTCGGTTGGTTTGCCGCACCTGACTTCGAATATCGTTCAGATGAGCCTTTACGTTTGGCTAGCCTCACCCCTGATTGTGGAGTGCGCGATCTAGCGGCCAAGGCGTTGAAACAGGCCTCAATCCGCTGGACAGAAGTGTTCGTCGGTGGAGGATTATCGGTAGTCATTGCCGCGATATCGGCGGGACTCGCAATTGGAGCATTTTCACGTAGACTAGCTTCTCCTGAACTCGTTGAGGTTGGTCCCAAGTTTGGTCTTCCTGTTCTCCCTTCATTTTCAATCGTCCTTCATTCCTCTTTATCTGACAAGAGAACAAGAGGAGCCTTACGTGCTATTGCCAGCGCTTTTCGAGAAGTTTAAAAAACTGTTTCAATCAACTCATCTTGGTAAGTTTTCACAATAATTCCGTTAAAACAAAATAAAAAAGATAAAAGCTTTCATAAAGTAAAAAAACAGATCCCCCTGAAAGGGATCCGCTTTTTGCTAGCTAATTGTCATTCGCTGCTTTATGTTGCCGCGCATAAATATATGGCGCGACATACCCCTTCCGATTTACGTCCAGTTAATCCGACCACCATTGCATCATCTCCATGCGGGCTTCCAGATGCTCCGCTTTGTGGACATAGGCGGCCCGCACGCCGTTGCGCTCTTTATGGCTCATCTGACGTTCGATGGCCTTGACCACAACCCGGACTCGTTTAGGGCGCTACAGGCCATCGTTCTGAATCCGTGGCCGCAAACCTCGATTTTGGTGTCATAACCAATCACACGTAGCGCTTTATTAATGGTGTTTTCGCTCATCGGTTTGTCCAGACCACGCGCACCCGGAAAAACGAAGACCGACTCACAGGTAAGCGCCTTGATCTGTTTTAGCAGGGCAACTGCCTGATTGGATAGTGGCACTAGATGTTCGTCCTTCATCTTTGCGCCACGCTCTGAAAATCTCACGCCTTTTACGGCTGCGCGCTGCGCGGGCACCGTCCAGATATGGGCTTTCAGGTCGAACTCTTCCCAGCGGGCGAAGCGCAACTCGCTTGAGCGCAAAAAGACGTGCAAATTCAGTTCCAGCGCCAAACGGGTCAGTACACGGCCTTGGTAGTTTTCTATGTTCACCAACAGTTCAGGCAAGCGTCGCAGTGGCAACGCGGGAAGATGTTGGGCCACAATCGGCGTCACGACGCCGCCCAGGTCGAACACGGGGTTGTATTTGATTAGGCCCTGTTGCAGCACGGCGTGACGCATGATTTTGGTCAGATACTGGCGCATCCTCCCGGCCACGTCATGCACGCCTTTGTCGTCGATGGCTTTGATGAGCTGCGCCAGATGCCGTGTTTCGATCTCCGCGATATCCATTTCGCCCATGTCAGGGAAGGCATAGCGCCTCAGGCAGGTAAGAATTTTATCCGCGTGGCTTGCCGACCAGAGCCGGAGGCTGCTGGTGTGCCACGAGATTGCGATGTGTTTAAAGGTGCGGGTTTTGTCTACAGCGGTTTTTTCGGATTCACGGGGCAGGGAAGGGCAGATGCCGGAGGCCAGCAGCTTGCGGGCAGCGTCGCGCTTTTCGCGAGCCTCCGCCAGCGTGACCTGCGGATAGGCGCCTAAAGCCAGGCGGGATTCTTTGCCACCGAAGCTGTAGCGGAAATACCACAGACGTGAGCCGCTGGTTGATACCAGTAGATACAGACCGTGGGCATCGGAGAGTTTGTAGGATTTTACGAAGGTTTTTGCAGCGCGGATTTTGCTGTCAGTCAGAGCCATGTGAGGGTCACTCCATTCATCGAACTGAATGACCCGCAATTTGACCCCACATTTTCCGGATACCTAGGGATAAATTAAAACGTATCGGAAAGGGTTTTTACGCTAACCTATTGAATTTAAGATATATAGGGATTCATAAGAAAGCATAAAAAAGAAATGGTGGTGCCCGGACTCGGGAACATTCAGTTATCTATTAAGTTGAATTTCATCATAAATTCTATCCCCGCCGGTTGACCCGTATTTTTGCTTGTAGATCAAACGGTGGGAGAAATCAAAGCTTCAATTTCAGCCTTACATTGCTTGAGAGAGGCAACCAGGAAATCAAAATTTTCATCGAATCGCGATGCTGGCACTGCCACAGAAATGGCATAATTTTCGTTCAGGGAATAGGGGATGCTTACGCCCAGACCACAAACGCCTTTTGCGTGTTCTTCACGATCACTAGCAAACCCTTCTGAGCGTATTTTTTCAACTTCATCAAGAATTCCGGCCACTGTTCTCAGAGAAAGTGCCGTTCTTGTTTCAGGTTTTTGTGTGTATATCAAAGATATCTGCTCGTCTTGTAAACCGGCAAGCAGAGCCTTACCAGTCGCAGTGCAGTGGCAGGGAAAAGCAGTGCCAACGGGCGAAACGACCCGCAGTTCCTGATCAGATGCGTATTGGCTAACCAAAAGTGCATGCGACCCGCGATACACGCAAAGATCGACCGTTTCCCGTGTTCGCCGGCCAAGTGTCTCAATCGACGGACGCGACAGTGAAATGACATCCGTATGAGCGGAGGCTGCAAGACGTGCAAGCGCCGGACCAAGTCGGATCATGCCTGAGCTGTTGAGTAATAACTGTTCGGCTTCGAGAGAGGCAACCAGTCTGTGAACGGTTGTCCGCGGCAGTCCCGTACTTCGTGAGAGTGCGGAGATAGTCAAACCCTGAGGTTGTTCTTCAACCGCTTTGAACAATTTTGCGGCTCGGGCAATTACCTGGGAACCCGTGCTATCTGTATCAGTTTCCATAGATCCTCTTTACAGTTGTTATAGATTTAGAAACATTTATCTTACATTTTGCGCATTGACATAATCCGACAATACCATGAAAATTATATCCTAATAATGGTTAACATATCCATATAGTGGACAGTTGGAGTTTGTATGCAACAGATAAACAAGGCAGGAGGATTTACGCTACTTGCTGTAGCCTGCCTAACCATCATGGTGGGATGCGTGATTGTACCAGGCCTGACCACTATCTCCACGGCACTTGATGTTAAGGGTGCAGAGAGCTGGCTTGTTACCTTGCCGTCTTTGGGGGTGGTGGTGCTCGGGCCATTAGTGGGGAAACTTGTTGAAAAGGCTGGTCTTTATAAAACCCTCTGTCTCGGGCTTTTCCTTTACGGGCTGTTGGGTGGTGCCGGTGCATTTTTGTCGGGTTATTCATTTGTTTTTGCGGATCGGTTTTTGCTCGGTGGTGCAACGGCGCTGGTTATGTCGGCTGGTACCGGCTTAATCTCCGTTTTTTATGACGGCGCGAAACGGATGAAGATGATTGCTCGCCAAGGGATGTCGATTGAGCTTGGTGGTGTAATATTCCTGTTTATTGGCGGGTTGCTGGCAGCCGTCGGCTGGCGCTGGCCATTCATGCTTTACCTTTTCGCCTGGCTTATGCTGCTCATGGTGTTGGCGTATGTACCCCGACCGGGCAAGTTGGTAATATCTGATGAAAGCACTCATGAGATTCATCTCGGAGGACCGTCTTCAGCAATGGTACTGACGTGGGTGGCGGCACTTTTTTCCATGATCGTTTTCTTTACCGCTATTGTCCTGCTGCCGCTACATTTGCATGACAATGACGTTACTGAGTTGCAGATCGGCTACTTCCTTTCATTTGTCTCGCTTGTGGCGGTATTTGGCGCATGGCTGATGCCGAAACTGGTCAGTCGCTTTGGTGATTTTCCAACATTATCCATCGCGTTTGGCTTTTACACCGTTGCTCATCTTATTTTTGCGGTAGCTCCTTCCATGCCCGTCTTTGTGATTGGCGGGATTGCCCTCGGGCTGGGGTTCGGTTTTTCCGTTCCTCTCGTGAACCATCTTATTGTGGATCTGAGCAGCACGACATTTCGGGGACGGAATCTTGCTCGGCTTTCAATGGCAATATTTCTGGGACAGTTTCTATCGTCTTTTATGGGATATTTCCCGGGTACCCTGCAGTCTGTTTTTCTTTTTGCTGCGGGGATTGCACTGGTTTTTACTTTATTTGTTAGGGTACGTAGCCGTGCGCTAACGATGTTTAAAGTCTGAATAAATCCTTAGCTCAGTCCTCTTCGCTGGGGTCATTAGCAGTCAAGTTTTTCAATTTTTCACTATTCCTTTGCCGGGAAAGATGGATTGGCTACATACGCAATGTGGGTGGCCTTTGTGAATTTTAGAGAAAACACGAAATGAGCAAAAAAATCTTTGAAATGACCAGAGGCCGTGGCGTTGGTCACGTAGTAGATATTGGCGGGCCGGGTACGCTTCATCAGCTTATGGACGCTGTGCGCATTGGCGGGGAAACCGCTTTAATTGACGATTTCCGGCATCGCAGATGATGTACCTACGGGCGCAATCATGGGCAAACAGCCCACCCTGCGGGGAATTACCTTAAGTAGCGAAGAGCATCAACAACAAATAATCCAGTCATTTGAAAAGTCAAGGGTCCGTGCAGTCATTGATTCCGTCTGGTCGCTGAACGAAATAAAGGATGCATTCCGACATCTACGCATTGGTAAAAATATAGGGAAATGAGGGTGAAGATTTGACGTGAACGCGGACTTTTGTCGGCGTTTATTGAGTAAAAATGCGCAATGCTTCCAAATCATCAACACTCTGTTGACTAAGTCGGTTTTCGCCTTAAAATTAAATCATCAAGTGATGATTTAAAAGGATGCGTTATGAAAATCACAGATCTGAATGGCTCCTATCTGTCGCGTCGTTCGCTATTAGCGGGCGCTGTCAGTATGGCAGTCACTAACATGATAATGCCTAGGCTCTCTTTTGCCGGGGCCGTCAGTCAAAATGGGGAAAAGATTATGCTCAAAACACGAATTTATGGTGATGCAGCATACCCCGTCTGGTACCGCCGTCCGCTTCCACTGAATGCACCGCGAGCGCGGTACCCTGGATTTGCACCGGGTATCACCGTTCTGAAGAAAGGTACGGTGCGCCGAGAAGGTGCGAGACCACTGCCCTGCGACATCTTGTTTGAGCGTGACGTTGCTCTTAAAATGCGCGATGGAATAACTATTTACACAGATGTTTTCCGCCCGATAAAAGAGGGGAAATACCCCGCCTTGGTGGCATGGAGTCCTTATGGCAAGGAGATTGGCGGGCAGTGGCTGGACGATATCCAGGAACGTTCCGGTGTACCGCTGGATTGGGTGTCAGAACTGCAAAAGTTCGAGGGACCAGACCCGGCATTTTGGGTTAATGAAGGATATGTTATTCTCAATCCCGACCCTCGAGGCGCCTATAAGTCTGAGGGGAATATCTCTTATTGGGGACGTCAACTGGCTGAAGACGGCTACGACTTCATTGAGTGGGCGGCCCAACAGTCCTGGAGCAGCGGAAAAGTCGGTATGGCGGGCAACTCCTGGCTTGCCGTATCTCAGTGGTTCATCGCGGCAGAGCAGCCGCCGCATCTTACTGCCATAGCTCCCTGGGAAGGTTTTGTCGATCACTTCCGCGAAACCGGTAACCGGGGAGGCATACCTGCACCAGCATTCCCGGAAGTTATCCTGAAATCATTTGCCGGGGGAAATCTGGTTGAAGATCAACCCAGAATGATCATGGAGACACAACTGATGGATCCTTACTGGGAGGATAAAAAAGCACGGCTTGAGCGCATTAAAATTCCCACTTATGTCGTGGCCAGTTATACAAACCATGCACACACTCACGGATCATTTGCCGGCTATCGTCAGATAGCCTCGGAGGAAAAATGGCTCCGAGTGAACAATACCAATGAATGGCTGGATTTTTACACGCCAAAATATGCACATGAGCTGCTGGCATTTTTCGATCATTACCTTAAAGGCGCTAATAACGGCTGGGAGCAAACGCCTCGCGTCCGTATATGCGTACTGGATGCTGGCGGAACCGATATCGTTGACCGGATTGAAGACAGCTGGCCACTGCCTAAGGTGCAGATGAAGCGAATGTTTATTAGTGGCAATGGCCAGCTTGACACATTCGGTCAGAGCTTGTCTGCATCCCTGTCTTATGAGGTGTCAGGCGAAGGAAAAACTGAGCTGCATTACACCTTTACTCAGGAAACTGAGATCATCGGCTATATGAAGCTGAAACTCTGGGTGGAAGCGCGGGGATCGGAAGATATGGAACTGGAGGTTGGCGTTGAGAAGCGCGATAAAAACGGGAAACCCTACGAGCGTCTTCTTGGTGAGGGGGTAAAAGGTCCTGTTGTTGCCTCGGGTTTACTAAGGGTTTCCCAGCGAGCCCTTGATCCTGAGCGGACAACGAACGAAGAACCCTTACTGCTCCACACACATGAAGAAAAACTCAAACCCGGCGAGATTGTACCCGTGGAAATTGGCATCTGGCCAATGGCCATGCGTTATCATCCCGGTGAAGAATTAGTGCTGACCATTGCTGCACAGCGTCCTATCCCAACCAGTATCGATATGGGTTTTGGCTCAGCTATTATCACCTTACCGGCGTCGGGGGGGACGTTTACGCCCGGTAACAAAGTGAAGCGTCTAGCGCTTGGCGGGGATCGCTCAACCCTGCTATCGTTTGTTAGTGAGCAGCAGGTCCAGGCGCCCATGAGCCGTAATGCTGGGACTCATGTCATTCATTTTGGCGGTAAATATGACAGCTATCTACAAGTCCCTTTTATGCCAAAAGATGATATGGTGTCTTGACAACAGACACGTCAGCACCGGCTAGTCCCGGTGCTCTCAATAGCGTAGCATAATGAGTTCAGTAGAAATCAAATCTCCCATGCGAGGCCGCCGGCCCGGCGGTAGAGTATCTGGTCGTGAAGCGTTGCTTCCGGTTGCTACCCGATTTTTTTCACGATATGGCTATGAGGGTGCGTCATTGCGCAAAATAGCCAGCGAGGCAGGTGTCGATATGGCACTGGTGGCACGCCTTTTTGGGTCGAAATCGGCTCTCTGGGAGGCCGTACTCGAATATCTTCTTGAAAAACAGCGCATTCATCTTGCTGAAATAAGGGATATTGATGAGCACTTCAGCACCAATCCAGAAAATTCATTCAGGCGTTTCATTCGCCAACTTATCACCATTAGTATAGACATTCCTGAATTTCCGTCACTGCTGCTTAATGAAGCGGCCAGGGGCGAAGTGCGTCTGGATCATCTCCTTCGGTATCTGGTGTCGCCTTTTCGTGAAAGTTGCCTTCCGGTGATAAAGCAGGCAATCGCCCATGACATCATTAATGGGAAACAACCGGAAATAATTTTTGCACTACTGATTTCGGCCATTTCATTGCCAATTATCACGCCCGGCCTGATAAGCCAGGGTGCGGAGCAATCGTCTTCATTTCTTGATGACATGGCGGACGAAGCTATCCGTCTATTCGCCGGCTCGCAGATCATCTTCTGATACATGTGGAAAAGACTTCAGTATTTCGCAGGTGAACTCCGCAGCTTACCTGTCTGGCGCGCTTAACGTCCGGGTTGTCAAAGCAAAATATACGCTTTGGAACGGTTACCACCAATCCGGCGCTTTCTGCTTTTTCTGCCCAATAAAGCAATGGCAATATGCGGGACAGGGATGTAGGTTCGCAATGGCTGTGTTTCAGCAGCCCAGACTGATTATGTCGGGGTAATCTCTTCTGTTCAACGGCTTCTTCACTCAGTACGCTGCAGGGCCTCGGCGGAGGTCGGCGACGGATACCTCATAGGGATATCATGGATCTTACGCCGAGCGTGGGCCCCATTGCAGCCGACCTCGCGGATACGGTCTTCTTTATACAGCGGGTTGAAGCCCGCATCCGCCTTCGCCTGCAACAGCCCGCTGAACCCTACTGGGATAACGCTTACGTAAATAAAATGGAAACGACGATAGAGTTAAAGGAATATATCATCTGATGATGATATATTTGCCACATGAATTTATGCTGGTTCACCTTTTTGAAAAACAGAGTGACCGGAATGTGATTTTAACGAGCTATTGATGTTAACTAGGGGAAAATGATGATAAGAGGAGTACTGGCGTTAGGCCTGACCGCCGCAATGAATGTTGTGTGGGCTGCCGATGTGCCTGACAATTTTCTGTGGGGTGCAGCATCAGCCGCTTACCAGGTTGAAGGCGCAAACAATGCAGACGGGAAAGGCCGGTCCGTATGGGACTATTATCTTGATGAAAAACATCTTGCAGGGCCAGGCATTTCAGGAAATGTAGCCATTAATTTTTATGATCGTGCCCAATATTTGAAAGATATTGAGCTATTCAAATCGCTCGGTCTGAACAGCTATCGCTTCTCTATTGCCTGGACCCGCATTATCCCAGATGGTCAGGGACCAGTGAACTTGCAGGCCATCGCCCATTATCGCCAGTTCATTGCGGACCTTAAGGCGGCCGGTATTGTACCGCTTGTGACCCTGTATCACTGGGACATGCCAGAGTCGCTGGCTGCGGCCGGAGGGTGGGAAAATCGTGAATCTGTAGAGTGGTTTCGTCGCTATGCAGAGGTCATCTTTGCCAACTTCTCAGACCAGGTCGACCAATTCGTTCTGATTAATGAGCCGACCGTTGAGGTCGCAACAAAAATCATGGCCGAGAAACGGATAAAGGGTGAAGAGATTAAGTTTCCTCCCATCGTGCCAACGCTGCCTTACCTTGAGACTTCGCTCAAGTCATACAATCACATCCTGCTGGCATCTGCCGCCGCAGCGGAAAGTTTTAAAGCGAAACAGTATAAAGGCCGTCTGGGCATTGCGCTGCCTTTCTTTCCTGTGCTGACGGGAAAAAAAGCGTCAAAAGAGGATAAAGACAACGCCCGGCTCGTTGACGGTATTTTGAACCGCTGGTTCCTTGATGCAATGTACAAAGGAACCTATCCGGCTGATGTCCTACAACTGGTGTCAGCATATCATCTGGATATAGATGTTCAGCCTGATGATGCCAGACGAATTCACGACGCTGGTTTGGGCTTCCTTGGTATTAATTATTACGCCCCTTTTTTCATTCGCCATCAGCAAAGCAGTAACGAAAGCTACGCCCCTGAACTTTTCTTCCCGCCTGATGAAAAACTTGCTTTTAATGGCGCGGTCAGACCCGATCAATTTTCCGCTCTGCTTGAGCGCGTGAGGGATGAATATGGTAACCCACCTGTCATCATCACCGAAAATGGTGCAGGTTTTGAGGGGGAGGACAAGTTAATCAATGGTAAAGTTACCGACGTAAATCGCTGTCTCTACCTGGTCGCTCACATCGCTGCCATGAAACGATCAATTGCGAAGGGCGCTAATGTCCAGGGTTACCACGTCTGGTCCAGTCATGACAATCTTGAATGGCTGAGCGGGTATAAAAGCCGTTTCGGCATGATCTATGTGGATTACGACACGCAGAAGAGAACGCCAAAATTAAGCGCGGAGGTCTACAGCAAAATCATTCATGGCGAAAGAGTCAGCGAAACTGACTGTAAAGGGAGTTAATGCCGGCAGGCAGTAAAACTACATTCAGCAGCTGTGACGGATGTACAGGCACATAGTTACCCCGCGCAATCCGTTATGACTGCTCCGACACCATCAGAATTAACGAGGAGGTCCGTATTACCCCAGGCATTGCGGATATTCTGTTTAGTAGTACATTCTTTTTTTTCTAAACAAATAAACAAACCTAGGAATATTATCTGTTATATCAACACTGCTTTATGTAATTATGCTGGTAATGTCCGTATCAGGTTCATTAAAGCACATGGAGATCTACAGAAGTTTACATTTAATGAAGTAATGGTAATGTCTAAAGAAATAATCATCTTTTTAGTATCGAAAATAAACTATTTAAATAAAATATTGCCATATTGATGAAGCATCTTCGAAAAAATATCAATTGGTTCACAAATGTCCCTTGATACTTTGTTTTTTTTCAACACTAGTTGATAATCATCTATCTTATTTAATAAATGATCAAAATAATAAGTGCGTTTTACGGGATTTTTTGTTTTTATTAGATTAGATGCGGTCTTTCTTATTTGTTTATGTAAATGCAAAAATTCTTTATTGTCTGGGACCTCTGTCCGTAAAAATCTTTGATGTGCAATTATTAATAAAATGGCCAGACGATACTTCTGTATATCGTTTGGAAATGACATCATCATATTATTTAGCCGTGAGTATAAATAAGGTAGGCGATTCTCGCTTCGCTTGGCGGTTCGTGTTGTTAATGCCGTTACAGCACTAGTAACAAAACTATCAAGTAACCTCTGTCCAACCTTTTTATGAGCAAGATTAGGGATAAGAGTAAACACTACCAAAGCGACACAACCGCCAATGAGCTGGCCGGCTGCACTATCAATAAAAGTGATCATATCAAATTTCATGGGATTTGATAGTACTAATATATTTACGGATCCCAATAGCATGCCAAGCATACCCATACGTCTTTTCTGGATTTCAATGCCCGAGAAAAATGTGAGTACACCCAGACTCAGACATAATAGTAGAAGGCTTTGTTGAGTTGAGGGAATTATAAACAAAAAATAGAATGATGCTACCGGAACTGCTAGGGCAAATCCTACAACAAAATCCAACGCTACCAAACGTGGATTATTGGTGCGCATTGCTAATGTTGTCACTACCGCAATTGCCAACATAAAACCACTTCCTGAAGACCAACCGGTCCATAACCACAACAAGCAGCCAAAAGAGGTCGCCAACCAGGTACGTATGCCATTGACTATGGACTGATGCCAGTCTCCCGAATTTTTTTTAATCAACCGCTCACGGCTTAAGACATCTTCTTCAATAATACTAATTGAGCTATTGGTTTGAATACCTTTACCTATTAATAAATAACGTGTAGCAACACCAGTCCAATCAACCACCGGTTGTAATACCTCCTGAATACCATGATTAGCCAGCTCTAGCCGCAAGACCTTTAGGCGAGAATGCACATCTTGCCGGGTTTCCACCGGTGCGCTAAATAAATCTTTAATATTACTTGATAGCTGACTGGAATTATTGAGCAGTACAAAGTAAGTTTCACAAGCATGAGTAATCATCGCCAGTGATAAACTATGAAGGGCTTCGATACGACGTGTTACTCGATGCCAGGCAGAAGATTCAAGTAAAAGATTAGTACGCATTCCCGTAAGACTATTACTTTCATGGACTAGCCTATTCCAGCGTCTGTCAAGTTCACTTTCTTCCATGCTATCCCCGCTTACGCAGAGCTGCATTAAACGGAACTGATCCACTATTAGTTTATCTGCCAAACGGTCGATATCTTTTTTTATCGACCGAGGAGAGAACAGCACATCTGCTAATATAGCACTTAGAATGCCCAGTACGATTTCAGAACAGCGTTCTACCGCGAACTGCGGGGCCAGTAAAAGGTTGGACGTGCTGCTAGCGCAGGTTACGATAAGAATGAGGGAAGTATAACCGGCAAGCGCCCAGGCATAAGAATTTTCTAGAGAAATACGTGAAGAGAAGTAGGAGCAGATGCCTGCCCAAATACAACACACTAGTAGCATGACCATTGGTGCACGAGCGCTTGCAATAATAATCGCCAGACCGAAGGCCGTACCAATAAAGGTTCCTACTATTCTGAGCCAACCTCGATGCCGAATGGCACCAGAGAAGGGTTCTCCCCCCGCGCTAAGAGCGGAACCGCCAGCGACGATTATTGCGGTCATTGCTGACCAGCGTGGGGTTTGTAAATTTAATTCAAATCCAACTACCAACGCGAAAAGCACGGCAAAACTTAACTTAAAAGCAAAACGCATTCTGATCAGAGCTGAAATTAATGACATCAAATACCCTTATATATCAGTGATAACTTTAACAGTGAGGTTGCTATGTTCAGCATCAAAAACAAGTGATGAGATAAAAAGACTATGTGCATGAGACTTTTCCTTATAGTGAATAATTTAAGGAATAAATCACTTGTGCTTTGCTAAATATTGCCAGGTATCATGTTATAAAGTAATGAAGTTAAGAAATATGACGAATCATTCTTTTTGATAATTTATCTCGGAAAGGATTATATGATAGTTTTAATTATAATCATAATATATTATTTTTATCAATCAATCAGTATTAATGATGACTACTGGAATGCGATACTCAAAAAGACGAATTCTATCAAGTAACGATGAATTGATAACTAGGTTTTCTTAATATACTTAAATATGATAAAGCGGTATTGCTTATAAAAAATAATCAAAGAAAGTAGAATTTTACTTACTGTCATTATTGATGTGGCAATATGTTAATTTGTTGAAGTAAATGGCTAAGCCGAATGAAAAAACCATTAAGTTAAAAAAGTATTGTAATAGTACATGAATAAATATTTTAAACCACAAAGAGGTAAGGCTTTATATACTTTCTCTGCGTTTACCCAAGTTCGGCGACGAGGTAACAGGCCTAGAATTTAAGTATGCTTGTCAGAAATTAATATTTACTTGTCGTGCTGGAACCTGTCACGGTAACATTAAGAGTGAAGGCGTCGACTCCATGAATTGTTAAAAATTCTCATGGAAAGGTATCGCAAAAAAACTTATTTAATGAAATTATATGGCCTTAAATAAATTTTATGAATTTTCTATCCCCATCATTCTTAATATTAGAAGATATTTACTTATAACAATAATCTGTTTAGTCAAATGAGAAATAACAGAAAGTTGAATGCATCTTGTATTATATTATACAGTAACACTTAAGCGTTAAAGATATAAAAATTTATATGTTATTCTGGTTATAAGTGAAAATTATTGTTATAATTAAATCATTCATCCAAAGTTAAGATAGCTAATCATGCTTATTAAATCCCCCGAAAATTTAGAGCTACGCCATTTGCGATATTTTTTAGCTGTAGCGAGTGAGTTACATTTTGGAAGAGCCGCTCAGTTGTTAAATATTGTTCAACCGGCCCTTAGTATGCAAATTAAAGCATTGGAAGGTGTTCTCGGGGTTCGTTTGTTTAACCGTACTAATCGACATGTCGAGTTAACGGAAGCCGGCCGGATTTTCTTCCATGAAGCTAAGATGATTCTTGAAAAGGTGGATCACGCTGCACTGTTAGCTAGTCGTGCCGGTGCAGGTGAGATAGGACAACTCAACATTGGATTTTCAGGCAATTCTGCTTATTCTGGTGTTTTATCTTCAACTGTACGTTCTTTTAGACAGCAATATCCTCAGGTGGACATTAGTTTGAATGAAATGTCAATTCGATCACAATTGCAAGGATTACAAAAAAGTCAACTCGATATTGGTTACGTTACATTGTATTCAGTTAGCATCCCCGAGTCTATCAAAATTGCACAAGTCGGTGCATGGCCTTGGATGATTGCATTACCGTCCGACCATGCCATGGCCAACCAAGAAATTATAGATTTAGCGCTATTAGCCGATGAAACATTTTTTGTGTTTACAGATTCGGAATCCAATTTTGAACTCCTTCCTATATTGCAAAAAATATGTGGTTTTATCCCCGAAAAAATCAAACCTGTGAGGAATGCCATGGCCATTATGACGATGATCGCGGGAGGACTCGGTGTTTCTATCTTACCTGAAACATTAAGTAGGATAAAGCTTGAAAATATCATCTATCGTAAGTTACCAAAAAATGATCAAACTGCAAAATTGGCGGTGGCTTGCCGTATCGATGAAGACAATCCAATCATAGAAAATTTTCTCCGTCTAGCCATGAAAAAAACCAATAATTAATAGTTTGCGCCATACTTCGTGTTAATTTTGGCACTATAAAAACAGTTAGTTTAATCGGTTTTATTATCATGTTCGGGTATTATTGTGTTGAAATTCGGTCCCTAGTAAAATTAATTTTTGATACAAAGCATGATAGTGTCCTTATGAGAAAGAAGTTTATTAAAGATGGTGTATGACATTCACTACGCATATTTTACTGGCCTTGATTATTAGGCCGTTACATTAGCTGTTTATCTATAATTACGTGTAATAAGAAGATATTCCCAATATCTCATTGAAAACTCATTTTCTTTCTGTGACCAGTCCCTTGTACTAAGCCATTCTGGCCAACACCTCACGCTAGCGCAACCAGTGATCAGCCTATCTTGTTGGCTTGATTCGAGAAACACTCGCGCAAGCCGTTGGCAAACCGCTGAAATTCCGGCCAGTTCAGTTGCGAACGAGTGGCCTTGGATTCGAATGCGCCATTTCACGTTCATCTCGGTGGCGCGCGGGTTCACTAAAAGGAAAAAAATGTTATCAATACCGTGGTGGAACCGGTGCTGTATCCTTCGCCGCTTCCACTAACGCATCGACGAAGGCGCGCACCTTCGCAGGCAGGTAACGCTTCGAAGGATACATAACCGAGATTGGCACCTCTTCCGTACGGCACTCGGGCAGGACCTGTATGAGTCGTTTCGCTTCAAGATGCTGTTCGAACAGAAATGCGGGCAGATATGCGATGCCCATACCAGACAGGGCGGCCACCAGTAGCGCCTCGCCCCGGTCCGACACGAAACGTTGCCTGCCGGATATCGAACGCCACGATCCGTTGGGACACCTTGTCAGCATCCTGCTCGTTGTGCTCGCGACCGTAACGGCACTAACCGCCATTGTCATCTTTATTGCGTTACGGGGGACCGGACGCGCAGAGGAACTATCGCATTCATCTGACCCCTGACGACATCTTTACTGTCAACTGAAGAGTTCGAGGGGGAATAAGTCTGGAGTATCCGTCGCCTTGTGTCGTGCCACAATGACATGTGCTCACGATCCCAAGGGCAGTCCAATTTCGTTGTTGCCGGTCTTATACCGACGAAACAGCAGGGTACGGGCCGAAGGCCAGTTTCTTTTCTTTGCTCGCGTAACTCCATCCGTCCGTTCAGTGTCTGGGAAAAGCTTGATGCTCACTTTTGCTGATCCAAATAATCAGCTATCCAGTCGGTGAGATTTTCAATATGGACAGCTGCTTCCTTTCCAGATTTTGTTAACTCATATTCCGTATGAGGGGGCATAATCTGATAAACCTGTCGGACGATCATTGAATCTTTTTCTAGCTCATGTAGTGTTTTAATCAGCATCCTGTCTGTAATACCACCCATTTTTCGCTTCAGTGCACCGAAGCGGTGTGGACCATCTATCATAGTAATCAGTGCCAATGTCCCCCAACGACTCGTGATATGGCTGAGCAGCCGCCTGTGAGGACAGTTGGCATCAAACGTTTCACGGCGGCGGAGACGTTCTGCCAGCACATTTTTCATTTAGCAGCATCCTTTATAGATACAGACATTTTTGTAGGTACTTACCTGAATTGCTTAATAGCGCTAAAGTCAGCCGGTCAATATAACTGAAATAGGGAGAAAAACACGACATGAAAGCTGCTCAACGAGGTCAGACAGCCGGTATTGATAGCCTCTCGATTATCGATATCCCGGATCCGGGCAAGCCAGGAAAAGGCGAGATCAGGGTCAGAATTCATAATGTTTCACTTAATTTTCATGATTATAACGTGGTTGCAGGTATTCTTCCCGCCGCTCCCGGACGGGTGCTTATGTCTGACGGCGCCGGCGTTGTCGAGAGCACCGGAGAAGGCGTTTCCGCGTTTAAGCCGGGGGACTCGGTGATATCGACATTTTTTCCGGACTGGGAGAATGGGGAATGTCCTGTTAGCGGATTCAGTCGTACACCGGGCGATGGGCTCGACGGTTATGCAACAACCTTTGTCGTTAGACCAGCACATTATTTCACGCTTGCGCCTGAAGGTTGGTCCCATGCCGAAGCTTCAACACTTCCGACTGCTGCAGTGACGGCGTGGCGTGCACTGGTGGTTGAGGGACGTATCAAGCCGGGTGAGGATGTGCTAATACTCGGTTCAGGCGGTGTGTCTGTTTTTGCTCTTCAGATTGCCAAGATGGCAGGAGCAAGAGTTTGGGCAACATCTTCCTCACCGGATAAAATGATCTGGTTGCGAGACCAGGGCGCTGCGGGCGTTGTGAATTACCAACAAGAACCGGAATGGGGTGAACGAATCTTTGAAATGACAGGAGGCCGAGGTGTCGATCATGTGGTTGAGATTGGAGGTCCGGGCACTCTTGCACAATCTATTAAGGCTTCGCGCATCGGAGGGAAAATCACCTTGATTGGTGTCTTTACCGGTATCGCCGGTGACGTGCCAACCGGAGCAATTATGGGTAAGCAACTGACCGTCAAGGGCATCACAGTGGGTTGCCGCACGCATCAACAGGACATGATTCGGGCCTTAGAAAAAACTGACGTCCGCCCGATGATTGATTCTGTTTGGCCGCTGGACAAAATTGTTGACGCTTTCCAATATCAGCTCAAGGGTAAACATACCGGAAAAATTGTTGTGGAGATTTAATGAAAACGTAGGTGGTGATCTGCGCCCCAATTGTTGGACATCGGACCAGTTTATTTGATGGAGGGGCACAAATGCCGAAGTTTGCATTAGAGTTCAAACAGAAAGTGGCGGAGTAGTATTGGATCATCAAGGGGCAAATACAAGTATCTCCAAGGGAAGCTCAGCCTTGTGTCAGTTGCTGAACTTCATGTTATCAGTCCTAGCACCGTGAGGAAGTGGGTCTATATATATCGAGAGCAGGGCATCGGAACCCTGACGGGGAAGAAGGGCCGCTATATAGCCACAGCCGATTTCAAACTTATCGTCATCAGCGAAATTTTACACAATAAACTCTCGATTCGAGAAGCTGCTGTAAAGTATGGTATTCCTACATTCTATACTGTATCGCTCTGGCTAAAAAATATAATAAGTCAGGAGAAAACGCCTTCACCCGAAAAAAAGGAAAAGCCAGAAGCTTGCCTGAAACGCTGCAATCATTACCATCATCACAGCCATCATTGTTGACCGGCACAGAGCGGGAAGAACTTGAACAGTTGCGGGCTAAGAATGCTAACTTAAAAAAGTTGCAGGCCTTGGTTCCGCAAAAAATCACGTTCATTACCAGGGGAAAAGTAAAGATCGTGAATGAGCTAAGGCATAGGTGGTGGTCACTGCCCCGGCTGTTAAAGGCAGCAGGGCTGCCGCGTAGTACATTCTACTATCATCAGAAAATAATGATCCTCCCGGATCGCTATGAAACCGTAAAGGCGCTGATCCTGAGACTGTATCATCAGAATAAAGGGCGATACGGATACCGACCCCTGAGACTTGCGTGACAAAATGAAGAAATATTGCTTAATGGCAAAACGGTCCGTAGACTGATGCCCGGACCGCAAGGGGGTTCACCCGCAAACGCATCTGGCCGGGTTCAGCGGACTGTTGCAGGGGAAGGAGGATGCGGATGCGGGCTTCAACCCGCTGTATAAAGAAGACCGTATCCGCGAGGTCGGCTGTATGGCCCACGCCCGGCGTAAGATCCATGATATCCCTATGCGGCATCCATCACCGACCACTACCGTAGCCCTGCAGTGGATCGGTGAACTGTATGCGATCGAAGCCGACATCCGGGGGCGTCCGGCCGAAGAACGAAGGCAGGTGCGCGAAGCGCGATCCTGGCCGTTACTGATGAGCCTGGAGAGCTGGATCCGGGAAAAACTCACCACGCTGTCGCGCCTGGCCGATACGGCGAAGGCGTTCAACTACCTGATGAACCACTGGCAGGCACTGTGTTATTACAGTACCGATGGCTGGGCGGAGATCGACAACAATATCGCCGAAAACGCGCTGCGGGTGGTGAGCCTGGGGTCGCAAGAACTCTTATGACCTTTGTCAAGGATTTCGCCCGTACTTATCCCGCACAGCCTGGATCAGCTACGCTGTAGACAGTAACTGGCGTCATGGTGCCTGAAGCGACCGGGCTGTATCCTGAATTTAACAGACTCTTATTTGGGGATGGTTTGCCCCACGATGGTTTTCGTCATGAGCTGGCCTCTTTCTACCTGCTGGTATCGGATTACTGTTTACCGACCTAAATTCTTGACGAGGATCACTCATTCCGTGCCCGGCGCGCTTCAGGGTTTAACGCTGTACCGTTAACTGGATTGTCGGGCTGTCAGGTCAATGTCCCATATAAATCCTGTCAGCTCTCGAGCGACGGCGGTAATGGCAACCTGTGATTTTTTTCCTTTCTGGAGCAATTTTTTATATCGGGAGCAAAGCCGCTGCTGAGCTTTCCAGGCGATATCCTTTGAGTCCTGGGTGACCGAATCAGGCCGGTAGGTTATCAGCCATGCACCCACCTTGGCGGGAGCCCGGTAAGACCAGGCGGATTCATAAAGCAATCTGCGCAGTTCGCTGTTGCCGGTTTTGGTTATTCCCCTGGGCCGGGTTGTATTACCGCTGGAATGCTCACCAGGAATTAACCCCAGATAGGCCATGATTTGTTTGGGATTGGCAAACCGGGAGAAATCACCCAGTTCGGATACCAGGGAAACCGCGATGATTTTCCCCACGCCTTTCAGTGCCTGTAACTGACAGACCACATTGTACAGAGACCACTCTGGCAGCAACCGTTCAATTTCTTTATCCAGTTGCTCAATCCTATTTTCAATTTGTTCCAGGCTCTGGCAATAGTGCTGAAAAGCAATCTGTTGCTATGGAAGGGGGAAAGACTGATCCGCCAGCCACACCCGGTGATTATATCCCCAGGGCTTTTTATCGTAGCGCCTATCGGTACGAAGCAGCATGCTCTGAATACGTTGCCGGGCGATCCTATTATCTAATTTGGCAGCGGTTCTCGCCCGAACCAGATCCCGCATGGCTTCATGAGTCAGATCAGGTATCCAGACCGGAGTGAGTTCGCCGGCACGCAACAGCCGGGCAAGACCGACCGCGTCACGATGGTCATTTTTAATTTTGTCGGTGGGTGATTTGGGAATACGGGAGGGAGCAACAACGATGCATTCGACATTCATCTCAGTAAGTTGGTGATAAATGCCAAATCCACATGGGCCCGCCTCATAACAAGCCGTGATATACGGATGTTGTTTTTGTAGCTTCAGAAATAAATGATGAATGCTCTGCTGCTGATTTGGAATATTCCCGTAGAAGCGGATTTCGCCAAGCCTTTCAGGGTTGGCGATGGCTACAGCCAGCGACTCTTTATGAACATCCAGACCTACATAAACTGATGGAGTACTCGATGCCATGATGACCTCCGAATAATGCACCAATACCAAAGCGATTATATCAAGGTCATACCATCTATCTGTTCTTCGGTTCGGAGAGCGGGCGGCGCGGATGTACACGCTGATCGGCAGTTGCAAACTGAACGGCGTGGAGCGGGAAGCGTATCTGCGCCATGTGCTTGCCACTATCGCGGATCACCCGATCAACAAAATCACAGATCTCCTGCCGTGGAACCTCAACATCCCTGCTGAATAAGCGTCAATACGGCCCTGAGTTGACGCTTATTTCTTAAGCGTAGGCAAGAGATTTTAATTTGATTGAATGGTACTTGGCATGCGTGGTATGCGAAGTGTGACTTGATGGTATCTCCATCTGGCCTGAGTGATACCCTCCTTCATAACCCCGAGTACTGTCGCTTCCCTGTACGAGTTCCGCTAAGCTTGAAACTTGAAATTCGTAAAAAAGATCGGAATGATGCTAGGTGGACGCCAGCAAAATGTTGGCGACAAGTTCTCAATATGAGGTGTGCAATTGGCACATCATGCAAGACTGGCGAGGTAATTTTTCCAGCCCCCGAAAGCAGTAATATCCAGGGCATCCGCCAGCGCATAATTTTCACAGATAAAACCTTTGACCGCACGCCCATCTGCAAGTATCAGCGTACCGATACCAAGGGGGGCAGGGATTTTGTCGACAAACTCGCCGAAGCGCGCCAAAGGAATATCCCAAAGTTCGATTTCGATACTTCGCCCATTTTCCGCCTTCGTCAGGCCCGGTTTAGGCGGTAGTGTCGCGGCCAGCGCGTAGAGACGATACTGCGGAGCGGTGCTGCCTGTCTCGACAAAAACCGCACCACGAGAGGTCAATTGTTCATTAAGCGGCATACCGCGCAGATGGGCGCCGACCACCGCTACCCTGACATGCAAAAGTGAAGGTTCTCTGAGAACCGGCCGTTGCGCCGGTATGGCGCGGCCGGTCGCACCGAGCGGCAGGTTCAGCCCTTGTTGCCAGCGCATGCCGAAATCGGCCAGCGCCCGGTCATGCCAGGCGGGTGCGATAAGCGTAATACCTGCCGGTAAACCGTCGTCGCGCAGTGATGAAGGCAACGCCAAAGCGCACAAATCCGCCAAATTGGTAAAATTGGTATAAATACCGAACTGTGAATTGTAATGCACCGGTTCCTGTTTCATCTCATCAATAGTACGAATGGTGGGGGAGGTAGGCACTAATAGCGCGTCAAAGAGGCGCAGTGTCTCATTGATACTCCTGGACAACTCCGCTCGCAGATACTCGGCCCGCCAGGCATCGCAAGCGCTATAGTCCAGCCCTTTAGCGATAATGCTTCTTACCACCGGATCCAGGCTGGCGGGATCATCTTGCAATCGGGAACCAATGATGACCGTACGTTCTGCCACCCATGCGGCCTCATAAAGCTGCTCGGCCAAGCTGCTGAATGGAGTATAATCAATGACCTCCAAAATTGCGCCGCTGTCTTGCAGCTTTTGCAGCGCCTGCCGAAAAGCTTGCTCGCTGGCTCGATCGCCAAAAAACTCCACCTTGTCCGGCACGGCTAAGCGCGGCGCGGCCGGCATCAGCGCCGGCGTGGTGCCCGGATGATGCCGGGAATAGGCGTCGTTAACGCTATAGCCGCCGGCAATTTCGGCAATAGTCCAAGCATCGGCAGCGGTCAGGGCAAAGACCGAAACACAGTCATTCAGCCGACAGGCGGGCACCACACCGTGAGTGGAAAGCCAGCCTTTGGTGGGTTTTAGACCGACGATATTATTAAAACCGGCCGGAACACGCCCCGAACCGGCAGTATCGGTGCCCAGGGCAAAGGGTACCAGACCGCGAGCCACCACCGATGCCGAACCTGAACTGGATCCGCCGCTGACATAGTCTGGGTTAAAGCTATTGGTCACCGCTCCGTACGGCGAGCGGGTTCCCACCAGTCCGGTGGCGAATTGATCCAAATTGGTCTTACCGATAACGATAGCGCCCGCCGCGCGTAAGCGAGCAACGACTTGCGCATCACGGGATGCCTCATAGATAAATTCCGGACATGCGGCGCTGGTCGGCCAGCCGCCGACATCAATATTATCTTTGACCGCAAAAGGGATACCGTACAGCGGAAGGGCAGAACGATTGCCTTTGATACTGGCAACGCGTTTTGCAAGCTGGTCGCATTGAAGGGCCAATTGCTCTGGCGTTGCAAGATAGATCCATGCGGTATCCGGTCCACCGAGTCTGGCAAGTAAGGATGTCAAGGTATCCCTTACCGTCTCAGGTTTGCTCTGATAATGCGTTTGCCATTCTTGCACGGTCGCGCAGGTGATATGTCGCATACATAAGTTCCTATTGGGATGTGAGGATTAACGCTCCCGGCCTCTAATGGAAGCCGAGCCGTCATCGTTATGACCAGATATTGACTTCGATGGGCGTAGGCTGGTAGCCGTTGCAGGGATTGTTAAGCTGCGGGCAATTGGAAATCAGCACTAGCACATTCATTCTGGCCACAAGCTCAACATATTTACCGGGCGCTGAAATGCCATCTGCAAAGGTGAGACCTCCTTGAGCGGTTACCGGTACGTTCATGAAAAAATTGATATTATGGGTTATGTCGCGTTTAGTCAGACCATATTCGGGATGTTCGGCCAGCGCCAGCATCCAACTGTCGCGACAGGCATGCATGTGGCGTTTTTCCAGGGAGTAACGCACCGTATTGCTTTCGGTGGCGCAGGCCCCGCCTAAAGTGTCATGACGGCCGCAGGTATCGGCGACAATCTCCAGCATGGGGTTATCGTCGTTAGAACGCAGCACGCTGCCGGCGGTAAGAAAAACATTGCGTTGTCCACGCAGGGTATCCATCATACTGTAGCGTTCGGCAATATCATCGGCGTTAAAAAATAAGGTATCAACCGCCTGGTTACCTTCACTGTCGCTTATGCGCAGCGTATGACCCGACTCCAGGCGGTACAGCCAGTAGTCTCCTGCGTCAATCCTGCGGTGATAACGGGAATCCTGCATCTCTAAGTCGCTGGTCTTGATCATGTGACTTTCCTCAACGAATAACGGGGCTGATGCCTGCCTTGGCAGTCGGCGCCCGGTTGTCTTGCCTATCGCCGAAAGGGGCTGGCGAAGCCGCATAATACAATTGATTATTGGTAAGTCCGCGGCGGTTCTCATCGCGGTTCAGGCAGGCTTCGGGCAACGGCGCGGTGTCGGCCAGCAGGGCGATTTCCACGGGGGCGCGGGGGTAGCTGACAGCTTGTGTCAAGGGATGGGGGCACGTATGCAGTATTACCAGCGAATCCATGGCGAATCGCAACGTAACCGAACTGCCGGGCTGTGAATGCGCCACTAACCGGATTGCGCCCTCATCATTAACCTCCACCCTGGAAAACAGATTGAGGCAGGCTGCCATATCCCGTTTGCCGAGGCCGTATTTCTTAAGTTCGACCAAAAAACTATCATAGCCGTTCTGATGGCGTTCGTTGAGCGCCTGCTGATAATTAGCTAGACCGAAACGCTGTTCGGTCAGCGCGGCGTTCATGGTGCCGCAGACCGTATCGTGCCAACCGAAACTGTCTTTTTCGATACCGCAGAATATCCGGCCCATATCGGAATAGAGACAGTGGCCGGTAGTCAGGCGGAACGTGTGCTGGCATTTCAGCGTATCGGGGGCGTTATAGCGCTCCAGCAAATTTTCCGGGTTATAAAACAGCATCCCGACGTTGGCACCGCCCTGGCTGTCGTTGAGGCGCAGGGCGGTACCGCGCCGCAGACGAAACGACCAGTGGGAACCGGCCGGTAGTAGGGTGCTGTAAAATTCCCCGGTGTTTTCAGCTGTCATGTTTTCTACCCTTTTCTGGTTACGCATTGCTGCGGATGAAGCGTGCCGACGACCGGTTATCACAATCCGGAAATCTTGGCGAGGCGCAGGCCCAATAAGCTAGGTCTCCATGACGCTATTAACGCAACGTAAAAACGCCTGGAGCGGCAGGGATAATGGCGTCTTTTTATCGCGGTAGATAAGTTTGAAGAGTGAATGGCGGCTGATGCTATCCGGCCGCAAGGAGACCAGTTCACCCGAATCCAGCCAGCGCTGGATATAATGTTGAGGAAAAAAACCGATATATAGGCCGGTGAGCACCAGTATCGCCGATGCCTCCAGATTGCTGACGCTGGCTGATACCGTATCCTTGACAACCTGCAACGGGAACTCGTTATTGGTCAGAAAGGTGCGGATCACCCGCGGTGTGCCGGGCAGGGCACTGATGATATGCTGGGGATTATCCACCTCGACCAAGGGATGATCTTTGCGGCATACCAGAATATCCTGTTCGTCATAGAGCGCTTGGTAACAGAGACCGGGCAGGCGTCCGGGGAAGATACTGATCGCCGCATCGAGACTATGGTCCAGTACTTTTTTTTCCAGTTCAGGGGGCGAGAGCGTTTCCAATTCCAGATGAAGCGTATTTTGCGGTAACTGCATCAGCATCTCTATTGCCTGGCAGAGCGGATTTTTCGGGTCAGTAACTACATTATCCAGAAAACCGATACGCAGTGTACCGGTCAGGCCGCCCTTAAGCGCAGTGCTGCGCTCCTGAAATTCGTGTAGCGATTGCAGAAATTGCAGCGTGTATTGATAGAACGCTTCCCCTTTAGCGGTCAGTAGAAAACCGGCACGCCCGCGCTGGCATAACCTGAATCCCAGCCTGACCTCTAACTGCGACATCTGTGCGCTGATGGTGGATGGCGCGACATTCAGCAGGGTCTGGGCATTGGAAAAGCCGTTGGATTCCACCACAGTTTTGAATACCTTCAACAGTTTTAAATCAATATTGCTGATAACCATCCCAGCCCCCTGTTAACAAAAATCGCCATCACGCATTGTCCCCGTGCTTGTCCGGAAGGCAACACGCGGAACTCCGCCATTCACTTCTGCAGCGGCGCGGGGGTGGTTCGTGGCGTCAATGAGGCGATAAAGTGTCGCGCCGTTGATACGGTGGCCATATAGCCGCCCTCGATTTTAAGCAATCCGATTGCCATCGCATGGTTAAGCGGATCGGGCTCGGCGCAGCAATCGCTGAGCACCAGAACGCTGTAGCCGCGATCGCTGGCTTCACGTGCGGTGGACGATACGCATACGCCGGTAGTCACGCCGGTCAGTATCAGGTTACGGATGCCTTCGTTGACCAGGATATGGTGCAGATCGGTGCCGTGGAAAGCGCCGGTACCAGGCTTATCGATTACCGCTTCCTCGCCGCGCGGTTGTAATTCCGGCACCAGTTCCCACCCCGGTTCTCCGCGGATCAACAGCCGTCCCAACGGGCCGCGCGCGCCGATTTCAGCCCCCGCCCTGGCGGTCTTGAGCCGTTTGCTTAACGGTAAATCGGACAGGTCGGGGCGGTGGCCCTCCCGGGTATAAATAATTTTGATCCCGGCACGGGTGGCGGCGTCGCGCACGCGTTCGATGACGGGGATGATCGCCCTCGCAGCGGAAATATCATCGCCACGATGGTTCATGTATCCCCGCGGATCGCAAAAGTCGCGTTGCATATCGATAATCAATAACGCACTGTCCGTCGTTGCCATATCACCGGAAATCGGAAAATCGTACGGCTCGCCGGCGATAATCATCGGCCCTCCTGAATTACCAATGGACGGGGCGGGTAATGAGGCGGCTGATGCTGATGCAACTGCCGCGTATAATCCCGTATCCGCAGTTCTTCGGATTGTAATCTGTCCGGCGTCAGCAATCGTTTTTGCTTGAGTAATCGGCTCAACGCTTCTATCCAGCAACTGTAATACTGTTCTTCGCCGGTGATGGCCTGTCCTTGTGCTTCCAATTCGCCAATGCTGCCGATCAGGCATTGCTGAAACTCTGTCAGGGTAAACAAACGTTGTTCGGCGGCGGCCAGGGTCAATCCAAAAGCTCTGGCCGCCCAAGGATTGGGAAAAGCGACGGATTGCAAAAATTGCCGGTCCGTCAGCGATTGAGTTAAGAAATCGGTCGGGTTCATCAGTTGCCGTCCTGGTTAATGGGTGCCTGTCGGGCTGCGCCGAGTGTTGCCGGCGCGGCTGGCGCGGCTGGCGGGGCCACGCGGGCTACGCCAATCATGGCGTCCCGGGTCACCAAAGCGGCCAGGGCCGCCATATCCAGCCGTTCGGTTCCCGGAGGCCGCTGGGGCAGCACTAGATAACGGATTTCCGAAACGCTATCCCAGACGCGTACAGTGACCTCAGGCGGTAACTCCAACCCCATCTCCGCCAGTACCCGGCGAGGTTCCCGCACTATCCTTGAACGATAGGCGCTGGATTTATACCAGGCCGGCGGCAGTCCGAGAATCGGCCAGGGGTAGCAGGAGCACAAGGTGCAGACAATAACGTTATGGAGATCGGCGGTGTTTTCCACCACGGTCAGGTATTCGGTCTCTGGACCACCGATGCCGAGTTCAGCGCAGGCTGCCAGGCCGTCGTGGAGCAGGCGTTGTTTAAAAGCGGCATCCACCCAAGCGCGGGCCACCACGCGCGCGCCGGTCTGCGGACCGACCTTTTCCTCGTAGTGCCGGACTATCCTGTCGACACTGTCTGTTTGAATGACCCCGATTTCGGCCAGCAGGCTCTCCATCGCTTCAGTGCGGACCGCTTGCCAGGGCTTTTCGTGGTTGTGATTATCACTCATGCTTATCTCCTGCTATGGGTTCCAGATGATCTTCGCTCAGATCAACATGGTTAAATACGTCTGCTTCCGCCTGTGGACCCCATAGGGTTTTGGCGCAGAACTTTACGCTGTAAACGGGCTGTAGCTTCTCGCCCAGGTAGTGGGCCCGGGTATCGGGAAAAACCCATGCCTGCTCGTGAACATTGACGATAATGCCTTCCTTGCCGCGGATATAATTGGCTACCCGTGTATGCCCCGCCGGGTGGATGTTCCGTACCTTGACCTGCTGGTCCAACTGATAGCGGGGCGTCACGGTCGCCTCCTTGCGCCAGGCGCCCCAGCGGACTTCGGCCGACGCCGGCAACGGCCAATTGCGCTGTCTGGCAGCGGATTGGCTGTAGTGGCGGACATCGGCCCAGTACTCGGCAATCCGGTTTTCAAGTTCATCGTTGAATACGATGCCTTTACAGTGCAGCAGTCTTTCCATGGCAAACAGCCATCGGCCGTAATAGCCGGCGTCCAGATAATCCGCCGGCCGCATCAGTTCAATTTCATGGCGGTGTTCGTCCAGATTCCATATCCCCAGCGTATCGATGAGCTGGGTGATGCAAAAAACGCGGCTCTCCCATTCGCTGTGGAACACCGGTTCATCCGCTTCAACCTTGACCGGGCCGAAACCATGTAATCCGCCCATGTCATGAATACCGTTCATCGCCACTCCTTAATCGATAATGGATTCGATTTCCCGTTGCAGATCGAGAAACACCGTCGAGTAGCGATCGCCGAAGGCCCCGGCGCGGGTCTCGCGTTCAAGCAGAATCCGTGCCGGCTGCCCGCCCAGCACAATCACCCGATGACCGAGCGTAATGGCCTCTTCAACGTTATGGGTGACCATGACCATCGATATTCGCCGTTCCTCCCCCAATTGCTTGAGAAACAGCTGCATCCGCCGGCGCAGGCTGATGTCCAACGCGCTGAAAGGCTCATCAAGCAGCACCACTCTGGGGTTGGAAACCAGCGCACGCGCGATGGCGGTGCGTTGGCGCATGCCGCCCGAGAGCTGGAACGGGTAGCGGTGGGCCGCGTCGAGCAGGCCGACGGTGCCCAGCATCGCTTCGATGCGCAGTTGGCGTTCCCGGCGTGATAAAACATTCCCGGAGAACCGTAGGCCGAACTCTACGTTGCGTCTGACCGTTAGCCAGGGGAATAGATTGTTTTCCTGAAAAATCATTACGCTATCGGGGTTAGGGCCTTGCAGCGTTTTTCCCTGGAAAGTAATGGTTCCCTGGGTATGGCCGACCGCAAAGCCGCCCAGGGCTTTAAGCAGCGTGGTTTTGCCGCAGCCGGATTTGCCCAAGATGCAGGTAATGTCCCCCCGATTCAGCGTCAAGGATAATTCTTTCAGCGGTGAGGCCCCGGCGTAGGCAACGCTGAAGCGATCGACATGGAACAAGGCGTTATCGGCGTCGGCGGCCATGGTTTACACCCTCCACCAGAGCAGATATTTGCCAATGTAAGCCAGCAAACGATCGACGATAAAACCGGACAGGCCAATGACTACCATGCCGAACATGATCAGATCATTATTGAACAGATTCCGCCCCATCATAATGATAGCACCCAGGCCGTCGTGTAATCCCACCATTTCCGCCACCAGCACCGCCATCCAGGCCGCGATAAAATTGGTGCGCAATAGCGTGAACGCGCCCGGCAATACTGCCGGCAGCACTACCCAAAGCCAGCGTTGCAATGCGTTTGCGCCCAAATCCTGGGCCACAATCAGGAACTCTTCCGGCAGCCGGCGGATTTCGGCCAACGTCCCGATGGTCAGGATAAAATAGACCCCCATAAAAACAATAAATATTGCCGTATCGTTGCCAATGCCAAACAAAGTAATGGCGGCGGGGATCCAGGCAATGGGCGCGATAGGGGACAAGAGATAGATAACCGGGCTGATAATCCAGGTGGCCGCCTGCGATAGGCTAAGCAGCGCCGCGCTCAATATCGCGGCGGCAAACGCGAGAGCCAGACCGCAGAAAACCCGGGCGAACGTTGCCAAAACAGAATCAATTATTGGCGAGGATTGGCTGCCCAGTCCGATCCGGAAATCGCTCTCAGCAATGGTGCGTAAAAAATGGCTGGGCGGCGGCAATACCGCCGCCAGGGACGAGCCCCCATCCGCGCCGGCAAGCTCCCAGACCATCACCAGCGTACCGACGGACGCAGTACCGACCAGTACCGGCAGGCAGGCTTGCAGGCGCGTTATAAACCGGCTCATTGCTTCTCCAGGCCGCGGATGGTATCCAGTCGGAAAATATCTTCGGCGCGTACGCCGGTTTTGATATAGCCGAGACGGCTCATATCGTCCACCACGCTTTGTATGGATTTTAGATCCGGGGTAAAACTGATTGGCGCCGATGCGGATTTCAGCGCCTGTGAGAGTACCGCGGACGAAACCCGGAAATAATGTCCTTTATCTAAATAGCTCACCGCTTGATCCGGGTGTTCATTGATGATTTTTGCGCCGCAGATCAGACCGCTGAGGAATTCCTTAACCACCGGGCCGCGCTCGGTCAGGGTTTTATCCAATACGCTGACTACCGTATTGGGTGAATTTAATGACCAGGTTGAGGCATTATTGGCTAGTAGCGATGCGTTTTTATTTACTACCATATCAGTGGTATAGGGTTTTATATGGCTTAGAATATCAACTTGACCGCCGCGGAAGGCTTCAACCATTGCCAGCAGATCGTTGAAATACACCAATTCCACACTTTTGGGATCAATGCCGCTTTTGGCGAATTGCCGATCCAGAATTAATTCCAGCGTGTCGCCTTGCAAGGTGGCTATTTTCAGCGGATGGCCGGGATGTTGTTGAATATACCTTTTCAGCTCAGCCATATCATGTAAACCCAATTTGCCTTGCGCCACAACCTCCATGACGCCCCAGCCGCCGCCGGCGGAAATCACTCGGATCGGCACGCCGCTGTTAGCGGCGAAAAACGGCAGGGTGAAGGGCAGAAAGCTGAAATCAATCGCGCCGCCCGATAATGCCGCGTTATTGTCGCCGGGATTGGCGAAAAACATTGTTTCCACATCCAGTCCCTGCTGTGTAAAACAATCGCTTTCCTTCGCCACGAAAAGCGGCGCCATATCCAGCGCCACCATATGGCCGACTCGGATATGGGTCAATTTTTCCTGGGCCCGTAAAGGCGAAATTCCGAGACCCAACAGGGTGGCTGCGACAATACATCCGCTGGCATATTTCATATTCTCTCCTTTTAAGAATAACATCTCTTTGCCACAGTGAAGAGTCACCGGGCGTTTCTCATTTCATTATTATTAGCTTGTCTTGCGTCATTGGATAAATAGCGGTGACTCCATGTTTACATCACTTTTTTATAAAGTAATTAATGGGGCATTAATGGCTTTTCAAACAGATGCTGCTTGATAATATAATAAAAACATGTGCCGCCCGGTGAACATACACTACGTCATGAATTAATCAGTACTGAATAACTGCCTGTCTGGCGGTTGCGCACCATATCCACACCAGGAATCATTTCCTTTTGTCTCGTCAGCGCGCGGTGAGCATACAGTGGCGTAACGGCCCCCCACCGGATATCAGGTGGTATTAGGAAAGAGAGGTTCCAGTTGGTAAAACCGGTGGGCGGGATAACCAGGGAACCGCCTGGAAAGGGCGAATCGGTTCGATTGGCGCAGACTATATAGACACGGTTATCTTCGGCTTTGGTCACCGCCAGTAGATTACGCTGGTTCGGGTGTTCCCAGGCGCAACTCCATAAGATGATATCGGCGCCAAGGAGGGTCAGCACCCGGCTCGATTCAGGGAACATGCCGTCGTAATCGTTCAGTAACCCTATCCTGCCGTAGCGGGTATCAAACACCGTGAAGCCTGCTTCGGCGCCGGAGGCCCACTGAGCGGCGCGCGGTCCGTTATGCACCTGGGGCTGGCGTCCCATAATACCGTCCGGGCCGATTAACAGCAGCTCATGCCGCAGTTGGCCGTTCTTTCCCGTGGTCGAGGGCAGGGCAACCAATGCCTGGTGGCGTTTGCAAATGCCGGTAACGGCATTCATAACGGTCTCAGCCTCCCGTGCCAGCCGCCGCGCCTCATCCTGGTCCGGGCACCAGACGGGAGAGGCGAAGCAGGCCGGCAGCGCCATGACCTTGACGCCCAGCTGCGCCGCGTGCTCTATCATTTCCAGGGCATCGTCAAGGGTATGGGCGGCTGAAACATGGGCTTGCACCGCGGCGACTTTGCTGCTGCTCAGTGCCGCCACCAGCGGTTCGCGTAATAAAACTGACAGTGGCGTAGTCTCGAATGGCTGCGCGATAATACCGTAGGCCGGCGGACGCCGGTCCGCCATCTTGTCTCCGCCGAACGACCATGGACTGGCCGCGTTGCCAGCTAGCTCCACCCGGGCGGTCACCACGCCATGGGTATCGTAAGGTATTCGGGCCTGCACCCGGCCCTGCGGATCAACAATCATACTGCCGCCGGGATAATAGATACTGCGCTCCACGCCGGACTTGGTGGCGGCGATAATCCAACAGCCATTTTCGTAAGCGCGGGCCGGCACCCACAATTCGGCCTGATCCATGGCGAAAAAATTAGCCATATCAATGACCACATCGACGTTTTGCGCCGCGAGACAACGGGCGATTTCAGGGATACGTCCGTCAAAACAAATTAATAATCCCAACCGTCCCAGTTCGGTATCTACCCAGGGATTGCCTTTAATGCCCACTTCAAACCAGTTCTGATCATGGGTTGCCAAAAATTGCTTCTGATAATGGCAAATCAGCACCCCTGTTGGGTCGAACAAGACTCCCGAATTATAGATTTTGCCGTCGTCGCCCAGTTCAGTCATGCCGGAAGCGATAAATACGTTATATTCGATACAGAGTGACGCCAGCGCCCGGCAATATTTGCCATCGACCGGTTCGGCCAATGCCCGGCAATGCTGCGCCGAGTCGAACAAATAGCCGGTGTTCATGCATTCCGGCAAAACAATCAGTTTTGCGCCCTGTCGTACGGCTTCTTTCACACCGTCGGTAGCGAGAGCGATATTGGCTTTGAGATCGCCGAGCACCGCAAGGGTCTGTACCACGGCGGCATTAAACGTTATTGGCATGGGGTTCTCACTTTGCAAAGTCTGAGTTACGCAGGATCATTGTGCTGACGTCCATCGGGGTCTTCAGCACGCCTTCTTTTTCAAATACATTCACCAGCGCCTGATAAGAGTGAATATCCTCGGGACCAATGTCTTTCCAGGCGCGTAGGTAGGGTTGCGCCACCAGCGCAATCTGATCTTTTTTAATCGGCGTATAATTGGCAATGACCGGACGATAAGCGGCGAAACGTTCATTGGCCAAACGGGTCGCCTCGTCAAGCACCGCCACGACTTTTTTGGCGGTTTCAGGGCGCTCTTTGAGGAACTTGGTGGTGAGTAGCGAGACGCCGGAATAAAACGGGTCGGCTATCAGCGTTTCGGCGGGATTAGTCAATGCCCGCTGTGCGTCGCCGTTCGCCACCGCGATAGAGCCGACCGGTTCAAGAGATAATGTGGCATCGACGCTCCCTGATACCACCGAGGGCACCTGTAAGCCGGTAGCTATATCCTGCATGTGGATATCTTTATCCGGATCAAGCCCGGCCTGGCGGACCATATAACGGGCGATGGTTCGCCACTGTACACCAGGTAATTGCCCCAGGGATTTGCCTTTGAGATCGGCAAAGCTGTTAATCGTCGAGTCATTGGCGACAATCAGCGCATCATTGATCCGGTGGTATTTGATGCTGCCGCCCTGCAGTCCGAATACTTTGAACGTGCCGGGAAAACGTGATTCCGCCAACACCGCTATACCGGCGGCGGAGCCGGGCGCGCCGACATCGGCCTGACCGGAAACCAGTGAATCAATTATTTGATTAGGATTTTCAAATTTAACGGCGGTTATATCAATACCCGCTTTCTCAAATAATTTATCATGCATGGCAATATAAAAGGCCGTGGTTTGCATAATGGGTAGCCAAGCGACGGTTACTTTTTCATTGGCCTGTGCAGAAAGCGAAGAAAACAGGACTGCGGCCGTAGCTATCGACAATAAAATAACGCGTTTCATAATATTTCCTTCAGCGATAATAATATTATTTTCCAGACCATTTAATGAAATGGCGTTCAATGAGCAGGAAAAGTAAGTTGATGAGATAACCGATACAGCCGGTGACAATAATGGAGCTGTACATTTCAGCCAGGTTATAAACCTGTTGCGCATCAATAATCCGGTGGCCCATGCCAACGGAGGAGCCGATAAACATTTCCGCGACGATAATCACCACCAGTGCATAAGAGACGCCTAGCCTTAAGCCAATAAAAGTTTGCGGCAATGATTCATACAAAAGCACGTCGCGAAGAATGCGCCAGTTTGAGGCACCCATGACCCTGGCGGCCAGGATGCGCGTCTGGCGCGCATTCATCACGCCGTACGCTACGTTAAAAAGAATAACCAGGCAGGCGGAAAACGCCGCGATAGCGATCTTCGATTCCTCGCCGATACCGAATATCAGCAAGAACAGCGGGAATAACGCGGTCGCGGGTGTGGATCGAAAAAAATCGATAATGAATTCCACGCAGCGATAAATGCCGGTATTCGCTCCTATGGTAATACCGACCGGAATACCGATGGCGGCGGCGATCAGAAAAGAGTAAACCGTCCTTAATACCGTGCGGATGAAGTCCGCCCACAAACCGCCGTCTACGACGCTTTGCGTAAAAGCATAAAACGTCTCCAACGGGCCGGGCAGAAGCCGCGGGGTCACCCAGTGGGCGGAGTGGGCCAGACTCCAGAACGCGATTAATACTATCGGACCGATAATCCCCGGCCGTAGCAGTCGTAAAAAGAGCGAGGAAAAATTTGGCTTGTAGGTTCGCGCCGACTTTGCGGCAATAAAAAAAGACTGTTTCATGGCCGGCGAACCTCCTGTTGGAAAATTTCGAGGCTATGCCGTTTGGCTTCAATAAAATCGGGATGCAGCAAAGTCAGATCATTTCTCGGATAAGGCAAATTAACCGGGATCATTTCAACCAGACGGGTCGGGCGTTTACTTAACATCATCACCTGTTCAGCTAAAAATACCGCATCTTCTAGATCGTGCGAAACCAACACCATGGCAATCTTGCTTTGTGCAAATATCAGTTGCAGCTTTTCCCGGATGAATAGAGTCATTTCATAATCCAGAGCGGAAAAGGGCTCGTCGAGAAAGATGATTTCTGGTCGGGGCGCCAGGGCTCTTAAAATGGATAGCAATTGCTGCTGCCCGCCCGAGAACTCGTAAGGGTAACGCTCCAGGTCAAATTTGATATCAAATTGTACTATCAATTCATCGACGCGCCGACGGCGTTCAGCGGCCTTCATGCCTTTTATCTTCAACGGATATTCAATATTTTCCCTGGCTTTCCACCAGGGAAACAACGCCTCGCGATAATTTTGAAAAACGTAGCCGATAGTGGTTTTGCTGACATCCTTGCCATTATAAAGTATTTGGCCCGCGTCATAAGGGGTGAGCCCGGCCATCATATTGATTAATGTCGATTTGCCACAGCCATTCGGACCAAAAATGGCGGTAAACGTACCGGGTTTGAACTCATAATTGAAATTATCGTAAATAACGTCTGCACCAAAACATTTGCGGAGATTTGTTATCGTGACCACCGGAGGACGTATCCCTGTGGAATAGGAATTAGCCGAGTCATATACCATCGCGCGCATTTCTGTCCCCTACCATTAACGTGAATACGGTTTTGTTTAACCAGTGGATTATGGTTTTTGTCCTTTGGTTCCGTCAGCCTTAACTGTTATAGATTTATAAAGCAAACTATGGGCCAAACGGTGATGAATGGAGTAAATAAATATATAATTTTATAAAAATCATAAGGTTGTTGATATATAACCGCGTAAATACAGGAGTCAATCCTTGTTGGGGAGGTCGATTTATTACTCAAATTTTATTGACAAATTAATAAATTATTAATAATTTTTAAATTTTCACTTATTCACCGCGCCGCTGAGAAACTCACACTTAACGTCGCGCCCACCAACATCGCTCCCCGGATCATTTTCTCAAAAAGAGAGGATAAGACCATGCAACAACCCCATATCGCGCAGGTACCCTCCGCGCGAGCAGAACTGACTACGGAAGTGCATGTCAATGTCGACTGGGCTCAGCACGAACTGTTTTTTCGCCGGGAGATGGCGAAAATTCTCATCCGCTATACCGATACCGACGAAAATCTTCGCGAGGTTTTCCATTTGCTGTCGGAGATCCTGGGGCTTAATCGAGGTCGGTTGTTTATCTATGACGATAAAAGCGGCTTGCTCTCCATCCGCTGCGCTTATGGATTGACACTGCGGGAAAAAGCGCGAGGCCTATTGCAGCCAGATGAAGGCGTCACCGGCAAGGTATTCTTGTCGGGTCAGATGACCATTGTTCAGGATATCGATTCAGAACCTAATTATTTATGGCGTTCAGTGACCAGGGATGCGTTACCCAGCGGCGTCACGTCGATGTTTTTCTTCCCCATCCTGCTCAACGGCAGAGCCCGAGGAGTATTTTGCGCCAATCGCTTTCGCGGTATCTCGCGTAACCTGACCGCGGATATTGAGATTTTGCGCGAAGTGGTGGGTCATATCGCTCAAATGCTGCGCATGGAAGATCTTATTGCCGAGCGGGTCCAAATGCATACCGTGGCGCTGGAACATGAAAACCGTACGCTACGACAGGCCCTGAAGCATGACATGCTGGAATATGGCATTTATGGCGATTCGGATAAAATTCGCGCCGCCATCCGCCAAATTGAACAGGTGGCAGGCAGTGATGTCACGGTACTCCTGATCGGCGAATCGGGCACCGGCAAAGAGCTGTTTGCCAGGGCGGTGCATATCGCCAGCAAACGCAGTGGACAATATATCAAAATGAACTGTGCGGCCGTGCCGGAAAACCTGTTTGAATCAGAGCTGTTCGGCCATGAAAAAGGCGCGTTTACAGGAGCGGACAAAACCAAGCAAGGGCATTTTGAAAAGGCGGACAACGGTACATTATTCCTCGATGAAATCGGTGAATTGCCGTTGAATCTGCAAGCTAAATTATTACGGGCATTGCAAGAAAAAACGATTCAGCGAGTCGGCGGCGGGGAGGAGCGGTCGATCAATGTCCGTATAGTCGCCGCGACGAATCTGGACCTTCGCCAGCAGGTCGCCGAGGGGAGATTCAGGCTGGATTTGTTCTATCGGCTCTACGTGGTGCCGATATTTTTACCCTCGCTGCGGGAGCGTCCGGAGGATCTGTCTACGCTGATTCAGCATTTCATTGAAGAGAGCGGCGCGCGTTTCCAGCGCCGGGTGCAATGCTCCGCGGAGGCGCTGGCCGCGCTGATCCGTTATACCTGGCCGGGGAATGTCCGCCAACTGCAAAATGTGGTTAACCGATTGGTCTTACTGTCGGAATTACCCATCATCGATGCCCAGCACGTTGCCGCTTTGTTGGAACATGAACAAGCCGCTGCGACGCACCAGCCTGCGGACGATCCTCTTGACGCCGCAGGGAGCTCCCAGGCGCACCTTTTTTCGTCCCGTATCGAACCCAGCGATGCCAACTCCATCCAACTGGCACTTTCCCACTGCGGTGGTAACAAGTCACGAGCCGCGCAGCGGCTGGGAATAACTTTGAGCCAACTCATTTATAGGATGCGCAAGCTTGGGCTGACTGCCACCTGACGCATGCCAGGCTTTATTGAACGGTCATGGTGTTGAGCGAGGACAAAATGATGGGTCTTGGTGCTGCCGGCATGGGTGATAGCGCTGGAAAATGTAACGCGCAGGCCTTGCGTTGAGCAGGGGAGCTCATCGGCCGGCTCCGGAATGTTACCGTTGACGCTGGCTCGCCAAGCGAGTTTGTGCGTTCACAGTGCGAAGTATCGCGTAAAATGAACTTTTTTTGTGCAAAGAATGTTAAACGTAACTAAGGTTGTAGCGCAGGGGCAAGTTCATTTTCTCTGCGTTTCCGCATTTCCTTCGGAATTTTAACCAGGTAATTCTTTGATAACACAATCATCTTGTTTGAATAATTTTTAATTAGACGAGGGGGTAACCCTGAAGGTGTCGAATGCCCAGTCGGTTGGCATGTTGTTTGCTTATTAATTACTTACTGACAGCAAATAATACAAATGTCTCTTGAATTGAGATTGCAGACCTCTCATAAGGGTAATATTTATATTAATCAATTAGTTATAAGAAAGATCAAAAGGAAAGCCAAATGCAATTAATCGATTTGAGCAGAGAGATAAGCCACAAAATGCAGCGGTTACCCAATCATCCCACCGTAAGCATTACCCCATTTACCACCCATGAGGAGAAGAGGGCAGCGGAGGGCTATCTATTTTCAACGGCAGTGAATCTGCTGGTCATGGGAGAGCACAGCGGAACACATGTCGATGCCCCTCACCATTTTGATGATTCATCACAGGCGAAATCTATCGACGAAATGCCCCTGGAGAACTTTTATACCGAGGCGGTTTGCCTGGATTTATCTCACAAGCCGCTGAACAGTGATATCAGTGTGAAGGATTTACAAGATGCCATCGTGAAGGCCGGCGTGGAAATAAAAGCGAAAGATACCGTACTGCTCTATATGGCCTTCAATCAACGAACCCTGGGCACGCCCGGGCACATTACCGATTTTCCGGGATTGACCAAAGATTCCGCAACCTGGCTGGGGCAGCAGGGCATAGCTATGTTCGGGGTCGAAGCCATGAGCCCCGGGCGGACGGGACGGAATAATTTCGAAGTTCATCATGTATGCCGGGATATGGGATTCACGCATATGGAAGGGCTGGAACATTTAGAGTTATTGGTCGGTAAAGGCCGGTTTAAATTTATCGGTTTCCCGTTGAAAATAAAAGGCGGTACGGGAAGCCCCATCAGAGCGGTGGCGGTGCTGGACTGATGATGAACGAACAAGGAAAAGGCCGTAATACGGTGAATATCAGAGAGTATAACCGCAGCCTGATCATTCATGCTCTGAGCCGGCATGGAAGGATGTCACGTTCGGATATTGCTAAAACCCTCAGTTTATCCGAGGCGGCAATCTCCCGTATTGTCAGGGAATTGATCGAGGATGATTTAATCAGTGAAGCTGCGCCGCAGGGACAGGCGCAAGGACCCGGCCGCCGGCAGGTGCCCCTGGCGCTCAGCGTCACCTCAAAGTTTATTATTTCGGTGTGCCTTACCGCGTTTGAGCATTGCGTATCGATAATAAACCTGCGCGGCCAGCAACTTGCCCGCAGCGATCTTACCGATACTCTTAAAGGCTCCGGCAATACCGTGGTTGAGGACCTGATAGATAAAATTGACGGGGTATTGTCTGAAAATAATATCAGTAAAAATAAAATCATTGGTATCGGAGTAGTGACCATCGGTGCGGTTGATAAAAGACAGGGTAAAATTTGTATTTCTTCGATCCATGTTCTTAATAATCAATTAATTACCCATAAGCTGGGGGAGTTCTTTAAGGTTCCTGTTTATCTGGGAACCATTGGCGAAGCGCTGAGCATAGGGGAAAAGGTGTTCTCTGAAAAGCGGCCTCTGGAATTCAACTCCGTTGCGCCGGATCCTTATAAGAGCAAGGACGCGACGCTTCTGATCTATATCGCCTTCGGTATCGGGGCGTATGTACTGATTAACGGCATTGCCCATGGAAATATCAACGATGATCGGCTGATTGCGCACATTCCTGTTCTCGGTGCCGACGATCTCTGTCTATGCGGTGCTAGGGGATGTTTATTGACGAAAGCGTCCGGTTATTCACTGGTCAAGCAAAGCAGCGGCGATGAGTACCGATTTGCACCGATATTACTGGATGAAATCGAACCCGGAAAATTATTGAATTTAATTTCCCGGCTGAATGCCGGTGATAAAAAAATCGAAGACAGTTTTTTTGCGGCGGGTGTTGTGCTCGGCGAAGCCATATTTTCCCTTTCAGTTTGCTTCACGCTTAAAACTATTGTGCTGTCCGGCGTAGTGGGACAAGTACAGGCGTATCAAAGGGGGGTAAGCGAGGGGGTGAAAAATATGTGGCGGCGATTAAATATTGAACCGCCTTTCGTCAGAATCAACGATCTGGGCTATGGCGCCATCGCGGAATTATATAGCCTTGAACAGGTATTATTTGGTGAGGGCGATCCTATAAAAACGTCAATTGGGATAACGTCGGTATGAGTAAAATCAAGTCAATAGAAATATATCCGGTCCGTTTGCCGCTTAAGCAGGCGATGAAGCTTGCCAGTGAGAAAATTGAATCCACTGTGAACGTCTTCATCAGGGTGCTTTCATCGGATAATCACCATGGCTGGGGGGAGGCGAGCATTGCTGCGACCATGACTGGGGAATATTTGGTTGATGTATTATTTGCACTAGATTATTCCCTTATTCCGCATTTAATTGGCGAGGATACCGATAATTTTACCGCAATTGAATATAAGATCGACCGGCTTATCGCTGGAGCAACAACCGCCAAGTCCGCACTGTGCATGGCGATTGCCGACCTGGTCGCTCGTCAGAAAGATATCCCGCTGTGGCAACTGCTTGGGAATAAGAGAAGGGATAGTATTCCAGCGTTAAAGATATTAAGTGGTTCCGGCCAATCGCAGGATGACGCAACGTTAACCGACGCAATCAGAGCAGGATATCGCTATTTTAAAATAAAGGTTGGTATCGACGATCCGCTAGAAGATGCTGAACGGATTTGCGCCATCCGCGCGACCCATGGCGATAAAATTGCATTATCGGCCGACGCCAATATGGCCTGGGACGTGGATAAGGCTCTTCAGTTTATGCGTCACGCTTCCCCAGCGGGCCTGCAATATCTTGAGCAACCGTTGAAACCTGCGGATGACGATGGACTGAAAATGTTATTGGCTCACTCCTCGCTGATGGACATCGCGGCGGATGAAAGCCTGCATACCGACGCCGATATTTTGCGGGAACGTCATCTCGGCGTGATGTGGTTCAATCTTAAATTATTGAAGTTTGGTACTTATAACCACATTTTAGCCGGCGTTCTGAATTGTGACAGTACTAACGGCAATGTGGTGCTGGCGTGCAAAATAGCGGAGTCCAGCGTGGCTTCCAGCGCGATGGCTCATTTAGCCGCCACCGTGTCGCGGTTAAATACTGGTGTAAGTTTTACTCAGGATTATTTAAGCCAGGACGTGACTTCTGCTCCGCTTTCCGTTAGAGGCGGCATGGTAAACATTTCAGACACTCCGGGCCACGGGGTCGAAGTCAATCTGGATATTATTAAATCATTGCAGTTGAAAATATAATCTTCGGCTTATCTCATCATTTCCATTAATTAAGCGTAAAAGTTGGGAGAAACACACATGTTGACCAGAAGAACCTTTCTTAGTGCCATCGCCGTTTCGCCGTTACTCGTAAAAACGGCGAATAGCGCCGAGATAAGCGGTAAAAATGAATTGACTGAATTTGAATTATTGGGAGTGCGGGATCCGCAATTAGGCATGCAATTGGCCTTGGCTGATTATTTTAAATTATTTCAGGCTCAGGGCATTGATGTCACTATCCGCTGGCAACAGTCTAGTGGCGACATGCTGACCATTATGGGCGGCGGATTTCCCATCGGCGTCGGCAATCCGCTTAGCCAGATTATTTTGGCCTCCCGTAACATACCGGCAAAAATACTCTGCGCCTTCGCTGATATATCCGGTGGACAAGGGCTGGTATTGGCGCCAGGTTTTCATCCGGAGTCACCGTCTGTGCTTGAGGGCAAACGATGCGCTTTCACCGAAGGCGCGAATAACCCATTAATTTTATCTCATCTGGCTGAAAAGTATCATTTTGACGTCAGGAAAATCCGGATGATGAATATGGAACCGAGCGAAGGCGTAGTCGCGGCCAGTCGCGGAGACGTTGATATGCTATTGTCTTGGCAACCCTTCTTATATCGATTACAGCAATTAAACGGCACGCTCTATGCAACGGGCAATACCCTCTATTTTACACAGCCGCCGACAAAATTATCAGAACGCGACAAGCTATTATATCAGCATTCGACTCTTATTGCGCGTCAGGACTGGGTAAAGCAGTATCCCCGCACCACGGCGTCGCTGCTGAGGGCATTGATTAATGCCGAAAACTATTTTTATTCCCATAAAGAAGAATCGTTGGCCGCCCTTGAGAGCGTGCTGAAGGTACCTGCCGGTCCGCTGAGGGTGATGGTCGACAACAGCGTTTATAAACTCTCGCTATCCGATGAATTGGCGGATACCTTTAGATCAACCGCACAGTGGGCGCTGGCCAATAAACGGGTTTCCTCATTGCCGGACATGGCGAAGGCCATCGATCCCATGCCTCTGGGTGGTGTGGATCCCATCAGAGTGCACTGGGGCCCAAGCCATGCATAACGCCCACGCTCATCGATCACATCTGCTCAGGACCGGGATTGCCGTTTGCGTTTTTTTATTGATTTGGATAGCGGTAACCTGGGCGAATAAAGCCGGTCTGAACTTTGTCAATCCACTGCTGCTGCCTTCACCGATGGACGTTATCGATGCCGCTGTCGACTCGATCCGTTCCGGTGAGCTTCAGGTGGATATTGGGGCCAGTCTGTTCCGCATCCTTGCTGGCTTTGTTATTGCGGCGTTCGCCGGTATTGGGCTCTCACTGCTGGTGTGTATGAGCAAATCGGCTGGCTTCTTTATCGAACCCTTGTTTGAAATATTGCGCCCGATACCTCCACTGGCATTCTTACCGATGCTGGTGCTGTGGTTTGGCATCGGCGAGCTGTCGAAGGTGACATTTATTGCCTATTCAGCTTTTTTTCCCATATTCACCGCCTCGGTAGATGGCGTTAAACATGTGGATAAATTGTTGTTGCGGGCAGGTGCAAGCTTAGGCGCCAATAAAAAGCAGATGTTTCGCTATGTGGTATTACCGGCAGCAACACCATTCATCTTCACCGGCCTGAAGCTTGGGCTTTCTTTGTCTTTCTTTGTTATTGTCGCGGCGGAATTTCTTGGCGCCGACTCCGGGCTGGGTTATTACATCAATAACGCCAGAACCTATTTTTCCGTCTCTCAAATGCTGCTTGGGGCTGCAATCATTGGTTTTTTTGGCTATATGGTCAATTTATTCCTAACCATGATTGAGACCAGGCTGCTGGGTTGGAGAGACTAACAAGGATTTTAAATGCTTAGCCTACAAGACACTATTAGTGTACCGGATGATGCGGAAAACCATCACAGGATTTTTATTAAAGGCGTCACTAAAAAATATGCAGATCATCTCGCGCTTGATCGGGTGGATTTGGAATTAAAACAAAACAGCTTTACCTGTCTGTTGGGGCCATCAGGCTGCGGTAAATCTACGTTATTAAATATGATTGCCGGGTTTATCACGCCAACCAGCGGTGAAATTTGGGTAGATGGCACGCGGGTTACCGGTCCAGGGCCCGATCGGGGGGTGGTCTTTCAGGAATATGCATTATTTCCCTGGCGAACAGTGATGGAAAACGTTGCGTTTGGTCCCATGTTGAAAGGGCACTCCCGGTTGCAACAAAGAGACATTGCGCTAACGGTGCTGGAAAGAGTGGGGTTGCTACCGTACCAGGACCGCCTGCCCCGGGACTTATCGGGTGGCATGAAGCAACGGGTGGCCATCGCCCGCGCGCTGGCGAATAACCCGACAGTATTATTAATGGACGAACCATTCGGGGCGTTGGATGCGCAAACCCGCGAGTCGTTGCAGGAAGAGATGAAGCGGATCTGGCAACAAGAACGCAAGACGGTGATTTTTGTCACCCACAGTATTTCAGAAGCTATTTTTTTAGCGGATAAGATCGTGGTGATGGGAACCCAACCTGGCCATATCAAAAAAGTGATAGACGTTAATCTTATTGATTCCGGCAACCCGTTGAGTCAGGACTTTGTGGCATTAGCGGCAGAACTCAGAAAGCTGATAAAACATGAAGCAGCTAAAAATGCTGATGCATAGTTTACGATGATTATTGAGTTAACCCGAGTCTGGCCGGGGATATTATTTTTCTAGCCGATGTGTAGGCGGCGGCTTTGGAGTATTTATTTAAATAATCAATATATATTGCTACAATGGGGAATGTCTGCCCGTGGATAAAAATAGATTATGGGAGCTTGATGCTTGTCAGTTGGCTGGCGGATATCAACAGGGTCTTTTTACGCCGGAAGATACTTTGGCGGCTATTGAGAAAAGAATTTCACACATCAATCCCATTCTTA
Source organism: Sodalis sp. RH20 (assembly GCF_047324205.1). Taxonomy (NCBI): domain Bacteria; kingdom Pseudomonadati; phylum Pseudomonadota; class Gammaproteobacteria; order Enterobacterales; family Bruguierivoracaceae; genus Sodalis; species Sodalis sp. RH20. Next base: position 1,229,933 of record NZ_CP178733.1, read on the forward strand.
ATGCTATTGTCACTCAGGATACCGGACTATCCTGGCGCGCTGCCAGGGCGTCTTCTCTGCGCTGGCAATCAGGCCGACCGTTAAGCCAATTAGACGGCGTTCCTTTTACGGTAAAGGACAATCTTTATTTTGGCGGCCTCAAGGCCACGTGGGGGAGTGAATTATTCAGGGATTTTATCGCGCCGCGCAGCGATATTGCCATCGAACGGTTAATCGCGGCGGGCTGCGTTTTTGTCGGTAAAACCAACACTCCGGAATTGGCGATGGCGGGATATACCGGTAACCGTTTGTTCGGCATCACCAAAAATCCCTGGGATACAACAAAAACCCCCGGCGGTTCCAGCGGCGGAGCGGCGGCTGCCGTTGCCTCGGGCATGTGTACCTTCGCTATCGGCACTGATGCTGGCGGGTCGATCAGGAAGCCGGCAGCCCATACTGGTATCGTCGGGTTTAAGCCGTCAATCGGAACAGTGGAACGGCGACACGGTTTTCCGCCGTTGGCCAACGATCTCCAGGTGATTGGCACGCTAACCCGCAATGTCGCGGATCTTAACACCGTAATGTCGGTACTCAGCGATACTATCGGATTGGCGACCTCTAGCAGGGGACTTAATATCGCCTGTTTCGATGTCGTAACGGACAGCCGCGCCGGCTGGTATATCGATAAGAGTGTGCTGACCGCAGCCACGTTGGCCAAACAGGTGTTGCGCACGCTGGGCCATACTGTCCATGAAGTCAGGCCCTTATGGAATCCGGACGAGGCTTATCGCCTCTATTCCACCTTAGTAAATGCCGGCATCGCCAGGGTGATGTCAGGGCAACAGGATTGGCGAAGCAAGGTGAGCGACGCGGTAATGACCATGGCGGAGAAAGGGCGGCAAATCACAGCGGGCCAATATGTGGAAGGCCTGGATGCCGTTACTGCGCTGCGCTGGGCTTTCAGGGATATATTCAACCGCTATGATCTGATCATGACTCCGGTAACCCCTACCGCCGGCTGGGACTGCGCCGCCGCCAATCCGGCTGTTATCGGCGGCCGTCCCGCCGTTGCTGGGGCGGTGGGGATGTTTACCGCCGCGGTCAGTCTTGCCGGTTGTCCCGCGATAGCCCTGCCTGCGCCGGAACATGCCGACGGGCTGCCGACCGGTATCCAACTGGTGGCCCCCCAGGGGAACGAACGGCGGTTGATAGATACCGCCGCGCAGTATGAGAATGCTGCGCCCTGGCAAAAAATTTCACCTTTTAGCCGGCCGGGTTCATAACCAAGTGGATTGGCATTACCGATGCCGTACGTCCAGCGGCTAAAAGCCGCTCGCATGGCCAAATCATGTTATGCGGATACAAGGCGGGTAAGCGGCGAGTGGGGTGGACATCGCCGGCCCGCTCATTATCCCACGGGGTTTTAGTTCTCCTTTGTCGCGAATGCAGTAAGTACAGCGCATAAAGGCCCCCTACAATTGAGCGGTGGCATTATCCTTGCACGAGAGCATTTTTTAATAGCCAGGATGCAGGATACGCTGTTGCACCAATAGCGCCGCCTGCTGTTGAACAATCCTCAGATAGCTGTCAGCTTGCGTCAACCTCTGCAGCATAGCGTTGTTGATAACATTATACATTGGGATGTGTTGACGTAGCCGGGTATCAATACCTAACCGACAATAAATTGGCTACGTTATTGGCTGAAAAGGCATACAATTGATAGATAGCTTGCGCAAGGTTCACATAAAAAAGCGTGATATGGCATCTTGATTACCTGGGAAAGGCGTGGCGGGCGCCTTTCCACACTACGATCAGCGCACCAAGTACCGCAAGCAGTGAGAACACCGCAAGACTGTCGACTCCAAATACGCTGATAAGAAAACCTCCAATTGCGCTGCCGCCAAAAATTCCGATGTTGTAGATTGTTGTCAACATTGCCGTAGCGAGTTCGGCATCATTTCCTGAGACTTGAGCAGTTGCGGACTGAAAGATCGTTGGAAGTCCACCAAACGATAAACCCCATGAAAAATAAGGCGACAACTGACATAGGGGGGATGCCCTTACGCTGCAAATAATCTGGCGCTCCGCAGATCAAACGCCGATTCTCGCCAATGGGGCGGGCTATCAGCGTGTTGTCGGCAAATGTGCCGTATCGGACTGCGAAATCAATTCCCTGGCTCACCAGATCCACGAAGCTGTCGGTCAAACTGAGGTCGATGGTGACATGGGGATGTTCTTCGAGAAAGCGGTCGAGAATGGGCACGATACGAGTCTGTCCCAGATCGACGGGCGCGGTCAGTCTAACGTGGCCTGATAGTTTTTGCGTCCCTGATTTGATTCGGCTCTCCAGTTCCTCCGCCTCGGCGAGCAGACGCCGTGCGCCTTCGGCTAGGACTCTTCCTTCATCGGTAAGACTGAAAGAACGGGTCGTTCGTGTGAGCAAGGTCGCACCGTAGTATGACTCCAATATGGCAAGGCGCTCTGAAACTGAAGCTGGCGAAAGTCCGAATTCCCGGCCCGCCGCCGACAGGCCGCCCTTTTCAATAATCATCAGGTAAAGCTGCAGGTTCGCTAATGTTCTTCGGAATTCCTGAAATATATTTTCGTTATTTAACCAATTATCAATATATTCCGCAAGGTTTATACTGTTTGCTGTGATGGGAAGGGCGGTAATGCATCCTCAGACGCGCGCGTAGTTACCACGCATGCATGGGGCAATTGTGCCGTCGAACTTCGGTGAGCCTCTCGGGAACAACTCTATGGACTTCACTGATAGTACGTTTTCAGTCGTAGTGGGAGGCAAATAAGCAGATAATGACGACTCGACCTAACCTGCTACCTGCCGCCGTGCAGACAAAGCAGCTATCAAAAGCCACGGTCTTACTATTCGCCCTTGCCTGCGGTGCCACAACGGCTAATGTTTATTACTCTCAATCGATTGCGGGGCCCATCGCAGCCAGCCTACAGTTGCCCGCGAGCCTGGCCGGGCTGATTGTCACCACGACTCAACTCGGTTACGGGATCGGGCTCTTCTTTCTAGTCTGTGTGGCCGATCTGGTGGAAAACCGCCGGCTCGTTTTGATCACTACAACCGGCACTATACTTAGCCTTTTCGGCGTGGCCAGCAGCAGTGCTCCTGGCCTCCTCATCACATCCCTTGCGCTTGGCATGTGCACCGTGGGCAGCCAGATCCTGGTTCCACTTGCCGTGCAACTTTCGCCGGCGACGAAGCGCGGCCAGGTCATTGGCAACATAATGGGCGGTTTGGTGGTGGGCATCATGCTGTCCCGCCCATTAGCAAGTTTTCTTACGGCCCATTGGGGATGGAGAGCAATATTTATCTTTTCAGCCGTCGTGATGCTCGGCACGTTATTACTTTTGGCTCGGGCCTTGCCACGATGGCGGCCCCGACCCAGCCGAGGCTATGTTGCAACGCTCCGATCCATGCTAGGCCTTCTAACCACGTCGCGTCCTCTGCAGCGCCGCGCAGCCTATCAGGGTACGCTGTTCGCGGTTTTCAACATGTTCTGGACCGCCGGTCCGCTGATGCTGCATGTCCGCTTTGGCATGGGACAGATGGGTATTTCCGCCTTCGCGCTGGCGGGAGCGGCCGGCGCGCTTTCGACACCGCTGGCTGGCATGGTGGCCGATCGTGGCGGTTCAAGATCCGGTACTGGGCTGGTATTGTTGTGCGCCGCCATTGCGCTGCTCATCAGTGGGTGGGGACAAGCTGCAGGATCACTGCTGATTCTGGTGGTCGCCGCGATTATACTCGATGCGTCAACGCAGGCGAATCAGGTGTTCGGCCAGCGCACCATCCAGAGCCTCGATTCAGAGGCGCGCGGTCGCCTGAACGCAGCATACATGACTGTCATATTCCTTTGCGGTGCAATGGGATCAGCATTGGGATCAGCTACCTATTATCTCGGTGGCTGGTTGGCTACCTCCCTCGTAGGAACCACTATGGTAGTGGTCATATTGGGCGTCTTCGCAACCGAATTCCGCACACCACGCATGCCATAGATGCTTCATATTCGCACATTACAAATACCAAGTTTCTGAAAAACAACCTAAGGTCAGAGGGATTTCGACAGTACTAACGCAGCCGTTTTTCAGGCTCAGACGCATAGCGCTGAACCCAGAGGTAAATCGTGGTGTGATCTACGTAGACACCGTGATTGGCCAGCATCCCCTGCAGTTCGCGGTGGCTGATGCCGTATTTGCAATACCGGTTAGGCCATGCCTCCTCACCGCGACGAGGCCCATTGGTGTGCGTTTCCTCGATATTTCCGAGCCCGAGACGCCTATTCCGTATGACGTCTCTATACTGTCGATAAAGTCCCCGAACCCAATGCGCGACACATTCGTGGAAATCGCTAAATCTGATTTTTTTTGCCTGAGTGGTCATACTGCAGCGCCTAAGTTAGGAAGTAAAAACGGGAATATGTACTCCGGTTGGACGATCTCGAAAAGCCGGCCCGCAAACTGTTGGATGGGGTCAAGGCTTATCGTCTTTCTACGAGTTGTGCCACCATGAATTTGTTGACTGGCTCCAGAAGGCTGATAAAGGAGCAGATAATCTCCTTGCCCTCATCTCTCAGCAGAGCGATTACCATAAGGAGCATGAGTCAGTACAGCTTCTTCGTGAGTTCCGTACGTCACTTAAGTTCAGTAAGTTCAGTCGAGACCATGGGGGCAATGAGGCGAACCTGCATTCTGGAAGATCAAAACGACGCTTTTAAATCCCCAGAATTGAGCAACAGGACTCAGCCCTCTATTTACCGCTATTGTTACCCCAGTGATGAAAGTGGCTTCGTAAGAAGCCAGATACGAAACTGTTGCTGCAATTTCATCAGGTTCTCCAGCACGACCTAATGAAGTTTCTTCGGCAATGCTGCGCATCCGCTCTGGCGGAAGTGGGTCACAGAAAAATCTTGTGTCCGCGATTAGTCCCGGAGCTATCCCATTCACGGTTATCCTTTGTTATCTCTTTCCCTCCCAGCTCGCGGTACGCGGTATAAGCTGCGGACGCTAGCCAGCGGGGAAGCGATACTTAAACATCTTGAGAATACCGGTGATGCTAATCGTAAAGCATATCGCTCAGGGTAACTTAAGGTCTTTTTATCGCTGTCATCAGCGAGGCTGTGCATGATGTCGGGATACGACATGCCTCAATGAAGGCATTCTCCGATATTGCCGGCTATAAGAAGCTGTCAATTATTCTACGGAGAAGCAGGTGAGGTTCTGTCTATCCAACGAGTACCGGTTTTAAACTGCGGCAGCTTTTCATTAGAATTCGCCATTATTGATGCTGACAGCAGTCGGGAACACCCTTCGGGCTTAGCTGCGAATTTTCATCTTCCTGACCCCCGGAACCAACGGAAAATCGCGGGGGAAAAATAGGAAGCGGCATTGAGCTCAGGCAGCGCTCCCAGTGAAGCATTGCTGTTCATCGTCGAGACTATCCTGTCGCCGCAGCGTGCGCTTTCTGACCAATCGAGAGCCATTGGCCACCGCATCGTGCACGATGGGGAACAGTTTACCCAATCTGGGTAATAAATGATGAGGTTTTGCACGGCATCAAGGCGGCGTCGCGATTTTTTTCGCCATTGGCCTATAAAAATATTGTCGTTTTTTGATACCGTATTTCATCAGACCATACCTGAAGCGTCTTATCTTTATGCCTTGCCATACCACTTTTAAATGATATGCAGGGTCGTTTGCTGCCCCCCATACGGCTTCCGCCACGTCCAGCGCCCGACGATTGCGACCATTCGGCGAAAACACTCTGCGCCAGGCCGGCATAAGCGTCAGGGAAACCGTTCTGCATCCGTAGCGGTGCGTTTGCAGTAGGAAAAAAACTTAGGGATCTGCTAGTTCCACCGCACCACCCGCAAACTGAACCAGACCCAGGCAGGTTAGCGTTATCTTGATGCTGTTAAACCCCGCATGGCATCCCTTGCCGAAGCATTTCCCGCCGCACACGGTGTGCTGGATATGATCGAAGGACCGCTGAAATTAGCGCGCCCTGCGCGTTAGGGATATCACCCCTATTAATCTCAAGCCGGTTGTGTTCGCCCTATTAGGTCACATGTTCGCCGCCGCCCGCGACCCCGATGTTTCACCCAGGGCGCGCCGCAGGAAAATCCGGGTACGTTCGTTACGAGGCTGCCTGAAAATCCGTTCGGGATTGCCGGATTCGATGATGTGCCCCGCTTCGGTAAAATAGAGGATATCGCTGACCTCCTCGGCAAACCGCATTTCGTGCGTCACCAGCACGCAGGTTATGCCGTCCCGGACCAGATTGCGGATCACGTTCAGAACTTCTCCGACCATTTCCGGGTCGAGCGCGGAGGTCACTTCGTCGAATAAAATCAGTTCAGGCTGCATGGCGAGCGCACGGGCAATCGCCACCCGCTGCTGCTGGCCGCCGGAGAGTTCCCCCGGATAGGCGGTCTCCTTATGCTCCATATGGACTTTGCGCAATAGCCCGAACGCCCGTTCCGTCGCTTCCTGGCGCGATACGCCCAGCACTTTGATGGGGGAGATCACCAGATTCTCCAGTACGCTCAGGTGAGGAAACAGGTTGTACTGTTGAAAAACAAAACCTACACGCTGACGCAGCTCGACAAATTCCTTTTCCGACCGCAGGGTATGAACCGGAATGCCGCAGACCTCTATCTCGCCCTTTTGTGGCCGCAATAGCCCGGTAATGCTGCGCAGAATGGTCGATTTCCCCGATCCCGAGGGGCCGATGATCGATACCGACTGGCCTTTACGGACGGAAACATCGATGCCTTTGAGTACCTCATTATCATCGAATGAAAGATGGACATTATTAAGCCGCACCAGAGGTTTGTCCGCACCGCTGCGTATAAGTGAGGAGCGGGTATCAGGATCGCGCATGTCGTTTTTCCTTTAGCCTCGTCAAACGGGCAATAGGGTAGCAATAGATGAAAAAGAACAGTAACAGGGTGAAATAGACCAAAACGGTGAAGTTAGTTCGCGCTACGGTATTACTGGCGATGCTGGCCATGTCGACCAGGTCGTGGACCCCCACCAGAGAGGCCAGGGATGTGCTCATGGTGATGCCGGCATACAGGTTCATCCAGGGCGGCAACATGCGTCGCACGCACTGGGGCAGTATGACATAACGAAAAATTTGCCCGCGCCGGAAGGCCAGCGACTGCGCAGCCTCCCACTGTGCGCTGGGAATGGACTGTATGGCGCCGCGGAAAATTTCGGCAATGATGGCGCTGGCGGATAATCCCAGCCCGATAACGACTTTTAACCAGTCCGGAAAGGGCAGGTACCAGTGAAATAAAGTAAATTCAAAAGGAAAAACGTAGGTGGTGAAATAGATCAATACCAGCACCGGCGCGTTGCGGAATACCTGTACATATCCCCGCACCAGGCGGCACAGCAGCCGCGAAGGCGACAAAGACAGCGCGCCGAATATCAGGCCGGCCGCAGTGCCAAGCCCCATGGAAACAATACTGATTTCAATATTGGTCCACATTCCGCTCAACAGCGCCGGCAGCCAGTGCCATAGCAACCTGATGCTTGGCGGCGCAGTGCCGCTAAGCAGCCAAAACAGATTCAGCGCCAACAGCATCAGCAAGGCGATAAACCAGGGGTCGGAACAGACCGCCGAGACAATTTCGCGGCGGCCGGAATTCGCAGCATGCAATTTCAGGGAGACGTCATTGTCCATATCCGGGCATCCTCAGGCGATGTTCCAGCCAGTGACCGACGGCGCTGACCATCCAGGTCAACAATCCGAACCAGATAAGAATCAGCAACAGCAGCTCAAGTACGTTGTCGCGCTGGGACCAAATCATAATTGACGCATAGGTGACATCGCCCACCGCGATAGCCGATGCAATCGCGGTCATTTTTACCAGATCGACCAGATTATTGATAAGCGAGGGCAGGGCGAAACGCGCCGCCAGCGGCAACTGGACATACCAGAAGGTCTGGCGGGGGGTGAACGCCAGTGAACGCGACGCTTCCAGGGTAATCGGCGAAACCGCTTCGATGCCGGCGCGCAGGGCTTCAGCATGGAATACCGCTTTGTGAACCGCCACCACCAGCACCACCCACATCAGCGGGGTGATGGGGCTGGCGCCGCCCGCTATTTTTTGGCCGATCAGCATATTCAGCACCAGAAATGCGCAGTAAAGTTGCACCAGCGCAGGGGTATTGCGGGTAAATTCCACGAAGGCGCTGACCGGAGCGACAATCCAGCGGGATTTGCGCGTCATGGCCGCCGCGATCAGGACGCCGATAAGCAAACTGATCGGAATGGTCAACAGGCATAATTTAAGCGAGACCCATGTACCGGCGATAAAAGCCTGCCGGTCGATGGGATCGAGCACAAAAGCATAATTCAGGCCCAATGGTCTGAAACAAGCCACCAGCCAGGCAAGAAACGACTGGATCACCGCAGACACCCCCGCTGCGCCGATAACCGCTGTCTCGCCCATATTATTTATCCGCCGGTTCAGCCGGTGCTGCGTCGAATTCTCCGCGCAGGGCTTTTTGGTGGGCATCGGTAAAATACTCGTCTGGGACACCGTATTTGTGGGCGAAATCCACTAATAAGCCGGTCTTGTGCCAGTCACGGATCACGCTGTCCACAAAGTTGCGGGTGTCTTTTTCTCCGCGCCGGGTCCAGATAACCGTAGGGGAAGGGATCAATTGATCTTTCGTCGCGATCTGGTAATCGGCCCATTCCGCCGCGCTATCGCCCACCAGTACCTGATGCATGGCCGGTGAGATATGTACCGAGGCGACACAGGTGCCACCTTTCAGCGCCAGCAGCGATTCGGGAATGCCGCGCAGCCCTTTGACAATGGCGCCGTATTCCTCCAGTGGCTTGGCAAAGTTACTGCCCTGGGAGACACAGGCCACTTTGCCTTTAAGATCTTCCCACTTGGAAATACCGCTTTCTTTACGCACCAGCGCCGCGCCGCCGACCAGATTATAGGGTGTAGGGGCATAACTTAGCGACTCGCTGCGCTCCTGGGTCCACTGGATATTGGCAATCAGCAGGTCGACTTTGCCGGACTGCAGGAATTGAACTCGCGTAGAGGCGGTAACCGGCACCACCTCCAGCTCGACTCCCAAGCGGTTGGCAATATTGCGGCTAAGCTCGGTTTGAAAACCGCCGGTCTGGTTGGTCGCGGGATCCAGAAAGCCGAACGGCGGGCTGGCGCCGTCCACCCCCACCACTATTTTCCCACGATCCTTGATTTTACCCAGCGTCGCGTCCGCGCTGGCCACCGGGGAAATAAACGGCAGCAGAACGGCCGCCAACAGCAGGTGAAGCGGAAAAAGTGTTTTCATAACATCCCACTAAGCCAATTTTCGTTTGGTTAAAAAGTTAACTGCCCTGGAATTTTTTGTGCAATTCCTGTAATAACGGTTGCGGCGGGGTAATCCCCAGTCTTTTTTCCGTTTCGATTAACCAGCCGGTCCGGTGCCAGGACTGAATTACCCGATCAACGGCGGTAATGGTGTCCGTTTCGCCTTTGCGCGTCCATACCACCGAATCGGCGGGCAGGATTTCATCGGCAATCGGCGCGTGATAGTCCGCCCATTCCCCGCCTTTGCGCACCAGGGGCTGCAGCAATGTGGAGTCGTGAACGGCCGCCACGCATTGCCCGCCTTTCAGCGCCAGTAGCGAATCGGCGGAACTCTTGAAGCCCTTGGTCACGGCACCGTATTCCGTTTCCAGCGGCCTGGCGAAACTGCTGCCCTGGGACACGCAAACAGTTTTTCCGCGCAGGTCCTCCCATTTGGCGATGCCGCTGTTTTTCAGCGTCAGGGCGGTTCCGCCTACCCGATAAAAAGGCGTGGGGGCATAGCCCATACTTTCCGCTCGCTCCGGATTAAGCTCCATGGAAGCAATCAGCAAGTCGACCTTGCCGGCAATTAAAAATTGCGTACGCGTGGCGGTTTGCACCGGCACCAATTCGACCCCGACCCCCAGATCCTTCGCCAGTTTGCGTGCCAGCTCCGGATTCCAGCCAATCAACTGTCGGGTTTGCGGATCCACTGAGCCAAAATCGCCGCCATTCACCAAAACGCCAATCGCCACGTTGCCGCGCGACTTTATTTTATCCAGGGTAGCGTCAGCCCTGGCGGTAACAGGTAATAATGCCGCCAATGTCATAGCCGCCATCAACTTTAACCACGTGCTGGCCGGATGGGTTATTTCCTTATTCATATTTTTGCATCTTCCTCATTTAATTTCACACCATCCAGCAGGCGCTTATAATACGAATGACCGGTATTTAGAGCACCGATGGGATTGTGGGCCAGGACACGATCCTTCACTATCAGATAAGTTACCGGCGCGTCGGAATTCTTGATAAATAATGAATCATGCCCGACACACAGGCCGCTGATAACATTAAGATCCGTTTGTTCCAGATTGCATAATTTAGCCTGCATAACAGGGTTGCACATGGCCTCGTAATTGCCTGGTTTGATTTTATCCTGCTCGGCAATACCGACGTCGCACTTGTCTTGCGCACCCACTTTACATAAAACGCCGAACACGTCCAAACCATTGGCGCGCAGTATATTGGCAAAGATGCGGTTTTCCTTGATTAATCCGGCACAGGATGCCACACCGATTTTTTTAGCGCCGATTTTTTTGGCAAATACAATAATTTCTTCTACTCGGGTTAATTGGCCGTAATATTGACCTTCAACCTGTGCGGATGCCAGCATTATCCTCGATATCATCGGATCGTCGTGATACAAGTCCAGGCTTGCACGCAAAACGGCTTCATTATCCGCCGACGTGGTCAAACATTTTCTGGGGAATTCTTTATCCCGAGTTTGGCAGTTAAGAAAGTTACACTCGGTGCACGTAAATTTATTCGCCATAACGGTTTTCTACTTTCCCAGAGAATCACTATATTAAATATAAGGAATTTCTCAGCGAAACCAACCAATCTTTCCGCATATCGATATGAAAATAATGAGCATCATGCGTGGGTAACATATTGTTCTATCACCACTAAAATTTAACAATGAGTGAAATTAATTAACCTGAATATAGCGATGTCAACTCATAAAGTCCGGTGGGGCATAACTGTATGATGCGAAAAAAAAGAAAATATTTCAATCGGGTGATAATATGCTATCTAATAACATTAAGGTTTCTCGTTATTATCTATTGAGAAAATAGCATTTCATTATTTAAAATTGTTCTTTGACACGTATTAAAGTCCATGAAAAGGTGAAGTCCTACTAGTTACCCTATAAAATGATTAACTACGGAATGATAAGGATAAGATGTGACACAGATAGGCATCGGCGAGAAGGCACATAATTTTGTGTTTGCATCTCCTTGGGACGGTAAAAAAGATTTTTTCACCGAGACCAAAAACCAACGGTCGCTGTTGTTATTCCTGCGTTATTTTGGCTGCACAACCTGCCAATTGGAAATACATAATCTTATTCTGGATTACCCGAAGTTCAAGCAGGCCGGCGTGGAAGTGTATGTGGTATTGCAAAGCAGCGCCGCAACCATTACCAGCGAGCTCAAGCAGGAAGATATCCCCTTCGTGCTGGTATTGGACCCGGAACAGACCTTATATAAAGCTTACGGGATTGGATCGCGGGATCCCGACAACGGCAGGACATTGGAACATCAAGCCAGGGTACAAACGGCCAAAACGCTGGGTTTTACCCATGGAAAATATGAAGGCAATGAGCTGCAGTTGCCGGCAACCTTTATTATCGGACCGGAGCATATTGTCGAGTATGCTTATTACGGCAAAGAAAGCTCCGATATCCCCGAGCATAATGTCCTGATAAAAAAGATTGGGGATGCATTAGCATAGATGCACCTGCTGAAGGTTTATTTTATGGGGTACGATAAGCATTATGATGCAGGTAAATAATATCACCAAGCATTTTGGTAAACAAAAGGTTATAAATAATATCAGTTTCGCGATTAAAAAAGGAGAGGTGGTGGTGATTCTTGGCCCCAGCGGGTCGGGCAAAACGACGCTGTTACGCTGCCTGAATTTTCTTGAGCGCGCTGACACTGGAAAGATGCGCATCGGCGATGCGGAGGTCGATATCGGGTCTTCAGGTAAAAAAGACATCCTGCGGTTCCGTCGTAAAATCGCCATGGTCTTTCAATCTTATAACTTATTTAATAATAAAACCGCCTTACAAAATGTGATTGAAGGTCCGCTTGTTGTACAAAGACGCGGACGGGAAGAATGCATCGCGCAGGGGAAAAGCCTGCTGGATAGCGTGGGCCTGTCAGCCAAATACGACAGCTATCCGTCAAAGCTGTCGGGCGGCCAGCAGCAGCGGGTCGGTATCGCCAGGGCAATGGCGTTAAATCCGGATGTCATTTTATTTGATGAACCGACCAGCGCGTTGGATCCAGAGTTAGTCGGCGAAGTATTATTCGTTATGGCCAGGCTGGCGAAACAGGGCGTCACCATGATTGTAGTGACCCATGAAATGCAATTCGCCAGGGAGATCGCCACCCGCATCCTGGTAATGGATCACGGCCACATTATAGAACAAGGGCCACCGGCGGAAATTTTTAATGCGCCGAAAGAGGAGCGCACCAAAAAATTTCTCAAACGTACTGCCCCATTGCTTACCTATGAGATCTGACGCCGGCTTTGCCGCCAGCCATTATATTGATGACAGCCAGGGTAAAATAAATGAATAATTTCATAAAGAAAATAGCGCCTGTAGCGCTATGCGCTATAGCGTTTTCCGCTCTGTTGGCTAATGCCGCCCCTGCCCCCCGGGACATTATCGTCGGCGCCCGCAATGGCTTCCAGGGGGTGGCGTATGTGGATGAAAACGGCAATTACACCGGCCTGGAAGCGGAAGTGTTAAAACGTGTCTTCAAGGAGCTGCCGCAATATAAATTTGAAATCCGTTATCTCGAGCAACGCTCGCTGTTTCCCAGCCTGCTGACCAATAAGGTGGATATGGTGCAAGGCAATCTGCGACGCAATGAAGTACGCGAAAAAAATGCTATCCGCACCCGCGTTGCCCACAACTGGACGCCTTATGTAATTACGGTGCCGCAAGCCAATACCCAGATTCATTCTTTGGCGGATTTAGAAGGTAAACGCATCGCCCAGAATAAAAACTCAGGCCAGGCGGGCATAATGGAACAGTATATTAAATCCCATAATGCCAATATCGAGATTGTCTATAGTCCGGAAATGCTGACGTTGCTTGCCGACGGACAGGTCGATGCCGTTATTTCACCGGTATTTAATGTGCCGCAGTTTAATGCGGTCCATAAAAATTATAAATTAAAGTACGTTGGCGAGCCGGTGGGGGGTGTGGCAGGCACGCCGGATAATGATCCAAACGCATATTTTTGGTTCAGGCCGGATGATAAGCAATTAAGGGATGATGTCAGTGCGGTCATTGCTCAACTACGGGCGGACGGTACGCTGAGCCGGCTGTCGCGGCAGTTTTTAAGCGAAGATTATCCGGCCAGGATCGACCTGCAGGCGGAAAAAAACCTGACGCAATAATCTATGGGATAATTCGATGATCGGCCTATAAATCCTTCAGCCAAAAACAATATCGGCATCAAATAAACCGATAAGAGAGCCGTTATATGGGACAGCTATTTGAAATACATTATGTTTTTGCCGCTTTTCCACGGCTGATCCCCTTTATACCCGAAACTCTTTTCTTATTGTTTATTTGCATTGCCGCCAGTCTGGTGCTGGGCGTCTTATTCGCCTTACTGCAAATCTTCCCGTTTCCAGTATTGTCCAGGCTGGTAACGCTAATAGTGTCATTTGTCCTTGGCATGCCGCTGCTCACCTTGCTGTTTCTGTTTTATTTTGGCTTGCCGGAAATATTCCTGCCGCTAGGTATCGATTTCACCAGAACCAACGGGATTTATTTTGTGGTTCTGGCCTTTGGTTTGCATTACGCGGTTATGGTGTCCGAGTATATCCGCGGCGCGGTTAACAGCGTAGGCAAAGGCCAGTTTGAGGCAGCCTTTGCCATCGGGCTTACCACCTTGACGGCATTAAGGCAAATTATTATGCCGCAAGCCATGCGGGTGCTTTTGCCCAATTTGGCGAACACGTATTTGCGCGCCATCAAAAGTACCTCGATTGCTTTTTCCGTGGGCGTCGTGGACCTGATGAGCCAGGCGCAGGTTATCGGACAATCTACCGGACATAATTTTGAAAGCTATCTGGCGGTAACGGTTATCTATTATCTCTTTTATCTCATCCTGAGTTCATTTTTTAAAGTGATGGAAAAGTGGTCGCTGCGGCTGAGTTATCAATAGCGGTATAAGACGTCGTCAATCAGATGTGTGGATTACCTGGAGTTAAGCAATGCGTTTTGACCTGGATTTTATGTTATTGGTGATGAAAGAAGTTATTTACAAGCTGCCGGTCAATATCATGTTGGCAACCAACGCTTTTGCGCTGGGATTACTCCTGGCCGTGGTGATTACGGTGATCCGGTTTTATCGGCTTCGTTTTCTGATTAAGGTAATTGATTTTTATATTTCCCTGGCGCGGGGAATTCCCCTTTATCTGCAAATCGTATTGTGCTTTTTTGGCCTGCCGATATTGCTGAAAACCTTGGCCGATGCGCTGGGCATGGAATTCAGCGTCCGCCATTTTTCACCGGCGGTGTCGGTGGTGGTTGCGCTGACCTTTAATGTCACCGCTTCGCTGTCGGAGTCGCTGCGTGGCGGTGTTGCCGGCATCAGGCGGGGGGAAATCGAAGCCGGCCATTCCGTCGGCATGACGATATGGCAAATTTTACGCCGGGTAGTGGTCCCCCAGTCCGCCGTGCTCTGCCTGCCCAATTTCTGCGTCTTGTTTATCGGCCTGGTCCACAGCACCACCCTGGCGTTTGGGGCAACTATTATTGAAATGAACGGGCAGGCGAGCCTGCTGGCCGATGACAACGGCCGCTATTTTGAAGCTTTTCTCGCCGCCGGGATGTTTTTTTGGGCCATAACTCTTTTTATCCAGAAAATTTTCAAGCTATTGGAAAATCATTTTATTGCCAAGACAAGGTTGAATTATGCCAAAGCGCATTGAATTCCATCAAGCGTAACCGCGAATGCTTTTTAGCGACAGGTATTTTATACGGCATTGTAAACCCTGAAATCCCGCCTGTTATCCAGCGGATAAATACTATTATGACATTAGAGGTCCCTGTTATGAAAATTACGCAAGTTGAAGTATTGCATATCCACGAAATTGCCACCGATGGCCACAAGGGGCAGCGTCCCGTGCTGGTGCGCATCGATACCGATGCGGGCATTTACGGTTTGGGGGAAGTGGGCCTGGCATACGGTTCGGCGGGCAGGGCGGCGTTCGGCATTATTCAGGATTTAGCCAGGCACATTATTGGCAAAGATCCATTTAATATCGAAGCCATTTGGGAAACGTTATTTAAAGAAACCTTCTGGGGGCAGGGCGGGGGCGCGGTCATTTTTGGCGGCATCAGCGGCATAGATATCGCCTTATGGGATATCAAAGGCAAAGCTCTCGGGGTGCCGGTATATCAATTGTTGGGCGGTAAAACCCGCGATAAAATCCGCAGTTACGCCTCGCAAATACAATTGGGATGGTCATCCCAGCGCGTGCCAGCCGTACATCCGGAAGAGTATGCCGCCAACGCCAGAACCGCGCTAAATGCGGGTTTTGATGCGGTAAAGGTGGACGTAATCATGTTTGATCAGCAGGGGAAAAACGCCGGCAGGCTGGAAGGGCCATTGCCGAACGCCACCCTGCGCCTGGCGCGGGACAGAGTAAAGGCTATCAGGGAAGAAGTCGGTCCCGACGTGGATATCATTATTGAAAACCACGCCCGTACCGATATCACCAGCAGCATCCAGCTGGCTAAGGCCATCGAGGAATTTTCTATTTTTTATTATGAGGAAATTAATACGCCGCTGAATCCTAAACTGCATAAACTGGCCAAAGAAAAAATCAATATCCCCATCGCCTCCGGCGAGCGTATTTATTCCCGCTGGGGGTTCCTGCCTTTTCTTACCGACCGGTCATTGGACGTTGTCCAGCCTGATTTAGGCACCAGCGGCGGGCTGAGCGAGGTAAAAAAAATCAGCGAACTGGCGCATATCTACGAAAGCACGGTGCAGGTCCATATCGCGGGTTCGGGGGTTATCGCCGCCGCCGCGCTGCATTTAGAAGCGGCAATCCCCAATTTTATTATTCATGAACATCATCAAAAAACCTTAATCCCCGGTTATATTGAGTTATGCGAGCATAATTATCAACCGGTTAACGGACATTTTGCCGTACCTGAACTACCCGGTATCGGCCAGGAATTAACCAAAACCGCATATCAAAAAGCGGACCGCATCACCATTAAGTAAGGGCCATGCCGGCCTGACAGATCATCTTATTTCCCGAACCAGGAGGAAACCGCTATGCTTGCGTCTCAAACCCGCCCGATACGTCCCGATCGTCTGACGCCGCCGCAGCTGCGCGATGAACTGTCCCGCGCCGGAGAGATCGCGCTGCTCGACGTGCGCGAATACGGCTTGTTTACCCACGGGCATCTGCTGCTGGCGGCGTGCGCGCCGCTTTGGCGGCTGGAACTGCTTATCGATCGCCTGGTGCCCCGCTCCACCACCCGGGTGGTATTGACCGACGAGGACGGCTCGCTGCTCGACGCGGCGGCCGACAAACTCCATTATCTGGGTTATAGCGATATGGCGGTGCTGGATGGCGGCACGTCCGCGTGGCGTGCGGCGGGATTTGAAGTCTTTATCGATGAAAATGTGCCCGGCAAGGCGCTGGGCGAGGTCGTTGAAGCGGTAGCGGGAACCCCGCATATTGATGTCGGCGAGCTGCGCCGGCGCCAAGCCGCGGGGGAGAAGCTGGTGGTGGTCGACGGGCGCACGCCTGAGGAATTTTATCATTTCAGCCTGCCTGGGGCGCACAGCCTGCCGAACGGCGAGCTGGCCTATCGTATCCGTGAACTGGCGCCGGACCCGCAAACGCTGGTGGTGGTGAACTGCGCCGGCCGCACGCGCAGCATTATCGGCGCCCAGACGTTGATTAACGCCGGTATTCCCAATCCGGTGGTGGCGCTTAAAAACGGCACTATGGACTGGCTGCTCGCCGGCCATCAGCTGGAACACGCACGGCGAACGGAGCTTCCCGAGCCGACCGCGCAACATATCAACGCGGCGCGCGCGGGGGCCGCGCGCCTGGCGAGGCGGGCGGGCGTCGCGACCATTGACGCGGCAGGCCTGGCTGATTTCGTCGCCGATGCGGAACGAACGTTATACCGGTTCGATATCCGCACCCGCGAGGAATATGAGGCGGGGCATCTACCGGGTTTCCGCTGGGCGCCGGGCGGACAGCTGGTTCAGGCCACCGATGGTTTCCTGGCCACCCGGGGCGCCCGGATCGTGATTGCCGATTGGGACGGCGTGCGCGCCCAGGGCACGGCGGCTTGGCTGCTGCAGCTTGGCGGTTATGACATTTATCTTTATGCGCCCGCCGCGGATAGCATAGTGGAAGCGGGCAGCGAGCCGGTGCGCGTGCGGCGCGATCCCCGCGCGCCGGAGGTAGCCCTGCTTACCCCGCAGCGGGCCGACAGTCTGTTGGCCGACGGATCGGCGGTGTTGATTGATGTCGATAACAGCCTGAGCTTTGCCAGGCAACATAGCGCGGGAGCTAAATTTATCGCGCCGCAGCGGTTACTGGAGTGGCTGCCGCGCTTCGCGCCGCGGCGGGTGATTCTGACCTCCCGCGACGGCGTTTTGGCCCGGCAGATTGCCGGCGAGCTGCGGCGGCGCAATCTGCCGGCCGCGGCGCTGCTGGGAGGCGCCAACGCCTGGGTCGCGGCCGGCTTACCCACGGAGCAAGGCGGGCAAGACGTGCTTACCGGCGAAGACGACGCGCGTTATGGCGGTTATAACGTCAGCGATCCCGAGCGCCGGGAAAGGTTGTTTCGTGATTATCTCGCCTGGGAAATAGGCTTGGTGGAGCAGCTTGGCCGTCCGGGCGCCGAGCTGCAATTCCAGGTTATCAGCGCCACGGCGCCCTAATGGCGCATCGTCGCCGGGCGCCGGGACCATTATTCCCCCGCACCCGCGGCGATAGCCAGTGCGCGATCGATATCCCGCGTCAAATCCTGCGGGTTTTCCAACCCGATATGCAGGCGTATCAGCGCCGTGTTGCCTTGCCAACTGCTATGCTTGCGCAGCGCCGACGAGTCGGCGATGGTCGCCAGGCTTTCGTAGCCGCCCCAGGAGGCGCCGATGGCAAACAGCGTCAGCGCGTCCACGAACGCCGCGGCAAAGTCCGGCGCCGTTTGGCGCACGGCCAATGAAACCAGCCCGCTGGCACCGGTAAAATCGCGTCGCCATAACGCATGGCCCGGATCCGACGGCAGGGCGGGATAAAAAACCCGCGCCACCCCGGGATGAAGTTCCAAATGCTGCGCCACCTCGGTGGCATTGATCTGGTGGCGCGGCATGCGTACCGCCAAGGTACGGATACCGCGCAGCGTGAGATACGCATCGTCCGCGCCCACCGTCAATCACAGCGCGTCGTAGGCGGCGCCTATTCGCGCCGCCAGTTCGGGACTGTCGACCACCACGACGCCCTGCATCACGTCCGAATGTCCCGCCAGATACTTGGTGGCCGCCTGTAGCGAAATATTGGCGCCCAGCGCCAGGGGTTTAAAAAAATAGCCTCCGCTCCAGGTATTATCCGTCGCCATCAGAATCCCGCGCCGGCGGGCCAGCGCGACAATTGCTGGTAAATCCAGCACTTCATATAATAGCGACCCGGGGGATTCCAGGTAAACCAGCCGGGTATTCGGCCGGATTAATGCCGCGAGATCGTCCCCGGACGGTGAAAAATATTGCAATTTAATACCATACCGCGACAGCAGCGCCCGGTTGATACGATGTACCGGCGAATAGACGCCGTCCGCCACCAGGATATGGTCGCCCGGTGACGCCAGCGCGATAAAGAGCAGGGATATCGCCGACAGGCCGGAAGGCGTCAGGAACGCGCGATAGCCGCCCTCAAGCGCGGTGACCGCTTCCTCCAGCGTCTGGTGGGTGTCCAGTCCGTGACGGCCATAGCTGGCGACGCGTTCCCCCGCCTCGCGCCGGCGATGATAGTCGGCCATGGTGGCGACCGATCCGAAACGCACCGTACTGGCGCGCACCACCGGAACATTGACCGGCCCGGCGCCGGCGGGATCCGGCACGGGCGCGCCGCTATGGATCAATAACGTTTCCGCCCGCAGGGGCGGCTGTGGCTGCAGCGGTTTTCCGGTCATGCCTTGCCCCCGTCGGGCGCCATCTGGGTAGCGTTATAATTGGCGATCGCGCCGGTGGCCGGATCGAACGCCACCCGTCGCACCAGCGTTTCCAGCGGGCGTCCGTACAAATGCAAATGCCGAGTCGTATGATTACCGGTGACATGAATGCTATGGATATCGTCCGGCAGGAAGGCGATGGGCGTACCCGGCTCGACCACTATTTCGCGCAGCAAGTGCAGCTCGGCGCGGTCCGGCCGGCTACGATCATCCCGGCGTTCGTAGATACGGTTCAGTTCCTGTCCTTCGACGGCGGCGATGGCGGCCCAGGTGGTATGGTTATGCGGCACCGAGTTTTTATCCGGCAATAGCACGTTCAAGTAGAGCGCGATGTCGTTGTCCCCGTCATCCGCGTTGAGACGGTAGCGCGCGGAGGATTCGCCCCCGGCCGCCGGCGCGGGAAAATCGCGCGCGCTGAACAGGCCTTCATTTTGTGCCAGTCGTTCCAGGCGCCGGGTCACGTATTCCAGCAGCGATCGGGATAACGCCTGCCCGCCGAGAATGCCGCGGATGTCCCGCAATGTTTCATTTACCGCTTCCTGGCGGCGCGAGCCCGATATGTCCAGCGTAGTCATGGTTCTACCCCCGTGAGTGAGTGAAAGGTTTGGCGCTTGAAAGCGGGAAAACCGCGTTTATTCCCGAAACGCCTCCCGCCGGGTGCGGCGTATGGCCGGCAGCGCGACCAGCAGGATCAGCCCGGCGGCGGCAGCCAGCAGGGACGCCGACAGCGGGCGGGTGACAAATGTGCTCAAATCGCCATGGGACAATAGCAGGGCGCGCCTGAAATACTCTTCCAGCAGCGGACCCAGGACGAATCCCATCAACAGCGGAGCGGGTTCACAGTCCAGTTTTAACAATACGTATCCCAGCAGGCCGAAACCGACCGCCTGCAGTACGTCAAACACCGCGTTTTGCACCGAATACACGCCGATACAGCAAAACACCAGGATCGCCGGGTAGAGGTAGCGGTAGGGGATACGCAGCAGGCTGGCCCAAAGGCCTACCAGCGGCAGGTTCAGGATCACCAGCATTAGGTTGCCGATCCACATCGAGGCCAGCAGCCCCCAGAATAACGCGGGATTATTGGTCATCACCTGAGGCCCCGGCTGGATATCATGGATCATCATCGCGCCCACCATCAGCGCCATCACGGCGTTGGAGGGAATACCCAGCGTCAGCAGGGGGATAAACGAGGTTTGCGCCGCCGCGTTATTGGCGGCTTCCGGTCCCGCTACGCCCTCGATGGCGCCATGGCCGAATTCGGCGCTGTATTTACTGATTTTTTTCTCCAACGCATAAGCCGAGAAGGATGCCAGCGTCGCGCCGCCGCCGGGTAATAATCCCAGTATCGAGCCGAGCAGCGTGCCGCGATAAATAGCCGGTCGCATACGTTTAAAATCGGTTTTATCCGGCCATAGAGTGGAAATTTTGCTGACGTTGACCGCTTTGCCGTCGTTATCCTCCAGATTGCGGATGATTTCCGCAAAACCGAAGATGCCCATCGCCAGCGCGACAAAACTCAGCCCGTCGGATAGTTCCGGAATATCCAGGGTAAAGCGTTGGGCGCCGGAATTGATATCGGTGCCCACCAATCCCAGCAGCAGCCCCAGGACAATCATGGCCAGCGCTTTCAGCAGCGAGCCGGACGACAGCACCACCGCGCCGATAAGTCCGAGAAACATCAGCGAGAAGTACTCGGCCGGGCCGAAGCGAAAAGCGACTTCCGTCAAGGGTATGGCAAAGGCCGCCAGCACCAGCGTGGCGACGCTGCCAGCAAAGAACGACCCGATGGCCGAGGTGGCCAGCGCTACGCCGGCCCGGCCTTGCCGCGCCATTTGATGGCCGTCGATGGTGGTGACCACCGAGGCGGATTCGCCGGGAATATTCAGCAGGATGGCGGTGGTGGATCCGCCGTATTGCGCGCCATAATAAATGCCGGCCAGCATAATCAACGCGGCTTCCGGCGGCAGGGCATAGGTGGCGGGCAGCAGCATGGCGATAGCCGCCACTGGCCCCAGTCCGGGCAGCACGCCGATCAGGGTGCCGAGCGTACAGCCGACAAAGCAATAGAGCAGGTTTTCCCAAGACAACGCGGTACTGAAACCCAGCATCAGATGCGCTAATAACGCCATAACCAAACCCTAGTGGGTAATAAACGCAGGCCAGACCGGGATTAATTGGTCCAGTCCCCAGATAAACAGCGCCACATTCAACGTCACCAGTACGGCCGCATTGGCTAGCGTGCCGCTAAGGGTGAACTGGTTGCTGGCTTTACTGGCAATCATCACCAGCAGCGATAGCGAAATCACCAGCCCTGCAGGTTCAAGCAACAGCGCGAACACCGTGGTCCCGCCCAATATCCAGGCCAATTTTCCTGCCCGCCACGACGGCGCGGCGGACGCGCGATCGCGGCGGGGCGACGACCATGACAATGATGAAAAAATCGCCAGCAGACCGAATGCCGCCAATAAGATGCCCAGGCGGAGCGGGAAAAACCCCGCGCCCATCCGGGAAGCGGCGCCAATCGGGTATTGCGCCGCCAGCGCGCTAAAACCGCCGCCGACCGCGAAAAAAAAACAGCCGGACCAGAAATTCTGCTGATGGCGTATGGCCGGTACGCCGCCACGGCGCGCCGCGGCGCTGGTCTGAGAAGAGATACTCACATCCTGCCACCTTAAGTCTTATATTCGTGGAATCGCGATCATTGAATACTGATGCCCGCGTCGCGGACGATTTTGCCATAACGCGTCGCATCGCCAGACAGCGTTTCGGCCAGCTCTTGCGGCGTACTGGCCTTCACGCCGTAACCCAGGTTTTCCAATTCCTGCTTAACCCCGGGAGAACGCAGCACCTCGGCGAAATCGTGGTTCAACCGATCGATAATCGCGGTGGGCGTGCCGGCCGGCGCCAGATAACCCTGCCAGCTTTCGACGCTAAAACCCGGCTGGCCTGATTCGGCCATGGTCGGCACCTCGGGCAACGCCGGCGACCGGTACGCCGTGGTCACCGCGAGCGCTTTTAACCGTCCGCTTTTAACATATTCGGTCACCGCAGCCAGGGTAATCAGCGTGGCGTTGGTATGGCCGGCGATAACATCCACCGCCGCCGGTCCGCCGCCGGGATAAGGAATATAGGTCACCTTGCCGCCGGTCCGCTGATTGAGCATTTCATGGGCGATTTGAGCAATGCCGCCGTTGGTGGGCAGCCCAAGGCTGATGGTGCCGGGTTTGTCCCGGGTAACGGCAACATATTGCGCAAACGTATCGATGCCGAGATCGGGATTAACCACCAGGATTTGTGGATTGACCACGGCTTTGATCACCGGCGCAAAGGCGGTGGCGGAATCGTAGGGTAATTTTTTGAATAATAGCGCGTTCAGCGTTAATGCTTCGCCGGTTTGCAGCAGGGTATAGCCGTCGGCGGGCGCCTTTGCCACCTTGGCGCTGCCGATAGTGCCGCTGGCGCCGGTGACGTTTTCCACAATAACCGACTGGCCCCATTTCTCACTGAGTTTTTCCGCCAGCACGCGCGTGAGTTTATCGGCGCTGCCGCCAGCCGCCACCGGTACAATGATTTTGACCGGTTTCTGGGGAAATGTGGCGCTCTCGTCGGCGTTGGCCACCCCCAGCGTCGAGATAAGCAGGCCCATAACCAGGGTTTTGTATGGTATCATGGAGCGTTTCTCCGGTAATAAAAGGATACATAAAGTTATCTTACCGGCGAGGCGGGCGTTAATTAACTGATTAAACTGGCTATGGTTAGCAACTATTAGCCTAAATCAGCGGCATTTCAATCCGCTGAAATCTATTTTCCTTCATTCTGGCATATGTGGATTTGTCCCTCGTCACTTCTGATTGCCCTGCCTGAAGCCACGCTGTCTAGCAGCATCGGAAAACAAAACATTACTAATCTGACGATGGCTTAACCAGTGGGAGCAGGTCAAAACTAGGTACCGATAATTGTCCAATTTCACTGTGTTGTTTTTTCGAAACGTTTAGGGCAAAATTTTTGAGCGAATCGAGGAACTAAACATGAACCTGTCGCCTTAATGGAAGGGCCAATTAAAATCAAAGTCTATGAATGGTGATAAAACAGGTAATAACCTAAGCACCTTAGTCAATGAAAGCATCCATACATTGACAGGACATTCATGCTGAACATGAATAGATATGCGCATCGCCTGTTCTATTCCGGTCTTTTGACTTGGTTGTTTATGGCCAAGCTTGGCGTAAGTGTAAGGGCGGCGAAGCTTCGATGAAAATCCGTTTATTTACTGAGGAGGTGCGTAACTTATGTCATATGATCAAGAAACAAAAAAAGATGAAAAACCTTCTATTCCACGTTTTGGTGTCATTGAAAAGGCTTGGGAATGGCAATGGGCGTTGAAATTTTCTTGTGTCGTGCTGTTTGTTGACATCGCCTTACTCTTGCGTGAACACCATGGTTTATTATTTTGGACAGATGAGTCCTTGAATCTGTGGCGGGATTTTGGATTTCGTGTCGCAGCCGCGATGTCATTTTGCTTGCTGGCATCTATTGGCTTTCCCACTATATTTGCTGTGTTCCAAGGGATCGCCTGGAAGTTGATTTCCTCATTTCCCAAGACTTTCGGCTACGAGTTTCGCGAACCTTTCTATGGAGAGGTACCAGCAGAACGCGTCAGAAAACTCGCCTTACGTCAGCACGATGAGTTTCTCATGCGTCGTTACGAGGAACATCAGAGAAATCGGCAGCAGGTGAACGAAGAACGACGAACAATTGGCGGATTGGTTGCGTCAGTGATGTTTCTGTCCATAGTTGATTTTTATCTGTCTTCCCCCAATGGGCAAGGGGTTTCTTTAATGTGGGAACTCCTATCGTTCACAGGTATATGGGGAAAAAGCTTGTCAATGATCGCATTAATATGCGCATTTTGTGTGGTGTGTTTAGCTTGGTTTTCCCAACCAATCTCGGACTATATTTATTATCCGCCGCTTTATGATGAGTTGCACAAGGATGACCCCATTCATTACGGCAGGGATTAATCAAACTATTAATCAGAATGGATGTCTACAGAAACCCAAAAGGTCCTGGTTGCAGCCAATAATGGCAAAGATTTAATAGTGGTCATACTTTTTTGTCTGAACTAACTAGAAGGATGAAATGCCAATATTGCCAGAAAAAGACACTCAAGCGACTGTTTATCGGGAAGAATGCAACAACTCTCCTCGAATGGTGGCTAACGTCTATTTTCTTAATACCTGAGGCACCGCTTTTATTGATGATATTTTACCGCCTCGCGTGTGCCAAATGACCCTGGCACTACGAGGCAGGGAGTGATACTTGTGAGTTTGATGCCAACGTACTACTGCTGAACGGCCGGAGCTTTCTCTGGCTTTTTTGATTAGCACTGTGAAATGAAAGTTAAAAGTCAGCCTGTTGTTCATTATCGTAAAAGATCGCTCGCTTATCCATGTTTCCGCTATGTCTGAATTGGCAAATTTTTCTAGAAGAAATCGGCAGTTTTGCATTGTCTTGCTTTGAAACGGCGCCAGGATAATCTGAGATTATGACATGCAACGGTAAAGAAATACTCATGTTAAAATAACATTAATTTCACCGAAGAATGGGGATAAGATAATCACATCGCACAATGCTTTCCGGAAATGCCTTTACCTGTTGGCCTAGAGAGAAACGCTCAATGTCCTGTCCTTGGCGGCGGGTTAATCCCAATAGCGGCACGGCGGTATCGTAGATCAGGATAATAAAATCCTGAAATCCTTCAATGGCCCCTTCATAGGTAAACTGCGCATAATCTCCACCTTCTATCATCACCGGTCCAGCCATCGGCATACATGTTATATACTCTTTTGCTGGTACGGCTGTGGTGTAATGCAACGTGATATCCTGTTCTATATCATTGGCCGCTCCCGCCACTAAGCGATGCAATCCATAGAGGAATGGTGGCACAGTATTGACTTTGTCCAGGAACTGCTGCCAGAAATACAAACGCAGGTCAGAATGCAGAAAGCGACTGAGGTGTTCAAGTGATGTGTGATAAATCTGGGGCGCCCCCATCAATGACATATCTGGGAGCTTGATAAAATCCGGTTGTGGCCATGTGGCCGCCTCCATGCGAATGGGGGGACAAAGGCCTTTTGACGGCCAATCGGCGGACTGACGATAAACGGCCGGCGTGATCCCGAATTGTTTTTTGAACGCACGGGTAAATGTTTGCTGGGAATCAAAATGGTATTGTAAAGCAATATCTAAAATGGAACGACTGCTAACACGTAGCGCCACGGCTGATCGGGATAACCGGCGCGCCCGGATATAGGCGCCCAGCGTTTGGCCAGTCACATAACGAAACATGCGCTGCAGGTGCCATTTTGAATAACCCGATTTTGCTGCGACATTGTCGAGCTTAAGCGGCAGGTCAAGGTGGTTATCTAGCCAGTACAGCAGACTGTAGATGGTATCGGCTTCAGCCATGGCTTTTCCCTTGTGGTACAGCATGGGTGTCTGGTTACGCTAGGTTATCCATGATAAATCGCACAGAATAGTGGGCGACATGATGGGTATTATTCACGTCTTCCTGCGCAGAGAGTGTTTCTTTTTTACGCATCAGTTCCATGACTGACAAACCGATAATTAGGGCAATTTCTTCTTGCAGCAATTGATTTGAAATGTTTTCCGCTGGCATGGGCATATACGACCTTTTCATAAAAAATACCGAAAGTTGACGGGCAGGTGTGGTATGGATCGCTTGCCCGATCTCGTAAAATTCTCCGGAATGACTGGGTTCCGAGGGTAGTTTTTTTAAAATTCAAAAGGCTATAGATTAACGGGCCAAGATCTCACCTTTTCGTTAATGGATGCTTACAGACAGATATATTGCACTAATCCTTAAAAAACGATATCGTTTTTTAAATAAATAAAAACGGAATCGTTTCTTAATGTCAAGCACCGGATTAGCCAAAATACCTGGGGGCCAAGTCAAAGCCAAACTTGGACGCCCTCAGGTTTGTACTGCTGAGGAACGTTGTAGACGTATTCTGGCGGCGGCTGAACGAATTTTCATGACTGAGGGTTATGGTGCCGCCACGATGGAGGGGATATCCCGCGCTGCCGGTATGTCGAAACGGACGGTTTATGGGTTCTTCCCCGATAAGGAACATATGCTGGTGGCGCTATTCAGCGATACAATAGCCTTCCCCCTTAACCACGATAAAATGTGCGAGGCGGCAGCCTGTCCCAGGGAGGCGTTTCGAACCGATTTGTTGGCGATGATGCAGTACATATTGCTGCCAAGACAAATTCTTCTGGCACGCTTGTTGATTTCAGAAGCCGGGCGGTCGCCGAGTCTGGCCGAAGATTTTCATGAGCGAATTATGCGAACAAGCCAAGCTTATTTAGCCACAGGACTGGTTCGCTTGAAGGCATCTGAACCTGGATTGATAATCGGCGACCCTGAATATTTGTCCATGACAATTTTCAGTGCTGCAATGGGAGATCTGCATTTCCGTGCCTTATTAGGTAAAACAGTGGTAGTAAGCAACGAACTGCTCTTAGACCGGATTAACTCTGCTTTGCGTCTTATACTGCCTGGGTTGAATGACAATGATGTCCACAGCGTCAATGACAGGGCAAGGCACACTGATTGAAAGTGTCTCTGCTATGTATCGTCGAGTTACCATTACACTGCCGTTAACGTAACCTGATGACAAATTGAGCAATGCCATTACCAGAACTCTCGTTATCATAAATATCAGTAATAAAAGATACCATCACATCGCCGCCGTCAATAGCATATATTTTTGTAAATACTCGTATATATCTTCTTGATGATAAAGCGCTTTTTTGCCGTCGTTACGTGAACGAGGGATAGTACTCCATACCTCTGATTGCGCGTACGTTGCCTACCGTGACCGTTTTTGGTGCAGGGCGCTGGCACACAACATACCGTCAATCCGAAACGGTTGGGAATTTGAAACAAATCCGGGTCTGCTAAGATGTCGCGTACACTTCTGAGTCGGACTCGATAAGATTGCATACCTACGGCAGTCTCATTATTTGCCGGCTTATATCGCCTTGATCAGCATCGGCAAAATTCTTGTAGTCAGAACTTTTTAACTTACTGAAGCAATATACTTACAGGTTAGAGGGTGTGGAGGGTGTGGCCGAAGTGACACGGGCAAGGGCAGAAGTATGGCGTGGAATGGAAGGTAAAATGGGCGAAATTGAAGGAAAAGATTTGCAGCCACAGGGGTCGCAGGGGCAAACGATAAAACGCAGGGATAAAAAAATTTATGGTAAGCAATAAAAGAGGAGGCCGGCACAACTGCCGGTCTCAAAGGGCGAACATAGGAAAAATGCCCGCATAACGGAAGGGGTGGTATCGCACTACAACTAAAACATCACCATTCAAACTTTTCGAAGTGCGTCCATACTGCTGGATGTAACGCAGGCTTTAGCCTTGAGAGGGACAAAACCGTGAGAGCGGTCTGTCTAGTCTTTTAGCCCCGAGCTGTCTGGAGGTGTAGTTCACAACAACTTGCATAAAATTTATACAACGATTTTGGCATCGATGCAAGTGCTGGTAAAGATCAGATAATAGTCAAACGCACAGCGCACGTTTCGCCTGGTTTTTCTCATGACATCTGGATTTTCATGGGAAAAACAGGGCATCAAAACCTATAATATATCCGTTTTAATATGAAGAAATTGATTCGTCAATTGATTGTTATGGTTATTTTTCTTTCGTCAGGTAGCGCGTGTGAATTTCTTTTGCCACGAATCGACTATTTATTATTGCCGGAATCCGCATAATCAGCCAACGTCATTAGCGGATTCAATGATGTTTTTCATTAAAGGCTTTACGGTTTTCATATGTTAATAATGCCAGGCAGCGTTGGCGCAGCGCCATAAAAACGAGATACGTCATGCTGTCGAACGCGTGGGGGCGGGGGCAGGTTGACCGACAGCTCTTCAAGGATGGTGCCGGGGGACGCGCTCATTACGGTAATCCGATTGCCGAAAAAAAATCGCTTCGTAGATATCGTGGGTGACGAACGGCACGGTGGCCTGTACTCTCCTGACATATATTCAGCAGATTTCCTGCATCAGGACTCTCGTTTGTGCATCCAGGGCACCAAAAGGTTCATCCATATTCATCCCAACAAGGCGGCGGGATAGCTGTGGGCGAATTTGGACAACCCGATCCTGGCGAGAAATTTGTCCTCGACGGCCAGCTGATTAATACCCACGTATGATTTTATCCCAGTCCGCTCAGGTCCAGGGCATTCGCTGCGGGCTGCCAGGTATTGCCATAATCCTCTCCCAGGGTCATCTCGATGCTTGGCGTCTGTGATGCCAGCGCATCATAAACCGTCCGATAATTGCGGGCGGCTATTTCCTCAATGGTGCTCACCTTGACTGGGGAGGAGCCTTCGGTCTGAGCTCGGGGAATGTCTATGGTGTTAACGCACTACCAGTACGGAGGTTTTAGCGTGACGGACTATAGCGGCGGCGTTAGATCCCAGCAAATAAGTTGACATACTGGGGCGCCGGGATCCGATAATAATGAGCTCAGCATTAATTTCATCAGCCTCTTTTAATATTTCATCATAAATAGCGCCTTGGCGTACGTTAGATGTGAGCCTGTCCGCGGGCAGAGTCAATGATTTCGCATAGATATCCAACTGCTGTTTAATATCTTCCGTCACTGTATCCTCGTACTGCAGTGTCAATGCACTGAAGTGGCTTAAAAAGTAGTCCGGCATCGTGGATATCACATACAGAAGACGCAGACTGGCCTGCGATTTTTCCATCAGGTAGGCCGCCTCTTTTAACGCGTTCACTGTTAGCTCATGTTCACTGATATCAACAGGTAATAAAATTGACTGATACATTATGTTCTCCTGATATGAATAAATGAAGAAGTTATCACTTTACTCCCTTCGGATAAAAAATTGCAAAGACGGACTCCTGATGCAGCAGTGAGCTTCATGTTAAACGGAGCTTCAATACAATGGAGTTGCCCCTGCCAAAACACCATGACTTAGCTTAATAGTCGATCAGCATCGACAGATAGTGCTTCAGTGACCGTGATCATTCGAATCCATCAATTAATTCGAATAATTACTTTATGTCCATAATTAATTTTAACGCTGCGTAAGGTGTATAGATATATCTCCTATATTTGCATCAACTTATTGAGCTCAATTTTTACTCCACTTCATCGCTCATCATTTGCGATCCAGTTGGCGAAACATCTCGAACAAAGCTGCGCTTCGGTGGGCACGAATTCTCAAGTTTCAAATGCACTTGACAAGCCTCGGCGCCTGAATCTGAGCGGCTACCCGGTGATGCTGACGCACCTGCAATGCTGCTGCTGCGTCTGGACGCTGCCCGAAACCTATGCCGACTTGGGTGAGAATAACCAAATGCTGTTGGCACCGTCGCTCGACGACAAGGCGTGAGCAACGGAAACGAGCCGGCTTTCGCGCGGAATACGCGGCGGACAGCCCGAATTTTTAGGTTTAAAGCACGAGAAATTATCTTGCGGTGGTGATATTGCCGTTATCGATATTGCCCGATTTCAGCTTTATAGTGTTCACTATAACCCTCCTGATCCCAGATTTTAATAGCATATTTCTTCCACTCCTGCGCCAGTTCATCCAGTTCATGACTAAATTTGAAATAGCTGTCGCTACCCTCATGCTGTGGTTTGGCTCCGTGCTTCAGAATGTGTTCCCGGAATTTTCCCGGGTTATCAATAATTGGGCACGGCTGCATCAGGTTGGTGTTAAACGGGATTTGCTGCTTGAACCCTTCGAAGAACGGCGAATGCAGCACGTCTATCACACTCTTCTCCCGAATATTATCCACTGCGTACTGCTGGAACACGCAGGGTTCGACGCCACCTTTGGCGTTGATATGCAAATAATTGGCGCCGCCCGACATACAGCCATTCACCAGGAAACCGTGGTTCCAGAAGTCGGCAATGAAAGCGAACTGACCGGACAGTCGCAGCTGTTCAATCTTATGGAATCGCTCGTAACGCTGCTGCGGTGTCGGCACCAGATCGAAGGTGGCGTCGCGTCCGATGGGCATATACTGGAATACCCACACGTATTCCACACCCAGTTCGCTGATGAAGCGCCAGTAGTCGTCATTCATCAGTTGATCGTGGTTTTTACGCGTAGCCATTATAGAAGCGCCGCACATCAGACCCTCGTCATGCAGACGATGGTAGGATTCGACGATTTTTTTGAACACCCCCTCGCCGCGCCGCCAGTCGGTCATCTCCTCCCAGCCTTCAATGGAAATAGTGGTTGCGACGTTGCCTAGTTTGGCCAGTTTTTTGACCCGCGACTCCGTCAACAGCGTGCCATTGGTGTACACCATGAAATAGCAGTCGTTGAATTTTTCAAAGATCCGCATGATAGAGGGATAAACGAAGGGTTCCCCGCCGGTGAGGGTAAAGAAGCGGACCCCCAAATCATAGAATTGTTGAAGAATATCTATCATTTCGCTTTCTTCGAAATGATAGCGGTCACCGTACAGGGCGGAGTAGCAGCCCTTACAGCGCAGATTGCAGGCATAGGTAGGAGAAATCAACACTAAAAATGGGATGTGTGTGGAATAGTGCTTTCCTTGTTGGTCGCGAATGTTCGCGCCGTAGAGCATATGGTTGAACAACAGGTTTTTGATTAACTTAGCGCGGGCATGTTTGTTCAATCCTCGTAGCGCCCTGATCCAACTGCTTAGCATCGGATCCCGATCATGACAAAGTTTGGCGAGGGCCAGTAAATCGTCTTTATTGGAGCCGGCAAATTTGGCGCCGACGGAGAAAATTCTTTCAAAGCTATTTTCATCAACCTTATTAATCAAGGTTGAGACAACCGGTGACATGGATGTGATGATGAAATTATTCATCTTATCGCCTAACCTTTCCATATATTTACTCACCCCTCAAATAAAATAATGACACATGCAATTGATAAACACATCGATTGCATATAAATGACGCTTCATAGAGAGATTGATATTCACCTAATAAAGACAATAAGCGTCTCAATCTCTCGTGGAAATAAAATCTATTAAGGTTGTTAATAAGGCGTTATCTCTTTGTGGTATAACGGAGTATCATTAATCTTTTCCCCATTCAAGTATCCTTGTTATGATTAAAAAGAATGTTCATCTATCGATGGAAATTGAGAACTCTTTATGATCAGGCAAACCGAATAGCCCTGTGTTATTATCAAAGAATGATTCATGTCGAATAACGGTCATACTATGTTGCAGATTTCTCGAACCCCACTTCACGAAGATGCGACAAATCAACTTGTTGCGGTGCCTGAACGTTTGTCGCTGCCGCGCCCGGTCTATTTTCGAACCTGTCTGTTGCAAAAAGGGACGTTCATCCGTCAGCATCAGCACCCGTTCATCGAATTCCTGTATTCGCGCGAAGGTGGTATGCGGGTGGAAATTGAAAGCAAGACGCTGATTGTGCCGGTGTTCTATGGCGTGTGGATCCCGGAAAACATGCCGCATCGGCTGCTGACCACCGGCGATGTCCAGCTGGAAAGCTTGTATATCAAGCCCGATTTCGTGGCGGTCAACCACAACAATTGCCGGGTGGTGGTAATCAGCGATTTCATTCGCGAATTCATTCACCATGCCACGGAAAGCGTGCCGGAACAGTATGACAGCGAAGGGCACGACGGCATGCTGGTTAAAGTTTTGATCGCACAGTTGCAAAAGCTGCCGGATGCCGGTTTCTCGCTGTCGTGGCCGTCGTCTCCCACGCTGATGAGAGTGTGCCGGGAGATCCAGTCGACACCGGACGCCGCGCACGGCATTATTCAATGGGCCGCCAAAACCGGCATGTCTGTGCGGACTTTTTCGCGCCGTTTCAAAAAAGAGACCGGCGTAACTTTCGGCGAATGGAAAAAACACATGCGTCTGCTGGAATCCGTCGTCATGCTGAAGAATAACCGCAGCGTAACCCAGGTCGCACTCGACCTGGGGTATTCCAGCACAGCTGCTTTTACATTCGCCTTTGGGCAAATGTTCGGCGTATCGCCGACCCACTATTGAACGTCGTGCGCCGGTCGTCATGAGCGGCGCTGCTTTTTGCGGCATTCGTCGACAAACGAACGGGATCGACCAGTCAGCGAACGCACCTGCACCGGGGTATATCCCTTGGCGAACAGCTCGAAGATACGCAAGCGGTCCCGCTCCAGCCGGGATTTTTTTTCCTCGATTTCTTCATGTTTTTTCCTGGCAGCGGCTTTCTGCATTTGGGCATCCCCAGCTTGCATTTCCGCTATCTGCCGCCAGGCGAGATCGCGCCGCGCTGCGCTGGCGTTCGGATGGGCGGCAATATCGCACCGTAATTGCATGGCCCGTCGGTGAAAACCGGCGCGGGTTAGCGCTTGCGCCTGTTCGATTCCTGTAATTAATGTGCAAAACATCGTCGAATTCTCATCAATTAACCCACTGGTATTTTTCCCGGTGCTACCTTGGTGTCGCTCGGGAACAGGTCAGAATAAGGCCAACATCAACGGGAACAGCAAAGGCGCCATTAGCGAGGTGATGATCCCGCAGATAACCAGAGCCAGCGAACTGAACGCTCCCTCTACGTAATCCAGCTCGGCACAGCGGGCGGTGCCGAGCGCGTGCGATGCAGACCCTATCGCCATGCCGCGTGCCGCTCGGTTGTGGATACACATCGCGTCCATCAGTGTGTGCCCGAAGACGGCGCCGAGGATGCCGACGAAAATCACGCACACCGCGCTAATGGCGGGGATACCGCCAATGCTGCCGCTGACCGCCATGGCGATCGGCGTGGTAACGGATTTCGGCATGATCGAGGCGGCAATGGCCGGCGTCGCGCCCAGCTTCAACGCCAACCAAGTGCCGGTGAGCATCGCCACGATACTGCCGAGGAAACAGATAGAGATAATTGATTTCCAACGCATCCTGATTTGGTGTAATTGTTCGTATAGCGGAAAGGCTAGCGCCACCACGGCAGGCTGCAGTAGGCTGTTCAGCACCTCGCTGCCCTTAAAGTAGCGCGGGTAGGGAATTCCGGTGAGGACGAGAAGCGCGATCAGCACCACCATTGAAATCAGCAATGGATTGAACAACGGGTTGCGCAGACGTATCGCCAACTGACGAACCAGATAGAACACTCCCAACGTCAGTGGCAGAGACCACCAGATGTCATGCAACATGGTTGACTCCTTTGTTTTTTTTAGGGTGATTGTTTTTCCGGAAATGATCGTTTCTCTTTAGGCGCCGTCGGATAACATTCTGTTTGTGCAAAATGTGCGAGCACCAGCTCACAGTAATAAGCACGATCAGCGTGCTGGCGGTACAAGAGATCACCACCGTGTCGAATTGTGCCCGCAGCAAATCAAAATACTGCATGACGCCAACGCCGATCGGTACAAACAGCATGGCCATATGGTGGATCAATAAATGACAGCCGGGTTTGACCCAGTCGGCCGGGATGATCTGCGATGACAATAGCGCGAACAGGATCAGCATGCCGAGAATGCTGCCTGGCAAAGCGATGGGAAGGAGCGCAGCGATGCCGATGCCAAGATACAGGCAGGCGTAAATCAACACACATGCCCGCGCCAAATGCCAAATGCTGATTATGTGAGCCCGCATGAAATTTTTCCAAACCATAAAAACAAATGACAGGTTATGGGGACGGCTGGCGGCATTCCCCGACGATTGTGCTGTTGGCCCTCGATTTCTGAATGACCAGGAATAATTATCAACCAATTTCTTTGACGCTTATTGTTAAATAAAGACAACTTTTATCGAAAAGGAGACAAAGTGCATAAAATCAGGGCTTATACTTGATAGCCTATAACAGTAATTAATTTCATATGTTTGACGCTGTTAGCCATTAACACGTTATTTAAAATCATCCTTACACAGCCGTCCTGGTACGATAATTAATGATGGAACCGTTGCTTTCATCTCCTACACTTCGTCAACTGACATTGTTAATGACCATCTTCGAGGCCTCTCCAGCAGCGGCGCTCTTGCCTGCACCGTATTATCTGAAAACGCATGGACAGCTTATGGCGGTGGGGGGCAACGTGCTGGATTACGATCTGCTCTGGACCGAACCGGCTAAATCTCGTTTTCACTGGGCGTTGTTCGCCACGCTCCGTGCCGCAGATTTCCGTCATGTGCGCGTCAACCTTTTGGCCTTCGCCCCTATGGACACAACGGACAAACTGGACCCGAAGAACTGGATTGCCATGCTCGACAGCGTGGAACGTGAAGCCAGCGCTGCCTATCTTGATGTGATTCGGAACAAACATGACTTCCTTCCCTGTGGGGCTGATGCTGGCATGTGTCGCCGGACACTTCTTGCCTTCTGGGCTAGGTGGCGCCGCACTATCGTGCCGCACCGGCCGGCGTAATGTTCGAGATCCCCGATGAACCAAATCGCTCGCTCGATGCCGGGTACTGGAATGCCCTGCTCGCGGATGCGCTCGTCGTCATCCGCGCCAGTAATCCTACTCACACCGTCATCGTCGGGCCGGCAAGCTACAACAGCCTCAAGGCGCTACCGTGCATTTGCTTGCTATTGGATATTATGATTTTGTCCTTTGTACCTCCAAGACGACTACGCCTGGCATTGCGCGGGATGCCCTGGATTCATTCCGTGATACGGCCATCTCAAAAGTTTCGCTCGGTGGCCGTACCTGTTTGAAAAAAGCCATACGGTTCATGAAAAACCGGGTATGCGTACTCCTTACTTCTATTATTTTCTCGACTTCTTATGGAAAATACTGCAAATTTTGCAATGAAAGATAATAAGGGAAGCTATTATCTTAGCGCTTTGATCCCGTTATCCGCAGCGAAAACTAAAAAAAGCCGATACGTTTTTATTCCCGCTTAAAATGGAGCGTTATTTTAACTTAAAAAATAAATAATATATACAAATTGAAGAAGTTCATGCCGATATGAAAGCTGGTAATTTCGTCCAATCGCTAACACGCAGCAGTGACAAACTAAGGTATATCATTTTCATAGGGGAAGACTATCAAGAAATTTTAAATATTGCTGTTATCCAGAAAAATTATATCCTATTGAATCCGTAATTCATAAATGGGAGTTGTAATGCGTGACGCATTGGAATGATGATTGAATAGAATACATCCATTAGCTATTAATATTTAACCATTAGGAAAAATTTTACACGTGGTGGTTATTTCTTGACGTTACCTAACTTGACTGTATTCCGAATCATCAGCTACAATTAACTGAATTACTCTCAAGGAACTTAGGGTTTTTTCTAGAATATCTGTTTATCCTGAGCCAGTGATAATCGAGATTATCTGCAGGGACCCTTGAAATTTATAGCGAAAAAGAGAAAATATAATATGAGCGCAAATACCACAGTTTCTGCTGCTAGCGATA
This sequence comes from Sodalis sp. RH20, assembly GCF_047324205.1. NCBI lineage: Bacteria > Pseudomonadati > Pseudomonadota > Gammaproteobacteria > Enterobacterales > Bruguierivoracaceae > Sodalis > Sodalis sp. RH20. Next base: position 1,265,714 of record NZ_CP178733.1, read on the forward strand.
TATTCGGTGAACTACCACGTGGTATTCACCACTTGGGGATTACTGTGCCTGATATTGATGTGGCTACTGAGTTCTTGCGCGCCGCGCTCGGTGCGCGCTGGTGTTACGACGGCCTAACGCGCGAAGATACTCCGCGCCAAGGTCCGGATATTGAGCACCAACTCGGGCTCCCCAAAGGCGCGCGCATTGTGCGCCAGCGTATGCTGCGCATCGGCAACGGCCCGGGATTGGAAATGTTTGAGATAGAATCGCCGCACCAACAGTCGGCCGCTGCGCTTTGCGATTTTGGACTTAATCATCTGGCCGTTTACTGCGACGATATGAATGCTGCGGTTGCGCGATTGCAAGCCGCCGGGGGGCAATTTCTGTCAAAAAAGCACGGCAACTCGCGCCATGAGGATACCTCTGGCAACGCGAGTGTCTATGCACGTGCACCGTGGGGGATGCTGATCGAACTGCAGTCCATCCCTGGCGGCTACTATTATGACGATGATAGCGAGGCCACGGCCTGGTTACCGGCACGCCGTTGAATGCCATGCGCGTAATGCATACTGCGTCCTTGACATCCTCTCCGGCCTAAACGTCGGGGAGGATATCATAACTGCCTGTTGGCCTTGCAAATAATTGCTTTTAAAACCACCGACATCGCCTATTGCCGTGAATAGGCAGCGGCTTTTTGAAATAACGCCGGGTCAGGCCGAATGCCGGTGTAAAGTGCAAATTGCTCCACCGCCTGGATAGCAAAGACTTCAGAGCCGGTGATAACGGTTTTGTCTTTATCGCGGGCATAACGGATAAGCGGCGTTTGCGCCGGTAAAGCCACCACATCAAATATGACGCTGGCCGCATCGACCTCCTCGGGCGTAAAGGACAATTTATCGGCGTCATCACCGCCGGACATGCCAATCGGCGTCGCGTTGATAAGGAGTTCGGGTTGCAGACCCTTTATATCCGCACGCCATTCATAACCACATAAATTGGCCAGTTCACGACCGCTGGTTTCATCAATGGCGATTATATAACCTCGGCTGAACCCAGCATCTTTTAACGCACAGGCCACCGCTTTGGCCATACCGCCGCTACCACGTAGCGCGAAAGTCAGCGAAGTAGGTACCTGGTATTGCTTTAGCAGGGTGGCGATAGCGATATAATCGGTATTGTAGGCTTTCAGATAGCCGTCAGTGTTGACAATAGTATTAACCGAATTGATGGCCTTGGCTGACACGTCCAACTCATCGACCAGGGCGATGCAATCCTGTTTAAACGGCATTGATATCGCACAGCCGCGGATACCCAGGGCACGAACACCCCCGATGGCGGCGGGCAGATCGGTGGTGGTAAAGGCTTTGTATAAATAATCGAGTCCCAGCGCGTTATAGAGATAATTATGAAAACGCGTCCCGAAATTACTCGGACGTGCCGCCAGAGACATACATATTTTCGTGTCTTTATTCAGATTCTGGGTCATTGCCTGTGTCCTGATATATATAAAAGTTACTGATATCAATCCTGAAATAAAAGTAAGGATATGTACCCGGCCAAGCAGACTCTGCATGGTGCGGCTCTGCGACACTGCCGGCATCTCCTCCGTTATCCCTTGCCATCAAAAAAATAATGGACTAAAAAGGTGCTATTAAAAACTGCTGAGTTTTTTTATTCAGGATTCCTCTTTTATGAATGGCCTACGACGTGAACATCAATACCTGCGCCTGCTGGCGTTATTTCCCTCGCGGGATGTCACCACCACGATCCAGGCGCTGGCAGATGGGCTGTGCTGCAGTAAACGTCATATGCGCGCACTCTTGTCGCAAATGCAGGCGGCGGGCTGGCTACAGTGGCAAGCCAGCCCGGGACGTGGGCATAAAGCCCGGCTGCGGCTGCTTCGTAGTGAACACCAATTACTGGTGGCAAAAGCGGATCATCTACTTGATGCCGGCGATTATGGCGCGGCCATCGATTTGCTGGGCGATGAAAAACACCTGATTGCGTCGTTGCTGAGGACTAAATTGGGTTACCGCATTCATGATGATTACCAGTCGCTGCGGATACCCTATTATCGCACCATGCCCAACCTCTATCCCGGCACGCCTCTGCGCCGCTCGGAAATCCACCTGGTACGACAAATATTTAATGGACTGACCCGAATCAATGAAGAAAGCGGGGCGGTTGAAACAGACCTGGCTCACCACTGGCGCATGATCGATCCTTTGCATTGGCGATTTTTCTTACGCCCAGGGGTCCACTTTCACGACGGCCGGGTACTTGCCAGCCAAGATGTCGTGGTCTCATTAAGACGGTGTGCTCACCTCCCGTTGTTTTCGCACATTAAACGCATTGATGAACTGGGCATCTTAAGCGTCATTATCGAACTGACCCAGCCAGACCCGTTATTGCCGCAATTACTGACCGAGCCGGCCGCTATGATTTTACCTGCCGATCACGCCGCCCGCGCGGATTTTGCCGCTCACCCCGTGGGTACGGGACCTTATCTGGTCAGTGAGAATGACGCTTGGCATTTGCTGATGCGCGCATTTGATCATTATTTTGGCTTGCGCGGCTTGCTTGATGAAATAGAGGTCATTGTCTGGCCTGATCTGTCGCACTCCGCCGACCAGGACCGGATGACGCGGGGGAATGCCCCGCCGCGCCCGGCAGTCGAAAATATCGCGGTGTCTGGCCAACACACACTGTCGGTGTATTCCGCCGCCTGGTTAAGCTCAAGTATTAGCGATCTTGACTATGCTTCCGGGCTGGCGGTCGGTTTAACCGGAAAACCGTCCGATCTTTCACAGGAAATGTTTCTAGAACGGGGCGGCTATTTTTTACTGTGCGACAGCCGCTCGCCGCATTGGCGCACCATCGAGCGGCGGCGCTGGATTAGGGAAAAGCTGAATCCCTATTTGCTAGCCCAGCAGTTAGTCGAATCCATTCGCCCGTTCTGGGTGCCGACCGGTAGCCTGTTACCCACTTGGTTCCACTGCATGGACGATGGGCCGACTCAGGCACCTTTTGCCCCTTTGACAGGGGGAAGCCGCACCCCCGTCTCCGTACTCACATTGGCTTACCACTGCCAGCATCCCGAATATCCGATGCTGGCGGCGGAAATGCAAAAAATGCTGGCCACTGAGGGCATCCGTCTGGATATCATGCAACTGGATTACGCGCGCTGGGCCAAGGGGGAAGGCTTTGCCGACCTCTGGCTAGGTACGGTGAATTTCGCCGTGCCGGAGGCATGGAGCGTCGGCGCGTGGCTACTGGGCATGCCGCTGCTGAAACACTCTATTTTCGGAGGTGATGCGCAGATATTCAGCGCGTGGCAGCAGCAGTGGCGCGACGGGTCGCTCAGTTCAAAGCAGTTGGTACAGCATGTGGTCGGTGAAGGATGGCTTCAGCCGTTGTTCCATCACTGGATGCGGCTGAAGGGGCCGGATCAGGCCCAGGGAATCCATCTAAACAACCTGGGCTGGTTTGATTTCAAGACCACCTGGATGGAACCGAAATAACAGTTACTCGCGCCGAATTTAGGACAATTAGAAATGACGAAGGTGACCGACTCCCTTCGTCTAGCCGGTCTCTGGCGGGTGAATGCTACAACTCAATTTGCTTGGTTTCTTTACCCAACGTCACGATTGCCAGTACCGCTAGCAGGATCGCCATGCTGAACAGCGTAAAGATGCTGCCGATGGATACCCCGGCCGAAACCAGATATCCCACAGTCAACGGACCAAAGATCCCCCCCACTCGCCCAATAGCGGCGGCAACGCCGGCTCCGGTGGCTCTTATCTGAGTGGCGTATTGCTCAGGCGTGTAGGCATACAAAGCACCCCAGGCGCCTAAATTAAAGAAAGAAAGCAATGAACCGAAAAGCAGCAACTGAGCGCTTGAATCGGCGATACCGAAGAAATAGGCGCTGATTAGCGTTCCCAACAGATAAGTGGCCAGCACCCACCGTCGTCCCACACGTTCAATCAGCCAGGCCACTGAGAAATATCCGGGCAATTGGGCAACCGTCATGATCAAAACAAAGCCGAAACTTTTGACCAGACCAAAACCCTTCATCATCATGACACTGGGCAACCACAAGAACATTCCGTAATAGGAAAAGACCACGCAAAACCACACAATCCACAGCATGAGGCTGCGACGGCGATACTCCGTGGTCAACAATGCTGTTATTTTTCTGAGGAACGATGTTTTCCTCTCCTGCTGGCTCAATTGGATAAAGTAGGGCGAATCCGGTAATCTCAAACGCAGATAGAGCGTGTAAAATGCCGGCAGCGCGCACAAGATCATTGCGCCGCGCCAGCCGATGCTAGGCAATGGAATAAGGAAATAGGCGATCAACGCCGCCAGCAGCCAGCCCACGGCCCAGAAGCTTTCTAGTAGCACAATGACGCGCCCACGCACCTCGGGCGGGACACTCTCGCTCACCAGCGTCGAAGCTACCGGCAATTCGCCACCCAGTCCCATGCCGACAAAAAAACGTAACACCAGCAGGCTACCCAGCCCCCAGGAGAAAGCGCTCAGTCCGCTGGCAATGCTAAACATCAGCAGCGTAAGCATGAAGGCCGATTTGCGCCCCTTTCTGTCAGCATAGAGACCAAAGATAAAGGCCCCAACTGCCATGCCGACCGAGTTAACGCTACCGATCACCCCCAGTTGTGCGGCGGTCAGCCCCCAGTCTTGTCTCAGAGCGGCCAGAATGAAGGATAAAAGTCCTACGTCCATCGCATCGAACAACCACCCGGTTCCACATATCAAAAGTAATTTGTTGTCTGAGAAACCGTCTTGCCGAATCTGAGGTAAAATCATGATGTTCTTTATCATGTTAGGATGAAGGTTCCGGTATTATAGCGCGTTCTGATGGTCTATGGTGATGTCTGTTTGTGGCCTTCAAGTTCCGCGTCTAAGTAGGTCTTTACCCCTTGACGGCACCCCTGCTGCTGAAGAGGGATTCACACTTCACAGCAACCTACCTGAACTGCACTAAGCCGTTTCAGGATTTACAGGCGCTCCTTGGGCTAATCTCCCCCGACCTGAAAGGCGAAGGTTTCCCGAGGGGACTCGATGAGATACGCCGACAACTAAAAAACAGCAGGCATAGCGGGGAGGTCTGGTGTTAGTGCCTGCTTGAACCAACCAACGATGCGTTTGCTATGGGCCCACACAGCCAAAAAAACCTGTCCCAATGCTGCTTGGTATGGGCCGTGTGGCACTATGGCGAAACGCCGATATCAACAATGCTCTTAATAATTTTAGCGGTGGGAGATGCCGTGATAGCCTGTGGTGAGGGCGCTGTCAGGCCGCTCGCTGAAGCAGGAACAAACCGAGACGAATCAGGCTGCGCTCTGAACACGGTGGGGATACTGGTCGTTACAGCGAGAAGGATGTCAATGAAACGCACTATATTTATAATGCTTTATAATGCATCCCAATGGTTAAATTTTGCCCAAAAAATGGCTTGAGCAGTAAGCCTGCTTTCGGAATGGACTACTGACACCAGAGGCTTTTCAGAATGTGATAAAGGATGCAGAAGTCGTACACCTCTTTGGTTTATAATTCTTTTTAACAGGTTACTCTTCGCTATTTTTTAATGCTAAATAGGTCAGTAATCATGAATTTGAAAAGAGAATATATCGAAAAAAAGACAAATGGATCCTCTTTTTCTTATCTTGTCCATGGTGCCAATTACCCTTACTGTCTATGGCACTATCATCCTGAATATGAACTTCATATGATACTTGATGGTGAAGGCGATGCCATTATCGGGAATTCAATAAGACAGTATGGGAATATTTATTCTGCGCTTGTTGGAAGCAATATACCTCATAATTGGATTGTGTCTGGGAATATCGACCCAAGACATCAGACTGATTACGTAATTCAATTTAGCATGGATGAATTCAAAGTGCTTTTCAGTAACTTCCCGGAATTTTGGGAAATAAATAAATTACTCTCTGATGCTGGCCAAGGAATTGAGTTTTTAATAGAGGACACCTTAGTGGTTAAAAACCACATTGTCAGCATGGAAAACGACAGCCCTCCCATTAAATTAATTAAACTTTTCGAAATATTATTACATTTGGCAAAAAGCAATAATTATCAGATCCTTAATTCGGCTTATGATAAATCTCTTGAGCTACAAATCGGGCATAGAATTGATAAGGCCATCGAATATATAAAAATAAATTTCAAAAAAAATCCCAGCCTTCACGACGTTTCAAATAGCATCAATATGAATTCCAATGCATTTTGCCGTAAATTTAAAGCTGAAACAGGATTAAGTTATAAAAATTTTCTGAATAAACTCAAAATATCATATGCCTCAGATCTGTTGATAAACACCGAGCATTCTATAACAAAGATTAGTTTTGAGAGTGGGTTTAGTAATATATCAAATTTTAACCGCCGATTTATGGATATTAACCAAATATCACCATCAGAATTCCGCAGGAAGAGACGAGAAGCATAACACCAAACAACCGTAGCATCAGACTACGGTTGTTTAGCAAAAGCCGTTTAATGTACTTCACTGATCCAACGGTCACCTGCACCAGAGATGAGGATCACATTACCGAAAGCTGTAAAATCCCCCGTCCTAATGACACATTTCACCGTTGTTGCCTTTTTCTTCAATTCGGCATGTGAGATGATGTCGGCCTTAAGCAAAAAAAGGGATTGTATCTTCGAGCTATGGCCAGGATTAATGTCCATCGTTTCCTGCGCGATAAATAATCCTTCTACTGAAAAATATTTGTTTATTTCCTGCAGTACGTCATAAACCGTTGGTAGGTTCTCTTTCAAAGATAAATCAATCACGTTAATTCCATTGGGTGTTGCAAACCCCGCATCTGTCACCAACAGCAAATCACCATGACCAAGTGTCGCCAGCGAAGCAGCGAGCTGGCGGTTAAGTATTCCGATCTCTAACATATCAAGCTCCGTAATAGGCTTCTTTAATTAACGCGATCATTTCTTCAGATGTAGCAATACGCGGGTTTCCTTTATAATCCGGTAACAACATGGACGCCACAGCCAGTTCAGGTATTTCTTTTTCTGTCATGCCCACATCCCGCAACGTTTTGTTTAGCCCGATTTCAGACAAGAAGGCCTTCATCAATTGTGCTGAATGTTCAGCGGCTTCATTATCCGGACATTTAGTTAAGGTAGGATCGAGTTCGCGTGCCAGGACGGCAAAAGCGGGAATGGCAGACTGCCAGGTAAAACGTATGAACGCAGGATAAACAATAGCCAACGCTTCACCATGGGCAACATGACTGAACAATCCGCTTATCGCCATACCCTGCCCATGAGGAAGAGTGACGCCGGCTGACTTAATGCACAAACCGGCAAGCGTATCGGCCCATGCCATTTTTTCACGCAGCTCAAGATCCTGATGATTGCGTAAGACTAGGGGTAACGTATTGATTACAATGTGAATGACCTCCTTTGCCATCATTTCTATAAACGGAGAGGTGGCGGGATGGATCATCGATTCAAAAGCATGGGTGAATGCATCAAAACCGGTCATCGCCGTGACCGATTTTGGTAGGGTTAACATAAGCGAGGGATCAACAATGGCAACTTTTGGTAGAATGATGTCGTTATAAATCGCCGACTTTGTTTTTGTATCATTTTCTGATAATACAGCAACTTGAGTGACATGCGAACCTGTCCCGGAAGTGGTTGTAATAGCAATGATGGGCAAGGTAGTTGCGGAAGGTGGTTGTTTAAAAAACAAGTAATCCCATGCGGTACCCGGATGAGTTGCTTCAACCGCAATAGCTTTGGCCGTGTCCATACTCGAGCCTCCGCCAAATCCAATGACGACATCGGCCTTAAACTCCCGTGCTCGCCGCGCGCCGGCGGTAATGCTTTCAGTGGTTGGATTTGGCACCACGCCGTCGAAAAAAGCAACGTTTACGCCGCTGTCAGTCAGGCGCGCTGTAATTTTATCAATTAGGGGCTGCATATATGCCACAACCGGCGTAGTGACAAGCAACGCCCGCTGACCATACCGGCGGGTGATCTCACCAACTTGATGCAGCGCCCCAGAACCAAAGACAATTTCTGTACCGTTAACATATTTAAAACTTTTCATTGTTCACCTCTGCAATTCTCGGCCATGACGTAGGGAACTTCAGGCATCGCGCCCTGTTGTGTACAGACGAACGCAGCTAAACTGTTTGCAAAATGATTAATCATCGCCAAAGGTTTTTTCTGCAGGGCCAATACGGCCACCGTTGCGGAAAAGGCGTCGCCGGCACCCACTGTATCGACGGGTTTAATATTGACGCCTAAATGCACATTTTTTTGTTCTTGCCAATACAGCGTACTTCCCCGGCCACCGCAGGTATAAACCATCAGCTCTATTGCAAACCGCTTACGAATCTCGTTATAAAAAGCATCCATCTCACTCGGTAAATCGAGTAGTCCGGCAATAACCTTCAACTCATCTTCACTCACCTTGATAAAGTCGGCCTTCTGCATCAAATAGGTCAGCATCTGCGCATTGAAAAAAGATTGGCGCAAATTAACATCGACCAGGACTTTGCAGTCCGCCTTAGCGTACGCCAAAAGCCGATTAATCAGTTGCTGATTATTTGCGCCTCTGAGAAAAAGGGAGCCGAAATAAATCAAGTCAGCGTTGGCCACCAATGCGCACAACTCGGGCGTTTGTGTAACCTCATCCCATGCGGCGGGACTGTGGATGGTGTAACCAGGAATACCATCATTATTCAAAATCACATCTACCACACCGGTTGGATAGTGGTTGGACTGCAGATAACAGGGAATGCTAAACATCTTCAGCTCATGTTCTAACTGTCGTCCGTCCTCGTCGGTACCGATGGCGGAAACCAAAGTGGCATGGACGCCCAACTGCGTGGCGTGATAGATAAAATTAGCGGCCGCGCCGCCGAGTTTTCGCTGAGAACCAAAACAATCCCAGAGGACTTCACCAATAGCCAATATATTCATAGCGTGCCGTCACTGTTGACTTTCACGATGAGTTTCATGGTTTCCATACCGTGCGAGTCGTGGTATTGATAAGACGTTAGATAGTCATCAAACTCAAACTCGCGTGAAATCAGCTCCTTTACTTTGACTTTTCCACTTGAAAGCAAGTTGATGGCATCAAAAAAATCCTGATGCTTATACATCAATGTTCCCAGGAGCGAAATTTCACGATCACCGAGAATCGACATATCTACTCGGGGCTTGCCTTCATAAACGGCGACGGCAACAATAATGCCCCCTTTAGCAATGGTATTTACGACTTGATCCAATGCCTTTTCCACGCCGGAAACTTCAAACCCGACACTAAAGCGATTTGGACCCAATAAAACCTCAATGCACTCAGGCAAGTTTTCTTTAGCCGTATTAACGACGTGTGCGACCCCACAGGCTTTTGCTTTTTCCAGACGGAAGTCATTAATATCAGTAATCATAACCTCCGCCCCATAAGCGGTGGCTACTTGTGCCACCAGGTTGCCAATAGTCCCCGCGCCGGTCACCAGAACTTTCGCACCAGCCAGTAATTTCTTTACATGAGAGACTGCATGAACGGCAACGGCTACTGGCTCGACAAAGGCGGCGATTTTCATATCTATATCGTCAGGAAGTAGAATTAAGCGGTCTACCGGCACGGTAAAATAGTCTTGGGCGCAACCCGGCGCTTGAAAACCACGCACCCTGAGTTGGTCGCAAATATTAAATTCTCCCCGTAAACATGGCGCACATTTTCCACAGGTGATTTGCGGTAAAGCAGTGGCTTTCATACCGATTTTGATATGAGTTGGAATATCTTTCCCACATTTGATGATCGTTCCACTAAATTCGTGTCCTTGAATGACGGGATAAGAAGTAAACGGATGTTTACCATGCCAAACATGAATATCAGAACCACAAACGCCGATATAATTAACTTTAAGCAGCACCTCATTATCTTTAATGACAGGGATAGGAACATCAGCAGAAAATACAATTTCCCCGGGGGCAGTCATAACAGCTTGTTTCATGATTTACTCCTCTCGATAAAAGGGATAATCCCAATATTTTCAATTAATGGAAGGAACTTTTCGAATAGACTCGAGATCTTTCTTATAGATAAGACGAACGCCAGTATCAATGGTTTTTGGCACCCAGCCAAAGTTGGCATTATCAGCACCCACACGCGTTGGATGACGCGCAGCATAGGCCTGAAGCAGACCCTGGAAGCCCATGAGGTAAGGATTCTGGCCGACTATCGCCTGGACCTCGCCATTATCAATCAGGGCAACGGTGGCCTCGTCAAAGTCAAATCCCATAATGACAATTTTTCCTCTAAGGTTAAGATCGCGGATAGCTTGCGCCGCACCGGTAGTCGGATTGCCATGGGCTGCAAAAATCGCCTTGATATCGCTGTGCGCCTGTATCAAAGCGGTAATTTTTGATGCGGCCCCTTCAATACTGCCCTGATCGTCAACCTCATAAATTTTGGTGTTCGGAGAGGCTTTATTCAGTGCATCAGTGAAACCCTGCACACGAGCGGCCAAATGGGCTGGGCCCTTCATATAGGAAACACCAACTGCACCCCCTCCTTTTACCCATTGCGCCATCTCCTGTCCGGCAGCATAACCGGCCTGGTAGTTATTCGTCCCAACGAATGTCAGTCGATTGGACGTGGGAGAATCAGAATCAAAGGTAATAACCGGAATCTTATATTCAATGGCGCGATTAATGGCCGGCTCCAGCGTTTTTGCTTCTCCAGCCGTCAATACGATGCCATCCACTTTTCGCGCCGTCAGTTGAGTCACGGTACGTGCCTCAACTGACGCATCCCATTCGGCGGGCCCCTGTAATTCAACTTTCACGTTATCACCAAGCATTTTTGCCGCGTCCTGCATCCCGGCATATGCCCAGTTGAAAAACTCCGAACCTTTCAAAAAGACAACCATGGAATATGTCTCCACTTTCTTATCTGCCGCATGAGCGGATGATACAAGAAATAAAGACAAGGAAAGTAATACTGTGGAACATATTTTCCAGAAAGTTTTCATCAGTGACTCCGATTATAATAAAGGGTTAAATTCTATAAAAAATCAATTTTTTAATACTACTTTTATATTGGTTCTTCTCTTGGTTACTTCACCAATAAATACCGCGCTCACCAGCATGCCGCCAATCAAGATTTCTTGATAATACGTATTTATACCAGTCCAGGTAAAACCGTTATAAAGTATTGCGAGGAAAAATACGCCTAATATTGTCCCCATGAAAGTTCCGACCCCACCAAACATACTTGCACCACCAATAAAAACAGCTGCAATAACACGCAATTCAATGTTCTGTCCATATGCCATATTTGCAGCACCGAATTGTGAAGCATAAATAATGCCCGCGATACCCGCCATTAAGGCGGAAAATGCGAAGGCAAATATTTTAAATAAATCTACATTGATGCCATTCAATTTTGCTGCTTCTTCATTACCACCGATAAAATAGACTTGCTGGAAATATCGATGATTTGCCAGTGCATAACCAAAGCCAATGGCAACAATGATAAACAGCCAAAGCATTAAAGGCAATCCGAACAAGTAGTCCTGACCAAATGCAGTAAATTTTGCTGGCAAACCAGAAATTGTACTGCCATTGGTAATTACCAGATTGATACCACGTAATGTCATTGCCATTGCCAGTGTGACAATAAATGCATGTACCTTGAGCCTATTCACTAAAAGGCCATTTATCACACCGACACATATGCACAATATTAGGGTGATAATTACTGAGATAAAAATTGAGAAATAAATACTGCCCGTCAATCCAGTAAAAAATTGCAGTAGTTGGCTGACAATAATCGCTGAAAAAGGGAGTGTCGATGCAACCGATAAATCTATACCGCGCAAAATAATCACTAATAACATGCCTAGCGCAATAAAACATTCGCCGATAAAACCCGTCGTTATTGATTCCATATTCAATATACTAATAAAACCAGGAAATGCTACGTTCATTGATATCATGATAACCAGGACAATCAATGCGAGAATGCTATTGTATCCTGATAAAATATTTTTGATCATATTCATGTTTGGCCTCATACTGCCGCATATTGCATAATTTGTTCTTGCGTGCTTTCATCGGTAACGATTTTTTCCAAGCGCCCCTCCCTGAATATGGCAATCCGATCGCTCAGACCTACAACCTCCGGTAGCTCTGAGGAAATGACCAAAACAGCAACGCCTTCATTGGCCAGTTTTCTTAAATAGCCATGAATAGCTGATTTCGCCCCCACATCTACACCACGTGTGGGCTCATCTACAATCAGCAGTTTGGGTTTAACTTCCAGACACTTCGCCAGAAGAACTTTTTGCTGATTTCCACCACTGAGATTTCCTACTAACTGTTCAATTGATGAGGTTCTTATTTGCAAGCCGGTGATGTATTTCTGTGCAGTTTCCTGCATTCTTCGACGAAAAATCAATCCACAGACATTGGTATAGTTATCGAGAGTGCTGGAAACAATATTTTCGACAATATTTTTTTCCAGAAATAACCCCAAATGCTTTCGGTCTTCGGTGAGGTAAACAATACCTGCATTGATGGCATCTGAAGGTTGGTGAATGACGAGTTTTTTGCCATCAAGCGTTAATGTTCCTGATGTTAACTTATCAGCGCCAAAAATAGCACGGGCGATTTCTGTCCTACCGGCACCCACTAGACCGGCACAACCCAATATTTCTCCCCGGCGGATATCGAAGCTGACATCGCTAAACACTGAAGTTCTTTCCAGCTTTTCACACTTGAATATCACATCACCAAAACAGCTCCCCTTCGGTGGATAGAGTTGGGTTAATTCTCTACCGACCATCTCAGAAATAATCCTCGCCTTATTGGTTTTCGATGTGTCAGATGTACTAACCAAATTTCCATCACGAAGTACACTGCATCTTTCTGCGATCGCAAAAATTTCATCCAGCTTGTGGGAGATAAAAATCATTGCAACGCCTTTTTTCTTCAGATCACGTACTACTCTATATAAAATGTCCACATCTTGTTCAGAAAGCGAAGAACTGGGTTCATCCATGATCAGTACCTTTGCATTCAATGAAATCGCCTTGGCAATTTCCACCAATTGCTGCATACCAACCGTCAGTTTTTTTACCTGAATATCTGCTCGCAAATTGATCCCTAACTGAATAAATAAAGCCTGTGTTTGTTGATTAAGCTTCTTCCAGTTTATGAATCCTAACCTGTTAGCGGGTGCACGATTGCCATAAATATTTTGTGCGACCGTTAACTCAGGGATCAACGAAAGTTCTTGGTGTACTACTCCTATACCGATATTTTGTGCATCAAGTGAGTTTGTTGGGGTAATTTTATTCCCGTTAAAGTAAATATCACCGGACGAGGGGGGATAAATACCGCATATAATTTTCATTAAGGTTGATTTTCCCGCACCATTTTCACCGATTAGTGCATGAACTTCTCCGGCTCTGGCGGAGAAACAGATTTTTTTTAAAACCTGATTTGAACCGAATGATTTTTCAATATCTCGTAATTCGATAACAGTGTCAAAAATCATGATCTCTTCCTCCTAATTATTGTTTTTTTGCCGTGGCCGCATTGATCACCAGGAAGAGAATTAAAATCACGCCGTTGATAAACCACTGCCAATTGGGGTTTATACCCGCAAGAATAAAACCGTTATTCACCATTGCAAGAAATATCACACCGAGACAGGCGCCAAAAACCGATCCTCGTCCACCATTGAGATTTGCCCCACCGATAACGGCGGCGGTAATTGCATTTAGTTCTGAACCAAGTCCATATCCGGCATAACCCATGCCAGATTTTGCGCTGATAAGAATTGCGGCAATGCCCGAAAATAAGCCTGAAAACGCATACACGGCGATGAGCGTCCTGGCCACTTTCATCCCGCTTAAGCGGCTCGCCTCTTCATTTAATCCTATGTAATAAATAATATGCAGCGGTTTCCAATAACGAAGTAACAGATCGATAAACGCAATAAATAAAATAATGATCAGAATATACAGAGGTATATTAAGGACTGATGCAGAGCCTATTTCCAGAAAAGAAGTGGGTAGATTAGTGATCTGATATCCTGAAGTCCACACTGTAGCCACCCCTCTTGCTACGGAAAACATGGCCAGCGTGACAATAAAGGATGGTATTTTCAACCAGGCAACACCCAGACCGTTTATCCCACCCAATATGACAGAAAAAAACAATCCTGCAGGAACCGCTACCAGCGTAGGTATACCTGAACTCAGTAGTGTACAAGTAAAGACGCTGGTGAGAGACAGCATCGCTCCGACAGAAAGATCGATACCTGCAGTGATGATAACCAACGCCAATCCACTGGCAAGTAGTAGCGCAAAAGTGGAACCTGCAAAAATTGAGCGGATATTATCAAATGAGAAAAAGTTATTGAGTGAAATGGAAAATAAAATAAATGTTATCATAACAATGATAAACAGGCTGACTTCCCTGTTTTCCATTATGTTTTTAACAAAATTTGCCTTTTTTGTCTGCCCTAAGTTAAATGTCAAATGAGTCATCGACTTTCGCCTTTTCCACTTATTCATTGAGAAACATGCTATCTGTATTCGCGGAGATCGGCTAATACTCAACTCGCCACAATTGATACTTTTTTAGCATTCATCTACAGATGTGACTAATATCACAGATGACGTCATTGAAGCGAAAATTTTCTAACAACATCTTTTATTAAAATATTTATCATATTTATTCAAAGTAAGGATATTTATTTAATAATATGTAGTGATGTTTTAAGTTAATGATTTTGATGATTTTTTTCAGTTATTATATATAACCTTTTTGTAAGGCTGGGTTAGGAAGTTTATATCAACCTTTAATTCCCCTCACATTGTTGTCTTATGGAAATACCGCCATGGAGGCAGTATCGCATATTTAAAAATTGGGCCATTGGTCAATCAAAATCATTCATCATAGGCTGTGTCCCTCAATTGAATAATCCCTTAAAAAATAGTTTGATACGGCCCAACTTCACCATCGAGAGATAATTCCTCGTCATTTTTTCGTTGCGCGTGGCAATGCGACGGTTCTTTTTTAAAATGCCGAAACGCCTTTAACAACGTTCCGTTTGCGCTCCGTTTCTCTGTCAAATCGGGTCCGCCCATCCCTGCTGGCTCTCTCATGCGATTTATGCGGGATTACGACCTTTATCCCATTATCTTTTAAATAGTTACGGAATTGCTTGAGTAACCCTTTATCAGCAAGTACCGCTTTTCCAAGGTGTTTCATGAACCCATTTTTCCTTTGAACGCCCATGCCATCCAACATAATATGTAATGCATATTGGCTTTCGTGAGGCTGCCCACCGTTCAGAACGACATTTAGCGGCGGCCGTTTACTCTTGACAATATCGATGGCGGTCCTGTCAGCGCCAGTCCGGTCGCGGAAATGTTGTCCGCAGTCGGCTTTTGGCGCGTGACCAATGAGTACACCTGGTATGAATGGGCAGGTCATCCCGCATCCTCCAAACGGGAAGGATACACCAGATACCGGCCGATTTTGCCCTTCATTGACAGATGTGCCGACAACAATCGCCCGGCTAATCCCTGGCGCATCGCTGATTGGGATAGGCCGGTGACGGTAATGACGTTTTGATCGCAAGGCAGTGTTTGCTGGGGAAAGTGTTTTTCGGCTCTACTGAGAGTCTACCCGAACCTGAACCCCGAAAAAGGCTTCTCGGCGATACGGTCATGATACACGCAGTCGCCTGTCTTTCCCTCGGCAGCACCAGCGGCGACCAGCAGCGGCAGAAGATGTTCTGGCTCGGGATGGGCGGACTTTCCAGCCGGAGCTGTTTGCCAACCGGGCAAATTCATCTCCCGTAACGCTGGATTGATGACCGCTTCACCCAACCATGAATCGAATGACTCGGTCATATCATCTCCGCGTCCGATAAAAAAATGTGGCAGGTTGTGATGACTTATGCCGCTGCTGATAATCAGGGTATCATTATTGCGCAACGGCGCCAGGGCACGTCCCATCGCCAGATGCCGGGTCGGATTATAGGATTCCATCATTGAAAGTTGAAGGACAGGAATGTCGGCGTCTGGATCGATAAGCTTAAAGGAAATGAACACATCGTGATCATAACCGCGCCGATCATCCGTACCGGCGGTGAAGCCGGCATCCTCCAGCCTTTGACACACCTTCACCGCGACCTATCGGCTCAACGGGCGTAGGCCAGGTGAGCCGATAGGTCGCGGTGGAGGGAAAACCGAATAGTCGAAAAGCAATGGCGGGTGCGCGCCCGTATTGACCGTCGGATTCCCGGCCTGCCAATGGCCGGATAAGGTAATGACCGCGCGCGGACGCTGCCCGATAAACATATCGAGTCCGCGCAAGGACGCAGCCATACGATCCCAAGTATCGTGCGGTCATACAGGGGTCGGGTCCGATAAAAAAGCACGGGCCGCGGCCATGGAGAATGAAGAAGGTAGGAAACATGCTCATATCGGCCTACTGAATCTGGATACAGGAAATCGCCGCTTCGGCA
This sequence comes from Sodalis sp. RH20, assembly GCF_047324205.1. Classification (NCBI taxonomy): domain Bacteria; kingdom Pseudomonadati; phylum Pseudomonadota; class Gammaproteobacteria; order Enterobacterales; family Bruguierivoracaceae; genus Sodalis; species Sodalis sp. RH20. The sequence goes on from NZ_CP178733.1 coordinate 1,282,269, forward strand.
GCGGCAATCGCGCCTGCACGGCTTTCGGGGCCAAAGGCGGTGCCTTCCGCGACCACAATCGTGGGTTTGATGCCGATAAAGCCAAAGATCGCATTCAGATAGGTTCCGGCATGTTCGAACTGCGCCCACGATGCCCCAGGCTGATAGACCGCACCCCGCGACAGCAGAACAATTACCCGCTTATCTCCCGCCTGACCGGCCGAATTGCCTTGCTCATCCAGACTAAAGGTAACGCCGGCGATGATAATCCTATCTATTCACGCCTTAAGCTGGCTCGAAATGGTAAAGTTGTAGAGCGGTGCACCGATAATCATGGTGTCGGCCATAAGAAATTCATCAAGGATGGTTTTACTGGCAGCAGACTCTTTTGTCCCTTTCGTCGGTTTGTCAGTCATCAGGTAATGATCGATTGGCGCGGCAACCAGATCGCGATAGATAACCTGTTGATTAGGGTGAGTGGCCAACACTTGTGCGAGGGCAGTGGCAGAAAGTTGGCGGCTAACAGAATTTTCGCCGCTGATGCTCGAGTCAATATGCAAGATAGTTATGATGTTATGCTCCAGATGATCAGGTTGGATGTGTGTGATGATTCAGCGAGGGTGAATAGGGGCCTTTCGCGTCCGCCCCCACAGAGCAAAAACTGCCAATGGCAACAGCACCAGATTAAGTGGCAACACCATGTATTCGCCGCGAGAAATGTGGAAAACGATTGCCAACACTTGTAGCACCGTAATGCCGCTCGCGGCCAGTATCCCTAATTGCGGCAGGATGCGCGTCAAGGCCGGCAACAGGATACCGAGACCGCCCGCCAGGTCGACTAGACCGATAAAACGCACGAATATCTCGGAAAACTCGCCCGTCCAAGGCATCATCGCGGACAATTGCGCTATTGGGGACGCCAACTTGAGGTAACCCGACATGACAAAAGTGACAAAAAGCGCACTCTGCACTATCCAAAGTCCAATCCGCAACAGCTTGTTTGCCGAAGATCCTTCTGTTGAATTTACGTCCTCTATGCTCATACGTTTTCTCTCCTATGCAGTCAAGGTTTGAGCATAAAGCGATCACTCCATCAAAGATACCCGGATTGTTTTCATAAACAACTTCAATTATTCTTATGGTTATGAATTGTCTAACCGCGGAGTAGGGATATGAATGCCTTAACGCTCGATCAGCTATTGGTTTTTATCACCACCGTCGACCAAAGCAGTTTCTCAAGTGCGTCACGTGTACTCAATCGAACCCAATCCGCCGTGACTTACACCATACAGAAGCTGGAGGATCAGGTAGGAATAGCACTCTTTGATCGCAGCGCCTACCGTCCTTCGCTTACCCCTACAGGGAAGGCATTGCTGCCGCGAGCGCGGCGTATTCTTGCAGACGTTAACGCACTGCATAATCATGCGAAGGCGATGGCTCAAGGGATGGAGGCTGAAGTACGTTTCGGCGTATCGGAAATGGTGCCCATTACGCAACTTGCGCCGATATTGGCTGCGTTTCGCGTTGAATTTCCCACGGTCGTTCTTCGCATCTCCCGGGCATCGTTCGGTTTGGAGGAATTGCTGGTCGCGGGGAAGTTAGACCTTGCCGTTCTGCTGGAGATCGATTTGCCCGCCACGCTCGACCGAAACCGCTTGTCGAGCATGGATTTGGTCGCCGTCGCGGCCCCGGGACATCCGCTCGTCCTGCATCAAAGTCCTGTTACCGTGGATATGCTGCGCAAAGAATTACAAATCGTGCTGACCGATCCGCGCGACGCGGCCCGAAGTCGCGAACATGGCGTTGCAGCGCTGGACAGCTGGCGGGTGACTGATTTGACGACCAAACATGGGCTGCTTTATGAAGGGCTGGGTTGGGGCAGTATGCCCGAACCGCTTGTTGCTGCTGATATTGCCGCGGGGCGTCTAGTTGTGCTGGAGGTCGAGCGCTGGGACGGCGGTGATTATTTGCCACGCATCAACATCGTTGCCGCTCAGTCAGTTGAACGAGCGGCGGGACCGGCACGCGCGGCACTATTTGCTGCATTAATCGATAAATATCCTGACGATGGCCTGGCCCGTTCAAATCATAGATAGGCATGTCTACGCATCTGGCCGCCTACTTGGATGGTGTCCGGTTTGCAGAACGAGTTATTCCAGTGCCAATTGAATGAACGTGGTGGGCCAGATGTTCGTTTCCTCATCCTTCGGCGTATGCCAGCGCGCAGCCACTTGTCGCTGGGTGAAACTGCCGCAATTAATTGTGATCCACAACACATATACTCACAAAAGCGCACGGTCGACCGTCTTGCAATTTTGTCCCATCAATAAAATAAGAATCAATGTGTTAACTACTAATGCACAAATGTGCTTATTTATAAACTACATAGAAACATTTGTGCAGTATAATAATTCAATTATTCAGATTAAATACCATAAAAAGCCTTTGAAACTCCCCGCGAAACTTGTTATATCAAAGTAATCAAGTCATAACGGAGTTTGCACATATGTGCAAGTGAGCGGGAATGGAAAACAGCGATGATGTCCGTCTAATCGTGAAAATTGCCCAGCTTTATTATGGGCAGGACATGACACAGGTACAGATTGCCCGTGAACTTGGTATTTATCGCACCACCATTAGTCGTTTATTAAAGCGTGGCCGCGAGCAAGGCATTATCACGATCGCCATTAATTACGACCATAACGAGAATTTATGGCTGGAACAACAGCTTAAGCAAAAATTCGGCCTGAGGGAGGCGGTGGTCGCGTCCAGTGACGCGGACCAGGAAGAAGACAAGCTTGCCGTGATGGGGTTGCACGGCGCTCAGTTGGTTGACCGGTTGTTGAAGCCGGGTGATATCATCGGTTTTTCGTGGGGGCGCGCCGTGCGGGCGCTGGTCGAAAATCTGCCTCAGGCCAGTCAGTCGCGCCAGGTGATTTGTGTGCCAATTATCGGCGGCCCCTCCGGTAAGCTTGAGAGCCGTTACCATGTGAATACGCTTACCTATGGCGCGGCCGCGAAACTGAAGGCGGAGTCACATCTGGCCGATTTTCCCGCCTTGCTGGATAACCCGTTTATCAGAAACGGCATTATGCAATCCCAGCATTTTAAAACCATCTCTGCTTTTTGGGATAACCTGGATATTGCACTGGTAGGGATCGGCTCACCGGCGATCCGTGATGGCGTCAACTGGCATGCTTTTTACGGCAGCGAAGAGAACGACGATCTGAACTCCCACCCGATTGCAGGGGATATCTGTTCACGGTTTTTTGATATTAACGGCAACGCTGTTGAAACCACTATGAGTGAAAAAACGCTGGCCATTGAAATGCCGCGTATTAAAAAGGCGCGGTATTCCATCGGCATTGCGATAGGTGAAGAAAAATATTCAGGCATTCTTGGCGCCTTGCATGGAAATTATATCAATTGTCTGGTAACTAATCGGGAAACGGCTGAGTTATTACTTAAGTAACAAAAAGAAATAAAAATTAACGCGGAATTTATCTGCGGCGGGACCATTTTATCCGAGAAACGGGAGTCTATTATGCAAACGTGGTTAAAACTGGCCAGTAACGTTTTTATTGTTATCGGCGGCGCATCCGGCAGCGGTATGAATAAGGGTGTCGGGCAGCTATCGGCACCGGGTGTCAAGGGCAGATGGCGCACAAAAATGACGGCGACACAAGACGAGAGGGAAGCATGATGGCTAATGCAATCTTTTGTGCTCACGGCAAGCTCGCCAGCGCGATGCTTGAATCCGTTCAGATGGTGTATGGCGACACCAATGTGACCGCGGTGGAATTTGTTCCTGGTGAAAACGCGGCGGATATTGTCGCCAAATTGACGGCTATCATCGCTCCTCACCCGGATGAAGAGTGGCTGGTTGCCGTCGATTTACAGTGCGGCAGCCCCTGGAACGCGGCGGCCTCCCTGGCGATGAAAAATGCGAAATTGCATCTCATCAGCGGCCTGTCATTGCCGCTGGCGCTGGAGTTGGTCGATAACCAGCAGAATATGGCCGCCGATGCGCTTTGCGCACACCTGACGGCTGTCGCAAGCCAATGTTGCGTGGTCTGGCAACAGGTAAAAACCCTAGAGGAAGATTTCTGATGAAGATAACTCTTGCCCGTATCGATGACCGTTTAATCCACGGCCAGGTCACGACCGTCTGGTCAAAAGTGGCTAACGCACAGCGTATTATTATCTGCAATGACGATGTTTATAACGATGAGGTCCGCCGCACTTTATTACGCCAGGCCGCACCACCTGGAATGAAAGTCAATGTGGTCAATATCGAAAAGGCCGTCGCCGTATATCATAATCCGCAATATAAAGATGAAACCGTTTTTTACCTTTTCACCAATCCGCAGGATGTATTAAGCATGATCAAGCAAGGTGTAAATATCGGAACTGTGAATATTGGCGGCATGGCTTGGAGACCCGGGAAAAGACAGTTAACCAAAGCTGTTTCTCTGGATGAACAGGATATTGAAGCGTTTCGTGAGCTGGATAAATCCGGAGTGAAACTGGATCTGCGTATAGTCGCTTCAGACCCGTCCGTTAATATTCTAGAAAAAATAAAAGAACAGTCTTTCGTCTAGTAATACAGTCGCCTGTTTTATGCCGTAACAGGCAGGGATGACTATACCTGAAAGGTGATATTATGGAAATCAGTACCCTACAAATTATAGCAATATTTATATTTTCGTGTATTGCCGGCATGGGCAGCGTGCTGGATGAATTTCAGACCCACCGTCCGCTGATTGCCTGTACCGTTATCGGGCTTATTCTCGGCGATGTGAAAACCGGCATTATGCTGGGCGGCACACTTGAACTGATTGCGCTCGGGTGGATGAATGTCGGCGCGGCGCAATCACCGGATTCCGCACTCGCCAGTATCATCTCCGCCATTCTGGTGATCGTCGGCCATCAAAGTATTGCTACGGGGATTGCCATAGCACTGCCTGTGGCCGCCGCGGGACAGGTGTTGACGGTATTCGCCCGCACGCTCACCGTCGTCTTTCAACATGCCGCCGATAAGGCCGCCGAACAGGCGCGCTTTCGCACCATTGACATCCTCCACGTTTCAGCTCTAGGCGTACAGGCGCTGCGTGTCGCCATTCCAGCACTAGTCGTGTCGCTGTTCGTCAGCGCCGATATGGTCAGCAATATGTTGAACTCAATCCCGGACTTCGTCACGCGTGGGCTGCAGATTGCCGGCGGTTTTATCGTGGTGGTTGGCTACGCTATGGTGCTGCGCATGATGAGCGTGAAATACCTGATGCCCTTTTTCTTCCTCGGCTTCCTGGCCGGCGGTTATCTCAACTTCAGCCTGCTGGCCTTCGGTGGTGTGGGCGTGATCATTGCGCTGGTCTATATCCAGCTTAACCCTCAATGGCGTAAAGCCGAACCGCAATCCGCCCCTGCCGAATCGGGTGCGCTTGACCAACTGGATGACTAACGGAGCCCGCCATGGAACCCAAAAAACTTACTCGCGCTGACTTGTTCAACATGTTTTTACGCTCAAATTTGCAACAGGCGTCATTCAATTTTGAACGCATTCATGGACTGGGCTTCTGCTATGACATGATCCCGGCGATCAAACGTCTCTATCCCCGCAAGGAAGACCAGGTAGCAGCACTTAAACGACATTTGGTGTTCTTTAACACCACGCCTGCGGTCTGCGGCCCGGTGTTAGGGGTAACCGCAGCGATGGAAGAAGCGCGCGCCAATGGCGCGCAGATTGACGATGGCGCCATCAACGGCATCAAAGTCGGCATGATGGGGCCTCTGGCCGGCGTCGGGGATCCCCTGGTCTGGGGAACTCTGCGACCGATTACCGCCGCGCTGGGCGCGTCTTTGGCGCTCAGCGGCAATATTATCGGGCCGCTCTTGTTTTTCTTTATTTTCAATGCGGTGCGCCTGGCGATGAAGTGGTACGGCCTGCAGTACGGCTTTCGTAAAGGAGTCAATATCGTCAGCGATATGGGCGGCAATCTACTGCAAAAACTGACCGAAGGCGCCTCCATTCTCGGTCTGTTCGTGATGGGCGTGCTGGTGACGAAATGGACCAGCATCAATGTGCCATTGGTGGTATCGAAAACGCCCGGGCCGGATGGCGCGACCATCACCATGACGGTGCAGAATATCCTCGACCAGCTGTGTCCCGGCCTGCTGGCATTAGGACTGACATTGCTGATGGTGCGGTTGCTCAACAAAAAAATCAATCCGGTATGGCTGATTTTCGCTCTGTTCGGCCTGGGGATACTGGGTAACGCGCTGGGCTTTTTGTCCTAATTTTATACCCCGGCGATGCCGGGAAAACCTTAACAACGAGGTGGTTTATGAAAACGACGGCTATACGCCTGTACGGCAAACGCGACCTGCGTTTGGAAACTTTTGAGCTTCCTGATATGCAAGATGATGAAGTCCTAGCGGCGGTAGTCACCGACAGCCTGTGCCTCTCCTCCTGGAAAGAGGCCAATCAAGGCGAAAACCATAAAAAGGTGCCCGATGATGTGGCAACAAACCCCATTATTATCGGCCATGAATTTTGCGGCGATATCATCGCGGTGGGCAAAAAATGGCAACATAAATTCAAGCCAGGCCAGCGCTATGTCATTCAGGCTAATTTACAATTACCTGATCGTCCGGATTGCCCCGGATATTCTTTCCGGTGGGTGGGTGGCGACGCCACTCATGTGGTGATCCCCAATGAAGTAATGGAGCAGGATTGTCTGTTGGTATATGAGGGGGAAACCTATTTTGAAGGGTCGCTGGTCGAGCCGCTGTCCTGCGTTATCGGTGCGTTCAACGCCAACTATCATCTGCAGGAGGGCACCTACAATCACAAAATGGGTATTCGTCCGCAAGGACGAACGCTTATCCTCGGCGGTACCGGGCCGATGGGATTACTGGCGATTGATTACGCGCTGCATGGCCCAGTAAACCCCTCCTTACTGGTGGTGACAGGCACGCGTGAAGACAAATTGAACTACGCCTGTAAACATTATCCCTCAGAGCCGCAAACACAAATCCACTGTTTGAATGCGCGGGAGGCGACGTACGATGCGTTGCTAGCACTGAGCGACGGGCACGGCTTTGATGATATTTTTGTTTTCGTGCCTGAAGAGGAGCTTGTCACTAAGGCGTCCTCGCTGCTGGCTCCGGATGGCTGTCTGAACTTCTTCGCCGGGCCGCAGGATAAACAGTTTACCGCGCCGGTTAACTTTTATGATGTGCACTATGCCTTTACCCATTATGTGGGCACTTCCGGCGGCAATACCGACGATATGCGTACTGCGGTAAAACTGATAGAAGAGAAAAAAGTACAGGCGGCAAAAGTTGTTACGCATATCCTTGGGCTGAATGCGGCAGGGGAGACGACGCTGGATTTGCCGGCTGTCGGTGGCGGAAAAAAACTGGTCTATACTGGGAAATACTTGGCATTGACTGCCCTCACTCAGATCCAAGATCCGGAGCTGGTGGCAATTTTGGATCGTCATAAAGGTATCTGGTCCGGCGAAGCGGAGCAGTATCTACTAGCTCATGAACAGGAAATCAACCAAGATTAACCTGATACCCCGCGCTGCATATCGCAGGCGGGGTGCATTGATCATTTCTCTTCGGACGCGTCGATGATATGGCTGATTCCTCCGATGCCTGACAGGAAGGAACATTATATTTTCGACGAAGGTGAAAAATCATAACTGAGAAATTGTGATCAATATCACTTAAGCGAATTGTCCAAGTGAATAACATACCCATAAATGACAACGTTGTCATTTTGAGGTAGTTAAATAACAATATTAATTTATTGATTCTATTAAATAAATTATTGTTTGTTTTGTGAACCAACTATAAAAATAAAAATGATTTCATTCTAAAAATTTTTGGAACTTACCGTGAGGCCAATGTTGGCCTTTGTTGGTTATGCAATCTCCATTCATTTGATTAGAGGGTGATCTTTACCACTACTGCCTGGCATTTTTCTTCTTTTTCATAGCCAAGTAAATGTGACTGAACTGAAGCTTTGTGGATGCAACAGCAGAACAGAGAGAGAGGGAGTCAAGCTGGGTTATGTTGTCGTTCACGAGTGATAACACTATAAGAGGGTATATTGGATGAAAATTTATGTCGATACCGCTAATTTGAATGAAATTAAAAATCTTGAAGCCAGTTTACCTCTTGCCGGAGTAACGATGAATCCAAGTATAGCGGCTAAATCAGCGGTTAAAATGTCAGTGTTAATTCCCCAGATTCGCGCCATTTTGGGACCCAATAAGCTGATTTTTGCTCAAGTCATTGCCTCAGATAGGGATGGCATAATTGAAGAAGCTAAACGTCTTAGTCGTTTGGACGATGCAATCGTCGTCAAAATCCCTGTGACGGTAGAAGGTATACAAGCAATTAAAAAAATGAAAGAGGCGAATATTAAAACGTTGGGAACCGCCGTCTATAACGCCACCCAAGGCTTGCTGGCAGCCCTAGCGGGCGCTGAATATGTCGCCCCGTATTTTAATCGTATTGAGGCAATTTCTGGCAACGGCATCGAGACGGTCACTTCATTGGTCAAACTTTTGGAAATGCATGCTCCGCATTGCAAGGTTTTTGGTGCCAGCTTCAAAAATAACCGACAGTTTCTTGAATGTTTGTTAGCAGGTTGCGAATGTGTTACTTTGCCGGCGGATCTTGCGGGCAAATTATTGGACAATGCCCTTGTGGAAGCTGCTGTTCTTCAGTTCCAAAATGATTGGAAAAATGCGTATGGGAACCTTGAAGTACACTGAAGAATTTATGCGGTTTTTATAAAGGAAGTGTCATGGATACTTCCTTTTTCATATCCTCTGCAAATAAATATCTGAGTGAATGTTACAATATTTATCACTGATTGCCTGACTATTAAATCGGCGCTCAATCTCTTTATAATTTTCTCAGTACGATTTTTTTTCACTATCTTGTCTATCAACATGCTCGCCGCTGTTAATCCCATCTGATAGGCAGGTTGTTTAATAACAGTTAATGGTGTGGGGAAGAAACTTGCCCATTTGGGATCATCAAACATAAGAAAAGATAAATCATCTGGCAGGGAAAGGCCACATTTATAGATAGCAGATACAACACCTTCTCCTATGAAATCATTAGCAGCAATAATGGCTGTGGGAATTGGTTTTCTGGTCAGGTAATTCATGACTTCACTGCATGCTCTTTCCTGTAATTTGTCAGTTTCCATTATCAAAATAATATTATTTTTTATTACTGACGCACTCTCCATGATGGCATTTTTGAAACCATCGAGTCTTTCCTTGAATGTGGTAATCGCAAGTTGCCCGTACAATATAATATATTTCTATGCCCTAGATTGAGCATATAATTTGTTGCAAGTTTCATACTTTCATGATTATTAATTAATACCTGGTCGCTGGATGGGAATCCTGATAATCGATCTACTTCAACAATAGGCAAATGGTTTAATTTTTCTATATTATTAATTGAGTTAGCAGTCGGAACAATAATCAAGCCTTGCAGCATATTGCTTTTCAGAAGATGAATAATTTGGCGCTCAATCGCTTCATTTTCGGAGGACGTTCCAAAGATCACGGTATAGCCTTTATCTATTGCAATTTTCTGGATTGCGGTAATAATCTCGCCGTGAAATATGTTAATTATATCAGAAACTATTACACCGATAGTTTTCGATTCCCACTGCGAAGTTTTCTGGCGATGGTATTGACTTCATATCCAATTCCTTGCGCCGCAAGCAGAACTTCATCGCGGGTTTTTCTCGTCACCAGGTCTGAATCTCTTAATGCCCTTGATACTGTAGAGTTCGACAGCTTTAGTTTTTTAGCTATGTCTGCGATGCTTGCCATTTGTGTCTCTTTGTCAAATTAAGCTGAAAAATCCCGCTTACGGTTTGCGGTAGTCTTATAACGCATCTGGGTAACCCCTTTCAGTCCGCTCAGGTTTACAAGAAAAGCGGTCTTGACGTAGTGCCCCAGCTTCTGTTAATTGATGTGATAGCTGCGCGGCCATTAAACAACAAAATACGCAATCCAAAACCAGTCTGTAATGTTCATTTCATTTAGTTACATTTTTATGCTATGGTAATTGAACTATAGATATTGACATTATCAAGCAGACACTATTTGTCAAAGGTTAAGATTTGCATAAAAGAAAAGAAAAAATTTCAAAATGGGTAAGTGTTAGTGTTGATGCTGGCGCTGGCGCTCTACAGCGTTCATGCACGAGTTCATTCAACTCTGAAGGACACCATCGCGGGATATCCCGCTTCCTTAAGATCCGCAACCCCCCGTATTGCACGCGTATTTACAATATTTCGTCACCTTAATGTTTCGCTTCAAACAAAAAATCTTCTCTCCCGCAGGCCAACTCCAACATCGATCTATTCGCCGCATGGGTAAGGTGAGCATTCATGAAAAAATAGAGAAGGGTAGTGGCGAAAAATTCGTATAAGAGAGGGGTTGTCTTTTGTATGGCAAGTAGGGCTTGCACTGACATCAGGATGCTATGTAGCTGAGAAAGCCACTGAATTGCATTTTCGGGCTCATATGACCCGTTGTTCCCCCTTTCCTCCTTAGGCAACACAATGTTATTTGTAAAGTTAAGGCATTATTAAATAAGGATATAGCAGAGTCGCAGAGGTAGCTAAGACCAGTTTATCACAACGAAGATACGAGGTATGATATGAAGAATCTGATGATTGTCGCAGCGACTATAATTTTGGCGCTGCTGTCGTTTGTGCTCCTGTCGCCGTGGCCAATTTGGCAGGGAACGCTTGCGGCGTGGGTAACCACTGGTTCGTTTTTCCTGCAGGTTATGCATATCATCAAAAACAAAGACACCAGCAGCCTCTCATTGGGAATGTGGGCAGTGCTATTCCTGGGCGTTTCCTGTTGGGCTGGTTATGGTTTTCGCATGGGGGACTTCCCCATTATGATATCGAACGGAATCACCGCTATGTTGGCACTTACGGTGATCTCACTCAAGTTATGGAATGAGCGCCCGATTAGTAAGAGTAATCGTTCCTGACCGGGACGCATCCTGGGAAGTAAGTAGGGCGCTTGAGCTGGTTAAAACAGCGTTTTGGCAGTTTTGAACAAATCGCTTTTAAAAGGGCGCTTCATATTTTCAATAGCATCGATAATATCGTGATGGACAAGCTTTTCGTTTTGCACGCCAACGCAGCGTCCACCATAGCCTTTTAATAACAATTCTATTGAAAAAGCACCCATGCGGGAGGCCAGAATTCGATCATAGGCAACCGGGCTGCCACCGCGCTGGATATGTCCTAAAACCGTGGCGCGGGTTTCTCGACCGACCGCTTTTTCGATATATCGCGCCAAATCGCTGACATTGCAAACATGCTCTGTAATAGCGACGATGGCGTGTTTTTTGCCTTTGGCAATGCCAGCTTGGATTTCGGCAACCAAATCTCCCGGATTAAATTTTACCTCAGGCAATACCATAAACTCACAACCACCGGCTATGGCCGCCGCCAGGGTCAAGTCACCGCAATAACGCCCCATCACTTCAACGATAGAAATACGTTGATGGGAAGAAGACGTGTCACGTAGTCGGTCAATCGCTTCTACCACGGTCTCCAGTGCGGTAAAATAACCGATAGTGTAATCGGTACCGGCAACGTCATTATCAATGGTGCCGGGTAGGCCGATGCAGGGAAATCCCGTTTCAGTTAACCGTTTTGCACCCATATAGGATCCATCGCCACCGATAACCACTAATGCATCAATTCTGCGTTTGTTCATATTTTCAATGGCAATGGCGCGGGTTCCTTCTTCTCTGAATTCAGGAAAGCGGGCAGAACCCAAAAAGGTACCACCACGGTTAATCATATCTGAAACGCTATAACGGTCCAGTTTACTTATTCGATCTTGAAACAAGCCGAGGAAGCCGTCATGGACGCCATAGACTTCTAGCCCTTGGGAAAGACCGGCACGGACCACTCCCCGGATTGCCGCATTCATACCTGGTGAATCACCACCGCTTGTCAGCACACCTATTTTTTTAATCATAACGACCTCTGAATATTAGATATGTTCATAGTTCACATTACGCTCATTTGATTTATGGCCTCTAAAAACTTCGATTATACATACAGCATAGAACGGCCATGTTCAAAAACAGGTGCGGTATCAGCGCTAACATGAATGTCTGATAGCGGATAATATCGCCGAATTTGCGAAAAAAATTAATATTAAAATAACATTTATACATACAAGTAATTATAAACAGCCATAAGGATGCTTGGAAAAAACACAGAGAAGGCGTAATTAGGTGTTTGGTTACTTTACAGTTTCATTTTTGATAAGGAGAAAACAATGGCAAATAGAAACCCTCTCAATCCCGAAAAATCCATCCCTAAGTCCGAAGGTAGCACACAACACAATAGTCGGAACGACGACGGGACTATAAGGAAAAAACGGGATAATGCAGGTAAATTTTGCAAATAATTTGTATAAGTCCGCAGGGAAAAGGTTGCCACTTGGCAACCTTAATTCCTCGGAGCCATCATGCATGGAGTCTTCACCACAAAAATCCACTCAGGGCAGCGTTTTTTCGGTTCCCATAGTTTTCAAGCTCTTGGGTCTTCGTCCCCAAGCCAATTTCTTTCAGTTTGCTATCTCCCCCGTCCAATCTTAACTTTTGGCGAGGTCAAAGCTGTCAAAGCTAAAGTAAAAGATAAAATCTTTCATTTAGATCTGTTATTTTAATCATAATGATCATTTTTGTGATGAAAGACGCTTTTTTGTGCACTATTTAGATCTATATTTCTTTCGAAATAAACGATATTACAAGGTGTGCCCACGCAAAGGAGTTTCAGAATGATTGAAATTATTACCCATGGAGCCGAATGGTTTATCGGGCTCTTTCAGGAAGGCGGGAAGACTTTTGTCGGCATGGTGACCGGTATTCTTCCTTTACTTATCAGTCTGTTGGTTGTAATGAATGCGTTAATCGTTTTTGTTGGACAAAAGCGGATAGAAGCACTGGCGCAACGTTGTGCTGGCAACCCTGTTTCACGCTATCTGTTATTGCCTGTTATCGGAACGTTTGTTTTCTGTAATCCGATGACGCTGAGCCTGGGTAGATTCATGCCCGAGAAGTACAAACCCAGCTATTACGCTGCGGCGTCCTACAGCTGTCATTCCATGAACGGGTTGTTCCCCCATATTAACCCGGGTGAGTTGTTCGTTTATCTGGGTATCGCTAACGGGCTCACCACGCTTCACCTTCCACTGGGACCGCTCGCCGTCAGCTATCTGTTGGTCGGCATGGCGACGAATTTTGTTCGGGGCTGGGTAACGGACCTTACCACGGCTATTTTCGAAAGAAAAATGCACATACAGCTTGATAGTCAGGTTCGTTTAACGGGCGGAGTCCAAAATGTCTAAGATAATAGAAGTTCATAAAGGTGAAAGTGGCTGGGGTGGGCCGCTGTTTTTGACAGCCACGGCAGGCAAAAAAATTGTTTATATTACCGCAGGCACCCGCCCGGCAATTGTTGACCGGCTAAAAGAGCTGACCGGCTGGGAAGCGGTTGATGGCTTTAAAGAGGGTGAACCGCCGGCAGACGAGATTGGTGTTGCTGTCATCGACTGTGGCGGAACCCTGCGTTGTGGGTTATATCCTAAGCGCCAAATCCCCACCATCAATATCCATGCCACCGGTAAATCCGGTCCATTGGCGCAGTTCATTACGGAAGATATTTACGTCTCCGGTGTCAGAGTGGGTGACATTCGTGCCGCCAATGATAATGAAGCACTTTCAATACCTTCAGCACTTAAGCCACAAAACGATAAACAAACTGGCGCAACCGCCGGGGCTGGCGCTAAAGGTCGTGATTACGATACCAGCAAAAAAATCACCGAACAAAGCGACGGCTTATTAGCAAAAGTGGGGATGGGAATGGGCTCAGTAGTCGCCGTCTTCTTTCAGGCCGGCCGGGAAACCATTGACACTGTACTCAAGACCATCCTGCCATTTATGGCTTTTGTCTCCGCGCTTATTGGCATCATCATCGCTTCCGGCCTGGGGGATTTTATCGCACACGGTCTGACGCCGCTGGCAAACAGTCCCATTGGTTTAGTGACATTAGCATTGATCTGCTCCTTTCCGCTCCTGTCGCCTTTTCTTGGCCCAGGTGCGGTCATCGCGCAGGTCATCGGTGTCCTGGTCGGCGTGCAAATTGGTCAGGGCCTTATCCCCCCCCATCTGGCGTTGCCAGCGTTATTTGCCATTAATGCGCAGGCCTCTGCCGATTTTATCCCGGTCGGCCTGTCGCTGGCTGAGGCCAAGCAAGACACCGTGCGGGTGGGTGTGCCGTCGGTACTGGTTGGCCGCTTCCTGACCGGTGCGCCGACTGTTCTCTTGGCCTGGGCTGCGTCCGGTTTTATTTACCAGTAAGCAATGGAAAGGGTTATGAAAACTATTTATGAATCTACGTTCGTTTCAGCTGGCGCAAATGCCACGGAATCCTTCGAGGATAATTTCATTATCACTTTTGCAGAAGGTGCACCGGCTGAAGTAGCCGAATACTGCTTTATTCATCGTCCGAATATTAATCTGGAGGCCCCCTTCAACCCGGGCTCCTTGATAACAATTGGTGAGCAAAGCTGGCTGGTCACGGCTGTTGGGGAAGTGGCAGAAACCAACCTACGTGAATTAGGCCATATCACTGTGAGATTTGACGGAGCCATAAAGGCTGAGTTTCCGGGAACGGTTCATGTCGAAGGCCCAACGCCTACATCAATCGAACCCGGTCAGAAGTTTCGTGTATTAAATGAGTAAACAGGAGAATAAAATGGATCAGGTTGCTGTAGTTATCGGTGGTGGTCAGACACTGGGCGCTTACCTGTGTAAGGGACTCGCCGAGGCGGGTTATAAAGTTGCTGTAGCCGACCTCAATGCCGGCAACGCCGACGCGGTGGCGGCGGAGATTAACCAATCTCATGGGGAGGGGCAGGCGTCCGGATTTCAGGTGGACGCCACCAATGAAGAAAGCGTTATCGCGCTGGCTAAGGCTATTGATGAGACATTTTTAGGTGCTGCAAATTTGCTTGTTTACAGCGCGGGTATCGCAAAAGCCGCACCTATCACCCAATTTGCTCTCAACGATTTTGACCTGTCGCTTCAGGTTAACTTGGTGGGATATTTCTTGTGCGCCCGGGAATTTTCAAAACTGATGATCCGCGATACTATTCCAGGAAGGATTATCCAAATTAACTCAAAATCCGGCAAAGTGGGTAGTAAACATAATTCTGGTTACAGTGCGGCCAAATTCGGTGGTGTGGGGCTGACTCAGTCGCTGGCACTCGATTTAGCGGAGTACGGTATCACTGTTCATTCCCTGATGCTGGGTAATCTGCTCAAGTCACCCATGTTCCAGTCACTCCTCCCCCAATATGCCAAAAAGCTGGGTATCCGGGCAGATGAGGTGGAGCAGTTCTATATTGACAAGGTGCCGCTCAAACGGGGGTGCGACTATCAGGACGTCCTCGATGTGCTAATTTTTTATGCAAGTGACAAAGCATCCTATTGTACGGGCCAGTCTATCAACATTACCGGCGGACAGGTCATGTTCTGACATAAGGCCGGCAGCCTGCGCTGCCGGCTTTTACCGGGAGGTTTCAGAATGAACTCAGTTAATATGCTGATATGTTTGGCGGGACTTGCTTGGGCCGGACAGATAGTGCTCGGCTGGCTGCAGATGCGGAAATTTAATGAAGCTCTGGCGCAACTGCCGGCAGAAAATCGGGTCGGGATCGGACGCTCGGGGGGCCGTTTTATGCCGCGGCTGGTCCTGGTTCTTAGTGTGGACAGCAATAATATTGTAACCCAATCCTTTATTATGAAGGGGATAACGGTTTTTTCCCGCCCGGTGGCGGAAGATAAACTTCAAGGTATGCGGCTCGAGCATATTAATCCAGAGCAACTCTATCCGCAAAGTAAAGCCATGCGAGCTGCACTGGGATTAGCTATCTCAAATAAAAGGTGATATCTTTTAAATCGAAAGATATCCCTTCCCATCACGAATATGGTTGTGCGAATGTGAATGGAATCAATAGGGGCTCAGACAGGGAAACCAGGATGAAACCAAAACAACGGCAAACTCAGATAATCGAATACCTTCACGGTAAAGGGCATACCACGGTCGAAGAGTTGATAGCGCGCTTCACTACGACTGGGACCACCATTCGCAAAGACCTTACTCACTTACAGCAACAAGGTGCGGTTATCCGGACTTACGGTGGCGTAATGCTTACCCGTGATGAGGGAGACCAGCCCATTGACAGAAAAACGTTTATCAATATTGAAAAGAAAAAGCAGATTGCTGCGTGTGCCGCGAGACTTATCTCTGAAGGCGACTCGCTGGTTTTCGATGCCGGTAGCACGGTATTACAGATGGTGCCGCACCTGGCAAAATTTAACAATATCACTGTCATGACCAACAGTCTGAGCATCGTGAATGAATTGGTCGAATTGAATAATGATCAAGTCATCCTGATGCCCGGCGGGACATACCGCAGTACTTCCGCCTCTTTTCATGGAAGTCTTGCTGAATCGGCTTTCAGCCACTTTAGCTTCGATAAATTGTTTATCGGCGCGGATGGCGTTGACCTGAATGCGGGTGTCACTACCTTTAATGAGGTGTTTGCCGTCAGCCAGGCTATGTGCCGCGCTGCCCAAAAGATCATTCTCCTTGTGGACTCCTCAAAATTCGGCCGTAGAAGTCCGAATGTAGTTTGCTCCCTTGAGTCGGTGAATGTACTGATCACAGACAGCGGCATCTCAGACGATATTACTGCGCAACTGCGTGCACGGGGTATAAAGGTCATCATTGCCGGAAAAGAAGAGTAAAGCCATGCGCGAAATCTTGATGAACGCCGCCAGAGAAACGCTGCAAACTGAGATTAATGAAATCATTTGCCTGTCTGAACGAGTTGATGATCCCTTCGTTGATGCCTGTAAACTGATACTGACGTGTCGTGGAAAAGTGATCGTCAGTGGGATCGGTAAATCAGGCCATATCGGCAAAAAAATTGCGGCCACGCTGGCCAGCACCGGTACGCCCGCTTTTTATGTTCATCCGGCTGAGGCGCTGCATGGCGATCTGGGTATGATAGCGGCGGGCGACGTGGTGATACTGATATCCTATTCAGGACATGCGGCTGAATTCCGTCGAATGATGCCGCTGTTACGTGCATTGCCTGTCGGCGTTATCGCTTTTACCGGTAATCCTGATTCACCCCTGGCCTGCAGTGCAGATCACGTTATCACAACATACGTCACGCAAGAAGCCTGCCCGCTAGGCCTTGCCCCCACTTCTTCCGCAGTCTGTACCCTCATGATGGGTGATGCCATGGCGATTGCGCTAATGAAGGCACGAAATTTCAGTGAACTGGATTTTGCGCGCACCCACCCCGCTGGTAGCCTGGGCACGCGTCTTCTCAGCCGTGTAGGCGACATCATGCGGACCAATGATAAAATTCCTCAGGTCAAGGACAATGCCACGGTTACTGATGCCTTGTTTGAGCTGACCCGAACCGGGCTAGGGCTGGTAGCTGTGATCAACAGTGATGAGGCGCTTTGCGGCGTTTTTACTGATGGCGATTTGCGCCGCTGGCTGTTAAAAGGCGGTCAACTCAACGAGGCGGTGTCGTATGCGATGACGGCAGGAGGAGTCAGTCTGAGCGCAACGCAGCTGGCGTCTGAAGCGTTGGCTTTGTTTCACGAAAAGAAAATATCAGCTGCCCCCGTTCTCTCTGTTGACTCTCGGCTTATCGGCTCCATCAGTATGCATGATATCCACGAAGCCGGCCTTTGATAACTAAGTATTTGATAGAATGGATTGGTGCTGGCAAGCCCTTATCGGCATTCACGCGCGTGATGCTGGCGCAGCTGTCACGGATTTGAGGTTCGATATTACGGTATCAGGAGCGATAATTCCAATGCCTTATGGCGGTTCAATAGTGTAGGTGCAGATTCGACATGAATTCATTTGAGCCGCAGTTAATAGGTTTTTCCGTGCGGGACGTTACCGCTACGCTCGGCAGCCCATAATCTAGGGTCCAATGGTCGCCAGAAAAAAATGGGTGAGCTCGAATATACATGTAGTTAAAAAGTACTCCTTCGTCCCTTGCTCAACTCGGTCTGTTACCCGTTAAAGTAGCCAACGGCAGTACCATTTATCTTCGGGGTGTGACAGACGTGCACGATGGTGTCGCTCCGCAAAACAAGATCGTTTACGTTGATGACTCGTCTGATGATGATCTTACGTCCGCTTGAGCAGGGGGAATGTCCAAGGCGGCGTCGAGCGATATTGAACGACAGGCCTGACGCAGTCCGTCAATCAGGCCGCCGGCCCTGCCGCGTACATGGATCATGCCGAAGGCAGGGCTCCAGTAATCCGATACAAGTGGGATACGCACAATATCTGCGGGGGGTAGTCCACCCTTAGTCGGGAGCGGATAAAGGTTAAAGACAGAATAACCGAGACCGGCGGCGACCATGTTGTACGCCATTTCGCGCGAACCGACCGTATAGCCGACACGCGGCCTGACGCCATGATGATCGAAAAGGCCGGCGTAATAACGCCGGGCGCCATCGAAATCGAGCAGGATATACGGCTCTTCCTTCAGTTCTGATAAATGAACTTCCTTCTTTCCCGCAAGATGATGAGTGGGATGCAAGCCGATGTGGAGAGGTGACTTGAACAGTTCAATAAACTCCAGCGAGGGATGAATATCGTCATTGAATGTGAATGCCGCCGACAGTTTTCCGGCGCGGACCGCTGCCGACAGCCCCTGCGAGCTCTCTTCAACGAGCTGGATATGCCCGTTCAGCATGGATTGGGACAACCGCGCTATCAGAGACGGCATAATGAGCGCGCCCGCGCTGGCAAGCACACCCAGCGAAATGTCGCGCGCCCAATCCAAGGGAATATGTGCCGCTGCTTGTTCAAAGCCGCGGTAGGCCCCGAGAAACTCTTCGGTAAGCGCCGTAAAACGCTCACCGTCCCGAGTTAGTTTCATGCCCTTGGCCGGTTCGCCGACAAACAGGCTGATATGGAGCCGGTCCTCAATAAGGCGAATGGCCTCCCGTATCGAGGAGACCGAGACCGACATGCGCTCGGACGCTTTAGCGAGCGAGCCAGTCTGTTTTACCGCCACAACGTAGCGCAGCTGCTTGATCGAATAGGACACGCATTTCCCGGATTTATCACGGTGACAGGCAATGGATAGAATACATTTTTTGTACGTATTGCGCATTATTAATGCATTTTCTCCAACGAGGTAATTTCGCTACGCTGGTCCCGTAATCAACAAACCAATCGGCACCAGGGGGGGAGGGAAATGGCAAGAAGCACGACGGCAGTATCCGCCGGCGAACAGGATGAAGCTAAGACCGGCACGCCAGGGAAAGCGGCAAGTATTGCGGCAGTAACGCTCGGCAATGCGCTTGAATTTTATGATTTCACCCTCTACAGCATTTTTGCCGCTATCATCGCCCGGCAATTTTTTCCGGCAGATACGCTGCTGGGTAGCCTGATGCTGTCGGTGGGGGTGTTCGGTGTCGGTTTCCTGACGCGTCCACTGGGAGGGATACTGATTGGAGCTTATGCCGACCGCAAGGGAAGGAAAGCCGCAATGACCCTGACCATCGCCCTGATGGCGCTGAGTACGGGTCTGCTCGCCGTTATTCCACCCTATGCGGCTATTGGCATCGCCGCGCCCTG
Organism: Sodalis sp. RH20; assembly: GCF_047324205.1. NCBI lineage: Bacteria > Pseudomonadati > Pseudomonadota > Gammaproteobacteria > Enterobacterales > Bruguierivoracaceae > Sodalis > Sodalis sp. RH20. Next base: position 1,302,028 of record NZ_CP178733.1, read on the forward strand.
TCTGGTGGTACTGGCCCGCCTCATCCAGGGCTTTTCCGCCGGCGGCGAAATGGGACCGGCCACCACCTATCTGCTGGAACGGGCGCCTGCCGACCGGCGGGGGCTATATACCAGCTGGCAGTCAGCCAGTCAGGGTCTGTCATTCCTGCTAGCCGGCATCATCGGTTATCTGATGACGCAAATCCTGCCGAAAGAGAGCCTGGAGGCCTGGGGATGGCGGCTGCCGTTCCTGCTGGGCGTCCTGATCGCCCCGGTCGGCATGTATATCCGTAATCGCCTTCCCGAAACATTGGAAAGCGGGCGGACGTACGGTTCGACCAGGGAAGTTCTTACCGACTTGCTCGCCGGCCATGGCCGTACAGTGATATTGGCGGGCCTCGCCATCGCGGGCGGCGCCGTCACCATGTACATTTCGAGCTATATGACCACCTATGCGATGACAACGCTCAGGCTTCCTGCCGGGGTCTCGATGCTTGCGACACTGGTGACCGGCGCGACCATGGCGATAATGAGCCTGCTGGGAGGATGGCTGTCGGATCGGTTTGGCCGCAAAGCGGTCATGATCATCCCGCGCATGCTGCTGGTCCTAGCGGCCTATCCCGCCTTCATGCTGATTACGCGGGAACAAACGGGGACCATGCTGCTCCTGATGGTCGCGCTGCTCGTGACGTTGCATTCCCTCAATGCCGGCGTGATGCTTGGCATGATCCCGGAATCCTTTCCGAGCCGGGTGCGCAGCATCGGCCTGTCTTTTTCCTATGCCGTCGCCGTCACGATCTTCGGCGGAACGGCGCAGTTTGTGGTCACCTGGCTTATCGCCGTCACCGGCAATCCGATGACGCCGGCCTGGTACCTGGTCGGCGCCAATGCCGTCGCCGTGGTTGCCATGCTGATGATGCGTGAAACGCGGCATACAGCGCTCAATGATTAAACAAGATTTGGAATATACGGTAATGAAGAACACCCTATTTAAAAAGATCGGCGAGTACCTTCCCCAATTGATCGCCATCCGGCGGGATATTCACCAGCACCCTGAAACGGCGTTCGAAGAGCGGCGAACCTCAGCGCTGGTCGCCAAAACGCTTGAAGGCTGGGGGATCGCCGTGACGCGCGGGATCGCCGGTACGGGCCTGGTTGGCACAATCCGTGGGCGTCGGCCCGGGATACGCAGTATAGGACTCAGGGCGGATATGGATGCCCTCAATATTGAGGAAGCGACCGGCCTGGCCTATTCCTCAGGATACCCAGGCAAGATGCACGCCTGCGGCCATGACGGTCATACGGCCATGCTATTGGGCGCAGCCCGTTATCTTGCCGGGGATCCCGACTTTGCGGGTACGGTCCACCTCATCTTTCAACCGGCGGAGGAGGAGGGAGGGGGAGGGCGCAAGATGATCGAAGAAGGCCTGTTCGAGCGCTTTCCTTGCGACGCCGTTTATGGCTTGCATAACGAGCCGGGACTGCCGGCCGGCCGGTTTGGCATCCGGCCGGGTCCAATGCTGGCCAATGTCGATACCTGGGCTGTCAGGTTCGCAGGCACCGGAGGGCACGGCGCGGTGCCACATCGCGCCGTGGATCCCAGCCTACCGCTGGCGCATTTTCTGCTTGGCCTGCAGACCATCATCGGCCGTAACGTTCCTGCCCGCGAGACCGCGGTTATCAGTACCGGTTATATCGCGGCGGGTCATGTACGCTCCACGAATGTCATCCCCAGTGAGATAGTGGTACGAGGCACCGCGCGCTCCTATGAGCCATCGGTCAGAAATATACTGGAACGGCGTCTCTCCGAACTGGCGGTCAATCTGGCGGCCGCGCATGAATGCACGGCTGTGGTCAGCTATGAGCGGGGATATCCCGCTCTAATCAATGCCACGGAGCAAACGCAACTCGCCGCCGCCGCCGCCGTACGCACGGTGGGTGAGGAGCGGGTCGAAGCGCTTTATCCGGCCATCACCGCAGGAGAGGACTTCGCCTACATGCTGGAGGAGCGGCCGGGAGCGTTTATGCTGATAGGCAATGGCGTAGAGGCCGACGGCACGTTTCATCACGTCCACACGCCGCGCTTCGATTTTAATGACGATATCCTGTCGTTCGGGATCGGCTATTGGATCAATATCGTAAAACTGGAATTGGTTACTGAATGAATGCTTGCTGTAATTTGGCGCGCACGCGTACGATAAGGCGTTCTGAGCAGTGATTTATATCATTATCTAACCAGTGTATAAATTAAAAGTATTCAAATTTAAGACGAGAAATCCGCAATGCCGTGTGTCTGAACATCTGCCGATCCTGCTCAGCGCTTAAAATAGGCGGTAATGGCATCAAATGCCCCAGACAGTTGAGGTAAAGTAATTTTTAGCGAAATTAATGGCGATCCTAATGCGTTAATTACCAAATAAGCAATTGATCAATGCGAATTCACGCATTTGGTGATTGATATTTTTGCTAAAATCAGCGTTACAATCGAAAAAATGGGGCGGAATTGTCTTTGACCTACTCACTGGATCTCATAAGTTTCCTCTTTCAGTCATGGATGAATTCGGCCGGAAATAACATGAAATGAATCATTAAATTATTTTTCTGCCATTGGGCTATCTGTTGTTTAAACACCCTGTAGCCAACATTTGGAATATGTCTTCGACACGGAATATATGCTGGCCCGCTTCCAGGAATCGCCCGGTACGAAGAATGATGTTACATACCTTCGTCATTGCCGCATGGGCCGCCCTTATCTGGTGGTTATCATCGATGACATCTGTGATCCCGGCCAGCCCCAGTTCGTCTTCCGTCAGGTGCGGGTAGGCGGTCGGAATGGCATATAACGGTTTCAAGATCCCAGATGAAGCGCTAAGCTCGCTGTAATGCGCTGCGAATTCAAGCACCTCCTGCCCGGAAGACATTTTCGAATGTACCAAAATGGCATCGGATTCAGAGTGCAAGTAACGTTAGGCTCGTCTCACTGCTTCCGCCATTCCCGCGCCGGCGATCAGCGCCTCAGTTCGTGCAATTATCATGAAATCGGGGCTTTGAATCGCTCGTTTAGTGGCAGCAATTTTCGCAACGAACACCTCAAGATCTTCCAGATTATGGCTGACACTGGCGGCAAGGCTTGAACGCTTGGGAAAAACCTTATCTTCGATGACGACCGCCGACACCCCTAACGCTTCCAACCGGGCACAAAAATGCTGGCAGGCAACAGGCTCTCCGCCCGTATCAACATCAACGATCAAAGGTAACATTGTCGCCGATGCTATTTCCTCAACCGTTTCAAGACGCTTTTCCAACTGACCCAGTTCAATGTCGGGAAGCGCCCGGGAAGTCGCAATGCTGAATCCCGAAATCTATAGTCCGTCGAAACGCGCAGTCTTGCCGGAGGCTATTTCCACTGCTGCTTCCGATGCCACCAGCGCGGAGAGCGGGTTATGGCATTCCATGAAGCGCAGCGTATGACCGGAAGTAAGACTGTGCTTTAATCGTGGCCGGCGTTCCTCCGGCAAGAGATGCATATCAAGTAGCGTCATTTGACAGCCTCATCGATAGCGGCTGGTGAAGTGAACGGCCCATCATAAGCAAAAGGAAAACGGATCCGCATGGGTTTCTCGCGCGTCAATTCCTCACGTACATGGGCGGCAACCCCGGCGCAACGGCCGATGATAAAGATCAGCCTGCCGATCAATGGCTCAAAGCCCATGCCCAACAGTATCGCCGCGATAGCACCGTCAACATTGACCGGAAATTTGCGGCCATGCTCGGCTTCCAGCGCCCGTTTAAGCGCACGCATCATGGCGATCTCCTGGCCGCAAATACCCAGCGTCTCCGCCTGACGCCAAAGCTCACGCGTTCTGGGATCTTCGGTATGAAAGCGATGTCCAAGACCGGGAAGCCGGCGTTTTTCCCGCTTTGATTGCGCGACCAGCCCGGCGGCCCGCTTTGCCATATCGTCCGGCGATGTCACGTCTTTGAAGGTGTCCGCCAGCATCACCATGGACGCTTCCCCTGCTCCGCCGTGAGCGTCACCTATAGCGAGCAAACCGCCCCCCACCGCCGCCTCCGGCGCACGGCGATTGCCGCTCGCAATGACGCGGGCGGTCAACATTGATGGCGATGTGGGACCATGGTCGCAGGTGGATATAATAATGGCATTGAACAGCGCGGCTTCCGCCGGGGACGGACGATGTCCGGTGAAAAGGAGATAGACAACCTCGCCAAAAGAACCCCATTGCATCAACGTTTCTATAGGCACGCCGCGAACAGCCAGGCGGCCATTGCCAAAATCCGTGATCCCCGTACGCCAGGCGGTGTGTTGCAGTTCTTCCGCTTTTTTCATCAGGCCCTCCGCTCAATTTTCGTCGATTGTGATAAAGCAGTTTCAGCCGCAATCTCGCCAAGTATATCGTCACGATCCTGATCCGCACGCGGCCCAATACGCCGTATACGACCGGGCGTACGGGAAAAACGCGGGACGACGGCATGCATCGGATAAGTGCCGAGTTCCGGGTCCTCCACACTTTCCATCACGCCACGCCCGGTTACGTGCGGATCGGTGAGCAGTTGGGCGATGTCATAGACCGGCGCGCCGGCAATCCCCTCGGTCTCGAAGGTGCCCATAAGTTCAGCTAAAGTGAATGAAACGAGTTTGTCGGCCACAATGGCGTCAATCGCATCGCCGTTTTCCACACGCGCTTCATGGCTGGCGAACCGATCGTCTTCAAGAAGATGCCCGAGCCCGAAGATACGGAAAAATTTTTCGGCCATCACGGGCGTGGACACTGAAATGACGACCCATCGATCATCCCGTGTCAGGTAGATGTTGCGCGGCGCATTGTTCGGCGAGCGGTTGCCACGCCGTTCGGGAACATGGCCAGTTAGACGATAGGCGGCGGCAACCGGTCCCAGTACGGAAACAATTGGCTCCTTTCTCATAGAACAGGTGGGGTTGTGGTGGATTGTTATCATCGATTTTTTGCAGTACGGTAAAAGATGTGATGATCACCATCCGTGTCTCACTCCGGGATGCGTTGTAAACAGCGTGACATCCGCTGGGGTTACCCTTTGTTTCTTCGCGTTTCTGGTTCGGTTGGCCGTAATAAAAGGCTCTGAGTGAGGAAAAATTAATGAAAATGCCTGATCGGCTGGTGATTGTTCATGGATTCCTGTCAACGCCTCGCCATCACTGGTTTCGCTGGCTGAAAGCGCAATTCGAAAACCAGGGAACCCAGGTTATCCTGCCTCGAATGCCTGCTCCCCGGACACCCAAGCCAGAACAATGGTTGTCCCATTTAACACACAGTGTCCCTACACCCACATGCCATACCTGGTTTATCGCCCATAGCCTGGGGTGTATTCCCTTGATGCATTATCTTGCTTCTTTAAACGAAGGGAGAGTCGTTGGGGGAGCCATCCTGGTGGCGGGGTTTGCCGAACCGGTTCCTTTATTGCCTGAACTGAATGATTTTACCCGGCAAAGAATTGATTATAGGCAACTCAAAGAGAACGTTCACCATCTTATTACGTTGCGGTCGATGAATGATGATATGGTCCCGCCTGACTTCACACTGTCACTGAGCCGCGAACTCTCTGCCGAGCTTTATAGCTTTCCTGCGGCGGGACATTTCAGGGATCGGGATGGTTTTTGCCAGTTTCCCGCTTTGTTGAAGGTCTTGCATAAGTACCTGTAATTCCTTTATATCAAGCTTTTAGCAAGCCAACAGTATCAAATCAAAATGAATTGGCCAACGCTAGCGCAGTCCCCGATTTAGCGCACAGCCAATGAGATTTCCGGCCAGTCGACCTTCAGCCTGGTTCCTGTTGAATTCAATGTTCATATGCAGCAATGACAGCGTCAGCTGCTTCGATATAACCGGCGCCTCCAGGCCCCTCAGTGATCCGGTGCTGGGCGTGGGGATCTCATGCAGGTATTGGCGCACGGTGCTGATGCCCACCGAATGTGGGAAGAAACTGAACATGAGGGCGTCGTTGGTGGAATCTTCCGTGTAGAGAACCGTCTCCGGCCGGGAGTCGATGTCCACGCCGGACATGTCGGCCAGTATGCGTCGTGTCATGGCCAGCTTGTCATAGTCACCCAGCCAGCCCAGTATCCACAGATTGTTGATCGTGGTATGCGTACCTACGGCCCGCAAGCGATCGGCCAGACGGTGGGCAGTAGCCTTGTCACCCGGCCGCGCAAACGCCAGGCCGGTCAACCGAAATAGCTGATCGTCGGCGAAAGTGACATCCGGTATTGCATCCTTCACCTTTAAGGCTATGTCGTCCAGCCGGGTGCGTATGCCCGGCAGGTCTTCCGCTGCGTGCCAGAATTCGCGCATTACGCCATGGCCATTCGATGCGCGCTGGGAAAATAGGCTACCGTTCTCACCGATCACGCAATCGACCGACCACATCCTGGCCATCTGATCGCACTAGCCCGCAGGCGCCGTGGTGACGGGTATAACTTTTACCCCCATCGCCTGTAATCGTTCGAGCGCCGCATAGGGCGTTGCGGCTAGCCTGCCCCGGTAAATCAACGTTTCATCCATATCAGTCAGGATGAAACGTACCGAGCGAAATGCATCGGCTGGGGCGGTAGAGAGGGGTAGTAGCATTGTTGCCTCGCTTGTTTCAGGTGTCGTTTTATGGCGGATAACGGAATCATGGCGCCATGTCACGGCCTTTAGGCTTCCGGGCTTTGCAGACAACTGAATATGAGTTGCTTGCAAAACTAAGGCCGTACAGCTTATAAGCCTGCCTATTCAACTCACGGCGCCGGTGGCACCTCATGAGTCGCCTACTGCGTTTCCCTTGCACCGGCCGCGTGTCCCGGCGTTAAGAATAACCAGCGGAAAACATGAAACAGCACCGGCCCGGGTAGCGCCAGCCGATACGAAGATATCTGTGGGTTTTGTTTTATTGGAAAAAATCGATGCTTTCCGGCCATATCGACAAGGTGACATCAAAACACATTATCATAACTGAGGCATATTGATATTCATGATCTGTATCCTGCAGGCAATCTGACACGGGACATGCACTGTAAACAAGCGGTTTTCGCCTGAACCCAACCAGATTATCTCATTGCGGCGATCGGTCGTTGATGATTACTCATTTCATTATGGCCCAAGGTTTCCAGTTGCCGCTGCGGGAGTATGCGGGGTAGTCACAGGCCCAGTCGGCGAGAATAAATCGTTAACTAATGCTTTCTTTATAGATGCAATATCAAAAGGGAGTATTGACAGCGATAATCTGGGTGCGTTATTTTTTACCCCCATCATATGATGTGTGAAGTAAAGAACAATGCCTCAACCGTAGGGTCCGAAAGGAGGGTAACTCCCACTATGTTATATAAGACAACAAATAAAAATAATGAGTATTAATTTCCTCAGAAAAAATCAGTATTATAAGGAGTCGATAAATGAAGGTCACACTCCACCATGAAATTCCTGGCGCAGATGAATACAATGCCTTGCGGATAGCTCTGGGGTGGGGAAGTTCAGCGCCAGATATAACCATCTTAGCTTTACAACGTTCGCTTTTCTCGGTCACTTTGCGGCAGTCCGGGCAACTGGTCGGTATGGCACGTGTGATCGGTGACGGTGGCCTAGCCTTTTATATCCAGGATGTGATAGTTACTGAACGTCTGCGCGGACAAGGATACGGAAAACGATTAATGGATGAAGTCATGGTGTTCTTACATGGCACGGCGCAGTCAGGCTCCGTGATAGGGTTAATGGCGGCGCTGGGGAAAGATGCGTTTTATACTCGATATGGATTCAACCGTCGCCCTAATGAATTTCAGGGGTCCGGTATGACGCAATTTCCAAGTGAATGGTAGCTTCAACCTTTTATGAATGCGCGAGCTCAGGTGTTTATTGAGCTTTAGGTATTGATTGGTTATATGGCTGTGATACCTTGGCTTATCTATTGTTATAGCCGTTTTTGGCATTCGCTCGATTCTCAAAACAGGCAATTTTTATTTGATTAACATTGCATAGCGATAAAACGACCTAATTGCTTCACGCTGTCTTTGCTACTACTCCAGACGGTAATAGTTTCCAGATGGTAATAGTTGAAATTTTTGTGGTTCTGAGGTGGCACATAATATCAATGAAGCATCAGCAAAAGCAGCGGTGGCTGCAGTATCGTCACCAAAAATCAAAAACTCCAGTGATGATTTAAGAACACCATTTTCATTGAACGCCGATTCAATCGCCAAGCGTTCGGCCAGGATGGCATTGATGCCTGCATGAACAATATCCGTCGGAATACCCTGGCGCCACTCCACTAGGCTGAGTAATTCATTGTGCCAGCCGGTTTTTTTAATTGCGCAATGGCCGCATTCAGACGGGCTACATCGCTGAGTTCCGGTCCAAAGTCAGAACAAATTTCCCATAAGTTTTGCAATTTTTTAGGCAGATTGGACATCGGGCCATTTTTTTTGCCTAAATTTTGCAGCAACAGTATTTCGGCGGCGACCCCCTGGGGAAGCGTTTTTGTCGCTGCGCGCCGTCAAGCCAGCGCATCAAAAAAAGATGGTCCGTGAGGGCATTACCCGCGCGCCCATCCTGCCGTGCTAAATTCAGCGCCACCAGGGCAAAAATGAAAAATGAGCTAAAAAACCGGCAACCTCTTCAGTTAGTTCCTGGTTCTGTGAAGGTGGCATATTTTTCCTTAACTCAACTCATCATAAATTGATTCTCTCTAATAAGGTAGTGTACGGTGACGTAAGGCAAGGATAAACCACCAATCTGAATATTCTTCCCTGGATGGAAAAAATTGTGCATATCAAAGCCCTTTTCTTGAGGAATTTGTTAGATATATTGTGTTCAGGCGGTTGGGCAATACTGTCCTTCTGAAAGCCTGAAGTTGACCTGAGTAACCTGATACCGGTGTCGTGATAAAGAAAAAGGGTTCAGATGAAATCATGGTGCGAGTTATTTAACCCAGTAATGGCGCTGGATATAGGGTCGCAAAACACATCTAATCTGTACTTGTATCACCTGGGGCCTCTATAAAGATGATCTGGACACTCATCTGGCTCATCCAGCGATGAGACGGACGGCAGCCACGCTTGTCTCTGTCGCCATCCCTTGAAGAAGGAATCCAGAGTAGCGCGGTCCGCGAACGTGGGAACATACAGATTCGCTTTGTCTTTTTTTCTGTACTCATCTTTTCTGGAATATTCAGAAGAAAATGAGCAAGGAAGTCGTACGGTATCTTTTAGTGCTATACGGGTAATATGGAACCAATGTTGATGGCACTTGGTAAATACTGGCTGATAAAAATAGGCCTGCCCCGGTATCACAGATAGGAATTATTGCAGAGTTAGATAACATAGCAGGTTAAGAAAATACAAAAGAATGATTGAATGAATTATGTCCCTGGTGGAATAGCACAGACGGTTGTCAAAGCGGGAGAATTCGTATTTGTCGTCGCTGCATTAGTATACGGACATGTTTACGGTATGAGAAATGGCTTAATTGAGGCGAGCTCGGCCCTCAAATATGTTTACAATCCTGGTGCGGAGAAAGTAAAAAAATTGTGAGGCATTATCCGCAGATCGAGGCCGCTGAATTGCTGGCGCAGATCTTTGCCGATGAAAAATTAAGCTTGTTGCCGCTGCGGTAATTCCGTTATAGAGATATGAGCTGGGTCTGAAAGTCATGGCGATAGGCAAGGATTACGATAGGCAGGGATTACTTTACGGATAAAGCACCAGTGACCACGCTTGAACAATTCGAACATGCAAAAGCCATGGTCAGCAAGACCGGCAAAAAATATGTGGTGTACTATAGCGAGCGATTACATGGAGAAAGCGCGGTTTTTGCGTTCAGATCATCAAAGTCGGGGCAATAAGCAACGTCATCCAGACGCTGGGCACCGGGTCGCATCGGGACGGTCACCTGGGACGGCCAGATTGGATTTATGAGCGCCGCTATTTTTTTTGCGGTATACTCTGCGATATTGCATGAGAGGTGGTCCCGGAATTGATGGTGATGTTAAAATATTGTTTAATATGGAAATTTATTCATCAGGTTTTGTATTAATCCCCGATTAAAGCCCCCAGGTCAAATGATTTTAGTTTTGCGATATTTATAAAAAAAAGTACAATATTTTTAAATCAATCTTTTTCTCTGTAGGCAATTCGTCGAATTATTGGTAACTTAGTAGAAAAATTTAGAAGAAAAATGGCTTTTCATCCGAAAAGCAAAAATCATTATTACAGTCATTTATGGCAAGTTTAATACAGCTTCGACTTTACTGATGTTTTCAAAAAAACGAGGCATATGGTTAGTAGAATGGTCATCAGTAATAAATTTATTTATTTTGTTAAAAGAATCAGTGATTGCCGTTTGCACATCAGGAAGGCTAACCAAAGGAATGATTATTGCTCAATCTAAAGTAAATCACCGTTCTTTTTGTAAACTTTCGCAATGTAGATATTTCGGCCATGAAGAATTATCTTTTTATCTTGTCCCATCTAATACGTTGCTTCCATTCTTCTTAGGCAATTTAAACATAACTGATACAAATTAACACTATTTATCAATAAAACATTTTTTTAAGGATTCCGTCATCGATTGCACGGGATCTTTAGGACTTTTAATCACTCCTGAGTAGCAGCGCGAGCACAAACACCGCGCCGACGCCGGCGGTAATAATACCGATAGGCAGCTCTTGGGGCGCTAACAGACAGCGGCTGAGCAAATCGCCCGCCGACATCAGCACCGCGCCCAGCACTGCCACCAGGGGCAATAGACACCGGTGGCGCACGCCCGCCAGCGGCCTTGCCAGGTGGGGCACCATCAGGCCGATAAACCCGATGACGCCGGTCAGGGCGACAAACAGGGCCGTGGCGAACGCGCAGCATAGAAATACTTCGATGCGCAATACGGTGACGTTGATGCCCATCGACACCGCGCTTTGTTCCCCGGCCAGCAGGGCGTCCAGCGAGCGCCAGCGCAGGGCGGCCAGCGCGCCCAGCAGGCATAACCCCGCCAGCGCAAAACCGATATTGTCCCAGCGGGCCAGCCCCAGCCCGCCCAGGGACCAGAACAGGATGGAACTGGCCGCCCGCTGGTCGCCTGAGAACACCAGGAAGTTGGTGAGGGCGCCGAACAGGAACGAGACCGCCAGGCCGGAGAGCACCAGCCGCGCCGCGCCGCGCGACTTCTGCTGTAAAAACAACAAGATGACGGCCAACGCCGACACGATGCCGCCAACAAAGGCCGCCACCGGCAATGCCCAGTCTCCCAGCCGATCGCCCAGGCGGGTCATTACCGCCACCGCGCCGGCGGAGGCGCCGGAGGAGAGGCCGAACAAAAAGGGATCGGCCAGATCGTTGCGGGTGGTGGTTTGCAATAACGCGCCGACCATGGCGAGGCCGGCGCCGGTTAACATCGCCAGCAGGCTCCTGGGCAGGCGGATTTCCAGCACGATCCGCGACACCATCGGCTCGGCCCGTCCCGTTCCCGCTCCCAGCGCCGACAGTATTTCATCCGGCGTGAGCGAAGTACTACCAAACACCACGTTGGCCATGCCCATGATGACCAAGGTCAGCAATGCCGCCGTCATGATTAGCGCAAATCCGCGGCTCCGTTGCTTCATGAACGGCTATCCTTCATCAAATACTGTCTCTCATTAAATACTGTCTCGCATAAAACGCCATTTCTCACTGAAAACGGTCGGGATACAGCGCCCGGGCCAATTGGCTGATGGCTTCGATGTTGGCCGGTCCCGGCGTCAGCTGCGCATATTGCAACTTCAGGTAGCGGTGGTTCATCACCGCCGGGGTGTGCTTCATCAGGGGGTGGCGCTCGAGGAAGTCCCGCAGCGTCTGCGCGCCGCCGCCCGTTTGGTAATCCAGCAGAACGATCAGGTCCGGCTCGGCGGTGGCCACGCTTTCCCAGGAGGTGGTGCCCCAGTTGGTGTCCAGGGTATCCATCACATTACGTCCGCCCGCGGCCTCGATCAGCGCGGTAGGCATGGCATAACGACCGCTGGTAAACGGTTTATCCTCGCCGGAATCATACACGAACACCTTTAACGGCGGGCGCTGGCCGATAGTTTGCCGCAGCGCGGCGAGCTGCGCTTTCCAGCCGTCGACCAGCGTTTGCGCGCGCTCCGCCTGGCCAAAAATCTTGCCCAGGTTCAGTATATCGCCGTACAACAGATCCATCGTGGCTTTCTGTTTTTGCCGGCCGATATGCACGCAGCTTTCGGTCAACACCAGCGTCGGCACGCCGAAACGGGCCAGCGATTGCGGCGTCACCTCGCCGCCTACCTTCATACCATAATTCCAGCCGGCAAAAAAGAAGTCGGGATTGACCGCCAGCAGGTTTTCCAGGGTAGGGTATTTGGGCGCCAGCTCCGGAATGCCGCCCAGCTGGCGGGTGAATTCCGGCGTCGCCTTATACCAGCCGGTAATCCCCGTCACGCCGCGGATGTGCGGTTGCAATTCCAGGGCAAACGCCATTTCCGTCATATTCAAATCATGAATGACCGCACGCTGCGGGGCCTGCGTAAAGGTCAGCGGTTGTCCGCAGCTGGAGACCGTGACCGGGAAACCCGAGGCCTGCGCCGCCGCCGTCACCAGCAGGCTCAACGCGGCCGAAAGCAGAGACTTGTTCGGATACTTCTTCATACAGAGTTGTCCTCAGGTTAACCAGGCGGTTACGCGCGTAATGATGCTTCGAAAATTTTTAACGGCTGTCCGGTGGCGGGGTGCGCCACCGTAAAACTGCGCATGCCGAACACCGGTTCGATACAAGACGATACCAGCGCCCGTTCCGGCGTATCGCAGCACACCAGGCGTCCGTGCTGCAGCACCGCCACCCGCTCGGCAAAGGATTCAATCAGCGTAAGATCGTGCAGCACGGCGATGGTGGCGATGCCCCGTGCGCGCACCAGGCCGAGCAGCTGGGCCCGGGCCAGCGGATCGAGATGATTGGTCGGCTCATCAAGCAGCAGCACCCGGGGCGTTTGCGCGAACGCGCGCGCCAGTCCGGCCCGCTGAAGCTCCCCGCCCGACAGGGTGCCCAGCAGCCGGCGGCGCAGCGTGGGTAAACCGGTGTCTTCTATGGCCTGGTTAACGATCTCCTCATGTTGCCGCGCGCTAAAATCCGCATAGTGCGGCAATCGCCCCAGCCCGACGTATTCGGCCACCGTTAGCCGCAGGTCGGGCGTATCGTTTTGCGCCAGCAGCGCGATGCTGCGTGCGCGCGCCTGCCTGGACAAGCTGCCCAGCGGCCGACCATCGAGCAGGATCTGCCCGGACGCCAACCCGATTTCGCCGATAATGGCGCGCAGCAGCGTGGATTTGCCGCTGCCGTTGGGGCCGATCACCGCCAGGCAGTGATGATGGTTAAGCGTCAGGCTCACGCCCCGCAGCGCCGCCGGGCAGCCGTGGGCTCCGGCGGTAACGTCCTGCAGCTCAAGCAGCGGAGTGCCCAGGTTTAATTGTGATGTTATATCATTACTCATGGGCGTATTATGCATGAATATTTTTCTTCTGGTTAAAAAAATAACGCGACCCTGGCGACGTCGCGGGTTTTCAGCCCATCGGACCGGCATAGCGCCGGTTTATCCGGCGGCGTTGCCCGTCATCAGCCCGACCATCTCGCCTTCATCCAGCTGGTCGCGCGGCAAATCCGCCACGATACGGCCACGATACATAACCAGGCTCCGATCGACCAGCGTTTGCAGCTCGGCCAGATCCGTGGAGTAGATCAGGATTGCGCCGCCTTGGTCCGCGAACGCCTTAATGGCCTGGTAGATCACCTCTTTGGTACCCACGTCCACCCCGCGCGTGGGATCAAACAGCAGCAGCGTGCTGGCGCCGGTCAGCAGGGCGCGGGCAATCAAGGCTTTTTGCTGGTTTCCGCCGGAGAGCGCGCTGATTTTAAAGGATAAATACCGCTCGTCCAGTTCCACCTGCGGCGCCACGCGCCCGACCGCCTGGCGCTCCTGGTCCCGGCGGATAAGCCCCAGCCGGCTAAAACGGTGCAGCACGGATTGGGTGATATTGGCGCCGGCCGACAGGGTAGGAAAAATGCCTTCGCTTTTGCGATCCTCCGGCACAAAGGCAATGCCGCCGTATTTACGCAGCGCATCGCGTGGGCTGCGCAATATCACCTCGCGGTCGCGCAGCAGCATTTGTCCCGCACTGTGGCGCATTAGGCCCGCCAGGGTGCGGAACAGTTCCCTCTGTCCCTGGCCTTCCAGGCCCGCCACGCCGAGAATTTCCCCTCGCCGCAGTTCAAAAGAAATATCGCTGAAATTCTGCCCGCCCAAATCGTTGGCCGTAAGCGCCGCGCTCTGCGGGTGCGACGGCGCGGCGCGCCCGCGCGCGCGCTCGTGCGTCGCCCGGCGCCCCACCATCATCTCGAAAATATCGGCGTTGGTCACCTGTTTCAGATCCACCGTCGAGATGGTTTTACCGCTGCGCAGTACCATGGCATGGCTGGCGATTTCCCGGATTTCCGCCAGCCGGTGCGAAATATAGAGTACGGCGGTGCCCATGGCGGTGAGCCGGCGCACCAGGCGAAACAGCCAGTCTACGTCGGCCAGGGCGCCGGTGGGCTCGTCCAGCAGCAGCAGCCGGGGGCGATAGTGCATGGCGCGAACGATTTCCACCCGCTGGCGCGCGGCCAGGGAGAGCGTTTCAACGTTGGCATGCGGCGAAATATCCTGTACGTCGTGATCGGCCAAAATGGCTTCGGCGCGGCGCGCCATCAGTTTTGACGAAGTGAGAAAAAACCGTTGTTTCAGGGAGCTCGGCAGGAAAAAATTCTGGGCGACGCTGAGATTAGGCAACAGGCTGAGCTCTTGGAACGCGGTGCTGACGCCGATATGACGGGCCTGGAGCAGTGAACTCGGCGCATAGTCCCGTCCCTCCAGGCTCATGGTGCCGGTATTGGGCGTCACCACCCCCGAGAGGATTTTTACCAGCGTTGATTTCCCGGCGCCGTTTTCCCCCAGGATGGCCTGTACCTGCCCGGGTTCGATAGTCAATGAGACGCTCTCCAGCGCCACGGTGGCGCCATAGGATTTTGATACCGAGGACAGGCGCATGCCTTGCGCGCCTGCTGCCGGTTGAGTGAGGGATGGTTGCATGGATTGCGGTCTCCTGTCCCGATGGCGCGCGGCCACCGGTAAAATGGTATGAAGGTGCTGGCCAATCTTGCCGCCACCCGGGCGCAACACGCCGTGTTTACGCGAGGAGCCGGTGCGGACTCCCGTTGACACGCCGGGGTTACGCCCGGGACGTCTTAGGGCTTGACCGTGGGCTGGACCTTGGTCAGCTTGTACTGGTCCGGCGCCGCCTGGCAGCGTTCGCAGTTGATGCCGGGTTCATCCGCGGCCCTGATTATTTCCGCCGGCAAAGGCTGGATGGTCGTTCCCGGCGTGGGCACGCCCTTGAGCGCCGAATCCAGGGTGATTTCCGGCAGGAATTCCGGGTGATAGATCTCGGTTGAGAAACCCTCCGGCACCAGATTGGCCGCGAACACATTACAGCCGTCGGCAATGACGCCGCCCTGGCACAGTTTCATCTGGTCGGCGGTGACCCAGGGGAGCGGATATTCGATATTGGTCGGTTCCAGTTGGCGTTTACCGGTCAAGACCTCCATCATCAGCTTAAATGCGTAGCCGGCGGTGGCGGGTGGCGAGCCGGCGGAGACGCCGCTCAGGCCGCGCTTGCGGTAATCGGCATCCAGGAAACCAAGACGAAAGCCGTTCATGTTTTCCCCCATGATGGGCATCATCCGGCCTTTACGGTCGGCTACGGCGTTTAACACGCCGGCTTCGCCCAGCTCGGACCAGATGCCGTCCACATCCGGATGGGCCGCCAGGGCCTTGGCGGTTTCCCGTTGGCTGATGCGGTCGTCCCAATAGCCATAATATTCCGAGACCACCGAAATCCCCGGATACTGTTTGAATATATGCATGGCGCCGTCGAAATGGCGTTTATCCACCGAGGTGCCGGGCACGCCGCGATTCATAAATATTTTTCCTTTGCCGCCCAGTTCATTCACTAATTGCTGGGCCATGTTTTCCCCCGCGCCGGCTGAAATATAACTGATGTTGTAGGCGCATTTTTCCGTTACCGTGGAATCAAACATGAAAAATTTCACGCCCTGGCTGCAGCCGCGCCGGATCACCCGGTTCAAGGCGGTGGGCGATATCGGGAAACTGATGATTCCGTCCGCTTTGGCGGCAATCATACTTTCATAAGCCGATATCTGCGCCTGCGGATCGGTACCGGAAATCACCTCTTGCAAATCCACCATTTTGTCATAGGGCGGCGTTTTCGCCAGCGACTTGATAATATTCGCCGTCTCGCTCATCCAGTTATTTCCGCTATAACTCAGGCTCAGGAATATTTTATATTTTTTCGGTGCGTCTTCCGCCTGCGCCGCTGAAAAATAACCTGATAACCCCATTAAAATGACGGCTGCGGCCGCACATCTTTTAAGACGTGTTTGCATTAACATAGTCACTCCCGATCGATTTGTTAAGTTGATTTCACATGTTTGGCGTTAATTAACGTTTAAATAAAGCCCTGGTCTTTCCTGATAATAAAATAAGTGAATTCGCCGAGCCGGACTGGCATAACAGGGCGACGGTAATAATCGCCCCGGAGACAATCAGCCGCCAGCCCTGGCCGAGGCTGGTGGCGGCAATCACCGAGTCCACGGTGGTTAAAAACAGCGACCCGGCGATGGTGCCGATAAACGTGCCTTTGCCGCCCAGTATCGAGGAGCCGCCTACCACCACCGCGGCAATGGAGGGCAGCATGTAGGGGTCGCCCATGCGCAGGGTGGCGCCGTCGGAATAGCCGGTGAGCAGCGCGCCGCCCAGGGCCGCGCACAGCCCGCTCAGGGCATAGGCGGCAACGGTGGCCGCGCCGACCGGGATGCCGCCGACCTTGGCCGCGCCCGGGCTGCATCCCAGCGCGTACAGGTTGCGTCCAAACACCGTGCGCGTCTGGATCACGATCCCCAGCACGCTGAAAACCAGGGTGAACAGAACGATGCAGGGGATGCCGAATACGCTGCCCTTGACGATGTCAGCCAACAGCTGGGGCGACGCGCCGAGCGTGCTGCCGCCGGTGGCGCCGAGCGCCAGCGACGCGACGATGATGCCGGTGCCCATGGTCATGATAAACGGCGGGATGCGCAGCAGGGTGATTCCCAGACCGCTGAACGCGCCGATGGCCGCGGCGGACAGCAGGATCAACGGCAGCATATAGGCAATATTGTCGCCGCCGGCACCTATCATGCCCGCCGACATCACGCCGCCGTACATAAACAGCGAGGCCACTGACAGATCCATGCCGCCGGACAGAACCACCAGCCCCTGGCCGAACGCCACCACCAGCAGGAATGAGCCCAGGGTCACGATCATCAGCACCTGCGACCAGGACCCCAGGGACGGGCTTATCAGGCGGGAGGCCAGGATCATTATCACCGTCAGGCCCAGTAATAATACCGGCGCGACCGCCTCGGGACTCATCCGGCCGTTGGCGCGCCGGTCGATACGTCCGGCTTCCGGCGCCGCCAGGGAGATTTTGTTCATGAATGTGCTCCTGTGCGTGGCGAACGGTTAAGCACCTTCTCGCATACGATGGACAGCACCAGCAGTACGCCCTGGAAAAAGCCGATATAGAACGAGGAGACGCCAATGGCGAACAGCATTTTTTGCATTAACAGCAGCACCGCCGCGCCCACCATCGAGCCGAACGCGCCGCCGCGCCCGCCGCTGAGGCTGGTGCCGCCCAGCGCCACCGAGGCAAAGGAGAGCAGCAGAAACGGCAGGCCCGAGTTGGGATCGCCGGTGGCGGTTTGGGCGCTAAGCATAAATCCCGCCGCGCCGTAGAAACAGCCGGCCAGGATAAACGCCTGGCAGCGCTTCCACTTGACGGAGATGCCGGACAGCCCGGCGGCGGTTTCATCGGCGCCCACCGCATAAAAAGCGACGCCGGTGTCGGTACGTTTGATCAGCAGCCAGATCAGGGCAAAAAACGCCAGCACCAGGGCGGACACTGGCAGGATTTGCCACAGCATGCCCGTCAGGCCGTCGCTGATAAACTCCGATACCGAGCCGCCGGGCACCGGCAGCAGGAGCAGGGCGATACCCTGGCCGATAATCATGGTGCCAAGCGTCGCGGCGATGCTCTGGATGCCCCTATAGGCCACCAGATAGCCGTTGAGCAGGCCGATCAGCGCGCCGGCCCCCACGCAGAGCAGCAGGCTGAACAGCGCGCCGCCCGGCCCGTCGAACGGGGCAATGGCGGTGAGTACGTTGGCAATGGAAATGACGCCCACCAGGGATAAATCGAATCCCCTGGTCAGCACCACCAGCGTTTGCCCGGCGGCGGCCAGCGCCAGCGGGGCGGCGTTATTGATCAGGTCAGCGACGGCGTAGGCGCTGAACGCACCGGGCTCCGACCAGCCATACAGCAGATACATGATCATATACACCACCATCGCCAGCGCCGCGCCGCGCAGCGCCGGGAGTTGACCTTTTCCGGGCCGAGGGGAGCCCGGGGGCTTCCGGGGAAGACCCTGCGATACATCACTCATAGTCGAGCGTCCTGTGTGTGTTGGGGCCGGATGGTCAGCCGGGACGGCCGGCAGGAGCATCGTGCCCGCGCCAAGGTGTCCTCTGTGCCATCGTGTTTTCCATGCGGTTTACGCCGTTCCCTGGCGTTATGTCCTGGTCAGCCTGCTCCCGGGACCACCGTAATCGGCGTGGGGATCGGGCGGCCCCCATGCGCGTGGCTGTGATGGTGATGCGCCGCATGCGGGTCGGCGACCCGATCCAGGGCGGCGCACGGATCGATGATATGCGCTACGCGCTGCAGCGATACCGGCTGCCCGTGCGGCGTATGCAAGTAGGCCAGGTGCCACAATGCCTGGCGCGCGTCGACATCCTCGCCGGACAGCAGCGATTTGCCTTGCAGCAGCGTTTCCAGCGCGCCCAGCCACTGGCGATAATAGGCTTCCCCCGGGTTTTCGTCCGGCCGCTGCGGCTGTTCCCTGATGATGCGCGCAAACACCTCTACCCATTCGCTCCAGCGGTAGAGTCCGTTGCGCGACAGCTGCAGCGCGGTGGCGAAAGCTTCGGCCTGCCAGGGCTCGCCGAACGCCATTTCCGGCTCGTCCCCGGCCGTCGTGGCGGGGGAGGATGTGGTTATCGTCGTCATGCTGCGCTCCCCTCAGGTGGCCGGAATAATATAGTCATCCCAAAGATCGAGATAGACGGCGGAATGCCCCCCGGCCTCCTCGCCCCACAGTTCCCGCGCCTCGAAGCGCACGCTGTAGACGTGCTGCGGTTTTTCTCCCTTGCCGTGGGCAAAGGTATCGGGGAACACAAACGAGCCGTGGTGGCGCACCACCGTACCCGTCTTGCCGCGAACATAGCGCGGCAGGCGGGTATGGCCCAGGGGATGAATGTTTTTTGCCTGAACCCGATCGCCGGCGGCGAAACGGATCGGCAGATCGGTAGGACGCACATAGACCGGGTTGGTTGTCACCGCGGCGTAAACCTGCTCTTTTTCCAGGATCTTCATGATGCTTTCTCCTGCTGCGCTAACTGCCGTACCTTGTCTTCCAGTTCTTCCTGGGTAAATAAACCGTTTTCGATGCCCAACGTTTCCATCGCGTGATACCAGTGCACGTAGTAGGGCGTGCTGAGGTATTCAGCGGGATCCATCACCTCGATGGCGTGACGGAATTCGTCGATGGGACACAGGCCGCCGGCAAAATACAGGCCGATGGTGGAAAAGACCTGCTTTTCCCATTCGGCTTTGAAGACCGGTTCGCCGGGGTTGATCGCCACCGGGCCGAGGTTATGCATGCCGCCTACATCATGAATTGAATTCATCGTTCTCTCCTGTTCGTGCTTGGGTTATCAGGCCTGGCCTACGGGGGGCAGCACCGCGGTGCCGATCATCGAGTCGCGGCTGACCAGGGCGGCCAACTGGTCCTCGCTCATGCCTTCGCTGCCGGCCGGCCGCAGCGGCAGGATCATATAGCGGATCTCGGCGTTGCTGTCCCACACCCGGATTTCAACGCTATCCGGCAGCCGCACGTTAAACTCCTCCAGCACCGCGCGGGGCTCCATGACCGCCCGCGAGCGATACTGCGGCGCTTTGTACCACGTGGGCGGCAGGCCCAGGGTAGGCCAGGGATAGCAGGAGCACAGCGTGCACACCACCATGTTGTGGACCGTCGCGGTATTTTCGGCCACGAACATATGGGCGCCTTCCAGGCCGGTAAAACCCAGTTCGGCAATGGCCGCGGTGGCATCATCCAGCAGGCGTTGCTTATAGGACGGATCGCTCCAGGCTTTGGCTACCACCCTGGCGCCGTTCTTCGGACCGAAGCGATGTTCAAAGATATCGATGATTTCATCCACCGCTTCCGCCTTGAGGTAGCCTTTTTCAATCAATAAGGACTGAATGGCTTTAATCCGTAACGTTGGAATATTGGGTGGCGCGGTTGGCTCCAAAATATCGCTCATTGTCTTTCCTCTTGCTTTGTTTTGCGGCCCTTACGCCTGGTAACGCGCGTGGGCCGCGGGAAATACCGCGCAAAAAAAAAAGCCCCTGCAACTCTTGCGAGCTGCGGGGGCATCTTTGCCGGCGTTATGTTTACTCTACTACACTAACAATAATGAATATCAACGGGCCTGGACGGCGGAAAAATAACATTCACATGATAATCTTGTTAAGCAATATAGATGCCAATGTGTGACTTGTGTTTTTACTGTTATAAAACAGCCTATTGAATTTTACCTTTGTTACCGGTGCCTCCGCTCGTCCCGAGCTTATTACCTTCTTGTGCTGTTTAAGTGCAGTCCGGTCACCAACGTGGTGCGCGTTGTCTTAATCGGCCCCGGGCTGATGTATGCCGGGAGGGCCGCGTAATGCATCTATTGCATATGGCGCGTTTTCAACATGTGTAACCATTCCTGCTGGCGCGATAAAAAAACGATACAGAATTCCTCCACCGTTTGCTGTTGTTCCGTCGCCAGCCGCCGCAATAATTCATAGGATTGCTGCTCGCTGTAGTTGAATTCCTGGATCAATAATAGCTGCGCCGACAACAGGAAACGACGCGAACGAATGCGAATGTCCTGTTGCCTGAGCGCCGCCAGATGCGCCTGATGGCGTTCAAAATGATGCCGGGCCAGGATGATGGTGGATAAAATGCCGTCGGTCTTTACCGGCTTGCGCAGGCAGCCGTCCACTTCCTGATCGATGACCCAGGACAAGCGGGACGGGGTCTCCAGTCCCATCAGGGCAATTTTAGGCAAAGACGGCCAGGTGCCCTGGCTGATTTGTTTGATCAGGACGCTGTTGTCGGAATCAAAAATCACGCTGTCATAACGATCGCGGAATACGTCATCATGAAAATCCACAAAGCTGTGGCCCTGGACGCCGAGACGCAGAAACTGCAGCAGCAGGTTCTTTTCGTCACGAGGCGCACAGCCGAACAGCGCAATTTTCATCCCTCGCACCATCAGTCGTTTTTTAGCCTCTTGCACTTAACACCTCGCACGGCTCGCTATAACGAAAAATCGGACCAGGTTAACCAGGGGTCTGGGATTACCGGGCCGGGGGACTGCCAAAGGAGATGAAAGCGCCCATCCTCGCCGAGTCGCGCCAGGCGCGGCGTCAGGCTGGCATGGTTATTTTCCCGGTTGATGCGGGTGATGCCGTTCGGCGCCGACAGGCTTTCGGCGTACACCGCCTCCCGCACCGCCGACGTCTCGTCGCTGCCGCACCGATTAATTCCCTTGGCTAAAAAGTGTCCGCACATCCAGGCGGCCTCGGCGTCCACCGTGGTGGTGGCGTTTTCGCCGAAGCGGCTGCGGTAGCGCTGGATAAACCGCCGATTCTGCTCGTTGTCGATATTTTGGAAATACACGGCGGAAACCAGATATCCCTCCAGCGCGTCCGCGCCCACCATCGCCACCTCCGACTCGCACAGGGTCAGGCTAAGCCGCACGACAGATGACGAACGCAGGAATTCATGCTCTTGCTCCATGGTTTTCCAGACGCGGTAAAAACGGTATGCCGAAATGCCGACCAGCGTGACCATGACCACCGGCGGGCGGCGGCGGATGATATCCAGTATGACCTGTTCCACGCCGGTGTCGCCGAGCGCCAGGAACCGGCTTTGTACCAGGGTGCCGCCCCGGGCGTCCAGCGCGTCGCGGATAATGCGATCGATCTCTTCCGACCAGATATAGTTAGAGCCGACATGGTATATCTCGGCCGGATAGTGATTGATGACATAGTCGAGCATCGGCAGCACATGCTGGTTGGGCGCGGCGCCCAGGTACATGACGTTATTGCTGCTTTCAAAGCCCTCGTAGCGCGCGCTATGCCAGAGCAGGGCGTTGGCGCCCTCGACCAGCGGCAAAATCAGCTTGCGCGAGGCGGAGGTATAACAGCCGACGATATGTTTTACCCCGTGCTGGTACAGCAGGTCATGGCAATGGCGATAATAATTATCCAGGTTGCAGCCGGGATCGTAGATAACCGGCGCCAGGGTAAAGTTAAAACTTTTGCTGGCATTTACTTCCTCGATGGCCAGCATAATGCCGTTGAGCATTTCCCGCCCGATGCCGCCATAATGACCGGATACCGAATACAGCACGCCCACCGGAATGATGGCCTTGGAGCGGCTCCCGCCCGGGATCAGGCGGTTATCTGCTGAAAACATATTCACCTCGTGTTACCTCATTCGCCGCCGGCAACCTGGATCAACGGCTGGTAATAATGGGGCTGGCGCATGGCGACCAGATCTTTGCGCCGCACCACATTGGTGGGATAGGCGCAGTCCAGGTTGCTGGTATCGATGTCCAGCACGGCCAGGCCCTGGACCTCGGTGACCAGCGCCTCGCGCCTGGGCCAGACAAAGGTATCCGGCCCGAAAATACCGCTTAGCCCCGAAAGATTGGCATTGGCATAACTCAGGTAGACATTGTTTTCCCCGGCCCGTACCCGGGTTAACAGCCAGTGGTGGCGGGATGCTCCGGTGGCAATAGGGTAGTCGTGGGGCACGGCGGTGCCGGGATGATCGATCGGCCCCGGCAGATCCAGCGCCGCCGGACAGGCGATAATATCGCAGCCGCGCATTGCGAGGATCCGTCCCGCCTCGGGAAATTCAAGGTCATGGCCGATCAGCAGGCCGATGCGCCCGCAGGGAATATCAACGGTGGTCCAGGCGCTGCCGGGCGTCGCCCAGGTCTTGTCTTCCGCGGTTAAATGAATTTTGCGATACATCCCCTGCAGGCCGTCCGGGCCGATCAATACCGCCGAGTTATAGCGGTTGCCGTCGCCGCCGTCCTCCACCATGCCCGCCACCAGGTAGAGCCGCAGGCGGGCGCACAGATCCATCAGGGCGCTGACGGCGGCGTGCCGCGGGGTGATGGCGCCGGCGGGGGCCCGGTATTTGCCGGTGAGGCAAAGCTCGGGCAGCGTCAGCAGCTCCGCGCCCTGCGCTTTTGCCCTGGCGGCCAGTTGTCCGATATGCCTGAGATTGACGTTGATATCATCGTCGGGTTCGAATTGCCCGACGGCAATATGCGAGCGTTTGCCCTCCGGCAGGGGTTTGGTGGCGTACAGGCCGAAGAAATCCAGCGGATTCCACATAAAGGTATTTGTCATCAATTCCTTGTACAGCTCCGGCCTGCGCTCTGCCAGCACGCGGCGGCGGGCGCCGGTATGCAAAACCCCGGAAACGATGCCGTCGCCGGTATCGCGCCAGGCCTGGATATGGCCGTTGGGTTCGATAATGCAACTGCCGCCGCTGAACTGGACGCCGCGTTCCCGCCCCCAGCGATTGCTTTCAATCAGGTAGCAGTCGTTTTCATAGGCGCGATTAATCCAGTAAGGCGCGGGAGTGCGCTCGGCCAGCCAGTTGCTGATATGGCAAATGACGTCCGCGCCCTGTAAGCCGGCCAGGCGGGCGGTTTCGATAAAATGGATATCCATGCAAATCAGCAGCGCAATATTGCCAAGCGGGGTAGGGAATACCTGATGCCCCAAATCGCCGTTCGCCGCCCATTTTGGCTCCGAGATATACGGATGGGTTTTACGGTGTTTGCCGATCACGCCGTCGGGGCCGATCAGCACCGCGCTGTTGTAATATAGCCCGCTGCGCGCATCCACTTCAGGCAAACCGACCACCAGGTAACATTGATAGCGCGCCGCCAGCAGGACGAAACGATCGGTGGTGGCGCCGGGCACCGTCTCGACGTAATCGGCGACCTCTTCACGATCCATCCAGCAATAGCCGGTGGTGCCCATCTCGGGCATGACGATCAGGCGCGCGCCGCCGGCCGCGGCCTCCCCGGCCAGGGCTAGCAGCCTGAGGATATTGTCTTCTTTACGGAATTGTGTAGGTTCAAACTGAATTGCCGCGACGCAAACCGGTTGATTGATCATTCTCACTCTCTCATTGGGTAAAAAAAAGCCCCATCAACCATTACAACAGTTGATAGGGCATCTTTGCCAGATTCATGTGTTATGACGTCCTGCCTTCCACTTCAGAGGGTCTACAAAACGCCGAACCATACTTAGGATTAGGCAATAAACATGCCTGAATAACAATTTTTCTTAAAAGTTGTTAAATATCAATTTATTATATTTTTTTCACAAGCCTGCTAATCCGTCATCAACGATAAAGTTTTAACGCAGTCGGTGCGTTTGCGTCTCTATTGCACTTTTTTGGCGTGCCGACGGGCGACAGGAAACTCTAGTTTAGCTTGGTCTTGCTTAATGGGAAGAGATCAGTTGGAACCCGATTTGAGCTGATTTTTCTCATACCCCAAATGGTGGGTCAGTTCAGCTTTAAGGGCAGCCTCAACACTTAATTTTTTTTAAAACCGATCAAATTGGCTCAGATCCTCAGGGGTTTTGAGACTTTTAGCCAGCTCAGTTGCGAGAGCCTGTAGCAATTTTTCGTCCATAAATTCACCTAATTCTAATGATGGATTGAACATATCAAAATCAGGCGATTACACAATCTTATGTACAGACTCGCAAGGTCTGCAATTTTTCAGCCGCGGCCCACCGATCTGGCTGACGACGCGTGAGACGCCTGCGGGGGCGTCGTCGTTGTACTCGCCTCAGCCCGGGCGTCGAAATCGTGCCTGGCTTGATCGATAACATCGAGATGAGCGAGTGCCCACTTTCCGAGCGCCTCGACCGGCTCACGCAACTCATGGCCGAGTCGCGTGAGCTCGTAGTCCACACGCGGAGGTGTTGTGGGATACACGGTGCGGACCACCAGGCCATCGCGCTCGAGGCCACGGAGCGTCAGCGTGAGCATGCGCTGCGAGATGCCGCCAATCTCGCGCTTGAGTTCGCTGAATCGCCGTGGACCTTCTCGCAGGAGCATCACCACCAGCACGGTCCACTTGTCGCCAATACGCGAGAGCAGTGTACTGACCCGCGGGCAGTCCAGCGCCATCGAGCGCTCCGGTTCGTTCAGTAGCGACATAGCAGCCATGGTTCCCTCTTTGTTCCTATGCAACAAAATTGTGCCGTCTTGACGAGTCATCTCAGTTACTAAAGAATAGCTGGTACCTACTTTATACCAACAGGAAGATGACGTCCATGAAACTACTTCACCTTGATTCAAGCATCCTTGGCGCGAATTCGGTCAGCCGCGAGCTTTCCGCTTCCGTTGTCGCCCGTCTCACAGAGACCAATCCTGCAATACAGGTCACTTATCGCGACCTGGCCGCCGTACCGATCCCGCATTTGTCCGGCGCCTACCTGGCGGCCGGCCAGGTGGGCGAAATACAGCACGATACCGCGCTGCAAGCCGATCTCGCGCTGGGGAGTGAGGTGCTCGAGGAGTTCCTGGGGGCCGACACCGTTGTGTTGGGCGTTGGTTTCTACAACTTCGGCATTCCAAGCCAGCTTAAGGCGTGGGTCGATCGGCTGGCAATTGCCGGCAAGACCTTCCGGTATACCGAGCAAGGGCCAGTCGGGCTTGCCGGTGGGAAGCGCGTGGTCATTGCCATTGCACGCGGTGGTTTTTATGGTCCGGGTACGGCCATTGCGTCGTTTGAGCATGCCGAGAGCTACCTACGGGGCATCTTTGCTTTCTTCGGTATCGACAACATCGATGTAGTGGCAGTTGAAGGTATCGCGGTTGGACCCGAGGCACGAGAGGTTGCCATCACACAAGCTGAAGAGAAGATCGCGGCTCTCCATGCGTGATGCCAGTAGTCGGTTCATCCTCATTTTGTGGTGACCGGCAGTCGCCGAGCAGAAGCGGTACTGAGGCAGTCCAGGAAATCTCATCTGTGCTGCCTTAGCTCCGCAATTTCAACCATGTTTTCCTTAGGCGCTTCATAGTGCAACAAAAACACAACGCTGACCGTGGTGTGATGGCGACTTCACGACCAGCATGACGGTATTCAATGGGGCATCAACCCTAACCTCGCGTAATAGATTCCATTATTGATCTTGGTTGAGGTTATCGGGCAGTAATTCGGTCGCGCAACGCGCAGACCAACGTTTAATCAGCAATGAGGAAACCATCATGACAAGTGTCCTTCCCAATCCCACGGCGAGTCGCTCCCTGCGGGTCGGCGTATGGGTGGCTAAGGGTCTTCTGGCCGTACTTTTCTTCTTTTCTGCCTACATGAAGCTCCTCACGCCCATCCCCGAACTGGCGAAGATGATGCCGTGGACAGGGGTTCTCCCGGAGACGTTCGTGCGCATCATGGGCTTCATAGATCTGGCGGGCGGGCTTGGCCTATTGCTCCCTTCTCTGACCCGGATATTGCCGCGGCTTACCGTGCTGGCGGCGCTATGCTGCTCAGTGCTTCAGGTGTTCGCGATGGTCTTCCATGTTTCGCGCGGCGAGGCGTCAGTGATCCCCCGGAACGTCGTCATGCTGTCGCTTTCACTGTTCGTGCTGTGGGGGCGTGCCCGCAAGGCCCCCATTTTGCCGCGCTGATGTCTACGTTTGGAGGCAATTAAAATGAAACGCATGCCCACTTTTTACCTGTCTCACGGAGGCGGTCCATGGCCGTGGATGAAAGATCGCTTCGGGCCGATGTTTGACCGGCTCGAGAAGTCGCTTCAGGAGTTGGCGTCAAGTCTGCCGGAACGTCCAAAGGCAATCTTGATGATTTCCGGGCATTGGGAAAATCCCGAATTCACCCTGTCCTCAAGCCCCAATCCCCCCATGTACTATGACTACGAAGGTTTTCCGGAACACACCTATCGCGTAAA
Organism: Sodalis sp. RH20; assembly: GCF_047324205.1. Classification (NCBI taxonomy): domain Bacteria; kingdom Pseudomonadati; phylum Pseudomonadota; class Gammaproteobacteria; order Enterobacterales; family Bruguierivoracaceae; genus Sodalis; species Sodalis sp. RH20. The sequence continues at coordinate 1,329,293 of NZ_CP178733.1, forward strand.
GTACCCGGCACCGGGTTCCCCCGAACTGGCGGAGCGCGTGTGTGCATTACTGACCGCGGGTGGCATCGCCGCGAAGCTTGATCCGAACCGTGGCTTTGACCACGGCACCTTTACGGTCGCCGCTGTTGCTTTCCCGGAAGCCGACATCCCTGTCGTGCAGTTGTCGCTGCGACACGGCTACGACCCTGCGGCGCACATTGCCCTCGGCCGACTGCTCGCACCGTTGCGTGACGAGGGTATCCTCATCATTGGCAGCGGTGTCAGCTTCCACAACTTCGGAAAACTCAGTCCCGAGGGAACGATTCCATCACGTCTGTTCGATGCCTGGCTGCAAAAGACATTGACCGCCAGTTCCCCCGCCGAGCGCGAAAAGCAACTGACACACTGGGCCGACGCGCCGGCTGCCCGTATCGCACATCCATGTGAAGACCACCTTGTGCCACTGATGGTTGCCGTCGGTGCCGGGCTCGATGAGCCCGGGACGTGCGTTTATAACGACGACACCATGTTTGGCAGCATTACGGTATCGAGCTTCCGTTTTGGTCTTGCCGATAATTCGAGTGGAGCACCCGCGAACGCATAACCCAGCTCGTTAGCCGCAGCAGGCGAACACGCATGGCGTTAATGCACGGCCATAGCTTATGTTGGACTGTCTTTAGGATCGTGGACACTCCTGGCCTATTATCTGCTGTCTGCTGTCTGCTGTCTGCTGTCTGCAGATTCAGCTAAAGCTAAAGCTGACAATGCTGAAGCATTGTTGAAAACCAATCCAGTGATCAGTGTACAGGTCCTTAATGAGGTGACGAGCGTGTGTCGTTGCAAGCTTGCGATGAGCTGGGAAGATATTGGACCTTTTCTGGTGCTGGTACGTAGCTTCTGCAATGTCGTACCGCTGACGGTGGATGTTCATGGCCGCGCACAACAGATTGCGGAACGGCACCAGATCTCGTTTAATGATGCTTGTATCTTCGCAGCCGCGGCGACGGCTGGTTGCCAGATCTTGTACACCGAGGACCTGAGCCACGGGCGGATCCTGGAGGACAGCCTTACGATCAGGAATCCTTCGCGCAGGGTTAATGAGTCGGCTGGAAAAGGTGGAACCGCCTGAACCGTGAGGCGGTAGTTCTTTCGATGGAGCCATGAAACCGCAGTTGTGGACGTCCACTGGCATCATTGGCATAATCTGCCAATGATGATATCCTGAGAACAGACTGTTATTTGGGGAGTTGAAGCCATGCACACACGCAATGTGGTACTGACTGACCATCAGCACGAGATGGTCGAAAGGCTTGTTAATTCAGGCCGTTATCAGAATGCGAGCGAAGTGTTGCGTGACGGGTTACGCCTGCTCGAGCAACGAGAGGACGTTGAGGAGGCCAAACTTGATGCCCTGAAAGCGGCCGCGCAAGTAGGCTGGAGAGAAATCGATGATGGCCGTTTTACAGATGTCCAGAATGACAAGCTCGAAGATTTCATCGGTGAGTTAGGCGTTCGCGCCGCTGGCAGTGAGCAGAATCAACATCGCAAATGATGCGCTATCGCCTATCGGCCGTCGCCCAATCGGATATAATTAATATACTTAAATGGACTCATATTCAGTTCGGTGAGGCTGCAGGTAGGCGTTATGAGCTAAAGCGTTGCGGGACGTAGCTTCGGACCCTGGTCGGCTCGGTAGTGTGGCGCGAAAAGAACTCGGCAAAGGCGCGAGGTAATGGCATCTTAAGTTAAGTGCTGAGCGCGCCAAATCGAAGGATGGGGTTGTTCATCGGCCGCGTCATTTTCTCATTTATCGGATAGACGCTGAGGATTTGATGGCCGTTGGCCGTGTTCTGCATGATGCGATGGAACTCGAACAACATTAATTGCAGGACACACCTTGGGAGCAGCTATCCATTTAATGGAGAATTGAGGCACGAGGTATGGCTATGATTACACACGCACACACGAAACGATGGACTTACCGACTTGGCCGGAGCATGGGACGGACCTGGCGTGGGTATGTGTCTCGCGAGCGTCATGTAGCTGACTGGATCATTTCACGGGGGGTTCCTGCGGTGGGCGCCAGTGTGTTGATTTGGCTCATCAAACTCGTACTGCTTGGGTTGCTTCTGTATGCTGCGTTCTGGTTGGCTTTGCTACTGGTGTTTGCGGTAGCCGCAGCTTGGGTGGCCGAACATTCAATGGGGCAAGATGAATCCGACTTCTTGGGGCGTAAGGCAGAAGAACTGGATCATCGCGATAGCCTCTCTTATAATCCGTACAACTACAACGATGACCCCGACCCTCGGTTCGAGGACGACTGAAACCAAGGCTACTTCTTTGCTGTGCTGATCAGTATACCTGAGCCTTTGCTCCCGGCTTGTCCCACGTCCCGGGAGCCATTCGTCAAGCCTTGTAGCATGTTTCCTGCCCGAACACCGGCCCATCCTAATGCTGTAACCCAAAATGTTGGCAACACAAGAAACATCGTCGCCATAACGAAGTTCAGTAGCATATCGCCGAAGGCGTTGTTGAGCCCCAGCAACGGATCGAAGTTCACCTGTGGCCGATCCGCACCCAGCCCCCAGCCGTAAAGCGCATCCAAGATCGTAGAGTCCAGCCAGCGGGCCAATTGGAACCAGAATTCCACAAAATACAGCGCGAAGAACACGCAGCTGACCGTCACGAAAGCCTTCAGATCGTAGGTCGCCAGCATCAATACCAGGGGGATGCAGATGATCAGTGCCATCTTCAGCAGTGACAGTACCATTGGGAGGGCCTGTCGCACCGCATCCATCGCCGGGAAATAGGCAAGGGCACCCACGGTCACGCCGGCGTCCGCCACGGCGCGGGTGACGACGTTGGGCAACGTCATATCGACCTGCCCGCCGTAGTCCGCATAGACGGCCCCTTGGTTCATCTTCTGCTGGCGCGGCGCGGCAATCGCGCGGATCACCGAATCGTCCAGTTCAGTACGTGAGATGAATCCTGCCCACTTTGCTATCCGGGTCATCAGGTCTAGATTGACCACGGCCAGCAGTCGGGCGCGCAGTCCAGTGTCCGCATCTGACCACCATTGTCGACACGTTGGGTAGCCGCCTCCGCTGTCCACTTGCGCCAGGCCCGCGTCGCGTGTGGCATCATAGGGCCAGGCTGTGCGCGGTGTTTTTGAGTGATAACTGTCATAGTAACCGCTGGTATTGAGAAAGAAATTTGAGCCTATCCAGGTGACGTCATACATCTGAGCCTCGCTGAGCTCTGGGCGTCCCATAAACAGTTTTGCCCGCGCCGGGCCGTAGCAATCGTGTGTGAAATCGGCAACCTCCTGTGCTAGGACCGGGTCGTCGATACGCGTGCTGTCTATTTCCATGCGCATTTGCCGCAGGTCAGTACCGCAGGGGATGGCGGCTACCGCCGCGCTGGTTACGGCTTTGGAGATGGCATGCATGAAAAACCACCAGAGGGGGATTTTCGCGCTCTGGTTATTGAGCGAGGTAAATGATTTTTCCCAACCGGTCTCCGTGGGCAGTGGTACGCTGACCTGGCATTGCGTAGAGCGTGTAGTGTCAAATTTGATGGTGGACAGGTCGACGTCGATATACGGCACACAACCAAACAGGATGGCCACTATCGCCATCCAGATACGGTTCTCGATACGCATCGAGGACAACACGCCTTTATTGCCCTCGTCGGCCCCCTCAGTTCGCGCCCGCAGCCATTCCTGAATGAAAATCCCGGCAAAGGGCAGGGCGAACAGGCCGCTGGCAACGAGGATGTTCCAGACGCCGTTGTTAACGAGCCAGGCGACCAGCGTCAGGTAGTATTCCAGATAGTCGGTGGTCTGCAAGGTCATCACCGTCTCCTATACTACGCGCAGCCACTGGCAGGCTTCGGAGAACACGATGGCTCCCACGCTCAGGGCTTCGAGGATGTGGAGCGCCCGGGCTGAATTTGGGTCGCGCTGGAGCCTGCGCCGCCGCGCCCAGGGCCAGACGGCCAGCAAGGTCAGATACAGGCACAGGCGCCAGACGAGGAAATGGACGCTATGGGCATTGAGCCACTGCTGCCAATCGGCGATACCGCCGCACAGGTAAATGCCCAGCAGGTTGGCAACCAGTGCGGCAAAGAACAGTAGAACCAATATCCCCAGCAACAGCAGTAAAGGCCTTTGCCTGGTGCGTATTTCAGAACTAAAGGAGAGCATAGACGTTTCTCCACGCCAGATTAACATCGTTCGAGTTCATCTCAGCAACGATGAAAAGGCGATGAACAATGCGAAACGGATGCGCCCCATATAGTTTTTCTCGGCTGCCTCTGGTCATCCAGGCTGCTATAAACAAAACCATTTCTAAGAAAAACGGTATCAAAATTGTGCTGATGTGTTGCTTTGATGCGTGAATTGATGTTAAATAGAATCAATTTAGATGCGTCACCGCAAAGAGGTCATAAAATGCGTACCACCGTCACCATTGATGACAATTTGTATGAGCAGGCGCTGGAACTGGCTGGTCCGGACATGGACAAAGCAGACCTTTTCCGCGAGGCCATCCACACCTTTGTCCGTGTTCAGGCCGCCAAACGTCTTGCCGCCCTCGGCGGTAGCGCGCCGACTATGTCAAATGTGCCGCGCCGTCGTCAAGATTCGAGCCGCTGATGCCCGTTGTTCAGGACGTGTTGGTCGATACCAGTGTCTGGATTGAGCATTTTCGCCAAAATAAAACCGAATTGGTTGATTTGATGATGCAGGATAGAGTGCTTATCCACCCGTTTGTACTGACGGAATTAGCGTGCGGCACCCCCCCTGCGCCCCGCGGGAGAACGCTGGGCGATTTAGCTCTGCTACGTACCTGTCATTCTGCCAACCAGACCGAGGTCAGGAACTTGATTGAGCAGGAGGGCCTTTATGGCCAAGGTTGCGGTCTGGTTGATATGACCCTACTGGCCTCCACCCTGATCACTCCCAACGCTCGGTTGTGGACGTTGGACAGACGTTTGGCCATCCTGGCCGTACGCCTGGGCATAAACTGGCCCACGGGCGCACGCTAAGCACCCACATTTCAGGGAAAATTTTAAGTTTATAGGGTATTACCCCATGACATGCTACCGACCTCATTTCATTACAGCTAAACCTGACCGCACAAAAGCTGCCTATCTAACCGCGCACTAGATATCCTCTCTCATTACACCAGCAATGCGATGAATATCTTGTTGCGTTTGCTCACTAATCCGGCCCTTACTGAGGTCCCACGGGACATCGGAAGCGTGGCGGACGCTTTTCGATATCAAGCCTCGTGTTCTATGAGAACCACCATGGAATATCAACCTCCTCATAAATAATTATTGATGCGGTGGTGGGACATGATTTTGTAAAAACGAGTCTACTTCACCGTCCATGCTTCAGAAAAGTGACTATCTGCAAATAATTCCGTTAATCCGGTGATCTGCTTGAGCCTAAGCACTTCATCCGCATCCATACCCAATTCCTTGGCTATTTTCTCGTCCTTCCAGCCTAATCGCGCCAGGTCCCTCACGATATCTGACATGGCCATGATTTGATGTTTCCCACGGGCGCGGTTATGGCGAATAGTGGCCGCGATGCGATCGGTTTTTCCTGACTGGCTGTTTCTAATACAGGTAACAGGAAGATAATTTTTTAAACGGCTGCGAAGGATCTTTTTTTCTTTCCCCAACAGGCTTCGGTGAAACCCATCTACCACAATATAGCGCTCCTTTTCTTGGCACACCACCACAGGTTGGGTATAGCCATCCTTATCCAGGGAGGTAAGCAGTAATCTTTTTTCGGCGGGCGCCATATTATTGGGGTTATAATCATTTGCCAGCACGTTTTCAGCTTTTATCCAGAGGACACAGTCCACCGGCTCTTCTCGGAAAGGGCTTTGCTCATGTAAAAACTTTTTTAGTGAATTGATGGCTGCGATCTGTTCGTCGAAGGTCATAGCGCTGAGCGCTTCAGAAATGGGCTTAAATAATTCCTCGATATTCATAAAATCCTCCATTCTTTACGTTTCTCCTGCATACGATGCAGGTATTTTTTGTAATGGTGAGCCTTATTGGGGCTGAATGATAACGTATGACACCAGAAATCATTACGAATTAGTGTCTTGCAGATACGGCGCCAGGAAGGAATATCTCTTGCGCCTAAATCCTTGTCCTGTTCGTCGGGGATATCTACAGGGAAACCCCGGCTTTGGTACCATTTTAAATAAATGGCAATCTTATTGCGGTAATGTTCCGCTGTTTTCAATGGCATGCTGTCCAATAAGAACAAAGCGTAGCTTTTCCAGTTATGCTGAACCGGTTTGGTTATTTTCCGATTGGCGTAAAAATTCCCGGTTTGGTCGGCATACAGTGCGCCGGAATTCGCTCCCGCCACTCGTCGGCAAGCTTTCTCCCATGTTTCCGGCTCAAGCACGTGGTAAAGCCATAATCCCTTGCGTTGTTCGGGGCCGAAGGGTTCGCAAATGCGCATCGAGCTCAACGGCACGCCGGCCTGGTACATAAGATCATAAAGTGGATTATAAATACGCTTAAATTTGGCAAAAAAAAGCCAAATGTCATTCACTTTCCAGTCGTAAATAGGATAGGCATTATAAACAAAACCTTCTGATGATGCCGTTGTCCAGGGTTTATCATCTGCGTAGCGAAGTTTAGAATAAGAACTGATCGCGGCAAAGCGATTAAGCGATTCATCGGTACGGATGCCGATTAAAATCGCTGCACTCTTTTTTTGCGCAAACCAACTGGCAAAAGCGGGTACAAATTCTTCAAAGGTCATGGCGTGCCGGTAAAAAGGGAAAAACGCAGGGTCGGTGATCGCATCGGGAGGGGGTTGGCGCACCCAGTCAGTGTCCGGTTGCCATGCCACCCATTCGGGTTGATATTGAGAGACCCCATTCACGGTAGTCATGGGAAGGGCCACCCAGTAAAAGCGATCGATACAATCATCATACAGGGCTTTCATTTTCTCTATATGATTGATAGTAAGAGTAAACTGCACCTCCCAGTCAATAAATAGCACACTAAATGACCGTTTTTTTCGACGCGCGATTTCAGCCACCAGATGCAGTAAGACCGTTGAATCTTTACCCCCAGAGAAGGACACGCTAATGCGCTGAAATGTATCGAAAACCCAAGTTATCCTCTCTTGGGCAGCCTCAAGGACGCTTTTCCCTAATCCTATTTTTTTGACCAAAGCTATCACCTGTTGTTATCATAAATTAAATGCAATTTTGATTGTTTTAAACCCTTTTTAGGGGTTATTAATTAGCATTGCGTGCTTAAAATGGTTAAATTTTGTAATGTATCAGAACTTATATGCTGGAATAAATTAATTTTATTCCATCGGGGAATTAAAAAAAGTAATAGATAAATATTAAATTATTTTTTTAGGCCGGTGATGGTCTAAATATTTTTTTCAAAAATCAAGTGGATAAAGCGAATTTGCTATTATGTTGGTTTACTCAAATTTATTAAAATAAATAAAGGTAACACTATTCTAAAAAATAAACAATAATGAGTGTTAATGTTGATAAAATATACGTGTTAATCACTCAGGTGATAATTTGAAATTTATTGATTATCCAGGTTGCCTGGAATATGCTATATCATCTTTTTGATAGGCTATTAAGCTTACCTTTGCTGGAAAATGTTCGCGTTGTTATTCCAATCGGGCCGAATACGAGTCAGAAAATACTGTACAGAGTGATGCACAATAAATAATACCAAGATTGATCGTGTTTATATCCTTCAATTCTGAAATAAATCTAACATTCCCCGTGTGTAATCACCTTCCCGCAGCCTGCCCATGCTAGGTCAGCGCCAGGCTTAGCGTGATTTGTCATCATCACTCTGATAATGAAAGCGAAAACTAAATAAGTATAACTAAATCGACAGGCCACCAGTGCTTCGCCGTTGAGTCAAAAGATGTTGGTTAGCCCGCCATTTCATTGGTCACGGGTGAGCGTGAGGTAAGGGTTGTTGAGCGGTTTATCGGCGAACACTGTAAAAGGATCCTGAAGTAGGTAACCGTGCAAACGCCGGGATTTGCGTGGTCCAATTACCTCACAGGTCCAGATGTTCAGGCCATTGTCTTGCTTACGGTGCAGTTGCAGCTTTTCGAAGCGCTTTTGCACCCATTGCCAGGCGGCCAGATGATCCTGCTTGGCAAAGGTTGCGATCTGGGGATACTCCTGCACATAGCGCTGGAATATCCCCGGGCTGACAAGGTAGACCGTATCGTTCACGGTATGCACCAGCGCCTTGGCATCGTTGATAATCAGTTTATGCGACTGGATGGCCTGCTGTAACCATGCGACGAAATGCTGACCGGAGGGCGCAAGGGACATGTCGTAAGCGCCTTTTTCTGATGCTATTTCAGCAAGCGGTGGCGCGTCCTGGTGATGTACTGAAGCCACAGGGACAATGGCTTCCTCAGTCGGCGCGATAATGTCGGGCTTAGGCGTGCCAAGCAGATCGAGGAGATTGTCTATCGTCTCGCTGGAGGGTTGGGGAGCCGTAGTTATTGCGCTGTCGGCCACTGGCGTTTCGCTTGCCAAAATCGTCTGGGGGGCGTTTTCAACCACCGGTTCAGTCTCGACCGAGCCCTCGAACGGTGCGGGTAGGTTTGCCGGCTCCCAGATGAGCGAAGGTGACATTTTGAGAAAGGTGAAGGGATTCGACCAGCCGCTGTTGCTGGAAACCGTCGCCCGCCAGATGGCCTTGCCATCGGGCGTCGCTTGGACGATACCGTGGTCCTGAAGCACGTCGAATACCGCCGTATTGTTGCTGGGTATGCCCTCGATGCCCTGGGACAGGAGATGGGCGCGTAGCTTGTCGGCAACGGTTTTGCTCACTAACCAAAGGGCATCAGCGGTTAACCAGCCATCCGAGGGACCGGGTTGATTTAGTTTAAACTCTTCCTTAAGCAGATAGCGCAAACCCTCCAGGAGTTTGCGTTGCAACGCGTGTTTCGGTACTGCCAGTGCCTTGGCCGGATCGCCTCCCATCGCCTGTGATACGGACGCGCGGTCAGCTTGAATTACCAGCTCACCGAGTACGCCAGCATGCTCATATTGCCCTGCCAGAACGTAGATGAGCGCCGACCAAAGCGCAGGAAAGTTGCTGAGCCAGTCAAGGGCCGAGTTATCAATCAGGCGGTTGTAGAGCAGGCCGGAGGCCGCGCTATGCAACCGGTACTCGCGCTCTGGCCGGTAGCGAAAGCGATAATGCTGCTGCAACGAGCCATGCCAGGGATGCCAGATGCTGCCGTCGGCCTGCTCAACGAGCAGGTCCACGGCCACTTTGCCGATATCGTGCAACAGCGCGGCGTAGGCCGTGGCGGCCGTCCACGCTTCGGCTTGTGCGACTTGGTCTTCTGGCGTTGCGCCGGAAGGTAACAGATGGGACTGCCTCAGTTTGAGCGCGTAGGCAATCGTTTCCAGACCGTGGTCAAGCATACCGCCCGGATAGGCATGGTGGTGGCTTTCCGAGGCCGGGAAAAGCTGGACCAGTTCGGCATAGCGTTCCAACGGGACCAAATACAGTGCCGCGAACTGCTTGCGCGAGAGTGACGTGCGTTGCCAGATATGCTCCAGTAACTTCTTCCGGCGAGGGGATGCCAGCAGCGTGTCGGCTGGCTCCGGCCGCATCAGCCCTTTGCTGTTTGCCGCCGTGGATGCTGTGACCCGTGTGGCGGATTTTCGGTGGAACAGAGCAAGCATAACCCCCCCTGAAAGTACGATTAGCGGTGAGCCTTTTCCTTTTTCTTTTGGAGAAAATCAATTATTTCCAGGTAGGCCCGTTCCCCTTGAACCCTATTCCCTTGCCCTTTCCAGGCCCTTTGTGCATCTCCTTTTGGCAGCAGGCAGCGAGTACTACCGTTTAGAAAGTATTCGCGTTAAGAAAGCGAATACCGGCTTTCCAGTAAAATAATCGTCATCACTGTGAAAATTTCAATTCTCCCTATGCGTTGGGAGAATTCCTTTGAAGGGTCCTGCTGTCGCAGGCATGTACGTAACCGTCGCCAGCCTGTGGCTATAACCATATAGAGAAGCAGGCGCCAGACGAAAAAATAACCGGAATAAGCCCACAACCAGCGCTCGCCATCAGCAATGTTATCTACGATGCGGCCACCGGAAAAGTGGATGGACAGGGCGGTACCGATAACGAGCAGCAAACCCACCAGCGCCAGAATGATCCGGTGGCTGAACAGCCGCAAAATCCATGTCCTTGCTGGGACGCTCATTGTGTCTCGCTGCGCGATTTCTGAACTTCATCGAGGCGGTTACGCAAGGTGTCGTCTTCGAAGATGCCGCGTGAGCCCGCGGCCCTCGAACCATGACGCTGGATAATGGCCATGGCTGAGTTGTTGGCCAGTGTTTGCCGCAGTTCCAGCTCGGTCTTGAGGTTGTTTATCTCCTGCTCCAGTGTGTTGTTTTCCTGCTCTACCGCCTTGACCGCCAGTTCATTGGCCGCGATGTTGGGTTCTTGCCTGCCGGTCAGCAGAGTGCGTTGCAGCAGCAGGGCTTTTTCCAGCACGCTTGACAGCGCCGCTTCCGAGGCCAGGCGCTTACCCAGCAGGTCCTGATCGGGTTCGTCGCGCAGTGCCTCGATCACGCCGCGGGTGATCGGCAGCGAGTTGCTGCCGGCGGCGTCCAGGTTCTCGGCGGTCGTGGGTTTGGCGCCCGAGACCAACTCTTGCAGGGCTTGCAGCTTGGTCTCGAATTCTTCTTGAATAAGCGGTGTCAGGCCCACGCCGGGCGTGGTCTGGGTCTTGGTGCAGGATTCGCAGGTTTGTTGTTCGCGCTCGCCCAGCACCCGGTTGGCCCAGTCGGCGGCGGCTTGCGGGGAGGTCCAGGCCTGGCAGGTGAGCCGTTCGCCGCAGTCGTCCTGGCTGATGGACGCGGTGTCGGTGACGCTGCGGCCATTGAGCAGGTTGTAGCCGGCGCGGGTAACGTCGCTGGCCACCTTGATGGCGTTCTGGCCGGAGCCGCCGGCGTTGCTGCCGCCCACCCAGGGCACGCCGCTGTTGCCCTTGCTGGATTCGGCCTGCTCGATGGCCGAGACCGCATCGGTACTGCCTACGGCGCTTTTGAGGGCCACCCCTTCGGCTAGCTGATCCCAGCCGGCCTGGCCGCCGGCCGTGTCCGCCAGACGGTTGGCGATGGCCCGGCAAGTCATCTTGGAACGGTCGAAATCCATCCGGGCCTGCAGGATCCCGTTGGTCAGCAGGTTGTACAGGCCAGGATCGGCGCGCTGGACGATCAACGCCGGTAGTGAAGCCACCGCGCTGGTGGCGTTCTGGATGACGTTACTCATGATGGACTGGAAACCGTTGGTGACGCCGTTGAGCTGGTTCTGTAGCGTGGTGGTGAGACTCATGTCACCGCAGATCAGATTGCTGTTCCAGCCGGCACCGACGCCGATGCTTTGCATGTTACCGGCACTGCCCATGGACACGGCACGGCCGCCGCCGATGCTGTAGAGCACGTCGTCACCGATGACGTTCCCGCTGGCATTGATGCCGGTGCTGTCAATGCGGATTTGTGCCTGGGTGGTCCCAATTGCGGCGAGTGCGACAGCCAGGACGATGGCGTGCAAAAACGGCCAGAGGCAGGAATGATGGGCGCTAGGTGCTTTCATGGGGCGTCCTTACTGAAAATCAGTACTGCCGAGGAAAGTCTGTCCCCGGCGCTGGCAGCAGGCATAGGGGCGCCACAGGGCCCAGGCGTAGTCACCCTGTTGAGCCTGTACCTGAGCATTGTTGTGGGGGAAGACCGCGCAGTTGCTGGAGAGCGTGGGCGTCAGTTCCTGCCACTTGCCGGTAGATGCATCACCTTCGAGCAATTCGCCCGCCGGCCAGTAGCCGTCGTGAGCGTTGGCGAGTAGTGGCTGGTAGACGTGGATTTGACCGCGGCGGGTCACGATGTCGCCGGCACGCTGTGCAACGACGGCGCCGGCTTTGTAATCGTCGCTCTGGTGCAGGAATCCGCCGCGGGGATACACGCTGCCCCATAAGTTGAGCGTGCTGCGCCCGCCGATTTCGCGCATGCCCGGCGTCAGGGCTTCAGGATAGGCCATCTCGGGCAGGTTGAAGCGCCAGGCCACGGTATCGAGGGTACTGAGCAAGTACGGCATAAAGGCCATTCCCGCGCCGGTGCAGGTATAACCGGAGGCGCTTGCGAAGCGGCTGAATACATCGCCGGCCGGGTGCCCGATGACGTCAGTGTTTTTGAACCGGGCAAGGTTGTTCTCGCCGTCGTGGTTGGTCGTGCCATCACCGCCGGCCTGTGCCGTGGTGTTATGCGGACTCATGACGCGGACTTCGACCCACGGATTTTCGCCGGTATTCGCGTAGCTGGAGACCACCGCATCGGGGACGTAGTGGCGGACCTTGACCGAAGTGCGCACGGTACAGCCAAACGGCGCGCAGTACAGCCAGTAGCATATTCCTGCGACACGATACTCCAGGCAGGGCGGTGATAGCACGGAAGAAACTATTGTTGCGGTATTCAAGGCAAATACCTGCGTGCTGCTACCGAAAAATAAGGCAGCGATATACAGACGCATCGACAGGGCAGAACTATTCATGGTCATAGTTGGCGGCTCCTGTAAGCCTGTATCCGGGCAACGGCGTGATCAATATCACTTTCACCATAAATGACATAGCGGCTATCAACTACTACGGCTGGAATTTTTTTGATGCCCACACTCCAGGCATTAGTAACGTCCTGCCAGGCAGCCGAGAACTGGAGTTGTAAATCGTTACCGCCGTCGTTCAGTCTTTTTTTTAATAGCTTTTCAGCATCATTCGGGCTGGCAGGAAGCTGGGAAGACAAGTTGTTTTCCAGCAGTGCAGGTGCGTCTAATTCAATGATACGGTCGGCTTTACCCGTTACAGGGTGCCGGCTATCAGTAACTACCAACACCTGCATCGCATGTGCAGCTCCTGTCATCAACAGGACCTCAGCCGCTGCTGTAAACAGGCTCAGTTGCAAAAAAGACAAAGATACAAAATTGGGTCTCATTACATTGGCTACCGGGTGAGCATTTAGTCAGTTCAGTTAACCTCTCTTGAATAATCAAAACGAGAAACAAAGTGAACCATGCTCTTACCGGTTTTATTTGCAGTTGCGGGATAAAAAAAAACTGTGTTTGATTTATCTTTTTTGCTTTGCAAACTAGACCCATAGGGACCTATGAAAGCATATACCCCTTGGCAGGGATATGATAATAACTACTAAGGGTGCATTCAAGTATCTGTTTTACCATGGAAATGGCTATTGGAAACAGGGAGAAACCATTATGTGATTGTCTTAAAAAATTTATAATTTGAAAATTTTTTACTGTAATTATAGACAGTTGATTCTGCACATTGGATAGCTGATTTCGTATTTCAAGACGGAAATTAGCTTTTAATTTATATACTCTTAAGACAAAATGTGAAAACACTATTGCCTAAGGGGTAGAAATGCGTTTCATTGCCGATGGGCCTTCTGTACCTAATGATCTCATTACTGCTCGTGATGATGGGGATGTCATTTTGTTTTGTGGCGCAGGAGTATCTCAAGCTAATGCAGGTCTTCCAGATTTTGAAACCTTGGGCAAAAATGTCATTGAAATACTCGGATCCGCCCAAAATGGCCCCGCACGTAGACTATTAGAAAAGGCAAGGGAATTGGGACGAATGGCAGGTGTTGGAGGTTTGGTCGCTACCGATCGCATATTCAGCCTTCTTGAGCGAGAATTTGAGGTGCGTGACGTCAGAACTGCAATTGCTCAGGCCATAAAGCCGAATCAAGATCATGATCTTCTGGCCCATCGAATATTGCTTGATATAGCCACTGCTCCGAATGGAATTACTCGTCTGGTAACGACCAATTTCGATTTATTATTCGAAGAATGTGCTCCAGTTCTTTTATCTTCAGGGCCACCACATTTACCCGACCCGAAAAATGATCGCGATTTCCGTGGAGTTATTCATTTACACGGTCGAGTTAATGAACAATACGATTACGTTCAAGATGATGAATTTGTTGCTTCAAGTGCCGATTTTGGTCGTGCATACTTATCGGATGGTTGGGCAACAAGGTTTATCCAGGCCTTACTTACCCGTTATCAAATTGTGTTTATTGGCTACAGCGCCGATGATCCACCCATTCAATACTTGCTTGAAGCACTTAATCTTCATGCAGGACACCGCAGTCGATTATATGCTTTCCAGGAAGGTGACAGCGGCGCTGCCGCTGCTTTATGGGAACATAAAGGTGTTCAAGCGATATCCTTTGATAGTAGTGATAAATATAGAGCCCTTTGGGCTACTCTGTCAGCGTGGGGAGAGCGTGCCCGAGATATTGACGGTTGGTATGCGAATTTATTTTCAAAAGTCATCAAAGGTCCAGCCGAACTCGGCGCCCATCTTCGTGGGCAGATAGCCAATATCATTTCAACCCCGGATGGTGCTCATCGCATAGCTAATGCTGATGAACCACTCGACGCGATGTGGCTTTTAGTGTTCGATTCCCACCAGCGTTACGGGAAGCCTGAAAGGGTCGAACCTTACGACAAATTTTGTGAAAATTTTGATCCATTCACTATGCTTTGCCTTGATTTTGATGTTCAACCGGATCCCGGAAACCATGATAATATATTAGGCAAACGTAATATTCCTGCTGATACATGGGATGGATTTTCAATAAATATCAATGATTTAGGTGAGCAGGGTGAGAAGTCATTAGGCATTCGAGATAGAGATTTAAAATCTAATTCGACGCTTTCTAAACGTTTGATCAGCATTAGCATTTGGCTGCAACGCATTGCCCATCAACCGGTTGCACTCTGGTGGGCCAGCCACCAGAATGGACTTCATCCGATTATTGTCAAATCTATACAGTATTCGTTGAGAAGAGAGGCTCACCGTTTTTCTGCAAATATGTTACGCGGATGGAGGCAGCTTCTTGCTTCATGGTCTGATGTGCGCGAATCTGCTGAAATGTTCATATACGAGATTGAAGAGCGATCAATACAAGAGGGGTGGACTCCAGCACTTATCCGCATGCTGGCTGCCGTCTATCGTCCACAGATAATAGTGAAACCTGCATTTGGAAAGCATCCTTTGTTATGGGGTAAAGACGTGCCAGATGGGCTCATTCGAATTGATATCGACTACCCCCAGGCACATAAGAGCCTTATTGTTCCCGACGAGTTACTCGATTATACGATTGCCCAGTTTAGAGAGAATCTTATACTGTCAAAATCGTTAGAGCAGGAAATTTCGGGGAATGACTCTCTTTATTTCAGTACTACCTGCGTAGGTGATGATGGTCCAGATTTACTAGATGATAGTTACGGTCTTACTGGACCAATTATTATCTATCAAAAGTTGATGGGAAGGCTCGTGAAATTAGATCCATTGTTGGCACGTGCCGAAACGAAACGTTGGCCGATAAAGGATGACTATATTTTCGCGCGGTTGCGTATATGGGCGGCAGGAATTCCCAATTTTCTTGACCCGACGGAAGTTGCATTGATTTTTAGAGATTTTTCCGAAACTGTTTTTTGGGGATCATTTCACGAGCGAGATTTGCTTTATGCACTCAGGGATCGGTGGGCAGAATTTTCTGCAGATGACAAGGAATTTATTGAACACCGATTACTCATAGGCGCTTTTCCCTGGAGCGGTGATAACCTTAAAGGAAGAGAAGAGAATATTGCCCTTGACCGGTTGAATCGTTTGTATTGGCTATTTCAACATGGTGTTATCTTCAGTTTTGATGTGGCAAAAAAAATCGAAGAACTACATAAAATTGTACCTGAATGGACAACGCATGCGGGTGACCAAGTCGGCAATTCCAATGCGCTAACGGTACAAAGCATCAATGTAGATAATAATCCCGATCTTATCCTTAGCACTCCTATTTCCCAAGTACTTACTTTGGCTCATGAAGCGAGAAAAGAATTTACATACGATAGAGTACGGAAAGAACCGTTTAAAGGACTTGTAATGCAGCGTCCGTACCGGGCATTGGCAGTATTGACTTATGCTGCACGTTATGGAGAAGCTCCCTTATGGGCTTGGTCTGATTTTCTTTATGCTGATACTCGTCCCACAGATCGTTTGAGAATGATAAATGTTATTGCTGAGCGACTAAATAAACTGTCTCCCGAGGCGTTACAAGGGATTATTAATCCAGTAACGGAATGGATGGAGCATTTAGCTCCGCGGCTATATACCGATGCAGCACCAATATTTGGCGGTCTTTGGAATAAAATTTTAGAAGCCATAATGAATTATAAGACCGAAAAACCACATGACCCTAATAAGGGTTGGGCAGATGATGCAATCAATGCTCCAGTAGGTAAGTTGGCTAATTTGCTAATGAAAGACCCTATCAAAAACGACCTTGCTCATGCAGAAGGTTTTCCATCTTATTGGACGGGTAGATTCGAACAACTTCTGGCCCTGCCCGGGGATATGAGGCAATATGCAATTGTGATGGTCTGTTATCAGTTATGCTGGCTTTTTGTTATCGATCCCGTATGGACCGAGCGGCATTTAATTTCTTTGGCTGAAAGAAAAGATGTGGATGGTGATGCGTTCTGGGAGGGTTTACTTTGGTCTGCAAGGATACCGAACTGTGAACTATTTCTGCTTCTTAAATCATTTATTCTTGCTCGAGCAGTGCAACCCCAAGTCCTACGACATAAAAGTAATATTTTCGCAGGGTTTATCCTTGATGGTTGGGGTGGCCTTGATAATGCGGATCAGCCTAAGAAATTGGTTACTGATATCGAATTGCGCGAAGTATTGATCCAAGCTGATGACACATTTCGTGGACAAATCCTCAGATATCTTGAAAATTGGTCTACAAAAACACCTAAGCCTTGGAGAGAACATATATTATACTTTTTAAAGAATGTCTGGCCAAAACAAAGGGCACTCCATACACCATTGATTTCAGCTATGTTGACTGATTTAGCGTTTGCAAGTGGTGAGCTAATGCCAGCTATCGTCCAGATTATTTTACCGATGCTCGTTCCCATTCGTGGGTCTTTATTGCGCATGATGTATTTAAAGGATGGTGATGACAGTCATCCGGTCCGTTGTTATCCAATAGTAACGCTTAATATTTTTTATGTCATACTTGCGGAAGACCCGTCATTGTGGCCTTATAAAACTGATGAAGTGCTTGATTATCTTTCCCAATGCTCAGAAACAAAGGATGATCCAAGGATTTCAGAAATTAGACGACGTCGTAATAAATAACGTTAAATACTCTTTTGGCCGGAAAAGGAAAAAAGTTTCATTAAACAAATTTGGCTTCCTTGACTGGTAAATAATTAATTTTATCCAAAAATAATATTGTGAAATTCAACATATAAATAATAATTTATCGGAAGATTTTATTAAAATTTCATATCATTGAGTTGTACTAAATACTTTTTTTATTTTCGAAATAATCGGAAAAGATGTGTTTGAAATTGATAGAGGCTCAGTGGTTAAGTTAGATGTGAGATTACTGTGTCTCTGCCAATTTTATTTTAGTGATTGTTAATCATGGCCATTAGAAAATAAATGGTTGTACTTTTTTATTTGATCTGTTTTTTTTCTGTGACCGCTTGGTATAACAGTCCGGAAAGAATTGCATTCCTTGTGGTTTCAGGAATAACACAGGGTCTCAATATTCCATGAGACTGAGGATAATCTCCCCAATGTACTCCAAGTGCTTTTTCTCCTCTGGTAAATTGATTTTTATGATCATATGATCCAAAAATTAACGTTATTCCCTCATCTTTATAAATCTCTTGGGGATCTTTACAAGATGAAATCATTTGCATGACATCGCTCCGAGGTTTTATATTGCAACATTGTGCCATAATAACTGAGGTGTTTAAAAAAACAAATATACACTAATGCAACTGTGCTTAGTATACATAACATATATTATTGATTATTATGGAATAGTCTCCTTTCTCAAAAGTTGAATTTCGGAATATTTTTAGTAAAGTCCTTATGGCATATCGCCGACATTGTCGGGAGGTTTTGGGGTCGCTGATGGTGTTGCGGTGACTGCCTGGTTGATGGACAGCAGATCAATCGCAGACAATAGTGCATCGCCTTCGGCCGGTCCATTGAGCAGTATTGTCTTGCCGGTTGTGTTGTCTCTTAGAAGTAAGGTGGGCGCTGCAGAAATCCCCTGGTTCTCTGCCTCCATGACTTGCGCGCGGATCACCGTGCCGTGCCGCTCGCTGTCCAGGCATCGCTGGACGAGCGAGGTGATACCGGGGTACTGCGCATTTTCCGGCAGGCCCTGCCCATCGCTTCGAGTGTTCTGGTAAATCCAGGCGACAGCACTCCAGAAAGCGGGAGGCCCACCAGCCTCACCGGCACATTCGGCCAATCGTGCTTCGCGGGTTGCTGCTGGTTCGTGCATCTGCAAAGGCAGGTGATGCCATTGCCAGTTCACGTCCGGATTGGCATCGATCCATTGTCGTAATACCGGAAAGTATTCCCGACAGAATGGGCACTCTAGGTCGGCATACTCAATCAGTGTGTAGCGCGCGTCGGCATTTCCGTAGTGCCAGGGTGGCCTGTGCCGGGTCGGGCTAGCTCTAGACGAGAGCGCCTGCACGGGTGTGTGGGAACTGCCTTGGTTCGTCCATGCTACAAGGCCAGCAACCAAGGTTGCCGCCAGGATAAGCAGGAAGGAGAAGCTAACCGAGCGAATGTTAAAGCGACTGGATGGATGCATTGGTCTTTCCTTTATGTCAGCGCATCGAATTTGAGCGATTCGATGCCGCGCGCCTGGTCAATTTTTTCGGCGACTTTGAACGCCGCATCCAGTTCGCTAATGCCGTTTTGCTGCATCAAGGCGAATCGCTCGGCCTTCTCTTCGGGCTCGGTTTGGGCAAGAGCGAGATACAGGCTGGGCGGCACCGCCCGGAACAGGATTTCCATCGATCGCGTCAGGATCACTCCTTCGGTGTATTTGCCGGCTTCTTTCCGGGCCGAAAGCATCAATGCCTTCTGTGCCGGCGTGAGTTCGCGAAAGCGGGCGATCTTCTCGACTTCGTCTGGCGGCATGGACAGGCAGATCCACCATTCGATCATGTTCAGCATGGGCTCTGCCGCTTTGGGCAGATCGTCGATGTTCTGCGTGGCCAGCCAGTACCAGGCCCCCAATTTCCGCCACATCTTGGTGATCTTGACGACGTAGGGGGAGAGCAGCGGATTCTTAGTGATGATGTGGCCTTCATCGGTCACGTTGACGATGGGCCTGCCAAGGAACTGGTCGCGTTCGGCGAGGTTGTTGACGGTGTTGATGAGGCTGATATAGGCAATGGCGAGCTGGGCGCCATAGCCCTCACGGGCAAAGGTGGCCAGTTCCACGATGGTGATATCGGCTTCGGGCCAGGGTGTGCCCGGCCGATCGAACATTTCGCCGTCGGTACCCTGGCAGAAGATGTCCATGGCGTCGGTCATCTCCAGCAGCCGTGCGCGGCGCGTCTCCGGTAGCGTGGTGTCGTCGCCACGGGCGCGCAGCGCATCGCGTACGTCGCGGGTCAGTACCGTGCGCGCTTCGGCCACGCAACGCCGGGCGGCATCGAGGATGCACTGGCGGATGAGGCTGCGATCGGCGCGGGTCATGCGCGCTTCTTCCTTGTCCTCGCCACCGGTGATCATCAGTCGGGCGGTGATTTCCAGCTCGCCCAGCACGTCGCGCTGTTCGTCACCCTCGGTAGCGTCGACCGAGGGTGGCTGGTCCGCATCCAGCGCGTCGGCATCCAGGGTTTGGACCTGATCGGGCGTATCCACCAGCCGCCAGGCATCGACGAAGGGCGCCAGGCTGACGCCTGAGCCCGGCGCGAGCCTGACCCGGTGGACGCTCACGCCCAGGCGTGCGGCGAAATCACCCAGCAGGCCAAAGCTGTTGCCGGCCTCGACGATGAACAACCGAGGACGGTAGATGGCCGTCATCTGGATGAGCAGGTTGTTGAGGGTGGCACTTTTGCCCGAACCGGTCGGGCCAAACAGGAACAGATGAGCGTTCATCTGCCGGTCCAGGCGGTTCAGGGGATCGACCGTGATCGGCTCGCCGCCGCGGTTGAACTGGGTCATGCCCGGATGCCCGGAGCCGC
Organism: Sodalis sp. RH20; assembly: GCF_047324205.1. Taxonomy (NCBI): domain Bacteria; kingdom Pseudomonadati; phylum Pseudomonadota; class Gammaproteobacteria; order Enterobacterales; family Bruguierivoracaceae; genus Sodalis; species Sodalis sp. RH20. The sequence continues at coordinate 1,349,429 of NZ_CP178733.1, forward strand.
GGTTGCGCCCCCAGACTGGGGCGATGTTGGCCGCGTGCTGGGCGAACATGAGCTGGGTGTGCCATTGGTGTTTATCGGTGGCCGGGTCGAACACGCATGGCAACCACCGCAGGTAGCTGTTGAGCGGGGCAACCTCGTCCTCTTCCCGTACAGGTTGCAGACCGGCGTTGAGCATCACGTTGATCAGTTGCAGGCCGCGCGCGTCGAGTTGTTCGCGATCGTTGCCGCGCAGATAGAACGCCAGCGCGCCGCGGTAGAGTTTGTGTGAGCTGCCGATAAGGCTACGCGCCTGCTGCACGTCCTGGCGGGTCTGCTCGGAGGCCAGCGTCTCGCCTACGGCTTTTTTCGACAAATGATTCAGATGCGCTTCAAGCACGTCTTGCGGCGTGGCGACCAGGGTCAGGCACATGACGGTGTCTTCCGGCATCTGGTCGAACAGGGCGTTGAACGCATCGCCGCCCTTGTGCGTTTCACCGGTCACATGCCCGGTGTGCGGCGCTGTGCGCAGGCGGTCGAGCACGATGACTCTGTGCGGCATGGTGTCGAAAGACCAGGTGCCTTCCTCCACGTCAGAGCGTGGTTGGGAAAAAAACAGGCGCTGGGCGAAGTCGCCGCTGGCCAGTTCAAGCTCGCCCGGCGTGGGCTCGTCGGGATAGCGCGTCAGGGCGTAGAAGCGCTCCCGGTCATCCGCAGAGTCGCCCAGCAGCGTGGGGCGCGGGTTGAACCAACGCAGCAGCCAGTCGTGGATATCCGCCGCGTCCATGCGTCGCGATGTCACACCGGCATTGGACAACCCGCCGGTGAGCCGGTCACAGATGGTGGTTAGCGCCTGCTTGGGCGACTGGCCGCGACGCGATGGGGCGGCGGCGGGGACGCGCCGGTAGACCACCATCCGTACACGCCGCAACTGGCCGCGCCAGGGGAGCCGGCTCACGGTGGTGTCTTCGAACAGCCCGCCGGGTTTGGCGATGGCACGCAAATGGTGTGCGAAAAATTTCAGGTAAAAGTCGGTGAAGGCGCTGCCTAAAGCGCGCGGCTGGATGTACTCGGCCAGGGTGCGCAGATAGCGGTCCCAGTTCGCTTCGTCTTGCGCGTAGAGCTGGACCACCCAGGGGTGGTCGTCGTGTTCGTCGAAGGAGTCCTGCAACGCGTTTTCCAACGCGTCGCGCGCCTGCCACAGCCATTCGAGTTCGCGTCCCTCGGTGCCGACCGGCGTCAGTTCAAAGAAGGCCGCGACAGAATGCCCGTCCTCAAGCAGCATGCTTTGCGACTCGGGCAGGTATTCGACCCAGGGCAGCAGATCGGCGAACGATGGGGCCAGGTCATAGAGCGCCTGGGCCTCGGCCTCGGTGGCCGGCCGGCGACGCTCCAGGGCGCTGCCGGGCTCGGGGATGCCGTGTGCGGCCAGGGCCGAGACGTGGCGTTCCCAGGCATCCTCGGCGTCGGACTGAGGCGGGGCGGTCCGGCGCATCCAGGGGAGCGACCAGGCCATCAGTACGCCTCTGTGCGTTCGCCAGGCATGGCGTACTGCACTCGCTGGTATAAAGGAAAGACCGTCGTATAGCCGGGCACCGGGGCAGGGTCGGTCCCGGCCAGGTGCGGAAACACGTACAGCACCAGATCGGGGTTGGGCAGCCGGTGGAACTGGCTCTGGATTTCATTGGCGGCTGTGCGCGTGTAGGTCGCGTTGACCGTGGGTGCGTTCTGCACGTCGGTGTCGGTCAGCGGCCGGCGCAGGTCCTGCCGCGCATCGAGCAGTTGCCGTGCGGCCTGACCGCCGCCCGCGCCGCCTCCGGTCTCCTGGTTCCACATGTCGAGCATGGTGTGCTCGCCGTGCGGCAGCAGTTTTTCCTTGCTGGTCGCGCAGCCGCCCAGCAGCAGGGCCGTCAATACCGCCACGGTGGTTTTAATCCAGATCCGACGCATGGGAGCCTCCGGTGTGGTGATTGACCCGGCGCCCCTTGGCGTCGTAGTCGATGTTGAGCGGCTGCTCCAGGTGGATGGCGACTTTCGCCCCGGGCTGCACGTAGACCGCGGCGAACGCCTGGCCATAGAGCTTGTTGACCCACTGCGACATCTCCTGCACGCCGCCGGCCAGGATGCGGCCCATGGCTTCGTTGCCCGTGATACCGACCGTGCCCAGCGAGCCATTGCTGTTGCTGATGTAGGAGACGTTGCCGCTGTCGGACTTGATGAGCGAGGCCGCGCCGGCGCCGGCCGCGGTGATCAGCGCTTGGGAGCCGAGGTATTGCTGGGCGTTGCTGCGCCGTTCGCCGGCAACACAGGGGATGCCGTAGGGATCGCTGATCCAGCCCAGGCCACCTTGGGTCGCGCTGTTGCTGTTGGCGTTGCCAGTGTTGTTGCTGGCGCTGGTCGTGTCGCTGCCTGGGTTGCCATGACCTTGCGGGACGGTGCGGATGGTCCCGTCCTGAAAGACGAAGGTGACGCTGCGGATCTGCCCGCGCACGCATGAGAGCGTCCAGTCGCCCGACGCCGTGCCGCTGACCACCGCGCCGGTCACCTCGGGGATGTCGATGCCGTTGGCGGTGAGGTTATCCGGGCCGATGAGCACTTTGAACGGGTACGGATCGTTGACCGTGCCGTCGATCGGCACCCGGCCGATGAGGGCGGTCATGGCCACCGAGCCCATCAGCGTCGCATTCGTCGGCACGGTGTAGACCGGTGTCGTGGAGGTGCTGACGGCATCCATCGTTTTGCCGCCGGCATCGGCCACCGAATCGGCCGCGTTCGACAGGGTTTTCTGCGCCGGACCGAAGCTGACCGGGAATGTCGCGGCTTGGCCGGCACCCCTGGTCTTGTCGTCCGTCCTGGCGTCTTGCGGTTCGACCCAGTGCAGGCCCTCACCGCTGGCGAAGCCCTTGCCGTCGCCGGCTTCCAGGCCCAGGCCGACCGGAAGATCCGCCTGGTTGCCCTTGCCGCTGAGTCCGTCCAGGCGCTGCTGCAGGTCTTGCAGCAGGCCCTGCGTCTGTTGCTTGTCGCTGGCCACCTGATCGCGCTCCTGTTGCAGGCGGCGGCGCTCGCCATCCAGCGCGCTCTGGATACGCTGGTCGATAGCGCTTTCGCGCCCACGCAGGCGTTCGTTCTCGGTCTTCTGGTTCTTGTTGTCGGTCAGCGCCGTTCCTAGCTCGTTGCGCAGTTGCTTGACCTGGGCGACGAGGGTGGCGACGGTATCGCGGGGGGTGTCGCCCTCGATGCCCAGGGCCTTCATCTCTTCGGGAGTGAGTTGGCTGGCGGTGCTCTGCGGCGCCGACGGCTTCGTTCCGCCGCCAGGGAACAAGCGGATGCCGACGAACACCAGCAGCAGCACGACGGGGATCAGCAGCCATTTGAGCAGCGGATTACTTTTCATGCGGCGTGCCTCCCGAAGCCTGGCCTGCCACCGCCGCGGGCGGCAGGTTCACCGTGGCATCGATGGTCGACACTGTGGGGAGCAGCGATTCGGCCAGGCCGTGGCCGCGGGTAATGAGGTACACCACGGTGGTGTCGGTCGACGCGCCGGCGGGGCCGATCGTGGGATGCTGGAAGGTCGCGGCCACGAAATCGCCCTGGAGCGCACGTGGGTCCAGGGCGAGCCAGCGTACCGTGGTGTTGCTGAGCCGGACTGCCGTGACCCACATATCCTCAAGCCGCCAGGCGGCCAGCGCCTGGGCGCGTACCGGCAGTGTCGGCAGCAGCGTGTCCAGGGTGAGGTCGCGGCGCAGGTTCACCCGGGCGATGCCGGCGACGGGCTCAACCGTGCGTAACGGGGCATAGAGGCTTTGCGCCGCATAGCGGGTGAGCACGACGGGGATGGGGGTTTCGCGCGGGGCGATGGGCTGCTTCAGTGCGCCCTGGGGCTGTGGGTCCGTGCCGGTGTCTGCGCTGACCCCGTAGCGGATGGCCGGTGCGTCGCCCTCAACGATGCGCACCGGCTCCAGCGGCGCCTGGCCGTCTTTGGCCGGCTCGGCGGCGACATCCAGCAGGATCAGCGCGCCAGACGCCACGTCCTGCAACTGCAAGCGCGTCGGCGGCAAGGGCGCGCTGGCACTCAGGTAGACCGCGCCACCGGCGCTTTGGACGCGCAGCTGATCGCCGACGCCGGCCGGGATACCGATGCGCACATTGCGATCGACGAATACCACGCGCTCCTGGCCGACGACCAGGGGCACGGCCAATGGCAGGCGCTCCCAGCGCAGGATTTCAACCGCATGGCTGGCGGGCAGCAGGCCCAGGCACAGCGCAAGGCCTGTCAGCACGCAAAGAACATGTCGCTTCATGGGGTTTCTCCCTGCAGGGGGCCAGTACGGGCGGGCGTACCGGATGAAGGCGGTGCCGGGGGCGCCTCGATGCGCTGCGGTGCACCGGCATAGCAATCCAGCGCCAGGCCGAACGGATTGCGCTCCGGGTCGATATCCATCCGGGTGACCTTGATGGGGTAGCGCACCAGGGCACGCTTGACCTGTTCGGCGCCGAAATACTCGTCGGCGCTGACGTCGAGAGTCACGATCCAGTCGTGGTCGGAGACGGCCCGTACGCGGGCGGGCGGGTCGTCTCCGTAGCCGCGCCCGGGGATCTCGTAGAGGCCGCGCACGCGCTGGCGCAGTTCGCCGTTGCTGCGCCGGTATTCGTAGTCCTGTTGCAGGTAGGCCCGGCACTCGGGGGTGAGGTAGGCCGACAGGGCGTGCAGGTTGCGCGGGTAGTCTTCCTCGCCGTTGGCCGGCCAACGGTTGAGTTGCTGGAAGACATAGAAGGTGAAGGTGTACACGCTTTCCGGCGGTACATCCCACCACTTGCGGGTGCTGCCTGAACGCAGGTCGGGCGGCACGTGGATGGTGAGGTCCCGGGGTGCACTCCACCAGCCAAAACCGAGCAGCAGTGCAACCAGCAGGAGTGCGCCACTGCCCAGGCGCAGCGTTTTGACATGCGCCTGCAGGTGTTGAACTTCGTTGCGAAAGCGGCTCATGCGTTCCTCCGCCGGTGGGCAAGGCGTCGCGTAGTCCAGATGCCGGTGCGGGTAATCAGATCGCCTCCGCCCACCTGCGCGGCCAGCCCGGGATGACGCCGGGCCAGCCGCCATTGCAACTGCCGGTACAGCCAGGTATCCGGGCGGCCGCGTTTTTGCCGGCGCAGTAAACCGCCGCCGACAAAAACGCCGAGCGCGATGCCGGCGACGATAAGCGTCGGCACCATGGCGATACTGCGGGTCAGCCAGGCCAGCAGCAGGCCGGGGACGAGCCCGGCCGCTGCCGAGAGTCCGGCGCAGATCCACAGCTCGTCAGCCGTCAGCCCGCGCACCACCACCGGCTGGCGATTGAGCCGGTGCGGCAGGAAGATGACGAGCCCATCACGTACGGGCTGCGAAGCGTTCGCCATGCGATCGTCCTTACAGCACGCCGGTGGCTTTGGTCAGCAGCCAAATGCCCACCACCAGCAGCACGGCGCCGACGGCGACGGTCAGGCCAAACTGGCCCCAGGTTGCCCGCCCAGTATGGATTTCGGAGTAGCGTGTGTACGCGTGGTAGCAAACGCCGACGAACATGGACGCGACGACAAGCAAGGCGACCAGCATGACGATGTCATAGCCGTAGTTCTGCAGCGTGTCCATGATGCCGCTGCCGGCGCCGCGGGAGGGATCTTCCATGGTCGGCAGGCCAGCGGGGAAGGCCGACAGTGGCAGGGAAGCCACCAGCAGCGGAATGAGCGAGCCCAGGCGGCGGGCGGTATAGGGGAAGGGAGTCGTGGTTTTCATGGCGATGGTCTCTTGAGTAACATCAGGACAGGAGGAAAAAACCCAGCACCAGGTACATCGCGAGGGATCGCACGATGACCGCAAGTAACTGGCGTTGGTTGAGACGGTGTTCGGCCCAGCCCACATAGGCGGCGCGCATGGCCCATGCACCCCACAGCAGCAGCACGGCAAAAACAATGCCGAGTACCACGGTGGACACCGTCGCGGGCGTGAAGCCGCCATTGGCCTGAAAGGCGGCCACTTGCGCTGCAGATGCGGTCATGGCGATGCCTTCTCTGCCTGGGTGGATTCGCTCACGTAGTTGCCGATCAGTGGAACGGGGTCTCGGGGCTGGGCACGCTGCGGGACAAGGTAGTCCTGAACGCCGCTATGAATGCGTTCCAGGTCAGCATGAAGGCGCGCATAGTCGAAGTGGTAGCGGGCCCGCTCGTTCGGTCTGTTTGTGGCGGCCTGGCCGGCCAGGCGATCGACGAGGTCAAGTTGACGAGCGAGTGCTGCGAGCTGTTCGCGCTCGCCAACAACGCCGGCGGCCATGGCGGGCTGCTGGACGTTCAATGCCAATGACAATGCGATGATTGCGATGCGCCAGGGCGCCACTGGTAAAGGGGTAGATGCCATCGTATTTTCCCCGTGAATAGGAATGGCACGATGGTGCGACAACGACCGCACGAAAGCCGCAAACAATGAGGATTTGGTCACCACCGCTTTTTGGGGGAAATGTTCTATTGGTTGATGTATTTACTGCCGATCGCCAGGAAGCGGTCAGGTGGATCAACACTTGGGGGCTGACTTAAGGCTATGGTTGAGGATTACTTTTCAGTAGAGACAGATAGGATTGAAGGGATGTTACACGGATAAACAGTTTCCGCCGTTGTAACCAGTTCGTTGAGATCCCACCAGTGGTAGTTGCTGATCACGGCTTTCTCATTAGCACTCCAACCATCGGTGCTGATTTCCTGGCTGTTAACTCGCACGATAAAAAAATGCTCACGTGCATGCACTTTCTCCCCATTTGGAAGCATCATTTCAAATGCTCTTTGCGCAACACAATTCCCTACATGTTCTCTTATTAGTCCTGTTTCTTCACGAAGTTCCCGAATGGCTGCCTGCTCAAAAGATTCACCTTGTTCTACGCCGCCTCCCGGCGTTGCCCAGTAAGACTTACCTGATAGTGCATCAGAGTTGTGCGTAAAACGGAAAAGCAATATGCGATTGTTGGAATTAATTATTAACAACCGGGCTGAGGCTCGTGTGCGCATGCTATGTTTCCTGAGCTGTTAAACAATTCTGCTACTCTTTTTTTTTGTACAAAATAACCTAAACCCGTTTCTTATTAGAGTATAATAATCAACTATTTCTTGGCACTAAAACAGACAAATGTTCTTACATTGTCCCGTGCCCATTTCTTGTTCGGATTTGCAGCGGTAAGAGTTTGACAAGATGGTTGGCTCCCGGACTAGCTACGACTGATATTTATCGTGGCCTCAAAACTTTGTGCTGCTCGTGCTTTAGCCGCTGACAACTCAGACTGCCTGGCAGGGGGAATACCATTTCATCGCCTATGGTACACTACTACATCATTACGGCAGGTAAGGCAGGATCTGCACCCCATTCGGCCCACGAACCATCATACAGTTTAAGATTATGATAACCTGCAAGTTGGGCTGCAAAGAGTACGATACATGCGGTGACACCTGAACCACAGGTGAATGTCAGTGGCTTATCATTCTTTAAACCTCTTTTTTTAAACAAACGAACCAGTTCTGATTTTTCTTTGAACTGTCCGTTCAGCACAACCTCAGTGAAAGGGATATTCAGCGAGTCTGGAACGTGGCCGCAGCGTAACCCGGGTCTTGGTTCAAGCTGACACCCGTTGAAGCGTTCCATTGGTCTTGCATCAATTAATGTAAAAGAAGGGTTTCTCAAGTTATCAAACACCATTTTTTTTGTGATAACCCGGTCAGATTGAAAATTAAACTCCTTTTTAACAACGGGAGCGGGTTTTGTATACGAGCGAGTCACGGGGTAACCATACCCTTTCCAAGCATTAAGGCCGCCGGCAAGGATAAATACCTCACTGATGCCAGATATTTTCAGCATCCACCATACTCTTGGTGCGGAGTAAGCACCTTGCTGATCGTATACCACTATTGTGGAGTCGCGTTTTATCCCAAGCATAGCCAACTCTTGGGCAAGATCATCAGGATGGGGAAGGGTATGGGGTAAGCCTGAGGCGGTGTCAGAAAAGTGGTTATCCAGATCAAACCAAATTGCACCTGGTATAATATCCTCTGAAATTGCCATAACACCATTCATTGATGTTTTCAAAGTCGCATCCAGCAGCAGGATATCATTATTTATCTGATGTGCAGCAACCCACTCGGGAGAAACAAGATTTTTCATAGGGTATTCTTCTTCAATGGCGACCTTATAGACGGTATTTTTAATGAAGCAGTTATTATCATTCTATAATACCAGCATATTCCTTCTTACAAATAAAGCTGATAATGCTAAGTTTTAAGACTTTCATGCGAACAAAATCTATTTCTGCCGATCCCATGCAAAAAAAGTACCGAAGTAATCCTTAAAACTGACCAAACATGCATCTTGATCAATTTATTCCAAAATGTACATTTTCGTACATTCCATCAAGGAAGAGTGCGAACATTTATGCAAAAAAACGCTCACCACGAGTAATGATTAAAAATGATTGTTATCAATTTAAAACAATTTTCCTATCAGTAAATACAGCTCATTAAATAAGGTTTATCTTAATTCCGCAAGAATAAAATGAAATTAATACATATCATTTAACAAAAAAAGCAGGCGTTTATTCTGTATAAAATAAATATACGGGTTATTAAATCTAAATGATAGGTTTTGGCAAGCTACAACATTTTATAACTTTAATTTAAGGCTTTATTTCCACAATAAAAGTAATAGTATTGGTATTACAAATGTAGCTAAGCATTTTCAAATCATAACGAAGACAGTTTAAAACAGGGATAATTATTACCTCCCTGGTAAGCTTTGTATTCCCTTATGGTTTTTAACTGAACAAAGGACTTATACATGCTAAATAATATCCCGCTTGCTTATGATTTTCACGGCACACAACCCATTGATTTTCCATTTGCATTGCTGCGGCCCGAAGAAATTGACATTTACATGGATGTTGATACATACATTAGTAACAATACCTGCGGTCAAAATTGCAAGAACTGTTGGTTTGTCAATAATGATAAAGTAAAAAGAAAAAGATTTGATGTTCCCGAAGGTCAATTGATCGTTAAGGGATTACGGGAAATTGGTTATAAAATCTATCCTCGATATACTGATACGTTTGCTTATAAAGGCGAGTTTATTTTGGCTTATGGCGCATCAACCGCCAGGGTTTATGCTGAAAAAAGTTCGCCGCAACCTACGGAAACAATGCAAAAAGGAGAAGCATGGACCAGCGGACGCCCCTTACTTGGCCATGATGCAGAATATCTTCTGAATTTGGCAAGAGAATATAATTATGGCACGATCAGCATAAGTTTTCATGGCATACTAGATGAAAACTTAACCATCGAAAAAGAAGAAGATTATCCGATTAAAGGCGTTTTTCATGCGAGTAGTTTCGAAAAAGTAGTGAGTGTAATAAAGGATTATAATGATCGGAAACAGGATGTGAATTTTACGGGATTCAGAATAAATGTCGGATTAACCTTGGGGAGGCATAATTTTGCAACGGAAAGATTGCAGCGTTATATTGGTTATTTCAATCAGTTAGGTGTATCAACGGTGAGATTTAACCGTTTTTTTGACCATGGACACAAACATCCCCACCTCGAAATATCAGAAGAAGAAATATGTGATATTTATAAAACCATCAAGGACATCCATGAAAAGATACCGCTTGATTTCCAAATTAACATGAGTGGCGATCTGGGTACAAGTGGAGTTGAAATCATGAATTTCCCAGAAAATGTTAATATGTGTAAGGGGGGTAGACAATTATTTGCCTTGATACCATGTGAAAAAAAGATCCTAGACATCACAGAAAAAGATCGACTGATTTACAAAGTTGGTGAATTAACGGGATGTGTCAATATTTTCGAACCAACATTGGGTAATGTTCTACAGGAAGTTAAAGACTCACAAACGAGATATTATATAGAATGGAATACCGAAGGCATTGATAAGCTTTTCCAGTTCCGGCAAAGCAAACTGAGCAACAATGGCTGTTTCTCAAGAGATCTTCTCCCTCTGATAGAAAACAATCTTTACTAAAAATAAACTGGTTGATAAAATGAAAAAATTGTTGATCATTGAAAAAAGTCCATCGGGTGCAATTGGTCTAAAGAAAGCTAAAGATTACGGTTGTTTTGTGATATTTATAGGCTCCGATAAATATCATAATAGGCTTAAGGATAGCGAGAAAAAATATATAGATGAAATACATACGGTTGATACTAATGACTACGATGCCGTTATCAAAACGGTTGATGCCATTTCTAAAGAACACAGCATCGATGGTGTGTTTACGTTTATGGAATTTTATGTTGAATTGGCTGCGATTGTTGCTGAGCACTTAAAACTAAATGGCATTAGCCCCCTAAGCGCGTCAAATGCGCGTAATAAATTTAAAATGAGAGAGATATTTAAGCAAAATAACATCTCTCAACCATCATTTGCTTTGGTAACTACGCTGGATGAGCTTAATTCTGTAAAGAAATATTTTGATTATCCAAATATAATAAAACCCATAAATATGTCAGGTAGTAGGGGCGTCGCAAAAAACAATACGCCACAAGAACTGCTCAATAATTTTAATGAACTAAGTACAATTTCACCATTATTTGGTGTGGAAAAAGAAGATAGTTATTTAATTGAAAGTTTTTTAGTTGGTGAAGAATTCAGTGTAGAGTCAGTAACGTTTCATGGTATCACTCATATAGTTTCTATCACTAAAAAAATCGTTTGCGATGGAAAATATTTTGTTGAAATAGGCCATGTATCTCCTGCAATGATCCCCGATGATATGTATCAAAAAGTCATTGATGTAACTTCCAGAGGCCTAGAAGCCTTAGGTATTGATAATGCTGTTTCTCATACTGAAGTAAAAATAAATGATTCCACCGTGTCTATAGTTGAAATCGCGGCTCGGCTAGGCGGAGATCATATTCCAGAACTCGTCATGAAATCATCTGGAGTAGACCTCTGGCATTGTGCAATTTCAATTTCATTAAATGAAAAACCTGAATTTTTCTGTACGCGAAACACGTATGCTGGAATAGCTTTTATTACTGCTAATGAGGGGATTTTTTCGTCATTTGAACTTCAGGAAATAAATAAAAATATATGTATTGAAGAGGTCCATGCTGATATGAAACCCGGTGATTTAGTCCATTCATTAACGTGCAGTAGTGACAGACTTGGGTATGTTATCCTCACAGGAGAAAATTACCAAGAGATTTATGACTATTGCAGTCGTCCTAAAAAATTATATCATGTTGAATCCGTTAATCCCTAAAAAGGAGTGATAATGCGTTACGCCTTAGAAAGAGGATTAATAAATAATTTGGTGTTTCCACTAGATGTCAATATTTTGCTGTTGGGGACATTTTTAACACGCGTTGGTTATTTCATGGTATGGCCTTACTTGGCCGTAATATTGTATGAAAAATTTACCTTATCGGCGTCGGAAATAGGATTTATATTTTTCTTTGCAACTTTTCTATCAACGTTGCTAAGCGTATATGTTTCGCATAAATCTGATGATTATGGGCGTAAACCCATTATTATAGCTGGACTCATCACCAGCGTATTCAGTTTCATATATCTAGCCTTTTGTTCCAACATTTTGGGATTCGCTGTCTGTGTCACCGGTATCGCTTTAGGCAGAGCCTTTATAGAATCTTGCAGTAAAGCTTATATTGGAGATCGCCTTAAAAATCAGAGAACTAAGGAGCTTTGTCAGTATTTCCGGTATCTTATTGCAAATATGGGGGTCGCTCTTGGACCCTTTATCGGTGTAAAATTTGGTATTGCTAATAGCACATTAACTTTTTTTGTGACTGCCTTGCTATATTTTTTGTATATTTTGCTAGTCCTTCTATTTATGGTTGGCGGCCATGAGATTCGGAATCACAATACAGGAAAAAATGAGCCACTCTTTCTTAAGAGTTTGGGCGCTATTATCAAAAATAAAGAATTTTCAGTTTTTTTATTTTGTAACACCACGCTCATGATAATATATGCTACTTTTGATTCTTCATTGATACAGTATTTGGCACGTTCTAAAATTAATAATCTCAACGATGTCATTGCACTTTTAGTCATCATTAATTCGTTAACCGTTATTTTTTTACAGTTACCTGTATTTTATATTATTAGAAATATTGTGCCATCTAAACGGATATTACTAGGAATATTATTAATAACAATCGCTCAGTTGGCATTTGGTTACGCAAACGTACATATAAAGTGGCAATTAGTGATTGCTACACTTTGCTTAAGTATTGGCGAAATTATTGTTATGCCAACGATAAACGTTGAGGTAGATCGACTGGCGCCTGAAGGGCAGAGGGGGATCGCCTATGGGATCACCAATTTCACTAACTTTGGTACCTCCGCTTCACCACTGATAGGTGGATTAATTTTGCAATTCTTCGGTGGTCGCACACTTTTTATGGTCATGTTTTTATCAGGTTTGGTTACTATTTATGTTTATTACAAATACATTATTTTAATCACCACAAAGGTCAATTAATCATGACAAATGCGATCATTTACCCAGTTTTAGAGGTCAATGGAACGATTAAATTGCCTTCTTCAAAACCTCATATGCAACGATGCTTGCTTCTCGCCTTCTTTAATAACCATAAGACGGAAATAACAAACGTTTCTTGGTGCTCTGAAACTTCATTACTACTTAAAAATCTCACAACTTTGGGATTAAAGATATTGAATGAGAGTGAAGATAGAATTACATTACAAGGTATTATTCCTGAGCAGATTACCCCTAATGCTGACGTAAATGCTGAAGGTTCTGGGTTTGTTTTTCGCGCCATGGTAGCTATTTCCGCACTCACTGAAACATTAGTTATCAGATGTAATGCTTCACTTTATTCAAGAGATTCTGTATTAGATAAGGACTTCTTATCCTATCTTGGCGTTAATGTGACTAAAAGTGATAGTGAACTAAAATTCACTACCACCTGTGTTCCAATGACTTCGAATAAAATCTCAACGGAGAAAAGCTCACAATTTCTGTCCATGGCTATGATGCTTGCCAATCATATGCCGCAACATGAAATTATGGTAAATAGTATTAATCTGGGCGAGGGATATATCACAATTACTGAAGATATGCTCAGCCTATTTGGTTATCAGTGCAAAAAAAAGGATAACGTTTATTTTATTAATAAAAAGGGTAACAGCGTAGTCCACGTCAGGATCCCAACAGATTTCACTTCTATTGGCTATATAATGTCTACACTATGTGTTATGAAAAAACCTTCGATGATTAAAATAGAAAACTATGTTGCAGGGAATCGGTGTTTGTCAAAGATGTTGAGATAAAATTGCGATTTATGCAGCCTGTAAATTCTCGGCGTTTTCTTGTGTCAACGGCCGATCTGGATTGAGTTGAACTTCCTTGTCCCAACCCCAATTTCTTGTCTCACCTCGCCACCGTTCCGGGCACGCAGCGCGGGCGGCTTGATAGACTTGGTGACGCTTTAACAGCAAGGCTTTATCCTTGCCCTGATGGCGCTGCGCCGGCGTCACGAATTTGATCCCGCTGTGGCGGTGGACGTGGCAATACCAATCAATGAAGCGCTTCACCCACTGCCGTGCAGCATCAATCGAGGTAAATCCTTTGCGCGGCCAGGACGGCCAATATTTCAATGTACGAAAGATTGATTCTGCGTACGGATTGTCATTGGATACCCGCGGCCGACTAAAGGATGACGTTATACCCAGGGCTTCCATCTTGGCCTTCAGCGTATAACTTTTCATCGGCGCACCGTTATCCGAGTGCAGTACCAAGGGTTGCATAGCACAGCGCTGCCCCAGGACACATCGTTGTAGCAGATCTGCCGCCAGCTCGCCGGTCTCTTCATCATGGACTTCCCAACCCACCGGGTAGCGACTGAATAGGTCTTCAAATAAATACAGCTTATAATACAGCCCCTTAACACTACTCGGCAACCAGGTCACGTCCCACATCCAGACCTGGTTAGGGGCGGTGGCGGTAAAGCTGGTCGGTTTTGCCACGCGCACAGCCTTGGCGGCACGTCCACGATGCTGCACTTGACCCGCCTCTCTTAATACCCGATACATCGTCGATTCAGAGGCCATGTAGCAACCCTCGTCTGCCAGAATCGGTACGATCTGACTCGGCGGAACGCTGTCGAAACGCGCGCTATTGCATACCGCCAACACCGACTGGCGTTCCGTTGAGCTCAGTTTGTTGGCCGGCTCAGGGCGGTCAATCAATGGACGCTGATCCGCAATAACAGCACCATCCTGTTGCCACCGATACCAACTGTGAACAGAGATCCCTACCCCCTCGCAAGAACGGTACAACGATGCGCCATCATTGCACGCCTGCTGAACCCAGGCGGTGATCTGTTCCCGGTACGCCAGAGGAGTTAATCGTCCTCGTTGTCGCCCCAAAGGGCGCGAACTTTTTTTTGCAGGATCAGTAATGCCGCTGCCTCCGCCAGTGCTTTATCTTTACGCAGGACTTCGCGCTCAAGACGTTTAATTTGCTTACGCTGGGCCTTATTCTGCTGTGCGCTGGCCGCATCATTAAAACCGCCTGGCTCTGCATGGGCCTGGATCGATATTTCGCGCCACTGCTTAACCTGCTCTGGGAAAAGACCTTTGGCTCGGCAATACTCGCTCAACTCGATCTCCGACATCGACGAGGTTTCGACGACGACGGCGAATTTAGTTTGCGCAGACCAATTCTCACTGCTGCGATCATGTTCGGGCACAGGGCGACCTTCTTTGCGAAGCTGATTACGCCAATTGTACAGTGTAGCTTCTGAAATCCCTTCTCTTTGTGCCAATTCACGGATGGTCGGCGGATGAGGGGCAAGCATTTTACTTAAAATGGCGTCCTTGCGAGCCTGAGGTAAACGCGACATGGTGATGCTCCGGCCCCCTGGATTGAGAATGAAATCCCGAAAAAGGGATCTTCTCAACTACTCTGACACAGGGGGTGCCGTCCCTATCGCGCGAAGACCAAGGGTAAAGTTGAGCGATTTAACCACTATTTGAAGACCAGTTTTGTCGTTCCCCTGGCGACCACCTTTAAGCAGGCCGGTTTAGTCCTTGACGTGGATTCTGCCAACAGCCGTATCGGGCCATGGCTTACCACCGTCGCCAACGCCCGCAAGCATGGCACCACCGGCATTCCCCCCGAGCAGCGGCTACAGCAGGAGATTGACGTGCTGCTCCCGTTGCCGCGCGAAGGCACAGAGGTACCGTTATCGGTTGATAACCGCCGGGTTTTGCCCCGTGAGAGTTTTCAACATCCGCTGTCGGTCTATCAGTCGCTGCTGGAGGTGAGGTCATGAGCCTTCAGCATCAGCGGATCAGCGAACTGTGCGAGTACTTTAAGCTTGACCGCATCGCCGCCGAGTGGCCTGGATTGGCACAGAAGACGCTGGATGATACCGGAACGTTCGGCGATTTTCTGGAGCAGTTGCTTCGACTGGAGAATGACAGCCGCAACGAGCGTCGGCGTCAGACGCTGCTGCGCCTGTCGGGTTTGCCGGCGGTTAAAACGCTGGAGCAGTTTGACTTCAAGTTTGCCAGCGGCGCACCGCGAGCACAGCTGCAGGAACTGGCGGGATTGGCGTTTATCGAAAGACAGGAGAACATCGTATTACTCGGGCCTTCCGGCGTTGGCAAGAGCCATTTGGCCTGCGCGTTGGCACATAAAGTCGCGATGGCCGGACTCAGCGTACGCTTCATTACGGCGGCGGATATGATGTTGCAACTGGTCGCCGCTCACCGTCAGGGCGATTTAAAAGGCTATTTAGGCCGGTGTGTCACCAAGCCCCGATTATTGGTGATCGACGAAGTGGGTTATCTGCCGTTCGGTAAAGAAGAAGCCAATTTATTCTTCCAGGTCGTGGCCCGCCGTTATGAAACAGGCAGCGTGATATTGACGAGTAACCTGCCATTTACGCAGTGGTCTGGGACGTTTGGCGATGATGAGACGCTGACGGCGGCGATGTTGGATCGACTGCTGCACCATGCGCATATCGTCCAAATAACAGGCCAAAGCTATCGATTAAAAGACAAGCTCAAAAGTGGTCAGTTAAGGAAATCAACGCCGACTGAATCACAACAATAATTCGTGGGGGGTGGGTAACTTTTACTTTGGCATGGTGGGTCACAATTCGATCGGTATTGACACATAGGGTTATAAATAGAGATGCTACCAGCAATTACCGCTAGATCCGCCCATTAAGCGGGTCAACGTGTATGGATCATCAGAGGACTAATGCAGTGGCAAGATAAGCAGATTCAAAATTATTAAAGCCTGCCTTATCTCACGTTGTGACTGCCATCATCTGTAGAAATTTATCTCGCAGCACATCCTGTATCGCCGGGTTCCAAGCAATCCCTACCTGCCATCTAGTATATTCCCCTTGGGTTTGTACAAGTTTAAGGCCAGCAGGCAAAATATGGCTGACTCCGGCAGGCAGTAATGCCACACCATTTCCAGTAGAAACTAATGCTAATAAGGTTTGAATATCGTCTGCAGCAGACACTATTTTTGCGCTGAGTTTATTCTCGCTAAGAAAATTGGCCGTCTGCACCACTAGGCCATTCCCACGGTGTGGTGGGATCTGCAGGAGCTGATGCGACTCAAGTATAGACCGGATATCCGCAGGGTTTGTACGTAGGCCAGAAGGGGTGACAAGGACCAGACTTTCTTCCATCAACACCTTGACCTGAAGAGGAGTAGTCACCGGCAGACGGATAAATCCGGCCTGAAGTTGCCCTTCCAGTAACATCTGACACTGCACGCTGGAAGGCATGTCGTTCAGGGATACTTCCACATCGGGGAATTGTTCACGAAAAATATTCACCCATGCAGGTGCAAGCTGAAATGATGATATGCCGAATCCAAGCGCCAGCTTACCCACATTCCCTTTCTGTATCCTATGCGCATATTCTAGATATTCGTCGTAATGTTTCATCAATTTGCAGGTCTTGGAATAAAGCAACTTACCAGTGACTGTCAGCGTCGCACCATGGCGGCCGCGGTGAAAAAGGCTCACTCCAATCAAATGTTCCAATGTCTGGATTTGTTTAGTCAATGCACTTTGCGTCAAGTACAGGATATCTGCTGCCGCATGATAACTCCCTCGCTCAGCCAATGTAACGAATGCCCTCAACAGTTTTATATCCATTCCAGCAGCTAATCAAATCCGGATAAATAGGAATTATACAGTTTGCTCTCTACGTGTGAAATTGTCATTAGTTTCTGAAATTGTCTTTAATTTCACATTGAGGAGAAATGTTATGGGAAAAAACTTAACCCTACATAGCAATCCTGAAGATTCAATTCCTTGAGAGAAAGGGGAAGAGGGTAACAAAAAATTAATATTACTTTGAAGTTTGTTAACGAGCCATCAACATGAGCTTTGAACTTAGGAATAATACAGCTTGCAGTGGGGCATCATCATTTCCATAGCTTCCAGCACCGGCTGTACCTAGGAGACACTCGGCATGTAGGTATATTAATACGAAAGTTAGTCATCATTTATGATAAGTATATAACATAAGAGAATATAAAAATGCCAAATGTCGCTGTGCTCACTAATGACCTGCAGTATGAATTTACTCATAAAATAACAACTGACCCGCAGGAGTTAGAAAATAAACTAAAAAAAAATTTGATACGTTCCTTGATGGGATTCGAGCTGTAGATCAGGCCGTCATTCACCTACAACTTATCCATGATCCCAGCGATCCAGCCGTGCAACGTCGCTACCGCAATCGCGCGGCTGGCATTCCGGCGATCGCTGGTACCCCTGGCAACAGATTGATCGATACCATTTACCATCAGTCAGACCTGGTAGTTATAAAAGGACGGGACAGCGGTTTTTTCGACACTAAGTTGGACGAGACACTCCAGAAGCTCGGCATTAAAACGGTAGTGGTCACTGGGCTGCAAACTCATGTTTGCGTGCAAACTACGGCCGCTGATGCATTCTTTCGGGGCTACAACGTCTGGGTCCCCGATGACTGCGTCTTTGCACCTTCGGCCGAGGACACCGATCGGGCGCTACAATGGCTGGCCGGCTACTGTGCGACGGTAGCACCTTCTGCGGAAATCCTGTCGTTACTGAGCAAGAGCGACGATCTCCCTGAGCGCGGCGAATGGAGGTCGGCATGAATATGGCTTATACACAGACCGGCAGCAATGGCCCGGCCACTGAATCACATGGTTCACCGATCGAAACCGTGATTCTGGATCATGGCACCGGCGCCAAGCTAAGCCGGGAGCTCGTGGAGCGGATCTCCGAGACATTAGGAGATACCTATCTAGGCACCATGGAGGACAGCGCATTTCTGGAACTGCCAACTACCCGTATCGCCTTTACCACAGACTCTTTCGTGGTGACACCACTATTCTTTGGGAATGGCGATATCGGCAAAATCGCGGTGTGCGGCACCGTGAACGACCTGGCGGTGAGTGGCGCGCGTCCTCTCTATATAACGCTTAGCCTCATCATCGAAGATGGCATAGTAATGGCTGATCTGATGAAGATCATAGCGTCCGTGCGCGATACAGCACGCTCGGCGGACGTCAAGATCGTCGCCGGTGATACCAAGGTAGTAGGCAAGGGCGAGGCCGACAAGCTTTTCATCAACACCGCCGGCGTCGGCGTCATGGAGCGTCCTCCAGTCTCCGTTCGTAACGTCCGACCTGGGCAAAAAATCATCCTCAGCGGCTATATCGGAAATCACTCCATCCACCTGCTTTCGATCCGGGAAGGTCTAGGCTTTGAGCGCAACGTACTGAGCGATTGTGCACCGCTAAATCATATGATCGATTCAGTATTGAGCAACGTGCCGACAGGTAAAGTTGCCTCAATGCGCGACGTTACCCGCGGCGGTCTATCAGCAGTGCTGCACGAGCACGCACGTGCGGCCAACTGTGCGATCCACTTCGACAAGCAAGCGCTGCCGGTACTTCCAGAAGCCGCTATGGCTGCCGATATGCTGGGGGTCAACGTGATCAATCTCGCCAACGAGGGGTGCTTGTGTCTTTTTGTCGAGCCCGACGTGGCGGATAGAGTTTTGGCTCTTTTGCACGAAGATCCCTGTGGCAAGAAGGCGGCCATCATTGGCGAGGTTGTGGCATCTTCCTTACCGGAGGTGCGCATGATGGAATCAGATGGTACCCAGACAATTATTGAGGAACTCTATGGTGCAGAACTTCCCAGACTCTGTTGAGCCAATCGAAGCGCTCGAGACCCATCGTTACCGGGTCTGCGGGATCGTGCAAGGGGTTGGCTTCCGCCCCTTCGTCCATCGGCTGGCGCGCACCCATGGAGCAACCGGCTGGGTGCTCAACGACTCCGAAGGTGTTTTACTTGAGTTGCAGGCATCGGCAAAAGCTATCAAGGACTTTATCGATGATATGTTATCGCGGCCACCACCTCTCGCGCGGATCAACGATTTGGTTGAGGTGCTGCTGGACGAGCCCGCACCGCGTTACCAGGGTTTTGATATCCGTAAGAGCCGCGACTTAGCACACATGAATACCATCATTCCGCCAGACTCGAACGTTTGCGGCGACTGCTTAAGGGAGATGCGCGATCCAAGCAACCATCGTTATCGGTACGCTTTTATTAATTGCACTAACTGCGGTCCGCGCTATTCGATCATCCTTGGCATGCCATACGACCGCGCGCAGAGCACTATGAGTGCGTTCACCATGTGCCCACAATGTGAGCACGAGTATTTAGACATTGAGGATCGCCGCTATCACGCCCAACCGAATGCCTGCCCGACCTGCGGACCAAGTCTTCAGCTCACGGACCGTAGCGGTGCCCTGATCGAGACTGATGATGTGGTGCGCTACGCAATTTCCAAGCTGCGCGAGGGCGCTATCATCGCGATCAAAAGCCTTGGCGGCTTCCACTTGGCGGTGGATGCCAGCAATGTAGCGGCGGTTCGCGAGCTGCGTCACCGCAAGCGGCGCGATGCCAAGCCTTTCGCAGTGATGGTTGCCGACAGCGAGAGCGCCGCCCGTTGGGCCTTTATCAACTCGCATGAAAGGATGCTTCTCGAGAGCGTGCAGCGACCCATCGTCCTGTTGCGTAAGCGTCAGAAGACCCTGCCGGAAGAGATCGCTCCCCATAATCCCCATCTGGGCGTAATGCTCCCGTCAGCGCCGCTGCACCACCTGCTGCTTGAGGATCCCACACTGCCGGTATTGATCATGACCAGCGGTAACCTTTCCGGGCATCCTATCGTGTTCGACAACCATACGGCAATCGAGCAATTGGGCGAAATTGCGGACTATTTTGTTCTGAACGATCGCGATATCCGTACCCGGGTGGACGACTCAGTCGTGCGTATGATCGTACGCGAGGGTAGGGATGAGCCTCAGATATCCTTCCTACGCCGCTCTCGCGGCTATGCTCCGTATCCCATCCATCTGCCTTACTCGGTGGGTTCGGTCGTGGCACTCGGCGCCGAGTTGAAGACTACCGTCAGCATCAGCAAGGGCAAGCAAGTCTTCATCAGCCAGCACATTGGCGATCTGAAAAATGAAACCACCTTTCAGTCCCACATTGATTGCGCCAAGCATATGCAAGACCTTCTGGCTGTGCGGGCTGACACACTTGCCTGTGACCTGCACCCTGCCTTCCGCTCAACCCGAAATGCCATCGAGCAATCCGAAATACGTGTCGTCCAGGTTCAGCACCACCACGCCCACATGGCCTCGTGCATGGCGGAACACGGACTTTCGGGTAAAACCATCGGGGTGATATTCGACGGTACCGGCTACGGTACCGATGGTACCATCTGGGGTGGTGAGTTCTTGCTCGGCGATTTCGAGGGGTTCGAAAGGGTTGGCCATATACGCCCAATGTTGCTACTGGGAGGGGATCAGGCCGTGAAAGAGCCGATCCGAGTCGCCATGTCGCTGCTTGTTGAGACCTTCGGCGAACGGGTCACCGAAATAGACGTTCCGGCCATACGCGACCTGTCTGAACAGCGGCGCGAGGTTTTTACCAAAATGGCCCTCAGGAAAATCAACGCGACCACTACCACTAGCATAGGTCGTCTGTTCGATGGTATCTCGGCGCTGATGGGTATTTGCGCAAAGGTTGAATACGAGGCGCAGGCGGCAATCGAAATGGAAGCGCTATTGCAGCGCGATTTCTGCATGGCCAAGCCATTTGAGTATGACATTGAGGCGCGAGACGATTGCCTGGAAGTGGACTATCGTCCCCTCGTCAATGAATTGGTCCATCTGCTGCGTGTGCCCGTCAGCGATGTAAGCCAGCTAAGTCGGCGTTTTCACTCCACGATCGTGGATATCATCGGAGAGGTATGCCAACGCCTTGTTAAGCGTTTTGGGGTTAATCAGATCGTATTGAGTGGGGGTGTTTTTTGCAATGAGTTTCTCGTGATAAATACGCTGAGCTGCCTTGAGTCGCATGGATTCAAGCCGTATTGCCATCAATTGGTGCCGACGAATGACGGTAGCATTTCCCTGGGTCAGGTGGTTGTCGCCGCCGCCCGTATCAAGCGCGAAGCGCTATTGTGTGACGGAGAAGAAAGAAATGAGTGAATCTGTAGAGAGAGTAGCAGCAGTTTTGTTTGACATGGACGGTGTTCTAATCGATTCCAGGGCCGTGATTGAACAAGCATGGCGCGAGGCTGCCCAGATGTACGAGCGCCAGATCACCGAGGAAGAGATCCTCAAGCACATTCACGGTCAGCCCGGGCCGCATACCATCCGTGCTCTATTCCATGATCTGCCGCTTTCCGATCAGGCCAAAGTTCAGGCGCACATCATCCATGTTGAAAATACCGCCGACTGCGAGCCCATTCCTGGCGTGGCACAGCTTATCGCCTCACTTGGTGCGGCCGGAATTTCAATCGGCGTCGTGACCAGTGGCTGGCGCTTGAAGATCGATCGCGTCATAGCACTACTCCATGCACAGTCGTACGTCTCGGTCATTGTCGAACGGGATGATGTGGCTCACGGCAAACCGTACCCCGATCCCTATCTGCTCGCGGCTGAGCGTCTGGGCATTCCTGCGAGCAAAACCATCGTTTTTGAGGACGCCAAGAGCGGGGTAACCTCCGCTGTTGCTGCCGGAGCATATTGCGTTGGCATCGGCGATGAGGACCTGATGCCATGCGGCGCAAAATTTATCATCCCCGACTTCCGAGGGGTGAAAGTGCTGACCAACGGCGTGGACGGTTCGATCCTTTCGTTTGGCCCGGGGCAAAAGGTAATAGTGGAACGATCACCTGTGCGCAATGACGTGCCGCCCGTGTCACGAGACCACCAATAATGAAACAGGAACAAAAGGGGCGGTGGGCCGTCGCCTTGCTGTTTTTCGTCAATGGCTTTGTGACCGGAGGCTGGGCTGTGCATATTGCGCAGTTCGTTCCGCGATTCGAGGCGTCAGATAGAATGATAGGCCGTCTTATTTTAACGTTTGGACTGGGCGCGCTGATCATGATGCCAGTGTCGGGCATGCTGATGGCGAAGTTTGGTTCGCAACGCATAGTGCGTATATTTGCCATCGCAACTTCTGTGGCGCTTCTTCCGCTCGGGCTGGCTCCGAACATTCCGCTGTTGGTGGTTGCTCTCTTTCCCCCTGTGTCAGAGTAGTTGAGAAGATCCCTTTTTCGGGATTTCATTCTCAATCCAGGGGGCCGGAGCATCACCATGTCGCGTTTACCTCAGGCTCGCAAGGACGCCATTTTAAGTAAAATGCTTGCCCCTCATCCGCCGACCATCCGTGAATTGGCACAAAGAGAAGGGATTTCAGAAGCTACACTGTACAATTGGCGTAATCAGCTTCGCAAAGAAGGTCGCCCTGTGCCCGAACATGATCGCAGCAGTGAGAATTGGTCTGCGCAAACTAAATTCGCCGTCGTCGTCGAAACCTCGTCGATGTCGGAGATCGAGTTGAGCGAGTATTGCCGAGCCAAAGGTCTTTTCCCAGAGCAGGTTAAGCAGTGGCGCGAAATATCGATCCAGGCCCATGCAGAGCCAGGCGGTTTTAATGATGCGGCCAGCGCACAGCAGAATAAGGCCCAGCGTAAGCAAATTAAACGTCTTGAGCGCGAAGTCCTGCGTAAAGATAAAGCACTGGCGGAGGCAGCGGCATTACTGATCCTGCAAAAAAAAGTTCGCGCCCTTTGGGGCGACAACGAGGACGATTAACTCCTCTGGCGTACCGGGAACAGATCACCGCCTGGGTTCAGCAGGCGTGCAATGATGGCGCATCGTTGTACCGTTCTTGCGAGGGGGTAGGGATCTCTGTTCACAGTTGGTATCGGTGGCAACAGGATGGTGCTGTTATTGCGGATCAGCGTCCATTGATTGACCGCCCTGAGCCGGCCAACAAACTGAGCTCAACGGAACGCCAGTCGGTGTTGGCGGTATGCAATAGCGCGCGTTTCGACAGCGTTCCGCCGAGTCAGATCGTACCGATTCTGGCAGACGAGGGTTGCTACATGGCCTCTGAATCGACGATGTATCGGGTATTAAGAGAGGCGGGTCAAGTGCAGCATCGTGGACGTGCCGCCAAGGCTGTGCGCGTGGCAAAACCGACCAGCTTTACCGCCACCGCCCCTAACCAGGTCTGGATGTGGGACGTGACCTGGTTGCCGAGTAGTGTTAAGGGGCTGTATTATAAGCTGTATTTATTTGAAGACCTATTCAGTCGCTACCCGGTGGGTTGGGAAGTCCATGATGAAGAGACCGGCGAGCTGGCGGCAGATCTGCTACAACGATGTGTCCTGGGGCAGCGCTGTGCTATGCAACCCTTGGTACTGCACTCGGATAACGGTGCGCCGATGAAAAGTTATACGCTGAAGGCCAAGATGGAAGCCCTGGGTATAACGTCATCCTTTAGTCGGCCGCGGGTATCCAATGACAATCCGTACGCAGAATCAATCTTTCGTACATTGAAATATTGGCCGTCCTGGCCGCGCAAAGGATTTACCTCGATTGATGCTGCACGGCAGTGGGTGAAGCGCTTCATTGATTGGTATTGCCACGTCCACCGCCACAGCGGGATCAAATTCGTGACGCCGGCGCAGCGCCATCAGGGCAAGGATAAAGCCTTGCTGTTAAAGCGTCACCAAGTCTATCAAGCCGCCCGCGCTGCGTGCCCGGAACGGTGGCGAGGTGAGACAAGAAATTGGGGTTGGGACAAGGAAGTTCAACTCAATCCAGATCGGCCGTTGACACAAGAAAACGCCGAGAATTTACAGGCTGCATAAATCGCAATTTTATCTCAACATCTTTGACAAACACCGCTTTGTCCTCGGTGCCATGATCGGTTCAATGAATGTCGCTATGAACTCCAACGCAGTAGCGGTGGAGAAAGCCCTGTCCAAGGCGGTGTTATCCTTCTCACACTGTTCCTGGAGCATAGGTTTGTTCGTTGCCGGTTCGATCGGAGGCTATGCTATCAAGCATTTCGGATTCCTCGCGCATATCTTCTTGGTGAGCGCAACTGCAGTAGCGCTCATCGCTGTCACCTTTCCATTCGTTCTCAAGGATGATCCGGCGCCAAAAAAAGATGTCAAACAGCCGATGCGCCTGCCGCGTTCCCCCGCCGTTTACCTCATTGGCCTCATAGCGCTGTTCGGCATGATCCCTGAGTGTGCGGTCGTCGATTGGTCCTCGCGTTATCTGTTAAAGGATCTAAACGCTAACATAGAGACTGCCAGTCTCGCCTTTGCGTTCTTTGGCGGAACGATGGCAGTCCTTCGCTTTATGGGCGACGCCGTGCGTAACCGCTTCGGCGCTGTTCGTACTATACGTATATCAAGCCTGTTATCGGCGACTGGCCTTTTGATCGCTGCGTTGGCGACCAATCCTTGGCAAGCGATCATCGCCTTTGCAGTAGCTGGGATCGGGATAGCCAATATTGTCCCGATCGCTTTTTCAGCCGCTGGTAACCAGCGAGGCATCGCTACTAGTACTGGCATGAGTGTTGCCACGACTATAGGCTACTTAGGAACATTGATGGCGCCAGCGCCTATAGGTTTTTTTGCCCAGTTCGCCGGTTTTTCCAATGTGTACATGGTAATGGCGCTAATGCTGGGCGTGATATTCTTGCTTGCGCCATTGGTACGCAGCGCGGAAATTAATCCAAGGGGAATAAACTCTCAGCAATCAGGGCCGGTCGCAGTAAAACATTGAGAGCGATAGAAGCTATTTTATCTGGTCGGGCTCAATGTAAAACAAGGGCTCGTCTGTGTATTTATCTTACCAAGCGACATCTGGCCGTGATGTCAGATATCCGGTTAGACGTGCACCGGTCTTGTAAAAAAGAAAGGGGGCGAGATCGCCGCGTTTTAATCAGCCGGCATTCTTTAATTAAGAAAGCCTAAACTCATTGTCCATATCCAAATAAATATCAATTTCGTGACTGTCATCGAATTCCCCTATAGCTATTTTTAGGCTGTGAATTAGGCATGCCATTGTAATGATTCTTTTTTAATAAAATATAGAGATTGGTGTCTGCGAGTTTTATTGTGCGCCTGCCACAGGCAATGATCGGTATCGCTACCATGTTGGTGCAGCAGCGTGGTATTTAATGGCTGGAGGGCGCTGTCGTTGCCACTTTAACATTATCGAACGCGCTTATCAGCGTGGAAGTGTCGAAAATTTGTTGACCAGAGCGGTCAGCGACGGGCAGGCGGGCGGAGCCGGTTACCCTGAAGAAAGATGAGAACAATATGAAATCAAATGGGCGGTGGGCCGCATCCAGGTTCGGGACATACACGAATAAAGAAACGCGCCGGACTGAGCCGGCGCGGAAAAGAAGATCAGATTCGAAAAGGTATTATTACAGAAAACCTTTTTGCTTAAAGGTGACACGTGTAGCCTCATTCAGGTCAAGAGCATGGAGCCCGGCCGGGCTGATCCAGGCAATATCCTGAAATTCCTCATTAAAAGTGACCTGACGGTTTGCGCTGGCACAGTCAAAAATGAGATAAATCATGTAGATCTCTTCTTTAGTGCCGTCCTGATAGGTCTTCACCCGGACATCGTCCCTAAATGTCCATGGCGTGATACGGGTTATCTGTAGCGCTTCACCCAGTTCTTCTCTGATCTCCCGCCGTAGTGCTTCCTCCATCGTTTCGCCTGGCTCCATACCTCCACCGGACAGCGCCCACTGACCGGGGAATACGCCCCGGTCAGCGGCCATTTTACAAAGTAAATACTCGCCATTATTTTCAATAAGTGGACAGACTATGATCCTCTGACGCATGTAACCTCCGGATGTCATGAATTTTTTCGATAACTTTATCAGATAAACTTTCTACCGTCCCGGGTGACGTGCAGGTGAACACCCATTCCTGTAGAAAAGGGGGGGAAGATTCTGAGAAAATGTCTGATATTCAGAATGCCGCCAAGTATACATTCTGGCTTTACTTTATATTTCCGTGATCGTTTGCACGGCGCTTCGGTGCTGGCCCGAAGTGCAGTCTCCTGGGTGAATAATGCTGTAGCGGAGCGTACCACGGTATTATCCAGTTCATCTGGTCCCCGGATTCCGTTCGCTGAAATAGCTATCACTACCGTTACTGCAGATAACGAAGATATGAAAATCTATGAAGTGGTACCAATTGCTGCTGTTATCGCTAGTACCATAACCGCTAGCGGTCATAAAAGAACGCAGAACGCTACCTTATTCTTGGGGCTAACTCATCGATCAAGTTACTAGGAAAATAATTGTTGCTGTTGTACGTAAAGGAAATGGGAAGACTATTAGCAATGACTAAACGCCCATCACTGTTGAATACGTTATATCAGTGATTGATGATATGGTGACGGAAATTTTGATTTTTCCTAAGGATTAGTTTAATTTTTTCATACGGGGGGTACGCATTCCCCATATTTTATCTTATGACGTAACTCTGCATTAAACAGTGACGAAATATAATATTTTTTGAATGTTATGATTTATTTTTTTAGCAGGCTTTTTTTGCGTAAATCTTATTATCGATACATAACATTTTTGTATAGTTAAAACCCAAGACCAAAAGCATTTCCGTCTTCTTCTGAATGTAAGACCATCAAAAACTTTAATGGAATAAATAACTACTATAGCACGACGCTAACTTGAAGTAAGATTTAGGATTACTAATTGAACGTTACTTATTTGTCGCATTTGCAATGCGTTCATACTCAGTCCTCAGGTGTTCCAGTTTCCGAGGCAACTCTATATGATAGAAATTTTCAGGTAAATTAAAATCATTCGGCTTTAACTTAATTTCATCTAGCATCTTTTCAATAATTCTGTAAAGCGGTAGTTTATGCTCTATCTGATAACGCCTGTAATTGCGTTGCCAGATCATAGAACAAAAATAATCCAGATAAACCCTTCCTTGACGGAAGGGCAAACATTCAAATTTTTCAAGTAGGAAATTATATGCCGGTATGGCCAGTGCTCTGATGCGGGCTGCTTCGGTCAGCGGATCCTTCTGCATCGGTGGTACGGTGGCATTTGACAACCTTGAACGTATGCAAGCGATCGGGTTAAGCACCCTGACTTTATCATTACAGGTTACGTCACCATAATGCTCTGGCAATACTTGAAATAACTCGGTGTTAAGCGCCAATTTTTTACCTATAAAATCATCCGACTCAAAACCAGATGGCCTATCAATAATATCCACAATATTGGGTTCATTGACTTCTGGGTTGAGAAACAGACCGTGCTCATCCTCTTTAACTTTACCGGTGCCTGCATCGATTAGGGCCAGTACAGCCAGAGATGGAGGAGTAAAGGTAGTCTGTATTTCAGCGTTCACATTAAAGATTTGAGCGATGGCTGCGATTCCCTCATTTCGTGCAACATAATCAATATCAATCGAATTGATGAAGGTCATATCCGGCTTCTCTGTGTAAGCATCCATATAAACGGCGAGCCAATACATGACAGCCTGACCACCTACAGTTATGACAGGTGAAGGCAGCTTTTCAGCGTTGCGGATTAAATAGCGATTAAGTTTCACCATCTGTTCATCGGGCGGGATAGCAAGTTTAGACATAAAAAAGCCCATCGTATCAACAATGAGCCTATTATAACTCTCGTACCGTCATGAGATACAATCTATCGGTCAGTAAGTTAAAAGAAGGCCGCCTGGCGCGGATTACGGGCCGCTACAATGCCCTCCGGGCGTTTCTCCATCACGCGTCCTTGAGCTTTACCGCTACGAACAGCTTCAACACGTTCTTGGTAAACCTGCTGATGTCTGATTTTTGCGTCTTTGGCTGACATGATGCTTCTCTCTCAAAACGTATAGGCCATATGCCGTATAGACTAAATATACGCCAATCTACTCTGTCAGACAATGATTATGCAAACAAGAATCGCGGCCACGCTCTCCAATCCGCAATTTGTTTTTACGAGATATTTAGCATTTACGCCAGTTACTTCATCGCCGGTTCGAGCAACCTTGTGCCGAAGCCTAACCTGCACACCCCAGAGTATCCCCCTTCAGCAAGCAACGGGGTATTCCATAAACATACTTATCAGTTTAGCAAAATCACGGGATATTGTCCGTCTTTATCTTGTCAGTTCCCGTCTCGACGAAAAAAAACATTGGTAGAATATGCTAAGTGCAAAATCCTATGAACTTCATTGATGCTAAAGATAATGAAATGAGCGCCTCCCACCTTCCTCAGTTCAGGGCGAGAGCGGTAGCTTATCTTCCGCCATAGTTGTTCAGTAACCACTACCTTTCTGATTGAAAAATAACAGATTCTAAAATGAATAATATGTTGAATTTATCTGGCAGGTTACACTATGCATCTCGTTTAAAACGTAAGGATTGCCCAGATGGCATTGAATATACGGAAGGCCCATTTAGCGGATTCTGTCTTACTTCATAAACTAGGTTTTGAAATCTACAGCACCCACTTCAAGCATCTGTGGGTATCGCATTCTGAAATGAATGATTATCTGGAGCGCGAGTACTCAACCCCTTCACTGGAGTCAAGCCTGTCAGATCCCAAGGTGTGCTGGTACCTGGCAGAAACCGATCAGCCAGTTGGTTTTGCCAAAGTCACATGGGCAGATAAAATTCCGGATACAGAAATGTCAGGCGTGCTACTGAACAAGTTATATCTGGCTTCGAGTGCTACAGGTAAAAATTATGGGAAACAGATATTCGAACATATTGTCAGTCTGGCCCGGCGACGCGGTGAAGGATTTTTGTGGTTAGAAGTTCTTGAGGGCAATGATCGTGCCCGTAAATTTTATGAAAATCTGGGATTCGGTCATATCAAAGATACAAAATTACAAACAGCTTCACAGCAGAGCCTTCTCCACATACTGGGTATTAATATCTGAATCCCTGACAGCTGACTGAAATTCCGCGGAATCTGTAGCAGCCCAGCCTGATGCCTTTTTATAAGCAACTTACAGAGTGTGGAGGTAGCAGATAATGAAGCCCATGCCAGTCAGTGTCGACATTGCCAAGAACGTGATGCAGGTCCATTACGTGGATAAAAATACGGGGAAGGTGTTTAACAAGGCCATTAAGCGCGCGAAATTTATCGAGTTCTTCACCAATCGTCCGCCCTGCCTTATTGGAATGGAGGCCTGCGGCGGCGCACATCACTGGGCCAGACAACTGAGCCGGCTGGGCCATCAGATCAAACTGATGCCGGGCGAATTCGTCAAGGCCTTCAATATCCGTAACAAGAATGATACGGCCGACGCACAGGCTATCTGGCGTGCGGTTCAGCAACCGTGCAAGGCTATAACGGTGAAAAACGAACAGCAACAGGCTATGCTTGCCCTGCACCGGATACGTTCCCAACTGATGAAATTCTGGCTGATGCAGACCAATGCACTTCACGGATTACTCGCGGAATACGGTGAAGTGATGCGTAAGGGGCACGCCAGCCTCGTCAGAAACGTCCCCGAAATATTTGCTCGCCTGTCCAGACGTTTACCGGGCGTGCTCATAGACAGCCCGCGAGCCGGGGCCCTGGGTTACTGACATGCTGAAACGGCGACCGATCAATGTTGTCTCCGTGGCGCTGGCCAACAAAATGGCAAAAATGATATGGGCCATACTGGCTCACGGCAGACCCTATCAAAAGGATCATGCCCTTAATTGAGCCAAAACAGAAGGATGCCAGAGAAGAACGTCAACAGGTTGCGCAGGCAGTGTAAGTAATGACAGAACAAGTCAGACCGTAACTCATCAAGCCTGAAAAAAATATCGAACTCCGGGTTCGCAAAGGTAATTGAGGCGTGAGTCAGCGGATTTCATTAGGGCCAGCAGCCGCTTTCGCAGTTGCGTTAAGACCGGATATATAGCCGCAATCGTCCTGTACGTCACGAAGTACAAAGCCTGGCAAACGGGAGGCGCTCATATATATTTTTTAAAACTGCCAACGGTGATATCGGTGGACAGACCGAGTAGTAACGCGAACGGCAGAAGTATTATCAGAGGGTAAATGCTGACCGGTAAGGCCAGGTATATGATCCATGGTAATACCGTCAAAGGTAGCAGGCTGGCTCTGGCCCGATGATAGACAAACCCGGATTCCCGCCCCGCACCAAAGCGGCGGATATCGCGGCGGACCAGCCCATCCACCAAGCCGACAAACGCCGCCATCGCAAATAATGGTAGGGTCAGGCAGAGCACCAGTACACGCACCATGAACACAAGCACGGTGTAAGCGGCAGCAATCAAATAACTCTCCAGATGGACATAGACCAGACCTAGGTAGTAGCGGAAGTCATGCGTCAGGCTAAGCGCTCCGCTGCTGGCCTGGATTGAGGCATCCCTTATCCACGCTTTTAGCCCATTATTGACAAATAACCAATTGTAGACGCTTTCGATAAGCTCCTGAGCCGTGTGGCCTGGCTCCTTTATCAGTATGCTGCGTGTGAAATGCTCAGAGAATTGAGCCAGTTCGAAGTGCAACATTCTCTGCGCGTGATGCCAGCCCTGCTCCGGCCAGAAGAAATGCATGCCCACGCATTCGATGACGATGCAGAGCAGCAGCGAACCGCTTAGCACGCCGATAAAACGAAAGGGCAGCGTTAGCAGACTTACGACAAGACCCTGCTGTCGCATTTGCTGCTGTTGTGCTGTGATGGCCGGATCTCTCATTACTCCTTATCCTCATCTGCATTCGTCATTTGCAGGAACCCATCAATCAGGTCTGCCGGCAGTTCTGTATTCTGAAGCTGGGGTCCCGCTTGGTGGTCCCACCAGTCGCCGGCTTCGACGTAGCGCTGGCGCATGTAACCGGCCAGTTCCTGTAAATCCTTTGGCATGTCCTCATCGGGATCAGGGGCCGGCAGCGGCATACGCACTTTCCAGAGATTGCCACCCTCAATCAGCGCGAAGCATTGTCCTTTGGGTAGTCCGACGACATGCGCCGGCTCAATCAGCGGTACACTAGTGCTGCTGATGCGGTCCTGGGTGTTGGAGGTAAACGCGGTATTGCCGTGGGGATCTGAACTGTCGGTTGCGCCACTCATCAGTGACGTGGCGTAAACCTCAACTTTTGGCAACTGGCGTGTCAGCAGTTCGGCAGTTGCCGTTTCGCGCACGCGTAACATGAAGAGGTTATTGAAGTTGCCGACCACCTGACCAGCCTTGGCGCGGTTGCCGATGCGTGCTTCGATATCCGAGAGCGTTTGGGTATAAGCCGTGACCTGTATACCGGCGCCGCCACCTTTATTGACCATGGGGATGAACTCATCGCCCATCAGCTCATTGAATTCGTCCGCGTGGACGTTGATGGGTGCTTTGGCGTTGGCCGAGGCATCGGGCAGACCGTCATCAATGCCGAACTTGTAGATGTGGCCGGCTACCGAAACCAGATCGCTGAACATGGAGTTGCCCACGGCTGCGGCGACTTCGGCATCGGACAATGCATCAAGGCCCACGTAGACCACCGCGCGTTTGCGGATAATTTGCATCCAGTCAAAGATCGGGCGTGGGTCATTCAAATCGGCGTAGTCCGGTGCCAGCAACTGCGCGATCTTGCCGGTGGTGAGTTTCTCTAGCAGCGGCAGCAGGCTTGCCACAATCTTGTCGAAATAGGTGCGGTCATAGCGGACAGCAGACCTCAAACCATCCAGCACCGGGTCGTATACACGCACCTGGGACAAATACTGTTCAATGGCGATGATGCGCTTTTCACGCCCGATCATATTACGTGGGATATTCTTGTCGTTGAGCTTGGCTTCGAG
Source organism: Sodalis sp. RH20 (assembly GCF_047324205.1). Taxonomy (NCBI): domain Bacteria; kingdom Pseudomonadati; phylum Pseudomonadota; class Gammaproteobacteria; order Enterobacterales; family Bruguierivoracaceae; genus Sodalis; species Sodalis sp. RH20. Next base: position 1,381,652 of record NZ_CP178733.1, read on the forward strand.
TTGGACAATGATGTCCCAGGCCTTAGACTCAGTCTTGGCAAAAAATTGTGCGGCATACTCCATGAAAAGGGCATCAATGTTGATGACGTGACGTTGGATCAGCAGATAGTCGGGGCGCTGCCCCAGTTCGACCAGCGCACGAGCGATGATGTTGACAAAACGCCAGGCAAATTCCCGAAAGGCTGCGCTGTTCCCCTCCCCGGAAAGTTGTCCGGCGATGCGCGTGGCGACCTCCGAGATGCGGCCAAAACGCCCCACCGCGTTATAGCGTGCGGAAATATCCGGCCACCCTAAGTGAAAAACATAAAATTCACCTTCGCGCCCGGCGCGTCTGGCTTCTACGTACATCCTTTTCAGCAAATCAGCGTCGCCTTTGGGATCGAAGACGATGACCACCTCGTGCTCGCCTTGGGCATTTTTGCGCAGGATATCCTGGGTAATGAACAACTCGGCCAGCCGCGTTTTCCCCACGCGCGTCGTGCCCAGCACCAGGCTATGCCCGACGCGCTCGCCCAGGGGTAATGTGACGTCAATCTCATTGGGTTCAATGCCGTGTAGTCGAGGCATACCCCCGACCGGGGGCAGCGGTCGTACAGGGTTAAAGGGTGTATCCCAGGACGTCAGTCGCGCGAGCCGGGAAAGTGGGAAGGGGGCAAACTCCAGTCGTTCCTCAAGGCGCCGGGCCAGGCGGTAGGGTGTCGTGGGTTCCACGTAACGGCGAAACTCTGGCCGATAGGTCTGCATCAGCCGGTGGGTGTGCCGCTGGTCCCAGCGAAAGCCCCGTCCGACGAACAGCCTTTGCTGGCTTACCGGCACGTCGCGGCTGGTCATCATGTAGCGAGGCAAGCGGCGGATATTGCGGCGGTAACGCAGGATGGTCCAGGCATCACGAAAGCGGATGATACCGAAGGTCAGGAAAGCCAGTGCGGAGCCGTGGCCGAGTAGCGGGCTCAGCGCGAGCGACCACGGTGCCACCAGGCACAGCGTCGCGGCGGCGGCGCAGATCGCCACGGTATACAACTCCACCGCGGGGCGTAGCAAAACTTCAACGGAATGGGCCATAGCACGTACTTCACGTCAGGGTTCGATGCCGGTGGCGGTGATGAGCACCGGGTAGTGGCGAATGCCGAGCCGCTGGGCCAGGTCGTCGGCGGAAACGGGCGAAAGCGTAAGATCTTGTGCCATATGCCTTAGTACGGCCAGTGCCTCGGGGGTGTCCACGTTGACGACCAGGCCTATAGCATTGAGTTCGTTCAGCGCTTCACGATGCTGTTGCAACCAGGTGCGCGAGCGTTCGTCATCGCCGATAAGGAAAAGCGGCGACAGGCCGGGTGCGCGAATAATACGTTGCGATTCTACACCAGGTGAAAGCAACTTAGAGCGTACCGGCAGCATGGATGCCTCGGCATCGGCCTGGCCACCCCTGTGTGGGGCCGGTTCATGATTTTCTGATGGTGCTAGTTCCTGAGGGGCGAGCGCCCGGTAATAGGGGAGCGCTGAGACACCTCCGCGATCTTCCACGACGTTTAGGTGTGTAGAGGGGGATTGGGCAAAGGCGGTCATGGATGACAGCAGCCAGGTGAGCAGCAGGCACAATATTTTCTTCATGGTGTAATACTCCGCGCAGAAGTCAGGGATATTCCGGGGCCAAGGACACGCGCAAGATGCTGGTTGACGCTACGACGGTAGCGCGCAGCGGGGGCGCCGCCAGCGGGGCGGTGATAACGTCCGATAGCAAGTAACCAGTCCTCACCGGGGGTATGCTGCTCGCGCAGGATTTGTGCGGCGATCGCGAGATTTCGGTAGGGATTGAGTATATCGCAGGGGCCGTTGTAGCGATGGGCCTGGTAACCCAGGTTGACTTGTGCAAGACCGGCGTCAATACGGTTGGCAGGAACCCGGGATAACGCCCGGCGAATGCCGGCACAAGCATCGGCATGGGTGGCATAAAGCTCGGCGCGGCCAGCGACATTGAGTGTCCACGGCCAAGGCACAATCTTTCCGCGAAGCCGGGTACCGCTTTCCTGCAGGGCAACGGCGTAGAGAACCGGAGACGGCACGCCCATCTGCTGTGCGGCGAGCTGGTATGCCGGTGGTGGTATCTCCAGGGCGCGGCCGGTTCCGGTGCCAAGCGTCAGCAGCAAAGCCGCTGTTGCCGCCCGGAGTCGGTATGTGGTGCTTACTGCCGCTGCCATTGGCCGTTCACCTCGCGCACTACCGCAGGCAGGTTGCCGGGCAGGCTAAGCGAGAGCCAGCGGCCGCCATCGTGGTTGAGCGTGATAGTACGATCACGCACTTTCACCGGGTCGATACCGGCCTGCGTCGCCCACGTGCGGATGCGCTCATCGTCCTGCCGGCTGCCGACCATGTAAATATCCATAGTCGTCCCTGCGGCCTGTAATTGCTGTACGCGCTGTTGGCAGGCTGGACAGTTCGCTTTGATAAACACCGCCAGCCGGTCAGAGCCCGTGTTGCCGGTATCGGGCGATGGAGCGCCAGGCAAGTTCACGCGCTGCTGGCCGGGGAACAGCCTTAACCAGGCAGCATCATAGGCACGCTGATAGGCCAGGATCTTCTCCACGCGGCGGGCTTCTGCTCGCGCCTGCAGCTCGGCGTAATGGTCCCGCTCTTCATCGCTGCGCGCTTCTATGCCGAGTGCGGTCAGCGGATCGAGGTTGGGCGACCAGATACCGAGCGGTCCCTTCATCAGTTCCCGGTAACGTGTCCATTCTTCTGGGCGCAGCCCCCAGTCCTGCGCTTGGCGTTCGTCAGAGACGGTATCCATACTCGGACGAAGTTGGCTAGGGATCAGGCGAGAAGGGATGGTCGCCATAGGTTGTGCCGTAGTCTGGCCAGCGCCAAAAAACATGAGACTGGCAACGAGCGCGGCAGCGGAAAACAGTCGCGGAGCCATGGGTTACTCCCGGGACAGCGGCACGCGCCGCGCCTGTCCGCCGGCGCGGAACAGCGCGGCGTCGGCCTCAATGGATTGCAATATCCAGCCACTCTCGGCGTCGCCCTGGCGCAGGAGGCGCACATCGTTAAGTGTTGTCGATGTCAATGGAGCGACCGACAGCAGGCGCTCGCCGCCGCGGAGCTCCATCTCGACCACGCGAAACGGTAGATTCGGCACCGTAGGTTTCGAGGCCTTCGCTACCGGGCGGCGCACTGCTGCGACCGGGGCGGGTTTCTGGAAAGCACCGGCGAAGCGCGCGAGTGATTCAACGCGGTCCTGGAGCGCTTTAAGGTCACTGACCTGCACAATGGCGGCATGCGCCTGCTCAAACTGGTCAATACGCGCCTGAAACGCCTGACGCGTTCTGGTGAACTCGGCGCGGGTGACCGGCTTCGGCTGGCGTTTATCTGCGTCGACCTGTCGCTCGATATCTGCCAGCCGTTTGGCCATATCCTCGGCTTTGGCGTCCAGGGCCGCGGTCTGTTGCTGATGATCCTGGCGCGTGACGCCGACGGTATTGATGATCGTAAGAAAACTGATGGTGAACAGCCAGACGACAGCTGCGATCTTCAGCCAACGTGAGTGGCGATCCTGTCCGGCCTCGTTTTGTTGAATGTTCATGGTTGCTGCTTCCTGGGCGGCGATCCATTCCCCGATACCGACTGTGCGTCTTTAAACGGGGAGAGTACATCGGCTCCTGCTCGACCGGCGATGTCACCATTTATGTGCTCTGTTGCAACATGCCGATCGAAACAGACCTTCCGGTTCGCGTTGTCTACAGAAAGGTCCCAGGCCGGACCGACCAGCATCAGCAGTGCGTCGCGCAGTTGTAAGGGGCCGAAGCGAAAATGAGCGGCAGGCAGTGGCAGTGCATACAACGATGCGGTTTCGGGCGTGTGGCAAAGCTGGTAACCGGTGCGCATCAGCACATGTCGCAGGGCATAGCCTACGTTGGCATCAAATGTGGACGGCACCGAAACGGCGACGACCTGCAACAGCAAATCACGCTGGGCAGGTTGGGGCACGAGTTCAACAAGGGTATAGCGCCCGTAGCGGACGACAGGTACGAATTCCGGGCCGGATCGGGCTACCACTTTTGGTGTGTCCCGTGGCGGAGTGGGAGAGATGGCGGACGTTGGCGCAGTCGTACATCCCGCCAGTAACCCGGCCGTGAGCGTCAGGCCAACCAGACAGGCGTTCTTTGCGTCGCTGGGGGAGAAAAAAACTGGTGGCATAGTGTGATTCCCTTGGTCTTTTATCCCACTTTCGCAGGCGGGTGCGGCGATGGCAGCAGACAATGGGAAACCCGCCTTGCCCGCTTTTAGTCGGGAAAAAACGGCCTCCGTAGAGGCCGCCATTCACAGCATCCGGCTCAGGCTGTGACGAGTTGTCGAGCGAACGCCACTTCCACCGAATCACCTTACTGGTTGGGGGCGTCCAACCCGGACTCAGGTACGACTCCTGACGTACTTGCGGGCAAGCCGGGGGAACATGATAGCCATGGATATCTCCTGAAAGGCTTGGGATAAGTCGAGGGCATGCACGGTGCGCATGCCCGTAGAAGTAGCTTCAACTGACACGCCGAATCTGCTTGCCTGAAGTCAGTTCGTGATCAACTGCACTACGTGTGTCGTTGCGGATCAAATCGGCGAGTAACTTGGTGATAACCGGGATATCAAGCACAAGTCGATGGCCTTTCAACGGCCCTAGGGCTACGGGAAGCCGTACCAGCATTTTTTGCTGCTGCAAAAGCCCCAGCACTGTGGCGCGCCAGTGGTCGAGTAAGGGCAAGGGGCAGGTGTCCTGCACCAGCGTCCACAGCCTGCCGGGCCGGTGAGCGGACTCGCCGGGCAGCAGCGCCTGCGCCTTGTCATTGGCCTTGTCGGGCTTCACGCAGCGGCTATCTAACAGCCACAGGTTGACCATGGAACCGAACAGCGTACGCCGGCCCATCCTCGTCGCTGCCCAGGATGGGCCGGGCGAGGAACTGCTGGAGCGCGGTATCCCGCGCCCAGACGGACAGGAAAACAAGGTTGCCACGCTTGTCGCCGACTCAGCCGTCGGCCATCAGGTCGGGGCATTCGTAGATTCGGTAGAGCGATTGGGAAGGAGTGGTTGCAGGCATGGTAGTGTCCTTTGGATGAAAGCAAGGGACAGCACCGCCGCCGGGGCAGACGCTGTCCCGTGGGATGAAAAAATTGAGTCCAGATCGAACGGGGGATCAGGTCCGCATCGTCTTGGCAGGTGCAATCTGTGTACGCCGACGCGCATGGTAGGCACGCACGCCTTTACGCCACTCGCGCGATTGCTCCGGCGCCATGGACAGGTAGCCTTGTGGGCACGAGTAGTAGAACGGGTGCATCGACTCATCCATCGACTTGTAACCCCAGCCTGAGCCGGAGCCCTGCAGCAGGTAGCAGGCGATGAACATAATGGACTGCCCGATATCGAGACCAAGCGCGTCCGGCTGCTTGGCCGTGATCCGAACGACCGACCACAGCACGTTGCCGCGCAGGGTATGGGCGATCGTTTCGTAACGCACGGCTTCGCTCTCATCCGGTTGCGTCAGCTTGTGGATCAGCTCGCTGCGGGTCCAGTGTGAAAAAGTCCAGCTCATGAGGGGTCTCCTTGAAAAAAAGCTGGAGTCCCTCCCCGTCGGGGAAGAACCCCGCGGGTGATGAAATGCCGCATGTGCGCGGCGATGGAGCCAAGTGCAGTCTTCAATACGAACCGCAACCGGCCGGGCAGCAACCCAATTCGATCCCGTGCGTGCAATAGCTGTTTTCTGCATTCCAGTCATGGGTTTCCTGCCTCTCGGCAGGTGTCGCGTAGCTCCATTCCTCTTTTGCGATTTGCAGGGCCTGCGCGCGCTGGTATTCGGGCAAATGACCAATTCGCACATCAATCATCGAACTGAAGCGGTCAACGTAGTAGTCGTAAGACAGACCGCAACCATGATTGGCTTGCGCGCCTGTGGATTTACAGACAGCTCGCCACGCTGGTTCATCGAGCGCGGAACGGTTCTCTTCGATAGGCTGCGAAGATGTGTTGCATGCGATTGTTGACATGATGAAGACCTCCAGAATGAAACCAGAGTCCTCCCCCGCGCGTGGGGTAAGGAACCCCGGCGGGTGGATGAATAATACCGCGAATGCGGCGTCGAAGATCACGCAGGTTGCCGTTCGGCCTCGCGGCTCCACGCTTGCGTCTTGAAGTCCAGCGCGTAGCCCAGCGCATCCAGTCGCGCAATCTGCGCGCGCAAGGTGCGCCGGTCGATGGTCGAGCCGAGTTTCACCGACTCACCCAGCGGCCAGAGCGTGCCGGACAACGTGGCATCGTCGCTGCCGGGGCTGCCAGAAGTGGCAACTGCTGAAGACGGTGCGCCCACGCCGACGGGTGTGGTATCGATCAGTGGATCCATCGTTCCCAACAGGGGAGCAGGTTCGGACTGGAGGGAGGCAGCATGCGTTATCCACGAGGTGCCCTGTTCCTCGTCAAGCGGATCGACTTCCTGGGAAGTGAAGTTTTCAACTTCGTCCCGGCTCAGCGCATCGAGCACCGGAAGGGTCATTCCGACCAGGTAAACGCAGATCTCAAACCCAACCCAGCGGCCAGCCGTGAACACATGCGGGGACATGTAACCGATGACGAAATCCCCTTCGTGTTTATCTTCCGGGTATTGTTCAAGTTCCGCATCTTTGACCTCGAACTTTCCAACCGGAGTGATGAGCTTGCCAACGATGAAAGGACCATTGCGGCCATGGATGGTGCGGACCATGAGTTGGCCTGGGTCGGTGATCGGTGAATCAGCCAGCTTGGGGGGTGAATCTGGTCGTCATAACGGCTCTCCTTTGGATGTTGGAAGTGGTGCGGGTAAGGCACCTGAAGGAAAAAGTGGACCCTGCCCGCAACGGGCAAGGTTCGTGTTGCATTCAGGCTTTCAGTTGGCGCATGCCTTCGGCCAACATCCACAAAGCTCGGTTGAGCCGCAGGTTCTGGTCGATACCCTGCACCCGCCGTGTCCGCTGTCGATGGCCATTGGCCGATCGACCAGGCAGACCGCCTTTGATGAGGTTCTCCTGGATTCTGTTGAAGATTGACCAGAGATCGGAGTTCCGATCACCGAAACGCCGCGGGCTTAGCAACTGGTTTTCCGCGATGGGTGCGGGCTTGTCGGGGTCGTCGTATCTGAGTGCCAGCGCAGAACGCGCGAACACTTCCGACTCACCCTCGTCGAGCGCGATGGAACGCATTGCATCACGCGACTCCCCCACACGCTCGAAGTCCTGCAGCACCGTATAGGCGCCTTCGATCACCTGGTCGGCCACGTTGCCTTTGTGGGGTACGCGTACCTCTGCGAACATATCGCCGCAGACCAGACCATTCTGGCAAACGAACCTCAGCATCCCAGCGAGCATCTGGTACGAACTCGTACCATCGTGGGAATTGAGCAAAATCACCTCGTTGGCCTCAGAGGTATTGATCTGGCTGGCGTGGCGAAGACGAATCATGTGCTTGGTGTATTCGCGGCGGTCTTCATGACGTACGCGGGTCTGGCAGACCATGAAGGGTTCGAATCCTTCACTGCGTAGTTCCGTCAGGACGGCGGAGGTCGGTATGTAGCTGTACCGCTCGGAACGGCTTTCATGCGGGTTCTCCGCAAAGATGGAAGGAGCTACTGCGCGGATCTGGTCATCCGATAGAGGATGATCGGCACGCAGTATTGGGGTACGTGAGGCGAAGCGAGATGCGAGTTGCATGGCTAACTCCTTGAGGATTGATCAAGCGATATCGACTGGCGTAGGACCAGGCGAGTACGCTTACGGGGAACAAACCTGCAATGCAGGACCAACCAAGGACTGGTTAAGGGATTAAAACATCCGAGTTTCAGCAGTATCGATAAGGATGAATACCGATGGTCGTAATAGGTACGATAGCGCGGTGATGATTGAAAACTGCGGTCTACTCCGGCTCAAAGACGCCGGCGTGAGATGAGTAAGCAGCACTGTATCGCATGGTGATTGCGATAAAGGAGCGGAGGATAAAGGATAAGGCCCCTGGGTGGGGGCCTTCGATCAGAATGATTCTGCTACGGTCGATACGGAGGTATCAGCGGCAGCTTCGGTAGTAGCTTCCCCAGCAGGAGTGGTGGGTTCGAGCTCTTCCTGAGATATCGGTGCAACGGAAGTCGCAGGGGTTTGCGTTTCCTGCTCGTCGGTATAGATCGACTTTGTCTCGGCTTTATAGACCTGCTTGCCATCGACCTTGATCCAATTGATGAAAAGCAAGCGGGCTTTGAGACTTACGCCTTGTTCGCCGGCACGCTTCCCCTTGGAATAAGTGAAGGTGTCGGTCCATAGGTCGCCGAGGCGGAACCCGATCATCACTTTCTTCTCCGCCTCAACGGCGTCGATGCAGCGACGAACCAGGTGCTGCGCTTCCGAACCCGATACACGCGTATCGAAACGTACATATGAGACGTCATCGCTGGGACCATTTAGCGCGGCAATGTCGCAGGCCAGAAAGGTATCGCCTTTCTTGGGTTTCACTTCGCGGACACGATTGAGATATCCGAGACCGGTGATGTGCAGATCGAAGAAAGATTTTTCGTTGGGTGAGATAGTCATGGTGATCTCCAGGCTTGGGGACAAATAAGCGGGCACACTTGCCCCTGACGGGAAGGGCGTAACACCGCGGTGGGTTTCAGGTAATAAGGCAAGCATCGCCACCTACAAGCCGGTGGTCGTTCGCGCAAGGATGCGGTGCGAACTGGTTCGGTCACACGGTGAACCGTGGGCAACTTCAAAGACCGAAAGCTGCCTGGCATGTCGCTGACATCATCAGCGGAACATGGTTGAAGCGTGCCGTATGTTTCGCTTGGGAACGACCAAGAATCGGCACTACCCGGTGTCCGTATTCATGGTGGAATACGCCCATCTTGAGCAGAAAAAAGCCCCCTGCTGTTGGGGGCTTTATGACGAGTAAACGTCAACTGTGGGGGACAATACGAGTTGACTTGCGATTGCCAGAAATAACTTCTACTTTGATATGCTTCCAGGTACCGTCATCGATCAGCCGTTCCAGCGTTTCTCCTAGCAGGTCGAAGTAAATTTCATCTACCCGCTCGACCAGTTTTTCACCGCGACGCAATTCAAGCGCGTAGAGGTCATCTGTACGCTCGTATAGCACGGTGATACGGCCCTCAAACTTCGCCGTGGAAACGGTAAAACTGATGGCCGGCGGTGTTGCGATGATATCTTTAGGCAACGGATCGACCCAGGCGAAGTCCCGGGCACCGGCATCGACCAGCAGGTGCGTAATGCGACGATAATGATCGGGTGCCGGCAACTCTTCCAGTTGCTGAATGAGAGCCTGTAACTCCGGACAACGCGGCTCGGGGACTGGCAACTTCGCGGGTGCGGACCCAAGCATGAACGTCTTCATGGTGTAAGGCTGGCCGTTCGCCGCGAACTCGGTGCGTTCTTCGGGCGTGTCTGCCCGCAGGCCATCGAAGCGGCGCCTGGCATAGGGTTCGACCCGTACCTTAACGCCCTGGGCTGGCACCTCGGTGACGAGCGCCCGGTCGAGCACCGCGAATTCGGCCCGGCCCGTCTTGATGACGATAGCCTCGTCGGTCCTGGCAATGACCTTGCCTTCGAACGGCTTGGGGTCGATGTAAAAACCCAGTGTCGACACCTTGGGCTGGCCGTCGAAGATGTTGAATCTGAAGCTGCGGACATTGGATGGTATATGACCGTCAACCAGCGTCGGCATCTGTGCGCGAATGGTTGAATGATCCATAGGGACTCCTTGTGGAAACCAAGGGGCACCCGTCCTGCAAGGGAGGATGCCCTTGAGGGGTGAGTAACAAGACGCGAAATGCGTCGAAGAGGATTAAGGTCGGCGCGACAAATCGCGTCGTAGTCTTGAAGACCGGGACTACCTGGGCATGCTGCCGGCAACGCCAGCGGACATAAGATGAGGATTCGTCATACTCTGGCTGCGGTCATCGGAAAAATGGAACGGCAGTGACACCGGATTCCTGAAAAGAAAGAGCCCCGTTTGGGGATCATGGATCACTCATCTTCATACAGCGTCAGACCGTCCAGTAGCGGGGCGTCGGCATCAAACACCAGCATGCGAACGTCGGCCATGGCGGCCAGGTGGAGTACCTCGATGAGGCATTCCGGTACGCCTTTCTTCCGCTGCTTTAGCCGCAACCACTCGGCGGTTATGCCGTCGACCTTCTGCAGGTTTTCATTCGTCCAGGGTGTGGCAATCAGTTTGACACCGATCACAGGGCTGTACGGAATGCGAAAAGCAACGAACATGAAGTTGCTCGGTGTGCCGTAGTCAGCCAGCTCGGTCAGGTAACGGTCAGCTTCTTCGGTGAGGTGAGCGGAACTGATTTCCCAACAGCGGCTGTAGACTCCCGTCTCAAACCGCAGGTGCCGCACCACTTCACGGGCGTTTTCCTCCGAGTAAGTGTCGCCTACATGCACTTGTTGACCACCGATATTATCCGCGGTGACGGCGTAGACCGCCGTTCTGACAATACCTTCGATTTGGCACTGGGCCTCCAGCTCTTCGCGCACGTCCTGGCCTTCGGTGATGAGTGCGAAATCCTTGCCGAACAGGCAGGGGAACAGTGCGACTTGGTCATCGCGAAGATGTGCCTGGCTGAGATGCAACGGGCGCCAGACCGGTGGGCAGTCATCTGCGTAAGTAATGAGCAGTGTTCGTTCAATACGCGGGCGCTGATAGCCGCGGTTGAAGGGGTTGACGATTTGTGACATGGGATTTCTCCAGCAGAGTATGGCCGGGGCAATTCCCTGTTAGGGATTGGATCCCCCTGCCGTTGGGTGAGTGAAAGTTGTTGTTTGCAAGGGTGTGGCTTCAGGTGCGCAAGGCGAAGCCAGCCCATGCGAACATGGTATCTGTATGAGAAAATCAGACGCCAGATGGCATCGGACAGGTGGAAGAGAACCCGGCTATGCACCGAAGTCAGCTGGATCGCCCAGTGCTTTAAGCACATCGATCAAACCGTCGTTTGCGAGGACGAATAATTCGTTGTACTCGTCCCCAGTAGGCGGTTTCTCCAATTGGTTGAGATGTGCATCAAGGTCGAGAATTCTTTGTCGAACGCCAAGGGCAACAGCCAGCGGCGATTCGATGTCTTCGTTATCGAAGGTCTCCCCTAACGCAGTGAGCACCTTTCGGGGGGACAACGTGATGGCGAAGCATTCGTAAACCTCCGGCACCGGGCAGTGACAGACGGCTTCGGCGGGCTTGTCACCGATTGAGAAATGCGTGATCTCGTCGTCGGTGGCGCCTTCGGTGTCAAAGTTAACCACCGCGATCTGCGGCAGCGGCATGTGAGACGGCCAGTCCTTGACGATAATGGATTGGACTAGGCCGCCTTCGAGGACGATGGCAAAGGATGGATTTCGGGACATGTATGTTGCTCCTGTAGAGAAGACGGAGGGACATACCATCCCGGAGGGACGTATGCCCCTCGCGGACGTTGAGAAGATAAGAAGCATCGGCGCTTTGGGAGCGCGCGTCCGCAGAATGATGCTGGGGCGGACTGGCAGGTCATTTGGGATTCCCCCAAGCGCAACCTGAAGACCCTGGCTGCGGGCAATCTGCCGACAATGTCAGCGACTATGCGACTCAGCTTCGGTCTTTCGGCCGTAGCTGTCGTGGTGAAAAGGGAAACTGGTGGTTCCGGATTCAGCATGCACCTATTCCATGGGTTGCCTTGCGTGGTAGAACCGTGGAAATTTCACATGAACAGAATCGTTTGTGCGCTGTACCTGTTCGGTGAACTCGGTTATATCCACAGATTGGGCATGTCTGGTGCGAGGTGTGCAAGTACAACGCATGGTTTGATTTTGATTAACCCTCCCGCGAGGCTGGGTGGTTCGGGAAAGCAAAAGAAAAAGAGCCTGAAGACCGTCTGGTTTGTTACCCCCAACAGGTCATGGTGGATACTCACTTAATACCATTAGCTTTAATTGCCGATACTGGCAGTAGTTGAAACTTTTGTGGGTCTGACGTAGGACTCAAGATCAATGAAACACCGATGAACGCATTGATGGCAGCGGAGTTATCGCCGAAAATCAAAAACTCCAGTGATGATTTAAGAACACCATTTTTATTGAACGCTGATTCAATCGCTAGGCGTTCGGCCAGGATGGCATTAATGCCTGAATGAAGAATATCCGTGGGAATACCCTGGTGCCATTCCGCTTGGCTGAGTAATTCATTGTGCCAGCCGGTTTTTTTTAATTGTGCGATGGCAGCATTCAGACGGGCTACATCGCTGAGAGCCGGACCAAAACCCGAACATGCCTCCCATAGATATTGCAATTTGTTAGCCAGATGAGACTGTGGTCCGTTCTTTTTCCCTAAATTTTGCAGCAACAATATTTCGGCGGCGACTTCTCTGGGGAAACGTTTTTGCCGCTGTGCGCCTTCAAGCCAGCGCATCAAAAACATATGGTCGGAGACTGCATTGCCCGCGCGCCCATCCTGCCGTGCTAAATTCAGCGCCACCAGGGCACAAAATGAAAAATGAGCTAAAAAACCAGCAATCTCTTCTGTTAGATCCTGATTTTGTTGTGACGACATACTTTTTCCTTACATTAACTCAGCATGAGATGTTTTTATCTGAAGCCGGTATTGTACGGAGACTCAAGGCAGGTATAAACCACCAATCTGGGCATTCTCCTCTCGGGAGGATATTTAACAGTATATAGAAAATCTCATGAAAGAGATTAAATGTCACACTTAAGGGGCGATGAAACATCCTGCCTTGTCGCCAGAACAGTCCAAAAATAATCACACAGTCCTTTATTTTGATGCTGCTTGTAGGTCGCAGATGGCATTTAACTGAAGATTTGGTTGGAAAATAATTGGCCATAGAACCGCGAACCTTGTGCGGCGACGTGAAAAGTAAGAGATAATCGGAACAGGATGCTGGGGGCTAGAGCCCCCAGCGGAAGAACAAGACACCACCCGTGGGCTGTGGCAGGCGCTGGGCCGTCGGTAGAGCCTGGCGCTGCGTCAGCGTTCGCACCCGACCCGTTTCGTGGTTGGGGTCGGTATCGTTCGGCGCACATCCGCGCACAAAAGGAGCCCATTTTTTCACCGGCGGGCACCGGCAATGAACACCATCGTCCCCGAAGGGTCTCTTGGTCTCTCGCGTGCAAGCGACCAGGAGACCCTTCGGTTCAGACGTGGAATACGCAGATCAACAAGCCGCGTGCGTGCGGCAGGACTGAAACAAACCTTCATCCACCCGGCGGCATGAGGCGCCGGAAGGGACATGCCATTGCAGAAGGCGGGGACATGCTTGGTATGCCCCGTGGGATGCGGGGCAAGCCGCGGGACATCGCGGGCGTGGCGGTCATCTGGCGTAGTCAGGACGTCTTGGCCGTGCGCCGCCGCTTTCGTGCGGCGGCGGGGCGCTGGCCATCGACGGCGATGGTGCCCTGGCAGTCGGGGTAACGGCTGCAGGACCAGAACGGCCCGCTCTTGCCGGTGCGCTGGCGCGTGGCGGCGCCGCACTGCGGGCAGGCAGGCCCTTGAGGGAGCTTGATCGACAAGGTAGTGTTGCGGTACTGCGAGATCAATTGCGAGATCCACGTGGACTGCTTTTCGAGGAAGACATCGAGCGTGAATTGGCCGGCTTCAATCATGTCCAATGCCTGCTCCCACACAGCGGTGGTGCCGGGGTCGGCGATCGCGGCGGGTACCGTGTCGATCAGGGTGAAGGCGGCATCCGATGCACGGATGGCGCGACCCTTCTTCAACAAATAGCCGCGACCCAGCAGGCCGCTGATGATGTTCGCACGCGTCGCTTCGGTGCCGATACCGACCGTGTCCTTGAGCTTCTGCTTCAATCGCGGGTCGGACACCAGTTTGGCGACTCCCTTCATGGCCTTGACCAATTCGCCCTGCGTATACGGGCGGGGCGGCAGTGTCTTGAGCGCCTTCAGATCGACGCCGGTCACGTGGCAGGACAGTCCCTGGTGCAGCGCGGGCAGCACTTGGCTGCGGGGCGCCGCTTCTTCGCCGATGTCCTCCGGCTGCGGCTCGGCCAGCACCAGGCGCCAACCCGGCACGACAATCTGCTTGCCGACCGCTTGCAGTGCCTGATCGGCGCATGAGAGACGCGCCGTCGTGCGATCGAATTCGTGATGCGGCAGGAACTGCGCCAGGTAGTGGGCACGGATCAGCCGATAGACGGCCCGCTTCTTGTCGCTCATAGCCGACAGGTTCGCCGGTTCGAGCGTGGGAATGATGCCGTGGTGCGCGGTGACTTTGCCATCGTTCCAGGCGCGCGAGCGCTGGGTCCGGTCGAGCTGGTCGATCACTGGCCGAAGGGACGGGTCGGTCTTGAGCAGACTGTCGAGGACCGTGGGCACGTCGGCCCGCATGCTCTCCGGCAGATATCCCGAGTCCGAGCGCGGATAGGTGGTCGCTTTGTGCGTCTCATAGAGCGCCTGGGCGATGTCCAGCGTCTCCTGCACGTCCAGGCCCAGTTGCCTGGAACAGACCTCCTGCAATGTGCCCAGGTCGAATGGCAGCGGCGGCGCTTCGCGGACACGTTCAGTTTCGACGTCATCCACCTGAGCGCTGCCGGCAGTGCGGAGTTGCTGTGCGGCCTGTTGTGCAATGGATTCCTGCAGACACCGGCCGGCCTGGTCGGAACATGCCTCGGGAGCCAGCCACTGTGCGGTAAAGGACTGCCCGGCGGCGGAAAGCGTAACGCCGATAGACCAGTACGGCACGCAGACGAAACGGGCGATTTCGCGATCGCGATCGACGACCAGCTTCAGCGCCGGTGTCTGCACGCGGCCGACCGACAGCACGCCATCATAGCCGGCCCGACGACCCAACAGGGTGAACAGCCGGCTGAGGTTCATGCCGACCAGCCAGTCCGCGCGCGAGCGGGCGAGGGCGGAGTGGTACATCGGCAACGTTTCGGCTGAAGGTCTCAGCGCACTGAGTGCCTTGCGGATGGAGGCATCGTTGAGCGCCGATAGCCACAGGCGCTGGATTGATCCGCGATAACTGCACAGGTCTATGAGTTCTCGGGCGATCAGCTCACCCTCGCGGTCGGCGTCGGTTGCGATCACTAACTCGGTAGCCTTGGCCAACAACGCCTTGACGGCCTTGAATTGCGTGGCGGTCTTGGGTTTGACCTCGACCTGCCACCGCTCGGGAATAATGGGAAGCTGTTCGATAGTCCAGTGTTTGTACTGTTCACCATAAACTTCCGGGGGTGCGGCTTCGATCAGATGGCCGATGCACCAGGTCACGACGATACCAGGACCGTTGTAGCAACCGGCCCCGCGTTGTTTCGCGCCCAACACCCGTGCGATGTCTTTGGCCTGTGACGGTTTTTCGCACAGATAAATTCGCATTTGAACTCCGGTATACAGGTGAGTGACACGATGCGTTCTACTTTGTGCGATAAAAGTTACCGGCGCAGCAATAAACGGGGATCTGACAATCACCATATTTTCTTTGACCTTTGGACGTCCGCTCGCGTTTGAAGCCCATGCCAAGGATGAATCCAGATAGATTTATTCAATTGTGGGCCAAATTGAATATTCTGAAGTATCAGTCTCCCTGAAAAAAAACGGTACGAAACGACTTGATAATTTTAGGGTTTAGATATTACTGTAAATATATACAGTTTTTAGTAGATCTTAACGTGAAAATTATAAAGACGACGGAATGACTTGCAGCAGTGAAGCGACTTTTTAATTGAGCGTGTTCAGTGCGGATTTCCCAGCCCGGCTCAGGACCAGGTGGAGGAGCGGATCGATTTAAATAATCGGATTATTCGGCATCCCAGCGCGACGTATTTTATTGAGATCAGTGGGGATTGCATGGTGGACGCGGGTAACGCTATATATTAATCGGCTTATATCGTCAATCACCAACTCACTAGTTAAACCATCGGCAAGGAGACATTTCATGAGCCTACTCACCAAAGCAATGGTATTTCAAGCCCTCCACTCCAGAAGTGAACCTTTGATCCTACCCAACGCCTGGGATGCTGGTAACGCACGACTGCTGACGTCACTAGGATTTGAAGCCCTCGCCACAACCAGTGCTGGTTTTGCATTTAGCCTCGGCGTACGTGATTCAGAGGGGTTACTTTCGCGCAGTCAGATAATAGAGAATGCCAAAAATATTGTCGAGGCGACCGATTTGCCTGTAAGTGCTGATTTAGAAAACGGATTCGGAGATTCTGCCGAAGAGGTTGCCCACACCATTCGTATAGCTGGCGAAGCCGGTCTGGTTGGCGGGTCAATCGAGGACGGAACAGGAAAAATAGATCGCCCTGTCTACGAGTTCAATCATGCGGTTGAGCGTATCAGTGCTGCGGTTGAGGCAGTTAAAGCTCTGCCGTTCCCTTTCATGCTAGTGGCTCGAGCTGAAAACTTTAGCGTTGGCATAAACGATCTGGATGACACAATCCTCAGACTTCAAGCTTTCGAACAAGCCGGCGCCGATGTGCTTTATGCTCCAGGTCTGCCTGACCTAGAATCGATAAAAACGCTGTGCGGAGCCCTCCATAAACCGGTCAATGTAGTGATGGGACTTTCCGGCTCCAATTTCAATGTGGCTGAGCTTGCCGATGTCGGCGTGCGACGGATAAGCGTCGGCAGCTCATTCGCTAGAGCAGCGCTCGGCGGCCTATTACGCGCGGCACAAGAGGTGAAAGATAAGGGCACTTTCACCTTTGCAAATGAAGCCATTCCTTTCACGGCTATCAATAATCTGATGAAGTCTCTTGACTGAGGTCGCACGCATACCCCACATCGACTTCAAGGGCATCAACATATGGACAGCTAATCGGTAATCAAGTTGCCGAAATTACTCCCTGACTAACAGGATGAATATCGAGCCTCCGAGATATTTCTTGTCGATTTTCTATTCCACATAAATGCGGTTATGTCCAACCGAGTGATGACTCTTCTTGAAGAGATGGCGCCTGTGCTGGAAATCTATTCTATCAACGAGGCTTTTTTGAACCTCACCGGGGTATGTGATTGCCTGCGGTTGTAGAATTTTGGCCGGGACGTACGGGCACGTATTTTAAAAGAGACCGGGTTAATCGTCGGGGTGGGGGTTGCACAAACCAAACCCTTGGCCAAACTGGCCAACTACGTCGCAAAAAAATGAGTAAAGACCGAAGGCGTTGTGGATCTCACCGATCCGGTGCGGCAGCAAAAGCTGCTGGCACGGGTCCCTGTGAAGGCAGTCAGGAGGTGGGCCGGCGGATCAGCAAAAAGCTTGGGGCGATGGGCATCGCGAATATGCTTTAACTGGCGGAATGCGCGCCAGGCTTCATCCGCAAGAATGTCAACGAATATTGGAACAGACCCTAAGGGAACTGCGGGTAAGCCATGTTTAGCTCTGGTGGAGTTTGCGCTCACCAAGTAGCAAATCGTCTGTAGCCGTTCCTTCGGTACGTGCATTACCGGTTATGACGATATGCGCCAGGCGATTTTTGGCTATGCAGAGCGTGCCGCAGAAATCTCCGGGGCGAGCGCCCATACTGCCGGCACATATCGGTATTCCTGCGCACCAGTCCGTGTGCGGTCAGCGAGGAATTATATGTTTATCAGACGTCAGGACGGCTGATGGTGCCATCGAATGATACCCGCGACATCATCAGGATCGCCGTTGAGGAGCTTGGGCAGGCGGGAAAACCACACCTGCATAGACCCCATCAGTTTCCCTTTAATACGCTCGCTTCACCCCTGGGTGATAGCGGGCTTATCGTGCTGTGGGACCCTTGAAATGGCATGTATTCAGCATTTCTCTGAATCAGAATCCGGCGCGTCCAGCATCAGTTTTTCCCTCAGGAGAGGCTCTGCCCAGGCTATAAAAGTCTGTAGCGGACGGGAAAGGTGTTTACGGTGTGGATAGAGTAGCTGGACCGGAAGTGGGCGGGGGCGGTAGGCGGGCATGACCTCAATCAGGTCACCTGATTCCAGGTGTTTTTGTACGTCATATCGGGGTATCTGAATCATTCCCAGACCGGCCAGGCAGCAGGCAATGTAGGCTTCGGCGTTATTGACCGTTATCCGGCCGCGCAGGACAGCGGACCGGTAGCTGTCGTTTTCCGGCCATTCCCAGCTCTCGACCCGGCCCGTGGTTGGCGATGCATAGTTGACGGCCAGATGGCGGGGCAGATTTGAAGGCGTAGCGGGTTGGCCATGCAGGGCGATATAGGCCGGCGCCGCGGCATTGATGAATTTCAGGAACCCGAGTTTACGGGCCACCAGACTTGAGTCGGTCAGTTTTCCCACACGCAAGGCACAGTCTATTCCCTCTTCCGCCAGACTGACATTGCGGTCAGATGCTCCCATTTCCAGCATCATGTGCGGATAGCGGGTAAAGAATTCAGGCAGTGAAGGCGCGATGATCAGCCTGCCAATGCGTCCCGGCACATCAAATCTGATTTTCCCCACAGGCTGGCTATCGTTTTGTCTGAACAGATTTTCCGTTTCTTCCACGTCCGGTATCACTCTCAGGCAGCGTTCATAAAAAGCCCGGCCATCGGAGGTGAGGGAAACGCTGCGGGTGGTGCGGTGAAGCAGGCGCGTTCCTACCCGTGATTCAAGCTCCGCAACCGCAGCGGAAACGGTGGATCTGGGCATGTTCATTACGTCGGCCGCGCGGGTGAAACTGCCGCAGTCCACCACCCGTATAAAAATGCGAAAGAGGTCAATTCTGTCCATAAAAATTACATTGTTCGTGTTTTATGGACAGTATAATCAGAATTGCGGCCTTTATACAGAAAATGCAGGAGCTATTCTCAGGGGGCACCATCTTTGGCTGTTATACCCATAGAGAAGAGGACTGACGTCATGACAGAGCACAGTATCAAAGGCAAATCCGTCATTATTGCCGGCGGCGCGAAAAATCTGGGCGGGCTGATTGCGCGTGATTTTGCCGCGCACGGCGCGAAAGCCATCGCCATACATTACAACAGAGCGGGAAGTAAAGATGACGCGGAGGCCACCGTGGCGGCGATCATGGCCGCCGGAGCGCAGGCTGTGGCCTTTCAGGCCGACCTGACCACGGCCGGCGCCGTGGAAAAGCTCTTCGCGGACGTGACGGCGGCCATCGGCAGGCCGGACATTGCCGTCAATACCGTGGGCAAGGTGCTGAAAAAGCCCCTGTTCGATATCTCGGAAGCGGAGTATGACGAGATGAGCGCGGTGAACGCCAAGTCGGCCTTTTTCTTTCTTAAAGAGGCCGGGAAGCACCTCAATGACAATGGGAAAATCTGTACCCTGGTGACTTCCCTGCTTGGAGCGTTTACGCCTTTTTATGCCGCTTACGCCGGCACCAAGGCGCCGGTGGAGCATTTTACCCGCGCGGCGGCGAAGGAGTTGGGCGAGCGGGGGATTTCCGTCACCGCCATCGGTCCGGGTCCTATGGATACGCCGTTCTTTTATCCGGCTGAAAGCGCCGAGGCGCGGGATTACCATAAGACGGCGGCCGCGCTCTCACCTTTCAGCAAAACCGGCCTGACGGATATCGCCGATATCGTTCCCTGGATACGTTTTCTGGTGACGGAGGGATGGTGGATGACCGGCCAGACCATTCTGGTGAATGGCGGCTATACCACAAAATAACCTCACTATAATGGTTATAGCGCCACCGTGATCTTCACGCACCGCTGCCACTACAGCGCCACCGTGGACAGCCAGGCGGGGTATTCCAGCATGTCCGCCACGTTTTTCAGCATTCCCTCGCACTGCTCGCGGCTGTTGGGCCCTCCCAGGCACAGGCGCAGCGCATCGGGGGGATTATTGTCGGTACAGAAGGCGGCGCTGGAGACCGCGCTGACCCCCTGATGGCGCAGTTTCACCGCCACATCCGACGGATTCCAGCCCTGGCGGTGCGGCAGCCGCAGCCAGAGATGGAAACCTTCGGCATCCGCCTGCAGACTGTAATGGCGCAGCAGTCGGGCGGCCATCCGCTGGCGCAGCACCGCTTCTTCCCGCACCGCCAGCAGCATTCTTTCCGCCGTACCGTCGTTAATCCACTGGGCCGCCAGCGCATTGGTGAACGGGCTGGACATCACCGTCAGCGCCCGCATGGCGCCGGCCAGATGCTGCCCCTGGCGCACCGTGGGGGCGTGCACCCAGGCAATACGCAAACCGGCGCCGAAACATTTCGACAGGCCGGTAATATACCAGGTCAGTTCCGGCACCAGCTCCGCCATGGCGGGCAGGGACGCCGAGGGCAGCATGGCATAGGCGTCGTCTTCGATAATCGGCACGCTGTAGCGCAGGGCTACGTCCGCCAGCTTCTCACGCCGGCGCAGCGGCATGGTCAGGGTAGTGGGATTATTGATGGTGGGATTGAGATACAGGGCGCGGATTTGGCCGGTCTGGCAGGCGTTTTCAAACGAGCGCGGCATAGGGCCGTCTCCATCGCATTCCAGTGCGTGCAGGGTGATATCCAACTGGGCGGCGATGGCCTTCAGCCCCGGATACACCAGGCTGCCGACGCAGATTTCTCCGCCCCGGCGCGCCAGCAGGGTCAGCAATCCCACCAGCACGCTGTGAATGCCGGGACACACCAGCAACCGCTCCGGGGCCACCGCCGGTAAACGGCGCCCTAGCCAGCGGCATCCCGCCTCTTTGTCGTCATGGTTGCCGCCGAAATCGTGATAGCGCAGCAGGGGGAACAGATCTTTGTGGGCAAACAGATTCAGGGCGCCCTGACGGATTTGCGCCACGAGATCCGGCGAATCCGGCTCCACCGGCAGATTCATGGTCATCTCATAGCTGCTGCCGTTGCGGGGCGGGATCGACGGCACCTTGCCGCGGATAAAACTGCCGGTGCCCGGACGGGAATCAATGAGTCCGCGCTTGCGCGCTTCGGCGTAGCCGCGGGTCACCGTGGTGTAATTCAGTGAGAGTTTTACCGCCAGATCCCGCAGAGGCGGCAGGCGATCCCGCGGCTGGAAATCACCGCTTTCAATGGCGTCATGGATCAAATCGGCAATCAGCAGATAGGCCGGACGCTCCGGTCGTTCATGCATATAGTGCGTCCAACGATCGAATCGTTTCATTCCTGTTTCTCTCTGGGTGGCGGACTTCCACTCTAGCGGATTCATCCGTGCCCATGCAATCATTGATGTAATGATTGTGTTTAATGATTGCATCAGATTGTTTGTTATGCGTTAGCATGGTGCAATCATGGGTTACGCCTGCGTTGTCATTGTGCAGCAAATTGGTTAATTGCTGCGCGTTGATTGCCAAATAAACTCAAATGCAGGCCGTTAAAAATTTTTTTTGCTCAGAAGTTGAGCGATTGATTGGCCGATGATTGCATGGTCCCTTTCCGCCCCTGGCATAACCCTTGCTCCATGGATAATGACGCGTCCGTTAGCCGGCGCGATACATCATCCGCCGCGGCTGTCGGCGATGCCAGTAAACCTGCGAAGAGACTAAGATTATGCCAACGGTAACAATGCCCGCACATCAATCCGGCGATTTCCTGGTGGATTACGAAGAAAAGGTGTTTGAAGACGTGAAGGCCGAGCCGGGCCAGAAAGCGCTGGTGACCTTCCATACCGTCGCGTTCGAAGGATCCATCGGTTTTGTGAATATGCTGCAGGCCACCCGGCTGCAGCGCAAAGGCTTTGAAACCTCGATTCTGTTATACGGACCGGGGGTGACCCTCGGCGTACAGCGCGGCTTTCCCAAGCTGGGAGACGAAGCCTTCCCCGGCCATATGAACTTCAATAACCAGCTGCAAAAATTCATGGCCGAAGGCGGCAAGGTCTTTGCCTGCCGTTTTGCCCTGCAGGCGTTGTACGGCCACGGCGAACCCTCGCTCATTGAGGGCATCCGCGCCATCAATCCGCTGGACGTGCTGGATCTGAAGCTGCTGCACATCCGCGACAACGCGGTGATTCTTGATACCTGGACCGTGTAAGGAGCCGACGTTATGGCACAGGACCGTATCATCCGTGCCGCCGCCGTGCAGATTGCGCCTGACCTCGGCCAGGCGCAAAAAACGCTGTCGCGCGTGCTGGATGCCATTGATGAAGCCGCGGGCAAGGGGGCCGAGATTGTGGTATTTCCCGAAACCCTGGTGCCCTGGTATCCCTATTTTTCCTTTATCGCGCCGCCCATGACCGCCGGCGCCGAGCACCTGCGGCTTTACCAGCAGGCGGTGGAAGTACCCGGCCCCATTACCCGCGCGGTGGCCGACAGCGCCCGTCGCCACGGCATGGTGGTGGTGCTGGGGGTGACCGAACGGGATCACGGCAGCCTGTTCAACACCCAGCTGGTATTCGACGCCGACGGCGAGCTGGTGCTGAAGCGGCGTAAAATCACCCCAACCTATCACGAACGCATGATCTGGGGGCAGGGGGACGCCTCGGGGCTGAAGGCGGTGGATACCGCCGTCGGCCGGGTCGCGGCCCTGGCCTGCTGGGAACACTACAATCCCCTGGCCCGCTATGCGCTGATGGTCCAGCACGAGGAGATCCACTGCAGCCAGTTTCCCGGCTCGCTGGTGGGCCAGATCTTCGCCGATCAGATGGAGGTCACCATCCGCCATCACGCCCTGGAGTCCGGCTGTTTTGTTATTAACGCCACCGGCTGGCTGCGGGAAGATCAGATTGAATCCATTACCTCGGATGCCGATTTGCAGCGCGGGCTGCGCGGCGGGTGCCATACCGCCATTATCTCGCCGGAAGGACGGCATCTGGCGCCTCCCATCACCGAGGGGGAAGGCATTCTTATCGCCGATCTGGATATGAAGCTTATCGCCAAGCGTAAACGCATGATGGATTCCGTGGGGCACTATGCCCGGCCGGAACTGTTAAGCCTGCTGATCAATGACCGGCCCGCGGACTACTGCCATCCGCAAGCGTCCTATGAGCAGGCCGTTCATCATCAGCACATTTCCTTCGCGTCTTCGCAAACCGCCCCAGAGTCCTTTACTTCCGACCTCACAGGAGGGCGCCATGAGCCTGAGCAACCAGCGACTGATTACTGAACTGCAAACCCACGGCCTGAAGGTGGTCAATCCCCAGACGGCCCATGTCAATCGCCAGGGCGGCGCCGGTCCGTCGGATCACCAGGCGGTGACTATCGACGGCATGACGGTCATGGTGCCGGTGTATACCCAGCAGGCGCACCAGTCCCCCTGGAGCGTGACCCATGACGGGGCCGGCGTCAGCCATTTGCTGAAAGACGCCATTCCGGTGCGGGATATCAGCTTTGTCTCCCAGCCGAATTTCTACCGGCTGAGCACCGCCGACGGTGTCCCGTACTCCCATATCGCCACCCTGCACGGCGCCGATGTGCTGGCCACCACCGTTTTGCAAACCTGCATCCGCTATGAAAACCGGCGCAAGGCCTGCCAGTTTTGCGCCATCGGCCAGTCCCTGGCGGCGGGCAAGACCATCGCCCGTAAAACGCCGCAGCAGCTGGCGGAAGTGGCCAAGGCCGCGGTGGAACTGGACGGCGTGCGGCATATGGTGATGACCACCGGCACCCCCTCCGGCAGCGATCGCGGGGCGCGGGTACTGTGCGAAAGCGCCGAGGCCATTCGGGCGGCGGTGGATCTGCCGTTGCAGGGGCAATGCGAACCGCCGGGGGATGCGCTGTGGTTTACCCGCATGAAGGAGGCGGGCATCGATGCGTTGGGCATGCATTTGGAGGCGGTAACCCCGGCGGTGCGGGCGCGCATTATGCCGGGCAAAGCCGTCGTCACCGTGGAGCAATATATGGCGGCGTTCCAGGACGCGGTGCGGGTGTTCGGCCACGGCCAGGTGAGCACCTATATCCTGGCGGGACTGGGGGATACCCGTGAGGCGATATTGTCTACGGCGCGGGAGCTGATTGATATCGGCGTGTATCCCTTTGTGGTGCCGTTCGTGCCCATCCGCGGTACGCCGCTTGAGGATCATGCGCCGCCGGCAGCGGATTTCATGGAGTCCATTTTGCAGCCCCTGGGCAGCATGCTGCGCGGCGGCGGCCTGCGTTCCGCCGATATCAAGGCCGGCTGCGGCCGTTGCGGCGCCTGTTCGCCGTTGTCCAGCTACGAGCGGGCCTCGGCCTGAGGGGAGTGACAGCATGTTCTATCCCGAATACCGCATCAAATGGGTGACCTTGCCCTGGGAGCGCGAGCAGGCCTATCTGCTGCGCCAGCGGGTTTTTTGCCACGAGCAGGGGCTGTTTGAAGAGCATGACCGGGATGCTATCGATGAACGCGCCCGGCTGCTGGTGGCTATCGGCAGTACGGCGGGCTGGCCGGAGCAAATCGTCGGCACGGTGCGCATCCACCGGGAAGAGGGGGATATTTGGTACGGTTCGCGGCTGGCGGTGGACCGGCATTTCCGCCGGCAGGGGCAACTGGGGCCGACCCTTATCCGCCTGGCGGTATCCAGCGCCTGTGCCCTGGGCTGCGAGGCGTTTTATGCCCGGGTGCAGCAGCAAAACGTGCCGCTGTTCCGGCGCATGCACTGGTCATCCCTGTCCACCGAACGGCTGCGGGGTATCGATCATGCGGTTATGCAGGCGGATCTGGCGTTTTATCCGCCCTGTTTCGACCCCAACAGCGGCATGGTGCTGAGCGGGCCTTCGCCGCGGCCGGCGCGGGAGCTGGCGCCGCTGCTGATGAGCCTGGAGGGCGGCTGATGGATGATTTACACGTGCTGCTGGCGGAGGTGCGCCGGTACGGCGGCATCGATCAGAAGCGGGACATCCAGGGGATTGCCGGAGAACTGCGTGAAGCCTGGCCTCTGGCCGGCTGCGACAACGGCGATGACTGCGCCGCCATTCCGCAGGAAGAGGGCTATAGCCTGCTGGCCATGGAGGGGTTTATCAACCGGTTCGTGGCGGACGATCCCTGGTTCGCCGGCTGGTGCGGACTGATGGTTAATCTGAGCGACATCGCCGCCATGGGCGGCACGGCGGTGGCGGTGGTGAATGCCCTGTGGAGCGCCGGTCCGGAACAGGCGCGCCGTTTGATGCAGGGCATGGCCGCCGCGTCCCGGGCCTATCGGGTGCCCATCGTCGGCGGCCATACCAATTTACGCAGCGAATCGCCGCAGCTGGCGGTGGCGGTGCTGGGCAAAGCGAAACGGGTGCTGCGGGCCTCCGGGGCGAAGCCGGGACACACCTTAATCGCCGCCATAGATTTGCGCGGCGCCCGACGCGGGCCCTGGCTGAACTGGGACGCCGCGACCCGCGCCGATCCGGCGGCGCTGCGCGACGCCATGGCGCTGTTGCCGACGCTGGCGGAACAGGGGCTGGTACAGGCGGCCAAGGACATCAGCCAGGCCGGCCTGCTCGGCACCCTGGTCATGCTGTTGGAAAGCGCCCGGGCCGGCGCGGACATTGATTTAACGGCCATACCCCGTCCGGCGGAGATCCGCTGGCAAGAGTGGCTGTGCATGTTTCCCAGCTACGGCTATCTGTTGACGGTCCATTCCCAGCAGGCAGACGAGGTGCTGGCGCACTTTCATCGGCTCGGTATCGGCGCGGCGGCCATCGGCGGCATTACCGCCGACCCGAGGCTTTGGGTCGGCGATGGTTCACACCGCCACTGTTTCTGGGATCTCGACACAACGCCGCTTACCGGCATCAACCCCTGACTTTTTTATTCTGGAGGCGCTTATGCCCGCAATGCATTTTACCGTCCGCTGGCCGGACAGCTCCGTGGACGTGTGTTATTCACCGTCCACCGTGATTGAACAGCATCTGGAGGTGGGCAAAGAGTACAGCGTGGAGGAGTTTACCGGACTGGCGCGCCGGGCGCTGCAGGAAGCCAGCGACCGGGTCGCGCTGAAGTTCGGTTATGCCTGTTCAAGCGCCATGGATCAGTCCGGCGCCATCGAACTCAAGGCCGGGGGTTTTTTGCCCGATGCCCGCCCGGTGCGCGTCGAGAAAATCGAAGCGCTGCCCGTTAATCATTAATTCAGGAACGGTACCATGGAACAAACACATTATCCGGTGATTATCATCGGCGGCGGGCAGGCGGGACTGTCTATGAGCTACTGCCTGACTCAGCGGGGCATCGGGCATGTGATATTTGAGCGCCATCAGCTCGGCTGGGCCTGGCGGGCGCAGCGCTGGGACAGTTTTTGTCTGGTGACCCCTAACTGGCAGTGCAAATTGCCCGGTTTTCCCTATGACGGCGATGACCCGGACGGTTTTATGGTCAATGACCAGATCATCAATTACCTGGAGCGCTATGCCGAGCGTTTCGGGCCGCCGCTGCTCACCGGCATCAACGTGGAGCGGGTCAGCCGCCACGGCGGCGGGGGCTTTGTTCTGCACACCAGCCGCGGAACCTTCACTGCCGATAACGTGGTTGCCGCGGTGGGCAACTATCACCGGCGGCGTTTCCCCGCCCTGGCGGCCCGTTTACCGGGGACGATCCACCAGCTGCATTCGGCGGACTACCGTTGCCCCGCCGCCTTGCCCGAGGGCGAGGTCCTTGTGGTGGGGTCGGCCCAGTCCGGGGCGCAAATCGCCGAAGATCTGCATCTCGCCGGACGCCGGGTACATCTGTGCGTCGGCAGCGCGCCGCGGGTGAATCGTTTTTACCGCGGCCGCGACGTGGTGGCCTGGCTGGAGGACATGGGGCATTACCGGCTGACAGTGGACCACCATCCCCAGGGGGAAGATGCCCGACGTAAAACCAACCATTATGTCACCGGCCGCGACGGTGGCCGGGATATCGATTTGCGGCTGTTCGCCGGGCAGGGCATGCAACTGCACGGGCGGTTGCTGGACATTGATGAGGCGCGGGGGGGGCTGGTCACCGCAGACGATCTGGCGGCCAATCTTGATAATGCCGATGATACCGCCCGGCGCATCAGGGAGAATATCGATGAGTGGATTGCCGCCCGGGGCATCGACGCCCCCACGGAGCCGCCCTATCAGCCGATGTGGTTCCCGCCGCCGGGCCGGGGCGCTATCCCTTTGGGCAATCTCGCGGCCATTATCTGGGCGGTGGGATTCCATACCGATTTTAGCTGGATTGACCTGCCGGCGTTTGATGACAAGGGATACCCCCGCCATCGGCGCGGCGTGTCAGTGGAAGAAGGACTCCATTTCCTCGGTCTGCCCTGGCTGTGGACCTGGGGCTCGGGACGGTTCGAGGGAGTGGGGGAAGATGCGGAATACCTGGCGGAACACATCGCCGCCCGCCTGACGGCGCCGGCGCCGCAGGAGGTCCGTTATGCCGTTCGCTAACCGGACTGACAGTTCACTGCTGGATTGGTCGGCCGTCATCCCAGCGGATTTGCCAGTGCCTTCCCCGTCAGATTTAGCGCTGGATTCACCGGCCTCTTCCCCGCTGGATGAGGCTTTCTGGCGGCGTGAAGCGCAGCGCATCCACTGGCAGCGGCCGTTTCGCCAGGTGATGGCTTTAGAGCACGGTGGGCCGCACTGCCGCTGGTTTGCGGGCGGCGCCACCAACCTGTGTTATAACGCCGTGGATCGGCATTTGCCCCTGCGCGGCGGCCAAACGGCGCTCGTGTGCTGCGACCGGCAGGGCGCGGAGCAGCGATTCAGCTATGCCGAACTGCACCGGGAAGTGGTGGCCATGGCCTGGATCCTGCAACGGCAGGGGGTGGCGGCGGGAGATCGCGTGCTGCTCTGCCTGCCGGTCATGCCGCCGGCCCTGTTCGCCATGCTGGCCTGCGCCCGGCTGGGGGCTATCCATGTGGTGGTCTCGGCGCAGCTGAGCGCGGCGGCGCTGGCGGAGCGCATTCACCTGAGCCGGCCCCGTTTGCTGATCCTGGAGGATAAAATCAACCGCGCATTGCGGGAAGAGGGACTTGCGCCGCCCGCCGTTAACCGGATCATTGTCGGCGACAGCGGATCGGAAGCCATGCGCAATCCTGACGGCACCGACGATAGGGCGGCGGGTGAATACCCCGGTGACGGTGAACTCAGTTACCGGCGGCTGCGGGCGGCTTATCACAATGAGCCGATACCTTGTCGCTGGCTGCCCGCCGAGGCGCCGTCACAGCTGCTGTTCACCTCCGGCACCACCGGCACGCCCAAAGGCGTCGTGCGGGATACCGGCGGCTACGCCGTGGCGCTGTGCGCCTCGCTGCCGCATATTTTCAATACCGGCGAGAATGAAGTTTTTTTCACCACCGCCGATATCGGCTGGGTGACCGGACACAGCTATCTGGTCTGGGCGCCCCTGCTGGCCGGTTTCACCACCCTGGTGGTCACCGGCGGCGGCATGAATACCCCGGGGCGGCGCTGGTGGCAACTGATTGCCCGCCACGGCGTCACGCGTCTGCTTACCGTACCCGGCGCCATGCGTCTGGCCCGCATGCAAAGTGAAACCCTTGACCCGTCGCTGCCCTCCCTGCGCGCCGTCTATCTGGCCGGCGAGCCGCTGGACGCCAAAACCCGTCAATGGCTGGAGCAGGGCGCCGGCGTGCCGGTGTACGATCACTACTGGCAAACCGAAAGCGGCTGGCCGATCCTGGCCGGGCAGAGAGGCGCCCTGCGTCCGGTGATGGATCGCCGGGTAAGCATTGTGGATGAGCAAACCGGCCGCCCGGCGGCAACGGGCATGCTGGTGCTGCATGACCATCTGGGACCAGGGGGCATGCAAACCCTGTGGGGCCATGACGATGAGTTCGTGGCGCGCTATTGGCAGCATGACGGCGAGGGCTGGCGCTATCTGACGCAGGATCGCGCCCGCCGTGATGAACACGGCGCCATAACCATTCAGGGACGCATGGACGACACCATGAATATCGGCGGCAAGCGGCTGTCCACGGCGGAAGTAGAGCACGCGGCGCTGACGGTGCCCGGCATCGCCGAAGCGGCGGCGGTGGGTCTAGCGCATCCGCTACTGGGCCAGATGGTGCAGCTGTTCGTCGTCACGGCGCCGGAGGTGCCGGTAGCGCGGCATGCCGACATGCGCCGGTCGCTGGCGGCGGTTATCGTGGCCCGCTGCGGCCGCCATGGCCGGCCCCGGAACGTGATATTCCTCGAGTGCCTGCCCAAAACCTTCTCCGGAAAAATCATCCGGCGCTTTCTGCGGCGCCCGTAACCTTCTAACTCCTGGTAAAGCGCCAGCGTGGCCAACGCCGCGGCGCAGGCTACCGGATGCGCGCTCCAGGTATAACCGTGGAAAAACTCGATCTCCCCCTCGCCGGCAGCATTGATAATGCCGTCATGAATATCCCGGCTCACCGCCACGGCGCCCATAGGCAACGCACCGTTGGTGAGGGCTTTGGCCAGGGTGATGATATCCGGCCGGATATTAAAGGACTGGCTGGCGAATGCCCGGCCGGTCCGGCCGAAGCCGCAGATCACCTCGTCCATGATCAGCAGAATGTCATGCCGGTCGCAGATCTGGCGCAGCCGTTCCAGATAACCCACCGGCGGCACCAGCACGCCGGTGGATCCGGCGATGGGTTCCACCACGCAGGCGGCAATATTTTCCGCCCCGTGTAGCGTAATCAGGCGTAAAAGATCGTCCGCCAGGAAGTCGCCGTGCCCGGGTTGCCCGCGACTGTAGCGGTTCTCCGCCAGCCAGGTATGGCGCATATGCACTACCCGCGGCCCGACGCCGTCGAAATTCCGCCGGTTGTTGGGCAGCCCCGACAGGGCGACGCCGCCGAAATTGACGCCGTGATAAGCGCGTTCCCGCGACACGAAGATATTCCGGCTACCCCGGCCCTTGGCGCGGTGATACGCCAGGGCGATTTTCAGCGCGGTATCTACCGCTTCCGAGCCGGAACCGACAAAAAAAATCCTGTCAAGGCCGGGGGGCAGCAGCGCCGATAAGGCCTTGGCGGCGGCGAAGGCTCCCGGATGGCCGCGATAAAAGCTGGCGGTAAAATCCAGGGTCAGCATTTGCCGGTGAACCGCCTCGGCAAGCTCTTTACGCCCGTGGCCCAAGGCCGAGGCGAATAAACCCGACACCCCGTCCAGTATCGCCCGTCCGTCCGGATCATAATAATAATCTCCCTCCGCCCGGGCGAATAATTTGGGATCGTTACGGAAATCTTTATTTGGCGTAAACGGCAGCCAAAAATTATCGTTGAGAATATCCTGGTAATGGGCAGTCATGATTGTCACCAACGTCATCTTCAGGCTCGCCCCATGCCGGGCTGAAAATATGCCCGCTGGGGACTTTAGTCAGCATTTAATGGATTTTGTCCGGCGCGAAATCATTGGCGACCACTTCCCCCTGCGGCCGGATGGCATCGCTTGCGGCGGCAGGGCTGTTCGTCGCCACGTCCAGATGGGGGAAGACCAGTTCCGACACGCGATAGGCTTCCTCCAGATGCGGATAGCCGGACAGGATAAAGGTATCGATACCTAAATCCGCATACTCGGCGATGCGCCGGGCGACGGTGGGGCCGTCCCCCACCAGAGCGGTGCCGGCGCCGGCCCGCACCAGCCCGACCCCGGCCCACAGATTGGGACTTATTTCCAAATGATCCCGGCTGCCGTCGTGCAGTGCCGCCATGCGCTGCTGTCCCACCGAATCAAACCGGGCGAACGATGCCCGGGCGCGGGCGATGGTTTCATCGTCCACATGGACAATCAGCCGCCGGGCATCCTGCCAGGCCTCTTCCGTGGTTTCACGCACAATCACGTGCAGGCGAATGCCGAAGCGGATTTGCCGTCCCAGCGCGGCGGCCTTTTCCCGTACCTGGGCGATTTTTTCCGCCAGCTGCGCCGGCGGCTCGCCCCAGGTCAGATAAAGCTCCACCTGCTCTGCCGCCAGATCCTGCGCGGCATCGGACGAACCGCCGAAATAAAGCGGCGGCCGAGGTTGTTGCACCGGCGGGAACATCAGGCGCGCCCCCTCCACCTGCACATGTTTGCCCTGGAAATTCACCGTCTCGCCCTCCAGCACCCGCCGCCAGACATGGGTAAATTCCGCCGCGGCTTCATAACGTTCGGCGTGATCGAGAAATACCCCTTCCGCCGCCAGTTCGTCGGGATCGCCGCCGGTCACCAGGTTGAAGAGCGCCCGGCCTTGGGACAGACGATCCAGCGTCGCCGCCTGACGGGCCGCCAGGGTAGGGGAAATCACTCCCGGCCGCAGCGCCACCAGGAACTTTAGCCGCTGGGTGACGGGGATCAGCGACGCCGCCACCAGCCAAGAGTCTTCACAAGAGCGGCCGGTGGGGATCAGCACGCCGCCGAAACCCACCCGTTCCGCCGCCTGGGCAATCTGCTGCAGATAAGCGTGGTCCACCGTGCGCGCGCCGCGTGGCGTGCCGAGATAGCGCCCGTCGCCATGGGTAGGGAGAAACCAGAAAAGATTGAGGCTCATGGACGGCTCCTGCTGAATAAAACGACGAGTAACGGTTATGATGGACAGCCGGAGCCGGTGCTCCAACTGATATATATGGCATTCCAAATGCGTAAAACAGCTATACCCGTCATCATTCACGCTGCAGGTGCGTTGGCAACACTCGGCCTCGTTCCTTCGGGGCCGTAGCGGCGGCCGAGACGCTGGCGGGCCCGGCTGATGATCTCCTCGACGGTGTCCGCCGGCAGTCGGATGTCCCCCGGCAGGTATGGCCGTCCCAGCAGCCGGTATTTGTCGCTGCCCAGCCGGTGATAGGGCAGGATTTCATAGCTGACGTCCGCCAGGGGCAGAATAAAATCAATGATGCGGGCGATAGCGTCCCAGCTATCGTTAAACGCGGGGATCAGCGGCGTGCGCACATGGATCGGCAAACGGGGAAACTGCCGGCGCAACGCCAGCAGGTTGGCCAGTATCCGGCGGTTGGAACGCCCGGTAAACCCGCGGTGAGCGGCGTCGTTCAGGTTTTTGATATCAAAATAGACGCCGTCGCAATAGCCCGCCAGCGCCCGTAATGCCGGCCAGGGGCCGTAACCGCAGGTTTCCAGCAGGGTATCGATATGCCGTTTTTGGGCTTCCCGCAGCAGGGCCAGGGCGAAATCCGCCTGCATCAGGGGTTCACCGCCGCTGAGGGTAACCCCGCCCCGTGAGCGCGCATAAAACAGGCTGTCCGCCTCGGCAATATCCATCACGCGCGCCGCCGTTATCCGCTGACCGAAGGCGTGCAGGGCATGGCTGGAACAGGCGGGCAGGCATTGCAGGCACTGCCGGCAGGTATCCGTGTTCAGCCGGACAACTCCGTCGGCCCCATACGCCAGGCTGTGGGAAAGGCATTGTCCGATGCACAGGCCGCAGTCCCGTCCGAGGCATTTTTTTTCGTCCAGCGTGATTTCCGGCAATACACCCTGGGATTCCGGATTGCTGCACCAGACGCAGCGCAGCGGGCAGCCTTTCAGAAAGACCAGCGTGCGGATACCGTCACCGTCATGCAGGGAGTAACGCTGTATATTGAAAATCCAGCCCGTCTCTGCCCCATCGGTCCGGCGCGTCGACGGAGCCGGCAAAGCCGTGGCGGGGATTCGCAACGACAAAGCCTCCGGATCAGAAGATTTCATGGCCGGTCCTGGCAATCAAATCATCCTGCAGGTCCGGCGAGAGGTCAGTGAAATAGGCGCTGTAGCCGGCAATCCTGACAATCAGGCCGCGAAAGCGCTCCGGGTCGGCTTTGGCCGCCAGCAGGGTCTCCCGGTTGATGACGTTGAACTGGATATGCCACAGCTTCAGGTCGCACCAGACCTTGATAAAATCGCACAGCTTGCGGGTGCCCGCCTCGCCGGCCAGTACCGAGGGGGTGAATTTGACGTTAAGCAAGCGGGCGGCGCGCTCGCGAAACCGGTAATTCTTGGTGTGGTAATTGGACAGCAGCACCGCGGTGGGGCCTTGGCTGTCGCAGCCCTGGGAGGCCGACGAACCGTCCGATAGCGGACTGTAGGCCTTGCGGCCGTTGGGGGTGGCGTGCACCACCTTGCCGAACGGCACATGCGAGGTAAAAGGCACCAGCCGCAGATCCATATGCACGCCCAGAGAGCGGGAATAGCGCTGGGTAAATTCCAGACAGATTTTATCCAGGGCCTTGCCGATATCGTCGGCGTAGGGATCGTTATTGCCGTATTTGGGCGCGTCCCGCAGCAGGGCGCGGACAGTGGGATGGCCGTTGAAATCGTCGGCCAGCGCCGCCAGCAATTGTCCCATGGAAAGACGTTTTTCTTCATAGACCCATTTTTTTATTGCCGCCAGGGAATCAATGACCGTGCCGTACCCCATAAACTCGAAATAACCCAAATCGATACCGCCGTTGATGTCCGGCTGGTGGATATCCATGCCGGCGTCCATCGCCAGGTCGTGCAGGGCGGAACCCAGCGGCCAGGCAAAATGCCGGGCGCGTAAATCAATGATGATTTTTTGCTGGATAAACGCATGGCGAAGGAAATTCAGATGCTGTTTTACATAAGCCTGCCAGAATGCCTCCCAGTCCGCGAATTCCCCCGGATCGCCGGTTTCGATACCCAGCAATTCCCCGCCGTAGCGTTTCATCCGGCCGTTGTACAAGGTCATCTCCAGCGCCGCCGGAAAGTTGATATAGGCGCAGGGGCTGGTATAGGTATCGCGGTTCGGCATCCGGCACTCGGCGCAGCCGGACACCGCGAAATCATAGGCTTCGCTGAACGCGGCCCCCTTCGCCAGCAGCAGCGGCACCACTTCTTCATCGTTGATGAGTTTTGGAAATCCGGCGCCGTCTTTAATGGTTTGCGCCACTTCATAGAGAAAACGCGGCGGAGTACGGCTATGGATGCGGGCCGCCAGGTCCGGATAGTGCAACGGAAATTCCCGCTTCGATCGCAGGAACAGATAGGATAGCGCATTGACGGCGTCCAAACCTTCCGGCGTCTGGCCGCCGATGGTGACCGCTTCCCAATGGGCGTAGCCTTCGTTAAAGGCGCCGCCGGTGGGGGAGATGTACAAATCCACGAACTGCGCCATGGCGATCCACATGCAGGCCAGCCATTCCAGGGCCTGCTCTTCGGTCAGCAGGCCGCGATCGAGATCCCGCCGGTAATAAGGGTAAAGGTACTGATCCATGCGGCCGTTGGAGATAATGGTGCCGGTTTTCTGCTCCAGGCGGGAAAACATCTGGGTGAACCACTGCGCCTGCAGCGCATCGCGAAAATCCCGCGCCGGGTGTTCCGGCACCCGGGCACAGCGCTCGGCGATGGCCTCCAGCTCCTGCCGCCGTACGGGATCGGGCTCCCGTTCCGCCAAATCCCGCGCCAGCGCGGCATGGCGTCCGGCCCACAGAATCACCGCCTCGGCGCTGAGGATAATGGCCTGCAGGAACGGTGCCTTTTCAACATTGTCCGACGGATCGAAGGGATCCAGCGCCGCCAGCCGGCGCTGTGCATCCTCCTTTATCCCCTTAAACCCCAGCCGCAGCACTTTGTCGTAGTCATGTACCCACTGAATGGAAGACCGGAACGACGAGGTCTCGTTGACGATAAAACGGGACGTCAGGGCGTCGGCGGGATCGTAGGTAAGGCGCAGCGTCTCATCGGGCAGGGCGCGGGCCAGGTCTTCATGGTAGGTTTTGCCCCGCCAGTAGGGGGATACCACCCGTTTGATGATATCCACCTCCGCCGGTTCGACGGTAAACGGCGATTCCACCCGCCGGGGCAGCTGTTCCAGCGCCCGCTCCAGAAAATCGCCGTCCAGTTCCGGATAAAGAATGCCGTAGCGGCCGGGTTTGCCGCCCCGGCCGACAATCAACTGATCTTCATCGATATACACCTGGATATGCCCGGCGATGTGATACATCGCCTTCGCCCAGCGCAGGATCAGTAATTCCCCTTCCGTTTGCGCCATGGACTCGGTGAAATAGCGCGCCCGTTCCACATCGACTGCCGGTTTGGCGTGCTGGATACGGGCCAGCAGGCGATGGGTCCGATCCGTGGCGACGGGCTTGCCGTCGGGATGCAGCAGCCGCGCTTCCTGCGGCGAGAGTACCAGGGCTTGCTTCACGTTATTGCCTGCCTTAAGTCGTCAATAATAAAATTATATTCTCTCAATAATCCGAAACGCCGCTTGCAGCGGCCCCAAAGGGCGAGGCTTACGGAGTAGCCGAGTCACACAGCCAACACACCTGCAGCTTGAATTATGGCGGGTCTATTGATTAACGCTCCCGGAGCGCAACGTGCCGTCTCCCTGCGCGCCCTGAACGCCGCTGGAAAAGATGCGTTCCAGGATTTCGCTTTCCAATGCCGCCTGCCGGGCCTGCCCATGGCCGCGGGGACGTGGCAAATCGATGGCGATATCCAGGCCGATATGCCCCTGCTCCAGCAGGATGACCCGATCCGCCAGGGTCACCGCTTCATGCACATCGTGCGTCACCAGCAGCAGGGTAAAACCCTGTTCTCGCCACAGGGTCTCAATCAGGCGCTGCATCTCGATACGGGTTAACGCATCAAGGGCCCCCAGGGGTTCATCCAGCAGCAGTAGGCGCGGACGATGAATCAAAGCCCGCGCCAGCGCCACCCGCTGCTTCTGCCCGCCGGACAGGGTGGAAGGCCAGTCGCCGGCCCGCCCGGCCAATCCGACGGTGTCAAGAGCGGCCAGGGCGCGCTCCCTGGCGTCCTTGCCCAGGCCGAGGCCCACGTTATCCACGACCTTTTTCCAGGGTAATAACCGGTCGTCCTGGAACATCAGCCGTATATCGTTTTGCCTGGCGCGCAGCGGAGCATTGCCGGAGGAGAGATCGCCGCGGTCCGGCCGGTCAAGACCGGCCAGCAGGCGCAACAGGGTGCTTTTGCCGCAGCCGCTGCGCCCGACGATGGCCACGCACTGTCCGGCGGGGATGGCGAGATCCACATTGCCCAGCACCCGGTGGCCATGGAAAGACTTCTCCAATTGGCGCAATGCCAGGGGGATGCCGCGATTAACCGGGTAGACGTTAACGCTCATGCCGTTGCCCTCGTCTTCTGGTAAGCCGGATGCCAGCGCAGCCAGACGCGTTCCAGCGCCCGGGCGGCGCTGTCCGCCGCCTTGCCGAGGATGGCGTATAAAATAATGGCTACCACTACCACGTCGGTTTGCAAAAATTCACGGGCATTCATGGCCAGATAGCCAATGCCCGAATTGGCGGAGATGGTTTCCGCCACAATCAGCGTCAACCACATGAAACCCAGCGCGAAACGGACTCCCACCAGTATGGAAGGCAGGGCGCCGGGCAAAATAACCTGATAAAACAGCGAAAAACCCGACAGTCCGTAATTTCGGGCCATTTCCACCAGGCCGGCGTCCACATTGCGCACGCCGTGGTAGGTATTAAGATAAATGGGGAACAGCGTGCCGAGGGCCACCAGGAAAATCTTTGCCGATTCATCAATGCCGAACCACAAAATCACCAGCGGGATCAGCGCCAGATGCGGCACGTTGCGAATCATCTGCACCGTGCTGTCCAGCAGCAGCGCCCCCCAGCGGGACAGGCCGGTGATAAAGCCCAGCAGCAGACCGATGGAGCCGCCGATGGCGAATCCCACCGCGGCGCGCCAACTGCTGATGGCCAAATGCTGCCATAGCTCGCCGCTGTACATTAACCGCCAGGCCGCGGTGACCACCGCGCTCGGCGCCGGCAGGATCCGGCTGGACAGCCAGCCGGCGCTCACCGCCGCTTGCCAGGATACCATTAACAGCACCGGCAGCAGCCAGGGCGCAAGACGTTCGGAAAGCTCGAGGGTAATGCGTTTCATCCCGTGCTCCTGTAAGGTGCGCATCGGACGGTCCGCCGCTACTGTGCGGGCGGCGTCCAGACGGCTTGTGAGACATTCAGGCTTTGCGGAATCAATTTCAATTGGGTGAACGTATCCGCAATCCGTTGCTGGCCGGCGGTCACCGCCGGGGTAATAAACGCAGCCTGATAATTTTGCCGTTCCACCGCAATGCGGGTGATATTCTCCGGCAGCCCCAGCAGGGGAGCCACCTGGCGGGTTACCGCCGCGGGGTCTTCAACGGCCTTCTTATCCACCAGCCGGATTTGCCTGACCAGCTCGGTAATCACCCGGGGATGGGCCGTGGCGAAGTCCCGGGTGGCGAGATAAAACTGATAGTTATCCACGATGCCCTGGCCGTTTCGCAGGGTCCGCGCCTGCAGCTGTTGTTCGGCGGCGGCGGCGAACGGATCCCAAATCACCCAGGCATCCACGCTGCCCTGGATAAAGGCCGCGCGCGCATCGGCGGGGGAGAGATAGACCGGGGTGATATCGCCATAGCTCAGGCCGGCTTCCTGCAGCGCCCGCACCAGTAGGTAATGCACATTCGACCCTTTATTCAGCGCGACTTTTTTACCTTTCAAATCCCCCACCTTGCGCAGGGCGGACTCTTTCGGCACCAGAATGGCTTCCGCGGTGGGCGAGGCCGGTTCATTGGCGATATAAACCAGATTGGCCCCGGCGGCCTGAGCGAATACCGGTGGCGTTTCGCCGGTAAATCCAAAATCAATGGAGCCGACGTTCAATCCTTCCAGCAGTTGCGGACCGCCGGGGAACTCCGTCCATTTCACCCTTATGCCCTGCGAGGCCAGGCTTTTTTCCAGCGAGCCTTCCCCTTTCAGCAAAACCAGGGTGGTGCCGGATTTCTGATAGCCGATACGCAGGGTATCGGCGCCATAGGCACCGGCCGAGACGGCCAATGAAAGCAATAATGCAATACCGCCGCGCAGATTCATCATTTCTTTCCATCTTTATGAGTGAAAAGAAAATCCTAACAGCGCGGGAAATTGTTCGGTAAATGTTATTTTCAGCTTTGGATAGATATTCTTTTGCTAAAAGAAAAATCATATTCATAAATATAGGGCCGCTGTTAATAGCCGGTATGAAAATATTCTAATAAAGTAATGTTGTTATATGGATGTTTATCTTAAAGGGCTTTTGTGTTTCTAAAATGCCGGATCCAAGGCGGCGTTGAGCGTTTTCCCTCCTGGCGAAAGCCTGCCGGCAAGGCCGGGAACCGGACCGGATATTAAGGGATAAAATAGACTATCTAAAGTTGATTATATACTTTGACAGTACAGGGCAACTCTTGGAGCTTACTATTACCTATTCTTGTCGGATACCGTTATGTCTCGCTTTACGTTTACCTTGCGCCGTCTTATTTTTATCGCCGTTCCTTTATTGGCTTTATTGATTCAATTCAATGCGCGGGCGGAAACCGTTCTGCGTATCGGTTATCAAAAATCCTCCACCTTGCTGACCCTGGTGAAATTGCAGGGCACGCTGGAAAAAGAACTGGCTCCCCGGGGAATTAAGGTCAGCTGGTATGAATTTTCCAGCGGCCTGCCGCTGTTGGAGGCCCTGAATATCGGTAATGTGGATGTCTCCGCCGACGTGGCGGATACCGTGCCGGTCTTCGCCCAGGCGGCCGGCGCCGATTTGACCTATTTTGCCCGTGAAGAGCCCTCGCCGGATGCCCAGGCAATCCTGGTGCCGCAAAATTCACCGCTGAAATCCCTGGAAGATTTGAAAGGCAAACGCATCGCGGTCACCAAAGCGGCGGGCAGCCATTATTTGCTCATCGTTGCCCTGGCGAAGGCCCACCTGACATTCCATGATATCACCCCGGCTTACCTGACCCCGGCGGACGGCCTGGCGGCGTTTGAAACCGGGCAGGTGGACGCCTGGGTAACCTGGGAACCCTTTGTCGCCGCCGCCGAACGCCGGCAGCATGCCCGCGTGCTGGCGCCGGGGCAGGGGCTGGCCAGCTATCAGCGCTATTATCTGGCGTCCAGTTCCTATGCGCGGCAGCATCCCGAGATCCTGGAGCTGATTTACCGGCAGTTGGAACACACCGGCGCCTGGGTCAAGTCCCATCCGGCCGCTGCGGCGAAATTGCTGGGACCGTTATGGGGCAATCTGGACGTGGCCACCGTGGAACAGGCCAATGCCCATCGCACCTATCAGGTAAAACCGGTGACCCTTGAGAGCCTCGGCGAACAGCAGCGCATCGCCGACGCGTTTTTTGCCGCGGGATTATTGCCTAAACACATTAATGCCCAGGCGGTGCCGGTCTGGCAGCCGGCCGCCGCGAAATGAGCCCGGCGACACCCTCGCCGGCCTCCCTCTCCCCGGCCGGGGAGGAAACGGCGCCGGCCCGGCTGATTCACTCCCTGGTGGCGCGGGCGCGGGAGGCGCAGCGGCGGATAGACGGTTACAGCCAGGAGCAAATCGATTTGGTGGTGAGCGCCCTGGGCTGGGCGGTGATCAATCCCGCCAATAACCGGGCCTTGGCAACCCTGGCGGTAGAGGATACCGGTCTGGGCAATGTCGAAGATAAGGTCATCAAAAATCATCGCAAGACGCTGGGGCTGCTGCGGGATCTGCACGGTAAAAAAACCGTCGGCGTGATTGGCGAAGATCCGCAGCGCGGGATCGTCGACATTGCGCGGCCGGTGGGGGTCGTGGCCGCCGTGACGCCCTCTACCAACCCGGTGGCCACGGTAATCAATAACATTATCAATGCCGTGAAATGCCGCAACGCCGTTATCGTGGCGCCGTCGCCGAAAGGGGCCGCCAGCTGCGCCCGATTGCTGGCGCTAATCTACCCGGAGCTGGATGTCCTGCGGGTTCCCCGCGATCTGGTGCAAATGCTGCCCGCCCCCGTCCGCCGCGAGCACACGCAGTTGCTGATGGGCGCGGCGGACCTGGTTATCGTCACCGGTTCCCAGGCCAATGTCCGGGCCGCGACGCAAAGCGGTACGCCCACCTTCGGCGTCGGTGTCGGCAACGTGGCCACGATTATCAGCGAATCGGCGGATTTGACCGCGGCCGCCCGCAAGATAGCGGATTCGAAAACCTTTGATAACGCCACCAGCTGTTCCGCGGAAAACAGCATCATCATCCCGTCCGGCCGCTACCGGCCGATGCTGGACGCCCTGGCGGCACAGGGCGGCGTGGTATTGACGGCACGGGAAAAGGCCCGGCTGCAACGGGTCCTTTGGCCCGACGGCGGCGGCAAGCTGGCGCGGGATCGGGTGGGCCGATCCGCGTTGTTGCTGGCTGAAGCGGCCGGATTAACGCGATCCGCCTGCCGGAGTGCCCGTTTTTTCATCGTCGAGGAAGAGGGGGTGGGCGAACGCTTTCCCTTTTCCGGTGAAAAACTTTCGCCGGTGTTAACCGCCTATCGGGCGGATGATTTTCACCAGGCATGCGACCGGGTCAGGGCGCTTTATGCCTGGCAAGGGGCCGGCCACTCCGTCGGCCTGCACGGCACCGATCCGGCGGAGGCGCTGACGGCGGGACTCACCCTGCCGGTGAGCCGCGTTATCGTCAATCAAGCCCACAGTTTTGCCGCCGGCGGCAATTTTGATAACGGATTGCCCTTTACCCTGACCCTGGGCTGCGGCACCTGGGGCAAAAATCACTTCTCCGACAATCTCAATTACCGGCATTTTTATAATAAGGTCCGCATCTCGCGCCCCATAGAGGAAAATATCCCTTCGCTGGATAGGCTGTTCGGCGATTATCTGCGCAGGAAGGGATCGTGAAGGGCAGCGGCGAAGCAACGGTGAACGGCGCCGAAGCCGAAGAAGCGGCCTTGGGCAACACCGGCGCCGAAGCAGAGAGAGCAGCGCGGGGCGACACAGGCACCGAAGAGGAGGACGCGGCGCCAGACGCCGCCGACTCGCTGCCGGCGGTGCTGGCCCGGCATCTGCGTGAGGGCGCCGATCGGGTTTTCCTGATTTGTCCGGAGACCGAACGCACCCTCACCTTCGCACAGCTGGCCCTGGCCGCCCGGCGCCAGGACGAGCGGTTAATGGCCACCGGCCACCGGCCCGGTGATCATATCGCGCTGCTGCTGCCCGGCGGCTTTGACACCGTGGCGCTTTGCCTATCATGCATGCTGACGGGTTACGTGCCGGTGCCCCTGAGTTTGCTGGCCGCCGACACGGCCCTGGCGTGGATTATCACCCATTGCGGCACTAAAACCGTCATCACCAGCCGGGAGTCTGCCCCTCGCCTGCGGAGGGTGCTGGACAGCCTGCCGCCGGCAGGCCGTCCCTTGATGGTGATCCGCGAACGGGACCTGCCGATGGACGATGCGGTCATCTGCAAGCCGCACCCCGCCGACGATCCGGCCGCCTGTCCGCGGCAGTTGTCCGCCCGGAGCCCGGCGCTGTTGATGTATACCTCGGGCACCACCGGCCTGCCCAAAGGGGTTGTTATGACCCACGGCAATATGCTGGCCGCGGCGGAACGCATCGCACGTTGGCATCGGCTTACGCCGCAGGATCGTCTGCTGTGCGCGTTGCCGCTTTACCACATCAACGGCCAGGTCATCGGGACGCTGGTTCCCTTTGTCAGCGGCGGCAGTCTGGTGGCGCCGCGGCGTTTTTCCGTCTCCCGCTGGTGGGGCATGGTGGCGCGTTATCACTGCACCTGGCTCAACCTGGTGCCCACCATGATAGCCTTCCTTTTGCACGGCGCTTCCGACGGCGATGCCCGCTATCCCTGGGTCAAATTCGCCCGCTCCGCCTCCGCGCCGCTGCCGCCCGCCCGGCACCGGCAATTCGAGCAGCGGTTCGGCATAACGGTCATCGAGGGCATGGGTATGACGGAGTCGGGTTCGCTGGCATTCTGCAATCCCCATACCGGCCGGGTATATGGCAGCGTCGGCTTGCCCTGCGGCATTGAGACCGCCGTTGCCGGTCCCGGCGGGGAGCGGCTGGCGGATAATCGCTGCGGCGAAATCCTCCTGCGGGGCCCAAACATCATGGCCGGCTATCATCTGGACAGCGCACAAACCGCGGCGGCCATTGACGCCGGCGGCTGGCTGCATACCGGCGATCTTGGCTATCGCGACGCGCGCGGATTCTATTTCATTACCGGGCGGATGAAAGAGATCATCATCAAGGGCGGAGAAAACATCGCCCCGCGGGAAATCGACGAGGCGCTGGCGGATTTCCCCGGCCTGAGTGACGCGGCCGCTTTTGCGATACCCGATGCCGATTACGGTCAAAATATCGCGGCGGCGCTGGTATTGCGGGCCGGCATGGTTCTGGATGAGGCCGGATTGCGGGCATGGTGCCTGGAGCGGTTGGGGAGTTTCAAAGCGCCGGTGTGTTTTTATATCGTTACGGCATTACCTCGGGGTGGCTCGGGTAAAGTGCAGCGATTGGCGCTCTGCGCCAGATTCCCCCATGGCTGATGTAGCCATATCGCTACTCGATTGATCTGATTCAGGAGTATTTTTACATGACCAACCCCCTTTTCCCCCGCAGGCAGGCGGACGAAATTCGCCAGGCCTTGTTGAACCGGCAGGAAGTGGCGCTGGTGGACGTACGCGAGGAAGCTTCTTATGCCGAAGGGCATCCCTTGTTCGCCGCCAATATCCCCTTGTCCCGGCTGGAGGCTGATGTCATGGCGCGCATTCCCCGGCGCTCCGTTCCTGTGACCCTATATGATAACGGCGAGGGACTGGCAGCCGTCGCCGCGCGCCGGCTGCAGGCGCTGGGTTACCTGGATGTGGCTTTGCTGGCGGACGGACTGGCCGGCTGGGCGGCGGCGGGCGGCGAACTGTTTATCGACGTCAACTCGCCCAGCAAAGCGTTTGGCGAACTGGTGGCGCACCGCCGCCAGACGCCGTCTTTGGCGGCGGAAGAGCTGAAACGGCTGCTGGACGCCGCCGAGGATGTGGCGGTGCTGGATGTTCGGCGTTTCGATGAATACCAGACCATGAACATCCCCGGCGGTATCAGCGTACCGGGGGCGGAGCTGGTATTGCGGGTCCGGGATCTCGTACCATCCCCCACCACCCGCATTATCGTCAACTGCGCCGGACGCACCCGCGGTATTATCGGCGCCCAGTCGCTGATTAATGCCGGTATTGCCAACCCGGTGGCGGCATTGCGCAACGGCACCATCGGCTGGATGCTGGCCGGGCTACCGCTGGAGCACCATCAACGGCGCCGTTACCCCGCTGTGAGCGAAACGGCGGGCCGGGTTGCCGCCGTCGCCGCAAGGCGGGTGGCGGATCGGGCCGGAGTGAAACGTCTGGGTGCCGGCGAACTGCAGCGCTGGCTGACACAGCCGGATCGCACCACCTATGTCTTTGACGTGAGACAGCCGGAAGAGTATGCCGC
This sequence comes from Sodalis sp. RH20, assembly GCF_047324205.1. Taxonomy (NCBI): domain Bacteria; kingdom Pseudomonadati; phylum Pseudomonadota; class Gammaproteobacteria; order Enterobacterales; family Bruguierivoracaceae; genus Sodalis; species Sodalis sp. RH20. Next base: position 1,424,674 of record NZ_CP178733.1, read on the forward strand.
CGGTCATTTTCCGGCGGCCCGTCCGGTCCCCGGCGGACAGCTGGTGCAGGAGACCGATCACTACGCCAGCGTACGCGGGGCGCGTATAGTCCTGACGGATGGCCGGGGCGGGACGCGTGCCGATATGACCGCTTCCTGGCTGGCGCAAATGGGCTGGCAGGTTTGGGTGCTTGACGGGGAGGATGCCGGTTTTACCGTATCCGGCCCCTGGACCGCGCCACTGCCGGAACTGTCGCCGGACGAAGCGGCATTCCAATCGCCGCGTCCTTTGCCCCGGCGCTACCGCCGTCCCTATGAAGGCACCGGTAATTCCCCCCGGGCCATGCAGGACTATATCTCCTGGGAGCTGGGACTGGTGGCACAGCTGGAGCGGGACGGTAGCCATGGATTTTTTGTGCTGACATTTTAAGAATAAAATTTTGGTTATTTCTTTTAGTAGACGATATAATTTTACCCCCCAGGCGGGGGGTAAAATCATCTGGTACTCCCCAGACCGTGACCTCCCGCCTGGATTCGGGATATAGCGATTTTTTTTATTGTCCGGCATAGGATCAAAAACCAGCATATTACTGCCTATGCTCTCCATCAGGGCCATGAACACGTTGGGTCTGTGATCCGCCGGCCAGGGATTGGCGGGGGTACGCGCATCAAGGGAGTTCAAGCCGGACTGCTGCAATCGAGCATGAGGGCCAGGGCCAAGCTTTATATATCAGTTGCAACGCTCATGTGAAAGTGCTCTATGAGCGACTGCTGCTGAAAGGAAAGGCCAAGATGTCGGCGCTGGACGCGGCGGTGAGAAAACTGATTTATCTATGTTATGGAGTGCTGCATACGCAGCAGCCCTATGATAAAAATTATCTGATAAAAACCAGTTAGCTCTGTTTAAGTGCAAGACGGTTTCCCCGACCGGGCATCCTGTGAGCGTAAGTGCTTTATAAGCGGCCGCCAAAGGAGAAAAATTATCGAGCGAAACGCTGTCAAAGTTGTTGACTTGGAAGACGGCTCGATCGGATTTGGAACGCAGGGCACCGTTACTTGAAGGCCGGCGTGATGCTGGCTGGCTTCTACAGCTAGGTGTCGCGCAGTTCAACCTGTTCGACGAGCATCAACCTCAAAAGAACAGTGCCGCGCTGACGCATATGGTGGACGGGCTGAAACAGATCAGAAAGGGCAAGGTCTGGTTCGCCGGTCAGGGTGTGCAGAAAAAATCATGGGTGATGAAACGGGCATGCTCTCACCGACTTATACAACCCGCTACGCTGATTTGCCTGTTGCCAGATAAGGTTGCGTGCTGTTTGTATAACAATGTGCCGGGCAGACGGCGCGAAAGAGAGTGATTACGGCGCGTCCGGTCAGTTAGGAGAAGCGCAAGCTATCCCCAGGGGATAGCTTGCGGGTAAACGGAAGGCCGTATCACAATGACCGTCCTGCGCACCCAGCCTATTCGGTTGGCGCTGGCTCCGCCGGTGGGGGGTAATGCTGATGAGGACGCCGACTTCGGGGCGAGCTTGACCGACTCGATGCGGTAGGGCTGGATCCCCACGCTGCGTGCGTTGATGCGATAGGTCGTGCGGGCATTGTTGTTTTCATCGGTCCAGTCGTCGCGCTCCTCACGCCCCTGAACCACGATGCGCATGCCCTTCTGGAACAGCGTGGCATAGTGCTCGGCATCGCGATGCCACCAATCGACCGGCCGCCAGAAACCGCCGCGGTCCTCGTAACTGCCGTCCTTGGTGGGCACAGGATTGTCGAAGTAGACGTTGAGGCGCAGTACCCGCCGTGGCTCCTCGTTGCCGTTCGGGTATTCGTTGAACTCAGGCGGCGAGCCGATATTGCCCTCGTTGATAAAATAGGTGCTCATGGTTGCGATCTCCGTGGTGGTTGAAAGGCCCGCACCGTCACAGCCTGCGCGGGTGTGCTGCAGCGAGGCGGATCAGGGCTGTGGCCGGTAATACGAGTGTGCTGCGTCGGTGAGCGCGTTCATCCGGCGCAGGTAGACCTCTTCAGCCTGGGCCATCTTGCTGGCGCATTCCTGGGCCTGGCGGCTGAGGGTATGCAGCAGGCTGATTTGCATGTTCAGGGCGATGCGTTGCTGTTCAATAGCGAGCAGATCGTCCAACAAGGCGACGAGTGAAGTGCGGTCCATCAGTTCTTCCCACAGCGCCACGCCCATACGCGAGCGGTCGAGGTTGCGCCAGCGCAGAAAGGTGGTCCCTGCGCCAGTGGCCTGCTGGGCCAGGGCAATGGACAGCAGGTTGAACGGGGGACGGTGTGTCTGCGACAAAACGCGCCGCTGCGCCAGGCCAATCAGACTGTCGCGCAGTGAATGGCACTGGCTGGCCCAGTCCTCCAGACCCCCCTTACCCTTAAAGGGTCTTAAAAGGCCTTTTAGATAGGCTGCGTGTTCCAGACCGCGGAAGTCCGCCTGTTCCAGACTGACAAAACGGTTCGGGCCACTCATTCAGATCGTTCCTCATCATCGGAATCATCAGGCGCAGCTGTGTCATTGGATACCTCAGCCAAGACGCTGGCCCCCTCGGTTGCGAGAACGGCCCCCTCATCCTTAGCCGTTGCTGAGCTGTCTGAGCGTGTGGTCATGGCCGACGGCGGCGGACGACGCAGCAGCGGTGGGGCGAAGCGTGAGCGTCGGGTGCCTTCGAGCACGGCCTGCGGCAGCGGCCCATATTTCTCAAGCGCGGCGCGGGCTGCGGCATTGTTCGCGGCGAAATCGTCGCGCGTGGTGCCTGAGTAGCGAAACTGCTGGGCCAATGAAAACAGACTGCGCAAGGCATGTGCGCCATCGTTGAGCCAGCGCTCCAGTGTGCTGCGGTCGATGAGCGCGGTGTGATGTGCCAGGATGAGCTTGCGGGCGATATCGTCGAAATCCGCCAGCAGGTAGACCGCCATGAAACCCAATTGCGAATTGACGAACAGCGGCAGCTTGACCGGCTGAACGTTCAAATTCTCACCTAGGCTCAGGGCTGCGGGAACATCGGCCAGTGCCAGATCCACCTGTTCGCGCAGGGTATGCAGCGTGGCGCGAGTCTGCTCAAGCTTCTCCTCGATGCGTAGCATCCATTCGTCACTGTAGGGATCGTCCTGTTCCGAGCCGCGTTTGAGCTTGTTCATGACCGAGACGTAGCCGGCCAGGCCAACGATGCTGGGCCGGCCATCGCTGGCAGCGCGGCCGTGCCAGATACGGGATGCGTGGTGCGTATGCAGCGTCAGTGTCATCGCACTGCGCAATGACCCGAGGTTGAGTTGCAGAGGTTCGTTGTTTGCCATGGAGACGCCTCGCAGTTGAAGAACGAGTCGCCAGCATCGCGATAGCATGGAAGGCTGTCAGTCGGAAAACCGCACTTGGCGCTATCCCGATTCTTGCGATGGCATGGCAGGTATCACACCTATCCCCAGGGGATAGGTGGTCCTCGCACGCCGGCTTCTTCCTTGATGCCGGACGACGCAGGGGTCGGACCTACCCCCCTGGGGATAGTTTGGGATAGTGAGAATTGGCTGAATCGGCGGCCGCCATCCCTCGGTGGTGTGGCATCAATCAGCTATCCCCTGGGGATAGCACCGAAGCCGGCCGACTTCGCGTGCCGGTCATCTTCCTCGATGCCAGATATGCCATGGGAGCCGGACTTATCCCCCGGGGATAGCCTGCAGTCCTTGTCGCCGGCAATCTCCGTTAGCATACCGGACGCGAGCGGATATGCAGCAGGGCACGCAGCCGGGCAATATGCTGCAAGGCCGCCTCGCGGGAAGCCGGCGGCGCCGCTGTGTTGGCCGAGGGCGATGCCGGAGACGGTGTCGCAAGCGGACACGTCTCGGCCTGGGCGACGACCCATGATTTGAACTCGCCGCGGATGGCTTTCTGAATGATGCCGAACAGGTAGCCGGCCGGGTTGCGCACCGCGGCGCCGCGGCGACAACGCACCGCCCATTCGTCAAGCACGGCTTGCCGTTGGCCTGAGTCGACCTGTTGCAGGGCAACCAGCGCGCCAGCCTGTTGTTCCTCCTTCAGTGCAAGAAAACGTTCAGGCAGTTTCAGGTTCGGCAACCCACGCGCACGCGGTACAGTACGTACTTCTTTTTCTTTTTCTGTAATACGTACTGTACGGACCGTCTTCGGATCCCGAAGACGGGCGTCAGGCGGCACTTCCGGCCCGGCTTCGGATTCCGAAGTGAGGGGAGCACGAATCCGAAGAAGGTCGTCATCCCCGTCTTCGGATTCGTGGACGGCCTGCGCCTCGTGTGCGCGTGTGACGTTCCCCTCCTGTCGGGCCATACGTTGCGCCAGCACCTGTAGACGAGTGGGTAGGGTTCGTCCGCTGAGCAGTGGGTCCGCGGCGATTTCCCTGAGCGTGTTGCGGCCGGTGACCTGAACGGCCTTGGCCGCATGCGTCAGCGACTGGCTGACCAGGCCGAGGTAATCCGGATCGAGTTGCATAGCCTCGAACGGGGTCACGGGCTCGTCGTGCAGCACATAAACATTCCCCTGGATGCGGCCGGACCTGCGGTCACGGCGACGTCGCACCAGGCTGAGCCAGCGGGTCAGCCGCAGGAGCGTGAGGGCACGTGCCACGGTTTCATGCGAAGCCTGCGGCCCACAGGGCATGGACGCAAGCCAGGGGCGCAACTGGTCATAGGTGGGGAACGCGGTGAGGCCATCGCCATTGAGTTGCAGGCGGAACACTTGCCAGGCATTGCGCTCCAGCGGCGTCAGGCGCGCATCAAGAAATAACGCGCGGGGAACGCTTTCGTGCCGGTTGCCGCTGTAAAGCATGCCATCTTTGAAGGATGAAGACGCAGATGACTCAGGTGGCGGAGTCACTTTGCGCAGGGCGTCATCGAAGAGTTCGGACAAATCGACGGATCCGTGGTGCTGGGAGGTGCCATCCAGCCTCATGGTCTACACCAGCCCCTGGTCGACCCATTGTCGTACCGCGGCCCAGACAACCGACATGGGCAGCACCATGTTCTCGGCAAGCTCCATGGCCAGGGGCAGCATCGCCATCTCGTCTGCGGGCGAGATGGCGTGTTGCTGCAGGCCATCCTTCCATTGCTGCCACAATGCTGCATCCTGGGCTTCATCCAGGACGGGATGGCGACCCTTGCGCCGGGGCAGGCCGAGAATATCCCGGCGTAGCGCCACTTCCTGGTGTGTGAGGCCAAAATAGCGGCTGACCATCTCCGTGCTGGCCCCCAGGCGCAGCATGCGGTCAATGGTTTCAACCTCTTTGCCGATGTCCTGTGCCTGATCCAACAGCCGGAGCAGTGCCTCACGATTGATGGATACCGTGCACCAGGACACCGAGGCGTTGACCAGCAGGCTGACCAGTGCCGGATGCTTGAGGGCATCGAGCTCTTTCTCGCCGAATCCCATTGCTTTGCAACGGCGCAGCTGTCCGTTGCGCAGGTCATGCAGGGCCTGCGCGATGACGGCCTGGTTCAGGGGATGGGGTGACGACATGTTGGCCTCCCATCCTCAACCGTCGTCGTGCGCAGAACCTGCTTCGAGATCCAGCAGGCGGCGCGCCAGACGCAGTAGTCGGAAGAGCTTCACCAACGCCTCGTCACTGAGCCGCGCGATAGTATCACCATGCCCATACAGAAGGGCGGCCAGTGCGTCAGGCGGCACAGGGTGATCAAGCCTCTCGGGCAGCGCGGAGGGGTTAGCCAAGGCAGCCAGCAGAGTCAGTACCGCCTGCGGGAATGCAGGGAATGAGGCAGCATCGCGAGGCGGTGAAGGTGAGGTACATACGAAACCGATACCGTCATCGCAGAGCGTGATCCAGTCGGTCGCCGAGGCTTCCCCAGCGATCTCGCGGGCGAACTGCGCGATATGGACGCGCAGGCGCTCCGGTGTCTCCAGCCCTGGCTCTATGTACCAGACATCGGTGATGGGATAGAGCCCGCCGACCTGGATCGGGATGGCCTGTAGCACATTGTCGGCAAAATCAGTAACCTGGTCGCCCAACTGATCGGCGACCAGACGCTGGATGGATTGCAGACGATCGGTAGTGGGCGCCGGCGAGATGATATGTCCCAGCAGGCGTTCTTCCTGCTCTTCCTGCTGCGCGTACCCCGCCGGAAGTGTTTCTTCCGACGATTGGATGTCCGGTCCGGGCGTGGAGGGTTCCTTCTCGCCCGCAGGTGGCATGAAGGTCGTCTCCGGAGCAGTGGTGGACGCACTGCCGGGACGGAGTCGGGGTGTTGCAGCGGGAGCCTCGGATGGGGCCGGGGAGCGGGTTGCCGGAAGGGACGGTTTAGTGCGTGGCTCCGCCGCAGGCGGCGTGTTCGGCGCGGGCGGACTGGTCAACACCTGCTGGCGATGTTCGCTCTCGATGACTTCCAGATTGAGCGTGTCGTAGTTCAACTCCAGCAATTCAGCCATCTGCCCGATCAACTCGTCCTGGACACGCTGCAGCGAGAAGGTGTCGGAACCTGCGTCGAACGGCGCCAGCACGTCTTGGAAAAAAGAGGCGAAATCCATAGGAAGTCGTTTGGCTGCAGAATGTGCTTCCCAGGCGCGCTCACAGGCCCGGCGCAACACGCCAAGGCGTTCGACCTGATGGCGGCCAAGCCCGCCGTAGAGCACCGTCGGAATGACGGGCAGCAGGTAGCGGACGGCGTCCTGCATGCGGCTGATGTGCGACTGTTGAATCGGGTAGCCGTCCGCCGAAAGACGCCTGGCCAGCTCGGACTGCGACAGGGAACGTCCATCTTCCTGCTCGTAGAATTCGCGGGCTTCTTCAACACCGAGCGCCCGCTCGATAAAAGATAGCCTGCCATGAAGTTCGTCTTCAGCGAGGTGGCCGGTCAGCACGATGATTTCGCCACGTTCCGGCCAAGGGCGAAACAGGCAGGAAATACGAAAAAAACGCTCTTCCTTAGTTTCGGCCCATAACTCGCGCAGGATGGCCAGTCGCGTATTGCCGCCGTTGCGAATGATGAAATGTTCGGCGCCCGGCCGGCGGGTAATCGGGGGCGGGGCATCGAGTCCTCGTTCGCGGACAGAGGCCTTGATCTCCTCGTAGAGGGGATTGCGCGTCCGGCGCGGGTCGAGTTCATAGGGGCGCAGTTCGTCAAGCGTGACCACCATCGGGGTATCGGCAATCGGGTCGCTGAGCGCTGCGGCGGAAGGTCCGCTGCGTTCGAAACCTGCCGATAGCAGTTTGTCGGCCATGCCTTGTGAAGTCAGTTCAGCCATGGCCGTCCTCCCGCAGGGAAGACCGGCTAGCAAGCTCCGACGCTTGACGTTTGGCGCGGCGCAGTCGCGCGCGGGCGTTACGTCCGACCCGGTGGTCGCTTGGCGTCGAGCCGGTGTAAATGGTGGCATAGCCGGGCCGGATGAATTTCAGATGGCCGCCGTGCGTACGCACCACGCGCCAGCCTTCAGCCAGTGCGAACTCAATGACCGCGCGCAGTTGCTTGTGCCCCCGGATCAACTCATGGATGTTCGACATGGACAGGTCCTCCCGTCGTCATGCGCGTTCTGACGCGACCGGTGACGAGGGCGAACCTGTCATGCCAGTGCGGGAACAGTTCGCATGCCAGCGCACGCATCGTCTCCAGTGCGGCGGGCGCGATGCGGTCGATAGGCTGCCGGTACTCCACCCGGTGAACAGGAAGTCCCCGCGTTGAGGCGCGGGGGTAGGCTTCAAGGGCGGGAACGCCGGTGTTAAGCACGCGTACCGCAGCCTGCTCCTGGAACATCATCCTCAGGGCCTGCTGGATCAACCGGGCGTTGGACGAGACCGGATGCATGCGGTTGATGAGCAGGCTCAATGGTGGCGGAACGATGCCCACACGGCGATAGGGCGCCAGATCCTTGATCAACTGCAGGGTGCCACGACGTAACTCGCGGGCGGCCAGGATCTCCAGCGTGACCGGGGACAACACCATATCCGATGCCAATACGGCCATTTCAAGCAACACGCTGCGCGCCCCCTGGGTATCGATCAGCAGCAGGTCGTAGCGCGGCGCCAGGGCGGGTAGCAGATGTCGCAAGCGCAGGCGTCCATCGGGTGCGTGCAGCAGCAGCGTGTTGAGTTCGCTGCGATCGTCGTTGGAAATGACCAGGTCCAGTCCGGTGATAGCGGTATGCGAGACCAGTTGCTCAATGCGTTGTTCGTTGAACGCCAGCAACTCGTAGATGCCGGCGGGTGCCCGCGCCGCGAGCGAAAAATAGCTCGACAGGGTCGGCTGCACGTCCAGGTCCAGCAACAGCACACGCAGGCCGGCGTCCGCGGCGAAGCCGCCGAGATTGGCCGCGGTCGTCGTCTTACCCACACCGCCTTTGGTCGAGATAATGGAGACAACCTGCATGATCGCACTCCTCGCTGAATGGAAGGAAATGGTCCTCGTTGGAAGACGTTCAGATGCGATCTTTCAGTCGCTCGATGATCCACTGATCGATTTCAGCGGAGTCCCAGCCCACCGCGCGTACGCCGAGGCGCAAGGCTTTGGGAAACTTGCCTTCTTTCATCAGGTTGTAGATATGGGCGCGCTTGAACCCCGTTTTTATTTCGACTTCGGCGCGCCGCAGAATGCGGTGCTCCTGGGCCGGGTCGTTATCTTGATTTGACATACAGGCCACTCCTTAATGCCGTGTGGCATTCCTGGGACTGACCCGTATTAGAGGAAAACCAACACAAAAACGCAGCAAACAAAAGGTTCAAGCGTCTCACCGTATTGTTGTGTCCTGCATGCCTGACTCAGACGTTGAGTTAGGCTGACACCAGTGGAGAGACGGCACGAATTAGGAATGAACAGTTTTGTTGAAGAAAATAATTGATTAAAATTTGAACGACCTTGTCGTCAATAATTTTTAACAGGCGAGGGGTGTAATGAGAAAAACAAGGTGGTGAGGCCAAAAAATTTAGCGGATGCGCGCAGGTGGAAATGGGAATAATTGTTACATTTTTTGTTTAAATTAATTTATCAATATGAAAAAAGTGATATGCGTCAAAGATTGCAACTTGAAAAATTTCTTGGGCTGATGATAAAAAAGGCATGGTCAATTGACTTTTGCCATGCCTTACCACTGTGAACGAGTTTGCATCATTGGCTTTGAGAGAAGTGGTTCATTTCACCGGCTCGGTGCAGGAATCGCGCAATGGCGGGCTCAGGATCGCGTTCCAGCAGGACAAAAAAAGTCGAGGTGTCGGGAACATCGTCTTGCATCGGTCTGACAATGACGTCTGGATGCGCATAGAGGGCCAGTTGAGATGCCAGCCCTATGCCGATACCGTAACCCGCGGCCACCAGCATGATCATTTGCTCATGCCCGGATACATATTCAGCGATGTCTGGAAGAGGCAGGTTTTTGCTTGAAAACCAGCGAGATATGACTTTGTAGCCGCCCGAGCATTTTTCGGGGTGGCAGAGTATGAGGCGATTTTGAATAGCGTTTTGCAGGGCCACCGTTCTGACGCTGAGCAGGGGATGATGCGTCGGGATAACGACTGCCGGACGTTCACTCCAGACCTTATACTTGATGTATCCATTCTGGCGTTCATCATCGAGGGTGATGCCAATATCAATCTGATCATGATGCAGGGCACGGAGCATTTCGCTGGTCGTCATCTCCATGATGCGGATCTCGGTGCCGGGGTCTTCCTCACGGCTTCTCGCCAGCAGTCTTGTCAATGGGGGTTGAGCAAGACTATCGGCCAGGCCAAGGCGGATCCGTCCGCACAGACCCTGAGAGGCCGCCTGTACACGGGATTGTGCGTTTTCGAAAAAAGAGAGCATGCGGCGAGTTTCCTCAAGTAGTACTTCGCCAGGCCACGTCAGTTGTAAACTCCCTTGGGTCCGATTAATCAGCCTGACGCCAAGTTGTGACTCCATCTCATGGACGGCGTGGGACAGGGAGGACGGTTCAATATGCACGCGTACCGACGCACGTGTGAAGTTAAGCTCTTCTGCGACAGCCATAAAATATCTAAGGTGACGAATTCTCATAATATATTTCCTTTAGTGAAAGTGGGTAGTTCCGGTGAGCGATGGGGGTCTTTTTTTTTTTAGTTGCTTATGATCTCACGCTGGAATGCGTTTGATCTGGTAGCAGGCAATAGGTGAGTTTGGTCAAGAGATAGACATTCGTCCTGCTCTAAGTCGATGTCAGATTGGTAGCGTATCCCACGTACCGAGATCCTAAGCCTTAGCAACAGAAATGGTGGTCTATGCGCACAGTTGCGAAAAATCGTCGCATTCTACCTTGGCGAGCGATTACGGCAGTTGTTGTATAGGTGTGGTGGTGGGCAGCGTCGCTACTGGGGGATTAGGCAAAAAGCTGCTAATACGAAGACTCGGTAAAGAAAGAGCGTCTAAATTGGGCAGAGGATTCCATTATATTGATGATCGCATTTTCCGGGGAAAAGATCGGCAGGGTCGGGAACGTGTCGCCATCGTTGCAAAAGTGATCTCCCGTGGGTACGGACCAAAACTTGGACTACTTTGGAGGTAGTTCATGTATTCTTACGAGAAGAAACGCGTACCTCGTTAAAATCATTTGTAGGCTAAAAAATGGCAGATTGAATATGAAGGAAAACCGATTTTTTGGATGGTACGTGGTTTACGCCACACATATTTTACTGGCACTGATTTTTGGCGCGGCTTATTCTTTTGGCGCATTTTTTTCGCATATTCAGTCAAGTTTTTCGGCAGGGAGTTTTTCCGTCGCGTCCATCTTTTCACTAACAGCATTGCTTTATTATATTGTCGGTGTTTTCTCCGGCACCCTTGCCGATAGACTGTCACCCCGTGCGGTGGTGATAACCGGTATTGCATTGTTATCCATGGGTTTTTTTGCCAGCAGCTTTTTGTCGTTTTCTCTGCACTGGTTTATTCTCTGCTTTGGTTTGTTGGTTGGCCTGGGCGTTGGTCTGGTCTATGTCCCGGCGATAACGACGACACAGCGGTGGTTTATAACCAGGCGCAGCCAGGCGTCCGGAATAGCCCTTGCGGGAACCGGCGTGGGGACGTTCATTGGGCCGACTGCGGCGGGATGGTTAATGCAAAGTCTGTCCTGGGAAGCCACCCTACGCATTTTTGCTGTTTTCATTTTGATTTCCGGTGTGCTTGCGGGTTGCCTGATGAGAAGTAAACCGGAAGCTTATGGTTTGTTGCCGGATGGCGAGAAAAAAAATGAGAATAGCCCGCCGGGCAGCGGGAAGGCATCAGCGGGCTCGGGATTTAGAGAGGCCGTCACCGCGGCGCCTTTTTGGTGGTATTTCAGCGCCATATTCCTGGGGTCTGTCGGACTTTTTTTAGCTCTGGTACATATCAATCCTTATGCGCGGCAGTTCAGCCTTTCCGCCAGTGAGGCGAATTTGCTGATAGGATTGATCGGGGTCGGCAACGTGGCAGGACGTTTGTTTTTGGGCCGGGCAGGGGATCGTATGGGACCTCGCCGGCTGTTGCAGTATTTGACCTTTTCATTGGCACTGCTAAATCTTTTTTGGCTTGAGGCCCATAGTTTTTGGTCACTTGCGATTTTTGCCTTGTTGTTCGGTGTAGCGAATGGCGGGTGTATCGCACTTTATCCGGCAGTGGCGGCAGGATGGTATGGTACGACAAATTTGGGCGCCATTCTGGGCGCGCTCTATATTTCTGTTGGCGTAGCGGCAGTCGCCGGCGGCAGTCTAGGAGGACTTCTTTTTGACCTGAGCCATACCTACTCGGCTTCTATCCTGTTTAGTACATTTTGTGCATTACTGTCAGTTTTGTGCATTATCATGGCTCGCAGAGCAGTGAACAAAGGCACTAACATTTCCGCTATAGATTGAAGCGGAGAGATAATAATGTATCCTGTAAAATGATTTGCGTACGGCAATTCAGGAAATTTAATCGGCAGGACATGATTATACCTAAAAATTTATTTGAGCTTTAGCAAATATCTAACCACTATTATGGTTCAAAGGGCTCAGATGCAACACCGGCTAATAACTGTTCTACCGCGGCGAGGACCTGAGCACGTATTTTCCCTTTCCGTGTCACCATATACACATCGATATTCAGTTTTTGTCCAGTCTGAGCGTCCAGACATCTATAGCATAAGCCTTTGCGCGACGACAGGCACATAGACTTTGGCATCAGCGCCATACCTTCCCCCCGAGAGACATGGGCTAGCGTCAACAATGAGTCATCCGGTTTACGTTTAAGTGTAAACGGCAGGCCTTGAAATACAGTCTCGCACTTATCATAGAAACTCGGATTGGCACTACGGTTAAACCAATAAAGAGATAAATCAGCAACATCCTGGAGCGACACACGCTCTTGAATACTGGCAGGGTGAGCAGATGGCATCGCCAACATCAGGGGTTCTTGATGCAGCCAATGGAAGACGAAATCATTGAGATTACCTGCGGGTTTTTCGCCCGTCAGGACAATATCGAGATTGCCGAGCTCAAGGATATGTAATAGTTGTTTTGACGTCAGCTGGTAAGAGAAAATATCATCAGCATCGATCAGCTTTTGCAAATGTGTATTAATGGTTGGGATCAATGTGAAATCCAGCGTTCGTGTCATCCCAATTTTGACCCTGTCACTAACGACTTTCAGCCCTTTCATAACCTGTGAAAGCTGGTCGATCAGTTGCCTGGCCTGCTTATCAAGCTTGAGCCCGACCTCCGTTAAATGAACCTGATGTGTATCTCGGGTGAACAAATGGCTGCCAATAACATCTTCCAAACACTGGATCTGACGGGTAAGCGGCGGCTGCGTCATGCTCATACGCTCCGCTGCGCGCCGGAAATTCAGCTCGTCGGCCACCGCAATAAAACATTGTAATTGTTTGATTGTAGGAAGTTTTTCTTCTGGGTGAATCATATTGGATCTCCAGCGTCTTTTCTACCATCTTCCAGGGAAAAGAGAATAATAGATACAATAAGATAACCCTTTTCAGTTGGCAGAAACGTAAGGACTTTATTTTTGGTAGACACCCCAAACAAAAATCCGTGATACTTAAATTATATTACAAAAGTAGCAATTCTCATCAATGAGTAAAAGGATAGTGTGAAGTCTCTCACACAAAACATAATATAGGCTTTACTATGTCATCCAAATATGTACTCATTTCGCGCTTTCCGCTGAAAGCTAATGCAGACAAACAGGTTCTCACCTCACTGGTTAACAGCAGTAACAAAAGGTATTTTATTTCAGATGAACCGGGTTTAAATGAACTGCTGGAACTGCGCGCGTTCACTACCCTTGCGGAAATTGCCACCCAGGAAGCGGAATTAGAGAGCGCATTTACTCTTTTTGCCAGCGACCTGGTAGGCGATATTCGCCGTGAATTGGTAAAATATGTCGAAGCGCCCATTGAATCGCAGACTGATTTACCTGAGACAGAATATGTGCAATTAAGGCATGTTGAAGTCCCTGCCGAAAATTACAAACAATACCGTCAATGGCGTGAAAAAACCATCTTCAACGTGGTTCGCGATAATAAAGATAAAATTGTTAGTTTCGGAGCTTATCACTCTTTGATCAGCGGGCAGCCAGGTGTGATGTTTATCTCGGCATTTGATGGCAATAAAGAGGCTTACAAGAAAGCTTTCACCAACGAGCGTTATAAGACCATTATTCAGCAAGCTGGTGATAATTACATCACCGGTGGCAATGACGGTCTTTATACCCGATTTTATCGCTCTATCGTAGGTTTATAAAACTTCATCCTATTATGAGAATTTGTCATGACTAAAAAAATAATTGTTGTTGGTGATAAATTCAGCGAATTTTCTAACGGCAGGGATATCATTACTATCAGCCAACTGGATTTAATCACTCAGATCCCGGCAAATATTATTGATACGGCCAGCCAATTCATTGTAGGACAAGGTGTCCGAGAAGATTATGCCGGGAAGGTATTAGATAACCAGGAACGAAATAAACATCATGAAAATAAACTGGATCTGACCGAATTGCAACAACTGGCCACCACGGGTAAAAATGTACATTCTCACAAAGAATTGTACCATAATATTTTGATTGGCACCGCGGGCAGAGTGAGTGAAGATCTTTATGTTATGCCACTTTCGATTGATGAGCGCTGTGAACTCATGGCCGATCATCAAACAGGCAAACATATTCAGGGCATGATATTGGTTGAAGCGAGTCGCCAAGCCTTTATTGCCATTACCGATGAGTTTTATATGGCTGATAACACTGTCAGCACATATTACGTCATTAATGAAATGAATATGAAGTTTGATAATTTCCTTTTCCCATTGCCGGCATTGATATATTACGAACTGTTGGAAAAAGACATTAATGAACGGCGTTCACGCTTTAAAGCGATCGTTCGTATTTCTCAACATACGACCCTGTGCTCATCCATGGACGTTTCTTTTACGGTTTATCCCTCTGTCGTTATCAGTGAACGGGAAGAAATATTGGCAACCGGTATGACGCATTCTGTCTTGCAATCGAAAATTGACCCCTCCATGGCTATCAAAGGAAGCACACATGTCTGAATTACACGGCCAGCGCTATACCCTGGCCGGGACCACGCAGGGGCCGCTTTATCCCCCGGCAGAGGTCATGGACGCGCAGGGTAATTTTGTCGTCATCGGTCAGATCTCGAAAGACACCGGTATGAGTTGGGGGGCGGCCATTGTTGATAAAGAGAGTCCGCTGCCGCCGTTCGGTAAAATATTGCCTTATAAAATAAAGCAAGATATCGATACATTGACTGAGGCGAAGCTGGCAGAAATAACGCTGTTTGCGCTGCCATTACCTTTGCCACTGAATAACTATCCCATGCTTTTTTCTCCAGAACAAAGACCGCTAGCAGCGCTGGACGTCAGGCCGTCGATGCCGCTGCATGAAGGGCATATTGCCGATTATCGCTCCATGGATGGGAGACGCAAATTACCGGCCATTACATTAGCGGATTGGGTTAAGGCACAGGGAGAGTTAATCGTCTCTGTCAGTGAAGATAAACGCTCTGCACGGTTTGATTTCACCTTTAAAGGACTGGTTCCCGACAGTGTGTACACCGTGATGAGCCAGCGAGAAAGAGATCTCGACCCTATTTTACCCAGTCGCCCCGGACCGTTAGGCATTCCTAATGTCTTTATGACTGACGCCAGCGG
Source organism: Sodalis sp. RH20 (assembly GCF_047324205.1). Classification (NCBI taxonomy): domain Bacteria; kingdom Pseudomonadati; phylum Pseudomonadota; class Gammaproteobacteria; order Enterobacterales; family Bruguierivoracaceae; genus Sodalis; species Sodalis sp. RH20. Next base: position 1,439,778 of record NZ_CP178733.1, read on the forward strand.
GGATGCACAATACTGGGCGCAGTTGCCGAATCCATTCCCTGCTGATGGAGAAAACCGTAATCGGATTATCAATGTGGTGGTGTTATTTATGAGCTGTCAGCAAAGCTACGGCGGAGCCATCGGATTATACGGTTTAGGCGGTGATATTCATGCCCATCTGAAACTTCCGACACTCTCATTCAGTGAGTTCACGACCTTTGATTAAGGAATAGAACAATGCCATTTGTCCAAATAACCACCTGGAAAATGAATGACGAGGCTAAAGTAAAAAATTTAGTCGATGAAATCACTCGCTCCGTTCATATACATTGCGGTGCGCCGCTGGATAAAATTTCAGTGGTGATTGTTGAATTGCCTCCTTCCCGTTGGTCCGATGCCGGCGTATTAGGCAACGACCCCACTTTCCCCCTCCAAAGTCGTAGAAAAGACTACGGGGAGGAAAAGTGAAATTAACGGCCGCCTTCTTCGATGTCGATGAAACATTGATAAAAATGAAAAGCATGTTTCATTTTTATCAATATTGGAGTGAGAGCCGACAATGGACATCAAAACATCAACAATTTACTGCCAATTTTAAAAATGCGGTTGCACAGGGTGTGACCAGAGAAGAACTTAACAAAATGTATTATCGTGAATTCGCTGGCGTTGATATTGAAGATCTCTATCATATGGGTGAAGCATGGTTCAATAAATATTTATCCCATAATGAGACCTATATTGCTTGTGCCGTGGAAGCACTTCAACAACATAAAATTAATGGACAGGTTGTTGTTTTTATTTCAGGGTCAATGTTGCCTTTACTTAAACCGTTAGGTCGACGCCTGGGCGCTGACGCTATCCTTTGCACTCCATTACTGTTGAATGATAAAGGCCTGTTGACCGGGGAAATTGGTGAGCCACAAACTATAGGCATGGGAAAACAGCGAGCGTTGTTAGCATTCAGTCATGGAAAAAACATTAACCTCATGACGAGTTATGCCTATGGTGACGATCTTTCAGATATTCCTATGCTAGAAACCATCGGTCATCCTGTCTGTGTCGGGGAATATTCAAATCTTGCTGAATATGCTGAAAAGAATCAATGGAAAATTCTCAAAGAGAATATTCCCTCACATTAAGGAATAGTATGAAAAATACATTAAATGATAATCAGCCGCTCACTCTGCAAACATGGCTATCGTTGATTATTTTGGCACTGTCCACGTTCACCATTGTCACCACTGAACTTGCGCCGATTGGCCTGTTAACACCTATGGCCCAGGGGTTGCACCAGTCAGAATCGATGATTGGGCTGACCGTGACCTTGTATGCCTGGGTCGGAGCGATCAGCGCGCTGCTCTCGTCGCTTTTGTTGGGGAACTTGCCTAAAAAAATGCTGCTGTTGGTACTGACGTTAATCATTCTAGTTTCCAATAGCTTATGCGCTTCGGTAAACAATTATCAATGGCTATTGGCAGCCCGCGTTATCGGTGCATTGGCTCATGGGGCATTTTGGGCAATGATCGGCGCCACGGCGGTTTCATTAGTCCCCGCACGTTTTATTGGCGTGGCGACGTCCATCGTGTTTGGGGGTGTTTCAGCCGCCAGCGTTTTTGGCGTGCCCCTGTCAAACTATATAGGCCTGAACCTCGGGTGGCGGCCGGCCTTCTGGATGATGTCGCTGCTCAGCGTGATAACGTTTCTGGGCATCGCGTTTATCGTGCCCAAAGTCAAAAGCAGTAGCACGCTGGGCCTGGCCGCTTTAGGTCGCGTTATGCGCTCGGGTCCACTGTGGAAAATCTACGCCGCTACCCTGCTCGCCATCACTGCGCATTTCGCCGCCTTCACTTTTATTGAACCTTGGCTGCAAAGCGTCCATTCCCTGTCCTCCCGCATGATCCCGGTGATGTTATTCGTGTTTGGTATCGCCGGTTTAGCCGGTAATTTCCTCACCGGAATGCTGATCGATAAATGGCTGAAACCCATGGTTTCGCTGTCCATCCTGCTGATTGCCGCTGTTCTGATAACCCTTGGGCAATGGGGGCAGACATTAGCTATCGGTCAAATTCTGGCGCTGATCGTTGTCTGGGGCCTGGCGGTGTCCGGCATTTTCGTGGGTTTCCAGACATGGGTATTAAGGCTGGCCGGTGACAATGCCTTTCCCGCCTCAGCGATTTACGTTTCCTTTTTTAACGCCGCGATAGGCTGTGGCGCTCTGGCGGGTGCATGGCTGGTTGCCAGCCTGAGTATTCCGGTATTGATGAGCATTGCCGGCGTGGCGATTGTCTTGTCATTGTTATTGGTCGCCATTATTCCGGTGAGAACCGAGCAAGCGGCGGTATTGACTGGGGGCACAGCATGAAATCAGGCAAAGATTTAACCGAATACGGTCGCTCGATAATGAACCAAATTGAGTCGGGTTTGGCAGATAAAGTCAGCAACCGTTTAGCCGAGCTTGACGCCGACTTACCGCAATTGATCACCGATTACGCTTTTGGCGCCGTCGTCGGGCGTGACGGATTGGACCTTAAAACCCGGGAAATGATCACCGTGGCTTCATTAATCACGTTGGGCACTGCACAGCCGCAACTGGAGCTGCATATGCGCGGAGCGATGAACGTCGGCGTGACACCGAAAGAATTGCTCGAAATTGTCATCCAAATGGCGATCTATGCAGGCGTTCCCGCCTGCATGAACGGACTGACCGCTTATCGTCTGGCTATTGCTCAGACTACACAGAAAAACGGGTGATAAAGGAAACGCAACATGAGAGACGTCGTGATAGTCGCAGCAAAACGGACGGCCACTGGCAATTTTCAGGGTGCTCTGGCCGAGCAAGCCGCCGTCACATTGGGTAGTGCCGTGGTCCAGGCTCTGTTAAAAGAAACCGGCGTCGCCGCCCATGAGATAGATCAGGTTATCATGGGGCAAGTCCTGACCGCGGGATGTGGCCAGAACCCCGCGCGCCAAACCGCCTTAAAGGCCGGCTTACCGGTGAAAATTCATGCGCTGACCATCAACAAGGTTTGCGGCTCAGGCCTGAAAGCCGTTCATCTAGCGATGCAGGCGATCCAGTGCGGTGACGCGGAATGTGTGATTGCCGGGGGCCAGGAAAATATGTCGCTGGCGCCGCATATCCTTAACGCGGCGCGTAAAGGATTGCGCCTCGGGCATGCCGATCTGAAAGATACCCTTATTCAGGATGGTCTGTGGGATGCTTTTCATGATTTTCATATAGGGGTCACGGCGGAAAATGTCGCCAGACAATTCGGTATTTCACGTTTACGGCAGGATGAATACTCGGCGGTTTCCCATCAGAGGGCGTTAAAAGCGCAGCGGGATGGGCATTTTCTCGATGAGATCGTAGCTTTCGAATTCGCCAACAGAAAAGGCGAAACCATCCGTTTCGACCAGGATGAAGGGCCGCGCGAAACCAGCTACGATAAATTGTCGTTGTTGAAACCGGTGTTCCAGGCAGCAGGAACGGTCACTGCCGGCAACGCCTCATCACTGAATGACGGTGCGGCTGCGGTCATGTTATGCAGCCGGGAAAAAGCCGGCAGTCTGGGCTTAACGCCCCTGGTGACCGTGGGGCACTTTACGAATTCCGGTATTGAGCCTGAAATAATGGGTGCCGCACCGATCGAAGCCATTCGTCGCTGTTTGAAAGAGCAGATGTGGGAAATAGCTGAACTTGACGTATTGGAGTCTAACGAGGCGTTTGCCGCACAAGCGCTGGCGGTTTTGTCAGAACTGCACATTTCCCTGGATCGCGTAAACCCCAATGGGGGTGCCATTGCCTTGGGCCACGCGATCGGCGCCTCGGGTTGTCGAATACTGGTGACACTGATTCACCACATGCGGCGTAACAACTTGCATAAAGGCATGGCCGCGTTGTGCATAGGGGGCGGAGAAGGTGTCGCCTTGGCGGTAGAGCGCGGTTAATGACGTGCTGACGTAAATCACAAAACGGCTGAGTAAAGTTTTCAGCCTTTTTGCGTTTTCACTCTTCGGTTGCCTGGATAATAACGTTACGCATTGACACCTTTCATGCCTTCCTGACTATAACGTTCGCCTTTTATCTCGATCTGGTCTTTCAGTTTGGTGATAAAAACCACATCGTCTTCACTTAACTCAATGTCTGCTGCTGCGGCATTTTCCCGTGCATAACGGCTATTTTTCGTGCCAGGGATAGGAACTATCTGGTCATATTGCGCCAGCAGCCAGGCAAGTGATAGCTGGCCGAGCGTACATTGATATTTCGTAGCCAACGGCTCGATGGCATTAAGGATCTTGGCATTAGAGTGTAAATTTTCATCACTGAAACGGGGATTGTTTTTGCGGAAATCGTCATCGGAAAAATCGGCGTTGTTTAAATATTTCCCCGTCAGAAAACCGCGTCCCAAGGGCGAATAAGGGACCACACCGATACCTAGGCGGATGGCCGTAGGCAAAATATTCTGTTCGATATCACGAGTCCACAAGGAATATTCAGTTTGTAACGCCGTGACCGGATGAACCCGATGGGCTTTTTCAAGCGTTGTGGCGGAGACTTCGCACAACCCAACATGCGCAATTTTGCCTTCCTTCACCAACTCGCTCAAGCAGGACATACTTTCTTCAATCGACGCCTGCGGGTTAATGCGGTGCAGATAATAGAGGTCAATACGCTCGATGCCTAACCGTTGTAATGAATCATGGCAGCAGCGGCGTATATAGTCCGGTTCGTTGTTAATGCTGCGTGCATACGCCGCTTCAACCGGTCGGTAAATACCACACTTGGTGGCGATGTTAATCTGTTCACGCTGACGACCTTTCAGCGTGCCAAGAAAGTGACCGATCAGGCGTTCATTGTGTCCTCGCCCATAGATATCAGCGGTGTCGAGTAAATTAACGCCACTTTCGATGACCGTTTTTAATACCTCAAGAGAATCAGTATCCTTGGCCTCTCCGTAGAATTCGCTCAAGCCCATGGCGCCATAACCCATAGCCGAAACGGTAAAATCTTTACCTAGTATTCTCATTCGCATCGTCATTTCTCCTCGTGATTGAAAAGCAAGTATGAATCAAGACATGCTGCAGGAGAATTTCAAAGAAATTAATATAATAAAAGTATTACCACGCAAACCTTAGCTTTGCTTTTCCCAGCATCTTGATCGTGCAGTGGCCAAGCTGAAAGAGAGGCGGCCGGAGCAGAGCAGGGGGCTACAACCGGCAACAAGGAGAATGGCTGGACACGGTGAAAGAAATCGACATGCAGCCAACCGGGCTGAATGGGTTCGGCGCCTGATGCTGTTTGCTCAGGGGCGCTATGCGATCAGTTTAGATGGTGATGGCGACGTGGAAGATCCCGCAGAACAGCATTGGATAAGAACACCTACATAGTTAGTGGATAATACTTGCCAAGTAAATGCATGAGTGATACATGTATAACAAGCTAAGTATTCATAACCCAATGGGGTGTGCTGATGAATCAGTCCGAACTACGCCTACTTAACATCATGGGGGCTTTTTGCCTCTCAGTTTCCGATCGTATCTCTGCCGCAACGAGCGAAGCCTTGGGAATGAATGCCTCTTATCCTTCTGCGCTGGTTCAAATTGGCCTTTTCTCTAATCAGCTAAGCAATTTGCAGTCCGCATTGTCGTTGGGGCAGTCAGCTGCCACGCGCCTGGTTCAGAAACTGGAAGAGCAGAGTTTGGTTTATAAAGAGCGCGCGGTCACAGATAGTCGTTCAGCTACGTTGCATTTAACCAGTAAAGGCATGGAAGAAATGCAAAAAATCCTCAAAGAGCGATATAGCGTGTTGGAGCAGCTTATTTCTCCGTTAAAAGGGGAAGAAAAAGACATTTTTTTGGTGCTTATTTCAAAAATATTAGAAAATACCGTGACCGACCGCCAGACGTCAGATTCTGTGTGTCGGCTTTGCGATTTGAATGCTTGTCCGCAGGAGTGTTGTCCAGCAGAACCGTCAAAATAGTTATTATTTTATTTAAACCACACCAGGTGGACTATGATACCAAACGTTCATATTAAGGGCGCTGCGTTTGCTATTCTGGCAGCTTTTTGCTGGGGTATGGCCTTAGTCATGTCTAAGGGGGCTTTGCAAAGCTTTCCGCCGATAATGCTCTTATTAATACAACTTCGGCGGCTGTCAAGGATGTTGGCACCCTTAGTCATTTTTTATGCTGCATTTTCCAGCGCTGTTTCCGGCTTATCCGGATTCAACATCACCACTTCGACACGTTGCCATTGGCGACAGTGTTTTGACCATCGTTCCGGGTTGGCCCTTTGGGCTGATTCATACAAGGCTTTTCGGTTTGCCAACAGGGCAATGTCATGCCCCTGATGGCGTTGTTCCGGCGTCACATAACCGATAGCGCTATGCCGGTGCTCTTCGTTGTACCATCGGCTAAAACACTCAACCCACTGTCTTGCCTCATTTAGGTCCAGGAAGCCCGATGACGGCCACGCTGGAACATATTTCAGCGTTCTGAACAGCGACTCTACATACGGATTGTCGTTGCTGACCCGCGGCCGGCTGTGCGAACCGGTGATCTGCAGTTCTTCCAGCTTTGCTTTCAGCGTTTGGGATTTCATCGGCGCCCCATTATCGGCGTGCAGCACCAAAGGTTGCCGGTAGCACTGTTCACGCAGCACGGTACGCTGCAGCAGGGCGGCGGCCTGGTCACCATTTTCTTCTTCGTGAACCTCGTAACCGACGATTTTCCGGCTAAAGATATCTTCTATCAGATACAGATAAAAATACCGGCCACGGACTCGTGACGCGAGTAGAGTAAGAGACAAGGCGTAGTCGAACTATTTCCTTGCCTCTCCTCTCCGAACCGGACATGCACCTTTCAGCGCATCCGGCTCTCCATTTATACACGGCTCATGGCCATGGCAACGTCGCGATAGCGTGAGGTAAACGTATTGCGTTCTTCCTTCCTGAGGTAAGGATTGCTTTCAGGAAGTCGCCAGCGGAATTGCCGTTTACCTCGCCCAACTAAACGTATCAGTTCCACCCGGCATCGACTGCTTTGGCGATTGGTACCAAACAGAACCCAGGTCTTTGCTGACCCGTTGAGCGGGAGCTTAAACCAGCGTCGCATCAGCGGCTTGATTGCTGTCCGGTATTTCCGCGACAGCCAGTGTGTCAGTTTCCAGAACACCACACCGTCGATATGGCTGAACACTTTGGCTTTGAAGTCGACAAATTGGTAGAAATTCGCCCAGCCTTGAAGCTTCTTGTTCAGTGTGTCGACCATATCGATCTTGTTGGCGTCGAAGTTTCCCGACAATAACTGAGTCAGCGATGCGGCGAAGTTTCTTGCCTTTTCTCGTGGGATCGTGCTGACTACCCGCATTATGCCGTCGCGACTTCGTTTCCGAATAAGCCGATGACCGAGAAACGTGAAGCCGTCGTTTACATGGGTGACCCGGGTCTTTTCCATGTTCAGCGCCAGCTTCAACTTTCCTTCAAGCACATCGCGACATTCGTTCCGAATGGCTTCAGCATGCGCTTTGGTACCCTTTACGATAATGATAAAATCATCAGCATAACGGCAGTAAGCTACAGCGGGTTGCCATTGCCACTTCCCTTGGATCGCCGACCGACGACCGACCTTGATGCTATGGTTGTTATACCATCGGTCTTGACGCGGCTTTGTACCAAGATAATGGCGCTCAAGATACTGATCGAATTCATGCAGCATAATGTTCGCCAGTAGGGGCGAGATAACCCCGCCTTGCGGAACCCCCTCGCTGGCCGCACGAAACAGTCCGGCATCAACATGGCCGGCTTTGATGATTTTCCAGAGCAACGACAAGAACCGCTGATCGCAGATCCGTCGCCGTACCGCCTTCATCAACAGCCGGTGATGTACTGTGTCGAAGTAACTGGAAAGGTCACCTTCGATGACCCACCGTCCACTGGTGTCACGTTTATCTGTCAGTTGAAGTTTCACTGTGCGGATAGCGTGATGCACACTGCGTTCCGGACGAAATCCATAGGAAAGACGGTGGAAATCACTTTCCCAGATGGGCTCCATTGCCATCAACATGGCCCGCTGGATAATACGATCCCGTAATGTAGGTATCTCCAGTGGGCGCAGTTTCCCGTTCGCTTTTGGAATGTACACACGCCGGGCGGGGGCCGGTTGATAGTCACCCGACAGTAGTTCCTGACGGAGCTGAGCCAGAGTTTCCAACAACCGGTTTTCCAGATGCAGTTTGGTTATGCCGTCTATCCCAGGCGTGTAACTACCTCGGGATGCCAGCGTTTTCCGTGCTGCTTCTGCCAGCCATATCGGGTGTGCAATCAGGCGCAATAACCGATCCATTTTACGATCCGGCTCGGTATCCGCCCACGTTGCCAGTTTGCATTGCATTTCGCTGATTATCAAAGGTCTTCACCTCACTTCAGTCAGGTAGTTTGTTCTACAAACATATATAAACTGCTCCCCTTCGCCATGTAATGGGCTTTCCCCATCGCGGACTACTACGGGAGCTCCGCCAGCCTGTTTGTCATCGGGGTCATGCTCCCTTAACAGCCAAACAGACCTTCCCCGGTTTACTGACCTGAACTCAAACATAGTGGGGTGGATGCCGATCGCAGTCTTTACCCTCATCATTCTGTGAGGCGATAACGCTCTGACACAGAATTGTGGTATTGCGTCAGTCCATGGCCATATTCGTGGCTGTAAAGTGGCCAATCGACACGCTCCATCCTACATGTAAAGAACGTCTAACGTTGTACCCCCTGTTAACCCGTGTAGGGGGTGGTGACATTTCAACCCATAGACGCGGATTAATCGGTTCATGTTCTTCATCCGTCCACTACTCAGCCTGGAGGAGCATCTTGGCTTAACGAGTTCGCCTCACCCCCCGTTGTCAGCGGGCTTCATCACCTCACCAGCATACAATGAGACACTGCCGCTCGGGCTCATGTGTCTGCACAACCAGACACTGCCGCCGCTTGTCAGACTCCTGTCGACAAGCGGCGGATTTCAGATCAGTTCGTGGCTCATATTTAGCTTCCTTGCCAGCCCTGAGCTCCGGGCGCACGCCAGGTGATGTCCCATGTCCACACGTGGCGGGGCGCAAGCGCCTGATAGCTGGTCGGTTTATTGACCTTCAGCGGTGCCCGGCTACGCCCTCGATGATGCACCTGACCGTGGCGCCGCAGGATCCGGTAAAACGTCGATTCGCTGGCTAGATAGACCCCTGTGTCCGCCAGACGTGGCACGATTTGCGCCGGCGGCAAACTGGCATACTCCGGCTCGTGACACACGGCCAGTATTTGATGTTCTTCGGCGAGTGTCAGCTTATTGGCCGGTCGTGGGCGCACCGCCGAAGGCCGGCGGTCTTCGGCCTGCCCGTTCCAGCGCCGCCAGGTGCGCAGGCTGATGCCCACTTCTCGGCAGGCGGGGAGCAAGCGCGCACCGGCGCTCGTCGCCTCGCCTATCCACCGGATAAATTGCACTCGCTCGTTCGCTGGCGTCAGTCGTCCTCGTCTGCTATCCCGTAATAACCATTGAGCTTTTTTCGCAACACCAGCAACGCGGCCGCCTCCGCCAGGGCTTTTTCCTTTCGGGCCAGTTCTCGCTTCAGCCCTTTGATTTCTTTTTGGGCCTGTTTTTGCGACTGCCGGGTATCGGGTTGTGGCGTTTGAAGGAAGTCTTGTTTCCACTGGGCTATTTGTTCTGGATAAAGCCCTTTACGACGGCAATATTCGCCTAACTCGGCTTGACTGAGTGTGGCAGTTTCCACGATCACGGCAAAACGGGCTTCGGTCGACCATTGTTCGGTAGTTTTATTCGCTCCGGGCACGGGCTTTCCCTCCAATTTGGCCTGAATACGCCAGTTGTAAAGGGTAGCTTCCGATATTCCTTCTTGCTGTGCAAGTGCGCTAACAGTCATGTTGTGAGGAGGTAATAATTTGTCCAAAACAGCAGCTTTACGTTCAGGTGAATAACGTTTCATGTCAGGCTCCACTACCCCCAATTAGATTTTCAGTAGGGGATGCCATCTATCCTGACAGGGGGGGACTTACAGCCAGCGTTGTTTTTATATGGTGTATTGTTCTTATAAAGAAAATAAAAATTCCAGATATACGATCATTAAAAAAGGTGAGTTTTCTCGGTCTTTTTGAGCCATTTTTGACCTATATCCTGGTGTTGATTGGCCTCACGTTCGCCAGAGCAACGGATGCGGCACTATTACAGTCGTTAGAATCAATATTTATAGTGATCATTGCCGCGTTGTTTTTTAAAGAAAAATTAAGTAAATTGTTCATTATGTTATCGTCTTTCATTCTGATTGGCCTCTACTTTTCAATAGGAAGTAGTCTGTCAGAATTGATACATAATGGTATGATAGGGAATCTTCTTATTATTTCCGGTATGCTTGCCGCTGCCGTATATGTTATGATGACATCGCGCTCGATAGCGGTTGCAGATGCCATTATCATTGTTGCTTTTCAACAAGTCACTGCACTTCTTGCAACAACATTAGCTTTTATTATCGAGTATATCGTTACCGATTATACATTCTCTATTCCATCGATAGGCATTGTGTTACTGGCGATAGCATCCGGTATCCTTCAATATGCTCTCGCATTCACATTTTATTTAATTTCATTAAAAAATATCAGTGCAGGATTAGCAGGAATGTTTCTAAACTTGGTCCCTATTTTTGGGATCTTCGGCGCATACCTGTTTCTAAGAGAAAAGATGGAAAGCATTCAGATAGTGGGAAGTATTATTACTATCTGTGCGTTGCTTATGATAAGTATGTTATCAAGTAAGACAGGTGAACATTAATGTAACTCTGAAAATTCCAGTAAGGAGAAAGGTATGGAAATTCAACAATTACTCGGTAAAATTCCGAGGAGCCATCTTGACTCTTTCGGTAAAGATATAGACAAAACCAATGAACTTCTTTTCAATGAACCCGATAAAGAAAAAAAGAAAGAGATCCTTTTTCATTGGGTCAAGCGATTTCAACCTTGCAGGGTAACGCCGCGGTCAAGCGCGTGGCGGATGACGGCGATCGAGCCGGTCTCGTCGCTGTGGTCGCCGTAGAACGCACTCATGCCCATGCAGCCGAGGCCCAGGGCGGACACGGTGGGGCCGTTACGGCCAAGAGTACGGATCCTCATAAAAATACTCCTGTTATCACCTGATTATCGATCCGGGGGCGGACCCTCCGTCTCCGGTCCTGTCTTCATGTTCAGACGATTCTATACCTGCCGGCCGTTGCGCTCCAGCGGCGTGAGGCGGGTACTGAGAGATGGTGTGGCAGTAGTACGCAAGACAGAATGGTGCCCTTTAGGATTGGCGTGTGGTCTGTCCAGCAGATATCCTTGGGGTATCCATTCGTTGCAGCATTAGGACGAACGCAACCGACCAGCGGATATCCTCGTTTCAGCCTGACATAATACTATAGGCATATACGTCCCCGAACGTTGTCGGAAAATCAGCCAACGTGGTTGTTGCTATCAAATAGACTTTTTACCTACTTTTCTTTGGTGTCGGTAGCACAGTGAGAGTTCTCTGCCTGATAAAGCGCTAATACTTTATCAGCAAAATCATCACTTTTGATGTAAAAGTAGCATTCCGGTACGTGCAAGATTTCCGCCATCAGGCAGGCGAGCGAATATTTTGGCGTATGAGTCCCCAATTCATATTGTGAAATGCGTTGTCGGGCGGTAGCTTCCTCAATGCCAATCATTACCCCCAGCTTCTCTTGCGTCATGTCACATAATCTTCGCGCTTCTTTGAGTCTTTTTCCTATCATCGGTCGCCCAGACAATCAATTATCCTTGACGCCTGTCTAGCATTCCTTTACATTTTATGTGTAAAGTAAAACCTTTACATCGCTACACGACAACACCAGGGAACCGGTCACGTTCTTGGGTTACACTGGGTTCGTGACCCTTTTCATTGGCTCCGGCCATGATGTCCGGGCGTTGTCGTGTACGCCTTCCGTTGAAGTCCGTGATTAAAGGGTTTTACAAGCCGGGCCAGAGCGCGTAATTTTTCATCAGCCAAAAAAACACCGGCATCCAGTGCCCCTGGGGAAACACCTGAATCGGTTTACTGATCGCGTTATACAGCAGCCAGGGGGGCATGTATGATGGAAAATTTTATCCCGCTTACCTCAATGGGGCAGCAGCGCATCTTAGCCGATATGGCGGCTTTTCATGCTATGCGCCTCAAGCGTGATGGGGCATCAGCACTTAAAATCAGTGAGCTTGAGTTGGCGCAGCCACCCGCCATGCGGATGTATTTTCGGTGCCGCTTAAAATATTGGCAGAAGCTTTACAGTGTCGTTTTTTCTCTCTGAATAATCACAGGAAGGCAACACTCATGTCATCCCAGAATGATGTCACGCTTATCCGAAACATGGTGTTAAACCTCATCAAGCGCGAGAATGCGCAGCGTATCCCCAAGATAGTCGTCCATATGCCCCGACTATGGCTGGCCCTACTGATTTGGGCCGGAAGTACGCTGATGGCGGGTATGGTACTGTACCGATTCTGGCCTGGTCTAGGGCAACTGATAGTGCTGGGTGCTCTTTTCGGGGGGCTCGTTTGGACCGCGTTTACGCTCGCTGGCTCGCCTCTCGTAAGGCGTAGCGGGCTGTATCATCTGCCCGATAATATTCCTGCCCTACCCATCACCGGCTCAGATCTGATTGCCCTGAGTCAGACCAGCGACGCATTGCAGAGCGCGGTTAAAGTGTTTGTCGTGGAGCATAAGGACATTGGCTATGGTGAGTTGTATCGACTGGCCAGGGATATTCATCACCAGGCACAGTACCGTAAAGCCTTACGGCGCCGTCTGATAGCCCGCTATCAATCGCCGAGTTTCCCAGTACGCAACGAGACGTTCGGCCAGCTGGCTCGTCCAGCGGCCAGCACGGATACGCTTATCTTGTCTCGTTCATCCGTCCCAAAGTCCAGACCTGCGCGTTCATCCACTATATCCCGTAAGATCTGAGGTATTTATGTACCCACAAATTGCCCATTTCGCTTGGTGTGGACTCGTCGCGATAGAGCTGGCGTGGCAGGACGGTCGTATCGTTGCGGATGCGGGAGAGCAGCCGTTTATTATTCGTGCGCCAGGCATGGCGCGTAGCGCCCTGACGGGTGCTGTCCCCTGGCCGTGGTGGCCAAGGGGCGACTTGGAGGTGAAAGTCCTCTACACACCCGGCAAGGGGAAGTGTTAGCTGAAGGCAAGGGTGTCGCGGGCGATCGCGGATCTGAAGGAAGCTGAAAGCAAAATGCCGGCCTGACGTACAGGAAGCGGATCAGGCGGCGCAGCGGGGTAAGACGGCGAAAATCGTTAAAGCCCAGTACTTGCACGGAACGCTGTGACGTATATCCGACAGGCATAAGCAGGAAGGTCGCGCGAATTACCCTGGGAGATCTGCACGTTTGCCATAGTGCTACCGCGCGTCGAGAGGCGACGGGATGAGCGTGCAGAAGTCAGCCGAGGCCGTAGTAAGTGACGATTAACCCCGTCACCAAGGGCTGAACAGGTTATACCGCCAGTAGGCGTTGGAGTCTCGTCGAATGCTGAAACACCGAATATTCTCCCCGAGAAAACTGTTTCCCCGAGTCCCGGACGGTATCCGAGGATGATGGCCGACAGTGTGCAAGCATCGGCGACGTCTGCGACGTGGACGAACGCGGAGCCGGACACGCTGATGGAGCGGGTGCTCGCACCGGCGAATCTCAAGCGTGCGTATCAACGCGTAGTCGGCAATAAAGGCGCACCGGGTGCCGATGGCATGACGGTGGCTGAATTGGCCGGCTACGTGAAACAGTATTGGCCGATCTTAAAGGCCCGGTTGTTGACAGGGGAATATCATCCGCAAGCGGTACGCGCGGTTGAGATCCCCAAGCCCAAAGGTGGAACCCGCCATTTAGGTATCCCCAGTGTGGTGGATCGCCTGATTCAACAAGCCTTGCTACAACAGCTCACGCCAATCTTCGACCCGCTGTTCTCGGACTACAGCTATGGCTTCCGTCCGGGGAAAAGCGCCCATCAGGCAGTCGAAACGGCCCGCGCCCACGTAGCTGCCGGGCATCACTGGTGCGTGGAACTCGATCTGGAAAAGTTCTTTGATCGCGTTAACCACGATATCCTGATGGCCCGCGTACAGCGCCGGGTTGAAGACAAACGCGTGCTTACGCTTATCAGTCGCTATCTTGAGTCCGGGGTGATGGCGGGTGGGATACTGAGCCGACGGCAGGAAGGGACGCCGCAAGGGGGCCCGCTCTCGCCGTTGTTGTCGAATATCCTGCTCAACGAACTCGATATCGAACTGACAAAGCGGGGTCATCGCTTCGTGCGTTATGCCGATGATGCGAACATCTATGTGCGCAGTCAACGGGCTGGCGAACGGGTAATGGTAAGCGTGGAGCGCTTCCTGAACCAGCGGTTAAAACTGACGCTGAACGGGGAAAAGAGCCGTGTAGCCGAAGCCTGGAAATGTGACTACCTCGGCTATGGGATAAGCAGGCATCGACAGCAACCGAGACTGAGAGTAAGCATGGCAAGCCAAGGCCGACTGCGCGACAGGCTGGGGGAGATGTTGCGGGGTGCGCGGGGACGCAAGATGGCAAATGTCATCGAGCGAATAAACCCGATACTGCGCGGCTGGGCCGGTTACTTTAAGTTAAGTCAGAGCAAAAGGCCTCTCGAAAAGCTTGATGGCTGGGTGCGGCATAAACTGCGATGTGCCCTATGGCGCCAATGGAAGAATCCCTCGACAAGGGCACGGAACTTGACGCGCTTGGGGCTGAATGCAGAACGCGCCTGGAAATCGACGAGCAATGGACGAGGTCCCTGGTGGAACTCGGGAGCGTCGCATATGAATCAGGCGTTGCCGAAGAAATGGTGGGACCGGCTTGGACTGGTCTCGATACTGGATACGATAAACCGGCTAAACCGTATAGCCTGAACCGCCGTATACGGAACCGTACGTACGGTGGTGTGAGAGGACGGCGGGAGCAATCCCGCCTCCTACTCGATGCTGGCTTCAGCAGGCCCAGCAGCAAAAACGCTTCTCACGCGATATTGCGCCGGTGTTGCTGTCGTTGCTCAGACTTGGCCAAATAAACCCGGCCTCGACTCGGTTGAAACACTGTTTGTTGTATTACTGGGAGTTAGGCGCAGACCAACTGTCGCAACACAGTGACATGTATCGTTTGCACTGCGCATTGACGCTTTTGCAATTGGACGGTTGGCAGAATGCGTTTACCTCGTCGCAGCGAAGTCGCGAAGGGCACAGAACATTTTTTCCCAAGGGAAGGGGAATATTAGTGGACCCCCAGGCTTTGGCAAGCGTGTTTGATGAACAGGGGCGCCAACAGAGTCCGTTATTACTGGACGTCGAGGGCACGCCGGCCGCCATTCGGGCGATATTGCGATGTTGTGGATTTTGCGCTACACCCGCAGACAGTTCCCCCCGAAGACTTATTATCACGCCCAGTCAGTAACCCCACTGATGTATTTTTTTTCGGGAAATTGCAGATTGGCGACGCCAATGAAGATTGCTGTTGAGTGCAATTTTTAGTCGACATCAGCACCTTTCTTTCAATAGAAGATTTCTCATACAGCTCAACGGCCCATTGTCGCGGGCTAGTAATGGTGGTGGCCCTGCTTATCGGTCTGCTCGCACCAGTCGTAGATCAATGAATTCATTCATACCCAAAAGGTATCACAAAAATGATATTGGATTAATACGAAGGCGAAACATACAGTGCAAGTATCAAAACCCTTCAGGAGTGAATATGAATAACGAACGCTATGAACGAGGCCTGGCGAAGCTTAAGGAAGTTGATGGTCAGGCAGGAGAGAACGTTATTGAGAGCCTGAAGGACATTGCACCAGATTTTGCCCGCCTGCTCATTGAGTTTCCGTTCGGCGATATCTATTCGAGGCCGGGACTCGACCTCAAGAGCCGAGAACTCGCTGTGGTAGCCGCGCTAACCGCCACGGGAAACGCTTTGCCGCAACTCAAGGTACATATCCACGGCGCTCGCATTGTCGGCTGCTCTCAACAAGAAATCGTTGAGATCATCATGCAGATGGCGGTTTATGCCGGCTTTCCCGCAGCACTTAACGGACTGTTCGCCGCCAAAGAAATTTTCTCACAGGAGGTAACAATATGAGGCACATATTCTACTCAGTGTGGTTGGCGTTTATTATGGCAGTCTCGCTGAACCTGCCTGCCTCGGCCCAAGCGCAATCAGTAGTCAATTGGACGTTGGATCGGACCGCAGTCCATGAGGGACTCAGTTCACCGGTCGGTATGGCCTACGACATGCGCGGCAACCTTTATGTGGCGAATTGGTCGGCCGGCACTGTGTTGCGCTTCACGCCTAATGGCGAACGTGTGGTCTTTGCCAGTGGCCTCAGTGGCCCGTCTGGATTGGCTGTTTCATCCACGGGAGATGTGTACGTCGCCTCCTACAACGAAGACCTGGTGTGGCGTTTCACACCCAACGGCGATAAGACTGTTTTCGTACAGGGGCTGGCAACGCCGGCGGGTCTCTCTTTTGATATGCGAGGTCGCTTGCTGATCGCGAATCGGAAGACCAACCAAATTCTTGCTGCCCATCCAGACGGAAGAATAGAGATCGTAGCCGAAGGTTTGCAAACACCGGTAGGTGCTGTAGAACTGCCCAATGGTGATTTACTGGTCAGTAATATTGCGGGCGGAATATCCCTCGTATCCAATGGGATGAAGGCAAAAACAATCAATACCGAATTCACCAGCCCAGGCCCCGGCATCGTCCCAGCAGGTACAGATGCAGCCTATGTTGTTGACTATGGCGGGACGACTGTCAGCCGCGTCGACCGAGAAGGTACTCGCACGGTGATCGCTGATGGACTGATCAGCCCGGTAGGGTTGGCACGTGCACCTGATGGAAGTCTACTCGTGGCTACGTGGGGGGCAAACGCCGCGTTTCGAATCCGTTAACGCTGCCGTCCTAATATTACAGCCCGAGGGAATTCTTAATGTTCGAACTCATTAGATCACTGCTTGCCAGAAGAACCATGGCCCTTTCACTTCACAGTCTCTCGCTGATCCCCGTTCATGCTGCTGCAGCGACTGATTTTTTAAAAATGTAAATAGAATGATCCATATCACCATAGGCTTTAAATTTTCACGGCTGACTTTAATCAGGAAAATATAAGTGTAAATAGCATTTTCAGTTATTTATGCAAAAAATCTGAAGCCGCAGTTAAGAAATCGTTCATTACGACAGTGTTTTTACCTTGCTTTTTGGCTTTATAAAGGGCCAGATCGGCCTGATGTATACTCTTCATAAGATCTTTATCGGCATAATGCATGCTCACCCCGATAGAAACAGTGATATTGAATGGCTGTTGTGAATTTCCCAGAAACAGCGTTTTTGAAACTGCTTGCCTGATACGCTGGCAAACCAACAGCACCGCAGCGGGATCCTGATTTTGGATGAACATGATAAACTCCTCACCCCCGTAACGGCCGACAAAATCCTTAGCTCGCGTTGTACCTCTAAAAACATCAGCTATTTCATAGAGTAATTGATCGCCGACAAGATGCCCATAACGATCATTGACAAGCTTGAAATCATCCAGATCAATCAATACCACCCCGAATGAGTTTTTCTTTAGAGCGAGTCGGACAATTTCTTGATCAACCCGTTTGCGGTTATTTAAATTAGTGACGCTGTCAATCATGGCGAAATCCTTAATCATTATATTGTCTTTAATATAGGATTTCTGAGCCATCAGTGCATAATATATGATCAGAAAACAAAAACACTCCAAAAGTGTAGAAACTATCAGAGAGTTTATATCATGCGGTGAGTTATTAATAAAATGAAACGTAATAGTGTTGTAGAGTAGAATGATAAACACAATAAACAGAGGTATTCTCGATGATGTGCTACGCCATATTTTAAAGGGAAAAAGGGTTAGTGGGACGAGGCCCATAATCATCTTTTCATAAAGGTCTCCATCAATATTAATGATACCTATTGCCAGGGATATTAAACCACTGACCCAGCCGCCAATTATTATTGTTAAAATTACGGGTAAACCAGTGAAACTAAAAACGGGGAAACCTGTTGTCAAAACCCCATGTTGTTGTTGAATGCTCAAGGTAATAAGTCCGCCGACAACACCAAATATAACACGCTTGCTGTAGGATGCATCAAATGAAAAGGCTTCATTGCGGCTAAGTAAAAAAATGCTTGCAGAAAAAGTTGCAAAAATGATGCAAATGTTAACATAAACACTCAGACTCAATGCAACAATTCCCATAACTGTGCACCCTAGCTTAAATAATAACAATCTTGCAATATTTTATATATTGCATCAAATGAAGCTCACCAGTTATATATTTTATTCTAAATCTTAATACTTCGTCGATATTCCTTTATGAACGACTTAACCTTACCAAGGCGACACAAAGCCTAACTTCAAATTAAACGCCCTTAGCATTTATTATTCTAATCGTTTATATCGATCGTAAAAACCTTATTGATAGATAAAACCTATCAATATTTGAGTAACTATTGTTATTAACGATCGATTCCTCTATTATGATGAATTAATGATCAGCAGTTGATTGATAATTAATCTATAGATGAATTATCATGAAAGTTTCAATTTATATCGTCAGAAGTATTTCATGAAGGCATTAGTAAACTATTCTGCAATGTAATAGAAAATAGTTTATGGGAAATAAAAACAAACCTGAAATTGAAAATTAACGGCTGATCTATTTAAAAAAAGGCATAAATGATGAAGTGAAAATGTTACTTTGTGCAAATTTTTATTTATCACATCGAAATGATGATTTCTATTTCATTACGTATCACAAAAATGATTTATATTTATTGCTCTCCTGGGAAATATCTACATAAGAAAACCTTATCATCATAAGCGAGAATGGGTGTATAGATCTATGCGGTCAACACCGCATGTGAGACCATAAAAACGGCATTAAATAATCACCCTCTTTTTCCTACAAACATTCTGTTAATTATTTTATGTCAAACGTTATTTGAAATTTTTTTTTTAGAAAAGCGAAGCCTAAATCGATATAAGTCAGTGATAGCGCGGCGCTGCGGCTCGAATGCGTCTTTTGCAGCAAGCATGTTCAAGAAATGCATTAGTCAATCACAGGAAAGGATTGTTTTATAGCGACTTGTTTTCTTGGATTAAACAGGTTGTTATGGCACAACTGCTGATCTTGAAACGGCGACTGTTACCGTCGGCAATGCGGCATATAGATCTGTGGCACTTGCTGCTTCCTGCAGCGCTTTATTCCCTTAGGCAACTAACAGCATTGTACAAGTGGATGCTAGCGCAGATCCTGCCGGAGCCGCGCGTTATGCTGGCGACGGCACAGGCGCTCTGGCAGGACGACTTGCTCGACCGGTGGTGGTCTTTCTGCGGCCGCCAGCCTTGGTGCAACCTGCTTCAACCCCTTCGGGCGCCGGCGTTTTGTTACCCCGCGTTACGCCCGGCGGATTACAGCAGGCTATCAACCCACATCCACAGCGGCAGGGTGACGGCCGATAAGAGTGTTGAAAGACAAATGGCCGAGCTGGTTACCTGGGTGTCTTCCAGCGAGCGCGAAAACCCCAGCACATTGACGCCGGAGGGATTGGCGGCCATCAGTACCAGCACCCGGCGCGGCATACCGCCGATATCCAGCAGCATGCACGTCAGCAAAACCAGCAGCGGCATGGCGACAAGCTTGGCGGCGGTAATGCCGAGGGCAGACCCGCCGGGGCGCAGGCGAAAGCCCGCCAAATTGGCGCCCAGCGCGATCAGCGCGCAGGGTAACGCCGCCTGGGCCAGCCAGGTCGTTAATTGCGTGGTCCAGACCGGCAGCGCCACATTCGACAGATTGACCGCCGTGCCCAGCAGCAGGCCGACAATCATCGGATTGGCGAGGCTGCTTACCAGCGGGCCGGGTTTGAACGGCTCGCTGCCGGCGAAACTGTCATACAGGCTTTGGAAGCTGAACAGCAGCAGGCTGTGCACGGCGAGTACGGTGAACAGCAGCACTAGCCCGTCGTTGCCGAACAGGCCCGAGACCATCGCCACGCCGATCAGGGCGTTATTGGAAAAGGAGGCGGTCAGTCCAAAGGGCGTTGGGTGGCCGAGGCGGCGATGGGCGAACAGGTTGACCAGGGCGAAAACCATCAGTGCCGGAACAAAATACGCCGCCAGGATCGTGGTGTTCAGGCCGTCGTGCAGCGGTGCGTTGACCATGCCGGTAAACAACACCATCGGCATGAACAGCTTGAAGGCCAGGCCGCCCAATGCCTTGATGGCGTGGGACTCGAGAACGCCCCGGCGCGCCTGGACATACCCCAGGATGATCAACAGCGAGATGGGCAGTATGGTTTGTGGAACGGCCACGGGTAAGGCTCCTGTAACAATGGGTGAAGGCTATTTTTACTGGCTAATCCCTTCGCTGTCAGCGCGATTTTCAGGCAATTGGGTGTATTGGCATACTAATTGCTATCTTCCTATAACCTGATGTTATGCGTTGTCCCCGGCGCGAACGCTAAAATTCCACAGAGGTACGTTGCATGCAGCCGCTCAACTTGCGCCAGATCGAAGTCTTTCGCGCTGTCATGATCACCGGTTCCATCAATGGCGCCGCGCAACTGCTGTTTGTTTCCCAGCCGGCGGTTAGCCGGATGCTCTCGCACACCGAGGCGCGTATCGGCTTCCAGCTGTTCGAGCGCGTCAAGGGACGGCTATATCCCTCGCCGGAGGCGCGTAGCCTGTTCAACGATGTTGAATCGGTGTATCGCGATATCCTGCGGGTCAATACCACGCTGCACAATCTGGTCCAGCAGCGTCACGGCGTGCTGCGCGTCGCCAGCAGCCCCAGCCTGGGGCATCAACTGGTGCCGGACGCCATTGCTGCTTTCCGGCAGTGCAACGAGGATATTCGCATCAGCCTGGAATGCCTGCGACATGTCCTGCTGCGCGACCGGCTGCTTGACCGGCAGGCGGATCTGGGTATTTCCCTGTTCCCCATCGATCATCCCAACCTGCGCGCGGTGCCGCTGAGCTATATCCGGGTTATGGTGGTGTGCCCGCAGGATCATCCGCTGACCCGGGTTCAGGCCGACGAGTTGCCCCAGGCGCTGGCGGATGCGGCGTTCATCGGCTATACCGCCGATACGCCGTTCTACAGCTTCATGAAGATGGCCTTCGAACATGTGGGCTTGCCATACCGGCCAAGCATCGATGTCGACTCGCCCCACCACGCGTGCGCGCTGGTCAAAAACGGCAGTGGTTTTTCCGTGGTCGATGAAATTTCCTTCCGCGCCTCGGGAGAGGGGCGGATGGCGGTATTGCCCATCCTCAGCGAAGAACGCCTGACCATCAGCCTGGTGCACCTGCGGCGCGAGCCTTTGGCGCAGTTTGCCCAGGTGTTTGTCGAGCAATTGCGCAACACGCTCGGCGGCAGCGGTTTTCACCTGTTCAATATGGATTAACCTCAGGTTAACCAAGGCCGACATATTGGCATACGACATCCTTACCTGAAGTTCCCACAATGACCCTAAGTAACGCAAAAGGTTTGCCGGCATCGGGTCGGTCTTGTGGGAGGAAAACGGCATGCGCGAAATCGTCATCGGCGGCGCCCAGTTGGGGGCTATTCAAAAAAGCGATTTAAGGGAAACGGTGGTCCGGCGTATGCTGGCGCTATTGGAACAGGCCCGGCAGCAGGGATGTGAACTGGTGGTCTTCCCGGAGCTGGCCCTGACCACGTTCTTTCCCCGCTGGTATATGGAAGATCAGCGCGAGGTGGATACCTGGTTCGAACGGGAGATGCCCAACGAGGCGACCCGCCCGCTGTTCGATTTCGCGCGTGAGCACGGCATCGCCATCACCTTCGGCTACGCCGAGTTGACCCCTGAGGGGCATCATTACAACACCTCCATCTTAACCGACCGCCAGGGCAGCATCATCGGCAAATACCGCAAGATACATCTGCCCGGACACGTCGAGTTCGATACCGGCCGCGACTTCCAGCACCTGGAGAAACGCTACTTCGAACCCGGCGACCTGGGTTTCCCCACATGGGAGGATCGGGAAACCGTGATTGGCATGTGCATTTGCAACGACCGCCGCTGGCCGGAAACCTATCGTGTCATGGGACTGCAGGGCGTGGAACTGGTCACGCTGGGCTATAACACGCCGTCAATCAACTCGCAAAAACCCGGTGAAGGCGAACAGCAGCGGCTGTTCCATTCCGAATTGTGCATGCAGGCCGGCGCTTATCAAAACGCCACCTGGGTGGTCGGCGTGGCCAAGGCCGGGGTCGAGGACGGCTTCCCGCTGATGGGCGGCAGCGTAATCATCGATCCCAACGGTTTTGTGGTCGCCAGGGCTAAAGGGCAGGACGACGAGCTTATCGTCCACCGCTGCGATATGGATTTGTGCAATTTCGGCAAGACCACCATTTTCGATTTCGCCCGCCACCGGCGTATCGAGCATTACGGCATCATTACCCGCCAAACCGGCGTCCAGCGCCCCTGACCAGGAGACGACAGTCCATGCGCACCGTTTATCTCAACGGAGAGTTTATTGCCGAGAATGATGCGAAGATTTCCATCTTCGATCGCGGCTTTATGTTCGCCGACGGCATTTACGAGGTGACCGCCGTATTGGGCGGCAAGCTGGTGGATGCCAAGGCGCATTTGGCCCGCCTGCGCCGCTCGCTGGCGGAGCTGGCTCTGGTCCTGCCGCTTGACGACGATAAGCTGCTGGCGGTCCACCGGCAGCTTATCGCGCGCAATGCGCTGTGCGAAGGCTTGATGTATATGCAGGTCAGCCGTGGCGCCGCAGACCGCGACTTTTTGTATCCGCCCGCGGACACGCCGTTGACGGTGGCGCTTTTCACCCAGGCCAAGGCGGTGCTCGACAGTCCGCTGGCAAAACGCGGCATGAATATCATCGGTCTGCCGGATATGCGCTGGGGGCGCAGCGATGTCAAAACCACGCAACTTCTCTACGCCTGCATGGCCAAGGAACAGGCAAAAGCCCAGGGCGCCGACGACGCCTGGCTGGTGAAGGATGGACGGGTGACCGAAGGTACCTCCAATAATGCGTTTATCATAACCCGCGACGGCGCGGTGGTGACCCGCGAGCTTTCCCGCGCGCTGTTGCCCGGCATCACGCGCGGCGCGCTGCTCGTCCTGGTGAAAGAACACGGCCTGCAACGCGAAGAGCGCGCCTTCAGCCTGGAGGAAGCAAAGAATGCCGCTGAAGCCTTCGTGACCTCCTCCACATCGTTTATTTATCCGGTGGTGACCCTGGACGGCCAGCCCATCGGCGACGGCACGCCGGGGCCGTTAACCCGCCGACTGCGCCAGCTATATATCGGCCATGCGCTGGCGGGGAGCGTCTGAGCGCCGGGAATGGCGTCGCCGGGCGCGCCAAAGTGCCCGGTCTGGTCTAACTACGTCGCGCCGCAGGGCAAGAGCGCCGACACCGAACGTTGCCATTTTTGAGGAGTATTGAGAATGAAAGTACGTCCGTCCCGTTCCCTGGTTACCCGCCTGTTGCTGCCTATCGGCCTGATTGCCGCCATGAACACGCCGTACGCCCTGGGCGCGGAGAAAACCCTGCACGCGGTAATGTCGTCATCCCTGCGTGTTTTGGATCCTATCGCAACCACCGCGCAGATCACCCGCAACCATGGCTTCATGATTTACGATACCCTGATTGGCATGGACGAAAACTTTGTGCCCAAGCCGCAAATGGCCGACTGGAGCGTCTCGCCCGACGGCCTGACCTACACCTTTACCCTGCGCGACGGCCTGCTGTGGCATGACGGCAAACCGGTGACCGCCGCCGATTGCGTCGCTTCCCTCAAGCGCTGGGCACGGTTCGATGTCGGCGGTCAACTGATGATGAAGTACACCGCGGGTATCACCGCCACCAACGACAAAACCATTACCCTGACGCTGGCCAAACCCTTCGGCTACGTCCTGCAACTGCTGGCCAAGCCTTCATCGGTGGCGGCATTCATGATGCCGGAGCGGGTCGCCGATACGCCTGACGGCAAGACTATCACCGACTATACCGGTTCCGGCCCCTATAAATTCGTCGCCGGCGAATTCGACCCCGGCAACCGGGTGGTCTACGAAAAATTCAAAGAATACATTGCGCGCAAGGAGCCTGCCAGCGGCACTGCCGGCGGCAAGGTGGTTAAGGTTGATCGCGTCGAATGGATCAATATGCCCGACCGCATGACCGCGATCAACGCACTGTCTTCCGGTGACATCGACTTTATCGAGCAGGTGCCCATTGACCTGTTGCCGATGATCCAGGCCGACGATCATCTCAAGTCCGGCGTCCTGAGCAAACTGGGATTGATGACCGGCGGGCGGATGAACTTCCTTTATCCTCCGTTCAACAATCCCGACATTCGCCGCGCCGCGCTGCTGGCGATGAACCAGAAGGATGTACTTGATGCATTGGTTGGCAACCCGAAGTACTTCAGACTGTGCGCGTCGGTCTTCGGCTGCGGCACGGCGCTGGACAGTCAGGCGGGCGGCGAGTCGCTGACCCGCGGCGGCGACCTGAACGCCGCCAGGGCGCTGTTGAAAAAAGCCGGCTATGACGGCACGCCGGTGGTTATCATGCAGCCGACCGACGTCCCGAGCCAGGCGCCACAACCGGTAGTGGCGGCTCAGGCCCTGCGCAATGCGGGGTTCAACGTAGAGCTGCAACCGATGGACTGGCAGACCCTGGTATCGCGCCGCGCCAACCAGAACCCGCCGGCGCAGGGCGGCTGGAATCTGTTCTTTACCTATTGGAACGCGGAAACCATCTGGAACCCGGTGGTCAACCCCATGCTCGATGGCGGTGGCCGGCAGGGAGCCTGGTTCGGCTGGCCGACCGACCCGCAGATGAATGAACTGCGGGTGAATTTCGCCACCGCCACCGATCCCGCCAAGCAGAAAGAGATTGCGGTCGAAATCCAAAGGCGTGCGATGGACCAGGTCAGCTATATCCCGCTGGGTCAGTATTACGACGTGGCGGCCTGGAACAGCCATATCAGCCACTTGATGACCGGGCCGTCCACCGTGTTCTGGAACGTCGAGAAAAGCGACTGATTAGCGGATAATTATTGCCTTCGGAGGCTTCGATGATGGGTTACTTCATTCGCCGCGTACTGGCGGCTATCCCGGTGATGCTGGTGGTGGCGCTGTTTGTCTTCCTGCTGCTGCGGCTGTCGCCGGGCGATCCGGCGGCGATTATTGCCGGCGATATGGCAACTCCGCAGCAACTGGCGGCCATCCGCGAAAGCCTGGGCCTGAACGAGCCGCTGTACCGGCAGTTTTTCGTCTGGGTCTGGCAACTGCTGCAGGGAGATTTCAGCACCTCCCTGATGGCCCACACGCCGGTACTGGGCATGATCGGCCAGCGCCTGGAGCCGACCCTGAGCCTGGCGCTGACGGCGATTGCCTTCACTATCCTTATCTCGGTACCGCTGGGGGTACTGGCGGCCTGGAAACACGGTAGCTGGATAGACAATCTGGTGATGTCGACGTCGGTACTGGGATTCTCGATACCGGTGTTCGTCATAGGTTATGTGCTGATTACCGTATTCGGCATCGAACTGAAGTGGTTGCCGGTACAGGGTTTTCGCAGCATCACCGGGGGAGTCTGGCCGTTTGCCCAGCGTATTGTATTACCGGCATTGACCTTATCGTCGGTCTACATCGCGCTGGTGGCGCGGATGACGCGGGCCAGCGTGCTTGAAGTGTTGGGCGAAGACTACATCCGTACCGCCCGCGCCAAGGGCCTGGCCGAAATCCACGTGCTGTTTAGGCATGCGCTGCGCAATGCCTCCATCCCGATCCTGACGGTGATTGGCGCCGGTTTCGCGCTGATGATTTCCGGGGTGGTGGTCACCGAAAGCGTATTCAACATCCCGGGTCTGGGGCGCTTGATTGTCGACGCCGTGCTGGCCCGGGACTATCCGGTTATTCAGGGCATGATCCTGTTGACCAGCGGGGTATATGTCATCATCAATTTGCTGATCGACTTGTCGTACGCGCTCAGCGATCCGCGCATTCGCTACTGAGGGCATTGCCATGAGTAAACCGGATCTCCTGACCTTGCCGGCCCCCCGGTATCGTTGGTTAACACTGCCGCGTCTGCCGCTGACATCGATTATCGCATTGATCTGCCTGATGCTGATTGTATCCATGGCGGTGTTCGCGCCCTGGATTGCCAATCACGATCCCATTGCCCTATCTCCGGCGCTTCGGCTCAGGCCAGCCGGCGCCGAATTCTGGCTCGGTACCGATGCTTATGGCCGCGATCTGTTTTCGCGTATTGTCTATGGCGCGCGCATCTCGCTGATGGTGGGACTGGGCGTGACCGTGCTGAGCGTGCTGATTGGCTTGCCGCTGGGTCTGCTGGCCGGTTATTTCCGGCGCCTGGACGCCGTGCTGATGCGGGTGATGGACGGTCTGATGGCGATCCCCGGCATCCTGCTGGCCATTGCTATCGTCTCGCTAAGCAGCGCCGGCATATGGACGGTGATGATAGCCATCATGGTGCCGGAGATCCCGCAGGTGGTGCGCCTGGTGCGCTCGCGGGTGCTGTCGATCCGTGAGGAGCCGTATGTGGAGGCCGCGGTGCTGATGGGCACGCCGGCCTTCAGGATCCTGATCCGGCACCTGATGCCCGGCACTCTGGCGCCGCTGATTGTGCAGGGCACCTATATATGCGCGTCGGCGATCCTGACCGAAGCGATCCTGTCGTTTCTCGGCGCCGGCATCGGCACCGAGACGCCGACCTGGGGGAACATTATTTCCGAAGGCCGCCTGTACTTCCAGCTCAAGCCTTCGCTGGTGCTGTGGGCGGGCCTGGCGCTGTCGCTGTGTATTTTATCGATCAACTTGTTGGGCGACACGGTGAGCGATGCCCTCGACCCACGCATGAACAAAAGGGGCGGCGCATGAGTGAACGGCAAAACGACACCCTGCGGGTAGAGCATTTGTGTGTTGATACCGCGCAGGGCATTCCTGTGCTGCAGGATATCTCATTCGGTATCCGTGCCGGGGAGACGCTGTGCCTGGTGGGTGAAAGCGGTTCGGGCAAGTCGGTAACGTCGCTGGCCACCCTGGGTCTGCTGCCCCAAGGCGCGCTCAGGGTGATGGGCGGGCAAGTGCTGCTGGACGGCGAAGATGTCCTGCGGGTCGGCAACCGGCGGCTTAAGGCGCTGCGCGGCAGCCGCATGGCGATGATTTTCCAGGAGCCCATGACCGCGCTCAACCCGGTGCTTACGGTGGGACGCCAGATCGACGAAGTGCTGCAGACCCATACTGATTTAAGCGCCTCGCAGCGCCGTACGCAGGTTATCAGCGCGCTGGCGCAGGTGCATCTGCCGGATATCGAACGGGTTTATGATGCTTATCCGCATCAACTCAGCGGCGGCCAGCGCCAACGCATCATGATAGCGATGGCGCTGGTGCTCGAGCCGCGCCTGCTGATCGCCGATGAGCCGACCACCGCGCTGGACGTGACGACCCAACAACAGATTCTTAAACTGATCCGCGAGCTGCAGCAAAAACACGGTACCGCGGTGCTGTTTATCACCCACGATATGGGGGTGGTGGTGGATATCGCCGACCGCGTCTGCGTCATGCGCCAGGGACGTATCGTGGAATCCGGCACGGTAGAGCAGGTACTGTCGCAACCGCGCGAGGATTACACCAAAGCCCTGCTGGCGGCGGTCCCAGGCTTGGTGCCGCGGCCCGCGCGCGGTGAGCTGCACAGGACGCAGGTGGTGCTTGACGTCATTGAACTGGGCAAAATCTATCCGGCCGCCGGCACGGCGCTAAGCTGGTTCGGTAATCGGCGCGAGGGTACGCGCGCGCTGGACGATGTGACCTTCACCCTTAAGCGCGGCCGGACGCTTGGGATCGTCGGCGAAAGCGGTTCCGGCAAGTCGACGATGGCGCGTTGCGTGATGCGTTTGCTGACGCCTACCAGCGGTGCGGTCCGGGTTACCGGCAATGATATTTCCGAACTCTCGACCGCCGGACTCAAACCTCACCGCAAAAGGATACAGATGATCTTCCAGGACCCCAATCGTTCGCTCAATCCGCGTATGAACATTGGCAAGAGCCTGGTGGAAGGACCGATGAATCACGGCGTGTCGTTCGCCCAGGCCTGGGCGAACGGCCAGCAGTTGCTTGAACTGGTTGGGCTGCCCGCCGACGCCATCGACCGTTATCCACATCAGTTTTCCGGCGGACAGCGGCAACGCATCGCCATCGCCCGCGCGCTGGCGATGGAGCCGGACGTGATCGTCGCCGACGAGGCGGTGTCCGCTCTGGATGTTTCGGTTCAGGCGCAGGTGCTGCAATTGCTTGGCGATATTCAACACCGTATGGGCGTCGCCATTTTGTTTATCACCCACGATTTGCGCGTGGCGGCGCAGTTATGCGACGACGTGCTGGTGATGCAACACGGCAAGGTTATCGAGTACGGACCGGCCTGCGATGTTCTGACCCGCCCGCGGCATCCCTATACTCAACAATTGATGGACGCGGTTCCCGGCAAGGGCTGGGATTTCGCCGCGGGCCGGAGGATCTCACATGGCGTTTGATTTATTGTTCCGTGCGGTCACCGTGGTTGATGGCACCGGCGCCGATCCGTATATCGCCGACGTCGCGACCCGTAGCGATCGGATAGCCGTTATCGGCAATCTTGCCGGACAGACTGCGCGACGGGTGATTGACGGTGCCGGGCGCTGCCTGATGCCGGGTTTTATCGACGTGCATACCCACGACGACATCCAGGTTATCCGCAGTCCGGACATGCTTGCCAAAATCTCCCAGGGCGTTACCACGGTGATCGTCGGCAACTGCGGCATCAGCGGCTCGCCGGTGACCTTGCCCGGCGCGCCGCCGGACCCGATGAACCTGCTGGGCGCGCAGGAGGTATTTGTTTACCCGACCTTCGGGGATTATGCCAACGCGGTTGAGCGCGCCGGCCCGAGCGTCAACGTGGCGGCGCTGATCGGCCACACCGCGCTGCGGGCCAACGTCATGGAGCAATTCGATCGACCGGCGACGGAGTGCGAATTGGAACACATGTGCGCGGCGCTGAAAGGCGCCCTCGACGATGGCGCCATCGGCCTCAGCTCCGGTCTGGCCTACACCAACGCCAAACAGGCGCCGGCGGCGGAAATGCAGCGCCTGGTAGACATTGTCGGCGCTTACGGCGCGCTGTACACCACGCATATGCGTAATGAACACGACGGTTTGCTGGACTCGCTGCAAGAGTCGTTCAGCACCGCCCGTAATGCCGGGGCGGACTTGGTGATATCACACCTCAAGTGCGCCGGCGCGGGCAACTGGGGCCGTGCGCCGCAGGCCCTGGCCGCGCTGGAAAAAGCCGCCGGCCAGCAGCCCTGCAACTGCGATTGCTATCCGTATGCGGCCAGCTCCACCACGCTTGACGCCTGGCGCGTCGACGGACAGATGGAGATCTATATCACCTGGTCGGAGCCGCACCCGGAAATGGCCAGGCAGCGGCTTGCAGAGATTGCCGCGTTGTGGGGTGTCGACCAATGGCAAGCCACAGAACGCCTGCGCCCGGCCGGGGCGATCTACAGCATGATGAGCGAAGACGACGTGCGCAAGATCCTGGCGCATCCGCTGTCAATGATTGGTTCCGACGGCTTGCCGAACGACCCTAATCCTCATCCGCGCCTCTGGGGCACCTTTCCCAGGGTGCTGGCACACTATTGCCGCGATCTGCGGCTGTTCGATGTGGCCGAGGCGGTGCGCAAGATGACGGGGCTGCCGGCCGCGCGCTTTCGCCTGCGGGATCGCGGCGTGGTGCGCGAAGGGGCGTTCGCCGATATAACCCTGGTGGACATGGAGCGGATCCAGGACGTCGCCACCTACGGTGACCCATGCCGGCAAGCGCCCGGGATCGATCTGGTGGTAGTCAATGGCGTGGCGGGTTACGAGGACGGGCAGGTACAAGAACGGCGGGGGCGGTTGTTGAAACGTCAGCCGGATAATGCATAGCGGCCATAGTTGAACGAAACTTGTCAATAAATCAAATCGGCATCTTTACCTTGGTTTTGATAAGACCGGCTGTTACGGTATTTCGAGGGAGTCATTCCCGTTTGTTGATTAAAAATAAAATAAAAATATTGGATGGTATTATAACTGCATAATTTGCAGATTTCGCTAATCGGGATTGCGGTGGTGGTGAGAAGTTCCTTGGCTTTCCTCAACCGCTCTTCCTGGATCACTTTGTGGATTGTCATGCCCAATTCGGTAATAAATTTCTTTTCAATATTTGATCTGGATGCTTGCAGTGAATCGAGTACATTTTCTACTTGACGGTAACGTACGTCTGGTCATCTCGCGGCGGGAATTATCCAAACCGCATTATTAAAATCATTTTCATGCCAATGGCAAAATACATAATCGCGATCGGTTTTTGCTGCAGGTGCATCGCCACTTCAGGAAATATTTTCCTCTCGACAGCCTGTGCCAACTGAACAGATCAACAGTTTCAGTGATACTGATAGGACGTTTGCCCCAAATAAGGAAATAAAGGTTCCCAGGCCACGAGAGGTCGGCGTTTGGCTGCTCCGCAGATAATGGCCGAAGCTGCGGTCTCCCACGCTAGCCTGCAGCCGTGGGGGAAAACCGGCCAGCGGCATTGGGATGCATTGCGCCACTGGCCGTATGGCCTGATGTCGAGCGTAAAGCGAGTTACCTCCCGGCTCGTATCCGCATACGATTATCGGCTGTCCGTTCCAACAGCGCGGCCAGGCGTTGCGCGATGCGGGCAAACCCGGTCTCATCAAGCTCCAGGGTGGTCATGAACTGGGTGCCGACGCGCAGGGCGAAATGACCGGCGGCGGCCGGATCGGCGCAGGTGCCCACCAGTATCCCCTGCTGTTCAAGCGCGGCAAGGGTCTGTTTGGCCGACAGCGCCGGGCTCATGGGGATCAGCAACTGATGGGTCGCGGTTTCATGGGGCTGCGCCGCCATCACCACGACGCCTGCCGCCCTGAGCGCCGCGGCCATGGCGGCGGTATTGCGGCAAATGCGGCGCGCGTAGTTCGCGCCGTTCTGTTTTGCCTGCTCCAGAGTCACCAGCAGGGACGGTAAACAGCCGGCATCGCCGTTGGCGATCATGCGATTTTCGATGACGCTGGCCAACAAAGCCCGATCGGCCAAATTGCCGCCGGCAATAATACTGTGCGGTCGGCCCGGCAGCGTCTTATACGTCGAACTGGTCATGATATCCACCCCCAGCGACAGGGGATTGGGAAACATCCCGCCGGCGATCAGCCCCAGTACATGGGACGCGTCAAAAATGGTTTTGGCGCCGACCCGCTGCGCGCTGTTTATCACCGGCGTTATATCGTCCGCCTTAAGCATGACCGAGCGTCCCAGCATCACCAGACGTGGTTTTCGGCGCAGGATCATCGCCGCCGCCGCCGCCGGGTCAAGACAAAGGTGATGTTCATCGTAGGGCAGATCCTCAACGTTAAGGCCCGCCAATTCGGGCGTTCCGCCTTTGCGCTGGCTTAAATGCCCGCCATGGGCGGCTGCGGGAGCCAGCAACAGATCGCCCGGTCTGGCGAACGCGTGGAAAACGGCGAGGTTGGCGGTAGTGCAGTTCGGCAGGCGCGTGTCCGCCCAGAGTGAACCGAACAGCCGGCTAATCTGATCGGCAACGGCCACTTCAAGCGCGGAGACCAGGCCGGTATCGGGCTGCTCCTTATCAAAACTGGGTCCCATGGCCGGATAGGCGCTTAATCCCGGGGAATAAGCCGCCATTGCCTCGGGACTGGGCAGGTTTGCGCCGGCATAGAGCACCACGCGCTCATGTTGCAGAACATTGAGGCGCTGGCCTGCAAGGGCTAACAGCGCTGCGTTGTTTCCCGCAGCGGACGGAACCGAAACAGTTGGTAATGGGGACATGTAAGCACCATGGTATAAGGAGAAAATAGCGCGCATGCTAACCGCGCGATCGGCCGGATAAAAGGTTGCCATTGATCTCCGGTTGGCCTGGGCGCAGCTCAGGCTACGGCAGATAAACCCGAGACGCATCAGTTCTAGCGAATAATGGCCACCCGTTTTTGCAGCATCCGCACCGAGTACGAGGCGGCAAACGACATCAGGAAATAGACCGCCGCGGCAAACAGATACATCTCCAGCAGGCGTCCGTCGCGCTGGGCAATCTTGGCCGCGGCGCCCAGGAAATCAGTAATCGACAGTACATAGACCAGCGAGGTGTCCTGGAATAAAATAATGGTCTGGGTCAGGAACAGCGGCAGCATATTGCGCATGGCCTGCGGCAGGATCACGTACAGCATGGTCTGCCGGCCGGTCATACCCAGCGCCTGCGAGGCGGAAGACTGCCCGCTGGGCAGCGACTGTATGCCCGAGCGGACAATCTCACAAAAATAGCTGGCTTCGAACAGGCTGAAGGTAATCACCGATGACCAGAACGGGTCCACCCGCACCGGCGAGGCGGCGCCGGTGACCGATTGCAGGAGATAGGGCACCAGAAAATAGAACCAGAAGATCACCAAAACCAGCGGCAGCGAGCGCATCAGGTTGACATAACAGGTCGCCAGAATAGACAAAAAACGCATGCCGGACAGCCTCATCAGCGCCAGCAAGGTGCCGAACACCAGACCGGCAAGGGTTGCGCACAGCGTCAGGCGCAGGGTAAAGCTCATCCCGGTCATAAACAGATACGGCAGGGTGCGGATAATAGTGTGATAGTCAAATCCCGTCAGCATCAATCAGCCCTTTTCCCGGCCGACGCCGGTTGCAAATCCGGGTAGCGCGGCTTTTTTCTCCACGCCGCGCATGAAAAAAACCACCGCCAGGTTGAGCAGCAGATAGAGCAGGGTCGCGCCGCTGAAGGCTTCAAACACCTGGAAGGTGTTTTCCTGCATGGCGCGGGCGCCGCCGGTCAATTCAATCAGCCCTATCGCCAGCGCCACCGAGGTGTTTTTGGTGCAGCTTAACAATTCGGACGTTACCGCCGGGGTCACCATGCGCATTGCCACCGGCAGCAGCACATAAGCATAGGTTTGCGCCAGGGTCAGCCCCAACGCCTGTCCCGCCATGCGCTGGCCTTTGGACAGGCTTTCCAGGCCGGCCCTGACCACTTCCGCCATACGGGCACCGTGATAGCATCCCAAACAGAGCGCCGCTGTATAAAACTGCGCGTTCGGTAATTGCTTCAACTGGTCGCCGAGCGCCGCCGGCAGCATTTCCGGAAAGACGAAATACCAAAGGAACATTTGCATCAGCAGGGGAATATTGCGGAATACCTCGACAAATGCGCTGCCGCAGCTATTTAACCACCGGTTCGGCGTATTGCGCGCCACGCCGGCAAGCGCCCCCAGGACCAGCGCGATAAAAAAGGCGCAGGCGGCGGTGGCCACCGTCCAGCCGAGGCCGATGACCAGCGTCTGCCACCAGGTATGGGCGCCGTCGGATGCGGTATCGAAAAAGACGGCCCAGTTCCAGTTATAGTTCATTTTGCCACTTGTCCTGCCGCAGCCAAGACCTGCGGTCGAGGCTGCGCGCCATGCCGACCAACGCGCCCGGGATGATCATCCGCCAGGGTTACTTGCGCCGGCATTAGCGATAGACCTCGGGATTGGCGTCATCCGTTGGATGGGCAATCGCCTTTTGCAACTGGGCGGACATCGGGAATTGCATATTGATGCCCCGCGGCGGGATGGGTTGGGTAAACCACTTGTTATAGATGCCGTTAATGGCCCCGCTTTGGTACAGGCCGGCGATGGTGTCGTTGACCAACTGCTTAAACTGTTCGTCATTCCTGCGCAGCATAATGCCGTAAGGCTCGACGGATAGCGGCCGATCGGAGATCTGGAACGCGTCAGGCGACTTGGACGTGGCCCGCGCGCCGGCCAGTGAGACATCATCAAAAATCAGCGCGGCCGCCCGTCCGGTCTCCAGGGTCAGCATGCCCTCCGCCAGGTCCTTGGCCGTCAGGATGGTCATGCCCAGATGCTGGGAATTATTGGCGTCATTGACGATTTTGACGCTGGTGGTACCGGACAGGGTGACGATGGTTTTACCCTTAAGCTCCGCCATTGAGGCAACCGGTGCGCTCTTTTTGGACATGATGCGCACGGCTGCGACAAAATAGGTGGTCGAAAAAGCCACCTGTTTTTGTCGTTCCGCGTTATTGGTGGTGGTGCCGCATTCCATATCGATGGTGCCGTTAGCCAGTAGCGGAATACGCGTAGTGCCGGTGACCGGCAGGGTATTCACCGCCAGTTCTGGTTTATGGACGCGGGCTTTGACTGCCGCCACTACCGCGTTGCAGATATCCATCGCATAACCGATCGGCCGCTGATTATCGTCGTAGTAGGAAAATGGGACCGCGCCATCACGGTGGCCCACGGTGATCTGGCCGCTGTCGGCGATTTTTTTAAGCGTTCCATCAAGTTCCGCGGCGCTGGCGGCGGTGCCCGCCAGGGCCAGAAGGCAAAAAAAGTTAACCAAAAAATGTCTGTTCATTGTAGCTCCGTGGAAAGGTGATTAACTGTTGCCTGAACGCATCAACGCCGACGGCCGGCGAGCTCGGGATCGCCGCCGCCCTGGGAAAGCAAACCCTGGGTGCGCGACCGGGAACCGTGCAAGAATTGATCGGCTGGAGCGAGGGGTCAATAAAAATAAATAATGAATAATGAATTCATTTCACAGGAGGTAAAAACCAGATTACTGATAAGAAAAACCTATGACGTCAGGGAGCTGGCGACGCCGCGGGACGCGCCTGATAGCGGACGCTATAACGGTCCCGGCGCCATGGCCGACAGGATATTATAGCTTGGCATCCATGGCATTTTTGACGGCGTTGGCGGTGCTCATGATATGCTTGCGCATGGTCTTTGCCAGTTTCGCGGCGTTTTTTACGCGCAGGCAGGCCATGATTTCCTCATGCTCGTTCACCGCCCGCTGCCAGTCTTTCGGCAACTGGCGCACGGTATGGCGGATATTCCTGATGCGCAGCTCAAGGGTTTTATAGAGTGCCAGCAGCGACTGGTTTCTGGCCGCGCTGAACAGGGCAAGGTGAATTTCCCGATTCAGGCGGGCATAGTCGAGTTTGTCTTGCCGCTGGTAAGCCAGCAGCATCTGCGCGTGGAGTTGTTCGATAGCGGCTAATTCGTCGCGGGTGATATGCTGGCAAGCCAACTCGCTGGCCAGGCCCTCAAGACTGGCGATTATCGGGAAGATTTCGTACAGCTCTTCATTAGTCAACGCCGCCACGCGGGCGCCGCGCTGCGGGAGCAAGATGATCATGCCTTCGGTAGCCAGAACCTTCAGCGCTTCGCGCAGGGGTGTTCTGGATATATCAAAACGTGCGCACAGATCTTTTTCGGGGATCCTGCTGCCCGGCTCCAGCTCTCCCCGGACGATCATGTCACGAATGAAATCGGCTATCTCACTGTGGAGCGTTCGGCGTGAGATTGGCATGCCTGCGATCATAATACACCCTATGCAAAGTAGACGACGGGACGGGCGGTTAAGGCCGCCCGCTATAAAGCTAACATCTATAACGATAACATAATGCACAGCGGTTTTTGCTATAAGCCGAGGATAACCCGGGCTGGACTGCCGGCGGATGACGTGGCGCGGCAAAAAAGCCTGAGCTTGGGATGGCCCCCCAGGATAACTGCTCGTTTAATGTCTCCCGGCACATCTTGTCGAGCGCCGGCGCTAGGTACGACCAACCGCGTTTATCCGCCAGGGCGGCCAAGCTGTCGCGGTGCCAGCGGCGGAAAATCCCGTCGAGCTTGCGCCCGATATCCTGTTCGCCCTTTTGGATCCAGATGACGCAGGCTCGTGGCAAAAGGGAAGAATGCAAATATTCCCATTGTGGCCGTCGCCCGGGAGCTGGCCGGTTTTATCTGGGATATTGGCCGGCTGGCGATGTCGCTCACGCGGGAACCGCACGACACACGGATGGCATAAGAGAACAAGAAACCAGAGAACCAGCATTATCGAAGAGCGTTTCCTGAAGGCGGCGTAGCCCGGAACAAGAGCAACCCATGGCGACGCTTCACGACGGCAGCGCAACGCTAGTTCGCGTCGTAAGTAAGTGGCGGGATCAGATGACGGATCTCTGTAATGCGGTATCCAACCCGCGAATATCCGCGTGATCCACCATCTTATTTACCGCTACGTCGCCCTGGCCCCCGGTATCCCCATGGGGTCGACGGCAGCACCCGCCAGGGCGCGATCTAACTTGGATTGCCGGCAGGGCGAGCAGTCATTTCATTAACAAGGCGCAAGCGGCGGCGATACGCCGGCCCGCTTCGGCCACGGTGGCATCATCGGTGGCGATGGAAAGGCGGAAATAGGGCGACAAGCCATAAGCGCTGCCGCCGATGCCCGATACGCCGCGTTCCAGCAGGTAATCGAGCACATCCACCTCGTTTTCCAGCCGGCGGCCGTCCGGCCGCCGTTGCCCCAGCAGTCCCGCGCAGCGGCAGAATACAAAAAAACTGCCCTGGGGAGGGAGTAGCTCCAGCCCGTCCACAGCGCTAAGATGTTCCACCAGCGTATCACGGCGCCGCTGATAGCTGGCCACCTGGGGCGGCAGGAAATCCAGGCCGCCTTCAAACGCCGCCAGGGCCGCCGCCTGGCTCACCGAGCTGGCGCCCGAGGAGATCTGCAACTGGGTGACCACCATGGCCTGCGTCAACGTGGCCGGACCGGCGCCGTAGCCGATGCGCCAGCCGGTCATGGCATAGGTTTTCGACACGCCGCCCACCAGCAGCGCGCGGTCTCGCAAATCCGGCGCGACGTTCAGCAGCCCGATATGCTGGCGGCCGTCGAACAGGATATGTTCGTACAGTTCATCCAGCATCACCAG
Organism: Sodalis sp. RH20; assembly: GCF_047324205.1. NCBI lineage: Bacteria > Pseudomonadati > Pseudomonadota > Gammaproteobacteria > Enterobacterales > Bruguierivoracaceae > Sodalis > Sodalis sp. RH20. Next base: position 1,476,735 of record NZ_CP178733.1, read on the forward strand.
TACCTGGGGGTGGCGACGCAGCACCGCCGCCAGTTTTTCCAGCTCCTGGCGGGCATAGACCGCGCCGCTGGGATTGCCTGGGGTATTAAGGACCAGCCAGCGGGTACGCGGCCCGATGGCCTGTTCCAGCTGCGCCGGCAGCAGCTTATAGCCCTGCTCCAAAGGGCAGGGCAGGAAACGCGGCTCGCCTCCGTTAAAACGCACGCTGTCGGGGAAGGTGGGCCAGTACGGCGTCGGCACCAGCACGTCATCCCCGTCATCCAGGGTAGCGGCGAATGCGTTGAAAATGATCTGTTTGGCGCCGTTGGCGATAACCACTTCCGCCAGGGGATAGGCCAGCCGGTTTTCCCGCGACAGCTTGCGCACCACGGCTTCCCGCAGCGCGCGCACGCCGGGGGTGGCGGTGTATTTCGTTTCACCCTGGGCGATGGCCCGGTAGGCCGCCTGCTTGACGGCTTCGGGGGTGTCGAAATCCGGTTCGCCGGTGGTCAGGTCAAGAATATCCACCCCGGCGCTTTTTAATTCATTGGTGCGTTGCTTGGCGGCGGCGTTGGCGGAGAGCGTCACACGCTGGACACGTCGCGATAGTCGAATACTCATTGCGGTTCCTCTAAAAACGTTCTTCAGGCGCGGGAGGTCTGGGGCGGGCGTGCTCAGCTCGCCGCCGGTAGCCCCAGGTTCTCGCGCAGCGTGGCGAAAGGGTATGAGGTGCGGAATAACCCTCGGCGCTGGAGCTCTGGGGTCACCAGCTCGATAAACAGATCCAGCTGTTCCGGCATAATCGCGGGCATCACGTTAAAGCCGTCCGCCGCGCCTGCCTCCAGCCACTGCTGGAAGTCATCGGCGATATCGTCAGCGCTGCCTACCACCACCCGGTGTCCACGGGATCCGGCGGCCACCGCCGCCAGCTCGCGCAGGGTCAAGCCATCGCGCGCCGCCAGATCGGTCAACAGTTTGATGCGACTTTGATTTCCCTCGCCGTCCGGCACCGGCGGTACCGGCCCGTCCAGCGGGTAGGCGCGCAGATCCAGACCAAAGCGGGCGGAGAGCTGGTCAAGCCCGTTGTCGATATCCACCAGCGCGTTAAGCTGACGCCAGGTTTCCCGGGCCTCCTCACGGCTGCGGCCGACGATCGGCATCACCCCCGGCAAGATCAGCACTGCTTTGGGATCGCGTCCGGCGGCCGCCACCGCCTGTTTCTGGCTGCGATAAAACGCCCGTCCTTCCTCCAGGGAGGCGCTGGCGGTGAACACTACCTCGGCAGTCTGCGCCGCCAGCGTCTGGCCATCGGCCGAGGACCCGGCTTCAATAATCACCGGCCGCCCCTGGGGGAGCGGGAAATGTTCAGCGGTCCCTGCACCGAAAAATGTTCGCCGTGATGGTTGATCGGCTGGATCTTGTCGTCGTCGAAATAGCGGCCGCTGGTCCGATCGGCCACCACCGCCCATCCCGCCAGCCGTTCCACAGCTTAAATGCTACCTCGAGGAATTCGCGCGCCCGGGCATAGCGCGCCGCGTGGTCGGGCATATCCTCCCGGCTGAAGTTGCGTGCCACATTGGTAGAATACGAGGTCACCACGTTCCAGGCGACCCGGCCCCGGCTGATATGATCCAGGGATGAAAACGCGCGGGCCAGCGTAAAGGGATCGCTGAAGGTGGGGGAGGCGGTGGCCGCCAGGCCGATATGACGGGTGGAGACCGCCAGGGTGGCCAACAGCGTGAGCGGCTCGAGCCGCGCCATAGTGGACGGCAGGCGGTGTACGCTGGTGGCCAGCGCGTCGCCGACAAAAAAAAGGTCAAATTTGGCGTCTTTACCAATTTTGACCATGTCCGCATAGTTATCCGTCCCGCTTATATCTGGAGCGACACTCACCAGACAGGCATTGGATTAGGCTGGTTTGATCAGAAAAATAAAACTGGTGGCGTGGAATATCACGAGAAAGGATATAAAACCACGCTGCTCCAGACTTTTAAATTGGGTACCAGTATGCGCACCTCACGTTCGGAAATTCGTTGTTACGGCGCCTACCTGAAAGTGCTGGGGAATGGCATTAGTCAGTTTGAGTTTGCCGACAGTAAGAGCGATCAATTTACCGTTGGTGCCCAAGCTGAAGTCTGGTGGTAACCATAGGATATCGGGATAAGGTGCGGTATTGATGGCCGCACCGCTAATGATGGTAAAGATCATTAAATGTCTTGGTACATAAACCGCAGTGGTTTTCTAAAAGCTTACGAGGAACGCTATGTTTTCATTGCCATTCTTGATGTGACCGGTAAGAGGGATGACGGTATCCATGAGGTCGGCGCAGCGACCAGCAGCGTAGCGGTTGCGGCAGATAAAACTGGATATTGATTCTTTTAGCGCGCGCGGAATAAGACTTAGTATTTAAGGCAACTAGCATCGTAAGCCCGGTAACTGTCAACTTCGTAGATAGTTACCGCTGGGCTTGATTCCTCGTTTAAATCCTGAATGTGAAATTTTAAATGCGAAACACAATCTAAATGCCATTGATAATTATTTCCATTTGCAATAATGTGTAAAAGTTCCATCAAGGGTCGTTTTATTTGTCAAGGGAGTGACTGAACGATGGGATAACGTAATGTTAACAGTGATTTAACATTACATTTTCGCTGCCGGGCAGTTACTGAAAAAACTGCTTATTTTATCAATTTTATAACATATCAGGCCGTTCATACTGCCGGATTTCGCTTGGGCAGTCTCAAGATCGGCTGCAGTTCAGGGAACTTATGAATACTACATTATCAGGTTACTCCCTAGCGACCCTAATCAGTCTGGGCCTGGGGACATTGGCATTTCCTTTGGCCGCGCCCGCGGCCGACAGTACTACCACCGCGCCGGCATCATCCCCCGCGACGGTGGGCGACGCCAAGGCAAGCGACGGTGCGTCAGCGCTTGCCGATAACGACAGCGCCGCGGCAACGGCGGGCGATACCATCGTAGTGACCGCGGCGAAGCAAAACCTGCAGGCGCCTGGTGTGTCGATAATTAACAGCGAGGCCATCAAAAAACACCCCATTCAGCGTGATGTTTCCGAAATTATCCGCACCATGCCGGGTGTGAATCTGACCGGCAACTCCAGCAGTGGCCAGCGCGGCAACAACCGCCAGATCGATATCCGCGGTATGGGGCCGGAAAATACCCTGATCCTGGTTGACGGCATGCCGGTGAGCAGCCGCAATTCCGTACGTTATGGCTGGCGTGGCGAACGTGATACCCGTGGTGACAGCAACTGGGTGCCCGCCGAGATGATTGAGCGTATCGAGGTCATTCGCGGCCCGGCTGCGGCCATGTACGGCAATGCCGCCATGGGAGGGGTGGTGAATATCATTACCAAACCGGCAGCCCGTGAGTGGCACGGCAGTTTCAATAGCTATTTCAGCGTACCAGAGCACAAATCTGAAGGTGCTACCAAACGCTATAACGCCAACCTGAGCGGGGAGCTGGCTGATAACCTGACCATGCGCCTCTATGGAAACTGGAGCAAAACCCAGGCAGATGCACAGGACATCAACAGCGGTCATGAGGCTGAACGTACCGGGAGATATGCCGGTATGGTGCCGGCTGGCCGTGAGGGTGTCATTAATAAAAATATTAATACCGCCCTGCGCTGGGAATTTATGCCGATGCAGGCGCTGGAGCTGGATGCCGGTTTCAGCCGTCAGGGTAATCTCTATGCGGGGGATACCCAAAACACCAACACCAGCACGCTGGTGAAAAAGTATTACGGCAAAGAGACAAACATCATCTATCGTCAGGATCTGAGTCTGAAATACACCGGTGCCTGGGATAACGGGATAACTACCAGTAACTACATTCAGTTTGAAAAAACACGTAATTCCCGCCTGAAGGAAGGGCTGTCTGGTGGCGTTGAAGGTATGTTCAGCAGCGCGGATCAAGGGTTCTCCACCATCTATCTGAACGATACCAACCTGCATTCCGATATTAATATCCCTTTCGAGATGTGGGTTAACCAGACCGTCACCTTTGGTGCGGAGATGAATCATCAGACGATGAAAGATCCCACCTCGAATACGCTGACCACAACATCCGGCGGCGCGGTAAGCGGTGTGTCCAGCTCCGGCCGTAGTGCCTACAGCTCGGCGGATATTTACGGCCTTTATACCGAGGACAATATTGATCTAACCGACTCCACCCGTCTGACACCGGGGCTGAGGTTTAATCATCAGACCATCACCGGCAGCAACCTCAGCCCGGCATTAAATCTGTCTCAGGAACTGGGCGATGATTTCACTTTGAAGATGGGTATTGCCCGGGCCTGGAAAGCGCCGAACCTGTATCAGACCAACCCTAACTACCTGTTATACAGCAGCGGCAATGGATGCTATGCCAGCGCCGGCAGCTGCTATCTGCAGGGGAATAAGGATCTGGAGGCCGAAACCAGCGTCAATAAAGAGGTCGGGATTGAATATCATCACGATAATGTGCAGGCTGGTCTGACCTGGTATCGCAATGACTACCGCGACAAGATTGAGGCGGGCGAAGCAGCGGAATACTCCAACAGTACATCAGACATCTACAAGTGGGAGAATGTCCCTAAAGCGGTAGTCCAGGGCCTGGAAGGTACGCTTAACTTCCCGCTGAGTGAAACGGTGATGATGAAGAACAACTTCACTTATATCATCGAAAATAAAAACAAAACCACCGGTGATTACCTGACTATCATCCCGAAATACACGATTAATTCGACGCTGGACTGGCAGGCCAGGAACGACCTGTCCGTGCAGGGTACGATGACATGGTATGGCAAGCAAAAACCCAAGAAATATAACGCCAAAGGAGAAACCACCACCGGCAGCGAAACCTGGCAGGTGTCCCCTTACGCTCTGTTTGGTATGAGCGCGACGTATAACATTAACAAATCCGTGGATTTGACCGGAGGGATTGATAACCTCCTGGACAAACGACACTTCCGGGAGGGCAACTCGACTACCTCCGGGAATTCCGGTACCTATGCCTATGGCGCAGGCGCGCGGACGTACAACGAATCGGGTCGAACCTACTATATGCAACTAGGTTTGCATTTCTGATGCCAACCAATAACACATACTGACGTATGAGGGCTGCGGGTAGGGCAATCCCTCTCGCGGCCCGATGCAGAAAACTATCCATAAAATCCGGGACAAAAACCATGCCCGCAAATTCACTGTCATGCTGATATTGCACTCTGGCGACCGCGTCAGTGACGTTGGCAGAACACTTTGCTGCGTGCGCTCAACATAAAGCAGGGGTCGTGCTGTCGGGTCCGCGAAGCAGACACGCTCACGCCGTAGGCGTGCTACCGTCCTTACACGCTTTCCCAGCTTCACTGATGGGTCAGATAATACTTGCAAATACTAATGATATTGGTAATTATTATCATTAGTATTTGCAAATTATGATTTTATCTGACTGATGCCCTATTGGGGCATCTGACGGTGGAAAAGCAATAGTTACGTTGTTGGGTCGCCGATTAAGCGCCCCATAGGAATTCAAAGGGATCTCAGCTTCGATTAGCTGATTGGTGGCTTGACTGGAAAAACAGAGCCGCTTCAGCGGGCTGGGTGTTTGCGTTAACTTCCAGATTTCAGTTCGTCAAGCGGAGAGGGATTTTCTCATGCGTATTCTCTTTGTTGGTCCACCTTTGTATGGCCTGTTGTATCCAGTGTTCTCTCTTGCTCAGGCTTTTCGTGTGAATGGGCATGAAGTTGTGATCGCGAGCACGGGAAAATTTGCGCAAAAGGCGGCTGAGGCCGGCCTGGTGGCGTTCGATGCCGCGCCCGGATTCGATTCGGAGGCCGACTATCGGCGTCGGGAGGATATGAGGAAGAAGAGCAACATAGGCACCAGAATGGGGAACTTCTCTTTCTTTAGTGAAGAGATGGCCGACCGCTTGGTTGAATTCGCAGGGCAATGGCGGCCCGACCTGATCGTGTATCCGCCGCTGGGCGTCGTAGGGCCATTAATTGCGGCTAAGTATGGTATCCCCGTGGTCATGCAAACCGTCGGATTCGGCCACACCCCATGGCATATAAAAGGGGTGACGCGATCGTTGGCCGATGCCTACGCCCGCCATGGTGTCGATGCGCCGCCGCGCGATCTGGCATGGATCGATGTCACGCCGCCGAGTATGAGTATTCTGCAGAATGAAGGTGAACCCATCATTTCAATGCAGTATGTACCCTACAACGGAGGGGCAGTCTGGGAGGAATGGTGGGAGAGGGCGCCAGACCGGAAACGTTTGTTGGTCAGTCTTGGCACCGTCAAGCCCATGGTCGATGGGCTGGATCTGATTTCGTGGGTTATGGACTCGGCCGACGAAGTGGATGCCGACATCATCTTACAGCTATCAGCTAATGCGCGTTCTGATTTGCGCAAGCTGCCGCCAAACGTACGGCTTGTCGACTGGATTCCGCTGGGCGTGTTTCTCAACGGCGCCGATGGATTTATTCATCATGGGGGGGCGGGTAACACCCTTACGGCTTTACACGCAGGGATACCGCAGATCGTGTTTGGCCAAGGGGCGGATCGTCCTGTCAATGCCAAGGCTGTCGTGGAGCGGGGATGCGGGATCATCCCCGGCGAGGATGGATTGACCAGCGATTTGATCAATACATTCCTGAGTAATACCTCACTGCGTGCAGCTTCAGCACAGGTCGCTGCCGAAATGGCTACGCAAGCTAGCCCATGCGAAGTTGCTGACAGCCTTGTTGCAAAACTGAAGCATGGCTGACTAGAGCCGTCCTACGATTATGTTACGCCATTGTGATGGTGCTGCCTTTACCCGCAAAGGATTCCCACGGGGCGTGCGCTGACGCAATTTTTAACTGGATCTGTCTGGGTGCGGTTTGCCCATTGCACCCATGGATCTCTTCTATCGCAGATGAAGGAGGCTTGATGCTCACCGCCCATTCTCCAATGCCGGCTGGCTCCTGGATAGTTCGCCTTGCCAGCGTGTGCTGGGAACGTAAGACGTTAAGCATCATTGTGGTACTTGCCTCGGTGACGACTATTATCCTGGCCGCGTTGACGCCTTTACTTACCCGCCAGGCGGTTAACGATGCACTGGCTGGCGATCCCACAGGGTTGCCATGGCTCGCCGCTGGACTGCTGTTCATTGCGCTGTTCGATTTCGTCGGCAACTATGTGCGCCGCGGCTATGCCGGGGAACTTTCGTTGTGGGTTCAGCACACTTTGCGGGGAAGGGCTTTCGACAGTATCCAAAAACTTGATGGGGCCGGTCAAGACGCCCTGCGTACGGGGCAGGTTATTTCGCGCACCAATAGCGATCTTCAGCAGATGCATACTCTGTTGCAGATGTGTCCTGTGCCTCTGGCCGTCCTTACCTATTACGTTGCGGGTCTCGCGGTGATGTTGTGGATGTCGCCGACCATGACGCTTATCGTCGTCGCCGTGCTGGCCGGTTTAGCCGTGACGGCGCTGCGCGCGCGCCGTCGTGTTTTTGCGCAGACGGGCCTGGCTTCGGACAGGCTCGCTCATCTGACAGAGCACATGCGCGAGGTTCTCACGCAGATCTCCATCGTCAAGTCTTGTGTGGGGGAGTTGCGTGAGATGCAATGGCTGGACCGCCAGTCGCGGCATATGGTACGCGTGCGTATTGGTTCGGCGATCGCCCAGGCCATGCCGGGCGCCACCATGCTGGCACTCCCGGTGCTTGGTCAAATCGTGTTGCTGTGTTTCGGCGGCTGGTCCGTGATGGCCGGACGGATCGACCTGGGAACGTTCGTGGCTTTTGCCAGTTTCCTCGCCATGCTGACCGGCCCTACCCGGGTGTTTGCCTCGTTCCTGGTGATTGCTCAGCGTACCCAGGCTTCGGTCGAGCGCGTTTTCTCCCTCATCGACACCCGGCCGCAAATGCAAGATGGGTCTCAGTCCGTTGCCGGAAAAGTTGTTGGATTGGCATTGGAGGGTGTCGGATTCAACTACGGCGGCGGCGCTGGCGTACTGCGCGACGTGTCGTTTTCTATCAGTGCGGGAGAGACTATCGCGGTAGTGGGGGCGTCTGGCTCGGGTAAATCGACCTTGTTGATGCTGCTCGCACGGTTCTACGATACGACCGCCGGGCACCTGTGGCTCAACACTGAGCGGGGTAGGCAGAATATTGCCGATCTCAGACTGGAAGAGCTGCGTCGCGCGGTTGGCGTGGTGTTCGAAGATACCTTTCTTTTTGCCGGCACCGTCGCCGAGAATATCGCCTATGGCCATCCGGATGCCACGGAAGAGGACATTAGCCATGCAGCTGACGCGGCCGGAGCCACTGCCTTCATTTTAGCGCTACCGAAGGGGTTCAAGACCCGGCTTACCGAGCGCGCGACAAACCTCTCCGGTGGGCAAAGACAGCGTATTGCGCTCGCACGTGCGTTGCTTACAGCGCCAAGTGTACTGATCCTGGACGACACCACTTCAGCAGTTGATGCCGGTACCGAGGCAGAGATCAACGCCGCGCTTGGCCGATATTCCGACCATGGGCACATGCTTCTGGTTATAGCACGTCGGCGTTCGACGTTGCAGTTGGCCAGCAGGATTGTGGTACTAGAGCAAGGGCGCGTTGCCGATATCGGCACGCAGGCTGAGCTTGAGGCGCGCTGTCCGGCATTCGTTTCCCTCATGTCAAGCGCAGGCGATTTCCTGGAGAAACCCCCCGTTTCGACCGCGATACTCTGGCCCGAGCCAATCTCCTCTCTGGGGGCCCCTGGTGGTGAGGGCGATGAAGACACCACGGCCATGGCTGGCGAAGGTTTCCGTGAACGCATGAGTCGCGTGCCCGAACGGGCGGTGCGGTTGGCACAGGCAGGTGAGGGGCGGCGGGTGGCGTCGCTGTTAGTCCCCGTGGCGTGGATGTTTGTGGCCGCGGCCATGCTGATCGCGGTTGACTCGGCAGCGAGCGTCGGCGTGCTCGTGCTCTTGCAGCGTGGTATCGACACGGGCGTAGCTGCGGGCAACCTGGCCATGATCGGAATGTGTGCGGCGCTCGCCCTGTGCCTGGTTGCCATCAGTTGGTGTTGCTATTCATTGCAGACAGTGGTCTCGGCGCGCGCGGCGGAAACCGTGCAGCACACGGTTCGGTTAAGAAGCTTCGGGCATTTGTTGCGGCTAGGCCTACCTTACCATGAGCAGAACGTCGATACCCGGCTCACCCGAATGACGGTAGACGTGGATGCACTAGCACGGTTTCTGCAAAACGGTCTCGCCGGCGCCGCGACCAGCCTGGTCACCATGGTAGCCATTGCGATAGCCATGTTCTGGCTCGACCCGGTCCTGGCCCTGGTTGCGCTAGGCGGTGTCCCGGTGGTCATACTGGCCACATGGATTTACCGCCGTTTGAGTTCACCCGCCTATGCCCAGGCGCGCATAGAGATCGGCAAAGTCAATAGCACCCTGCAAGAGAAAGTGTCAGGGCTTCGCGTGGTGCAATCGCATGGGCAGCAGGATCTGGAGGCTACCAAGCTGCGTGCGCTGTCGGACCGCTTCCGCGCCACCCGCGTGCGTGCTCAGAAATATCTTGCCGTCTACTTTCCATTCCTTACCTTCTGTACCGAGGCATCTTACGCCGCCGTGCTGTTGGTGGGTGCATCCCGCGTCGCCGAAGGTGAATTGACCGCAGGCGTGCTGGCGGGATTCTTCTTGTTACTGGGGCAGTTCTACGGGCCGGTGCAACAATTGTCCGGCATTGTCGATGCCTACCAGCAAGCTTCCGCCAGCGGGAAGCATATTGACGCACTGCTGGCCACCGAGGGAGCGGAGGAAATGGAACCTTCGGATCCGTCTGCGGTAGTTGCCATGAAGGGAGAGCTTCGGCTTGAAGACGTAACATTTTGTTATCCCGGCGGCAGCGAGCCTGCGCTGGATAGGCTAAGCCTGTCCATACCGGAGGGTTCGGTAGTGGCGGTGGTGGGTCGCAGCGGTGCCGGAAAATCTACCCTGGTCAAGCTGATCGCCGGGCTCTATTCCCCCTCGAGCGGCAAGATTCGCATCGGGGGACGTGCCGTCGAGGAGATGTCACTTGCCGACTATCGTTCCCAAGTGGGCTTAGTAGAGCAGGATGTGGCGTTGTTCAGCGGCGATATCGCTGAGAACATCCGCTATTCGCGTCCATGGAGCATGGATGCGGAGGTGGAAAGCGCGGCGTTGCAGGTTGGGCTGCTCGATACGATGCGTGCCTTGCCGCGAGGGTTTCGGACGCCGGTGAACAACGGCGGGATGGATTTATCGGCTGGGCAGCGCCAGCTCATTGCGTTGGCCCGTGCGCAGCTTGCCGATGCGCATGTCCTGCTGCTCGACGAGGCCACTTCCCGCCTGGATCGTTCTTCAGAGGAGACGTTGATGACGTCTCTGTCCGATGGCGCTCGTGCTTATAGCCGAACGGTACTGGTGGTTGCCCATCGACTCACCACCGCCTGTCGATGCGATGCGATCGCCGTGCTGGAGGGCGGCAGTATCGCCGAGTACGGTACGCATGCGGAGCTGCTTGCGTTGGATGGCCTCTACGCGCGACTGTGGCATGATAGCGCCGGTGCCGCCGTTTCCTCCGCTGTGGCGCTATAGGATGACGCAGAGCATAAATCGGCGGGGGAACTGCTGGGCTAACAATCCGATGCAACGGTTTTTCAGGAGTCTTATGACGGAATGGTGCCGACGACCGGCTGCCAAAGCTCACCGGGGTCAAGTCTGCCATAATTCGCTATATCACAGGATTTGTGCAGTGCCATCAGATCCCACGGGTATAATGGCGGCCTAACATCAAATGAATCAGCGCGTCTGTTCCATGAACAGTCTAATGTAATGGCCAATTTTTATTGGTCGCTACACTACCCACCACCTTTATATTTCATGGAATGCCAAAAATGAGGAATATACCGCCCTTATCGCCCGATGATGTCGGTGCCGCAGCACGCATACGCACACCGCTGGCAACACGCACACCGCCGGACATCACGTCGTTCTGGCGAGACGTTGAATCTGTCGATATTCCTCTAGTCACTGAGGTTAACGATAAAAGTGATGACCGCGATGTCACCTTTCTATGGCGCTCGGGAACGCCGCTGCAGGGTGTTTATGTCCGCTTGAACCGTGTGACCGACAAAAGCAATGTCGTCAAAGGGCTAATGACCCACGTAGCGTCTAGCGACATCTGGATGCTGACTCTACGGTTGCCGGCCACGTACCGCGGATCATACACGATCATCGAAATTCCAAAGGGAACCTCACCCGAACTTATCTCGCAGCTTGGTGGCCGCCGACCGCCATTTGTCGGTCGACCCGACCCGTTTAACAAGGCGCCTGGCATCAACGTACGAGGGGACGCACAGGAGTCTATCCTGGCCCTGGATCTGGCTCCAGAGCAAAGAGAGTGGGCTGAAAGAGAGTGGGCTGGAGTACCCCGCGCCCATCGCGGCGTGCTCGCCACGTTGTATCCATTTATCGCTGGCCACAAGCGCCGCGTGCGCCTCTATCTTCCCGACGTCCCCAGGTCAGAGCCTTTAGGATTACTGGTATTGCTCGACGCCGAGACCTGGTTCGACCACATAGGAATCCTTGGGGCCATCGACGTCGCCATCAATAATGGCCGTATCGGCCCCTTGGCCGTGCTAGGAATCGACAACCTTGATGAAACCGACCGCTGTGCGATCCTGGGTGGCTATAGCGGGCTCGTATTCGACATTGCCGAGCGCTTGGTGCCTCAGGTACGTGCGGAATATCCTGATAGAACATGGGCTGGCCGTTCAAAGACTGTACTGTCCGGGCAAAGTCTTGGCGGCGTTACCGCACTCATGGCAGCTTTGCATGCACCTGGCATATTCGGCTGCGTACTTTGCCACTCACCCTCCCTGTGGTGGACCCCGGATGGGAACCGGCGTCCCGTCATGTTCACCGAGAATGATACGTCCTGGGTGAGCGAACACGTGCTGGCCACGCCGCCGAAGGAGGTGCGGATCCGGCTATGCGTGGGCGCTTTGGAAGGCGCGATGGTGCCTCATGTCCAACAATTGCACCAACGGCTGCTCGCGGCAGGCGTAGATAGCGATCTTTCAATCTATACCGGCGGCCACGATTTTGCATGGTGGCGTGGAGCCCTTATCGACGGACTCACCGTACTGTAACAGTCGACTAAAACCGGACACCTTTTCAGGCATATTTCTTTAAAAGGTGTTCAGATGCAGTTATCAATAGGCAAATACGGAGAAGACATAAATGAATGGCCGAAAATATCGAAATAGTCATCAATGCATGACGATGTTTTCAGCCGTGTTTTTCATAATACTCCTGTATGCCGGGAACAGTTATGGCAAACCGGATATGAAACCACTGGGGTCGAATATTGCCGACCGGGGATCCTCTTTTTATCATTTCAGTGTAAGGAGATTCGACTCCGCGGACGGGAAAAGACATTACAAGATATGGACGGGCATCCCAGACAAATCTCCCCCGACATCAGGTTTTCCCATCCTTTATCTGCTTGATGGAAACGCCGTCATGGACAGGTTGTCGGACACCCTTCTGAGGAAGCTTTCAGAAAAAACACCGCCTGTAATTGTAGCCATTGGATATCAGACAGAATTCCCCTTCGAACCGAACGCGCGGGCGTATGATTATACGCCACCGGGCAAACAGAATAGTAAGGAACACGGTGATTCTGAACGTTATGGCCGGAAAGGCGGCGGCAGCGCGATGTTTCGTCAACTGCTTGAAGACAGAATTTCTCTTGCAGTAGAAAAAAATATTAAAATAAACCCCGATAAACGAGGGATTTGGGGGCATTCCTATGGAGGATTATTTGTTATGGAATCTTATTTATCATCATCCTTTTTTAAATTTTATTACGCCGCCAGTCCGTCTCTGGAAAGAGATGATTTCGCACTGCTGAGAAGGCTGGAGTCTATAAATAAACGAAATTTCCATGACAAGCAGCTATATCTTATGGAAGGTGCTGACGCTCCTGGAAAAATTGTACAAGGTGAGGTCGGGGATGCCCTGGGCAAAGTCCGCAGAACGCTGGCCAGCCTTCGTGCGAATGGGCTGCCAGCGGCATACTGGCCGTATCCCGGACTCACTCATGGCGAAATGTTTAACGTCTCTTTTCAAAGCGCTTTGTTACATATAGGGGCTCTAAGGGAGGACCGTCCTAAATTCTGTCACGTACATCACTTTTCTGATTAAAGGCGCGTAATGTTCGGTTAGGGGTAAGCGATTATCTGAATCGCTTACTTTTCGAATCCCGGTGGGGCGGGACTATAACCGAATTCATGACTTGCCCAAGCGCCGAAAGATGGTGCATGCGTGGGTCAACCCAGTTAAATTCCCTATTGACACTTATCACCTGAGAGGGTTCACAAGTTATGTCCGAATCCATGCCGGACATTGTTTGGATCCCCGCGATTTGAATAACCAACCGGCTATTGGCGGCTTCCATATGCCCTTGTTCTAACATATCAAGACGGTCCGCCCAGTCCTGCATCATGATCCGCCGCTGTTCAACGTAGGCCGCATGGTTGTAGGCTGCGCTCACTTTGTTCGGGTCGGTATGAGATAACTGTGCTTCTATCCATGCCTTTGGATAACCAATTTCATGCAGTGCCGTTGAAATTGTGCCGCGGACACCGTGGCCAGTCAGACGATCTTTATATCCCATTCGTTTGAGGGCTTGGTTGAGTGTGTTTTCACTCATGCGCTTTTTCAGGTCAGAATTGTGGGGAAATAGGAATCGCTGTGCAGGTCTACTATTTCCGAGCAAGTGGTAGATGATTTCAATAGCCTGTACAGATAAAGGGACAGTGTAGGGCGGGATATCTTGCGAGTGTCTTCCATTCTTGCGCAAAAGCTTTTTTAGCTGTTTTACGTTATCCGGTGGAATAAACCATAACCCGCGCTCCAGATCAAACTGCTCTGGTGTCGCCAGGCGTAGCTCGCCGGTGCGAACACCGGTCAGCAGCAACAGGCGAAGCCCCATCTGGGTGTTCGGTTGGCCAGGATAACGACGTAGGTTTTGTAAAAAAGCCGGGATTTCATGCATCCATAAAAAGGGATTATGGACAGAAGGGGGTTTAGGCAGTGCGACCACCTTCAGGTCGGTAGCAGGGTTATTCTCCAATCCTTCCACTTTTACTAAAGCAAAGCGGAATATCTGATTCAACCAGCCGCGGACTTTTTCGGCAACGGTGAATGCGCCGCGGTGTTCAATTCTGCTCATGATTTGTAACAGGTCGGTCCGGCGGACATCATAAATAGATGTTTTGCCAATTCTCGGCAGGACATCATTCTTGAAAACGCGCTGGCACTGGGAAAGAGGCGACTTTCTGCCTTCTTTCGACGTGAGTGCCCGGTATTCAGTCCATTCCTTGAATACGGTTTCAAAGCTGTTCTCAGAGGCGAGAAAGGTGGCATAGCGCTGCTGCTCACGGGCAGTCCGTGGATTAATGCCTTTTGCCAACAGAGCAGAAGCATGATCTCTTAACTGTCTTGCTTCACGGAGTGTGACGCTTGGATAGCAACCGAGAGAAATGCGCTTTTGTTTTCCGCCCCAGTAATAGCGGAAGTGCCAGGTTTTTCCACCTTTGGGTGAAACAGCAAGCGAAAGGCCGGCATCATCGGAGAGGGTATAGGCTTTGCCGGTAATTTTGGCCCGGCGGACTGCGGTATCGGAAAGTGCCATGATCGTAGCTCCTGATTGTTGGTCAGAGCTGGATTCTGGTTTCCAATCGAACAATCATAAAGCAACAATCCGGAACCAAACTCACCCGCATTTCCGATGGACTTAAACATGGACTTAAAAGTATCGGATACAGGTGGATTTCAGTGGACGTCGCTGGAGCATAGAAGGATGGTTTTCATCCTTCTATCAATGACCTATGGACATCGGTAGACATCCACAGAACAGAATTTGGCTCCTCTGACTGGACTCGAACCAGTGACATACGGATTAACAGTCCGCCGTTCTACCGACTGAACTACAGAGGAATCGCTGGGTTCGCATAATAGCGATGGTGGTGGGCGATGTCAAAGGGGGAAGGGACGTAAAGGGTCTGTTTGCTCAGAGATTGCGCATCCGCCCGCATCCCGCCGCAATGCGGCGGGATTTTCTAGCGGATTATTATAAAAAGCCGTAGGCGGCGGCCAGGATCCAGCCGACAAGGCTTGAGACGCCCACGCCAATCAGGCCCACCAGGATAAAGCTGTGGTTGATGACATACTTGCCGATATGGGTGGTGCCGGAACGGTCAAACTGGATAGCCGCCAGGTCGCTGGGATAGGTCGGCAGGATATAATAGCCGTAGCAGGCGGGCGCCGAGGCGACGATATAGGCCGGGTCGACGCCGATGGCCAGGGCCAGGGGCACAATCGCCGCCAGCGCCGCGGCCTGGGAGTTGACGAACTTCGAGACCACCAGCAGCGCCAGCGCGTAGGCCCAGGGATGGACCTTGATAATGGCGCCGAGGCTGGCTTCGATTTCGGCCAGGTGCGCGCCGAAGATGGTTTCCGCCATCCAGGCGATGCCGTAGACCGCCACGATGGCGATCATGCCGGAGCGGAAGACTTCGTTTTTCGAGATGGCCGCCGGGTTGGTTTTGGTGGCGATGATAATCAGGGCGCCGGAAAACAGCATGCACATCTGGATAACCAATACCATCGACAGCCGTTTGCCGCCGAACACCGGCAGCAATTGCGGCATCGCGCCCAGCAGCGCGACGACGGCGATGGTGGCGAGGAAAATCCACATCGCCACCCAGTTGCTGCGCGGCAGCTTCTGGTTGAGCAGGGTGGCGGTATCGCCGTAGACATAGTGGCGGTTTTCGGGGTCGGCGATAAATTTCTGGAACACCTCGTCCTTATCCAGGTCCTTGCCGCGGAACCAACTGAAAATGCCGATGGCCAGGATGCCGCACAGGGTGGAGGGAACGGTGATGGCCAGCAGGTCGAGGAAGTCGAGGTGGCGGCCGTTAAAAGACACATTGCCGAGCATGGCCACCAGGGAGACCACCGCGACCGACACGGGGCTGGCGATAATGCCCATCTGGGCGCCGACGGAGCTGGCGGCCATGGGACGTTCTGGGCGGATATTATTTTTAATCGCCACGTCGTAGATGATGGGTAAAATGGTGTAGACCACATGGCCGGTGCCGCAGAGGATGGTCAGGCAGCAGGTGACGAAGGGGGCGACGATGGAGACGTATTTGGGGTTGCGCCGCAGGAGTCGCTCGGCGATTTGCAGCATGACGTCCAGGCCGCCGGAGGCTTGCAGGGTGGCGGAGGCGGCGACCACGGCGATAATCACCAGCATGACGTCGACCGGGGGTTTACCGGGTTCGAGATGGAAGACGAAGACCAGGATAACCAGCCCGATACCGCCCAGGAGGCCGAGGGCGATACCGCCCTTTCTGGCGCCGTATAACAGACAGGCCAGAATAACGGCCAGTTGAATAAAGAAGTCCATACATTCCTCAAAGAAAGTTAACGTTTTTTGTTAACCGCTAATATCGGCCTGTTGACCACACAATTCGTTGCGTCAAATCTAAGATAGGGGTGTTATTACGAGAAAATTGATTAATAGGCGAGATGAGTCACAAGATATAATACCCTGAGTTATAATTGCATTGCCTTGTAATTAATGGATGATTATTGTTTTTGGTCAAAAAGAATAGCCGTTGAGGTTATTTCATTAACATAACCTCAACGCTATTCGGTTAATTCGCGCGGCAATCAGGCCGCGCCGAATTGGGCCTGATGCAGGCGGGCATAAGTGCCGTGCCGCAACAGCAGTTCCTTGTGGCTGCCCTGTTCAATAATGCCCTGCGTATCCACCACCACGATGCGATCGGCATGCTGGATAGTGGCCAGGCGATGGGCTATCACCAGCGTGGTACGTCCCCGTGACAGGTCGGACAGCGAGTGCTGGATGGCCTGCTCGGTGGCGGTATCCAGCGCCGAGGTGGCTTCGTCGAGGATCAGGATTGGCGGGTTCTTCAGGAAAATACGCGCAATGGACAGACGCTGCTTCTGGCCGCCGGACAACTTTACCCCGCGCTCGCCCACCAGGGTATCCAGTCCTTCCGGCAGGGCGGCGATCAGCTCGTCAAGGCGCGCCCGCCGCGCCGCCTGCCAGATTTCCTCATCAGTGGCGTCCAGTTTGCCATAGGCGATATTTTCGCGGATCGATCCGCCGAACAGGAATACGTCCTGTTGCACAATGCCGATATTGCCGCGCAGCGAAGCCTGGGTCATATCGCGGATATCGATGCCGTCCACGCTGATGCTTCCGGCATCCACGTCATAAAAGCGCGGCAGCAAAGAGCACAGCGTGGTTTTACCCGCGCCGGACGGGCCGACAAAGGCCACGGTTTCGCCGGCGCGGATGGTCAGGTTCAGATGGCTGAAGATCGGTTTATCGGCCCGGTAGCCGAAGCTGACGTCGCGATAGACGATATCGCCGCGCAGGCTGTCCACCGCCAGGGCGGCGGGGCGGTCGGTGATATCGGCCACGGTATCCATCAGCCCGGTAAAACGCTTAAAGCCGGCAATGCCCTTGGGATAGCTCTCCAGCACCGCCGAAATCTTGGCAACCGGGCGGAAAAAGACTTCCACCAGCAGCAGGAAACCGACAAAACCGCCGTAGCTTAGCTCGCCCTTGATCACATACCAGGTGCCGGCAACCATCACGATCAGCTGGACCAGGCGGGTGCTGAGATAACTTAGGGTCAGGCTGGCGGTCATGATGCGGTAGGCGCGCAGCTTGGTGGCGCGGTAGCTGTCGTTATCACGGGCAAACAGGGCTTCTTCCTGGCGTTCGTTGGCAAAGGCCTTGACCACGCGGATGCCGCCGATGCTCTCCTCGATGCGGGCGTTGAAATTACCCACCTGGCGGAACAGCTTGCGCCAGGTGTCCGTCATCTGCGCGCCCTGGCTGCTGACCAGCCAGGTCATGGCGGGGACGATGATAACGGTCAGCATCGCCAGCGGCACATGGACGGTGGCCATCAGGATAAACGCGCCGATAAACGTCATCAGGGCGATAAACAGATCTTCCGGGCCGTGATGGGCGATTTCGCCGACCTCCTCCAGATCCTTGGTGACGTGGGTGATGATGTGGCCGGTCTTGGTATTGTCGTAATAACGGAACGAGAGCTTCTGCAGATGATTAAACGCCTCGCGGCGCATATCGGTTTCTATGCCCACGCCCAGGGCGTGACCCCAATAGTTAACCACCGCCATCAGCCCGGTATTGAGCAAATAAATCAGCAGCAGGCCGGCGGCGGAGACGCATACCAGCACCCAGTCCTGGGCGGGCAGTAATTTGTCGATAAAGAGTTTTACCGCCATGGGAAAACCCAGCTCAAGCAGGCCGGCGAGAATGGCGCAGCCGAAATCGAGCGCAAACAAGCGCTTATAAGGAAGGTAGTAGCTAAAAAAACGGCGGAGCATCAATGCATCCTCTGACAAAATCGCAATGCGGGATCACTTTTACGATGATTATGAATATGTTGACCAAATGATAATGCCTCGTAATCGCCAGTAAGGTCAATGGGGCAGGGGGAATGGCGTGTCGCGCCGGTAAAGTCTTGACAATATATAGGTACAGGGAGTTATTATTTATATATCAACTAATGTGTTGGAATCTATTCCCTATGTCATCAACTCCTACCTCGTCTTTAACCGATTCAACGCTGCCCGCTCCGTCGCCCAAGCGCCATTTCGCCAACCTGATTGCCCAGACCGCGCGGCAATGGCGGCGGGTTATCGATCGCAAGCTCCAGCCCTATGGCCTGACGGAAGCCACCTGGGTGCCGCTGTTATACCTGGCGCGCGCGGACAAGCCGATGCTGCAAAAAGACCTGGCCGAAGCCATTTATCTGGATGCGTCCTCGGTGGTGCGCCTGTTGGATAACCTGCAAAACCAGGGGTTTATCGAGCGGCGCGAAGGCAGCGATCGCCGCGCCAAAGAGATCCATCTGACCGAATCCGGCATGCAGCGGGTCCAGCAGGTGGAGGGGATGGCCCAGCAGGTGCGCGATCGGGCGCTGGCCGGCGTGGACGATAACGATATCGAACAAATGAACCGTTTGCTGGAACAGGTGCTGGTCAGTTTGGCCGTCGTCGACAGGGAACCCGTATGAATAGTGGTGTACACGAGCGGCGATTTCTGTCCCTCACCCCGTTTAAACGTCTTAACAATCGGCAGAAAACCTGGGTTATCGCCGGGCTGGTGGTGGTGATAGCGCTGGCTATCTGGTTTATCACCTGGCTTGACTGGCGTTTTGCCCATGTGGCCGAGAATGATGCCCATATTAGCGGCGAGGTGGTGACCCTGGCCAGCCGGGTGGACGGCTGGCTGGTGGCGCGTCCGGTGATGGATGGCGATCATGTTAAAAAAGGCCAGGTCCTGGCGCAGATCGACGACCGCGACGCCCGGCTGCGGCTGGCGGCGGTGCAAGGCGACCTGGCATCCGCCAATGCGCAAATCCGCTATACCGAGGCGCAGCGCCAGACCGCCGATTTAACCACCCAGGCCACCCTTGAGCAGGCGCAGGCGCAGCTGACCGTGGCGGAGTCGACGCTGTCCGACGCCGGGCATCAGCTGGCGCTGGCGCAAGCCAATTTCCAGCGTGACGATAGTTTGGTGAAAAGCGGACTGACGCCGCGCAAGACCTGGGATGAAAGCCATACCGCCCTGCTGCAGCGTCAGGATCAGCAGCGGGAGGCCGAGGCGCAGCTGCTGTCGCAGCGGGCGGCGCTGGCCAATGCCCGGGCGCAGCGCGGGCAGTTGCAGGTGCTGGACCGGCAGATCGATATGCAGCGCCAGCAGTTGGTGGCGCTGACGGCGCAGGCGCAGCAGATTACCCAGGAAATCGCCGATCGTACCCTGCGCTCGCCGGTGGACGGGGTGGTGGATCGTACGCTGGGCGATGTGGGGGATTATGTGCAGGCAGGACAGTGGGTGATGATGGTCCACGATCCGCACAACGTCTGGGTGGAGGCGAACATTAAGGAAACGGCGCTGAATAAGGTGGCGGTGGGCCAGCCGGTGGATATCGGCATCGACGCCTATCCCGATCTGGTTTCCCATGGGCACGTGATCCGGGTCGGCAATACCGCCACCAATCAATTCGCCCTGCTGCCCAGTCCCAATCCGTCCGGCAACTTTACCAAAATCACCCAGCGGGTGCCGGTGCGTATTGCCTTTGACCAGGCCGACGCGCGGCTGAAACCCGGCCTGATGGTTGAGGTGGCCATCAATGTCGCCCATTGAGACCCAGGCGCAGCGTTTTGGTCCCGCGTATCGCTGGCTGGCCACCGGCACGGTGATGCTGGGCACCATCGCCACCACCGCCACCGCCACCATCGTTAACGTGGCCATGCGCGATATCATGGGGGCGTTTGGACTGGGGCAGGATCAGGTGCAATGGCTCTCCACCGCTTTTTTAGCCTCGATGACCGCCACCATGCTGATGACCGCCTGGGTATTGGAGCGGTTCGGCTACCGGCGGGCGTTTGTCGGCGCGCTGGCGGTGTTTATCGCCGGCAGCCTGCTGGGCTTTGCCAGCGCCAGCGGCGCCGAAGTGATTTTGGCCCGGGTGCTGCAGGGTTGCGCGTCGGGCATTATCCAGCCGATGGCGATGGTGGTGCTCTCGCAGGTATTTCCTCCCGCGCAGCGCGGCAAGGCCATGGGCATCTATGGGGTGGGCGTGGTGCTGGCCCCGGCGCTGGGGCCGACGGTCGGCGGCCTGATGGTCGATCAGTACGACTGGCGTTTTGTCTTTCTGGTGGTGGTGCCATTCTGCGTTGCCGGCATGGCGGCGGCGATGGTTATCCTGCCGGGGCTGGATAAGCAGGCCGCCGCGCCGCGCCGCAGGTTCGACGGCCTCGGGTTTTTGCTGTTGGTCTGCGCGCTGATCACGCTGCTCACCGGTTTGTCCAACGGCCAGCGCGAGGGATGGGATTCTTTTTTTATTATCGGCATGTTTGCCGCCGCCCTGATAACCGCCGCCGCGTTTATCCTGTGGGAACTGGTGGCGCCGCAGCCGTTGCTTAGCCTGCGGGTATTCAATAACCTGCGTTTTTCCGCTGGGTGCGTGGTGGCCTTCGCGCTGGGGGCCGGCATTTACGGTTCCACCTATATCATCCCGCTGTTTGTCCAAACCGTGCAGGGATATACGCCCACCCGCTCCGGATTATTGCTGATGCCCTCCGGGCTGGTGCTGGGGCTGATATTTCCCATTGCCGGACAACTGAGCGATCGCCTGCCGCCGCATCTGCCGGTGATGGCCGGGCTGGCGATTTTCGGCCTGTCCTGCTGGCTGTCCGGCGGCGTCGATGTCGATACCCCTTTCTGGACCATGGCCCTGTGGGTCGTGCTGGGCCGTATCGGGTTGGGCGTTATGCTGCCGGCGCTGAACGCCGGGGCGCTGCGGGCGCTGCCGGCGGATAAGCTGGCCCAGGGATCCGGCAGCCTTAATTTTGTCCGCCAGCTGGGCGGCGCCTTTGGCGTTAACCTGCTGTCGGTGATTATCGACCGGCGTACCATTTTTCACGGCGACGCCCTGGCGCAGGCGCTGACGGCCGCCAACGCCACGGCGGCGGAATCCATCTCCCGCCTGGCGCTGCTCTATTCCCACTGGGGCAATCCGTTCGGCAGCCGCTTACCGCAAGGCGTGAATCCCGGCTCAATGGCCTACCTGGAAACCATGCTGGTGCCGAAGGCGCAGCTGTTCGCCTATCAGGACGGGTTTTATATCGTGGCGGTGTTTTTCTTCCTGGCGATTATCCCGGCGTGGTTTATGCGCGGCCGGAACCGGCCGGCGACGCAATTGCAGGCGGAGCCGGCGCCTGCCGCGGCCGCCGCGCATGACTGATTCCTCCGGGTAACGCTGCCCGCGACGTTCGCCAGGCCGGTTGGCCTGGCGTTTGCCGGATCATGATCCGGCGCAATAAACCGCGCGGTGGAACAGGTTACACTCGATTTTTATAGACGATCGGTCTATATTATTACCATGAATGAAAAAACTGTTGCCGCGCGGCGCGGGCGTCCGCCGAAAATCGCCCGGGACCAGCCGGATACCCGTGAAAATCTGATTCGCTGCGGTACCGCTATCCTGACCGAGCAGGGGTTCAGCGCCTCGGGTATCGACGGCATCCTGAAGCAGGTGGGCGTGCCGAAAGGCTCGTTTTACTACTACTTCGAGAGCAAGGAAGCGTTCGGGCAGGCGATTATCGACTACTACGGCCGCTATTTTCTGCGCAAGCTGGACCATTGGCTGCTGGACGAAACCCTGCCGCCGCTGGAGCGCCTGCGGGCGCTGGTGTCCGACCTCAGCCTGGGCATGGCGAAATACGATTTCAGACGCGGTTGCCTGGTGGGCAATCTCGGGCAGGAAATCAACGTGCTGCCGGCAAGCTACCGCCGCCAGCTCAGCGACATTTTGCAGCAATGGCAACAGCGGGTCGCCTGCTGCCTGCGGCTGGCGCGCGCCGCCGGGCAATTACCGCCGGACGCGGACTGCGAAGGCCTGGCGGAATTTTTCTGGATCGGCTGGGAAGGGGCGGTAATGCGCGCCCGGCTGGCCGGCGGCCCCCAACCTTTACAGCGGTTCGCCGACGGGTTTTTCGCCGGTCTGCCGCGCTGAACCCTTGCCGGGCTCACGATATTTAAAGACCATTTGAGGAATCAGCATGTTTAACGCAATCTTGGTTGAGAAAGACGAACAAGGCTATCGCGCCCGCCATACCCGCCTGGACGAGGCGCAGCTGCCCGCGGGCGATGTGCAGATAGATGTTGCGTATTCCACGCTCAACTATAAAGACGGGCTGGCCATTACCGGTAAAGGCCCGGTGGTACGCACGTTCCCCCTGGTGCCGGGCATTGATCTGGCCGGTATCGTCACGCATAGCGATCATAGCGCTTTTAAAGCGGGCGACGCGGTGCTGCTTAACGGCTGGGGCGTGGGGGAAAAACACTGGGGCGGGCTGGCGCAAAAAGCGCGGCTGAACGGCGACTGGCTGATCCCGCTGCCCGCGGGGCTGACCGCCCGGCAGGCCATGGCGATAGGCACCGCCGGTTATACCGCCATGCTGGCGTTGCTGGCGCTGGAGAAAAACGGCGTGACGCCGGCGGGGGGCAAGGTACTGGTTACCGGCGCCAACGGCGGCGTCGGCAGCTTTGCCATCGCGTTCCTCTCCCGCCTGGGCTATGAGGTAACGGCGTCCACCGGGCGTCAGGAGGAGGCGGAACATCTGCGGCAACTGGGCGCAGCCGAGGTTATCGACCGGGCGCAGCTTTCCGCGCCGGGGCGTCCGCTGGGCAAGGAACAATGGGCCGCCGCCATCGACAGCGTCGGCAGCCATACGCTGGCCAATGTCTGCGCCGGTTTACGCTACCAGGGTACCGTGGCCGCCTGCGGCCTGGCCCAGGGCATGGATTTGCCGGCAAGCGTGGCGCCGTTTATCCTGCGCGGCGTGACCCTGGCCGGGGTGGATAGCGTGATGCGCCCGGTGGCCGATCGCCTGATCGCCTGGCAGCGAATCGCCGCCCTGGTGGACGACGGCCTGTTAAACAGCATCAGCCGGGAAATCGGCCTGGGCGAGGTCATCGCCACCGCGGGCGCGCTGCTGGACGGCAAAGTCCGTGGCCGGATTGTCGTCGACGTTAACCGTTAACCGCCAGGCATCATGCCCCGCCGCCGAGCGGGGCATGATGTTGTACCCGCAGGGTCGTATTGCGCCGATCACTGTTCATCAATACTGATTAATTAGCCTTTATTCAGCGCTTTATGCCACAGGTCATCTCACTCTAACGCACGTCCCGCCTCGCTTGTCATAGCGATCCGCCACGGTATTTTGTGTAAAAAAATTCATCATTAATAGCGCCCCGGCGGCTTTTGGTCTATCCGTTAAGCATGCGGATAGAAACCATTTTGCCCCCAATCACAGTGACATGTTCCGGAGGAAATCATGAAAGCAGTCGTTTATAACGGTCCACGCGATGTGGCGGTGAAGGATATGCCGGACGCGAAAATCATCAAGCCAACCGACGTACTGGTGCGCATCACCACCACCAATATCTGCGGTTCGGATTTGCATATGTATGAAGGCCGCACCAGCTTTGAAACGGGCCGTATTTTCGGACATGAAAACCTGGGCCGGGTTATTGAAGTCGGGGCGGGGGTGGAGCGCATCAAGGTCGGGGATTATGTTTGCCTGCCGTTTAACATCGGCTGCGGGTTTTGTGAAAACTGCGAACGCGGGCTGACCGGGTTCTGCCTGACCGCCAACCCCGGTTCGGCGGGGGCCGCCTACGGCTTTGCCGAAATGGGGCCTTATGAGGGCGGTCAGGCGGAGTTGCTGCGCGTGCCCTTCGGCGATTTTAACTGTCTGGTGCTGCCGCGCGACGCGCAGGAGAAAGAGGACGATTACGTGATGCTGTCCGATATTTTCCCCACCGGCTGGCATGCCACGGAACTGGCGGGATTGCGTCCGGGCGATAGCGTCGCCATCTACGGCGCCGGCCCGGTGGGGCTGATGGCCGCCCATTCGGCCATCATCAAGGGCGCGTCGCAGGTGTTTGTGGTGGATACCCACCCAAGCCGTCTGGCCTTGGCCGAGAAACTCGGCGCCACGGCCATTAACGGCGTCGGCGACGCGGCGGTGGAGAAAATTTTAAACCTGACCGACGGGCGCGGCACCGACTGCGGCTGCGAGTGCGTCGGCTACCAGTGTTGCGATAAACACGGCCATGAGGATATCTCCGTTACCATGAACAGCCTGGTGGCCTCCACCAAAGCCACCGGCGGCATCGGCGTGGTGGGGGTATTTGTTCCGCAGGATCCGGGTGCGCGCCAGGAGCTGGCCAAAGAGGGTAAAATGCCGTTCGATTTCGGCAGCTTTTGGTTTAAAGGCCAGCAAATCCGCACCGGCCAGGCCAACGTCAAGGCCTATAACCGTCAGCTGGCGCGCCTGATTCACCAGGGCAAGGCGAAACCGTCACAAATTATTTCCCATCGCCTGCAATTGGCGCAGGCGCCGGAGGCATACCAGCATTTTGACGATCGCGACGAGGGCTGGACCAAAGTCATCCTCAAACCCTGAATGATACGGCGTTGGCCCACAGGGAGGTGAGCCATACCACGACACTCGGGAGCGCTTTAGCACAACGCCGCAGGCGTTGGCCCGCGGGATGGCCCACAGGATGTGAGCCATGCATCGCGCCCTGGTCACGCGCTTTTAATCGTCTTGCCGCCATGCCCTGCCGCCGCTTTATTCTGTCTGCGCCAGGCCTTGATGCCGTTCATGCTGAAATATCTTTCAACATCTTCCCGCCGCGAAAGCGTTTTTTGCCCAAGCCAAATGTCAAAAACGCGCGTAATGTTATAAAGTCGTATAAAAAATGTTATATCCGGCGCGCCACAGGCCGCAAAACTGGAACAGGAGACGTTCATGGCTCGTTATACCCTTTTATCCGGCATGCTGCTGGGCATGCTTACGCTGTGCGCCCCCGCCGTCATGGCGGCGGACGCCCCCGCCAGACCGATGGCGGTGCGGGGCACGGTGACGCAGTTCAGCGGCGACCAGCTGAAGTTTACCGATCGCAAGGGCGCGGCGGTCACCGCCACCCTGAATGACAAAACCACCATTTCCGCGGTGGCGCAGGGTAAAATCAGCGATATTAAACCGAATAGCTTTATCGGCACCGCCGCGGCGCCGCAGCCGGACGGCACCTTAAAAGCCCTTGAAGTCCATGTGTTCGACCCGTCGCTGCGCGGTTCCGGCGAAGGGTTCCGGCCCTGGCAGGGATCCGACGGCCAGGTCGGCACCATGACCAACGGCACCGTGGGCACGCTGGTAAATGCCAACGGACGCACCATGACGGTGAAGTACCAGAACGGCGAAAAAAAGGTTGTGGTGCCGGATGATGTGCCTGTTGTGACACTGTCACCCGGTGATCGCTCGCTGTTGAAACCCGGCGCGCATATTATCCTGTTCCCGGCGCCGGGCAGCGCGGATCATGTCGTGGCGGCGCGTATTGTGGCCGGTGTTAACGGCACCGTGCCTCCCATGTAATATCCGATGCGTGTTTCAGGCCGGGCGGCGTGGCCGCCCGGCCTGTTAACCGGCCGATCCTGGAGCGCCAGTGAACCCATATACTTCCCCGTCGTTAACCGAAATACGCCGGCACCGCGTCCCGGTGCGCATCATGCACTGGCTGAATGTGCCGATACTGTGCGCCATGCTGATGAGCGGCTGGGGCATTTACAATGCCTCGCCGATTTTTCCCGCCTTTACCTTTCCCAGCGTCCTCACCCTGGGCGGGTGGCTGGGCGGCGCCATCGCCTGGCATCTGGCGGTGATGTGGGCGCTGGCGGCAAACGGCCTGCTGTATATTCTGTGGGGGATCGGCAGTGGGCATTTTCGCCGCGACTTCCTGCCGCTGACGCCGCGCACGCTGGCGCGCGACGTTAAGCTGGCGCTGACCTTGCGCCTGGCGCACCGGCTTGGGCGTTATAACGCCATTCAGAAGGCCTTTTACTGGTTTGCCCTGGCATGCGGGCTGCTGCTGGTCCTTTCCGGGCTGTCCATGTGGAAGCCGGTACAGCTTTACCGGCTGGCGGCGCTGTTTGGCGGCTTCGACCGGGCGCGGTATGTGCATTTTTTCGCCATGAGCGGCATAGTGTTATTCGCCGTGGTTCATGTCGCGATGGTGATCGCCGTGCCGTCCACCTTTTGGCCCATGATCACCGGCGTTATACGCCGTTCGCCCCGGGATGCGCAGGATGAATAACAGATCAAACAGCGGATTAAAGCTCGAACCGGCGCAGCAGAAGGCGCTTTATCGTTTGCAGCGGCGTCTGTTGCTGCGCTCCGGCCTGACCCTGGGCGCGCTGACCCTGCTTACCGGCTGTAACCTGCAGGACGGCGACGAGGTGGATAAGGTGCTTTGGGCCATGTCGCGCTGGAACGACCGGGTCCAGGGCTGGCTGTTCAGCGGGCAGCGCCTGGCGCAAACCTATCGCGCGGATCAGGTTGCCAACCCGTTTCCCTTCAATGCTTTTTATCCCGAATATAATGTGCCGGAAATCGATCTCTCCACTTATCGGCTGGAGGTGTCGGGGCGGGTGGCCGATAAGCGGCCCTGGACGCTGGATACACTGCGGGCGCTGCCGCGGCAAAGCCAGATTACCCGGCTTATCTGCATTGAGGGATGGAGCGCCATCGGCCAGTGGAGCGGGGTGCCGCTGCGTACCTTTCTTGAACGGGTCGGGGCGGACCTGCGCGCCGGCTTCGTCGGCTTCCGCTGCGCCGATCGCTATTATTCCAGTATCGACATGGCCACCGCCCTGCATCCGCAAACCACCCTGGCGCTGGATTTTGCCGGCAAGGCACTCCCGGACGCCTATGGATTCCCGCTCAGGCTCAGGGTACCGACCAAGCTGGGCTTTAAAAACGCCAAGCATATCGTTTCCCTGTCGGTGGGCAACACCAACCCCGGCGGTTATTGGGAAGATCAGGGGTATAACTGGTTCAGCGGCATTTGACGCCTGGATCATCAGGCCTGGCAAATCTGGTTGCGTCCCTGGCGTTTTGCCTGGTACAGGGCCGAATCCGCCTTGACCACCAGCCGGCTGGGCGTGTCCTGCCCAGCCTCCGGCAGGCCGACAAAAACGCCCAGGCTGGACGTCAGGATACCGGCCGGGCTGCCCTGATGGGGAATATTCAACGCCACGATCCCTTGCTGGATGCGCCGCGCCACCGCCAGGGCGCCGTCCCGGTCGGTGGCGGGCAGCAGGACGATAAATTCTTCCCCGCCGTAGCGCGCCACCACGTCGCGGTGACGCAGCGGCAGGTTTTTCAGGGTGTGCCCGATACGCTTGAGGCAATTATCACCGGCCACATGGCCGTACAGATCGTTAAATTGTTTAAAATAATCCACGTCCAGCAGAATGATGCCCAATACCTGCTGCGTGCGCAGCGCGCGCTGGAATTCATTGTCCAGCGACAGATCAAAATGCCGCCGGTTGTAAAGCCCGGTCAGTCCGTCCGAACGCGCCAGCCGCTCCAGCGACCGGTTTAACTTGCGCAGCTCCTGCTGGGCGTGGATGAGCTGTTGCTCAGCGCGCATCCGCGCGCGCGCCTGACGCATCAGCACCAGGCTGACCACGGTAATCATCGCGATAAAAATAAGCGTCATCACGACATGGTTGAACGCGTCCTGGCGCCAGTCCGCCATGGTCTGATCCAGCGACAGACCGGTAGTGACGATCACCGGGAACTGCTTGAGATGCGTATAGCTATAGAGTTTTTGCGCCGGATCGGCTCCCAGGGCGCTGTTGACGATACCCGAGCGGTGCTGCCGGATATTATCCCGGTATAGCGGCGAACCGGCGATGGTGGTGCCGATGATTTTTTCATTATACGGGTGACGGTAAAGCACGGTACCGTTGTCGAGCAGCATCATTAACGTTGAATCATCGCTTATCATAAACCGGGTATAAAAGCTGCGAAAATGATCGATCATAATGCTTTCCAGCAGTACGCCGGCAAAACTGCCGTCGGGATGGTTGAGCCGGCGTGAGATGGGCACGATCAGCGCATTGGTCATGCGGCTGCGGATAACCTTGCCGATGCGCGGGGTCAGTTCGGGATGGTCGCGGTGATAGATAAAATAATCCCGGTCGGCGTAGCCGTTGACGGCGGGCAACCGCTCAGCCGCCGTGACGATCATCTGGCCCGTGGCGTCAAACAGCGACAGCGCGCTGATTTGCTTTAACCCGGCGGTTTTTTGCTGGAAAAGCTGATGCAGCCTGGGCAACTGCGCCGCGCCGCTGCCCAGGGCGGCGATCTGTTGCGCCAGTTCATCAAGCGTGGCTTCGGCCTGGGCGAAGGTATCGCTGGCATGCTGCGACAGCGCCTGGGTCAGGTTCATGGTGGCGGTCTGGGATTTGGCCAGCGCCGACTGGTAGGTTTGCCAGAGATGCCAGACGTTAATGGCTATCAGGGCGACGATCAGCAGCGCGGCGGATGCGCCCAATTCAAACAGCAGGGTAAAGCGGGGGCGCCCAGGCGATGGCGCCGTCTGATTATCTGGCCGGGGAGAACCGGCATATCTGCTTTTTCTCATAAGGTTATATCAATGGCATACCTGGACTCTCGGTAACGGGACGGGACAACCGGCCGCCGCGGCAATGGCGCGTCACGCGGCCGGATTGCATTAGAAGTATTTATCTTCCGGGCCGGTTAGTCAAAGATAGGGCGGCGTTAATTCGCCGCCGCCGCGGCGCGGGCGGATTGTGGCGCCGCAGGCGGCAATCCAGGCCGGGTAAATTGATAATGATGCTTAATCACTCGCACAGATAAAAAATGGCGAATACAGCAGGCTGACCAGGATGGCGTTTTTATCGATACGCCTAAAGCTGGGCAACAGGGATGCGCCTACCGGCAGGAGCACCGGGCTGGCGATACCGTCGGGGGCGTTATCCAGCGTGGAGACAATTTCGCGGGTAATGGTTATTTCATATAAACCCTGCTGGTTTTGCTGCCGGTAACTAAAAAAGCGGCTCCGGTGCAGGTTATAGAGGCGATCGTCATGGGCCAGGGTGCCGTTAAGGGCATAAAAACCCTGGCTCGGACTGGTAAAAAACATTTTGGCTTCCACCGTGTAGGTTAACGATCCGGCGGGAATGGCTGAACGATAAACCATCAGGGCGGAACACTGGTAGCCGGAAATACCGCCGCGGTAATGACTGCGGTAAAACAGCGTAAGCGATAACAGGAGCAACGCCAGGATAAGCCAGATTCTTTTCATCAGACGTCCCAGTTATAAAAGTAGAAATTCAGGCAACCGGTGAGTTTACCGCCAGCCTCCTGTTCACATTTCGCCAGGAAAGTACGGCGGTTGATGCCGTCCTTTATCGTGGCGGCGGTACGGGAAAACAGCACCTTGTCATGGGCGTCGCAGCGTGCAATATTTCCCGCCATGGCCCGCTGGATATGCGCGGCCAGATCCGGGCGCTCGCGGTCGTTTATCGGACGCAAGGTATAAATATTGCATGAATCAATATTCTTAAAGAAATAGAGAGGCTGCCTGTCGTCTTGCCTGAAATAGACATAGGTAGTCGACACGGTGATAATAATCGACAGTGCTAAAAATAAATTTATCATAAGTTCTTTAGTGAAATGATCTGTCTTCGGGGCGGCGGTCTCCATACCGCCGCCGTTATCATTGGCAACGGGTGTGTCCAATGCGGGATCCGGCGATTGATCATATACGGCGATAGCCAAACGATCGTTTAGCTTAAGTCCGCGTTTAGGCAGGGTGACGATGGCCGAGGCCTCCAGCCCAAGCGCGATCAGCGCTTTCCTGATCAGGCTGACCTGTTGATTTAAATTACCGTTGGAGGGGGATAAGCCATGTTTTTCCCAGACGTTGGCAAATAAATCTTCCCGGCTGACGGTATCTCCGTTGCCATGGGAAATAATAAGCGCTTCTAATACGCGCCCGGCTGTATTGGAGAGATTGACCGCCGTTTCATCATCCGCTAATAAGGATAAACGATATTCCAGCGTATTAAATACAATGCGATCGTTGATCAGATACTTCATTGCCTTCTCCATGCCGATGGACAGTGCGCCAATACTTATAGCCGCTATCAATATATGTACTGAAATAAAATAAATAAAAGCGCAGCCAGTAATAGGCCGGGTCGATAAAAAAAACTTATATATTCCCTGCGGCAAATTAATTTAATCATGGTGGCTATCTGTGCGGAATTATAGCTATTGCGATAAATGGAAAGGTTAATACCGCTGGAAAACAACACAAACAGGGTTAATCGCCAAAAATGGCGTAAACATGCGCATAAAAAGCTGCCGGCGGCGCGGCGGCGCAAACCAATGACCCGCACTGATCGGACTTGTTCAGCGTACACTTGTACGCTAGAGTGACTTCCCCTAAGGCTACAATTATGGTAGTCACCTGCGCAAAACGGGCCGGCTTGGGGCACCAGGAGCGTTCAGCCATGCAAAAAACCAATATCGGCGCGATGGATTGCCCCATCGCGCAATCGCTTGAGCTGGTGGGGGAATGGTGGAGCATGTTGATTTTACGCGACGCCTTCCAGGGACTCAGCAAGTTTGATGAATTTCAGCGCAGCCTGGGTCTGTCGCCGACCATGCTTACCCGCCGGCTGAAAACCCTGGTGCGCAACGGCATTTTATACAAACAGGCCTACAGCACGCGTCCGGCGCGGTTTGAATATTTACTGACCGAACGGGGCGAGGCGTTTTTTCCGGTACTGCTGACCCTGCTGCAATGGGGCAACCAGGCCCTGGCGCAGGAGGATATCGCCATCGTGCCTGTTAACCGCCGGCATGCCGGGAAAGTCGCGCCGGTGCTCGTCGACCGGGATACCGGCGAGACGCTCACCCATCTAAACGTCACAATTGCCGCCGGGCCGCGTGCTGGTGAAAGCATAAAGCGGCGGCTGGAAACAAGACAGGAAAAGCAAAACCATCATGATGCATATCCGCACAAGGAATTTTTATGAGTAACCGTCGAATCGTTATTACCGGTATGGGCGCGGTATCGCCTTTAGGCTGCGGTACAGAAACCGTATGGCGGCGCCTGCTGGCGGGCCAGTCCGGCATCCGCCCCTTGCCGGAGGCGATGGTTGCACAACTGCCGGTGAAAATCGGCGGCCAGGTTCCCGACCCGGAACAAGACCCGGAAGGCGGCCTGTATCCGGACCGTTTTGTGCCGCCGAAAGACCAGAAGAAAATGGACCGGTTTATACTGTTCGCTATGGCGGCTGCCGATGAAGCGCTGCGCCAGGCGGGCTGGACGGCAAGCACGGATGAGCAGAAAGAACGCACCGCGACCATTATCGCCACCGGCATCGGCGGTTTCCCGGCTATCGCCAACGCGGTGCGCACCTCGGATAATCGCGGTCCGGGCCGGCTGTCGCCCTTTACGGTGCCGTCGTTTCTCGCCAACCTGGCCGCCGGCCATGTTTCCATTAAACATCAGTTCAAAGGGCCGATCGGCGCGCCGGTTACCGCCTGCGCGGCGGGTGTGCAGGCTATTGGCGACGCGGTGCGCCTGATCCGCAACGACGAGGCGGATATTGCCTTGTGCGGCGGCGCCGAGGCCGCCATCGATACCGTCAGCCTGGGAGGGTTTGCCGCCGCCAGGGCCATTTCCACGCATTTCAACGCCGCTCCCGCCACCGCCTCGCGTCCGTTCGATCGCGACCGCGATGGTTTTGTCATGGGGGAAGGCGCCGGACTGCTGGTGGTTGAAGAACTGGAGCACGCGCTGGCGCGCGGCGCCACGCCGCTGGCGGAAATCATCGGCTACGGCACCAGCGCCGATGCCTACCATATGACGTCGGGTGCGGAAGACGGCGACGGCGCCTACCGGGCGATGAAGATCGCCCTGCGCCAGGGCGGTATCACCCCCGCGCAGGTACGGCATCTGAATGCCCATGCCACCTCGACGCCGGTGGGGGATCTGGGCGAGATCAACGCGGTAAAACACCTGTTCGGCGACCACAGCGAACTGGCCATTACCTCCACCAAATCGGCCACCGGGCATCTGCTGGGCGCCGCAGGCGGCCTGGAAGCCATCTTTACCGTGCTGGCGCTGCGCGACCAAATCGTGCCCGCCACCCTTAACCTGGACAATCCCGATCCGGCGGCGGCGGGTTTGCATCTGGTGCGCGGCGAGCCGGAACCGGTGGCCATGACCTATGCGCTGTCCAATGGTTTTGGTTTTGGCGGCGTGAACGCCAGCATCCTGTTAAAACGCTGGGAATGATTGCGTCGCTTTCCCGTCCGGCAGGGCGGGAAAGCGTTGTTTCCCGCCATCAGGGGCGCCGCGTGACGCGCTTGATATCGCCTCCGATTGCCGGCCGGGAGCGTGAGTTTCCGGCGTGGCGCCGCTCTTAGGTTCTTGTGCAATCGGGGCACTCGTTATATATTTCATTACACATCGAATTCCTCCTCCCATAGCGATTATTATGTCTCACTTAGCAGCACGTTTACGCGTTTTCCTCACGTTAGTCCTCCTTTCCCTGGCGATGGCAGCCAGCGCCGGCGCGGCCGCGGCGCGGACCCTCACCGATCAGCTGGGGCGCAGCGTTACGCTACCCGACCGCGTGGACCGGGTGGTGGTATTGCAACATCAAACCCTGAACCTGCTGGTGCAACTGGACGCGGCGGACGACGTGGTCGGCGTGCTGTCGAGCTGGAAAAAGCAGCTTGGACCGGATTTTGCCCGCTTCGCTCCGCGCCTGGCGACCCTGCCGATGCCCGGCGATCTTAATCAGGTGAATATCGAAAGCCTGCTGGCGCTGCATCCCCAGGTGGTGTTTGTCGCCAATTACGCGCCGCCGGAAATGATCAGGCAAATAGAATCCGCCGGGATCCCGGTGATCGCGGTGTCGTTACGCCAGGATCAGCCGGGGGAACAGGGCAAGCTCAATCCCGCCATGGCGGATGAGGAAGAGGCATACAACCAGGGCTTGCGCCAGGGTATCCGGCTGATAGCCGAGGTGGTAAACCGCCGGGATCAGGGCGAGGCGCTGATTAACTATACCTTTAGCGCGCGGGCGCGTACCGACGACCGGCTCAAGGACATTCCCGCCGATAAGCGTATCCGCGTTTATATGGCCAACCCGGAGTTAACCACTTACGGCGCGGGCAAGTATACCGGCCTGATGATGCGCCACGCCGGCGCGCTGAACGTGGCCGCCGCCAGCATCAGCGGCTTTAAGCAGGTGTCGATGGAACAGGTGCTGGCCTGGGATCCGCAGGTGATTTTTGTCCAGGACCGCTATCCTGAGGTGGTGCAACAGATTAACGGCGATCCGGCCTGGCAATCCGTCGACGCGGTTAAACATCACCGGGTCTATCTGATGCCGGAATATGCCAAGGCCTGGGGATATCCGATGCCGGAGGCGCTGGCCGTCGGCGAGCTCTGGATGGCGAAAAAGCTCTATCCGCAGCGTTTTGCCGATGTGGATATCGATAAGCAGGCCGATGCCTATTATCGCCATTTTTACCGCATGGCGTGGCGGCCGCGTCCCGATGCCGGCTAGGGCGAAGCCAGAGCTTAGCGCCGCGGCCCCCTGGCTGCTGGCGGTGCTGACGATCGCCATGGTTTTCCTGTCCTTGGGCATCGGGCAGTTCAGCCTGTCGCCCCTGCGCGTCATGCAGCAACTGGCCCATCCCCTGCAGCCGGGAACATTGGACTACCAGGTTATCTGGACCATCCGTATGCCGCGCATCCTTACCGCCTGCCTGGCGGGCGGGGCGCTGGCGCTGTGCGGCGCCGCATTGCAGGGGGTATTCCATAATCCGCTGGTGGATCCCCATATTATCGGCGTCAGCGCGGGCGCCGCGTTTGGCGGCACCCTGGCTATCCTGCTTGGCCTCGCGCCGCTGCTGCTGATGGCCTCCACCTTTTTCTTCGGCCTGCTGGCGCTGCTGCTGGTGTATATGATTGCCGCCACCCTGGGGCGCGAAAACCGGCTGATGCTGATCCTGGCGGGCATTATCCTGGGCGGCTTTTTTGCCGCGCTGGTCAGCCTGCTGCAATATCTGGCCGATACCGAGGAAAAGCTGCCGAGTATCGTATTTTGGCTGTTGGGCAGCTTCGCCACCGCCAGCTGGCATAAGTTGCTGATGCTGTTTGCGCCGGTACTGGGCGCGGGTGTGCTGCTGTATCGCCTGCGCTGGCGCATCAATATTCTTTCCCTGGGCGACGACGATGCGCGCGCGCTGGGCATGGCGGTGGTTAACCTGCGGCGCCTGGTCTTGGTGCTGTGCGCGCTGCTGACGGCGGCGCAGGTGGCGGTCAGCGGCAGTATAGGCTGGATTGGGCTGGTGATCCCGCACCTTGCGCGCATGCTGGTGGGCGCCGATCACCGGCGCCTGTTGCCCACGGCGTTCTGGCTCGGCGGCGCCTTTATGGTGCTGGTGGACGATGTGGCGCGTACGCTAAGCCAGGCCGAAATCCCTCTGGGCATTATTACCGCGCTGCTCGGCGCGCCGCTGTTTGCCTGGCTGCTGATCCGCGACAGCCGCGGGAGAACGCAATGATCGGCGCTACGCTCAATGCCCGGGGCCTGGCATTCGGTCATGGGGAGCCGTTATTCCGGCCGCTGGACTTCGCCTGCGCGCCCGGCGAGATCTGCGCCGTCCTTGGCGCCAACGGGCGCGGCAAGAGCACGTTGCTGCATACCCTGGTCGGTATTCTGCCCGCGCTGAGCGGCGATATCCGCTGCCACGGCGGTATTGGTTTTGTCCCGCAGCGTTTTACGCCGGCCTTTTCCTACCGGGTGTTTGATATCGTGCTGATGGGACGGGCGGGCCACGTCGGGCTGTTGCAGATGCCCTCGCGCCGGGACGAAGCCATGGCCCGTGAGGCGCTGGAGATGCTGGGAATCGCGGCGCTGGCGCCGCGCGCCTACCTGTCGCTGTCGGGCGGACAGCAGCAACTGGTGCTGATCGCCAGGGCGTTGGCGACCCACAGCGATTTGCTGGTGCTGGATGAACCCATGGCGGCGCTGGATTTGTTTAACCAGCAGGCGGTGATGCGCCTGATCCGCCGGCTGGCCCGCCGCCATGGCGTCAGCGTGCTGTTTACCACCCACGATCCCTGCCATGCGTCGCTGCTGGCCGATAATACCGTGCTGCTGTTGCCGGAGCGGGAGTGGCTGCACGGCGCCTCGCGTACGGTATTAAGCGAAGAAAACCTGAAACGCGCCTACGATATCGTGGTCAAGGGGATAGATATTGATGACCGGGGCCGGCAACATCGGGTCCTGGCTCCGCTGTTTGACCTGCGCGGGCCGGATGCGGCGTCATAAGATTGCGCCAAGCGGGCGCTATGGCGATTGTCTCGCCTGCGTCGCGCTCAGGACAAGGGGGCGCAGGGGGACAGGAATCCGGCTTGGCGCAAAAAAAACTGCCCCGGCGCCGAAAGAATAAAGTCCGCGAGCGCGCGGGCCGGCGCCGAACGCAGCGCCAGGGCATAGGTGGCGAAGACATTATGGCAGTCCGGGA
Organism: Sodalis sp. RH20; assembly: GCF_047324205.1. Classification (NCBI taxonomy): domain Bacteria; kingdom Pseudomonadati; phylum Pseudomonadota; class Gammaproteobacteria; order Enterobacterales; family Bruguierivoracaceae; genus Sodalis; species Sodalis sp. RH20. The sequence goes on from NZ_CP178733.1 coordinate 1,512,816, forward strand.
TAACGACCACCCGCAGCGTCGGATCCTGTTCAAGCCTTGGCGCGTAATGCGCGTAGCCGATAAAGATATCGGCCAGCCCACGGCGGATAATCCACCCGGCGGCCAGCTCGCCCGCGGGAATGGGCGCGGTATCCGCGCCGCCCACCAGCGGCCGGGCGCGCTGTTTCAGAGGGTCCGCGCCGGTATGCAACAGGGCGGCGGCGGTATCGAACAATTGCCAGGCGTAGTCGCCGGAAGGATCGCAGCCTGGCGTGGAGGTGCCGATAACCAACCCGGGATCGCTCAACAGCGCCAGCCAGTCGGCGCCGTCGGTGCGCGGTCCGCGTTTTACCGTCAGGCACAACCGGTTGCGGGCAAAGGGCCGGACCTCCAGCGCCAACCCCTTTTCCCGCAGCCGGGCGGGATGGCCGGTATTGGCCGAGGCGAACAGATCGCAGTGCTCGCCCGCCTCGATGCGCCGGGACAGCAGGCCGGCGGGGCCGAACTCCACCGTCACCTGTTGGCCGGCAACGGTACGGTAACGGGCCAGCAGCGGCGTTAGCGCCGGGCGCAGACTGCCGGCGGCCAATACAATCAATGGTGACATGGTTTTCCCATTAATAGGCTTGCTTTATGTAGCATCTGGATCGCTATTATATATGCTATTCATGGCCATTCTGTAAATAAAAGAAACCATAGCGTCTAACCTTATATTATCTGGCATCTGCGCAGCCGCTCTTTTGTTTTTTGGCTTGATATAATCATAATCAAAAGGCTTATTCTCAGCTATATCAGTAAGAAATCTTGCTATAAAATCGGCATTATCCATGACAGCATTTGCTTTCAACATCGGATCCCTAAGCAGCAGTTCACGAATCTGCTGCTTACCCAGGGCCATGTTGCCGCGATCGTAATTGAATGCCCTGGCAAAATCATCCTCAATATTAACGTAGTTTGTACAGCGGTTGTTTAGCGCATCATCAAAACTCTCCATAAACTCACTGGCATCTCCCACTCTGCTGGTAGAGGGTGATATCAAGAAATCTAATGAACCGGAATGGTGTGAAACTTCATGCAGCACGGTGTGGCGGGGTAGGGTGCTCAGGGGCTGCGCGGCATAAAAATTATCAACCATAATGATTACCCTGCTTTTTATATCGTCCGCATAAGTAAATCCCATGGGACTTTGGGCGCGATATGCGTAGGGGCGCGCCGATGTGGAGCAAGTGGCGAAAATGATGCTTTGTTTGGTGGTTTCGAAGTACTTTACAATCTGTTCGGTGTGATATCTCAGCCTGGTCATGGCCTGGAAAATAATGGACGGATCATCGGTTTTCAAAACCTTTGATAAATAACATTTTATTGGATTTTTTTCAGGATATTGCATAATGCCTTCCGGCAGTGTCATCGTTGTCCTATGGAACTTGTCCTTAACAAACGCCGCATGGCTATGGGCTCGATCCACTTCCTGAATAAATTGATTGATATGGTTTCTCAGCAAAGAAAATTCCGCTGGAATTTTTAAGATATCTTCTCCATAACCAAACTGGTAAGTTGTCGGCGAAGCATAATGCTGCTTAATAGCATCGGCAATATCGCGGGTATGGTCGAATTTATACGGATAAAGTTCAGCATAGAATCGGTTCATCGGCGCCATAAACGTGGAACGGTCGGGTATGCCAGCCAGATCAACCAATGGGTTGTCGGCCCATGCGGGCTGAGGTGGGTGCCCGTGGTTATTATTAAACATAAATTGAAGCTTTTGCTGTTCTTGTCCCCCGCCAGCCAGGATTCCCGATTTAGATTGCGCGGTGTGCTCTCTTACCGGCGACGATAGCGGTTTTCCCTCATTGAGCCTGACAGGTGGTGGTATGCTCTTTTTCATTTCCGCGAATTTCAGTTTATCAACGAGTTTATCAAACTGGTTTTTTTTGCCATATTGTTCAAAATGTTTAATTAATTTTCTTAGGGAATGGCTGCTTATGGCGGACAATATGTCAACGCCAGGATCAGCGGCCTTGAGGGTGCCTATTAGCAGAGAAGTGCTTTCTTTACCGGTTGGCAGCCTGATGTGATGGATAACTTGAGCGCCCGCCGACTTCAGGGTGTTTTTAGTCAGCGCATTACCAGCAAACACCATTTGGCTTTTACTCAACCCTTTGATAATACTGGCGCCAAATCGTTGGCTCAAATCGGCTATTTTCGCAGTCACGGTAAAAAACGCCACAGCGTCCAGCAAACAGGCGGGAACGGCTTTTTCAAGATCGTGCTTCAAAGCACCATCAACACAGTCATAAAAGGGGATGATATTTTTTGCCACAGCCCATATTTTTTGCAGGTCAGAGAGCGTATATCCCGACTGATAAAGGGCATTATAGAATGTCTCCCGGTGGCTGTTTGTCATAAAAACAGTCAAGCCGTCGTTGGTTTGGTCCTCATTTTTGATGACGCTTTTTTCAGCCTCTCCGTTAAAATAGGCAATAAGCGGATGTAAATTACTGTATTCTTTTCTGCCATCATGAGGCAGATGCTGGTCAAACCGCATAATGTGATAACCAATGCCGATTTTCCCCTTCATGGCATAATAGCGTTTTTCACCGCTGAGGCTCACTGAAAAAACATCCGCTTCTTTGATATTATCAAAATCATAGTGGCCAGCGCCATTATCCCGCATGGCGGGAATAAGTGCGTTAGCCTTTAAGAAGGGTATTATCCGCAGGCGATGAATGATGGCGTGGTCTGCTAAAATAAAGTCACGGTCGGTTTTTTCTACTGAACCAAGCGCATTTTTGATCAGGATTTCATCCCACTCGGAATAACGGTCTGCGACAATATTGGTGTGCTTTTCATACTCATTATCAATGCTTTCCGGCGCTGTTTTACAGGGAACAAAGACGTTGTTTAAATAGGCTTCTTTGGCGTGCTTTTTGCCTTCACTGTTTCTCTGTTCAAGGGTCATCGCCGGATTGACCATGATGGTCATAGGAAAAACAGTGTCGCGCGGGCAACGGTCAATGATACTGTCGGCAAGCTGCCCCCGCGTTAGCCATTGTTCTACGGCTTTCTTAAAGCGGTTGATTTTGTTGTCGAGGTCCTCGAGCGCGTTCCTTACCTGGACTCTGTGCGCCCGGTATTCGTCCAGCGCCCTGGCCCGCAGTAGCAACGAATTTGACTCCTCCTCGGCAATGAATTTCCCAGGATGGTTAACGGCCTGGAAGAGCAGGGCGGGCAGCGAGTAGTATTTAAGCATATCCGCGCTGACGCCGTCGCGCAGCGCAATATCCCATAATAGCGCGCCGGTTTTTACCACCTCGCGCCAATGGGTTTCCCCCAGGTTTATGCCGTTTTCATATAAAAATAATGAGCCGGAGAACAGCGAGGCGAATTCAAAATCATCCAGGGATAAGTGTTTTACCTGTGGGTCACGACCATAATAAGTCAATAGGGGGATGTGTTTGCATACCTCGCTGTCCCATTTGTTTTTTAATATCGCCTGGTCCGTTTCAGTCAAGATATTAAAATCCACTTTCCCTTCCGCTTGTAAGCCCTCAGAGGAAAGCAAGTACCTTATGCTGTCGATGGTAAACATAAAAGGGTAGCTGGCGTTAGCGACACTTATCGCCATTGCCATATCGGGTGATGTTCCCAGTATATTGTCGAAAAGCCACTGCCCGATGACTGAGCCGGCTTGTTCCGATGATAATGTGTCGTTCTTATGGGCGTCATAAAAATTGGCGGCGTTCAGCAGCAGCCGGGCGATAGATTTTTTATCCTTCGGCTCCGCGAAAGATAGGTATTTGGCAACCGCGGCGGTTATCTCCACCTTACTGAATTCATGCGGTTTCTTACCTTTATCCAGATAATGGGTTTTCTTGAGAAATCGAATAATTTGTTTGTTCTTATTGTGCAATTCGGCTGCGAACGTCCCGTCCCCGCGCGTCGTAACATGGCCGCGATAGGGGTTAAGTCCGCGTGATGACGATGCTGTATCCTCAGGCAACGTTGCAAGCGGCATAAGCCTATTCAGGTCTGTACTGTTTAGCGCACCCAACGCTAACGGGTAAGGAAGAAGGTTGTCCCGCACGCCGGCGCCTGCCAGGCCGCCGTCGATATTTCCCGACCGCCAGCGAAGAAAAGAGCCGTAAGCACAGGTCGCGCCGCCCAGAACGGCAACGCCCGCGAGCCAGATCTTCCAGTAAGCCCTGGTTTGGCCGGCCGGCCGGCGGGTATCCGACGGTAATTTCAGGGCAACCTGTTCAGAGGAACAGGAGGCAACGTCAAGACGGTGTGAAAATGCCGTTTTCCCAGGCACAGGGCTTTTCTGTGCCTGATCCGCTTGGGGAACGGACTGATAAGGACCAGAACAGGGAGGTGAGGTGAGCGAAAGTCCTTTTTGCATGGGTGTATTCCTCAAGGCGAAACATGAAGAGGTATCCATAGTAGTTGTCCCGGGTAAAACAGTACGGCAACGGGATATCGCCGGACGGGTTAGGAGACCCGGCGGACAGGTGGGACTGCGCGCCGGGGTGTTGATCATGCCTTTCCGCCAATATGTTTTGGCTATGCTACCCTGAAGGGAAATAGATAATGAAAAAGTGTTTTATTTTCTGGACGTGATACGTGTCTCATAATGTTATGCAGACTATGCCTTGCTTCATAGTTTGACTGTGCGCGCTCTTTATACTAGAGGGGATCTAACGTCGAACCATTCCTTTACAAGTCTTAAGAGAATACAAGGGATCCTACAATGGACGAACAGCTAAAACAAAGCGCTTTGGATTTTCATCAGTTCCCGCAGCCCGGCAAGATCCAGGTTTCCCCGACCAAACCCTTGGCCACCCAGCACGATCTGGCGCTGGCCTATTCGCCGGGCGTCGCGGCGCCATGCCTGGAGATCGCCCGGGATCCGCTGGCCGCGTTTAAATATACCGCGCGCGGCAACCTGGTGGCGGTTATCTCCAACGGCACCGCGGTGCTGGGCTTGGGGAATATCGGCGCCCTGGCCGGCAAACCGGTGATGGAAGGCAAGGGCGTTTTGTTTAAGAAGTTTTCCGGCATCGATGTGTTTGATATCGAGGTGGATGAGCTGGATCCCGATAAGCTTATCGAGGTGATCGCCGCCCTGGAGCCGACCTTCGGCGGCATCAACCTGGAGGATATCAAGGCGCCGGAATGTTTTTATATCGAGAAAAAACTGCGTGAACGCATGAAAATCCCGGTATTCCACGACGATCAGCATGGCACCGCCATCATCTGCACCGCCGCGGTATTGAACGGCCTGCGGGTGGTGGAAAAGAATATGAGCGACGTCAAGCTGGTGGTCTCCGGCGCCGGCGCCGCCTCCATCGCCTGCCTGAACCTGCTGGTGGCGCTGGGGCTGCAGCGTCATAATATCGTCGTTTGCGATTCGCGCGGCGTAATCTTCGAGGGCCGGGAAGAGAACATGGCGGAAACCAAGGCCGCCTACGCCATCAAGGATAACGGCATGCGCAGCCTGGCGGACGCCATCCCCGGCGCCGATATCTTTTTGGGCTGCTCAGGCCCCGGCGTGCTGACCCAGGCTATGGTGAAGACCATGGGGCCGCGGCCGCTGATTCTGGCGCTGGCCAATCCCGAGCCGGAAATTCTGCCGCCGCTGGCGAAGGCGGTGCGCCCCGATGCCATTATCTGTACCGGCCGCTCCGACTATCCCAATCAGGTCAATAACGTACTTTGCTTCCCGTTTATTTTTCGCGGCGCGCTGGACGTGGGCGCCACCACCATCAATGAGGAAATGAAGCTGGCCTGCGTGCGCGCCATCGCCGATCTGGCGCTGGCCGAGCAAAGCGATGTGGTGGCTTCCGCTTACGGCGACCAGGACGTGTCGTTCGGGCCGGAATACATCATTCCCAAACCCTTCGACCCGCGGCTGATTGTCAAGATTGCGCCGGCGGTGGCGCGCGCGGCGATGGACTCCGGCGTGGCGACCCGTCCCATCAAGGATTTCGACGCTTATACCGAAAAACTGACCGAATTCGTCTATAAAACCAATCTGTTTATGCGGCCGATTTTCGCCCAGGCGCGCAAACAGCTGAAACGCGTGGTGCTGGCGGAAGGGGAGGAGGAACGCGTACTGCGCGCCACCCAGGAAATGGTCACCATGAAGCTGGCGCTGCCGATCCTGATCGGCCGCCCGAGCGTTATCGAGATGCGCTTGCAAAAGCTGGGCCTGCAGATTATCGCCGGCAAGGATTTTGAAGTGGTGAACAATGAATCCGACCCGCGTTTTAAGGAGTACTGGGGCGAATATTACCAGATCATGAAACGCCAGGGCGTCTCGCCCGAGCAGGCGCAGCGGGCGCTGATCGGCAATCCGTCGCTGATAGCCGCCATTATGGTGCGGCGCGGCGAGGCCGACGCAATGATCTGCGGCACCGTCGGCAGTTATCAAGAGCACTTTGCGGTGGTGGAATCGGTCTTCGGCTATCGCGAGGGCGTGCATGTGGCCGGCGCGATGAACGCGCTGCTGCTGCCCAGCGGCAATACCTTTATCGCCGATACCTATGTCAATGACGACCCGACGCCGGAGCAACTGGCGGAAATTACCCTGATGGCGGCCGAGACGGTGCGGCGGTTCGGCATCGAGCCCAAGGTGGCGTTGCTGTCGCACTCCAGTTTCGGCAGTTCGGATTGCCCGGCGGCGCGCAAGATGCGCAAGACCCTGCAATTGGTCAACCAGATGGCGCCCGATTTGGAAATTGACGGCGAGATGCACGGCGACGCGGCGCTGGTGGAAAGCATTCGCCGCGACCTGATGCCGGACAGCCCGCTCAAGGGCGCGGCCAACATCCTGATCATGCCCAATATGGAGGCCGCGCGCATCAGCTATAACCTGCTGCGGGTGTCCTCTTCCGAAGGCGTTACCGTCGGGCCGGTGCTGATGGGGGTGGCGAAACCGGTGCATATCCTCACGCCGGTGGCCTCGGTGCGGCGTATCGTCAATATGGTGGCGCTGGCGGTGGTGGAGGCGCAGACGGAACCATTGTAACCCCGCGGTATCGACGGGCCCGGCGCGCCATGGCTATGCTACTGCGCGCCGGGTTGCGCGTCCGGCGGCGCGCGGCGATATAAGCGCCGCGGATGACCGATATTGCCATAGCGCATTTCCACGCCGAGGAACCCGGTGTCAACGCAATATTCCAGATAGCGGCGAGCGGTGGTTTTGCTCAGCCCGGTGCGGCCGACGATATCGTCAACCGAAAGTAAATCACTGTCACCGGCGCTGAATATCTGCTTTACCAGACCGAGGGTATTTTCCTCGATGCCTTTGCTGCCGGCCTCCTGACTGAAGGTTTTCGACTGGAGCTGGTAGAGGATATCGACATTTTGCTGATCCACCACCTTAAACGCCCGCTGAGTCAAAGCAAACTGGATAAAACGCTCCAGGGAATGACGCAGGCGCTTCCAGGATACCGGTTTCAGAATATAGTCGAACGCGCCGCAGCGGATGGCCTGGCTGCAGGTGTTCATGTCGCTGGCGGCGGTAATGAAAATCACCGAGCACTCAAGCCCGCGCAGCAGTTCGCTGTCGATAAGCGAGATACCCTGGCCGTCGGGGAGATAATTATCCAGCAATATCAGCCGGGGACGTTTTTGCAGCAGCTGTTCGCGCGCTTCTTTCAACGTACCGGCAACGCCCACCAGCCGGAGCTTGTCGTGGTTATCGATAAAATCGGCATGCAGCCGCGCCAGTGAGCTTTCATCTTCAACAATAAGCACGTCAAAAATTTCAGGTTGCATAATAAGGTTCATCCGGGGTGAGGGGGCCCACCGTGGTCGCAAGGCTGGTTACGGGTATAAATACGGAAAATACCGTCCCGTAGGGTTGGTTGGCGGAGACTTCTATCGCGCCGCCGGCGTGGTGGACGTAGCTGGCGACCAGATGCAGGCCCAGGCCATGGTCGCCATGAAGTTTGGTGGTCACGCCGAACGTAAAGATGCGTTCGACGTTGTCCTGCGCGATGCCGATACCCTGATCGGCGATTTCAATCACCAGTTCCCGGTCGCCGCCAACGATATAGACTTCGATCGGGTAATGCTCGCCCTCGCGCTGCAGGGTCGCTTCAATGGCGTTGTCGAGGATATTGCCGACCACCGACATTAATTCGGTGTCGCGCAGGCGGGGAGGAATGCGGGTTAAATGACAGGCCGGGTCGAACAGCAACTGCACGCCTTTTTCGCGGGCGCCGGCATATTTTCCCAGCAGCAGGCCGCACAGCGCCGGCGAGCAGAACCGCGCGGAGATGAAATCGAGTATTTCCTGGGCGCTTTCCGATTGTGCTTCAATATAATGGATGGCTTCGTCGTAACGTTTCATATGCAGCAAACCGGCAAGCGTGGCGGTCCAGTTCAGCTGTTCATGCCGCAGGATGCGCAGGTTGTCGGCATAACGTTTCACCTGGCTGAGTTGAATGCTCAGGCTATCGATATCCTTTTGGTCGCGGAAACTGATCACCCACCCCTGCAACTTGCCTTCCAGCATGATCCTTACCCGGCTGGCGATAACCGTGACGTCGTTGAACAGGCATATTTCGTCATGGGTGTCGCCGGCCAGCATGGTGTGTTCAACGAGGAAAGCGATGGGTTTAATTACCGCCGACAAAGGGCGGCCGCGCAGTTCGCGCGAGGTGGCCGACAGGGATAATAATAATTTTGCCGCCCGGTTAATTTGCGCAATCCTGTATTCTTTATCAATGGCTATCACCCCTTCGAAGATCGATTCCAGCAGCGCCTTTTGCTGGCGCACCAATAAACCGATTTCCCGCGGCTCCAGTGAGAACATTTGCTTTTTCATGGTATTGGAAAACCACCATGAAAAGATAAACAACGCCAGCAGCAACAGTAATGCCACCAGCAGTATGTTAACCAATTTGCCGGCGCTGAGGGTGTCGATATGCGTTTTCAAATAGCCAATGGAGACGATGCCGATAATATTATTATGCTTGTCGAAAATAGGCGCTTTGCTGCGCAGGGATATGCCCAGACCGCCTTTACGAATGGAGATAATATTTTTCCCCGCCAGCACTTCGCTATTATCCCCGCCGATCATCGACTTGCCCACCTGCTCCGGATAACGCGAATGATACAAATGCAGCCCCTGCTGGTCGCCGATAACGATATAACTGGCGTCGCTGCGCTGGGCCAAGGTGTCCATCAGGGCGGCGATTGCGGCTATATCCTTGATTTTGACCGCATCTATCAGCGATGGGATCATGGCGATTTCCCGCGCCTGCACCTGAGCCCGCGCACCGATTTCCGCATACAGTTGTTTATCGAGATCGTAGTAATAATAAATACCTATCAGCGTAAGCAGCAGCGAAAAAAAAACGATAAGGCTTATAAAAAGCTTTATATGGAATGAGATTCTCGCGCGCATAATATACTTCGGCCATAGGGAGAATGATTACCTGATAATTCAGCTTATCATGATTAAAAAAGGCTGTAAGGGGCTGCCCCGCAAAATGTGATCGCAAACACAGCCTGGCAATGCTTTACCCTTCCTCGTCCCGCGATTAAAAATAGCATCGGGTAAATATAATACATTCCCATCACCTTTCATTAACATATACCCTTGCCGGGAATTAAAACCATTAAAACACTAAAAACCATTAACGCCATAGACGCCATTAAAACTTCATGGCGTTAAATTGAATCTATTGATTGTACATGAAATAATTAAAACCATTAAAATCTTAAATGCCTTTAAAATAGCGGTTTTAATTTGAATGCAATCACATATTTCATGCGTACTGGTCTTTATTATGCCTGCACTAATTGATAAAGGGGCAGATAATGAGCACGACAGATGATTCATATATTGTTGTCGCGGATACAACACACGCAAAAAAAATTTCCGCAAAGGAAAAATGGTGGCATATCCTGGATACCTGGAAAGTAGGTATTATTCCCCTGCCGCTATTTTTATTGGCCGGGGCGCTGATCGGCATTGATTGCCTGAGCGGGAAATTACCCAGCGATATCGTGGTAATGGTGGCCACGCTGGCATTTTTTGGCTTCGCCTGCGGTGAATTCGGCAAACGACTGCCGATTATCGGTAAAATGGGGGCCGCCGCCATCTGTGCCACCTTTATTCCTTCGGCGCTGGTGCATTACGGGTTATTACCCGATGTGGTGGTCGCTTCCACCACCGCGTTTTTTAAAACCACCAATATTCTTTATCTCTATATTTGCTGCATTATTGTCGGCAGCATCATGAGCATGAACCGGCGCACGCTGATCCAGGGATTCCTGCGCATTTTTTTCCCGATGCTTTGCGGCGAAGTGGCAGGCATGCTGGTGGGGATGGGCGTCGGGCTGATGCTCGGCCTGCCGCCGTTCCAGATTTTCTTTTTCCTGATCCTGCCCATCATGGCCGGCGGCGTCGGCGAGGGCGCCATTCCGCTCTCCATCGGCTACGCCGCGCTGTTGCACATGGAGCAGGGAGTGGCGCTTGGCCGCATCCTGCCGATTGTGATGCTCGGCGGCCTGACCGCCATTGTGATTGCCGGCTGCCTTAACCGCGTGGGCAAGCGTTATCCCCACCTCACCGGCGAAGGCAACCTGATGCCCACCAGGCCCGGCGCTCAAGACGCCGCCGACGCGGAACCGGCCCAGGCCGCCGCCGGTAAAACCGACGTGACCACCATTGCCGCCGGCGCGCTGCTGGCCGTGCTGCTCTATATGGTGGGCATGCTGGGCTATAAGCTTATCGGCCTGCCGGCGCCGGTGGGCATGCTGTTTATCGCGGTGCTGATCAAACTGGCCCACGGCGTATCGCCGCGCATGCTGGAAGGCTCGCAGGTGGTATATAAATTCTTCCAGACATCGGTGACCTACCCGATCCTGTTTGCCGTGGGCGTGGCCATCACCCCCTGGCAAGAGCTGGTCAACGCCTTCACTCTGACCAACCTGCTGGTGATAGTCAGCACCGTCGGCACCCTGGTCGGCACCGGTTTCCTGGTGGGCAAAAAAATCGGCATGCACCCCATCGACGTGGCCATCGTCTCCTGTTGCCAGAGCGGGCAGGGCGGCACCGGTGACGTGGCCATCCTCACCGCCGGCAACCGCATGGCGCTGATGCCGTTCGCCCAGATTGCCACCCGCATCGGCGGTGCCATCAATGTCTCGGTCGCGTTGCTGGTCTTGGGCAATTTTATTCTCTGAACCGGCGCCGGCGCCGGTAGTTAACACAGGAATGTTTATGAAACTCGCAAGTTATCTTCATCAGGGCACCAAAAGCTACGGCATCGTCACGCCCGGCGGCATCGTGGACCTGGGCCGTCGTTTCGGCCAGCGTTATCCGGATTTAAAGGCCCTGCTGGCGGGCAACGCGCTGCCCCTGGCCCGCGAACTGACCGGCGCGCCGGCGGATATTGCCCTCGCCGGGCTGACGTTCCTGCCGGTAATCGAACATCCGGACAAAATTTTATGCGTCGGCATGAACTATGCCGCCAAACGCCGGGAGTTCAATGAAATGAATCCGGCGCCCACCCTCTTCGTGCGTTTTGCCGATTCACAGACCGGGCACGGCACGCCGGTCGAAAAACCCAGCCATTCGGCGGAGTTTGATTACGAGGGGGAACTGGCGGTGATTATCGGCCGGGGCGGCGAGGATATCCCCGCCGATCGCGCCTTATCCCATGTCGCCGGCTACAGCTGTTATATGGACGGCTCCGCCCGCGACTGGCAGCACACCTGGTTCACCGCCGGCAAGAACTGGCGGCGGACCGGCGCGTTCGGACCCTACCTGACCACCGCCGACGAAATCCCCGATCCCCATGCGCTCAGCATCCGGACCTGGCTTAACGGCCTGATGGTGCAGGACGACAATACCCGCAGCATGATTCATAGCATCGCCGAGCTGATTGAATATATCAGCACCTTTACCCGGCTGAATGCCGGCGATGTGATTATTACCGGGTCGCCGGGCGGCGTCGGTAAAAAACGCACGCCGCCGCTGTTTATGAAGGCCGGCGACTGCATCGAGGTCGAAATAGAAAATATCGGCCATTTGCGCAATATGGTCATCGACGCGCAGCGGCCCACGGCCGCCGCGGCGTCCCATATCGCCGCGTAGCGCCGCGCCTGCGCCGCCGGCTTTTTACTCCATGATAGGAAAAACTGTATGTACGATCGGGACCCCCTGGACTTTTCCGTGCTGACCGTTAACCACCCGCGCGATAACCTGGCGGACGTGCGCGCGTTGCTGGAGGCAAGTCTTCTGGGCATGGACGCGGATATCGCCAGATTCGTGGTGGCCCGCAGCGGCGGGCGGCTGGTGGGATGCGCCGGCATTGCGGGAAATGTGATCAAATGCGTCGCGGTGGCGGCGGATTACCGGGGCGATAACCTGAGCGCACGGCTGGTGGGCGAGGTGGAGCAACTGGCCATACGCCAGGGCCATTTCCATCTGTTCCTGTATACCCGGCCGGCGAACATCGGCGTATTTCGCGGCTGCGGTTTTTACCCCCTGGCGCAGACGGGCCAGGTGGCGGTGCTGATGGAAAATACGCCGGTGGGCGTGCGGCGCTACAGCCGTTCGCTTGCGCAATATTACCGGCCGGGCGCGCCCATCGGCGCGGTGGTGATGAACGCCAACCCCTTCACCCTCGGCCACCGCTATCTGGCGGAACAGGCCGCCGCCGCCTGCGCCTGGGTGCATATCTTTGTGGTGCGCGAAGACGTGTCGCTGTTTCCGTATGCCGCACGCCTGGACATGGTGCGCCAGGGCGTGGCGCATCTGGCCAACGTGACGGTGCATGACGGGTCCGACTACCTGATCTCGCGCGCCACCTTTCCCGGCTATTTCCTGCGTGACGCCGGGCTGGTGGGCAAAACCTACAGCGCCATGGATTTACTGATTTTCCGTCATTATATCGCGCCGCCGCTGGGCATTACCCACCGTTATGTCGGCACCGAGCCCTATTGCCCGGTGACCCATCAATATAACCACGATATGCACGAGTGGCTCGAAGACCCGGATCGCGCGGCGCAGCCGCCGTTGCGGGTGGTGGAGATCGCGCGCGCATGCCATGCGCCGGGCCGGGCGATATCAGCTTCCGAGGTGCGGGCGCTGCTTTCGCAACGGCAAATGGCGCGCATCCGCGACCTCGTCCCGCCGAGCACCTTTGCTTATCTTTGCCGGCGCGAGACGAGGCCGCTGGCCGGGATCTGCGCAACGGGCGCGTAATGTGGCCCGGGACCTTTTATTTAGCCGTGTTTTTAATCAGGAACGCATTATGAAAATCATACAAGAGGCCCTGGCGGGCACCTTTGAGTCCAGCGATTTGCTGGTCAAGGTCGCGCCTAACAGCGGCGAATTAAGCGTGGTGATCAACAGCGAGGTGATAAAGCAGTTCGGCGCGCAGATCCGCCGGGTGATCGACGCGACGCTGGCGGCCATGGATGTCAAAGAAGGACTGATCATTATCGACGATAAAGGGGCGCTGGACTGCGTGATCCGCGCCCGCGTGCAGACGGCGGTGCTCCGGGCCGCCGGGGCCGATCGCATCCAATGGGAACACCTGTCATGAAAAAGCTTCGCCGCAGTATGCTGTTTATCCCCGGCGCCAACGCCGCCATGTTGTCCACCGCCTTTATCTACCGTCCTGACTCCATCATGTTCGATCTGGAGGACGCGGTGTCCCTGCGCGAGAAGGACAGTGCGCGCATTTTGGTATTCCATGCGCTGCAGCACCCGATGTACCGCGATATCGAAACCGTGGTGCGCATCAATCCGCTGAATACGCCCTTCGGCCTGAAGGATCTGGCGGCGGTGGTTCGCGCCGGCGCCGACGTGGTGCGACTGCCTAAAACCGACAGTCCGGAGGATATCCACGAGCTGGAAACCCATATCGAGCGCATCGAGCGCGAATGCGGGCGCGAGGTTGGATCCACCCGCATTATGGCGGCTATCGAATCCGCCATCGGCGTTATTAATGCGGTGGCGATTGCCCGCTGCTCGCCCCGGCTTATCGGCATCGCGCTGGCGGCGTTCGATTATGTCATGGATATGCAAACGGAGCGCGGCGACGGCACGGAACTGTTCTATGCCCGCTGCGCGGTGCTGCACGCCGCCCGCGCCGCCGGGATCGACGCCTTTGACGTGGTCTATGCCGATATCAACGACGATGCCGGTTTCCTGCGCGAGGTCGATCTGGTGCGCAAAATGGGTTTTAACGGCAAATCGCTGATTAACCCGCGCCAGATTGAACTGCTGCACAACGCCTACGCGCCCACCCAGGAAGCGGTGGATTACGCCGAGCGCGTCATCCAGGCGGCCGAAGAAGGCGAACGCAACGGGCTGGGGGTGATTTCACTTAACGGCAAGATGATTGACGGCCCCATTATCAACCATGCCCAGGTGGTATTGGAGCGCGCCCGGGCTTCCGGTGTGCGGCGGTAAGTGTTTTCACGTTAACAGAATGACAGGAATACCTAATGAGTGACATAACAGACGATTTACAGGCGCAGTACCGCCATTTGCCGCCGCTGGCGCCGTTCAGCCATGCCAACCGCCTTACGCCGTGGCTGGCCGACGGCCAGGCCAAACACCAGCGTAAACTGTGCGCCAGCCTGGAGCAGGCCATCGAGCGCAGCGGCCTGCGGGACGGCATGACCATCTCTTTTCACCATGCCTTCCGTGAGGGCGATATGGTGATCAACCGGGTGGTGGAGACGCTGGCCCGGCTGGGATTTAAAAACCTGACGCTGGCCTCCAGCTCGCTGATGACCTGCAACGATGCGCTGATCGAGCCGATCCGCGCCGGCGTCATCAGCAAAATTTATACCTCCGGCATGCGCGGCAAGCTGGCGGACGCCATTTCCCACGGCCTGATGGAAGAACCGGTGCAAATCCATTCCCACGGCGGCCGGGTGAAACTGCTGCAGGACGGTGAGCTGAAGATAGATGTGGCCTTTCTGGGCGTGCCCTGCAGCGACGAGTTCGGCAATGCCAACGGCACCCAAGGCAAATCCCGCTGCGGTTCGCTGGGATACGCCATGGTGGACGCGCAGTTTGCCCGCAAAGTGGTGCTGCTTACCGAGGCGCTGGTGCCGTTTCCCAATATGCCGGCCAGCCTGGGGCAGGATCAGGTGGATTATATCGTGACGGTGGATCAGGTGGGCGACCCGGCCAAGATAAGCGTGGGCGCGGCGCGCGTGACCAGTAATCCGCGCGAGCTGATGATTGCCCGCACCGCCGCCGATGTCATCGAGCACTCCGGCTATTTTGTCGAGGGTTTTTCCCTCCAGACCGGCTCAGGCGCATCCTCCACCGCCTGCACCCGCTTCCTGGCGCAGAAAATGGAACGCCTGGGCATCGCGGCGCGCTTTGCGCTGGGCGGCATTACTGGCAGCATCGTCGATCTGTTTGAGCAGGGCCTGATCGCCAGGCTGCTGGATACGCAATCCTTCGACGGCCAGGCGGCGGCCTCCCTTGAGCACAACGCCAATCATATCGAGATCTCCACCAACGTCTATGCCAATCCCGGCGCCAAGGCCGCCTGCTGCGACCAGCTGGATATCGTGATTTTAAGCGCCCTGGAAATCGACCTGGCGTTTAACGTCAATGTGATAACCGGCTCCGACGGGGTGATGCGCGGCGCGTCCGGCGGGCACTGCGACGTGGCCGCCGCCGCCAACCTGACCATCGTGGTGGCGCCGCTGACGCGCAGCCGGATCCCAACCGTAGTGCGCCGGGTCACCACCCTGGTGACGCCCGGCGAGAGCATCGACGTTCTGGTGACCGATCAGGGGATTGCCGTCAATCCGGCGCGGCCGGAAGTGCGCCAGCGTCTGGTGGACGCCGGTCTGGAGGTCGTGGATATCGAACAGCTTTATCAACGGGCGGTGGGGTTGACCGGCGAGCCGAAGGCCATCGCGTTTACCCGGCGCATTGTCGGCGTTATCCGCTATCGCGACGGCAGCGTCATCGACGTGGTGCGCCAGGTTCAAGAGGACAGCTAAATGACTATCGCCGATTCACTGCAGTTCGCCGTTTCGCTGGAGGAATTGCTGACGGCCCGGGATCTGCGCGCCGCGCGCCAAACGGAATGGCTCACGCGCCGCCGGCGCCCGCTTATTTCATTGACCCTGGTGTCGCCTGGCCCGGTGAAGGATTCGGCCCGCTACCGGCGCTCGATGCGCGCCGCGCTGGCGGCCTGCGACGCGCTGCTGGCCCAGCGCGGCTGGCCGGTGCTGGCGCGCGCGGTGTGGTGGCCGGACACCGGTCCGGAGGCGTTTTGGGCGGTTGATCATGCCGCCGTGGAAATCAAGGCCGCCACGGTGGCGCTGGAGCAGGAGCATCCCCTGGGGCGGCTGTGGGATATTGATGTGCTTTCCCCGGCCGGCGGCGTTATCGGCCGCCGCTCCCTTGATCAGGCGGGGCGGCCGTGTTTGTTGTGCGACCAGCCCGCCCATGCCTGCGCGCGGTCGCGCCGCCATCCTCAGGAAGAGGTTATTGCTAAAATAGAGGGGCTGCTGGATGCCTATTTTGCCCGCTGATAACGGCGCCCGGACGGCCGGCGCCGGCTACCCGGCATGGGCCGCGCCATCCGCGTCGCCAATGATACGGGATGACGCCGGCCGTCAGGCCGCGCCGCCCGCGCTTGATCTGCTGGCCGCCGCCGCGCTGCGCGAGGAAGTGATGCTGACGCCAAAACCCGGGCTGGTGGACGGCCGCAACAACGGCGCGCACCGCGATATGGATTTGCCGCTGTTTATGCAAAGCATAACGGCCATCGCGCCCTGGTTCGGCCGGTTTATCGCGTTGGGCGAGCGGTGCGCCGGAATGCCGGCGCAGCGGGTACTGGCTGAAATCCGCCCCACCGGCCTGGCCTGCGAGCACGCCATGTTTGCCGCTACCGGCGGCGTCAATACCCATAAAGGGGGGATTTTTTCCCTGGGCTTGCTGTGCGTCGCCGCCGGGCGCCTGGGCGGGCGGGGGCAGGCGTTGACCCGCAGCGGGTTATGCGCCGACGTGGCGGCGATCTGCGCCCGGCTGGTGGCGACGGAACTGGCCGGCTGCCGCCGGGCGGCTACCGTGGGCGAGCATATTTACCTGCGCCATGGCCTGACCGGCGCGCGGGGCGAGGCCGCCCGCGGATTCGCCACCGTGCGCGATCATGCCCTGCCGGCCTGGGATCGGCTGCTGGCGGTGGGGACGAAAAGAGAAAGCGCGCTGCTGCACTGCCTGCTGGTGCTGATGGCCCATAATCCCGATACCAATCTGGTGGCGCGCGGCGGCCTCGGCGGGCTGCGGTTTGTGCGCGGCTATGCCCGGCGGCTGCTGGCGGACGGCTGGCGCGAGCAGGATCTGGAGGTCATGGATCGCGCGCTGACGCGGCGCAATCTCAGCCCCGGGGGCAGCGCCGATCTGCTGGCGGTCATGTCCGTGCTGGCGCGGTTCCCGGCATGAACCTTCGCCGGCCGGCGCAGCAACGGGCCGTGAACGGGCAGCCTGGGCCAGAACGCGCCGCGCCCGGCGATACGGCGCGCTCTGGGCCGGGCGTTTATCCGCCGCGGGCCGCCGACGGCCAATCGCCCGCCGCCGACGTTTATGCGCCGCTGCGCGTGATACTGGTGCCAGGCATCAACGACAGCGGCCCCGAGCATTGGCAAACCTGCTGGCAGCGGGCGTTTCCCGCCTGGCGGCGTATTGCCCAGCGCGACTGGCTGCAGCCGGATCTCGACGGCTGGCAAACGGCCATCAGGCGCGCGCTGGACGCACCGGCGCCGCCGGCATTGCTGATAGGCCATAGCTTTGGCGCGTTGTCGTCCTGGTATTATGCCAGCCGCTGCGCCGGCCAAATAGCCGGGGTCGTCCTGGTGGCGCCCGCCGAGCCGGTGCGCTTTGAAATCGAGGATCGCATCCTGCCGGTACGGCTGCCGGTGCCCAGCCTGATGTTCGCCAGCCATAACGATCCGCTGCTGGCGTTCCCGCGCGCGCAATACTGGGCCGACGCCTGGGGCAGCGAACTGGTGGATGTGGGGGAGGCCGGCCATATCAACGCCCAGTCCGGTTTTGGCGCCTGGCCGCACGGCCTGGAGTGCGTGGCCCGGTTCGCCCGCCGGCTGGCGGCGCGATACTAGGGGCGTCGCCGCGCGGATCGGGCAAAAAAATCAACGCCCGAAAAATGTCGTCGGCAAAAATACATTCCTTTAAGATGGCGCTTATGTTGGGTTACAGGGTGCCGATCGCGATGTTTTTTGAACTGCCTGATGTGGATACGCTATACGCCGCGCTGCTGGCGCGCGACCCGGTCTATGATGGTTTTGCGTTCGTGGGGGTCAAAAGCACCGGCGTGTTTTGCCGCCTGACCTGCCCGGCGCGCAAGCCCAAAAAAGAACATGCCGTTTTTTACGCCACCGTGGTCGAGGCCATGGAGGCGGGTTTCAGACCGTGCAAACGGTGCCAGCCCCTGTCGTTGTTCGGCGCGCGGGATAAAACCCTGGGCATGCTGCTGGCCCGCCTGGAAAGCGACCCGGAAAAAAAATGGTCGGAAGACGACCTGACCGCGGCGGGTTTGGATCCCTCCACCGTAAGGCGGGCGTTTAAACGCCAGTTTGGCGTCACCTTTCTTGAGATGGCGCGG
Source organism: Sodalis sp. RH20 (assembly GCF_047324205.1). Lineage (NCBI taxonomy): Bacteria > Pseudomonadati > Pseudomonadota > Gammaproteobacteria > Enterobacterales > Bruguierivoracaceae > Sodalis > Sodalis sp. RH20. The sequence goes on from NZ_CP178733.1 coordinate 1,531,427, forward strand.
CTGCGCCGGCTGGGCAAGGGCATTCACCAACTGACGATGGGGGCGGACGTCATAGAGGCCCAGCTGGAGGCCAGCTTTGAATCGGGCAGCGGTTTTCGCGCCGCCATTACCCGGCACCTGGGCATGAATCCCAGCCAGGCCCGGCGGCATCGGTTTCTGAAAAGCCGCTGGCTGGACACCCCGCTCGGCTCCATGCTGGCGGTGGCGGACCAGCAGGCGCTGCACCTGCTGGAGTTTGCCGATCGCCCGGCGTTGCCCGCGGAACTCACCCGGCTCAGAAACCTCACCGCCTCGGAGATCGTGATGGATAGCACGCCGGTCACCGACCAGTTGGAGCGCGAGCTGAACGACTATTTCGCCGGCGCATCCTGCCGCTTCGCCACGCCGCTGGCCGAGCATGGATCGCTATTTACCCGCCGGGTCTGGGATGCCTTGCGCGCCATCCCCGCGGGCCAGGTAAGAAGCTATTCGGCGGTGGCCGCCGCCATCGCGCGTCCCACCGCGACCAGGGCGGTGGCCCGGGCCAACGGCGCCAACCAGATTGCCATTTTGATACCCTGCCACCGGGTCATCGGCGCCGACGGCACCCTTACCGGCTACGGCGGCGGCTTATGGCGCAAGCAGTGGCTGATCGAACACGAAAAACGGCGGTTCTCAGGCGAAGGGCGGGGCGGGCAGCAAAATGTCGTCGATAATGCCTAATACGCCGGCCTCATTATTCGAGGCGGCGAGGTAACGGGCCGCCGCTTTGATCGTGTCCGGCGCGTTGGCCATGGCGTAGCCGTAGCCCGCCTGTTGCAGCATTTCGAGGTCGTTGCCGCCGTCGCCGAAGGCCGCCACCTCATCATCCAAGATATGCCATAGCCGCTGAAGTATCCGCAGCCCGTTGGCCTTATGCAGGCCGGGAATAATCAGATCGACCGACCCATGGCCGCTGGATACCGGGGTGACGATGCCCTCCAGTTCAGCGGCGATAAAACGGATAAACCCGGGTAATTTTTCATCGGGCAGCGAGAGCGCAAATTTAAATATCGTGCCGGTGACGGCGGAAAAATTATCTACCCCCGCCAGGCGATGATAATAACGGTTGATCCGCCGGTAGAGGTGCGGTGCGACGCTGTTAAGCAGATAGGCGCTTTCCCTGGCGCAGACGACGGTGTGCAGATAAGGTATCTCCGCCAGCACGGCCAAGATCCTTTCATAGTGTTCCCGGCTGAACTCGCCGCAGAACACTTCCTGGCCGCCGTTGACGACGTAGGCGCCATTCTCGGCGACAAAGGCGATTTCACCGGCAATGTCGGGGAAAAAGGAGATCAGCTGGTAGTACTGATTACCGCTGGCCACCACAAACTTTATGCCCCGCCGGCGCAGGCTGTCGTATTGCCGGCTGAATCGCTGCCGGTCATAATTTTTGCCGTCGTCCAGGAACGTGCCGTCCATATCCACCGCAATCATTTTGATGCTCATCCGCGCTCCAGAGTCTGTCGCCGCGCTATTGTGTGCCGGGGCGGCGGGCAGGGTGACTTTATAAAAGTATTTTATAAAGTGGAAAATTATCGGGAATTCCAGCGGCTGTCAAGGACGACATAGTATTGGCCGCGTTAACGCCCGGGAGGGGCGCCAGCCGCGTTTTTGCCGGGATCATAGTCGCCAGCGCGCAGCGTGAACAGCAGGCTGGGTACGTGGCCCGGCACATCGTCAATGCTGCCGGCCCGTACGAGTCCCGCTTTGATCAGCACCCGCTGCGACGACAGATGGTTTTCCCGGACAGTGGCGGAGATCTCCGCGAGCCCCAGCGCGCCGAAGCCGGCGGCGACCGCCGCCCGCGCAAATTCGGTGGCGAGGCCCATTCCCCAGGCATCGGCCGCGAACCGGTAACCCAGGTTATTGATGACCCGGTCGCCCAAGGGGCGCACGCTCAGGCCGCCAAAGCCGATAATCGCCTCCGGCCCGCGGTTGAGCTTAATCGCCCAGGTGCCGAAACCGAAAGCCTGCCAATGGGTCAGCCAGCCGGCCAGCACCCGCTTGGCATAGGCAAGATCGGGATAGGGACCGGCGGGATTAAAGGTCTGGGTTTCCGGGTCGCCGTAGATGCGGTACAGGCTGTCGCCGTCGCTTACCCGTACGGGGCGCAAATGCATTCTCTCGGTGTACAGTTCCAATGGCATCACCCGGTTATTGTTCCAGCAGTAACGCCATCATAACGCTTGCGCTTGATAGTTCTGTATAAAAAACATTAAAACCCGCCATCCTCACGCAACGGCCAATTGAATGCCATACTGAGGGCTGAAATCAGGAATCTCATCCATCGGGAGTAACAATGAGCAAAAAAAAGCACCATAACGACGACCAGGAATTACCCTCCGCGCAGATCCCGTCCGGCAAGGAGTACGATCAGGTCCTGCATTTACTGCAGGTAGAGCTGGTCAAGCTGCAGCGCGAAATCATCAGCGCCAACGATAAAATCGTGGTGATCTTCGAGGGCCGCGACGCGGCGGGCAAAGACGGCATTATCAAAACCATTTCCGAACACCTGAGCGCGCGTGAAATCCGGGTAGTCGCCCTTGGCAAACCCTCGGAACGGGATCAGGCCGAATGGTATTTCCAACGCTACGTGGCGCAGCTGCCGGCGGCGCAGGAAATGGTGCTGTTCAACCGCAGCTGGTACAACCGCGCCGGCGTCGAGCGCGTGATGAAGTTTTGCACCGACGAGCAGTACGAAGAATTTATGAACACCGTGACGGATTTTGAACAGCTGCTGGTGCGCTCGGGCATTAAGCTTATCAAATATTATCTGGATATCAGCAAGCGCGAACAAAAGGAGCGGCTGGAATCCCGTCTCACCGATCCCCTGAAACAGTGGAAAATCAGCCCCATCGACCAGCAGGCCACCAAGCTGTGGAAGCCGTACAGCGAGGCGCGCAACCTCATGCTGACCCGCACCCATACCCCGACCACGCCGTGGATAGTGGTGCATACCGACGATAAACATACGGCGCGCGTCAATATCCTGCGCGACCTGCTGGGGCGCCTGCCATACCAGGGCAAGGATAAGAACCTGGCTCTGCCGGACCCGGAGGTGCTGTATGCCTTCGATACCGTTTGCATTGAAAACGGCCGGCTTGCGCCCTGACGGCCGGCGCGGGACCCGGCGCTGTCAGGTTGACCGCCGGCGCGCCTTGCCTTGCGCCGGCGGCCCGGGCGCGCTATTGTCATAGGTCGTTTGCGCGGCATGACCGGCGGCGCCCGGCGTTCCCCTGGCGGGGCGTGCCGCCGATGAAACCTGGCCCTCTATCATTTGAAAAGGATAAAACATGACCGAGTCTCTTTACGACATACCGCTTAAACACATTGACGGTACTCCCGGTAGCCTGGCGGCGTACCGCGGCAAGGTGCTGCTGGTGGTCAACGTGGCGTCCAAATGTGGGCTGACGCCGCAGTATGAAGGGCTGGAAAAACTTTACCAGGAACGGCGCGCCGGCGGGCTGGAAGTGCTGGGTTTTCCCGCCAATAACTTCAAGGGCCAGGAACCGGGCAGCGACGCGGAAATCAGCGACTTCTGCGCCGTCAACTATGACGTGCACTTCCCGATGTTTTCCAAATTATCGGTGCTTGGCGAGGATCAGCATCCTTTATACGCCCAGCTGACCGCGGCGCAACCGGTGGCTACCGGCGACGGCCCGTTTCGCGAGCGCCTGAAGGGCTATGGGGTCGACCCCACCAATCGCCAGGACGTATTATGGAATTTTGAAAAGTTCCTTATCAACCGGCAGGGCAAGGTTATCGCGCGGTTTGCGCCCGATGTCACCGCTGACGATCCGCGGCTGCTGCGCGCCATCGACGCCGCGCTCGGCTAACCCCCCTGCGGCCCGGACTGGCGCGGGCGGGGCCGGCGCCGGCGCTTAATCCGGGGCGCTATTCCTCTCATCCCACCGCCGCGGCAAAAGCGCCGTAAACAGCGCGGATATCTTATCCCGGCAAGGCCGGTATGCTAAAATCAGCGCCAGGCGATTTTCTCCCCAGTCATGGGATGAATAGGGTTTTGCAATGATTACCATGCAGGATGTTGCGATCAAGGCGGGCGTCTCCAAATCCACGGTGTCCCGTGTCCTGTCGGGCGATAATTATGTCAAGGAAACAACGCGCCAACGGGTATTCAAGGCTATTGAAGAATCCGGCTACCGTCCCAACCTGCTGGCCAGGAGCCTGGCGACCAAAAATTCGCAAAGTATCGGCCTGATCGTCACCAACACCCTGTTTAACGGTCCTTATTTCAGCGAACTGTTGTACCAGACCGCCAAAATGACCGAAAACTACGGCCGGCAGCTTATCCTGGTGGACGGGAAACACAGCGTCGACAGCGAGCTTGAAGCGATCCAGTTCCTGCTGGATCGCCGCTGCGACGCCATTATTATCTATCCGAGCTTCCTGGGTGAAGCGGAGTTGATGGGCCTGATCGCCCGGCACGATATCCCGTTCCTGGTGATTAACCGCGATTTGCCGCATGCCCGCGAGCATTGCGTATTCGCCGATCATCAGCGCGACGCCTGCGAGGCGGTGGCGTATCTCATCGCGCAGGGACACCGGGACATCGCCTTTATCACCGGCGCGGCCGGGTCGCCCACCGCCGCCGCGCGCGCGGCGGGATACCGCCAGGCCCTGGACGCCGCGGGCATACCTGTGAATGAATCGCTGCTCGCCGCCGGTCAATGGTCGTTAAACAGCGGGTTTAACGCCTGCCTGGCGCTGCTGGACGGCGCGGCCGCCTTCAGCGCGCTGGTGTGCGCCAACGACGATATGGCCATCGGCGCCGCCCGGGCGCTGCGTGAGCGCGGCCGGGCGGTGCCCGGCGAGATCTCGTTGCTCGGTTTTGACGATATTCCCGTGGCGTCTTATCTTAATCCGCCGCTGACCACCGTGCATGTGCCGGTGGCGCAGATGATTGAAAGCGCGCTGGAGCAGGTGGTCAACGTACTTGACGGCAAGGGGGTATCGCCGCTCAAGCCCTTTAGCGGCCGGCTGATGGTGCGCGACTCCGTTATTCCCGGTCCCTTCGCCGGGCGGTAAATGACCGCCCGGCGAAGGGGTGCTGGCTTAATACCCGATATCCGTCTCCAGGCGCTGTCCGTTGCTTTTAATCACCCGCTGGTACCAGAAAAAACTCTTTTTCCGCAAGCGGGCCAAATCCTTCAGGTCGTGCTCGTCGCGATTGACATACACGAAGCCGTAGCGTTTGCCGATGCCCTGATGGGTGCTGACCAAGTCAATCGCCGACCAGGGGCAATACCCGAACAGCGCCACACCGTCGGCAAGGGCTAACCGCAGCTGGCGTATATGGTCGCTGAGATACCGGATACGGTCATCGTCATACACCTTGTTGCCCGCCGCCAGCGTATCAAATGCGCCCAGGCCGTTTTCGGTCACGATCAGCGGCAGGTGGTAACGCTCATAAATTTCCCGGCAGGTCACGCGCAATCCCACCGGGTCGATATACCAGCCGAACTGATTATGTTCCAGATGCGGATTATCGGCGCCGATATACACCGCGCGATCCATGCCGGGCAATTGCTGATCCTCGATGTCGCGTGCGTTGTCCGGGGCGGCGTTTTCCCGCGGCACGTCCGCCGCCACCGTGGTGGAGGCATAATAATTAAAGGCGATAAAATCAGGACGCCCCTGCGCAAGCAGGTTCATGTCCTCGTCGGCGATGCGCGGCAGATAGCCTTTTTCCGCCATAAAACGCCAGGCCAGCGCGTTATACCGGCCATGGCAGGCCAGATCCAGGTAAAGCCAGTTGCGGATGGACGAATAATTATTGGCGGCGATCGCATCCTCCGGGCGCGGGCTGGCCGGATAGACGCAGGAAATATTCGGCGCCGGGCCGATTTTGGCGGCCGGCAGCAGCTCATGGCAGGCGATCATCGCCCTGGCCTGCGCCAGCATCATATGGTGGTTTTGCTGGTAGAGGGTCTTTTGCGGATCGGGGGTGCCGGGGGGCAGGGTACCGATGACGTCGCCTTTCAGGATCATCATGTTCTGTTCGTTGATCGTCAGCCAGTAGTGGACACGATCGCCGAAGAGGGCAAAGGCGGTGCGGGCAAAGCGTTCAAAGGCCGCGATGGTGCGCGGGTTCGACCAGCCGCCCTGAAGCTGCAGCGCCCAGGGCAAATCGAAATGGTACAGCGTCACCAGCGGTTCGATGCCGTGGCGGCGAATGTCATCAATCAGCCGCTGGTAAAAGGCCACACCCAGCGGATTGAGCTCGCCGTCGCCCTCGGGATACAGCCGGCTCCAGGCAATGGAAAAGCGGTAGGTCTTCAGCCCCAGTTCGGCGAACAGGGCGATGTCCCCGGCAAAGCGGTGATAGTGATCGCTTGCGACGGTGAAATCGCTCAGCGCCGGCGGGAATTGCGCCCGATCGATCACCGTCGGGCCTTTGCCGTCCTCGTTCCAGGCGCCCTCCACCTGATACGCCGAGGTGGAGGCGCCCCAGAGAAAGTCCGCTGGAAAAGGGGGCAACGTCTGATAATGCATATCCATCTTCCTCAGTGAGTATTGTGATGACCTTTGCGCGGCTTATGCCGCCTGCGGCCGGGTCTGCGGCAGCGGGCGATCCTGCGCCAGCAGCTGGCGTTCATAGATTTTGAAAAAGGGGTAATACACCAGGGTCGACACGACCAGCAGCACCACCACCAGCAGCGCCGCGCGGAGATCCCAGCCGGTGGACCAGGCCGCGCCGATGGGGGCCGGGGTCGTCCAGGGCGCCATGGAAATCACCCGGCCAACCAGTTCGGTGCGGGTGGCGATATACGCAAGCGTGGCGTTAATCAGCGGCGCGGTGATAAAGGGAATAAACAGCGTCGGATTCATCACCACCGGCGAGCCGAAAATCACCGGCTCGTTGATATTGAACAGGCAGGGCACCAGGCTGAGTTTGCCGATGGACCGCAGGTGGGCGGAACGGCTGCGCAGATAAAGCAACACTAGTCCCATGGTGGAGCCGGAGCCGCCGATGACGATAAAAAACTGCCAGAAGGGTTCGATAAAGATATGGGTCAGCGGCTGGCCGGCGGTCAGTTCCTGCTGGTTGATGCCAAGATTAGTCAGCCAGAAGGCCTGCAGCATGCCGCCGACGATGACCGCGCCGTGGATGCCGGCAAACCATAATAAATGGCAGATCAAGACCGCGATCAAAATCGCCGGCAGCGTATCGGCGGCGGAAATAATCGGGCCGAACAGCGCCATGATGGCTTGAGGCAGCAACATGCCGAACTGCGATTGGATAAACAGGCTCAGGGGATAGAGGGTAAAAAATATGGCCAGCACCGGAATCAGTAAATCAAAGGATTGCTGTATTTTCGGCGGCACCTGCTCCGGCAGATGGAAGCCAATATTCCTGACCTGCAGGAAATGCATTAATTCGGTGGCGAAAATCGCCACCAGCAGGGCGGTAAATATCCCGGTGCCGCCCAGCGAGGAGACCGGCAGCATTTTATCGGTTTGCGGGGCGGCCACCACCATGAACGCCATCAGCGATAACATGGCGGCCATAAACCCGTTCATTTTATAACTGAGGGCCAGGTTATAAGCGATGGCGGCGGCAATAAACAGCGACATAATGCCCATGGTCATATTGTACGGCATGAGGATAACCGACTCATATTGCGCCGCCATGCGCAGCCACCATTGCGCAAATGCCCAATCGCTGGTGGCGGAAAAAGGCGGGTGCGCGAACACCAGCATAAAGGAGCCGACGATCAGGAACGGCATGGCGGAAATAAAACCATCCCTGATCGCCATTACGTGGCGCTGGCTGGATAATCTGCCCGCAATGGGACTGATGGTGTTTTCAATGACGCCAAATACCGATGCGCTAATTCCGGACATAGTTTCTCCTAGGCGTTAAGCAGCGCCAGCGTGTCGTTTAATATCTTTTCGCCGTTCATCATGCCGTAATCCATACTGTTAATAACCACGATGGGTTTATGCTGCTCATCGGCGATGATTTTGAAATCGCCGAGCTTATATTTGATCTGCGGCCCCAGCAGGCAGCAATCGTAATGGGGTAATTGCTCGGCAAACTCTTCCAGCCCCACTGCTTTTATTTCGACGTCCAGTCCTTTTATTTCAGCGGCTTTCAGCATTTTTTTCACCACCATGCTGGTGGACATTCCGGCGGCGCAACACAATAGGATCTTTGACATACAGCGGCCCTCTTATGACATGGTGTAGGGAGTAATACCTGATGGACTTTTTTTCTGCAACCGGTTTCAGAAACCGGTTGCGGTTTTGTGATGACGGTCAATGGCCGGTCCGCGGCGGGGCGGGGCAATCGGTGACATGCGACGGCTTATGCCGACAACTGTCGGCGGCCTCACGGCATAACTCACACAAAATAGGAGAAAATAGCGTTCCAGAATATTGCCGGGGGTTGCGCCGTGCCACGTACTATTATGTTGATCCCAACCGACCTGAGCGTCGGATTAACCAGCGTCACCCTGGGCGTGATCCGGGCCATTGAGCGCAAAGGCATACGCCTGAGCGTATTCAAGCCGGTTGCCCAGCCGCGCGACGGCAGCAGCCGGCCGGACCAGACCACCGCCATCATCCGGGCCAACTCCGCGATTGCCGTCGCGCCGCCCCTGGAGATGGGCTATGTCGAGATGTTGTTGGGATCCAATGCGCGCGACGTCCTGATGGAAGACATCGTCGCGCGTTATCACAGCGCCCTGGGACAGGCGGACGTGGTGCTGATCGAGGGGCTGATGCTGACGCGGCGCCACCAGTTCGCCAACCAGCTGAACCACGACATCGCCAAGGCGCTGGGCGCGGAAATCGTGCTGGTCACCGCGCTGGGAACCGGTACATCGGCGCAGCTGCGGGAGCGGCTGGAGCTGGCGTGCGCGGGCATCGGCAAACACAGCGGCGTGGCGGGCGTCATCATCAATAAAATCAACGCGCCGCTGGACGAACAGGGCCGCACCCGTCCCGACCTGTCGGAAATCTTCGACCAGGCCAGCCAGGACGGCGCCGCCGATGCGGCGTTGCCGCCGTTCAGTCATTTTCCCATGCCGATCCTGGGCGCTATCCCCTGGAGCATGGCGCTTATCGCCACGCGCGTCATCGATATGGCGCATCACCTTAACGCCCGTATCGTCAACGCCGGCGATATCCAGACCCGGCGGGTGCGTTCGGTGACCTTTTGCGCGCGCGGGCTCACCGGCATGGTCGACCTGTTTCGTCCCGGCTCGCTGCTGGTGACCTGCGCGGACCGCCCGGAAGTGCTGGTGTCGGCCTGCCTGGCGGCCATGAACGGCGTGGACATCGGCGCCATCCTGCTGACCGGCGGCTATGATATCGCGCCGTCGATAGGCCGGCTGTGCGCGCGCGCGTTCCAGACCGGCCTGCCGGTATTGATGGTGGACACCAATACCTGGCAAACCTCGCTTAACCTGCAAAACTTCAACCTGGAGGTGCCGGCCGAAGATCATCAGCGCGTTGAAAATCTGCAGGACTATATTGCCGGCTATATCGATGCCGGGTGGGTAGCCTCCCTGACCGCCGTCTCTGAACGCCCGCGCCGCCAGTCGCCGCCGGCCTTCCGTTATCAACTGACCGAAATGGCCCGGCGGGCCGCCAAACGCATCGTCTTGCCTGAAGGCGATGAACCCCGCACCATCAAGGCCGCGGCGATATGCGCCGAGCGTGGTATCGCGCGCTGCGTGCTGCTGGGCAACCCCGATGAAATACGCCGTATCGCCGCGGCGCAGGGCGTGACGCTGGGCGCGGGAATCGATTTGATCGATCCGGCCGCCGCCCGGGGACATTACCTGGCGCGGCTGGTGGCGCTGCGCCAGGGCAAGGGCATGACGGAGCTGATTGCGCGGGAACAGCTGGAGGATAACGTCGTGCTGGGTACCCTGATGCTGGAACAGGGGCACGTGGACGGCCTGGTCTCCGGCGCGGTGCATACCACCGCCAATACCATCCGCCCGGCGCTGCAGCTGATCAAAACCGCGCCGGGCAGTTCGCTGGTGTCCTCGGTGTTCTTTATGCTGTTGCCTGAACAGGTGCTGGTGTATGGCGATTGCGCCATCAATCCCGATCCCGACGCCGGGCAATTGGCCGACATCGCCATCCAGTCGGCCGACTCGGCCGCGGCCTTCGGCATCGAACCGCGCGTGGCCATGATCTCCTACTCCACCGGCACGTCAGGCACCGGCAGCGACGTGGATAAAGTGCGCGAAGCCACCCGGCTGGCGCGCGAAAAACGCCCCGATCTGGCGATCGACGGTCCTTTGCAATACGACGCCGCCATTATGGCCGATGTGGCCAAAACCAAAGCGCCCGATTCGCCGGTGGCCGGCCAGGCCACGGTGTTTATTTTCCCGGACCTGAATACCGGCAATACCACCTACAAAGCGGTTCAGCGCTCAGCGGCGCTGGTTTCCATCGGGCCCATGCTGCAAGGCCTGCGCAAGCCGGTCAACGACCTTTCGCGCGGGGCGCTGGTGGACGATATCGTCTATACCATCGCCCTGACAGCCATTCAGTCCATGCAGCAATCGCCACCCGTTGAAATTTAGCCGGGGCAAACGCGAAAAGATGTCTATACTCATTACGTTATCTCTGACTGAGCTCATTTCTTTCATAAGACGTAAACTCTGTTTAGAACGAGGCAAATGCGCTGGAAACAGCAAGTCAATAAACAAAGGAGTTTTCCATGGGCATCGGAACAATCGTCTTAATCGTATTAATACTTCTGCTAATTGGTGCTTTCCCGAGTTGGCCCCACAGCCGCAGCTGGGGTTATTACCCAAGCGGCCTGCTCGGCGTGGTGGTCGTCATTCTGCTGATCTTGGTCTTATTGGGCAGGATTTAACAATTAATCCGATGCTTTAATCATTATCGGATGTATACGGGGACCTGCTTTGCGCAGGTCCCCGTTTTATTTTCGCGGGGCAGTGAAGGCGGGAGCTAGTGTTTAACCACGTACAGGTCCCGGGCGTAGACATATCCCAGTGGGCTTTCATGGAAGCCGCCGATATAGGGTTTGACCAGTTTTACCGAGACATATTGATAAACGGGGATGGCCGGTGATTCTCTGGTCAAAATATCCTCGGCCTGCTGGTAATACCGCGCCCGATCCTCTTTTGTCGACGCGGCAGCGGCATTATTTACCGCCCGGTCGTAATCCGCGTTACTGTATTTTGCCGTATTATTGCTGTCGTTGGTGACGTAGTTATTGAGGAAGGTGGACGGTTCGTTATAGTCGGCTATCCATGCGTAGCGCACCACGTCGAAATTAGGCCCGTGTAGGGTGTCGAGCATGCTCTTCCATTCCTGGCTGTTAAGCGTGGCCTCCACCCCCAGGTTTTTTTTCCACATGGAGCTGGCGGCGATGGCGATGCGCTGGTGCGATTCGGAGGTGTTATACAACAGCGAGAACTTCAGCGGCCGCGCCGGGGTAAATCCGGCCTGCGCCAGCAATGCCCTGGCCTCGGCCACCCGCTGCTGCTGGGTCCAGCCGGCGTAAACAGGGGGGGTGAGCGCAAAGCCGCCGGTGTTGTCCGGGCTGAACAGATAGGCCGGTCGTTGGCCTTGCCCCAGCACTTTTTCGGCGATAATGGTTTTATCCAGCCCCAGGTTAAGCGCCAGCCGCACCCGCGGATCGTTAAACGGCGGCTTTTGCGTATTAAATTCATAATAATAGACCGCCAGCTTGGGCGAAATATGCACCTGCGCGCCCAGGTCCGTTTGCAGCGACCGGAATAACGTTTGCGGTACGCTCGCGGTAATATCAATTTCACCCGCCTTATAACGATTGATATCGGCGGTTTCCGACGCGATGGGCAAATAGGTGATGCGGTTGATCACGGTATGCTGGTTATCCCAGTAGCGGCTGTTCCTGACACCCACTACTTTTTCATTCACTACCCATTGCGCCAGGGTGAAGGCGCCGCTGCCGACAAAATTCTGCGGCTGGGTCCATTTATCGCCGAACTGCGCGACGGCCCGGGGATTAATCGCCACCAGGGACGGATGCGCCAGCATGCTGAGAAAGGCGCTTACCGGCTGGGTGAGGTCGATTTGCAGCGTGGCGTCGTCCAGCGCCCGCACGCCCAGGCTGTCCGCCGGCTTTTGGCCCGCGGCGATCTCGGCGGCGTTCAGCACATGCATGCTTACCAGATAACTTTCGTAAGGCGAGGCGGTGGCGGGATCGATTAAGCGTCGCCAGCTGTAGACCAGATCGCCGGCGGTAATCGGCTGGCCGTTCGACCAGGTAATGCCGGGGCGCAGGTGAAAAATCCACACCCTGGGCCGGGGATTATCCCAGCCGGCGGCCAGGCGCGGCGCCACGGCGCCGTGGCTGTCGAGGCTGACCAGTCCGTCGAAGAAGTCGCTGATGATATTAAATTCCACATCGCTCTCGACCCGGTGGGGATCGAGGGAAGCCGGCTCGCTGCCGTTATTGCGCACGATGTCCTGCCGGGCCGCCAGTTCGACTCCGGCGGGCACCTCGGCGCCCAGGGCCGTGGCGGCCGGCAACAGCGCGGCCATCGCGCCCAGGGTAAATCCCGCCAGTGTAATGCCCGGCAGTCTGGTTGTCTTCATGCCTCCCCCTCCTTATTGTCGCGGATAAATAATGTCTGTCCGGCAGTCTCCACCATTCCTACCATCAACATGGCGCGCCGTCCAGGCCTGGTCCCCGTGACGCTTAACGCCGGATAAATACGCCGCCGCCGGTGCCGGGCCGGGGCATGGCGCGATGCCGGGCGGTGCGCATGGCATGACCGACATCAAGAATAGCGCCGCTAATCAGGACAATATGCGTCTCACTGTCTACGCTTATCTACATTGACCGACATTGCACTTCCGCAGTCGGCAGGTTCTGCTACAGGAGTTTATTATGCGGCGTATTGTGTTTTTCATCGCCACGGCCTTAACCGCCAATATGGCGTTGGCCCAGCCCCAGCCGGCGGTGCATACCGCAAGCCTGGTGGGCGCCGACGGCAAGGATATGGGTAAGATTACCCTTTCGGACGCGCCTAAAGGGGTGATTATGCGCGTGGAGGCCACGGGGCTTGCTCCCGGCTGGCACGGTATTCATTTCCATGAAAAGGGGGTTTGCGATGCCAAAGATAAGTTCAAGGACGCCGGCGGGCATGTCCACTCCGCGATGCCGGTGGTGCATGGTTTGTTGAACGCCAATGCCAACGATCAGGGCGACCTGACCAATATCTACGCCGGCGCCGACGGCAAGGCCTTTGCGGAAATCTATTCGACGCTGGTGTCGGTGACGCCCGGCACCCCGCGACCCGCGCTGCTGGACGGCGACGGTTCCTCGGTGGTTATCCACGCCAATCCTGATGATTACCAAAGCCAGCCCATCGGCGGCGCCGGCGACCGTGTCGCCTGCGCGGTGATAAAATAACCCACCGGCAAGCCCGCGCGGGAACGTGCGGCGGGTATGATGGGCAAGCAGAACTTATGGCGAGGTTGACGTCTTGCCCATTATGCCGGTTTGTTCCCCAAACACCTCTTCATCACCTGAGCAATCTCGAATGGCTATATAAGGCTGTTTTTGCCATAATGGCTAAATCATACCGCTCGCGGAGATTACACCATGATCACGGAACTGCTTAATTTCGATGAATTGCCGCAGGCAAACGCCTCGCAAGTGAAAAACAAATGGGGGGAGGTGGTGCGGAGGGTGCATCAGGGCGGAACCCTGGCCATTACCAATCATTCCACCGTGGAAATGGTGCTGCTGGATGTCGCCACCTATCGTGAATTGACTCACTCTTTGCTGCTGCTTAAAGCACGCGAGCAATCGGTACTGGATGACCTGACCGACAGGTTCAATGCACGGCTGGCGGTGCTAGAAAATCCGGACGCCGCCGTGAATGTAGCTTCTGTGCTGGCGCGGCGGGGGGCGCTGAAACGGCGGCCCAAGGCGGGCGAGGGCTTCTAATGGCGCGGCCGTTTATTTTTGTTCTGGCGGGCGTTAACGGCGGCGGCAAAAGTTCGGTGGGCGGCAGCCTGCTGGCAGAGCACGGCCTGGCATGGTTTAATCCGGATGCCTATGCCCGTGAGCTTATGACCCAACTGGGGCTGGAGCCTGACGAGGCGAACGGCCGGGCATGGACCTTTGGACGTTCGCGGCTGGAAGCCGCCATCGCCGGGGGCGCCAACTATGCCTTTGAAACCACTCTGGGCGGCAATACCATGCCACGGCTGTTGAGCCAGGCCTGCGAAACGCATGAGGTGATCATGCTGTTCTGCGGGCTATCATCACCGGAGCAGCATATCAGGCGCGTACAGCTGCGCGTGAGTCATGGCGGCCATGCCATACCCTCCCAGAAAATACGGGAACGGTGGGTCACGTCGCGGGCTAATCTGATAAAGCTGCTGCCGTTGCTTGCCCATGTGCAGGTTTTCGATAACAGTCTGGATGCCAGGCCCGGCGACGCAATTCCGGACCCGACTCTGGTGCTTGAAAGGGTGCGGGGGAAAATGGTATTTCCCCCGGCCGATGATGCCCGGGCGTTGAGCGCCACTCCGGCTTGGGCGCGGCCGCTCCTGGAGGCGGCTATGGAACTGGCGGAGTGAAGGGGCTATTGCTTGACGTCCACCTGATAAAAAATATGCTTGCCGAAGGGGTCGATTTCGTAGCCGGTGACGTCCTTGCGCACCGGTTCAAAAATGGTTGAATGGGCAATCATCACCGCCGGCATCTGCTCGTGCATCATGTCCTGCGCCTGCTGGTAAAGCGCGATGCGCCGGTTATGGTCGCTGCTGGCGCGCGCTTCGGTAATCAATTTATCAAACGGCGCGTAACACCATCTGGCCGAATTGGAACCGCCGTTGGCCGAAGTGCAGGAAAACAGCGGGCCGAAAAAGTTATCCGGATCGCCGGTGGCGGTGGTCCAGCCCATCAGCGCCGCCTGATGCTCGCCGCTCCTGACCCGCTTCAGGTACTCGCCCCACTCATAGGTGACGATATTGGCCTTGACGCCGATTTTCGCCCAATCGGATTGGATCATTTCCGCCATGCGCCGGGCGTTGGGGTTATACGGCCGCTGTACCGGCATCGCCCACAGATCGATGGTCAGGCCGTCGGGGAACCCCGCGTCCTTGAGCAGGGCGCGGGCCTGGTCCGGGTTAAAATCATAATCGCGCAGATCTTCTTTGGCGCTCCAGACCCCCGGCGGCAGGATATTTTTCGCGGCGGTGCCGGTGCCCTGGAAGATGGCCGCGATAATCGCCGGTTTGTTAATGGCCATGGCCAGCGCCTGGCGTACCTTCACGTTGTCCAGCGGCGGCTTTTGCGTATTAAAGGCCAGAAAACCGGTGTTAAGCCCGGCTTTTTGCATAAGCGTAATATCTTTATTGTCGCGCATGCGCGGCAGATCGGCCGGATTGGGAAACGGCATGACCTGGCACTCGCCTTTTTCCAGCTTGGCGAAGCGCACCGAGGCGTCGGGGGTAATGGCATAGACCAGACGGTCAAGCTTGGCCTTGCCCTGCCAATAGTCGGGGAAGGCGCTGAACAGAATGCGCGAATCCTTTTGATACTGGGTCAGCTGGAACGGTCCCGTGCCGACGGGATCCCTATCCACCCGTTCCGGCGTGCCGGCCTTTAACATGGCGTCGGCGTATTCGCTTGACAGTATCGAAGCGAAATACCAGGCCAGATCGGCCAGGAACGGCGCCTCGGCATGGGCAAGGGTAAAGCGCACGGTGTGATCGTCCACCTTGTCGATGGCGGTCAGCAGCGTGCCGAACTCCAGGCTGTCAAAATTGGCATAGGTGCCGTTGGACACATTGTGGTAAGGATGCTGCTTATCCTTTTGCCGCATAAACGAAAAAATCACGTCGTCGGCGTTGAAATCACGGGTGGGCTTAAAGTATTTGTTACCCTGGAATTTTACGCCCTGGCGCAGATGGAAAGTATAGATCTTGCCGTCGGCGCTGATATCCCAGCTTTCGGCCAGGCTGGGCTGCAGCTCGGTGGTGCCGGTCTTGAAATCCACCAGCCGGTTATAAACCGGCACCGCGCTGGCATCCACGCTGGTGCCCGAGGTATACAGCTGCGGGTTAAAGTTTTCCGGCGAGCCTTCCGAGCAGAACACCAGCGTTTTGGCCGACGCCGCGCCGCTGACGGCCAGCGCCAATGCCGCCAGCGTCACTATTGCCGCCGACGGACGTCCCGTATTGGTCTTTGTTCCTTTACCTGATAGGTGATCTAATCCCGGCTTCATATCATATCCCCGAATAATGGCTGTCCGCCAAAAGCACAAGCCTCATTCTTATCAGTATGCGGTTCATAAATAAAGCCATTTTGATGCTAAAATCCGACCGCCTGGCCGTCGCGCCGGCTGTCGCTGGCGGCGACATAACCGTGGTCGCGATCCGCCGACAGCCGCCAGATAAACTGGCCCGAGCCGAAATCCATATAAGGATCGTTAACCGATTTCAGCCGGTGGCCCATGGCGCGCAGCTGTTCCGCCACCAGGGGATTGACGGTGGCTTCCAGGTCCAGGGTAAAATCACGGTTGACCTTCCAGCGCGGCGCGTCGCAGGCGGCCTGGGGCTGCTGGTGGAAATCCAGCATGCGCACCAGCGTCTGCATATGGCCCTGCGGCTGCATATCGCCGCCCATGACGCCAAAGCTCATCTGCGCCTGGCCGTCTTTGGTCAAAAAGGCCGGAATAATGGTCTGGAACGGGCGCTTGCCGGGCGCCACCACGTTAACCGAACGCGGGTCGCTGGAGAACCCGGCGCCCCGGTTTTGTAGGCTGATGCCGTAATCCGGCACCACCACTCCCGACCCGAAGCCCATATAATTGGATTGGATAAACGACACCATCATGCCGCTTTCATCGGCGGTGGCCAGGTAAACGGTGCCGCCGCTGGCGGGCAGGCCGGCCTGCGGATCCGCCGCCCGGCCCGGGTCGATCAGGCGCGCCCGGCCGGCCAGATAGGCTTTATCCAGCATTTGTGACGGCGTCACATCCATGCTGGCCGGATCGGCAACGTAGCGGTAGACATCGGCGAAGGCCAGCTTCATGGCCTCGATTTGCAGATGCTGGGCCGCGGCGCCGTCAAGGGCGAGCCCGGCCAGATCAAAATGTTCCAGGATGCCGAGGGCGATAAGCGCGGCGATGCCCTGGCCGTTGGGCGGCATTTCATGCAGGGTATAACCGCGGTAGTCCTGGCTGATGGGCGTTACCCATTCCGGCTGGTAGGCGGCCAGATCGCCGCGCGTCAGGCTGCCGCCGCTGGCCTGTGACCAGGCGACGATTTTTTCGGCGATTTCGCCTTCATAAAAAGCGCGGCCGCCCTGCCGCGCCAGCAGCCGCAAGCTGCGCGCGGCGGCTGGAAAGACAAATTTTTCGCCGATCTCGGGGGCGCGCCCCCCGGGCATAAAGGCGTCGGCAAAACCGGGCTGCCCGGCCAATATGGTCACCGCCGCCCGCCATTTCGCCGCGACAATCGGCGCAATGGTCACGCCGCGCTCGGCCACGTCGATGGCGGTCTGCATCAGCCGTTCGAACGGCAGCCGGCCGAAGCGCTGGTGCAGCGCCGTCCAGCCCGCGACGGCGCCCGGTACGGTGACCGAGTCCCAGCCCCGTTCCGGGCGTTTGGCCATGCCGTTGCCGTCCTCGCCATGACGGCGGCGAAAGTGGGCCAGATCCCAGCTGGCCGGCGCCGGGCCGGAAGCGTTGAGGCCGTGCAGTCGCGCACCGTCCCAGACCATGGCGAAGGCATCGCTGCCCAGACCATTGGAGCAGGGTTCCACCACCGTTAACGTCGCGGCGGCGGCAATGGCCGCATCCACCGCGTTGCCGCCGTCCAGCAGGACACTGTTGCCGGCCTGGGCGGCAATGGGATGGGACGTCGCCACCACATTGCGGGCAAATAACGGCGCGCGTACGGTGGGATAGGGGTTATGCCAGTTAAATGTCATGCTGTGCTCCCGGCGTGGCCTGGGGGGATGGGTCATCCTGGTGAAGGCGCCGCTCCGCCTCGAGCAGCAGCGCGCGGCGGTCGATCTTATTGGTGCCGGCCAGGGGAAAACTGTCCACCAGCCAGATATGGCGCGGATGCAGGTAGGCCGCGCCGTGGCGTAGGGTAAACGCCTTCAGTTCCCCGGCGCTGGCCTGCTGGCCGGGGCGCAGGATTACCCAGGCCACCGGCTTGGTGCCTTTTATCTCGTCCGCCACCGGCACCACGCAGGCCTGTTGTACCGCGGGATGCCGTTCGATAAGGTGCTCCACTTCGCTCGGGTAGATATTCTCGGCGCCGCTGACGAACATATCGTCCAGCCGGCCGATAAAGGTATAAAACCCCTGGTCGTCGCGGGCGAACACATCGCCGGTGATATAATAACCGTCATCGGTAAACGGCGGCCGCAGGTCCGGACGCTGGTGATAGCCCTGCATCAGGCCCGGGCTTTTCAGCTCCAGAATGCCGCGCGCGGCCTCCCGGCCCTGGGGATCGCGCAAACGCAGGCTAACCTGGGGATGGGCGGCGCCGGCGCTCAGCCGCGGTGTGGGGATGCCCCGCGGATGCGGGCCGAATACCACCGGTCCGCCTTCGGTGGTGCCGTAGGCGTTAATGATGCGCGCCTGCGGCAACAGCTGGCCGATTTGCTGGAACAGGCTGTCGGTTACCGGCGCCGATCCCATGCGCACTACCCTGACGCTGGTTAAATCACTGCGCGCCAGTAAATCCTTTTCCTGCAGCATCATGGCGATCATCGGCGGCACCGCCGTCAGCCAGCTGCAGCGGTAGCGGCTAATGGCGTTAATATAGTCGCGGGCGCTGAACTGCGGCAGCAGCACGGTGGTGACATGGCTGGCAAGCGTTAACAGCGCCAGCGCCAGCGCGTTCATATGGTAAAGCGGGGCGGCGATCAGCACCCGCTCGCCCTCCAGCTCATGGTTCTCAAGGCGGGTACGCACCACCCAGGCATGGCTGGCATGGGTTAAGCGCACGCCTTTGGGCATGCCGGTGGAACCCGAGGTATACAGCAGCAGCGCCAGGTCGTCCGGCCCGGCGGGGAAGGGCGTCAGCTCTCCGGGGTCGATAAAGGCCGCCAGCCCGTCCGCGCCCGCGCCGTCAAACACCACGCGCGGCAGGTCGATCGCCGGCCGGGACAGCTGATCGGCATCGCCCAGCAGCACACGGGCGCCGCTATCGCGCAGGATATTCTCCAGCGTCTCGACCGGAAATTTGAAATTAATCGGGACGGCCACCAGCCCGGCGCGCAGGATGCCCAACAGGCTGGCAATATAATCTATGGAGTTGCGCCCCAGGATGGCGACGCGTTCCCCGGCGCGGTAGCCCCGGGCCAGCAGCGCGCGTCCGATGCCGTCGGCGCGCGCGCCGAGTTCGTCAAAGGTGATTTCTTGCGCGGTGTCGTCCGCCAGCGGGGCGATAAAAGCAATCTGCCCGCCCGGCTGCCGGGTATCGATCATGGCGCCCAGGTTGGTTGTCTGCATCATGGTAAAAACTCGAGTAGGGTGGATAATTCGGGCAGCGCCACCTGTAACCGTCCCGCGCGCCAGCATAGCGGCAGTCCCTGCGCCTCGGCGCCCCGGGCGATGCGCGCCAGATCGCCGCCCAGAAAATGCACGGCGGCAAACATCTCCCGGCCCGCGGCGGGCAACGGCAGTCCGTCGAACCGGCGGGCAAAGGCCGCGTAATCGGCGATATGCAAGGCAAAATCACGCCCGGTATCGCCCAGGCGCCGGTATTGACGCCCGCAGTTCTCCACATCGCCGCTGATCACGGTCAGGCCGGTAATGCTTTGGACCTGGTTTTCATGGCTAAGCCATTCGGGACGCCAGACCCATTCGGGGGTGTGGTGCTGGCAAAAGTACACCCGCCCGGCGGGAAAGGTTCCGGCGGCAAGGCGCACCGTGGTGAACCTGGCCAGCCCATGCTCATCGCCGCTGGCCACCTCGCGGGAAAAATCCTGGATCGGCTGCAGGGCAAAACCGGCGTCCGCCAGCGCGCGCGCGGTGCCCCCGGCATCCCGGGTGGCGAACACCAGGCCGTCGATACCCGCCGGACTGTCCAGCAGCTCCTGGCGCAGGCGCCCGCCGTCGGTGGGCAGGCCGACGATTTCAAGATAGCGATCGGCAAACATCATCAGGTAATTAATCGACCCCAATGAATGGTAGCCGCGCGGCGTCAGGGTAAAACCCAGCGCCCGGAACCACTGCGCCGCCCGCTCGGTGGCGAAGTGGGTATTGATAACCAGATGGTCCAACGGGAGGGTCATGATGGTTTCCTAGGCGGTTTGCGTGGCGTACAGTCCGCGCCCGCTGGCCACCAGCCGGCCCTCGCTGTCGAACACCCGCGCCTCGGCGCTGGAAAACTGCTTGCCCACTTTGATCACGGTGCCGACGGCGGTTAAATCCCCTTTTGCCGGACGGTGGTAGTCGACACGCAAATCCAGGGTCGGCACGCCTTTGCCGGTAAACGCCACCAGCGCCCAGTCGGCGGTCAAATCCACCAGGGCGGCCAGGATGCCGCCGTGGGTATAGCCGCCGGCGGGGTTAACCACCCACTCCTCGCGCCAGCGCGCCTTCAGGGTAATTTCGCCCTCGCCGACGGTCAGGACTTCCAGCCCGAGCCATTGATGATACGGGCCTTTTAACAACCGCTCCTGGACTTCGGCGGCGGTGGGGACGGTAATATCGGTCATAATCTGTTCCTTAATAGCATGCAGTCTGCAAACAAAACGGCCGGACGGCGCGGGGCCATAAACTGACCCCGGCCGGCCGGGTCGCGCGCGGCGTTACGGCGCGACGATCACTTTGCCCAGCACCTCGCGATCGCGAATCAGGCGCAGGCCTTCCGCCGCCTGTTCCAGGGGCAAGACCCGGTCGATAACCGGATCGATACGGCCGTCGGCGATCATCGACAGCAGGTCTTCGAGGTTGTCGCGATAGAAGCTGTTGGAACCCTTGATGGTCAGCTCGAAGCTCCAGACATAACGCAGGTCTTCCTGCGGGTCGTAGCCGGCGGTGGCGCCGCACACCAGCAGGATGCCCCCGCGTTTCAGACACTTCAGGGAGGGGCGCCAGGTATCGCCGCCGGTAAAGTTGATCACCACATCGACGCCGCCTTCCGTGGTGCGGCGCTGTGGCTTGCCGTACTGGCCGATGGCCCATTTTGAAAAATCCGTTTCACGGTAATTGACCACATGATCGGCGCCGAGGGTTTTCAGCGCCTGGGCTTTTTCCTCGCTGCCGGCACAGGCGATGACCTCGGCGCCCAGATGCTTGGCCAGGATCACGCAGGCGGTGCCCACGCCGCCGCTGGCGCCCAGGATCAGCACCCGGTCGCCTTTTTTGACGGTATTATGGGTTATCAGCATGCGGTGGGCGGTGCCGTAGGCCACCGGCAGCGCGGCGGCCTGTGCAAAGCCGACGCCGGCCGGAAGCCTGATAAGCTGCAGCGCGTCCACCGCGGCATATTCGGCCATGCCGCCGTCGGTCATTTCACCCATCAGGCCGACGCCGGGCTTTAACGGATTGACCAGCACCCGATCGCCAACGGACCAGCCCTCGACGCCCGCGCCCAGTTCGGTAATGGTGCCCGCCAGATCCAAGCCGATCACCACCGGCAGCGGCACCTTGATGCCGGGCATGCCCTTGACGGTAAACACATCGTGGTAATTAAAGGACGACGCGCCGACGCGCACCACCACATGGCCGGCCGCGGCAACGGGACGCGGCTTGTCGTTCACCACCCGCAGTTGGTCGAGGTCGCCGTGCTGCTCCAGAATTAAGGCTTTCATAACGTTACTCACAGATTGCTCCTGATTACTTGATGGATTTGGCGGCCAGGTAGGGGCGGTTATCGAACAGGCTGTCGTCCAGGTCGCCCTTGATGGCGCCGCTGGCGACAAAGACCTGATGTTCGCGCTTCAGGGTGTCGATATCCGCCGGCTCGAACTCGATACGGTTCATGCTGTCCCAGCGGCTCATGTAGACCTGCGCGTCTTTTTGCGGCAGGTTGGCCTGTTTTTGCAAAATGGCCACCACGGCGTCGGGATTCGCCTTGCCCCAGGCCAGGGTATCGCGCAGCGCGGCAATGACCCGCGCCACGGTGTCGGGATGCTGGTTAATCAGATCGGCGCGCACCGCGCCGACGCCGATATAGGGCAGGGCATCGGTATGGGTCAGCTTTTTCCATTCGCCGGCAAAGCTGCCGATGGAGGTCACCTTCAGTTCGTCAAGCTGGCTGATGGTCAGCGAGCGCAGGGCCGCGGCGTCCACCTGCTTTTGCGCCAGGAACTGCGCCAGGCGCGATTCATTGCCGCCAATCAGCGAGAAATCCGCCGGCTTGATAGCGTAGTTCTGCTGCAAAATGGTGCTGGCGATAACCGCCACCGACGATCCGGCCGGCGACATGCCGACTTTTTTACCCTGTAGCTGCGCCAGGCTGGTTATCGGCGAACCGGCCGGCACCACGAACTGCACGTCGGCCGGCTGGGTGGCGGCGAAAATTTTGATCGGCACGCCTTCTGACGCGGTGCTGAACACGCCCGCCAGCGGCGCGCCGAAGGCCAGGTCTATCGATCCCGAGGCCAGCGCCTTGATGGGGGCGTTGACATCGGGAAAATGGATAAATTCAGCGTCGATACCGCGTTTAGCCAGGAAATCCCGGCTTTCCAGCACCGCGCCGTACCCCAGGCTGACGCCGCTGGTCCAGTAGCCGATGCGGACTTTTTCCGCCGCCTGGGAACCCATGGCCAGCAGCGTGCCGGCGGCCAGCGCAGCCGCCATCAATATCTTTTTCATAACGATTATTCCTGTGTGCGTTGTTTCCAGCGGAAAAGATGACGTTCCAGCGGCTTGAGCAGCCCTCCTTCGAGCAACAGCATCATGGCCACCAGCAGTAAGGTCCAGGCGAACACCTGATCGGTTTGCACCAGATCCCCGGCCTGGCGCAGACGGTAGCCGATACCGTCCGAGGCGCCGAGGGTTTCGGCCACCAGCGACACCCGCCAGCCAAAGCCGAAGGCCAGCCGGGCGCCGGAGAAAAAATAGGGCAGGATGGTCGGCAGGTAGATCTTGAAGAGCGTTTGCCAGCGGCCCATGCGAAAACTGCGCGCCAGCTCCACATACTGCGCATCCACGGTTTGCGCGCCCTGCCAGACGTTGGTCAGGATCAGCGGCATGGCGGTCATGAACACCACAAAGATGGTGGTGGCGCCGGAAATGCCGAACCAGATAATGGCGAATATCGCCCAAATGGCCGACGAGACGGTATTGAACACCGCCAGCAGGGGTTCGAAGAACTGCGCCAGCAGCCGGCTGGCGCCGAGCGCCAGGCCGAATACCGTGCCCACCAGCGTCGCCAGCAGAAACCCGGACAAGACACGTGAGAAGGTAATGCCGATATCGTGCAGCAGGGAATCGCCATGCCACAAGGCTTCCAGCGCCTGCCAGGTCTTCAGCGGTCCCGGCAGCACGAACGACGGCATGCGCTGGGACGCCAGCCACCAGATAACCAGGAACAGGGCAAGCAGCACCAGGCGCTGGCCGATAAGCGTAATCCAGGATGCGGATGATTTCATGTTCACACCTCCAGCCTTAACAGGCGCGACTGTTCCGCAACCGCGCGCTCGGTGGGCACGCGGGGATGGGGCAGCGACATCTCGATGATTTTATGAATACGGCCGGGGTTGGGTTTGAGCAGTACTACCCGATCGGCCAGCACCACCGCCTCTTCCACGTCATGGGTGACCATCACCACGGTAACGCCTTTCAACTGCTGGATACGCAGCAGTTCGTTATGCATCACGCCGCGCGTTTGCGGATCGAGCTTGGAAAAGGGCTCGTCCATCAATAAAATTTCCGGCTCCACCACCAGGCTGCGCGCCAGGGCCACCCGGCTGCGCATACCGCCGGAGAGCTGATGCGGCCAGGCGTGGCGAAAATCATGCAGCCCCACCAGCCGCAGCGCGTCGTCGACCTTTGCCGCGCGCTCGGCGCGCGTCAGCCGGGTATTCTCCAGCCCGAAATTAACGTTTTGCTGCACGCTGCGCCAGGGCAGCAGGCGGTCCTCCTGGAACAGATAGGCCACTTTCTCCCAATGGTCGAAGCGGGCGGCGGACTGGCCCTGGATAAAGACATCGCCCTCGTCGGGGGTCAGCAATCCGGAGAGGATATTGAGCAGGGTGCTTTTGCCGCATCCCGAGGCGCCGAGCAGGGCGAGGATTTCCCCCTCGCGTACCGCCAGGGAAATATTGTCCAATACCCGCAGCTGGCCGAAACGCTTGCCGATGCCTTCGGCGCGGATAATTTCCCCCGCCGCGGCATCCTGGGACCGCGCCGCCAACGTCATCAATGGCGGGTTCATAAGGACATGCTCCGCTCGAGGATCGGCAGGATCGCGCCGCCTTTGCTGAGCGTGGCGTAGACCTTTTCCATCGTCATCACCTGGAAGGTCTCGATATGGCGGCGTGCGATGGTCTCCACCCGCCGGGCATCGCCATCGATAAACGCCTGAATCATGGCGTTATGATCGTGCTTGATCTCGGGTTTGGTTTTCTGCACGTTAAAGCCCAGCGCCACCAGCCGCGACATTTCGTCCATCAGGCTCGACAGGGTGCGGATCAGGTGGTTATTGCCCGACGCCCGGGCGATGGCCAGGTGAAAGCGCTTGTTGGCGTTCATAAAAACATCGATCTGTTCCGGCAACGGCGCATGCAGCTCCACACGGCAGGCCGCCTCCAGCTCGCGCAGTTCCTGGATATCGACACGGCCTACCGCCAGCCGCGCCGCCAGCGGTTCCAGCTGGACGCGCAGGGTGAAAATCTCCTCGACGTCCTGCACGGTAATCGGCGCGATGCGGTACCCTTTGCGCGGACGCGATTCAACCAGATGCTCATGGCACAGCCTCGCCAGCGCCACGCGGCAACTGCTTTTGCCGATGGCATAATTTTCCATCAGCTCCGGTTCGGTAATCATGGAGCCCGGGAGCAGGCGGCAGCAAAGAATGTCGTGCCTGATGCGGTTATAGGCGACATCACCCAGGGGTAAATCCGCTGTCTTGCTTAATAATGGCATGTGACCGTCTCTTCCTCTGCTTGTGAGCTGCTCACTGATTAACTCTGGGGCGCTTAATAAACCGCAGTGTAGGATGAGTTAAGCGCGGTGATCCAATATGAAAAAGTGATATCTTATGCCGAAAATAAGCTAATCTGAGCAGCTCACAATATCGCGCCGACCCATGGCGGGACTTCAGATAAATATCGGCTATCGTCAGCAATGAATGTTATTTGACGGCCCGGGCCGCCTGCCGCTTTAGTATTAAGACGCAAGCTAAAGGGGTATTAAAATGACGCATTATGTTGACCTGCCCGGCGCCGGCCGGAACCGAAGCCGAAGCCGTAAAGTGGCGTTTGCCGCGTTTATCGGCACCACCGTAGAATGGTATGATTTTTATATTTACAGTACCGCCGCGGCGTTGATTTTCAGTCATACCTTTTTTCCGCCTTCATCCAATCCGCTATCCGGTCTGTTGGGATCTTTTGCCGCTTATGGCGTGGGCTTTTTTGCGCGCCCGCTGGGCGGTATCATTGCCGGCCATTTCGGCGATCGGGTCGGGCGCAAACGGGTGCTGGTCTCCTCCCTGGTTTTAATGGGCGTCGCGACGCTGCTGACCGGGTTATTGCCTACTTATGCCGTCGCCGGACTGTGGGCCACCGTCCTGCTGGTCTTGCTGCGGTTGCTGCAGGGTATCGCGACGGGGGCGGAATGGGGCGGCGCCTCGCTGCTGTCGGTCGAGCACGCCACGCCGAAAAACCGGGGATTTTTAGGCTCTTTCACGCAAATCGGCTCGGCGGCCGGCATGCTGCTGGCGTCGGGCACGTTTCTTATCGTCAGGGCGTCGATCAGCGCGGACGCCTTTGCCGCCTGGGGTTGGCGGCTGCCTTTTTTGTTCAGCATCGTGCTTATCGGCATCGGTATTTTCGTCCGCCTGCGTATTGACGAACCCGAGGCTTTTTTGCGCGCCAAGGCCGACGGGAAAATACAGCGCTTTCCCGTGGCGCAGGCGATCCGCCGGCATCCGCGCGGGTTGCTGGTCACTATCGGATTACGCCTGGCGCAGCCGGCGATGTATGCCATCCTAACCACGTACGCGCTGAGCTACCTGGTATTAAAACGCGGCGACGCCACCATGGCGTTGACCGCCGTTCTGGTCGGTTCCGCGGCGGCGATTATCGCCACGCCTTTCTGGGCGCTGCTCTTCGACAAAATCGGCCGCCGCGCGCCGGCGGTCTTCGGCATCCTGGGCATCGGCATTCTGGTCTGGCCGTTCTTTTGGTTTTTGGACCACGGCAATCTGACGTTTCTGCCGCTGGTAGTGGCCGTGGCGCTGGCGGTGTTCGACGCCGCGATATATGGACCGGGCGCGGCCTGGTTTTCGGAGCAATTCCCCATCGAGGTGCGCTACAGCGGCGTCTCCATCGGTTATCAGGTGGGGACGCTGATCTCCGGCGGCCTGACGCCATTTATCGCCACCTATCTGTTTTCGGTGGGTGACGGCTCGCCCTGGCTTATCAGCGCCTATATCTCGTTTTATGCTTTATTAAGCCTGGTTGCCGCCTTTGCCGCGCAAGATCCGGTGCGGGATAGCCGTAACGCGGCACGCGCCGCGCCGGCCGGCGCCGTCTCGTTAGATGCCGAGGATCTCGCATGAGCCATCAACATGATGCCGATATTTTGGCGACGCTTGAGGCCGCCAGTCCGCATGCAGCCGCGTTCAGAAACCTGTCCCGCAGCCATTGGAACAATGGGGCGCTAAGCAGCCGGGATAAACATCTGGTGGCGGTGGCGGTCGCGCAGGTGACGCGCTGTGCTTATTGTATTGAACACCATGCGCGGTTGGCGCGCCGGCTGGGCGCCGTCAGGAACGACGTCTTGGCCGCCGCCTATATCACCGCGGCGCTGGAAACACTGCCGGGCGTCGATATCGATATTAGCGCGGACGGCGAGATAGTTGTGCGATCATCGCCGTTGAGTGGACTGCCGGTAGAGAATGACCGCACTATTTTCGTTAATACCCTGCTGCGGGAACCGACGCTGCCGTTGACGCTGCGTTATGTGGCCGCCGCCGCGGTGGCTTTGGCCAAAGAGCGGGAAGGGCTGCGGCTGGCGTTTCACCAGGCGGCGCTGCGGGCCGGGGCGCTGCCGCAGGCGCTGGAGGAGGGGTATGCGGTGGCGTTGGTGATCCGGGCCGGAGCGGTATACGCGCATACGCTGGGCATTGCGAAAGCGTTCGAATAAACCCGCGCGCAGCCCGGGTCAGGCGCCGGCTTCGGCCCCCAGCAGCGCCAAGGCCCGGGTGCGCAAGGCGATAAGCGTGGGATGATTACGCCTGCGCGGATAGGGCAGTGCGACCGGGATGGTTTCCAGGATACGCGCGGGACGCGGTCCGAACACCACGACCCGGTTGGCCATCAGCAGCGCTTCCTCCACGTCGTGGGTGACCATCAGCACGCTGTAGCGCTTTTCCCGCCACAGGCCGACCAGTTCCCCCTGCATACGGATGCGCGTCAGCGAGTCCAGCTTGCCCAGCGGTTCGTCCAGGATCAGCAGGCGCGGGTCGTTGACCAGCGCGCGGGCCAACGCCGCGCGCTGCGCCATGCCGCCCGAAAGCTGCCGGGGATAGGCCTGGGCAAACTGCGCCAGCCCCACGCGTTCCAGCACCCCATCGACCCGCCGCCGGCCCCGTTCGTTAAGTAATCCCTGCGCCTGCAGGCCCAGCGCCACGTTTTGCCAGACGGTGCGCCAGGGAAACAGCGTGGGATCCTGGAATACCACCACCCGCGCCGGATCGGGCCGCCGAATAGGCTCGCCGTCTTCCAGCAGTTGGCCGGAAAGCGGATTTTCCAGGCCGGCCACCAGCCTGAGCAGGGTGGATTTGCCGCAGCCCGACGGTCCCAGCAGCGCGATAAATTCGCCGGGCGCCACGCTGATTGAGACCTGCTCCAATACCGGCAATAGCCCGCCGCCAAGATCAAAGCCATGGCTGACCCGGTTTATATCCAGTCGCAGACCGGCGCCGGCGCTTGACGGCGTAAAGGTGGGCGGGGTGTCGGGCTTATTGATGGTGAGGGTCATATGCTGTTTCCTTAAATAAATAGCGAAAGCTTATTGCCGCATAACGATAATTACTTTATGCATATATATCCGGCACTTTTTTCTGTCCCTAACGTAACGCGGTAAAAATTCCATCACAAGCGTACCTATGGTCTTTTTAATTATATTTAATTCCAGAATGATATTTACTTATTAAGAATTGCGGCGTAGTTATATTGTCACTTCATCTGCTGAATTAAATGTTTTAGCCGGCAAAGGAAAACGTTAATAATATGCTAAATATCGACAGGCAATGTTAAGTTATAATAACATTTATCCCCTGCCAGGCGGTTTAAATGAGAATGGGTTTGATTAATATACTTTATGGCCACACACATTTGAGTATATTCATTGGGAACGCATTTATAAAGAATAAAAACGCATATACCCGCAGCGGATAATGTCGCCTTCATTTTTTGGCTTCTTTATCGGCCAGGCTATATCGCCAAAAATTACCGGGAGGTTATATGACATCCGAGGCATGGGAGCCGGCGGCCTCGTCCGCCGCGGCAGTCTCTGCGCGAGGGCAAGGGCAGGACTTGGGGTTCTGGACCATGGGCTTTTGCGCCGCCGTCGCCTGGGGCGCGGTGGCGGCGCTGATGATCCTCTGGCCGGATAAACCGGTCGGTTTTGCCCGCCCGCTTTATATTGCGCAAACGCACGCCCTGGCGGCGGGCATCGCCCTGTTATTATTATTGTTTTCCCTGGGAGAACGCCTGCCGCTGCTACGCTTGATTATCGCCCCGCTAACGCGCCATGTCCGGTCCGGTGGTAAATGGTTTTTTGCCCTGGCGCTGTTTGTCGCGGCCTGGGAGGTGTCGACCGCCAAGCTGGCGTGGCTGCCGGCGCCGTTTTTCGCGCCGCCGCATGCGCTGGTGGAAGCCTACGCCACCGACTGGCTCCGGCTGGGCGACAGTCTGCTGCACTCCCTGCGTCTGCTGTTCTTCGGTTTTTTATTCGGCAGCCTGAGCGGATTTTTAACCGGCGTCGCCATCGGCTGTTCAAAAAGTCTGGGATATTGGCTGCACCCGATATTACGGTTTCTCGGGCCGGTGCCGTCAACGGCATTATTACCGCTGACGCTTTATTTCTTTCCTTCCAGCTTTTCGGCGGCGATATTCCTGATTGCCCTGGCCACCTGGTTTCCGGTGACGGTATTAACCTGGTCCGGCGTGGCGAGCGTCGATAAAAGTTATTATGACGTGGCACGCACCCTGGGCGCCAAACCCCTGTTTCTGATTACCCGGGTGGTTATTCCAGCGGCGCTG
Source organism: Sodalis sp. RH20 (assembly GCF_047324205.1). Lineage (NCBI taxonomy): Bacteria > Pseudomonadati > Pseudomonadota > Gammaproteobacteria > Enterobacterales > Bruguierivoracaceae > Sodalis > Sodalis sp. RH20. The sequence continues at coordinate 1,560,873 of NZ_CP178733.1, forward strand.
CCGCATGTATTTGTCGGCCTGTTCATGGGGCTGGGCGCCTCTTTTTCGGTACTGGTGGCCGCCGAAATGATGGGAGTGAAATCAGGCCTGGGCTGGTATTTGCAATGGGCGCAGGGTTGGGCCGCTTATTCCAATATGTACGGCGCGCTGATTGTGATGGCGTTATTATTTTCCACCTTGATAACGGTGCTGTTCGCCGTGCGCGATCGTTTGCTGGCCTGGCAGAGCGGGGCGGTGAAATGGTAATTATTGCGGGTTTCGGCACCCATAAATAACGCCGCAAATCGTATTTTTTATATTTTCTTTCGGGAGTCATGATGGCGAATATTAAGGTTACAAGACGGCATTTTTTGCAATCGGCGGGCGTATTGGGCGGCGTGGCCCTGGGCGGAGGGCTATTCTCCGGCTTACCCCTGGCCCGGGCCGTGGGCGCACCCGTCGCCGCGCCGCTGAAAACCGTGCGCATCGCCTGGCATCAGGCCGGCATTTGCCAGGCGCCGATTTCAGTGGCCTATAAAAAGGGGTTTTTCACCAAGTACGGCTTGCAGGTGGAAACGGTCAACTTTACCGACGGCGATACCCCGCTGGTCGCGCTGTCAACCGGCCAGGCCGAGGCCGGCATCGGCATGGCGCTGCGCTGGCTAAAACCCCTGGAGCAGGGGTTTGACGTCGCCCTGACCGTGGGTACCCACGGCGGCTGCATGCGGCTTGTCACCGCCAAAAACAGCGGCATTACCCAGGTGCGGGATCTGGTGGGGAAGGCGGTGGCGGTAAGCGACCAGGCAAGCCCGGTAAAAAACTTTTTCGCCATCCAGCTGGCTAAACAGGGATTCCATCCCGACAGCGATGTCAATTGGGTACAATATCCCGAACAGTTGTCCGGCGAGGCGCTGCGCAAGGGCGAGGTACAGGCGATTGCCGCCACCGACCCGCAGGGCTGGCTGATCCGTGAACGCGACGATCTGTTCGAGGTGGCCACCAACCTCAGCGGCGCTTACCATGATCGCACCTGCTGTGTACTGGCGCTAAGCGGCGCGCTGGTGCGCAACGACCCCGGGACCGCCCGGGCGATAACCCAGGCGGTGGTCGACGCCCAGCAGTGGGCGGTGGATAATCCTGAAGAAACCGCCGAGATCTTCGCGCCTTTTCTGCCCAGCACCATCAGCGCGGCGCAGGTCAAGGCCATCCTCGCCGAGCATACCCACGGCCACCACACCACCGGCCATCATCTGCGCGCCGAGCTGGCGGCCTACGTGGATGAACTGAAAACCATTAACGTCATCCGGGCCGATACCGATACCCGCACGTTTATCGATAAAACGGTGCCCGATATTTTAAGCGCGTGACGCCGTCAACCGGCGGTGAGTAAAAATTCCGCCAGCACCATGGCGTGGTTGCGCAGCGTATCCCGCGAGGCATAAAGTAACGTGACATCCCCCGTGGCGGCGCGCGTAGCCAGGGGGCGCCACGCCGCCTCATTGTCCCGCAGCTCCTGGCGGTAAGCGGCGCGGAAACCGTCATAGTCCAGCAAAGAGGCATGAAACGCCTGCCGCAACGCCTGCGACGGCGCGACCTCTTTGCACCATAAATCCATCGGCAGGGCGTTTTTTTTCACCCCGCGCGGCCACAATCGATCAACCAATACCCGGTAGCCGTCGCCGGGTTCAACCGGTTCATAAACGCGTTTGCAATAAATCATCCCGCCTCCGTCGCGACCAGCGCGGTATCGCCTTGGGTGCCGTACCGCGCATGCCTTATTATGCGCAGCGTTCCCGCCGCCCCGCCATCATGCAGCAGCGCCGGCGGCGAAAGCAATATCACCGCGCCGGTTAAACAGCGGCGCGCGCGATGCCGTTATCCCTGAACAAGGTTTTTCAGCCTGCCCGGGTCCTGGCCGGCGCTTTTGCTTTACCCCGCCGGCGGCCGACAGGAAGGCGCTGACCAGCATGGCGTGCGTCAGGCGCGCCGGCCGGCTTCCAGGGTCTGCGCGGTCCAGGCCGCCACCTGTTCACTCAGCGTCAGGCCAAGGCCGGGACGGGTGGGCACCAGCATGCGGCCGTCCTTGATCGCCAGACGTTCATTAAACAGCGGTTCCAGCCATTCAAAATGCTCCACCCAGGGTTCGGTCGGATAAGCCGCCGCGAGGTGCACATGCAGCTCCATGGCGAAATGCGGGGCAATCATCAGGCCGGCATGCTCGGCCAGCGCGGCCACCTTCAGGTATGGCGTAATGCCGCCGACTCTCGGGGCATCGGGCATCAGGTAATCCGCCGCGCGGTTTTTGATAAATTCCCAATGCTCGGCGACGCTGGTCAGCATCTCGCCGGTGGCGATGGGCGTGTCAAACTGCGCCGCCAGGGCCGCGTGGCCTTCCGCGTCGTAACAATCAAGCGGCTCCTCGATCCAGATAAGGTTCAGCGCTTCGAAATGGCGGCACATACGCTGCGCGGTGGGGCGGTCCCACTGCTGGTTGGCGTCCACCATCAGCGGGAAGCCGTCGCCAAGATGCTTACGGATGGCGCTGACCCGCTGAATATCCAGCGCGCAATCGGGCTGGCCGACTTTCAGCTTGATGCCGCCGATGCCCTTCTCCCGCGAGATATCGGTGTTTTTCATCAGTTGATCGAGGGGCGTGTGCAAGAAACCGCCCGAGGTGTTATAGCAGCGCACCGAATCGCGCTGCGCGCCCAGCAGACGCGCCAGCGACAGGTTGGCCCGTTTGGCCTTCAGGTCCCATAGCGCCACGTCAAAGGCGCCGATGGCCTGGGTGGCCAGCCCGCTGCGCCCGACCGACGCGCCGGCCCAGCACAGCTTGTCCCACAGTTTGGCGATATCGCTGGGGTTCTCGCCGATAAGCACCGGCGCAATTTCGCCGGCGTGGGCGAACTGGCCGGGTCCGCCGGCGCGTTTTGAATAACTGAAACCCAGCCCTTGATGGCCGTCGCGGGTTTCGATTTCGGCAAATAAAATGGCGATTTCGGTCATGGGTTTTTGCCGGCCGGTAAGCACCTTGGCATCGCTTATCGGATTGGCCAGAGGCAGGAATACCGAGGAAACGCGTACCCAGCTGATGGTATCGTTATCCGCGCATTGAGCAGTGGATGGGGTAATGGACATCATACATTCTCCTGTGAAAGGGATGGGGGTTAGGATTGTTTTGCACCGGCGGCGAAATGTCCGGCGCCGGGCGTCGCCGCGTCCTCGCTGTCGAGGCGGCGCAGCCGGCCGACGATAACCAGATAGGCGAAGGCGCCGAGCAGGCCCATGGCGGCGACATACACCAGCGCCCAATCAAATGAACCGAATTGCTTGATTATCACGCCGATGGCGATGGGGGTAACGATGCTGGCCAGGTTGCCGCACAGGTTAAACATGCCGCCGCTGATGCCCAGGGCGTGCCGGGGGGAGACATCGCCGACGATGCACCAGCCGAGGTTGCCCACGCCTTTGGCGAAAAACGCCAGCGACATCACGGCGATGATCAGCGGAACGGATTGCACATAGTTGGCGATAACGATGCTGCTGGATAATAACAGGCCGCAGATAATGGGGGTTTTCCGCGCCGCGGTCAGGCTGAAACCGCGGCGCAGCATCCAGTCGGACCAGGCGCCGCCGACGATACCGCCAAGACAGCCGGCCACCGCCGGGATGGCCGCCGCCAGCCCCACCTTGAGGATGGTCATGCCCTTGGCCTCGATAAGATAGGTGGGAAACCAGGTCAGGAAGAACCAGGTGATGGAGGTCAGGCAAAACTGCCCCAGGTAGATGCCGAGCATCATGCGATTAGCGCCGATGGTCCTGATCTGGCGCCAGCTGAACGGCGCAGGCGTCTCGCCGATGGACGCCAGGCCGCCGCCAGCTTCGATATAATCCAGCTCCGCCTGATTAACCCGTTTATGCCTGGCCGGGTCCCGCACCACATAAAACCACAGCAGGCCGATCAGGATGCCGGTACCGCCGGTAAAGAAAAACACATGCTGCCAGCCCCAGGTACTGAGCAGCCATAGCATGACAGGGGTGAAAATCGCCAGCGCGGCGTACTGCGCGGACTGGAATACCGCGGTGGCCATGCCGCGCTCGTGCCCGGGGAACCACATCACCGTCAGCCGGTTGTTGGCGGGGAAGGCCGGTGATTCCGCAATGCCCATCAAAAAGCGCAGGACAAACAACGCCAGCAGCGCGGAGCTGAACATATCGACAAAACCCTGCAGAAAGGTCAGCACCGACCAGGCGATCAGGCTGATGCCCAGCACCAGGCGCGAGCCGAAACGATCGAGGATGATGCCGCCTGGAATCTGCATGCCGGTGTAAGCCCAGCCAAAGGCGGAGAAGGCGATGCCCATCGACACGGCGTCGAACCCCAGATCTTTGCGCAACATGGGCGCGGCGATGGACAGGGTGGCACGATCAACATAATTAAAGATGGTCACGAGAAAAATCATCGCGAGTATCAAATAGCGAACATTCGTCTTCGCCGGGACGGTGTTATTGTTCACGTTATTTCCTTTTTGTAGGGTACCAGGCGGCGCTGGGTAGATAAAAAGGAGATGGGGTTCGATATGATTGCGCAATCATTTACGATCGCAGGAACACCAGGTCCGATGACTGACACCGATCATGCTAATATGATTGCGCAATCATTCAATAAAAAGACCTGTTATTTGTGAGCCAATTCATATTAATTTTGTGGTGCCGCGTTCGATCAGGCTGAAACCGGTGTCGATGCGCAGCGGGGCGGGCTCCTGGTTTTTAGCGTTAAAACGCACCAGCAGCGCCTGGGCGACCAGCAGGCCGATCCTGGCGCCGTCCACCCTGACGGTGGAAAGGGCGGGAAAAACCTGCGCGGCGCTGGACAGATCGCCAAAACCCATGACCGACAGCTCATCCGGCACCCGGATTCCCCGGCTGGCCGCCTCGGCGAGCACCCCCTCGGCGATGGTGTCAGAGCTGCACACGATAACTTCGGGTAAGCCGTGCTGCGCCAGAATGCGTGTTAACCCTTCGCGCCCGGAGGCCAGCGTGGCGGGAGCAGGCATAATCTCGATGGAAACGTCCTGCACGCCGCAGGACGCCAGTTCGGCTATCACGCTGCGGCTGCGGCGCAAGCCACGCGCGTCCTCGAGGGTGAGCAGCGAGAAGCGCCGGTAGCCGCGCTGGAATAAATGATTCGCCACCTCGATACCCACCTGCTCATGGGAAAAACCGATCTGCATATCGATGGGCGCGTCGCTTAAGTCCCAAATCTCCACCACCGGTATGCCCGCTTTGCGCAGCTTCTCGCGGCTTTCATCGGTATGCAGCGTGCCCGCCAGCACGATACCGTCGGGGCGGCGGCCCAGAATGGCGTCGAGCAATTGCTCCTCCCGCTCGCTGGAATAGCCCGTCAGGCCCAGCAGGGTTTGATAACCCTCGGCGGTCAGGCTGTCCATCAGCGCCTGCACGGTATCGGCGAAAATGGAGTTGGCGATGGTGGGGACAAAAATGGCAATCAGCCGGCTTTTGCTGGTGGCAAGCCCTCCCGCCAGCATATTCGGCACATAGCCGGTGGCGCGCACCGCGGCGAAGACTTTTTCCTGGGCCGCGGGGGAGACCAGCTCCGGGCGGTTCAGGGCGCGCGACACAGTGATGGGGGAAACGCCGGCTATCCTGGCGACATCGATAAGGGTGGGACTTTGCGCCGACGCGCTGGCGGCGTTTTTAGTGGATTTTTTTACCATAATTACCGTCTTGTTTAACTGCAGTTTCCGCCAAAATACTGTCTTTACCCAACCCCTGATCCCGGCATGCCGCCATGGCAATGCCATCATTGGGCAATAAAAGGCGCCTTGGGCGTTGCCGGTAAAAGAGTAACACATTGCCATGGGAGTATCAGCGGCAGGGGCTGATTATGCGGCTTGCTTCTGAAGATTATCAGCCCCTTGCATTCCCTGGAATCATTTTGGAATAGCGCACTGAAGCACCGTCGGCGGCCTGCCGCTTAAAGATAAAAGCATCGCCATGGTTGAGACGGGCCGGCGCCACCGGTGTTACCGGACTGCTGACTGCGTTCCCCGCCCTTATTCTGCTCAATCTGCGGGCCGTTGGGGAACATGCCGCTTATTATGGGTGCCTGTGCTGGGCGCCGTTATCGACGGAAGTGTCAACGTTTGCTTTACGGCTAAGGTATGCGAAGCCGCTGCGCATCTTTACCGCGAGCGCTTTTTTGGCAATGAGATATGGCGCCAATATCATAAAATGAGGATGAGCGGGGCGCTATGTCCTTATCAAATCAATCGGGTTGAGTAACTGTTTATATATTTCATCAATACATATTGACATTAACCAGAAAAATGTACCAGAGTGGAGTGGTTGACGCTGATGATTTTTTATCAGCGCGCCGCGTAGGCTGTTATAGATATATTATTTAATGCTTTTAGATGCGTCATTAAAATATTCCACATGAATTATTCCACATGTGTTTAATTTGAACATAGTTTCCAATAATAATAAATAAAACTATTAAGCGTTCTTTGATGCGCAGCAACGAGCGTAATAAGAATGTATCAAATAATGCAATAAGGATGTAATAACAAGTGCGCTAAAGGATGCGATTATGGCATGGAGCAGACCTATGGATAACACTGACTCTAATGGGCTTATTATTTATCGCTCTAACAATCCAACCCGGCTTTGGTGCTATACCCCTTCAATAATAAAAACGACCAACGGCAGGCTGGTTGTGACCATGGATCTCGGTGGCCCCGGCCTGGATAACCAGGAAGCCAGCAACGGAAGCCGTACAAAACGCCGCGGCATAGGTAAAATATTTATTTCCAACGATCAGGGCCGGCACTGGGCTGAGCAGGGATCCTTTCCCTTCTGGCACGCGCGGCTGTTCGAATGCCAGGGCTGCCTTTACGTTATCGGCAACGCTGGCGATCTCTATATCATCAGATCGCAGGACGACGGCTTGACGTGGTCGGCGCCGGCGGCACTGACCCGCAATCAATTGTGGCATGGTTCTGCGACGAATATATTGCAGGAAAACGGCGCTATCTATATGTGCATGGATTTAAGAACCGATTTGGGCATATCCGGCTGGAACGTCGCGGGGCTGACGCCGGTCGTACTGCGGGGCAATGGGCGTGATAATCTGCTGGACAGGTCGGCCTGGACATTTTCCACCGGTTTTTCCTTTAACGAAAAATTCAACTATTGCGCGGCGAGCTTCGGGGAGAATTTTGGTATTCCCTTTTATCCTTCCGAAACCGCCGGTCCACGATCCCTGATGCCGACCATCAACGCCTCCCCGCCAGGCTGGCTTGAGGGGAATGTGGTCCGAATAACGGATCCTAAACATATCTGGCACGATCCCGCGAATGCAACGCTTTACATCATCATGCGCACCAATACCAACGGCAGCGGTTATGCCGCGGTGCTTAAAGCGGTGGAGCAGCGGGACGGCGGTATCGCCCTGCAGGTCGTTACCGCGCCGTCGGGCAAGTTATTATCGTTTATCCCGTTTCCCGGCGGCAGCCTGAAATTTTTTATCACATACGACACCCTCACCCACTTGTATTGGATGGCATCTTCAATAATCACAGACTCAATGTGTAAATTATCCGCCACGCCGCAGGGAAGGTATAATTTACCGTCGAACCAAAGAAATATTTTAGGGCTTTATTATTCATCCAATTGCATTGATTGGGTGCAGGCGAGCGTTATCAGCAAAGGTGAAACAGAATATCACGCCAGGAATTACCCTTCTTTTGTCATTTCAGGACAGGACATATTTTTGGTGGCGCGATCCGGCGATTGCTTTGCAAAAAATGGGCAATATACCAACCTAATCACATTTCACATTATCAAAGACTTTCGGTCACTGGTGATTTAGCAAAAGGAGGATGAATGAGCATGAATTATGCCATTTCCGACGCGCTGTATAAAAAAGCGTCGAATGTTATTCCCGGAGGCGTGTCCAGTAATAATCGGGCCAACTGGCAACCGCACCCCCTGTTCTATCAAAAAGCGCGAGGGGCATATGTATGGGATGTCGATGAAAATAAATACATAGATTATGTCCTGGGCCGGGGGCCGTTAATTACCGGTCATTCCCATCCCCGTATCCTTGACGCCATTGCGCAGCAATATCAGGCGGGCCAATTTTTCGCCGGGCAAACCGAACTGGAGATTGTCCTGGCGGAAAAAATAAAAGCCCTGGTGCCCGGCGCGGAGATGGTCCGCTTTTGCAATTCCGGCTCGGAGGCGGTGCATGTCGCGCTGCGCCTGGCCAGATCCGCCACCGGCCGTGAAAAAATCATCCGTTTCGAGGGGCATTACCACGGCTGGCTCGACAATATCGCCTGGGGATTCAGTACCCCGGAAGACACCGCCCAAGATACCGGCGCCCTGTTAGCCATGTCGCGTGGGCAACCCGCCGGCGACGCCGGTAATATCCTCGCGTTACGCTGGAACGATACCGACGCGCTGGAGCGCGTGTTAGCCAGTCAGGCCGGGGATATCGCCGCGGTAGTGACCGAGCCCATCATGTTTAACAGCTTCTGGAGCAATATCCTGCCGGAAAAAAACTATCTCGCCAGAATGCGGGAGCTGTGCGACCACTACCGTATTCCGCTGATATTCGACGAAATCCAAACGGGTTTCAGGACAGCTATAGGCGGCGCCCAGGCCAGGTATGGCGTAATCCCCGATATCGCCACCTTCGCCAAGGCGCTGGGCGGTCCGGTTTGCCTGGCGGCTGTCGGCGGTAAAGAACAGTATATGCGATTGCTTGCCGGCGCCCAAACCTTGCATACCGGTACCTATAATGCGTTCCCGCCTTTCCTTGCCGGCGCAATAACTAACCTGGAAATACTCGCCGATAACGGCGGCGCGGAGCTGGCTAGAATTCATCTACTGAGTGAGTCGCTGCGGGCGGGATTACAAGACATTGCCGCCGGCACGGCGTTGCCCCTGCAAGTCAGGGCAAGTCCCGGCGCGGTGACCACCACTTTTCGGGCAGCGCCGGCGGTTGCCCGCGATTATCGTACAGCTCGGCGTGAACTCAGCCATCCGCTGCTCGTCATGTGGCATGCGGCATTGCAGGCGAGGGGCGTCAGGATTACCCCCGAGGGACTATGGTATGTCTCCACGGCCCATTGCGCCGCTGATATCGACTACACCCTTGAGCAAGCCGCCGCCGCGGTTGCGGCGCTGGAACAGACGGGGGGACTCGCATGAGCGGAGCGTGCGTAAATACCGTAGCGATACTACTGGAGCCGGGGCGGTTTTCTTTTGCCAGCCGTCAGCTTGAGGAAGAGGTCGCCCCTGGTTATGTCAGGATAAAAATAAATTATTGCGGCGTTTGCGGTACGGATAAATCATTTTATCTGGGCCACAGGAACGAAGGCTATCCCGTATCGTTAGGGCATGAACATTGCGGTGTGATCAAAGCCGCCGGCGCCGGCGTAATCAACTTGCAGCCAGGCAGCCAGGTGGTTATCGACCCCAACTTTCGCTGCGGTCAATGCCATTATTGCCGGCAAAAAAAAGGCCATCTTTGCGTCAGGGGCGGTGAGCAACATTATACCAACCGTGGGTATGCCGGGTACATAGACATCCATTATTCGTACGTCCATAAATTACCCGCTTACCGGAAAGATCATATCGGCGCGCTTGTAGAGCCCCTCTCGGTGGCGCTTCATGCCGTGGCGTTAAGCAATGTATCGGGCCGTAAAGGCGAAATATTGGTGCTGGGCTGCGGCGGGTTGGGGAGCTTGCTTATTTTCGCGCTGCTCGAAATCACCGGGGCCGATGTTTATATCCATGATCATAATGATTATAAAGTCGACCAATTACGAAGCCTGTATCCGGACCGAATCAAGGCCCCCATGGCCGGGCAGCGCTTTCAACTTATATTCGAAGCGACCGGCGCTTCCCGTGGCTTTCGCCAGGCTTGTGATCTACTGGATAAATGTTCCAGGCTGGTGGTGCTCAGCAGATACCATGCCGATGAGCCGTTTATTCCAGAACGATTACCCTGGAAACAGCCTGAAATCATATTGTGTCATCTGAATGGCGATAGTATCCATATGGCCGACGCCGCGGCGCTGCTGGCGGATAATTGGAGTACGCAGCATGATAATTTACTGAGTTTTCATTCGTTTGAGGATATTAATAATGTTTTTGCTAATTATGGGAAAATAAAATCCAATAAAAAAATCATCACGCATGAGCAGCTTTAAAGCGCGATTCAACCGAGGATAATATGAATATCGTCACGATTATTCCCAGCCGGTTGGCCTCAACCCGGCTACCTAACAAGGCGCTGGCCGATATTAACGGCCTCCCTATGATTGTTCACGTTTGGCGGCGCGGCATAGAAGCCGATCTTGGGCCGGTCATTGTCGCCTGCGGCGATAAAGCGATTGCCGGGGCCATCCGCGACGTGGGAGGTGAGGCGGTCATGACCGATCCACGGCTTAACAGCGGGTCTGACCGGGTATTTGCCGCACTGGAAGCTGTCGACCCGGCAGGCAAATATGAGGTGATCGTGAACCTGCAGGGAGATATGCCCACGGCCAATCCCGCGATGCTGACAACCCTGGTGGCGCCGCTGCGCCTCCCCGGCGCCGAAGTGGCGACGCTCGCATCGGTTATCGCCGCCCCGAACGAGCGGCTTTCCGATAGCGTGGTTAAGGTGGCCGTCTCTATGCCGCCGGGAAGCAAGGCCGGACGGGCCATCTATTTTAGCCGCAACACTATTCCCTGGGGCGGCGGCGAGCATTATCACCATATAGGTCTGTATGCGTACAGGCGCGATGCTTTGACCCGCTTTTCCCAACTGCCGCCCAGTCCGCTGGAACAGCGGGAAAAACTGGAGCAACTGCGGGCATTGGAGCACGGCATGCGCATTGATATTTCCATTGTGGATGTCAATCCCCTGGGCGTTGACACCCTGGATGACCTTAATATAGCGCGCAGTCTCCTGGTCTGAGCCCGCGCCATCATGTTATCAGGAGGAGAAATATATGGATAAGCAAGCGATACTGCATATTGGCGGCAGGGTTATGGTTAAAGAAGCCGATGCGTTATATGCGATAGCCTCGTCACTCGGCAACTCCGGCTTTTATGAGGCGGTTAATTTAATTCATGCGTCCACCGGCCATGTCATTATCCTGGGCGTAGGGAAGAGCGGGCATGTCGGGCGTAAAATTTGTTCCAGCCTGTCATCCATAGGCACACCAAGTTTTTTTATCCATCCGGTTGAAGCGAAACATGGTGACTTGGGCATGATTACCGCTGATGACATTATTCTCTTAATTTCATATAGCGGCAGAACAGATGAAATCATGCAGCTTGTCCCTATTTTACATGAACGCGGCGTACCGATAATAGCGATAACGGGGAATAGACTTTCACCCCTGGCGGAAAGTGTGGATATTACCATTGCCTTTGATATCAAGGGCGAGGCCTGTTCCTATGATATCGTGCCCACGGTGAGCGCGAGCGCCACGCTTGCTATCGGGGACGCCATGGCCATTGCGCTTATGGAATTGAGAGGATTTTCCGCGCAGGATTTTTCCAAAAACCATCCGGCGGGCCATTTGGGCGCGCTGTTGGCTGCAAGGTAATCCTCCCTTTTACCCCTTCGCCCTGCATCAGAGATAGCGTGGTGCTGGTGGTTGAAGCACGCCTTCCGGCGTGCTCCCGGCAGTTAATGCGCCGGCTGCGCCGCCGCTGCCGGATCGTGTTTTTTGCAGTCCGTGAGCGCGCCGCAATAGGCATCCAGCAGTTTCAGCGTGACGCCGTTGGTCCAGCCGAAGCCGTCCTGCAGCGCATATTCGCCGCCGCCGCCGCCGCCCAGTCCTTTGCCTTCGACCACATATTTTTCCACCAGCTTGTGCTGCGCGTCATACAGATTTTGCACATTTTTAAGAAAACGGGTGCCGATGGACTGCGCCAGGGCGTCCTGGCCGTAATTTTGCAGCCCTTGTACCGCGACCCACTGCAGGGGCGCCCAGCCGTTGGGCGCATCCCATTGCTGGCCGTTATTGACGGTGGTGGTGGTTAATCCGCCTTCTTTCAGCAACTGGTCGCGCACCGCCTGCGCGGTGCTGACCGCTCGCGCGCGCGGCGCGATACGCACAAACAGCGGGAATACCGTGGCGGCGGTGATCGGGCGGGTGATTTTTTTCTGCCGCCAGTCATAATCGGTGTAATAACCGTCCTGCTGGTTCCACAGCACGCGGTTGATGGCGTGGCTGCGCGCGTCGGCCAGCCGGGTATAGCGCAGTTCGTCCCCGGACGCGCCGGCGGCCTTGCTGGCGCGGGACAGCGTCTGCTCCAGATGGAACAGCAGGGCGTTCAGATCCACCGGGATAATGTCGGTGGTATGGATAGTGGCGAGATCATGGGGATCGGTCAGCCAGCGCGAGCTGAAGTCCCAGCCGGAGGCGGCGCCGGCGCGCAGGTCGCGGTAGACTTCCGCCGCCGGCCGGTTTTTCGCCCTGGCGGCGGTGGCGATATCCTCCATCCAGGACTCGGTGCGCGGCACGTCGCGATCGTCCCAATACCGGTTAAGCAGGCCGCCGTCGTCCAGGCGCACCACGCGTTCGGCGGCGGCGCCCTTGGCGAGGCCGTCGGCGCCGCGCATCCAGTAGTCGTATTCTTTTTTCAGCTGCGGCAGGTAGCGCGCATACACCGCGTCGCCTTCCTGCGCGGCGAGCAGTTCCACCATAAACGAGAAAAACGGCGGCTGGGAGCGGCTCAGGTAATAACTGCGGTTGCCGTTGGGGATATGACCGTAGGTATCGATTTCATGCGCGAAATTATCGGTCATGTTTTTGACCCGTTCCCAGTTGCCGCTTTCGGCCAGGCCCAGCATGGTAAAATAACTGTCCCAATAATACACTTCCCGAAAGCGGCCGCCGGGCACCACATAGCTTTCCGGCAGCGGCAGCAGTGAATCAAAGGGCGGCACGCTATCGGTTTTACGGGTCAGCACCGGCCAAAGCCCGTCGATATGCGCCCGCAGGGTCTGTCCCGCAGGCGGCTGGTAGGGTTTGCCTTCGCTGGGCAGGATAAAATGGGTCGCGACAAAACGCTTGAGATCGAACCCGGCCTGGGCGTGCTGATCCTGATACTGCGCCAGGATGGCGGCGGGATTCTCCCGCGGCACCGCGTCGGCAAAGGTTTTCTGATCGGGGAAAATTCTGGCCTGCTGCACCGCCTCGAACAACGGCCCAAAAAGAATATCGGGCGGCAGCACCGCCGCCGCGGGGGCCAGGGGACCGGACTCGACCGGCTGGGGCGCGGCCATGGCGGTAACAGCGGGGCCGGCACCGGCCGCCAGAACTATCGCCAACAGTATGTTCCTTAATCCAACTGAATAAGGCGCCAGCATGGGTATCTCCTTTTGGATAGGGCGCCGCCCGCCATTGAACCGGCCGCGGCGCGGGGAGGGCATTGTTATGCCTTTGAATAGACAAGATTTAGCAATTTTAGCCGGATTTAACGCCGGCGATGGGATATTTGACCAAAAATGGGGGCTGGTTCAAATTATTGGCGGGATAATTCTATTTCCAGCACTCTATATCTTTTATCGTTGAGTTATTTTTTCCTGCGGTATCCGCTTATTGTTGCGTATGTTTCATCAGATCGGCGGCGCGGGTATAATAATGATAAGAGTATTTATTTTGCGAACATGTTATTGTAATTTATTGGAAAATAATTTCTTATTAATATTAAATATATAATGAATATTTCTCAGCGTTTGCAGGTCATAAGTCGCTTAACGTCTTAACGGATAATTCCGCACTATTCATGGAGAATATTCCCTGACCACAGGATAAGCGTTAAGCCGGTCCGGAGGGTGTCCAGCCGGCAGGGGCAACCCTGCCCGGCTCCAGCCCGCGGGGCCGGTAATGGACAACCGCACCGGCGACTACCGCGTTATGGCAAGGTCAAGCGGGGCGGCGCCGGGTTTCAGCGTCTGCGGCTCCCGGCCGGAGCGGAACAACACCGCGTCGTAAGGCCCCGCCAGCCGCGTCTCGCCGTCGGCGACCGTCAGCCAGTCGCCCTCCGGCAGGCCGATCACGGTCATCTCCGGCCGGGCACGCAGCAGCTCGGCCAGACGCTGGTTGCGCGTTTCCCCCTGATGTCCGGCGGGCAACTGATTGGTATAGTGGGGATTGATCTGGTAGTCCACCAGTCCCAGGGACGCAAAACCGCCCGGATCGACGATCGGCATATCATTGGTGGTGCACAGCGTGGGGCAGGCCAGGTTGGCCCCGGCGCTCCAGCCGATATAGGCCGCGCCCTGGCGCACGCGCTCGGTGATGGCCCCCAGCAGCCCGCGCTCGCGGCAGCATTTCAGCAGATGAAAGGTATTGCCGCCGCCGACGATAATCGCCTCGGCGCGGGCCACCGCCGCCGCCGCGTCATCCAGCGTGTGTACGCTGGTCAGCTCGATGCCCAGCGGCGCCATGGCCTGGCGTACCTTGGCGGTATAATCGTCCCATGCGACGGTGACGCCGGCAAAAGGTACAAACAGCGCCTTGCGGCGGTTCTTTAACAGCGCGCGCATCGGATCGACGGCATGGGCCAGATAGCCGTGGCCGGGCAGCACCGAATTACTCAGTAACAGCAGTTCCATACATCCACTCCTTAATGAATTACCATGGCGGCTTTGCCGGTCGCGGCGCCATGGCTTCCATGGCTACAGTAGGGCGGCCAGCAGGCGGGCCAACAGGGCGTTCGATAATATCACCGGCAGGCCGGTGGCTTCACGCACTATCCGGCGATGCTGTTCGGTATAGCCCATGCAGTCCATGACAATCACGTCCGCGGCCTGGGTCTTCAGCGCCAGGGCGGCGGCGGTCAACTGCTGCGGCGTACTGTTGTACGGCGACGCGGCGGCATACACCGGCGGACGCGCCAGGGCGCGCCATTTTGCGCCTTCGCTCGCCATCTGCTCGGGCAACGGCACCAGGATGCCGGCCTGGCGCCCGTTCGTCAGCGCCGTTACCACCGGCGGCACCAGCAAATCGGGTTCCAGCAGCCAGGCCTGCCCACAGCCCAGACCGTGGAATTCACCGGTGCATAACAGCGCGATGGTGCGGCAGCCCACATGTTCAAGTTCATTGAGTTTTGCCTGGACCGCCTCGCGAACCGCGCTTTTACCCAGGATCACGGCGCTGCCGTCCAGCAGCCGGGTCGTCAGCACCGCCTCGCCGGGCCGGACGGGAAAGCGCCGGGCGATAGTGGCGTGATCCAGGCCGTCGAGCACGCCCAGATGGATGCATTCCACCCCCGCGGGCAGGTGCTCGGTCAGGATAGGGGTAATATCGGCGCGCGGCGCCTGGCCGATGGTCAGGGTACCCAGTAAGGTTGCGGACATAACGACCTCGCTTATTGACGTTGCTGTAAATGGGCCAGGGAACCATACAGTTCCAACAGGCGGGCGTATTCGGCGCTATCGTAAAAACTGCAGGTGCCGCGGGTAAACTCCTTGGCGACTTCCACCACGAATTTGGCGGCGGCGGCGATATCGGTTTCCTGGCTGGCGCCGGTGCCGCAGCCGGGTACCGCGCTTTGCGCGCAAATGGCCACGCCCACCACCGGCGCCGCCGTAGCGATGGACGGCTGCAGGATACTGTTGAGATGGAAAACGCCGTTGCCGTAGGGAGTAATATCCTGCGTGGTAATGGGAAAGGTCACCGGCAGCCGTCCGCTGGTCATTTCCATAATGCGCAGCAGATCTTCCGCCACGCGCAGGATGTAGCCCTGTTTCACCGTGGGCGACAGGGCAAACCCATTATGGTTGATGATACGATTACCCTTGGTGGTGTCGATGGACAGCACCGCGTCCATTTCCGGCAGCACTTCCTGCGCGTTCATCTCTTCGGTTTCCACCGGCGAATCCATAAAATCCACCGGCTCATGCGGCCGGGTCGGCGCGTCGGGGCAAATATGGGTGGTGATGATCACATCGCCGGGCAGGCTATCGCCCTGGGTTTGCATATGCGCAAGCTTAACGGCGGCGGCGATGGCGGCTACGGCGCCGTCGGCGTCGGATACCAGGCCGATGCGGGTAGGGCGCGCGCCGATGCCGCCCAAACGCCCGACAATACCCAGCGTCGGGGCCGCGCCGCCGCCGCGTTTCCCCTGGGTGCCGGGGATAACGACTTTGACGAAATCGGTTTTGCCCTTGGGGCCGCTGATTTCGGTAATGCTGACCTGGGCCGCGGGATAGGCGGCCAGCAGTTGCGCCACCGTCTGCCCGCTGGCAAAGGCGGAGTCGAATGCTTCAAATACGTGCAGGGTCTGTAATAAAGTCATAAATATCTCTCAACGAAGGGTCAGGATAGCCCGGGTTGCAAAAACGCCATGGCCCGCGGATACCGCGTTATTTACCGCTCTTGCCGGCAAAAACCGAATTAAAGAAGCTGAACAGGGCATCGCCGGCAATCAGTCCGGCGGCAAAGACCTCCAGCTGATGACGGCGCTGCTCACCGCCAAGGCGCAGCACCACCAGGCGTATGGCGATACCGATCAATACCGCCCACCCGGCCAGCGGATTGGCAATCAGCAGGCCGGTGGCCAGCAGTACGCCCAACTGGCGCGAAGACCCGCCAATCCATTGGATCAGGGCGCCCGGCACCGCCCAGATCAGCAGTGATTTGGCAATGTCCGTGGACACGCCGGCCTGGATGGTGGCGGCATAAACTTTAGCCACCGGCGGCACCAGCCCCTTGGCGAAGTAGCCCTGGTAGCTGAGGTAGACCACCGGCATGGCGATAACAAAGGCGATCAGGGCGGCGAACAGCTGCTGGCGGCGTCCTTCCAGCTCAAAAGCGATATCGGCGTTATTGCCGCGCAGGATAAACCCGGCTTTCAGATCGTATCCCATATCGGCGAACGCCGGCCCGGTGGCCACCGAGAAACCGCACAGCATGACCAGCGCCACCGGCGGAAACCCAATCATGATGCCGATAATCAGGGTAATAAGCGCCACGGCAAAAGCCGGGAACCAGCCGGAATGCATGGCCGCCAGGCCGACGATCAGTTCATGGATAAACGCGGCGAAAGCGGCATAGACGATAAAGGCCAATAACATGCCCATCGGCATTGCGGTATACAGCCCGCCGCCCAGCGCAATCAGCGCGGCAATAAGGATATACCCTGCCGCGCCAAGCCCGAGGGAGCCGAGAATATGGCGGCGGTCGGCGTCCGCCGCGCTCAGCGTATCGGCAGTGGCGGTGGCACGATCGAGTTTCTTACCGCGGATCATGGCGATCACCTGGCACAGCGCCACCAATCCGGCGCCGATCATCATGCCGTGGGGAATATAGTTTTTATTAATATCGAACCCGGTTAACGGCAGGCTGTAGCCGCGGATCAGCAGGCCGACGCCGAACATCGACAACGCCCAGATATTACCGATAAACGCCGTGCCCAGCGCCGCCATGGGGAACTTAAACCAGGAACCGACGGCGCCTATCAGCAAGCCGGCGCCGAGAATGCCCGCCTGTTGCCCACCCTGATCGCCGGCCTTGATGGATTCCGCCGCGGCGACGCCCGGCGGCCAGGCGCCGGCGGCCGGAAATACCGTGGTGTTGAACATGCGGTAGAGCAGATAACCGTCCAGCAGCATGGCCAGCGAAACGCCGATAAACATCGGCAGCACGAGATCCGGCCGGCCGAAAATATAAGGAATGCCGATGGGCAGCAGCAAGCTGTTGGCCGCGCCGAAGGTGGCGGATGAAATGGCGCTTTGCGCCAGGTTCTGGATATGTATGGAGCGGAAACGTTTGAACAGCTGGAGCGGCACCCGGGCGATGATCATCGCCACCAGCGCGCCGATAATCGAGGTATTGGGCGTGACGCCAAGCGTAGTCAGCAGCTGGATGCCGATGACCGCGCCAAAGATGCTGAGCACCGTGAGAAACAGCAAGGTGCCCGGGTTAAAGCTGCTGGGATGCTGACGATGTGACATAAACCACTCCTGAAAAATAAAGCAAAATAACGGCGAAATGCGGCCACGGGATCCTGCGTCCGGCGGTTAGCGAAACCAGTAGGGGTCGCCGACCTTTTTGCCGATTTGCATCGCCGCCGCGCACAACAGCCGGGAAAGACGCTGGATTTCCGTGTCATCCGCCATCGAGGCCGGAAAGGTCAGGCAAAACGCCACGGTTTCGCCGCTGTGGGGGTCGCCCACAGCGCAGCTGACCGACGCCGCGCCGGCCACCGCTTCGTTAACCGCCGACGCCCAATGGCAGCGGCGCACGACCGCCAGCCGATCCATCAGCTGCGTGAAATGCATCGGCAGGTCGTTGGCGGGCGACAGCACGGCGCGGAACTGGGCGTTCAGCTGGGTATCCGGCAGCCGGGCCAGCAGCGCGCGGCCGGTGGAGGTGCCCCAGGCCGGCGAGCGGGATCCCGCGTTGCGGATCACCCGCAGCGCGTGCACGCCTGGGATAACGCGCAGTACCAGCACATCGTTGCCGTCAAGCACCGACAGGTAACCGGTATGCCCGGTTAATCCGCACAGTTCGCGCAGCGCCTGTTCGATAAGATCCGTTAATGAGGAATTGCGCCGCACCAGATGGGTCACTTCCAGCAGCATCAGCCCGGGCTGATAGGCGAGCGAGCTGGCGTCCCGGTCCAAAAAGCCCGCTTCGGCCAGTTGCTTGAGCACGCGGGAGGCGGTGCTTTTGGGGAATTGCAAATGTTCGACCAAATCGGTCACCGTCACGCCGCGTTTCAGGGTGCTCATCAGGCGCAAAATCGCGGCGGTACTGTTCAGTATGCTCATGCTTATCTCATAAAATGGAACTCGGTCCCGTTATATAAGATAAGCAAAGGGCGTGCCAGTAGCGTTGTAATTATATCTAATTGATAAATATTGGATTTTTTTAGAGGCCTGCTTCTTGGCGATATTCCATGTAAAAGTCTATGCACTAAATAGGTGCTTTTGCACCATCATGATGCACCGGCTCCCCGCTAAGCCGGGCATCGGCGCGGCGTGTCCAAGCGATGCCGCCGTCGCGCCACCCGCGGCAAAAATTAATTTGGCGCGGAAATGAATCAAAGGAATCATTTTGTCGCATCGTCTTCCCGACGGCGCCCTGCGCCAGCCGTACCTGCCGCCGCGAAAATGAATCAATTGAATCATTAGTAATCATTTTTGGCATACCTGTTGCAATCATGCTTATGACGATATGCATTAGGGACCCCTTTTATGGATCAGCTCACGCTCACTCAGGCTATTAATGCCCAGTACGAGTCCCTGCCGAAACAGGTGCGGCTGGCGGCCAGATTTGTCCTGGATCACCCGCAGGAAGTGGCGGTGATGTCCATGCGTGAACAGGCGCGGCTGGCGGGGATCCCGCCCTCCACCATGACACGGCTGGCCAAGCGCCTTGGACTCAAAGGGTATGACGATATCCGCGCTGTTTTTGTCAACGCGGTGCGCGCGAAAGGCTATGAATACGGCTCAAGGGTGCCGGCGCTGGTGGAAATGAAACAGAAGGTGGGCGAGTCTTCCCTGCTGCTGGAGCTGGCCAATACCACTGCCGGGCATATCCAGGCATCCTGCCGGGACGACAACCTTGCCGCCATGGTGCGCGCCGCCGCCATCCTAGCGCAGGCGCGGGATATTTATTGTCTTGGCCTGCGCTCGTCTTTCCCGGTGGCGTTTCATTTTTGCCATGTGGCGTCCTATTTCAAGGATAACGTCCATTTGGTGGAAGGGGCCGGGGAGAGCGGCGTCATGGCGCTGATGCGCACTCTCGGACCAAAAGACGCCCTGCTGGTCTCCTGCCTGTCGCCTTATTCGCGGCGCACGGTGGCCCTGACCCGCTACCTGTCCCAGCAAAAGGTGAAAATCGTCGCCATCAGCGATAACGCCAGCTCGCCGGTGGCGCGTCTGGCCGGTGAGACCATCCTGGTGAAAAAAAAGACCGCCTCTTTTTTCGACACCATAACGCCTGCCTTTATGGTGAGCGAATTACTGGTGGCGCTGATGGCCGCCACCTCGAAAGTGGATGTACGCGCCCTGGTCAGCGAGACCGAGGAAACGCTATGGGCAATGGGGGAGTGGTGGAGCGTGGATTGACCCGCCGCCGTTACCCACGTTTTTAGACAACCAGTACAGGACATGACTATGACCCGCTATAAACCGGAACTGACCACCGCGCCGAAACACGGCCATAAAAGCCTGCTGTATTCGGAAGTGGTTACCGACCTCAATACCCTGGAGTCGGTGGATATCGCCGTACTGGGTATCCCCTACGGTTCGCCTTACTCCATCGATGAGGTGACCAACGACCAGACCAATGCGCCCACCGCCGTGCGCCAGGCCACCGATCGCGCCGTGCGCAGCATCGAGCGCTATGATTTCGACATCGGCGGCCCGCTGATGGACAACCAGCCGATCCGGATGGTGGACTGCGGCGATATCGCCGGCGACGCGCGTGAACTGGGCGGCCATTATGACGCCGCCGAAGCGGTGGTGCGCAAAATCATTTCCCTGGGCGGCATGCCGCTGGTGATAGGCGGCGACCATGGCATACCCATTCCGGTATTGCGCGCGCTTGACACCCTGGGCCCCATTACCCTGGTCCATATCGATGCGCATCTGGACTGGCGCCAGGAGGTTAACGGCGTGACCGACGGTTACTCCAGCCCGATACGCCGCGCCTCGGAAATGGCGCATATCGGCGAAATTTTCCAGATCGGCCTGCGCGCCAACGGCTCGGCCCGCCAGGAGGAAGTGGACGCCGCGCTGGCGTATGGCGCGCATCTTATTACCGCCCACGAACTGCACGATGAGGGCGCGCAGTCGGTGCTCGATCGTATACCCGACGGCGGAAACTACTACATTACCCTCGATGCGGACGGTATCGATCCTACTATTATGCCTGCCGTCAACGGCCCGGCCCTGGGCGGCGTCACCTATTGCGAGGCGCGGAAAATCATCCACGGCCTGGTGAAAAAAGGGCGGGTGGTGGGCATGGATATCGTTGAGATCACGCCGAAAAAAGACCTTAACGGCATTACCGCCATTACCGCCTGCCGTTTTTTTGTCAACCTGATCGGCATGGCGGTGAGAGCGGGGTATTTCAGGAAATAACATCTAAGCCATTACTGCCGGCGCCGGCGCGGGTGCGGCGCCGGACCTGGTTCCTTTTTTCGTCTACACAGGATAATCGTTATGAAAAGACACTTCGTGATAGCGCTGCTGATGGGCGCGCTGGCCGCTTTTACACTGACGGCGGCCAACGCCGCTGATGTGCTCGATAACATCATGAGCCAGAAAACGCTGCGCGTGGCGGTGCCGGTGGATTACCCGCCCTATGGGTACGTAGGCGGCGATATGGCGCCGCAGGGGCTGGATATCGACGTGGCCAATCTGCTCGGGCAAAAGCTGGGCGCCAAGGTGATCCTGGTGCCGGTTACCGGACCGAACCGGGTGCCCTACCTGCAAACCGGTAAAGCGGACATGACCATCTCGTCGCTGGGCAAAACCGCCGAGCGGGCCAAGGTTATCGACTACAGCATCGCCTACGCGCCGTTTTTTGACGCGGTCTTCGGCGCCGACAAGACCCAGGCGGCCAATTTCGGCGAACTGGCCGGCAAAACCGTCGCCGTGACCCGCGGTTCAATGCAGGACGAAGAGCTAAGCCGGCTGGCGCCGGACGCGCAGGTAAAACGCTTTGAGGATAATAACAGCACCATCTCCGCTTTCCTGTCGGGCCAGACGCAGCTGGTGGCCATCGGCACCACGGTTGCCGCCGCGATGAAGCAAAAGCATCCGCAGTTGGACCTGCACCTGAAGGTAATTTTATCCAATTCGCCTTGTTACGTCGGGTTGCCAAAAGACCAACCCGCCCTGCTGGCCAAGGTCAACGAAATCCTGCGCGCCGCCAAGGCCGACGGCACCCTGGATAAGATTTCGCAAAAATGGCTGGGCGCCCCGGCGGGCGACCTGCCGGAATAAAACGGGATGCCGGCGCGCGGCATGACGATGACCACGGAGCGCGCACCGGCGCAGGGTCTGATGAACACCAGCGGACCCTGGCGGGCCCGGCTGGTTGACGACGCCAACAGGCCACGGCAGGAGCGGACATTATGACAACGACAGGTAATCCGATTTGGCCAGAGCGGGGTGATAAACCCGGCGGGGCGGCCGTAGAAGTTGCCGCGCCGGGCGACACCCGGCCGCTGGCGCAGTGGGTGGCGGCCCTGGTTCCCGGGGAGATTCCGCAAGCGGTGAGCCGGGTGGCGCTGCGCTGCCTGGTGGACACCCTGGGCGTGATGCTGGCGGGTTCGGTTACCCCCGTCGCCGGCCGCGCCCGGCGGTTAACGGCGCTGACCTCGGCCGACGGCCACGCGGCGGTGGCGGGCGCCTCCCGGCGTCTTGCGGCGCCGGCGGCGGCGTTTGCCAATGGCGTCGCCGCCCACGCCCTCGATTTTGACGATAACTGTTATGCCGGATTTGTCCATGGCTCGGCGGTGATCGTGCCGGCGGCGCTGGCGGTGGCGCAGGCGCGCCATGCCGACGGCGCGGCGTTGCTGACCGCGCTGGTGGCCGGGGCGGAGTGCCAGTACCGCGTCGGCATGGCCCTTGGCCGCACCCTTTACGATCGCGGCTGGTGGACCACCGGCCTGCTTGGGGGCATCGGCGCGTGCGCGGCGGCCGCCAAACTGCTGGCGCTGGATGTGGACGCCACCGCGCATGCGTTAGGATTGGCGATTGCCGGCGCCGGCGGCATGAAATGCGCGTTTGGCAGCGACGCCAAACCGCTGTTGGCGGGGCGCGCCGCCGAGGGCGGCGTGACGGCGGCGCTGCTGGCGCAACAGGGCGCGAACGGTCCCGCCGGCGCGCTGTCCCATGGCTACGGACTGGCGGCCCTGTGCAACAACGGCGAACTTGACGCCGGATGGCTGGCGCCGGGGGACGGACGCTGGTGCCTGCTGGCGCCGGGAGTGGATGTTAAACGCATCCCGGTCTGCCTCTCCTCACATGCGGCGGTGGACGGCGTGCTGGATCTGGCGAGTCGTTACCGGCTGGAACCGGACCAGATAGCCGGCATCGCCTGCGACGTGCCGCCGGTAGTCATGGCGAACCTGATCTACCCGCAGCCGCGCACCGCCCAGCAAGCGCAGTTTAGCCTGCCTTTCGCCATCGCGGCGTCGTTATTGTTCGGCGAACTGACCCTGGACCATCTGGACGACGGACTGATGACGGAAAAGACCCTCATTGATCTAATGAGCCGGGTGAGCATGACCAGCGGCGCGCGCTGGGCCGACCCTGCGCTGTTCACCGACGCCCCGGAAGGCGCGGACGTGACGATAACCCTGCGCGACGGCGCTAAATTGCAGTGTTTTGTCGCCAAGGCCGCCGGCAGCGCCGCCCGCCCGCTGGAAGACCGGGCCCTGGGCGATAAATTTCTGCGCTGCGCCGCCCGCTGCCTGGCGCCGCAGGCGGCCGGACAACTGCTGGCGAGCCTGTGGCGGCTGCCCGTTATGACTGACGTGGCGACGCTGGTGCTGGCGGAACCGACACCAAAGGAGCATGGGTAATGGTTTTTGATTTTTCCCCGATTCTGCAGCAATGGCCGCTATTGCTTGGCGGTACGCTGGTCACCCTGGCCATGACGCTTGTGTCCACGCTGCTTGGACTGCTGCTTGGCATCGCCTGCGGCTGGGCGCGGGCCCACGGCGGCGTTTGGCTGCGTTTCGCGGTGGGGTGCTATGTCGAACTGGTGCGCAATACGCCCTATATCGTGCAGCTGTTTTTTATCTTTTTCGGCCTGCCCGCCCTGGGATTGCATATGTCGGCCGTGACCGCAAGCGTACTGTCGCTGGTGCTGAACCTCGGCGCCTACGCGGCCGAGATCACCCGCGCCGGCATTGAGGCCACGGCGCGCAGCCAGGTCGAAGCCGCCCAGAGCCTGGCGCTGGACCGCTGGCAGATTTTTACCCGCGTGGTGCTGCCGCCCGCGCTGTCGCGCGTCTGGCCGTCACTGATAAGCCAGGTGATTATCATCATGCTGGGATCGGCGGTTTGCAGCCAGATATCCACCGAGGAACTGTCGTTCAGCGCCAACCTGATCGCCAGTCGCTCTTTCCGCAATTTCGAAGCCTTTATCGTCGCCGCGGTGATTTACCTGGCGCTGGCGGTGATGGTGCGCCAGTTCCTCGGCTGGCTGGGGCCGCGGTTTATCTTCGGACCGTCGCTTGGGAAAAAATCATGAGTGATTTCTCTTTATGGGACATATACCGCAACCTGCTGCTGGCGCTGCGCTGGACCGTCGGCCTGTCGGCCATCGCGTTTGCCGGCGGCGGCATCGTCGGCGCCATCCTGTTGGTGTTCAGGCTGTCGCACCGGCGCTGGCTGCAGGTGCTGGTGATCCTCTATGTCAATCTGTTCCAGGGCACGCCTTTGCTGCTGCAACTGTTTTTGACCTATTTCGGCCTGGCGCTGCTGGGCGTCGACACCTCGCCGCTGTTCGCCGCCAGCCTGTGCCTGACCTTGTATGCCAGCGCCTATCTTGCCGAAATCTGGCGCGGCAGCGTGGAGAGTATTCCCCGCCAGCAATGGGAGGCATCCGCCAGCCTGGCGTTAACCTTTGGCGAACAACTGCGCTACGTCATCCTGCCCCAGGCGCTGCGGGTAGCGGTGGCGCCGACGGTGGGGTTTTTGGTCCAGGCGGTGAAGGCCACCGCCCTGGCGTCGGTGATAGGCTTCGTCGAGCTGACCCGCTCGGGACAAATTATTTCCAACGCCACCTTTGCCCCGTTCCTGGTCTACGGCAGCGTCGCGGCGCTTTATTTTATCCTGTGCTTTCCGCTGTCTTGGTGGAGCCGGCATTTAGAAAAACAACTCATCCAGGGAGCCGACGGACATGACTGATAGTACTCCTGCGGACACCGCCTTCGCGGTGGTCGATATTCGCGGCCTGCACAAGCGGTTTGGCGACAATGAGGTGCTCAAGGGCATTGATTTACAGATTAAACGCCAGGAAGTGGTCTGCATCCTGGGCAAGAGCGGCTCGGGTAAAAGCACGCTGCTGCGCTGCATCAACGGCCTGGAAAACTTTGAGGAGGGCGAACTGACGGTGGACGGACAGGCCATCCGGCAGCATGACGCGGCCGCCATGCGCGAGCTGCGCCAAAACGTCGGCATGATTTTCCAGAGCTTTAACCTGTTTCCGCACCTGACGGTGGGTAAAAACGTCATGCTGGCGCCGACGCTGGTGAAAAAAATGCCGCGCGAACAGGCGGAGCGCACGGCGCGCGTTTTGCTAAAACGCGTCGGCCTGGAAGAGAAATTCGCCACCTGGCCCGGCAATCTTTCCGGCGGCCAGCAGCAGCGGGTGGCGATTGCGCGCTCGCTGGCGATGAACCCCGAGGTGCTGCTGTGCGACGAAATCACCTCCGCCCTCGACCCCGAACTGGTGGGCGAAGTGCTGCAGGTGATCGAAGGGCTCGCCGCCGACGGCATGACCATCATCATGGTCACCCACGAAATGGGCTTTGCGCGCAAGGTCGCCGATCGCATCGTGTTTATGCACCAGGGGCGCGTCCATGAAATGGGGACCCCAGAGGACATTTTCGATCATCCGCGCACCGCGGAGTTAAAACAGTTCCTGGCGTGAAACGCCGGGCGAATGCCGTACCCGGCCGGGGGCTTTCCGGCCACAAACCTAAAATCGCAACAATGGAGAACGCATCATGAGTCACACCCGTATCCGCCCCTTCAATACCAAGAAAACCTATCCCGAGCAGAATCTGGATAACGATTTGTGCCAGGCCGTGGTGGCCGGCAATATGGTATTCCTGCGCGGCCAGATAGGCCAGGACCTGGATACCCGCGAATCGGTGGGCAAGGGTGATGTGGCCGCGCAAACCGAGCAGGCCATGTACAATATCAACATGCTGCTGGAAGAAGCGGGCAGCAAGCTTGAGGATATCTGTAAGATTACGGTCTATCTGACCGATGTGCGCTACCGCGAGACGGTCTACAACATTATGGGCCGCTGGCTGAAAGGCGTGTTCCCGGTATCCACCGGGCTGATGATCACCTCGCTGGCGCGCCCGGAGTGGTGGGTGGAGATCGATGTTATCGCCGTAAAATCATAACCTGCCCCGCGGCCTGGCCGGTTGCCGCGCAGCAAAAGGCGGGGCGCCCCGTCATCATAAGTACGCCGCGCGCGGGGTAGAACGCCTTGATAGCAGCGGCGTTAACGCCGGCCCGAGGCCGTGAAACCAAAGGAGCCGTAATTGAGCGATGTCATAGAACTGCTGTCGACGCTGGTGGGTTATCCGACGCTAAGCCGCCGCTCCAACCTGGCGCTGATTGATTTTGTCGAATCCTATCTTGCCGGTTACGGTATTGCCAGCCGCCGGGTTTACAGCGCCGACGGCGAGCGCGCCAATCTGTACGCCACTATCGGCCCCGTTGATCGGGGCGGTATCTGCCTGTCCGGCCATTCGGACGTGGTGCCGGCGCAGGGTCAGCCATGGAGCAGCGATCCCTTTGTCCTTACCCGGCGCGGCCAGCGTCTGTATGGCCGGGGCAGCGCCGATATGAAGGGCTACCTGGCCTGCGTACTGGCGATGGTGCCCCGCTTTATCCAGGCCGCCCGGGCCG
The DNA here is from genome assembly GCF_047324205.1 of Sodalis sp. RH20. Taxonomy (NCBI): domain Bacteria; kingdom Pseudomonadati; phylum Pseudomonadota; class Gammaproteobacteria; order Enterobacterales; family Bruguierivoracaceae; genus Sodalis; species Sodalis sp. RH20. The sequence continues at coordinate 1,587,514 of NZ_CP178733.1, forward strand.
CCGATGCCAGGCCGGTGCATATCGCCATCAGCTATGACGAGGAGATCGGCTGCGTCGGGGTGCGCGGGTTGCTTGCCGAGCTGGCGCGCGATCGGGCACGGCCCACCGGGTGTATTATCGGCGAGCCGACCCTGATGCGCGTCGCCACCGCCCATAAGGGGAAAAGCGCCTGGCGCTGCACGGTGCAGGGGCAGGCGGCGCACTCCTCGCAAAATCATCTGGGCGTGAATGCCATTGACTACGCCGCCGAACTGGTTCTGTTCCTGCGCAACCAGGGACGGCTGTGGCGCGACGGCGATACCGACGCCCGCTACGAACCGCCCTGGTCAACGGTACAGGTGGGCACCATCCACGGCGGCAGCGCGGTCAACGTGGTGCCCGATCGGTGCGAGTTCGATTTTGAAATCCGCCCGCTGCCGCACACCCGCCACCACCTGCTGGCAAACGCGTTGGATAACGTGGCCCGGGAGCTGCTGCCCGCGATGCGCGAGGTGGCTGAAGGCGCGGATATCCGGCTGGAGCTACAGTCGGAATATCCCGGGCTGCGCGACGACGGTTCCACCGATGAGCTCAAACAACGCTGTGCCGGCGCGCTGGAACAGGCGTCTTTTGACTCGCTGTCATTCGGCACCGAGGCGGGACTGTTCCAGCAGGCGGGTATTCCGACGGTGGTGTGCGGACCGGGGTCCATCGCCCAGGCGCATAAAGCCGATGAATATGTCACCCTCGAACAGCTGGAACTTTGTCAGGCGTTCCTGGGCAAGGTGGTGGGCTGCTAAGCAGGCAGCGGGAGAGCGGCTATTGCGCCTTGATCTGAGACATTAATTAGGCTGTGCGCGGCGCGGCGATAAACAGGCATTGCCGCGCCGGCGCCGTCACACCAGGGCCACGGCCCGGATGGGCGAGGCCGAACCCCCCTTGATGCGCAGTGGCAGGGCGAGGAATAAAAAGGTCTGCGGCAGGGCGTCAAGATTGGCCAGGTTTTCGATAATCAAGGCGCCGGCGCCCAGCACGATGTGATGGGAGGGATAATCGGCGTTGGTATAGGCATCCAACGACATGGCGTCCGTGCCAATGGCGTTGACGCCTTTATCGATCAGATAGCGGGCGCCGTCGGCGGACAGTCCGGGCCAATCGGCGATAAACGCCTGGTGGTGCGGTCTGTTGCGCCATTTTTTATCATAGCCGGTGCGAAATATCACGATATCCCCGGCGTTGATAGCGCCGTTCTGCGCCTCCCAGGCCGTGATCGCGGACAGGGCGATTTCCTGGCTCGCCTGCAGAAAAGAAACATCAATCTTGATGCCCCGGCCGATTAACCGCCGTGCCGCCACAGTCTCGATGGTGGCGCCGCCGGCGATAAAATGGGCGGGCGCATCCACATGGGTGCCGCAATGATCGCCCATATGCAGCAGGGTATTATAATTGCCATCGCCGCCGGCGATGGTCTCCTCGCTGCTTGTATGGAATTTGGGATGGGTCGGCCAGACCGGCATCAATTCTTCATAGAGATGGTTCAGCTCGATAATATCTTTCTTCAGCAACAGCTCGGCCAGTTCAGTATTCATATCACATTTTCCTCACGTTGACCGTTTCTTTGATCAGGAACAGCGGGATACAGGAGAGGGCCAGCACGCCGACGATCACCATATAATGCACGTCGAAGCCAAAGTGATGGATAATCCATCCGGCCGTCGGCGCCACCAGGATGCCCGCGATGCCCACCGCCAGGCCGATCATCAAACCCATGCTCGAGGCCGCCGCCTGGGGCGCCGAATCGATCAGCAGCGCGTAGGCCACCGGATAGGGGGAATTGCGAAACAGCCCCCAGAAAATCAGGATGATCCAGCCGACGGTGGCGGAGGTAATAAACATGCACAGCGCCGCCGCCAGGATCCATCCCAGGATAATGACGCACAGTGAAATCCTGCGGCCTTTGATATCGGAATAACCGCCCCACAAAATTTGCCCAATCCAGCCGGTAATGCCGGAGGCGCCGGAAATAATCGCCGCGGTGGAGAGGTCCAGCCCCACCTCACGCGTCAGCTGCAGTGTAAGGAAATTGGCGATGCCCATCTCCGCCCAGGTAAAACCGAAAATCAGGGCGATGGCCAGCAGGCAGTTGCGGTTCTTCAGGCAGGAAAAGGATTCCTTCAGGGTATGCCTGAGGTTGCTGGGCCGGCTTTGCCGGTGGTCCTCAATCGGCACCGTCAGGTTATTGTCTTTGATCCAGGTATAGACCTTATCCTGGTTTTTTCGCGTGCCGACAAAAAACTGCAGCACGACGATGCTCAGGCCAATCAGCGGGATAAACAGGAAGGCCTGCCGCCAGGTGCCGAAGGCCAGGATCAGCGCAATCAGCGCCGGCCCGATAAACTGCCCGAGCGGGAAGCCGGTATGATGCACGCCGATGGCGAACCCGCGGTTTTCCTTGTGCCACCACTCACCGAGCAGGGCGACGTTGATGGGCTCGGAGCCGCCGGTGCCCATGCCCATCATCACCCGCAGGAACTGGAAGGCGCCGAGGGTTTTGCAAAAGGCGGTGGCGACGCCGGCGACCACTTCGAACAATACCGCCACGGTCCAGCTATAGCAACGTTTGTAGCCGGTGCCGATATAATCGGAAAATATCCCGAAAATCACCGCGCCCAGCAGCGTGCCGATAAAACTCAGGGAATTCAGCCAGCCGGCCTGCATTTCGCTAAGATTGAAATCCTTCATGATAGCCGGCAGCAGCGTGGGCAAGATGATCCGGTCGATGGAGTTCATCAGGATGGCCAGGGTGGTAATGACCAGCATCCACCAGGATATCGGATGCGCCTTCGGCAGGAACCGGCGAAAACCGCCGCCGTTATCGGGTTGCTGCCCGGAGGGGGACTGATGACCGCCGGGGGCGGTGGTATCGCTGTCTTGATGGTGCATTCTGAATTTTCCTCACGATGATTTTTATTATATTGCAGGGTCAAACTTAACTTCGGGGACTGCGGTGACTGCCTGGGACGTTTTGGGTTATGCAAAAAACGGGGACTCTCACTATAGGCAGAACAGAAATAAATATTGTGTCAACGACGATACGTAATAAGCCGCGAACCCGCCCGCGCGGGTTCGCGTGCCGGTGCGATGTTATCCGCCGCGGGATAGCCGCGCGCGTTCAGGCGCGATAACGGCCGGGGCGCAACGCCCCGGCCGGCGTTGCCGGCAGAAAACTTGGGCCGGTCAGCCCGCCGTGGGCCACTGCGCCACGGTTTCGCGGGCGCCGTGGGTCAGCAGCGTTTGATAGGCCTGCTGCACCCGTGCGATAAACCGCGGGTTGGCGGGTAAATCATCGCCGAATACCGCCTGCAGGGAGAGCAGGGCATGCACCCGTTCCGCGCCTTGTTCGCTTTGCGCTACCAGGCCTTGTAGCTGGTCAAGCAGCGGATCGCTGACCTCGATGGGCTGGCCCTGCTCATCGACGCCGCCGACAAACCGCATCCAGCCGGCAACGCCCAGCGCCAGGTAGTCAAAGCTGTCGCCCTGGCGCAAATGCCAGCGAATCGCATCCAGCCAGCGCTGCGGCAGTTTTTGCGTGCCGTCCATGGCGATCTGCCAGGTGCGGTGTTTCAGGGCGGTATTACGGTAGCGCGCTATCAGGGAATCGGCGTAGGCCGCGAGATCCACATCCACGGTGCGCAGCGTCGGCGCCTGCTCGTTTATCATCAGCTTCCTGGCCGCCGCGACGTAGTGCGGATCCTGCATGCAGTCGCTGATGTGCTGGTAACCGGCCAGGTAGCCCAGGTAAGCCAGGAAGGAGTGGCTGCCGTTAAGCATGCGCAGCTTCATTTCCTCGTAGGGCAGGACATCTTTGACCAGCTCCGCGCCGACCTTTTCCCAGGCGGGGCGGCCCTGGACAAAATTATCCTCGATAACCCACTGGCAAAAAGGCTCGCAGGCCACGCCGGCCGGGTCGTTGACGCCCAGCAGCTGTTGTATTTTCGCCAGGGTTTCATCCGTTACCGCCGGCACGATGCGATCTACCATGGTGGACGGAAAGGTGGCGTTGCCCTCAATCCAGCGGGCAAGGCCGTCATCCTCCAGCGCGGCCAGTTCAAGCACCACATTGCGCGTGACATGGCCGTTCTCCGGCATGTTGTCGCACGACATGACGCTAAACGCCGGTAAGCCGCGCTGCCGGCGCAGCTTGAGCGCGGCGACGATCACGCCGGCCACCGACTGCGGCTCATCCGGGTGGGCAAGGTCATGCTGGATAAGCGGATGCTGCTGGTTGAGCTTGCCGCTGGCGGGGTGGTGGCAGTAACCTTTCTCGGTGACGGTAATGGAGACGATGGCGATGTCCGGGTGCGCCATGGCGTCAAGTATGGCCTGGATGCCGTCGACGCTTTGGTGCATGGCGCGTTTTACCGTGCCCACCACGCGGCAGCTCCAGCCCGTGTCGGCCATTTCCGAAACCGAATACAGCAGATCCTGGCGCTGGATATCGGCTATCTGCTTCTCGCCGCCAATCAGGTTCACCTCGCAATAGCCCCAGTCGCTGCCATGCTCCGCCGCCAGCCGGTCGGCGTATACCCCTTGGTGCGCGCGATGGAACGCGCCGAATCCGAGATGGACGATACGTGTCTTGATGCGGTCGCGATCGTATTTCGGCGTGCTGACGCCCTCGGCCACGGGACTTGTTGCTGATAATGTCATCATAATCATAGGCTCGGTGTTGAAATGAAAAAGGGACAGCGCGGCGATGGCCGGGGGCCATCGCCTGGATCACCACATCAGAATTTCAAGATGACCTTGCAGCAATGGCGCTGATCTTTCTCGAATATCGTCAATGCGGCTTCCACTTCCGCTGCGTCCATATAATGGGTAATCAATTTGGCCACATCGATCTTGCCCTGCACCATCCACTCGATAACCTGGGGAAAACGGTGGCTGTTCAGGCGCGAGGTGAAAATAGAGATTTCCTTACTGGTGATGCTCTGCTGCGTCACGCTGCTCGCCTCGCCGGAAAATCCCAGCAGGCCGATGCGCGCCGCCGGCGAGGCGAGATTGACCGCCTCCTGCAGGATGGCGGGGTGGCAGGCGGCATCAATCACCAGCGTCGGCCGGATGCCCTGTTGCGCCAGCGCGTCCTGCAAGGACAGGCCGGTATTGTTGATCACCTGGTCGGCGCCGCTGTCCAGCGCCATCTCAAGACGTTCCGCGATGCGGTCGGCGACGATTACCCGGCTGACACCATACACCCCTTTCAGCACCTGTACAGCGGTCAGGCCCATCGGTCCGGCGCCATACACCAGCGCCACGTCGCGCGGTGTGGGCTGCAAAAAGGCGGTAATATTGGCGGCGATGGTAAACGGCTCCACCATGCTGGCCACCTGGTCCGGTATTTCCGCCGGGATGACGTAGGCATTTTCAGCCGGCGCGCAGGCGTACTCGCTAAAGCCGCCGTCGCGGTGCACGCCGATAACCGACAGTTCGGTACACACATTCGGCCGTCCCACCGAGCAGGGATAGCAATGGCCGCAGCTGACGACCGGATCGACCGCCACCCGTTCGCCGATACGGCCCGCGTCCACGCCCGCGCCCACCGCGTCGATTTCGCCGAAAAACTCATGGCCGATAACCCGGGGATATTTGGCGAAAGGGTTGTGTCCATGGTAAATGTGCACATCGGAGCCGCAGATGCCGGCATATTTTACCCGCACGCGCACTTCACCGGCGGCGGGTTGCGGGATCGCGCGCTGCTGGATCGCCAGTTTGCCGGGTTGTTCGATAACTACGCTGTTCATCGCCGCTTCTCCTGTTACCAGTTCCACAAGGTGCCGTCTTCCAGACGCGCCACCGGTAAATGGGCCGGTTCATAGGGGTATTTCGCCGCCAGTTTTTCATCGAATTCGATGCCCAGCCCCGGCTTGTCGCCCGGATGCATATAACCGTCGTCAAACGTCCAGTTATGCGGGAACACTTCCAGCATCTGTTCGCTATACCCCATATATTCCTGTACGCCGAAGTTAGGCACCCACAGGTCAAAATGCAGCGCCGCCGCCATGCAGACCGGCGAAAGGTCGGACGGGCCGTGCGAGCCGGTGCGCACCTGGTAAAGCGAGGCGAAATCCGCAATCCGGCGCATGCCGGTAATGCCGCCCGCATGGGTAATGGTGGTGCGGATATAGTCGATCAGCTGCTCTTCGATAAGCTGTTTACAATCCCAGATACTGTTGAAGACTTCGCCCACCGCAATCGGCGTCACGGTGTGCTGGCGGATCAGGCGGAAACTGGACTGGTTCTCCGCCGGCGTGGGATCTTCCATCCAGAACAGGCGGTAGGGCTCGACGCTTTTACCGAAGCGGGCGGCTTCGATGGGCGTCAGGCGATGGTGCATATCGTGCAGCAGGTGTTCATTAAAGCCGAATTTCTCACGCACCGCCGCGAACAGCTGCGGGGTAAAATCGAGGTATTTTTCCGTCGACCACAGCTGCTCTTCCGGCCAGCTGCCCTTGGTGGCCGGCTCGTAGGCCAGGCCTTTGCCCTTGGCCATGCCGTAGGTGGTTTTCATGCCGGGCACGCCGCACTGCACGCGAATGGCCTTGAAGCCCATTTCCTGATGTTTGGCGTAATCGTCCAGCACTTCGTCTATAGTATGGCCGGTGGTATGGCAGTACACCATGACGCCGGTTCGCGACGCGCCGCCCAACAGCTGGTATAGCGGCATATTCGCGGCCTTGGCCTTAATGTCCCACAGCGCCATATCCACGGCGGAAATGGCGGACATGGTCACCGGCCCGCGCCGCCAGTAGGCGCCTTTATAAAAGAATTGCCAGATATCCTCGATTTGATGGGCGTCGCGGCCGATCAACTGCGGACAGACATGGTCCTTAAGATAGGAGGCTACCGGCAGTTCGCGGCCATTAAGCGTGGCGTCGCCCAGCCCCGTGAGGCCGTCGTCGGTGGTGATTTTCAACGTCACAAAATTTCTGCCGGGGCAGGTGACAAAGACTTCCGCTTTTACAATTTTCATCAATATGACCCTTAGCAACAAACAGGTTGACCACTAATCAATGCATACTACCATACAAGTTACGTTAAGGTATTTTTGCTACATTGATCACATTTTTACGTTTATCTCGCCCTATCCCTCATTCGCCGGGGCGCTATGCCCGCCAACGCAGTGCTACAACACGCACGTGCTAACGCGGGCCCCCCGCTTAATGCCTGGTCCAGTCCTGGTATTCTTGCTTGCGCCGCAGCGGCGCCGTCTCCGGCATCAGCGCCAGGCCTATTACCGACGCCACCCCCAGCACCGTGACATACATCGCCAGACCGTAATAATGCCCGCCGGTGACCTGCAATATTTTTACCGCCACCAGGCCGAGCACGCCGCTGCCGATCAACGAGCCGATTTGCCAAATAAGGGCGATGCCGCTGCAGCGGATATGGGTTGGGAACAGTTCGGGGAAAAAAGACGCCTGCGGCGCGTAGCACATGCTATGCCCAAGGGTCAGCACCAGTATCATCACCAGCTGCGTCAGCCAGAAACTGTCCTGGTTAATGGCCAGGAAAAACGGCACGATCATAATCACCTGCAGCAGCGCGCCCGCCATATAAACGGGTTTGCGCCCCAGGCGATCCGACAGATGCCCCATTAGCGGGATGGCGGGGATCTCCAGCGCCACGGCGATAATCATGGTTTCCATCAGCAGGTTGGTACTGAGATTATTGGCCTTGACGTAGGCCAGCACAATCACGGTAAACATGGCGAAGACGCAGGCTTCAATCAGCTTCGCGCACACCCCCTTGACGACGATGCCGGGAAAGTCGCGGATCACTTCCATGACCGGACGCGACTCCACGGCTTTGGTGGCGCGGATTTTAGCGAACACCGGCGACTCGTCGATACGCAGGCGGATAAACAGCCCCACCACCACCAGCAGCAGGCTGAGCAGGAACGGAATGCGCCAGCCGAAGCTCATCATCTGCTCGGGGGACAGGCCGGCGTTCAGCGCGGCAAACAACGCCAGCGGCAATAAAAAGCCCAGCGGCGCGCCGATTTGCACCCAGCTGGCAAAAAAGCCGCGCCGGGCGGGCTGTGAATACTCGGCGGTCATCAGCACCGCTCCCGCCTGTTCGCCGCCGACGCCGAACCCCTGCAATATACGGATTAGGATCAGCAGCACCGGCGCCCAAACGCCGATTTTCTCATAGGTGGGCAGCAGGCCGATGCAAAAGGTACCGAGACCGACGATCAAAATGGTGATCACCAGCGCTTTCTTGCGCCCGACTTTATCGCCGATATGGCCGAAGACGATGCCGCCGACGGGGCGCGCCAAAAAGCCCACCGCATAGGTGGCGAAGGCCGCCAGGGTGCTGACCAGCGGGTCGCTGCTGGGAAAAAACAGATGACCGAAAAACAGCACCGCGGCGGTGCCGTAGGCAAAAAAATCATAATATTCCGCCGCCGTGCCGATGGCCGACGCGCTGGCAACGCGGCGTATCAACGACCGTGAGTCTTTTTCGCTGAGCGTTTCTGTCTGAGTCGCCATGTTTTCACCTTTCAGTAGGGGGAGGTCATGCCGGAGGGAATGCAACAGGAAAAATAGTTCTGAACCAACTACCATACAAGTAATAAATGGTCATTTTTCAGCGGCGATCACATTTTTAGCCAAAACCGCCGCCATGGCGTGCACTCATCAGCAGGAAAGGGAAAGCGGCCCCATGCCGGGGCCGGGGGGGTTAAAGAATAAGGCTGCCGAGCAGGAAACCGAACACCACCGAGAAGGTGACGCCCAGCGTGCCGGGAATAAAGAACGGATGGTTAAAGACAAACCGGCCAATACGGGTGGTGCCGGTATCGTCCATCTGTACCGCCGCCACCAGGGTAGGATAGGTCGGCAGGATAAACAGCCCCGAGACAGCGGCAAACGACGCCACCACGGTCAGGGGCGAGACGTTCAGCGCCAGCGCCATCGGCATCAGCGCCTTGGCGGTGGCGGCCTGCGAATACAGCAGTGCGGAGCAGAAAAAGAAAATCACCGCCAGCAGCCAGGGATGGCCCTGGATAACGCCGCCCGCCGTCGTTTTGATCCAATCCAAATTGGCCTGGACAAACGTATCGCCCAGCCAGGCCACGCCCAGGATACAGATACAGGCGCTCATTCCCGCCTTAAAGGTGCTGGAATTGATCACCGCTTCGGTGGCGACGGCGCAGGTGAGGGTAATCAGGGTGGCGACGCTGAGCATAATGATAAGGATGGCGCTGGTGGTGGTCATGACCGGGGTTGCCACCAGGCCGAGGCCGGGACTGTTGATAATGGCGTAGGCGACGACGCCCAGCACGCCGGCAAGGAACAGCAGCACCGATATTTTCGCCCGCGGCTTGATCTGCGTCACCTGGTTGCCGCGCAGGGCGACCAGGCCGTCCTCAAGCCGTTTCAGATAAACCGGGTCATCGGACAGCCTGGCGTTAAACAGTCTCCCGACCAGCAGCGACATCAGCACCACGCCGCAAAAGGTGGAGGGAATGACCACCGACAACAGGTGGATATAGCTCACGCCATGGCTTTCCATCACGGACGACATATACACCACCGCCGCGGATATCGGCGAGGCGGTAATGGCGATTTGCGCGGAGACCACCGCGGTGGAGAGGGGACGGCAGGGTTTAATGCCCTGTTCCTTGGCCACTTCCGCAATCACCGGCAGGGCGGAAAGCGAAATATTGCCGGTGCCGGCAAACAGGGTCAGGAAATAGGTCACCACCGGCGCCAGCAGCGTAATGTGCCGGGGGTTTTTACGCAGTATTTTTTCCGTTTGCTGTACCAGGTAATCCATGCCGCCGGCGACCTGCATGGCGGCGATGGCGGCGATAACCGCCATGATGATGGAGATGACGTCGAACGGGATGCTGCCGGGTTTAACCCCGAGCATCGCCAGGACCAGCACGCCGAGGCCGCCGGCAAAGCCGATGCCGATACCGCCCAGGCGGGCGCCGAGGAAAATAGCCAGTAAGACAATGATAAGTTCGACCGCTAGCATAACCGGCCTCCCCGTGGCTGGGACCTGAACCCTATCGCCGCCGGTCTTATCCCGCCAGGAGAAGAGAGACTGTCATGGAAAAATACCGGAAAGACCTGAAGTGTGAAGCAAATAGGGCCGCTGGGACGAGCGTTTAACATGCAAATCTCCTTTTAAGCATCGTATTGACGAGCAGATCGGTAAAAATAGGGCTATTGGCTGTATTTCCAAACGGATCAACCATGATTATTATTTCTGGCCCAATCATATGCTGTTTTTACGGCAATACATGTCGCCATATCACTATCCACGGTCGTGAAAACGACAGAATGTGATATCTGCGATTATTCTCACAAATCCTTCAGAATTATCGCGCCCGTCTAGGGTAGGTTCAGGCATTACCGGCAACGGACAGCGGCTGGCGGGTGTGATTGCGATGTGCGGTATAGGGCTGAAAAAATCCCAACGGTGCGCCGGCGTTACCGGATGGGGGGACGCTGTAGGTCACCGTGCAACAGTATGGCGCTAAGCCGGATACGGTCAGCTCCCTGGAGAGCAGGGTCCGCATTGCGGTGAAAGGGTTTTCCGCGCGGGCTTGGGGCCGGCAGGGAGGGCGGTGCGGGTTATGTCAAATCGTGCAGGTCTTTCGCCTGCGGCTTGCCGAGGCGGATATCGTCGAAGGCGACCGTCAGCCCCGCGCGTTCCGGCGTGCAGCACATCACGCCGGCGAACCAGGGCGGCGCGGACGGAAACGGGCAAAGGCGCAGCAGCGGCCAGTATTTCCCGTCGGCGGAATATTGCAGCCGCACGCAGCCGTCGGCGAGCGTCAGACGCAGCCAAAAACAGCCGGCGTCGCCCGCGAACGGCATGCTTGACCAGTCGGAGTCCGGCGCGGTCAGCACGCTGCCCATCATCGGCTGGTCGTCGGTATATTCGATCCCCGCTTTCAGCCAATGCCTCTGGTCCTTAAGCACCATCAGGCCGGCCTGATCGTATAACCGGCGATAATCGCCGCGCACGCGCGCCTGCAATGTGAAATCCGCGCGCATATCGCAGCCGAACACATGGCCGGAATGACGCTGGAATCCGTACCAGGTCCGTTGCCAGAAATCCGTCTTGCCGTTGGTCGCCACCCGCAGCACCGACCCGTTCAGGGCCCATTGATCCGGCTCGTTCAACCAGCGCCAGCCTGAAAAATCCATCATCGCCTCTCCCTGGGTTATTGTCCGCAGAAAAGAGTAGCTGACGTCCTTGATACGCGCAAATTAAGCCTAGGTCACCACGGTTTCGACGCTGCCGCGCGCGGTGATGGCGCTGCCCATGCCCGCCGTAATGGAAAATACGACGGCGATAATCTGGGTCGGCGTCAGGGTTTCCGACAGCATGACAAAGGCCACCAGCGCCGCGACGGCCGGCTCCATGCTGACCAGGATTCCGAAGGCCTTATGCGGCAGCCGCTTTAAAGCGGCCATTTCCAGCGTCATCGGCAGGGAACTGGAGAGCAGGGCGATAAGCAGCCCCATGGCCAGCAGGTCGGGACGGGTAAGGATGGCGCCGGCATCCATCATGCCCACCGGCAAGGTGACCATCGAGGCGAACACCAGGCCGACGGCCACGGTTTGGCCCGAGTGCAGGTGGCTGACGGTCTTGCCGAACACAATATACAGCGCCCAGCATAACGCGGCGGCCAGCGCAAACAGCACGCCGGACAGCGGCAGCCCGCTGTCGTTGCCGCGCAGCGGCAACAGCAGCAGAACGCCGGTAACGGCCAGGGCTATCCAAATAAAATCGCTGAGTTTGCGGGAATACAGTACGGTAACGGCCAGGGGGCCGACAAATTCAATCGCCACCGCCAGGCCGAACGGGATGCTTTCGAGGGCGAGATAAAAGCACAGGTTCATCATCCCAAGCGTCAGGCCGTAAAGGGCGATGGATTGATATTCGCGTAAGGTGATTGACGCCCGCCAGGGACGCCACAGCAACATCAGGACGATGGCGGAAAACCCCGTCCTGAGCGCGGTGGTGCCGGTGGCGCCGATCAGGGGAAACAGCAGCGCCTTGGCAAGCGAGGAACCGATGCTGAGCGACAATATGGAACCCAATACCAACAGAAAGGGAATCAGTCTGGCGGCGGCGGAGGATGACATGAGACGTTCCCTTTAATGTGATGATTTAACCCGGTGACAGGCGCCAGTTATCTTCCGTGCGCGGCGGTTCAGAGATCTTCCAGCGGCACCTGTTTGAGGGTTTCCACGCGCATCAGCAGCGCGTACAGCGGCTGCAGGCGGGTAAAATCCCGCATCAGCCGCGAAGCCAGCGCCGGTGAAAACAGGGAGGCGATATTATTATCCGTCGTCATCACGGCAAAGGATTTGCGATTGTACCAGCTCGCCAGCGCCGGATCCTGGTCTTTGATCAGCGGCCGTTTATAGCTTTCGCCGGCCAGCGCAAACGGCGCGCGCGCGCAGGCGGCGGCGCGGGCAAACTCTTCCGGCTGGCGCAGCATCAGGTGGCGAAAACGGTCCATGGTGGCTTTGCTGGCGGAGTAATAGCCCAGGCCATAATGAAAAAAATCGGGGGTGATTTCGAAAAAAAACACCGGCGCGTCGGTCCATTCCTTTGAATGGCGTTTAAAGGTCAGCCACATCCGATTGCGAAACAGCGATTTATCGCGGGAAAACCGGGTATCGCGATACATGCGCGACAGCGTTTTGCCCACCGCCGGGCGCGTTTCGACCTGGTCGTCGATGGCCAGCATCGCCGGGGCAAGATCCTCCACCAGGGCGCGAAACGGGGCCAGCAGATGGCGCTGATACTCCCCGCGATGAGACTCGAACCACTCCTTGCTGTTTTCCTTGACCACCTGTTGCAGAAATTCCAGCCCGGTGGGCGTAAAACCCTGGAAAGAAGACGACGGCACTGTGACGACCTTAATGTGATTGGGACGGTTTCCCGCGGTTGCTATAGCCATTGTGGCGAGTCGGTCCTGACCTTTCAACCGGATTTTCGCCGGACGGCGCCCGCGGGGATAACGCGATTGGCGCCATGGCCGGCGGATAAATTCCATGGACGGGAAATAATGCGTTAAATATTGTTACAATAAAAAATGAAATTTCCCTGACGATAGGCAAAATCAGGCGCATCACCCAAAAAGGGTTGATATAGATCAACCTAACCTGCGCGCCGTTTTTTTCTCTTTTTAATTAAAATAAGATTGCATTACTATGTTTGGCAACGTCCTGACAGGCCTCAGCATGATCCGGCCGCGGCAGTATTCAGGAAACAATTTAATAAACCGGATTGACGCATTTTATCAATAATATTTTCTACCCTGTTCAATAAACGATTTAAGGGTGGGCCGTGTTCCGTTCAAATAAGAATTATTCACAATGAAATCATTTTTTTAAAATTGATTTCACTCTCGTCAACCTAACGCAAATATAGGAAGAGTTCCGGTGAAGATAAAAACGTCTTATGGCCTGAGCTGGCTGCCCCTGGTGGTGATTGTCGCCATCGCGCTGGCGCTGTGGCCGCTTACGCCGCCAACCGGCCTCAGCGCGGCCGCCTGGCATTCCGCGGTGATATTTGTCGCCACCATCGTCGCCATCGTCGCCAACGTCCTGCCCATCGGCGCCATTGGCATTATCAGCATCACTATTTTTGCCCTGACGTATGCGGCGGGTGATAAAACCGCCAGCGGCGCCATCGTGACGGCCCTCAGCGAGCTGAACAGTTCGCTTATCTGGCTTATCGTGGTCGCGTTCATGATTGCGCGCGGGTTTATCAAGACCGGGCTTGGGCGGCGCGTGGCGTTGATGCTGATTCGCCTGTTGGGCAAGCGCACCCTCGGCCTGGCCTACGGGCTGGCGTTTGCCGACCTGCTGCTGGCGCCGGCCATGCCCAGCAACACCGCGCGCTGCGGCGGGGTGATCTATCCCATCGCCGATTCCCTGGCGCGCAGTTTTAATTCGCATCCGGACGATGCCTCGCGCAGCAAGATCGGCACCTTTCTCATCGTGTGCATCGGCAATGTCAACGATATTACCTCGGCGCTGTTTATGACCGCCTATACCGGCAATCTGCTGGCGGTCAAACTGGCGGCCAATGCCGGCATCCATATCACCTGGTTCGGCTGGTTTATGGCCGCGCTGCTGCCCTGCGTGGTGTCGCTGCTTATCGTCCCGCCCTGCATTTATTATCTGGTTCGCCCGGAGATCAAAAAAACCCCGGACGCGCCGGTATTCGCCGCCGCCGAGCTGGAAAAAATGGGGCCGCTGGGCAAGGGCGAATGGTTAATGCTGGCAACGGTGCTGCTGCTGCTGGTGCTGTGGATTTTTGGCACCTGGCTTGGCATCGACCCCACCACCGCGTCCTTTGTCGGCCTGTCCTTTTTGCTGCTGACCGGTGTCCTAACCTGGGAAGAGATTAAAAGCGAGAAGGGCGCCTGGGATACGCTGGTGTGGTTCGCCGCGCTGCTGATGATGGCCAACCAGCTGAAAAATCTGGGGTTCACCACTTGGTTCGGCGATCTGATCGGCACCAATATCGGCCACCTTATGGCCGGGACCAGCTGGGTCTGGGTACTGCTGCTGCTGAACGCCGCCTATCTTTATACGCATTATTTTTTCGCCAGCGGCAATGCGCAGATTGCGGCGCTGTATGCGGTATTCCTGGCCGTCGGCATGACGCTCGGCATTCCGGTGCTGCCCATGGCCTTTATGCTGGCGTTTACCAGCAGCCTGTATTGTTCCCTAACCCAGTATACCCATGCGCGCGGTCCCATCCTGTTTGGCGCCGGCTATGTGCCGACCCGTGTCTGGTGGCGCACCGGTTTTGTGGTCAGCGTGATCAACCAGATTATTTTTATGGGCGTGGGCCTGACCTGGTGGCGGGTGCTGGGGCTGTATTAATCCGCATCCAGGGCTTATCCCGGCATTGCCCTGGCGGCGCCGGGATAGTATTTTCCCGGCGCAAACCCCACCGGGCGCGCGTCAGGAGGTCGAGCGGAGTTTAGGGTATTTTTTCAGCCAGCGGCCGCTGGCCAGGCGCCAGTAGAAAAACAGGCCGCGCACAATCCAGTCCAGGAACATTCCCAGCCAAATGCCCACCACGCCGAAACCCAGCACGATCCCAAGCGTATATCCCGCCACGATGCGGCATCCCCACATGCCAAGCATGGATATCCACATGGTGAAACGCGCGTCGCGCGCGCCCTTCAGCCCCGCAGGCAAGACCCATGACGCGGCCCAGAACGGCATAAACGCGGCGTTAAGCCAGACCAGTATTTTCACCACGTGGATAACATCCTCCTCGCGGGTATAAAACGCGGCCAGCAGACCGGCGAACGGCACCGAGAGGAAGGCGATCAGCGATAATCCCAGGGTGGACAGCCAGAAGATATGCTTCAACTGGCGTTCCGCCTGGCCGCGCTGGCGTTTTCCCAAACGCGTGCCGACAATAATGGTCGCGGCGGACCCCAACGCATTGCCGGGCAAATTGATCAGGGAAGCGATGGAAAAAGCGATGAAATTGCCGGCAATCACATCGGTGCCCATACCCGCCACGAACACCTGGGTCAGCAGCTTGCCGCCGTTAAACAGCACTGATTCAATACTGGCGGGAATACCGATGCCCAGCACTTCCTTCAGGATGCTGGTGTCCAGCCGGTAAAAATAGCTCTTCAGCGAAATTTTCAGCGCCGGGTTAAACCCGATCATCAGTACGTAAATTACCGCCGCCGCGCCGATATAGCGGGTGATGGTCAGTCCCAGGCCGGCGCCGATAAACCCCAGTCCCGGCCATGAAAACACGCCGTAAATCAGGATAGTGCTGATAATAATATTGAGGATATTCATCCCGCCGTTGATAAGCATCGGGATCTTGGTATTGCCCGCGCCGCGCAGCGCGCCGCTGCCGATAAGCGCGATGGCGGCGGCCGGATAGCTCCAGGCGGTGATTTTCAGGTAGCTTAACGCCAGGGCTTTCACCTGCGGCGCGGCGCTGCCGGCGATCACATCGATAATCGCCTGGCCGTAGAATTCGATTCCCAGCGCCAGCAGCACGGCGATCACCGTCATCAGCGCCAGCGATTGCCTGGTGGCGGCGCGTGCCCGCTGGGGATTGAGTTTCCCCAGGCTGAACGCCACCACCACCGTGGTGCCCAGATCCACGGCGGCGAAAAACGCGATGATCACCATGTTAAAACTGTCGGCCAGGCCCACGCCGGCCATGGCTTCCTTGCCCAGCCAACTGACCAGGAACGTGCTCAACACCCCCATCAGCAAGACGCACATATTTTCGAACAGGATCGGCACCGCGAGCGGGGTGATTTCTCGCCAGAACAGCACCCGATAGGAATGCCGTTTGGGATACCACGCCGTACGCTCGATGGCGTGCCGCAACGCTACTGTGATGTTTTGCAAGATAGTTCCAGCTGTAGAAAAAGACGGGCGCTTTACTTGATGATGGTAAAAGACCTGTGAATTTGCAAAGTCTTTTTAATCAGCAGATGTGACGGGCGCTGACGCCCGGGCTAGATGAGGGATTCGTGCACGAGGGATTGCAACACGCTTAACGGTGCCCGCCTGGGATCGCGCATGGCGGACAACGGCAGCATAAAAGTCTGTTCAAGCAGGAATTGTCCGTCCATCGCCGCGTGGGGCGTTTGATCGGAAAAACAGATCCAGGTGCTGCCCGGCGGGAATGCCATCACCAACTGCGGGCCGTCGCGCTGATAGTTCGCATCGGCTTTCATGGCGTCATGCAATTGCAGCATCAGATGATCGTAACGGCTGCGGCGTGTTTTGGTGATGCCAACGGCGTTTAGCCACCAGCTTGCCAAAGGGGAATAGCGCCTGAGCCGCGGCAGAAAACGCTGCGCCAGCTGGGGAAAGGGCTCGCCGATGCGCCAGGTACGGCTTATGCCATAAGGATTGATATTGGTGAAAACGCGCAGTATGCGCTCGCCGCGGTTGGGCCGTGAAGGAAAGGCGTCCACGTGCAGGCGGCTATCATCCTTGCGCCAGGAGGCCCTGGCGCGCCAGTCGGCGACCTGATGCAGTCGCAGGGTACCGGCCGGGCTGTGGCAGGCGTCAAGGTAGGCCGGCAGCAATGACGCCATCAGGGCGCGGCAGTCCTGATAATAACGCTGCAGCAGTTGCCGCGCCGCCGGACGCTGCTCCGGCGCCGCCACGCCGTCCAGCCGGTCGCGATCGGGCCAATAGCTGATATTTTTGCGTTCCGGCTCCAGCAGGACGGGATCGAGCAAGGCCTCTTCTTGCGGGGTTAATATAAAAGACAAGCGGGGTAAATACAGAATTTTGCCCTCTTCCAGCGCCGCGACGACGGCGGACGCGTCTGGCCGGTCAAGGTGCCATTGCTGGTAAGGCAGCGTCATCACGGCAAGCTCATAGGCTATTGAGTTCGGCATAATAATTCCTGGTATAAACGGACGATCCGGTTATTTTTTTCGGCGGTCATTGCGACTGGATAATACTTTTATCCAACATTACTATTATTTAGAGATATATTTCGGGAGCCGGAGCAATAATTTGCCAAGTTATTAATTGAATAATTATAATCGTAAATGAGACAAGGAAATAAACAGTCGCCAAATAAGCACCAGATAAATTTATGTTTTACCGCGCTCGCCATCACGCCACGCGGCGTGGAATGACAGGGTAACCAGACCAGTGAAAAATCGCTATGATGGTTACGGTCACCCTTATTAATGTATAACTTCCCGGCGATATATCATTTTAATTAATGCCGTATCCGTCATGCAATAAACCGCGCCGTTACAGGTTCAGTAAATCCACGATGGCGTCCACTACGGCCTGCGGCGCTTCCTGGGGAATATTATGCCCGATGCCCGCTAACAGGCGCCGTTGATAATAGGCGGAAAATTTATCGCGATCGGGATCGGCGCCGCCCGGCGCGCCGGTGTCGAGACCCGCGCCCACGCCGTCGTCAAGACCGCATAGCGAAATGGTGGGCACCGCGATAACCGGCAGGCGTTGTAACCGATCCTCGATCGGCTGCAGTAGGGGATCTCCCGCCATATAGCCGTACCGGTGGCGGTAGGAATGGATCACCACCTCGACAAAATCCGGGTTGTCGAATGAGGCGGCGGTGCGCGCGTAGGCGGCGTCGGTAAAATGCCAGGAAGGCGACCATAACCGCCACAGCAGGCGGCAAAATGCCGCCCGGTTGGCCGTCAGTCCGGCGCGGCCGCGCGGGGTATGGAAATAATATTGGTACCAGTACCGGTGCTCCGCCTCGGGATCCTGCGGCGCGGCTGAAGCGGCGATATCCTGGATATTGTAACCGCCCGCGCTGACCAGGGCCGTCACCCTGGCGGGCCAAAGAGCGGCGAGGATACAGGCCGCGCGCCCGCCCCAGTCATAGCCCGCCAGGACGGCCTTCTCCAGCGACAGCGCGTCCATCATATCCAGCAGATCACGGGCCAGGGCGGCCTGCTGCCCCGAGCGCATGACGCTGTCGTTGATAAACCGGGTGGGGCCGTAGCCGCGCAGATAAGGCACCATCACCCGGTAGCCCCGCGCGACCAGCCCAGGCGCCACGTCATCATAGGCGCGCGGATCGTAGGGAAAGCCATGCAGTAAAATCACCGCCGCGCCGTCCCGCGGACCATATTCCTCATAAGCCAGGTCGAGCATGGGGGTGCGCACGTGCCTTGTCGCGGGAAGTTTCATCAGGGCGCTCCTGTGGTGTATGCCGCAAGGTGATAAGTCAGTATAGAACGGTTGGCAACCGGCGATGATCATCCGTCGTGCTTCGTAATGCGAAATAACATGCGAGTGATTAGTATTTATATTTTATCGCCAGGGGGAGGGCGTTATACCCATAACGGACTTGTTTTTTTAAAAATCTGGCGGGTCGTTTTATTCTTTATTTCGCTTATGGCGGGCCGGGTGCGCCGGCGATATTTTTCGCCATGGGGAGAAAGAACGTCTTTATTCTCCCCGTTGTACGGTCAATAGGGCGAAAATCTGTGCGCAAACTCATATTTTAATTCTTTAATGAATCAATATTATTTAAATCCAAAGAGGGATTTAATAAATAACTAATTGAATTTTAAGTATTAATTAATTCAAGAAGTGTTATATAAAATTATATATATCGGTTTTATTGATGCCGGACAATACCCCTGTCTATCCTAAGGGTAATCTCATTGCGAGGATGATTATGCCGCAATGAATTTCCGCCGCGCTTTCTGTGTTCGGTAGCATTTTATGCGTGGCGAGACTGTTCCGGATTGATGTCATCGTTAAACAGGGATTTGAGATCTTCAGGGTGAATTATCATGAAAAGCAAAAATAATAATACTTTACTAAATATCCCCCTAACCCGGCGAAATCTGGTGAAGGATAGCGCAGTGTGCGGACTGGCGCTGGCCGCCGGCGGCGTGTCGCTGCCGTTCAGCCGCCAGGCCCGGGCCGACGGAGATCCGGCAACCCTACCCCCGTCCCCCGCCGCTGAAAAAATCGTCTGGAGCGCCTGTACGGTAAACTGCGGCAGCCGTTGTCCGCTGCGCATGCATGTGGCCGATGGCGAAATCACATATGTGGAAACCGATAATACCGGCAATGACGTGTATGGGGATCTGCACCAGGTACGCGCCTGCCTGCGCGGGCGGTCGATGCGACGCCGGGTCTATAATCCCGATCGGCTGAAATACCCGATGCTGCGGGTAGGGCAACGTGGCGAAGGCAAATTTAAACGCATCAGCTGGGACGAGGCGTTCGGTTTAATCAGCGCTAACCTTAAGCGCATTATTAAGGATTATGGCAACGAGGCCATTTACCTGAATTACGGCACCGGCACGCTCGGCGGCACCATGACCCGCTCCTGGCCGCCGGGGAAAACGCTGATTGCCCGCCTGATGAACTGCTGCGGCGGCTATCTGAACCATTATGGTGACTACAGTTCGGCGCAAATCGCGGCGGGATTGAACTATACCTACGGCGGCTGGGCGGAAGGCAACAGCCCGACCGATATCGTTAATAGCAAGCTGGTGGTGATGTTCGGCAATAATCCCGGTGAAACCCGTATGAGCGGCGGCGGGGTGACCTATTTGCTGGAGCAGGCGCGCGAGCAGTCCAATACCCGGATGGTGGTTATCGATCCCCGGTATACCGATACCGCCGCCGGCCGCGAAGACGAGTGGCTGCCCATCCGGCCGGGCACGGACGCCGCGCTGGCTTCTGCGCTGGCTTATGTGCTTATTAGCGAAAACCTGGTGGACCAGCCCTTCCTGGATAAATACTGCGTCGGTTATGACGAAAAAACACTGCCTGCCGACGCGCCGGCCAATGGCCATTATAAAGCCTATATCCTGGGCCAAGGCCAGGACGGGACGGCGAAGACCCCGGCCTGGGGCGCCGCCATCACCGGCATCCCCGCCGCGCGCATCATCCAGCTGGCGCGGGAAATCGGCAGCGCCAAGCCGGCCTATATCTGCCAGGGGTGGGGGCCGCAGCGCCACGCCAACGGCGAGACGACCACCCGCGCCATCGCGATGCTGGCCATCCTGACCGGCAATGTCGGCATCAGCGGCGGCAACAGCGGCGCCCGCGAAGGGTCCTATGAAATCCCCTTTGTCCGTATGCCGACGCTGGAAAACCCGGTAAAAACCAGTATTTCCATGTTCTTATGGACCGATGCCATCGTGCGCGCCACCGAGATGACCGCGACCCGCGACGGGGTACGCGGCAAGGACAAGCTTGACGTCCCGATAAAATTTATCTGGAATTACGCCGGCAACTGCCTGATCAATCAACATTCCGACATCAACCGTACCCATGACATCCTGCAGGATGACAAGAAATGCGAGATGATTGTGGTGATCGATAACCATATGACCTCGTCGGCCCAATATGCCGATCTGGTGCTGCCGGACTGTACGGCGTCGGAGCAAATGGATTTTTGTCTGGACGCGTCAAGCGGTGATATGGGGTACGTGATTTTTGCCAGCCAGGCTATCAAGCCGCGGTTCGAGTGCAAGAATATCTACGATATGACCAGCGAAATCGCCCGCCGCATGGGGGTCGAGCAGCAGTTTACCGAAGGGCGCACGCAGGAAGAGTGGCTGCGTTATCTTTATCAGCAGTCGCGGCTGGCCGTTCCGGCGCTGCCGGAATTTGAACAGCTCCAGGCCCAGGGCATATTCAAGCAGCGCGATCCGGACGGCCATTTCGTGGCTTATAAAGCCTTTCGCGCCGATCCGGCGGCCAATCCGCTCACCACGCCCTCTGGTAAAATTGAAATCTATTCCGCCGCGCTGGCAACGCTGGCGGCTACCTGGCAACTGTCCCCCGGCGATGAAATCAACCCGCTGCCCGTCTATAGCCCGGGTTTTGAAAACTACGATGATGCGCTGAATAAAAAATACCCCTTGCAGCTGACCGGGTTTCATTACAAGGCGCGCACTCATTCAACCTACGGCAATATCGCTATTTTAAAGGCCGCGAACCCGCAGGAAATCTGGATAAATCCCCTTGATGCGCAAGCGCGCGGCATCAAAGACGGCGACATTATCCGCATATTCAACGACCGGGGTGAGGTGAGGATCAATGCCAGAGTCACGCCGCGCATGATGCCCGGGGTAGTGGGTTTGGGCGAGGGCGCCTGGTATGCGCCGGACGGGAATCGTATCGACCATGCCGGCAGCATTAACGTGCTGACCACGCAGCGCCCTTCTCCGCTGGCCAAGGGTAATCCTTCGCATACCAATTTGGTGGAAGTTGTCCGACTTTAAGGAGTAGTCCATGTCGACACAATATGGATTTTATATTGATTCAAGTCGTTGCACCGGCTGCAAGACCTGCGAAATGGCCTGCAAAGACTATAAAAATCTGGCGCCGGACGTCAGTTTTCGCCGCATTTATGAATATGCCGGCGGCACATGGCGGCAGGAAGCGGACGGCAGCTGGCAGCAGAACGTCTTTAGCTATTATCTCTCCATTGCCTGTAATCATTGCGAGGATCCGGCCTGCGTCAAGGTCTGCCCGAGCGGGGCCATGCATAAGCGCGATGACGGCCTGGTGGTGGTTAACGAGGATGTCTGCATCGGCTGCCGCTACTGCGCCATGGCCTGTCCCTACGGCGCGCCGCAGTATAATGAGGCGAAAGGGCATATGACCAAGTGCGATGGCTGCCAGGAGCGTTTGGCCGTCGGTCTGAAACCGGTCTGTGTCGAATCCTGTCCCTTGCGGGCGCTCGACTTCGGTCCCATTGAGGATCTGCGCCGGCAACACGGTACGCTGGCTCAGCTGGCGCCGTTGCCGCAGGCTCGCTACACCAAGCCTAACATTGTGCTTAAGCCTAACGCCAATAGCCGTCCTTGCGACGATACCACCGGCTATCTGGCTAATCCGAGGGAGGTGTAATATGGGTACGGGATGGCAGGAATGGCCCCTGATTTGGTTTACGGTGCTGGGGCAGTGTGTGGTGGGCGGGTTTATCGTCATGGGGCTGGCGCGGATGGCCGGCCATTACGATGCCGGGCAGCATCTGCGGCTGCATCGCTGGATGAGCGTTCTCTGGCTGCTGATGGGCCTGGCGTTTCTGGCGTCGGTGCTGCACCTGGGCACGCCGCTGCGGGCGCTTAATTCGCTCAATCGGCTGGGTTCGTCGGGACTCAGTAATGAAATCGCCGCCGGGTCGCTGTTTTTCGCCGCGGGCGGCCTCTACTGGCTGCTGACGGTGACCGGCAGGATGCCGCGCGCGCTGGGCAAGGCGTGGCTGGGTCTTGCCATGGCGCTGGGCCTGGTATTTGTCTATGCCATGACCCGGGTTTACCGGATTGATACCGTACCCACCTGGAATAACGGCTATACCGCGCTGAATTTCTTTCTGACGGTGCTCATCGGCGGGCCGCTGCTGGGCGCGCTATTGCTGCGGGCCGCCGGGATCGAGATCCGCCGCCGCCGGATGCTGGTTACGCTTAGCATCGCGGCGTTGCTTGTCAGTATGGGGGCTGCCGTCATGCAGGCGGCCGGACTGGCGGCAATACAGAGTTCAGTGCAGCAGTCCGCCGCGCTGGTGCCCTGGTACGGCGAACTGATGGCGCTGCGGCTGGCGCTGGTCGTCCTTGGCCTGGGCTGCTGGGTCTGGCCGATGCTGCGGCGCGTCAACAGCGGCGTCGCCGGTCTGGCGCTGGGTTTTGCCTTGGTGGTGGCGGGAGAACTGGTGGCCCGCGGGGTATTTTATGGATTGCATATGACCGTCGGCATGGCTGTTGCCGGTTAGCGTGCAAAACGGCTTATTCGGCCGGGGTGCTGCATTCCCGGCCAGGCGAATGCGCACGCTACCCTTAGGCCGTCATCGCCGATACCCGTTTCATGAGCTGGGCGTGCCGCGCTGGCGCCCATCGCCTCAGGACTGATCAATAAGCGCCAGCAATTGCCGATAAACGGCCGGATTGGCCATCAGCACCGCATTACCGTTCATCAACCCCTGGTTATGCATAAAATCATTCGTCACGCCGCCGGCCTCGCGCACCATAACGATGCCCGGCAGGCTGTCCCAGGCGTTCATATGGGGTTCGTAATAGCCGATCAGCCGGCCGGCCGCCACATAGGACGTCATCAACGCGCCGGACCCGTTGCGGATAAACATGCCGCCGGCGCGCAGCAGGTTGCCGATAAAAGGCGTAAACACCCCGGGGGCGACCCGGCCCGAGGTCCCCACGCCCACCAGGCCGTCGCGCACCGCTTGGCCGCCGTGTACCCGCAGCGGCGTATCGTTGACAAAGGCGCCTTTGCCGGCGCAGGCGTGGAAGATTTCATCGTGGTTGGGATCGCAGACCACGCCGATGATGGGTTCGCCCTGGATAACCACCCCGATGGCAACGCACCAGGTATGCAGTCCGTTGAGAAAAGCGCTGGTGCCGTCTATCGGATCGACCACCCAGGTACAAGACGCGGTTTGGCCGCCGCCGGTTTCCTCGCCGAGAAAGCCATCCTGCGGGAACCTGGCGGTGATGGCCTGGTGGATAAGGGCCTCCACGGCGCGGTCGGCAATGCTGACCACATCCTGCAAATCCCCGCCCTTATGCTCCACGTCCAGCCGGTGGCGCTGCTGATAAAAGGCAAACGCGCGGCGGGCGCCGGTTTTCGCCAGTTCACAGGCAAAACGGTAGCGTTCGTCAATATCCTGCTGAGTGACTATGTCCATTTCCGCCTCAATATTATTATCTCGTCTCTCGTCGTCTACCGGCCCTTGCCGGGCGGCGGGGCTGGCAGCAATGATGATATACGCAGGCGCATCACAGCACATCCAGATGACGGCAATATGACCCGCGGGACGTCCTGACCCTTTACCGGCCGGCGCATTTGCCCGATGATGTCATCCCCGGTTGCGATTCGCCGGCGCTACCCGCTACCGCCGCCGGGGAAACCCCTCTAACGGAGAAAATACATGATTGTTGAGATGCGTGTTTATCATTGCCTTCCCGGCCGCCTGCCGGCACTTCAGGACCGCTTCCGGAATACCACGCTGGCATTATTTGCCCAGTACGGTATCGAGCCGATAGGTTTCTGGACCACCCTCATCGGCCCCAGCAACCATAGCCTGACCTATTTGCTGAAGTGGGACAGCCTGGCCGATCGCGAGGTCCGCTGGAGCGCCTTCCAGGCGGATACGGCGTGGATAGCCAAGCGTACGGCCAGCGAGGCGGATAAACCTATTGTCGAACGTATTGAAAATTCCTTTTTAACGCCGACGGACTTTTCCGCTCTTCGCTGACAAGACGACACTCCGGTCCGGTGCGGATTAACATGCGCAGTTTATGCTGTCCGTGCCGGGCTGGCCGCGGAAATGATTGCCGGCGGCGGTGAGCGCTATAAAGAATCAGGGAATAAGAGAATTTTTGGCGGTATTCAGTGTGACGATAGCGGGTTGATAGATTTGGATATCCTGGATGATGTCGAAGGAGAAATAATGTCCGTCCCGGCTGGGTACAAACTCTGAATCAGGTATAAACGCCGCGCCCTCCAGACCCGCATTGAGCAGATCCAGAATCAGCCGCGGCTCGGATACCTTCATCAGGATATTCACTTCCTCAATCTCCGCGTAGAGTTTATTCAGCAAGAATTCATAGGTTCCCTCGCCGTCGATACGGTGATGCAATATCAGCGGCAGCTTGCCGATGTCGGATAAATTAACGCGCTTGCCGGCGAACGGGCGGGAAAATGAGGCTGATAATACGGCGATAAGTTTTACCGGCGCCAGTTCGCGTACATAAAAAGAGCTGCATTCCCTTGGGCTTTGGATCAGCGCGATATCCAGCGCCTTTTGCGCCAATAACGCTTCAAGATGGCTGGAATCTGAGACCAGTACGTTAATATCCCAGTCAGGCTGCCGCTGGTAAAAATCCAGCAGGGTTTGGTTAAAATAACGCAAATACAAATAGGATACGCCGATTTTGACCACTCTTTTTTGCCGGGTGGCGATAGCGATGGTCTGTTTTTTCAGCGCGTTAACCTGGCTTAACACCTCGCAGGAATGGCGGTAAAGAAAGGTGCCCGCCTCGGTGAGCAGCATTTTTTTCGGGGTGCGGATAAACAGCGGCGAACCGATTTCCGCCTCCAGCTCGTGCAGCCTTTTGCCCAGCGGCGGTTGGGCGATATTCAGCAGCTTGGCCGCCTTGCTGATCGATCCCTGCTCGGCGATAGCGCAAAAATACCGCAGCCTTTTCAGGTCCATTCCACTCTCCCGGTGCCCCCTGACGTGAGCACAGCATAACAGTAAATCCCGGTACCGCTAAGATGGGCCGCGGTATTTGTGTCAAGGGGATGGCCTGGCGATCAGTGAATAAACAGGGTCCAGAAATGGGAAATGGGCAGCACCAGCACCAGCGCCGGTAAGAGATTTCCCACCGGGAACGATTTAATGCCGGCAATACGAAACCCGGTGGCCAGCATGATAAATCCGCCGGCGGCGGTAAAGTCGCCCATCATTTCAGGGGTGGTGTGCGGCATAATCAGCACGGCGGCCGAGGCGATGCACAGCTGGATAACTAACTGCGGCACGGCAATCAGGGCGACGGCGTAACCCAGCACGGTGGCGAAAATCGCCGCGGTGAATATATCCATGATGGATTTAACGAACAGGATATTGGCGTCGTGAGTCATGCCTTCGGTCATGGCGCCGATAATACCGGTGCCGCTGGCGCAAAACAGCACCAGGATCGCCACGAATTTTTCGGTGAATACCGCCGGATCCAGCTTGCCGTCATCCGCTGAAAAACGATTGGCAATGCCTTTGGCGATATTACCCATCATGCCGATACGTCTTTCCAGATAAACCAGCTCGCCGATGGCCGCGCCCACGATAAGCGATAATATCACCACCGGCAGGCTGTGGATTTTGACAATAAGCGCGATACCCAGCCCCATGGAGGAGAGACCGAAGGTCAGCGGTAAGGCAATGCGCAGCCGCTCGGGGATTTTGTCGCTAAAAAATGCGCCGACAATACCGCCCGCCAAAACGGCGCAGCCGTTGACGAATGGACCAATTAACATCAATTATTCCTTAGAATGAAGACTATTTCCGCATCAGCCGCGCGGGATTTCGCCCCAGCGTTTAAGATTGCCGACGTCCAGACCGAATAAATCCAGCGCGCGGGCGGCGCTGTGACGGACGATATCGTCCACGCTTTGCGGGGCCTGGTAAAAGGCGGGAACGGGAGGGAATATTATCCCGCCCATTTCCGTTACCGATTGCATGTTTTTCAGATGGGTAAGATGCAGGGGGGTTTCCCTGACCATCAGCACCAGCCTGCGCCGCTCTTTTAAAATCACATCGGCGGCCCGGGTCAGAAGATTGCCGGCCAGTCCATGGGCAATCGCGGCGAGACTGTTCATTGAACAGGGCGCGATTATCATGCCGAGCGTTGTAAACGAGCCGCTGGCTATCGCGGCGCCCAGATTGGTTACGCTGTGCACTTCATCCGCCAGTTTCACCACCTCCTGGCGCTCATAGGTCGTTTCGAGCGCCCTGGTGGCTTCCGCTCCTTTGCTGATGACCAGATGCACTTCAATATCCTGTTCATGTAGCAGCTCCAGCACTTTCATGCCGTACTGGAACCCGGAAGCCCCGCTGATGCCTACGATAATGCGCCGCTTACTCATCTTAACAACTCGGTTTATTTAAAATCAGGCAGAAATTTCCGCACGTCGACTTTTTTGAATTTGGAACGGACAAAGTGCGATTTCAGATGAAAGGGTACCGTGCAGTCAAAAATGGTTTTACAGGATACGCCCTGCTGCGAAATGCTCGGGCTGTATTCCGGCACCTGCGACGGGTCCAGGGGGTGGCAACGCACGCCGGGGATAAAGATGGTATCGACGTCGCCCTGATAGCGGGTCTGCATCGCCCACAGGATATCGTCGGTATCAAAGATATCGACATCCTCATCGACCAGGATGACGTGCTTGAGTTCCGAAAACGCGGCGAAGGCCAGCAGCGCCGCCTGCCGTTGCCGGCCTTCGTCAACCGGCGAGGCTTTTTTGCATTGCAGCACCGCCAGCAGCTTGCCGCCGCCGGAGGTGTGGGCATGCACGTTCAGCACCCGCCCCGGCATGGCCCGTTCAATCATATCCAGGATACTGGCCTCGGTGGGAATGCCCGCCATGCTGACATGCTCGCCGCTGGGACCGAGGGTGGTTTGCAGGATCGGGTGTTTTCGGTAGGTGACCGCCTTGACCTTGATAACCGGCAGCGCCGCCTTGGCTTCGCCGGTATAACCGGGGAATTCGGGCATGGCTTTACCGGTATGGGTGTTCTGGTCTTCCCGCACGCGTACGTTGGGCAACAGTTCGCCTTCGATAACAATTTCGGCGTGCGCGATGGCGCGCTCGTCGATGGTCAGGCAATTGACCAGCTCGACGGCTTTGCCGCGCAGCGCGCCGGCGATACTGAGTTCGTTAAAGCCAAGCGGGGTGGTGGGCGGCTCGAAGCAGGCGGCGATTTCGATGGCGGGATCGACGCCGATGCTGATGGAAATCGGCAGCGCCTGTCCCAGCCGTTCGGCTTTTTCACGGAAGGCGTCGATATGCCGGCCTGGCGTCAGCCACATGGACAGTTCGTCGCGGCTTTGAATGCAAAGACGATGAATGGTGATATCGGATTGTTTGGTTTCCGGGTCGGAGGCGTAGCATAACCCCATGGTGAAATACGGGCCGGCATCCTCTTCGGTATTGGTCGGCGCCGGTAATAATGTCCGCAGGTCAAACGCCGGATCCGAGGCGAGATGGACCACTTCCTGGCATACCGCCTTTTCCTTGCCGACCACGACCGGCGCTATGGCGTTGGCTACCGATTCCTTTAACAGGAAACCTAATCTTTCCGGTGCGCAGTTAAGCAGATGGCCCACGCGTTCGCGGGTAGACATCAGGCCGGTCACCACGCGCACGCCGGGGAATCCCTTAATGGTATTGAACATCATCGCCGGCCCTTTGCGTGTCGGGCGCTGGCAGGTGCCGCCCGCGCCGACGTAGCGATAGACGCCGGATAATTCAGCCTCGGGATCGACCTCGACATCGGTGCTGACGAATTCACCGGCAATCGTTTCCAGCAGGGCGATGGCCGACCGGAGATCCTGTACGGGTTGCCGATCGGTGTTAGGGTTCTGTTCTGACATTTTTCCTCCGAAAAGACAGTGATATACATCCTGCGAAGACTATATCCCCGGCCACGTAATGGATAAAGTACCGTTTATATTCAGCCGGTAAACCTTTTTGGTTTAGATAAGCTCATGAAAAAACACGCCGCAGCGTATTTCCCGCTCTCCCGCCATGACCGCGGAAACCCGTTTCGTTTGCGGTTGCGGATCTGCTAGATTAATTCGTGTCCAGGATGAAAGGAGCGATATCATGACCCGTCTTACCGCTAACGATTTTGATCCGCAGCTGCTTGAGCTGTATGACTATTACGTCCATGGCAAGATCACCAAGCGTCAATTCCTGGTCAAGGCGGCGCACTTCGCCGTCGGCGGTTTGACCGCCGCCGGCATACTGTCCTTGCTCAGCCCCAATTATGCCCTTGCCCAGCAGGTTGAATTTACCGACCCGGATATCGCCGCGGAATATATTACCTACCCGTCGCCCAACGGCCACGGCCAGGTGCGCGCTTACCGGGTGCGTCCCGCGGCGGCCAGGGAGCCGGTGGCGGGGGTGGTGGTGGTACATGAGAACCGCGGGCTCAATCCGTATATCGAGGATGTGGCCAGGCGCGTCGCCAAGGCGGGATTCGTGGCCCTCGCCCCCGATGGACTCAGCTCCGTCGGCGGTTATCCCGGCAATGACGACAAAGGCCGCGAACTGCAGCAGCAGGTGGATCCCACCAAACTGATGAATGATTTTTTCGCCGCCATTGAGTATCTGATGGGGCGCGGGCAAACCAACGGCAAGGTGGGCATCACCGGTTTTTGCTACGGCGGCGGGGTGGCCAACGCGGCGGCCGTGGCCTATCCCGAGCTTGGCGCCGCCGTGCCTTTTTACGGCCGGCAGCCGAAACCGGAGGACGTGCCGCGCATCAAGGCGCCGCTGCTCTTGCATTATGCCGGGCTCGATACCCCCATTACCTCGGGCTGGCCCGCTTATGAGACGGCGCTGAAAGACGCCGGCAAGACCTATGAGGCCTATATTTACCCCGGCGTGAACCACGGATTCCATAACGATTCCACGCCGCGCTATGACCAGGCGGCCGCCGATCTCGCCTGGCAACGCACCATCGCCTGGTTCCGGCGTTATCTGGCGTAACCGCGGCGGGCCTGATGCCGCGCCAGCGGCCTCTTAAGCTCCGGGGGCGTCGAGGTGGGTGCTTTTCAGCTGGTTATCCTGCTGATGGCGTTCGAGCGCCAGCGTGATCAACCGGGTGATAAGCTCGGCATAGCCGATGCCGCTCGCCTGCCATAATTTCGGGTACATGCTGATATTGGTAAAGCCGGGCAGGGTATTGACTTCGTTGACAATGGCGTCGCCGGCGGCGGTGAGGAACAGGTCCACCCGGGCCATGCCCTGGCACTCCAGCGCCTGGTAGGCCTTGACGGCCATGGCGCGGATGCGCTCGTTGACCAGGGCGGGGATATCGGCGGGGATCGCCACCGTCGCGCCCTGTTCGTTGATATATTTGGTTTCGTAACTGTAAAACGCGTCGCTGAGAATAATTTCTCCGCAGCCGCTGGCCTGCGGCTGGTCATTGCCCAATACCGCGCATTCGATCTCGCGCCCGGTAATGGCCGCCTCCACCACCACCTTATGGTCATAGCGGAATGCCAGTTGCACCGCGTGGTTGAATCCGGCTTCGTCGGCCACTTTGCTGACGCCGATGGAGGATCCCTGGTTGGCCGGCTTGATAAACAGCGGCAGCCCGAGCCGGGCGCTGACCGAGGCGAAATCATGGCTGGCGCTATTGGCCCGGGTCAGGGTCACAAATGGCGCCACCGGCAGGCCGGCATCGCGCAGCAGACGTTTGGCGATGTCTTTATCCATGCAGAGCGCCGATCCCAGCACGCCGCTGCCGACAAACGGAATATTGGCCATGCGCAGCAGGCCCTGTAACGAGCCGTCCTCGCCGAGCGTGCCGTGGACAATGGGAAAAATCACGTCCATCTGCGCCAGCGCGCTGGCGTTACGGCTTTCGATAAGCTGATGGCTCGCCTGTCCGGGCACCAGCGCCACGCCGGTATGGGACGGGTTCAGGGCGATACGGGCCGGATTGTCCTGATGGAGCAGGTAATCCGAGGCATCGTTAACGTGCCAGATGCCCTGTTTATCGATGCCCAACAGGGTCACATCAAATTTTTCACGGTCGATATTGTCAACAATGTTTTTCGCCGATTGCAAAGAGACCTCATGCTCGGCCGATTTCCCGCCAAAAATGACGCCTACCCGAATCTTTTTCATCTGTTGATCCTTATGGTTGCCTGCTTTTATTGGCAGGCCACTGTCGTCTGGCTGGCGTGCGCCGGCAAACCCATGGGTGTTGCCGTCCCGTCCGACCACATTATCACCGATGCCGCACCTTGCGCCAGATGCCGGCGCCGGGGCCGCCGGGCAACCGCTGACGGCGCCCTGGCCTCAGGCCGCATTTTTGCCGCGCAGCCGCCAGCCGGCGGCGAGAAGAATAAACCACAGCGGCGTGACCATCAGCGCCGCGCGGGTATCCTCCTGCAGCGTCAGCAACACCAGCACAAACAGGAAGAAGGCCATGCAAACCCAGCACATCACCTTGCCCAGCGGCATTTTAAAGCGCGACTGCCGATGGCGCTCGGGATACCGTTTCCGATAGGCCAGGTAAGAGCAGAGAATAATGGTCCAGACAAACATAAACAGAATGGCGGATACCGTGGTCACCAGGGTAAATACCGTCATCACGTTCGGGATCAGGTAGATCAGCGCCACGCCGATAAGCAGGCACAGGCAGGAGAACACCAGGCCGTTGGTCGGCACGGCGCGACGCGATAGCAGCGCGAAACGCCGGTGGGCCACGCCCTGTTCCGCCAGGCCGTACAGCATGCGGCTGGTGGAAAACATGCCGCTGTTGGCCGAGGAGGCCGCGGAGGTGAGCACCACAAAATTCACCACGCTGGCGGCGGCGGGCAGGCCGGTCAGCATAAACATCGACACAAACGGGCTGTGGTCCGGCGCCACGCTGTCCCAGGGCGTTACCGCCATAATGGCCATCAGCGCCAGCACGTAAAACATAATCACCCGCAGGGGGATGGCGTTGATGGCGCGCGGCAATACGGTGTGGGGGTCGCGGGTTTCCGCCGCGGTGGTGCCGACCAGTTCAATCCCGACAAAGGCGAATACCGCAATTTGGAACCCGGCGAAAAAACCGTCGAGACCTTTGGGAAACAGGCCGCCGTGCTGCCAGAGATTCGCAATGGATGCCGTGCCGCCGGCGGGCGAGTGGTAGTGCATCGCCGCCAGCAGCGCGCCGGCCGCGATCAGGGCGACGATGGCGATGATCTTGACCAGGGCGAACCAGAATTCCAGCTCGCCGAACAGCCGCACGGTGGCGATATTCAGCGAAAAGAACACCGCGACGCACAGCAGGGCGCTCATCCAGATGGAGAAGCCGGGAAACCACAGCTGAAAATAGGCGCTGATGGCCACCACGTCGGCAATGCCGGTCACCACCCAGCAGAACCAGTAGGTCCAGCCGGTAAAGTAACCCGCCCAGGGGCCGAGCAGGTCGGCGGCGAAATCGCTGAAAGATTTATAGGCCAGGTTGGAGAGCAGCAGCTCGCCCATCGCGCGCATCACGAAAAACAGCATAAAACCGATAATCAGATAAACGAAAATGATCGAGGGCCCGGCCAGGCTGATGGTTTTGCCGGAACCCATAAACAGGCCGGTGCCAATGGCGCCGCCGATGGCGATCAGCTGGATATGGCGGTTATTCAGGCTGCGTTGCAGCGTATCCGCAGGCGCTTGCGTTGCCGGGCTCTGTGTAGAATGTTCAACCATATAGACCTATTCCTGTCAGTGATGTTGTGTCGGCTCTGCCGGCCGATAGCTGTGAAAGGGGAACCGTTTCGCGGGGCATAAGATAAAGTAATAATGAGGCGGGGGGGTAATGGTTTTTTATTGCGGCGCCGGGGGCTTTTGACCGGCTCAGCGCTTCGCACCCATCATAAAGGCCAGTTTACGGCCGCCGCGGGTCTGTTCCAGCGCCAGTTTAACCGACAGGGTCAGCGGCACCGCCAGCAGCACGCCGGTCATGCCCAGCAGTCCGTCCCATACCACCAGGGAGATGATCACGGTGCTGGTGGTCATATCCAGCTTACGTCCGATGATGTAGGGCTCCAGCATGCATCCCAACAGCAGGTTCAGCGCCAGGAACACCATCAGCACCGCCGCGCCCGCGCCGGCGCCGTTAAAGATAAACGCCTGGATGACCGGCGGTATCGCGGCCAGCACCGAGCCGATGACCGGGATAAAATTCAGCAGGCAGGCCAGCGCGCCCCAGATAAAGGCGAACTTGACCTGCAGCAGCAGGAGGGCGCCCCAGATAATCAGGCCGCTGACCAGGCTGGAGAGCGTTTTTATCGCCAGGTAATGACTGACGAAGCCGATGCCCTGGCGCATGGCCGCCATGCCCGGCGATGAGGCGTGCAGCAGGCGCTGGCTTTTCGCCACCAGGGCGGGCACTTCGATAAGCATAAACAGCACCATCAGGAACACCACCAGTACCGTCGACAGAATGTCCGAAATCCGGCCGAGGGTACGGGTGGCCATCCGCAGCAGCTGGCCCGGGTCGAGATAGGTCATGACGTCGTCCGGCGTCAGCGTGACCCCGGCGCGCGCCAGCGGGGCCAGTCCGGCGGACAGGGGACCGGACAGCAGGCCGCCCGCCTGGCTGCTCATCTGGTTGAGTTCCGGCAGGGCGTCCATGATGTTGAGCAACGTGAACAGCAGCGCGATGAGCAGGCCGCCGCTCAGCAGCGCCACCCCCGCCAGCCGCGGCAGGCCCAGGCGTGTCATCAGGCCGATCAGCGGCTCCAGGACAATCGCCAGAAACAGCGCCAGCAGCAGCGGTACGATAACCGGGGCGGCCAGATGCACGCCCGCCAGCACAATCACCACGCAGGCCAGCAGGCGCAACACGTCAGTCAGGGCTATTTGCTGTTTATCATGAAGGGTCATGCGGTGTGCTCCCGGAGTGCGCCATCGTTGCCGCCGCGCCATGTCGCCGGCATGGAATCCGGCCAATATAGCGCGGGAAACCGGCATTTGCCGTGACGGCCGTCCACCGGTTTTCACTTCATATTGAAAGGGAATGCGGCTGAAGGTTAATCATACAAACCGTCGCGTTGCACGGCGGAATGGTTTTTATTGTCGCGGATGCGGCGCACGGAATCCCTGATCATCAATGTGCCGTTCAGCAGCAGATTGCCCACCGGCGCGTCGGGACACAACAGCCGCTGCTGCAGCGTCCTGACGGCCTCCACGCCCAGTTCGTCGCGCGGCACGTGCACCGACGTCAGCGGGATATCATGGATCGCCGCCAGGTTAAAACCGTCCATGCTCATCACCGACACATCCTGCGGCACGCGCAGGCCGGCCTGGCGCAGGGCGTTGACGGCGCCCACCGCCATAAAATCCCCGCCGGCCAGAATGGCGCTCGGGCGCTGCGCCGGCGGGCAGCGGCGGATAAAATCCCCCAGCGCCCGTTCCGACTCCGCGGTACCGAACCCTTGCACCACCAGCTGATGGCGCTCTTCGTCAAAGGGCAGGTTATGGGCATGCCAGGCTTCGCGTATCCCGTTCATACGCAGTTCCATGGTGTAACGCCGCAGGCATTGCAGGGTCAGGATATTACGGTGTCCCTGCTCAAAGAGGTATTGGGCGGAAAATTCGCCAATCAGCTGGTGATGCGGCGATACCGAGGGCAGGCGCATGCGGCGATCGTAACAGTTAATCAGTACGCAGGGTTTATGCAGTTCGGCCGCCAGGGTATGGATGCGGTCATCATCAATGCCGACCAGCAGCGCCGCTTCCGTCTGCGGCTGGTTCATCCTGGCGAGGAACAGGGCGGCGTCGCTGTCGTTCTCGTCCAACGCGCAGTAGCGCAGCCGCACCTCATGCTGCTCCAGCGCCCGGCTTATTCCCTGGATCACCTTGTAATAAAAAATATCGGTACGCACGTCGAACGCCCGCGGCGGGGCAAACACCAGCAAACTGTTCAACAGCAACCGGCCGGTGGACAAATTATTCATGACCCCCTCCAGCCGGGCGGCCTGTAGTACGCGGGACCGGGCCGCGGGACTGGTATTGGCTTTGCCCGCCAGCACCCGGGAAACGGTACTGATGGACAGTCCCGTTTCCCGGGCGATATCGGTGATTTTCAACTTTCCTTTCATTTTGTGATCGCCTTCAAATTAGCAAATGAAAAAATTTTCATAACGCCTTCGGCAGCGTCCCCGGGCCTCCCGGCGCAGAGAGGCGCCGGATTCACTATCTCATGAAAATCTTTGCAAAAAATGGCCTCGACCCGCGTTTTGGGCTCTTTTACTGTCGGGCGATGGTCACGTTTTACGTCTGGACGCGGGCGGTGTGAATGAGGGTAATCCGATGGACGGCAAGCCGGCGGAACGCGCAGCGTCTCCCGCCTCGCGCCCGCCGTTCGCAACCTGGGGTAAATCATGAATCTTGAAGGCCATACCAAAGCGCTTTCCCTGGCGGGTAAACGGGTAGTGCGAAATTTACGCTGGTGGATGCTGGCCCTGTTCCTGCTTGGGGTCACCGTTAACTACATCACGCGCAACGCGCTGGGGATCCTGGCGCCCGAGCTAAAAGCCAGTCTGCATATGACCACCGAACAGTATTCGTGGATCATCGCCGCCTTCCAACTGGCCTATACGGTGTTCCAACCGTTTTGCGGCTGGCTGATTGATGTGATTGGTTTAAAAATGGGGTTTTTCGTTTGCGCCCTGATCTGGTCGGTCATGTGCCTGCTGCACGCCGGGGCGGGGAGTTGGGTGCAATTGGCCATCCTGCGCTTTTTTATGGGCGCGTCGGAAGCGGCGGCCACACCCGCCAACGCCAAGGCGATTGGCGACTGGTTTCCTAAAAAAGAACGTCCCGTGGCGGCGGGTTGGGCCGGCGTCGGGTTTTCCATCGGCGCCATGCTGGCGCCGCCGATCATTTATCTGGCGCACGCCAGCTTCGGCTGGCACGGCGCCTTTTTTCTCTCCGGCGGCCTTGGCCTGCTATGGGCGGGCATATGGTGGTGGCTTTACCACTCGCCCGCGACCCATCCCAATCTGGGCGAGGATGAGCGCGGGTTTATCGGCCAGGACCATGATCCCGACCCGGTCCGGCAGCCGTTCTGGCAAGCGCTGAAAACCATTGCCCGGCTCAAGCGTTTCTACGGTATCGCCATTCCGGCCTTCCTGGCCGAACCGGCCTGGGGCGTGCTGAGTTTTTGGGTGCCGCTCTACCTGGCCAACGAACGCGGCATGGAACTGAAACAGATTGTGCTGTTCGCCTGGCTGCCGTTTCTCGCCGCCGATTTAGGCAGTATCGCCAGCGGTTATCTTACCCGCCTGTATATTCGCTGGTTTGGCTGCACGCGCATCAATTCGATCGTCGCCAGTTCCATCACCGGCGCTTTTCTGATGCTGTCGCTGGCGTTGATGACGCTGGTGCAAACCCCCTGGCTGGCCATCCTGCTGATTTCCATTGGCGGTTTCGGCCATCAGGTGATCTCCTGCATGCTCAGCGCCCTGGTGGTGGAATCTTTCGATAAGGGCCAGATGGCGACGGTGAACGGCATGCGCGGTTCCTGCGCGTGGATCGCCAGTTTTCTTTTTTCATTAATTATCGGCGTCACCGCCGATACCATCGGCTTTAACCCGCTCTTTGTCGCCATGGGTTTTTTTGACCTGATCGGCGCTATTTTCCTGGTGATGTTTATTGCCGAACGGCGCGTTGGCGCGCCGGTATGACGTAGAGGAAGCAACAAATTATGAAGACGTTGAAACAGTGGCAACTGAACCGGCAAACCGACCACTTTATTGAGCTTAGCGTGGACGGCGCGCATCTTTTCCGCCTGTATGTGCTGGAAAACGGCCTGTTCCGCGTGCTGATCAAAAAGGGCGGGGAGCTGGCGCTCGATCGCACCTGGAGCATCGCGCCGCAGCGGGATGTCCCCTGGGAAGGGCGGGATCGCGAATATATCGATGATTTTGCCTTGCCCGCCTTCGAGCTTGAGCATTGCGACAAGTCCCTGCGCCTGAGCACCGACCGGGTGAGGGTAACGGTGCACCAGCCGCTGTGGCTGGAATGGGAATACCGGATAGCGCCGGGCGGCTGGCTGCCGCTGGCCTGCGATCGTCCCACCGGCGCGTATTTGCTTAACGCCCATGGCGACGGCGCGGAGCATTATCAGCGCCGGTATGGGCAGGACCGTTATTACGGCCTGGGCGAAAAGGCGGGCGATCTTAATCGCCTCGGCAAGCGCTATGAAATGCGCAATCTCGACGCCATGGGGTATAACGCGGCGTCCACCGACCCGCTGTATAAGCATATCCCGTTCACCATCACGCAGCGTGGCGACGCCAGCTTCGGCCTGTTCTACGATAATCTCAGCAACAGCTGGTTTGATTTAGGCAACGAGCTGGATAATTACCATCCGGCCTATCGGCGCTATCGCGCCGAGGCGGGGGATCTGGACTATTATCTGTTTCTGGGCCCGCGCGTGCTGGACGTCACCAAGGCTTTGGTGCGGCTGACGGGCAAAACGGCGTTCGGCCCCAAATGGAGCCTTGGCTACAGCGGGTCGACCATGCATTACACCGACGCCCCGGACGCCCAGCAGCAACTGCTGGCTTTTATCGCCTTATGCCGCGAACATGCCATTCCCTGCGATTCGTTCCAGCTGTCGTCCGGCTATACCTCCATTCACGACAAACGCTATGTTTTCAACTGGAACCGGGAAAAGTTTCCGCGCCCGCGGGAGATGACGCAGGCGTTTCACCAGGCGGGGATCAAGCTGGCCGCCAATATCAAACCCTGCCTGCTGCGGGATCATCCCCAGTATGCCGCGGCGGCGGAGCAGGGTCTGTTTATCCGCGATTCTCAGCATGACGGCCCGGCGAACTCGCTATTTTGGGACGACGAGGGCGCCAATCTCGATTTTACCAACCCGCGTACCCTGGCCTGGTGGCAGGAAAATGTCACCCGGCAACTGCTGGAGGTCGGCATCGACGCCACCTGGAACGACAATAACGAATATGAACTGTGGGACGGCGAGGCGCGCTGCCAGGGGTTTGGCCGTGAAATCGCCATTAAACATATCCGCCCGGTCATGCCGCTGCTGATGATGCGCGCCTCTCTGGCCGCCCAGCAGCGGTTCGCGCCGCAAAAGCGGCCGTATCTGATTTCCCGCTCGGGCTGCGCCGGCATGCAGCGTTATGTCCAGACCTGGAGCGGCGATAACCGCACCAGCTGGCAAACGCTGCGGTTTAATACCCGTATGGGGCTGGGCATGAGCCTGTCCGGGCTTTATAACATCGGCCATGATGTCGGCGGTTTCGCCGGCGACAAGCCGGATGCGGAGCTGTTTGTGCGCTGGGTGCAAAACGGCGTGATGCATCCGCGTTTTACCATCCACTCCTGGAATGATGACGGCACGGTCAACGAACCCTGGATGTACCCGTCGTCGACGGCCATGGTGCGCTCGGCCATCCGCCTGCGCTATCGCCTGATGCCCTATCTGTATACCCTGTTCTGGCAGGCGTGCAGCGAGGACGAACCTATGCTGCGCCCGACGTTTCTCGATCATGAGCACGATGAGCGCGCCTTTGCCGAAACCGATGATTTTATGCTGGGGCGCGATCTCCTGGTCGCGAGCGTCGTGGAGCCGGGCGCGCGTAAAAGGCGGGTCTACCTGCCGGACAACACCGCCGGCTGGTATGACTGGCACAGCGGACAATGGTTTGCCGGCGGCCAGGATATCGTCCTCGACGCGCCGCTGGAGCGCCTGCCGATGCTGGTGCGGGCCGGGGCCGCCATTGCGCTTTCCGGCTGTTATCAGTGCCAGGATCCCACCCTGGATGATGAACGCCGCCTGGCGCTGTTTCCCCTGCCGGGGACAGAGGAAAGTTCGGGAATGCTGTACGAGGATGACGGCGAAAGTTTCGCCTGGCGGGACGGGCACGCGCTCTGGCTGGAATGGGATATGCAGGCTGGTCCCGGCCGGGTGGATATCCGGTTCCGGCGGCGCGGCGATTACCGGCCGGCCTGGCGCGAGCTGGTCCTGCAACTGCCCGCAGGCGATACGCGCGCGCTGTATATCGACGGCGCGCGCACCACCCGATACCTGCTGGCCTAGGCCGGCGACGCCTGCAGGTTGGGACGGCGCGTTCGCCCCGTGTCCGCCGCCCGGCAGGTCCCGGCTTTTTATCCGCTGAACGGGCCAGGCCGCATGGCGACGGCGCCGCGGGCCTGGCGCGCATCAGCGCCATGCGGCCTGGCCGCCTGCTCTTATGCCGCTTTTCGCCGTTCGCGCGGGTGTCACTGGTATGTAAATTAAATGTGATGGAGATCGGTAAACGAACAAAAAATACTTGTATGGTAGTAAGCATCTGCATATCTTTTCACCACATTCATTCGGCGGGCGCCATTGCGCGCCGCTGATGGCATGTATAACGGAGATATCCCCTCTCTGTACCTGAAACTGTGCCTGAGACAATTTGCAGAGAATAACCCTATGAGTATAAAAACAGAGTCAACACGCCATCAGCCGGTACGAAGCACCGCTGATCTGGTCAAGGTTTCCGTATCCGGCTGGCTGGGCACCGCCCTGGAGTTTATGGATTTCCAGCTGTATTCGCTGGGCGCGGCATTGGTTTTTCATGAGGTGTTTTTTCCGGAACAATCCGCCGCCATGGCATTGATCCTGGCCATGGGCACCTACGGCGCGGGGTATATCGCCCGTATCGTCGGCGCGTTTATCTTCGGCCGGATGGGCGATACCATCGGGCGCAAACGGGTGCTGTTCATCACCATCGCCATGATGGGTATCTGTACCACGTTAATCGGCGTGTTGCCTACCTACGCCCAGATCGGCATCTACGCGCCGTTACTGTTGATCATTCTGCGTATTATCCAGGGGCTGGGCGCGGGCGCCGAAATCTCCGGCGCCGGCACCATGCTGGCCGAATATGCGCCCAAGGGAAAACGGGGGCTTATCTCCTCCCTGGTCGCCATGGGGACCAACTGCGGCACCCTGTCGGCCACCGCGATTTGGGCCGTGATGTTTTTTGTGCTGGATAAAGAGCAGTTGGTGGCCTGGGGCTGGCGTATTCCTTTTTTATCCAGCATCGTGGTGATGATTTTTGCCATCTGGCTGCGCCTGAACCTGAAAGAAAGCCCGGTTTTTGAAGAGGTGAAG
Organism: Sodalis sp. RH20; assembly: GCF_047324205.1. Taxonomy (NCBI): domain Bacteria; kingdom Pseudomonadati; phylum Pseudomonadota; class Gammaproteobacteria; order Enterobacterales; family Bruguierivoracaceae; genus Sodalis; species Sodalis sp. RH20. Next base: position 1,627,450 of record NZ_CP178733.1, read on the forward strand.
GACAGCGGCGAAGGCAAGGTCGCGGTTACCGACGCGGTGCTTGATACCCATTCCCTGGCGGCGATGTTCGGCAGCAAGGCCTTCTGGCTGGCGACCGGGCTGCGTTTTGGCCAGGCCGGCAATTCAGGATTGATCCAGACCTTCCTGGCCGGCTATCTGGTGCAGACGCTGTTGTTTGAAAAAAAGATCCCCACCGACGCGCTGATGATAAGTTCGGTGATAGGCTTTCTCAGTATTCCCCTGATTGGCTGGCTGTCCGATAAAATCGGCCGGCGGTTGCCTTATATCCTGCTGAATATTTCGGCGATTATCCTGGCGTATCCTATGCTGTCGATGATTGTCGACAAGAGCAACGACGTTAACACCATTATGGCCTGTATTATCATTATCCATAATTTCGCCGTGCTGGGGCTGTTCGCGCTGGAAAATATTACCATGGCGGAAATGTTCGGCTCGCGTAATCGTTTCACCCGGATGGCGATTTCCAAGGAGCTGGGGGGATTGGTCGCCGTTGGGTTCGGTCCCGTCCTGGCCGGTATTTTTTGCAGTATGACCGGTTCCTGGTGGCCGATTACCGCGATGATCGTCGTATATTCCTGTATTGGGCTATTCTCCGCCGCCTGTATGCCGGAAGTGAGGGATCGCGAGCTGAGCACCCTGGAGGATGCGGCGTAATTCGCCTGCGGCGGAGCTTATGTTGCCGTGGCGGCTGGCGGGGAGATTTATGTTTGCGGTAAGGGTTTCGTTTGTAGTGCGCGGTGAGGCTTATGGTGCCGCGGCGGTAAGGCTTATGGTGCCGCGGTGGTAAGGTTTATGTTGCCGCGGTGAGGGTTTCGCTTGCCGTGCGTTTGGGGGTTTATGTAGTGCCGGGTGCCGGCAAGCGACAAAGAGGCCGTACCGCGACGGCCTCCTTGACCTCCGCGCGTCCGGCAGGTCGTGCGCCGCTGCGCGGTCCCCGGCATCACCCATCCCGGCTTGTGGACCGCCCGGTATGCGCTCCCGGCGCAAACCGGGCTTTCGCCGCTCCCGGCGGCTCATCCAGCCAAGATGCGCGCTGCCGGCGCACTCTATGCCGGCACCACGTCAACACCATCGCCTGTGAGTAAAATAGCGTTTTGGGGGCCATCGCGGTATGTGATTACCGGGAAAAATATCAGTATTTATTTTGGGCTGATGGCTGAAAGCGTAAGGTTTAAGTTGCATGAATGATGAACGCCTTATTGCATGGCTGCATGACTGCATGACTGCATGACTGCATGACTGCATGACTGCATGACTGCATGACTGCATGACTGCATGACTGCATGACTGCATGACTGCATGACTGCATGACTGCATGACTGCATGACTGCATGACTGCATGACTGCATGACTGCATGACTGCATGACTGCATGACTGCATGACTGCATGACTGCATGATTGCATGATTGCATGACTGCATGTCCAACTTTTCGCTGTGCCAGCTGCATTCCGTACCCGTTGTATTCCAGAACCGTCAATCGCATTCCGACGCCAGACCCTATCCAAAACTACAGCGCCGCTGTTGTTTCATAATATGCAGCGCCAACAGCGACATGTGGACCGGCATAAAGCGCGCTGACGGCGCCTGTGCCCCCGGCATGAGCCGCCGGGAGCGGCGAAAGGCCCGGTGGCGCCGGGAGCGCATACCGGGCCGGTGCATCACGGGGGCATGGGCGACGGAAGGCATCGCGCAGCGACGCGCGACCTGCCGGGCGCGCGGAGGTCAAGGAGGCCGTCGCGGTACGGCCTCTTTGTCGCTTGCCGGCGCCCGGCAATACATATGAACACCTCACGCACGGCAAGCGAAACCCTCACCGCGGCCACATAAACCTCACCACTGCGGCCACATAAACCTCACCGCCGCGGCCACATAAACCTCACCACCGCGGCCACATAAACCTCACCGCCGCGGCCACATAAACCTCACCACCGCGGCAACATAAGCCTCCCCGCTAGCGAAACCCCCGCCGGCTGTCCAATAGCGCTAAATCAAATCACATACCGTGCCATGGGGCGCTACACCGGCTTTAACGCCCCCTGGCGGCGGGCTTTAAGACGCGCCGCGTTTGTCTGCGGTATTATGCTCGAAATCAGCCGCGTCGTGGCGTTCATGCAACTGCTCGGCGGGATCGCCCCAGGTACGGTTGACCTTGCGTCCGCGCTGCACGGCGGGGCGCCGGCTGATGTCCTCGGCCCAGCGCGTGAAATGCCGGTAGGAGGTAATATCCAGGAACTCGCCGGCGTCATACAGCCCACCCTGCACCAGGCTGCCGTACCATGGCCAGATGGCGATATCCGCAATCGAATAATCCTCGCCGGCGATAAAACGGTGTTCGGCCAGTTGCCGGTCCAGCACGTCGAGCTGGCGTTTGGCTTCCATGGTGAAACGATCGATGGCGTATTCAATTTTTACCGGTGCGTAATTATAGAAGTGGCCGAAGCCGCCGCCCAAATAAGGCGCGGAGCCCTGCAACCAGAAAAGCCAGTTCAGCACTTCGGTGCGCGCGGCGCGCTCCTGGGGCAGGAAACGGCCGAATTTTTCCGCCAGATAAAGCAGGATGGAACCGGATTCAAATACGCGGATAGCCGGCGACGCCGAACGATCGAGCAGCGCGGGAATTTTAGAATTGGGATTGACGGCCACGAAACCGCTGGAAAATTGATCGCCTTCGCTGATGCGGATAAGGAACGCATCATACTCCGCGCCGCTTTCGCCCAGCGCCAGCAGCTCCTCCAGCAGGATGGTGATTTTCTGCCCGTTAGGCGTGCCCATGGAGTAAAGCTGCAGCGGATGTTTACCGACCGGCAGCGTCGCCTCGTGGGTCGGGCCGGCGATGGGGCGGTTGATATTGGCGAACGCGCCGCCTTGTTTCGGCTGCCAGGTCCAGACTTTGGGCGGTTGATAGTTATTTTCCGACATAGTGCGGGTTAGCCTTCAGGTAAAAAACGTGAGTTAAGTGTAGCAGCCCGGCGGATGCAGGTTTAACCCTCTGTGGGATCGCCTGGCAAAAAAGCAGCGGGCGCAGGCCATTCTTGTGCCATGCCGCGATGCGTTAACCGTTGCGCGCCATAACGCGGCGGGTGAGGATCGGCAGCGAGATCACCGCTATCAGCATCAGGCCGACGATAATGGACATCACGATGCCGGGCACGTTCAGCAAGCTCAGGCCAAAGGTCACCAGCCCCATCAGAAAGGCGGCGATGATGACCCCGGTCATGCTGCCCGATCCGCCCAGTACGTTGACGCCGCCCAGCACCACCATGGTGATGACGCTCAGCTCCCAGCCCAGCGCCAGGGTAGGGCGCGTGCTGCCCAGGCGCGAGGTGAGCAGCACCGCCGCCAGGCCGGATAGCAGTCCCACCAGGACAAAAAGCGTCAGGTTATGGCGTTTGACGTTAATGCCGGAATAATAGGCCGCGACGGGATTATTGCCGATGGCGAAGGTGCGGCGCCCGAAGTTGGTCCGGTGCAGCAGGAAGTAGAACAGCAGGGCCAGCAGGATAAATAACGCGAACTCGAACGACAGCGCGCCGAACACATACCCCTGGCCGAAAAAAGCGAAGCCGGCGGGGTAATGGTTGATGGACTGGTCGCCCAACAGCACATAGGTGATGCCGCGAAATAGGCTCATGGTGCCGATGGTGATCACGATGGAGGACAGATTCAGGCGCGTTACCAGCAGGCCGTTGATCAGGCCGCACAGCAGCCCGACCGCCAGGCCGACGCAGACCAGGCCCGGCGTCGCCAGCCCGGCCTGCGCGCAAAATCCCATCAGGGTGGAGCTGAGCGCCATAATGGATGCGACCGACAGATCGATTTCCCGGGCGATAATCAGCATGGCCATCGGCAGGACGATAATGGCTTTTTCGGTGAAATTAAACGTAGCGTCCGACAGGTTCCAGAGATTGAGGAAATAAGGGGATGCGGCGGCGTTGACGGCGAACACCAGCAGCGTCACGACCAGCAGAAACCCCTCCCAGCTCAGCAGGCGGCGGACCAACGGATGCTGGCGCAGCGGGACCGGTTCGGGCTGCGGATGGGAGGATAAGGTCTTGTTCATATACTGCCCTCTTTTTTCAGCCCCGGCTGCGGCGCCAGCGCGGCGTCATGCAGGATCAGGCGTCCCTTACGCCGGTTGGCGCGTTCATTCATCATCACGGCGATAACAATTACGCCGCCGGAAATCGCCATCTGCCAGAATGGCGATACGCCGATAACCGGCAGGGCGTTATTGATAACCCCCAGGAACAATGCGCCCAACAGGCAACCCGCCACGGTGCCGATGCCGCCCATGGTGCTGATGCCGCCGATAACGCAGGCGGCGACGATCTGCAGTTCAAAACCGTTGGCGACATCCACGTAGGCCACCGCGAACCGGGTGATCCAGAGATAGCCGCTGAAGCCGGCCAGCGCGCCGGAGATGCAGAAGCTGATAAACTGCATTTTGCCGGCGTTGATGCCGGCATAGTACGCCGCGGTGGCGTTGCCGCCGGCGGTATACATGGCGCGCCCCGTGCGGCTGTAGCGCATAAAATAGCCCACCGCGGCCAGGACGGCGAGCGCGCACCACCCAAGGATCGGCAAATGCAGGAACAGGGTGCGGGGCAGGCTTAGGAAACCGGGGCTCATCTGGTGGGCGTTGATCCAGCCGCCGCCGGACAGTAAAAAGATAATGCCGCGGTAAATACTCATGGTGCCGAGCGTCACGACAATCGAGGGAATGCCGAGTTTCCACACCAGCAGGCCGTTAATGGCGCCCATCGCTAAACCACCGGCCGTGGCGATAACCACCAGCAGCCCGATCGGCAGCGCCGGGTAATGAAAGTTCAGCAGCGCCACGATCATGCCGGTCAGCGCCAGGTTGGCGGCCATCGATAAATCGATGCCCCTGGTCAGCAGCACCATCATCTGCCCCAGGGCCAGGATAATCAGGATCGCGGTATCGTTGAACATTTCCAGCAGGTTGCCGGGCTGCAGAAATTCCGGCGCGCGGCCGCCCACCCCCAGGATCATCAGCAGGATCACCACGGCCAGGAACAGTTCGCGGTGTTTAAGTAATGTTTTCATCGTTTATGCCACCTCAAGGCCGGCGCCGCTGGCGACACTGACTATCGTTTCCGCCGTGACGTCGGCGGCGTTGAATTCGCCCACCATCAATCCCTCGTGCATCACGATAATGCGGTTCGCCATGCCCATGATTTCAGGCAGCTCGGACGAGACCATAATCACCGCCAGCCCCTGGCCGACCAGTTCGGCCATAAACTGATGCACCGCCGCTTTCGAACCGATATCGATCCCCTTGGTGGGTTCATCGAGGATCACGATGCGCGGCCGCGTCGCCAGCCATTTGCCGATAACCACTTTTTGCTGATTGCCGCCCGAGAGGGTTTCCACCGATTGCCGCCAGCTGAACGCCTTGACCTGCAGGCGCCGGGCGTAGTCGTCGGCCAGGGCCATTTCTTTGCTTTCATTGAGGATGCCGTGCGGATTCAACCGGCTCAGCTGCGGCAGGCTGATGTTTTGATAGATGGGCAAAGCGATTACCGCCCCCTGCTGCTGGCGCTCCTCGGGCACGTAAACGATCCCGGCGTCGATAGCCTCGGCGGGGTTGGCGAAGCGCCGCGCTTTGCCGCCGATAATGATGTCCCCGCGGCTGGGCTGGGTGACGCCGAACAGCGCTTTCATTAACTCCGTGCGCCCGGCGCCGACCAGGCCGTAAAACCCCAGGATTTCGCCCTGGCGCAGCTTGAAGGAGATGGCGGAAAACTCGGTCGGATGGCTCAGATCGCGGACCGCCAGCACGGTGTCGCCGGGCTGGTGCGCGGGCGCGGGATAAGCCTGGCTGATTTCGCGCCCGACCATCATGGTGACCATTTTCGCCTCGGTCATATCGCTGATATGTCCCGAACCGATATAACTGCCGTCGCGCAGGACGGTGTAATAGTCCGAGATGGAAAAAATCTCATCGAATTTATGCGAAATAAACAGGATTGCTTTGCGCTCCTGTTTTAACCGCGCCACGATGCGGTAAAATTCGCTGATTTCATGTTGCGACAGCGCCGCGGTCGGTTCGTCGAGGATCACCACCTGGGCGTCGAAGGAGAGCGCGCGGGCAATGGCCACCATATGGCGCTGCGCGATGCTCAGCTCTTTCAACACCGCGCGCGGATCGATCTGCACGTCCAGCCGGCTGAGGATCGCGCGGGTTTGCCGGTGCATCCGCGGCCAGTCGAGACGTTTAAAGACGCCGCTGACCAGGTAGTGGCCGGCAAAAATATTCTCCGTCACCGACAGCTCGTCAAACAGCACGGTTTCCTGATGGATGGCGGTAATGCCCAGCTTATGGGCGGCGTCCGGGGTGGCCAGTTTTACCGGGATGTCTTTATAGAGTATCTCGCCTTCCTCCGGCTGGTAAATCCCGGTCATCACCTTCACCAGCGTCGATTTGCCCGCGCCGTTTTCGCCAATCAGCGCCGTCACTTTGCCGGGATAGAGGTCGACCCGCACATTTTCCAGCGCGCGCACGCCCGGAAAGATTTTCGTGATCCCCTTTAACGCTAACAATGGTGTGGCATCGGCCATGACGTCCTCCGCATTACCCTGCCGCCAGCATAAACGCCGGCTTATCCCGCCCGGGGATAAGCCGGGGCCCACATCAGAATATTTTGGAAAATTTATCGATATTGCCGGCATCATAGACAAACGGCTTCGACATGGCGCCGTTGCCGTCGGCATCCAGCTGCACGTTGCCCAACCGGCCCATGCCGGCCTGGGTGGCGGTGGTTTTGCCTTTCACCAGATCATAGGCGAGATACGTGGCCGCATAACCCAGATCGATCGGGTTCCAGATGGCGAAACTCTTGGTGGCGCCGGATTTGACCGCGCCGGCCATTTCCGAGGGCAGGCCCAGGCCGGTCACGTAGACCTGGCCGATCTTGCCCTGGTCCTTTACCGCCTGCGCCGCGGCGACGATGCCCACGGACGACGGGGAAATGATCACCTTCAGGTTGGGGTAGGTCTTCAGCAGGCCGACGGTTTCACGGTAACTTTTATCCGACAGATCATCCCCATAAGCCACGGTCACCAGGTTGACCGACGGATAGTGCGGCAGCACTTTTTTCATTTCCGCAATCCACAGGTTCTGGTTGGTGGAGGTGGGCGTGGCGCTTAAGATCGCCGTGTCCCCTTTTTGCAGGCCCAGGGCGGCGATGGCGTCGGCCGCCAACTGTACGTTCATCTGGCCAATCAGGTCGTTGCTGGACGGATTGAGATGGATCTGGCGACCCTCCTTGGCCACGCCGGAATCCCAGGACACCACTTTGATGCCGCGCTGCATGGCTTTTTTCAATACCGGCACCAGGGCGTCCGGGTCGTTGGCCGAGACGGCGATGGCGTCCACGCCTTGCGCAATCAGGCCGTTAAGCACTTCAATCTGCGCTTCCGCGGTGGTGGTGGTGGGCCCGGTATAAATCACCTTCACGTCGCCCAGTTCCTTGGCGGCCTGCTGGGCGCCGACGTTCGCCGCCTCGAAGAAGCCGTTGCCCAGGGATTTTGCCACCAGCGCGATTTTGATTTCGGCGGACGCCGTGCCGGCCAACGCCAGGCAAGACGCCATCAGGGCACAACTGAGTATTTTTTTTAATGTCATCGTATGTACTCCAGCTGATAATACTGCGTGGGAAATACAGGGTAATAAAAAGGACGCGGCATGGTCGTGACGCCCGGCGCAATTGCGGTTCCGGATTGAGGCTGCGGCAAAGCCGCTGTAGGGTCGTGGCCGGCAATCATAAGCATGAACCTTCCTGGAAGGTAGTGTTATGACTCTAGAACCTGGCGCCGCGCGCCGCCTTTACGCCATTGCCATCTCTCGCCGCACAGTGGCAATGACAGAAAGATGCGGATGAGCGGTATCACAAATTAATAACATTTATTTCCGGGCGTAAAACCGGGACAGGATGGCGACGCCGTCACGCGCCTGGCGGCGCCGGCACGCTATCCTGGCGCGGTTAATACCATCCCCCGGCGCATCCCGTTTCCGTGCGGCCGAACCGCCTGCGCCGCGCTTTTCAACGTCATTTCAAGTTGTTAGCTGATAAATATATAAGATATGCTGCGATGATATTTTGCAAATTCCGTCCATTCTGTATGGTGAGGTCATGACAGTCACTCCCTTACCCCGGCAGGAAAAATTATGCAGCGCTTGTTAACCGCCCTGACGTTTTTAACGCTTTTTTCACTGACCGCCGCTTCCGCGGCCTATGCCGGCGCCACCCTGGACCGGGTTAACCAGACCAAGGTGCTGCGCGACGTACTGGTAAACGATTATCCGCCGTTTGGTTTTATCGATGACAATAACCAGCTGGCCGGGTTTGATGTCGATGTGGCCAGGGCCGTGGCGCAAAAACTGGGCGTAAAGCTCGAGCTGGCCACGCCGGGATGGGAGGCCATCGTCGGCGGCAAATGGCGGGGGCGCTGGGATATATGCATCTGCTCCATGACCCCCAATACCGAACGGGCGAAAGTCCTTAATTTTCCGGTGCCATATTACAGTTCGCCGGCGGTGCTGGTGGTGAATAAAGATGAGAAAAATATTAAGGGTGCCGCCGACCTCACCAATAAAAAAGTCGGTGTCGGTATTGGCTCCAGTTATGAAAGTTACCTCAATAAAAGCCTGGTGATCCCCGGCGCCCGTCCCATTGTTTTCCCGTTTGATCATGTGCAGGTGGTGCCGACGGATGAAACCGTCGCGTTCCAGAACCTGGCCCTGGGCGCCGGCGCCCGCCTGGACGCGGTAGTGTCCGACCTGGCCACCGCCAAGGCGCGTATCGCCAAAAGCGATCGTTTCCGCATCGCCGGCGAGCTGTATGCCGAGCCAAACTGGGTCGCCACCGATAAAGGGGACGCGCAATGGGATCAGACCGTGGCGGATACGGTAAACGCCCTGCGCGCCGACGGAACGCTGGCGCAGATTTCGCGCCGCTGGCTGGGAGAAGATATTACCCGGGCGCCGAAGTAATGCCGCCGTCGTCCGTCGCCGGCACGGAAAAACCGGCTCCCGACGGCGCCGCGTTCTTGCGGCAGGGCCGCGCCGGGTTCCGGCTGCGCGCCACCCTGACCTGGGCGCTGTTGCTGGCGCTGCTGCTGGGGCTGTTTTCCCGTCTGGATCTGGATTTTGCGCTGATAGGGCAAAAACTGCCGTTTATGCTTGGCCTGCGCCTGTCCCCGGACGGCTTTATCCAGGGCGCGGCCCTAACCCTGGTGATTACCGCGCTGTCGATGCTGTTTTGCACGCTGCTGGGCATAGCGACCGCCGCCGGCCGCTTGTCGTCCAGCGCCGTCGCCTTCGGCTGCGCGACGTTTTATACCTCGCTGTTTCGCGGCACGCCGCTGCTGGTGCAGGTATTGATTATCTATCTGGCGCTGCCGCAGGCGGGCATTGTGCTCGGCGCCTTCAGCTCCGGCATCATAGCCCTCTCGCTTAACTATGGTGCCTACCTGGCCGAAACCATTCGCGGCGGCGTCATTGCCGTGCCCCGGGGCCAGACCGAGGCCGCCATGGCGCTGGGATTGCCGCGCGGGGTGATTATCTTCCATATTATCGCGCCGCAGGCGCTGCGGATTATCGTGCCGCCGGTGGGGTCGCTGTTTATTTCCATGCTGAAAGACTCGTCGCTGGTGTCGTTGATGGGGTTATGGGAGCTGAATTTCCTGGCGCAATCCTATGGCCGCAGCACCTATCATTATATGGAAATGCTGACGACCGCGGCGGCCATTTACTGGCTGATGTCCATGGTGCTCGAGCTGTTCCAGGGGCGGCTGGAACGCCGTTTCGGCCGGGGTTACCCGCAGCGCGGCACGCCCCGGTGAGCCTGCGCGGGCGGCATCACTTCACTTTATTCAGGAGTCGCAAATCATGAGCAACGCCGAGCAAAAAAACACCCGCCGCGGCATCACTGTTCTGGATGGCGGCATGGGCCGACTGCTGGAACAGCTGGGCGCGCCGTTCCGCCTGCCCGAATGGTCGGCGCTGGCGCTGATCGAGGCGCCGGAGTATGTTACGCGCGCCCATCAAATCTACGCCGACAGCGGCGCCCAAGTGCTGACCACCAATACCTTCGGGCTGGTGCCGCATATGCTGGGGGAGGCGCGTTTTCACCGCCGGGCCAGGTCGCTGGCCGGGCTGGCGGGACAACTGGCGCGCAGCGTGGCCGACCAGGCCGGCGCCGCCCGTCCGCCGTCCGCCATATTGGTGGCCGGCTCGCTGCCGCCGCTGTTTGAAAGCTATCGGCCGGATAAATTCATCCCCGCCCGCGCGGATGAAATACTGACGCCGCTGATCGCGGGATTGGCCCCCTGGATCGACTTTTGGCTGATTGAGACCCAGAGTTCGACGCGCGAGGCGCTGACGGCGCTGAACGCGGTCAGGCGTGTCAGCCCTCTGCCGGTGTATGTCGCGTATACTCTTAAGGACGAGGCCGGGCGCACCGGTCCGCCGGAGCTGCGCTCGGGGGAACCGGTGGCGGACGCCGCGGCCGCGACGTTGCGGGCGGGCGCCGCCGGAATATTGTTTAACTGCAGCCAGCCCGAGGCGATGGGCGAGGCGATCGTCGCGGCCCGGCGCGTCATTGACGCATCGGCAACCCCCACGGCGGCGCTTGGGGTCTACGCCAACGCCTTTATGCCGGAGCCTCCTTCCGATGAACCCTATGCCGGCATTTCGCGCCTCAGGGACGATCTCAGTCCGGAAAACTACCTGAAGTGGATCCGCCGCTGGGTCGGCCAGGGCGCCACCATGGTCGGCGGCTGCTGCGGCATCGGCCCCGCGCATATCGCCGCCATACGCAACGCCGGGAAAGATATTTTTCCCGGCGGGGTTGATGAATCTTAGCGGACATGGGATGCAGACCAGCAGATGTTTGCCAAGGAGGGAAGGGGGGAGAAACGGCCGGGCTTCATCAGCCCGACCGCGCCGTTTACTCTACCGAGACGATTTCAAAATGATGTTTGCGATCGACGATATAGCCCTTCACCTCCTTGCGGATCGGCTCGTAGACCGTGGAATGGGCAATCAGCAGCGCGGGCGCCTGGTCGTGCATGATCACCTGGGCCTGCCGGTACAGGGCGGCGCGTTTTTGCGGGTCCGACTCGATCCGGGCGGCCTGGATCACCGTCTCAAAAGGCGGGTAGCACCATTTGGAGTAATTGGAACCATTGTGCGCGGCGTCGCAGCCGAATAACGTGGCGAAAAAATTGTCCGGATCGCCGTTATCGCCGGTCCAGCCCGCCATCATCGTCTGATGCTCGCCGTTTTTTGCCCGTTTCAGGTACTCCCCCCATTCATAGGTGACAATCCTGGCGGTGACGCCGATTTTTGCCCAGTCCGACTGGATCATCTCAGCCATGCGGCGCGCATTCGGATTATAAGGACGCTGTACCGGCATGGCCCACAGGTCGATGGCGAACCCGTCCGCCAGCCCCGCCTCCTTGAGTAATTGCCGGGCCTTGGCCGGATCGTAGGGATAGTCCTGCACGGCGTCGTTATAGCCCCACAGGATCGGGGGGATGAGATTTTTCGCCGCCTGTCCGCCGCCGAGATAGACCGCGTCAAGGATGGATTGCTTATCCACCGCCTGGATTAGCGCCTGGCGGACCTTAAGCTGGTCCAGCGGTTTTTTTTCCACGTTAAAGGAAAGATAGCCGACGTTCAGGCCCGCCTGTTCCTTTACCACGATGTCTTTATTGTCTTTCATTTTGGCGATATCGGCGGGGTTGGGGAATGACATGACCTGACATTCATTTTTTTGCAGTTTCGCGTAGCGTATGGACGCATCGGGCGTAATGGAAAAAATCAAACGGTCGATTTTGGGTTTCTCGCCCCAATAGCCGGCAAACGCGTTGTAAACAATTTTGGAATCCTTCTGGTATTGCACTAATTGGAAAGGTCCGGTGCCGATGGGCTGCAGATCGATTTTTTCCGGGGTGCCCGCCTTCAGCATCTTCGCGGCATATTCGGCGGAGGTAATGGAGGCGAAATCCATTGCCAGGTCGGCAAGGAACGGCGATTCGGGCCGGTTCAGGACAAAACGGACGGTATCATCATCGACCTTCTCTATCCTGGCGATAAGCTTGTCCAGACCCATGCCGGAAAAGTATTGATAGTTGCCGCCGGAGACATTGTGATAGGGGTTATCGGCGTCTTTCTGGCGATTAAAGGTAAACAGGATGTCGTCGGCGTTAAAATCGCGCGTGGGGGTAAAATCGGCATTACTCTGCCATTTCACGCCATGGCGCAAATGAAAGGTGTAGGTTTTTTTATCGTCGCTGATATCCCATCTCTCCGCTAATCCCGGCTGTGTTTCCGTGGTGCCTATTTTGAACTGCACGATGCGGTTGTATATCGGTATCGAGCTGGCATCGTATGTGGTGCCCGCGGTAAAGAGCTGCGGGTTGAATCCTTCGGGGGAGCCTTCCGAACAATACACCAGCGTTTGCGCGGCAAGCGTTGATGAAAAAAGGAGGATGCCTAAGGGCAATCCGGTCGTTAACAGGCGTGTTTTCACGTCATACCTCGGTGGCTTCAGAGTAGCGTTATCAGTGTGGCGGCAAATGCCGCGCAGCGGTCGTCCGGCGAAACCAGCCTGTCGTGATGCAGGCACAGGCGGGAGTCCCCCAGGCTGGCGCCGAAGGCCGACCCCAGCGCCGACAGCCCGGGCACCTTACGTTCCATCTCGGCCCGGTCGCGCCGGCAAAAACGACAGTGCGCACAGCGGACAGCGTGGTTTTGCCGTGCCATTACAGATTACCCAGCTGGTTCCAAAAGTCCGCAAAGACATGGGCGGAAAGGAAATAACCGAGGATGACATTGACCACGACCCCGAGGGTAAATGCCCAAAACGGCCGCAGGCCGGTGCTGGTCAGGCGGGAGAAGCGGGTGCTCAGGCCAATGCTTAAAAAGCAGAAAATAAACGCCCAGGTGCGCAGCGCCGTGATCGGGGCGATAAAGGCCGGCGTCAGGGTGGTGCGGTATTCCGCCAGAGTGTAGTGGCTGCTTAGCCAGGTAACGAACAGCGAGGCCAGCACAAAACCCAACACGAATTTGGGGAAGCGCTGCCAGATTTCCGCCGCCCCGGTCCTGGCGTCGATGTCATTATCCGCGTTGCGCCAGCGGGTGGTGGCGACGATAGCCAATGCAAATGCCCAGATGCCGATCCAGATATCGCGGCCAATCACTTTCATCAGGGTAAACGCCTGCACCGCGGCATCCGGTTTGCCGGCGATGGCGCCGGCCGAATGGGCGGCAAAATCACTGTAGGTTTGCGCCGCCGCGATGCCGGCCGCGTCGGCAAATTCCGACGTGCCTATCCAGGCGCCGGCGACGCCGGTGGAAAGCCCGAGCGCGCGCGCCGCAAACGGCAGCACCAGCAACGACACGATAGCCCAGATAATCACCAGCGAAATGGCTACCGAGGCCTGCTCGCGTTTGGCGCGCACCGCGCCCGCCACGGCGATGGCCGCCGACACGCCGCAAACGGCGCCGCCGACGCCCAGCACCGCGGCGAAACGCTGCTCAAGCCCCAGCAGGCGGGCGGCGTAATAGATGACAAAAAAAGTGACCAGCGAGACGATAGCCGCCTGTCCGATCGCCACCGGACCGGCCCAGAGGATAAGCGTCAGCGGCAGCGTGGCGCCCAGCAGCACGATGCCGATTTTAATAAAGTATTCCACGCGCAGGCTTTGCGCCAGCCAGTCCGGTATCCGCCAGAGATTGGACACCGCCAGCCCCAGCACCAGGGCCAGCAGCGGCGGTTCCAGATTATAACGCGAGGCGCTGGCCCAGGCGCCGAGCTGGAAAATAAATACCGCCACAATAAACAGCACGGTAAAACCGGCCAGGAACGTGCCGGGCCGGTGGCCGATAATGGCGCCGCTGACGGTAAGCAGCACCGCCCAGACCAGGTACAGCCCCGCCAGCGCGGGCAGGCGGCTGACCAGATCCCGGCCCGCCTCATCCAGGGTGGTCCATTTCGCCGGCGCGGTAGCCAGCCATTTGATACTGCCGCCCTGTGAAAACAGGACAAACGCGGTCCCGATTAACGCGAGCGCCAGGATGATCGACCACCAGTCCTCCTGTTGCCACCAGCGGGACGCCCGCGGCTCTTCAGGCGGGACGATTGCCGCGCCGTTATGTTCGCTTATGCTCATTATTCCTGCCCTAATGGAGAAGTGATTATTAGAATAATCAGCGGGTAAAAAGCCGCTGTTCCCCGAAAAATAGCGGAAATGCCACGGACTGGGTATTACTATTAAGTTATGGTTAATAACTAATGATTATATATTAGGACGTGAGGCTAAATGGCGCCGAAAATAAACAACCCAGGGCCGGCTATTGCCGTAATGTACTTTATAAACCTGAAATCAAGATATAGGCGCCGCGCCGCTAGGCGTTAATTTTTTTCAGCAGCAGGTATTGACGGCCGCGATACAGTATTAACGCCAGCAAAATCAGGCAACAGCCCACGGCCTTTTGCGCCGGCATATTTTCTCCATACCATAGGGTCGCGAGCAGAACGGTCCATACCGGTTCCAATACCATGATAATGGCGGCATTGGCCACGCTGGTTTTTTTCTGCCCCGCCATTTGCAATAAAAATCGTAACGAGGTGGCAATAATCGCGCTGGCCGCGAACCATAGCCAAATATCGGCGCCGATCGCGGCGGGCCATGTCTCGTAGTACCATGAAAGCGCCACGCCGCAGAGGCCGGTGCAAAACAACTGGATACAGGTTAAGGGCAATACCGGCATTAAACGGGCAAAACGGCTGTTCACACAAAAATATACCGCCTGGGCCAGCGCGGCGCAGAGAAACCAGAACTGGCTGACGGAAAGTTGCCAGCCGTGGGTCAGGGTAAGCAGGGCCAGACCCGCCAGCGCCAGCGGCAACGATTCCCAAAACGGGCGCGACGGCGGCATCCTGAATAGAATCCACGCCGCCAACGGCACAAACAGCATGGACAGGCTCATGATAAACGCGCCTTCTCCCAGGGCATGACTGAGCGATACCGCATAGATCCACAGCAATAGCGATACCGCCTGCAGGCAACCCACGCCGATAATGCCGGGGATCGCCGCCGGGATGATGTGGTTTCGCCGGCCGAAGCAAAAGGGCAGCAGGAACGCGGCGGCAAGTAAAAACCGCGCGCCGATAAAACCGAACGTCGGCATTCCCTGTAACGATTCCTTGGAGAAGATCCATCCAAAACCCGCAATTAACGTTGTTGCCACTAATAACAAATCCGCGCGCCGTTGTTGGCTTATCATTATCCGCTTACCAGCCTGTGCTTATATGAATATTTCGCCGTTGTACCCGCCGGAAAAGAACCATCGCCGGCCGTGGTCATTATCTCTTTTACCATAATGACTTAACCCATCCATAAATCAATATCTACGCTTATGGTGTTTGGCGGCGGCCAGCACAGGGCGGACACCCGCCGGCCTGTGAGACCTGGGCATGCCGCTGGATATAAACAGACCTGAGAATTCTTCAGTGCCACATTTTCGACGCACTTCAATGAGGAAATATATGGATATCCCCGCAATCTCATCCGCCGGTCTCTCTCCGGGAATTGTAAATGGATTTGACCACGCTGATACACAACAAAATAACGCTCTATTGGCCGAGTGGGACAACTGGGCTAAGCTGGCGCCGGACGGCGAGGCTGAATATCGCAACAAAGCCGTGCTTATGCTAAAAGATTGTCTGGAACGCGGCGCGACCTATCTGAACCTGAACTGCCTGAATATTTCAAGCTTGCCGGCAAGCTTGCCGCCGACGCTGACGTCGCTTTACCTTGATAATACGCACCTGGCGAAGTTATCGAATACTCTGCCGGAGGGATTACAGACACTGAGCGTCAGCAACACGCCGCTGGAAAGCATTTCAGCCGGTCTGCCCCAGGGGTTGCAGACGCTTTCCGCCAACCGCACAAACTTGACCGCTTTGCCCGAACTGCCTTCGACGCTCACCAGCCTCGACGTCAGTAACACGATGCTCACTGAGCTGCCCACGTTACCCGAGGGTTTGGCGATCATCCATGCCTCCGATACCCAGTTGGCACGCTTACCCGCCAATCTGTCGGGGACATTAAAGCTGTATATCGCCAATACCCCGCTGGCATCGTTAATCGATAAGATGCTGCCCGGCATCCTGCTGTCCGGTGGGCTGTTCAGCGCCGGCGCATTGCTGGGGGGAGTACTGCCTGGATGGTTAACCGGGGGCTTGCACGGCGATGGCATAATTGGCGACCCCGTCCCAGATTTGCCCGGCGTTGGAATCATTGACGGCCCCGCCGGCGGCTTACCCGGCAATGGGATTATCGAGGGCGCCACCGGCGGCGTGCCCGGCGGCGCGATGGTTGGCGCAATAGCCGGGGAATCCCCGCTTGGCGCGGCAAACGCGGCGATGGCCGGTGCGATATCGGACAAGGGTATTCTCGATCTCAGCAAGGTCCCCCGCAGCCGTTTGGCCAGCAGCGAGGCGACCGTGCCTGCGCATCCCGACACGGAGGCGCTAACCTCATAAAGCGCACCGGGTCGTGATGTTATCCTGAGAAGGCCGCCTGGCGGTCTTCTTTTTTTACGGCGTCCCGCTATCAGCCGGCATGGTCCGGGCGGCTATCGTGGCGCGTGAATGCCGTTGCCGCGGCGACAGTGCGGCCCGGCAACCAGCCCAGCTCCAGCGAAATTTTGTGGGCGGTCTCCATCACCAGCCCGGCCAGTCCCTCCAGGCGGGGGAGGGGCAACCGTTCCGCCGGCCCGGACACACTGAGCGCGGCGAAAACCTGGCCATTGGCGCCGCGTATCGGCGCGCCGACGCAGTGCACGCCAAGTTCATTTTCCTGCAAATCGTAAGCGCAGCCTCGTTCATGAATCAGCCGCAGTTCCGCCAGCAGCAGATCGCCGTCGGTAATGGTGTGCGGCGTGCGTTCCGGCAGGGAATCGCTAATGATTTTATGTATAAGGCCGGCGGATTGCCAGGCGAGAAACGCCTTGCCGACGCTGGTACAGTGCACCGGCGCCGCCTCGATGCGGGTTATCATGGTATTGCCGCTGCTGTTCATGGCCTGCCGTTCCACAAAGGCCATCTGCGCGCCGTCAAAAATGCACAGATGCGTATTTTCGCCGGTGATCAGCTGCAGCCGGGTAGCATAAGGACGGGCATGGCTGTCCAGATCGAGGTTTTGCAATACCAGGCTCCCCAGCTGAAATAATTTCATGCCCAGTTTGTAGGTATCCCGTTTGCCGTTTTGTTCCAGCAAACCGATATCCCGCAGCGACGACACCAGGCGATGGGTGGTGGCGCGCGGCAATCCTGTGCGCGCGGCAATATCCGCCGGCGTCAGATCGGCGTCGCGTTGGGAGAAGCATTCCAAGATTTGCATAACCTTGATCAGGCTTTTGATCGATGCCTGCTGGGCGACCTCAGCGTCGGCGCGTGTTTTCATACCTACTCCCTGCATCAGATAACGGACCACCGCGATGGCTTACCTACCGTCGCTTAGCTTACCATGCCCGGGCCAGGTCCGGGCGTGGCCGCCCTTTGCCAGCGCGCATGCGCCGTTTTTGCTTAAAAAAAACCTTCATCGCCATTATATCCCGAATTGCGGGATGTTCACGCGCTGAGTCAATCACGCCCGGCGCGCCGCCTTATACCGGCGCGGCGCCATGCGGCCGCAGTTCCGGGGGCAGCAGCGCGGCGGGGAAATCCTGGTAACAGACCGGACGCAGGAAGCGGCTAATGGCGCCGGCGCCCACCGACGTGGTGCGCGCATCGCTGGTGGCGGGGAAGGGACCGCCATGCACCATGGCGTAACCCACGTCCACTCCTGTGGGGAAGCCGTTGACCAGCAGCCGTCCGGCGCGGCGCTCCAGGGTGGGCAGCAGCGCCCGCGCATCGTCGTGATCGGCATCGTCCAGATGCAGGCTGACGGTCAGCTGGCCTTCCAGCGCCTGTACCGCCGCCAGCAATTGCCGGTTATCCCGGCAGCGCACCACCAGTGAAGTGGGGCCGAACACTTCCTGGCTCAGCGACGGCTGGGCGAGGAAATCGCCGGCATCCGTCACCAGCACCGCCGCCTGCGCCTGGTTGGGCGCCCGCGCCGGTTGTCCCGCGGCAAGCCGGCCGACGCCGCCGGCAGCGCCGAGCGCCGCGGTGTTTTCCCGCCATGCCCGCCAGATGGCGCCGGTCAGCATGGTGGCGGCGGGCTTCTCTCGCAGCGCCAGTGTTACCTGCCGGCAGAAATGCCGCAGCGGTTCGCCGTCGATGGCCAACACCAGTCCGGGGCAGGTGCAGAACTGGCCGGCGCCTAAGGTCAGCGACTCCACATAGCCGCCGGCGATGGCTGCGCCCCGGTGAGCCAACGCGGCCGGCAACAGGATCTGGGGATTAACGCTGCTCATTTCGGCATACACCGGTATCGGCACGACGCGTTGCCGCGCCTGGGCCACCAGCGCCAGGCCGCCCGCCCGCGAGCCGGTAAAGCCTACCGCCTGGATCAGCGGATGCGCCACCAGCCGTTCGCCCACGCTGTGTTCGGCGCCATGCAGCAGCGAAAACACGCCGGGCGGCAGCCGCAGTTGCTCCGCCGCCTGCTGGATGGCCCGTCCCACCAGCTCGCTGGTACCGGGATGCGCCGGATGCGCCTTGACCACAATCGGGCAACCGGCCGCCAGCGCCGAGGCGCTATCGCCGCCGGCAACCGAAAACGCCAGCGGAAAATTACTGGCGCCGAATACGGCCACCGGCCCGAGCGCGATATGACGCTGGCGTAAGTCCGGGCGCGGCAGCGGCTTGCGCGCGGGCAGCGCTTGTTCAATGATGACCTGCAAAAATTCCCCGCGCCGCACCACCTCGGCAAACAGCGCCAGCTGTCCAAGGGTACGGGCCCGCTCGCCCTCGATACGCCCGCGCGGCAGCCCGGTTTCCTGTACGGCGCGCGCAATCAGCGCATCGCCCAACGCCTGAATATTGTCGCCGATGCGCGTCAGGAAATCGGCGCGCAGCGTCAGCGGCAGCGCGCGGTAAACATCAAAGGCCTGTTCCGCCAGTTGGCAGGCGCGATCGATCTGCGCGGGCGCGGCATCATAAAAATCAGGTGCCAGCGGCCTGTCGCCGGCGGGATCGGCGGCGTAGAACCGCGTGCCGCCCCCTTGTTGCATTTCGCTGCCAATAATCAGGTTGCCTGTAAGTTCCATCGCCTGCCTCCTCATGATAACGCGGCGCGTGTCCTCTGACCCGGCGCCATAATCATCGCGTAAATCCCATAATGTGGGATATGAATAAATAATTTTACGGTTATATACCGTAATGTAAATAGAACCCGCTGTGATTTTACTGCGGCTACGCTTGGGTTTTCATTTCGTTATTTGATTAAATAGCTATTAATCATAAAGTTGAATGTAATTATTTTATAATAGTGGTTATTTTATTTGGATTTTATTGCTATTAAATGTGATTTAAATCCCATATTGATGGATTTAGTATTGATCAAAGAAAAATTATCTCACATTAATAGATGTATATCGTGTTCGCAACATCCCCATAACAGGAGTGTAAAATGAGTCAGAATAACCATGCTGATCTAAAGGCTAAACTGCGCGGGGTGCTGCCGCCTATCGCCATGCCGTTCGATGCCCGGGGTGAACTGGTGACCGGCGGGCTGAAACCGCAGATTGATTTTATTATCAACAGCGGCGCCGGCGCGATTGTGGTCGGCGGCAGCACCGGCGAAGGCCATACGCTCTCCGACAGTGAATTTAAACAGGCGATGACCGAGGCATATGAAGCCAATAACGGCCGCGTGCCCTTCGTCGCGGGACTTATCGTTAACAGCACCCGCCAGGCGATTGCCCGCGTCAAAATGCTGGCCGGCATGAAACTCGATGCGCTGCAGGTCACGCCGGTGCACTATCTGTTCAAGCCGGATGCCGAGGCCACGGTGCGGCATTTTCGTGAAATCTACGATGCCACCGGCGTTCCTATCCTTATCTATAACGTTATCCCCTGGAACTACCTCAGCCTGGAGCTGATGGGCCGCATTATGGATGAAGTGCCCGGCGTGGTGGGCATGAAGCAAAGCTCCGGCGACCTGAAAGCCGTGTCCGATCTGCTGCTCAGCTGCCCGGATAAAATTATCCTCAGCGGCGTGGATGCGCTGCTGTATCCCGCTTTTGCCCTGGGCTGCCAGGGCGCGATTTCGGCGCTGACCAGCGCGGTGCCCTCAGTGGTGCATGACCTGTTTACCGCCGTGGAAAACAACGATCACGCCACCGCGCGCGCCCTGCATTTCGGCCTGGCCGGGCTGTGGAATACGCTGCCCCACGATAATTTGCCCGCCTGCGTAAAATATATCCAGTCGCTGCAAGGGGTGCCGCTGTTCCAGCCGCGTCCGCCGATGCAGCCGGTCAGCGAAGCGCTGAAACACCAGATCAAACAGGCTTTTGATCACCTGATGGGGTAAAGCCACTCCGGCCTGCGTCCACGCTGGGACGCAGGCCCATAATCATAGCCCAGCGCCCCCGTACCCGGCGCGATGGAGGCGAACGGCGATGAAATCTTATCACTCTGCATTCGCGGCCGATGCGCATGAAAATACCGCGCCGGCATACCTGAACCTGACCAGGCCTAAACACCATAATCTGCGATGGCTCATTATTGGCATCATTGCACTACTCACTATTACCAATTATCTGGATCGCGGCAATCTCTCCGTGGCGGCGCCGCAGATTATGCGGGATTTGCATATCAGCAACGCCATGATGGGGGTGATCCTCTCGGCCTTTGTCTGGCCTTACGCCATCATGAATTTGCCCGCCGGCTGGGCGGTGGACCGTTTTGGCGTCAGGCTGTTGCTCGCGCTGGCGGCGGGGCTGTGGTCGATTGTCGCCATCCTTACCGGCTTTGCCCGCGGCGTCGGCGCGTTTATCGGCCTGCGCGTCGCGCTGGGCATCAGCGAGGCGCCGTTATTTCCCGCCGCGCTGAAAGCGGCCGACACCTGGTTTCCCGAACGGGAAAAAGCGGCGGCCACCAGCGCGTATATTGCGGCCACCCAAGTGGGGCTGGCGCTGGCGCCGCCCATTTCGACACTGCTGATGGCGCAATTCGGCTGGCCGGTAATGTTTATCATCATGGGGATGCTGGGTTTTATCGCCCTCATCGGCTGGCTGGTTATCTACCGCGAACCGGAGCGGCATCCCCGGCTGCACCGGGACGAGCTGCGCTATATCAGCGCCGGCCAGCAGCAGCGCCGCGACGCCGCGCTTGCCGGCCGGGGCCGGGTTTCGCTGCGCGAATGGAGCGGCCTGTTCACCTACGCCACCACCTGGTACATGGTGATCGGCGGCTTTTGCCTGCAATACGTCTTCTGGTTCTACATCACCTGGCTGCCGACCTACCTCCAGCAGGCGCAGGGCTTTACCCTTAACCGCGCGGGCCTGCTCTCGGCGCTGCCTTATATTGCCGGCGGCGTGGCGGTGCTGATCGGCGGCCGATTCTCCGATCGACTGGTGAGCCGCGGCGTGGATCCGTTCAAGGCCCGCCGCTGCACCATCGCCGGGGCCGCGGTAATGACCGCGCTGGCGATGTTTGTCACCGCCGCGTCCAACGGGCCGGCGCTGGCGGTGGCGCTGCTGACGCTCGGCATGTTTACCTACAGCCTTTCCTCCGGCAACTACTGGACTTTGGCCGCCGAAGCCGTCACCTCCAGACGCCTGGTCGCCTCGGTGGGCAGTATCCAGAATTTCGGCGGCTTCCTCGGCGGCGCCTGTTCGCCCATCGTCACCGGCGTGGTGGTCGACAAGTTCGGCGGTTTTGTCCCCGCGCTGGTGGTGGCCGGCGCCATGGCGCTCGTTTCGGCCGTCATGTATGGCTTTGCGCTGCGCCGGCGCCTGCCGGTATAACTGGCGGAAACCTCCGCGCGCCGCCAGGAGTCGCGGGGCGCGCTTTTCTCAGGATGGCCTGAACGGCCGGCGTTGTAATTCTTAGCAGTATTGTGTATTTATTTAACCTCATTGCTAAGGTTTATGGTGACCATGCCGGCCAGCCACTCTGAAGAGAAGGACAATACGCCATGAAGAAGATTGGATTTTTGTCGTTTGGCCACTGGACGCCTTCCCCGCAGTCGGGGACCCGCTCCGCCGCCGATGCGCTGCTGCAATCCATCGAGCTGGCCGTCGCCGCCGAGGAACTGGGCGCGGACGGCGCCTATTTCCGCGTGCACCACTTCGCCCGCCAGCTCAGCTCTCCGTTCCCGCTGCTGGCCGCGGTCGGCGCCAGGACCCGCCGTATCGAGATCGGCACCGGCGTTATCGATATGCGTTATGAAAACCCTCATTATATGGCCGAGGACGCCGGCGCGGCCGACCTTATCGCCGGCGGGCGCCTGCAGCTCGGCATCAGCCGGGGTTCGCCCGAGCAGGTCATCGAGGGCTGGCGCCACTTCGGCTACCGGCCCGCCGAAGGCGAGACGGATGCCGATATGGCCCGGCGCCATACCGAAACCCTGCTTGAGGTGCTGCGCGGAGAAGGATTCGCCCAGCCCAATCCGCAGCCGATGTTTCCCAACCCGCCGGGACTGCTGCGTCTCGAACCTTACTCCGCCGGCCTGCGCGAGCGTATCTGGTGGGGGGCCGGCTCAAATGCCACCGCGGTCTGGGCGGCAAAGCTTGGGATGAACCTGCAAAGCTCCACGCTAAAGGATGACGAGACCGGCGAACCGTTCCATGTGCAGCAGGCCGCGCAGATCCGCGCCTACCGCGCGGCCTGGCAGGAAGCCGGGCATACGCGCGCGCCCCGGGTATCGGTGAGCCGCAGCATCTTCGCCCTGATGGACGAGCGCGATCGCGCCTATTTCGGCAACAGCAGCCGCGACGGCGATCAGATCGGTTTCCTCGACGAAAAGACCCGCGCCATCTTCGGCCGCAGCTACGCCGCCGAACCGGATGTGCTGATAAAGGAACTGGCGCAGGATGAAGCGATTGCCGAGGCCGACACGCTGCTGCTAACCGTACCGAACCAGTTAGGCGTCGACTATAACGCGCACGTGATCGAGGCGATATTGCACCATGTCGCGCCCGGCCTGGGCTGGCGCTGACCGTACCGGCGCCTGCGCGCCGCATTAGCGGCGCGGCGGTCATGGCGGCATGGATCATTGCCCGCCGGTATTTTTACTTATTCGCGCCACGCCGGCGCTTAAATTAAATTTATCATTACCCTGTTCCGGACGGGAATCACTATTTCGCCGCCGTTAACATTCGTTAAGATATAACCTATTTACAGGAGATGCTTATAACAGCAGTCAGCCAATATTGTCCCTGCCGCGCCATGCCAGGGTAATTTTTTCATGCTAAGCTATGCGCCGTCTGTTCCTGTGATTGTTTGAGGTACGCCCCATGTTAGGACTTTCCCAATTGTTGCAAGCGGTAACCTTGGGTTTGGTATTGCTGTTGCCGCTGGTGAATCCGTTAACATCGGTTGCGCTGTTATTAAGCCTTTCCGGCAACATGAGCTATAAAGAAGTCAAACATCAGGCGTTTCTGGCCTCGGTGTACGTCTTTTTCATCATGATCGTCGCTTTTTATGCCGGCCAGCTGGTGATGAACACCTTTGGCATTTCCATCCCGGGACTCAGGATTGCCGGCGGGCTGATTGTCGCGTTTATCGGTTTTCGCATGCTTTTTCCCCATCCCCGCCATGAAAAATCTTCTATAGTGGATGCCAAACATCAAGAGATGCTGAACGAGGGTTCGGAAAGCATTGCCTTTGTGCCATTGGCCATGCCGGGCAGCGCCGGGCCCGGCACCATCGCCATGATCATCAGTTCGGTTTCCACGTTAAAAGATAATTCTCTGGGGTTTGAAAGCTGGGTATTGCTGGTCAGTCCAGCGCTGACCTTTGCCACCATCTCTTTTATCCTTTGGATTTGCCTGAACGGCTCCGGCGTTATTATGCGCCTGATTGGCAAAAGCGGTATCGATGCCATATCCCGATTAATGGGTTTTCTGCTGGTATGCGTAGGGGTGCAGTTTATAATAAATGGCGTTTTAGAAATCATCGCGGTGCATTAATACATTACTTAATTAAAAGATTAAGCCGGCTATTAAAATACCGGTCTTAATCTTTAATCATCATACATCGCCAGAAAAAAAGCACCGCCGATTTTTATTCGTCAAAGCTTGGTAATATGCCAGTAACAACTCTATAGTATGGTTTCTACCGCAGAATATCGGCGCGAAATAGCGTATTGGTAAATGGCGAACAACAATGATGCCGGGAGGGACTATGCCGCAATGGATATCGACCGCCATTGCCAACTACGGATACGCCGCCCTGTTTATCGCCGTTCTGGTGGAAGGCCCGATGGCGACAGTCTTTGGCGCGATCCTGGCATCCCAGGGACTGCTGCATATCAGCGGCGTTTATGCCGTCAGCGTGGCGGGCGACCTGACCGGGGACGTGATTCTCTATGGGCTGGGCCGGAGTGGGCGCATCACCACGTTGTTGCTGCGGCGCCGTTTCGACCTCCAGGGCGGCCGGCAGCTGGAGCCGCTGATGGCGCGGTTTCGCCGCCATCCCGGGCGCGTGCTGGTCACGGCGAAGCTGACGCATGCGGCGGGGTTCGTGGTGTTGTTAAGCGCCGGCGCGGCAAAAATTCCGCTCGGGCTGTTTCTTGGTTTCAATCTCCTGGCGACGCTGCCCAAGTCCGGCTTATTGCTCTTGCTGGGTTGGTTTGCCGGCGCCGCATGGGCGCGTATCAATGTATGGCTGTGGCTGTTTTCCTGTGCGTTGCTGGTGTCGCTCGCCATCGCGGTGGTCGTCTACCGGCGCCGGAATAACGGAGTGGAGCTGCCAGGGGGGTAATTCCATGCGTATTGCTGTATTTACCGACAGTTTTTATCCGGAGCTGGGCGGTATCCAGGATTCGGTATTGTCCGGATGCCGGGAATTGGGCAAACGCGGTCATCAGGTGGTGATTCTCGCGCCCCGCGCCACCGGACATGACTTTGCCGTGGCCGGCGTACCCGCACGGGAAGTCGACGCGGGGAAAAATGTTTCCGTCCGCCGGCTGTTTTCGCTGCCGGTGCCCAGTTCGACCGGGCAATCCCGCCTGGTGGTGCCCACCGGGCGGCGCTGGCGCCAGTTGTTGTCTTTCGCGCCGGATATTATCCATACCCATACTTTTCTCGGCGCCGGTCTGGAAGCGCTGAGCGCCGCGCGCCAACTGGATATTCCGCTGGTAGGCACCAATCACTGGGCCATCGGGGAGTTTGCCGGCTATACGCCGTTTTCGGCGCAATTTTTCCGCAACGTCAGCCTGCGGGCGGTCAACCGCTATTACAACCACTGCGCATTAGTGACCGGTCCTTCCCATTCCGTGATTGACGAAATGCGCGCGTTTGGCCTGCGCAGCCCCCACTGCGTGCTGTCCAATCCGGTGGATCCCGCCCAGTTCCATCCGGTCCCGGACGAACGCCGCGCCATGCTTAAACGGGCGCACGGTTTCAGCGACGCAACCATTGTCTATGCCGGCCGGCTGGCGGACGAAAAAAAAATCGATGTGCTGATTCGCGCCCTGGCGCTTATCGCCGCGGAGGTGCCCGAAGCGATGCTGGTATTGGCGGGGCACGGCTCCGCCCGCCATCGCCTGGAGCACCTGGCGCGGGCGCTGGGGGTCGGCGATCGCGTCAGGTTTACCGGCACGCTGGATAAAGCCACGCTGGCGGATGTGTTTCACGCGGCGGACATCTTTGCCATCGCCAGCACGTCTGAAACACAAAGCATGGTATTGATCCAGGCAATGAGCGCGGGCCTGCCCGTGGTCGGGGCGCGCTGGCGCGCGCTGCCGGAATATATCGACCCGCAATCGGGGTTCCTGGCGCAGCCGGGGGACCCTGAGGATTTTGCCCGCAGGCTGACCCACTTGCTGCGCGCGAAAGCGCTGCGCCAGAAAATGGGCGAGCATGCCGCGCGGCAAACCAGGCATTTTTCCATCACTACCGTGACAAGCCGCTGGGAAGAGATTTATGCCCGGATCGGTCTGGCAGTACCCGAGGGCATGTCGCGTATCTCAGGAGCGTAATGATGAAACTCAGTTTAATAATCCCAGCGTATAACGAAGAGTTGTATCTTGCGACCTGCCTGCAATACGCCCTGCGGGAGCTGACGGCGCACGCACATCCCGGTGAGTACGAAATTATTGTCGTTAATAACGCCAGTACCGACCGGACGTCGGACATCGCCGCCGGCTTCAGTGGGGTTCGCGTCGTCTACGAACCGATAAAAGGCCTCACCCGCGCCCGCCAGAAAGGGCTGGAATCGGCCTGCGGCGATATTCTGGCCTTTATCGACGCCGACACGCGTATGCCGTCCGGCTGGCTGGATAAAGTGCTGCATGCCTATGCGCAGCGCGGCGATCTGGTCTGTATCAGCGGCCCATACCGTTATTTCGACCTGCCGGGAATAAAAAGCGTCCTGGTGAAATTCTACTGGCTGGCGCTGGCGAAACCCACTTACTGGTGCACCGGCTATATGGCGGTGGGCGGTAATTTCGCCGCCAGCAAACGGGCCTTGCTGCGTATCGGCGGCTTTGATACGTCTATCGCGTTTTATGGCGAAGACACCAATATCGCCCGTCGGCTGGCGGGCGAGGGGCGGGTACAGTTTGACCTGGATATGGTGATGGAAACGTCGGCACGCCGCCTGAAAGAGGAAGGCTTCGCCACCACGGCGCTACGCTACGTCCTGAACTTTATGTCCGAGGCCATCCGCAATAAGCCCGCCACCTCCGAATATCGGGATATCCGCTAAGGGCCGCCGGCGTAGTGCGCCACGCGCCGAGCCACGCACGCGGTGCCGCTTCCGCCTTCAGGCCGTTATTGATCGACAATAAAACCATCCAGGTGCGGGCGCATGGAAATGGGTTTGCTTAACGGCGGACGGATACGCTGCGCGTCGGGCAGTAATTTCATTCCCAGGCCTGGCCCGTCGGGAATATCCACAAAACCGTCCAGCGGCAGGGGAACTTTATCCACGATATTGCTCCCCAAATGCTCGGGGCGGGATGCGAAAATGCCCGCTTCAAAGCCGGTGGCATATTCCTGAATGGCGAAATTAGGAATAGCGGCCGCCAATTGCAGACAGGCGGCCAGGCCGATGGGTGAGAGCGGATTATGGGGAACCACCTGGACATGATGCGCTTCGGCCATCGCCGCGACTTTTTTGCCGCCGGTAATTCCACCGCACAGGCACAAATCCACGCGGGCGAACTCCATCGCGTTGCGGCTCAACAGGGCCTGGAATTCATAGAGGGTGGAAAAGCGCTCCCCGGTGGCGATGGGAACATGGATTTTATCCGCCACCCGCGCCATGGCATCGGCATTTTCCGGCCGGATGGGGTCTTCCACAAACATAGGATGATATTCTTCTATGCCGCGGGTAAAGGTCACCGCTTCCGGCGGCGTCAGGCGCCGGTGCAACTCAATCAACAAATCGACCCGATCGCCGACCACTTCCCGCATACGCCTGACGTTATTGATGGCATCACGCATTTTGCGGATATGGGTTTTAAAATAAACCTTGTCATTACCTTCATCCAGGAAAGGATTGAGATGACCGAATGCCGTAAATCCCGCATCCATTTTAGCCTGGCATTCTTCCAGTATTTTCTCAATGGTCTGTTCATAAATATGGCCATATATCCGCGCTTTTTTGCGCACCGGTCCTCCCAATAATTGATAAATCGGCACATTCAGGGCCTGGCCTTTAATATCCCAAAGCGCGATATCTATCGCCGAAATGGCCGCATTGATGGCCAGTCCCTGGAAATAGCTGAACCGATGCATTACATTCCAGTGGTGTTCGATATCAAACGCTGATCTTCCCTCCAGATATTCAGCGAAACGCTGGATAGCGGCGCCCGAGGCCTCAATATGGCCCCAGGCACCGGCTTCGCCATAGCCAACCAATCCGCTGTCGGTTTCCACGCGGGCAAACATGAACTGACCAATATGCAATGGCTCAACTCGGGTTATTTTCATAGGCTCCTCACTGACTGTTTATATCGCGAAATTTTTTTACCGGTTTGGATGTGACGAATAGGCGCCGTGCTCGTGCGCCTGCTTGCCGCCTTCGGCCTCGACATCACGTAAATCACGACCACGGGTTTCCGGCCCGAGAAATACCGATACGGCCGTCAGGACCGACAGCACGATGACGTAGGCGCAAACCAGTTTGGGATCCCCGTCGCCCACGGCTAATAAACTGAGGGCGATGATGGGGGCTATCCCTCCGGAAATGGGCGAGGTGACTTCCCTCGCCAGCGAAAAACCGGTATAGCGCACCCGGGAAGGGAACATCTCCGCCAGCCATGGACTTTGCGCCGAAGTCATCATGGTCTTGGCAATGGAAGAGACCAGAAACAGGCCGGCGTAAATCCATACCAGCTCCCGGGTTTGCAGCAGATGGAAAAAAGGAATAATCGCCAGGCCGGAAAGAATCGCGCCCCCCATGTAAACGGGCTTACGCCCCACTTTATCGGAGACCCAGCCAAATAAGGGCACGGTAATGAATTGCAAGGCGGTGCTGAACATTAGCGCGGTGACAATTTCGTCCCTGGCGATATGTAATTGCTGGGTGACATACACAATGACAAATGATTCGTAGATATACGCCAGGGAATTATCGCCTAACCGGGCGCCCCAGGCGCAAAACAGCTGGCGTTTCGACGTTTTGAATACTTCACGCACCGGGTTTTTGATAACGGCGTTCTTGCGTTTTAATTCTTCAAAGATGGGCGACTCTTTTAACTTCATGCGTATAATAACGCCAAACGCAATGACCACGGTGCTTAATAAAAACGGTATGCGCCATCCCCATACCTCAAATGCTTCTTTAGATAAATGCGAAGAGAAGTTGAAGGTGGCCAGCGATAACAACAGGCCCAGGGCCACTCCCATATAAGGCATCGCGCCATAAAGACCGCGCCGTTCAGCCGGCGCATTTTCAACAACGATCAATACCGCGCCGGCATATTCAGCGCCTGAGCCAAGCCCCTGCAGGGCGCGAAGCAGGGTCAGCAGGATAGGCGCCGCTATACCCGCCTGGGCATAGGTCGGCAACAGCCCCATCAGGGTGGTTGAACTTCCCATTAAGAGTAAGGTGATCACCAGCACTTTTTTACGGCCGATGCGATCGCCGAGATAGCCAAACAGCACGCTGCCGAACGGGCGGACGAAAAAGCCGATGCTAAAGCTGGCAAAAGCCAGAATAGTACCGGTCAAATGGTCGAAAGACGGGAAAAATAAGGTATTGAATAACGTTGCCGCAGCGGTGGCATACAGATAATAATCATACCATTCAACCGTCGTGCCGATGATGGCGCTGAGAATGGTATTACGAATGACTTGCCGGGTTGCCGGCGTTTGCGCGATTGCTTGTTCCACGACGAGCCCCTTATAGGTAGGTGTGCAGGTTTGGCCAACGTTGGAATAAAAAACCACATACGAGTTATGCTTACCTTCGCATCCAGCGTGCGAGGCGGTGGTAATAACCCTAAAATAATCGGCGATATGTTGTTATATGATGCTTGGAAACGTTTCCGGAAACGTTTCCAGTGATTAAAAAGCGGTTGCCACAGACTGTCAAGTTTCTTTGGCGCGAGGATGTATATGAGTTCAAAAAATGAGACACCGGTCAATGAACGGGCCGGAATCCGTCAAGTTGCTGAACTGGCCGGCGTGGGGATCGCCTCCGTTTCCCGCGTGCTGTCAGGGCAACCGGGCGTCAGTAAAGAAATGACGGAACGGGTACTGGCTGCGGCGGAGAAGTTACGTTATACCCCCAATGTCCTGGCGCAAAGCCTGCGTCGCCGTTCAACTAAATCTATCGGTTTTGTCTGTTCGGATATCACCAATCCGTTGCTGGCCTCAATCGTCAGCGGCGCGGAAAGTGTCCTGACGGCCTCGGGGTTTTCCCTGCTGCTGACCAATTCCGGCGGGGTGCCGGCAATGGATGCGGAACATATTGACGTATTGCAACAACGCCAGGTGGACGGGCTGATTTTGCTGCCGTCGCTGGAAAATGATGAAGCGACCCTGAGCGTGCTGCGTAAAAGCACCATTCCCATGGTGGTGATTGACCGTACGTTGCCGGATGATGTCAACGCCAATACGGTATTATCCGATCATTTTACCGGCGTAGGCGCCGCCGCCAGGGCGCTATTGCAGTTGGGCCACCGGCGTATCGGCCTGATCGTCGGACGAGATGTGCGCCCGACCCGGGAGCGTATCCGTGCCGTGCGGGAGGCCTATCAGGCATGCCAGGCGGCGCCTGATTTTATGATAGAGGCAGGTATCCTGTCGGTCGCCCACGGCGAGCGGGCTATGGCGCGCTTACTGGCATTGTCACACCCGCCGACCGCGGTGATTTTGGGCGGTAACCAATTACTGGAGGGTGCGCTGAAAGCGGTGGGGCAGCGCAACCTGGTCCTCGGCCGCGATCTGTCGCTGGTGTGTTGTGACGATGTCGCCATCGGCCGCCTGTTTTCGCCGCCAATTGCCACCGTGATGCGCGATAACGGCTTATTGGGCAAACGTGCCGCGGAGCTGTTACTGGGACAGCTGCGGCATCCTCATGAAAAAGAACATATTCTCTTGCCAACCTGGTTTGAAAACCGCGCCAGCTGCGGCCCGGTACCGCCCACGTCGGGTCAGGCAGACGTATAAGGCATGCAATCTGCCACGGCCGACGCGTTGGCGGCTGTTGGCCAACGATATCCGGCGTTGTTTGACCGCGGTTAGTCTCATTGCGCGATTTCAATCATAATATGTCATAAACTACTGCCATGTGGCATGTATCAGCGTTAAGTCTCCGTTTGGATAATTTGATCTTGCTCACGGTTAATCAAATATGATTAAATATAATCATTATAACTCGTGACCACCGATAATAACCTAAGGAATGTCTATGCCGGCCGGGCAAAACAACGCGCAGATAGGGGTGATCGCCGACGATTTTACCGGGGCCAATGATGCGGGCGTGGGGCTGACCCGCCACGGCGCCCGGGTCAATGTGCTGTTCGGCGGCGCGGACGCGATCACCGACGGCGGTCGCGCCGACGCCTGGGTTATCAGTACCGACAGCCGCGCCCTGCCGGCCGGGGAGGCGGCGCGGAGGGTGGGCAGGGCGGTAGGGCAATTACGTGCCGTCGCGCCGGACGGCTGGCTGTATAAAAAGATCGATTCCACGCTGCGCGGCAACCTGGGCGCCGAAATCGAGGCGGCCCTCAACGGCGCGCAGGCGCCGCTGGCGATTATCGCCGCGGCCGCGCCCGCCATGGGCCGGTGCATCCGCAACGGCCACTGCGAAGTCAACGGCCGCAGGTTAACCGATACCGAATTTGCCAGCGATCCCAATACGCCGGTCGACACCTCCTCCATAGCCGGACGGATCAACGAGCAAAGCGCGCTGCCGCTGGCGGAGCTGGATGTAGCGGCGGTGCGCGACGCTTCCCTGGCAATGCGGATTACCGCCCTGGCGGAACAGGGTTGCCGGCTGGTGGTGCTCGACAGCCTGCTGGACGACGATTTACAACGTATCGTCGCGGCGCTGCGGCAGTTGCCGTTCAAGCCGCTGCTGGTGGGATCGGCGGGCTTGATTGACCCGTTGGCGCGCAGCCTGCCATTCGCGCCGGCGCCGCCCCTGCTGGCGGTTATCGGCTCCATGAGCGCCGCGGCCCGGCGGCAAATCGACCACGCGCGGGATAACGCGGCGGTCAGGCTGGTGGATATTGATGTGCTGCGTCTGTTCAGCGCAAACCCGGCGAGCTTGATCGATCAATGGGTCGGTGACGTGAGCGCGGCATTGCGCGCGGGCAGGCACTGCGTGGTTCGTACCTGCCAGGATGAAGATCAGCGACGGCATATCGAAGCGGTCTGTCGACAACACGGCATCAGCCGCCAGCGGTTGGGCGAGGATATCTGCCTGGCGCTCGGCCGCCTGACGCGCCGGGTGGTCGACGCCCAACCCATCGGCGGGCTGTATCTGACCGGCGGCGACGTTGCCGTCGCGGTCGCCTCCGCGCTGGATGCGACCGGCTTCCACATCCGGGGACAGATTGCCGCCTGCGTCCCTTACGGCCGCTTGCTGGGCGGCGTGGCGCAAAACATACCGGTAATGACCAAAGCGGGCGGTTTCGGCGGTGAAACCACGCTATCAGAAGTTATTCGCTTTATTGAGGAGATGTCGCGTGACTAAGACAATTGCGGTAACCATGGGAGATCCGGCGGGCATTGGTCCGGAAATTATCATTAAAGCGTTGGCTGAAGGTGAATTTTCCGGTGCGCCGGTGGTGGTGGTGGGCTGTGTTTCCACCCTGCGCCGTATCCTGTCGCTGCGGATCACACCGCCCGCCGAATTGAAAATCATTGCCCGTCCCGCCGACGCGCGGTTTGCGCCCGGGGTTATCAATGTCATCGATGAGCCGCTGCAACAGCCCGCGGCATTGGTTCCCGGCCAGGTGCAGCCGCAGGCGGGCGACCTGGCCTATCGCTGCGTAAAACACGCCACCGGACTGGCGCTGGCCGGCGAGGTCCACGCCATCGCCACCGCGCCGCTGAACAAGGAGGCGCTGCATGCCGCCGGCCATATTTACCCCGGCCATACCGAATTGCTGGCCAAGCTGACGCAGAGCCGGGATTACGCCATGGTGCTATACACCGACCGGCTGAAGGTGATTCATGTCACCACGCATATCGCGCTGCGTAAATTTCTCGACACGCTGAGCCGCGAGCGGGTGGAAACGGTCATTCAAATGGCGGATACCTTTCTCAGGCGGGTCGGTTTCCCCCACCCGCGCATCGCGGTAGCCGGCGTCAACCCGCACGCGGGTGAGCACGGCCTGTTCGGCGACGAGGAAATTACCGTCGTTAATCCCGCGGTGGCCGCCATGCGCGACAAAGGGCTGGACGTCACCGGCGCGTGCCCGCCCGATACCGTTTTTCTGCAAACCTATGAAGGCCATTATGATATGGTGGTGGCGATGTACCACGAT
Source organism: Sodalis sp. RH20 (assembly GCF_047324205.1). Lineage (NCBI taxonomy): Bacteria > Pseudomonadati > Pseudomonadota > Gammaproteobacteria > Enterobacterales > Bruguierivoracaceae > Sodalis > Sodalis sp. RH20. The sequence continues at coordinate 1,660,575 of NZ_CP178733.1, forward strand.
CAGGGGCATATCCCGTTGAAATTACTAGGGTTTTATGACGGTGTCAACATTACCGCCGGCCTGCCGTTCATCCGCACCTCAGCCGATCACGGCACGGCGTTTGATATTGCCTGGACCGGCAAGGCCAAGGCCGACAGCATGGCGATAGCGATAAAACTGGCCATGCAGCTGGCCTGAGGGACGCCGCACCCTGTCGCGCCGCGCCGTCTCAAGCGGATGATGGTCTTTTTTCCTCGCCATCATCCGAATCCTGACATGAGGACGCCGCTTTCCTTTATTCCCCGCTGGATTCCAACTGCTGGATATGTTGCGCAATCAGGCGCGCCAGCTTTGGCGCATCCCGATCGCGGATCGCCGCCACCATGGCGAAATGTTCGCCGGACGATTTTTCTATCCGGGCATGGGAGCTCCATTGCCCCAGCGGGGCGGAGGGCACCCGGCTGCGCAGATCGAAAATCAGCTCCACCATATCCTGGTTCAGGCAGGGCGCCAGCAGCGCCCGGTGAAAAGCCATATTGGCCTCATACTGCTCAAGCAACGTGCCGTGCCAGGTGGCGTCGGCGAACGCCTGCGCGCAGTCCGTCAGGCGCGCGATGCCCTGTTCGCCGATATTCTCGACAATATCCGGCGCGGCGGCGCACTCCAGGATACAGCGGATAGCCGAAATATTCCGGCGCTGCTGCAAATTGGGCGCGTAGACGTGGTACCCCTTGTTGGGCACGTGCTGCACCAGCCGTTCAATCACCAGTTGGTCAAGGGCGCGGCGCACATCGGCGCGGGTGCAGCCATAGCGTTCTTCCAGCTCGGCCTGTTTCAGCCACATGCCGGCGGTGAATTCGCCGGTATTAATATCCTTGGCGATATCGTTGGCGACATTGGCGGATGCGCCGGGCTTTTTTTGCTTCATGTTTAGCGTCCTTCATTAACCTGGCGGTCGTCGATTCAAAGCATTATAAGGCGTTTTGCGCCGCCTGAAATACCGCCGCCATAATAAAACCCTATGGAGAAATGGGCGGGACGGCGCGCGGCTTCTTATCGTAAATCATCGTGTTACTGGGTTATTGCCGCAGAGGATACTTTTATATTACCGAGAAATGTGATGGGGGCGATAGTTTTTGCGCATATTTATCCAATTAAATTGGCGCCAATTTTGGTTTTATGTTTGAATGAAAATCACTCATCACCCTGTCATTTCAACAGGAAAAAAATGGCCCTCGACGAAACCCAACTGGCGGAAACCCGCGGACGCGCGCTTTATCAGCGCGGCCATACCACCATTTTCGCCAGCAGGCAGGACCCCCGTTTTGCCTATTGCATGTATGTTCCGCCCGATTTTGACGCCGATCCCGCCGGACATTGCCTGGCGGTGGTCATGCACGGCACCGGGCGCAGCATGACCGCCTACCGCGACGCTTTCGCCGAATTCGGCCGCTATAACCGCTGCGTGATCCTGGCGCCGCTGTTCCCGGTGGGACCGTTGCAAGACGGCAACTCCCATGGTTTTAAGTACATTATCGAGCAGGGCATCCGCTATGATCGGGTACTGCTGTCGATGGTGGATGAAGTCGCCGCATCCCTCGGCACGCCGTTCGACCGGTTTTTACTGTTCGGGTATTCCGGCGGCGGCCATTTTGTGCACCGCTTCCTGTATATCCATCCCGAACGCCTGCTGGGCGTCTCCATCGGCGCGCCGGGCTCCGTTACCCTGCTGGATGAACACCAGGACTGGTGGGTGGGCGTGCGCAATTTTGAACAGATGTTCGGCAAACCGCTGAATTATGCCGCCCTGCGGCAGGTGCCGGTGCAACTGGTGGTGGGCAAGGTCGATGTGGAAACCTGGGAAATTACCCACCGGCCGGGAGGCAAATATTATATGCCGGGCTGTAACGACGCCGGCGCGACCCGCATCGAGCGCAATACCGCGCTTTACCAGAGCCTGCTCGGGCACGGCGTCGATGCGCGCCAGGACATCGTGCCCAATGTCGGCCATGACGGCATGAAAGTGCTGGATACCGTAAAGGATTTTTTCCTGCGCGTGCTGCGCAGCCACCGTTGCGCGCCACCCCCCCGTTAAGGAGACACGATGTCGCAGATTACCCCCTTTCCGCTGGTTACCGTATCCGGCAGCGCCCATGAACGCGGGTTGCAATACGGCGAAATCGCCCGCGATCGCATCCGCCTGAGCGTCGGCCTTTACGGCGATCAGCTGCGCGAGCTGGGATTAAGCCAAGCTCAGCGCGAGGAACTCATTACCGCCTTCAGCGCCATCATCCGCGATTTCGATGCCGACTACCTGACGGAAATGACCGGCATCGCGACCGGGGCGGGCGTACCGCTGGAAGGCATCGTGATGATCAACGCCCGCACCGAGGTGATCGCCAAGGCCCGGCTGCTGAAAGAGCAGCGCGACGCCCATGACGATACTATCAAGGACGGCTGCAGCGGCGCGGTGATTTTGCCGCAGCGCAGCGCCAGCGGACGGCTGATCCACGGGCAGAATTGGGACTGGCGCGCCGAATGCGCCGACAGTTCCATCGTACTGAAAGTGCACCGCGACGACGGCCCAGATTACCTGACCTTTGTGGAGGCCGGCGGCCTGGCGCGCAGCGGCGTAAACCAGGCCGGCCTGGCCATCACCGCCAACTATCTGCGCTGCGAGCGCGACTACCGCCAGATAGGCGTGCCGATTTCCCTGATCCGCCGCAAGGTGCTGGAGCAGCAGCATATGGCGCTGGCGATGCGGGTGGTGGCGGTCACGCCGAAGTCCTGCTCCAACAATATGATGCTCAGCACCCGCGAGGGGTTCGCCATTGATTTTGAATGCGCGCCGGATGAGTCTTTTACCCTGTACCCCACCGACGGCATCCTGGTGCACGCCAACCATTGGGAAAGCGACGCGGCAAAAAGCAAAATCCGCGAAATGGGCATTGGCACGTCGCCCGATACCCTGTACCGCGCCTGGCGGGTGAATCAATTGCTGCGCGCTAAGCCCAAGCTCAGCGCAGACGATTTGAAAAATGCCTTTTTTGACGACTTCGGCGCGCCGTATTCGGTATGCCGGCCGCCGCGTCCCGGTTTTCAAAGCGATTTGTCGGCCACCGTGGCGATGATCGTTATGGACTCCACCGCGGGCACGATGGAGGTGGCGCCGCTGCCGGCGATTAACCGCGAATTTACCCGATATTCCCTGGCCCTGTCCTGACAGCCGCCGTCCGAACGAAACAACGACCCATTGAGGATACTATGAAGCAGATAATCGCGTGTATCGTTATGCTCCTGCCGGGAATGATGGCGGCCCGGGCCGGCGCGGCCGACAACAGCATCATCCGTTTTGCCTTAAACCAGGACATCCGCAGCAGCCAGCCGGGCGTGAACCGCGACGGCAATACCGACGACGTGCTGATGCACGTGGTGGAAGGGCTGGTGGGCTATCGGGAGGACGGCACCGTCGGGCCGATGCTGGCCGACACCTGGGAGGTGCAGGACGGCGGCAAAAAATATGTGTTCCATCTGCGCAAAAATATCAAATTCCACAACGGCGATACCCTGGGCGCGCAGGATGTGCTGTGGAGCTGGAAGCACTGGACCGATCCGAAAACCCAGTGGCGCTGCCTGCGGGAATTCGACGGCAGCAGCCAGATCAACGTCACGTCGGTAAGCGCGCCGGACGACAGTACGGTGGTGATGACGCTGGCGCAGCCGGTGGCGCTGTTTCTCGATACGCTGGCCCGCACCGACTGCGGCGCCGCGGCGGTCGTCAGTCCCAAATCCGTGGACGGGCAGGGCAACTGGATCAAGCCTATCGCCACCGGTCCTTTTACCTTCGATAACTGGAAGCACGGTGAATACGTTTCGCTGAAACGTTTTGACGGCTACAGCTCCCGCGCCGGCGCGCCGGATGGTTTTGTCGGCGGCAAGAAAGCGCTGGTGGACGAAGTGCGGTTTATGGCCGTGCCGGACGCCGCCACGGTGAAAGCGGGGCTGCGCTCCGGTGCGGTGGATGTTGCCCAGGTCAGCCCCATCGACGCGTCGGACCTGAAAACCGACCCCAATGTGGCCATCGCGGTGGCGCCCAACGCCCAGCGCCATGCGCTGCTTATCCAAACGGCGGATCCGCTGCTGAAAAACCTCAAGCTGCGCCAGGCGATCGCCGCGGCGCTGGATACCGAACAAATCGCCATGGGCACCAGCGAGGGGCTGGCCACGCCGAGCAATTCCAATATTTCCGTGGCCTCCGGTTACTATAAAGAAGTGGAAAAGCAGGGCTATAAATATGATCCCGCCCGTACCAAACAGCTGCTAGAGGAAGCCGGATATAAAGGCGAGACGATTGAAATCATCGCCAATAAACGCTCCACCGTGCCCAGCTTCGATATGGCGGTTATCGTGCAGGCGATGCTGCAGGCCGCCGGCATCAACGCCAAAATCACCACCATGGAATGGGCCACCCAGCTTGAACGCTACCAGGCCGGCCGCTACCAGATGATGACCTTTACCTTCTCGGCGCGCTTTGAACCGGCGCTGGCGTTTGAGCAAATCAACGGCGATAAAGCCAAGCAGCCGCGCAAGGTTTGGGACGATCCCCAGGCCAACAAACTGGTGGACAGCCTGGCCTATGTCAGCGACAGCAAACAGCGGCAGGATATCGTCGACCAGCTGCACCGCATGATGATCGAACAGGTGCCGCTGATTATTTTCTATCCGGGGCTGGATATTATCGCGCACCGCAAGGTTATCGTAGGCTATAAACCCTGGCTGGCCGCCGCCGCCCGCCTGTGGAACGTATCCGTTAAGTCATAGTGGCAAGGAGTCGTCATGCTGAGTTTTATCTTCAGGCGGGTGGCGTCGGCGATCCCGACGCTGCTGCTGGTGACGGTGATCGTCTTCCTGCTGACCAGGCTGGTGCCCGGCGATCCGGCGCTGCTGATGCTTGGCGATCTGGCGACCGAGAGCAGCCTGGCGGATTTGCGCCATAACATGGGCCTGGATCAGTCGCTGTTGACGCAGTTTTTTATCTGGTTCGGCCAGGTGCTGCACGGCGACTTCGGTCACTCCATCCAGAGCGGACAGGCGATACTGCCGCTGATCCTCGAACGGTTTTCCGTCACCATGAGCGTGGTGCTGGCGGCGGTGGTCGTGGCCGCGCTGGTCGCCGTGCCTTTCGGCATGCTGGCGGCATGGAAACAGAACACCCGTCTTGATGTCGGCCTGGTGATGTTCTCGACGTTTCTGCTGTCGATACCGAGTTTTTGGATGGGGCTGCTGATCCTGATGTTTTTCGGCCTGAAGCTCGGCTGGCTGCCGGTGGTGGGGTATGTCTCGATTCGGGACAACGCCTGGCAGGGCGTGCTCTATCTGCTGATGCCGGTGCTGACGCTGGTGCTGGTGGAAGTGGGCGCGCTGGTGCGCATGATGCGCGCCAGCACCCTGGAGGTGCTGCGCCTGGATTATGTCACCCACGCCCGCGCCAAGGGGCTGCGCGAGCGTACCGTACTGTCGCGCCATGTGTTTCCCAATGCCTTCGGGCCGACCTGGACGCTGATAGGCCTTACGCTCGGCAACCTGCTGAGCGGCGTGGCGGTAACCGAAACGGTGTTTAGCCTGCCGGGCCTCGGCAGGCTGCTGGTGGACGGCATCTATGCCCGTGATTATCCGGTTATCCAGGGGTGCATGCTGTTTATCGCCGGTATCTATGTCCTGACCAATCTGGTGATAGATGCCCTTTATCCGCTGTTTGATCCCAGGGTGGCCGCATCATGAAACGCTCAATATTTTTGGCGCCCAACGCCCTGCTGGGCGGGCTAATGATCGGGATTATCGTCTGCGCCAGCCTGGTGGGGTTCTTCTGGACGCCGTTCGACCCCAGCCGGATCAATATTCTGGCCCGGCTGCAAAGTCCCGGCGCCGCGCACTGGTTCGGCACCGACGAATACGGACGCGACGTATTGAGCCGCATTATGCTCGGCGCCAGCGCCAGCATCAGCATTTCGGTGCTGACGGTGGCCTTCGCGCTGCTGACGGGGATTGTGCTGGGCTTGCTGAGCGGCTATCTGCGCGGCGTGACCGACCGGGTCATCATGATGGTGACCGATACGCTGCTGGCGTTTCCGGGCATCCTGCTGGCACTCGGCCTGCTGAGCATCCTGGGCAGTAACCGCTACGGCATTATTCTCGCCCTGGGCCTGGCCTATACCCCCTCGGTGGTGCGGGTGGTGCGCGGAACGGTGCTGGGGCTGCGCGAGACGGATTTTGTCCACGCCTCCCGGGTGATGGGACATCGCGAAGGATTTATCCTGCTGCATCATATCCTGCCCAACTGCATCGCGCCGCTGACGGTGCTGGCCACGTCCATGCTGGGCTGGGTGCTGATTTCGGAAAGCGCCCTGTCATTCCTCGGGCTCGGGGTACCGCCGCCGGAACCCACCTGGGGCAATATGCTGGCGGCAAGCCGTACCTATCTTTCCCAGGCGCCCTACCTGGCCCTGCTGCCGGGGTGCTGTATTTCCCTTGCGCTGCTGGGCGTCAACCTGCTGGGGGACGCGCTGCGCGATTATCTTGACCCGAGGATGCAATAATGAATAACACCGCGCAGCCTCTGCTGGACGTCGGTAACCTGACCATTAGCGTGCAGGATCGCACGGTGGTGAACGGCATTTCCTTTTGTCTGCAGCCGCGCGAAGTGCTGGCGGTGGTCGGCGAATCGGGCAGCGGCAAAACCCTGGCGATGCGAGCGCTGATGGGGCTGCTGCCGTCCAATGTCGCGCGCCGGGCCGATCGGCTGCGGTTCGCCGGCCAGGATTTGCTGGCGCTGGATAACGAGCAGCTGCGCCAGGTGCGCGGCGCCGGTATCGGCATGGTGTTCCAGGAACCCATGACCTCGCTAAATCCGGCCATGACCATCGGCCGCCAGCTGGATGAAGGGCTGGCGCTGCACACCACGCTGACGCCGCAGGAGCGCAAACAGAAAATCGTCGCCATGCTGCGCCGCGTCGGGCTGGACGGCGGCGAAACGCTGCTGGCCAGCTTTCCGCACCAATTTTCCGGCGGGATGCGCCAGCGGGTGATGATTGCCGCGGTGATGCTGCTGGAACCGAAACTGATTATCGCCGATGAACCCACCACGGCGCTGGATGTGCTGGTGCAGCATGAAGTGATGAGCCTGATGCTGTCCCTGACCGCCGAGCAGGGCAGCGCGGTGATCCTGATAAGCCACGATCTGTCGATGGTGGCCAACTACGCCTCGCGCATCATGGTGATGGAGCAGGGCGCGCTGGTGGAGCAGGGCGAAAGCCGGCTGCTGCTGGCCGAACCCCGGCATCCCTATACCCGCCGGCTGCTGGACGCGATGCCCGTCAGAAAAGCGCCCGCCGATCGCCGCTCGCTACTGTCGGCATCGGCGGTACTGACGCTGAGCGACGTGAGTATCGATTATCCGGGGCAGAAAACATGGTTGCAACCGGCGCGCGTCACCCGGGCGGTGAACAGCGTCAGTTTTAACGTGCGCCGGGGCGAAACGGTGGCGCTGGTCGGCGCCAGCGGCTCGGGAAAAACCACCATCGGCAAGGCGATTGCCGGTATGTTGCCGGTGAGCGCCGGCTCGCTGTTGTTCGAGGGCCGGGATGTCAACGACCGGGACCCGGCGTTAAAACGCCGGTGGCGCCTGGCCTGCCAGATCATCCAGCAGGATCCCTATTCCTCCCTCAATCCGCGCATGAAAATCGGCCAGATCCTGGAAGAACCGCTGCGGGTCTTCAATGATACCGGGCGTGCGCACCGCCTGGCGCGCGTCAAAGAGGTATTGAACGAAGTCGGCCTGGCGGAATTTTTCATCGACCGCTATCCGCACCAGCTTTCCGGCGGCCAGCGCCAGCGCGTGGCCATCGCCCGCGCCGTGATCCGCAAACCGGCCTTTATCGTCGCCGACGAGCCGACCTCGGCGCTGGATATGACCGTGCAAAAGCAGATTTTGACGCTGCTGCGCCGCCTGCAGGACAGCTACGGTTTCGCCTGCCTGTTTATCACCCACGACCTGGGCGCGGTGGAGCAGGTCGCCGATCGCATCATGGTCATGGAAAAAGGCCGGCTGGTGGAAAACGGCTGGAGCGACGATGTGCTGGATCGGCCGCAGCACGACTATACCCGGCGGCTGCTTTCCTGCCTGCCGCAGCTTAAGCTGCTGGAGAATGGCGGCTATCAGCTGGAGGCGCCGGTCCAGGCGCCGTAGCCGGGGGACTTCCCATCCGCCTGTGGCCGTAGTAAGTTATTTTCTCACCTATTTTGACATCAGATGAAGGGTAATAATGTCCACACTGCAAGGCTCTGATCGTATTTTAACCACCCATGTCGGCAGTCTCCCACGGCCCGTGAAATTGCTGGATCTGATGAAGGCGAATATTGACGGCGCGGATAATCAGGCGGAGCTGGACCGCTGCATTAAAGACGCGGTGATCGAGTCGGTTCAGCAACAGGTCGATGACGGCATTGATATCGTTACCGACGGTGAACAATCCAAAGTCGGTTTCTTTGCCTATGTCCGCGATCGCATGAGCGGCTTCTCTGCGCGCCCCGGGCAACGCTATACGGCTTTTGACGCGGAGATCGAGGCGTTTCCCGATTATTATCAGCACTATTTCGGCGAAGCGATGCTCGGCGGCAACCTGGTGCCATTCGTCCCGGTGGCCTGCACCGGACCTATCGCCTATCACGGCACGGCGCAATTGCAGCGCGACCTGGCCAACCTGGCGGCCGCATTGGGTAAAGTGAGCGCCCATTCGGCGTTTGTCCCGTCGGTGGCGCCGACCGGCGTGGGCAGCAATGCGTTTTATGCCAGCGAAGGCGAGTATCTCTCGGCGGTGGCCGAGGCGCTGCGCGTCGAGTATAAAGCGGTGATTGACGCGGGATTCAGCCTGCAAATCGACGATCCGTTCCTGCCCGATCTGTTTGCCGATCGCGCCCTGGACAATGCGGCGATTCACCGCAAGGCGGGCGAGTACGTCGAGATCCTGAATCATGCGCTGCGGGGCCTGCCGCAGGAAAGAATTCGCTATCATACCTGCTACAGCATTAACGAAGGTCCGCGCATTCACGATGTGCCCTTCGTGGAGTTTGTGCGCTATATGCTCAATATCAACGCATCGGATTATTCCTTCGAGGCGGGCAATGTACGCCACGAACATGAATACCACCTCTGGGAAGAGATTACGCTGCCGGCGGGCAAGCGGTTGATCCCGGGCGTGATATGCCATGCCAGCAACACCGTGGAACATCCGGAACTGATTGCCGAACGCCTGGTCCGCTTTGCCGAACGGGTAGGTCGCGACAATGTTATTGCCGGCGCCGACTGCGGTTTCTCTTCGCAGGCCACCTATCGCACGGAAGTGCATCCCACGGTGGTGCGGGAAAAATTCCGCGCCCTGCGCGCGGGCGCCGACCTCGCCAGTAAAAAACTGTGGAAAAAATAAGCGGACGCCAGCCGTCCAGCGGCCGGCAACCTGCCCACTGAGCGTGACGGGGGCCGCCCGGCGGCCTGATAGCCGCTGTGTTGCGTCGCGTAAGGGAAAACGCCGCGCCGCCGATGCGGCGTTGCGGGCTTACGGATTGCCTGGCGCGGCGGGGAGGGCATCGTCCAAAAACCTCACCGCGTTACGCAGCGCCTGGTCGGCTTCGGGGAGAACCCCGGAGAACAAATGCCAGACATGGAACATGCCGGGCCAGACCTCAAGTGATGTCCGTACCCGGCTTTCCCCGAGATGGGCCGCAAGGCGGAGGGCCCCGCTCAGCATGACCTCATTTTCGCCAATTTGGATCAGGGTGGGCGCAATCCCCCGGACATCGGCGAAGATCGGCGAGGCATCAGGGTGAGTCGGCAATTCTCCGGCCAGGAATATACGGGCCAGTTGGTTAAGAAACGCCGTGCTGCACAGCGGATCGATACCGTCCCTGACGGTTGCCGAATTTCCGCTGTGCGTGAGATCCGCCCAGGGTGAAAGGGCGACGGCGGCGGCGGGTAGGGGCACGCCGGCGTCCCTGGCTTTTCTCATAATGGTCACCACCATCGCTCCGCCGGCCGAATCACCGGATATCGCCAGGGAACGCGGGTCGACGCCGTTATCAAGCAGCGCGCGATAGGCGGTAAAAGTATCTTCAATCGGCACCGGGAACGGGTGCTCCGGGGCTTGCCGGTAATCGGGCACATAGACGCTGGCGCGCAGCAGCGCGGCATATTTTCCGGCCAGGCCGCGGTAGGCGTTTATCCCGCCATGGACATAGCCGCCCCCGTGTATATAGAACAGCACGCGGTCCTCCAGCACATTTTCCGGCGTGACCCGCAGCGCGGCGACGCCGCCCAAATCAACGGGGGTAAACGACACCCCGCCAGGCGCCGGGAATAACCTTTCCAGTCCAGCCGTATAGGCCGCGCGCGCCTCGGGCCATCCGGCCTCGCTCTGGCCATTCATTTTCTGGACCACAGGCAGTGCCGCTTGTATCCAGCCATCCAGCGTTTTTCTGGCATTTACAGGTAACATTGCATATCCTTCTGGGTGAATAAGTTTCTACACAATCACTCTATCGCAACCATTCGGGAAAAGGATTCTACAGTGAGTGTCCGTCACGTCGCGGCCGGCCAGCATGGCGGCGGGGGAATTGAACTCAACACCATGCGTGCCTTTGTGGCCATCGCCGAGTCAGGCAGCTTTGTCGCCGGCGGCAAAATCATGGGATTGACCCGCTCCGCGGCCGGAAAGTCGCTGGCACGGCTGGAAGCCTACCTGGGTACGCGCTTGCTGCACCGCACCACCCGCAGGGTGTCGCTGACAACCGATGGGCAAAATTTTTACGAGCGCTGCGTGCAGATACTGTCCGATCTGGACGAGGCCGAGCACAGCGTCAGGCAGGGCCGCCTGCAACCCAGGGGTACGCTGCGCCTCACCGTGACCGCGGCCTTCGGAAGGATAGTTATCCTGCCGTTGCTGAATCAATTCCTGAAAACATGGCCGGAGCTGGAAGTCGAGGTCAGCTTTACGGACAGGGTCGTCGACCTGGTGGAAGAGGGGTTCGATCTCGGTATCCGCATGGGCGATATGCCCGTCGACTCGCTGATGGTCGCCCGGCTGATTGCGAAATACCGTCCCTGTCTTTATGCCGCGCCGGCCTATCTGCAAGGCTATGGCACGCCAGAAAACATAGCGGACCTCAGCGGCCATCAGCGGCTTATCTACGGCCTGCATTCCGCATCGGGCGCCTGGCCTCTGGCCGGGCCCGATGGGACGCCGGTCCTTATCGACGGCCGCCGCCGCCTGCGTTTTGACAGCGGCGAGGCCATCAAGGACGCCGCGGTCGAAGGCATGGGCATTGCCTACCTGCCGTCCTTTCTGGCTGAGGATGACGCGAGGAAAAACCGGCTGGTAAAATTATTCCCGCAATACCAGGGCAGCGAGATACCCATCCATGCCATTTATCCCGACAGGAGACATCTGGCGGCGAAGGTACGCCTGTTCATCGATATGCTGGTGCAGCATTTTCATAAGGAAGGGCAACCGGGCTAAAAGGCTCCGGCCGGGCAGCCGTCATGGATATAGCCGGCCGCCCCTGCGTGATCGATCTCTTGACAGCCAGGCTACCAACTAGTAGGGTGATTGCACGCGATGGCGTTCTGGCTTTCCTGTGTCGGGCCCCGCCCGCATTATTGCGGGGGCCGCAATGCCGGTAAAGCAGCATTCGCCGCACCCCCTTTGTTTGGTCGATGGACTTTTATCATGAACGCAGAGCTTTCTCCCAAGGCCGCGGAAATCGCCGCCCATGCGCGGTTACTGCTGGCCGCCGGCGGCTATAACAGCTTCAGCTATGCTGATATTTCCGCCCGGGTACACATCAGCAAGGCCAGCATCCATCATCATTTCCCCAGCAAGGAAGAACTGGTCAGAACCGTGGTCGCCCTGTATCGGGAAGAGGCGCGGGCAGGCATGGCGGCCCTTGATAGCCAGCTCGCCGACCCGCTGGCGGAGCTTAACGCCTATGCCGATTACTGGATCACCTGCATTCGCGATGGTACGTCTTCTTTTTGCATTTGCGCGATGCTGGCCGCCGAACTGCTGACGATCCCGGTCCGGGTGGCGGATGAAGTCTGCGGGCATTTTCAGGATCAGTCTGACTGGCTCGCGTCGCTGCTCCAGAACGGCGCGGCCCAGGGGCAATTCCACCTGCGCGCCAGTGCGGCCGTCGAGGCCGGCGCTTTCATGGCCACGGTCCACGGCGCGATGCTGGCCGCCCGGGCCTATGGCAATCCGCAAACTTTTCAGTCCATTATCCAGCCTACGATCCATCATTTGACCGCGTCAGCCTGATCCGCTCCAGCGGAATGGGGTGCCGGGGTTTTTTTGCGCTGCAGTAAGCCTACCAACTAGTAGGTTGATTACGCTGTCGCGGGTGCATACCCGCCAACCGGGGTTTGTTATCACGTCGCAGGCTTTCCAGGCGCCGCCTGCGACGGTTTTTCCTTTTAATGCGCCATATCAATCTATCGCGGTGCCCGCATCGCTCAGGAGATTCAACATGACTGTTCCAAGAATAACCCGCTTCCTGGCCCTCGGCCTGACCGGCGCGCTCCTTATGTCCAGCGCTCTGACGCCGGCTGCCGCCGCCGATAACAGCGTCAGGGTACGGGGTACCGTCGCCGCCCTGACGGGTGACCGGCTCCAGGTGACGTCGCGCGAGGGCCAAGCCGTCATGGTCACCCTGAAACCCGGCTGGAGGGTCTCGGCGGTAGCCAAGGCCGGTATCGCCGACATTAAGCCGGGCGACTACGTCGGCATCGCGTCGCTCCCCACATCGGCGGGAGGCGACGGGGCGCTGGAAGTGCTGATCTTCCCGCCCCAGCTGAAAGGCGCGGCGGAAGGCAGTTTCGGCTGGGACCTGAAACCCAACAGCACGATGACCAATGCCACCGTGGCCGATGCGGTCAAGTCGGTGGGCAGCAGCGACGTTACGGTCAGCTATCACGGCCGGGAAAAAAAGATTTCCATTGCGCAAGGCACGCCGGTCGTCACGCTGGCGCCGGCCACACCTGAGGATGTGAAGCCCGGCTCGGTGGTTTTCGTCAGCGCAGAGAAGGGCGCGGACGGCGAGCTTTCCGCCGGTAATCTTATCGTCGGCAAAAACGGCGTTGTTCCCCCGATGTAATCAATCACCCCCGCCGGCTGGCGGTGTCGGCCAGCCGGTCAAGGAGCCTGTCATGAACAAACCTGATACATCAAGCGCGCCGACCCCATCAGCCCCGCCTGGGCGCCGCCGGCTCGTTAAGCGGCACTCATTGCCTGTACGCATTACGCATTGGGTGAACGTCCTCTGCCTGTCGATTCTGTTACTGAGCGGATTGCAGATTTTTAATGCCCATCCCCGGCTCTACTGGGGGCAATACGGCGCCGACGCGGATCGGGCGTTTATCGCCATTGGCGCCAGGCAACTGGGCGATACATCGCGCGGCTATATCCAAATCGGCCCGCTGGGCATCGAAACCACCGGCTTTCTCGGCGTTTCCAGCGAAGACGGCGCCGCGGCCGCACGCGCATTCCCGACCTGGCTTACCCTACCGTCCTATCACGATCTGGGCGCCGGACGGCATTGGCATTTTTTCTTCGCCTGGCTGCTGGTCATTAATGGCCTGGTCTACCTGGCGCATGGGCTATGGCGCGGCCACCTACGGCGGGACCTGTTGCCTACCAGGGCTCAGCTGTCATTACGCCATTTGTGGCGGGAAGTGATCGACCACGCGCGCCTGCGCTTCGCCAGGGGGGAAGCGGCGCGGCGCTACAACGCATTGCAAAAGCTGGCCTATCTGACGGTCGTCGGCGGCGCGATCCCGCTTATGGTGTTGACCGGACTGGCGATGTCGCCGGGACTCAACGCCGTGTTTCCATTCCTGCCGGATCTGTTCGGCGGACGTCCTTCGGCGCGCACGCTGCACTTCCTCACCGCGTCTTTCCTGGTGCTGTTCGTCATCGTGCATGTGGCGATGGTGGTCGCCTCGGGCCTTTGGAACAATCTGCGCTCGATGATTAGCGGCCGATACGCCATTGACGAAACAGGAGACAAGCCATGAAACCTCAGTTTTCACGCCGGCGTCTCCTGGCCGGCCTGCTCGCCGGGGCGGGGGGGACATTGCTCACCGGGTGCGATGGCCTGACGCAGAACGCGCAAGTGACCGCGTGGCTGGATAAGGTGGAAAAGCTGACCATGGGCAGCCAACGCATGCTGCTCGGGCGTCAATCGCTGGCACGGGAATACACTGAGGCCGACCTGTCGCCGGTCTTTCGCGCCAATGGAACGCAGATGCCGGACTCGGAGGACTATGCCCGCTTGCTGGAGCGCGGCTTTGCCGACTGGCGTCTGCAGGTGGACGGGCTGGTGCGGCAACCGCTGAGCCTGTCGCTGTCCGACCTGAAACTGTTTCCGGCCCGTACCCAGATCACCCGGCACGATTGCGTCGAGGGATGGAGCGCCATCGGCAAATGGCAAGGCGTTCCGCTGGGGCGGGTGCTGGATGCGGCGGGAGTGAAACCGGGCGCCCGCTACGTGGTGTTCCATTGCGCGGACGAGCTGGAGAGGACGCTGGATGGTAGCGGCCGCTATTATGAAAGTATCGATTTGCTCGATGCCTACCACCCCCAGACTCTCCTGGCCTATGGCATGAACGGCGGGGATCTGCCCGTGGCCCATGGCGCGCCGCTGCGTCTGCGGGTTGAAAGACAGCTCGGCTATAAGCATGCGAAGTATCTGATGCGCATCGAAGTCGTTACCGCGTTTGATGCTCTGGGCAGCGGAAAAGGCGGCTACTGGGAAGATCGCGGCTATGAGTGGTATGCGGGCATATAATGTCGTGCAATAGGGATTTTGACACTATCCCGTTATGCGGCCATAAAAAACGCCCTGGCGTTCAACGGGATGCCAGGGCCTGGAATCCCGCTACCTCTGGCTGAAAAAATCCATGATGAAAATGTAATGATGCATGCCTGAAATAAGCGCTCTCACGTTAAATTTGGCCGTGTTTATCTTTGATAAATAAGCTATATAAATTCGTGATTTTTTTGGCGGATGTTTATTTTTAAATTTTTACTTTTTTGTCATTAGAGCTTGATGTGCATCACGCCAAAAGACCGTAAATTTCTTGAATTTTTTATTTTAGCTGGGATTTTTTGATGTATTTAGGTTAAGTGAAGCTTCAGGAAGATATCTCACTATAAAATTGCAGTTACGGCATTTTATGTTATTTTTTTCATATTGCAATTCATCATTAAACGCACAATTGCACCATTTTTCTGGTTTTAAGGGAAATGTAAATAAATTTAATTCATATAAGTCATAAGCTTACTTTTTATATCCTTTTTCTTAATTTAGTCTTAAGAAAATTAAGTTTTTTGCCGATAAGCTTTTTAGCATGAAAATATTATCATTTTGGAATACTTGAATATTATTCTAAAAAGCATATCCATATGTTAACAAGGGATTTTATATGTTTACCGGCAAATTAATGTTTCGTAGTTTCTCCATAGGCAAGAAGCTTTTTACTGGGTTCATAATGTTGATTGTCATTATCATTGGTATGTCATGTTACAGTATTTACTCTTTAGATGTGATTCAACGTAATGCGGTCAGGACAAACCACACCAACAAGATTGGCGATTTGCTTGAGTTGGCCCGAAGGAATCGCCTGTTGTATATGCAAACGGGGGATGAGCAGATGATCAAAGCCAATGGCGAAGCGTTAAGCAGTATGCAAGTCTTAATCGAAAAAGAAGACGTCTCTCATTGGCAGGGCAATGCAAAAAATAAATACGAAATATTAACTGAAAAAATAAAGCATTATAAGCAGCTGCGTGATGTATTTTTCGCTAATATTGTTCACAGTAACGCACTTGCCAAAGAAATAACGCAGGATAATGGAGAGCGTGTTTTGAATGACCTGCAGAGAAAAATGCAGGATCCCTCCGTTGAACCTGGTATACGGGCAACGCTCCTTGACATTTCGCTGTCGCTCGACAACCTGCGTGATGCCGCGAATACACTGATAACCCAACATACTGATGACGCATTTGCGGTTTTTAAGACGTCGTACAATGATGCCGAAACCCTTTATTCCGCCAGCATTACTAAGCTTCCCGACTCAGAAAAAGCGGTAGTCATTCCCGTGTTGGCGTATTTCCAAAAAATTAAGGCCAGTACCTACGCTTACTTCCCAGCAGCCGTGGAAAGCCAAAAATCCTCTGACAGCATGAGCAACGTTGCAGACGAACTTAACAGTGCGACAAGCGATCTTATTGAAGCACAGGATTATGATAATGAAAGAGTCATTACGGACGCCATCGTCCTCATCTCCGCGCTCGCGGTAGCCGCGGTCTTCGTCGGATTATTGGCGGCCTGGTTCATTACCCGCCATATCACACGGCCCATCATCGCAAACCTGGCGATGGCGGAATGCATCGCCCGCGGGGATCTGACCTCGGAGATCGCATCCCACTCCAATGATGAACTTGGCCAGCTTACGCGCGCCATGGGCGCAATGAACACCAAACTGAGCGAAATCATTACGGGCATACGGGAAAGCGTCGGCCACCTCGCCAGCGCGTCTTCGCAAATCGCGGCCGGTAATACGGATCTGGCCTCGAGGACTGAACAGCAGTCGGCGGCCGTCGTGGAAACAGCGTCCAGTATGGAAGAGCTGACCTCGACCGTCAGGCTGAATGCGGATAATGCCCTGCAGGCAAATAAACTGGCCGCCAGCGCCACCCTCGACGCGCGCAAAGGCGGTGAAATCGTCGACAATGTGGTGCTGACCATGAACGGCATTGCCGACAGTTCAAAGAAAATCACCGACATTATCGGTGTCATCAACAGTATCGCTTTCCAAACCAACATCCTGGCCTTGAATGCCGCGGTCGAAGCGGCGCGGGCAGGCGAGCAGGGACGGGGATTCGCCGTCGTGGCCGGCGAGGTAAGAACGCTGGCGCAACGAAGCGCTACCGCCGCCAAAGAAATTGAATCCCTGATTAACGAGTCGGTGCTGCGCATTAGCTCAGGTACGGAATTGGTCAATCATGCGGGATCCAGCATGGGGGATATCGTGCAGTCGGTGACGCATGTCAGCCAAATCATCGATGAAATCGCCACGTCGTCAACCGAACAAAGCCACGGCATTGATCAGATCAGTAAAGCCATGGTGGAGATGGATTCCACCACGCAGCAAAACGCGGCGCTGGTTCAGGAATCCTCGGCCGCCGCCATTTCCCTGGAACAGCAGGCAAGAAATCTCAATGATATGGTCGCTATCTTTAAGGTCAGAGTGGGTCGCGCGCAGGAAAGCGCCGCTGGTGAATCCTTGGGGATGGCGAAAAGAAAAAGCCCGTCCAAGCCTGGCACAATGAATAAAGCGCTTAATGAAGAATGGACTTCATTTTAAACGTTAATCTTCTATTCATATCCTCCAGCAGGGTGGCTTTCGAAGGCGTCATCCTGCTCATACGGACTTTACCGGCTTATAAAGGGTAGACCACCGGCTATAATCGTATCCTGGCGGCGTTTATTTTTGCCGCGGCGTATTTCCGAATCCCCTTATACGTATGCTTCCTGCCAGGGAGAGTATGGCCGGGCTTTTGTGCTCATCCGGCGCTGTATTTCACCTGACTGAAGCGGTATTCACCATGGCACCTTGCGCATTCTTTGCGGCGTGGATCCAAGGCAGCGTAAAAAGGCCTTTCGCATTAATGCAGTATCACTAAAACCCGCCTCCAGCGCGATGGCCGCCAGCGTCTGGTTGCTGTTTTCCACCCGGCTGCGGGCAAACTCCACCCGCAAGCGCTCCACGGCCCGCGCGGGGGAAAGACCGGTATTGGCGACAAATTCCCGGGAAAACTGGCGCGGTGAGAGATGCGCCTCTTCCGCCATCATGGTAACGGAGAGGTCACCCCGCAGATTGCGGTTGATAAACGCCAGCACCCGCTGGATCCGTGGCGAAGGCGGGGTAATATCCCGCATGCGCATAAACTGCAACTGGCCATGGGTACGACGGCGGGGGATCAGCAACTCCCGGGCAATAAGATGCGCCAGCGGCTCGCCGTGTTCCGCCGCGACCAGCGCGAGCGCCATATCCATTCCGGCAGTGGCTCCGGCCGACGTCCAGATATCATCATCCTGCACCACGATACTGTCGGCCAGCAGCCGGGCGTCAGGGACCAGACGCTGCAGTTCCGCCACCCGGCGCCAGTGGGTGGTCACCTTTCTTCCTGCCAACCTGCCCGCCGCCGCCAGCACAAAAGCGCCGGTGCAGACGGAGACATAGCGGTGGGCAATATCCTCCCGCAGCAACGCCAATAGCGCGGGATCGCAGCTTGCCCGGCCGACGCCGCTGCCCCCCACCACCACCAGGGTATCGAATCGTTTGCCTCCGCCAGCGCTGGCGTGTACCGCCAGGCCATTGGAACTGGCGAACATCCCGGCCCGCACGGCGCACACATCCAGCTGGAATTGTTCCTTTGGCGGCAGGTGGAGATTAGCGGTCTCGAACACGCTGAGCGGCCCGCTGAGGTCAAGCAGATTGAAACCGGGAAAAATCAGAAAACCAATGCGACGCGTCATGTCCTAAAAAGCCCTTTTTATGTCATTTCAGACAAAAGTATGGTGTGGAATACTGACCGGCGTCAATCAACGGTTTCAGGAGAAATGTGATGCCTTATGTCATGGACAGTGAACTTGCGGCACGTTTAGCACAATTGCAGCCCGAGCTTGCGCGTTTTCCCGCCTTTCAACCCGGCGATGTTCTGAGCTGGCGGGACAAGAGCAACGCCTTCTATGCGTTGCTTAACGACCATTTTCCCGAGGCGACCGGCATAGAGACCCGGGAATTTTTCATTCCCATGGGTAATGAAAAACGCCTGGCGCGCTGGTATCAGAACGCGGGCGAGCCCTCGCGCGGCGCGGTGCTCTTTGTGCATGGCGGTGGCGGCGTCTCCGCCGATATCGCCGCCTATCATAAAATAGTGGCGAACTATGTGGCACAAAGCGGCGTCAGTTTTCTGGCGCTGGATTATCACCTTGCCCCGGAGATAGCGGGAGATAGCCAGGCGGAACAAATCATTAGCGGTCTGGCTTGGCTACAGCAAAACAGCGCGCAGTTGTCCATCGAACCGGATCGTATTGTGCTGATGGGTGACAGCGGCGGCGGGGGTATCGCGGCGTCCGCGGCCATTCTCGCCCGGGATCGACACATTGCCTTAGCCGGGCAGATCCTCGTTTACCCCATGCTGGATGACCGGACGACGGATGCGACAGCGGAAATATCGCCCTTTCTTACCATCACCGCCAGCGAAATACAGACCGCATGGCGCGCCAGGATCCCGGACGGAGCGGATGACGGACAACTGAACCGCATTATCCCGGCCAGGCTGGACGATTTTACAGGACTTGCCCCCACGTATATTGACGTGGGCGAGCTGGATCTCTTTTGCGCGGAGAACCTGGCCTGGGCGGGAAATCTGGCCGCCGCCGGCGTGCCGGTGGAATTTCATCTCTACCCCGGCGTCAATCACGGTTTTGAGTTGCTGGCCCCGCATTCAGCCATCGCCCAACAGGCCATGCGGCTGCGTTGTTCGGCCATTCGCCGTCTGACGGCGTAAGCAGGGTACTTCCAGCCAGGGCCGCGAACCGCCGGTGTATCCTGCTTCGGCGTCGCGGCCGCGCGTTGCGCTGAAAGTTACACGGCCAGCGTGTAGCCGTGTAGCCATGAAAAATGCCGGCCAAGACTGTTGAGCACGGCATCACGCTCCGCCCGGGCAGGTCCCTGCGCAAGATGCAGACAGTCATTCACCCGGCGCGACGATGCCTGAATTCTTTCACCACGGGCTTTACGTTCGCGTTGGTAGCTCTCGAGCTTTGATTCGATGGAAACCAGGGCATCATTATTCATGATGTGCGCGAGGGCGACGGCATCTTCGAACGATGAAATCGCGCCCTGGCCGTGATGGGGCATCATGCCGTGCGCGGCATCGCCGATGAGCACGGCGCGCCCGCGATGCCAGGCCGCCATCGGGCTG
This sequence comes from Sodalis sp. RH20, assembly GCF_047324205.1. Taxonomy (NCBI): domain Bacteria; kingdom Pseudomonadati; phylum Pseudomonadota; class Gammaproteobacteria; order Enterobacterales; family Bruguierivoracaceae; genus Sodalis; species Sodalis sp. RH20. Next base: position 1,680,656 of record NZ_CP178733.1, read on the forward strand.
ACCTGGAACATCCCCCAGCGCTCGGACAGGTTAACGTGTTCAAGAAGCTGCCCGACGGCGGGATGCCAGCCGTTAAACATCCCGGCGATGGCGCCGGCGTCGGCGGGGACCCGCCAGGCTTCCTGCCGCCATATTTCCGGACCATCCATAAAAACCACGATCGTCTGATATGCAAAGTTTTTCCCGATGGGAAAATTCAGTACGTGTTTGCCATCGCCCATCCAGTCGGTAAAGGAATGCGGTTCGGGAAGGAGGTCGAGATCGGCGGTTTTGGCCAGTCCGCGAAACGCGCTGTTGCCGGTGAATACCGGCGTGGCGGAGGCACTGATCGCATTGCGGACGACGGATTTAATGCCGTCGGCGCCCACCACCAGGTCCGCCGTCGCCACCGAACCATCAGCCCAGTAAAGTTTCGCTTCGCTGCCTGCATCCTCCAGACGGGTAAGCTGTTTGCCCAGCCGGATATGTTCTTTGCCGATAACGTCAAGCAAGGCCGCCTGCAGGTCGGTACGGAAGGCGCCGTAGTAGGGGTGCCCGTATTCATTCCTGTACCAGTTATCGCGGGCGAGCAACTGCGAGGCCGCCACGCTGCCGTCTTCATTGCGAAAAAACGCGGCTTCCGTTTCACAGGAACATTCCGCCATGCGCGTCGCAATGCCCAGCTCGGCAAACAGGCGCGTGCCGTTCGCCCACAGCGAGATGCCCGCACCAAGCTCAACCAGTTCTCTGGCCTGCTCATACACAATAACCTCATGTTTGCTGTTTTTCATGGCGCAGGCAAAGGCCAGCCCGCCCATGCCAGCGCCAACTACTGCAATTCGTGCCATGGCAGTTCTTCTCCACTCATGTTGGTAAACATCGTCTTACAACTTTCAGATGAAGTACGCATTTATCTTTAAATAAAACAATAATCGGCAGTATTTAAAATAAGGCTTGGCCGCAGGCTGAATAAAATATTCCCATGGCCTTATGACCAGATTAATTAATTTAAATGTAGCTTACGCAGGAAATTCCTTTTCCCGATGATAAATGTGTATGAAATAAGTTTATTGTTGACCGGGGTAAGTTAAATAACTCATTCCCGTTATCCATTCCGGTACGGATTCATATGCAACGTAGTCAGGGCGCGCGCCTTTCATCGCCCCCATCAGCGCCACCCAGTTGAGCGCCTCATGGCCGCCGTGTCCGCCGCGCTCCTCCACTTCCTCATAGGTCAGCGCGCGCATATATTCCACATCACCCGCGGCAAAGCGCTCCAGCATTTCCCTATCCCATTCTTCATTGACCAGCGGATGGCTATTACCGAGCGGCCATTCCATTTTGCTCATCATATCTATTTCATATTGGGCGAAATCGGTATACAGCGTCGGGTCGTCAATCAGCGCTTCCTTACCGATGGTCTGATACACCTTCATGCGCTGCAGCAGCTTATCATCTTCCGGCGCGCCTTCAGTCCATACCGGCGGCCAGTGCGAAAGCCCGCCTGTCGCCAGAAAATGAATACGATAGTCATCAGGCAATGTGTCAATGATTTCGCGGACTTTTAACCCCAGATCGTAAGCCCGTGAATACGGCATAAGCGGCGGAGAGAAGACGTTGATATAGACTGGCACCACTGGAATATTGAATTCCGGGTTGATGAAGACCAGGGGCATCATCAGATTATTGCCATATTCAATCGCGCCCATGCGTGTTGCGTCAAACCCGCCATGAATCAATTTTTCAAGCAACGTTTGCGCAATGCCGGCATTACTGGCAATGCTGTGCTGAGTAGTGAATTTCAGCGCTTCCATCATATATTCCGCCGGCCCGATATTCGCGTCACTGACTGGAACGCCCAGGGTCGGCATTAAGTTGCGGAAATTGTTTTCAAAATGATCGTCTAAAAACGCAATAATCAGATTTGGTTTGGTATCGTCGATACAGTGTTTCAACCGCGCATGTATGGCGGCCAGGCGTTTTCGCTGCTCGGGGGAGGGCGCGTCTGCCCAGCCAAGCGCACCGGGAACATGGGACATACTGATGGCACTGACAATCTTAGCCATATCATAACCTCGTTATCTGAATAGGTGATATTTCAACGTGAACGCCTGAGAAAATGTATTATCTGCAAATCAAATAATCGTATTGGTTAATTCGCCGATCTCCTTCATTGCCACCGTCACTTTATCTCCCTTTTTTAAATATCTAGGCGGCGTAAAACCTATTCCAACACCAGCAGGCGTACCGGTGGCGATAATATCGCCCGGCAGCAGCGTAATGTTTTGTCCAATGGTCTTGATTAGGGTCGCAACGTCAAAGATAAGATCCGCAATGGCGGCCTCCTGGCGTTTTTCGCCGTTGACGGTACAGGCTATTGTCTGGGAACCGGGTTCGCCAAACTCATCGGCAGTCACCAGGACCGGGCCCATCGGGCAGAATCCGTCAATGCCCTTGCCGAGCAGCCACTGGCTATGCTGTTTTTGCAGATGACGCGAGGTGAGGTCGTTGACCAGCGTGTAGCCGAAGACATAAGACATGGGATCGTCGCTCTGCGTCACGCGTCCTTTTTTGCCCAGCACCACGGCTAACTCGGCTTCGTAATCGAGGGTATGGAAGGGATCGAGCGTACTGTCTACCTCGTCGCCGGGGCCACTGACCGAGGTGGAGGGTTTGCTGAAGATAATAGGATGCGCGGGAACATTTCCCGCCGCGGCGCTCGAATCAAACCCGCTGTTTGCAAACTCTTGCGCATGGGCCGAGTAATTTTTGCCGACGCAAAAAATATTGCGCCGGGTACAGGGAATCGGCGCCAGTAAACGCACGTCTTCCTGCGCCAGGCCATCCTCATCGGGACTTTCACTGTAGCGTTGCAGCCTGTCGGCAAATGTCGCATAGCAGTCAATCAGCACATTCATATCATTGGTAGCAACAATATCAGTGACATCGACTACTTTTCCGGCAGTGTTAATTACGCCGATTTTTTTCTCGCCGGAAAGCAGATACGTAACCAGTTTCATATTTTACCTTACAATAAAAACGCTATATTAATTAATCGCGCGCGCGGGCCACGGCTTCCACTTCAATGAGGAATTCTTCTTTAACCAGCCGGTCCACTACCAGCAGCGTATTCGGCGCATAATTTGGCGTGGCGAAAAGTGTTGGAAACAGTTCTTTCCGGTTTTTCATAAAAGCGTCAATATGCTGGGATGCCACCAGATAGGTATTAAATTTCACCACATCATTGTAATCGCAGCCTACCGCTGCCAGCACCGCGCCCAAATTGTTAAACACCTGCGCAAACTGCGCGTCAAAATCGTTTTTGCCTACCACGCCGCCATCGGAACCTACTGAAAGTTGGCCGGAGATATAATAAAGGTCTCCCGCGCTCACTTTGGTCAGGTTAGAATAGAGTCCTTGCGCGGGGCTGGCGTTTTCCGGATTGATGTATTGCACCTTATCGGACACGGTAATACTCCTCGATGATAATAGGAATGAAGCCAATATAATGTTAATGCGAATCATGGCGGCGGAAACGATCGAGAATAACGGCGAAAATAATGACGACACCCACGGCGAGCGTCTGGTAATAGGCGGATACGCCTACCATGTTCATCACGTTTGATAGCAGCGTTAATACCACCACACCGGTAATCACCTGCCGAAGATTGCCTGCGCCGCCGGTCAGCGCCACGCCCCCGAGAACGACCGCCGCCAGGGACTGCAGCGTCAGGTTCGCCGCCGCGATGGGCTGGGCGGAGCTGGTCCAGGCGGTTAAGATGATGGCTCCCGTTCCGGCGCAGAAACCGCTGACCATATAGACCAGGACCGTATTCCATTTTACGTTGATTCCCGATTTGGACGCCGCGGACACATTGGAGCCCATGGCATAGACATAGCGGCCGAACAGCGTGTATTTGAGCAATACGCCAATCATGATGGTCAAGGCGATGGCAATCCATACCATGACGGGAAGCCCTAATAATGTGCCATAGCCCACGGCTTCGATATATGAGGCGGGAACGTCGTAAATGGGCACGCCGCCCGACAATATTAAAGCGAATGCCTGAGCGACGGACAGCATCCCCAGGGTAATCACCAGGGGGGAGGTATTAAAAACCGCGATAAGGATGCCTGACGCGGCGCCGGTTAACGTGCCGACCAGCAGCATGGCGACCAGGCCCGCGGGGACGCCGAACTGATTCATGATCATCACGCCCGCGACGCCTGCGAGGGACATGGCAGAAGAAAGCGACAGATCCAGTCCCCCCCTTATTACGGCCACGGCCTGGCCAAGTGAGATAATAAGCAGAGGGGCCAGTTGGCAGGCCAGATTTATCCCGTTACTGACGGACATAAATCTCGGCTGGATAAAGCCCGCGATGACGGCGGTTAACACAATCAACAGGGGAAGCATCCAGTCCGAAAGCGAAAACCGTCTGGTTTTCACGCTTTTTCCCGACGCCAGGAGCCCCGCTTCTCTGCTTGTACTCATGATGCAAACTCCTGCTTCATCATTACGTAAAGGTTAATGATCTGGCTGGTCGTGACCGGCCTGGCCGACAACGTCTGCGATAATCGACGCTTTGTCATGTTCGTCAGGGTTGCGGTATGCCGTGACGATACTGCCGTGGAACATTGTCCACACCGTGTCGCACAGCGCCATCGTTTCGGCCAGATCGCTTGATAACATCAGCACCGATACCCCGGTCGAGGCCAGCGCGCGAATGCGCTGATGGATTTCATGTTTGGCCGCGATATCGACGCCGGCGGTGGGTTCTTCCAGTACCAGCACTTTTCCGGCGCTGGCCATGGCCCGGGCGAGCAGAACCTTCTGCTGGTTGCCGCCGCTGAGGCTGGTAAGCGGGTCATGCTTATCAGCGTATTTCACGCCGCAGGCTTGCAGCAGTTGGTCCGCCATGGATTCTGCCCGGCCAATACGGATAAATCCGCTGCGAGCGAACCGTTTTAACTGGGTCATCATCAAGTTTTCCGCGATGGACAGGGACGGATACACGCCATTGGCCGCCCTGCCGGCAGGCAGCCAGGAAACCCCTTTTTTCAGCGCCTCGGACACGTTTGCGGGCCGCCACGCATAACCCTCTAATTTGAAGCTGAGGGGGGCGTCGCCTGGCATGGGCAGGAAGCCGACCAGGTTATGCAGCAAGGCCTCGCCTCCGCAGCCGACCACCCCATAGATGCCAACCACTTCGCCGCGACCGACAGAAAAAACCCGGGTTCCGCCGCTGCTGACCGGCAGGTTTTCCACGTCGAGCAGGGGCGGGAAGCGCAGGTTGCCTTTGTCATTCATTTCGTGGCTGCCGGGCGCCTTGCCCGTAAGGCGCGAAACAATGACATCAGCATCCACATCGCCGCCGACGGGGAATGAGTCCACGACTTGTCCATTGCGCATAATAGTGACCCTGTCACTGACCGCGATCACATCATCAATATGATGAGTCACTAAAACCGAGGCCAGACCCGCTGCCCGCAGTTTTTCCAGCACCCGGAAAAAGCGTTCCTTCTCGACGGCGCCCAGCATGGCCGTCGGCTCGTCGAAGATAATCACCCGCGGCTGGGACAGTAACGATTTCCCGATTTCGATAAGCTGCTGTATGGCTACCGGGAAAGCGCTTACCGACCGTTCCATATCAATGTCGGCCAGCCCAAGCTGGGCCAGGACTTCCTGCACCCGGGCGACTTCCCGGGCTTTGCGGATAAACGAAAACACCGTTTTGCCTTTCTCCGCGCCCAGCCACAGGTTGGCGCGGACCGACAGGCTCGGCGCCAGGGACAGTTCCTGATACACCATCACTATGCCGGCATGGCGCGCTTCACGGGAACTGCTGAACGAGACTTGCCGTTCGCCATACCAGATCGCGCCTTCGTCTGCTGGATATAATCCGCTGATGATCTTGCCGATAGTTGACTTGCCGGCCCCGTTCTCGCCCAGCACGCAGTGGATCTCCCCGGCCTGGAATTGGATGGAAACCTGGTTCAGCGCCTGCGTGGCGCCAAACCGCTTGGACAAGCCGCTGATCCGCAGCAGCGGCGAGCTTCCCTGACTTAGCGCCTTACCCGTTACCTGTTCTGTCGACATCGTTGTTACCTCGTACCAGGCTTACTGCATTGCAGGCACTTTCCATTCAGCCGGCGCGATTTCATAGGTTTCAAAGGGATGTGTCGCCACGTTGCTCTTGTCCAGCACCTTATTCGGCACATTGTAATGGGCGTAATTCAGTCCATCGGTACCTGCCGGCGCCAGGTTAGGCAGCGGTTTTCCCGCCATGGCGCGGATGGCGTACTGAACAATCAGGCGACCCATGATGATGCCCGGCTCGGATACCACGGCCAGCATTTTCCCGTCTTCTATCATCGGCACGGCCCTTTTAACCATGGCCGAGCTCACGACGGACGCCTGCCGGTGCTGCTGGCGGATAGCCTGGACCGCCCCCATGCCCAGCGTAATCTGCGGGGTATAGATAAAATTGACCTCAGGGTTGCGTAGCATCAGGTCGGAGGCCTTGGCCAGACCTTCCTGCAGATCGATGCCGCCGCCAAATCCCGTTTCAACCACGGAAACGGGCGTTGCGCATTTACCTGCCTGCGCCTTGAAACCTTCATAACGAAGGCGTACCCATTCGGCCCCGGCGGGTCCTGGGATCATTGCGACATTTTTCGGCGTGACCGGGGATTTACAGACGGCGTCCGCCATAAGTTTGCCGATATAGGTATCATCCTGCAGAACGCCGAAGTCGATATTTTTACTGTCCACGGGGATGCCGACCGATGCGACCTTCATGCCGCCCGCTTTGAGGGATTTAATGATGGGGTCAAAACCGTTGAAGGCGGCCGGGGCCAACACCGCCACGTCGGCGCCGATGCTTTTCAACGCCTCCAACTGGGCAAACTGTTCACGCACATTGCCGTATGCGCCGGCCACCGACACCTGGACCACGTCCACGCCGGAGCGTTTGGCTTCATCGGTAATGCCGTAAATAATGCCTTTATAAAAATCATCGTTCAGATGGACTACGGTCACCCCCAGCTTGAACGGCTTTTCCGCTTTAAGCGCGGGAATCAACCCGACTAATCTGTCTTCCTCTGCTTTTACCGGGGTAGTCATAAAGGCTGATAGCGCCGTTGATGCCAGAATATAGGAAAAGAATAAAGGGGACGTGCGTTTTTTAAAGTGAGAAAGCCAATTCATTATAATTTCCTCGTTGTAATACCGCGACAGGACAGAAAACATCATTCCCTGTGAAAGGGTGTTTTGTAGTGAAAAGCCGACTTATTATCGGACCGTCATTAAGCATTGCGGCGATGCGTTATCGCCACGCACATCGCTTTATTCTTGTCATCTCGGGCGCAGCGATGGAATTACTGAAACAGTTGATGCGCTGCCGCCATAAAGGCTCTGGTTCTTTCAAATGCCACAGAGTGAGAGCATTCACTCAGGATGTGTAAATCGGCATATTTAATCTTTGCTGATAAATATTCAGAGGTACTTTTGGGAAAAGGAATATCATCGCGCCCGTGCAGCATGACGACCGGGCAGTTAATCGCGGACAACACCTCATCACCCAGGGTGGTCATTTCGACATAACGCTGCGGTTCGCCGGTAAACATGGCATTGAAATATTCGGCATAACCGGGCGCAAACACGACCGGCTCTCTTGCCTTGATATAGTTGTCATCAATGATCGATTGATCATGAATAAGCGTACCCAGAGTGGCGATCAGTTCGTCCCGGTTTTGCGGACACCGCCAGATGCGCTGAGTCGCGGCCGTGGCAAGGAAGGGCGCGCCGATAGCGCCGGTGGTCAGCACTGCCGACACCCGCTTGTCGGAAGACGCCAGTGACAGTGCGATGGCAGCGGACAGCGAATGGCCGATGATGCCGATCTCGGCCGAGCCGATGTAATCCAGCATCGCTTTAGCCTGGCGAATCCACAGGGGGAAATCGAAGTAGGGTGGTTCCGCCTTGCGATCGCTGATGCCAAAACCGATAAGATCCATGGCGAAGATGTGATAGTCATGGCCCAGCGGCTCCAGCACGCGGCTCCAGTTGCCTAAACTGGAGGCGCCAGGGCCGGAACCATGAATCAGCATCAGCGGCTTGCCTTTCCCTGCGTGATAATAGCCTGCCTGCATGCCTTCAAATTCAATGGACGCCTTATTCAGTGGAACATTCATGCTGACTCCTGGCTGACACCGGTGGGGGTGAAATTGATAATACGCGGCAAAAAACTTTTTTAAAGCAAAAAATGGATTTTTTGGCATATTATAAGTTTTATGTATGAATATCCTTTTAATTTTGGCTATGTTATTATGGGAATTAATTAGCAGAGCAAGCTTTTAACTATTTGAAAAATAAGAATCCACTGGAGAAGGAAAATGAAGGTTCTCAAAGAGGGAAGGTCGCTAAATGAGACGATTTATTCTCATGTCCGGGGCTTGATTCTTACCGGGCAGCTTCTGCCGGGGAATAAACTTAAGATTTCCGAACTTGCCCAGCGGTTTGATGTGAGCATGAATGTCATACGCGAGGCCCTGAGCCGCCTGGCGGGCGAATTGCTGGTGGACGTTGCGCCGCAGCAAGGATTCAGCGTGCGTGGGCTGAATGCGGGCGAGCTTATCGATTTAACGGAACAGCGGATTACGTTGGAAGGGATTGCCTTGCGCAAGTCGATCGCCAGCGGGGATATTGAGTGGCAGGCGCGCCTTATCGCCGCTAATCACCGCCTGGTCCATACTCCCCAGACCTTACCTGAGTCGCCGGACAAATTTAATCCTGAATGGCATACGCGCCATGAGGTGTTCAATTTTATCATGATGGAAAACTGCGGCAGCAAATGGCTATTTTTGATGGTCAAACAGCTTGCCGAGGCGTTTTCAATTTATCAGCGGGTGCTTTTACCGGTTTCAACAGAGCAGGGGGAACGCAACAGCGATCACAATGAACTGTTGCAGGCAATATTAGACGGCAACGCGGACCGTGCCGTGTCTATTTTGTCTGAACATCTGAACCATACCCGCGATGTGATGCTAAGCGCGCTGGGCACCGCCGTTCGTGCCGAGCGCAGTACCTCTGCTTCCCACTGACAGGCGGCGGGATTATGCGGGTCCCGGCTGTTCGCCGGGGTCGGGAGCATCGTTGCGGGACGCGAGCAGCGCCCGCACGGCGAGCAGGATGCGTTCAACCCGCGCGCCGGGCCTGATTCGACCTGAACGCTCGAGTTCGGCGAGGCCATGCAGGGTCGCCCAAAACGTCTCGGTCATGACCTCTGCGTCGGCGCAAAACGGCGTGACCACCGTCGCGATGGCGTCGAAAGCAGCCCGCAGTTCCGGCCTGGTATCCGCCTCGGCGAACCGCAGAGGGGTCGGGAGGACAAACATGGCCTCGTAGAGCGCGGGCCAGCGGAAGGCAAAGCCGAGATAAGCCATGGCGACATTCTCCAGGGCGTTCCGCTGTCCGTCCGATTCACGCGCCGCGGCACGAAGCGCCGCGGTGATCTCTTGGAAACCCTCGATCGCCACAGCGGCAACAATCGCATCCCGGTTCTCGAAATGTGAATAAAGCACGGGCTGGCTGTATTCTATCTCTTGTGCCAGGCGGCGGATGGTCACCGCATTCCATCCTTCGCGCTCTGCGATCGCGCGCGCTGCCGCAATAATGCGGGATTCGCGTTCCGCCCGCTGCCTGCCTTTCCGCTCGGCGATACTCATGCTTTTATCTCCCGGACCACCCTAGCCGTCATTGCCGGTTATTATACGATGGCTTGATAATCTAGCAATGATAGATTATATTCTATTGCTATATTATCACCCTGGGACACTCAAATGCATTGGCTAACGTTCGGACTGGCGCTGTTCCTGGCACTCGCGATTATCGCGATTGGCAGCCTCTATATGGTGAACCCCACCGCCGCGACCCGCAGTTTCGGCCTGCCGCTGCCGGAAAGCGGCGTCAACATTCCATGGTGGCTGCGCCTGAAGGGCGTGCGCGACCTGACGACGGGATTCATGGTACTGGCGTTCATGGCGTGGGATACCCCGCGCGGCGTCGGCCTTATCCTGTTGGTGGGCGCCCTTATTCCGGTCGGCGACATGCTGCTTATTCTCGCCGCGAAAGGCTCCGCCAAAAGCGCCTTCGGCATCCATCTGCCTACGGCCGCGCTTATGGTCTTAACGGCCATGCTGATGCTGCCGGGGGGACGCTGAGAGGGTTCATACGCTTTCCGGCCATCCCTATGGGCGTTAATCGATATACTTTAACCCGGCCTGCTCCAGCATATCGCGCATATGATACATATCCAGGCCCAGCTCGCCCTTAGCGAAACGCTCGCGCTTCGCCTGTTCGTTATCTTCGCGTTGCTGCGCCGCGTCGGCCGTTTGCCGGGCGAGGTCGCGCGGCACCACCACCACGCCGTCGTCATCGGCGACGATCACATCGCCGGGATTGACCAGCGCGCCGGCGCAAATCACCGGCACATTGACTGAGCCCAGGGTGGCGCGGGCGGTGCCTTTGGCGCTGATGACGCGGGAGAATACCGGGAACCCCATGTCGCGCAGGGCGCCGACATCGCGTACCCCCGCCTCGCTCACCAGGCCGGCGGCGCCGCGGGCGCGGTAAGAGGTGGCCAGCAGTTCGCCGAACATGCCGTCGCCGTTTTCCACGGTACAGGCCACCACCACGATATCGCCTTGCCGGATCTGCTCTGCGGCGACATGCAGCATCAGGTTATCGCCGGGCTGGGCCAGCACGGTCACCGCGTTGCCGCATAACCGGGCGCCGGCAAAGGCCGGGCGGATGTGGGGTCGCATAAGGCCGGTGCGGCCCATGGCCTCATGCAGCGTGGCCACGCCAAAATCCCCCAGCCGTCTGACCAGGGCCGGATCGGTCCGCTCGATGTTGCGTTTGACTATACCTAATGCATTGATTCGGGTATGCATACTGCCTCCTTAACGGCCCTGGGCCTTAAGTCGTTGATCGAGAAGAGGATAGACGCGGCGTGCATTGCCCTCGAATATCAGTTGGCGTTCAGCGTCGTCAAGCCGGGCGCATTCAATATAACGGCGGGTATCGTCAAACGCGAACCCGGTTTGCGGGTCGATACCCCTGACCGCGCCGATCATTTCCGAGGCGAACAGCACATTCCTGACGGGGATCACGCTGGTAAGCAGGTCGATGCCCGGCTGATGGTAGACGCAGGTATCGAAGAAAATATTGTTCAGCAGCTTTTCCTCGATATCGTCGATGCGCATCGCCTGCGCCAGTCCACGGTAGCGGCCCCAGTGGTAGGGCACGGCGCCGCCGCCGTGGGGAATAATAAAGCGCAGCCGGGGGAAATCGGTAAACAGATCCGAGGCCAGGCACTGCATAAAGGCCGTGGTGTCGGCGTTCAGGTAATGGGCGCCGGTGGTGTGAAACGCCGGGTTGCAACTGGTGCTGACGTGGATCATCGCCGGCAGATCATATTCCTGCATTTTTTCGTAAATCGGATACCAATATCGATCGGACAAGGGCGGCGACGTCCAGTGGCCGCCGGAGGGGTCCGGATTAAGATTGATGGCGACGAAACCGTACTCCCGCACGCAGCGATCCATTTCCGCCAGGCATGAGCGGGTGTCGACGCCCGGCGACTGCGGCAGCATGGCGGCGCCGGCGAAAAAGGCCGGATACAGCGCGCTGACCCGATAGCATAATTCATTGCAGATCCCGGCCCACGCCGCGCTGGTGGCGGCGTTGCCGATATGGTGGGCCATAAAGCTGGCGCGCGGCGAAAAAAGGGTTACGTCGATACCGCGCTCGCGCATTTTTTGCAGTTGGTTCTGCTCGATGCTTGCCCTGATTTGCTCATCGGTGATACGCAAATCGGCGGCGCTGATGCCGGAAGCGGGGTCGGTCAGGGCGGCCACCTGGCGCTTGCGCCAGTCCTCAAGGGCATCCGGCGCGGTAGTGTAGTGCCCGTGGATATCGATAATCATTGCATTTTTGCCCTCTCGGCGGTGTGGTTTTCAGCCATGACGATATGACCCAGATCGCGCCCCCGGGTTTCCGGCAGCATCATGGCGGCAAGCACCACGATGACATAGGACGCGCAGGCGCATATGCCCATGGCCGGTCCCAAATCCATATTGATGCTCAGTAATCCCACCATGGTCGGCATCACCGCGCCCAGGGCGCGGCCGGCGTTACCGCACAGGCCCTGCGCCGAACCGCGCACCCGGGTGGGGAACAGTTCGGCGATAAAGGCGCCGGTGCCTGCGGCGGTGCCCGATTGCAGCGTGCCGAGCACAAATCCCAGCAGCAGGGTGATGGTCAGGTTGATCGGCGCCAGCGTATAGACCCCTACCGCCACGGCCTGGCAGCAGGCGATGATCATAAAGGTTTTACGCCTGCCGAACGCATCGGCCATCCAGCCATTAAGGAAGGCGCCGGCGAACGACCCGAGGATATTGATGGCCAGATAGCCGCCGACGTTGTTAATCGACAGATGCAGCACCAATTTCAGGTAAGCCGGCAGCCAGGTAATCATCACGTAATTGCCGCCGTAAATACCAAAGGTCAGCAGAATGGCCTTCAGGGTGGTGGCGCGATAAGGGGAGGAAAAAACATCCCAAATACTGTTGGACTGATCCTGGACGTCGGCATGTTCTTTTTTATACAGCGGCGCTTCCTGGATATTGCGCCGGATCCACAATACCAGCAGCGCGGGCAGCAGTCCCAGGGCAAACAGGATGCGCCAGGCGGTATCGGCGGGAAAAGAATTAAAGATAATGGTCGAAATAATAACGGTAATACCGTAGCCGATGGCCCAGCCCGCCTGCAGCGCGCCGACCACGCGCCCGCGCACCCGGGCGTTGATGGTCTCGCTGATAAGCACCGCCCCGACCGCCCACTCGCCGCCAAAACCGATGCCCTGCAGGCCGCGGGTGATCATCAGCTGCCAGAAGGAATCGGTAAATGCCGACAGGAACGTAAAGAGGGAAAACCAGGCGATGGTCACCTGCAGGATCCGCACCCGGCCATAGCGATCGGATAAAATACCGGCAATCCAGCCGCCCAGCGCCGCCATGATCAGCACGGTGGTGCCCAGGATGCCCGCCTGTCCTTTGGTCATGCCCCACAGGGCGATAAGCGTCGGGATGGACAGGGCATACATCTGCGTATCCATGGCGTCCAGCCCCCAGCCGCTGAAGCAGGCCCAGAAGGTGCGTTTTTCGATTTTGTTAAGCGATGTGAACCATTGAAACATCATCATGTCCCCTTTATGCCTTCGCCACCGGCGTTATAAACCGTCTCCCCGGTATTGAAAGGGCTTTTACAGGCAATATCGTTTCACTTATCGACAGCATGGGATTCGTTTTGCGCCGAACTCCAAACGATGAGCACGTATTAAACAGCTATCTCTTTTGCATGCAGCAGCGGTCGCGCGTCGCCGCCCAGCCGTTCCGTCGCGCGGGCGGCAATCTCCAGCAGGATGGGGCGATACCGCGCCATCAACGCCATGTCCAGCCGGCTGATGGGCGCCACGATGCCCAGCGCGCCGATAAGCCGCTGGCCGGGGCCGAATACCGGCGCGGAAATCCCGGCGGTTTCCTCGTCGCGCTCGCCGTGCGACGCGTAGGTATGGGCCCGGCGCACCTGTTCGTAGATGTCGCCGGGCTCCCCGGAAAAGGCCAGCAGGATCCTGCCGCCGGCACCGCGCTCCAGGGATTGCACATCGCCCTGCTGTACGTTTACGCGCACGGCAAATTGCGAATTAATCCGAAACAGGCACAAGCGGTGATCCCCTTCCCGGATATGAAAAGACACGGTTTCGCCAAGTTGTTCATTAAGCTCACGCATTAACGGCAGCAGCACATCGCTGAGATTCAGGTGGGCTAAGTAATGGTTTCCCAGGCTGAAGGTGGCGGAGCCGAGGCCGTAACGGCCATCCTCCAGGCGGATCATCATCCGGTGATGGCAAAGCGCCGCCGCCAGCCTGAGCACCGTGCTTTTATACAAGCCGGTGCGCCTGGCGAGTTCGGTCAGGGTTAACGACCGATCTTCTTGCCTGAAGGCGAACAGCAGCGCCATCGCCCGATCGATCACATCGACGCCGCTGGGGGTTACGCCCAGGGGTTGGGGATTTGTCCCCTCTGTTCGCGCCATAATATTGCCTCGTGTTCTGTCTGATAGAACTAGATATCATCTAATAGAACAACTATAGACAGCGCAGGGGATAATTTCTGTGTGTTTCATCACAGGTTAATAAGGGGAGGGGAGGCGGGGTGTGCCGGCAAAAGGCCACTTAGCCAGGCCGCAGCAAAGCGGATAATCCTGGCGCCGATCATGGCGACGGGGAAAGGGATTGACACAAAATCGTAACATGCTATCGTCTATCGGTAATATATAACACCTTACAGATAACAACTGACTGAGGAGAAGGGTAATGCGCTTTCGAAAAACTATCGGCGTGGCATGGGTCGGTTCCGCGCTGATGCTGTGTGCCGCCTCAACATATGCATATGCGGCGCCCGCCAACAGCATGCCCACCGGTGAGGAGGGCGGCATTGCGGCTGTGCCCGAGATTGTCGCGCTGGTGCCCGAGGCGATAAAAAAACGCGGGGTGCTCCGCGTCGCCACCATGACAAAATACCAGCCTTTTTCTTTTGTCGCCAACGGGAAAACTGTCGGCATGATTCCGGAGATGGTTAGCGCTGTCGCCCAAACGATGGGGCTGAAAGCGGAGATCCAGGGTATGGATTTCCCCGCGATTCTGTTAGGGCTGCAGGCACAGAAATACGATATCGGCATGGGCGAGTTTTTCGTGCGCAAAGACCGTGTCGAAGTTGCCGACTTTGTCACCGAATGGAGTAATTTCGATGCGTTCGTGGTGAATAAAGGCAGCAAATATATGCCTGAAAGCATCGCGGATGTCTGCGGGCATAAGATAGCGATCCTGGGGGGGTCTTCCGGCGTTCCCGCCATGGAAACCGGCAAGGCGCGCTGTGCGGATGAAGGCAAACCGGCGCCTCAGGTCAGCGTCTTTCCGCAAATGGCGGATGCCGTGCTTGCGCTCGCCAGCAAACGCGTCGAGGCGGTGCTGACCGGCCGCGAAGTGGGGTTAACCCTGGTGGCGTCGGGACAGCCTTTTGTGCCTACAGGCCGTGTGGGCGGTGGTCCCTGCGCCACGGCCGTGGCGCGCAATGAGTCAAGCGCGGGGTTGCTGCAAGCCCTGCAGGCCGCCTATGTGCACCTGATCGCGTCGGGAAAATATGCGCAAATCCATAAGCGGTGGGGCACGGATTACGGCATGATCACTGATCCCACTATCTATAAACAAGGCGACGCCCTGCCGGCTTATACCATCGAGTAAAGGTTATCCAACGCTCTGATAGGTAGATATTATCGCTTCTTTTATCCCCCAGGAGACCTGATGCATTCAAGATCTCACTATTCTGTTGTTGATATGCACGCCGCCGGAGCGCAAGCGCGGGTTGTGATCGGCGGCGTCCCGCAAGCCAAGGGCAATACCATGAATGAAAAGCGGCTGTACTTGGCTGCTCACTATGATCATGTGCGCAAGCTGCTGATGTATGAACCCCGCGGCGGTTCACAGATGAGCGGAAGCCTGATTATGGCGCCCTGCGATCCGCGCGCCGATGTGGGTATTGTGTTTATCGAAAGCGGCGGCTGGCTGACCATGTGCGGCGCAGGCACCATCGGCGCGGCGACCGCGTTGATCGAGACCGGCATGTTTAAAGCGGCCGGCGCACGCGCGCAGATCGTATTTGACACGCCGGCCGGTCTGGTGACGGCGCATATTGCTCTTAAAGACGGCGCGGTCCAGGGCGTCTCGCTCTCTAATGTGCCGTCATACCTCGCGGTCAAGGACCACCAGATCGATGTGCCCGGACAGGGTCGTGTCGATGTCGATATTGCCTATGGCGGCAATTTTTACGTCATTGTCCCCGCTGACCGCTTCGATCTGGCGTTGGTCCCGGCCTGTGCGGAACGGCTGGTGTTGATTGGCCGGCAAGTACGGGAAAGCACTAACGCCACCCTCGCCGTCAGGCATCCATTGGAAACGGGGGCGACGCCGATCCCCAACGTGATTTTCACCGGGCCTGGCTCGCATCCGGGCACCCATCGAAATCTGGTGTTGTTTGGTGAAGCCGGTGTCGATCGTTCTCCCGGCGGGACGGGGACATCGGCGCGCATGGCGCAGCTGTATGCGCGGGGTGCGTTGGCATTGGATGAAACCTTTGTCCATGAAAGCATTATCGGCTCCCGTTTCACCGGCAAGCTGACCGGCGTACACATCGTGGCTGGAAAAGAAATGGTGCTACCTCTTATCACAGGGCGGGCGTTTGTTATTGGCCTGCGCAACTTTTTTGTCGATCCGGAGGATCCGTTCCAGGAGGGATTTGGGGTCGGCTATGCGGCGGATGCGAAGCGTCCCGTTTTTTCAGACGGTAAGGATCACATATGAAGTCAAGCGTCCAGTATTCCGTGATTGATGCCCATAGCGCCGGCGCGCCCGCACGGGTGGTTATCGGCGGCGTCGCGCCCGTTCCCGGCGCGCGTATCAGCGAAAAGCGCGCCTATCTGATGGAGCATCACGACGCCATCAGGAAGCTACTCATGTATGAACCGCGCGGGAGTTCGGAAATGTGCGGCAGCATCTTGATGCAGCCCTGCGATCCACGGGCCGACATTGGCATCGTCTTTATCGAAACCGGCGGGTGGCCGTTAATGTGCGGCGCGGGAACCATCGGCGCCGCAACGGTGATGGTGGAAAACGGGTATGTCGAGGTGACCGAACCCCTTTCGCGCATCTCATTTGATACCCCCGCCGGCCTGGTCACCGCGGAAGTCGAGGTCGCTAATGGCGTGGTGAAAGGGGTCACCATCCAAAACGTCGCCTCTTATATGGTGGCCCCAGACCAGGTGGTGGACTTGCCGGCGCGCGGTCCCGTTACCCTGGATATCGTCTTCGGCGGGAATTACTATGCGCTGGTCGCCGCATCAAGTTTGGGGCTGGCGGTGCAACCGGCGTATGCGGAGCAACTGGTGAGCGCGGGTCGCGCCATTCGCGATAGCGTCAATCGCGATCTGCATATCATCGATCCCGCCACCGGCAAGGCTTGCCACGTGCCGATGGTGATTTTCACCGAAGAGCAAAACAGCGCCGGCAGCTACCGTAACCTGGTGTTTTTCGGCGAAGCAGGCGTTGACCGATCTCCCGGCGGCACGGGAACGTCGGCGCGCATGGCCCAGCGCTTTTATCGCCGCCAGCAGGGGCTAGGCGACAGGTTCCGGCACGAAAGCATTATCGGTTCAGTCTTTGAGGGTACTTTCGAGGAGACGACGAAGCTGACTCCCCATGTCGAAGCCATTATCCCGAAAATACGCGGCCGCGCCCATATTATTGCGCAATCGACCTTCCTGCTTGATCCCGAAGACCCTTTTGCCGAGGGTTTCGGCGTCGGCTACGGCAGCGATGCGTTGCCGCCGGCAAACCGGACCGCCTAGGAATGGATGTACAGGAATAGCGGTGCCATGCCACGCGGCAAACGCACCTATGCCAGCGCCTGTTACGCCAAAGCGTATCGGTTATCAAAAAAAACGCCCCGAAGATCATTTGGCCTTCGGGGCGCAGCGCACCGTGATAAGCGTTATCTTTTCTTACGTCGCCACCTGATTAAGCACGGATTTTTTCGCGCGTGTAAACGCCGTTGACCAAACGCGAAAGATTCAGCGGGTTGTCATCTTTTAGCGCATCGGGCAGTAATTCCTGCGGATAATCCTGATAGCAGACCGGGCGCAGGAAACGATCGATTGCCAGCGTGCCCACCGAGGTACCGCGGGCATCGGAGGTCGCCGGCCAGGGGCCGCCGTGTACCATGGCGTCACAGACTTCGACGCCGGTGGGATAAGCATTTAACAGCAGGCGGCCGGCTTTGCGTTCCAGTAAAGGAACCAGATGGGCAAAATGGCGCAAATCTTCCGTTTCCGCCGCCAGCGTCGCGGTCAACTGCCCCCGCAGCCCCGTCAGGGCCCGCGTCAGCTCGGCCTGGTCCGCCACGGCGACGGCGATGGTCACCGGCCCGAAAACCTCTTCCTGCAACAGTGGATCGCCTGTGGTCAACAAACCGGATTGCGCCTGGAACAGCTGGGGCACCGCCTGCATACCTTGCTGCGGCTCCCCGGCGAGATGGGTGATGCCCTGGTGTTGATGTAATTGCGCGAGTCCGTTTTCATAGCTGGCGAGTACGCCGCGGTTGAGCATGGTTTGCGGCGGGCTGCGCCGGATATTTTGCCGCATCATCTGCAAAAAAGCGCTGAAGTCAGGCGAAGATATACCGATTATTAACCCTGGATTGGTGCAAAATTGCCCGCAGCCGGCGACCACGGAAGCCGTCAGCTCACGGGCGATCCCCTCGCCGCGCGCCGCCAGCGCGCCGGGCAGCAGGATCATCGGGTTAATGCTGCTCATTTCGGCAAACACGGGGATCGGATCGGGGCGCGCGGCGGCCAGATCATATAACGCGCGGCCGCCTTTCAGCGAACCGGTAAACCCCACCGCCTGAATAGCCGGATGCCGCACCAGGACTTGTCCGATATCGCCGCCATAAATCATATTGAACACTCCGGCAGGCATGCCGGTTTGCCGGGCGGCGAGCACGATGGCGTTAGCCACGCAATCGGCGGTGCCCATATGGCCATTATGCGCTTTCATGACTACCGGACAGCCCGCCGCCAGGGCGGAGGCGGTATCGCCGCCGGCGGTGGAGAAGGCGAGGGGAAAGTTACTGGCGCCGAACACCGCCACCGGCCCGATGCCCCGTTTTATCTGACGCACATCGGGGCGCGGCAGCGGGGCGCGCTGCGGTAGCGCGGTATCGATACGGGCGCCAAAGCAATCCCCGCGCCGCAGCACGGAAGCAAACAGCCGCATTTGCCCGCTGGTACGCGCGCGCTCCCCGCGGATACGGCCTTCAGGCAGCGCTGTTTCCCGCATCGCCAGCTGGATAAACTCATCGCTCAGCGCATCCAGCCTATCGGCAATGGCATCGAGAAAAAGGGCGCGGTCACGCGCAGGCGCGCTGTGATAGGCTGGAAAAGCCTGCTCGGCGGCCAGGCAGGCCTGGACGGCTTCCTGCTCCGTGGCTTGATAAAAAGTGTAGGGCAGCGCCTCGCCGGTAAATGCATCATAACTGGCCAGCGTGACGCTATTTTGCCGGCTGCGTTCACCGCGGATAAAGTTTTCACCCAGAATTTGCATAGCGGAACCTTGATACGTGTTGAAAATAAGATCAGCGCCGGCGGACGGTGCCGCGTTCAGCGTCAACTGAGGGTTACCCAGATGGTTTTCATTTGGGTGTATTGATCAAAGGCTTCGAATCCTTTGTCATAGCCGCCGAATCCCGAGGTTTTGAGGCCGCCAAACGGCGTGGTGATATCGCCTTCACCGTAACTGTTAACCGCCACGGTGCCGGCCTGTATTTGACGCGCCATGCGCACGGCGATGTTGATGTCATTGGAAAATACCGTAGCCGCCAGGCCATAAGCGGAGTCATTGGCGATTTTTACCGCCTGTTCCTCGCTGTCGAAAGTGAGGATCGCCACCACCGGACCGAAGATTTCGTCCCGGGCCAAGGCCATATCCGGCGTGACGCCATCAATAATCGTGGCTTCGACAAACCAGCCGCCGCTATCCTGCCGCACCTGGCTACCGCCGTGCAGCACAGTGGCGCCTTGCTGTTGGGCCTGTGCGATGGCGCTCAATACCCGCGCCAGCGCGTCAGGCTCGATCAGTGGCCCCAGCCTGGTGGCGCGGTCGGTGGGGTCGCCGGTTTTCCATACCTGCGCGGCCCGGATAAAAGCCTTCATAAAGGGTTCTTTAATGGCGGAGTGCACCAGGATGCGCGAACCGCAGGTGCAGTTTTGCCCCATATTCCAGAATGCCGCATTGGCCAGGTTTTCGGCGATGGCGTCCAGGTCTTCCGCCATATCCGCCATGACGATCTGCGGGCTTTTGCCGCCGCATTCCAGCACCACTTTCTTCAGGTTGCTGTCGGCGGCGTAGCGCAGGAACTGCCGGCCGATTTCTGTTGAGCCGGTGAAGGTCAGCGCATCGACATCGTTATGCAGCCCTAAGGCTTTACCGGCGATATGGCCTAAGCCGGGCACCACGTTGAATACGCCTGCGGGGATGCCCGCTTCCCGCGCCAGCCCGGCGATACGTATCGTCGACAGCGAGGCCAGTTCCGCCGGCTTGATCACCAGAGAGTTGCCAGCCGCCAGCGCCGGCGAAATTTTCCATGACAAGGTGGCGGCAGGGAAGTTCCACGGCAATACCATGCCGACCACGCCCACCGGTTCACGAATAATCAGGCCAAGGTTGCCCGCGCCGGTGGGCGATATCTTGCCGAAGACCTTATCGATGGCTTCGGCATACCAGCGAATGTTGTTGACCACATCGGGTAGGTCGAAATTTTCGCAATCCGCCAACGGCTTGCCGGCATCCAGCGAATCCAGCAGGGCTAACTCGGCGGCATGTTGTTCGATAAGATTGGCAAAAGTATGCAGGATGCGCTTACGCTCGCGCGGTTCCATGCGGCTCCATTCACCGCGGTCAAAGGCGGCGCGGGCGGCCTTAACCGCTTTATCAACGTCGGCGGCGGAGCAGGCGGCAATCTGGTTGAGCAGTTTACCGGTCGCGGGATTAAAGTTATCGAAGACCCGCTGGTGTTCAGCGTCGACATATTCGCCGTTGATAAAAGCGCGGGTCCGTACAGTGTCAGGTAAAGCAATCATATGCACTCCAGAAGGGATGTTATAGCACTTTGCCAAGAAAGGCTTTGGCGCGTTCATTTTTGGTATGGCTGAAAAATTCAGTCGGGTTGCCTTGCTCTACCACCACGCCGTTGTCCATGAAGACCACCTGGTCGGAAACTTCGCGGGCGAAACCAAGCTCATGGGTCACGACGATCATGGTCATGCCCTCGTCGGCCAGTTCGCGCATGACGCTCAGCACTTCGCCGACCAGTTCGGGATCGAGGGCGCTGGTCGGCTCGTCAAACAGCATCAATTTGGGCTTCATCGCCAGCGCGCGGGCAATGGCGACGCGCTGCTGCTGGCCGCCGGATAGCGTACGGGGATAGGCATTGGCCTTACCGGTCAGCCCCACCTTGGACAGCATCACCATCGCCTGCTCGACGGCGTGTGATTTACGGATTTTTTTGACGTGCATCGGCGCTTCAATGATGTTTTCCATTACCGTCATATGGGGGAACAGGTTAAAGCTCTGGAAAACCATGCCGATATCGGCCCGTTGCCGGGCCACTTCGGACTTTTTCATCTCATAAAGCTTGCCGTTGTGTTCGCGATAGCCGACCGTTTCGCCGCCGACCTGCAATAACCCCTTTTCAATACGCTCAAGATGGTTCATGCAGCGTAGAAATGTGCTTTTACCCGATCCGGAAGGTCCGAGGATGCAGCATACGTTGCCGTATTCGACGGTCAGGTCAATGCCCTTGAGCACCGGCAGATGGCCATATGATTTCTCGACGCCGCGCGCCACTACCGCAAAGTGGTGTCCGTGCGGGGAAGATGGGGAAAAAGGCATAGTCAGGCATTCCTTACTGTGTGATCGTCAAGTTTCTCGTCCGCCGGCGCTGGCAGCGCCTGGGAATGATGATCGCTTTTGGAAAAATGCTTCTCGGTATAGTGCTGCAGCACGCAAAGAACAGAGGTGAGCACCAGATACCATAGCGAGGCCACAATCAGCAGCGGGATGGTCTGGAAGTTCGCGGTATAGATGAGCTGCGCGGAGTAGAGCAATTCCTGCAGGGCGATCACGCTGACGAGGGAAGTGGTCTTGAGCATGCCGATCAGCTGGTTGCCGGTTGGCGGAATGATAATGCGCATCGCCTGCGGCAGGATGATTTTCACCATCACGCGAAAGCTTGACATGCCCAGCGCTTCCGCCGCTTCCCGTTGTCCGCCAGGCACTGAATTCAAGCCCGCCCGCACGATCTCGGACATATAGGCTCCTTCATTCAGCCCCAGGCCAAGCAGCGCCGCGGCATAGACCGTAATGTACTGATTGGCGTCAAAGGTGCCTAGATTGGGCCCGAACGGAAAACCAATGGTAATCTCCGGATAAAGCGCGGACAGGTTGTACCAAAATATCAGTTGCACCAGCAGCGGCGTGCCGCGAAACATCCATAAATAGATAAAGGAGATACTGTTGAGCACCGGATTTTTTGACATGCGCATCAGGGCGAGCAGCGTACCTAATACCACGCCGATGCTCATGGCGGCGAGTGTCAGCCAGACGGTTGCCATCAGGCCAGAGAGAATCGAAGCATCGAAAAGGTATTGGGAAACCACCTGCCATTGATAACGCGGATTGGTGATAAGTGAAACGATCAACCCCGCCGCCACAATGATAAGAAGTCCCGCCGCAATCCAACGCCCATGATATTTCAACGGCACCACGGGCATGCTCTGATGTTCTCCGATGTCTCCCACTACCTGCCGATTTAACAATTGTGTCTGTGTCACTTTCGTTCCCCTAAACATACTTGAAACTCGCTATGGATGTATGTGAGACTTTACGGTAATCGATAACCGGTAGCCGTTTACATAATGTTAGTTTAGTTTTTATCCGTCAAGTTCAATCGCGCAAAAATGGGAGTGATGACGATGTCTCAATTCAAATGGACCAACTGGGGTGGCAATCAAACCTTCACCGTGGACAACTGTTTCCGGCCGGCAAGCGAAGAGGAGGCAATCGCAGGCATTCGCCAGGCGGTAAGCCAAGGACAGCCTGTGCGGGTTGCCGGCAGCGGCCACTCGTTTACGCCTATCGTTCGCACGGGTGGTTTATTGCTCGATCTCAGCGCGCTGAGCGGCGTCATCGCCATCGATAAGGGGCATCAACAGGCGCAGGTCGCGGCGGGTTCCTCCATTGCCGCCCTCGGCGAACCGCTGTGGTCCGCGGGACTGTCGCTTGAAAACCAGGGGGATATCGACGTGCAATCCATCGCCGGCGCCGTCGCCACCGGCACCAAAGGTTCGGGCACCGCTTTTGGGTCGCTGTCATCAAAGGTGGTCAGCCTGCGTATCGTCAATGGGCTCGGGGAGGTGGTGGATATCGATGGTGAAACCGCTGATTATCTGCGCGCAGGCCAGGTTTCGCTCGGTTTGCTCGGGCCGGTGGTGCGCGTCGGTTTACAACTGGTCCCAGCCTACCGGCTAAAAGAGGAAAATATCATTCTGCCCATGTCGGAGGTGCTGCGCCAGTGGGATTACCTGCTCGGCGCATACCGGCATTTTTCTTTTTGGTGGATGCCCAGCGCGCATTCCGCCCAGATGTACCAACTGGGCGAGGTGCCGGCCGATCACTGCTTTGTCAAACTGCTGCGGGAAGTGTCCGCCGATGGACCCGACCTCCCTCAGGGCGCAATGAATCGGCGCACGGATCGGGCGTATCGCATCTATCCCGATGGCACTACCGATGCGCAATTCCATGAACTGGAGTACATGGTGGACGCCGCCGATGCGCGGGAGGCGGTCGAACGCATGCAATATCTGATGCGCAGCGGATTTCCCCATGAGATCTCGCCGCTGCAGGTCCGCTGGCAGAAAGCCGATACCGGCTATATTTCGCCGCAGAGCGGCCGTGACAGCACGTCCATCTCCGTTTCAGGCGCCATAGGCAGCAATTATTTTCCCTTCTTGCAGGCGGTGGATCAGACTTTGCGACCGCTTTCGGCCCGGCCGCACTGGGGCAAGCTGCACTTTCTCGACCGCCGGCGGGTGAGCGAACTTTACCCCGATTACTCGCGTTTTATACAAATTCGCCGGCAGATGGACCCGCTCGATCTGTTTTTGAATCCGCATTTTGCCGAGCTGTTTGCATAACGCCGTGTTTGAAAAAGCGCATTGACAGACTTAACGTTGAATGTAATATATTACCCATAACCAATCACTATAAGTGAGAGCACAATGAAGATCGCGGCAATTGAAGTTTACGGCTATCAACTGACCTACGCCCATGGCGAATACGTGATGTCCCAAGGCCGCGCCGCTCAGCGACAGGCATCCACGCTGGTGCGGATTATTACCAATGAGGGGCTGGAAGGCTGGGGGGAAAGCTGCACCCTCGGCGGCACCTATCTGCCGGATTTCGCCGAAGGGACGCGCGCGGGAATTTGCCTTATGGCGCCCGCGCTGCTGGGGCTGGACCCCACCAACCTGGCGGTCATCCATCAACGCATGAATGCCT
The DNA here is from genome assembly GCF_047324205.1 of Sodalis sp. RH20. Taxonomy (NCBI): domain Bacteria; kingdom Pseudomonadati; phylum Pseudomonadota; class Gammaproteobacteria; order Enterobacterales; family Bruguierivoracaceae; genus Sodalis; species Sodalis sp. RH20. Next base: position 1,704,928 of record NZ_CP178733.1, read on the forward strand.
GCCTGCTGGGTCAAAACAGCGCCAAAAGCGCCATCGATATAGCCTGTTGGGATGTGTTGGGCAAAATGGCGAACCTGCCGATCGCCACGCTGCTGGGCGGCGTGACCCAGCCGGATTTTCCTTTATATGAAGCGGTGCCCCTGTCATCCCCCGGCGACATGGCCGCCTTTGTGCGCATGCGCGGGGAGGCGGGCATCAGCCGTTTTCAACTGAAAGTGGGCAACGATCCTTTCGATGATGCCGCGCGGACCCGCAGCGTCGTGGAAGCCTGTCGCGATGATGTGACGATCGTCGCCGACGCCAACGGCGGCTGGAATCTGCAGTCGGCGGCGATCGCGGTGCGGGAACTGGCCGGCCTGAATATTTTTATCGAGCAACCCTGCCGCGATACCGCCGATTGCGCGCTGGTGCAGCGCATGAGTTCGCTGCCGCTGGTGATGGACGAGTCGGTGATCAATGCCGCGGAGCTGTACCGGGCGAAATACGACGCGGGCGCAGTCTCGGTCAATATCAAGCTGGCGCGGGTAGGCGGCATCACCGGCGCGGTGCGTATGCGTGACCAGGCGCAGGATTTAGGCATGACGGTTTGTATTGAGGATGTCTGGGGCGGCGATGTGACCACCGCCGCAGTAGCGCACGTTGCCGCCAGTACCCGCGCGGATGCGCTGATGCACGCGTCCTTTTTCAACGACTGGACGCTTGAGCATGTCGCCGGTTATGCCCCGCGCTCCGTGCGGGGACGGGGCAAAGCGCCCACCGCGCCCGGACTAGGGATCGCCGTTGATGCCCGGTCATTAGGCGCGCCGCTGTTCCGGGTGGAAAACCATGGCCGATAACCGCGCCTTGCCGCAAAGCGCCATCGATTGGCTTAGCCGCCGGGATCGGCAGGTGATATTCGCGGTGGATTCGCACACCGGCGGCAATCCGACGCGCATCGTGCTCTCGGGTATTGATTTGCCCGCGCAGGCGGCAACCGTTGACGGCGCGCGGCGCTGGCTGCGCGACCGGGCCGACCACTGGCGGCGCCGTCTAGTGCACGAGCCGCGCGGCGGCGGGCTCACCTGCGCCGTAGTGCCGATTATGTCGCAGGAAGATGGCTGCGATATCGGGGCGGTGATCCTGGAACCCGGTTCGTACCCGCCGATGTGCGGACACTGCATGATTGGCTTCGCCTCGGTGATAGTCGAGCTGAATCTTTTGCCCAATCTGTGGCGCGAGCGCGCGGACAGCACGTCATTTCGCATTCGCACGCCAGCGGGGCCGGTTGGCGTGACGGCCAGGCGTGAGGGCGAAAAATTCACGACCGTAACGCTTACCAACGTTGAATCTTTTGTGGTCGGCCGGGGGGAATGCCGGCTGGAAGGCCGTCTGGTTCAGGTCGAGCTGCTTTATGGCGGCGATTATTATATTTCTGTGGCCGCCGAGAGCATCGGCCTGTCGCTCGATCGCGACAACGCCACTGAAATTGTCCGCCTGGCCCGGCTGCTGCGCGAGGCCTATACCAGGGAACGCGTCACCGATCCGCTTACCGGCGCGGCGCTGGATGTCTATCAGGTATTGTTTTACCGCTGCGATCCCGCGCAACACCTGCGGGCGAAAATCGTGGTGGTGGCGCCGCCGGGCGTTATAGACCGTTCTCCTTGCGGTACCGGGACCAGCGCGCTGTTCGCCAAACTGGTCACCGAAGGCAAGGTCCGGCCGCAGGATACCGTCACCACGCAGAGCATTATCGGTTCCACTTTTACGGTAACGGCTGCGCAGGTGCGCGGCGCCGGCCCGCGTACGTTTATTACGCCGGCGCTGACCGGGCGTGCCTATATCAACGGCTTTCTGACTATTGCGGCGGACTCGGAAGACGAGCTCGCCGATGGTTTTCCGCCCCTCTGACTTTTATCAATGGAGATTCAGCTTATGATCCTTAAGGGAGTACTGTCCGCTATTGTTACGCCGTTCACCGCTGACGGTGAAGGTATCGATGAAGCGGCGCTACGCAAACTCGTAGACCAAAATATCGCTGACGGCGTCGATGGTTTTGTTCCTGCCGGCGGTACCGGCGAGTTTTCTGTCCTTTCCCACCAGGAGAGATTACGTTTAGTCGCGATCGTGGCCGAGCAGGCGGCTGGCAAGGCCACGGTACTGGCCCATACCGGCGCAACCTCGTCCCGGGAAGCCATTGCGTTTTCCAGGCACGCCGAAAGCGTGGGCGCCACCGCCATCATGCTGGCGACCCCCTACTATGAACCCATCGGTTTTGATGAGGCGTTCGCGTATTACGCCGAAGTCGCCGCGGCCACCAGCCTGCCCATTTGCGCTTACAACTTTCCCCCGGCCACCGGTCTGCATCTCGACGTGGATTTCCTGCTAAAACTGGCCAGGGAGATACCGCAGGTCAAATACGTCAAGGATTCGTCGGCCAACATCATGCAAATGAGCGCGCTGCTGATGGATCATGCCGATGAAATCACTTTTTTCAACGGCGAAGACGTGCTTATGCTGCCCGCGCTGATGCTGAAAGCGCCCGGCATGGTGATGGGCACCGGCAATTTTATGGCGCCGGGGCTGGTGAAATTACAGCGCGCGAGCGAAAGCGGCGACGACCAGGCGGTTGCGGATCTCTGGCGGCAAGTGTATCCGCTGATCCGCCTGCTAGGCGCGGGCCGCTACAACAGTGGCATCAAGGCCGCCTGTGAAATCCTGGGGCTGAGCGTCGGGCCGGTGCGCGCGCCGATTCCGCCTTATTCCACCGTGCAGAAAGCGGCGCTCAGGCAGGCCATTTCCGCCATAGATCCGGCATTGCTGACCGGCGCGGCGCGCCGGTAACCCAACGGCACCGGCAATCCCGTTACGCCGTCCGTTAAGAACCATCATTGGAGAGGTAGTATGAAAGCAGATATATTTTCCGGGGTGATCCCGGCGTTGATGACGCCTTGCACGCAGGCCAGGCAGCCCGATTTTGATGCCCTGGTGCGTAAAGCGCAGGAATTGATCGGCGCGGGTATGTCGGCGGTGGTCTATTGCGGTTCGATGGGCGACTGGCCATTGCTGACCGACGCGCAGCGCATGGAAGGGGTGGAGCGCCTGACCCAGGCCGGCATTCCGGTCATCGTCGGCACCGGCGCGGTGAATACCGCCGCTGCGGTGGCCCATGCCGCCCACGCGCAGAGCGTTGGGGCCAAAGGCCTGATGGTTATTCCGCGGGTGCTATCGCGCGGTTCGGTGATCGCGGCGCAAAAAGAACACTTTAAAGCCATCCTTGCCGCCGCGCCGGAGCTGCCGGCGGTTATCTATAACAGTCCCTATTATGGTTTCGCCACCCGCGCCGATCTGTTTTTCGCCTTGCGCGGCGAACATGCCAACCTGGTCGGTTTTAAAGAGTTCGGGGGCATGGATGACCTGCGTTACGCCGCGGAGAATATCACCAGCCGCGACGATGACGTCACGCTGATGATTGGCGTCGATACCGCCGTGGTGCATGGCTTCGTCAACTGCGGCGCCACCGGCGCCATCACCGGCATTGGCAACGTGCTGCCCGAAGAAGTGCTGCATCTGTGTCATCTTTCTCAGGCGGCGGCGGCCGGTGATAGCGACGCGCGCCAACGGGCGCAGGAGCTTGAACAGGCGCTGGCGATTCTGTCGTCATTCGATGCCGGTCCGGATCTGGTGCTGTTCTTCAAATATATGATGGTACTGAAGGGGAATAAAGAGTACGCGCTGCATTTCAATCGGACCGACGCGCTTACCGACAGTCAGCGCGGCTACGTGGAGGCGCAATTCCGCTTGTTCAATCAATGGTATACCGAATGGAGCCAATTGCCGGGCGCGGTACAGCGCTATAAAAACGGCATGGAACGCGCCGCTTAGGTTGGGTTCAATCGCTCTATTCAAGCGTGGTTGGCAGTAAAAACCACGCTTTTTTTTGCGCGCCACGGGATTATTTACGCTGACGTGGGGCCGGCTTTAGGGGAAACCGGGAGCCGGCATGCGGGGCGCTATAGTGCTTGCGGCAGACGGCGCGTGGCGGCCGGGCGGTGAAGCGCATCCACCACCTTGACCGTGGCCTGCGCCCGATCTGCCTCACTGAGGGCAGGGCCCTGCGTCCAGGCGGTGACAGGCCTGCGGTATTGAAAAAGCGGCCGCCAAGGCCGCCCCTTTGTCCATGTCACGGCAGAAAACGGCGCAGACGACCGCACCTTCGACCCGCGTTAACTCGCGGGCAGGGGTTCTGCCGCCACGCCCGCCCCAATAATGCCGATGCGAAACGGGAGCGCGGCTTTATTCAGACATTTTCCTTCACCTGCCCGGCGGTGGCGATACGGTCCCGTTCGACGATGCTCAGCTGCGTCTTTTTTTGCGCCTGGCTCATCAGGTGCACGCGGGCGCGCCGCGCCGCTTCGTGGCCGGAGCCGGTGGCGATCTCCATATTGCCGATTTCGGCAAAGTAGTCGCCCGCAAAATGGATATTGACGTCGTTGCGTTCGCAGTAGGCGAGCATGGGGGCAAAATTGAACCCGGCCGGGCGATACGTATTGCCGGGCACCCAGCGTTGCACAATGGTTTCCTTCACATGCCCCTGCAATTGCGGGAACATTTTGTAGATATCGGCAAGATAACGATCACGAATCTCATCATCGGTCAGCTTAAGCATTTCGCGCGCCGGGGTACCGCCGGAATAAACCATCAGGCTGCCGCCCGGTTTGCGCGGGCCTGTTCTCAGCGGATTAGCATGATTAAAAAACATGTCAAACGAGGCATCCGGCGTGGTGATGGCATAGATATCGTCATAGGGCATCGGGCCCGGCTCGTCGGTGATGATTCCCATGGTGGGGAACGGACCGTACTGAACGCTTATAAGGGTCTGGCGAACATCATCGGGTATATCGCGGACCATGTCAGATGCCTGGTAAGCCGGCACCGCCACCACCACTTCCGCGGCGGTTACGCTATGTTCACGCCCTTCGGTTTCATAGACCACGGTAACCAGGTCGCCGGTTTTACTCACTGATTTCACGGTAGCGTCATAGCGCACGCGATCGCCCAGCAATTCCATCATTACCTCGCCGAAACGGCCCGAACCCCCGTCAAGATTAAGCGCCATGGCATCGCCTTTACCGGCCCATACGGCGCCAAAAAGCGAAACGCCGACCCCCGCGTGCTGGTCTTCCATTTCCGCCGCCGCGCGCCGGGCCGCAGATTGAAAAAGCGCTTCAAGCCGTTTGGGCAGCGGTCCCATAAATTCGCGAAAGGATTTATCCGACAGATAGCTGGCGACCCGCGCCCGGCGGCGCTGGTTACTTTCGCCATATACCGGCGCCATCGCTTTTTGCCAGCCTTTCACCGCCTTTAGAATCCGCATGCCTTTGGTCGCCAGGGCGAAACGCTCACGCAGGGTCATCGGCATGGTCAGCGGCAGGGCGGAAACCATTTTGGGCTTATACACTTTACCGCCCCAATAAATCGCGAATTTATTGCCGGGGATCTTGATGATATCCAGGCCTATGGAATGAAGGATGTTGCGCATATGCGATCCCGGCGGTGGAAACAAGTGACCGCCGAGATTCAGCCAATAGTCTCCCCGTGATACCGAGTAGAGACGTCCGCCAAGACGATGCGATTTTTCCAGCACCAGAATATTCTTGTCCCTCAGCTCCCAGGCCGCCGACAAGCCTGATGGGCCGCCGCCGATAATCACAACATCAAATTCCGGTTTAACCATTTTTATTTCACCTCAATCGCTTACGTGTTGAATTGACTTGCCTCGCAGAGGATGTTCCTGGAGGACCCTGGCCCGGACGGCGGGATAAACATCGCGCTTGCAGCAGCTAAGTGTTACGGGTAATATATTACGTGTAACACGCTATTGTCAACGTTCAGTGAGTGTTCAAGCCCGCGTCGCGCCCTTAATTCATCCCAGGAGAGTTATATGAAATTCAATTATTCACGACTTTTGTGCCTGATTGCCGCGCTGGCGGCAGGCGCGCTTCCCGCCGCCGGCGCCTGGTCTCAGGAGGCGATTGGCAAGGCCGATGACGTGGCTGCGCAGCTGCCGCAATCGATAAAGGACGCCGGCGAACTGCGCATCGCTGTTCCGGACACCGGAAAACCCTTGGCTTATAAAGAAGGCGGCGTGCTTAAGGGGATGGATGTCGATCTCGCGCAATCGGTTGCCGCCATACTGGGTCTGAAGGCCGATATTCGCCTGATCCCTTTCGCCACCGCGCTGGCCGGCTTGCAATCGAATAAATACGATATCTCCTATGGCGAGTTCTATGTCACGACGGAACGATTAAAAGTCGCCGATTTTGTGACTAACTGGCAGGATTACAGCACTTTCCTGGTGAAAAAAGGCCAGCCCTTCCAGGCCAAGGCGCTGGCTGATATTTGCGGCCATAAAGTCGGCGCCATGGCCGGTTCCGCTGAGCTGGCCACGCTCAACTCCGCCGCGCTGAAATGTACGGACAAGGCGTCAGTGGTCAGCGCATTTCCATCCATTAATAATGCCGTGCTGGCCCTTAACAGCGGCCGGGTCGACGGCGTGTTGATTAACCGCGGCGGGGCGCAGGAATCGATACGCGTCGATGCGGGACTTAGCGCCTCGGGCGAAATCGGCGGGGGACCGACCGCGACGGCGGTGGCGCGCAACGCGAATTCGGCTCAATTGCTGCAAGCATTGAAAGCCGCCTACGATCGTTTGATTCAGAACGGCGAATACGCCAAGATCCTAGAAAAGAACGATACCGCCTTCGGCGCCGTCAAAAGCGCGGAAATTTACCAGGAAGGGTCAACGCCGCCGAAATACAGTTTCTGATGAGGCTCCCAGGGATGGGAAGTTTAACGATTAGGCAGATAACTATTACTTATTATAATAAGGAAATGTTATGTCATCGCCCTGTTACCGCCACGGTGAGCAACAATTTAGCGGCCGGGTCATAAGAAAATAGAATCTATATTGAGTAGAACCTTCATTCGGGCTAAAATGTAGCATGTTATCGACTACTAAGATGTCAGTCTGAGGTTTATATGGAACAGGAACATCCTATACTGCGGCAAGCCAATCTGCGCGATCAGGCGCTGTCCATTTTGAAATTGCGTCTGGTTTCCGGCGATCTGGCGCCGGGCCAAATTTATTCCGCCTCGGCCTTGGCCGAAGAATTAGGCGTTTCCAATAGCCCGGTTCGCGAGGCCATGCTGACGCTGGTTAACCAGGGATTGATGGAAACGGTGCGTAATCGCGGTTTTCGCGTGGTGCATTTCAGCGATAAAGAGCGTCATAACGTCTATGAGCTGCGGTTATTGCTTGAAGTGCCGTCGATGGCCAAACTTGCTAGGCTCAGGCCGCGGGTGGAAGCGCGCCGGGAGGAGTTTTCACATATTGCCTCCGACATGGTGGGGTATGCCAAGGAAGGGAATATTGCGGGTTATCTGGAAATGGATCGCCAGTTCCATCTTGGCCTGCTGTCGCTGCTCGAAAATGAACCGTTGGTGACTATTGTTGAAAACCTGCGCGATCAGTCCCGTCAGTATGGTCTCAAGGCGCTGCGTGAAAGTGGCGGGCTGGTAAAATCCGCGCAAGAGCATCAACCTATCCTTGATGCCATGTTATCCGGGGATGGTGAATTAACCACTCAATTGATGACTGATCATCTGAGCCATTTAATGAGTGACTGGGCGGGCTGATTTCCGCCGCCGCCCTGGTTATCTTTCCTCGTAATTCGCCGGCGCGCCGTGCCGTGCTCGTGGCCCGCCGGCCGGCGCGAATATAAGGATTACGCCGTGCCTGGACCACGGCGAAGTGAGCCCGCTTGCCTTATTCCGCCGGTGCGGTCAGTGCGGCGCGGTGCGCGTTGACAAGGCGTTGCTCGTCGCTGAGCGCCTTTTGCACCGATGGCCGTGCGTCCATCCGATCTTTCCAGCTCGCCACGTTTTTAAGGTGGCTGATGTCGACCCCCGAGCGATCGCCCCAGAATGTGGCCCAGAGATAGGCATCCGCCACCGTCATTGTCTCGCCGGTCAGAAAAGCGCGGCCGTCGGCAAGACGGTCATCAAGGATGCTGTAGGCCGCGGCGATTTTGCCGCTGGTCCAGGCAATGCCTTGTTCCGTCATCAGTTTGCGCATCAGAGGGATATGTTTCTGGGCGATTTCGGTGGCGATAAACACCAGGAGCTGGTCGTACCTGACGCGCTCAAGCGTGCCGCGCAATGGGATCAGTCCGGTCGCGGGATACTGGTCGGCGAGGTAGGAAATAATCACGATTGTCTCGGAAATCGGATGATGTTCTTTTTCATCGATAACCAGCAGAGGAACGTATTGCATGGGGTTGAGCTGCGTAAAGTCATCGCCGTTCGAGGTGGATTTGCCGAACACGTCGAAGTGAATAAGCTCAGGCTCGAGGCCGAGTTCGTTGGCGATAATCTGGACGGCTTCAGAGCAGGTTTTATCAGCGATATACAGTTTCATTGGGTGATCCTAGGATAGTTGCGGCGTTATGGGATGTAGAGGGTTGCCCGCGTGCCGGATAAACGGGCCGTGAGGCAAAACCCGGTCTTGCTCAGCGGGGCGCGTGCGCCGGGCGCAGGCTGCGAAAGGCCGCGCGTATTTCATCCGCGAAGATCCGCGGCTGTTCGAATGCCGCGAAATGGCCGCCGCGCGTCGTTTTATTCCAATAGATAAGGTTCGGATAGGTTTGCTGCGCCCAGGATTGCGGCGCGGTCCAGATCTCGCGCGGGAATACCGATACGCCGACCGGGATCCGCACCGGCAGCGAGTAGAAATCCAGGTGCGGATGTTCGGCATACATGCGCGCAGAAGAAGCGCCCGAGTTGGTTACCCAGTACCAGGTCACATCGTCGAGGATTTTATCGTAACCAAAGGCGCTTACCGGGTCGCCGTCGCAGTCCGACCAAGACTCGAATTTTTCGTAAATCCAGCTTAACTGTCCGGCGGGGGAATCCGCCAGGGCATAGCCGATAGTCTGGGGACGCGTGACCATTTCCCAATAATAGCCGGAGCCATCCCGAGCGAACGCGTCAAGCTGATCAAACACTCGCTGTTCATCAGGCGTCGGGTTCGCCGGTTTTTCTTTCGGCGCCACCAGCGGCAGGTTGGTATGGATGGCGCGCAAGCCGGGGAGTTCAAGCCGGGCCATTGCAATGGTGATATGACTGCCCCAATCGCCGCCCTGGGCCACATATTCGGCGTAGCCCAGCCTGTGCATTAGTTCATGCCAGGCTTTGGCGATACGGTCCCGGTTCCAGCCGGTCTCGGCCGGCTTGTCTGAAAAGCCATAGCCGGGGAGGGAGGGAATAACGAGATGGAAGGCATCTTCCGCCCGGCCGCCGTGCGCGGTGGGATCGACCAGCAAGTCGATGGTATCCAGGAATTCCAGCACCGAACCCGGCCAGCCGTGGGTTATGATCAGCGGTATCGCATGCGGATGACGGGATCGGACGTGCAGGAAATGAATGCCGAGCCCATCGATTTTCGTTTTGAACTGGGGATACCGGTTCAGGCGTTGCTCCACGCGGCGCCAGTCATACCGCGTGCGCCAGTATTCGATGAGTTCCCTGACCCGCGCCAGCTGCGGCCCCTGGGAAGCATCGGGTACGGTTTCCCGCTCGGGAAACCGGGTCGCGTCCAGGCGGCGCTTTAAGTCGTCCAGCACTGGCTGGGGGATGTTGATAACGAAAGGCGAAAGGGTAGTGTTCAGCTCGCTTTCAGTGATGTTTTGCATAACAGGGCTCCGTTAAGGCGATCGCCGGCAGACGCGCGGCGTTTCGATGACGGAAAACATAACCGGTCGCGCCGGGGAAATAAACGCCGGTAAAAGCGACGCTCTGTAGCTCCGGGAGCGACAATGCCGTTGGGATAACCATTTACTAAACGACGGCGATACCCTAATTTAGGACGTTATCGTTTCCGGAAGATCAATCATGACGCAATCTTCTCCCTCACTGCAGGATATCGCCGCCTTTGTGGCCGTGGCCCAGCATGCAAGCTTTACCCGGGCGGCCGAACAGCTGGGAACCAGCAAGGCAAACGTGGGTAAAGCGGTGCAGCGCCTGGAGGCGCGCCTCGGGACCAAGCTTTTTCAGCGTACCACCCGATCGGTAACCTTGACCGAAGATGGCAATACCTATCTTGAAGCGGCCCGTGCGGCATTAGGCGGTTTACACGAAGCGGAAACGGCATTGGCCGCCCGCCGCGACCATCCCGCCGGCCGGGTCAGACTGGACATTCCCGTGGGATTCGGCGGATTTATTCTTCCCTCGCTTCCCGCGCTTCGTGCGCGTTATCCCCTGGTGACCCTGGATATTTCACTCACCGATAAGGCCACTGATGCCGTGGGCGAAGGATGGGATATCGTGGTGCGGGTGGGAGAACTGCCGGCGGACGGTGAAATGACCGTAAGAAAACTTTGTGGCCTGCGCCTGTGCCTGTATGCCGCGCCGGCCTATCTCGACGGCCGGCCCTCAATCCGTTCCGTCAGCGAGCTGATGCGCCACGAAGCGGTTATTTTCCGTTCTGCCTCCGGCAAGCTCAGACAATGGCATATCTTTGACGAGGGCCGCGTGCGGGAATTTTCCCCCAATATCAGCGCCATTGTGTCCGACGGCAGGTCGCTGGTGGATGCCGCCAGGGGCGGGCTTGGCATTGCGCAGGTTTTTGACCGCGTCGGGGACCCCTACGTCGCCTGCGGCGAACTGCGGCGGGTGCTGCCGGCGGCATCCGTTGCGGGACCCCCGGTGCATGCGCTTCTCCCCCTTGGCCGGCGAATGCCGCTGAAAACGCGCGTGGTACTCGATCACCTGGCCGATCTTATGCGTTCAGCGACCGCGGAATAAGCGCGTGATTGTCTCCTCACCGGAGACACAGCTGCGCCGCTGCCGGTATTTATCTCCGAATCAACAACGCCTATCGTCGCGGTGAAGGACAATATCGTCCCTTTCATACGAGGTGTTTATCATGTCATCAAGCCCTGCGTCTTCGTACGCCCGCAGCGGCCCGCTGGTGCTGTTTGCCGTTTGCCTGGCGGCATTGGCCCTGCCGCTCAGCTTTACCGGCGCGGCGCTGGCCACGCATACCATCGGGATTGAGTTCTCGGCAAGCGCCGCCCAACTTAGCTGGATCACCAATAGTTTTATGCTCACCTTCGGCAGCTTTATGCTCCCCGCAGGCGCACTGGCGGATGTTTACGGCAGGAAGCGCGTTTTTATGGGTGGGGCAGCGCTGTTCGCCATGGGCTCCCTTGCGCTCGATTTTGCACCTGATATCACTACGCTGAACCTGCTGCGCGCGCTACAGGGGGCGGGAGCCGCCGCGGCCCTGGCCGGCGGCTCGGCCGCGCTGGCGCAGGAGTTTACCGGCCATGCGCAGACCCGGGCGTTCAGTATGATCGGTACCACGTTCGGCATCGGTCTTGCCCTGGGGCCGATCGTTTCCGGCAGCCTGATAGAACATTTCGGCTGGCGCTCAATCTTCCTGACGGGCACGATCCTGGACGTGATTGCCCTGGTTATCGCCCAAGGCGTGATGAAAGAAACGCGCAATCCGGGCAGTTCCCGCTTCGACAGCGCCGGCGCCGTGGCTTTTATCGCCGCGCTCGGTTTCCTGACGCTCGGGCTGAACGAAGCGCCCGATCGCGGCTGGTCCGCGGCGATCGTGCTCGGCGCGTTTGCCCTATCCATCGCTGCGTTTGTCCTCTTCGCAACGATAGAGACCCGCATTAAACAACCGCTGCTCGAACTCTCCCTGTTCCGCTACGGAAGATTCGTCGGCGTTCAGATCCTGCCCATCGCAACCTGCTATGCGTATGTCGTCCTGCTTATCGTGCTCCCCATGCGTTTCATCGGCGTGGAGGGTTACAGCGAAATACAAACCGGTCTGCTGATGCTTGCGCTTTCCGCGCCCATGCTTATCGTTCCCGCCGGCGCCGCCATCCTTGCCCGGACGATACCCGCAAGCTGGCTGGCAAGCGCAGGCCTGTTCGTCGCCGCCGGCGGGTTGTTCTGGCTGAGCCGGGTCGGATCCGGCGGCTCAATGCTGGCGTTGACCGGCCCGCTGCTGGTGATCGGCCTCGGGACCGGCATTCCCTGGGGCCTGATGGACGGCTTGTCGGTGACCGTCGTGCCGCGGGACCAGGCCGGTATGGCCAGTGGCATCTTCAACACCACCAAGGTGGCCAGTGAAGGTATCGCCTTGGCCATGGTGAATGCGCTGCTATCGGCTTTTGTGTTCTTGGCGGTGACACGGGCGGGCGCCGGCGATGGCGCACATCAGCCTCTCGTCGAGGCGTCGCGCCAGCTCGCCACCGGCAACCTCGATCAGGCAACGCGCATGCTCGCCCCTCTGGGACGCGACGCCCTGACCATGGCCTATGACACCGCATTCACCATGCTGCTCTATGTATTGATGACCGTCACCCTGGCCGCCGCGGTCTCGGTATTTATCCTGCTTTCACCCCGGGACGCGGGAACGCCGTGCCCGGATCGGACGCTGACGGAATAACGGCCCGCCGCGGGTTGCATGGTTTTAGCCCCGACTCCCGCTCTTAATCGTCTTGCCATTATTCCAATGGCTTAAAGGGCAAACGGGTATCATACCTGCTCCCAAAAACCATAGCCCAGGGCGCGTATCCCATACCCGTTTTCCCTGTGCTGCTCTGAACGGCACACAAGGCAATGCCCTTACGCCAAGAATGGCGTGATATGTTGAGTGAGAAAGAACTTGTCGGTAGCAGAAGCGAAAAAACCACCGCATTTGTTCTGTTTAATACATTGAGCACATACCAGCGGATAGATATTTTTGAAATCGCTGATGCTTTTGGCGCAAATATCATGCACATCGCTATTTACCACACAAAGCGGCAAATTGAAGATGCGGGTCTCAATGCCACAGCGTTGGAGAATATCGACCGCTGCCGACAGGATATCCTTGTAATCCCACGGGTCGATAGAAAGGGCAGACCAATTAAGTTTGGCATAGCCCATATTTTCCATACCCATCAACGCCACGTGTTTAACAAAGAATAAGTTATTCGAAATAAATTCTACTAAATCTGGGAGATATTCAATGGTCTTTTGATGTAACACAATACGCAGTTCAATGGGAATACCTTGCTTATAGCAGTTAAGCAACCCAGCCAGCGTTTGATCGAATGCGCCTCGGCTTTGCACAATATAATCATGGATATCTGAAACATGTGCAAAAAGCGGGATGCCGACCATGAGGTTGCCGCGAGCCGCGGCCGCAAGCCGGGAGACATAATTCTCATAATAAAAATAGCGCCCATTACTAAGAAGATGGATTAGGGTGTGTGGGGAGCGCTGCGCGATCTTATCAATGATGCGGATTAAGCCCTCATTTAACATCGTTGGCTCGCCGCCCGTAATACATAATGTCTCGGGTAAATGGTCGTCATCCAGCAGATCTATCGTGGCCGTAACGTCGTTTTCCAATTGATAGGGATCCGTAATCCTTGCCGGTTTAGGCGGCTGAGGACACATTACGCATAAGTTATTACAGAGTTCTGTAACCAGGAAGGCATTGTTGTGGGAAGCGGTGCGATAATAGCGGTGTATTCTGCCTTTAACGCTAATGCTGATAATGTCTCCAGGAGAGAAGACAATGCCAGGTTTAACCAGGAGTACGGGAAACCGGCCATGTTCCCACAGCGCCGGTGCGCGATAGTCGTCGGCCGCACAAATCACTGCAGTCGGGCACGTGTCTTGGAACGACGGGAGCAGGGCGTCGGTGGCTAAATAAAGGATATCGCGGTCGGTCATAGGATCAGACCCCGTGACCACTTTGCCGAATAGCTCCCGAACCAAGCCGTAGGTCAATTCTGCCTGCGTAAATAGAAAGCAGGTATCTAACGGGATGGCTGGCTTCATTGCAAACCCCATTGCAGCAATATATGCCGGGTTTGAAGGTCATTTGATGTCAATTTTTTGATAATCATTTTGATGATGCTTTGGTTTTTATAACAAAAATCGTCCTTGCCTGGCCGCCCATAAGGGGACGCCGTGACTTGGTAGCGCCGAACCGGATCAGCCCCGCAATAGGGCGCATAGGCACAGTCCGAGCAGACTGGCAAGCTGTCGTTAATCCCCGATAACGCCAATTCTTGCATTACCGGCCCCAAAAACAATTCTGACCGGGTATTCTCAAGCACATGCCCCATCTTGAAATGCCGGTCTCCGGTCTCGGCCATCATACGGCTTTCATCGCTGGGATAAATATTGCCATCGTAGTTATATAAAGTGACACCGAAACCGGCGCCACAGGGGGATTGTAAATCGACAAAACCTGTCGCCCATGGTGTGACAAGTTTCTTCACAATAAGACTGGCATAGGATTCGCGAAACGGTTGTCCGTCTTTGTTTAACTGGATGATATAATCCAGGCATTTTTCATAGAATTCCAAAAAAGCGTCTGTTGTATAGCCAATTTTGTTGAAATATTTTTGAGCAAAGCCGTAAGGATTCAACTCACGGATAAAGATGCTGCTAAACCCTTGCCGGATATATTCATCAATTATTTCTTGGTGCAGACCAAGACTTTGGCGGGTTGTTGTCATCAGCGCGCTGACCTTGGCGAAGGCATTTTTTTGTTTAATGCGATCCAAGGTAGCGATTAGCGCTTCCCAGGCGCCGGCCTGGCTAAATTTCCGATTAGCATTGTGCAAGGACTGGGGGCCATCTAACGAGGTGCTAATTGAAATATTATGCTCGATCAAAAAGTTGATATCTTCGTCATTTACATCGCATAGGTTGGTGCACAGAACAAATTGGATTTCTTTCACCGCATTATTTTGTTGCACACGCTTCACGGCCCGCCGGACCAGCGGCATTGTCAACGTCGATTCTCCCCCCTGAAACTCCAGCGTGAGTTTGGCGGAGGGCATGGACAAGGCCATATCGATACTGGCGTCAAGTACGGCTTCGCTCATATCAAAGCGAGAAGAGGCGGACTGGCAGGATTTTCTCGATGCCTGGCAGTATATGCAAGAGTTGTTGCACCTCACAGTCAGCACGAAGATATGCAATTGCGCAAAGTCTTCGAGAAAGGCCTTTTTGGTCTTAAATTTAGACGCCAGTAGAGGGATCGGATCTAACGCCTCGTCATTGATGATGATGTGCTTCGATCGCAATTCATAGTAGAGCTTTTTATCGGTTATTTCTTTTTTATTGACCAATACGCTAAGCTGTTCATCGTTTAAACAGATCCATTCACCGTAATCGGTCGAAATAAAATATCGCTTAGCATCCAATTTGCTGAATCTGAAAGGCAACAGCTGATAATGGGGCTGGTAAAAACTCTCAGCGCTTGCGAATTTAATGCTCATGATTGAATCGTTCTTGTATGCTGAGCATCAGCGCATTATTGAGAAAAGTATTGATGATTTCGGCACTCTCTTGGACATGTGCGTTTGTGACGGTGAAATTCAGCAGCATACCATCCCCGGCTTGAGCTGTTATTGATAAATAATCCGCAAATAGTGATGCCATTTCATCAATGGCATGCTGCGTATAAAAATCAGAATCCAGTATCATTTGCATAAGCGTTAGACCGAGGAAGTCAGTATATGAAGGCTATCGCCGGGAGCCGCATTGTGCACCAGCGTGACCACCGGCGAAAAGGCTTTCCTAACGATTTCGGCATGAATTTCTTTTGTTTCAGCTAGGACGATCTGGCGCATCTGGTTTTCATGCAGAAGATCCAGAAATTCATATACTACCCGTTCAATATCGCTGGTAGGTGCTGCGGTATTTTTATTATAAAAGTAAATCAAAAGATGATTGTCCGCAGTTTTAGTGACATGAATATAAAACCGGTCTGTCAAAGAATAACATGTTTTCATTATCGCATTAATGGAATAAATCCCCTTATCTGCGATGATATAAAAAAAATCACCGAGTGCATTCGTACCTTTACCGGTGGGCGCCATGGTTTAGTTACTCCTATAAATAGCCAGCATTTCTGCTGGCTATGACTGATTAACAGGTCTTGCCTGGCGTGCAGGAGTAATGGCTTGCATGGCTCGCGTGGCTGGAATGGCTATAGTGGGCTGCAAAAACTTGCCCATCCAGCGCGGGTCTATCCAAAATAACGGCTATGCCACCCTGCGGATTCGTTCGGGTACTGATGCTTTCCTGAACCCCATTGTTCACCGGAATGGCATCCGTTGACGCTATGGCGTTCAAGCTGCTTCCCGCTAAAACCCCAACAACTATCCCAGCGATAATCGGTTTAATTTTTTTACTTGCTTCAACCTCGTCTAACGCGATCTTTGGTACTGTTGGTAATCCTTTCATTGTTGATCCTTACCAATTTAAAACATAAGGAAATTATTAATCAATTAAATAATATTCCAATGTATTTCACTTTTCTTGCGCTTTTTATTGCAAAAAATTGATATAGGACAATATTTATTCACTCTCAAAGAGGACGTGATTCCTGGTTCTGTTGGTTAACACGTGAAACATACTGGAAGCGCTATAAACTGATTTTTCTAACACTGCATTTAATTAAATCATTATCATTATCATCAGCCGAAAACCTAATTCAACGTGTGGCAAAAATACCGCTTGGCAATAATTGATCCCAATTTTAGTGCAGAAAAGCAAACTATTAAAATACGTGATTTACATCACATGTTTTGATGATTTTCCATTGCAAGGTTTAGGTTTTTTTGCAATAACCCACCCTAAAACAGTGGCAGATGCACGATTCCACTACGGATGCCCTGGGTAACTTGCCCGCCGACAAAAGATTTTTACACTCTGAGAGCCGATGGCTTACATCTTATCGCAATTTTTCAAACTCAGGCTGTCAATAAGATGCACCCGTGAATATGTCTGCGTCAATCAAACAAGCCTGCGTTCTTCCCACGCTTTGCCCATTAATAGTGTGATCACGCGCGTGTTTACATCTAAATAAATCAACGCGTTAATTACCTGGTCGAAAATATATCATTAATTATTAGACAATTAATTCGCTTATAGCAAAAAACTAACATATTGAGCCTCTATATCACTTTTAACGATTAATTTGTTTTTTTTTATTTCCGATAAACATATGAAGGCGCAGTCCGACTTCCGGGGCACGATGCGATGCCAGCCATATAAAACCACAGGGAATCATGCCATGAAATTATCACTTGCCCATAAACTATGGCTCCCGCTCGTTGTCGCGCTGGTGTGCCTGGCCGGAACGTTATTTTTTGGCTCGGTGACGATTAAACAAGACCAACTGACACTGCGGAAAAATGCGATACAGGATGTCTCGCAACTGGCCCAGAGCGTAGTGAAAATGCAGGCTGATCTTGCTGACAAAGGATTGATTTCACAAGCGGAAGCGCAACAGCGCGCACTCCAGACCATCAAGAATCTGCGTTATGGTAAAACGGGGTATTTCACGATTTTGAATACCCAGGCGCAGGTCATCATGCACCCCATCAATGCAATGCTGATTGGCAAAGGGTCTGACATCGCTGATGCCAACGGGGCCTATATTTTCAGAGACATGGTGGCCGTCACCAGGGACAATAATGCCGGTTATACCGCCTATGTTTTCCCCCGTCCGGGCGAGACGAAACCTCAGCCGAAAATCGCCTACAGCATTCCGTGGTCGCCCTGGGGCTGGATCATCACGACCGGCCTGTATGTTGATGATATTAACGAGGCATTTCTGGTTTCTCTTTATCAGAATATCGTTGAATTCGTTACCATCAGCATTTTGCTCTCGCTGCTCGTCTATGTGATCAACCGGGGTATATTGCGAACCCTGGGCGGCGAGCCGCGCTATGCCGTTGAAGTCGCCGCCCGGATTGCTTCAGGCGATCTTTCCCACGCGGTGGATAAAAAAACCAGTGACAGCTCAAGCCTGATATATGAAATGGGTGTTATGCGCAAACAACTCACCACGGTCATTGAAGAGATCCGCGATGGCGCTGATATCATCAACGCCAGCACCCATGATATCGTCGCCGGAAATCAGGAGATAGTCGCTCATTCCGAGCAGCAGGCTATATCGCTGGAAAGAACCTCCTCCAGCATGGAAGAGATTACCGCCGCCGTAAAACAAAATGCGGAGAATTCGGGGCAAGCGCGCGAACTGGCGCGCGGCGCGGTGGATATTGCTTCTCGCGGCGGCGTGATGATGCAGAGCGTGAATGACACCATGACCGGTATTTCTGAAAGCGCCATCAAAATAGCCAGTATTATTGAAGTGGTAAACGGTATCGCTTTTCAGACCAATATCCTTGCCCTGAATGCGGCGGTGGAAGCGGCCAGGGCCGGTGAGCAAGGCAGGGGTTTCGCCGTGGTCGCCGGCGAGGTGCGCAGCCTGGCGTTACGCTGCTCTCAGGCGGCGCAGGAGATAAAAGGGCTGGTGGAAGAGTCCATGGCTCGCGTCAACAGCGGCTCCTCACAGATCAAAAAGGCCGGGAGCAATATCGACGACATGATAGAGGCCGTGCAGCGGGTTTCGGATATTATGTCGCAAATTTCCTACGCCACGGATGAACAAAGCAAAGCCATTAGCCATGTTAACGAAGCCGTAGTGCAAATCGATGCGGTGACGCACCAGAACTCCGTGCTTGTGCAGCAGGCGGTGGTGGCGGCAAGTGGCCTGGAAGAGCAAACCCGTAGGCTGACCGAAACCGTGGCCTTTTTTAATACTGGCAGGTAATTTCCGTAACAGACGACAATGCCCGGTCTCGATGCGAGCCGGGCATCATGGTTATTGATTGAATTGTAGCGTGACTCCGTCGATGCCGTCTTGCTGTTGCAGGAAAGCGACGGTGCGGCCCGCTACCCGGCGGAATTCCAGCGATACCCTGCCTTCCTCAAGGGGCAAGTCATCCACCGTCAGGCGGTCCACGCCGTCCGGCAATGCGGGACGGTTGACGCGGATCCGGCGGCGGTCGGCGTCGATTTCCAGTCCCAACGTGGCTTGCAGCAGCATGAATACCGCACCTGAAGCCCATGACTGCGGCTGGCACGCCACCGGATAGACGATGGGCTGCTCGCTTGCCGCGCGGGAAAAGCCGCAAAACAGCTCGGGCAGACGCAGGGAAAACGCCAGGGCCGCTTCGAACAGATTGCTTAATAGCGCCGCCGTGCCCTGGCGTTCGCCGTAGCGCGCCAGGCCGGCCGCGCACAAACCGACATCATGGGGCCATACCGAGCCGTTGTGATATGACATCGGATTGAAGCGGGCCGCTTCGCCGGACAGCGTGCGAATGCCCCAGCCGGTGTTGAAGGCGGGCGACAGCAGCCGGCGGATCACCTGGGATGCGCGTTGCTGGTCCGGCAGGCCGACGTACAGCAGATGGCCGGCATTGGACGCCTCCACCTGGCAGGGCCGGCCGGCGCCGTCCAACGCCAAAGCATAAAAACGGCGCTCCTGCAGCCAGAACCGCTGCTCCACGGTCTGGCGCAACCGTTCCGCCCGTTCGCGCCAGCGCCCGGCGGGTTCCGCCTCGCCCCGTCTGGCCGCCATGCTCGCCATGTCCAGCAGCGCGCGCCAGGCATAGCCCTGCACCTCCACCAGCGCGATAGGGCCTTCGGCCAGCCGTCCGTCGGCATGGGACACCGAATCATGGCTGTCTTTCCAGCCCTGGTTCGCCAGCCCGCTGCGCTCCCCGCGCTGGTAGTCGAGCAGCCCGAGCGGGCTGGCATCCAGCCTGGATTCTATCCAGGCGATGGCGGCGGTCAGCTGCGGCCAGATCCGGCTGATAAACGCCTCGTCCCCGGTGCGCTTATACCAGGCGCCGGCCAGCATGATAAACAGCGGCGTGGTATCCACTCCGCCATAATAAAACCCGAACGGCAGCTCATTGGTGGCGGTCATCTCGCCCTTGCGGGTCTCGTGCATGATCTTGCCCGGTTGGGCATCCCGGAAGGTGGACGCTTCCGCCGCCTGATGGCCGGCCAGATAGGCCAGCACGCCTTTGGCCAGGGCCGGATCGATCCAAAGCGTTTGCAGGGCGGTGATGATGGCATCGCGTCCGAACGGCGTGGAAAACCAGGGAATACCGGCATAAGGATACGGGCCGGTGGGCAAATCGCTGGTCAGCAATGCCAAATCGGCGCGCGCTTTGTCGAGCCAGGCCTGGAACAGCGGCTGGGAGCACGTCAGTTGCGCCCCCCGGCGCCGGCGCTGGCGCATCTTGCGTCTCGCCTCCACCGCGCCGCGCCGGAAACGGCCGGCGGTCGGGATATTGGCTTGCCGGCCGGCTTCCATCAGCAATTGCCAGTGGCCATGGGGCGGCAAGGGTGCCTGAAAGCGCGCCAGGCCGTCGCCCAAAGCCTCCGGCTGCGGTGAAAACGTCAGCGCGGTTTGCCGGCGAACCGCGTCCAGTCCCTGATAGGCCAGGGCGACGCCCTGTTCAATGGGCTGTTGCGCCAGCGTGCTGCCGCGCAACGGCCGCCGGGCTCCGCGAATCTCAAAGATGTCGCGAAAATCGGTAGCGAAACGCAGGCCGACCGGCAACCTCAGCGCGTATTCGCTGTAATTGCGGATGGCGATGCGCAGATACAAGCGGTTTTGCCACAAAAAGCAGGTGCGTTCGATATGCAGCGCGTTGGCGGGCAAGGTTTGGCCGTCTACCGTCAGCGGCGGGTTGGTCAGATGCGCGGTAAAGAATACGTTGTCGCGGCTGACGGTCGAGGAGAGAAACGCCGGCTGCACATTGTCGCCAATAGTCAGCCCTAGTCCGGACAAGAGGCGGGTATCATCGGTAAAGAGTCCGTCGCTCCGGCCGGTGATATCGCCGAAGTCATCGGTCACCAGAAAGCTGTCGCCTTCCTTAAGGACATACAGCGAGGGACGTTTCGCTTCCGTGTGCGGGGATTGTTCCTGCACGTCGCAGGATGAGCGGGGCTGATTTTCCATGGCGCTTACCCCGCCTTTTCCACATGCAGCAGGGCATCGCTGTTGGCGGCCGGCTGCCGCAAACGGCGGTACAATTGTATATAGCGATCGGCCATGACGTCGGCCGAAAAGCGTTGCTCGAACTCTGTCCGAACCCGGCAGCGGTCCAGCGCGTCCACGGCGCGGCAGGCGGCCACCGCCTGCGTTTCGTCTTCTACGATAAAGCCGGTGACACCCGGTTCGATCACTTCCGGCACCGAACCGCAGCGCCAGGCCACGACCGGTGTGCCGCAGGCCATCGCTTCAATCATGACCAGCCCGAACGGCTCCGGCCAGTCGATGGGGAACAGCAACGCCCGCGCCTGGCCGAGGAAATCCGCTTTCTGCCGGTCGTTGATTTCACCGATAAACTCCACGCCGCCGCCCTGCAGCAGCGGTTCAATCACCTGGCGGAAATAGTTTTTATCGGCATCATCCACCTTGGCGGCAATCTTGAGCGGAATCCCGGCCTGACGGGCGATGGCGATAGCCCGATCCGGGCGTTTTTCCGGCGAGATGCGGCCGAGGAAAGCCAGGTAGTCCCCACGGGGAGCGGCGGTGAACCTATAGCGTTCGGGATCCAGCCCATGCCATACCGTGCCGGCCCAGTTGGCGAACGGCAGCGGCTGGCGCTGCGAATCGGAAATGGATACCAGGGGATATTGCCGCCAGCGATGGAAAGCCGTGGGCAGATCGGTCATATCCAACCGGCCGTGCAACGTGGTCAGGGTCTTGGCGGCCACGGACTCGAAGAACGGGAAATGCAGCAGATCGGTATGGAAATGCAGCACATCGAACTCGCCGGCGCGCTCGCGCAACTCATCGAACATCACATAATGGGCGGCCAGATCCGATTTCAGCGGAGCGGGATCAAGACGCAGCGCCCGATCGCGGCCGGCATGCAATGGCGCCAGGGTTTGGCTGTCGCCGGAAGCAAACAGCGTGACATCGTGTCCTTTTTTGATCAATGCGTCGGTAAGATTGGCGACGATCCGTTCGGTGCCGCCATAGAGTTTGGGGGGAACCGCTTCGTACAGCGGCGCAATTTGAGCAATTTTCATTAGCTTATCTCCATACCAACAATAAGTGATGAAAGGCGCGTCAAACGCAGCGATAGCAAAAAAGAAAATAGGGTGCGTGCGCAAAATTTTCAAGTCCGCGACAGGATTTTGCCGGCCGCGGATAAAACCCTAACGCGGCCAGAGGGTTGGGATAGGATAGTGGGCGAACTGCGCGCATCCTAGCCCGGTAGCGAAAGCCCTTGGCAACATCAGGCCGGCCAATAATTCCCCCACTTTCTCTACGCCTATTTTCTGCGCCGCGCTCATTTCCCCTCTCTTTCGTGAAGCTGTTCACATATCCCTATGCGGATGCCCAAACTTACGGTGAAATTTTCGGCGTCTGGCAGAGGAAATATGAAAACAAACTGACTAACTTCGACAATGAAATGCCATTTTATTATTTGTGATTGTAAGTTTCATAAAATTGTGAGTGCGCTCACATTACTCGATGTGGCCGTAACTCCGGCGCGCCCAGGCGGGCGTTAACTCTCCCAGAAATGGTAGGTATCGCTGTGAAAATAACGTCAGTTGAGGTCTCTGTTTTTACGTATCCGACACGTCGCGTTTCTGATAGCGCGGGCCATTCGCATCCGGGTGAAGAAAGTCAGGCAAAAATGGCGTTGTTGACGCTGACCACTGACGAGGGTGACTGCGGATATTCATTCGCGCCGCCGGAAGTGGTGCGGCCACACGTGGTCAACGCTTTCTTTAGAAAAGTATTGGTGGGGCAGAATCCGTTTGACCGCGAACGGCTGTGGCAGGATCTGGCGCACTGGCAGCGCGGCAGCGCAAACCAGCTGACCGAGCGCGCGCTGTCGTTTGTTGAGCAGGCGCTCTGGGATTTAATCGGCCGTAAACTGAACATGCCGGTGCACAAACTGCTGGGCGGATTCCGGGAAAAAGTGCCGGCATACGGCAGCACCATGTGCGGTGATGAGCTGAAGGGCGGCCTTTCCACGCCGGATGAGTTCGCCCGGTTTGCCGAGAAGCTGGTGGCGCGCGGTTATCAGGCCATCAAGCTGCATACCTGGATGCCGCCGGTGGCGTTCGCGCCGGACCCGAAAATGGACATCAAAGCCTGCGCCGCCGTGCGCGAAGCCGTCGGGCCGGACATTGAACTGATGCTCGACGGCTATCACTGGTACAGCCGCAGCCAGGCGTTGACCATCGGCAAGGCGCTGGAAAAACTCAACTTTGCCTGGTTCGAAGAGCCGATGGAAGAAGAAAGCATGGCCTCCTATGCCTGGCTGGCGGAAAACCTCGCTATCGATGTGATCGGCCCGGAAAGCCTGGGCGGCAAACACCACAGCCGCGCCGACTGGGTGAAGGCGGGCGCCTGCGACATCTTACGCGCCGGAGCCAACGGCGTCGGCGGGATCTCGCCGTGTATGAAAGTCGCCGGTCTGGCTGAAGCGTTCGGCATGGACTGCGAAGTGCACGGCAACGGCGCGGCCAGCCTGGCCGTGGTCGGCGCGATCCGCAATTGCCGGTGGTACGAACGCGGCCTGTTGCATCCGTTCCTCGAATACGACGAACCCGCCGCCTACCTGAACAGTATTGTCGACCCGATGGATAAGCAGGGTTTTGTCCATCTTTCCAATCGCCCCGGTCTCGGAGAGGACATTAATTTTGACTACATAGAAACGCATACCGTCAGCCGCGACTGACCTGCGGGCAGAAAAAATACTAAACCTCTGACTCTACCCGGAAGGTACATCATGAACACTGGCACACCCCCCGGGGCGTGGTTATTCGCGCTCCTGCTGATGATGAGCTGCTGGACGGCGCAGGCGAAAACGCCGCCCGACCAGCTGATCGTCGGCATGAATATGAACAACCTGCTGACGCTCGATCCGGCAGCGATGACCGGCAATGATATCGTCGGTATCGTGGTCAACCTTTATGACCCGCTCATTGAGCTCGATCCGCAACAGCTGACGCATGTGCGTCCGGCGCTGGCGACCTCGTGGCAGGTCAACGATGCCGGCAATCTTCTGACGTTCCATCTGCGCGCAGGCGTGACATTCCACTCCGGCAATCCGGTCACCGCAGACGATGTGGTGTGGTCGATGCGCCGCATTTTGCATTTGAACCTGGCGCAGGCATCGGTATGGAAATCTTATGGATTCAGCAAAGATAACGTCGATGAAATGGTACGCGCGCCATCGCCTGATACCGTTGAAATCCAACTGCCGAAACCGAATGACCCGAAACTGGTGATCTATTCGCTGGCCGCGCTCGGCAGCGTGGTGGCGTTGGATCGTAAAACGGTGCAGGCACATGAGGTGAACGGCGATTGGGGCAACCGCTGGCTGACCACCAATGAAGCGGGTTCCGGCCCGTTTCGCCTCGACGGGTGGCAGGCCAAAGACGTGCTGAATATAAGCCGCAACCCGCAGTACTGGCGCGGAAATCCACGGCTATCCCGCGTGGTGTTCCGCCATTTTCAGGAATCGCAAACACTGCGTTTGATGATTGAAAAGGGCGACCTGGATATCGCCAATAACATGGCGGTCGCCGATGTCAACGCGCTCAGCCATGACCCGGCGCTGGTTGTCGAGCAGGTAAAGAAAGGCACGATTTATTACGTGGCGATGAGCATGAAAGATCCGCATTTCGCCAACGCGAAAGTACGCGAAGCTGTGCGTTATCTCATCGATTATCAGGGCATCGGTAAAGCGCTGATGACCGGTTACGGCATTGTGCACCAGCGGCCGATCCAGGTCGGCATGCCGGCAACCCTGCCGGATCCGGGCTACAAACTGGATATTCCGCGCGCCAAAGCGCTGCTGGCCGATGCCGGTTATCCCGACGGCTTTGATACCACGCTGCGGGTGCTGGCCGATCAGCCGTTTCTCAATATCGCGATTGCCGTACAGTCCACGCTGATGCAGGCGGGGATCCGCGCCAAAATAGTCACCGGCACCGGCAACCAGATCTACGGCGCCATGCGTGAACGCAAGTTCGCCATGCTGGTCGGGCGCGGCGGCAGCGGTGTGGAACCGCATCCGCATTCCAGCCTGCGCGCGCTGGTCTATAACCCGGATAACAGCGACGCGGCGCGTCTCACCAATTTCCAGGGCTGGCGCACGGGTTTTTACGATAAACAGCTCAATACAGACATCGACCGGGCGCTGCTGGAACGTGATCCTGAAAAACAAAAGCAGGAGTACTTTGCCATTCAGGAACGCTACGACGCCCTGATCCCGGCGCTGGTGCCGGTTTCGCAAATGATCGATTCCATCGTGGTGCGCAGGGACGTCAAAAACTATCTGCCGCATCCGTCGGCCACCACCTTTTTGCGCGATGTCTATAAAGACGAGAGCCGGCAGCCTGTGTCGCCGGGTGCGCAGCCAGCCGGAGGGAAGGGATTATGACCATGCCCATTCCGGCGCCGGTTACAAAGCAAACCGCGCGCGCGCCTTTCCCCGCGGGGCGGATCGGCAAACGCCTGCTCCAGGTCGTGGTGACGTTGTTCGGCCTGCTGCTGCTGACGTTTTTTATTGGCCGCGTAATGCCGGTGGATCCGGTGCTGGCGATTGTCGGCCCCGACGCCGACCACAGCACTTATCAACAGGTTTACCATCAGCTCGGTTTTGATAAACCGCTGTGGACACAATTCGGCATTTACCTTTCCGGCCTGGCGCACGGTGATTTGGGCAATGCGCTGCTGACCGGCAAGCCGGTGACGCGGGACATTTTGCGCGTGTTCCCGGCCACCATGGAACTGGCGACGCTGGCGATCATTCTCGGTGCCGGCGTCGGCATTCCTCTGGGCGTGCTGGCAGCGGCAAAACGCAACAGCCTTGCGGATTACGTCGTGCGGATTATCAGCCTGGCCGGCTATTCCACGCCGATATTCTGGGTCGGGATGATGGGGCTGCTGGTGTTTTACGCCTGGCTCGGTTGGGTAGGCGGCGCGGGCCGGCTGGATTTCAGCCTCGACGGACAGGTCACGCGCCACAGCGGTTTTATGCTGATCGACGCGCTGATTGCCGGCAACGGGACGGTATTTCGCGACGCGCTGAATCACCTGATCCTGCCTGCGTCGTTACTCGGCTTTCACTCGCTGGCCTATATCAGCCGCATGACGCGTAGCTTTATGCTGGCGCAGCTATCGCAGGAATTCATTATCACCGCCCGGGTGAAAGGCCTGAGCGAATGGCATGTGCTGTGGAATCACGCGTTCCGCAATATTCTGGTCCAGTTGCTGACCGTGGTTGCGCTGGCTTACGGCTCGCTGCTCGAAGGCGCGGTGCTGATTGAAACGGTTTTCTCCTGGCCGGGCTTCGGTTCGTATCTCACCAGCAGCCTGATGCTTGGCGACATGAACGCGGTGATGGGCTGCGTGCTGGTGGTCGGTGTGATTTTCGTGATGCTGAATCTGCTCTCTGACCTGCTATACCAGGTTTTTGACCCGAGGACAAAAGTATGACGATATCCCTTGATTCTGCGGCGCTCAGCGCCGGTGATGAAAAACGCC
This sequence comes from Sodalis sp. RH20, assembly GCF_047324205.1. Classification (NCBI taxonomy): domain Bacteria; kingdom Pseudomonadati; phylum Pseudomonadota; class Gammaproteobacteria; order Enterobacterales; family Bruguierivoracaceae; genus Sodalis; species Sodalis sp. RH20. Next base: position 1,731,386 of record NZ_CP178733.1, read on the forward strand.
GGCGCGTGAAGCGGGCGTTGGGCCGCATCGGCAATTTTTTGTGGCGGATGGCGAGCAACCCGCTGACGGCTATCGGCGGCGCCATTGTTCTGCTGCTGATGGTTGTGGCGCTCTTCGCACCCTGGATCGCGCCGTTCCATCCGCTGGTGCAGGACCTGAATAACGCGCTCAGCCCGCCGTCGGCGGCGCATTGGTTTGGCACCGATGAGTTTGGCCGCGATATCTTCAGCCGGCTGGTTTACGGCTCGCGCATCACGCTCTATATCGTGCTGCTGGTCTCCGTCACCGTCGGGCCGCTCGGGTTGCTGCTCGGCGTCACCGCGGGTTATTTCGGCGGTAAAACGGATATGGTGCTGATGCGGGTGACGGATATTTTCATCTCCTTTCCGAGCCTGGTGCTGGCGCTGGCGTTTGTCGCCGCGCTCGGCCCGGGGCTGGAACATGTGGTGATCGCCATTACGCTCACCGCCTGGCCGCCGATTGCGCGCCTGGCCCGCGCTGAAACGCTCTCGCTGCGCCAGGCCGATTTTATCTCGGCGGTGCGTTTGCTGGGCGCATCCCCGGCGCGGGTGTTGTGGCGCCACATTGTGCCGCTGTGTCTGCCGTCGGTCATTATCCGTATCACCATGAATATGGCGGGAATTATTCTCACCGCCGCGGGCCTGGGGTTCCTCGGCCTGGGCGCGCAGCCGCCCGATCCCGAGTGGGGCGCAATGATTTCCAGTGGCCGGACGTACATGATGGAGTGTTGGTGGGTTGCGACCTTTCCCGGTCTGGCGATCATGGTTAACAGCCTGGCGTTCAACTTTTTAGGAGATGGCCTGCGTGACATCCTCGATCCCCGTAGTGAATGACGCCCCGGCGTTACTCGATGTGCGCGATCTGCACGTCAGCTTTGTCAATGGACGTCAGGAAACGCAGGCGGTGCGCGGCGTTTCCTTCCAACTCGGGCGGGAAAAACTGGCGATTGTCGGTGAATCCGGTTCGGGCAAATCCACCGTCGGACGGGCGCTGTTGCAGCTTCATCCGGCAAAAGCACGCATTACCGCTGAAAAAATGCAGTTCGGTGATATCGATTTGCTTAACGCCAGCCCGCGGCAGATGCGGCGGGTGCGCGGGAAACGCATATCGATGATTATGCAGGACCCGAAATACTCGCTCAATCCGGTACTGTGTGTCGGCGATCAGATTGCCGAAGCGTGGCGTTCGCATCACCCCTGTTCCTATCGGGAGGCGAAAAGCAAAGTGCTCAATATGCTCGATGTGGTGCGCATCCGCGATCCGCAACGTGTTTATCATCTGTATCCGCATGAGATTTCAGGCGGGCAGGGGCAGCGCATCATGATCGCCATGATGCTTATCACTGACCCGGAAATGGTGATTGCCGATGAGCCGACCTCCGCGCTGGACGTCTCGGTGCGTTTACAGGTGCTGGCGCTGCTCGACGATCTGGTGAAAACCCGTGGACTGGGACTGATTTTTATCAGCCATGACATCAATCTGGTGCGCAGCTTCTGCGACCGCGTGCTGGTGATGTATGCCGGACGCATTGTGGAGTCGATTGCCGCCACCGATCTGGATAATGCGCGGCATCCCTATACGCGCGGTTTGCTTAGCGCGCTGCCGGACATGGATAACCGTCGTTATCCGCTGCCGGTGATGCACCGTCAGGCCAGTTGGCTTACCGATTAAGGAGCCGAAATGCAAACGAAAACCATGATCGACGTGCGCAATCTGAATCTTGCGTTCGGCGAAGGCGCGAAAACCACCCAGGTACTGACGGAGGTGAATATCGATGTCCGTGAAGGAGAAATCTTCGGGCTGGTGGGGGAGTCGGGCTCCGGGAAAACCACGGTGCTGAAATGTCTCGCCGGGCTGTTTACCCATTGGCGCGGTGAGCTGGAAATCGACGGTCAGCCGCTCCAGCACCGCATTGGCCGCGACCGCTGCCGTCTGGTGCAAATGGTGTTTCAGGATCCCTATGGCTCGCTGCATCCCCGTCACACGATCGGCGATATTCTTGAGGAGCCGTTGCAAATCCACCGTATCGATCAGCGTGATCGGCGGATTAACATTATCCTGGACAAAGTCGGTCTGAACCGCGCGTTCCGCCGGCGGTATCCGCATCAGCTTTCCGGTGGCCAGCGGCAGCGTGTCGCTATCGCCCGCGCGCTGATCCTCAAGCCGCGCGTACTGCTGCTTGACGAACCGACTTCGGCGCTGGATGTGTCGGTGCAGGCGGAAATCCTCAATTTGTTGTTCGACCTGCAGAAAGAGGAAGGGCTGACCTATTTGATGGTGACGCATGATCTGGGCGTCATCGCCCACCTCTGCCAGCGTGTTGCCGTCATGCAATACGGCAAAATCCTCGAAACGCTGGAAACCGACGCGCTGCTGCGCGGCGATATTCAGCAGGATTACACCCGCGTGCTGGTCGATGCCAGCCGCAATTACAGCAGGGAAATGGCGGCAAAAGTGATGTTATAGGGACCGCACCTTCCCTTCAGCGTTCAGCGGGGTTTGGCTTGCTGGATAACATTGTCGGATTCAGGCATGTGGGGCAATTCTCTATCGCGCCGGAATGGGTCCTGGATATGGCCCTTAAAAAGCCGCTTAAAAGTAGGACCGGGATGTCTATCGGCGATACATTTGGGTTAATGCCGAGGCCAGTTCGCGCAAGCTTTTTTTGAGTTCATCATAATCACCGGGCACATGATCAAAATAGGGGCAGGTTATCACCGCCTCGGCCCGGTCGTCATGGCCCAAAACAGGAAACGAAACCGATGTCAGGCCGATTATCCGGTCGTGTTTGATCTCGGAAAATCCTTGCTCGCCGATTTGCGCTAATTGTTGATGCAGGTTGGCCCGCAGTTCCGGTCCCAGCGGGGCATGACGAATAAGGCGCAGGGCGGCCTGGTCGGAGGCCATTGCCAGGAACAACAACGCCGAGCTGGATTTGACCGCATTCAGGGTAGCCCCTGCGCGGGCGCCAATGGCGGGGGAGAATTCAGGATAAGCATGCGCCAGCACCACAAAATCATCTTCCTTCAACGAGGCTAAGTGGCAGGGCTGATTGGTTTGCCAGGAGAAATCGCGCATCAGGCGCTGGCACTGCTCGGAAAGGGCGAATTGCTGGATTGGACTGACGGCGTATTTGACTTGCACCTTATCGGTCAGATGGTAAAGCCGGGCGGCATCTTGATACAAATAGCCTTCTGCCGACAGGCACTGCACGATGCGATAAATGTGATTGAATGACAGCCCTAGTTCAGCCGCCAATTGCCCCATACTTTTCGGCGCCCCGGTTTTGGCGAAGTATTCGATAATTTTAAGTCCGCGAGTGAGGGCCGGCGCTTTGTATTCCTGGCTGGGCGTATTCATGGTGGCTTTCGGTTATCAGGCGCAAAAGGATAAATCCTACCTTAGGTAACCCCGCTGGCGCTGTCAAAAATAACTGCTGCTATCCGCGCGGGCAAGAATCGCAGCAGTAGGGCGCCGCGCCTAGCGCGGGATGATATCCGCCCGTTCGGTGGATTTTTGCGGCGTTTCGCTGCGGCGCAAATAGCGGATAACCAGCAAGGTGACCACGCCGCCGACGGCCATGCAAACGCCGAGGTAATACATAGGGGCGCTGCTGCTGCCGGTCATATCACGGATCGCCGGAACCGTATTCTGCGCAAAAAATCCGCCCAGGTTGGCCAGGGAATTGATGGCGGCCAGCCCGGCTGCCGCGGCGCTGCCGCTCAGAAAACGCGTCAGGTTCCAAAAGCACGGCTGGATGGAAAATATCGCCATTATCACCAGGGTAATCGAGAAAAAACTCAGTACGGGCGTGTTGATAAACCAGGCGCTGGCCACCAGGAACACCGCCGCGACGAACATCGGCAGCGCAATGTTGAGCACCGGGCTGGCGGTGCGACCCGGTTTCGCGGTTAGCCACCACAGCAGCAGAATCGACATCAGCCAGGGCAGCATATTAATAAAGCCATTATGCAAGTCGGATACGCCGAACCCTTTGACGATAGTGGGCATCCAGTAGCTCAAGCCGTAGGCGCCAAAGGAAATAAACCCAAGCACCAACGCCAGCAGAAGGACGCGGCGGTCGATCAACGTCTGCAATACGCCGGTTATGCGATGATCCTGATGGGCCTCGCGCTCAAGGTCGAGACGGTTGACCAGCCAGCGCTTTTCCGTTTCGTCCAGGAAGTTGGCTTTTTCAGGGGTTTCGGCTAAAAACATCACGACCGGAATAATTAACAGCACCGCCGGCACGCCGGTGCCGATAAAAATCCACTGCCAGCCGTCAAGCCCCAGTACGCCGTGCATGCTGAGCAACATCCCGTTGAGCGGGGCGCCGACCAGATTGGCAAACAGGCTGGCCATAATGAGATAGCTGACGACTTTTGGCCGATATTCAAGCGGGAACCAGCGGGTCATATAATAAAGCAAACCGGGATACAGTCCTGCCTCGGCCGCGCCGATTAAAAACCGTAAGATATAAAACATGGTGGCGCTGGTGGTAAAAGCCAGCAGAATGGTAATGATACCCCACGTGATCATGATGCGGGCAAACCAAATACGCGGACCTATTTTATGCAAAAAGATATTGCTTGGAATTTCAAAAAATAAATAACCGATAAAAAATAGCGATGCGCCCAGGCCAAAGGCGGTTTCGCTTAAGCCCAGGCTATCAACCATATGTAATTTGGCAAAACCGATATTCTGCCGGTCGATATAAGCAATAATATACATTAATAACATTAGAGGGATAATTTTGACGCTTATTTTTTTCATCAGCGCCTTTTCTTCGAGGTGGATATGACTTTCCATTTTTCAGACTCCAGGCAATAAAAGGTGAGGGCACCCAGTGAACCGCTTATTGTCTCGCAGAAGGATAGGCTTACCGCAATAAGCGGCGGCTACATAATGCCGAATTTCTCAAAGGCATCGGTGGTGCGCATACCTTGCCGTAACGCCTCCAATACGTTATTTTCGCCTTTGGCTTTCTCGAATGCGCCGTGGAACGCATCGTCCACTGCGGCGGCAGGCACCACCAGTACGCCGTCGCGGTCCCCGTAAATGACGTCGCCGGGCATCACTTTGATGCCGTCCAATTCTATCGGTACCCGCCAGTCCACCACTTTGCCGCGCGGCCCTTGATCCTGCGCATAACTGCCGAAAGACGCTACCGGAAACCGTAATTTCAGAATTTCGTTGGTATCGCGGTGAAAACCGTGAACGACCGCGCCCGCGGCGCCGCAATAAAGGGCGCGGGTCGCCATTAATCCGCCAAATTGGGCATAGCGATGGGAACCGCCGGCGCAAATGTAAACCTCGTCCTTTTGCAGGTCGTCCAGGGCCTGGAACATCAGGCCGAATGGCTGGGCGCTCAGAGGATTATGACCCTCATATTGCGTATCGAAAAAATCCGCTTCCAGTACCGGCATGGCGCGACCGAGGATCACCGCGGCGGGATCGACGGGTTTCAAGTGCGGATGTAAATACTGGTGCTGCAAACCCATGGTATCCAGGATATCGCCCACCAACGCCACGAATAATTTTTCACGCGCCAGGGCAAACAGGGCGGCATCATCAGGCCAATGGTTTTTCATCGTTCTCTCCAGTCGATTCATCATCAAGTGCAAGGGTTGGAATGGTCGCCGTCATGGCGGCCTGGGCTGAGGGTAATACGCAGGCGCTACTCGGGGTGCGGTTCCCGGTCGATATGATCGCCGGAGTGACCTACCAGGAAGTCCAGATCGGCGCCGAGATGAGCCTGCTGCACGGTCGCGATATATAAACTGGCATAGCCGCGCGTGATGGCGGGCAGCGTCGGCGTCCAGCGCTGCCGGCGCCGGGCCAGCTCATCCTCGGACACGCGCAAATGCAGGATTTTTTCCCGGGCGTTCAGCTCGATAAAATCGCCGGTCTGCACCAGGGCCAGCGTGCCGCCAATCTCCGATTCCGGGCTGACGTGCAGGACAATAGTGCCGAAAGCGGTGCCGGACATGCGTCCGTCGGAGATGCGCACCATATCCCGCACACCTTCGAGCAAAAGTTTTTTCGGCAAGCCGAAATTGCCTACCTCGGGCATTCCCGGATAGCCGCGCGGGCCGGCGCCTTTCATCACCAGGATGTCGTCTTTTTCCACCGGCAGGGTCAAATCGTTAATCACCGCGTTATAGTGTTCGATATTCTCGAATACGAACGCCCGTCCGGTATGGCACAACAGATCAGGTGAAGCGGCGGAGGGCTTGATTATTGCGCCGTCGGGGGCGAGATTGCCGCGCAACACCACGGTGCCGGCGTCTTCTTGCACCGGGGCGGCGGCATCGGCGATCACCGCATTGTTATAACTGCGGCCGCCACGGTAGTTATCCGCCAGGCACAGGCCGTTGGCCTGTATCACCTCGCCGTGCAGCCGGTGCGCCAACTGGCCGATGACCGCCGGTACCCCGCCGGCGTAATAAAAATCTTCCATCAGGTAGTCGCCCGAGGGTTTCAGGTTAGCCAGCAGCGGCACGTGTTGGCTGAGGCGATCAAAGTCATCCAGCGTCAATTCCACCCCCAGCCGTCCGGCAATGGCCAGCAGGTGCAGGATAAAATTGGTCGAGCCGCCGATCGCCGCGTTGACCACGATGGCGTTTTCAAATGCTTGCCGCGTCAGGATCTGCGATAGCCGCTGGTCTTGCTTGACCATGGCCACCATGCGCCGGCCGGCGAGGCGCGACAGGCGCCGGCGGTTGGCATCCACCGCCGGAATGGCGGCGCCCCCCGGCAGCGTCAGGCCCAGGGCCTCCACCATGCAGGCGAGGGTGGAGGCGGTGCCCATGGTGTTGCAGGCGCCGGGGCTGCGGGACATGCTGTTTTCCGCCTGATTAAACTCTTCCTGGGTGATTTTTTGCGCGCGCAAATCTTCGCTGAATTTCCACAGATCGGTGCCGGAACCCAGATCTTTGCCATGGTGTTTGCCGTTAAGCATCGGGCCGCCGCTGACCACGATGGTGGGCAGATCGACGCTGGCGGCGCCCATCAGGCAGGCGGGCGTGGTTTTATCGCAATTGACCAGCAGCACCACCCCGTCTATGGGATTGGCGCGGATCGTTTCTTCCACGTCCATGCTGGCAAGATTGCGAAATAACATGGTGGTGGGCTTCATGAGCGCTTCGCCCAGGGACATCACCGGGAATTCGAACGCGATGCCGCCGGCTTCCAGCACGCCCTGTTTTACCTGGTCGGCCAGGTCGCGCAAATGCGCATTACATGGCGTGAGCTCCGACCACGTATTACAAATGCCGATAACCGGCCGGCCGTCAAACACATCGTTTGGCAAGCCTTGGTTTTTCAACCAGCTGCGGGCGATAAAACCGGATTTATCCGTTCGTCCAAACCATTCCTGGCTTCGTCTCTTGTTCGTCATCGTTTATGCACTCTGTTTCGCGCAATGGCGCCCGTGGTTATCCGCCTATCATGACTGGTCTTTATCACGTGCCGACCTGTTATCTTGGCTTCAATGTGTTGACATAATGACGGATTCTAGGAGGCTTGCCGATCAAGTCAACGTGGGGGCGGCATCACTCTTTTTTTCGGTTTTGCGATAAAAAAGGCATTTCAGTGCGAGGGCGCATCTCGGACTTTTATATATAAAAATCCGGTGATTGTCTGAGAGGCGTTGTGCGAATAAAGAGTATTTGATTCAGAGAGTTAATCGCGTAAAGATGCATAATGATTTTTATATATAAAAGTCAAAAAATTTTCTTCTTATATTGAATTTGCGACGGAAATCACGCTTATGTGATGAGTATGATACCTGATGTCTGGTCTCCACCCGCGATCAAAGTCCGCCTTATCCTCGCGTGCGCGCGGCGCAAATAACGGCAGTCCAGTGCGGCCAAAGCGCTAGCTTATGTAAGCCGATGCCGACTGGCGCCCGGCGGCTGGCCGATGACGCGCTTGAAAGCGCGACTGAATGCAGCTTGAGAGGTGTAGCCGAGACGCTGGGCGACGGCGTCGATGGATAATCTCTCGTGAAGCAGCCATTGACTGGCAAGACGCATCCGCAGCTCCGTGGCATAGCGCAGGGGCGGCACCCCGATGGTGGCATGAAAGCGTTGGGCGAAGACAGAACGGGAGACATGAGACTCCGCGGCCAATTCTGCAACTGTCCATGCGCGGCCAGGCTGGCGATGCAGCGCCAATATGGCGCGGGCCAGGCGCGGATCACGCAATGCCGCGACAAGACCAGAGGCGTTCTCACAACCGCATTCGATCCAGCCACGCACGATCATGGCTCCCGCCACCTCAGCGAGCCGGGCCAGAATGCCGCCGAAGCCGATGCGGCCTGCGCAGATTTCACGTTTCATTGCGTCAAGAATCGCCAGCAAACCAGGATAGCGCTGCTCTTGTGTGTCAGCCACCATGACGCTTGGCATCATTTTGCCGAGTCCCTGCATGGCGCCGAGATCGAACTCCATGCAGCCGTAAAAGAGAACCGCACTGGGCGTAGCATGCGTACTGGGGCATGTGTTCACCCCGCTCACGGCCTCGCCGAGGGGCGCCGCGTCGAACATGCCGATGTCCTGAAATGAAACTTCGGCCGCGGACAGCAGTTGATGAGCCTCGCCTTGAGGCATGAACACGGCGCTACCCGCAGACAATGCATGCAATGTACCATCATCGGTGCGCAGTACGGCATTGCCGACGGCCAGGAAATGGAAGTAAGCATGTCCCGGCCTGGCATCGAAACCCAGGCCAAAGGTGGGGCCGGTCTGGATGCGACGGTACTGAACACCCTGCAGGCGCATGCCGGTCAGCAGTTCGCTGATGAGATCTGACGATAGGGCAAATTGTTCTTGTTCAGTCATTTTCGGCGTTTCGAGCAAAACATCAAGACTTAGCATCATAGATCATCCTGTGTTGCGCCGCTAGACTTGCGGCTACAACCAATAGCCAGGGATGTTCGAGATGAGTAATGACGTTTTTGATGGCCGACCCACCGCCAACACAGGCAGTGCGGCCGGCGTAGCGCCTGCGGCACCCGCGTGGATGGCCGTGTTTTCATTGGCGATGGGTGTGTTCGGGTTGCTGACGGCGGAGTATCTACCCGCCAGCCTGTTGACGCCAATGGCAGCCGATCTCGGCGTGTCGGAGGCGCTTGCCGGCCAAGCGGTGACGGTAACCGCCGTCATCGCCCTGTTTGCCGGGCTGCTGGTGCCCGGTCTGACGCGTAGGTTTGACCGGCGCGTCGTCTTGTTGGCTTTTACCGTGCTGATGATCGCCTCCAACTTGCTTGTGGCGTTGTCCTCCAGCCTGACAGTGTTACTGGTGATGCGTATTTTGCTGGGCATCGCGTTGGGCGGTTTTTGGAGCATGGCGGCAGCCGTGGCTATGCGGCTGGTGCCTGCGAAATCAGTGCCGCGGGCGCTATCCATCATCTTCAGCGGCATTGCGATCGGGACGGTGGTTTCTGTGCCGTTGGGAAGCTACCTGGGGGGACTCTATGGCTGGCGCAGTGCATTTGTGGCGGCGGCGGGTGTTGGCGGGTTAACACTTGTCTTCCAATGGTTCACGCTGCCCCGCATGACTGCGCGCAAGATGGCGCGCACCGCATCGGTTCTGGAATTGCTCCGCCGCCCAGGCATTGGGATCGGAATGATGGGCTGCGTGCTGGCTCATACGGGCCAGTATGCCTTGTTCACCTATATCCGCCCCGCGCTGGAAAGCGTGGCCCCTATTGATGCTGACGGTTTGTCTCTGATGCTTCTGGGGTTTGGTATCGCCAACTTCGTCGGCACGCTGCTGGCCGGCTGGCTGATGGAACGTAGCCTGCGCGCTACGTTGGTATTGATGCCTGCGCTGGTGGGCGTGGCGGCGTTCGGCATGATCTGGCTCCCCGTCCACGAAACAGGCCTGATGCTGTTGGTGGCTTTGTGGGGGCTGGCCTTCGGCGGCGTGCCGGTGGCATGGTCTAACTGGGTGGCGCGTGCCGTCCCCGATCAAGCGGAGACCGCGGGCGGCATGGTCGTCGCGGCGGTGCAATCGTCAATAGCCGCCGGCGCCGCAGTGGGCGGCATAGTGTTCGGTTTTAGCGGCGTCACCGGCGTCTTTATCGCCGCAGGCGCTGTGATGCTGCTCGCTGCGCTCGTGATTGCCCTGGGTGTTCGGGTGGCGTTGCCACAGCACGGTGCGACGGCCGGCCAAGTACCGCACGTTTGACCAACATAGTCTCATGGGCGGGTCAATGATGGTATCCCGGCGCTGATCGTCACCGGTTGCGGAACATATTTAACACCCACCACCGGGTGCTGGTAAACCGACGGCGCAAAATGGCCCCGTGCTATCGCTATCGCTAGCGCGACCGGGGCCGATTCAACTTTAACTATAATCCTGGCAAATGTCACAGCCCCGGGGTCGTGGCGGGAGATGGGGTCGACCCGGTGCCTGAATTGGACGCACAGCCTGACAACCCGCCAGTTATCAACGGGACATGAAGCGGCTTCACTCACCTTTGATAGCACAGGTGTCATGGAGATTGCTTTTTTTGACACAGGCCCATCAAAAATGGCAATTGATTTGCTTCCCTTCTCAGTTAATATGAATGTTATCTATGCGTTATCTGTCTTCTATATATAAAGATGTAAATCAGGCCGGCTTGATACCTTGATCAAAATGTTTATTAAAAAAATTTATGTTATTCATGAACATTATCATTGTCTCCACTGGTATTAAGTTTATAACATGTCGCTCTTCGGGTGAACCAGAAAAATGAATTCTTTTAAATCATATTATCTTGTCAATTAGAGATGACTACTGTTTAAAAAAATGTAACACCCTTCTAGGGCTTTACGGAGGACAAATGAGTGATTCCAATTCTCAAGACAACAATATAGGCCAAGAGTCCGCGACCACTTTTGACCCCGCAACTTTTGATGAATATGCTGAACTTTATGATTCTTTTTCTCTTCAACCCTATCGGACACAATTGGAAACACCCACCATAAAGTTTCATTTAGGAAAATTAAGCGGCAAGCGAATTATGGATTTCGGCTGCGGTCCGGGGTTTTATGCGCGGTGGCTGATAGATAATGGCGCTAAAGAGGTGTTTGGCTATGATATATCGAAAGGTATGCTTGATCATGCCATTTATCAAGAAAAAAAGGATGGCAAGGGTATCACATTTCTTTCCCATCTTGATGAATCATTAAATAACACTTTTGATATTGTACTATCGATCTATGTCATACCTTATATCAACAGCCTGGAAGATTTATCAACTTTGTTCATGTCTTTTGCATCCCTGCTTAAGCCCGGCGGAAAACTAATAACTCTGCCACTTCACCCTGATTTCAATACGGATCCGTTGTATTACCTCCCATTCGGCTTCAGTTTGACTGAAACAGAAGCCAGGGCTGATGGAAGCAAAGTTGGGTTGCACCTTCATAAACCGCCTTATGATATCGACCTGCAAACTTACTATTGGTCAGCTCATACTCTTGAAAGTACCTTGGCCGCGGCTGGATTTAACAATATACTATGGCGTCCGCTAATATGGGCGGAAAATACCTCCGCCGAGGATACGGCTTTTTTGCAACCTTATCAGCAGCAACCCCATGCAGCGATAATAGAATGCACGCGTGGGTAGAGAGATATAGGGGATGACAGGAAATGAAGCTATGTAATATCAAATCCAGCAAAGTGATGCGCCGCCATGGAACAGCTAACTGACCGACGATGATTTTTATAACCGCCATGGCTGGTTGAGCAGTCTTGACCATGCCATGGGAGTCGCGGAAATTCTGGCGCTTCATGATTAAGAAACTTTACTGCCCGCCCGCCCATTCTGGGCAGGCGAACATCAGCGCGGTGATAATGCGACGGTCGAGTCGTTCAACGGCAGACTCCGGCTGGGGTGCCTGAATGAGAAATGGTTCATGTCCTTGGCCGATGCGCGGTGCAAGATTGAAGCCTGGCGCGTACACTATAATCGGTACCGTCCCCATTCTGCCCTGGGCGGGATGACCCCGCCCGAGTTTGTTGAAGATGCGGCAGTGGTGGTAATCACATCAAGTTGAAGATTAAAATGACTAATCTTTTTCACCGAAGCCACGGGCAAATTCCGTTTTAAGTTCCTCCAAAAACTCATGCTCATCCTGACCGTCGCACAGCAAATCAATCGTGGTATTTCCTTTCACGCCGGCGCCTAATATACTCATCATTCCTTTAATCGGGATTTCCTTCCCGTTGTTTATCAGGGTAAGTGATGAATGATATTTTTTTACTATCTTGGCTAAACAAGCCGCCGGGCGGGCATGTAATCCCGTACTGTTTATTACTTTGACGCTTTGCCTGATCATACTATCCTCAGATGGTTTCGGTGAACCTTAAGATGCTTTACGAATATAGCGGTGACCTTTATTCATCATCAGGATTTTGGCGTAGACATCCTCTTCAACCGCATATTTTGCGCGCGCCATTACGCGGGCCAGGTTAGCCTCATTGTTATTATCAACATAGGCTTTGCCCACGGATGTAATAAACGCTTTTCGCAGGTCGCTGGCGATATTCACTTTGACAACATTGTAATTGACGAAGCTGCGCAGGATATCCTCATGAATACCTGAACCGCCATGAATAACCAGCGGCACCGGTGACACCGCGGCAATACGCTGGAGCAACGGAATATCGATACGGGGAATATCGTCCAAACCATGGACATTGCCCACCGAGACCGCGAGCAGGTCGCAGCCGGTTTGCTCGACGAACGCCTTTACTTTTTCCGGTTCGGTTTTACAGTCGGCTTCGCTGACATGATCGTCTTCTTTACCCAGAATGGCGCCGAGTTCCGCTTCAACAGGCACACCGAATAATTTGCAGAAATCAACCGCTTCACGCGTAAACGCAATATTTTCATCAAATGAAAACGCCGCGCCATCAATCATCACCGAGGTGAACCCAGCGCGCACCGCCTGTTTCACATCATCCAGCGATTTACCATGATCGAGATGCAAACTTACCGGGACATCCATTTTATCGGCATGCCGCTTAACAATTTCATAAATATAATCATAACCTGACAATTGGGCATTGGTCGGCGCGATCTGAATAAAATTAGGTAATCCCGATCGTTCAATGGCATTCAGAATAGAAATTGTGGTTTCCAGGTTCGTGGTATTAAAAGCACCCGCCAGCACTTTCTTTTCGCGAATTCGGTCGAGCAGGATCTTTCCATTAACTAATGGCATAGTATTTTCCTCATTTAGTGTTGCTAACATAGAGATAAATTTTAATTTACTAACCCAATTCCTCTCCTGGCTCATAAAATAATGCACTATTCAAGGCATTATTTTATTCAAGTTATTTGCTTAGGTACTTCGCGCCACCTAGGCTTATTCAGCAATAACACCTTCCTGTTGAAGCTTGAAGCGATAAAACTCCTGCCAGCGTAATTGATAACCTTGCAGCGCCCGGTATCGCCGCATATTGGGAAGATAGCGCGCGGCGACGGTCACCTCCGGCGGCGCCAGCGTCGGACAGGCGGTGAGCAGCGCCCCTACCGAGACGGCTTCATCAAATGCAATGGCGTCCACCGGGCGCTGCAAAATATCAGCTTTTAATTGCAACCAGAGCGGATTGCCTGTAGCCGGTCCAATCACCTTCAGCGTTTGCCCCGCAGGGACACCAAAGCAGGCAAAGCAGTTGGCGAATTCCATCGCCAGCCCCAGCGAAATACCAGCGACCAGCGTATCGATGGACAGACTGTCGCCCAGGCCATACAGCAGTCCCCGGGTATGACGGTTCTTATGCGGGGACCCCGAGCCGCGCAAATGGGGGATAAATACCGGCACATCCTCTAGTGTCCACATCTCGTCCAGATAATGCCGGTAGCCGCGCTCCAGGGCAGCTTCGATTTCGCCGAAGGTAAAACGAAAGGTGTTGCTCAGCCATTCCAGGGCAAAACCGCCGACCGGCAAAGAGGCGAACAGGGTATAAAGATCCGGCAACGAATAACGGCCATTGGCCAGTTTGTCCCGGCTTGCCTGTACGCTCAAGGCGGGGCGGGAGTTGAGCAGCAAAATGCCCTCTGTCGTCCCCGTTGAGTTCAATATTTCCCCCGTCTTCATTTGCAGGGCCCGGGCGCCCACCATGTGGTCGTGTCCGGCTAGCGTGACGCTGACGTGTTCGCAGAAACCCAGATCGCGGCCCAGTTCGGGAGCGACCCAGCCCGCAACTTCCCCCGGCGTCAGCAGCGGCGCAAAGGCGGCAAACGGCAGTTGCATAATATCGGCTGCTTCCCGCGACCAGGCGCCGTGGCTGACATCGAGGCAAAGTGTGCGGCTGGCGAGCGTGATCTCGGTGCGTCGTTGTCCGGTTAGCCGCCACAGCAGTAACTCGGGGGCATGCAGCCAGCAGATGTCTTCCCGTCCGTGTAAATGATAGCGATCCAGCAACCAGCGCATTTTGAAAGCGGAGTAGTTACTGTGCGGAGGTAACCCGGTGATGGCATACAGCCTTGCGCTTTCCACCTCGCTCAGCGCCGCCAGATATTCTTCGCCGCGGCGATCATACCAAGCCAGCATCGGCGTCAGGATTTCTCCCTTATCATCAATGAACACACCGGATTCGCCAAAGCTGGCAATACTGATGCGTCCCACCGGCAGCGATGATTCCGCCGCCAGGCCGGACATTGCCGCCTTAATCTCCAGCCACAGCTGGTCGACGTCAAAATCAACCGCGCCCTGCGTCGATATCAGTTTGGGAGTAACAAATTTTCTGGCCCCCAGCCGCGTGGCATCCTGGCAGGAAAAACAGGTGACTTTACAATTGGTGGTACCGATATCAATGACGATAGCCGCGCTGGAATCAGGCATATACGTTTCTCCGCGTCATTCGGAACACCCCATATAGCACCAGGCCGATTACCGGCACCAAACCGATAGCGATAATGTTGCCGTTAAAGATTTCAAGCAGCCAGAAGCGGAATGGGTTGCCGCCATCCAGGAAACTGGAAACCTGCCCGCTAGAGCCATCAGCAAATTTAAAGTTGACGTCTTTCGCCATAGTGGTGATAAACGGCGCGATTTTGGTGGCAATCCACAGGTCCGCGGCAATGACCGGAATCGCCCCCAGCAGGGTGCGGAAAATGTTGCCGCGGCAGGCCAGCGCAATCATTGACGCCATCACCGCCAGATTCGCCAAATCCCCGAGCGGCAGCACTTTATTTCCCGGCAGAACAAAAGCGATGAAAACCGAAATGGGCGTCAGCAACAGCGCCGTTGAGATAATTGCCGGGTTACCTACCGCCACCGCGATATCCAGCCCGATGTATAAATCATCGCGCCCCGGATATTTGGCGTTGAGGTATTTTTTGATGGCCTCTGACAGCGGCAACAGGCCTTCCATCAGGATGCGGACCATACGCGGCAGAATAAACATTACCCCGCCGATACTGATACCCAATAACAGGATATGTTTGAAATCATAACCGGCGATAACGCCCAGCAGCACGCCAAGGATGGTGCCCACCATCATCGGTTCACCGAAAATGCCGAGCTTCTTCTGCACAGTTTCCGGATCGATATGAATACGGTTAAGCCCCGGGATTTTTTCGATGATTTTGTCCACCAACAGCCCTATTGGGAAGAACACCACCGCGGATAGCGTCGGTAATGAAATACCCTCCAGACCGAAATACTTCTGCACCATCGGCGCAGACCAGTCCGCCAGTTTGAGTACCACCACCGCGGCGATGCCGGCGGCCAGCAGACCAAACACGAAACTGCCCGTACTGTAATAAACCAGGGTACCGGCCAAGGCGAAGTGCCAGTAATTCCACATATCCACATCGACGGTACGCGTCTTGTTAAGCGCCAGCATCGCCACGTTAATCAGGATGGTCAGCGGGATCACGAAAGGCGCGATCGGCGATCCCCAGGTAATGGCGGACAGCGGCGGCCAGCCAAGATCCACTACCGGCAGGTTGATACCGGTACGTTCCACCATGGCCTGGGCCGCGGGTCCCACGTTGCTGGTCAAAATATCAAAAATGGCATAGATTCCCACGAAGCCGATACCGACAGTGAGGGATGAACGCAGCGCTTTGGCCGGTCTTACTTTAAAGAACAAAGCAAGAATAAATAATACCAGCGGCAATAATACCGTCGGGCCAAAACCCAGGATATATTGCACGACCGTATATAGGGTATGGGCTATTTCATTCATGGCAAACCCCTGTTGCAGACGTAACGGGACCTCGCGTTAGCGCCTTTATAAATTAATCGGAATAGTTTAAATTAATTATTTTTGGTCTTTCAGGATCGATGCTATTTTCTCCAGCACCTTATCCTCGCCTATGCCCGTAATTATAGGTAGGCCATTAACTACCGGAATATCCAGTTCATAAGGCACTTTGGTGGTGGATACCACTAAAGTCGCTCCGTCGGTATTGCTTGGCAGGGACGCGACATTAGTTTGTGAATAATTGACATCCAGTCCTTGTTCCTTACAATACTCCATTACCTTTTCGGCCACCGCGGTGGAGGTCGCGATGCCGGTGGCGCATACAAATAAAATAGTCTGGCTCATATTTCACCTCGTTCATTGAGTTTATCTAAAATAGCCTGGTGAATTTGTTCATTACTCATGGCGAATAATTTCTGCATAAACCCGTCATCCTGAATCAGATCCATTATCCAGCCCAGCACATTGAGTTGCTTGTTGCTTTCACTCAGCGCCAGTAAGAAAACCACGCGCACCGGCACCGGGTCTGGCTCACCGCCCATATCCGCGAACGCCACCGGCTCCGGCAGGATACCAATGGCGAAGGCGTTGCGGCGCACATAACGATGATCGGTATGCGGTATTGCTACGCCAACCGGATTTGTAGGCAGGCCGGTAGGGAATTTCTTTTCACGCGCCAGGACATGGTCGGCAAAATCCCCGACCACCTGTCCATCGGCAATCAGCGGTTGCGCCAGTCGGCGGATGAGCGCATCAACACTCATTCCCGCAGGGATGCGTTGAACGTACTCGGATTTGAATTCAATGCCCTGCATAAATTCCTCATTAATCACGTTACTCGACAATGGCTTGGATTGATGACGATTGGATAATTATCAAAACCGCCTCAACTCACCTCCCGGCGCTGCAGGATGGTGCCCAGGTAGTATTTATTACCTTTCAGCCAGACATTGCCGAACTCTACGGGCAAAGTCCGGGAGAAAAAAACCAGCTGTTCCAGGTGTAATACCGGCGCTTCTTCGCTGATATCCAGGAAATGACCACGCTCATTACCAATCAACCGGGCGGCGTAACGGCTTTCTGAGTAGCGGATTTTTTGCTGAGAAAGGCGCTCGATCGTTGGAAACAAATTTTCCTTGTTAAAATCCACTTCGGTAATGCCCGGACAAAGCTCAATATTAATACGGTTCTCAATCAGCATGGCCTTTTCATCGCCAATAGAACGCAGACGTTCAAGGTATAAAATGTCCTGCCCCGGTTTTATTTGCAGCTTCTCAGCAACAAAACGATTTGCTGATTCAATTCGTGAAGTTACCACACAGGTGCTGAAGCTGATTTTTTGACTTTCCAGCGATTCGGCAAACGACAATAATCCTTCACCCAGCGGGTAGGCGATGTTCTCCTTTTTGACAAAAGTGCCTTTTCCCTGGACCTGAACCAGCGTCCCGGCTTTCACCAACTGGGCGACCGCCTTCTTTACGGTGCCCCGGCTGACTTCCAGCATGTCCATAATCTGGAATTCAGAGGGAATACGGTCGTCCTCGACCAACTCTCCGGTGTAGATACTTTCTCTTATCCACTCCGCCACCTGCTGGTAAAGTGGGATCTGGGAATTTTTACTTAAAGCTTTCATGGCGCGCACCTGAACATCCTGAGTTGTCTATAGACAATTATGTACAACTTCACGACTATAATATGAAAAACGGCGAATGATGTGATGGAGAGGGGTCACATTTTCAGGGACCGGATCAGGATCGAAAAAAGGTGATATAAGTCACATTTATTCAGAAAGGCAGCTGTCAGAAAAATACTCGGATCGGCATCCCCAATAACGCATGAATGATAGTGTCGCGCGCATTGCGCTGAAATAAATACGGCCGGGGGAGGCCTGGGCGCCTCCCGCGTATTTGTTCATGGGCTCGGACAGCGGTGGCGACCGGCCGGCGCTGATGTACACGCCGATAGGGCGTTGCAAACCCCTTTTTATCAGCCACGCCATCGCGGCGAACCAAGGCGACGACATTTCATTTATTTTTTCGCTCCTGGCAGATCGCCATGCTCCCCCAATTGTTGCACGTCAACAAATACGCCGTCAGGGTCGTATTCAAGCCTGAGCCTTTGCAATCGTTCCCAATTTTCAGCGGCGAAGCACCTGCTGGTCTCGGCCGCCCTTGTCTCAAGATCGTACTCGTTGATATAACTGCTACGGGCAATCTCCTGAAGCTCGTCATACATCTGTTTTAACCAATATCGATTGATATTGTCATCTTTTGCATCGTTCCATTGGGCGTATGTGGATACAAAAAACTTGCCCTGTGCCGAAAATGCGGCTTGCGGATAGGTGGTCACACCCCGCCAGAGAATCGCTGTAAGGGTACTCCGAGAAGGCGCGCCTGATAAATACCGGGATAGGATGGAAACCAATTCCTGCGTGTTATCTGTAAGGATATTGTCGGCACAAAACCTTTTTGATAACACCATGCCGTTGAACTGCTCGTAAATGGCCTCGAAGTTTGAGGGCTGGTCGATGGTCAAGGCTGTGAGCGGCAGTTCCAGGCTGGCTTCAAAAGATTCGCGTAGCGCCTGCGCTTCTTGCGGGCTAGCGGCGAACGCCAAGATATTTAACTGCACTGCCGGTATGCCACCCGTCGTCGTGGGGCTGACAGACAGCGTCACCTGAAGATTTGCAGGGGGAGATGCGACGTCAAGCCCCGCCAATAAATCGTGCAAATGCGTGAAAGGTAGCGTGTATAAGCTGTTGGTTATTGCCCGAGGCAACGAGTAGCAACTGAGGTAAAAGCGGGTCACGACAAAAAACGAACAGGGCCCGGCGCCACGAGCGGCCCAGAACAAGTCTGGCTCCTGGGTTTCGGAAACATGTCGTAGACGACCGTCCGCGGTGACAATGTCCAGGGCTTGTACGTTGAACACGCTCATTCCTCCCCATTGGCTGCAGTTGATCCCAAGCCCTCCACCCAACAGGAATCCGCTGATACCCACTTCTTTTACATGCCCTGTGGGAAAAGCCAAACCTTTAGCCGCCAGTGCATGACTCAATTGGCCGCTACTGACCCCAGGTTCAACGATGGCGCGCTTGCGCCGGCTATCGATATCAAGTCCCTTCAAGCCGGAAACATCCAACATCAGCGAATCAAAGCGAAGAAAACAACCGGCGTAGTTATGCCCATTTCCACGCACGCTCACTTCCATGCCTCGCTCCTTGGCAAATGCAATCGCGCGAATCACATCGGCCTCAGTCGCGGCGCGTACTATTCCGGCAGGTCTACGCGTTGGGCCTCGACCGTTCCAGGTACTGGTGAGGTACCACTCATCAAAGGCGGGATGCGAAGCAAGACGAACCTCGCCATCCAGTTGCGATGCCAGCTTCAGTCGAGACACAGAAGTCTGCGTAGCGGCGGGTATCCCCAAGTCCTGGCTGACGATGGAATACAGCCGTTTCGGTTTCAATCCCAAGCGAGTCTTGATGCGGGCATTCAAGCGGCCGCCCTCGATAAGATTAATTCCGCTTTCGAATGCATAGCGGTACAGGGCAGCGAAGGCCAGGGTATAAGGGCTGAATTCGGAATGCTCGTAATCCATGCCGGCCGACCAGGCATGGAGAGTTCCGTCTTCCTCGAAGCAGATAATGCCGCTGACAATTTGCCCGTTCTGTTCTACGACGCTAAGGCGAACCAGATCGCCGCAAAGACGGCAAAAAACAGCCAATTGTGCTTCTGGCCAATAATGCGGCGTCCCCAGCCGTTTGGTTGTCAAATAACACAACCGGGCCAGTTTCTCAATTTCATTATCAAAGGGAGGAGCCAGTATTCGAACTCGCGCACCGCCGCGTTTAAAGATACGAAGCTGGCGTACCATTTCATGACGCCCGTCCTTTGGCAAAGCCTGCACAAAACTGTCAAAATCCGCAAAAGCATCCAGTTCGAGTGTATATTTATCCACCATGTAATTTATATTCAGCCCATAACGTTGAGCTTCACGCAGAAGCACGCCATCCTGCACATTGAGAAAACAGAAATAGCGCGCCTTCTCAGCCAGTGCGATACTCGTAAGAGCATCGAATATTAGGGCATACAGACTAGGGGCATCGCCCAGCATCGGGATTGTGGTGTCCGTACAATGCATGATATGACTGAACAGTCCGCGCTCTTCAGGTATTATCGAGAGCTTAGCGGAGGAAACCAATAACCCTAACGGATCAACAGACTTAAAGTCTTGCAGATAAATCGGGACCAGCGCAACCAGCCGCCTTTCCTCCCGCGCCAGCACATAGAAGATTTT
The DNA here is from genome assembly GCF_047324205.1 of Sodalis sp. RH20. NCBI lineage: Bacteria > Pseudomonadati > Pseudomonadota > Gammaproteobacteria > Enterobacterales > Bruguierivoracaceae > Sodalis > Sodalis sp. RH20. The sequence continues at coordinate 1,751,921 of NZ_CP178733.1, forward strand.
ACTGACATTTAACAAGGGTGACTGCTCAGCCGCGATAAGAAATCGCAGATCGTAAAACATGGGCGCCTTGCTTTGAAGAAAAAACGCGCGATACTCAGCCGGATCCAGGTCTTTAACGGTATTGATAATATCAAGGGTAATGGTCATCGCAACCTCCGTTGGCTTATCGGACTGGCAAATAATTTTTCTGACAAACAGAGCCGTAACGACTCTGTCCTTAAGTAGACCAATTCAAAATAACCTTGCCGGCTGTCCCTGCTTGCATCGCCTGGAAACCTGCGTGGAAGTCATCGACAGGCAAGCGGTGAGTGATGATATCCCTAACGTTCAAACCGCTTTGTAGCATGTTGAGGGTCTTGCGCCAGGTCTCGAACATTTCTCGCCCATAAACCCCTTTGATACGCAGGCTCTTGCAAACTACTGTATTCCAATCCAATGTCACTTTACGCGTAGGCAATCCCAGACAGGCTATCTGGCCACCGGAAGTCATGGCACCGATTAAGGATTCCAGCGCTTCATTACTACCACTCATTTCAAAACCGATAGGGAATCCATCAGACAAACCGTAACGCTGAGCAACTTCTGTTAACGACGTGTTGTCCGGATCCAGGGTAATCGCGTCGACTATCCGGTTCGCAAGCGCTAGGCGCTCGGCATTGATATCGGCGATGAATATACGATGCGCGCCGACAAATCGCGCAACCGCGGCCGCCATTATCCCAATAGGCCCCGCACCCATGATCAATACATCGTTGCCCACCAAATCAAATGACAGAGCGACATGAACCGCATTACCAAGCGGGTCGAGAATAGCCCCCAGTTCATCGTCAATCTCATCGGGGAGAGCAATAACATTGAATGCAGGCAGCGCCAGATACTCCGCAAAGGCACCGGGGTGGTTTACTCCTACTGACAAGCTATGAGGATCAAGATGAAAATTTCCTGCCCTGGCTGCGGTGCAACCGAGATCGACAAGATGTCCCTCACCGCTGACGCGCTGGCCAATGCTTATTTGCGTGACATTACGGCCTACTTCTACAACTTCTCCGGCATATTCATGGCCTGTTACCAGAGGAACGGGTACCGTTTTTTGGGCCCATTCGTCCCAGTTCCATATATGCAGATCCGTTCCGCAAATACCGGTCTTGCGGATCTTGATCAGCACCTCATCATCGCGAACTTGTGGGATCGGTACGTCCTGTAACCAGAGCCCAGCGCGAGGATTTGCTTTAACTAACGCTCGCATATACTGTCTCCTACAGTCATTGTGATACAAGGGACATATTTTTTTGAAACTACCGCTGTCGAATATCGCAACATTATGTTGCTTTAAATAGGCTGGTGGATTTTGTGATGCAATGGATATGTTTTGTAGCAAATATATGTCATGTGGTTCTTGATCAGCATCGCCAATTCTAAAAACTAGAACGTCATTTTCTATTATCAACTTCTTCCTCTTGCCTTGCGCTGTAATGGGTCCTTTCCATTTATCTCAGTATATAATACTAATTATGTATATTTACAGGTGGTTTCTTCATGGTAGAGCTCAATAGGAAGATTAGTTTAATCCATTGAAATATATTGCTATATAAAATTGATTTAGCACTCAAGGCATGAAAATCCATATCTCCGACGGCGCGTTTGATAACTAAATAATTTTTTGACACCAATACGCTGCATTGTCAGGGATGAAATTAGCGATTTATAGATTTCTTTTTATGAAATCACCGAATTTCTTATATAAATCAGTTGAAAAATACTGTGTTAGGCGCATGGAGTGGGGGAAGTATTATGCGGTTGGTCCCACTGCGGTAATTTTTATCCATAACATTGCCAGATATGAACCTAACAATAAAAATTACTGAATGTCATACCCTGCTGTTCACAATAAGGCTGTTTAGTTAATCCGCGGTGTTGCCAAGCATCAATATGCTGCTGCTGTTCAGTCCGGGTGTGCCGCTTTATCATGATTGAATTCACGCTGGTAAATGAGTGAAATGAATATTTCATAGCGACTATCTATCAGCGAGGCGATATGCCCGATCCCTTACGCGAAATCGCTACTAAATCAAAAACAAAAAGCCCGCGTCAGGTCATCCCTAACGCGGGCTTTTCTAAAATCTTGGCTCCTCTGACTAGGATCGCCGTTGTCAGTAAGTGGCTAATAAATAATATAAAGCAGGACACTGCTCTTATCAAGACCCCCAAAGTGACCACCACGTAGCGAAGATTGGAATAGGGTATGTGAAAGCACATAATCGTTCCCATAAAGACAGATCAAGGCAGTAAACATGACCGCTTCCGGTGGAACGCGCCATTTACAAGCTAGGCAGCGGCATGATGTTGCGCAACCCACTTAAATCAGTGGAAGATGCATGCTTCCCCAGGTGGATGCCTGAGGAAATTGTATTATAATGGGATATATTCTGGCTGAGATTAATTCAGTTGAGGGTCCAGAATATCAATAACTTTTGCCAAAACCTCGTCAACGATACTAGATTCGGCCGTTGCAGCATATTTTGCCTGACGCTCAATCAGGTCTAAGGATCGAACCTGATAACATAGCGCTACACCGGTAATCTTGCCGGTATCGGTACTTGCACCATCAAAATAAACGGTAACCGCTTCTGATCGAGCCAACCCGCCACCACCGGTGATAGGTACACAAATAGCCGTACCCAACTTTTTGTTAAGCGCCTGCTCAGTGATAATCAGGTAAAATTGCGGGCCTTTAAACTCTCTTCCGCTGACCGGATCGCCGCTCGCATGCCAAATTTCACCCTTCGCCGGGGCGCTTCTTCTGCGAACCATTAAATCACCTCTTTACCGACCGGATGAGAATTCAGCTCGTCATAAGATGCTTCGTTGAACGCACGTACTTCTTCCTCATCAATGCCCTGCAACAACGTTGCGAGCGATTTGCGACCGCGCGCTACCCTGCCTGCCGGTTTAATGCTGATCGTGTCCCCGGAAGCTTTTACATCGAGTTTTATACCTACTTGCCATCCCATATCAGTGGCGATGTCGCTAGGGATTGTAAGAACCACGGCGCCCCCCTGCTGGCGTAAACGAGTAAGTGACATAGTTTTCTCCTAAGCTATCAGTGTAACTTTATCTCATATGCACTCTAGCATAAAATCTCATAAAGTCACACATTTCATCATCGGAAATTAGCTGATGATTAGGCTGATAATTTCCGGGTCCGCTGATTCGCATTCGAGCAAAAATGCTTTACGGGCATCGGCTGTATGGCTGGGGATAAAACCGTGTTTGTTCTTTTTTACGATATGAAAGAAAGAGCGTTCAGCGGGATGACCTTGACTTCCTCCGCCGTTTCCCGTCGTTTTACCGTACATACATAAAACGACTTCACAGGCATCAGCGGCCATCACAGAAGATGACATTTCCGACAGGCGATATAGCGGCAAGTGCCCGGCGTATTTCGCCGTCATCACGCGCGCCAGCAGGCCCGGTCCGGCGATGCCGCGCTCGATGGGACGCGACGGCGCCGGCGCCTGGACGATGACATCGCAGCGGGCGCAGGCTTTCTTTTTACGCCGGGTTTTTATCACCTTGAAGGCGCTTTTGGCTTGCGTCAGGAAGACTTTACCCTCCTTGACCTGCGGCCAGACCAAGCGGCCGCGCTCAAGGCGTTTTGCCTGCAGGCACAGGCCGTCACCGGTTGACCACAGGACCTTTATCAGGTTGCCTCGTTTCCCCCGGAAGACAAAGACATGGCCGGACAATGGATCTTCCCGGAGGGCGGACACGACTTGGCCGGCCAGGCCCTGAAAGCCCTTTCGCATGTCAGTCTGGCCGGCGACCAGCCAGATACGGGTGCCCGCCGGTAAGCCGATCATGATTGCGGGCCTTGCATGAACTCACGAACCAGGACGGTCAGCAACTCGGCCGAAGGTGACGTCAACATCATCCGTCCCCGGGGAAATGTGATTTCACAGGAACAGGGGTGCTCCAGCGGAGATCTCTGCGGGGCAGCAGGCGTCACGGGATTTTCGGTGATATGGACAGGTAAAAGCGTGGGGGCGGGCGGGGTGTGACCGGCTATGGATGCTGTCGGAAATCGGGCCAAGTAGCCCGATGGGCAACATCTCAGAACTCACAAAGGTAAAACAGCCGACGGCTAGCGCAAGCATTGCCAGCTAGGTGCGCGCGGTAGCGCGGTCCGGCAAACTCTCTGCTACGGTCCGTTGTGCAGATAATGCAGTATTGTCGGAAGAAGGGGTCGACATAGTGTTCCTCAGCTTTAAAGTGTAATGAACTGCCAACGCCATTAATGGCGCTGATGACTCACCATTCCAGCGTTTTGCCCTGGTAATTAAGGAAAGCGATACCTCGCTGGTTAAAACGGGTCATCAGCATTTCTGTTACGCCGCGTGTACTGGTTTCGATATCCAGTAGCGCATCAGGACCACCCATTTCAGTACGTACCCAACCGGGCGCTACCGCCGTCAATGACCAAGGTGTCTGCGGGTTTTCTGCGATAAAACTGCGCAGTGACTGATTCAGCGCCGATTTACTGGAACGATAAGGTTCCCATCCACCCTGCGTATTCGCCGCAATACTTGCCAGTTCTGATGACATAACGGCGACCACACCGTCGGCCCGGACCGTCGGTGACAGAATGCGTAAGGCAGACATTGCACCTACGACATTGGTGCGCATTACTGTTAGTAGCCGCTGAGCGAATGATTCATCAGGAGAGCCCACCGTTCCGGCGTTCACCATCAGCAGATCCAGCGTTTTTCCTGCCAGGCGAGTATACAATTCTTCAAGTGACTCATCGCTGTTCATATCAAGTGTTTCAACAGACAAATGTGAGTCGCGCGCGGCGAGCTGACGCAGTTCAGGGCGGGTTAAGCCCTCACGTTCAGTAGCAATGACTTGCCAGCCACGTTCCAGAAAGCGTTCAGTTAACCCCAGCCCCAGGCCACGACTGGCCCCAATAATTAATGCGGTAGGTTGATTTTCCGACGTACTCATAAAATCTCCGGTTGTTCAGAAAAATGTTTTTTAATCAATGTGCTCAATACGGCTTCCAATCCAAGTATCCCCACCCGCTGCTCGGTTTGACTGCCTGAAAATGTAATCCAGCCAGCATTGAAGCCATCAAGCATTTGTATTCTTGGTAACGGGTTTTGCATACCCTGAGCAAGAAACAGGGCATTCCAGTCGTAGCGAGGTACGGCATATGCTTTTACCTTCCGTCCCAATAGCCGTGTAAAGCTGGCGGCCAGTTGGTTTGGACTGATACTCTCTGGTCCGCGAAGCTCAATGATCCGCTTTCCGGACCATGTTTCCTGCAACAATGCAGCCGCAGTGCAGCCAACATCAGCAGTAGCCACCATAGGAATAGCCCGGTCCAGCGGTTGCAAAAAAGACGGGATCTCTCCCTGCTCCTGTGCTGAGGGGATATCCCATGCGGCATTTTCAATAAACCAGGCAGCTCTAATGAATGCGGTAGGCAGTGGTAATGTGCCTAATACGTCTTCCATGATTCCCAGTTGGGTTAGCAAGTTCGGCTGCGTGGCCTGTGCACCAATGGTGGATAAACACACCACCTTTTGAGGACGAGTTTCCTCCAGCGCGATACGTAAAGCAGTAATGATTTCACGACTTTCTGGAAAACCCGCAGACGGGTCAAAATTAGGCGGTAAAAGAATGAAAACACCCTCAACATTTGTGAATGCTTTGCTCAGGGCTACCGCATCATTCATTTCTGCAATCGCCACATCACAACCCTGGCTGGCCCAGTACTGACCCTTTTTCACAGAGCGAACAACAGCACGCACTTCATGGTTCTTTGAAAGTAATAAGCGAGCAATCACACCGCCAACCTGGCCAGTAATACCAGTAATAACGAACATAGGTGATCCTCTATGAGTGTATTAATAATGAATGGTGGAAAGTTTACGGTACAAAAATTAGTTAATCCATATCATCAATGTCACATTTGAAGTGACAAAAAGTCATTAATTATGGCGGTATATTGGTATTGATCTCACCGGATTATGTAACGCGAAAGGGTATGAATAACTGATAACTCATGACAAAATGTCATGGTTATATAGAGTTCGAGGCCTTTACCAGTCAGAATAAAGGGAGAAAAAATGGCATTCGACGAGCGCATGTTAAAGGGTATGGGCGTACTATCTGCTGTGGTAAATGGTGGGAGTTTTGCCGCTGCGGCTGAAGCATTGGATATGTCCCCATCAGGCGTAAGTCGTGCGATCGTCCGGCTGGAAGGTCGGCTTGGTATCCGTCTGTTTGAACGTACTACCCGAGCAATATCTTTAACTGATGAGGGGCACCGTTTCTATCAGCAAATCGCCCCGTTACTGGCCGGACTGGAAGAGGCCGCAGCTTGTGCGATCAATGGTCGTATTTCCGTACGCGGACGCCTGCGGGTCAATGTGCATCCGTTTTTTTCAAGACTGATACTTGGGCCTCGGTTAGGAAGTTTTCTAAAACAATATCCTGAATTGCAGGTTGAGCTTTCTACTCGTGAAGAGCTGGGCGATCTGGTTGCAGAGGGGTTTGACCTGGCAATTCGTTTTGGTGAACATAAATCCTCGACGTTAGTAGCGCGTAAACTACTAAACACCCGTATTCTCACGGTTGCTTCACCTGCATATATTAAGCAGCATGGAAAGCCAGTGACGCCTGATGATTTGGCTTTACCCGAACACTCATGCATTCAGTTTCGATCTCCCGAAACGGGCAAACTCTTTACCTGGGAATTTCAACGTGGTAAAGAGATAAAATCGCTGAATTTGAGTGGTCAGCTTATTGTGAATAATGTCGGTACTATGCATGGCGCCTGTCTTGCAGGATATGGAATTGCACAGGTCATGGAGTTGGGCGCTGAGCATCTACTAGCACAGGGTAAACTGGTTAATCTGTTCCCTGAATGGCCTGATGAACTTTTTCCACTTTACGCACTATATCCGTCACGCAATCATCTACCGGCGAAAACCCGTGCTTTCCTGGATTTTGTCTCTTCGGTGGTTGCTTGCCCTGTTACACAATCCTGACAAAGGACACCACATCTGTTGGGGAGTGCGGACGAAACTTGGACTGCTTTGGAGGTAGTCCATGTATTCGTTCGAAGAGCGTATCCGTGCTGTTGAACTCTATGTCAAATATGGCAGAAAAGCTTCGCGGGTGGCGGGAATGGTCCAGATTCGGTTTCTGAAATCAATCTCTGACCATCGGGCAAAACGCAGTTCACTGGAGCGGATAAACCGGTGAAGCGTCAGCAGAACGGCCAGATGGGTTAATTCCCGTCCCTGCTGATAGTCATCAATGCGTTCCATCAGTTCCGGCAGGCGATCCAGCTGCAGGGCGGGATAGTGGCGCTTGATGGGCGGAGCAGTTAGGCCGTCCAGACTCGCTCCTGGGTTGTTTTCGATTAGTCCCTGATGCATGGCATAGCGCATGACGTTACACAGGTGCTGCCGCGTGCGGGACGCGACTTCCAGCAGATCTTTCGCCTCGATATCTTTCAGCAGATCGATGAAATGACGGGGTTTCAGTTCTGTTACCGGCAGATGACCAATTACCGGAAAGATATGATTTCTCATGCTGGCAAACAGGCGGTCTGCGGTATTCTGCGACCACTTCTTATTATTTTTATGCCAGCCCAGTGCCGCGGTCTCAAAGACTTTTTCCGGCGAGCGGGCGGCCCTTTCGGCGATACGTTGCTGAGCGGGGTTAATGTTTTGCGCCAGCAACTTGCGGATACCGTCGCGTTGCTGCCGTGCGCCAGACAGAGATACATCGGGATAAGCACCTAAACCAAGGCGGGATTCTTTACTGTTGATACGGTACTTGAGATACCAGAGACGTGAACCGCCTGGATTGATCAAAAGATACAAACCGTGTGAATCGGAGATTTTGAAAGGTTTATCAGAGGGCTTGAGACTGCGGATTTTCGTGTCGTTGAGAGACATTTGGGGGTCACTCCGTCATCGAACCAACATGACCCCAAATCTGACCACTAAATTCTCCCGATGCAGAGGGAAAACTGAAAATGCACCGGGAAGATTTTTCACGTTAACCTATCGCCTCAAAATTATATAGGGATTCGCGCCATTGCATGAAAAACAAAAAGCCCGCTTCAGTTCCCTGAAGCGGGCTTTTCTAAAATCTTGGCTCCTCTGACTGGACTCGAACCAGTGACATACGGATTAACAGTCCGCCGTTCTACCGACTGAACTACAGAGGAATCGCGAGAACGGGGCGAATACTAAAGGCGCCGGCCCGTTTTGTCAAAGTTCTTTTCAGCATTTCCCTCCGGATGGCCAGGAGATCGCCAGTTTGCTGATAATCCGCACAATTTTCGCTGATTCGCGGCAGCTTATCCGCTCGTTTATCGCGTGGGCGGCAAGAGGCGGGGCGTGTTTGTTCCCTTTAATGACGAAATGGCGAAGCCAACCTGGCGCGCGGCCGGCCGTTGTGCGCACCGGCTGTGTCTGCTTTATGACAAAAGGTTTGAACTTTGTTCATAACCCGGTGGCGATAAATCTTCTCATTAAAAAAATATTCTGCAATTTCATGGAGTTGAAATATGACGGCTTCTGGTACGTTCCCTGCTTAATAGAAAGGGTCAACCGACTAACAGGAGAATGCACATGGCTATCCGTCAATGCGCCATTTATGGCAAAGGTGGCATAGGTAAATCCACTACGACACAAAATCTCGTTGCCGCTCTGGCCGAGATTGGCAAAAAGGTGATGATTATCGGCTGCGATCCCAAAGCGGATTCCACCCGTCTGATCCTGCATGCCAAAGCACAGAACACCATTATGGAACTGGCCGCCGAAGTCGGCTCGGTAGAAGATCTGGAGCTGGAAGACGTTTTGCAAATCGGTTATCGCGGCGTGCGCTGCGCCGAATCAGGCGGCCCTGAGCCGGGCGTCGGCTGCGCCGGCCGCGGCGTTATCACCGCCATTAACTTCCTGGAGGAAGAGGGCGCGTACGAGGAAGATCTGGATTTTGTGTTTTACGATGTGCTGGGCGACGTGGTCTGCGGCGGGTTCGCCATGCCGATCCGCGAAAACAAGGCGCAGGAAATCTATATCGTCTGCTCCGGCGAAATGATGGCGATGTACGCCGCCAACAATATCTGCAAAGGCATCGTCAAATACGCCAAGTCCGGCAAGGTGCGCCTCGGCGGCCTGATCTGCAACTCGCGCCAGACCGATCGCGAAGACGAGCTGATCATGGCGCTGGCGGACAAGCTCGGTACGCAAATGATCCACTTCGTGCCGCGCCATAACATCGTGCAGCGGGCTGAAATCCGCCGTATGACGGTCATCGAATACGATCCAACCTGCGGCCAGGCCGAAGAGTACCGCACGCTTGCCCGCAAAATCGTCGACAACAAAAAAATGATAGTGCCCACCCCGGTCACCATGGACGAGCTGGAAGCACTGTTGATGGAATTTGGCATCATGGATGTGGAAGACGAAACCATCATCGGCAAAACCGCGGCGGAAGAAGCGCAGTCAGCCTGATCCGGCCGCGCGGGGCCCTGAGCCGGCAACGGCTGGCTTAGGTCACTATCCCATTTATTATGTAAGGACATCGCCATGACCGATATAACCGGCGAACAAACGCTGGCGCTGATTCAGGAAGTTCTGGAAGTCTTTCCTGAAAAAGCCCGCAAAGAGCGTGCCAAGCACTATATGCTGAGCGATCCGGAAATGGAAAGCGTTGGCAAATGCATTACTTCCAACCGTAAATCCCAGCCCGGCGTGATGACGGTGCGCGGCTGCGCCTACGCCGGCTCGAAAGGGGTGGTGTTCGGACCTATCAAGGACATGGCCCATATCTCCCATGGCCCCATCGGCTGCGGCCAGTATTCCCGCGCCGGCCGTCGCAACTACTATACCGGCGTCAGCGGCGTCAACGCCTTCGGCACCCTGAACTTTACCTCGGATTTCCAGGAAAAGGACATTGTGTTCGGCGGCGACAAAAAGCTGACCAAACTGATTGAAGAAATGGAAACCCTGTTCCCGTTGACCAAAGGCATCTCCATCCAGTCCGAGTGCCCGGTGGGCCTTATCGGCGACGATATCGAGGCGGTGGCGCGGGAAATGCAGAAAAAACTCGATAAACCGATCGTGCCGGTGCGGTGCGAAGGGTTCCGCGGGGTATCCCAGTCGCTGGGTCATCATATCGCCAACGACGTGGTGCGCGACTGGATTTTATCCAACCGCGATGACGAAGCGTTTGAAACCACCCCTTACGATATCGCCATTATCGGCGACTACAATATCGGCGGCGACGCCTGGGCCTCCAGGATCCTGCTGGAAGAAATCGGCCTGCGCGTGGTGGCGCAATGGTCCGGCGACGGCACCCTGGTGGAAATGGAAAATACCCCCAAGGTGAAGCTAAACCTGGTGCACTGCTATCGCTCCATGAACTACATCTCGCGCCATATGGAAGAAAAATACGGCATTCCCTGGATGGAATATAACTTCTTCGGCCCGACAAAGATTGCCGAGTCCCTGCGCAAAATCGCCGCGCTGTTCGACGAGACCATTCAGGCCAATACCGAGGCGGTGATCGCCAAATACCAGGCCCAGACCGACGCCATTATCGCTAAATTCCGCCCCAGGCTTACGGGCAAGCGCGTGCTGCTGTATCTCGGCGGCCTGCGCCCGCGCCATGTGATCGGCGCGTATGAGGATTTGGGGATGGAAATCATCGGCAGCGGCTATGAATTCGCCCATAACGATGACTATGACCGCACGTTGCCGGACCTGAAAAAAGGGACGCTGTTGTTCGATGATGCCAGCAGTTACGAGCTGGAGGAAATCATCAAGGCGCTGAAACCGGATCTTATCGGCTCCGGCATCAAGGAAAAATACATCTTCCAGAAAATGGGTTTCCCGTTCCGCCAGATGCATTCCTGGGATTATTCCGGCCCTTATCACGGTTACGACGGTTTCGCCGTCTTCGCCCGCGATATGGACATGACCCTGAATAACCCGAGCTGGACCCAGTTGACCGCGCCCTGGCTGAAAACCGCCTGAGATTGTTTGCCTGAAGCCTGAACCCGTCAGTTCACAGATTTGTGGCGCGGGAGGAGAGAATCATGAGTCAGAGTGTAGAAAAAACCAAGGCCTGCTATCCGCTGTTCGAGCAAGCGGAATACCAGGCGCTGTTTACCAGCAAACGCGAGCTGGAAGAGGCCCACGGCGCAGCCCGGGTCAAGGAAGTCTTCGAGTGGACCACCACCCGGGAATACCAGGAGCTGAATTTTAAGCGCGAGGCGCTGACCATCGACCCCGCCAAGGCCTGCCAGCCGCTGGGCGCGGTGCTTTGTTCGCTCGGTTTCGCCAATACGCTGCCCTATGTGCACGGCTCGCAAGGCTGCGTGGCGTATTTCCGTACCTATTTCAACCGCCATTTTAAGGAACCCGTGGCCTGCGTGTCGGATTCGATGACCGAGGACGCGGCGGTGTTCGGCGGCAATAACAACCTGAACAACGGCCTGCAGAACGCCCATGCGCTGTATAAGCCGCAGGCTATCGCCGTCTCCACCACCTGCATGGCGGAGGTGATCGGCGACGACCTGAGCGCCTTTATCGCCAATGCCAAGAAAGACGGTTTTATCGACCCCGCGGTGCCGGTGCCTTATGCCCATACCCCGAGCTTTATCGGCAGCCATATCACCGGCTGGGATAATATGTTCGAGGGGTTTGCCCGCGAATATACCGATAAAACCGACGCCCGGGATTACCAGCCCGGCCGTAACGGCAAAATCAACCTGGTGACCGGTTTTGAAACCTATCTCGGCAATTTCCGGGTGCTGAAACGCATGATGGAGCAGATGGGCGTTGGCTACAGCCTGCTGTCCGATCCCTCCGAAGTGCTGGACACCCCGGCGGACGGTGAATACCGCATGTATGCCGGCGGCACTACCCAGGACGAAATGCGCGACGCGCCGAACGCCATCGATACCCTGCTGCTGCAACCCTGGCACCTGCTGAAAACCAAAAAAATGGTGCAGGAGAACTGGCAGCAGCCGGCCACGCCGGTGGATGTGCCGCTGGGACTTGAAGCCACCGACCGGCTGCTGATGACCGTAAGCCAGCTGACCGGCAAGCCGATTCCGGACGCCCTGACGCTTGAGCGCGGCCGGCTGGTGGATATGATGCTCGATTCCCATACCTGGATCCACGGTAAAAGCTACGGCCTGTACGGTGATCCGGATTTTGTCATGGGCATGACCAAGTTCCTGCTGGAACTGGGCTGCGAACCGACGGTGATCCTGTGCCATAACGCCAATAAACGCTGGCAGAAAGAGCTGAAGAAGGTGCTGGCCGCGTCGCCTTACGGCCAGGAAAGCGAGGTGTATATCAACTGCGATCTGTGGCATTTCCGTTCGCTGATGTTTACCCGCAAACCGGATTTTATGATTGGCAATTCCTACGGCAAGTTTATCCAGCGCGATACCCTGGCCTTGGGCGAGCAGTTTGAAGTGCCGTTGATCCGCATCGGCTTCCCGATTTTCGACCGGCATCATCTGCATCGTATCGCCACCTGGGGCTACGAGGGCGCCATGACGGTATTGACCACCCTGGTCAACGCCACCCTGGAAAAACTGGACCGCGACACCATGAAAATCGGCAAGACCGATTATAACTTCGACCTGATCCGCTGACCGACCGGCCCAGGCGCGTCCTGGGCCGCCCTACGGGAGAAAGCCGCTATGCCGAGTGTGTTATTCAGTGAAAAAGGCGCCGACCTGTACTGCTATATCGCCAAACAGGATTTGGAGGCGCGGGTCGTGCGCATTGAATTTGACGATGCCGCCTGCTGGGGCGGCATGTTCGAGCTGGAGGGCGGCAAGTCGTATTACATCTTTCCACAGCCGGGGAAACCGCCGTTCCCGGTGCGTTTACGCGCCAGTAAAAATGCCGGATAACCCCATGGCCACAGGAGCCTACCGATGAATGTCGCAACCGACGATCCTTTATTCTGGCGTCTGTTCGCCCTGGCGCAGACCCTGCCGCAGCTGCCCCCACGGGAGATGATCCTCTGGCTGGAGAAGGCGTCCGGCCAGCCGTTGACGCCGGCGCGGCTGGCTCGGCTGAGCCTTGATCAACTGGCGCGGGCGTTTCCCGCCGGCGCCGGCCAGCCGACGGTGGCGCTGTGGCAACAGGTGATGTCTTGCCTGGCCGGAGAACTGCCGCAGCATCTGACCACCCAGCCGGAGCGGGCGGAGCCGTTGCAATTACGCGCCGCCTTCGCCTCCGGCGACGGCCTGGCGATCGACGGCCATTTCGGCCAGGCCAAGCTGTTTTTTATCTATGCTTTTGACGATCGGGGGCCTTACCTGCAACAGGTCAGGCGCTATCGCGACGATCCCGACGCGCTGGAGGAAGGCAACGAAGCGCGGGCGCGCATGTTAAGCGATTGTCATTTGCTGTTTTGCGAGGCGATAGGCGGCCCGGCCGCCGCTCGCGTGATCCGCAATAATATCCATCCCATCAAGATTAAGCCGCCGATGACCATTGAACAGCAATTACAGGCGTTGCGCGCCATGCTGGCGGGGCGTATCCCGCCCTGGCTGGCGAAACGCCTGGGAAAAACCCACCCTCTTGCGCAGCACCAGTTTTCGCTGTGACGTCCCGCGGGCTTGCCCGGCAGGCTTGGCCCGGGGGTATAACAGGGGCGCGCGGGGCGCGGCGGGCTCGCCGTCGCCCCGGCCAATCCCGTCGTCAGTCCGTTTAGGCGCCCCTGTGGGCGCCGTTTTTTTTTATCCTGACGAAAGTAGGGTGAAAAGCGGCCATCCTTTAACGCCGCGGCTAATATAGTCAGGATGGGCGTTTCAGCGCTGACGACGGTGATGGGCTGTTGTTCATGGTATCTGGCGATTAAGAGGCTAAGGGATGGTCGGTAAAAAAAGTAACGGCGCGTTTATCTGGCGGCGCGTCTGGCTGGCGTTGTTAGGGGGGATGCTGTGCGGCTGCATGGACATGCCGGGGAAAGTGCCCCAAATCGTCAACGATCACGCCGCATCCGCAAGGATTGTTGCTACCGCGGACGGCTCGGTGCGGGGTGTCGTCTCTGCGCGCGGGCAAGCCTTCCTGGGGGTTCCGTTCGCGGCGCCGCCCGTGGGGGAACTGCGCTTCGCACCGCCGGCGCCGGCGATCCCCTGGCGCGGGGTGCGAAGCGCCGATCGCATCGGGCCGGCGTGTCCGCAGCCCGCCTTGCCGGTGGCCGGCAATAGCGCCGAGGATTGCCTGACGCTGAATATCTACGCGCCGCATAATGCCGGCAAGGGCGGGGTTTTCCCGGTGATGGTATGGATTTATGGCGGCGCGCTCGAACTGGGCTCCAACGGGCAATATGACCCCAGCGTCCTGGCGGAACGGCAGGGCGTGATCGTCGTCGCGCCCAACTATCGCACCGGCGCGCTGGGCTTCCTGGCGCATCCGGCGTTGCGGGGCCCGGGGGAGGGAAATTATGGCGTGCTGGATCAGCAGGCCGCGCTGCGCTGGGTAAAGCGTAATATCGCCGCGTTCGGCGGCGATGCGGACAACGTCACTCTGTTCGGTGAATCCGCCGGGGCGCTCAGCACCTGCGTTCATCTCCTGTCGCCCGGATCGCGGGGGCTGTTCCAGCGGGCGATCCTGCAAAGCGACAGCTGCGCGCAGCCGGACACGTCATTACCGCGCGCGGAGGCGGAAGCCGGCGGGCTGATAATGGCGCGCGACCTCGGCTGCGGCGATGAGCGGACCGCGCTGGCGTGTTTGCGCCGCGTGCCGGCGAAAAAGCTTTACCAGGCGACCAGCCATCGGCGCGGCAATAGCGGCAGGGACGGTTGGGCGCCGATGACGGGAGGGGATGTGCTGCCTGAGCCGCCCTACCAGGCGTTTGCGGCGGGCAAGGGCGCACCGGTGCCGGTGCTGATGGGCAGCAACCGCGACGAAGGGCGGCTGTTCGCCAATTTCAAGGCGTTTACCTTTGCCATGAGTCACCGCCGGGGGTATGAAGACGCCGTCGCGCGCGCTTTGCCCGGCGATATCGCCCCCGTGCTGAAGACGTATGCGGACGTCGCCGCCCGGTCGTACTATCAGGCTTTCGCCGATATTGTCACGGACTCGCACTTCGCCTGTCCGATCCTGACGATGCACCGGCTGCTGGGCGGACGGGCGGCCTTCTACGCCTACGAGTTCGACGATCCCCACGCGCCGATGTCATTGCCGCGCGCGCCGTTTACCCCGGCCATGGGAGCCTATCATGCCGCGGAAATCGCCTATGTTTTCCAGCGGCCCTGGGCGCTGGCCGATCCGCGTGACTTCGATGCCCGGCAGCAGGACCTGGCCGCGCGTATTCAGCAGGCGTGGGGGACCTTCGCCCATACCGGCCAGCCCGCGGCTATGCCGGCCTGGCCGGTGTTCGACGGCGCGCGGCCCTATGCGCTTGCCGTACAGCATACCGGTTTTGTGGAGGACTTCGCCCTCAGGCATCGCTGTGCATTCTGGAACGCCAGGGGCTACTGAGGGCAGCTTATGTCGCCGGGCAGGTATTCCCCTGTCAGGCCGGTTGTCTGTTTTGTCGCGTTCACGACAATAAAAATTCTTTTCAAAACAGCGGGTAGCCGCTGGCCCGTGATTTGCAAACCAGAGTCATAGCAAGACTATTGCCGGTTACGGAGAGAACCTGATGAAAAATACTGATATCGCCGCCCTGTTCGTGGAGCCTGCCTGCGAGCATAACGGCAAGCATAAAACCGGGTGCAAACCGCCCAAGCCGGGATCCACCGCGGGCGGCTGCGCCTTTGACGGCGCGCAGATTACCCTGCTGCCGGTGGCGGACGTGGCGCATCTGGTGCACGGGCCGATTGGCTGCGCCGGCAGTTCCTGGGATAACCGGGGCAGCCGCAGCTCGGGACCGGCCCTTAACCGGCTGGGTTTCACCACCGATTTAAGCGAGCAGGATGTGATCATGGGACGCGGCGAGCGCCGGCTGTTCCACGCCGTGAAGCATATCGCCGAGCGCTACCACCCCGCGGCGGTCTTTATCTATAACACCTGCGTGCCGGCCATGGAGGGCGACGATATCGAGGCGGTGTGCCGCTCGGCTTCGGCGGCGGCCGGCATTCCGGTCGTGGCCGTCGACGCCGCCGGTTTTTACGGCAGCAAAAACCTGGGCAACCGCATCGCGGGCGATGTGATGCTGCGCCAGGTCGTAGGGCAACGCGAGCCCGCGCCCTGGCCGGCGGATTATCCGGTGCCCGCGGCGCGCGGCCATAACATCTGCCTTATCGGCGAATACAATATCGCCGGCGAGTTTTGGCAGGTGCTGCCGCTGCTTGATGAGCTGGGCGTGCGCGTCCTGTGCACGCTCTCCGGCGACGCGCGTTTCGCTGAAATCCAGACCATGCACCGCGCCGAGGCCAATATGCTGGTCTGCTCCCGCGCCCTGATTAACGTTGCGCGCAGGCTGGAGGAGCGGTACGACACGCCCTGGTTCGAGGGCAGCTTTTACGGCATGCGTGAAATGTCGGCCTCGCTGCGCCAGCTGGCGCAGCTGCTGGACGATGCGGATCTCACCGCGCGCACCGAGCTGCTAATCGCGCGCGAGGAGGCGGCGACCCAGCTGCGCCTTGAGCCCTGGCGCGACCGGCTGCGCGGCAAGCGGGTGTTGCTGTACACGGGCGGCGTTAAGTCCTGGTCGGTGGTCTCGGCATTGCAGGATTTGGGGCTGGACGTGGTGGCCACCGGCACGCGCAAATCCACCGAGGAGGACAAGGCGCGCATCCGCGCCCTGATGGGGGAGGACGCGCTGATGCTTGACGAGGGCAACCCGCGCCTGCTGCTGGATACCGCCTATCGTTTCCGCGCCGACATGATGATCGCCGGCGGCAGGAATATGTATACCGCCTATAAAGCCCGGCTGCCGTTCCTGGATATCAACCAGGAGCGCGAAGAAGCCTTCGCCGGCTACGGCGGCATGGTTAACCTGGCCGAGGCGGTGTGCCGCACGCTGGAAAGCCCGGTCTGGACGCAGGTTAACCAGCCGGCGCCCTGGCAGATAAAAGCCTGAGGAGAAGATCATGACGCACGTTGTCCGTTCGGTAAAACCGCTGGCCACCAGCCCGATCAAGAGCGGTCAGCCGCTGGGCGCCATCCTGGCCGCCATGGGGCTGGAAAGCTGTATCCCGCTGGTGCACGGCGCCCAGGGTTGCAGCGCTTTCGCCAAAGTGTTTTTTATCCAGCACTTCCACGAGCCGGTGCCGCTGCAATCCACCGCCATGGAGCCGATCACCACCATCATGGGCGCCGACGACAATATTTTTACCGCACTGGAGACCTTGTGCGAGCGCAATGCGCCGCGCATCATCGTCCTGCTCAGCACCGGCCTGTCGGAAGCGCAGGGCAGCGATTTGGGGCGGGCGGTGGCGCTGTTTCGCGCAAGCCATCCCAAGCACCGGCAGGTCGGCATCCTGACCGTCAGCACGCCGGATTTTTACGGCTCGATGGAAAACGGCTATGCCGCGCTGCTGGAAAGCGTGGTGCAGCAGTGGGTGCCCGCTGAACCCGCGGCCGGAATCCGCGGTAAACGGGTGAATATTTTTCTGAGCCATATGTTTACCCCGGGCGATCAGGAGCTGATCCGCAGCTATGTCGAGGCTTTCGGCCTGCAGCCGGTGATCCTGCCCGACCTGACGCAGTCCATGGACGGACATCTGGCGGCGGGCGATTACAGCTCGCTGACCCAGGGCGGCACGCCGCTGCGCCTGATGGAACAGTTGGGACAAAGCGTCGCCACCTTTGTGATCGGCGTTTCGCTCACCCGCGTGGCCGCGCTGATTGAGCCGCGCGGACGCGGCATCTGCGTGCGTTTGCCGCATCTGATGACGCTTGCGCATATGGATGCGTTTATCGGACAACTGCACCAGATTTCCGGTCGCGAGGTGCCGGCCTGGATAGAGCGGCAGCGCGGGCAGATGCTGGACGCGATGATCGATTGCCACGGCGAGCTGCAGGGCGGGCGCATGGCGGTGGCCGCCGAGGCGGATTTGCTGCGCGGCTGGTGCGATTTCGCCGTCAGCCAGGGCATGAGCGTGGTGAACGCGGTGGCGCCGGTCAACCAGCCCGGGCTGGCCGCGCTGCCGGTGGAAAAAGTCATCATCGGCGATCTGGAGGATTTGGCGGATCTGCTGGCCGAGACCCCCGCCGACATGATTTTTGCCAATTCCCACGCCGCCTCCCTGGCTGAGCGCCTGGATATGCCGCTGGTGCGCACCGGTTTCCCCCTCTACGACCGCCTGGGCGAATTTCGCCGCACCCGGCAGGGGTATGCCGGCATCCGCGACACCCTGTTCGAACTGGGCAACCTGATGCGCCATCGCCATCATCATCAGCCGGTGTACCACTCGCCGCTGAAACAGCAATTTCCTGCCGTCTCACTTGCACAGGACGCCGGCGTATGAACAACTTCCAGCGCAATCTTACGGTGACCACCGCCTCCGACTGGGCGCTGCGGGTCGCGTTCGCCAGCACCGACCTGCACCAGGTCAACCAGCATTTCGGCTCGACGCCCCGGCTGGCCATTTACGGCGTCAAACCCGATCGGGTGACGCTGCTGCAGGTCACGGATTTTATCGTCCAGCCCGGACATGACCTGGATAAGCTGGGCTGTCGTATCGCGGCGCTGGAGGGTTGCCTCTCGCTGTACTGCGTGGCGGTGGGCGAAAGCGTGTTCCGGCAGCTGCTGCGCGTCGGGGTACGGGCGGTGAGCGTGCCCGCCGCCACCTCCATCGTCCATTTGCTGACGGAAATCCAGCAAAACTGGGATGCGCCGACGGTACAGCGCCATCAGGAAAAACGCGATCCCAGGCGCTTCGAGCGTTTCCGGCAGGAGAGCCGCTGGGAGGAAGAGTAGCGCGGGAACAGCGCTGATTTGTGTCAATTCCCTGACAAAACCGACAACCAACCCCGACATGTTCGGGGTTTTTAGTGCGCCGCGCGGCGCTATCTTATTGAAATAACGATAAAGATGTGACTGGCATCACATTTGCTCATGATTAAGTACCCCCCACGCGGAGCGACATCATGATTCAGATTGAAGCGGAAGCCCTGCAACAGCTGCTTTTATTGCGCCGGCAATTGACCGCGCCCTGTGCCGGCCTGCGCCTTTGGCTTGAGGGCGATGCCTGCCGGGGCTGGCGGGTTTCCCTGGAGTGGAGCGCGGCGCAGCGGGAGGAGGAGTATCGCGTCGAGTATCAGGGATTGGTGCTGCTGGCGGCCGTTACGCACTGGCCCTATCTGCAGGGCGCGACGCTCGCGGCGGGCGCCCGGGACGGCGAGCCGGGCCTCTGGATAGATCTTCAGGCGTCGGCCTGCCAGTGCGACCACCAGACCTGCGTATCATAACCGGCATTCAGCTAAGGCATTCACCCGGGGTATCGCCAAGCATCGCCCCGTGAACTGGAGAAAAATGTATGTGGAATTATTCAGAAAAAGTTAAAGATCATTTTTTTCATCCGCGCAATGCCAAAGTCGTCGAGCAGGCGAACGCCATAGGCGACGTCGGTTCGCTGAGCTGCGGCGACGCCCTGCGCCTGATGCTTCGCGTCGACCCCGAGACGGAAATTATCGAGGAGGCGGGTTTCCAGACCTTCGGCTGCGGCAGCGCCATCGCCTCTTCCTCGGCCCTGACCGAACTGATTATCGGCCGCACCCTGACGGACGCGGCGCAGCTGACCAATAAGCAGATTGCCGATTACCTCGACGGCCTGCCGCCGGAAAAAATGCACTGCTCGGTGATGGGGCAGGAAGCGCTGCGCGCCGCCATCGCCCAGTTCAGGGGCGAGGCGCCGGACGCCGATCACGAAGAAGGCGCGCTTATCTGCAAGTGTTTCGGCGTCGACGAAGGCCATATCCGCCGCGCGGTGCTGGAAAACGGCCTCACCACCCTTGAGGATGTGATCAACTACACCAAGGCCGGCGGCGGCTGTACCTCCTGCCATGAAAAAATCGAGCAGACCCTCGAGCAGATATTGAGCGCCAGGCCGGCAGTGGCGCAGGCCGTAGGCAAGCCCGCGCCGCAGCCGCAGCCCCGCGATGAAAACTGGCTGGCGGTGGAAGAGGTCATCGCCGGCCTGCGTCCGCACATCCAGGCCGACGGCGGCGATATGCGCCTGCTGAGCGTGAACGATAAACAGGTGACCGTCTCGCTGTCCGGCAGTTGCAGCGGTTGCATGATGACCGATATGACCCTGGCCTGGCTGCAGCAGAAGCTTATCGAACGCCTGGGCCGGTTTATGCACGTGGTGGCCGACCCGGCCACGGTCTCCACCAGCGAAGTTGAATGAGGTAAGCCGATGAAAGCTGTTTATCTGGATAATAACGCCACGACACGTCTGGACCCGATGGTCCTGGAAGCGATGATGCCGTTTCTCAGCGAACACTACGGCAATCCATCGTCGATCCATGATTTCGGCCAGCCCGCTGGCATTGCGCTGGCCAAGGCGCGGGAACAGGTGGCGAGCCTTTTGGGCGCGCGCCACGACAGTGAAATCATTTTTACCTCCTGCGCCACCGAGGCCACGTCCACCGCCATCCTGTCGGCGGTGGCGGCCTACCCGGAGCGGCGGGAAATCATTACCAGCATTGTGGAACATCCCGCGACGCTTGCGGTATGCGAATACCTGGAACGGCAGGGCTACCTGATCCACCGCCTGCCGGTGGACGGCGAGGGCGCGCTGGATATGGCCGCCTACCGGGCGGCGCTCAGCGACCGCGTGGCGCTGGTTACCCTGATGTGGGCCAATAACGAAACCGGCGTGGTGTATCCGGTGGCGGCCATGGCCGAGCTTGCACATGAACAAGGGATACTGTTCCATTGCGACGCGGTGCAGGCGGTGGGTAAATTGCCGGTGGCCGTCGGCGCGAGCGCCATTGATATGCTGTCCTGCTCCGGCCATAAATTTCATGGTCCCAAAGGGATCGGCTGTCTCTATCTGCGCCGCGGCACCCGGTTCCGGCCGTTGCTGCGCGGCGGCCACCAGGAGCGCGGGCGGCGCGCCGGCACCGAGAACATTGCCGGCATTGTCGGCATGGGCGCGGCGGCGGCGCTGGCGGATATCCATTTGCCGATGATGGACAGCGAGATTGCCCGCATGCGCGATCGTCTGCAAGACGGCATTCTCGGCGCCATCGGCCATACCCTGGTGATGGGCGGCGGGCAGCCGCGCACGCCGAACACGGTCAATATCGCCTTCGAATATATCGAGGGCGAGGCCATCCTGCTGTTGCTAAACCATGTCGGCATCGCCGCCTCCAGCGGCAGCGCCTGTACGTCCGGTTCCCTGGAGCCGTCCCATGTGATGCGCGCCATGGGCATTCCGTATACCGCCGCCCACGGCACCATCCGTTTTTCGCTATCCCGCTATACCCGCGAAAAAGAGATTGAGTATGTCATTGAGCAATTGCCGCCGATCATAGCCCAACTGCGCGCCTTATCGCCGTACTGGCAGGGCGATCGTCCGCTGGCGGTGGAAAACGCCGCCTTTGCGCCGACCTATGGTTAACCCGGGGGAGCCAGGCCGATGACCGCTATCGTGATTAACGACACTACGCTGCGCGACGGCGAACAAAGCCCCGGCGTGGCGTTCAGCGCCGGGGAAAAGGTCGCCATCGCCCGCGCCCTGACCGGGGCCGGGGCGGGCGAGCTGGAGGTCGGCACGCCGGCGATGGGCGATGAAGAATGCCGGCGCATCGCGCTGGTGCGCCGGGCGCTGCCGCGGCAGACCTTGATGTCCTGGTGCCGGTTGAACCGCCATGATATCCGGCTGTCGGCGGACCTGGGGCTGGACTGGGTGGATATATCGCTGCCGGCGTCCGGGCCGATGCGCGCTTACAAGCTGCATATGGGCTGGCCGCAGCTGGCGCGGGAGCTGTCCGGCCATATTGCCTACGCGCGAACTTTGGGGCTGCGGGTCAGCGTCGGCTGCGAGGACGCCTCGCGCGCCAGCGACGAGGAACTGCGGCAGATAGCCCTGGTGGCCGGCGACGCCGGCGCGCTGCGGCTGCGCTTTGCCGACACGC
The DNA here is from genome assembly GCF_047324205.1 of Sodalis sp. RH20. Lineage (NCBI taxonomy): Bacteria > Pseudomonadati > Pseudomonadota > Gammaproteobacteria > Enterobacterales > Bruguierivoracaceae > Sodalis > Sodalis sp. RH20. The sequence continues at coordinate 1,774,018 of NZ_CP178733.1, forward strand.
TGGGCGTGCTCGATCCCTTCGTTACCTTTGAACGCATCACGGCGTTACGCTGTCACTGGCACGGCGAAACCGAAATGCACGCCCATAATGACCTGGGGCTGGCGACCGCCAACACCCTGGCGGCGGTGCGGGCCGGGGCGACCCATGTCAATACCACGGTCTCAGGGCTGGGCGAGCGCGCGGGCAACGCCGCGCTTGAAAGCGTGGCGATGGCGCTGGAGTCCTGCCTGCAGGTCGACACCGGTATCCGGCTCGACCATCTGCCCGGCTTATGCGCGCAGGTGGCGCAGGCGGCGCGGCGCCCGATCGACCCCCAGCAACCGCTGGTGGGGGAACAGGTGTTTACCCATGAATCGGGTATCCACGTGGCCGGGTTGCTGAAAAATCCCGCCTGCTATCAAAGCATCGATCCGGCCCGGCTGGGGCGCGGCCACCGCCTGGTGCTGGGCAAGCATTCAGGGCGGCACGCGGTCGAGCGTATCTACGGCGAGCTGGGATACCGGCTTACCGGCGGCCAGGTGGAGCAACTGCTGCACGCTTTGCGCGCGCGCGCCGAGGAGTGGAAGCAGATTCCAAGCGACGAGCGGCTGCGCGATCTTTACAGCGAATTATTCGCTTTGCCCGGACCGAACTTCGGTTTGGCCCGTTGCGCGGGAGGCTAGAATGGAGTGGTTTAGCACATTACCCGGCGTTGATGAGCTGGAATCCGCCGAGGCGTTTTTCGCTTATTTCGAGCTGCCCTGCGACCCGGCGGTGATCCGCGCGAAACGCCTGCATATCATGCATGATTTCCACCAGCGCCTGGCGGGGGTGATAAGCCTGCCGCTGGCCGATCTGCCGCCGGGGGACGCCGGTGAACTGCGCAGAAACAAGGCGTACTGGTCGCTGGCCAGGAGCCTGCTGAACGACAGCTACCGGCACTTTCTGCAAGGCGCGGTGGCGGCGCAGTCGGGGCTATCGGTGTATCAACGCCACAAACGCTGTTTTATTCCCTGGAGCGGATTAATGGAGGTGCATCCTTGAAACCGACCTATGACTTTGGCGATCGGGTACGGGTTATCCGATCGCTGCGCAATGACGGCACCTTTCCCGGCAAGGCCCGGGGCGAGAAGCTGGTCCGCAAGGGCAGCATCGGCTACGTGCGGGAATGGGGCACGTTTTTACAGGATGAGATTATCTATCAGGTGCATTTCGTCGCGGAGGACTGCATCGTGGGCTGCCGCGAGCATGAGCTGATTTCAGGCTCGGCCCCCTGGATTGCCGGGCAATTCCAGTTCGGCGACTGGGTGAGCGCCGCGCTGCCGCTGGCGATTAACGGCGATCCGGTGGTGACGGAGGGCCAGGTGGGCCAGATTATGGATGAAATCCGCGATGTCCAGCCTATGGCCTATGTGGTGCTGTTCGAAGGCAGGTTGTTCCGGGTGCCGGAGGTGGCGCTGACCCCCCGGATCTGCGAAAGCTGAGCCATGCTCCTGGCGGCGCCACGGCGGCACAGGACGCGCCGCGGGCAAACGCATCAACCCACAGGAAACCCTAATGGAAACATGGCAGGTATTTTCCCGCTTAAAGCTGGCGCTGGCATTGTATCAAACGCCGCCGTGGCTATTAACCGCCGATCGGCTGACGGAGTTCGAGCCGCGTTATGTCCGCCAACTGCGGCTTGAAAGCCGGGTGGTGGACCTGGCCGGGGCGCTTGGGCTGCGCGCCACGGAAAACGATATCCGCGCGGCGGTGGCCGAGCTCGATCAGCGCCTGGCCGATGCCGCGCTGCAGCCGCGGCAATTGGCGGCCATAGGGCTGGACGCCAGGGGCCTCTATGAGGCCATGACCCATGAAGTCCTGCTGGACAAGGTCCTTGAACACGTGGCGCAACAGGCCCCGGCGCCTTCGGCGGCGGACGTGGCGCAGTGGTACGCCGCCCATCGGGACAACTTTATGCGTCCGGAGCAGCGCGCATGCAGTCATATACTGCTGACGGTGGATGAAGAGCAGCCGGGTTGCCAGCCGGACCAGGCGGCGCAGCGCATCGCCATCCTGCACCGGCGCCTGCGCCGCGACGCGCGCGACTTCGCCGTGCTGGCGCAGCGTCATTCGCAATGTCCCACCGCCCTTGACGGCGGCAACCTGGGCTGGGTCAGCCGCGGCCTGTTGTATGCTTCCCTTGATGAAACCCTATTTGCCCTGCCGGCGCGGCATATCAGTGACGTTGTCACTAGCCCCATGGGGCTGCATATCCTTTACTGCCGGGATATCCGCCCGGCCGCGCCGATACCGCAGGACGAAGCCATGAATGCCGTTGAAACCAGGCTTCGCGCCAAAGCGCGTCAGGCATACCAGCGCCAGTGGCTGGAAACGCTGGCGCGGGACGGCCAGCCGCCGGCGGCGGCGCGCTAAGCCGGCAGGGCGGGCCGACCCAGGCGGGCAACCAGAGCATCGCCGACAAGGCAGTATGCGCGGCACGGCGTTATGGCTGTGTCGCCTCCGGCGGTCTGGATCGCGCGTTTGCGACATACTCCCGCGCTGCGGTTTCCAGCCACCGGCAAAAAATGTCGGCCTTGCGGTTTTGCTTTTGGCGACGCAGGGCCACATAGCCGAGACCGCTGTCGATAAAGCCGAAGGGGGCGATCAATCGTCCCGCTGCCACATCTTCCGCCACCAGCGGCCAGGGGGATATCGATACGCCCAGCCCCGCGATAGCCGCTTCCAGCATAAAATAAAAATGCTCGAACTCGGCCGCGCCTTCACCGGCTGCGGCGATGCCCGAGCGCGCGCTCCAGTCAGACCAGGCGTTGCGCCGGGAAACCGTGTGCAACAGCGCCGCCGGCCATGGCTTTCCGGCGGCAAGCCGGATTGACGGCGCATGGACCGGGCCGAATTTCTCGCTGAACAAAGGGATGACGTCGACGCCCGGCGGCCAGGGCCCGCGGCCCACCCTGATCGCCACGTCGACATTATCCCGGATGGGATCCGCCGAGGTGCCCGCCGAGTTCAGGCGTACCTCGACCCGGGGGTGATGCGCGTTAAAGTGATGCAGGCGCGGTATCAGCCAGCGCATGGTAAAGGTGCCGGGACATGAAACATCAAGCGTGCCCTCATCGGTATCCGCAATCTGCTGCACGGCCAAATCCACCTGATCAAAGGCGCAGGTCAAGGCCGGCAACAGCCGGTATCCCGCCTCCGTCAGCGCCGGCGCATGTTTCGGGCCGGCGAACAGGGCGACGCCAAGCCAGTTTTCCAGTTGTTTAACCTGCCTGCTGACGGCGCCGTGCGTGACGCACAGCTCCTCAGCCGCCAATTTCATCAGTCCCAGCCGCCCGGCCGCTTCAAAGGCCTTGAGCGCGTTCAGTGAGGGGATGCGGCGTCTCATGGTGATTTTTTCTCACTTAGCTTGTCAGCAAAAGTCGATTAACAGCCATCTAATCAGGAAGTAGGGTGGTATGCAAAAGAAAGGTGCAATGACAACAGGAGGCCGTATGCAACAACAAATGTGCCAGGCAGTGGATGATTATCTTAACCGCCTGCTGGTCCCGGAAGATCCGATCCTGCGGCGGGTCGCGGCGGCAAACCGCCGGGCGGGCCTGCCGCCCCATGATGTCGCCCCTAACCAGGGCAAACTGCTGTTTATATTTGCCCGCATGGTCAGGGCGCGGCGGATTCTTGAAATCGGCACGCTGGGCGGGTACAGCACCCTTTGGCTGGCAAGGGCGCTGCCTGAGGACGGCGAGCTGATAACGCTGGAATGCCAGGAAAAACATGCGGCCGTCGCGCGCGACAATCTCAAGCGCGCCGGCCTTGGCGCACGGGTCAGCCTGCGGGTGGGGCCGGCGCTGGCGACGCTTGCGGCCTGGGATGACATGGCCCCTTTCGACCTGATTTTTATCGACGCCGATAAGGTGAATAATACGGCTTACCTGGATTGGTCGCTGCGTCTGTCCCATCCCGGCACGGTCATTATCGCCGATAATGTGATCCGCGGCGGCGCCATACTGGACAGCGCCAGCCAGGATGCGAGCGTGATCGGCGTGCGGCGCTTTTTTGCCGCCTTGTCTGCTAATATCAATCTGACGTCGACAGCCCTGCAAACCGTGGGATGCAAAGGATGGGACGGGTTTTCCCTCTCCATCGTCAATTAAGCCGTCAGGGTCCCGGGCCAGGTATGGATGACGCTTTTACCGCTGCGCCCGCATTATCCCGCAGGAGAAACCTATGCCACAAGATGACTTTCGCCTCACCACGGCTGCACAGCTGGAGGCGATATACGGCGCGGTAGCGCCCCCCTCGATTGTCAAGGAAACGGATTATCTTCATCCGGCCTACCGGCCGTTTATCGAAGCCGCGCCGTTCGCGGTGCTGGCAACGGCGGGCGGCAGCGGCCTGGATGCGTCGCCGCGCGGCGATCCGGCCGGATTTGTTCATATCGAGGACAGCCGCACGCTGCTCTTGCCCGACCGGCGCGGCAATAACCGCATCGATAGCCTCAGGAACATCGTCGAGGACCCGCGCGTCGCGTTATTATTCCTGATCCCGGGCATCGGCGAAACGCTGCGGGTCAACGGCACGGCCGACATCAGCGTTGAACCGGCGCTGCTGGCGCGTTTCGCCATGGCGGGTAACCCGCCGCGCACGGTGCTGCGCATCAGGGTGCAAAGCGTGTTCTTCCAATGCAGCCGCGCCGTCATCCGCGCGCGCCTGTGGGATCCCGCCACGCAAATCGCGCGCGACAGGCTGCCCAGCGCAGGGGCGGTGCTGAAAGCGATTTCCAACGCCGGCATTGATGGCGACGCCTACGACCAGGCCTTGCCGGACCGGCTGAAAAAGACGCTTTACTGAATCAGCCGCACACGGGACGTAGCGGCCGACACGCCGCACGGCGGGCGGTGGTCCGGGATTAACCCGAAGTGTAATTCGGGAGATGAGGCACAATTTTTCCCGGTCGCCGGTGCATACTAGGCTTAACCTCATAAAGATAAGGGTTAAGCATGAAAAAAATCCTCTTATGCTGCGTTTCCGGCACCTCCTCGTCGGTGCTGGCCCGCAGGATGCAGGCGCTGGCCGCGGCCAAGGGCCTTGCTGTCCAGGTCAGCTTTGTCGATCTGGAGCATATCGGCGATACCTGCGCCGACTACGACTGCCTGCTGCTGGGGCCGCATATTCAGTACAAACTGAATGAAATCGTCGGCATCTACAACTCGCCGTCCAAGCCCGTCGCCATTATCCGCAGCATTGACTACGGCATGATGGACGTGGAGAAAATCCTGCACGACGCCCTGGTGATGCTGGACGAGTCGACCCCGGCGTAGCCGGGATCCCGGCGGTCTAGAGCGCGGCTTTCACCAGGCTGACCCAGGTTGCCACCCGATCGGCGCTCAGGTCGGCCTGGTTATCCTGGTCCAGCGCCAGTCCGACGAATTCGTCGCCTTCCAGCGCCGCCGACGCGCTGAAGACATAGCCTTCCCGGGGCCAGGCGCCGACGACGTTGGCGCCCGCGTCCGAGACGATATCGTAAAGTTCACCCATGGCGCTGACGAAATTATCCGGATAGGCCTCTTGGTCGCCCAGGCCGAACAGCGCCACGGTTTTGCCGCTTAAATCCGCCTGCGCCAGGGTATCGGCGAATTCCGCCCAGGATTCGCTCTGGCATTCCGCGTCCAGGCCCGGCAACTGGCCGTCGGCCAGCGTCGGCGTGCCGAGGATCAGTACCGGGTAGGCGAGCAGATCCTCAAGGGTGGCGCGGTTGATGTTTTTCGGTTCGTCCGCCTCGCCGTCAAACTGCTGATGGATCAGCTTGGCGATCTTGCGGGTTTTGCCGGTGTCAGTACCAAAAAAAATGCCGATCTTAGCCATAAGAATGTTCCCCAATTGTTAACTTTGCCAAAAAAAGCCCTGGCCGGATAATCCGCGCCCCGACGCACCCCGCCGGGAACGGGCGCCGGGCGGATACCGTGCCTTGCACCAGAGGATGATCCCGGCCGGCGTTAATCCTGCTCATCTTCATCATCTTCGGCGCGGCGCGTCGCCGGTAAATAAATCTCCACCCGATCGCCTTCGCCGACCTGCGTATCCGGCGGGCACAGCCGGCCGTAGATGCCGAGGCGGTGCGTATCCGGGTCAAGATAAGGAAACAGCTGCGGCAGCGGCGAGGCCAGAATGGCCTGGCGCACCGTGACCGGCGCATCGAGTTTCATTTCAATACAGCGGCCCTGCGCGCCGTTGACGTGAGCCACGGAAAATTTCATCAGTGACAACCTCCGGTGGGTTGACGGGCAAGCTTAAGCGATGCGCTTTCCCGGCTGGTCAGGCGCTTTACCAGACGGATGCCGCTGAGCAGCATGCCCATCACCACAAACCCGCCGGGCGGCAGCAGCATCAGCAAAAAGCCGCGGTAGCCGGGCAGCAAATGCAGTTCGAGAAAATGAAAATGGGGACCGAGCAGCAGGGCGGCGCCGCTGAACAGCGTGCCGCTGCCGAGGATCTCGCGTACCGCGCCGACGCTGGTCAGGCCCAGGGTAAACCCCAGTCCGGTGGCCAGGCCGTCCAGCGCCGCCGGTATAATTTTATGGTGGGCGGCAAATGCTTCCGCCCGCCCCAGCAGGGCGCAGTTGGCGACAATCAGCGGAATAAACAGCCCCATGACCTTATGCAAATCGTGCATCCAGGCATTCATGGTCAGATCGAGAATGGTCACCAGCGACGCGATAATGGAAATGTAGACCGGAATACGGATCTGGTTGGGCGTGACCTTGCGCAGCGCCGAGACGATAAAATTGGAGCAGGCCAATACCATGGCGGTCATCAGGCCCAGGCCCAGCCCGTTGGTGGCGGTGGTGGTGATGGCCATCAGCGGGCACAGCCCGAGGATTTGCACAAAGGTGACGTTATTGGTCCATATGCCGGAGGTCAAAATATCCCGCAGCTGCGGCTGGCTGTTTTCACTCATCATTCGTTCTCCCCGTTTTCCGGCGCGCCTTGGCCGCCCAAGAATTCCGCCTGTTTTTCACGATACAGCACCAGGTTTTCATGCACGCCCCTGACCACGGCGCGCGGCGTGATGGTGGCGCCGGTAAAGGCGTCAAACTGACCGCCGTCTTTTTTGACATGCCACTGCTGCTCGGTAAGATTAGTCAGCGACTTGCCGTCAAAGCTGCGGATCCACGGGCTATGGCCGAGCTCGATGGCGTCGCCCAGGCCCGGGGTTTCCTTATGGCTAATCACCCTGACGCCGGTGATGGCGCCCTTGGCGTCAATGCCGGTCAGCAGCTGGATCGGGCCGCCGTAGCCCTGGGTTTCGCTGGTCATGACGATGCCGCTGGGTTGCCCGTTGAGGCTGGCGCGGAAAAAGCTCACCGTCCGGCCGTCGATAACCAGGCTTCGCTGCGCGTCCGCCAATGCGTTGTCATAATGACTGGCGGGGAACACCTGCGACAGCATGGCCTGGGTATCCTCCTTTTCGCGCTGCACGATCTGTTCGTGGGTCAGCCACCAGCAGCCGGCCACCAGCAGACAAACGATCAGGGTAAAGGATCCCAGTAAAAACCCCTGGGTAAACGGGCTTTCCCGCGCCGGCAGATAGTGCGCCGCCGCGCGGCCAGGCAGATTGCTCATGATGATTTCTCCTTGCCGCCCACGTAGCCGTAGGCCTTCGGCTGGGTATAGTTGTCAATCAGGGGCGTGACCGCATTCACCAGCAGCACGGCGAAGGCCATACCCTCGGGGAAATTGCCGAAGGCGCGGATGCAATAGGTGATAAACCCCGCCAGCAGGCCGTAGATCAGCCGGCCGCGCACGCTGCCCGGACCGGTGACCGGATCGGTAAGGATATAAAACGCCCCGAGCAGCAGCCCGCCGCTGGTGAGCTGGGCCAGGGGCGGCACGATGCCCGCCGGCGCGATCAGCCAGTGGATAAGGCCGGGGATCAGGCATCCCAGCAGGGTCGCCACCGGGATATGCCAGCTGAATACCCGCTGCTGGATAAGCCACAGCCCGCCGAGCAGCAGCAGCAGCGACGAGGTTTCGCCCAGGCTGCCGCTGCGGTTGCCCAGCAGGTTGGACAGCAGCTCCAGATGGGCGCGGCCGCTTTCCTTGAAGCCGCCCAGCAGGGTGGCGCCGGTCATGCCGTCCACGCCCAGGTGGTAAAAGGCGCCGTTGTAAAAGGCGGCGGGACTGACCCAACGGGTCATCTCCACCGGGAAGGCGATCAGCAATACCACCCGCGCCAGCATGGCGGGGTTAAACAGGTTTTGCCCCAGGCCGCCGTAAATATGTTTGCCGAAGATAATCGCCACCGCGCTGCCGAAAGCGCCCAGCCACAGCGGCGCATGGGGCGGCAGGCTCAGCGCCAGGATAAGCGCCGTGAGAATGGCGGCGCCGTCGAAGGTATGTCCCTGGGCCGCCGGATTGAGTTTCAGGCACAGGACCTCACAGATAAGCGCGGTCAGCAGGCAGCAAAAAATCAGCAGGACCGACTGGGCGCCAAATTGCAAAAAGGACAGGATCACGACCGGGAACAGGGAAATATTGACCCGGTACATCAGCCGGTCGACGCTGAGTCCCTGATGGGCATGTGGCGCGGTTAACATGGTGTTTCCTCCGAGGGCGGTGCGGCGCGCCTGGCGCGCCTGGCGGGTTTCGCCGCCTGGGCGGCCGCTTTATCGGCGGCTTCCCGCGCCAGGCGTTCCTGACGTTTGGCGCTGTTGTGCCGGGTGCGCTCCAGCTTGTCTTCCTGGCGCTTGATAAGACGCAACTGCTGCTGACCCCAGTCGAAAAACTGCGTCAACGGCAGCGCCGCCGGGCAGACATACGCGCAGGATCCGCACAACAGGCAGGCATCCAGTCCTTGCTGCCGGGCCTTGGCGAAACCGTCGTTTTTCAGTTCGGCAAACATGGCCTGCGGCGCCAGGCTCATCGGGCAGGCATCCAGGCAACGGCCGCAGCGCAGGCAGGCGCTGGGGCGGGTCTGCGGCAATTCGTCGCCGTTAAGCAGCAGCAGCCCGCTGGTGCCTTTGGTGATGGGCGTATCCAGCGATTCCACCGCCCGGCCCATCATCGGTCCGCCGAGCACCATGCGCGCCGGCTGGGATTTCAGGCCGCCGCACTGGCCGATAATATCCTTAATCGTCGTGCCGATGGGCACCAGCAGATTGGCCGGCTGTTCAATGGCGCGGCCGCTGACGGTAATGACCCGGTGGGTAACCGGTTTGCCGAAACGGATGGCGTGGAAGATGGCGATACAGGTGCCGACATTTTGCACCAGCACGCCCATTTCGGTGGAACGGCGGTTTTGCGGAATCTGGCGCCCGGTCACCGCTTCTATCATTTGTTTGGCCGAACCGATGGGATAGAGCGAGGGCAGAATCACCACCTCGATATGCTCTTCCTGCCGGCACAGCGCGTCCAGCCGGGCGATGGCCTCGGTTTTATTATCCTCGATGCCGATATAAACCTGCCTGGCGTGGGTTATGGCCTGCAGGTAGCGGATGCCGCCGATGATAAATTCCGCCTGCTCACGCATTAAACGATCGTCGGTGGTGAGATAAGGCTCGCATTCGCCGCCGTTGACGATAAGCGTTTCAATGGGATAACGCAGGCTCATGCGTATTTTATCGGCGGCCGGGAACATGGCGCCCCCCATGCCGACAATGCCGGCCTGTTCAATCAGCGACAGCATGGCCTGCGCTTCGTCCAGGCCGGCGGCGGCCAGCAGGCGGGGCGCCGCCGGCTGCTCGGCGGAGACGTTGACGGTAACCGCGCCTTGTTCGCCTTCAACGATGCGGGTGACCACGCCGGCCAGCGCGGTGTGCACCGGCGCGGACATTCTTTCGCGCGCCTCGGCGATCCGCTGGCCTGCGGTGACACTGTCACCCAAGGCGACCAGCGGCACCGCCGCCGGCCCGGTATGCTGGCGCAGCGGGATAATCAGCTGGCGCGGCATGACCAGCGGGCGAATGGCGATATCGCGGGTCAGGGATTTATGGCTATAGGGGCGGATGCCGCCGTGGGGTTTTAAGCGGGCGCTAAACATAGGATGCCTCCCGGACGTCAAAACGGGGTTTTGCGGCCGATGGGGTGAGCTGCGGGTCGGCCCGCAGCGCGATGGCCTGCCGCGGGCAAACGGCGAGACAGGCGGCGCAGCCGGTGCAATCATCGCCCAGGATGCCGTGCTGTTGCCGCGCCGCGCCGATAATAGCGTCGAAATTACACTTTTTCTGGCAGCGGCCGCAGCCGTCGCAGGCCTGGGCGTCGATCACCGCCACCTGCGGCGCGCTTTCGCCGCCGTCGTCCGCCGGCCGATCCAACAGCAAGGCGATGCGTTTCGCCAGCGCCGCCCCGCCCGGCGTACAGGCGCCGACCGGCGCTTCGCCGCGCACCATGGCGCCGGCGGCCTGGGCGCAGCCGGGAAAACCGCACTGGCCGCACTGGCCGTTGGGCAGCAGGGCGATGACCGCTTCGATGCGCGGATCTTTTTCCACCTTAAAATAGATGGCGGCATATCCCAGCAGGTAACCGATCAGGGTGCCGATGGCGGGAACCGCCAGCACCGGTAAGATACTCTCCACGCTGTTCTCCTTATCCGGCCAGCCCGGCGAAGCCGGTAAACGCCAGCGCCAGTATGCCGGCGGTAATAAAGTTAATCGGCGCGCCGCGAAACACCAGCGGCGGCGACGCGTTACCCTGGCGCTCGCGCAGGCCGGAGAAAATCACCATCACCAGCGAATACCCCAGCGACGAACTGAAGCCGAAGACCACGCTGTGCAGGAAGCTCAGATTGTCGTCCAGCACCAGCAGCGCCACGCCCAGCACCGCGCAGTTGGTGGTGATAAGCGGCAGGAAGATGCCCAGCGTGCGGTACAGCGCCGGGCTTTGTTTGGCGATAAACAGCTCCAGCAGCTGTACCAGCGAGGCAATCACCATAATCAGCGACAGCAGGCGCAAATATTCCATGCCCAGCGGCACCAGGATCCAGTGATAGATAACCCACCCCAGGCCGGCGGACAGGGTGATGACAAAGGTGGTGGCCATCGACATGCCCAACGCCGAATCCACTTTATTGGTGACGCCCATAAAGGAGCACAGGCCGAGAAAGCGCGCGAGCACGATGTTGTTCACCAGGCCGTTGGCCAGCACTATCAGCAATATTTCTTTCATTCGGATCCCCGACGACGCGATACCTGTTCATAGGGGGTATTGCGAAAGCTGTGCCAATGTGGGCTGGGCAAAAAATGGGCAAATACGGTGCAGAAAAGGGATCATAACGGCGCGCGCCGCCGCCGGCCGGGGCGCGGCATGGGGATGATGATGGGCGCCGGCGGCCCTTTTTGGCCGCAAAACCCCTGTTTAGATCAAGGTTTTCGCCGGTTTTTCAACATGCGGTATTAATCTTGCACAATTTATCGGGTTACTGCGGTTCACATCATCCTGTCGGAAGATCAGACAAATTGTCGTGAATCGCACAGCCTGTTTTTATCCCGACCCGCAGGAGAGGTTATGCGTATTCCTTTATTTGATGATGCATCGTTGATAGCTACCCCCGTTTGTGCCCCGGCGTTGTCAACATTGCGTCCCGGGCTGTTTTATACGGCGGTGGAACAGTCGTCGGTGGCGATTTCGATAACCGATCCCAACGCGCGCATCGTTTATACCAATCTGGCGTTCCGGCAATTGACCGGTTATGACGAACCTGAGCTGACCGGGGTGAACCACAATATATTGGCCAGCCGCCAGACGCCGAAAAAACATTACCAGGAAATGTGGAGCACCCTCATCCAGGGTTTGCCCTGGGTCGGGCAGTTGATTAACCAGCGCAAGAACGGCAGCCTGTACCTGGCCGAGGTCAGCATATCGCCCATTTTCAGCCCCGACGGCCAGATCGAGCATTTCCTCGGCATGCATAAGGACATCTCCGACAGCTACGCCCTGATGCAGCGCCTGCGCAACCAGATGTCCCTGATCGCCGCGGTATTGAACAACGTGCCGGCGCCGGTGGTGGTGCTGGACGAACATGACGCCATCGTGATGGACAACCTGGCCTATAAAACACTGTGCGCCGACTACGGCGGCCGGGAACTGCTGGCGGAAATGGGGTATCCGGAAAATAAAGCGCGGCTGGCGTCCGGCGAGCGCGTTACCGTGCATATCGGCGGCGTGCCGCGGGTATTCGGGCTGAGTATCTGGCCGCTGTCGGAAGTTAATGAAGAGGTCAGCCGTTATTTTTCCGATATCGCGCCGCCGCGTACCCTGGTGACCCTGATTGATGACAGCGAACGGCAGCGACAGCGCGCGCAGCAACGGCTGGACCAGCTTAAGCAGAAATTGGTCTCCGGCAAACTGCTGGCGGCAATCCGCGAATCACTGGACGCGGCGATGGTACAGTTAAGCGGTCCGCTGAATATGCTGGCCGCCGCGCGCCGCCTGAGCCCCGCCGGCCTGGTGCATCCCGGGCTGGACGCCGCCTGGCAGGAAGGGCAGCAGGCGCTGGCGCGGCTGCAGGCTTGCCGGCCGTCCCTGGAACAAGAAGAAAGCGATTTCTGGTCGATAGGCGATCTGCTGCAGGATTTGACCGATCTGTACCTGCCGCGCATCCGCTCACTGGGCGAACTGCAATGGCGGTGCGAACCGGAAGTGCTGCTGGGCTACGGACAGCGCCACCAGATTCTGGCGTCGTTAAGCCTGTGGCTAGACCGCTGCCTGATCCTCGCCGGTGAACGTCCGGCCTCGCCGCTGCTCCTGACCCTGCATGCCTACACGCAGGATAATGCGTTCTTTTTTGCGCTTCAGGACAATCTGTCCCTGCATCCGGTGCAAAACGCCGTGCCGGCGCAAACCTTTACCCTGCCGGGGCACGGTATGGAGCTGCGGCTGATACAAACCCTGATCGGCAACCATCAGGGCATGATCGATCTTCATATCCACGCGGAGGGCGGGACCTTATTGACCCTGCGCCTGCCGCTGCCCGCTATGCCATTCCGGCGTCCGGTGATGACAGGAGAATCAAAATGAGCCAATTCCCCACTCCCACGCAGGCTTCACGGCGTTTTGATCTTTCCCAGCAGTTTACCGCGCTGCATAAAATAAGCGTGGCGCTCAGCCGTTCACTTGACCTGGGACAGACCCTGGAGGCCATGATCCAGGCCTTGTATGAACACGCCTATATGCAGTACGGCATGGTGTGCCTGTTTGACAAATCCCGCAGCGCCCTGTTTATCGAAGCGCTGTATGGCGCCGATACCGAGGTGGTGAAAGGATGCAAGAATGTCCGTTATCGCATCGGCGAAGGCATTCTGGGCACGGTGATGAGCCAGCAGCGTTCGCTGGTGCTGCCGCGCGTGTCCGACGACCCGCGCTTTCTCGACCGGCTGAACCTGTATGATTACGGCCTGCCGTTTATCTGCGTGCCGATACCGGGACCGGACGGGGTGCCGCTGGGCGTGCTGGCGGCGCAGCCGATGGAACTGCACGAGGATCGGCTGCCGGCCAGCACCCGCTTTCTGGAAATGGTGGCCAATCTGATTTGCCAGACCGTGCGCCTGGTCGGCCATATGAGCGTCGAGACCGAGGCCTTGCGCCAGGAACGCGACACCCTGCGCCGCAAGGTCAAGCATCAGTACGGCTTTGACAACATGGTAGGCAACAGCCAGCCGATGCGCCAGATTTTCGACGTGATCCGCCAGGTGGCGAAATGGGATACCACCGTGCTGGTGCGCGGCGAAAGCGGCACCGGCAAGGAGCTGATTGCCAACGCCATTCATTACAACTCGCCGCGCACCCTTGAGCCGTTCGTGAAGTTCAACTGCGCGGCGCTGCCGGACAACCTGCTGGAAAGCGAACTGTTCGGCCATGAAAAGGGCGCCTTTACCGGCGCGGTGCGCCAGCGCAAAGGTCGGTTCGAGCTGGCCGACGGCGGCACGCTGTTCCTGGATGAAATCGGCGAGAGCAGCGCGTCGTTCCAGGCCAAGCTGCTGCGCATTTTGCAGGAAGGCGAAATGGAGCGCGTGGGCGGCGATACCACCATTAAGGTCAACGTGCGTATCATCGCCGCCACCAACCGCAACCTGGAGGAAGAGGTGCGCGCGGGGCGTTTTCGCGAGGATCTGTACTATCGGCTTAACGTAATGCCGATCAACCTGCCGCCCCTGCGCGAGCGCCAGGACGATATCGTCGGTCTGGCCCAGTTCCTGATCGCCAAGCTGGCGGCAAAGCAGGGACGGGACCTGCGCATCAGCGACGGCGCGCTGCGCCTGCTGATGGGGTATGGCTGGCCGGGCAATGTGCGTGAACTGGAAAACTGCCTGGAGCGGGCGTCGGTAATGTCGGAAGAAGGGCTTATCGATCGCGACGTGATCCTGTTCAACCACAGCGAGGCGTCCGCCATGGCGCCGGCGGCGATACCACGCGGCATGGCGCCCGCGCCGCATGCGGAGGCGCCGGGGGATAGCGATATGGACGATCGGCAAAAGCTTATCGCGGCGCTGGAAAAATCAGGCTGGGTGCAGGCCAAGGCGGCGCGGTTGCTGGGCATGACTCCGCGCCAGGTCGCCTATCGCATCCAGATCCTCAATATCAATATGCACCGTTTGTAAGCGGTACGGCGACGTGTCGGCGGGCACAAAGGGGATGCTCACGGGCCAGGGCGGGCCGTTTGCCCGCAGGCCGGTACGACGACGGCATCAGTGCCAGCGTTCGGCGGCCCATTGCGCGCGCTGTTGCGCGTCATGGAAGGTCCAGGCGATAAAGCGGCTGATTTTCTGGCCCTGGGCCATTTCCACGGTGCGCACGTCGGCGGCCCCGGCCTGCTTTAGGGCCTCATAGAGCGGCGGCAGCGTCGTGTGCTTGGAAATCAGCGAGGTAAACCACAGGCAATTTTTGCTTTTGCCCACGCTCTCCGCCACCATTTTGCCGACAAACGCCAGTTCACCGCCTTCGCACCAGAGTTCGCTGCTTTTGCCGCCAAAGTTCTGCACCGGCTTGGCGGCCACCTCGCCTTTGCCCAGCTTATGCAATTTACGCCGCGTGCTGGCGATCGCTTCTTCCTCCGAGGCATGAAACGGCGGGTTGCACAGGGTGACGTCAAAACGCTCGGCAATACCGATCATGCCGTCAAGGATGGCGTTACTGTCTTTTTGCTGGCGCAACCGCACGCTGTTTTTAAGCGTCGGGTTCATGCTGACGATCATTTTCGCCGCGTTCAGCGACAGGGGATCGTTTTCCGTACCGGTAAAGCGCCAGCCGTATTCGCGCTGGCCGATAATGGGATAAATGCAGTTGGCGCCGATGCCGATATCCAGCACGGCCACACCTTTGCCGGTGGGAATCTCCCCGCCGTTGCTTTCCGCCAGCAGATCCGCGAGATAATGCAGATAGTCGGCGCGCCCCGGGATCGGCGGACAGAGATAATTGGCGGGAATATCCCAATGCTCGATGCCGTAATAATGCTTAAGCAGCGCGCGATTAAGCATTTTTACCGCATTGGGATCGGCGAAATCCACTGAAATATCGTCCCAGGCGTTGGGTTTGACAAAGGGTTCCAGCGCCGGAAGGCTGGCTATCAACGCGGTGAAATCATAGCGTGAACGATGACGGTTGCGCGGATGCAGGTGATTTTTCTGCTGCGGGAAGGTCTTCTTTTTTTCCATCATAAATTCCACCACGTAGTGATCCATCCATAAGCCGTCATGTTCTGACGGGCTTTTCCGGCGCTTAAGATAACACATAGCGGGCTAAAAGGCCGCCAGGCGCCTTCGCCGGCCCGGGGCCAGCGTTGCCCCAGCCGGCGGCGCCCCGCGGGAAAATTGTGGTGGCACAGGCTTGGCATCGCGGCCGGAAAAAGGGATGATGGGCGGCCTCAGGCGAATAAAAGTGTGTGTATTCATATATTTATATGTAAACGAATGCACACCGTAATTGTTAGGGATAGAAGATTAAATGTTGTTAAAGACTATAAAATGCCGTTTTTCCCGGGCTGACGCCACCGGCGACGGCGCGCACGGCCGGATCCTGCTGCGCCGGGGGGCCTACCTGCTGTTTGCCGCCTATTTTTTGCTGGGTACCTTCGGCCGTTTCCCCTGGAAGGCGGATGAGCCGTATTCGTTCAGCATTGTCTGGAATATGCTGACCTACGGGCATTGGCTGGTGCCGCATGTGGGCGGGGATCCCTTCCTGGAAAAACCGCCGCTGATGTTCTGGCTTGGGGCGCTGTGCGCCAGGCTGATTCCCTGGCTGCCGCCCCATGAGTCCTCCCGGCTGGCGGTGCCGGTATGCCTTGTCGCGACGTTCTGGGCCTGCTGCCGGGTGGCGCGGCGTTTATATGACGAGAGGCATGATACGCGGCGGGAAGAGGGCATTATCACACGGCAAGACTGGCGTCTGACGGCGGTTTGTCTGCTGGCGGGCACCGCCGGGCTTACCGAACACGGGCATAAATTTACTGCCGACCTGGGACAGATGGCGGGCGCGGCGCTGGCGCTGGCCGGCTTGGCGTTGGCGGGTGCGCGGCCAGGTATCTCCGGCCCGGCGGGGTATGCCGCATCGCCGGGAAAGGGCGGTCGTTATGGCCTGCTGTTCGGGCTGGGCGCCGGCGTGGCCTTTTTGAGCAAAGGGCTGCTGGTGCCGGGTATTGCCGGCGTGACGCTGATGCTGTGCCTGGCGCTGATACCCGGCTTCCATCAGCGCGCGGGGCGGCGGTTTTGGCTTGGCGCGGCGACGGCAGCGCTGCCTTTCGCGCTGCCATGGCCATGGGCATTGTATCGCGCGGACCCGGATTTATTCGCCGAGTGGTTCTGGGTTAATAATATCGGCCGTTTCACCGGGAACACCCTGCTTGGCGGGCATGATAATCCATTCCAGGACAGGATCAGGGCGGTGCTGATCGGCGGCGCCCCCGCCTCCGTCATCGTACTGGCGGGCGTGTTTGCCGGCTTGATGCGGGCCGCACGCGCAGGGCTAGGCCGGCTGGCGACGGGACGCTTATGGCACAAGGCGGCCGGGCCGGAGATGCGCCCGGCCCGCGCCGTGAACGCCGTGCCGCCGGCGGGGCGGATTGGACTATCGGCCTGGCTGGCGCACCGGCCGGCTTATGGCGTGACGGCGCTCTTTTCCGCCGTAGGCGTGGCGGTGCTGTGCGCCTCGGGATCGGCGCGCGATATCTATTTGTTGCCGGTTTATCCCGCCCTGGCGTTGCTGGCCCTGCCGGCGGCAGCCGGGCTGGCGTGCCGGGACGGCAAGGGATGGGCCGTCGCGCGGCGGGCATTGGACGCTCTGTTCGGCATGGCGCTGATGGTGGTCGTCGCCACCTGGTCTGCGCTGGCCAACGGCATCGAACCGGCGTTGCTGCGCGTCATATGGCCCGGGGTGGATCACGTTTTCCCGTTGCCTTTTACGCTGCGCCCCGATCCGCTGGCGGCGATGGCCGCCTGTGGGCTGGTGTCGCTATGGTGGCTGATATTGCGCGCGCGCCGCGGTGTCGGCTTGCTCCTGGCGTGGACTTCCGGTCTGTCGACCCTGTGGGGGGTGGCCTTTGTTCTGCTGATGCCCTGGTTTGACGCGGCGCGCAGTTATAAAGAAGTCTTCTCGCCCCTGGCCAATTGGGTGGGTGATGCCGGTTGCCTGGCCACCGATGGCATGGGCGAGTCGGAACTGGGTATGCTGCATTATGTCACCGGTATGGCGGGCCGGCGCCTTTATGCGGGTCATTCCGGTCAGGGTGACGGTGTCACAAAAAATCCGGCCGTCCGGCTCTGCACGCTCCTGCTGGTGCAGGACAGCCTGACCCGCCCGGAGAAAAAACCAGGACCCCGGTGGTTACCGTTATGGCGCGGCGGCCGGCCGGCCGACGACAATGGCTTTACCCTTTACCGCCTGGCCAGCCAGGACGAACGGACGACGGACCAACGCTAAGCCCGGCGTCTTTGGCGTGTTGTCGGGTTTAAGACAATGTCGGCACGCCATGTTGTCATACGCCGGGGACGGTAAATGCTGCAGAGGCGTAATGGCTTGTAAAAAAAGAATTTTATTCTGCTTTTGTCTGGGCATGGCGATTGCAGCACTCCTGTCATGTCGTTTTGCATAAGGCGGTTCACATGGCATCTTGTCAGTCCTCATCCAGCGGCTGCGGCTCTTCCGGCCCCGGCGCTTCCCTGACTCCGCTTCAGGCGGACAAGGCGGCGCAGCATCCGTGCTATTCGCGCTTTGCCCATCACCGCTACGCCCGCATGCACCTGGCGGTGGCGCCGGCTTGCAATCTGCAATGCCATTACTGCAATCGCAAATACGACTGCAGCAACGAATCCCGCCCCGGCGTGGTATCGGAGGTCCTGACTCCCGCCGAGGCCATCGCCAAGGCGCGCCATGTGGCGGCGGCGTTGCCGCAGCTGTCGGTGATTGGCATCGCCGGTCCCGGCGATCCGCTGGCGAATATTGCCCGTACCTTTAAAACCCTGGAAGGACTGCGGCTGGCGCTGCCGGACATGAAACTGTGCCTGTCCACCAATGGACTGGGGCTGCCGGACGTGGTCGACCGGCTGGTGGATATCGGCGTCGATCACGTTACCGTGACGGTGAATGCGCTGGATGCGGATATCGCGGCGCGGATCTATCCCTGGCTCTGGTTTGACGGCGAGCGCCTGGAGGGCCGGGAGGCGGCGGCCCTGCTGCTGGACCGCCAGCAGGAAGGCATCCGCCGTCTCACCGCGCGCGGCGTGCTGGTGAAAATCAATTCGGTGCTTATCCCCGGCATTAACGACCGGCATTTGCCGGCGGTCAGCGAAAAAGCGCGGGAGTGGGGCGCGTTTTTGCATAATGTCATGCCGCTGATTTCCCGTCCGGAGCATGGCACGGTATACGGCCTGCGCGGCCAGCCGGAACCTACCGCCGGGGAAGTCGAGGCGGTGCGCGGTTTATGCGGCGGATCCATGCCGCAAATGGCGCATTGCCAGCAGTGCCGCGCCGATGCCATCGGCATGCTCGGGGAGGATCGCAGCCAGAGCTTCCCGCTGTCGGCGATACCACAGAACGCCGGATCCTACCTGCCGGTGATGCGCCAGCGCGCGCAAATCCAGGCCGGCATCGCCTCGCAGGGCGAGTCTGAGTCCGCCGGCGCCTGCCTGGTGGCGGTGGCGACCGCCCATGGAACCGCCATCGACGAGCATTTCGGCCATGCGCGGCGCTTCCAGATTTACAGCGTATCCGCCGCCGGCGTGATCCCCATCGGCGAACGTTTTACCCCGCCGTTTTGCAGCGGTAAAACCGACTGCGACGACGAGGCGCTCCAGCCGGAGCTGCGCCTGGACGCCGTGGTGGATTTGCTGGCGGACATGGCGGCGGTGTTCTGCGCCCGTATCGGCATGGGACCCTGGGAGCGCCTGGAACAGGCCGGCATCGAGCCTTGTGTCGGCGGCGCCTGGCAGCCTGTCGCCGCCACGCTCGGCCAATGGTGGCGACAGCGCGGCCAAAAGACTGCCGCCGCCGTCAAGGGGGTCGCCTGATGGTCGCCTGTCCCGCGCAACCGCGTAGCGCGCCGCCGGACATTTGGCTGCGCCGGCTGCTGGCCAACCATCTGGCGGGAAGCGCGCGTTTTCCCGCCGCCATGGGACTGTCCCCCGATCAATACCAGGCACTGGCGCGGCGCGTAGGGCTGGATCCCGGTTCCCGCGGCGCGGTATTGCAGCAACAGGATGCGCTGCTCGCCCTGCTCGCGCGCACCCGCCAGCAGGAATGCCAGGCGCTCGGCGACTGGCTGGCGCAATATATGTGCGCCGGCGCCGAACCGCTGAACCGGCTGCTTGCCGTCGCCGCGCTGGGATTTAACCATTTGTGGCAGGATTTGGGCCTGGCCTCGCGCGACGAACTGCGGGAACTGATGCAGGCCTGCTTTCCGGCGCTGGTGGCGATGAACGATCGCAATATGCGCTGGAAGAAGTTTTTTTATCGCCAGGTTTGCCTGGCGCAGACCGGCGAGTTGACCTGCCGATCGCCAAGCTGCGACGGTTGCTGCGAATATACCCTCTGTTTCGCCCCCGAAGACTGAGCGGGCGACGGCCCGCCGTCCGCTCAGCCGTCCGCTCAGCAAAGGGCCGCGCCGTACCACGCCGTGCGCGCGCCTGGGTAACCGGCGCGACACAACGCTAGCGCGGTTGCTGGCCCCAGCTCAGCAGCGTGGCAACCAGCGAGCGCAGCGCCTGCTGCAGCTGGCCGGCGCGCTCCGGCAGGTAGTCGAACGGCTGTTCCTCGCGCATATAATTGCACTGCGCCAGTTCCAGTTGCACCGCATGCTGGCGGGCGTGGGGCTGACCGTAGGCGCGGGTAATATATCCCCCCTTGAAACGGCCGTTAATCACATGGGTAAACGGCTGTTGCCGGCAAAACGCGGCCAGCGCCTCGCCCAGCGACGGCGCGCAGCTCATGCCGTCGTTGGTGCCGAAATTCAAATCGGGCAGGGTGCCGTCGAACAGCCGCGGGATAACCGAGGCGATGGAATGGGCGTCCAGCAACAGCGCATATTCATGCTGCGCCTTGATGTCGCTCAGGCAATCCTGCAGTTTGCGATGGTACGGATGCCAGATTTCATCAAGGTAACGCCGGCGTTCCGCCTTATCGGGCGTGGCGCCCGGTTTAAACACCGGCGTGCCGTCAAACAGCGTTTCGGGATACAGGCCGGTGGTGGCGGTGGTGTACAGGGGCTTATCGTCGGCGGGCCGGTTAAGATCGATAACCATCCGCGAGTAGGTGCCGATGAGGATATGCGCGCCGAGGGCGCGGGCGAAATCGTACAGCCTGGGGATATGCCAATCGGTATCCGGCAGCGGCCGGGCGGCGTCGCTCAGTCCGTCCGCCACCGCGGGCGTCAGCCGCGTGCCGGCATGGGGGATGCTCAATAACAACGGAATGGTGCCAGCTTCAAAAGTATAGGGTTCGGTAATGCTCATCGCGGATGCCCTCCTGGAAAACCCTGTTGAAAAGAAGGATTACGCGCGGCGTACGCCGCGGTAAATAACGCTGCCGGCCAGTTGCCCGCCCAGCCAGTAAGCTAATTCCGCCGGATGCGCCACCGGCCAGTGAACAAAATCGGCCAGCTTGCCGGCTTCAAGGGTGCCCTGCGATTCCGCCAGTCCCAGCGCCCGCGCCGCGTTAATCGTCACGCCGGCCAACGCCTCCTCCGGCGTCATGCGAAACAGGGTGCAGCCCATGTTCAGCATCAGACGCAGGGAGCAGGCGGGCGAGGTGCCCGGATTGATATCGCTGGCCAGCGCCATCGGCGTGCCATGCCGGCGAAACAGCGCCACCGGCGGCAGCTGGGTTTCCCGCAGCATATAACAGGCGCCCGGCAGCAGGACCGCCACGGTGCCGGACTGCGCCATGGCGCGGGCGTCGTCGTCGGTGGCATATTCCAGATGATCCGCCGACAGCGCGCCGTAACGCGCGGCCAGGCTGCTGCCGCCCAGGGATGAGAGCTGTTCGGCATGGAGTTTGACCGGCAGGCCCGCCTGCCGGGCGGCAGTAAATACCCGGGCTATCTGCGCGGGCGAGAAGGCCAGGTGTTCACAAAAACCGTCTACCGCGTCGGCCAGTCCCAGCGCCGCCACCTCGGGAATCCAGTGTTCACAGATAAGCGTAATATACTCGTCGGCGCGCCCCCGGTATTCCGGCGGCAGCGCGTGGGCCGCCAGCAGCGTGGTCCTGACCTGGACCGGATAGGCCTGCGCGATGCGCCGGGCGACGCGCAGCATTTTTATTTCGCTCTCAAGCGTCAGTCCGTAGCCGGATTTTATCTCGATACAGGTGACGCCGTCGGCCATCAGCATCGCCAGCCGGGGAACGGCCGCGGCCATCAGTTCATCCTCGGACGCGCCGCGGGTGGCGTTGACCGTGGACAGAATGCCGCCGCCGGCGGCCGCTATGTCCGCATAGCTGACGCCGTTAAGCCGCTGTTCGAATTCATGGCTGCGATTGCCGCCGAATACCAGGTGGGTATGACAGTCGATAAAGCCGGGGGTGACGATGCCGCCGCCGAAATCATGCCGGGCCGCCACGTCCGCCGCCGGCAGCTCGTCCCTGGGTCCGACCCAGGCGATGCGTTCGCCCCTGACGGCAATCGCGCCGTCCCTGATGATGTCATAGCGGCCGTTGCGCAGGGTCGCCACGTCGGCCCCCGACCATACGGCGTCAAAATGTTCCGTTACCGGCATGGATTGATCTCCCGCTAGGTTGATAAAAAAGTCTATTGAAACCCCACAGCCGTTCAGGCAACGCGCCGCCCTGGACCGCGGCGCACCCCGCGCTAGGCGATAAAGCTGCCAAACAGCTGATAACGCGTGCCGGGATACAGCAGGCGCGCGGAGGTCACCACCAGTTTGCCGAACCAGGTGCGCCGGTGAATCAGCAAACAGGGTTCGTTATCCGCCAGCTGGAGCAGCTCGCGTTCGCGGCTGCTGGCGTTTACCGCCTCGACCCGATGCTCGCCGGCGGTAAGCGGCGCGGCCTGCGTCAGGTAGAAATAAGGCGTAATCAGGTTGAAATCCTGCCGCAGATAATCGGGCGCGGTCAAGGGATTGACGCAGCGGTCTTCCAGCTGTACGGCAATATCGTTTTCGTAATGCACGATCAGCGA
This sequence comes from Sodalis sp. RH20, assembly GCF_047324205.1. Taxonomy (NCBI): domain Bacteria; kingdom Pseudomonadati; phylum Pseudomonadota; class Gammaproteobacteria; order Enterobacterales; family Bruguierivoracaceae; genus Sodalis; species Sodalis sp. RH20. Next base: position 1,796,612 of record NZ_CP178733.1, read on the forward strand.
ATGGAACAACTGCTCACCCGGCTGGATGCCCAGCGATAACGCTTCCTCGCCGGTCGCCTGGCGCGCTTCCAGGGTCAGCAGGGTGCTGCTGTGGCGATGGCCGCGCGCGGCGATTTCATCGGCGATATTGCGCACTTCCAGCATGGCGGTCTGGGGCTTGAGCTCGGCGACAAAGGTACCGACGCCCTGCATCCGCAGCAGATAACCTTCGCCGGTCAGCTCGCGCAGCGCCCGGTTAATGGTCATCCTGCTGACCCCCAGCTCCGCCACCAGTTCGCTTTCCGACGGGATGCGCCGATGAGGCTCCCAGGCCCCGGAACGTATCTGCTGCACGATCGCCTGTTTAACCCGTTGATAGATGGGCGCCGGCGTATCGCTCATGATGGCGGACAGTTGCGCCGCTGACAGTAGTTCAGACACGTTTCCGACCTCTGATGACAGGGATAATAACAAAACAGTTTACTGTTCAATTCAGCGTATGTATATGTATAGACAAGTGGATAAGCATTTCGTCTGGATAGACACTCCTATCACTCTCACTTTAACCGGAAACCGCCATGCCCGTTTATTTTGCCCCCCGTGCGCTGCTGGCGCAGGGATGGACCCACAATGTCCGACTGCAGATCGACGCCCAGGGAACGATCGTCGCTATTGAATCAGATGCCGGCGCACAGGACGCCGAGTCTCTCGCCGGGCCGGTATTGCCCGCCATGGCCAATTTGCATTCCCACGCCTTTCAGCGCGCCATGGCCGGACTGACTGAAGTCTTCGGCGATCCGAAGGACAGCTTCTGGACCTGGCGCGATGTGATGTACCGCATGGTGCAACGGCTGTCGCCGGAGCAGGTGGGCATTATCGCCCGCCAGCTGTATATCGAGATGCTAAAGGGCGGCTACAGCCAGGTGGCGGAATTCCATTACCTGCATCACGATCCCCAGGGCCATGCGTACGCCGATCCGGCGGAAATGGCGCTACGCGTCAGCCAGGCGGCGGCCGAGAGCGGTATCGGCCTGACGCTGCTGCCGGTGCTGTACTCCTACGGCGGTTTCGGCGAACAGGCGGCGGCCCCCGGGCAGCGGCGTTTTATCCAGGATACCGGCAGCTACCTGCGCCAGCAGCAGGCGCTGCAAGCCCATCTGGCCACGCAGCCGCACCAGCGCCTGGGCCTGTGTTTCCATTCCCTGCGCGCCGTCAGCGCGCGGCAAATCCACGAGGTCCTGCAGGCCTCGGCGGCGGAATTGCCGGTACATATCCACGTGGCCGAGCAGACAAAAGAGGTGGAGGATTGCCTGGCCTGGTCGGGAACCCGTCCGGTTCGCTGGCTGATGGATCAGGTTAAGGTGGATGAACGCTGGTGCCTGATCCATGCCACCCATCTCGATGAGGAAGAACTGGCCCGCCTGGCGCGCAGCGGCGCGGTAGCGGGGCTGTGTCCCACCACCGAGGCCAACCTGGGCGACGGTATCTTCCCGGCCGACGGCTATGTTCGGCAGGGCGGGCGCTGGGGCATCGGCTCCGACAGCCATGTTTCGCTCAACGTGGTGGAAGAGCTGCGCTGGCTGGAATACGGACAACGCCTGCGCGACCGGCGCCGCAACCGTCTGGCCGACGCGCTGCACCCCACGCTCGGCGATAATCTTTACGGCGCGGCGCTGCGGGGCGGGGCGCAGGCCTGCGGCGTACCGCTGGGCGCGCTGGCGGTCGGTATGCGCGCCGACTGGCTGGTGCTGGACGGCGAAGATCCCTATATCGCCTCGGCCGACGACGGCGACCTGCTCAATCGCTGGCTGTTTGCCGGCGGCCCCGGCCAAATCCGCGATGTGTTCGTCGCCGGCCGCCGGGTAATCAGCGACGGGCACCATGCCCTGGAACGGGAAAGCGCCCAGTCTTTCGCCCGCGTGCTGCGCGACCTGCGCCGGGAGGCGCTGTGAGCCGGCCGGTCAGGTTTTCGTTCACCGGCCTGCCGGTGTCCCCCTGGCGCAACGGCGGCGGCGAAACGCGCGAAATTATCAGTTGCCCGCCTGATGCGCCCGCTGCGTTGCCGGCGGGCGGCGACCCGGCGGCGTTTGCCTGGCGCGCCAGCATCGCCACCATCGACCGCGACGGGGCCTTTTCCTCCTTCCCCGGCGTGGATCGGATTATCGCCCTGCTGGAGGGCGACGGCGTGACGCTGCATAACGCCGCCGGCGGATACCATGCCCTGACCCGGCCCGGCGTGCCGCATGCCTTTGCCGGCGAGGACGCCATCAGCGCGCGGCTGGCGGGCGGCCCGAGCCGGGATTTCAATATCATGACCCGCCGCCAGGACCGGCGGGCGCGGGTAGAGCGCCTGACCGGCGAGCAGCGCCTGCCCGCGGGCGGCGACGGCGTAATCTATGTGCTGGCGGGCCGCTGGCACCTTGAAGGCGAGACGCCGCTGACGCAACGCGAGGGCATCTGGTGGCGACAACTCGGCGCGCCGCTGCGCCTGTGGCCCGCCGACGGCGATGGCGTGGCGTTATGGGCGGATATCTCCCGTCGCTAGCCGCGCCAGGCGGCTCTTATGGCCGATAGAAGCATCGCCTGCATGATTTTGGTGCATGGCGCGCCATAATGATTCATCGGCCGCGCCACGGGGTGCGCGCTGCCAACGCGGCGCGTCCGTGATTGCGGGACTCGCCCGTTCAGGGCGACGCTTATCGTCAAATAACCGGCCACGGGCAAGATGGCACAAGCTTTGCTTAGTTCCTGCCTAGGTAAAGAGTCTTGTATAGACAAGCTTATACAGTTGTTAGCCAGGGCGGCAGGCGCCTTAGCCGGCCGCGAACACATTTTTGCCGGTTACTTTAGCCGGCGTTATTTCAGGAGTGGGATATGAGCATCGCCTGTGCCAAAACGTCATTGCAACGCCGCGTTCAACCGCTGAAGACCGCCCTTATTCTGGCGCTCGGCCTGGCCGGCGCCCTGCCGGCGATGGCGGCCGACACGCCGCTGGCCATCGGTATTTCCGGCTGGACCGGGTTTGCGCCGCTGACCCTGGCGGACAAGGCGGGGATATTTAAACGCCACGGCCTGGATGTCACCGTCAAAATGATCCCGCAAAAAGACCGCCACCTGGCTATTGCCTCCGGCGACGTGCAGTGCGCCGCCACCACGGTGGAAACCTATATTTCCTGGAACGCCAACGGCGTGCCCATCACCCAGATTGTCCAGCTGGATAAATCCTACGGCGCCGACGGCCTGGTGGTGCGCAACGGCATCGACAGCATCAAGGCGCTGAAGGGCAAAACCATCAGCGTCGACGCACCGGGCACCTCGCCGTATTTCGCCTTGGCCTGGATGTTGGATAAAAACGGCATGAGCCTTAAAGACGTCAAGACCACCACGCTCTCGCCCGAAGCCGCCGCCCATTCGTTTATCGCCGGCAGCAACGATGCCGCCATGACCTACGAGCCTTATCTTTCCTCGGTGCGGCAAAGCCCGGATAAAGGCAAGATCCTGGCCACTACCCTCGATTATCCGATGGTTATGGATACGCTGGGCTGTACGCCCGCCTTCCTCAAGCAAAATCCCCAGGCCGCCAAGGCGCTGGTCGCCAGCTATTTCGACGCGCTGGATATGATCAAGGCTCAGCCGGATAAAGCCAATGAAATCATGGGCGCGGCGGTTAAGGAATCGGGCAAGGAATTTGCCGAGTCGGCCAGCTACCTGCGCTGGCAGGACCGGGCGCAGAACCGCCAGTTCTTTAACGGCGAAATCGACAGCTTCAGCCGGGAGGCGGCGCAACTGCTGCTGCAAATGAAGGTGATCCGCAAAATCCCCGATATCAAGACACTGTATGACGCCAGCTACGTTAATCAATAAGGGGCGCGCAATGTCCGTTGACAAGGCCTCGCCGGCCGCCGGGCAACCGGCGCCGTTGCCGGCGGCGAAGAAAGTACGGCACAACCCGCTGATGGTGCCGCTGCGCGCGGTTTCAACCGGGCAGCGCTGGTTTCTCGGGCTGGGTTTTTTTATCCTGTTTTTCGGCTTTTGGGCCTGGGCCACGTTCGCCGGCTGGGTGTCGCCGACCTTTTTGGCCGACCCGCTGACCATGGTGCACGAAGGCTACCTGCTGTTTACCGAGTACAATTTTTCGCTGGATATCGGCATGACGGTGATGCGCGTGCTGGGCGGATTTATCCTGGCGGCGGTACTGGCGGTGCCGCTCGGCATCATGATGGGGTCGTATAAACTGGTGGAGGCGTTTCTTGAACCTTTTGTCTCGTTTTGCCGCTACCTGCCCGCGTCGGCGTTTATTCCCCTGCTGATCCTGTGGGCCGGCATTGGCGAAATGCAAAAAATTCTGGTGATTTTTATCGGCTCGTTTTTTCAGATTGTGCTGATGATCGCGGTCACCGTGGGCGCGGCGCGGCGCGATCTGGTGGAAGCCGCCTATACCCTGGGCGCCTCGAACCGCAGTATCGTGCGCCGGGTGCTGATCCCAGGCGCCGCGCCCGAGATTGCCGAATTGCTGCGCCTGGTGCTGGGCTGGGCCTGGACCTATGTGATCGTGGCTGAGCTAATCGGCTCGTCCAGCGGTATCGGCCATATGATTGTCGACAGCCAGGCGCTGCTCAATACCGGGCAGATTATTTTCGGCATTATCGTTATCGGCTGTATCGGCCTGATTTCCGATTTCCTGTTCAAGGCGGTGAACCGCCGCCTGTTTGCCTGGAGCATTTCCTCATGACCCCCGGAAAACTCGCCATCCGCCAGGTGTCGCGCGTCTTTAACGGCCCCAAGGGCCAGCAGACCCAGGCGTTGCTGCCCATCGACTACCGGGTGGAGGAAAACGATTTTATTACCATCCTCGGCCCGTCGGGCTGCGGTAAATCCACCCTGCTGCGGATTGTCGCCGGTCTCGATCGGCCCACCACCGGGGAAGTGTGGCTGGACGGGGGACTGATTGACGGCCCGGGCGCCGATCGGGGCATGGTCTTCCAGAGCTATACGTTGTTTCCGTGGCTGACGGTGGCGCAGAACATCTGTTTTGGGCTGCGGGAACGGGGCCTGAGCCCGGGCGTGCAGCGCGAGCGCTGCGATTATTTTGTCGATCAGGTCGGCCTGCGCGGGTTTGAGCAGCATTTCCCGCGCCAGCTGTCCGGCGGCATGCAGCAGCGCACCGCCATCGCCCGCGCGCTGGCCAACGATCCGAAAGTCCTGCTGATGGATGAACCCTTCGGCGCGCTGGACAATCAAACGCGGGTGCTGATGCAGGAATTATTGTTGAAAATATGGGAGTCGTCACGCAAGACGGTGCTGTTTGTCACGCATGATATCGACGAGGCCATTTTTATGGCCAATAAAGTCGCCATCTTCAGCGCCAGGCCGGGACGGATTAAAACCGAGGTGGCGATAAACTTCCCCCATCCCCGTGACTACACCTTAAAGACCACGGCGGAATTTATGGCGCTCAAGGCGCGCGTTACCGAGGAAATACGCAGCGAAACGCTGCAAAGCATGGCGCTTTGACTTTGCAATCCGGACCGCAATGGTTCTCCAGGTTTCGCGGAGCAGGGCACAACAACGGGCCGCAACTGCGGCACCCGGGCGCAACCCAGTAATGCGCCCAAGTGCCGGTTTTACTTGTATAGACAGGAATAGATTATGTCATCTTCTGTAACATCTTTACGCCCATGCCGTCTGGTGCCGGGCGAGGTAGACCTGGCGACGCTGCGTGCCATCTATCATGGCGAGCTGGAACTGTCGCTTGATCCCGCCGCCTTCACCGCCATCAACGCCGCGCAGCAAACGGTGGAGGAGATCCTGGCCACCGGCGACGTGGTCTACGGCATCAACACCGGTTTCGGCAAACTGGCGCAAACCCGCATTCCCGCCGAACGGCTGGCGGAACTGCAGCGTAACCTGGTGCTGTCGCACAGCGTCGGCACCGGCGCGTTGCTCGAAGACAATGTGACGCGGCTTATCATGGCCTGCAAAGTGATAAGCCTGGCGCGCGGCCATTCCGGCATCCGGTTATCGGTGGTGGAGGCCCTGCTGTCCTTGTATAACGCCGGCGTCATGCCCTGTATCCCGGCCAAAGGCTCGGTGGGCGCCTCGGGCGACCTGGCCCCGCTGGCGCATTTGTCCCTGATGCTTATCGGCGAGGGGCAGGTGCGGGTCAAGGGAGCGCTGATAAGCGCGGTGGAAGGGCTGGCGCTGGCCGGCTTGCGTCCCATCGTGCTGGAGCCGAAAGAAGGGCTGGCATTGCTGAACGGCACCCAGGTTTCCACCTCGCTGGCGCTGGTCGGCCTGTTTGAAGCGGAACGATCCTTTGCCGCCGGGCTGGTGGCGGGCGCCCTGACGCTTGAGGCCATCAAAGGCTCGGTCAAGCCTTTCGACGCGCGTATCCACCAGGCGCGCGGCCAGGCCGGCCAGATAGCGGTGGCGCGGGCGGTATCTACGCTGCTTGACGGCAGCGAAATCGTGGTATCCCATGCCGACTGCGGCCGGGTACAAGATCCCTATTCCATCCGCTGCGTGCCGCAGGTGATGGGCGCCTGCCTGGATAACCTGACCTATGCGGCGCGCATCCTGCAAATCGAGGCCAACGCCGCGTCCGATAACCCGCTGGTGTTTACCGATAGCGGCGAAGTGATTTCCGGCGGCAATTTCCACGCCGAGCCGGTGGCGTTCGCCGCCGATATCCTCGCGCTGGCGATAGCCGAAATCGGCGCTATTTCAGAACGCCGCCTGGCGCTGCTGCTCGATACCGGCCTGTCGGGCCTGCCGCCGTTCCTGATCAATGAAGGCGGCGTGAACTCGGGCTTTATGATAGCCCAGGTCACCGCCGCGGCGCTGGCCTCGGAAAACAAGTCCCTGGCGCACCCGGCCAGCGTCGACAGCCTGCCGACCTCCGCCAACCAGGAGGACCATGTGTCGATGGCCACCTTTGCCGCCCGCCGGCTGGGGGATATGTGTTTCAACACCTCGGTGGTGGTGGGCATCGAAGCCATGGCCGCCGCCCAGGGCATTGATTTTAACCGGCCGCTGAACAGCTCGGCGGCGCTCGAACAACAGCTTGTGGCTATCCGTAACCGTGTCGCCTTCCTGGCAAGCGATCGGCTCCTGGCGCCGGATATCGAAGCGATGCGTCTTTGGGTCGCTGAATTCACCCTGCCCGCGGAAGTACAATCCTTGTTACCCAGCTATGCGTCAACGCGCTAAAGATAAAGGAACCCCTGATGAAATACGATTTTAGCAATGCCGTTTCACGTCCCGTCAGCGCGCCGCGCGGCACCACGCTGACCTGCAAAAACTGGCTGATTGAAGCGCCGTACCGCATGATCCAGAACAACCTCGATCCGGATGTCGCCGAGCGTCCCGACGATTTGGTGGTCTACGGCGGCATCGGCAAGGCGGCGCGTAACTGGCCCTGTTTCGAAACCATATTGCAAAGCCTGCGCGACCTGGAGGAAGACGAGACCCTGCTGGTGCAATCCGGTAAACCGGTCGGCGTGTTCCGCACCCATGTGGACGCGCCGCGCGTGATGATTGCCAATTCCAACCTGGTGCCGCATTGGGCCACCTGGGAACATTTCCATGAACTGGACCGGGCCGGGCTGATGATGTACGGGCAAATGACCGCCGGCTCCTGGATTTATATCGGCGCCCAAGGCATCGTGCAGGGCACCTTCGAAACCTTTGCCGAAGCGGGCCGCCAGCATTACGACAACGATCTCAAGGGGAAATGGATCCTTACCGCCGGCCTGGGCGGCATGGGCGGCGCCCAGCCGCTGGCCGGCGTGCTGGCCGGCGCCTGCGTGCTGGCCATTGAATGCCAGGAGTCGCGCATAGATTTTCGCCTGCGCACCCGCTACCTCGACCGCAAGGCGTTTACCATCGACGAAGCGCTGGCGCTAATTGAAGACGCCTGCGCCAAAGGCGAGGCAATTTCCGTCGGGCTACTGGGCAATGCGGCGCAGATCATGCCTGAGCTGGCCAAACGCGCCGCCGGCGGCGGCGCCCGTCCGCATATCGTCACCGACCAGACTTCCGCCCATGACCCGCTCAACGGTTACCTGCCGGCCGGCTGGAGCCTGGAACAATGGAACCAGGCCAAAAAAGACGATCCGCAAAGCGTTATCAGCGCGGCCAGGGCGTCGATGGCCGAACACGTCAAGGCGATGCTGGCGTTCCATGAAATGGGCGTGCCGACGGTGGATTACGGCAACAATATCCGCCAGGTGGCGCTGGAGGAGGGGGTGGCGAACGCCTTCGATTTCCCCGGTTTTGTACCCGCCTATATCCGTCCGCTGTTTTGCGAAGGTAAGGGGCCGTTCCGCTGGGTGGCGTTGTCGGGGGATGCGGAAGATATCTATAAGACCGATGCCAAGCTCAAGGAGCTGTTTCCGGACAACCGGCTGCTGCATAACTGGCTGGATATGGCGCAGGAGCGCATCGCCTTCCAGGGCCTGCCGGCGCGCATCTGCTGGCTGGGGCTGGGCGAACGTCACCTCGCCGGGCTGGCGTTTAACGAGATGGTGCGCACCGGCGAGCTGAAAGCGCCGATTGTTATCGGCCGTGATCATCTCGACTGCGGGTCGGTCGCCTCGCCCAACCGTGAAACCGAAGCGATGAAAGACGGCTCGGACGCCGTCTCCGACTGGCCGTTGCTGAACGCCCTGCTCAGCACCGCCGGGGGCGCCACCTGGGTCAGTCTGCATCACGGCGGCGGCGTGGGTATGGGGTTCTCCCAGCACGCGGGCATGGTTATCGTCTGCGACGGCAGCGAAAAGGCCGATGAGCGCCTGGCGCGGGTATTATGGAACGACCCGGCCACCGGCGTGATGCGCCATGCCGATGCCGGTTACCCCGAGGCCATCGCCTGCGCGGAAAAATACGGCCTTAAGCTGCCGATGATCCGCTAACCGCCTGGCACGGCAACCACCGGCGGGGAACCCCGTCCCTCGCCGGCAATCCCCGCGCTTTCCCCCGCGCCTTCGCCCGTCAGGCTTGCCGCTCAGACGGCGCTTTTTTATCGTGACGTGAAAACGCCGTTACTGAAAGAATAATCACCGCGGCGCCGGCAAACATGCCGGGGGTCGGCCGTTCGCCGAACAATGCCCAGGCAAAAAGAATGGCGTAGACCGGCTCCAGGGCGAAAAACACCGCCGCGGCGCGCGCCTTGACGAAACGTAAACTGGTGACCATCAGGCTGTGCGCCACGCCGGTACAGAATACCCCCAGCAGCAGCAGGTAAAACCAGTCGCCGGCGGAGGCTTGCGGCAACGCGTGGAAAGCGAAGGGCAGCATCAGCAGGCAGATAACGGCGTTTTGACATAACGCCGCCTGTACCGGCCGGATACTGATGGCGGTAATGCGGTTGCAGATAATAAGCAACGCCAGCAGCGCGCCGGATAAAATTCCCCATAAAAACCCGCGCGTACTGCCGCTGCTGATATCAAACGACGGGCAGACCATCATCAGGCCAAGGCAAATCAGGACGATCAGCAGGATCTCGTTAAGCGAAATGCGCTCCCGGAAACCGATGCTTTCAAACAGGGTGGTAAAGGCCGGGAAACTGGCGAATCCAAGCGTGGCAATCGCCACGCCCGAGGCTTTGACCGAAATGAAGAAGGTGAGCCAGTGCCCGGCCAGGATAGCGCTGGCGCCAATGACCACCAGAGCGCTGCCGCCGCTGATGCGTTGCCAGCGAAAGCCGCGTACGCCGAGCATCAGCAGCGATAACGCCAGCACCGCGAACAGCGCGCGGCCAAATACTATGGCGGCGGGCGAGGTGGTAATGACTTTACCTAAAATGCCTGAAAGGCCAAAAAAGAAGGCCGCGATATTCAGCGAAACCAGGGCGTGGCGTTTATTCATACAGCATACCGGACAAAGGTGCGGACCTTCATGCTGCCCGTTATCAGGCTGTTTTAACAGCTTTTAATGACGTTTTATCATCGATTTCCCCTATGGCGAGATTATTCATGTCCGCGTGTCCCAGCCTGCTATGCTGATAATGATGGCCTTGAGCTTATCGGGGGGGATGATGAATCAGATGATGCCGGAACAGATATACCGCAAAATCAACCCAGACGACTGGCGGCGTATCTTCGTGGTCGGGGATGTGCATGGCTGTTACGATTTGCTGCTGGCGAAACTGGCGCGCCAGCGGTTTGATCGCGCGCGCGATTTGCTGATCTCGGTCGGTGATCTGATCGATCGCGGCGCGCAAAACCTGCAATGCCTGGAACTGCTTGAACAACCCTGGTTCTGCGCGGTTCGCGGCAACCATGAGCAAATGGCCATCGACGCCCTTTCCCGCGGCGAAGAGAACCTATGGCTGGCCAACGGCGGCCAATGGTTTTGGCGCCTGGATGAGGAACAGCGGCGGCGGGCGGCGGCATTGATTGAGCGCTGCGCTTATCTGCCGCTGATTATCGACCTTGAAATGGCGCAGCGTCATATTGTGATCGCGCACGCGGATTATCCCCTGGACAATTATCGCTACCAGCAGACCGTCGACCCCGAGCTGGTGGTGTGGAGCCGGCAGCGCATCAACCGCAACCAGCGCGGGCGCGGGGCGCCCATCAGCGGCGCGACGCACTTCTTTTTCGGCCATACGCCGCTCGAACGCGTCAGGCATTTTTATAATCAGTTCTATATTGATACCGGCGCGGTCTTCGGCGGGACGTTAACCTTGGTTGACATCACCAGCCTGCCGTTTTAGGCCTGGACATCGCGCCCGGTGTTTGCTATTCCGGTACTCAATGTTCTCTGTATTATTTCCAGCATAATCATGAGCATTGACTATAATAAAACAGGTTTCTGGTACTGCTCTTTCAGGCTAGGTATCCATCACGGATTTTTAAGTACAGGCAATCGCTATAAAGGAGTGTTGTTATGGGAATTTTATCTTGGATTATTTTTGGACTTATCGCCGGCATTATCGCTAAATTCATCATGCCGGGCAGGGACGGCGGCGGATTTATCATTACCATCATTCTAGGTATCATCGGCGCCGTGGTCGGCGGTTATATCAGCACGTTCTTTGGTTATGGACGCGTCGACGGCTTTAACTTCGGCAGTTTTGTCGTGGCGGTGATCGGCGCTATCGTGGTGCTGTGGATTTACCGGTTGGTACGCAGATAACCGGCGTTATGACCGCTCATACGCCGTAATCAATAATCAGGGTATTCCCTTTGCCTGCCTCAGTCGGCAGGGAATACCCGCTTCTCTCCCCCTTCACGCCTGCTGCTTTCCTGATTCATTCATATTATTTATTAAATAAATGAAGCTGCCTTAATGGCCCCTGTTAACCCGGATAAACCAGAGGTCCCAGCAAGGATACGTCATCTTCTTCATGAATATTATCCCTTTAAGCGCCGTTATCCCACGATGAATGCAGATTGCCAATTAATGCACGTAGTAGCATTAATACAGGCCATATTCAGGTATATCGGCCATAAAATATTATGAGTTATGTTTATTGAGTTTATAGGAAATTAAAGATTAATTAAAAAAATTAAATAGTGACCAAGTTAATGCAATTCAATGAATTTAAAGGATTTGTAATTTTTTATCTATTTAATGGTTCAAGTGAATATTTTTAATTTCATTTCTGGTATGGTCTGCAATATTATCGACTAAAGCTATTTTCTTCGATATTGCTGCCAGTTATGCTGGCCTGTAACACTATTTAAATGGGGTCTTGTTACGCCGGATAACCTTTGCCGACGGCGGATTAATATGGCCGGGAATTGAAGTTATTGACCAGTGGGATAAATTGATGCTTTTTAAGAATCTCTTTAGCTATTATCAAATGAAAAAAATCCAATCTACGCCGCCGCCGGTAATTCATCAACGTTGGCGTGCGGTGGCGTGGCTGAATATCGCTTTCCAGATAGTCTTTCCGCTTAGCCTGTCTTTTACGCCGGCCATGGCGAAAGCCGCGCCCGCAGCGTTGCCGTCCACGGCGGCGCCCTTAATGGCCATCGCCACGGTTCCTTATGTTTTGGGGCCGGGCGAGACGACATTGTCGGTGGCGACACGCTATAACCTGACGCTGGAAGAGCTAAAAACGCTCAATGGACTGCGCAATTTCGCTAAATCGTTTTCCGCGCTGGGCACCGGCGACGAGATCGACGTTCCCCGCAGCCACACGTCTTTGTTTAACTCAGCCATCCCGGTCCAGTCATCTTCGCAGGCAGAGGATAAGCTGGCGCGCGGCGCACAGACGGCCGGCTCCCTGTTCTCGGGCGGCAACACCGGCGGCGCCGCCGCCGATTTGGCGCGTTCAAGCGTGGTGGGCGGCGCCGGGCAGGCGGGCGAGCAATGGCTGAACCAGTTCGGCACCGCCCGCGTCCAGCTCAACGCCGACCGGAATTTCAGATTTACCGACAGCGCGGTGGATTTGCTGGTTCCCCTGCGGGATACCGAACGCTCGACGGTATTTTCGCAATTAGGGGTGCGTAACAGCGACCAGCGCAATACGGTGAATCTCGGCCTGGGCGTGCGCACCGAAAAGGACGGCTGGATGTACGGCGCCAATACTTTTTATGATAACGATATTACCGGCAACAATCGCCGGCTCGGCGTCGGGGCCGAAGCCTGGACGGATTATTTGCGGCTGTCGGCCAATAGTTATTTCGGCCTGACGGATTGGCACCCGTCGCGGGATTTCGCCGACTATAACGAACGGCCGGCCAACGGGTTCGATCTGCGCGCCCAAGCCTGGCTGCCATCTTACCCACAGCTGGGCGGTTCGCTGATGTTTGAGCAATACCGCGGCGATGAGGTGGCGTTGTTCGGTAAGGATAGTCGGCAAAAAGATCCTTATGCCCTGACCGCCGGCATTAACTATACGCCCATCCCCTTGTTCACCGTCGGCGCGCAGCACCGGACCGGCAAAGGCGGCGCGAACGACAGCAGCCTGAATTTCCAGCTGAATTACCGGCTGGGCGAATCCTGGCAGTCACATCTCGATTCCTCTAAAGTCGGACCGTCCAGAACGCTGGCCGGCAGCCGCTACGATCTGGTCGACCGCAACTATAATATCGTGCTCGATTATCAGCGTCGGGATCTGATCCGTTTGGCGCTACCGGCCCAAATCACCGGTGCGGCGGGCACGTCGGTTACCTTAACCGCCGACATCACCGCCGAACACGGGTTGGATCGCATTGATTGGGACAGCGCGCCGCTGCTGGCGAGCGGCGGGCGTATCACCCAGGTTTCTCCGCAGGCGATAACCGTTGTCATGCCGGCCTACCAGGGTACCCCGGGGGCGGACAATACCTATCGCATCAACGCGATAGCCCATGATAACCGGGGGAATCTCTCCAATCGGGCGGTGACCACGGTGAATGTGACCGCACCGGAAATCATTACCCTGGCAAGCCTGGCGGTAGAGAACAACAACGCGGTCGCCGATGGCCAAACCGCCATTCGCGTCCGGGCCAGGGTTATCGATGGCAACGGCAACCCTGTGCCCGGCGAGACGGTCGCTTTCAGCGCCGATAACGGCGCCACGGTATTATCCCCCACGGCGGTGAGCGATGACGACGGCTTTACCGAAACCGGTATTACCTCCCGCACCGTCGGTCCCGTTATGGCGCGGGCTAGCCTGGACGGCTCGTCGCAGCAGGCCGCCGTCGCCTTTGTGGCCGGCGGCGCCGACCAAACCCAGACACAGCTTGAAGTCCTGACCACGGGAAATAAGGCGGCGGATGGCATTGACGCGCATCGGGTCAGGCTGACGGTGCGCGATGCCCTTAATAATCCCATCGGCGGCCAGGCGGTGAGCTTTGGCGCCGACAACGACGCGCAGGTAACCCCCCTGGAGGGCGATGTTACCGGTGACGACGGCACCCTGATGGCGACCGTCGTGTCCTCCCGGGCGGGGCTGCAAACGGTTACCGCCACGGTGGGCGATTTTACCACCAGCGGCGTTGAGATGACGTTTATTGCCGGCAAAGCTTCCGAGGCTAATACCCTTATCCAGGTGCTGACCCAGGGAGATAAGATTGCGGGTTCACAAGCGCATCAGGTGCGGGTAACCGCGCGCGACGCCCAGGACAACCCGGTCGCCGGCGCGGTGGTGAAATGGGTGGCGGCGGGCGATGACGCGCATCTGTCCATCCCCGGCGGCGAAACTGGTGAGGATGGCACGCTGACGGTGGATGTGACCAGCAACCGGGCGGGGGTGGTCATTGTCTCCGCCGCGTTGCCGGGCTTTATCAAAGCCAGTGATGGCATGCGTTTTGTCGCCGGCGCCGCAGCGGAAACCCGCACCGTCGTCGAGGTGATCACCCGCGGCGACAAGATCGCCGGCGACAGCGACGGCCATCGGGTGAAGGTTACGGTGCGCGATGCCAATGACAATCCGGTTGGCGGACAGGCGGTGACCTTCGCCACCGCAAGCCCCGGCGCCACACTTTCCAGCCCCGGCGGCGATACGGCGGCCGATGGCACCCTCGAGGTCGGTGTCACCAGTAACCAGGCGGGCACGGTAGTGGTCAGCGCCACGGTGGCGGGCTTTACCCGGGACAGCGACGGCATGGGTTTTGTCGCCGGCGCCGCAGCGGAAACCCGCACCGCCGTCGAGGTGGTCACCACCGGCGATAAGGTGGCCGGCGACAGCGACGGCCATCGGGTGAAAATCACGGTGCGCGACGCCAATGATAATCCCATCAGGGGGCAGGCGGTCACCTTCGCCACCACCAGTCCCGGCGCCATGCTTTCCAGCCCCGGCGGCGATACGGCGGCCGACGGCACCCTCGAGGTCGGCGTCACCAATACCCTGGCGGGCACGGTAGTGGTCAGCGCTACGGTGGCGGGCTTTACCAAGTCCAGCGACGGCATGCAGTTTGTCGCCGGCCCCGCGTCGGAGAGCCGCTCCACCATAGAGGTATTGACCACCGGTGATAAGGTGGCCGGCGACAGCGACGGCCATCGGGTGAAGGTCCAGGTGCGCGACGCCAACAGCAATCCCATTGCGGGGCAGGCGGTCAGCTTTGCCACCGTCACCCCTGGCGCCGCGCTGTCCAATCCCGGCGGCACGACAGCGGCCGACGGCACTATCGACGTGGGTGTCACCAGTACCCGCGCGGGCGCGGTAACGGTCTTCGCCACGGTGGCGGGCTTTACGTTAGCCAGCGACGGCATGACTTTTGTCGCCGGCGCGGCGGCGGAAAATACCACCTTGATAGAGGTCATCACCACCGGCGATAAAGAGGCCGGCCTTGAGGCCCATCAGGTCAAGGTCCGGGTGCGCGACGCCCACGATAACCCGGTTGCCGGGCAGGCGGTCACCTTTGCCTCCGCCAGCCCCGGCGTCACCTTTTCCCGGCAGGGCGGCGACACTGCCGCCGACGGTACGCTGGCCGTCGACGTCACCAGCGACCAGGCTGGTCTGGTCGTGGTTAACGCCGCGGTGGCGGGTTTCACCAAAGCCAGCGCGCCATTGAGTTTTATTGTCTCACCGGCCATCCTGACGCTTGATGTATTGCGTAACCGGTCGCTGGACAACGGCGCGGAATATAATGAAGTACAGCTGTTGGTGGAGAATGGCATGGGCGCCGGGATGGAGGGCAAGAGCGTCGTTTTCTCGGTGAACAATGGCGCGAGCCTGACGTCGCCGGCAAATGCCGTCACCGGCGCGGATGGAAAAGCCAAGGTTACCTTCACCAACACTCGTGGCGGTACCGCCACCGTGACGGCTCAGGTAGACGGCGTGGACGTCACGCAAGATACAATCTTCCTGTCTCCCCGGGCGATCAATTCCGTTTCGCCCGTCGCTAATCCTCACAGCTTTGGGCCAAACTCGGGTTTCCCCAACGTGGGTTTTGATGCGGGGCCGTATGCCGGCAGCAGCAAGCCAAGGTTCCAGATCAACCCTATGGGCAACATCGGCGACAATGGCAGTTTGACCTGGAGCAGTTCGAATGCGGTAAACGCGCCAATAGATGAGAACGGTATTGTTACCCTTAATGCCCGCCCCAGCAGTGAGGTCACCCTGATGGCGCGTGGTGATCAGTATTATTACACTTATAAATTTACTGTAAGAAAATGGCTTACCTATTATCGACCTAATTCCACCAACAGGTATTCGTGGGATGATACTCAAACATTGTGTGCCTCCAATGGTAAATCAATGCTGGCGGCGGCAGATCTGACCTCCGGCGTCAATCAGCGGGCGGTGGGCAGTATGTTTGGGGAATGGGGCGCGCGTCCCGGCGGCTGGCCGGGTGAAGCAGTAACGGAAGCGAATTCAGAGGGTTTTTGGACTAAGGATGGAAGTTATAACGGGCGCCCGGTCGTGAGCTTGTTTAATGGAGACCAAGTGGTGGGCCGCACCGATGGCGCCAGGTACAGGGAAGCGGCATGTAAAATGTAGGCCGGCGCCTGGCGCATATCCAAAGTAATAAAGGCTGGCATTGCCAGCCTTTGTTTATTGCAGGGTCACGGCGTCCAGCGCCCGCAGATGCCGCTCCTGCCAGGACAGGGTCACCGCGCCGCCCGGCACCCAGGCGGGGTCCAAATCGGCGGCGCTGAGTTTGACCATAAAATCGGGTTGTCCCGCCACCTCGGTTATCATGCGCACATGATCGCCCAAATAGATAAACTGCGTAATCCTGGCGCTAATTTGCTGCGACCCCGCCGGCAGCTGGCCGGCCGGCACATTGATTCTGACGCGCTCCGGCCGGATGCACAGCATGATCTTGCGCCCCGGCGAGCTGGGACGTACCTTCAGCGCGCGCAGCGAGGTGCCGTCATCCAGGACGGCGCGATAAAATTCATCCTCGCTGCCTGCCTGGGTAGCCAGCAGGCCGTTGTTCTCGCCGATAAACTGGGCCACGAAGCTGTTCTGCGGTTCCTCATACAGCGTGCTGGGGCTGTTGATCTGCTGGATAATGCCGTCGTTGAACACCGCCACCCGATCCGACATGGTCATCGCTTCGCTTTGATCGTGGGTGACATAGACGATGGTCAACTCCAGCGCCTGGTGCAGCGCCTTGATTTCCATCTGCATATGCTCGCGCAGCTGTTTATCCAGCGCCCCCAGCGGTTCATCCATTAATACCAGCTTGGGTTCAAACACCAGCGCCCGCGCCAGCGCCACGCGCTGCTGCTGGCCGCCGGACATCTGGGCGGGATAGCGGTCGGCGAGGGCGGTCAGCTTCACCCGATCCAATACTTTATCCACTTTTTCCTGGATATCGGCTTTATTCATGCGGCGAATCGACAACGGAAAGGCCAGGTTCTGCGCCACCGTCATATGAGGAAAAAGCGCGTAATTCTGGAACACCATGCCGATATCGCGCCGGTGCGGTGGAAGATGGTGCAGCGGCTGGCCGCGCAGGTAAATTTCGCCCTGGGTGGGCGTTTCAAACCCCGCCAGCATCATCAGGCTGGTGGTTTTACCGGAACCCGACGGGCCGAGCAGCGTCAGAAATTCGCCTTCGCCAATATCCAGGTTGAGATTTTTCACCACCAGCTTGTCGCCGTCGTAGGTCTTTTGAATATTTTTAAAACTCACGTAATTTTGCATAAGAAAATCCAACCTCGTAACTAGACCGGTTCGGAAACGACGTCTGTTAATGGGAGTTAAGCAGGCGCAGCGGTTTGCCGACGAGGTTATGGCACGAAATATGCTTATCCTAAGGCGGGCGGCATGTTTTTGTGCTTACGGTGAGTATATTTACCATCGCGCCCGCACCGCCACAAGCGATTTCCACGCTGAAAAGGCAAATATCCTGGGCAGGCTTAAGGTAAGCAAGCTCATGAATTTCTGCGCTTTTTATCCGTAAACAAGAGACCGCGCCGGCGTTCTTTGCCGTTCCCCCAGCAGGTCGGGCGCCTTGACGATTGCCGCGCTGATGTCGCCGGCATACCGCACCACAAAGCGGCAATCCGTTTATACTACAACCCTTACCGTTCAGGCGCCGCGCGGGCGGCTTCGCCACTATCTGCGCCGTATCAACGCGGCGGCGCAACGGGCGCCGGTTGTCCCATGCAGCCCAGCAGGGTCATAAAGGCGCTTTCTATCCGCTCTTCATCCACGCAGGCATATCCCAGCAATAATCCTTTTTTGCGCGACGGGCCGAGGTAATAGGTCGACAGGGGTCTGACATAAACGCCTTGCCGTCCCGCCGCCTGCGACAGCTTGATATCATCGACATCGTCCGGCAGCGACATCACCAGATGCAGGCCGGCATTGCTGTCGTCGCGCAGCGCGTCCGCACCCAGATGCTGAAGGATCAAGCGGCTCAGGACGGCGCGGCGCTTACCGTACAGCAGGCGCATGCGGCGGATATGGGAGGCGTAATGTCCCTCGGCGATAAACTGCGCCAGGGCCAGTTGCGTTATCCAGTGACCGCCGCGATACAGTTCGGCGTGGGCCACGCGCATCTCCTGCGCCAGCGCCGGCGGCAGCACCATATAGCTGATGCGCAGGCCCGGATACAGCGTCTTGCTGAAGGTGCCGATATAGATAACCGGCGCCTGCGGCGCCAGACTTTGCAACGCGGGAATAGGGTTGCCCGAAAAACGGAACTCGCTATCGTAATCATCCTCAATCACCCAGGCGTTATGTTCCTGGGCCAGCGCCAGCAGGCGCTGGCGCCGCTGCAGGCTCATTACCGCGCCGGTGGGGTACTGATGTGACGGCGTCACGCAAATCAGCCGCGGCGACGCCGCAACGGCCGTGTCCGGCGGGTTTAAACCCTGATCATCCACCGGCACCGGCTGTACGTCGACGCCGTTGATGGTCAACACATTGCGCATGCCCCAGTAGCTGGGTTCCTCAATCCAGGCGCGATCGCCGGGATTGCACAGCATTTTGGCCAGCAGATCGACGGCCTGGTGAGTGCCCTCGGTAATAATAATCTGTTGCGCGCTACAGTTCACCGAACGCGCCACCCGCAGATAATCCACCAGCGCCTGCTGCAGTTCCGGGCTGCCGCCCATGCGCGAATAGGTGAGGTAATCGGGCTTGATGCGCCGGATAAGCCGGGAATGGATACGGCGCCACAGACCGTGCGGAAAGCCGGACACATCAGGCACCCCCGGCATAAACGCCCCCCATTGATGGGGCGAGGCGCCCGACCGGGCCAGCAAATTAGCGCCGCGCGCCGAAAATTCTTCCCCGGCCGGGCGCTCGCAGACGGGCTGCTGCTCGTTCACCGGCGCCATGGCCCCGTCGGGCATATGATCGGTCACAAAGGTGCCGCTGCCGGCGCGGGTAAATATATAGCCCTCGGCCAGCAGCTGTTCGTAGGCGGCGCTGACGGTATTGCGCGACAGCGCCAGTTCTTTCGCCAGGTCGCGCGTCGGCGGCAGGCGGCTGCCCGCGCGAATACCGCCGTCGAGGATCGCCAGGCGGATGCAGTCATATAAACGCCGGTGCAGCGGCCCCCCGGTGCGGGCGGAGAGATGCTGCAGCAGCATATCGGTTAATAACGAACGCAATTGGCACCTGCAAAAAATTAAAACTGGCACTGGATTATAGAGCCACAAAGCGGATAAATAGAATCGGGAGTTAGGCTGGGATCTGTAATAGCGCACGTTTAGCCGCACCATTTTGGGAGAAGCAGCACCATGAACAACAGCGAACTGAACCAACGTCGTCTGGCCGCCACGCCGCGCGGCGTCGGCGTAATGTGTGATTTTTATGCCGCGCGGGCGGAAAACGCCACGCTGTGGGACGTCGAGGGTCGCGAGTATACCGACTTCGCCGCCGGCATCGCGGTATTAAACACCGGCCATCGCCATCCGAAAATCGTCGCGGCGATCAAAGGGCAGTTGGAGCTGTTTACCCATACCGCCTATCAGATAGTGCCTTACGGCAATTATGTCGAACTGGCTGAAAAGCTCAACGCCCGGGTGCCGGTGGCCGGCCCGGCGAAAACCACGCTGTTAAGCACCGGCGCGGAAGCGGTGGAAAACGCGGTGAAAATAGCCCGCGCCTATACCCGACGCCCCGGCGTCATTACTTTCGGCGGCGCGTTCCATGGCCGTACGCTGCTGACGCTGGCGCTGACCGGTAAAGTCGCGCCCTATAAACTGGGATTCGGGCCGCTGCCCGGACAGGTTTTCCATGCAGCTTATCCCAATGCGCTGCACGGCGTGTCGGTCGACCAGGCCCTGGCCAGCATCGACAGCCTGTTCCATACCGATATCAGTCCTGATCAGGTGGCGGCCATTTTGTTCGAACCTGTGCAGGGGGAAGGCGGCTTTAACGTCGCGCCGCCCGAGTTTATCGTCGGCCTGCGCCAACTGTGCGACCAGCACGGCATTTTATTGATTGCCGACGAAGTGCAAAGCGGCTTTGCCCGTACCGGCAGGCTGTTCGCCATGGATCACTGCCCGCAGGTGAAAGTGGATCTGATTACCATGGCGAAAAGCCTGGGCGGCGGCATCCCCATTTCCGCCGTCGCCGGCCGCGCCGAGGTGATGGACGCTCCGGCGCCGGGCGGGCTGGGCGGTACCTACGCCGGCAACCCGCTGGCCGTGGCGTCCGCGCTGGCGGTGCTTGATGTAATTGATGAAGAACAGCTTTGCCAGCGCGCCCAGCGCCTTGGCGGCCATTTGGTGGAAGTGCTGCAACAGGCCCGGCAGACGTGTCCGTCCATTTCCGCCGTGCGCGGGCTGGGGTCCATGGTGGCGGTCGAATTTGCCGACCCGGCTACCGGCAAGCCTGACGCGCAGTACGCCAAGAGTATCCAAAAACAGGCGCTGGCACAGGGATTATTGCTGTTGACCTGTGGCGTGCACGGCAATGTGATTCGTTTTCTGTACCCGCTCACCATCCCCGATGATCAGTTCACCGCGGCGCTGGACCTGCTGAGCCGGTTGCTCAAGTCATAAATACGTAAGGATAGAAAGATGATGCAGCTTAATAACCCGCAATTGCTCCATCACCAGGCGTTGATCGACGGTGAATGGTGCGACGGCGACAGCGGCGCGCGCGAAGCCGTCACCAATCCGGCGACCGGGGAAATACTGGCCGAGGTGGCGCAGGTGAGCGCCGCCCAAACGGCGCGCGCCATCGATGCCGCAGCGCTGGCGCTGGTGTCCTGGCGGGCGCTGACCGGTAAACAACGCGCCGTGCTGCTGCAAAAATGGGCTATGTTGATTGTCGCGCACCAGGAGGATTTGGCGCGGCTGTTGACCGCCGAACAGGGTAAATCGCTGGCCGAGGCGCGCGGCGAAATCGCCTATGCCAATAGCTTTATCGAATGGTTTGCCGAAGAGGGAAAACGGGTGGAGGGCAGCGTGCTGCAGTCGCCCCAGGCCCGGCAGCGGCTGCTGGTGCTGAAGCAGCCCATCGGCGTGACCGCGGCGATCACGCCCTGGAATTTTCCGGCGGCGATGATTACGCGCAAAGTGGCCCCGGCGTTGGCGGCAGGTTGCACCATGATTGTCAAACCCGCGGAACAAACGCCGCTTACCGCCCTGGCCCTGGCCGAGCTGGCGGTACAGGCGGGTATTCCGCGCGGCGTTTTGCAGGTGGTCACCGGCCCCGCCGCCGATGTGGGACAGGTGCTGTGCGCCAGTCCCGTGGTGCGCAAGCTGAGCTTCACCGGCTCGACCGAGGTGGGGCGTCTGCTGATGGCGCAATGCGCGCCAACCATTAAAAAACTTTCCCTGGAACTGGGCGGCAACGCGCCGGTACTCGTGTTTGACGACGCGGATCTGGACAGCGCCGTGGCCGGCATCATGGCCTCGAAATTCCGCAACAGCGGCCAGACCTGCGTTTGCGCCAACCGTATCTATGTGCAGCGGGGCATTTATCCCGCCCTGGTCGCCCGGCTGGTAGCTGAAGTGGCGCGGCTTAAGGTGGGCGACGGCATGGCGGAAGGCACCACGCAGGGGCCGCTCATCGATGCGGATGCCGTCGACAAAGTGCGCGCGCATATCGACGACGCGTTGTCCCAGGGCGCCACGCTGCTGGCCGGCGGTAAGCCCCACGCCCTGGGCGGCACCTTTTTTGAACCGACCCTGATAGGCGACGTCACCGGCAAGATGCGTTTTGCGCGCGAGGAGACTTTTGGCCCCGTGGCGCCGCTGTTCCCCTTCAGCGACGAAGAAGAGGCCGTGGCTTTGGCCAACGCCACTGAATTCGGGCTTGCCGCCTATGTGTTTACCCGCGACGCCGCCCGGCAATGGCGCGTGCCCGAAGCGCTGGAGTACGGCATGGTAGGCGTGAACACCGGCCTTATCTCCAATGAAGTGGCGCCGTTCGGCGGCGTTAAGCAGTCGGGGCTCGGTCGTGAAGGATCGCGCTTCGGCATCGACGAATACCTGGAAATGAAATACCTGTGCGTGGCTATCGCCTCAGCGTGATAATCCGCTTTTCCCGGCCTGTCGCCGATACAGGCCGGGGAAGCAAACGCGGCTGCATCGCCAGGGTGCAACCTGTTGCAACTTTGCACGGCTTTAACGCATAACCCGGGTGCAACCCGGCATCCCTTCCACGCCAGACCCCCGTATTCACCGCGTGCGGACTCCCTGAAGAAAAAATGCCAGAGTGGCACGAAAGATGCTTGATGTATGATGCATCATTTAACTTTTCGTTGGCGCATTTTTTAGGGGACAGGATATGTTGAAACAATTAGCGGTATCCACATTGCTGGTCGGGCTGGCCTTCCAGGCCCAGGCGGAAACACTGACCGTGATTTCCTTCGGCGGCCAGAACAAAGTGGCGCAGGAAAAAGCCTTTTACCAGCCGTTTAAAGCATCGGGCAAAGGCGACATCGAGGCTGGGGAATACAACGGCGAAATGGCCAAGATCCGCTCCATGGTGGAAACCGGCCAGGTAGGCTGGGATCTGGTGGAGGTGGAAGGCCCGGAACTGCGTCGCGGCTGCGACGAAGGCCTGTTTGAAACCCTGGACTGGTCCAAGCTGGGCGATAAAAGCGAGTATGTGCCGGGTTCGGCCACCGAGTGCGGCGCCGGTATTTTCCTGTGGTCCACCGTGCTGACCTATGATGCGCAGAAACTGAAAAAAGCGCCGACCAGCTGGGCCGACTTCTGGAATGTGAAGGATTTCCCCGGCAAGCGCGCGCTGCGCAAGAGCGCCAAGTTTACCCTCGAAATCGCCCTGCTGGCGGATGGCGTAAGGCGCGAGGATGTCTATTCGCAGCTGGCGACGCCGGTGGGGGTTGACCGGGCCTTTCGCAAACTTGATGAAATCAAATCGAATATTCAATGGTGGGAATCCGGCGCGCAGCCGCTGCAGTGGCTGGTTTCCGGCGATGTGGTCATGAGCTCCGCCTATAACGGCCGTGTGGCCGCCGCCGCCACCGAAGGGCATGATTTCAAAATGGTATGGGACAACAGCCTCTACGATCTGGATAGCTGGGCCATCGTCAAAGGATCCAAGCATAAGGCCCTGGCGGAACAGTTTATCGCCTTCGCCAACCAGCCGGAAAACCAAAAGGTCTTTGCGGAAAATATTCCCTACGGGCCAACCAATAAAAACGCCATCGGCCTGATCGCGCCGGCGATTGCCGCCAACCTGCCGACGTCGCCGGATAACCTGGCCAATGCCCTGGCGGTGGATACGCAGTTCTGGATCGAGCATGGCGAAGATCTTGAGCAGCGCTTTAACGCCTGGGCCGCCCAGTAAGGGTTGGCGGCATGGGATCGCCACGCATTCCGGAGACGAAACAATGACATCAAGTAGAGCCATGCCGGCGCGGGATGCCGACGACGGCACGTTAAATACCGCCACGCTGAAGCAGCAGTTGTCTCAGTCGCAAAGGATTTACAAGCGCCGCACCTGGCTGCTGGTGGCTCCGCTGTTGCTGTTTATCCTGATAAGTTTTGTGGTGCCCATCGCCTCTATCCTGATAAAAAGCGTGGCGAACCCCGAGGTTCGCGACGGGCTGCCCAACGTGACGGCGGCGCTGTCCCGGTGGGACGGCACCGCGCTGCCGGATGAGGCCGTTTTCCAGGCGCTGGTCAGCGATCTGCGCCGGGCGCGCGCCGACGGGCAGATTGCCACGGTGGCAAAACGCCTGAGCTACGAAAGCCCCGCTTACCGCGGGCTGATTATGCGTACGCTGCGCGCCGCGCCTGACGCGCCGGGCATGACCCGCGCCGCGCTGATCCAGGCCTTACCGCAATGGGGCGATATTACCGTCTGGCGCTCGGTGCAGCGGGCCAGCCGGCCTTTTACCGGTTATTATGTCCTGGCGGTGTTTGATCGCAAGGTGGATATCCAGACCGGGGAGATAACCCGTTTGCCCGAGGGGCAGGCGCTGTATATCGGGGTGCTGCTGCGTACGCTGCTGATGGCGGCGGTGGTGACGCTTATCTGCCTGGCGCTGGGCTACCCGCTGGCTTACTGGCTGTCGAAACAGCCGGCCGGCCGCGCCAACCTGCTGCTGATCATGGTGCTGCTGCCCTTCTGGACTTCGTTAATTGTTCGTACCGCCAGTTGGATTGTGCTGTTGCAATCGGGCGGCTTGATCAACGGCGCCCTGTTGTATGCCGGCATTATCGACAAGCCCCTGGTGCTGGTGTTTAACCGCGTCGGCGTGTATATCGCCATGACCCATATTTTGCTGCCCTTTATCGTCCTGCCGCTGTATGCCGTGATGAAAGGTATCTCGCCTAACTATATGCGCGCCGCCATTTCGCTGGGCGCGCATCCCTTTACCGCCTTCTGGCGGGTGTATGTGCCGCAAACCTATGCCGGCATTGCGGCGGGGGGACTGCTGGTGTTTATCATGGCCATCGGTTATTACATCACGCCCGCGCTGCTCGGTGGCCCCGGCGACCAG
Organism: Sodalis sp. RH20; assembly: GCF_047324205.1. Classification (NCBI taxonomy): domain Bacteria; kingdom Pseudomonadati; phylum Pseudomonadota; class Gammaproteobacteria; order Enterobacterales; family Bruguierivoracaceae; genus Sodalis; species Sodalis sp. RH20. Next base: position 1,821,367 of record NZ_CP178733.1, read on the forward strand.
ATGCTGAGCTATTTTGTGGCGTTCTTCACCAATACCACGATGAATTGGGGCATGGCGGCGGCTCTCGGCAGCCAATTGCTCATCATCGTGATCCTGCTCTATATCGTCTACATCCGGGTTACCCGGACGCAGGCGGAGCTGGCCGCGCATTAACCGGGAGAATGATGATGATAAGACAGGAAGGCCTGTTCCTGATGCGGTTGTGGCATACCGCCTTTAATTTTTACGGCGCGGCGATACTGCTGTTTTTGGTGGTGCCGGTGCTGATCATCGTGCCGCTGTCGTTTAACTCCGGCTCGTTTCTCAGCTATCCGCTAAACGGATTTTCACTGCGCTGGTATCAGGCGTTTTTTCATTCCCGCGAGTGGCTGGGGGCGCTGGGCAATAGTTTGCTGATAGCGCCGCTGGCCACGCTGCTGGCCACCATTCTCGGCGTCCTGGCCTCGGTGGGCCTGGTGCGCGGCGAGTTCCGCGGCAAGACCCTGGTGATGGCGATTATCGTCTCGCCGATGATAGCGCCGGTGGTGATCGTGGCGGTGGGCCTGTTTTTCTTTTTCGCCCGCATATCGCTGTTGAACAGCTATCTCGGCCTGGTGCTGGCGCACGCCATGCTGGGCGTGCCTTTTGTGGTCATCACCGTCACCGCGGTGCTGAAAAACTACGATCGCAACCTGTCCCGCGCCGCCGCCAGCCTTGGCGCGCCGCCGTGGCTGGTGTTTGCCAGGGTAACGCTACCGCTGATTGCCCCCGGCGTGTTTTCCGGCGCCTTGTTTGCCTTTGCCGCCTCATTCGACGAGGTGGTGGTCACTTTGTTCCTGGCCAGTCCCGGACAGCGTACCCTGCCAATCCAAATGTTCGCCGGCATCCGCGAAAACCTGGATCCGACCATTGCCGCCGCCGCCTCGCTGATGGTGGGCGCCTCGCTGATATTATTATTGGTGATGGAAATGCTCCGCCGCCGTTCCGCACGCATCCGCGGATCGGAAGGGCGCGGGAGATAAGATGGCGCAACGGAGATAAGGGGGGCGGCGCCAAGCGAAAAAAAGCGGATGCCCCGGCAAGGGTTTTCAGGTAGATTTTGTTGCATCACGCATCACAGGGGAGTGAACGCCTTGGAGCAGAAAACCTTATTGCTGACCGGCGCCAGCCGCGGGATCGGCCATGCCACCGTCAAGCATTTCCATGCGGCCGGCTGGCGGATTTTTACCGCCTCGCGCCAAAGCTGGGTGGAAGAATGTCCCTGGGCCGAAAAAATGCTCAATCACATCCATCTGGATCTGGAAGATATCGCGGGCGTCGAGTCCGCGCTGACGCTTATCAAAGAAAAACTGGGCGGGCGGCTGGACGCGCTGGTCAATAACGCCGGCATCTCGCCCAAGGCCGCCGACGGCGGCAGGCTGGGGGTGCGCGAAACCGATTACGCCACCTGGATGCGGGTGTTCAATGTCAACCTGTTCTCCACCGCGCTGCTGGCCAACGGCCTGTTTGCGGAGCTGCGGCAGGCCCAGGGCGGGATCATCAACGTGACCTCCATTGCCGGCACCCGGGTGCATCCTTTCGCCGGCGTCGCCTATGCCACCTCCAAGGCGGCGCTGTCCGCGCTGACCCGCGAAATGGCCTATGATTTCGGCCGTTTCGGCATCCGCGTCAATGCCATTGCGCCGGGAGAAATCGATACCGCCATCCTCTCACCCGGCACCCAGGATATTATCGAACGGCAGGTACCCTTGCAGCGCCTGGGCCGGCCGGAGGAAGTGGCCTCGCTGATTTATTTTCTTTCCACCAACGGCGCCGCCTATGTCAACGGCGCGGAAATTCCGGTTAACGGCGGGCAGCACGTCTGACCGGGAGCGGGTTTACCGGTTTACCCCGGCGGCGCCGTCTGGCTGGCGGCGGTAAATCGGGCCAGCATCGCATCGCTGTCCAGGATATCCTGGCGCATGGCGTTGGCGGCCGCGTCACCGTCCCGCTGGCGCAACGCGGCCAGCAGCGTCTGGTGATGGCCGATGGTCATCTGTTGGGTGAGCTGGGCGTAGGCTTGGGCAATCAGCGGCCCGGTGCGCATCCACAACCGGTCGATAAAGCTGCTCAGCACCGGCATCATGGCGCTTTGCGCCACCAGTAAATGAAATTCGCTGTTAAGCCTGAGCGCGGACACCCAATCCTCTTCGGTAATGGCGCGAATATTGCGCCGGATATTGACGGTCAACAGCTGGACGGCGGCGGGGGTGACGCGCATGGCCGCGCGCTGCGCGCCCATGCCTTCCAGCTCCAGGCGCAGGGTTTTCAGCTCCAGGTATTGTTCTTGGTTAAGGGACGGCACGCGAATGTCTTTGGGCGTGCGCATCTCCAGCGCCTGTTCTTTGGCCAACTGCAATACCGCGTCCCTGACCGGGGTTACGCTGGTGCCGACCTGCGCCGCCAGTTCGCGGATGCGTAATCGATCGTTAGGTTTCAGCTGGCCGGTAATCAATGCCTGGCGCAGATTGGCGTATACGCTGGAACCGAGGTAAGAGTGTTCTATTGGGCCTGGTTGATAACTCACCGCTTTTCCCGCCTGAAGGCCGCCGCGGCGGCAAATAAACACAGTGCATCAAATATACAACATGATGCGTCAGAATAGCCATGCGCTTTCCGCCGCCGCTGATTTACACTTCTACAGAGTAGGTGTTAGTGCATTTTATGGGTAGGTGGCGGTAAAAAAAAAGTCTAGACTTTCAGAATGTTGATGAATCCGCATTGCGCCCGGCGCCGGCGTTGCGCCACGCTTGAACGCCAGATGGCCCGGGCCGCATTTTATTAAGACGATCTACGGGAGAAAAACTGATGAAAGCGATTGCCTATACCCGGCATGGACTGCCTATTGAGGATCCCCAGGCGCTGGTGGATATCGACCTGCCCAAACCGACACCGGGAGCGCGCGATTTGCTGGTGGCGGTCAAGGCGATTTCCGTCAATCCGGTCGACACCAAGGTGCGCGCCAAGGCGGAGGTCAGCGCACCGCGCGTGCTGGGCTGGGATGTCGCCGGCGTTGTCGAGGCGGTGGGCGCGGACGTCACGCTGTTTAAACCCGGCGATGAGGTTTTTTATGCCGGTTCCATTACACGGCCGGGCTGCAACAGCGAATTTCACCTGGTGGATGAGCGCATCGCCGGGCACAAACCAGCCTCGCTGGACTTCGCCCATGCCGCCGCGCTGCCGCTGACCTCGGTCACCGCCTGGGAATTGTTGTTTGACCGGCTGGGCGTGGCCGAAAACGGCGGCGAAGGCGACGTGCTGCTGATTATCGGCGCCGGCGGCGGGGTGGGGTCGATACTCACCCAACTGGCGCGAAGGCTGACCCGAATGACGGTGGTCGGCACCGCCTCGCGTCAGGAAACCCGCGACTGGGTGCTGAAACTGGGCGCGCACCATGTGATCGATCATTCCCGTCCCCTGCTGGATCAGTTAACGCAGTTGGGGATCGCCAATGTCACCCACGTGGCGAGCCTGACGCATACCGACAGCTATTATCCGCAGCTGATCGAGGCTCTGGCGCCACAGGGACGCCTGGCCCTGATTGACGATCCGGCCGCGCTCGACGCATTGCCGCTTAAGGCCAAGTCCCTGTCCCTGCACTGGGAATTGATGTTCACCCGTTCCCGGTTTGAAACCGCGGATATGATTAACCAGCACCACCTGCTTGAACGCATTGCCGCGCTTATCGACCAGGGCGTGCTCCAGACCACGTTCGCCCAGCATTTCGGCGCCATCAACGCCGCCAATCTGCGCAAAGCGCACGCGCTGCTGGAAAGCGGCAAATCCCGGGGCAAGTTAGTGCTGGAAGGGTTCTGATCCTAAGGACTGATAGCCGCGCGTACGGTATTGCCGCCGGCCGGGCTTACGCCTTAGCGCCTGCGTAACAGAACGGCGGCGGCGGGGTCAAAACCTACCGCCGCCGTTTACAGCGCTTTTAATGTAATCAGCATACAAATTAGTGAGTACCATCAAAGACAACGCCGGCGTTTTTCGGTAAGTTAGCGCCACTGAGTCCCGCGCGCGCCGCGCATGACGGGCGTTATTTTACGAGCCGTTGTTTATGCATGAGTTCAATTTGGTTTTACTGTTGTTACAGCAGATGTGCGTCTATTTGGTTATTGCGTACCTGCTGAGTAAAACGCCGCTGTTTATCCCGCTGATGCAAGTTACCGTCCGACTGCCCCATAAGCTCTTGTGCTATGTCATGTTTTCCATGTTTTGCATTATGGGCACCTATTTCGGCCTGCATATTCAGGATTCCATCGCCAATACCCGCGCCATCGGCGCGGTGCTGGGCGGCCTGCTGGGCGGGCCGGTGGTCGGCGTGCTGGTCGGTTTGACCGGGGGGCTGCACCGTTATTCCCTGGGCGGCATGACCGCTGTCAGCTGCATGATTTCCACGGTGGTGGAAGGCCTGCTCGGCGGTCTGGCGCACCGGCTGCTGATCAGGCGCGGGCGTATCGATCGCCTGTTTAATCCGTTTACCGCCGCCGGCGTCACGCTGCTGGCGGAAATGCTGCAGATGATGATTATCCTGGCGGTGGCCCGTCCTTATGAAGAGGCGCTGCGGCTGGTCAGGAGCATCGCCTTGCCGATGATCGTCACCAACAGCGTCGGGGCGGCGATGTTTATGCGCATCCTGCTGGACCGGCGGGCGATGTTCGAGAAATATACCTCGGCCTTTTCCGCCCGCGCACTGAAAATCGCCGTTTGTACCGAAGGTTTTCTGCGCCAGGGTTTTAACCAGGAAAACAGCATGAAGGTGGCGGAGGTCATCTACCAGGAGCTGGATATCGGCGCCGTCGCCATTACCGACCGGGAAAAGCTGCTGGCGTTTATCGGCATCGGCGACGATCACCACGTACCCGGCACGCCGATTTCCTCCGCGCATTCGCGCCGGGCCATTGATAATAATGAAGTGTTCTATGCCGACGGCAACGAGACGCCGTACCAGTGTTCGTTACAACGTCACTGCAAGCTGGGGTCGGCGCTGGTCATCCCGCTGCAAGGCGAAAACGGTGAGGTGATTGGCACAATCAAGCTGTACGAGGCCAAAAACCGGCTGTTCAGCTCCATCAACCGTACCCTGGGCGAAGGCATCGCCAGCCTGCTGTCCGCGCAGATCCTGGCCGGGCAGTACGAACGGCATAAACTGTTGCTGACGCAGTCGGAAATCAAGCTGCTGCATGCCCAGGTCAATCCGCATTTTTTATTTAACGCCCTGAATACGCTGGTGGCGGTGATCCGCCGCGACAGCGATCAGGCCAGCCAACTGGTGCAGAATCTCTCGACGTTTTTTCGCAAGAATCTGAAACGCTCGGAGGAAGTGGTCACGCTCGCCGACGAAATCGAGCATGTCAATGCCTACCTGCAAATTGAAAAGGCGCGTTTTCAGGACCGTCTGCAAATCCGCTTTGATCTGCCCGAGGCATTGCTCGGCATGCATCTGCCGGCCTTCTCCCTGCAGCCCCTGGTGGAAAACGCCATTAAGCACGGCACCTCGCAACTGCTGGGTCAGGGCATCGTAACCCTGAGCGCGCGGCAGCATGACCACCGCCTGCTGTTGTGCATCGAGGACAATGCCGGTCTGTATCGGTTGGTCGCCGGCAATACCGGGCTTGGCATGAATCTGGTGGATAAGCGCGTACGGGTGCGCTATGGCGAGGAGTACGGCATCAGCGTCGAATCCCGTCCCGAGCTGTTTACCCGTATTATCCTGAGCCTGCCGCTGGAGGAAGAGGTCCCATGCTGAGCGTGCTGATTGTCGATGACGAACCGCTGGCGCGGGAAAACCTGCGCTGCCTGCTCCAGCAGGATCCGCAAATTGCCATCGTCGGCGAGAGCGCCAATGCCCTGGAAGCGATAGGGGCGGTGCACCGGCTGCATCCGGACGTCATCTTTCTGGATATCCAGATGCCGCGCATCAGCGGGCTGGAAATGGTCGGCATGATCGATCCGGCCTGCATGCCGTATATCGTCTTCCTGACCGCCTTTGATGAGTACGCCGTCCGCGCGTTCGAGGAACACGCCTTTGATTATCTGCTAAAACCTATCGAGTCGCGGCGCCTGGCCAAGACGCTTGGCCGTCTGCACAATGAACGCCCGGAGCAGGATATCGGCCTGCTGGCGGTTCAGGAAAGCGCCCTGAAATACATTCCCTGCACCGGCCACAGCCGCATCTATCTCTTGAAAACCGAGGACGTGCTGTTCGCCAACTCCAGGCTGAGCGGGGTGTATGTCACAGGTATCGAGGGCGGGGAATGTTTCACCGAGCTGACGCTGAAACTGCTGGAAAGCCGTACCCCGCTGGTGCGGTGTCACCGGCAGTTCCTGGTCAATCTGGCGCATTTGCGCGAAATTCGCCTGGAAGACTCCGGCCAGGCGGAGATTGTACTGAGCAACGGCCAGACGGTGCCGGTCAGCCGGCGCTACCTTAAATCCCTCAAGCAAAGCCTGGGGCTAAAAGCGTAGCAGGGGGCCAATGCGCCGCCGCCCTGGCCTGGGCGTCTACTCCGGCATCGCCGGCGGTAGCGGCGCAGGCGCCTGGGTTGCCGCCAACAGCGCCCGGATGCCGGCCCGATCGCCGGGCGTTGCCGGATTATAGATAACCAGGCCCAGATCCGGCTTGCCGTCGACGGAGAACGCCGAATATTCGAGCGTGATCAGTCCCAGGGTCGAATGCCGGATGTACTTGGTTCCCTCACCGTAAATGCCGACGTCATGGTCACGCCACAGGGCCGCGAACTCTGGGCTGGCCAGGCTTAATTCCTCTACCAGCGCCCTGGCATGCGCGCCTACGCCGGTCCTGGCCGTTTCGGTGCGAAAGGTGGTGACCACGAAACGCGCCACGCTTTCCCAATTGGGTATTTTTGTCCTGATGCCGGGGTCGCAGAAAATGATGCGCAAAATATTGCGCCGGGATTCGGGCAGCGCCGGATAATTGGCCAGCACCACCGTGGCGGCGCGATTCCAGGCAATAATGTCCCATTCGGCGGTTTTGACATACGCGGGACAATATTCCAGCGAGTCAAGCATACGTTGCAACTGCGGCGTCACGCCGCGGCGCTTGGCATAAGCCACCTCCGGCGGCCGGTTCTGGGCCAGCAGGAATAAATGCTCGCGCTCGACATCCGTCAGGGCAAGCGCGCGGGCGAGGCGGTCGAGCACGTCGGCCGACGGCGCGCCGCCGCGGCCCTGCTCAAGCCAGGTATACCATGTGGTACTGACGTTGGCGAGCAGCGCCACCTCCTCGCGGCGCAGGCCGGGCGTACGCCTGCGGGTCATGGAATAGCCCAGGCTTGCCGCGTCGAGCCTGGTGCGGCGATACCTGAGATAGTTTCCCAGCAGATTGTCATCCTGCGCTGTCGTCATGCCGTTGCCTTTCCCCAAGGGTGCTTTGCCGTATTATCGCCATATCGGGCCGGTTTGTCACAGACCGCCTTGAACCGGTGCGACATAAACAGTATAGCGCCATGCTTTTTCGCGCACCATCACGCGTTCAGGGCGCTTAAATAGCGTGGAAGCTTGCACGACACATAAGTAAGTGCTAATGTGTTTGCTATGATAGAAAACGACATCTTTAAGGCGTTAGCCGATCCGACGCGACGCGCCATCTTCGAAAAACTGGCGGACGGCAGTATGAACGCCAGCGCGCTGCGCGTGGGCATCGAAATTAGCCAATCCGCCATGTCGCAGCACCTGGCGGTACTGCGCAACGCCGGGCTGGTGCGCGAAGAGCGGCGGGGCCGTTTTGTCAACTACGACATTAATCCGCAGGGTTTGGCGCTTATCGCCCGCTGGCTGGCGAAGTATCGGGCCTACTGGCCCGCGCGGGTGGATGATTTGAAGGTTTTGCTGAAGGATATGGATCAATGACAAACCCTAAAACCGGGGATCGCGTCAACGAGCTGCGATTCGAATATGAACTTGATGCGCCTGCGGAAAAGGTCTGGCGGGCCATCAGTATTCCCGCGCTGCGTGAGAAATGGCTACCCGGCGTGGCCCTGGGGCAATGCGCACCCCTCTCATCAACCCGGGAAGGCGAAATACGTTATCGCCTGCGGGAAGCAGAACCGCCTTTCCTTGCAAGCCATGTCACGTTGCATATCAGGCCGAATGACGCGGGCGGGACCATTCTGACTATTATCCACCGGCTGGCAGATGCGCGGCTGGGCAGCCCGGTGCCCCCTGCGGCCAACGACGAAACGTCTTCTCTGATGCTTGCCGCCTGATCCGCCTGGCGGGCCACAGCGTATTTTTGCCATAACCATAAGGAGTCGCCCATGCGCGAAGCGCTGCAACTCATCCCGATGGTGGTCGAGCAATCCAGCCGGGGTGAACGATCTTTCGATATTTATTCACGGCTGTTGCGCGAACGCATTATCTTCCTCAATGGTGAAGTCGACGATACGATGTCGGCATTGGTCTGCGCGCAGCTTCTTTTCCTGGAAGCCGAGAATCCGGAAAAGCCCATCCATCTGTATATCAATTCGCCCGGCGGCGTCGTTACCAGCGGTTTCGCCATATATGACACCATGCAGTTTATTCAGGCGCCGGTCTATACCCTTTGCATGGGAACCGCGCGCTCGATGGGATCATTTCTGTTGATGGCGGGCGCGCCCGGCCAGCGGGTGGCGCTGCCCAACGCCAGTTTGCACGTGCATCAACCTTTGGGCGGTTATCAGGGACAGGCATCGGACATCTTTATCCACGCCGAAGAAATGCGGCAAACGAAACGCCGGATTACGCATTTATATGCCGAGCATTGCGGGCACAGCTATGAAGAGGTTGAGCGCACGCTCGATCGCGACCGTTTTATGACGGCGGAGGAAGCGCTTGAGTGGGGACTGATCGATCGCGTTCTTATTAAGACGTAAGAGAATATTTTGAATGCGCACCGATCGCGCGCGTTCTTATAAAACGTAACAGGGCTTTTATGACGTCCGGCAACGCTCCACCACGGCAAGCCGTCCAGGCTACCCCTGAATTTTCTCTTGACCTTGACAGCACTGTCAGAGTTTAGCCTAAAGCCTCCTTTGATTACGGCGAGAGTTTATATCATGCCAATGGTTAAAATCGAGGGTACGACAGTGTCCTATCGGGTTGATGGCGAGGGTCCTGGTCTGGTATTGGTACATGGCACCGGCGGTGACGGGGAAAGTAACTGGGCGCCAGGTGGAACTGGACCTGGTTCTGGTCGTAAGCGATCGGGTCGGGCGCATTACCCAACCCGCGCTGGTCATAGGCTGCACTCATGACTATATGATGCCGCCCGCCCACGGGCGGGCGCTGGCTGCGCAAATAGCCGGCGCCCGCTATGCTGAACTGGACAGCGGACACCTGGCGATGCTGGAACGCCCCGAAGAATTCACGCAGATGGTGACGGGCTTCCTGCGCGCCGCGGGACGTTAAGGGATCCTAAGCACCCGCGAGCACCGTTGGATCCCCGGTCCGCCAGACGTTGTCGACCGTGTTGCGCTGAATAAGCCATACCTGGTCACGCCTTACCAGCTCGACGTTATAGCGGTTTTTCATCAGGTAGTGGCGCGAGTTATCATTGCGCGCTACGTGCTGCGCCTCCACCAACGCCTCCAGATGCGCCTTATCGCCGTTAATGCAGACCCGCGGATTGCTCACGGAATGTGTCGTGTCGAGCTGGCTAAGTGCGTTCGACAGGGCCGTGACAATAGTGTCCCGGCCTTCCAGCACCGGGTATTCAAATCCGGCTTTTGCCGCGGCGGGCCGGAAATCGGACACCGCATCTTCCGCCAGCGCTGAGGCGAGCAGGTCGGTATCGCGCAGATCGATGCCCGCGGCGAACCGGTACAACGCCTCGACCACGGCGAGCGTATCGGCGGTTTGCTCAGGATATAAAGATGACATGGGTAACTCCTTGTGGGTTATGAATCTATATGGTATATGACGTATACTAGGTGTCAATTAGGCACTAATATGTCATCAGGTATCCCGGAGGAAACCGCATGTTGAATCAGGCTGGGCAAACGGCGGCTCAAGACGAGCCGGCCATAGAGGCGGGGGGAGCCGGCGGTTCAAGCCGTTTACTGCTGGATCAGATCACGGATAAATGGTCGGTGCTGATCCTGGCGGCGCTGTGCCATAAGCCCTTGCGCTTCAATGAAATCAGGCGTTGCCTGGACGGCATTTCCCAAAAATCACTGACCCTTAGCCTAAGGCGCCTCGAGCGCAGCGGCATCCTTGCCCGCCGGGTTATTCCTGCTTCCCAGGTCGCGGTGGAGTACAGCGTCACGCCGCTGGGGCGCACGCTGGAGGTGCCGTTTCGGGCATTATTTGACTGGACGGTTACTCATTCAGCCCAGGTTCTGCAAGCCCAGATGGATTACGATAAGGGAACAATGAATCTGTAGTGGTCATCACGGCATTGCGGCACGGCCTTTCGTCGCTGTCTCTTTCTAATGCCGGCGCTGGCGATCGCCTTCGGTACTACGCGATGTAAACCAGATTAATTGCTTAACGGCTGGGGGAAATTTTAGCGCCGGGATTTTAAGCCAACCGCAACACTCCCGCGCCTATCGCTATGATGCAGGCCGCCACGAACCGTGATGGACTTATGCGTTCGCGCAGGACCAGGCCCGAGAGAATAAGACCAAATAATATCGAGGTTTCCCGCAGCGCGGCAACCACGGCGACCGGCGCAACCGTCATGGCCCACAGCGCCAGCCCATAGGAGGCGACGGTGCCAAATCCGCCCGCCATGCCCAGATGCCAATTGGCGGCGAAATAGCCTTTTACCGCAGCGCGTCGCCTGCACATGGCCCAGGCAAGCAGGGGCACTCCGGTAAACAGGAAAATCAACAACGTATACGCGGCGGGGGCGCGGGATAACCGCACGCCTTGCCCGTCAATAAGGGTGTAACCGGCGATAACAGCGGCATTGAGCAACGCCAACACCACCCCTTTTTTGTCTTGCCCGTGCGCAAATATGGCCATGCTTATTATGCCTGCGCAAATTATGGCAATTCCCAGCCAGGCGGTCGGCGTTAATAGCACGCCAAAAAATAGCGCGCCCATGGCCGCGACGATAAGCGGGGCGCTGCCGCGCATTAAAGGATAGGTCTGACTCATATCGGCGATGCGATAGGTTCTCGCCACCAGGCAAAAATACAGAACTTGCAGCAGGGCCGACGCGCCGATAAAAGGCCAGCTTTCCCTGGCGGGGGCGGGCAAAAACGGCAGCGCCAGGGCGGCGATCAGCGCGGCGCACGCGGTGACCAGTATGGTCGTTAGTAGTTTATCGGCGCCGCCTTTGACCACGGCATTCCAGGTGGCGTGCAACACAGCGGCAAACAGCACTACGCTAAAGACAAAAGCGGTCATGCGAACCAGCGTCGAGGGAAGCAAAATAGGGTCATAGATATAATGCGTTTTGCGAATGTTAAAAAAAAGCATGCCGCATGATGGGCACGGAAATCAAATACAAATGCCGTAGGCATATAAATTTTCGGGGACTTGGCCGCGTACGGGCGGCGCCTGAACGTCCCGGTCCGTCCCTGGGGTAGATTTTCGATGAATTATCCCTTCTCGGGGGGTAATTGTGTATTACGGTGAGTCTGACCATTGATTTCGGTGATTCCGATCGCTCTTTTTCCGCGCGCTTTTCCTCTCTTCTTTTCTACCCTATGTGATCGGTTTGCGCCAGTTTTCTCATCGATTATGGATCCGGGCGTTATTTGACCGGACGATTAATCATTCCGCCGAGGTCCTGCAAGCCCAGACGGAATTCGATAAGCGGGCGGATAGGGTAATGCCAACGTCTTAACAGAACCGCAAGACCCCGGCATCTATTTTTCAGCCGGGGCATAGAATATATTACCATGAGCTTCTGTTCATATAAGCCGCTATGGCGTGTGTTCACCGAGGAAACAACATGATGAGGGATCTGCCTCCCACCGCCACGCTGCGCGCCTTTGAGGTGGCGACGCGGCATGCAACGTTCACCGCCGCTGCGGACGAATTGCATATTACCCAAAGCGCGGTAAGCCATCAGCTTAAACATCTCGAAGAGATCTGGGGCTTGTCGCTATTTCAACGTGGCAAATCATTGAGCCTGACGCCTGCAGGCGCAGCGCTGGCGCCCATCGTGCGTGAATTCTTTATGCACCTGGAGGCGACGCTCAGCGATCTGAGAGAGCAAAAGGGCAGGGTCCGGCTCAGGCTTAGCACCACCTACTCCTTCGCCCTGAAATGGCTGCTGCCAAGATTGCCGGATCTGTCCCAGCGGCATCCGGAAATTCTGGTCACGCTGGAAACCACGGACAAAGCCATCAATTTTTCCAGCGCCGAGTCGGACGTGGCCATCCGTTTCGGCACCGGCAATTATCCAGGCCTGTACTCGGAATTCATGTTCAGGGAGCAGATCTTTCCGGTTGCCAGTCCCGATCTCTTGCACCGTTTTGGCGCGCCCCATGAGCCTGCCGAATTATTGCGCTACCCGCTGCTGACACGCGACGGCGCGGATCTGGTGCCGAAATGGGCGCTGTGGCTGCAACAGGCGGGGGTCGGCGTTTCCGCGCTCAGGGAAAGCGTCAGGTTCGCCGACACGAATATGACGGTCCAGGCGGCTCTGCTGGGCCAGGGTATCGCCCTGGCCCGCAGCGGACATGTCGAAACTGAACTACGCGACGGCAGCCTGGTCCGGCTGTTCGACATACCGTTCCCTTCGCCGGTCGCTTATTATTTTGTCTGTCCAAAAGGTGTCGAATCGCAGCCTCATATCGTCAGCTTTCGCCACTGGCTCATGGCGCAATCAGCCCAGGCCCAACAAGGCTATCTCTGATGGCAATGTATGAGGATTTCCTCATGCAGCAATGAGGAGACTTTGCTTTCATCAAAGAGCGGGGCTGCTTACTATGGCGCATGCCCTTTCATATTATTTTACTGATACTGTGCGCCGCGCTCTTGCATGCCGGCTGGAATACACTTTTGCGCGGCGGAGCCGACAGGTTGTGGTCGATGACGGTCATGTGCCTGGCGGTGGCGGTTGCCAGCGCCGCCATCGCCTTGTGCCTGGCGCCTCCAGCCAAAGCCAGCTGGATGTATGCGCTGCTGTCAGCGGGACTGCATGTGGGTTATAACCTGTTTCTCGTCAAGAGCTATCAAGCCGGAGACCTCGGGCAAACCTATCCGGTTTCACGCGGCTCCTCGCCTTTGTTAATCACCCTCGCGGCATCGGTGTTCGACGGCGAGCGGATAGGGATGGACGCTCTGGTTGGCATCGCCCTGATATCGGGCGGTATTATTTCCCTGACCTTCACCGGGCGCCGGCTGGCGCCGGCAAGCCTGCCGTATGCCCTGGGAACCGGATGTTTCATTGCCGCTTACAGCGTAACGGACGGCATCGGCGTGCGCTTGTCCGGCGCGCCGATGGCATACACGGCATGGATGTGCGCCTTGTGGGGCATCTTGATGCCGGCGGTATACATCGGCCTGCGCGGCGTAACAAGTTTATTGACCCCCCGGCCCGGGTTAATCACGGCTTTTATCGGCGGGCTGGTGTCTCTGCTGGCCTATGGCATCGTCATTTACGCCATGGCGGGCGCTCCGATGGGGGCGGTATCGGCATTGCGCGAAACCAGCATCCTGTTCGCGGCGGCGATGGGGTATTTTTTCCTGGGCGAGGCGCTGACGGTGCGCAAGATGCTGGCGTGCGCGGTGATCGCCACCGGCGCCATCCTCATCGGCTGACGACCCATGGCGGGGTGGCGTGGCAGGCTATCAGACTGACGCGCCACAATAGTCCGCCACGCCCAGCCAACGGACAATCTCACGCAATGCGAACAGCCATGCGTTGCGCTCTGCTACGTTGCCTTGTTAATGGCGTTGCCCGGCTGATTTGTCAGGATGGCGCTCGTAATAAGATGAAAGAGATGATCCCGCCGCGGCGCGAATCCGGGCTGGGCGACGAGCCAGCCGAGCGCCGACATCAGGGCGAACAGGTCGTCCGCATCCATATCTGCGCGCGCCGTTCCCTCGGCCTGGGCACGGCGCAGCAGTCGCGCGCCCGCCGAGCGCACCGCGATGCATGGCGCGTAAAGCGCGGACTCCGGGTCTGCGTGGGCGCTGGCCATCAAGGCGACTACGCCGCTGTAGCTATCAACGAACGCCACCCCGGCGTGAAACCAGGACACGAGCGCCTCGTCAGGTGGCTTCGACGTCTCAACTTCGCCTGCCTTTTGCGTCAGAGCCTCCAGATTCGTGCGCAGCAACGCTTCGAACAAGGCTTCGCGCGTCGGGAAATGCCGGAGCAGTGTGGCCAGCCCGACGCCGGCCCGGCGTGCGATCTCGCGCATGGACGCATCGGCGCCCTGCTCGGTGACGACCTCACGCGCGACGGTAAGGAGATGGCTGTAATTTTTTCTGGCGTCGGCTCGCATAGGGTACCTTGACAAATGGATCAGTGATCCGTATATTTGGATCAGTGGTCCAGATACTGGCTTGATGATCTGGACCGGTGATCCACAAGATACAGCGTCCTGATACCAATGGCAATACAGACGCTGTCCGACACGATGAAAGGGGAAACGTCATGGGAAAGCTGGAAGGTAAGGTCGCAGTTATCACGGGTGGCTCAAGCGGCATGGCGCTGGCGAGCGCCAAGCGGTTCGTAGAAGAAGGCGCCTATGTTTTTATCACGGGCCGCAGGCAAGAGACGTTGGACGAGGCCGTTAAGCTCATCGGGCGCAACGTGACCGGCGTGCGCGGCGACGCGTCCAACCTCGACGACCTCGACCGCCTGTTCGCGACGGTCAAACGGGAAAAGGGCAAGATCGATGTTTTGTACGCGAGCGCTGGCACCGGCGAAGCCGTCCCGCTCGGCGAGATTACCGAGCAGCATTTCGATGCGACCTTCGGCCTGAATACGCGCGGCACGCTGTTTACGGTTCAGAAGGCGTTGCCGCTGTTTAACGATGGCGGATCGATCTTTATGACCGGGTCAATTGCGTCAATCAAAGGTTTTCCTGGTTTCAGCGTCTATGCGGCGAGCAAGGCGACGTTGCTTGCATTCGCCCGCGGGTGGCTCAACGAACTGAAGGGCCGCAAAATCCGGGTGAACGTGCTGAGCCCCGGGCAGATCGCCACCCCCATTCAAGAGCAACTCTTCGACGAAGAGACGAAGCGGTATTTCGAATCCCTGGTGCCGCGGGGAAAGATGGGGGGGCCTGAGGAAATCGCGGCGGTGGCGCTGTTTCTTGCTTCAGACGAATCGAGCTTCGTGAATGGGGTGGAATTGTATGTCGACGGCGGCACCTCGGCCATCTGACATCGCGCTGGAAAGCGGGTGGCGGCCCGCTAACGTGGCGAAGATGATCCGGGTTATGTCGATAAATGGCGCATCCCGTTCCATTAACGGGACTGATTTCGGTGATTGTCCAGCGGGTATTGCCATGTCTGCTTACGCTGCCGGTCACCTCTACTGAAGGGAGAGTTTGCATGAGTTATTCGATTATTGGCTTTGGCGCGGTAGGCCAGGCGCTCGCCCGGGCGTTTGCAAGAAAGAACATCAATGTGAGCGTCGCTAGCCGTCGCCCTCCCGAAGCGTTGATGCAGCGGGCACAAGCGATCGGCCCCACCGTTGTCCCCAGGACGCTGCAGGATGCCATCGCGTCCGACATCATCTTTTTGGCGGTGCCGTTTTGGGAACATCGGGATGTCGCGAAACAGAAAACCACCTGGCGCGGCAAGACCGTCATCGACATGACCAATGCTTTCGGCGTTGCCGTTGAAGACTTGCAAGATCAGCCGTCGTCCGCGGTTGTCGCCAAAGCCTTTACCGACGCCGGGTTCGTAAAGGGTTTTAACCATCTGGCCGCCGGCGTTCTGGCCGCTGATCCGAGCGTGAATGGCGGCAGCCGCGTCGTGTTTTTGTCGAGCGATGACGAAAATGCGCTGGCGCCGGTCGCGGTTCTCGCGGAACAGCTCGGTTTCGCGCCGATTGCGCTAGGACCGCTCAAGGATGGCGGCCTGCTCGTCCAGGCCAGGGGCAATACCTGGGGTAAACTGATCTTCAAGGATCTCGTCAAGTTCACATAACGGCGCCTCAACGCTATGCTGCTTATGACAGTCAGCCAGCCACTCATCAAGAAGTGAGCATAACTGTGTTGAGACGGTTAAAAACGAAAAATCCACGCAACCGCGTGGATTTAGGATAATCATTTATTTGAAATGCCCTGTGACGCGTCGAAGTTGAGTGACCTATTTAATTAAACATTAAACAAGAAGTTCATCACATCGCCATCCTTGACGATATATTCCTTGCCTTCGGAGCGCATCTTGCCGGCTTCC
Source organism: Sodalis sp. RH20 (assembly GCF_047324205.1). Lineage (NCBI taxonomy): Bacteria > Pseudomonadati > Pseudomonadota > Gammaproteobacteria > Enterobacterales > Bruguierivoracaceae > Sodalis > Sodalis sp. RH20. The sequence continues at coordinate 1,837,705 of NZ_CP178733.1, forward strand.
TTGGCGCCTTGCTCGCCTTTATAGGCAATAAAATCTTCAAACGCGATGGTCTGGGCGCGGATAAAACCTTTTTCGAAATCAGTATGGATTTTACCGGCCGCCTGCGGGGCGGTGGCGCCGACCGGGATGGTCCAGGCGCGCACTTCCTTGACCCCGGCGGTAAAGTAGGTCTGCAGGTTCAGCAACTCGTAGCCGGCGCGGATCACCCGGTTCAGGCCCGGTTCTTCCAGCCCCAGTTCCGCCATGAATTCCGCGCGCTCCTCTTCTTCCAGTTCGGCGATATCGGATTCCACCGCGGCGCAAACCGCCACCACAACCGAGCCTTCCCCGGCGGCGATAGCCCGGACTTTATCCAGGTAGGGGTTGTTTTCGTAGCCGTCTTCATTGACGTTGGCGATATACATGGTCGGCTTAAGCGTCAGGAAGCTGAGATAACGGATAGCCGCTTTTTCTTCCTCATTGAGATCGAGCGTGCGCAGCATGCCGGCGTTGCCCAGGTGCGGCAGGCATTTTTCCAGCGCGGACAGCTCGATCTTGGCATCCTTATCGCCGCCCTTGGCGCGTTTTTGCACCCGGAAGATAGCGCGCTCGCAGGCTTCCAGATCGGACAGCGCCAGCTCGGTATTAATCACGTCGATATCATCCACCGGGTCGACTTTGCCGGCAACGTGGATGATATTATCGTTCTCGAAGCAGCGCACCACATGGCCGATGGCCTCGGTCTCGCGGATATTGGTCAGGAACTGGTTGCCCAGTCCTTCGCCCTTCGACGCGCCTTTGACCAAGCCGGCGATATCAACGAATTCCATGGTGGTCGGCACGATACGCTGCGGCTTGACGATGGCCGCCAGCTGGTCCAGGCGCGGATCGGGCATCGGCACCACGCCGGTATTCGGTTCAATCGTACAGAACGGGAAATTGGCCGCTTCAATTCCCGCTTTGGTCAATGCATTGAATAGCGTGGACTTACCCACGTTCGGCAGACCCACAATACCGCATTTGAAACCCATGGTTATATCACCTTAAATAGCTTTATTATCAGATGGTTAATTTAGTCTTACCGTACCATCAATACGTTAATGCCCCATTATACACATAAACCGCGCATAACTCGATTGGCGCCGGGGCGACCGGAGTCATAGCCTGGTATAGGTCCGCACGCGGCGGCAGACCGTTTTTGCTCCGGATCGGAGAGCCATCAGGCGGCTTTGAAGGCGTGCAGGCGATTCATCGCTTTTACCGGGCCTTCCTGGATTAAGATCTCGGTGCATTTAACCGCCTCAGCCACGGCTTGATCGATTAAGGTCAGCTCGCTGGCCGGCGGCTTGCCCAGCACAAAACCCACCACTTTGCTTTTGTCGCCCGGATGGCCGATGCCGATGCGCAGACGATGGAAGTTGGGATTATTGCCCAACCGGCTGATGATATCCTTCAGGCCGTTATGGCCGCCATGGCCGCCGCCCAGCTTCAAGCGGGCGTTGCCCGGCAACAGATCCAGCTCATCGTGCGCCACCAGGATTTCTTCCGGCAGGATACGGTAAAACGTGGCAACAGAGGCGACCGCCTTGCCGCTCAGATTCATAAATGTGGTCGGGACCAGCAGCCTGACGTCCTGTCCGGCAATCGCCAGGCGGGCGGTATACCCGTAGAATTTGCTCTCTTCCCTGAGGGACTGGCGAAACTCTTCCGCCAGCAGATCCACATACCAGGCGCCCGCGTTATGGCGGGTGGCGGCATATTCCGCGCCCGGATTCGCCAGGCCAACAATCAACTTGATAGTCATTACGGTTTCATTCTCAACTATTGCTCTCGATTAAACAGACCAACGCACAACGGGAAATCAGGCGGCCGTGGTCCTGCGCCGGTGATCCCGCGGTCATGTTAACAGATTTGCGCCGCAGCGGCTTAGCGAAGTGTCATCACCCCGTCGGGCAAGCCTCATGGCCTTGCGGGTGCCCTGGCGCGCGAAAACACGCTTTCGTTGCCGGCGGATTGATGGCAATAATGGGATGATGTGTAACGCATGAAAACGTCATGGGAGCATTATGGAACTGCGGCTGGCGCGCGCCCAGGAGGCGCAGGCATTATGGCTAATCCGCAATCAGGCCGTCCGGGCGGGCTGTGTGGGCGTCTATGATGCCGACACCATCATGGCTTTTACCCCGGACATCATGCCGGCGGGCTTTGTTGCCTGCATCACGCAAAATCCTTTTTTCGTCATTGCCGCGACAGCCGCCGGCGGGCCTGTGGCAACGGGGTTCCTGGATGTCACCAGGGCGTCGGTGGAGGCCATCTTTACCCTGCCGGCGTACCAGGGCAGGGGATATGCCGCGCGTATCCTGGCGCGGATTATCAGCGAGGCGAAAACCCGGGGGTTAACCCGTTTAACCTTGGCCTCGACGCCGAACGCCGTGCAATTTTATCGTCGCCGCGGTTTCAGCATCCTGGGCGAGGGGCAATATTATTCCGCCTCGGCGCAACGCTATCTGTCTTGCGTCGACATGAGCCTCGATTTGTAAACCCGCCCGTTACAGCAACGCGCAAAACAGAATGATAATCGTCAGTGCAAGTCCGAGGCTGGTTATCACTTCCAGATCGTCAGTGTACATAGTCACCTCCTCTCGTCTGATCCGATCATGAGGTAATCCCTGGCGCCAGGCTGTGACCGGCCGTTCAAAAAAGCTGCAATCCCGCGTGCCGGCACGCTATTGCGCGCCTCATTGATCGAGATCAATTTCTTTTAAAAACAGAATGACAGGGAATTATGATTTGTGTGACTTATTGTCAACTCTGTGATCGCGGGCACGATGCCTTTAGCAAGATATTGACTATACTTTACACAGATTGATAAGGACGACGAATGAACAATTCACGATTTCATTGAGTAACCCGGAGGTGAACGATGAAACGCAAATCAGCACTCTTATGTGGCAACAGCCTGATGGGCGTAGGTATGATAATGATGCTCGCAGGGCTTGCCTGTTCAGTATTAAATCAGCTTCCGCAATTGCACTTTACGCCATTGGTCGCGCATAGCGCTATCATGGGTATTTTTATCGGCGCCTTGTTATGGGTTGCAGGGGCGCGCATGGGCGGGCACGAACGCATCAGCGATCGTTACTGGTGGCATCGCAGGTTTGATTCCCGCTGCCGTCGTACCGGACATCATTAAGCGCCGGCACCTTGAGCCAGGTTTTTGACAAATGCACTGATCCGGCGGAGGTCTTTATTGGCGCCGCTGGTTGGCAACCGGTCATTTAACGCCGCCGTCGAAACAGCGGCTTGTGTCTCTCACTGTCCGTTAACGCGGGCGATAACAATTGAAAAAACAACGACATAGATTAATATCAACGATGACTGGTTTTATTTCCTGTCCTGAACCTGCTTACGGGTTCGGGATTTTTTTTGCATAAAAAGCGGGAAACACTAATACGGGCGGGCCGGGCGGCCCGTATCCGGGGGCTAAACCACACGCCGGCCGATCGCCGTGGCGTGGAATGAGCAAGGCGCGCCGCCGGGGCGGCGACGTCGGCGGCTATTAATGCTCGAACATGGCGGAGATGGATTCTTCGTTGCTGATGCGACGAATGGCCTCGGCCAACATGCCCGACAGGGTCAGAGTACGGACGTTGGGCAGTGCTTTAATCTTGGGATCCAACGGAATGGTATCGCAAACAATGACCTCATCGATAACCGAATTCTTGATGTTGTCGAACGCGTTACCGGAAAAAATCGGATGGGTGGCATAGGCAAAAACGCGTTTTGCGCCCCGATCCTTCAGCGCCTCCGCCGCTTTGCACAGAGTGCCGCCGGTATCGATCATATCGTCCACCAACACACAGTCGCGGCCCGCCACATCACCGATGATATGCATCACCTGGGAAACGTTTGCGCGCGGACGGCGTTTATCGATGATGGCCATATCGGTATCGTTCAGCAATTTGGCGATGGCGCGGGCGCGTACCACGCCGCCGATATCCGGCGATACCACGATCGGATTTTCCAAATCCTGCTGCAGCATATCCTCCAGCAGAATCGGGCTGCCGAAAACGTTGTCGACCGGAACATCAAAGAAGCCTTGGATCTGTTCCGCGTGCAGGTCCACCGTCAGGACACGGTCAACCCCTACGCTGGATAAGAAGTCCGCCACCACTTTCGCGGTGATGGGCACACGTGCGGAACGCACGCGCCGATCCTGGCGGGCATAACCAAAATAGGGGATAACGGCGGTGATACGACCGGCGGATGCGCGGCGTAACGCGTCGACCATGACCACCAGTTCCATCAGGTTGTCATTGGTTGGCGCACAGGTGGACTGGATGATGAAAATATCACCACCGCGTACATTTTCATTGATTTGCACGCTGACTTCGCCGTCGCTAAAGCGACCTACAGCGGCGTCACCAAGACTGGTATATAAACGGTTGGCAATACGTTGTGCTAGTTCCGGGGTGGCGTTACCAGCAAAAAGCTTCATATCAGGCACGAGAAGAACCTCAGGCTTGCGTCCAGAGAAGGTATTGCACAGCATAACACTCGGGACCGGAGCGCCATACAGGGCAATGCCACACGGGTAAAGATAAATCGAGATAACCTGGCGGAACCGTCACCTAGCGGCGGCATAACGGTCCGGTTACCTTAATGCGCCCCGGTCAACACGCGGTGCAGCGGCGAAACGTTAACGCCTCGCGCCACAAAACCACGCATCCACGCCGGGGCATGCTCCAGCACCTGACGGGCGGCGGACTCGGTATCGAATTCGGCAAATACACAAGCGCCGGTGCCAGTCAGTCGCGACGGCGCGTATTCTAACAGCCATGAAAGATGCTGTTCAACCTCGTAAAAATGTTTTCTTGCGATTGGCTCACAATCATTATGAAAAGGCTGCGCTAATAACGCCTCCAGCGCGCGTACCGGCGAGTCTCTTTTTAACGCCGGATCGGCGAATATCGCCGGCGTCGATATGCTTACGCCGGGGAGGGTGACCAGGTACCATTTTTCCGGCGGATCGGCCGGGGTCAATATTTCGCCGATTCCCTCGGCAAAGGCCGCGTGGCCCCGCACGAACACCGGTACGTCGGCGCCAAGTTCGAGGCCCAGACGGGCCAGCGCTTCCTGCTCAAGGCCGCAGCGCCACAGATGATTAAGGGCCACCAGCACCGTGGCGGCGTCGGAGGATCCCCCGCCGAGCCCGCCGCCCATCGGCAGGCGTTTAACCAGGCGAATATCGGCGCCGGGCAGGGCGGAATTATTTTTAGCCCCCCACCGGCGACGCTGCAGCAACCGCGCCGCCCGGACGATAAGGTTATCGTCGTCGCGTACGCCGGCAAGGGGCGTCAGCAGCCGGATATCCCCGCCTGCGACCGGCTCGATGGTCAGCGTATCGCCGTAGTCAAGAAACTGGAACAGCGTTTGCAACTGATGGTAGCCGTCGGGCCGCCGGCCGGTAATATATAAAAATAAATTGAGTTTAGCCGGCGCCGGCCATTGATGAATCATTGCAGGGTCCAGCTGTCCATTTTGAGTTTAATACGCTGCTCGCCCTGGCGCAGTTCCAGATTGGCCGGCAGCACCGGCCGGCTGTCGTCATGGTAGCCCAGGTAAACCACCGTCCATTGCTGGCCGTCCTGGCTGTAGTTGACCTGTTTGAGCAAGCCGCGCGAATCGAGGGTGAAATCGGTGGCGTCGCCCGGCAGCCCCAGCATCCATTTACGCAGGTTGTCGAGGGGAATATTCATGCCGGTCAGCTTTTGGATCATCTGCTGCGGATCGTTGCTGACATACTTCTTACCCTGGTTATTGGTAATCTGGGCCACGCCGGGCTGCACGTTCAAATCCATTTCGGTGCTGCCGAGCGGATTGGTCAGCAGCAGGCGGTAGCGATCGGCGCCGGTTTGCTGCCAGTTAAAGCGGGCATAAACTTTTTGCTGGCCGGAAATATAGGCGAAAGAGCCGCGCGTCTGGTAGCTGGACAGCTGCGACACCGAGCGTTGATGCTGTTGCCACTCGGGGGAGGTTTGGCTTTTAGCGGGGCCTGAGGGCGTGTGGACGCTACAGGCGGCCAATAGCAGGCCGGCCAGCGGCAATACGCGGTAGTAGGCGGGAATACGCTTCGGCATAGGGAACTGCTTCCTTAATTTTCTCGTGGGTAAGGCGTTTTGTCCGGTGATTAACACCATGATAGCGTCAATTTTCACGCTAAGCGGCATTTATTTCATTACCGGCGCCATGCCCTGATAGGTCGAAAATGCGGTGTGACTTTTCTTGATCACGCGCATCAAGTAGAATGCACTCAAACCATAACCATACTAACACTCGTATTATTTAATAGCCGTATTCCATGACCCTGCTCGCATTAGGTATTAATCATAAAACGGCGCCGGTTGCGTTACGCGAGCGGATAGCGTTTTCGCCCGAAACCCTTGACCAGGCGCTGGTCAGCCTGCTCCAGCAACCGCTGGTGCGGGGCGGCGTCGTGCTGTCTACATGCAACCGGACCGAATTATACCTAAGCGTGGCGCAGCAGGAAAATTTCAAGGAATCGCTGGTAGGCTGGTTATGCGATTATCATCATTTGCAGCCGGACGAGGTGCGCCAAAGCCTCTACTGGCATCTGGACGACGGCGCGGTCAGCCACTTGATGCGGGTCGCCAGCGGGCTGGATTCCATGGTGCTGGGCGAGCCGCAGATCCTCGGGCAGGTAAAAAAAGCCTTTGCGGATTCCCAACGCGGGCATACCGTTTCCGGCGAGCTGGAACGCTTATTCCAGAAATCCTTTTCCGTCGCCAAGCGGGTGCGCACTGAAACCGAAATCGGGTCCAACGCGGTATCGGTGGCGTTTGCCGCCTGTACCCTGGCGCGGCAGATTTTTGAATCCCTGGCCGATGTCACGGTGCTGCTGGTCGGCGCCGGCGAAACCATCGAACTGGTGGCGCGTCATCTGCGTGAGCACCATGTCAAGCAGCTGATCATCGCCAACCGCACCCGCGAGCGCGCGCAACTGCTGGCCGACGAGGTCGGGGCGCAGGTCATCGACCTGGCCGGGCTCGACGACCGCCTGGCCAGTGCCGATATCATTATCAGTTCCACCGCCAGCACGCTTCCCATTATCGGCAAGGGCATGGTCGAGCGGGCTATGAAGCAGCGCCGCAACCAGCCGATGTTGTTGGTGGATATCGCGGTGCCGCGCGATATCGAGCCGGACGTGGGCAAGGTCCCCAACGCCTATCTTTATACGGTGGATGATTTACAGGCCATTATTGAAAAAAACCTCGCCCAGCGACAGTCGGCGGCCGTCCAGGCCGAAACCATCGTCGCGCAGGAATGCCTGGATTTCATGGGCTGGCTGCGCGCGCAAAGCGCGGTGGAAACCATTCGCGATTTCCGTTCCCAGGCCGATAGCCTGCGTGCGGAAATAGAGGAGCGCGCCGTGGCGGCCATCAGGCTCGGCGCCGACCCCGAGGCGGTGATCCGCGACATGGCCCACCGCCTGACCAATCGTCTTATCCACGCTCCAACCAAATCACTGCAACAGGCCGCCCGTGACGGTGATGTCGAACGGCTGCAAATCCTGCGGGACAGTCTGGGACTGGACTAGCTCATTATACTAATAAGGTAAAACCATCACCTATGAAGCCTTCTATCGTTGCCAAACTGGAAGCGTTGCAAGAGCGCCAAGAAGAAGTCGAGGTGTTGCTTGGCGACGCCGGCATCATTAACGATCAGGATAGATTTCGCGCGCTGTCGAAAGAATATGCGCAGCTGACCGATGTTACCGCGTCCTTTAAGCGCTGGCAGCAGGTACAGGAGGATATCCACACCGCGGAAACGATGCTCGACGACCCGGAAATGCGCGATATGGCGCAAGAAGAACTGAAAGAGTTAAAAGCATTGCAGGAAGAGCTGGAGCAGCAGTTGCAGTTGCTGCTGCTGCCGCAAGACCCGGATGATGAACGCGGCTGTTTCCTGGAAGTGCGCGCCGGCACCGGCGGCGACGAAGCCGCCATCTTTGCCGGCGATCTGTTCAGGATGTACAGCCGCTTTGCCGAAACCCGGCGCTGGCGGGTAGAGATCGTCAGCGCCAGCGACGGCGAGCACGGCGGCTACAAGGAAGTGATCGCTAAAATAGACAACGACGGCGCCTATGGCCAGCTGAAGTTCGAGTCCGGCGGCCATCGCGTGCAGCGGGTGCCGGAAACCGAATCCCAGGGCCGCATCCACACTTCCGCCTGCACGGTGGCGGTCATGCCCGCAATCCCGGAAGAGGAATTGCCGGTGATCAATGCCGGGGATTTGCGTATCGATACCTTTCGGTCCTCCGGCGCGGGCGGCCAGCACGTCAATACCACCGATTCCGCCATCCGCATTACCCATCTTCCAACCGGCCTGGTGGTTGAATGCCAGGACGAACGGTCGCAGCACAAGAACAAAGCCAAGGCGCTGGCGGTGCTGGGCGCCAGGCTGCGCGCGGCCGAGGTGCGCCGGCGCCAGCTGGAGGAGGCGTCGACCCGCCGCAACCTGCTGGGCAGCGGCGATCGCTCCGATCGTATCCGGACCTATAATTTCCCCCAGGGGCGCGTGACCGATCACCGTATCGGCCTGACGCTTTATCGCCTGGATGAAGTGATTGAAGGCAAACTGGATATGCTGATCCAGCCGATCATGCAGGAGTACCAGGCGGATCAGCTGGCGGCGCTGGCAGAGCAATCCTGATGCAGTGCGGCCAGTGGCTTGATGGCGCCGCGCGCCGGCTCGCCGGCGGCGACAGCCCCAGACGGGATGCCGAAATCCTGCTCGGTTTTGTCACCGGACGTGCGCGTACCTGGCTGCTGGCCTTTGGCGAAACACCCCTGACGCCGGAGGAGCTTGCGCGGCTCGACGCCCTGCTGTTGCGGCGTGCGGCGGGGGAACCGATAGCCTACCTGACCGGCGAGCGTGAATTTTGGTCCCTGAAGCTTAAGGTTTCGTCCGCCACGCTTATCCCGCGTCCCGACACCGAATGTTTGGTGGAGCAGGCGCTGGCGCTGCTGCCCGACCAGCCGGCGCAGGTGCTGGATCTGGGCACCGGCACCGGCGCCATTGCCCTGGCATTGGCCAGCGAAAGGCCGTCATGGCGGGTGACCGGCGTGGACGTGCGGCCCGAGGCGGTGGCATTGGCGCGTGAGAACGCCCTGCAGCTGGGTATCGCCAATGCGCGATTCGCGACGGGAAGTTGGTTTAAATCATTGCAGGGAATGCGCTATACCCTTATTGTGAGTAATCCGCCCTATATCGCCGTGGACGACCCGCATCTGCATCAGGGAGACGTGCGTTTCGAGCCGCAAAGCGCGCTGGTGGCGGACGATAACGGACTGGCCGATTTGACGGCCATCGTCGTGGGCGCCGCCGACCACCTGCATCCCGGTGGCTGGGTGGCGCTGGAGCATGGCTGGCATCAGGGCGAGGCGGTGCGCGGCCTGTTGGCGCGCGCCGGTTTCGTCCTGGTGTGTTCCCGGCGGGATTATGGCGGCAATGAACGCGTAACAATGGGACAATGGCCGGGTTAAGACCCGCCGGTTATAGGATGCTGGAGCAGTGATGAGTGCTTACATGACCATCAAGTACTTACATTTAACAACGGTATGGATCACCATTACGCTGTTTATCATCCGTTTTTATTGGCGCTGGCGCGGTTCCACCCTGCTGAGCAAAGGGTGGGTGCGCATTGTCCCGCATATCAACGATACCCTATTATTGATATCCGGCGTCACGCTGATTATCCTCTCGGGCATTTCTCCCTTCACCGCCGACGGCCGCTGGCTGCTGGATAAACTGGTGTTGGTCATTATTTATATCCTGCTCGGCTCTGTTGCGCTGGGCAACAATACGCGGCGTGAAAAAATCCGCTGGCTGGCATTTATCTGCGGGCTGGCGTGTCTGTACACTATTTACCGGCTGGCTAGCAGTAAGCTTCCCCTGCTGACAGGATTTCTATGAGTAATATTGCGGATTTTGAATATAATCTTTCACCGCTTAGCGAGGGTGTCATACGTATTTCCCTCGCCATCCGGGAGGATTTTCCCGCCGATAGCGTTCGCCAGCAGCTGCGTTTGCTGGCCGAGGACGCGCGGGAGCAGATCTCGGTGGAGCTGAACCAGGACGAACAGCTTGGGCTTTTGCTCAAGCTGTTTTATCGTACCTGGGGATTTGGCGGCGTCGGCGGCGTGTATCGCCTGTCGGACGCCCTGTGGCTTGATAATGTGCTGGAGCGCCGCCAGGGTCTGCCTGCGTCGTTGGGCATTATCCTGCTGCATGTGGCGCAGTCCATGGGCATTCCCCTGCTGCCGGTGATTTTCCCTACCCAGATGATACTGCGCGCGGGCTGGCTTGACGGCGAGATGTGGCTTATCAACCCGATTAACGGCGATACCCTTGATGAGCATACGCTGGATATTTGGCTGCGCGGCAATATCGGCACCGGTATCGAGCTGGCGGATGAAGATCTGGAAGAAGCGGATAACAATACCGTGGTGCGTAAATTGCTCGACACCTTAAAATCGGCGCTGATGGACGAAAAACAGATGGAGCTGGCCCTGGGCGCCAGCGAGGCGATGCTGGAATTTGATCCCGACGATCCTTATGAAATCCGCGATCGCGGTTTGATTTATGCCCAGCTGGAGTGTGATCACGTGGCGCTTTCGGACCTGAATTATTTTGTCGAGCAGTGTCCGGAAGATCCCATCAGTGAAATGATCAAGGTTCAGATACATTCCATCGAGCAGAAGTCGGTGACCCTACATTAACCCGATGCCGGACGGCATTACCCCGGCCGGCAGGTCGATAAAAAGTATAAGGTACAGGTATGAAACAACTTGTGGTGAATATCGGCGATATCCCGGTGGCGAACGATCGTCCTTTTGTGCTGTTCGGCGGCATGAATGTGCTTGAATCGCGCGATCTGGCCATGCGCATTTGTGAGCATTACGTGACCGTGACCCAAAAACTGGGTATTCCGTATGTGTTCAAAGCTTCGTTTGATAAAGCCAACCGTTCATCTATTCACTCTTATCGCGGTCCGGGCCTGGAAGAGGGCATGAAGATCTTTCAGGAGCTGAAAGCGCAGTTTGGCGTGAAGGTCATTACCGACGTGCATGAGGCGGCTCAGGCGCAGACGGTGGCCGGGGTGGTGGACGTGATACAGTTGCCGGCATTCCTGGCGCGCCAGACCGATCTGGTGGAGGCCATGGCCCGCACGGGTGCGGTGATAAACGTTAAAAAACCGCAGTTTATCAGCCCGTCGCAGGTGGGCAATATCGTTGATAAATTCCGTGAAGCCGGTAATGAGCAGGTTATCCTGTGCGATCGCGGCAGTAATTTCGGCTACGATAACCTGGTGGTGGATATATTGGGATTTAACGTGATGAACCGCGTTTCCGGCGGTTGTCCGGTGATTTTTGACGTGACCCATGCGCTGCAGACGCGAGATCCGTTCGGCGCCGCCTCGGGCGGTCGTCGCGCGCAGGTGGGCGAGCTGGCCCGCGCCGGTATGGCGGTGGGTATTGCCGGGCTGTTTATCGAGGCCCATCCCGATCCCGATCATGCCAAATGCGATGGCCCGTCGGCGCTGCCGCTGGATAAGCTCGAGCCGTTTCTGGTGCAGATGAAAGCCATTGACGATTTGGTGAAAAGCTTTCCGGCGCTGGATACGGGCAGTTAACGTTCTGTCTGCATCGACCCCCATCGGCACGGTCTCCCTTGAACACCGCTGCTTTAAGTCCGGTGTTGGCGGGCCTAGCGTGCCATGGGGCGCTCGGTCGGGCGGGAACACCACGTCCGATTCGACCCCATAGGCACGCTCTCCCTTGAACACCGCTGCTTTAAGTCCGGTGTTGGCGGGCCTAGCGTGCCATGGGGCGCTCGGTCGGGCGGGAACACCACGCCCGATTCGACCCCATAGGCACGCTCTCCCTTGAACACGGCTGCTTTAAGCCCGGTGTTGGCGGGCCTAGCGTGCCATGGGGCGCTCGGTCGGGCGGGAACACCACGCCCGATTCGACCCCATAGGCACGCTCTCCCTTGAACACGGCTGCTTTAAGCCCGGTGTTGGCGGGCCTAGCGTGCCATGGGGCGCTCGGTCGGGCGGGAACACCACGCCCGATTCGACCCCATAGGCACGCTCTCCCTTGAACACGGCTGCTTTAAGCCCGGTGTTGGCGGGCCTAGCGTGCCATGGGGCGCTCGGTCGGGCGGGAACACCACGCCCGATTCGACCCCATCGGCACGGTCTCCCTTGAACACGGCTGCTTTAAGCCCGGTGTTGGCGGGCTTACCGTGCCATGGGGCGCCCGGTCGGGCGGAACACCACGCCCGATTCGACCCCATCGGCACGGTTTCCCTTTAACACGGCGGCATTAAGCCCGGTGTTGGCTTATTTGGCTTCCTCCGCCAGCGCCTGTTCCAACGTGCTGTAGAATGCCAGCCGGCCGGGGATGGGATGGATATTGGCCCGCGCCAGCGTTTTCAGCGGCTGGAAGGGGATATCGGTTATCACCAGGCGTTTGCCCGCCGCCAGGTTTTCGCTGAAGTGCACAAACGCCTGCAGGCCGCCGGCATCCAGTACCGGCACCGCATCCCATTGCAGAATAATCACGTTATCCTGCGCCGTCAGCACGGCGATTTCCTCAAAAATGCGTTCGGCGGCGGCAAAGAACAGCGGACCGTTGACCCGCAGCGCCCTGAGCTTGCCGCTGGTGCTTTGCGGCAATTCGCTGATACGGGTCATGGCGGCGATACGGCGCATAAACAGCAGCGAGGCCAGGACGATGCCCACCGTAATGGCGATCACCATATCGAACAATACCGTCAGCGACATGCACAGCAGCATGACCACGATATCGTCCCTGGGCGCCCGGCGCAGCAGGTAAATGACCTTGCGCGCCTCGCTCATGTTCCAGGCTACCAGCAACAGCAGCGCGGCCATGGCCGACAGGGGCAGATAGGACAGGGCCGGCGCCAGCACCAGCAGCGCCAGCAGCACCAGCAGGGAATGTACCAGCGACGACACCGGCGAGGTGGCGCCGGCGCGCACGTTGGCCGCCGAACGCGCAATGGCGGCGGTGGCGGTAATGCCGCCGAAGAACGGCGCGATGATATTGCCCACTCCCTGTCCGATAAGTTCATTATTAGACTGATGCTTTTTGCCGGTCATGCCGTCAAGCACCACGGCGCACAGCAGCGACTCAATCGCGCCGAGCATCGCCATCGAGAATGCGGCGGGCAGCAGGGCGGAAACGGTATGCCAGTTTAAGCCCATCGGCACGCCGTGCACATCGGGCAGCGTCCACGGCAGCAGCCACTGCGGCAGGATCGGGGGAATACCCTGCCCATGGGTGCCGTCCGCCAGGATATAACCGAAACGGGTGCCGATGGTCGCCACCGGCATATCAAATAGCCACAGCACCGCCATGATGCCGGAGCCGGCTATCAGCGCCGGCAGGTGCGCCGGGAAACGGATGCCCAGGCGTGGCCAATAGACCAGCACCGCCATGGTGCCTATGCCAATCAGCGTATCTCCGGGATTGAACGTCGGCAACGCCGCGAAAAGCGCCGCTACCTTGCCGACATACTCCTCCGGCACCACGGGCAGGGTAAGACCAAAAAAGTCTTTGATTTGCATGGTGGCGATGGTGATGGCAATGCCCGAGGTAAAGCCCAGTGTGACCGAGAGCGGAATAAACTCGATAAGCTTGCCCAGCCGGGCAAAACCCATAATCACCAGGATCACGCCGGAAAGCAGGGTGGCAATCAGCAAACCGGCAAGCCCGAACTGTTGCGACACCGGATAAAGTATGACCACAAAGGCCGCGGTCGGACCCGACACGCTAAACCTGGAACCCCCGCACAGGGCGATGACAATACCCGCCACGGCGGAGGTATACAGGCCGTACTGGGGCGCCACGCCGCTGCCAATGGCCAGCGCCATGGCCAGGGGAATGGCGATGATGCCGACGGTAATACCGGCGATGATGTCTTTGATAAGGCGCTGGGTGGTGTAAGGTTCTTTCCAGCAGGCGTCAATAAGCGCGCTGAACGGGCGAAGACCGGTGAAGAGATGATTTTTCATTAAAACAACGAGCCAAAACGTGAGCAGGGCGGGCCGTGCGGTCCGTCGTAAAGAGACACTAAAATACCAGTTATGATGAATGGAACACCAGCGCTACATCATCAAATAGGTGAAAAAGAACCGATATGGCGAATATTTTGCTTAAAATTCTTTCTTATCAGCGGAAGAAAGGGTTTTATCGCGCCGGGTAAGGGAAATACCGGTTCGATTTTTTTATCTCGCCGGTAGACGAGTACGGGGCCCTGGAACGGCGGACGCCCGCTAACCCCTTCAATATGAGGGAGGAAATGCCGTCGGCCCTACAGCATGAGGGTCATCACATAAGCACCGAAAAGCGCCAGATGCGCGGTTCCGTTCAATACATTGGTACGGCCGGTTGAAAAGGAGATTTGGCACAGGATCATGGCGGTTAACAACACCACCACTTGCGGCATGCCCAGGCCGAACGCCAGCGGATGGCCTGTCAGGATGGCGATGATGGTGACGGTGGGCACCGTGAGGGAAATGGTGGCGAGCACTGAACCGAAAAACAAATTCATGGCGCGTTGCACCTGGTTTTTAAGCACCGCCCTGATGGCGCCCAGGCCCTCGGGCGACAGGATCAGCAGCGCGACCAGGAAGCCGGTGAATTGTTGGGGCGCATGCAAATCACCGAGCAGTTGTTCCAGCGGACCGGCGTTGAACTTGGTCACGGTTACCACCGCCAGCAGATGCAACAGTAGCCAAATGCCGTGCCATTTGGAGCTGTGTGCGGAGGGTTTGCCGTGGGAATCATCGTCGTCGCCGTCTTCATGCTCGTAGATAAAATAGCGTTGGTGCGTTTTAGTCTGTATCAACAGGAATACGCCGTACATGGCGGCGGAGATAGCGGCGGCAAACAGTGCCTGGGCGATGCTGAAATTGCCATCCGGCAGGGCCGTGGGCAGCACCAGCACAATCACCACCAGCGGGATGATGGCCATCAGGTATTGCTTGATGCCGGCCAGGTTCACCGACTGGGTGGCGAATTTACGCCCGCCCAGCAGCAGGGAAAAACCGACCAAGCCGGTAGTGACAATCATGATGACCGAAAACAGGGTATCGCGCATCAGGCCGGGCGAGGCATTGCCGGTGGCCATCAGCGCCGAAATCAGGCTCACCTCGAGGATCACCACCGACAGGCTGAGGATCAGCGAACCAAAGGGTTCTCCCAGCCGGTGCGCCAGCACGTCGGCATGGCGCACGACGTTAAACGCGCTGACAAGGATGGCGATGAGGGCGATAAGATTGATGATGACCGTCACGGCGAAAGTGGGCGTGGCGCCCCATACTATCAATACCGCCAGCGCTGCAATGGGAAACAGCAGGGTATATTCCTTGTGACGCGTTTTGATCCCCTGATCGGCGGATTTCATGATAGGTAATCTCCTTGCAAAGAGTCAGGCTTGCTACCGGTTATCATTATAACCAGGCGCCAACGATAAAATTTATGGAATAAGCCTACCAGAAAACGGCTGTATAAAATGTCAAGTTATGTATAAATATCCGTCTTGAAGAAAATAATCCGGAAGCGATGGGAAAAACAGGCTATAAGATGATTTTTATCGGGCAAGTCACATTATAAGCTAGTAAAATACAAAAAATATCCCCTTTAATCATCTTATGTTATTCATCTAATCGTCTTTATCCGCCTGTTTCGTGGCAGTGTGCCTATCAGATATCTATAAATAAATTTATGTGTCCCGTTTTTCCCCCGGCCGGCCTGGCGTATGCCCGCAAAGTTTCTATACTTAAGTGACACTTAGCCATATTCGCCAAGGAGACGCCTCATGCCCTATAAAAGCAATTCAGACTTACCGGACAGCGTGACCAACGTTTTACCCAAGCATGCCCAGGATATTTATCGCGAGGCGTTCAACCACGCCTGGGATCAATATGCCGATAAGTCGGAGCGGCGCGGGGATGAATCCCGCGAGGAAACCGCGCACAAGGTCGCCTGGGCGGCGGTAAAGCACGGTTACCAGAAAGGCGATGACGATCGATGGCATCCCAAGAAATAACCGGACCTGACGACCGCCATCCATTCCCGCCACCTTTCCTTCCTGACAGCAGCGGACGTCCATCGCCGGATTTTAGCGCCGGGCAGGGCCGCTGCTTTTTTAACGTGATAAAGATCAAACTTGCCAGCGTCCCGATAAACGAATAATGTCATAATGTTCACAATAAAATAATTGACTCTTACATAATTCTTATTGTTAGTGTCGGGTGAACGGCTTTACCTTAGTGTGTGGCGATCGTCAGCCGGGAGAAGAAAAACGAGTGTTAACACGTGACTTTTTACAGAAAGCCGATTGTAAAACCGCCTTCGGCATTATAGACGAGGCGCTGTTACTGTCCCCTGAACAACGTCATGCCTCATTGCAATGTACGCTTTCCCGCAGGCCGGATAATAGCCCGGTGTGGATCTTTGGTTACGGCTCCTTAATGTGGAACCCGATATTTGAAGCCGATAAAGTCAGTCCCGCTACGCTGATGGGGTGGCATCGTGCCTTTTGCCTGCGCCTTACCGCCGGGCGCGGCACCGCCACTCAGCCCGGCAGGATGCTGGCGCTCAAAGAAGGCGGCCAGACCACCGGCCTGGCCTTCAGGTTGCCGGAAGCCAAACTGCATGAGGAACTCGAACTGTTATGGAAGCGGGAAATGCTTACCGGCTGTTATATTCCCACCTGGACGGAGCTTCAACTTGAAGGGGATGAAAAAGTCACGGCGCTGGCGTTTGTGATGGATCCAAAGCATCCTTTTTTTGAAGCGGATACCCGTTCGCAGATTATCGCCCCGCTAATTGCCTGTGCCAGCGGTCCGCTCGGGACCAATGCGCAGTATTTGTTTGCGCTGGAACAAGAGCTGAATAACCACGGGATGCATGATGAATGTATGGTTGAATTAGTAAAACACGTCCGCCAACTGCTGCAGGCGCGCTCCGCTATAAACCGTCATCCCTTTGACGGCTCCCCGCTGGCGCTGTGACATCACCGCCCCCGGTGCGGGGCGCCGTTTACGCAACCGCTGCATATTAAAAACCGCGACTCCCGGCTACGGGGGCTTACCTCTTCCCGCCCGGCGTTCACCGGGAGGGCTTCGCCGTGCTCAGGAATGGGACCGGTCGGGGGAGCCGATACGCCCGACCCGCGCCTCTTTGGTCAGGTAGCGTGCCACCAGGCGTTTACGCATGCGCGCCACAAACTGTTCCTGGAACAGCACGCATAGCGCGATAGTCGTCAGCATATAAATAAGGTAGCCGCCCAGGGAGGGCTGTACGTCGCCGGCCGCCGCGATGCACCCGGGCCAATCGCTGAAACAGGCTTTGGGATCGCCGCGAAAAAATTGTTCCAGGGTGCGCGCGAGATTGAACAGCGGCACATGCAGCGCAAACATGGACAGCGACGCCGCTCCCAGGCGTGTAGACCAATGCCGCAGCCATTCGCTGTCAGGCGTGCGCGCCAGGGCGCAAAGATAAATCAGCGCGATTTGCGACGGCAGCAGCAGGCCGTTATGCAGCAGGAAATACCAGTACTTGGGGCCATGGGTAAACAGCGCGGCGGCAACCAGGAAGCAGACCAGGATGAAACAGGCCATGGCGCGACGCTTCCAGCGGCTGAGAACCTGTTCTTTTAACCGGGCGCGGCGGAACAAGGCATAACCGAGTATCCCGCCAAAAAACTCCGGCACGCGAAAAATCGGCACCCGCTGCAGCAGCCCGGTATAAGGAATGCCGTATAAATGTTGCCATACCACCCAGGCCGGCGGCAGCAGGTAGAGCGCCCAGATCACCGCCAGCCAGAGCCAGGTCCTGCGCGCGTTCATCAGCCGCGGCGCAAACCAGGGGAAAAGGATATAAAAGAAAAACAGCGTGGAAAGCGACCACAGCGGCGCGTTAAAGGTCAGGAAGTAGGGGTTCCAGGCCTGGAGCATCAGCAATTGTAAAACGCTGTTGAACGCCAGTTGAGCGTTATCCATATAATGGCGGAACAGCTCCGGATTGGTTTGCCCGAGTATGTCATTGGTATCGTAGACCACGAAGCGCACGCTGGCGCCGGGCCCGTCCGGCGGGATCGCCAGCCATTGCATCAGGGCGATGACCAGGATGGAGGACACCAGCGCCACGATATGAATCGGGTAAAGGTTAAAAAAACGTTTGGCCCAGAACGTGGTGGCCGGCTCGCGCAGCTGATTGCCGCGGACGTAGACATGCGCCAGCAGGAAACCGGACAAGACAAAAAAAGAACTGGTGGCGAAAAATCCCATGCTGGTCAGTTCGCCTATTCCCCTGATGCTTTGTAGCTGGGGATAGGTATGGGCGGTATGGTAAAGCATGACATAACAACCGAGCAAAAAGCGCAGCCATTCTAAGCCATTGAATCGTTCCTTTTCTAAGGGTTTCATATCGTTATCTCCGGGCCTTAGTCTTATATGACTTTTTTTGTGGCGGGCAGGTGCCGAGTAAAGCATAGCAGCTTAATAATTGTAGTTTAAAATACTGAGCTGGATAGGAGGTTCATGACCGTCACGAGTTTATGGTATAGTGCCTTTCTCGGGTTACTTTATGAGCAGTCCGGCATTGAGCCGGTCATCAAAGCACCACGCCTTGTTTACCGGGTGTGAACTGAGAGGGGATATTGTCCTTATGCCCTATGTGCGTCTGGATCAGGTATGCGCTTATTTTCTGCCGCTGGTGGTTGGATGCCTGGGGTGGCTCCCTTTAAGCGCAGCGGCATTGACTACGGATTCGTCCATCTCACAGAATAATTCCGTTGCAGTAAATTCCGAACACCAGAGCCTACCCGATTTAGGTGGCGGGAATTTAAACGAAAGTGAAACAGAAAAGAAACTCGCCACTTTGGCAAAACAGTTGGCCGAGGCGAACAATGACGCCAGCGATCGGTCGTGGCGTTCTTATCTGGTCGAACAGGCAAAAGAAAAAGTGTTGACGCAACTGCAGCAGCAAAGCGAAAGCATGCTGCAGCCGCTGGGGTATTCCAGCATCTCGCTCGATGTCTCGCCCCAGGGCGATCTGGCCGGCAGTTCAGGACAACTGCTGTTGCCGCTGTGGGATAATCCCAACCGGGCGCTGACGTTCAGCCAGGTCGGCGTGCAGGGGTCGGCGCAGGGCGCGGTGGCGAATATCGGCCTCGGGCAGCGCTGGAACGCCGGCCGCTGGCAGGTGGGCTATAACCTGTTTTACGACCAGTTTCTCGCCCATGACTCCCTGCGGCGCGGCGCCGTCGGCGCCGAGGCCAGCGGCGATTATCTCAGCCTGTCCACTAATTTCTATTATCCGTTGTCCGCCATGAAAGCCGAACAAAATTCCGCCAGGTTCCTGCGCCAAACGGCCGGCGGCTATGACCTGACGACGCGCGGTTACCTGCCCTTTTACCGGCAGCTGGGCGCCTCGGTTAAATATGAGCGCTACTACGGCGATAATGTGGATTTGTTTGATAGCGGCAATTATCGTAACGACCCCGCGGCGTTTGCATTTGGCGTTAATTATACCCCGGTGCCGCTGATGACCCTGACGGCCAGCCATACGCAGGGCGACAGCGGAGAATCGCAGGATAACTATGCCCTGACGGTCAATTACCGCCTGGGCGTGCCCCTGGAACAACAGCTTTCATCACGCAACGTTGCGCAGGCGCACACGCTGCGCGGCAGCCGCTATGATTTGGTGGCGCGCAACAATGCCCCGGTGCTGGCGTTCCGGCAACGAAAAACGCTGTCGGTTTTTCTCGCCACCCCGCCCTGGTCATTACACAGCGGTGAATCCCTTGAGCTTAAACCCGAGGTCGTCGCCCGCAATACCATTACCGCCGTCAGTTGGCAAGGCGATACCCACGCCCTGAGCCTGACGCCGCCCCCCCGCAGCAATCAGCCCGACGGCTGGACGATTATCATGCCGCAATGGCATGACGAGGCGGGAGCCAGCAACGAATATCATCTCTCGCTGACGGTGGAGGATGAAAAACAGCAGCGCGTCACCTCGAACTGGATTGTGCTGAAAGTCGACCCGCCGTTAGCGCTCGGAACCGCCGGCGCGGTCTTCGATTAGCCGGGCCTGGCTTACCGCCCGCGCATTATTGCGCGCCTGGAACACAGGGCCGGCGCCCTGCCATGGTGCGTTACTGCACTTTTTTAAAGCGCTGGCGCCAAGAGGGCGATGCCGCGCCGGCGTTTCGCACTTTTAATCCGTCTCTCCGGCCCCACTGTCACCCGCTGCGACGGGGTGCATAAATTATTCCCTTTAAGCGCGCAACCCCGCCGGCAATGCATAATATTCATTTTTTATTCATTAATAATGAATAATGATGTCGTGTAACTTATTGTTTTTAAAGACACCAATAAATTTTATTCATTTATCTGGCTATAGCTGGCACGTTGTGTGCAATCTATACTCATTATCAGCTGGCGTGTTTGCCCGTGACTTGCAGGCAGGGAAAGGCCCGGCACGTTATCGGCAACCCGGCGCCCTTTTAGGTGCCCGTTTATCGTGCGATCGGTTGAAAACCGTTTTATGCCTCATGGCGTGGCGAGGAGTAGTAATTATGATGATCATCCGACCGGTAGAACACCGTGACCTGCTGGATATCCTGACGCTGGCGGGCAAGGCCGGCGCGGGACTGACCTCCCTGCCGGCGAATGAGGAGGTTTTGGCGGCCCGCATCGATCGATCGGTGCGCACCTGGCAGGGCGGCCTCGCGCGCGGCGAGCAGGGATATCTGTTCGCGCTGGAAGACAGCGACCGGGGCAAGGTGGTCGGGGTCAGCGCCATCGAGGTGGCGGTGGGCCTCAAGGAACCCTGGTATAATTTCCGCGTCGGCACCCTGGTGCATGCCTCCACGGCGTTAAATGTTTATAACGCCGTGCCGACCCTTTACCTGAGCAACGATCATACCGGCCTGAGCGAACTCTGTACGTTATTTCTCGATCCCGACTATCGCCATGGCGCCAACGGCCAGTTGCTGGTCAAGGCGCGGCTGATGTTTATGGCGGCCTTCCGCGATTATTTCGGCCAGCGCGTACTCGCCGAAATGCGCGGCTATTGCGATGAACAGGGCTATTCTCCTTTCTGGGCCAATCTGGGCCAGCGGTTTTTTTCCATTGACTTTGCCCGCGCCGATTATTTAAGCGGTACCGGCAACAAGGCGTTTATTGCCGAACTGATGCCCAAGCATCCGCTGTACGTGGATTTCCTGGCGCCGGAGGCCCGCGCAGTCATCGGCCGGGTACACCCGCAGACCGAGCCGGCCAGGGCGCTGCTGGAATCCGAGGGGCTGCGTTACCAGGGATATATCGATATTTTCGACGGCGGCCCGACGCTCGAGGCCGAAATTGATCAGATTCGCACGGTGCGCGACAGCCGCAGGGTGACGGCGCAAATCATGGCAGATGACGACGCCGGGCGCCACAATCAAGACGCCGCCTGGTGCCTGTTGGCCAATGAGGACTACCAGGGTTTTCGCGCCGTGGCCTGCCGGTGTGAAATCGGCCGCGAATCACTGGAAATTGACCTTGCCACGGCCGCCGCGCTCGGCCTGGCGCCGGGGCAAGCGCTGCGGGCGGCGACGCTATATGCGGACGGCCGCACGCGCGCGGGCTCAACCTCACCACAGCAAACAGGATGTGCCCATGCAGCATTGTGTTGAAGCGAACTTCGACGGCCTGGTCGGCCCCACCCATCATTATGCGGGCCTCTCCTTCGGCAACGAAGCCTCGACGCGCCACCGGCGCGAAGATGCCAATCCGCGACTGGCCGCCCGGCAAGGGCTGGCCAAAATGAAAGCGTTGTCCGACGCGGGATTTATGCAGGGGGTATTGCCGCCCCATGAGCGGCCGCATTTAGCGTATTTGCGGCGTCTGGGCTTCACCGGCAACGACGCGCAGATCCTGGCGCAGGTGGCGCGCGACCACCGGCAATTGTTGTCGATACTCAGTTCCGCGTCGGCAATGTGGGTCGCCAACGCGGCCACCGTCAGCCCGTCGGCGGACAGCGCCGACGGCCGGGTGCACTTTACCCCCGCCAACCTGCATAATAAATTCCATCGCGCCATAGAGGCCGAAACCACAGGGGCTATCCTGCGGGCGGTGTTTCGCGACGCGCGCTTTTTCCGCCACCATGAGGCGTTGCCCCAGTCCGCGCTGTTCGGCGACGAGGGCGCGGCAAACCATAATCGCCTGGGACGTTATGATTCCCCGGGGGTACAAATGTTCGTGTATGGCAAAAGCGGCCTGGAGGCGGGCAGCGAACCGGGGCGTTATCCCGCCAGGCAGACGCGTGAGGCCAGCGAAGCCGTGGCGCGCCTGCACCTGCTGGCGCCGGAACGTTGTCTGATGGTCCAGCAGGATCCCGCCGTCATCGACCAGGGCGTATTCCATAATGACGTGATTTCCGTCAGCAATGAACAGGTGTTGTTTTATCATCAACAGGCGTTCGCCGGGGGAGAGGGGGTCCGTGAGCGGCTAAGCCGCGCGCTGGCGCAGCTCGGCCAGGAATTGACGGCGCTCGAAGTGCCGGCGCGGCGCGTATCCGTGGCCGACGCGGTGGCGACCTATTTATTCAACAGCCAGTTATTAAGCCGCCGGGACGGCAAGATGACTATTGTGGTGCCGCAGGAGTGCCGCGAGCATGATGGCGTCTGGGCATATCTTAATGAGCTGGCGGCCGAAGGCCGGGCGATAGACCGGGTGAGCGTCGTCGATTTGCGCGAGAGCATGCGTAACGGCGGCGGTCCGGCGTGCCTGCGTTTGCGCGTGATCCTTACTGCGCAGGAGCAGGGCGCGGTGAATCCCGCCACGCTGATGACGCCGGCGCTGTTTGACCGCCTTAACCTCTGGGTCGACAAGCATTACCGCGACCGGCTGAATCAGGACGATCTGGCGGATCCCTCGCTGCTTAACGAGGTTCGCACCGCGCTGGACGAACTGACGCAGTTGCTGGACCTGGGCGCGATTTATCCATTCCAGCAATAAATCCATGGCTCAGGGAACCGCGCCATGGGGCGCGCTTGCCTAGGCCGCCTTGCCCGGGCCCGCAACCGGCGGGCTTGATTTATAATATGCGCCATCGGTAAATACAGAAAATAATCATTGCGGCGCGGCGGCTAGAGAAATTACTGAATATTCGTTGGCGGTGAGTAAAGTAAGAGTTATCATATTGACGTGGCTAAAACCTCATTTTATTGCCACGGAAAATAACGCTTTCCACACATAAAATCCATATTTTCTCCATGATTGCCTTAAAAGTGAGTTTCAGGCTTTAAGTTATTTACTTTTACTCGCATTACTTGAAGATAACGCGAGTACACTTATATCTGTAACGAACCCTGCCGGCGAAATTATTTTGCGGCAGACAATAATCAGATATGAGGAAATTATGCGCAAATTAACTGCTTTATTTATGGCTACTACCCTGGTGTTAGGTTCAGCTCAGTTAGCCGTCGCCGCGGACAGCAGCGCTACCGCGGCGCCAGCCGGCGATACCGCGCAAGGCGAAATGCATCATAAAGGCGGTATGCAACATCAGCGCGGCCCTATGATGGACCATATGTTTAAGGATCTTAAACTCACGGAACAACAGCGCCAGAAAATGCATGACATTGCGCGCGATTCCATGAAAGATATGAAAAAGCCATCGGCCGCCGAGCATCAGCAGATGCATGACGTGATCGCCGCCGACAGTTTTGATTCCGCCAAGGCCCAGGCCCTGGTAAATAGCATGGCGCAGGAACAAAACCAAAGAATGCTCGCCAATCTGGAAATGCAAAACAAGATGTATAATGTGTTAACGCCGGAACAAAAAGCGGAATTCAATAAAAAATTCCAGGAACGCGCGCAAAAAATGCAGCAGCGTGACGCGACTAAATAAAAGATAGCCAGAAATCATCGTTAAAAAAGCGGCCCGCGGGCCGCTTTTTTTTATCGCCAGAAATCATCAAATACCGTGATTGGCGGATGCCGTTTATGCTCGGTGCGGGCATACCAGCCTTCAATGATCTTCGCCGCCTCGGGCGCGACGGTTTTCCCTTCCAGGTAATCATCAATCATTTCATAGGTGACGCCGAGCGCCGATTCATCCGGCAGCGCCGGGCGATCCTCCTCCAGATCGGCGGTCGGGGCTTTAAGATACAGATGCTGCGGACAGCCCAGATAGGCCAATATGGCCCGGCCCTGGCGTTTGTTCAGGCGATAGATGGGATTGATATCCGTGCCGCCGTCGCCATATTTGGTAAAAAAGCCGGTTACCGCCTCGGCCGCATGATCGGTGCCGACCACGATACCCGCGTTCATGCCGGCGATGCTGTACTGCGCTTTCATGCGTTCGCGGGCCTTTTCATTGCCCTTGATAAAATCGCTCAGGGTGATGCCAGCCTCCAGCAGCGCGGCCTCGCTGGCCAGGACGGCATTTTTGATATTTACCGTCAATACGCGATCGGGTTGGATAAAGGCGATGGCATCCCGGCAATCCGCCTCATCCTGCTGCGCGCCGTAGGGCAGGCGCACGGCGATGAATTGGTAGCGCTCATCGCCCGTTTCCCCGCGCAGTTCGCTGATGGCGGCCTGGCAAACCTTACCGGTAAGCGTCGAATCCTGCCCGCCGCTGATGCCCAGCACCAGCGTGTGGATAAAGGTATAGCGCTGCAGATAACGTTTCAGGAAATCGACGCTGACGCGAAATTCCGCGGCCGGATCGATAACGGGTTTTGCCCCTAGCGCTGCAATAATGTCTTGTTGCCGAGTCATGTGTCTATTTCCCTCGCAGGCGTCGCAACGAGTTCGACGCAAAAAAAAAGATTAATTTCCTGATTGTAAAACGAATTGGAATTTAGCGAAAGCATCAGCATAGCTAAAAACGGTTAACGGCCCCGCCGTGGGCGAACGAAAAAAAAGGTGACTTACCGTTGCGCTTAGATTTGTAAAAAAGCCTTTTGTCTTCTACACTTATCCATACATATCAAAATGAGGTGACACTTATGAATAAGAAAATTGTTATTGCCTTTACCGCCGCTACCGCGCTTACCATTCTTTCCGGTTGTACCGTTTACGATCGTGCCGACAGTTATATGAAAAAACCTGTAGTGAGTGATGTCAAAAAAGGCATGACTAAACAGCAGGCCCGTGCTATCGGGGGCATTCCGTCCACCTCCGCCACCATGATTAACGCCCGTGGTACCTGCGACTCCTATGTCCTGGGCACACGCGACGGCAAGCCGATTAACTATTTCGTCAGCTACGACCAAAATAATATTGTCCTGAATAAGGGCTTCCAGAGCTGCCAGGAATACGATACCAACCCGCAAAAATAATGCTGTAATGATCGCCGGGTAGGAAAAGTGATGGGCGATAAGTGAATTTTTTCACTTATCGCCCATTTCGTTTTTCACCGCCAGGCGCGCGCGACGGACGCCTGGCGGTGACCGCGCCCGCTAAGCCGGCACGCCGTCAATTTTGCTAATCCGCGACCATACCCGGTGCAGCTTCAGCTGATCCAGAAAATCCTGCATCAGCCGGCCTTGTGTGGCGGCGCCTTCACAAATGCCGTCCTCCGGCAGATCGGTCAGCCCCAGGGGCTGTTTAAACCGATTGGCGTCACCGCTAAGGCCGATGACTTTCAGATGCTTGTAGGCTTCCAGAATATAATGCCGCGCGGCGCCGCTGAGCAGCAAGGCGTCCAGGTTGCCGTCCGGCACGATAACCCCGTCGACCGTAATCGAGGGCGATCCGTCAAAGGTGGCGTCGATAGGCAGCGTAGAGCCGTCGTTCGCCACCACGTTGCCGCCGTGCGAGGCCAGTATTTTGGCATGCACGCCTTCCGCCTTCAGTGCCTGCAATGCCTCCAGCACGTCGGCGGCGTCGACGCCGTCGCTGACCAGCAGCGCCACCTGGCGGCCTTTCAGCGCGCCGCTGCCGGTGGCATACAGGCTAAGGGTCGGATCTTGCGCTACGCCATTGACCGGTTTGGGCGGCGGCGTGTTAAGCGCATCGTCGGAAAGCCGGATGCCGAGTTTGGCGGCGACCTGTTTGGCCAGCTCCACGTCGACGCGGGTCAGCAAATCCACGACTCGCTCGCGAATATAGGCGCGGCCGACCTTGCCCAGCTCAAAGCTGAAGGCATCGACGATATGCTGCTGCTCGGCCGGGGTCTGGCTGAGCCAGAACAGGCGGGGATGCGAGAAGTATTCCAGGAACGAGTCGCTGCGCTCGCGAATTTTATGGCCGTCCACCCGTTCCTGATAAGACGCGAAACCGCCGTTTTCCGCCGCCGGCGCGGTTTCCCGCGGCCAGTTATCATTGATGGAGTTGGGTCCATGGGCGGCGGGATTGGTGTCTATATCCTGGCGGTGCATACCGTCGCGCTGGAAATTATGATAAGGACAGACCGGACGGTTTATCGGGATTTCATGGAAGTTCGGCCCGCCGAGCCGGCTGATTTGCGTATCGGTATAAGAGAATAACCGGCCCTGCAGCAGCGGATCGTTGGTAAAATCAATGCCGGGCACGATGTGGCCGGGGTGAAACGCCACCTGTTCGGTTTCCGCAAAAAAGTTATCCGGATTGCGGTTCAGCGTCATTTTACCCACGATTTCCACCGGCACCAGCGCCTCGGGGATCAGCTTGGTGGGATCGAGCAGATCGAAGTCGAACTTATGCTCGTCTGCTTCCGGTATCAGCTGCAGGCCCAGTTCGTATTCCGGATAGTCGCCGGCCTCGATGGCGTCCCACAGGTCGCGCCGGTGGAAATCAGCATCCTTACCGGCCAGTTTTTGCGCTTCATCCCAGACCAGCGATGCTTTACCCGCCAGGGGTTTCCAATGGAAACGCACAAAGGTGGCTTTGCCCTGGGCATTGATCAGGCGGAAGGTGTGGATGCCGAATCCTTCCATGGTGCGGTAGCTGCGTGGAATGCCGCGGTCGGACATGGCCCAGAAGACATTGTGCAGGGTTTCCGGCTGAAGGGAGACGTAATCCCAGAATGTGTCATGCGCGGAACCGCCCTGGGGCATTTCGTTATGCGGCTCGGGTTTGACCGCATGCACGAAATCCGGGAATTTAACCGCGTCCTGGATAAAAAATACCGGCGTATTATTGCCCACCAGATCGAAGTTGCCTTCCTGAGTATAAAATTTAGTGGCGAAACCGCGGATATCGCGCACGGTGTCCGCCGACCCGCGGGAACCCTGTACCGTGGAAAAACGTACGTATACCGGCGTTTTTACCGCCGGATCGCTGAGAAATCCGGCCTTGGTGATCTCGGTCAGCGGACGGTAGACCTCAAACACGCCGTGTGCGGCGGAGCCGCGGGCGTGGACGATACGTTCGGGGATGCGCTCATGGTCAAAATGGGTGATTTTTTCGCGCAGGATAAAATCTTCCAGCAGGGTCGGTCCGCGCTTGCCGGCGCGCAGCGAATTCTGGTCGTCGGATATTTTTACGCCCTGATCGGTGGTCAGGGGTTGCTGATACCCTGATTTACGATGCGGCTGTAGCGCGTCAAGCTTGGCATTGCTGTTTTGCGGGCTTTTAACCGAGCCCGATACGGTGGGTTGTTTACCCGGCTCCGATGTGCCGGGCTGCGCCAGATGGCTGTTGTCGTCCGGCGCGAGATGGCCCAGCCCGGGCTGCGCCGAACTGCCGTCGGGGGCGGGGGCCTGATGGGTTAGGGGGGTTTTGCCTTGTGAAGGATCGGTGGGTTTTGACATAGTCGATTGCTCCTCTTACCAGTGTAATGGCAAACAGTGGCTGGTCCGCGGTTATGGTTATCTGAGCGGTAGATCAACTATAGAACAGTTTTTTCGGGGAACCGGCGCGCAGCGCGCAATTGCCCGGTATTTTCTGAAAAGATGATATTGTCTGCAAAACGGCTATTAGAAATTACCGCGCACCTTGGACCATAACGCCGCAACGGAATCCGGGATGGGCATGCGGGTGCCCAGCGGCGCGCCCTGCGGATGCTGCACGGCGAAAATCAGCACCGCCACGCACAGCACCCGCTCAAGCTGGTTGCCTTTTTGCGGATACAATACCGGCAGGCGGAACCGCCAGCGGCAGGGCCAGAGCAGCGGAACGCCGGCCGGCGTCAGCATATCGGCGAGAATATGGCTGAGATAACCAATGATCATGCCGTGGAACGCGTCCAGCGGGATAAGCATTCCCGGGTCGAGTTTCAGGGTAAAGAGCACGATGCCGGCGATGATGGCCAGCAGGCTATGGGTAAAACCGCGATGACCGAAGACGCGGGCGATGGGCAGCGAGATCCACTGCAGGCGTTGGCCGAGGAAGGAGCGGGGATGATCGATGTCGGGCAGCAGGCAGGTTACCAGGCCGCCGGCCACGATATGCCACCAGTCGCCGTGGGCAAGCGCGGGCGAGAGCTCCATTTTTTTGGCTAAAATGGTGCTCGCCAGAGCGAAGATAAGATGCCCTTCAGCGGTCATAGCGGATGCGATCGGTTAAACTGGTCATTTGTCCAGTATAAAGGAATCCGTCGGCGGCGGGAATAGGTTACCTTGTAACAAATAAAAAACCCCGCGGCGCGGGGTCTTGCCACCGGGTTTATCCAGTGCGGGTGATAGCGGGCCTTTTGCGCCATGGTGCCTCGTTCGGGCGGGGAAACCCCACCCGATAAAACGCCATAGGGACAGATTCCGTTTCATCCGCTGTGTGTCGATTTGGCGATCGCCGCCCTGGGGTGTTATGCGGCCGATAGGGTCTGGTGATATTGGACAGCCGTGCAGATGGCTGTCGCCGCGGTGAGGGTTTCGCTGGCGGTTTTCAGGGTGATGTCTGTGGTCGCAGTGAGGGTTTTGCTGGCGGTTTTCAGGGTGATGTCGGTGGCCGCAGTGAGGGTTTCGCTGGCAGTTCGCTGGGTGATCTATGTCGCCGCGGTGAGGGTTTTGCTGGCGGTTTTCAGGGTGATTATGGGGCCGCAGCGTGAGTTTCGCTGGCAGTTCGCTGGGTGATCTATGTCGCCGCGGTGAGGGTTTCGCTTGCCGTGCGTTTGGCGGTTATATGGAATGCCGGGTGCCGGCAAGCGACAAAGAGGCCGTACCGCGACGGCCTCCTTGACCTCCGCGCGCCCGGCAGGTCGCGCGTCGCTGTGCGATGCCTTCCGTCGCCCATGCCCCCGTGATGCACCGGCCCGGTATGCGCTCCCGGCGCAACCGGGCCTTTCGCCGCTCCCGGCGGCTCATGCCGGGGTCACAGACGCCGTCAGCGCGCTTTATGCCGGTCCACATGTCGCTGTTGGCAATGCGTTTTATGAAACGACAGCGGCGCTGTTGCTTGGGATAGTGTCTGGTGTCGGGTATGTAACCGTTATGATTTCCCGGTAAATACATACCACTAAGGAACCCAAAACGCCATTTTACTCACAGACGATGGTGTTGACGTGGTGCCGGCATAGAGTGCGCCGGCAGCGCGCATCGCGGCTGGATGAGCCGCCGGGAGCGGCGAAAGCTAAGGGCCGCGCCGGGAGCGCGTCCCGTGCGGTCCACAAGCCGTGATGGGCGATGCCGGGAACCGCGCAGCGGCGCACGCACTGCCGGACGCGTGGAGGTCAAGGAGGCCGTCACGGTACGGCCTCTTTGTCGCTTGCCGGTACCGGGCAGGACATAAAACACCCTCACGCACGGCAAGCGAAACCTTCCCGAGATGACATATGCCCTACCGCAAGCTACCGCAAGCTACCGCAAGCTACCGCAAGCTACCGCAAGCTACCGCAAGCTACCGCAAGCTACCGCAATACTGTGACCCGGGCGGACGGGAAAAACACGCCCTAAGGCGCGCCTTCCCTTTACCACGCCTTGGGGGCGGGTGGGCGCGGGCTTAGCGCGCCAGCCAGCCGCCATCCACGGCGATGGTATAGCCGTTGATATAATCGGACGCGGTGGAGGCCAGGAATATGGCCGGTCCTTTCAGATCGTCCGGCAAACCCCAGCGACCGGCGGGGATGCGTTCCAGGATTTCTTTGCTGCGGCCTTCGTCGGCACGCAGTTGCTGGGTATTATTCGTGGCCATGTAACCCGGCGCGATGGCGTTGACATTGATGTTATGCTTAGCCCATTCGTTGGCCAGCAGGCGGGTAACACCCATGACGGCGCTTTTCGACGCGGTGTAGGAAGGCACGCGGATCCCGCCCTGGAAGGACAGCATGGAGGCGATATTGATGATTTTGCCCCCTTTGCCCTGCTTGATAAACTGGCGCGCAACCGCCTGCGACATAAAGAACACGGTTTTGATATTGATGTTCATGACGTCGTCCCAGTTCTTTTCGCTGAACTCGATGGCGTCTTCGCGACGGATAATGCCCGCGTTGTTGACCAGGATATCGATATGGCCGTATTCAGCCACTGATTTCTCAATGATGCCCGGGATATCGTCGATTTTGGTTAAATCAGCGGTCAGGCTCAGGAAACGACGGCCAAGGGCGGTCACTTTGGCGATGGTTTCTTCAGGGTCGACGATGTTGACGCCAACGATATCACAGCCGGCTTCCGCCAGGCCGATAGCCATGCCCTGACCCAGGCCGGTGTCGCAACCGGTAATCAGCGCCACTTTACCCTGCAAATTGAATGAATCTAAAATCATACCAGAACCTCATTGCTGGCGGCGGTAGGACATCGCCAGCGTAGTGTGTTTAAAGGGCCGGAACACGCCGGCCGGGAATAATTAGCGGATTTCGCTGACTTTTACGTGGTCCATATCGTCGAAAACCTGATTTTCGCCGACCATGCCCCAGATAAAGGTATAGTTTTTCGTGCCCACGCCGGCATGGATCGACCAGCTCGGTGAAATCACCGCCTGTTCGTTATGCACCAGCAGGTGACGTGTTTGCTGCGGCTGGCCCATCATATGGAATACCGCGGTTTCGTCGTCCATATCAAAATAGAAATAGACTTCCATGCGGCGTTCATGGGTATGGCACGGCATGGTGTTCCACAAGTTGCCTTCAGCCAGCTTGGTCAAACCCATGGTCAGCTGGCAGGTCGGCAATACGTCGGGAACAATAAATTTATTGATGGTGCGCAGATTGCTGGTGGCGTTGTCGCCAATGGTCTGCGGCGAGGCTTCGGCCAGCGTGATTTTACGGCTGGGGTAAGTCATATGGGCCGGGGCGCTGTTATAGTAAAACTTCGCGGGTTTAGCGGCGTCGACGCTGGTGAACTGCACGTCTTTGGCGCCCATACCCACATACAGGGCTTCCTGGTGGCCGATCTCGTAGGTTTTGCCGTCGACGACAATCACCCCGGGGCCGCCGATATTAATGACACCCAGCTCGCGGCGTTCCAGGAAATAACTCACCCCTAACTGCTTGCCGACTTCGCCGCCGATGGTCACCGCTTTGGTGACCGGCTTGATGCCGCCGACGATGATGCGGTCGATATGGCTATAGGTCATGGTGTAGGCATCTTCTTCGAAGATCTTTTCGATCATGAACTGGCTGCGCAGGCCTTCGGTATCCAGTTGTTTAGCGTGATCGCTGTGAATGCTTTGGCGAACTTGCATAGTCGTAATGCCTCTCTTTCAGAATATGTACGTAGTATGGCTTTGACCCGGGGGAAAGCGTTGTCCTTTTATTGCTGAAATGATAGTGCTACCGGGATGTGAATTCAATAAAAATGAAATATTGTTTTATTTATTTTATGAGGAGCGTCATGCTTTTGATGTTTTTCGGTTTCATTCCACAAGCCGGACCTTAAAATGAAGCAGCGGAAATACGTCGTATCCCGTCGCGCCCTTCGTCAGGATCGCGCCGGAATGGGTTGGTTAATGGAGAATAAAGCATGAAGACTTTTTATATTGACGAAGAAACGCCATGGGAAGCCGTGGGCGAGGGCGTTAAACGCAAAATCATGACCTGGAGCGACGACCTGATGATGGTCTGCGTGCATTTTGCCAAGGGCGCTATCGGCACGCCGCATCAGCATGACATCCACGATCAGATTGCCTATGTCGCCGCCGGCAGCTTCAAGGTGACCATCGAAGGCCATGAGCGGGTACTGAAAACCGGCGATGCCTACCGCGCGGTAAAGCATGAGATGCACGGCGTGGTGGCGCTGGAAGATAATAGCGTGCTGATTGATACCTTTACGCCCAAGCGCGACGATTTTCTCTGAAGCACGCCATCCCGCCGCGTGGCGCCCGCACGTGAATTTTCAGGCGGCCTCCCTGCGCGGCGGAAATAACGGCGATGCCGGCGCCGGGTTAACGGAAATGTTCGGGTGTTATTTCCGCCAGCGACGCCAGCCTGACGTCCGCCAGCACCCAGCGGGGGTCGGCGCGAAAGGCGATGTCGGGCACGACTATCGAGCGCATCCGCGCCGCTTTGGTGGCAATCATGCCGTTAAAGGAATCTTCCAGGGTGGTACAGCGCTCAGGCGCGACGCCCAGGCTTAACGCCGCCTGGATATAGACTTCAGGATGCGGTTTGCTGTAAGGCAGGTTCTGCGCCGATGCCAGATGGTCGAAATAATGGCGCAGGTCAAACATCTCCAGCACATGTTCCAGCATAAACAGCGGTGACGCCGAGGCCATGCCAATCTTCATGCCGCAATCCCTGGCGGTCTCCAGCGCATGGGCGACCCCGGGCAGCAGCGGACGGCGTTCATCCACCAACGCCAACGCGCGCTGAATGATGCTGTTGCTGACTTCCTCCAGAGAAGCCCCCTGCCACGGACTTAACTGATACCAGGCCTTCACCACCTGATCGATGCGCATACCCAATGTATCCGGAATCGCGTCATGCACCGACACGTCCATGCCCATGGCGGCGAAGACATCCAGCTCAGCCTGATGCCATAAGGGCTCGGAGTCGATAATCAGTCCATCCATATCAAATATTACAGCTTCCTTGGGTAGGGTTAACGCCATACCTTGGGCTCCTGTTTGCAAAAAAAGGGCGAGGAAAGAGGGTAGCACCAATAAAACACAGCAGAAAAGGTAAATTATAGATAAACTTAAGGGCTATGGTTGGCGTCGTTTAACAAGGGGAACGCATGACGTATCAACAAGCTGGCCGCCTGGCCGTGATCAAACGCCTCGCGGGATGGATTATTTTTATACCGGCTTTACTTTCTACCGTGATTTCTATCCTGAAATTTCTCTATCAGCATAGTGAGCAAAATAAGGGAATCAATGCGGTCATGGCTGATTTTTTCCATGTCATGATAGATATGCTGCGTTTTAACACCTCATTTCTGAATGTTTTCTGGTACAACTCGCCGCAACCGGTGTTCGATGGCCAGGGGTTTAGCGCTAACCTGATGTTCTGGCTCATTTATTTCCTGATTTTTGTCGGCCTGGCCCTGCAGGCTTCCGGCGCGCGCATGTCGCGCCAGGTCAGGCACGTGCGCGAAGGGGTCGAGGATCAGATGGTGCTGGAGCAGGCCCGCGGCAGCCAGGGGCTGAGTCGTACCCAGCTGGAGGAAAAGATCGTGATGCCGCGGCATACGATTTTGCTGCAATTTTTTCCTTTATACATCCTGCCCATTATCCTGGCGGTGGTGGGCTATTTTGTCCTCAAGCTTCTCGGCATGCTCTGAAGACGCGCGGGCAGCCGCAGGGCCGCCCGCATGGCTCCGCTTAATCACTGCTCAGTATTTTATCCAGAGCTTCGTTGGCGATGGCGATATGCTCGCCGCCAAACAGGTTGGCCCGGTTCAACAGGTAATAGAGCTGGTAAAGCGGCTGTCGTTCGATAAACCCCTTATCCAGCGGCCACACGCTCTGATAACCGTCGTAAATTTGCGGCAGCAGCCGATCGTAGAGCGGCAGCATGGCCAAATCACATTCGCGATCGCCCCAATAACACGCCGGATCGTATAAAAAACCACCCTGAGCGCTGTTGGCGCAATTATCCGGCCACAGATCGCCGTGCAGCAGTGAAGGCTGGGGCTGGCGATCGTGCAGGCGGTCCGCGACCTGGGCGATAATCTTATCAATATCGCCAAAATAGAGCCCTTTTTCCGCCGCCAACTGCAGTTGCCAGCCTATACGCTGTTCGGCGTAGAACACCGACCAGCGGCGCTGCCAGGCGTTGGGCTGCGTTACGGTGGAGAGGTCATTGTCAAAATCCAGGCCGAACTGCGGCTGCTCGCTCCATTGATGCAGCCGGGCAAGCTGCTGGCCGAGGCAATAGGCCCCGTGGGCGTCAAAAGGGCGCTCCACCAGGAATTCGAGCAGCAAAAAGCTTTCATCCTTGGCGCTGCCGACGCCGTACACCTCCGGTACCCGCACCGTATGGCTACGGGCCAGCATCGCCAGCTGATCGGCCTCGTTGGTGAATTTTTGCAGCAGCTCACGCGTATCGGACTTTACAAACACCGCGTGTTCGCCGTAACGGAGATACCAGGCGGCGTGTAACTCCCCGCCGGGCAGTTCCCGCCGTTCGCTGATTTCATCCCTGTTAAATTTTTCTGCCAACATGGTGCTAATGGCGTGCCACATCGTCATATCCCCCTACAGTCGTTTTGCCGATAAGGTATGAATTTTTTGATGACAACTCGGTGACAACTTCGCAAAAACAAGCAGCGCGGCGCAACCGCCGGCGATGCGGCGACGATGAGCCTTGGAGCGAACCGGCAACTGCACGGCCTGAAACGGCGCGTACCGGGTTCAAAAGAAAGGGCTTAATATAAAAAGCCGGACGAGCGGCTAGCGCAGGGCGCCGTTCCGTCAAGCGTTGAGAGAGTGTTGTTGCGAACGCCGCCGATGTCAACTGCTAATTCTGCAACCGATATCCGGCGGCGTGGGCTTAGGGTCTTAGATCATACTTTCCCGACGCAGGTAATCATAGATACGTCCGGTATCTTCCAGGGTACATAAGCGGGTGCCTTTATGCAGCGTGGCCGCGCTGCCCGCCGCGACGCCGTAGCGCACCATATCCAGCAAATCCGCGCCGTCGGCCAGTTTCAGCGTCATGGCGCCCACCATGCTGTCGCCGGCGCCGACGGTGCTCATTTTTTTAACCGGCGGCGGTACCACCTGGAACACATTATCCTTATCCACCGCCAGCGCGCCCTGGGGACCGAGCGACACCACCACCCGCTGGGTTTTGCCCTGTCTGATGATTTCCAGGGCCGCCTGCCTTACCGCGTCGGGATCGTTCAGTTCACGGTTGACCAGTTCGGCCAGTTCTTTTTGATTCGGCTTGACCAGCGCCAGGCTGCCGACATCCAGGCAGGCTTTCAGCGCCGGACCCGAGCTGTCGACGATACACTGCAGTCCCAGGCGTTGCGCCTCGCGCAACAGATGCTGCAGGTTTTCCACGCTCACACCCGGCGGCAGGCTACCGCTTATCACCAGCAGCGAGCCTTGCGGCAGTCCCGACAGATGGCCCTCGAACCGCTGGAATTCATCCGCCGTCAATCGTGCGCCGGGCATGACAAAGCGATACTGCTCGCCGGTGCTCGCCACGTGGACATGCAGGTTCTGCCGCGTCCAGTCCTGGGTTTCCAGCGCGACGGCGGTGACGCCCTCCGCGGTCAACAGATCGGCCAGGTGCCGTCCCGTAGGGCCGCCGACGGGAAAAAGCGCCGTGGCCCGTCCCCCCAGATGCACGATCGCCCGCGCCACATTGATGCCGCCGCCGCCCGGCTCGAACTGGGGCGCGGAGCAGCGCAGCTTGCCTTCGGCATACATGCGGTCGGTGGTGGTGGCGCTATCCAGCGAAGGCGCCAGGGTCAGGGTCGTTATTTGGGTCATAACAATCTCCTTATAATGAAATGGCTCCCAGCATAGCACCAATCGCCACCCGTCCCAGGCGCGTAAAAAGCGGCGCTGTCATTATTTTTATTTTTTCGCTCAAGTTTCTGCCCCGCCGGACGATATAGGCATAGACGATTGAGGGGGAACGCGATGAATAGCAAATCAGAACAACGTTGGAAGTGGATTAGCCTGCTTTTACTGGTCGTTTTAGCCGGATTGTCAGGCGTCTTGATGCAGGTTAACGGCCAGATGTAACGCACTGACGCCCAGCGACCCGCAAGGCATGCTGAAAAGAGGGAAAAGGGTGTCCGTTACGTGATCCAGTAAGCGTTTTTGATAGATTAAATGTAT
Source organism: Sodalis sp. RH20 (assembly GCF_047324205.1). Lineage (NCBI taxonomy): Bacteria > Pseudomonadati > Pseudomonadota > Gammaproteobacteria > Enterobacterales > Bruguierivoracaceae > Sodalis > Sodalis sp. RH20. The sequence goes on from NZ_CP178733.1 coordinate 1,873,889, forward strand.
TAAAGAATGATCCAGATCCTGTTTTTTATACAAGAATTGGCGTAGGATTATTCTTAAAAGATGTCAGGTAAATGTGAGGTGGTTATGGATCAGTTCTATCGTTTAACGTTGCCCAGCATAGTATTGATATGCATGGCTTTTTGGGTCGCTGTCGTTACTGCTTTGGTATAATTTACCTCATGATGACATGCTGATTCAAACAAACCCGCTTCGGCGGGTTTGCTGCTTTTTGGTGCAAAACCATTTTTTTTACTTGACACTTTATACGCCATGATAATGTTCTGTTGAGCCACGATTATAAAGATGTTTGCATTCTGTAGCAAAAACGCCGCCCGCCGTTTTCACCAGATAGCCCTCCGTTTCTGGCGTAGCGCCGGCATGATTGCCGGCATCTATCGGGCTGTGCTTATTTCTTTATTATATACCTTGGCCGGTTTTTAGTTTCCATATAGATACGGCCGATATATTCACCCAATACCCCTATGCCGATCAGCTGCACACCGCCTAAAAACAGAATGGCCGTCATCAGGGATGGATAACCGGGCACGTTATTGCCCCAGACCAATTTGTCGATGACCATCCAGATAGCGTAGAAAAAAGAGGACAGGGCGACGCTCAGTCCGATGTAGGACCACATGCGCAGGGGGAAAGTGGAAAAACTGGTGATGCCCTCGATAGCGAGGTTCCATAATTTCCAGCCGTTGAATTTGGATTCGCCGGCCACGCGGCTGGCGCGGGAGTATTCCACTACCGCGGTGCGTCCGCCCACCCAGGAAAGAATTCCCTTCATAAACAGGTTCCGCTCGGGCAAGGTGAGAATATTATCCACCACCTCGCGGGACATTAAGCGGAAATCACCGACGTTTTCCTCGATTTTGGGCGAACTGATTTTATTATGCAGTTTATAGAACCATTCGGCGGTTGTGCGTTTCATCCGGCTGTCGGTCATGCGGTCCGAGCGTTTTGCCAGGACGATATCCGCGCCGTCGCGCCATTTATCGATTAGCCGGGGGATGACGTCGATCGGGTCTTGTAAATCGACATCGATGGGAATGACCGCCTCGCCGCCGGCATAACGCAGCCCGGCGAACAGGGCGGGTTCCTTGCCGAAATTGCGGGTAAAGTCAACCTTTTTAACCAGGCTGTCGGCCAATGCCAGCGCGTCGATGATCTCAGCGGTATTGTCCCGGCTGCCGTCGTTGATAAACACTATTTCCACTTCAAATTGCCGCAGGGGCTCAAATTCCCGCACCGCTTTATAAAACAGCGGTATGGCTTCAGCTTCATTATAAACAGGGACAACCAGTGATATTTTCATGAATCATTTCCAACGAAACGGAGCATGTTGAAGAACAAACGTCGCCGCGCGGGAGCTTAGCACCACGGACGATACAAAGGGACACAATTGTTATGGATTTTTAGCGCTTATCACCCTTTTGTTTACGCCTATCACGGCAGACGCTGGATTTTCGCACGCCGCCGGGCCCGGCGGCGTATCCCGGCGCTTAAGGCAATAGGGGAGCCTGGGGACGGGGGCGCGGAACAAGGGAAATTTTTGTAGATGCCAATAAGTTCATGGTGTTACTATCAGGCCCTGGTTGCGGTGTCATACAGCGGCGCTAACAGAAATTGTGCGCGCCTTTGTGTCCATATTTCGTAAGGTATAACGAGATAGCACAATCAACCTTCTGATTTTACTATATAAATTAAATTTGTATGTGGTCTTGCGTATGGATCACCACTGCAAATTAAGGAAACCACCATGCCTGTTATTACTCTTCCTGATGGAAGCCAGCGTCAGTTCGATCATCCCGTATCACCCCTTGATGTGGCCCGCGATATCGGTCCCGGCCTGGCGAAAGCCTGTATTGCCGGACGCGTGAACGGCGAACTGGTCGACGCCGTCGATTTGATTACCGATGATGCCCAACTGGCCATTATCACCGCTAAAGACGAAGCCGGGCTGGAGATCATCCGCCACTCCTGCGCGCATTTGCTGGGACACGCCATCAAGCAGCTGTGGCCCGACACCAAGATGGCCATCGGCCCGGTAATCGACAAAGGTTTTTATTACGACGTGGATCTGGAGCGGACGCTGACCCAGGAAGATCTCGACCTGCTGGAAAAGCGTATGCACGAGCTGGCCGATAAAGACTATGACGTCATTAAGGAAAAAGTGAGCTGGCAGCAGGCGCGCGATACGTTTGTCGCCCGCGGCGAGCAGTATAAGGTGGCGATCCTGGATGAAAATATCAGCCATGACGACCGGCCAGGCCTGTATCACCATGAAGAATATGTTGATATGTGCCGCGGTCCGCACGTGCCCAATATGCGCTTTTGCCATCATTTCAAGCTGCAGAAGACGTCCGGCGCCTATTGGCGCGGCGACAGCAAAAATAAAATGCTGCAGCGCATCTACGGCACCGCCTGGGGCGATAAAAAACAGCTCAACACCTATCTGCAGCACCTGGAAGAGGCCGCCAAGCGCGACCACCGCAAAATAGGCAAGCAGCTCGATTTGTACCATATGCAGGAAGAAGCGCCGGGCATGGTGTTCTGGCACAATGACGGCTGGACCATTTTTCGCGAGCTGGAAGCCTTTGTGCGCATGAAGCTCAAGGCGTACCACTATCAGGAAGTAAAGGGTCCCTTTATGATGGACCGTGTCCTGTGGGAAAAAACGGGCCATTGGGAAAACTATGCCGAGCATATGTTCACCACGTCCTCGGAAAACCGCGAATACTGCATTAAGCCGATGAACTGCCCCGGCCATGTGCAGATTTTCAACCAGGGATTGAAATCCTACCGCGACCTGCCGCTGCGCATGGCCGAGTTCGGCAGTTGCCATCGCAACGAACCGTCCGGCTCGCTGCACGGCCTGATGCGCGTGCGGGGGTTTACCCAGGATGACGCCCATATCTTTTGTACCGAGGACCAGGTGCGGGATGAAGTAAACAATTGCATCAAAATGGTGTATGATATTTACAGCACGTTTGGCTTCGATAATATCCTGGTTAAACTTTCCACCCGGCCGGCTAAGCGTATCGGTACCGACGATACCTGGGATCGGGCGGAAAAAGACCTGGCCGCCGCGTTGACTGAAAACGGCATCGCGTTTGAATATCAGCCGGGTGAAGGGGCGTTTTACGGTCCTAAGATTGAATTTACCCTGCTTGATTGCCTGGATCGCGCCTGGCAGTGCGGCACGGTACAGTTGGACTTTTCCTTGCCGGGTCGCCTGAGCGCCTCTTATATAGGCGAGAACAACGAGCGTTTGGTACCGGTAATGATCCATCGCGCCATATTGGGTTCGATGGAGCGGTTTATCGGTATCCTGACCGAAGAATATGCGGGTTTTTATCCTACCTGGCTGGCGCCGACCCAGGTTGTGGTGATGAATATCACCGACAATCAGTCTGATTACGTCGCAAAAGTGACAGAAAGATTGTCCGCAGCCGGCATTCGTGTAAAAGCGGACTTGAGAAATGAGAAAATAGGCTTTAAAATCCGCGAGCATACTTTGCGTCGGGTGCCCTATATGCTGGTCTGCGGTGATAAAGAAACCGAAGCGGGCAAAGTTGCCGTGCGTACACGCCGCGGCATCGATTTGGGCAGCATCGACGTTAACGAGATTATTGAAAAGCTGCAGCAAGAGATACGCAGCCGTAATCTTCATCAACTGGAGGTATAAAGTATTAAAGGCGGAAAACGAGTTCAACCGGCGCGTCCGAATCGTATCAACCGAGAAATTCGCGCGGCAGAGGTTCGTCTGACGGGAATCGACGGCGAGCAAATCGGCATAGTCAGCCTCAACGAAGCGCTTGAGAAAGCCGAGGAGTCGGGTGTTGATTTAGTTGAAATCAGCCCTAATGCCGAGCCGCCGGTTTGCCGAATCATGGATTACGGCAAGTTCCTCTATGAGAAGAGCAAGTCCACCAAAGAGCAGAAAAAGAAACAAAAAGTTATTCAGGTTAAGGAAATCAAATTCCGGCCTGGTACCGACGAAGGCGACTATCAGGTAAAACTACGCAACCTGATTCGTTTTCTGGAAGACGGCGATAAAGCCAAAATCACCCTGCGGTTTCGTGGACGTGAAATGGCGCATCAGCAGATCGGTATCGAAGTGCTTAACCGCGTTCGTGACGATTTGAGTGAACTGGCGGTAGTTGAGTCTTTCCCGAGTAAAATCGAAGGACGCCAGATGATCATGGTGCTCGCACCCAAGAAGAAACAATAAGGCCTGACAAGTAGGGCAGCCTGGCGCCAAACGGCGGTAAGTTGCCTTCGCCTCATTGCTTCATTTTATCAACAATGCGCAGTAGAGAAATAGACAATGCCAAAAATCAAGACAGTACGCGGTGCTGCCAAGCGCTTTAAGAAAACCGCTTCCGGCGGCTTCAAGCGCAAGCATGCTAACCTGCGTCATATTCTGACCAAAAAAGCCACTAAGCGTAAACGTCACCTGCGTCCTAAATCCATGGTCTCCAAAGGCGATCTGGGTTTGGTCATCGCATGTCTGCCGTACGCATAAGCGTCATTTTAACTGGTTCGAATAAGACTTTAGGAGAGAGCATATGGCTCGCGTAAAACGTGGTGTGACAGCTCGTGCACGTCACAAAAAGATTCTGAAAAAAGCGAAAGGTTATTATGGCGCCCGTTCACGCGTCTACCGTGTTGCCTTTCAGGCGGTTATCAAAGCAGGCCAATATGCCTACCGTGACCGCCGTCAGAAGAAACGTCAGTTCCGTCAACTGTGGATCGCGCGTATTAACGCCGCTGCCCGCCAGAACGGCATATCATACAGTCGTTTCATTAACGGCCTGAAAAAAGCCTCTATTGAAATTGACCGTAAAATCCTGGCAGACATCGCTGTATTCGACAAAGTGGCGTTTACCGCCCTTGCCGAAAAAGCGAAAGGCGCGCTGGCGTGATATGAATGAGAGAGGGAGTTTAACTCCCTCTTTTATTTTTTGGATTTATTTATTACGCTAGTATCAATCACCTAACGGATACTTCCCCGACAACGTTTAAGGTAATGCAAGCATGAATGCTGCCATTTTCCGCTTCTTTTTTTACTTTAGCACCTGATCCCGGGGGCTTGCGCGTAAGAAAAGAAACGAAAAATAGCGCTAAAGCCTCCCGGTGTGGAGGTTTTTTTTTGCTCGCCATTAACGATTAAGCCATTAAGGCCGGAAAAAGAGGAAAGCAATGCCACATCTGAGAGATTTGGTTGTGCAAGCCAAAGCAGCCATCGCACAAGCCCAGGACAGCGCGGCGCTCGATAACGTGCGCGTCGAATATCTTGGCAAAAAAGGGCATTTAACCCTGCAAATGACCACCTTACGCGATTTGCCGGCGGAAGAGCGGCCGGCGGCGGGCGCGGTGATCAACCAGGTTAAGCTGGAGGTGCAGCAGGCGCTGAATGAACGTAAGGAAAGCCTGGAGTCGCAGGCGCTCAATGCCCGCCTGGCGCAGGAGACCCTGGATGTATCGTTACCCGGCAGACGTATGGAGAATGGCGGGCTGCATCCGGTGACCCGCACTATTTCCCGCATTGAGCACTTCTTCGGCGAACTGGGTTTTTCTGTGGCCACCGGCCCGGAGATTGAAGATGATTATCATAACTTCGACGCCCTGAATATCCCTGCCCACCATCCGGCCAGGGCGGATCATGATACCTTTTGGTTCGACGCCACGCGGTTGTTGCGCACCCAGACCTCCGGCGTGCAGATCCGCACCATGAAAAATCAACAGCCGCCGATCCGCATCATTGCCCCGGGACGCGTTTATCGTAACGACTACGATCAGACCCATACCCCGATGTTTCACCAGATGGAAGGGCTGATCATTGATACCAATATCAGTTTTACCAACCTGAAGGGAACCTTGCACGATTTCCTGCGCAATTTCTTTGAAGAAGACCTGCAGGTACGGTTCCGCCCGTCTTATTTCCCTTTTACCGAACCCTCCGCCGAAGTCGATGTGATGGGTAAAAATGGCAAATGGCTCGAAGTGTTGGGCTGCGGCATGGTGCATCCGAACGTATTACGCAATGTCGGTATTGACCCCGAAGTCTACTCCGGTTTTGCGTTCGGCATGGGCATGGAACGCTTGACGATGTTACGTTACGGTGTCACAGATTTGCGCGCATTCTTCGAAAACGATCTGCGTTTTCTTAAACAGTTTAAATAGGGCGGGACGAGCACATGAAATTCAGTGAACTTTGGCTGCGTGAATGGGTGAATCCCGCTATCACCAGCGATGAGCTGGCGGAACAGATCACCATGGCCGGCCTGGAAGTCGACGGCGTCGCCGAGGCCGCCCCCGCCTTCACCGGCGTGGTGGTGGGCCGGGTAGCGCAATGCCGCCAGCATCCCAACGCCGATAAACTGCGGGTGACCAAAATCGATATCGGCGGCGACGCGCTGCTGGATATCGTCTGCGGTGCGCCCAATTGCCGCGAAGGCTTGACGGTGGCGGTGGCGACCATCGGCGCCGTGCTGCCGGGTGATGTTAAGATCAAAGCCGCTAAACTGCGCGGCGAGCCGTCCGAAGGCATGCTGTGCTCCTTTACCGAGCTGGGCCTGGCGGACGACCATAGCGGCATTATCGAACTGCCCGCGGATGCCCCGCTGGGCGTCGATATCCGCGATTATTTGCAGCTTGACGATCGTATTATCGATATCAGCGTTACGCCTAACCGGGCCGATTGCCTGGGACTTATCGGCATAGCCCGCGACGTGGCGTTAATCAACCGCCTGCCGCTGAACATACCGGCCATCGAGGTTGTGGCGCCGGTTATCGAGGACCGGTTGCCGATCCGCGTCGATGCCCCCGACGCCTGTCCGCGCTATCTTGGCCGCGTGATCAAGGGGATAAACGTCGCCGCGCCCACGCCGTTGTGGATGAAGGAAAAGCTGCGCCGCTGCGGCCTGCGTTCAGTGGACGCGGTGGTGGACATTACCAATTTTGTCCTGCTGGAACTAGGGCAGCCGATGCATGCGTTTGATCTGCAACGCATTGACGGCGGCATCGTGGTGCGCATGGCGGAAGAAGGCGAAAGCCTGACGCTGCTGGACGGGACGCAAACCCGCCTGCGGGCCGATACGCTGGTCATTGCCGATCGGGAAAAGGCATTGGCGCTGGGCGGTATTTTCGGCGGCGAATTCTCCGGCATCAGCGCCGACACCCAGGATGTGGTATTGGAGTGCGCTTTTTTCAGCCCCTTGGCTATCGCTGGCCGCGCGCGCCGCTACGGCCTGCACACCGACGCATCGCATCGCTATGAGCGCGGCGTGGATCCCGCGTTGCAGCACCGGGCCATGGAGCGCGCCACCGGCCTGCTGCTGGCTATCTGCGGCGGCCGGCCTGGGCCGGTTGTGGACGTGAGCGCACCGTCCGCGCTGCCGCGCCAGGCCACCATCACCCTGCGCCGCGAAAAACTCGATCGCCTGATAGGCCACCGCGTTCCCGATGCCGATGTCGGTGATATCCTGTCACGGCTGGGATGTACCGTGACCGCAGGGCAAGACAACTGGCAAGCGGTGGCGCCGACCTGGCGTTTTGATATGGAGATCGAAGAAGATTTGGTGGAAGAAGTGGCCCGGGTGTTTGGCTACAACAACATTCCGAATGTGCCCGTGCGCGCCAATCTGGAAATGACCCGGCACCAGGAGGCGGCATTGCCGCTTAATCGCGTAAAAACGCTGCTGGTGGATCGGGGTTATCAGGAAGCGATCACTTACAGCTTTGTCGATCCGAAGATACAATCACTGCTGCACCCTGACCAGGAGCCGCTGCTGCTGCCCAGCCCCATCTCGGTGGAAATGTCCGCCATGCGGTTGTCCCTGTGGAGTGGACTTTTGGGCGCGGTGGTTTACAACCAGAACCGCCAGCAAAACCGGATTCGTTTATTCGAAAGTGGACTGCGCTTTGTTCCTGATAAAACAGCGGACCTCGGCATTCGTCAGGATCTTATGCTGGCGGGGGTCATTACCGGTCCGCGTTTTGACGAACATTGGGATCTTGCGCGCCAGCCGGTGGATTTTTACGATTTGAAAGGCGATCTTGAATCATTACTTGAACTTACCGGCAAACTTGCTGATATTGAATTCAAACCTGAGCATAATCCCGCTTTACACCCGGGCCAGAGCGCGGCATTGTATTTAGCAGGGGAACATATTGGATTTATTGGCGTTATACACCCTGAACTTGAAGCAAAGCTGGATTTAAATGGCCGTACCCTGGTCTTTGAACTACGCTGGGATAAGGTTGCAGCGCGTAAAGTTCCTGAAGCCAGTGACATTTCACGCTTCCCGGCCAACCGCCGCGACATCGCTATTGTGGTGGCTGAAAGTGTCCCTGCAGCAGATATTATGGCAGAGTGTAAGAAAGTTGGCGCAAATCAGGTAGTTGGCGTAAACTTGTTTGATGTGTACCGGGGGAAGGGCGTAGCGGAAGGTTTTAAGAGCCTGGCTATCAGCCTGATACTACAGGATACCGCTCGTACACTGGAAGAAGAGGCTATTGCCGCGACCGTAGCAAAATGTGTGGCGGCACTAAAACAGCGATTCCAAGCATCCTTGAGGGATTGAACCTATGGCGCTTACTAAAGCTGAAATGTCAGAATACCTGTTTGAAAAGCTCGGGCTGAGCAAACGGGATGCCAAAGAAATAGTGGAACTGTTTTTTGAGGAAGTCCGGCGAGCGCTGGAAAATGGCGAGCAGGTAAAATTATCCGGTTTTGGTAATTTTGATCTGCGCGACAAAAATCAACGTCCAGGGCGTAATCCGAAAACCGGTGAAGATATTCCTATCACTGCCCGGCGGGTGGTGACGTTTCGTCCGGGGCAAAAGTTGAAAAGCCGTGTCGAGAATGCCTCACCTAAAGAGTGATGTATTGTCCTCTCTCTGAAAAGGCCGCCCCGTGCGGCCTTTTTTTTCGTCAACATGGCGGGTGCCGGCGGGAAAGGGGCGGCATGCGTTACCCGTCAGGGCATTATCATCATGCCCGCTTCTTTTAGCACCCGGGGGAAATCCGTACCGGCGCCCCGCGGGATGGCGGATTGTCAGGTTTTGGTAAGGGGATCGCCTGTTTATCGTAAAGGCGACATTGTCTGATAGTGGCGGCCGTTGGCCGCTGCTATAACGGCGGCAAATCGTATCTGTATCACAGGTAGATATCATGAGAAAGACCACCTTATTATGTGCGCTGGCGCTGCTGATGCCCTGCGGCGCGCTGGCGGATGTATTTATCAGCACCAATAATCCCGGCATGGTGATTAACCTGGGCAGCCAGGATCAGCGCGGTTATTTCTGGGATGGCGACGAGTGGCGTCCGCCGCACTGGTGGTACGATCACCGCGGCCGGCATGTCGGCGAACGCAACGAGCGCGGGTGGTTTTGGGATGGTTACCAATGGCGTACGCCACAGTGGTGGTACGAACATGAGGATGATGATATCGGCGATCGTAATGATTTCGGCTGGTACTGGGACGGCGGGCGCTGGATAGAGGAAATGCCTGACGGCATGCGCAACGACCGGGGCCAGTATTGGTATAACGGTATCTGGACCATAGCGCCGCCGCCAGGCTATGGCCGGCGCGGGCGCAACTATCATGAACCGAGCCGGCGGCAGGAATTTTCCACCTGGGATCATAACGACAGGCACGATAGCCGGCCGCAGCAGAACGGCGGCGGACAGTGGCATCAGGGCGGCAATGATAACCGGCCGCAGCAGAACGGCGGCGGTCAGCCGCACCAGGGCGGCAATGATAACCGGCCGCAGCAGAACGGCGGCGGTCAGCCGCACCAGGGCGGCAATGACAACCGGCCGCAGCAGAACGGCGGTGGGCAGCCGCACCAGGGCGGCAATGATAACCGGCCGCAGCAGAACGGCGGCGGTCAGCCGCACCAGGGTGGCAATGACAACCGGCCGCAGCAGAACGGCGGCGGTCAGCCGCACCAGGGCGGCAATGATAACCGGCCGCAGCAGAACGGCGGCGGTCAGCCGCACCAGGGCGGCAATGACAACCGGCCGCAGCAGAACGGCGGCGGGCAGCCGCACCAGGGCGGCAATGATAACCGGCCGCAGCAGAACGGCGGCGGTCAGCCGCACCAGGGCGGCAATGAAATAATCAGGCCGAAGCCGCATTAAACACGGCCAAAGCCCGTTTAGGGATGCGGGGCCGTGGGCGGCAGTTCGCCGTAAAGCATCGGGGCTCAGTGTGAGTATTTCGTCAGGTTAGCGTAAGAGTAATGCAAATCCGTGCTTGTCTGATAGTGGCATTTTGCCGCGGCTGTTATAACCACTGCAAATGGATTCAGGGACACAGAATATGAAACAAAAAGCAGTATTTTTGGCCATGGCTCTTTTGGCAACGCCTTGCGTCATCCCCACGGGCGCCATGGCGGGCATGCTGGTCCATACCTCTGCCCAGGGCGTCTCGGTGCAAATCGGCGCGCGTAACGATCGGGGCTATTACTGGGATGGCTATGACTGGCGTACTCCGACCTGGTGGCGTGGACACAAGGGCAAGCATGTAGGCGAACGCAACACCCGCGGCGAATATTGGGATGGCGGCCGCTGGTCGCCCAAGCCGCCCGCGGGACAAGGTAAAACCGCCAAGGCGCGCCAGCAGCCGGTGGCGCATAAAACAACGTCCCGCAATACCGGCGCCGATCATAATACCCACGCCCAGCCTAACGGTGATAACGGCAAGCAGGGACAGGCACAGAGCGGCCATGAGAGCAAAAGTCAGGAAAACCAACACCAGGGAAGCGGCGGCGAACCGATAAAACCGCCGCAACAATAACAACAGAGTTAATATTGACCCTATGGGTCACCTTACCCGGCGCCATCTGATTCCCCACTTATGGCGCCGGTTTTTTTACCTTCAGCACCTCCCGCCCCGCCGGTAAAACGCCGTTTATCCCGTCGATATCACAACCTTCATTTTCCCGCCATTGGCGCTACCGCTTTGCCGTTAATCCCGGTAGGATAAAAGCCCGTTTTCCGTGCCCAGATAACCTTGTATTACCGGACCTTAAGTGATGATGCCGTCAAACAGTCCACTTTTCAGCGATCTGAAATATCGGCAATCCCGTCGCGATGCCGCGCGCGTCCGCGTTTTGGCGCTGTTTGTGTTTATTGCCCTGCTGGTGAGCCTGTGCGCCGGCGATGTCTGGTACTGGCCGACCCAATGGCTTGACGACACGCCCCGCATGTTCATCTGGCAACTGAGGCTGCCCCGCGCCCTGGCGGTGATGGCCGTCGGCGCGGCGCTGGCGCTGGCCGGCGCCGCGATGCAGAATATTTTTGAAAATCCGCTGGCCGAGCCAGGATTGCTGGGCGTGGCCAACGGCGCAGGCGTAGCGCTTACCCTCGGCGTACTGCTTGGCCGGGGGACGATACCGGTGTGGGGCCTGGGTCTGTGCGCGGTGGCCGGCGCGCTGGCGATTACGCTGCTGCTGCTGTGGTTTGCCAGACGCCGCGCCTCCAACGCCCGGCTACTGCTGGTCGGGGTCGCGCTTGGCATTGTTTGCAGCGCCGTGATGACCTGGGCGGTCTATTTCAGTACCAGCCTGGATCTGCGCCAATTATTATATTGGATGATGGGGGGCTTTGGCGGCGTGGACTGGCGCGACAAATGGCTGGTATTGTCCCTGCTGCCCTTTATTCTCTGGCTGTGCCTGCAGGGCCGGGTGATGAACCTGCAGGCCTTGGGCGAACAGCAGGCGATGCAATTGGGCTTACCGGTGTTTGTCTGGCGCAATGTGTTTGTACTGGCCTTCGGCTGGATGGTGGGCATCAGCGTAGCCCTGGCCGGCGTGATTGGTTTTATCGGCCTGGTGGTCCCGCATATCTTGCGTTTATGGGGATTAACCGATCACCGACGGCTGCTTCCCGGCTGCGCCCTGGCCGGCGCGGGCATACTGCTGCTGGCGGATGTGATTGCCCGCATCGCGCTGTATGCCGCGGAACTGCCGATAGGCGTGGTAACCGCCACCCTTGGCTCGCCGATATTTATCTGGCTATTAATCCGGATAAGAGGATAAGCTGGTGTATGGCGTTAAGCTGCTGATTTTAACTGTAACCCGTAGGAGATTCAGATGAGTGATACCCTTTATACCCTGCCGCTGAAGACCATTACCGGGGAAGTTACCACCCTGGAAAATTACCGGGGCTCGGTACTGCTGATTGTCAACGTCGCCTCGAAATGCGGTCTGACCGATCAATACGAAGGACTGGAAGCGCTTTATAAAACCTGGCATGCCCAGGGGCTGGAGGTTTTAGGCTTTCCCTCCAATGAGTTTGCCGGCCAGGAACCCGGCAGCGATGAAGAGATACTGGCCTTTTGTCGCGGGACATTCGGCGTCGAATTTCCCATGTTCAGTAAAATTGAAGTCAACGGCGAGCAGCGCCACCCGCTTTACCGGGCGCTGATCGCCGCGAAACCCACGGCGATAAAACCGCAGGGCAGCGCATTTTATGAGCGCCTGGCGGGAAAAGGGCGCGCGCCTAAGCAGCCGCAGGATATTTTATGGAATTTTGAAAAATTCCTGGTAGGGCGCGACGGTACCGTCCTCGAACGCTTTGCCCCGGATATGACGCCTCAGGATCCCATTCTCCTCGATGCCGTCAAACGGGCCCTGGCGCAATAAACGGCGCACCGGCCATGCAGCCGCCGTTATTACTGGATCTGCGGCGCGTATCGGTGCCGCGGCGCCTGGCGAAGATATCGGTCCAAGTACCGCCCGGCAGCCTGATCCATATCATCGGACCTAACGGCGCGGGGAAAAGCACGCTGCTGGCCTGTATCGCCGGCCTGATGGCGTCGGCGGGGGACGTCAGCCTGCTCGGCCGGCCGGTGGGACAGTGGCATGGCGCCGACCTGGCCCTGCGCCGGGGCTATTTATGCCAGCAGGCGCTGCCCTCCACCGCCATGCCGGTATTCCAGTATCTGATGCTGCATCAGCCGCGCAACGCCGACGAGGCCGCGATTGATCGGACCGTGGCATATCTGGCCGCGGCCTTGTCGCTGGCGGATAAACTCGACCGCCCGTTAAGCCAGCTATCCGGCGGCGAATGGCAACGGGTAAGGCTAGCGGCGGTATTTCTGCAGATCTGGCCGGACGTGAACCCCCTTGGCCGGCTACTGCTGCTCGACGAACCCGCCGCCAGCCTGGATATCGCCCAGCGCGTGGCCCTGGATGCGCTGCTGGCGGAAGTCGCGGCCGCGGGGCTCGGCGTGCTGATCTGCGCCCATGATCTTAACCATACCCTGCATCATGCCGGCCGGGTGTGGCTTATGTCCTCCGGCGCCCTGGCGGCGCAGGGCAGCGCGGGGCAGGTTATGCGTCCCGAGATCCTTTCGCCGGTGTTCGGCGTGGATTTTACCCTGCTCCAGGCCGGCGAGCGCCCCTGGCTGGTGGCATCGGGCCCGTCTTTACCGTCGCAGCGGATGATTTCGGGCGCTTCTTAATCAGCATGGTCAATATAAAGAGTCATAAGTAGAAAATGAGACGGATGTCCTTTTGGCTGTTGGCAGTAACGTTATTGATTACCGGCTGTAGCCACCATGCGCCCAGTCCCGACCCGCGGCTGGCCAACGCCAGCGTGGTGCAATCCCGTCTCCATGCGCAGCTGCGCCAATGGCACGGCACGCCCTACCGCTATGGCGGTCTGAACCAGGACGGGGTGGACTGCTCCGGTTTTGTCTATCGCACCTTCAGGGACCGGTTTGACATCATATTACCGCGCTCCACAGAGGCGCAGACTAAAGTCGGCACGCGCATCTCTCGTGACGATCTATTGCCGGGGGATCTGGTGTTTTTCAAAACGGGCAGCGGCGCCAACGGACTGCATGTGGGTATCTATGATACCGACGATCTGTTTATCCATGCCTCGACCAGCCGCGGCGTCATACGCTCATCGCTGGACAATGTTTACTGGCGCAAAGCCTATTGGCAGGCGCGGCGTATTTAACCGGCTGATTTAACGTCGTCACGACGGGAGAAAGTATGTCATCCCTGCGGCTATTTTTGTCCGATTCCTACGATCCCTGGTTTAACCTGGCGGTGGAAGAGTGTATTTTCCGCCAGATGCCGGCCACCCAACGCGTGCTGTTTTTATGGCGCAATGCGGATACGGTGGTGATTGGCCGCGCGCAGAATCCCTGGAAAGAATGCAATACCCGGCGCATGGCGCAGGACCATATCAAACTGGCCCGGCGTAGCAGCGGAGGCGGCGCGGTATTTCACGATCTGGGTAATACGTGCTTCACTTTTATGGCCGGCAAGCCGGGCTATGATAAATCCATTTCCACCCAAATCATCCTCAATGGCCTGCGCAATATGGGTATCGCGGCGACCGCGTCGGGGCGCAACGACCTGGTGCTGGGCACCTCCGACGGCGAGCGTAAAATCTCCGGCTCCGCCTATCGCGAAACGGCTGATCGGGGATTTCACCACGGCACTCTGCTGCTCAACGCCGATCTGGACCGACTGGCGTTATACCTTAATCCCGATGTGAAAAAATTACAGGCAAAGGGCATTTCCTCGGTGCGCGCCAGGGTGGCCAATCTTGTCGAGGTGCTGCCCGCTATCGAGCATCACCAGTTATGCCGCTACCTGAGCGACGCGTTCAGCCAATGGTATGGCGAACCGGTGATGCCCGAAATCATTTCGCCGGACAAGGTGCCGGACCTGCCCGGGTTTGCTGCGCAATTTGCCAAACAAAGCAGTTGGGAATGGAATTTTGGCCAGGCGCCGGCCTTCAGCCATACGCTGGATGCGCGTTTTGCCTGGGGCGGGGTGGAATTGCATATGGACATGGAACACGGCGTGATAACCCGCTGCCAACTCTTTACCGACAGTTTGAATCCCAGTCCCCTGGAGGCATTGGCCAGGGCATTGCCCGGCGTAACCTATCGTCCCGCCGATATGGCATTGGCTTGCCGGCGGATAATGGCCGATTTTGCGCAGGACCGCGACGCGCTGGAAGACGTCAGCGCGTGGTTGAGCGACGCCGTGCGCTAAAAGGAATTTTTCCCGGCGGCATGGCCGGCCATGGCTCATGCGGCGGCAAGCGGTGACGGGGAGACCGGTGGTCGCACTACAGGTATGTCGCCGGACGTTCTACACTTGAGTAAGGAGGCACCATGGCACAGACCCCGATATTCAAGAATAGCTATTTCCACCAGTTGCCCGGTTTTTATACCGCTCTTGCGCCCACGCCGCTGCGCGGCGCACGATTGCTTTACCATAGCGCGGCATTGGCCGGCGAGCTGGCTCTTGCCGATGAACTGTTCGACGAGCGGCATGCGGCGATATGGTCCGGCGAACAGCTGCTGCCCGGCATGCAGCCGCTGGCGCAGGTTTACAGTGGCCATCAGTTCGGCGCCTGGGCGGGCCAACTGGGCGACGGGCGCGGCATACTGCTCGGCGAACAGCAACTGGCGGACGGAAGGTCGATGGACTGGCATCTGAAAGGCGCCGGCCTCACGCCCTATTCGCGCATGGGGGACGGCCGCGCGGTGCTGCGTTCCGTGGTACGCGAGTTTCTGGCGTCCGAAGCGCTGCATTATCTTGGCATCGGCACGACGCGGGCACTGACCATCGTCACCAGCGACGAGCCGGTATGGCGCGAAAAAGCGGAGCCGGGCGCCATGCTGCTGCGGGTGGCGCCAAGCCATGTGCGCTTTGGGCATTTCGAGCATTTCTACTACCGGCGCGAACCCGATAAGGTACGCCAGTTGGCGGATTATGTTATCGGCCGCCACTGGCCGCAATGGCTGGGCCTGGAAGATCGCTACCGTTTATGGCTGACGGATGTGGTGGAAAGGACGGCGCGCATGATTGCCCAGTGGCAGGCGGTGGGATTTGCCCACGGCGTGATGAATACCGACAACATGTCGATTTTGGGCATTACCATAGATTATGGCCCCTTTGGTTTTCTTGATGCGTACCAGCCGGATTATATCTGCAACCATACCGACCATCAGGGCCGCTATGCGTTTGACAACCAGCCGGCGGTGGGTTTATGGAATTTGCATCGACTGGCGCAGGCGTTATCCGGCCTGATGCCGGTCGACTCTCTTGAGCGGGCGCTGGCTTGCTATGAACCGGCGCTAATGGACGCTTATGGCGAGGAGATGCGCGCCAAACTGGGCTTTACCACGCGCGATCGACAAGATAATGATATTCTCACCGGCCTGCTTGGACTCATGGCGCGTGAAGGCAGCGACTACACTCAGGTGTTTCGCTTGTTAAGTGAAAGCGAGGCTCGCAATCCGCGCTCGCCGCTACGCGATGAAATGAAAGACCTGGCGGGTTTTGACAGCTGGTATCAGTCTTACCGCCGCCGGCTACTGCAGGAAGACGTCGATAACGATCGGCGCAGGCAGGCCATGCTGGCTAAAAACCCCAACATCATCCTGCGCAACTATCTGGCCCAGCAGGCTATCGACGGCGCTGAACAAAACGACACCGCTTTTTTAGCCAGGCTTCACCAGGCCCTGCGCCGTCCGTTTGATGGCGATGCGGCGTTTAACGACCTGGCCGCGCCGCCGCCGGAGTGGGGCAGGCATTTGGAGATATCCTGTTCAAGTTGAGGTGATTGCCTGCGCGCGCGCCCTTTATCCGTCATCCGTCCGGTTATGCCATCAGTGCCGATCGCCCGGGTTGATTTCATTAGCAAACCAATCGGACAGATAACGATATTCGTCCAGCGAGAGTATGACATCCAGAAAAGCCTGCTCGACAATAAAGCGATCCTCCTCGCCGGTTAAGTGATATTCGGCGATAATGGCATCCAGTATATGTAAGGACTGCGGACTAAGGGATTGTATATGACGGGGGATATCCGCGTTGGGCGGGGCATAGCCATATAATTGCTGCAAAATATCCAGATAGATTAACGGCATTTGACCAGCATTTGGGGCTGATGCCGGGATAGGGCCCGTCGCCGTGGTGTTATTTGGCGCCGCCGCACGATCGCGCTTGTTGCGCTGGACTAAAATTCTTTTATGCATATTCAGTACGAAGCTTATCAAATCATGCAACCGGCGATGTATCCTCTGGCTTTGGCTGAAGCTTCCATCCTCGGAACCATGAGAGGAATCGACGCTGCCGCGGGCCGGGCTCATATGCTGCTTACCCGGTCGAAACCAGGTAAACCATTCCGGCCTGCGCTGGCGGATATCGTCGCTGATTTTATACGGGTAAGCCTTAATAGGCAGACCTAGCTCATTGGCAAGGATTTGCCCCGTCGAAAAGCGGTGGCCATAGCCGCTGTAGCAGGAAAAAAGTTCAATGCTTTCCAAATCCTGAAACCTGAATTTGGCATTATCCAGATACGAAAGCCCGCGGACAATGTCTGAAAACTCAATGGCATCCATGTTATTCACATTAAAGGGCGCGCCATGCAGTTTTATCCTTAAGCGCGTCTTGGCATCACTGATCAGGTCGATATGACAATCTTTTCCCAACAGGATTTTTTCGCGCGAAACCTGCTGCTCTCTGTAGCCTCTTTGCTGGCCGTCACTCAGATAAATAGGCACTTTTTCACGAGGAAGTTCATCCATTAATGTGGGGATCTCAATCTTCGAGCCAAAGGCCTTGCCCGCCATGACGAAGAGGTTTTTGCCGTTGTGGCGCAGCGTCAGCAGCCCTTGCCCGAACGTGCCCATTTGTTCGGCGATAACGATGGAAACCCTTGCCGGCAGGTCGGGATCAAAAAAGTGATTTTCTATGCCGATAAATCGACCGTGGCCCTGACAAAGCAATAGATGCTCAAGTAAATTGGCCGTGCTGTAGAGCGCCAAAAGGTTGCCTTCGTTAATTTTGAGCATGTTCTCTATGGATGTTATCCTGAATTTGTCGGAAAGAATGGCGTGGCTATTAAAATTATCTATTTTTGCCTGGTTTATCATTCGGGTCAGTTTTATTGCGCTTTCATTATCCAATTTTTTGGTTTTGTATAAAACATGCAGGGGGAATTCTTCTTTAAACGTATAGGTATAAGTTGAATGGCGTAATGCCCGTGCGGCCAGACGAAAATCGGATGATTGCATATAACCGGTTGAATATTTTAGTTTGCCAGGAGCATTATTGCTTCTGATAATCAAAGGAAAATACCATGTTGGTTCTTTAAGCAAGAAACCGTTTTTAAGAATACTGGACGGCGACGTAGCCTCCCGGTATGTCAGATAATTAACATCCTCTAATGAGTCGATATCTTTATATTTAATGAGTTCGAATTCTAATGGCGATTTATTATACATGCTCAACCATTCATTTTCGGTGAAAACATCCATGGTATCCAGTAAAATGAATGAACCACGCATTTCTTTAAGATCAATAATAAATTTATAATTTTCAATATCAAGTGTTAATGCAAAATAGGTTTCAGGTACTGTTGAATGCTTGTTTTTCCAGCCGCAAATAGCACGGAAACGCATAATCCCTTCTTGTTTTTCACTCAAGGCCCGTATAGCGGAAACCAGAAATTCTTCATCCTGGCTATAACCGTTAAACTTTAAAGAATCAATAATCTCCTGCCGAAAGAAAAAGCTGCGATGAAATCTGCCAATAAAATTTTCATGCTGTATGTTTTGATTAATGATATCACGCACATAATCATTTTTATAAAGATAAAATCGTATCACGCGCTTATAGAAATCTATGGTGCTGTTATCGATATCCGGTTTTTTTGACAAGGTGGGCGCAGCTTCACATTGTATTATCTCAATATGATTGCGGTTTTTTTTTGCTACTTCATAAAAATCGTAGGAGGCAATGAAATGACTGGAACGACTACCGACACTGGCTATCCAATTGCCGGTGCTGCTGCGTACTACCGGCACAGCAAAATCTTTTTCATTAGTCATTTTTTTATTGATAATCCTCCATCCTCCATAATGTTTATCCCAGAAAACCTTGAAATAGTCATTATCATTTACAACATAATATAATTTGTTTTGCGTGATTTTATCAACCAAAACACCCGTTGATTTTATTTCCAGTAGACGGGCATCAATATCTGTTTTCCATGCCTGCCGCAAATTTTTCTTGCGCCGTGATTCTGCTCTGATAGCTTCGTTGACGATTGAAACAATTTCGGTGATTTTATTTTTAATGTTCAAGGTAAGAAAAAACAGTAAGCTGCCGTAAGGCTGTAGCGGAAAAAGGAAAGAAGCAAATTCCTTAACCGACGCCGCGGCGAGTTTTTTTCCCACTTCAGGTGCGGATAGCACTAATTCATTAAGAATAAATCGTTGTAGCATCTCTCGCGGTGTATTGTTTTTTATGGCTTTGTATAATGCATGTTTTAATGTGTTTTCAGGGATTTTTTTAAATTGCCCCCCCATAAATACAATCGTGGTGATGAGATCAAATAGATCGAACATGATTTCATTGAATTTTATTTCATGCTCTTTATCATACCAGTGTTTGCAAAGCGTATCGAAAAAAGGAATAAACGAGGCTATATATTCAGGCCAACTATGGTTACGCAGCGTTTCTTTCAATCGATCGGCAATGGTAAGCAGTGTCGCATGAGACAAATAATCAATATTGGTAATCAGCGGCGTATCAAGACTTACCGGCGGTGACGAGTCAATCGGTTGTGAAATATAGGGTTTGATCAATGATATGATATCGCTACTATTGACTGCAACCAGCGTAAAGGGCGCCGCATGCATACCCATGGGCTCGTCTTCCGGAGGAGAAAGCACCAGGTCGATCATGGTGGTAAGATCGCCGCTGTTAGCGTCGATATCAGGAAACAGTCCCGCCAGGAAATCAGCCCCGCACCCCAGCGGCTCTGGGCGCCCCGATTGCTTATTCGCGTTATAGCCGCGCCAGTAAGCCATCATCTGTTGCACAAAAGGCTGGTTATCAAATTTATCAATGTCATGGATAAAGACATAACCGCTAAGGGTTGATAAAAGAAAAAGCTTGCCGCTTTGTAATCGCAAAAGTGAGAGGTAGCCAATATTTTTATGGGGGAAATAAACATAATTAAACGGGGATAGGCTGTTAGAAACATAGTTTCGCGAGAAAACTTCAAAGCAAAATATTTCTTTTGGCGGGTATATGGCGTCGACATAATCGATTGCGGACAAGTTAATCGCCGCCAGGCTGCTTTTACGGGCTTCATGACCGGCGTAAAAATGCTTATAATCATAAAATTGTTTATAATAATCTTCTAAAGAATCTTTTTTATCTGAAGGTGACAATTGATAAATGCTTAAATGGCCCACTTGTTCGCGCGTTTTATACTCAATGAAAAAATGCTGTTGTTCGCTGACAAAACTTCTTAGAATATACAATGCTTGTAATGAAGACAATAGGTCTTCATCAAAATTGTTTTTTGTGCTTAGATACCAAAATACGGAGGCTTTCATCATAAGTTCAACATCACCTTCCAAAACCCGTCGCTGATATGACAAAAGCATCTGATAATCTGTATGGTGGCCTTGCGTTTTTTTAGTTTCGGTTCTCATCGCCTCAATTTTTGCCGCAGCAATATATTGTTCAGCATTATCCGCTACAAGTGTTATATTTTTGCCCCTAAAATAATCAATGATGTTAATAAATATTCTTTGCAAATTCTTGAAGTAAGCAAGTAATATAAGCGTTGACTTATATGCATGTGAGTTTATTTTTAAGTCGTTATACCATTTCTGCTCTGTGTGGAATTTTTCTTGCTCTTGGTAATTTGCAATCAGTATTTCCGATAAAATAGCATATGCCTGGTCCCAGGGTGCAATGTTTTTTTCTTGCCAGGATGCCTCATCTTCAGGTTGAACTTCGTTCAGCCGAGATAACTCTACCATTTTAAGTATAAAATTTAGATGGGTATGATTATTATGTCTAAAATGGATGTAATTTTCCGCCTCATTTATAAAGAGTCTTTCCATATCCGCAATATCAATTATAGTTTCATCAGCGACGAAAGGGTATCCAAGATTGGTCATTTCTCCTGGCAATAAAAAGTTATTAGTATGAACGCTTATTTCATTAAAACGGGTATACTCAAATATATAATAAAACCTTAATTTCAGCAGGCTCTCGGTTAAGGCTTTTTTATTGTTATCAATCAGAGCGGTGTAAATGTCCTGATTGGTCGTGTAAGTGACCCGTTCCAAAGTGGTATGGTCGGATTGGAAAAGCTGTGCGGTATATTCATCATGAGCTATTTTCATGACTTTGAGCGTGTTGTATATTTCGACATGAAAGGCATGATCATAAAATGAAGTATTTTTAATTTTTAATATCTGTTCATTTACGACTGAGGCGAAATCCCTGTTTTTCAGCAAAGCTACAGTATGACTAATGATATCGATATTGATATCTTCATAAGCCTCGACAAGCTTTCCTTCTATATCCGGAATATAGTCGTGCAGAGTTTTATATTCAGCCATATGCTGTTTGATCAGGCGATGACCGTCGGTGTCTGTTGCGCTTAAACCCAGCAACGACGTCAAGAGTTTTTCGGTTAACGTTTTAAGGATCAGTACGTGCAGTACATACGCTTTATCTTTAAAATAAAGCCCATAATAAAATATATCTTCAGCCTTGGCGGCGATAAGCTTGTCTAACTCTATTAACGTCTCGCGATTGCCGTTGGCAAGGTTAACGCCCGTCGCCTGCAATTCCCGCCCCAGCTCATGTAACACCGCCCGGCCGGCGGGATTGGCGGGTGTAAGGTTGAATTCCTGGTCATCAATGAAAAAGCGGCCAATCTCAGGCGAGCCATCAGCGCGCGCACCGAGCGGATGGGGCATCACGGCGTCTGTTGGAAGCGCCGGAGCCGGCTTGACTTCTAATGGGCGTGGGCTATCGCCCGCGGGGGCCGGATGCGCTGATATCTCGGCAGCGGCTGAATAAAGGGTTTGGCGCCCTGCGGGCTCATGGAGCTGCAGGCCGCTCGTCTGGGGGAATATCAGCGGATCCCGCGCGTTGGCGAACCAGTTTAAAGCCGTATCCAGCCAAGCCGGGCGCGCCAGGATATACCCCGTGTTATATCCCTGAGCCAGGTGCGCCAGCAATTGGCCCAGCGCCGAGGTGACAGTGAGGGGCGCCTGCAGCAGATCTTCAATATAATAATTATTTTCGTGGACCACAACCAACCGGCTGTCCAAATATCCCGCTAGAATAGCCCGGCCGCTCGGCAAAGTAATATGCCTGACGGGGAGATTAATTGTTGTATCCATTAGCGTGATATTAATATAACGAACGCCGCCGGCCGTGAGTAAGCAGTCTTTGTTGCGAATCAATTCATTTGCACATTGATATAAATAATTAATTCTATCATCTGAGCCCGGCGTGGACCGCTGTTTGTCGCCGGCAATACCCGTCTGGTTTCCTTGATGGTGAATATCTGGCTCTTTTGGGTGATTAATATTTCTAGCTTTAATGATGACTTTTGAAAATGAATGCAAACTATTTATTGGTTTCAAATAAAAAGATGACGCCGATGGGGCATTGGATGTGCCGTAATTGATTAAATTAACCATATATTTCCTTAAGTTGTGCTGATGCTCACGAGGTTGAGGGCGAAATGAGTACGGGCCAGATAACGTCAATGATAAATGGTGTACGACCTATTTCCGGTTGGTATTATTGGTTATGCAAGGAGTTAGTGACCTACCATAATATAAACGAGTAGCTTAATTAAGCTTTAATAAGATTTTGTTTAATTGATTGAGAGGTTAAGTCGGGGAGACGCGGTGATAATCCGCCATAAAAAAGCCGCAGGGAAGGGCAACCTTTGATGCCGGCCCATAAAGGCTGGCTTAACTTGCTTTTTGCCGTCGGCTGCGCAAATCAACCGCACCGGCCAGCCGCTCAGGTGGCTGTTCACTGTCAGCCCAGGTAGCCACCGCGTATGATGATATGGCCGCTACGGTTACCCGTCGTTTGGTAAATAGTCTTTCGCCTATGCTTATCCATGCATCGGACAGCTATGACGACATATGCAATGTCAACTGGCATAAAGCCGATAGGCGGGCGCGGCGTATTTAGCCTGTTGATTTGACGTCGTCGCCAGAAAAAAAATGCCGCCAGTCTTTCGACACTTGAACGTCTTAGCGCCGTGGCACAGACACCGGTATTACAGGGTTCTCCTTTCTCATGGCAGCCCCCCGCTGCGTAGGGCGCGGGTTTCAGGCGTTTGAGACGCTGCATTTATTGGGTAGCGGCACGACATGGGCGTGACCTCTTAAAATCGCCACCTTATCCTGCGCCACTCTCTGGCCCAGAAAATAATCAGCTGGGCCGAACAAAACAACGCCACATTTGGCCGGGCCACACCAGACTCCGCGCCGTCCGTTTGACGACGGACCGGCGTTTAACGACTTTCCCGCGCCGCCGCCTGACTGAGACCGGCAATGAGTGATTCTGTGCTTGAGCTAAGACAGTGTGCTCGTGCGCTTAGTCTTGAAGAGAGGTAGTATCAAATTGATTGGATAAATATTTATACTCATCAATTGATAGGATAATATCCATAAAGGCTTGTTCGATAATGAAAACCTCGTTGCCGGCGACAATAGTATAATCCGCGATAATTTCTTTAAGCAATTTAAGAGAATCGGGACGCAATGTTATATCCCCTACAATAAGAGGGTGGTGAGGGTTAGGTGGGTAGAATAACTGCAATATGTCGATGTAAATAAAAGGAACGTGTTGGGACACACCATGAAAGGGACTGTCTGTAATGTTTTGCCCGCGTTGTATGAATTCCAATCGGCGAATAACGTCGCGCATGGCATACAAAATTTCGTGCATGGCGCGCTGCATATTTTGCACTTTGATATATTCCTGGTGGTGAGTCCAATGCGGCAGTTCGCTGGGGGTGCCCATCGTGCTCATACTAACTTCTTCGGGATAATAGTCATAAAACCATTCAGGCCTTCTTAACCTTACAGTATCACTGATATAAGGTGGCACAGTATAAACCCTAATCCCCAGTTCATTAGCCAGGGCCTGCGCGGTAGAATAGCGGCTTCCATAGCCACTGAAGCAGGATGTCAACTCGATGCTGGTAATACTACGCAAATCAAATTTCTCACCATCTAAATATTTCAGTCCTTTAAGGATGTCGGAAAACTCGACAACGTCCATATGATTAACCATAAAAGGTGTGCCACGCAATTTTATAGATAAACGCGGCGTAGCTCCGTTAATGCGGGATATATGGCAATCTTTACCCAACAGTACCTGTTCCCGGGGAATATGTTGTTCCCGATATTTTTTTATGCGACCATCGATAAAATATTCAGGGATTTTCTCTCTGGGAACATCGTCCAGCATTACCGGGGCATCGTCTTTCGCGCCGAACGCATCACCGGCGAATACTGTAAAGGTTTGTTCCACATGATGAGGTTTTAACAGACCATGGATGAAGGTACCCATCTGCTCGGCGATAATTAACGTGGCTCTTGCCTGGGGTGCAAAACCAAAAAAATCATTGCCCAAGCCTATGAAACGTCCATTACCCATACATAGCAATAAATGCTCAAGCTGATCGAGATAATTAAAAACAGCAATCAGTTTGCCTTTATTGATTTTTAATAAGGCGGAGGTAGAGGGTATTATTTGCTGATTACTTAAAATGGCTAGACTCATCACCCTGTTGGATTTGGCCTGGGTGATTAGATTTAATAATCTTGCGGCGCCCGCATTATCAATTATTGCAGATTTTAGTAACACATATAAAATAAATTCTTCATTAAAATTATAACTTTCGAAATGATTTCGCAATACTCTTGCTACTAAATGAATTTCAGGATTAACAATAGTTTCTTGAAAAACATTGAGGTTCTTTAAACTGGTATTTGTTTTTATAGTTAATGATCTATACCAAGAGGGCTCTTTTAGTAAAAACCCATTTTTTATATAAGTGTGCGGTGCTGTCGCCTCACGATAATTAAAATATTTGGCATCACCAATAAATTCAAAATCTTTAAATTTTATCAGTTCAAAGGGAGACGGTGAGTTATTCATCATCATGACCCATTCGTTTTCTGTGAAAACATCTCTTGTGTCATTGAAGCCAAAAATAGAACGGATTTCATTTAAATCAAGGATGTATTTCATCTCTCCTATCTTAATGGCCAAGGCGAAATATGTTTCTGCCATCATGTCGTTCTTGCTGCGCCAGCCGCATACTGCTCGGAATTGCACTTTGCTATCATCAATGCCACTTAACGTTTTTATCACAAGTTCGCTTGATTTTATATCATAAGTAAATCCATTAAATTCTTGTAAAGCCAGTATTTCTTGCTTGATGGAAAAAAAATGAAAAGAGTGATCCAGAAAAACATTAATGTCTATCTCGGCGCCAATTATCCTTTGTGAGTAATAATGCCTTTGTAGATAAAAATGTAATATTTTTTTATGGAAATCAATTAAATAATTATCTGAAATGTTTTGATAACTACTTGTTTTTATAGGCTCCATGAAGATTATTTTATTATCAAATTTCTTGTGATTCATTGGACTTATGCTGAAGGATGAAAATTTCAAGTCCACTAATTGCCCCGCGCTCGCAACCCAGTTGCCAGAATGGGTGCGGGCAACGGGAATAGCAAAGTTTTTATAATTGGGGCCATGTGAATTGATGATTCTCCATTCACCGTTATATTTATCCCAAAATACCGGGAAGTAGTCATTATTATTGATGACGTAAAATAATTCAGCCGATGTTGAATTTGTTGTGGCAACTCCTGTGTTTAATGTTTCTAATATATTATCACTTACATTTGCTCTCCAAGGTTGGCGGAGTTTTTTTTTAAATGCACTATCGGATTTTAAGGCGCGATTAGCGATCGCTATTGAATCTAGAATGTTAACTTGTATATTATCTACAAAGACCGATAAAGCCTTACCTGAAGGATGGATAACGTTAAAGTAAGAAAAGAATTCATTTAGAGCGGTTTTGGTAAACTTTATCCCTATTTCCGGGGATGCGTTGATTAACTCGTTGATGACAAATTTTTTAAAAAGATCATGCCGTATTTTCTGCTCGATGGCCTTATGTAAGGCATGTTTTAATGTGTTTTCAGATATTTTTTTAAACTGGCCGGTAAAAGAAGCTAATGTCAACATTAGATCATAAATATCAAAAATAACGTCTTCAAATTTTATTTCATGCTCTTCATCATGCCAGTGACGGCAAAGCGTGGTGAAAAATGGGATAAAAGCGGCAATGTATTCCAACCAAGTGGCTTCATATAACTTTTCTTTCAACTCATCAGCAATGGATATCAATGTTGCCTGATTCATATAGTCAAAATTTGTTAGTAAAGAGTGGTTGATGCTTAAGGGTTGGAATGTATTCTGTTGCTGAGGTGTATAAGGTGTGATGATTAAATTTATATCATTATCTTTTACGGCAACCAACCCATATGCCGGCGCGGCGATGTCGATTGATTCCTCCTCGGGAGGACGCAGCAGTATTTCAACCATGGACGTTAGTCTATTACTATTGGCGTCGATTTTGGGGAATAGCGACGCTAGTGTCGTTTCATTAATAGGAAACTGAGGCCGATTGCGTAACGAAAAAATACTATCGCAATTAGCCCAATATGATTTCATTTGAAGGATAATGTCGGTTTTTTCCGGTGTGTCGATATCGGCGATGAATGGGAAACCATTCAATGTGGATAATAATACCTGCCGGTTGCTATGTAATGTTGCAATGGATAGATAGCCAAGATTTTCCGCAGGGAGATATACCGTTGTAAAGGGGGATAAATGGTTAGTAACGTAATTGCGGGAAAATATCTTGAAGCAGATAATGTCTTTTGGTGGATAAATAACATCTAAATAATTCAAAGTTGAGTTATTTAAGGCAATCATGGTGAGTTTTTGTGCTTCAGAAAAAGAATCATGAATTTTGTAGTATCTGAATTGATTATAATATCCATCAGCCGAATCTATCTGTGATGAAGGTTTGAGCTGGAAAACACTGGTGAAAGGTTGTTGCTGCCGAATGTGATGCTCATGTGAGATTTTCTGTTGAGCCGAGATAAAGTGTTTGAGTATATAGAGTACATTGATAGCGCTTAAAAAACCATCATCGATATTATTTTGTTGTGACATATACCAGGCAACCGCGGCCTTGGTTAGAACTTCTAAGTGACCGTTTGATTCGAGATTATTATATTCCAGTATTAAGCTATAATCATCTTTTTCTTGCGTTTCCTTTAGGGATATATTTCGTGCCGCTTCAATTTTTGCAGCTGCGATACGTTGTTCTTGAGTTGTTGCAACTATATGTCTTTTATTGCTTCGAAAATTAACCACTTCATTAATAAATAACTTTTGCAAATTAATTAAATATGTCATCATAATGAATAGCGTTTTGTCATTGTGAAGCCTGCTGACGAAGTCATTATACCAAAAAATATTCTCAAGGAATTTTTCTTTTTCAAATTGGTTAGCTTCGATAATATTTGATAATATTTCCTGTGCACGATAAAAATAGCTTATGTTATTTTCCATCCAATTGCCTTTATCGTTTGTGTTTATTTCATCTAGGCGGGAAATTTCGATTAAATCCAAAGCTTGATCGAAATGCAGGTGCGACGTTTTGTGTTGATAAATGAAACTTATTAATTCCTCGGCAAATAATTTATTCATCCCCTCTTTGTCGAATTCAATTTCATCTTCAACAAAAATATGCCACAGGTTTGATATTTCTCCCGGTACGATAAAATTTGATGTAAATATACTGATGCCATTGGAGCGTGTATATTCGAAGATATAAAGGAATTTTAGCTTTATTAAACTGTTTGTCAAATGTTCAGAGTTGCCGCTAATCAACGCACTGTAAATATCTTGGGAATTAATGTACAAAGCTTTTTCCAATGAAGGGAAATCGTCCAGGGTCATTTGGTGTCGGTATTCATCAAGGGCCTGAGTGAATAATATGAAATAATGCAGTAATCTTTTGTAATAAACACGCATCTCAAATGTAGATTGCTTAATATTATCGATTATTTCCTTTTTGGCTGTGGGGAAGTCTTTATTTCTTATGTGCGACACCAACTCTTTGATGATTTTAGTATCAACACGCCGAGTGGCATCCAGCACTCTTTGTTCTAAATCAGTAATGTAATCGCCAATTCTTATTTGATCTTCAGAATATTTGGCGATGTCATCGGCAGTGGGTGAGCCTTTTAACGCCAATATGTTCATGGTGGAAATAATGTTTTCGGAAATCATCTTGAAAATAATAATATTAAGCGAGTTGTTTTTTTCTTTAAGATATAAACCCTGATGAAACATAATCGCCATTTCGCGGCCGATATACGCGTCAAATTCAAGTAGCATGGTCAGGGGATTGTCCACCTGCGCTGCGTTTTGCTGAAAAAAATAATGTATAAGGCTTTGCAGCTGAGCCTCGGCTTCCAGATTCGCGGGTGCAATTTTGAACTCATGGCTATCGATAATAAATATTAACTGACTGGGAATAACGGCGGTCTTCACTGCCTTATCGGTCCCAGATGAAGAAGACAAGGCCTGCTTGACCGGCGGTGATAAGGTGGTGGTCTCAATGTCTTTTTCCTCGCGTGAAATCGTGTCTGCCGGGCCTAACTGCGCCGAAAAATCAGCCTGCGCGGCGTAAATAACATTACCGGAAGTGAAATTGGTAGGGACTAACGGCTTGCCGTCGGCCTGTGGGAAAATTAACGGGTCGCCCATGCTGCCAAGCCAGTTAAACGCTTTATGCATCCAGCCGGGCCGGTCCTTTGCGTTCGACCAACCGCTTGCGTAGGTAAGGTGAGCAAGCAAATTGGCAAAAGTTGCTTTCCAGGTTAATGGTGTGTGCCAGGAGTGTTCGATATGATAATTGCTGCCGTCCGATACAATTAATCTTTCCTCAACATACCCAGCATAAATTGACCTGCCGCTGGGCAATGAGATGTTTTTTGCGGGTATGGATTTTTTGTTCCCCATTAATTCAATTGCGATATATTTTGTATTGCCGGGGCGCAATAAACAATCCAGGTTATTTCGGAGTTCATTGACGCAACAAAATAAATAGTCGATATTTTTCTCATGGTTCTTTTCTACTTGTGCATCACCATATCGGGCAGTGCTGTGTCCATTTATTTCAGTTTTATTGATTTTATCTTCTAAGTAAATATTTTTGACATTCATAACCGCTTCGGTATAAGGATGTCTTGAACTATGTGTCATCAATTTTTGATCGATGCACCGCATATTGCCATGAGAGTTAATATCTATTGCATTTGTCATGTTAGGCATGAATTCTTCCTTATTCATTATGATTGACAATGATTAATGGGGTTATTATGCGGGCAAGATTATGGTCGTGATCGGTGAATGATATATCGTGCGGGTGCAATGATGTTAATATTTGCCAGCATGGGTTTATCATATCACTGCGCGGGTGAATCAAAACTTAATACTTTGTGGCGGTTTAACAAAAAATGAGATTTTATTGCCGTCGTTTTTTGTGGGGATTATTATCTAAAAAGCCGCCTTCAGGCGGCCTTGGCGCGTTAACTAAGCTCGGCGCTATTTTGACGGGGTCCATGCGCTCA
Source organism: Sodalis sp. RH20 (assembly GCF_047324205.1). Taxonomy (NCBI): domain Bacteria; kingdom Pseudomonadati; phylum Pseudomonadota; class Gammaproteobacteria; order Enterobacterales; family Bruguierivoracaceae; genus Sodalis; species Sodalis sp. RH20. Next base: position 1,903,471 of record NZ_CP178733.1, read on the forward strand.
AAAGCGGGTATCCACCGCGTTGGCCAGCATGGCCAGCAGTCTTTCGGTATCTTCCCAGCCCAGGCAGCCGTCGGTAATGGATTGGCCATAGGTCAACGCCTGGCCGGGTAGCAGGGCCTGGCTGCCTTCCACCAGGAAACTTTCGGCCATCACGCCCGCCACCCGCCGTGAGCCGCCGCGTATCTGCGCGCATACCGATTCGGCCACGTCCAGCTGGCGGCGATACTGCTTCTGGCTGTTGCCATGGCTGAAATCCACCAGCAAATGCGGCGGTAGCCCGAACTCCTGCAAATGGGCGCAGGCCTGCTGCACATCCGCGGCGTGGTAATTAGGCGTGCGCCCGCCGCGCATGATGATATGGCCGTAGGGATTGCCGGACGTTTGGTAAATGGTCATTTGGCCCTGCTTATCCGGCGACAGGAACATATGGGAAGCGCGGGCGGCGCGAATGGCGTCAACGGCGATTTGTGTGTTGCCGTCGGTACCGTTTTTAAACCCGACCGGGCATGACAGCGCCGACGCCATTTCCCGGTGGATCTGGCTTTCAGTGGTGCGGGCGCCGATGGCGCCCCAGCTGATTAAATCGGCAATATACTGGCCGATCACCATATCAAGAAATTCCGTGGCGGTGGGCATCCCCATTTCATTCAGCGCCAGCAGCAGGCGGCGCGCGGCTGCCAGCCCGTCATTGACACGATAGCTGCCGTCCAGGCCAGGATCGGAAATCATGCCTTTCCATCCGACCACTGTGCGCGGTTTTTCAAAATAGGCGCGCATAACGATCTCCAGGCGATCCTGGTAGCGAACGCGCAGGGTATTCAACTGGCGCGCATAATCGATGGCGGCGTCGGTATCATGGATGGAGCAGGGGCCCACCACCACCAGCAGGCGCGGATCGTTGCCGTGAAGGATATTTTCAATGCGCCGGCGTGCGCCGTTGACATGATCCGTTATCTGCGGGGTGAGAGGCAAAAGTTCGGCAAGCTTCGCCGGCTCAATAAGACGACCAATGCGCCTGGTGCGCAATTCATCTGTGTTAAACATGGACAATCTCTAAAATGGCTTCTTCGCAACGGTGGAAATACCGGGAAGTGATGCCGATCACAATAAACCAAAAGCAGATGAATTCAAAAAAAATAATGCAATTTGCATTAGTACATGCGCCGGTTCAAGCCCAGTAAATCCATTATTTTGGTCGCCATTTCCTCTACTGAATGATTGGTGGAGTTGAGAAAAGGGATCTGATGGTTGCGAAACAGCGACTGGACTTCGTTAACTTCCAGCCGGCACTGGCGCAGCGAGGCGTACTGGCTGTTGTTCATGCGTTCATCGCGAATGGCCGCCAGACGCTCCGGATCGATGGTCAGGCCGAACAGTTTATCATGGTAGGGTTTCAGCGCCGCCGGCAGGCGCAGGTTATCCATGTCGTCGGCGATAAAGGGATAATTGGCGGCGCGGATACCGTACTGCATGGCGAGGTAAATGCTGGTGGGGGTTTTGCCGCAGCGCGACACGCCCAGCAGGATAATCTGCGCCTGATCCAGGTTGCGCAGCGAGATGCCGTCATCATGGGCCAAGGTGTAATCGATGGCGGCGATGCGGGCATCGTATTTGGTCAGGTTGGTGGCGGTCAGCCCATGGGTGCGATGCGCCACCGGATCCGGTGCCAATCCCAGTTCCTGCTGTAGCGGCGCCACCAGCGCCTGGACCACGTCCTGGCAAAATCCGGCGCTGTTTTCCACAATGGTGCGGATAACCGGCGATACGATGGAATAAAACACCAGGGGACGCACGCCGCTCTGTTTATAGAGCGCATTGATCTGCTCGCTCACCGCCATGGCCCGGGTCTCGGTTTCCACAAACGGCAGGGTATAGCTGGTGGTGGAGACGGGAAATTGGGACAGCACCGCGTGGCCGACCACTTCAGCGGTAATGGCCGTGCCGTCGGAAATAAAGAATACGCTGCGTTCCATGATGTTCTCCTGATGTTGTACGCATGTTGCTTTAAGGGTGTTTTTATCGATAAATCCATTGCGGCAAACTCTGATTTTTGGCGCTGGCACGATTCATCCTAGGCAGATGCAATAAAGTTTATGCTACGCTCTGTCAAATAATCGTTAACACCCGGCATTATCACTAGCAATACCCTATTTCATTATAAGTTATAAAAGGATGATCAGATGTCTCAGACTGACAATGATTCAGATAGCGTATTATGGTACAACCAGCTCGGAATGCATGACGTAGACCGCGTTGGTGGTAAGAATGCTTCTCTGGGGGAAATGATTACCCATTTATCCGCCCTGGGGGTTTCCGTGCCGAACGGTTTCGCCACCACGGCCAAAGCGTTTAATGATTTTCTCAATCAGAGCGGCATCAACCAGCGTATCTATGATCTGTTGGATCATACTGATATCGACGATATCGGCGCATTGTCCCAGGCCGGGAAGCAGATTCGGCAATGGATTATCGATACCCCTTTCCAGCCGGAACTCGCAAACGCCATCAGCGCCGCGTACGGGCAGCTGTCGGCGGATGACGACGAGGCGTCGTTTGCGGTGCGTTCCTCCGCCACCGCCGAGGATATGCCCGACGCCTCGTTCGCCGGCCAGCAGGAAACCTTTCTCAATGTCCAGGGCATTGATGCCGTCATGACGGCCATCAAGCACGTCTACGCCTCGCTGTTCAACGATCGCGCCATTTCCTACCGGGTACACCAGGGCTACGACCACCGCGGCGTGGCGCTTTCTGCCGGGGTACAGCGCATGGTCCGCTCCGATCTGGCGGCGGCCGGCGTGATGTTTACCATCGATACCGAATCCGGTTTTGACCAGGTGGTGTTTATTACCGCCGCCTACGGCCTGGGTGAAATGGTGGTGCAGGGCGCGGTCAATCCCGATGAATTCTATGTGCATAAACCCACGCTGGCGGCGGGCAAACCGGCGATTGTCCGGCGCAATATCGGCTCGAAAAAAATCCGCATGGTGTATGCCGATAGCCAGGAACACAGTAAACAGGTGCGCATCGAGGATGTTCCCGAACGCGAGCGTCGCCGTTTCGCCCTTACCGATGAGGAAGTGCAGGATCTGGCGCGTCAGGCGCTGCAAATCGAACAGCATTACCAGCGGCCGATGGATATCGAATGGGCCAAGGACGGCCATACCGGCCAGTTGTTTATTGTCCAGGCGCGGCCTGAAACCGTACGCTCGCGCGGCCAGGTGATGGAGCGCTACCAGCTTAAATCCCGCGGCGAGGTGCTGATTGAAGGGCGGGCCATCGGTCATCGCATCGGCGCCGGTCCGGTTAAGGTGATTCATGATATCAGCGAAATGGATCGGGTCGCGGCCGGGGATGTGCTGGTCACCGACATGACCGACCCGGATTGGGAACCGATCATGAAAAAAGCCTCCGCCATCGTGACCAATCGCGGCGGGCGCACGTGCCATGCGGCGATCATCGCCCGTGAACTGGGCATCCCGGCGGTGGTGGGCTGCGGCGACGCCACCGAGCGCCTTGCCGAGGGCCTGGAGGTTACCGTCTCCTGCGCCGAGGGCGATACCGGTTACGTCTACCAGGAACGGCTGGATTTCGCCGTTAACAGTTCCGCCATCGATAAGATGCCGGCGCTGCCGCTGAAGATCATGATGAACGTCGGCAATCCCGACCGGGCATTTGATTTTGCCGGGCTGCCCAACGACGGTGTGGGCCTGGCGCGACTGGAGTTTATCATCAATCGTATGATTGGGGTCCATCCCCGCGCGCTGCTGGAGTTCGATGATCAGACGCCGAAGCTGAAACAGGAAATCAACGATTTGATCCAGGGCTATGACAGCCCCAAGGAATACTACATTGCCCGCCTTACCGAAGGCGTTTCCACGCTTGCCGCGGCATTCTGGCCGAAACGGGTGATCGTGCGCCTGTCCGACTTCAAATCCAATGAATACGCCAACCTGGTGGGGGGCGAGCGCTACGAACCCGACGAGGAAAACCCGATGCTGGGCTTTCGCGGCGCGGGCCGTTACGTTTCCGAGAATTTCAAAGCCTGTTTTGCGCTGGAGTGCGACGCCATTAAACGCGTGCGCAACGACATGGGACTGACCAACGTGGAAATCATGGTGCCGTTCGTGCGTACCGTCGCCCAGGGCAAGGCGGTGGTGGATGAGCTGGCGCGCCAGGGATTGAAACGCGGCGAGCAGGGGCTGAAAATCATCATGATGTGCGAAATTCCCTCCAACGCCCTGCTGGCGGATCAGTTCCTGCAACACTTTGACGGATTTTCCATCGGGTCGAATGATATGACGCAGTTGGCGCTGGGCCTGGACCGCGACTCAGGATTAGTCTCCGAATTGTTCGACGAGCGGGACGAGGCGGTAAAAGCCCTGCTGTCGATGGCTATCAAAGCGGCCAAGGGGCAAGGTAAATACGTCGGTATCTGCGGGCAGGGTCCCTCGGATCATGAAGATTTCGCCGCCTGGCTGATGGAGCAGGGTATCGACAGCTTGTCCCTGAATCCGGATACCGTGGTAAAGACCTGGCTAAGCCTGGCCGAACTCTGATATTCCGTTCGCTGAAAAACACCGAAAAAAAAAGCCGGGGACGCCCCCGGCTTTTTTGTTTTAGCCAAAGATTTATAGCTCACCTTTTATGGCAACAATATCCAAGGCAATGATTTATCTGCGCGGGGAAAAAGGCGAAAAAAAAGCCCATCCTATGAGACGGGCAAAGACTACACACAGCAATTCGTTTAACTCAGGGGAAACCTTGATGTAAAATCAGTGAGTTGAGTTAATTGATGTGCTAATAATATTAATTACATGAGGCGGAGTCATTAAGAATCCTCCGAATAAGTAAATTAAAAGTTAAAGAAGCTAACAATTAATGATGTTGGTATATTAATTTCCAGATGAGTTTTATCTCATCTGGAAAAATTATATTGGCGAATTAAATTTAAGCTTAGAATTCCGACAAATCACTGAGGTGTTTCTCGGGGTCGTGCATTTCACTCGGCGAAGGCGCCTCGTGCACCCAGGCAAAGATCAGCCGGTAAGATACCGCCAGCACCACCGGCCCGATAAACAGGCCAATCATCCCGAACGCCAGCAGGCCGCCGATAACGCCGCACAGCACCAGCAGGATCGGTAAATCCGCGCCCATGCGGATAAAGATCGGCCGGAGAATATTGTCGAGCGTGGCGACCACGCAGCTCCATACCAGCAGCACCGTGCCCCAGGTGGTATCGCCGCTCCAGTACAGCCAGATCATGGCTGGGATCAGGATGGGCAGCGGACCCAACTGAGCTATGCAGGTGATAAACATGATGATGGTCAGAATGGTGGCGAAGGGGATGCCGGATACCGCCAGCCCGATGCCGCCCAATACCGCTTGCACGATGGCGGTCAATACCACGCCCAGCGCCACCGCCCGGATGGCTTGCGCAGCCAGCAGGACCGAGGCGTCGCCGCGTTCGGCGCCCAGGCGGATGGCAAAATGGCGCACCGCCAGAGCCACCCGTTCACCACGGATGTACAGCAGTACGCTGAACAGCAGCATCAGGGCGCAATGGATAAGAAAACTGCCCACCTGCGCCACCTGCGACAACAGCCAGGTCGCCGACTGGCCGATGTAAGGCTGTATCTTGGCCACCAGCGGGCCGCCGCCACCGGAAATCGTCGCCTGCCAGCCGGAATAAAGCTTATGGCCGACCAGCGGCACATCGCGCAGCCAGTGCAGCGCCGGCAGGGTGAGCCGGTTTGGCTCGGTCGCCCACGCCACCAGCGGCGCGCTGTTGTCAATGACGCTGCTGATAAGCACGGACAGCGGCAGGACGAACAACAATACCAGCAACAGGGTCATGACGAGCACCGCCAGCGAACGGCGTCCCCATAATAACGCCTGGATTTTGATCAGTAGCGGCCAGGTGGCGATGACCACCATGCTGGCCCAGGCAAAACCCAGGATAAAAGGCTGCACCACCCAGAAACAGGCTAATGTCATCAGCGCGATAAAAGTTACGCTAAAGAGCATCCTTGGCAGATCAAGCAGTTGACGCGGGTAATCCATGAAAAAGTTTTCACCTCAATAAACAGCGGGTAAATAGGGTAAGGCAACGATCGGAGAAAGGGGATCCGTTGTTCAGCAATAGTCTTAATGATGCGTTATTTCCCCGTTTTTTAACAGGCCATAACAACAATTTTAACGCCCGCCAGGGCCAACCGGCGTTGCCGGCAGCGCCGGGGTATCATCGCCTGGGGCAAAAAATTTCTCCGTCCACGCGCGCGTCCAAAAAAAATATGATAAAACAATCGGGTCGGACCTTCATAAAAATCCTTATGCCGGCCCCCTTTACACTTGAAAAGCAGGCTCAGAGTTAATGATCCCACAGATCTCCCAGGCGCCGGGAATTGCCCAACCGGTTCTCGAGTTTATTGCCCAATTGCAACGCAGCGGCTTTACCGGCGACAGCGCCACGTCCTACGCCGATCGCCTGACCATGGCGACCGATAACAGTATTTACCAGTTGTTGCCCGACGCCGTGCTGTTTCCGCGTTCAACCGATGATGTGCTGTTAATCAGCCGGCTGGCGCGGGAGCCGCGTTTTGCCTCGTTGGCCTTTACCCCGCGCGGCGGCGGCACCGGCACCAATGGCCAGGCGCTTAATAGCGGCGTAGTGGTGGATATGTCGCGACATATGAACCATATCCTCGAAGTTAATCCCGAACAGGGATGGGTCAGGGTCGAGGCGGGTGTCATCAAGGATCAGCTCAATGAATATCTGCGCCCGCTGGGCTATTTTTTTGCCCCCGAGCTGTCCACCAGTAATCGCGCCACGCTTGGCGGCATGATCAATACCGACGCGTCGGGCCAGGGGTCGCTGGTGTACGGCAAAACGTCCGATCATGTCCTGGGCCTGCGCGCGGTGCTGATGGCGGGCGAAGTGCTGGATACCTGCGCCATGCCTACCGCGCAGGCGGAAAAGATAGCCGGGGAAGCGGGCGCGGCAGGGCGGATTTACCGCACGGTGCTGGATCGCTGCCGCGAGCGGCGCCAGCTGATCCTGGACTCATTTCCCAAGTTAAATCGCTTCCTGACGGGTTACGATTTGCGCCATGTCTACAGCGACGACCTGCAAACGTTTGACCTGACGCGCATCCTGACCGGTTCGGAGGGAACGCTCGCCTTCATCACCGAAGCGCGGCTGGATATTACGCCTTTGCCGAAGGTGCGCCGCTTGGTGAATGTAAAATATGATTCATTCAACTCCGCCTTGCGCAACGCGCCGTTTATGCTGCAGGCCCATGCGTTGTCGGTGGAAACGGTGGACTCGACGGTACTGAACCTGGCCCGCGAGGATATTGTCTGGCATTCAGTCCGCGAGCTGATCCGGGATGTGCCAGCGCGGGAGATGCTGGGACTGAATATCGTTGAGTTCGCCGGTGACGACGCGTCCCTTGTCGCCGCCAGGGTGGCGGCGTTATGCCAGGGCCTTGATCGGCTGATGGCTGAAGGCGGCGGCGGTGTCATCGGCTACCAGATCTGCGATCGGCTGGCCGACATCGAACGCATCTACGCCATGCGCAAAAAGGCGGTGGGCCTGCTGGGCAATAGCAAGGGCGCGGCCAAACCCATACCTTTCGCCGAGGATACCTGCGTTCCGCCCGAGCATCTGGCCGATTATATCGCCGAGTTCCGCCAACTGCTGGACGAACATCACCTCAGCTACGGCATGTTCGGCCATGTGGATGCCGGCGTGTTGCACGTTCGTCCGGCGCTGGATATGTGCGATCCCGCCCAGGAAATATTAATGAAACAGTTGTCGGATCGCATAGTACAACTGACGGCAAAATATGGCGGCCTGCTGTGGGGGGAGCATGGCAAGGGGTTTCGCGCCGAGTACAGCCCGGCGTTTTTCGGCGCGACGCTCTATCATGAGCTACGGTGTATAAAATCGGCTTTCGACCCCGGCAACCGCCTCAATCCCGGCAAGATATGCGCGCCGGTGGACAGCGACGCGCCGATGAAACACATCGACGCCGTCAAACGCGGCACCTACGACCGGCAGATCCCGGTGGCGGTGCGCGGGTCATTTCGCGGCGCGCTGGAATGCAACGGCAATGGCCTGTGTTTCAATTTCGACGCGCGCAGCCCGATGTGCCCGTCCATGAAAATCACCGGCGACCGTATCCACTCGCCAAAAGGCCGCGCCACGCTGGTCAGGGAATGGCTCAGGCTGCTGGCCGTGCAGGGGGTCGACCCGCTGCTGCTGGAAAAAAACCTGCCCAGCGGTATCGCCACGCTGCGCGATTTGGCCGGCAGGGTGCGCAACAGCCGGCGGGCGAAACAGGGCGAGTATGATTTTTCCCATGAGGTCAAGGCGGCGATGGCCGGTTGCCTGGCCTGCAAAGCCTGCTCGACGCAATGCCCGATTAAAATCGATGTGCCGGGTTTCCGTTCCCGTTTTCTCCAGCTGTATCACAGCCGTTATCTCCGTCCGGCGCGCGATCACCTGGTGGCCGGCGTCGAAAGCTACGCGCCGCTGATGGCACGCGCGCCCAAGCTGTTTAACTTTTTCCTGCAGCAGCCCTGGCTGCGCGAACTGAGCCGGACGCGCATCGGCATGGTGGATTTACCCCTGCTGTCGACGCCCTCGCTGCGCACACGTCTTATGGGGCATCGCGCCGCCGGCATCACCCTGGAACAGCTGGAGGCGATGACGGCCGCGCAGCGCCGGGGCCATGTCCTGATTGTACAGGATCCCTTTACCAGCTATTACGATGCCGCCGTGGTGGCGGATTTTGTCCGTCTGGTGGAAAAATTGGGCGGTATTCCGGTATTGTTGCCGTTCTCGCCCAACGGCAAGGCCCAGCATATCAAGGGTTTTTTACAGCGCTTCGCCAAAACCGCCGCCAGAACCGCCGATTTCCTTAACCGCACCGCGCGCCTGGGGCTGCCCATGGTGGGCGTGGATCCCGCGCTGGTGCTGTGTTACCGGGATGAGTATCGCGAGATCCTCGGCGACCGGCGCGGAGACTTCCAGGTACAGCTGGTACATGAATGGCTGATGACGCTGCCGCCGCCGGTATCAGTGACAACGTCACATGATACCGCCGGGTTACCGGTACCCGCTGGCCGACCTGATGCCGGCGGCGCGCAGCCGGTTGCTCAGCCCCCGCAGGGGTGGTATTTATTCGGCCATTGCACCGAATCCACCGAGCTGCCGGTCAGCGGTCAGCAGTGGTCCGCTATTTTTGCCCGTTACGGCGCCAGTCTTGAAACCGTCGGCGTCGGATGCTGCGGCATGGCCGGCACCTATGGCCATGAAAGCGCCAACCTGGATAATTCACTGGGCATCTACGCCCTGTCCTGGCAGCAGGCCTTGCAGCGCTTGCCGCGCGCCCGCTGCCTGGCGACCGGCTATTCGTGCCGCAGCCAGGTGAAACGTATCGAGGGGGAAGGCATCCGCCACCCCCTGCAAGCCTTGCTGGAGATTATCTGATGATTTGGAAACGTCCCGCGTCCCTGGACGCGCTTAACCAGAAAAGCGCGGGCACCCTGGCCGCGCATCTGGGCATCGTCTTCACCCGTATTGGCGCGGATGAACTGGAGGCGGTGATGCCGGTGGACGAGCGCACCCGCCAGCCGTACGGCCTGCTGCACGGCGGCGCCTCGGTGGCGTTAGCCGAAACCCTGGGATCGGTGGCCGGCTATCTGTGCACGCAGGGCGAGGACATCGTGGTGGGCCTGGATATCAACGCCAACCACCTGCGCCCGGTTACCGACGGCCAGGTGCGCGCCGTGTGCCGGGCCATCCATCTGGGGAAAACGCATCAGGTATGGGAGATCCTGATATCCGATGGCCGCGGCAGGCTTAACTGTATTTCCCGCCTGACCACGGTGGTGCTCAGGGCCGGGGAAGAGTTGCCTAACCCGGTTGCCCGGGGCTAACCCGCGCTTTCAGCCTGAGCATCAATACCGCGGCCAGGGCGGCCATCGCCGCCGCGCACAGATAAATGCTCGACATGCCCAGGTGCGACATCACCAGTCCCGCCGCCGGTCCGGCCAGGCTGAGCCCAAGGTCCAGAAAGGCCGAGAAGGTGCCGAGGGCGGTGCCCTGGTTTTGCGGCGCGACCTGTTTGACCGCTTCTACGCCCAGGGCCGGGAAGACCAGCGAAAAGCCGGCGCCGGTCAGCAGGGCGCCCAGACCCGCCAGCACCGGGCCGGGGGCCGCCCATATCAACAAGAGTCCCAGCGCCTCGGCGGTAAACGACGCCAGCGCGACGTTCAGCCCGCCGTACTTATAGATGGCATTGCCGAGCACCAGGCGCACGCCGACAAAAGCGCCGCTCATCAGGGTCAGCGCGAAGGCGGCGCCGTCCCAGGCATATTCGGCGTAATAAAGCGTGATAAAACTGACGATGACGCCAAACCCCAGGGTACCCAATCCCAGTCCCACGCCATAAAGCCAGATCTTGCCGACCACGATGCCAAAGGCGATGCGTTTACCGGGAACAATCGCCACCGGGGTTTTACGCAGCGCCAGCACCCAGGCGAGCAGGGCGGCGACCAGGATAAACGCGCCGATGACGCCCAGGCCGCCGATGGCGTTTAGCCACACGCCCAGCGGCGCGCCAATGGCGATGGCGCCATAGGTGGCGACGCCGTTCCAGGATATCACCCGGGCGGTATGGCGCTGCCCGACGCTGGCAATACCCCATAAGATGGCGCCGGTACTGGCGAAACTTTCGCCCACGCCCAATATCAGGCGCCCGGCGAACAGCAGGCCGAGGCTGGCCCACGGCAGGCTCTCGGACCCACTGGCCAGCAGGCAAAACACCCCGCTCAGGCTGCAACATCCCAGTCCGAGCAGCACCCCTTTTTTTGGCCCCAGCAGGTCGGCGTAACGCCCGGCGTAAGGGCGGCTGAGCAGGGTCGCCGCATATTGGATGCTGATGGCAAAACCCGCGATCACCTGATTGTAGCCCAGGGTGTTATGGGTAAATCCGGGAATGATCGCCAGCGGTATGCCGATGGTCAGGTAGCAGATAAAGGTGAAAAAGATAATGGGAAATATCCGCCGGTTCAGCTGCGGCGAGGACAGGACCGGGGGAGAAACGGCTGGGGAGGGCATAAAGGACTATTCCGGAAAAAAACGTGAGTCTTAGCATACCGCCCGCCATGCCGGGAGGCGCGCGAAATGATGTAAAAAAATATCGCGGGTTGACCCGCCTGCGTCGGATCGACAGCGCCGGCGATATCTGGTTCTAACTGTGATATAATTGTATAATAAATGTGAATGGAACGATGCTGCCGCGTGTGACGTACCGCACGTATTGCTTGTGCCGCTGCCCTTGCGCAGGGGTATGGTAAACCCGATTATCGTTGCGCGGGGCCGGCCTTTTTAGGCGTCAAAATTGCATTATTATGAATACCTATGCGCAATTAATGCTAATTAAAATCGAGATGGTTATCATTATCAATTGGGGCGGCGCTGTTTTCAGCAAATAGAGGCGCGGCAACCGACGCCGGGGTATTAAAAAATGGGTAACAATTGCGCTAACCTGACGCGGTAATGATATTTTTGTTTAAACCTCTCGTAAAAATAGTTTTTTTCGATGATTATTTTTATATTCGCGCGCCGAAAAGTTCTGGTATTTTTAATAGGGGTATTCGAGATAAAATGCCTTTTATTTCAGTGGATTATAAAAACAGCCTGCCGAGGGTGCGGCGGGCCGGGCAGTAATATAGCGACTATAATTAACTTAATGCCTGTTTTAACCGCCGTTTTTAGCTATTCCCATGCAAAGTGCAAGGTTGCAGTGAATATTCATATCACTAACATAGAGAGATTGCTGTTTATCGTCTTGAAACATTGAGAGGTAAGTTTTATGCAAATGGACACGGTTGAAACGTTTTCACTGGAAGAAAACATCTGGCAAGGCCTGACCCTCAGCGCCAGCGCCGCCAGGCAAATCCGTCATCTGATGGAACAAAATTCCGCCATGCAAGGGTTACGGCTTGGCGTGAAACAATCCGGCTGCGCCGGTTTCGGTTATGTGATGGACGTGGCGACCGCTGCGGCCGAAGAAAGCGAACTGGTTTATGAGCGTGACGGCGCGCGGCTTTTTGTCCCGCTGAAAGCCATGCCTTTTATCGACGGCACGGAAGTGGACTTCGTGCAGGAAGGCCTGAATCACGTATTTAAATTCAACAATCCCAAAGCTCAACATGCCTGCGGGTGTGGCGAAAGTTTTGGCCTTTGAGCGATGAACCATTATGGCACGAAGCACTATTGAAACTCCCGAGGCGATTGACGCCGCGCAGCCCTGGATAAAAAGCGAACGTTATAAAGAAGGCTTTTTTACCCAACTGGTCACCGACGAGCTGGCACATGGCATCAGTGAAGACGTGGTGCGGGCAATCTCGGCTAAACGTAATGAACCGGAATGGATGCTGGAGTTTCGCCTTAATGCCTACCGCGCCTGGCTGGAAATGGAAGAGCCGCACTGGTTGAAAGCGCATTATAAAAAACTGGATTATAACGATTACAGCTATTATTCCGCCCCTTCCTGCGGCAGCTGCGACGACAACTGCGGTTCCCAGCCCGGCGCCATGCAGCAGCCAGGCCAGGACGCGGCCAAGAATTACCTGACCGATGAAGTGGAAAAAGCGTTCAACCAACTGGGCGTACCGGTGCGTGAAGGCGCCGAGGTAGCGGTCGACGCCATTTTCGACTCGGTGTCGGTATCGACCACGTATCGCGACAAGCTGGCGAAGGAAGGCATTATCTTCTGTTCGTTTGGCGAAGCCATCCATGAACATCCGGATCTGGTGCGGCAGTACCTGGGCAGCGTGGTGCCGCCCAACGATAACTTTTTCGCGGCCCTGAATTCCGCCGTGGCTTCCGACGGCACCTTTGTCTACATCCCCAAAGGCGTGCGTTGCCCGATGGAGCTGTCCACCTACTTTCGCATTAACGCCGCGAAAACCGGGCAGTTCGAGCGCACCATCCTGATTGCCGACGAAGACAGTTACGTCAGTTATATCGAAGGCTGCTCGGCGCCGGTGCGTGACAGCTATCAGCTGCACGCCGCGGTGGTGGAAGTTATCGCCCACAAAAACGCCGAGGTGAAATATTCCACGGTGCAGAACTGGTTCGCCGGCAGCGAATCCGAAGGCGGCATCCTGAACTTCGTTACCAAGCGGGCGCTGTGCGCCGGCGAAAACTCCAAGATGTCATGGACGCAGTCGGAAACCGGTTCGGCCATTACCTGGAAGTACCCCAGCGTTATTCTGCGCGGCGACAATTCGGTGGGCGAGTTCTTCTCGGTGGCCCTGACCAATGGACGCCAGCAGGCCGATACCGGCACCAAGATGATCCATATCGGCAAGAACACCCGTTCGACCATTATTTCCAAGGGTATCTCGGCGGGGAAAAGCGAGAACACTTACCGCGGGCTGGTGAAAATCATGCCCAGCGCCACCAATGCGCGTAATTTCACGCAATGCGACTCGATGCTGATCGGCGCGGACTGCGGTGCGCACACCTTCCCTTATGTGGAAGTGCGCAACAATACCGCCCAGTTGGAACATGAGGCGACGACCTCGCGCATCGGTGAAGATCAGCTGTTTTATTGCCGCCAGCGCGGGATCAGCGAGGATGACGCCATCTCGATGATCGTAAACGGGTTCTGTAAGGATGTGTTCTCGGAACTGCCGCTGGAATTCGCCGTCGAGGCGCAAAAACTTTTGGCTATCAGCCTGGAACACAGCGTGGGCTAATCCCGCTTTTTAGTTGCCGACTGCGCACCAGCATGTGCTGCCCGTACGGGCGCACCGAAAGTCGGGTAAAGGAAAAAATATGTTAACAGTTCGCAATTTAAACGTCAGTGTGGAAGATAACGTCATCCTCAAGGGAGTGAACCTGGAAGTCAGGCCCGGCGAGGTGCATGCGATCATGGGACCTAACGGGTCCGGCAAAAGTACCTTGTCGGCCACGCTTGCCGGGCGGGATGACTATCAGGTCACCGACGGCGAAGTGCTGTTCAAAGGCAAGGATCTGCTGGCGCTGGAGCCGGAAGAGCGGGCGGGCGAAGGTATTTTCATGGCCTTCCAGTATCCGGTGGAGATTCCCGGCGTCAGCAATCAGTTCTTTTTGCAGACCGCGGTGAACGCGGTGCGTAAATACCGGCAGCAAGAACCCCTGGACCGCTTTGATTTTGCCGATTTTATCGAAGAAAAAATCGCCTTGTTGAAAATGCCCCCCGATCTGCTGACCCGATCGGTAAACGTCGGCTTTTCCGGCGGTGAAAAAAAACGTAACGATATTCTGCAAATGGCGGCGCTGGAGCCGGACCTGTGTATCCTGGACGAGACCGATTCCGGGCTGGATATCGATGCGCTGAAAGTGGTGGCGCACGGCGTCAATACGCTGCGCAATGAACAGCGCTCTTTTATTATCGTCACCCATTACCAACGTATTCTGGATTATATAAAACCGGATCACGTGCACGTGCTTTACCAGGGCCGCATCGTAAAATCCGGCGATTTTTCCCTGGTGAAACAGCTTGAGGAGCAAGGCTATGGCTGGCTTACCGAACAACAATAATGCCCAAGCGTTGCAACAATGGCACCATCTGTTCGAAGGGCAGAGCCTGAGCCGCTCCGCCCAGGCTTATGAACACTGGCAAAGCGTCGAGCGCCTCGGCCTGCCGACGCGTAAACACGAACACTGGAAATACACGCCGCTGGACGGCCTGTTAGCGCACCGATTCGCCTTTGCGGCGGGCAAACGCCTTAGCCTGGATGAGCGCGACCGGCTGAGTCTGGATCTGGATGCCGTGCGCCTGGTGTTCGTCAACGGCCGTTTTGCGCCGCATCTGAGCGATAGCGACACCGGCTTCTGGCAGGTGACAGTCGAGCAGGGCGCCGAACGCCTGCCGTTGCCGGCGCCCATCCAGCCGGAAATCTTCCTGCACCTGACCGAGAGCCTGAGTTGCGAAACCACGCGCATTCGCCTTCCGGCGGGTAAAACGGCCGAAAAACCGCTGTATCTGCTGCACCTGAGCAGTGGCGGGGCGAACCCGGAAGAATTGAATACGCTGCACTATCGCCACCATATCGATGTGGGCGGCGGCGCGCAGGGACAGATTATCGAGCATTTCGCAAGCGTCGACGAAACCCTGGCCCATTTCACCGGGTCGCGGTTGACGCTGGCGGTAGGCGATAATGCCCGGTTGGCGCATATCAAGCTGGCGTTTGAAAACCGTGTGAGCTACCACTTCGCCCATAACGATATCCATATCGGCCGCGACGCGGTGGTGCGCAGCAGCAGCTTCCTGCTGGGGGCGGGGTTGGCCCGCCACCAGACCAGCGCCCGCCTCGACGGCGAAGGCGCCGATCTGGCTATCAACAGCCTGCTGTTGCCGTCGGGCAACGACGTGGCGGATACCCGTACCTATCTTGAACATAATAAAGGCTATTGCCTGAGCCGCCAGCTCCATAAGATCATCGCGCGCGAGCGTGGCAAAGGGGTCTTTAACGGCCTGATCAAAGTGGCCAAACACGCCATCAAGACCGACGGGCAGATGACCAATAACAATCTGCTGATGGATCGCCTCGCCGAGGTGGATACCAAACCGCAGCTGGAAATTTATGCCGACGACGTGAAATGCAGCCACGGCGCCACCGTGGGGCGCATCGACGAAGAGCAGATGTTCTACCTGCGATCCCGGGGCATTAAACGGGAGGATGCTGAAAAAATGATTATCCATGCCTTCGCCGCCGCCATTACCGAGGCGATTGATAACCAGACGGTGCGGGAAACGGTCTTGACGCGTATTGCCGATTCATTGCAGGGGGGAATAAATGTCGTATCCCATTGAACGTGTACGGTCGGATTTCCCGATTTTGGCGCGGCAGGTTAACGGACAACCGCTAACCTATCTCGACAGCGCCGCCAGCGCCCAGAAACCCAGTGTCGTCATCGATGCCGAAAGTGACTATTACCGCCAGGGATACGCCGCCGTGCATCGCGGCATCCACACCCTGAGCGCCGAAGCCACCGGCCGGATGGAAGATGTCCGCGCCCAGGCCGCGCGTTTTATCAATGCGGCCTCGACGGATGAAATCATTTTTGTCAAAGGCACCACCGAAGGCATCAACCTGGTGGCCAACAGCTACGGACGCCATTTTTTCAAGCCCGGCGACAACCTCGTCATCACCGAGATGGAGCATCATTCCAATATCGTTCCCTGGCAGATTATCGCCGGGGAAAAACAGGTGGAAATCCGGGTATTGCCGCTGCTGCCCGACGGCACGCTGGACGAATCGCGCCTGGATGCGCTGGTGGACGACCGTACCCGGCTGCTGGCGATCACCCAGGTTTCCAACGTGTTGGGCACGGTGAACCCGCTTGAGCGCCTGATCGCCCGGGCGCGGGCCGCCGCCGCCGATCTGGTGGTGCTGGTGGACGGCGCCCAGGGCATTATGCACCAGAAAGTGGATGTGCAGGCGCTGGGCTGCGATTTCTACGTCTTTTCCGGCCATAAGATCTACGGTCCCACCGGCATCGGCATACTGTATGGCAAAAAACAGCTGCTGGACCTGATGCCGCCATGGGAAGGGGGCGGTTCGATGATTCGCACCGTCAGCCTGAGCGAAGGCACCACCTTTCTGGAAGCGCCGTGGCGCTTTGAGGCGGGCTCCCCCAATACCGGCGGGATGATGGGGCTGGGCGCGGCGCTGAGCTATGTGGAGAGCCTGGGCATCGAGAATATCCACGTCTACGAGCGGGAACTGATGCGCTACGCGCTTGAGGCGCTGACGCAGGTGCCGGATCTGATCCTGTACGGTCCCGCCGACCGGGCCGGGGTGATCGCCTTTAATCTGGGCAAGCATCATGCCTACGACGTGGGCAGTTTCCTCGATCAGTATGGGATCGCCATCCGTACCGGGCACCATTGCGCAATGCCGCTGATGGCGTATTATCAGGTGCCTAGCATGTGCCGCGCCTCGCTGGCGCTCTATACCACCCGGGAAGATATCGACAGGCTGGTGGCCGGTTTGATCCGCGTGCGTCAATTGCTGGGTTAATACTGATAGCCAGGGAGAACCGTTGATGGCAAATTTGCCGGACAAAGAGAAACTGCTGCGTAACTTTTCCCGCTGCGGCAACTGGGAAGAGAAGTACATGTATATCATCGAGCTGGGCGC
Source organism: Sodalis sp. RH20 (assembly GCF_047324205.1). Taxonomy (NCBI): domain Bacteria; kingdom Pseudomonadati; phylum Pseudomonadota; class Gammaproteobacteria; order Enterobacterales; family Bruguierivoracaceae; genus Sodalis; species Sodalis sp. RH20. Next base: position 1,920,679 of record NZ_CP178733.1, read on the forward strand.
TCAGTTGCCGCCGCTCCCCGAGGGCGCGCGCAGCGCCGCAAACCTTATCGCCGGCTGCCAGAGCCAGGTATGGATTGTTATCGCCACCGACGACCGGGGCAATGTCCGGCTGCTGGGCGACAGCGACGCGGCCATTGTCAAAGGCCTGATCGCCACGGTGTTTATTCTTTACCAGGGATTGACGCCGCAGCAGGTCGTGGCGCTGGACGTGCGGCCATTTTTTAACGAACTGGCGCTCGGCCAGCATTTGACGCCGTCCCGCTCGCAGGGCCTGGAAGCCATGGTGCGCAGCATCAGGGCCAAGGCTGCTAACCTGTAATACCCATTGCCGCCGTCTTCTTGTGAGCCAGAATCGCGCGCCTGAGGGGGCGCCTTCTTCGCGATCACGCCCATCCCCGCCCGCAACACCGCATTGCCTGCCGCCCAGATAACACCCGGGCGCAAGGTGTGCTTGCCGCTGCGCTTAACCCGCCATCATTTTGTTCCTTTGCTAAACTCACATTATCAGCGTTATCTGATAGCGAGCGCGAGGTTTGGCTGTTAAACGTGGAGCCGGACCCCGGACTGTCGCCGCCGCGACAACGGAACAGGGTCTTCGGCTTACGATAAAAACAATGCGGGAAATCAATATGAACTATGCGCGGACCCTTAAATGCTTCGCTTTCGTTACCAGCCTCGCCGGGGGACTTCTGCTGGGGAGCTCCTCCGCCGGCGCCACCGAATATGCCCTGCCGGCGGAAAACAGCCGTTTAATCGGGGAAAATATTACCGCCACCGTCGCCAATGACGGCGGTTCGCTGGAAGCCATCGCCGCGGCGCACAAAATCGGCCTGCTTGCCATGCTGGAGGCCAATCCGGGCACGGACCCTTATCTGCCCCAGGCCGGGTCGGTCCTGACCATACCGACGCAAATGCTGCTGCCGGACACCCCGCGCAAAGGCATTGTCATCAACCTGGCCGAGCTGCGGCTTTATTATTATCCAAAAGACGAAAACAAGGTGATCGTTTATCCGATTGGCATCGGCCAGTTGGGACGCACCACGCCGGTGATGACCACCACCATTACCCAGAAAATCGCCAATCCTACCTGGACGCCGACGCCCAATATCCGCAAGCATTACCTGGAAGAGCAGGGCATCACCCTGCCGGCCGTCGTGCCGGCGGGGCCGGACAATCCCATGGGGCTGTTCGCCCTGCGCCTGGCGGCCGGCAAAGGGGTCTATCTCATCCATGGCACCAATGCCAATTTTGGTATCGGCATGCGCGTCAGCTCGGGGTGCATGCGGCTGCGGCCCGATGATATCCAGGCCTTATTCGACACAGTGCCGGTGGGAACCCGGGTACAGGTGGTCAACGATGCGATCAAGGTGGCCCAGGAACCGGATGGCAAACGGTATATTGAGGTCCATCAGCCGCTGTCGCGCAACGATCGCGACGATCCGCAGACGATGCGCATCGCCTACAGCGCCAAGGTGAAGAAATTCCTCGCCGATGGCGCTACCGACCGCGCCGTGGCCGACGAGGCCATCGCGCGCCGTTCCGGCATGCCGGTGCTGATTTCCAGCGGTGAGGCGCAAACCAGCCTGCCATCCGACGCGCCGGCGGTGCAAAGCGCTAAAGCACCGGTTAAGGCCGCGCCTGTCGCCAGCATCACTCAAAATGGCCCTGGTGCGGGCGACAGCGCGCTGTCGACACAATAAGGCATCCGAGTCCACCGGCGGCATTAACGGCCCGTCGCCGGCGGCACAGAGATGATTTCAGCGGGTATGGGCGGGGGACCGACGCCGTACACCTGGAGTGCGGTGAAAACCGGCCTGTGCGCCGCGCCAAGTGAATCCCCAGGATGACGCAGAACCGGAAAGGTAGCGCCGGGCGCCAAGAAACGGGTGGCATGGCTGGCGGAAGGCGGCGAGGGGAAGATACGGGGGCTGTGCGTACAGTTTCTCAGGCAAAAAAAATGGCGCACGTGAGTGCGCCATTTTCTAAACAAGTCTATGACTCTTATTTACGATAAGAGTGAGCTTGGTTATCTAAACGTTGGTTAGCACGGGCAGCGTCGTCTTTAGCGGCCTGAACGTCAGAACGAATAGCGGTAACATCGTTGCTGAGCTGGTCAACTTTCGCGTTCAGGGTTTGAACGTCAGAGGACAGCTGATCGATTTTAGCGTTGCTTGAACAGGCAGTCATACCCATAGATAAAACAAGAAGTGTCGCGCCCAGTACCAGTTTAGTACGATTCATTATTAATACCCTCTAGATTGAGTTAATCTCCATGTAGCATTACAAGTATTACACAAAGTATTTTCTAAGGAGAACAATTTTTAGCAATAAAGCGATTAAATTCGATTGAATGCTCAAAGAAACACCTTGTTTTACAGGGAGGTTAAAAAAAAAGGATAAACCATCACCTTCCATAAGAAAACTCCGATTAAGTCGGGGTAAAAACCAGGCCCTTTTTGTGCTATTGCGATAGAATTATTGCACGCCGTCGGAGCGGTACAACAGAATTACCGGGCGCGGCATTCTCTGCGGGCAAAAAAAAGCCTCCGGCAAGCCGGAGGCGCAGGTGGGTAAACCCGGATTTACAGCAGATGAACGGACGCAGTATTGGTCGTGCCGCTCGGTACCAGGGCACCGGACACCATGACGATGATCTCGCCTTTTTTAGCCAAGCCGGTTTCGATGGCCATGGCTTTGCCGATGCGGTAGAAATCATCGGTAGAGGCGATTTCATCCACCAATTGGCAGGTTACGCCTTTGGACAGCAGCAGCTGGCGCGCGGTAATGGCATTGGTGGTCAGCGCCAGGATTTCCGCCTTAGGGAAGTATTTACGCACCGCTTTGGCGGATTTGCCGCCTTCGGTCGCCACGACAATCAGCGGGGCTTCCAGCTTTTCGGCTGTTTCCACCGCGCCGCGACATACGGCTTCGGTGATACGCAGTTTGCGGCTGTCGTTAATGCTGTCGATGCGGCTGGGCATGACGCGGTCGGTACGATCGCAGATGGTGGCCATGATGGTCACGGCTTCCAACGGATATTTCCCCTTGGCGCTTTCACCGGACAGCATTACGGCATCGGTGCCGTCGATGATGGCGTTGGCCACGTCGCCGGCTTCAGCGCGGGTCGGGCGGGGATTCTTGATCATGGAATCGAGCATTTGGGTGGCGGTAATGACCACTTTACGTGCGCGGTTACATTTTTCGATCATCATCTTCTGGGCAAAGATCACTTCTTCCACCGGTATTTCCACACCCAGGTCGCCACGGGCAACCATGATGCCGTCGGAGGCTTCCAGAATCTCGTCAAAATTGTTCAGGCCTTCCTGATTTTCAATCTTGGAAATGATCTGGATATGTTCGCCGCCATGCTGTTTCAGGTGTTCACGAATTTCCAGGACATCGGAGCGTTTACGGATGAACGAGGCGGCGATGAAGTCCACGCCCTGTTCGCAGCCGAAGATTAAATCGCCTTTGTCTTTTTCCGCCAGCGCCGGCAGGGCGATGGAAACGCCCGGCAGGTTAACGCCTTTGTTTTCGCCCAGGTCGCCGTTGTTTAACACCTTGCAGACCACGGTGGTATCGGTAACGTCGATAACTTCCATGCCCAGCAGGCCGTCATCCACCAGCACGGTATTGCCGACCGACAGGTCCTTGGCAAAGCCCGGGTAGGTGACCGCGACGCGTTCTTTGGTGCCGACTACCGTCTGGTCGGTGGTGAACGTAAAGGTCTGGCCGGCGGTAAGGGAAACATCGTTGCCGTTTTCCAGTTTCATGGTACGGATTTCCGGCCCTTTAGTATCGAGCAGGATGGCGGCTTTCTTGCCGGTTTCCTGCAGGATGGCGCGCAGGTTGGTAATGCGGTTGCCGTGTTCTTCAAAGTCGCCGTGGGAGAAATTAAGGCGCATGACGTTCATGCCCGCGTTCAGCAGCTTTGACAGCATTTCTTTCGATTCAGTTTTTGGACCGATGGTACAAACGATTTTTGTCTTTTTCATAACAATGATATCTGCAAGTTGTGTTGGATGATAAATCTGATATATCGCCGGTGAATATCGACGACGAAAAATTGTGCAGCCTTGCGAGCCTGTTCCCCATGTTCAAGGATAGGAGACAAAAGTGAGAAAATGATGAAAATATAGCTAAATTATCTGGCCGAACGTGCCGGCAAGCGGTAGTGGATAAGTCTGTTTTAATTAGTATTTGGCAAATCAACGGGGCTTAAGCCATTCAATTGAAATAACGTTTTGTATTATAGTTATTGGGCCGGCGGAAACAAGATAAAAACAGCACAAATAATGCGTAAGCCGTGAAAAAGAGTGCATTTGTGGTAAATATGCAAATTTTTAGTATCAAGTGTTGCGCAGATGCACAATAAAATCGGTAACCGGTGCGCAACAATGGACGTAAATACCAGCAACAGATAACAATAACGCCATGTGGGATTAACACCACGGGATCCCGGATGTTTGTTTTGCCGGCCGCTTTTAGGTTGACGTAACGGAGAGAAAAAAAGAAGAAAATGCAGGTAACTGCGTTCACCAGCGGGGTACAGACCAGGGAGGAAAATAATATGGTGCGTCCGAGTGGACTCGAACCACCGACCCCCACCATGTCAAGGTGGTGCTCTAACCAGCTGAGCTACGGACGCACAAGAAGTGGTGCGTTCTAATGGACTCGAACCATCGACCCCCACCATGTCAAGGTGGTGCTCTAACCAGCTGAGCTAAGAACGCATTTTACACATCGCCATCTGCCTGACAGCGGGACGAATATTAACGGGCAATATCACCGCATGCAAGAGGAAAAAGCGTTTTTTACCGCCCGCGACCGACAACTGCCCATCTAATACACAGCGTGCCGGTTTTTTAACCGCCAGGGCGCCGTCAGCGCGCCGCCCGATTGAGAATCAGCCGTGAGGGCTGGCGCTGCAGCCAAAGCATACGCAGCGTCATCAGCAGTGCCGCCGACGTCAGGCCGATGATAAAGCCTGTCCAGAAACCGCTCGGCCCCATGGCCGGCACGACATAATCCGTCAGCGCCAGCACATATCCGCACGGCAGGCCCAGCAACCAGTAGGCGGTAAACGTAATGAAAAAAATCGAACGGGTGTCTTTGTATCCGCGCAGTACGCCGTTGCCAATCACCTGGATCGAATCGGAGATCTGGTAGATGGCCGCCAGCGCCATCAGATGGGAGGCCATCGCCACCACCGCCGGCGTATCGTTATACAGCCGGGCGATTTCCACCCGGTACAGGAAAGTGCATACCGCGGTCACGCAGGCCAGCATAACGCCCATGCCCAGGCTGGTCCAGGCGGCGACCCGCGCTTGTTCCACATCATTTTGCCCCAGGCGGAATCCGACGCGGATCGTGGCAGCGACGCCCATCGACAGCGGCAGCACGAACATCAGGGAGCTGAAGTTCAAGGCTATTTGATGTCCCGCCACCGCGACGATGCCAAGCGGCGTCACCAACAGCGCAACCACGGCGAACAGGGTAACTTCAAAGAACAGCGACAGGGCGACGGGTAAACCCAGGCCGGCCAGCCGGCGCAGCGCCGTCCAGTCGGGCCGGGAAAACCCGCCCGGCAGATGCAAATCCTGAAAGCTGCCGGCCCGGCGCATATAAAGCCACATCACCACATACATGAGCCAGTAGACGGATGCGGTGGCGATGCCGCACCCCACGCCGCCCATGGCCGGGATGCCGAATTTGCCGTAGATGAAAATGTAATTGATAGGCACGTTGGCAAGCAGGCCGAGAAAACCTATCGCCATACCGGGCTTGGTTTTGGACAGACCGTCGCATTGGCAACGCAGCACCTGGAAAAACAAATAGCCGGGCGCGCCCCACAGCAGGTAATGCAGGTAGGCGACAGCTTTTTGCGCCAGCACGGGATCGACATGGCGCATTCTCTCGATGACCAGGCGGCAGTTATACAGCACCGCCATAACCAAAATCGCCGCGGCCGCCGCCAGCCAGAATCCCTGGCGTACCTGATGGGCGATACGTTCGCGCCGCCCGGACCCGTTCAACTGCGCGATAACCGGCGTGAGGGCCAGGATCAGACCGTGGCCGAACAGGATGGTGGGCAGCCAGATGGACGTGCCGACGGCAACCGCCGCCATATCCGTCGCGCTGACGGAGCCGGACATGATGGTATCGACCACGCCCATCGACGTTTGGGCTATTTGCGCGAAAATAACCGGTATGGCCAAGGACATTAATGTACGCGCTTCCAGGAAGTACTTCTGCACGTAGGCACCTATGGTTTTATGTGTATGGAATAAGCAGGCGAAAGTTAACATAAAGGTTAAAAATCTGCGGCATAGTGTAAAGCATTTGTCCGGTTATACCAGTGCGGGACGACACAAATCCGTGCGGCGGCGGATTTGGATTTCCTGGGGAAATCGTGCACACTAGCCTGACTGATTCCAGCGGTGGTTTACAGAGGCCAAGGTTATGTTTACGGGTATTGTTCAGGGCACCGCGCCCATTGTGGCAATTGAAGAAAAAGCGAATTTTCGCACGCATTTCGTTTCCCTGCCGGCGGCGATGTTGTCCGGTCTGGAGGAGGGCGCCTCCGTGGCGCACAACGGCTGTTGCCTGACGGTGAGCGGCATTAACGGCGACGTGGTGGCGTTTGATTTGATGAAAGAGACGCTGCGGGTGACCAATCTGGGCGATCTGCAGGTGGGGGATGAGGTGAACGTAGAACGCGCCGCCACCTTTAACGCCGAGATCGGCGGACATGTGATGTCCGGGCATATCATGTGCACTGCCGAGATTGTGAAAATCGTGACGTCGGAAAATAATCGGCAGATTTGGTTCAGAATGCCGGACAAAGCGCTGATGAAATATGTCCTGTATAAAGGATATATCGGCATCGACGGCATCAGCCTGACTATCGGCGAGGTGGCGGCCGATAAATTTTGCGTGCATTTAATACCGGAAACCCTGATGCGCACCACGTTGGGTAAAAAAAGGCTGGGGCAGCGGATCAATATTGAAATCGATCCCCAGACCCAGGCGGTGGTGGATACGGTGGAGCGTGTGCTGGCGCAGCGGGAAGCGGCGATTGCCGCGACGTTAAATACCCTTTAACACGCCTGCCTTGAGTGCGGTGTTGGCGGGCCTAGCGTGCCATGGGGCGCTCTGGCGGCCAGGAGATGGCCGCATCGCCCCCATCGGCGCGCTCTCCCTTTACCACGCCTGTCTTGAGTGCGGTGTTAAAGGGCCTGGCGTGCCATGGTATTAACGGGGTACGCGAATACCGCCATCCACGCCTTCCGGGCTGAATAATACCTGCCATAAATGGATATTGCGCGCGCGGAATGCCCCCGCGCAGGCATTCAGGTAATAACTGAACATACGGTAAAAACGGTCGGAGTATTTGTTGGACAGCGCCGGCCAGGCGGCGACAAAACGTTCATACCAGGCCATGAGCGTTTTGTCGTAATCAGAGCCGAAGTTATGCCAGTCTTCCATAACAAAATGCTTTTCGCTGGCATGGGCAATTTGCTGTACCGACGGCAGGCAGCCGTTGGGGAAAATATACTTATTAATCCACGGGTCGACATTCATATCGGTGATATTCGAGCCGATGGTATGCAGCAGGAACAGACCGTCGCGTTTCAGGTTGCGATCGATAACGTCGAAATAGGTGGCGTAATTCTTGGGGCCTACGTGTTCGAACATGCCGACTGAAACAATACGGTCAAATTGCATATCCAGATCGCGATAGTCCTGCAGCAAAATGGTGACATCCAGTCCCTCGCAGCGCGTTTGCGCCAGCTTTTGCTGCTCGGCAGAGATAGTGACGCCCTGTACCGATACGCCATAATTCCTGGCCGCGTAGGCGGCAAGCCCGCCCCAGCCGCAGCCCACGTCCAGCAGCGTCAGGCCGGGTCGCAGCTGCAGTTTTTCGCAAATCATCTTCAGCTTATCCTGCTGGGCTTCCTCGAGGGTGGTCGCCTGTTTCCAGTAGCCGCAGGAATATTGCATATAGGGATCGAGCATCTTTTCAAACAGATCGTTACCCAAATCGTAATGTTCTTTGCCCACGATCCAGGCCCGCTTGCGCGACTGGAGGTTCATCAGCCGGGCGGCGGCAATGCGTAAGGTATCTTTTAAATGATGCGGAAGTTTATTCTCCAGACCCGCCCTGAGAACACGCTGGAAAAAAATGTCCAGCCGCTCACACTCCCACCAGCCATCCATGTAACTCTCGCCCAATCCCAAAGATCCATCCTGCAATACGCGCTTAAAAAATCCCGGATTCTTGATTCGGATATCAAATGGTCTTGAACCATTGAGTTCAATACCGGCTTCAGAGAGCAATTCATGGACGATACGGTACCAATCATTATCATGAAAGCTCAGGTCTTCAACGCACGAGGAACTCATAGCTTCTCCATCACCTTTCTTCTGCAGTGCCCCGTCAGGAAAAGCACTCACCATGCCTGCGGGCTTTATAAGAATCCACGGTTATCCGTGGTGTCTGAAGTATCACCATCAACAGAGGAATATAAAGTAAACCTTAGACTGCGACTTAGCCGGGCGCTTTATAAAAGGGTGATGTCATGTTGGAAAACACGACATACTTTTATACAAATTTATTAGACAACTCGTTATAATTGTTAACGATATTGAGTATAAGCCTGCATTTTAATTTAGACAATAGCTAACGCGCTAATGTATTTCCCATTATAACTTAATGATTTCTCGCTGAAACAATAACTCTTTGCACAGAGATCATTATATGAAAAATCTTGTGTCCGAGGCGGACGGCGCTTTACATAGCAACAGACCCTGGAGGCGCCAGCCGGTTGCCCGGGCCTGGCGCGTGGCCTTAAGCGGGGAAGGGACCGTCTGCGACCGAACGGCGTTCAATCAGCGACGGATGGACTTCGATGGTTTTGGCGTTCTCGCGTTTGCTGGTAATCCTATCGAGCAGCATGGTAAGCGCCGCCTCGCCCAAATCCTCTTTAGGCTGATGGATGGTGGTCAGCGCCGGGCTGAAAAAGCACGAATTGCGCACGTTGTCGTAGCCGATGATAGAAATATCCTCAGGTACGCTCAGGCCCATTTCATTAATGGCGCACAGTGCGCCCATGGCCATAATGTCGCCGCCGCAGAAGACCGCGGTGGGACGCGGCGTTTGCGCCAGGATTTGTTTCATCGCCAGGTAGCCGGATTCAGGCTCGAAATTGCCTTGCACAATCCAGCGGTCGTTTAACGGGATGCCGGCCTCCGCCATGGCATGCAGATAGCCGCGGTGGCGGCCGCCGCCGGTGTTGCGCGCCAGCTGTCCGGGAATGGCGCCGATGGCGCGATGGCCGCGTTTAAGCAAATATTGCGTCGCCATATAACCGCCGGCAAAGGCGTTATCGATAATGGTGTCGGTAAAATCACGGCGGGCCTCACCCCAATCCATGACCACCATGGGGATATGCTGATATTCCTCAAGCATATCCAGCAGCGTTTCGGGATACTCGGCGCACATCACCAGCAGGCCGTCGACGCGCTTTTGCGCCAGCATCGCCAGATAGGCGCGCTGTTTTTCGAGATCATTGTGCGAATTGCACAATATCAGGGTATAACCGCGAGCAAAGCAATGGTGCTCAATCGCCTCGATAATTTCGGCGAAATAGGGCGCCTCGCTGGTGCTGGCGAGCAGGCCGATGGACTTGGTGCGATTGACCTTCAGGCTGCGCGCCACGGCGCTGGGTGAATAATGCAGTTGTTTAATGGCGTCCAGCACGGCAATTTGAGTGTCTTGCGCAACAAAACGGGTTTTATTGATCACATGCGAAACGGTGGTTGTCGATACATTAGCGCGTTTTGCCACATCTTTAATGGTTGCCATGCCTTTGATACTCCCGTACGCCCTGGCTGGAATAATGTCTGTCGAAGGCGCAAGCACTTTCCGACGCTGTGGAATTAACCGTTAATTTTCGTTCATCCCGCGCCAAAGTGAAAGTGTTAAATGTGGCGGCTACAGGTTGGGAGCAAGCTTTTTCATCGCTGTTATGGCAAACTGACGATAACTGCTCTGCGGGCCGGTGGATAAGGCCGGCGCCCTGGTTTACGTTAAGGAGATAGAATGGACAGCGATTTAAAAATGTCGTTACTGACCACGGTGTTCTCGCTGCTGGTGATTATTGTCTTCAGCTTTACCGCCGTCATGAACTGACACCCTCTCGGTTCAGATATAAAAAAGAGGAGCCTTGGCTCCTCTTTTTTTTCCGGCGCGCCTTCAGCGGATATTTTTCGGCGTGACCACCCGGCGGGCGCCCACGTAATGATCCTGCCAATAATCCTCACTCAGATAGCTGATACGGATATCGCTGCCGGTGCGGGGCGACTGGATAAAGCGACCATTGCCAAGATAGACGCCGACGTGATCCGCCGCGCCGCGATTGGAAATATGGAAAAAGACCAGGTCGCCGCTTTCCAGCTCGTCTTTCTTAACCGGCGCTGCGTCGCGCAGGTGGTACATTTCGTTGGCGGTGCGCGGCATATGGATGCGTACCACATCCTTGTAGGCATAATAAATCAGGCCGCTGCAGTCAAAGCCGGTATTAGGCGACATGCCGCCCCAACGGTAAGGCTTGCCCATTTGGGAGAGGAGTTTATTCATGGCGGTAAGCTTGGCGGTCTGGTAGCGTTTCTTATGGCTCTCGCTCATCTTTATCGGCTGATCGTTGGCCAGCAGTTCTACCGCCGCCTGATCTTTTATCATCCGGTGCCGGCCGTAACCTTTTTTATAGCCTTTTTTCGGCGGAGTGAAGGAGGCTATTTTTTTCGTCGCCGTGGTTTTTGATGCCTTGGCAAGAGGGGAGGTTTTGCTTTTCTTCGCGCCGGTTTTCACCACCGCGGGTTCCAAAGGCCGTTTCACGCCGGCTTTTTCATGCGCCGGTTCCGGCGATTTTTTAATGCTGGCTTTTTCACTGACGGCGGGCGCGCTGGCGACAGGTTTGCTTTTCTTGGCTATTTTTACCGGTTTGCGTTTGCGCCGGTCACCGGTTTTTGCCGCCGCTGCCTGGGATTTGCGCTGATCGGCATTGACGCCGGCGCTCGGCGCGGCATGTGCCAGGTTCAAAAACAACTGGGTAAAAAGCAACACAAAAAGCGTAAAGCATAAACGCATGATAAACGCTATCCTTATGTGGCCCAAAATAGGGGGTTATCAACACCTCACAGGAATTTAAGCTATTTACCTCGTCATTGCATCATCAATTCACTACTTATTGTGTATAAACGTGAATAAGTTCGATTTTGCTGCATTTAACAGCGTTCAGCGGCGCTTTATTCAACATATTTTGAGGGTGTGCACCGAATGTTTCAGCCCGTTTTGTTCGGCGGCAGGGGGTAAAAGCCGCTACAGTGATAGTATTGCCTGTCCTACGTGGGCGGGCCGGGAGTGAATTGACGCGCCTTTACCGCGCGGGCCGGCAAAAAAACGTTTATTTGTTTAGCCGGTAGTGGCTAAAATGAAGAGACTGCGTGTAATCCCGCACAGTGCAGATAAGGCCAGATGCTGGCTTGAGGAAGCGAGACAATGACGACGATTGAAAAAATTCAGCAGCAGATAGCTGAGAACCCGATTCTTCTTTATATGAAAGGCTCGCCAAAATTGCCCGGCTGTGGTTTTTCCGCACAGGCAGTACAGGCGCTTTCCGCCTGTGGTGAGCGTTTCGCGTATGTGGATGTCCTGCAAAATCCCGATATTCGCGCCGAGTTGCCGAAATTCGCCAACTGGCCGACCTTCCCACAGCTGTGGGTGGATGGCGAACTGGTCGGCGGCTGCGATATCATTATCGAAATGTATCAGCACGGCGAGTTGCAACCGTTGATCAAAGAGACCGCGGTAAAATACAACTCCCAGGAAAACCAGACCCCTTCCTGAGTTCCCCGGGACGCCTGCGGATAACCCCCGCCCCTTGCGGCGGGAGTTTTTAACCGCCGGACGCAAGCATCGGCTAGGCGTGCTCGCCGGCGGCAGGCTCGCCGACGGGGGGAACAGGCCAGCCGCCGAGACGTTTCCAGCGATTAACCAGCTCACAAAATAATTCAGCGGTGCGTTCGGTGTCATAGAGCGCGGAATGCGCCTGGCCGGCGTCAAATTCGATGCCTCCGGCCGCGCAGGCTTTGGCCAACACCGTCTGGCCCAGCACCAGCCCGCTGAGAGCAGCGGTGTCGAAGGTGGCAAACGGATGGAAAGGATTACGCTTTAATGCCGCCCGTCCGGCCGCCGCCATAAGAAATCCGTGGTCGAACCCGGCATTGTGCGCGACGATAATCGCGCGGTTGCAGCCCCGATCCTTAATGCCTTTGCGCACCATTTTGAAAATTTCATGCAGCGCCTCGTACTCGCTCACCGCGCCGCGCAGCGGGTTGGTCGGGTCGATACCGTTAAAGGCCAGGGCTTCCGGCTGCAGTTGCGCGCCGGGAAAAGGCTCGACATGGAAATGCAGGCATTGGTCGGTGACCAGCCAGCCTTCATCGTCCATGTTGAGGGTGACGGCGGCGATTTCGAGCAAGGCGTCGGTTGCGGCGTTAAAGCCCGCGGATTCAATATCGATTACCACTGGATAAAAGCCGCGAAAACGGCCGCGAAGGGTATTTACATCATCAAGTTCAGCCATGCCTGTTCTTAATTTTTAAGGAAAACAGCCCGCATTATGGCAAATTTTAGCGCCGGATGCATGGCGAATCCGCTCCCTGCTCCCCAGGAGAGCGGATTTGGCGGGGGCGGGCTGGTACTTTATCTGCCAAGGCCCTTGCCGGCATGTTTTTGTTCAATCAACTCGATTTTATAACCATCGGGATCTTCGATAAAAGCGATAACCGTCGTGCCGCCCTTGACCGGTCCCGCTTCGCGGGTCACCTTGCCGCCGGCCTGGCGAATGCGGTCGCAGGTAGCGGCCACATCGTCAACCCCGAGCGCGATATGGCCATAGGCGGTGCCCAGCTCGTAGCTATCGACGCCCCAGTTATAGGTCAATTCAATCACCGCGCCTTCCGTCTCCTCTGTGTAGCCGACAAAGGCCAGGGTGTATTTGTACTCCGTATTTTCGCTGGTGCGCAGCAGGCGCATGCCCAGGATCTGGGTATAAAAATCAATGGATTGCTGTAAATCGGTAACGCGGAGCATGGTATGAAGCAGGCGCATGATATCCTCTATAGACAATGACGACGTTTTATCCATCGCCTTTGGTGAGATCGTGGTTTAACAGTATATCCCAGACCTTCGGCGCGGTGGAGGAAAAGTAGTCCTGCCTTGCTTGCCCTGGCGGCCGGAGAACCGCGCGATTTCCCCCTGGCAAGCGATTTTTGCCGTCATAAGCTTGCCAGCCGGTGAAATAACGTCTTCAATAAAAGTTAAACAGGAGGGCACGTGCCGGAACAGCTTGAGTTTTTCATCATAACCAGTCCTTGCCGCGGCGTCTGCCAATCCGATGACCGTGGCTTTTGTCGTGGCTGCCTGCGCTCCCGCCAGGAACGTTTCGACTGGATCACGATGAACGACGGCCAAAAGCGCGAAGTGCTGCGGCTATGTCATCAACGCTACCTGCGCCAGCTGCGGGCCGGCAAGAGCACGCCCGCTGAACCCGCAGGTCCGGAACAGCCCTCGCTTTTTTAACACCCCGCAGGCGTGCAACCTTATTCCACTGAGTATCTTGAACGTCGGGATGGCGATTATCACAACCCCGGCACTCATAGTTAATTATTAATATGCACGCTAATAACTTGTTATTTATATATTGTTATTACATTATTAGACCGAATACATGACATAATGATATTTGTTATGTCTTCATTTAACTTAAATTAACAATAAATCACGATGAATGACAATAATAGTGATACAGTCATGAATAATCCGCTTGGCATACTATAGGCGTTGATGTGAGAATGCCGGGGCAACCAGTGCCAGGGACGGATTATATGAGGTTTCCAACGCTTACCCTATACTAAGCGGAAAGTTTTACGCAATGAAGGGCCGCAACCCTCGTCAAGGCTGACGACCGGCAAGGAGTAATGCGCTCAGCGGTGCTGTCCCATATTTCAAAGGAACAACATGGGTATTACATCTAGCTCAACTTAACTTCAACCTTATTCATATATATATATATTTGTAATTTGCCATTCCACCCATTAGAATGGATGGGAATCCAGGGAACAAGCTTAATCAGCTTAATTATAAGGAGAGAGAATTGGAATCGCCATTAGGATCTGATTTGGCGCGACTTGTTCGTGTTTGGCGCGCTTTGATTGACCATCGCTTAAAACCGCTAGAACTGACACAAACGCATTGGATCACGTTGCATAATATCTGCCAGCTTCCGCCGGAGCAGTCGCAAATTCAGTTGGCAAAGGCTATCGGCATTGAGCAGCCCTCATTGGTTCGAACGCTTGATCAGCTTGAAGAGAAAAAGCTGATCACTCGCCATACCTGTGCGAACGATCGGCGGGCGAAACGTATTAAATTGACGGAGTCCGCAGAGCCCATCATCAAAGAAGTGAACCATGTCATCAATAGTACCCGGGATGAAATCCTGACGGGTATTTCAGAGCAGGAGATTCATTTTCTGAGTAATATGATTGCACGGCTGGAGAAGAATATCCTCGAGCTTTATAATAAGTCCTGACATAGCGTGGTTCAACGACATGTTCTCTATAAAAAACCGGCAAATAGCGCCGGTTTTTTTATGCCAAGGTCTTTCGCTTGCGCCGCCGCGTTATGCGGCGGCGGGGCGGTAATTAACGCGGAGAAACCGTCACGTTGCGCCCGTTGCTGGCGATAGCCACGCGTTGTCCTACGCTGAACCGCGTATTTCCTTGTTTTTGCACCACCATGATAGTATTGCCGTCGTCTTTGCGCACTTCAAGTTCCACGCCCTGCGAACGGCTGGCGGCGCTGGTGACGCCCTGGCCCGCCACGCCGCCCGCCACCGCGCCGGCGGCCGTAGCCAGGTTGCGGCCGGTGCCGCCGCCGAGGGTATTGCCGAGGAACCCGCCCAAGACCGCGCCGCCGATGGCGCCGATAACGTTTGAATCCTCTCCGCCCTGGATTTGTACCGGCCTTACACCTACCAGCGTACCGTACGTCACGCTTTGTACCTGTTTAGCCTCATTGGCGGAATAGACATCACCGGAAAGACTGTTGTTGCTGGCACAGCCCGCCAGCGTCAATCCAGCCAGGGTGACCACGAGCAAACGTTTCATCATTGAAAAACTCCTGTTATACGCCGTTCGTCAAGGCAAACCGAGACAGAACAAATGCCAATGTTGTTGCAATCGTCAATAGTATCTGTTTCCAGGCGCTACTTCGATAGCCTACTGTAGTCGATAATATTGTAGAATTCATAAACAATGAATCAACAGACCTCTTTTCTTAATTATAGCAATGATTTTAACGCTAAGCTTTTGCCCGCCAGGTTATTTTATTGTAACAACTTCCAAAATTTGACGGCTTTTCATAGCCTGATTCATCAAACCTGTTTAACGTAGACATCCGGAATCGATAAATGAAATTTTTGCGAAGGAAAAGGGCAGGCCAATGAGAACAGGTCGCTATGTAGGCGTAATGTCCGGAACCAGCCTTGACGGCGTGGATGTGGTGCTTGCCGCCATCGACGAGCATACCGTGGCGCAGCAATACAGTTACGGGCATCCCATACCACAGGAGCTCAAACACCAAATTCTGGCCATATGCCAGGGACAATCCGTGACCTTGTCACAGGTGGGGCAATTGGATACCCGCCTGGGCATACTTTTCAGCGAGGCAGTGCTGGCCATGCTAGAGAGCGCCGGCGTGGCGGCGCACGAGATCACCGCCATCGGCAACCATGGACAAACCGTCTGGCATCAGCCGGACGCCGAGGCGCCCTGCACGATGCAAATCGGCGACAATAATCGCATCGCCGCCCTGACCGGCATTACCACCGTGGGGGATTTCCGCCGCCGCGATATGGCGTTCGGCGGCCAGGGCGCGCCGTTGGTGCCCGGTTTCCACCACGCGTTGCTGGCGCATCCCGGAGAGCGGCGCATGGTGCTCAATATCGGCGGCATTGCCAATCTGTCGTTATTGCTGCCCGGCCAACCGATCCGCGGCTACGACACCGGTCCCGGCAATATCCTGATGGATGCCTGGGCCTGGCGCCATCAGGCCGTTCCTTACGATAAGGATGCGGTCTGGGCCCTGGGGGGCAAGGTGCACCAGGGGCTGCTGCAGCAGTTGCTGGCGGACGGTTATTTTGCCCAGCCGGCGCCGAAAAGCACCGGCAGGGAATATTTTAACCTTGGCTGGCTGACGTATCAGCTCACCCATTTCGTGCCGATACCGCCCCGGGATGTGCAGGCGACGCTGCTGGAATTAACGGCCATGAGCATTGCGGAACAAGTGCTGCTATCGGGCGGCTGCGAACGTCTTCTGGTCTGCGGCGGCGGGGCGCGCAATCCGCTGCTGATGGCCCGGCTGTCCGCGCTGTTGCCCGGTATGGAGGTCAGTTCCACCGATAAATACGGCGTGAGCGGCGATGATATGGAAGCCCTGGCCTTTGCCTGGCTGGCCTTTCGCACTTTATCGGGTTTGCCGGGCAATCTGCCGTCGGTTACCGGCGCCAGCAGGGAAACGCTGCTGGGGGCCATTTATCCGGTATAAAGGTTTGCGTCCCCGCCGCCGCGCTTTTCAGACAGGTCCGCTTCAGCGGCGCGGCCGGGTTGATTAAGGTGGCCAGGAGCCGCGGCACGACGCGCGGCCCGGACGACCTATCCCGCCGCATGACGGCGGCGTAAACCAAGGGGAAACTATGATTAATCGGCTTATTATATTTGCCTGTGTGATTACCGTTACCGCCTGTAGCCAGTTCAATCGCGGCCCGGGCGAGCAAACGCTGCGTTATCAATGCGGCACCACGCCGCTGACGGTACGCCAACGCACGGAACCGGCGCAGGTCAGTTTTATTCTCGACGGCAAACAGCTTAACCTGCCGCAGGTGATGTCCGCCTCCGGGACGCGCTATAGCGATGGGCACTATACGTTCTGGTCGAAAGGCCCGAACGCGTTTGTCGAACGCGAAGGTAAAGTCATCATAAACGACTGTATTATCGCCGGTTGAACGGTGCTAAATGATTGAGATTTTTAGCCACGCGGCGCACAATAACGCCCTGGCCCGACGCAGAATATCACTATGACTGAACAAAAAATCGATATCGCCGCTTTGCGCCGCGAATATACCCGCGGGGGCTTGCGGCGCGCGGATCTGACGTCTGAACCGCTGACTCTGTTTGAGCGCTGGCTGCAACAGGCCTGCGAGGCGCAGCTTCCCGACCCCACCGCGATGTGCGCGGCGACGGTGGATGAACACGGCCAGCCCTATCAGCGCATGGTGCTGCTCAAGCATTTCGACAGCCGCGGCATGGTGTTTTACACCAACCTCGGCAGCCGCAAGGCCGGGCACCTGGCGCATAACTCCCGCATCAGCCTGCATTTTCCCTGGCATGCGCTCGAACGCCAGGTCATGGTGCTGGGACGCGCCGAGCGAT
This sequence comes from Sodalis sp. RH20, assembly GCF_047324205.1. Classification (NCBI taxonomy): domain Bacteria; kingdom Pseudomonadati; phylum Pseudomonadota; class Gammaproteobacteria; order Enterobacterales; family Bruguierivoracaceae; genus Sodalis; species Sodalis sp. RH20. Next base: position 1,938,235 of record NZ_CP178733.1, read on the forward strand.
TGTCGCTGGTGGAAGTGATGAAATATTTTCACAGCCGGCCCAAAGACAGCCAAATCGGTGCCTGGGTTTCCCGTCAATCCAGCCGGATATCCGCGCGCGGGGTGTTGGAAAGCAAATTTCTCGAGTTAAAGCAGAAATTTCAGCAGGGTGAAGTGCCGTTGCCCAGTTTTTGGGGGGGATACCGGGTGAATATTGATACAATGGAATTCTGGCAGGGTGGCGAGCACCGGCTCCATGACCGGTTTATCTACCAGCGCCGGGATGAGGGATGGGCGATAGACCGTCTGGCGCCCTGACGCCGCCGGCACATGACTTTAGGGTGCCTGGGCACCGATACTTACAGCAATAATGGAGTTTTTTGATGGCAAGCAGCAACCTGATACAACAATTGCAAGAGCGGGGCCTGATTGCCCAGGTCACGGATGAGGCCGCGCTGTCCGAGCGCCTGGCTCAGGGGCCGCTGTCGCTGTATTGCGGTTTCGATCCGACCGCCGATAGCTTGCACTTGGGACATCTGGTGCCACTATTGTGCCTGAAGCGTTTTCAACTGGCCGGCCACCGTCCCGTGGCGCTGGTGGGCGGTGCCACGGGACTTATCGGCGATCCGAGTTTCAAGGCCGTCGAACGTAAATTAAATACCGCCGAAACGGTGCAGGAATGGGTGGATAAAATCAAGCGCCAGGTGTCACCGTTTCTGGATTTTGACTGCGGCGAAAACAGCGCCGTGGCCGCCAACAACTACGACTGGTTCGGCAGCATGAATGTGTTGACCTTCCTGCGTGACATCGGCAAGCATTTCTCGGTTAACCAGATGATCAACAAGGAAGCGGTCAAGCAGCGGCTTAACCGCGACGACAGCGGCATCTCCTTTACCGAATTCTCCTACAACCTGCTGCAGGGGTATGACTTCACGTCGCTGAACAAGCAATACGGCGTCGAGCTGCAGATCGGCGGGTCGGATCAGTGGGGTAATATTACCTCCGGCATCGACCTGACCCGGCGCATGAACCAGAAGCAGGTTTACGGCTTGACCGTGCCGCTTATCACCAAAGCGGACGGCACCAAATTCGGCAAGACCGAAGGCGGGGCGATATGGCTGGATCCCGCCAAGACCAGCCCGTATAAATTCTATCAGTTCTGGATTAACACCGCCGACGCGGATGTCTACCGCTTCCTGAAGTTCTTCACCTTTATGCCCATGGAAGAGATTAACGCCCTGGAAGAGGAAGACCGTAACACCGACGGCGCGCCGCGCGCGCAGTATGTCTTGGCGCAGGCGGTGACCCGGATGGTGCACGGCGAAGCCGGGCTGGCGGCGGCGGTGCGGATTACCGACAGCCTGTTTTCCGGCTCACTGCAGGCCCTGACGGCCAACGATCTGGCGCAACTGGCGCAGGACGGCATGCCCACCATCGCCCTGAGCGACGGCGCGGATCTGCAGCAGGCGCTGGTGGATGCGGGACTGGTGCCGTCCCGGGGCCAGGCCAGAACCCTGATCGGCTCTAATGCCATCGCGGTGAATGGCGAAAAACAATCTTCGGCGGAGTATGTCTTCAGCGCCGCCGATCGCTTGTATGGGCGTTATACCTTGCTGCGCCGCGGCAAGAAAAACTACTGCCTGATCCGCTGGGAATGATTTTTATAACTGCTACAGGAGGCCGCCGGCCTCCTGCTTTGTGTCGATGCGGCCGCCAGGCCAAGGGCTTTAAGGCAACGTAATGAAGAATATTCTGTCTATCCAGTCCCATGTGGTGTTCGGGCATGCGGGTAATAGCGCGTCGGTGTTTCCCATGCGCCGCATGGGGGTCAATGTTTGGCCGCTTAATACCGTCCAGTTTTCCAATCATACCCAGTATGGTCACTGGACCGGTTGCGTGATGCCCGCCGCGCACTTAACCGAAATCGTGAAAGGTATTGCCGCCGTGGACCAGTTGAAAAACTGCGACGCGGTGCTGAGCGGTTATATCGGGGCGCCCGAGCAGGGCGAACATATCCTGGAGATTGTGCGCCAGGTAAAAGCAGCCAATCCCGACGCCTGGTATTTCCTTGACCCGGTAATGGGCCATCCGGAAAAAGGGTGTATCGTGGCTCCCGGGGTGGCGGAATTTCATTGCAAGCGCGGCCTGCCGAACGCCGATATCATCGCGCCCAATTTGCTTGAGCTGGAGCAGCTCAGCGGCCATGCGGTCAATAATATCGATGAAGCCATCGCCACCGCCCGCGAACTGTGCGCCCAGGGACCGAAGCTGGTGCTGGTAAAATACCTCAGCTATGCCGGCTATGATAAAAACAATTTTGAAATGCTGCTGGTGAGCAAGGAGCATGCCTGGCATACCAGCCGTCCGCTGGTGGATTTTGGCGATCGCCAGCCGGTGGGCGTCGGTGATTTAACCAGCGGCCTGCTGCTGGTCAACCTGCTGAAGGGGCTGTCGCCCGTCAAGGCGCTGGAGCATGTTACCGCCGCGGTGTACGAGGTCATGAAACTGACCAAAGAGATGAATGAGTATGAGCTGCAGGTGGTGGCGGCGCAGGATCAGATAGCCTTGCCGCAGCATCACTTTCCCGCCAAAGAGATCAAATAGGGTTAGTCATCTTTACCGGCGGCGTCATGCCGCCGTGAACGCTATTTCAGCCCTTCCGCCGCCAGCGCCGCGTCCACCGTGGGACGCGCCGCCACCCGTTTAAAATACCGCGCCACCGCCGGCGTCGCCGGTAAATCAAACTTCAGGGCCTGCGCCCAGGTCAGCATGGTGAACAGATAGGCGTCGGCCACCGTGAAGCGGGTGCCGAGCAGGTAATCGCCATCGGCCAACTCCCGATCCAGATAAAGCAATTTGGCGTCCAGCTGCTGGCGCAGCAGGCTTTTGTAATCCTCTGGCATATCGGGCTGCAGCAACGGGCCAAGGCTTTTATGCATTTCACTGGCCACGTAATTGAGCCATTCCATCGCCTGATAGCGGGACAAGGTGCCCGCCCGCGGGATCAAATGGCGATCCGGCACCAAATCCGCCAGATATTGGACGATGGCCACCACTTCAGTGAGCACGGTGCCGTCATCGAGCAGCAGGGCCGGCACCTGTCCCTTGGGATTTATCGCCCGGTAATCTTCGCCGTGTTCGGTTTTGAGATTGGCCAAATCCACTTTTTCTATCGTAAAGTCCACTCCCGCCTCACGCAGGGCGATATGCACGGTCAGCGAGCTGGCGCCGGGCTTATAAAAAAGTTTCATGGGGCACTCCTTAACGGGATGGGCGCGGTGTGATATCGCAGGATATTTCATCATGACAGGATACGTTTAACCATGGCGGCAAGATAGCGTCTTGGCAGGGATGGGACAAAAAAATATCATCATGTTTCGCCCTATGGCGGAACATGATGATAACGATAATACGATAGGGATTAGCCAACGATGGCGGGGGTATCGTCCGTCAGTGGGCCGTGGGGCGGGGCGGCGGCGGGAACGTCGTCCGGGCGCGACATGTGGTTAAGCCGTGGGGCGAATACCAGCATCAGCAGCGCGATCACGGCGGTGACGATACCGATTTGCATAAACACGTGGCCATACACCGCCAGCGAAAGCCGGGCGTCGGTCACGTCGGCGGGCACGGCCATCAGGTTGGCGACGTAGCCGGCGATAAGCGCGGCGGCGGCGGTGGTCAGGAACCAGGCGCCCATGATGAAACCCATCAGCCGTTGCGGCACCAGCTGCGCCACCATGGCCAGGCCCAGGCCGGAAATCATCAGCTCGCCGATGCTTTGCAGGGCATAACTGAGAATGAGCCAGTTCATGGAGACGATACCGGCGTCATTGGCAAAACGGGCGCCCAGCGGCAGGACAAAAAAGGCCAGCGAGCACAGCACCATGCCGGCGGCGAATTTAAACGGCATCGGCAGACGATCGCCCATGGCGTTGTACAATGCCGCCAACAGCGGGCTGGCCAGCATGATCCAGAACGGATTCAGGGCCTGGAACTGTTCCGGCTGGAACGACCAGCCGAACAGGCTGTGCCCCACATTGTGGATGGCGAAAAAATTCAGCGACGTCGGCATCTGGCTGTAAAGCACAAAAAACACCACTGCTTCCATCATCATTAAAAAGGCCACCAGCATCCGCCGGCGCGCCGCGCCATGCAGGGCGAAGGTCTCCCTGGCGAACACCAGGATGATCCCCACGGAAATCAGGCCCAGCACCCAGCGGGCGATGGTCTGGTGATGCAGCAGCCAGCTCGACAGGGCGATGGCGGCGGCGATGCCGGCGATAACGGCCGCCAGCCGTCCCCATTGCAGCGGGGCGAAATCCGGCTTGGAGCCGTAATCACGCACCCAGCTGCGGCAGACGAGGAAATTCACCAGCGTGATCAACATCCCCACCACGCTGAGCGAAAACGCGACCCCCCAGCCAAAACGGACCGCCAGCCACGGCGTCGCCAGGGTGGAGACAAACGAGCCGATATTGATCGCCATATAATACATGGTGAAGGCGCCGTCCAGGCGCGGATCGTCTTTACGGTAGCAGGTCGAGAGCAGCGAAGATGGATTCGCCTTGAACAACCCGCTGCCGACCGCGATGGTCGCCATGCCCAGGTACACCCAGGCGACGGCATGGCTGGAATAGGCGACCATGGTATAGCCCACCGCCAGCACCAGCGCGCCGATGACGATCACGCGCTTGGTCCCCAGCACCTTGTCGCCCAGCCAGCCGCCGATGGCGACAAAACCGTACACCAGTGCGCTGAACGAGGCGAACAGCGTGATGGACTGTCCTTCGGACATGCCGAGCATCTTGACCAGGTAGACGGCCAGGATGACCTGTAAGCCGTAATAGCCAAAGCGCTCCCATAACTCAATGGAGAAAATAAGATAAAACGATTTGGGCTGTTTAAATGCGTTGACGCTGATTTTTTCCGGTGGTGCGGTGTGGTTTGCCGTAGACACAAATACCTCGTTGCCGTTTTCACCGCGTTAGCGGCAAAAATAAGCAGGGGTGACGCCGTTGCCCGCGCCCCGTCTGCATTGTTATAAGATTAGTCTGAGGGGGGATCTTCCGGGTTTCAGCTCAATAGGCAAGGCTTGAATAATATCCCGTTACAATTAAATAAAAAAGCACGATGCCGGGTGAACGCGGCCTGGCAATGGCGTTTCATCATGAAACGCCACGGGAAGGCAGTGGTTTATCGTGCTGAAGACAGGCGCCTGCGTGTACCGGGTTAAGGGCACCGGCCTGGGCCGATGGCGGGATATTTACGCGGTGTCGCCATAGACCTTGTCTTTGTATTCGCACAGGTCTTCTATCAGGCAGGCGCCGCAGCGCGGCTTGCGGGCGACGCAGGTGTACCGGCCGTGCAGGATCAGCCAATGGTGGCAGTTAACGACAAATTCCGCCGGTACCACCCGCAGTAAAGCCTGCTCTACCTCCTCGACGTTCTTGCCGGGAGCGAACCGCGTCCGGTTGCACACCCGGAAAATATGCGTATCCACCGCAATAGTCGGCCAGCCGAAGGCGGTGTTGAGCACGACGTTGGCGGTTTTGCGGCCAACGCCGGGCAAGGCTTCCAGCGCCGCCCGATCCTGCGGCACCTGGCCCTGGTGGCGCTCAATCAGCATCCGGCAGGTCTTGATGATATTTTCCGCTTTACTGTTAAACAGGCCGATGGATTTGATATAGGACTTGATGCCGTCCACCCCCAGCGCCAGCATGGCCTCGGGAGTATTGGCCACCGGGAACAGTTTGGCGGTGGCCTTGTTAACGCTGACGTCCGTGGCCTGCGCCGATAACAGCACCGCGATCAGCAGTTCGAACGGCGAGGTATAATTCAGCTCGGTGGTCGGGTTGGGATCGTTGGCGCGCAGGCGGCTCAGGATAGCCAGTCGTTTGAGTTTATTCATCAGATTATGCCCGCGCCTGTCCGGCGTTTGGCACGCGCTCCGCCGCCGCGCGCCGCTGGCGGGCCTTCATCCGCTGGTCTATCAGGTATTTGGCGGCCAGCATGAATCCCAGGCCGATAAACGCGCCCGGCGGCAGCATGGCCAGCAAAAAGGGACTGTCCAAATGGAACACTTGCACCCGCAGCCCTTTGGCCCAGCTGCCCAGCAGAAGGTCGGCGCCGTCGAACAGCGTGCCGTTGCCAAGCACCTCGCGCATGGCGCCCAGCACCAGCAGGGCGCAGGTCGCGCCCAGGCCCATGGCCGCCCCGTCAAGCAGCGACAGGGCCACCGGATTGTGGGAGGCGTAGGCTTCCGCCCGTCCCACCACGATGCAATTGGTGACGATCAACGGAATAAATATCCCCAGAGACTGATATAGGCCGAAGGCGTAGGCATTCATCAGCATCTGCACGATGGACACCACGGCGGCAATGATCATCACATAAACAGGAATCCGGATCTCGGCGGGCACCCAGCGGCGGAAAGCGGAAATCCAGCCGTTGGTACAAGCCAGCACCAGCGTGGTGGCCAGCCCCAGCCCCAGCGCGTTGGTGACGGTATTGGACACCGCCAGCAGGGGGCATAATCCCAACAATTGCACCAGGGCGGAGTTATTGGTCCACAGCCCCTGGCGCATCAGGCGTCCGGCTTCACTCATCGGCGTTTTCTCCACAGCGGGGCAACTGGTCGATGTCGCCCGGCATACTCTGTAAATAGTCAGTGGTGCGTTTAACCGCGTTTACCACGGCGCGCGGGGTAATGGTGGCGCCGGTGAACTGATCGAACTGCCCGCCGTCTTTCTTTACCGCCCAGTTCCTGTCCTGCGCCGCGCCGACCTTTTTCCCGCTGAAATGGGTGATCCAATCGGAAATGCGCAGCTCGATTTTATCGCCCAGTCCCGGCGTTTCATGGTGTTCGGTAACCCGAGTACCCAGCACGTTGCCGGCAAAGTCGGCCCCGACCAGGAGCTGGATGGCGCCGGAATAGCCGTCCGGGGCGGTGGATTCGATGGCCGCCGCCGCCGGCCTGCCGTTTTTGCGCGCCAGATAGACCCGGTGCTGTTGCGCGTTGCCCAGGGCATCGTCGACCACCAGATAGCATTCAGCCAGCATATCATTATCATGCAGCGCCGGCGGCACGACCTGATCCAATAGCTGCTGTTGTTGCAATACGGCCTGGCGGGCGATGCCGGGTTCGGTCAGCCCATGCACCAGGGCCGTCAGGCCGGTGGTGAGCGCGGCGAACAGCGCCAGGGTAATACCGTGTTTGCGCATCATCCTGAACATCGGCGCTCCTTAGCGATGGCCGTATACGCGGGGTTGCGTAAAATAATCAATCAGCGGCACGCAGATATTGGCCAGCAGCACCGCAAAGGCCACGCCCTCAGGATAACCGCCATAGGTGCGGATGAGCCAGGTCAGAAGACCCGCCAGGGCGCCGAAAATCAACCGTCCTTTATCTGTCGTCGATGCGGTGATCGGATCGGTGGCGATAAAAAAAGCGCCCAGCATGGTGGCCCCGGAGAACAGATGCAGCAGCGGCGGGGCGCTGGCGCGCGCATCGCACCACCAGCCCAGGCTGGCGCAAATCATCAGCACCGCCAGGAAGCTGACCGGAATTTGCCAGTTGATCACCTTGCGCCAGAGCAGATAAAGGCCCCCTGCCAGGAAGCCGATATTGACCCATTGCCACCCCAATCCGCCCATCAGGCCGCTGTAGAGCGGTTGCCCGAGCAGCGCCAGCGCATCCTTCCCGCCGCGCAGACCGGTTTTAAAATTATCCAGCGGCGTCGCCTGGGTCATGCCGTCGAACCCGGCGCGCAACTGCTGCACATCCAGGCCGCCCGGCGTGTGGCCGGCGAAGATCAGCCATAAGGTGTCCGCAAGCGAAGCGGTATGCAGCCGCAGCCCCGCTTCCGGCAGCCAGCTGGTCATTTGCACCGGGAACGAGATCAGCAGCACCACATACCCGACCATGGCCGGGTTAAACGGATTTTGTCCCAGGCCGCCGTAAAGCTGCTTGGCGATGATAATGGCAAACGCCGTAGCCAGCACGATCATCCACCAGGGCGCCAGCGGCGGCAGGCTCAGCCCCAGCAGCACCGCGGTCAGCAGCGCGGAGCCGTCGGCAAGCCGTGGACCGACCGGCTGGCGGCGCAACGCCACCATTGCGGCTTCGGCCAGGCAGGCGGCCAACGCGGCCAGCAGGATTTGCACCAGGGTGCCGTAGCCGAAAAAATAGCTCAGGGCCAGCAGACCCGGCAGGCAGGCCGCCATGACCTGCAGCATGATGCGCCGGGTGCTTTGCCGGTTGTGGGTAAAGGGGGAACTTGCGATCCTGAAAGCCATTTATTCCTCGTGGGACCCTATGGTTGCCTCTGCTGCGGCCTTGCGGGCCTTGACCCTGGCGATGGCCGCCGCCACCGCGGCTTTGCGCGCATCGGCGGCATCGGCGGTCGCGGGATGCGACGTCGCCGTACTGTTGTCTGCGCCGGCCTGCGCCGGACGGGCGGTTGCGCCGGTACTGTCGCTTGCGGCATTTTTCGCTACGTTGTCACTTATTGGCTGCGCGCCGGACACGGCTTTGCGCGTTTTCACGCGCGCGATGGCCGCCGCTACCGCCGCTTTGCGCAGATCCGGCGTAGCCTCTTCGGCGCAAGCCGGCATGACGGTCGCCGCAGGCGGCCCCGACGGCTCTGCTACCGCCGCCGCGTCATGGCCGGCGTCGGGCAAGGCGTTTAGCGCCGCTTCTATCATCGGTTCGTCCCGCGCGTCAAGCTTGACAGCGGCCTGCCGGTGGCGCGCTTCACGCGCCTGTTTTTCCCGCTCGCGCCGCGCCAGCTTGGCTTCAAAGCGCGCCTTGGCCGCCCGCGCGCGCTGCGCTTCCAGATCCAAGGCGCGTATTTCCGCCTTTTCCTGCCGGTAATAGCGCACCAGGGGAATATTGCTGGGGCAGACATAGGCGCAGGCGCCGCATTCGATGCAGTCCGCCAGATGATGGCCGCGGGCTTTTTCGTGCTCCTGGCCACGGCTGAACCAATAGAGCTGTTGGGGAAGCAAACCGGCGGGACAGGCCTGCGCGCACAGGCCGCAGCGGATACAGGCTTGTTCCGGCTCCGGCGGGGCCATTTCGCTGGCCGCGGGGGCCATGATGCAGTTGCTGATCTTGACGATGGGCACATCCAGCACCGGCAGCGTAAAACCCATCAGCGGTCCGCCCATGATCACCAGCTGGCCCGGCTGCGGTGTAAAGCCGGCGTCGCGCAGCAGATGACCGACCGGCGTGCCCAGACGTCCCCAGACGTTGCCCGGACGCTTAAGCGCGTCGCCGGTCAGCGTCACCACCCGTTCGGTCAGGGCTTCGCCATCGATAATGGCCCGTTTAATGGCGAAGACGGTGCCGACATTCAGCATGACAACACCGATGGCGGCTGAATGGCTGCCGAACGGCACTTCCCGGCCGGTGAGGATCTTCGTGAGCTGCTTGGCGCCGCCGGACGGATATTTGGTCGGGATGACGCGCAGCAGGTAGCCGGCGCCATCAGCAATGGCCGCGGCCATCGCGGCGGCGGCGGCCGGTTTATTGTCCTCAATGCCGATGATAACCCGCGCCGGCCGCAGAATATGGACCAGCACATCGATGCCGCCGACTATCTCAAGCGCGTGCTCCTGCATCAGCCGATCGTCGGCGGTAATATAAGGTTCGCATTCCGCGGCGTTGATAATCAGGGTATTTACCGCGCCCAATCCGCCCTGTAGCTTGGCCGCGGTGGGAAAGCCCGCGCCGCCCAGGCCGGCGATGCCGGCCTGATGGATGCGTTCAAGCAAATAGCCGGCGTCCCGCTGACGGTAATCCGCCACGGGCCGGCGTTCGCACCAGCGATCTTCGCCATCGGGGGTGAGGATAACGCTGAGTTCCGCCAGCGCCGACGGATGGGCGGTGGTATGGGGCGTAATGGCCTCAATCGTTCCCGAGGTGGGCGCATGGATAGGCAGGGTGCGACCCCGCCCCTCGGTCAGGGGCTGTCCGCGCAGCACGCGGTCACCCGCGGTTACGCACAGTTCACCCTCCGGCCCCAGGTGCTGCTTAAGGGGAATAATGCATTTGGCCGGCAGGGGCGGACGGCGCAGCGGCACGCCGCTTGACTGGGTTTTCATTTCCGGCGGATAGATGCCGCCGGGAAAATCCCAGAGGCGATCCTTACGCAACGCGGCAAAGAGCTTAAACATGCTGTTCCATGGGGATGAGGCGGACCGGTATGGTGTTCAGATCCCATTTCCAGTTGTCGGTGGAAACCGCCACCGGCCGCATTTCGATACAATTGGTCGGGCAGGGGGCGACACAGAGATCGCAGCCGGTGCACAGGTCGCTGACCACGGTATGCACCGCCCGGGTAGCGCCGATAATGGCGTCTACCGGGCAGGCCTGGATACATTTGGTGCAACCGATACAATTGCCCTCATCGATCCAGGCCACCGTCGCCGCCGGCTGGCCTGCCGATGTTTCGTCGTCCAGGTATTGCGGTTCGATGTTCATCAGTCCGGCAATCTTGAGCATCGTCTGTTCGCCGCCGGGCGCGCATTTATTGATTTTTTCACCCTGGCCCGCCACCGCCTCGGCATAGGGACGGCACCCGGGATAACCGCACTGGGCGCATTGGCTTTGCGGCAGCAGCGCATCAATCTGCCCGGCCAGCGGGTCGCCCTCCACCCTGAAGCGGCGGGCGGCGTAGCCCAGCAGGGCGCCCGCCACCAATGCCAGAACGCTTAGCGATCCAATAGCCCACCATAGCGACAGCATCAGAATTTCACCAGACCGGTAAAGCCCATAAACGCCAGCGACATCAGACCGGCGGTGACCAGGGCGATGGATGAGCCCTTGAACGGCGCCGGCACATCGGCCACCGCCAGGCGTTCGCGAATGGCGGCGAACAGCACCATGACCAGCGAAAAGCCCGCCGCCGCGCTGAATCCGTAGACGGCGGACTGCAGAAAATTATGATTGAGGTTAACATTGAGCAGGGCCACGCCAAGCACCGCGCAGTTGGTGGTGATAAGCGGCAGGAAAATGCCCAGCAGGCGATACAGCGACGGGCTGGTTTTGCGCACCACCAGTTCGGTGAACTGCACCACCACCGCGATAATGAAAATAAACGAGAGGGTGCGCAAATAGGTGATGTCGAGGGGCAGCAGGATAAAACTGTTAATCAGCCAGGAAAAAATCGAGGCGAGCGTCATGACGAAGGTGGTGGCCATGCCCATACCCATTGCCGTTTCCAGTTTTTTGGACACACCCATGAAGGGGCAAAGCCCAAGAAATTTAACCAGAACGAAATTATTTACCAGCATGGTGCCGATAAACAGTAACAGGTAACCATTCATTGCCGTACCTAATTAAAAAGAAGCGACGTATTATCCGGCATCAAGTCCATTTCAACAACATAGTAATTGTAGGGTTATTATCGGGAGACCGATAAGGACAACGGCGGTGCTATGAGGCGTGGATAAAGGTGTTTTTAACCCGGCGCGAACGTTTAATATAGGGCACCATGGTCGCCGCGGCCAGCAGCGGCCAGAATAAAATGCGCAGCGCCAGTTCATCCGTGACCGGGGAAAAGGCGAAAGCCTTGAGCGCCAGCAGCACGCCCGCCAGCAGCCAGAGGATAAAAATTTTGGGAAAGCGGGTCGAACGGCGAAACAACAGGCGCAGGGTCCAAAAGGTGAACCCCCACATGACCAGCGTGGTGGCCATGGACGCATACCACTGCAGGGTAAAGACCGCCGCGATGGTGGTGCTGTCCGCCGTCGGGCGTTGCAGCAGGGCCAGCAGGAAAATCACCAGCATTATGCTGGCGCTGAGCAGGGCCATCAGCAGGTAGGCGGCCGGCAGCCATAACCAGCCGCCGATACGCGGCGCGGTGTTGATCGCGCTCAAACGACGTACCGCCAGACCGACTTCGGCACCTGGCCCAAATCGAATAAACGGCCGCCGGAGACCAGTTCGGCCCGGCGGTGATCCGCCGCGCGGTACATATTGATGATTTCCGCATCGTCAACCAGCGAATAATTGAGATGATCGAATAGTTTTTCCAGGCTTTCCGGCGTGCTGACACGGCGGAATGTTAATAAATAGTCGTACGCAGTCATGATTTGGTGTTCAGGGAAGGGAATAATAGCAAAGTAGTATATTCACTGCTGTCGGGGTGTCTAGATATTCCTGGGTTAAATATGAAAAAACGCGGCGGCAAGCGCATAGGCAACGCCTGGGACTGCTGGCAATCTCCCGTCTTTCTTGTATGAGTATGTGAACTTTGCCAGCCAGCCAGGCTTGGCATTTAATCTCGAACTGTGGACGATGGATTTACTTTGCAAATAAGGATCAATACATGAAGATTCGCTTTCCGCCCAAACTGGTTCCAGGGGATTTGATTGCTATAACCGCCCCATCATCTGGGGTGCCGCAGCATTTGCATCCTCGGTTGGACCTCGCCATAAATAACCTTATAAAAAAAGGATTTAGGGTAGTTGAAGGCGATTGCTTACGGTCGCAGTATAAAAATAAAAGCGCCTGCAAAATTTCGCGGGCGGAAGAACTGATGTTTTATCTAACCCATCCTGAGGTAAAGGCGGTTATGCCCCCATGGGGAGGCGATCTGGCAATCGAATTACTCGAGTTACTTGATTTCGAACGGTTAGCCCGGACTGAACCCAAATGGTTTGTCGGTTTTTCAGATTTATGTACATTTCATTTCCCGCTGACAACGCTTTCTGGCTGGGCAACAGTGCATGGACCAAACCTGATGGATCTTGGTGCGAAAGAGTTAGATTCGACCACGCAAGCGATATGGAGCATTCTGGAGAGTGACCGGGGGGCTGTATGTGAACAGCACGCGTCAGCAGCATTTCAAATGAACGAAAATCAATGGGGCCCGGCATCAGATGCTGGTTTTCATCTGACACAAAAAACACAGTGGCAGCGCCTTGATGGCGTCACTTCTTCCGCCCGTTTTCAAGGCCGTCTGATTGGCGGATGTCTGGAAATCATATCGAGGTTAGCAGGTACCTCCTTCGGTAATCTACCCTTGTTCCAGGCACAAAATAGTAACGAAGGGGTGATCCTGTATTTTGAAAATGTGGAAATGGGCCCCTGCGAGTTAACGCGGGCATTATTTAGTTTACGCTTGCATGGCTGGTTCAGTGACTTAAAGGGTGTGCTTATAGGCAGAAGTGCGGCGCCGGCCGTGAACGACCCAACACAACAAAATTATTTGGATGCCCTACATGCCGCCCTTGGGGACCTTGCCGTTCCTGTGCTGTATGACGTGGATATAGGCCATATTCCGCCTCAAATTTCTCTGGTCAACGGCGCAAGTGCCACGGTCCTTTTCACTGAAAAGGGGAGTTCAGTCACTCAGCAGTTGTAAGTCAAAAGGCACGTCCAGGCAGTCGCTATAATAACACAACAGGCAGGCGCAACCCCGCCGACGAAACCGTCGCAGAGGCGATATAAACCCTGCCGCGAGCGAGCCGCGGCAGGACTGACGTCGTCGCTATTTAGCGCAGAGCTTGTAGTAAAGCTCATTCCAGCGCAATGCGTCCTTGAACGCCGGGATGCGCGTGTCGTTGTCGATCACCAGCAGCTCGATATTATTCATTTCCGCGTATAAGCGCATATGGTCGAGATCGAGCGCCTGGCTGAATACCGTGTGGTGCGCGCCGCCGGCCAGGATCCAGGCTTCGGCCGCCACTTCCAGCGACGGCTGCGCTTTCCATACCGCCCGGGCGACCGGCAGCTTAGGCAGCGGATGCGGCTGTTCGATGGCATCCACGACGCTTACCAGCATGCGAAAACGATCGCCCATATCGATTACCGAGGCGTTGACCGCCTGGCCGGCCGGGGTGGAGAACAGCAGCCGCGCCGGATCGGCTTTGCCGCCGATGCCGAGGAACTGCACGTCCAGCGTGGGTTTTTCTTCCTTGGCGATGCTTGGGCACACTTCCAGCATGTGCGATCCGAGGGCGAGGTTATTACCCGGCTGGAAGTGATAAGTGTAATCCTCCATAAAGGAGGTGCCGCCCGGCAGGCCGCTGGCCATCACCTTCAGGATGCGCAGCAGCGCGGCGGTTTTCCAGTCGCCTTCGCCGCCGAAGCCATATCCCTGCTGCATCAGGCGCTGTACCGCCAGGCCAGGCAACTGCTTCAGCCCGTGCAGGTTTTCAAAGTTGGAGGTAAAGGCTTTGGCGCCCACCTGTTCCAGGAAACGTTTCAGCCCCAGTTCAATACGTGCGGCGTCCAGCAGGTTTTCACGTTTTTCGCCGTTGACCTTGATTTTATCGGTAAGGATATAGGACGCTTCGTACTCCGCCACCAGGGTATCGATATCCCCCTTGGACACTTCGTTCACCACGCTGACCAGGTCGCCCAGGCCGTACGCGGTCACCGAGTAGCCGAACTGGATCTGCGCGCCGACCTTGTTGCCTTCGGTGACCGCCACTTCACGCATATTGTCGCCAAAACGGGCGACGATCAGCTGCTGGCTTTCCTGTTTGGCGGCGGCGGCGCGCATCCATTTGGCGATGGTCAGATGCGCCTGCTTATCCTGCCAGTGGCCGACCACCACCTGGTGATTAAGGTGCATGCGTGCGCCGATAAACCCGAACTCGCGGCCGCCATGGGCGGTCTGGTTAAGGTTCATAAAGTCCATATCCATGGTTTCCCAGGGGATCTGCGCGTTATATTGGGTATGGAACTGCAGCAGGGGCTTGTTGAGGATGCTCAGGCCGCCGATCCACATCTTGGCGGGTGAAAACGTATGCAGCCAGGTGAGCAGGCCGATACAGTGGGTATCGTAATTGGCTTCACGACACAGCGCGAGAATCTCATCGGGCGATTTGACCAAAGGTTTCAAGACCAGCTTGACCGGCAGGCCGGCCTCGTTATTAAGACCCTGGACCACCGTTTGTGCATGGTCGGCGACCTGGCGCAGGGTTTCCGGGCCATAAAGATGTTGACTGCCGATGACGAACCAGACTTCGTGCTGCTTAAAATTATCCATGATGACTCCTGTGCGTCTCCGTTTAAGGGAGGGGCCGGGCGGGCGCGTAGCGTGCCGCCCGGTAAATTATTAATCAGCGATCGCTGTGCGCCGCCGCCGCGTAAGCCGGTTCCGCAAGCTCGCTCCATTCCAAATAGCGCTGGTAGAGCCGCTCGAATTGCGCGACCCTGGCCGGGTCCGGCTGCAGGGTGCGTTCAATCCGACTGGCCATGGCCTGCTGCGCCACCGCGATATCCGGATAAACGCCGGCCGCCACCGCGCCGAAGATAGCCGCGCCGAGGGCGCAGCATTGATCGGAGGCCACCAGTTGCAGCGGACGATTCATCACATCCGCGCATACCTGCATGATAATCGGCGATTTGCGGGCAATGCCGCCCATCACCAGCACGTTTTCCACAGGGATGCCCTGGGTTTCAAAGCATTCCATGATGGCGCGGGCGCCGAAGGCGGTGGCGGCAATCAGTCCGCCGAACAGCGCCGGCGCATCAGTGCCCAGATTGAGGCCGGTGATCACGCCCTGCAGGCGCTGGTTGGCGTAAGGCGTGCGCCGGCCGTTGAACCAGTCCAGCACCACCGGCAGATGCTCAAGGGACGGTTCGCTGGCCCAGGCCTGCGCCAGCGCGTTCAGCATCTGTTCCTGGATACCGTCGAGAGCGGGTTTCAGGGCCGGGTTGTGTTGCACCGCCTGTTTCAGCGGCCAGCCCAGCAAACGTCCGAACCAGGCATAAATGTCGCCAAAGGCCGACTGACCGGCTTCGAGACCGATAAATCCCGGTACCACGCTGCCGTCGACCTGGCCGCAGATGCCGGCGATAGTGCGATCGCCCACACGCTGTTCGTCGGCGATAAGGATATCGCAGGTCGATGTGCCGATGACTTTAACCAGGGTATAGGGCTGCGCGCCGGCGCCCACCGCGCCGATATGGCAGTCGAAGGCGCCGCCGGCAATGGTAACGGTCTCCGGCAAGCCAAGCTTTTGCGCCCATGCGGCGGTGATGCGCCCGACCGGCGCTTCCGCGGTATAGGTATCGGTGAAGAGCGGATATTGCAGCCGTTCGGTCAGAACCGGATCGAGCGCCTCAAGGAAGTCTCGCGGCGGCACGCCGCCCCAGTCGGGATGCCAAAGGGATTTATGTCCGGCGGCGCAGCGGCCGCGCTTGATGTCCTGCGGCCGCGTGGTCCCGGACAGCACGGCCGGTATCCAGTCGCAAAGCTCAATCCAAGATACCGCCTGCCGGCGTACCTGGGCGTCCTGGCGGGTAATATGCAGGATTTTGGCCCAGAACCATTCAGAGGAGTACACGCCGCCGATGTAGCGCGTGTAATCCGGATGCGCGCCGTCGTGGCACAGCCGGTTTATCGCCTCGGCTTCTTCTATGGCGGTATGATCCTTCCACAGGATAAACATGGCGTTCGGGTTGTCGGCGAATTCCGGGCGCAATGCCAGTATCCGGCCCTCCTCATCAATAGGGGCGGGGGTACTGCCGGTGGTATCGACGCCGATGCCGGCGACGCGCAGGCGCTGGGCCGGGGTGAGGGCGTTTACCACAGCGCGGATCGCCTGTTCCATGGATTCAAGATAATCATTGGGATGATGGCGGAATTGATTGTGCGCGGGTTTGCAATACTGGCCCTCGCGCCATCGCGGGTACCAGACCACTTCGGTCGCCAGCTCTTTACCGCTTTGGCATCCTACCGCCAGGGCGCGTACCGAGTCGCTGCCGAAATCAAGCCCGAGGCTGATGGCCTCTTCATTCATGCTGTTCTCTCCTGTTTACCCGAAAACGGATGATGTGCACAACCATAAGGGGGTTTTGAGCCGGCCGTGAGGAGCGGTTGGCTGGAAGTATGCACATTCCTGTCGCTGATGGCTGAAATGTGATGGTGTTCAAAAACGCGCGGGGAGGTGGAATTTGCTGTATCTATGCACAAATCAGCTGTTATTGAGAACTGTGATAACGCTCTACATTTTAGTAACACATTAAGGCTAAAACTACTCCCGTCTAAAGGGCCTGGTCGGACTAACGGCGATAAATCCGCCGCTTAGACGTTCCAAGCGGATTCATCTTCCCGACTGATAACGCTTACACGCTTCAGCATTTTGAAGCGAGGCGATAAAAAATACCGGAGAGTTACATGCATAAATTCACTAAGGCACTGGCGGCAATCGGATTGGCTGCCGTTATGTCTCAATCGGCTATGGCGGAAAATCTGAAACTGGGTTTTCTGGTTAAACAGCCGGAAGAACCCTGGTTCCAGACCGAATGGCGTTTTGCCGATAAAGCCGGCAAGGACCTGGGATTTGATGTGATTAAAATCGCCGTGCCCGATGGCGAGAAAACCCTTAACGCTATCGACAGCCTGGCGGCAAGCGGCGCCAAGGGTTTTGTTATCTGTACCCCGGATCCAAAACTGGGCTCGGCCATTGTCGCCAAGGCCCGCAGCTATGATATGAAGGTCATTGCCGTTGACGATCAGTTCGTCACCGCCAAAGGCAAACCGATGGACACCGTTCCCCTGGTCATGATGGCGGCCACCAAGATTGGCGAACGCCAGGGCCAGGAACTGTGGAAAGAAATGAACAAGCGCGGCTGGAACGTGGCTGACACCGGCGTCATGGCTATTACCGCCGATGAGCTCGATACCGCCCGCCGCCGCACTACCGGTTCGATGGACGCATTAAAAGCCGCCGGTTTCCCGGCAAAACAAATCTATACCGTCCCGACGAAATCCAACGATATCCCTGGCGCCTTTGACGCCGCCAACTCACTGCTGGTACAGCATTCCGGCGTGAAAAACTGGCTGATCATCGGCATGAACGACAATACCGTGCTCGGCGGCGTGCGCGCCACCGAAGGCCAGGGCTTCAAGGCGCCCAACGTTATCGGCATCGGCATCAACGGCGTGGATGCGGTAAGCGAACTCTCCAAAGCCAATGCGACCGGCTTCTACGGGTCTCTGCTGCCAAGTCCGGACGTTCACGGCTACAAGAGCATCCAGATGCTTAACGATTGGGTAACCAAAGGCGTTGAACCGCCCAAATTCACCGAAGTGACCGATGTGGTGGTCATTACCCGCGACAACTTTAAAGAAGAATTGGCGAAGAAAGGGCTGGGCGGTAAATAACCGCGGCGCCTGTTTCCCGGGACGGCTATGCGCCGTCCCTGTCCATGACGATGTCATTCATCAAGAGGATGTGCACGTGTCAGCCAAGACCCCTGATGGTTACAGCCGTGGGATTGCCGGCGCACCGTTCGTATCAGTTAACGCGAGGATGTGTTCATGACAATTCAGACACCCTATCTGTCGTTTCGCGGCATCGGAAAAACGTTTCCCGGCGTAAAGGCGCTGGATGATATCAGTTTTGACTGCTATCCGGGCCAGATCCACGCCCTGATGGGCGAGAACGGCGCCGGCAAATCCACGTTGCTGAAAATTCTCAGCGGCAGCTATACGCCGACCCAGGGTGAAATCCTTATCAAAGGCCAGCCGGTCCATTTTAATTCCACCGCCGATGCGCTGGATGCCGGCGTCGCCATTATCTACCAGGAGTTGCACCTGGTGCCGGAAATGACCGTGGCGGAAAATATCTACCTCGGCCAGTTGCCCAATAAATACGGCATGGTTAACCGCGCCATCCTGCATTATGAAACCAAACTGCAGTTGGAACACCTGGGGCTGGATATCGCGCCGGACACACCGCTCAAATATTTGTCCATCGCCCAGTGGCAGATGGTGGAAATCGCCAAGGCGCTGACCCGCAATGCTAAAATTATTGCCTTTGACGAGCCGACCAGTTCGCTGTCGGCGCGTGAAATCGAACAGCTTTTCCGGGTGATCCGCGAACTGCGGGCCGAGGGCAGGGTAATACTCTACGTGTCGCACCGCATGGAGGAGATTTTTACCCTCGGCGATGCCATCACGGTATTCAAGGACGGCAAGTACGTCCGCACGTTCGACGATATGACCCAGGTCGATCACACCAAGCTGGTGCAGGCCATGGTGGGACGCAATCTCGGTGATATCTACGGTTACCAGCCGCGCGATCATGGCGCGGTACGGCTGCAGCTGGACAGCATCAAGGCCGCTGGCGTGAAAACGCCGATTACGCTGTCGGTGCACGCCGGTGAAATCGTCGGCCTGTTCGGCCTGGTGGGCGCGGGACGCAGCGAACTGATGAAGGGGCTGTTCGGCGGTACGCTGATTACCGGCGGGCAGTTGCTGCTGGACGGCAAGCCGCTTAATATCCGCTCGCCCATCGACGCCATCCGCGAAGGGTTGCTGCTGTGTCCGGAAGATCGCAAAGCCGACGGCCTGATACCGGTGCATTCGGTAAGGGAAAATATCAATATCAGCGCCCGGCGCAAGACCATCAAGGCCGGTTTCCTGATTAACGACCGCTGGGAAAAGGAAAACGCCGAGGAACATATCCGCTCCCTGAATATCAAGACGCCCTCCGCCGAGCAACTGATCATGAACCTGTCCGGCGGCAACCAGCAAAAAGCCATTCTCGGCCGCTGGCTGTCGGAGGATATGAAAGTCATCATGCTCGACGAACCGACGCGAGGAATCGATGTCGGCGCCAAGCACGAAATTTACCACGTGATATATGAGCTGGCCAAACGCGGTATCGCCGTGCTGTTCGCCTCAAGCGATCTGCCTGAAGTCCTGGGGCTGGCCGACAGGATCGTGGTGATGCGCGAAGGCGCCATTTCCGGCGAGCTCACCCACACCGATGCCACTGAACAGAAAGCGTTAAGTCTGGCAATGTTGCACACAACCGATACCAGCCCCGCTGACGCGGTTGCCTGATTGTGAAGGAGTCTAAGATGTCGACTGTTACTACCCCCTCCCCGAAAGCGAAAAAAACGCTGGGCTTTGGCCGCGTCTGGGATAATTTTGGCATGCTGGTGGTGTTCGTGGTGCTGTTTATCGCCTGCTCGTTTTTTGTGCCGAACTTTGCCAGTTTTATCAATATGAAGGGCCTCGGCCTGGCTATTTCCATGTCCGGTATCGTCGCCTGCGGCATGCTGTTTTGCCTGGCTTCCGGCGATTTCGATTTGTCGGTCGCCTCGGTTATCGCCTGTGCCGGCGTCACCACCGCCGTGGTCATCAACTCAACCGAAAGCCTGTGGCTCGGCGTGGCGGCGGGACTGGTGCTTGGCGTACTGTGCGGCCTGGTCAACGGTTTTGTTATCGCCAAGCTGAAAATCAATGCCCTGATAACCACCCTGGCCACCATGCAAATCGTGCGCGGTCTGGCGTATATTATTTCTGATGGTAAAGCGGTGGGCATCGAAGATGAACGCTTTTTCGTGCTGGGCTACGCCAACTGGCTGGGCCTGCCCGCGCCCATCTGGATCATGGCGCTGTGCATGGCCATCTTTGGTTTCCTGCTCAACAGAACCACCTTCGGGCGCAACACGCTGGCCATTGGCGGTAATGAAGAAGCCGCCCGGCTGGCGGGGGTGCCGGTGGTGCGCACCAAGATCATTATTTTTATCCTGTCCGGACTGGTGTCGGCGGTGGCCGGTATTATCCTCGCCTCGCGTATGACCAGCGGCCAGCCCATGACCTCATTGGGTTATGAGCTGATCGTCATCTCCGCCTGCGTGCTGGGCGGGGTATCGATGAAAGGCGGCATTGGCAAGATTTCCTATGTGGTGGCCGGGGTGCTGATCCTCGGCACCGTGGAAAACGCCATGAATCTGCTGAATATTTCGCCGTTCTCGCAATACGTGGTGCGTGGGGTCATCCTGCTGGCGGCGGTGATTTTCGACCGCTACAAACAAAAAGCCAAACGTACGGTATAAACCGACGCGGACCGGTCGCATCGCGGCCGGCCCGCTCACAGTTTTACGACCCTGGCACGCTATTGTCCGCGCTTTAGGATATTCTCAATCAGACGACAACCTGTCCGGAGGTGAGATGTATCATCGAATGACTCACGAGACGCAATCCAATCCCTTATTACCGGGCTATATGTTCAATGCCTATCTGGTTGCCGGCCTGACGCCGATTATAGCGGGCGGGCCGCTGGACTTCTTCATCGACCGGCCCGACGGCATGAAGGGATATATTCTTAACCTGACCATCAAGGGGCAGGGTAAGATTTTTGAAGGCGAGCGTTCCTTCGTCTGTAATCCGGGCGACCTGCTGCTGTTTCCACCCAAATCCGCCCATTATTACGGCCGCTCCCCGGACAGCGACTGCTGGTATCATCGTTGGGTGTATTTTCGCCCGCGTGCGTACTGGGCCGACTGGCTGGAATGGCACAGCAAAATCCATGACGTCGGCCGCCTGCGGCTCGGCAATGATAATCTGCTGACCGAATTCGACCGGTTGCTGGCCAATATCGAGCAAACCCAACGTTCCGGACGCCGTTTCTCGGAAGAACTGGGCATGAACCTGCTTGAACGCATGCTGCTGCGCGCCATGGAGGAGGACCCGCAAAGCCCAAGCAAAATCATGGATCCGCGTATTATCGAGGCCTGCCAGTTTATCACCGGCAATCTCTCCGGCGAACTGCGCATCGACGAGGTGGCGCGGCATGTCTGTTTATCCCCCTCCAGGCTGGCGCATCTCTTTCGCGAGCAGGTTGGCATCAATATCCTGCGCTGGCGCGAGGACCAGCGGGTAATCCGCGCCAAACTGCTGCTGCAGACCACGCAGGAATCCATCGCCACCATCGGCCGCGTGGTGGGGTATGACGACCAGCTCTATTTTTCGCGGGTATTCCGTAAACGCGTCGGGGTCAGCCCCAGCGACTTCCGCCGCCGCAGCAGCGAGATTAATTATCCCGGCCGCAGTATCCAGGCGTCTCATAATTGGCAGTTGCAAAGCGAAAAGGCTATCGGAGGCTGATAATTTATTGTTAATGTGAGTCCGATAATAATGTCCCCAGCGCTAATATAAGGCAGTGGGGACATTGCTGTGTTAGCCAAAAAAGAGGAACGACAATGGCTGAAAATATCGGTATCGGACTTATTGGTTACGGCTTTGCCGGCAAAACATTGCACGCGCCGTTGGTTAACGCCACGCCTGGACTGACCCTGGCAGCCGTCTCATCGAGCGACGCCGGCAAGGTGCTGGCTGACTTTCCGGGCATGAAGGTCGCCGCCGATCCGGGTGCTGTGATTAACGATCCCGCGGTTGATCTCGTGATTATCCCCACGCCGAACGAAACCCACTTTCCCCTCGCCAAACAGGCGCTTGCGGCCGGCAAGCATGTGGTCGTCGATAAACCCTTTACCGTGACGCTGTCGCAGGCTTATGAGCTTAAACAACTGGCCGAAAACCAGCGGGTGCTGCTGTCGGTGTTCCACAACCGGCGCTGGGACAGCGATTTCCTCACCGTGCGGCAGCTGATTAAAGACGGCGTTCTCGGCGACGTGGTCTATTTGTCCTCGCAGTACGACCGTTTCCGGCCGCAGGTGATGCCGCGCTGGCGTGAACAGCCGGGGGCCGGCAGCGGCATCTGGTATGATTTGGCGCCGCATTTGGTCGATCAGGTCATCCAGCTGTTCGGCATGCCGGTGGCGGTTAACGTTGACCTGGCCCTGTTGCGCCCCGGCGCGCTGACCGATGATTACTTCCATGCCACGCTTATCTACCCGCAGCGGCGCGTGGTGTTGCACGGCGGCATGCTGGCGGCGGCGGCGACACCGCGTTTTACCGTGCACGGCACCAAGGGCAGCTTCGTCAAGTTCGGGCTGGACCCCCAGGAAGCGCAACTGAAAGCGGGCGTTTATCCGCCGCAGCCGAAATGGGGCGTCGATGCCCAGGACGGTATGCTGACGCTGGCCGACGGCGATGCGTTGACCGAACATCAGGTGCGCACCCAGCCGGGCAATTATCCCGCGTATTATGCCGGCATTCGCGACGCCATCCTCGGCGTGGGCGAAAACCCGGTTACCGCGGCCTCGGCCATCCAGGTAATGGAGCTGATCGAGCTGGGCGTGCTGTCGTCGGCACAGAAAAAAACATTGGCGGTGAAGAACGGTTAATGCCAAGGTGGATTTTTACGGGCGCCCGGCGGCGCCTTTGGTTTTTACAGTGGTAAGGGCAGTGACATGGCGTGGTTTCAGCGTTTAAAGATTGATAAGTTTTTGCTGGTTTTAGTCACCGTGGTGATTCTGGCGTCACTCTTTCCGTGCCGGGGTTTGATCAAGGTCTTTTTTGAATATCTCACCACCGCGGCGATTGCGCTGCTGTTTTTTATGCACGGCGCCAAGCTGTCGCGTGAAGCGATCG
Source organism: Sodalis sp. RH20 (assembly GCF_047324205.1). Taxonomy (NCBI): domain Bacteria; kingdom Pseudomonadati; phylum Pseudomonadota; class Gammaproteobacteria; order Enterobacterales; family Bruguierivoracaceae; genus Sodalis; species Sodalis sp. RH20. The sequence continues at coordinate 1,961,468 of NZ_CP178733.1, forward strand.
TAGGCGGTATGAGCCACTGGCGGCTGCATCTGGTGGTGTTCCTCAGTACCTTTGCGTTATTTCCGCTGCTGGGCATCGCCATGAAGGTGTTTGTGCCTTCATTGTTATCCTCGCCGGTGTATATGGGATTTCTGTATCTGTGCGCGCTGCCGGCCACCGTGCAGTCGGCCATCGCGTTTACCTCGGTGGCCGGCGGCAACGTGGCCGCCGCCATCTGCAGCGCGTCGGCCTCCAGCATCCTGGGCGTATTTTTGTCGCCGGTGCTGGTGGGCCTGCTGATGCATACCCAGGAGGGCGGCGCGACCAATACGCTGCATGCCATAGGTTCCATTATCCTGCAACTGATGGTGCCTTTTGTCCTGGGCCATTTGTCGCGGCCGCTGATTGGCAAATGGGTGGCGCGGCATAAAAAGCTGGTGAATATTACAGACCGGTCATCAATATTGCTGGTGGTGTATACCGCCTTCAGCGAGGCGGTAGTGGGGGGGATCTGGCATCAGATCACCGGCTGGTCGCTGGTCTCCATCCTGGTGTTCTCACTGGTGCTGCTGGCCATCGTCCTGGTGGTCAATACCTGGACCGCGCGTTTGCTGGGATTCAACACCGCCGACGAGGTGACCATCGTCTTTTGCGGCTCCAAGAAAAGCCTGGCCAACGGAATCCCTATGGCCAACGTGCTGTTTCCCGCCGCCATGGTGGGCACCATGGTGCTGCCGCTGATGATCTTCCACCAGGTGCAGCTGATGGTGTGCGCGGTGCTGGCGGCGCGATATGCCCGCCGGCAGGCACAGCAGATGAAAAACATTCCTTCCAATCCCGCCGTTAATAAATAACACTAGTAATGAGCATTCATTGGCTTTGACAATACATTGTCCGGGCCGATGATGCCGTCTGGTGGGCATAAGCTGTAACCATACAGAAACAGGCATTTTCAAATTATATGCCGTTATTTTTCCTAGGTTTATATAATAAGCCCCCGATATAGGTTGGAGGCTGCCTTTACACGGTGGTAAAGATTGCCAATTTTAAGCAAATTAGCGAGGCAAGTATTGTCAAAACTGGATGTCATTCCATTAACTCAATGTATTAATGAGATAAACCGTATATAGGCATAGGGTGAGGTTAATCAGAATAGGCAATTGCCTGTATGGGACATGTTGGCTAGTATAAATTAATCCGCGATGCCTATTACATTTTGTATGTCATTTTAGACAGGTATTTCGCTCTATCGTCTGATTGAATGATTATATGCCATCCTGCGGAGGGTTATATCAAGGGTAACTCACTATTTTGCCATGGGTTTTACCTTGGGCGTCGTGCATGAATTTAGAAATCGATTATTTTAAATAGACTTCGTGTGTCGACCCCATCTCTCTTAATGTATCAGGCATTACCTTAAGCGTCCGCGTGCAAGCGATTTATAGTCGGACCTCTCAATAAAATAGGAATTTTGGAGATATATAATATGAATATTGAGCTTGAATATTATAGAGATTATAAGCCCGACGGGAATTTGTATGCTCGGTGCCTTGGTGGGGAGCAACATTTTTTCATTGAATATAGCCTCTATGACTGTGGCGAACCTGGCAAGCTTGCTGCTGAGCAAAGCGCATGGGGTGATGAGCTGGTAATATTCAAGCTGTGCTCAGGTACGCTTTATCAGCTGCGTGCGTTGGTAAAAGGGGAGGGGCATGGGACTGAAGAATTATTGTCGGATATATTCTCAACCGTTTACACGCCGGAATTTACAAGCCAGCAAAGATGTGGGATAACAAATATAAATAATTTAAAAGGCAGGCTAAACATAACCACAAATGAAAAACAAAATTTTAGAATACAATTCTATCCCTGCGGTTTCGAACAGTTACAGCGCGAGGAAGATAATAATGTTCCTTTCTTTTACGGACTCAGTGAGATTGTTCGTTTTATCCCCTGTTTTGATGAAGAAGATATACGTGCAAAGATAAAAATATTGCCGCAGTTTGAGAAACTGCGTGGACTTTATCGGGTGGAGCAAAACCTCAACAATAATGAATTATTGCTGTTGGCGCAAGAACTTGAGCAACTGGACTATGTGGAATACTGTAGTTTATCTGGCGAGGCGAAGGAAGACGCTTCCTCCTATGATGAGGATAGTTGGCGAGAGGAAATTGAGCCGGCCAACGTGACGCCAAATTTAACCCAACACCAGGGTTATTTGGATAACTCGCCCTGGGGCATGAGCGTCAGGGCGGTTTGGGCAAGAAATATCACCGGCAGGGGCGTGGGGGTCCGCATGCAGGATACTGGTGTTTATAATACTCATGAGGATCTCGTTACAAATATAACTGTAGTATCCAATTCAACGGGCAATAGAACACACGGAACCTCAACCGCCGGGATTATTGCTGCGCTTAATAATGGCTTTGGTATGACGGGCATCGCTTATGACTGCCGTTTGTTCGCCTATGCTGGTCAACTGAATGAATTTGAAAGAATGATCCGTGACGCCTTACCGGGGGAGATAGTCACAATTTCCTTAAGTACTGGAAACTTCCCGCTGATAGATGACCCACATCGCTGGAGTCTTTTCCAACTATTGATTCAAAGCGGCGGTGTGGTAGTGATATCCGCCTCAAACGGAGGGTTAAATTTGTTCCGATCTGGAATAAATGACTTCGGTGATAGCGGCGTTATTCTGGCGACCTCCAGTCATCGCGCCACGGGCAGAAGATTACCATTTTCAAATTTTAATTTTCACCGGGTGGTTGCCGCCTGGGGAGAAAATGTCGCCACCACCGGAGGTGGTAATTTACTCAATTTGGGATCGCCAAATCGAACCTATCGTGACAATTATAGCGGCACTTCTGCCGCGGCGCCTCAAGTGGCAAGCGTGCTGGCCTTGATACAATCCTATGCCAGATCTGTTTACCACATTATATTTAACGCCGATCAATTGTATCGGATCATCCTGGATACGGGCCATCGCGAAGGTGAAATTGATTTAATCGGCCCCAGGCCAAATGCAGAGGCTGCGATAAACTATGTTGACAACCTGTTGAGTCAAGGATTGCTGCCACCGCCTCTCTCTCCTCTTCCCCCACAAATACCACCGAGATATCCTTTCTGGAGGGTCGGACGGCAATATGAAGTAGGCGATCGGGTCACTCATTTAGAATTGTTTTACGTATCTACAACGAGGCATGTTGCCAATATCGGCTGGCAGCCAAACTTGGCTCCGACATTATGGCGACAGATACAATAATAGTGATTATTTTTGCAAGAAAATTACATCACTCAAAATTTTTATTGCAATAAGTGAAACGGAATGTGTTGATAGAGTGATTATTAGCAGCTAACGACATAAGGATAATGATTGTGAATATAACTCTCGATTATTTTAGTAAATATTGTTCTGACGGCCTCATTTTTATAAAATGTGAAGGCGATTTACGTGGATGCAACGTTAATTTTTCGCTGTATGCGCAGGATAATATCATTCAACATAAGTATGCTGAGGAAAATGAGCTGGTAATTTTTTCCGTACCTTATCCCTCAGTATATAGAATAGCAGCAGAAATCTCTTCGGCACAAGGTCAATGTCATGTGCTTTGGACGGACTATATTGTTATGTCGGAATTCAGTTTGAAGGCGGAGGATAGAAAATCATCAAGACCATGGTTAAAAGGTAAATTAGCGTATATTAATGCTCCTGGGAATTATATTGAGGTAAAGTTTTATCCTAGAGGTATTGATAAACTGTACAATGAAGAGGTGTGTACAGTGCCTTTATTTCAAAAATACCGACGGCACATTTTATTGACGCCTTGCTTTGATCCTCAAGGGGTGGAAAAAAAATGCGAAATTTCATCGGTCTATCAGGAGCTTAAAAATTTTTATACCCTCAACATTGATGTTGATAATCAAGAAATACTAGCATTAGCGCAAGAACTGGAAGCGCTTGACTATGTTGAATACTGCGGGTTATCGAACACACTGGTTGAACCACCGCCGCCGTCGCTAACTGAGCACGACGGCATTCATCAGGATGACGGGGCGTCATTGAATAATCAAACGCCAGATTTCACTGGCTTGCAAGGATATCTAAACGCCGGTTTAGGGGTGAATGCCAGGAGCGCATGGAGTCGGGGTGCCGCAGGCAATGGTGCGGGCGTTCGCTTATTGGACTATGGGGTACATCCTAATCATGAAGATTTATGGGGTAATATCACCGTACGGACCAATCGACCCGGAGGCGGCGACCATGGTACCGCGGCGGCGGGCATTATCCGGGGAGTTAACAACGGTTTTGGCGTTACTGGAATTGCCTATCAAAGCCGGCTATTTGTCTATGAATCGCTCATTTCAGATATGAACCGAATTATGATGGAGTTAATTCCTGGTGATATCGTCGTGCTTAATACACAAACCATGCTTGAAAATGATCTTTCAATAGTATTGCCAATTGTCCATAACGTTATTTGGTGGGACAGGATCCGCTGGTGCGCGCAGGCCGGCGCGGTGGTGATATTCGCCGGCGGCAATGGCTCGGTTAACCTGAGCCAGTTTCCCCGGTTCAATGATTTTGGCGATAGTAATGGCATTATGATTGGCGGTTGTGATTCTTTTAGCGGCCTCCGGGGGACCAGAACCAATTTTAATTTAAATCATCCAACGTTAAACGCCTGGAGCGATAGCGTCACTACTACCGGCTACGGAGGCTTGCAAAATTTAAATCCACCTAATCGCACTTATACCCGGACATTTAGCGGGACCTCCAGTGCTACCCCAATGGTGGGTGGATGCCTGGCGGTCGTTCAAGCCTATGCCCGTAATCAGTATCATATTATTTTTAACCGGGATTTTATCTTCGATATCCTTAGCCAAACCGGCGGGCGCGAAGCCGCGGGGCAGGGAATAGGCTTCCGACCGAATCTTGCCGCTGCCCTGGCGCGGGTGGATGAATTGGTCAGCGGCGGCATTGTGCCGCCGCCACTGCCGTCACCGCCGCCCCCTCCGGTGCTGCCTTATCCCGCCTGGGCTCCCAATACGCAATACGCGGTAAACGATCGGGTGTCCTATTTTTGGAGCGTTTATCGGTGTAGACAAGCCCATCGTTCGATTATCAGCTGGGAGCCTGGGGTAGCCGTTTCATTATGGCAATTGATAATCTAACGAAATTGCGGATTGGGGCTTTAATCTTTAGGGATATGAATTATGGCAGAACCCCCTTAGCACCTCCTGGAAACAGGCGCTAAGGGGGAGAAACCATGCCAATGCCAAGGCTAGGGCTAGGGCTGTAGTTTCAACGTACCTTGTCAAGGAGCAACTTTTTTTCCGTCGCGTTTAAAAAAGCAATCTCCAGACCGTTGCGCCGGGCGGTCTGTATTTGGCTTGGGGTCAGCCCGGCCTGCGGCGCCGCCACCCGGTATTCATAATCAATATCGATACCCTGGACCGCCGGATCGTCCGAGTTAATGGTGGCGAGGATCCCGTGCTCAAGGAATTGCTTTAACGGGTGTTCTCCCAGCGCGCGCACGGTGCTGGTCTGCACATTGGACGTCAGGCAGCTCTCTATACCGATGCGATGCAGCGCAAGAAAATCCATCAGCGCCGGATCCTCAATGGCCTTTACGCCGTGGCCGATACGCTCCGCGCCCAGTTCATGAATGGCCTGCCAAATGCTCTCGGGACCCGCGGCCTCGCCGGCGTGCACGGTAATGCGCAGCCCGGCGTCGCGGGCGCGGGTGAAATGGCTCAGGAACAGGCTGCCGGGGAAACCCAGCTCATCGCCGGCCAGATCCAGCGCCGTGATACCGTCGCGGCAGGCGAGAAGGGCCTCCAGTTCTTGCAAACAGGCGTCTTCGCCAAAGGTGCGGCTCATGATGCCAATCAGCCTGGCTTGGGTGCCAAAATCACGGCAGCCGTCGCTGACTCCCGCGATAACCGCTTCAACCACCCCTTGCAACGGCAACTGGTGTTTCATCGCCATATAATAAGGTGAGAAGCGCAATTCGGTATAATCCAGCCCCACCCGGACGGCATCCTCGACGTTTTCATAGGCCACGCGGCGGCAAGCCTCCAGCGAACCCAGCACCGCCACGCCCCAGTCCAGCTTTTGCAGGAAACTGACCAGATCCGGCTCGGTTTGGGTGACCTGCACATGCGCCCGCAGATCCTCTAGATTATCGGCCGGCAACGCCATGCCGAATTGGCGGCCCAGATCGAGGATGGTTTGCGCACGGATATTGCCGTCAAGGTGGCGATGGAGATCGGTCAGGGGAAGGTGTTTATCAATCATCGGCAACAGTCTTATTCTGGTGAAATATAGCCTGATTATAACGTGTTTGCGAAGAGTTAGCAGAGATTGGTTAGCCGGCCTGGGTGGGATTACGCTTCAGGAACAAACGGAGACATTGAGGAATGCAGCGTGCGCAAAAGAATAGGATCGCGCCCGCGGCGCGGCGGATAGGGAGGGTAACGTCTTAAACAGACCGCCCCGGCGCCGGGGCGGTCATCAGGCTGAAAGGTTTAAGGTTGCGGTATCGCCTGCGGCTGGACTGGTGGGGTTTCGCCTTCCGGTAAACCGAACAGGCCGAACAGGCCCATAAAGCTTTGCAGCGACATTTTTTGGCCGTTCAGGTTGACCTGGTTATCGGCATATTGAAAGCTGCTGGTCAGGGTATTATCGCTGACGGTGGTCAGTTTAAACATCTGGCCCATGGCCGCCAGTTCTTGTACCTGCTGTTTAGCCAGTTTTTGGGCATCCTCGTCGTTATAGCCCTGGAGTCTGGCGAACTGGGTGGTGGTTTCGGTGGCCATGTCCAGCGGCACGGTCAGCTTGGCATCCAGCTTGTTGACAAACCGCGCCCACAGCTGATCCGGCGTCGCCGGCGTGGCGGGAGCCTGGGACGGGTCGTTAAGATTGAGCGTCAGGTTAAACGCGCTTTCTCCTTTGCTGTTTTTCCAGCTGAACGGCGCAATGGTCAGGTACGGGCTGCCTTTCAGCGCCAGCGGCAGGTTCTGGAACAGCGCCTGGCTTATCAACTGCTGCTGAGTCGCAGGATCTAAATGCCGTTATTTTTTCTAAGTTTTTATAATAACCACCGATATAGGTTGGATGCTGCCTTTACTCTGTGGTCAAGATTGCCAATTTTTAGCAAAGTAGAGGGGGCAAGCTTTGTCAAAACTGGATGTCATTCCATTAACTCAGTGTATTAATGAGATAAACCGTATCAAGACATAGGATGATACCAGTTAAAATAGGCAATTGCCTGTATGGAAAATGGTGGCTATTATAAATTAATCGGTGATGTCTATTACATTTTGTATGTCATTTTACACTGGCATTTCGCTATATCGTCTATTTTAAATAACATAATCCTGTGAGAAACCGTAGAGGGTTGTTATGAATATAAAATTAGATTACTTTAGAAACAATGCTTCAGATGGCAATATTTATGCGCGATGCATTGGTGAAGAGTCTGATTTTGATATAATCTACACCTTATTCGAAGGAAAAGAAAAAGAGCATTTTTCTATAAAAAAGAAAGCTTATGGCGATGAGTTGGTGACTTTTAAGCTTACATCAGGTTGCGACTATTATTTACATGCTCAATTAAAATTGTCTAATGGACAGGATGTTGAGCTATGTTCTGACATAATCTCCACATTGCCCTCCTCGAATTTTCTACCGCCGACAAATTGCAAAATTGAAGATATGACAGACATAAAAGGCAAGCTGAAAATAACCTCAGAGGGTAGACAGGATTTTATAATACAATTTTATCCAGGTGGATATAAAAAACTTCAGTGTGAAGCCAGGCATAACGTTCCTTTGTTTTTCAAAGCCAGGCGTTATATTGATTTCGCGCCTTGTTTTGATAAAAAAACGCTAAGCGGTATCATAAAAAAATTCCCGTTGAGCAAAAAATTGCGTGAACTTTATCGGGTGCGGCAAAACCTGGTAAATGATGATTTACTGCAGCTGGCGCAAGAAATTGAACGGCTGGATTATGTGGAATACTGCAGCTTATCGGGCGATCCGACGTCGGAATCGTTACCCTCTGAATGGGAGACATACCCGCAGGAAGTTGATATTGCTAATGTGACGCCGAATTTGACCCAGCACCAGGGGTATCTTGACAATACGACAAGAGGCATGAGCGTCAGGGCGGCATGGGCCAGGAATGTTACCGGACGTGGCGTGTCGGTACATATGCAGGATACCGGCGTATGGCCGGACCATGAAGATTTGATCGGTAATATTACCGTCGTTAACAATTCATATGAGAATAGAGATCACGGCACATGGTCGGCCGGCGTTATCGCCGCCAGCAATAACGGGATCGGCATGATGGGGATCGCTTACGACTGTCGCTTGTTTGCCTACATAAATACATTCACCGATTTTGAAAAGATTGTACGTGATGCCCTTCCGGGGGATATTGTTACTGCCTCTTTAGGCTGGGATTATTCAGCTTTACCGTTGGTGCACCATCAAGCCTGGTGGAGTATGTATCGTTTGCTGGTAAGCAGCGGTGTAGTGGTGGTGCTACTCTCCGGCAATGGAGGATTAGATCTGAGCCAATCGGTCGAATTTAATAATTTTGGCGATAGCGGCGTTATCCTCGCCACCGCCAGTCATCCAGACAACAGGAGGCGGCTGGAGTTCTCAAATTACAATTTCACCCGGATGATTGCCGCCTGGGGAATGGATGTCGCTACCACCGGCGAGGGCGATTTGCTCAACCTGGGTCATCCCAACCGGACTTATACCGCCAATTATGGCGGCACCTCCGCCTCGGCCCCCCAAATCGCGGGCGTTCTGGCCCTTATCCAATCCTATGCAAAATCGGCTTATCATGTGATTTTTAGTGGCGACCAACTGTATCAGATTATCCGCGTGACGGGCCATCGTGAAGGCGAAGCTGATTTAATTGGTCCCAGACCTAATGTGCATGCCGCACTGGAATATGTGGACTACCTGTTAGGACCGGGCGAGCCGACGCCACCGCCGCCAGAATATCCCTTGTGGCGGGTAGGTGTACAATATGAAGTGGGTGACAGGGTCAGTCATTTGGGGTTGAACTATATCTGCAGGTCACGCCATGTTTCCAACGTCGGCTGGCAACCGCAGCTGGCGGTAACATTATGGACGAGAATCCCATAATAAAACATAATCACGAACGTCTAAAAAAGATTAGTAAAACATATCATTATTTGGTGAGAATTTCAGATATTACTGATTAATCTTTCCAAATAATACATAACAACTTATAAGTGATTAAGGGGCACCGTCATGAATATAATGCTCAATTATTCAACTGAAGATCTTCCTGAAAGAACTATTTCTATTCGATGTAAAGGTGCTGAATCGGGGGCTAAGGTGGTATTTAGCCTGTATGAGCAGGACAATATTATTTGTAAAAAAGAGGCCAACGGAGATGAACAGGCGCGTTTTACCGTGCCGTTTCCCTCATGGTATAAAATTTCCGCTGAAATTAGCCAGGGAGACGATGCGTGCTGCTTATTGTGGACTAACCCTATCGATATTCCCGATTTCCGCGAGCGGCAATGTGAAAAAACACTGGATATTAAAAGTCTGAAAGGTAATCTTGATATTTTTCCAGGAGAGGATAATTACATTGAGGTTAAATTTTATGATGGCGGAATAATACAGATATTTGAGGAAAGATCGTATAAGATACCGCTTTTTTATAGATATAGACGGCATCTGGATTTCATACCCTGTTTTGATAAAAATCAAATCGATAAAAAATGTTGTTTGTTACCTATTTATAATGAGCTGCGTAATTTTTACCGACTAAAGATTAATCTCGATAATTACCAACTACTGGCATTAGCCCAGGAGTTGGAGAGCCTGGATTATGTTGAATATTGCTGTTTGTTAAGTAAAAACAAATACCCGCCACCGCCTGATAATATTGAACACCAATGCTATGAACCGCAAGCGCCCTTTATTGGACAGACGCCTGATTTTACGCCATTGCAAAGGTATTTGGATCCTGGGTTGGGTATGAATGTCAGAAATGCCTGGAGCCGGGGGGCATTCGGCGTTGGCGCGACAGTACGATATATGGGGTTTGGTGTTTATCAAGAGCACGAAGATTTAATAGGTAATATCACTGTAAATTCCAATCGTCCAGGTGCCCGGAATCATGGGTCTGCGGGAGTAGGCGCCGTTAGGGGTATCAACAATGGTTTTGGCATAACAGGTATAGCCTATGGCTGCAAATTGATTTTTCATGATACCGGTATAGAAAATCTGGACCGCATTTTAGTGGAATTATCGGCGGGTGATTTGATCATTATAAATAATCAATTTAACATCAATGGTTTCTTGTTGCCCATGGTACATCTGGCATCTTGGTGGGATCGGATAGATTTATGTACCCGGGCCGGGGCGGTGGTGGTATTTGCCGCGGGTAACGGCGGGCTCAATCTCCGTCAATTTCCTCAATTTAATAATTTTGGCGACAGTGGCGGTATTATGATTTGCAGTGCTGACTCACACTCTGGTCTGATTAGACATAGCAGTAATTTCAATCTTTATTCAATGCTAAATTCCTGGGGTGATAGTGTTGTTACGATCGGATGGGGTGACTTACAAAATTTCGATCCGCCGAACCGCACTTATACCGCTACCTTTAGCGCCACTTCCAGCGCCACGCCTTTAGTGTGCGGAGCTTTAACGGTAGTTCAAGGTTATGCCATACGCCGGCTTTATCGTCCATTAAACGCCGCTGAAATGTTCAGAATCGTCACCCTTACCGGCGGACGGGAGGGGGAAGGACAAGGTATTGGTGTCCGGCCTAACGTCACCGCCGCCCTGGAGTTGGTAGATGAAATGGCCGGTGGCGGAACGCCGCCCCCAGAGCCTGAATATCCCCCGTGGCGGGTAGGTGTACAATATGAAGTGGGCGACAGGGTCAGTCATTTGGGATTAAACTATGTCTGCAGGTCACGCCATGTTTCCAATATCGGGTGGCAACCGCAGCTGGCGGTAACGTTATGGACGAGAATCCCATAATAAAACACAATCACGAACGTCTAAAAAATATTAGTGAATGTAGGAAATTGATCTTGGACTTAAATAGATCAGAATCATGACAAATGAAATGTGTTTATATCCAAATGTCGGTGCTGGCCGGGAGGAAATGCCGTGTTTACGCCCAAAACCGATTAAGATCCAATAAATTTATGTAGGTGACAATCATGGGTTTGACTATCGAATACTACAGGGCTTATTCCCCTGAAGGCCCTCTCTATATTCGCTGTGAAGGTGCGGCGCCCGAATGTAAAGTGAAATTTACCCTATATGGGCTGGATGGCATGATAGATAACAAGGAGGCCGAAGGCGATGAACTGGTCGGCTTCAGCATCCCTTTTCCGTCGGAATACAGGATTTCCGCTGAAGTCTTATCGGGGTACGATAAGTGCGGTGTATTATGGACAGACCCTATTATTGTCCCGGAGTGCCACTGGCAACCTCAGCCGCAAAAACGGGAAATCAACAACCCGAAAGGCAAGCTGAAAATTATCGAGGGTGTGGATAACTATATAGAAATTAAGTTTTATGATAAAGGAAAAAAACAGCTTTTCGAGGAAAAAAAACATAATGCCGTATTATTTTATAAATATCGGAAATGTATTCATTTCCTGCCCTGTTTTGACCGGGAGATGATAAATAAAAAAAGAAAATTATCGCCAATCTATAATGAATTGCGAAATTTCTACCGGATTGATAGCGAACTCTGCAATGACGAACTACTGGCGTTGGCGCAGGAGCTTGAATGCCTGGACTATGTGGAATATTGCGCGCTTGCAAGTAAAAATAAATTTGCGCCGCGGCCCGACGACGACGGTCCGCGCCCTTATGACGAAGCGCGCCATGCCTCGCCCCATCTGCCGGCACCTTGGTACGGCGACAAGGACCCGTCATTTGATACTCCCTTGAATGGTCCGACGCCCGATTTCACGCCGCTGCAAGGCTACCTGAATCCGGGGAACGGCATGAATGTCAGGAATGCCTGGGCCAGGGGAGCCACCGGCAATGGCGCCACCGTCAGGTATATGGGTTCTGGCGTCAATCCCCAGCATGAAGATTTAATCGGTAATATCACCGTAAATTCCAATCGTCCGGAGGGTAATAGGGAGCATGGTACCGCGGGGGCCGGATGTATCGTCGCCGCCAATAACGGTTTTGGCGTGACGGGCATTGCCTTCGGTTGCCGATTCTTTTTCCATTATAACGATATTCACAGCCTGGACCGGATCATGGGGGATTTATCACCTGGTGATGTGATCGGCATCAATCTTTCGGTGGGTGATTCAATTCCATTCCCTATGGTATTAGTCATCGAATGGTGGGACCGGATAAACTGGTGCGTGCGCGCCGGCGCGACGGTGGCTTTTGCCGCCGGTAACGGAGGGGTAAGCGTCAGGAACCATCCTTTGTTTAATGATTTTGGCGATAGCGGCGGGTTTATGATTGGCGCCAGCTACCCAGAGACCGGCCGGAGGACTTCTTTTTCGAATTATAATCTTTACTCCACCCTTAACTCCTGGGGGTGGAATGTCACTACACTAGGATGGGGGGATCTGCAGAATTTTGACCCGCCTAACCGGCTTTACACCTCTGCATTTAACGGCACTTCCAGCGCGACGCCCCTGGTGACGGGCGCTTTGGCGTTGGTGCTGGGCTATGCGCGCACCAGGCACCACCTTACGTTTAATGCGCGGCAAATATTCGAGATTATTACCCAGACCGGCGGTCGGGAGGCGAATGGACAAGATATCGGCGTACGGCCGAACGTCGCCGCCGCGCTGGCGCGGGTGGATGAAATCGCCGGCCCGCCGCCGCCGCAATATCCCTTGTGGCGGGTAGGGGTACAATATGAAGTGGGCGACAGGGTCAGCCATTTGGGATTAAACTATGTCTGCAGGTCACGCCATGTTTCCAATATCGGCTGGCAACCGCAGCTGGCGGTAACGTTATGGACGAGAATCCCATAATAAAGCATAATCACGAGCGTCTAAAAAACATTAGTGAAACATATCATTGTTTAGTGAGAATTTCAGATGTTATTGATTAATATCGCTAAATAACACATAACAACTTATAAGTAATTAAGTGTCACCGTCATGGATATAATGCTCGATTATTCAATTATAGATATCAATCATTCAGATATTACCATAAGCACCTGCAGGCAAGTTGCTTATGGTCGGGTGGTCAAGCTATGGTTTACCCGTTGCGGTTTAAAATCGCTTGTTTTTCGGCTGTGTTTAAAAAAGCAATAACCAAACCGTTGCGCCGGGCGGTCTGGATCTGCTGTGGGTTAAGGCCGGCCCGCGGCGCGGCCACTCGATACTCATAATCGATATCAATACCCTGTACCGCCGGATCGTCCGAATTGATGGTGGCGAGAATGCCATGTTCAAGAAACTGCTTTAACGGGTGCTCTTCAAGCGAGCGCACGGTACTGGTCTGCACATTGGACGTCAGGCAGCTTTCTATACCGATGCGATGTTGCGCCAGAAAATCCATCAGCGCCGGATCTTCAATGGCCTTTACACGGTGGCCGATACGCTCCGCCCCCAGTTCATGAATGGCCTGCCAGATGCTCTCGGGACCCGCGGCCTCTCCGGCGTGCACGGTAATGTGCAACCCGGCGTCGCGGGCGCGGGTGAAATGGCTCAGGAACAGGCTGCCGGGAAACCCCAGTTCATCGCCGGCCAGATCCAGCGCGGTGATACCGTCGCGGCAGGCCAGGAAGGCCTCCAAATAGGATCGCGCCCGCGGCGCGGCGGATAGGGAGGGTAACGTCTTAAACAGACCGCCCCGGCGCCGGGGCGGTCATCAGGCTGAAAGGTTTAAGGTTGCGGTATCGCCTGCGGCTGGACTGGTGGGGTTTCGCCTTCCGGTAAACCGAACAGGCCGAACAGGCCCATAAAGCTTTGCAGCGACATTTTTTGGCCGTTCAGGTTGACCTGGTTATCGGCATATTGAAAGCTGCTGGTCAGGGTATTATCGCTGACGGTGGTCAGTTTAAACATCTGGCCCATGGCCGCCAGTTCTTGTACCTGCTGTTTAGCCAGTTTTTGGGCATCCTCGTCGTTATAGCCCTGGAGTCTGGCGAACTGGGTGGTGGTTTCGGTGGCCATGTCCAGCGGCACGGTCAGCTTGGCATCCAGCTTGTTGACAAACCGCGCCCACAGCTGATCCGGCGTCGCCGGCGTGGTGGGAGCTTGGGACGGGTCGTTAAGATTGAGCGTCAGGTTAAACGCGCTTTCTCCTTTGCTGTTTTTCCAGCTGAACGGCGCAATGGTCAGGTACGGGCTGCCTTTCAGCGCCAGCGGCAGGTTCTGGAACAGCGCCTGGCTTATCAACTGCTGCTGAGTCGCCGGATCGGCCTGGCCGGTCTGTTGCATGATCTGCTGCGCCTGGGCATGATATTTTTCGCTGAAATCGGCGATCGCTTTCGGATCAAGATTCGACAGCTTGATAACCAGCTTGCCGGCGCCGAAATTCTGCCCCTGCACATGCAGCGCATCCAGGTTATAGGCCACCTGCGCATTGAGCTTATCCGCCTCCTCGTTAACGCTGGTCACCTGCGACAGGTTATCGACGCTGAGCATGTCCTTGCCGTCGACATTGTACACCAGCGTCTTGGCCTTCATGGTATTGTCGCCGACGCTGTAATCCAGCTTGCCTTTATGGGTGCTGCTGTCGAGGCTGAACTCCTGCACGGTAACCTGCTCATGCTGTTGCCACTGGTTCAGGCCGCCGATCAACAGGCTGGCGATACTGCCGTCGACCGACATCTTGTCCATGTCATGGTCTATCGCGGCGTTAAACGTCCCGCCGCTGGTGCGGAATACGGTGGCGGGGCTGTTAAAATCCAGGGCCATCACATCGATAACCGATACCGTATCGCCGTTATACGCCACCCGGGTCAGGGCGGTGACCGGCGACTGTCCCTTGCTGGCGTCAAGCAGCGGTTTAACCAGCGGCGTCGCGGCCAATTGGCTGCGTACCGAGGCCATACTGGGGATCAGCACGCCTTTTTTTAACTCGGCGAACGGGAACGGGCCATGGTCGATGGCTTCGTTGACCACCAGGCGATCGCCGGGTTTCAGGGGTTTGTTTTCGCCGGTGGTGCCGTCGGATACCAGCACCAGGTTAACGTGGCTGGAGAACAGACGGCGCTGGTAGTCTTCGATAACCAGGTTGACGCCGGCTTCGGGGAACGCCGCCTTGATACGGGCATTGGCGTCGGCGACCACCGTAGGCAGGCGCTGCTCGAACTGTTTGCCGGTATACCATGCGCTTGCGGTCCAGGCCGCGCCGAGGACAATAATCACGCCAACCGCTATAAGTGTTTTTTTCATGCTTGGTTCATCCTTATTATAATTTCCTGTTCCAGATTGACTGACCGCCCCGGGGCGCAGGCAAAATACTCTGTTGCCGCCACGTGTATATGGTTCTAATAATAGCAACTGCCGGCCAATGCGTGGGCTGTGTTGTCACAGTTCGTTGTAAACCCGGGCAAGACGGCCATTGCCGCTGGCATTGACCGGTGAATCGCCGGCTGCCAGAAACGCGGATTCACCCGGTTTCAGCGTCAGTTGCCGGCCGTCTTTTTCCAGCACCGCCTGCCCGTCGACGCAGAAGACGATGGCGGCGCTGTCCTGGGCCAGTGCCTGGGCCTTGGAAGACAGGTTGTGCAGCGCAAAGGCGAAATCTTCCACCGGGATTGGGAAACGCAGGGCGCCGTTTTCCGCCACCGGCCGGGCCAGCAGTTGGTTCTCGGGCTTGGCGATAAACTGTACGTTGGCCAGCAGTTCAGGCACGTCGATATACTTAGGGGTAAGGCCGGCACGCAGAACATTGTCGGAATTGGCCATCACCTCCAGCGCTTCGCCGCGCAGATAGGCGTGGGGCGTTTCGGCATAAAGAAACATAGCCTGGCCCGGTTGCAGGGTGATGACATTTAACAGCAGCGGCGAAAATAAGCCGCAGTCCTCAGGATACTCTGCCGCTATGTTGCCGATGGTCGCCCAGGGTTCGCCGTGCTGATGGCCAAGGGTGCTTTTCAACACATCGAGGGCCAGGGATTTTTCCTCGCCGGCCATGCTGAGCAAATCGCCGAACAGCTGCGCCAGATGTGTTTCATCGGGATGTTGCAAAAAATGCGCAATGGCGGGATGAGCGCCCGCCACCGGCTGCAGCAGGGAGACGATGGCGGTCATCTCGCGAAATCCGTTCATCGCCTGGAACGGCGTCAGTGCAAAGACCAGTTCCGGTTTATGGTTGGGATCCTTGTAATTACGATTGCCGGCGTCAAGAGGGACGCCACGATCGTTCTCCAGGGCAAAACCGCGTTCAGCCGCGGATTTGCTGGGATGAACCTGAATGGACAACGGTTCCCGCGCGCACAGGACCTTGAACAGGAACGGCAGCTCGCCAAAACGCCGGGCAACCGCCGCGCCGAGCGTCGCCTCGGGCTGTTGCGCTATGTAGTCCCGTAAGGAAATCTCGTTGCCCCGATCGTCGCTGATACGCGAACTGCTTTTGGGGTGCGCGCCCATCCACAGCTCGGCCATCGGCTGCTGGCCCGGGTTGGCGATGCCATACAGGCGGGTGAGGGCGTCTTTACTGCCCCAGGCATAATGCTGTACCGAGTTGATCATTTTTTTCATGGATTTACTGCCCTTGGTGAAGCCTAAATGTGATAACGCGAGGCGGTCGCATAATGGTAAGCTTTTCTTCGGCGCTATACTATCAATGTCAGTCTAGCAAAGACAGACTATCGATGTCCCGTCCTCGTGGCATCGCGCACGGGCAGGATATTGATCTTTAGGAAGAATACCAGGAGGAAAAATGGCAGCAACCCGCATAGAAAAAGATTCCATGGGCCCGATCGAGGTGCCGTCGGAGCGCTTATGGGGGGCGCAAACGCAGCGTTCCCTTGAACATTTCCGCATTTCCAGTGAAAAAATGCCGCCCGCGCTTATCGCTGCGCTGGCGCAAACCAAGCGCGCCGCCGCAGCGGTGAATAAAGATTTAGGTTTACTGCCCGCTGAGCGCGCCGACGCCATTATCCGCGCGGCGGATGAGGTCTTGGCCGGCAGCCACCCGCTGGAGTTTCCCCTGGCCATCTGGCAAACCGGTTCCGGCACGCAAAGCAATATGAATATGAACGAGGTGCTGGCGAACCGCGCCAGCGAGCTGCTGGGCGGAGAGCGCGGCGAAGGCCGCCTGGTGCATCCCAATGACGATGTCAATAAGAGTCAAAGCTCCAATGACGTGTTTCCCACCGCCATGCACGTGGCCGCCGTTGTGGCGCTGCGCGAACATTTAATCCCGCAGCTGAAGACGTTGCGCGCGACGCTCGCGCAAAAATCAGCCGCCTTCGCCACTATCGTGAAAATCGGCCGTACCCATTTGCAGGATGCCACCCCCCTGACGCTGGGACAGGAAATTTCCGGCTGGGTCGCCATGCTCGATCATAATCTCACCCATATCGAACACAGCGTGCCCCATCTGGCCGAACTGGCGCTGGGCGGCACCGCGGTGGGCACCGGGCTGAACACCCATCCCGAATATGCGGTGCGTGTCGCCAAGGCGCTGGCGGAGTTGACCCAACAGCCTTTTGTGACCGCGCCGAATAAATTCGAAGCGCTGGCCACCTGCGACGCGCTGGTCCATGGCCACGGCGCGCTGAAAGGGCTGGCCGCGTCGCTGATGAAAATCGCCAACGATGTCCGCTGGCTGGCGTCCGGCCCGCGCTGCGGCATCGGCGAAATCAGCATCCCCGAAAACGAGCCGGGCAGTTCCATTATGCCGGGCAAGGTCAACCCGACCCAATGCGAAGCCATGACCATGCTGTGTTGCCAGGTATTGGGCAATGACGCGGCAATCAATATCGGCGGCGCGTCCGGCAATTTTGAGCTGAATGTTTACCGGCCGATGATTATCCATAATTTTCTGCAATCGGTACGCCTGCTGGCCGACGGCATGGACAGTTTCAACCATCATTGCGCCGTGGGCATCGAGCCCAACCGGGAGCGTATTGACCAGTTGCTAAACGAATCGCTGATGCTGGTGACCGCGCTGAATACCCATATCGGTTATGACAAAGCGGCGGAAATTGCTAAAAAAGCCCATAAAGAAGGACTGACGCTGAAAGCGTCGGCGCTTAAGCTGGGCTATTTGAGCGCCGATGAGTTTGATCAATGGGTGCGACCGGAAGATATGGTGGGGTCGCTGAAAAGCTGATGGGCCTGGGCCGCTGCGGTTTCTCCACCGCGTAACGGGGCGCGGCGATAATTACTGCGCCCGCGTCCTGTCGAGCGCCGCTTTTGGGCGGCGCTTTGCTTATCGACTCGACGCCGTCAGCGCGCCCTGTTTCCCTTCATGTCGTTGCCTATTGCCCGATGGGCATCAGGACGCCACGTACAGGTGCAATCGTTTAATGAGCAGACGCGCGGGCAGCCCCGGCGGCTTGTGCTTATGGCGTACCCCCTCGCGGTTGTAATCCAGCAAGCCACCCAGCTTCGGCACCGGCGCGCCTGACGACTGCCGGCATAACACTATCAGCGGGGAAGGGCAGGCGTACTGCACCTGCCGCTGGCTGTCCTGATACCAAACCCTGGCAATAGGCTGAACCTTGACCGGTCTTTTTATCTTGAGCGCAATGTCGGGAGGCAATTTACTGACCGCGTCGATCTCCTGCCGGATGCGTTCGGCCCATTGCGTTTTATCATAAGGCGGTACCGCCCGCCCGGCTTCCAGGCTTTTTTGCAGCATGGCCAGCACCTCCTGGCGCGTCAGGTTCTTGATAATCTGTTTATTGGCCCAGCCGAAGCGAACGCTTGCCGGGTCGGTCACTGTTTGCAGCGCGCGGTAGGCGCTGAGGGTTTTTAAACCACGCAGGTGGGTATGGACAAATTCAAAGCGCAGTTCGGGCGGCAGTTGCGACTCTACCGTGATCAGATGCGTCAGTTCGGCTTTTAGCTGGTTTATCGCGGCGGTGAGCGCCTGCGCCGCATGATACTGCGCGTCGTCGACGGAAAAGCAGAGCACGCCCGGCAGGCGAATGGCCGACTTGGCGCTGGTGTCCTGTTTTTGATGATAGATAAACATGCGCTGGAAGTGCGCCAGCCCCAGGGTGCCAGCCTGGGCGCCCACGAGCTGGGTAACCTTTATCTGCGCCGTATCCTCATGCTCTTTGCCTTTTGGAACCTCTGGCAACTCAAAGACCCGCCCGGCAAGCAAGCGAAATCCGCCCATCATCCCCTGCCACTCGGTTAAGTGGGCCTGTAGCTGGTTAAAATGTTGATTAAGTCGGTCGATCAAGTCTAGCGCGGGCATATTAAGGTGACCATTTAGTTACAACATACATTAAAGTATAGCTCTTAGTCGCCACTTCACCAATGCCGTTGTTTTCGCTTAACAGCAGAAACGTCGCGTCCTGGGTATTATCGCAGGCGTTGTTTTGGCTCATCGGCTATGAGAGGGCGCGCAGTTCAGGCAACATGCGCAAGCGCTGGGCCACATATATCCCCAGCAGCAGCATAACGGCGATAAATACCACTACGCCGCTCCAGGCGAATCCATGCCAGAAAAAGCCGCCGACGGTGCCGGCAACGCTTGACCCGACATAATAGCAGAACAGATAAAGCGAAGACGCCTGGCCTTTGGCGCGCCGGGCGCGGCGGCCAATCCAGGCGCTGGCGGTGGAGTGCGAGGCGAAAAAACCGGCGGTAAACAGCATCATACCACCCAGGATGGCTATCAGTGACGAGAACCAGGTCAGCAAAAGCCCGGCCAGCATAATCGTCATCGAGACCATCAGCACCGGTCCGCGGCCATAGCGCCCGGCCAGGCTGCCGGCCTTGGGCGAGCTAAAGGTGCCTGTCAGGTACACGACAGACAGCAAGCCGACCGTGGCCTGGCTTAAGTACCAGGGTCCGGCGAGCAGACGATAACCAATATAGTTAAACAGGGTAATAAACGACCCCATCAGTAAAAAACCTTCGATAAACAGCAACGGCAGACCGGCATCGCGGAAATGCAGGCGGAAATTTATCGCCAGCGTCCGCGGTTTGAGCGACCCGGCGCGGAAGTGGCGCGACGCGGGCAAGATGCGCCAGAACATCAGCGCCGCGCCTAACGCCACCACGCCGATGGCGCCGACGGCGATACGCCAGTTAAAAAAATCCGTCAGCACCCCGCTTATCAGCCTGCCGCTCATACCGCCAATCGAATTGCCGCTGATATAAAGCCCCATGGAAAACGCCACCACGCTCGGGTGGATTTCCTCGCTGAGATAGGTCATCGCCACGGCGGCTACTCCGCTTAACGACAGGCCGACCAGCGCGCGGACGATCAAAATACCCTGCCAGTCGGTCATAAATGCGCTGACGAGGGTAAATGACGCCGCCAGCAGCAATGACACCACCATCACCGCCTTGCGCCCCACGGCATCGGACAGCGGACCGGTAAACAGCAGTCCTACGGCCATCAGGCCGGTGGCGGCCGAAAGGGATAGGCTGCTGGTCGCCGGCGATACGCCGAAATCATGCGATAATACCGGCAGTATCGGCTGGACGCAGTAGAGCAGGGCAAAGGTCGCCAATCCGGCGGAAAACAAGGCCAGGGTGACGCGGATAAACTGCGGGGTGCCACGTTTGATAAAAGGTTGCTTGACGGGGACGAAGTAGTCGGGTGCTTTAACTGCGGGCGTCTCACGGGCGGGCGCGCCGGTACGCGATAGGGTGTTCACAATAACTCCTCGGGAAAGCGAAAAAATCCACAGACGGGGATCTGTCTGCGGTAATAATTTGAAAATGATAGGAACAAAGCAATTTGTTGTCTAATATATTAATACTCTCATTTAATATGTTTAAAGTATGAATATCGAATTGCGTCATTTGCGTTATTTTATCGCCGTGGCGGAAACGCTCCATTTTGGCAGAGCGGCGGAGAAACTTCATATTTCTCAGCCTCCGCTTAGCCAGCAAATCCAAATCCTTGAGCAACAGATCGGCGCCAGATTGCTGGAACGCAATAACCGCAACGTCAGGCTGACGCCCGCGGGAAAACAATTTCTGGAACAGGCCTGGTCGATTATTGAACAGGTTAACCAGGCGGCGGAGCGGGCCGCCAGGATCCATCGCGGCGAATCCGGCGAAATCACTATCGGCTTCACGTCGTCAACGCCGTTTAATCAACGTATCTCGGCAAGTCTGCTGGCTTTTCGCCAACAGCATCCCGCCGTGCATATCCAGATGGTCGAAACCAATACGAAGCAACAGATCGAGCCCCTGATGAACGGTAAGTTCGATATGGGGGTCATGCGCAATACGCCATTGCCGGAGGCATTGGGTTATCAATTGCTGCTGCGGGAATCCCTGGTGGCGGTAGTGCATCAGGATCATCCATTAGCAGGCGCCGCCGGCGGCCGGATCAGCGTGCTGCAGCTGGCCAGGGAACCCTTTGTTTTCTTTGATCGCAAGGTGGGTACGGCGCTGTATGACGAAACGTTGCTGTTATTAAAAGGGTTCGGCATTACGCCTTACATTACCCAGGAAGTCGGCGAGGCAATGACGATTATCGGCCTGGTTTCCGCGGGGCTGGGCGTCTCTATCCTGCCGGCGTCCTTTGCGCGTATCAAAGTCGATAGCGTGCGCTATCTGTCACTGGCGGAACCACAGGCAAAAACCGAGGTATGGCTGGTGACCCTTCGACAAAAGGAGCTTTCTGCCGCCGCCCGGATGCTGATCAATTTAATGTTAAAGCAATAATGCTAGTATGGTTGTTGTGTGCGGTAAATCACATAACTAATCAAATATTTGACGGCTAATTTTAAAAGTCCCACCATAGCCCCAATATATTATTTTATAGCGTGAAAATATCAGGAGCAAGGTGAGTGATTGGCCATGGTCAACCAGGACATATCGATCAAATCAAGCAGACTAACGCGGGAGTCGTGTATCGCCTGATTGATTCATTCGGCCCTATTTCGCGTATCGCCTTGTCAAAACTCGCCAGACTCGCACCCGCCAGCATCACTAAAATCGTGCGCGAACTGGTCGAGGCTCATTTGGTCACCGAAACCGAGTATCAGGAAAATGGCCTGCGCGGCCGGCCGGCCATCGGACTGGTGGTTGATACCCAGGCCTGGCATTTTCTTTCGGTACGCATCGGGCACGGCACCATGACCCTGGCGCTGCGCGAGCTCAGCAGCAAGCTGATTGTCGAAGATACCGTGCCGCTGCCGGCCACGGCGCCGGAACCGCTGTTGGTTCGCCTGATCCAAACCATCGATCAGTTTTTTATCCGTCATCAGCATCAGTTGGAACGTCTTACCGCGGTGGCGGTGACGCTGCCGGGCATTATCGACGCCGCGGCGGGTATGGTGCACCGTATGCCGTGGTATGACGTCAACAACATGGCGCTGGGACCGGCGCTGAGCGAACATATCGGCGTGCCGGCCTACCTGCAGCACGATATCTGCGCCTGGACCATGGCGGAAGCGCTTTACGGCGCGGCGCGCGGATGCAATGACGTTATCCAGATCGTTATCGATCATAATGTGGGCGCCGGCGTGATCACCGGCGGCACGCTATTGCACGGCGGCAGCCGCAGCTTGGTGGAGATTGGGCATACCCAGGTGGAGCCGTATGGCAAACGTTGCTATTGCGGTAACCGCGGCTGCCTGGAAACGGTGGCGGGGATTGAAAGCATACTGGAACTGACGCGCCAACGCCTGGCGCTGAACAGCCATTCCATCATGAATGACGCCGCGATAAGCGTTGAATCGCTGTGCCAGGCGGCCATGGCGGGCGATACCCTGGCGCGGGACATCATCGTCGGCATTGGTAACAGCGTGGGACGCATACTGGCCATCATGGTCAATTTATTCAATCCGGAAAAAATCCTGGTCGGCTCGCCATTAAATGAGGCATCGGATATTTTATTCCCGGTAATTCTCTCCAATATACGTCAACAGTCGCTGCCTGATTACAGTAAGGACATCACCGTGCAGGCGACGCGATTTAAAAACCAAGGCACCATGCCGGGCGCCGCGCTGGTTAAGGATGCGCTGTACGACGGCTCATTGTTA
This sequence comes from Sodalis sp. RH20, assembly GCF_047324205.1. Classification (NCBI taxonomy): domain Bacteria; kingdom Pseudomonadati; phylum Pseudomonadota; class Gammaproteobacteria; order Enterobacterales; family Bruguierivoracaceae; genus Sodalis; species Sodalis sp. RH20. The sequence goes on from NZ_CP178733.1 coordinate 1,984,606, forward strand.
TTGAAGCTGGTCCAGGGGTAAGGCTATAAATATTGAGCTAACGCAAGCCGTGGCAAGGCTATATCGGTTACATTTTACGTTAATCAACCACCTTATCCAAACATGTCCAATGGATTAACGCCAGGCTGGAGTCGTCATGTTAAAACGTATTTTTGTAGCCGGTACGGATACCGCTGTCGGCAAGACCATTGTCTCGCGCGCCATTTTGCAATATCTGGCGGCGCGCCGGCTCAGCGTTACCGGGTACAAGCCTATCGCCCGGGGCAGCCAGGAAACGGCGGAAGGGCTGCGCAATAAAGATGCCCTGGTGTTATGCGCTTCCTCCACGCTGCAGCTTCCTTATGAGCAGATCAATCCCATCACCCTGCGCGAGGAGGAAATCAGCGCCTATTCCGGCGATGACATCGATTACGGCTTGATGTCCCGGGGACTGAAGCATCTGTCCGGCCTGGCCGACATGGTGGTGGTGGAGGGCAGCGGCGGCTGGCGTACCATCATGAGCGACTATCGGCCGTATTCCGATTGGGTGGTGCAGGAACAATTGCCGGTAGTCCTGGTTATCGGCATCAAGCTTGGCTGTATTAACCATGCGTTATTAACCGCGCAAGCCATTATTAACGATGGCTTGCCCTTATTAGGGTGGGTTGCTAATCGCATTAATCCCGGGCTGGCGCATTATGCGGAAATAATGGATATCTTGCGTAATAAAATCCCGGCACCGCAGCTGGGTGAATTGCCTTATTTACCCAGGCCGGAGCAGCGCGATCTTTCGGGATATATAGATTTGAGCAATATAACGCTACCGGAGGTTATTACCGCGCAGCAGATGTGATTCCCGGGCGGAAGGGTAAATCTCCCGCCCCGGTTGTTTTACGGGCTTGGCGCGTCGCTTGCGGCCGCGGCGCTGTCGGCGCCTTCGGCCGATCGGATATAGACAATCTTCTGCGTATCGTTTTCACAGTGGCCGACCACCTGGCCGCCCGCCTGGTCGGCGCTATCGTTCGGCACGATATCCAGGCGGAAGCCGGATTCCGGCACCCCGTTGGCGATGATTTTTTGGGTGATATCCGCTTTGACACTTTCACACGACGCCTGCGCCGCCAGCGGCAGCATCATGGCAACCGCCGCGCCCAGGATAAAAAAGCGTTTCCCTGTTTTTCCGCTCAGTTGATGGCTTAGCCCCTTCATCTTGCCTTGATTGCTCATATTACCGTCCTTATCAGAGAATGAAGTACCCGTTACAATGATAGCAGCGCTGCCGGAAACGGATAATAACCGCCTATCAGGGAGCCATTAACGTACGGCCGGTACGGCGATCAAGACAGCGGGCCGTAGTGTCCTCCCAGTAGGCGTTTACGTTCTCACTGCTATTGCATTTTTCCTTTAAATCAATGGTTTTGTCATATTTATCAAAGTCCTTTTCATCGCGCGTAATCTGCTTGTTGCGCAGATTATGGGTGGCGTTCCACTGCTCCTGGCTTTGGCGCGCCTCTTCGCGGGATTGGGCGTTATCACCGGAATCGATGATCAGACGTTGCGTGTTGGTGGCGGCGGCACCGGCGGCGGAGAAGGCCATCAAAGCGACCGCGAGCATCCCGCCGAGCAGTCGTGAATAAGAGGTGGTTTTCATAACGTCTTCCTTTTAATCTTTACGTGGATAATAACGCAGGTAAAATCAACATTGCGCGCGCAGGCATAATAACATTGCCTTATGGTTAAAAACCATTCGTCATCGTTAACGAAAATGAAGGAACAGCCTCCGGTATGTTCAAGACAATGTTGCTGTTTATGGCCACCGCCGTGGCGGAAATTCTGGGGTGCTACCTGCCTTATCTGTGGGTTAAACAACAGGGCGGCATAGTGCTGCTGATACCGGCGGCGGCAAGCCTTATCGCTTTTGTCGCGCTGTTAATGCTGCATCCCGCCGCCAGCGGGCGCGTGTATGCCTCCTACGGCGGGATATATATATTGACCGCGCTGCTATGGCTTCGGTTCATCGACGGCGTAAAATTATCGCCGCAGGACTGGCTGGGCGCAGCGGTGATCTGCGCCGGAGTGATGATTATGCTGTCCGGATGGTCCAGAAATCCGTGATCATTCGCAGTACAACTCGCTTTTCGACCGCGTAAAACAGATGCCCTCACGATGATCAATCGCATTATTGTCGATAATCCAGGCAATATCATGACGGGCCTGAAGTGAAAAGTTGGTCGCAGGCGTGGAAAAATTCCCGGCAGCATAGCCGCCGTCCGGGTCTACGCTTAAGCTAAACTCACCAGGCAACTCTTGTTCATTACCCGCGAGCTCGCCGCTTAGTATGACAATACCTTCCTGCCGCGCTGCATTGCGAACTGTAGCCAGGTATGGATGGCCGTGCGTGGCCAACACAATGTTGAAAGTATCACCCACTTTTAAACTGCGGGCTGCCGGAAGATCAAAATAAACATAACGCCCTTTAGCCAGCATCGCTGGATCCATCGCCAGATCGAGGGATTGGAGCCGCCGCCTGTCGCCGGCAAACTCCCTGACTAAAAGTGAAGGCGGAGTGTTAAGCGTTGTAACGCCGGAGTCCACTGCAACTCCAGGCGCTATTTTTGCCGCTACTGTCGTCCCGGCTTTATCCAGGGCGGAAGCAGAAGGTAAAATGTCGATGCTTAATATAATCGAAAAAAATAACGCGCCCAGGAATGATAATATAATTTTCATAATATAACCTTATTCAATAAAAATTAGATACACGCTGAGATAAATTATTCATAGTCCTGACCGCATCTATCAGATTTGGCGTTCCCAATGGCAGTCCTAAATCATCGGTAAATCGTAGCGGTGTCGAAAAAAATGGGATGGCATTTCCACCCATTATGGTTCTTGCCAAAGAATTTCCCACGGCGAAAGGTGGGGTAGCATTAGTTACTCCTCCATGAAATACTCCCATATTGTGCCCGAACTCATGTCTCATAATAGTAAGGCGATTGCAAGATGACAGTAAATTCTCATAGCCAAACATCGCGTCCCTGTGCGCTTGGCCATTTAAAAAGGCTAAGCCGCATTGCGGCCCCCATATGCTAGTATAATATACCGCATCCGCCCTTAACTCCCGGCGCCAGGATTGTATTTGCGTGTTGACATTCAAAGAACTTAATATGGCGTCGGCATTATTCCAGTTGGCTGGTTCATTGAATTGCCGCATGCCGACCAGGCGCACTCGAAAGTTAGCGCCAGAGTTTTCCAATGCCTCATTGATAAGGTTAAATGATTCAATATTCCGGGTCCGCACTGCGGCGGCACCGATACGCGCTACCGCGGTTTGGCTATAAATAATCAACATGTCAATGGTTACTGTTTCTCGCTGCCATTGCCGATTATTGTCAGTAACAAAAGAAACCGTCTCGCCATCGTATATGGGAAAAGACCGATTGCCAGCGATAACATTGAAAGATAACGCTGCGCGGGTTTCAACGATCAAACGATACCCCGGTGCCTGATTGTTGGGTAAAGTTAGCCTTTGTTGATAATTGTCATTGCTGACCTGGATCCTTGCACGAGGCGACTGTAACGCTGGTATCACGCCGTTCGTCAGGCTTGAGGCCTGCAACGTCGGCAGGGGATCGGTAACAATTTGCCAGCGACGTCCGGACGGGTTTTCAGCTATATAACGGAAAGCATATTGCTGCCCGGTCGATGCATACACCGGGGCATTGAAATTCAAGTTGACATTGTCGATGCCCAGCCTGGGGGTGGAACCATTATGAACTCTGATCAAATCACGATTGTTGGCGCTTAGCGGCAACCTAATCAAAGGCAAAACTGTATTAGTATTGAAATTAACCCTCGTTAGAGGGGAAGTAGGTCGGGGTATGGTGTGACCATTATTGATTATCGTTTGTACCGATATATCCCTCGGCGGGGAACTGGTGATAACCCAGCGGTTAAGATCGGTCCGGAATATGAAAATATAATTATCATTTGTCAGTAATGTCGTTGTGCTGGCGAAAAGCTGTCTCTGCGGCATAATACGTGATTGCAGCGTTGCGCGGGATAGAATTGATACGCGATCATCGTTTAAAGGCTGTTGTGGCAAATGTATTTCTGCCGCCCAATTTCCATTTGCGGTATGGAAATTTATATTCCTGAATCCCGAAGGCAGTTGTCCATTGGGTACTTGGTTTGGCGATAAGGTTATTGCCGATGAAAAAAATGGAAACGCTAATAAAAAAAACAATAAATAATAGATGTTATTTTTTATTAAGCTCATAACTTTAATTATAGCGTTTAGAGAATAAAAATAGTTATTATAAAATTTCATGGTGGATTTCTCTAGAAAATAGATTTAGTATGTTTCGCTAGAGGTTTATCATAAAAAAAATAAAAATAATATAAATTCTTAACAAAAATCCAGGAACTGTTATGTTAAATACAAATGCCAAATTCTGTTATTCCGTTTCAAAAAAAATATCCTGGCTTGGCGTAGAAAGGGTTAGCGGAATAATAGGATTTTACCGGGGAATTGCGCCGCGGGCAGAGGCTGACCACCCGCGGGCAGGGGGAGATTACTCGTCGCGATGGACGCTAAGCCCGCCGAACGACTGGTTTACCGGCATCATTTCCAGCACATTGATATTCACATGGGCCGGCAGGGTGGTGACCCAATAGATCGCTTCGGCTATATCTTCGGGCATCAGCGGATCGGCGTTTTTATAGGTATTTTCCACCTTACTGTCGTCGCCCTTAAAACGCACCGCCGAAAATTCGGTGCCGCCCACCAGGCCCGGCTCGATATCCGTCACGCGCACCTTGGTACCCACCAGATCGGTACGCAGGTTAAGGCTGAACTGCCGGGTAAAAGCCTTGGTGGCGCCGTAGACGTTGCCGCCCGCATAAGGCCAGCGGCCGGCGGTCGAGCCGAGATTAACCACATGGCCGCGCCGCCGCTCCACCATGCCGGGCAACAGGGCGCGGGTCATATAAACCAATCCCTTATTGTTGGTATCGATCATGGTTTCCCAATCATCAAGATTGGCTTTATGCGCCGGTTCCATGCCCAATGCCAGGCCGGCGTTGTTGACCAGCACATCCACTTCGCGCCAGGCCGGGGGCAGGGAGGCAACGGCGCGGGTAATGCCTTCACGATCGCGCACGTCCAGGCGCAGGGGATAAAGGTTATCGCCCAGTTCGGCTTGCAATTGATCAAGTCGTTCCTGGCGGCGACCGGTGGCAATCACCTTATGTCCCTGCTTGAGGAATTTACGGGCGATGGTTTCGCCGAATCCGGCGGTGGCGCCGGTAATAAAGATAATCATGCAGCGGGTCCTTTTATTTCTGAATAATGACAGCATTATCAATTAGCCTGAGCCTGCGCCTCAGGGTTTGCGCAGGTAAGGCGCAATAAGCGAAAGGTCGGCCGGAGACAGCCGGTCGGAGGCGGTCTGCGCCTGGTGCCAGTAGGGATAAATCAGCGGCGGGCGGCTGACGTCGGACAGGCGGGAAATCTCATTGGCGTTCAGGACCAGATCCGCCGCGCGCAGGTTATCCTTTAACTGTTCCTCGGTACGCGCGCCGATAATAACGGAGGTGACGGCGGGGCGGCTGATAAGCCAGGCCAGGGCCACCTGGGCGGCGGAGACGTTCCTCTCTTCGGCGATTTCAACCAGGACGTCGATGATGTTATATAAGGCATCTTGATTATAGATAGGCGGTTCATTCCACTCTTCAAGATGGCGGGTGCTGCCTTCGGGCTGGCGGTCCCGGCGATATTTTCCGGATAGCAGTCCCCCGGCCAGCGGACTCCAGACCAACACGCCTAATCCTTGATCCTGGGTGATCGGCAACAATTCATACTCAGCCTCGCGACTTTGCAGGGAGTAATGGATTTGCTGGCTTACCGGGCGGATAAGGTTGAGTCGTTCGCAAACGCCCAGTGTTTTCATGATATGCCATCCCGAGAAATTGGAAATCCCCACGTAGCGCACCTTACCGCTGCTCACCAGGTGTTCCAGGGCATATAAGGTTTCTTCCAGCGGGGTCTGGCCGTCCCATTCATGCAGCTGATATAAATCGATATGGTCAGTATTTAACCGTTTTAAACTGGCTTCACAGGCGCGGATCAGGTGGTGACGCGATGACCCGCGATCGTTGGGTCCATTGCCCATGGGGAAACGGGCTTTGGAAGCAATCAGGACGCTGTCGCGCTTTTCCTTCAGCACTTCGCCCAAAATTTCTTCCGAAACCCCCTGGGAATACACATCGGCGGTATCAAACAGGTTGATGCCGGCGTCGATACAAAGGGCCAACTGGCGGCGCGCTTCCGCCACGCCGGTATCGCCCACTTTGGCAAATTTCCCTTTGCCGCCGAAGGTCATTGTGCCGAGACTCAATACCGATACTTTCAAGCCGGAACGGCCCAATAGACGATATTCCATAAGAATTCTCCTCGCAGTAGTACATGTCGGATATATCAAGCGCCCGCAATCGAGCCTACAGACCTAGAGCATAGACTAATGTCCTTGCCATCAACAGTCTGTTGTCTGGCAGCGTTGCCACATTCTGGTGCATAAGTATTGCGATTGTGCTTTCTGTTAACATTTATGGACGATTTATTATTTATTACCCCGGTCCGAAGCTGAAGAAATGATGATTATCCAGCCGTACAGAGTATAAGCAAACGGTTGTCATTTGAAGCAAACGTTTGCCTTTACCGTTCGCAGGCTTAATCAGTCGATATGCGTGCGGCCCGACGGTAAAATATTATTAACCAATTGATATATAGGTATATTCAATAAAAAGTCGCTGGGCAGATATTGGCACAAATATTGCCAGTATCTAGGTAACGACGCATTGCATTTTATCGTCCCTCGATGCGCATGGGTATACGGAACAGCATCCTTATACTTGGCATAATATCCGAGGGCCATTACCGAGGCCGCTGTCATGAGTAATATTACCGCTATTCGCAGCAGTTTTTTTGATTTTAGGGCAGGCGTATCGGCTCCGGAAGAACTGGAAGAATCCGCCCGTTTTATCGAGGACGGCCTGTTATTAATCGAGGACGGAACCATTATTTCCCTGCAGTCCTGGCCCGAGGGACGAGACCAGTTGCACCCCCGGCAGGAGATCATACATCTGGCGGATAATATTATCATGCCGGGTTTTATCGACACCCATATCCATTACCCGCAGACGGAAATGATCGGCGCCGACGGCGCTCAGTTACTGGACTGGCTGAACCATTATACGTTTCCCACCGAAAGCCAATACCATTGCCCGGACCGCTCCGCCGGCATGGCGGCGTTTTTTCTGGACCAGCTGTTGCGTAACGGCACCACCACGGCCATGGTCTACGGCACGGTTCACGTCCAGTCCGTCGACGCGTTGTTTGCCGCCGCCTTCGAACGCCGGATGCGCCTTATCGCCGGTAAAGTGATGATGGACCGCCACGCGCCGGACGCGCTGCTGGAAACCCCGGCACAAAGCGAAGAAGCCACCCGCGGGCTGATTAGGCGCTGGCACAATAAAGGACGGCTGGGTTATGCCCTGACGCCGCGTTTTGCGCCGACCTCGTCTCCCGAACTGCTAAGACTGGCGGGGCGGCTGCGGCGGGAGTTTCCCGACCTGTATCTGCAAACCCACCTGAGCGAGAATACGCGGGAGGTCGCCTGGGTCAAAGAACTGTTCCCCGAGCGCGCAAGCTATTTTGATGTCTACCGGCATTATGGCCTGGCGGGCCGTAAAAGCATATTCGCCCATTGCCTGCATCTGGAAGAGCAGGAATGGCGCGATCTGGCGCACTCACATTCCGCCATTGCGTTTTGTCCCACGTCTAACCTGTTTCTCGGCAGCGGGTTGTTTAACCTGCGAAAAACATGGGATTTGGGCATACCGCTGGGCATCGGCACCGATGTAGGGGCGGGCACCACCTTTAACCTGCTGCAAACCCTGGCGGAGGCCTATAAGATCGGCCAGCTGCAGGGCTACCATCTGTCGATCCACGAAGCCCTGTACCATGCCACCCTTGGCGCCGCCCAAGCCTTATCCCTGGACGGGGTATTGGGCAATTTCATGCCCGGCAAGGAGGCTGACTTCGTCGTGCTCGACCCGAGGGCGACGCCGTTGCAGCGATTGCGGCAAACCAACAGCAAGACGCTGCGGGAACGCTTGTTCCTGATGATGATACTCGGCGACGACCGCACTATTTTTCAAACCTGGATCCAGGGCGAACCGGTTTATCGGCGCGATGCGGATACGATAAAACAGGGGGCGGCATGATCCGTTTTTTACTTAACCAAACGTTGGTCAGCGAAACCGGCCTGGACGCCAACACCTCGGTATTAGACTATCTGCGCCGCCGCCAGGGGCGCATGGGCGCCAAGGAGGGCTGCGCGTCCGGCGACTGCGGCGCCTGCACTGTGGTTCTGGTACAGGCCGCCGGGGGCAAATTGCGCTATGACAGCATCAACGCCTGCATTACCCTTATCGGCGCGCTGCACGGTAAGCAATTGCTGACGGTGGAGGATTTATCCCATCAGGGACAATTGCATGGGGTGCAGCAGGCCATGGTGGATAACCACGCCTCGCAGTGCGGTTTTTGCACGCCGGGTATTGTTATGTCGCTGTTCGCCCTGCAAAAATCCGCCGCCGGGGACACCGATGACGCCATCACGCAGGCGCTGGGCGGTAATCTCTGCCGCTGCACCGGCTACCGTCCGATTATGGACGCTGCCCGGCAGATCTGCCGGGCAGTGGACGACCGCTTTTCCGATCAGGAAAACCAGACGCTGGCGCAGTTGGCCCAACTACAACAGCAGGACGATCAGCCGGTCTCCGCGCCGCTATCGGGGCCTGTCGACGGTGCCGGTGTCCCGGCCAGACCTGTCAGCTTGCGTCCCCGCACCCTGGCGCAGCTGGGCGCCACCTTTCTACGCCATCCCGACGCCAGACTGCTGGCCGGCGGCACCGATCTGGCGCTGGCGATTACCTTGCGCCGCGAGACGCTGCCGTTATTGATTGATATCAACCATATTCCCGAGCTGAAAATTTTATCCGCGACCGAAAAGCAGTTGGAAATCGGCGCCGCCGCCTCGCTCAGCGCCTGCGAACCGTTTTTAGCGCGGCATTTGCCGGAATTTCGCGCCGCGCTGACGCGCTTCGCCTCGCGGCAGGTGCGCAACCAGGCCACGCTCGGCGGCAACCTGGCCAACGCTTCGCCCGTGGGGGATGGGGCGCCGATGCTTCTGGCGCTGGACGCGCGTCTGGTACTACGCCGCGGCGACGACGCCCGGGAGTTGCCGCTGGCGCAGTTTTTCCTCTCGTACCGCCATACCGCGCTGGCGGCGGGCGAATTTATCGAACGCATTATCGTACCAAGAGTGACGGCGTCACATAAATGTCAATTTTATAAGGTCGCCAAACGGCGTGAAGATGATATATCGGCAGTGTTTGCCGCCTTTTGCTGCGAAATCGAGGGAGGCGTCATCCGTTCGGCCCGTCTGGCCTACGGCGGCATGGCGGAGATACCCCGCCGGGCCACCGGCGCTGAGGGCGCATTGCTGGGCCAACCCTGGGAGCGAAAAACGGTCGAGCTCGCCTGTCTGCGACTTGCGGACGACTTTACCCCGTTAAGCGACCTGCGCGCCGGCGGCGCCTACCGGCTGCGCGTGGCGCAAAATTTACTGCGGCGGTTTTATCTGTCCGCCTCGTTGCCACGTCATCGCCTGGAGGTCGACCATTATGTCTGAGCAGGCAAAACGATTTTCCGCCGCGCAGCGCCAGCAGCGCTACCGCCAGCCGGCCACAGGCGGCGTAGGCCAGCCGCAGCCCCATGAAAGCGCGGCCAAACACGTCAGCGGCGATGCGATATATATTGACGATCGGCCTGAATTGCCACACCAGCTGCATCTGGCGCCGCGGTTAAGCGAACATGCCCACGCGCTGATTACCCGTGTTGATACGTCCCCCTGTTATCTGATGCCGGGCGTCGAGCGGGTTATGACCTGGCGGGATGTACCCGGCGAACTGGATATCGGCCCGGTGGTCGCGGGCGATCCGCTGCTGGCCAAAGATCGGGTTGACTATGCCGGCCAGGTGATCCTGGTGGTGGCGGCGCGGGACCCGGTCATAGCCCGGCGCGCGGCGGCGGCGGCTGTTATCGAATACCAGCCTTTGCCGGCGGTGCTGGACATCGAGGAGGCGCTGGAAAAAGCGCTTTATGTCGACGCGCCGCATTGCCATCGGCGCGGCGACCCGGACGCGGCGCTGGCCGCCGCGCCGCGTCGTCTCCAGGGCAGCCTGCGGATGGGCGGGCAAGAGCATTTTTATCTGGAATCCCAGGTGGCGTCGGTGATCCCGGGCGAGGATGGCGCCATGCAGGTTTTTTCATCGACCCAGCACCCGACCGAGGTACAGAAACTGGTGGCGTCGGTGCTGGGCGTGGATATGAAGGATATTACCGTCGATATGCGCAGGATGGGCGGCGGTTTTGGCGGTAAGGAGACTCAGGCGGCGGGTCCCGCCTGCTTATGCGCCCTGGCGGCCCGGCTCACGGGCAAACCGGCTAAAATGCGTCTGAGCCGCCGCGACGATATGCTGATGACAGGCAAACGCCACCCGTTCCTGGTACGCTACGACGTGGGTTTTAACGCGCGCGGGCATCTCCTCGGCCTGAAGCTGGAATTGGCGGCCAACTGCGGTTATTCGGCCGATTTATCTCCCTCCATCGTCGACCGCGCCATGTTCCATGCCGACAACGCCTATTATCTCGCCGATGTGCTGATAACCGGCTACCGCTGCCGGACCAATACCGCTTCCAATACCGCGTTCCGCGGCTTCGGCGGCCCACAGGGCATGCTGGCCATCGAGCATATTATTGAACATATCGCCCGCGAGACCGGTCTGGATCCGCTGTCGGTGCGACGGCTGAATTATTACGGCAAAACAACGCGCAATATCACTCATTACCAACAGCCGGTGGAAGATAATCTGCTCGACGAACTCACCGACGCCCTGGAAACCAGCGCCGGTTACCGGCAACGACGCCGGGAGATTATCGCCTATAACGCCGCCAGCCCGATATTAAAACGCGGGCTGGCGCTGACGCCGGTCAAGTTCGGTATCTCGTTTACCGCCGGTTTTCTTAACCAGGCGGGGGCCATGCTGCTGATGTATACCGACGGTACGCTGCAGCTCAATCACGGCGGCACGGAAATGGGGCAGGGCCTGCATACCAAAGTCATACAGGTCGTGGCGCAGGTGCTGGGCGTCAATCCCGCGAAGATCAGGATTACCGCCACCGATACCGGTAAAATTCCCAACACGTCGCCCACCGCCGCGTCTTCGGGGGCCGATTTGAACGGCAAAGCCGCCCAGTCCGCCGCCGAAACGCTGAAACAGCGCCTGGTGACGATGTTATGCCGGGTCCATCACGCCGAACCGGAGCAAATTAATTTTCGCAACGGCATGGTCGACGTTGCGGGCCGGATCTTTACCCTGGGCGAAGTCGCCGAGCTGGCTCATCTCCAGCAGGTATCGCTGGCAAGCCAGGGCTATTACGCCACGCCGTCCCTTTATTATGATCGCCAGCAAGCCGCCGGCCGGCCATTTTACTATTTTGCCTACGGCGTGGCCTGTTCCGAAGTGGTGGTGGATACCTTAACCGGCGAGTACCGGTTATTGCGCGCCGATATCCTGCATGACGTAGGCGATTCGCTTAATCCGGCCATCGATATCGGCCAGGTGGAGGGGGGATTTATCCAGGGTATGGGCTGGCTGACCAGCGAGGAACTGATCTGGGACGCGCGGGGCCGCCTGCTGACCGACGGCCCGGCCACCTATAAAATTCCCACTATCGGCGATACCCCGGCGCAGCTGAACGTACATTTGCTGCAAAACCGCGCCAATCCCAAGCAGACGGTATTCCATTCCAAAGCGGTGGGCGAGCCGCCGTTTATGCTGGCCATTTCAGTATGGTGCGCCATCCGGGACGCGGTGGCCAGTCTGGCCGATTATCGCCGTCTGCCCGATATCGATGCCCCGGCCACGCCGGAGCGGGTCCTGGCGGCCGTGGATGCGCTGCTGGCCCCGACATTAGGTGACAATGTCACTAAAAGTGCTATTAACCCCGCCCCGGCAGCATCGGCCCAAACGATGCTGGCCGGCGGTCAAACGCCTGCGCGCCAGGGAAAGGAATCTCCCTATGACTGATAATTGGATCTCAGCGCTGGCGCAACTGCAGGCGGAAGGCACCCCGGCCGTATTGGTCACGATTATTGATGAACAGGGCTCGACGCCACGCGACAGCGGCACCAAAATGGTGGTGACCAGCAGCCGGCAATTTTGCACGGTCGGCGGCGGTCATTTGGAATTTCAATGCACGCGGATAGCCAGGGAACTGCTGGGCGAGCCTCGCCCGGCCTGTCGCACGGAGCGTTTTTCCCTTGGCGCGCGCCTGGGGCAATGCTGCGGCGGCATGACATCAGTGCTATTCGAGCCGGTGATTATGGCGCGGCCTCATATCGCGGTATTCGGCGCCGGGCACGTAGGCAAGGCGCTGGTCAGGATCCTGGCGGAGCTGCCCTGTGATATCAGTTGGGTGGACAGCCGTGCCGACCAGTTTCCACCGGCATGCGATCAACGCGTCAAGGTGATTATCGACGATCCGCTCGATGCCCTGGACGCCATGCCGGCCGACAGCTATTTTATCGTGATGACCCACGATCATCAGCTTGATTTTATGCTGGTTGAGCAGGTACTTAAACGCGGCGGCCATCGGTATTGCGGGCTTATTGGGTCTATCACCAAACGCCGGCGCTTTCTTTATCGCCTTGGCGAGCGCGGCATGGGTGCCGAGGCATTGGCGCAACTGCGCTGTCCCATCGGTTTGGAGACGGTGAAAGGAAAAATGCCGGCGGAAATCGCGGTGTCGATAGCGGGCGAGGTGATTGGTTGCTATAACCGGCAGGCAAATAGCAGCGGCGAAATATCATGATATATAAGGCGGCGGGATGGCACCCGCCGTCCTCTCACGCCAGCGTACGCACGGCTCCAAAACAGGGCCGGCCGAGCCGGCCCTGAGCTGAAGGCGCGCCGCGCCGCTTAGAAATTCACTTTCACGCCTAACGTACCGGTGGTGTCGTGGTATCCCTTGCCGCCGACTTGCTGGCCGATGCTGCCCCATAGCGCCAGATGCTCATTAATTTGTCCCTCATTACCCATTTTAATCTCGCCGATATCCCTGGCGCCCTCCTGGGAGTAGGCATCCTTACCCAGGCAAACGCCGAAGTCGTGGGTATTATGGATCCAGTTTGTTTCGACATAGGGCTGGAACATGCGCTGCCTGCCTTCATCCATGCTGGCATAACCGCGCATATACAGCCGTGCGCCCAGGCGGGTCTGGATATTATCATGGCCCAGCATGGTGATGCGTTCGCCGTTCGGGTCTTTCTGATCCCGTGCGCCGACGCCCATCCAGGCGACCTGTATTTGCGGTTGTAAATAGGTGTCAAAGGCGGCAGCGGAGAACAGTCGCCAGCTATGACCGGCTTCTACTGTGCCGACAAATCCAGCGGAACGGTAGGTTGCCGTATCGGCGGATTTATTTGCCGACGATCCGTTTTTAACATGATTGCCGAACCAGTTATAGTTTAGCGAGCCATCAAGATAGGGGCCTTCGTGATTGCCGTCGTTGCGATACCAGGTACCGTATATACCGGCGCCATATCCCTCAAGTCCGCCTTGGGCGCTTTTACCGTTAATGGCATGGCTATGGCTGCGGCTTTTACCCGCGCCGAGCATCACGCCGAAATGCAGTCCGTCGATACCGTCGCGGCTGCCGCTAACGATTTCCCCGCCCAATTGCACCTTTTGGGTATTGGTGCTGGCAGATAACGCGCCGTCGCGCATACGCGCCCCGGTTTGACCGCCGGCGATACGCAGCCAGAAAGAAGATTGACCTGCGCCATCGGCGCCGTTAAAGGCGGACGGGAATTCCGTGGCGCCGACCCGATCGTGCATGCGGGTCGCAAACAGGGTATTGGCGGTTGCCATATTGGCGGCATAGATACCCGCCGCCGGCTGCAAACTGCTGCGGGCCAGCAAGCCATTGCCCGCATCAACCCCCTGATTGTCCTGATTACTATTGAACAAGGCTAAGAGTCCATCATCAACCAAATCATCATCGGGCGGCGCGGTAGCATCAAGGTTTTCATCGAGCGACTCTGGAGAGTCCATTTCTTCAGTGAATAAGAGAACGAGGCCGTAATCCTCCTCCTCATCATCGTCACGGACACCGGAGTCCGCATTTTTATCAATCGGCTTGGACGCGTCCGTTTGTTCATTGAACAAGGCCACGAGGCCGAAATCCTCCTCCTCATCGTCGCCGCCGGCAGCGGAGTCCGCGTTTTTATCAAGCGGCTTAGACACGTCCGTTTGTTCATTGAACAAGGCCGCGAGGCCGAAATCCTCCTCCTCATCATCACCACGGACTGCGGAGTCCGCATTTTTATCAAGCGGCTTGGACGCGTCCGTTTGTTCATTGAACAAGGCAGCGAGGCCGAAATCCTCCTCCTCATCGCCGCCGCCGGCAACGGCGTGCGCATTTTGCACAGGCGGCCGAGAAGCGTCGCTTTGTTCGTTGAACAAGGCAGCGAGGCCGAAATCCTCCTCCTCCTTATCGCCGCGGGTAGAGTCTGCATTTGTATCAAGCGGCTGGGACGCAGCTCTTTGTTCATCAAACCGAGCAGCGGAACCGTTATCCATCCCATCATCATCGCCGCAGCCATGGGCGGGATAATCCCGCTCGTAGTCATTCTCTTCAAAGCCCTCGCCATGTAAATATTTATCGAACCTGCCAAGTTGGCTGTAGGGGGCTATGTTTGCATCTTGCGGCACGGTATTGGCAGTATTGTTAATCAGACCTTTGAAATTTTTACCCTCGCTCAGGTCTGCTTTTATGTGTGTGAGCGTATAAACGAGCGCATTAGCGTTATTCCCATCCCTTTCAGGCACGGGTCCCAAGTCACCGTAAATTTTATCAATCGCGTCATTTATAGAGGCATTGCTTTGAGTCCAGTCGTGATCATAACTGCCAACAAGGTCACTCGTACTGCTTATTATATTAAACTGGACCTTGGGGTATGGTGGTTTTTCTATTCGGTCTGGGAGAACAGTCCGATCCGTTGGTTTCGGCTGAATGGTCATGTTATTATTTTTATGCTGGAAAGTACGCGGCGGCTTAGCAGGCCCGCTTCTGTAATGGTTCGCCGTGTTATCCTGCGCATCTGCGGCAGGTATCTTTTTTTGCAGATGGATTTGATCAGAAGATGGTTTATTTACCCCATCCTTTTTTTCGGCAATGAATGCCACAAGCCGGTTATTTTCTTTTCTTACTTTGGCTTCATTTTCGCTTGAGGCGGGTGTATTTAGAAACATGAAGGCATCTTCAGAAACATTGCCATTTAACTTAATAGAGGCTATATTTTCTGGATTACTATTCAAAATATTACCTTTTACAAAAATATTGCTTTTATTTGGAGCGTTGCCTCTAATCTCCAATTGATTATTATCAGGATTATCATTTTTTTTATTTACCCTCAGAACAATGATCCCGTTATCTCTTGAGATATAATCGCCATCAATGGTAAGCGTGGTGTGCGGAAGGCTTTGACCAGGGGTAATTCCCTTCTCTGCATGTAAAGGTTTTTTGCTGAAGAAATCACCAATACTATTGAACTTGCTCGGCTTTTTAGTTTCAGGATCAACTGAAAGGGTACCTTCGTTGATGACATTTGATTGTATTATGCCATTGCCCTGGATTGTGGCGTTTTTGGAAGCACAGATCTCTTTTGCGAAAATTTGCGGAGAATTTTGCAGCAGCAGCGTTGAGTTGTCTACCATAATCGCTTCAATGTTGAGATTTTCCGGTATGCCTTCTTTAATGACAAACTCCCCCCCGCCTCTAAAAAACACGACGGTTTTTAAATCATTGGGTCTGCCTTTAGTCAACATTTTTTTATCGACTTTCTTGGTTTCCCCCTTTTTGCTATACAAATCCACAATATGGTACGTACTGTCGTTTCCCGAGTTGTAACCTAATGATCTTATATCAAAACTATGGATTTTCGATGAATCTGAATTTGGATTTTCAAATGTACTTTTAGAAGGTTTTATTTTTATGATATTCGAAAATGGCTTTATATTAGTACTGGCAGTGGGCGGAGAACCGTGTAAATCACTTTCATTGACTTTGCTCTCACTATCACTGGCACTATAAGCCTGCGTTATGCCACCGACTACCGTCAGGATGCCGATAAAGGTCTTTCTTGTTTTTTTCATGATCGCCTATTTATTTAGATTTTATTTAAAAATTACTCAAAAATACTATCGATAAGTTTATTGATTGTTACCCATAGCGAGGTGAGATAACGGGAAGCTATTCTAGCCAGACAAAAAACAAATACAGCTTAAAATAAACTATTGTTTAGGGAAGGTTTTACCTTCATTACGGCGGCCGTTGTTTTTTAACCTTTTTGATTAACAATTGACATATTAACCAAAGCAATAATAATCCAAACAGTAATTATTTTGTGCGCGTTTACTTTTCAATGCGATTTATGGCCCTGATTGCAGGATCAGGCAATAACGCAAGAATAATCGTCTACCTTATCCGGGATGATTGCTGGCAGAATAGGGCAACAGTGGATGCATGGCGAACCTGCGCCATCTCCTTTATCAAGCAACCCGGAGTTTGTCATATGTCTAAAGCTAAAGGTTATGCCGCGCTCAGCGCCAAGGCGCCTCTTACGCCTTACTCTTTTGAGCGACGCGCCCCCGGCCCCGATGATGTCGTGATCAAAATCGCCTACTGCGGCGTTTGCCATTCGGATATTCACCAGGCCAGGGACGAGTGGGGCGGGGCTATATTCCCCATGGTGCCCGGCCATGAAATTGTGGGTGAGGTGGTCGCCGCAGGCGACGGCGTGACAAAGTTTAACGTAGGCGATCGGGTCGGCGTCGGTTGCTTTGTGGATTCCTGCACCCATTGCGCCGAGCGCGATGTGGATTTAGAGCAATACAAGGAAGGGTTGGTATTAACCTATAACAGCGTGGAGCGCGACGGCAAAACGCCAACCATGGGCGGCTATTCCGACCATATCGTGGTCAAGCAGGGTTATGTGCTGTCGGTTCCCGATAATTTACCCTTGGACGCGGCGGCTCCCTTGCTCTGCGCCGGCATTACCCTCTACTCGCCATTGCGTCACTGGCAGGCCGGGCCGGGTAAAAAAGTGGCTATTATCGGTCTTGGCGGCTTAGGCCATATGGGTGTGAAGCTGGGCAAAGCCATGGGCGCGGAAATGACCGTGCTCAGCCAGACCCTGTCTAAGAAAGAGGACGGTCTGCGTCTGGGCGCCCAACATTATTACGCCACGCAGGATCCGGCCACCTTCGAGAAGTTAAAAAGCACCTTTGATCTGATAATCTGCACCGTCGGAACGGAAATCGACTGGGGCGCCTATCTGTCGCTGTTAAAAATCGACGGCACCATGGTCCTGGTCGGCCTGCCGGAAAAGAAGGTGCCGCTGCACGCCGCGGCCCTGATCGGCGGGCGCCGCAGTCTCGCGGGTTCCGGCATCGGTTCGATTAAGGAAACCCAGGAGATGCTTGATTTTTGCGGCGAGCACAATATCGTTTCCGATATTGAAAAGATTAATATCCAGCAAATCAATGATGCTTATGAGCGGGTGGTAAAAAGCGATGTGCGTTATCGTTTCGTCATCGATATGGCCTCCCTGTAACGGCTGTTGATGCCTACTGGCCTAAATCAGTTTGATGACAAATTCGTGCTTGCGGGCATGATGGCTAGGATTGTCAGCAGTCTGAAATGCGCTTCGGCGCATTTTTTTTTGCCCATATTCTTCAGGACGGGGGCAAGACTGTCTTTTCACCTGGGGCGTGCTAGCATGGGATCAGGGTTTACCGACCGATTCGGCAGGAGCAGAACATGCGCGACAATCACCTTCAGCAGCAAAATCCGTTTTACCAGCCCAGCCAGCTGCCTTTCCAGGCGCCCCCCTTCGACCTGATCCGGGAAAGCGACTATACACCGGCAATCGAGGAGGGCATGCGCGCCTATCTCGCGGAGATTGATGATATTGCCGCACGGCGCGACGAGCCGACCTTCGATAATACCTATGCCGAGCTGGAGCGCTCCGGCGCGTTATTAAAGCGGGTCATGAGCGTATTCGGCGCCATGACCTCCGCGAATACCAGCGATACGCTCCAGCGCATCGATGAGGAACAATCGCCGAAACTGGCCGCGATGAACGATGCGATAAAATTCAACGCCAGGCTGTTCAGCCGCCTGAAAACTGTGTACGACCAGCGGGAATCCCTGACGATTTCCGCCGAATCGCGCCGGCTTATCGACGTCACTTATCAGCGCTTTGTCCTGGCCGGGGCGCAATTATCCGCGGCGCAAAAACAACATCTTTCCACACTCAATCAGGAAGCGGCGACCTTAAGCACGCAGTTTTCCCATCGGCTGCTGGATGCCACCAAACAGGGCGCATTGCTGGTTGACGATATCAGCCAACTCGACGGGCTGTCGGCGCAGGAGATTGCGGCGGCGCGGCAGGCGGCGAATGAGCGCAATCTTGGCGAACGCTGGCTCCTGGCGCTGCAAAACACCACCCAGCAACCGCAGTTGCAAACCCTGGAACGGCGCGCCACCCGCCAGGCGCTGTTCAGCGCCTCCATTTCACGGGCGGAAAAGAGCGACGGCAACGACACGCGGGCCATTCTTCTCCGGCTGGCGCAGGTGCGCGCCGAGCAGGCCGGCCTGTTGGGTTTTCCCGACTATGCCACCTGGACGCTGCAGGATCAGATGGCGAAGACGCCGGCCGCGGCGCTGGAGTTTATGACCCGCATAGTGCCCGCCGCCACGGCGCGGGCCGGGCGGGAAGCCGCCGATATCCAGGCGCTGATCGACAGCGGCCAGGATAAATTTACCCTGGCGGCGTGGGATTGGCAGTTTTACGCCGATCGCGTGCGCAAAATGAAATATGACCTTAACGACGCGCAGATCAGACCTTATTTTGAGCTGGACCGGGTGCTGGAACAGGGCGTATTTTACGCCGCCCGTCTGCTGTACGGTATTGACCTCAAGGCGCGCGCCGATCTCCCGGTTTACCATCCCGATGTCCGGGGCTATGAAGTCTTCGACCAGGACGGGGCGTCCATGGCGCTGTTTTATACGGATTATTTTCAGCGCGACAATAAGGGCGGCGGGGCGTGGATGGGCAATTTTGTCGACCAATCCCTGCTTCTGGGTACCCGGCCGGTTATCTATAATGTGGCCAATTTCGCCAAGCCCGCCGAGGGGCAACCCGCCCTGTTATCCTGGGATGACGTCGTCACCTTGTTTCACGAATTTGGCCATACCCTGCACGGCCTGTTTGCCAGCCAGGAATATCCGGGTCTTTCCGGTACGTCGACGCCGCGGGACTTTGTCGAGTTCCCCTCCCAATTCAATGAACACTGGGCCGACGAACCCCGAGTCTTCGCTAATTATGCCAGGCATTATCAGACCGGCGCGCCAATGCCCGACGAGTTGCTGGCAAAAATTGAAAAGGCGTCACGTTTCAATAAAGGGTATGAAATGACCGAACTGCTGGCGGCCGCGCTCCTGGACATGCGCTGGCATACGTTGAGCGCCGGCTTGCCGGAGCAACAGGTAGCCGAGTTTGAAGCCGCCGCCCTGGTTGAGTTCAACGTCAACCTGCCTTATGTCCCGCCGCGTTATCGCTCCAGTTATTTCCAGCATATCTGGGGCGGCGGTTATGCGGCCGGCTATTATGCCTATTTGTGGACGCAAATGTTGGCGGATGACGCTTTTGCGGGCTTTACGGAACAGGGGGGTTTAACGGCGCGCAACGGGCAGCGTTTTCGTGATGAGGTGCTGTCAAAAGGCAATAGCCAGGACCTGGCCAAGGTGTATAAGGATTGGCGTGGCAAGGAACCCGATATAACGCCCATGCTGGTTAATCGTGGTTTACAGGAGTAAAGCAGTGCCAGGGGCGGGGAAGGTCCTCGCCCTGAGTGATTGATTTAGACCTTAAACACGACGTTAACGTTTACCACGCGAATGCATATTGGCAGTCCATTCATAAGTGGCTGAAATGTCAGGCTTTAGCTTCTTCTGACGTTTCACTACCCGAACCTGTTTGGCAATGATCTCACGTTCAGCCATCAGCTGGGCGATGTAATCATCCTTGACATGGTTGGTTTCTGAGTTGGAGAGAGGTAGTCCTTTGGCTTTTTTAGCCTGGTCGAGCAGGGTTTTAAGTTGGCGTTGTTCGCTTTCCGTCATGTCTTGCTGCGTCAGCTTGGGAATGAGCATAAATGTCGGCCTGAAAAGGGAAAGGACTACCATTGTAAAGGAAAGTTGGCTCCGTCTCAGTAAAAACCTCATTTAATGTGCAAACTGCCTGGCGGTAAAGCGACAAACGCGATCAGACCTCAACATTATGTTAAATGATGGCCAATGATATGGCCATGGCCGCCCAAGCTCCGGGCTGCGGGGCCGTCGATTTGTCCGGCCTGAGATACAGGGAATAAAAGCGTGCGTGAACTGCTGTTGCGGCGTCCTGGGTCATTTGTCGAACCCTGTCGCTGCGCTATATTTGCTGTATAACCGTAGCCAGGGTTTCTCAGATTTCACGTAGCGCGATCAAAATTACGGGTTTATGTGCACGGCATGCAGGAGAAAAGATGACATCACGGCCAGCATCCAGATTGTTGATTATCGATCCTTGCGGACGCATTTTACTGTTTAGGTTTATGCACCGCACGGATGCGCTGGCAGGAACCTCATACTGGGCAACGCCAGGCGGTGGCGTTGAACAAGGTGAGACATATGAGCAAGCAGCCGTCAGGGAATTATGGGAAGAAACCGGTATCATACGCAGCGACGTTGGCCGGTGTGTGGCAGAAAGAAATTTTGTAATGAAGTTACCGAGCGGTGAAATGGTTGCAGCCCAGGAAAAGTTTTATCTGGTGCGAGTGACTGACCATGACATAAGCATTGTGAATTGGAGCAGTAATGAAAAGAGTGTTATCAGCGGGCGCTACTGGTGGCATGCCGAAGAATTGAGCGCAATGAACGAAGCCGTTTACCCGCAGAATATTGCTGAGATGGTGAAATCGATTGGAGTGGATATTGAGAGCGGACATCCATAGTAAGACGGGATGCCGGCAAATACGCATTAGCCTGATGAGGCAAGGCGAAATCCAGCATCCACATGAAGTCATCTTGGTGCGCATAATGTATATTATGTTAAATAAGAGGGATGAGTCTCAACGATATACGCGCGCTACGTTCGTAACCAGCCCTTTCACATCACTACGCCTATAATACCCCTACGCGTTTACCCATGAAAACATGTACAGTTTGAATGTACGCCAGACATGTACATTTTAAGAGAACAATCCATGCAAACCTATACCTCGGCCAAAATTTCCACCGTACTGGATACTGCGTTAAAGGGCGAACCCGTTGAAATCACCCGCCGGGACGGCAGTGCCGCCATACTGATCAGCAAAGCAGAATTCGACGCTTATCAAAATGCCAAACTGGATGCCGAATTCGACGCCCTCATGCAACGTCACGCACATACTGTCCAGGCGCTGACTGACCGTTGATACGCTGGAGAACCTAACGGTCGACGCGGCGACCGGCGTGAAAACGGTTGACCAACTGGCGCAGTGCCTGCGTGAGCGCCTGGATCATAGCTGAATCACGGCAGGTGCGCCATTCACCGGTTGCCCGGCATAGGGCGCCACCTTATACCCGAGCCCCCCGCAGTGATAGCCGAAGGCTTGGCGTGCCACGATGTTATATCTATAAAATCAAATTTTTAACAATATCACCGCCGAACGGCAGTCAACGGATTCCAAGTCTATCCTATCGGTCAGGAAGATCTCTTTTCCGCTGAGAATATCGCGGTAGCGGCTATTGGCGAGCCGCCCGGGCAAAGCGATTTCCGCCTGGGTCAAGCGTTGCTGATGCAGTTGAGCTGGATTGTCGTACAGCATACCGAAGACAAGGCGAGGCGCGATAACGATCAGCGCATCGTCGCTTTCCGCCCGGGCGAAGGCAATGACGTTTTCTGCCTGTTTGCCGGTGGCGGTGAGCGGCAAATAGTCGCCGCGGCGAAACAGCGCCGTCTTCTGCCGGCGCAAAGGCAGGATCCTGGCGATGATATGCTGCTTCAATTGGCCGCTAAGCCAGCCCTCCTCCGTGGCGACGACAGGTTTTTCGCTCCCGGCAAGCAGACGTTCAAGGGCGGTAAAATCCGGTTCTCGCCGGTTGTCGGGATCGACGAGGCTGAAATTCAGCGCTTCGCTACCCTGGTAGATATCCGGCACGCCCGGCGCCGTCAGCTTGATGACCGTCTGGGTAAGGCTATTGACCAGGCCGGCGCGGATAAAGGGCTGCAGCGCGCCGGTGAAATCCTGTAAAAATGTTTGGTTGGCCGGCGAGAGCAGATGGCGGACATAGTCGAGCACGGCTTTTTCATAGGCGTCGTTGCTGTCATTCCAGTCAGTGCGCAGTTTTGCTTCCCGCAGCGCCTTCTCCACAAAGGCCAGAAACCGCTCTTCGAGCGCCTGCAGGCCCTTCCCGTCTTGCGGGTCGAGCGTCACCGGCCAGACACCGGCCAGCGCCTGGAAGATCATCCATTCGACCGCCGGTTTTGGCGCCGCGCCGTCGTCAAGCACGGCGACGCTGGCCTGGTTCATCCGGCGCCAGCGGGCAACGCATTCCGCCCAGCGCTCCGGCGCTTCGGTGAGCGTATATAGCCGTGCGCGGGCATCCTCGCCGCGTTTGGTATCATGGGTCGAGGTGCCTGACAGCGCATCCGGCTGCCGTTCGAGCCGCGTTTGCATTTCCGCGTGGAAGCGGTCGAGCGAGAAGGCGCGCGGCATCGGTTCGGCGCCCACTTCGTTCAGGGCCAGCTCCATGTTCTGCCGGAAGAATAGCGTGTCCTCCACCGATTTCGCCATCAGCGGGCCCGTCAACTGTTGGAAGCGGGTGCGGAAAGTGGCGGCTTCGCCGGAAGCGATATCCGAGACCTCGCCCGCGAGCAGGCGGGTCAGGAAATCGAGCGCCCCGGGGTCGGGAGCGTTCACGCTGGCTTTCACCTTTCCAGTCACCTTGCGCAGCATCTCATCGCCCGCCGGTGGCAGCCCTTGCGCCGTGCCATAGGTGCGGTAGACCGGGAAGGCGACCAACAGCTCGCGCAGAGCCGATCGGGCGGCGTTTTCATCCAGCGCCACCCTTTCCATCCCGGCGATCGCCATAACCAGCTTGAGGAGCGTGGTAAATTCACCCGCGAAATTCCTGTCCACCATCAGCAGCTTGGCCGCCCGCAGTTCGGCTTTCATATCCACAGGCCTGCCCACGACATCGTCATAGGCCTGCCGCAGCAGGTCTATCTTCTCATCGTCCACCAACACATCGGAGAGCGCGGCGATGAATTCGTAACCAGTGGTGCCGGAAATCGGCCAGTCCGGCGGGATCTGCTCGCCCTTGCCGAGAATTTTTTCCACCGTTATATAGCAGTCCGGCCCGGCTTCCTGCCGCAGGCGCTCAAGATAGGCTTTCGGATCGGCAAGCCCGTCCACATGATCCACCCGCAGCCCGTCGACCGCGCCGGTTTGGACCAGCTCGAGGATGAGCCGGTGCGTATCGTCAAACACGGCCTTGTCCTCAACCCGCACGCCCACGAGGCCGGTTATCTCGAAAAAACGCCGGTAGGACAGATCGCGCGGCGCATCGCGCCAGGACATCAGCCGATAGGGCTGGCGCCCGTGGAGCCGGGCAATCGCCCCTTTGTCGGTGAGATTCAGCACCTCGGCCTCGCGGCCCTGCCAGGTTTCGGCGGCAAGCGGGTAGAAGGTGTCGTAATAGGCGAAAGCGGGCCTGCCGGTTTTCGGGTCGGGCTTTACGGCAATCTCGTCGTTTTCCAGGGCGCGTTCGAACGTATCGCCGAGGAAAGGCAAGGTCAGGCGCTCGGACCAGTCGATGTCGAAATGCCGGGCGTAGCGGCTGTTTTTGCCCTTCTCTACCACATCGCGCCACCACGGATTTTCCAGCGAAGCGGCCATGTGGTTCGGCACGATATCAAGGATCAGGCCAAGCCCCGCGCCCTGCAATGTCTTTACCATGCGATCGAAACCTGCCCGGCCGCCGATCGAAGGATCGATCTCGTTGGCGTCGGTGACGTCATAGCCGTGGGTCGAGCCGGACGTGGCGGTAAAGACCGGCGAGGCATAGAGATGACTGATGCCGAGCCGCTTAAGATAAGGCACCAGGCCGGCGGCGCGGTCGAAGGTCATGCCGTTGCGGAACTGAATACGGTAGGTAGCGGTTGGAATCTTCACTTTGCGTCTCCCGGGGCAACACGGACAATAATGGCGTTTTGCGGCAGGTCATTTGCCGCTTTCGGCCAGGCGAATATCGTCTCGCCCGGCTGGTCGGGAAGCGGCTGGGGTGTTTTGCCGATATTGAGCGCGATGGACAGCGTGCCTTTCGGGTAGGTCCAGGTGACGGCAAGGAAACCCGGCGCGGTCTGCACCACGTGGCCGGCATCGCCGCGGGCGGTGCTGAGCAACGGCACCACCTGTTTCTGGCGCAGCGCCAATAATTCTTTGGTCAGCGCCAGCCAGCTTTTGCCCGCCCCGCTATCGCGCTTTTTCCAGTCAAGTTTCGACATGTCGAAGGTGGTCTGCGCGTTCGGATCGGGCACGCTTTCGCCCTCGTGGCCGGCATGGCCCGCGAACTCACGCGCGCGGCCCTCGCGCACGGCCCTGGCGAGGGAGCCATGAAAATCGGTGAAGAACAAAAAGGGATTCGTCTCGCCATATTCCTCGCCCATAAAAAGCAGCGGGATATGCGGCGAGAAAAGCAGCGCGGCGAGCAGAACCCGGGTACGGTCGGCGCCGGCCAGCGCAATCAGTCTTTCGCCCTGGGCGCGGTTGCCCACCTGGTCGTGGTTCTGGATGAAATCGACGAAGGCCGCCGGCGGCTGTCCCGTGCTTTTCACGCCGCGCGGCTTGCCGGTCTGCGCAGAGACCTCGCCCTGATAAGCGAAACCTTCCGCCAAAACGCGGGCGACCAGCTTTTCCGGCTCCCTGGCAAAGTCCTGGTAGTACGCATGCGTCTCGCCGGTGGCGAAGACGTGGACGGCATTGTGGAAGTCGTCGTTCCACTCGCCGGTGAAGAGCGGTACGGAGCCGTCCTCCCCGCGCGGATGCAGGAAAATGACGTTGCGGCTGTCCTCGGTCGTCAAATGGATCGGCCGGTCGGTAATGCCGGCGCGGATACGCTCGGCTATCTCGATCAGTACGTGCTTGGCGGAACTGTCCTCGATCTGGTCTATGGCGTCGAAGCGAAGGCCGTCAAGGTTAAATTCGTCCAGCCAGTAGAGCGGCGCTTCCACGATATAACGGCGGGCCGCGGCAACGTCATAGGCGATGCCGGCGCCCCAGGGCGTCTTGCGCTCCTTGTGGAAAAAATCCGGCGCCAACAGCGGCAGATAATTGCCCTGTGGCCCGAAATGATTAAGGACGATATCCAGCACCACCGAGAGACCATGGCCATGGGCGGCATCGATAAAGGCCTTGAAATCCTCCGGCGCGCCATAGACGGAATGCGGCGCGTAGAGCAGCACGCCGTCATAGCCCCAGCCGCGGCTGCCGCCGAATTGCGCGACGGGCATGACCTCGATCATGGTGATGCCGGTTTCGACCAGGTAAGGCAGCTTATCGATCGCGGCCTGGAACGTCCCTTCCGGCGTGAACGTGCCGATATGCATCTCGTAGACGACCGATTCTTCCCACGGGCGGCCGCGCCATTGCGTATTCCGCCAGCGGTAACGCGCCGGGTCGATGACGAGGGAAGGACCGTCGACATCCGCCTTCTGGGCGCGGGAGGCGGGGTCCGGCACGGCCGTGCCGTCGGCAAGGATATAATGATACTCCGCGCCGGGAGAAACCCCGGTGACCACCAGCTCAAACCAGCCGTCGCCGCTCGGGTTCATCGCCCTGTCTTCGCCGGAAAGCCTGAGCGTCACCTTGTCCTGTCCGGTCGCCCAGAGACGAAAGCGAACGACGCCGGCGGCGACGTATTCGGCGCCCCAGCTTTTGGTAAATGATTTGGATTTCATTCAATTGCCTCGTTTAACCCGGAAGTAAGCAATGGACGATACCGCCCCGTCTTATGCCGGTGATGCGAGTTTCACGTAGAACAATCATAGACGATTATGCAGGAAGTGATGTGCCGCTGCGACAGGCAGCGGTTATGGCGCGACGCCGGCTGTGGGCGCGTTAAGGGTAAGGCGCCCTTAGACCTGGGGCGCCAGCCATCGGTTTATCAGGCGGGAACCGAAAACATTGATCAACAGGCCCAGCATAATAACGGCAACGCCGATGATTTGCAGGATATTGAGCAACTCCCCCAATATCAGGGCGGCGCTGGTTAATCCCACCACCGGCACCAGCAGCGCGAAAGGGGTGACGCGCCAGGTTTCATAGCGGGAGAGCAGCGCGCCCCACAATCCATAGCCGATAATAGTGGAAATAAAGGCCAGATAAATCAGTGAAAATACCGTGGGCGCCTTAATATCCACGAGACTGTCGACGATGGTCTGCCGGCCTTCGAAGATCCACGAGCATACTAAAAAAGGAATAACGGGAATCAAGGCGCTCCAGACAACCAGCGACAGAATCGGCGTGTTGGGCGCGGCGGTCATGATGTTTTTATTGGTGATATTGCCCAGCGCCCAGCACAGGCCGGCGGTCAGCGTCAATAACATACCGAGCGGAGGAATGGCGGACAACGCGTTGCTCATGCCGCCTTCCACCAGCACCGCCATGCCCGCCGCGGCAATGAGCGTACCCAGGATTTGCATGGCCTTGATTTTTTCCCCCAGGAAAATCGTCCCCAGGATGATGGTGAAAAATACCTGTGACTGAAGGATAAGCGAAGCAATGCCGGTGGGCATGCCGATATTAATGGCGCAAAACAGGAAGGCGAACTGCAGGAAACTGATGGTCAACGCATAAAGCGCCAGCCATTTCAGGGGGATTTTAGGCACGGGGATAAAAAAAATAGCCGGAATGGCCACCAGCAGAAACCGCAGGCCGCCCAACAGGAAAGGCGGCATTCCGTGCAGGCCGACTTTGATAATGACAAAATTAACGCCCCAGATTATGACCACCAACAGTGCCAACAGCGTATCTTTTACAGACATCCCCGGTTCCTTCAATATTAATGATATTTAAGCTGATTATGCAATTTGCATCATTTACCCATTAAATTAAAGTACCTGCAAAACAACTTCATTTATACATACAGATGGTATTGAAATAAAACAGTACAGTCGGTTAGGAAAACGCGGGCGCCAAGGGTTTGGGGTTACGGCGGCCATGCCAAGTAGGGTTACCCACCGTAAAGGGATTGATTGCCGTGCCGCGCGGTTTCACTCCGGCAACTGCTGGCGACAGACCCTCAGCACCATTTGCCTTAGCCAGCGATGGGCCGGATCGACCTCTGAACGCGGATGCCACATCTGCGATACCGTAATGCCCGGGGTTTTTACAGGAAGTTCAAAAAGACAGAGCGAGCCCTGCTCGTCCGTGATAGTGATAACCGGTTGATTGATGAGAAATGACGCGGGCAGCAGCGCCACCAGGTCGGACGCCTGGGCCACGGCCAGCGCGGCGGGAAAGCTCGGCACCACGGCCGCGATCTTGCGCGTTAGGCCTAATTCGGCCAGCGCTTCGTCTACCGGTCCGGCAATCCGCCCCCGGCGGGAGGCGACCACGTGCCCGAAAGACGCATACAGGCTGGCGGTGACCTCAGGCTCCAGCGCCAGCGGGTGGTTTTTTCTCACCACACCTACGAACCGGTCCCTGAATAACGTCTGCAACCGTATTTCCGGGCCCATGGCCTCGGCTACGCCTATCTCAAGATCGGCCAGTCCTTCCCGCAAATAGCGTGGACTCTTTTCCGGCTTGGGCGCAAAACGCAGCCGCACGTGGGGCGCCGTCGCCGCCGCGGCGATAAGCAATGCGCCAAACGCCTCGACAAAACCATCGTTGGCGCGCAGGGTAAAGGTGCGGTCAAGCGAGGCTAAATTCAGTTCCGACGCCGCAGGCCGCAGTACGGCGCGCGCCTCCGCTACCGTCCGTTGCGTACGCGCCCGTATTTCCCCGGCATAGGGCGTCAATACCATGCCGCGCCCTGCCCTGACCAGTAAAGGATCGCCGGTGGCCGCGCGCAGGCGGCCAAGCGTGCGGCTCATGGCCGAGGCGCTTAATCCAAGCCGGCGCGCGGCGCCGGCCACACTGGTCTCGGCCAGCAGCGCATCCAGCGCAATAAGTAAATTGAGGTCGGGTTCAGTCATGAAGCATTGTATCCCGGCCGGAAAAATGAGGGAAGGCGTTGGATGCATGTTATCAGTGCAAATGCTGCGTCTTCCGCCCTGTATTGCGCAGGGATATAGTGACTGCATCCAACGTCAATAGCTGCATTGATGGATAGCTTATCGCCAGGCAGCGCACACGCAGAGGAAATAAAGCATGCCAACACCACCTTCCCAAAAGACGGTCCTTCTTATCGGCGCCTCCCGCGGCCTGGGCTTTGCGATGGCGGAAGAGTCGCTGAAACGCGGCTGTAGAGTAATAGCCACCGGGCGAGCCTCGTCTGCTGACCGTCTTTTTCATCTGGCTGAACGCTTTCCTGATTCACTTGAAGTAGAGACCGTGGATATTACGCTGCCCCAGCAGATTGATGCGTTACATGAGCGGCTCAGCGATCGGCGCATTGACCTGCTTTTTGTCAATGCCGGCGTCAAAAATAGCGATCGGGAAACGATAGCGGACGTGTCGACCGATGAGTTTATTCGCGTGATGGTAACGAACGCGCTGAGCCCGATGCGGGTTATCGAGGCGTTTGAGGACCTTGTTCCGCCGACGGGTACCCTCGGCGTCATGTCTTCCGGCCAGGGTAGCCTCGCCAATAACACCAATGGTCATTACGATGTGTACCGGGGCAGCAAAGCGGCGCTGAATATGTTTATGCGCAGCTTTGCTGCGCGGCACGAGGGCGATCCCAGAACGTTTTTGCTGATGGCGCCGGGATGGGTGCGCACGGATATGGGGGGGCCGGAAGCGCGGCTGACTATCGAAGAAAGCATCCCGGCCCTGCTTAACACCATTGAGGCCTATGCCGGGCGCACGGGATTACATTATCTGGACTATCTGGGAAGAACCGTCCCCTGGTGAGTCAACGCCATCGCTATCACGCCGTCTTCTCCAGCGCCGGCCCTCGTTTATCGTAGCCTGAATTGAGGTGATAACCCGGGGCCGGTGCCGCCGGCATTGCGTTATTGCTGTGATGTCTCGGACGTCTGCGGCGTCGCGGCAGCCTGCGATGTTTCCGTTGCCTGCGACGTCGCGGTAGCCTGCGGTGTTTCCGTTGTTTGCGGCGTTGCTGTCGTCTGCGGCGTCGCGGTAGCCTGCGATGTTTCCGTTGTCTGCGGCGTTGCTGTCGTCTGCGGCGTCGCGGTAGCCTGCGATGTTTCCGCTGCCTGCGGCGTCGCTGCCGTCTGTGGCGTCGCGCTAGCCTGCGATGTTTCCGTTGTTTGCGGCGTCGCTGTCGTCTGCGGCGTCGCGGTTGCCTGCGATGTTTCCGTTGCCTGCGGCGTCGCTGTCGTCTGCGGCGTTGTGGTAGCCTGCGATGTTTCCGCTGTCTGCGGCGTCGCTGCTGTCTGCGGCGTCGCTGCCGTCTGTGGCGTTGCGCTAGCCTGCGCCGCCGCCGTCTGCGGGACCGGATCGTCTTTCAGTTCGGTAAACACCGGTTTGCTCTTTACTACGGTATAAGCGATGTGTTTCGCACTGGTGGTCGTGGTGGTGATCTGCACCGGCGGAATGGTGACATGGCCAACCAGCGACCGGGCGTAACCGCCGATCTGATGCTTGCCCGCGGGTACATGCAGGGCTACGCTTTCGCCAGTGGCCAGAGCGCCGGCGTCGCTACCGTCGACGGTAACATAGATGGTCGCGCCATCCGCGGTGCGGGCGGGCACATGCGTCACGGTGACAAGCGTCGGGCCAGTGGTAAAGTCTGCCGCAGGTTTGTCAGCCGCGGGTTCGTCAAATGAGTGTTTTACGCAGCCGGTCAGCGCAAAAGCAGCCGCAATGGCGGCGAGGGTGAAACGGTTGATCATAGCGCGGTATCATCCTTTAGTGCTTTTTGTGATCTAGATCGCCAATATAACAGAAATCGATATTGAGATGAATGCGCCGGCCTGTGAACTAGGAGAAATCTGCTTATGGTTTTATGCCCGCGATGACGGGTAATTGTCCGGCCGAATGGGGATGGCGTACCGCACATGCAGTAACACCCTGCTCATCATTTAGGGTTTAGAATGAAACCAATAAATGACTGATATAGCGACAGGAAAACCTATGCCAACCTTGTATGACCCCATTAATATCGGCGCCATTGAACTGAGCAATCGTATCGTCATGGCCCCGCTTACCCGCATGCGCGCCGTCGACGAACGCAGCCCCGGCGCCATCACCAAAGAGTACTATGTCCAGCGCGCCAGCGCCGGTCTTATCCTGACTGAAGCCACGTCGGTATCGCCCCAGGGCGTGGGTTATCCCAATACGCCGGGAATCTGGTCGGAAAAACAGGTGGCCGCCTGGCGCGAGGTGACCGACGCGGTGCACCAGGCCGGGGGCAAAATTGTCATTCAATTATGGCATGTGGGACGGATATCCGATCCGGTGTATCTGAACGGAGAATTGCCGGTGGCGCCAAGCGCCATCGCGCCGGAAGGCCATGTTTCCGTGCTGCGGCCGCAAAAACCCTACGAGGTCCCCCGCGCACTGGAAACCGCAGAAATAGCCGGCATCGTGGCGGATTTCCGCCGTGGGGCCGAAAATGCCCGGCGCGCCGGCTTTGACGGTATTGAAATCCATGCGGCAAACGGTTATCTGTTTGATCAGTTCCTGCATGACGGCTCGAATAAACGCACCGATCAATACGGCGGCACCATCGCCAACCGGGCGCGTTTTCTGTTGGAAACCGTCGATGCCTTATTGTCGGTCTGGCCGGCGGAACGGTTTGGCGTGCATCTTAATTTAATGTCCAGCTCTTACTCCATGCATGATTCCAATCCCAAAGCCATGTTCAGCTATGTGGTCGAGGAACTGAATAAACGGCGGCTGGCGTTTATCTTCGCCCGTGAGTCATTGACTTTCCGGACCGTTTCGGACCGGACTTAAGGAAAACTTTTTCCGGTGCCTGGATTGCCAATGAAGGCTTAACCAAAGCGTCCGCCGAAGCGTTGATAAGCCAGGGCGAGGCCGACGCGGCGGCGTTTGGCGGCCTGTATATCGCCAATCCCGACTTGGTGCGGCGCTTTAAGCAAAACGCCGCCCTTAACCCGCTTAACCCGCAGACGATCTATGCCGAAGGCGGCACCGGATATACCGATTACCCCGCCCTGGCCTGAAGGCAACGGGGATGCCGTCTCAAGCAGCCGCCACAGCATAAACCCGCCGTCCGGCGACCGGCGGCGGGCCGTGCGCAGGATCCGCAGCGCCGCCGGATAACGGCCTGGCTTTCAGAATTTATCCATCTTGACTCCACAGGAGGCAGGTGCCAGTTTTGATCTTTTGCTAGATAGCCGACATATTTATATGAGGATTATGAGATGAAAAAGATTGGTATTAATGGTTTTGGCCGTATAGGACGTTTGGTGTTGCGGCGCATCCTGGAAACCCGCAGCGAAGTAGAGATCGTCGCCATCAACGATCTTACCTCGCCTAAGGTCCTGGCCTATCTGTTAAAGCATGATTCCAGCTATCGCCATTTTGACGGTACGGTGGATTATACCGACGACGCGATTATCGTTAACGATAAAAAAATCATCGTGTATGCCGAAAAAGACGCCAAGAATATCCCTTGGGGCACCCTTGGCGTGGAAATCGTGGTGGAATCCACCGGGTTTTATGCCTCCGCCGAAAAGTCGCAGGCCCACCTGGACGCGGGAGCGAAAAAAGTACTGATTTCCGCGCCGGCCGGAGATATGAAAACCATTGTTTTTAATGTCAACGGCGACACCATCACGGCGGAAGACCGGATTCTTTCCGTCGCGTCCTGCACCACCAACTGCCTGGCGCCGATGGCTAAAGTCCTGAGCGACAGTTTCGGCATCAAAGTGGGCACCATGACCACAATCCACGCGTATACCGGCACCCAGTCGTTGGTCGACGGCCCGCGCGGTAAAGACCTGCGCGCCTCGCGCGCGGCGGCGCAAAATATTATCCCGCATACCACCGGGGCGGCGAAGGCGATTGGCCTGGTGATCCCGGAATTAAAGGGCAAACTCAAAGGCCATGCCCAGCGAGTGCCGACCATTACCGGCTCGGTTACGGAACTGGTTTCGGTGCTGGAGAAAAAAGTCACCGTCGAGCAAGTCAATGACGCCATGAAAAAAGCGGCCGAGGGGAATGAATCTTTCGGTTATACCGACGAGGAGATTGTGTCTTCCGATATCGTCGGCACCCACTTCGGCTCGGTATTCGACGCGACCCAAACGGAAATCAGCGAGGCGGGCGATGTGCAGTTGGTGAAAACCGTCGCCTGGTACGATAATGAGTACGGCTTCGTCACCCAGTTGGTGCGGGTGCTGGATAAAGTGGCGGCGTACTGATTTTCGCCCTCTCCCCGCCGTCCCCCGCAGGAGAAGGTCAAGGAGAGGGTGAATCAAGCCAGACCGTCGGTTAGCGATTGAGGCTCGCCCCGCCGCCTTTTTTCATTACCGCGCGGATTTCAGATTCGTGCACCAGATTTAAATCGCCGCTGACGGTCAGTTTTAAGACGCTGGCGGCAATCGCAAAATCAATCCATTCCTGGGCTGCGAAGTTATGCAGCAGGCTATGCATTAAGCCGGCGCCAAACGCATCGCCCGCCGCGACGCCTTCCATGACATGCATCTTATAGGCGGTGGACTCGTAAAATGCGCCGTCTTTCAGCAACAGGCCCATCCATTGACTGTCTTCCACGGAATGAATGTTGCGCAAGACGCTGGCCACGATTTTACAGTCCGGGTATTTTTGCGTTACCGCCAGCATGCCCTCTTTGAAGGACTCTTTTTGATCGATGCCACGCGACATATCGCCGTCAAAAGCATCAATCCCGAGCGTTGCGGCGAAATCTTCATCATTGGCGATGCAAATCGCGACATAGGGCATCAGCGTCGACATGACGCGCTGGGCTTTTTCAGGCGACCACATTTTACCGCGGTAATTCATATCGCAAATAACCGGGATATCATGGGCCTGGCAATACTCACAGGCGGCGGTGACAATCCGCTCTAATTCGGCTGAAATGGCCGGGGTGATGCCGGAAAAATAAAAATAATCGATATCGCTGAAAATCGCGTCCCAGTCGAATTCCGCCTGTGTGACCTCGGCGAAAGCACTGCCCGCCCGGTCATAGACCACATTGGTGGACCGCACGCTGGCGCCTTTTTCCAGGAAATAAATGCCTAAACGATTGCCGCCGCGCAGGACTTTCGTGGTATCGACACCGTATTTGCGCAATGTCGACAGCGCGGTTTCCCCCAGCAAATTAGCCGGTAATTTGGTTAAGTAGGCCACCTCGTCGCCTAACAGGGCTAAGGACACGGCCACGTTGGCCTCGGCGCCGCCATAGGTTGCTTCCAGAACATCTGATTGCATAATGCGATTGTTGCCGACCGGCTTCAATCGCAACATCATTTCTCCCAACGTTAATACTTTCATGCTTTATTCCGTATCCTTAAATGATTTTTACAGACGACACTATGCAGATAAAAAGCGGTCGCAAGCTTGATTAAAGGTAAAAAAACGCTGTATTTGGCGAAAAATTAACCACGCCAGGGCGCCGTTCCCCTGGCCGCGGCGGCCTGAACGCCAGGGCGGGACGGCATTGAGTGGGTAAAATGAATAAAAGCCCCGCCTGAGGTGTTAACTCCCCAGTTGCCCTCGTTGAGGATTTACCCATGCCGCGCTTTCTATCGCTATTACCGTTATTGTTAGTCTGCGCCGCCGCCGCGGCGGCCCCGCTGCACTACGACATCAATACCGTACCCACCGCCGTGGTCTTATCGTGGAAAGTCCTGGGCGCGGGCAATTCCCATGCGGATATTACCGGCATAACCGGACGGCTGGACCTTAATCCCCGGCAGGACGGCAATGCCCGGGTGGAAGTGACTATCCCCGTGGGCAATATTGATGCCCATAACGGGATACTGTCCGCTGAGCTTAAAAGTCCGCTATTTTTCGATCAGGCCCGCTACCCCAACGCGACATTTACCAGCAGCCGGGTGGTGGCGGATGGCAAAGACCAGTATAAGGTGTTCGGCACCTTGCAAATCAAGACCATTAGCCACCCGGTTATCCTGGCGGCAAAATTGGTCTCCCTTAACGACCCCCGGTCCGGCGAACGCCATTTGACCTTTTATGCCGACACCGCCATTGCGCGGTCGGCCTTTGCCATGACGCGCTTTATTCCCATGGTCAGCGATCGGATCGCCATTCATATCATGGTCACCCTGCCCGACCCCTCGGTGCCATCCGGCACGCCCGCATCGGCCCTTGCCGTTGTCAACTGTCATCCTTTTCCTGTTTGCCCAGGCCAAGCCGGCCGATAAACGGCAGCCGCAGCGCCGGCGTCAGAATATCCACCCCCAGGTTTAATCCCAGGATATTGACTTCGACGCCCTCTTCCACGCCCAGGGTAAAGCCCAGCACGCCCAGCAACGATACCTGCAGGCCTTTGCCGGAAGGAGGCAACCCGACAGGATGGGTCAAGGAACGGAAATCCTTGCCGATGGCATTGGCCGGCAGGTCCAGCTTGAGCTCCGGCACTTCCCGGCCGATATGGGCCAGGAAGGTGTTGCTGTTTGGGCCGGGCCAACTGCGGTAGGTGCGGCCATAGGGATAGCGTTTGATAGCCGCTTCAATACGCGGGATCATGGCCTCGGCATGGGCGCCGCGATGATCCACCAGCAGCGTCGGACGCGCGCCGAACCAGTATCCGTCGGGAAGGGTGTAATTACGGCGCACCGCGTCAATGCCGCCCCAGCCGATGACCTCGTAGCGGCTGTATTGACTGGCTCCCGCCGGCTTAAAAATAATCCAGGGATGGACGGCCACGAGTCCACGCCAGCCAAAAGTGGGCGCGGCATAGATTTGCACGATGGCGGTGTCGCGCAGCTGTACCGGATCCGGCGCCATCCCGGTGGAATCGCGCCGTGCCGTCCGCCAATCGCCGCCGGAAAAAACGTCGCCCGCCAGCGCTGCCTTGGCCAGACTCTGCCCGAAAGACAGTAATAACACGCAGAGAAACCCAATACTGAGTAGTTTTAGAGAGCCCATATATCCTTTGTCAGCCGGCCGACCCCCGGTTAGGGGTAATAAGGGGCATGTCAGGAATAATATAAGCGCTTATGCGCGCGTGTACAAAATATACGCATCAGCGGGGCGGACAGGATGGCCCCGGCAGCGAGATGTTTTCGGCAACCGGGGCGAGAGGATAATTACGGTGGGTGTTTTCCCGGCGGCAAGGCGCCTCAGAAGTGATTAAAAATCCAGTACAGCCCGGCCGAAAGCAGGATTGACGCCGGCAGGGTCAATACCCAGGCCATCAGCAGGTTGCGCAGGGTGCCCATCTGCAGGCCGGATTTGTTGGCCGCCATGGTCCCGGCGACCCCGGATGACAGAACATGCGTGGTGGACACCGGCAGCCCGAAGGCATCCGCCGCGCCGATGGTGGTCATGGCCACCAGTTCGGCGCTGGCGCCCTGGGCGTAAGTAAGGTGCGTCTTGCCGATTTTTTCTCCCACCGTGACGACGATACGCCGCCATCCCACCAGGGTGCCCAGACCCAGGGCAATGGCCACCACCACCTTGACCCAGAACGGGATATAACGCGTTGCGCCGTCCAGCTCGTGTTTTAAGGCGTCCAGGTTTTGTCTGGAGCCAGGGGAGAGATTGAGCTGTTTTTCCGATTTCAGGCGCTTAATGGTTTCCGAAGCCAGGTACATATCGTTACGGGTATTGGATACCGACCGGGCCGGTATCTCGTTTACCGAACCATATTGTTTCAGTTCGGCGCCAATGGCCCCGGCCAGCCCGGCGAGCGCGGGAATGACGGCCGGCGTCAGGGTGTTGGTGCGGGCATAGCCGGTCAGGACGGCGCGGGCCGCCGGTTGGGGGCCGCCGGCGGGGAATTGGCGCAGCAGTTCGTGCTGCGTGGCCGTCGCCAGCGCGGCTACGCGCGGTATTTGTTCCGGCGGCATCGAGCGGTTTAACGCGTAGGCAATCGGCACGGTGCCGACCAGGATCAGCATAATCAGCCCCATCCCTTTCTGGCCGTCGTTGGAGCCGTGGGCAAACGACACCCCGGTGCAGGTTAAAATCAGCAGGCCGCGTATCCATAACGGCGGCGGCGAATTCCCCTGCGGCGCGGTATACAGCGCGCGATTTTTAACCAGCACTTTCATTACCAGCAGCAGCAGCGCGGCAAAGACAAAACCGATGACCGGCGATAAGAGCAGGGAATAGCCGATATTTATGGCCTGCGACCAATCCACGCCGCTGGTCCCGGTACGGCCGTGGATCAGCGCATTGGCGACCCCCACCCCGATAATGGAGCCAATCAGCGTATGGGACGAGGACGCCGGCAGGCCCAGCCACCAGGTGCCGAGATTCCAGATAATGGCCGAGAACAACAGGGCATAGACCATGGCGAAGCCGCTGCCGGTTCCCGCCTGCAGGATTAATTCCACCGGCAGCAAGGAAATGATGCCGAAGGCGACCACGCCGCTGGACAGCAACACTCCGAGGAAGTTGAAACACCCGGACCAGATCACGGCGACCATGGGCGAGAGCGAATGGGTATAAATCACGGTTGCCACGGCGTTGGCCGTGTCATGGAAGCCATTGACGAACTCGAAGCCCAGGGCGATTAACAGCGCCAGCCCCAGCAATAAGAACGGCACATAGCTGGTATAAGTGGCGCCGGCATCGGAAACATCGTTAAACAGATTGACGCCGGCAAAGGCGATGCCCAGCACCAGCAGCAAGACGAATAACACCACGGACGATCGGCTGTTTTTCTGGTAAATTTTGGGTTTGCCGCTGTCAAAGGAAAGGCTGGATCGGGCAGCGCTATTATCACTCATAATAATCCCCTGTCTCGCATTCTCGTGCTGGATGCCTGTCAACGACATGTTGAGCGTGTCGGGTCATTATTCAGGGTTAAGATGAATTTTTGATGACGGCCGATTTACCGGGCGGCCATTAAGCGCCGCGCCGCCGGCGCAACAGGCTGAACAGCCGGCGCCGGCCCCGCCTACACCAGGGTATTGGCTTTCAGGATGGGTTGTAATTCGGGTAACCGGCCTACGTGTTCTGCCATGGCGAACAGCCGCGGCGCATGCTGTTTAAACCAGGGTTTTCTCGGCCCCCAATGGACAAGCACCGGCCAGTAAGCGTCAATTAATGTTACAACGTCACCGAATAAATACGGCCCCGCCCCCAGCTGCGTTTCCAGCCACAGGTAAAGACGTTCGCGGTAGCGGTCGGTGCTGGCGACCAGTTCGCCGGGCTGCCCTGGCGCCCAGCGTTCCGGATAATCGCCATAGGTAAAGGTGGGATAGACATTCGCCACCAGCCAAACAAGCAACCGGTAGAATTGCCGGCGATCCGCGGTGCCGGCCGCCGGCGCCAGATGGGGGTGGCTATCGAGCAGCAGCAGCGCGATGGCGGCGCTTTCGGTCATGATGCCGCCGTCGTCCAGCACCAGCGTCGGCACCTGGCATAAAGGATTGAGCGCGGCCAGGGTATCCCGGGCCGCGCCCGGCCGATCATAGCCGTCGACATTTACCCATTGATAAGGCTCGCCCGCCAGGGCGAACATGATTTCAACAATTGCCGATCCCGCGCCCGGCGCGCCATACAGTGTGAACATGATCACCTCATGCCTGCTATAACGTGGTTGATGGTGATAACTGTAGCGCGAAATAAGCAAAATGGCCCGGCGCCGCGTACCCGATGGTCATCAGGCGGTGGGCACCGTCCCGCCGTCGATAACATACTCCGCGCCGGTAATCGACGCCGCCCGCGCGGAAGCCAGGAACGCGATCAGATCGGCCACTTCCCCGGGCTGCGCCGGGCGGCCCAACGGGATGCCGCCGAGCGACTTCATGATAATCTGTTTACCGCCGTCATAATCGGTTCCCGCCTGTGCGGCGAGCCTTTGCGCCATCGCCACCGCGGCCTCGGTTTCGACCCAGCCGGGGGAAACCCGCAGCACGCGTACGCCATGGGGGCTGACTTCCTTCGAGAGACTCTTGCTGTAGGTGGACAGCGCCGCCTTCGCCGCCGCGTAGGCGGTGGTGGACTCGGGCAGCGGCAGCTGGCGCTGGATAGACGTGACGTGGATAATCACCCCGCGGCCCTGGGCCAGCATACCGGGCAGCAGGGCGCGATCGAGCCGTACCGCCGGGAAAAGATTGAGATCAAGCGCCTGATGCCATTCATCATCTCCCAGCGCGGCAAAGCCGCCGCCCGGGGCCGTCGACCCCCCCAGGACATGAACGATAATATCCACCCCGCCCAGCCTGTCGTTAACGGCGGCGGCGACGGCGCCGCAGCCCGCGGGCGTCGTCACGTCGGCGGCGACGAACATCCCGTCGGGCAGCGACGGCGGGCGGGTACGCGCCGTGGTTATCACGTTAGCGCCGCTTTGGCGGAACAGCGCGACCACGGCGGCGCCGATACCCTTGGTGCCGCCGGTAACCAGCACGCGCTGGTCTTTCAGTGCTAAATCCATAAGTTGCTCTCCGGTGTATTAAGCGTGCCTGCGCGACGAAACGAGCTGTTTTCATCGTGACCGCACATCACGTTGCCGTAGCGCGAGTATCGCCATATACTTTCCTTACCGCAAGAACGCACGAAAAAGTAAGTGACTAACCAAATGGTAAAGCACACCTATACGCCCCTGACCGCCGCCGTCGGCGTGGAAAACGTACTGCGGCTGCTGGAAGGCCGCTGGAAGCTGGTGATCCTGTTTCATTTGTTCGGCGGACAGGTACGACGCTATTCCGATCTGGAGAAACTGATCCCGACCATATCGCAGAAAATGCTGGCCCAGCAGTTGCGTCAGCTGGAAGGCGACGGCATCGTGCTGCGCCACGTCTATCCCCAGGTACCCCCGAAGGTGGAATACCGCCTGTCGGCATGGGGGCAGGCGCTGTGTCCCGCCCTTGACGCGCTGCTGACCTGGACGGAGCAGCGCGAGCATTTATCAGCGCCGGCACAGGATGCGGCGGATGTCGGTTAAGGCGGGATCCGCGGCGTTGCACGCTTATCCCGCATTGTCGCGCGCC
Organism: Sodalis sp. RH20; assembly: GCF_047324205.1. Lineage (NCBI taxonomy): Bacteria > Pseudomonadati > Pseudomonadota > Gammaproteobacteria > Enterobacterales > Bruguierivoracaceae > Sodalis > Sodalis sp. RH20. The sequence goes on from NZ_CP178733.1 coordinate 2,024,106, forward strand.
GTTGCACCCTTATCGCGCACCGCCCGCCCGCCTGCCTCATTTTAGTACACCCCCCTTTCCCTTAATGCCACTCCGGGCCGCTTGCGCAGCGGCGGCGCCCTGCGCGCGGCGAACATAACTGGCCTCGATCTTGCTTTGCAGTTGTACATGTATAGATAAGTTCATTCACTGCCGTTTAAGGATCGCTGTCATGCCGTTGCGCACTATCAATGAAGAGAAAGGGACCGTCGACAACGCGTTGTTGCATCAGATCTGGTCGTTAATTGATGAGAAAAAGACGATATTTTGCGATCTCAGCGATCGGATATGGGCCACGCCCGAGGTGAACTACACCGAAATAAAATCCTCGCGGGCGCATCTTGAGATCCTGAAAGCGCAGGGATTTCGCGTGACCGAGGGGGTCGCCGGCCTGCCGACCGCCATGATGGGCGAAGCGGGCGCGGGCGGCCCGGTCATTGCCATTCTCGGCGAATACGATGCCCTGCCCGGCCTGAGCCAGCAGGCGGATGCCACCCAGCCGCTGCCGCTGGAAGAAGGCGGCAACGGCCACGGCTGCGGTCATAATATGCTGGGTTCCGCCGCGCTGCTGGCGGCGACGGCGGTCAAGGATTACCTGGCCGCCCAGGGCATCGCCGGCCGGGTGCGCTTTTACGGATGTCCGGCGGAGGAAGGCGGCGCGGGCAAGGGTTTTATGGTCCGCGCCGGCCTGTTTGATGACGTGGATATCGCCATCTGCTGGCATCCCGGCGCGTTTAACTGCGTCAAGGAGCCCAATTCCCTGGCCTGCAATGAAATCAACTACCATTTTCACGGCCGCGCCTCCCACGCCTCGGCCACGCCCCACCTGGGCCGCAGCGCCCTGGACGCGGTTGAGCTGATGAACGTAGGCGTCAACTACCTGCGAGAACATATGCCGAACAGCGCGCGCATCCATTATGCCATTACCGATTCAGGCGGCTTTTCGCCGAACGTGGTGCAGGCGAAGGCGACCGTGCGTTATCTGGTGCGTACCCGTACCCTGCCCGAACTGCTGGAACTCCTGGCGCGGGTCGACAAAGTGGCCGCGGGCGCGGCGCTGATGACCGAAACCACCATGAAACGCAATATCCTCAGCGGCGATGCCAATCTGGTGGCGAACCCGGTGCTGGAAGAACTGATGCAGTCGCACCTTGAACTGCTCGGCGGACCGGGCTTTGATGAGGCCGATTACGCCTATGCGGCCCGGTTTCAGCAAACCATGTCCGCCGAGGAAATCCACAGCGCGTTTCACCGCGCGGGCAAGGCCATGGCGCCTGGGGAAACGCTGTGCGATTATGTGCTGCCCCTGGATCGGCCGGCCAGCACCATGATCGGCTCCACCGACGTGGGTTCGGTCAGTTGGGTGGTCCCGACCGTGCAGGCGCAAAGCGCCACCTATACCATCGGCACCCCCGGGCACTCGTGGCAGTTGGTGGCGCAGGGCAAATCCACGCTGGCCCACAAAGGCCTGACCCATGCGGCCAAAATCATGGCCAGCACGGCCATCAGCCTCATAAAGCAGCCGGCGCTTATCGCGGCGGCGAAACAAGAGCATCTGCGCCAGTTGAACGGTACGCCGTTTATCAATCCGATCCCCGACGATGTCATGCCTCCCTTTCCCGGCAGCCACTGATGAGCGCCATTGTGGCCGGCTGCCGATTAAACGCTAAGGAGATAGCATGGCGGAGCTAGGTTTTTTCCAGACCCTGAGTTTTGGCCCTGAGGGATGGGGGCCGATGCTGTTGTCCGGCGCGCTGATGACGGTAGCCCTGGCGGTGTCGGGTTTTTTGCTGGCGGGCGTTATCGGCGCGCTGTTCGCCTGGGCAAAGATTAGCGGCAACCGGCCGGTGCGCTGTGTCGCCGATATCTATACCACCGTTATCCGCGGCATCCCGGACCTGCTGATAATCTATCTGCTGTATTTTGGCGGCAGCCAGGCGCTGACATCGCTGGGCAGGCTGTTCGGCGATGGGCAGTTTATCAGTTTCCCCGGCTTTCTGGCGGGCATGCTGGCGGTAGGCATCGCCGCCGGCGCACAGCAGACCGAGGTCTTTCGCGGCGCGTTCCTGACCATTGCGCCTGGCGAGCTGGAGGCGGCCACGTCATTGGGCATGACCGCGTCCGTGCGCATGCGCCGCATTATTATCCCGCTGCTGCTGCGCCACGCCCTGCCGGGCATGGGCAACGTCTGGCAACTGGTGCTCAAGGCCGCGGCGCTGGTGTCGGTGACCGGCCTGGCCGAACTGATGAACAAAGCGCAAACCGGCGCCGGCTCCACCGGCAAGCCCTTTGATTTCTACTGTGCCGCGGCGCTGCTGTATCTGGTGATTTCCGCCTGTTCGGGCTGGTCACTAGGTAAAGCTGAAACCTACTACTCGCGCGGGGTAAGACGCTGATGGACGTGGCATTTCTTTGGGAGACCTTTTTGCAGCTGATCCCCGGCATCCCGCTGACGCTGAAATTGGCTTTTTACTCGGTGGCCATGGGCTTTTGCCTGGCTTTCCCGCTGGCGCTGGCCCGGCTCTCGCCCTTTATCTGGCTCAGCGCGCCGGCGCGGTTTTATGTTTTTTGCCTGCGGGGAACGCCGCTGCTGGTGCAGCTGTTTTTAATTTATTACGGCATGAGCCAGTTTGAGGCGGTGCGCAATAGCGTGCTGTGGCCCGTCCTGCGCGAACCTTATGGCTGCGCGCTGCTGTCGCTGTCGCTGTGTACCGCCGCCTACGGCAGCGAGATCCTGCGCGGCGGCCTGCTTTCGGTGCCCCATGGCGCGTTGGAGGCCGCGCGCGCCTGCGGCATGAGCCGCCTGCTGGTGGTACGGCGCATTCTGTTTCCAATGGCGATCCGCCAGGCGCTGCCGGCCTACGGCAACGAACTGATTTCGATGGTGCAATCCACCTCCCTCGCCTCGATCATCACCCTGATGGACATTACCGGCATCGCCGCGCAAATCATTTCCAACACCTACCGGGCGCTGGAGGTCTTCCTGGTGGCGGGGCTGATTTACCTGCTGATCAATCTGATCATTACCCGGCTGGTGATGTGGCTGGAATACCGACTGACCCCGCATCTGCGCGCGCGCGTCGCCACGGTCGATAAAAAGCCGCTGGAGAATGCGCATTGATTCATCCCGAACCTTTTTTTGCGCCGCAAGGCGAATTTTTCCCCATTGATACAGGAGTTAAACAATGAAATTGGTAAACCTGGTACGCGCGTTGTGCATTACCACCACTCTGGCGACCAGCTTCGGCGGTCATGCCGAAGAGGGGAAAAAATGGACGGTGGTGAAAATCGCCACCGAAGGGGCGTTCCGGCCATATAACTTTACCAAACCCGACGGTACCCTGGATGGATTTGAAATCGATCTCTACAAAGTGCTGTGCGCAAAAATGAAAGTGGAATGCCAGATTATCGTACAGCCCTTTGCCGGCGTCATCCCGGCGCTGAACGCCGGAAAATTCGATGCCATCATGGACGGTCTGTCCGCCACCGAGGCGCGTAAAAAAATCATTGATTTCTCTGCCTCCTACAGTAATGCGGGACAAACTTTCGCGGTGCTGAAAAACAGTCCGCTGGCCGCCTTGCCGGACCTGGGAACCCGGTTTTCGCTTACCAGCGATGAAGCGGGCGCAAAAGCCGAACTGGACAAACTGACCCCGCTGCTTAAAGGCAAAATCATCGGCGTGCAAGGCTCCTCCATCGGCCAGCAGTTCCTGGAAAAATATTTAAAAGGCGTGGTGACGGTGCGCGAATATAAAACCACCGAAGAGCACGATCTTGATCTTAAATCCGGCCGGGTGGATATGGTCTTCGCCTCGGTCACCTATCTGAACGGCGCCAAGACCAAGCCCGGCAACCAGGATATCGTCCTGGCCGGCCCGCAGTTTATCGGCGGTATCCTGGGCAGCGGATCGGCGGTAGGCATCCGCAAAACCGATCCGGAACTGAAAAAAATGTTTGACGACGCCATTGCCAGCGCCAAGCAGGACGGCACGCTGAAAACGCTGACCATGAAATGGTTCGGTATGGATACTACCCCGCAATAAAGCCCTTTCCCGGCCGCCGGGCCGGGACTCTCTTCTTTCGATACCCCGAATATTTGTCTTTTTTGCCGCCTATTCGGGCGTTTGATTTGCCTGCGTTCGATTTACAGTATCAGCTGATAGAAAAAAAATTTTATTCCCCGTCGGGTGTTACTTTTCATAGGTCCCTTTTGCGTGGCAAAAACATTTTTACGTAGCGGCGGTTTGCTTGATATTTATGCGTTGGGCGAACAGGGCCGGCCGGTGTATGCATCGGCGTTGGAAATAAGGGAAACGTTGCGTCTGCGGCAACGGCCGCGGATCGCCGACTGTCTGGCGATCCCCCAGCCCAACGAGGATGGCGATCGGATCGACTGGTATTCGCCGCGCGCGGGCAAGGTGTCCTCCTGGGCCGGCGCCAGCGATGCCGAACGCGCGTCCGCCCTTGCGGAATTGGAAGGCTGCCAGGCCGCCGCAGCGGGCCTTTGCCAGCGCGCCGCCGCGGCGGAAAAACCCTCACTCAGGCTGTTTGGCGCGCTGCTGTCGAAAGCCATGCGTTTTCCCGATCAGCATTATGTCTATCTGGTGGGCGGCAAACCGGTATTGACGTTCTGGGGTTTTGTCGGCACGGATAAAAAAACCGACGCCGATGCTTTTGCCAGCCTGCGTCCGCCCGTCGATAACACCGTCCTGGACCCGGCATTGGTTACCGACCTGGCGCGGGACGTTGACCGCGCTTCGCCTCGCATCGCGGCCACCGCCCCCGTGGAAAACGCGCCGGCTGCGGCTGCGGCGGCACCGGCGCTATCGTGGCGGCGCATGTGGTGGATCCCGCCGGCGCTTGCCCTGCTGGCCATATTGGCGCTGCAAATCCGCGGCTGCGTCTCCCGCCCGCCGCCTGTCCTGTCCGCCTCGGCGCTGACCGCCCTTGAGGCGGAAAAACGCGCCCTGCCCGCCGCCAGTCCCCTGACCGACGCCCCCCGGCCGCCGCTGGAAAAACAGTTTTCCAGCGCTGGGAACGGCGGGCTGAGGGCGTCAGACGCGGCCAATCCCGCCGATAAGGCGCTATCCTTAGATGCCGCCGCGGCGCAGCCAAAGCCCGCCGACGGCGCGGCGACGCAGCCGACGGCGCTGGCAATCGGCCCTGCCGACGCGGGCGATGGCCGGAACAGGGCGTCCGCCCCCGCCATAGCGCCATTGCCGGATGTGCAAGCCGCGCCGCTTCCCGCCGCCGCGGCGCCGGAGGCGCTGGTCCCGGCCGTCGCGCCGGCCGCCATCAGCAAGAACGCGCTGGTTCTGCCGCCCGAGACGGTAAAAATAGGCTCGACGGATTTTCTTAACGGCGGCTGGCGCGCCACGGTGGATATCAAGGAACCGCTGACCGGTAAGCCACCGAGCCTTAAATACCAGCTTAACCATGGCAAAGGCACGGTGAAAATCACCCATGGCGACGGGGTGACCTGCCGCACGGCGGTTGACGCCGGGCTGATGAAATCGGGCAATCTGATCATCAACAGCCGGGCCAAGGCCCGCTGCAGCGACGGCACCCGCTATCAAATGCCGGAAATCGTCTGCAGACAAGGCGCGAAGGGCGTCGCCGAGTGCAAAGGCCGTTATGACGCCAATACGGCTTTTCCGATAACGATGAAGCGCGAGAGTGAATAATAAATGCTGGCGACGATTACGGATTACCCAAAAAACATCACGCTGATTCGCGACAGCGGTATCCAGTTTCTGGATTTCGCCCTGACGCCCGGCTATAACGCCGAACTGCCCGGCAAGTTTGTCCGCCAGACCGCCAACGGACCCTTGCTGCGCCTGGATTACCACGCGCAGACCGGCAAATATTCCGTTCCGGTACCGGCGGGCGCGCCGCCGGAGGTGGTAAAGCCCGAGTTCAGTTTCAGCCTTGAGCAATCCCTGGCATTGCTGGACAAGCTCTGGCTACCGCTACCCGTGTTCCGCTTTATGCCCCCGCGCACCCTGCTGGGAGGACCGGATAATTGGGCGCGGGTGCGCATTTGCGCCCTGGATGCGCCGGACCGGCACGGCTTTACCCACCGGGTCAGCGTCGCCTTTGACACCCGGGTGTATCCGGCCGGCCATGCCGACGCCCCGGTAGCCCCCAACGAAAACGATATCCATAACGGCATCGGCTTTACCCTGGCGCACCGCAGCGACGAGCTGGGCGAATTTCTCGATCTTACCTGGGTCGACGGCTGGCTGCGCGAGGTGTTTACCCAGCAGGCATCGCGCCAGGACGATCGCAGCGCCCGGGAGATGGAGGTGGCGTTCCGTTCCTTTGAATATCAGGCCCATTATCTCAATTTGCTGGCGCTGCTGGGTGAACAGCTGCCTATGCCGGAAATAAAAATCAGCGCCGGCACGCTTCAGGAGCCGGTGGTAAAAGTGGATTTGATCCTGGATGTCGGCAATTCGCATACCTGCGGCGTCCTGGTGGAAGAACATACCGATGAGCCCAACGGCCTCAAGCTTGCCTATGAATTGCTGATCCGCGATCTGGGCGAGCCGCAGTTTTTATATAACGAACTGTTTGAAAGCCGTGTCGAGTTTGCCCAGGCGCCTTTCGGCAAACCCGGTTTCTCGCTCGAAAGCGGGCGCGACGACGCCTTTATCTGGCCCGCCATTACCCGCGTCGGCCGGGAGGCGGCGCGCCTGGCGCTGCAGCGCCGGGGCGTCGACGGATCCACCGGTCTTTCCAGTCCGCGGCGCTATTTGTGGGATGAGGAAAGTTATGCTCCCGGCTGGCGGTTCAGCCAGGGTGCTGGCGGACCGGCGCTTGAACCGCCGGCGGTGCAAGCGCCGTTTACCCACCTGATCAATGACGAGGGCCAGCCGCTGTACCTGCTGGCGCTGGACGACCGCCTGCCGGTCTTTTCGCCGCATTACAGCCGCAGCTCGCTGATGACGCTGATGCTGTCGGAACTGCTGGCGCAGGCGATAATGCAAATCAACAGCGTGGCGCAGCGGCTGAAGATGGGCCACGACGTGGCGCCGCGTCAACTGCGCACCATCGTCCTGACCCTGCCCTCGGCGATGCCGAAACCGGAGCGGGAAATCTTCCTCAGGCGGATGAACGAAGCGATTGGCCTGGTATGGAAAACGATGGGCTGGCATCGCGCGGACGAACCCTTCTCCTCCCCCAGCGACCGGGCCGGCAGCCGGGTACCGGCGCCCGAAGTGCGGATGGACTGGGACGAGGCCACCTGCGGCCAGATGGTCTATCTGTATAACGAAACCCAGGTTAACTTCGCCGGTCATACCAACGCATTTTTTGGCGCCATGGCGCGGCCGGATAAGGCATCCGCCGCCGGCAGCGCCGGCAAGACCCTACGCATCGCCTCCATTGATATCGGCGGAGGCACCACCGATTTAGCCATCACCCAGTACAGCCTGGACGACGGCAGCGGCAAAGATGTCAAAATCACCCCGCGGCTGCTGTTCCGCGAAGGTTTTAAAGTCGCGGGCGACGATATCCTACTGGAGGTGATCCAGCTGTTTGTCTTGCCCGCCCTGGAGGCGGCGCTGCTCAGCGCCGGCCTGGACAACCCCGGCATGCTGCTCGCCCGGCTGTTTGGCGGCGACGGGCGCATGGACGGGCACAGCACGCTGCGCCAGCAGACGACGCTGCAGCTGTTTATGCCCGTCGGCCGCGCGATCCTGGCGGCCTATGAGCAATTCGACCCCCTGGAAAACCGCACGGAAATCGATGCCGCCTTCGGCGAGTTGCTGACCCAGCCGCCCACGCCTGGCGTGTTGGCGTATATCCATGGCGAGGTGCAGCGCGGCCTGCCGGCGGATGCCGCGCCGTTCGATATTCTACGCGTCCCGCTCCAGATAAGGCTGGGCAAGCTGCATGATGAGTTTCTGGCCAACCGCATGACGATTACCCAACACCTGCGCTCGTTGTCTGAAGTCGTCTCGCTCCACGATTGCGACGTGCTGCTGCTTACCGGGCGGCCGGCGCGTTTCCCGGGTATCCAGGCCTTGTTCCGCCACCTGCAGCCGCTGCCCAATAACCGGATTCTGTCGCTGGACGGCTACCATACCAGCGCGTGGTATCCCTTTAACCAGCGGGGACGCATCGATAATCCCAAATCCACCGCGGCGGTTGGCGCGATGCTGTGCCTGTTGGCGCTTAGCCTGCGTTTGCCGGGGTTCTATTTCAAAGCCGGCGACTTCCAGCCCTACTCCACCCTGCGCTATCTGGGCATGCTGGACGGCAACCACACCCTGGCCGACGAGAATGTTTTTTACCGCGATATCGATCTTGACGCGCCGGATTGCGCGCTGGACGCCACCGCCAGCTTTCGCATGCGCGGCGCGTTATGCCTGGGCTTTCGCCAGCTGGATAATGAACGCTGGCCGGCCTCCGCGCTGTATACGCTGTCGATAGCCGATCCTGCGCTCGCCCGGCGCGTGGCCGGGGAAAGCGAACTGCGCATCAGGCTGGCGGTGGCGCAGGACACTTCCCGGGCGGGACCTGAGCGTTTCGAGATAGCGGAGGCGGTGCTGGAAGACGGTACGCCCGTGCCGCGGCACCATGTGCGCCTGACGTTAAATACCCTGGCCGACAGTGGTTCAGGCGCGACCGAATATTGGATCGATAGCGGGAGCATAGTGAAAAAATGAGTCAATTAATCTCTTCCCCGATACCGGCGCGGCGTAAATTAAACCCGGTTGCCAACCCGCTGGCTCCCCAATTGCAAAACCAGTTGCATAACCAGCTGCGCCAGGTACTGCAAGGCATCGACCAGGCGATCGACTGGATTGCGGCCACGCGCCGGCATGCGCCGCGCCTGGATATGGAAGCCGGCCGGCTGGGCATAAAACTGCGCCGCTGCCGCCTGCAGGCCAGCCATTTGTACAACGCGTCGCACACCGCCGGCGCCATTGGTTTTTTTGGGCAATCGGCGCGGGGAAAACTGCATCTGATCACGGCGCTGACCGTGGGGCAGGACGACCGGCTGTCCACCACGCTTGGCGGCAAACGGCTGGATGTCCTGTCCCTTATCGAGCCGCAGAGCCGGGCGTCAGGCCTGGTGCTGCGTTTCGCCCAGCGCGTACAGGCGGAAAACGCCGCCTATCCGGTCCAGCTGTCGCTGCTCAGTGAAGCGGATATCGCCATGCTGCTGTTTACCCTCTCCCTGCGTGAAGCCGGGGGCGAAAACACCGCCCGGGACCTGGACGATCGCGCGCTGGATGACCGCCTGGACCGGCTGCTCGCGCGGCGGCAGGGGGAACCGGTCGCCGGCATGAGCGGGGATGCCGTGGTGGCGATTTGGGATTATGTTTCCCGCCACGATCGGCGGCGGCAGAAACAGCTGGAGACGCGGTTCTGGCCGGCGGCGGTCGAGCTGGCGCCCTGCCTGAGCGTCGAGGATCGCGCCGAGCTGTTCTCGGTGCTGTGGCGAGGGCGCGCGGATTTGAGCGACGCCTACCGCCATTTTGCCGCTATCGCGCAGCATCTGGGCGGCGCGCAGCACGTGCTGGCGCCGCTTGGCGCGCTGGTGGACGATACGATGCGCCAGGCGGACGGCATCCTGGATATCGCGTCGCTGTCGCGCCTGCATAGCGCCGCCGACCCGCTGCTGCAGGTGATCCCCATGCTGAACGGCCGCGCGGGAAAGCCGGTTGAACTGACGATGGCCGAGCTGGCGATGCTGGCCGTTGAACTGTTGATGCCGCTGGATGCCGGCGTGAGCGGAAGCGGCGGCGCGCAGGTGGATTTTATCGATTTCGCCGGTATCGACGGCAGCCTTGAAACCACGGCGGCCACCGGCGCGGGCGGCGAGCCCGCCTACCCGCTGGCGCCGGCCCTGCTGCGCGCCCGCTGTGCTTATCTGCCCGAACGTTATACCGATGCCCAGACGGTGAATGTGCTGATGGTCTGTACCGCGGCGCAGGACCGCGCAGCGGTCGCCGAAGTCGGCAGGCTGCTGGATTATTGGGTCAGGCGCAGCCAGGGAGAAAACGCCGGGGTGCGCGGCCGGCGCAAACCCGCCCTGATCTGGGCGCTGACCCGCTTCGATCAACGTGTGGTCCACGGCACTAATTACGATGCCGCCGTGCAGCGCTATGTCGGCAATCCGGGCGATACCTGGGGCACGTTGCTGGCGCTGGATTCGCGGGGCGTCAACGCCCTGGCGGCCTACCTCGCCCCCGCGGCGCAGCGCGAGGCGGGCCTGGAGCGCCTGGGCGAACAGACGAAGGCGCTGCAGGCGGAACTGGCCGAAAACCTGCTCGGCGAATGGCAGCAGGCCGCGGCGGAGGACGCGGAGACATTACCCAAACAACACGTCGCGCACACACTGCTTAAAGCGCTGCAGGCGCGCGCCGGCATGCACGGAGAACTGCTCGAGCACCTGCTGCCCACGCGTGACGAAATGCGCCGCCTCTACCTGCAGCTACCACCGGACGCCGCCGGCCATACCGAACCGGCCGCGGACGGCGCCGGCCCCTTTGGCGTCGGCATCGCCTTCGATCTGCTCAGCGCCCCCGAGGCGCCGACCGGCCAGGTCATCAACACCGCAGACTTCACCGGCGCGACGGACGACAAAATGTTTGCCCGCAATGTGCAACGCTATTGGATAAATCATTTGCGCAACCTGCCGGAAAACGCGCCGCTGCTGGCCTTGCTCGGTATCGCCAGGCCGACCATGGCCATGTTGATGGCGGAATTGATTACCGCCGCCATCCGGCTCGATATCCTGGGGTCGCTTGAGCACATGCTGATGGATATGGCGCCGGCGGGCCTGCCGCCTGAGAGCAAGGCCGATCGGCAGGTGGCGCGGGCCTTGGCCGTATTGGGTGATTTCGTCGCCTGGCTGGGGTTTACGCGGCTAAGCGACGCGCAACGGCCCGACAGCCGCATCAATCCCGGCCATAAAATTTTTGCGCGCCCGGCGGCGCCCGCGCACGACATCGACGCGTCCCACCGTTTGACCCGGCTGAATGCCGCCCCGGTGAACAATACCGCCTTCTATGTCTACGACTGGCTGGTGGGCCTGAATATACTGATACGGCAAAATGCGGGATATGCGGGTGGAGCGGAAATCAGCCTTGAACAGCGCCAGCGCCTGGGCGCCATCATCAACCTGATCACAGCGGCCGAAGCCTAGAGCCGCTACCGGCTTGCCGGAGGCAATATCGGCCGCCGGCGGCCGGGTTGGTATTTCCGGGCGGCTAGCCGCGTCGTCGCCGGATTGTCAAATCTGCTTACTTAAAATACCGGCTGCGACGCATGAGCCGCGCGCTTAGCCGGGATATACTTATCCTCCATGGACTCTTCCGGATGGTAAGGATAAGCCATCCGCGAACGATAGGCCCCGGGCGTCTGGCTGAACTGGCGCTTGAACGCCCGGCTGAAGGACTGTTGCGAATCGAAGCCGCTTTGCAGGGCGATATCAAGGATGCTTTGGTCCTTAAGACACAGTTCCGACGCGGCGCGTGACAGCCGGCGGGTGCGAATATAGGTGCCCAGCGCATCGCCGGTCACATTGCGGAACATCCGCTGTAAATGCCATTTTGAATACCCGGATTTGGCGGCTACGTGATCCAGAGACAATGACTTATCCAGATTGTTTTCCAACCATTCCATCAAATCCTGAATAATGACCTTCTGATTCATATAGACATTCCCCGTAATTGATAACCTTGCACTTACAATATGACCGGTCGTATTTTTAGTCAACCTCTTTTTATTAACGAACGATAATTTTATCATAAGCCGTTTGCCGGCGGCACGTCAATGACAGGCGGGCGCGGGAGAAAGTGCCGATAGGACGGGGTTTGCCGCCTGCCAGCGCGGCAGGCGTGTTAACAGCCGGGGATGGATTATTGTGACGTTGTCACTGATTTTTTTCCACGCACCGTACCGCGAGGTGGGCGGCTTTCGGTACGGTCATAAAGACGGCAATCGCGCCGGTGATAAGACACAGCGAGGCAATCACCACCGCGCCCTGGTCGATGGCGAAGCCCAGCCCCCAACGACTGGCGCTGGCGCCCAGCAGCAGCGCAAACGCCCCCTGGATCAGGTAGGCCACCAAATACAGCGCGGACAGCGTGCCGCCGCGAAGACGGGCGGGCGCATACATATTGATAAGCCCCAGCCCGCCCATAAACAACAGGCTATAACCGCACCCGGCGGCGATTAAAAAGGCCAGGAACAGCAGCAGCGAATGCCAGGATACCGACATCACCAGGCATGCCATGCCCGCCACCGTGCACAGACCGCCCAGGGCAATCGCGGTACGCGACGGCATACTTTTGCAGGCCAGTCCCACCACGCCAAGCACGATGGCGAACACCGACATGGTGGCGCCGTTAAGCAGCACGTTGGCGGAACCGATCAGATCCCGCGCTATCTTGGCGCCCAGCGATAACCCCACGGTGCCGATAGAATAGGCGCATACCACCGCCGCCACCGCCGTCAGCACCACGCCGCCCAGGCCCGAGGGAACCGACGGCGTACGCGGACGCCAGCGTCCCTGCCCCGGCACCGCGCTATGGCGCGGCAAAAACCAGGCGGCGGCAAAAATAGCCAGGATGATAACCAGCAGCAGCCAGAAGTTCAGCCGCGTGGGAAAAGGCGCGTACTCTATCAGCGCGCCGCCCACCAACGTCGCCAGCGCCAGGCCCACCGCCTGCGACACCGTGGTAATGGCGCTGGCTTTTTTGGCCTGGCCCTCGGCGCTAAACTCAATCATGGCGGCGGTGGACGGCCCCGCCGACAACCCCACCCCGATGCCCATGAAGACCCGCCCGAGATAAATCCACCACAAACCCGGCGCGACCGCGAACAGCAATACCCCGATAAGCGACGCCGCCAATCCCAACAACATGGTGGTGCGCCGCCCGATATAATCGGAAATATCGCCGAAACACACCAGGATGGCCACCACCACGATGGGATAGATGGCAAAGATAGTCGACGTTTGGGTGGTGGTCAGGCCCCATTCCGAGGCATACAGCGGATAGGTCATGGCGGGCGCGGCGCTGGTCCAGATAGTATGGCCGACAACGGCGGCGGCCACCCAAAAACTGGCCCGGCGTCCGAGGGTCAAGGTCCTTCCGGTCATGATAGGCTCGCAGTCAGGAAAAGAAACGGGCGTCAGGCAAATAGCTGTGGCGATTATTCCGGCGTCGGACGGTTTAATAACGGAAAGGCCACGGCGAAAAAATCATCCAGCGGCTGCCGACAACGGGCTATTTTCATGCGCACAACCGCGCCTTCCCAGCTATTGATAACAAAACGGGCCACTTTTTCCGCATCCAGGCTGGCGATAATGGTGCCGTCCTTTTGCCCTTCGCGCAGGGTCGCGGTCACGGCGGCGGTCCATTTTTCCAGCGACTGGCAAATGGCCTGACGCAGCAGCGGCGTGTTATCCGTCATCTCGGCGGCCAGGTTGCCGATCAGGCACCCTTTTTCATAACCGAAGTCGGCGTAATAGGCGGCCATGTACTCGAAATGCGCGCGCAGACGCTCAATGGGCGGCAGGCTGGCGTCTTCAAGGATTTCACGGTTCGAGTCCTGGCCGTAAATGGAGAGCACTTCCAGCGCCAGTAATTCTTTAGCTTTGAAATAGTTATAAAAAGACCCTTTCGGCACGCCGGCGGTATCCACAATATCCTGCACGCTGCACGCGCTAAAACCGAGCGTATGAAAACGTTCCAGCGCGGCGTCGACAATTTTATCGCGTACGCTTGGTTTTGCCATAAAAAACAGAGCCTCCAGATAACGAATACCGCATGATTATATAGACGACCGGTCGTATTTTGCAAGCAAAGCGTCCCGGCGCCCCGCCCTTTACCGCCAGGGCGGCCCACGGCGCGGCGCGCTTTTCAGCCGCTGAAAAGCGCTCCTGTCATCATAGCCTATCCTGTCAGCCATCTTTGCCCGTTGGTGCGGCGGCCGCGTCCGTCCCTGGCGCGTCCTGTCCGCCCTTGAGCGTGCCGCCGGTGATGCGGCGAATCGTCCAGTAGAAGACCGGGGTAAGGATAAAACCGAACAACGTCACGCCCAGCATGCCGGCGAATACCGCGATGCCGATGGCATTGCGCATCTCCGCCCCCGCGCCCACCGACACCGCCAGCGGGGCCACCCCCATGATAAACGCCAGCGACGTCATCAGGATCGGCCGCAGCCGCAGCCGGCAGGCGCTCAGCACCGCCTGCAGCAGGCTGTCGTTTTCCAGCTCGCGGTCGCGGGCGAATTCGACGATTAAGATGGCGTTCTTGCATGCCAGCCCCACCAGCACCACCAGGCCAATCTGGGTAAAGACGTTGTTGTCGCCATGGGTCAACTGCACGCCGATCAGCGCGCACAGCAGGCACATGGGCACGGTCAGGATCACCACCAGCGGCAGCGTCCAGCTTTCGTATTGGGCCACCAGCACCAGAAACGCCAGCAGCACGCAGATGGGAAAGACATAAATGGCGGTATTGCCGGCCAGAATTTGCTGATAGGTCAGTTCCGTCCATTCAAAACTCATCCCATTAGGTAATTCCTGTTGCGCCAGGGCCTCAAGCCTGGCCTGGGCCTGGTCCGAACTGAAGCCCGGCGCCGGCGCGCCGTTGATTTCCGCCGTCAGGCTGCCGTTATAGTGGCTGATGCGATCCGGACCCGTGGTGTCGTAGGTGGTGACAAACGCGCCGATGGGAATCATCTGCCCGGCGGCGTTACGGGTCTGCAAATGGCCAATATCCTCGGCATGCATGCGAAAACGCTGGTCCGCCTGCACATTCACCTGGTAAGTGCGGCCGAAGCGGTTGAAATCATTGACATAGACCGAGCCGAGATACACCTGCATGGTCTCAAACAGATCGGTAAGCGAGACCCCTTGCGCCTTGGCCTTTTCCCGATCGACGTCGGCATGGATTTTCGGCACGCCAATCTGATAGGACGTGAACAATCCGGTCAGCGCGGGATCTTTGGCGGCGGCGGCGATGAGCCGTTGCGTTGCCTGGAACAAGGCGTCCGGCCCCCGATCGGCCTGATCCTCGATTTGCAGGCGAAAACCGCCGAGCGAGCCCAGCCCCAGGATCGGCGGCGGCGGGAACACCGCCACATTGGCTTCGGTTATGCCGGAAAGCTTTTGGTTAAGCGTCATGGCGATGGCCCCGGCCGAAAGCGACGGGTCGCGGCGGGCGCTAAAATCATCCAGCGGCAAAAAGACCACCGCCGAATTGGTGCTGCGCACAAATCCGTTAATCGACAGACCGGGAAACGCGACCGCGTGGCTGACGCCCGGCGTATGCAGCGCAATATCGCTGACCTGGCGCACCACCGCCTCGGTACGATCGAGCGTGGCGGCGTCCGGCAATTGGATCACCGACACCAGGTAAAGCTTGTCCTGCTGGGGCACAAATCCGCCAGGCGTGCGCATAAACAGCAGGACGGTCAGCGCCAGCAGCCCGCCGTAGATCAGCAGCGCCACCGACGACCGGTGCAGTACGCGCGACACCACCCCGACATAGCCATGGGACAAGCGCACAAACCCCAGGTTGAACGGCCGGAACAGCCAGCCGAACACCCGGTCGATAAAGCGCTGGAAGTTATCCCGGGCGGCGTGATGCGGGCGCAGCAGCAGCGCCGCCAGCGCCGGCGACAGCGTCAGGGAATTGAAGGCGGAGATCACCGTAGAAATGGCAATGGTCAGGGCAAACTGGCGATAAAATTCGCCGGTCAGACCGCTGAGGAAGGCGGTGGGGATAAAGACCGAACACAGCACCAGCGCGGTGGAGATAATGGGGCCGCTGACCTCGCTCATCGCCTTATGGGTGGCCTGCACCGGCGCTAATCCCAGGGCGATATTGCGCTCGACGTTCTCCACCACCACGATGGCGTCGTCGACCACGATGCCGATGGCCAGCACCAGGCCGAACATGGTCAGGGCATTCAGGCCAAAGCCCATCAGCAGCATGACCGCAAACGTGCCCACCAGGCTTACCGGCACGGCGACCAGCGGAATAATCGAGGCGCGCCAGCTTTGCAGGAATAAAATCACCACCAGCACCACCAGGATGACGGCCTCGAACAGGGTATGCACGACTTCATTGATGGACTGATGCACAAAGCCGGTGGTGTTGTAGACGATATGGTATTTAACGCCCTGGGGGAAATCCTTCGCCAGCCGGTCCATGGTGGACTGGACGTTATCCGCCATCTGCAGGGCGTTGGTGCCGGGACGCTGGAAAACGCCCAGCGCCACCGCGGGCTGGTTGTCGAGCAGGGTACGCAACGAATAGTTGTCCGAGCCCAGTTCCAGGCGCGCCACATCGCGCAAGTGGATAATCTTGCCCTGCCCGTCGGCGCGCAGGATGATATCGCCGAACTGCTCTTCGGTTTCCAGCCGTCCCTGGGTCACCACGGAAATCTGGAACTGCGCCTGGCTGGCGGCGGGCGACCCGCCTACCTGCCCCGCCGCCACCTGGATATTTTGCTCGCGCAGCGCCGCCACCACGTCGCCGGCGGTAAGGGAGCGCGCCGCCAGCTGTTCCGGATCGAGCCAGACGCGCATGGAATAGGGCCCGAGGCCGAAGACGCTGACATCACCCACGCCATACGCGCGCACCAGCGCATCCTTGACATGCAGTTGCGCATAGCTTGCCAGGTAAAGCATGTCATAACGGTTATCGTCCGAGGTCAGGTGCACCACTTCAATCAGCGTGGGCGAGGATTTATTGGTGGTCACGCCGACCCGCTGCACTTCGGGCGGCAACCTCGACAGCACCTGCGCCACGCGGTTTTGCACCAGCACCTGGGCCTTGTCGCCGTCGGTGCCCAGCGCAAAGGTGACCGTCACGGTCAGGGCGCCGTCGCTGGTGGCCTGCGAGGATTGATACAGCATGCCCTCGACGCCGTTAATCGCCTGTTCGATAGGCGAGGCCACCGTTTCGGCGATAACGGACGGATCCGCCCCGGCAAAGGTGGTATTGACCACAATGGTGGTCGGCACCACTTCCGGATATTCGGCAATGGGCAACAGCGGCAGCGCCACTAAGCCGGCGGCGAAAATCACCAGCGACAGCACCACCGCGAACCGGGGCCGGCTGACAAAAAACCGTGAAATATTCATAATAATCTCATAGATAGGTAACAGGCCATGGCGCCGCTGCCGCGGACGCCTTTAATCAGGTCACCGCTAATCATGGGGAAGCAAGGCGGCCAGCGCGGCCGGCGACGTATCCGCAGTGGCGGCGTGCGGCGCCACCACGTCTCCCGGCCGCACTTTTTGCAGCCCGTCCACCACCACCTGTTCGCCCTCGTTCAGCCCGCTTTTCACGATGCGCCACTCGCCCACCGCCTGTCCCAGGGTAATGGCCCGATATTGCACCCGCCGGTCCTTATCCAGCACCAGCACATAACGTTTGCCCAGATCGGTGCCCAGCGCCTGTTCCGGCAGCAGGGCGACCCGCTGCACCTCGGAGGACACCAGGCGCACCCGGCTGAACAGGCCCGGCGTCAGGCTGCCGTCGGCATTATCCAAGACCGCCCTGGCCGCCAGGGTGCCGCTGCGGGGATCCACCACGTTATCCAGGAAACGCAGGCGCGCGCGGTGGGGAAAACCGTTTTCGCCCATCAGGCCGATAAAGACCGCGTTATCCTTGCCGCGCTGGGCGGCGGCATATTTCAGGTAGGCCTGCTCGTCCACATTGAACGCCGCGTATATCGGGCTATCGGAGACAATGGTGGTCAGCAGGCTGTCGGTGGTCACCAGATTGCCCCGGGTGATCAGCGCCTTGGAAATGCGCCCGTCGATGGGCGCGCTCACCTGGGTAAACGACAGGTTAAGCCGCGCCGTGGCCAGCGCCGCCTGCGCGGCGGCCACATTGGCCACCGTGACTTTGGCGTTGGCCTCCTGGGCATCCAGCTCGCTGCTGGAAATCGCGTTCACCACGATCAGCCGCCGGCTGCGCTCGCGGTTGGTCCTGGCGAGCGCCGCGTTAGCCACCGCCTGCTGGAGCCCGGCCTCCAGCCGGTCCACCTCCGCCTGATAGGGCCTGGGATCAATTTGGTACAGCACCTGGCCCTTATGGACACGCGCGCCGTCGTCAAACGCGATAGCATCGATAAAACCCCCGACCCGCGGCCTGACGTCCACGCTTTGGATGGCTTCCAGCCGGCCGGTAAAATCGTCCCATTGGCGTACCGGCTGGAACATCACGGTGGTCACCGCCACCGGGATCGCCTGCTGTGTTTGCTGCGCCGGGGCGGCGGGCTTACAGCCGGCGGCCATCAGGGCAGCCAGCGCCGGCAGCAATAATAGCGGCGCAAGGCGCGCGCCGTACTTGGGTGTGCTCATGGAACATCCTCTGCCTGAAAAGATAAAAGACGATAAAAGAGAAAAAAATAATACGACCGGTCGTATTGCAGAGCATGCAGGGTAAGCGCGGGAGGGTCAATAGAGGGCGGCGGCAAAAGGCACGATATTGCCGCTGGCGCGGGTCAGCGCGGGTTAATGGCCGCCGGGGCGGGCGGCAACCGCCGGATAGGCACGTTGCCGCACGCGGTGGCGTTTAATGGGCGGGCAGGACGATAGCGCTGTCCGCCAGCGTGCCCATGTCGTTATAAACGGCGCAGGCGGCGTCCACCAGATTCATGGCAAGCGCGGCGCCGCTGCCCTCGCCCAGGCGCATTTCCAGATCAAAATAAGGCCGCAGATCCAGATGGTCCAGGGCGATCTTCGCCCCTTTTTCCGCGGAAAGGTGCGAGGGGATGAAATAAGGCCGCGCCTGCGGGGCGATGCGGCAGGCGACCAGCGCGGCGGCGTAGGACAGGAAACCGTCCAGTATCACCGGGACCCCCTCGGCGGCGGCGCCCAGCATGACGCCGGCCATGCCGCCGAGATCATAACCGCCCACTTTCGCCAGCACGTCGAGGCCATCCCGCGCATCCGGGCGGTTTACGGCGATGGCGCGCTCCACCACCTCGATTTTATGCGCCAGCATGGACTGCGGCAGGTTGGCGCCGCGGCCGACGACGTCCTGCGCCGGCGCGCCGGTTAACACGCTCACCAGCGCGGCGGCGGGCGTGGTGTTCGCCATGCCCAGCTCGCCGACGCCGAATAAGGTGATGCCCCGGCCAACCGCGTCGGCGACCAGCGCCGCGCCGGTTTCAAGTACGGTGCGCGCCTGGCCGGCGGTCATCGCCGGACCGGTGGCGATATTGCCGCAGCCGCGGCCCATGCGCCGGTCCAGCAGTCCGGGCAAAGGCTGCTCGCAGTCAATGCCCAGATCCACCACGGTGACGGCCGCGCCGGCGTTGGCCGCCAGCACGCAGATCCCGGTGGTGCCCTTGACCATATTCGCCGCCTGGATGGCGGTAACGATGCGCGGCGATACCGCCACCCCTTCTTCGTATACCCCGTGATCGGCCACCATCACCATCATCTCTTTACCCGCAAACGCCAGCGGCCGGTCGCCCATAATGCCCGACAGCTGGACGGCAAGCGTCTCCAGGCGGCCAAGACTTCCCGGCGGCTTAAGCAAGCCGTCGAGACGCTGTTCCGCCCGCGCCATGGCCTTCTCGTCCAAAGGCCGGATGGCGTCGATGACCTGTTGCAGTGTTTTCATTACCTTCTCCTGGAAAATGGGTTACGGTTTCAGCGTGCGGGCATCATGGCCCGGCCGCTGTCGTTTAACTGGTTGAGCACACAAAATCCGTCGTTAAGCGTGACCTGGGTAAAGGCGTCCTGGCGGAAGGGAAAATGCCACATGGCGGCGGGCGGCATTCCCAGCAGCGTGGCCAGCAGTACGCCGAGCACGCCCTGATGGGCCACCAGCAGGATGGCGTCCGCGCTGTCCTGTTCGCGCAGGCGCGCGGCCGCAAGCCCCACCCGCTGCGCAAACGCCTGGAACCCTTCGCCGCCGGGCGGGGCCACATGCTGCCAATCGTCGCACCAGGCCGCATAGCGCTGCGGATCCTGCGTAGCGAGATCGCGATGATGGCGTAGCTCCCAGGCGCCGAAATTCATTTCGTCCCATTCCTGCCAGGCCTCAGGCGGCATGCCGGGACGGATGATATCGGCCGTCTCCCGGCTGCGCCTGAGCCGGGAGGTCAGGACCCGCCCGAAGGGAATCTCCGCCAGTTGCCAGGCCACCCGGTGCGCCTGGAATCGTCCCTTCGGCGTCAGGACCACATCGCTGACGCCGCAGTAAACGCCGTCGCGGTTGGCCTGGGTTTCGCCGTGACGCACTAAATAGAGTCTCATAGCGGAACGGCCAGGGCCGCGAGCAAAAACAGCCATTCGAATACCTCCACGCCGCAGCCCAGGGTATCGCCGGTCTGGCCGCCCAGCACCGCGTTAATCCTGGCGCGGTAGCCGTAGGCCAGCGCCAGGACGATAAGCGCCGCAGCAAGGCCGCGCAGGCCGGCAATCGCCAGGGTCAGCAGCATGCCGGCGAGCAGCGTCACGGCAAAATGATGACCGCTGATTTTGCCGATATAGACGTTGCCGAGCCCCGTTTCGCGGGCATAGCGCTGGTGATACATCAGAATGCTTATCAGGGCGCGGCTGACCACCGGAGCGGCGATGATATAGGGCAGCGCGCCGCCGGGATGCAGGCTTAGCGCCGCCATGGCCGCCAGCCGCAGGCCGATGGCGAATACCATGGCCAGCGCGCCGTTGGTGCCGATGCGGCTGTCGCGCATGATCTCCAGCATCTGCTCGCGCTTGCGCGCCGAGAAAATACCGTCGCAGGTATCCGCCAACCCGTCGAGATGAAAGGCCCCGGTGACCATGGCATTGGCCAGCACCGCCAGCAGGGCGGCCAGCGGCGTGCCGAACGCCGGCTGCGCCAGGGCGAAGACCAGCGCGCAGCACCCGCCCACCACCAATCCCACCACCGGCATCCAGATCACGCCGCGCGCATAGGCGTCCAGCGGCAAATCCCGCGTCCAGCGCGCGGGCACAGGCAGGCGGGTCATAAATTGCAGGGTGGCCAGAAAAGACGTCATTGTGTTGCCCCGCCGCGGCGATGGTGAGTATTTACGCAGGGATTGCCGGCAGGCTGGTCCCTCTGGTCGCCGCCTTTGATCGGCACCGGAATGCCGGATATCACCAGCCAGACGTCGGTAGCGGCGGCGGCCAGCCGCTGGTTGACCCTGCCCGCGATATCGCGAAACCGCCGGGCCAGCAGATTTTCCGGTACGATGCCCATGCCAAGTTCGTTGGTGACCAGCACCACCCGGCAGCGCGCGTCGGCGCAGGCGGCGATCAGCGCGTCGATGTGCCCGGCGATATGGCGCTCGATGGCGTCGAAATCCATCGCATCGGGCGGCGTGGCGCCCGCCTGGTCAAACAGCAGGTTGGTGATAAGCGTGGTGACGCACTCCAGCAGTACCGCCTCGACCCGGCCGGCATGGGCGCGGATCACCCGGTCAAGATCGCGATGGCCCTCCCAGGTCAGCCAGTGCGCGGGACGATCGCGGCGATGTTTTTCCACCCGCTGCGCCATTTCTTCGTCGGTCACCACCGAGGTGGCGATATACAGCACCGCGCCGCCGTCGCGGGCGGCAAGGCTTTCGGCCAGGCGGCTTTTGCCGCTGCGCGCGCCGCCGGTCACCAGTATCATGCCGGTTCTCCCGTCGCCGCCTGCTCACGCATAATACGGTACAGCAGCGGGATATCGATATGGGCGCGCATCTGGCCTGCCAGCGCATCAAACGACAGCTCCTTGCGCTCGCGCCAGCCGGTCACCGGCGTATCCAGCGCATCAAGGCCGCGCCGCTCGCGCAGCGCGTCAAGCAGCGCCCGGGTAAACAACGGGCTGTCGAACAGCCCGTGAATATAGCTGCCGGCCACGTCGCCCGCGGCGTTAACCGCGCCGTCGTCCTGCCGGCAGGGGCGGCCGTTTTGCCGTAATAACGTGGCGAAGGGACGCGCGCCGGCGCCAAGCGTGGTCTGGCCCATATGGATTTCATAGCCGCTCAGCGCCAGGCCGCCCGCGGCGGCGAAGATGCCCGCCGGCAAGGCCTGTACGCCGGCCTCCACCTGGGTGGTGATTTTACGCGGCTCGAAGCGGGTGTCGCAATCAAGCAGCCCCAGGCCGTCGGTTTCGGCGATGCCCGACTCGATGCCGTCGGTGACCCGCCTGCCCAGCATCTGGAAACCGCCGCAGATGCCCAGAACCGGCACGCTCTGTCCATGGGCGCGATGGATAGCGGCATCGATGCCGTTTTCCCGCAGGTAGGCAAGATCGCCCAAGGTGTTTTTACTGCCGGGAATAATCAGCAGATCCGGCACGCCCAGCGCTTCGCCGCGCTTTACATAACGCAGCCGTACATCCGGCTGCACCGCCAGCGCGTTAAAATCGGAAAAGTTGGCGATATGCGGCAACTGCACCACGGCGATATCCAGTTCACGGGCGCCGCCCAGGCGGTATTTATCCCCTTGCAGGGCGACGCCGTCCTCATCTTCCAGCGGCTCGTCGAACCATGGCATCACGCCCACCACCGGCACGCCGGTCAGCGCCTCGATTTGCGCGATCCCGGGCTTGAGCAGCGCCAGGTCGCCGCGGAATTTATTGATAATCACCCCCTTGACCCGCGCTTTTTCATCCGGGCGCAGCAGCGCCAGGGTGCCGTAAATGGCGGCGAACACCCCGCCCTTGTCGATATCGGCCACCAGCAGCACCGGCGCGTTCGCCTGTTGCGCCATGCCCATATTGACGATATCGCGATCGCGCAGGTTGATCTCCGCCGGACTGCCGGCGCCCTCGAGCACGATAATATCGAAATCCGCCGCCAGGCTGCGGAATACTTCGCCGACCCGCGCGCGCAGCTGCGGCTTGTAGCGATGGTAATCCATGGCGTCCATGTGGCATAGCGCCTCGCCCATGACGATCACCTGCGATTTCCGATCGCTGGTCGGCTTGAGCAATACCGGGTTCATGCGCACGTCCGGCTCAATGCCCGCCGCCTCGGCCTGGAACACCTGCGCCCGGCCCATTTCAGCGCCATCGCGGGTGATCCAGGAATTCAGCGCCATATTCTGCGCTTTAAACGGCGCCGCGCGGTGGCCGTCCTGGGCAAAAATACGGCACAGCCCGGCTACCAGGACGCTTTTACCCACGTCGGACGCGGTGCCCTGCACCATGATTGACATCGTCATACTTTTGCCTCCCGGGATTGTTCGTAAAAAGCGAACAGTTCATCTTCCGTCTTCACCAGCGGCATGCCGAGCCGGGTATGCGCCTTGATGAGCCAAGGCTGGCTCAGCCCCGCGCGCGCCAGCATCGCCGCTTGCTGGAACACCTCCCGCTCGCTGCCCTCGGCCAGCAGGCGTCCCTGCGCCATGACATAGATGTAATCGCAGATATGATAAATCAGGTCGATATCATGGCTGGCGATGATGACGTGCCGGCCCTGGGCCGCGATGCGCTGGATAATGCCGATCATCGCCTCGCGGCCCTGCGGATCCAGCCCGGCGGTGGGTTCGTCCAGCAACAGGTAATCCGATTGCATCACCAGCGCCCCGGCGATGGCCACGCGTTTTTTCTGGCCATGGCTGAGGTACTGGATCGGCCGGTGGCGAAAGCCGTTGGCCCCCACCAGCGTCAACGCCTGCGCCAGGCGCGCCTGGATGACCGCTTCATCCACGCCGAGGTTGCGCAGGGCAAACGCGATATCGCTGTCGATATCGGTATAGAACAGTTGGTGATCCGGTTCCTGGAACACCATGACCACCTGCTGGCGCAGCGCCAGCAGGCTGCGTTTATCATAGTCCAGCGGCTTGCCCCGCCACAGCACCCTGCCGCTTTGCGGCTTTTGCAAACCCAGCAGGTTCATGAACAGCGTGGACTTGCCGCAGCCGTTGGCGCCAATCAAGCCGGTGACCCGGCCGCGGCTGAAATCCAGCGTTAAATCGCACAGCGCCGGCTGATCCTGTTGCCAGGAAAAACAGAGTGCTTCGGTCGCTAACATCGTCGATCCTTATAAATGGAATTCGCCCTGGTACAATTTCACCTCCAGCGCGACGGACATTTCCCGGTAGCGGGTGATGACCCGCAGCATCAGCATGCCCACCAGCATCGCCAGCGAATGATAGCCGGTACGCAGCGAACAGTAACCGAAGCGCAGCGACTGCGCCTGACGGATGGCGTTGGCCTCGTCAAGAAAGATAAAAATAAAGCGATAGCTTAGCAGGGTATGCTCGATCAAGAGCCGCGGCAGGCGGCAGCGTTTGAGGATCTGGATAATCTGGGTAAAGGGCGTGGTCAGCACGAATAAATAGGTGGCCGCCAGGGCGGTCATGCTGCGCCACATGGCCAGATTGGCCAACGCCAGGCCCTGTTTATCCAGCCCCAGGTACAGGCTTCCCAACCGCACGCTGTAGATCATACCGCCGCCGGACCAGGCAAAAGATACCGCGATGCTCAGCAGGCTGACCGCCAGAAATCCCAGCGGCACGCTGAGCCAGCGCAGATAGCGCGCCAGGTTCACACGCGCCACATAGCAGGTCAAGGGGATCAGCAGCAGCAGGGTGGCGCATTGATACAGCGGCGATGTCAGCAGCGCAATGCCCAGCAAGGCCGCATAGAGAACGAACTTGCGCATCGGATCCCGCGCCTGCCAGCGGTTTTGCCAGGACAGGCGATCGATTTCAAGCATGACGTCCGTCCCGGCCGGCGTCGTCTTCATCTTCGGGCTGGCGGCCGTCGCCGCGGCCTTCCCCACCGCGCTTGTTTTTGCCGCGGCTTTCCCTGCCGCGATAAAAACCGAGAATATAAAATACCACCCCGGTGCCGATCGAGCCTTGCAGGGTAAACAGCAGGCTTTCGATTTCACTGCTGGCGGGTTCATAAAGCGACGAAAACCAGGGTTTATAATTGGGCGCCAGGGTGCCTATCAGACCTTCCGCCTCGTTGTCCGATCCGCCGTAGCTGCCGCCATGGTTGATAAAAAACGGCATCACCATCAGCGCCACCACCAGGGAAAGCAATATCAGCATTTTTTTCATTTTAATGACTCCCGACGGTTAACAACTGCCGTTTGGTCAGTTGGTCGTAAATCATGACGGTTAACAGTCCTTCCGCGATGGCGATGGGGATTTGCGTCAGGCAGAACACGCCCATAAATTTCAGCGCCGAGCCGGTAAACCCAAACACCGGGTCGGGGAACGCCAGTCCCAGTTGCAGCGACGTCACCATATAGGTGGACAGATCGGCGAGCATGGCGCACAGGAACACCGCCACATCGCGCCGCAGGCCTAAGCGCAGCGACAGCCGCCAGACCACATACCCCACCATCGGGCCGACCACCGCCATGGAAATGGCATTGGCGCCCAGGGTGGTCAGGCCGCCGTGGGCCAGCAGCAGCGCCTGGAACAGCAGCACCACCGCCCCCAGCACCGACAGCACCCACGGCCCGAACATAATCACCGCCAGGCCCACCCCGGTGGGATGGGAACAGCTGCCGGTCACCGACGGGATTTTCAGCGCCGACAGCACAAAGATAAACGCGCCGCACAGCGCCAGCAGCACCTTGCGGTTGCTGTCCTCGGCCACAATCCGCCGCATGCGCGTCAGTCCGATCGCCAGACAGGGTAAAAACAGCAGCCACCAGGCCAGCGCCCACATCGGCGGCAGGAAACCCTCCATGATATGCATGGCGTACGCATCCTGCGGCACCACCAGCAATAACAGCGTCATGCCGGCGCCGAACGCGGACATCCCCTTGCCAATCTGTAGGTTCATCGGTTAACTCCTCGGTTATCCATTAAAATGCGCTGTTGCGGCGGCGGGCCAGCCTTTATTGACCACCACCGTGGAAAAATAAGGTAACGCCTGATCTGGCGCCAGGTCGCCCAGCGCGCGGAAGCACCTCTCCTGCGGCAACGATGCGTCCGCCATCAGCAGGGCGTGTTCCAGCAGGCCAAGGCGGCCCAGCAGCGCCTGGATGCGGGCAAAACGGCCATACACCTTCATCAGCACCACACAGTCATGGGACAGCAGCGCCTGTTCCAGCGCGCTTTCATCATCGGTGCAGGCCATCACCGCCAGCGACTGGCTTTCCATCGCCAGCGGCATTTGCGCCCGGGCGGCGATGCAGGCGAACGAGGTGACGCCGGGAATAATGTCGATGGGTATGCGCCCCTGCAGCCGCGCCAGTAAAAATACCCAGGTGCTGTACAGCATGGCGTCTCCCAGGGTAATAAAACCCACCTGCAGCCCCTGCTCCACATCAGCGGCCATTTCGCGGGCCACCGCGTCCCACACGGCATCCTTTTCCCCGGCGTCCAGGCTCATGGGAAAATGGCGCGTCCTGATATCGACCCGCGCGGCGAGATATTCGCGCACAATACTCAGCGACAGGCTGTCGCCGCCCTTGCGTCCCGCCGGCGCGTACAGCACATCCAGTTGGCCGAGCACGCGGGCGCCGCGCACCGTAATCAAATCGGCGGCGCCCGGCCCGGTGCCGATGGCATACAGCCGGCCGGTCATGGCATCACCTCTTCGGTGACGCGATCCAGGAGATGATCGACAAACAGCTGCTGGACCAGCGGGTTTTCCCCCAACCCCTGTACCCAGCACCGGCATGCGTAGCCGGCACGCTGTAGTTGGCTTTTCCAGGAATCGGGCTCCCCGGACGCCATATCGTTGATGGCGTGATCGCCCGCCACCAGCATCAGCGGCATTAAATGCACCTTGCGTACCTTCTGGGCGTTCAGCCGCGCGATGACCAACTGCAGATCGGGATAACTTTCCACCGCGCCGATAAGCGCGGGGATACCGCGCGCGGCCAGCATATGATCCAGGCATGCGTAGGCGGCAAACGCATGATGGCGGGTGCCGTGTCCCATAAACACCACCCGCTCGTCGTCGGCCAGCGCGGGCATTTGCGCCTGTAGCGCCGCCATCAGCCGCCCGTAATCGCGCTCGTCGTTAAGCAATGGCGCGCCGATATGCAGCCGGTCGAAACGTCCGCGCCAGGCCGCGGCGTGATGCAGGATTTTTTCGTACTCATCGCCGTTGATGATATGCAGCGACTGGATCGCCACATCCCGATAGCCCTGTTGCCAGAGTTTTTCCAGCGCCTGCTGCGGCGAATCGATAAACAGGCCGTCCCGCTGCGCCAGCTTGCGCATGACCATGCCGGAGGTGAAGGCGCGAAACGGGACGCGATCGGCGAATGCGGCGGCCAGCCGCCGTTCGCAGGCGTCGATATTGCGCTCGCGCGCCTCGGTGTAGGTGGTGCCGAAACTGATGGTCAACAGCGCTTTTTTCATGATGATTCCTTATTCGCCGTGCCGGCGGCGTTCAGCCACTGGTCCAGCCGGTGTGCAAACGCGTCCGGCGTGCTTATCACGTCATCCCACCGCATCAGCGGCCGGCGGATGACCACGCAGGGGATATTCAGCGCCAGGCAAGGCAAGACCTTTTCGGCGTAGCCTCCTTCCCGGCCGGATTCCTTGGTGATCATGACCTCTGGCCGGTACTGGCGGTACAGGGCCAGGTTCAGCTCGCGGTTGAAGGGACCGGTCATGGCGATCACCTGGCTGACGCCCAGGCCCAGCTCCGCGCACTGGGCCAGGATCGCGGCGGTGGGCAGCACGCGGGCTATCAGGGTTTTGCCCGGCAGCAGCCTGACGTAATCAGCCAGCTGTTTGCTGCCGGTGGTCAGCAGGATGCGCTGTCCCAGCGCCGCCGCCGTCCGGCACGCCTGCTCTATCGAATCCACCGGTAATAAACGGGGATGCGTGATGGCGTCGATATCGCTGGGACGTTCATAACGCGTCAACGGCAGCGCCAGCGCCCGGCACGCCGCCGCCAGATGTTGCGACGCCAGCTCGGCATAGGGATGGGACGCGTCGATAACCCAGCGCGCCCCCGAAAGCCACCCGGCCATGCCGGCGGCGTCCATGCGGCCCACCTGCCTGGCGCCGCCCACGCCCGCCGCCAGCGCCTCGCCGGTGGCGGTGGCCACCGACAGGCTATAGGACACCCCGCGCCGGGCCATCACCCGGCATAACGCCAGCGCGTCGGACGTGCCGCCGAGAATATGCACCTGGGGCGCCGGCGCGCGGACGGCATCCTGCGCGCAGCCCCTCCCCCCGCCGCCGTCAACCGGCTCCCGGGCTGCTGCAGGTGGGCATATCCGGCCCGCCGTCACTGCGCGTCCGCCTGGATTTGATAGCCGCGCGGCGTGATCATCAGGCCGTCACGGCAATAGGTCGCCTGGTTGCCGACAATCACCAGGCAGGTCATGTCCACCGGCGCGAAGTCCATATCCCCGAGCGTCGTCAGCCATTTTTCCTGTTTTTTACGCCCGGCGGCACGTACCACGCCCACCGGCGTGTGCGCCGATTTATAACGGCCCATCAGGGCAAAGGCGTTGGCCAGGTGATCCGGCCGGCCGTGGCTGCGCGGATTGTAAAAGCAGATCACGAAATCCGCCTGCGCCGCGCACAGGATGCGCCGTTCAATCACCGGCCAGGGGGTCATCAGATCGCTCAGGCTGATATGGCAAAAATCATGCATCAGCGGCGCGCCCAGCAGTGAGGCGGCGGCGGTGCTGGACGTGACGCCGGGGATAAGCTTCAGTTGCACATCCAGCCCCTGCGCCGTCACCAGTTCCAGGATCAGGCCCGCCATGCCGTAGATGCCGGCGTCCCCGCTACTGATCAGCGCCACCTTTTGGCCGGTGACCGCCAGATCGAGCGCGGCCTGGCAGCGTTCGATTTCCTTGCACATGCCGGTCTTGATCACCTGTTTGTCGCCGGTCAGGTGCTTGACCAGGTGGGTATAGGTTTTGTAGCCGACGATAATGTCGGCGTCGCGGATGGCGTCAAGCGCCTCCAGGGTCATCGCGGCCTGGCTGCCCGGGCCGATACCAATCACATACAGCATCAGCAGGAAACTCCTAAGGTTATGGTCACGCCCTGGGTACGCAACGTATCGCCCACCAGGCGGCCGTTGCTCATCAGCCAGGCGACGGGTTGGGAGACGCTGCCGATGCCCACCACGCGCTTCACGAAGTCCGAACCGGGGAATCGGGCGGCGGCCGGTTTCAGGGCATCGACGGAAAAAATCTCGAACGGCACGCAGCATTGATTGGCCAGATGGCGCAGCGCGGGTTCGTCGCGTTTAATCGCCACGCTGCCGATGGCGCGCAGCGCCAGCGGGTCGATATGCAGTCCCGCCAGTTGCCGCGCCAACAGGTTCGCCACGGTGGACGGCGGCGTGTCGCGGCGGCAGCCGATACCCGCCACCACACAGCGCGGCACCAGTTTGTACACCGGCACCGGCACCTCCGGCACGCTGTCGTGCAAACTGACGTACAGCAGCGCGTCCAGTTCGGGCAAATCGTCCAGATCGGTGACCAGCACCAGGCCGCGGGTATCGCAATACTCTTCCGGCCAGCGCATTTTTATCGTCGCCAGCGACGTCTGGTCCCAATACAGCCCGACGCGCCCGCCGCACACCAGCAACTGGTTGAGCTTTTTCACCGTCTGGCGAAAATCCGTCATGGTGGCGTTCAACTGCTGCGCCAGGATATCCACCGCGGCCAGCTGGTTGACATCGGTCGCGGTGGTGACAACGGGCGTGGCGCCGATCAGCCCGGCGATATAGCCGGTCAGCGCGTTGGCGCCCCCCATATGACCGGACAGCAGGCTGATGGCATGGTGGCCGCGATCGTCGATCACCACCACCGCCGGATCGCTGAACTTATCTTTAATCAGCGGCGCGATAACCCGCACCGTGAGACCGGTGGCGCAGATAAATATCAGCGCCGAATACGTATTGAACACTTCCGCCACCGTATGGGACAGCGTGCCGTGAAACGCATCAAATCCCGGCTCCAGCAAACTCTGGCTGGTAAAACAGGTCATCGGGATCAGCGCCGACAGCCGTTTGGCCAACTGAACGCCGCCGGGGGTCAGGCAAAACAGGGCGACCGACTCAGGCTTGACGATATTCATGGGTGAATTCCGCGTGATACAGTTTGGAGTAGTGGTATTCGTCGCCCAGGAAGGCGCCCACCAGGATAAGCGCCGTCTTGCCGATGCCTGCCGCGCGGACCTTGCCGGCGATATCCGCCAGCGTGCCGCGTACGGTTTTTTCCTCCGGCCAGGTGGCCTTGAAAATCACCGCCGCCGGCGTGTCGCTGGGATAACCGCCGTCCACCAGCCGCTGCGCCACGCGCTCTATAGCCTGTACCGACAGGAAAATGGCCATCGACGTGCGATGCGCGGCAAACGCTTCCAGCGCTTCCAGCGCCGGCGTCGGCGTGCGCCCCTCCATACGGGTGATAATCAGGCTTTGCGCCACTTCCGGCACGGTATACTCCACGCCAAGCTGCGCCGCAGCGCCGAGAAACGCGCTGACGCCGGGCACGGTGCTAAAACCGATATTCAGCAACGCCAGTTCTTCAATCTGTTCGCGGATCGAGCCGTACAGGGATAAATCGCCGGTTTGCAGGCGCACCACCAGCTTGCCGGCGGCGATACCCTCGCTCATATGGCCGATAATCTGCCGCAGGTTGAGACCGGCGCTGTCATAGCAGGCCGCGCCCGGCTTGCAATAGTCCAGCAGCGCGGGGTTAATCAGCGATCCGGCGTAGATCACCACGTCCGCCGCGCATAACAGCCGGTAGCCTTTCAGGGTGATCAGTTCCCGGTCGCCCGGTCCTGCGCCGACAAACCAGATCAGCCGGCGGTCAAAGGGCTCTGTCATGAGTGTTCTCCTTGAGACAGGAAATAATAAAAGCGGGATTGTTCGGTTTAAAAAAGTGTCCGCTGCCCAGCGGGGCCAGGCTGGCAACCTGCATCTGGACGCAGTCCGCGCGAACGAAGGGCGCCTGGCGCAGCGCGCCCAGCGCCTCGCCGAGGTTCTCCTGCAAAATCAGGTTAATCACCAGGCGTCCGCCCGGCACCAGCAGTTCACCGGCCCAGCCGATAATCGCCGCCAGGTTGCCGCCGCTGCCGCCGATAAAAACAGCATCGGCGCTTACCGCCAGCGGCAGCGGCGCGTCGCCGGCCACGATGTCCATACGCTCGTCCAGGGCGAATTTGGCGCTGTTGGCGCGAATCAGCGCCAGCGCGTCGGGATTGCGCTCCACCGCCATCACCCGCAGCTGGGGGTAGCGGCTGGCCGCCTCGATGCCGACGCTGCCGGTACCGGCGCCGACGTCAATCAGCAGCCGAGCCTGCGCCAGCTCCAGCCGGTCCACCGACGCCAGCCGGATTTCGCGTTTGGTCATCGGCACCGGGCCGCGGATAAATTCTTCATCTCTCATCGAGGATCACCACCACGTTCATTGCATAATGCCGCGCCACCTGCGCGGGCGGCAGCCGGTGGATACGTTCATCGGGGTAGGACAGGTTTTCGCCGATAATCATGACCCGCGGCCGCTCGCGCGCCAGGATCTCGCGGGCGATTTCATAAGGACCGATGCGTTCGTCGGTGACCATCGCCACCCTGGGGTGCAGCAGCAAAAAATCAAAATCAGGCGCGCGGCCATGGCTGCTGGTGAGATAGACATCGTTCATCGCCATGCGCAGGCGTGAAAACAGGTATTGCACCGCGCTGATCCCCGGCTCGATATGCAGGTTTTCCGCCCCCATGCGCCGGCTCAGGTAATCGCCGATGCCGTACAATAGCGGGTCGCCGGAAGCCAGCACCACCGTGTCCACGTCGGGATGGGCGTCCAGCCAGGCCGCAAGCGCCGCCAGGGACGGGCCGAACGGCCGCTTTTCGCCCTGGAACCCAGGAAAACACGCCAGCTGGCGCGGGCTGCCGATCAGCACCGAACACTGCTCGATCAGCCGCCGGGCGCCGGGCGTCAGGTAGCGGCCATCCCCCGGCCCCAGCCCGACCACGCTTAACCGGGGCGCGTGCCGGTGGCCGTTATCGTCAACCCTCCTGTTCATCGGAAGGCATCTCTCAGTTGCGCCGCCGGCCGGCTGCTGCCGAGGATCTGCTGATCGAAGGAGAACAGCAGCGCATCGCAGCGGGGCGGCGTAGAGGAAAAACGCAACAGCTCGGCCATGCGGGCGGCGACGCGCGCGGCAATGGCCGGGTATACCCGCTGCCAGCCGGCGGCGTCGATTAACGCCATCGCCTCCTCGGTGGTCACGCACGCCGCCACCTGATGCATTAGCGCGTGGGGGGCGTCGCACAAGGCCAGCCAGGCAATCAGCGTTTCCATGCGTCCGTCGGCGATATGGCTATGGGTATGGAAGATCCCCGCCGCCACCTTCACCAGTTTGCCGAAATGGCCGACCATCAGGATCTGGCGAAACCCCAGGCGCTCCGCCTCCTTAAGCATATAGCCGACAAAATTGCTCATAGTGACAACGTAACGTTTATCGATGCCCAGCCGTTCGCCGACGAAACGCTCGCCGTGGTTGCCCGGCACCAGGATCACCCGGTCCATGCCGTCGGCGCGCTTCATGCCCAGCTCAAGCGACAGGGATTTCTTCCAGCTTTCCTCCGACATCGGCGTCACGATGCCGCTGGTGCCGATAATGGAAATACCGCCCAGGATGCCCAGGCGCGCGTTATAGGTTTTCCGCGCCCGCGCTTCCCCTTCCGGGGCGAAAATCTCCACATCCGCGCCGCGATCCGGCCCGATGACCTCGCGCACCGCCGTCTCGATGGTATGACGGGGAGTGTTGTTAATCGCCGCCTGGCCGATAGCCAGGCCGATGCCGTTGCGGGTTACCCGGCCCACGCCGGCGCCGCCCTCAATGATAATGGCGGCATCGGCGCGCAGTCTTAAGCGGGCAAAAATCAGCATGCCGTCGGTGGCGTCCACGTCATCGCCGCCGTCCTTGCGAATGGCGGCGGTGGCCTCGCCGGGGCTTATCAACGGCAGCTCGACGTTCAGGCACAGCGTGACGCCGGACGGCGTCACGATGGAAACGGTATCTATCACCTGCTGGCGCAAAAGCATCTCGGCGGCGACTTTAGCCGCCGCGGTGGCGCAGGATCCGGTGGTATACCCCTTGCGCAGCGCCCGGCCATTGTGCCAGACCACGTCGTCCATCATGCCTCCCGCAGCTGATAAAGGAGGGCGTTGACGATGGCCGCGGCGATATTGCTGCCGCCTTTGCGGCCCAGCGCGGCGATGCAGGTCAACGGGCTGTCGGCCAGCGCCTGCTTGGATTCGCTGGCGCCGACAAACCCCACCGGCACGCCTATCACCCCCTGCGGCCGGTAATCCGACCGACCGACATGCTCCAGCAGGCGAAACAGCGCGGTGGGCGCGTTGCCGAACACAAACAGGCTGTTGTCCGGCTCCCGGC
The DNA here is from genome assembly GCF_047324205.1 of Sodalis sp. RH20. Classification (NCBI taxonomy): domain Bacteria; kingdom Pseudomonadati; phylum Pseudomonadota; class Gammaproteobacteria; order Enterobacterales; family Bruguierivoracaceae; genus Sodalis; species Sodalis sp. RH20. The sequence continues at coordinate 2,057,416 of NZ_CP178733.1, forward strand.
CGGCGCGCGCCACCACATAGTCCACCGCCGCCATTGAGCGCGTCATGCCCTGCGCCCGCGCCTGCTCGGCAATACCGGCATCGCCGATATAACAAGCCGCTTTACCGCCCAGCTGCGCCAGCGCGGTCTTATTGATGCCGGACAGCGCCATGGTGGTATCGGTATATATCGTGCAGCCCCGGCTCAGGGCGTCGGCCATGCGTTCAGCCGCGCCGGCCGAGAAATGCAGAATATCCAGCCAGTCGAAATCGGCGCTGGTGTGGATGGCGCGCAGGATGATTTTTTCCTGCCAGATATCCTGGAAACGGAAATCGGGACGCTCGCGGGCAATGATCTCCCGGATAATGGCAAAACTGGTGCGCTCGATTTGTTGCGGTTGTTTGATATAACTCATTCGCGTTACAGCTCCGGGCCTGCGCCCTGTTATACAGCCCTGTTAAGTCTCACCACCACCCTAATCCCGCGCCGCCGGCGCGGAGCAGGCACATCGTCGCCAGCATCAGCGCGGAGGCGACATACATCAAGCGGATACTGTGGATGATGTCGCCAAGGGCAATCTCGCGCCGCGCCTCGCCAATCCAGGGTTTTTCCACCCGGATGCTGAAATAATCATTGGGTCCGCCCAGCCGCACCCCCAGCGCGCCCGCCACCGTCGCCTCCGACCAGGCGCAGTTCGGGCTTTTATGCTGATAGCGATCGCGCCAGCCAATGCGCCAGGCGCCGCGCCCGTCCAGACGCAACAGGCCGGCGGCCAGCGCCAGCAGCAGCCAGCCCAATCGCGCCGGCAGCCAGTTGGCCGCGTCGTCCATTCGCGCCGATACGCAGCCGATGGCTTCGTACTGCGGCGTGCGGTACCCCACCATGGAATCCAGGGTATTGACCGCCTTATAGGCCATCGCCAGCGGCACGCCGCCGATAAACAGCCAGAACAGCGGCGCTATTACGCCGTCAACGCTGTTTTCCGCCACCGTTTCCACCACCGCGCGCATCATTTGCGGCCGCGTCAGGTGCTGGGTATCGCGGCCGACAATGTAGGACAGCTGCCGGCGCGACGCCGCCAGGTCGTCCGCGCGCAGCACGTAATAAACCGCCATGGCGGCATCGCGCAGGCAGCGGGTCGCCAGCAGGGTGTAGGTGAGCCAGGCGGTGGCCAGCCACTCCAGCGCGGGCGAAAAGGACAGCAGGCGCAGCAAGGCCCAGGTCAATCCCCCACTGCCGCCCACCACCAGCAGCCACAGCGCGCCGCCGCCGATATACAGCGCCCGGCGGCTACGGCAGCAACGGCGGATAACGCGTTGCAGGCCCGTGACGGCATGGCCTATCCAGCGCACCGGATGCGGCCAGTGCGGCGGATCCCCAAGCCACAGATCCAGCAGGTAGCCGGCGAGGTAGGCGCTCAAGGTCATAGCAGCTCGCATCCTTTATCCAGCCAGCGCCGCAGCAAGGCCGGGCGCTGGTAAAAATGCACATGCAGGTAGCTGGCGAGAAGCGTGGCGTCGCCATAACCGCCCGGCCACTGTTTTACCTCGCCGCCGGCGGCGCGTTTGGTAAGGGTAAACAGCGGCGGCTCATCGGTGATAAATTCGGAATGGTGAAATTCGTGACCGCGTAACGTTTCTCCCCTGGCGGTCAGCAGATTATCGGCCAGCGCCCGCCCCTCGCAATAGCCGAAACGCTTGAGTCCCTCGCTCATGCGGCTGACGCCGCGCAACAGGCCGACCATGGGGAAGACGCGGCCCTGCTGATCCTCCAGGGAGGTCCCCAGGTACATCAGCCCCCCGCATTCGGCGTAGATGGCCGTGCCCTGCAGACCGGCCCGCAGCAGCGCTGCCCGCATCACGCCGTTGGCCGTCAGCCGGTCGGCGAAGAGTTCCGGAAAACCGCCGCCGAGGTAAATCATCTGGCATGCCGGCAGTTCCCGATCGTTTAGCGGGCTGAACGGCACGATACGCACGCCGATATCGCGCAGGAGCTGCAGATTATCCGGATAATAGAAATGAAACGCCTCGTCCTCGGCCAGCGCCAGCGTCAGCTGCGCATAACGCGGCGCGGCGGGCGGCGCGGGCAGGCGGCCCGCCGCGGGCTGGCAGTCGGCAAGACGCAGAAGACAATCGATATCGATATGCTGTTCCACCGCATCCGCCAGTTGGTCCCATTGCGCCTCCAGGCGCGGGTTTTCCTGCGCCGGCACCAGGCCCAGATGCCGGGAGGGCAATGCCCAGTCGCTGAGCGGCGGCAGATACCCCAGCACCGGCAGATCGCAGTAGCGGGTAATGGCGGTTTTAATCAGGTTGAAATGATTGGCGGAGGATACCCGGTTTACGATAATGCCGGCGATGTTGACGGCGGGATCAAACAGTTGAAAGCCCAGTACGGTGGCGGCGGCCGAGGTGGATACCGCCTTGCCGTCGATAATAAGCACCACCGGCACGCCCAGCTGCTTGGCCAGCGCGGCGCTGCTGCAGTCGCCGCCGTCGCTGCCCAGGCCGTCGTAGAGTCCCATGACGCCTTCGATAACGCCCACGTCGGCAGTTTGCATATGCCGGTTAAACAGGCCGTTAAGCGTGTCAGCCCCCAGCATATAGGCGTCCAGGTTATGCGAGGCGATGCCGCTGACCGCCTCATGCCAGCCGGTATCGATATAATCCGGCCCGCACTTGAACGGCTGCGCCCTGAGGCCGAGCCTGGCCAGCACCCGCAGCAGGCCGAGCGTCAGCAATGTTTTCCCGGTCCCGCTTTGCGCGCCGCCAATCAGTATCGCTTTCATCCGTATCCCGTAATGCCAGGGCGGGCCGAACGGGATTGTCGTAAGCAACGGCGGCGGAAAGGCGCTATCCCGACGCAGTCGTTAGGACAACCCGCTTCCCACCGAAGGAGTTGTTACCGAGCCGGTACGGCTCTTGTTATCAGGCAGGTCTTCTGGCTTTGCGTCATCCTCCTCCGGCCCTTCCCAATCATTTTCGATCAGTGGTGACGCCGGATTCGTCGGCATTACAGCAGCGGGGGCTGCGGAGGATTCACACCTCCTTCCCTGACGGCCTTGCGGCGCGTGCAACCTGGTAACATTGGCATTGGCGCCGCGCGGAAATGGCAAATCGTTGCCGGCGGCGCCCCTGTCATCGTTAATCTAAAGTATCTGGGGAAAATATACCCCGGATTGGATCAAAAAAAATGTTCGCCGGCGGTGATTTGATTAAAATTTATTGTCGGGGGATAACACTTTTTAGCTATCGGCAATTAGCCATGCCACGGCATGGCGCGATGAGCGGCCATTTTCAGCGGCGAAAGCCATAGCATTAAATAGCGTTGTTTAAATTTAAAAAATGAGATCACGATCGGCTGGAAATAATAACGTCACAATAATTAAAGCGACAAAAGGGAAAAAGGATTAATTACGCGGCATGGCGATATTTTTCGCCGGGCTGTTATTCAGCGCGGATAAACGCTGCTCACGATACGCCTGGGGGGTAATGCGATAGGCCTGGCGAAATACTTTGCAAAAATAGCTGGCCTGGGAAAAACCGAGGTTGCGCGCAATGACGGCGATGGACCAGTCGCTTTGCTCCAGCATCTGGCGCGCGCTTTCCATACGCTGCTGGTTCACGTAGGCGTTAAAACCCACGCCTTGGTATTTTTTGAATAATTTGCTGAAATAATAAGGGCTGAGATAGACCATCGCCGCCACGTCCTCAAGACGCAGGTCCTCGGAGTAATGACTGTCGATATAACGCAGCACCTTTTTCATTTTGCCGTCATGCGCGCTTGGGATCGCCGCCCGGTGCCCGGCGCTCGCCGGCGCGTGTTCTTTAATCACCACGAAATCAAGCTGTTGCTTAAGGTAATTATCAACGATGATTTTCAGCAGATCGGCGGAAGACAGCAGCCGGTCGTAATCGATAACCGGAATGTTCTCGAAATGCTCGGCCAGCACGCCGTTCTGGCGCCAGGTGAAGGAACTGCTCTCCTGCACTTCGGGCAGCTTGACGGTATCATTGATGCGCACTTGGCCGCACAGCACAAATCCCACCAAATGGCCGCCGATGACCAGGGGAATGGAAAAATCGGTCAACCCGGCGTGACAGCGGTAGATACAGGGCTGATTGGATTTAGAGGCTTCAAGTCCGCCGCAGCGGTCGCTCATGCGGCAGCGGCGGCCCATTTCCGGATCCTGGCGCAATGATTGGCAAAACGGGGTGAAATGATATAAATCCGAAACTTCCTCGCCGTGGATATTGACTACCACTACAGCCAAATTGGTGGCATTAGCGAAATCATGCGCGATTTTATTTATCAGTTCTGAATCCATAAAACTACCGGAATTCATATTATGCCCTCTCGCGCTTTACTTATTTTTAATAAACCAGTAACAAAAAAGATATATTTCGCCTGATTGTTACGTTTTAATGAAAGATGCAGCGATTACGACGCAATATCTTAAAGCCGTTTGGGATTTAATCATTTTTTCCTTATTCAAAACCGTGCTCTATCACACAATTATAGGATTGCGCCGGCACCCGGTCCTGAAGCCGGGTGCCGGCCGGGTTGCCCGGGGTTTAAGATTGCAGCGGCGGTTGTCCCGCCGCGTCCTGTTTAATATTGCCGGGCAAATGGGGCGCTATCAGGAAGCGGTATACCGCAGCGCCCAGGATCGCCCCGACGATGGGGGCGGCGATGGGCACGATAAAGTAGGGAATCTCGCGGCCTCCGGTCATCGCCACCTCGCCCCAGCCGGCAAAAAAGGTGAACAGCTTGGGGCCGAAGTCACGCGCCGGATTCATGGCGAAACCGGTCAATGGCGCGGTGGACGCACCGATCACCGCCACCAGGATACCGATCAGCAACGGCGCCAGCGGACCTTTGGGCACGCCGTTGCCGTCATCGGTCAGCGCCATGATAAGCCCCATCAGGATGGAGGTGATGACGGTTTCCACCAGCGCGGCCAGCCCGACGCTGATGGCGCTTGCCGGATAAGTGGAAAAGATGCTGGCCAGGAACAGGCTCTCCTGGCTGCCGCGCACCATCTGGTGGGCCTGCTCGTAGAGGCCGAACATATTATGGTACAGCAGATAGGTCAGCGCCGCGCCAAAGAAGGCCCCCGCCACCTGGGCCAGGATATAGGGCAGCACTTTCCTGCCCTCGAAATTAGCCAGCAGCCACAGGGCAATGGTTATCGCCGGATTCAGATGGGCGCCGGAAATACCCGCGGTCAGATACACCGCCAGCGCAATGCCCAGCCCCCACACCACGCAAATCTCCCACAGGCCGAAGCTGGCGCCGGCAAGCTTGGCCGCGCACAGCACGCTGGTGCCGAAAAACATAAACAGCCCGGTACCGAGCAATTCGGCAACACATTGCCCTTTTACCGTTCGTAGAGTGTCGCTCATCGTAATTTTCCTGTATGAGGTCGAAATGAAATAATTATTAGCGTGAAATCGCATTGCTTCCGACTGACATTTTGTCTATTTTTAAAAAATGTTTTAATGAACATAAGGCCTTCAAGGCAATACGCTATATGCCCCCATGGCGTTTAGCAAAGTTATTTATCAATCAAATGAGATCTCGCCTGCAATTATCTTTTTACGTAACAAAAACAAGACATAAAATTTCGTTTTTTAAAATATAAAATAATCGCCACAGTCGATAATTTTTATGGGTCATAGGCGCTGCAAGCCTTGCCGTGCAAGGCATTGCCGTTTTTTCGCCATACTACATTATTGCTCTGGCATTATTTTTTACCGTTAACGTGTCGCCGGCAAAATCACAGCCTGGCCTGAATTTCAAGATCAATTATTGAATTATGGAAGGTAAAAAATTAATTGGTGTTATTGCACAAGTCGATAAAAACCAGCCAGGGCGCCGCATTTTCAAACTGAAATGACAATTTTTTGCTATGCCACCGCCAATCATTTCTTCTATTTTCACCCTAATCAAGCCACTATTTTTTATCGCTTATGCGTATATTTTACCTCGGACATCCTCAGAATTTTAATGATTGGTCGAGGTAATAAAAATGCAACAAGAAGCCCTGGGCATGGTGGAAACCAAAGGTCTGACCGCCGCGATTGAGGCGGCCGATACCATGGTGAAATCGGCCAATGTGTTATTGGTCGGTTATGAAAAAATCGGTTCCGGTCTGGTGACGGTTATCGTGCGCGGCGACGTCGGCGCGGTGAAAGCCGCCACCGATGCCGGCGCCATGGCGGCGGCCAACGTCGGTGAAGTGATCGCCACCCATGTCATCCCACGTCCCCACGCGGATGTGGAGAAATTTTTGCCTAAAGGTACCCGCGAATGAACACCGATAAGGTCATCGAGGCGATCCTGGCCCAGGTGATGGCGAAAATCGGTGACGACGCCCCCGCGGCGCCCCCTTCTCTCTCCCCATTGGAACGAGGTCCGGATATGTCGGAAAACACCTGTAACCTGACGGAATTCGTCGGCACGGCCATGGGCGACACCATCGGTTTGGTGATCGCCAATGTCGACAGCGCAGTGCTGACGGCGATGAAACTGGAAAAACGCTACCGCTCGATCGGTATTCTCGGCACGCGCATCGGCGCGGGTCCGCACATTATGGCGGCGGACGAGGCGGTCAAGGCGACCAATACCGAAGTGGTCAGCATCGAATTACCCCGCGACACCAAAGGCGGCGCGGGACACGGCTCGCTGATCATTTTCGGCGGCGAGGACGTGTCCGATGTGAAACGGGCGGTGGAAGTGGCGCTCAAGGAACTGGACCGGACGTTCGGCGACGTCTACAGCAATGAGGCGGGCCATATCGAGCTGCAGTATAGCGCCCGCGCCAGCTACGCGCTGGAAAAAGCCTTCGGCGCGCCGATCGGCAAAGCCTGCGGCGTGATAGTCGGCGCCCCCGCCGCCATCGGCGTGGTGATGGCCGATACGGCGGTGAAATCCGCCAACGTCGATGTGGTTTCCTACAGCTCCCCGTCCAACGGCACCAGCTTCAGCAACGAAGTGATCCTAGTGGTCTCCGGCGATTCCGGCGCGGTGCGCCAGGCGGTGACCTCCGCCCGTGAAATCGGCAAGACCCTGCTCGGCACGCTCGGCGCGGTGCCGCATAACGATCGTCCGTCTTATATTTAACTCCTTGTGGGGGATGGCATGAAATCCAAGCGATTTGAAGCGCTGGCGAAACGGCCGGTTAACCAGGACGGTTTCGTCAAAGAGTGGGTCGAGGAAGGCTTTATAGCCATGGAAAGTCCCAACGACCCCAAGCCGTCGATCAAAATCGTCGACGGCAAGGTTACCGAACTCGACGGCAAGGCCCGCGCCGACTTCGATCTGATCGATCACTTTATCGCCAACTACGGCATTAACCTGGCGCGGTCGGAAGAAGTCATGGCGATGGATTCGGTACAACTGGCAAAAATGCTGTGCGACCCCAACGTGTCGCGCGCCGATATCATCCCGCTGACCACCGCCATGACGCCGGCGAAAATCGTCGAAGTGATGTCGCAGATGAACGTGGTGGAGATGATGATGTCGATGCAGAAGATGCGCGCCCGGCGCACTCCCTCGCAGCAGGCGCACGTCACCAATATCCAAGACAATCCGGTGCAGATTGCCGCCGACGCCGCCGAAGGGGCCTTCCGCGGCTTTGACGAACAGGAAACCACCGTGGCGGTGGCGCGCTACGCGCCGTTTAACGCCATCGCGTTGCTTATCGGCTCGCAGGTCGGCCGGCCGGGCGTGCTGACGCAATGCTCGCTGGAGGAAGCCACCGAACTGAAACTCGGCATGCTGGGCCATACCTGCTATGCCGAAACCATTTCGGTTTACGGCACGGAACCGGTGTTTACCGACGGCGACGATACGCCCTGGTCGAAAGGATTTCTCGCCTCCTCCTACGCCTCGCGCGGCCTGAAGATGCGCTTTACCTCCGGTTCCGGCTCGGAAGTGCAGATGGGCTACGCCGAAGGTAAATCCATGCTGTACCTGGAAGCCCGCTGTATTTTTATTACCCGCGCCGCCGGGGTGCAGGGGCTGCAAAACGGGTCGGTAAGCTGTATCGGCATCCCGTCGGCGGTCCCCTCGGGCATCCGCGCGGTGCTGGCGGAAAACCTGATCTGCTCGTCACTGGATCTGGAGTGCGCCTCCAGCAACGACCAGACCTTCACCCATTCCGATATGCGCCGTACCGCGCGTTTGCTGATGCAATTCCTGCCCGGCACCGACTTTATCTCCTCCGGTTATTCGGCGGTGCCGAACTACGACAATATGTTCGCCGGCTCCAATGAAGACGCCGAGGACTTCGATGACTACAACATCCTGCAGCGGGATCTGAAAGTGGACGGCGGGCTGCGCCCGGTGCGCGAGGAAGACGTGGTGGCCATTCGTAATAAAGCGGCGCGCGCGCTGCAGGCCACGTTCGCCGGCATGGGCCTGCCGCCCATTAGCGACGAGGAGGTCACCGCCGCCACCTATGCCCACGGTTCGAAGGATATGCCGGCGCGCAATAAGGTGGAGGACATGAAGTTCGCCCAGGAGATTATCGAGAAGAACCGTACCGGACTGGAAGTGGTCAAGGCATTGGCCGAAGGCGGTTTCACGGACGTGGCGCAAAGCGTGCTGGATATCCAGAAAGCCAAGATTGCCGGCGATTACCTGCATACCTCGGCCATTATCGTTGGCAACGGCCAGGTCCTGTCGGCGGTGAACGACGTGAATGATTACGCGGGTCCGGCCACCGGATACCGTTTGCAGGGCGCACGCTGGGAAGAAATCAAAAACATTCCCAACGCGCTCGATCCCAGTGAGTTGGGTTAACCAAGGCGGCCATGATGGAAATTAACGAAACACTATTACGGCAAATCATAGGCGACGTGCTCAGCCAGATGCAGCCGCTGGATAACCAGGTCTCCTTCGCCCCCGCGCAGGCGGCCAAACCCGCCGCCGCGGCGCCCACCGGCGACGGCAAGACCTGCGATTTTCTCAAGGTGGTGGACGACGCCCGGCCCGGCACCCATAAAGACGAGGTGATTATCGCGGTCGGCCCCGCGTTCGGCCTGTCGCAGACCGTCAATATCATCGGCCTGCCCCATAAGCAGATCCTGCGCGAACTGATTGCCGGCATCGAGGAGGAAGGCGTGCGCGCCCGGGTGATCCGCTGCTTTAAATCCTCCGACGTGGCGTTTGTGGCGGTGGAAGGCAACCGGCTGAGCGGGTCGGGCATTTCCATCGGCATCCAGTCCAAAGGGACGACGGTTATCCACCAGCGCGGCCTGCCGCCGCTGTCCAACCTGGAGCTGTTCCCCCAGGCGCCGCTGCTGACGCTTGAGACCTACCGGCATATTGGTAAAAACGCCGCGCGCTACGCCAAGGGCGAATCGCCGGATCCTGTGCCGACGCTCAACGATCAGATGGCCCGGCCGAAATACCAGGCCAAATCCGCGGTGCTGCATATCAAGGAAACCAAGTATGTGGTGACCGGCAAGCAGCCGCAGGAACTGAGCGTCGCCCTCTGAACGCCACGACTTTAACCTCTACGCGCCCGCCGCGGGCGATGCGCGAATTAAGGTAACGACGATGAATGCTGAAGCAATTGAAACCATGGTGCGTGACGTGCTGGCACGCATGAACAATCCGGACGCGGTGCAAACGCCGGCCCCGGCGTCCAGCGCGCCCAAGGCCTTCACGGCCGGCGTGGCGGATTATCCGCTGACCAATAAGCACCCGGACTGGGTCAAGACCGCCACCGGCAAAACCCTGGACGACCTGACGCTGGCCAACGTGCTTAACGGCCGCGTCACCGCCCAGGACGTGCGGATCACCCCGGAAATCCTGCGCATCCAGGCGGATATCGCCCGCTCCGCCGGACGTTCCCTGCTGGCGATGAACTTCGAGCGCGCCGCCGAACTGACGGCGGTGCCGGATGAGCGGGTCCTGGAAATCTATAACGCCTTGCGTCCGTTCCGCTCAAGCCAGGAAGAATTACTGGCGATAGCCGGTGAGCTTGAGTCGCGCTACAACGCGACGATTTGCGCCGGTTTTGTCCGCGAGGCCGCGGGGTATTACCTGCAGCGTAAAAAGCTCAAGGGCGATGATTAACACCGGGGAACCGGCGGGCGGGAGCAACAGATGGGTTATATCGTAGGGGTGGATATCGGTAATGCCTCCACCGAGGCGGCGCTGGCGCAGGCCTCCGCCAGCGGGGCATTGACATTTATCGCCAGTTCGCTGGCGGAAACCACCGGTATCAAAGGCACCAAACGTAACGTGTTCGGGATTATGCAGGCCCTGAACGCGGTGGTGGCGCGGGCCGGCATCAGCATTGCCGACCTGACGCTGATACGGCTCAACGAAGCAACGCCGGTCATCGGCGACGTGGCGATGGAAACCATCACCGAAACCGTGATTACCGAGTCCACCATGATCGGCCATAACCCCAAAACGCCGGGCGGTCTGGGGCTGGGAGCCGGTATTACCATCGGCTTCGACGAACTGCTGACGCGCTCCGTGGAGGAGCCCTATATCGTCATAGCCCCCGCCGCGCTCGATTTTGCCGATATCGCCGCGATGATCAACGCGGCGGTCAAGGCCGGTTTTCGTATTACGGCGGCTATTTTGCAGCGCGACGACGGCGTGTTGGTCAGCAACCGGCTGGACCAGCCCATCCCCATCGTCGACGAGGTGCGTCATATCGAGCGCATCCCGCTCGGCATGCCCGCGGCGGTGGAAGTGGCCGCCCCCGGCAAGGTGATTACCCAGTTGGCCAATCCTTACGGCATCGCCACCGTGTTCAAGCTGAACGCCGACGAAACCCGCGCCATCGTGCCGGTGGCCCGTTCGCTTATCGGCACCCGCTCCGCGGTGGTGGTGAAAACGCCCAAAGGCGACGTCAAGGCGCGCACCATCCCGGCCGGACATCTGGAGCTGTATGCCGGTAACCGGGTAACGCGCATCGATGTGCACCAGGGAGCGGAAAAAATCATGGCGGCGGTGTCCGCCCTCGGCCGGCTCGACAACGCCGGCGGCGAATCCGGCACCCATATCGGCGGCATGCTGGAGCAGGTGCGCCAGACCATGGCGGAACTGACCAATAAGGATCCGTCCGCCATCGCCATCCAGGATCTGCTGGCGGTGGATACCTTCGTGCCGGTAAACGTTAAAGGCGGCCTGGCCGGGGAATTCTTTATGGAACAGGCGGTGGGCATCGCCGCGATGGTGAAATCCGATCGGCTGCAGATGATGGACATCGCCGACGCGCTGCAACAGCAGACCGGGGTCAGGGTCGCCATCGGCGGCGCCGAGGCGGAGGCCGCCATCCTCGGCGCGCTGACCACGCCGGGCACGCAGCGGCCGCTGGCGATCCTCGATCTGGGTGCCGGCTCCACCGACGCCTCGATCATCGACGGCAACGGCCGCATCGTCGCCACGCACCTGGCGGGCGCCGGCGATATGGTGACGCTGCTGATCAATTCCGAACTGGGGCTTGAACAGCGCCAACTGGCGGAGGACATCAAAAAGTATCCCCTGGCCAAGGTGGAGAGCCTGTTCCATATCCGCCATGAGGACGGCAGCGTGCAGTTTTTCGACCACCCCCTGCCGGCCGACGTGTTTGCCCGGGTGGTGGTGGTCAAGGAGGACGGCATGGTGCCCCTGCCGGCCGATCTGGCGCTGGAAAAAGTGCGCGTGGTGCGGCGCAGCGCCAAGCAACGGGTGTTTGTCGCCAATGCCCTGCGCGCGCTGGCCCAGGTCAGCCCGACCGGCAGCATTCGCGATATTCCCTTCGTCGTGCTGGTGGGCGGCTCCGCGCTGGACTTTGAAATACCGCAGCTGGTGACGGACGCGCTGGCCCATTTCCACCTGGTGGCCGGCCAGGGCAACGTGCGCGGCTGCGAAGGCCCGCGCAACGCCGTTGCCACGGGACTGGTGCTGTCATGGACCGGGGAGGCGGCGCATGAGCCTGCCTGATATCAGCCATCCGGCCATCATCGTCAGCCTGTGCGGCGGCGGGCGTCCCGGCTGGCAACAGTTGCTGCTGGGCATGGAAGAGGAAGGCATCCCGTATGCGCTGCATGACGCCGGCGATGACGCCACCCCGCTGGCCCTCCTGGCGCACCAGGCCTCGAACGCATCGCCGCTGGCGGTGGGCGTGGCGGTCGGCGCGCAGGATATCGCGGTGCACGATCCGCATTTACCCGCCGACCGCCCGCTGTTTGTCCTCAGGGACTATACGCGGCTGCCGGCGCAAGAAATCCGCCGGCTGGGCTGCAACGCGGCACGGCTGGTGAAAGGGTTACCGTTTAAATAATGCCGGGCAATCAACCACATCACGTCGCCCACAACAGGAGAGAAAGCATGAACAACGCATTGGGATTAATTGAAACTAAAGGGCTGGTCGGCGCCATTATCGCCGCGGACGCCATGGTCAAATCGGCCAACGTCCAACTGGTGGGCTATGAAAAAATAGGCTCGGGTCTGGTAACGGTCATGGTGCGCGGCGACGTCGGGGCGGTCAAGGCGGCGGTGGATGCCGGCGCGGCGGCGGCCCAGGGCATCGGCAACGTGGTCTCCACGCACGTTATTCCCCGTCCGCATTCGGATGTCGAGGGCTTTTTGCCCACCGCCACCCCGGTACTGGGTGAATAACCTGAAGGTGACCGCGTGAAAACCTCACTGGGTTTGCTTGAAGTCGCCGGTCTGGCGCTGGCCGTCAAGGCGGCCGACACCATGGCCAAGGCGGCGAACGTTGCCCTGACCGGCATCGAAAGGACCAACGGCTCGGGCTGGATGCTGATCACCATTACCGGTGACGTGGCGGCGGTCAATTCGGCCATTGCCAACGGCGCGGCGCTGGCGCGCCGGGAAAACGGCTGGGTGGCGCAACGGGTTATCGCCCGTCCCGCGGACGGTCTGGACGGCTGGCTGGACGGCGCGATAAAAACCCGGCCCGCCGACGGCGGCAACAATGCCCTGGACCGGCATGACGATATCGCGTCCGGCGCGCCGGCGGAATCAGGCGCGGTTGCGCTCGCAAGCCGCGCGGCGCCACCCGCGGCCAGTATCCCGGCAGCGGCGGATATCGCCCCGGCCGGCGCGATCGCGGCGGGAGAGGAACTCGCCGCACCGCCGGCGGCGATCCTCACCGCCCCGCCGGTAAAACCGGCGGCGGAAGTACGCGGCGAACCGGCAATGTTGCCGGACCTGCCTGGGCTGGTGCCGGGCGAATGTAATTTATGTCACGACCCGGCATGTCCGCGCCGCAAAGGCGACCCCCGCGCGACATGTATTCATGACGGAGAAAGAGGCTAAGTCAGATGGAAACATTGGAGTTGCAGTCCCTGGTGGAAAACGTACTGCTCGATATGCGGCGGCGCCCCGTGCCGCTTGGCGTATCGAACCGGCATTTGCATCTGTCCCTTGAGGATTATGAACATCTGTTTCCCGGCCGGCCGCTGATCTTCAAAAAGGATTTGTATCAGCCCGGACAGTTCGCCTCCGAGCAGGTGGTCAACCTCGTCGGTCCGAAAGGCACGCTGAAAAACGTGCGCATCCTCGGCCCGCTGCGCGGCCGGTCCCAGGTGGAAATTTCCCGGACCGACGCCCGGCTGCTGGGTATTGCCGCGCCGCTGCGCCTGTCAGGCAACCTGGACGCCACGCCGGGCATCCGGCTGGTCAGCGCCAGCGGCGAGCTGGAATTACCCCATGGCGTGATCGTGGCGCAACGGCATATCCATATGTCGCCCCTTGATGCGTTGCTGTTCGGCGTTAAGCCGGGCGATGTGGTGCGCGTAGCCCTGAACGGCACCGGCCGCCGGCTGATCTTTGACGATGTGGTGATCCGGGTGGGCGAGCATATGCGCCTGGAAATGCATATTGATACCGACGAGGCCAACGCGGCCGACGCCGGTGACAAAGGCGCCACCGCGGTTTTGCTGGGGCGCTGAGGATGGTTTGGGAAGGCGGGCGCGAACAATGGCTGGCGGAATGCGTCGTCCGGGTACTGCAGCGACTACAACAGCGCCAGCGGGCTGAGCTGGTGCTGCCGCTGCCGCGCTTAATCCGCGACTGGCCCGCGAACGCCGCGCTGAACCATGCGCGTCTGCGGGTGACGCACACCACGCCGGCTTTTTGGCAACGGCTGGCCAGCGGCGGGGACGAAGATGCGGCGTTTGACGCGCTGAGGCGGGCCTGGCGCGACGGCATGCAGGTATGGCTTGAAATCGATAACGCCTGCTTCGGCCTGCTGCCGGTCGCCGGGCTGCTACGGCTGCCGCTGCGTTTTTGCGCGCCGGACGGCAGGCCGGTTCACCTGCTGGCGCGCCGGGTGGCGGGCTACGCCGATGTCCGACCGCTGCCGCCGGGATATCTCGTCGTGGCGCGCCATGTCCTGCTGACCGCATTGGCCAGGGATGAAATTGTTAAACGTCGTCTTCAACTTTACAGGCAGGACTAGAACATGCAACTGGCTCGCGTAATCGGTTCGGTGGTGTCGACGCAGAAAGCGCCTTCGCTGCTGGGTAAAAAATTGATGGTGGTGGAACCGGTCAATGTCGACGGTTCGGCCCCCAGCGGCTTCACGCAGCAGGAGGTGGCGGTGGATTCCGTCGGCGCGGGCGAAGGCGAAATCGTGCTGCTGGCGCGGGGGGCGTCGGCGCGCTGGGTATTCGCCGAGCCCAACCAGGCCATCGACCTGGCGATTGTCGGCATCGTCGACACCATTGTTCCTTAACAGAGGCCGGATCGGGAGCGGGTTATGAGCATCTATACCAAAACCGGCGATAAAGGCACCACCTCGCTTATCGGCGGCCAACGCATTAAAAAATACCACCCGCGCGTCGACGCCTACGGCACGGTGGATGAACTGAACGCCTGCCTGGCGGTGGCCGCCCATCAGGTGCGCGACGCGCAAAACCGACGTCTGCTGCGCGCCATCCAACAGCAGTTGTTCTGGCTGGGCGCGGAATTGGCCGACGAACGGCCCGGCCTGCGATCCGATAGCGTCCAGCGCCTGGGCGCCGAACAGATAACGCAGCTGGAGCAGGCCATCGATCGCTGCATGGCGGCGCTGCCGCCGGTCACGGGCTTTGTACTGCCCGGCGACAGCCCGGCCGGCAGTCAACTGCATTTGGCGCGCACCGTGGCCAGGCGCGCCGAGCGGCTGCTGGTGCATTTGGCGGACGAGACGCCGGTGCGCGGCGAGGTGCTCGGTTTTATCAACCGGTTATCGGACTGCCTGTATGCGCTGGCCCGCTTTGAGGATCGCTGTGCCGAAACCGACGCCGTGGTCGGCGAGGTGCTACGGCGCTATCAGGCAAGCGCGGGGTCCACCGCCGGCCAGGCCGGGGCGGACCCCGCCCCGCCTGACGGCGAAACGCCCGGCGCGCCGGAGGACCTTGACTTTCTGCTGGTCCATCGCCTGTTGCGCGCGGCGATGGCGGCGGCCGGCGAACTGGCGGTGGCGGTGGTGATGGCCGTTGTGGATCGGCACGGCAATCCGGTCATCACCTATCGCATGAGCGGCGCGCTGCTGGCCGCCATCGATCTGGCGCCGAAAAAGGCCTGGTCCGCCGTGGCGCTGAAAACCGCCACCCATGAACTTGGCCCGGACATCCAGCCCGGCGCCGCACTGTATCAATTAGAAGCCTCATCGGGCGGCAGGATTGTCACCTTTGGCGGCGGATATCCGCTTTACCGCGCGGGCCTTCTTATCGGCGGGCTGGGCATCAGCGGCGGCACCGTCGACCAGGACCGGCACATCGCCCAATGGGCTATCACTCAATGTCATGTGGGGAAAGAGTCATGAATACAAATGAACTGGAAACGCTGATCCGCACCATAGTGCGCGAAAAACTCGAGCCGGCGCGGCGGGAAAAAACCACCTCGGCCCTGTTCGACCAGGTCGATGAGGCGATCGATGCGGCCCACGCGGCGTTCCTGGCCTATCAGCAGTGCCCGCTGAAAACGCGCAACGCCGTGATCGCCGCCATTCGCCATGACCTGGTGCCGCATCTGCAGGTGCTGGCCGAGCGCGGCGCCGAGGAAACCGGCATGGGGCGGGTAGAGGATAAGCTGCTGAAAAACCGCGTGGCGCTGGAAAAAACGCCCGGCGTGGAAGACCTGGTCACCGAGGCCATCACCGGCGACGAAGGCATGGTCTTATTCGAGTACTCGCCGTTCGGCGTGATCGGATCGGTGGCGCCCAGCACCAATCCCACCGAGACCATTATCAATAACTGTATCAGCATGCTGGCCGCCGGCAACGCCATCTTCTTCAGTCCGCATCCCGGGGCCAAAAATGTGTCGCTGTGGCTTATCGAGCAGATCGAAGCCATTATTTTCACCGCCTGCGGCATCCATAACCTGGTGACCTGCCTGCGCGAGCCAAGCTTCGAGTCCACCCAACAGATGATGAAACACCCTCTGATTGCCCTGCTGGCCATCACCGGCGGTCCCGGCATTGTCAACATGGCGCTGAAAAGCGGCAAAAAAACCATCGGCGCCGGCGCCGGCAACCCGCCGAGCCTGGTGGATGAAACCGCCGTGCTGGATAAAGCGGCGCAGGATATCGTCAGCGGCGCCTCCTTTGACTACAACCTGCCCTGCACCGCCGAAAAAAGCCTGATCGTGGTGGAAAGCGTGGCCGACGCCCTGCTGTCCGAAATGCAAAAATGCGGCGCGCTGATGGTCGCCGGCGGCGATATCGACAAGCTGCGCAACGTCGCCATTATCGACGGCCACGCCAATAAGGCGCTGGTGGGCAAAAGCCCGCTGGCGCTGCTGCAGGCCGCCGGCCTGCCGCGGCCCGACAAGGCGCCGCGCCTGCTGCTGGTCGAGGTCGGCGCCGAAGACCTGTTTGTCTCGGTGGAACAGCTGATGCCAATCCTCCCGGTGGTGCGCGTACGTGATTTCGACAGCGGCCTGCAGCTGGCGCTCAAGGTCGAAGGCGGCCTGCACCACACCGCCACCATGCATTCGCAAAATGTCTCGCGGCTCAATAAGGCGGCCAGGCTGCTGCAAACCTCCATTTTTGTCAAAAACGGCCCGTCCTATGCCGGGATCGGCGTGGGCGCCGAAGGGTTTGCCACCTTCACCATCGCCACCCCCACCGGCGAAGGCACCACGTCGGCGCGCACCTTCGCCCGCCATCGTCGCTGTGTGTTGACGAATGCGTTCTCCATCCGTTGAACAAATTGCGTTGAGGTAAAGGAAAGACGATGAAACGTTTTGTCATCCCGACCCGCGTCTACAGCGGCATCGACAGCCTGGAGCGCCTAGAGCGCTACCGCGGCAAGAAAATCTGGGTGGTCTGCGACGGCTTCCTGGCCAAGGGCGGCGCCATCGCGCGCCTGCTGGCGCATCTGGACGCCGACCGGGTCAGCCTGTTCAGCGAGATCATGCCGGATCCGCCCATCGCCACCGTGGTGGCCGGTATCGCACAGCTGCAATCGGTCAGGCCGGACGTGGTAATAGGGTTCGGCGGCGGGTCCGCCATCGACGCCGCCAAGGCCATGGTGTTTTTCGGCCGCCGGGTGGGCATCGCCATCGACACCTTTATCGCTATTCCCACCACCAGCGGCACCGGCTCGGAAGTGACCAGCGCCAGCGTGATAAGCGATCCGGTGCAGGGCATCAAATATCCCCTGTTCGACGATGCCATTTATCCCGATATCGCCCTGCTCGATCCGCAGCTGGTGGTATCGGTGCCGCCGGCGGTCACGGCCAATACCGGGATGGACGTATTGACCCATGCCATTGAGGCGTATGTGTCCACCGGCGCCAGCGATTTCAGCGACGCGCTGGCGGAGAAGGCCGCGCAGCTGGTGTTCCGCTACCTGCCGGCCGCGTATGCCACGGGAGACTGCCTGCGCACGCGGGAAAAAATGCACAACGCCGCGACCCTGGCCGGCATGGCCTTCAGCCAGGCCGGGCTGGGTTTAAACCACGCCATCGCCCATCAGTTCGGCGGGCAGCTGCATGTGGCGCACGGTCTGGCCAACGCGCTGCTGCTGACCGAAGTGATCCGCTTTAACAGCGCGGACGCGCGGGCGACGAAAAAATATGCCCGCCTGGCAAGGCTCTGTGGCCTGGCCGCCCGGCAAAACGACGATCGGGCCGGGCTAAATCAGTTGCTCAACCATATCAGCCAGTTAAAACGCACCATCGGCATCCCCGCCGGCCTGGGCGCGCTGGGCCTTGGCGCGGAAAAAATACGCCTCGCCACGCCCCCTATGATCCGGGCGGCGTTAAGCGACGCCACGTTAACCACCAATCCGCGCCCGGCATCGGATAACGATATCGGGGCGATTATCGGCGCCGTGATATAGCGAAAAACAGGACATTATGAATAGCGAGATAAAAACCGAGCGGGTCATTCAGGAATATGTTCCCGGCAAACAAATTACGCTGGCGCATTTAATTGCCAATCCCAATAAGGATATTTATAAAAAACTGGGGCTGAATGAGGATGACAATGCCATCGGCATTCTCACCATCACGCCCAGCGAAGCCTCGATTATCGCCAGCGATATCGCCACGAAATCCGGCGCGATAAAGATTGGCTTTATCGACCGTTTTACCGGCGCGGTAATTATTTGCGGCGATGTGTCCTCGGTGGAATATGCCCTGAAACAGGTGCTGTATACCCTGGGTGAGATGATGAAATTCACCCCCTGCGCGCTGACCCGGACCTGAGCCATGAAACGGTTGATGCTGCTCGGACCCAGTCAGTCGGGGAAAACCACGCTGTTGCAATGCCTGCGGGGCGATCCGCTGGTCTACCGCAAAACGCAGTCCATGGTTTACCTGGCCGACGCCATTGACAGCCCGGGGGAATATATCGAGAACCGCCATTTTTACAGCGCGCTGCTCTCAAGTTCCTATGAAGCGGATATCGTCGCTTTGGTACAAAGCCTCGACAGTGAAAACAGCTATTTTTCACCCATGTTCGCCACCCTGTTTAATAAACCGGTTATCGGCATTATCACCAAGGGCGACATTGCGGTCGATGAAAGACAAAAAGCCTTCGTTATTCATCAATTAAAGCAGGCCGGCGCGGATCCGCTGTTTCTGGTATCGGCCACCCGGCGGGAAGGTATTGCGCCACTGCTGACGTATCTGGAATAACAGTTTCGGAGTAACAGATGACACACCTAATTATGGCGGTGAATGCCGGCAGCTCGTCCCTTAAGTTCGAATTATTTGCCATGCCGGAGGAAATCACCCTGGCCAAGGGGCTGTTTGAAAGGCTGGGCAGCGGCAGCGCGCGCTTTACCCTGCGCGCGGACGGGGGCACACATCAGGCCGACGTAGCGCTTAACGATCACCAGCAGGCGGCGGAGTATTTACTGGATACCCTGCTGCAACGCGGCATCGTCGACTCCCTGGCGCATATCGACGGCGTCGGCCACCGGGTGGCCCACGGCGGCGAATATTTCAAGGATTCCGCACCTATCGACGCCGCCGCGCTGGAGGAAATCGACGCACTCGGCGCCCTGGCGCCGATCCATAACCCGGTTAACGCCAAGGGTATCCGCGCGTTCCAGCGGCGTCTGCCGCACGCGGTCTGCGTGGGGGTGTTCGATACCTCTTTTCACCAGACCATCAGCGAGGCCGGCTATCTTTATCCGCTGCCCTACCGTTATTACCGTGATTACGGCATCCGCCGCTACGGTTTTCACGGTACCAGCCATAAATACATCGCCGAAACCTGCGCCGGTCTGCTGGGGCGGAGGGACCTGCGCATCATCTCCTGCCATCTGGGCAACGGGGCCAGCATCTGCGCCATTAACGGCGGCCGGTCGGTCGCCACCTCCATGGGATTTACGCCGCTGGCCGGACTGATGATGGGCACGCGCTGCGGCGATATCGATCCGTCGATAGTGCCGTTTATCGCCTTGCGCGAAAATAAATCTGCACAACAATTGCTTGAGATCATGAATAACGCGTCCGGGCTGCTGGGCGTCTCTGGGATCTCCAATGACTGTCGTGATATCGTAAGCGCCGCCGAGTCGGGCAATCACCGCGCGACGCTGGCGTTGGCCATGTTCACCGATCGCATCCGCAGCGCTATCGGCGCGTACGCAACCGAAATGGACGGCGTGGATGTGGTGATTTTTACCGCCGGCATCGGCGAGAACGCCGCCGGCATCCGCCGGCAAATCTGCCGTAATCTCGGGTTCCTGGGCATCCGTGTCGACGAAAACAAAAACAAGCGTCACGCCACGTTTATCCAGCAGGACGGCGCGCCGGTTATCGTCGCGGTGATCCCCACCAATGAAGAATTGATGATCGCCCGCGATGTCATGCGTGTCGGTCTGGCGCAACCAAAAGAGGTGCAACATGTCGGGTAAGGTATGGCTGGTGGGCGCCGGTCCGGGCGATCCCGGGCTGATAACCGTGATGGGGCTGGACTGCCTGAAGCGCGCCGACGCGGTGGTCTACGATCGCCTGGTCAATCCCCTGCTGCTGAAAGAAGCCGCCGCGCACTGCGTGCTGATCGACGTGGGCAAACGCGCCGATCACCATCCGATCCCGCAGGATCGGATTAACGCCATTCTGATCGAACAGGCGAATATGGGCCGCGAGGTGGTGCGGCTGAAAGGCGGCGATCCTTTTGTCTTCGGCCGCGGCGGCGAAGAGGCCGAGGCGCTGGTGCGCGCCGGCGTTACCTGCGAGGTGGTGCCGGGTATTACCTCGGCCATCGGCGGGCTGGCGCGCGCCGGCATCCCGGTGACCCATCGTGACTTCGCCTCCTCGTTTCATGTTATTACCGGGCACCTGCGCGACGGCAAGGATCCGCATAACTGGCGGGTGCTGGCGCAGCTGGACGGCACGCTGATTATCCTGATGGGTATGTCGCGGCTGGCGGATATCTGCCGGCAGCTTATCCTCCATGGCCGGGACGCGGATACACCTGCGGCGGTGGTAATGAACGCCAGCCATCCGGAACAGCGCACCGTGCTGGCCACCCTCGGCACGCTTGCGCAAGAAAGCGCGCGGGCGGGAATGGCGGCGCCGTCGCTGATTGTCATCGGCGACGTGGCCGCGCTGACCTTGCTGCAATCGTTATGATGACGGCGGCGCGGCCGCCTGTTATATAATATTGGCGATATCATTGGCTGCGCGGCGTCCATGGCCTTGCCGCCAACCCGATAGATCTGCAGGGAGTTATTTATGGCGCAAGCCAATCAGCACGGCGGCAACGTACTGGACATGGCGTTAGCCTCGGGGGTGGATGAAGCCTCGATCGTGGATTTCAGCGCCAATATCAATCCGCTCGGCATGCCGCCTAGCCTCAGGCGGGCGCTGGCCGAAACGTGGGCGCTGGCGGAGCGCTATCCCGATCCGCTCTATCGCCGGCTGCACGCCAGGCTTGCCGCGCACCATGGCTGCCCGGCATCCTGGATCCTGGCGGGCAACGGCGCCACCGAGCTGATTTATGATCTCGCGTTCCTGCTGCGCGGCAAAACCGTGCTGCTGTTAAGCCCGGGTTTCGCCGAATATCGGCTCGCCCTGGAGGGCATGGACTGCCGCATCAGGGAATATCGGCTGGCGGAGCACGATGATTTTCGCCCCGACCCTCGCCTGTTGGCGGCGCTCGGCCCCGGCATCGACTGCCTGTTTCTCTGCACGCCCAATAATCCCACCGGCCAGCTGATTGAACCTGATCTTATGCAGGCCATCACCCTGCGCTGCCGCGAACTGGCGATTACGCTGGTGGTGGATGAGGCTTTTATGGATTTCATCCCCGGCGGCGTCAGTATGATTGATAGCCTGTCCGGTTTGCCTGCGGTATTTGTTCTGCGTTCGCTGACCAAATTTTACGCCATCCCCGGCCTGAGGCTGGGCTATATGGTCAGCAGCGACGGGCAGGCGGTGGCGCGGTTGCGCGAACGCCGCCCCCCCTGGACCATAAACGCCTTCGCCGCGCTGGCCGGTGAAGTGGTACTGGACGATGCGGATTATCAGCGTGATTCAAGGCAATGGCTGCAAGAGCAGCAGGCATACCTGTTTACAGGACTTAACGCCCTGCCCGCGCTCAAGGTCTGGCGGCCGGCGGCCAATTTTCTCTTTTTTCGCTGCCTGCGCCCCGGCCTTGATTTACAGGGTCTGCTGCTGCGACAGGGCTTGTTGATCCGCAGCTGCGCCAACTATGCCGGCCTGTCCGGCGAGTATTATCGTGTGGCTATCAAGGATAAGGCGGATAATCGCCGCTTGCTCGACGCCTTGCGCAAGGTGTTTGCCCATGATTAAACAATGCTGTCATTCCAGCGGCCCGTGGTATACCCATGGCTGAGGCACGCTGCCCCGCTTCCTGCGGCGAGCTGCTGCAGGGCTGGATTAACGGCGGCGAAAAGCTGGTGTCCTGCCCTATCGACTGGTTTAGCGAGGTGGAAGTGCGCGCGGGGCCGCCTATGGCGGATGAACGCCCGCTCAGCCGGCGCATGCTCGATCAGGTTATCAAGCATTTTGGTGTCAATCCCGGTGACGTGCCGCCGCTGCGCATCGAGCGCCGGTCCACCATTCCCATCGCCAAGGGGCTGGCGAGCAGCACCGCCGATATTGCCGCCACGGCGGTGGCCACCGCGCGCTGGCTTGGGCGGGAGCTTGATGAAATGACCCTGGCGCGGCTTTGCCTGCGGCTGGAGCCCACCGACAGCACGGTATTTAAAGCGCTGACGCTGTTTGACCACCGCCGGGGCACCTGCCATATTTCCCATCACTGGTTGCCCCAGCTCGATATCCTTATCCTGGAAAGCCCGCATACGCTTACCACCGCCGCGTCACATCAGCAAATTCACGATGATCAGCTTCGCGCGCAGGCGCAGCCGCTGCAAAATGCCTGGCTATTGTTCCAGCAAAGCTGCGTCGCGCACTCTCACGGCCAGCTGGGCGCCGCCGCCACCCTCAGCGCCCGGGCGCGTAATGCGCTGTTGCCGAAACCCGGGTTCGAGACGCTGCTGCGCATTGTGGAACAGCAGGATCTCTACGGCCTGAACGTCGCCCACAGCGGCACCGTGGTGGGCCTGCTGCTCAATGCGAGGACACATGACACCGACAGGCTTATGGCCGCCCTGGCGGAAACCGGCCTCCTGCGCCACTACACCCGCCAGCATATTACGCGCCTGGTAGCGGGCGGCGTGCGTTAGCCCTATCAAAAAACAACATGCCCTATTAGGCAATTGACTACTTCATACCAGGCAATATACTTAGTATTACTTCCTATGTGATTATATTTTACTGGCTTTGATAAAATGTTTATTAATTTTATTTTTCAACCTATAACGAAGGGCTGACCTGCCGATATTTCTTGAAAGATATAAGGTCATCGCCCTCATTTATAAGATTCAAATATAATTTTGAGATAGCAATATAAGGAAGTGATTATTCCCGTTGCAGTTAATAAGCCAGAATATGACAGGGACACCGGGCAGCATCCCTGGAGGCGACGCCAGTGAAATAAATTTTTTTCAGGTTTTTTTACTATCGCAATTTTTATATTGATAAATTGATTATCCCATCCATTTCAACAACGACGAGATATTAATTGAAAAATACTCATATTTTATGAAATCGCACATATTATAACGAGGAATTATACATGAAAAATTCATTTGTAAGTAATTGCAATCAACCCACTCTAGCCCCCCCATCAACAGCGGTAAATATACATTTAGAAAACGTTACGTCAACCACCGTCACGATACTCTGGGATATTAGCGAAGGCGCGCCAGTTCAATATTGGCAGATTTTCGACAGTGAGAGAAATGTGGTCATAAAATACATTCCGGGATTTCCCCATAGACTTTTTCTTACCGATTTATACCCCTATACCTTCTATACTATATTTATTGTTGGCATAGGCTACGACGGCACACCGAGCAGGCTCAACCGGCCTTTTCACTTTTTCACGAATGCGTTACCGGGTTCGTCGCGCCCGGGATGCGACCCGCACCGACATTGCCAGCCGCCGCGCCCGCCCTATAATCCGCCGCATCAGCACTGCGAGCCGCCGCGTCCGCCCTATAATCCGCCGCATCAGCACTGCGAGCCGCCGCGTCCGCCTTATTATCCGCCGCATCAGCATTGCGAGCCGCCGCGCCCGCCCTATTATCCGCCGCATCAGCATTGCGAGCCGCCGCGCCCGCCCTATTATCCACAGTATCAGCCTTGCAAGCCGCCGCGCCCGCCCTATAATCCGCCGCATCAGCACTGCGAGCCGCCGCGTCCGCCTTATTATCCGCCGCATCAGCATTGCGAGCCGCCGAGCCCGCCCTATTATCCACAGTATCAGCCTTGCAAGCCGCCGCGCCCGCCCTATTATCCGCCGCATCAGCATTGCCAGCCGCCGCGCCCGCCCTATTATCCGCCGCATCAGCCTTGCAAGCCACCGCGCCCGCCTTATTATCCGCCGCATCAGCATTGCGAGCCGCCGCGCCCGCCCTATTATCCGCCGCATCAGCCCTGCGAGCCGCCGCGCCCGCCTTATTATCCGCCGTATCAGCATTGCGAGCCGCCGCGCCCGCCTTATTATCCGCCGCATCAGCCCTGCGAGCCGCCGCGCCCGCCTTATTATCCGCCGCGTCCGTCTGGTGAACATCAACGATATTAATTTACTACTAAATAACACCCTCCCAGCTGCCCGTTTAACGGGCAGCAAAAACAGGCAAACCAATAATGGGTTTTTTTTATTAATTTTATACTTTATCAATAAATAAAGATTATTAATTGAAATTGATGACAGGGGGAAAAACTCAATCCAGCATTTTAGCTATAATCATAATGATAAGCCAACATTTAAATAGTGAACATTGAGGGTATTATAATGCAAAATCAATTTTCCCTGGACCGCAATGCCCCTGTATTTTTGCGCCCGGCGGTTCCCGTAAACCTGAATCTCGCCATACTTACCGCGACCACCGCTATTTTAACCTGGGACGCTGGCCAGGGCGGCGCGCCCACCGCCTATTACCGCGCATTGCACGCGGGGTTTCCCGGGGGTTGGATAGCACAGACCCGCGGCGATGAGACATCCGTATCAATTTGTTATCTATCCCCGAATACACGCCATGATTTTTATATTTTTGCCGTGAGCTTTGACAATATATTAAGCGTAGCATCGGAACCGCTTAACTGTTTTACGCCGGAACAGGTTTATTCGTGGCCATCTGACGCCTGCGGCGCGGATTAATGTTACCCGCCAACGATGCCTTTACACCCACGCCGTTACCTCAGCGCCTGGGTGGACACAATGCGATCTATTTTAGCGATCCGTTTACCGTCCCAGATAAACTCATAATGCGCGCTTTGCTGGACGCTTTTCACTCCTTTCGGGGTAAACAGTCCCCAGCAGACCGCGCCCGGCCGGCGGACCGAACGATAGCGCAGCGCAGCACATCCATTGGCTTTCAAAGAGCGCCCCAGCTCCCTGGCGGCGGTATAGCTAAGCGGATCATAGACCACGTTGGCAAGCGGCAGCACCAGCGCGTCGTAAGCCGGCGCCGGATCGAAAATAAACACCAGGCCGCGCATCACCAGGCGATCATATTTCAGTCCATCGATAAACTGCCAGTAGCGCTCCTGGTGATAGGCCACCTCCGCCAGGGCGGTGGCCATCTCATCGGCAAGATACAACATGCCGAACGTGCCGTCGGAAAAACGGCTGCCCAGCGGATTAACATGGGTAAACGGCGCTACCGCGTAGGAACAGCCCGCAATGCCGAACGGAATTTCCCCGGCGGCCAAAAACGCCAGGTCGCCGGTTTCATTTTGCAGCCTGGGGTTGGTCAATGCCTGTAGCGCATAAAGGATGTCGAACTCTGCCTCGTCGGCCACATCCTCAAATAACGCGATCGGCGGATATTTAGAAGTAATCAGCCGGTAGCCGCGCTGTTGCGCGATCTCCAGGGCGGGCAGTCTGGGTGGGGCCGTAACTACCATTGCCCCCCCCGCAGCGCGTCCAGCTGTTTATGGACTTCGTATAACGTGCCGAAATGGCCGGTGCTGAGCATATCCAGCGGCCTGCGCCCGCTAAAATAAGGATTATGGTTGTTCAGCGCCATAAAACCATACACGTTTTCGGGGTTTTCGAATAACGTGCGCAGCGAGGCGTGGATATTGAGCAGGTAGCTCAAACGCTCCAATTGATCGTTGGTCAGCTGGGCTGCGGCCGGATCTTTCCTGAATTTATAAAAGGACGCTTTTGAGATCTGCAAAATGGCCTGCGCCTGTTCAGGGGTGCACCCCCATTTATCAAGGATAGCCATCACCGTTTTAAGCCCAACGGCGGCGACATGCCGTTTCTCGTCGTTAAACGGTAATTTGTGCGGCAATACCATTACTGAGCCCTCCGCTGTCGTCTTGGTCTTATTATGGACCAATTATCAATATTAGTCTACCTAAAGACTATGACGGGCGCTGAAACCACAGATCGGGCAGGATATCCAGCGATAGGGTTAAGCTATGAGGAAATACCTCTTTATCGCGGTACATAAACCTGATGGTGCCAAGCGAGGCGGTATAGGTTAATTCATTTCTGGCGGCCACATTCAGTAAGGTACAAGGCACGGTGCCGACACGCGATGCCAGCGTATTCTGCCTGACCAATTGGATATCATTAAGCTGGAAGAGCGGATTGGTCCCCGCGTTCTGCAGGCTGCAGCTATCGGCAAGATGCTCCAGCCGCTTGAGGGCCGGATCGTAGCTTTTATCGGCCGCCAGCGCCGACATCATCTGATTGAGCGCAATGATAAATTCATCATAAATCTGCCGGAGCACCTTCTTTTGGATTGTATAAGTCGCGATTGCCCTCACCGCGGAACGTTTATCTAAACTGTCGCTGTTGCTTCGGGCGGCATAGTCCTCGACGGCGTGAATAATATCGTATAGATGGAGTTGTTGTCCCTGCCCTTGGCCCGCATTGCAGCCCGGGTCTTTCTTTTTAACGAGCAAATATTCGCCAAGCGTGGTATTCATGGTCCAGGGTCGCAAGGACTTATTCAGCCGCAGGTAAAAGGGCTTTTGCGCAGGGGGATAGATAATAACTTCCGCGGTTTTTTGCTGATTAAATAACCGCAGATTCTGTTTATAGTCCCCCGGGGATACAATAAACGTACTGATCTCCTCCCCCGCTTTTATCCTTTGATAACCGTGGAAGCGATCGACGGCATTCTTGAGGATTTTGCTTAGCGATTCCACTTGGTCGCCGACGTGTTTCGGCAATCGTTTCAAAAAGCCGGCAATCACGTAGTTAAGCTCGTTGGCTATCAGGTTAAACGCCGGCTCCGCTTCCTGCCCCCGCCCTGTTTCAGCGTTGCCTGCGGGCAATGTAATCAGGGGGGACGACTCAATTTTCAACGTCGCCCCGTCCAGGCGATAATGTCTGGCCGCGGCATTGCGGGTGACGGGCAGCGTCTGCTTGAGCTCCTCGGTTAACGGCAAGGGAAAACACAGCAGGGTATTACCCGGTGCCGGTGTCATGGCAATGGGCATAATTTTGCTCTCCTGATAAGAAAATAAGGAGAAGCCGAGGTATTTTTGCTGCAGGTTAACCTGCCTGTCGTTGACGGGTTGCCCGGAAAAATGGGTTGTGACCTCATCCGTCTGCTTATTGATATCAAAAATATTTACCGCGCCGCCTGCCCCCAAGGCGGTGCGCGGCAGCACCATAAAGGTGTTTGGATCGGCCATAAAACCCACCTGTGCCCGCAGCTCGCTTTTGGCTTCCAGCAGCAGGGTTGCCCCCTGGCCGCGGCAGGTTTTGGTTATCGCTTGCCGGATCAATTTCGCGAAATAAGGTGCGAGATGCTGTTCGCGATGCAGGGCTGCGCTTTGCGGAATAAAAATAGCGTCAAGCAGCAGGCCGATTTCCTGTTCGCAGACATCGATACTAAAATTGAATTGCGCGTTTTTGTTAGCCACCAGTATGGCATTCGCTTCTAAGGGCAATACCGTAGAGAAATCAATATTATTATAATTTAATAATTTACCATTCTCTTCTAAACCTTGGCCGGTTCCTAGAATAGCAATTAATGTCTTATAATTAATTTTGTTATAATTTAATTTGATACTTCCGTTGTCATTTTTGGTCAACGTTAACGATTGCCCCCGGCTATACCGGACCATGGCGCCGGTAAACCAGCCGGGCATAAAGGGCAGTCCGGCCGCGGCGATACCGAGAAAAAAAGAAGCATCGAACAATTTGTTCAGGGAAATCGATTCATTTTTTCCCAGCAAGGATAAGGTGTATCTTATTTTGTCGCTGATATCCTCCTTAGCGCTGAGATAAGAGGAAGCAGAAGCAAATAATTTGTTCATTTCTTTATTATTTACGAACTTATTTATTTCGCCGAACTCACGGGTGAAGGCATGAGTCCCGGTTTGTGGCGCGGCGACGCGTGGGGGCTGGGCGATTTTTCTGGTCAGGGTTTGCGCCAGGCATCGTACCCCGGGGTCCACCGCTTGCGCCAGTGCGATACCGGCACGTCTGCGATCGCCACGGTAGTTCAATGCTCTGGCGCGCTTTAGTCTCACCCTGAAATTATCAATGGTTTTAGCCAATAACGGGATCCGCCGGCTGCTGAATTTTCCCCAGCGGTAGTTGGTAAAAGGCTGGCCTGAAAATACCTTATCATAGGGGTTGTTTCCGGAGCCTGACGAAAAATTCTGCGGCGGTTTTTGGCTTAAATGCCTGATAGTGGCCTTCACGGCATCCACATGGTCGGCATCCAGGTAAAAAACGTTTAATTTCCCGTTGTGATTCACCGTTAGCTTAACCCTATTGAGTATTTGGCAAGCGGATAAAATGTTAACTGCCCCGGATAGGGGTAACCGGAGTTTTATCTCCCGGCGGCCCCGGGTGTGATCGTAACCCTGTGCCGGGATCGCCAGAAAAAGGCTGCCCTCTTTAAAGACCAATTCTACCGTCTTCCCATCATGGCTGTATAAGCATAGATCATCCGGCATCCGTCCCGCTTGCGGCAATTTTTTCAGTAAAATGCTGATATTGAAACAGGCATCGAATCCGGCATTGACGTCGAGGGTAGTCGTGGTGCTGTCGGTATTCAGCGTTAATTTATAATAATCGGCCGCGCCTTTTTTTTTCCCTATCAGGCTGCCCTTATCATTGACGATTAATCGATCAAAGCGCAGGTCGTCATGGTCTTTAAAATCAACCGTGGCAATATAAAATTTTTTCGTCCCCTTGACCTTCTGCCAGGCGCCTTTGAAAAAATCCTTTTGCTTGCCTTTTACCAGTACTATCCTCCCTTCCTGGTCAAGGGTTATGCCTTGCTGCAAAAAGAAACCATCGCGCAGGGAACCGCTATAAACATACTGGGCGGCATCAAGCGCATAATCCGCGCCGGCGAGATCATAACGCAACGTGCTTTTTATAAGCACAAGATCAGACTCACTGTTTATATCAGGTAACGCTTTCGTACGACGTAGCATAAATGTCGCTAAGGGGGGATCGTTCTCCTTTGTTCCGCTTACGGCATTTAAAGCATCAGGAATCGATGCATATTGCAATGATAATTTTTCACCGTCATTTCTCGCGGTTTGAAAATTACGCCGCAACGTAGAATTTTTAGACAGGCAGAATTTTATGGCAAATGATTCAGATATATCATCCACATTATCCTTATAACAAGGATATGTATTATCTACATATTTCATAACCCTCCCTATGTTAGAGATTATTATTAACCGACTCTATTATTAGCGCAAGGAAACTGCATATTGACTGCGCCAGAATTCGCGCCGGTAATTATCAGCGTTAGCATTGGCAAGTGCTAATGAAATAATTTGATCAATATCTCAATTTTTTGCTAATTTCTGTATTTATCGGTCTCGATGCGCATATAACAGACAATAAATAGGCGCTGCGGAATAGGAGGAAGAGACGGATACCAGGAGCGGGAATGCCGCCGGCAACGGCAACGGCCATGTTGCGGCGCGGGAAGGGCCGCCGCACGTCCGGTTTGCAGGGGCTTAAACCCGCTTCATGGCGACGATAAACAGGCGCGGGAACGCCAGCAATACCTTGCCGTCGGCGCGCGCCGGATAAGCGTTAACCAGCGCCTGTTGATAGCGTGCGATAAACGACGCCTGCAGCGCATCGTCCAGCCGCTCCAAGAACGGGCGCAGGCCGGTGGCGCGCAGCCATTCCACGATCGCCCCCGCCGACGGCATGACATGGAAATAGGTGGTGCGCCAGATATCCACCGATAGCGCATCGGGCGCCAGCAGATCATAATAATCCCGCGCGCTTACTATCTTTACCCGGATACCCGCCGCATCGCCGATATGCTGCCGCCAGGGCGCTTCCTGAGCGATACGCCGCATTTCGCTGTGACTGGGCTCCTCACGGTTATCCGGCATTTGCACCGCCAGGCAGCCGCCCGGCGCCGTCATGGAAAACAGCCGGGGAAACAGGGTCTCATGGTCCGGCACCCATTGCAGCGAAGCGTTGGCGTAAATAATGTCCTGAGCGGCGTCCGGCCGCCAGGCGGTGATATCCTCCTGGCTGAACCGGCACTGCGGCAGGCGCGCGCGCGCGTTGCCCAGCATGGCGGCCGAACTGTCGATACCGGTTATCACCGCCTGCGGAAAGCGCTCATGCAGCCCCTGGGTGGAGTTGCCGGGGCCGCAGCCGAGATCCGTTATCCGCGCAGGCGACGTCAGCGGAATGCGCGACAGCAGTTCAAGCGCCGGGCGGGTTCTCTCCGCCTCGAATTGTCGGTAAAGGGTGGGATTCCAATCTGTCATGGCGCGGTCCTCATCAATTAACGCCCCCGGCGGGCAAAACGCTCACGGTTCTCGCTACGGGCAATGTCGGATTTTTTCAGCGCTACGTAGCAGGCGCCGGCGCCGCCGTGGCAGGCCTGCGCGCTGCAAAACGCCTGTACTTGGTCAAACTGCGCCAGCCAGCGCGCCACGAAGCTGCGCACAATATTGGCATGACTGTCGTGATTACGCCCTTTCCCGTGAATAATCAATACCGTGCGCACGCCCGCGCGTTGCAGGCGCAGCATAAAGGCAAACAGATTCAGCCGGCAGGTCTCCACGGGCGCGCGGGTCAGGTTCAGGGTGGCCTCGATGGGATAGCGGCCGCCGCGCAGCTTATCAAGCACACCTTGCTGAATGCCGTCCCGCTTATAACTCAGGGGAAGATCGAGCGGGATGACGTCATGCAGGGCGGTGACAAGGAAATTATCGACAGCGTCGTCTGGCCGGCGCCTCGCCACCGGGGGTTTATGCCGCAGGAAAACCACGTTGGCCGGATCCTTTAGCGGTTTGACATCGTCCATGGCCTCTTTAAACAGATCTTCATCATTACAGGTCATTGTTGTCACTCGCGCTTACCGGGGCGACCGGTTTCGCCCTGGTGTTAATCAGTCACACATCACTTGCAGTACCGGTTTACTATAGACCGGCGGCGGCGTAATTTCACGGCCGGTCTATTTTCCTCCCCGACGGCGGCGGCCGCTCAGAGAGACGCGAAGGCGCGGCCGATCATCCTGGCCGACGCGGCGTAGGCCCGCTGTTCCTCAGGCGCCAGCGTCACCGGCAGCGTGCGCTCAATGCCCCCGGCCCCGACGATGGCCGGTTGGCCGATATACACCCCTTCCCGCTCATCCCACGCCGACACCGGGAATACGGTCTGCCCGTCGGACAGCACCGCGTCCACCAGCCGCGCCGTGGCGGTGCCGATGCCGAAACTGGTCCAGCCCTTGCCCTGCAGAATTTCCCAGCCCCCTGCGCGCACCTGATCTTTCATTGCCGCCAGATCGGGCTGTTTATCGCCGGCCCATTCGCTGACCGGCAGCCCGCCGATGCGCACGGTGCTCCAGGCGACAAATTGGGATTCGCCGTGTTCGCCCATCACGTAGCCGCTGACGCTTTTGGGATCCACCGCGAAAAACTCGCCGACCACCCTTTTCATACGCGCGGTATCCAGCGACGTGCCGGTGCCGAACACCCGTGATGCCGGCAGGCCGCTTTCCCGCTGGATGACGGCGGCAATCACGTCGCAGGGATTGGTGATACTGATAATGACGCCGCTAAAACCGCTCGCCATGATGCGCGGCACCACCTGCGAGACCGTGGCGCTGGTTTCCACCAGCTCTTCCATCCGGTCTTCACGCAAAAGGGTCGTCGGCCCGATCGCCATGACCACCACCCGCGCCCGCTGCAGCGCGGCATAATCATTAACGACGATATGCACCCTGGACGCGACCAGGGACGCCATATCGCGCAGTTCCAGCCCCTGGCTGCGCGCCTTGGCCTCATTAGTGTCGATTAAGACGATTTCGTCGCACAGTCCCTGGGTCACCAGGGAAAATGCCGTATCGGCCCCCACATGGCCCGCGCCGATAATGCCTACTGTCCGCCCCATAGCTGTTATCCCCTGATGTTAAAGGTGTTTCATCCCCGTGTTTTTTTTTACCTTACACCTTTTAAAACGCAAAACCCACCGGCAAAATGTCCCCCGCGCCCGGGATATTTTAGCTAAATGTGCACCAGGGTCGCTGGACACTTTATCATCGACACCAATTGATGGTAAAATTGACCCAAATCAAGTAATGCATGAGCGGCGAGATATGATCATCCAGGAAAAGCGTATTATCAGACGAATCCAGTCTGGCGGTTGTGCGATCCACTGTCAGGATTGTAGTATCAGCCAATTATGTATTCCTTTTACCCTCAATGAGCACGAGCTGGACCAGCTCGACAATATCATCGAGCGCAAAAAACCCATTCAGAAGGGCCAGGCGCTGTTCAAGGCCGGCGACGAGCTTAAATCGCTCTACGCCATCCGTTCCGGCACCATCAAAAGCTACACCATCACCGAGCAGGGCGACGAGCAGATTACCGGCTTTCATCTGGCGGGCGATCTGGTGGGCTTCGACGCCATCGGCGCCGGCCAGCATCCCAGCTTCGCCCAGGCGCTGGAAACCTCGATGGTATGCGAGATCCCCTTTGAAACCCTCGACGACCTGTCCGGCAAGATGCCCAACCTGCGCCAGCAGATGATGCGGCTCATGAGCGGCGAAATTAAGGGCGATCAGGATATGATCCTGCTGCTGTCTAAAAAGAACGCCGAGGAACGGCTGGCGGCTTTTGTCTATAATCTGTCGCGGCGTTTTGCCCAGCGCGGCTTCTCACCCCGTGAATTTCGCCTGACCATGACCCGGGGCGATATCGGCAACTATCTCGGCCTGACCGTCGAGACCATCAGCCGCCTGCTGGGCCGGTTCCAGAAAAGCGGCATGCTGGCGGTGAAAGGTAAATACATCACCATTGAAGACGGCGAAGCGTTGTCGGAGCTGGCCGGCACGCCGCAAAAGGTAAGTTGATAACAAGCATTTAGCCTCCGGCCGGGGACATAATTTTCTATTTTATTGATCCGGCTTCACTTCTCTTCTGTCCGTGATTGTTCCAATGAGTTACTCTTATTTTAACATTCTGTGGCATTACAGAAATGAAGGAGTCTCTTAATGGCCAAGTATCGCAATTTATTAGTCGCAATCGATCCTAACCAGGATGATCAGCCCGCCCTGCGCCGGGCCGTGTATCTGGTGCATCAATTGGGCGGTTCCATCAAAGCCTTCCTGCCCATCTATGATTTTTCCTACGAAATGACCACGCTGCTCTCCCCCGACGAACGCACCGCGATGCGCCAGGGCGTCATCAGCCAGCGTACCGCCTGGATAGAGGAGCAGTGCCAGCACTACTTGAGCAGCGGCGTGCCCATCGAAATCAAGGTGGTGTGGCATAACCGTCCGTTCGAAGCCATTATCCAGGAAGTCATCGCCCATAAACACGACCTGGTGCTGAAAATGGCCCATCAGCACGACAGGTTTGAATCAGTGATATTTACCCCGACAGACTGGCATTTGCTGCGCAAATGCCCCTGCCCGGTCTGGATGGTGAAGGATCAGCCGTGGCCGGAAGGCGGCAAGGCGCTGGTGGCGGTCAATCTCTCCGGCGAGGAGCCGTATCACGATCCCCTGAACATCAAGCTGGTCACCGAAACCCTGGCCCTGGCGAAACAGGTGAACCAGACCGAGGTTCATTTGGTGGGCGCCTACCCGGTCACGCCCATTAATATCGCCATTGAACTGCCGGATTTTGATCCCAGCGTCTATAACGACGCCATTCGCGGCCAGCATTTGATCGCGATGAAAAGCCTGCGCCAGAAATTCCAGCTGGATGAAAAATTCACCCATGTGGAAAAAGGCCTGCCGGAGGAAGTCATTCCCGATCTGGCCGAGCATCTGGATGCCGGTGTGGTGGTGCTGGGCAGCATCGGCCGCACCGGGTTTTCCGCCGCGTTCATCGGCAATACCACCGAATTGGTGATCGATCATCTGAAATGCGATTTGCTGGCTATCAAGCCGGACGACTATGTCTCGCCGGTGACGCTGGAAGGCGGCGATAAGTACGAATAAAGATCGGCGTGGGTTATTGGCTTATGCCGCCAATGCTCCCGTTATGCACCGGCCCGGTTATGCGCTCCAGGCGCAACCGGGCCTCGATCCGCTCCCGGCGGCTCGTGCCGGGGTCATTGGCGCCGTCAGCGCGCTTTATGCCGGGTTAAATGTCGCTTTACGCATTGCATTTATGCAGAAATTGCGTTGCTGTTGCCTTGGTGGACGGGACGTTGCATCAAGATACCGACAGTCGATAGTTTCCCCGAAACATGCCTGCTTCCATAAATAAAAAACACCATGTCATGCAGACTATGGTGTTGACGTTGATCCGGCATAGAGTGCGCTGGCTTTGCAAATCACGGCTGGATGAGCCGCCGGGAGCGGCGAAAGGACGGGCTGCGCCTGGAGCGCATCCCGTACGGTCCAAAGCTGTGATGCAGTGAAGCCAGGGACCGCGCAGCGGCGCGCGATCTGCCGGACGCACGGAGGTTAAGGAGGGCCAGGCGTATGGCCCTCCTTATCGCTTGCCTGCGCCCGGCTAAGCATATAGTCACCCAACGGATGGCAAGCGAAACCTTCACTGGCGCACCATAAAACACCGAGCAAGCGAAACCTTCTCGGCACTATCCCATCACATCATAACGCGCGCAAGATCGCCTCGACGCTGGCCTTGGCATCGCCAAACAGCATCTGGGTGTTTTCCTTGAAGAACAGCGGATTCTGCACCCCGGCGTAGCCGGTGTTCATGGAGCGCTTAAACACGATCACATTCTGCGCTTTCCACACTTCCAGTACCGGCATCCCCGCAATCGGACTGCGCGGATCTTCCTGCGCCGCCGGGTTAACGGTATCGTTGGCGCCGATCACCAGCACGGTGTCGGTGCTGCTGAAATCCTCGTTGATCTCATCCATTTCCAGCACCACATCGTAAGGCACCTTGGCTTCCGCCAGCAGCACATTCATATGCCCGGGCAAACGCCCCGCCACCGGATGGATGCCGAAGCGGACCTTGATGCCGCGGGCAATCAGCTTGGCGGTGATATCATGCACCGGATACTGGGCCTGCGCTACCGCCATGCCGTAGCCGGGGGTGATAATGACGGTACTCGAGCCTTTTAACAGCTCGGCCACTTCTTCCGCCGTGGTTTCGCGATATTCGCCCATCTCGGTTTCTTCGCCGCCGCCGGAGCCGTCGGTGCCGAACCCGCCGGCAATCACGCTCAGGAACGAGCGGTTCATGGCTTTACACATGATATAGGACAGGATCGCCCCCGATGACCCTACCAGGGCGCCGGTCACGATCAGCAAGTCGTTGCTGAGCATAAAACCCGCCGCCGCCGCCGCCCACCCCGAATAGGAGTTCAGCATCGACACGACCACCGGCATATCGGCCCCGCCGATGGAAGCCACCAGGTGCCAGCCGAACACCAGCGCGATAATGGTCATCAGCAGCAGCGCGATGGATTGCAGGGCGACGCTTTCGGTCCTGACAAACAGCACCAGCAGCAGGAACGACACGACCAATGCCGCCAGGTTCATATGATGGCGGTACGGCAACATCAGCGGGCGCGAGGAAATTTTACCGCGCAGTTTGCCAAACGCCACAATCGAACCGGTAAAGGTGACCGCACCGATAAAGATGCCTAAAAACACTTCGGTCAGATGGATATTTTCCATCACCGCATTGATGATATCGCCATGATCGAGATAGCTGTTAAAGCCCACCAGGACAGCGGCCAGGCCGACAAAGCTGTGGAGGATGGCCACCAGTTCGGGCATTTCGGTCATTTCGACCTTACGCGCCAGGTAAACCCCGATGCTGCCGCCTATCACCATGGCGACGATGATCCAGCCGACATTGCCGGCATGGGGGCCAAAAATGGTGGCGATAAGCGCAATCGCCATCCCGCTGACACCAAACAGATTGCCCTGCCGTGAGCTTTCGTGTTTGGACAACCCCGCCAGGCTGAAAATAAATAAAATAGCGGCAACTATATACGCCGCCGTCACTAATCCTTCAGACATGGGTTTACCCCTTAATTTTTACGGAACATTTTCAGCATGCGCTGAGTCACGGTGAAGCCACCGAAAATATTGATACTGGCAATCAGCACGGCGATAAAGGAAAGGAAAGACACCCATCCGCCATGGCCGATTTGCAGCAGCGCACCAACAACAATTATCCCGGAAATAGCGTTGGTTACCGACATCAGCGGCGTGTGCAACGCGTGACTCACGTTCCAAACAACGTAATAACCCACGATACAGGCCAGGGCAAACACGGTGAAATGCGACAGGAAATCACGCGGCGCCACGTTGGCCAGCCAGCCGAATAAAATAATCGCCAGCGCAATCAGGCCATATTTCAGGGCCGGCGAACTGGGTTTGGCAACCGGTTTCGGCAGCGGAGCGGCGGTCGGCTTCTGCGGCTGGGCGGAAACCTGGATCGGTGGAGCCGGCCAGGTCAGTTCGCCGTCTTTGACTACCGTGACGCCGCGAATGACCGTATCGTCGAAGTCCACCAGGATCTCGCCGTTTTTTTCTTTGCACAGCAGTTTCAGCAGGTTGACCAGGTTGGTGCCGTAGAGCTGGGAGGACTGGGTCGGCAAACGGCTCGGCAGATCGGTATAACCGATAATCCGCACGCCGTTATCGGTAACGGTGATGGTATCGGCCACGGTCAGCTCGCAGTTGCCGCCGGTTTGCGCGGCCAGGTCGACAATCACGCTGCCCGGTTTCATCGAGGCGACCATCTCTTTGGTGATAAGCTTCGGCGCCGGCCGGCCGGGGATCAGCGCGGTGGTGACAATGATATCCACATCCTGCGCCTGGGCGGCGAACAACGCCATTTCGGCCTTGATAAACGCCTCAGACATCACTTTGGCATAACCGTCGCCGCTGCCCGCCTCTTCTTCAAAATCCAGCTCAAGGAATTCCGCGCCCATGCTCTGGACCTGCTCCTTGACTTCGGGACGGGTATCGAAGGCGCGCACTATGGCGCCCATGCTGCCCGCCGCGCCGATGGCGGCAAGCCCGGCGACGCCCGCGCCGATAATCATCACTTTGGCCGGCGGTACTTTACCCGCCGCCGTAATCTGGCCGGTGAAAAAACGGCCGAATTCATGGGCGGCTTCCACTATGGCGCGGTAACCGGCGATATTGGCCATGGAGCTCAGGGCGTCCAGGGACTGCGCGCGGGAAATGCGCGGCACCGAATCCATCGCCATTGCGGTGATCTTGCTGGCGCTGAGTTTTTCCAGCAGCGCAGGATTCTGCGCCGGCCAGATAAAACTGACCAGTGTGCTGCCCGGTTTGATGAGCGGGATTTCATCATCCAGCGGCGCATTGACCTTGAGGATGATATCGGATTGCCAGACATCGGCGGTATCTGTAACAGAGGCGCCGGCCGCCAGAAAGGCCGCGTCTTCAAAACTGGCCAGTTTGCCTGCGCCGCTTTCAATCGCCACGGTAAAGCCGAGTTTGAGCAACTGCTCTACCGTTTTGGGCGTTGCGGCAACGCGGGCCTCATTGGCCAGGCGTTCTTTTGGTACACCAATACGCATAGCTTTCCCTTTTTTAACCGTTTTTTTTGAAGATAACCGTCATCCTGACCCAAAAGTCAAATGTGTCATACGGTAGACCCTGGGATCACCCTACAAGAGCCACACAATAACCTACTGAAAATAGTTTCAGCGGTCTATATTTTGTGCGGACAAACAGCATTTTCCCCTAAAATTGGCGTACTGTTTGCCCCTGCTCAAGCAATTGTTATTCACAGTGACATAAATTGCTGAGACACTCACCATTATTACATGCCATAATCGCCAGCTAATCTGTTATACATCAACAGTTCAGCATGTTTAGCCTGAAAGCGTTTGTCGAAAGGATTTTTTATGAAGCTGAAGAACACATTTTTGGTCTCTGCGTTACTCACTTTGACGGCGTTATCCGCGCAGGCAGCCCAAGAGCTGACGCCGGAAAAAGCCGCCAGTCTGCAGCCGTTTGACCGGATTACGATTACCGGGCGGTTTAACGCCATTGGCGACGCCAACGATGAGATTTCGCGCCGCGCCGATGCCAAAGGCGCCTACGCCTATTATATCCAGGGCATTAACGACGCCAACAACAGCGGCAACTGGCGCGTCACCGCGGACCTGTATCATAAGGACGCCCCCGCCGCCTCGCAGGAAACCCAATACCGCTATTTTAACGGCGTAAAAGAACTGCCGCGCCAGGAAGCCAACCTGCTGGAACCGTATGACACCGTCAGCGTAAAAGGCTTTTTCCATAGCCAGCCTGATATCAACGACGCCATTTCCAAAGCCGCCCAGGCCAAGGGCGCGGCCTCATTCTTTATCGTGCGCCAAATTGACGCCAACGAAGGCGGCAATCAGTTTGTTACCGCCTACGTGTACAAAGCCGACGCCGCCAAGCGCGTAGTACAAAGCCCGGACGCCATCCCCGCCGATTCGCAGGCGGGTAAAGCCGCGCTGGCCGCCGGCGGCGCCGCCGCCGCCAAGGTCGAAATTCCCGGGGTGGCTTCCTCCGAGTCACCGAGTCGTACCGTCGGCCGGTTCTATGAAACGCAATCCACCACCGGCGGTCGTTACACTGTAACGCTACCCGACGGCACCAAAGTGCAGGAAGTCAATAAAATCACCGCGGCGCAGATGGTGCCTTTCGATTCCGTGACCTTCACCGGGCATTACAACAGTTCAACCGACGTGGCGCATGAAGTCGCCCGGCTCGGCGCGAAAAAAGGCGCCAAATATTATCATATTACCCGGCAATGGGAACAAAACCAGAGCGGCGGCAACCTGACCGTCAGCGCCGATTTGTTTAAATAGCGAATCCGCCGTCCGGCGTGTCGTTGGCAGGCCGGAATGCAGGACAATGAGAATGACGCGCAGCGCGATGGGCAAGGAAACTTGCCCATTTTTATTGGCTGCCGTCAGGCGGCGGGATTTTCGCTTACCAGCGGCAGCACCACGGACAATCGCTCGTCATGCTGGTTAAGCAACAGCTGCTCGCCAAATTCCTGCTGGATTGCGCCGAGCTGCGCGCGATCCAAGGAATACGGCAGCTTGATATCAAAGCGTCCGATACCCTGCTGCTGCGCCAGGGCAATCAGCCTGATGACATTGGTTTCATCATTGACCTGGGTGGACAGGACTTGCAGCGCCAGGGCCTTCAACTGCTCCTGCCGGGTTTGGACATGTTTCTGCGGGGTTTTAGTGACAATGCCGAAGATGGGCATTACGCCATAAATCGCGTCGATGAAACTCCAGCGTTTTTTGCAACTAGCCGAAAGATAATTCGTATAATCAAAGCAGAGTTTTTCGCCTTGACCGGCCGTCGCACGCAGATGATTAGCCATCTAGCCCGTTCCTCTCGTGACCAACCGAAGTTGAATGCCCGTGTTCGAAAAAGTGGCGATTATTATAGCATATCGCGATCAATAATAGGCGAATCAGCGCCAGATGCGCCCATCACTTAATGGTAAAATTTTGTGCCGCCGGTCCTCCCTTATCGCCGCCGCGGTTCGGCCGCCGGTAAATCGCACCGGTAAAAACCATTAACGCTTATCCGATGGCGCAACATCAATACAGGCGGTATGCTCATGGCGGCTACCGATAACCTTCACCTATTTTGAGCAGATTACTGGCGTTATGAACACGATCGTTTTTGTTGAAGATGATACCGAGGTCGGCAACCTGATTGCCGCGTGGCTAGGCAAACATGACTTCGAGGTAACCATAGAACCCCGCGGCGACCGGGCGCAGGAGGTGATAACCCGGCTTAACCCCGACCTGGTGCTACTGGATATCCTGTTGCCGGGCAAGGACGGCATGACCATCTGCCGCGATCTACGCCCGGTATACGAAGGTCCGATCGTGCTGCTGACCTCCCTGGACAGCGATATGAATCATATTCTGGCGCTGGAGATGGGCGCCAACGACTATATCCTTAAAACGACGCCGCCGGCGGTACTGCTGGCGCGCCTGCGCCTGCACCTGCGGCAGAATACGCTTATCCCGCGCCCCGCCGCGCAGACGCCGGCCACGACCGGCAGCGTGCTGCACTTCGGCCAGTTGAGCATCGATCTGATTAATCGCGAGGTGATTTTAGGGACCGAAACCATCCTGCTCTCGACCTCGGATTTCGAGTTGCTATGGGAGTTGGCCACCCACGCCGGCCATATTATGGACCGCGAGGCTTTGCTCAAAAACCTGCGCGGCGTCAGCTATGACGGTTTGGACCGCAGCATCGACGTGGCTATTTCCCGATTGCGGAAAAAACTTCATGACAACGCGCTGGAGCCGTTCCGGATTAAAACCGTGCGTAATAAAGGCTACCTGTTCGCACCGAATGCGTGGGAGAACGCCGGGTCATGAGGAAACTGTTCATTCAATTTTATCTGCTGCTGTTCGTCTGTTTTCTGGTCATGACCTTACTGGTCGGGCTGGTGTATAAGGTGACGGCCGAACGCGCCGGCAGGAAATCAATGGACGACCTGATGAAAAGCTCGATTTATCTGCTGCGCAACGAGCTGCGCGCCACGCCGCCGCGCGATTGGAATAAAACCATCAATAAGCTGGATCTTAACCTGTCGTTTCAATTGCATATTGAACCGCTGAAAAAGTACCAGTTGAATCCCCATGATGATCTGCGCCTTAGACGTGGCGAAATCGTCGCCCTGGACGATGAATACACTTTTATCCAGCGCATACCGCGCAGTAATTATGTGCTGGCGGTCGGCCCCATACCCTATCTGTTTTTTATTCATGAAATGCGGTTACTGGATTTGGCGCTGCTGGTCTTTATCGGACTCTCCCTGGCGTTTCCGGTATTTATCTGGATGCGGCCGCACTGGCAGGACATGCTGCGGTTAGAAACGGCGGCGCAGCGCCTGGGCGCAGGGTTCCTGGAAGAACGCATCCATTTCGACAGCGCATCAAGCCTGCTGCGTCTCGGCGTAGCTTTCAACCAGATGGCGGATAATGTTAATACCCTGATCGCCAGTAAAAAACAGCTTATCGATAATATCGCCCACGAGTTGCGCACCCCGCTGGTGCGGCTACGCTATCGATTGGCCATGAGCGAAGGACTGTCCACCGCGGAGCAGGAACGGCTGAATCATGATGTCAGCCAGCTGGAAGGCTTGATCGATGAGCTGTTAACCTTCGCCCGGCTCGACCGGCCCCAGGTCACGCTTAACCTGGCGCCCATGAACCTGCCCGCCTGGCTTACGGAAAAACTCAAGGACATCAGGTTATTGCATCC
Organism: Sodalis sp. RH20; assembly: GCF_047324205.1. NCBI lineage: Bacteria > Pseudomonadati > Pseudomonadota > Gammaproteobacteria > Enterobacterales > Bruguierivoracaceae > Sodalis > Sodalis sp. RH20. Next base: position 2,099,100 of record NZ_CP178733.1, read on the forward strand.
GGAACGTATTATCGGCCAGGAAATCACCGCCTCCGGCGATTTCGGCCAGGTCGATGCGCGGCTAATGGAACGGGTGCTGGATAATCTGGTGAATAATGCGCTGCGCTACAGCCGGGAAGCCGTTATGGTCCGGCTCGGCATCGAGCGAGGTTACGGCTTCCTGCAGGTTGACGACGACGGGCCGGGCATTCCCCAGGATGAGCGCCTGCGCGTGTTCGAGCCTTTCGTCCGTCTCGACCCCAGCCGCGACCGCAGCACCGGCGGCTGCGGGCTGGGTCTGGCGATCGTACGCTCCATCGCCCTGGCGCATGAAGGCCAGGTGGCGGTGAACGAGAGCCCGCTCGGCGGGGCCAGCTTTTTATACCGCTGGCCGGTTAACCAGGGCGCGCGCGACCCGCTGGCGCTGAAAAGCCTGCTGTAACCTGCGTGGCCGCGGGATGTCAGAAGATATCCGTGGTCGAGGTGGTGGATGGATATACGGAATTGTATGTTGTAACTAAAATACAGCGGCGAGGGTGGTACCTCTTTGTTTCTCCGCCTGTACATTCGGTTACACGCCGAAACCAAACACTCACGGACAACGCGGCTTTAAATCCTTATTGTGTCTTCACCGGCCCCGAATCGGGGTTGTAAATAGAAACCGCAATTCTGAGGATTTGACAATGAAGAAAGTACTTGCACTGGTTATTGCTGCCGCCATGGGATTGTCCACCGCTGCGTTTGCCGCCGATACCACTACGACTACCGCTCCTGCCGCGACGACCACCACCACGACTACCGCTGCACCGGCTAAAACCACCACGACTACTCACAAGAAACACGTGAAGAAAGTGAAAAAAGCAGCCCCTGCGCAAACTGCCCAGGCCGCTAAAAAACACGTGAAGAAAGTGAAGAAAGCCGCTCCGGCGCAGACTGCCCAGGCCGCTAAAAAACACGTGAAAAAAGTGCAGCATAAGAAAGCCGCTCCGGCCGCTGCCGCTGCCACCACGACCCCTGCATCATAAGATGCGCCGCGCCTGAACCTGGTTTAACGCCGTTCAGGCCGGAGTCGGAATATCATGGCTGTCAGAGCTGATGAAATAGTCATTTTAGCGCATTATTATTGACTCACCGACACCCGGTTCGCCGGGTGTCGGTTTCTTAAGGCTTCGTCTATGCTGCGCCGATATAGGTATGAAATCATCCTGGGTTGCCTGATTATTTGCGCCGTTGTCAGCACCTTCTTTTTTATTTAAGTCCCTTCCCTTGCCCAGCGCCTGCGTATTTTCCGCCTTAACGGCGATCTGTTTTAGCGTGCTGAAACACAACGATTTTTCTCTGTATTCCCCTATTTATAAGCTATATTGAGATAATATTTTTTCATGGATGATATCAGCACTTATCATAAGGCAAGCTTGTATATGCGTATTGTTCCGCTGTTGCTGTGGTGTTTGTTGCCTCTCGCTACCTTTAACGCCGCATCGGCCGGACTGAGTAAAGAACAGAAGGCGCTGTTTTTCGGCCATGACCACCGCCAGGCCATCACCCAGCCGGATGAATGGCCGTGGCAGGCCATCGGACAGGTGGAAACCGCCAGCGGCAATCTCTGCACCGCCACTCTGATTTCGCCGCACCTGGCGCTGACAGCCGGTCATTGCGTGCTGACCGCGGGCGGCGTTATTGATAAAGCGGTGATGTTGCGTTTCGTGGCGGAAAACCAGCTCTGGCGTTATCAGACCAGCGCCATTGATACATTGGTCGATAAACAGCTGGGTCAACGCCTGAAACCCTCCGGCGACGGCTGGATCGTGCCGCCCGATGCGGCCGCATTGGATTTCGCCCTTATCCGCCTGACCAAAACATTTAAAAAAATCAAACCACTGCCGCTGTGGCAGGGCGACCATCAGGAACTGACCCTGCAGCTAAAGCAGGCCAATCACCAGGTCACCCAGGCCGGATATCCCGAGGATCACCTGGATACGCTCTATCGTCATCAGGATTGCCTGGTGACCGGCTGGGCGCAGTCGGAGGTGTTATCCCATCGCTGCAACACCCTGCCGGGCGACAGCGGTTCGCCGTTGATGCTGTATACCCTTACCGGCTGGCGTTTAATCGCAATCCAGAGTTCCGCCCCGCTGGGCAAGGACCGTTATCGGGCGGATAACCGCGCGCTGGCGGTGACCGCCATTCAGGATGGCCTGTCGGCATTGGCCGACAAACCGGGGAAAACCTTGGCGAAGTGAAGGATTTTCAGCGTAGCCCGTTACATTTCCCGATTAACCCGCTATCTGTTCCATCGCCTGCAAGATGCGTTTTTCCGAGACGGGATAAGGCGTGCCGAGCTGCTGGGCAAAATAGCTGACCCGCAGTTCCTCAATCATCCAGCGGATTTCCCTGACATCCTCATCTTCGCGCCGCAGCGGCGGCAGCTTGTCCAGCCACTGACGCCAGGCTTGCTGCACCTGCTCGACTTTCAACATCTGGGCGCGATCGCGATGCACATCGTTGGGCAGTTTTTCCAGGCGGCGTTCCAGGGCCTGCAGATAACGCAGCGTATCGGGCAGCCGTCGCCAGCCGTTGCCGGTGACGAAACCGCGATAAACCAGGCCGCCCAGCTGCGCCTTGATGTCCGACAGCGCCAGGGCCAGACTGATATCCACCCGTCCTTTCAGGCGTTTATTGATGGCGAACACCGCCGTCAGGATTTGCTCCACCTGCCCGGCAATCTCCACCACCGTCGGGTTCAGGTTGGCGCGCACGTATTCCTGCAGTTCGGCAAACTGCTCCTCGCGCCAGACCAGGCCGCCGCGCTGCTCGATAAGCTTGTCGACGCCGCAGGTAATGCAGTCGTCAATCAGCTCCATCACCTTGCCGAATGGATTGAAATACAGCCCCAGCTTGGCTTTGTTAGGCAATTTTTCATGCAGGTATTTTATCGGCGAGGGGATATTGATCAGCAACAGGCGCCGGATGCCCTGCCACATCGCCCGGCGCTGATCGTGCTCGGTTTCAAACAGGCGGATAGCCACGCTGTCTTTTTCATCCACCAGCGCCGGATAAGCCTTGAGCGAATAGCCGCCTCTTTTTTGCTCATAGCGCTCGGGTAAATCGCCAAAGCTCCACAGATGTAAATCACGCTGCTCCAGGCCGTCGTCGGCCACGGCGGAAAGGGTTTGCTGCACATTGTCTTTTAGCTGCAGCTTCAGCGCGTCGAGATCCCGGCTTTCTGCCAGCGTCTTATGTTTATCATCCACCACCCGGAACGAGATTTTCAGATGATCCGGCACCTGATCCCACTGCCAGGCGTCGCGATAGATGCCCACCCCGGTCATGCGCTTGAGCTCGCGCTCCAGCGTATCGAGCAGCGGCCCGTCGGCGGGCGTGGCCCTGCCGAGAAAGGCTTCGGCGTAATTGGGCGCCGGCACAAAGTTACGCCGTAACGGCTTAGGCAGCGATTTAATCAGCGCAATGATAAGCTCCCGCCGCACGCCCGGGATCTGCCAGTCAAAACCGGCGGCGGTGACCTGGTTAAGTACCGGCAGCGGGATATGCACAGTGACGCCGTCCGCGTCCGCGCCGGGTTCGAACTGATAGCTGAGTTTTAATTTCAGATTGCCCTGGTGCCAAACGTTGGGGTAATCCAGGGCGCTTATCGCATCCGCGCCCGGATTGATCAGCATGCTTTTTTCAAAGTTAAGCAGATCAGGGTCCTGTTTGGCCGCGTCTCGCCACCAGCTGTCAAAATGCCGCGCCGAGACCACCTCCGCGCCGATGCGCCGATCGTAAAAGGCAAACAGCGTCTCGTCATCCACCAGGATATCGCGGCGGCGTGATTTATGCTCCAGCTCCTCCACCTCCGTCAACAGCTTGCGGTTGGCATGGAAAAACGCGTGCCGGGTCTGCCACTCGCCGGCCACCAGCGCGAAACGAATAAACAGTTCACGGCACAGCGCCGGATCGATAGCGCTGTAATTGACCTTGCGGCCGGCCACGATGGGCAGCCCCAGCAAGGTGACTTTCTCCACCGCCATCACCGATCCGGCCGCCTTTTCCCAATGCGGCTCGCTGTAGCTGCTTTTAACCAGATGCGGGGCCAGCGGCTCTATCCATTCCGGATCGATGCGCGCGGCAATGCGCCCCCACAGCCGGGTGGTCTCCACCAGTTCGGCCACCATGGTCCATTTAGGCGGTTTTTTAAACAGCCCCGAACCGGGGTAAATGGCAAAACGGGCGTTGCGCGCGCCGGTGTATTCTTGTTTTTCAGCGTCCTTTTGCCCGATATGGGACAGCAGGCCCGACAACAGGGCGCAGTGCAGGCCGCGATAATCCGCGGGCTGGGTATTGACCGGCAGCCCGAGGGTTTTTACCGTCTGTCGCAGCTGGGTATAGACATCCTGCCATTCGCGTACCCGCAGGTAGCTGAGGAAATCGACCCGGCACTGACGGCGAAACTGGCTGGAGGACAGCGTCTTCTGCTGTTCCTGCACATAATCCCACAATTTGACGAAGGCGATAAAATCCGATTCTTTATCGGCGAAACGGCGGTGTTTTTCGTCGGCGGCCTGTTTTTTATCCATCGGCCGCTCGCGCGGATCCTGGATGGACAACGCGGCGGCGATCACCATCACCTCGCGCACGCAGGCATTATTACGCGCTTCAAGCACCATCCTGGCCAGCCTGGGGTCGAGCGGCAGCTGCGCCAGCTGGCGGCCCAGCGGGCTAAGCCGGTAGCCGCGCGCGGATTCTGCCTCCAGCGCCCCCAGCTCCTCCAATAACCGCACGCCGTCCTGGATTTGCCGCTTGTCCGGCGCTTCCACAAACGGGAAGGCGGCGATATCGCCAAGGCCGAGCGCGGTCATCTGCAGGATGACCGAGGCCAGATGGGTGCGCAGGATTTCAGGATCGGTAAATTCCGGCCGGGAGAGAAAATCCTGTTCTGAATACAACCGGATGCAGATACCGTCGGATATGCGGCCGCAGCGCCCTTTGCGCTGGTTGGCGGAGGCCTGCGACACCGCCTCGATGGGCAGCCGTTGCACCTTGGTGCGGAAACTGTAGCGGCTGATGCGCGCGGTGCCGGGGTCGATAACATATTTAATGCCGGGCACGGTCAACGAGGTTTCCGCCACATTGGTCGCCAGCACGATACGCCGGCCGCTGTGGGACTGGAATACCCGGTTCTGTTCGCTATTGGACAGGCGGGCGTACAGCGGCAGCACCTCGGTATGGGGCAGGTTGAGCTTGCTCAGGCCATCGGCGGTATCGCGGATTTCACGCTCGCCGCTCATAAAGATCAGAATATCCCCCGGCGCCTCGTGGCTGAGTTCATCCACCGCGTCGAAAATGGCCTGGGACACATCACGGTCGCCGTCCTCCTCGCTCTCCACCACCGGACGGTAGCGCACCTCCACCGGATAAGTGCGTCCGGAAACCTCGATAATCGGCGCGTTGTTAAAATGGCGCGAAAAGCGCTGCGGGTCGATGGTCGCGGATGTGATAATCACCTTTAAGTCCGGACGTTTCGGCAATAGCTGATGCAGATACCCGAGGATAAAATCGATATTCAGGCTGCGTTCATGCGCTTCGTCGATAATCAGGGTGTCGTACTGCAGCAGTTGCCGATCCTGCTGTATTTCCGCCAGCAGGATACCGTCGGTCATCAGCTTGACCAGCGTGTTGTCGCTTATCTGATCGTTAAAACGCACCTTATACCCCACCGCCCCGCCCAACGGCACCGCCAGCTCCTGGGCGATGCGATCGGCCACGCTGCGCGCCGCCAGGCGCCGGGGCTGGGTATGGCCGATGAGACCGGTGATGCCGCGCCCCAGCTCCAGGCAGATCTTGGGGATCTGGGTGGTCTTGCCGGAGCCGGTTTCACCGGCGACAATCACCACCTGGTTATCGCGGATGGCCTGGAGAATATCCTGGCGTTTCTGGCTGACCGGCAGATTTTCCGGATAGGTTATGGCCGGGCGGGCGGCCAGGCGGTTTGCCGCGCGCTGCGCGGACGCCTGGATATCGGCGGCGATTTGCTCGGCGATAGCGGTCTGCGCCTCGGGCCGGGTGACTTTTTGCGCCCCCTGCAGACGGCGACGTAAAACTGTTTTATCGCGGAGCATAACCGACTCCAGCGAAGCGGACAGTGCCGCCAGCGATGACTTCACGATACCTTTCCTTATACTGCGACCGGATACAGGCGCTGTTCCGGCCCGAATAGAATGTGCTTATGCCGTTAGTTTACCATATCCCCGGCGCCGGCTTTAGCCGCCTTTCCCATCGTTCAGGAAATTCGAACAAACAGCTCGAAATATTGCGCTATCACTGCGGGAGGATAATCAATAGAGTGTTTCTCAACGCCTAAGGGTTAATGACCTATTGAATTATAAGGAACATCTGATGAGCAAAGTATTAATTCTTAAATCGAGTATTCTTGCCACGTTTTCCCAGTCCAACCAGCTGGCCGACTTCTTTATCGAACAATGGCAAAAAAACCACAGCGGCGACGAGATTACGGTACGCGACCTGGCCGCGCAGCCGGTACCGGTGCTGGACGGCGAGCTGGTCGGCGCCCTGCGCCCGGCCGACGCGACCCTGACGCCCCGCCAGCAGGAAGCGTTGGATTTATCCGATGAATTGATCAATGAGCTGCAGGCCAACGACGTGATCGTCATTGCCGCGCCGATGTACAACTTCAACATCCCTACCCAGTTAAAGAATTATATTGACCTGATTGCGCGCGCCGGCGTGACCTTTCGCTACAGCGAACAAGGCCCTGAAGGCCTGGTAAAAAACAAAAAAGCGGTGGTGCTGACCACCCGCGGCGGTATCCATAAAGACACCCCCAGCGATCTGGTGACGTCCTATCTGCGCCTGATGCTGGGCTTCCTCGGCATCACCGACGTGGAATTCGTGTTTGCCGAAGGCGTGGCCTACGGTCCGGAAGTGGCGGGCAAAGCCCAGGAAGACGCTAAAGCCGCCATCAGCCAGTTTATCGCCGCCTGATGCCGTGACGGCGGCCATGATGGGTAAGGTCTTCAAGACACCCTGCATCCCGACGTCCCTGGAATACAATCCGCGCGCGGCGCCCTGGCCATCAGTGACGCTGCACGCTTACAGAGTGCAAAAGCGCATCCCGGATGCGCTTTTTTATTTGGCCGGCACGCAAGGCTGCGTCTGCGTGTCCTGGCACAGCGTCGGCTGCAGCAGCGCCACGCTCTGTTTGTCCGCCTTGATGGTAATGTCGTGTTCGATTTTCACGTTCATGTTAATGGTAATCGGTTCGCTGGGCATCGCCAGCTCAATGCGCGGCACGCAGGCGGCGGCGCCCAGCGTCAACAGCAGGCCGGCCAGCTTATATCCTGTGTTCATCTCTCTCTCCTTGCTGCCCCGGCGGGGACGGTGCCGGCCTGTTTTTCCAGGGCCTGCTCCACGTTGGTGCCAAAGCGCAGGCTGCGCCACAGCATGAAAATATTTTCCTGATGATGGTAATTCAACCTGACCTCGCGCTGGGCATTGATTTGCGGATTGGTGCCGATAAAATGCGCCAGTAAATCCAGCTCGCCGTCGCGGTTCACGTTGACATCCGCCCGCAGACGGCTGATTTCCATATAACGCAGCCAGTTGATGGCCGCGCCTGTGGCCAGGTTGCGGCTGCCGATGGCGTCGGCGAATTGTTTATCCAGTCGCAAAGCCATCCGGTTGTCGCCGGCGACCCAGCCGCCGCGGATATACCCCGCCCGATCGCTAAAATGCAGCGGCAGCTCGCCGCTGACACGGCCGGAGAGGGCAAACTGTTTAGGTTTAAGCGCGGTAATCAGTTCGCTCATCTCAATGGATTTGACGCTGAGCACCGCGGCGTCGCGCTGAGGCAGGCTTAGCGGCGTAAGGTGGATCTTGCCGCCCAGCGCGTCCACATCCACGCCGGTGAGCGTCAGCGGACGACGTTCATCATAAGGGTAATACCCCTGTAGTCCTATCGCCAGGTTATTCAGCGTCACCGGGGTGATAATCGTCGCGACACGCAGGCTGACCGGCTGTTTTACGCCCAGTTGCCAGCGCTGGTCCTGCAAACGATAAGAAAGCCCGAGCGCAACGCCCGACAGATGATTTTCGCCCACCCACACCTCTCCCTGGCCGACGGTGGCATGTCCGCCGGCCAGGAAGCCTTGGCCGATAGCGGCGGAAAACGCGCTTTGCGCGTTGAATTGCCCGTCGCGCAGGGTAATGCGCAAATCCGGCGCCAGTAAGGTCTGAAAGACCTTCAGCGGCTGTTTCGGCCACCAGGCCTGCCCGCGCAGTCGGTTGCCGTCCCAGCGGCCGTTCAGGCGCACCGGCCCGGTAACGCCGGCCTGAAGCTGGCCTTGCCACAGAAAATCCTGCGGCGTGGTGCCGGTGAAACGCAGCGTCATCACCGGCCGGGGCAAATAGCCGCCGCGGGCAATATCGATCCGGCGGGCATTGACCCGCAGCGCGCCGCTGAAGGCCGGATTATGCTCCCCACGGCGCCAGCGCAGCGGCGCCGTAAGCGCCAGGCGCGGGACGGCAACGCTGACCAGACCGTAGTGGATTTGATCGAGGCCGCTGGACAACTCCGTCAGTTCAATCTGGTCCGCCAGCCAGGATCCGCGTCCCGCGATATCCCACCGCGCCTCGAACGGCGTCAGGTTGCCCCCGCCCCAATAACGCCAGCGCCACTCGCCCTTATCGGGCAGGAAATCCAGCGCGCGGCCGTCCATATGCAGGGTGAAGTGCCCGTAATCCGGCACGTTAGCCTGTAAGATGGCCTGCAATCGCCCGCTGAGGCCCCGGGATGACACCTGCACGCCGGCCAGGGGCAGACGCGCGCTGTTAATGCTCAGCGCCTCGGAAATCAGTCCGGTGACGCGCAATAACGCCCCGGGCAGCAGCGCCAGGGTCGGATCGGTCAGCAATCCACGCAACTGGCCGGGAATCGACGCGCTTAACGAGAGCCCCCCCTGGTTAGCCGTGCCGGTAAAACGGAAATCCAGCGCATTGTCACTCAGGCGCAGCGGGCCGGGGCCGACGGTCAATACGGCATTGGCCCTGCCGCGCAGGCCCTGGGTCAGCATATTCATGCGCGCCGTTAATCCCAGCGCGTCGGGACCGTCCAGCCAATGCGCCAGGGTCAGGGCGATATTGCCCGATAGGGGCTGGGTGGCATAGGGCCAGCGCCACTCGCCGTCGGTAATCTGTAGGTCATCGCCGGCGATGCGCCAGGGCAAGCGCGCCAGCCTGATATCGGTTTGACCGTCGGTCACCAATAACGCCCCCTGCCGCTGCCGCCAGCTGATATCGGCGTTCACCGGCCTGCCGTCGGGCAAAACCAGGCCGGCGGTCAGTTCGCCCTGTTCCGGCGGCATCATCACCTGGGGCGACAACGTCATATCCCCGGTTAACCCGATGCGCAGCGCCCCGGATAATACCGCCGGTCGCGCGGGAAATAGCGGTGCCGGCTGGGGCGGCGCGGCTAACGACGCCGGCGCGGGGTTCTGTAAGCCGAAGGGCGCGTTGAAGACCGGCAGCGCCGGTAAGGCCCGCGGGGGCTGCGGCTGCGCGCCGGTAAACGTCAAGTCGCTTATCGACAGTTGACGATCGCGCAACGACAAGGCCAGGCGCAGATGTTCATTGTGGTAATATGCCCGGGTGCCGGCGGCAAGATGCTCCAGTTCCAGTCCGCCGGCATAGGCCTGCCAGGGCGCCACCGTCAGGCGGCCGATGCCGAGCGTAAAGCGCGGCAGAACCTGCTCGACGGCCGCCCAGGTCAGCGGCTCGCCGCTTTCTTCACGCGCGCGGGGCGCATTACAGGTGCTGTCCACCGTTACCTGGCCGGCGAGGATGCGCCATGCGCCGTCCTGGCGCCGGGCGCTGATATTCTGGCCGGTTATCCAGACGCAGGACGGACGGTTTAACGCAAAGCCGGGCAAAATCACCGTCCCCTGATGCCAGCGCGGCCGGCCGGTCAGGGTAATATCGACATCGGCGGGCAGCACCAACCGCGCCGCCACCGGCAGCCAGAGCGGTAAAAAAAACCACCCCACTGCCACCGACAGCCCAAGAAGCGCCAGCAGCAACAGGGCAACCGCTCCGGAACGGCTTAGAAAAAGGCCTGTGCGCCTGTATGCGCCTGATGCGTCGGTCATGACATTCCTTATTGTCCCTAAGCCTGCAAGATACCATAATTATATTCCACGCAACATTTTAGGTGATACGGCACAAACGCGTACTTTTATCCGTCTGAGAAGGATACATTGAATGATACCGCGCCACCTGCCGGCCGATCTTATGGAGTAGGACTGATGAAACTAGCCGTCTACAGCACTAAAAATTACGATCATAAATTTTTGTCACAGGTAAATGAACATGTTGGCTTTGAAATAGAATTTTTCGAATTTCAATTGACGCCGCGTACGGCCAAGACCGCTGAAGGCTGCGATGCGGTGTGTATTTTTGTCAATGACGACGGCGGGCGCGACGTACTGGAGGCCTTGGCCGAAATGGGCGTAAAGCTGCTGGCGCTGCGCTGCGCCGGCTTCGACAATGTCGATCTGGCGGCGGCCAAAGAGCTTGGCATTCAGGTGGTGCGGGTACCCGCCTATTCGCCCGAAGCGGTGGCGGAACATGCCATCGGCCTGATGATGTGCCTGAACCGGCGCATTCACCGCGCCTACCAGCGCACCCGCGACGCCAATTTTTCCCTTGAGGGCTTAATCGGCTTTAATATGCACAACCGCACCGCCGGGGTGATCGGCACCGGTAAAATCGGTGTCGCCACCATGCGCATCCTGAAAGGCTTCGGCATGCGCCTGCTGGCGTTTGATCCCTACCCCAGCGCCCAGGCCCTGGCGCTGGGCGCCGAATATGTGGATTTAAAGACCCTGTTCGCGCAATCGGATGTGATCACCCTGCACTGCCCGCTGACGCCGGAAAACCACCATCTGCTTGACCGGGAAGCCTTCGCGCAAATGAAGGACGGCGTGATGATTATCAACACCAGCCGCGGCGGCCTGATCGATTCGCAGGCGGCCATAGAAGCGCTGAAGCTGCAGAAAATCGGCGCGTTGGGCATGGACGTTTATGAAAATGAGCGCGATCTGTTTTTTGAGGATAACTCCAACGACGTAATCCAGGATGATGTGTTCCGCCGCCTCTCCGCCTGTCACAACGTGCTGTTCACCGGCCACCAGGCGTTCCTGACCGAAGAAGCGCTGACCAGCATCGGCGAGGTTACGCTGGAAAACCTGCGCCAGCTAAGCCAGGGCGAGCACTGCCCGAATCTGGTTACCGCCTGATACCCGGCCGGCCCCGCCTGATGATACGCGGGGCCGGCCTAAACGCGGCTGGGGGTTACCTGGCGTCAGTGATTAAGCCCATTCTCTCGATTAGCAGGCTCATTTTATCGATATAAGGACCCAGCCGGGTCAAATTCTCCTGTACCTCGGCTCTTATTGCCTCCAGCGGATAAGCGTCATTATTCAGTTCCCGCAGCCATTGCACATATCGGTCCATTACGTCCATCAGACGGTCGAACTGCCTCGGGCAGTTGATCTGTGTCGCGCCCCCATCCTCCCTCGCGCCGGCATTGATATCCTGTAGCAGGGCCTGCACATCCCGGCATAGCGCCTCGATACTTTCGCCAAACGCGCCGCATGCGGCAAGAAAATGGCTGGCAGACCATGAGCTCCCGGCAGCCAAGGCGGCGCCCGGTTCGCAGCACCTGATTTTTACCGGCACGACAGCGCCGGCGTCTTGCCCGGCGACAGCGGCGTCGCGCTTGCGCTGCCGGCCGATGCCGGCAGGCGCGAGGCTGATGTCGGCGGGCGCGTGGCTGACGGCCCGCGGCCAAGGCGCCCGCCGCCGGGCAGCATCATCTCCCGCCGGGGATAAACCGGCGGCATCAGGCATGGCGGGAGGGGAGAGTTTATTCAGAAATGGGTTCATAATAGCGTTTTATCCTTGATGGACGGGTAGCGATCCTGGCCCCTGTCAACGGCAGTTGCCAGCAGGACCACGATGTTATGCCATCAGGGGGCTCCCCGTAACGCTATCGGACCGGCGTTGCCCGAGGGTTCAGGCAAGAACGTATTGCCTGGCTGGGGATGGGAGCGGGATGCTTAAAAACGCTTGCCGTTGGCCAGTTGGCACATGCCCACCGTGGTGCCGTCAAGCTGGCGCGCCAGGGTCATTGTGCCGCCCGCGTTCATGCAGCGGGGGGTATTGGGCACGTCCACGCGCTGCGGCAGGCTGGCGGTGGTAGCCTGCTGGCCCATCTGCTCGGGCTCGTCATTATTGGAACTGCTGCAGGCGACTAATAATAGCGCGGATGTTGCCATCAACCACCGTGAAAACGTCATTAATCAGCTCCGTAATAATTGTACTAGGAATAGTCTGAAGCTTGCATTCTAGTCGCACAGCGTCTTGACGTCGAGTCTTGCGGGGCCGGTTTTACAATTATCCGCGCGCTTCATCGCACAAAAGCAAAAATCCCCTAGGGTTGCTACTGGTATACTGGCGCCCATAAGGGGTAACCCAATGATTTATGGGTTATCAACCGTGAACAGAAAAGGTACAGCATGATCACCACAGACGGGAATAACGCAGTCGCTTCGGTGGCCTATCGCATTAATGAAGTTATCGCCATTTATCCGATTACGCCCAGTTCCACCATGGCGGAGCAAGCCGACGCCTGGTCCGAGGCGGGCACCGCCAATATCTGGGGCGATGTTCCCCGCGTCGTGGAGATGCAGTCCGAAGGTGGCGCCATCGCCACGGTGCACGGCGCGCTGCAGACCGGCGCATTATCCACGTCCTTTACCTCGTCGCAGGGTTTGCTGCTGATGATCCCGACGCTGTATAAACTGGCGGGTCAGCTGACGCCGTTTGTCCTGCATGTGGCGGCCCGTACCGTGGCCACCCACGCGCTGTCGATTTTCGGCGACCATTCGGACGTGATGGCGGTACGCCAGACCGGCTGCGCGATGCTCTGCGCCGCCAGCGTACAGGAAGCGCAGGATTTCGCCCTGATATCACAGATCGCCAGTCTCAATAGCCGGCTGCCGTTTATCCATTTCTTCGACGGTTTCCGCACCTCGCATGAAATCAATAAAATCGCGCCGCTGGCGGACGCGACGCTGAAAAGCCTGCTGCCGCAGGAGGCCATCGACGCCCATCGCGCCCGCGCGCTGACGCCGGATCGCCCGGTGATTCGCGGCACTTCGGCCAATCCGGATACCTATTTCCAGTCGCGCGAAGCCACCAACCCCTGGTACCACCAGGCTTACGACCATGTGCGCCAGGCCATGGACGCCTTCGCCGGCGCCACCGGCCGCCAGTATCGTCCTTTTGAATATTACGGCCATCCCGAGGCCGAGCGCGTGATTATCCTGATGGGGTCGGCCATCGGCACCTGTGAAGAAGTTATTGATACCCTGCTCGCCCGGGGTGAAAAGGTCGGCATCGTCAAGGTGCGGCTCTATCGCCCGTTTCGCGCCGATGCGTTGCTGGCCGAGATCCCGCCGGGCGTCAAGGCCGTCGCGGTACTCGACCGCACCAAGGAACCGGGGGCGCTGGCCGAACCGCTTTACCTGGACGTGATGACCGCGCTGGCGGAAGCCTACAGCCAGGGACAGCGGGATAGCCTGCCGCGTACCATAGGCGGGCGCTACGGCCTGTCGTCGAAAGAGTTCGATCCGGCCTGCGTGCTGGCGATTTTCAACGAGCTGTCCCTGCCGCGGCCCAAGCCGCGCTTTACCGTGGGCATCTATGACGACGTCACCAACCTGTCCCTCCCCCTGCCGCAAGCGGATTTGCCGCGCCTGGCAAAGCTGGAGGCGCTGTTCTACGGACTCGGCAGCGACGGCACGGTGTCCGCCACCAAAAATAATATTAAAATTATCGGCAACAGCACCCCGCTGTTCGCCCAGGGCTATTTTGTGTATGACTCGAAAAAAGCGGGCGGCCTGACGGTTTCCCACCTGCGGGTCAGCGAAAAACCGATTAACTCCGCCTACCTTATCAGCCACGCCGACTTTATCGGCTGCCACCAGTCGCAGTTTATCGATAAATACCAGATGGTGGAGCGGCTGCGCCCCGGCGGTATCTTCCTGCTGAATACCCCCTATGGCGCCGATGAGATCTGGGCGCGCCTGCCGCAAGAAGTGCAGGCGCTGCTGAAGGCGCGCCAGGCGCGGTTTTATATCATCAACGCGGCGCAGATTGCCCGCGAATGCCAACTGGGCGCGCGCATCAATACCGTAATGCAAATGGCGTTCTTCCAGCTGGCCGCGATTCTACCTGCGGACAGCGCGCTGGCGGAGCTGCAGTCGGCCATTGCCCGCAGCTACCGCAGCAAAGGCCAGGAACTGGTGGAGCGTAACTGGCAGGCGCTGGCCGCCACGCGCGAAGCCCTGTTCGCCGTGCCGCTGGAAGACGTTAACGATCGCAGCCCCATGCGTCCGCCGGTGGTCTCCGACGCCGCGCCGGACTTTGTCAAAACCGTGACCGCCGCCATGCTGGCGGGCCTGGGGGACGCCTTGCCGGTCTCCGCGCTGCCGCCCGACGGCACCTGGCCGGTCGGCACCACCCGCTGGGAGAAACGCAATATCGCCGAACAAATCCCGCTCTGGAAGCCGGATTTGTGTACCCAGTGCAACCATTGCGTCGCCGCCTGTCCCCATGCCGCCATCCGCGCCAAGGTCGTGGCGCCGCAGGCCATGGCCGCCGCCCCCGCCGGCCTGGCTTCGCTGGACGTGAAATCCCGTGATATGCGCGGCCAGAAATATGTGCTGCAGGTGGCGCCCGAGGACTGTACCGGCTGTAACCTGTGCGTCGAGGTGTGCCCGGCCAAGGATCGGCAGGATCCCGCCATCAAGGCCATTAACATGGCCTCGCGGCTGGAGCATGTGGAGGAGGAAAAAATCCATTATGACTTTTTCCTGGATCTGCCCGAGATGGCCGTGTCCCAGCTGGAACGCATCGATATCCGCACCTCACAGCTGATTACACCGCTGTTCGAATACTCCGGCGCCTGTTCCGGATGCGGCGAAACCCCCTATATCAAGCTGCTGACCCAACTGTACGGCGACCGGCTGTTAATCGCCAACGCCACCGGCTGTTCCTCCATTTACGGCGGCAACCTGCCGTCCACCCCCTACACCACCAATGCGGAAGGCCGCGGTCCGGCGTGGGCCAATTCGTTATTCGAGGATAACGCCGAGTTCGGCCTGGGCTTTCGCCTGACGGTGGATCACCATCGCCGGCGCGTGCTGCGTTTGCTTGAAGAGCACGCGCCCCGGTTGCCGGCGGATCTGGTCGGCGAACTGCGGGCGGACGGCGTGGCGGTGGAAACGCGGCGCGGGCAGATAACGCGGCTTCGCGCCGAACTGCGCCCGCTGCTGCAAACGCAGAGCGTCGACGCCGGCTTGCGCCAGCTGGCGCAAGACGCCGATTACCTGGTGGATAAATCCATCTGGCTTATCGGCGGCGACGGCTGGGCCTATGATATTGGTTTCGGCGGGCTGGATCACGTTATGAGCCTGACGGAAAACGTCAATATACTGGTGCTGGATACCCAATGTTATTCCAATACCGGCGGCCAGCAGTCGAAGGCCACGCCGCTGGGCGCGGTGACCAAATTCGGTGAACAGGGCAAACGCAAAACCCGCAAGGATCTGGGCGTCAGCATGATGATGTACGGCCATGTCTACGTGGCGCAGATTTCACTCGGCGCCCAGCTTAACCAGACGGTGAAAGCCATCCAGGAAGCGGAAGCCTATCCGGGCCCGTCGCTGATCATCGCCTATAGCCCGTGCGAGGAGCATGGGTATGATCTGGCGCTAAGCCACGATCAGATGCGCCAGCTTACCGCCACCGGCTTTTGGCCGCTGTACCGGTTCGACCCCCGCCGCGGCGACGAAGGCAAATTGCCGCTGGCGCTGGACTCGCGCCCGCCCAGCAGCGATTTGAGCGCCACACTGCTTAACGAGCAGCGCTTCCGGCGGCTGAATACCCAGCAGCCGGAGGTGGCCGCGGCCCTCTACCAGGCGGCGGAAAAAGACCTAAAGGCGAAATATGACTTCCTGGCCCGCATGGCGGGTAAAACCGACGCGGCGGAATAGCCGACCGCCGGCGTTACGTTATCAACGCTGCGGGCCGGCAGGCGGTGAATATCGACGCCATGAGGCGGCATGGACTTTCCAGTCGCCGCCCCAGGGGTTATTATTAAGCATAATTTAGCGATTATTCAGGTACGCAATGGATCAGGGCGACGTGACCTTCGCGGTGCAACAGCCGGCGCAGGACGTTTTTTATCTCTCATGGGTGGCCTATATTCGCCCCGTGGTGCTGTTTCTGGTAATGGGCGCCATCGGCCTTATCGTGTCGCAGTCTGCGCGCGACGCCAATTTCATCCTGGTGGGCTACGGCATCCTGTTTGTGGCTATTATCAAGGTAATCTACGATTTTGCCTGGCGCAGGCGTTTCGTATTTTATTATGATGATGACGGCGTCTGGGTGTTCCGCGGCCTATTGCCGTGGAAAAAAGGCGTCGGCGGCGTCAAATGGCGCGATATTGACGAGGCCACGTTTGACACCGGGTTTTTCAGCTGGCTGACCAAGTCGTACCGGGTCCGCGTCGGCCACCGCTTTACCCAATCGAACGAAATCCTGGTAACCCACATCAAGCGCGGCAACCAGGCGGCGGCGGTCATCAACCAAAAGCTGATGCAGGATTTCCCCAACTGAAAGTGTTCAACGTCGCCGCCATAATCGCGTACAATCCCCGACAAGAGTCCTAACATCGCGGCGCCGCGGGCTTGGCGGCGCGCCGGTAACAGTCAAAGGCATAACCACCGTGGTCGACCAAAAAGAGCAGTACAACCTGAACAAGTTACAAAAACGCCTGCGCCGCAACGTCGGGCAGGCCATTGCCGATTTTAATATGATCGAAGACGGCGATCGCATCATGGTATGCCTTTCCGGCGGCAAGGACAGCTACACCATGCTGGAAATCCTGCGCAATCTACAGCAAAGCGCGCCGATCAGCTTCTCGCTGGTGGCGGTCAACCTGGATCAAAAGCAGCCGGGCTTTCCCGCTGATATCCTGCCCGCCTATCTCGATGCCTTGGGCGCCGAGTATAAAATCGTTGAAGAAAATACCTACGGTATCGTCAAAGATAAGATCCCCGAGGGTAAAACCACCTGCTCCCTGTGTTCGCGCCTGCGGCGCGGCATTTTATACCGTACCGCCACCGAGCTTGGCGCCAATAAAATTGCCCTGGGGCATCATCGCGACGATATCCTGCAGACACTCTTCCTGAATATGTTCTACGGCGGCAAGTTAAAAGGCATGCCGCCGAAATTGATGAGCGACGACGGTAAACATATCGTCATCCGCCCGCTGGCCTATTGCCGCGAAAAGGATATCGAGCGCTTTGCCGAGGCGCGCGCCTTTCCCATTATCCCCTGCAACCTGTGCGGTTCGCAGCCCAACCTGCAGCGGCAGGTGATAGGCAATATGCTCAGGGACTGGGATAAACACTACCCGGGGCGCCTGGAGACCATGTTCCGCGCGATGCAAAACGTGGTGCCGTCCCATCTCGCCGACGGCAGGTTGTTTGATTTCAGGCAATTGCATGCCGGAGGCGACATCATCGACGGCGGCGATATGGCGTTTGACCCGCTGGAACTGCCGGCGCAGCCCGCGGGCTGGCTGGCGGAGGATGACGTTGATGCCCTGCCGCCTGTCGGCGCGCGCCTCGACGTCGTGGAAATAAAATAGCGCGGCTACCACATATGCGGCGGCGGGTCCTGTATCGGCTTGGGGTCGGGATTATAGGGCGGCTCCAGGGGCGGATCCGGCAGTGGGTTCGGGATCGGCGGCGGATCGGTCGGGATGGGTTCTTCCGGTATCGGATCGCCTGGAATGCTCATTCGATACGGAACCGGTGCCTGGCGCACCCGGGGTGTCATAGTCATAGGCATACTGTCCACCTCTTTAAAGGGTCTTATCAAAGCAGCGCGTTTGCTGCGGACTCACTTTAAGGATAGTGGGCAATTGGGGTAAGGACAAATCCCCGCCCTGCCGCCCGGTTAATATGCCCGCCGGGGAAAAACCAAAAAAAAATGCCAGGTTAATAAACCCGGCATCGTATGAATTAAATATGCTATGCAATAATTCAAAAAAGGAAGTAAGACAATATGGAGCGCAACGCCCATCGCTTGACGTTGCATTCACCTGCGGGATCGATAGTGCCCCATCCCGCGCCCCTGCTTTTTGATATTGCTCAATATTAGCCGGCTTTTTTGCGTTTTTTACGTAAATTTTGCCGCGCATCGCCGCCACGCTATGCATATGGCTATAACCATTTACGCCGTTTTAACCATAGCGCCACACAAAGCACCAAGATAATTAACGCCAGGCAGAAGATACTGAAACCATAACGCATATTGCCGCCGGGGATGCCGCCCAGGTTGACGCCAAACAAACCGGTAAGAAAGGTGGTCGGCAGGAAAACCATGGCCATCAGCGACATGGTATAACCGCGGCGGTTTATCGACTCGGCGGTAATCCAGTTAATTTCATCGGCAATCACCGCCGTGCGGGCAATACCGCCGTCGATATCGTCGATGCCGCGCCCCAGGCGATCGGCGATATCCTGCATGCGCCTGCGGTCGTCATCCCCCATCCAGGGCAAATGCTCGCTGGCCAGGCGGGCGAAGACATCGCGCTGCGGCGCCATATAGCGCCGCAGGACAATCAGCTGCTTGCGCAGTTTCGACAGCTGGCCGCGCGGCGGGATCTGCTGGTCCAGCAGATCGTTTTCCAATACGATGATACGGTCATGCATATCTTCAATAAACTCGCTGGTGTGATCGGTCAGGGTATCGCACATATCCACCAGCCAGTTGCCGCTGTCCACCGGCCCCTGTTTTTTCTGCAATTCGTCAAGCATCTCCTCCACCGCCTGGATCGGCTGGTTACGGGTGGTGACGATCAGTTTTTCCGTGATATAGATACGCAGGACAATCAGCTCTTCCGGGTATTCCTCGGTATTGAAGTTAATGCTGCGCAAAATTATCAGCGCGCCTTCGGGTATGCGGTTAACCCGCGGCCGCGTGCTGTTGCCGGCCAGCGATTCGCGCACCGGATCGGGTATCAGCGGCGACGTGGCCAGCCATTCCATGCTGGCCTGGTGTTCCGTATCCAGGTGCAGCCAGCAGGGATGGAGGCAATGCGCAATGTCCGAGGCCTCGATAGGCGTAATGCCGCCCTGGCCGTCTAATTGTCCGGCGTAGACTACGCCGTTGATATGCAAGGCTTCACGATCGAGTACTTCCAACTTTTTTTCCTTATTCGGCACGATTCGGCACGGCTTGATGTCAAGTCTAGCGCCAAACGGGAAGATATAAAGAATTATAAAACATCGAGGTTACGGCACGTGATGCCGGCACCCCCGCTATGCGCGCGGATTGACGTCGCAAACGCGGTTTTTGCCCCGGCTTTTGGCCGCGTACAGCGCGGCATCGGCGCTGCGGATAAATGCGGCGGGCGTATCTTCCGGTCTCACCGGCATGGCGGCGTGGGCACCGGCGCTGATTGTCACCACGCCAAAGGGGCTGGCGTCATGGGGGATTTGCAATTCATGCACCGCCCTGACCACCGTCTCGGCAAACGTACGCGCGCCGGCGAGATCCGTGCCGGGCAGAATAACGGCGAACTCTTCCCCGCCGTAACGCGCCACCAGATCGTTCACCCGGCGCGGCAGCGCCAGCAGCGTTTGTCCTACCCGCTGCAAACATTCATCCCCCGAGACGTGGCCGTAGATATCGTTATATTTTTTAAATAAGTCGATATCGAGCAGGATCAGCCCCAACGGCGTCAGGTCGCGACAGGCGCGCTGCATCTCATTTTGCAGCACGATATCAAACTGGCGCCTATTGGCCAGGCCGGTAAGACCGTCATGCAGGGCCTGGACAGCCAGCTTTTGATTTAATTCCGTCAATAAGTCCCGGGCGATAAGCAAGTCTTTTTCCGAGCGCAGGCTGAAGGTAATTTGCCGCAGCAGCGCCCATGCCAGCAGGGTTAAAATGATCAGGATCCCCGCCCCGCCCGCCGCAAAAATAATACTGTCGGTACGCCAGCCGCGCAAAACTTCATTTTTAGACAAACCCGCCGCGATGACCAGCGGATACTGATCCAGCTTGGAATAGCCGAAAATGCGTTCCACCTTATCGTAATAAGAAATAAGCGTCGCATTGCCGGATTTGGCCCGCGGCAGCACATCGGTAAACAACGGGCTTTTGGCCATGCTCCGGCCGATGGCGCTTTCCTCATAGGGCCGGCGATATAAAATGGTGCCATCGGCCAGCATTAATACCAGGGCGGTGTCATTGTCGATGGCGAAATGATTGTAATACTCCTGGAAATAGCTGACATAGACCGTCGCCAGCGCCACGCCGCCGAAGCTGCCGTCCTGGTTATTTATCCGGTGCGACACCGGAATGACCAGATCCCCGGTGGACCGGCTGCGGATCACCTTGCCTATATATAAGCTATTGTCATTATGAGCTTGGTGATATTTGAAATATTCGCGATCCGCATTATTGGCATGAGGCGGAATAATACCCGAAGCCGTCACCAGCCAGTGCCCCTGGGCGTCATAAATAAACCCGCCGTGCAGCTGAGGCAGGAGTTTAATCTGCTCACTCATGACTTTTTGCAGGCGCGGCAGGCGCGCCTGCGACAGGCCGTCCGTGTCCAGGCGTTCCATCAAATCCTGCAGCGTAATATCCACCTGCAAAAAGGTGTCTTCCGCATGCTGGGAAAGGGCGCGCGACAGATTGGCGGAATCTTGTTCGGCATTCAGCAGATCGCGCCCATGCGCATTCCAGATTTGCCAGGTATCAAGGAAAATAATGGCGCAGGCCACCACCACAATAAAAATAGCGGCGTGGATCAGCAGCGAAGCATGGTTGACGACCTTATGCAGCAGGCGTAAGGCACCATTCGGCGAATAATCCATCTATTCCTTGATTTTACGGGTTTTACATCAGCTGCGACGGCGTACTGTTATGCGCAGGAGGCAGGGAATTTCAGTTAAGTATTAAACTAATTAATGTAATTTGCAATTAATAACCCCACCCGGACAAGCCGGAGGAATAGACCGCGGAATTTCCAGGCCATGCGCGACAAGCGGAGTCCGCAAAACCCGTCAGAAACGCCGCTCGCGTATTTGCCCCAGAAAGGCGTTGACGGCGACGGCAGATGCCGTCCAGCAAAATAATAAAGCGCGACGAAGAGCAATAACCCGCAGAACTTCAGCGGGTTAACAGGGCTATGCGCCAAGCGGCGGACAGTGATAAAGCAACGGCGCGGACTTAGTGCCTGAGGATATACATCGTCTGGCTATAAGCCACATCTTCCGGATTGGTTATCGGATATCCCTGCACCCAGGGTTTGATCAAACGGCCGTTGGTATATTGGTAAATGGGCGCAATCGGCGCTTGCTCGGCTATCATATCTTCCGCTTTATTGTAATCCGCGCTGAGGCGCTGCGGATTGGTTTGCCGGCTGGCCTCGGCGAGCAGGCGATCATAGGCGGGATCATTAAACTTGGCGATATTGCCGCTATGGGTGGCGGTCAATAATGACAGGAAGGTGGAAGGCTCGTTGTAATCCCCTACCCAGGAAGCGCGCACCACGTCAAAGTTACCGGTATTGCGGCTGTCGATATAGGTTTTCCATTCCTGGTTCTCCAGCTTGACGTTTACCCCCAGCTTTTTCTTCCACATCGAGGCCACGGCGATAGCGATTTTTTCGTGACTTTCCGACGTGTTATACAGCAGGCTCAGGGTCAGCGGTTTCTCCGGGCCGTAGCCTGCCGCTTTCATCAGCACTTTTGCCTCGGCGTCCAGCTCTTCCTGGGAATGCCGCTGCAGGAAATTCTGCTGCGGCGTGAAACCCGCGGTGACATCCGGGGTAAAATGCCAGGCGGGTTTTTCGCCGGTGCCGACCACTTTTTCGGCGATAATTTTACGATCAATGGCATAGGACAGCGCCTTGCGCACCCGCACATCGTCGGTGGGCGCGCGCCGGGTGTTGAACGCGTAATAGTAGGTGCCCAACTGGTCCGGGGTATAAACCTGGCCGGGAATATCCTTTAGCAACTGCTGGTAGCGGTTTTTGGGGAAGGATTCGGTGATATCAATATCGTTGGCCAGGTAGCGATTCAGGGCGGACGATTCCTGATTGAGCGGAATAAAGGTTACCTGGGTTAATACCGTATGCTGATGATCCCAGTAATGTTCATTGGGCGTGAGGACGATTTTTTCATTTACGACCCTCTCGTGCAGGGCGAAGGCGCCGTTGCCCACCAGGTTGCCGACCTTGGTCCAGTCGTTGCCGTATTTTTCCACCGTGGCGCGATGCACCGGGAACAGGCTGAAATTGGCAGTCAGGCTGGCAAAATACGGCACCGGTTTGCTGAGTTGCACCTTCAGGGTGTAATCATCCGGCGCGCTGACCCCAAGCCGTTCTGCGGGAAGTTTCCCGGCGGTGATGTCTGCTGCGTTTTCCAGGCCGGCCAGTTCGGCGAACCAGGCGAAGGAGGACAGGTTTTTCGGGTCGGCGAGACGCCGCCAGCTGTAGACAAAATCATTTGCCGTGACAGGGTCACCGTTTGACCAGCGCGCGTCGTGGCGCAGGTGGAAAATAAAGGTGCGGTTATCGTTGGTTTGCCAGCGGGTCGCCACCCCCGGGATAAGATTGCCCTTGGCGTCCTCATTGACCAGTCCTTCAAACAGATCACGCACCACTTGGGCTTCGGGCAGGCCGACCACTTTGATCGGATCGAGGGAAGCCGGTTCATCTTTGATATGGCGCACGATGTGCTGCTGTTCGGCCAGCTGCGTGCCTTCGGGTACCGTGGCGGCCCAGAGATTGCCGCTCAGGGCGATAATAAACGACGCACATAAGGTAGGGTTGAAACGCGGCATGGCATTATCCTTGTTATCGTAACCGGTGCAGAGCGGCCCGGCGCTTTCCCGGTGTTTTTCCTGCCAGGGATAATAACGCCGGACGTTTTGCGCTAAAGTAGATGAATCAATGTAACGTATTATTTTCGGTCAGGAAACAGTATGGAGTTATTTCAACCACGCGCGCGGCGGGGAAAGCTGCCTTCCCTGGGCGAGCCCTACGGCCGGTCGGTGCTGGGCGCGCCGTTGCTTTTTTTCCCGGCCGCCGCCCCGGCCCCGGATACCGGGTTGATTATCGCCGGTACCCATGGCGACGAAACCGCAAGCGTGGTGGCGCTGTCGTGCGCGCTGCGCACGCTTGGCCATCCTGCGCGTCATCATGTGATCCTGGCGGTAAATCCGGACGGCTGCCAATTGGGATTGCGGGCTAATGCTAACGGCGTGGACCTGAACCGCAATTTTCCCGCCGCCAACTGGCGGCCGGAGGAGACGGTGTACCGTTGGACCAGCAGCGCGGCGGAGCGGGATGTCTTGCTGTCCACCGGCGCCGGACCGGGCTCGGAGCCGGAAACGGCGGCGTTATGCCGATTGGTGGCGCGACTCGCCCCCGCCTGGGTGGCGTCTTTTCATGAGCCGCTGGCCTGCGTGGAAGAGGCCGTGCCATCGCCTTTGGGCGCCTGGCTGGCGGCGCGGCTGGCGCTGCCCTTGGTGACAAGCGTGGGCTACGAGACGCCGGGTTCGTTCGGGAGTTGGTGCTCAGATCGTGGTCTGTCCTGTATTACCGCCGAGCTTCCCGCCGTGTCGGCCGACGCCGCCACCGATCGTTACCTGGCGGCGCTGGTTGAGCTGCTGAACTACGATGGGAATGCCGGGCGCGAGACGCTTATCCTTTAACCAGCCGGTTTTAAGTCCGGTATCGGCGGCCATACCCTGCCATGGGTGTTCGGGTGGACGGGAAAACCACGCCCGATTCGACCCCATCGGCACGGTGTCCCTTTAACACGTCTTGTGTAGGTTTGGCGATCGCCGTCCTGGTAATATTGGGCTTTCGCGAAGATGAATGTCGCCATGGTGATGTCGCTGCGGCGGGGGTTTCGCTTGCTGTGCGTGAGGGTGCCATGCGTTAGGGCGCGCCAGGGCATATGTCGCTTTGGCGAAGGTTTCGCTTGCCGTGCGTGAGGGTGCCAGCGTTAGGGCGCGCCAGGGCATATGTCGCTTTGGCGAAGGTTTCGCTTGCCGTGCGTGAGGGTGCCAGCGTTAGGGCGCGCCAGGGCATATGTCGCTTTGGCGAAGGTTTCGCTTGCCGTGCGTGAGGGTGCCATGCGTTAGGGCGCGCCAGGGCATATGTCGCCTTGGCGAAGGTTTCGCTTGCCGTGCGTGAGGGTGCCATGCGTTAGGGTGCGCCAGGGCATATGTCGCTTTGGCGAAGGTTTCGCTTGCCGTGCGTGAGGGTGCCAGCGTTAGGGCGCGCCAGGGCATATGTCGCCTTGGCGAAGGTTTCGCTTGCCGTGCGTGAGGGTGCCAGCGTTAGGGCGCGCCAGGGCATATGTCGCCTTGGCGAAGGTTTCGCTTGCCGTGCGTGAGGGTGCCAGCGTCAGGGTGCGCCAGGGCATATGTCGCCTTGGCGAAGGTTTCGCTTGCCGTGCGTGAGGGTGCCAGCGTCAGGGTGCGCCAGGGCATATGTCGCCTTGGCGAAAGTTTCGCTTGCCGTGCGTGAGGTGTTCATATGTAGTGCCGGGCGCCGGCAAGCGACAAAGAGGCCGTACCGCGACGGCCTCCTTGACCTCCGCGCGCCCGGCAGATCGCGCGTCGCTACGCGATGCCTTCCGCCGCCAGTTCCCCCGTTATGCACCGGCCCGGTTAGCGCTCCCGGCGCAACCGGGCCTTTCGCCGCTCCCGGCGGCTCATGCCGGGGTCACAGGCGCCGTCAGCGCGCTTTATGCCGGTCCACATGTCGCTGTTGGCCATGCGTTTTATGAAGTGACTGCGGCGCTGTTGCTTAGGATAGGGACTGGCGTCGGGATAGGATTGACCATCATGGGATGCAATTGCTGTGGAATGCAGCTGACACAACGAAATGTTGGACATGCAGTCTTGCAGTCTTGCAGTCTTGCAGTCTTGCAGTCTTGCAGTCTTGCAGTCTTGCAGTCTTGCAGTCATCATTCAACTTTAAGCTTAAGTTTTAACAGTAAGCATTACGCTTTCAACCATTAGCCATTAGCCATTAACCATCAGGCTGTACACTTTAGCGCAAAATGAATACTGAGACCTTTCCCGGTAAGCACATACCGCTAAGAACCCCAAAACGCGGTTTTACTCACAGGCGATGGTGTTGACGTGGTGCCGGCATAGAGTGCGCCGGCAGCGCGCATCACGGCTGGATGAGCCGCCGGGAGCGGCGAAAGTCCGGTTTGCGCCGGGAGCGCATACCGGGCGGTCCACAAGCCGGGATGGGTGATGCCGGGCACCGCGCAGCGGCGCACGACCTGCCGGACGCGCGGAGGTCAAGGAGGCCGTCGCGGTACGGCCTCTTTGTCGCTTGCCGGCGCCCGGCACTACATATGAACACCTCACGCACGGCAAGCGAAACCCCCACTGGTGCAACATAAGCCATTTTGCCTTCCGCAAATGACCCCCCGCCGCGGCAACATAAGCCATTTTGCCATCCGCAAATGAAACCCCTGCCGCGGCCACATAAGCCGTTTTGCCATCCGCATATGAAACCCCCACCGCGGCAACATAGGCCATTTTGCCATCCGCAAATGAAACCCCCGCCGCGGCCACATAAGCCATTTTGCCATCCGCAAATGCGCCCCCGCCGCGACAAAATAAGCCTCCCCGCCAGCCGCCAGCGCCCCCGCCACGATTGGTGACTTCACTTACAAAGTTTGGCGAAAAGAGCGGCGGACGGCAGACGAAGCCATTTTAGTCCAGGGTGATGGAGCCGCAGCCGAAATTGAGGTGCGGTTCGGCATCCAGCGCCAGCCAGGTCGGACCGTCGAGATCGATAAACCGCGCCCCGGGCGTCAGCGGCAGCGCGGCGGCGATAGCGCGCGAGGTGCACAGCATGCAGCCGAGCATAATGCCGAAACCCTGTTCCCGCGCCTGTTGCGCCAGCAGCAGGGCTTCGGTAAGGCCGCCGGTTTTATCCAGCTTGATATTGATCATCTCGTAATTATCCCGTAATGCGGGCAACTGCTGGCGGGTGTGGCAGCTTTCGTCGGCGCAGATGGGCAGCGGATGGATAAAATGCTGCAGCGCGGCATCCTGCTCTGCGGGCAGCGGCTGTTCAAGCATGGCCACGCCCAAATCCGCCAGCAGCTGGCAGCGGGACGCCAGCCCTTCCGGTTGCCAGGCCTCGTTGGCGTCGACAATCAGCGTGGCGTCCGGCACCGCGGCGCGGATGGCCACCATGCGCTCGGTGATAAGCCGGTCGTCAAGTTTGATTTTCAGCAGCCGGGCCCCCGCCTGCCAGTAACCCAGCGCCGCCTCGGCCATGCGCTCCGGATCGTTGATGCTCAGCGTTTGCGCCATGGCGATGGTTGCCGGCAGCGCCACGCCCGCCCTTTGCGCCAGGGTTTGGCCGGCCAGCTGGCGTTCCAGGTCCCAGAGCGCGCAATCGACGGCGTTGCGCGCCGCGCCGGCCGGTAACAGCTGCTGTAATACGTCGCGGGTGATATCCTGTTCCACCGGATGAACCACGGCGGCGAGCTGTTCCATGACCGACTGCTCAGTTTCGCCATAGCGGGGATAAGGCGTGCATTCGCCAATGCCCCGGACGCCGTCCTGTTCTATCTCCACCACCACTACCCGGGCTTCGGTACGGCTGCCGCGCGCAATAACAAACGGCGTATGCAGCGGCCATGCCTCCGGATAGAAACGCATTACTCTCATTGTGACCCCTTAGATAAGCAATAATAAATCAAAACTAAACAACCCTGCCGGCAAACACAAGGTCATGAAGATATTTACGCGGCGCGGCGCGGGCGTCAGCTTTCACCCTCTTCGCCGGATTTTTTGGCGCTAAGGCCGTATTCGCGCAGCTTATTGGCAATGGCGGTATGGGAAACGCCCAGGCGTTTGGCCAGTTTGCGCGTGCTGGGATAGGTTCGGTAAAGGCGGGTCAGCACGGAACGTTCGAAGCGTTTGCTGATCTCATCCAGGGACCCGTCGAGGATTTCCTCCGCCATGGGCTGCGTCAGGTCGAAATCCGGCAGATCAATATCGGCGACGCGCAGTTCGTCCCCGTCCAGCTGGGCCATGGCGCGGGTTAAAACATTTTTCAGCTGGCGTACATTGCCCGGCCAGGCATAGCGGTTAAGCATAGCGGCCAGGTCGGGCGCGACCCGCGGGCGGGGGATGCCCTGCTCATCGCAGAACTGGGCGATAAACAGCGCGGCCAGCGGCATGATATCGTCCGGCCGGTCGCGCAGCGGCGGCAGGCTGAGCGTCAGCACGTTCAGGCGATAATAAAGATCTTCGCGAAACTGTCCTTTATGGACCAGTTCCAGCAGGTTTTTCTGGGTGGCGCAGTAGACGCGCACATCCACGTGCATTTCACGATCCTCGCCCACGCGGCGGAACGTGCCGTCATTAAGAAAGCGCAGCAGTTTGTTTTGCATGCTCGGCGACATCTCGCCAATTTCGTCGAGCAAGACCGAGCCGCCGCCGGCCTGTTCAAAAAAGCCTTTTTTGCCCTCAAGGGCGTTGGGATAGGCGCCGGCGGCGTGGCCGAACAATTCGCTCTCCGCCACATCATCCGGCAACGCGGCGCAGTTCAGCGCCAGGAACGGGTGTTTGCCGCGCCGGCTGCGCAGGTGGCAGGCATGGGCCAGCAAATCCTTGCCGGTGCCGGTCTCGCCGGTAATCAACAGCGGCGCATCCAGCATCGCCAGCCGTCTGGCGCGATCGAGGGTTTGGCGCATGGCCTGGCTGACGGCGATGATATGGCTGAATTCGCTATCATCGTTCGGCGCGTGTTCCTGCAGTTGGCGTCCCATGCGCACGGCGGATTTCAGCAATATCACCCCGCCCACCGTGGCGGGCTGTCCGTCTTCGCCGGTCAGCTGAACGGGGGTGATTTCCAGCAGATAGTCCTGGCCCTGGATCACCACCCGCAGGCTTTCGGCGGCCTGCCGGCCGCCCTCAAGCCAGCGCACGACGTTAAAACCGCCGATCAGCTGGTTTACCGGCTGTTGGTGCAGTTGATCGGCGCGTTGGCCGAACAGGGCCAGCGTGGCCGGGTTAGCCAGTTCCACCCGGCCTTTGAGGTCGATGGACAACACCGGCTCCGGCATGGCGGCCAGGATGGCTTCCAGCGCGCGGTGCTCGCGCTCGGAGGGCATAAACGCGACGGTATGCACGTCGCAGACGCCGGGGATGCGGCGGATTTCCGCCATCAGCGCCCGAAAGGTGTCGATTTCAAGCGTAGTCAGATTAAGATGGATCCGCCCGCTGGGGTCGATTTCAATACCGCGCAAATCGATACCGCGCGCTACCAGTAAATCCAGCAATTCCCTGGCCAGACCGAGGCGGTCCTGACAAATAACTTCCAAACGCATGTACGCCTCTTACCCGTGATGACAATATTGGCTACATAATACGTGGCGACGCGTCCGGGATGAAGTCATCTGTCACAAAAAGTTGCCAGGATGGAAAATTTTCCGCCCGGCGCGGGCCACGGCGCAGCGGACGGGAGCATCAGGGGGCGGGTTTACGCTCCATCAGGCTTTTCAACTGGCCGATAATTTCCCGCCTATAGTCCCCCAGGCGCGGTTTGTCGCCCTCTATCCAGGGCAGCGGACGACACAGTTCCATGGCCTTGATGCCCAGGCGCGCGGTCAGCAGGCCCGCGCCCATGCCCTGGGCAACACGGGCGGAGAGGCGCGCGGTCAGGTCCTGCGACATCCAGTCCAGTCCCACTTCGCGCACCCATTCGCTGACGCCGGCAAAGGCGATGTTCAGCAATACCAGCCGGAATAACCGGATGCGGCTGAAATACCCCACTTCAATGCCATACAGCGCCGCCACCCGGTTGATAAGCCGCAGATTGCGCCAGGCGATAAACCCCATGTCTACGATGGCCAGCGGACTGACCGCGATCATCAGCGCGGACTCGGCCGCGGAACGGCTGATTTCCGCCCGCACCCGGCCATCGATGACCGGCTGCACTATTTTGGCGTACAGCATAACCACTTCACGATCGCTGTGGGTATCGTGCAGCATCGCCTGCCAGCGCCGCAATGCAGGATGGGCATCGTCAATTCCGGCCTGGCTGGCCAGGCGCAGGCAGAACGCGCGACCCTGGCCCAGCGCGTGGCTGCGCAGCAGCTCCCCGGCCCGGTCGCGTTCCCCGGCCCGTTGGCGCAGGCGATATAACCGCCGCCATTCGGTGGCCAGCGACCCGGCGCCCGCCAGGACAAACAGGGCGCCGGCGCCCAGCCCGCCCAGCGCCAGCCAGTCGTGCTGCTGCCAGGCGCGCGCGGCCCACAGCGCCCCCTGCGCCCCCGCGCTGACGACCAGCAGCCCGGTGCCGGCAATGACCATGCGGCGCCAGATACTGCGTTTCGGCCGCAGGGCGTTGACCAGCAGTTGCTCCGCCCGCCCTTCCTCATCCTGCTCCTGCTCCGGCGGCGTCAGCGGATGAAACTGCGCATCCTGTAACTGCTCAAAGGTGAGCTTGGCGCGCAGCGCGGGCTCCGCCGGCGGCGCCAGCGGCTTGTCCGGCTGTGGTGGAAAATCGATACGGGGCTTTACGGGATCGTTCATCGTAGTTTATCTCCCAATAAAAACTCCATCACCGCATCCAGGCGGATGTGCGGCAGCGGCCGGTCGGGGTCCATGGCGCGCGGACGGAAATTTTCGAAGGCGAATCCCTGTTCGCGCCAGAAGGCGGCGCCCGGCAAACGGGCCGGCACGTCGCCCGGATAAAAGGTCAGCGGCTGGTTGTCCTCCAGACGATGTCCGTTCAGGGCGGTAATGGCGCCGCCCTGATGATCGACCAGGCCGTTTTGCGTGGCCTGCACCGAGGCCAGTCCCGCACAGTCCATGGTGATGCCTTCGAACGCGGCATTTTGCCAGGCGTCCTGTACCAGTTGCTGCAATAGCGACACCAGGTTGGCCTGCTGATCGGTGGTGACGTGATCGGCCTTGCTGGCGGCAAACATCAGCCTGTCGATACAAGGCGAAAACAGACGGCGGTACAGGCTGCGCTTGCCGTAATGAAAGCTTCTCATCAATTGGGTCAGGGCCAGGCGCATATCGTTAAAGGCATGGGGGCCGCTGTTTAGCGGCTGCAGGCAGTCGACCAGCACGATTTGCCGATCGAACCCGGTAAAGTGCTGCTTATAAAAGCCCTTGACCACTTCCTGGCAGTAATAGTGATATCGCGCGCGCAGCATGCCGAGATTGGACGTTTTTGCCGCCTGTGCCAGCCGTGCCTCGCCGTCGTCCGTCACATCGGGCCAGGGGAAAAACTGCAGCGCCGGCGCGCCGGCCATATCGCCCGGCAGGACAAAACGCCCGGGCTGGATAAAGTGCAGGCCCTGGCGCTTGCAGTGCAGCAGGTAATCGGTATAGGCGCCGGCGATATCCGCCAGCGCGCGCTCATCGGCCGGCGCCAGTGGGTCAAGCGCGGCGCACTTCGCCAGCCACGGCGCCGCCCATTGCGCCCTATCGCCCTGCAGCAGGCCGTGCATCTGCCGCGACCAGGACAGGAAGTCCTGCTCCAGCATCGGCAAATCCAGCAGCCATTCGCCGGGGTAATCGACAATTTCCAGATACAGCGTGCCGGTATCCTTGATATGGCGCCAGAGGGAATCGCGTGAACGATAGCGCAGCGCCAGGCGCATTTCGCTTACGCCGCGCGTCGGCACCGGCCAGGCGGGCGGCGTGCCGTACAACGCGGCGATGCCCTCGTCATAGGCAAAGCGCGAAATGCCCAGATGGCGCTGGGGCACCCGCTTGGCCCCGAGCAAACGGCCGTCGCGCACGGCCGAAAACATCGGCAGGCGCGCGCCGTTATTGACCATCAGCAATTGATTGACAAAGGAGGTGATAAACGCGGTTTTGCCGCTGCGGCTCAGTCCGGTAACCGCCAGGCGCAAATGGCGGTCCAGGCCGCGGTTCAGCAACGCGCCGAGATCATTTTGCAGCCGGCTCATAACGCTTTCAATGGGTAAGGGGCATAAAAAAAGCAAAAAAACCGCACCGTGGCCTGAGCGAACATATATTCCTCCTGGTTGAAAGAAGTCTATTATGTCGCCCAATGGCCTAACAAACAAATTTCCGCCGCCGATGCCGGACGGGCGAGCTCACCTCCGGGCCGGCGCCGCGCCAACCGAGTAGTCCATGTGCTGCAAATCCGCCATAAGCGACGGGCCGGTCGGCTCCCACCCGAGCTGCCGGCGCGTCCAAACGCCTGAAGCCCGCAGATCCATGCCGGCGAACATGGCGAACCAGCCGAAATGCGGTGCCGCGTCCCCGCCCGACAGCGAAACCACGGGCACGCCAAGTCCCGCGCCGACCCATTGCGCGATGTCGCGCGCCGGTATCCCTTCTTCGGCCACGGCATGATAGCGCGCGCCCCTGCTGCCCTTGTCCAGGGCGAGCACATAGAGCTTCGCCACATCAAGCACATGGGCCGCCGGCCAGCAGTTGGCGCCGTCGCCGACATAGGCCGCCACGCCCTTTTCACGCGAGATGGCGATAAAGGGCGTAATCAGCCCCTGTTTAACGGTGTCGTGGACCTGAGGAAGCCGCACCACGCGCACGTCTATCCCATCCTCGAGCAGCGCATGGCCCGCCAGCTCGGACGCCACGCGCGGATTGGGATGGTTGGCGTTAAAGACATCCTCCGTCGCGGGCTGGCCGTGGCCGGCATCGCCCATGCCGGTACCGGAGGTAATGATAAGGGGGCGATCGGTGCCTTTAAGCGCGGAGCCCAAGGCGGCGATGGCACGCCGGTCCTTTTCGCAGTTCGCCGCGAAGTGGGCGAAATCATGATCGAATGCGGTATGGATAACGGCGTCGGCCGCGGCTGCCCCGGCGCGCAGGCTGTCGAGATCTTCCAGGGCGCCGCGATGGGCTTGCGCGCCGGCCGCCTCCAGGGCTTGGGCGCCGGCGTCGGATCTTGTCAAGCCGAGGACATGATGTCCGGCCGCCAGCAGTTCGGGTACAATGCGCGCGCCGATAAAGCCGGTCGCGCCAGTGAGAAATACGCGCATGAAATACCTCCTGTGTGGTCGTGCAGCAAGTATTCTCCTAAAGTCCGGGCGATAAAAGTAGTGGCTTTATCCTAGTATAAAGAGTAACAGGATCGCGGTATCCCCCGGCACGCCATCCCTTACGCGCCTTGGCATGACATACAGTGCCGGCAAGGCGTTACAGCTGGCGAAAGCGATTGCGCACGCCGAAGGTGTCGGAGGTGACGTAACGCTCTACCTCGCGCAGTTGCTGCTCGCTGTCCTGCAACTGCAATTCCAGCAGTTCGATCTGCTGGGCCGGCGGCATGCGCGAGCGGCCGGCCGGCGCTTCGTCAGCCGGCGCCGGCTCGAGCCAGTAGGCCAGGATGGCATAGGCGGCGAGGGTCAGCAAAAACAGGCCGAAGAACATCGACAGCACCACGATAATGCGCACCAGTTTCACCGGTACGTCCAGATAATGCGCCACCCCGGCGCAGACGCCTTTGAACATGCCTTCTTCCGGCCTGAGGTAAAGCGGCTGTTTAAAAGGTTGAGCCATATCATTGCCTCCAGTTGGGGTGTTCGGCATCCAGTATATCTTCCAGCGCCCGGATGCGCGCCTGCATGCGCGCCGCCTGTGCGTTGAGTTCGGCCAGGCGGCGGCTGTCCTGCGCCTGCAATGCCGAACCCTGCCTGCGGCGGCTGTTGTAATGCAGCCACAGCCATATCGGCGCCACGAACAGGATGAAAATGGTCAGCGGAATGGCAAGCACAATCGACACGGCTTCCATGATGGCTCCTTTAAGTGGCTTTTATTATTCGCTTTGGTTCATTTTGGCCTTCAGCGCCGCCAGCTGGGCGCTGATTTCATCATCCGCCCGCAATTCGGCGAACTGTTGGTCCAGCGATTTCTGCTTGCCGAAACCGACGCTTTCCGCTTCCGCTTCCATATGATCGATGCGCCGCTCAAACTGCTCGAAGCGGGCCATGGCCTCATCAATCTTGCCGCTGTCCAGCTGGCGGCGGATATCGCGCGACGAGGCCGCGGCCTGGTGGCGCAGGGTCAGGGTTTTCTGGCGGGCGCGGGTTTCCGCGAGCTTATTTTCCAGCTCGCCGATTTCGCGTTTCATGCGATCGAGGGTTTCCTCGATAACCGCAACATCCTGGCGCAGGGTGGCGATAATGGTCGTCAGGCGCTGTTTTTCCATCAGCGCGGCGCGCGCCAGATCTTCTTTGTCTTTGGCCAGCGCAAGCTCGGCTTTGCCCTGCCAGTCGGCCTGCTGGGTTTCAGCCTGGTCGATGCGCCGCAGCAATTGTTTCTTTTCCGCCAGCGCCTGAGCGGAAGTGGTGCGTACCTCGACCAGGGTGTCTTCCATTTCCTGGATCATCAGGCGCACCAGTTTTTCCGGATCTTCCGCTTTATCCAACAGTGCGTTGATGTTGGCATTCACAATATCGGTAAAACGAGAAAAAATACCCATAGCTTGATCCTCTATAAACAGTCATGGCCGAAAGATGTCGTCATCCTTCACCACCCTATCATTACAATTACCGTGCCAAGAGCGCTGATAATTTAATTTATTGATTTAAAATAACTTTTAAAATTGACGGCGCCGATGCGTCAGTTATAGTGAATATTATTACCAATTATTGGCGAAATTAACCATGACCGAGACCCATGATAATCTGCTGGGGCAATCCAATAATTTCCTCGAGGTGCTGGAGCAGGTGTCCCGCTTGGCGCGCCTGACCAAGCCGGTGCTGGTGATAGGCGAACGGGGCACCGGCAAAGAGCTGATTGCCCGGCGGCTGCACTACCTGTCGCCGCGCTGGCAAGGCCCGTTTATCTCCCTGAACTGCGCCGCGCTCAATGAAAACCTGCTGGATTCGGAATTATTCGGCCATGAAGCCGGGGCGTTTACCGGCGCGCAAAAACGTCACCAGGGGCGTTTTGAACGCGCCGACGGCGGTACCCTGTTTCTTGATGAACTGGCCACCGCGCCCATGCTGGTGCAGGAAAAATTGCTGCGGGTGATTGAATACGGCGAGCTGGAACGCGTCGGCGGCAGCCGGCCGCTGCAGGTGGATGTGCGGCTGGTCTGCGCCACCAACGCCGACCTGCCCCGCCTGGCGAAAACGGGCGGCTTTCGCGCCGATCTGCTGGACAGGCTGGCGTTCGACGTGGTGGCGCTGCCCCCGCTGCGCGAACGGCCGCAGGATATCATGGTGATGGCCGAGCATTTCGCCATCCAGATGTGCCGGGAAATAGGGCTGCCCCTGTTCCCCGGCTTTACCGCCCGTGCGCGCCGCACCCTGCTGGATTATGGCTGGCCGGGCAATGTGCGCGAACTGAAAAACGTCGTCGAGCGATCTATTTACCGCCATGACACCACCGAACGGCCGCTGGACGCCATCCTGCTGGATCCGTTTGCGTCGGTAACGCCGCCGGCGGAGACGGCCGTCCCGGCGGCGGACGAACCGGCGTCCCTGCCGCTGGATTTGAAGCGCACCCTGGATCAGCAGGAGCGACTATGGGTGGAGCGCGCCCTGGCGCAAGCCCGTTATAACCAGCGCCAGGCAGCGGACCTGCTGGCGCTGACCTATCACCAGCTGCGCGGCATGATGAAAAAACACGGCATCAGGGTGGGCGGCGGGGAGTAACGATCAGGCAAAAAAAAAGCCAGCACCCAAGCTGGCTAAAATAATACTGGAAGCAATGTGAGCAATGTCGTGCTGACAACCGGCAAACGAGGCCTGTCGGTTGACAGCAAAACGATGATAATAGTTATCACTATCGTCTGTAAAGCATTTTGTTGATAATTATTCTCATTACCATACTATTATTGGGGTTCTTTTCGCCGCCTTGGCGCTTTTTAACCCGTTGCGTCAGCTATATTCGCGCCATGAATTGGGTGTCAAGGCAGAGTAAGGTAAACTGGGATCATTGCCCCATGAGATGTAAGTCGTATATGCGAATTAAATGGTTTTCCTGGCAGGCGTGTTTTGTGCCGGCATGGCGGCGCGCGTGGCGCCGGCATAGGGTGTCCCTGCGGTTACTGCCGTGGGCGCTCTTATTGACGCTGGGCGGCCAGTTCGCCGCGGCGGCGCCGCCGGATATACGTCAGAGCGGTTTTGTTTATTGCGTCAACGGACTGCTGAACACCTTTAATCCCCAGATGGCCAGCAGCGGATTAACGGTGGATACCCTTTCCGCCCAGCTCTACGATCGCCTGCTGGCCGTGGACCCCTACACCTACCGGCTGATACCGGAGCTGGCGCAAAGCTGGGAAGTGCTGGATAACGGCGCCACCTATCGCTTCCACCTGCGCAAAAACGTGCCCTTCCAGCATACCGCCTGGTTTACCCCGACCCGCGTGCTGAACGCCGACGACGTGGTATTCAGCTTTGCGCGCATGTTCGACCAGCGCCATCCTTATCATGACATCAACGGCGGCGCTTATCCCTACTTCGACAGCCTGCAGTTCCCCGACTCGGTGCACAGCGTGGTGAAGCTGGATAACGATACGGTGGAGTTCCGCCTGAACGCGCCGGACGCCTCGTTCCTGTGGCATATCGCCACCCACTACGCCCCGGTGCTGTCACAGGAGTACGCCGAACAGCTGAGCAAAGCCGGCCGCCAGGAGCAAATCGACCGCCAGCCGGTGGGCACCGGTCCTTTTATGCTGAACGAATACCGGGCGGGCCAGTATATTCGCCTGGTACGCAACGACCATTACTGGAAAGGGCTGCCGCGCATGGCGCAGGTGGTCATCGACCTGGGGGCCGGCGGCATCGGCCGGTTGTCTAAACTGTTAACCGGCGAATGCGACGTGCTGGCGTATCCGGCCGCCAGCCAGCTGACCATCCTGCGCGACGATCCGCGCCTGCGCCTGACGCTGCGCCCGGGGATGAATATCGCCTACCTGGCGTTCAACACCGCCAAACCGCCGCTGGACGATGCGCGGGTGCGCCATGCCATCGCGCTGTCCATCAACAACCAGCGCCTGATGCAATCGATTTATTACGGCACCGCGGAGACCGCGGCCTCGATTTTGCCCCGCGCCTCCTGGGCTTACGACAACGATGCCAAGGTGACTGAATATGACCCGGATAAGGCGCGCGCGATCCTGCGCTCCCTGGGCAAAGAGCGCCTGGAGATGAGTTTATGGGTGCCGACCGCCTCGCAGTCCTATAACCCCAGTCCGCTGAAAACCGCCGAGCTGATCCAGGCCGATTTGGCGCAGGTAGGCATTACGCTTACCATCGTGCCGGTGGAGGGCCGGTTCCAGGAAGCGCGGCTGATGGCCAACAATCATGACCTGACCCTGGCCGGCTGGTCTACCGACAGTAACGATCCGGACAGTTTCTTCCGGCCGCTGCTCAGTTGCGCCGCCATTCGCTCCCAAACCAACTACGCGCACTGGTGCCAGCCGCAGTTTGATAATTTGCTGCGCGCGGCGCTGCTGTCGCAGCAACTGTCGGGACGGATGGACACCTATCGCAACGTGCAGAAAATGCTGGAGCAGGAGCTGCCGGTGCTGCCGCTGGCGTCTTCACTGCGCCTGCAGGCTTATCGCTATGATATCAAGGGACTGGTGCTCAGCCCCTTCGGCAACGCTTCCTTTGCCGGGGTATACCGGGAAGATAACGAGGAAAAGAAACCATGATTATCTTTACCCTGCGCCGGCTGGTGCTGCTGCTGATCACCCTGATCCTGCTGACGCTGGTCGCCTTCAGCCTGAGCTATTTTACCCCGCACGCGCCGCTTGGCGGCGCGGCGCTGACCGACGCCTATCTCTATTATTTCAACAGCCTGCTGCACGGGAATTTCGGCGTGTCGAGCATTAACGGCCAGCCCATCGGCGAACAGCTGCGCGACGTGTTCCCGGCGACGCTTGAGCTGTGCATCCTGGCGTTTATCCTGGCGCTGATGGTGGGTATTCCGCTCGGCATTATCGCCGGCGTAACGCGTAATAAATGGCAGGATGCGGGCATCAGCGTTTTCGCGCTCCTGGGTCTGTCGATGCCGGTGTTCTGGCTGGCCCTGCTGCTGACGCTGTTTTTTGCCCTGCACCTTGGCTGGCTGCCGGTTTCCGGGCGTTACGACCTGCTTTACCAGGTCAGGCCGGTCACCGGTTTCGCCCTGCTCGACGCGTGGCTGTCCGATTCCCCCTACCGCCATGAAATGCTGACCAGCGCCCTGCGGCACATGGTCTTGCCTATCACCGCCCTGGCGGTGGCGCCCACCACCGAGGTCATCCGGCTGATGCGAGTCAGCACCGCCGACGTGTTCGGCAGCAATTATGTCAAAGCGGCGGCGACCCGCGGGCTGACCCTGTTCACCATTATTCGCCGCCACGTCCTGCATAACGCGCTGCCGCCGATTATTCCCAAGCTGGGCCTGCAGTTTTCCACCATGCTGACCCTGGCGATGATAACCGAGGTGGTATTCAGCTGGCCGGGTCTTGGGCGCTGGCTGGTCAACGCCATCCGCCAGCAGGATTACGCCGCCATCTCGGCCGGGGTGATGGTGGTGGGGACGCTGGTTATCTGCGTCAATGTGCTGGCCGACGTGGTAGGCGCGCTGGCGAACCCGCTGCGCCATAAGGAATGGTATGCTCTCAGATAATATTTACCGCGAAAAACGCATGCCCAGCCCGCTGCGCCATATCTGGCGCATATTTTATCATGACGCCCTGTCGATGATCGGCTTCTATGGGTTTCTCGCCCTGCTGTTATTATGCCTGTTTGGTACGGTGGCGGCGCCCTACGCGCTCGATCAGCAGTTTCTCGGCTACCAACTGCTGCCGCCGTCCTGGTCGCGTTATGGCGATGTGTCGTTTTTCCTCGGCACCGATGACCTGGGGCGCGACGTGTTAAGCCGTCTGCTGACCGGCACCGCGCCCACCTTCGGCTCGGCGCTGGTGGTGACCATCGCCGCCTCGGTATTTGGCGTCACGCTCGGCGTGCTGGCGGGCATCACCCGCGGCCTGCGCTCGGCGGTGCTCAATCATGTGCTGGACACCTTGCTGTCGATTCCTTCGCTGCTGCTGGCCATCGTGGTGGTGGCGTTTCTCGGCCCCAGGCTGGAGCATGCGATGCTGGCGGTATGGCTGGCCCTGTTGCCGCGCGTCGTGCGCACGGTCTATGACGCGGTGCATGACGAACTGGACAAGGAGTACGTGCTGGCGGTGCGCATCGACGGCGCGTCGATGATGCATATCCTGCGCTACGCGGTGCTGCCGAATATCGCCAGCGTCCTGGTATCTGAATTTACCCGCTGCCTGTCGATGGCGATACTCGATATCGCCGCGCTGGGATTTCTCGACCTCGGCGCCCAACTGCCCTCCCCGGAATGGGGCGCGATGATGGGCGATACCCTGGAACTGGTCTATGTCGCCCCCTGGACGGTGATGCTGCCGGGCGGCGCCATCATGGCCAGCGTGCTGATCGTCAATATCGTGGGCGACGGTCTGCGCCGCGCCATGATCTCGGGGGTGGAATAATGCCGTTACTGGATATCCGTAATTTAACCATTGAATTCATGACCGCCGAAGGGCCGGTCAAAGCCGTCGACCGGGTGAGTTTTACCCTGACGGAGGGCGAGGTGCGCGGCCTGGTGGGCGAGTCCGGCTCCGGCAAGAGCCTGATTGCCAAAGCCATCTGCGGCGTCACCAAGGATAACTGGCGCGTCACGGCGGACCGGTTCCGTTTTGACGATATCGACCTGTTGCAGTTGACGCCGCGCCAGCGCCGGCGGCTGGTCGGACATAACGTCTCGATGATTTTCCAGGAGCCGCAGTCCTGCCTCGACCCCTCGGAAACCATTGGCCGCCAGCTGAGCCAGGCCGTACCGGGCTGGACCTATAAAGGCACCTGGTGGCGACGGCCCGGCTGGCGCAAACGCCGCGCCATCGAGCTGCTGCACCGGGTCGGCATCAAGGATCACAAGGATATCATGGGCAGCTACCCCTACGAGCTGACGGAGGGGGAATGCCAGAAGGTCATGATCGCCATCGCCCTGGCCAACCAGCCCAGGCTGCTGATTGCCGACGAGCCGACCAACGCCATGGAGCCCACCACCCAGGCGCAGATATTCCGCCTGCTGGCGGGGCTGAACCAGAATAACAACACCACCATCCTGCTGATAAGCCATGATATTCAGATGATGAGCAAATGGGCCAACCGGATCAACGTGCTGTACTGCGGCCAGACGGTGGAAAGCGCCACCTGCGAGGAGCTGATCGCCGCGCCGCATCATCCCTATACCCAGGCGCTGATGCGCGCCATCCCCGATTTCGGCCGCTCCATGCCGCCTAAAAGCCGGCTGAACACCCTGCCCGGCGGCATACCGTCCCTGGAAAACCTGCCCATCGGCTGCCGCCTGGGGCCGCGCTGTCCCTACGCCCAGAAAACCTGTATCCAAATGCCGCCCCTGGTGCCGGTGAAAAACCATTGGTTCGCCTGCCATTTTCCGCTCAACATGGAGGGGCAATAAGCATGGAAACCCTGCTGGAAGCGCGCAACCTGACTAAAACCTTCCGCTATCGCACCGGACTCTTTACCCGCCATCAGGTCGAGGCGGTTAAACCCATCAGCTTTATCCTGCGCGAGGGCCAGACGCTGGCGATTATCGGCGAAAACGGCTCCGGAAAATCGACGCTTGCCAAAATGCTGGCCGGCACGCTGGCGCCCACCGCCGGCGAGCTGTTTATCGACGATCACCCCCTGACCTTCGGCGATTACCGCTACCGCAGCCAACGCATCCGTATGATTTTCCAGGACGCCAGCAACGCCCTCAATCCCCGGCAGCGTATCGGGCAACTGCTTGACGTGCCGCTGCGGCTGAATACCGATCTTCCCGCGTCCGAGCGCGAGCGCGCCATAGACAAAACCCTGCGCCAGGTTGGTCTGCGTCCCGATCACGCGTTTTATTACCCGCATATGCTGGCGCCGGGGCAAAAACAGCGCGTTGGCCTGGCGCGGGCGCTGATCCTGCAGCCTAAGGTTATCGTGGCGGACGAGGCCCTGGCTTCGCTTGATATGTCGATGCGCTCGCAAATCATCAACCTGATGCTGGAACTGCAGGCCAAACACGGCATCGCCTATATTTATGTTACCCAGCATCTGGGTATGATGAAGCATATCAGCGACCAGATTATGGTGATGCAAAACGGCGAGGTGGTGGAACGCGGCAATACCGCCGATGTTTTGGCCGCGCCGCTCCATGACCTGACCAAACGCCTGATAACCAGCCATTTCGGCGAAGCGCTGACCGCCGACGCCTGGCGGCGCGACGGGGTTATCGCCTGATCGCGCACCTGGCCTGCGCACGCCGGGGCGCGTCACGTCACGCTGGCACCGGCGGGGTCTACACCTCCCCCGGCGATATATGTTACACTTCGCCGGTTTATCAACGTCGAAACGCAGCGTCGCCGGCGTCATGCCATAAAGACGCGGCGCGCGCATGTAATAATGATCACAAGGATTAATGCTATGGGTTTTCTTACCGGTAAGCGCATTCTGGTCACTGGCGTGGCCAGCACCCGTTCTATCGCATTCGGTATCGCTCAGGCGATGCACCGTGAAGGCGCCGAACTGGCGTTCACTTACCAGAACGACAAGCTGAAGTCGCGGGTGGAAGGTTTTGCCGCCGAACTCGGCTCCAGCATCGTACTGCCCTGCGACGTGGCCGAAGACGCCAGCATCGAGGCGCTGTTTGCCGAGCTGGCCAACGTATGGCCAAATTTTGACGGTTTTGTGCACGCCATCGCCTTTGCCCCCGGCGACCAGCTGGACGGCGACTATGTCAACGCCGTCACCCGCGAAGGCTTCGCCATCGCCCACGATATCAGTTCCTACAGCTTTGTCGCCATGGCGAAAGCCTGCCGCCCTATGCTGAACCCGAATTCCGCGCTGGTGACCCTCACCTACCTGGGTGCCGAACGCGCCATTCCCAACTACAACGTCATGGGACTGGCCAAGGCATCCCTGGAAGCCAACACCCGTTATATGGCCAATGCCATGGGCCCGCAGGGCATCCGCGTCAACGCCATATCCGCCGGCCCCATCCGCACCCTCGCGGCATCCGGCATTAAAAACTTCAAGAAAATGCTGGCCCACTGCGAATCGGTCACGCCGATCCGCCGCGTGGTCACCATTGAGGACGTGGGCAATACCGCCGCGTTCCTGTGCTCCGATCTCTCCTCAGGCATCACCGGTGAAGTGATCCACGTGGACGGCGGTTTCAGCATCGCCGCCATGGGCGAACTCGACGCCGAATAAAACCAGGCCCATTCTATGGCATGGCATGCCGTAAGGTTTGTGTCGCCTCGTGCGAGGGGTCGCGGGCGGCGTGCTTGTAAGGTTTATGTCGCCCCGGCGAGGGTTTCGCGGGCGGCGTGCTTGTAAGGTTTATGTCGCCCCGGCGAGGGTTTCGCTTGCCATGCGTTGAGCTGTATATGTAACGCCGGGTGCCGGCAAGCGACAAGGCGGCCGTTTCGCGGCGGCCTCCTTGACCTCCGCGCGCCCGGCAGGTCGCGCGTCGCTGCGCGATGCCTTCCGTCACCCATGCCCCCGTTATGCACCGGCCCGGTTTGCGCTCCCAGCGCAACCGGGCCTTTCGCCGCTCCCGGCGGCTCATGCCGGGGTCACAGGCAACGTCAGCGCGCTTTATGCCGGGACCTGCGTCGCTGTTGGCAATGCACATTAAGAAGCGATAGCAGCGCTGTTGCTTAGGATCGGATCGGGCGTCAAGATACGGTTAACTATTATGAAAGGCCATTGGCATAGCGAAATATCAGGCCCACAAGTGAGACATAAATATTCACCTCATAGCACTCAGCACCCACCTCTTAGTTCTTAGTTCTTAGTTCTTAGTTCTTAGTTCTTAGCTATTGGATATTGGCATTTAGCCGTTGGGAATTAATATTCTGCCCCTGGCGATTGGGTAAAATCAGAACTGTTTTTTCCCGGTAGGTGCATACCCCATATAACCTCAAAGCGCTATTTTGCCAACAGGCGATGGTGTTGTGCCGGCATAGAGTGCGCCGGCAGCGCACATCTCGGCTGGATAAGCCGCCGGGAGCGGCGAAAGCCCGGTTGCGCCGGGAGCGCTACCGGGCGGTCCAATAGCCGGGATACGGCGCTGCCGGGGACCGCGCAGCGGCGCACGATCTGCCGGACGCGGGAAAATCAAAAAGGGTGGCGCGCACCACCCTTTTTGTCGCTTGCCGGCACCCGGCGATATATAGATCAACCGAACGCATGGCAAGCGAAATCCTCACCTGACTACCATAAAGCCCGGCCGCAAGCCGCCAGCGAAATCCTCGCCTGACTACCATAAAGCCCGGCCGCAAGCCGCCAGCGACACCCCCACCACCGTGCCCTAATTGCGTTGCGCCAGCCACTCCCGCGCAAACTCAAACAACGTCCTCGCCAGCGGCGTCGCCCGCCCGGCCTCCGTAATCACAATCGCGCTCTGGCGCTTCATCGCCGGCAGGCTTATCAGGGCCGAACGCAACTCAGGCGTCATCCCCGGCAACAAATGCCCGCGCGGCATCATCCCGCAGCCCAAGCCGGCGAACACCCCCTGCAACAACTGGAAAATCGACGCGCTCTCCAGCCGGATATGCGGCCGCAGCCCGCCGGCGCGAAAATGCTCGTCAAGATAACGCCGGAAATAACGACTCGGCTCGGCCAAACACAATGGCAACGCCGCCACCTCCGCAAGCGTCAGGGTACGCCCCTCGGCCAACTGCGGAAAATGCCGTGGATGGAATACCAGCTCAACGCCGCGATCGGCAATGGCGGCCACCTGATAATGCAGCTCGGCCAGCAGCCCCAGTTCAAAAAAACCGATCCCAATATCCACGCTATGATTGGTCAGCGCCTCCAGCAACGGATCGGCGCTCAGCACCGTCACCTGGAACTCCAGCGCGGGATACTTCAGACGCGCATCATACAGCAGCTGCGCCAGCGGAATACCGCACTGCGGCACGATACCGATACGCAACGTCCCCTCCAGCCCCTGCTTAAGAGACTCCACGTCCAGCTTCAGCCCCTGGTACACCGACACGATTTCCCGCGCCCATGTCAGCACCCGCTCCCCCTCGGCGGTAAAGCCCTGAAAACTGTTGCCGCGGTGGATCAGGGCCACGCCCAATTCACGCTCCAGATTTTTCAGACGGGCGGACAGCGTGGGCTGGCTGACAAAACTGGCCTCGGCGGCGCGGCCGAAATGGCGTTCACGCTCAAGGTTACATAAATAGATAAGCTGTTTAATATCCATAGATTCTGACTGGCGGGGGCGCAGGAAACCAGTATAACATCATCGCGCCCGATGCCATGCCGGAACAGGCCGCGCCGGCGGCCCGCCTCCGGCAATAGCACCGGACGGCCCTCAGGTATTCACGCCCAGCGAGGTCTTGACGTCCTGGGCGATTTTTTCCACCTGCGGCCCATAAATAACCTGGACATCGTTAGCGCTGACGCGCTTCACGCCGCTGGCGCCGGTCAGCATCAGCGTGCGGTCGATCACCAGGCGCATATCCTTCACCCGCACCCGCAGACGGGTAAAACAACAATCGACGTCAGCGATGTTCGGCTGGCCGCCCAAGCCGGTGATAATATTCCCGGCGCGCTCATCGGCGCTCACCGCCTTACGCGCCGGTTCCTCCACTTCCTCGGCCTCGCGTCCCGGCGTTTCCACCCGCATGCGGATGATGACCAGCCGGAAAATATAATAATAAAGAGGAAAGTAGATTACCCCCAGCATCACCGGATACCACCAGTGGGTTTTCGCCCCGCCCAGAATGCCGAAAACCACCAGATCGATGGCGCCGCCCTGCACGTTGCCGATCATCACCTGCAGTATATCCATCAGCATAAACGACAGGCCGCTCAGCGCGGCGTGCAGCAAGTACAGCACTGGCGACACGAAGATAAAGCAAAACTCCAGCGGTTCGGTAATGCCGGTGGTGAACGACGCCAGCATGCCCGCCATCATCAGCGCCTTGACGCGTTTTTTATGTTCGGGACGTGCGCAGTGATACATCGCCAGGGCCGCGCCGGGCAGGCCGAACATCATTACCGGGATCTTGCCCTGCGCCAGGAAACGGGTGGCGTCGCGCACCACCTGATCGCTCAGCAGC
This sequence comes from Sodalis sp. RH20, assembly GCF_047324205.1. Lineage (NCBI taxonomy): Bacteria > Pseudomonadati > Pseudomonadota > Gammaproteobacteria > Enterobacterales > Bruguierivoracaceae > Sodalis > Sodalis sp. RH20. Next base: position 2,143,402 of record NZ_CP178733.1, read on the forward strand.
CCGGGATGGGTCAGCGCGGTATTAAAGATATTCAGCGCGCCGACGATGGTCTGGTTATCCACCGTCGTCATGCCGCCGATGGGGGTAAAACGCACGGTCTCGTTAAGAATATGATGCAGGCCGGTCGGGATCAGCAGGCGTTCGCCGAAGCCATATAAGAACATACCGTACTGGCCGCTTTTGCCAATCAGCTGGCCGACCCAGGCAATGCCCGCGCCCACGGTGGGCCAGATAAACGACAGGCCGAGCCCCACCAGCGGCAACACCACCACCGTCACGATAGGTACAAACCGGCGGCCGCCGAAAAAACCGATCGCCGTCGGCAATACCTGGGTATAAAAACGATTATGCAGCGCCACGGTGATAAGCCCGGCGATCACCCCGCCCAACACGCTCATGTTATAGGTAAAAATACCCAGCATCGGAATAAATTCGGCGGAATAGACCAACGCCGCATTCTGGGCCATGCCGTGCGCGGTCAAGGCCGGCACCGTTGTGGTGGCGGCGGTCAGGCCCTGTGCCGCCAGGCTGGCGCTGACGCCGACATGCATGGCGATAAACCCGATCACGGCGGCGAACGCCGCGGTGGGTTTTTCCGCCTTGGCAAGGCCAATGGCGCTGGCCACGGCGAAAAACAGCGGCAGATTGGCGAACACGGCGCCCGCCACCTGGCGGATAAACCCGATAACCAGTTGCGGATAATGCAGATTGGCGAACGCCTCGCCGGTAACCGCCGGATTCTGCATTGCCGCCGCCAGCCCGAGGAAAATACCGGCGGCGGCGATAACCGAAATCGGCATCATTAACGCTTTGCCAAATCCGTGGATTTGGCTGGCTAGGTCTTTCATACGGGGTAATCTCGTTGTGTCATCAAGAGGTTAATTATGCGTCAACCTGCGCCGCCGTCAGCCCGCAACGCGGCCCGATGAGCGGAATTTAGAGCGGGATCACAAATAACCACCCCCTGACCGCCCCCGCGATCGCCATAGTTCCGCTCTATGCTGCGATAACCGCATTCGATTAGACGCAACATACCGAACCGCTTAAACTTAACTTCATAAGAGCAAGGCGTTAAAGATTATTTAACATTCAGCCCGTATCATTCACCTGCGAATACCCATAATGAAATTTAAACCTGCGATAAAACCCTATACCGGCGCCGCGGGCGGCTGGGGCTCCCTGGAAGCCACCACCCGTTATGTCTTCGACAGTAAACAAGCCTTTAAAAATATCCGTAACCTGTTGCGGGTCAATAAATCCAAAGGGTTCGACTGTCCCGGCTGCGCCTGGGGCGACGACAATACCAGTACCTTCAGTTTTTGTGAAAACGGCGCCAAGGCGGTCAGTTGGGAAGCCACGCGCAAAGGGCTGGACGCGGCTTTTTTTGCCCAACACAGTGTCAGCGCCCTGTATCGGCAAAGCGATTATTTCCTCGAATACCAGGGCCGGCTGACCCAGCCGCTGCGTTACGATGCCCAGACCGATCGTTACGCGCCGGTAAGCTGGGAAGACGCGTTTGCCCTGATAGCGCAGCATCTGCGCGCACTGGACCATCCCAATCAGCTGGAGCTTTACACCTCCGGGCGCGCCAGTAATGAAGCCTCCTATCTTTACCAGCTGTTCGGCCGCATGTTCGGCACCAACAATTTTCCCGACTGCTCCAATATGTGCCACGAGGCCAGCGGCACCGGCCTGAAACACAGTATCGGCGTCGGCAAGGGCACCATCCACCTCAATGACTTCGAGCAGGCGGACGCCATTTTTGTCTTTGGCCAGAATCCGGGCACCAACCATCCGCGCATGCTGCACAGCCTGCGCCACGCCGCCGACCGCGGCGCCAGTATCGTCACGTTCAATACCCTGCGCGAACGCGGCCTGGAACGCTTTGCCGACCCGCAAAACCCGTTGGAACTGCTGACGCCCAAATCAGGACGCATCAGCTCGCGCTATTTCCAGCCCAACCTGGGCGGTGATATGGCGGCGGTGCGCGGCATGGTCAAGGCATTGCTGGAAACCCATCGCCGGCGCCTGGCGGACAACCAGCCGGGGCTGTTTGCCGCTGACTTTATCCAGGCGCATACCCAGGGTGTAGAAGCCTACCTGGCGGCGGTGGACGCCACCACGTGGGAGCACATTACCCGCCAGTCCGGCCTGAGTGAACAGCAGTTGCGGGAAGCGGCGGACATCTACCGCCGGGCCGAACGGGTGATCTGCACCTGGGCGATGGGCGTGACCCAGCATAAACATTCGGTGGCCACCGTACGGGAAATCGTCAACCTGCAGCTGTTGTTCGGCCAGTTGGGCAAGCCGGGTGCCGGCCTGTGCCCGGTACGCGGCCACAGCAATGTGCAGGGCAACCGCACCATGGGCATTGATGAAAAGCCCTCCGCCGCCATGCTCGACAGCCTGGCGGCGCATTTTGACTTCACGCCGCCGCGCGCGCCCGGCCACAGCACCGTCGAGGCGCTGGAAGCCATGCTGCGCGGCGAAATTAGGGTGCTGATTGCGCTCGGCGGCAACCTGGCGGCGGCGGCGCCCGATACCGCGCGCACCGAGCAGGCGATCCGGCGCTGCGCCCTGACGGTGCATATCGCCACCAAACTCAACCGCAGCCATCTGATTACCGGCGCCGACGCGCTGATCCTGCCGACCCTGGGCCGTACCGAACGGGATATGCAGGCCACCGGCAGCCAGTACGTCACGGTGGAAGATTCCTTTAGCATGGTGCATGCCTCGGAAGGGGTAAACCCGCCGATCTCCGGGCTGCAGCGCTCGGAAACCGCCATTGTCGCCGGCATCGCCCACGCGGTACTCGGCGGCGAAAAACTCGACTGGCCGCGGCTGGCGGGCGATTATAATCTGATCCGCGATCATATCGAGGCCACCCTGCCCGGGTTTGCCGATTTTAACCGCCGCTGCGAACAACCGGGGGGCTTTTACCTGGGCAACGCCGCCGCCGAACTGCGTTTCAACACTCCCGACGGCAAGGCGCATTTCAGCGCCGCCGCACTGCCGGACACGCTGTTCCCGCAAATCGGCGCACGGACGGCGCCTTTTACCTTACAGACCCTGCGTTCGCACGACCAGTACAACACCACCATTTACGGTATGGACGATCGTTATCGCGGCGTTTACGGCCAGCGGGACGTGGTGTTTGTCAATCCGGAGGATCTGGCGACGCTGGGACTGGCCGACGGCGACCGGGTGGATATCGAAACGCTATGGCACGACGGCGTCGACCGTAAAGTCTGCGGATTCAAGGCGATAAGCTACGATATCCCGCGCGGCAACCTCGCCGCCTATTATCCCGAAACCAATCCGCTGGTGCCGCTGTCAAGCTTTGGCGACGGCACCCATACCCCGACCTCCAAATCGGTGCCGGTGCGTTTGGTACGCAGCCCGGTGGCCGCCGACGCGCGCATTATTTAATCCCGTTTTCGCCGCTCAACCCGCCCGCCGTCCGCGCGGGCGGCTTTTTTCATCGGCAAGCGGGTGGTTATACTTGCCGCCGCCGGCCGATTCGCGTAAAACTGTCTGCCGTTATTGAAGCCTTTTTACCTTCTTATTTCTGGACATTATGTTTCAAGATAACCCGCTGCTCGCACAGCTAAAACAGCAACTTCACTCTCAGACGCCGCGTGTCGAAGGCGTGGTCAAAGGCACTGAGAAAGGGTTTGGCTTCCTTGAAGTCGATGCTCAAAAAAGCTATTTCATTCCGCCGCCGTTCATGAAAAAAGTCATGCACGGCGATCGGATCACCGCCACTGTGCGCTCTGAAAAAGACCGGGAAATTGTCGAGCCGGAAGAACTGGTGGAGCCGTTCCTGTCGCGCTTTGTCGGCCGCGTCCAGCTCAAGGACGACCGCCTGTCCATCGTGCCGAACCATCCGCTGATCCGTGAAGTCATCCCCTGCCGACCGGTGCGCGGCGTGGAGCATGCGTTCCAGACCGGCGATTGGGCGGTGGCGGAAATGCGCCGCCACCCGCTTAAGGGCGACCGGCAATTTTATGCCGAGATCACCCAACTGGTGACCGTCGGCGACGACCATTTCGCCCCCTGGTGGGTCACCCTCGCCCGGCATAACCTGGAGCGCGAGGCGCCGCCGATGCCCGCAGGGCTGGTGCTGGACGACGACAACCTGCCGCGCGAAGATTTAACCGCGCTGGATTTTATCACCATCGACAGCGCCAGCACCGAAGATATGGATGACGCGCTGTACGTCGAGGCGGGCGAAGGCGACGCGCTGGTGATGACTATCGCCATCGCCGATCCGACGGCCTATGTCAAGGCCGATAGCAAGCTTGACCTGATTGCCCGGGAACGCGCGTTCACCAATTATCTGCCGGGATTCAATATCCCGATGCTGCCGCGCGATCTGTCCGATAATGTCTGTTCGCTGCGTCCCAACGAACGCCGTCCCGTGCTGGCCTGCCGCGTGGTCATTAACGGCGATGGCTCGCTTGGCGACGAACCGCGCTTTTTTGCCGCCTGGATCGAATCCAAGGGCAAGCTGGCCTATGACGATGTCTCCGACTGGCTGGAAGCGGAAGGCAACAGCGCATGGCAGCCCGGCAATCCGGCCATCGCCGGACAGCTCCGGTTGCTGCAGCGCGCCTGTCTGGCCCGCGCCGCCTGGCGCCAGGCCCATGCGCTGGTCTTCAAGGATCGTCCCGATTATCGTTTTATCCTTGATGGTAAAGGCGACGTATTGTCCATACAGATTGAACCGCGGCGCATCGCCAACCGCATGGTCGAGGAAGCGATGATCGCCGCCAACGTCTGCGCCGCGCGCGTGCTGCGCGACGGCCTGGGTTATGGTGTGTACAACGTGCATAACGGCTTTGACGAGACCCTGGTGGAGCAGGCGGTGGCGATCCTTGCCGCCAATGATGTCGAGGCCGACGCCGCCACCCTGCTGACGCTGCCGGGCTTTTGCGCCCTGCGCCGCCGGCTGGACGCCATGCCGACCTCCTACCTTGACAGCCGCGTGCGCCGTTTCCAGACCTACGCGGAAATCAGCACCGAACCCGGCCCGCATTTCGGCCTGGGGCTGGACGCCTATGCCACCTGGACATCGCCTATCCGTAAATACGGCGATATGATCAACCATCGCCTGCTAAAGGCGTTGATAAGCCAGGGCAGCGCCGCGCGGCCGTCGGAAGAGATTACCGTGCAGATGTCCGAACGCCGCCGGTTAAACCGCATGGCGGAGCGCGATGTGGGCGACTGGCTCTATGCCCGCTACCTGGCGGATAAAGCCGGCGGCGATACCCACTATAGCGCTGAAATCATCGATGTCTCGCGCGGCGGCATGCGCGTGCGGCTTATTGAGAACGGCGCGGTGGCGTTTATCCCGGCGCCCTTTATCCACAGCGTGCGCGATGAACTGGTGTGCAGCCAGGAAACCGGCACCGTGCAGGTAAAGGGCGAGGAGCGCTACCGCCAGGGAGACACCATTGAGGTGACCGTGGCGGAAGTGCGCCAGGAAACCCGTTCGGTGATAGCCCGCCCGGTTTGATGGCGTAATAATTCAGGGAGGCTTACGCCTCCCCGGTTGGTTTGATAAACAGATGGGACGGGCAGTATTTGCCGTTAGATGTCAGTGATCCAGCCATGCATGGCGGGAGCGATCCAGTCACCCGTGTCGTTATTTTTTTGCGTCCATCTACCCATAGGATGTTCCACGCGGCCACCCTTACCATTTTCATCTGCAATCCATTTACCAAACGGGTCCTCTATTTTCCCAAAAATATCAGTCTTAATGAATTTCCTGACACTGTGAAAACCATTTTTGGGGTCTTGCTGTAAATTAGCAGGTATAAGATCACCCGGTTTTTCATTGTTCAGATATAGGAAAAGTAATAGGGGTCCCGTAAAACTTAAAGTACCTGTATATCTCACCAGCGCTCGTTCCCGCTTAAGGCCCCATGTGATATTCGCAAAATCGGCATCATCGCTGAATAAATTTCTATTATAATTACTCAATGCTTCCAGTCGTTTATTTTTCTCTGTTTCATCTAACAGATTTAATGCTTCTAACTTGGCTGATCCATTCAATTTTTCTTGCGTACGTAAAACTTCCCTAACTTTTATTTGTGCGGTTAGACTGTTGTCGCCAGAATAACCACTCCAAAAATGCTTAAAAAAATCCATGAATTTTGTTTTATTAGGTCCCAATGTAAACTCTTTGCCTGTGTAAACAGCTTTTATTGCTTCCAAGAGAAAATCGATATCCTTGGCGTCTTTAAGGGCAGCAATAACACCGTTGATTACACCCACCTCAAAATCGTCATCAGACGTAGTCACACTATCATATTTGAAGAGTGAATCTACCGCAGGTTGCCCAAACTGATTATCAATTAATATGTCGCCCAAAGATTCGCTCAAAGCAATGTCAACATCCATATAGATACCGCCAAAATCCCTGAGTACGGACAAGCGCAAAACATCAGACGCCGCTGCGTAATTCTTATAGGGGGTATCCGCGCATTCTCTTAAAATTATAGCTTCAAGTTCATAGGGTGCCGAGTACCTCAAAATCTCAACACGAGCAAAGATCGCTGATGTTAATCCGACGGTCATCAGTTCCGAGTGCGTGCGCTTAGGATTATCAACCCATAGCTTAATGACATAATCAGGATTTAAGTCTACATTTCGTACAAGATTTATCATCGCTTCATAAGGAAAAGGTGCGTCACCCAACCAAATATGATGGATAATTTTTGGGATAACAAAACAGAGTGGATTGTTACTAAGGTCAAGATGTTGCAGCGAACCTGCGGATTGTGGTTTTATTTTAATGAAGTTATCCGCTAAATATAACTCTTCCAATGATGATCCCGACGCAATTGCGGGAAACGTCATAAGCCTGTTATGGCTGGCTTTAAGTATCTTCAATGTATCTGGAAAAGAAGGCAATGTTTTCAGTACATTATTACCGACATTGAGCTCTTCGATATGCGGTGGTAAAACCGGCAGACTGGTTAAGTTAAGACCGCTTAAATTCAACTTCACGCTGCCCGTCTCGATGCAGTTTTTTATTATGTCAGCCGCTATATCGCGACGTTCCCCAAAGCCGTTCCGGGCTTCACTTTTCCACAGGTTCAGTGCCTGATAATAATCGCCCTTCTCGCCAAAATCAGTGCTTTCATGCCGTAATGGAAATAATTCATTGGAGATATATGATAAGGTAATCAACTTTTTTATCCATAAAAAAATAAAAAGAAAAAAGTCCATTAAAAATCGGCTTTCTGTTTATGATAAAAGAATGCAGGTAATAAATAATGTTACTCTTACTATACTTGCGCAGTAGATTTAAAATCCGGCAGATAATAACAAAATCCATCACGAATATTTCAATATAATATAAACAAGGTGGATTTAAGTACCTGGGTTTTATTCTCAAACCGACACTCGCACCACCCGGCTAAACGGAATGTGGGCGACTCGCCTGCGCCTGTATACGGCTAACACCGGAAAAAACGTTGTCGTATCTCCGGCATTTTATTTTGCCCCATAAGCAAAAACCCCTACTCGTTGGGTGTCCAACTTTCGGGGTTCACTTCACCTGCGGGGATTTTTATTTGCTACTGCTCATCGTCAGCGTTATCTTTCGGCGGCATTGGATTTCAGCGCGGCCTGCGCGGCCAGTTCTTCATCCATCAGGCTGACATGGCCTTTTCTCACGCGTTTGGAATACAGCGCGGTGATAATCGGCACGAGTATTGAGGTAACAATCACCGAGGTGGCCACCAGCGCGGTTGCCGCCGGCGCCATCGGCTTAAAGGCCGGCACCATTTCGGCAATCAGCACCGGCGTGGCCACCGCGGCCCCGGCGGAACTGGAGGCGGCAATACCCGCGGTACCGTCGCCGCCGCCGATAAACTTATCGGCCAGGATCAGCGGAATACCGGTGATGATAATCACCGAAACGCCCAGCAGCACGCCCAGCAGGCCGGTTTGCGCGATGACGTTCAGGTTAATGGTATTGCCGAGTGCGAAGGCGAAGAACGGGATCAGCGTCTGCACCGCTTTGCTGAAGAAATCCCGCAGCTCCGGGTCCAGGTTGCCCAGGGCAAACCCAATCAGGAACGGCAGCACCGCGCCGACGAACACATGCGGCTCGAAAGAAGCGATACCGGCGGTGCCCAAAATAATCATGGTCATCAACGGGCCGGATTCCAGCGACATCAGGACAAATGCCCCCGACTCTTCCTTAGTGCCGTATTGCTGCATTATGGAGGCGTACAGCCCGCCATTGGTCATATCCATGGAGGCGACCAGCGCCAGGGTGGATAAGCCGGCAAAGAAGCCGATTTCCACGCCGTTGGCCGGCAGTAAACGTGACGCTACCGCGGCGACCACCCAGGCAACGGCGATTTTGGTTACCACCAGCGTACCGGATTTACGCAAAACGGTGCCGGTGGCGCTGAGTTTAATTGACGCTCCCATGCAGAAAAACCACACCGCCAGAATAGGCACGGTGCCGGAGATCAGGCCGTTGGTAAATGATCCGAAATATTTACCCGCGTCCGGGGCAAAAGTATGACATAACGCGCCGATAAATAACGGCACGAGCATCATACCACCAGGGATTTTGTCAATTGCACGTTTGATTTGCATCGTGATTCCACCTAAGTTCGAAGTATTCCCATGAGTCGTAGGGCGCCGTTCCGTGGCCATGCCCCATTCATTGACGGGGTCAGTTGAGCGTTAAAGTAACCGGTTACATCCTGTAATACAGTGATCTGGAGCATAAAATGAAACAATGTTTCTTTTTTAAAAGAAGATCATTTTAATTGAATGGATATAAGGTTTCAAAATGAGATGAAGATCACGTTTCCGCCATCGTTCTGGTAAAGATAACTATCTGCCAGCCGGCGCGGCAAGGCGTTGCGCCTGGTGGCGCGGGTTTCCCGGGCTAAGTGTAGACAACGGCGCGGCGCTGCGCATCAATAACACCAGGGAGGGGAAAGCATGACACCTGACAAAAAGCCTGAGGAGAGTATTTAGCCGAAGTGAAAAATAATGCGGATTATATACGTATATAAAACAATAATTATTATATTAATTAATTTAAATACAATAATGATAACACCCACTCCGCCAATGGTTAATTAATCACCAGGGACCAAGCGGGTGTCGTAAAGCAGGGCTATTGACCGTAATAGGCATTCTTGCCATGTTTACGCAGATAATGCTTATCCAGTAATTCCGGCTGCATGGCCGGCAGTTGCGGCGTCAACTGACGCGAGAAAATACCCATATAGGCCACCTCCTCCAACACCACGGCGTTATGCACCGCCGTATCAGCATCTTTGCCCCAGGCGAACGGACCGTGGGAGTTGACCAGCACGGCCGGGATGGCGGTGGGTTCGATGGCGCGCGTTTTAAACGTTTCGACAATCACGCGGCCGGTTTCCCATTCATAACGTCCCTGGATTTCCGCCTCCGTCATCAAACGGGTGCAGGGGATGGCGCCATAAAAATAATCCGCATGGGTGGTGCCCCAGGCGGGGATATCCAGGCCGGACTGGGCCCAGATGGTGGCATGGCGGGAGTGGGTATGGACAATGCCGCCGATGCCGGCGAACTCAAGATAAAGCACCCGGTGGGTATCGGTGTCCGATGACGGCTTTTTGCCGCCTTCGACCACGCGCCCGGTCTCCAGCTCCACCACCACCATATCGTCGCGGGTCATGGCTTCATAACCGACGCCGGAGGGTTTGATCACCATTAGCCCCTGCCCGCGATCGACCGCGCTGACATTGCCCCAGGTGAAGGTCACCAGATGATGGCGCGGCAAAGCCAGATTGGCCGCCAGAACCTGTTCTTTTAATTCGTTAAGCATTGTGTTGTCCTCAGAAACGCCATGAGGACATTGTCCCGGCAGCCGGACGCCACCGGTATGGTCAAAACGGCTGAAGATCCGGTTGTCTTCTGCTATTGCCCCGTTTTAGCGTGCCCTGACCGGTCCGCTTTCGGCCCCGTCATAGCGAATGACTTTATTTATAGCAATACAAGCTAAACAACCGAGTCGGTACTATAATAAATACTTATTATTGACACCTATGGAGAAGTTGACGATGACGAATAATTCAACAAAACGTATTGCCGCCGCAGTATTAGCGGTCACCCTCGCCTTGTCGCTAAGTTCCTGCTCAAACTGGTCAAAACGTGACCGTAACACCGCCATCGGCGCGGGCGCCGGCGCCCTGGGCGGCGCGGTGCTCACCAATGGCAGCGGACTGGGCACGGTAGGCGGCGCCGCGGTCGGCGGTATTATCGGCCATCAGGTTCATTAATACCCTCACGGACGGGTAAAGCTTCATCCCCCATTGAGGGACGCGTTCCCGGCGCCGTCGGCGCCGGTATGACCGCCGTAGTCAGGCGCGCGTGCTTGGCGTGCCCCTCGCCACCCGCCGGCATCACATGCCGCCGCGCATCACCGTCATCCGCCGATGCTAGCCTCCGGCCAGTTTTACCTTCAGTCCCTTCGCTTCCAGCAATTGTTTTAACAACTCCCGCTTATCGCCCTGGATTTCGATAACCCCTTGTTTAACCGCGCCGCCGCAGCCGCATTTTTTCTTCAGCTCGGCGGCAAGCAGGGCCAGGGCGTTATCGTCCCCCGCAAGCCCGGTGATCAGGCAAACGCCCTTGCCTTTCCTGCCGCTGGTCTGGCGCTGGATACGTACGATACCGTCCCCGGCGGGGCGCGGAGCGGTCTGTGGCGGGTCGTCGATGCGCCCGCGGTCGGTGGAATAAACCAACCGGCTGTTGTCGTCCATCAGGCTTCTCCCGTTTGCAATTGGCGTAAAATGGCCTGCAGCGCGGCGGCCGGATCGGCGGCCTGGGTTATGGGGCGGCCGATGACCATATAATCCACCCCGGCGCGCCGGGCCTGCAGTGGCGTCATGATGCGCCGCTGATCGGAGGCGTCGCTGCCCTGCGGGCGTATGCCCGGCGTCACCAGGCGAAAATCGCGGCCGAAACGGGCTTTAAACGCCGCCGCCTCCATGGCCGAACAAACCACACCGTCCAGATGGCAGCGTTGCGTCAGCTCGGCCAGGCGCCCGGCATAGTCGGCGGCGGTATAAGGAATGCCCAGGCCGGCCAGATCCGCATCGGCCATGCTGGTCAGCACGGTGACGGCGATAAGCAGCGGCGCCTGGTCGCCATAGGGCGCAAGCGCCGCTTTGGCCGCGCTCATCATGCGTTCGCCGCCGCAGGCGTGGACATTTACCATCCACACGCCGAGCTCCGCCGCCGCCGCCACTGCCTTGGCCACGGTATTGGGGATGTCATGAAATTTCAGGTCGAGAAAAACATCAAATCCCCGGCGCCGCAGTTCACGCACCAGCTCGGGGCCAAACCGGGTAAACATTTCCTTGCCGATTTTCAGGCGGCACTCGTGGGGGGAAACCTGGTCGGCAAAGGAGAGCGCCTGCCTACGGTCGGCATAATCCAGGGCGACGATCACCGGCGAGGGGGTTGATATAAGATCGCTTGTCATGACGAGAACCTTTAATAATGCCTTAGCGGGGCAGCCTTGATTTATGGCGATATGTTACCTGCCGCCGGGGCAAATGCCTAGCCGTCAGCCGGCTTATTGCTCGTCGAGGCCGCGAATCGGCTTGATGGAGGCCCAGGATTTACAGGAAGGGCAATGCCAGTAAAGGCTGTGGGAGGTAAAACCGCATTTTATGCAGCGATAGCGGGGTTTGGTGCGGATTTGCTCGCCGACCATATCGCGCAGCACCTGCAGGCTCTCCTTGGCCCGGCCGTCTTCCGCCTCGTTAAGATGGAAATCCATCAAGCGGTGGAACATGCGCATGGTGGGGTGCTCGCGCAGCTGTTGGTTGATATAGATCTGGGTGACCTCGGTGCCATCGTTTTGCTCAATGACGTCGGCCAGCAGCAGCTCAGCCGCCGCGCCGGTATTGAGCTCGACGCAGCGCCGCAGGTAATCGGCCCAGGCCTGCGGCTGATCCAGATGCTGGTAGCAGGTCTGGAGGATCGGCAGGGTTTCGCTGACCATCTCTTTATCCTGATCCAGCACCCGTTGCAATACGGCCACCGCCGCCGGGTAATCCTCCCGCGCCATGAAAATACGCGCCATCATGATGGACACCCGCGCACAGTTCTTATCGGCCGCCGCGCCTTTTTTCAGCAACGCCATGGCTTTGTCCAGATCGTCGCTGCCCATGGCCTGCAGGGCCAGTTCGCAATAAAAATGGGCAACTTCGATGCGCTGGTGATCCTTACCCAGCTTGACCAGCTTTTCGGCCGTTTCTATGGCTTTGGTCCATTCGCTGGTGGCCTGGTAGATTTGCAGTAGTTGCTGCAAGGCGCCGGTGCGGAAATCCTCTTCCTCGATAAGCTGGTTGAACATTTCCTCGGCGCGATCGTAAAAACCCGCCGCCATGTAATCCCGGCCCAGTTGCTGGATGGCCAGCAGGCGCTGTTCAAAACTCAGGGCGGTACTTTCCATCAACGCCTGGTGAATACGGATGGCGCGATCCACTTCGCCGCGCGAGCGGAACAGGTTGCCCAGCGTCAGATGGGCCTCCACGGCGTTACTGTCTTCCTTGAGCATATCCAGGAACAGGTCCACCGCCTTATCCTGCTGGTTGGACAGCAGGAAATTGACCCCGGCGACATATTCGCGCGACAGGCGGTTGGCATCCTGTTGTTTATCCTGCTGCGCGCTCCTGCGCCCCATGTACCAGCCGTATGCGGCCGCCACGGGCAACAACAGAAACAGCAGCTCAAGCATAACCGGTTATTCCTTCGCGGCTGTGGGTACGGTCGTGGCGATGTCGGCGCCGGCCGCCGGCCGCTGCTCCAGACGCTTGATTTTGCGATCGGCGCGCAACAAGGCCAGACGCACGCGCAGGTAAAACAGGCCGCAGATCACCCAGCCGAGGATAAATCCCATCGCAAACAGGACCGTCAGCAACGTAGATACCCGGTATTGCCCCTGGGCCAGTAAATAATTAAAGGTAACGACCTGATCGTTATGGGCTCCAAAGGTGAAAGAAATAATAAAAATCACCAGAACCAGCAAAAATATCAGAGCATATTTCACATTTTTTCCCGCAAACCACGTTATTCGGATGGGCCGCGTCCATAAACCGGCGCCAAGATGGTATAAATTAGCATTTCCCGCGTTACGAAGGAAATGCTGTAGACAACATAACGGCATTATCTGTTGCCGACCTTCCTGGAAACCGTCTGCGCCTGCCCGATTCATGAAGCCGGTCTTAAAACTATAGGTGCCGCCGGCAGAAAACCCAACCGCAAGATCATGCACAGCTTGTTATTTATTCAGTTATGCATAAAAATGTAAGCATGAAAGGGACCCGTTGGAGAACGCCGCATGTCCAGACAAGACGAACAGCGTTTATTGGTTAAAATTGCGACGTTATATTACACGGAAAATAAAAAACAGGCGGATATCGCCGCCGCCCTCCATTTGTCGCAATCCTTCGTTTCCCGCGCCATCACCCGCTGCATCAAGGACGGCGTGGTGAAAATCAGCGTGGTGCAACCGCCGAATATGTTTATGGGCCTGGAGTCGGCCATCCAGCAGCGCTACGGCATCGACCAGGCCATCGTGGTGGATGTGCCCGATAACGCCGGGGCGCAGCAAATCAAGCAGGCCATCGGTTCCGCCGCGGCGCATTATATGCAGACCAGCATCCGGCCGGACGACCTGGTGGGCATTTCGTCGTGGAGCAGCACGCTGCGGGAAATGGTGGACAACCTTCATCCTCTGGCGGTCAAGGCGAGCGGCGTTATCCAACTGCTGGGCGGTGTCGGCCCCAACGGCAACGTTCAGGCCACCCTGCTCACCCAGCTGTTGGCCGATCAGCTCAACTGCAAGGCCTATCTTTTGCCGGCGCAAAGTATCGAGCGCTCGGTGGAGGACCGTATGCGGCTGGTCAACAGTAGCGAGGTGGCGGATGTGGTGGCTAAGTTCGGCGAGGTGGACGTGGCGCTGGTCGGCATCGGCGCCCTGGAGCCGTCGCAGCTGTTGATGAATTCCGGCAACTATTATCACGAAAAGATGCTGCGCCTGCTGGCGGAGCGCGGCGCGGTGGGCGATATCTGCCTGCATTATTTCAACGCCCGGGGCGAGGCGGTGCTCGAGGACGACGAGGATCCTGTCATCGGCATGCCGCTGCCGCAGGTGCGGCAATGCTCGCGGGTGGTGGCGCTGGCCGGCGGACAGGAAAAGGTCGCCGCGATTAAGGGCGCGCTGGAAGGACGGTATATCGATGTGCTGATAACGGATCGCCTGGTGGCGGAACAGCTGGTATAGCCCGCGGGCGCGTCATTGCCCCGTGGCCCGATGTGTGTAAATATTCCCGGTAACTTTCTGTTGTGGTGCCGCCGCCATGCTTTCTGTTCCCTTTCCCGTTATTACTGTATCCGCGCTGCTTTTCTTACTGGCACTGACGCTGTTTCCTAAAAAACAACGCCACGGCGGTACGCTACGTTTCCTGGTTGCCTGCATAGTCCTCCTGTCTGTAAGTACGCTGCGCTGGGAATATCATTCCGCCATGCTGAGGAATATCCAGTCGGGGCTGGCGCTGCTTTTGCCGCCTGTCGCCTGGCACAGCTTCATCTCAATGACTGAAATCAACAGGCAACGTCATTGGCTACTGCTGTTCGTCCCTGCTACCCTCGCCTTTTTTATCAGGATATTCTGGCCGGCAGCGACAGATTTTATCTTGTTTATGCTATTTGCCGGCTACGGATGCAGCTTGTTGCGTATGGCATGGCAGGGAGAGCATAACTTCACGCTGAGCCGACTGGGCGAGTCATCGCATACCACAAGGATGGCTTTTTTCGCCGGCTGCTTCCTGTGCCTATCCGCGCTGACAGATCTTGCGGTGTCATTTGACTTCAGCATCACCGGCGGCAAACAGGCTCCTGTTATGGTTGTTATTTTTCAGGTCATGCTGCTGCCGCTTATCGGGGCTGCCATTGTCAGTGCAAGAAGTACGGCGGCGCTATCCGGATCGGCTGCCCGGGAAGCAACGCCACCCGCACGCGCCGAGTTACCCGCGGGAGAACTGGCGGGACTATATCGCCTGCTGGAGAAACAGGTGCGTGAATCGCAAATCTACCTCAATCCCGATCTCACACTCAGTCTTCTGGCCAGGAAAACAGGGGTGCCCGCGCGGCAGCTTTCAGGTGCGGTAAATGCGATAAGTCAGTGCAACGTATCGCAGTGGATCAACGGTTTCAGGGTTGAACGGGCAAAGGAACTGCTGCTAAGCACCCCGATGCCCGTTACGGATATCATGCTGGAGTCAGGATTTATGACTAAATCTAATTTTAACCGCGAATTTCAGCGGGTTTCCGGCGTGTCTCCTACGGTGTTTCGCCAGCGGGCGCATGATAATCAAGCGACGCATTGAGAAATGCACTGATCTTACCCACCAGCGCCTGATGAATACCAGACCTGCTTGCTCCGCTACCGTCCCGGCAGACGATGCCATCGCCAGGGGATTCTTCATTGATAAGCGTTTCAGCGCCGGGCTTGCACAACGACATAAAACTGAAATGGGTAGCCCCATCAATGATGTCGAATTGTCTCCATTGCGGACGCATTGCGGCGGCAAGGTACCCTGATTCCTCTTCGGCTGGCAACGCCGCCAGCTGGTCCATCTGGGCCGCGAGGATCAGGACAGGCAGGCTAATATCATGCAGACTGCGGGGGGTAAACCCGGGGGCCAGTCCGAGATCGAGAGACACGACGGCTCTGATTCTTGCATCCCGGTGATCTGCAGATAATTTTTCCTGCGACAACGCTTCATCGATGCCCAGCTTGTCCGTTAACCGGCAGTCGCCCCGTTGTGGGTGTTGCCGGCAGTCGTGCAAAAACCGGGCAGGGTCAAAGCGTGCCCCCGCCAGCGACATGACGGTCCATCCTCCCAGGGAATGCCCCAACGCGGCAATCCGGTCTTTGTCCGTTGCCCCGAACAGTCCGGGAGAGTGAATGACTAGGTCGATAACCGCACTAAGATCGCGCGGACGCCGCCACAGCTGTTTAGCGTCTGCAGGATTCTGATTAAAGGTGGTGGTCCCCGGATGATCCGGGGCGGCGACAATATATCCCTGCGCCGCCATGGCCGCGGCAATCCAGGACAAATTCCGCCAGTTGCCATTGTAACCGTGTGAAATAACCAGGAGAGGGTGTGCGCCTGGCGCGGGCGGCGCATCGCGGATGACGGCAACGCCGATGAAAGCGGGATTATCCCCGGCCGATTCCGTTATTCCCGCGGAAGAAACCGGATACCACACCGCCACATTCAGCGCGTCCCCCTTCTGGTCCGACAACGGTAGCTGACGAAAGCCCGGGGCTGCTTGCACCTGTATACACAACAGCAAAGCAGACAATAAAAGAAACCCTCTGATGAACATCATTAATGACCCTGCGGTGATGAATTGTGCCGCAGTTATATTATGAAGTTCGGTATCAGGGCGCCCCGGAACACGATCGAGGTCGTGAATTCTGATTATTTTATTACCCTTTCCTAACGTCCGGCCATCGCCGGGCCTCCCTGCCCAGCCGGTGGTGAGTTAGGGTCTGGCATGCCAGTAACACTCTATGCCCAAATACTTGGTAAAGGCTTCATGCAGCACCGCCGCGGTGGCCGAATGGTTCATGGCCACATGGTGCTCGAAGCCCTGCTCGCAAATATGGCGCAGCAACGGTTCCATGGCCGGAATTTGTACCACCGCGCGACAGCCGACGGTATCAAGCGGATCGTTCACCACCGAGCCTTCACCGACGTAAGCCCGGACCTTACCGGTAAAATCATCCGACGACAGACGGAAATAGGTCAAGGGGCCGGCCTTCATGCGCCCATGCACCGCGCCGCAGGTATTTTCGCAGCCGACGGTGGTGCCGATAATGTCCGCCGTGCCCATGGCCGGGTTTTCCAGGCTTTCACTGGGGAAGTTGCCGCAGTGGAACAGCACGCATTTGTCCTGCTCATCGCCGAAGTTATTATTCCAGTCGGCGATGGAGGCGGGCGACAGCGAACAGCTGGCCAGCGCGTACATCGACAGCGCCCCCATCACGTCCACTTCGCAGGCGCTGGGCATCAACTGCCCCGACATGACGCTCATGATGGAGCACACGTTGATGCCGAGATTTTCCTGCAACGACGTCCAGCACTGGATGGCGGTGGTGTCGATATCATTCGCCTGCACCCATTCGCTTATCACCACGAACAGCTTCGCCATGGTATGCAGTTTTTCCGGGGGAATGGCCCCGGTATCCGCGTTGTCTTTTAACAGCGCCAGCTTTTCTCCCACCCGCAGGTCGTTATCGGCCAGGTTGCCGACGCGGGTAAAAATTTCGGATAAATCCAGCGTTTCCACCGAGACGTTCATGCGCTCCAGCAATTTTTCACTGTAGCGCACGGTGTTGAAGGCGGCGGGACGCGCGCCGATGGCGCCGATACGCACGCCTTTCATGGCGTGTACCAGCCGGCAAAGCTGGGTAAACTGACGCAGGTCCTGGGCAAACGCGTCGCCCGCCACGGTACAGACATGGCGTTGGGTCAGGGTAAACGGAATGCCGCACTGGCGCAGGTTGTTGCACAGCGAAATCTTGCCGCAGAAACTGTCGCGCCGGGTTGCCAGTCCCATTTTATCCAGACTGTCCTGCTCGGCCTGGATCAGCACCGGCACGGTCAGCCCCGACAGGCGAATCGCGTCCGCCACCGCTTTTTCGTCGCCGAAGTTGGGCAGCAGCACCACCACGCCGTGAATGTCGTCGCGTCGCTGGCGAAACAGCTGCGCGCAGGCCTTGGCGTCCTGCCAGGTTTCCACTCCGCCCAGTTTGCTTTGGGTTTCGTCCAGCCAGACGATATTGATGCCCAAGCGCTCGAATACCGCCGCCGCGTCGCGACGCGCCTCCGTCACCAGATAGCTGGGAAAAAATCCCCGATTGCCGACGATCACGGCCAGGGTCAGATTTTCAATTATTTTTGTCGACATTGCTTTACTCCAGATAGGGTTAGTCCGGCTGATAACGGGCGCGCGCGACGGCCGTTTGCCAGAGGATATAGTTCTCGCGCATCTCCGCGGTCTCGGCGCGCGGTTCGATGTATTCCACTTCACGGGGCAACGCCGCGATATGTTGGTTATCAGGCCACCAGCCCAGCGTCCTGCCCGCCAGATAGGCGGCGCCCAGCGCCGATACCTCGGCGTTCAGATTGCGGATCAGCCGGCGCTGCAATAAATCGGCCTGGAACTGCATCAGCCAGCGGTTTTGCGTGGCGCCGCCGTCCACCCGCAAGGCCGGCAGCCGTCTTCCGGCGGCCCGTTCCATGGCAAAAAACACATCGGCGACCTGATAGGCGATGGATTCCAGCCCGGCCCGCGCCAGGACGTCCGGCGTGGCGGCATCGGTCAGCCCGCAGATCAGGCCGCGCGCCCGGCTGTCCCAGTAGGGCGCGCCCAGGCCGGACAGCGCCGGGACAAAAAACACGCCCTGGTTGCCCGCCGGGCTTAAGGCCATCTCGGACAGCCGCGTCAGCGACGTCACGCCGAGCAGTTGCGCCACCCAGGAAAGCCCGGCGCCGGTGTGGGTAATATTGCCTTCGAGCGCATACCGGATTTCGCCGTCATGCCAGGCCACGGTGGCGCTTAACCCTTCCCCACCGGCGCCGACGGCGTCCACCGCCAGCATCAGGGATGAGCCGGTGCCATAGGTGGCCTTGACGTCGCCGGCCTGGTTGCCGCCCTGGCCATAGAGCGCGGCGTGGGAATCGCCGATCAGGGCAGCGACGGGAATGCCTTGCGCCAGTCCGGGTACCTGTCCGGCGCGGGTATGGCCGTGCACCGCCGCCGAAGGTTTAACCGCCGGCAGGCAGGCGGCGGGTATCGAAAAAATCGCCAGCAGCCTTTCATCCCAGCGGCGCTCGTGGATATTGAATAATTGGGTGCGGGAAGCGTTGGCGTAATCAGTGCTGAACGCCAGGCCGCCGGTCAGTTGCCAGTTCAGCCAGGCATCCACCGTGCCGACGCACAGTTCTCCGCGGGCGGCGCGTTCCACGCCTTGCGGCAACGCGGCCAGCATGCCGCGGATTTTCGCGGCGGGGAACAGCGGGTCGATGGGCAACCCTGTGAGCTGGTAAATCAGCGATGCGTGTTCGCTTGCGGCCAGCTCGCGGCAAAAATCCTGCGAGCGCCGGCACTGCCAGCTGACGACCGGCGTCAGGGGCTCGCCGGAGGCCCGCTCCCAAATCATCACCGACTCGCGCTGATTGCTGACGGCCACCGCGCTTACCAGCGCGTCGGGGACCTGCGCCAGGCAAGCGGCCACCGCCTGGCAGACCGCCTGCCAGATGGCAATGGGATCCTGTTCGGCCCAGCCCGGCCGGGGATGGTAAAGAACCAGGGGAACCGCCGCCTTAGCGAGGATCGCCCCCGCGCGATCGACGGCAATCGCCTTGGCGTTGGTGGTGCCCTCGTCAATGGCGAGGATGATGGGCGTCGTCATCGTCAGGCCCCCCGGCACACGCGCAGGGCGGTGCGCACCACGCCCGCGGCGTCAAAACCGTGATGGGCGCGCATCGCCGCCCGGTCCGCCGCGATGGCGTACTCGCCGTCGCCAATGCCCAGGCGCACCAGCGGAATGGCGCAGCCCGCCTCGGCCAGCACCTCT
The DNA here is from genome assembly GCF_047324205.1 of Sodalis sp. RH20. Lineage (NCBI taxonomy): Bacteria > Pseudomonadati > Pseudomonadota > Gammaproteobacteria > Enterobacterales > Bruguierivoracaceae > Sodalis > Sodalis sp. RH20. The sequence goes on from NZ_CP178733.1 coordinate 2,163,095, forward strand.
GCCACCAGGCTGCCGAGGCCGCCGTTGATATTGTGCTCTTCAAGCGTAATCACCCGTTGACTCTCTTTTAACAGCGCCAGGAGTTGGCGAGTATCGCACGGGCGAATCGAGGATACGTTGACGACCGCGGCAGAAATGCCCTGCTCCGCCAGCAGACCGGCGGCCTCCACCGCCTCGTGCACCGTCGAGCCCATGGCCACCAGCGCCACGTCGCCGCCGTGTTGCAGCATGTCGATTTGTCCCGGTTTAAAACGGTAACCGGCATCGTGCAGCGCGGGCAGCGCTTTGCCGTCAAGACGGATATAGACCGGCCCGACGTAAGACAGGGCATAATCGATAATCTGGCGGCATTCCTCAGGGGACGACGGCGCAAAGATCTGGATATTGCCGAAACCGCGCAGCACCGCGATATCATCGATACTATGATGGGTGCTGGCCAGCGGCCCATAGCTGGCGCCGGCGTTAAGCCCGAACAGCTTGACGTTGCAGTTGTTATAGCAGACATCGATTTTGACCTGCTCGTTGGCGCGGGAAATCAGGAACGGCGCGGCGTTGCAGGTCACGGCAATCTTGCCGCCGATGGACAGCCCCACCGCGGTGCCCACCATGGTTTGCTCGGCGATGCCGACGTTGACGATGCGATCCGGGAACCGCGCGATAAACGGGCCGATCTTGGCCGTGGAGGTGGAATCCGCCAGCACCGGCACCACGTCCATGCCATTGTCTACCGCCTTGATTAGCTGCTCCACCATCACGCTTGCCAAATGTTCTGCATTACTCATCTTTTAATTCCTCCAACGCCTGAGTGATTTCATCCCCTTTGAATACGCGGTGATGCCATTCGGCCCGTCCCTGCGTAAAAGAGATACCCGCGCCCTTTTCGGTATTGGCGATCACCACGTTAGGCTTGCCGTTGGCCGGCAGGTTTTCCAGCGTATCCACGACTGATTGCATATCGTTGCCGGCGCATTCGGTCACGTTCAGGCCGAAGGCCAGCCACTTGTCGGCCAGGGGATCGGTATTCATGATCGAGCACGTCAGGCCCGCCAGCTGCAGTTTGTTTTTATCGTTGATAATGACCAGGTTATCCAGGCCGTAATGGGCGGCCACCAGCGCCGCTTCCCAGTTGCTGCCCTCGGCCAGTTCGCCGTCGCCGGTCAGCGCGAACACTTTCCTGGCGCTATGGTCGCGTTTGGCCGCCAGGGCGATGCCCACGGCCACCGGCAGGCCGTGGCCGAGCGCGCCGGTATTGAGTTCGATGCCGGGCGTCTTATGGCGCACCGGGTGGCCGGGCAAATGGGAATTGGCATGCTGATAGGTCGGCAGCCAATCGATGGGGAAATAGCCGGCTTCGGCCAACGTGCAGTAATAACCGCCAACGCCGTGGCCCTTTGACTGGATATAGATATCCCGCGCGGGATCGTCCAGCCTGTCGGGCGCGCAGTTCAGCACGCGGAAATAAAGCGCCGTCAGGATTTCCACCTCGGAGAGGTCGGCGCCGGTATGGCCGCCGGCCGGGCTTCCGGCGTTCAACGCTACGATGCGGCGGCGAATCTGACGCGCCTTCTTGACCAGTTCATCGACTGATAATGAATAAGGGTTCATCACGTTACCTCTCTTTCGCTTAAAGCGAATTTTTACGCATAAAAGAATATTTATTCGAATAAGCCAAAAAAAACGCTACCCGCCGCGATGCGGGCGTAGCGTTATTCAGGCGCGCCCTCTTTAATGATTTTTTGCGAGACAATGGCCGCCTTGCGCTGCATGCGGTTTTGCATCTGATCGATAATCACCGCCACGATAATGACCATGCCCTTGATGACCATTTGCCAGAATTCACTGACGCCCATCATCACCAGGCCGTCCGCCAGGATGCCGATGACAAAGGCGCCGATCAGGGTGCCCACGATGGTGCCGCGCCCGCCGGCCAGGGATGTGCCGCCCAGGACCACCGCCGCGATGGCGTTCATTTCAAACGCGGTGCCGGTGGCGGGATGGCTGGCCACCAGCTGCGAGGACACCACGATCCCCGCCACGGCGGCGCACAGCCCCGAGATGGTGTACACCCAGACCTTGACCTGCTTGACCTTGATGCCGGACAGCTCGGCGGCGCGCTCGTTATCGCCGATGGCGTACACATGGCGGCCGAACGGCAGTCGGCGGGCGATATAGGCAATCGCCAGCGCCAGCACAAACATCATCCAGATGCTGTAGGGCACGCCGAACAGCGTTCCTGCGCCGATAAGATCAAATCCGGTGTTGCCCAGGCGCGGGTTGCCGTCAAGTCCCGGAAAGGTTTCGCCGTTGGAGAGCAGCATCGCCGCGCCGCGCACGATGTACATGGTGCCCAGGGTGCAGATAAAGGGCGCGACGTTATAGCGGGTGATAATCCAGCCGTTAATGGCGCCGATAAGGCCCCCCAGGAGCAGTACCGCCGGGACGATCACCCAGACGCTGGGAAATATGGCGATGCCGAACATCGGCAATACGATGCCCTGGGTCAGCATCCAGCCGGCGAACATGCCGCACAGGCCGAGGGTGGCGCCGATGGACAGATCAATGCCGGCGGTGATGATGACAAACGTGATGCCGAGCGCCAAAAAGGCGTTAATCGAGATGTGTTTCATCATGATGATGATGCTGCCGGTCTCGAGAAATCCGGGCACCGTGGTGGTAAAAAACCCCAGGATCAGGAATAACGCGATAAAAGTGCGCAATTTAAGCAGCAGCAGCAGCATATTTTCGCGCGAGCGAAAACGCCGGGTGCCCGTCAGGGGCGCTAATGTCGCGGTGTTGGTTGCTTTCATATCAAAACCCTTTTGCACTCGCCGAGACCAATGCCGATTCCTGGGCCGATTGACGCTCGACATTGGCCGTCAATTTACCGTTCGACATCACCAGAATACGGTCGGAGACCGCCATGATTTCTTTCAAATCCGAGGTGGAGAACAAAATGCCGATGCCCTTCTCCGACAACGCCACCATCATCTCGAACACATCCGCCTTGGCGCCCACGTCGATGCCGCGGGTGGGTTCGTCCAGCAGCAGCAGTTTCGGGTTGGTCAAAAGCGAGCGTCCGATCACCACCTTTTGCTGATTGCCGCCGCTCAGCGCCTGGATCTCCACATCCGGCGACGAGACCTTGATTGACAGATTGCCGATGGTGGTGGCCACCGCCTGCTGCTCCTGCTGGCGCATGATGCTGAAACCGTGCTGCAAGCGGCGCCACAGGCTGGCAATGGTCAGGTTGACCGCGACGCTCGAGGCCGGGAAAATGCCGGTTTTTTTGCGATCTTCCGGCACCAGGCTCATGCCGAGCTTGATACGGTTGGCGGTGGGCATACGCGTCGACACCGGCAAATCCCCCAGCCAGATTTTGCCCAGATAGTTTTTTTCCGTGCCGAGCAGGCATTCAAACAGCTCGGTGCGGCCGGCGCCCATCAGACCGTAAATGCCGACGATTTCGCCGGCGCGCACGCTAAAGGACACGTCGTTGACCACGGGATGCCCGGCATCGTTAACGCTGGTAATATGATCGACCTGCAACACCGGCAGGCCAAAAATGCGGCCCGGCTTGAGAAATGTTGTGACAGGGTCACCTCCCAGCATTTCCCGCACGATCCAGGGCACGTCGATTTCGCTGACCCGCGCCTCGGCCTGGAAACGCCCGTCGCGCAGAATGGTGATGTAATCGCCGATGGTCATCAGCTCTTCCAGGCGGTGGGAGATATAGATAATCGTCACCCCCTGGCGCGTCAGCTCGCGGATCACCCGGAACAGCACGTTGACTTCGGTTTTGCTTAACGCCGAAGTGGGTTCGTCAAGGATCAGAATATCCGCCTGTTCCGCCAGCGCCTTGGCAATCTCCACCATTTGCTGCTGGCCGACCTTCAGGTTGGCCACCAGTTCGCGCGGCGAGATCGGTTGATCTAGCCGATTCATCAGCTCGGCGGCAATGCGCTCCTGCCCGGCCTGATCGATGGGCCATAATCCCTTCTGATGCTCGCGTCCGAGAAAAATATTCTCCGCCACGTTCAGGTTTTCCGAGAGGTTCAGCTCCTGATGCACCATGCCGATCCCCTTGGCCGCCGCGTCCCGGGTATTACCGAAGCTTACCGGCTCGCCGTTAAGCAGCATCTGGCCGGAGGTAGGCTGCTGCACGCCGGCCAGTACGTTCATCAGGGTTGATTTACCGGCGCCGTTTTCGCCGATAATCACATTCACCTTGCCGCGATAGACGTTGTAGTCCACGTTATCCAGCGCCAGCGTGCCGGGATAAAGCATGGTGATGCCCTTGGCGCGCAGGATAATGTCCGGTGTCTCGCTCATTGTGCCGTCCCCCGTTTAAGCTCCAGCGCCACGGCGTCATCAATACTGTCCGCGCGCAGTGTCACCGCCGCCAGCACGTCCACCTGCTGCCCCACCCAGCCGCCATCCACCGCCGGCAGGCCGCTTAACGCCTGCTTATTGAGCGCCTTGGCCACCTGGGCAAACTGCACCTGGTTTTTAAAATCCTCAAAACGAAGAAAACCGGCGGCATCGCGCACGGCGTTGCCCCTGATAATCGGTCCCAACTGCAGGGTAACCGGCTCGTTGTTAACGCTAAGCGTCAGCTTGCGTTCCAGGCCGTCGGCATCCACCGCGGTCACCTTGCCGCTGAACCGGGTATAGACGCTCTTGCCGTCGACGCCCTTCACCTGCCCCTGGGCCTGCTTGAGCGCCGTCCAGTCAAGTGCCTGGGCGTGCGCGGCCGGCAGCACCTTCGGCGCCCAGAAGGCCTGCGCGATTTGCGCCGGCGTCTGGTTGGAATAATCCGGCCCGGCCGACGGATCGGCGGGGATAACAGGTTTGCCGTTACTGTCCAGACCGACCACGTCACAGGCCGTCAGCAGCAGCAGGATCACACATCCTATTCCCGTCTTGCGTAATGCGTTGAGCTGCATGTCGTCTCCCAATCAAGGGGCCGTCCGGCCCCTTGCCACAGGTGATTAGTTTTTCAGGCTAAAGGTCTTCAGGTTTTTGGCGTTGGTCTCGTCGATCAGCACGCAATCCATCAGTTGCTTCTCTTCTTTACCGGCTTTGCCGGTCTTCAGGTACACATCCGCCTGTTCCACCGCCATTTCGGCCTGCGCCGCGGCCGGCTGCAGCACCGTGGCCTTGATATTGCCCTTGGCGATTATCGAGTCGCGTACATAATCGCTGCCGTCAAAACCCACCAGGATCACGTCCTTGCGCCCGGCGGCCTTCAGCGCGGCTTCGGCGCCCAATGCCATGGTATCGTTGCCGGAGATCACGCCGGTAATATCCGGATTGGCCTGCAAAATGGATTCCATCCGGCTGAAAGCCTCGGTCTGGCTCCAGTTGGCGGTTTGCTGCGCCACCATCTTCAGCCCGGTATATTCGTCAATCACATCGTGGTAGCCCTGCGAACGCACGTGGGCATTGGTATCGGATTCCTTGCCCAGCAGTTCCACATACTTGCCTTTGCCGTTCATCAGCTTGACGAACTTCTCCGCGCCCAGCTGCGCGCCCTGGTAGTTATTGGACACGATCTGCGCCACCGCCACGCCGGTGGCATTGATTTCACGATCGATCAGGAAGGCGGGAATACCGGCCGCCTTGGCCTTTTTCAACGGCCCGATAGTGGCGTCGGACCCGGCGTTATCCAGCACGATTGCCTTGGCCTTACGGGCGATGGCGGTTTCAATCAGCTGGTTCTGCTTGCTGACGTCATCGTCATGGGACGCCACCAGCGTGGTATATCCCAGCTCGGTGGCCTTGGCCGAGGCGGCATCGGCTTCCGCCTTGAAGAACGGGTTATCATGGGACGGGGTAATGATGGCAATCAGGCCTTTATCCGCGGCGAAGGACGCCATGGATAATGACAAGAGGACGGCGGCAACGCAGGGTTTCAGTAGGAAGGTGTTCATTGTTGTTCTCCTGGATGAATACACGTGAATATATATTCACTTTTGATTTTATATTCAACTGGAGTGTGGCAAGTCCCCGCGATAATGTCCATTACGATTGTTGGGAATAGCGAGTGCTGTCACAAAAAGCAACAAGATGATTACATCGGATGCGGGGAAATGAAAACATGCCGCTGGGGTCGAATCGGGCGTGGTTCCCCCGCCCGCCCGCGACCTCGTGGCGCGCCAGGCTGGCCGGCACGGGACGGCATGCGATGAGGCTTATGTTTTTCCCGGTAGGGGTGCGTTTGCGAGAACGCGCCGCTGGGGCGGAAGCCGGCTACGCGCGGGATTTAATATCCCGCGCCTCGTCGATTTTCGGCGTCAGCGGGCCAATCCAGCGCTGCACCAGCCAGCAGGCTAGCGTTATCATCAGCCAGCTCAGCACGGTTCCCATGACCAAATCCCGCGGCCAATGCATCCCCAGGATCAGCCGGCTGCACATGACCGCCACCGCCCAGATCATGATAATCGCCACCGAGGCGAAATGCCGGCGCGGCCACAGCAGCCCCAGCGCCAGCAGCGCCCAGCTGGCGGCGAAAATCGTATGCCCGGAAGGGAAGGCAAAACCGGTATCATGCTGCCAGTGCTTACGCAGCCACGGCGGGATCTGCTCCTCGTTCTGCAGCTCCTTTTTCACCCATTGCGCGCGCGCTTTAGGCGGGAGCGAATAAAACGCCCGATCGTCGATGGCGAAGGCGTTCTCCAGCCACAGCACATAGGGCCGCGGCTCCTGCACCCGCTCCTTGATAACCGTTTTCAGGCCCTGGCCCGCTAAAATCGTCACGCCCAGGATACAGGCCAGTGCGAGGGCGGGCTTTAAGCGAAAGCGCAGGCACCAGAGAAACCAGCCCAGCAGCAGCGCGCTGGTAACCATGCCCCACGGCGCGCTGACGGTTTGGGTTATCCAGAACATACCCCGCCACCAGCCGGCCTCATCGCCGGGATGCCACTGCCAGCCACTGACCCAGACCAAAAGTGGTATTATCATAAGTATTACCGCGCCCAGGCCGGTGCGTTTCGCTATTTCAAACATAAAGATAATTTTCCGTTAAATGTCTTACCGCTGAACAGTTTAACGTCAGGGCGGCGGCAATTTTCCTAATAAGAACGATCGGTCGGTAAGCAATTGTGACAATCTAATGACTATTTTGCCAGCAAACAGGATTTTCAACCGTCAGTTTTCGGTAAATTTATGGCAAAATGCACTATTAATGAATCTTCGCGCACTCGACCGCACCATGCTTGGTCAGACGGCATCATCGAGAGTGAGATGAGCGACGATAAAGAAGTTTTGGAGAGCAACATGCAGCTTAAACGTGTGGCAGAAGCCAAACTGCCGACACCCTGGGGCGATTTCCTGATGGTGGGATTCGAGGAATTAGCGACCGGACACGATCACCTGGCATTGGTTTTCGGTGATATTACCGGCGTGGAACCGGTGCTGGCGCGGGTGCACTCCGAGTGCCTCACCGGCGACGCCTTGTTTAGCCTGCGCTGCGACTGCGGCTTTCAGCTTGAGGCCGCGTTAACCCACATTGCCGAGGAAGGCCGCGGCATTTTGCTCTATCACCGCCAGGAAGGCCGTAACATCGGCTTACTGAATAAAATACGCGCCTATGCGCTCCAGGATAAAGGCGCCGATACCGTTGAGGCCAATCACCAGTTGGGCTTTGCCGCCGACGAGCGGGATTTCACCCTGTGCGCCGATATGTTCAAACTGCTGGGCGTGGAATCGGTACGTTTGCTGACCAACAATCCGCAAAAGGTGGAAATCCTTACGGAGGCGGGCATTAACATTACCGAGCGCGTGCCGCTTATCGTCGGGCGCAACCCGGAAAATGAACGCTACCTGAACACCAAAGCGACCAAAATGGGTCATTTGCTGGATATTAAATAACGCCCCGCGGATGATGGGGCCGCGCCATCCGGCGCGCCCCTGGAGCCTGATTATGAGATCGGCCACCCGAATCCGGGCCCATGATTAAGGTATATTACTCTCTTTAAATACAGGGTTATAAACCATGAAGTTCAGTACCATGAACGACAGCGAAATCATTGCCGATCTCTGCTGCCGGATTAAGGATGCGCGCATTGAGCAGCGCCTGTCGCAAATTGATCTGGCGGAGCGTTCCGGGTTGGGCATCGCCACCATTAAGCGCGCCGAAATGGGCGGTTCGGTCACGCTCAGCACGCTTATCTGCATTCTGCGCGGCCTCAATCGCCTGCATCAGCTGGAAGGGGTGCTGTTCGACACCGAAGTGCGCGCCTTTAACGCCCAGGTCAGCGGCGAAAAAGCGAACACGCCGCTGCGGATCCGCAAAAAAGCCGCAACCGTGGATGAGGCGGACAAACCCCTGGTGGAAAAAAGCGCGGATGCCTCTGCCGTCGACTGGTATATCTCCGCCGCCGAAAACAATATCCTGTGGTGAACCCCGGCCCTCCCGGCGGCGGGAGCACCTATCGCGGCGGTCATCGCCGCCTTCCCCGGCCCTGAGGCCGCAATGCCCGTGGCGGACCCGGACGCGGCCATCCTTGCCGCCGGGTTCAGCTGATTTCATGCCCCGCGCTATTCACATAACACAACCTTGATCGCCAGTCCGCCGCGCGATGTTTCGCGGTATTTGGCGTTCATGTCCTTGCCGGTTTCATACATGGTCTCGATAACCTTATCCAGCGACACGCGCGGTTCCGTGGTGCGCCGCACCGCCATGCGCGCGGCGTTAATCGCCTTCATCGCCACAATGGCGTTACGCTCGATACAGGGTACCTGCACCTGGCCCGCCACCGGATCGCACGTCAGGCCGAGGTTATGCTCCATGCCGATTTCCGCCGCGATGCACACCTGTTCCGGACTGCCGCCCAGCAGCTCCGCCAGCCCCGCCGCCGCCATCGAGCAGGCCACCCCGATTTCACCCTGGCACCCTACTTCGGCGCCGGAAATGGACGCGTTCATTTTATACAGCGCGCCGACCACGCCGGAGGCCAGGAAATAGCGCAGGTACGCCTCCGGGGTCACCGGCTGGATAAAATGATCATAATAGGCCAGCACCGCTGGGATAATGCCGCAGGCGCCATTGGTCGGCGCGGTAACCACCCGCCCGCCGGCGGCGTTTTCCTCGGCCACCGCCATGGCGAACATATTGACCCAGTCCATGGCGTTCATCGGATCGCTGGAGAAACGATCATTGGTAAACAGCAGCCGGTGCAGGCTGGAGGCGCGGCGCGGCACCCGGATCGGCCCCGGCAGCACGCCCTCGGTATTCATGCCGCGCTGCATGGCGTTTTGCATGGTGAGCCATACCGCGCCGAAATAGTGTTCGATCTCCTCCCGGGTATGTAGGGCCAGTTCGTTCTTCATCACCACCGCCGAGAGCGACAGGCAATTATCGCGACAGTGGCGCAACAGGTTCTGCGCCGAAAAGAAAGGAAACGGCACCGCCTGCTCGGATGGGATCTTTTTGCCGAAGTTTTCCCGATCGACCACAAACCCGCCGCCGATGGAATAATAGGTTTTGCTGTAAACCAGCGCATTTTGCCGGTAGGCATTGAACATCATGCCGTTTTCATGCAACGGCAGGTTCTCATCGCGAAACACAATGGCCGAGGCCACGGCAAAATCCACTTCGTGGCCGTCCGCCAGGGGCAGCCGCCCACGCTGCCGCACTTGCTGGATAAACTGCGGGATGGCATCCACGTCAACCGTATCGGGCGCCTTGCCGGCCAGGCCCATGATGATGGCGATATCAGTATGATGTCCCCGGCCGGTTAATGACAGGGAACCATAGACGTCCGCGCCGAGGCGGTCGATCGAGGAAAGCAGCCCCTGCGCCTGCAAATCATCGGTAAACATTTTCCCGGCTTTCATCGGGCCGACGGTGTGCGAACTGGAAGGACCGATGCCTATCTTGAAAATATCAAAAATGCTAACCATAACCCTGTCCTTATTATGCGGCGCCGAAGGTTTTCCATCGACATCCTCGGCGCGAAAAGCGGACCGGGCCCGAAGGACCCGGCTTGGCCATCAGCCCATCAGGCTATAGATAATCGCCGACATGGCGATCAGGCCCATAAACACCACAAATACGTTGCTGAAGTGGCCGCTGTATTTTTTCATCGCCGGTACTTTCTGGATGGCGTACATCGGCATCAAGAACAACAGCATGGCGATAACCGGACCGCCAAGGGTTTCAATCATGCCGAGGATGCTGGGGTTAAGCGTCGCCACCAGCCAGGTGGTCAGCAGCATAAAGATGCCGGTGATGCGGTTAAGCTTTTCTTCGGAGGCGGTTTTGCCACGGCTGCGTAATGCTTTGATCATCATGCCGTTGAAGCCTTCGCGGGCGCCGAGGTAGTGGCCAAGAAAGGATTTGCTGATAGCGACCGTGGCGATAATCGGCGCCATCCATGCAATCAGCGGGTTGTTAAAATGATTGGCCAGGTAGGACAGGATGGAAATATTCTGCGCCTTGGCTTCCATCAGATCGGCGGTGGACAGGCTGAGCGCGCAGCTAAACACAAAAAACATCACCGTTACTACCATCATCACATGGCTGCAGGCCAGGATGCGGGAACATTTTTTCTCCGCGCCCACGCCATATTCCTGACGCTTGGCTACCGCAAACGAGGAGATAATCGGCGAATGGTTAAACGAGAAGACCATGACCGGGATCGCCAGCCATAGCGTGGTCATCAGACCATGGCCGGTGGCGGCGCCGGCAACGAACGCGTTATCGAATATGGCGGCGCTCCAGTTGGGAATAAGATAAAGCGCCAGCAACATCAATGCCGCGACAAAAGGGAAAACCAGGATACTCATCGCTTTGACGATCATGTCTTTGCCGAAGCGCACAATGGTCATCAGCCCGACAATTAATATCAGCGATAATATCGCCCGCGGCGGCGCCACCAAATGGAGCTGGTGGGTAATAAAGCTGTTAACGGTATTGGTGATGGCGACGCCATACACCAGACAAATAGGATATATTGCAAAAAAATACAGCAAGGTGATTAATTTACCCGCACCCACGCCAAAATGTTCTTCAACAACTTCAGTTATATCCTCGCCGCCATTTTTACCTGATAATACAAAGCGGCATAATCCGCGATGGGCATAAAAGGTCATGGGAAAGGCGAGAATCGCCATAATAATGAGCGGCAACAGCCCGCCGATGCCCGCATTAATAGGTAAAAACAGCACGCCCGCGCCGATGGCCGTGCCGTACAGGCCCAACATCCACATGGTGTCGCTTCTGCGCCAGCTGGAGGCGGAGGACGCCTCCAGCACCGATGCGCTTTCCGTGATGCTATTCATTATAGTGTTCTCCTCAGGGAACGATGAAATAAAAATGCCGCGAATATGTTAAAGATATTGCGCTAAGGTTAAAAATAACCACTCATGAAAATAGATTTTTATTTTCATTCGCAGGCGCTATCTTTCAGTGGCGGCATTCTATATCAAATGGAATTAATAATAACCCTGTAGGGATCACAAAATTGCAGGTATTAATTGAGAGGATAAAAAACGGTATTTAAATTAAAATGTCAATATTAATACTTTATCACCGGCGCGCTGTAAGGGTGCTAATTTGATACTTTATATGCCAACATAATAACAGAATAACCTTGTCAGGCCAATAAATAAAATAATTAAGTCTGGCGAGAAAAATAAATATGCCGGGGAAATAATATACCCGGCATCGCCAATGTCACGCAGATTCTGTCGTTTATTCGCATCGCGTCCTGTCCAGCGCGCTTCCCGCCGCCCTGGCGAGTGGCGGGAAGCGCCGGGAGATTACAACATTTTGCGGATCACGTAGTTTAAAATGCCGTCATGGCGGAAGTAGGTCAGCTCATTGCCGGTATCGATGCGGCAACGTGCCGGCACCACTTCAATACGTCCGTCGGCATAGGTAATGCGCACCGGTACCGTTTGGCCCGGCGCGAGTTCGTCCAGTCCGCTGATGCTGATGCTTTCGTCGCCGGTCAGGCCCAGCGTTTTCCGGGTAACCCCCGCCGGGAATTCAAGCGGTAAAATGCCCATGCCGATCAGGTTGGAGCGGTGGATACGCTCGAACGACTCGGCAAGCACCACCCGTATACCCAACAGCCGGGGCCCCTTGGCGGCCCAGTCGCGGCTGGAGCCGGAGCCGTACTCTTTCCCGGCGATAATCGCCAGCGGCACCTGTTCCTGCTGGTAACGCATGGCGGCATCGTAAATCGCCAGCTCCTCGCCTGACGGGATATGGCGGGTAATCCCCCCTTCTACGCCCGGCACCATCTCATTGCGGATGCGGATATTGGCGAAGGTGCCGCGCGCCATCACTTCGTAATTACCGCGCCGGGAGCCGTAGGAATTAAAGTTACCGGCTTCGACGCCGTTCTCGCGCAGGTACAGGCCGGCCGGGCTGTCCACCTTGATATTGCCCGCGGGCGATATATGATCGGTGGTCACGGAATCGCCCAGCATGGCCAAGATTCTGGCATGGGTGATATTTTCCACGGGCTTCGGCTGATGCTGCATATCGTCAAAAAACGGCGTCAGGCGGATATAGGTGGAATCCGGCTGCCAGTCGTAGGTCGGCGTGCGGTTGACCTCAATATTTTGCCATTGCGCGTTGCCGTTAAAGACCGCGCTGTATTCCTTGTGGAACATGGCGCTGTTGACCAGCGCTACCGCATCGGCGATTTCCGCCGAGCTGGGCCAGATATCCTTGAGATATACCGGTTGTCCCTGCGGGTCGGTGCCGAGCGGATCTTCGCTCAGGTTCACCTGCATGTTGCCGGCCAGGGCATAGGCCACCACCAGCGGCGGTGAAGCCAGCCAGTTGGTTTTCACCAGCGGATGGATGCGCCCCTCGAAGTTGCGGTTGCCGGAAAGCACCGCTCCCACCGTCAGGTCGCCGGATTTAATCGCCGCCTCGATGGATTCCTTTAACGGACCGGAATTACCGATACAGGTGGTGCAGCCGTAGCCCACCAGGTTGAAGCCCAGGCGATCCAGATAAGGCGTCAGGCCGGCGGCGGCGAGGTAATCGGTCACCACTTTGGAACCGGGGGCCAGGGACGTCTTGACCCAGGGCTTGGTCCGCAATCCCTTGTTGACCGCGTTGCGGGCCAGCAGGCCGGCGGCCATCAGGATATTGGCGTTGGACGTATTGGTACAGGAGGTAATGGCGGCAATCACCACCGCGCCCTGGTGCAGTTCATGCTGTTGTCCATCCAGTTCAAAGGTCTGGAAATCAGGATGGTGGGTGCGCCGGGTAAAATCCAGTTCGTCGCTGGCGCGAAACGCGGCGGGCACGCCCGGCAGCGCCACCCGGTCCTGCGGACGCTTCGGTCCGGCAAGGCTTGCCACTACGCTTCCCATATCAAGCGTCAGGGTGCTGGTAAAGCGGGGTTCGTCGCCGTGGTGGCGCCATAATCCCTGCTGCTTGCTGTAGGCTTCCACCAGGGCGATTTGCTCCTCGGAGCGGCCGGTCAGGCGCAGGTAATCCAGGGTAATGGCATCCACAGGGAAGAAACCGCAGGTGGCGCCGTATTCCGGCGCCATGTTGGCGATGGTGGCCCGGTCCGCCAGCGGCAGTACGTCCAGTCCGTCGCCGTAGAATTCGACGAATTTGCCCACCACGCCGTGTTTGCGCAGCATTTGGGTGACGGTAAGCACCAGGTCGGTGGCGGTGATGCCTTCATTGAGTTTGCCGATAAGTTTAAACCCGACCACATCGGGGATCAGCATCGAGACCGGCTGGCCCAGCATGGCCGCCTCCGCCTCAATGCCGCCTACGCCCCAGCCCAGCACGCCCAGGCCGTTGACCATGGTGGTGTGCGAGTCGGTGCCGACCAGGGTGTCGGGAAACGCCACCGCCTCGCCATCCTGCTCTTCATGCCAGACGGTGAGCGCCAAATATTCCAGGTTGACCTGGTGGCAGATGCCGTTTTCAGGCGGCACCACGCGAAAACGGCTGAACGCCTGTTGTCCCCAGCGCAGGAATTTATAGCGCTCGAGGTTGCGTTCCATTTCCAATTGGTTATTTTCGGCAAAGGCGCGATCGTCGCCATAGCTGTCGACGGTGACCGAGTGGTCGATAACCAGATCCACCGGCGAGAGCGGATTGACCTTATCGACGTCGCCGCCAAGGCGCTTTACCGCTTCGCGCATCGCCGCGAGGTCTACCACCGCCGGAACGCCGGTAAAATCCTGCATCAGCACCCGCGCCGGACGGTAGGCGATTTCACCGTCCGCGTGCGCGTGCTCAAGCCAGCCCGCCAGGGCGCGCAGATCCGCTTCGGTGACGATGTCGTCATCCTGGTTGCGCAGCAGGTTTTCCAGCAGGACCTTCATGGATTTGGGCAGCCGGTCGAGGTTGCCCAGCTGTTGGGCGGCGCGCGGCAGGCTGTAATAGCGGTAGGTTTTATCACGTATGACCAGTTGATCCTTACTGGCTTCTCGAATCGTTGTCGACATAGCTCTCCTCCAGACTTTTACTTCATTATAGTCATAACCCTATCCAGGTTGAGGCATTGCAGTAAACAATTTACAAGAATTACGCAACTTTTTCATAACATAAAGTGTGTTCACCGATGCGGTCATGCCGGTGCCGGCACCGGCGCGTCACTTTACCGGTAATTTAATATCCTTGAACATCGCTTCGATTTCTTCATTGGAGCGCAGGGCCACCGCCGTATCCACGACGTCGCGGGTGAGATGCGGCGCGAAGCGCTGGATAAAATCATACATGTAGCTGCGCAGGAAGGTGCTGCGGCGAAAGCCGATTTTGGTGGTACTGAGGGCAAACATGGCGTCGGCGTTGATTTTTACCAGATCGGGGTCGGCCTCGCTGCTGACCGCCATGTTGGCGATGACGCCAACGCCCAGGCCCATGCGGACGTAGGTTTTAATCACGTCGGCATCGGTGGCGGTAAAGACGATGCGCGGCGTGAGCCCGGCGCGGTTGAAGGCGGTATCCAGTTCCGAGCGGCCGGTAAACCCAAAGGTGTAGGTGACCAGGGGGAACGCGGCCAGTTCTTCAATGGTGATCTGGTCTTTGCCCGCCAGCGGATGGGTGGGCAGTACCACGATGGCGCGGTTCCAATGGTAGCAGGGCAGCATGACCAGGTCGTCGTAGAGGTGGAGCGCTTCGGTGGCGATGGCGAAATCCGCGATGCCTTTGGAGACCGCTTCGGCGATTTGCGTCGGCGAGCCTTGATGCATGTGCAGGGAAACGCGGGGGTAGCGTTCGATGAACCCTTTGATCACATCCGGAAGCGCGTAGCGCGCCTGCGTGTGGGTGGTGGCGACATAGAGCGAGCCTTTATCCGGATACGTATGTTCGCCCGCCACCGCCTTGATGGCGTCGACCTTGGAGAGGACTTCGCGGGCAATGCGGATGATTTCCTGTCCGGCCGGCGTAACCTGGGTGAGGTGTTTGCCGCTGCGGGCGAAGATCTGTACCCCGAGTTCGTCTTCCAGCATCCGTACCTGTTTGCTGATGCCGGGCTGGGAGGTGTACAGCCCCTCGGCGGTGGAGGAGACATTAAGGTTGTGGTTCACGACTTCAACAATATAGCGAAGTTGCTGCAATTTCATTTTTGTCATCCTGGCATAAATTTGGCGCAAGCGTTACTTGTCAGCGGCGCGGCCTGGGGGCGGTTTTTTTCCCCGGCGTCAGCGGGAAAGCTAATCTTGCAATTAATACTATTTAATCATAAAAAATCGCTATATATAACTTATTTATAAGACATAAAAAAACCAACCCGTAGGTTGGTTGATGATTGCCGGCCCGATTCGGCCCCACTGGCACGCTCTCCCTTGAACACGCCTGCATTAAGCGCAGTGTTGGCGGGCCTACCGCGCCATGGGGCGCTCGGTCGGGCGGGAACACCACGCCCGATTCGGCCCCATTGGCACGGTCTCCCTTGAACACGTCTGCTTTAAGCGCAGTGTTGGCGGGCCTACCGCGCCGTGGGGCTCGGTTTGGCGGGAACACCACGCCCGATTCGACCCCATTGGCACGGTCTCCCTTGAACACGTCTGCTTTAAGCGCAGTGTTGGCGGGCCTACCGCGCCGTGGGGCTCGGTTTGGCGGGGACACCACGCCCGATTCGGCCCCATTGGCACGCTCTCCCTTGAACACGCCTGCATTAAGCTCTGTGTTGGCGGGCCTACCGCGCCATGGGGCGCTCGGTCGGGCGGGAACACCACGCCCGATTCGGCCCCACTGGCACGCTCTCCCTTGGACACGTCTGCATTAAGCGCAGTGTTGGCGGGCCTACCGCGCCATGGGGCGTTCGGTCGGGCGGGAACACCATGCCCGATTCGACCCCACTGGCACGGTCTCCCTTTAACACGTCTGCTTTGAGTTCGGCGTTGGCGGGCCTAGCGCGCCGTGGGGCGCTCGGTCGGGCGGGAACACCACGCCCGATTCGACCCCATCGGCACGCTCTCCCTTGAACACGTCTGCATTAAGCTCTGTGTTGGCGGGCCTGGCGCGCCGCGGGGCGCTCGGTCGGGCGGGAACACCACGCCCGATTCGGCCCCACTGGCACGGTCTCCCTTGAACACGTCTGCATTAAGCTCTGTGTTGGCGGGCCTGGCGCATGGCTACTTTTTGGTGACCTGCCATTTGCCGTCGATGTAGAACGCCGTCCAGCCGGTGGCCTTGCCGTCTTTTTCGGAAGAAACGTACTGTTGTTTGGTCTTGCGGCTAAAGCGCACCATGGCTTTGTTGCCCTCGGGGTCTTTTGCCGGCGCGTCGGCCAGGTAGCGCAGTTTTTCCGGCAGGCGATCTTTGAAGCGCGCCAGTTCCTCCACCAGCGGTGCCCGGGTTTCACGTGATTTCGGGAACGTGTTGGCCGCAAGGAATACGCCAGCCGCGCCGTCACGCAGGACAAAATAAGCGTCCGATTTTTCACACTGCAGCTCAGGCAGCGGCACCGGATCTTCTTTTGGCGGCGCAACATCGCCGTTGCGCAGGATTTTGCGGGTGTTTTTGCATTCCTCGTTGGTACAGGCCATGTATTTGCCGAAGCGTCCCAGTTTTAAATGCATATCGGAGCCGCATTTTTCACACTCGACCACCGGGCCGTCGTAGCCCTTGATCCTGAATTCGCCTTGCTCGATTTCATAGCCGTCGCAAAGCGGATTGTTGCCGCAGACGTGCAGCTTGCGGCCGTTGTCAATCAGGTAGCTGTCCATGGCCATGCCGCATTTAGGGCAGCGGCGACGGGCGCGCAGAGCGTTGGTTTCGGCATCCTCGCCTTCCAGCAGATTGAGGGTTTCCGATTCCGGGATCAGATTAATGGTAGTCTTGCAGCGTTCTTTCGGCGGCAGTGAATACCCCGAACATCCCAAGAACACGCCGGTACTGGCGGTGCGGATGCCCATTTTGCGCCCGCAGGTGGGACAATCGATGCTGGTCATCACCATTTGGTTGAGGCGCATGCCGCCCTCTTCCGGATCTTTTTCCGCCTTTTCGAGCTGTTCGCTGAACTCCCTGAAGAATGAGTCCAGCACGGCTTTCCACTCGGCTTCGTTATTGGCCACCTGGTCGAGTTTGTCTTCCATGCGGGCGGTAAAGTCGTAGTTCATCAGTTCCCGGAAATTTTCTTCCAGGCGGTCGGTGACGATTTCGCCCATTTTTTCGGCGTAGAAACGGCGGTTTTCTACCTGTACATACCCGCGATCCTGGATGGTGGAGATGATGGACACATAGGTCGACGGCCGGCCGATGCCGCGTTTTTCCAGTTCCTTGACCAGGGACGCTTCGCTGTAGCGCGCGGGCGGCTTGGTGAAGTGCTGGCTGGGCAGTAATTTTTCCAGCCCGAGCGTCTGGCCCACGCTAACCGGCGGCAGGGTGCGATCTTCATCCCCTTTGCGCAGCGCGGGCATGACCTTGGTCCAGCCGTCGAAGCGCAGGATGCGGCCCTTGGCGCGCAGTTGGTAATCCGCCGCTTTGACCGTCAGGGTGGTGGAATCGTACTGCGCCGGCATCATCTGGCAGGCGACAAATTGGCGCCAGATCAGCTGATACAGCTTTTGCGCGTCCACTTCCATATCTTTTAGCTGTTCGGCCAGATTATTGACATCGGAAGGACGGATCGCTTCATGCGCTTCCTGGGAATTTTCCTTGCTGGCGTATTCATTGGCCTGCTTAGGCAGATATTTGGCGCCGAACTGTGCGCCGATGTAATCGCGCGCCATGGCCAGCGCGTCCTGGCTCAGGTTGGTGGAGTCGGTACGCATATAGGTAATATGCCCCGCTTCGTACAGGCGCTGGGCCAGCATCATGGTTTTTTTGACGCCGTAACCCAGGCGGGTGCTGGCGGCTTGTTGCAATGTCGAGGTGGTAAAGGGCGCGCCGGCCTTGCTGCTGGTGGGCTTGTCCTCACGGTCGGCGATAACATACTGCGCGTTTTCCAACTGCTTGACGGCGGCTTGGGTCTGCGCCTGGTTGACCGGCTTAAAGGGCTTGTCGCCATGATGGGTGACCTGCATCTGCAGTTGCGCCTTGTCCGACACCTTGAGGTCGGCGTGCAGTTCCCAATACTCTTCCGGCACGAAGGCTTTTATCTCGCGTTCGCGTTCGACCACCAGGCGTACCGCGACCGACTGCACGCGTCCGGCGGACAGGCCGCGGGCCAGTTTTTTCCACAGCAGCGGCGAGACCATGTAGCCCACCACGCGGTCCATAAAACGCCTGGCCTGCTGGGCGTTGACCCGGTCGATATTCAGCTCGCCTGGTTTTTTAAACGCCGCCGTAATGGCATTGCGGGTGATTTCATTAAATACCACCCGGCTAAAACGCTTGTCATCGCCGCCGATCACTTCCCGCAGGTGCCAGGCGATGGCTTCCCCTTCGCGGTCAAGGTCGGTTGCGAGATAGATATGGTCGGCGTTTTGCGCCAGCGCTTTGAGCTCGTTGACCACTTTTTCTTTGCCGGGGAGGATCTCGTAATGCGCTTTCCAGCCGTGGTAAGGATCAATGCCCATGCGATTGACCAGTGCGGTTTGCGCGTCGCTTTTCACTTTTTTCGTTTTGGTGGCGTCGGCGCTTTTTTTAGTGGCGGAACCGCTGGTGGGCAAATCACGGATGTGACCGACGCTCGATTTAACGACGTAGTCATTGCCTAAATATTTATTAATCGTTTTGGCTTTAGCCGGTGATTCAACGATAACGAGAGCTTTACCCATGTTTACCTTTACCTGAATGATTTCTTCTGTAATTAAGAAGCATTTTGTGCGCCAGACCCTGGCTGGGCATTTACTAATTTTATATTGCGGCAGCGCCGTCAAAAATCAACCTCTGTTCAGCCAGTCTGCTTTTTCGCCTTTGCCATGAGATTAACCTATTGAAAAATAAAATTAATTTATCAATACTTTCATTGAATATTGATAAATCAACTATTGATTGGGATGCGGTTATCCCCGCCAGTTGATGAAGGCCCACACTCTACATGATAAAAAAGTTGGTGCAACTTATTAGCGGCGCAAAAAATTTCCCGGGCGGCAAAAGCGTTTAAAAAGCCCGTTCGACGAATAAACCTTAGTCTGTTTGCAGCCAAACACAACCGGGGATTACAATAGGCCGGAAGACATCTAAGGAGTAATAGGTATGTACGCTAACACCACCCCCATTGATCGCAACAGCCTGCTTATTGAGGCTAACCGGATTATTCGCGCGCATGATGAATATATGCACGGCATGGAGGCCACCGAGGTAGAACAGAAAGGCGGCGTGCTGATTTTCCGCGGTGAATTCTTTTTCGATCAGGATGGATTACCCACCCGTAAAACCACGGCAGTGTTCAATATGTTTAAACATCTCGCCGTGGTGTTGTCAGAAAAGTATCACCTGGAGGAATAAATGACCCACGCCCGGGCCGGTTTCCCGTTCCCGGGCGGGCGCAAACCGCCGGACATACCCGCCCTCGGGGCGGGGAGCCGTCACAGCAGGGGTTTTTGGCCCCGTTGCCATAAATGCAACAGGCGCTGCTCGATACTTAACGCCGCACTGTCGGTAAAACGCGCAAGCAAACGTTTACGCCGCGTGAAACGCACGCTAATGACCTCATGGTTGGCCATTTCGGCAATCAGCAGATCATCGCTGGTGCCGATGCCGTCAACCAGACCATTTTCCCGCGCCTGGGTGCCGTACCAGTGCTCGCCGGTCGCCACCGCTTCAATATCAAGCGTGGGGCGCATGTCATGGACAAACTGCTTGAAGAGCTGATGCGTTTCGTTCAGATCCTGCTGGAACTTTTCCCGTCCTTCCGGCGAGTTTTCACCAAACAGGGTCAGGGTCCGCTTATAGGCCCCGGCGGTGTGCAGTTCCATGTCGATATCATTGCGCTTGAGCAGCCGGTTGAAGTTAGGAATCTGGGCCACGACGCCTATGGAACCGACAATGGCGAAAGGCGCGGCGATAATGCGATCGGCGACGCAGGCCATCATATAACCGCCGCTGGCGGCCACCTTATCCACCGCTACCGTCAGGCGGATGCCGCGATCGCGCAGGCGCTGCAGCTGCGAGGCGGCCAGGCCGTAGCCATGCACCACCCCGCCGGGGCTTTCGAGGCGCAGCAGCACCTCATCTTCCGGTTTCGCCACCGCCAGCACCGCGGACACTTCCTCGCGCAGCGAAGCGACCTCGCCGGCATCCATGCTGCCTTTGAAATCCAGTACGTACAAACAGGATTTCTGCGGCGTTTTTTCGCCATGCTTTGCGCGCGCGCGCGCCAGTTTCGCCTCGCCTTTTTCCTGCTTCTTATGCCGCTTGTGCCAGATACGCTGTTCGGCCTCGCCCATGCGCGCCAGCTGCATTTCGCGCTGCATCTCACGATACTGTTTACCCAGATCCGTTATCTGGATTTCGCCCTTGCGCCGGCGCTGCCGCTGACGCAATCCCATGACCAGCAGCAAAATCGCGCCGAAGGCCAGCACCACGGTGATGGTTTTTGCCAGGAAGAGTCCATAAAGAGTAATAAATTCCACGCTGTCGCCTTGCTGAATGTGTTTTCCGTTGCGGTCTATTCTAGCTAAGGCGCGGGTATACGTCGCCGGGAAAATCAGAATATTACGTAGGTTTACGTATATTAAGTCGGTAAACCGTTAACGATTGAAATGAGGTCAGGTTTCAGGCATAAAATGAGAGACCGTCGGGTAAAAAGAGCGCTAATATCACCTCCAGGGTGACGGGTTAGCAAAGGAGCGTCCCTTGTACTACCAGCCCAAACATGACTTATTGGCCGGCCGCATCATTATGGTGACCGGGGCCGGCGACGGCATCGGCCGTGAGGCGGCGCTGACTTACGCCCGCCACGGCGCCAGGCTATTGCTGCTGGGGCGCACCGAAGCCAAGCTGGCGGCGGTGGCGGGATTGATTGCCGGTGAAGGCGGCCAGCCGGCGCGGGTTATCCCCTTTGACCTGGCGGTGGCCGGAGCGGAGGATTACGCCTTGCTGGGCCAGCGGCTCGCGGCCGACTTTCCGCGCCTGGACGGCCTGCTGAACAATGCCGGCCTGTTAGGCGAAATCGTGCCGATGGCGCAGCAGTCCCCCGCCAGTTGGCAGCAGGTGATGGCGGTCAACGTGAACGCCGCCTTTATGCTGACCCAGGCGATGCTGCCGCTGTTATTGCAGGCGTCCCGGCCTTCCCTGATATTCAGCAGTTCCAGCGTCGGGCGCCAGGGACGGGCCAACTGGGGAGTGTACGCTGTCTCCAAATTCGCCACCGAAGGCATGATGCAGGTGCTGGCGGACGAATATCCCGCGGCTACCCTGCGGGTTAACTGCATCAACCCCGGCGGCACCCGTACCGGTATGCGCGCCAGCGCCTTTCCGGATGAAAATGCCGATCGCCTCAAGACCCCCGCCGAGATTATGCCCATCTACCTTTATTTAATGGGGGATGACAGCCGCCGCAAAACCGGGATCAGTTTCGATGCCCAGCCGGACCGTGCACCGGGCCCGGCGTAATCATACAGGACCAGCAAATGAGTGAAGACAGGCACCAGCAGCGCCAGCAGCGTTTAAAAGAACAGGTGGATGCCCGTATTGCCGCGGCCACGGAGCAGCGCGGCATCGTCATTGTGTTTACCGGCAACGGCAAAGGCAAGACCACCGCCGGCTTTGGCACCGTGACCCGGGCGATAGGCCACGGCATGCGCGCCGGCGTGATCCAGTTTATCAAGGGGCAGTGGCCGAACGGCGAAAGAAACCTGCTTGAGCAGCATGGGGTTGAATTCCAGGTAATGGCCACCGGTTTTACCTGGAATACCCAGAACCGGGTCACCGATCGGGCCGCGGCCCAAGAGGTCTGGCGCCACGGCCTGCGCATGCTGGCGGACGACAGCCTGGATCTGGTGCTGCTCGACGAGCTGACCTATATGATCACGTACGATTATGTGGATTTACCCGAAGTGATAGCGGCGCTGAACCATCGCCCGCCGCGGCAGACGGTGATCATCACCGGCCGCGCCTGCCACCGCGAACTGCTGGAGCTGGCGGATACGGTCAGCGAGCTGCGCCCGGTGAAACATGCGTTCGACGCGGGCATCAAGGCGCAACAGGGCGTGGACTGGTGAGGCGGCTGCGGGCCTGGCCCGGTCAATCAGACGGGGCCAGGCCGCGGCGGGATGGCGACCGGGAAGATGCATTGCGCGCCGCGGCCGGCCAAGCCGGCGTTTGGCGCGGGCGCCTGGACGGGCTTATTTGGTGCCGGAGTTGCGCTTGCTGCTCTGGCCGCCGCGCCGGGTAGGCGTGACCGTGCTGTGGCGTTTCACCGCCCGGCGGATTTGGTTGGCCTTCATACGGCGGCGCTCTTTCTCCACCGGCACTTTGGTGACGGTTTCCGGCGCCAGTTCCACCAGTTCGCGCAGATAGTTGATTTCACCCAGCGGCAGTTCAGTCCAGCCGCCGCGCGGCAAGCCTTTGGGCAGGGGAATGGCGCCGTAGCGGGTGCGAATCAGCCGGCTGACCTGCACGCCCACCGCTTCCCATAAACGCCGCACTTCGCGGTTGCGCCCTTCGGTCAGGGTCACGTTGTACCACTGGTTCAGCCCTTCCCCGCCCTGGAAGCTCAGGGTACGGAACGCGCCCGTGCCGTCTTCCAGGGTGACGCCTTTGGTCAGCAGCCGCAGTTTCTCGTCGTCCACCTGGCCGAAGACCCGTACCGCGTATTCGCGCTCCACTTCCCGGCTCGGGTGCATCAGGCGATTGGCCAGCTCCCCGTCGGTGGTGAATAACAGCAGGCCGGAAGTATTGATATCCAGACGCCCAACCGCTATCCAGCGCGAGCCGTTGAGTTTAGGCAAACGGTCGAATACCGTCGGCCGGCCGTCGGGATCCCGCCGGGTGCAAAGTTCGCCTTCGGGTTTGTAATAGGCCAGAATCCGGCACACCGCCTCTTCTGACGCGGTGATGGAAACCACCCGGCCATCGACGCGGATTTTCATGGAACTCACGGCGTCGACCCGATCGCCCAGCGTGGCGATTTTGCCGTCAACGCTGACGCGGCCTTGTTCAATCAGGGATTCAACTTCACGGCGGGAACCATGCCCGGCGCGGGCCAGGACTTTTTGCAGCTTTTCGCTCATTGAGCAACCTCGGCTGTCGCCTTCACAGGCGTCGAATGGTGGCTTTCGCCATAATTTAGTAAGCTTATCAGTAACTTAACTGAAAGATAGGGGGCTATTTTACACTATGGTCCCGCGGATCACAATCCATAGTTTACGGTAACGGGGGCGGCGGTGTAAAAACGCCGCCGGCCGGCCGTTAAAGGAAGGGGGAAACATCCCCGACGCCTTCACGCACCACCACCGGCGTGTCGTCGGTCAAATCGATTACCGTGGTCGGCTGCTGGCCGAGAAAACCGCCGTGAATCACCAGATCCACCTGTTTGCCCAGATGATCCTTGATCATTTCCGGGTCCGATTCCGCAAAATCGTTGCCGGGCAGCATCAGGGTGGTGGACATCATCGGCTCGTCCATGGTTTCGAGCAACGCCAGGGCAATGGGGTTGCTCGGCACGCGCAGACCGATGGTCTTGCGCTTGTCGTTCATCAGCCGCCGGGGGACTTCCTTGGTGGCTTTGAGAATAAAGGTATATTTGCCCGGCGTATTGTTTTTCATCAGACGGAACGCCTGGTTATCCACATGGGCATAGGTGGACAGTTCGGACAGGTCGCGGCAGACCAGGGTAAAATTATGGTTGCCGTCCAGCTGCCGGATGCGGCAGATGCGTTCCATGGCGGTTTTATCCTCCAGACGGCAGCCGAGGGCGTAGCCGGAATCGGTGGGGTAGACAATAACCGCGCCCTTGCGCAGCAGATCGACGGTTTGGTTAATTAACCGCGGCTGCGGGTTTTCCGGATGAATGGTAAAAAACTGACTCATTGTGACTCCTTATATAGTCTGGCGGGAGAACACCCCCGGCATACCGCGATTATCCTTCTGACAAGCCTTCTGCTACCGCCGACCGGCCGACCGGCCAATCGCGCCATATCGGCTCCACGCCGCCCGGCAGCCAAAGTTTACGGCCAAGCTCGATCCAGGCGCAGGGCTGGTGAAAATCGGATCCCTGGGAGGCCAGCAGCCCGCGCTCGCGCGCATACCCCGCCAGCGCGGTTTTTTCCTGCGGCGACTGCTGGCACATGGCCACTTCGATACCGTCGCCGCCCGCGTCGGTAACATGGTCCAGCAGGCGTTTAAGCCATTTGGTCGACAGCTGGTAGCGGCCGGGATGGGCCAGCACCGCCTGTCCGCCCGCCTGGTGGATGGCGCCGACCGCTTCCTCGATTGTACACCACTGCGGCGGCACATAGCCGGTTTTACCCTTGGACAGGTATTTTTTGAATACCTTGGTCACGTTATCGGCGGCGCCGATGCTGACCAGGTAACGGGCGAAATGGCCGCGCGTGACCAGTTCATCCTGGGCCAAACGGCTGGCGCCCAGCCAGGCGTCGTGAATACCGGCGCGTTCCAGCCGCTCGGCGATGGCATGGGCCCGGGCCAGGCGCCTTTCCCGCTGGGCGCGCAGCAGCCCGTCCATGGCCGGATGCGCGTCATCGATACCGAGGCCGACAATATGGATCTCATGGTTTTGCCACTGGGTAGAGACTTCCACTCCGGCCACCAGCGTGAGGGGCAGCGCGCCGTCGTCGATCGCCTGCCGCGCCCCGGCGAGGCCGGCCACGGTATCGTGATCGGTCACGGCCAGCACGTCGACGCCCATGGCCACGGCGCGCGCCACCAGATCCGCCGGCGAAAGCTGGCCGTCGGAGGCGGTGGTATGGCTGTGCAGATCGTATAGGGTCAGCAACGATGATTTAACGTAGATCTCAGTCAACGATAGGCTACCTTCCAAAATGAATGTTCCTATCATAACGTCAAATGCCCGTGAATCGAACCTGTTAAATATTTAACTGTTTTTAAGCGGTGACTGTTGACATTTCATTGCTGAACTAGTTTACTAGTACACATTAAGACAACCAATGAGAATCTGACGATGATAACCTTAACCGTGGTAACGCTTCGCTGGTGGCGCACTTCCCTTTAGCGGGTGGTGTTATCATGCGTCGCTGTCGTCGGACAGAGCAAGATCCCTACTAACCCGCCTTTCAAGCGGGTTTTTTTATGGGCGATAATCAGGGAACACACTATGCAAGCCACACAACCTCAATTAGAACTGCTGCAGGCCACCGCCACTTATCGCGACGATCCTACCGCGATGTTCAACCAGCTTTGCGGCGCCCGGCCGGCCACCTTGCTGCTGGAATCGGCCGAAATCGATAATAAGCAAAACCTGCAAAGCCTGATGGTGCTTGACAGCGCCATGCGCATTACCGCCCTCGGCCAGCGGGTTACGCTGCAGGCGCTGACCGCCAACGGCGCGGCGCTGCTGCCGCTGCTGGACGCCGCGCTGCCGGCCGGGGTTGAGGTGAACGCCCATCCCAGCGGCCGCGAGCTGGTGTTTCCGTCCGTCGGCAACGACATGGATGAGGATGCGCGGCTGCGCGGCCTGTCGGTATTCGATTGCCTGCGCCTGCTGCTGACCCTGGTGCCGGCGCCGGCGGATCAGCCGGATGCCCTGTTCCTCGGCGGCCTGTTCGCCTATGACCTGGTGGCGGGTTTTGAAACGCTGCCCGCGGTCAGCCAGGGGCAGCGCTGTCCGGATTTTTGCTTCTACCTGGCGGAAACCCTGCTGGTACTTGATCATCAGCAGCGCACCTGCCGGCTGCAGGGCAGCCTGTTCACTCCTCTGGCCGGCGAAAAACGCCGTCTACAGGCGCGCATCGAGCAGTTGCAGCATCAGTTGCAGCAGGCGCCGGGGCCGATCCCCCACCAGGTGATCGACAGCATGACCCTGGAAACCGATCGCAGCGACGAGGAGTTCGGCCGCATCGTGACCAGCATGCAGCAGGCGATCCGCGCGGGGGAAATCTTCCAGGTGGTGCCTTCACGGCGTTTTTCGCTGCCCTGCCCGTCGCCGCTGGCCGCCTACCATACTCTGAAAGAGAGCAATCCCAGCCCTTATATGTTTTTTATGCAGGATAACGATTTTACCCTGTTCGGCGCCTCGCCGGAAAGTTCGCTGAAATACGATGCCGCCAACCGGCAGATAGAAATTTATCCCATTGCAGGTTCCCGTCCGCGCGGGCGCAGGCCGGACGGCACGCTGGATCGCGATCTGGACAGCCGTATCGAGCTTGAAATGCGCACCGATCATAAAGAACTGGCCGAACACCTGATGCTGGTCGACCTGGCGCGCAATGATCTGGCGCGCATCTGCGAACCCGGCAGCCGCTATGTCGCCGATTTGACCAAGGTCGATCGCTACTCCTTTATCATGCACCTGGTTTCGCGGGTGGTCGGCACCCTGCGCGCCGATCTTGACGCGCTGCACGCCTACCGCGCCTGTATGAACATGGGCACGCTGAGCGGCGCGCCCAAAGTGCGCGCCATGCAGCTGATTGCCAAGGCCGAAGGCACGCGGCGCGGCAGCTACGGCGGCGCCATCGGCTATTTTACCGGCAGCGGCCTGCTGGATACCTGTATCGTTATCCGTTCGGCCTATGTCGAGGACGGCATCGCCACCGTACAGGCCGGCGCCGGCGTGGTGCTGGACTCGGTGCCGCAGGCGGAAGCCGACGAAAGCCGCAATAAAGCGCGCGCGGTGCTGCGCGCCATCGCCACCGCACATCATGCCAGGGAGGTGTTCTGATGGCTGATATCCTGTTACTCGATAATATCGACTCCTTTACCTACAACCTGGTGGATCAGCTGCGCGCCACCGGCCACCGGGTGATGGTGTACCGCAATCAACTGCCGGCGCAGACCATCATCGGCCATCTGATGGCCATGGATAATCCCATACTGATGCTTTCCCCCGGTCCCGGCACCCCCGCCGCCGCCGGCTGCATGCCGCAGTTGCTTACGCGGCTGCGCGGGCAGATGCCGATTATCGGCATCTGCCTCGGCCACCAAGCGATTGTGGAAGCCTACGGCGGCTACGTCGGCCAGGCCGGGGAAATCCTGCACGGCAAGGCGTCCCTTATCACCCATGATGGCGCCGGCATGTTCGCCGGCATGCCGAACCCGCTGCCGGTGGCGCGCTACCACTCGCTGGTGGGCAGCGAAATCCCGGCGGGACTGACGGTCAATGCGCACTTTAACGAGATGGTGATGGCGGTGCGTCATGACGCCGATCGCGTCTGCGGTTTTCAATTTCATCCCGAATCCATCCTGACCACCCAGGGCGCGCGGTTGCTTAACCAAACCCTGGACTGGGCGCTGGCCTGAACGATAGGAACCTGATCATGCAACAGATATTGGAAAAACTTTACCGCGCCGAGCGCATCAGCCGCCAGGAAAGTGAACAGCTTTTTAGCCAGATTATCCAGGGCGGGCTGGAACCGTCGCAGCTGGCGGCGGCGCTGATCAGCATGAAAATCCGCGGCGAGCATCCGGATGAAATTGCCGGCGCGGCCACCGCCCTGCTGGCGGACGCCCTGCCGTTCCCGCGCCCTGATTATCCTTTTGCCGATATCGTCGGCACCGGCGGCGACGGCAGCAACAGCATCAATATTTCCACCGCCAGCGCCTTTGTCGCCGCCGCTTGCGGCGCACGGGTGGCCAAGCACGGCAACCGCAGCGTGTCCAGCCGTTCGGGTTCCTCGGACCTGCTGGCGGCCTTCGGCATCCGGCTGGATATGCCGGCGCAAGCGTCGCGCCAGGCGCTTGACGAGCTGGGAGTATGCTTTTTGTACGCGCCCCAGTACCACACCGGTTTTCGCCATGCCATGCCGGTGCGCCAGCAGTTGAAAACCCGCACGCTGTTTAACGTGCTCGGGCCGTTGATTAACCCCGCCCGTCCCCCGCTGGCGCTGATCGGGGTCTACAGCCCGGAGCTGGTGCTGCCCATCGCCCAAACGCTGCGGGTGCTGGGCTATCAGCGCGCAGCGGTAGTCCATGGCGGCGGCATGGATGAAGTGGCGCTGCACGCGCCGACGCAGGTGGCCGAACTCAATGAGGGCGAGATCGCCAGCTATCAATTGACGCCGGAGGATTTCGGCCTGCGGGAACAGTCAATGGACGCCCTGCTGGGCGGCTCGCCGGAAGAAAATCGTGACATTTTGGCGCGGTTGTTACAAGGTAAAGGCGAACATGCCCATGAATTCGCCGTTGCCGCCAATGTCGCCTTGTTATTAAAACTATTCGGCCAGGAGAATCTGCGCGAAAATACCCAACAGGCGCTGGCGGCCATCCGCGGCGGCGGCGCCTATGAACGTGTTGTCGCGTTGGCGGCCAGAGGATAAGACATGCAGGATACGGTACTGACAAACATTGTCGCTGATAAAAAAGTATGGCTGGCCGAGCGTAAGCAACGCCAGCCGCTGGACGGGTTCATCGACGACGTGCGCCCCAGCACGCGCAGCTTCTATCATGCCCTCCAGGGTTCGCGCACCGTGTTTATCCTCGAGTGCAAAAAAGCATCGCCGTCCAAGGGCCTGATCCGCGAGGATTTTGACCCGGCCGCCATCGCCGGCGTGTACAAACACTACGCCGCCGCCATCTCGTGCCTGACCGACGAAAAATACTTCCAGGGCAGCTTTGATTTCCTGCGCCAGATTAGCCAAGTAGTACCCCAGCCGGTGCTGTGCAAGGATTTCATCATCGATCCCTACCAGGTTTACCTGGCGCGTTATCATCAGGCGGACGCTATTCTGCTGATGCTGTCGGTGCTGGACGACGACACCTACCGTCAGTTGGCCGCCCTGGCGCACAGCCTGGAAATGGGCGTGCTCACCGAGGCGATAACCGAAGAGGAGTGCCGGCGCGCCCAGGCGCTCGGCGCCCGGGTGGTGGGCATTAACAATCGCGATCTGCGCGATTTATCCATCGATTTAAACCGTACCCGCCGCCTGGCGCCCCTGCTGCCGGGAGTGACGGTGATAAGCGAATCCGGCATTACCGCCTATCGCCACGTCAGGGAACTGAGCCATTTCGCCAACGGCTTCCTGATCGGCAGCGCGTTGATGGCGGAACCGGATCTGGACGGCGCGGTGCGCCGGGTATTGCTCGGCGAGAATAAGGTCTGCGGACTGACGCGTCCCGAGGATGCCAGGGCGGCATATGACGCCGGCGCGCTCTATGGCGGCCTGATTTTTGCCGCCTCGTCGCCAAGGCGTGTGGATATCCCCCGCGCCCGCGCGGTGATGGCCGGCGCGCCGCTGCGCTACGTCGGCGTATTCCGCGACGCCCCCATCGAGGAGGTGGCAGGCAGCGCCGCCGCGCTGGCGCTGCATGCCGTGCAGCTGCACGGCGACGAGGACCAGGCCTATATAAGCGCCCTGCGTCTGGCGCTGCCTTCCGCCTGCCGTATCTGGAAAGCCCTGGATATGCGGACCCATGCGCCGGCGCGGGATTTTAGCGCGGTGGATCGTTATCTGTTCGATAATGGCGGCGGCAGCGGTAAACCCTTTGACTGGTCGCTGCTGGACGGACTGCGTCTGGATAACGTCATGCTCGCCGGCGGGCTGGCGGCGGATAACTGCGTGGCCGCCGCGCAATTAGGCTGCGTTGGGCTGGACTTCAACTCCGGCGTTGAAAGCGCCCCGGGTATTAAAGATCACCATAAACTGGCTACGGTATTTCAGACGCTGCGCGCCTATTAATCGATTGCCCAGATCAACAAGAGACAGGAACGCATGACACTATTAAATCCCTATTTCGGCGAATTCGGCGGCATGTATGTGCCGCAGATCCTGGTACCGGCGCTGCTGCAACTGGAGGACGCCTTTGTCAGCGCGCAAAGCGACCCGGCATTCCAGGCGGAATTCAGCGATTTGTTAACTAATTATGCCGGCCGCCCCACGCCGTTGACCCTGTGCCGTAACCTGACCGCGGGCACCAAGACCAAACTGTATCTTAAGCGCGAGGATCTGCTGCACGGCGGCGCGCACAAAACCAACCAGGTGCTCGGCCAGGCCCTGCTCGCCAAGCGCATGGGAAAAACCGAAATCATCGCCGAAACCGGCGCCGGTCAGCATGGCGTGGCTTCGGCGCTGGCCTCCGCGCTGCTGGGGCTGAAATGCCGCATTTATATGGGCGCCAAGGATATTCAGCGCCAGGAGCCCAACGTGTTCCGCATGCGTCTGATGGGCGCGGAAGTGATCCCGGTGCACAGCGGCTCCTCGACGCTAAAGGACGCCTGCAACGAAGCGCTGCGCGACTGGTCCGGCAGCTATGAGCGCGCCCACTATATGCTGGGCACCGCCGCCGGTCCGCATCCGTTCCCCACCATCGTGCGCGAATTCCAGCGCATGATTGGCGAGGAAACCAAGGCGCAGATGCAGGAACGGGAGCATTGCCTGCCTGACGCGGTGCTGGCCTGCGTCGGCGGCGGGTCCAACGCCATCGGCATGTTCGCCGATTTTATCGATGAGCCGTCGGTACGTCTGATCGGCGTCGAGCCGGGCGGCCTGGGCATCGAGACCGGCCAGCACGGCGCGTCGCTCAAACACGGCCGCATCGGCATCTATTTCGGCATGAAGTCGCCGATGATGCAATCCTCCGACGGGCAGATAGAGGAATCCTATTCCATTTCCGCCGGCCTGGATTTCCCTTCCGTGGGTCCGCAGCATGCCTATCTGGACAGTATCGGCCGCGCGGAATACGTCTCGGCGACCGATGAGGAGGCCCTGGATGCGTTCAAGGCCCTGTCGCGCCATGAAGGCATCATCCCGGCGCTGGAATCCTCACACGCGCTGGCGCACGCGCTGAAAATGATCAAGGCGGAGCCGGACAAGGAGCAGATCCTGGTGGTCAATCTCTCGGGCCGCGGCGATAAGGATATTTTTACCGTGTACGATATATTAAAAGCGCGAGGAGAAATGTAATGGAACGCTATCAGCAACTGTTTACCACGCTGCACAGCCGTAAAGAAGGCGCCTTCGTGCCCTTCGTCACGCTGGGCGATCCTAATCCCGGCCTGTCGCTGAAAATTATCGATACCTTAATCGAGGCCGGGGCCGACGCCCTGGAACTGGGCATCCCGTTTTCCGACCCGCTGGCGGACGGCCCGACCATCCAGAACGCCACCCTGCGGGCATTTGCCGCCGGGGTGACGCCGGATCAGTGTTTCGAACTGCTGGCCACTGTCCGGCAGAAATACCCCGCCATACCCATCGGCCTGCTGATGTACGCCAACCTGGTGTTTAACAAAGGTATCGATGCGTTTTATGCCCGCTGCGCCGAGGTTGGCGTGGATTCGGTGCTGGTGGCCGACGTGCCGCTGGAAGAGAGCCTGCCGTTCCGTACCGCCGCCATGCGCCACGGCGTGGCGCCTATCTTTATCTGCCCGCCCAACGCCGATAAAGACCTGCTGCGTGAAATCGCCTCCCACGGCCGGGCTTACACCTATTTATTATCCCGCGCAGGCGTAACCGGCAGTGAAAACCAGGGCCATGTGCCGCTGGCCCATCTGGTGACGACGCTTACCGAGTTCCATGCCGCGCCCGCGCTGCAGGGTTTCGGTATTTCCGAGCCGTCGCAGGTGCGCGACGCGCTGGCGGCGGGCGCGGCCGGGGCCATTTCCGGCTCGGCCATCGTCAAGATTATCGAGCGCAACCTGGAAGACCCGGCCGCCATGCTGACGCAGTTAAGCACCTTCGTCAGTAAAATGAAGGCCGCCACGCGCGGTTGATTTGAAAAAAATCATTTTATCCACAACACTCTAATGGCGGCGTATCAATTACGCCGCCATCCTGTAAGATGCGGGTGATATATTATAATAAATAATTCAAATCCAAGGAGAAAAAATGAAAAACTGGAAATCCCTTACGACACTTGCAGCAACCGCAATCGTCGCGGCCGTGCTGGCCGGCTGCGCGCCGACCGCCAAGACCGAAGGCACCGGCGGGTATATTGACGACACCGTGATCACGACCAAAGTGAAAACGCAGTTGCTTGCCGATGACCATTTAAAGGGCACCGAAATCAACGTCGAAACCTTTAAGGGCCGGGTGCAGTTAAGCGGTTTCGCCAGCTCGATGGCCGACGCCAACCGCGCCGTGACCATTACCCGCGGCGTCAAGGGCGTGCGTTCGGTGGAAAACGACATCAGTATCAAATAATCCCGTTGCCGGCGGCGCGCACGCGTCGCCGGCACGGTTTCAGATCCGGACCCTCGTTTTAGAAGCGATAGCCGACGCCGAACATAAATACCCAGGGATCGATTTGCGTATGCACTGATTGCTGCTGGCCGCCGGCCTTGAAACGCACGTCGGTGTCGATATCCATATACCATACCGACATATTCACCAGCCAGTTTTCATTGACGTTATAATCCAGCCCCGCCTGGCCGGCGATGCCCCAGGAGTGCTTGACGCTTAAATCGCTCAGTCCGGCGTCCTGCCCGGTTTGGTTAAAGTGCGCGTCGTAGAAGGTGGTATAGTTGATGCCCACCCCGAGGTATGGCCGCAGTTTATCCGGGGCGTCGCCAAAATAATACTGCGCCATCAGGCTTGGCGGCAGTTGTTTAACCGAGGCGATGTCGCCGGTGCTTTTCAGCCCGACATGGTGCTTGAAGGGCGTTGCCGCCAGCAGCTCCACGCCGATATTGTCGGTGACCAGATAACTGAACGTCAGGCCGAGCTGGGTGTTGTTACCCACGTTAAACTCGCCCATCCCCAGCACGTTATCCGAACTTTCACTCGGCCGTACCGTGGCGCTGCCCGCGCGAACAATAATATCACCCGCCTGATGCGCCTGCGCCGTTGCCGACAGCAGCGCGGCCGCCGCCGCCAAGCCCATAACACACTTGTTCATGTCCCGCTCCTTGTTGAGATAATGCCTTTGCCACGCAAAGTTGATTCAGTTCACAAATGTTACTTTGGCACATCGTAGGGTAAATTTGAGCTGAACCTTGTTTATCATGTTTTATACCAAGGGATTGACTTGATTGAGATTGATCCAAATCAACCAGGACCGAAACAGGACAAAAAAAATACTTTGGCCCGGGCAGTTGCTTTCCCGCGCACCGGGCGTAAGTTAACAGACAGGCAAATCTGATTCGGCGCCGTGGAGTCGGCGGGTGACACGATGAGCGATAACAGTAATCCCTGCATGAGCTGCGGCGCGTGTTGCGCGTGGTTCCGCGTATCCTTTTATTGGGCCGAGGGCGATGACGGCGGCGGCCCGGTGCCCCATGCCTTAACTGAACCCCTTACCCCTTTCTTACGTTGCATGCGCGGCACCAACGAGCGGACGCCGCGTTGCCATGCCCTGGCGGGCGAGGTGGGTAAAGCGGTCCGTTGCACCATTTATGCCGGTCGTCCCTCGCCCTGCCGAGAGTTTGCCATGGCCGGCGACGGCGGGCGGCCCAACGACGCCTGCGATCGCGCCAGGGCGCATTACGGCCTGCCGCCGCTCGCAGCGCCCGCGCAGACGCTTATTAGGGTGGAAAATCAGCATCATCATGTCGCGGGGTGCCCTCCGGGGCATTAACAGGGTAGAATACCGGGCTGATAATTTAGAACGTTCTGCCAAGGAGCTCTACATGCCAATTATGGCAAGTACCCTGTATCGCGACATGTTGAATTTTACCCGTAACCAGTTTACCAGCATCATCCTGCTGGCCCTGCTGGCGGCGCTGATTAGCGTGGTGCTCGGCCATGCCTTATCGCCCAGTAGCGATCAGCTGGTCATCCTGAGCGCCGACGGTCCCGACATGGCCGACTCATCCAGCCTCAGCCTGCAGGAACTGGTGCAGCAAATGACGCCTGAACAGCAAAAAGTGCTGCTGAAAGCCTCTGCGGCGGGCACTTTCGCCGGTCTGGTGGGCAACGTCATCCTGGCCGGGGCGCTGTTGACCATGATTCGCCTGGTATCCGACCGGCAGCCGGTCAGCGTGCTGCGCGCCATCGGGCTGTCCGCGCCCATCCTGCCCCGCCTGCTGTTATTGGTATTTATTACCACGCTGCTGGTGCAACTCGGGCTATTATTGATTGTGATACCGGGGATCCTGATTGCCATAGCGTTCAGCATGGCGCCGGTGATTGCCGCCAGCGACAATCTGGGCGTATTCAAGTCGATGCGCCTGAGTAGTAAACTGGCTTTCGCCAATGTACGGCTGGTTGCCCCGGCGGTGCTGGTATGGCTGCTGGCCAAGGCGGCGGTATTATTGCTGGCGGCACAGTTTACCCAGGTGTCGTCGCTGGTGGCCGCGGTGCTGCTTAACGGCTTAAGTAATATTATTTCCGCACTGTTGCTGATTTACCTGTATCGCCTGTATATGTTGCTGCGCCAGGCCTGAAACCAAGCCGGCGTCACTTAACCAACCACGGATTTTTTTATGAAGCAGTTTCTGGATTTTCTGCCGTTAGTGGTGTTCTTTGTCTTTTATAAGCTGTACGACATTTATATTGCCTCCGGCGCGCTGATTGCCGCGTCGGCGCTGGTGCTGATTTATACCTGGATCCGCTACCGGAAAGTGGAAAAAGTCACCTTGCTGACGTTTATCATGGTTGCCATCTTCGGCTCACTGACGATGTATTACCATAACGCCGAATTCATCAAATGGAAGGTCACGGTCATTTACGGCCTGTTCGCCATTGCGCTGCTGGTCAGCCAGTTCATGCTGGGCAAGCCGCTGATTCAGCGCATGCTTGGCAAGGAACTGACCCTGCCCGAGCGCGTCTGGAACAATCTTAATATTGCCTGGGCGCTGTTTTTCCTGGGCTGCGGCGCGGCGAATATCTATATCGCCTTCTGGCTGCCGCAAAACGTTTGGGTGAATTTCAAGGTGTTCGGCCTGACCGGCCTGACGCTGGTATTCACCCTGTTAAGCGGAGTGTATGTCTATCGTCATATGACGGAAGACCAGAAAAACTCCCGTTGATCCCCCGGTCCGCCGCGGGGCGGACCGATGTCAAACCAAGCGGAACCCCTGATGAGCGACAATCCTTTTTTACCTTCCGGCGAGCTGGTGCTGCGCACGCTGGCCATGCCCGCCGACACCAATGCCAACGGTGATATTTTTGGCGGCTGGCTGATGTCGCAAATGGATATGGGCGGCGCTATCCTCGCCAAGGAAATAGCCGAGGGCCGAGTGGTCACGGTGCGCGTCGACGGCATGACGTTTTTGAAACCGGTGGCGGTGGGGGACGTGGTCTGTTGTTACGCCCGCTGTACCGGCACGGGCAACAGTTCGCTGAGCATTAACGTGGAAGTCTGGATCAAAAAAGTCTCTTCCGCCCCCATCGGCCAGCGCTACCGCGCCACCGAAGCGGCTTTCACCTATGTCGCGGTGGACGACGAAGGCAAGGCGCGTCCCCTGCCCGACGGCAAGCGCCACTTCGCCCCCGGCGGCGCTTAGCCGCCCGTTTTGCCCCAGGCGGCGGCCCGTGCTGGGCCTTGCGCGTACACCGCGGCCCGGCCTAGCTGCTGCTGACGCCCGACAGCTTAAACTCGATGGTCGTGGTCTGGTTTTTGCCCGGTTTGCCGCTCTGGTAGCGCCAGCGCCGGATCACCTGGCGAATTTCGCGCTCGAACATATTGCGCGGCGTGGCGGAAATGATACGCAGGTTTTCCACCTGGCCGCTATCATCGACATCAAACTGGATCTTCACCGTTCCCTCGATGCCCAATGCCCTGGCGCGCTCAGGGTAGCCCGGTTCCGGGCGGCTGATGGCTTTCGGGCCGGTATCGGCCACCGGTGCGGACGGCGCCGGCGCGGGCGCCGGAGCGGCACGTACGGGCGCCTCACGGGGTGGAGCGGCGAGCGGTGTCGGTTCGGCGCGCGGCTCGGTCACCTTGGGCCTGGGTTTAGCCGCTTCTTTATGCACCGGCTTGGGCTTGGGCAGGGGTTTCGGCTGCTGTACCGGCGCGGGAGGCTCAGGCGCGGGGATGGGATCCGGTTCGCGCACAGGCTCCGGGGCGGGTTCGGGCGCAGCCGTCGGCTCAACCTCGGGCGGTTCCACCGGCGGCTGCGGCGGCGCGGCCACCGGCTCAGGCTCCGGCGCCACCAGCGTAACGCTCATCGGCTGCTCAACCGCGGTCGGCGCGGTTATCTGGTTTACCGACGTATACAGCAATCCCGCCACCAGCGAGGTATGCAGCCCTGCGGACAAGACAAACGGCCACGAAAATCGACGGGTCGGTTTCAAAATTATCAACGCCATATCAACAAAAGTTTCAGTAAAGGTGAAGTTTAAATGCAAATAGCAATCATATTCAATAACTCAAAACAAACTCTTGCCAGGTTAACAGGATAAACCGGCAATTATCCCTGTCTGAACAACCGTCAGCGGCCAGGAAAATTTTTTCATTGCGCCGCGGGGTTCAATGTCTTAACGTAAATTACTTGAAATGAATCCATTCCTTTGGGAGTAATGCCCTTGCTCTATGTTATCTATGCTGAAGACGTGCCCGGATCCCTGGAAAAACGCCAATCCGTACGCGCCACTCATGTCGCCCGGCTGCAACTGCTACGCGATGAGGGTCGTTTACTGACGGCGGGCGCGCTGCCGGCGATAGACAGTAACGAACCCGGGGCGGCGGGATTCAGCGGCTCCACCATTATTGCTGAATTCGATTCCCTCGAAGCGGCGCAGGCATGGGCGGATGCCGACCCGTATGTCGCCGCGGGTGTTTATAAGCAGGTGCAGGTTAAACCCTACCGTAAAACCTTCTGATTATTACCCTATTGCATCCCGGCGCCGCCACGCGGCCCGGGCGTGAAATAACGCTGATTGCCCGCTAGGTTAATTTACCCGGCGGCAAAACCCATCAATCATTATCCATGCTTATCATTTATCCTCTCTATTAAGGAGGCTGCGCCAACGGATTTACCGGCAAACAACGCCATTATTTTCTCTGTTGGCCAGACCTGGATATCGCCGGGGCTATATATAATGCGTGCCAACCCCTGCCGTCGGTGAATTTGCTTTTCCCTTAATGCTATTTTTTTTCTGCCGCCTATTTTGGTCGCCTCTTTATTATTTCGCTTGTTACTTAACGCCAACTAATACTTAACGGCAATTAATGAGCGTAACGGCTATTAACCCCTTAAAATTGATAGAAATTACCGTGATCGTCCCGGCATATCATTATCATTTAGGAATTATCTTAGTATAAAAAATAACCAACATTTAATCAGACTCTTACCGGCCAAGACAGCATAAATATTCAGTTAATACGCGCCAGGGCGCCAATATCCGGTTTGTAGGCGCCGGCAATTTCTAATACTTTGGAATTGCTGTACTCCCCGTTAAGAAGTTAACAACCGGAGGTAAGTATGTTGAAGAAAATCTTTATGGCACTACTTGTTATGTCCGCCGCCGGCACCGGTACTGCTTTTGCAGCCGGCGCCGCGGGAACCACGGAAGCGGCTACGCAAAGCGCTTCCGGTGCCGCGACGGTCACCGATCCGGGATTGGTTTCCGGCTCGGTGGCCGCCATGGCATCCGCCAGCGACCCGGAAGGCACTGGGACGTCTACGTCGACGTCGACATCAACGACCACCGCCACACAGTGACAGAGACATCATAAGGAAAGGGATAATCCTGATTAAAACCGTAATAAGGAACTCAAATACGGTAAACCGGCCAAAAGCCGGTTTTTTTATCGCTGTTATTTAGCGCGGATCACAGACCATAAGACGTTACGGAAAAGAGCAACGAACGGCGCTGCTGTTTCAACTGAAGATGCCGCAAACGCGTCAGATGCCGATAGGTGCGGGACTGTGCTTCCACCCACTGGCTACGCCGGCGCTGCGCCTGCCTTAACATGCGCCAGCGGCTGACTTCATTTCTGCTTCTTTTCATGGCACGAACGGACTCTTACCGGATAATAAGGGCGCCATTATAAACCATTTTCCCGGACTGCCAAGGCTGTAACGCCGGCGCGGCGGACTGGTAAAGGGCGCGCGCGGGGCGAAAAAATTTCCTCTTTTCGCCCCGTATGCGTACACTCATGCTTAACGCCTTGCGAACAGGATTTTTCGCCTCTATGACAACTTTTTATACTGTAATCAACTGGCTAATAGTATTCGGCTATTGGTTGCTGATCGCAGGTGTCACCCTGCGGGTGTTAATGAAGCGGCGCGCGGTCCCCTCCGCAATGGCCTGGTTATTGGTTATCTATATCCTTCCCCTGGTGGGCATCATCACCTACCTGCTGTTCGGTGAACTCAACCTGGGCAAGCGCCGCGCGGAACGGGCCAAGGCCATGTGGCCGTCCACGGCCAAGTGGATGCATGACCTCAAGCAGTGCACGCGGATTTTCGCCACCGAAAACAGCGAAGTCGCCCGCTCCCTGTTCAAGCTGTGCGAGTTACGCCAGGGTATGGGCGGACTGAAAGGCAACCAGCTGCAGCTGCTTACCGGTACCGACGCCACCCTTAAAGCCTTGATCAGGGATATCGGACTGGCGCAGACTAATATCGAGATGGTGTTTTATATCTGGCAGGCCGGCGGCCAGGTGGACCAGGTGGCGGAGGCGCTGATGGCGGCCGCCAGGCGCGGCGTGCGCTGCCGTGTGATGCTCGATTCCGCCGGCAGCGTCGCGTTTTTCCGCACCCCCTACCCGGCCATGATGCGTAACGCCGGCGTCGAGGTGGTGGAAACGCTGCACGTCAGCCTGCTGCGCGTCTTTCTGCGGCGCATGGATTTGCGTCAGCACCGCAAGATGGTGCTGATTGATAACTATATTTCGTACACCGGCAGCATGAACATGGTCGATCCGCGCTATTTCAAGCAGGATGCCGGCGTCGGGCAATGGATCGACCTGATGGCCAGGATGGAAGGCCCGGTGACGACCGCCATGGGCATTATCTATTCCTGCGACTGGGAAATCGAGACCGGTGAGCGGGTGCTCCCACCGCCGCCCGATGTCAATATCATGCCGTTTGAACAGGCGACGGGACATACTATCCAGGTCATTGCCTCCGGCCCCGGTTTCCCGGAAGGCATGATCCACCAGGCCCTGCTGACCTCGATTTATTCCTCGCGGCAGCAGTTAATCATGACCACGCCCTATCTGGTGCCGAGCGACGATCTGCTGCACGCCATTTGCACCGCGGCCCAGCGCGGCGTGGACGTGCATATCGTGGTGCCGCGCGATAACGACTCCCTGCTGGTCGGCTGGGCCAGCCGGGCCTTTTTCGCCGAACTGCTGGAAGCGGGCGTCAATATCCATCAGTTCGAGGGTGGCCTGCTGCATACCAAAAGCGTACTGGTGGACGGCCAGCTCAGCCTGGTCGGCACCGTCAATCTCGACATGCGCAGCCTGTGGCTCAATTTTGAAATTACCCTGGTGATTGACGATGATGACTTCGGCAGCGACCTGGCGCGGGTCCAGGAGGATTATATCGCCCGCTCCCGGCTTATCGACCCGCAGGTCTGGGCCAAACGCCCCTACTGGCAACGCATTGTCGAGCGCCTGTTCTACTTTTTCAGTCCATTGCTGTAAATTTAGCGAAGGCCATGATGTAATAGCGCCATGCAACGCCCTTGATGCCTCCGTGATACCCACACAGGACCCCGGTTATGGATTTGGACAATCGCCTGACAGATGATGAAACGCTGGAGCAGGCTTATGATATTTTTCTTGAACTGGCGCCGGATAACCTTGATCAGGCCGATCTGATTCTTTTTAATCTGCAGTTTGAACAACGCGGCGCGGCTGAGCTGTTTGACCCGTCGGAAGAATGGCACGAGCAGGTGGATTTTGATCTCAATCCGGATTTTTTCGCTGAAGTGGTTATCGGCCTGGCGGATGAAGACGGACAGGAGGTCAACGACGTTTTTGCGCGCATGCTGATCTGCCGCGATAAAGCGGAAAAAATCTGCCATATCCTCTGGAAAGAATAACTTCACAAGTGCCGCATGACATGCCAGGTCCGTTCTAGGCTGGGGGATTTCTGTTGCCGTGGCGGGGGTTATGCCGCTGCGATAGGGTTTATGTTGCCGTGGCGGAGGTTATGCCGCCGCGATAGGGTTTATGTTGCCGTGGCGGAGGTTATGCCGCCGCGATAGGGTTTATGTTGTTGTGGCGGAGGTTATGCCGCTGCGATAAGGTTTATGTTGCCGTGGCGGAGGTTATGCCGCTGCGATAGGGTTTATGTTGCCGTGGCGGAGGTTATGCCGCTGCGATAAGGTTTATGTTGCCGTGGCGGAGGTTTCGCTTGCCGTGCGTTCGGTGGTTATATGCAGTGCCGGGTGCCGGCAAGAGACAAAGAGGCCGTACCGCGACGGCCTCCTTGACCTCCGCGCGCCCGGCAGGTCGCGCGTCGCTGCGCGATGCCTTCCGCCGCCCATGCCCCCGTGATGCACCGGCCCGGTTAGCGCTCCCGGCGCCACCGGGCCTTTCGCCGCTCCCGGCGGCTCATGCCGGGGGCACTGGCGCCGTCAGCGCGCTTTATGCCGGGACATATGTCGCTGTTGGCAATGTATTTTCTGAAGCGATAGCGGCGCTTTTGCTTGGATAGAGTTTGGCGTCGGGATAGGATTGACGGTTATGGGATGCAACGCGTATGGAAAAAAGCAGCTGGCACAGCGAAAAGCAGGTCATACAGACATGGAGTCATGCAGTAAGGCGTGAGAGCCGTCATGTAATAAGGCAGTAAGGCATTCATCATTCAGTTTTAAGTTTTAATAGTAAGCATTAGCCATTAGCCATTAGCCATTAGCCATTAGCCATTAGCCATTAGCCATTAGCCATTAGCCATTAGCCATTAGATTGTAGACTTTAGCCCAAATTGGATGCTGATATTTTTCCCGGTAAACGCATACCGCTGAGAACCCTAAAACATTAATTTACTCACAGACGATGGTGTTGACGTGGTGCCGGCATAGAGTGCGCCGGCGGCGCGCATCGCGGCTGGATGAGCCGCCGGGAGCGGCGAAAGCAAAGGGCGCGCCGGGAGCGCGTCCCGTGCGGTCCAAAAGACGGGATGGGTGATGCCGGGAACCGCGCAGCGGCGCACGGTCTGCCGGACGCGCGGAAGTCAAGAAGGGTGGCGCGAACCACCCTTCTTGTCGCTTGCCGGCACCGGGCAAGACATAAAACAACCTAACGCACGGCAAGCGAAACCCTCGCCGCAGCGGTATAAGTCTCCCCCAACCACCAGCGAAACCCTCGCCGCAGCGGCATAAGTCTCCCCCAACCACCAGCGAAACCCTCGCCGCAGCGGCATAAGTCTCCCCCAACCACCAGCGAAACCCTCGCCGCAGCGGCATAAGTCTCCCCCCAACCACCAGCGAAACCCTCGCCGCAGCGGCATAAGTCTCTCCCACAAACGCCAGCAAAACCTCCGCCAAGGCGACGCAAACCGCCGGCGAAATCCTCTCCGCGGCGACATAAACGTGGCGACATCCATCCGGCGCTCCAAAATCACCAGACCATATCATTGGTACGCCCGCTGGCACCCTGCTGGCGAAAAGTGGGTTTTATTCCCGATTATTGCGCCAGTTGGCTCACATCCACCTTAATGCAGGAGCACGCATGCCGAAAACTGCCCTGCAGTATCGGCCGCGTCACCGCGCACGCCTCGCCGGCAATCGGGCACCGGGTACGGAACACACACCCCGACGGCGGATTGATCGGCGACGGCAAATCCCCTTCCAGCAGTTGAATGGCCTTATTACGTTCCTTATCCGGATCCGGTATCGGCACCGCCGACATCAACGCCTTGGTGTAGGGATGCTGAGGATTATGATACACCTGATCATACGTACCCAACTCCACCGCGTGGCCCAGGTACATCACCAGCACCCGATCGGAAATATGCTTCACCACCGCCAGATCGTGGGCGATAAAGATCAGCGACAGCCCCATCTCACGCTGCAGCTGCTGCAATAAATTCACCACCTGCGCCTGGATCGACACGTCCAGCGCCGACACCGGCTCGTCGCAAATCACCAGCTTGGGTTCAAGTATCAGCGCGCGGGCGATGCCGATACGCTGACACTGCCCGCCGGAAAACTCATGCGGATACCGATTGATAAGATTCGGCAACAGCCCCACCTTCAGCATCATGTTGCGCACCTTGTCTTTCACCAACTGGCGCGGCATCTTCGGATGATAGGTATGCAACGGCTCGGCGATGATATCGCCGATGGTCATGCGCGGATTAAGCGAGGCCAGCGGGTCCTGGAAAATCATCTGGATATCGTTACGCGTCTCGCGCCACTCATCGCTGCTCATCCCCTGCAATTCCTTGCCCAGCCAGGCGATACGCCCGCTGGTGGATTTCACCAGGCCAATCAGCGCCCGGGCAAAGGTCGATTTGCCACAGCCCGACTCGCCCACCACCCCCAGCGTTTCTCCCTCGTACAGCCGCAGGGACACGCCGTCGACCGCCTTTAGGCTCTTGGCCGGTTGCCAGAACCACTGTTTATCGCCTTTCACCTCGAAATACACTTTCAGGTTTTCGACATCCAGCAGCACCTTTTTATGTTCGTCCATGGCATTCATACCAATTCCTCCAGGGGCTTATAGCAGGCGCGCAGACGCTCCGTGGCGAACCGCTCAAGGGGCGGCATGTTGACGCAGATATCCATGGCGTAAGGACAGCGCGGCTGGAACGGACAGCCCTCCGGCAAACGCAGCAGATTGGGCGGATTGCCGGGAATGGTCACCATCATGGTGGAACCGTCGGCATCCAGCCGTGGCACCGCCGACAGCAGGCCGATGGAATAAGGATGGCTGGGCTGGTAAAAAATATCGCGCGCCGTACCGTATTCCATGGTACGGCCCGCGTACATCACCAGCACGCGATCGCAGATGCCGGCCACCACACCCAAATCGTGGGTAATCATAATGATGGCGGTGTTAAACTCGCGTTTCAGATCGTTTAGCAAGGTCATGATCTGCGCCTGGACGGTGACATCCAGCGCGGTGGTGGGCTCATCGGCTATCAGCAGTTTCGGCCGGCACAGCAGCGCCATGGCGATCATCACCCGCTGACGCATGCCGCCGGAAAACTCATGGGGATACATCCGCATCCGCTTGCGCGCCTCGGGCATTTTTACCGCGTCGAGCATACGCACCGACTCTTCAAACGCCTCATGTTTGCTGATTTTTTTATGCATCAACAGTACTTCAATCAGCTGTTCGCCCACCCGCATATAAGGATTAAGCGACGTCATCGGATCCTGGAAAATCATCGAGATTTCCGAGGCGCGCAGTTTGTTCAGCTGCTTCTCCGGCAGGTTGAGAATTTCACGGCCATTAAAGGCGGCGGAGCCCTCAATACGCCCGTTGGCGGCCAGCAGTCCCATCAGGGCAAACGCGGTCTGAGACTTACCCGAGCCGGACTCGCCGACAATACCCAGCGTTTCCCCGGCCCGCAGGGTAAAGTTCAGGTCGTTAACCGCGGTCACATCGCCGTCGGCGGTGGCGAAGGTCACGCGCAAATCCTTAACGGTCAGCAATGCCGGCGCGGACGCTGCCGACGCCAGGGAGGGCGTCGGCGTTTTTGGGTCGATTATGCTCATCACGGCACTCCTTAACGATCTTTCGGGTCGAGGGCATCACGCAGGCCATCGCCGATAAAATTAAAACAAAACAGCGT
Source organism: Sodalis sp. RH20 (assembly GCF_047324205.1). Taxonomy (NCBI): domain Bacteria; kingdom Pseudomonadati; phylum Pseudomonadota; class Gammaproteobacteria; order Enterobacterales; family Bruguierivoracaceae; genus Sodalis; species Sodalis sp. RH20. Next base: position 2,207,137 of record NZ_CP178733.1, read on the forward strand.
CACCACCAGGAAAAAGGCGGGAAACATCAGCAGCCAGGGCGACACTTCCATGGAATTGGCGCCGTCGCTTAACAAGGCGCCCCAGCTGCTCAGCGGCTCCTGCGTGCCCAGCCCCAGGAAACTGAGGAACGACTCGAACAGGATCATGCTCGGCACCAGCAGGGACGCATAAACCACCACCACGCCCAGCACGTTGGGGACGATATGGCGCAGGATAATATTGCGGGTACGCACTCCGCTGACCACCGCGGCCTCGATAAACTCCTTGCGTTTCAGCCCCAGGGTCTGGCCGCGCACGATACGCGCCATATCCAGCCAGGACACCATGCCGATGGCGATAAAGATCAAAAAGATATTGCGGCCGAAAAAAGTCACCAGCAGGATAACGAAAAACATAAACGGAAAAGAGTTGAGGATTTCCAGCAGGCGCATCATCACCGAGTCGGTTTTACCGCCGAGATAGCCGGACAGCGCACCGTAAAGCGTGCCCAGGATCACCGCCACCAGCGCGGCGGCGACGCCGACCATCAAGGAAATCCGTCCGCCGATGGCCACGCGCACCAGCAGATCGCGGCCGGAGGAATCGGTGCCGAAATAATGCGCGGATTCCATACTCGGCGCGGCCGACATCATGGCAAAGTCGGTATCGTCGTAACTGAATTGCGCCAGGGAAGGCGCCAGGGCGACAAACACCACGATCAGCGCCAGAACGATAAGGCTGGTTAGCGCGGCCTTGTTATGGATAAAACGCCGGCGGGCGTCCTGCCAAAGGCTACGGCCTTCCACTTGCAGCGTTTCGCTGAGTTTCTCCAGAGCCTCGCTATTTTTGTTACCAATCATCATGTGCGTGCTCCAGCTTAATAACGTATTTTCGGGTCGATAACCGCGTACAGCACATCGACAATCGCATTAAATAAAATCGTCAGCGCCCCGACCAGGATGGTCAGGCTTAACACCAGCGAATAATCACGGTTCAGCGCGCCGTTGACAAACAGCTGGCCGATCCCCGGCAGTCCGAAGATGGTTTCTATTACCATGGAGCCGGTAATGATGCCGACAAACGCCGGTCCCATATAAGAAATGACCGGCAGCAGCGCGGGTTTGAGGGCGTGGCTGAAAATAATGCGCCGCATGGGCAGTCCCTTGGCCCGGGCGGTGCGGATAAAGTTGGAGTGCAGCACCTCAATCATCGAGCCACGGGTGATACGGGCGATGCTGGCGATATAGGCCAGCGACAGGGCAATCATCGGCAGCAGCACAAACCTGGGCGCGCCGCCGTTCCAGCCGCCGCCCGGCAGCCATTTAAGCGTAATGGCGAAGATAAGCACCAGCAGCGGCGCCACCACAAAGCTGGGTATGACGACGCCGGTCATGGCAAAACCCATGGCCAGGTAATCCCATTTGGTATTTTGCCGCAGCGCCGCCATGACGCCGGCGAATACCCCCACCACCATCGCCAGTATAAACGCCGCCAGGCCTAGCTTGGCCGAGACGGGAAAAGAATTGGCCACCAAATCGTTAACCGAATAGTCTTTATATTTGAACGACGGGCCGAAATCACCGTGCGCCAGTTGGACCAGATACGCGCCGTACTGCTTTATCATCGGATCGTTGAGATGGTACCTGGCTTCGATGTTGGCCATCACTTCCGGCGGCAGGCCGCGCTCGCCGGTAAACGGACTCCCGGGCGCCAGCCGCATCATGAAAAATGAAATGGTGATCAATATGAATAGCGTCGGAATCGCTTCAAGCAACCGGCGGATAATAAACTTTAACATGCCCAATACCTATAACGTGCATTTATTCAAATCGTTCACTTGAACAGGAAAAACAGGGCACGGCCCGTGAAGACCCTGCCCTGTTGTCATCCATTACGCCTGGTTAATGTTTGATGATGTAAAGGTCTTTTACATACACATTATCCAGCGGATCTTTACCGGTATATCCACCAACATAAGGTTTCACCAGCCGGGCGTTCACATAGTAATACACCGGAACGATGGCGGAATCCTTATCCAGTTGCTGTTCAGCCTGCTGATACAAGGTTGTGCGCGCATCATCGCTCTTGGCGTCGACGGCGTCGGCAATCAGCTTATCAAAGGCCGGGCTGGAGTAATGGGCGGTATTGCTCGAACCATTGGTCAGCATAATGTTCAGGAAGGTGGTGGGTTCGTTGTAATCGGCACACCAGCCGGCGCGGGATACATCAAAGGTCCCCTGGTGACGGGTATCGAGGAAGGTTTTCCATTCCTGGTTTACCAACTTGACTTCCACGCCCAGGTTCTTTTTCCATATCGACGCAACGGCAATCGCCAGTTTCTTATGCAGATCGGAGGTATTGTACAATAAATCGAAGGTCAGCGGCTTATCCTTGGTGTAGCCGGCCTGCTCCAGCAGCTTACGCGCTTCGGCATTACGTTTGTCCTGGCTCCAGCCAAACCACTCCGGCGGGGTCAGCTTGGCGCCGTCGGTATACGGAGGCGTAAAACCAAAGGCGGGCAAGTCGCCCTGGGCTTTGACCTTGTTAACGATAATATCGCGATCCAGCGCCAGTTTCAGCGCGGTGCGCACGCGCACATCGGTAAAGGGTGCCTTTTGGTTATTGATTTCATAATAATAGGTACACAGATACGGATCGACATGCACTTCTTTCGGGATTTCGCGTTTCAGCTTCTGGAATAATTCGATCGGCAGATTGTTATAGGTCATATCGGATTCGCCGGCGCGATAGCGGTTCACGTCGGTTACTTCCGAGGAAATCGGCAGGTAGGTCACCTGGTTGATCACCGTCTTGGCATTATTCCAATAGGACGGGCTACGCTCCAGCACCAGACGCTCGTTGACGACCCAATCCTTTACTTTATACGCGCCGTTGCCGACCCAATTGGCGGGCTGGGTCCATTTTTCACCAAACTGCTCCACCACCTTTTGCGGCACCGGCGACATGGCGGGGTTGCTCAGTAATTTAGGAAAATAAGGCACCGGCTGGCTCAGGGTCACTTCCAGCGTCTTATCGTCCACGGCCTTAACGCCCAGGGTATCGGGTTTCATTTTGCCGGCAATGATTTCATCGATATTCACGATATGGGCGTACTGCGGATAGCTTTCATACGGCGACGCGGTCTGCGGGTCGGCCAGGCGACGCCAGCTATAGACAAAATCCTGCGCCGTCACCGGATCGCCGTTGGACCATTTGGCGTCTTTGCGCAGATGGAAGATCCAGACTTTCGAGTCCTTGGTCTCCCAGCTTTCGGCGGCGCCCGGCTGCGTATGGCCGTACAGGTCGTTAATGGTCAGCCCTTCCAGCACATCGCGGTTGATATTGGATTCCGGCACCCCTTCTATCTTATGGGGATCGAGGGACTGTATTTCGGCGCCGTTGCCGCGCACCAATTCCTGTTTGTCGCTAAGCTGCACGCCGGCGGGAACGTCCGCGGCGAAAGAGGATCCTACCGACACGACGCCCAGTGCGGCAATGATGCCCGCCGCCAGCAGTGTCTTTTTCGTGATGTTGGTCATTATCAGTGCACTCCAGTTTTTTATTATTGCGTGGCCCCGGCTTTGCGGCACGCAGGTTCCCGTTAAACGGGTATGACAACTCCCACGCCAATTATGGTGAACGAAACCACAAGGCAAAGAAGCGGTATTCCTTATTGGTGAAGGCTATAAAGGAAACAAGCCGGCGCGGCGCCGGCAAAAACAGCAATCGGGTGGGACACAGGCCTGGCAAGAAGTTATTTACAGTTATCATGGCATCAAAAAATATCAGCCTTACATGGAAAAATAATTATTATTTAATCATTTGTTACATAAAAACACATAAGGTCAATTTATGGCCTGTAAAGAGAATAAACGCCTAATGATGCGTGAATAAACACTAATAACATCTGAGTAGCATTGTGACAAGACCCTTTGCCGCTTAGGCTGAAAAAAAATCCGGAAAATTCCGATAAAACCCGCTATCGTTTTGAAATAAAGCACGATTAATTTCCCATTATGCCGACAAAATCCCATTGCGCAGTTAATATACGCTGATGCTTTATGGTGCATTTTGGCCAATTCCGTGCATGTTTTGTCCTATTTTGATGCTGACAGTTATGAGCATCGCTGCGCGGGGTTAGGCAGGCAATGTTAAGGTGGATTTTTCTGGCGGCCTGCCGTTTTGCTTTCTCCCCCGGCGGTAAATCGCTATTTGGGGCGAATTTTGCAGCCAGTTTGTTAATTAATTGTAATCGTATTTATCCCGACATTTCATCGGTTAACGTAATTAAGGCACCTGTGTAACTTTTGCGGCTATCCCTCCCTGCTGAATGGAGTCAGCATACATAATTTGTGATATGTATCACATATAACTGCGGTAATACTCTTTAAGATCCCTTTAACGCAAAGCCGGGTAAGCATAAAAAAGCGGCAATTTAACTGAATTTTTTGTTAAAGTAGGTGATTGAAGAAACTCATTAAGTAAAAAGCTCATTGTGCCAATGCATATCCCTGATTGGGCAGATAGACTAACTGATATAATATTAGTCATATATATCTTTGTGGGCGAGGCGGGCAGGCTTTTTACTTAAAGAGTTTAACAATCTAACCCAAAATTTTAACATTTATTAGGAGAGCATTATGGCTGTTACTAATGTCGCTGAACTTAATACGCTGGTAGAACGCGTCAAAAAAGCCCAGCGCGAATATGCCAATTTTACCCAGGAGCAGGTGGATAAAATTTTCCGCGCCGCCGCCCTGGCCGCCGCCGATGCGCGCATCCCCCTCGCCAAGATGGCCGTAGCCGAATCCGGTATGGGCATCGTCGAAGATAAAGTGATTAAAAACCATTTTGCCTCCGAATATATTTACAACGCCTATAAAGATGAAAAAACCTGCGGCATCCTGGCCCAGGACGATACGTTCGGCACTATCACCATCGCCGAACCCATCGGTATCATCTGCGGTATCGTGCCCACCACCAACCCGACATCGACGGCTATCTTCAAGGCGTTAATCTGTCTGAAGACCCGCAACGGCATCATTTTCTCGCCGCATCCGCGCGCCAAGAACGCCACCAACCGCGCGGCGGAAATCGTGCTTAAGGCCGCAGTCGCCGCCGGTGCGCCGAAAGACATCATCGGCTGGATAGACGAGCCGACCGTGGAATTATCCAACCAGCTTATGCATCATCCGCTGGTCAACTTGATCCTCGCCACCGGTGGTCCGGGCATGGTCAAGGCCGCCTACAGCTCCGGCAAGCCTGCCATCGGCGTCGGTGCCGGCAACACCCCGGTCGTGGTGGATGAAACCGCGGACATCAAACGCGTGGTAGCCTCCATCCTGATGTCGAAGACCTTCGATAACGGCGTCATCTGCGCCTCCGAACAGTCGGTTATCGTGGTCGACGAAATCTATGACGCCGTACGCGAACGTTTCGCCAGCCATGGCGGCTATATGCTGCGCGGCGAGGAACTGAAAGCCGTTCAGGGCATCATCCTGAAAAACGGCGCGCTTAACGCGGCCATTGTCGGCCAGGCGGCATCGAAGATTGCCGATATGGCCGGCATCAAAGTGCCGGGCAACACCAAGGTGCTGATCGGTGAAGTGACCGTCGTGGACGACTCAGAACCCTTCGCCCATGAAAAACTGTCGCCGATGCTGGCCATGTACCGCGCCAAGAATTTCGAAGACGCCGTGATCAAAGCGGAAAAATTGGTGGAGATGGGCGGCATCGGCCATACCTCTTGTCTGTACACCGACCAGGATAACCAGCCTGAACGCGTGAATTTTTTCGGCGACAAGATGAAGACCGCGCGCATCCTGATCAACACCCCGGCCTCCCAAGGGGGTATCGGCGACCTCTATAACTTCAAGCTGGCGCCGTCCCTGACGCTGGGTTGTGGTTCCTGGGGCGGGAACTCGATCTCCGAGAACGTCGGGGTCAAGCATCTCATCAACAAGAAAACCGTGGCCAAGCGAGCTGAAAATATGATGTGGCATAAGCTTCCTAAATCCATCTATTTCCGTCGTGGTTCATTGCCGATCGCCCTGGACGAAGTGGCCAGCGACGGCGCAAAACGCGCCTTTATCGTCACCGACCGCTATCTGTTCAACAACGGCTATGCCGACCAGATTACCTCGGTGCTGAAAAACCACGGCATTGAAACCGAAGTGTTCTTCGAGGTTGAGGCCGATCCGACCCTGAGCATCGTGCGCAAGGGCGCCGAGCAGATGATGTCGTTTAAACCCGATGTCATCATTGCCCTCGGCGGCGGCTCGCCGATGGATGCCGCCAAGATCATGTGGGTGATGTACGAACATCCGGGCACCCCGTTCGAAGAGCTGGCGCTGCGCTTTATGGATATCCGTAAACGTATCTACAAGTTCCCGAAAATGGGCGTAAAAGCCAGGATGATTGCGGTTACCACCACCTCGGGCACCGGTTCGGAAGTTACACCGTTCGCCGTGGTCACCGATGACGCCACCGGCCAGAAATACCCGCTGGCGGATTATGCCCTGGTGCCGGATATGGCGATTGTCGACGCCAACCTGGTGATGAACATGCCTAAATCCCTGTGCGCCTTCGGCGGCCTGGATGCGGTAACCCATGCGCTGGAAGCCTATGTGTCCATTATGGCCACCGAGTTTTCCGATGGCCAGGCGCTGCAGGCCATTAAGCTGCTTAAAGAATACCTGCCGGCCAGCTATCATGAAGGCGCCAAGAACCCGGTGGCCCGTGAACGCGTGCATAACGCCGCCACCATCGCCGGTATCGCGTTTGCCAACGCCTTCCTCGGCGTATGTCACTCCATGGCCCATAAACTGGGGTCGGAATTCCACATTCCCCATGGCCTGGCCAATGCTATGCTGATCTCCAACGTGATCCGCTACAACGCCAACGACAACCCGACCAAGCAGGCCGCGTTCAGTCAGTACGACCGTCCGCAGGCACGCCGTCGCTACGCCGAAGTGGCGGACCATCTGGGCCTGAGCAAACCGGGCGACCGTACCGCGCAGAAGATCGAGAATCTGCTCGCCTGGCTTGACGAAATCAAGGCAGACCTGGGCATCCCGACCTCTATTCGCGAAGCCGGCGTGCTGGAAGCAGACTTCCTGGCAAAAGTCGACAAGCTGTCGGAAGATGCGTTCGATGACCAATGTACCGGCGCCAACCCGCGTTATCCGCTGATTGCCGAACTCAAGCAAATCCTGATGGATACCTACTACGGCCGTAAATTCGTCGAACCCTTTGAAAACGCCGTCGCGGCGGCCAATGCGCCCGCCCCTGTCGGTAATATCAAAGCGACGATAAATGACGTCGTGAAATCCGAGAAGAAAGGCAAGAAAGTCACCAGCTGATACTGCTGATGCCTGTTAGTCCCCCGTTCCGGCGGGGGAAACGCCAAAAAGCCCCGTAAGGGGCTTTTTTGTGTCCGCAGCGCTATCACTGCGCCCCCGCCTGGGGATGCGCGCTACGGCCCGCCTGGGCCGTTTAACGCGCTATCGCAACGCCAGCGCCGTACGGGGTATTCATAACTCCGGGTGCCCTTGCCTGCCTTTTGCCGTCCCCGGCGCGTCCCACCGCCCAGTCCTCAATACCGTTCCCGGCTTTCGCCGGCAACGCCGCCACTCGTAGACAAAGACCGCTGAAGGCCCCTAAAGGCCCCGACACGGGATTCCCGGGCCTGGGCGCGGCCGACGCCCAGGCCCGGCCATTGGCAGCCGCTGCGCGCCGCCTGGGCGGTTTAAGCGCGCGGGCTGCCTGCCTGGCGGGTTCGCCGCCGGTCGGGACCGGCGCGAACCTAAGCCGACGGCGTCAGGCGCGTGTAACCTGGCACGGACACATCCTGTTCCAGCGCCTGTTTGTAATGTTTGCGGCAAACGGAGACATAACGCTCATCCCCGCCGATAACCACTTGTTGCCCATCATGCACGGGCTTGCCCTCGTCATTTAGCCGCAATACCCGGTTCGCCTTGCGACCGCAATAGCAGATAGTTTTCAGTTCAATCAATTTATCCGCCCAGGCAAGAAGATATTGACTGCCGGGAAACAATTCCGCGCGAAAATCCGTTCTTAAGCCGTAGCAGAGCACCGGAATATCGAGCTGGTCCACGACATCGGACAACCCGTTAACCTGTTCCCGGGTTAAAAACTGGCTTTCGTCGACTAACACGCAGTGCAACGGCTCAAGCTGATGCGCCTGCGTGATGACGGCCAGTAAATCGGTATCGGGGCGGTATAGCTCGGCCGGCGAGGAAAGGCCGATACGGGAACGGACCTGCCCGCGCGCGAAGCGATTATCTATTTCCGCGGTAAATACCAGCGTACGCATGCCCCGTTCCTGATAATTATAGGAAGATTGCAGCAGCGCCGTCGATTTACCCGCATTCATCGCAGAATAATAAAAATATAGTTGAGCCATCAGCCCCATACCCCGGTGAAAAATCATGACATAATTAATATGACCATAAGTGTATCATATTCTTTAACACAAAGGCCCACCCCGCCCCGCGTCGGATTCACTCCCCCCGCCCTGCGCGGCGGTTAGCCGGGCTGGGTCTAATAAGGCACCCCCGCCGCAATGAATAAAAATAGTGTAATTTTATTGAATCATTTACAGGCTACTTTACCATTCACCCTCCGGTCATTTGCCAGGCGCGCTTACCCCGGCGCCAGGTCGGACCTTCATTAACCGGCGGAGGTTAATGGGGGGCTTATAACCCTGCTATTTCCCCCTGATATAAACATGGCTCATAATGAAACGTCTTGTGCAATATGCGCTCCATAAAGTGCAGTAGGGGAAAAACGCAACATGGCGAATCAATTTGTCGTTACTCGCCCCAAGCCTTATATTTACTGTCGTTTGGCTGCGGTGGTTTAAAAAAAAGATTATTTTTTACTTTACTTACAAACTAGCTATTGCAGAAAAGAAACTACCGCTCTATTATTACCCCGACGCCCCATTTATATTATTCGAGATTAGGACAATGAGCGAAGCACTTAAAATTCTTAACAACATCCGAACTCTGCGTGCGCAAGCGAGAGAATGTACCCTGGAGACTCTGGAAGAAATGCTGGAGAAACTTGAGGTCGTTGTCAACGAACGCCGTGAGGAAGACAGCCAAGCACAGGCTGAAATCGAAGAACGCACCCGCAAATTACAGCAATATCGTGAAATGCTGATTGCCGACGGTATCGATCCGAATGAATTGCTGCAAACCATGAGCGCTTCTAAAGCAACGGGTAAAACCAAGCGTGCGGCACGTCCGGCTAAATATCAGTACACCGATGAAAACGGTGAAATCAAAACCTGGACCGGCCAAGGCCGTACGCCTGCCGTCATCAAGAAGTCTATTGAAGATGAAGGCAAGACGCTGGACGATTTCCTGCTTTAATCCAAATTACCGCTATTATAAATACCCGTTTGAATACTCAGCGGGTGTTTTTTTTACCGGTAAGCAAACCTCAGCTCATAATGTGCATAAATTATGAGCAGCATTATTAGCATAAGAAACATTTGGCGTTCGATCCGGGTGCCAGGCAATTTGTCCTTTACTGCCGCCGCCGGTGGAGTGATTAACCGTTAGCGGGCAGCGCTCACAAAAAGGCGACCTGAAGGTCGCCTTTTTGACATTAATCGCAACATCCCCCTAAAGTCATTGGTGATAATAATCACGATACCAATTGACAAAATGTTGTATTCCTTCCGCTACCTCCGTCTGCGGTTTAAAACCAATGGCTGCGTACAACGCCGCGGTATCCGCGCTGGTTTCAAGCACATCGCCGGGCTGCATCGGCAATAAATTCATCTCGGCCTTAATGCCCAGCGCATTTTCCAGCGCCTTGATGTATTCCATCAATTGGACCGGTTGACTATTGCCGATATTATATACGCGATACGGCGCGGAACTGGTGGCGGGAGACCCGGTTTCCACCGTCCATTGGCTGTCCGCCGTGGGAATGACATCCTGCAAACGGATAATGGCTTCCGCGATATCGTCTATATAAGTGAAATCACGCCGCATCTCGCCGCGGTTATACACATCGATAGGTCTGCCGGCAAGCATGGCTTCGGTAAATTTAAACAATGCCATATCCGGCCGGCCCCAGGGGCCGTATACGGTAAAAAAACGCAGACCCGTGGTTGGCAGTTGATAAAGATGTGAATAAGTATGAGACATTAACTCATTGGCTTTTTTCGTCGCCGCGTACAATGACACCGGATGATCCACCGTATCGTCAGTGGAAAACGGCATTTTACGATTCAGGCCATATACCGAGCTGGATGAGGCATAAAGCAAATGCCCGACGCCATTGTGACGGCACCCTTCCAGTATATTCAGATGGCCGATAAGGTTGGAGTCCGCGTACGCCAGGGGGTTTTCCAGCGAATAACGCACTCCCGCCTGCGCGCCCAAATGGATCACGCGTTCGAACCCTTCCCCGGCGAATAGGGACGCCATTCCCTGGCGGTCGGCTAAATCCAGCCGATGAAAGGTAAAGGCGGTGTCGCCCTGCAATTGCAGCAGCCGCGATTGCTTAAGGCGGACGTCGTAATAGTCGTTCAGGTTATCAATGCCGATGACCTGATGGCCGTCAGCAAGCAGGCGCCTGCTGACGTGATAACCAATAAAACCCGCGGCGCCGGTGACCAAAAATTTCATGGGGCCCCTCTTACTTATAAGACGCGAGCGAAGCCCCACGACCTATGGCGTAATACGTGAAACCACGGCTGGCCAGGCGTTCCGGATCGTACAGGTTGCGTCCATCGAAAATGACCGGCTGCTTTAACGCCGATTTCAGCATATCAAAGTCAGGCGCGCGGAAATTTTGCCATTCGGTACAGATAACCAGGGCATCAGCTCCCTGCAGCGCGGCTTCCTTGGTGCCCATTAGCTTCAGGTCGGCACGGTGGCCGTAGATGCGCTGGGTTTCGTCCATCGCTTCCGGGTCAAAAGCCTGTACCTGCGCCCCGGCCTGCCATAGCGCTTCCATTAATACCCGGCTGGAGGCTTCGCGCATATCGTCGGTGTTGGGCTTGAAGGAGAGGCCCCACAAGGCAAACGTTTTGCCCTCGAGATTGTCGCCGAAATGACGCTTGATAAACTGCGGCAGCTTATCCTTTTGCTGGTAGTTAACGTCTTCCACCGCCTGCAGCAGTTTGGGCTGGTAGCCGATATGCTCGGCGGTGCGGATCAGCGCCTGCACGTCTTTAGGGAAGCACGAACCGCCGTAGCCGCACCCAGGGTAGATAAAGTGATAGCCGATACGCGGATCCGAGCCAATGCCCTGGCGCACTTTCTCGATATCCGCGCCCAGCAGCTCCGCCAGGTTGGAGATCTCGTTCATAAAGCTGATCTTGGTGGCCAGCATGCAGTTAGCCGCATATTTGGTTAATTCCGCACTGCGGATATCCATCAGGATCATACGGTCATGATTGCGGTTGAACGGTTCGTAAAGTTCACGCAGCAGTTCAACCACGTCATCGTTATCGGTACCGACCACGATACGCTCGGGACGCATACAGTCGGCCACCGCGGCGCCTTCCTTAAGGAACTCGGGATTGGAGACCACGTCGAAAGTCAGCTTGCTGCCGCGCGCCTGTAGGGTTTCCTGCATAACGGCGCGAACTTTATCCGCCGTGCCGACAGGTACGGTGGACTTGTCCAGCACCACTTTATGATCGTCCATATACTGGGCAATGGTCCGGGCCACCGCGGTGACGTATTGCAGATCCGCCGAGCCGTCCTCGTCGGGAGGGGTGCCCACCGCGATAAACTGCATGATGCCGTGGCTAACGCCGGCCTTGGCGTCGGTGGTGAACTGCAGCCGGCCTGATTCGTAGTTCTGCTGCACCAGCGGGGTCAGCCCTGGTTCATAGATGGGGATGTTGCCGTTTTTCAGATTCTCGACTCTACGCGCGTCGACATCGACGCAAAGCACGTCGTGACCCACTTCAGCCAGTACCGCCGCTTGCACCAAACCAACATAACCGATACCAAACACAGTCACTTTCATGTTGAAATTCCTGGTAAAAAAATGCGCTCAAAAAAAAATCAATCCACGATGGTTTCTTTTAGCCATTGGGTAAATTCTTTGCCCAGGCTTTCATGACGAATGCCATATTCGACGAAGGCTTCCATGTAACCCAGTTTATTGCCGCAGTCGTGGCTCAGCCCCTTCAGGTGATAGGCTTCCACCGTTTCTTTTTCCATCAGCATGGCGATGGCGTCGGTGAGCTGGATTTCATTGCCGGCTCCCGGAGGCGTTTTAGCCAGCAGCGGCCAGATATCGGCGGACAACACATAACGGCCCACCACCGACAGGTTGGACGGCGCGTCCTCGGCGGCGGGTTTTTCCACCACGTTGACCATCGGCGCGCTTTCGCCGGGTTTCAATTCTTTGCCCTGGATATCCACCACGCCGTAGTTGGTTACGTCTTCCACCGGTTCAACCATGATCTGGCTGCGGCCCGTTTCGGCGAAGCGCGCCAGCATTTCGCTGAGATTTTCGGTTTTCAGGTTGGATTCGTATTCGTCGATAATGACGTCCGGCAGGATAACCGCCACCGGTTCGTCGCCCACCAGCGGATGGGCGCACATAACCGCATGTCCCAGCCCTTTCGCCAGGCCCTGGCGCACTTGCATGATGGTGACGTGGGGCGGGCAGATGGCCTGGATTTCAGCCAGCAGCTGGCGCTTAACGCGTTTTTCCAGCATGGCTTCCAGCTCAAAGCTGGTATCAAAATGGTTTTCGATGGAATTTTTAGAAGAATGGGTGACCAGGATAATTTCGTTAATGCCGGCAGCGATACATTCGTTGACAACATATTGAATCAGGGGCTTATCGACTAAAGGTAGCATTTCTTTCGGTATAGCCTTGGTCGCCGGCAACATACGCGTTCCCAAACCGGCCACAGGAATCACCGCTTTTCTTACTTTGGTATTAATTGCAGACATCAACCACCTCTCTCTTATCATCAAGATAATAAATTTTTTATCTAATTTTAAACCTATCAAGTATATCAGTTTACGAAGAAGGTGCCTGATGAAAGGAGGGGTTTGTGAAGAAATTAGGACAATTACCCATTTTAGAACGGGTTATAAATTAATAACTTGGCTGGTCAAATAAACGGCAACCTGCAACGCATGCCGCAGGATGCGATTATTCCGTGGACAGCATTAACCGTAATCTGCCGCCCGCGCCCCAGACCTGGCACTGCCAGGCGTCGCAATGCTGGCTCACCTGGTTTAAATAGGCGCCGCTCATCGTGCCCAGCGGCACCCCGCTATTGAGCTGGATTTGCTGCTCATTGGCGCTGAGGGTGGCGTTCAACCCCGCCGATACCAGAATCAGGTTATTCAGGCCGCGGTGGTAGTACCCCACCAGCAGGGGAAACTGTCCGTCCAGGTTGGCCTTGCGCAGCAGTTGGTTCACCTGTTTCAACAGGGTGGTAAGCTCCGGCAGGCGATGGGCGCGATTGGCCAGATGCGCCTGCAGCAGCCCGTTAAACAAGGCGCGCAGCAGCAAGGCGGCCAAAACGCCTTTTTCCTCCGCCCGTGTCACATCCAGGCAATAGAAGGCCAAATCGTGCTCGGATAAGGCGGCGATATCCAGCACCAGTCCAGGCTGCTCGGCCATGGTAAGCTGCCGGTAGGTCACCCGGCAGCGGGCAATATTCTGCTGCACCGGCGGCTGCAATTGCTTGAGCAGCTTAGCGGCGGCGCCGGGGTGCTGGCTTAAGGCGTCCCAGTCCTGGAACAGTTGCTCTTCTTCGTCCACCTGCGAGGTAAACATATCGGGGTAAAGGCAGCCAAGCACGGTTTCCCGCAGACGGACAAAATCATCAAGGGGCTTGAGCAGCACATCCTGCACCCCAAGCCGCAGGACCTTGGCGATATCGGTCATCTGATCGGTACCGGAAACCACCAATACCGGCGTGGCGGCATCCACCGAGCGGAAACGCTCCACAAACGTCAGGCCGTTCATTTCGGCCATTTCAAGATCGCAGATTACCAGGTCCGGTTTAGTGATAGGCAGCATGCTCAGCGCTTCGCCGCCATGGGATGCTTCATGAACAACGGCCCCCAGCGATTGAAGAAATTGCGTCAGTACGGAGCGAAAAACAGCCTCGTCCTCAACAACTAAAATTTGTTTGTTTACTAACGGCTTCGCCATCAAAAACCTCTTTTTCCAATCAGCTTAACAGCGGCTCAAGCAGACCACTTTTACTTTTAAGAAATCTCAGGGGCTGATTAGTGTGTTGCTTATAATTTATGCGTTCCTGCGTTTGAACAGCAATCGGCTACATTGGTTACCGACCTATCCCCTGATACCCCATTCAACAAGCCGGATAACCTTCTCGACGGCGTTAAAATGATGTTGCTTAAGTAAGGAGCGTAGTAGTCATTAGGTAAAAATGCACCCTTTCCGGGCAAAATGATGGCGGTTTCGGCATATTTTGACAAGGATAAATAGCCTTTTCGTTGTAAAACCATATGCTTTTTTGTTCAAAATCATTGATTTTTTGCCTTGGCTTGAGGTATGGCATAAAATAGCGTCTTTACAGTCCGCGCGCCGTACCCGGCGCCGGATCTGACCGTTAGCAATGGTAATACAAGGCGGCTTTGCCGTCGTGACAAGAGGTGTTGTGGATATTCTTTGCCCATGCGATAGCGGCCTGCCTCCGGACCAGTGTTGCGCTGCGTTTATCAGCGGCGCCCGCCCGCCCCGGACGCCGGGCCAGTTAATGCGATCGCGTTATACCGCGTTCACGCAACGTAACGTCGATTACCTGATTGCCACCTGGCATCCGGACTGCGAAGCGGCGCGCTGGCGCGCTGAATTAACCGCCCAATGCGCGGTAACGCAATGGCGCGGGCTTGTGGTCAAGGCGGAATCCGCCGGCCGGGACGCGCAGGAGGGCTATGTTGAATTCATCGCCCGCTTTTTTGATGAGCAGCGGCAGCGGCCGGGCTTTATCCATGAACGTTCACGCTTTGTCCGCATGGACGATCGCTGGTATTATGTCGACGGCCTGCATAAGCAGCCCGCCAGAAACGAGCCCTGCCCCTGCGGCTCGGGTAACAAATACAAGAAGTGTTGTGGACGCTGACCCGGCCGGTTCGTTCCGGTATGCTTTTCATGACATATCATCGGCTTCGACAGGATCAGCAAGTTAATGCAGTCGCAAACTATACAAAGAAAAATTTTACGCACCATTTGCCCGGATGAAAAAGGCCTGATCGCGCAAATCACCAGTATTTGTTTCAGCCATCATTTAAACATCGTGCAAAATAACGAATACGTTGATCATCGCAGCGGGCGTTTTTTTATGCGCACCGAGCTGGAAGGCGTATTTGACGACGCGCGGCTGCTGGCCGACCTAGATCGGGTTTTACCGGCCGGCACGGTGCGCGAGCTGAACCAGGCCGGGCGGCGCCGCATCGTGGTCCTGGTGACCAAGGAGGCGCACTGCCTGGGCGATTTGCTGATGAAAAGCACCTACGGCGGGCTGGATGTGGACATCGCCGCGGTGATCGGTAATCACGAGACGCTGCGCACGCTGGTGGAGCGGTTTGAAATTCCCTTTCATCTGGTCAGCCACGAAGGGTTTACCCGCGAAGAGCACGATGCGCGCATGGCGGAGCAGATCGATGGCTACCACCCTGATTATGTGGTCCTGGCCAAGTATATGCGCGTGCTGACGCCTACGTTTGTGCGCCGCTATCCCAACCAGCTTATCAATATTCACCATTCGTTCCTGCCCGCCTTTATCGGCGCGCGGCCCTATCACCAGGCTTACGAGCGCGGCGTAAAGATCATTGGCGCCACCGCCCATTACGTGAACGATAATCTGGACGAGGGGCCTATTATCAGCCAGGACGTGATTAACGTCGATCATACCTATACCGCGGAGGATATGATGCGCGCCGGCCGCGACGTCGAGAAAAACGTCCTGAGCCGGGCATTGTACCGGGTGTTGGCGCAGCGGGTCTTTGTTTACGGTAACCGCACCATTATCTTGTGAGGGGTTCCAGGGCGGTTTTGCCGCCTTGTGCCGAAAAAAACGGCAAGTGAATCATTTAACGCAAGTTTGTTCTTTACAGTGCCGTCTTATTTGATATGATGCGCCCCGCTTGACCAGATATTCATTTCTGAGCCAGGTGGGGTTCCCGAGCGGCCAAAGGGAGCAGACTGTAAATCTGCCGTCACTGACTTCGAAGGTTCGAATCCTTCCCCCACCACCATCTGCATACGCCGCATACATTCCCACAGCACCCAGGATTACCGACTTCCCGTTGGGGAAGGATGAGAACCTTCGGCCAAGGTTCGAGCCGAGCGCAGCGAGACAACGATGCGCCAGCATCGGCCCGCAGGGTGAGGAGCGCAGCGACGAATATTCCTTCCCCCACCACCATCTGCATACGCCGCATACATTCCCACAGCACCCAGGATTACAGACTTCCCGTTGGGGGGAGGATGAGAACCTTCGACCAAGGTTCGAGCCGAGCGCAGCGAGACAACGATGCGCCAGCATCGGCCCGCAGGGTGAGGAGCGCAGCGACGAATCATCCTTCCCCCACCACCATCTGCATACGCCTCATTATTTCCCACAGCACCCAGGATTACAGACTTCCCGTTGGGGGGAGGATGAGAACCTTCGACCAAGGTTCGAGCCGAGCGCAGCGAGACAACGATGCGCCAGCATCGGCCCGCAGGGTGAGGAGCGCAGCGACGAATATTCCTTCCCCCACCACCATCTTGTATACGCCTCGTTATTTCCCAAAGCACCCAGGATTACCGACTTCCCGTTGGGGGGAGGATGAAACCTTCGCCAGGTTCGCCATCGTTTATAACCGTTTTTTTTTCTGCTACCATCACGTATCACTTCCTTGATGGCGCACAAAATGAAGTTTGTCTCCTTTAACATCAACGGGCTACGGGCCAGGCCCCATCAGCTCGAGGCCATTATCGAGCAGCATCAGCCCGACGTTATCGGCTTGCAGGAAACCAAAGTGCATGACGATATGTTCCCGCTGGAAGAGGTCTCCCGCCACGGCTACCACGTCTATTACCATGGCCAAAAAGGCCACTACGGCGTGGCGCTGCTGTGCCGCGAACAGCCGCTGGCGCTGCGCCGCGGGTTCGCGACGGACGAGGCCGACGCCCAGCGCCGCATTATCATGGCCGATTTCGCTACCCCGAAAGGCATCCTGACGCTGGTCAACGGCTACTTCCCCCAAGGGGAAAGCCGCGATCATCCGGTTAAGTTTCCCGCCAAGCAGCGTTTCTACCAGGATCTGCAACACTACGTTGAACAACACCACAATGCGCAATCCCTGTTGCTGATCATGGGCGATCTGAATATCAGTCCCACCGACCTGGATATCGGTATCGGCGAGGAAAGCCGCAAACGCTGGCTGCGCACCGGCAAATGCTCATTTTTGCCTGAAGAGCGGGAATGGCTGGGACGTCTGCAGACCTGGGGCCTGGTTGATACTTTCCGCCAGCAATTTCCCGACAGCGCCGACCGGTTCTCCTGGTTCGATTACCGCTCGCGCGGCTTTGATGAAAATCGCGGGCTGCGCATCGATCTGCTGCTGGCGTCGCCGTTGCTGGCGCAGACCTGCACGGCCACCGGCATCGACTATGCTATCCGCGCCATGGAAAAACCGTCCGATCATGCGCCGGTCTGGGCGGATTTCACGCTGTGATTGCGCCGTCCCCGGTCATTGAGGTGGTGGCGGCCATTATCGAGCGCGACGGCCGCATTTTGGTGGCGCGGCGGGATGCCCGACGCGATCAGCCGGGCCTGTGGGAATTTCCCGGCGGCAAACAGGAGGCGGGGGAAAGCCAGCAGCAGGCGCTGCGGCGCGAGTTACAAGAGGAGTTGTCTATCGACGCCCTAATCGGCGCGTATATCGGCAGCGAACGCCTTACGCTGCCCGACCGCCATATCCAGCTGTACGCCTGGCACGTGACGGCTTTTAGCGGCAGGATATCGTTACACTGTCACAGTGAAATTGCCTGGCTTCCACCGGCGGTTGCCGCCACCTATGCGCTGGCGCCTGCGGATGGGCCGCTGTTACAGGCTTTTATACGTATACGCAGGCAATAAGGCGCGCGGCCAACGCCGGGCACAGGTATTTTTATGGCCATGCCGGCAAAAAAAATGTGACGTCGTCACAAAATGCCTCAGGCGGCGCCCGCCTGGGGTTTTGGCGTACCGCGGGGCGCGCGCCGGAAGGTTTTTTTGCCTGTCGCGCCGGTATTTCCCTTAGCAGCGGCAGGCGGCAGGCCGCGCAGTGACGGCGGCGCCGGCTGCTGTCGCGCCTGCTGGATAAGACTTTGCAGGGTAGCGGTCAGGGGCTGCATAAAATCCTCATAGCGGCACTGTTTTTCGCTGATTTTGGTCAGGGTCGCCTCCCAATGCGCGGTCATATCCGGGCTGGCGGCGCTGGGCGGCAGGGCATGGATCAGGCCGCGTCCCGTGGGGGTCGAGAGGATATTTCGCCCTTTTTTCACTAAAAACCCGCGGGTAAACAGCAGCTCGATAATGCCGGCGCGGGTGGCCTCGGTGCCCAGCCCGTCGGTGGCCCGCAGGATTTTTTTCAATTCCTTATCCTGCACAAACCGCGCGATACCGGTCATGGCGGACAACAGCGTCGCATCGTTGAACGGCCTCGGCGGCTGGGTCTCGCGGGACACCACTTCCCCCGACTCGCACAGCAGTTCATCCCCTTTCGCCACCACCGGCAGCGGCGTGCCGTCATTTTCCTCGTCGCGCTCCTTGCCGCCCAGCAGCGTGCGCCATCCTGCTTCCGCCAGAAAGCGCGCTTTGGCGACAAACTTGCCGCCGGCAATATCCAGATTGATCACGCAGCGGCGAAACATCGCATCGGCGCAAAACTGCATCAAATATTGCCGGGCCACCAGCGCATACACCTTATGCTCGTTCTCGGTGAGCGTCGTTTTGCCACCGCGGGCGGTGGGAATGATGGCATGATGCGCGTCCACCTTTTTATCATCCCAGGCGCGGTTTTTCTGGTCTTTATCCAGTGTTGCCTGCGTCATGAGGTCCGGCTGGTGGGCCTGGATGGCGTTAAGCACCGCCTGGCGCCCGGCAAAATGTTCTTCCGGCAGGTAACGGCAGTCCGAACGGGGATAGGTAATCAGCTTATGGGTCTCGTACAGGCGCTGGCAGACATCCAACACCTGCTGGGCGCTAAGTCCATAGCGCCTGGCCGCCTCGATTTGCAGGGTTGACAACGAGAACGGCAGCGGCGGCGCCTCGGCTTCCCGCTTATCCTGATACAGGGTTACGCGCGCCGGCTGGCCGGCGATACGGGTAACCACATGATCGGCCAGGGCGCGATGCAGCAGGCGTCCTTCCTCGTCCTGATAGGATTCGCAGGCCTCGCTGGGCACCCACAGGGCGACAAAGCGTTCTTGTGACGGTGTCACAATATGCGCCTTAACCTCAAAAAAAGTTTTCGGCACAAAGTTCTCGATTTCCTCATCGCGCTTGACCACCAGCCCCAGCACCGGCGTCTGCACACGACCTACGGATAATACGCCTTGATAGCCGGCGTTGCGGCCCAGGAGGGTATAAGCGCGGGTCATATTGATGCCGTAAAGCCAATCGGCGCGGGCGCGCGCCAGCGCGGAAACGCACAGCGGAATAAATTCGCGGTTTTCGCGCAGACGGGAAATAGCCTTGCTGACCGCCTGCGGATTGAGATCGTTGACCAGACAGCGTTTGGCATTGCGACGTTTATCCCCGCTCAGCGCCAGATAATCCAGCACCTCATCCACCAGCAGTTGGCCCTCGCGGTCCGGATCGCCGGCGTGGATCACTTCCGCGGCGTCGGCCAGCAGCTTTTTCACCACATTTAGCTGTTTTTGCACCGATGGCCGCGGCTGCAGCCGCCATTTTTGCGGCACGATAGGTAAATCGGCCAGCGACCAGCGGGCATAGCGGCTGTCATACGCGTCGGGCTGCGCCTGCTCAAGCAGATGACCGATACACCAGGTCACCACATGGTCCGGTCCGCAGGCTATATAGCCGTCTCCCCGGCGGTGGGGCTGCGGCAGGACATCGGCAATCGCCCGGGCCAGGCTGGGTTTTTCAGCAATAAAAAGCTGCATCGCGCACCCTCTATTTTACTCTTACACAGGCCGCCAGGGCCGGATCTACGGGCATCAGGATACCACTGTTGGCCAGGCCGCGCCACGCGCCGCCGGCGCGCGGCGCGGGCACATCGCGCAACGCCGGCCCGCCGGGAACGGCTAGAAGTGACGCACGAACGGCTCCGTATCCGGCGCCAGGATAGTGGTGGAGGCTTTCAACTGCGGGGTACCCAAATACAAAAAGCCGACGATCTCATCCTGTTCACGGCAGCCGAACGCCTGTTTCACAGCCGGCGCCGTCGCCCACAGGCCGGTGCGCCAGATGCCGTTGAAGCCTTGCGCCAGGGCGGCCATCTGCATCGCCTGCACTGCGCATCCCGCCGAAATGACCTGCTCCCATCGTGGAACTTTGGTCTGGGTATCGCACCAGGCCAGTACGGCGATAATCATCGGCGCCCTGAACGGCGCCTGCCGGGCTTTTTCAACGCCCTTTTCGTCCAGCCCGGCCTCAAGTGCCGACTGGTGCAGCAGTTCGCTAAAACGCGTACGCCCTTCCCCGTCGATGATGACAAAGCGCCACGGCTGCAGCGCGCCATGATCCGGGGCGCGCATGCCGGCGCGGATAATATTATCCAGGACGTCGCCGGCGGGCGCCGGCTCGGCAAGTCGTGACGCCGAACGCCGGTTTAACAAAAGTTCTAATGCATCCATTACCTTACTCCTGATGGTGGGCACGACCGCTACGGTAACATATGCCCTTGGTTGGAAACAGTATGACGCTTTTTAAGCGGATTTTTTCTTATCTTTAATGCTGACTTTTAGCGGGGGGATCTTTAGGATACCTGACAACACACTCTCATCGGCATCGTGACGACTATTCAGCCATCGTAACGTTGATGGTTAAACGTTGCTGAGTTGATTTTAGATTATGATTCCTGCACACGTAGTTTTTATGGAGCACACATGCGCACATTGTGGCGAATAATATCCGGCCCCTTCAGATGGTGCTGGCGTTTGTTAAATTTCATCCGCGAATTTATCCTGAACCTGTTTCTTATTTTCATTATTGTCGTCTGCGTAGGTATTTACCTGCAATTGCACCGGTCGGCGCCGGAGCCGGGCAAAGGCGCCTTACTGGTGGATCTTACCGGGGTGGTGGTCGAAAAGCCGTCGGTCAATAATAAATTACGGCAAATCGGCCGTGAATTACTGGGCGCATCCAGTAACCGTTTGCAGGAAAACTCATTGTTTGACGTGGTGGATATGCTGCGCCAGGCAAAATCCGATGGCAACATTACCGGCCTGGTGCTTTCGCTGAAGGATTTCGCCGGCGCGGACCAGGCCTCGCTGCAGTATATCGGTAAGGCGCTGCGCGAATTCCGCGACTCTGGCAAGCCGATCTATGCCGCCGGCGACAGCTACAACCAGGCGCAGTACTACCTGGCCAGCTTCGCCAATAAAATCTACCTTACGCCCCAGGGCGCGGTGGATCTTCATGGTCTGGCCACCAATAATCTGTATTACAAATCACTGCTGGATAAATTGAAGGTCAATACCCATATTTTCCGGGTCGGCACCTATAAATCCGCCGTGGAGCCGTTCCTGCGCGATGATATGTCCCCCGCCGCCCGTGACGCCGACAGCCGCTGGCTCGGCCAGTTATGGCAGCACTATGTAGATACCGTGGCCGCAAACCGCCAGATCACGTCTGATCAGCTGTTCCCCGGCGCCCAGGCGATGGTGGCCGGCCTGCGGTCCGTCGACGGCGATACGGCGCAGTTCGCGCTGGCGAATAAGTGGGTCGATACCGTGGCCTCCCGTGTGGCCATCGAAGCGGAAATGACCAAGGCCTTTGGCTGGAACAAGCAAAAAAACGCGTTTAACGCCGTCAGTATTTATGATTACCAGACGCCGCGGCAACCGCAAAAAGGCGGCCAGATTGCGGTGATTTTCGCCAACGGCGCCATTATCGACGGCCCGGAAACCCCGGGGTCGGTCGGCGGCGACACGACCGCCGGCCAGATCCGCGACGCCAGGCTGGATCCCGATGTCAAGGCCATCGTCTTGCGGGTTAACAGTCCCGGCGGCAGCGTCAGCGCCTCCGAGATGATCCGTTCCGAGCTCGAGGCGGCGCGCGGCGCGGGTAAACCGGTGGTGGTTTCCATGGGCGGCATGGCCGCATCCGGCGGTTACTGGATTTCCACCCCGGCCAACTACATCATCGCCAGTCCCAGCACCCTCACCGGCTCGATCGGTATTTTCGGCGTTATCAACACCTTCGAGGATTCCCTGGGCAGCATAGGCGTCCATACCGATGGCGTCGCCACCTCGCCATTGGCCGATCTGTCGATGACCAAGGCGCTGCCGCCGGAATTTTCGCAGATGATGCAGCTCAACATCGAGAACGGCTACAAGAACTTTATTACGCTTGTGGGCAAGGCGCGGAACAAATCTCCCGAGGAGGTCGATAAGATTGCCCAGGGTCATGTCTGGGTCGGCAGCGATGCCAAGACCAACGGCCTGGTCGATCAGTTGGGGGATTTTGACGACGCGGTGGCGAAAGCGGCCGAACTGGCGAAATTACAGCAATACTACCTGAACTGGTATCTGGATGAGCCGAGCCTGCTTGATATGGTCATGTCGCAAACCAGCGCCGCGGTTTATGCGCATCTGCCCGTCATGATCCAGGCGTTCCTGCCGGCGCCGGCCGCGCAGGTTTCCGCCCTGTTTTCCACCCAGGCCAACGCGTTTCCGAAATTGAACGACCCCCAGAACCGTTACGCCTATTGCCTTACCTGCGGTGACGTCCAATAACCTGGCCGCCCCAACCGATGCCAGCCCCGTCCGGGGCTGGTGTTATTGCCTGCAGGACGTATAATTAGCGTATTATCCCGTCAACGCCTGTCCCTTCATGTCAAAAAAATCCATTTATGTTGCGTATACCGGCGGCACCATTGGTATGCAACGTTCCGAAAACGGTTATATCCCGGTCTCGGGGCATCTGCAGCGTCAGCTGGCCCTGATGCCGGAATTCTATCGCCCGGAAATGCCCGATTTCACCGTGCATGAATACACGCCGCTGATCGACTCCTCCGATATGACGCCCGACGATTGGCAACATATCGCCCAGGATGTCGCGGAAAATTATCATCGCTATGATGGGTTTGTTATTTTACACGGCACGGACACCATGGCGTTCACCGCCTCCGCGCTGTCGTTTATGCTGGAAAACCTGAATAAGCCGGTGATCGTCACCGGATCGCAGATCCCGCTGGAGGAACTGCGATCCGACGGCCAGACCAATCTGCTCAACGCGCTGTACCTGGCGGCCAACTATCCCGTAAATGAAGTCAGCCTGTTTTTTAACAATAAGATGTTTCGCGGCAACCGCGCCACCAAAGCCCACGCCGACGGTTTCGACGCGTTTGCCTCACCCAATTTGCCGCCGCTGCTGGAAGCGGGCATCCATATACGCCGCATGGCCTCCCCGCTGCCGCCCGGGGGCGACGGCGTGCTTATCAGTCATCCGATCACGCCGCAGCCGGTCGGGGTGGTCACGCTTTATCCCGGCATTTCCGCCGATGTGGTGGGCAATTTTTTACGCCAGCCGGTGAAAGCGCTGATCCTGCGCTCCTACGGCGTGGGCAACGCCCCGCAGCACCCGGCGCTGCTGGATGAATTGCGCCAGGCGGTGGCGCGCGGAAGCATCGTGGTCAACCTGACCCAATGTTTTTCCGGCCGGGTCGATATGGGCGGCTACGCTACCGGCAACGCCCTGGCGCGGGCCGGCGTTATCAGCGGATTTGATATGACCGTCGAGGCCACCCTGACCAAACTGCACTTTTTATTGAGCCAGTCGCTGCCGGCCGCCGATATTTGCCGTCTGATGCAGCAAAACCTGCGCGGGGAGTTAACCGTTAAAGAGTGAACGGGAGAGATCTATGAACAGCGCCTTACTGTTGATCGATTTACAAAATGATTTTTGCCCGGGCGGCGCGCTGGCGGTCGCCGAGGGAGACGCGGTGATAAGCGTCGCCAACCAGGCGATGGCCTTTTGCCGCCGGTCGGGTTTCCCGGTGGCGGCCTCGCTGGACTGGCATCCACGCCAGCACGGCAGTTTTGCGGTCAACGCCGGCGCCCGGGTGGGCGATACCGGCATGCTGGACGGTCTCAGCCAGGTATGGTGGCCGGTGCACTGCGTACAGGATACCCCCGGGGCGCAGTTGCACCCGCAGTTGCATCAGCAATGGATTGATAAGAAGATCCTCAAGGGCCGCCAGCCCGAGATAGACAGCTACAGCGCGTTTTTTGATAACGGCCATCGCCAGCAGACCGAGCTGGATGACTGGCTGCGCGCGCTGGATATCACCCATCTGACGGTGATGGGGCTGGCGACCGACTATTGCGTAAAGTTCACCGTGCTTGACGCGCTGTCGCTGGGCTATCGCACCGACGTGCTCACCGAAGGATGCCGCGGCGTCAACCTGGACGCCGGCGACAGCCAAAGGGCGCTGGAGGAAATGCGCCGCCACGGCGCCAGGCTGGTGACCCTGGATGAGATGATGCGCGGCGTCTGAGCGCGAAGCGGCGCCGGCGAAGGATAGGCGTTTCCCGGCATGGTGACGCGGCCGCGCCTGCCGGGATGGCCGCGCTATTCGGGCTTGATACGCGCCACCGGTCGCCCGGTCAGCTCCTCAAGCAGCTCGCGCTTGCTTTTCATCACGATTTGCCCGTCGGTGCCGATGCTCATATGCTCCGGCTGATGATTATGACGCGCCTGCCACAGCATCACCATTTGCAGGCAGTTATCCTTTTGTTCGGCGGTCAGGGGAACGCCGTCGGGCCATTTGCCCAGTTCCACCGCCGTTTTCAGGCGCTGGTAGATGTCAGGCGTCAGGTTAGCCAGTAGCGCATCAACGTCCACGATTTATTCCTTATCATAAGAATAATTAGCTGAATCGATAAAGCTTGCCTCCGCCGGCAGCGATACGCGCGGGTGTGTTACGTGCGAATCAGCCGTCGATTTCTTCGCCATTTTCCTGGTCCTTAAAACGCAGCGAAGCGGAGTTAACGCAAAAACGGGCGCCGCCGGGCTGCGGCCCGTCCGGGAATACGTGCCCAAGATGGGCATCGCAATTGCCGCAGCGGATCTCCACGCGATGCATACCATGGGAGTTGTCGTCCAGATAACGGATGGCGGACTCGTTAACCGGCTCGTAAAAACTCGGCCAGCCGCAGCCGGAGTCATATTTGGTTGCAGAAAAAAACAGCGGCGCGTTGCAGCACAGGCAGTGGTACTGGCCGGTGCGCTTATTTTCCAGCAACTTACCGCTATAAGGCGGCTCGGTGCCCCGCTCCTGCGTGACGTGGCGCTGCATATCGGTCAGATGGTCGGGGACGATGCGATCGGGATCATTTTTAGCCATACGTGCGATTCTCAGGCGGTGAATGAATGATAAGGGTTTTGAACCGGCTTATTATAACAAATAATTAACAACACCGGGATGATTTTTAGCTTAAACTAGAGGGCGAGAAACGACGTGAGCGGTAAGTGTGATGCATATCACATTTAGCTGCCAGGTGCAGTTTAAATGGCGGGCTACGGCCCCCATCTTATTCGTAGCTGTGCGGGCGGCGGAACGGACAATTTACGTTCAAATGGTGTGATTACGTTTGATTTGCAGCAATAATTGACACGATTCCGCTTGACGCTGCGCGAGGTTTTTGTAAGTTTACAAGTAACCTTTTATTCACTAATAATTAGCTGGTGGAATATATGACTATCAAAGTAGGTATCAACGGTTTTGGCCGTATCGGCCGTATTGTTTTCCGTGCTGCGCAGGAACGTGACGATGTCGAAATCGTCGCCATCAATGACCTGTTAGACGCCGACTATATGGCTTACATGCTGAAGTATGATTCAACTCACGGTCGTTTCGACGGTACCGTGGAAGTGAAAGACGGCCATCTGGTTGTAAACGGCAAAACCATCCGTGTTACCGCTGAGAGAGATCCGGCTAACCTGAAATGGGGTGACGTTGGCGTTGACGTGGTTGCAGAAGCCACCGGCATCTTCCTGACCGACGAAACCGCCCGCAAGCACATCACCGCCGGCGCCAAGAAAGTGGTCCTGACGGGCCCTTCCAAGGACAATACCCCGATGTTCGTCATGGGCGTGAACCATAAATCCTATGATGGCCAGGATATCGTGTCCAACGCTTCCTGTACCACCAACTGCCTGGCGCCGCTGGCCAAAGTCCTTAACGATAAATTCGGTATCGTTGAAGCGCTGATGACCACCGTACACGCCACCACCGCAACGCAGAAAACCGTCGACGGCCCGTCCCATAAAGACTGGCGCGGCGGCCGCGGCGCGTCCCAGAACATCATTCCGTCCTCAACCGGCGCCGCCAAGGCCGTGGGTAAAGTTATCCCCGAGCTGAACGGTAAACTGACCGGCATGTCCTTCCGTGTTCCGACCCCGAACGTTTCCGTTGTCGATTTAACCGCGCGCATTGAAAAAAGCGCAACGTATGAAGAAATCTGCGCAGCGATGAAAGCAGCGTCCGAAGGCGAACTGAAAGGCGTAATGGGCTACACCGATGAAGACGTGGTTTCCACCGATTTCAACGGCGAAAAACTGACGTCGGTATTTGACGCCAAAGCCGGCATCGCGCTGAACAAGAATTTTGTAAAATTGGTAGCCTGGTACGATAACGAAACGGGTTATTCCAATAAAGTACTGGATCTGATTTCCCATATCGCCAAGTAATCATTGTCGATAAAGAACGGCTTATGGGGCGACAGCAATGTCGCCCTTTTTATTTGATTCCAATGCTTAACTTCACAAGGCTCATGTATGCATAACTCTGTTTTTGCGTTACCCGTCAAAGAGCAGCTCTCATCCTCCATCAGCTTGCGTCAGATGGATGAACTGCCGGTTATCGTCATCGATCATCCGCGCGTCAAGGCGGCGGTTACCCTGCAGGGCGCCCATTTGGTGGCCTGGCAGCCCGCAGGCGAAGAACCGGTGCTGTGGTTAAGCGACAGCAGCGAATTCAAGGATGGCGTGGCCATTCGCGGCGGCGTGCCCGTCTGCTGGCCCTGGTTCGGCAAGGTAGCCAGTCCCAACCATGGTTTTGCGCGTATCCTGCCCTGGCATCTCGACGTCCATCAGGAAAACGATCAGCAGGTCACTCTGTCCCTCAGCCTGCACGACAGCGCCGTTACCGAGCAATACTGGCCGAAACCCTTTACCCTGACCGCGACATTTGTCCTGGGCCGCACCTGCAGCATCGAACTGGAAGCCAAAGGCGATTTCCAGAACACCGCCGCCCTGCACAGCTATTTTAATATCAAGGATATTAACGACGTCAGCGTAAGCGGACTGGGCAACAGCTATATCGACAAGGTGAACGGCGGCGTTACCGCGCAACAGCAGGGCGACGTCACGTTCAGCGACGAAGTGGATCGGGTATATACCCACCCGCAGGACATCAGCCTGATTAATGACCGGGGCAATAAACGCGTCATCGAAATCCATCATCACCACTACAGCGACGTGGTAGCCTGGAATCCCGGCGCGGAATTGGCGAAAAAAATCAGCGATATCACGGACGAGGGCTATAAAACCTATGTTTGCGTGGAAACCGCACGCGTCAATAAACCGCTGGTAGCCACGCCGGCCGCCCCCGCGCGCCTGGCGACGGTTATCAGCCTACGTAAAGCCTGACCGCGGCTTACGGCCCCATGGCGGCCAGGGCCGCCCACGCTAAACTGCAGCGAACCTGTTACCGGGAAAGCGTGCCGGTGGGGCCGGGCCGGTCCTCTCGGGTCGTCGCTAAGATCAGACGATATCCAGATGGGTTTTGCGCTGGGGCGCGGGAAACGCGCGATCCAATTCATCAAGGTGCGCCGCGCTCAATACCACCTCCAGCGCCCTGGCATTCTCCTTCACATGCGCCCGGCTTCCCGCCTTGGGAATAGCAATCACCCCCGGACGCCGTATCACCCATGCCAGTAACACCTGGGCCGGCGTAAGCGCCAGTTCGCCGGCGATACGCTGTACCGCCTGATTGTCCATCAACCCGTTACGCAGCTTGCCGGCCTGCGCCAGCGGACAGTATGCCATCACCGGCATTCCCCGTTCCTGGCACCACGGCAGCAGATCGTACTCAATACCGCGCGAGGCCAGATGGTACAACACCTGATCCGTCATACAGGCATCGCCGCCCGGCAGCGACCACAGTTCCTCCATATCCGCCACGTCCAGGTTCGACACGCCCCAACGTTTGATCTTTCCCGCCTGGCGCAGCGTCTCCATGGCGGCGATGGTATCGGACAACGGAATGCCGCCGCGCCAGTGCAATAAATACAGATCAAGATAATCGGTTTGCAGACGGCGCAGGCTGTTTTCGCATGCCGCCTGCGCCTTGGCGCCACCGGCATTCTGCGGATAGACCTTCGACACCAGGAACACCTCTTCGCGCCGGCCCTGTATCGCCCGGCCCACCACGCGCTCCGCGCCACCGTCGGCGTACATTTCGGCGGTATCAATCAGGCTCAGCCCCAGGTCGAGTCCATACTGCAACGCGCGCGTCTCAGCCTGGATATCGCTGGACCGTTCGCCCATATACCAGGTGCCCTGACCTATCGCGGGCAGGGTATGCCCATCGGGAAAAATCACCTGTTTACTGGCCATAGTTCCTCCTGTTGTATAAAACACCGCGGGCGCACCTGATTGGTGCGCCCGCGCATAAATGCACCCCAATGAAGCATGGTGCGCACCATTTAAAAGCGGTAGGTCATCCCTACCCCGATAAGCGTCGTCGCGCTGGCATTCACCATCGGACTATCTTTCACTTCATCGCTCAACCGGGTATAGCGCGCCATCAGCGAGGCATTCCAGTTTTCGTTCAACGCGTAAACCGCCGTCAGCTCCAGGTACGGCGACCATCCGTCGTCGGCCTGGTATTCCGCTAAGCCGCTGCGCCTGGATTCATGCCGGCTGACGCCATAATAGTAATCGTTCTGGTTATCGCTTGCCCAGTTGGCGCCGATGCCGGGCAACAGGGTCAACCGGTCGAATGTAAAAGGATAAAGATAAGCGAGATCGGCGGTAAATCCATCGCTGTTATCCAGGATATCGCCCAGATAGGATGCGCGAACTATGCCCCATTGCGCCGTATACTTATAGCGCAGCCCCGCCATGGCGGTTCCGCGCCGCTTATCCAACTGCTTCATATAGCCGTAATCATTGTCGCTGGGCTTGAAGCCGAACGGCGAATATTCGGCCGTCAGCGACAGCTGGTTCTGCGCATCCTTCCACAGATAATAGCCGGCGCTCAGGCCTTGCAGGTAGACGCTGTCCCCGTCATAGTTAATGATGGGAAACGGGATTGTTCTGTCGTCGGCGCCTTTATAAGGGCTGGTGGCGTGCAGCGCGGATGCGCCCACGGACCAGGTGCCGGCCATTGCCACCGGGGCGCAGAGGCCCAGGGCTACCGCGAGACTCAGTAAGGATAATGGGTGAGTTTTCACAATGGATGCTTCCCGTAGTGTTAAAAAAACGAACAAACCGCAATATAAACGTGAAGTGTAAAGTAAACCAACGCCGTTTGCCGATTATTTACAGAAAAGAACAATTAACGTCTAAATTATATCCTAATTTTATATACACTATGCCAAAATCGGTCCACAGCCCTACAGGCCGCGCCACACAGGGCTTTGGTAAAAAAACGTTAACTGAGTCATTGATATATCTTAAAAAAAGCGGTAACACATAAATGACATTTGCCAGATGCCAACTAAACTTTATTATAGAGAAAGGTTTTTCCTGAGAGCGGTAACAATAAAGTGCAAACAAAGTTGGCATAGTGGTTGCTGTACTTAGGAGAGATCGATTTTTTCAGGAGCACTAAATACTTATCCTAGCTCCTTTTTAACCTGTGCTAATAACGAAGGACGGGCATCGCTATGAACATATTTGACCAGTATCGTCAGCGCTACGAAGCTGCCAAGGACGAAGAGTTCACACTGCAGGAATTCCTTACCATCTGCCGCCAGGATCGCAGCGCATTCGCCAACGCGGCGGAAAGACTGTTAATGGCCATCGGTGAGCCGGTCATGGTCGACACCGCCCAGGAGCCACCGCTTTCCCGACTGTTTTCCAACCGCGTTATAGCACGCTACCCCGCCTTTGAAGAATTTTACGGCATGGAAGAGGCTATTGAGCAAATCGTGTCATATCTCAGGCACGCGGCCCAGGGACTGGAAGAAAAGAAACAGATCCTGTACCTGCTCGGACCGGTTGGCGGCGGTAAATCTTCCCTGGCCGAGCGTCTCAAGGCGCTGATGCAGCGGGTGCCCATCTACATCCTGAGCGCCAACGGCGAGCGCAGCCCGGTCAACGATCATCCGTTATGCCTGTTCAACCCGCAGGAAGACGCCAACATCCTCGAAAAAGAGTATAGCGTGCCGCGCCGCTATCTCGGCACCATCATGTCGCCGTGGGCGGCCAAACGCCTGCACGAGTTCGGCGGTGATATCACCCGTTTTAAAGTGGTCAAGGTCTGGCCGTCCATTCTAGAGCAGATAGCCATCGCCAAGACCGAGCCGGGCGATGAGAACAACCAGGACATCTCCGCCCTGGTAGGTAAAGTCGATATCCGTAAACTGGAGGACCACGCCCAGAACGATCCCGACGCCTATGGCTATTCCGGCGCCCTTTGCCGCTCCAACCAGGGCATCATGGAATTCGTCGAAATGTTCAAGGCGCCGATCAAGGTGCTGCATCCCCTGCTG
Organism: Sodalis sp. RH20; assembly: GCF_047324205.1. Classification (NCBI taxonomy): domain Bacteria; kingdom Pseudomonadati; phylum Pseudomonadota; class Gammaproteobacteria; order Enterobacterales; family Bruguierivoracaceae; genus Sodalis; species Sodalis sp. RH20. The sequence goes on from NZ_CP178733.1 coordinate 2,238,056, forward strand.
ACCGCCACCCAGGAAGGGAACTATAACGGTACCGAAGGTATCGCCGCGCTGCCGTTCAACGGCATCATTCTCGCCCACTCCAACGAATCGGAATGGGTGCAGTTCCGCAACAATAAAAACAACGAGGCGTTCCTTGACCGTGTCTACATCGTCAAAGTGCCTTATTGCCTGCGGGTTTCGCAGGAAATCAAGATCTACGAAAAACTGTTGGTCAATAGTGAGCTGTCGGAGTCGCCCTGCGCGCCGGGCACGCTGGAAACGCTGGCCCGTTTCTCCATTCTTTCACGGCTGAAAGAACCGGAAAACTCCAGTATCTACTCCAAAATGCGCATCTATGACGGCGAGAGCCTGAAAGATACCGACCCGAAGGCAAAATCCTATCAGGAATACCGTGATTACGCGGGGGTCGACGAAGGCATGAACGGCTTATCCACCCGCTTCGCCTTTAAAATCTTGTCGCGGGTATTCAACTTTGATCACGGCGAGGTAGCGGCTAACCCGGTACACTTATTTTATATCCTGGAACAGCAAATTGAACGCGAGCAGTTTCCGCAGGATATTGCCGAAAAATATCTCGAACATCTCAAGGGTTATTTGATTCCTAAATATGCCGAGTTTATCGGTAAGGAGATTCAAACCGCTTATCTCGAATCCTATTCCGAATATGGTCAAAATATATTTGACCGGTACGTGTCCTATGCCGATTTCTGGATCCAGGACCAGGAATACCGCGATCCAGATACCGGCCAGTTATTCGATCGGGAAGCACTGAATGCGGAATTGGAAAAAATTGAAAAACCGGCGGGCATCAGCAACCCGAAAGATTTCCGTAACGAAATCGTCAACTTCGTGCTGCGGGCCCGCGCCAACAATAACGGACGTAATCCTAACTGGACCAGTTATGAAAAATTGCGCACCGTTATTGAGAAAAAAATGTTCTCCAACACCGAAGAGTTGTTGCCTGTTATTTCATTTAATGCGAAAACATCTACCGATGAGCAGAAAAAACATGACGACTTTGTGGATCGCATGATGGAAAAGGGTTATACCCGCAAACAGGTGCGCCTGTTATGTGAATGGTATCTGCGGGTGAGGAAATCGTCTTGATCGCAGTAGCCGACATTGTCGTCACGCCGCCGCATTTGTGCTGCGGCGTGGCTGGCCGTAGTGGCTTATTGTCGAGGATTTCGGCATAAGTAAAGCTGGTGGACAATGTCGCCCGGAGGAAATATATGGCCTACTTTATTGACCGACGACTTAACGGCAAGAACAAAAGCATGGTGAACCGCCAGCGCTTTTTACGCCGCTATAAGTCGCAAATCAAACAGTCGATTGCCGGGGCCATCAACAAGCGTTCGGTTACCGATATAGAAAGCGGGGAATCGGTGTCGATTCCCAATACTGATATCAATGAGCCTATTTTCCATCAGGGACGTGGGGGCATGCGCCATCGGGTGCATCCCGGCAACGATCACTTTATCCAGAACGACCGCATTGAGCGTCCGCCCGCGGGCGGGGGCGGCGGCAGCGGCCAGGGCAATGCCAGCCAGGACGGCGAAGGCGAGGATGAATTCGTCTTTCAAATCTCGAAAGACGAATACCTCGACCTGCTGTTTGAGGACCTGGCGCTGCCCAATCTGCAAAAAAACCAGCATAAGCAGCTGAATGAGTACAAGACGCACCGTTCCGGCTATACGTCCACCGGCGTGCCGGCCAATATCAGCGTGGTGCGTTCGCTGCAAAACTCCTTAGTGCGGCGCACCGCCATGACCGCCGGCAAACGCCGCAGCATCCGGGAGCTCGAGGAGGAGCTGGCCATGCTCGCCAACAGCGAGCCGGCCCAATTGCTGGAGGAGGAGCGGATCCATAAGGAGATAGCGGAGCTGCGGCAGAAAATCGCCCGGGTGCCGTTTATCGATACTTTTGATTTGCGATATAAAAATTTCGAAAGGCGCGCCGAACCGTCAAGCCAGGCGGTTATGTTCTGTCTGATGGATGTGTCGGGTTCGATGGATCAGGCCACCAAGGATATGGCGAAGCGGTTTTATATCCTGCTGTATCTGTTTCTCAGCCGGACCTATAAAAACGTCGACGTGGTCTACATCCGTCATCACACCCAGGCCAAGGAAGTGGATGAGCATGAGTTTTTCTACTCCCAGGAAACCGGCGGCACCATTGTCTCCAGCGCGCTGAAGCTGATGGAAGAGGTGGTGAAGGAACGTTATGACCCCGCGCAGTGGAATATCTACGCCGCGCAGGCCTCCGACGGCGATAACTGGGCGGACGATTCGCCGCTGTGCCACGAACTGCTGGCCGGCAAGCTATTGCCGATGGTGCGGTATTATAGCTATATCGAGATCACCCGCCGGGCGCATCAAACCCTGTGGCGGGAATATGAAGATCTGCAGGCCAAATATGACAATTTTGCCATGCAGCATATCCGCGATCAGGAAGATATCTATCCGGTATTCAGGGAATTGTTCCATAAACAGGTTAACGAAAGATAAACGCAACTGTAGGTAAATCAGCCAGACTGCGGTTTTATTCTGGCTGATTTAGGTTTTGCCCCGCCCCGTTGCCACAACGCCCGTTGCCAGGCGTAGCTCCCGCCTCAGTGATGCCCTTCGCGGTAGATTTCGATGCGATCCCGGCCGTTTTGTTTCGCCAGATATAACGCGTTGTCGGCTTTTTTAATTAAGCGCTCATAATCGGGATGGCCGTCGAATATGCACAGGCCGACGCTCACCGTCAGGGTGATATTGCCACCGTCCGCCGGCTGGACCGGCCGCTCCGCGATGCGGTTGCGAATAGTGTTCAGTATGGAAACCGCCTGGCTTTCGGACGTTTCCACAAACAGCAGCATAAATTCCTCCCCGCCGTAACGAAAAACATAATCGCTGCTGCGTACGCTCTCATAGAGGGTCACTGCAATTTTTTTCAGCGCCGCATCCCCGGCATCATGACCAAAGCTGTCGTTAATGCTTTTGAAATAGTCGACATCCAGTATGGCGATGACAAACGGCGTGCCGGAGCGCATCGCCAGGGCGATTTCCCGGCGCAGTATGGTGGGAATAAAGCGCCGGTTCAGCAGATTGGTCAGGGGATCTTTGCCATTTTCAAATTTCGCCAGCTCGTCGAACAGCGTCGCCAGCAGCGTGCTGATCTGCTTTACCTGGTTACGCACGGTGCGAAGCAGGGTGTGGCGCAGTTCCGCTACCGCCACCCGATCGGCGCTGTAGGAGGCAATAAACGCGTCGGCGCCGGCCAACAATCCCTCGATGGCGGCGACTTCGTCAACGGATTCAAACACGTGCCGTCCTTTGTGCTGAAACCACAGCCCGAATTCCGCGTCTGCCAGCGGCACGATCTCCGCCAGGGGAAGACCGGTGGCGATGTTGTAGATAAACTGGTTTTCCCAGTTCAGCAACGCCGCAAGCTGGCGCTCCCGTTCGACATGGACGTTGTCGAGAATGGAGAATAAGCGGAAATTCTCCTTGTCCTTGGTGGTATTTTCATGGGACCGGGAATACGCCGTGGTCATGACTTCGATAGCCATATCCATAGCCAGGGATGAAAAGCGCATGGCGTCGTAACATAAGGCCAAATCGGTAATATCGCGCCGCAGAAGGATATAAAGGGATCTTTTGGCACGGCGGGCGCCGCGCGCCACCAGATCAATGGGGATGCCGATGCGGGCATGCACGTCGCCGACCTTACGCTGGACGCTGATCAATGCCGGCAGATCGGCGGCGGAACTGCTCAATACCGCCTTTAGCCATTGAACCAGCGTGGCATGCAGACGATCCTTGACCTGCTGGCTGGAAAGAAATAGTCGGGCGCTATCATCCCCCAGCATATAATCGTAAAAATCGTCCACCAATAAATCAATATCTTCATTTTTCAATGAAATTAATAGCTTATGTGCGGCCTCGCTGGTGATGGCAATCAAATCCTGCCATTCCTTCACGATCAGCATGTCGTAATATTGCCCGTCAAATTTCATCGGAATTTTTATTCAGTAATTCATTATCAGCGGTAATTTATAGTAACATGAATGAAAAACCCAGGCATGCGCCATAGCATGGGCGCTCCATTCAGACCCCATTGTCCAGCCGCCGGCCGATGTCGATGATTATCCCGGCACGGCCATGGCATAAAACCCTTTGCGTCGATTTTTAGCCATTATCCCGCGTATTGGACGTGAAATGCCTAAAAACAGCCTTTTGGCAAAAAACGGCTTTGTGGTTGGCGTGAAAGGAGGTAGTTTGAAAGCCCCCTCCATGCATAAACAGCGGCACCCATCACCGCCCGGCAATATTGTCTGGAACAGTAGCCTCATATTTCCGTTCAGGATGAGCGGGAGCCGGCGAAAACAATAAAGGAGAGTTAGGTTGGACAGCAGCACCATCATCAGTTTATTTATTATTGGCTCTATTTTAGTGGGCGGCAGCATCCTGCTGAGTTCCCTCTCTTCCCGTTTGGGTATTCCAATCCTGGTTATTTTCCTGGCCATCGGCATGTTGGCCGGGGTGGACGGTATCGGCGGCATCGGTTTCGATAATTATCCGGTCGCCTACCTCATCAGCAACCTGGCGCTGGCGGTGATATTACTCGACGGCGGCATGCGCACCCGCGCCACCTCGTTTCGCGTGGCGCTGTGGCCCGCGCTGTCGCTGGCGACTGTGGGCGTACTGATTACCGCCGGACTGACCGGCATGGTGGCGGCCTGGCTATTTCACCTCAACCTGATAGAAGGGTTGTTGCTCGGCGCCATCGTCGGTTCCACCGACGCCGCCGCGGTATTCTCGCTGCTGGGCGACAAAGGCCTGAACGAGCGCGTCAACGCCACGCTTGAAATTGAGTCCGGCAGCAATGATCCCATGGCGGTGTTTTTGACCATTACGCTTATCTCGATGATCCAGGGACATGAATCCCATTTAAGCTGGATGTTCCTGGTGCATTTGATCCAGCAGTTCGGCCTGGGGATGTTGTTCGGCCTGGGCGGCGGCTGGCTGCTGCTGCAAACCATTAACCGAATTTCCCTGGCCCCGGGACTGTATCCGCTGCTGGCGGTAAGCGGCGGCATCATGATTTTCTCCCTGACCACGGCGCTGGAAGGCAGCGGCATCCTGGCGGTCTATCTCTGCGGCTTTTTATTAGGCAACCGGCCGATCCGCAACCGACACGGTATTTTGCAAACCTTCGACGGCATGGCCTGGTTAAGCCAGATCGGCATGTTTTTGGTGCTGGGGTTGTTGGTGACGCCCAGCGATTTGTGGATGATTGCGGTGCCGGCGCTGATCTTGTCGCTCTGGCTGATGCTGGTCGCCCGTCCGTTATCCATTTGGGTCGGGTTGCTGCCCTTTCGCAACTTTACCGCCCGGGAGCGGGTATTTCTCTCCTGGGTGGGCCTGCGCGGCGCCGTACCGATCATCCTGGCGGTATTCCCGATGATGGCCGGCCTGGACCACGCGCGCCTGTATTTTAACGTCGCGTTTTTTATCGTATTGATTTCACTTTTGCTGCAGGGAACGTCGCTGGGTTTTGCCGCCAGGCTGGCTAAGGTGGTGGTGCCGCCCACCGCCAAGCCTATCAACCGGGTGGGCATGGATATCCATCCCGAAAATCCCTGGGAACAGTTTATTTACCAGCTTAATGAGGATAACTGGTGTGTCGGCGCCGCGCTGCGCGATATGAAAATGCCCAAGCACACCCGTATCGCCGCGTTGTTTCGCGATAACGTGATGTTGCACCCCACCGGCAACACCCGGTTGAAAGAGGGCGATGTACTGTGCGTTATCGGCCGGGAACGGGATTTGCCGGCGCTGGGCAGGCTGTTCAGCCAGTCGCCGCCGGTGGCGTTGGATCAGCGTTTTTTCGGCGATTTTATTCTCGAGGCCAATGCCAGGCTGGAAGACGTGGCGGCCATCTATGGCCTCGATCTGCATGAGAAAGTGGAACATGAGCTGACGCTGGGCGCCTTTGTGATGCAATTATTGGGCGGCGGCGAACCGGTGGTGGGCGATAACGTCGTCTCGGAAGGATTGGTGTGGACCATCGCCGAAAAAGACGATCAGAAAGTGAGTAAAATCGGTATTAAAATCGCCGAAGAGCAGGTTTAACGGCGCCGCGGCAACGCAAAAACGTCGCCATCTGCCCGGATGGGCCGGTGCCAGCGCCGTCGGCACGGCGGACGGGGGCGTCAATCCAGGGATTCGGTGGCGGCGTAGATTTTGGTCAGCACCTGCATGGCAACCTGGATATCCTGTTCGGTCACGTTTTCCAAGATCTCCTTACCGATGGCATCGGCTTCCATGCGCACTTTTTCGTACAATGCCTTGCCTTCGGCGGTGACCACCAGCAATTTCTTGCGCCGGTCCTGGGCGGTGGGAATGCGCTGAACCAAATCCAGCTTCACCAGGCGGTCTATCATGGAGACGATAGTGGCGCCTTCGACGCCGAGGATCAGCGCCAGTTCGCTTTGCGACAGCGGCGACTGCGCGCCGGCTATCGCCGCCACCGCCACCCAGCTGGCCTGGCTGAGCCCGAGATATTTCAAACGCCGGTCAATCGCCATGCGCAATGCCCTGGAAGTCAAATGCAACAATTTGGAAAAACTTTTATATTCCGTTTTCATAAAGGCGGGTAACAACATCAGAAACAATGTGACAAAAATTATCATATATTAGCCTGGATGACCATTTTTCCTCTTTCCTTGCCCGCCGGCTGCCCCTATTCTTAAGCTCGTTCTTAATATGTGGTTATAGATGCGAAAATTTCTGCTGCTGTTGCTGTCATTAGTATTGCTGGGTCCGCTGGGTATCGATCTCTATTTGCCCGTGATCCCGGGCATCGCCAAAGGACTGGGTACTCCGGAGTCCCTGATCCAGTCCACTATCCCGCTGTTTATCCTGGTCATGGGCGTCGGTCAGCTGCTTACCGGCCCCCTGGTGGATTATTTCGGCCGCCGGCCCATGGCGCTGGCGGGCGTGGCGCTGTACGGCCTGGGGGCCGCCATGGCGGCCCTGGCCCAACTGCCCGCGGTGTTCCTGTGCTCGCGGGTGTTGCAGGGCCTGGCGGTATGCTGTACCACCGTCGCCTTGTTCAGCTGCGTGCGCGACCGGCTCAACGGCGACGACGCGGCCCGCGCCTTCAGCTTCCTGAACGGCACGCTGAATATCGTGCCGGCGCTGGCCCCGCTGGCCGGCGGGCTGCTGGCCGAGTGGTTCGGCTGGCGCGCGCCCTTCTGGGCGCTGACTGCTTATGCCCTGGTGGTGCTGGCGTTGATTGCCCGGGGATTGCCGGAAACGCGCCCGGGCAATACCCTGCGCCGCCTGGGCCTGCCGGTGAACGCCTATCTGGCGATCCTCGGTCAGCGGCGGTTTCGGGTGTTTTCCCTGGTCAATACCGGCGCCATGGCGATGGCGCTGACCTATGTGTCGCTTTCATCCCAGGTGCTGATGGGGGTGGCCCACTTGACGCCGCTGCAGTTTTCGCTGGCCTTCGGCGCCAATGGGGGCTGGATTATGCTGGTCAGCGTCATCGCCAACCGGGTGATCCGCAAAGCGGGCCGCCCCGCCTGCCTGACCATCGGTACCCTGCTGATGGGTCTGGGCAGCCTGACGTTACTGACCAGCGTCGCCTGGACGCCGCTGATATGGCAAACCCACTGGCTGAGCTATATGCTGCCGGTGGCGATAGCCTGTTCCGGACTGGCCTTTCTGTTGGGCCCCGCCGCCAGCTACGCGCTGGAGCCGTATCCCGACCAGGCGGGCGTGGCGGCCGCGCTGAACGGCTTTGTCCAGATGGCGGGCGCGGCCGCCATCAGCCTGGCGTTTATCGCCCTGCCGCTGCCGCCGCGCCTGTCGCTGTCGTTGGTGATGTTATTGGGCGCGGTATTTGCCGGCCTCGCCCGCCTGCATACCCGGCGCTTGTCGGGGAGGCTGACGTCATTGCAGCAATAGCACCGGCGGCGGCGGCCCCGCCGCGCGCTCGTCAGGCCATTTTCGGCTCCACGCCCGCCCTGAAATTGCCGTCATAGCGGGCGACCGATAAATCGTCATAGGGAATCTCCGGCCGCGCGCCGCTGATGATATCCGCCAGCAGCCGCCCCGACCCGCAGGCCATGGTCCAGCCGAGCGTGCCGTGTCCGGTGTTGAGATACAGGTTTTTCACCGGCGTGGCCCCGACGATGGGCGTGCCGTCCGGCGTCATCGGGCGTAGTCCGGTCCAGAATGTGGCCTGCTCGATATGGCCGCCGAACGGAAAAAGATCGCGCACCACCATTTCCAGCGTATCGCGCCGGGCTTTTTCCAGGCCGGTGTTGAAACCGACGATTTCCGCCATGCCGCCCACCCGGATACGCCGATCAAAGCGGGTGACGGCTATTTTATAGGTTTCATCCAGGACCGTGGATACCGGCGCGCCCTGTTCATCGGCCAGGGGGATGGTCAGCGAATAGCCCTTCAGCGGATAGACGGGTATGTCGATCAGATCGCGCAGCATGGCGGTGGAATACGAACCCAGCGCCATCACATACGCATCGGCCTGCAGCAGCTCGCCGTCGCAGACGACCCCGGCCACCAGGTTGCCGGTGCGCATCAGGCCGGTAATAGTGCAATTATACTGAAATTCAACGCCCTGCGCGGCGGCCATGGCGGCCAGACGCTGGGTAAACAGCTGGCAATCGCCGGTTTCATCGTTAGGCAACCGCAGCCCGCCGCTAAGCTTATGGGCCACGCCCGCCAGCGCCGGTTCGACGTCGGCCAACTGATGGGCTTCCAGCAGGGCGAAAGGGACGCCTTCATCGCGCAGCACGGCGATATCCCTGGCGGCGGCGGCATACTGCTGGTCGGTGCGAAACAGCTGCAGCGTGCCGCCCTGGCGGCCTTCATAGGCGATACCGGTTTCGTCGCGCAGCGCCTTGAGGCAATCACGGCTGTATTCCGCCAGGCGCACCATGCGGCTTTTATTAATATAATAATGGTGGCTGTCGCAGTTACGCAGCATTTGCCACATCCAGCGCAACTGGTGATCGCTGGCTTTCAGCCGGATAGCCAGCGGCGCATGGCGCTGAAACATCCATTTTATAGCCTTTAACGGTACGCCCGGCGCGGCCCATGGCGCGGCATAACCGGGGGAAATCTGTCCGGCGTTGCCGGCGCTGGTTTCCTGCGCCGGTCCGGGCTGCCGGTCAAGCACCCGCACTTCATGCCCCGCCCGGGCAAGATACCACGCGCTTGCCACGCCGATAACGCCACTACCCAGAATGATGACCCGCATGATTATCCAATCCTATGGCGCCCATTGCGCAGCACAATAATAATGTAGTAGGGGAGAAAAAACGGTTAACCGGCCAGCGTTTCCTTGGCCGGCGCAAGCCGCGACATTGCTGTTAGCCCATCCTAAAATACTCAGCCGTGGGGTTATTTCAAGGGCAATACGCCATTAACCGGGGATAATCGCGCCGGGATTAAATTTGGCGCGGCGCCTGCGTCATTTTCATCTTGCACTAGGATTAATTATAAGCCAGCATGATGAAGTGCTGTCTGTAACGATGAGGTGCGCTGATGACGATTTCTCTTGACGAAAGTTTTAAGGATACCACTTGTCTTAGCGATGGACCCGACTGGACATTTGAGCTGCTGCAGGATTATCTGGACGAGATCGACCGGGTGGCGAAGCTTTATCGGCTGGACACCTACCCCCACCAGATAGAAGTGATCACTTCCGAGCAAATGATGGACGCCTATTCCAGCGTCGGCATGCCGATTAATTATACCCATTGGTCGTTCGGCAAAAAATTTATCGAGACTGAACAACGTTACAAGCAGGGCCAGCAAGGGTTGGCGTATGAAATTGTCATTAACTCCAACCCTTGTATTGCCTATTTGATGGAAGAAAACACCATGACCATGCAGGCGCTGGTCATGGCGCATGCGTGTTACGGCCATAATTCTTTTTTCAAAAATAACTATTTATTCCGCAGTTGGACCGATGCCAGCTCCATCGTCGATTATCTCATCTTCGCCCGCGGCTATATTACCAAATGCGAGGAACGCTACGGCGTCGAGCAGGTGGAGCAACTGCTCGATTCCTGCCATGCGCTGATGAACCACGGCGTCGATCGTTATAAACGTCCGCAGAAAATCTCGCTGCAGGAAGAAAAATCGCGGCAAAAGAGCCGCGAGGAATATTTGCAAAGCCAGGTTAACGAACTGTGGCGCACCCTGCCCCGGCGCGAAAAAGAAGAGTTGCCGGCCCAGGCCAGCCGCTATCCCCATGAGCCGCAGGAAAACCTGCTGTACTTTATGGAGAAAAACGCCCCGCTGCTCGAGCCCTGGCAGCGTGAGATCCTGCGCATCGTGCGCAAGGTCAGCCAATATTTTTATCCGCAGAAACAAACCCAGGTAATGAACGAAGGCTGGGCCACCTTCTGGCACTACACCATTCTTAACCATCTCTATGATGAGAAAAAAGTCACCGATCGTTTTATGCTGGAGTTTCTGCACAGCCACACCAACGTCGTCTACCAGCCGCCCTATAACAGTCCGTATTACAGCGGCATCAACCCTTATGCGTTAGGGTTCGCCATGTTCCAGGATATCAAACGCATCTGCCAGTCGCCGACGGACGAAGATAAGCACTGGTTCCCGGATATCGCCGGCAGCGACTGGCTGGAGACCTTGCATTTCGCCATGCATAATTTCAAGGATGAGAGTTTTATCAGCCAGTTCCTGTCGCCGAAAATCATGCGCGATTTCCGTTTGTTTACGGTATTGGATGACGACCACAATAATTATCTGGAAATTGCCGCCATTCATAACGAGGAGGGCTACCGGGCCATACGCCAGGAGCTTTCATCGCAATATAACCTGAGCAACCTGGAGCCGGATATCCAGATTTGGAATGTCGATCTGCGCGGCGACCGCTCGTTGACACTGCGCTATACGCCGCAAAACCGCGCGCCGCTGGCTAAAAGCCGGCGCGAAGTGATGAAGCATATTCATCGGCTGTGGAGTTTTGATGTCTATATGGAACAGGTCAATGACGATGGCAATATTGAGTTGATTGAACGCTGTCCGCCGCGGTCTATACCGCTGTGATGGCATGGGCGCCGTCTTGTAGAGGCGCCGCGTTTCCAATAGCGCGGCTACGCTTTATCGTCTGTATTCTTTTCCCATAACATTCCAAACGCATACCGACGCGTGCGCGCCGGCCGGAAACGGTTCTGCGGGCCTGTCAGGCGTTGAGGTTAACGCCTGAATTCGGCGATATCGCGCGGAATGGCGGACTGCATGCTGCTCCAGATGACGCCGCTTTCATTACCGTAATGGCGGACCAGATCGATAACCTGATCGTACAGGCCGTCGCGGCACAGCGCCGCCAGATGCGTGTAAAAGTTACGCGCCAGCTCGCGGGCCTGGGGATTGGAGAAATAATAACGTCCCACCCGCAGGTACATGCCTTTCAGGCCGTTCAGGATCAGGCCATATATAGGATTGCCCGACGCATAGGCCAGCTCGTGGAAAATACGGTAATCCATTTCGGTGAAGGCATCCGCCTGATCCTCCAGGTCTTTCGCCTGGGCCAGCACGTTCTGCGCCTTATCCGGATAAAAGCGTATCGCCATGCGGATAAAGATCGAGGCGATATTGGTGCGCACCGACAATAAATTATCAATCAGCTGCGGCACGCTGTCATGGTCCAGGCGGGCCAGGGTTTCCAGGATATTCAACCCGGAGGTTTCCCAGACATTATTCACCCGGGTGGGCTTGCCGTGCTGGATTGTCAGCCAGCCGTCACGCGCCAGCCGCTGCAGCACTTCCCGCAGGGTGGTGCGCGTAACGCCTATCACATCGGACAGTTCGCGCTCCGCGGGCAGGATTGAACCTGGCGGGAAATGATTGTTCCAAATACTCTCAATCAGATACTCCTCCGCAAAACCGGCAGGACTCTGCGCCTTAATGACCATAATGTTATGTTCCGTAGCAGCATGCGTATGTGAGCTAAAAACGGCCTAATGATATCAGAACGCGTGAACCCGATATACAGCGTTAAGGGATAGTAACAGCAAAACCCTGCCATATCCGGCAATAAAATGTCATGTCCGCCGCATTACCGGCGGGGTTTTCCTCCCACTGCGCATAACGGCCTTATTCGGCATGATTCCGCTGCGGCGATTCCCGCGCAGGCGGCACGACAAAATAGCAGCGGAAAAAGCAGAACACCATCAGATTGAATAAAAGGGAAACAAGTATGATATCAAGTGGCATATTCCTAAAAAAGAGGCTGGCTTCTGGCTTTAATTGATTTAAACTGCCTGTTTAAAAGCAACCAACCGGCCTGGATAATAATGTATGTTGCAATTCTTTAACCGCTGCTCAAGAGGGCGTGGTGCCTGGGTATTGCTGGCGCTTACCGCCTTCGCCCTGGAGCTGGTGGCGCTTTATTTTCAGCATGTCATGTTATTAAAACCCTGTGTACTGTGCATTTACCAGCGCTGCGCGCTGTTCGGCATTATGGGTGCCGGCATCGTCGGCGCCGTCGCGCCGTCGACGCCCCTGCGCTACGGTGCGCTAATTATTTGGCTCTACAGCGCCTGGGAAGGCCTGATGCTGGCGATGAAGCATACGGATATCCAGCTTAATCCCTCGCCGTTTGTCACCTGTGATTTTTTTGTCAGCTTCCCCTCCTGGCTGCCCTTGGATAAATGGCTGCCGTCCGTATTCAGCGCCACCGGTGATTGCGCGGTCAGACAATGGCATTTTATGTCCCTGGAGATGCCGCAGTGGATGATCGTGATTTTTGGCGCTTATCTCCTGGTCGGCGTGCTGGTCCTGATCGCCCAGCCGTTTCGCCCCAAAAAACGCGACCTGTTTAACCGTTAACCGGAAATCGACCGCCGCGCCTTCAGCTCTTCAGGCAAAACGGTGAAGAGGCCTCAATAATCACGTAGAGGGCGCCATGACAAAGACGCCCTGAGCATCGCCCGATGGCGCGCAGGGACGTGCGGCGGCGTTTTATGAGCTGCGCCATGCCGGCGATGGCTGTTGTTACGTAAACCTGAGAGGGGGAACGAAATAAGTAAAAGTGAAATCGTACAAAAACACAGCGATTTCACTCGTGTCCGACCCCCTCGCCCGCTACTCTCCCTCCAGGTTTGCCCACATCGCCCCGCGGGGAGTCGCTCATGCCCGATACAGCCAAAAAAATTCAGTGGATTAATTCCCTTAAGGGGATCTGCATTCTGCTGGTGGTATTAAATCATGTCATTACCACCAGCTATATTCCCTCGCTCGCGCTGATTGACGCGCACCTATTTCTCACCCGCGCCTGGGTGGCGGTTAACCATTATCTGGTGCCGTTGCGCATGCCGGCGTTTTTCTTTATTTCCGGGCTGCTGGCCGCTGACAGCGTGATCAACCGCTCCTGGCATGAGGTGGCGACCAAGAAAGCGGTCAATCTCTTTTATCTTTACCTGCTATGGTGCGCCGTACAATGGCTATGCGTGAGTTTCATCAACCGCGAGCTGGCGTTTGACGACTGGCGGCTGATGGCGCATAACGCCGCCTACGCGGCCTCCACCGGCCAATTTCTGCTGTATGTGGCGACCGCGATGTCCAGCCCCTGGTATCTGTACGCCCTGGCCATGTATTTTGTCGTCTGCAAACTGTGGCGACGTCACTGGCTGGCGCTGCTTATCCTGGGCGCGCTGCTGAATTACGCCTGCGTCCTGGGGATGGTGCCGTGGTGGGGGCCGGCAAGCGTGGCGCAAAACGGGATTTTCTTTTTTACCGGCTGTTTCCTGGGCGCACGCATCGTCGCCCTGCTGGCCGAGAGCCGCTCGCGGCGGATACTGTTGGCATCCCTTGCCGTCTTGGCGCTGATTCACGCGGTGCTTGCCATGGATAAGAGCCTGTTTACCAGCGCGCTGGCGGTGTGTATCGCCATACTGTGCTGCCAGTGGGTGAACCGTAACTGGTCATGGCATAACGAAGCGTTGCGGATGCTTAACTGGATAGGCAAAAATACGCTGCAGATCTATGTGCTGCATAAACTGCTGACCGAGCTGCTGGCCGTACCCATGCTGGGCGCGCTGGCGCGTTACCACGCGTTTGACCATCGCCTGTTCTCGCTGTTTTGGCTGGCGGCGTATCCGCTGGCGGCAACCGCGTTATGCACCGCGGGCGCGATCGGCATCTGGTGGGCGCTTAACCGCGGCGTCGGACGCGTACTGTTCCAATACCCGTCGCTGATGCGCGCGGAAAAGGCCCTGGGCTAAGCCCGCGCCGGGCGGCAGCTTAACGCGCCCAGGCCGGTTTGTTCAGGATATGGTCCTGCCAGTCGGTAACCTCGCTTTCCCGCACCGCGATATAACGCACCGAAATGCGTTCGCCGTGCATGGCGGCCTTGGAGCCGGTGATCAGCGGATGCCACTGCGGCAGGGGCTTGCCTTCCTCCTGCAGCCGATAGGCGCAGGTGGGCGGCAGCCAGTCAAAGGTGAGGAGATTTTCGCGCGTCAGCTTGATGCAATCCGGTTCATATTCAAAGCGCGTGTCGTAATGACGGCACTGGCAGGTCTTGATATTCAGCTGGTTGCAGGCCACGTTGGTGAAATAGACTTCCTCGGTGTCATCGTCAATCAGCTTATGCAGGCAGCACCGGCCGCAACCGTCGCATAACGATTCCCATTCATCGTCGGTCATCTCGGCCAGGGTTTTTTCTTGCCAAAAGGGGCGGCTTGTCATAATGGTATCCGGTTAAACGACGGGCAGCTATTTTAGATGCCGGCTTGCCGTGACGCAAGGCGGCGATGAAATCAGATTCAGATAACCCGGGTTTCCAGGGCCAGCTCGTTAAGCGTCACGGTAAGCCGGTCGCCGGACTGCAGCTTTGCCACGCCCTGCGGCGTGCCGGTCAGGATAATATCGCCGGGGCGCAGGGTAAAAAAACGGCTCATATAGGCGATAAGCGGCAGTATGGGCGTGATCATATCCCGCGTGTTGCCCTGCTGGCGCACGTCGTCATTCACCTTAAGCGTCAGCGTAGCCTGCTGCGCATCGCCAAACTCCGCCACCGGGATAAAGCCGGAAATCGGGCAGGAACCGTCAAAGCCTTTGGCTTTTTCCCAGGGTTGCCCGGCTTTCTTGAATTTGGCCTGCAGCTCCCTGAGCGTCAGGTCGAGCGCCACACCATAGCCGGCGATGGCGCGGGCCACATGGGCCTCATCGGCGTGCTTGAGCGGCATGCCGATCAGGACCGCGAGTTCCACCTCATGGTGCACTTCCCCCCAATCGGCGGGAATGGCGATGGGTTGGTGGATATCGCACAAGGCGGTCTCGGGTTTGATAAACAGCACCGGCTCGGTGGGCGTGGCGCTGCCCATCTCCTTGATATGGTCGGAATAGTTGCTGCCGACGCAGACCACCTTACTCACCGGAAAATCCAGTAACGCGCCTTGCCAATCGCGATGTTGATACATGTCCACAGTCTCCTGCCGGTAAATGATGAGTCGATTACATAGTAGTTTCCGCTATTATCATACCCCAGTCGCCGCAAACCTTCACGGCGGTCGTTATTGACCCAGGGCATCCGCCAGCGTGCCGATACTGAGGGCAAAATAATAAGAGCGGTTCCAGCGCATCAGGGTGCGGAAATTATCATAGACCAGGAACGCCCGGCTTTGATTGTCGTCCGGGATAATCACCCAGGCGCGCTGCGCCGAAGCCGGCAGGGGACTGCCGTCGGCCAGGCGTATGCCCTGCCCGCTCCAGGCGTCCACCGTTTGCGCCTGCGTGTCCTTCAGTCCGGCAGCCTGCGCCGGGAACCCCGCCGGCAGGCGGACCTCTTGCCCCCATCCCTGCCCCGGCTTCCATCCTTCCGTGGCCAGATAATTGGCGGTGGAGGCAAACACGTCCATCACATTATTCCAGATATCTATTTTGCCGTCGCCGTCGCCGTCGGCGCCATAGCGCAGGTAGGAACTGGGCATAAACTGGCTCTGCCCCATGGCGCCGGCCCACGAGCCTTTCAGCTCACCGACGCCGATGTCGTTTTGCTCCAGGATACGCAGTGCGGCGAACAATTCACTTTTAAAGAACTTTTCACGCCGGCCCTCAAACGCCAGGGTAGACAGGGCGGAGACGACATCCTCACGTCCCTGAATCTTGCCGAAGCCGCTTTCCATGCCCCACAACGCCACGATAAAGCGCGCCGGCACGCCGTAACGGGCGCTGATGGTCGCCAGCTGCGGCTGGTAGTCCCGGTATTGGGTCCGCGCCTGTTCTATCTTCCAGGCCGGCAGCACGCGCTGCAGGTACTCATCCAGAGTGACTTTATTTTCCAGCTGGTTCCGATCGGAGCTGATGACCCGATCGACAAAGTGCGTTTGCGCAAAGGCCTGGTTCACGACGCCGGCATTAATGCCCTGGGCCAGCGCCTCGGTTTTTAACTGCTCCAGATAGGCGGGAAACTCGGCCGGATCGCGGCTCTGTTGCGAGAGCAGGGTTTTGCCGCCCTGGGCGTCGGCCGCGGGCTTTGCCGCCGGCTGCGGCGCCACGGCCGCCTGCCCGGCGTTGGCGGCATGGGGATGATGACTGCAACCGGCCAGCATAAGGCTGCTAACCAGGAGAGGGATGGCGGATAATTTCATAAGGCTATTTCCTTAGCGCGATATTTTTACGCGGAGCCGCCCGCGCAGCCGAGATATTACAGGAACGTTATAATGCCATCATGGCGCATTCGCCATTAAATAGTGGATCAATGAACAGTTATTTTGCGCGGGCGTTATGATGCTGCGCCAGTAAATTTTCAACAGGCGGGGGTAATTGCAGATAAAAACCCTGATCGACCAGGCTTTGTTTGACTTTATTTATATCCGCCGCGACCAGTTTTTTGCTACCATTTAGTGGGAATAACATTGATAGCACCGGTTTACCGAATCGGGCCATGAGGTCGGGCGGCACCCGGGAAAAGTCATCTTTTTTTTCGATATAAAGATAAGTTTGATCTTGTTTGGTACTTCTGTAGATCACACAAAACATATTTTTTACCTGGTTAACATGGTTTAGTGTCTTGCCTGTATATAGCAGTAACTATAACATGCATGCAGTGCTTCGGAATATCGCTTACCGGTAGCTTACCGGGAAAATACATGAGTCAAGACTGAGTCAGGATAGATGTCACAGACGCCCATTGAGTTAAAAGGCAGTAGTTTTACCTTATCGGTAATTCATGTTCATGACGCCCAACCTGAGGATATTCGTCAGGCATTACAGGAAAAAATCGAACAGGCACCTGCTTTTTTGAAGGATGCGCCGGTGGTAATCAATGTTTCCACCCTGACGCGGGACACCGACTGGGAAGCGTTGCGCCAGACCATCCTGTCCACCGGCCTGCATGTGGTCGGCGTCAGCGGATGCAAGGATGACCGGCTGAAAAAAGCCATTGTGCGTAGCGGCTTGCCGCTGTTGAACGAGGGCAAGGCGCCCAAACTCGCCGAAAAGGCGGCGCCTGCCCTACCGGCGACGGCCTTGAAGACCCGGCGCATCGACAGCCCGGTGCGTTCCGGTCAACAGATTTATGCGCGCGATTGCGATTTGATCGTCACCAGCAGCGTCAGCGCCGGCGCCGAACTTATTGCCGACGGCAATATCCATATTTATGGCATGATGCGAGGCAGGGCGTTAGCGGGTGCGTCGGGAGATGCGCAGTGCCAGATTTTCTGCACCCACCTCTCCCCGGAACTTGTTTCCATTGCCGGTCAGTATTGGTTAAGCGATCAGATCCCGGCTGAATACGCGGGTAAAGCCGCCCGTCTCAGCCTGCAAGATAATACGCTTACCATTCAACCTTTAAATTAAGCCCTTGACAAGGAATCCATTATGGCACGCATTATAGTTGTTACTTCGGGCAAAGGGGGCGTTGGCAAAACCACATCAAGCGCGGCCATTGCTACCGGATTGGCCCGGAAAGGTAAAAAAACCGTGGTGATCGATTTTGATATCGGTTTACGCAATCTGGACCTTATCATGGGCTGCGAGCGGCGCGTGGTGTATGATTTTGTTAATGTCATCCAGGGCGACGCCACGCTGAACCAGGCGCTGATCAAAGATAAGCGCACCGATAACCTGTATATCCTGCCGGCGTCGCAAACCCGGGATAAAGATGCGCTGACGCGCGAGGGCGTGGAAAAGATCCTCAACGACCTCGGCGAAATGAATTTTGATTTTGTGGTCTGCGATTCGCCGGCCGGCATCGAAACCGGCGCGTTAATGGCGCTGTATTTCGCCGATGAGGCCATTATCACCACCAACCCGGAAGTGTCGTCGGTGCGCGACTCGGACCGTATCCTGGGGATACTGTCGTCAAAGTCCCGGCGCGCTGAGAATGGCCAGGACCCGATTAAGGAACATCTGCTGCTGACCCGCTATAACCCCGGTCGCGTAAACCGTGGCGATATGCTGAGCATGGAAGATGTGATTGAAATACTGCGCATTCCCCTGCTGGGCGTCATCCCCGAGGATCAGTCCGTATTACGGGCCTCCAATCAGGGTGAGCCGGTAATACTCGATGCTGAATCTGATGCCGGCCAAGCCTATTCAGACACGGTTGACCGCCTGTTAGGAGAAGAACGTCCCTTCCGCTTCATTGAAGAAGAGAAGAAGGGTTTCTTAAAACGCCTGTTTGGGGGATAAACCATGGCATTACTCGATTTTTTTCTCTCCCGTAAAAAAACGACAGCCAATATAGCCAAGGAACGGCTGCAGATTATCGTTGCGGAACGCCGGCGGGGCGATAGCGAGCCTCATTATTTGCCGCAGTTGAAACGCGATATTCTCGAGGTCATTTGCCGATATGTGCAGATCGATCCGGAAATGGTCTCCGTGCAGCTTGAGCAGCGGGAAGGCGATATTTCCATCCTCGAGCTGAACGTAACGCTGCCGGAAGCGGAAGAAACGCCGAAATGATCACCAGCCAATAATCCCCCTGCCGGTGCAGGGGGAAAAGAGCGCCTGGGGATTTATAATGCCGCGGGCAGGTCGGTGGTTGCCGCCTCACCGTCGAGTATTGCGCGTAACCGCGCGCCAAACAGCGTTTCCCGCCAGCCGCTGAGCAATTCCGGCGTGCGCTGCCCCGGGGTCAGCCGCCAATGCCAGGTGAGTAATTGATTGATTTGCCTGCGCGACGCCAGCAGTTCCACGCTTAATCCGGATTCCGCGCTGGCAATGGCGATATGTTCCTTAATGGTTTTAAACAGCGCGCGATAGCCGGGTTTATCGATGAGATTAACCACCGGCTCCGGCAGCTGATCTTCCGTCATGGCCGCCGCCTCCTCCACCAGGGCGAGGAGCATTTTGCCGTGATAACGGATTTCCGGCCCGCTTAACCCCAGTTTGTCCAGTTCGCCCAGCGATCCCGGCATATAACGCGCCACCTGCCATAAATTTTCTTCCCGTACGACGAAGTTCACCGCCATATCCCGCTCGCGCGCTTTGCGCAGGCGCCAGGAGGCCAATTTTTGCAGGCACGCCAGTTGCCGGGTGCGCAACTGCCAGGCATTGCCGATATCGCGATAAGCCAGTTCCGGATCGACGATTTCCTGGCGCCGCTGGCATAAGGCGTCGCACTCCTGCCTGGCCGCGTCGGTCCAGCCCGCCGCTTCGGTTTCCCGGATCAGCTGATCGGCCATCGGCAATAGCCAGAACACGTCGGCCGCGGCGTAATCGCATTGCCTGGCGCTTAGCGGCCGCGCCAGCCAGTCGGTGCGGGATTCGCTTTTATCCAGCACCACCTGCTGGTAATCCGCCACCAGCGCGGCAAAGCCGCAGGACAGCGGGCGGCCGTTGAACGCGGCCAGCACCTGGGTATCAAGCATGGGCACCGGCATCTGATCAAAGGAATGCAGGAAAACTTCCAGGTCCTCGCTGCAGGCATGCAGAATTTTCACCACCCCCCGGTCGGCCAGCAGTTCCCGGAACGATTGCCATTGCGAAATAGCCAGGGGGTCGATGAGCGATAACGTGTCACCATCAAATAGCTGGATTAAACCCAACTGCGGATAGTAGGTGCGGGTGCGGACAAATTCGGTATCCAGCGCCACCCGATCGTGCTGGCGGGCAAGCGCGCATATCCTTTGTAAATCTTCATCGCGGGTAATTAATTGGTAATTGGACACAGAGTTCTCTTACTGTCAGTCATGGCGGCAAAAAGCGTTTATCCGTGCTCGACGCGTAATTGCTTGCGCAGAATTTTGCCTACATTGGATTTGGGTAACTCAGCGCGGAATTCCACCAGTTTTGGCACCTTATAGCCGGTCAGGTACAAACGGCAGTGGGCAATGAGTTCCTCGCGGGTCAGGGAAGGCTCTTTTTTCACCACGAAAATTTTTACCGCTTCGCCGGTGTCATCGCTGGGCACGCCTATCGCCGCCGCCTCAAGCACTTTCGGATGCCGGACCACCGCATCCTCTATTTCATTGGGGTAGACATTGAAGCCGGACACCAGGATCATATCCTTCTTGCGATCCACGATGCGCACGAAGCCTTGTTGATCCACTGTAACGATATCGCCGGTAGAAAGCCAGCCGTCTTTCAGCGTCTCGGCGGTGGCTTGCGGCTGGCGCCAATAGCCCGCCATGACCTGCGGTCCCTTGATCAGCAGCTCCCCGGGCGCGCCGGGCGGCACGTTATTGCCGGCCCCATCCACCAGGCGGATATCGGTGGAGGGCACCGGCAGGCCGATGCTGCCGCTGAAACGGTTCAAATCATAGGGATTGCCGGTCACCAGCGGCGAGCATTCGGTCAAGCCATACCCCTCCAGCAGGTGCTTACCGGTCAGCGCATGCCAGTCATCCGCCACCGGTTGCTGCAGCGCCATCCCCCCGCCCACCGACAAATGCAGCGAGGCAAAATCCAGGCGACGGAACGCCGCGTTATGCAACAGGGCGTTGAACAACGTATTCACCCCGGAAATCGCCGTAAAATGGTGACGCCGCATGGCGTCGACCAGGGAGGCGATATCGCGCGGGTCGGTAATCAGCAGGTTACAGCCGCCCATTTCCACAAACAGCAGGCAATTTATCATCAGGGCGAAGATATGGTACAGCGGCAGGGCGGTGACCATCATTTCGCGCCCCAGGGTCAAAATAGGCCCGTAGGCGGCTTTCGCCTGCTCGAGGTTGGCGAGGATATTGCGGTGGGTGAGCATGGCGCCTTTCGACGCGCCGGTGGTGCCGCCGGTGTATTGCAGGAAGGCCAGCGAGTCGCCGTTGATAATGGGCGGGCTGAACTCCAGCCGATGCCCCTGCGCCAGGGCGCGGCGATAGGAAACCGCCTGCGGCAGGCGGTATGGCGGCACTTTGCGCTTAAGGTGTTTTACCGCCGCGTTGACCAGCGTGCGCTTCAACAGCGGGAAATGATCGCCCAGGCGCGTGAGTATCACATGGCGAATGGCAACCTCCGCCAGCACCTTCTCCAGGGTATGGGCGAAATTGTCCACGATAACGATGGCCGCCGCGCCGCTATCGTTAAGCTGGTGACGCAGTTCGTCCGGGGTGTAAAGCGGATTGACGTTCACCACCACCATGCCGGCGCGCAGGACGCCGAACAGCGCCACCGGGTATTGCAGGAGGTTGGGCATCATCAGGGCTACGCGATCCCCTGGCTGCAGGCCAATGACCCGCTGCAGGTAAGCGGCAAACGCCAGGCTGAGCGCGTCGAGCTGGCGAAATGTCAGGGTCTCCCCCAGGTTGATAAATGCCGGCAAATCGGCAAAACGGCGCGCCGCGTTGGCGAACAGAACGGCGATAGATCGGTAATGATCGGGATCGATATCCGTCGGGACATCGGCAGGGTAACGCCCGGTCCATATCCGCGCCATGCCCTGCCCTGTATTATCAATAGCCGATGTGCTCATCGCCGCCCCATATTGCCTGGATTCTTATCTGTAATGGTAATGGAACTGGGCAATCGGGTGGAAATCGATATCAGGATTGAGCGTTTCGTCACTATTCGGTCAGTACGGTTTCAACCTGGGCATTGCCGTAACCGTAGCCGTAGCCGTAGCCGACGCCCCACTCCGGCCCCCAGCCGCGGCCGTAGCGGCCGCCCCAGCCCCACGGGGACATCGGCGGCCCCATCGGCGCCACCACCTGTTGCGTCAGCTGCCAGCGTTTATATCCGTCCGCGCGCACCACTACAAAGGTATACTCCGCCTTGTCGACGGCGCCCTTTTCCGTGCCGGTGATTGGGCCGACCACGGTGACCCACTGGTGAGTAAAGTCCATCGGTTCCAGGAAGCCGTTGATATAGGCCACCACCCTGCCGGTAGAGACTTGGTGCAGCCTGGGCCGCGCCGAATCATCCAGCGGCACAGAGGCTATTTCCAGCCGGGTGCGTCCGTTGAGATTGGTGACTTTAACCACTTTGCCGCCGAAACGGGCTTCCTGACCGACATACAGGGACGGCGCGTTAAGCACGCGCACCAGATCCTGCTGGGGGGTGGGCGAGGTGCCGCGCACGGCGTCCGGCACCGTGGCGCAGCCGGACAGCATCATGACCACGGCCAGGGCCGGCCAGGTAAAACGACGGCGCTGCGCGCTGCGGACAGTAGTTTGCTTAAACATCTTGCGCTAGATTCCTCATACCTTTAACGGTATACATGGGTTATTACTTTGACCCGTGGCGGCGGCATAAGTTGCTCTTTATTCGCGTCCCGGCAGCTTTTTCCACGTCACTTCATTGCGCAGATAGGTCGGCGCCTGCAATTCCACCGCCAAGGCCTCGCCCTGGCTTAAGCGTAGCACCGCCAGCGGCAACATATCCACGGCCGACGGCAGCAGGGTCTGGCCGTCCACGAGCTGCATGGCCGGCGGCGCGATAAGTCCGGGATAGGTTTGCCAGCCGGTGCCGGCCGTTGCCCACTGGCCGGCCAGTTCGGCGGCTTGCGGCGCCAGCTGATCGGGTTTAACCACTTTTTCGCCCGCTTCGCCCAACCATGCGCCGCTGTCGCCGCGCTGGTACTGCGCCCAGTAGACCTCGCCCATGCGGGCATCGATGGCGCACAGCACGCGGCTGATGCCGCACCGGCGCCAGGCGCCCTGCGCCAGCGCCGCCAGGGTCGACACGCCGATCATCGGCAGCCCGGCGCCAAGCGCCAGGCCCTGGGCGATGCCGATGCCGATGCGCACGCCGGTAAAGCTGCCGGGGCCGCGCCCATAAGCCAGGGCATCAAGCTGCGCCAGCTCGATGCCGGCCTCGGCCAGCAGGCTGTCGACCATCGGCAGAATGCGCCGGGTGTGCTCGCGGGGGGAAATTTCAAAACGTTCGCTGATTTCACCGTTGATCCAAAGCGCCGCGGAACAGGCTTCAGTTGCGGTATCGAGAGCTAAAATTCGCGTAGACATGCCAAACCTCAGGCGGGTGTAAAAGAGTGGTGCCGGACCGGGCGGGTATTGTAGCATACCCGCTGGGGCAAAGGGATACGGGATGCCTGCGGGGGCGAGGGGCAATATACGCCACCGGTCAGCGGTGTTGCAAAAAGTCGATGGCGCGCTGCAGCGAGCGGGTGCGCGGCGCCGGCGGCAGGCTGTTGAGGAAAATCTGGCCATAGGGCCGGGTCACCAGCCGCTGATCGCAGATGATCAGCACGCCCCGGTCGTCGCTGTCGCGGATAAGCCTGCCCACCCCCTGCTTTAGGGCGATGACCGCCTCGGGGATCTGCACCTCGGCAAAGGGATCGCCGCCGCGCAGCTGGCAATCCTCGGTGCGCGCCTTAAGCAACGGGTCATCCGGGGCGGTAAAGGGCAACTTGTCGATAATCACGCAAGACAGCGTATCGCCGCGCACGTCCACCCCTTCCCAAAAACTGTTGGTCGCCACCAGCAGCGCGTTGCCGGCGGTAACAAACTGCTGCAGCAGCTGGCGTTTGCCGGTCTCGCCCTGCAATAGCACCGGCAGGGTCAGCGTGGCGCGAAACTCCGCCGCCAGATCCCGCATCATCTGGTGAGAGGTGCACAGGAAAAAGCAACGCCCCCGATTGGCGATAATCACCGGCGCCAGCATCCGCGCCAGCTGCACCGCCGCCCCGCGCTGGTTCGGCTCCGGCAGGAAGCGCGGCACGCACAGCAGCGCCTGGGTCGCGTAATCAAACGGGCTGGGCAGCAGCAAGGTTTTTGCGTCTTCCAGGCCGATCCGCCGGGTAAAATGCTCCAGGCGATCGTTGACCGACAGGGTGGCGGAGGTAAAGATCCAGGTGCCCTCTTTTTCGCTCATCACCTCACGAAAGCGGGTCGAAACCGATAACGGCGTCAACGCCAGCACAAAGTGCCGGGCATTGCATTCATACCAATAGCTGAAACCCGGTTCCTGGGTATTCTTCAGACGCTTGAGCCGCGCGCGGTACAGGCTGGCGCGTTCAAAAGCGGCATCAAGCAGCGCCGACCGTCCCAGCGCCAGCTTCGCCACGTCGTGGCATAATTCCAGTGCGTCATCAAGCAACAGCAGCGCGCGCTGCAGCGAAGGCTGGGTCAGCACGTCGCGCAGGTTGCCGCGAAAACCCGGTTCGCCCAGCGCCAGCCGGAAATCCTGGGTGCGGAAGGTAAGCTGATCGGCGCTCTTTTGCAATTGGGCCATATCGCGCACGTCGGTGCGGTAGGCAAGCGTCATATCGCGCGCCAGATCCATGAGTTGACGGCTGGTGAGCTGCTGGCCGAAATACTGGCTGGCGATATCCGGCATCTGGTGCGCTTCGTCGAAAATCATCACCTCGCCGGTGGGGATAAGCTCGCCGAAACCGCCTTCCTTAACCACCATATCCGCCAGGAACAGGTGATGGTTTACCACGATCACGTCGGCCTCCATGGCTTTACGGCGCGCCTTGACCACAAAACACTCTTTGTAGAGCGGGCAATCGCCGCCCAGGCAGTTGTCGTTGGTGCTGGTGACCAGCGGCCATACCGGGCTGTCTTCGGCGATGCCGCCGCAGTTGGCCACGTCGCCATCCACCGTCTGCGACGACCAGTTGCGTACGCCCGCCAGCTCCGCCAGGGTTTCCGGCGCCATGCCGACCCCGCCGGCGAGCTGCTGCTCCATGCGCTCAAGGCACAAATAGTTGGAGCGTCCCTTCAGCAGGGCGACCTGACCCTGGTACGCCAGCGCCGCCGCCACTTTGGGCAGGTCGCGGGCATACAGCTGATCCTGCAGCGCCTTGGAGCCGGTGGAGATGATAACCTTGCGTTTTGAACGCAGCGCCGGCACCAAATACGCATACGTCTTGCCGGTCCCGGTGCCGGCCTCCACCACCAGCGGCTGTTTTGTGTCGATGGCCTGCGCTATCGCCTCGGCCATCAGGCGTTGCGACTCGCGCGGTTTAAATCCGGTGATGGCCTTGGCCAACGCGCCCTGCGGCGCAAAATCATCTGTCACGCTGTCTCTCTGTCATTCGGTTGCTGTCGGATTATGCCAAGGCCGGCGGTTGTCCACCACCTTCTTTGCTTAAAACGACACTATGTTATGCTGGCGGTTTACATGATGGCTTTAAGGCGAACAGTATGACCATTGAACGAATCGATCCCGGCGCGCGCATGTCCGAAGCGGTTGTCCACAACCAGACGGTATATTACACCAGCGTGCCGGAAAACCTGGATGGCGACGCCACCGCGCAAACCGCCGAGGCGCTGGCGATTATCGACCGGCTGCTAAAGCGGGTGGGTTCCAATAAAACGCGGCTGCTGGATGTGACCGTGTTCCTGGCCGACGGCGATGATTTCGCCGCCATGAACGCCGCCTGGAACGCCTGGGTGGTGCCGGGGAGCGCGCCGGTGCGCTGTACCGTCGAGGCGCGGCTGATGAACCCGCGCTACAAAGTGGAAATCAAGGTCATCGCGGCGATCTGACCGGCGCGCCGGTACCCGTGCGGCCGGCGGGGACGTTTACAGCGCCCCGTCCTCGTCGTCGTCGTCCTGTTCCAGGGCGGCGTTGCGGGCGTCGCGTTCATCGGCGTTGCGCTCGGCATAGGAACGATCGTCGTCTTCGTCGTCATCCCAGCGAATTGATACCCGTTCACCTGTATGGGTGGCGCGGATTTCATTGGATACCAGCCGGATGGCCTCGCCGCTGCTCATGCCGTCGGCCATCAGGGCCTGGATGCGCTCAACGGCCTGCTGCTGCTGTTCGTGATTTAACGCTGGCATATCGGTCAGCATGCGTGTTCTCCAGAGGGCGGGTCGATGCGTTATTATCTCACGCCGCCGCCCGCGATGCCAATCAATGCGCTTTATGTTCAGCCATGAAGCCGATATCATGCTGTTCGCACCTGCCAGGCGCTTATTGCCGGCAGACTGGACTGGATTACCTGGATCATAGTGTCGATATGTTGCCACAGCTGACTGCCTTACCCTATCACCGCGACGCCATTACCGCCCTGTTCGCCCCCCGCGCCGCCCGGCCCTGGTCGATGCTGCTGCACTCGGGCCATGCCGACCATCCGGACAGCCGCTTCGATATCATGGTCGCCGACCCGGTGGCGACGCTGACCACCCGCGGCGCCGTTACGGTGATTTCCCGCGACGGTCAATCGCATATGAGCGGCGGCGACCCGTTTATGCTGGTGCAACAGCAGGTGGACAGTATGGGGATGCGTCCGGAAGCCCGGGACGATCTCCCTTTCCTGGGCGGCGCGCTGGGCCTGTTCGGCTACGATCTCGGCCGGCGCATTGAAACTCTGCCTGCCCATGCCCAACAGGATTTAACGCTGCCGGATATGGCCGTCGGCCTGTATGACTGGGCGGTGATTGCCGACCATCGCCTTGGCCGCCTGACCCTGGTGAGCTACCGCGATCCGGAGGCGCTGAAGCGGGATTTGCTGGCGCCGCCGGCACCCGAACCCGACCGGCCCTTTCGTTTAAACAGCGGCTGGCAGGCCAATATGACCCGGGGCGAGTATGGCGAAAAATTCCGCCGCATCCAGGAACATCTTTTGGCGGGTGATTGTTACCAGGTCTGTCTGGCACAACGCTTCAGCGCGGCGTTCGCGGGCGATGAATGGCAGGCGTTCCGTCATCTGCTGGAGCATAACGCCGCGCCGTTTTCCGCTTTTTTGCGCCTGCCCGGCCAGGCGGTGCTGAGCCTGTCGCCGGAGCGGTTCCTGCGGGTAAACGCGGGACAGATCCAAACGCGGCCCATCAAGGGCACGCTGCCGCGCCTGGCGGATGCGGAGCAAGATCGGCTGCAAGGGCAAAAACTGGCGGCATCGCCAAAAGACCGGGCGGAAAACCTGATGATCGTGGATTTGCTGCGCAACGATATCGGACGGGTCGCCGTCCCCGGCAGCGTCCGGGTGCCGGAACTGTTTAAAATCGAGGCCTTTCCGGCAGTCCATCATATGGTCAGCACCATTACCGCGCGGCTGCCCCCCCATCGTACGCCTTGCGATCTGGTGCGCGCCTGTTTTCCCGGCGGGTCCATCACCGGCGCCCCCAAAATCAAGGCCATGACGTTAATCGACCAGCTCGAACCGCAGCGCCGTAATGCCTGGTGCGGCAGCATCGGCTACCTGAGCCGCTGCGCCACCCTGGACACCAATATCGCCATCCGCACGCTGCTCACGGAACAAGGGCGCATCTATTGCTGGGCGGGCGGCGGCATCGTCGCCGACAGTTGCGAGGAAGCGGAATACCAGGAAACCCTGGACAAGGTCGCCAAGATACTGCCGCTGCTGCTGGAGCTAAATCGCCCATGAACAGCACTGACAACACCCTGACGCTTACGGATTTCATCACCCGTTTCCAACTGCAGTTGCCGCAGCCCAGCGAGCCGGCGCGCAACCAGCGCCGGGCGGCGGTATTGATACCCATCATCTGCCATCACCAGCCGACGGTGCTGTTGACGCGCCGATCGGCGACACTGCGCAAGCATGCCGGCCAGGTGGCCTTCCCCGGCGGGGCGGCGGATAAGGAAGACGCGTCCTTAATCGCCACCGCGCTGCGCGAGGCCCACGAAGAAGTGGCCATCCCGGCCTCGTCGGTCAGGGTCCTGGGGCAACTGCCGCCGGTGGACAGCAGCAGCGGTTTCCAGGTCACGCCCATCGTCGGCCTGCTGGCGGCCGGCACCCGTTTCCGGGCCAGCCGCGACGAGGTGGCGGACATGTTTGAAATGCCCCTGCACCAGGCGTTATCCCTGGCCAGCTATACTCCCCTGCAAATACAGCGCCGCGCCAAAAACCTGCAGGTTTATTTTTCCTGGTATCAAAGCCATATGGTCTGGGGCATGACCGCGCAGATTTTGTATCGGCTGGGCCAACACATCCATCTTTAACGCACGTTCCTTCGTTCCCGGCCGCCGGTTGGGCCGCCGCTATCCCTACCAACCCGCGCCGTGATGGTCATCGCGCCCCGGCAATAAAAGACTTCCCAACGCGATGAAAACCGTTACAATCTCCTATCTTTGCCATATTTGCGAAATATAACTCCATATTAATAATTAAACATAGTCATTTATATAGGTTGTATATCTCATTATTTCTGACGACAAAAAACCGTCTCAGGCACGCACGTGAAAAGAGATGATCCACGGGCAACGGCTTGCTTTCAGATTAGCCATAACCAGCATGACGCCAGGCCGCCCCGGGGTAGAGGGCCGCTTCGTATCGGTCGTCAAACGCAAAGGAAGCGCTTTTTTGGATTAGTTTTTATCATGCGAAAGCGCAAGCCTAACCCGGCATGAGTCATTACAATTAACTGCATTACCCACGGGTATGCGTATTTTATCAGTTCTGAGGAGAGTCAACGTGATAAGCGTTTTCGATATGTTTAAAATCGGCATCGGCCCGTCCAGTTCCCATACCGTGGGTCCAATGAAAGCCGGTAAACAGTTCGTGGACGATCTCGTCGATAAACGGCTGCTCAATGATGTCACGCGCATCGCCGTGGATGTTTACGGTTCGTTATCGCTGACGGGCAAGGGACACCATACCGACATCGCCATTATCCTGGGCCTGGCGGGCAACCGTCCCGATACGGTGGATATCGACGCCGCGCCGGCCTTTATCCGCGACGTTGAGCAACGCCAGCGCCTGATGCTGGCCGGCGGGCCGCACGAAGTGGATTTTCCCCGCGAAGGCGGCATGGTATTCCACGGTTCCTACCTGTCATTGCATGAAAACGCCATGCGCATTCACGCCTTCGCCGGCGAACAGGTCATCTACAGCCAGACGTATTATTCCGTCGGCGGCGGTTTTATCGTTGATGAGGCCCATTTCGGCCAGCCGGTTATCGACCAGATCGCCGTGCCCCACCCTTTCGCCAGCGCCCAGCAGCTGCTCGACCAGTGCAAACAGACCGGTCTGTCGCTGTCGGGGCTGGTGATGCTTAATGAACTGGCGCTGCATAGCCGCGCCGATATCGGCAATTACTTCGCCGATATTTGGCAGACCATGCGCGCCTGCATCGATCGCGGGCTGAATACCGAAGGCGTATTGCCCGGCCCGCTGCGGGTGCCCAGGCGCGCATCGGCGCTCAGGCGCATGCTGGTCTCCACGGATAAGCTCTCCAGCGATCCGATGGTGGCGATTGACTGGGTGAATATGTTCGCGCTGGCGGTCAATGAAGAAAACGCCGCCGGCGGAAGGGTGGTCACCGCGCCGACCAACGGCGCCTGCGGCATCGTGCCGGCGGTGCTGGCTTATTACGATCATTTTATCGATCCGGTCACGCCCGAGGTCTACCTGCGTTATTTCCTGGCCTGCGGCGCCATCGGCATTCTTTATAAGCTGAACGCCTCCATTTCCGGCGCCGAGGTCGGCTGCCAGGGTGAAGTGGGCGTCGCCTGCTCCATGGCGGCGGCGGGACTGACGGAATTGATGGGCGGCAGTCCCGAGCAGGTCTGCGTGGCGGCGGAAATCGGCATGGAACATAATCTGGGGCTGACCTGCGATCCGGTGGCCGGCCAGGTACAGGTCCCCTGCATCGAACGCAACGCCATCGCCTCTGTCAAGGCCATCAACGCCTCGCGCATGGCGCTGCGGCGCACCAGCGCGCCGCGGGTGTCGCTGGATAAGGTGATTGAAACCATGTACGAAACCGGCAAGGACATGAACGCCAAATACCGCGAAACCTCGCGCGGCGGCCTGGCCATCAAGGTCCAGTGCGATTGATCGCATCACCCACACCCTGCTGGCCCGCTAACGCGGAACATAAAGCAGACGTGTTCAAGGAAAAACGTGCCAATGAGGTCGAATCGGGCATGGTCTTTTCGCCCGACCGAGCACCCCATAGCATGTAGGCCCGCCAACGCCGGACTCAAGGCAGACGTGTTCAAGGGAGAGCGTGCCAATGGGGTCGAATCGGGCGTGGTTTTCCCGCCCGACCGAGGCCCCATGGCATGCTAGGCCCGCCAACACCGGACTCAAGGCAGACGTGTTCAAGGGAGAGCGTGCCAATGGGGTCGAATCGGGCGTGGTTTTCCCGCCCGACCGAGGCCCCATGGCATGCTAGGCCCGCCAACGCCGGACTCAAGGCAGACGTGTTCAAGGGAGAGCGTGCCAATGGGGTCGAATCGGGCGTGGTTTTCCCGCCCGACCGAGGCCCCATGGCATGCTAGGCCCGCCAACGCCGGACTCAAGGCAGACGTGTTCAAGGGAGAGCGTGCCAATGGGGTCGAATCGGGCGTGGTTTTCCCGCCCGACCGAGGCCCCATGGCATGCTAGGCCCGCCAACGCCGATGCCGCATAAAACCTGTTAAAGGGAGAGCGGGTCACGTGTTTACTGTTCCTCTTCCTCCACCGGCGGCGCTATCCGTTCGATACGCACCAGCTCGATACGGTATTCCAGCATCTGCAAAATCGTAAACCGCCACTGGCCCAGCTCGATAACCTCACCCACCACCGGCAGCTGATCCCGCTCGGCCAGCAGCAATCCCGCCAGTGAAGCGACATTCTCGTGACCGCGGGTGAGTTCATTATCGTCCAACGCCTGACCCAAAGCGTGCAAATCAGTACCACCCTTTACCAGCCAGGCGTCCTCCTGCGCCACAATATCCGGCGTTTCGTCCTCATCCGGAAACTCGCCGGCAATGGCTTCCAGCACATCCAGCGGCGTTACCAGCCCCTGGATCACGCCAAATTCATTCGACACCACCACCAGGCTACCCCGCGCCCGGCGCAATACCCCCAGCAGGTTCAGCACATCCAGGGTTTCCGGCACCACGATGGCCGGATTCTGCGCGGCATACCCCTGCACATCTTCGCCTTTATCCAACGCCACCATCAGGTCCTTGGCGCGGACCACGCCGATCAACTGGTCCAGCTCGCCGTCGCACACGGGAAACATACTGTGCGGCGTGGCCAAAAGCGTAGCGCGCAGCTCCTCCACCGGACGCCGGCAATCCACCCAGGAGATTTCGTTGCGCGGCGTCATCACGCTGCGCAACGAACGCGACGCCAGGGACAACACGCCGGTAATCATATAACGCTCCTCGTCGGCAAACTCCGCCTTAGGTTCGTTTGGCATCTCCTGCGCCCCCTCCTCGCGCAGCCTGGGCCCGCCCATCAAACGTAAAATGGCTTCGGCGGTGCGCTGGCGAATCGGCCCGCGCGCCTGGTTTTTAACAAAATTGCGCCGGGCTATCTGATTAAACAGCTCAATAAGCACCGAGAAACCGATGGCCGCGTACAAATAACCTTTGGGGATGTGGAAGCCAAAGCCCTCGGCTATCAGGCTCAGGCCTATCATCAGCAAAAAACTCAGGCACAGCACCACGACGGTGGGATGGGCATTTACAAAACGGGTCAAGGCCTTGGACGCCAGCAGCATAATGCCCATGGCGATAACCACGGCGGTCATCATCACCGGCAGGTTGTTGACCATGCCGACCGCGGTGATCACCGCATCCAGGGAAAATACCGCGTCCAGGATAACAATTTGCACCACCACCGCCCAGAAACTGGCGTAACCGCGGTTGGCGTCATGCTGCACATCCTGGTTCTCCAGCCGTTCATGCAGCTCAGTGGTGGCTTTGAACAGTAAAAACAATCCGCCCAGCAGCAAAATCAGATCCCGGCCTGAAAAGCTGAACATGCCCACGCTCAGCAACGGTTTGGTCAGCGTAACCATCCACGAGATCAACGACAGCAGCCCCAAACGCATCAGCAGCGCCAGCGCCAGGCCGATAACCCGGGCTTTGTCCCGCTTTTTCGGCGCGACCTTCTCGGCCAGGATAGCGATAAATACCAGGTTATCGATACCCAGCACAATTTCCAGCAGTATCAACGTCAGCAGACCCACCCACAGCGTCGGGTCCATTAAGAATTCCATTGGGCGCTCCAGATCGACAGTCCATTAAAACGGCGCAATAAAACACCGCGGCAGCACGCGTGGGCAAGCGGCGTCATGTCCGCAAAGACCGTAGAACGCGCGGCGTTTTCCCACAGAGAGGACACAGGGATGACGGGTTGGATTCCCGGCGGTACGGGAAGGTGCGACCCGCGGCTGGCGCAACATGCCGGCGGAGCCTGGACGGGTAAAGGAGAAAACCATACATCAGGGGTGACGTTTTTTCGGTGACAGTCCATAGGGGGGGCTGTGGCCCATCGCTCCTTATCGATAAGTAAGACATTCAACTCTATCAGGTAACTTTGCAGGCGCATAAAACTATTTTTGTCTGCAAGTTGTCATGCATGTCTTCTACACTGATTTGTGAGCTCATTGTTTTCCTCATGCACAAATAACTGAGCGCCGTCACAATTTTTATTTTTTTACACACTAAAATAAATCGCGTTTAACCGCTATTGATTCACATCTTCACATGAATCGTTTCAACACACACAGCGGACATCAAACAGGGTGGCGAATAAAAATACCCTGGCTAAGAAGTTAAAACCGCCCGTGCTCACTGGTAGCAAACACGCCAGGCGGTCTGACTGCTTAACCCAATTAGTTAACAGAGGAGGTATCAGTGAGTATTGCTATCATAATTGGCACTCACGGGTCAGCAGCCGAGCAGTTGCTTAAAACGGCTGAAATGATATTGGGCGCGCAAGAAAACGTCGCCTGGATAGATTTTGTTCCCGGGGAGAATGCTGAAACACTGATTGAAAAATATACCGCGCGCCTTGCGCAACTTGATACCCAGGAAGGTGTGTTATTTCTGGTTGATACCTGGGGTGGCAGCCCGTTCAACGCCGCCAGCCGCATTGTGGTCGATAAGGAGAATTACGAAGTCGTCACCGGCGTTAATATTCCCATGTTGGCGGAAACCTTTATGGCGCGTGATGACAAGCCGGGTTTTGCCGCGCTGGTGAACATCGCCGTCGAAACCGGACGCGCCGGCGTCAAGGCCCTCAAAGCGCCCGAACCGCAGACGGCGGCCACCCCCGCGCCGGTTGCCGCGCCGACCCCTGCCGCCAAACCGCATCCCAATGCCGGCGGTCATATGACCATCGGTCTGGCGCGCATCGATGATCGTCTGATCCATGGCCAGGTCGCCACCCGCTGGACCAAGGAAACCAACGTTAAACGCATTATCGTGGTCAGCGATGAAGTTGCCGCCGATACCGTGCGCAAAACGTTATTGACCCAGGTCGCTCCTCCAGGCGTCACCGCGCATGTGGTGGACGTGGACAAGGCCATCCGCGTTTACAACAACCCGGCTTATGCCAAGGATCGCGTGATGTTGTTGTTTACCAACCCCACCGACGTTGAGCGCGTCGTGGAAGGCGGCGTCAAAATCACCACGGTAAATATCGGCGGCATGGCGTTTCGCCAGGGTAAAACCCAGGTTAACAATGCCGTATCGGTTGATGAGAAAGATATCGCCGCGTTTCGTAAGTTAAACGATCGGGGAATTGAGCTTGAAGTGCGTAAGGTCTCATCGGATTCGCCGCTGAAGATGATGGATTTGATAAATAAACTCGGTAAATAAATTCGCCGGAAAAACTAACACCTACGAGCGTATCACTTTCCTGAAAAAAAGATTTACCGCTCTCTTACGTTTGTCAGAGGAGAAGTACAATGGAGATCACCACGCTTCAGATTGTGCTGATTTTTATAGTGGCCTGTATCGCAGGCATGGGTTCAATACTCGATGAGTTTCAGTTCCACCGTCCGCTGGTGGCATGTACGTTAATCGGCCTCGTGCTGGGTGATATGAAGACCGGTATCATCATCGGCGGTACGCTGGAGATGATTGCCCTGGGTTGGATGAACATCGGTGCCGCCGTGGCGCCCGATGCCGCGCTGGCCTCCATTATTTCCACCATCCTGGTCATTGCCGGCAATCAAAGCGTGGGTGCCGGCATCGCGCTGGCTATCCCGCTGGCTGCCGCCGGCCAGGTACTGACCATTATCGTACGTACCATTACCGTGGCCTTCCAGCATGCCGCTGACAAAGCCGCGGAAAACGGCAACCTCAGCGCCCTGAGCTGGATCCACGTCGGCGCGTTGCTGTTGCAGGCCATGCGTATCGCCATTCCGGCCGTGATCGTCGGTGTTTCCGTCGGTACCGACGCCGTCCACGCCATGCTCAGTTCCATCCCGGAAGTCGTGACCAACGGCCTGAACATCGCCGGCGGCATGATCGTGGTAGTAGGTTACGCGATGGTCATCAACATGATGCGTGCCGGCTACCTGATGCCTTTCTTCTATCTTGGTTTCGTCACCGCGGCTTTCACCAACTTCAACCTGGTTTCCCTGGGTGTGATTGGCGTGGTCATGGCTGTCCTGTATATCCAGTTGAGTCCGAAATATAACCAGACCAACGGCGGAAACGGCGGCGGCGCCAGGGGCGTTAACGATCTTGATAATGAACTTGATTAATAGGTGAGCGAAATGGTCGATATAACAACTGCTCCAAAGAAACTGACTCCCGGCGATGTGCGTGCTGTCTTTATTCGCTCGAACCTTTTCCAGGGATCATGGAACTTTGAACGTATGCAGGCGCTGGGTTTTTGCTTCTCGATGGTGCCGGTAATCCGTCGCCTGTATCCTGAGAACAATGACGATCGCAAACAGGCGATTAAACGTCACCTGGAATTCTTTAACACCCATCCGTACGTGGCGGCGCCGGTATTAGGCGTAACCATGGCAATGGAAGAACAGCGCGCCAACGGCGCTCCCATCGACGATGCGGCCATCAACGGCCTGAAAGTGGGCCTGATGGGACCGCTGGCGGGCGTGGGCGACCCCATCTTCTGGGGTACCGTACGTCCGGTGTTCGCCGCGCTGGGTGCCGGCATCGCCATGAGCGGCAGTCTGCTTGGCCCCCTCCTGTTCTTTATCCTGTTTAACGCCGTGCGTCTGGCAACCCGTTATTACGGCGTGGCCTACGGCTACAAAAAAGGCGTGGATATCGTTAACGATATGGGCGGCGGTTTCCTGCAGAAGCTGACGGAGGGCGCCTCGATACTGGGGCTGTTTGTCATGGGGGCGCTGGTGAATAAGTGGACCCATGTGAATATTCCCATGGTGGTGTCGCGTATCACCGGTCCGGACGGCCAGACCACGGTGACCACCGTGCAAAGCATCCTCAATCAGCTGATGCCGGGCCTGGTGCCGCTGCTGCTGACCTTCGGGTGTATGTGGCTGCTGCGCCGCAAGGTCAATGCGCTGTGGATTATCGTCGGCTTCTTCGCCATCGGTATCTTCGGCTACTGGATAGGCCTGCTGGGACTGTAATCGTAGTGATGCACACGTGGTAATGCGCAACCGGGGGCCATCCCCCGGTTTTTTTATTTTTCGCAAGGAGTCAGGATGTCTGTTACCGATATTGTCCTGCTGGTTATCATCACGCTGGCATTGGCGTTCGCCCTTTACGACGAGTTTGTCGTAGCCGGCATGCTTAAGGGCAAAACCCGGCTGAAAATCGGGCTTAAGCGCCAAAGCCGTATCGATGGACTGATATTTATCGGCCTGGTGCTGATTCTGGTGTACCAGAACATCACTAATAAAGGTACGGTTTTTACCACCACTTTATTATTAATCCTGGCATTTATGGCGACCTATCTTGCCTATATCCGCCGGCCAAAACTCATTTTCAAAACCGCGGGTTTTTATTATGCCAATGTTTTTATCCGCTATGACCGGATTAAAAATATGAACTTATCCGAAGATGGTTTTCTGGCTATAGATTTGGAGAAAAGAAGGTTATTGATCCAGGTTCAGCATCTTGATGATCTTGAAAGGATTTATAATCAATTCATGGAAAATAATTAACGTAATAACAACCTATAATATAAGGTTATCACCGCCGATGGCCTTACTGCGATGGGCCATGGCGAAATTTTTAACCTTACAATGTATGCTATTAAATAACCCCAAGGTTGATGTTTTTATAGGTATGCGATAAATAAGCGTATGCAAAAATGCTATTTTATTTTTGTGGTTGTTATACGGTAAATACGATGTTATGGTTTTGCGGTCATTAGGGAGTAGCCGGTTTCCACCATAGCAGGCGGAAATGCCCGTATCAACATACTCGTTATACGCCGCTCAACCGGCGTAAACGTGGTGCGGGCGACCAGGACGGTCGGCGAGACTATAGACACGACGAACCATCGTGGGGTTGGGATGATGGGGAAGCGTGTATATTGGCTCCCAGCCGAGGCCTGATTATGATGAACCTGTCCGCGACCCTGATCCTTGCATTCGGCATGTCCATGGATGCCTTTGCCGCCTCCATCGGCAAAGGGGCCGCCCTGCATAATCCCCCCCTGCGTGAAGCGTTGCGCACCGGACTGATTTTCGGCGCTATCGAAACCGTTACGCCGCTGATCGGCTGGTCGCTGGGGCTGATGGCCAGCCGCTATATTCTGGCGTGGGATCATTGGGTGGCGTTTATCCTGCTGGGCTGCCTGGGCATGCGCATGGTGGCCGGCGGTTGGCGCCGTCAAACAGAGACCGCGCCGCGCCTGGGCCAGCATAGCCTGAGGGTGCTGGCGACCACCGCTTTCGCCACCAGCCTGGACGCCATGGCGGTGGGCGTGGGGCTGGCCTTCCTGGAAGTCAATATCCTGCATACCGCGATGATTATCGGCCTGGCCACCATGATCATGGCCACCCTGGGCATGCTGCTTGGCCGCTTTATCGGCCCATGGCTCGGCAAAAAAGCGGAAATTATCGGCGGCGCCATCCTGATCGGCATCGGCTGCAATATCCTGTATGCCCATTACGCCCAGGCCGCCCTGCCCGGCCTGTAGGGGCAGGTCTCAATCCTCCCGCCGCCAGGCGCGGATGATAAAATCGGTTTCGCAGGCAAACCGCCCCAGTCCGGCTAAGCGCGTCATGACCTCGGGCGTGGCGCGCCAGGCAAACGGGGTCATTTGCAGCAAACTGGCTGCGGCCTCGCCGGTCATCTCCATATCATAGCTCAGGCGGTGCGTCGCAAGCGCGGTGAAGCCGGCGAAATGCTCATCCTTTAACGGATGCAGCATGACCTGGGGATAGATGCGGGCTTTAAGCTGATAAAGATGCCGGGGTCCGGGCGCGACGGTGACCACCAGCCCGCCGGGCTTTATGACGCGATACATTTCAGCGGGATTGCAGGGCGCGTAAATACGCAATATGCCGCCGAGCGAACCGTCGATAAACGGCAGGCGCTGGGTGGACGCAACGCAAAACCGCGCCTGCGGGTAACGCTTCGCCGCCAGGCGCACCGCCGTTTTAGCGATATCCAGCCCATACACCCGCCCGCCTCCCGGACGTTGCGCCAGCGTCGCCGCAAGCGCCTGCGTATAATAACCTTCGCCACAGCCGATATCCAGCCAGTCGCCGCCCGGCGCCCACGGCAGTTCGTCGACCAGCGCCATAACCCGATCGCGCATCGGCTGGTAATAACCGGCATCAAGAAACGCGCGGCGCGACTGCATCATCTCCTGGTTATCACCCGGCGCCTTGCTGCGCTTGAACTGCACCGGCAGCAGATTGACATAGCCTTCGCGGGCGCAGTCATAGCGGTGCCGCTGCGCGCAGGACCAGTAATTATCGGCGCGCGTGAGCGGCAGGTGGCAAAGGGGGCATTGATAGCAGGGCATAACCGGTTCCGGACGTAAACGCAATCAGGTGCGCATCTTACCGTAAATCCGGCGCGCCGGCAGCGGGAATGTCATGCCGGCGCCTCAGGAGGCGCCGGAGCCCGGCCTCGATGCGGTCACCAGGCGATTGTTGTCTTCCGGCAAGGCGTCGGGCTCCACATTCATGATGCGCAGCACCTCAGCCATAATGGTGCTGAAGACGGGCGCCGACACCGCGCCGCCATAATACTTACCCGCCTGGGGATTATTGATCACCACCACCAGCGCGAAACGCGGGCGGCTGGCCGGCGCGATCCCGGCGGTATAGGCGATATACTTATCAATATAACGGCCGTCGGGGCCGATTTTTTTAGCGGTGCCGGTCTTCACCGCCACCCGGTATCCCCTGACGGCGGCTTTAACGCCGCCGCCGCCCGGCAGGGCAACGCTTTCCATCATATGTTTCACCTCATGCACCAACGCCGGGTCCATGACGCGCTGGCCGACCACCGGCGGGTCGATACGGGTAATGGACAAGGGCCGGTAAACGCCGTCGCTGGCGATGGTGGCGTAGACCCGCGCCAGTTGCACCGGGGTGACCATCAGGCCATAGCCAAACGAGAACGTCGCCCGATCCAGTTCGCCCCAACGCATACGATGCGGCATCAGGCCGGCGCTTTCACCGGTCAGGCCGAGGTCGGTGGGCTGGCCCAGGCCGAAAGCGCGATAGGTATTGAGCAAGGCGGTAACCGGCATTGCCAGCGCCATGCGCGAGACGCCGACATCGCTGGATTTTTGCAGGATGCCGGTCAGGGTTAACTGCGGATAAAACGCCACATCCCGGATCAGATGGCCGTCAAGCGTATAGGGATGGGTATCGAGCAGCGTGTCTGGCTTGACGATGCCCTGCTTGAGCGCCGTCATCACCACCATCGGCTTTACCGTCGATCCCGGTTCGAAAATATCGCTGATGGCGCGATTGCGAAAATCGTCTTCGCCGGCCCCGGCGCGGTTATTGGGATTAAAGGTGGGATAGCTGGCCATGGCCAGGATTTCGCCGGTATTGACATCCACCAGCACCGAGGCGCCGGAATCCGCCTTATTGAAAGCCACCGCGTTGCTTAACGCCTCCTCGGTTTCACGCTGCAGCCGCAGGTCGATGCTCAGCGCCACGTTATGCGCGGGCGAGCTGTCGGTGGAGGAAAGGGTTTCCACCACGCGGCCAAACCGGTCCTTGCGCACCACCCGCTGTCCGGCCACGCCGGTCAGCAGGCGGTTGAAACTTTTTTCGATACCCTCGATCCCCTGATCGTCGATATTGGTAAAACCCACCAGATTGGCCGCCGTCTCCCCCGCCGGATAAAAGCGTCTGGACTCTTCTTTGCAATAGATGCCGGGCAGCTTCAGTTGCTTGATATAATCGGCGACGTTGGGTTCGATCTGACGCGCCAGGTAGATAAAGCGCATATGGGGATCGTGATTGATCCGGGCGGACATCTCGTTGAAAGGCAGGTTAACCGTCTGCGCCAGCGCCTGCCAGCGGGAGGACGCCGTCACCCCGCCCTTTTGCGCCACTTCGTTCGGGTCGGCCCAGATGGCGTCAACGGGTACGCTGACCGCCAGCGGCTGGCCGTTGCGATCGGTTATCATCCCCCTGGGTATCGGCGTCTGCTCCACGCGCAGCGAGCGCATGTTCTGCTGCGCCACCAGATTGTCCGGTTTGATCACCTGCAGCCAGCCGATGCGCATCAGCAACACGGCCAGTATGGCCGAAATACCGATACACATCAGACCAAACCGCCATTGAATAAAATTCTGCTTACCCTGACCCGGCTTCGTTTTCACACTGCTCTCTTATACGGCTATTTTTATTATCAGACGCATTAAAACCTATTCGCCGGAGCATGCGCGCAAAAACAATGCTACAAGGCTTGCTAATTTGCAACAAAGCGCAAATTTCCCTCTCGCCAGCCACCGATTGTTGCTTTGTTACAAACACCGGCGCCAGGAACGGATAAAATTACGCTACTCTATGTTTTCAGCGCGGGACATTATCGCAGGACATTATGACAGCTTATTCTCCCCTCATTGACGGCATCGCCGGCGTAAAACATGGTTTTGGCGATAAAGCCCATCTGATGCCGGAAAGGTTGCTGCCCTGGCAGGATACCCTGGCGGTAAAAAAACAGGTGCATGGTATTCAAATCCGCGAGGTTACGGGACCGGGCGAGCAGTGCGGCGAGGCGGACGGCGTGGTGACTTCCACTCCCGGCGTACTGCTGAGTGTACTGACCGCCGATTGCCTGCCGCTGCTGTTCGCCCGCCGCGACGGCAAAAAGATCGGCGCGCTGCACGCCGGCTGGCGCGGGCTGGTGGCGGGCATCATTGAACAATTCGCCGCCATGCTGCTGGCCAGGGACGATAATCCGGCGGAGTGGGTGGCGGCCATCGGTCCGTCGGCCCGCCCGTGCTGCTACGAGGTCGGCGAGAGCCTGGTGGCGGATTTTTTAGCGCGCCTGCCGATACCCGGCGCTATCGTGACGCCGGCGTACCGGCGTCTGGATTTGGCCGCTATCGCCCGGTATAAGCTTATGGCGGCGGGATTCCAGGCGGTGGACGATATCGGGCATTGCACGATTTGCGCCACGTGCGCGAACGGGGACGGAATGACGCAGGCAGGCACGCGCTTCGCGTATACCAGTTTTCGTCGCAACAGCGTAAAGCGCGCCATCGACCCCGCCTATCCGACCATCAGCGGCCGCAATCAGCATTCGGGATTGGTGATTTTGCCCGGTTGAAGACGTGATTCATTCTTCGGCACCCGACAGCCAGCGTCGCGGGGCGGCACAGGTACGGAAAACAGGAACAGAGGGAAGTGCGGGGAAGATGTCGGGCAAGAATGAAACACCCTGCCAGTGGGGCACTGGCAGGGGGAATTACATGTTATCCATCGGCCAAATGGCCAATTGCTGCCGAAGCGGCGTGGATTACAGAGCAGTTACATTAACTGCTGAAGGGCCTTTCTGACCATCCTGGATTTCGAATTCTACGTTCTGGCCTTCGGCCAGAGTTTTGAAGCCGTTACCCTGAATAGCGGAGAAGTGAACAAACACATCTTTGCTACCATCGGCCGGAGTGATAAAACCAAAACCTTTAGACTCGTTGAACCACTTCACTTGACCTTTGATCTTTGCCATCTTGCATATTTCCTTTGGAGTGTTTAAATCGCCCTGAGGCGAGACAGAGACAAACTGGAGTCGTTACTGCTTGAGGCACTAAGATTAGGATCGGCAGAGAAGCGGTATGCAACGATATCGTCTTTACGCAAAACTTCTTTACTGAAAATGCCATTCATATACAGAACTGTACCTCGTTTTACCCAAATGCGTTATCACATACTCTGTTATCAATGGCAAGCCATTTTTGAGCAGGGCCGGATATGTCGCACATAATTAAATCGTTCAGTAGCATTGGGAAGGTTATCAGCGCATCCAATAGTTGAAAATTTCGCCCATTCGATTACGAGGTTAACCACCGCGATGATTTCTGTACCATTTATCGATAACCTTAGCGCAAACACTTGTCAACGTCCAATGCAATATTCAAGAATAACTATTCATTTACTTAGAAAAGAAAACAAGAGGCATGGCTCACATTTTTTCAGATTTGCTTATACCCTAATCTGCTATCCATGGAATAAAATTTACACTGCGGGTTTTACCGAAACGGGATCCGCAACATGCCCGCCGGGCTGCGGCGCGGCGACCATGGCGGAAACGATGCGCCATCAGTGATCCCCAATATTGTGCAGCGCCGCCGGCGCGCAATCACGCCGGCGTTTAACCCGCCATTGCCGCGAGCGCGCCAGGGTTAATTTATCGCCATGACGGCAAACAGGTAAATCGGTTAACTCGGCCGCTAATAGAAACTTATTAATATAGGAAAAGGGTTTAACCAGATTTTTTTTAATATATTTTATATGACTAGCGTCATTATAATGAAATAAATAACAGGATAATGTGGATCCGGGACGGGTGTTAACCCGGGCGCGGACGTCCGGTGATATCCACCGCCGCCCGGCGGTCGCGGCTATTTTCCCCGGGCGTTTAGCGCCGGGATTATATCCCGGCGGCTAGGGCATTGTTACAGCGCTATTTTCCCACCGATTTTCAGCGCACGGAAATGCGGGTCTTTAATGCCCGCGTTTAATAAAGCCTGCTCCAGCTCCAGCGGCGGTTCATCCAGCGCTTCGTCCGCCAGTTCAAATACTCCCCAGTGGATGGGGATCACCCGCGGACAGTGCAATTGCTGATAGACGTCTACCGCGCCGGCGGGACTCATATGGCTCTCGCCCATGAACCATTCTGGTGCATAGGCGCCGATCGGCAAGGCGGCGACGCTAAAGGGTCCGAGCCGCGCGCCGATTTCAGCCAGGCCCGGACTGTAGCCGCTGTCGCCGGAAAAATAAAAACGCCAGTCTTTGGTTTCCACTACCCAGCCGCACCACAGGCTGCGATTGTGATCTTTCAGGGTACGCTGGCTCCAGTGCCGCGCGGGAACGCTGTGCAAGCGGATGCCATGGCTATCGACGCTGTCCCACCAGTCGCACTGTTTCACCGTGCGCACGCCGCGTTTACGCAACCAGTCGCCCATGCCCAGCGGCGCCATGACCTGTATCGCCGGAAAACGCTTGAGCAGCTTTTTTAGGGTGCCTTTATCGAGATGATCATAATGGTTATGAGAATAGAGGATCATCTCAATGGGCGGTAAGCCGGCAATGTCCACCGGCGCCGGTGTTCTCCGGCGGGGTCCGATAAAGGGCAGCGGCGAGGCGCGATTGCCCAGGGCCGGATCGATAAGCAAATAGCGGCCCGCCGCGCGCACCATCAGGCAGGCATGTCCCAGCCACCATACGGCGTCCTCTTTGCCGCTGAAATCGGCAGGTTGCCACCAGCGCGCGATAAACCCCGGATAGCCGTCCCTGGGGGGTTTGGGCAGGCCTTGTTTTTTTCTCTCGTCCTGCCACTTCCTGTAGGCGCCGGGGGTTCTGGTCCCCGGTTCGATATTACGGAAACCTTCCGGGGTGTGGTGGGGTTTTGCGGCGTCATACCAGGGATTTTTCTTCGTCATCGTGTTCTCGATTCTCCCATTGGACGCTAGCCAACGGCA
This sequence comes from Sodalis sp. RH20, assembly GCF_047324205.1. Lineage (NCBI taxonomy): Bacteria > Pseudomonadati > Pseudomonadota > Gammaproteobacteria > Enterobacterales > Bruguierivoracaceae > Sodalis > Sodalis sp. RH20. Next base: position 2,281,226 of record NZ_CP178733.1, read on the forward strand.
AAAATGCGCAGATTACCGGATTATGTGATGGCCGCCACCGCTGCGCCGGGCAGGATGGCATAGAATAGGCAAAAATTAGCGTTCGGCGATAAAATCTTTAAATAGAATGGGTTCGCCTGCCGGCAGCGCCTTGGCGCCGTTGTCGGAATTACCCGCCTGACCCAGGCGCAGCAGCAGTTCGGTCTGTTTTTTCTGCTGTTCAAGCAATTCATTGAGCAGCGCGATCTGTTCGTTGGCCCTGACGCTTGCGCGATTAAGGTAAAACCAGACCACCAGGCAAATAATAAAAAAAACCAATGCAATCGCCATCGAGGCGATATTAATGCTATCAAATCCAAATACGTTCATAAAGTGACCTTGCCACTGAAAAAACCAGAAGCTATCTTATCACTCCGCGGCCTTCATTGTACCCCGCAAGTCAAAATTGCCGCCCTCTTCGCCCCGCTTACCAGGGCATCCACTTGGTCACCAGGCATATGCCGCTGAAAAAATCACCGCCCTGATCGCAAAAACTGTTGAGGGCCGATAACCACAGCAGCAGGCAAAGCAGTAAAATGACCAGTATTGATATTGAAGTGTTTTTTTTCAAAACCCACGTCCTGTACCGTCGCAATACAAATATTCTAGCCAGCAAAACTTAAACGAATGATAACCACAGGGATTTCATTATCAGAATAATGATTTATAAAGCGGATGATATGGGTGGAAGAAAATAGGGTGCCAAGGATGTACCCCGGCAGACCCGCATCAGATTACGGACGCGCCGTCCGGTCAAACTTCAGATCGATAAGCGCGATCGCCTTTTCGATAGCCCGGCGGGTCACCGGATCCTGCGCGCCCGGGTGGGTGGCAAAATCAATATTTTTCAATTGGCCCGACATCTTTTCCCGGATCTCAACGGGTGCGATGACATCGATAACATCCAGTATCTGCTTGATAACCAACTGGCAGGCAACTAAATCGGAGACCAGTTCCTGGTTTTCCGAAAAGGGTTGGGACATGATTACGCCTCTCTGCGCTGGACCGCCGGTTAAAACGGATAGTGTTGATAGCCGATTTGCTGGGAGATATTCCGCGCCGCATCGTGCAGCATCTTCACATAATCGCTTTTACTCTCTTCCGAGAAGCGGATGGTCGGGAAGGATATACTCAAGCCGGCAATCACCACGCCGAAGCGATCAAAGATAGGCACCGCAATACAGCGCAGCCCCTCTTCCTGCTCTTCATTATCCTCGCCGAAGCCCTGTTCACGCACCAGATCCAATTCCGGCAGCAAAGCCGCGGCATTGGCGGCGGTACGCTGGGTGCTGCGATTAAACACCACGCCGGAAAGAATTTCCCGCGCCTCGTCCCGGTCGCGCCAGGCCAGCAGCACTTTGCCGATAGCGGTACTGTAAAGCGGATTGCGGCGACCGACCCGGGAGTACATGCGCAGGTTATACATGGAGTCGATTTTGTGGATATAGACAATGCTGTCCTCATCCAGCGAACCCAGGTGAATGGTTTCGCGGGTTAAGTTGGACAGCACGCGCATCTGGATATCGGCAATGCGAATCAAATCCACATTCTGCAAGGCCTTGGCGCCCAGCTCAAACAGCTTGAGGGTCAGAGAATATTTTTCCGACTCGCCTTCCTGCGACACGTAGCCAAGGGATTTCATCGTCTGCAAAAAACGATAGACCGTGCTTTTGGACATCATGACGCGCTGTGAAAGCTCGGTAATACCGATTTCCCGTTCTTCGCCCAAGGCTTGTAAAATGCCAAATACCTTTAATACAGACGATACGGAGTCGGGCTGTCTGTCTAAATCTGCTATCGCCATGGTGATAAAAGTCCTGATAATTGTTTTGTTTTAAAAAAAATAGAACATGATTTTTATTATAAAGGCAAGGCTGCAATTAACGCAATCACCATTGTCTTTGCAGGATGTTTTTAACCGGGCATGAACGTTTTATTACATTTATCCGAGTGCGCGGCGGTCGCCGATCCCCTGTTTAATGCTAGGATAATGCTTTTAACGGGATGTTAATCCTTCATGACCCAGAACTCTGCCGACGGCCTGCCTGTCCCACAACGTTACGGCGCAATATTAACCATCATCATCAGCATCAGCCTTGCCGTTCTGGACGGCGCCATCGCCAACGTGGCCCTGCCGACCATTGCCCGTGAACTGCACGCCAGCCCCGCCGCGTCGATTTGGGTGATTAACGCCTACCAGTTGTCCATCATCATGACGCTGCTGTCCTTCGCTACCCTGGGGGATATTTACGGCTACCGGCGGGTCTATCAATGCGGGCTGGCGGTATTTACCCTGATGTCGATGGTCTGCGCCCTGTCGGACAATCTCTGGATGCTGATTGGCGCCCGCGTGCTGCAAGGACTGGGCGCCGCGGCGCTGATGAGCATCAATACCGCCTTAATACGCATAATTTATCCCTCGCGCCTGCTGGGGCGCGGCATGGCCATTAATACGCTGGTGGTGGCGGTATCCACCGCCGCCGGTCCGACCGTGGCCGCCGGGGTGTTATCCATCGCCTCCTGGCAATGGCTGTTCGCCATTAACGTGCCTATCGGCCTGCTGGCGTTTTACCTGGGCCGGCGGTTCCTGCCGGTCAACGCGCTGAAAAACCGCGGACAGCGGTTTAACTGGTTCAGCGCCCTGTTGAACGCCCTGACCTTCGGACTGCTGCTCTCGGCGCTCGGGGGATTTTCACAACGCGTCGGCGGCCAATGGATACTGCTCGAGCTGGCCCTGGCGGCCGTCATCGGCGTGTTTTTTGTCCGGCACCAGCTGCGGCAGCCTTGGCCGCTGCTGCCGGTGGACCTGTTTCGCATCCCGTTGTTCGCGCTGTCGATGGGAACCTCTATTTGTTCTTTTTGCGCCCAAATGCTGGCTATGGTGTCCCTGCCCTTTTATCTGCAAAGCGTGTTGAACCGCAGCGAAGTGGCGACCGGGCTGCTGCTGACGCCCTGGCCGCTGGCCACCATGCTGCTGGCCCTGGTGGCCGGAAGGCTGATAGGCCGCGTACATTCGGGTCTGCTGGGGGCCATCGGCCTGGGCGCCTTTGCCCTGGGCCTGTTTTCGCTGGCCTGGTTGCCCGCCATGCCCGGGGATGGGGAAATCATCTGGCGGATGATGCTGTGCGGCGCCGGTTTTGGTTTATTCCAGTCGCCCAATAACCATACCATCATCACCTCGGCGCCGCGCAATCGCAGCGGCGGGGCCAGCGGCATGCTCGGCACCGCCCGGCTGTTCGGCCAAACCTCCGGCGCGGCGCTGGTGGCGCTGATGTTTAATCTGTTCGGCGCCACCGGCACTCACGCGGCGCTGGTGCTGGCCGGGTGCTTTGCGACGGCGGCGGCGCTGGTGAGCGCGCTGCGCATTAAGCAGGGCAACCCTCAGCGCCAGGAAGACGACAGCTTCTCCGGCGCCGACTAGTCCGCCCCGCCGTTATTTGAGATAGGTACCGGCCCGCAGCGCCTCGATACGCTTATCCAGCGGCGGGTGGGACATAAACAGCTCGCTGAACGAGTTGGTTTTGCCATTGATGCAAAACGCCAGCATGCTGCTTTCCTCCTGGGGCTCATAGCTGGTTTTTAAGCGCTGCAGCGCGGCAATCATTTTCTCGCGCCCGACCAGTCTTGCCGAACCGGCGTCGGCATGGAACTCGCGATGGCGGGAGAACCACAGGGTGATAATGCTCGCCAGTACGCCAAACACCAGTTCCAGCACCATGGACACGGCAAAATAAATCATCGGGTTGCCGTTGCTGCTTTCGCCTTCATCACGATTGGACGACAGGAAGCCCGCCGCCAATTGGGCCAGGATGCGCGAGACAAAGATCACGAAGGTATTCACCACGCCCTGGATAAGCGTCATGGTCACCATGTCGCCGTTGGCCACGTGGCTGATTTCATGGGCGATGACCGCCTCTGCCTCGTCGCGGCTCATATTTTGCAGCAGGCCGGTACTGACCGCCACCAGCGAGGCATCACGCCGGGCGCCGGTAGCAAAGGCGTTGATGTCCGGCGCCGGGTAGATAGCCACCTGCGGCATGGCGATGCCGGCCTGTTGCGACTGCCGCCGGACCATCTCCAGCAGCCAGCGTTCGGTCTCGTTGCGGGGCTGTTCAATAACCTCCCCGCCGACTGACCGCAGCGCCATCCATTTCGACATCAGCAGCGAAACCAGCGCGCCGCCAAAACCGAATAAACCCGCCATGATCATTAACCCGGTCACGCTGGAAGATTGTATCCCCGTCAGGCTCAGTACCAGACCGAATACCAGCATCACAGCCAGGTTGGTGAGTAGAAAGAGAGCGATACGCATCATAAGAAGGTGATTCCTTGAAAATAACGCCCATTGCGTTAGCCTTGATGGTATGGGCTTCCCTGGCGTTTTCAAGCATTGCGTGGCATTAAGTGCCTAAAAAGACATAACTTTACATTTTGTTAAGCTTTTTCCCGCCCGTATGCCGGTCATAAAAAAGGCGCCGTTAAGGCGCCTTGATAATCGACTCTATGTTACGTTACTTGACGGCAGCCGGCTGCGTTGCCGGTTGTGCGCTTTCGGCCTTAGCCAGATCCAATGCGATATGCACGGACTCGTCCAGGTAGGGATCGGGTTCGTGGTAATCCTTAGGGATAGCGTCCAGCGTCTTCACCGGTTTTTTACCCTGCCGCACCAGGCGTTCGTTGGTGCGCTGCAACCGTATGGCATCGTCCTCGTGATTTTCTTTCTCACGCTGTACCAGATTAAGGGAAACGATATTGCGCTTATCCTTCAAGGCGTGGAAACGGGCGATGTCCTGAGCGATATACTGGAATTCAGGATCGGCGGCAATCCTTTCCTGATGCGCTTTCAACAGCTCGGAGGAGAAAGGTTTCAGGTCACCGGTCTTGGTGAACGTGGCCGCCTTGATGCTGTCCCAGGGCAACGCGTTATCTTCAAATTTTTCACCGGTTTCAATCGTCTCGTCGCCGGTGGGCATGATGATGTCCGGCACCACCCCTTTACGCTGGGTGCTGCCGCCGTTAACCCGGTAGAACTTCTGGATGGTGTACTGGATGGAGCCCAGCGCCGGCCAGTCCGGGCGCAGCATCTGATCGTAGATCCGGTTCAGGGAGCGGTATTGCTGTACCGTGCCCTTGCCGAACGTCGGCTCGCCGACGATCAGCGCCCGGCCGTAATCCTGCATGGCGGCGGCAAAGATTTCCGATGCCGACGCGCTGAAACGATCGACCAGCACCACCAGGGGGCCTTTGTAATAAACAATGCCGTCGTTGTCGCTGTCCTCGCGGATTTTGCCGTTATTGTCGCGCACCTGCACCACCGGGCCGCTGGGAATAAACAACCCGGACAGGGAGACGGCCTCGGTCAGGGCTCCGCCGCCGTTGGTACGCAAATCGATGATGACGCTGCTGACGTTCTGTTTTTGCAGTTTCTGCAGCTGTACCTTGACGTCGTCGGTCAGGCCGACATAAAAACCGGGTATATCCAGTACGCCGACTTTTTGACCGCCCACCTCTTTGATGGTGAGTTTCACCGCGCGGTCCTCAAGACGGATACGCTCGCGGGTGACGGTGACGATGCGGGTCTTGGTGCCCTTGCCCGCCGGCAGTATTTCCAGACGGACCTTGCTGCCCTTCGGACCTTTGATCAGGGACACCACGTCGTCGAGCCGCCAGCCTATGACATCCACCATCGGCTTGCCGGTCTGGCCGACGCCCACCACGCGATCGCCGACGGTGATGGTTTTACTCTTCGCCGCCGGCCCGCCCGGCACCAGCGAATTAATCACCGTGTAATCGTCGTCCATTTGCAGCACCGCGCCAATGCCCTCCAGGGACAGGCTCATCTCGGTGTTGAACTGTTCGGTATTGCGCGGCGAAAGATAATTGGTATGAGGATCGATTTCATGGGCGAAGGCGTTCATGACCAGCTGGAACACATCTTCACTGTTGCTCTGCGCCAGGCGGCGGATGGCGAATTGATAACGTTTGGTCAGCACATCGCGGATTTCGTTATCATCCTTGCCGGTGAGCTTAAGGCTCAGCTGATCGTATTTAACCTTGGCGTCCCAGAGCTTATTTAGCTCCGCTTCGTTTTGCGGCCAGGGCGCCTTGCTGCGATCGAGCTCTATGGTATCGTTGCCGGTGAAATCCATCGGTTTGGCCAACTGGGCCAGGGCATATTCATAGCGTTCAAAACGCCGCTTCTGCGCCAGGTTGTAGAGTGCGTACGGCACGTCCAGCTTACCGCTTTTCAGTTCATCATCCAGCTGGTTTTTCTTATCCGCGAACTGCGCGATGTCGGAGGCCAGCAAGACATTATGGCTGTAATCCAGCATGTTGAGGTAGCGGTCGAAAATCTTGGCCGAAAACGCATCATCCAGATCAAACTGGCGATAATGGGATCGGGTGAAACGTGCGGTGACGCGTTCGCTGACGGTCTCTTGTTGCGCTTCTTCGTGAAGCTGGGGAATCTGGTCGGCGCGGGTGATTTTATTATCATTCGCCGATGCCGATCCCGCCAGTAACAACCCTGCAATTGCAGTTACTCTGACAAATTTGTTCATGCCCTGGTCGGCCTCCGTATCAGAACTGCAGGTGTTCTGCGCGCACAATCAAAGCCATCCCGGAAGAAAGCTGCACACGTACCCCTTCTTTGGCAATTTCCATAACCGTTGCTTCCATGGGATCTTTGCCCACCTTGACTTTGATTGCCTGGCCGATATGCAATTTTGATATATCGGTAACCGGTACCTGGCGCGCCGGAGCGGCCTGTTTAACCGGTTGTGATGCCCGGACGTTCTTAGCGTCGGTCTTGGCATCGCTCTTGGGACGATTGGCTGGGCGCGGCCTGCGCGGCGCGGCGGCGTCCTGGCCTTTTTTGGCTGCGGCGGCCTCGTTGGCCGGCGCGGCGCGGCGCGGTGCCGGCGCTTCGCCATTTTCGCGTTTTTTCGCCTGCTGGGCGGCACGTTGCTGCTGGACCCGTGCCTTGGCTTCCTCAAGCTGTTTGCGGGCATGTTCTACATGCTGCGCTTCCAATTCGCCACAGGGATTACCGTCAAGATCGACACGCTGGGCACCGAGTTTGATGCCGTACAGGTAACGCCAGCTTGATGTATAAAGCCGTAAAGCGGAACGCAACTGCGTCTTGCTCAGGCTGTCCTCCCCCTGGATGCGCGCGACCAGATCGGCAAAAATACCAATCTTCAATGGCCGTGCCTCGCCCTCGGCGGTGAAACAAAGCGGAAACCGCTCGGCCAGAAAGGCGATGACTTCTTTATTACTGTTCAACTTGGGTTGATTTTCCATGAATTTTCCTGATTACAACGGGTTTGCCAACCAGCGCAGGCATGAACAGGCGTCATTATAATGACGCCATCGGCAAATGCCACGTTATCTGTCTATCAATATAAAGTATTATTGATAAAACGTCGCAGATCGGTGTGCTCCAACTGCTGACAAAGCCGTTCCACCAAGGCTTTCAGCCCATCCTCGTCGTCCTGGTCGAAGCGATGGTAAATCGTGCTATCGATGTCCAGTACCCCAACCACGCGGCCGTCGAGGGTAATCGGCAACACGATTTCGGCATTACTGGCGGCGTCGCAGGCGATATGTCCGGGGAAGGCGTGTACGTCATCTACCCGCTGGATCCTGTTTTGCGCCACCGCGGTGCCGCAGACGCCCTTGCCCACCGGTATGCGCACACAGGCCACTTTACCCTGAAAAGGGCCCAGCACCAGTGTATCACCGTCAAGCAGATAAAAACCCGCCCAATTAACGCCATCAAGATGTTCGAAGAGCAATGCGCTGCAGTTGGCCATCGCCGCGATAAAATGCGTCTCGCCCTCGATCAGCGACGACATATTTTGTAGTAATTCAGCATAGCATTGTTGTTTTTTCATATTAAAACCAATAAATGAGCTAATCTTTCAAATGCCGGCCGTCAGGACCGGTCGCAATACCTTAAGCAATAAATGCCCACGGCCACAAGATTAACCCGTTATGACTTCACAAAGCCAGTATCCGCAGGTATGTTTGCGCAAACCTATCCGGCACTATCATGCCGGTGGCGATTGCCGTTTGATGGAATAAGAAAGGCAGGCATGATGGCGCGTAACCCCGCGAAGCGTCCCGGAATATGAAAATACAGCACATCCATTGCGCTCTCCCCCAGGGCCGCGATCAGCGCTGCGCCCAATGCGACGCGTTATTCATCCTGCCGGAATTAAGCCAATATCAGGATGCGTTCTGCCCGCGCTGCCGGGCAAAGGTGGCGGTGGGCAACGAGTGGGCCATTAACCGGCTGGCGGCCATGGCGGCGACCATGCTGCTGCTGATGCCGTTTGCCTACGCCGATGCACTGATTCGTGTGCGCCTGCTGGGAACCGCCATCAGCGCCAACCTGCTGCACGGCATCTGGCAGATGGCGATGCAGGGGGATCCCATCACCGCCAGCATGGTGGCCTTCTGCACCATCGGCGCGCCTTGCACGCTGGTGTTTTCCCTGCTGTACCTGTATTTCGGCCAACGGCTGGGCATGAACCTGCGCCCGGTGCTGCTGATGCTCAACCGGCTTAAAGAATGGGTGATGCTGGATATTTACCTGATAGGCATGGGGGTGGCGGCCATTAAGGTCAAGGATTATGCCGCCGTGACCACCGGCCTGGCGCTGCCGGCGTTTATCGCGCTGACGCTGTTAAGTATCATGACGCTGACGCATTTGAATATCGGCCAGTTATGGGAACGGTTTTATCCGCAGCCGGCGCGGCTGGCGTTTCGTACCAATACCGCGGCCCTCAGGGTTTGCCTGGCCTGTAATTTTACCGGCTTAGCCGATGTGCGCGGGCGCTGTCCGCGCTGTCACGTGCCCTTGCGCGCGAGGCGGCGCCACAGCCTGCAAAAATCCTGGTCGGCGCTGATTGCGGCGATGGTGCTGCTTATTCCCGCCAACCTGCTGCCGATTTCGATTATCTATATTAACGGCAGCCGCAACGAAAGCACCATCATGGCCGGCATCATTTCGCTGGCGGCGGACAATATCCCGGTGGCGGCCGTGGTGTTTATCGCCAGTATCCTGGTGCCGTTCATTAAAGTCGTGGTGCTGCTGACCTTATTAATCACGATTCATTTCAATGTCCGGCACGGCTTGAAAACACGTATTCGGTTATTACGTTTCGTGACCTGGATCGGGCGCTGGTCAATGCTGGATTTATTCGTTATCTCCATCACCATGTCGCTGGTGGATCGCGATCAGTTATTGGCCTTTACCATGGGACCGGCGGCGTTTTATTTTGGCGCCGCCGTTATTTTGACAATTCTTGCTGTCGAGTGGTTAGACAGCCGTTTGATATGGGATGCACATGCAACAAACGCCGACTACACCGACTAGCGCGGCCGTCAGGAATAAACGCCGCATATCGCCGTTCTGGCTGCTGCCTTTCATCGCCCTGCTGATTGCCGGCTGGCTGGTCTACAGCACCATCCAGGAACGCGGCTCCACCGTGACCATTGATTTTGTGTCCGCCGACGGTATTGTCGCCGGCCGCACCCCGGTACGCTATCAGGGCGTGGAAGTCGGCACCGTGCAAAATATCAAGCTGAGCGACGATTTGAAAAGCATCCGGGTCGAGGTCAGCATCAAGCGCGATATGCGCGACGCGTTGCGCAAAGGCACCCAGTTTTGGCTGGTGACCCCAAAGGCGTCGCTGGCAGGGATTTCGGGACTGGATGCGCTGGTCGGCGGTAATTATATCGGCATGATGCCGGGCAAAGGCGAAGAGGAAAATCATTTTATCGCCCTCGATACCCAGCCCAAGTACCGGGTGAATACCGGGGAACTGCTGGTGCATCTGCATGCGGATAACCTGGGTTCGCTTAATACCGGCTCGCTGGTGTATTACCGCAAGCTGCCGGTGGGAAAAGTCTATGACTACGATGTTTCCCGCGACCAAGGCGGCGTCAATATCGATGTATTGATTGACAGGCGCTTTACCGATCTGGTGAAAAAGGAAAGCCGCTTCTGGAACGTTTCCGGCCTGAAGGCCGATGTGGATTTCCATGGTGCCAAACTGGAGATGGAAAGCGTGGCGGCGCTGGTGAACGGCGCCATCGCCTTTGACTCCCCCGCCCAGGGCGAACAGGCCCGGTCCGACGACAATTATATCCTCTATCCCGACCTGTCCCACAGCCAGCGCGGCGTGATAATCACCCTCGACCTGCCTGATGGACAGAATCTCAGCGAGGGCCATACCCCGCTGCTATACCAAGGGCTGGAGGTGGGGACCCTGACCAAACTGACGCTGGGGAAAGATAAAAAAGTCACCGGCGAACTGACCATCAATCCGTCCATTGTCGATTTAATGCGCAGCGGCACTCGTATCGAAATGCATACGCCGCAGTTGTCGTTGAACAACACCAATCTCAGCAGCCTGCTTAGCGGCGTAACGCTGGAACTGGTGCCGGGCGGCGGCGAGCCGCAGCAGCATTTTACCCTGCTCGACAGCAATCATATGCTATTGCAGGAACCCGGCGTGCGCACCTTTAGCCTGACCGCGCCGCAAAGTTACGGCATCGACAGCGGCCAGCCGCTGACACTGCACGGCATCCCGGTCGGTAAAGTGGTGAGCCGCAAGCTGGTCGACAATCAGGTCGTGTTCGAGGCGGCGATCAAACCCGACTATGCGGATCTATTGCATAAAAACACCAAATTTATCGTTAACAGCCGGGTCGACGTGAAGTTCGGACTGGACGGCGTGCGGGTGCTCGGCACCAGCGCCCAGGAATGGCTGGACGGCGGCATCGTGGTCATTCCGGGCAACCAGGGGGCGCCGCTGGACCAGTATCCCCTTTATGGCAACCGGGAAATGGCGGAACAGGGTATTCAGGGCGACAAGCCCGCCCCGACGCTGACACTCACCGCCGATAGCCTGCCCGATATCCAGACCGGCTCCATTGTGATGTACCGCAAGTTCCAGGTGGGCGAAATCATCGACGTACGCCCGACGGCGAAAAGCTTCGATGTCGATGTCTATATCCATCCCCAGTATCGCAAATTACTGACGCCCAATAGTATTTTTTGGGCCGAGGGCGGCGCGCGCATGCAGATTAACGGCAGCGGCATTACCGTGCAGGCCTCGCCGCTCGACCGTGCGCTGAAAGGCGCCATCAGCTTCGATAACCTCGATGGCGCGGTGCTGGCGAAAGGCGCGCCGCGTAAACTGTATGGTTCGGAGAACGCCGCCCGCGCGGTAGGCAGCCAGATCGTCCTGCGCACCTATGATGCCAGTAAGCTGTCCCCGGGCATGCCCATCCGTTATCTGGGGATCGATATCGGCCAGTTGGAAACGTTAAAACTGTCCACCGAAAACAGCGAGGTTATGGCCCAGGCCGTGCTTTATCCGGAATATGTGCAAACCTTCGCCCGGGTGGGAACGCATTTTTCCGTGGTCACCCCGGAGATTTCCGCCGCCGGCGTCAATCATCTGGAAACGCTGCTGCAGCCCTATATCAACGTCGAGCCCGGCCGCGGCCAGGCGACGCGTAATTTCGAGCTGCAGCAGGCCACGATTACCGACTCACGTTACCTGGACGGCTTAAATGTCGTGGTCGACACTCCCGAGGCCGGCTCATTGCAAATCGGCACCCCGGTATTATACCGCGGCATCGAGGTGGGCACCGTAACCAATCTGTCGCTGGGTTCGCTGGCGGATCGGGTTTATGTCGCCCTGCGGATCAGTAAGCAATACCAGCATCTGGTGCGCAATAATTCGGTATTTTGGCTGGCATCCGGATATGATCTTAAATTCGGTCTCACCGGCGGCTCGGTAAAAAGCGGCACCTTCCAGCAGTTTATTCGCGGCGGCATTGCTTTCGCCACCCCGCCGACGACGCCGCTGGCGCCAAAAGCCGCCACCGGTAAGCATTTCGTCCTCAGCGAGGAAGAGCCTAAAGAATGGCATGAATGGGGCACCGCCATTCCTCCGCAGGGTTAAACAGCGCCGGTTGCGCTTGGAATAAGGTCAGAGTGCGCAAGAGACCGGAACGGGTGTGATGGGTAATAAGGCTAAAGGCGCCTTTACGATTATCCCGTCATACCCGCGCTTGCTGGTTTGCCCTCTTCCCATCGGGCGCGCGCTTTTAGCGTTTTGTGCGATCTTGGCTATGCTTAATACGTAGCTTGCCTCAGGAATGACCCTGGCGAGACAGCGTAGAAGGGCTAAAAATATGACCAAGACTACTGTCAAAATAGGAAGTTTCGAAGTCGACGACGCCGAACTCTCCGCCGGAGCGGATCGCAATGTCCAAAATCTCCTGCGCATTCCCTGTAAATCCGACCCCGATCTCTGCAAACAGCTTGACGGTTGGGATGAACATACCAGCATCCCCGCGATCCTCGACGGAAAAGAACAGGTGCTGTTCCGGCAACATTACGATCATGATAATGATGCCTGGATTATGCGCCTGGAATAATACGATCAACCCCGCTGCACGGGCGGGCTATTCCCGCCGGGATACACCGTCGCCAGGGTTATACCCCTTTGCCGACCACTATCCCTCCTTCGCTATTGTTGTGCCCCCGCTGCAGACCCAGGGCGTAGATGCGCGCCCCATTATCTGCCGCAGCTGGGCTATACTTCACGCTTACCAGAGATAAACCGGCAACAGGCCGGATGGCATTGTGTAAAGGGCTACCCGTCATGTATGCATTAATGATTTTTATCTGTTACCTGGGACAGGATTGTGAGGAAGTCTTCATTGGCGCCTATCGCAGCGAGACGCAATGTTTGTCGATCATGCGGGAACAGCGGTTGCGTTACGGCGGGTGTTATCCCATCGAACGGTTTATTGACGGCATCTGGCTGCCGGCCAGTGAATATGCCGATTTTTAAGCGGCAAAAAAAAAGTCAGCCCGAAGGCTGACGACTAAAGACAGTCAGGGAATATGTTACTGAGGGTTGAGTGCTATTCTACCGATCCCGGCCAACGCGGCAACCTATCGCTACGATAGCCGCGGGCGCCACGAACGGCCGCCTATGGGTATGTTTTATCAGCGCTACAGGAATACGTTATGATCAACAGTTTGGCTGAATTGGAACAGGTGCGCAGGGAATGTAAAAAAATGGTCACCCGCCGCGCCGGTTTATCCGCCGGAGCCGCGGTTATCCCCATCCCAGGTTTCGATATCGGCACCGATGTGTCGCTGCTGATGGCGCTGCTGCCGGCCATTAACGAGAAATTCGGCCTGTCGCCCACCCAGATTGAGCAATTGCATCCCAACCGCAAAAAATACACCCTGGTGGCGATCACCGGTATTGGCAGCCGGCTTATCGGCAGCACCGTCACCCGTGAGCTGGTAAAAATGGTGCTTAAACGAGTGGGTGTGCGGGTGGCCACCAAGTCGGTGGCCCGTTATGTGCCGATTATCGGCCAGGCCGCCGCCGCGGGATTGAGTTTCAGCGCCATGAAAGTCCTCGGCAACGCCCATATTGAGGATTGCTATGAGGTATTGAAACAGGTGCTGGAGACGCAGCCCGTGGAAAAGGCGGATTTTATCACACGGGTCAATACCCGTGTCGCCGGACCGGGCTCAGATAGACAGTAATGGCTTATGGTAACGTTTTACGATATTTGCCCACTCCATGCTGGCGACGGGCACATTTTCACCGGTAAACATGCTCTTCGCCTCGTTTACTGGTCCAATCAATTCATCGAGAACCACACCTATGCGACGCGAAGGGTGGATTTGTCCCTCTATCAAATAGGCGGTTGAGATACTTTTAACCCGGAAAAAACGATCGGGCTGGTAGATATGCTCGAGACCCACCATCTGATTATTATCGCCTCTGATTACCAAGGGTATCGCCTGCCGGGCGTTTTCAATTTTATAATACACAATGGCCTGCCTGCGTTGGTCGCCCGCCAATCCTTGCCGATCGGCGCTGGCGGTTATTAACCTGGCAAAATTATCCCCGGGCGCGACGGTCAGAAAGGTAGGATAATTGGTGACTATATCCCCTGGGGCGATGATATCCGCCCAGGGAATGCTCTCGGTTGCCGGATACTGTCCCACCGCCAGATAGCTTCCCTCTTGCCTGGGAAAAGGGTGTTGCAGAGCACCGGTTAAATCCTCGTAAAGTAACCGGTCCGTCTGCGCCCACCTCTCCAGCGGTACCTGATGCCACAGATTTTCATTGATGCTGCTTTTGGCGCGCGAAAAACCCGTCAGATCCAACAGCAGGTTATTGTATTTATATATTTTTATGCCATTGGCCTCCAACGACCACAAATGCAATGCGATGGTCTGGCTTACCGACAGGGTTTGATAGACAGCCTGATATTGCGCGTAATCCAGGGGAGCCTGGGTAAGGGGAATACCCATTTCAGGGAACAATAGCGCTTCGCTTCCCGGATCGCCATAACGCGAGATATGCGCCGTACACTCCACGCCATAAAGAGAATGAGTCACCAGGGTATCGACGCTGGCCTGTTGGTTCCAGAGTCTTGCCGCCCGGCCCGCGCCACGGCCGCTCAGACCGGTATGCAGAATATTTTTTAAGCGCGTCGCCGCCGCTACGGGCACGGCCTCTAACCTGTTACCTTGCGCCAGAATATATTTTATCCCGAAGCGGTCGCCGGTTTGCGGATTGATCCTGACATAGACCGGCTGGCCAAGATAACGATCACCCCCCAGCCTGACGATCGGGATATCACGCTCGAATCCCGCCAGGCGCCCGGTTTCAAAATGTTCGATACCGGCGGGCAGCGCGTCGCTCAGCGCACTGCCGTCCAGTTTCAGCATCAGCTTTTCCATGGTCGGGCTATGGCCGCGCAGTAATTTGGCGGCAAGACGTACCTGCAGCACTGACGCTTTACCCAGCATGCCCGCCATTTCAATACCGGGGTCTAAAGACCGGGCCAAAGCCAGCAGCATGCTGGTCAATGCCTTGCGGTCAAGCTCTTCGGCCAAGGTGGCCATGGCCACGTTGGCAAAGGATCGCAACCCCGCGCCCAAGGCTATTTTCAGGCTATTTCCACCTGCGAAGCCGGCCATCCCCACACGCATTGAGGCCAGGCCGCCCATCCCCGCTTTTGTCAGTATCCGTGATGACAACGCTGCGGATTGCCCCGCCAGTGGGATGAAATTCAGGCCGTCCACAACGCAGGAGATTAGGGCCTCCTCCTGCCGGTGCGGGTTCCATTCGACACAATGATAAAATGGAATAAACGACAGCAGGAAACGTCTGAATGCTTCATGCGTGGTTTCCTCATATCCCCGGGTATAGAGCTGTGCGGCCAGTTTTTTTCTATGCTGCTTCACCAGTCTTTCGCTAACCGCGGCCAACGTTTCTTCAGGGGTTTTATAGAGGCCTTGCGCATTTTCACCGGCGTAGATATTAAGCCGATAATTTTTATCCCCCCCGGCCAGATTTTTTTTCATCAAAGAATAATAATTTTGCTTATCACGATCGATGCGTCTGATCCAATAGCCCGATTCATCGCGCCCCAACGCAAAAATCCGTTCCTCGCCGTTGCTGGCGGCCAGCAAAAGTTCGATGCCCGGCAAAAGCGGCACAGCAGGTTTCGCCCCGACGATAAAATATTCTACCGGCAGGCCGGTCTGGGGATTAAGCTCGGAAAAATCCGCTCCCGCCCGGCGGATTGTCGACATGGTGAAAAATTGCAGCTCCGGCGCCGGCAGCGACGTGACGGCATCCAGGATCAGCAAACGGTCGATAATGGCGAATTTATCGGCAATATCCTGGTTTTGCGCCGCGAAAATCTTATTAAGGTCAGGAAGATTCTCCAAAGACTTAGCGCTCTGGCGGCTGGCGGCCCCGGGCGGACAGGCGTAGCCGCCGGGATAGCTTTTGTAAACGGCCACCCTGCGCGCAGATTCATCCTTCGTCTGGCCGCCACAATGTTTTGTTAAGAGGTCCCCGGCCAGCTCCGTGCGCGACTTATATCCACTTATAGCGTCGCCGAACTGTTTAAACGGATTAACCGCTTTTTCCCTGGCTTTGCCGGATGAAAAAAAAAGCATCAGCGCATCTTGTTGGGTAGCAGCCGCGCGCACATCAATCCTACGGGCGGCATCCCTGTCTTCATCCAGCCTGGCGCTCAGATAGTGCATCAGCGCGGGGAACGTAAAAAGATCAATCAGACCGGCGGACAGCGATCCCATCATCATCAGCGCCGATAATGTGCAGCCGATTTCGATGACTTCGGCCGCCGCCATATCGCCGATGTCCACCGTGCTTTTAGCGGCAAAAGTAAGTCCGATATGCAGATAACACCAGTCCAGCGTGCCGAATACAAGCGCATGCGGGGGGATATCCTCCCGGAAAAAAAATAATGTCGGCAGGACCGGCGCAACAATATGATCGATAAGGTAACGATAACAGGGTGATTCACCGGTTGCCGCCGAACCGGCCGAAGCCGCCCCGTCGCCATTGAATAAGGCAAGCATGCTGTTAATGACGCCGCGACCGGCCTCCATATTTAAACCTGCTGAACCAAAGGCCGGATCCCGTGCCCCGGACGCCAGGAGACCCAGCATCTTCCGGGCCATGAAGCTTTCGATATCCGCCCCGAATATATTTTCCGCCATCCAGTCACTCACCACCTTGCTCATGGCGTTTCTGGTCAGCCTTTCACCCGGAGAAGCGCCGTAGAGACCGGAATCCAGCAACAAAACATAGGCGATCCTGGCCCTTCCATCGGGTGTGGCGATAAGAAAACGCGCCGTTTGGGCCACGAGATTCATTGCCGGAGGGAGTTGAGGGTTGCCGGTAGCCATGGCATGCCCTGAAAGCTTATCCAGTAACCTGGCTATATTTTCATTTTGCCGCCTCAAGTCGATGATAGGTTTATTATTCGACCAGCCCTTATTACGCTGTTCAATATACCGTGCCGCACGGATATCCTCCGCAGTATGAGGATCCGGCCCTTCTCCGGTCAGAGGTAAATCACGCCGCACCCTGGTTTCGGTATATTCCGGCGACACATCGGTTGCCTGGGGCATTTTATACCCCGCCAGCGCGTTTTTCCCCGCGGCATCCTCCGGCGGCGCGCCGGATGATTGATGCGGGCGCGCCAGCAAACCATAGGCATAAAGCAGTCTCGCGCCGATGTTTTTCACAGAGTTATTTGCGTACGCTGCGGGCGGCGCGACCCATAAGCTGGAATCATTACGCGCGAAATCTAATACGCCGAAAAGCATTTCGGCACTTTGCCGCTGGCGGGAGGTGATGTCATTGGACAATAATAATTGATTAATAGCCGGCTGATTTGCTTGTCGATGAACTGTGAATAATCCCATTCGATTTCCTTATTAAATAAACAGCATGCCTTTTGAAGTTATTAACAAGTGATATATCTAGAATGTAATATTGTGCATTACGTGCTCGCCGGTGCGATAAGTCGCCGTATCGCTAGCGCTGGGTTATGGGAAATACCTGACATTAAGCCGACCCCTTTAAACATTGGTTACAATAAACGTAAAATAGCGTTAAGCCTGTTCGGCTCGGGGTTAAGGCGCGCCAGGCAGGTCAAAATGAATGGTTTTGCCGGTAAAAAGATTTTTGGCGGCGGCCACTGGCTGGCTAATTTCTCGCAACACTACCGCCACACGTTTGGCCGGATACATCTCACCACCGACCAATGTTACGCTGCTAACACTTTCTACGCGGAAAAACGACCGCGGCGCATAGAGATATTCCTGCTCGGTGACGACGGTACTGGCTATGGGATAAGGCAGCGGAAGGCACGTGGCACCGTCTTTGATTTTATAATAAATCAATGTCTGTACCTGATTTTCCGCCGCTTCTTCGGCGGTCTGTTCGGTAAACAAGCGTGCATAGGTATCCTGCGAGGAGACGCTCATCAATGCCGGAAAATTAGTCACAATTTCGCCCGGCCCCAGACTGTCGCCCCAGGGATTAACCTGATTGGCTTGGTACTCAGCCACGCGCAAATATTCACCGGCCTGGCGAGGCAGCGGGCTGGCAATCGCGTCCAGCAAGCCCATAAATACCATTTTCTCCGCATGATCCCAGCGTGATACCGGATGGTTTTGATGCAGATGAACATTGATTTCGGCGTTGATCGGGGACAGCCCTATTTGCGCCAGATTTTTTTGTCCATCGTGATAACGGGTTTTATCGCCTTCTATCAGGCTCCATACCCGCATGGCCAGTTTTTGGTTGTTAGGCAGGGCGTTAAACATCTCGATATAGGCCTTGCGTTCCAACGGCGTTTGCTGCAATGGGATGCCATGCTCGGGAAACAGGATGGTCTCAGCCTCGCGGGAGCCATAGCTTTCAATTTGAAGATATTGCGGATTAGGATACTGCGGCAATGACATCACGATTAAATCATCATAGCTGAGCTGCGTATTCCACACTCTTGCCGCCCTGCCGCTCCCTTTACCGCCTAGCCCTTCCTGCAATATATTTTTAAGGTTCACCGCCGCTTTTTTCGGTACCCTAACCAGTTCATTCTTGCGCGTCAGCGTATATTTTATGCCGCTCGCCTCCCCCGACCGGGAATCAACCAGGAGATAAATGGTTTTGCGCCGGTAAGTATCGCCGTTTAACGGGATGATGGGGAAATAGCGCTGGGTTCCTTTCAACCGTGCGGTTTTATAAACAACGGGCTTTACCGCGTTACCGCCGGCATGTGCGAGCACGTCTAGTTTTGGCAGGATGGGCGCAATGTCTGGCATAAACCCGGCGACGGTTTTTAACGCGACAACAAGCCGCCGGTTCACTGCCGCCCCGGCATGGAACATGACCTCCACCATGGCGGGATCGGCAAAGCGGGCTAAGTCCACCGCCAGGCTGATAAGCGCCTTTTGGCTCAGTTCGCCGGCGGCGGGCACCATGGCGTGGCGGACAAAATGTCGGGCACCGGCGGTTAACGCTTCGGTCAGGGACATCCTGGCCGCATAACTGGCCAGGCTGATACGCACCGCTCCGGCGGTCCCTATGCCGCCCTTCAGGGCCATACGGGAAACCAACGATCCCGCCTTACCCAGTAATGGCATCAGGCTGAAAACATCAAACAGGCAGGGAACTACCGCTTCCCTCGACTGGGCGATAATTCCGGAAATACAATCATGCAACGGTACTAAAGACGTTATCCCCTGCAGCACCTTTTCCTGAGTGGTGGCGTCGTAACCGCCTTTATCCAGTTGCAGTCGCAGATCATCCTGCGCCAGCCTGGACAAACTCAGAATTAAATCATCCAGTTGTTGCCCTATTTTTTTTAATATCGCGGCCTCGCTGGCGCCCGCGATGATTTTCAGGACATAATCCTGGTCTTTACGCGGCGTGATGTCATCCAGTAACGCATAATAATGACGCGGGTCGCGGTCGATGCGTTTTAAGCCGTAGGAAGTATCGCGTCGGTCAAGCGCAAAAATGTGTTCATCAGCGCCAGTAGTGGAGAACAATACCGCGCTTGCCGATAATGGAATGATATAAGTACTACGTGGAATGGTATGCGCTCCCAACACGCCTCGATATTGGTCATAAGCGGAAAAATGCGCGCTAGCCACCTTAACGGTGTTATTTTTAAGCAGTTGCAAATCCGTTGGGGACAGCGTGGCAAAGGCTTCCGCCAGCGTCAGCACGTCCACCGCGCGGAAACAGTCGACGATATGTTGATTTTGTTTACGAAACAGCTCATTAATATCAGGCAATAACTCAATGAGAGGATTAGCACCCGCGCTATTTTTTAAACAGCTATACTCATCGTGATTATTTTTATAGCTCTCCACATCAACGGCGTAATGACCGGTAGCCTCAGGCGCGCAGCGCTGATGTAAAATATCTTCGGCTAATTGGGTACGGGTGCGATAACCCCGCATGGCCTCGCTGAATTGGTTGAATGGATTATTACGTTCCTTTAGCAACCGGCTATCGTCGAAGAACTGCTCCACCGCCAGCCGCCTGACGGCGGGGTCGTCCATAACATACCTATCGTTTACCGGTTTGCCGTCAACAGTTTTATTTACCAGGAAATAAATGCAGGCGGGACGGATGAAAAAGCGGATCAGGCCGGGCGAAACCGTATCGGAAAGCAGCATGGCCTCCAGGGCTAAGCCTAAGGATGACAGCGCCTGTCTAGACCATTGCCCCACGTCAAGATGCATTTCCTGAGCAAATTGCGTGCCTGCGTGCAGGTAGACCCAATCAATATCCCCGATATCATTCATCTTTCCGGCGGCATTATCCGCCGGCAAGTCAAGCGTGGGCATAACAGGCACGATGATGTGGCTGAAAATATACTTGACCGAGGCCACCGTCAGGGTTTTAAACATCGCAAAATGCTGATCAATCTTACGGTTTAATCCAGCAATATCAATCGCACGACGGGGTTTTTCGCCATATTTCCCCGCCCCGGCATTAAGAATAATCTGCGCGATAAAATTATCCACCGTACCGTTGAGCACATTGCCGGCAACCCAGCTTTTTACCTGCCTCAATTGATAGTCAACGCTGAGATTTTCCCCCGGTTGGGCGCCAAACTCACCGGTATTACGCAATAATACCCGGGTTAATCCCGCTAAGCATTCTCCGGGCAGTGGCAGGCAATCGATCACCCGGTTTATCAGTGATTCTATTTGCGCGCCATCGTCCTTTCCCTGCCGGGAGACGACCTGCAAATAATTGGCGACATTTTCATTTTGTTTCGCCAGCGACGGCCTGTGTGCGGCTTTACGGCCCGCCGGCTGGCATTTGCCGCCAGGAAAAGATACCGCGCCGGTGTCTGTGCGGGCGGGGACGGCTAAGGTTGTAACAGACATTGCGTTGGCATCCACAGGATAATGAGCAGTGCTGTTCATCCTGTCCGGACGCGATAAGGCGTCATGATAGGCTCCCGGCACGGCGATAAACCGAGATGCGCTAGAGGCGTTACCATCAACCCTAGGGGTATCAGGCAGCATAGAGTGAGACAAGTACAAATAACGCAGCAGGTTATGCCCCAGCGTGGATTTGGATTTGCTGGGTCGGATGAACTGGTGGGCCGGTACTGGGTCGGTATTATTCAAAGATTTGATGGCGCTGAATAATTTCTTGGTTTCTACAATACCTTCATTGGTGGTTTCATTTTTTAGCAATTCATTTAACGATGTAATTGTTTCGGCGTTATTAGATATATACATATTAATCCTGAATAATGAGGAAAAATAGAAGAATGGCCATTATCACATAACTATTGGCGCTCATTAGAAATATCACACAAGCCAGTATTACAATAGTTATTCACCGAGACATAAAGCCATTTTGTCTATTTTTATAATCACTCAGTTTATTTTAATAATTATATATTCATCAAACAAATTGCATCAGCACCCTGGGAATTAACCCTTCACTTTATTCCGTTGTCCAGGCGTGCCTGAGCCGGGGAAATTCCGATCAACCACAAGCACGCCGCCTGTCCGCCTTAGCAGGCTTAATAGGGATGACGTGGCAAATTAACCTCGTGCCGGGCATCACGGCGCAATAGGAATTAAGTACCGATCGCGGGCGGCTAGCGGTAGATTGTGGCATGCCGCTTAAGTCCGCGCAGGAGGTGTTTCGCCTGGCATAGCGCGGTGTTTTAGTCAGCAGCTTCGTTACGCTGGTTAAAGTGCGAGAGCAATCGCGTTTTGGCACGCCGGATTTCATCGGCGTCGGCATACATGACCGGTATGCTCTCCTGTGCGCGGTAATTTTCGGCGCCGATTTTGCTTATCAGAGTTATGGTTAATAACTCACCGTTACTGGTTTTCTCGGTGGTAAATTCCACTGTTTTATCCTAAGTCGCGTTATTTTGTCTTGCCCATTATAGCACCGCTGTTTGGTAATACCGCACAGGTTCCCGTCTTACATTCACCCAACGGCTCAGCGGCAGCGCCGGAGAAGGTCGTTAAGGGATGCGGCGCGCCCGTTCAAAACCGGGTAATGAAGCGGGTCAATCCTTACGGACGGTCATCATCATGCCATATGCCGGTGCGTAATGTCGCCGCAGAAAACTCCACATTGCGCCCGCGCCAGGGCAATGCCTGTCGCATACGCCAGGCGCTGACCAGTTTAAAACACCAGTAGCGCTCCGCGCCCTGTACATTCTCGCCGCTTGCCAACTGCCAGACGATCCGGGTTTCTCCCTGCAGATGCAAAATATCCCCCTGGGCAAAATCGATAAATACCAGCGCCGCGCGCGGTTGCGCCAGTAAATTACCCAGCGTGTTCATATAACGGTTGCCGCGAAAATCCGGGATCCACAGCGTTTCGTCGTCCAGATAAATAAATCCCGGCTTGCCGCCGCGATGTGAGATGTCCACCCCGCCCTCCGCCAGCTCAACGTGTGCGGCGCTGGCGACAAAGCAGGTATCGGCCTGCGCGATAAGGGTTCTGGCATCCTGGTCCAGAGCGCCGAGGCGCTCGATGGGGAAAAGGCGCGCGGGCGCGGGGTACAGCTCGCGTCGCTGGATATATTGCGGGCAATTGCCGAAGCTCTGGCGCGCAATAATCTCAATGCGGTTTTTATCCGTGCGCCCGACGAAACCGTTAACACGATTGCGGCGGCGATTGCTGAAATCCAGCCCAAGCGCGCCGACTGGCCGGCCGGTTTGCAGCGCGGCCTGGGCGGGATCGTCCAACCGGCGCGGAGAACTGATACGCAAATGCGTAGCGTCCGGCGCGCGCACGAACCCTTTCGGACCGCTAAATACCGTGGCAACCGGCCAGTCATGATCATCAAGCGTCGCGACAAACAGGTATGGCAGCGCGGCAAAAAATTCGCGGTGTTGCTCGGGCATGGTGGAATAAATGCCGCCGCTGACGGCGGCAAAGCCGGCCAGCGCCTGGGCGCGCAATTCGTCGGGATGAAACATGCTCACTCCTCCTGGGCGGTTTGCGGCAGCGGCAGCGACGGCATGGCGAAGAAACCTGGCAGCGCGGCGATGCGGGTGATCCAACGTCGGATTGCCGGATAGGGCGCCAGCGAAATGCCGCCTTCCGGCGCCGCGGCCACGTAGCTGTAGCAGGCCAAATCGCCGATGGTGGGCTGGTCGGTGGCCAAAAACGCCCGTTTAGCCAGATGTCGTTCCATCTGCGGTAGAAAACGCCCGCTGATGGCCAGCGCCGCCGGATAATCCTCAGGCGCGGCAAATTGCACCACCATCCGGCTGGAGCCGGGACCATAGCGTACTTCCCCGGCGGCCCTGGACAACCATACCTGTACCTGCGCCGCCGCCAGGGCCTCCTCGGGCAACCAGTGGCTGCCCGGCGCGTAGCGTTTTACCAGGTACACCATAATGGCATTGCTGTCTGTCAGGATCTTATCCCCATCAATCAATACCGGAATCTGGCCAACCGGATTCAGGCGCTGGAAATCGACGGTGCGCCGTAGGGCGGCCGGGGCGTCGATAACATCATAAGAAAGCTTAAGCATACCTAGCAGCAAGGCCACGCGATGGCAGTGCCCGGAATGCGGGGTAGCGTAAAGTTGCAACGTTGGCATAAATACCTCCTGATGTGGTCTCTCCAGAATACTCTTGCGTTATGTGGAAAGAATGCGGGAATATGGCAATTGATAATTTCATTTATCGGAATAATTTATGGACCGGTTAGATGAACTGACTATTTTTGTGGCGGTAATCCAGCACGGCAGTCTGGCCGGCGCGGCCCGTAAGCTGCACCGCTCCGCACCGGCGATAACCCGTGCCATTGCCGCGCTGGAGCAACGGTTCGGCGCCAGATTGGTGGAGCGCACCACGCGGCGGCTGGCGCCGACCGAGGCCGGCCTGCGGCTGGCGGAGCGCGCCCGCGCGCTGTTGAACGATTACCAGGACGCGGTAATGGATACCGCGGAAATTCAGCTCACCGGTTTGCTGCGCATCACCTCTCCGGTACAGTTCGGCCGCCGGCATGTGGCGCCGGTGGTACTGTCCTTTCTTGAACGTTATCCGCATATCCAGATTGAGATGCTGCTGAACGACCGTAATCTCGATATGATCGATGAAGGGCTTGATGTGGCGATACGCATCGGCCATTTGCAGGATTCATCCAAAGTCGCGCGCAGGCTGGGCGAAGTCACACGGGTGATTGTAGCCAGCCCGGCGTATCTGGCCCGGTGCGGGGAGCCACGGGAACCTGGGCAGTTGGCCGATCACGACACTATCGTCGGCACCCTACGCCCCGTTTTGCGTGAATGGCGCTTCGGCCCGCATGAAAATAGCGACCGGGTAAGGTTAGCGCCGCGCCTGCTGCTCAATGATATAGAAACACAGCTGCTGGCGGCGCGCGCCGGTAAGGGCATTACCCGGCTGCTGTCTTACCAGGTGGCGGACGACCTGGCTGCCGGTACCCTGGTCCGGTTGCTGGCTGGATATGAACCTTTGCCGCTGCCGGTCCAGCTGGTGGCGAATAATGTGCAGCGCATGCCGCCAAAAGTCCGTGCGTTTTGGGATTATGCTTATCAGCAGCTCAGCCAATTGGGACCGATACAGCCGCAGGGAATGTAACCGCCGCCCCCCAGGCTGACAGATGATGCGGATCACGCCAGGCGGAAATGCGCATCAAAAAGGGGCCTACTTATGCAGACTGGCCGCAAACCTCGGCCAGTGCCATTTCCTCTGGTTCAATCATAGGGGATGCGCTTTAATTCCTTCACTCTCTCCTCGTTAAGTTTAGTGACGCATTCATTAGTAAAAACCTTATACGGATTACTATTTTTCTCGGCAACATGGGCCACCAGCTTGCAGTGATTCTCCCGGTAATTTAGCCAATCCCGCTGCGCCGCTAAAAATACGGCCTGGTATTCTTTTTTTACCTGCGCTTCGTTGGCGAAAACGTCGCGGATGCGTTTTTTCGCTGCGGCATATTCTCGGTTAAGCGCTTTCTCGGCGGCCACACGGTTATCCAACGCACAGATATATACCTCAGAATCGCTGTTTTTCTTCGAACAATCAGCCGCCGCATGCGCTGCCCCGCTTAAGCATGTGAAACAAACGATCGTTCCCATTACACATTTTCGTTCCATTTCAACCTCGATATTACTGATATTTCCTGAGGTAATTCGCGCGCTGGCGACCCTTTTCATAAACCTTTAGCTGATCGTTAGTTTCAATGAAATGAATTAAAGCTTTAATATCATTACCCATACAGGCTTTCATTGTTCTTTCGAAGCCCAGGCCCTGATATACAAAATCGACGGCGATGTCTCTGATAGCCGGTTTCAGCGCCTCCCAGGCGGTTCTTGCGGGGAAGCGCGCCGTTTTATATTCATAAATCGCTTTGGCCCGCAAAACATATGCCGGGTATACTATCTCGAACAAGCGAGCCTGCGCCTCGCGGCTAATAACGCCGCATTCTTTTTTATGTTTGAGTACAAATTGCTGCGCGGACACCCCCTGAAGCAAATTGGCACGCGAGATTATTTCTGCCCGGTCGGCGGGAATGCCCGCACGGATTAACTCTGCAAAAATCGTTTTCTTGTTGCGGCCGCCCATATCGTAGCCGCGGCCCAGGGTCACACCGGAAACACCCTGGGGCCAATGCAGCTGCCGGCTAAAATAGAGACTGGAGGGATCATCATTGCCTTCGGCGTCAAATGTCACCTGCCCGGCGCTGACCGTCAGGCGCCCAGAATCAGCATGTCCGCTTTCCTGGCCTGTCGCTGTTGGCGAGTCAGGTGAACGACCCGCGGATAATTCTTTTAGCGTTTTGCCGGTTGAAGTGATCATCCCGTCAGGATGAGGGGGAGACGTGGTCTGAAAACGCTTCATCGCCCGGATGGTTTCATGATTGCAAGCGCCATCATTCCTGATTGAAAACCCGTTGGCTTGCAGCAGAGTTTGCACTGCCGCCACTTCTGCCGGATTATTCACTCCCCCATGACCAACGGACCCTGATATACGCATCATCACCTCCATTTGACTGCTGCAATTATCGGATTTAGTTCCAATGTACTTAATGGCCGTGGCAGATACATCCCTAAATGTATTTTTCTACAAACCCGTTTCAGAAGCATTGATGAATAAACCGAATTTTTATATTTCCCCGGTTAATGTCCATCATCAATAATTCCGTTAATATTCACATGAATTACGGATCATTTAAAAACATGGTTACAGATTTCATGGCGACGTTGTTTATTGCGTCTTATTCACTATCATCGCGCGGAAGAAGACAACGGGGCTACGAGCAATACTGGCAGCGCCAGGTCCTTTGACCCAACCGTGCCTGAATCCCTGCGCTGCCCATGATCAAGCGCGGCTGTGGTGGAAAAAAGTCAACGCCGTCGCTGCCTAGAGAGGGTTGAATGCCAGAACCCTCAAGGCAGTTTGGCGAGCCGCACGGTTTATCCCGCAAACAAAATAAATTCGAGCGGCCCCACTATGCCAACATGGGCAACACTGTTTTACTATGCCGCGGGTTGATTCGGTGTATTAATATTTTGGTCGCAGGCTGCCTGCCGCAAGACAACATCCCGTAAGACCTGACTATTTTTTATACATAAAGTATAAATATTTCCCTTAAGTCGCATATTTGCCACTAATAAAATTATTTAATGAATTACTATGCACTCAAAATAAAAATCCGACAAAAAATTTTAATTTACAAGGGCTATGTGTGACTTTAATTTTTAATAAAAAATAGAAATATAAATCGGAAGGGTTAGCATCTGATTTGTATGATAATTATACGAAAAAAAAATTATAATTACACGATTTTATAGGGGAAATTAATTTTAATGCAAATTTCCCCTCGCAATAGGGCTATACTTAAAACATTAAGAAACATAATCATTACTCACTTTACATATGAACTTCATATGGGATGAGGAAAAGGAATCTTGAACGCTAAAACACCATCATTGCGCTAAATCGTCATACTACTAAAACGGTCACCTGTCAGCTCGCGCCACGGACACCTGCGTGAGAGCTGAGTTATGCGGTAAGCGTTGTTTTACGAAGAATGAAACAACCCTCAATAACGCCATGGCCCTGTGCTACGCCAAGCGCTGGCGTGTATTATACAAACAGTTGTTGCTGATAAATAGGATCATTGTGATTTTAAGGAGACAACAGAATGGATAGCAAAGAAATTTGTAAACATATTCATGATTTTAACTTCTCTTATTTATACCTGGCGCAACTCCTGATAAATCAGGACAAGGCCCTGGCAATGTTCCGCCTGGGTATTGATGACGCCATGGCTGATACGCTGAAAAATTTGCTGCCCTCCCAGATGACCAAATTATCGGAAGCCAGCCAGCTGTTATGCTTGTTTCGTTTCGATGAGCCTCAAACCATCAGATTGTTAACATGGGATTCCCGGGTGGACGACCTGCAACAACTTCATACGGGTATTTTACTGTCTGGGTCGTTAATAAAACATACAAGCGCAAAAATAATACCGTTGCCCCATAAAAAAGTACATCCATAATGAGCAAAAGCATTGTCCAGGAAGCAAAAGATATCCAGATAGCCATAGCACTTATTACCCTGGGCGCCAGGCTACAAATGCTCGAATGTGAAACGCAGATAAGCCGCGCAAGATTAGTCAACTTATATAAAGAGTTGCGCGGTAACTCGCCGCCCAAAGGGATGCTGCCATTTTCTACCGACTGGTATATGACATGGGAGCAGAATA
This sequence comes from Sodalis sp. RH20, assembly GCF_047324205.1. NCBI lineage: Bacteria > Pseudomonadati > Pseudomonadota > Gammaproteobacteria > Enterobacterales > Bruguierivoracaceae > Sodalis > Sodalis sp. RH20. Next base: position 2,308,882 of record NZ_CP178733.1, read on the forward strand.
TGCACTCATCCACATTTTATAATATATTTCAGGTATTAAAGAAAAACGGTGACGCCGGCGATCTCGTGACAATTATCCAGGCTTACGGTTTATATCTTGAACAATGCCCGCTGTTGGATAATGAACCACCGCTTCTGAGCATAACCCGAGCCTGGATTTTGGTACGATTTATGAATAGCGGCATGCTGCAATTAACGTCGTGTAATCATTGCCATGGCAAATTTATTACCTATGCCCATCATCCAATTAATGGATTTGTCTGCAGCTTTTGTCAACCACCGTCGCGTGCGGTAAGAAAACGGCAAAGCATTTCGGCCTTGCCGATGGTACAGTACTAAATGCGTGCCAAATCGTCACATTCAATCATTCTTAATGAGAAGCATAAAGGCTATTTTAAATGGCCTTTTCCTTCTCTTCATAAAATCAAACAGGCCGGTCATTTCCCTTCAGGCCATTGTTATATATGTTAAGCTGTTAAATGCCGTTGATATTGACGTCATGTGAATTTTCAGGATTGGTTGCAGAAGATTCCGCGTCTATCAGGCTTAAAACACCAGGCTATTTATATTATGGGTGCATATCTCCTGCATCGGCCTCATGCACCCTTTCATTCACTGCCGTTTACAGCAATCCATACCCGTTTGCCAAGCCGTCTCGCCCCCCTTTACCGATCCCAGTTTGTCATCAATATCCAGCCTCCGGTTCCGTTTGATTGCTGAAGACGACTGAAACTGATAAACCACGTCGCTTCTTTCCATAAAAAAAGATCGAACACTCTTCACGCTGTTAAAAAAACTATAAATACAGTAAGTTAAATAGATCAATTGAAAAGGTGTCTACAAAATGGCTACCGTAAATCATGACGATGGCCGCCTTGCCTATACTCAACATTATTGAGGATGCCAAGGTTGTTCAGGCGGACGGTACGAATTATTATCTATGACACGCTTCTCCCAAACTAACTTGCCGAACCTAGTAACTCCCCTCCCGTAACATGCTCTGTACGTGATGATTCATAGGTAAGCGGATGACGAACTCGCCTTGCCGTTCGACATTGACCTGACGATGCTGACTGCCGTGCCCATCATACTGATTTGGCAATATAGGGAACCGTTATGGAACCATTGAGTCACGCTCTGTCATTATACAGCCTCACACATGTTTCTCTTTTTGCATTATTAGCGGGTTGTTTTTGCAGGCTAATCTTGTCGGCCGGGCCGTCGGGTCCGGCTATTTTTTGACACCCAGGCAGGTTCCGTTTGCGGTGTTCTTCCATCAGCGAGTGACGGGCCGGCAGAATGCCGCAGGTGACCCACCCGGATTACGTGAAGCTGTTTTCAGCGTAGGGCAACAGTGATCCTACCCAGCAATAACGGACACAGCCCTAAGCGAGAATCTTTCGTTCCTATTGTTCCGGGCTTAGCCAACCATTGGCACTGTGCCGACGGTATCGGCCAGTGGCAACGCTTGCTTGCGAAATTCGGGTGTGTATTAATTACGTGGCTTATTTTTAACAGCTGTCGATTTCGTCATGGATCACCTCCGTCAATGAGTTTACCCCACTTAACAGCGTGTCCGTCAAATCTGGGTAGGATCAGTTTAGACCGGATATCAGTTTTCGGACAAATGTCGGGCAACTTCGGATGTTCAAATCTTATTCATATAAATCAATGACATAAAAAAAGAGCGAATACTATTCACGTTGATGAAAATACAATAAATACAATAAGTTAAATAGATTATATCAAGAAGTGTCTACAAAATGGCTACCGTAAATCATGACGGTGGCCGCCTTGCCTACACTCAACGGCAAATCAGCAACTAGGCGGTCAAATATCGCGGTTACCAACAGTGAAATTGGTAGGCCTTGATGGCACGTCAATATCTTTCGCTCAGTTGGTTAGCACAGCTTAGGCTTAACCTTGGGTACCAGGCGGTCATGTCCCCTCAGTAAGGGCTACGGCAACGCATACTCGTCTTATCTTATTGATAAATATGTGATTAATAATGATAAGAAATTATGTTCCAGTACCCTACTCCCATAGCCGCATTTTCACTTGATAGGCTATATGCTATCATTGCGCTATACGATAAAGGAGGTGCCCATGAAATCAATATCCTATGAAGAATTTCAGCAAAACCTTCCCTACTGGCTGGCCTATTTACGCGATGGCGGAGAATTATCCGTCAAGCAGGCAGCGCAAAAAGCTGTTAAACCTTCTGCTAATGATGCTACCTCTGACCGAGGCAAAGACATAGCTATTTCATCTACGTCAGTTGGAGTGATGCATAGTAGAAAATTATCGTTTAAGGATGCGCTTGAGACCACAAGAACCCGGCATGCTAATACCATAAAGATTCTGGGTGATAAATAATGGATTTTGATTTTCTGACGCAAGAACAAGTGATTGAAATCCAATTTTTGACGCTGCCGCAATCAGGCCAACCGGATATCAATAAACTTGCCGGGGCGTTAAACCGCGTCGAGACTTTACATTATTATGAAAATTGCGATGACGTCTTTAAATTGGCCGCCATGTATTTGATCGGCATCGCTAAAGCGCATGCGTTTAATGATGCTAATAAAAGAACTGCGTTCCAGGCGACATCCGTATTTCTATTGATGAACGGCATTGAATTAAATGAATCACTTTATCTGGTGAAGCTGACTCTTTTTGCTGCTATGGATCAGGCCAATATAGAGGAAACTACCTTTGCTTTACGTTTGCTGTCTAATTATATGAACGAATTGCTGGAAGAAAATATTGATAACTATGCTGAGTAGTTTCACTGGTGTTATGGCTAATAATATAGTGCGGATTAAAGAAACGCTGCAAAGGTAAGTCTTCTCCGCTAACAAATTACCGAATACTATTATTATCCAATAAAGTACTTAAAAATCATGACTTGACATAACTAAATAATTAAGTGCCTACAAAATGGCTACACAATCTATCAGGGATTTTTATACCTGAAAATAGCTGGTAGCCATTCCATAAGATTCACGCGACTGCCAACGTCATCCTTTCCGCCCATTCGTCAGTACTCATCGCTTCACCAGTACTTCTAATGATCACATCATCTTCAATCGAATCGATGATGAAGGTTCGAAAACGTCGAGCTTTGTGACAATAACCTTCCAAGTAATAGCCATCAAATTTTTTAACATCCACTTCACGAAAACTATATTCACCTTTTGAGTTTGTATAGTTGAAAGCAATTTGCGCAATATCTTCGTCGATTAATGATTGCGAATGCTTGCGAGTCGGCGCGTTCGGTGATTTGGTGGATTTTCTGCGTTTTGTTGCCAGCGGTTCTTTCAAGTCTTTAACGTTCGGACTTATCTCTTTATCGGCGTAAGACACAGGCTGCGCTTGGCTTGGCTGAGGCCGCGATATGCTGGATTTCTGAATCGCTACGGGTAATCTAGACACTTCCGAGCCGTTGATGATACTGCTGTTCATATTCATTCGGCGACATTTGATCGCTTGAACCATGCCGACGCCACTGTTATAAAACATTTCGATGTAATCAAAAATATCGCTGCGGGCTTCTTCCCGCGTTCCATAGATCTTTTTCTTTATCCGCTCACGCTTTAAAAGCTGGAAAAAACTTTCTGCAACTGCATTGTCGTGGCAGTTGCCGCGTCGGCTCATGCTGCCTTCCAGACCATGTGACTTCAGGAATGACTGCCACTCATGGCTTGTATACTGACTGCCTTGGTCAGAATGTACCAGTACCTGTTTTCGTGGACTACGGCGCCACAGTGCCATCAGCAAAGCATTCAGAACGATATCTTTCGTCATTCGGGATTGCATCGACCAGCCAATGATTTTGCGGGAGAACAGATCGACGATCACTGCAAGATACAACCAGCCTTCATGCGTCCTGATATACGTAATATCTGTCACCCAGCGCTCATTCGGTGCCATCGGATTAAATTGCCGCTGGAGTCTTTTAGGCGTCACAATGCTTGCTTCGCCCTTGTACGATCTTGGACTGCGATAACCGACCTGAGCTTTTATTCCAGCGCCGTGCATCAAACGCCAGACCCGGTTTGCACCACACCGCTCACCCGTATCGCGCAGATCTAGGTGGATCTTGCGATAGCCATATACACATCCAGATTCAAGCCAAAACTGCTTAATCAGCCCGGTCAGCTTCTGGTCTGTGTGGTATCGCCGTGAATGTGGTTGCTGAAGCCAAGCATAAAAACCACTCGGATGAACATCCAGAACGCGGCAGAGCAAACGAACCGGAAAGTCACGACTGTTGTCACGAATAAAGACGTACCTCAGTCGGACAGCTTTGCGAAGTACGCCGCGGCTTTTTTTAATATATCTCGTTCATCAGTAACCCGTTTCAGTTCTTTCTGGAGCCGTCAGATCTCAACTTGAGCATCAGACTGGTCTTGATTTACCTAAGAATCTGGGCCGTACTTCTTTATCCACGCATAAAGACTGTGTGTGGTGATATCGAGGCGTGTTGCCACGCTTAAAACGGAATGGCCACGACCCCCGACCATCTGGAAGACGCGATCCATCTCAACCCATTAGCCGGTTTGAATGACTACAAAGTGTCTACAGCGCGTCATAGTGGGTAGAATACGGTAGAACAGGATGGGCTTAAGTGACTGATTTATTAGATAAGTAGTTGATTACCCTACCCTTATAAAAAAAGACCGAATACGATTCCTATATTCGGTCTAGGGAAATGGCTCTTGGGAGAGAGCCGTGCGCTAAAAGTTGGCATTAATGTAAGCTGTTTAGCCTTACACTTGATGAGTATAGAGACGCACAGGGATTTTTCCATCGCCGGCCTCGCATTACCGGCGCTATTGTTTCACCAAATGATAACTTTGTGATATCAAGCACACTTATAATTATTAACATATTAAACTATAAGCTCACTATACATATCCCTGCCCCGCAGCCGGCAAGTGGGTCCTATCCCGGCATCTCAGCCCGGTGCGTTGCACAATTGGCCGGCGCGCTCGACAAACGGCGCGATGCTCATCTTGTGCCCCGGATTAGCAGGGTCGTCCAGCAGGATGGCGTCAATGGGCGTCGCGTTGACCTGGCCGCTGGCCATGGCACGGGTGGCCGGTTCATTGAGGGGATACTGCATCAGGGTGCTCATATTCAGCGCAAACAGCGAGCCGTCCGGGCGGCAGAGCAATTGCACCTCTTCTTTGGTAAAGGCCCATTGCTTGCCGAACTGAAACTTGCTGACGGTGATAATTTGCGCCGCGCTGACCGCCTGGGCGGTAAAGGCTAACAGCAATAACGCGATACTCCGGGTTTTCATGTTTTATCCTACTATTGGACCTGACGCCTGGGCGGCGCCAGGATGTGATCAGGGTTCAAGCGTGGCGAAAATACTCACCAAAATCAGTACCAGATTACCAAGAATCATCTCCGCAAGCGTCAGCAAGGTCAAGATACGAATAGCCGCGGGATGGTGGCGCGCCATGGCGGGAACCACGGCATAACGATTGGTTACCGCCAGGATCACCATCACCGCCACCACGGCTATTTTTATCAGCAGCAGCCGCTGGTACGGCGCCGACCCATCGAGCGGCCAATGGCCCAGAACCAGCGCGGTATTGACGATACCGGTGAAAATGACCAGCGCCACCGCAGCATGTCCGCTGCGCGAAAAACGAATCAGCGCGCGCAGCGCGTCCGGACGCGCCGTCTCGCGTAGCAGCGGCAGACAAAACAGCAGCGGCAGCAGCCCGCCCAGCCACCAGGCGGCGGAAAACAGATGCGCCATTTGATTGAGCCGCTGCATGACGCCGCGCAGTCCCTCGCTCATCGCCGTGTGGCCCACCAGCGCCAGGCTTGCCAGCAGGCCGGCCATGGCGGCGAGCAATGCCCGCTGCCTGATGGCGGTCATCGGCCCATGGCCCGCGGCCAACACCGCCGCCAGCGCGATAGCCATATGCCACAGCCAGACAGTGCCGAAGGCAGTGCCGAGCACCGCCGCCCAGATGGCGGGGGAAAGGGTTTGCGTCCAGCCGTCCCCCATTTGCCCGGCTTGCAACCCCAGCAGGACAACCGCCGACGCCAGGGCGACCCAGGCCAGAACGCGCAAGGGCGCGCCCAGGGATGCGCGCAGGCCGGCGCGCAGTGCGGGCGGCGCCAGGTACTCGCAAAACAGGGCGGTACCGAACGCCTGCATCACCGCCGCGATATGGAGATAGCGGCAGGCGGAATAGCACTCCGCCAGGCTTAGCATCTATTTAACGCTGAATTGATAATTGCCTTGGGTTTTATGACTGTCCACCGATACCACATGCCATTGCACTTGATACTCGCCGGCGGCCAGGGGCTTTTCAATGGGCACGATGACCTGCTTAGGGTTGGCGGGGTCGACCTTGATGGCGCCGGTGGGGATGACGGTGTTGCCGGGGCCGGTTAGCGTCAGGCCGCTGAAGCCAGGCTCGATGCCCTCGCTGAAGGTGAGCGTTAACGCCTGCGGCGCGGCGGTCATGGTGGCGTTGGCCGCCGGATATTGCGTTTTCAGGTGCGCATGCGCCTGGGCCTGTTGCGATCCCAACAAAGTCAGGGCAGTGACTAACAGCGTCAACAGGGGCGCGGTAAAAGGTTGGCTTGACATCGATGTCGTTTCCTAAGACTGAACGGGTATCCTGTCGGTTAAACCGACGCTTGGCGGTCCACCGCGGGAGCATTGCCGGTTATTCGTTTATTCTTGGGAAACAAAAAACCCGGCGCTGCTACCGGTTTGCCTGGACGCAAACTGATGATAACGGCAGCCGGGGCTGAAGTCGAGCAAACCACTGTCCGCGCGGGGATTTACATCGGCGCGGCCGTATTGTCGCCACCGTTCATTTTTTTCAAATCCTGATCGATAAAGAACAGTCCGCTGTTATTGGTATCCACCAGCGCCAGCTTGTCGAGGATGGATTTAAACAATTTTTCTTCTTCGTGCTGTTCGGAGACGTACCACTGCAGGAAGTTAAACGTCGAATAGTCCTGGGAGATCATCGCCGCATGGACCAGTTCGTTGATTTTCACCGTGATCATCTGCTCATGTTCATAGGTGCGCTTAAACAGCTCGGCCAATGAGGTAAAACCGGTTGGCGGCGCCTCGATTGCGCCCAGCACCGGCATGGTGCCGGTATCGTTGAGATAGTCGAACAGGCGGCGCATATGGTCCATCTCTTCCAGAGATTGGGTCTTGAGAAAGGCCGATGCGCCTTCGTAGCCCTTATCACTGCACCAGGCGCTCATTTGCAGATAAAGATTGGCGGAAAAAAATTCCAGATTGAGTTGCTCGTTAAGCTTTATTGCCATTTCTTGTTTTAGCATGGGCAGGCTTCCTTATGATGATTACGCCAATACGAATATAAACATTATGCCCAAATGCTAACAAAAATTACACTATAATTTAACCAATGAGTAATTTAATATTTTTTATGTATTAAATTCATAAGGTTATTTATTTTTATAATGAGATTTTTTCTATAAAATCATTATTTATTAATGGTAGTGATAGGTATTCTTATTTGTATTATGAATACGCCAGGCCATTATTTCGGACAATGATAGCCATATTATTGCGTCGGCTGTTAATACAAACGATTATTATTTGTATCGCTGTCCCGCCGACCCTTGCGTTTTGCCGCGCAGTACCTTATTTTTAGCAGCATTGACCTTACAAGCGGCAGGAGGCGGTATGCAATATAATCTGGCCACACTGGGCAGCGAGGCGATGGACAAGATCAATGTCGATCTGGCCGCGTCCGGCGTGGCGTTCAAGGAGCGGTACAATATGCCGGTGGTCGCCGAGCATGTGGAACGGGAACAGCCGGAGCCTTTGCGCGCTTATTTTCGCGAACGGGTGGCCTTTTATCGCCAGGCGTCGCTGAATTTTTCCCGTTTGCCATATGAGCCACGAAAATAATTCGCCAATGGCCTATACTGGACTGGCAATGCCCCGGCACGTACCTGAACCAACGGCCGGAAGGCAAGCAGGCGCCGCGCGCCACGCCCGCGCTGCATGGCTTGCCGGCCCGCGCGGCGCTGTCCGCCGTGCGGCAAAATAGCACAAAATGACTTGATTATCAGTGCCAACAGGCAGTTAATCATTTCTACATTTCCGGTTCTTTTACAGAGAGGTAAATATGAGTAAGGGAATGGATCGTAAGAAAGACACCAAAAAGAAACCGCTGAAATCGCCGGAAGAAAAACGCGCCGACAAGCGTAACAGAAAGACCCAGCCTGATATCGTGTAAGGCTAACCCATATTAAACCCGCATCTGATGCGGGTTTTTTGTCGGCGCTATTCAGGGCATAATGGCTTTTTTATTTAGCCTTGGACAGGTAACGTCATGTCTTTTCGTGTTATCGATACCGAAACCTGCGGACTGGACGGCGGCGTCGTGGAAGTCGCCTCGGTGGACGTTGTTGACGGCCGGTTATGCAATGCCATGAGCGATCTGGTCAACCCCGACCGGCCCATCGGCTACGAGGCCATGGCCATCCACCATATCACCGAAGCCATGGTCGAGGATAAGCCGCGTATCGCCAAGGTGATTGGCCGCTATCACGGCAGCCCGTATTACGTGGCGCATAACGCCGCATTCGACCAGCGCATGTTGCCGGAAATGCATGGTCAATGGATCTGCACGGTCAAGCTTGCGCGCAAGCTCTATCCGGGTTTGAAATACAGCAACCAGTACCTGCGCTATGCGCTGGGTCTCGAGGTCGCCGTGCCGGAGGGTCTCTATCCCCATCGCGCCCTGTATGATTGTTACGTCACCGCGGCCCTGCTGGTGAAAATCATCGGGGATTCCGGCTGGAGCGCCGAGCAAATGGCGGCCTTAAGCAATGAAACCACCCTGCTTACGACGTTAAAATTCGGCAAATACCGGGGCCAGCCGATGGAACGGATCGCGCGCGAGGACCCCGGCTATTTGAAATGGATGCTCAACAACCTCAAGGACCTGTCGGCGGATATGCGTTACAGCATTAACCATTACCTGAAGCAGTCCTCAGACGCAGCGCATCAATAAATGAAATGCGCCGCCTGAGAGGCTTTCGCCGCCGTTTTATGCCGCCGGCGGCGCCTTGTCCGTCAGGGACAGGATAAAGGTATACTCCATGGCAATACCTTCGTAGCCTTTGAAACGCCCGGATTTGCCGCCGTGGCCGGAGTCCATGTCGGTACACAGCAGCAGCAGATTGTCGTTGGTCTTCACCGCCCGGAGTTTCGCCACCCATTTGGCCGGCTCCCAATACTGCACCTGGGAGTCATGTAAACCGGTGGTGACCAGCAGATGCGGGTAAGGCTGGGCGCTGACCCGATCATACGGACTGTAGCGCTTGATATAGTCGTAGTATTCTTTTTCCTGCGGATTGCCCCACTCGTCATATTCTCCGGTGGTCAGCGGTATGCTGTCATCAAGCATGGTGGTCACGACATCCACGAAGGGCACCTGGGCCACCACGCCTTTAAACAGATCCGGCGCCATATTGATCACCGCGCCCATCAGCAGGCCACCGGCGCTGCCGCCCATGGCAAAGGCTTGTTTTTCGTCCCCATAGCCGTTAGCCAGCAGATGCCGGCTGACGTCGATAAAGTCGTTAAAGGTGTTGAGCTTGTTGAAGAGCTTGCCGTCTTCATACCACTGCTGGCCTAATTCACCGCCGCCGCGGATATGCGCCAGGGCGAAGACGAATCCGCGGTCAAGCAGGCTCAGCCGGCTGGCGCTGAAATCGGGATCCATGCTGCTGCCGTAGGAACCATAGCCGTAGACCAGCAGCGGATTTTGCCCGCGCTGGAACAGATCCTTGCGATAGACCAGCGACACCGGCACCTCGACGCCGTCGCGGGCGGGAACCCATAGCCGCTCGCTGCGGTAGTGCTCGGCGTCGAAATTTTTCACCTGCGACTGTTTCAGCAGCCTGCGCTCCCCGGTATCCATATTCAGCTCAAACAGCGTGGTCGGCGTGGTCATGGAGGAATAACCATAGCGCAGCCACGCGCTGTGCGGATCGGGATTGTAGGCCAGCCAGGTAACATAGGTGGGGTCGTCAAAGGCGATGCCCTTCTCCTCCCCGGTCTGCCAATGCATCTGCCGCAAGCTGGTCAGGCCCTGGTGACGTTCCTCCACCACCAGCCAATCGCTGAATAAGGTAAAGTTTTCCAATACCACATCGTCCCTGGCCGGGATCACCGTTTGCCACAATTTCTCATCTCCCGTTTCGCAGCGGTAAAGGGCAAAATTCTTGCCTTCGCGGTTGGAGCGGACGTAAAAATGGCCCTGGAAGTGATCCAGCGAATACTCATGGTCATGGCGGCGGGTCAGGAATACCTGCGGGCTGGCCTGGGGATCGTCGGCGTCCAGCAGCAGGATCTCGCCCGATGTAGTGCTGCCCAGCGCAATAATAATATAACGTTCCGACGTGGTTTTATGCACGCTGACATAAAATGTGTCGTCTTTTTCCTCATACACCAGCTCATCCTGCGCCGGCGAGGTGCCGACCCGGTGACGGTAGACCTGGTAGGGCAGCAGCGTTTTTTTATGCTTGCGCACGTAGTAGAGGATCTGTGAATCGCTGGTCCATTCAAAACCCGACGAGGCATCCTCGAGCACTTCCGGATACCACGAATCGCGGGCCAGGTTCTTGAAACGAATACCGTACAGGCGCCGTGACAGAAAATCCTCCGCCGCCGCCATGATGGCGTTATCCGGACTGATCTCAAGCGACCCCATGGTATAGAACTCGCTTTGCGCCGCGCGCTTGTTGCCGTCAAGCAGGATCTCCCATTCGGCCGTTTCGGGCAGATCGGCGCGCTGGCGGGTATAGATGGCGTACTCATTGCCTTGCTCATAGCGGCTCTGGTAACGATAACCGCGCCGGACGTAGGGTACCGAGCGATCCTGCGGCGGTATGCGCTCCACCATTTCGGTAAATAAGCGGTGGCGCAACTCCTCATGGCCCTCCATCATGGCTTGGCCATAGGTATTCTCTTGGGCCAGGTAGTCCAGCACGGCCGGGTCTTCACGTTTGTCGTCGCGCAGCCAGTAATAATCATCGACGCGTGTCTCACCATGCACGGTCAGGTTATGCGGTCTTTTTTCAGCTATTGGGGGAAATCTCATACGCACCCTTCCTTATTTCTCATAAGAAACAGAGTGGCACGAATATGCCGGGTTGCCAAGCGCAGCCGATTTTATCGCCTGCGCCGGCAACGGGGGGTCAGCGTGGCGGGACGGCGGTTATCTGGGCTTTAAGCTGTTGTTCGAGGCCGGTTTTTACGTCATCAGGAATTTTCAGCGCCAGCGCCAGCGCATCCATATAGCTTCTTTCCATAAAATGATCGACGTCGACCACCGCGCAGCTGAGGTAATAGATCTCCAGGGCCTCGTCCTCGCTGTGAATATCCTGCGCCAGGCGCGCCGGGTCCAGCGGCTGGGCGATGGCGTCCTGGACCAGATGCTCCACATCCTCGCCCAGTCCCAACTGCTGCAGGTTGTCCCGAATGGCCCGTTGCTCATGGTCGTCGATGTGGCCGTCGGCCTTGGCGGCAAAGACCAGGGCCGTCACCAGCCGCTGCGTGCGACGGTCAATGGGCGTGGGAGGCTGGGTAAACTGCGCATCGTGCTGATGGGTTTCGCGCACGCGTTTTTTATATTGGTCCCACAGCACCGCGCCTATCGCGGCGCCGCCGCCGATAAATAGGGCGTTCTTGCCCACCGCGCCCATCATCTTGCGTGACGATTTATTGGCCACCAGCAGGCCGGCCAGCCCGCCAAGCGCTCCGGGCGCCAGCAGGCCCGCCAGGTTGCCGCCCTGATCCCCCGGCCCGCCCTTTTGCTGGACCAGGGTCTGGATTTTCTGCAGCCACTGATTCATTGCCGTTCCCCTTTAGGTGGTGTATGCCGGACGGTGCCCGGCGCCACATGTCCTAACCTAGCGGATATTGTGTCAAGTTGTTAAAAGGGTTTGCAAAGATAGCGTGGCCGCCGATGTCCGGACGCGCATTTCACGCCGCGCGTCCGGCAGGGAGTGTTATTGCTGGAGGGAATAACTTATTTCACCTTTTTCACAATCAAGGTTCACAGCATAGGCGCGATCGGCGGTTTGCCCGCGAATTTTCAGCGGCGCCTGCCAGTTGTCGCCGTTGCCGGTGATATCCTCGGGGTTGACCTGGGCGACAATGGTATCGCCGCCCAGGGCCTTTTTATCGTCGTCGGTGTGGGGAAAGCGATTCTGGGTGTAGTCCTGTTTAATCAGCTCCGCCACCTGGGGGGCGTTGAGATCGGGACAGGCCGCAACCTTATACGTCTTCCCGGGCTGGCTTTTTTTGGCCGGTTCCTTCGCCGTCGGCGTTTTATTATCGGCGGCGGCCGGCGCGGCTTCCGCCTTGGCCTTCTCCGCCGGGGCCTTTTTAGCCGGCGCCGGTTTATCGGCGGCCGGGGGCTCCTCCGGCTGTTTTTTAACCGGGGCGGCGGCCGGCGGCGTTGCCGGGGCCGGCGCGGCGTCATTAGCCGGCGGTGTCTGTGCCGGAGCGGCGTTATTCGCCGGCGCCGGGGCGGCGGTGCCCGGTTGCGTATTCTGCGTTTGTCCGGCGGGCTGCTGAGTGGTGGACGCGCCTTCCGTGGACGTTTGCGAGGCGGCGGCCTGCCCAGCCGCCTGCGGTGTTTGATCTTCCGCGGCCGCGAGTGACGGCAGCAACATGCCGATGACGATGACGCCTAACAGGCCGATTCCCGTTTTATGCATAAAACCTCCACTTGTTCTGATTATCCGTTCTCAAGGTATTGAATGATAATAGCCGGTTAAAATTACGTTGAGAACGGGAATTATACGAACTATAACAAAAGCCGGGCGTTTTTGGCGGCGTCCAGGCCGATTCCCACGTCCTGCACTCCCCTCTTCGTACCGGCGCTGCTGCACGCGCAATCGTTTTCGTTTATACTGCGCGCAATTTTTATCAGGTCAGGGGAAAGCGGATGTTAATCATAGGCACGGCGTTACGTCCCGGCGCCACGCGGGTCATGCTGCTGGGCAGCGGTGAACTGGGCAAAGAGGTGGCGATTGAGTGTCAACGGCTTGGCGTCGAGGTGATTGCCGTCGATCGTTATGCGAACGCCCCGGCGATGCATGTCGCCCATCGCGCGCACGTCATCAATATGCTGGACGGCGATGCGCTCAGGGCGGTGATTGAACTGGAACGGCCCGATTTTATCGTGCCGGAAATCGAAGCCATCGCCACCGACATGCTGGTAGCCCTTGAACATGAGGGCCATCATGTGGTGCCCTGCGCGCAGGCCACGCGCCTGACCATGAACCGCGAGGGCATCCGCCGCCTGGCGGCGGAAACGCTGGACCTGCCCACTTCCGCCTACCGTTTTGCCGCCGACCGCGCCGGGCTGGACCAGGCGGTATCGGCCATCGGCTATCCTTTGATTATCAAACCGGTGATGAGTTCGTCGGGTAAAGGCCAGAGCCTGGTGCGCGACGCCGCCGGCCTGGACGCGGCCTGGGACTATGCGCAGCAGGGCGGCCGCGCCGGCGGCGGCAAGGTGATTGTCGAGGGCCTGGTCCCCTTTGATTTTGAAATTACCCTGCTTACCGTCAGCGCCGTCGATGGTATCCATTTCTGCGATCCCATCGGTCATCGCCAGGAGGACGGCGATTACCGGGAATCCTGGCAGCCGCAGCACATGAGCGCGGTGGCGTTGCAACGGGCGCGGGATATCGCACAACAGGTCGTGACCGCCCTGGGCGGCCGCGGATTGTTCGGCGTTGAGCTGTTTGTGCGCGGCGACGAGGTGATATTCAGCGAAGTGTCGCCGCGTCCGCATGATACCGGCATGGTGACCCTTATCTCCCAGGATCTGTCCGAATTCGCCCTGCATGTGCGCGCCTTCCTCGGCCTGCCCGTCGGCGCGATCCGCCAGTACGGCCCGGCGGCGTCGGCGGTTATCCTGCCGGAGCTGACCAGCAGCGACGTGCGTTTCAGCGGCCTGGAGCAGGCGCTGAAAGCGCAAACGCAGATCAGGCTGTTCGGCAAGCCGGAAATCGGCGGCAAGCGCCGTCTTGGCGTGGCCCTGGCCATGGCGCAGACGGTGGAAGAGGCGGTAAAGGATGCCAAAGCCTGTGCCGCGGCGGTCAAGGTCAGCGGCTGATGCGCCAGGCCTGAACCAAAAAAAAGCTCCTCTTGCGAAGGAGCCCTTATTACCTGCCTGAATGGCGGGAGCGGATGCGCGCCGGCTTAAAGCTTGGCGCCGGCCACCGCTTCTTTAGCCAGTTCGGTGATGCGCGCATAATCGCCCGCTTCCAGCGCATCGTTAGGCACCAGCCAGGAACCGCCGATACACAGCACGCTTTTCAGCGCCAGGTAATCACGGTAGTTCTTCGGTGAAATGCCGCCGGTGGGGCAGAAACGCACCTGCGAGAACGGACCGGCAATCGCTTGCAACGCCTTAACGCCGCCGTTGGCCTCGGCCGGGAAAAATTTGAACTCGCGCAGGCCGTAATCCATACCGAGCATCAGTTCGGAAACAGTGGCGATACCCGGGATCAGCGGAATGGTGCCCGCGACGGCCGCTTTCAGCAAGGGTTCGGTCAGGCCAGGGCTGATGGCGAACTGCGCGCCGGCAGCGGTCACTTCCGCCAACTGCTCCACATTGGTCACGGTGCCCGCGCCAACGATGGCCTCGGGAACTTCTTTGGCGATGGCGCGGATGGCGTCCATCGCGCAGGGGGTGCGCAACGTGACTTCCAGTACGCGCACGCCGCCGGCGACCAGCGCTTTGGCTAAAGGAACCGCGTGTTCCAGCTTATTGATAACGATAACGGGTACTACCGGGCCTGAGGTCAGGATAGTTTCCGCGCTTGTTTTCCAATGCTTCATGACTTGCTGTCTCCGTATGAACATCATCACCGCGTGTTTAAGGCGTGGCACGCCAAAACACCGGGCTAAAAATTACCGGCGCGGGATCAACCCGGCACCGGTGGGGAATGCGGTGTTATTCAAACTCGTTCCAGGAACGGCCGTCCCGGGTAATCATGGCCACCGAGGCCACCGGCCCCCAGGTGCCCGCCTGGTAAGGCTTGGGCGCGTCATTGTCGGACGCCCAGGCTTCCATAATGGAATCCACCCAGGTCCAGGCCTCTTCCACTTCGTCGCGGCGCACAAACAGCGCCTGGATGCCGCGCATGGTTTCCAGCAGCAGCCGTTCGTAGGCATCCGCCAGATGTTCCTGGTTAAAGGTTTCACTGAAACTCAAATCCAGCTTGGTGGTTTGCAGGCGATGCTTATGATCCAGCCCCGGCACCTTATTGAGGATTTGGATATCCATGCCCTCGTCCGGTTGCAGGCGGATGGTCAGCTTGTTCTGCGGCAATTCCTGGTAGGAGTCGCGGAACAGATTCAGCGCCGGGTTCTTGAAATACACCACCACTTCGGAACATTTGGTCGGCAAACGCTTGCCGGTGCGCAAATAGAACGGCACGCCCGCCCAGCGCCAGTTGTCGATATCCACCCGGATAGACACAAAGGTCTCGGTATGGCTGGCCTTGTTGGCGCCCTCCTCCTCCAGGTAGCCCGGCACTTTCTTGCCCTGTACAAACCCTGCGGTATACTGGCCGCGCACCGTGGTATCGCGCACATTGGTGTGATCGATAGGCCGCAGGGAACGCAATACCTTCACTTTTTCGTCGCGGATGCGATCGGTGGTCAGATCGGATGGCGGCGACATGGCGATCATGGTCAGGATCTGCAGCAGATGGCTTTGGATCATGTCGCGCATCTGGCCGGCTTTATCGAAATAGCCCCAGCGACCCTCGATGCCCACTTCTTCCGCCACGGTGATCTGGACATGGTCGATAGTCCGGTTGTCCCAATTGCTGGCGAACAGGGAATTGGCAAACCGCAGCGCCAGCAGGTTGAGCACCGTTTCTTTACCGAGATAATGGTCGATGCGGTAAACCTGGCACTCTTTGAAATATTCCGCCACCTGATCGTTAATCACGCGCGAAGAGGCCAGATCGGTACCCAGCGGTTTTTCCATCACCACCCGGCTCGGCTCTTTATTCAGGCCGGCCTGGCCCAGGCCCTGGCAGATGGCGCCAAAGGTATTGGGCGGCATGGCAAAATAGTTAATGGTCACCCGGGCCTGCTGGTCGAGTTTTTCACCCAGCCGGTTGAAGTGCTTGGTCTCGTTAACGTCAAGGTTACAGAAATCCAGGCGGCCGCTGAGCGTTTTCCAGAGCTTCTCGTCGATGGTTTCCTTCATGAAGGTTTCCAACGCTTCGCGTACCACCTTGGTATAGGCTTTCACGTCCCAGTCAGCACGGCCAACGCCGATAATGCGCGTCTCCGGATGAATGGAGCCGGCTTTCTCCAGCTGATATAGCGAGGGCAGCAGTTTGCGCCGTGCCAGATCGCCTTTGGTGCCGAAAATCACCAGATCGCATGCCTGGGCTATGGATGTTACCGCCATGTTCCTCTCCTCGTACAGGATGTTTGTAATTTTATTACATTTTAAATGGTTTTATTTTGATGCCGGCCAAAAGAATGCCAAAAAAACCGCGTGTAAACGCTTTTTTTCACCATTAATCACACCATATCCGCCATGAAAATGTAATTTATTAACAGTTTTGTCAATACATTACACTTCTGAAAGTTAGACACAGCTCATAGTCTGGCAAAAAACCTGCCGTGCCGGTCAGATTAACTGCCTTTGCACCGCGCGTCGTAGTATATTTCATCAAATCGGTAATGATTTCTCCTTTGTGTGAAATCGGTTAAACCCATGAGCTATTAACTTATGAACATGCTGGAAAAAATTAACAGCCATATGGAATTGCTGAGTAAATCCGAGCGTAAAGTGGCGGACGTGATCCTGGCCTCGCCCCAGACCGCCATCCATTCCAGCATTGCCATACTGGCCAGGATGGCCGACGTCAGCGAGCCTACCGTCAATCGTTTTTGCCGCCGCCTGGATACCAAAGGCTATCCTGATTTTAAATTACATCTCGCCCAGAGTCTGGCTAATGGTACACCTTATGTAAACCGTAATGTCGATGAGAACGACGGGGTCGATTCCTATACTGTAAAAATTTTTGAATCCACCATGGCCAGCCTGGAACAGGTCAAAACCCGTCTGGACATCAGCGCCGTCAACCGGGCGGTGGATTTGCTGACCCAGGCGAAAAAGATTTCCTTCTTTGGCCTGGGCGCGTCCGCGGCGGTCGCCCATGACGCCATGAATAAATTTTTCCGCTTTAATATTCCCATCGTGTATTCCGAGGATATCGTCATGCAGCGCATGAGCTGCATGAATTCCAGCGAAGGCGATGTCGTGGTGCTGATATCCCATACCGGCCGGACAAAAATGCTGGTGGACCTGGCGCGGCTGGCGCGGGAGAATGACGCTACCGTTATCGCCATCACCTCCGAATACTCGCCCCTGGCCCATGAAGCCACGCTAACCCTGGCCCTTGATGTGCCGGAGGATACCGATGTCTTTATGCCCATGATATCGCGTATTGCCCAATTAACCCTGATAGATGTCCTGGCCACCGGGTTTACCTTGCGCCGGGGTGCGAAATTCAGGGATAACTTGAAGCGGGTCAAGGAAGCTTTACGGGAATCGCGCTTTGATAAAGCCGATTCAGCAGCGTATAAATTTGATTAATATCGTAAGATATGAACAATAACCCCTCATGGCAGCCCAGGCTACACCGGGCCGGTTCAAAGATGGGGAACGTCTCAACACAGCCGGACTGGCGGCAACGGGCGGCGATATCCAACCGCTGCCTGATAGTACCGCCGGTTTCGATGTTTTCGCTACACCAATAATGCCCAAGTCAACGGAGTTATCCATGTCCAGACGGCTCAGAAGAACCAAGATTGTAACCACCCTGGGGCCAGCCACTGACCGCGACAATAATCTGGAAAAAATTATTGCCGCCGGCGCCAATGTGGTTCGCCTTAATTTTTCCCACGGTACGGCGGAAGATCATTTCAATCGGGCCAACAAAGTACGTGAAATCGCCGCCAAGCTGGGACGACACGTGGCCATACTCGGCGATTTGCAGGGGCCTAAGATTCGCGT
Source organism: Sodalis sp. RH20 (assembly GCF_047324205.1). Taxonomy (NCBI): domain Bacteria; kingdom Pseudomonadati; phylum Pseudomonadota; class Gammaproteobacteria; order Enterobacterales; family Bruguierivoracaceae; genus Sodalis; species Sodalis sp. RH20. Next base: position 2,326,985 of record NZ_CP178733.1, read on the forward strand.
ATCGACGTTCAGGGAAGGCAAGGTGTTCCTGAGCGTGGGCGATAAGTTTCTCCTTGATGCCAACTTGGGCATCGGCGAAGGCGATCGGGAAAGCGTAGGCATCGATTATAAAGGCCTGCCCGGTGACGTGGTGCCCGGCGATGTCCTGCTGCTCGACGATGGCCGCGTACAGCTAAAGGTGCGTGAAGTCCAGGGCATGAAGGTCTTTACCGAGGTGACCGTCGGCGGTCCGTTGTCCAATAACAAGGGCATCAATAAAATGGGCGGCGGCCTCTCGGCGCCGGCACTGACCGAAAAAGACAAGGCCGACATCATCACCGCCGCTAAAATCGGCGTGGATTACCTGGCGGTCTCCTTCCCGCGCACCGGCGAGGATTTGAACTATGCGCGCCGCCTGGCCCGCGACGCCGGCTGCAATGCCAAGATCGTCTCCAAGGTAGAGCGCGCCGAGGCGGTGGCAAGCGACGAGGCCATGGATGATATTATCCTCGCCTCCGACGTGGTGATGGTGGCACGCGGTGATCTGGGGGTGGAAATCGGCGATCCGGAACTGGTCGGCATCCAGAAAAAATTGATCCGGCGCGCCCGCAAGCTCAATCGCGCGGTGATTACCGCCACCCAGATGATGGAATCGATGATCACCAACCCGATGCCGACCCGCGCCGAAGTGATGGACGTGGCCAACGCGGTGCTGGACGGCACCGATGCGGTAATGCTCTCCGCCGAAACCGCGGCCGGGCAGTATCCGGCGGAAACGGTGGCGGCCATGGCGCGGGTGTGCCTGGGCGCCGAAAAAATCCCCAGTATCAATGTGTCCAAACATCGCCTGGACGTGCAGTTTGATAATATTGAAGAAGCGATTGCCATGTCCAGCATGTACGCGGCCAATCATCTCAAGGGGGTCAGCGCCATTATCACCATGACCGAATCCGGCCGCACGCCCCTGATGATGTCGCGCATCAGCTCAGGCCTGCCTATTTTTGCCCTGTCCCGGCACGAGCATACGCTCAATCTTACCGCGCTCTATCGCGGCGTCACGCCGGTATATTTTGACAGCGACGGCGACGGCGTGGCCGCGGCCACCCATGCCGCCAACCTGCTGCGGGATAAAGGCTTCCTGATGTCGGGCGATCTGGTCATCATCACCCAGGGTGATGTGATGAGCATGGTGGGCACCACCAATACCAGCCGCATCCTGCTGGTGGAGTAATACCAGCCGCCCCTTGGCATGCTATGCCCGCCAACCCCGAGCTCAACGCGGACGGGTTAAGGGAGAGCGTGCCGATGGGGTCGAATCGGGCGTGGTATTCCCGCCCGACCGAGCGCCCCATGGTGCGGTAGGCCCGCCAACCCCGAGCTCGACGCGGACGGGTTAAGGGAGAGCGTGCCGATGGGGTCGAATCGGGCGTGGTATTCCCGCCCGACCGAGCGCCCCATGGTGCGGTAGGCCCGCCAACCCCGAACTCAACGCAGACGGGTTAAGAGAGAGCGTGCCGATGGGGTCGAATCGGGCGTGGTATTCCCGCCCGACCGAGCGCCCCATGGTGCGGTAGGCCCGTCAACACCGCGCTTACAGCAGTCGTGTTTAAGGGAGAACGTGCCTATGGGGTCTTTTTTCTTGCCTGTTCTGGGCAATTAACGCTTATAGGGATCTTTATCGCCGGGCTTGCGCGTTTTCAGTAGTTTAAGGATCCAGGTATATTGCTCCGGATTCGGCCCCACCAGGTTTTCCACTTCCTCGTTCATCCGCCGGGCAATATAGCGATCGTCCTGGCCGGCAATATCGTCCATTGGCGGACGAACATAAATATCCAGCTGGCTGGTCTTACTGTTGTACACCGGAAATAGCGGGATTACCGCCGCCCGACAGATTTTCATCAAACGGCCGATTGCCGGCAGCGTCGCTTTATAAGTGGCGAAAAAATCCACGAACTCGCTATGCTCAGGCCCATGATCCTGGTCCGGCAGGTAATACCCCCACCACCCCTGCCGCACCGAGCTGACAAAAGGCTTAACCCCGTCGTTGCGCGCATGCAGCCGCCCGCCGAAACGGCGCCGCACCCGATTCCACATATAGTCCACCAGTTCGTTGCGCTGGTTATGGAACATACCGGCGACCTTCTGCCCGCGCGCCGACATCAGCATGGCCGGCACATCCACCGCCCAGCCGTGCGGCACCAGGAAAATAATATTGCGCTGCTGCGCCGTAGCCTGCGCAATGATCTCCTCGTGGTGCCAATGAACCCGGCTTGACAACCTGTCGGGATTGCGGCAAGCCAGCTCGGCCATCAGCACCGTGGATTGCGGTACCGTGGCGAACATATCGTCAATGATTTTTTCCCGCGCCGGTTCGCTCAGCTCGGGCATGCAGTACAGTAAATTGGCCCGGGCGCGATGGCGCGCGCCTTTGGCGAGTTTACCCACCATCCGGCCGATGCCGCCCAATACCGGATCGCGTAAACGCGGCGGGATAAAGGTCGCGCCGGCGATTAAGCCGATACCGCACCAGACGCCCCAGTAGCGCGGGTGATAGAACTCGGTTTTAAATTGCGGAATGAATTCAACGGCGGTGATCTTGTTATCGTTTTCCATGCAACTCTCTTTGCTTTCAATCGCCCTGACGGTCGAAAACCCGTGCTGTCGATTGATGAGGCGGGCTCTATGTCCCTTCTTGGCATAATGTAGCGGTAATCATAAACATAAAACGGCAGCCGATCATCTATCGGCTGCCGTTAAGATAACATATCAGTCGAATTGAAGCTGCGGCATGGCTTGCCTGACCTGCGCCAGATAGTCCAGGCGCTCTTTGCCGCTCAGGCCTTCGGTAACCGGCAGCTTGGCGGTCAGCGGATTGACCGCCTGCTGGTTGACCCAGATTTCATAATGCAGATGCGGCCCGGTGGAACGCCCGGTATTGCCGGAGAGCGCAATGCGATCGCCACGTTTCACCTTCTGGCCCGGCTTCACCAGCAATTTCTTTAAATGCATATAGCGGGTGGTATATTGGCGCCCGTGCCGTATGGCCACGTAATTGCCGGCGCCGTCGCCGTTTTTGCTGACCACCACTTCGCCGTCGCCCACCGCCAGCACCGGCGTGCCCACCGGCATGGCGAAATCCACGCCGCGGTGCGGAGCGATATGCCCGGTGACGGGATTCAGGCGCCGGGGATTGAAGTTAGAGGATACGCGGAACTGCTTCATGGTGGGAAAACGCATAAACCCGCGCGCCAGGCCGGCGCCGTCGTTGTTGTAAAATTTACCGTCCTCGGCGCGGAAGGAATAATAATCCTTGCCGCCGGTGTTGATGCGCACGGCCACCAGTTCGCTTTGCTCACTGCGCCCGTCGAGCATTTCCCGGGAGGTCAGCACGGCGAACTTATCCCCTTTTTGCAGCTTGCGAAAATCGAGCTGCCACTGCATAGCCTTAATGACCGCGCTGACTTCGGCGTTTGACAATCCCGAGGCGCGGGCGCTGTTGACAAAGCTGCCGTTGAGCTGGCCTGTCAGCGCTATATTTTTCCACTCGCCGGCCAGATTGGCCACGCTTTGTTTAAAACCGCCGTCAATACGGTCATAGGTGCGGGTTTCCCGGCGCGACATTTCCCAGGTCAGGCGCTGCAGTTCACCGGCGTCGTTCAGGGTCCAGGAAATTTGCTGGCCGATCTTCAGATTACGCAGATCGGGAAACTGCTGGGCCAGTTGGCCGATATCGGACATATCGATGCCATACTGCGTCAAAATACTGCCCAGGGTATCGCCGGTGGACACCACATATTCATGGACGCCCGTTTCATCCGTCACCTTCTCGTCCAGTTCATCTTCCGGCGGCACGTCGTCGTCGTTATCGGCGGCGGATTGATCGATAGGCTCGCTGGCCTCGGGGGCCAGAGTGCGGGCCGGCGCGTCGACCACCGGCGCGGGCCGGCTGACGGTGGGTTCCATAACAGGGGAATAGACGTATGGCCGCCATACCGCCACGGCCAGGGTAACCACGGTGAGCGACCCCAGCATGACGCGGTGGGGTCGGGGCAGATTATTATACGCCAGCGTGATAGAGCGAAGTATCTGCTGCACTTATTACTATCCTCATGAGTTCTTCTCCAGGCAGCTCACGTACTGGTTCGTCAATTGCAGCAGGAAGTCAATGTAGCTTGCCTTGCCCAATGCGATACCAGTCCCCAGCGGGTCGAGGGTGCCGATACGCACGCTCGTTCCCTGGGCCACAGCGTTGATAACGGCTGGCCTGAATTGTGGCTCAGCAAATATGCACACGGCCTTTTGCTCAACCAACTGTGTTCGAATATGGTGTAATGCCTGGGCGCCCGGTTGGATTTCGGGATTAACGGTGAAATACCCCAAAGGGGTCAGGCCATAGTGTTGTTCGAAATAGCCATAGGCATCGTGAAACACGAAATACCCTTCTCCGCTTACCGGCGCTAGCATTGTAGCGATATTTTTGTCATTTTTTGTCAATGCCGCGGTGAAAAACAGCAGATTCGCGTCCAATTGTGATTTTTTTTCGGGCATCAGCCGCAATAATTGGTCGTGGATGGCGAAAGCGGCCTGTTTGGCAATCTCCGGCGACATCCACAGATGCATATTATATTCGCCGTGATGGTGGTCGTCCGCGTGGGCCGAATCCGCCGGGTCGTCGTGCTCCGCACCTTTTATCAGCAGCGGGCGGACAGACGGCAGCGTGGACAGCAACAGGTTTTTGTCCGCCGGCAAGGCCGCCGCCGGCTTACTCATAAAGGCTTCCAGTTCCGGACCGACCCAGACCAGCAGGGAGGCGTTCTGGATACGTTTGATGTCGGAGGGCCGCAGCGCATAGTCATGAGGCGACGCGCCATCGGGCAACAGGACATCGGTCGGCATCACGCCGTCGCCGATGGCGGAGGCTATAAATCCCAGCGGCCTGATGGAGGCGACGATATTAGCCCAGGCCGGGGCACTGGTCGCGGCAAGCGTCAATACGCCGGCCAGCAGCAGGCGTGGGAATTTTTTACTGCGGGAATTCATAGCGATAATTCTCTTCGGCAACGGTTGGGGGTGTGATATTATAACATTTTGGCTGTTTCGCAACTGTAATTCACATGACCAATCTGGTAACGCTTGACGGTATTTCCGTCTCCTTCGGGCAAAAATACGTCTTGAGTCACATCTCTTTAACGCTGCGCGCCGGCCGTATCCTGACCTTAATGGGTCCGAACGGCGCCGGGAAATCCACGCTGGTGCGGGTAGTGCTCGGCCTGATCGCGCCCACGGCGGGCGCCTTGTCGCGTACGGCCCGGCTGCGCATCGGCTATGTGCCGCAAAAAATCCATCTTGACGTCACGCTGCCGCTGACGGTCGGCCGCTTTATGCGCCTGCGGCCCGGGGTCGGCAAAGACGATGTGCTACCCGCGCTGGCGCAGGTCCAGGCCGCTCATTTGCTGGAACAGCCGATGCAGAAATTATCCGGCGGGGAAATGCAGCGGGTGCTGCTGGCGCGCGCGCTGCTCAATAAACCGCAGTTGCTGGTGTTGGATGAACCGACCCAGGGCGTGGACGTGAGCGGCCAGGTGGCGTTATACGATTTGATCGACCAAATTCGCCACAGGTTTGGCTGCGGAGTGCTGATGGTCTCCCATGATTTGCATCTGGTCATGGCGAAGACCGACGAGGTCTTATGCCTGAACCAGCATATTTGCTGCTCCGGCTCGCCGGAAACGGTCTCCGCCCATCCGGAATTTATCGCCATGTTCGGTTATCACGGCGTCGAACAGCTGGCCGTTTACCGGCATCACCATAATCATGCCCACGATCTGCAGGGCCAGGTAGTGCGCCGGCGTGAGGACGGCCCGTTATGATTGAACTGCTGCTGCCCGGCTGGCTGGCCGGCGTATTGCTGGCCATGGCGGCCGGTCCCCTGGGGTCGTTTGTCGTCTGGCGCAAGATGTCCTATTTTGGCGACACGCTGGCCCATGCGTCGCTGCTTGGCGTCGCCTTCGGCCTGCTGCTGAATATCAATCCTTTCTACGCCGTCATCGCCGTGACGCTGGTGCTGGCGCTGATACTGGTATGGCTTGAGCGTTATCCTCAGCTGGCCATCGACACTGTGCTGGGCATCATGGCCCACAGCGCCCTGTCACTGGGGCTGGTGGTGGTAAGCCTGATGTCGAATGTACGAGTGGACCTGATGGCCTATCTGTTCGGCGATCTGCTGTCGGTGACCCTGTCGGATATTTTACTGATTGCCGCCGGCGTGGCGGTAGTGCTGATACTCCTGGCCTGGCAGTGGCGGGCGCTGCTGTCGGTGACCATCAGTCCGGAACTGGCCCATGTGGATGGGATTTCCCTGCCGCGGGTAAAACTCTTACTGATGCTGGTCACCGCCCTGACTATCGGCCTGGCGATGAAGTTTGTCGGCGCGCTGATCATCACCTCGCTGTTGATTATCCCGGCCGCCGCCGCGCGCCGTTTTTCCCGCACGCCGGAACAGATGGCGTTACTGGCGGTAGTGGCCGGCATGATTGCGGTGACCGGCGGATTGACGCTATCGGCGTGGTATGACACGCCGGCGGGGCCATCGGTGGTGTTGTGCGCGTCGGTATTGTTTGGGTTGAGCTTGTTGAGTCGGCAGAGGGTGTAGCGCCAACCAACGGCTGATTAATAGCAAATAGGTGCCAGCGGCGGCGGCAATCAAACAACCCATACGGTAAACTGAGCGTTGTCCATGGATGTTGCTTAACGATAGGAGATACACGTGATTATCGCCCAGGTAACAGACATTCATGCGGCCCAGGACAATGATAACCTGTCCCGGCTTGACCGCGCCCTTGCATGGCTGGACTTGATCAAACCCGACGGTTTGGTCCTCACTGGCGACCTGGTTGATGATGACTGGATCGACGGCTACACCGCGATTGCCGCCCGTCTGGGTAATCGGGCCTATCCTGCATTTATCCTGCCGGGTAATTCCGATAACCGCACCTCGATGCGGGCCATTTTCGGCTGTGCTTGCTGGGCCGACGATGCCGCTGGCGCACTGCATTTTGTGGCGGATATCGAGGGTGTTCGCCTTATCGGCCTTGACTCAACGGCTAAGGGAACGTCAGCGGGAAGCGTGGATGAACATCTTCCCTGGTTGGAAAAAACGCTATTATCTGAGGGGCCGGCAACGTCAATGTTGTTTTTGCACCATCATGTATTTGCGAGCGGCATCCCGCCTATGGATCAAATCATGTGCCACGGGTCGGTGGCATTGGGTGAGTTTTTGCGAAGACAACCGCGACGCCCCGTCGCGATAGCGACAGGTCATGTTCATCGACCTGTCGCGGGTACACTGGCGGGAATACCCGCCTATATCTGCGGACCCATTTGTCCCGCAAATCCTATGTGGTTTGGCGCGAAAACCGTCCCACCGGCTAACGACCCGCCCGCGCTCATGATCCATCGCTGGGTAAACGGTACCCTGGTTAGCCATCATATTTCCGTTTGAGTCCGTGAATTGGGTGCGTCTGCTTTCATTTTGCGTGCTCACGCCCATAGCCGATTCCATGCGATATGCGTCATTCTCCTTATAAAGCAGCCGGTTATAGGACTGAGAGCAGAAGTCAGCACGCAGCATAAAATTGCTTATTAAGCCGTTGCTTAGTCGTTGATATTGATTTTGCTTCTGACCTTGAACGTGCTTTTGACCTTAGACCGGCATCAAGCGCGCTGACGGCACGGTGCACGACCGGACGAGCCGCAGGGATGCGGCGAGAGCTAAGGCCCGCGCCGGGAGCGCGTGCCTTGTGGTCCAAAGGGCGTGAACCGGGACGGAAGGCACCGCGCAGCGGCGCGCGACCTGCCGGAAGCCCGGGGGTCGAGGGGGCCGGGGCGACTGCCGGCCCATCGTCGATTGCCCGCACGGGGCAATATATAACACCGCGACCTGTGGCAAGCGAAACTTTCCTCACTGTCGAAAAAGCATGTGCCCCACACGGCAAGAGAAACTCACCCAGCCGTCATTAAAAACATGTGCCCCACACCGGAAGCGAAACTTACTCAGCGTTCAAAAGGCGCCGACCCACACAACAAGCAAAGCAACGCCGCCTGTACCGTCGACGATTAATGCCTCTCTAAAGCTCCCCGCGCACTATGCCAAAATGCTTATACGCAAACGCCGTCGCAATTCTCCCCCGCGGCGTGCGCTGGATAAACCCCTGCTGGATCAAAAACGGCTCGATCACATCCTCGATGGTTTCCCGCTCCTCGCCGATAGCCGCCGCCAGGTTATCCAGCCCCACCGGGCCGCCGATAAACTTATCAATAATCGCCAGCAGCAGCTTACGGTCCATAAAATCGAAACCTTCGGTATCGACATTGAGCAAATTCAGGGCGTTGACCGCCACATCATCGGTAATATTGCCCTCGGCGCGAACCTCGGCAAAATCCCTTACCCGCCGCAGCAGGCGATTGGCGATACGGGGCGTGCCGCGGGCGCGTTTGGCAATTTCATGGGACCCGGCCTCCGTGATGCTAAGCTCCAGGCATTGGGCGCTGCGTTTGACGATATGCTGCAAATCCGCCACCTGGTAAAATTCCAGACGCTGGACAATGCCGAAGCGATCGCGCAGCGGGGATGTGAGGGAACCGGCGCGGGTGGTGGCGCCCACCAGGGTAAAGGGCGGCAGCTCGATTTTAATCGATCGGGCGGCAGGCCCGTCGCCTATCATGATATCCAGCTGGTAATCTTCCATCGCCGGGTAGAGTACCTCTTCCACCACCGGCGACAGGCGATGAATCTCATCGATAAACAGGACATCATGCGGCTCAAGATTGGTGAGCATGGCCGCCAGGTCGCCCGGTTTTTCCAGTACCGGGCCGGAGGTAGTGCGCAGGTTAACGCCCATCTCGTTGGCGACGATATGCGCCAGGGTGGTCTTCCCCAGCCCCGGCGGGCCGAAAATCAGCAGATGATCGAGCGCGTCGCCGCGCATTTTGGCCGCCTGGATAAAGATTTCCATCTGCTCGCGCACGTGGGGCTGCCCGATATAATCTTCCAGGGTTTTCGGCCGGATGGCCCGGTCGATAATCTCTTCTTCTATCACCACGCCGGCGGAAATCAAACGGTCTGCTTCAATCATCCTCTACCTCACAGCGCGGCGCGCAGGGCGTCGCGGATCATCGATTCGCAATCGGCATCCGGCCGGGCCACTTTACTGACCATGCGGCTGGCCTCCTGAGGCTTATAACCCAGGGAAACCAATGCCGCAACCGCTTCCGCTTCCGGATCGGTATCCGGCTTGCCGCTGGCCGGCGCGGTAAGCGGCATATCGCTGCCGCCGCCCAGGGCAAACAGTTCGCCGTTCATGCCCTTAAAGCGATCTTTCATTTCCACCACCAGCCGTTCGGCGGTTTTGGTGCCGACGCCGGGTAATTTGACCAGCGCGTTGATTTCCTGCCGTTCAACGGTGTTGACGAACTGCTGGGCCGACATGCCGGAAAGGATGGCCAGCGCCAGCTTGGGGCCGACGCCGTTCACTTTGATCAGCTCGCGAAACAACGCGCGTTCCTGTTTGTTGGTGAAGCCAAACAGCAGTTGGGCATCTTCCCGCACGATAAAATGCGTATAAATGATCGCTTCCACGCCGGTTTCGGGCAGCGCATAAAAACAGGTCATGGGCATATGGATTTCATAACCCACGCCGTGGATCTCAAGCAGCACCAGCGGTGGTTGTTTTTCCAGGATGATGCCTCTAAGACGTCCGATCACAGTAACCTTCCTTTCAGGGCTTATTTGTCATATGGCGATGGCATGTTTATAACATAATAAAGGCTGGATGAATATCCAGCCGGTTCGGGCCGGGGGCGGCTTTACCCCAGGCGGCCCCGGGAAAGATTAAGGCGGCTGTTGCCTAAGCGCAGCGCGTTCTGGTTGACATGGCAGTGAGTAATGGCAATCGCCAGGGCGTCGGCGGCATCCGCCTGGGGGCTGGCGGATAATTTGAGCAATACGCGCACCATATGCTGTACCTGGCTTTTGTCCGCCGAGCCGGTGCCGACCACCGTTTGTTTCACCTGGCGCGCGGCGTATTCAAACACCGGCAGCTCATGGTTCATCGCCGCCACGATGGCGACGCCGCGCGCCTGGCCGAGCTTGAGCGCCGAGTCGGCGTTTTTCGCCATAAACACCTGTTCGATGGCGAAAAAATCCGGCTGGAACTGGGTGATGATTTCGCTGACGCCGGCATAAATGAGCTTTAGCCGGGTGGGCAGGTCATCCACCTTGGTGCGGATACACCCGCTGCCAAGATAGGTGAGCACCCGTCCCTGCTGGCGTAAAATGCCGTAACCGGTGATGCGGGAACCCGGGTCGATACCGAGGATAATCGTCATATCCGGGCACCGCCCAGGCTGCCGTCACACCGGAAGTCCGTCACAGCGTTGCCGCCACCTCGTCGGAGATTTCGCCGTTATGGTAGACTTCCTGGACGTCGTCGGAGTCTTCCAGCAGGTCAATCAGCCTGAGCAGCTTGGGCGCGGTTTCCTCGTCCAAATCGGCCTTGGTGGAAGGGATTAACCCCACCTCGGAAGAATCGGCGTGTAATCCGGCGGCCTCCAGGGCGTCCTTGACCCGGCCGAAATCTTCCGGCGTGGTGTAGACATCGATAGCGCCGTCGTCGTAGGTCACCACATCTTCCGCGCCGGCTTCCAGCGCCGCGTCCATCACCTGATCTTCCGTCAGGCCCGGGGCATAGGAAATCACGCCTTTTTTGGTGAACAGGTAGGAGACCGACCCGTCGGTGCCCAGATTGCCGCCGGTCTTGGTAAACGCGTGGCGGACCTCGGCCACGGTGCGATTACGGTTGTCGCTCAGGCACTCCACCATGACCGCCGTACCGCCGGGACCGTAACCTTCGTACACAATGGTTTCCATTTGCGTATCGTCGTCGCCGCCGACGCCGCGCGCGATGGCGCGGTTAAGCGTGTCGCGCGTCATATTATTCGCCAGCGCCTTATCCACCGCGGCGCGCAGGCGCGGGTTGGATCCCACGTCGCCGCCGCCCAGGCGCGCGGCGGTCACCAGCTCGCGAATGATTTTGGTAAAAATCTTGCCACGTTTACTGTCCTGAGCCGCTTTACGATGCTTGGTGTTGGCCCACTTACTATGACCTGCCATAACTCTCTCCGAAATAAGCCTTCTCAGGCCGGATAAATAACAAATTCTTCAATCGCCTGCCGATTGCTCCAGGATTTGGTCAGTAAGGCCGCCTCGGCGGCCGGCAGCCAGCGGTAAGCCAGATGTTCGCTGATTGCGGGTACCCGTTCAGAGGGTAACGTTAAACTGAACCAATATTCTGTATTGCGCGTCACTCCCGGCGCATATCGGTGGCGCAAATGACTGAAAATTTCAAATTCGATACAACGCTCGCAGTCCCGCAGTTCAAGATGCTCGGCGTCGATATCGATGCCGGTCTCTTCCCTGACCTCGCGCCTGGCGGCGGCGGCCGGCGATTCACCGTCCTCAAGGCTGCCGGTCACCGACTGCCAGAACTGCGGGTCATCCCGCCGCTGCAACATCAATACCCGGCCGCTGTCGCCGGCGTAAATAACGATCAGCACCGATACCGGGCGTTTCCAGACCATTATTGCTGCCCGCGTTCCGCCGCTTCCTTGCCCTTGCCAATGACGGCAATAGACAATTCCGCCAGGGCGGCGGGGTTGCCGAAGCTCGGCGCGTCGGTCATCGGATCGGCGGCCGCGGTGGTCTTGGGAAAAGCGATAACGTCACGGATATTGTCGGTGCCGGTCAGCAGCATCACCAGGCGATCAAGGCCGAAGGCCAGGCCGGCATGGGGCGGCGTGCCGTATTTCAGCGCATCGAGCAGGAAACCGAATTTTTCCCGCTGTTCATGCTCGGTGATGCCGAGAATGCCGAACACCGTCTGCTGCATTTCGCTGCGATGGATACGCACCGAGCCGCCGCCGACCTCATAGCCGTTCAACACCATGTCGTAGGCGTTGGCGACGGCGTCCAGCGGCGCGGCCGCAAGCGCGTCGGGATCCATGGCCAGCGGCGCGGTAAAGGGATGGTGCATGGCCGCCAGGCCGCCCTCGTCGTCTTCTTCGAACATTGGGAAATCGATCACCCACAGCGGCGCCCAGCGCGTCTCGTCGGTCAGTTGCAGGTCGCGGCCCAGCTTCAGGCGCAGCGCGCCCAGCGCGTCGGTGGTGATTTTATAACGATCCGCGCCGAAGAACAGGATATCGCCGTCCTGCGCGCCGGTGCGGGCGAGGAGGGATTCAAGCACGGCGGCGTCGAGGAATTTGGCCACCGGGCTCTGTATTCCGTCGAGACCCTGGTCGCGCTTATTGACCTTGATGTAGGCCAGGCCGCGGGCGCCGTAGATTTCAATAAACTTGCCGTATTCGTCGATCTGCTTGCGGCTCAGCTGGCCGCCGCCGGGAACGCGCAGCGCCGCCACCCGGCCTTTGCTGTCGTTGGCGGGGCCGGAGAATACCTTGAACTCAAGGTCTTTCACCAGGTCGGCGACGTCGACGATTTCCATGGGGTTGCGCAGATCGGGTTTATCGGACCCAAAGCGGCGCATCGCCTCGGCATAGGTCATCACCGGGAACGCGCCCAGATCGACGCCTTTGATTTCCTGCCACAGGGTGCACACCAGACGCTCCATGACCTCGCGCACCTGTCCGGCGCTCATGAAGGAGGTTTCCACATCGATCTGGGTAAATTCGGGCTGGCGGTCGGCGCGCAAATCTTCATCGCGAAAGCATTTCACGATTTGGTAATAGCGATCAAAACCGGACATCATCAATAACTGCTTGAACAGCTGCGGCGACTGCGGCAGCGCATAAAACTTGCCTTTGTGCACCCGGCTGGGCACCAGGTAGTCGCGCGCGCCTTCCGGCGTGGCCTTGGTCAGCATCGGGGTTTCGATATCCAGGAAGCCCTCGCCGTCCATAAAACGCCGCACGACGCTGGTGATACGCGCGCGCGCCTTCAGGCGCTGCGCCATTTCCGGACGGCGCAGGTCCAGGTAGCGATATTTCAGCCGCTGCTCTTCGGTATTGGTTTGATTTGAATCGAGAGGCAGGGGTTCGGAGCGGTTGATGATGGTAAGCTGCGTCGCCAGCACTTCCACCGCGCCGGTGGCCATCTCTTTATTAATCTGGCTGTCGGGACGCGCCCGTACGATGCCGGTCAGCTGGATGCAAAATTCGTTGCGCAATTCGGCCGCGCGGCTGAACGCCTCCTGGCGATCGGGGTCGAAAAAAACCTGCGCCAGCCCCTCGCGATCCCGCATGTCGATAAAAATCAGACCGCCGAGGTCCCGGCGGCGGTTAACCCAGCCGCACAATGTCACTTCCTGGCCTACATGGGACAAATTGATCTGTCCGCAATATACAGTACGCATAACGATATCCTTGATTTTCAGCCCGTGCCGTCCCGCTCGGTAAAGCGGGCCAGGGCTGTTATTCATTAATGACGAAAGTGGCGGCGATGCATCGGTATTTTGCCGGCGTTCGAAAGGCGGCCATTATAAAGGAAATTCACCCGCAGGATAAGCCCGTCAGCACCCTGCGCGCCCCGGCTGGCTAAATAATTATTCATTAACATATTTATTAACAAAAATTCACCCTTGGGCGCTGTCATCCCCCCACCCGGATAACATACCCTCTTGCGGTGGCGATATGAACAGGCTGCGGCCTGGATCGAGGGTATTGTTATCAACCGGAGATATTTTATGCTTAAACTCGACCCCGCGCGCACCGCGCTGGTACTGATTGATCTGCAGCAAGGGATCCTGCCGTTTGCCGGCGGTCCATACAGCGGTGAACAGGTGGTGGCGAAAGCCGCCTCCCTGGCCGCGCGCTTTCGCGCCGCCGGCGCGCCGGTGTTCCTGGTGCGTGTCGGCTGGTCGCCGGATTTTGGCGATGCGCCGAAACAAACGGTGGATGCGCCCACGGGGGCAAGAAGCCTGCCGGAAGACTGGTGGGAATTCCCCGAACAGTTGGGCGTGCAGGACAGCGATATCCGCATCCAAAAACGCCAGTGGGGCGCATTCTACGGCACGGATTTGGATTTGCAGCTGCGCCGGCGCGGCATCGGCACCGTGGTGCTGGGGGGCATCGCCACTAATATCGGCGTGGAATCCACCGCGCGCAATGCCTGGGAAATGGGCTACGAGCTGGTGCTGGTGGAGGATGCCTGCAGCGCCCATAACCAGGAGCAGCACGACGGCAGCATGCAAAACATTTTCCCGCGCATTAGCCGGGTGCGCTCCACCGACGACGTTCTGGCCGCCTTCTAGCCTGTGCGGGGATACCGCGCCGGTACACCGGCGCAGGCTGGCGCCCGGACGGCCCGGTGCCCGCTCCAGCGTTTATCTTTCAGGCTATCAGGGGGATGGCCCGGCCATCCCCCTGATAGGCGAAAATAGGGAATGTATTGCTGACGGTGAGGAAAACTGGCCGCTTACGACATTGACGCCTGTTACCGCGTTGCGATTTTTACAGGCCAGCAAAAAATGGACTCTAAATGTAGCCTTTTTATATATTGGCTTTTTTTGTGCCGGAGATGTGGCACATCAATACCGCAGGCGTAGCTGCGGCGCTCGCAATAGCTACAGTAATTGCCGATGGCTTGGCCATAGGGGATATATTCCCTTTTCCCAGCGGTGAACACGCGGTATTACGCGGTCGCATTATCATCTTTTTTTCTCTCCGTGGTTAATAAATAGGCCGGGACAGGATTATCCATAAATTCGATTTTTCTCTATAATCCGTAAACCCAGCGACAACATGTTCTTGCCGGGTATGGCTGGGCGCCACGTTAAACGGCAGTTGGTCATGCAACGGGTTCCCCGTCCGGACGTTCCTGTTTTCCTGCTGTCGCAGCGTACGTATTGCCAGGGCGCCGGTGACTTTTCTGATGCCGATAAAAAAGTGCCCATGGCAAACGCGATGGCGAAGGGAATACGGGTTTTACCCGTGGCGTTATCGCCAATAATAACATTGAGGCGCTCCTCAAGTTGCAATTCCAATAATTCAAAGCATTTAAAATTTCTTAAAAAAGAGATTTAATTTTCATCGGACAATCCATTATGTCGTGTTTATTTTTATTATGCAGTAGTGTTGTATTAACGGCCATGGTAAAAATAGCAGCCTCGCTGCGCTCGGTATTAGCCCGTCCCCGGCGCGCGGGCAGCATAAATACGGGGCACCGTGCAGCTATAGCATTCATCTGTTATTATTAATATGCTAAGATATTTTATCAACCGCTTACGCTAAGGATGATTAACCCTCATGTTTATCGGCTTGCCGCAATGGCAACATAGCGCGTGGAACGCCATCGGCATTACCGGCCTGGCGGAGTATGCCCGTTATTTTAACTGCGTCGAGGGTAATACCACGCTGTATGCCCTGCCCGATCCGGCGCGGGTTTATGACTGGCACGCCATGACCACCGACGGTTTTCGCTTTTGCTTCAAGTTTCCCGCGGCTATCAGCCACCAGGGCGGCTTGCGCGATTTCCGCGCGCCGCTGGCGCAATTTTACCAGGTACTGGATCCCTTGGCCGGACGCATCGGCCAGTATTGGCTGCAGTTGCCTGCCGCCTTCGGCCCGGCGCAACTCGGCGACCTGTGGGCATTTCTCGATGCCTTGTCCGGCGCGTTCAGCTATGGCGTGGAAGTGCGCCACCCGCTGTTTTTCGCCAAGGGCGACGACGAACGGCGCCTTAACCGGGGATTGCAACAGCGCGGCGTCAGCCGGGTGATCCTCGACAGCCGCCCGGTGCATCAGGGCGCCGGCACCTCGCCCGCAATGCTGGCGGCGCGGCGGCAAAAGCCCAAGGTGCCGGTACATGCCGTGCTGACCGGCGATCGGCCGCTGGTGCGGTTTATCGGCAACGACGATATCGACGACAGCGCGCGGCTGTTTCAACCCTGGCTGGATAAACTGGCGTTATGGTCGCAAAGCCGCACCCCTTTTCTGTTTATCCATACGCCGGACATCGGCCACGCGCCGCGCCTGGCCCAACAAGTGTGGCCGTCCCTGGCGGCCAGGATCGGCGGACTCGGGCCGATCCCTCCCTGGCCGCAGCAGGACGCGTTGTTTTAACCTTGGCAAAACCGTTATTTTAAGCAGGATTTTAACGACAGCGCTGCACGGGCGGGATATTATTTGCCCGCTGCTCGTTTTCTGGGAAATGGAGTTAGAGATGGTGAGTGCGCTTTACGTGGTTTTCGGCGCCATGTTATTGATTAAATTATCATTGGATGTCGTTAAACTGCGAACGTTATATCGCGTGGCCTACGGCGACGGTGGATTTTATGAACTGCAGACGGCGATCCGCGTGCACGGCAATGCGGTGGAATATATCCCCATCGGTCTGGTGCTGCTGGTGATCATGGAAATGAACGGTACGCCGAACTGGACCCTGCATCTGTGCGGGCTGATGCTGATGGCAGGCAGAATCATGCACTCTCTGGGCCTGCGCCAGCGGGAATTCAGCTGGCGCCGCACCGGCATGAGCGCCACTTATGCGTCGCTTATCATGATGGTGTTGCTCAACCTCTGGTATCTGCCCTGGGAGCTGGTTTTCAGTTGGCGTTAAACCGCCGGCGGCATAGGGCGCGCAGACACATGCTTTGTGCCGCTAATCTGTTAGAATAACGGCTTACCCTGAACAACCCCGATATTCCGATGACAAACCACGATAATCTTTTCTGCGCGCCCATTGCCAAATTGGGCGACTGGACCTTTGACGAGCGGGTAGCCGAGGTTTTCCCGGATATGATCCAGCGCTCGGTCCCCGGCTACTCCAACATTATTGCCATGATCGGCATGCTGGCCGGACGATTCGCCACCCCCGGGTCGCAGGTGTATGACCTCGGCTGCGCGCTGGGCGCCGCCACCCTGTCCATGCGCCGCAACATCACCGCCGACGATTGCCGTATTATCGCCGTGGATAATTCCGCCGCCATGGTGGAGCGCTGCCGCCGGCATATCGAGTCGTTTCGCGCCGCGACGGCGGTCACGGTTATCGAAGCCGATATCCGCGACGTGCCGATTACCAACGCGTCGCTGGTGGTGCTGAACTTCACGCTGCAATTCCTTGAGCCGGCGGATCGCCAACGGGTGCTCGACCACGTGTTTGCCGGGCTTAACCCCGGCGGCGCCGTGGTGCTGTCCGAAAAGTTAAGTTTTACCGACGCGGGCATCGGCGAACTGCTGTTCAACATGCATCATGACTTTAAGCGGGCCAACGGCTACAGCGAACTGGAAATCAGTCAAAAGCGCAGCATGCTGGAAAACGTCATGCTCACCGACACGGTGGAAACCCATAAGGAAAGGCTGCGCCAGGCCGGTTTCGGCCATGCCGAGGTCTGGTTCCAGTGCTTTAATTTCGGTTCTTTGATCGCCGTGAAACCGGAGAACGCGGCGTGACGGATTTTGGTGATTTTTATCAGCTGATTGCCAAAGGCCCGCTGAGCCATTGGCTGAATACCCTGCCCGCGCAGCTGAGCGCCTGGCAGCATGACGCGCTGCACGGCAAGTTCCGCCAGTGGTTTAACGCCGTCGAGCGCCTGCCCCTGCTGACGCCCCGGCGCCTGGACCTGCTGCGCGGCGTGACGGCGCAGGGCGAAGCGCCGCTGCCCCCGGGGCAAAAAGAGGGCGTCGAGTCCTTATTGCGCCAGTTGATGCCCTGGCGTAAAGGTCCCTTTTCCCTTTACGATATCGAGATCGATACCGAATGGCGTTCGGACTGGAAATGGGAACGGGTCGCGCCGCATATCAGCCCGCTGGCCGGACGCGTTATCCTGGATGTGGGCTGCGGCAGCGGTTATCACCTGTGGCGCGCGGTCGGCGCGGGGGCGCAGCTGGCGGTGGGCATTGACCCGATGCAGCTGTTCCTCTGCCAGTTCGAGGCGGTGCGTAAACTGCTGGGCGGGGATCAGCGCGCCCATCTGCTGCCGCTGGGGATCGAGCAATTACCCGATCTGGCGGCCTTCGACACGGTATTTTCCATGGGGGTGCTGTACCACCGGCGCTCGCCGCTGGATCATCTGCTGCAGCTTAAGAACCAATTGGTCAGCGGCGGCGAGCTGGTATTGGAAACCCTGGTGGTCGAAGGCGACGACAGGCAGGTACTGGTGCCGGGGGAACGTTACGCCCAGATGCGCAACGTCTTTTTTATTCCTTCCCCCGGCGCGCTGATGTTATGGCTGGAAAAATGCGGCTTTGAACAGGTACGGCTGGCGGATATGTCGCTGACCACCACCAACGAACAGCGGCGCACCGCCTGGATGACCAGCGAATCGCTGGCCGATTTCCTGCATCCCGACGACCCCAGGCTGACGGTCGAAGGCTACCCCGCCCCGCTGCGCGCCGTGGTGATTGCCCGCAAGCCCTGACGTTGCCGCGCCGCGGATAAAAAAAAGCCCCAAGAAAGAGTCCGGGGCTTGGTACTTGCAAGCATCACGTGGGTTAGTTCGTGTGCGCGGCAAAATCAGCGGTCAGGCCGGCCGGTGCGCGGATGAAGGTGTTGACAGCGCATGCTTCATCGCCGCCACCATATCGCCGTCGACGCAATAGCGGGTAAATTCATCCGTTTCATTGTCGACGCTCATGCTTACACCCGCTTTGCGGTAACGCATCCCGGAAGCAACCACCTGTCTTGCGGAACTGTGCAGTTCACGGATGCCGATTTGCTGGAACTTATGCAAATTGGTCAATCGCACGCCAGCGCCTGCCATAATGATTGGACCACGGCTTTGGGCGTTCAGTTCCCTTAATAATGCTAAACCTGTTTCGGCGCTCTGCTGCTGGCCGGAGGTCAGGATGCGCGCCACCCCGAGATCGGTTAACTGCTGCAGGGCCTGGTAGGGGTTGATACACATATCGAAAGCGCGGTGAAAGGTCACCGCCACGCCGGTACATTGCGCCATGATGCGCCGCATGCGCGGCAAATCGATATGCCCCTCCTCGTCCAGCACGCCGACCACCACGCCGGGAAATCCCATGGCGCGTATGGCCGCTAAATCGTTAAGCATGCTGTCAAACTCAATTTCGCTGTAGCAAAAATCCCCGCCCCGCGGCCTCACCATGGGATGAACGGGCAGCGCCAGCCGCTCCCTCGCCAGCCGGAGCGTGCCGTGCGACGGCGTCAGCCCCCCTTCTTTCGGGGCCGAGCACAGCTCGATTCTGTCCGCTCCCGCTTGCTCCGCCGTTATTGCGCACTCAAGGCTATAGCAGCAGACTTCCAGTTTAGGCATTGTATACTCCTTATAGACGCCCCAGGATAACAGGCATTTAAAACACGGGCCTATGGCAGTCGCGATAATTTCTTATTTATCACCCAAGGAAATAACTATGGCATTCAACTTTGACGAAAGTATCGACCGACGTCACAGCGACAGTTATAAATGGCAAAAGTATCGCGATCGGGACGTGATCCCCCTGTGGGTAGCGGACACCGACTTTCGTTCGCCACCTTGT
The DNA here is from genome assembly GCF_047324205.1 of Sodalis sp. RH20. NCBI lineage: Bacteria > Pseudomonadati > Pseudomonadota > Gammaproteobacteria > Enterobacterales > Bruguierivoracaceae > Sodalis > Sodalis sp. RH20. The sequence goes on from NZ_CP178733.1 coordinate 2,346,479, forward strand.
ATTATCGAAGCATTGCACGCGCGCGTCGAGCACGGCGTATTTGGTTACGGCGCACCTCCCGCGGAGCTTGCCGCGCTGTTTGTCGAGCGCATGCTCACGCGTTATCAATGGCGCGTCAAACCCGAATGGTTGGTTTTTTTGCCGGGATTGGTAAGCGGCCTTAACCTGGCGGTACGCGCGCTGACGCAGGCGGATAGCAGCGTGGTGATTCCCGCGCCGATATATCCGCCGTTCCGCGCGGCGGCGCGCGGCGCGGAACGGGGACAGCGCCTGGCGCCGATGGTCCTGGCGGAGGAACGCTGGCGGGTGGATCTGGCGGCGATCGAACCGGAGATGGATGGATCGGAGCAATTGCTGATGTTATGCAATCCGCATAATCCGGGCGGCACCGTCTACCGGCGCGAGGAGCTGGCGCAGCACCTGGCGTTTGCGCAGCGCCACGATCTCCTGGTGTGTTCCGACGAGATTCACTGCGATCTGCTGTTGGAACCGGGCGTGGCGCATATCCCGTTCGGATCGCTCGGCGAGGATGCCGAACAGCGCTCCATCACCCTGATGTCGCCATCCAAGTCGTTTAATATCGCCGGCCTCGGCGCCTCGCTGGCCATTATCCCCAATGCGCGGCTGCGTATGAAATTTATCGCCCAGCGCAGCGGCATTGTGCCGAATGTGGATGTGCTGGCATATGTCGCCGCCACCGCCGCCTGGCGCGACGGCCAACCCTGGCTGGAGGAACAGCTCGACTACCTGCGCGGTAACCGCGATTGGCTGGCCGCGCGCATCAATACCCTGCCGGGGTTAAGCATGGCGGCGCCGGAAGCCACCTATCTGGCCTGGATCGATGCCGGCCGGCTTGGGGTGGACAATCCCCAGCGGTTTTTCGAGCAGGCGGGCGTCGGTCTTTCCCCCGGCGCGGATTTTGGCGATCCCCGGTTTGTCCGGCTGAATTTCGGCTGCCCCCGCGCTCTGCTGGTGCAGGCCGTGGAACGCATGGCACGGGCGGTGCAGGCGCTTGGCTAACGGCGCCCGTCCGCCTCATCGCTCACGATGGCGCGCAGGCTGTAGGGGTGGAACTTAATCGTGACCTGCCCATCGGTGACCGCCAGCGTCGGATTGGGCAACCGTTCTCCCGCCCCCGCCGGCGCGCTGTGTTTCAGGCTGATGTCGGGCGCCCCCAGGGCGGAATCGGCCAGCAGCGCCAGCGCCCGCCGCGCCAGCGTTTCCGGCGGTCCGGGCAGGACAATTTCGATATGCTCCCAGCCTTCATGGGGATAACGGCGCGGCCCCGGCCAGGGCAGTTCCACGCAGCCGATGCGCAGTGGCCCGACGGCGAGGGGCGACGGCAGCGCCAGCAGCGCGATGGCGCGACCATTGACGTCGTTTTTTTTCAGGCACTGGCCGCACTGCCGCCAGCCGTCGAACCAGCGCTGCGCCGTGGCGTCCTCATGGCAACGCAGCGCGATATGATCGACATAATGGTCGGCCAATTCCAGATGAAGGCGCGCGGCCAGCGCCGACAGCCGCTGTTCAAAATAGGTCAAATCAGTGACAAGATCCGCTAATTGCGGCACGGCGGTCCAATGCATCCTCATTCCCTTAATTAAAGTAGGACTAAAATTAACGCACCAAAATAACGCAGGCTAAGAAATATCTTATTTTGATACATAACTTAATGTTTCTTTAATGATGTTTACCAAAAACACTTTTTTATATTAACTTACCCGCTTGACGGCATGCGTAAGCGCCGCTGATGTCATTTATTAGCAATGAACTTTAAATGCTCAGTATTATCTTAAAGCGCTTTTGATGGATTGTATACGCCAGGTAATTACGTTATTTTCGAGATCGGTATTATTCTGAGTATATAATTATGATGTTATTAACATTGTGCATAATACTTGTTGTTATTGCGGTATTTTCAATACTTCAACATTTACGCACCCGGAATCGCAATCAGTTAGGCGCATCCAGAAAATCACGCAATCGTTAGCCCCCGCTTGCCCCACCGCGGGGTGAATCGCCTTGTTGCTGACCTTCTATCCAGCCCCCGCCCCACGTTAACTTGACACTGACCAGGCCGGTCATACTGACTCGACGCGCCGTTTATGGTATAAGCGGTGTTTCTTTTACTTTTCGACACGCGCCCGGCGGTTAGCCCCCCGCCGCGGCGCGCGGTCGGCTTATCAGGTAGCCGGAAACACGGGGAGGCGTTCCCCCCGCGTCCAGCGTTAGTAAGAAAGGTAATACGGTGAATATTCAGGCTCTTCTTTCAGACAAAGTCAGTCAGGCGTTGACGGCGGCCGGCGCGCCCGCGGCAAGCGAAGCGCAGGTGCGCCAGTCCGCCAAGGCGCAGTTCGGCGATTATCAGGCCAACGGCGTGATGTCGGTCGCCAAAGCCCTCGGCATGCCGCCGCGCCAGCTGGCGGAAAAGGTGGTTTCGCTGCTGGATCTTGGCGGCATTGCGGCGAAGATCGACATCGCGGGCCCCGGCTTTATCAATATTTTCCTGGACCGGGAATGGCTCGCGCGCCAGGTCGAGGCCGCGCTGGATTCCCCGCGGCTTAATATTACCCCCGTGCAACCCCAAACCATCGTGGTGGATTACTCCGCGCCGAACGTGGCCAAGGAAATGCATGTCGGCCATCTGCGTTCCACCATTATCGGCGATGCGGCGGTGCGCACGCTGGAGTTTCTCGGCCATAGGGTGATCCGCGCCAATCACGTGGGCGACTGGGGTACTCAGTTCGGCATGTTGATAGCCTATCTGGAAAGGATACAGTCGCGCGGCGAGCCGGAGATGCAGTTATCCAGCCTGGAAGAATTTTACCGCGCGGCGAAAAAAACCTATGACGAAGACGCCGATTTCGCCGAGCGCGCCCGCGGTTACGTGGTCAAACTGCAGGGCGGCGATGAATACTGCCGGCAAATGTGGCGCAAGCTGGTGGATATCACCATGGCGCAAAACCAGCAGGTCTACGATCGCCTGAACGTGACCCTTACCCGCAAGGACGTCATGGGCGAGAGCCTGTATAACGACATGCTGCCGGGCATTGTCGCCGACCTGAAAGCCAAGGGGCTGGCGGTGGAAAGCGACGGCGCCACCGTGGTCTATCTGGAAGAGTTCAGGACCAAGGAAGGCGAGCCGATGGGGGTCATCATCCAGAAGAAGGACGGCGCCTACCTCTATACCACCACCGATATCGCCTGCGCCAAATACCGTTACGAAACGCTGAAGGCCGACCGGGTGCTGTATTATATCGATTCCCGCCAGCACCAGCATTTGATGCAGGCCTGGGCCATCGTGCGCAAAGCCGGTTATGTGCCCCCGTCGGTTCCGTTGGAACACCATATGTTCGGCATGATGCTCGGCAAGGACGGCAAACCGTTTAAGACCCGCGCCGGCGGCACCATTAAGCTTGCCGATTTACTGGATGAAGCGCTGGAACGCGCCCGCCGGCTGATTGCCGAGAAAAATCCGGCCATGTCGCCGGACGAGCTGGAAACCCTGGCGCGGGTGGTGGGCATTGGCGCGGTAAAATACGCCGATTTGTCCAAGAGCCGCACGACCGACTATATCTTCGACTGGGACAATATGCTGGCCTTCGAGGGCAACACCGCGCCCTATATGCAATATGCCTATACGCGGGTGGCGTCGGTATTCAAACGCAGCGGACTGGATGAAAGCCAGCTGACGTCGCCGGTCCGGCTGGAGCAAGAAGAGGAAACGCTGCTGGCGGCGCGCCTGCTGCAGTTCGAGGAAGCCATCACCGTCTTGGCCCGCGACGGCACGCCTCATGTCATGTGCACCTATCTTTACGATCTGGCCGGATTGTTCTCCAGTTTCTACGAGCATTGCCCAATCCTGAACGCCGATAATGGCGGCGTTATGCAAAGCCGCCTGAAGCTGGCGCTGCTGACGTCACGCACCCTGAAGCAGGGCTTGGAGATGCTGGGCATCCAGACCGTCGAGCGGATGTAGCCGCGGGCGAACCCACGCCGCGCGGCGGGCATCATCGGCAATCGCGACGCCGCCGCCGGCGTACTTGGCGTGGCTCACAGGGATGTGAGCCACGCCCCTGTGAACAGCGTTAAACACCCAGGATCTCAGCGCAAGCTGGAGTCAGCTGACCGAGCGGGCAAAATCCCTGATACGAAACCCCAGCGCCGCCAGGGTGGCGAAATACGCCACCACGCCCACCGCCACCACCAGCGCCAGACGCAGCAGCCTGGCCAGCATCGTACCCTGCGCCCAGTCGGGCATCACCCACAGCATGCCCAGCAGCGCTGCCGCCATCACCACCACCGCGATGATCAGGCGCACCAAAAACGGCAACCAGCCCGGCTGGGGCTGGAACATGTCTTTCTTGCGCAATTGCCAGTACAGCAAACCGGCGTTCAGGCAGGCGGCCAGGCCGATGGACAGCGACAGCCCGGCATGCTTGAGCGGGCCGATAAACACCAGGTTCATCAGCTGCGTCATGATTAACGTCACGATCGCCACCTTGACCGGCGTCTTGATATCCTGGCGCGAATAAAACCCCGGCGCCAGTACCTTCACCATGATAAGGCCGATAAGCCCCACCGCGTACGCCATCAGCGCCCGTTGCGTCATGGCGGCGTCGAAAGCCGAGAAGCGTCCGTACTGGAACAACGATACGGTAAGCGCTTTCGCCAGGATCCCGAGCGCCACGGCGCTGGGCAGCGCCAGCACAAAACACAGCCGCAGCCCCCAGTCCATCAGGCGGGAATATTCGTCATGGTTGCCGCTGGAAAAACTGCGCGCCAGCGAAGGCAGCAAAATGGTTCCCAGCGCCACGCCCAGCACGCCGGATGGGAATTCCATCAGCCGATCGGCGTAATACATCCAGGAGACCGAGCCGGAGACCAGGAAGGAAGCGAAAATAGTATTGATAATCAATGAAATCTGGCTAACGGATACCCCGAGGATCGCCGGCCCCATCAGGCGCAGCACCCGCCAGACCCCCGCATCCTTAAACTGGATGCGCGGCATCACCAGCATGCCGATTTTTTTCAGGTGCGGCAGCTGATAGCCGAGCTGCAGCACGCCGCCCACCACCACCGCCCAGGCCAGGGCCAGCACCGGCGGATGGAAGTGCGGAGCGGCGAACAGCGCAAAACCGATCATGCTGACGTTAAGCAGCGTCGGGGCAAACGCCGGCACCGAGAAACGGTTCCAGGTATTGAGGATGGCGCCCACCAGCGACGCCAGCGAAATCAGCAGGATATAAGGGAAGGTAATGCGCAGCAGGGACGAGGTCAGGATAAATTTATCCGGCGAATCGGTGAATCCCGGCGCGGTGACCATGATAACCCAGGGTGCGGCCAGCATGCCGGCCAGCGTCACCAAGGCCAGCGCCAGGGTCAGCAGGCCGGCGATATAAGCAATAAAAGTACGGGTGGCTTCCTCGCCCTGCTGGGTTTTATATTCCGCCAGTATCGGCACGAACGCCTGGGAAAAGGCCCCCTCGGCGAAAATACGCCGCAGCAGGTTGGGCAGCTTAAAGGCGACAAAAAACGCATCCGTCGCCATACCGGCGCCGAAAATGCGGGCGACGATCGCATCGCGGGCAAAACCCAGCACCCGCGAGAACATGGTCATGGAACTGACAGCAGCCAGTGATTTCAATAAATTCATGGAGTTATTTTTCTACAGCGTCCGGATGCCGGAGTGAAGGGAACAACATCGCCCCCGCCGGCGCCCTGATCCTTTTATAAGTGCGCCTAGTCTACCCTGACTTCAGGAAATCGCTACTGCGAGTTGTTACGCGGCGTAAGTCCGCCCGCGGCAACCCGGAACCCCGGACCGGCGCGGACGGCAGATATTCCCCGTTCCCGGGGCAAGACCGCGTTATAACTTCAGCACCAGGTGATGGACGCCCCCATCGAGCGGCGCACGCGCCTGACGATCGCTAAGCGCCAGAGGCGCGTCGTTAAGTATCGCCTCGCTCACCCCGCGCGGATGCAGGCCGCTATTGGTGACTTCGATGGTGAAACGGGTGTCCAGCACCAGCACCTCGGCGTCGAAGCCCGGCCAGCCGGAAGGCAGGCACGGATTGATAATCAATACGTCGCCTTCCCGGCGAATACCGAGAATGCCTTCCACGCCGGCACGGTACATCCAGCCGGCCGAGCCGGTATACCAGGTCCAGCCGCCGCGGCCGACATGGGGCGCCACGGAGTAGACATCGGCGGCGATAACATAAGGCTCGACTTTGTAACGCGCCACCTGTTGCGGCGTGCGGGCATGATTGATGGGATTGAGCAAGGCAAACAGCTCATGCGCCTTATCGCCCTGCTCCAACCCGGCGAACGCCAGGATGGCCCACATGGCGGCATGGGTATATTGGCCGCCATTTTCACGCAATCCCGGCGGGTAGCCCTTGATATAACCCGGGTCGTGGGTGGTCTTATCGAACGGCGGCGTAAACAGCAGCGCCAGCTTATCCTCGCGACGGATCAACAAACGATCCAGCGCGGCCATGGCCGTCGCCGCGCGCGTGGGGTCCGCTTCCCCTGAAAGCACGGACCAGGTCTGGGCGATGGAGTCAATGCGGCATTCATCGTTATCCTTGCTGCCGAGCCAGGTGCCGTCGTCAAAGGTTGCCCGCCGATACCACTCGCCGTCCCAGGCGTCGCGCTCGATCGACTGGCGCACGGATTCCTTGTGCGCCTGCCAGCGCGCCGCGCGTTCAGGCTCGCGGGCCGCAACCCATGGCATGAACAAAGTCAGGGTGCGGATCAGCAGCCAGCCCAGCCAGACGCTTTCCCCTTTGCCCCCTTCGCCGACCCGGTTCATGCCGTCGTTCCAGTCGCCGGTGCCCATCAGGGGCAGACCGTGCGCGCCGGTAAGTTCCAGGCACTGCTCCATGGCCTGTACGCAATGCCGGTAGAGCGTCGCGCTCTCGGCGGCCACCATCGGCTGGAAGAAGGCGTCGTGTTCGCCCTCCGCCAGGAGTGGCCCCTCAAGATAGGGCAGCACTTCGTCCAGCACCGCTTCGTCGCGGCTGCAGTTGATATAAGTGGCGACGGCGAACGACAGCCATACCCGGTCATCGGAAATGCGGGTGCGCACGCCCTGGCCGGAGTGAGGCAGCCACCAGTGCTGTACATCGCCTTCCATAAATTGCCGGCCGGCGGCGCGCAGTAAATGTCCGCGCGTTTGTTGCGGCTGCGCGAAGGTCAGCGCCATGCCGTCCTGCAGCTGATCGCGGAAACCATAGGCCCCGCTGGCCTGATAAAAGCCGGAGCGGGCCTGGATACGGCAGGCCTGGGTTTGGTACAGCAGCCAGCCGTTAAGCATGATATCCATAGCCGGATCGGGCGTGGTCACCTGTATCGATCCCAGCCGCTGTTGCCAGTGGCCGGTCACTTCCGCCAGCACCGCGTCCAGATCGGCGGCGCGATAGCGTTCGATTAAGCGGCGGGCGCTTTCGGCCGAGTCGCTCTGGCCGATAAACCAGACCACCTCTATGCTTTGATCTACCCCAACCTCGATATGGGTTTGCAATACCGTGCAGGGATCAAAGCCCGCGCCGCAGGCGCCGCTCAGGCGACCACCGTTGACCAGCGCGGCGGGCGCCGCCATGGCGCCGTTGCGGCCGAGAAACTCGGTACGGTCCGCGCTGAACGCGTCCTGACGGCCGTCGAGGTCGGCAAACGCCACCCGGTTCTGGAAGGCGGTGCTCCATGAATTACGCACCAGCACCGCGCCGGTGCTTTCGTCATGCTCGCTGATGATAAACGGCCCGGACGCGCTGCGCGAAGTGCCCAGTACCCATTCCACATAGGCGGAGACGGACAGGTGCAGCGTTTGATCGCTCAGGTTACGAATGGTCAGCCGGGAGATCTTGATGGAATCCTCCAGCGGCACATACTGAAGCAGCGTTACCGCCGCCTCGAGGGTATTGTGTTCGAAGCGGGAGTAGCCGAAACCGTGGTGGGCGAGATAGCGACCGCCATCATTGATGGGATGCGCCGTGGGACTCCATAAGGCGCCGGTGACCTCGTTGCGGATATAGATGGCCTCGCCGCCGCTGTCCGCCACCGCATCGTTCAGCCAGGGCGTAAGCTGGTTTTCGCGGCTGTTTTGCGCCCAGGTATAACCGCTGCCCCGGGCCGACACCTGGAATCCGAAGTCCGGATTGGCAATCACATTGATCCAGGGCGCCGGCGGGCAGGTTTGCGCGTCAATCACAGTGACATATTCACGCCCCTGCCTGGCGAACCCGCCGGTGCCGTTGAAGAACGCCAGGTCCGCGGGCACGGGCAACGCGCCGGGCGTCGGCAGGCGCATCTTGCGCTGCGGCAGCAGGGAGACCTGCGGCAGTTCCAGCGAAGCCAGCTGCGAGCCGATGCTGCCGCGCCGCGCCAGCAGCGCCACCCGGGCGACGGACTGCAGCAGCATACGCGCTTCCTGGCTTATCAGATCCGCGCGCAGGGTATAGACGCCGCCGCGCGAGGCATCGCCGGTGTAACGCGGGTGGGACTGGCTGCTGCGCACCGCCGTCTCAATGGCGATTTGCAGATCCTGCAAATAGGACGAGGCGTGTTCATTAATAATCACCACGTCGACGCTGAGCAACTTCATATGCCAATATTCATGGGCGCGCAGCAGTTGCTTAACCTGGGCGATATCCTGGATATCGTCGATACGTAGCAAGACGATGGGGAGATCGCCGGAAATGGACAAGGGCCACAGGCCCGACTGGACGCCGGAACCGCGGATAATCGAGGCGGAAGGCGCGCGGAAACGCGAATCGGCATACAGCAACGGCGCGGCCAGGCGCTGGAAGTCGGCCGCTTCCTCGGCGTTGATATCCAGATGGCGCAACTGTACCTGCGCCTGGGTCCAGGCCAGCGTTTTCGCCCGTTTGTAAGCGCTGCGGTCGTGGTGCTTATCAATGAGCTTCATCAGCTCTTCTTCAGAAGAGGCCACCAGCGTCCAGTAGGTTACCCTGACCGAGGTGCCCGCCGGAATACGGACCTGTCGCCGCAGGGAGAAAATCGGATCCAGCACCGTGCCGACCGTATTGGACAACGGCTGCCGTCCCAGCACCGCGTCGGCATAGGTGGGCGACGAACCCTTGCCGATAAACCGCGCCCGGTCGGTTTCATACTGTGCGTCGGACAGGCTTTCGCCCTCCACAATAGCCAGATGCGCCGCCCAGACGTGGGGTTCCTGCGGGGTTCGGGTCCTGCGCGTGGCGACCAGGGCGGTAAATTCCGGCAGATAGCGCGTCTGCACAAACATTTTGGCAAACGCCGGATGGGCGGTATCGACATTCGCCGGCGCCAGCACAATCTCCGCATACGAGGTCAATTCAACTTCGCGGGTGCGGCGGCCGCTGTTGGTCAGCATGACGCGACGCACCTCGCCGTCATCCTCGCCGGACACCAGCACGTTAAGCGTGGTGGTCAACGTGCGGTCATGGTGGATAAAGGTGGCGTCGTCCTCGCTGAAGATCACCTGGTTGAAAGACTTCCCTTTCAACGCCCGCACGCGGCGTTCGCTCAGCGAATCCGTTCCCTGGATTTGCAGACCGGCCGACCAGATCTTGCCGCTGCGCAGATCGCGGAAACGAATAAATGAACGGCTGTCGTCGCGGGTGACATCCTCGCGCCAGCGGGTAATGGCGATATTGCCCCAGCGGCTGTAGCCGCCGCCGGAGACGGTCAGCATAACGGCGTAATGACCGTTGGAGACCAGATGGGTCACCGGCGCGCCGGCGGGCAACGCGGAATACCGGCGCTGCGTAAGATACTCGTGGCCGGATTTGACCACCGCTTTTTTCACTTCTTCGGCATGCGGTTTGGTCAGGGCGACTTCCCTTGGCATGCGTTCTTGCAACAGCAGCTCGCTGGCCTGGATCATCGGCTCGCGATGGAAACGCGCGCGCATGGCGCCGTCGAGCAGGGCGTTATCCAGCGCCACGATAGTCATGCCCTGATGATGGGCCATATAGCTGCGCACGATAGCCACTTTCTGGTTATCAGGCAGCCTTGCGGCGGTAAAGTCCAGCGCTTCGTAAAAGCCATAATCGCCGCGCGCCCCGATCTTCGCCAGCCGCCGGTAATTAAGCAGTGCGCCGCGCGCATCCACCATCGACGCCAGGCCGGTGGCATAGGGGGCGATAACCTGGTTTTGCGCCAGGCCGCGCTGCAGCCCCAGCCCCGGCACGCCAAAGTTGGAATATTGATAGGTTAAATCCAAATCGCGCGCGTTATAGGCGGATTCCGAGACGCCCCAGGGAATTTTCAGCATGCGGCCATAGGCCTGCTGATGGGCCACCACCACCCGGTTGGTCTGCTCCAGCAACGTGCCGGCGGCGGCGCGCATCACCAGGGACGGCATCAAATATTCAAACATCGACCCGGACCAGGAGATCAGCGCCGCGCCTTTACCGGACTGAATGGCGGCGCGGCTGAGGCGGAACCAGTGGCGCGTGGGAATGTCGCCCTTGGCGATGGCGAACAGGCTGGCCAGGCGGGCTTCGGACGCCAGTAAATCATAACAGCTGCTGTCGAGCTGGTTATCGGTGAAGGAGTAACCGATGGAGAGCAGTTTGCGCTCGTCATCCACCAAAAAGCGGAAATCCATGCCCAGCGCCAGCGCCCTGGCGCGATCCGCCAGTTGCTGCAGGCGTTCGTTATAGCTGTCCGCCGCCAACAGGCGATCGGCGTTAAGTCCGGCGATGCTGGTTCTCATCGCCTCCAGCCAGAACATCAGCCCCGGTTCCGGCGCGTCGTCGTGCGAGGCGTCATCAGTCGGTTCCGCCTCGGGGGATACGGCCAGATCGTTCATTAAACCGCAGGCCTCCTCGCTAAGCGTGGCGAGCGTGGGCAGCAAGGTATTATCGGGCTGCTGCCGCGCCAACTGGGCGGCGATTTCATCCAGCAGGGCGTCGAGCGGCAAGCCGTCGATTTCAGGCGCTTTTTTTAACGCCCTGCGGATTAACAACAGATGATCCATGGCGCCGGCGCGCCAGCCCGGCGCCACCGGCGCGCAGCGCCATTCTTCGCAGGCGTTGGCCAGGGCGATCAGGTGACCGGCCAGGTTGCCGCTATCCACCGACGATACGTAGGCCGGGGCCAGCGCCTCGAGATTGCGGGTCTCATACCAGTTGAAAAAGTGGCCGCGATAACGCTGCAGCTTATCCAGCGACGCGAAGGTTTCTTCCAGCCGGTCAAGCGTCGCCCCGGTGGACGCCCAGCCGAAATCGCGGGCCGACACCGTGGACAGCAAATACAGCCCGATATTGGTGGGCGAGGTACGATGGGCCACCACCGGCCTGGGTTCTTCCTGGAAATTATCCGGCGGCAGCATATTATCCACCGGGGTAACGAAGGTTTCAAAAAAGCGCCAGGTCCGGCGGCCAATCAGGCGCAGCGTCTGAATTTCCTTATCGTTCAACGCCACTTGCGGCGCAATCACCGGCTCCCGGCTGGCCCATAACGCCATGACGGGCGACAACAGCCATAAAAGGGCGAACACGGCGACAAGCGGCCAGTTCCACGGCGCCAGCGCCAGCGCCAGGGCCGCCATCAGCAGTCCCAGCAGGATGCCGGCGGACATTTGCCGGCAAAACCCGCCCAACCCCAGGCGCGGGCTGCCGCCGGTCTGGGCCGACGTGGTCCATTCCAGCAGCTTGCGATGGCTGAAAAATACCCGTGATAATGAACGCACAATGGCGTCCAGCATATGCCAGGCGTTGTCGGCTAAAAACACGATCTGCATCAGGATGCGCAGCAGCGCATAGCGCAAATCGATGGCGACGTTATGTAAATGCTTGTGCAGCGGGATACGCCGCCGGCGCGGCAGCAGATCGCAGAAAATCGGCAATAGCGATGGCACGGCGAAGGCAGCAATCAGCGTCAGTACGCCCAGCGCGGCCGCGGCCGGCGGCAGCAGCCAGCACCAACCCAGGGCCAGCAGGCTGAACGGCGCCAGCAGCGAACGGCGCAGGTTGTCGATCATCTTCCAGCGGCCGACGGCGGGCACCGGGCTGATGCCGTTGCGCCCGTTTATGATCCAGGGCAATAACTGCCAGTCGCCGCGCGTCCAGCGGTGCTGTCTTTTCGCCACCACGTCGTAGCGCGCCGGCGAGTCTTCCACCAGTTCCACATCCGAGGCCAGGCCGGCGCGGGCGTAGATACCCTCAAACAGATCGTGGCTAAGCAGGGTATTTTCCGGAATGCGCGCGTCAAGCGCGGCGTCGAATGCATCGACGTCGTAAATGCCCTTGCCGGTATAAGATCCCTCGCCGAACAAATCCTGATAGACATCCGAGACCGCCGAGGCATAGGGATCCATGCCGCCCGGCCCCGAGAAGACGCGCTGGTAGATAGAGCCGTCGTTGCCTAGCGGCAGGGACGGCGTAATGCGCGGCTGCAGGATGCCATAGCCGCTGACGATGCGCTTTTTGCCGGCATCGAATTTCGGCCGGTTCAGCGGGTGAGCCATTTTCCCCACCAGCAGCAGCGCGGTTTCACGCGGCAGCCGGGTATCGGCGTCCAGGGTGATCACATAGCGCACCCCTTCCGGCACCTGGCTGCCCGGCTGGAAGCTGGTATCACGCGCGCCGCGCAGCAAACGGTTCAGTTCGTGCAGTTTGCCGCGTTTACGTTCCCATCCCATCCAGCAGGATTCGCGTTCGTTATACAGGCGGCGACGGTGCAACAGCAAAAAACGCGCGCCGGCGGGTCCGGGGCCATGACGCTGGTTCAGCCGGTCGATGCCTTCCCTGGCGCAGGCGATAAGCTCCGCGTCCCCGGGCAGCGTTTCCAGCGGGGCATCCAGGCTATCGGAGAGCAGCGCAAAAGTGAGATCGCCTTCGCCGCTGGCCAGGTAGTGGACTTCCAGCCGCTCGATTTGCTCGGTGATGTCCTCCTGGTCAGTGAGCAGCACCGGCACGACGATCATGGTGCGCAACGCCGTCGGCACCCCGTCGGTTAACGCCAGGCCGGCCAGGGGCGACGCGCCGAGGCGCCAGTTGACCAGCCGGTTGACCAGCGCGCTGGCGGCATCGCTCAGGGCCGGCAGCGCCAGGATAATAAAGACCGCCAGGGCGCCAGCGCCGAGGCCGGCAGCCAAGAGCTTGCTCCCCGCCCATGCGGCCAGCAGCAGGCTTAACAGGATAATCGCCCCGCCGTAGCCGGCGATGCCAGGTTCAATGGCCATACGGCTGATGCGTAAGCGCCATGGCGGTTTAAAATCGATAGACTGCTCAAAGCGTCTGCGTCCGCCGGCAATCAGGTGATAACCAGGATCGCCGACGCGGGCGGCCTCGAGAGGATCGTTCTGGCTGGCCGCGGCTTCATGAGCGGCCGCCAGGACCTTATCCGCGATATCCAGCTCACTGTAGGACGATCCGCGCGACAACTGCTCGATGGCGCTGCGGTAAAGATTGCGGGTGGTAAAATTCATCTCGTCAAAGGCGCTGTGCCGGCGTAAACGTTCATCCACCAGGCTGATGCTTTCAAACAGCGTCGCCCAGTCGATATCCGAAATCAGGCGCATGCTGGTGATGATATTGCGCACCGTGACGTTGGAGGCGCCCAGGCGCTGCTGGGCGTTTTGCACAATCGATTCGATGGAACTGTCCTGCTGGTGAAGCTTTTCTTCCAGCCAGGCCAGGGACGGGGTGGTGCGGGGATCCTGGTTGCGCAGGCGTTTCGCCAGCTGCGCGGCAAAATGCTCATTAAGCGGCAAGGTATAGGCGGATAAATGCGCCGCCTCCATCGCCGCCTGGGCATTGCCTTTGGCCAGCAGCTTATTGGCCAGGTCCTCGGCCTCCTGCCGGGCCTGGCGCCCCTCGCTCATCTGATCCGCCAGCCGCCGCAGGTTCTCGATAAGCACGATGCGCAGGGTGATGGCCACCGCCCAGAGTTCACCGATGGTGAGCGGCTGTACCCGCTGGTAGGCGGCGATAAAACGCTTGAGGTTTTCCGGATCGAAATGACTGTCGGTATGGGCGATAAACGCCCATGCCACGCCGAAGACCCGCGGGTAACCGGCAAACGGCCCCTGCGCCAGCTTTGGCAGCAGCCGGTAGAAACTCGGCGGCAGATCTTCGCGGATTTCACGGATCTGAGCCTCGACCAGATGATAGTTATCCAGCAGCCACTCGGCGGCCGGCACCACGGTATGGCCTTTTTCCAGTTCCAGCGCGCTGGCGCGGTAGGCCGCCAGCAACACCGCGGCATTATCATTAAGGCGCTGGCGCAGCGGCGAGACGGTCGGCGGGCGGTCGGCGATCGCCTGGGCGGCCGCCAGGCTTTCCGCGTGCTGCTCAAGGCGTTCAACACCAAATAATTCTTTCCTGACCGGGGCAGGATCGTTCCACGGTGACGAGGCTTCACGAAAACGGTAGATCCCAGCAAGCAAATTTTTCATAGCAGCCTTAACCTGCGGCTTCATGCCACAGGCATTACGAAAATGTTATCGGTGCCAAATACGGCGTTATATCGCCAGCGCGCCAACTCGTTGCCGTTATCCATGACACGGCGAAATCCACCTTGCCATGGCGGCGATACAAACCCTGGAAAGAGGCGCTATGCGTCGCGCCTGGAATGAGACGCCCTTAAGGCTAAATAGGTATGTAGGAACTTATTGGGAGGCGCGTAAACGCCCCCCGGCCCGCCGCATTGCAGCGCGCCGATATCGGGTTCTCTGACTATGGACCATAAAGGTCATTTGCGCCAATAACCTGATGCAATTATGCCTGGGCCGTCATGACAATCGTTGCAAACAGGCTATGACGCTATGTCCCGTCCCGGAAGGGGTTCGGACGGACCGGCGGGAACGAGGGTTTAACCGGCCGGCAGGCGCTCTATCCAGGCCTGAGCCATCAGCGCCTGTTCGCCGCTGGTTTCAGGCTGGGTTTGATGGGACACCGCCGCGATAAAATGCGCCACCGCCCCGGTAAAACCACGCTGGGTCAGGATCGATTGCCAGGCGGGCACCGGCAGTTCGCTGATGACGCCCTGGCTTTCGCTGCGCCACGCGCGCATCTCCTCGACGCGGTACACCGCGCCGGCGGTCACCGCGATCACCGTTTCGCTCTGGCTGCCGGCCTGGCGATGCATACTGGTGGTGACGGCGCAGCCCCGGTGCATAAAATGATGCTCGGCGTACAACATCTGTCCGGCGGCGTTATCCCGCAGAATGCCGCCGGTCAGTCGGGGCCCGCCGGCGGCGTCATTGGCCGCAGCGGCGTGATCCCGCGCGCCGTCGGCAAGCCAGAGCGCGGTATCCACCACGTGCAGATAATCGTCCAGCAGCGTGAAGCCCATCGCTTCGGGACCGACGTTGTCCAGACGGTGTTTATCCATGCGGAGGGAGGCGGGCTGCTGCATCTGTTGTTTCAGCCTGAGGTAGAGCGGCGCGAAACGGCGGTTAAATCCTACCATCAGCGCCCGTTGTTTCCTGGCCGCCAGGGCGACCAGCCGTTCCGCCTGCTCAAGCGTTGCGGCCAGCGGCTTATCCACATAGACGTGCAGGCCCCGTTCCAGTAAATGGCTAACCACGGCAAAATGGCTGGCGGTGCTGGTATGCACGAACGCCGCGTCGCAGCGCTGCGCCAGGGCGTCCAGGCTGGGAAAGCTTTCGATGCGGTAAGCCGCGCACAGCGTGCGCGCCTTGGCCTGGTTGGGGGAAAACGCCCCGGCCACCTCCCAGTCCCCCGCCTGGCACAACAGCGGCAGGTAGACCTTTTGCGCGATGCCGCCGAGTCCGACAATCCCGATACGTAATGTCATAATGTCAATACCCCTGAAAAACGCTTACCGCCCGGGCTTCCAGGCGGCATAGGTCAGTGCCGTCAATATATGGTCGCGCCATTGCCCGTCGATCAGCAGGTAATCCTTGGCATATCCTTCCCGCTCGAACCCCAGGCGGGCCAGTAGATTACCGCTGCGCTGGTTGTGCGGCATATAGTTAGCCATGATACGGTGCATTTGCTGATGGCGCTGCATATAGCGGATGGCGGCCTGCAGCGCTTCGAACATAAGCCCCTGCCCTTGCCATTTTTCGCCCAGCGAGTACCCGAGAAAACAGGCATGGAAGGAGCCGCGCAGCACATTGCTGAAATTGGCCACGCCGTAGACTTCGTTTTCCCCGGGATCGAGCAGGATAAAATAGTAGGCGGTGCCCTGCCGGTGCATTTCGGTGATCATCCCCAGCCGGGCCTGCCAGCCCGACGGAAAACAGTGGCTTTCATCGCGCACCGGTTCCCAGGGTTTCAGGTACGCCTGGTTGCCGGCATAATACTCCGCCAGGCGGTAAGCATCGCGTTCGTGGACCAAACGCACCACCAGTCTGGCGGTAACCAGTCGCACTTTTGGCGACGCCTGTCGATAGCCAAACATCTTCCCTCCGCAGTCCGGGCGATTATTGAATCATGTTTACCTTAGGGTCTGGGTACCGGCGTGATGCGCGGCGATGATACAACCCGGCGTATGTCACCATCATACAATCTCCCGGCGCCGATGTTATCCTGTTAACGCGCGAGAAGATGATCCCTCTCATAAATTAGCGTTTCTATTAATAATTTTCGATAAAAAATTATCCTCTTTGCCGGGCTATCGTTATGGACGCATTACGTTCAGAATAAGTGTTCTCGTAAAATTTCTTTTTGGTTTGTGGTGAAGCATGTCCTCGGTGTCGCAAGCTCGGAGCTTGGGTAAATATTTTCTGCTTATGGATAATATGTTGGTGGTCCTGGGCTTTTTTGTCGTGTTTCCGCTGATTTCCATCAGGTTTGTCGATCAGTTGGGCTGGGCGGCGCTTCTGGTCGGTATTGCGCTTGGGCTGCGTCAGCTCATCCAGCAGGGCCTGGGTATTTTTGGCGGCGCCATCGCCGATCGCCTGGGCGCCAAGCCGATGATTATTACCGGCATGCTGCTGCGCGCACTGGGCTTTGCGCTGATGGCCGTCGCCGATCAACCCTGGATACTTTGGCTTTCCTGCCTGCTGTCGGGCCTTGGCGGTACGCTGTTTGATCCGCCGCGCACCGCGCTGGTGGTCAAGCTGACCCGGCCCCACGAGCGCGGCCGCTTCTTTTCGCTGTTGATGATGCAGGACAGCGCCTGTTCGGTGGTCGGGGCGCTGATCGGCAGTTGGTTATTAAAGTACGATTTCCATCTGGTGTGCTGGGCGGGAGCGCTGATGTTTATCCTGGCGGCGATGTTCAACGCCTGGTGGCTGCCGGCATATCGCATCTCATCGGTGCGCGCGCCCATGCGCGACGGCATGCGGCGGGTATTCAGGGATCGGCGTTTCGTCACCTACGTGCTGACGCTGACCGGCTATTATATGCTGGCGGTGCAGGTCATGCTGATGCTGCCGATCCGCGTTAACGAAGTGGCCGGCCAGCCCGCCGCGGTAAAATGGATGTACGCCATCGAGGCGGTATTATCCCTGACGCTGCTTTACCCTATCGCCCGCTGGAGCGAAAAGCGCTTTAGCCTCGAATTGCGGCTGATGGCGGGTTTGATGATCATGACGCTGAGCCTGTTCCCCATCGGCATGACCGACAGCCTGCAGACGTTGTTCTGCCTGATCGGCCTGTTTTACCTAGGTTCCATTATTGCCGAACCGGCCAGGGAAACCCTGAGCGCGTCGCTGGCGGACAGCCGGGCCAGGGGCAGCTACCTGGGTTTCAGCCGGCTTGGCCTGGCCCTGGGCGGCGCCATCGGCTATAGCGGCGGCGGTTGGTTATATGACGTCGGGCACCGGCTGGACGTTCCCGATCTGCCCTGGATAATGCTGGGCCTTATCGGGTGCGCAACCCTGTTCGGGCTGTACCGTCAATTCCATCAGCGCCGGATTGAACCGGCCATGCTGAGCGGTCGCTGAGGATTGGTGGCCCGGCCCATGTTGTCCCATAATGATTATTACCCTGTCCGGCGCGCGGCGGTATGGCGCGCCGCACGCATTTAACCAGGAGAACATGCTTCATTATGAAACTCTACATTTATGAGCACTGCCCGTTTTGCGTCAAAGCGCGGATGATATTCGGCCTGAAAAATATTCCTATCAGTCTCCAGGTATTGATGAACGACGACGAGGCGACACCTATCGGCATGGTGGGGAAAAAAGTGGCGCCGATCCTGCAGAAGGAGGACGGTGGCTATATGCCGGAGAGCATGGATATCGTCCATTATATCGACACCCATTATGGTAGCCCTTTGGTGACGGGGCCCGTCAATCCCGCTATCGGCAAATGGCTGGAAGCAAACCATCCGGCCGCCTATCCGCTGGTGTTGCCGCGTAACGTTAACGGCAAGTTTGCAGAGTTTGCCACTCCTGAGGCGCGCCATTACTTTATCAGGAAAAAAGAAGCGGCCAGCGGCAGCTTTGAGGAACTTCTGGCCCATACCCCGGGGCTGGTAAAAAAAGTCAGCCAGCAGCTGCGCGAGCTTGAGCCGTTGATCCAGCAGTCCAACGCCTGTAACGGCGAGCTGTCCGACGATGATTTCCATTTGTTTGCCCGCCTGCGTTCCCTGACCATCGTTGCGGGGCTGGAATGGCCGACGCGGGTGGCTGAATATCGCGATAATATGGCCAAGCAGACTCAGGTTAATCTGCTTACCAGCGTAGCGCAATAACCTGCTTGCCCGCGCCTGGCCGCGGTACGCCGGGCGCGGGGCGTTCCTGAGGCATAGTGAGTTTTTTCCGGTGCGTACGGCATGATCCGCCGGGGCGAGACGGTTATCCTGTAATGAGCAGACGCCACGGTATTGAGGGTAGAGGACAGCATGAAAAATCGTTTCGTTGCATGGATTAAGCTGCTTTTCAGCTGCGTGCTGGCCGGCAGTTTATTAAGCGGCTGCAATAATTTGACGCAGTACAGCATCAGTGAGCAGGAAATAAACGCTTATCTGCAAAAGCATAACGATTTCAGTAAAAATATCGGCGTTCCCGGACTGGCCAACGCCCATATCGTCGTCACCCATCTGGCCAGCGAGATCGGCCGCGCCGAGCCCGATAAGGTGCGGTTATCCGGTAACGCCACGGTCAATGTCGATACCCTGTTCGGGTCGCAGCAGGCCGAGGCGACGCTGACCCTGCAGGCGCAGCCGTATTATGATAAGTCGCAGGGCGCGGTGTTTCTGAAAGATATGCGTCTGGTGGATTATCAGGTTCAGCCGGCTGATGTCGACACCACCTTTCGCGCTTTGTCGCCTTATCTCGACCATGCGCTGAAATCCTATTTTGATAATACGCCGGCGTATGTGCTGGACGCCAATCGCAATAAAGATGAGGCGTTGGTGAAAAAGCTGGCGCAGGGATTGGAGGTTAAACCGGGCAAACTGGTTATCCCGTTTGGGTGAGTCCCATCGGCATGCTCTTCCTTGAACACGTCTGCCTTGAGTCCGGCGTTGGCGGGCCTGGCATGCCATGGGGCTCGGTCGGGCGGGAAAACCACGCCCGATTCAACCCCATCGGCATGCTCTCCCTTGAACACGTCTGCCTTAAGTCCGACGTTGGCGGGCCTAGCATGCCATGGGGCCTCGGTCGGGCGGAAAAACCACGCCCGATTCAACCCCATCGGCACGCTCTCCCTTGAACACGGCTGCCTTGAGTCCGGCGTTGGCGGGCCTAGCATGCCATGGGGCCTCGGTCGGGCGGGAAAACCACGCCCGATTCGACCCCATCGGCACGCTCTCCCTTTAACACGTCTGCCTTGAGTCCGGCGTTGGCGGGCCTAGCATGCCATGGGGCCTCGGTCGGGCGGGAAAACCACGCCCGATTCGACCCCATTGGCACGCTCTCCCTTTAACACGTCTGCCTTGAGTCCGGTGTTGGCGGGCCTAGCATGCCATGGGGCCTCGGTCGGGCGGGAAAACCACGCCCGATTCGACCCCATCGGCATGCTCTCCCTTGAACAGGGTTTATACGGCATGGGTGATGGCGGGCATACCCTGCCATGGGGCCTCGGTCGGGCGGAAAACCACGCCCGATTCAACCCCATCGGCAGGCTCTCCCTTGAACAGGTTTTATACGGCATGGGTGATGGCGGGCATACCCTGCCATGGGGCCTCGGTCGGGCGGAAAACCACGCCCGATTCAACCCCATCGGCAGGCTCTCCCTTTAACAGGTTTTATGCGGCATGGGTGATCGCCCTATTATTCAGCAGGGGTTTCGTCCAGTTCTTCGCGCAGCGCCTCAAGGGCTTCACGGCAGATTATCGCCAGTACCCGATAAAAGTCCCCGGTGGCGCAGGCCTCCACTTTACCCAAAAAGCGATCGCTCCAGGGCAGCAAATACAGATCGAACAGCTGGCTTTGGGCCTGGGTTTCATCCAATCGCGCATGATCTTCCAGCCACGAGCCGGCAAGAAGCAGCGCGCCGAAATGATCTGCCGGGCCGTCTCCGGCCGGCATGCCGAGCTGTTGCAGGAAGGCCCCGACCTCGCCCTCATCCGCCGCCAGCCACGCCGAGCGCAGTGGCGGGACTTTTGCTTCGTCGCCGGTAAATAGCAAAGCGTATTGCGCGGCCAGGGCCTGCGGTTCGCAGCTTTGCTGCAGGCGGGCCAGCAGAGCGTCTTGCTCCAGGGGCCAATGGGCCGTCAGCTTGCCCTCGCTGATAAGCGTCATCAGCGGCGCCAGCATGGCATCCTGCGGCTGGCGGTAAAATAACGTTCCCAGCACCCGGCAGACCATGGAAAAATCATTCATCGTGTTATCCGTTTTAGTAAGCAAAGTAAAACCGGCGCCGACCTTGTCATAAAACGTCCCCTGACGCAATGGTGTTAATACCCATGCAGGCGATCAACCAGGCCAAGCGGCGTCTGTCCGGTCTCGATACGACGTATGTTATCGGCAATGCTGTCCATGGCCTGCGACGGCAGTGTCGTGGCGGCAATATGCGGGGTAAGCGTAATGCGCGGCGCCGCCCAGAAAGGATGATCGCGCGGCGGCGGCTCCTGCCGGCAGACATCCAGCGTTGCCGCGGCAATCTGCCCCTGCGCCAGAGCGGCAAGCAGGTCGTCTTCCACCATATGCGCACCACGGGCAATATTGATGATATACGCGCCGCGATTGAGGCGCGCAAACAGCGCGGCGTTCAGGATGCCTGTCGTCTGCGGCGTGTTCGGCAGCAGATTCACGAGTACCTGTACGCCGTTGAGAAACGCGTCCAGGCCTTCCCGGCCGGCAAAGCTGGCCACTCCCGGGATGACCTTCGCGCGGCGGCTCCAGCAGCGCACCGGAAAACCCATGGCGCGCACCGCCATTGCCGTTTTACCGCCCAGCACCCCCGCGCCGGCGATGCCGACAAAAAAGGTTTCCCTGGCGGGCAGCGCCAGCTCGCGCCATTCTCCCAGGCTTTGCTGCAGGGCATATTCATCCAGGCGCCGGTAATAGCGCAGCACCGCGGCGACAGTATACTCAATCATCTGCTGCGCCATGCCGGTATCTTCAAGCCGCATCAGCGGTACATTCGCCGGCAGCATATCCGGGTGCAGGCGCACCTGATCCATTAAGGCGTCCACTCCCGCGCCGAGGGCAAACACGCCTTTAAGGCCGGGCCGGCCGGCCAGCATCGCACGGGGAGGATGCCAGACCACGGCATAATCGGCCGGCAGGTCTACGCCCTCTCGCCACAATCTGATATCAGCGTCAGGAAATCGTTGCCGCAAGCCGTCGATCCACACCGCCGCGTTGTCCGTCGGGTGATAAAAAATGATCCTCATAATAAAACGCCTTTCCATCCCAGCTTTTTTTCACCATTAACATACCGTTAGCCTGGGTAAAGCACAATCTTGCCAAACGGTATGACAGGTAACCACAGCGGTTGCCCATGCTAAAAATCGCAATCGCTAATACGCAGGCTGGCGCATATAGTCATTTTTTACTAGCAGTTAACATTTTGTGCCTTATTGCCTGGCCCTGTGACGGCAGATGCAGGCGTCATAACATAAAAAAGCTAAATTTAAGTGACAAAAAGTGAAATCATTAAGAATTATCTTATGCATGCGCTGGGTTGATTGCGGAATAAACATCGGGCGGTATTTGCTTGTGGAAAAGAATAAGCGAAAAAAAATTTACTCACTGGCCGATATTATTTTTCGCATTTTTTGTATGCGCTTGGACATGAATAATTATTCCGAACCGCTTAGGGTATAGCGTCATGATACGAATCAACTTTATGATCTTACGACAATAGTAGGACGGCTGGCGGTTGCACGCGTGTTTAGCCCGTCACCGCAAAAATCTGATATCAGGGCCTGCATGCCCTGAATGTAGGCTCCCTTATCCAGTCGGACATTTACAACTAAAAGTTTAAAATTAACGTTTATCTATTCCTCGGAAAAAGTAAATAAAACAATGAAATTTTATAAAAAAGCATGATTAACCCCATAAACTATTAGGTTTTGTAATTTCACTTGCGCAAAAAGGTACGATTTGATGTTTTTAAATTCAGATTTATTACCGTCGCGACTTCCCCGGTCTCGACTATTGTTTAAAAGGACTCAAAACGTACAACCTAACTACCAGGTATTGGAGAAATCTATGAGCAGGTAAATGAGTGATGAAAAAAATAAAATATCAGACAGTTACCCTTTATAACTCTTGAAAATTTTATGATCGCGTGTAGCTTGCGGATCAGCGATATGATAAGAAAAAAAATACTATTGAGGTATTTTGAGATGAAACTTACACAACCCATCACGATCAATCATCTTGATGTGACAATTGCGCCCAATATCCATAGTCGTCTGCGCTGGAAAGAGTACCAGATACTCAATTTATTAATCCAGAATTCACCAGCGGCGGTGACGCGTGCCGAGCTGGTTAATCAGATTTGGAAAGGAACCTATTGTTCGGATTCGACCATCAACCAAACGATAAAATCCATTCGCCAGAAGCTGGGGGATGAGAACCACGACATAATTAAAACCATACCGCGCATAGGCTATATCATTGAAGAAAAACAAATGGTTAATATTTTCTTTAACCCTCAATCCGTCGATGAATACGTACCTGAGCCCTTAAGACCGGAACCCGCGCAGGCCACAGCGGCTACGGCGGCCCGCGTGGCTTGCGAGCCCAATATCCAGGAAGCGGCCACCATGGAAGACGCGTTTTTTGACCAGCCCACCTGGGCATTGCCGCCGCCTTCGAGAATTACAAAAACCATTACCAGACCGACAGTAAATAGATCGAATCCGTTAAAAGATGTTTCTTCCGCTTTTGCGGCCAGGATTCAGCAAACCAAAAGTAAAATCATATTGGGATTAATGGCTTTTTTTATTTTATCTCCTTTGATAATGTATTTCTTTTCAACAATTAAAATCCCTTTCGCGTCTTATGCACTGGAACTGGCGCGGTTCAATAAAGTCAACGCGGTGACCCTGACGTGCCCGTTAGGTTATAATAGTTCTTCCAGTGACGCATTTTCCTGCAAAAGCCTGACGGTCAAATTCGACGGCGTTGCTTTCGATTGCCAGGCGTTAGGTGAAAAGTAGCGTTTCACTCCCTGACGCCCTCGTTATTTTCATAAAAAAGCCCGAATAGATATTCGGGCTTTTTTATCCGCTAATGAAATTTCTCCTGCCGTTAAGTGAAATGAAATTCAGGTGAAATTATCCTTTTTTCAGTCAATTCTTATATTCCATGAAACTAAAATTATTTTTCTAAAAATTATTTTACTTTTTTTTATTTGCCTAAGTAAGCATAAAGCTATATTTTTCAATTATTCGAGAAAGTTATATTTCGGATACGTGCCTGTAGCTACCTTGTTAAGCAACTTTTAACAGCTCTATTGACATCGGAATTTTAGCCATTTTTACCCGAAGAGGAACATGAGAGCTATCATTTATAATTCATTGTGGATCATACTTGAGAAGTTATGCTTTGCAGGCGCAGGCATCATTTCAGCAATGTATATAGCCCGTTATCTTGGACCTGAAAATTTCGGTACGCTGAGTTATTTAGTTTCGATTATCGCATTGATATTGCCTTTTATACAATTGGGCAGTGACAATGTCTTATTCAATCGCATAGCAAAAAAACCGCACAGTGGCATGAACCTGATGGCAGCCTCGTTGCGTATAAAGTTTCTGCTGTTTATCATTTTCAGCGCGGGACTGCTCTTCTGGGCATATTACTCTGTCCCACGGCAACACTTTTATATTTTATTGATTTTATTACTGGGAACGTTTTTTACCTTAAGGGATATTTACAAACTGTATTACGACGCGACTCTGGCGTCCAAGGTTAACCTGATTATCAACAACACGGTATTGGTTATATTTGTGCTAGCCAACCTGCTGTTTGCCTGGTTGCAGCTAAGCTTGATATGGTTTGCGGTTTCCTTGGCGGGCAGAAGCTTTGTACCTTATATTGTGCGCAGGGTTCTATTTTATCGCCATCAACAGGCTAAAGGGATTCATTATAAAAGAAAGCTGAAGGCCAAATACAGCCGCTTTTATAATATCTATTTGCTGAAGGTGGGTTTGCCACTGGCTATATCCAGCCTGGCGATAGTGATCTATACCCGTATCGATCAGATAATGCTGGCGAAATTCATTGGTTATCATGCGGTGGGTATTTATAGCGCGGCACTGGCGATAAGCGGTGGCTGGGTGCTGGTTCCCATGGCGCTGATTACCTCGTTTATGAGCACCATCGCCAGCGAGCGCGATGCCAAAAGGGCCGCGGACCGTGTGCGCATGCTGTATATGGTCACCCTGGTAGTGTGCGCGCCGGTGATAATCATCATAGGTTTTTTTAGTCACGATATCATACAGTTAATTTATGGTGCCGCCTATAAAGACTCGGCGTCCATCCTGTTGATATGTGCATTGACATCCCTTTGCAGCGTATTGGGCACCATTTCGTACCGGATAATATTGATGCATTCCGGCTATCATTTTGTCGCATTAAAGATGCCGGTTATCGCCTTACTGAACATAGCCCTCAATTATCACTTTATTCCGCTATTCGGCATAAAGGGCGCGGCGCTATCAACCTTATTATCCGAGGTCCTATCTCTGTTCGTGCTCAATGCGTTGTTCAAAAAAGGGTTAGTCACTTATCAGTTGCTCAGTGCCTATAAAAGTATTCCAAATTTTATAATTGAGGTGCAAAACTATGTTAAATCCACTCGTCAGGCAAGCGTTTAAAATGTTGCCAGATTTCTTGTATCATCAATTAAAATATGCGCGTGTATTCAAAAAATGGCCGAACATGACCCAGCCAACGACCTTTAGCGAGAAAATCACTATACGTAATTTTCGGCCTAAGCAGATTTACACAAACTTAGCAGATAAATACAAAGTTCGAGATTATATTGCTAACACCATAGGCGAAAAATATCTCATCCCGCTGCACGCAGTGTTCGATGTACTCACGGAAGAAATTTATGCGGCTCTTCCGCAAACCTTCGTTATCAAGGCCAACCATGGATGTGGTTTTAACTTAGTCGTGCACGATAAAGCGGATACCACCTTCGCCCAACTCAGTGCGTTAACCCGTTATTGGACTAAAACCAATTATTACAAAACCAATCGAGAAAAACATTATAAAAAAATCCAGCCCCGCATCCTGGTGGAGCACCTGCTGCAGGACGAGGGCCATATACCCAACGATATCAAGTTCCACTGCTTTAACCAGCAGGGTGAGATGCATATTTTTATCCAGGTTGACTACGACCGTTATGGTCTGCATCGCCGCGACGTATTTGATACTGAATGGCACAAGACCGATATCAGGATGGGCTTGCCGAACAACCCTATCCCTATGCCCGCGCCTAAGAATTTACCGGAAATGGTGACGCTGGCAAAACGTCTGGCGGCGGATTTTAATTATGTCAGGGTGGATTTTTATGAAGCCGAAGGCAATGTCTATTTTGGTGAGCTGACCTTTACGCCGGGCGGTGGCCTGTGCAAAATGTATCCGGAAGGGGTGCAGCACCAATGGGGCAGTTTTTTTACCGAGTAACGCCGGGGCCTGTGGTAGAAATGATAATAAATATAAGATGTCATTAAATGGTATTTTACTGCACCGATATCGCTGAGAGGCGAACCGGGAATAGCATTGTCTGCACACATGAACGGGCGGGCTATTCCCAGCTTTTTCGGCTGGGCGTTGCCGGCGGCATAATACTGAGGCTTGCCGCGCGAAATACCCCCTGCCCTCCCCCGCGCCGCACATTATTCACCCCTGACGGCAGGCCCGATGGCATCGCCACCGCCGCCAGACAAGCGATGCGCTCAAACCCTGAGCAAACAACGCATCCCTGATAAATTATACTTGACCGGAATGGGACGAATCCCTATAGTACCGCCCCGTTGACCCTTGGTTAACAGCGTGGTGAGGTGTCCGAGTGGCTGAAGGAGCACGCCTGGAAAGTGTGTATACGAGAAATCGTATCGAGGGTTCGAACCCCTCCCTCACCGCCAAAATTATTAGGGTCAAGCTGTTGTTAACAGCCTGGCCTGGCGGTAATAAAAAGCCCGGATGATTATCCGGGCTTTTTTTAACTCAATGATAAGGCGCCATACTGACGCCGCGTGCGTAGCGACCGTCAGCGATAGGCATTCAGCGTACGCTGGCACAGCGCGGAGCGAACGCAATCCTGTTTGCCGAAACGCACCACACCGATCATTTCATCCTCCTCGTTAAACCGCT
Organism: Sodalis sp. RH20; assembly: GCF_047324205.1. Lineage (NCBI taxonomy): Bacteria > Pseudomonadati > Pseudomonadota > Gammaproteobacteria > Enterobacterales > Bruguierivoracaceae > Sodalis > Sodalis sp. RH20. The sequence continues at coordinate 2,373,138 of NZ_CP178733.1, forward strand.
CCAGAGCATCCGCCAGTCCGGATTTTACCCCTCTGGGCAAATCACATTGCGTAATATCGCCGTTGACAATAACCGTGACATTTTCTCCCAGACGGGTCAAAAACATCTTCATTTGGTTGACGGTAACATTCTGCGCTTCATCCAGAATAACTACCGCATTTTCAAAGGTACGTCCGCGCATATACGCAAAAGGAGCGATTTCCACCTTGCCAATTTCAGGGCGCAGGCAATATTGCATAAAGGACGACCCCAGCCGGCGCAGCAAAATATCATAAACCGGTCGGAAATAAGGGGCGAATTTTTCAGCAATATCCCCCGGCAGAAAACCCAGGTCTTCGTCGGCCTGTAATACCGGCCTGGTAACGATAATACGGTCAACCTCTTTGTGGATTAACGCATCGGCAGCCTTAGCGGCGCTAAGGAAGGTTTTACCACACCCTGCCTCGCCGGTTGCGAAAATTAACTGTTTGGTCTCAATGGCTGTTAAATAAGCTTCCTGGACTTCATTACGTGCCTCTATTAACCTGGTGTCGCGACTGTCGCGCGCCATGCCTATCGATTCAATCCCGCTCATATGAACAAGAGAAGTGACCGAGTCCTCTTCACGCATTTTGTGATTGCGTGATTCACGCCGGATAACGCGTTTAGCTTCGCGACGAGCTTTGATCACTACTTTTTGTCTTCCCATAAGTGGCACCTTACAGTTTGTTTCACCATTCACACAGGCATAGGCCTGGTGATTACGCTTCACATTCAGATGAGGTTGTGGCTTCCTTTAAAGCCAATAATAGCCATGAGATAAGATGACACGGCCCGTTGCATTCGCATGGACAATACGGACGTACCGGAGTGCGCATCAGTTGGAAAAAAGCAACGGAGTTGAGAACACAAGGGAACAATTACATTGCCGGTCGGCAAAAACGAAGTTGGAAACGAAGCGTTGAAATTACAACCGCCGACTGTTCCGGAGGCGATTGGTGCAGAACCTGGTATTGCCATCAGCCCATAAAAGGACACTGTCATTAGCGATCCCCGCAGTGAGGTTATGAATTTCGCATCTGAACAACTTTCTGAACTAGCTTGATGTCTTGAGTATAATGACATTGCATCACTTTGCGCTGGGATTGCAATATTTTTTTTAGCATTCGAACAAATAATAAGCAATAGCCGTTACGCTTGAACTGGATGACCTTAACCCAATAGCGCCCCCCGACTTTATCGCCTGCTGATATATCGCCCCACAGAACGCTTTTTCCCGCTGCGCTGGTAAATAACCCGCGGCTTACGTAAAACATCAATTATTACAAATTTAATCAAATAATCCCCGTCACGCCGTTCTTGCGCCATCATGCCGGTGCGGTTTACGGCGTCCAGGCGTCGCCCGCGCCAGGATTGCAACCTTATTAACTATAAGTTAATTGTTTATTAACCCGGTTGCACTTAGTTGCAACATTGGCGATAGTGATATCTCACATGCTCGCCGGGGATACAGCGATGGTAACCACTACGATGGGGGTAAAGCTTGACGATGCCGCCAGGGAAAGGATTAAGAACGCGGCGCGGCTGATTGATCGCACTCCGCATTGGTTGATTAAGCAAGCTATCTTCCATTACCTGGATGAGCTGGATAAGGGTCATGCCCTTGGGCAAGACGCCGCGTCCATGCCCGGGGACAACGACCCGGCGGAGCCGCCGGCAATGGAAACGCGCCAGCCGTTTCTGGAGTTCGCCGAACAAGTATTGCCGCAATCGGTATTGCGCGCCGCCGTCACCGCCGCGTGGCGCCGTCCGGAAACCGAAGCCGTGCCGTTGCTGATTGAACAGGCGCGCCATCCCGCCGCCGCGGCGCAGATAAGCCAATTAGCCCGCCGCCTGACCGAAACGCTGCGCCAGCAGCACAGCGCCGGCGGCCGCGCCGGCATGGTGCAAGGATTTCTGCAGGAATTTTCCCTGTCGTCGCAAGAAGGGGTGGCGTTAATGTGCCTGGCGGAGGCGCTGCTGCGCGTGCCGGATAAGGCCACCCGCGATGCGCTGATCCGCGATAAAATCAGCCGCGGCAATTGGCAGCCCCATATTGGCCGCAGCCGGTCGGTATTTGTCAATGCCGCCACCTGGGGACTGCTGTTTACCGGCCGTCTGGTGGCCACCCATAACGAGGGCAGCCTGTCGCGCTCCCTGAACCGTATTATCGGTAAAAGCGGCGAGCCGTTGATCCGCAAAGGCGTGGATATGGCCATGCGCCTGATGGGCGAACAATTCGTCACCGGCGAGAATATCGGCCAGGCGCTGGCCAATGCCCGCCGGTTGGAACAGCGCGGCTTCCGTTATTCCTATGATATGCTGGGCGAAGCCGCCCTGACCGAGGATGATGCCCAGGCCTACCTGCTCTCTTATCAGCAGGCCATCCATGCCATTGGCAAGGCCTCCAACGGCCGTGGCATCTATGAAGGACCGGGCATTTCCATCAAGCTTTCCGCCCTGCATCCGCGCTATGCCCGTTCTCAATACGCGCGGGTGATGGACGAACTCTATCCCCGGCTGCTGGCGCTAACCCTGCTGGCGCGCCAATATGATATCGGCATTAATATCGACGCCGAGGAGTCGGACCGCCTGGAGCTATCCCTGGATTTATTGACCCGACTGTGTTTTGAACCGGTGCTCGCCGGCTGGAACGGCATTGGTTTTGTCATCCAGGCTTACCAAAAACGCTGCCCGTTTGTTATCGACGAGCTGATAGACCTGGCGCAGCGCAGCCAACGGCGCCTGATGATCCGTTTGGTGAAAGGGGCGTATTGGGACAGCGAAATCAAACGCGCCCAGGTGGAGGGACTGGAAGGGTATCCGGTCTATACCCGTAAGGTATATACCGACGTCGCCTACCTTGCCTGCGCGCGCAAGCTGCTGGCGGTGCCGCATCATATTTACCCGCAGTTCGCCACCCATAACGCCCAGACGCTGGCGGCCATCTATCATTTCGCCGGGCAGAACTATTATCCTGGCCAATACGAATTTCAATGTCTGCACGGTATGGGCGAGCCGCTGTATGACCAGGTGGTGGGACCGGTGGCCGACGGCAGGCTGAACCGCCCTTGCCGCATCTATGCCCCGGTGGGTACCCATGAAACCCTGCTGGCTTATCTGGTGCGCCGGTTGCTGGAAAACGGCGCCAATACCTCATTTGTTAACCGTATTGCCGACAGCGCCCTATCCCTGGATCACCTGATTGCCGATCCGGTGGACGAGGCGCTGGCCATCGGCGAACGGGAAGGCGGCGTTGGCCTGCCGCACCCGCTGATTCCCCTGCCCCGTCGGCTGTACGGTCCGTTACGGCTTAATTCGGCCGGGATCGATCTGGCCAATGAACATCGTCTCGCCTCGCTCTCCAGCGCCTTGCTCAACAGCGCCAACCTGCACTGGCGCGCCCACGCCGGCGATAGCACATCACGCGACGGCGAGTTATGGCATGCGGTGCTTAACCCGGCCGACGCGCGCGATAATGTCGGGGAATGCCGCGACGCCACCGAAGACGACGTCGAGCGGGCCATTGCCTGCGCGGATCACCACGGCGCGATATGGTCGGCCACGCCCTGCGCCGAACGAACCGCGGTTTTAAACCATGCCGCGGATCTGTTGGAACAGCGTATGCCCACCCTTATCGGCCTGCTGATACGCGAGGCCGGTAAAAGCTTTGCCAACGCCATCGCCGAAGTGCGCGAGGCCGTCGATTTCCTGCGCTACTATGCCGGCCAGATCCGGGAATTCGATCGCGACGGCTGCCGTCCGCTGGGGCCGGTGGCCTGTATCAGCCCCTGGAACTTCCCCTTGGCCATCTTTACCGGCCAGGTGGCGGCGGCGCTGGCCGCAGGCAACAGCGTGCTGGCAAAGCCCGCCGAACAAACGCCGCTGGTGGCCGCGCAGGCCGTCGGCATCCTGCTGGAAGCGGGCGTGCCGCCCGGCGTACTGCATTTCCTGCCGGGCGACGGCGAGACCGTCGGCGCGCGGCTGGTGGGCGACCATCGGGTGCGCGGCGTGATGTTTACCGGGTCCACCGCCGTCGCCCGACTGATACAGGCGACGCTCGCCCAACGGCTGGACCCGCTGGGACGTCCGGTGCCGCTGGTGGCGGAAACCGGCGGGATTAACGCCATGATCGTTGACTCTTCCGCTTTAACGGAACAGGTGGTGAACGATGTCATCGCCTCCGCGTTCGACAGCGCCGGGCAACGGTGTTCGGCGCTGCGTTTATTATGTATTCAGGAAGAGGTGGCCGAACGCACTCTGCGCATGCTGCGCGGCGCCATGGCGCAGTGCAGCGTCGGCGATCCGCAATGGCTTGCCACCGATATCGGTCCGGTGATTGACGCCCGGGCCCGGCAGGCGATAGAGGAACATATCGCCGCCATGCGCGAAGCCGGCCACCCGGTATGGCAGGGCGCCCATAACGACGGCGCCGGACGGCAATCCCTGGGCGCCGGTACCTTTGTCATGCCCACGCTGATTGAGCTGGACAGCGTGGCGCAGCTGGATAAGGAAGTGTTCGGTCCGGTCCTGCACGTGGTCCGCTACCGCAGCCGCGACCTGAACACCTTGCTTGAGCAGATTAATGCCGGCGGGTATGGCCTGACCCTGGGCCTGCATACCCGCATCGATGAAACCATAAACCGGGTAATGGAACAGGCGCGGGTAGGCAACTGTTATGTCAACCGCAATATGGTCGGCGCCGTGGTCGGCGTGCAGCCCTTCGGCGGAGAAGGACTCTCCGGCACCGGGCCCAAAGCCGGCGGCCCGCTGTATCTTTATCGCCTGTTATCCCAACGGCTGCCCGAGGCACGGCCCGACGCGCTGCGCGCCGGGGACGCGACCGGCAGCCCGTGCGCGCCGCGGCCGGCTTATGACGCCCTGATGATATGGGCCGGGGAGAATATGCCGGCGGAGAAGGTGCGCGCGCTCAGGCGCTTTGGCGAGCTGTCATTGGCCGGCACGGTCAGGATGCTCACAGGCCCGACCGGCGAGCAGAACAGCTACCGCTTATTGCCGCGCGCACGCGTATTGTGCCTGGCCGAAGACAATAATGACCGGCTAACGCAACTGGCGGCGGTGTTAAGCGTCGGGTCCCAGGCACTGTGGCAGGACGGGCCGGAGACCCGCGTGCTGTATGACGGTCTGCCGGAGGCGGCGCAGGCGCGCATTGTCCTGCACGATGATTGGCTCAAGGCGGCGGATCCGTTTGACGCCGTGCTGTTCCATGGCGACTCGGACCGGCTGCTGGCGCTCTGCGGCACGCTCGCGCGGCGGCCCGGCCCCATTATCCAGGTGCATGGCTACGCGCGCGGCGAGACGGCGATTTTACTGGAACGCTTATTAGTGGAACGGTCGGTCAGCATTAATACCGCCGCCGCGGGCGGCAACGCCAGCCTGATGACCATCGGCTAAACCTTTATCCCCCGTCCGCCGCCATGGTATAGGCATGGCGTGGACGGGCAACCGGCCTGGCTTTTAAAAATTACGCTGCCAATTGAGGTACTGATCGTATTTACGCAGGGCGATGCGGTAATTGCTTTGGCCTGCGTCCGGAACGTCCTCAATAAGCATTTGCGGGCCACTGGGGCGCTCGAATTTATCATGGGGATAATTCCTGGCCGCCAATATTTCATCAAGGCGCCGCAGGCGTACCACATATTCACGAATAGTACTGTGACTCATCGCCGTCTGTTCAAATAAATACTGCTTGAACGCTTTGATATCGAAATAGTTGGCTTCACTATTGCAAGAAATTACGCTGCAAAACCGGCACAGCGCCGTCAGCTCTTTATTCAGGCTTTGCCAGACGAGATCGTCGATAAGCTGGTCCATACCGGCGATGGCTTCTTTATTGATAATCTGCCCGCGAAACACCAATGTCATACGATCCAACGGCTTGCCGCACTGGCAGCAATGGGTTTGACAGTGCTTGAAATCTTTCAGGTAACGGCTCAAGGGCCGTTTTTTACCCACTTTGGCTAACATGTCGTTTTCCCTAGTGCTAAGAATAGGGCTTTCAATAGCGCGTTGGACTTGCGCTATGGAAAGCTAATTAATATGTTTTAATATCTCTATCAGCGTGCTTAACAACGGGGAATGTATTATTCCCCTACCCGGCCGCTAATGATCGTTATTCAGGCGCGCGCGCAAACGTTTAATCGCCTGGCTATGCAATTGACTTACCCGTGATTCACCCACCTCCAGCACCGCGCCAATTTCCTTCAGGTTTAATTCCTCCTGGTAATACAGCACCAGGACCATTTTTTCCCTTTCCGGCAAACCGTCGATGGCCTCGATGACCCTTTCACGCAAATTGTTCTCCATTAATATCTGGAGCGGATTAGCGTCTTCGTGTCCCGGCATTAGATTATCGGCACTGTCGCCGTGATCTTCACACCATTCGTCATAAGAAAAGAGCTGACTGTTGTTGGTGTCGAGCAATATCTGCCGGTATTCCGCAAGCGTAATATTGAGCGTCTGGGCGACTTCCTGTTCAGTGGCCACCCGGCCCAGCTGCTGTTCGGCCTGATGAATGGCCTGCGCCACCTCCCGCGCATGGCGCCGCACGCTCCTGGGCACCCAGTCCCTGCTACGCAGCTCATCAAGCATAGCGCCGCGAATGCGCTGCACCGCGTAGGTGGTAAAGGTCGTGCCCTGCAGGCAGTCGTACCGTTCCACCGCGCTCAACAGGCCTATCCCCCCCGCCTGCAGCAGATCGTCGAGTTCCACGCTTGCCGGCAGCCGCACCTGCAGACGCAAGGCCTCGTGACGGACCAACGGAATATAGCGTTGCCATAGGGACTGTTTATCTATTACGCCCGTGGCAGTATACAGATCGCTCACCATGACTATCCTACATTGATCCTCTTATCGATGTTATTATCCGGTTAGCCGGCAAGGTCAATCGGCTGAATAGTCGCTTAAATACCCCTCTATTTATATCCTGCCGGATCGAACGCAATTTACTTTATATAAACAGTGGTTTATCTTCGTCCGCGGCGGTATTTATTTCACATTGGCCATGATATAGCGAAAAAAAACCCCGCCTGGGCGGGGTTTTTACGCATTACAATGCGATGAACAAATTATTGCAGCAGTTTCAGCACGGTCTGCGGAACCTGGTTAGCCTGGGCCAGAACCGAGGTACCGGCCTGTTGCAGGATCTGCGCCTTGCTCATGTTGGACACTTCCGTCGCGTAGTCGGCATCCTGGATACGGGATTGTGCTTCGCTCAGGTTGCTGTTGGTGCTGGCCAGGTTGTTGATAGTGGAGTCAAAACGGTTTTCCACCGCACCCAGCTTGGAGCGCAGGGTATCAACGGTGGACAGCGCGCTGTCCAGGGCTTTTAACGGATCGGTGGTGGCGACGGCCAGCGATTTGCTTGAATCGTAAGCGGCGCTGGTAATCTTGCCGTCATCATCAGTGGTGACGTCAGCGGCGTAATACTTAACTTTATCAGCCGTGGTGCCGTCTGTCGTATCTTTGATAAAGTAATGGTTATTTTTATCTTGAACAATACTGACATTGGCCGAATCAATTTTCGAGTCTTTATTGGTATCGGTGGCAACGGAAACTGCAGCGGTAGTCGCAGCTTCAACCTTCGCGGTTAATACGCCAGAGCCGTCGACAGAAACGGTGGCGGCATAACTTTTACCTGCGGAAGTCACGACGGAGTAATTGCCCTTGGCGTCTGCAACCAGGGTACCGGCACCGATATTGGTCGCGTCGGCGTTACCGGCGGCATCCACGGTGGCAGCCAGTGAGGTGTAGGCAGCGGTGCTGCCGGCGGTTACGGTATTGACGGTTTTACCGGTCAAGTCGGTATTAGTCACACCGGCGCCTACGGTAGCCGTTAATTTACCGGTTTTATCAATTGTGGTGGTGGCTTTATAAGCCTTGCCGTCATCACCTTCGATATAATAATCGGTACCGTCGGAAATTACCTTGGTGCTGGCGCCGATGGCTGCCTTGACAGGTGCATCAGCACCGGTCGCATCAGCGGCGGTCGCAGTAAGTGCGACGGTGCCCGTGGCGGCAACAGCGGTACCGGTTGACAAGGCGGCGGCGGACGTGGTGCCGTTCGGGCCGTTAACATTAAAGGTATTCAGTGTCAGCGTGGTGGAATCAATTTTTTGCAGATCGATATTGATCACTTCACCATCGTTGGAACCCACCTGGATTGACAGGGTTTTATTCTGGCTCAACACTTTCACGCCGTTGAAGTCGGTTTGCTGGGAGATACGGTCGACTTCAGAGAGGCGCTGCGTGACTTCGTCCTGGATGGACTGCAGGTCGCTGGCGGAGTTGGTGCCGGTCTGCGACTGCACGGTCAGGGTACGAATGGCCTGCAGGTTGGTATTGATTTCGTCCAGCGCGCCTTCAGTGGTCTGCGCCAGGGAGATACCGTCATTGGCATTACGCGACGCCTGGGTCAGGCCGTTGATATTGGAAGTGAAACGGTTGGAGATCGCCTGACCGGCGGCATCATCTTTAGCGCTGTTGATGCGCAGGCCTGATGACAGACGTTCGATAGCGGTACTCAGTTTGGACTGAGACTTGTTCAGGTTGTTCTGAGCCAGCAGGGAAATGCTGTTAGTATTGATAACTTGAGCCATGGTATATTCCTTTGAAATCATGCATCAGGACTGAGTAATTAATTCGGGCATCAATACGAGTAAGTGTTAATGGCCGTCCCACAAGGTATCGGCGAGCCGTCGGTAACCTTTAATGAAAAATGCAAATTTCGCCCTACCATTCCCCGCAAGACCTTAATAGCCGGAATTAACCCCCTTCTTTTCCCCTCTACCCCCCATGACGCTGCAAAAATCGCGGTAAACTTCTTGCCGCCGGTGCCGATAACCGCTTCGCCTACCGCGTAATTATCAGGAGAGCAACATGACCAACATCAGTTCACTCGGCGTCGGGTCCAACCTGGACCTAAGCACCCTGCTGGATACGTTAACCACCGACGAAAACAAGCGGTTAACACCGATAACCAACAAGCAGACCAATATCAATGCCAAAGTGGCGGCCTACAGTACGCTGCAAACCGCGCTGGAAACCTTTAATACCGCCACCAAGGCCCTGTCCGATAACACGCTTTATACTAAAAAAGTGACCAGCACCACCGATGGGTTTACCTCGACGGCGGGCGACACGGCGGCCAGCGGCAGCTATAGCATTAAAGTGACCCAACTGGCGACGGCGCAGTCGCTGGCCACCAAACAAGTGTTTACCGATACCACCTCGCTTATCGGCGCCAGCAGCACCACCCGTAGCCTCAGCATTCAGGTGGGCAGCGGCAAGGCCGTGGCCATTCCCCTGACCGACGCGCAAACCACACTCGGCGGAGTGCGCGACGCCATTAATAAGGCCAACGCCGGCGTCACCGCCAGTATCGTCCAGTCCGGGGACAGCGGTTACCAGCTGGTCGTCACGTCCAACACCACCGGTACCTCCTCCAATGTCACCATGAGCGTCACCGGCGACGCTACCCTGAACGGCATCCTGGGCTACGACAGCAACGGCACCGACGCCGATAAAACCGCCGCCGGCATGAATGCCGCCGTGACGGCTCAGAACGCCAAGCTAACGCTGAACGGTATCGACGTCGAACGCAGCAGCAACACCATTACCGACGTGCCCCAGGGCGTTACCCTGACCCTGACGGCGGAAAATACCACCGCACAGAACCTGATAGTGCGCCAGAGCGCCACCGATTCAACCAAAGCCGTCGAGGAGTGGGTCTCAGCGTATAACACCCTGCAAACCACCTTTACCACGCTAACAAAATATACCCCCGTAACGGCCGGCACTGCGCCGGACGCCAGCAATGGGGTTCTGTTAAGCGACAGTGTTTTGACGTCGGTAAAAAATCAGCTGCGCAGCGTGCTGGGCGCGGGCCAGAGCAACGACGGCATCAAGGCGTTAAGCCAGGTCGGCATCACGCTGAATAAAGACGGCACCCTGGCCACCGATGAGGCCAAACTGGTCAAAAACCTGGCGGACAATCCATCGCAGGTGGCGGGCTTTTTCGCCGGCGACGGCAAAACCACCGGAATGGCGACCCAAATGTCGTCCATTGTCACCTCGTTCACCGAGGACAGCGGCACCATCAGTGATACCAAGGACAGCCTGGCCGACGTGCTGACCGGACTGAACAAGCAGTACACCCAGGTTCAGACCAGCATCACCAATAATATTGCCCGCTATAAAAAACAGTTTACCCAACTGGACGTGCTGGTTTCGTCGCTGAACAATACCGCGACGTATTTAACCCAGCAGTTTGATGCCATTTCTAACATATCATCCAGCAGCAACTGATTGCCGCGGGCGTAAATTTCTGGGAGAAGGATAGTAACAATGTACGGTTCACATGCGTATGCCGTCGTGGGCTTGCAGAGCAGCGTCATGAGCGCCAGCCCGCATAAGCTTATCACCTTGTTATTTGACGGGGCGCTCAGCGCACTGGCGAAAGCGGACATCTTCATGGCGCAGGGCAATATCGCCGCCAAAGGCACTGCGTTGTCCAAAGCGATCGAGATCATCGATAACGGACTGAAAATGGGTCTGGATATGGAAAACGGCGGCGAACTGAGCCATAACCTGGCCGGTCTGTATGATTACTTCTGCCGACAGCTTATCCAGGTCAATCTGCATAACGATCGCGACCTGCTGCAGGAAATCCGTCTGATGCTCACCGGGATCGCCGATGCCTGGAAGCATATTTCCCCGGGCGGCCCGCAACCTTAATGAGGAATATTCTGATTATCAGATTCATGTTTCGTTTCTAATAATGGTTATCCCGACACGTCAGGGTGTGTGATAAAAATAGCTAGGAAATGAGCAGAATTAACCCAATTTATATGTCCGATACCTACTAGGATAGCCATAATGGATGCTTGCCCTTCTCTTTTAGCCCATTATCAGCAAATTCTTGCGCTAAGCGAAAATATGTTGTCGATGGCCCGTCAGTCAGAATGGGATGCCTTGGTCTATATTGAAGAAAAATATGTTCAGGCGGTGGCCAAGATCGCCGAACTGAATTCTTTGTTGGAAAATCCACTTTCCACCGTTATCCAGGATAATATTGCCTTGGTATTACAGCAGTTGCTGAAAAATGAACATGAAGTAAATCAATTGCTTCAATCACGCCTTGATCAGTTGAAAGAGCTCATCGGCCAGTCAAACCGTCAGCAATCCATTAACTCGGCCTACCATAAGTTTTCCGATCGGGCGTCGATGCTGCCGGGTGAGATAAAAAAATAACCGCCTGCGACGATATCAGGCGGGAATCATCCTAAAAAATGCGTCCAGGCCCACGTGGGAGGCAAAATTGTCATTTTCGCCTATATTTACAGGGTGAACACTCAATAAGGATGATAACAATGTTTGATAGAGCCAAAGATAAAGCGGAAGAAATTGCGGGCAAGGGCCAGGAAGAATTCGGCCGTGCTACCGGGGACAACGCGCTCCATCTGGAAGGGAAACTGCGTAAACGCGCCGCGCAGGCGTCTTACAGCGTGAACGACTGTATTGATCAGATTAAAGAAAAAACCGTCAATGATCCGATTCCGGCGCTGCTGATTGCCAGCGGCGTGGGTTTCCTGCTGGCTAAAATTTTAGGCCATCGCCGTCATTGATTCTGCCCGGTTGGCGCCGGGCGACGGCGTGTCCCACATGCGGTTGCCCGGTGTCGCGGTAAGCCCGCGGTTGTAAAAGCAGCAAGAGCTATACGGGTGGCGAAGTGTTATCATCATCGTCTCTTTATAGCCGCGGCGATTATTATGTCTATCCTTGATGCGCTTAAGGCGTTCGGCAGTACTTCAGTTAAAGTCACGTGCCCGGAATGCGGCAACGCAACCCAGCAACCCGCCCAAAAAGTACGCAAAAACATCACGTTAGTTTGTCCCAAATGCGGTCACTATTTTCTGCCGAAAGACAAATAGGCTTTGCCCTATTGAGAAATTCGCCCGCGCTATACCGCGAGCAACCCTATCGCCACGCCGATAAAAAAACGCCGGGTTTCGTCGCTTTCCCGCTCCTGCTCGGCGGCCAGGTACGCCATGATGGCGGCCGGGTGAATCTTGGCGCCGCGCCGGTGGAGCGCCAGGCTGGCCTGGCCTATCAACAGACTTACCGTATCATGGGTGTGCCGCAACGCCTCTGCGGGTATTGTCATCGCCGTCTCCTATTTTCTCTTTATCATTTTGCCGGCGTAATGTTGCAGAAAAATGAACAGAGAATGAATAACGGCGCAGGGGATATGACGGCACACAACGGCGCCAGGCGAATAGAGTCATGATGGATAAAATCCGTTTTTTGGCCTGTCTGCGTATAAGTACGTTTTTTCAGCAAAATTTCTTAACAAAATCTATGCCGATCGCTTTAATCGTTTTCGTAGCAGCTCCCTTCAACGTGCTACGAAAGGCATATTGCCCCTTCTCTTCCATGCAGGAATCATTACCACCAATACCACGTTAACCCACGGAGCGACCGCCTGGGCCGTCATTGACATTCGCATGCGCGCGTAGAACGCAGAGTGCCTGCATTGACGCCATGAACAGAGCCTATTTATCTTAAAGACAACAATCCCCCGGTAAACCGACGTAATGGCCTCCCAATCTGGTTTAGCCAGTTATTCTCGTAACCTTTTTATTCTGGTTGCCGATAAGCTATTAAACGAATAAGGGGAAATATATGAATTACGTATTTATTACTTTGCTGGGTTTACTTGGGTGTTGTTATGTTTGGTCTTGGTTGACCATCGGGAGTTACGGCCGTTTCAGATACACGAATAAGCGCAAAAAAGATGTTGGTTTGCATTTAATTCCTTGCAAGACGCCAAGGAATCGCGCTAAATCAGCAGCGATTTATAGCTCTTTGCGTAGTATTTTGAAAAAGCTCAAGGCCGACGGTTATGAGACTGTTTCTTTTGAGTCGCATCTCCTTGATCAGCGTGGAACAGATATCATTCAAAAAATCGTCACTCAAGAACATATTTCAATACTTTCAATATCCTACAGAAAGACACCGCTATGGCGGAAAGTTGTGATTCCCTACATCACATTTATTTTCAGAGCTAAGCGCGTGAAGATAAATAAAATGAGTGGGAAAATTGTCATCAAGTTGTGATACCTGATTCAGCCGCCCTGGGGCGACGTTTCAATGTAATATTGTAAGGAGTGGATCAATGTTATTAATTTCCTCATCGGCATGGAACGGGCAGAGCGGCTGGGCAGATGCAATCATGCCGCATTGGCCCTCTAGGGCGTTGCAACGGATAAAAAAATAAGCATCATTTACAGGAACAGTTACCCCGGCTATGACACTGCGGTCATAGGGTATAGGCACATTAGCACTCAGTTTGTCTGAATCCTCGACCGTGCTGCCACTATCAATCAGCACGCTCACACCTCGGCGCCCTTTTAACTGAGGAACGCCTGACGGCGCGGCGATAGATTATTGTCCAATGTCCGGGCGCTGGGCTTTAGGATGCAAAATCGGATATTTAAACTAATATTAATATTCCAAGGGGCAATATCAGTTTTCAACACAAGCAAAGGAGTTAATCATGAGCCTTTTCAGTTTTGTCAAAGAAGCAGGCGAAAAATTATGGGATGCCGTCAGTAATAGTGATGATGCGAACAAGAAACTGCAAGAACACATCAGCAAGCTGGGATTACCAGGCAGTGATAAAGTTGAGGTCAAAGTCAACGGTGATACGGTTACAGCTACCGGTGCCGGGATTTCACAAGAGCTTAAAGAAAAAATTCTTATCGCTGCTGGCAATGTTGCCGGGATCACGAAAGTGGAAGACAACGTTACCGCGGTCGATAACGTCCCCCAATCGGAACTCTATACCGTCAAGAAAGGCGATACATTAAGCGCCATCTCAAAGCAGGTTTACGGGACTCCCAACGAGTACAACAAAATTTTCGCAGCCAATAAACCCATGCTCTCCCACCCCGATAAAATCTACCCCGGTCAGGTTTTGCGTATTCCAAAATAACCGGCTGCGTGGCTAACCGTTATATTCGGGGCAACCCTAACGCCATGACCTGAGAGCAGGAAACCGCCAGGCCCTCTTTTGAGGGATGAATTTATCCGGGTTCTTTAGTTCGTTGAACCCGCATTGCCTGTTGTACTCGCCCCCATTGACCGCCATACACGCGCGGGACAACACGTCATCTGACATTATCGTTCTTTGCCCCACCCATGCCCCATGGAGAAACAGCGTGAGGGAATGGACATTACTATCAGTACGTCAGTGCCCCTACACGGACATGTTCATGATGTCCTGATAGGCCGCCACCATTTTATTTCTCACCTGGACGGCGGTTTGCAACGAAATGGAAGATTTTTGCATATCCACCATCACATCATTGAGTCCTAAAGCCGAATTGCCGGTGGCGAAGGCTTCCGACTGGACGCGAACCTGGTTTTGCGTATCGCTGGTTTTATCCAGCGCAGCGCTGAGCATGCCGGCAAAACCGCCGCCGGACTCGGGGGCTTCGCTAAAGCCGCCCGCAGCCCTGGCGGCCTGCTGCAGTTGTTGAACCGCTGATTCAATCCCCTGAATAGCCATGACGTTTCCTCAATTTTAACGTTGGCTGCTACCTTAGCAGAACCCTTGGCGGCCTAAGGCGCTAAATAACGCTAAAACACCCGGTTATTTCAGCCATCGATTGTGTTGCTAAAGGCAAATAATGGCATCCACATTTATATGATGACCGCCGGCTATGCCCGTTAAGCACCGCAGGGAGAGTGATTTGTTATCAGCGATTAAGCAATACCGTTCAACTCATGGCGGAATGATGCGATGAGTACGGTTAAAAACGGTTCTACCGGACAGGGCAAGAATCCGTTCATGCCGATGCTGGAGCGGCTGCGCAGCCATCCTAAAATATCCGCGGCAATTGCCGCCGCCGCGATGATAGCGGTTGTGGTGGTACTGGCACTATGGGCAAAAAGCCCCGATTATCGGGTGCTGTACAGTAATCTCGGCGATCGCGACGGCGGCGATATCGTCGCGCAGCTGACGCAGATGAATATCCCCTACCGTTTTACCGAACAGGGCACCGCCGTGCTGGTGCCGAGCGAGTCGGTGCATGAAACCCGCCTGAAACTGGCCAGCCTCGGCCTGCCGAAGGGCGGCTCGGTGGGCTTCGAGCTGCTTGATCAGGAAAAATTCGGCATCAGCCAGTTCAGCGAGCAGATCAATTACCAGCGGGCGCTGGAAGGCGAGCTGGCGCGCACCATCGAAACCCTGGGACCGGTACAGTCGGCGCGGGTGCATTTGGCGCTGCCTAAGCCGTCGCTGTTTGTGCGTGAACAGAAAAACCCCTCCGCGTCGGTGACCCTGAACCTGCAGCCGGGCCGCGCGCTGGATGACGGCCAGGTTAACGCCATCGTCTATATGATCTCCAGCAGCGTGGCCGGTTTGCCGCCGGCAAGCGTCACGGTATTGGATCAGCAGGGGCATCTGTTGACCCAAGCCGACGCCAACGGCCGCGCGCTGAACGCGACCCAGCTGAAATTCAACAATGAGCTGGAAAACCGCTACCAGCGCCGCATCGAAACCATTCTGGCGCCGGTGGTGGGCAGCGCCAACGTGCATGCCCAGGTGACGGCGCAAATCGATTTCGACAGCCACGAACAGACCGAGGAACAGTATCAGCCGAACGGGCGCGACGATAACTCGGCCATTCGCTCCAAACAGGTGGCGCAAAGCGAGCAATTGGGCGGTTCGCCGTTGGGCGGCGTGCCCGGCGCGTTATCCAACCAACCGGCCCCCACCGCCGTGGCCCCCATTGATAAGCCGCCGGTGGCCAATACTAACGGCCAGACTACCGCGCCTGGCGCCCGCGCCGGCGTCAGTGGGCAAAACGCCGCCCAGTCCAAGGCCACCGCCACACCGTCCAATACCCGGCATGATGAAACCATCAATTATGAGCTGGATCATAAGGTAGTGCATGTAAAACGCAGCGAGGGTAACTTGCAGCGTCTGTCAGTGGCGGTGGTGGTCAACTACCTGCCCGGCGAGGCCGGTAAGCCCGGCACGCCGCTTACGCCGGACCAGATCAAGCAGATTGAGGATTTAACCCGCGAGGCGATGGGGTTCTCCGCCGATCGCGGCGATAGTCTTAACGTGGTGAATACGCCGTTTGTCACCACCGAAGACAATGGCGGCGTGCTGCCGTTCTGGCAGCAGGCGTCCTTCTTCGACAGCCTGTTGACCGCGGGACGCTGGCTGCTGGTGCTGCTGGTGGCATGGATCCTATGGCGTAAGCTGGTTAAACCGCTGCTTCGGGTTAAACCCGAGGCGCCGGTGAAGGAGGCGGGCGCAGGCGCGATGGCGTCGGCATCCCCCGCCGCCGAGGATGTGGTGGTCAGGCTCAGCCGCGATCAGCAAGAAGATCAGAAACGGGCGCAGCAGCGGGAAAACACCGAGGCGCGTACCCAACGGATCCGCGATATGACGGATCAGGATCCCCGTATCGTGGCGTTAGTTATCCGCCAATGGATGAGCAGCGAACAATGAGCATGACCGGAACCGAAAAAAGCGCCGTGTTATTGATGACCCTGGGCGAAGACCGGGCGGCGGAGGTTTTCAAACATCTGTCGGCCCGGGAAGTGCAGCAGTTGAGCAACGCCATGGCCAATATGCACCAGACCTCGCATCAGGAACTGCTGGAGGTGCTGAAAGAGTTCGAAGCCGAGTCCGAGCAGTATGCCGCGCTCAGCGTGAATGCCGGCGATTTCCTGCGCACTGTGCTTATCAAGGCGCTCGGCGAGGAACGCGCCTCCAGCCTGCTGGAGGATATCCTCGAAACCCGCGAAACCACCACCGGCATGGAAACCCTCAACTTTATGGAGCCGCAGAATGCGGCGGATTTAATCCATGAAGAGCATCCACAGATTATCGCCACCATCCTGGTCCACCTGCGGCGCTCGCAGGCCGCCGATATCCTGGCGTTGTTTGACGAAAAACTGCGCAACGACGTCATGCTGCGTATCGCCACCTTCGGCGGCGTGCAGCCGGCCGCGCTGGCGGAGCTGACCGAGGTGCTAAACGGCCTGCTGGACGGCCAGAACCTGAAACGCAGCAAAATGGGCGGCGTGCGCACCGCGGCCGAGATTATCAACCTGATGAAAACGCAGCAGGAAGAATCCGTCATCGACGCGGTACGCGGCTACGACCACGAACTGGCGCAAAAAATCATCGACGAAATGTTCCTGTTCGAAAATCTGGTGGACGTGGACGACCGCAGCATCCAGCGGTTGTTGCAAGAAGTGGAATCGGAGTCCCTGCTGATTGCCCTGAAAAATGCCCAGCCGCCGTTGCGCGAGAAGTTCCTGCGCAATATGCCGCAGCGCTCGGCCGAGATCCTGCGCGACGATCTGGCCACCCGTGGCCCGGTACGTATGTCGCAGGTAGAGAACGAACAAAAGGCGATTTTGCTGATTGTCCGCCGCCTGGCGGAAAGCGGCGAAATGGCGATCGGTGGCGGGGAGGATACGTATGTCTGATGCATTTAACCACTTACCCTGGCGCCCTTGGGCATTAAACGACCTGGCAAGTCCGGTGCCGGCGGACATGCTGCCGATCGCACTGGACGCCCAGGCGGACGATACGCAAATCCAGCAGGCGGCAATCAACGCCCTGCGCAACCAGGCCAAACAGGAAGCGCACCGCAGCGGCTACGCGGAAGGCGTTAAACAGGGGCAGCAGGAAGGTTACCAGGCCGGGCTGCGCGCCGGGCAAGAGGAAGGCCTGCTGCAGATACAGCGCGACCAGCAGCCCGCCGTCGCGCAAATGCAAATGCTGGTCAACGAGTTCCAGCATTCCCTTGACTCCCTTGACACCGTGGTGGCCGAACGGCTCGCACAGCTGGCGCTGACCGCCGCCCGCCAGGTGTTGGGCCAGGAGCCGGCCGGCGGCGGAGACGCCATGCTGCGCCTTATCCAGCGTTTACTGCAGCAGGAGCCGCTCCTGAGCGGCAAACCGCAGCTGCGCGTGCATCCGGCACAGGTGGCGCTGGTGGAACAGCATCTGGGCGCGACACTGAAACTGCACGGCTGGCGGCTGATCCCCGACGACGAACTGCATCCCGGCGGCTGTAAAGTCACCTCGCCGGAGGGCGATATCGACGCCAGTCTCGCCACCCGCTGGCATGAACTATGCCGCCTGGCCGCGCCGGGAGACGTCTAATGGCCACCCGTCTGGGCCGCTGGTTGGACGCCATGGATACGCTGGAGCAACGTTTGTCCGCCACGCCGCAGATCAGGCATTACGGCAGGCTGACCCGCGCTACCGGCCTGATTATGGAAGCCACCGGCCTGCAGTTGCCTCTGGGCGCGCCCTGCCTGATTGAGCGCCAGGGCGACGCCGGCATGGTCGAGGAAATCGACTGCGAGGTCGTTGGCTTCAACGGCGATAAGCTGTTCCTGATGCCGCTTGAGGAAGTGGAAGGCATTGTGCCGGGCGCGCGTGTCTATGCGCGCCGGCGCGCAGACGGCCAGAACGGCAAGCAGCTGCCGCTCGGCACCGCCCTGCTTGGCCGCGTGCTGGACGGCAGCGGCAAGCCGCTGGACGGATTGCCGCTGCCGGATACCGGATACCGCGCGTCATTGAACACTGCGCCGGTCAATCCGCTGCAGCGCACGCCGATTTACGATGTGCTCGACGTCGGCGTGCGCACCATCAATGCCCTGCTTACCGTCGGGCGCGGTCAGCGTATGGGGCTTTTTGCCGGCTCCGGCGTAGGTAAAAGCGTACTGCTGGGCATGATGGCGCGTTATACCCAGGCCGATGTGATCGTGGTGGGGCTTATCGGCGAGCGCGGACGCGAAGTGAAGGATTTTATCGACAATATCCTGGGCCGGGAGGGCCTGGCGCGCTCGGTGGTTATCGCCGCCCCGGCGGACGTGTCGCCCCTGCTGCGCATGCAGGGCGCCTCCTACGCCACCCGCATCGCCGAGGATTTCCGCGATCGCGGCAGCCATGTCCTGCTGATCATGGATTCCCTGACCCGCTACGCCATGGCGCAGCGTGAAATCGCCCTCGCGGTCGGCGAGCCGCCGGCCACCAAAGGGTATCCCCCGTCGGTGTTCGCGCGCCTGCCCGCGCTGGTGGAGCGCGCCGGCAACGGTATCAGCGGCGGCGGCTCCATTACCGCCTTCTATACCGTGCTGACCGAGGGCGACGACCAGCAGGATCCCATCGCCGACGCCGCGCGCGCCATACTTGACGGCCATATCGTGCTATCGCGCCAGCTGGCCGAGGCCGGCCATTATCCGGCCATCGACATCGAGGCCTCCATTAGCCGCGCCATGACCGCCATCGTGCCCGCGGCGCAGGAAACGCTGGTCAGGCAGTTTAAGCAACTGCTGTCGCGTTACCAGCGCAACCGGGATTTAATCAGCGTCGGCGCCTACGCCGCCGGCAGCGACGTGCAGCTCGATCGCGCCATCGCGCTTTATCCGGCCATCGAGGCTTTTTTACAGCAGGACATGCATCAGCGTTGCGAATATCTGTCGGCCTGCGAGCAATTGCAGGGATTATTCAGTTAAGCCGGTTAACGAGGATCAATGAAAAGTAATGCACCGCTGGACGTTTTGCGCGAACGGGCAAAAGAAGAACTGGACAAGGCGGCGATCCGCCTGGGGCAAATCCGCCAATCCCATCAACTGGCCCGTAAACAGCTGGAGCAGCTACAGGAATATGAACGGGAATACCGGCAGAAACTACAGCGTGGCATGACCGAAGGCATGGCTTCGGCCAGCTGGTACAACTATCAGCAGTTTATCATCACGCTGGAAACCGCCATCGAACAGCACCGCACCCTGCTGGAACAATGGAGCCTGCGGCTGCAGCAGGCGGTTCAGGTCTGGCAGAACAAACATCAGCGCCTTAACGCATTGGTGACGTTGCATACGCGTCATCAACAGCTTCAGCTGGCGCATGATAACCGCCAGGATCAAAAACGAATGGATGAGTTCGCCCAACGGGCGTGCGCGAGGAAACACTCATGATAGTCGCAGTCAGTGACATTGCTTCCATGCAGGATACGGCCGGCGGCAACGGCGCTAAAAACACCGGCAACGCCGCCCCGGATTTCAGCGCCATGCTGAGCGGCAAGGTTAACGACCGCCAGCGGCCGGCGCCGGCAGCCGACGCCGGCAGCGCCCAGGCCGACGCCGCAGAGGACGCTCCCGTCGCGACCACGGCCGAACCGGCACGTCCCGACCTGCTGGCGGAAAAGCTGGCGGCCAAGCTGACCGGCGATGTCCCGGCCGGCGCCGTGAACGAGACGTTGCCGCCATCCGCCGGCGATACCGCCACCGCGCCAGCCGCCATGCCGGCGGCGACGGCACAGGAAGCGGACCCGGTCCTGAACAGCGACGCCGCCGCCCTGATGGCGTTGCTGGCATTGACCCGCCCGACGGTTGCTGACACGTCCGTGGCCGCCGCCGGCGTCACCGCGAATACCGATAGCGCCGCTGCCGCCTTGAGCGCCGCTGCCGCCCAGAACAGCGACATCGCCGTGGCGACAGTGCCACTGGCCCAGGCCGAAAACGCCGCCGCCCCGAGCGTCGGGACGAATAACGCCGCCGCCACGGCGGACAACGCGCAGAATACCGTTATCACCCCGGACGACGCCGCCGCGACGCCGCCGTTGACGTCGCCGGCAGCCCTGGTGGCGGGTTTCGTTTCCGCCAAGACCGTCGACGCCACGGCGCCTGAGTTGAAAACCGTCCCCGCCGCCACGGCGACCAAGGGCAAGCCATCGCCCGTCGCCGATGCGGGATTACCGCCGCCGGCCGCCACCGCCGCCACCGGCTCGCCGGTCAATCCGGCGATCGCCGCCGGCACCGATAGCGCTAAAGAAGGGACCGACCCGGCGGCCGTCACTGCCCTGCTCCTGAAAAAAACCACCGGCGTCCTGTCCGACGTGTCCATGCCTGGCGCCACGGCGCCGGTCACACCTACGCTGAGCGCCGCCGATGCGGCCGTCACCACCCCCGCAGCGCCTGCCCCCGCGCTTATCAGCGCCCAGCTTGGCAGCGACGAATGGCGCCAGGCCATCGGCCAGCAGGTATTGATGCAGTTGCGCAACGGCCAGCAGAACGCCGAGCTGCGTTTACACCCGGACAATCTGGGCGCCCTGCAGATCAGCCTGCGCATGGACGGCAACAACCAGGCGCAAATCCATCTGGTCTCGGGACATAGCCAGGTGCGTTCCGCCCTGGAAGACGCCCTGCCGCAGCTGCGCGCTTCCCTGGCGGAAAGCGGTATCCATCTGGGCCAGAGCAGCGTCGGCAGCGATGCCACGCCCAATTGGGGCGGCGCCGGGCACGAGGCCGCAGGCAATGCCCGCGCGGCATCGAGATTCACCATTGACGCCGTCGCCGGGAACGCCAGCGGCGTTGTTGCGCCCGCGGCCACCGGCCGTCGCGCCGCCGGCATAGATACCTTCGCCTGATGCTGCAAACGGGCAAGTTAAGGCAAATTACCGCGCCTATTCGCGCTATTGAATTACGCGGGAGACGGGATAATTACCGTCAATAACCGGCATTTTACGGCAGTCGCCATGGAAAAATGCCGTCACGCTTACAGGAATACCTAATCGTTATGTCACAAAATGTGCTTCCTTCGGCTCGGAAAAAATCAAAATGGCTGATGGCCCTGGTGGTCATTGCCCTGGCTGCTGGCAGCGCGGCGGGTTACCTTTGGTGGCAGCATCGCCTGCCCGGTCAGACAGCTTTGGAGGCCCCGGCGCCCGTGGCGCCGATACCGATATTTTTATCGCTGGACACGTTCACCGTGAACCTGGTCAATCCGGCCAACGATCCCGATCGCGTGCTCTACATCGGCCTGACGCTGCGCCTGCCCGACGAACCCACACGCAAGGCGATGATTGATTTTATGCCGACGGTACGCAGCCGCATGCTGCTGCTGCTGTCCCGCCAGGACGCGGAGGCGCTGGCAAATGATAAGGGTAAACAGCAGTTGGTCGAGCAGATTAAATTGACTTTGAGTGAACCCTTGGTGGCGGGCCAGCCTCGGCCCGTTGTGAATGATGTCCTTTTCACTGCCTTTATCCTGCGCTGAACATCATGGGCGATAGCATATTATCCCAGGCCGAAATCGATGCGCTGCTCAATGGCGACGACGGTGAACAGCAGCCGGTCAGCGCGGGTATTGAAAACGATGTCAAACCCTATAATCCCAATACCCAGCGGCGGGTGGTGCGCGAACGGCTGCAGGCGCTGGAAATCATCAACGAACGTTTTGCGCGTTCGTTTCGCATGGGATTATTTAACCTGTTGCGGCGCAGCCCGGATATTACCGTCGGCGCCATCAAGATCCAGCCTTATCATGATTTCGCCCGTAACCTGCCGGTGCCCACCAATCTGAACCTTATCCACCTCAAACCGCTGCGCGGCACCGCCCTGCTGGTGTTTTCGCCCAGCCTGGTGTTTATCGCGGTCGATAACCTGTTCGGCGGCGACGGCCGTTTTCCCATCAAGGTCGAGGGCCGGGAATTTACCCATACCGAGCAGCGGGTGATCCGCCGTATGCTGAAACTGGCGCTGGACGGCTATGAAGACGCCTGGAACGCCATTTATAAACTGCATGTGGAATACGTGCGCGCCGAAATGCAGGTGAAATTCACCAATATCACCACTTCGCCTAACGATATCGTGGTCACCACGCCGTTTCATGTGGAAATCGGCTCGATGGTGGGCGAATTCTATATCTGCATTCCGTTTTCCATGATTGAACCGTTACGGGAACTGCTGACCAATCCGCCGCTCGAATATTCCCGGGTGGAAGACCAGGGCTGGCGGGAAAACCTGGTGAAGCAGGTCCAGCATACGCAGCTGGAGCTGGTGGCGAATTTTGCCGAGGTCTCGCTGCGGTTGTCGGAAATCCTCAAACTGGCGCCCGGCGACGTGCTGCCAATCGACAAACCCGATTACCTGATTTCCCATGTGGACGGCGTGCCGGTGCTGACCAGTACCTACGGCACCCTGAACGGTCAGTACGCGCTCAGCGTAAAACAACTTATTAACCCCGTATTGAACTCCCTTAATGAGGAACAGCCCGATGAGTGACCCTAAGAATCCGTCCGGCGCAGATACGCCGTCCGCCGACGATCTGTGGGCGGAGGCATTCGACGAGCAGCAGTCCGCCGGCAAGGAATCACCGGCATCCACCGACGGTATTTTCCACCAGTTGACCGCCGAGGATAATGCCGGCCCCTTGCAGGATATCGATATGATTATGGATATCCCGGTCAAGCTTACCGTTGAGCTGGGACGGACCAAAATGACCATCAAGGAACTGCTGCGGCTGTCGCAGGGCTCGGTGGTGGCGCTGGACGGCCTGGCCGGCGAGCCGCTGGATATTTTGATCAACGGCTATCTGATTGCCCAGGGCGAGGTCGTGGTGGTGGCGGATAAATACGGCGTGCGCATTACCGATATCATTACGCCCTCCGAACGCATGCGCCGGTTGAGCCGCTAAATGACCGCCGCCCAGCCCCTCGTCACGGCCCACGCCTCGCCTCCCGCCGCCCATGAATTTAACGGCGCGGGCGCCCTTACCCAGGTAGCGGGCGCCTTGGGCGCCATCCTGCTGGTTATCCTCCTCGGCGCCTGGGTGGTGCGTAAGCTGGGCCTGGCGCCCGCGGCAAGGCAATCGCAACGGCTGAAAATACTGGCCAGCTGCTCCCTGGGCCAGCGTGAGCGCGTGGTGATGGTGGAGGTCGAGGGCACCTGGCTGGTGCTGGGGGTTACCGCGCAGCAGATTACACCGCTGCATACCCTGCCCGCGCCGCCCGACGCCACGGACAACGGCGTTGCGCCGCCGGACTTTCGCCAGCGGCTGCGCCAGGTGATGCAAAGGACGGGGAACGCCCGATGAACAGGTTGTGTCTCTGCCGGCCCGGAAACGGCCGGCTTATCGTTCTTGGGCTGGCGCTGCTGGCCGTCGCCCCGTGCGGTTGGGCGCAACTGCCCGGCATCATCAGCCAGCCGCTGGCGGGCGGCGGGCAAAACTGGTCGCTGCCGGTGCAGACGCTGGTATTCCTTACCTCGCTGACCTTTATCCCGGCCGCGCTGCTGATGATGACCTGCTTTACGCGCATCATTATCGTGCTGGGCTTGCTGCGCAGCGCCATCGGCACGCCTTCCGCGCCCCCCAACCAGGTTTTGCTGGGGCTGGGGCTGTTCCTGACTTTTTTTATTATGGCGCCGGTATTCAATACCATTTACGACGAAGCCTACTTGCCGTTAAGCGAAAACAAAATCAGCATGCAGGCCGCGCTGGAAAAAGGGGCGCAGCCGCTGCGCGCCTTTATGCTGCGCCAGACGCGCGAAGCGGATCTGGCCCTGTTTGCCCGGCTGGCCAAGGCGCCGCCGCTCGATGGCCCGGAAGCGGTGCCCATGCGCATCCTGCTGCCGGCTTATGTCACCAGCGAGTTGAAAACCGCCTTTCAGATCGGGTTTACCATTTTTATTCCCTTCCTGATTATCGATCTGGTGGTCGCCAGCGTACTGATGGCGCTGGGCATGATGATGGTGCCGCCCGCCACCATCTCCCTGCCCTTTAAACTCATGTTATTTGTGCTGGTGGACGGCTGGCAGCTGCTGCTGAGTTCCCTGGCGCAGAGTTTCTATACTTAACCCTTAACAAGACAGGCAAGATTATGACGCCGGAATCGGTAATGGCCCTGGGCCACGAGGCAATCTTAGTGGCGCTGGCGCTGGCCGCCCCGCTGCTGATGGCCGCCCTGTTCAGCGGCCTTATCATCAGCCTGCTGCAGGCCGCCACCCAGATCAATGAAATGACGTTATCATTTATCCCCAAAATACTGGCGGTGGTGGCCACTATCGTGATTGCCGGTCCCTGGATGCTCAACCTGATCCTGGACTATATGCGCACGCTGTTCACCAGCCTGCCCGCGCTCGCCGGCTGACGATGCTGCAACTGGATACCACGCAGCTCGCATTCTGGATCGGCCAGTATTTCTGGCCGCTGGTGCGTATCCTCGCGCTTATCGGCACCGCGCCGCTGTTTAGCGAAAAAATCATTCCGGCGCGCGTCAAGCTGGGCCTGGGCCTGATGGTGACCCTGGTGCTGTCGCCCGGCCTGCCGCCCATCAACACGCCGTTGTTTTCCATCGCCGGCTTTTGGCTGGCGACGGAGCAAATCCTGATCGGCACCGCGCTGGGGCTGACCATGCAGTTTGCTTTTGCCGCCATCCGCATGGCCGGCGAAGTGATAGGTCTGCAGATGGGGCTGTCCTTCGCCACCTTTTTCAACCCGGCCAGCGGCCTGAATATGCCGGTGCTGGCGCAATTGCTTAATCTGCTTTCCCTGCTGGTGTTCACCAGCCTGAACGGCCATCTGTGGATGCTTTCACTGCTGGCGGACAGCTTTCATTCCCTGCCGGTATCCGGCCTGCCGCTGAACGCCAACGCGTTTATGGCGTTGTCCCGCGCCGCCGGCATGATTTTCATCAACGGCCTGATGCTGGCCCTGCCGATGATTACGCTGCTGTTGACGCTGAATATCGCGCTCGGCCTGCTGAACCGCGTTTCGCCGCAGCTGACCGTGTTTGTGGTGGGTTTTCCGCTCACCCTGACCATCGGCATCCTCACCTTCGGCCTGCTGCTGCCGCTGCTGGCGCCCTACAGTGAAAAACTGATGGGGGAAACCTTCGATTTGCTGGCGGATATCCTGGCGGAAATGCCCAAGGGATAAAAAAAGGTATGCCATCCGTCGTTACCCGAATGGCATACCAACAGGGCCGGCACACATGATTACCCGCCCAAAATTACCCGCCAGAGCCACCGGACGGGTTTGGTGCCTGGTTATTGATTGGTCTGGAACAGCGACAGCTTCTGCATGGCGTTAAACGTGGCGTAGGACGCCTGCAGCGCCACCTGCTGTTTGCTGTAATCGGAAATCACCTGGTAGGGGTCCGCGCCAATCAAATCGTTAAGCCGGGTGGTATAGATAGTGGTCCGATCGGTGCCGATGGTATCGAGCGTGTCCAGTTCATTGAGTTTGCTGCCTGTCGACGACTGCACCGACAAGACGTTATCCAGCGAGTTGGCCATGCCGCGCTGGGCCTTGGCCATATCGGCGGTGTACTGGGCGCGGGTGGCGTCATCCGCGTCGTCCTGGGGCGTGTTCAACGCGTTCAGCGCCAGGTTGATGGAATTGAATACGTTGGTTTCACTGGCAGTACTGTCCGGTTCGACGGTATAACCGGCGGCCAGACTGTCAAAAACCGTCTTGCCGGTATCGCCGATAGTCATGGTGCGGCTCGAATCCACGTCCTGGCTGACCGGCTCGGTGCCGCCGACGTAGGTGACGTTGCCGTCGGCATCCTGCACAAATGGCGCGGTCTCGGTCTTATATCCGGCGAACATATAGTTGCCGTTGGAATCTTGGGTATTGGCCAGCGTCAGCAGCTGATCCTTATAGGATTGCAGCTTGGTCGCCAGCGACTGCCGGTCCGAATCGCCCTGGGTACCGTCCCCGGCCTGCACCAGCAGCGTCTGGATACCCTGGATCGCGGTGGTCACCTGATCGAGAACGGTGCTCTCCAGCGACAGGCTGGCCTCGGATGTGCTGCGCGCCGCGGAATATTGCGCACCCTGCGCCTGCATCTGGTTGACGGCCACCGCCTGCGATGCGGCGATGGGATCGTCGGCCGGGGAATTCACCCGGTTGCCGGTGGCCAACTGGGTGCCGGTGGCCTGCCATTTGCCGTAGGCGTTGGTAATGCTGTTCAGATTCTGCTGATAAATCATGCTGGTACTTAAACGCATGGTGTTTATCCTTTCCGCTTAGACGTAAATGAGTGGCCCGCGGGCCGTTTAACTGAGCGCCGACAACAGCGAATTAAACACATCGCTGGCGGTATTGAGCACTTTGGCATTGGCCTGGTAATACTGCTGATAACGCGTGAGGTCGATATACTCCTCATCCAGGTTAACGCCCGAGATGGATTGTTGCCGCTCGGTCAGTTGATCGACGATATTGGATTGCGCGGTGCTGGTCACGTCGGCGTTGCTGGTACTAGTACCGATATTGCTCACAAGCGTCGCGTAGGCCGTGCTGATCGTCGCCGTTCCGCCGATCACTTTGGTGGTTTGCAGCGCCAGCAGCGCCTTCGCGTTGCGGTTGTCGCTTTCACCGCCGGCGCTGTCGTCGAGACCGGCGGCAATCTTGGCCGGGTCGGTAATCGCCACGTTCAGGCTGTTGATGACATTGCTGACGGTATTGATAGTGTATTTATCGTTGCTCGCCGCCCCGCTGCTGATGGCGACGCTAAGCCCGTCGAAACTCATGGTGGTATTGCCCGCGGCGTCGGTGACGGGCGCGGGCGTGAGGGCGACGGCAGCACCGTCGCTGGCGCGCGTTACCTGCCAGGCGCCGCCGGAATATTTGACATTATAATCGCTGGCCTTGACCGCGCTGGTATCGCTGTAGGTGACGGTCATCACCGCGGTGCCGGTATTTTTGCTGTTGGCGCTGACGGTAGGGTCGCTGAAGCTGAAAAAATCCTCACCGGCATCGCCGTTAAGATCAACACCGAGTTTATGCGTCTCATTAAAGCTGCCGGCCAGTCCCAGGGCAATCTGGCCGAGGCGGTTGCGGGCATCGTCCAGGGCGCCGGAGCGGAAGCTGAGCAAACCGCCGACGCTGCCGGTGGTCAGACTTTTTTCATCAATTTCGCTGGGGGTGCCGGTGCCACGGTCGTAAGCAAGGGTGCTGCGCGACGGGTCGGCGCTTGACGTCACCGCCTTGACCTGGTAGGCGCTGCTGCCCTGCACCAGCGTCAGGCCGTTGCCGAAGGTCAGGTTAACCGAATTATTATCCTGGACGCTGGCCGTTACCCCGACGATGCCGTTAAGCTCGCTGACCAGTTGATCGCGCTGATCCAGCAGGGCATTGGACGTGTCGCCCCCGCCCTGGCGCACGATTTGATCGTTAAGATTGGCGATTTGCTTGGCGTAAACGTTGATCTGATCGGCGCTGGAGGAAAGCTGCTGATTGATGCCGTCGTCCATATTCTGCAGATAGGTGTTGGCGCTTTTAAACTGGTTGACCAGGCTTTGCGAGCTGCTGATCACCGTCTGGCGCGCCGCGTTGTCCTGCGCGTTGCTGCTCAGCGACTGGATACTGCTGAAAAACGTGCTGACCATGGTGGACAGATCGCTGTCGGTGTTCGACAGCAGGGTGTTGATTTGCGAAATCTGGTCGTAATAACTGCTGGAGGCGGCATAAGTAGACGACGCGGAGCGCAGCTGGTTCACCACCAGGGAATCATAAGCGCGGCTGACGCCGGTCACCGAGACGCCGTTGCCGGAAATGCCGCTGGTCAGTTTTTCCGACAGCTGCGCAGTCTGGCGATTATAACCCGGGACGTACACATTGCTGATGTTGTTCGCCACCGCGTTCTGCGCGGCCTGCGCGGCCTGGATGCCGCTGGAGGCAATATTCACTAACGTATTGGACATCGTTTTTCCTTATGCCGGGGAGACGATGACGCCCGGTTCACCTGCGACGGCGCGCTCCACCCTTTATATCTATATATCTATATCGTCCGCACCGGGACAAACTTGAGCGCCGCGGCAAAAAAACC
The DNA here is from genome assembly GCF_047324205.1 of Sodalis sp. RH20. Lineage (NCBI taxonomy): Bacteria > Pseudomonadati > Pseudomonadota > Gammaproteobacteria > Enterobacterales > Bruguierivoracaceae > Sodalis > Sodalis sp. RH20. The sequence goes on from NZ_CP178733.1 coordinate 2,401,832, forward strand.
ACGCGCCCCCGCTCGCCTAGAACAGCCCGCCCAGATCGCTACCGTAAGATTTGGCCGCCTCCTGGGCGCCGTGCTTCAATTGGGTGATAATCCGGATAAGCTTGGCGGCGTAGGCCGGATCGGTGGCGTAGCCGGCGCGCTGCAGCGCATAGGCCCCGGCCTCCGGCTGGACGGCGTTCACCACCTCGCGATAACGCGGGTTGTTCGTCAGGACATGAATATAGTCGCCCAGGGCGTCCAGGTAGGAGTCATAGACCCGGAATTTCTGCTGCACCTTCACCGCCTGGCCGTTCTGGTATTCCGTCGTGGTGATGGTGGTGGTCTTGCCCTGCCAGTCGTCGGACGCTTTGATGCCGAACAGGTTGAAGCTGGTCTTGCCGTCGCCGGCGGGAATTTCCCGCTTGCCCCAGTCTGATTCCAGCGCCGCCTGCGCCATAATCAGGTGATGGGGAATGCCGCTTTGCCGGCTGGCAATCATCGCCGGGATCGACAGGCGTTCGGTAAAACTTGCCCCGCCGGGCGTTGCCGCCACCGGCGCCGGCGCGGATTGCTGACGATCGCGTCGCCAGTATTCCCCCAGCAGCGCGGGCGACATAAATTGCGCGTTAATGACGTTGGCGCTGACCGGCGTATCGGCCTGGGAAAGGGCTGCGGGAACGGGATTTTTCGCCGCCTCCGCCGCGGCGTTCTGACCGCCAAGCTGTTTAACCATCATATCCGCCAGGCCTAGCCCCTTGGCGGTGAGCTGTTGGGACATCTGCTGGTCGTAGAGGCTGGTGAACAGTTCCGTTTGGTCGCTTGAGAATACCCCGCCCTTGGGCAGCGCGGCGCGCATGCTTTTCAGCATCATCTGTACAAACAGACCCTCCACCTGTTTCGCCACCGCATTCAGCGCCTGCGGCGAGGACTGCGCCGCCTGGTTATGCAGCTTTTGCAGCGACTTGACGTCATAGGCGGCGGATGAAAAATCGGTGGTGGCGTTAAGCTCCATCAGATGATCTCCAGCGTCGCCTGGAGGCACCCGGCGCTGTGCATAGCCTGCAAAATCGACATCAGGTCATTGGGCGTGGCGCCCAGGGAGTTAAGGGTACGGATAACGTTGTTCAGGCTGGCGCTGGAAGTGACCTGCTGCAGCGAGCCGCCGCTTTGGTTAACCGAAATCTGCGTTTGATTGGTCACCACCGTTTGGCCGCCGCCAAACGGGGTATCCGGCTGGCTGACGTTTTGCTGGTTATTCACCACCACCGACAGGTTGCCCTGGGCCACGGCGCAGGTGTCCAGCATCACGTTACGGTTCATCACCACCGAACCGGTGCGTGAATTGATAATCACCTTGGCATCCATCTCACCCATGGCAATATTGATATCCTGGATTTGCGCCAGGAAACGGACCTGGCTGCTGTTATTGGCCGGCATCTGCAGCTCGATGGTGCGCGCATCCAGGGCGCGGGCGATCCCCATGCCGTTCTGGCCGTTAATGGCGTCGCTGATGCGCTGCGCCAGGCTGAAATTTTCCTGCTTGAGCTGCAGCGTCAGGACGCGGCTGGCGCCGAAGGTACTGGGCAGCTCGCGCTCAATCACCGCGCCGTTGTTAATGCGCCCGCCGGCCAGCTGGTTGATTTGCACTTTGCTGCCGCCGGACGAGGCGCCCGAGCCGCCCACCAGCAAATTGCCCTGCGCCAGGGCATAGACCTGGTTATCCGATCCCTTTAGCGGCGTCATCAGCAACGTGCCGCCGCGCAGGCTTTTAGCCGATCCCATGGACGAAACCACGATGTCGATATTCTGGCCGGCGCGCGCAAACGCCGGGAAATTGGCGGTCACCATTACCGCAGCCACATTTTTCAGCTGCATATTGGTGCCGCTGGGGACCGTAATGCCCATCTGCGAAAGCATATTGGTCAGACTTTGGGTGGTAAACGGCGTTTGCGTGGTCTGGTCGCCGGTGCCGTCCAGCCCCACCACCAGCCCGTAGCCGATCAAGGGGTTATCGCGAACACCCTGAATATCCACCAGATCGCGCAGGCGCTCCGCGCCGGCCGGTTGTAGGCACATTGCCAGCGCCAGCGCGCAGGCGAGATACCGCCCGGCGATGGCGGCGGTTAACCGTAAGGGTAAAGTTGAAATCCGCATGGTGCCGGCCGCCTGTTAAAAGGGTGAAATATTAAGGAAGAAGCGCTGCAGCCAGCCCATTTCCTGCGCTTCGTTGATATAGCCTTTGCCGACGTATTCGATGCGCGCGTCCGCCACCTGGGTGGATACCACCGCATTGTTGCCGTTAATGGTGCGCGGGTTGACGATGCCGGAAAAACGAATATATTCGGCGCCCTGGTTAATGGCGATCTGCTTTTCGCCCACGACTTTCAGGTTGCCGTTGGCCAGTACCTGCTGCACGGTCACGGTAATAGTGCCGGTAAAGGTATTTTTGGCGGTGGCGCCACCCTTGCCGTCAAAATCATTGGTGCCGGCGGCGTCCAGATCCACCTTGCCGTTGCCGATGGCGCCGGTCAGCATGGCGGGCGTGGTGGCCAGGTTGAGCGTATTGGACGACTTGCGCGCCGTATTGGCGGAGGAGCTTTTGCTGGCGCTGACGTTTTCCTGCAAGGTGATGGTCAGGATATCGCCGACGTTGCGCGGCCGCCGGTCCTCGAACAAGGGCTGGTAACCGTAGTTCATCGGCTGCACCGCCTGGAAAATCGATCCATTGGCAATGGGCATTGAAGCCGGCGCCGGCTGGGCGCTGGTTTCGCCTTCCACCAGGTTTTTATGGGGCATATACGCACAGCCCTGCAGCGTCAACAGGCCGAGCGCCGCCAGTACGCGCGCCAGAGGCCGGCCCGGAAACGCCGGCCTGGCTGCTGGCGATGCAAAGGTACTCTTTTTCAGTTTCATATGACCTGTCTATCCTGGCCGGCAAATCAGCCGCCGCGAAGCGCGGTTAATAGTGACACCGTCACTTAAAAAAATCCGCCATGATCGGCGATATGTTACGTTGTAACGAAATGCTGATTTAATGTTACAACGTAACCTATGCCTTTACCCGGTTTAGAGCTGCGTCAGCTTTTGCAGCATGGCATCAGAGGCGGTAACGGCTTTGCTGTTGATTTCATAAGCGCGCTGCACCTGGATCATGTCCACCAATTCCTCCGCCACATTGACGTTGGAGGTTTCCACGTACCCCTGGTACAACAATCCGACGCCATTCTGGCCCGGCGTGGATTCATTCGGCGCGCCGGAGCTGTCGGTTTCCTGATAGAGATTTTCGCCCAGGCTCTGCAAACCGGCCTCGTTGATAAAATTACTCAACGTGAGCTGGCCGACCTGGCTGGCGGCGGCCTGCCCCTGGGTGGTGACGCTCACCACCCCGTCACGGGCCACTGCGACGGTCAGGGCATTTTCCGGCACGGTAATCGCCGGCTGGATAAGATAGCCGCTGGAGGTCACCAACTGGCCGTTTTGATTGACCTGGAACGAACCGTCGCGGGTATAGGCGGTGGTGCCGTCGGGCATTTGCACCTGAAAAAAACCTTTGCCGTTAATGGCGACGTCTTTGGTGTTTTCCGTCTGCTGAAGATTGCCCTGGCTGTGCAGGCGTTCGGTAGAGACAGGCCGTACCCCGGTGCCCAGCTGTAATCCGGAAGGCAGGGTGGTTTGTTCCGACGACTGCGCGCCAGGCTGGCGTACCGTTTGGTACAGCAAATCCTCGAATACCGCCCGCTGGCGTTTAAAGCCGTTGGTGCTGACGTTCGCCAGGTTATTGGAAATCACATCCATATTGGTCTGCTGTGCATCCAGACCCGTTTTGGCAATCCATAATGAACGGATCATCCGTTAATACTCCCGAAAATTAGCTAAGTGAAAGCAACTGGTTGGCATGCTCCGCGTTTTGATCGACATCGGCGATAACCTTCATCTGCATTTCGAAACGCCGGGCGCTGCCAATCATATCCACCAGGGTTTCCGCGGTGTTGACGTTACTGCCTTCAAGCACGCCGGGCATGACCTTAATGGTCTCGTCGTTGGGCAAGGTTCCTCCCGTCGCGGCGCTGGCGGCGGCGGTAAGATGAAATAAGCCGTCGTCGCCGCGCTCCAGCTGGCTGTCGTCGGCGGGTTTAACCCGCTTAAGCTGCCCTACCGGCCCGATGGTGTTGGGCGCGTCGCCGTCGCCCAGCGCCGAAACGGTACCGTCGGCCGCAACCGTAATGGCCGATTGGGTCGGCACCGTCAGCGGACCGCCTTGCCCCATGACGGGATATCCCTGGATCAGCAATTGGCCGGTAGCGTCCACCTGCATATTACCGTTACGGGTATAGGCCTCGGTGCCGTCGGGCAGTTGCACCGCCAGCCAGCCCTGATCCTGAACCGCCACATCCAGGGGGCGATCGGTGTTATCCAATGGCCCCTGGGTCATCAGCGCGCCGGGGGTCGAGGCGACCACCAGCGTGCGCGTCGGCAGGGTCTGGCCCTCGATGGGCACCGCCCGCATGGCGAACAGCTGCGCGCGAAACCCCGGCGTCGAGGCGTTGGCCAGGTTATTGGTAATGATCGCCTGCTGGTCAAGGGTCTGGCCGGCGGCGCCCATAGCGGTATAAATTGCGTGATCCATTGGCTTATTCCGTCAGAGTGGTCAGCTTAAGTTGACCAGCGTTTGCATAATCGTGTCCTGCGCCTTGATGGTCTGCGCGTTCGATTGATAATCGCGCTGGGCGACAATCAGATTGACCAGCTCCTTGCTCAGATCGACGTTGGAGCTTTCCAGCGCTTCCGGGGTCAGCGAACCGAAATTACCGCTGCCGGCGGTGCCGACCACGGCCTGCCCTGACGCGGACGTGGCGGTCCAGACGTTATTGCCGTCGGATTTCAGCCCCTGAGGATTGGCGAAGTTGGCCAGCACGATTTGTCCCAGCAACTGGTTCTGGCCGTTGGAGTAGGTGCCGGTGATGGTGCCGTCGTCATTGATGGCATACTTGGTCAGATCGCCGGCGTAATAGCCGTTCTGATCCTGGCCGCTGACGCTGCTGGTCGTGGTGTACTGCTGCTGGGAACCCTTAAAGCTGATATTGAATGCGCCGGCGAGGGAGCCGTTAACGCCGCTCATAGCGACATTAAAATTATCGGTGCCGGTCAGTTGGCCGTTGGTGTCGAAGGACAGGGTGCCAAGATCGTCGACCGTGCCGGTGCTGTCGCTGCCGTCGATGCTATGCACTTTCCAGGTGTTATCCGCGGTCTTGACAAAATAAAAGCTCATATTATGCGGATTGCCGAGACTGTCGTAGGTGGTCAGCGGCTGCGCAAAACTATAGGAGGTGGTATCGGCGGCGCTGAACTTGGTGTCGTCGAGTATCGCCGAGCCGGAGTTGAGTTTCAGCGTCATAGAGCCGGTGGTGGTGGCTTTCGCCGTCATGCCGGTGGTCGGGATGGTGAGATTAACCGGATTGGCGCCCTGCTGTATGGTCGGCGGCGTGCCGGTGGCGGCATAGCCGGTCACGTTCAGGCCGCTGGTGGTAACCAGGTTGCGCTCAGGATCCAGATGCCAATCGCCGTTTCGGGAGTAATACACCGAACCGCTGGCGTCCGTCAGGCGGAAAAAGCCGCTGTTGGAAATCGCCACGTTCAGATTATTATCGGTGGTGTTCACCGTGCCGTCCTTGAAATTCTGCGACACCGAGGCCACCTTGACCCCCAGCCCCACCTGGGAGCTGGCGTAGACATCGGCAAAGGACACGGAAGCTGATTTAAAGCCGCTGGTTTCGGAGTTGGCGATATTGTTACCGATAACGTTTAAATTATTTGAGGCGGCATTCAACCCGCTGACCGCTTGTGAAAAACCCATTTGACTCTCCTGTGGTAAAAACACCCGGCCTGCCGCGCTCGACGGCGCCCGTGCCCATTAGATGATTTGACGAACCTTATCCAGCGTGATGTTGCCGGCCAGGCCAAGGTTCAGCTCCGTGCCGCCGGTGGCATTGTTGTTCACGCCATAGACCGCGGCGTATTGCAGCGGCGTGCTCACCACGCTGGCGCCGGCCGCCGTTGTCGCGGCCACCGTGAAGGTGTAGGCCCCTTCCGGTACGGCGGCGCCGGCATCGTTGGTCCCGTCCCAGGAAAAGCTATGCACGCCGGCGGTCTGCGCGCCGAGATCGACGGTGCGCACCACGGTGCCGGCGGAATCCTTAACGGTGACGGTGGTGGTGGCGGACGCATTATCCAGCGACACGCCGAACGGCGTGGTGGAGCTATCGGCGCCCACCAGAATGCCGCTGCCGTCGATCATCACGCCGTGGCCGACCAGGGTGGACGCCTGCAGCGACTGGCTGGTGGTCAGCTGACCGGAAATCGACCCCAGGGTGGTATTGAGGTTTTCAATGCCGCTGAGGGTGCTGATCTGCGCCAGTTGCGTGGTCAGTTGCGCGTTGTCCATGGGATTGGTCGGGTCCTGGTTTTGCAACTGCGCCACCAGCAGCTTCAGAAACTGATTCTGCAGGTCTGCGCTGCTGCTACTGGTACTGGTGGCGGCGGACGTAGCGGTGGTGTTATTGGTGTTAACGGTGGTGCTCATGGGTTGCTCCGATTATTGACCCAGCGTCAGGGTTTTTTGCATCAGGGTTTTGGCGGTGTTCAGCACTTCAATATTGGCCTGGTAGCTGCGCGAGGCAGACATGCTGTTCACCATCTCATCGACCACGTTGACATTCGGCATCCGCACATAGCCTTTTTCATCCGCCATGGGGTTGCCCGGCTGGAAGACCAGTTTTTCCGCTTCCGACGATTCCACCACCCCGCTGACCTGCACGCCCCCTATTTCTTGCCCGGCGGGCGCCGCGACCTGGAACACCACTTCCTTGGCATGGTAGGGCTGGCCGTCCGGCCCGGTGACGCTGTCCGCGTTGGCCAGGTTGCTGGCGGCCACGTTCATCCGCTGGGATTGCGCGGTAAGCGCCGATCCGGAAATAGCAAAAATCGAAGTCATACCCATGGGCTATTTACTCCTGTAGCACCGACATCATGTTTTTAATCTGTCCGCCCAGTACCGTCAGGTCGGTTTGATATTGCAGGCTGTTTTCGGCAAACTGCGTTCTTTCGCGATCCATGTCCACGGTATTGCCGTCCAGTGCCGGCTGGTCCGGCACGCGGTATAATAGTTCCCTGGCGGCGGGGGTGGAGGTGGACGCCTCGATATGGCGCGTCGACGTGGTGGTCAACGACAGTGAGTTGCCGCTGGCGCGTCCCTGCGTGATCGCTTTGTTTAATTCGCTGGCAAAATCGATATCGCGCGCCTGATAGCCCGGGGTATCGGCATTGGCGATATTGGCGGCAAGAATTTCCTGACGCTGCGCGCGCAGGTTGAGGGCTTCCTGCTGGAATTGCAGGGCGGCATCAAGCTTATCGATCATCATTATCCTAAGAAGGCTATACTGATTTATGCTTGCCAGCTTAGACGCAACATTCCCTTCCCTATCGTTGGAATAAGCATGAATTGCAGCGCTAATTTACCCATTGGCGGCAAACGGGGACCGGTACACTTGTTTTCCGGGGTTATCGCGCAAAGAAGCGGATAACAGCAATTCCTCCACCGACAAGGTCATGGCGTGAGCGGACAAAACAGACAACAGCCGGAGGGCGAACCCACGCGGGCGCCGGCGCGCGGTGCTTGGCGTATGGCGGCGCGGCGCGTAGCCAACGGTTTTTTGTATGGCATGGCGGGCGCCCTGCTGTTGTCCACCGGCGCCCGGGCGGCCGATCGCCTTACCGAGGGACTGACCGATTTTTTACTGCGGCAATATGCCTCGCCGCCGGTCGAGCTAAAGGTGGTGGTAAAAACGCCGGCCGCCCGCAGGCCGGACTGCGAACAGCCGCAGTTTTCATTGCCCGCCAATAATCGCGCCCGGGGGAATATCAGTGTCCAGGTGATCTGCGGCAATCAAAAACGCTATGTGCAGGCCGAGGTGCAGGTCACGGATCGCTATCTGGTCACCGCCCGCGCCATTTCCGCGAACCAGACGCTGGCGCAGGGCGATGTCGTCTGGCAGACCGGGCGCGTGGACAACATGTCCGTGACGCCGCTCACCGATATGGCCTGGGTCTACGGAAGTCTCAGCGAACGTGCCCTGGGCAGCGGTCAGGTGTTGACCGCCGCCATGCTGCGTCGTCCCTGGCTGGTCAAAACCGGCCAGCCCGTGCAGGTCACGGCGCAGGGCGATGGATTTTCGGTGCAAGGCACCGGCAAGGCGATGGGCAACGCGGCGGTCAACGATCGCCTGCGGGTGCGGATGGAGTCCGGCCAGATGGTCGTCGGCCAGGTCACCCCTGATGGCGGCATCCGCATTGAGCCTTAACGGCCGCGCTGATTAAAAATTAAAGCTTTGGGTAATTTGACCGATAATTCAGGATAAGCCTTTAGCACCATTTATCCCCTACCTAAGCGAGATTGTATGAGTATTGAAAGTACGCGCCCGATACGACCCCTGTCCACCCTGCCGGGTAACGACCAGGGTACTGTCCAGTCGCCGAAAGCCAAGGCCGCCGCTCCCGCCGTCACGCCCGGCGAAGAGACGCGGGTTAAGCTGAGCGATGCCCAGGCGCAACTGCGCCAGCCCGGCAGCAATGACATCAACGTCGCCAAGGTGGAAAGCCTGAAGCAGGCGATCCGCAACGGCGAATTAAAAATAGATACCGGCAAAATTGCCGATGCGCTGATCGCGCAAACGCAATCGATGCTGGATGAATAAGCGACCGCCATGAACGAACTGGAACAGATCTGCGCCCGGATGCTGGGTATTTTGCAGCAATTGGAACTGACCCTGGTGGAAGAACAGCGTTTACTGAGCGCCGGCCAGGTGAATACGGCGTTGCTGCACCGGGTGACGGAAAACAAAAACGAGCAGTTAACCACCCTGCAGTATGTGGATCACCACCGCCAGCAGCAGGCGCAAGCCAGCGACGCCGGCAATCCTCCTTATGAGCCGCATCCCGGCCTGCACCAGATTTGGCTGGCCATCACGCGCCTGACGGAAGATCTCAGCCGCAATAACTACCGTAACGGTTTATTGCTGGCGCAGCACCTTAAGCATAACGATCAGGTATTATCGGTATTGGATGAATATCAAACCCAGCGCCGCATGTACGGCCCCGACGGCCAGGCCCTGGGCGGCAGCGCGCTCGGGCGCAAATTCAGCGTTTAATGTCTCCCTGGTAATTCACCAGCACCTGGTAGCGGTTTACTATCAGCGGTTGATTTATCACCCCGCGCCCAGCGACTTGTATCAATAGCGTCACCGGATTGTCCGCGGGCTGGCCAGCCATGGCGTCGCTGCGCCCGGCCAGGCCGTCCAGATAAACACATTTCCCCGGCATGCAGAGCGCCAGAACAACCTGTGACGGCAATGGCCGCCCGGTTTCTATCCGCCAGTTGATCGACGTGACGCGCACCCCGGTCGGTAAAGGCGCGAAGGGGCGCATCGGCGGGCTGCTTTTGGCGCTGCCGCGCTGGGAAAGCACCAGCATTTGCCCTGTCCCCTGCCATCCTCCCTGCGCGCCGCCCTTGATCTGATGGCCAAAACCCGCGGGGGCGTCCGGCGCCGCGCGCCGCGCGGCAAGATCCGCAGGCGGCATACGGACAGGGCCCGTACCGCCCCCCGGCGCCACCACTCGCGCGCTGACGCCAAGCGCCGCCCCGGCGACCGGCACGCCATTGCCCGGTGCGGGCATGGCGGCGGCCAGCGGCGCCAGGCCGGTTAGCGCGCCCGCAACCAGATACCCCGCAACCAGATACCCCGCCAGCGGACGACGCCTGACCCGCTGCCGCCGCCCGGTCACTGGGTGGCGCCCAGCATGGAGGTCATGCGGATTTGCCGCTGGTCGCTGACCTCCAGGTTGGAGAGCACCGCCATCTGCGGCAGAGTACGGCGCAGAAAGCGCGCCAGCAGCGGGCGCAGGCTATGGTTGACCAGCAATACAGGCGGCGCGTTCAGGTTTTCCTGCTGCGCCAATACGTCCCTGGCCTGGGCCAGCACGCGATCCGCCATGCCCGGCTCCAGTCCGCCGCCGCTTTGCAACGCCTGCAGCAGGACGCGCTCCAGCGCCAGATCCAGGCCGATAACCTGGATTTCGCTGTCGCCCGGAAACCAGCGCTGGGTAATAGCCCGTCCCAGAGCCACCCGCACCACGACCGTCAACTCCGCCGGATCTTTTTGCACCGGGGCATGTTCGACCAGGGTTTCGATAATAGTGCGCATATCGCGGATCGGCACGCTTTCCGCCAGCAGGTTTTGCAATACTTTATGAAAAATCGTCAGCGACAGGGTGCCGGGAATAAAGTCTTCGGTCAGTTTCGGCATTTCCTGGGTAACGCGTTCCAGCAACTGCTGCGTCTCCTGACGGCCCAGCAATTCGCTGGCATGGATGCCGATCAGATGGTTGAGATGGGTGGCCACCACCGTACTGGCCTCGACCACGGTGTAGCCTTGTATCTGCGCCTGCTCTTTCAGGGCGCTGTCAATCCAGACCGCCGGCAGGCCGAACGCCGGATCGCGGGTCACGTCGCCGGCCAGTTCTCCCGCCGCGCCGCCGGGATTAATCGCCATCCAGCGACCGGGGTAGGCTTCGCCGCGCCCCATTTCAACGCCTTTCAGCAGGATACGGTAACTGGCGGGCTGCAGCTCCAGGTTATCGCGGATATGCACCACCGGCGGGAGATAACCGGTTTCCTGGGCGAATTTTTTGCGGATACTGCGGATACGGCCCAACAGCTCGCCGTTCTGCTGGAAATCCACCATGGGGATCAGACGGTACCCCACCTCCATGCCCAACGGATCCTCCAGCTGCACATCGCTCCAGCTGGCTTCCTTGGCGAAGGCGTTTTCCTGCTGCGCCACCGCGGGCGGCGCCTCGGCCGCGGGACCGTCCATGGTCTTGCCACGCAGCCACCAGGCCAGTCCCAGCAGCATGGCGGTAAAGAATAAAAACACCAGGTTGGGCATACCGGGAACCAGCCCGAGCAGCCCCAGCACGCAGGCGCTCAGCAGCATCACCCGCGGATTATTGAACAGCTGGCCGACCATTTGCTGGCCGACGTCCTCGTTGCTGCCCACGCGGGTGACGATAACGCCCGCGGCGGTGGAGATCACCAGCGCCGGGATCTGCGCCACCAGGCCGTCGCCGATGGTCAGCAGGGTATAACTTTCCGCCGCGTTGCCCAGGCTCATGCCGTGCTGGATCATGCCCACCAGCAGCCCGCCGATCACATTGATCACCATGATCATCAGGCCGGCGATGGCGTCGCCGCGCACAAATTTACTGGCCCCGTCCATGGAGCCGTAGAAATCCGCTTCCTGGGTCACTTCGCTGCGCCGGCTCTTAGCTTCCTCCTCGCCGATCAGGCCGGCGTTGAGGTCGGCGTCGATGGCCATTTGTTTGCCGGGCATGCCGTCGAGCACGAAACGCGCCCCAACTTCGGCGATACGTCCCGCCCCCTTGGTGATCACCATAAAGTTGATCACCACCAGGATAATAAACACCACGATACCAATGGCGAAATTGCCCCCCACCAGGAAATGGCCAAACGCCTCGATGACCCGGCCCGCCGCCGCGGTGCCGGAATGGCCGTGCAGCAGGATGATGCGCGTCGAGGCGATGTTCAGGGACAGCCTGAGCAGAGTGGAAAACAGCAGGATGGTGGGAAAGGCCGCGAACTCGAGGGTTTTGCGGGTAAACATCGCCACCAGCAGCACCATGATCGACAGGGCGATATTAAAGGTAAACAGCAGATCCAGCACCAGGGCCGGCAACGGCAGCACCATCATCGACAGGATCATGAGAATCAATACCGGCCCGGCCAGGATCTGCCATTGGATAGTCTTGAAATTCGAAGGCAAACGTAATAATGCTACCAGATTGGCCATATCACTCTTTCTCGTGGGCAAAATCCAGTGCCGCCGGCACCGGTAAATGTTCAGGTTTTTTCGGAATCAGGCCGCCCTGGCTGCGCCAGCGCTTGAGCTGGTAAACCCAGGCCAGCACCTCGGCCACTGCCGCGTACAACTGGGCCGGAATGGCCTCGCCGATGTCGCTGTGCCGGTACAACGCGCGGGCCAGCGACGGCGCCTCCAGCATCGGCACATGATGGGTTTCCCCCAGCGCGCGGATGCGCATGGCGATGTCGCCGGCGCCTTTGGCCACCACCTTCGGCGCGCTCATTTTACTGTCTTCATAACGCAGCGCGACGGCGTAATGGGTCGGGTTGGTGATGATAACGTCCGCCGCCGGCACGTCGCGCATCATGCGCCGGCGCGACATGGCGCGCTGCTGCTGGCGAATATGGTTTTTGACGTGCGGGTCCCCTTCCTGGTCCTTGAACTCGTCGCGGATTTCCTGGCGGGTCATGCGCAGCTTCTTGATATGGCTCCACAGTTGCCAAAAGGCGTCGAACGCCACGATGGGAATAAATGACAGGATAACCATCAGCGCGCAGGTGGCGATCAGGCCCAGGGCATCTCCCAGCGCCGCGATCGGCGATTCCAGCACCAGATGCAGCATGCGCGGCCAGTTATGCCACAGGAACCAGCCGGTGACCCACCCCGCCAGCAACGCTTTCAGAATGGCCTTGAACAGCTCCGACAGCGACTGGGCGGATACCACCCGTTTCAGGCCCGGCAGCGGATTAAGTTTTTTTAAATCAAATTTTATCGAGCCGGGATTAAACATCACCCCGCCCAGCAGCGACGGCGCTACCAGCGCCATCACCACCAGTCCGGCAAACACCGGCAGCAGCGCCCAGACGGTTTGGCCGATAAGCGATTCCACCTGGAACAGGATTTGCCGGTCGTCGCTGATAATACCGTGGTCAAAGCGCAATCCCTGGGCCAGCATCGCCGCCAGCTGACGCGCCAGCGGCTCGCCGCCCATCCATAACACGGCCAGCCCGGTCACCAACATCAATACCGAGGTTAATTCACGCGATCGGGGGATCTGTCCCTCTTCACGAGCCTTATCCAACCGGTGGGCGGTGGGGGCCTCGTTTTTTTCCTGATCGCTGTCTTCCGCCATCACTGTTCCCGAATGCGTTTTGCCATGGGCATTATCTTACCAGCATGACAAATTACGCCCGGACCGATGGCGGGAACAGCGCGTTAAAGCGACGGTTATTTGGCGCATAGGCGTAGCCCGGACGACGGTCCGGGCCGGGAGAAAGGATTTAAAAACCGAGGCTGTCGAGCAGGTCGTCCACCTGGCCCTGGTTGGCCACCACGCCGTCGACGCTGTGATCAAGCTGCGGGCCGTTGAGCAGGCCGTCGCTGGCGCGTTTGCCCTTCGCCGGCTCCGGCATGTTTTCCAGCAACACCATCAGCAGCTGCTTTTCTATTTCCTGGATCACATCCATCATGCGCTTGATCACCTGGCCGGTCAGATCCTGGAAGTCCTGCGCCATCATGATCTCCAGCAATTGGGCATGGGTAAAGGCGGTATGGCCGGGCACCTCGGCCAGGTAGTGCCGGGTATCGGTCACCAGCTCGCGCGCGTCGGCCAGCTCAATGGGGCTGTCGAACCACTGGTCCCAACGGGTGGTCAGCCCCTTGGCGCCACGTTCCATGGCGGTCTGCCGTGGTTGCGCCGCCTCGACGCAGTTCAGCGCGCGCTCAGCCGCCTGGGCGGTCATCTGCACCACATAATCCAGCCGGTCGCGGGCGTCGGGGATGGCTTCGGCGGCCTGGGCGATGGCCTGGTCGAGGCCCAGTTCCTTCAGGCTGTCGCGCAGCATACGCGTCAATTGTCCGATACGGGAGATGATATCCGTGGCGGTGGCGTTAACATTCGGCATGGTCGGTGTATTATTCATATCCCCTCCTGATTACATCCCCAGCTTTTCGAAGATCTTATTAAGCTTTTCTTCCAGTGTCGCCGCGGTAAACGGCTTAACCACATAGCCGCTGGCACCCGCCTGCGCGGCGGCAATGATATTTTCCTTCTTGGCTTCCGCGGTCACCATCAGCACCGGCAGCGCGGCCATCGCGCCATCGGCGCGGATATTCTGCAGCAGGGCCAGTCCGTCCATATTCGGCATATTCCAATCGGAAATGACAAAATCAATCTTGTTGGCGCGCAGCTTGGTGAGAGCGTCGACGCCATCCTCGGCTTCGTCCACATTGTTAAAGCCAAGTTCCTTTAGCAGGTTACGGACGATGCGACGCATTGTCGCGAAATCGTCCACCACCAGAAACCTGAGTTCTTTGTCCGCCATACCTACTCCTGTTATTAACATGTAACCCGCTCGCGGGCCGCTAAATACGTAATGCCTGACCGCTGCTGATTTGCGCCATCATTCTCTGGCTCATCTGATGCAGCGGCACGGTTTCGTTGCTGGCGCCCATGGCAATCGCCTCGCGCGGCATGCCGAACACCACGCAGCTGGACTCGTCCTGCGCCAGGGTATAGGCGCCGGCGTTGCGCATCGCCAGCATGCCGGCGGCGCCGTCATTGCCCATGCCGGTCAGGATCACCCCGACGGCGTTGCGCCCGGCGAATTGCGCCACCGAATGAAACAGGACGTCCACCGATGGGCGGTGCCGGTTGACCGGCTCGCCGTCATGCAGCCGGATCTGGTAGTTGGCGCCGCTGCGGGCCAGCTCCATATGCCGGGCCCCGGGTGCGATATAGGCGTGCCCCGGCAATATCCGCTCGCCGTCCTCGGCTTCCTTTACCGTTATCTGGCAGAGCTTGTTCAACCGTTCGGCAAAGGAGCGGGTAAATCCCGGCGGCATATGCTGGGTAATCAGCAGCGCCGGGCTATTGGCCGGCAACGGCTCCAGAACGTGGCGGATCGCCTCCGTTCCGCCGGTGGACGCGCCGATGGCAATCAGCTTCTCGCTGCTCAGCAGCGGGACATGGATGATCGGCGCGGCATCGGTCGAGCGCCGCTGCGGCAGCCTGGCGCGGGAGGCGGTGCGGATCTTCTCGGCAATGGCTTCGCTATAGGCCAGCATGCCGTCGCGCAGGCCGGTCTGGGGTTTGGTCACAAAATCAATCGCCCCCAGCTCCAAAGCCCGCAGGGTGATTTCCGAGCCGCGCCCGGTCAGTGACGACACCATCACCACCGGCATCGGCCGCAGGCGCATCAGTTTTTCCAGGAAATCCAGCCCGTCCATGCGCGGCATTTCCACATCCAGCGTCAGCACTTCCGGGTTTAATTTTTTAATCAGATCGCGGGCCACCAGCGGATCGGGCGCGGTGGCCACCACTTCCATATCGGGAAAACCATTAATGATTTCAGTCATTAATTGGCGCATCAGCGCGGAATCATCTACGCAAAGCACTCTGATTTTTCTCATATTCTTTCCTTAGTAAGCTGATAGACCGTTTGTCCGCGCAGCTTGAAATCCTGGCTTATCTGACTAAAGTTTTCCGAATGGCCGGCAAACAGCAACCCGCCGGGCTTCAGCAACGGCGCGAAGCGGCGCAAAATGCGCTCCTGCGTCTCCTTATCAAAATAAATCATTACATTACGGCAAAATATCGCGTCGAAAGGCCCGGGCAACGCCCACTCTGCCGCCAGCAGGTTCAGGTACTGAAACCGCACCATGGCGTTCAGTTCGGGCCTGACCCGCGCCAGCCCGTCATGGGGACCGGTGCCGCGCAGAAAGAACCGCTGCCGCTGCACGGTGCTCAGCCCGCGCAGTTCTTCATGGCGGTACACGCCGGCGCGGGCTTTGTCCAACACCTGGGTATTGATATCGCTGCCGATAACCGACACCTGCGCCAGCGAACCCGTCAGGGTTTCCATCAGCGTCATGGCGATGGAATAAGGCTCCTCGCCGGTGGAAGCCGCGGTGCTCCAGACGCTGTAGGGTCCCGGCCGCTCCTTGGCGTGCCGCGCCAGCACCGGGAAATGGTGCTGTTCACGGAAAAAGGCCGTCAGATTGGTGGTCAGCGCATTGACGAATATCTCCCACTCCGGCCCCTTGACATCGGCATCCAGCAGCGCCAGATAGGTGCCGAAGTCCGCTATATTCAGCGTACGCAGCCGCCTGACCAGGCGGTTATACACCATCTCCCGCTTATGGCTGGCCAGCACAAGGCCGGCCCGCTGGTAGATCAATTGGCAGATGCGCTGGAAATGCGCATCGGATAAGGGCACCTGCTGTGCCCAGTTAGACCATTTTGCGGCAATTTCAGCTTGGTTTGACATAGGGTTTCTCGCTGCGCCGCGCTTGCGTTTGGCGTTAGGTTATGGACCCGAGTTGCCGGGTGCTGAGGTCTGAAGCCATTGGTTCATCCTGGTTTTCCTGCAGCTCATGCTGCGTTAGCCTGAATACCCGTACCGCCTGCATTAATGCTTCCGCCTGTGATTCCAGCGCATGGCCGGCGGCGGCTGATTGTTCCACCAGCGACGCATTCTGCTGGGTTGCCGCGTCCATTTGATTGACGGCGGTGGCGACCTGTTCAATGCCCCGGCTTTGCTCATCCGACGCCGAGGCGATTTCACCCATGATATCGGTGACACGGGCCACCGAACGCACGATCTCATCCATGGTTTCACCGGCGGAGGCCACCAGCTCCGATCCCTGCTGTACCCGGGTCGCCGACTCGTCAATCAACCCCTTGATCTCTTTGGCCGCCTGGGCGCTGCGCTGCGCCAGGCTGCGCACCTCGCCCGCCACCACCGCGAACCCGCGGCCCTGCTCGCCCGCGCGTGCGGCTTCCACCGCCGCGTTCAGCGCCAGTATATTGGTCTGGAAGGCGATGCCGTCTATCACGCTTGTGATATCGCTGATTTTGCGCGAGCTTACGGCGATATCGGCCATGCGTTTAACCACGTTGCCGGTCAGCGTGCCGCCTTTTTGCGCGGTGCTGGATGCATCGCTGGCTAGTTTGCTGGCCTGGCGGGCATTTTCGGCGTTCTGCTTCACCGTCGAGGTCAACTGCTCCATGCTGCTGGCCGTTTCCTCAAGCGCCGCAGCCTGTTGTTCGGTACGTGACGACAGGTCGTTATTGCCGCTGGCGATTTCCTGGATGCCGCTAAGCATGGCATCGGTGCCCTGGCGTACGGTCATCACCGTTTGCGCCAGTTCATCGCGCATCGTCTCCAACTGATGAAACAGCTGGCTGATTTCGTTGCGTCCACTGACCTCGATACGGTTACCCAAGTCGCCGCCGGCAATGGCGTTGAAATGGCCGCTCATTACGGCCAGCGGCCGCAGCAGCATACGTTTCAGCCACAGCAGGGCCACCAGCGTCAGCAGCGCGGTCATGCCGGTCATCAGCCCCAGCATCCAGCCCGAACGGCCATAGGCGATGCGATTTGCCTCGCTGGCTTCGCCAATCACCCCGGAAAGCTGGGTCATATAGGCGTTGTACTGCAGTTCGAACGCATCCTGGAACTTCTGCGTGGGCTGGCCCATAAAGGCCTGGACATTACCGTTGTCCAGCATCTCTATCGCCTCATGCATCGCCTGGTCGAATTCCTTGAAACTCTTCACGGTCTTGACGCGCAGCGCCTGCTCCGCTTCGTTGTCCGCCGGATAGGCGTTGAATTCCTTAAACACCGCTTCCCCATGGCTCAGCCTTTTTTTGGCGTCCGCCATCAGGGGCAGGATCTGCTCAAGCGGTGTATAAGACGCAAAACGCGTTGCCGCCCGGTTCAGGGAATTACGGGTTTGCAGCATCTCCGACCAGCTCATGCTTAGCGAGTTACGTTTCAGGTTGTCCGCCTCTACCTGATGAAAGTTCTCGCTGCTGCGCCTGAAATTTTCAAACGAGAGTCCGCTGCTGACCAGCTGCATCAGGCCAAAGATCAAAACAATCATGATCAGGCTGGTGGAAATCCGTATACGCGTTAACATCATTAACCTCATGCCGGTGTGTGGCTTATATAATGCGTAGTTAGAAGGTTTCCCAATTTTCCTGCGACGTGCTTTCCGTGGTTTTTTTTGCCGTCGCGGACGACGGCGTTTGCGGCAGAGGGACCACCGCCTTTTCCGTCGCGGGCACCGCCGCCGTCTCCAGCCGGAATACCGACACGGCCTGGGTCAACAGGCCGGCCTGCGCTTCCAGTTGGGCAGCGGCCTGGGCCGACTGCTGCACCAGGGCGGCATTCTGCTGCGTGGTGCGATCCATTTCCGCCACCGCCTCGCCCACCTGGTCGATACCGTGGCTTTGCTCATCGGACGCGGAAGAAATTTCGCCCATGATATCGGTCACGCGTGTCACCGCGTCGACAATCTCCGACATGGTTTCGCCGGCGCTTTCCACCAGCGCCGAACCCACGTCGACACGATTAACCGAATCGTCAATCAGTCCCTTGATTTCCTTCGCCGCCTGGGCGCTGCGCTGCGCCAGACTGCGCACCTCGCCCGCCACCACTGCGAATCCGCGCCCCTGCTCCCCGGCGCGCGCCGCCTCTACCGCCGCGTTCAGGGCCAGGATATTGGTCTGGAAAGCAATGCCGTCGATAACACCAGTAATATCGGCTATCTTCTGCGAACTTCCGGCAATTTCATGCATGGTAGTGACCACGTTATCCACCACCTTGCCGCCCTTTTGCGCGGTTTCCGACGCGCTCAGAGCCAGTTGCCGCGCCTGACGGGCATTCTCGGCGTTCTGTTTCACCGTGGCGGTCAACTGCTCCATGCTGGCGGCCGTTTCCTCCAGCGCCGACGCCTGCTGCTCGGTACGCGCGGACAAATCGTTATTGCCGGCGGCGATTTCGCCGGCGCCGCTGTAAATGGCGTCGGCGCTTTGGCGCACGGTATGCACGGTGGCGGTCAGCGCATGCTGCATATCCCGCAGGCTCTCCGCCAGCATGCCCATTTCATTACGGCTGTTTAATGTCAGCGCCTGGGTAAGATCGCCCGCGGCGATACCGCGGATATGGCTTATCAGATAGCGCAGCGGATGCAGCAGGATGCGGCGGATGCCGACCCACACCAGCAGGGAAATCAGAATAAAAATGACCAGAACACCGCCCAGCACGCCGAGGGACTGGTTATAGGACTGCTGGTTCATGTCCACCGCGTCGTTATAGAGGCGGATATTCCCGGCCAGGTAACGGCCATAGGTATCCTCGAAATTATTTTGCACCGCCTGGGTAGGCTGCGCGTAAAAATCAACGATATTGCCGTTGCTCAATTGGGTATTGAGCTCAGCCAACGCGGAGTGCAGGGCATCATAGCGCTGTTTCATGGCCTGAATATTGGCTTCGTCCTGCCCTTCCTCGCGCGGCATCGCCATGAAATTACCGAAGGTCTGCTCCGAACGCCGCAGGGTCCCCACCGCTTCGGATAATAATTCGGTCACCGTTGCGCCGCTGCCCATTTTATTCTCGTCCATCAGATAACGCACCGCCGCCCGGTTAAGGGTATTACGGGTCTGGACCAGGGCAACCCAACTGGCGCTCAGCGCGGTCTGCTGCTTACGCAGATTCTGATACACGCCAAAATAGTGCTGATCTTGTTTCAGCGAATGATAAAACACGCCTCCGGAGGAGAGTTGTAATAAACAAAAAATTATCAACACAAGAACTAAGCCGGTCACTACTCTTATTCGGTTAAACATGCCTGTTTTCCCACTACAACTGGTGCTAATTGTATCGGCAGGCAACCGCCAAACTTTACCGCTATCGTCAGAAATTAGCGCCAGGCCCGCGAGCACCCAGTACCAAACCGAGCCTGTTCAAGGAATAGCGTGCCAATGGGGTCGAATTGGCCTGCCCAACCGAGCGCCCCATGGCACGGTATGCCCGCCAACACCGGGCCTAAAACAAACGTGTTAAAGGGAGAGCGTGCCGATGGGGTCGAATTGGGCATGGTGTTCCTGCCCAACCGAGGCCCCATGGCACGGTATGCCCGCCAGCACCAAACCTAAAGCAATCGTGTTAAAGGGAGAGCGTGCCAATGGGGTCGAATCGGGCGTGATTTTCCCGCCCGACCGAGCGCCCCATGGCACGGTATGCCCGCCAACACCGCGCTTAAAGCAGACGTGTTCAAGGGAGAGCGTGCCAATGGGGTCGAATCGGGCGTGATTTTCCCGCCCGACCGAGCGCCCCATGGCACGGTATGCCCGCCACCACAGGTCCTAAAGCAATCGTGTTAAAGGGAGAACGTGCCAATGGGGTCGAATCGGGCGTGATTTTCCCGCCCGACCGAGCGCCCCATGGCGCGGTATGCCCGCCACCACCGGGCTTAAAGCAGACGTGTTCAAGGGAGAGCGTGCCTATGGGGTCGAATCGGGCGTGATTTTCCCGCCCGACCGAGCGCCCCATGGCACGGTATGCCCGTCACCACCGGGCTTAAAGCAGACGTGTTCAAGGGAGAGCGTGCCAATGGGGTCGAATCGGGCGTGATTTTCCCGCCCGACCGAGCGCCCCATGGCACGGTATGCCCGTCACCACCGGGCTTAAAGCAGACGTGTTCAAGGGAGAGCGTGCCAATGGGGCTTATTTACGCCATGGCGACGCTATCCACCAGCGCCATTTCCTCGCTATTCAACAACCGCTCAATATCCACCAGGATAAGCATCCGTTCGCCCAGCGACCCCAGGCCCGTCAAATACTCAGTCGCCAGTGTCACGGCAAATTCCGGCGCCGGGCGGATCTGCTCGGCGGTCAACGACAGCACGTCGGAAACGCCGTCGACAACAATGCCCACCACCCGCTGGTACAGGTTCAGCACAATCACGACCGTATTGTCATTGTACATAACATCCGACTGCGCGAACTTAATGCGCAGATCCAATATCGGCACAATCACGCCGCGCAGATTGGTAACGCCTTTGATAAAGGCCGGCGTATTAGCGATCCGCGTCACCTGATCATAACCACGGATCTCCTGTACCTTCAGGATATCAATACCATATTCTTCATCGCCCAGCGTAAAGATCAGAAACTCCTGACCCACGGTTTCTCCGTTCAGCGCGGTGACGCTTGCAAGTCCTGCCATGGTTTTCACCTTTTAATCAGTCGGCTAAATAAGATAAATTAAGCAGCACCGGCCAACCGTTTACTACGGTTCAGGGCCTGTAGTGCGGACACATCGATAATCAGCGCCACGCTGCCATCGCCAAGAATGGTGGCGGCGGAAATTCCCGGTACCTTGCGATAATTGCTTTCCAGGTTTTTCACCACCACCTGATGCTGGCCGATAAGCTGATCCACCAGCAGGGCATAACGTCGCCCCGCGCTTTGCAGGATCACCACGATGCCCTGGGTCGGATCGGTCTTGGCGCCGTTGATATCAAACAAATGGTGCATTTCCACCAGCGGCAGGTATTCGCCGCGCACCTGCAAGACCTGCTCGCCGCCGGCAAGCGGGTGCAAATCGTCCGCCTGCGGCTGCAACGACTCCATCACGGTATTCAGCGGCAGGATAAACACATCCTGGTTTACCCGTACCGACATACCGTCCAGGATCGCCAGCGTCAGGGGCAGCAGGATGCGGATGGTGGTGCCTTTGCCGGCCTGGGACAAAATATCCACATGGCCGCCCATCGCCTGAATGTTGCGTTTCACCACATCCATGCCCACCCCGCGTCCGGAAACATCGGTCACCTGTTCGGCGGTGGAAAATCCCGGCGCGAAAATCAACATGCCCACTTCTTCGTCGGTCATGCTGTCGCTCACCGGCAGTCCCTGGGACAACGCTTTGGCCAGAATTCTTTCGCGGTTAAGGCCGGCGCCATCGTCGATCACCTCGATACAAATGTTGCCCCCCTGATGCTCGGCGCGCAGCTGCAGGTTGCCGACGGCCGGCTTGCCGAGCGCCGTACGGATATCCGGCGACTCAATCCCGTGATCGAGACTATTACGCACCAAATGGGTCAACGGATCGATAATACGTTCGATCAGGCTCTTATCCAGCTCGGTTGAACTGCCCTCAAGCGTCAGCTCCACCTGCTTATCCAGCTTGGCGGCGAGATCCCGCACCAGGCGCGGGAAACGGTTAAAGACATACTCCATCGGCATCATGCGGATCGACATCACCGATTCCTGCAGATCGCGGGCATTGCGTTCCAATTGCCCCATGCTGATCATTAAATCGCTATGTTCCACCGGATCCAGCGCGCCGGCGCGCTGGGCAATCATGGACTGCGTAATCACGAGTTCGCCGACCAGATTGATCAACTGGTCCACTTTCTCTACCGCCACCCGGATACTGGTATCAGCGGGTTTGACTCGTGCCGCGCCGGTATCGGCCTGTCTGGCCGGCGCGCCCGCGGCGTTGATGGGCGTGACATTGTCGGCGTGGCCGGCGTGCGCGATTTCGCCGACCTGGGCCTGGCCGGCGGCGGCCGGCAACGGGTTGGCATCGGGGGCTTCGGGGGCTTCGGCTACGGTCGCGGCGTCGGGCTCGGCGTCAAAATGAATCTGATCGGCATCCAGCACAAAACACAGCACTGCGCAGATGTCATCCTCGCTCACCGTGGTTTGCAGGCTGGCGCTCAGGCCGTCGGGCGTTTCCTCGTGAGCCAGCACCGTGCCGAGATTGCCCAGTTCCTCAAGCATCAGCGGAATTTCACTGGCTTTAAGGCCGCTAAGCCGTATGCGCAGCGCAGCATCCGCCGCGTCCGTTTGACCGGGACGCGGCGCCGCGTTCTGCTGGACATTGTCCGCCGCCTGTGCGACGGCGCCGTCGGCCGGCGCCACGGCGCCTTTAGCTTCCAAAGCCAGCTGGCGCAGCGCTTCGCAGATATAAGCAAAGCTTGCCGCATCAGGCTCCTGAGCCGTTTTGTAGGCATCTAATTGATCCTGCATGATATCTTTGGTTTCCAAAAACAGGTTAACAATCTCCGTGCTGAGGGACATCTCCCCCCGCCGCGCCTCGTCCAGAAGGTTCTCCAGCAAATGCGTGGTTTCCTGCAATACCGTAAAACCGAAGGTTCCCGCCCCGCCTTTAATCGAATGGGCGGCGCGAAAAATCGCATTCAGCTGTTCGCTATCCGGATTTTGCGGATCCAGTACCAGCAGGTGCTGTTCCATATCCGCCAGCAGTTCGGCGGCTTCATCAAAAAAAGTTTGGTAAAAAGCGCTTAATTCCATGCTCACGAAATCACCTCTGCTGTGAATCACGTTCGTTAAACGGCGAGGCAGCCGGAACGGAGGCCCCGGATGGCAAAGTAGCCGGGGCTGCGGCCGGTCCCCCGGATGATGAACTCGCCGGCGCCGCGTTGACGCCGGCATTGGTCTGCCGGGCGGTGGACGGCACAGGTTCCGCGGTTCCTGGCGGGGTTACCGCCGGCTCCCCTGCCGCTGGCGGCGCCGCGGGTTTCACTGGCGTCGATTCCGGTGTTCCCGGCGCCGCCGGGTCCGGAACCGGCGGCGTATCGGTAGCGTCCTTAAATGACGGCTGCTGCGTTAATCCTTTCGAGTTATTGATTTCCATCCCCTGGCTTTGCACGTTTTCATGTGCAATGCTCAGTTCCGTTTGCTTATTCAGCACCAGCAGGCTGATGCGGCGGTTAATCGCCGCGTCGGGCTGCTGCGGCGCAAGGCTCATGGTGGCGGCCATGCCCACCACCCGCAGGATTTTGCCTTCCGACAGCCCGCCGGTGATAAGTTCCCGCCTGGACGCGTTGGCGCGTTCAGCCGATAATTCCCAGTTACTGTAGCCGCGTTCGCCATTGGCGTAGGGGGCGGCGTCGGTATGCCCCGATATGCTGATTTTATTGGGAATATCATTGAGGATCGGCGCGATGCCGCGCAGCACATCCCGCATATAGGGTTCCACCCGCGCGCTGCCGGTTTCAAACATCGGCCGGTTCTGGCTATCGAGGATCTGGATACGCAGCCCCTCGTCCACCAGATTGATAAGCAACTGGGGACGCAGCACCCGCAGGCGCGGATCGGATTCAATAAGCTGGTCCAGGCGCTCGCGCAGCTTGTTCAGCCGTTTCTTTTCCAGCTTGTCCAACAGATCGTTAATGTTCTTATGCACATCGCCCTGCTGACGCGTCGGATCCGCGCCGCCGCCGGGGATGGGACTGGTATCCGAACTGCTGCGATTGCCGCCGGTCAGCGCCACGCTCAGCGGGGTGCGGAAATACTCGGCGATGGAAACCCGCTCCTTTGGCGTGGCGATGGCCAGCAGCCACATCACCAGGAAGAACGCCATCATGGCGGTCATGAAGTCGGCATAGGCGATTTTCCAGGAGCCGCCGTGCTCGGCATGGCGTTTGGACCCACGCCGTTTGCGTACCACGATGATCGGCTGGTTTTTCATGCATCCTCTTCCACCGGCTGCTGTTTAATCGGTTCCCTGGCCAACCTGACATGCGCCTCCAGTTCGCTGAACGACGGGCGCTCGGCGGAGAACAGCGTTTTTCGCCCAAACTCCACGGCGATTTGCGGCGCATAGCCATGGATACTGGAGAGCAGAGTAATTTTGATGCATTGCATCATTTTGGTGCTTTCATCTTTCTTTTGCCGCAGCAGCGACGCCAACGGCGAGACAAAACCATAAGCCAGCAGTATGCCTAAAAAGGTACCTACCATGGCCTCAGCTATCATCGCACCCAGCTCAACGGCCGAGCGGTCCGCTGCGGAAAGGGCGTGCACCACCCCCATAACCGCGGCGACAATACCGAAGGCCGGCAGCGAATCGCCTACCTGCCCCAGACTGCTGGCCGGTATATCGCATTCATGCTCATAAGTTTCGATTTCCTCATCCATCAGCGTTTCAATTTCAAACGCGTTCATATTGCCGCCGATCATCAGGCGTAAATAATCCGTAATAAAGTCCATCAGATGTTTGTCGGCAAGAATACGCGGATAGAGTTTAAAGATGTCGCTCTCATTGGGGGAATCGATATCAAATTCCAGTACCAGCATTCCGTGCTGGCGCGCCTTGGCCATTAAACGGAATAATAATGCCATGAGGTCCATATAGAGGGATTTGTTATATTTAGAGCCACGAAATAACTGCGGGAAGGCCTTTATTGTCAATCTGATCGCTTTGCCGTTATTGCCGACAATAAAGGCGCCAAGGCCAGCGCCGCCAATCATAAGAAACTCGGCAGGTTGATACAGCGCGCCCAGATGGCCGCCGACTAAGGCATAACCGCCAAATACGGCGCCCATTACCACAAGGTATCCCACTATCACTAACACATCCGTTCTCCCGGTAAAAAGATGTCGGCCTGCACGCAGCACATCCGGGAAACCGAACGACGACAGTCTTGGCAAGCTTATGCCAGGATATCGTCGTGGATGTCGTCATCCGTTAGGATTGCCCATCACACCGCATGCTGCGCCTGCTCATCCAGCAGCTTGGTATTGATATCGGCCGCTACCGGCAAAAGTTTACGTCTTTTTACCGCCCGGGACGGCGGCTGGCACAAACTGCAGACAAACCCGTAAATGGGCTGATGAGCATAAGTGATAAAGTGGCCATGGCAGTGGCTGCACGGGGTTAGCTGCAGCATGCCGCTTTCGACAAACCGCACCAGGGTCCAGGCGCGGGTCAGCGCCAGTATCGGCTGTTCACCGTCCTGCTGGGGACACTGCTCAAGGTATAACCGGTAGGCCCTGATCACCGCTTCAACACCGGTGCATTGCCCGTTTTGCAGCAACACCTGGAAAATATTGTAAAACATCGACGAATGAATGTTCTGTTCCCAGGTCATGAACCAATCGGTTGAGAACGGCAGCATACCCTTGGGCGGAGGACTGCCGCGCAGCTCCTTGTACAATTTGATCAGTCGACCGCGACTAAGCTGCGTTTCGCTTTCCAACATTTGCAACCGGGCGCCCAACGTAATCAGCTCCATAGCCAGCTGAATATCCTTCGCTTCCTGGACAATACTTTTGCCGGCCATCGCTATGCCCTTTTCTTCGGCAGATGGTTGTCTTTTGCCGCCAGCCGTTCCTGTAGTTGACTAGATAGCAATATGCCGGTGTGGATTTGCTGTAATTCGTCCACGCGGGAATCCTGCGTTAATTGCGTAATGGTTTGGTGATCGTCAAAACGAAACAGGCACAATAGCTGATTCGTTTCGGCCAGTTTAACCATTTGCGGCAAGGTCAGTTTCAGTAAAACATCGGCCATGGTATCGTTAATCCCCAGCCGAAACATTGCCGACGCTTTTTCCTGGTTGATCAAACGCTGCGCCAATAATAAATATGATAAATTTATATCGTAAACATGTTTACGTATTTCACTCGTATTCATTTTCCCATCCCTCTAGACTATGTTTAAAAACATAACTTGGGTGATAAAATATCGCCCGGTATCCGGGGATTTTTCCCCTGGGTGGCTAATGAAATCAACGATACCGTACATACTTAAATTGTCCGGTAATCGAAGCGGCTAATTATAAAAGCCGTACCGTTAAATATTCTTGGTGTAAAATATGCCCAAAATTAACATGAATCATTAAGGTTTCTTCCGTGAAACATTTTTACAATTTAGTGAGATTATTCCTAATTGCGCCGCAACTCTAACGCCGATTCTGTCGTTCATACAATCTACCCCTGGGCAAATTTTAGATAAAGTGTGATCTAGATCACAGAAATTTAGCTTACTTGATCAGAATTGCTACTGGTCTGATGTGATTGCTGATCAAAAAATGAACACAAAAAAAGATTGCAACAAATTTTTAGCAAAAATCCCCGCACAATCAGCGGATTCATCTGATCATATTGATTTTGACAGAATATCATTCGAAAAAACAAATTCGCACCCTAAAATATCTTTTAAAATTAAATTCATCAGTATTAATGCTGTTTTTCCAGGATAAACGTCATGGATACATCAATAACATTATTGAAACATACCAACGGCTTTTGCCCGTCAGGGTCAGATTCTTTTGTATTAAAAATGAACGAT
Organism: Sodalis sp. RH20; assembly: GCF_047324205.1. Lineage (NCBI taxonomy): Bacteria > Pseudomonadati > Pseudomonadota > Gammaproteobacteria > Enterobacterales > Bruguierivoracaceae > Sodalis > Sodalis sp. RH20. The sequence continues at coordinate 2,428,639 of NZ_CP178733.1, forward strand.
TTTACAGGGGAATGTTAACAATGGAAGGAATGAGATTGGGGAGGGAAATGATACGTAAACATTTATGTGGCTGTTAAAAGGATGAGGGCGTGCCCACAACCCAAAATAGCCATGTATGATTATCATCGGCATACTTATTCAAAACTTGAGATAAAACTGATCAAAATATTCGCAAAATATGCAGTAACTCTTTATTTTAGATCGTTTTTTATACCAGGGGATTTGCAACGCCGCGACGGGTATTTATGTCCACGTCTGTTAGGGAAAATAATGGTGATAACGCATAACGTTATCATACAGCTACAAAAATGCCGCCGTAATTCCGGTCCGGGTTTACGGCGGCGATACGTTGAGCAGGGCTATGTCACGGACCCCGGGGCAAGCGTCCCGCTGGCCGGGACCTATGCCGTTCCCTCCGCCCCCGGCCAGCGTAAGGGCGCGGCGGAGGGTACGGGACGATAGGCTTTAATGCGCCGCCGTGGTGGCCGGAACGGCTTTTAAGTCATTCAGGAACGATTGACGCCAGTGTACGATGTCATTTTTATTAATCACCTTCATCATTTCCGCATGGCGAGAAATGCGCTCTTCCAGCGGCATACAGAGCGCTTTATCCAGGGCGGCGGCGACACCGTCGCGGTCATAAGGATTCACCAGCAACGCCGAGGTAAGCTCATTGGCGGCCCCGGCAAAACGGGAAAGAATCAGTACGCCCGGATTGGCGGGATCCTGCGAGGCGACATACTCTTTCGCCACCAGGTTCATCCCGTCGCGCAGCGGGGTGACCAGGCCGACTTCGCAATGGCGGAAAATCTTCATCAGCAGGCTGCGTTCATAATGCTGGTTAAGATAGAATAACGGGGTCCATTCCAGCGTTGAAAAATGGCCGTTAATCCTGCCGGCTTCCGTCTCCAGTTCGTGACGAATATCCTGGTAGGCCTGGACGTCGCCGCGCGAAGTGGGCGCTATCTGGAAAAAACGTATATTGCCGCGGTGCTGTGGATAGTTCTCAAGCAGGGTCTCGAAGGCCTGGAATCGCTCCGGCAAACCTTTGGAATAATCCAGGCGATCCACGCTGATAATCAGCTTGCCGTTCATTTTATCCCGCAGATGCGCAAGCTTAGGCGGCAGCGCCCCTTCCGCCAGTTCACGGATACTGTCCGGTTCCACGCCTATGGGATACACGCGCACCGTGACCGATTTGCCATAGGCGGCAAAGCGGTCTTCATCCAGTTGCTCCACGTCGGTCACCAGCGACAGGTTTTCAATAAAGGCCAAACGGTCGGTTTCCGCCTGGAAACCGATGAGATCATATTCGCACAGCATTTCCAACAATTCTTTTCGCGGCGGCAAGGCATTGAATATTTCCGAGGTCGGGAACGGGATATGCAGGAAAAAACCAATGCGATTGGTCATGCCCAGCTTGCGGCAGGCGGCGGCGAAGGGTAACAGATGATAATCATGGATCCACAGGATATCGTCGTCTTCCACGAGAGGCTGCAAACGTCCCGCCAGCTTCTCGTTAACATGGCAATAACCGTCATAATCCTCACGCTGGTATTGCACCAGGTCCAGGCGGTAATGAAACGCCGGCCAGATAACGGTATTGGAAAAATTGAGATAATATTGATCATATTCGCTTTGGTTCAATGTGAACGCAGCAAACGTAATGTTGTCCTGCTGGTGTTTCTCCAAAGGAAGCTCTTCTTCGCTGATTTTGCCGTTCCAGCCGAACCACAAGCCGCCCGCGTCCTTCAGCGAATCCATAATGCCGACGGCCAGGCCGCCCGCGCTTTCTTTTTTACCTTCCATAGCCGCAATACGGTTCGATACTACTATTAAGCGACTCATAAATCCTCCCCAACCGAGCTTTTGGTTTTAATAGAATAATTATCTTGTTGTTTAAGCAATGACAATAGCCAAAGATGAACGTGCCCCACATCGTCCAAATGATAACGCGCCGCGGTAGCGCCCGGTCCGACCTTTATTGAGATGCCGTTCAGGGCGTTGACCTGGATAAATCCGGCTTCGTCCGTCAAGTCGTCGCCGATAAACAGCGGCGTTCTTCCGGCAAAAGGGCTTTCCTGCATAAATGCCTGGATGGCGGCGCCTTTGTCGACGCCCTTCGGCTTGAGCTCCACGACGCATTTGCCCGGCTGCAGGGCCAGTTCCGCATAACGGCGGGCAAAGGTTTCAGCCACCGCCATGATCGCGTCTTGATATTGCGGCGCCTGGCGATAATGCAAGGCATAGGCCATGCCTTTTGCTTCAACATGGCAGCCGGGAAATGCGGCGATGGCCTGCGTCAGTTCCCGTTCAAGCTTCATCGCCAGCTCCGGCGATAAGTCGGTGCGGTGGATTTCTCCGCGCGCGTCCCGGCGTTCAGCGCCGTGCACGCCGGCCGCAGGGCCATGCAGTGGCGCGCTGAGGGCGTCGAGTTCCGTTAAGGAGCGGCCCGATACCAGCGCCACGGCGCCCCCGCCGACGCTGGAGATGGCATATAAAGTCTGTTTGATATTATCGGGGATGGACACTAATTCGGGCCGTTTTTCAATGGGAGCCAGGGTGCCGTCCACATCAAAAAAACAGGCGAAGGTGTCCAAGGGTATCGGGGGTAGCGAATCACTGTCTGTCATACCTGTTATCCTCCTGTTACCGCGAGCGAGCAGCATTCCGGGCGCATCGCTGGATAAGTGGTTGCGCTACAGCGCATTAGCGCAGCCCGGATGACAAGTGGTAAGCGGTAACAAAGGAGTGAGAAGCATTGAGGTGAATTTTAAAATCGTCGTTCTCCTTGAAACTGCGCTGGCGTTATCGCGGAACATAAGGCGCAAAGAAAACGCTTTTGCATGGCCGGTAAGGCATGCTTTCTGTCCCACCTGTCCTTCGGGCGGCAGTGAACACTTTAGTTAGTATAGACAATAATTTTTGATCTGTCATAAATGGCGGCAAACGCCCCGCCCGGCCAAGCAATGGCAGGCAATACTTCAACGTTATAGATAGGTTCCATTTCATGATAGCGTCTCTGCTGGCCTAAATGCGGTAAAAGCGGCCCGGAAAAGTCAAAAATTGTATATAAAGTTAAATACGCCTTGACGTATAAGGCTAAAAAAAAGGCATTTTGCTCAAAAATCAGACAAATATAAACGATAATCAGTTTCATTTATACGCACATATCACTTAAGTAATTAATTATTAATAGAAAAAATCTGAAATAGCCATAGATCGGCGTCATATTGTCAACCGCCATGAACATAAAAAATCATACAAAAAAGTCCATGAATTTTTCTTATGTTTATTTTGACTAATTTGTAATATCATTTTCCGAACAAACCGCTTGCCTTTAAACGGAAGCGCCTGCCGCTTGGCAAAACGTGCGCAGTTCCTTCGCGTGGCGGCCAGCAAAAGCGTTACCTGCCTTGAACGGTGCATCGTTAGACTTAAGTCAAATTTATCGATTCACTTTTGGGAGAGCGGTCTCAAAAAAATATCGTTGAACTTAATTGTGAATTGTTGTTAAAACATTAGGTAACTGTGAAGCTTTATGAAATCTACAGGCCAATAAGAAGCATTTTATCGTTGCTAAAAACAGATAATCAAATTAAATGAGGGTGCGCTATGCCAACGATCATCATGGATTCATGCAGCTATACCCGCCTTGGTCTTACCGGATTTTTGACGGATACCGGTGTAAAAAAGCGCAATATCAATATCGTAGCTGATATCGGCCAGTTGCAGACAAAATGCACGCGCGTGAAGCCTGATGTGGTTTTTGTGAATGAAGAGTGTTTTATCCATGAACCGGATGCGACGGATAGAATCAAAAAGATCATTACCCAGCATCCCGATACGCTGTTTTTCATTTTTATGGCAATGACCAACATCCATTTTGAAGATTATCTGTTTGTGCGTAAGAACCTGATTATCACCTCGAAATCGATTAAGCCCGAGACGCTCAATTCGCTGCTTACGGGCTGCAATAAACATAAATGCCTGGATGACGGCGCCCACAAGTCGCCGGTGGATTTGAACCCGGTGCGGTTAAGCCAGACCGAATCCAATATGCTGCGCATGTGGATGTCCGGTCACGACACCATCCAGATATCGGACCGCATGCAGATCAAGGCCAAGACGGTCTCTTCGCATAAAGGCAATATCAAGCGGAAAATCAAGACTCATAACAAGCAGGTGATTTATCACGTCGTGCGGCTGACGGACACCGTGACCAACGGCATTTACGTTAACGTACGCTGACCATAGGCCCCGTCGCTTTAATGCCTGGGCGCGCGGGGGCTTTTCGGTATCAGGGCGCCGCCTGATACCGTTTTTTTACGTCGTACTAGCGCTCCTCCAGCAAGGGTTCAACAAAAATGCCGTCAGGATGGCTGGTCTCGTTAAAAAACCAAATGGCGGTAGGATAATCATCCAACGCCACCAGATACATCACCCCTTCGCTGAATTCTTCTATGGCCTGGATTTTGCCTTTACGCCGTGGCCCGCCATCGGTTTTCACCGTCACCCGATCGTGTAATTTCATGACTTACCTCTAAATATGCCCGATAGCTAGTTTAGTATAAAACACCCCGTCCAGTCAGCCCGTACCCGATCGGCCGGGACATTTATTCCACCCCGGCCAACGTACGCAAGGCGATCCAAACCCGCGGCAAAAGCTATACTTAACAGGTACGTTTTTGCTGGTCTTCACAGAGGGGAAACATCATGGCCTTTGCCAAAGAATTCAATGAACAGCTGCAGCGAGAAATAAGTATAGACGTGGATGCGTTGCTACAGGCGGTCAGGGAGGCGGCGCAAGGGGAAATACATGAACACCAGAGCAATGAACACGCCCATATGGTCACGGCCGACGGGCGCGAATTTAACACCTACGGCGCCCTGGCGGAAGCCTATGACCTGGATATACGCGATTATACCGTGGCGGAAGTCAATCGGTGACCATGGCGGCCTGGCGGCAGCGATAAACACAGAAAAAGACCCCGGCCGATCAGGCCGGGCGAAAAAAAGCATATTCCTTTGCGGGGTGCATAAGGAATTTTAAAGTTCGTTACACTAGGAAATCAAATTACCCGCCCATAGTAGCGGCATCACTTAATTTGGCAAGTAACATAATGGTTGCTACTCTATCGCATTACGCACCACAACCGCGCCAAAAAGGGTCATCACGATGAAAAACACCTGACCTCCCCGATAATAATTGTTTATTTTCATATGATTATTAAAAATAATTAGATTTTGCGCCCAATTTTTCCACGCTGGCCCAGCCGGTATTACGCGCTGTTTTTTAGGATTATTCTTAATGATACTTTAGGAAAAATGCTGCTTTACAGCACATCGGCACGATTAGCTTGACCCGAATCCGGCGAACATTTGCCGCTTTCGCGGCAATCCATCGTATATACTCAGTTTTATAAGATGACGTCAGCCCATTGTCACAACTGTCAAAAAGGCGGGAAAAACATGCCAAGTCTCACCGACCCGTTAGTGGTCATAACCGATTTGGACGGGTCGCTGCTCGACCATCATACCTACAGTTGGCAACCTGCCGCGCCCTGGCTTGATAGGCTTAAGGCCCATCATATCCCCGTGGTGTTTTGCTCAAGCAAGACCACCGCCGAGATTGTGCCGCTGCAAGAGAGCATGGGGCTGTCGGGAACGCCATTTATTGCCGAAAACGGCGCGTTGTTACAGCTTGACGGCGAACTGTCCGGCAGGATCATGGGACAGGACTATGCCGCGGTACGCGCGGCGATGGAACGGCTGCGGCAGGAATACGGTTTCAAATTCTTCGGCTTCGGCGACGTTGATGAGAAGCTGGTCGGCGAATGGACCGGGTTATCCGCCCAAGACGCGCTGCTGGCGCAGCGTCGGCAGGCCTCGGAGGCCTTTATCTGGCGTGAAAGCGACGAGCGGCTGCGCGACTTTACCGACCTCCTGGCCAAGGAGGGCCTGGCGGTGACCCAGGGAGGACGGTTTTATCACGTGATGTCGCAAGGCAGCAGCAAAGGCGCCGCGGTGCGCCGGCTTTTGCAGCACTATCGTCAGCAGGACGGCCGCCCGTGGCAATCCATAGGCCTGGGCGACGGGCCAAACGATATTTCGCTGCTGGACGCGGTGGACTATGCGGTCATCATTCGGGGTTACACGAAAACGCCGGTCACCGTCAGCCCGCAGCAGCGGTATGTTTATCGCACCAACGCCTATGGACCGGAAGGCTGGTGCGAAGGGATGGATTATTTTATTACCTCGGCTTAATCAGAGTCGGATAACAATTTTAAGAAAAAAAAAGCTTGGGGAGAAAACGCATGAGTGATTTTCATCAAAATGGAATTATCGCCAATTTTCACAACCTCTCCGATCGCAAGGTCGAGGAGTTAGAAACAGAGCTGCTGGGGTTTGCCAAAAAGCGCAAAATGGGTCTGATCCTGCCGTCGCTGTTTTCTGAGCTTGAAGGACCGGCGCTGGCCCATATCGTTGATGAATTGGCCAAAGTGCCCTATCTGGAGGAAATCGTTATCGGGTTGGATCGCGCCGACCGCGATCAATTCCTTTTTGCCCGGGATTTTTTTTCCCGGCTGCCTCAGCATCACCGCATTCTTTGGAATGACGGACCGCGGTTAAAGGCTATTGACGCCGAGCTGGAAAAAGAAGGACTTTCTCCCACCGAACCGGGAAAAGGACGCAACGTCTGGTTCTGCACCGGCTATACGCTGGCGTCGGATCGTACGCTGGCGGTGGCGCTGCACGATTGCGATATCGTCACCTACGATCGCGGCATGCTGGCCCGGCTGCTGTATCCCGTGGTCCATCCCAAATTCAGTTATGAATTCTGTAAAGGCTTCTATGCCCGGGTGGCCAACGGCAAGATGAACGGACGCGTCGTGCGCTTACTGGTGGGGCCGCTGCTGCGTTCGCTGGAAAACGTCTACGGCCAATCCCCTTACCTGGATTATCTCAACAGCTTCCGCTATCCCCTGTCCGGCGAATTCGCCATGCGCACCCGCGTCATGCATGATATGAAAATCCCGGGGGATTGGGGGCTGGAGATTGGGTTATTGTCCGAGATTTACCGCAACTACTCGCCAAATCATATTTGCCAGGTGGAAATCGCCGATAATTATGACCACAAGCACCAGCCCCTGGCGGAAGAGGATGGCTCCGGCGGCCTTAAGCGCATGAGCAACGATATTATCCAGTCCCTGTACCGTAAGCTGGCCACGATGGGCGTCAATTTAACCAGCGACTCCTTCCGGGTGCTCAAGGCTACCTATTACCGCAATGCGCTGGACATCCTGGAGTTTTATCATCATGACGCCATCATGAACGGACTGAAATTCGACCAGCACAGCGAGGAGGCGGCGGTGGAATTGTTTATGCAATGCATCCTTGACGCCGGACAAGCCTTTATCGAACGCCCGAACGATAAACCCTTTATCCCGAGCTGGAGCCGGGTGCAATCCGCTTTCCCCGATATTATGCAGCGCATCTATGATGCGGTGGAGGAAGATAATAACGGCGACGTATAGTCGCGGCTGGCGGCAAACAGCGGGGCCGCTGGCATGCTGCCCCCGGTTTGGCCGCCACCGGCTTTCGTTATGCCGCAGGGTGATGAGTCATGCGCGGTGATACCCTGCTCATCATGTGGCTGGCTGTGCCATTAACCCGTTATTGTCTTTGTGCTAAACCGGTCATCGTCCGGGCGGAAAAGAATGATTATGCGCGAACTGAAACCGAATGAACCTCTGGTCGCCGCCCTTGCGCAGTGGATCGAGGATCATCTGGACCGGGATATCGCCTTGCCTGAGCTCGCCGCCCGGTCAGGGTATTCGGTATGGCATATGCAGGGCGTGTTCCGCGCGACCACCGGCATTGCCGTCGGTCGTTATATCCGCGAGCGCAAATTGACGGAAGCCGTCTATCGCCTGCGCAATAGCGACAACAGAATCATGGACATCGCCCTCGATTATGGCTTTAACTCCCAATCACAGTTCACGACGTTGTTCAAAAAATATTTTGGCATCACGCCGCAGGCGTGCCGTAACGATTGCTCGCTAATATTGCCATTAACGCCGCCGCTGCGTTATTAAGCAGGAAGGTCAAGGATCGCCCGGACGAGGGCCTGTCTATTTCTGGATAAAAGTGTTATTACAAATGAATTAATTTAATTCACGCCACACGCGGATCACGGCATTAGCGAGACTGCATGATGCTAATTAAATCAACGTCTTTGCTCTTTTAAATATTCACTTCATTATGTGATATTCAAATAAGCATATCGTTATTCAATTTTAATTTCCGCTTACACGCTAAAACATGACTGAAATAAATAGTAATTCCCCAAGTTTAGCGTACTATGTATAAGTAAGATTAATTTCCCTGGTGTAACTTAAGAAGTAATGTTGCCCGCTTTTTTCGGCGGGCTTTTTTACCACGCCCATAACGCATTGATATACCACTCCTTTTTTCTGCCTCTTTTCTTGGAAGTTGCTAAGATTTTATTTTTTGAAATCATCATTTGTCTCTACAGGCGACTTTAAATATCAGCAACACTAATCACACATCACCACGACACTGCCCGGCGTAGGCAAAATGCCCGTCGTTATCCAATTTATTATGCCGCGGGCGATCTTTCCAGCATACCGGGGAAGGCGCCTGGCATAATGTCAGGCGCTGTGGACAAAAAAGCTTAAATTTTACAGCCTTCACAATCGTCCTCTGCCGAAAAGGCTTCCGGCACTTCCTTGGCTTTTTGTTCGGCATGTTCCTGCGCCTTGGCCAATTCGGCATCAATATCAAATTCAAAAATATCATCGTTCATGGTTCAAATATCCCGTTAGTGAGCACCGAGGACAGTATAACCAATTGCGTATAAAAACGTTAACCCTGCGAGCCCTGGATAAAAAAACCCGGCCATTGCCGGGTTACGTCGCGAAAAAAATACAGGGTCAGATTTCGAGCCCTTTCTTGCTCTTCTTGTCCGCGCGCTTTTCCTTCAGTGTCTTCTCCGGTCTCTTCTTGGCTGACTTGTCCTTACCTCTACTCATAAACACCTCGCTTACTTGTCAGATTTAGGGGGTTGACCAAAAGACTTCCCGATAACACCCGGGCCACCTAGAGTTATCAAACCTGGACGCTAAATGCAAGAAGGAACGATTACCGCGCTTTATCGGGATGATCCTTCAGCCAGTTGTTCATGGTATCGATCTCGGCTTTTTGCGCTTTAATCACCCTCTCCGCCATCTGCCGCATCCGGGGGTCCTTACCGTATTTTAATTCGGTCTCCGCCATGGCGATAGCGCCCCGGTGGTGTGGAATCATACCGCGGGCAAAAGCGACGTCGGGGTCTTGGGCTTTCACCCCTTCCGCCATATCCTTATGCATGTCCTGCATGGCGGCCATATAGTCCTGGCTGGACTTACTGAGCCCGGCCGCCGACCCATGATCCATGTTCATGCCGGGCATGGCGTCGTCAGCCCAAACGGAAGACGACGCGCACGGCAAGGTTAACATCAACAGCGACAGCATCACGTATTTGCTCATATTCCCTCCTGTTATTATTTATGCCCGGTCTCGGTCGCGGCGTCATCCTGACCGATGATATAAGACTTGAACTGCGGCGACATCCAGGCGGTAAAACCATCGGCGGAACGGGTGATAAGATAAACCGCCAGACCCTGCTGCTCGGCCAGCGCCTGGGCTTTTTCGGTGCCCAGCACCATCAGTCCGGTATCCCAGCCGTCCGCTTCCAGGGCGGTGGGCGCGATAACCGTGGCCGACACCAGCTTATGTTCAATTGGCCTGCCGGTCGCCGGGTCGATGATATGCGAGAGCCGTTTTCCCTGCAATTCATAGTAATTGCGATAACTGCCCGACGTACTGATGCCGTGTCCCTGCAAATCGACTATAGCCTGGGCGCCGATTTCCCGATCGGTCGGCCGCTGGATCGCCACGCGCCACGGTATTCCCTGCGGCGAAAGTCCGCGCGAGACCACGGCGCCCCCCACCGAGACCAGATAGCGGGTAATGCCGCGCCGTTCCAGCAGCGCGGCGAGATGATCGGTGGCGGCGCCCTCGCCCAGCGTGGACAAATCCACATACAGGTCCGGCAGATCTTTTTGCAGCCATTGCCCCTGGCTATCTTCGATAAGCCTCAGGTGGCGCAGCCCGACCCGGGCGCGGGCACTGTCGATGTCCTGCTGTTCGGGCAACGCCCGCGGCTGTTTATCCGGACCGAATCCCCAGAGATTCACCAGCGGCCCGACGGTGATATCCATGGCGCCGCCGGTTTTCACCCCGATACGCAGCGCGGTGGTGACAATATCGGCCATATTGGCGGTAATGGGCTGCGCATCGGTGCCGCGGTACTGGTTGAATCGCGACAAAACCGTGTCCTGTTGATAAGTCGACAATTCATGGTTGTCCTGCTCCAGTTGCCGGGCGATGCTGTCTTTTAATCCCTCGAGGGCCGCCGGCGGAGGCGCGGCCAGGGTGACGCGGTAAAAGGTTCCCATTGTCCGCCCTTCGGCGACCCACGCCTGCGCGGCGTCCGGCGGCGCGGGTCGGTCGCACCCGGCCAGCGTCAGAACCACCGGAGCCCCGATGATCAACAGTATTGCTGCATATCGCTTCATGAATTTCCCTGTTCCACCCTGAAATAAACCGGCCAGCGCCGCCAGCGCTATCTTAATACGTCTGACTGGCTTTGCAAAAATCAGACCGTCATCGGCGGGTATAATTAAGAAAGCGCGAGCCCGGCGGGGGAACCGGGATCGTGCTGGGTGGAAACGGGACGGGCCGGCAAAAAACGCGGGATCAATGGTCCGGCTGCGTGCCGCCCTGCGCGTAGTTAAACATCCGCTGGACGATTTCGTCGGCACCTTTGATAATTTCGGAGAGATGTTTATCGCTGCGGTTCACTGCCTGGGAATAGGCAATCTCATGTGCCTCGTCGACCATGGTGATGATACGATCGCGGGTTTCGGCATCGATATTGCCCAATATCGTGGTAATCACCACTTGATAGGCATGGGACGTGACGGTAAGCAGCTCTTCACGGGCTTCCAGTGCCTCGATGCGTTTGAGCAGCGCGTCATAAAGCGGATCGTTGGCCATATTTTCTCTCCCAGTGTCATTCGGGCAGGCGCCCGACACCCGCGGCCGCATTGGCCGGCGGATGATGTATCGGCTTTTTATTGTTATTGCCAACAGCCAGTATAGTCAACAAAAGATGGCGGGAGCGTGCAACGCCCGGCGGCGTTGCGCTGACGATCGCATGAGCGGCGCTAATCGGCAGAGACGGTGGGCGCATGGGCGCCGTCTTGTCCCCGTCTGGCCCATTTGGCCCACAGCGCGGTGAGGATAGGCACCAGCACGGAGGTGACGATAACCGCCGTGGCCACCAGCGCCGTGGCCGACGCCACCTGGCTTTTAAATACCGGATTCATCTCGGCGATTAAAAACGGCGTGGCCGCCGCCGCGCCGGCCGAGCTGGAAGCGGCAATCCCGGCGGTGCCGTCGCCGCCGCCAATAAATTTATCAGCCAGGATCAAGGGAATGCCGGTAACGATAATAACGCCCACGCCCAGCAGGATCCCCAGCAGTCCGGTATCGCGGATCACCGATAAATCAATGGCGCTGCCTAGCGAGAAGGCAAAAAAGGGAATCAGCGCCGGCACCGCGCGGCCAAAAAACGCGCGCAGCTCATCATCCAGATTGCCCAGGATAAACCCGAGAATGAACGGTAGCACCGCGCCCAGGAATAGCCTGGGTTCAAACGACGCCACGCCGGCGGACCCGAGGATAATCATCGTTAACAGCGGACCGGATTCGATGGACATCAGCACAAAGGCGGCTGAATCTTCTTTACTGCCGTATTGCTGCATCAGCGAGGCATAGAGCCCGCCGTTGGTCATGTTCATCGACGCGGCCAGCACCAGGGCGGAAATGCCGGTAAAAAAGCCGCTTTGCACGCCGTCCAGCGGCAGGAAGCGTGAGGCAACCAGCGCCACCACCCAGGCAGTGAGGGTTTTAACCGCCACCAGGGTACCGGATTTTTTCAACACGACGCCGGATGCGCGTAATTGAATGGTGGCGCCCATGCAAAAGAACCAGACCCCCAGAATGGGCACCGTGCCTTTCAGGATGCCGTTCGTAAATGATCCGAAATACGCGCCCGCGTGCGGGTAGAAGGTATTGATAATCGCCCCGATGAACAGGGGAACCAACATTAACCCGCCGGGAATTTTATCTAAGCTTTGTTTGATTTTCATACCGCACCTTTTAGAAATGCCATGCCTTAAAAAATGAACCAATATTTCATTTTTGCATGATACGACGTATTTCTTCAGGCAAAATGTGATTTGCATCACAAAATATTTGTGACGCAAATCACCATTTGGCGCTGACAGCATGAAAGGATCATGTGACGTACATCACATTAGAGATGATCACCACTCTCGGCGCGCGGGTCCTGTGCCGCGACAGGGCGTTCGCGGGTTGTCAGCCAGCAGAGCAGCGAGCCGCAGCACACCAGCGCCACGCCCTGCCAGAACCTACCGGTCAGGTGGATATGGAGCAACGTGGCGGCAAACAGCGAGGACAACACCGGGGTAAAATAGGAACAGGCGGCCAGCAGGGTCATATTGCCGTTGATGATGCCGATATTCCAGGACGCATAGGCGATACCCATCACCGCGCCGGTCACCAGCAGGGCGACGACGCTCGCGCCGCTGAACACCAGTCCCGGTTCGTTGCTGAACAAGTATTTCACCCATAGCAGCAGCGCGGTCAGGATAAAAAACAGCGTAACGCCATGTTGTCCGCCGGCAAACCGACGGGTAACATTGCAGTAGACCGCCCAGATCAGTGCGCCGCCCAGCGCCAGGCCATAGCTTAGTGGATTGGATAATACATTATCCAGCATATGCCGGGGCGTCCATCCGCCGTCGCCGCACATCAGCCAGACGATACCCGTCAGCGCCAGCAGCAGGCCGGTATAAACACCGGCACCGCCCTTTGCGCCGTTCATCATCATCGCCAGCAGTACGGTCAGGCTGGGCCAGAGATAGTTAATCATGCCCACCTCAATCGATTGTTCCCGGCTGGCGGCGTAGCCGAGCGACAGGGAGGAGCAGATCTCATAGCTGGCAAACAGCAGTCCGGCGGTGAGCATATACTTAAGCCTAAAGCCGGCAACACGCGGACGCGCCGCCAGCGCCAGCAGGAATACGGCGCTGACGGTGTAGATCATGGCCGCACCGCCGGTGGGGCCGAACTGCTCGCTCAGGCTGCGGATTAAGCCGGCCAGGGTGCTCCACAGCACGATTGCCAGCAGACCCAGCAGCGTGGCGCGCGTTTTGCGCGCGCCGCCACAAAGCGCTGCCACTAGGCTCGCACGGCCAACAGGCACAGCTTGCGTGTCAGTTCATAACTGGCGACAAAGGCGCTGACCGGCAGAAATTCAAATTGCGAGTGAAAATTGTGCGCGCCGGTAAAATAGTTGGGCGTTAACAGCCCCCGGGCGGACAGGGCTGCGCCGTCGGTGCCGCCCCGCATCGGCGTCACTTTCGGCGCGATGCCCAGTTCCTTCAGACCGGCGAACAGCAAATCGATGGCGCGACGATCGTCGCCGATGGCGTTGCTGATATTACTGTAGATATCGGTTATCTTGAACTCGACCTTTCCCGTTGGATAACGCCGGGCAATTTCTTCCGCCACCTCGCCGATACGCTGCTTGCGCGCTAAAAAACGATCCCGGTCAAAATCGCGGATCGAAATATTCAGCCGCGCCTGGCGCGCATTCGCCGCCATATCGTTAAACCAGAAATAGCCTTCCCGGCCCTCGGTATTTTCCGGTGTTTCCCGCCGGTCAAAATGACTGATGAACTCCTGCGCCATTAAAATCGGATTCACCAGCACATTTTTCGCCGACATCGGGTGCGCGGTCACCCCGGTCAGGGTCACCGCCGCGCTGGCGGCATTAAAATTTTCATAGACCACTTCGCCCAGTTCGCAGCAATCGATGGTGTAGGCGAAATCCACGGCGAAACGGGCCGGATCCAGCGCTTTGGCGCCGCGCAAGCCGATTTCTTCGTCCGGCACGAAGGCAACGACAATATCGCCGTGGGGCGTATCCGCGTCCAGGTTTTCCAGCATGGTCATGATGGCGGTGACGGCGGCTTTATTATCGGCGCCGAGCACGCTGGTACCATCGCTGAAAATAATATCCTGGCCGCGATAGGGCATGATCTCGGGATGTTCGGCCACGCGCAGCCAAATATCTCGCCCGGCGTTCAGGCAAATATCTTCGCCGGTGAAAGGCAGCAACTGCGGATGAATCTCCGGCGACAGGCCGACATCCACCGTATCCAGATGGGCGATAAATCCGATGCGCGGCGCAGCCGGCGTGTTGCCGCGTTTCAACGCGGTGACGGTGGCGCGGTCATCGACCTGGATATCCTCCAGGCCTAAAACGCGCAGCTCCTGCGCCAACATATCCGCCAACTGTTGCTGTCCCGGCGTGCTGGGCAACGTGGTCGCCGCGGCATGGCTTTGGCTGGTCACCGCCAGGTAGCGGTAAAAACGTTGAATCAACTGTCCGGCGATATCTTGTGGCATAACGATCCCCTGGCAAAAATGCAGTCTGCAAAAAATAAACGCCGCCCAATCGCGGTTGATCGCCCGGTGCGGGCGCCCCGTATTGATTCCGGCCGGGAGATAATATAAACGCTCCGGGCGCAGGTCTCCAGCCGGAATACGCCGGAGAAGCCCGCTTCTGCCGGTCCGCCTACGCGCACCGGCGATAACGTACCGGGCCCCAGACAGCACAATGCCCGCCGGAGCGGGCATTGTGGCGACAGGTGCAACCGCCGGTTTGCGAACCGGCGCGCGGTCCAGGCTTATAAGCCGGCCGGACGCGGCACTTCCAAATACTGGCCGTTGATACTACGACGATAATAATGCCCCTGGTTAACGTAAAAGCGTTCACCATTGAGGTCAAGCACCGTCATATTGCCGCTCATGCCGCCGGAGGCGTAAACCTGCGGCTGCGGCGGCGCGTCGACCACCACATATTGATTTTCCTGCCGCTGGTAGTAGATACCGTCAAGCACATAATACGTCAGGCCAGCGACCAGCACCGTTGCCGCCACGCCGGGCAGGAAATCAAATCTTGCGCCGCGATGCGGACCACCCCAACCGGGTCCCCGTCCGCCCCATCCATGGCCGCCGTGACCCCCGTCGTGCCAGCCGGGAGCGGCAAAACCCGCCACCGGCGCCAGGAGGCTAAGCGATAACACAAGGCTCAATAATTTTTTCATAAGGTACCTTTAACCTTCCCGCTTAAAAACACATGCTTAAAAAAAGTCGCCGATGCTCTCATAACAGACCTAAACGGATGAATTCGCAAGTGCATTTACGCATCTTTAGCCGGCTATAACAGAATCCTTACCATCCATTAATAATTGATCGCAACTGCAGGGTGCCTGCTCTGGACGCCCATTATGCAACGCCTGCAATGCAAATAAAGGGTTAAGGATGCAAGGAGTTGTAAACATATAATTTATATGAATATTGATAACGCTGCGATTAGCCGTTCTCATTGGAAGCCGACGACCGGCAATGTTATTTTTTAACCGTCCGCTCGCTCCAGAGCCGGCATATGTGATGTTGGGCACCCACAGTTTTTTTCGGTGGGTGTTTTTTTTATCCGCCCTTGGCGCGCGCGTTATTTTACCAGATCGTCAAGACGCTCGTCGACGATCCCGGCCGGTTCAAGATGCGCCAGTACCTCCGCCGCGGGAAACAGTTTCCTGACCGCCGCTTCCGCCGCGTCGCCGATTTCATGGCCCACATCTACCGACAGTTGGCCGTCCACCTCGACATGCAGTTCGACGAAAACCCGATCGCCGCCGTTGCGGGTGCGGATATCATGCACCCCGCGCACCCCCTCGCAGCCCAGGGCGGCGTCGCGGATACGCCGGCGATCCTCAGCGCCAAGCTCCTGGTCCAGCAGTTGCCGCAGGGCGGTAACGACCATGCCGCGCGCGTTCCAGATCATATAGCAGGAAATGGCCAGGGCGCCGATAGCGTCCGATCGGGTCCAGCCGAAGGCGCTGTCAAGCACCAGGGCGCACAGCACCGCCAGGTTTACCGCGATATCGGTAACGTAATGCGCGCGATCGGCGGCGATGGCCGTGGAGGCCGTTTGCCTGACGACAAAGGTTTGCATTGAAACCAGCACGGCGGTGCACAGGGTGCTGCCGATGATAACCCAAATGCCCAGCCCGTGCTGCATCAGCGGCTGCGGGTGGAACAGGCGCTGCGTGGATTCCATGCCCAGCACCAGCCCGGCGCCGCCCAGCAGCAGCGCCTGCACAAACGCCGCCACGGCCTCGGACTTGCCGTGCCCGTAGCGATGGCCTTTGTCAGCGGGACGTTGGGCGTAAAAGACGCCAATCAGCGTAACCACCGAGGCCAGAACGTCGACCAAACCGTCCGCGGCCGACGTCAACAGCGCCATGGACCCCGTCAGCGTCCACGCCCAGATTTTTACGACCACCATCACCAGAGCCAGGCTAAGCGACATCAGCGACGCCATGCGCGTCAGCGTCTTACCGGGAAGATTAAACAACATGACACTCTCTCCCACGGCTATTCTTTTTCTTCATATAGCTAACCGTTTGATATTGCGATGTAAGCGGGAATACGGATAAGACCGGACCGGGCTAGGTTATCATCAACCCCTGCCGCTGCCTATGGGATGCCATCAGGGTTATCGGTGCGTTTTTTTTTGGGGTGTGGTGGCCAGCGTGGCGCCAGTCACAGACCGGCAGGGGGATAACTGTTTGAATAGTGGCGGAGAGACAGGGATTTGAACCCTGGGAAGGATCGCTCCTTCAACGGTTTTCGAGACCGTCCCGTTCAGCCGCTCCGGCATCTCTCCTTTTTAGCGGTTGCTATCATGCCCTGTTTTACGGCATTTTAATAGTCCTAAACCTCGCCTGGCGATTCAAGTGACGACTTATCGAGCAACACGATGATAAAATGGCCATGGAAAAGTTCTACGCCATCCGCTGCAACCCTTGCCTTATGGCAAGAGGCGCTGGCGATCCCGTTATTTTCACCCCTCTGCGCCGCGGAGCGGCACGCTCTGGTAATGCTGGCCGGTAAGTTTCTCCAGCAGAAGAAATTAGTCCCCTTGCAGGGCCTGACCCTGGATGACGCGATGGAGGCACGTATCGCCCTGATGTTTGCCCTGCCGGTCTTGGGGCTGGGCATTGAGTGGCTGGACGGTTTTCATGAAGTGGTTATCTATCCCGCGCCGTTCGTGGTGAATGACGAATGGCAGGATGAGTATGGCCTGGTGCATCGCGGCGAAGCGGTGCACTCCGGGCAAAGTTGGGATCAGGGCCCTATCGTCCTTAATTGGCTGGAGATCCAGGACTCGTTCGATCTCAGCGGTTTTAACCTGATTATCCACGAGACCGCCCATAAGCTGGACGCGCGTAACGCCGGGGTGGTTAACGGCGTGCCGCTGATTTCCATCAGGGACGTGGCGCGCTGGGAAACGCTGCTGCACGCGGCCATGGAGGATTTGCAGGATGAGGTTGACCTGGTCGGCGAAGACGCCGCCAGCATGGATGCCTACGCCGCCAGCGATCCGGCCGAATGCTTTGCGGTCTTGTCCGAGTATTTTTTCAGCTCCACCGAGCTGTTAAACGAACGCTTCCCCGAACTCTATCGCTGCTTTACGCAGTTTTACCGTCAGGATCCCCTGGCGCGCCTGGACGCTCAGCGGCATGCCGGCGCGTGATTTGACCAAGGGTTGCGCAATCGCGCCGTAACATTTGTTTTTACGTTGACACGCCTGGAGGGGCCGGATATGATTCGCCCCGTTCTCGCAATTCCTCTGTAGTTCAGTCGGTAGAACGGCGGACTGTTAATCCGTATGTCACTGGTTCGAGTCCAGTCAGAGGAGCCAATTTCTTGTTTTCATGCCTCTTTGCGAATCCCTATATGATTTTGATTCAATAAGTTAGTGTGAAAAATCTTCCCGATGCGTTTTTAGTTTTCCCTCTGCATCGGGAAAAATTGGTGGTCAGATTTGGGGTCAGGTTGGTTCGATTATGGAGTGACCCCCATATGTCTCTTAACGACACGAAAATCCGCAGCATTAAATCCCTGGCAAAACCTTTCAAACTGTCCGATTCACACGGGTTGTATCTGTTGGTCAATCCCGGTGGCTCCCGTCTCTGGTACCTCAAGTATCGTATTAATGGCAAAGAATCTCGTCTCGGTTTAGGCGCTTATCCGCTGGTATCCCTTGCCGACGCCCGGCTACAGCGTGACGGCATCCGAAAATTGCTAACGCAGAATATCAACCCGGCTCAAGTGCGTGTCGCGGAAAATTCCGTCTGTTCACCGGAAACGTATTTTAAAGCCGTGGCGCTGGGCTGGCATAAAAGCAATAAAGCTTGGTCGGAGAACCACGCCGCCCGCCTGCTTGCCAGCATGAACAATCATATTTTCCCGGTGATTGGGCATCTGCCGGTAATGGAACTGAAAACACGACATTTCACCGCTCTGCTGAAAGGGATTGAGGAAAAGGGACTGCTGGAAGTCGCGTCCCGCACCCGACAGCACCTATGCAGCATTATGCGTTACGCAGTGCAGCAAGGACTGGTGGAACACAACCCGGCGCTGAATCTGGAAGGCGTGACGGCTCCGCCCGTTAAACACCACTATCCTGCCCTGCCGCTGGAACACCTGCCCGAACTACTTACTCGCATCGACAACTATCAGCATGGACGAGAATTGACAAGGCTGGCGGTGACATTGACCCTGCATCTGTTTATCCGTTCCAGCGAACTGCGTTTCGCCCGCTGGCGCGAGATCGATTTCAGAAACAAAATCTGGACCATCCCCGCCTCAAGGGAAACCATTGTAGGTGTTCGTTATTCCGGGCGTGGCGCGAAAATGCGCACACAGCATATCGTGCCGCTGTCCCGGCAGGCTGTTGCTATTCTGAGGCAGATACAGGAAATCTCAGGGCATCTGGAACTGGTATTCCCCGGCGACCATAACTCATATAAGCCAATGTGTGAAAACACGGTCAACAAGGCACTACGGCTGATGGGTTACGACACGAAAACTGATGTCTGTGGCCACGGATTCCGGGCAATGGCCTGTAGCGCCTTAATGGAATCAGAGCTTTGGTCACGGGATGCCGTTGAACGCCAGATGAGCCATCAGGAACGCAACAACGTGCGGGCGGCGTACATCCACAAAGCGGAACATCTTGATGCCCGCAAAGCCATGATGCAGTGGTGGTCGGATTATCTGGATGCATGCCGGGATGCATTTGTCCCACCCTATGTCTGGGGCAGATTGGAGAAAGCATAAGGTTGCCTAATCAGTAATGGTCGTAATTGACGAGAAAAGTAAAAGCAGATCCGACCTATTAATGATCTGCTTTTTCTATGTTTATCAGGATTTACATTTGTATTTTCGCTCTCTCTACTGACGATTTCGAGTCCGGGCACCACTTCTTCTTTTTTTATGCTTTCTTATGAATCCCTATATATCTTAAATTCAATAAGTTAGCGTAAAAACCCTTTCCGATACGTTTTGATTTATCCCTAGGTATACGGAAAATGTGGGGTCAAATTGCGGGTCATTCAGTTCGATGAATGGAGTGACCCTCACATGGCTCTAACTGACAGTAAAATTCGCGCTGCAACAACCTTCGCAAAATCCTACAAAATCACCGATGCCCAGGGTCTGTATCTACTGGTATCCACCAGCGGCTCGCGTCTGTGGTATTTCCACTACAGCTTCGGCGGCAAAGAATCCCGCCTGGCCTTAGGCGCCTATCCGCAGGTCACGCTGGCGGAGGCCCGTGAAAAGCGCGACGCTGCCCGCAAGCTGCTGGCATCCGGCATCTGCCCTTCCCTGCCCCGTGAATCCGAAAAAACCGCTGTAGACGAAACCCGCACCTTTAAACACATCGCAACCTCATGGCACACCAGCAGCCTCAGACTCTGGTCGCAAAGCCACGCCGATAAAATCCTTACCTGCCTGAAACGCTATACCTTCCCTATGATTGGCGAAATGGATATCGCAGAGATCGAAACCCGTCATCTGGCACAGCTAATCAAGGCTATCGACGACAAAGGCGTGCATGACGTTGCAGGGAGAATGCGCCAGTACCTGACCAAAATCATGCGTCACGCCGTGCAACAGGGCCTAATCAAATACAACCCCGCGTTCGATCTGGGTGGCGTCGTGACGCCGATTGTGACCCAACATCTTCCCGCTTTGCCGCTGCGACGCTTGCCTGAGCTACTTGAGAACATTGATAACTACAAAGGTCGAATGCTAACTCGCCTAGCGCTGGAACTGAATCTGCACGTCTTTCTGCGCTCAAGCGAATTGCGCTTCGCCCGCTGGGAAGAGTTCGACCTGAAAGCACGTATCTGGACGGTGCCCGCGCAGCGCGAAGCCGTAAAGTGCGTGAGATTTTCAGAGCGTGGCGCAAAGATGAAGGACGAGCATTTGGTGCCGTTATCCAATCAGGCAGTTGCTCTGCTAAAACAAATCAAGGCGCTTACCTGCGGGTCGGTCTTCGTTTTTCCGGGTGCGCGTGGTCTGTACAAACCGATGAGCGAAAACACCATTAATAAAGCGCTACGTGTGATTGGGTATGACACCAAAATCGAGGTTTGCGGCCACGGATTCAGAACGATGGCCTGTAGCGCCCTAAACGAGTCAGGGCTGTGGTCAAAGGACGCCATTGAGCGACAGATGAGTCATAAGGAGCGCAACGGCGTGCGGGCGGCCTATGTGCATAAAGCGGAATATTTGGAAGCCCGCATGGAGATGATGCAATGGTGGTCGGATTTTCTGAATGTGAATCACATGGCGTATATTGCACCATATATCTATGCTCGACAACATATGGCCGCCGGAATAGACTGATCGATAAAACGTTGATAAAAGCAGATTTCGATGAAAGGGATCTGCTTTTTATTTTTATATTATTGCTCAGCTTGAACACCAACTCCGCTCAAAATTAAATGCTGGTTCTGATAAGATATTCAGATTCTCAGGCTAACGATGCCTTTCAAGGTAAAATGGAGAATACCAGTGAATTTACTATATTTACGAGATTAAATTCGTTTTTTTCAAATGCCTCTTGAAACACGTCAACACCAATAAAGATCTTTCAAAAAAATATCGTAATAGTTTGCTGCAAGGATGAGCGCTAAAGTCGATGAAACCCCAGAGAAACTTTCCGTTATATTATCACTACTCCATAGCAATTGCTTGAGATGGAGTAGACACACACCTGATAAATTGGGCACTCGCTGCGAATGAAATGAGACGCGATTGTAAAAAATAATATTAGCAAAATCATCTAAAGTACCTTCAATAACTTGCGTAACGCTGTAATATGCTTCGACTTGACTATTAAATTTAGCAAGGGATACTACTTCGTCATCTGTTAAAGTTGGTCGATCAACCATGTTTTGATGAAAATCTCCGGAGATAACACCCCTTGAAAATTCTGATTATTTTTTTGCATTCTATGCTACAAAACCATTTAGTATTTTCTGCACTTATGGTGTTCATCAACCCAAAAAAACCAACATCTGATTTTTCCTGAACCACTCCTTTGTCAATTCTATAGGCTGCCTCTATTATAAATCTATTATCACCATTTTTCGGATAACGAGTAAATGCTACGCATGAACGTACCCCATGGATCATTATTTGAATGCCGACAGCAATCCTAGCGCCCAGTGGTGGAAGTCCCCGTGCTCTACGATAAATAATCATTTCTAGATTAAATGCTGAAGCCCAGCATTCGACGACCGCCTTAATAACGTTTTCCTGAGTGACGAAAAGAAAACTATCGGATAATCCAGCAAAAGGATCGGATGCCGAATCCTCACCTACCCCTTGTTCATCTGCAACTGAACACGCCCGAACCGCCAATAATCCTGAATCACCAGATAAGTGGCCACATGCTTCTGTAATATCATCTCGAAGATTTTCGGGGAACGGCCTCGACCTCATATTTCTCTAGACATATTCTGACCAGTGATTAATATCAGCGACGATTGTGTTAGATGAAAAAACTAACTCACCGAATTCTTCATATAAATCATGAATAACAGAATCGAATATCTCAGCCGGGATAAAATAAAATGGTGGCACAGGAAAACCTGCATTACGTAATTCCTTTTGTCGGGAGAATTTTAATCCTACGACACTGAGATCGAGACATTGATTTCAGTTAATAGCATGAATGTTTCGCACTAGTAGTTTCAGCAATTTTCAAGATGTGCCGCCTTTACCAGACACTATGGAATACATGGTTTTTTTCCTAACACTAAAATCCTATAACTTATAACTAAGTGCTGGATTCACTATTGTTATCACCTTAGAGCCTCACAGCGCTGTCAGTGTCAAGTATGATTTTTGTTGAAAAAAACTATTGACTTTAACAGCGATGGCAAGGCTTAACCTGTCATTCGAAGTACAGATGCCTAACTAAACTGTGCTACTTGCTGAACATTTTTTTCATGGGGGAAGAACATGAGATTCATGGTTATTGGTACAGGCTTTGCGGAAGCCCATATACAGTGGATCCAAGAATCTAATGTCGCAACCGTTGCGGCCTTGGGGTACATGAACAACCCAAGCCGTGCAAAAAAATTAGCAACTCAATATGGGATTCCACTAATCAGCAACAACCCGCTCGACATTATAGATAGTGGAAAAATTGACGCTATTTCCATAGTGACCCCTCCCGATACACATGAACATTTCATAATTCCGAGCTTAAATAAAAATCTACTCGTCATTTCTGATAAACCACTTGCCCATTCAGCGGCAGCAGCAAAATCTCTTGCTGAAAAAGTCAGGCAAACGGGAGGAAATGCATCAATTACTTTCCAATGGCGTACTCACCCAGTGTTCAAACGCTTACGAGAACTGTGTCATTCGCCAGAATTGGGAGCATTGGTACATATCGACCTACAGTTTTATCATGACTTCCTTGCGGGTCCATCAACTCTTTGGTCCTGGCGCCATAATTCTAAGCAAAGTGGCGCCGGCACGTTAGGGGATCAGGGGGTACATTTATTTGACCTTCTACGTTATATAACATCAGATGAATGGCATGTGTCCGGCGCCACAAAGGTTATCGCATGGCCACAACGAAATGCAGGAAGTATACCAATAAGTTGTAATACCGATGATATTGCTGATGTACTGCTCGCAAACGACCGCACAACTGCAAAAGCACGAATATTGACGTCCCGAGTCTGCATAGGCCGTCGTGAAATATATGCACAGATCCAAGGAACATTGGGCTCAGCAAATATAACTGTAAATCCAGACACTGGCGCAGGGAAATTGGCTTATATAAAAATTTCTGATCCCAAAATACACTCCGAGTCATTCAATAATTCGGGAAATATATATAGGCTCATTGTTGGCAGCCACCAAAACAATGTTAAACAGGCAGAAGTAGCTAACTTTGACGATGGCTATGCTGCTCAAATTTTATTGGAAGAAGCATTACTGCTTGCCGAGTAACCGGACCGCTCAGTAAGTTTGATATTCCTTGGTCCTTAATATATTGGAGTATTCAACCATGACTACCAGACTTCGTCTTGCCGTAGCTGGCGTAGGTAATAATATTTCAGCTCTTTATCAAGGCGCTTCTTATTACGAGAAACTGGCTTCACAAGGTGTGAAAGAAACCGACTTCGTGGGAATTACTCGGCCACGAATCGGTGGGCTTGGCGTCAGTGACATTGAGTTTGTCGCCGCCTTCGACATTCATCCCAACAAAGTAGGTAAACCTTTTAGCCAAGCGGTTCTCGCAGAACCCAATAACTATCCATTGTTAGACGTATCCCTTCCCACGGTAGATTTTATTGTCCTTGAAGGTTTTACACAACAAAATAGCAATTCTACTTCTGCGAAGTTTAAAGAAATAGTCAGCCGTTTACGTGAAAGCAACGCGGAGGTATTGCTATACTCCCTGCCTACCGGATTACAATGGGCAGTTGACATTTATGCTAGGGCCGCACTTGAGGCCGGGGTGGCGTTCGTTAATGCAACTCCTGACATTGCTGCCCGCTCTCCCGAGTTGCTGGCAAAATTTGAAAAGAACAATGTACCTCTAATCGGTGACGACTTAGCTAGTCATTTTGGTACGTCTATCGTTCACCGCGAATTACTCGGACTACTCAGTGAACGCGGTATAACACTTTCAAGTTCGTATCAATTAAATTTTGGTGGTAATGAAGACTTTCGCAATCTGCGAGACCACGGCGCAAGCAAACGTGAGTCAAAAATCAATGCCCTCACACAAGACGGTGTCGATACCAGCAATGTCGAAGTCATTCCCTCCGCGGGCTTTATTTCACATCTCAAGGACAATAAGGTTGCCATTCTTAATATCGAAGGCCAGGGGTGGGCTGGCACGCCAGTATCAGTCGACCTTAAGCTGAAGGTGCAGGACTCTAGTAATGCAGCCGGGGTCATTATCGACCTCATTCGGATTGCCGCAGCCGCGAGAAGGATAGGCCTCGGCGGTTTTTCTGCGGCTGCAACCCGTCGCCTTAAGTCTCCCGCGGGCGGGCATCCAAAGTACACTCCGGAAATTATTGCAAAAAGTTTCAGCCAACTTGACGCATCTGCAAATTAATATTACCAGGAGTTATGAATGAATACGGTCCCAAAAACAATCAAAGTGGCACTGCTATCATATAACGGCGTCGATGAGCTAGATCTCTTTGGGGCCTATTCTGTGTTGAAGAAAGCAGCGGACGTTACGCCCGAAGAATATCAACCCGATATCGACATATATTTGGCGTCAACATCTAACGAGACTATCGGCTCGTCCGGGATACGATTCCGAACGACTAATAATCTTGAACAAATTGTATCTGCGTCCGCCGTGGTAATCCCCGGAGGAAAAGGGGCCAGCGAGGCAGCAAAAGACGAAAGGATAATATCTTTACTTGTTAAAGCATTTGAGAATGGGAGTACTCTATATGGCATTTGTACCGGGTCACTACTTATTGCGGCAACAGGAAAAGCCAGTCACAGCTCTTTGGCAATTCACCACAATAAACGACAAATGTTGTCTGACCACCCACTTATCCATATTAAAACTGGATTAGTTCGTGATGGAAGAATAATAACAATCGGCGGGGACATGCAACCGTCGCTTAAATCAATAGATTTGGCTTTTGCCATATTGACAGATATTGCCCCTTATACAATCTCACCGGTTTCGCTGCGTATGGAGGTGATTCCCGGCCGCGGGGTAAGCACCTACGAAGCGATTTCAGGGGGACGGCAATGAGCGTGCCAGGACGTGTCTTAATCACAGGTGCAAGCCGTGGGATTGGCAGAGCCACAGCACTAACATTGGCCGCTAAGGGCCACGATCTCGTTCTTTGGGCGCGTTCGGATTCCGAACTAATATCGCTGGCTGAGGAATGCCTGAAATTTGGTATAAAAGTGGAGTATTCTACTGTAGATATTAGCGATCCTATAGCGGTTACAACCGCAGCGAAAGAAAGCCTTTATAATGGCGCGAATTTATCCGCAGTAGTGCTGAATGCCGGACAAGGGCTGTGGACAGGATTGGAGGAGCTTTCAGAAACCGAATGGAAAAAAACGCTCGACATAAATCTTAACGGCACATTTTACACGCTAAAAGCCTGTATTCCACTTCTTACGAAGGTAAAATACAGCCTAGTTATCGGCATACTTTCTGATTCCGCTTTATATCCTTTTGTTTATCGTTCAGCTTATTCTGCCGCCAAAGCTGGTATACGATCTTTGCTTGATATAACAAGGCTAGAATTAAGATCTCATAGTATAAGAGTGAGTCTTTTATTTCCCAGTCGAGTAGATACCTACTTCAACGGTAGCCACGTGGATGCAAAGCCCGGAACCCGCGCTGACGCCCTCAGTGCGGATGATATTTCTCAAGCCATCCTAATGCTTTTCGAGCTTCCGGAAACTATGGAGATCAGGGAGATGCAAGTCTGCTCAATTTCTTCTAGCTTTGGGCCTTACAAATAAAATGAGGTGGGATGATGAACGACAGAGATATTATTTTGCCAACAAGCCATTCTAAACCAATAGGAAAATATTCGCCTGGTATATCAGTTTCAATCTCCGGTGCATCTAGGTTGATTTTTATCAGTGGACAAGTATCCACTGACGTTCATGGTCATGTCCTGGGACTTAATGATCCAGAACACCAAACAGAAATCGTTTTTCAGCGTATCAATAGCATTCTTTCTCATGCAGGCGCCAGATTATCCGAGCTAGTAAGTCTTGTGATATATCTCGTTGACAGAGAGCATTTTTCCGCCGTCTCGGAAGTGCGTAACAGAATCCTGCAGCAGCCTGCTCCGACCAGCACTTTAGTAATAGTATCCCAACTCGCAGAAAAGGGTTGTCTGGTCGAAATAAGCGGGATAGCAGTAATCAGGGATAGTGAGGGACGCCTAAAATGAATAATTCTGTAGAAAAAAATGAATCAAGGGAGCAGAAATTTAACACCTTGAAGGGGCTTTCCCTCACAAAGACAGAAGTTACTAGTTTATACCAGGCTTGCAGATCTGCTCGAATATTAGTAATCGGTTCGCTAAATATTGACCTTATACTGGAAATAAACGGTTGTCCCGAAGATGATAGTACTCTGACCATTCGCTCAGAGTCAACGTTGCCCGGCGGTCATGCCGGCAATTGTGCGGCCGCGCTTGCAAAGTTGGGTGTATCAGTCGCTATTTTAGGGGCAATTGGAACTGATTCAAACGGAGACATCCTTATCAACGATTTAGCCCAGAGAGGCATTGATGTTTCATATGTTCAGAGAGTTAGTGAAGCCCCTACAGGTAGGGTGATAATACCTTTATTTTCTAATCAGCACTTCATGCTAATGTCACGAGGTGCCAATGAATACTTAACTGCAAATGATATAGAAGAAGCAATAAGCAATGCCGACGCCATAATCACCTTCGACCCGACTCCAATTGCGCTACATGCTCTAATGAAGGTAATGATTTCAAATCCCAAAAAACCTCCTCTTTTTTGGAACCCTGGAGGGATTTATGCTGGCGACAAGCTGGTAGACATGATCATACCAGCATGTCATACCCTGATCGTTAACAGACACGAATATTCGCTTATTACCTGTGATAGCAGTCGATTATCGATTCACGAAGACATCCCGGAAATTATCACCACGCTTGGTTTCGAGGGCTCACAATTGCAGGCGAATAACATGCTAACAAAGGTTCCCTCGCCATCAATTAATGCCGTCGATCCCACTGGTGCAGGAGATACATTTACTGCCGCCTATGTAGTTAGCTTTATTGCCGGACTAGAGGCAATACAACGGTTGAGATTTGCAAATATCGCCGGAGCCATAGCAACGATGGCCAAAGGTGCTCGGGGTAACTTGCCGACTTTGGCACAGCTCGTTACCACTAATATTACGATACCCACTCACTGATTTGATTACTATGAGGTAATTATAATGAGGCTTGAAAACAAAACTGCAATTGTTACTGGTGCCGCAGGTGGTATAGGACGTGCAATCGCTGATGCTTTTGCCAAAGAGGGTGCTAGGGTCCTGCTCGGAGATATTCGCTCCACCCCTTATGATCCATTACACGATAGGCAATCGTATTTGCAATTCGACGTATCTGATGCCGTTGCTTGGGATAATGCCATCGCTGATTTTTACAAAGAATATAATGGAATTAAAATTTTGGTCAATAATGCGGCGATTACCAACTATCAACCTCTGGACGAAATCAATCTGGATGACTGGAACCGTGTGATCAGTGTCAATCAAACCGGGCCTATGCTCGGAATTCGCGCTGTCGTGCCATTGATGCGTAAGGACGGTGGCGGTTCTATCATCAACATAACATCCAGTTGGGCTCATGTGGCAGCGCCTGGCGTCGCCGCATATCACGCCACAAAGGGAGCGCTAAGCATGATTACACGTAACGCCGCTGTGACTTTTGCCAAAGATAAAATTCGCGTTAATTCAATCGTTCCCGGCATAGTACGAACCCCTCTGGTTAATGCTCAAGATCCAGACATCACGGCATCAATTGTCAATATGACCCCGTTCGGGCTGACCGAACCTTATGAAATAGCCGCCGGAGCCGTTTTCTTAGCCAGTGACGAATCAAGTGCAATCACGGGCTCCGACCTCATGATGGATGGCGGTTATACCGTGGTGTAACGAGTATGGTCATGTCACATAGAAATTTTTTTTGGAAACATACAAAACCTTACCAAGCTCTAATTTTCGATATGGATGGTACTTTAATTGATTCGAGCGCTGTTTTTGAACGCATATGGCGAGCATGGTGTGCTCGTCATCATTTAGATTTTAACCTTGTACAATCTACGGCCCATGGACGCAGAACGCGAGATACGGTCAGAATGCATTGCCCGCCAGGTATCGACGCCGATTTGGAGGCGGATGCACTGATTTCCCGAGAAGAAGCGGATGTTAGAGGAATTGTTGCGATAAAGGGTGCGGCTGTTTTTTTGAACAAAATACCCTTCACAAAGTGGGCAATTGTCACTTCAGCAAATACAGAGCTGGCTCATAAACGCTTGAAGGCAGCAAATTTACCTATCCCGCCAATCCTAATCTCAGCAGAGCTGGTCACCAAAGGGAAACCAGACCCGCAAGGATATTTAACCGCTGCGGAAAAGCTAGGTATCGAGCCTCAAAGCTGCCTTATTTTCGAAGATGCGCCAGCTGGAGTGGAAGCAGCTACATTGGCAGGAGCAAGCGTATTAGTCATCACTCAAGTCAATAATCACGCTGCTATAAGTGGTGTGCCAAAAATTTCCGATTATCGACATATCCACATCATTATCGATGAAACGGGAATATATCTTTCAAAAAGGAAATAATTTATATAATGGTCAAATCTTCCATAAGTACGCCATTAACTTTATCTACGCTGGCATTTGGGGCCTTCGTTGCACAGACAACGGAGTATCTTCCTATTGGCCTTTTGTCGCAAATTAGTGATGCGTTCAAAGTGAGCGACGCGCGAGTTGGATTATTGGTAACAGGCTACGCATGGATCGCCGCCATAACAGCAATTCCATTTACACTACTGACCAGGAAAATGGAGCGGAGAAAGCTTTATTTGCTATTGCTATTGGTTGTCACTTTAGCAAACGTGCTATCGGCAATATCACCCAATTATTGGGCACTTGCAATATTCAGGATAATTGTCGCTTTAACTCATGGCGTTTTTTGGTCAATTATCGCTGCATTCGCCATGCGTGCGTCGCCCAATATGGCAGCAGGGCGCGCTACAGCATGGGTTTTTTTTGGAATTTCACTTGCAGTCGTCGGCGGCGTACCTTTTGCAACAGCGGTAGGCCAATCATTTGGCTGGCGTATATCTTTCGGTATATTTGCGGCATTAGGTTTTGTTGGAATTATAGCCGGTACATTTCTCCTACCAATTCTTCCCGCGCATCAAAAAAACCATCATTCCGCCGCTCCAGTTAATAATAAACCATTATATGGTGCAGCGTTGGTGACCGGACTCAGCTTAACTGCGCATTTTTGCGCCTACACATACATAGTTCCGCTGCTTAAAAGTGTTGCCAGGGTCCCCATAAGCATGATTCCATTGGTGTTTTTAGTCTTCGGCGTAGCAGGCCTGGTGGGAAATGCGGGGGGAGGATGGCTGAGCCGAAAGATAAAGCTTGTCGTGGCAATCGCCATTTTGGGAATTGTTTTTTCTCAATTAACTATACTTATTGCAGGTCGAGCGGCAGTGACAACCTGGTTCGCAATGACGTTATGGGGAGCGTCAATTACTATGCTTATTGTCGGTCTGCAGAGTTGGATCTTAGAAATAGCGCCACATCAGGCCGACGCCGCTTCCGCGCTGTATGTCGCGACATTTAACGGAGGTATAGGCCTCGGTGCGCTTACAGGCGGTTTAGCACTAGATTATAGCGGTCCTTCATTAGTTATAATCATGGGTATCATTTGTGGGACTACTGCCCTTCTTTCTTTGGCCGTCAATTCAAGGATCCGTTCGTCCGCATAAATAATACCCTCAATATCGTCGCTTGGTATTGGCAATTACCGATTACGAGTGAACGTTAATGATCACTTTTCCAAAATGGGCCCTACTGCGTAAATATTCATAAGCTAATTGCGTATTTTCGAACGAAAATACTTTGTCCAGAACCGGCGAAATCTTATAGTCTGATATGAACTTAAGCATTTCCATAAAATGATAAGCAGATCCAACGGTTATACCTAAAATATCGGCATTTTTATTTTGCAACTGCATCAGGTTCGATGATGGGCCAAAACCTGTCAAGACCCCTATTTGGGCAATTCTCCCACCTGTAGAGAGAGCATTGAGAGAACGATCAAACGTCCCTGGGCCGCCATTTTCCAGGATAAATGATACACCTTTGCCATTGGTCACTCTGGCAATCTCCTTATCCCAGTGAGGAATATTGATATAATTTATCGCATGTGTTGCGCCCAAATTTTTCGCCTTTTCAAGCTTGTCATCCTGTGAAGAGAGAATAATTACACTTGCACCAGCCGCGTTCGCAAACTGAAGAGCAGACAACGCGACACCGCCGGTACCTTGGATTAAAACCCTCTCATCTGGCACAATCCGAGTTCGTACAAACATAGCTTGCCATGCCGTCAATGCCGCGCATGGTAAAGCGGCTGCTCGCGCGAATGACAGCTCATGACCGATGCCGATAACACTGTTCTCAGGAAAAACCACATACTCGGACAATACGCCATTTTGTGTATTTCCACCTAGGGCATTTGCGCCATAATTTCTGTCATAAGCCCCATCTAACCAATCGGGAAAAAATAGACTCGCTACACGATCTCCTGCTTTCCAGCGTTTTACAGCCTTCCCGGTCTCACATACAATACCAGCAGCGTCAGAAAGTGGTATCAGCCCGTCAGTGGCAAAAATGAGCCCATCTTGGATCATAAGATCTCGATAGTTTAAGCTTACTGCCTTTATAAGCACAAGAATTTCCTTCGGCCCTGGTTTCGGAATTGGTCCAGACTCCAAGGACAACACTCTTTTTTTATTTACTATTCTCAATCTGTATAAACGCATCATATTATCATCCATTGCTACTCGGCCTGAATCATTGAAATTTCAATCGTAACCTTTACAGCCATGTCAAAGTCAATCTTCCGATAAATAACTCTTGACTCTCACAGTGCTGTTAAACTGCAAAATCATCAAGACGCGCTAGATGTGTACACAAAGATCGCTCCTGCGCAAAGTCACTGGCATATTCATAGTCAAAATGGGGGTTTGCGATGAAGCAGGAAATACGTTCTCTAACGGGTTTGCGTGGACTCGCGGCGGTCCTGGTAATGTTTTATCACTATAATTCTTATAATCTTATTCCTCAGGGATTTGCTTATACTTTCGTGAGGCATGGATACCTAATGGTCGACCTTTTCTTCGTATTGTCAGGGTATGTCATGGCCATGACGTATGGTCGAATGTTCCAAGGACACTTCAGCTGGGTAGTCTTTTACACATTTTTAACCCGACGGATTGCACGTATCTATCCGCTCTATATATTAATGATCATCCCCGCCGCGGTGCTTATAGCTACCGGATGGATGGATCGCTGGCCAGGCCCACCTGTTCACGTTTCAGCGATAATCAACTTAACTATGTTACAGTCCTTAATCAATATTCCCACACTCAACACACCAGGTTGGTCCATCAGTACAGAATGGTTCGCATATTTAATTTTTCCGTTACTAGCATTTTTTTGTTTGCGCAGTACAAAATGGGCAGTAGTGATAATTTCGTTATTTTTACTTTTTGCGCTTCCCTATATGACGACGATTAATACCCTCGTTGATGAACCGAAACGCGCAGGCATACTTGACATATGGAATTATGGTACTGTTTATCCAATTGTTAGATGCCTTATCGAATTTAGTATGGGTATGATCGCATATAGAGCAACACAGATTAAGTCTGTAAGAAATTTATTAGGCAGCAATGCAATCTCTTTGGTTATTGCAATAGGTATAATAATTACTATGTGTATCAAACAAGCGGATATATTGTTTGCATTTCTACTCCCTTTATTCATGATTGCCATTTCCCAGAGCTATAACATTACCTCGAAATTTCTTTCTATAAGACCCATTTATTGGCTTGGCGAATTATCATTCGCTATCTATATGATTCATGATGTAATGATATATTTTATTGTTGCACTTGCTCGATGGCTAGCAGCGAAAGGTGTAACAGAGCATACTGCAATGCTAATATTTACACTGCTATTTGGGTTTATAGTGATTGGACTTTCTCAAATTGCTTATAGCTATATTGAAAAGCCTGCACGTAAATGGACTCGTCGTCTTTTAAAAAGTGATCAGTTGCAGTCACGATTACCAGACGAAGCAAAATTTACTTAGGTCAAACAGCACAATTCCACCAAATTTTATAGGCAGTGGATGTAATCTTTAATTAATACTGAATCGTCTAATTTTGATTGATCAATTCAAGCCATGAAAGTAGGCGATTCAATATCTATTGCGACGCAATTCTGAACGCATTCGCTCTAATCTCCGCAAGCGGCTTGATGCATATCACATTCCTATCAGGATAAAAAGTTATATATCATTTAACAATATATTCTTCTCATCCACAGAAACTTATTGTAGATATAGCTATCTGCTATATCCCTTTCCACAATATAGAGTTTCCTTAGGGAAACGATGTCTGGCTCATAATGCTTGTCTATTAAATAAATTCAGAAAAAGCTTGACTCTAACAGAACTGATAAGGTTTAAAATAAACTTATAAAATTATCTATCGTACATATTTTAGGAGAATAGTATGCCAACAATCAAACTTGAGGCGTCAGAGGTTGAATATTTTATAGATGGTTCTGGATTTCCTCTTGTATTAATTCATGGCACAGGAGGTAATGCTGATACCAACTGGGGGCATTTAGTAGATCGTTTAAAAAATTATCGCAAAGTAATCAGGCCAAATTACTCTGGCTCAGGCAATACAACTAGTGATTTAGAGCCTTTGTCGATAGAGAAAATTGCCGAACAAATAATTTCTTGTGCGGATGCCGCCGGAGCAAAGAAATTTGATCTCATAGGATATTCCCTAGGCGCAAGCGTTGCTACATTTATTGCAGGCGAGCATCCTGATCGTGTTAGAAGTCTTGTCCTATTAGCTGGTTTCGCTTCATCAAATGATTCCCGGCTCAAACTTCAATTCCATTTATGGAAAAGGCTCATTGAAACCGATTATCAGTCAGCTGCGGAAATGATAATACTAACAGGGTTCAGTCCATCTTACCTTTCATCTCTTCCATTGAGCACCATCAATGAAGCAAGTGAATCAATTATTTCCAATAATAATTGGGAAGGAATGAAACTTCAGGTTGATCTCGATCTTAATGTCGATGTTAAGCGGTACGCAAAAAAAATAGTTTGTCCAACATTAAGTATAGGTTGTACCCATGACTATATGATTGCACCAAAACATGCAAAGGAATTACATAAATTAATATCTGGTTCCTCATACGTAGAGCTTTCAAGTGGCCATCTTGCACCACTTGAAGTCCCTGAACAATTCCTTGATGTTACGATACAATTTTTAGAAACCCTTTGATTGATATTTAAGATTCGTCGGTATATGGTTGTTTTTTATATGATCATATACCGAATCATTGGCAATAGAAGAAAATCCAGCTTCTTCTATATATTTTCCCAAGATTTCCAAAGATTCTTCTAGTATTTCCACTCTTCTCTTTATCTTTTCTTTTTCAGAATTTAAAACTTTAAGAACAAGCGGGCAATCATCAAAATGAATAGTCTCTCCATCTATGCATGGAAGCAAACTATGAATTATTTTCAAAGTAAGGCCTGCATCCTGAAGTATTTGGATTCGTCCCAATCGACATACATCATCTTGTGAAAAGTTCCGATAGTTTGATTCGGTTCTTTGAGGGACTAAAAGCCTTTGTTCTTCATAATAGCGAATCATACGTTGACTTATGCCACTTTTTTGAGATAGTTCACCAATTTTCATTTTATCCTCCAATCTTTATACATTGCGTTGTAAATAATTGAGTAATGTTTTCAATCAGTTAACACCAAGCCCTTGCCAAGCATCAATTAAATCAATAGCAAATGTGATAGTCTCTGTCAATTGCACTGCACTATTTTCTTTGAATCATTTTTCATATACATATTAATTCTGAGCATTAAGAAACTTGTTATTCTGTTATCTTATGAGGTTATTCATTTTTACATTTAGTTAGCACTTCCTGGTGAAATAAGCATTTTTTACCTTCCATTCGTACTGGTTTCCCTCCCCTATTCACTCTCAGGTGTGTCGGTATTCCTAAGCAGTTTAAGCGCAAGCACAGCGACATGTTATTCACTAATGTCAAGATACGAATGCGTGTCAGATATAATTAATACTTGGTATTTGCTTCCCGCGATCCTTTGAGCCACCAGCAGTCAACCTCGATTAACAATCAATTTATTGACCTATTTACACCGCTCAGTGCTGTTCACCTATCTATTCATACAATTTTTAAAAAAATTAATTTAATTTTCAATAAAACCACTTCACTCAACCAACATTTAATCCAAATCGAAACAACACATTCAAGATCAAATTAAATAATGTTTTTCTTTTTAATAAAAAAATCATGCATGAAAGGAGATATACTATGCCAATGAATAAACACCTCTTTAGTACTCCCAACAAAGCGCCGGACTGGATAACTATACGAGAGGCTATTGGAATAGCAAATCAGTTTACACATACGAAAATCACAGAAAGTGATATTTATCGTAATGCCTTATATGGAAATATATTACTTTCCATCTATTTCCAGTCTCCTATCGTATTACGTAAAATACGAACATCCGGATTCAAAGTGAAGATGAGACCAGTAGGACATTCATTTATACGCCGACTCTGCCTTCTTGACAGTAAATGCTTCCTTAGTGGACGTAATTTAACCATAAGTACTTATGGTGAATACTTTTCCCCTTCACTGAGCATCATTGACACAACATTGACAGGATATGAATATGTTCTCGTACAACGCTTATTGGCTCGTTCCCTGAACATTCCATTACCCACAGCAGGGGAAAATGATGTCAATTATGGTATTTCAGTTACCTTCTCGGGCGAGATATTTCAAGTATTTGAAAAAATTACATGGCAGCAAAGGATAAAAAAGCAAATTATGAAACTACCTGAGAATATTGTACCGGATATTTATAAGCAAATTTCACTTAAGGGCATGCATGGATATAACCACAAAGACTATTTCCCGGTTCATGACTTGCCGCAAGATGCTTGTTTTGTCATCCGTCATGCTGAACTTGAGAAGTTAATTAATATGCCTGTTAAAAACAGAACACCTCCATCGTCTTCAACACGGATATCCACGCCATTATCCCGCCTGTTCTGGCTTGCCTGCAAACATAATGAGACTATCAGCCCGTTAATCAAACAACCTTATAAGCTGCTTTCTATTTTCGAGCAATGGGCATCAGACGAGGGGATTACCGATCGCCTCAGTGGCGACACACTGAAAACCGCGCTTGAACGCGGTTCCCCCAATTCTGTTTCGGTATTGCGATGACAATTATCTGCATTTTTGAAAGTCCGTATTAAGGACTATGGTACCCGTAATACGGGCTTATCAACTTTCTCTCCGCCCCTCTTATGTGTTGTCGTGTCATCTCCGGGCATATCCCATTTCTGCCACAGGAGGAAACCGTGACATCCTATCAGTTATTACGTCTGAAGCAGGTTGAAGAAAAAACCGGTCTGAAACGCTCGCAGATCTACCTGTATATGAACAACGGCACCTTTCCCCGATCAATTAAGATTGGCCCGGTCAGTGTGGCCTGGCTCGAATCTGAGATTGATGAATGGATTACCCTGAAATTGACCAACCGCTAAAAGTGTTTAAAGGAGAATGATTATGAAAGGTAATCACGGCACGCTTTTGCCTGTCAGGCCGAACTATAGAATTTTTTTTGAGTTCAGCGTCGGAATCATCCGTAATCCTAATGACGATGAAATCAGGACATCAATTAAAAACCGTGGGTCTGGTTATTTTCCGAAAACATTTCTACGGCCAGGTGAATCTTATTTGATCCCCTTGTTGCGCCGACTTCACGGAAAACAGCGGGAGGAGTCCTTATCATGATCCCGTCTCTGAATTTCGCTGTATTAACCGACGCCCTGCACGCCCTTAAGGAAGGCAACATCCGCCACTGCGAAGCACTGGGTTTCACTTTCGACGAAATGAACGCCCTCAATCAACTGTCCCTGGATGAACTGTTTATCATCAGCCGCGCATCAGCGCAGTTTATGGCTGTCACTGTCCATCATGACGCTTTACACCAAATCCTGGCATTATCGCGTCAGGAAGTTCAGCGCCAACAACAGATTAACCGGGCCATGACGCTGGGCGGTTCGATTGCGCTGCTGAACCAATATTTTGGCCTCACCTCCAATGAAATCTGCATCCGTCGCCGGTTGCTGGGGATCACTATTCCCCATGGCCGCACACCCATACCAGATGAAGAGACCGATGCCGAGATCTGGCGACAATGGCAGAAACGCCATCCGGGAAATATTGCATCGCTCGACGCATTAGATGTCATGATGCAGATCGCTGAAGAGTTGTCCTCACTGGGGAATGGTCCGTCCCTCACTGCCGTCTTGAACCGTATTACGCTTTGCGAAAAAGAAGCGTTGGACAGGAGGTCATCGCATGCCGGATGAAATCGATCGCGATCAGGAATTTAATGAACAGCGTCTGGAGGATATGATTGAACAGAACCGTTTCAAATCAACAGCAACGCCATCATTGCCCAACTGTCGCCTGTGCGGTAAGTCCATTCCCGATAAGCGGCGTCAGACTTTGCCGGGCGTGACAACCTGTATTGAATGCCAGACAGTACTCGAACGCGGTCAACGCTGAGAAAACGACGCTTTGCGTGCGGAGCGATATTCTTATCCGCACGCTTTTTATTATCTGCTTAAATCACTATGCATATTTGCATTGATTCAAATACAAAAGAACCCGTCTGAATATTTCAGCCCCCCCCTTCACTCAAGTATTTAATCAAATTCAAACACCGTTAATTCCTCGCTATTTTTCTTCTAATTCCTCGTTTGATTTTATTGTTACCCGCCTGAATCAGAAAGCGCACCCTGACCACGCCATCATTCGCTGGCAGGCCTTATGGACGTTTATTCGTCCGGGCCGGGTATTCGCTCTTTAACAACAGGGTCGGGCTGTCACGTAACCACAATTCAGGGTGCCGCTGAATGTCCTCGCTGACCCGTTGAAACCGGAATGCAGGATCGGGATGTGATTCATTTATTTAATCCACTGCTGTTTTCATTCAAGGGAAACAAGATGCGAAAACCCGTCTATCTCGCCTATGTCACGCAGGAAAGCCAGCCTGACCCGCAGGGTGAAAAAACCACATACTGGACGAAAGTCGGCGTGGCGTTTGCTCATAGAGGCAAACCCGGTCTGAACGTGATGCTGACGCCCGGTATTGCCGTCTCCGGCAAGCTGGTACTCCTGGAGCCCAGAGACGATAACAATACACCGCAGGAAATTCAGCCCGGCTAACATCCGAACAGGATCACCCCACATCCCCACGCTTTTCTTCCTTCACCCGGCATAGCATATCAAGTAACCGCACACACTGCCGGACTGACTTTACCGAGGCCACCATGCTTTCCCCCACTGCCTTTCTGGCGGCGGCCATCCAGTGCGCCGCCAGTGTTCATCCGTCCACATCGTTCGATGTCGCCCGCGTCGAATCAGGTTTTAACCCTTTAGCCATCGCGGAGATAGTGCCGCAGAATGAGCGCCACCATGGCCGCAAAGGCGTTATTTCCCATCTGCCCACTAACAAAGCGGACGCAGTCAGTATCGTCAGACGACTGGAGGCAAAAGGCCGCCGCTATTCGGTCGGGCTGATGCAAATCACCAGCACCAATTTCCGCCATTACGGTGTGACCGGCGGTGACCTGCTTGACCCCTGCACCAATCTTTCCGTCTTTGAGCGCATCCTCACCGACTGCTACCGACGCGGTGGCTCCCTGAAACGTGCGCTCAGTTGTTACTACTCCGGCAATTTCGATACCGGCCAACAGCCGGAGTCCGCCTTTAACCAGTCCAGCTATGTGCAGCGTATCGGTTACGTCGTCCCGTCAACACAGGAAGATAAACCACACCAGGTCGCCATAAAAGCGGGGCCGGAGATGGGTTATCCCGCTACCGTCCTGCGCGGTGACATTGCCGATACAACCCCATCGATTCTGACTTCCCTACGCTACCCGAACACCGTTATTCGCGGCGATTTACCCGTCCCTGTTGTCACCCAAGAGGAGAAATGACCATGCAAAAACGTCAATACTGGCCTGCGGTCGCTTACCTGTTACCCGCCTCCCGCGTGCTGGCGGCGGACAGCGGATTTGATAAAGCCAGCGATACGCTGAGCAACACCTCCACCGGCCTGCTGGGGCTGGCCGCCGTCACCATCACGCTGGCCACCATGTGGATTGGCTACAAGGTGCTTTTTGACGGCAAAAGTCTTTCTGACATGCGCAACGTCATTATCGGCGCCATCCTGATTGTCGGCGCCTCGGGCTTCGGGGCCTACTGGGCGGCGTAGGAGGAACGAATGACTACGCTGAATAAAGCGCTGACGCGCCCCGCCGCCATCATGGGCATTCCCCTCGTGCCGTTCGTTATCGTCAGCGGGACTCTCGTCCTGCTGTCGGTCTATCTCAGCTATTACCTGGCGTTGTTGCTTATTCCTGCCTGGATGGAAATGAAGGCCAAAGCCCGAACGGATATCCATTATTTCGGTCTGCTATGGCTGGCGTTTAAAACCCGTGGCCGGTTTGCCACCAACCGACATTACGGCGCGAACGCCATGCTGGCCAATCGCTATGATGCCGTCGATGTTTCGGAGTTCACCCATAAGATGAAGTTAAACGAGCGCATCACGCTGGATAAATACATCCCGTATTCCTCTCATATTCATCCCCAGGTGATAAGGAACCGCCATGGCGACCTGGTTGCCACCTGGGAGCTGGCTGGAGCCGTATTTGAATGCGAGGATGAACACCACCTGACCTTTCTGGCAACCCATCTCAACAATGTTATTCGTTCGTATGAAGGACTGCCGGTCACTTTCTATATTCACCGCATAAGAGAGCAATACCGGGATGCGTTTGAGGCCCATTCGGGCATTCCCTTTGCGGATGAGGTCTCCGAGCGTTATTACCGGCCGATTAAAGAAAAGCCGTTCTGGCGTCACCGGCTGTTTTTCACCGTCTGTTATGCGCCATTCTCGCGGCTTGAGAAAAAGGTCATGAAGACGCAGCCGGTGGGGAAAAGGCACGCCGCACTGGATAATGCCCTGAAAGCGATGCTGGAGCATCAGGAAGCGCTGACTTCCGCCCTGTCCCGCTATATGGCAACGCCCTTGGGAGTTTATGAGGAAAACGGGCGGGTGTACTCCTCGCAACTGGCTTTTTATCACCGACTGATTACCGGCAAATGGCAGAAGGTGGCGGTGACCCGCTCACCGTTTTACAACACGCTCAGCACGCCGGATGTTTTCTTTAGCACCGATACCGCCGAGTGCCAGACAGTCGGCGGCTCCCGTTTTTTTCGCAGTCTGGAAATCAAAGACTACTCGCCCCAAACCCATACGGGTTTACTGGATGCGCTGCTGTATGCCGAAACCGAGTATGTGCTGACGCAATCCTTTACCTGCATGGCGCGGGATGAAGCGCAAAATCACATCCGCCTGGCGGAAAAGCGCCTGAACTCGGCGGATGATGACGCCCTTTCGCAGCGCGAAGAGCTGATTGTCTTGCGTGACCTGCTCCAATCCGGGCATATCTCGTGCGGGAAATACCACTTCTCCCTGCTGGTCTCCTCAGACAACGCCGACCAGGTGGTAAAAGACACCAACGCGCTGGCCCAGCCCTTTGCCGACCTCGGCATCATGACGTCCCTGTCCACCCTGTCGTTACCCGCAGCGTACCTCGCGCAACTGCCGGGGGTATACACGCTGCGGCCCCGGCTGGTTGCCCTCAGCAGCCAGAACTATGCCGATATGGCAAGCCTGCATAACTTCCATCCCCACAAACGGGACGGTAACCCCTGGGGCGAGGCAATCGCCATCCTGACATCGCCGGGCGGCGGCGGTTATTACCTGAACCTGCACGACAGTCAGGCCGGGCGGGATGATTTCAATGAAAAAACGCCGGGCAATACGGCGATTA
Organism: Sodalis sp. RH20; assembly: GCF_047324205.1. Classification (NCBI taxonomy): domain Bacteria; kingdom Pseudomonadati; phylum Pseudomonadota; class Gammaproteobacteria; order Enterobacterales; family Bruguierivoracaceae; genus Sodalis; species Sodalis sp. RH20. The sequence continues at coordinate 2,469,096 of NZ_CP178733.1, forward strand.
TCGGGAAAACGGGGTCCGGCAAGACGCTGCTGATGACGATGATGCAACAACTGATGCAGAAGTACCGCAACCCGGCGACGTTTGCCGCGTCGGCCACGATTAAACGACTCACCACTGTCTACTTTGACAAAGACCGGGCGGCAGAGATGTCGATACGCCAGATGGGCGGGCGTTACTTCCGCATCCGGACCGGTGTCCCTAGCGGGTTTAATCCGTTTTCACTGGCGCCGAGCCGGCGCAACATCAGCTTTATTAAACGGCTGGTGCGGATGCTGTGTCGCCGTAACGGCAAGCCGCTCGACCCACGCGACGAAGAGCGTATCAGCACCGCCGTGGATACCATTATGCTGGACTACCCGCCGGAATACCGTCGCTGCGGGATTACACGACTACTGGAAGTGCTGCCGGAGCCGCCGACCAAAGACGCCCGCACCAATGGGCTGCGCATCCGGCTGAAACAATGGGCGCAGGGTGGCGAATTCGGCTGGGTATTTGATAACGAGAATGACACCTTCAACATTAGCGACATTGATAATTTTGGTATTGACGGCACGGAATTTCTGGACGATGACGACATCCGCGGCCCCATCACCTTTTATCTGTTGTACCGCGTCACCAGCCTGCTGGACGGACGCCGCCTGGTGATGTTTATGGACGAGTTTTGGAAGTGGCTGACTGACGTCGAGTTTTCCCGGTTCTCGCTCAATATGCTGAAAGTCATTCGCAAGCTCAACGGCATCTTCATCCCCGCCACCCAGTCGCCCGATGAAATCGTTAAGCATCCCATCGCCCCGGCAATCATCGAGCAGTGCGGCACACAAATTTTCCTCGCCAACCCGAAGGCCAGCCATGCGGATTACGTGGAAAAAATGAAAGTGCCGGAAAGCGTGTATGACATCGTGCGTAATATTGATCCGGGCGAACACTACATGGTGGTACTGAAAACACCCCTGCGCGCCGGTGAAACTCGGCCTTTCGTGTCGATGGCAAAAATGGACCTGTCCGGCCTGGGGAAAATCACCAAATTGCTGAGCGGGAGTGAAGACAACCTGAAAATATTCGACACCCTTTATCAGGACGGCATGACGCCAGAGGAATGGAAAGAGGCATTTCTTGAACAGGCAATATGACATTCAAACCGGAGATAAAATCAATGCGTATCCGATATAAAATCCTGGCGTTATCGTTCTTTATTTCCACCCAAGCGATAAGCGCCGGGATACCCGTTTTCGACGCTGTTCAGAATACCGAATCCATTACCCAGTGGACTGAAAAACTCAAGCAATGGGAAGAAACCGTGACTCACTACAAAAGCGAGCTTAACGCCTATAAACAGCAATTAGCCACGGCGACGGGCGTACGGGATATTCAGGGTTTTCTCAGCGACGCCAGAAGCCTGAAAACCGATATTGATGCGCTACGTAAGAATGGCATTTCGCTGGATGACCTGCTCACGAATCAGAGCAGTTCCTATTCCTCTGAACTGCAAAGTCTTTACAGTAAATATAACTCTTTCGATGTCTGCAATCAGTCCAGCACGTCACAGAGTTACCTGGCCAGTTGCAAACAAATTGTTCTCAATCAGGCGGTATCCATTGAGAACACCAGCGATGTGGAAAACAGGATCACCAGCACACTCAGCGATATATCAGACTTATCTGACCGCATAACGAACGCGCAGGACACGAAAGAGTCACAGGACCTGGCTAACGCCATGGCGGCCAAAAGCGTACAATTAAATGCGCTGACCAGCCAGTGGGAAATGTCTGTCAAGCAGTCAGAGCAGCGAACAAAACTGCTGGAGCAGCAAAGACAGAAAGCCTTTGAGCAGCAGCAATTAACAGCACCGGTTGCTGATCTGAACACTTTATAGGGAGCTTAAACATGTCTAAATCCTTATTAACCTTATTCGTCGCCTCAGGCGTTATCGTTTTATCCGGTTGTAAAGAGACAAAGTCCGAAGCCTGGTATAAGCAACATCCGGATGAGACGTATACAGTTTATACGCAATGTCTCAAAGACGGCGAGGCCAGCGATAATTGCGAATTTGCCCACAGGGCAGCCATTATGTACGCGCAAATAGGCAAGCCAGGGATAAAGGAAAAATTCGAAGCACTGTTTCAGCAGGAAGCTAGAAAAATAAAATCCGTTACCGAATAATATCCCCGCCAGTAAAAACAGGGACGCTTCCCTGTTTTTTATTCCCTGTCTATTATTATATCAAGCGAGGCATTATGTCCGGTGGTATTTTTGTTGGCATGGATAAAAACATCATGGATGGACTCAACGCCGTTTTAGAAGGTCAGTCTTCCACCTACGGCTCGATGATAAGCATTATAGTTGTCAGCTCATTCACCTTATTCATCGTTTATCGGGGGTATCAGACACTGGGAGGGAAATTACAGACCCCGGTTGAAGATGTCGTCTGGGATGTGGGCCGAATGTTGCTCATTACCACCTTTGTGTTAAATCGCGATAGCTGGCTGGATGCCGTGATTGCTGCTATCGAAGGACTAAAGGATGGCGTAAGCGGCGATGATAATGTCTGGGTCCTGCTCGATACCGTATGGGAGAAGGCGCAGACGCTGGGGCAGACACTGTTTAATCTGGATACCTCCACCTATGTCCAATTGAGCGGAGGCTTCGCCGAAGTGCTGGTATGGGGTGGCGCAATCGTGCTTTTACTCGCCGCAACGTTTGTCAACCTGCTCGCCGAAATCACCCTACTGTTAATGACCACAACTGCCCCCCTGTTTATTTTCTGTCTGCTGTACGGTTTCCTGAAACCCATGTTTGATAACTGGCTAAAAACCATTTTTACGGCGATATTGACGATAATGTTCTCTGCCTTATCTATCCGGATCGCCATCAATTATCTGAATAAAATACTCGATGCCGCTATAGGTACATCCAGCGACAGCAATATGGTGACGCTGGCGGCGCAATGTTTGCTGGCCGGGATCGCGTCGGGAGTTGTCGTTTATTTCTCCGCAAAGATTGCCAGTGCGCTGAGTGGCGCAGCCGTTCAGGCCACATTACAGGGCGCGGTGATGAGTGGGCTGGGCGGACTGGTCAGTAAGTCTGCTGACGCGACCAGAACCGGCATGAAGGCCGGGGCGACCGAAATCAAACTGGCGGCAAAAGGCGGTGTCAGTGCTGCCGGCGCAACCGGCAAACTCATCGCCGCCGGCACCAGCAAAGCCGTATCGGCATGGCAAAAACGCACAGCCGCCATCGAGAATATGAAACGTTTTAATCAGCAGCGTAACCGCTAACTCCTATTTGGATTAAGCCACCACTCAACCCGAAACTTTCCAATAGCAGAGCATGACGAGACCTGACAGAGTGCTAAGAGCGATACGGACGTTAACACTTGAATAACCGCGCGCGAAGCGGCGCGGCTTGAATGGATTGTTAGATCTTACTACGCAGTTTCTCAATATATTTCGAACTACCAAGTAGAATGAATTGGCGAATACCGTGCGTATCTTTTAGCCAGCGTCCGTACTTTCCCAGATTCTCGATGGGGGAATCGTTGCTGTTATCGGCTTGAAATCCAAGATCGGAACTAATCTTAGCGATTCTTTCTGCTAGTTCTCCCTGCGGAAGCATCGAGTCTGGTTCATTTATCGCCGACAGGAAGAGCTTAACTATGAAATCGGAAAGTCGGCTTGGCTCCCTTTCAACGATTTCTGGGGAGTGCCAGCTTATGTCAACGCCCGTCTCGGAATATGCATAGTAGTGATTGTGATCTGCGACCCTTTCATGTGGAGGAATCGAAATATGTTCTCGTAGAAAGGGGGTTGCACCAAAATAGCTCGTCCAATGTCGCTGATGGATTGAATGTCTAATTCGATAATAAAACGGATCGAGCAAAAATCTGTTCGTTGACTCATGTAACGCTGCGTGATAACTAGTTTTGTCGAGCAGTAGTGGGGCCACGTAGATTGCACGCGACCAAGGCGGACACTCATATCCAAGTAGCACATTATGCTGAAGGTCGCTGGCGGTCTTTGCCTGCGCGCGTAGTTGAAAGAAGAGGGTAGGATCTTGTTCTAGATCATGCTTTTCACGAAACTCGCGAATGCCCTCCAATGGGCTTCGCCCCTTCCGAGTAGAAGGCCTCACATCGTGCGTAGATTTCAATCCAGAGGACTTTTTGAACTGCATGTAGATTGCTGTTGCGCGGTCGTATAATTTATCTGCGCCTGTCTTCTGTTCATCAGTATCCAAAAGCCTGAAAGGAAAGATCTCTTCTGGCGGAGTGCACCAACCAAAGAATGACGCAACATCTGCCTCAATCTGTTTTTCCGACAAATTTCCTTTGATGTAATACTTGGGTGATGTCGCCATGATTGTAATTCCTAGTAAATATAACGTTTATTTGACGGAATAAAACCACATCTTGTGGACTGCCTCCACACCATTAGACGGTTCCTGTCTTCAAGCCAGGACTACTGCTGGTCTATAAGCATCTATGTCAAAATACGATGAAATTGGTCAGCACCGGCAATCATGATAATCTGTCTGTAACATAATCAGGGAGGGTATTGAACTGATTGAAAGAGAAATATTATCTAACTTTCGCGTTGATGAATATATGGTGGGGTGAGGTGAAAATACCCAATGTGATGTGGCCATGGTTGATTTGGAAGGGATGTATTGAACCAAATCAGTACTGACGGCATAGGAGCACACCATGGCAGTTTACTATTTTTATGGAGCCTTCCCGGAAAGCTTCAAAACCTGGAAAAATGGGGATAAAACCCAGCCCCTGATCGACCCTGATAATGGCATCGTGGCGATGTGGTTCGGAGGCCGCTACCGCATCCGCAACCAGTACGGGAGTTGGGCCACTCTAGGGAACAACCATTACGCGCCGAATTACAGCTCTTACTTTGTTGAGTTGCAAAGTTCAAATGAAGACTGGCGCTCTGATGTTTATCTCGATCTAGTGCTGGACAAGCAAATGCCACCTGATGTGCAAATATACGTTGTAATGCCTGCAGCCGACAAATACCGTGAGATCCAATCACTTGCTCGTCGCCAGCAGTCACAATGGGCCAAGGCCATCAAGGCACGTGCGGATGGTCGCTGCTACTTGACCGGTTCTATGCTGGCGCTGGAGGCAGCCCACATCAAGCCGTTCTGTATCTGTTCGAATGAGGATGCCATATCGCTTGATAACGGCGTCTGCTTGACTGCGACGGTACACAGACTATTTGATTCCATATCGACCGTGACCGACATTCCCAGAGTCGATCCGCTCTATAATCTGATCGACCTCAAAAAAATGGAAGAACTGATCACCCGCCGCGATGAGATGAATGGCTGATGGACACTGATATTCCAATATTTTCTGATCTAACGACTAAATTTAGCTTTGCCGCGAAGCGGCATCGGCTGGAATGAATTATGAATCGTCAAATGTTTAACAGACACAATGTGGCTGATCTTGGACTGACCCCGCTGCGTTATTGCGCTCTTAGTTTATGAACGTCCGCTTCATAGGCTGTGTAAAAACGTTTTTGGTCGCAGAAACTACTAAAAACAGAGCTGAAAACCGCGATCATACGTAAAATTCGGCTCTACACCTAACCATTCGATCAATTTCAGATTTTGCGTAGACGCGCGCATTTCAGTTTTTAGTCAGGGTTTTCACACAGCCTGAGCACGGTGTCGACTGTCAGATTAGATTTAAGATCGCAACTAGAAACTGCAACCAGAAATTGTTACATCGAGGATGACTTACTACACCTAAACTCTTCCCTGCTCATCACATCCGCACTCGTATCGCGCCGTGGCGATAACACTTACGCCACCGCATCCGTTAAATAAAGGGCCTGATATGAAACTCAGCATCGCCTTTCTGATGCTGTGCGCGCTCATGGGCTGCACACAGCATAACGTCACCCTCCCGCCGGTATCCGGCGAACCACAACCGGTGAACACTCCGGCCATCATTCAGGAGCTGACAAAACATGTCTGAAACAGAAAAAGTCCTTGCGTCGTCCCGAACGTTTGAAGCCATCATTCTGGAAAAGGATGCGCGTGAAAAAAAGGTTGCCTGGCTGATGGCAGCGGTCGGCTTTATTCTTGCCGCGATGGCCATTGCGACCCTGATTATCCTGCTGCCACTGAAAACCACCGACATTGAGTTATGGTCGGTGGATACACAGACCGGTCGCTATGACTATATGACCCGTATTAAAGAGCGGGATATTTCCACGGAAGACGCCCTTGCGCATTCATTAGCGGCGCATTACGTCAGACTCCGCGAAGGGTATAACTATTTTTCACTCCAGCGCGATTATGACGATGTGCAGTTATTCAATAGCGACAGCGTGAATAAAGATTATCTGGACGGGTTCAACAGCGACCAGGCTCCGGATGTCATTTTCAATAAGGCGGAATATGTCGTGTATATTGACATTATTTCTAACGTTCACGCCCTCGCCACAGCGCCCGACCATCTGGCGACACTGCGCATCAGACGCACCATTCGCCGCATTGCGGATAACTCGGTCAAAACGGATGTCTGGAATATCCGCCTGACGTACCGCTACCTCCCACGCAAACAACTCACCGACAGCCAGCGCGAAGTGAACCCGATGGGCTTCATCGTCACCAGCTACCAGCGCGATAAAGAACTGAGGACTGAATGATGCTGAAAAATAGTCTGGGCCTTGCCCTTATCCTGGCGTCATACATGGCCTGGGGGGCCGCCATGCCACGTGGAAGTGCCTGGGACAGCCGGATGCAGAATGTCTTTTACAACAGCCAGAACGCCACGGTCGTCAATACCCGCCCCGGCTACGTCACCACGCTGCTGTTTGACGATGATGAGGAGGTTATTGATGCGCAGGCGGGCTTTCCCAAAGGCTGGACAGTCACGAAAAGTGATAACCGGGTGGGCGTCAGCCCGAACCCCATTACCCAGCCGGTGACGGACGCCAACGGCAATAATGTCAGTCAGGTCTTTCTGCCGACCGCGAAAGACTGGAAAACCAATCTCTTTGTGGTGACGTCAAAACGCGATTACAGCCTGGAGCTGAACGTACTGGATAACGACTCGCCCTCGCAGGCTTTTGTCATCCGCTATCGCTATCCAGATGAGGCCCGCCGGCAATCAGACGCTGCCAGCGCGACCCGTCTGAAAATGCTGCGCGAAACACAGGAAAAACAGCAGATAGCAACGGCATTCAAACAAGCCACCACACCACGCAACTGGCGCTATACCAAACAGGTGGCGGCAGGCTCGGCGTCCATAGCGCCGGACTTCACTTACGATGATGGCCGCTTTATCTATATCGGCTTTTCACCGGTCAAAATCCTGCCCTCTCCCTTCCTGATGGTTAACGGTCAGGAGCAGGCGGTCACGCCTCGGATCGTCAGTCAGGGCAATTACACCGTGATGGTGGTGCGTACGTTGTCGCCGCGCCTGGTACTGCGCTACGGCAATGCCGTGGTCGGGATTGAAAACGCGGCATACGGGCAAGCCACGGTCGCCAATGGCGACACCGTATCACCCGCCGTCACGCTGGAGGACAAATGACAGACAAATCCTTCCCGGAAGCAACGGAAAAAACCACGGCAGAACTGGAGGCAGAAGCCCGCGAGCGCGCCCGGCTGGCGATGGCGAGCCCGGAGTCGGAACAAAAAACGCCTCCCGGTCAGCCCGAAGTGACCCGCTTTCGAAAAGCGTCCGGTCGCCGGACGCTGCTGGTCTGCTTGCTTAGCCTGGCCTTGCTGATTGCTCTGGCGCTCGGCGGCGATCGCTTGCTCGGGGCACTGAAAAAGGGTGACGAAAAGGAAGCCGACACCGCGCCTCCGCCTTCGACCGGCGCGGGACAACATGCACGAACCAACCTTGGCATGGATAATAATCCGTTCGGTTTGTTCGGACAAAACAAGCCGGAAACGACGGCGGACAAGGACAAGACGCAAACCGCCGTGCCACCCTCACCACCGGAACCGCCCACGTTGAACAAGGCGACGGCGCTGGCTGACGGGCTGAGCAACGCCACCGGGACCGCGCAGCGAGGCAACACGCGAATCACCCGAATCGAACCGCGCGACAGCGCGGTGCCGACCGGCGGTCCGACAACCGCCTCCGATACCAATGGCAACAATGAAAAGCCTGGGGTGGCTAAGGTCACCGGCGTCAGGCGGCTGAACCTCGATCCTGATCTCTACATCCCGGTTGATCGCTATATCCCCTGCTCAATGATGCGGCGGTTTGTCTCCGATGTGGGCGGTACGATTTCGTGTCTTATCAGCGAGGATGTCTACAGCGCCAGCAACCATGTGAAGCTGCTCCCGGCGGGCACCGTCGCCAGGGGCGTGTACCGCGCCGGGGCGTTGCAACACGGACGCAGCCGGATGTTTATCATCTGGACGGAGTTACGCACGCCGGAGCCCGGTAGCCTGCAAATTCCGCTTACGGATACCGGGGCCACCGGCCCGCTGGGCGAGGCGGGTATTTCAGGCTGGATTGATACCCACTTCTGGGCGCGTTTCGGTAATGCCCTGATGCTGAGCACCGTGCAGGATGTGGCTGCGGCAGCGGCGGATTCAGCTCCGGGAAAAGACCGTAACACCGACTATACCGAAAACACCCGCGCAGCCGCGTCGGAAATGGCGAAAACGACGCTGGAGAACAGCATCAATATTCCACCCACAATGTATCTGAACCAGGGCGACGTTATCAGCATCATGACCGGCACCGATATTGATTTTTCCTCCGTCTATCAACTGCGCATAAAACAGAGAGGGGTGTATGACGACTGAAAACCTGTCTCTTGATTTTATGAAAAATCAGCTGTTCGGTGATTTTCTCCCGCTGGAGGGTCTGACCGACATCGCCATTAACCGCCCCGGCGAGATCCACACCAAAATTCGCGGAAAATGGCAACGGCACGACGCCCCGGTCACGCTGCGTCAGTGTTACGCTTTTGCCAAAGCACTGGCTTCATGGAATGAGGACAACGTGGATGATACGTCGCCAATCCTCTCCGCCACGCTGGGATCCGGTGAACGTATCCAGACTATTATTCCCCCGGCCTGTGAGCGTGATACGGTTTCCATCACGCTGCGCAAACCATCATTCGAACAGAAAGCGCATCAGTCCTGGATTGATGCCGGTTTTTATAACCGGGTGGCGGGTAAGGAGCGAACTGAAAGCAAGGACGATGAACTGGCCCGATATTATAACGGCGGGGATGTCCCCCGCTTTATTGAAAAGGCCGTTGAGTACGGTAAGACGCTGTTTATTGTCGGTGAGACCGGGTCAGGTAAAACGACCTATATGAAAACGCTGCTGCATTATATACCGCAACACTTGAGACTCATCACCATTGAAGACAACCCCGAAATCCGGTTTTACCACCACGCCAATTACGTTCATCTGTTTTATCCGGCGGACGCCGGGGACAATGCCATCGTCACCCCCGGCAGACTTATCCGGGCCAATTACCGGATGAACCCAGACCGCATTCTGCTGGCGGAAATTCGTGGCAGGGAAGCCTGGGACGCGCTGAAAATCATCGGCTCCGGTCATGAAGGACTTATCACCTCCCTGCACGCGGGCAGCCCGCAAGACTGTATTGAAGGCATTATTGACCGCTGTTTTGAGAACCCTGATTGCCAGAATATTCCGTTTGCGGTACTGCTGCGCAAGGTGCTTAAAAGCGTAGATATTATCGTCAGTATTGATATTCACGGCGATATTCGTCGGATGGGTGATATCTATTATAAATATCTTCACCTGGATAAAATGAAGGAGACCTTCAACGATGCGAACGATTGACCTGTTTTTAATCAGCGCGATGATAGTTATCATTTCTGGCTGTTCATCCCCACCGGAGCCCGTTCAGCCCGAATGGGATAAACCCGGCGTGGAAATGAATACAAGTCTTCCACAGTGGTCAGAGAACCGGGTTATTTTGCCGTCTCCCACAATCGATGACCACTGGTCAATAAAAATGAGCTTCAACCCTAATGTGGTCTATCCGCCCAATCTCTGGTATGCCGTGGTACATTCCAATCAGGTTATCGTTAACGCACCGGATGGTGACGGTTATTTCAGGGCGAAAACCTGGCTACGACATAACGGTTACTCCGGCGCCATTACCTTCCTGCCAAAACTGAATAATTGCCTAACATGTAATACAACAAATATTGAGTTTTATCGGTAACACCATATACACCCTAGCTTATCCAGATAACCCCTCCCGTCGATTCAATAGCTCATTTTCAACCAAAGGTCATTAACATGAAATCGATCATGCTACCTGCATTTTTTTTCTGTATTGCGTCGTTATTGTCATCCCCTGCGATGGCTGCTGATGCCTGTGAAGTCAATTTATGTATGTACGGTAAAACGACGGGAAACGGCGGTGGAAATGAATGCCGCTCTGCCGAGCGTTCTTTCTTTAATATCGTAAAAAAGAACAAACACGGCTTTCTGCCTAGCCATACAGCCGATGCCCGCAAGGAATTTCTGCTTGAATGTGAATCAGCGGACCCGACGATTATCAACCAGATTATTAGTAAATTTGGCCGTGTACGCAGTTGATCAATTACCGGCATGTTTACCGGGTGAGCTCATTATGACGTCAAAGCTATGAAATGGAACGCTTTGCCAAAAAATCAAGAAAAGCCCGTAATGGTGGGATCATTTGCCGGCGGCTGGTGTAGTACACATAAAAACCAGGGAAAGCGGGCGTCCAGTCTTTTAAAAGTTGTATCAGCTGTCCATTTTCCAGAAAGGGATCGACCTGGTGTGCAAACTGATACGCTATTCCTGCACCATCCAGTGAGATTTGAGTAAGCATCGCCGGTTCATCGACAATCAGAGCGCCCTTGACGTTCACTTCCAGTTGTTCACTCTGACGCTGGAATTCCCACCGGTAAACGCTGTTGTCGCTTGGACGGCGATAGGTCAGACACCGGTGGCGAACCAGATCCTGTGGTTTGCGTGGATACCCTGCCTTCGCTAGATAAGCAGGGCTGGCAACGACTTTCATTTCCAGATCGCCGCTGAGCCTGACAGCCACCATATCACGATGCAGCTTTTCACCAAGCCGTATCCCGGCATCGAAACGTTCGGCCACGATATCAATCAGTCGGTCATCCGTCACCACATCCACTGTGATATCCGGGAAAGCGCTAAGAAAGCCGCCTAATATTGGCGCCAGGTAGTGTATTGCAGCCACTCTCGCAACGTTAAGCCGCAGTAGGCCAGACGGGCGATCTGCCTCCTGAACCGCATCGGTCACTGCACCTTCGAGCTCTTCCAGCGCGGGTCCCAGCCGTTGCATCATTCGTAACCCCGCACCACTCACCGCCACGCTGCGCGTTGTCCTATGGAGCAGACGAACCCCCAGGCGCTCTTCAAGCTTGCGGATAGTGAGGCTTAACGTCGAAGAAGTGATACCGAGATGGGCCGCAGCCTTGGAAAAACTGCCATGCTCAACAACTGCCGCAAAAGCCCTGAGTTCTGCGTATTCGCTACCGCGCATTATGCTTGAATTCTCAAACAGTTCGATTGATATAAAGGTTATTATCAAACAAAAGAACAAGGTTTACCATTTCCGGTAGAGGCTTCACAAAGCGGGAAACAAAAAATGAACAGGTTCTCTGGAAAACAAATCCTTGTCACTGGCGCCACCAGCGGTATTGGTCTGGCGGGAGTTAAACGTATTGCGGCTGAAGGAGGTTCGATCATAGCCACGGGACGCGATCCTGAACAGCTTGAAAAGTTGCGTACTCTGTTGCCCGATGGATCGGTGGTTTTACAGAACGATGCGTCAGATCCCACTGCTGCTGACGCATTGGCGTACAAAATCCGCGAACATGGGCGAATTGATGGACTCTGGCTTAATGCTGGATATGCAACGGTCGGCAAGATTGAGCACATAGACGCCGCCGCATTTGATGCGTTGATGGCTGCTAACGTACGAGGTCCCGTGCTCCAGTTGGCAAAGTTAGCCGACCATCTCAATAATGGGGCATCCGTCGTCGTCACCGCGTCGACATCGGCCTATGAAGGCGCAGAGATGGCAAGTTTGTATGCGGCGACCAAAGGCGCGCTGATATCGCTCGTTCGTTGCTGGGCATCAGCGCTGGGTCAGCGCGGTATCCGCGTTAATACGTTGGTGCCCGGCCCCATCGATACCAATTTCCGGAATTTCATGAGCGACAACTTCCGAAGAGAGTTTGAAGCCGATGTGGTAAATCGATTATCGCTGGCGCGGGTGGGTTCGGCTGAAGAGGCGGCGGCTGTCGGCCTCTTTCTGCTGTCGGACGACGCCTCATTTGTCACCGGTAGCCAGTACTTTGTTGATGGCGGTTTGACGAAACGTTGAATTGACTGGCGCTTCTCATGCTCGTGATCAAGCCCCCCTGAAAGCGTTATCGCGCAGCGCATGAATGGTGTGTCGTTATCGCTAAAGGACTCTAGCTTCCGGTTTCCTTAGTCGCCGGATCAGTTATCTTTTGTTTTTTTTAAAATAAAATAGCAAAGCCGATGGTCATATGTGGTCAGAACCGACTCAAAAGAAACGGGCTTATAGCCCCTCTTGAGATACATACCACAGGCAGGTAAAGATGCATCCAGTCTGATTTCGTTACTGTAACCGAACACCAGTGTCTCAAGCTTGTCCATCATGTAACTGCCCAGTCTTTTACCCTGAAATAATGGTAAAACAAACAGCCTGCATATTTCATTATCTTTTATGCTCCCTGTGGCGACTGTTTTTCCTTGAGCGGTGAGAATATAAACCCCTCCAGCATCAACTGCATTCCTGATACTGTCAGTAGAATGATAATTCAAAAAAAATTCAACCACACCATCTGGATAATATTTCGGATAAGTAGAGGATATGGTCTCCCTAACAATTTCTGCGATGGTGTCAATATCCTTTCTTTCAGCCATGTAAAACATCGAATCAGTCCCTCTCGTTTTGCATTTTCTGATAGCATTCACCGGGTAAAGGTACAGGCCGGGTAAGAACGCTCATACGCCGAGCGTACTCACTAAGCGGCAGTGTGGATGACTATTCACCCCGCTGTAACCGGCGAGGAATAGGCTGTATCTCTCAAGTATATAATTGTCTGAAAAACAGTCGAATACAATCAACTTTAACTATCGATTGATAGTTTTTTGCCGCTTTGAGTTCATGGATGAGTCGCATAATAACGCCGCAGCCGCCGCTCTTTGTTCCAAGGAACGAACAATAACCAGATTCGACGCCAGGTAATTCCGGTTGAGGCTGCCAGGGTTAATGACAGTCCACTTATAAGCACAATGCTACATCTCAAGAAAGTGACCTGTATGGCTGGGAATCCATACGATGTTACCATTACTTTGGATATTGAATATCCAATGACATAAAGAAGAGTCGATAGCACCACCAAAAAAATCGCCAAAACCTGATAGCGATGACGTTCAACAGATAAATCCGCAAACTTGGCCATTTTTAACCTCAAAAAAAGGTACTTTAACAGGTTGTACAATATTCATCTTACATTGCCGGATATCGCCACGACTTTTTTTTAACGGACAATTCGGCTACGGCATTATCACAATAGTTTCGCCGACGGCACACATTAGGGATCTCGGTTTGATTGCCAGTGAGAAAGTTGGCCCCCATGCGGTTTGATATACAAAAATATTGTCAGATAATGACGCTTAGTCACATGCTATATTCGCTCCGGTCAGAATAGCAGCGACCGGGCCAGAGCGTAACGCAGGTTCCTCTGGCAAATGTGACAAAATGCCAGCCAGGGATACCGCGCCGGAAGGCTCTAATATAAGCCCGGCATACTTAAGCGCATAACGTGTCGCCACGGCTATCTGCTCCTCCTCAACCAATATCATTTCATCCACCAAATCGCGCATATCTTCCAGCGCCTGCGGCACCGGCACGCGCACAGCCAGGCCGTCGGCCTGGGTATTCACCACTTCGCCGATCACCACCCGATTCGTCAGCCAGCTTTGGTACATGGCGTCAGCGCCGCGCGGACACACGCCAATAATGCGGATATCCGGCGCCGACGCTTTGATCCAGCGTGCCACACCGCCAACCAACGCACCGTTGCCGACCGGGATATAGATTGCACGGAACGGAACACCGGCTGACAACAACTCCAGAGCGATAGTACCGGCCCCTTCGCTCACTTCCGGCTCTAGGCCGTCTTCGATAAACCAGCCGCCGATACTGGCGCAATATCGTTGGCCCTGTTCCTTGGCGCTATCAAAATCGACGCCTACCTGCCTGATATCGGCGCCATAGGCTGCAATGGCCCCAATTTTCAGCGGGTTGGCATTTTGCGCGACAAATACCGTCAACGGCAGGCTGGCCTTATGGCAATAGTACGCCAGCGCCAGACCCCAATTGCCCGCGCTGGCGCAGACCAGCGGACGCAATTCGCCACGGGCAAGCGCGCCGGCGATAACCAGGCCCGCACCGCGCCCTTTAAAGCAGCGCAGCGGATTAAGCGTTTCCACTTTGAGCCATACGGCGCGCCCGAGCTGAGCCGATAACTGGGGGCATTCGTACTGCGGCGAATTAAGGAATACCGGGTCGATGGCATCGGGCGCCTGGCGAATATGGTCCAGGCTGAGCCGGTGCGCGGGCCGCTGTCCGTCGATCAGGGCTGAACGTTCGGCTATGGGTCGGATGGCATCGGCACCTATCGCCCGGTCGGTCATCAAGATGCCGTCGAGGTGATCGATTTCATGCTGGATCAGTTCCGACATATCCGGCGGCAGCTTATCCCATTGATGAGAGAAACCCTGTTCGTCTTGCCATGCCACGCTGATGCTCATATGACGCAGCACCCTGACGATCGCCTCCGGTACGCTCAGGCAATCATCCCAGACTTCCTGCATAGCGTCGCTGCGCCATAAAATACGGGGATTTATCATGGCAAAAGGACGGGCGCCCAGTTGCAGCACGATAATCCGCAGCGGGATATCAACCTGCGGCGCGGCCATCGCCCGGCCAAAACCAGCCCCCAGGCGAAAATCCGCCAGCGTGGCCTGCAAATCGCCGATAATCCGCCGCAGTTCGGAATCGAAATCAATGACCGGACCGGCAATGCCATGCAATCCCGGCGCGTTGTCGGTGATAATAGTGAGCACTCTGGACATCTTTTCCCCCTCTGCCGTTAGTGTTAACGTAGTTTAACGGCGTTGCAGCGCCTGGTGACGGCATATTCAGGCACTTTCTTGCGGACTAACGGATAAATGAGCGATAAAAAAGCGGCTAAACCGCAACTGAGCCACAGCATAACCGCTATCGACGAGTTCGACCGCCGTATCTTGGCGCGTTATCAACGCGATACCCGCCATATTGCGCAAAGCATCGGTGAAGAGGTTGGCCTGTCGGCTGCTGCGGTGCAACGGCGGCTTAAACGGATGCGCACGGATGGCATCATTGAGCAGGAAACCGCTACACTGAACCCTCACGCTCTCGGCTACCCCGTGACTTGCCTGGTGGGTATCGATTTGCTTGAAGAACGCAACGAACAGATCAAATCTTTCAAACAAGCGATGCTTAAGCAAGCACAAGTCCAACAGTGTTATTACGTCACCGGAGAGTATGACTTTATTTTGACGGTAGTCTGCCGCGATCTTCTGGATTATGAACGTTTTACGCAAGAGGTCATAATGGCCGAACAGAACGTACGTAGTTTTACTACCTGGGTAGTGATGAGCAAAGTAAAATCCGGCACAGCCCTGCCCCTCGCACCAGATTAAGCCCCACAAATGCTGGAGTCATGCTTGCAAACACACCTGAGTATTTGCCGATAATACAATGCTGATAGTATAAAAGAGTAAAGGCGCATTTTAAATAAAAGGATATGACAAAAACAGCCAATATAAGAACTTCGTGGATATCATAAAATAAAGCGCAAAAAGAATTTGCATCATCGAATGTCAGGACAATAAAACATATGTGGCAAAAATTAAACACTCTCCAAGAAAAATCACATTACCACAATGACTTTATCATCATTCAAAGCCAGAGATATTTTACCAAGGGTGAGATCTTCGCGCAACGGTTTTAGCCGTGAAAATCAACCCCACTATATTAATTATTAATTCCGGCACAGGAATAGGGATCGAAGTTATTACTTTGAGGTTGATTGTCTTTTCAATATATAATTACGCTGCCGTAATTCGCATTTCACCAGCGCAAAATTTTTTGCCCGCATTGAATTATATCTATCCATAAAATTTCAAATCGAAGGCTATTATATTTTCATTACTACCGAACTCAGCGTTGAAATTCAATCTACAAGATTGTTAATTTCATCGCATCTAAAACGTCAACCAGTAATGGTAATAACGATACTCACAGACGGTTTTTTTTGGCTTTTAATCCTAGGCTCCAGCATAGGATTAAAATTAGCGTGAGGGGAGTAAATTCAATTTCGACGAAATTGCTAATTTGCGTCGCCGAACCCACCGGCGAGCGTTCACCCCCAGGTGAACCGAGCTGGCCGGGGGGAGCCGAATAAATTTCGCCGCCCCAGCGAGCGAAAAGCTATCGCCTACGATAGCGGTTTATTTGGGGGGCGCTAGCCCCGCACACCGTCGCGGCTAAGTCTCCGGCCAAAAGCCGGTAGCGTGGCGCGACCACCCTCTTTGAAGGCGTTTTCCCATTTTTTCGCTTGGCCGGAACGGACAAAAGAAAAAATAGGCGAAAAACGGCGTCTCAAAGGGGGTGGTCGCGCGTAGCGGGCGACGGTGTGCCGCCGTTGACGTCGGGGGTTTTGGCGCGGCGTCCAGCCGCGACATTACCCCCATGCGACAGGTAAGTAGGGCGTCCAGCCCGCGTGAACTGGCGCACGCCGTGACGTGCAGGGAAGCATGCTTTCCTGCATATGGCCGCACAGCGGCCACCATCTTTACCCCATACGCTCGCCCCGCCTTTTCGCCCGACACCGTGGGGCGAACTGATGGGGCGATGTCATGGGGCGAACCGCTGATGAAGGAGGCAACGTGATTTTAAATAAGCTGGCCGTTTCACTGTCGCCGATAGTGAATGGCGCGCTTAGCTTCATTGCTTTTATGCAACAGCATCAGCTGATGCTGGCGCTGTTATCGGGGCTGACGATGCCATTTTTCGCGTCGATGAAAAGCGATGAACGGCAAAAAGCCCCGCTGTGGCAAAAGCTGATGATTGCTTTTTCCCTGCTGTGTTTTCTTTGCGGTACGATGGCCCCGGTTGTTATCTGGATTTTCCAGTGGCTTTATAAAGGCCGTGTAGTCGCCAGCATTCCCGTTCTGGCATGGCCGGTGCTGATTGCCTTTACCGTAACGGGTTTTATTTTGCATATTCTGTTGCGCAGGGTATTAACCCCTGAATTAGACAAAATAAAGAAACGCCTCGTCAGAAAAACCACGCTTGAACGGGAATTACGCACCGATGTCCGTACGGTGAAATCACTGCTGCCGGAAACACTGCATTATGACCCGCTGGATTATATCGACCTGAACAAAGGGTTATTTATCGGCATGGACCGCGATGTTCAGCCGATGTATCTGCCTTTAAAAGACTGGCAAAAACAACACGCAGATATTATCGGCACCACCGGAGCGGGCAAAGGCGTTGCCACCGGGATATTACTTTATCAAAGTATTCTGGCCGGTGAAGGCGTATTTGTGATGGACCCCAAGGATGATGAATGGGCACCCCACCTTTACCGCAAAGCCTGCGAGGATGCAGGAAAACCTTTTGCACTGATTGACCTGCGGAAACAACAATACCAGTTAAATCTGATTGAAGGCATCACGCCAGATGAACTGGAAGAATTGTTTGTTGCCGGTTTCAGCCTGGCGGAAAAAGGGCAGGAATCTGACTTTTATCGGATTGACGACCGGAAGGCGGCGCGGATAGCCGCGCAGTTTGTCACCCGTAATACGGCCTCAACCATTCGGGATGTGTATAACGGAGACTACGTTCAGGGTACTGCAGATAAGATAAAAGCCTTTTTCGGGAAAATTGAAGAGCTGGCTTTACTCAATGCCATTAATGCCCCCACTGGATTTTCGCTTAATACGATATTTAAGGAAGGCGGTTGCTGTTATGTGATTGGTTCAATGCGCAACAGCAAAATCATTACCACTCAGCGCATGCTGTTGGTACGCCTGTACCAGCTGGCAGAGAGGCGCGAGCGGGTGAAAGACGTGCCCCGCCCCATTGCTATTTATCTTTCCGAACTGAAATACCATTTATCCAGGCCCGCGCTGGAAGGTTTAGGCGCGGCACGCGATAAAGGCGTGCATATTATTATGGACCACCAGTCGATTGCCGATTTAAAAGACTGTCCGGCAGATTTGAAAGGTGACGCCGTTGTCGGCGCGGTCGTTGAGAACGCCAAATTCAAACTGGTTTACCGTGTCATGGACCCGGACACCGCGGAATGGGTGGCCAGGATGTCAGGCACCATATTAGTGGATGACGAGGTCCGCAAAGCGAAAACCGATGCCGTGCTGACAGAGACTATCGACGACGAACGCACCATCAGGCAGGCCGAGCGTTTCTTTACCGACAGCAATATGATCCTGAATCTACCCGATTTTGTTAGCTTCATTTTTACGACAAAAACACTCCCCTCTGCTTCGCTGATTTCGCCCATCAGGGTGAAGAAACGCGAACTGGAGATCTGCGCCGTGTCGCCCGCGATTGCCGCCACCGCCGCAACGGTAAACATCACCCTGCATTTTGGCGAGGAGGAAGCCTCCCCCGGACCGGCATCAACGCCGGATATCACCATAACGCGGCGCGATCTTTTTTTTGATACGGACGAAAAAGACACAACAACACCGAATGCCGATAAAGAGGAAAACCCGTCATTGCTGGATTTTTAAAGGGGGGAATGATGCTTATCACCGCATACAGCGAACGCCAGACGCGACACCACGAAAAAATACAACGACTGCTGAATTTTCTGAAGGAGGAAACGTACAGTGACTTTAAAACACTGATGCTGCTGTTCGGTTTCAGGGATCATAAATCACTGTATTCCCTGCTTTCAAAAGCCGAGGGTATGGGCTTGATACAAAAACATGTCCTGGTATCGCGCACGATGAAAATTTCATTATGGGGCATAACCACTGACGGGCTGGCCGTTGTATTAACCCCCGACGATGCGCTTTTCCCGGCGCGGTTTGAGCCTTCAAAAATCACCGGCTGGACGTTGGAACATCACCTTGATAATCAGGCAGCCCGGATTATCCTTGAGCAAAAAGGCGCATCCGGGTGGATAAATGGCGATCGCACAACCTTCCTCAGTCGTTATCAGGTCAGCCACCGCCCGGACGGACTAATCACCCTACCCGGCGGCACCGTGATCGCCATTGAGACAGAGCGCCGTCTGAAAACCAAAGCCCGATATCAGTCGATCATCGCCAGTCATTTGCTTGCCCGAACCCGTAAAGACTGGATTTACGTTTTTTATATCGTGCCGGACCCGCAGAAAAAGCGCGGTCTTGAACGGCTGTTTGATAGCATCAGGCACGTCATCGTTAACCATCAGCACATCCCGCTGGAAACCCGCCACCGGAATGTCTTTCGCATCTATACGCTCGACGAGTTGCAACGGATCGATTTAGACCACGGCATATAGTTCTTCTCTATCACTTACAGTCCCAACCGACCCAACCAGCAGCGCAACGACCTGAAATAATACCCCTCGAAATACCCCCCAAAAAATCAGAACAGACAGGACACCAAAATGAACAGAGAAACTGACCGACTTGCGGACGTACTGACTGAAATGAGCGCAAAAGCGCTGGTCACATGGATGACGCATTCCGCACAGCAAGGCATGCCACGCGAAGAACTGCTGATACGCGGCAACGATTTTGTGTATGCTCTACAAGCAAATTTTGTGCTACTGCGTGATGTTCTGTCAGAAACACTGGAAAATATTGAGCAGCAGAGTCATGGCCTTCAAGAAAGACTGGATAATCTGGAACGGCGGCTACATGCACTCCGAGGAGATATTAATCTATCTTAGTTCAGATTTTATCTAACACCATGATGGTACAGAGCTAAACCTAGTCTGAAGAGCTACTTTGTGCTAGGTACGGACCAGAGCATTGTGGAAGACTTCAGTTCATCATCCCTTTTGTTGACTCAAGTTACTGGTTAAATTCTCAGGCATATGGTATGAGTAAAATCTCGGTGAATGGGACATTAGTTGCAAGGAGATGTATGGCGACTAGTTACATAAGTGAACATAGCGCTGAGTACTATTTAGTACCAGCACTAAAGAAGATTTTGCAGGAACAATATAGCCATGTTGCTCCTCTTTTTCCGTAGATATCTCGAGAGTTTAGTAAGATCTCAAGACAACTTCATAAAGATGACCTGTTTCATGTGCTAGTAATGTTTCCGCGCAGGCCAAAACTTAATGACCCAGATAGTGGTGAAATATATGTCACCATTAATTGGGAGCTTGAAGCTTTTAATAAAGCAGGGGAAGAAAAAGGAGTTCCAGTGATAGCTGGTTGCCCTAGAGCAGTAGATATATGGGAACTATCTAATTGTCAGAATTACGCATGGTTAGCTCTAGCACAAAGTAATTATCATGAATATTTAAATCCAATAAGTAAGATGGAAAAAAATGGATATTTGCTAGAAAAAGAGGACATTCTAGCCCTTGTAAGGAACAGTCCTGTTTTTAACTTGGAGTCTTTTAAGAATTTCTTTCGTGATGCAAAAGAAACTCAACCTTACAGGATGTATGGCAGTCAATATAAGGCTGTATACTTTTTGATTAAGACACACTAACACATAACAATGCAACCGCTTTCAGCCACTCATTAACTCGGCGTTAATGTGCGCCTTTCGCTCATAGCTGACTATCATCTTTGTTTGTGTGCTGTACGAGGAAGCTGTACAGCGATATAAGCTAATGCAATTAATCACATGGAGTAACTACACATCAATCCCTCCTTAGGGTTGTTTTAATTCCACTGCAGGAACATGACTGTTCGGTGCTCGCCCTGTCTGCGCTCCGCCTCACTCATGTCCCTACAGCGTTACTGTTTTAAAAGCCCCCTACACGCAAAGCCGCATTCCTTTGCAGTTCATTCCCGCTCAAAGCTTATCCATCAAATAACGATGCGCTTTGGATGCCGCGCTGGCGGCCTTGAAAATATAGCGTTTGTCGTTCTTCAGTGCTTTCAGCCAGGAAGCGATATAGCTTTCATGCTGCACCTCTCCAACGATCCCCAGATCCGCCATCAGGAACGCGCTTCCCAGTTCGGCGATCAACTCCTCAAACGCATATCCCTCACTGCCAAACTTCCCTTTCATTTCACGGTTCAGTCGGCTTTTTGCCCCGCTCCAGTGAACCAGCTCATGCAGTCCGGTGCCGTAGAAATTGGCCGCATCGGTAAAAAGACAACGTTCAGGTAAACGGATTTCATCGGTTGACGGTGCAAAAAAGGCGTTTTGTCCCTTCTCAATGATGGTTGCACCACTGTTACGGAAAAGCGCTTCCACCTGCGGTAACGGCTCAAAGCTCTCTGCCGGGAAAACGGCTTCGTCACTCAGAGGCAAACCATCAATTTGCTCAACATTAAACACGGTGAACGTCTTCAGCATCGGGATATAGTCAGTTTCTCCGTCGTCATTTTCCTTTTCCAGTGTGGTATAGAAAATGGCGGTAGTGCCGTGTTCCCCTTTACGCACCTGCCCGCCTTCCGCTTGCGCCTGTTTGTAAGTCATCCAACGTGAATCACTGAATCCCTGCTCGGACGCACTGCTCCACAACAACATGATATTCATTCCACTGTAAGCAGCACCAGTCGCGTAATTTGAAGGTAATCCTGACATGCCCGGTACACGCTGCCACGGGCAGGACCACGGCTTAATGCCTGCTTCTAGCGCAGAAATGATGCTATCAGTGACGGTCTGATAAATATCAGTTTTGGTTTTGGAAAATTTCGTTTTTGAGGAGCCTGACGGGTCCAGCGGGGATACGCTGGTCGCCGCTGCGGTGTTAGGGGCGCTTGTCTGGGTATGCAGGTAAATCGTCATGGTTTTTCTCCGTCAGTGTGTGATTTTCGTCTTCGTATCGCCTGACGGTTCGCTTTCCCGGCATCGTTCCAGCCTGCAAGGACGCAGAATGCGTGCTATTTATCCTTGCGGGATGGGTTGTGCTGGGAAACGATTAACCGGAAGCTGATTCGGGAACGGAAGGCACACGGGAGAAAAAACTGACCTGCACGAACGGATGTAGCGCCACTTACTCCACAGCGGTGAAAAGAGGTTTGGGGTTTGGGGTAACGCCAGCAAAATAATCAAGGTCATTAAATCATGACTATTTTTAAACCTTGTGTATAAAATACAATCAGAAAACAGATGATCGGTTTCTCACATTTGCAGTAAAAAAATATAAGAGCTGTTTTATTTTTTCTCCAATGGAGAGCTAACCGTATAGCTACAGGCTTCGGGAGCATAGATGGACTGAAGTTATGGACGAACAGACTGATTAAAGTGCGACATAATCCACTTGATCACATTTGAAAACTATAACTAGCGTTAATCAACAATCCCAAAACGGCTGATACCGAGGGTATCCATGCGTATTCAGCAGGTTAAAATCAAGAATTTTCGCTGTTTACCAGATGTAGCGCTAATGCTGGCAGAACAGACAACCATAATCGTTGGACGAAATAATAGTGGGGATTTTTAATGTCCGAAACCTTGCATGAAAAATATTTTTCGCTCTCTCATTAGTGCACAATGGATTGAAAAAAAACCACATAATAAAAATGTCTTTCCCAAGAGGTCTAACACCCTACTTCTCTAATGTATGTATAGCCCACTATTTCTCACGCAATTTACCATAAGTGTAACGTCATAAATTAACTACAAAATATCAATAAATCACCAAACTACTAGGAGGTTGATTATCAGCAAAAATACATACTTTTTAGTCTACCTTGGTATTAAAAGCTCAGTGGTCAATTGTAATAAGAAAACTTTTATTCCCGGAACAGACTTGGTATGTGAGTTGAAATAAAAATCGGGCGAAGTTCAACTGTACTTCTTCGCTGATAATTTAAATCACTGGCCTCTGAAATATTTTTCATCACGTATTTTTACGTTAAAACTCAAACCCAGTGTATACGTCCATTCTTTAGCCAGAAATGCGATTTACAGCCTGTGTTTAGCCAGATTGAGGGATAAAGAGAGGGAATATTTTTTTCATCAATACTATAACGCCAGTGTGGCTTGGCCTCTTTAAGAAGAAGCAACTCTATGACCGAACCGCATCCGCAGGGGCATTTAAAACCCACACTCCAGTCTTCTCCCCCATCTCTTGTCAAAATGACCCTCCGCCAGGGTATTTTATTAGGCAATATATCCCCATCAACAATAACCAGACGCCTTGCAGGGAGGATAGGTTCGGCCTTAAGCATTAATGCTGCGAACATTTTTTTCATAAGATTCATTTTTCAGCCCTCAGTTCAGGCATACCAAGCAGGGGTTCGTTACATCCCTCGGCAAGGAGCAGATTATTCTTTTTTGAAAATGCATTTTCCTTATAAAAATCCTCATCAGCTGCAGAGAGACTAAAACGCGTACGGGAAAAGTGATCATTAGGGTCTTCACGGAAAGGGAAGCATCTGGCAATAAACTCCGAAACACATGCAGAGGCAGCCCGCATGTTAAGTGTAATGACCGATGGCGCTTCCTCCTGAATGCCGGTGATGTATCCCTGAGCCACTTGCTGCTCATAAAGTTCAGGCTGCCTCTTTGCGATCATCTCTTCATGCAAAAGTGCTGGCGTGTAAACTTCGCGATCAAGCAGCGTTGCTCCACCGGGTTTTACATAGTCAATTCTGCCGCTAACATCGGTAATCTTTAAACCGTCTTCGGGTTCTATGTGAGTGGGTATTATTACGCCCACATCAAGAAGCGGGATCAGGAAGGCAGAAGAAATTCGATCAACAACCATTCGTCCCTGGTAGCTGTCCACACAGCAGAAAATAACGTCAGCATCAGCAACCGCTAATACCGCTTCCCTAGCTAATATTGAGCTGTGGATTGCAGTCGCGACGTTTTCTCCACGTATCCTGCTAACAGCAGCGGCAAACATCTCAACCTTAGACACATTGTGTGAGGCATCTTCTTGCGTAGCGTTCAGGATCCGGTTCAAATTCTTCTTTTCAATATGATCATCGTCAACGAGTAATATTTTACCAAAACCCAGGCGAGTTACCTGCTCCGCGACAATTGAACCGGTACCTGAAACGCCTATAACCGCGGCGGTCAGATGACTAAAACACGAAGTCATTCCAGAGGTGAATGCAATGACTTCTTTTTGCGGCACTTCATCATCGGGCCGCCAGAGGCAGATGTCATCCCCCGGTACACTGACAAGATCTACGTCTTGTACGTTGATACCTTCACTATAGAAACGGGCCCGTATTCTGCCATCAGGTATCATGATTGCAGAACCATGGAGTGCATTGACACCCTGATAAAGAGCAGGAATTGTGATGGCATCGCTCGCATCATCAAACTGTGAAAATTCAAAGAGGCCGCCTGGGTGTGAGTGAACCAAAATGATAGACATTGAAGCTGTTTCCGCAGCATCAATTGCTTTTTCCAGGTAAAGCCCTGGCCAGGAGATGAAATCATTTTTACGTGATCCGCATTCGTCGTCCGGCACTGAAATGATCTCTTTTACGAGCAGCTTAAGGCGGCTTCCTTCATTGCGATTACAGAGCAATATTGCAGCAGATTCCTTGCCATCACCTGGAAAGAGGTGTTTATGAAGCTGCTGGTGAATACCTTCTGGTATCACCATATTTGTGTTTGCGCTCACTGGCCCACCTCCTTAAGTAAACACCCGTTAGCCATGGCTAGCTGTGAAATGATGGAGTCAGTGTCCGGATCCCATTGACGATGGCGAGACCATCCTTGGAAAGTGTTCCGATCAATAACCGCTACAATTTGAGTCGCCGGGATTTCAGCACCATTTGATAGTTTAAGTGCTGGGAAAACATAAAACATATCCAACAGGCTTATGGGATACCCCTCAGGGATAAGTAAAGCGAGTTGGATCTGTTTTTGGTTGTAGCCTTCAGGCAATACATAATCGTTTATGATGAGCCAGCGTGATTGTTCATTGACACACGTTTCCCACTGAAACCCCATCTCATTAAGATACTTCTCGTCATTGGTGAGAAGTTCAAAATCGCGACGCAGAGCAACCGCAGCTTCACCGTTTGAAACATTGCGTGGAGTCAAACGCAGTTTCTCAATGCCTGGGGTTGTCAGATCAAGATGGTCGTTAATAGTTTTTTCCTCTTTAGGCCTCCCTTCAACATTGAAGAAGATATGCCAAGCCTGATCAGGGTTTAGTCCAGCTCTCACAACGGCATCCCTGACGCTGATAATGGGGGTTTCAAAAGAATAAACTTTACCCTGCACATTGAGCTTCCAGACCGGATCGCGGCTGATGAATCGCTCAACCCCTTCTGGCTCAAGCGAAACAAACTGATGCCCTTGGATCTCTTCATCAGCGGAATCCTCTTTTTCGAGTAATAGGCGCTTTCCTTCTGCGACCTCTCCAAGCTTACGGACAGTGTGTCCCGTGATCTGATTAAGCGGCCACTCCAGGCGTTCCCCATCAACGGAGAAGAAGTAGGTCCGGTCAGATATAACAACAATAAATTTATTATTGTCAGCCCCCGGACGAGCGAGTTCAGCAGGACTGAGGCTTTCGAGTGTACCGTTAGCCAGCAACTGCAGGATCACAGGCAACTGGTCGGGTTTGTAACCCGCCGCAGCGCCAATCTGGTTACCAGTAAGAGTTAAATCATCGACATTCACCTGTCGGAACTGCAGGTCTTCACCAGCAATTTCAATGTAGTGATGTGGTTTACTGCTTAGGGTATCGAGAGAGTTCATGGGATTCAGTCTCATTGGATAGTTATCTCAATGACATCTGATAAACTTTAAGAGATTTATCAGATATCACACAAGTTGGCGAACCAACATGCAGGACAATACCGCTAGATTCTGGTTAACGCAAGCAGATTTATCAGAATTATTTTATCGGAACATACACAAACTCATGCCCGCCGGACTCCGCGACCTCTTTTTTCCCCAGAATAAACCCCTGCCGATAAAGCTTTTTGAGCTTCCCACTGGCATTTTGCGTAGAGAGGTCGAACTCTGATGCCACCATGCTAGTCGTGGTAAATTCATTTCGCATAATGAAATCAATGAGCTGTTTTGTTCCTTCGGTCAGCACAGGACCGATGATGCTATAAGTGCTGCCATAGACAAAAATCGGCTGGTCTTTTGCTGTCGCGGCATATGACCAGTTATCCAGTAGGTCCTTAGACGTAACTCCTGTGAGGTAAAAGCCTTTATCTTCACGAAGCAACTTTGCAAGTGAAACGACGCTTTCTCTGGGGAAGGATGCATCGGTGGCATCAATTCCTTCAAGAGAAATGCCGAACACATTCTGCTGAGGATTATTGTCCACTATCTGCTGGAGCTTACCAAAGACCTCTCTTCCCATTTCGTTACCGAATGCAAAAGAGTCGCCGACAAGATCGAAAAGTTTGATGATAAGTGATTTCTGTTTCATCTGATTAAGTTAATCTGTTTTATTTAGGGGTGTCAATAAAGAAATCGAAGCAGATATGAGTACCGTTTATCAAACTAAGATTTTCCTTAACCTCAGCTGTGACAAGTTCACCATCTTTGTAATTCAGTTCAATGCTGAAATGTGTTTGTCTGATGATGAGCAACGCTTCGTTTTTGGACGCTTGCTTTCGAGAACTTTCAAAACCAAGGCCCCGCCCTTCTTTTGAACCATGGCGGCTAATCCCGCCGTTAGAAAAAACGTGTTTAACCAGATCTATGTCGGAACGCAATAAACCAGCAGGGAATTTTGCATATAATTCAGGATAATTACCCTGGAGCGTTGCGCGTAAGGTTGTCACTACTCCAAGCCCGCTATCCGAAATCACCGTCTGTATATGCTTCCTCCTTCCCTTGCCATTGTAGCTCTGCAGAGCTGCAAAACCAGGAATATGGCTATTACTGTGATCCTTAACATTGTTAATGAGTTCGCTAAAGACCGTCATAATGACAGTAAGATAATCTTTGGAGGCTTCAGAAACGAAGCGTTGTCCCAGTCTCTTGATAAGTTCACTGATTTCGGCCTTTGTTGAACCCATGTCTATCGCGCCGAATTCAACCAGACTCTCACTGTTATCAACATATTTTACAGCATCAGAATTGCCAAGCTGAGGTCTGAAGGGTAGAACGGTAATCTTTTGATCCAGCAGATCGTAAAAACCAGAGCGATTGAGGAAAGTTCTTGTTCTTTTACATTTAGTTAAATCGATAGTGACCGCGATATTTCGGGATGACAGTTGATTAAGTAAAGACAGCATCCTGGCAATAGCCACCATCATCAGAGAACAGTTATTGGGGAAGATTATGTCGGCTGCTTTGTAGGTCCCATCTAAAGGATTTCCACTTTTAGAAAGAGCTTCCTCAAAGTCATCCTGGGTAAGCCAAGTGTCACCAGGAAGAGAAAGTACAAAAGTTCTGTTCGTGGACTGGAACCACTTATAATTCTCATCTTGATTAAATAAATGCCCACTTCTACTCAGGAATGAATTGACCTTTTTTTTATCAAACCCAAGTTGCTTGGCGATCTCACGCCCCGTCAGGCCTGGGTTAGCGTTAAGTAGCTTATCAATGTCACTGAACATTATTATATTTTTTTCCTGTCAATCCCCAGCGGAGGTCTTGCCAGTTATTCTAATGAGTTGTTTATGAAATCGCTATAGTTTCAGCCTGCAAGGAAACTTAAGCGGGCTTTTAGTTTTAAAATAACGACAGATATTTAACGTCAAATAAAGAGAAGTGGTTAGTTTCTCACAGATCCAATCCAGCCCCACGGCCCCTGAGCCACTCTTTTCTTTCGCGATAATCCGGCAATACCTTGTCTACCTCGTTCCAGAACGCATCCGAGTGATCACGATAACGCAGATGGCAAAGCTCGTGGACGATGATATAGTCAATGACGCTTAGCGGCGCCATCAGGCATTTCCAGTGGAAATGGAGTTCTCCATTCGTGCTGCATGAAGCCCAGCGGTAACCCAGATCTTTAATTTGTACTGTACCGGGGTTCACACCCACTTTGGCTGCAAACAAGGCCACTCGGCTACGGATACGGGGCAAACCTTTAACCTGGTAAAAAAGTACGAACGCCTGATGGGCCGCGAAGTCATCTCCCTGTTGGACGATATCGCGCCGCAGGCAGAAGCGACCATCCTTAAGCTTGAGATCGTCGTTCTGTCCCGCGACTAACTGAAGTCGAAAGCCTCTCCCCAGATAGAGAAAAGTCTCACCGTTAACCCATTCGCGCACTACTCGAGTAGCATTAAGATCGCGCCACTCAGCCAGATTACGGTAGATCCACATGCGCTTGCTGAACACGGTTTCATCTACCTGCTCAGGTGTCATTCGCTGGGGAGGCCGCACGGTAATAGCACCGTTGCGTTCAATCACAATGTCGGTAGTCTGACGATCGCTTCCTGGCAATAATTGATATTCAATATCGCGAATCTGGCGGCGTTGCATTATATATCCTCCGTCCGTACCATGTTAATCAATTCATCATGGCGATTTTTAGCCAGTTTCATGATTTCCACGGCCACTCGCTCACGATTCAGCTTCAATTCCTCGATTCCGGTCCTGGCGATCTCGGTTTTGATCAAACCGCGCACACGTTTTTGTTTGTCAGGATTCAGCCAGAAGTCGATGCTGGCGATGCTTTCTTGCAGTATTGTCACCGAGGTACCCATCAATACCTTAAACGCGGGTTTATCCGCATCATTAACAGTACCACTGGCAAAGCCAAGCCGAGCAATGTGCTGGTAAAAAGTGGTCACTTCCTTACTCATCCCCCCTTCACCTTGCTGTCGACCTGCAATAGCCTCCTTACGTAGATCAATCAGTTTTTCAGCCAGCAATTCCCATTCGTCGTGGTGCTTCTCGATCAGTGCATTCACCTTTTCAGACAGGCTCTTATAGAAGGCAGGATCCTCATCGTGGTGGACGGTACAGTGCTTGCGGATAGCATGTTCCATCTCGCTCGCTTTGGCTTCACTGTTCTGCCCAGCATGACTGGCCAGCTTCTCAAGAAAGTCTTCTGATAACAACTCTACCGGTGGCACCTTCGGGTTGATTCCAAGACTGATCAGATGCTCATTAATCAGGGTTTTAACCTTTTCACCTGCGCTACCAAGGTCAAGACTTGTGTCCTTATAACGCTCTCTGGCGACCTGCAAAATGTAGCCGAACCGTTTTGCCGGTACACGATAAGCCTGAGCAGAGTGATGCGGCAGGATGATATCCAGACTCATCAGAAATTTTTTGAGGTAGATCTCAAAGTCTGCACGTTTTTTCTCATCTTTAAGCGCCCTGACTGCCTCGTGCACAACGTCGACCTCGGCCTCCAGATCAGGTAGCTCACCATTAACGAAGGCCCTAATCTGCCTGATTCCCAGGGCGCTGAAATGTTGCAGCAATCGCTGATAGCGTTCGTCCAGCACCGGCAACTCTGACGTGATATTCTGCATTCCGTCGTGGAGTTCCTGCAACTCATCGCTGGCGGCGTACAGCGTCAGTGCCTCGGTCAGATGATTGGCCAGACCGATATAATCAACGATATATCCCCGCTGTTTACCCTTTTTCACACGGTTGGTACGCGCGATAGCCTGTAACAAATTGTGCTCACGTAATTTTTTATCGATATACATCACCTGCTCAATCGGCGCATCAAAGCCCGTTAGCAGCATGTCACACACGATCAGAAAGGCAATGCCGGTATTTGCTTTGTCGGGATCATTCAAATCGAAGCTACGGCAGAAGTTCTCCACCGCATTCATGCGCTGTGCCTGTTTGCGCGCAGAGGTGATAAAGGCTGCTTCGTTAGTGCCATCGCTGGAGATCACCACCGCAGTTTTCAGAAAACGCAGGCGCTCAATCAACGCTGTATCTGGCAGAATCAGCCCTTCTTCCCTGGCTATTCGTTCAGCTAATGCCGCTTCGATACCGTTGCGGTAACGCACACAGGCCAGCTTGGAATGGCACACCACCTGTGCCTTAAAGCCATTTGGCAGGATGTTGTCAACATAGTGCGCAACCAAATCGCGAGCAATGGCGTTGATCCGGTTTTCTGCCTCCAGAATGTCGCCGGTAGCGCCGTATTTCTTCTTGATCGCCAGCAACTCCTCATCACTGCGGTCTTTGAATAAATCTTCAAACGCCGTATCAAAAGCATGCTTCTCGTTCAGCGCACTGTCAGCGGTTTTGCCCTCATAGAGGATTTGTAGCGTAGCGCCATCGTTCACCGCATCCATCAACCGGTAGGTATCAATGTACTCGCCAAAACGCTTGTGGGTTTTCTTTTCGCCATGACGATCGGTAATCAAGGGCGTGCCAGTGAATGCAATCCGGGCCGCATTGGGAAAGGCCTCAAACAGGTTATCACCCAGGTCCGAACTTTGCGTACGGTGCGCCTCATCAATCATCAAAATGATGCGTTCAGAGCTGTTCACCACGCCAAAGGTCTTACCTGCGGGCATGGCCAGATAGGTACCCAGCGCCTCGGCGACTGCATTAGTCAACGTCTGCTTTTGCTCCTGAAACTTGTGCACCATGACCATGCTAACGTCCGAGCTATCAGTGGCAAGATGTGCACGCAAGCCCTGGCGGCTTTCAATCACATTCACCCGCCCGCCGATCAGGGTAGCGGTGTTGCACAACTGTTGTTCCAAATCCTGTCGGTCATTCACCAGAACCAGCTTGTAATCGCTAAGGTCGAGACTGGCACGGATCGTTCGGGCCAAAAAAACCATGGTCAACGACTTGCCTGAGCCCTGGGTATGCCACACCACACCGCTACGCTCCAGCACTGTATCGCCTTGACGCAGGCGCTCGATGATCTTGCCCGCGGCACGAAACTGCTGATAGCGGCATACCACTTTGACGCGTGGCCCACCGTCGGTATCCATAAAAACCGCACTGGTGCGCAAAATCTTTAGCAGATTGGTCTTATTCAGCATCCCGGCAATCAGTTGCTGCTGGGCATTCATGCCCTCGCGGGCGGCATCATCTTGCGGGTAAAGCGTTTTCCAGGCGTAGTAATATTCTTCGCCAGAGGTAATACTGCCGTAGTCCGCTTCCAGGCCACAACTGCGGATCAGCAACAGGTTGTTGTGGAACAGGCGCGGCTCCCCCTCTTTCAGGCCCGCGTTTGTGGTTTCCTTCCGTCGTCCCATATAGCGCTGTAACTGCACAAAGGCTTCCTGCATCGGGTTAGCGCAGGTTTCCGACCCTATCTTGCATTCCACCACCGCCAGCGGGATGCCATTCACGAATAACACAATATCGGGGATGATAAATGCCTTCACACAGCCCGGCGTGTCGATGCGAAACTGGTTGATGGCGTGGAACTGATTGTTTGCAGGATCGTGAAAATCGATCAGGCGCACCACCGGATCGGCTTCGCCAGTCAATTCGTTGCTGTCAGTCTGCGCCTTAAACAGCAGCGACTGCACCGCCTCGTTAGCCTCCAGCAGGGTACGATTAGGCTGGCGCAGCAGTTGACCACGTAAGTCTTCCAGTTGTCTGTCCGTCAACCATTCACGATTATCGTCTGTGCGGTTGATAGCTCGAACAGCCTGGTCGAAAATTTCGGGTAAAAGCCATTGGCGAAAGTTGCTGCGCAGGCTGGGCCCCGCCTGCTGCGGGATGCCGCTGCCCTGGTCGATCACCGTCCAGCCCTGTTCAGCCAGTTGGTCCAGAAACGGCTTTTCGACTTCGCTATATTCGCTCATACAGAGTCCTTCTCTGCATTCCCTGCCAATTCCCGCTCCAATTGTTCGATGCTGGGTAAACTGGTTTGCAACTCCAACGGCAGCGATTCAACTAACTTGTATTCAGCAATGCCCATCGGCTGAGACTTATCCCCTAAGGCATATTCGGCAACGACTTTGTTTTTGCTCTTACAGAGCAAAAGACCAATGGTCGGGTTGTCCTGCTGGTCTTTCACCTGCCGATCCACCGCCGTTAGATAGAATCCCAATTGCCCCAGATGCTCGGGTTTGAACTTACCGCCTTTGAGCTCGATTACCACATAGCAACGCAGCTTGAGATGGTAGAACAGCAGGTCGATAAAGAACTCGTCGCCGCCTACGTCCAGCAACACCTGTCGCCCGACAAAGGCGAAGCCCGCGCCCAGCTCCAGCAAAAACTCGGTCACATGCTTTACCAAGGCATTTTCCACCTCACGTTCCTGCGCTTCCTCAGTCAGCCCGAGGAAATCGAAACGGTACGGATCTTTCAGTGACTCCCGCGCCAGGTCAGACTGCGCCTGAGGCAGGCTGATATCGAAGTTAGTTACTGCGCTGCCGCTACGCTGCAGCAAACCGGTTTCGATTTGCATCACCAATATGTTGCGCGACCAACTGTGTTCGATAGCTTTGGTGGCATACCAGCGGCGATCTTCCGGGTGGTTCAGTTTGTCCAGCAGGGCCAGTTGGTGATACCAGGGTAATTGTGCAAGCACCGCTTGCACAAATTCCGCATCCGGCCAGGCTTCGGCAAAAGCGCGCATATACTTGAGGTTACGCGGTGAGAATCCCTTCATTTCAGGAAAGGCAGAACGTAAGTCATGCGCCAGCCGTTCAATGACTTTGGCACCCCAGCCTTGATCCGCCTGTCGCACCAGAATATCCCGGCCTATCTGCCAGTACAGCCCCACTAGCTCCCGGTTGACCGCCATTGTGGCACGCTGCTGGGCGCTGTGGATACGGCCCTTCAGGTCGACCAGCCAGTCGGCGTAGTCGCTGGGCATTGGGGTCAGTGAAGCCGGGAACTCCTGAGTCATGCGGATACCTCCATGTCGAGTTCGTTAACCTGTACCGGCACTTTTCCGGTGAGCAAGTCTTGCATCAGGCCACGCTTTTGTTTTCTGAGCTTTTTCAGTAGCGAACTTTCCTGCTGAATTTGCGCCGAAACCTTGACATACCGAGCATAAATTAATGTTTGCTCGTTAATATCTGGAACTGGCAAATGCAGAGTCTTTAATGTGCTGGACTGAATTGCATCCATTATCCCCCCCTGCATTGCACGACGAAACCACGCTTTAGCCCAAGCTGAATGATTAAGCTGCCAGCAGATCAATTCAGGGATAACTTTCTCAAGATCAAATGTCATCGTCCAAAGGTGCTTGGAAGAGAGCCCTAGTTCAAGATTATCAGGTATGACGCAACATCTACCGACAGTTCCCATAATGGTGATGACCACATCACGGGGACGAACTCTGTACTTGGCTAACTCTTTAAATTTCCGTTCATTTACAAACCGACGAAACTCAGGTTCAAAGCGCTCTACATGAACATTATCGATACCTAATAATGGAATACCATCCTCAACCAGTTCATGTTTAAGTAAGGCACTACCAAATGGTCCGCTGCGGATATTGTTCGGTAGTGGTGCAAGCAATTCTTCGAGAGTGGGGACCTTCCACTCTCTCGGAATCCAACCAATCGCCGTTTCCTGATATAGTTCGGGAGCCTGAATACGCGGGGGACGGAGTTGACCGTTAGGCAACACACCTCGGGTGAACAGGTCGTGCATGAGGCCTGCTTTGATTTGTTGATATTTCGCGATCAAGGTTTCAGTTTTTTCGATTGCATTGTCGATAGTGGTTAGAATGGCGGCGATTTTTTTCTGCACCTCAACATCAGGAACCTTTGCTTTTGCCTTTGCGAGATCTTTTACAGATAGGTGCTTAACTGTTGTGGCTGCGGTTATATCGTTAACTTTTTTTATAAATGGGCCAAGCCAGTGGAACAAGTAATCCAAAGTAATAACAAATTCATTCTTAACTTCTACTTTAAGCACTCGTTGATTTAGAAGTGCATCATTGCCACGCCACTTGACAACGTGGAAGTCGCCATCCATGCCAATGAGAATATCGCCTTTCTTGATGATATAGCCGGGAGGAAACGTGCCACTAAAACATGTTTCTGTCTGCGAAGTTAAGATATCTCGAATCCGAATAAGTGGAAAACCTTCATTCGAGAATTTAGATGAGGCAAATGGAAATCCGCTTGTAAGTTTTAAATTAGCACCAACAGCGACTTCTTTGAACTCACTCATAACCCAACTCCACCAAAAACGCCTGCAAGGCTTTGGCTGCCTCATCACGCTCGACCTCAATCTGCTTAGCCGTGACCGCGTACTTACTCCACAG
This sequence comes from Sodalis sp. RH20, assembly GCF_047324205.1. Lineage (NCBI taxonomy): Bacteria > Pseudomonadati > Pseudomonadota > Gammaproteobacteria > Enterobacterales > Bruguierivoracaceae > Sodalis > Sodalis sp. RH20. Next base: position 2,503,437 of record NZ_CP178733.1, read on the forward strand.
ATTTTCGATCGCCGCAATGCAGGCACGTTGATCGGCACGCAAATACTGGCGATAGCTGTCGAACAGTACTTTGCCTAAGCGTTCGACAATAACCTTCCTCGCGTCATCCTTACTGATCTTCAGACGCGCCTGCTCAACCAGTTCATACTTTTTCGACTCAGTGGATTTGATCGCCGTCTTTAGCCCTTTAGCTTCGTCTTCCAGCGCCTTATGGCGAGCTAGTTGCGCTTCGATGCGTACGGCTTCCTGCTGGTGACTTTGCCAGTTACCAAAGGCGCTATCGCGCCGGGCCAGTTTCATCATGCTCTTAGCTTCTTTCAGGCTGGCTTTGAGGGACTTCACTTCGTCGGCAGGCAGTACGCCAGTATTGTCAGTGTCTTCAAAATCTTCTTCGCCGGCGGCAGCAAACAGGGCCTGCAGTTCAGCCAGGCGGGCATGTTGCTGCTCCAGTTCGGCCAGTACCTGCGGGAACTGGCTTTGCAGGATGTCCTGATCGGGGATCAGCTCAGGTCCCCAGCCGCTGGCGGCGATGGATTTAAAATCAGAGGCAAGCAGTTTGAAGTAATTGGCGAAGGCGCCCCGTACCTGATAGTTATTGAGCAGATGCTGGCTGGCAAAAGTGCGCTCAATGCTATCGAGCAGCATGGCACGCATCTGATAGACATTGGTGGCCCTGGCCTGTTGGTTGTCGGCATCAGGTGCCAGCGCTTCAACCACGGGCAGGTATTGCTGCCACCAGCTTTGCAGCTCGGCCATAAATTGCGCTTGTCGCAGGGAAACGCCAGGGTGGCTATCAATATGTTCGGCAATAGCGCGTTTGTCTTGCAACGCCGGCGAAAAATCGGCATAGGCCACCGCTCCATTACCTGAATGCAAACTAGCGGCACGCGGCACAAAGCAGCTTTCTCGCAGACCGGCATAGTTCTGCCAGAAGTGGCCTAGGGCATCCACCTCGCTGACTGGTACGCCACCGTGCAGATGAGCACGTACATCATGCGGTTCAGGCGGCGGGGAGTTATCGACATAGCGGCGGATATTACAGTTGTAGTCCTCGGCCTGGATATCTGCCACCGCTATGCGTCTAGCGTAGGCCGGAATATCTTGCCCGGCACGGTAGGCCTGCACGATCTTGTCGATATCTTCCGGACGTAGGTGATTCTGCGCCTTACCTTCACGGTATTCGCGATCGGCGTTAATAAACAGCACATGCTTACGCTCTGCAGCACCCGCCTTGTTGAGAACCAGAATGCAGGCCGGGATACCTGTACCGTAAAACAGATTGCCGGGCAGGCCGATCACAGCCTCAAGATAGCCGCGTTCAATAAAATAATGGCGCGCCTCGCGCTCTTCCCCACCTCGGAACAGCACGCCGTGCGGCATCACGGTGGCCATACGACCATCGCTCTTAAGCACCGCCAGCATGTGCTGTACGAACATCAGATCGGCTTTTTTTCCTTTTTCCGGCATCCACACGTGGAAACGGCCAGGGTAGGCGATGGGGACTTTTTTCTTAGTACCCGTACCATCGTCCTTGGTCTGACTACGTGCGTAGTTCTGGCTGAACGGGGGATTAGCTAGTACGCGGTCGAAGCGCCTGAGTTCGTTATCTTCGGTTTTATGCCGCGGGTCAACCAGCGTATCGGCATTACGAATATCGGCATGCGAGATTCCGTGCAGCAGCATGTTCATCTTGCAGATGGACCATGTGGTGCCCATTTTTTCCTGTCCGTTAAGCGACAGTTCGCTGGCATCCGTACCGCACTCACGCAGATAGTCACGCGCCTGAATCAGCATACCGCCCGAGCCTACCGTCGGATCGTAGACACTCATGCCTGCTTGCGGGTCACAAATCTCGACGCAGATACGCACCACCTCTGCCGGGGTGTAAAATTCACCCGCCTTCTTACCCGCTGAATCTGCGAAGTGCTTAATCAGCCATTCATAGGCGGCACCGAGCAGGTCAGGGAATTCAAAATCGTCATCACGCAGCGGAATCTTTTCGAAGTTCTGAATGAAATCAACCAGAGTGTCGTCATCAAGCGTGTTTTGGCCAATCTTGCGGTTGAAGTTGATGGTGCCCTTAAGCACATCCTGCAGAGCGTCAGTGTTACAGTCTTCCAGTTCCTCCAAAGCCTTAGTAAGCGCGGAGCCAACGTTGTCTTTGACGTGTTTTAGTGCCGGCTGAGGTTTGCCCGCGGCATTTATCCAAGGGTCGTTCCAGCGCGCACGCGGCGGAACGTAAAAGTACTTGCCGAAATACTGGTCCGGATCTTCCAGATTAAGGGCGATATCTGCTTCCGACAGATCCGCGGCTATGCCTTCTTTTCTGATTTCTTCACGACGCTGATCGAATAGGTCACTGGCACGCTTCAAGAACAGCATACCAAAGATATATTCCTTGTATTCACTGGCGTCCATATTGCCGCGCAGATCATCACATGCAGTCAACAGCAGGCTTTCAAGACGGGCGAGTGTAAGTTTAGGGGACGGCATTGTTGAGTCTGTTCCTCGGTTTTTGTTCTCGCAGGGGTACAATCCAGCACCACCAGAAAGTCAGTCGCCATCGCACTGAGGCAGTTTTGTTGGCATTTTTTCAACACCGCCAGCAAGATCATGGTCTTTGTTTTCAACTTTCGGATCGACCACTTCATTGCCCTCCGACAAACGTCTGAAAACCTGTTTTTAGTGCGATGCGACGGTTTATGGCGGATAATTTGAGCTGCACAATAATACACACCGAATTGTACCAGCCGGACAACTTGATGACGAGGGCACGGTTAGGGAGATTTACTGTTAAAGCCGCCTAGCTTGTTGATCGACCAACGCTTGAATGGCACATTTTTAGACTGTTCCCACGGCCAAAGACATTTCATGCTCTCGCTATGAGGCCTGCTTGATAGCTGTTGAGCTGAAGTCACCGAGATGACTGATGCGGATACTTCTGTTTTAAAACGGTCCGATTCAATCAAAGGAATAACGTCAATTCTTGGCCCTTTCTCTTGTCACATTACCGCCGCATCGGCATCATTCTATTTGGTGGTCATTCTGGTGGTCTTGACAGACTAGCAATTCAGGTTTAGCTTACTTATTAGCCAGTTACTGGCAAAGGCGATCCCAGTCAGAGGAGCCAAATTTATGTTTTCATGCATCTTCACGAATCTTTATACGATTTAGATTCAACAAGTTAGTGTGAAAAGTCTTCCCGATGCATTTTCAGTTTCCCCTCCGCATCGGGCAAGATTGGTGGTCTGATTTGGGGTCAGGGGGGTTCGATGACAGAGTTCCCCCCAAATATCTCTTAACGACGCAAAAATCCGCAGCTTAAAACCATCCGCTAAACCTTTCAAAGTTTCCGATTCTCATGGCCTGTACCTTTTAGTCAATCCAGGTGGTTCACGCCTTTGGTATCTCAAATATCGCATCAATAAAAAAGAATCTCGCTTAGCTCTAGGTGCCTACCCTCTCATCTCTCTTGCCAAAGTGACATGACTAACAGCGCGTTGAATCTAATCTTGGGGACAGGTCAAGGGAGTGATTTCAGGTTTAGCTTGTTTATTAGCTAGTTACTGGCAAAGGCGATCCCAGTCAGAGTTTTGTCATCTTCGTTTCTAAACCAGTTGAATAATGGGGGGATTATACCTGTAATTTTTGCAGCTGTTCCAGTTTGCGTCAAAGCAAGGTGGTTGCGGAGCAATCTCCCCCTCTCTTGCTGTTGCCTCTCGCGAATGATTATCATTTAATAATGAAAGATTAGAAGATTTATGCGTAATATAGGCAACGCAGAAGATCCCTGTATTTCATCATTAGAGAACCAAGTGCCTGCTTTCGAAAAATATTATACTGAATTATATAGGTTTATTAACCGGAAGCTTCGTGACCGCGAACATGCAGAAGACATGGCGCAGGAAACGTTTATCCGCGCACTGACCGTCACGCAACCAGTCCGATCACATCGGAGTCTACTGTATCGCATCGCGCGTAATTTGCTGATCGACCACTATCGACGCCCCGAACGTCTAATGGATGATGTAGCTGAAGACACCGAAAGTGCGCATTTCGCGGCACCGTCACATCTTCAACCTTATGAATGTCTTGAAAAGAATCAATATGATGATTTAATGACGCGCACTATCGAAGCCTTGCCGCCGCGCTGCCGTGAAGCCTTTATCCTTCACCGTTTCGATGGCCTGTCACAAAAAGACGTCGCGCGCCATATGGGAATATCCATCAACATGGTAGAGAAACATATTATCCGCGCCATGACCGCCCTTCGCAGCAGTAACGAACACTGGCAGCAGGAACACTTCGCCGCGAGTACCAGCAACAGGAATAAGGATGGCCGTGATGAATAGCGCCATTGGAAAACACTTGTCAGCCGATGAGCAGGCTGCACGCTGGCTGAGTAAAAAACAGTCCGGTATGTCTGCCAGTGAACAACGCCAGTTTGCCGACTGGCTATTGCTGGATGAAAACGCCGCACGCTATCAGGCCATGCAGTCTTTGTGGCAACGCATCGGTGATTTGCCCCAGGAAAATGTAGCCCGCCTGCGTGATTCACTGCCGTGGAATATCCGTGAGACTTCACGTGGTACTTTTTGGCGTCCTGGACTGGTCGCTGCCGTGCTTTGTCTGGTGCTGGTGTGGCCGCTGTGGCAATGGCTGGCCCCTCCCGTTATGACGACAGCATTCCATACCGGTCGCGGTGAAACAAAACAGCTCACCCTGCCGGATGGCACCGTGCTCAGTCTGGATGCTGAAACACAGGTGCAGGTAGCCTATTATCCGCAGCGCCGCGAAGTCACGCTCGTCAAGGGTCAGGTCTTTTTTCAGGTCAACCATCAGCAAGATAAACCCTTTGTGGTGCTGAGCGGGCCGTCGCGCGTCACGGTGCTGGGTACCAGTTTCGGCATCCGCTATATCCCGCAGTCGATGAGCGGTGATGGCGTGGACGTTGCCGTTAGCAGCGGCGTGGTACGTGTCGGTCCGCGAGCGTGGCTTGACAATATGCGCTGGCGAGCAATGGCAACCCTGCATCTGGGCGCAGATGAACCACACCTGATGGTGCTGCGCGCCACCCAGCGGGCAACCAGCGATGCTAACGGTAGCCTGACGCGTCAGTTGCCATTAGAACCGGACGCCATCGCCGACTGGCGGCAGTCACGAATTAATTTCAATAACACCCCGCTAAGCCTGGCCTTGGCTGAGTTCTCGCGCTACGGCGATGTGCCCTATAAACCGGCCTCCGCCGACGTTGCGGCACTGCGCATTAGCGGCAGTTTTAACACTCATCGTCCGGACAGTTTTGCCCGTGCGTTGCCGAAGGTATTACCGGTAAAAATCAATATTCAGGCAGGAGAGACGCAGATTCTTAAACGCTAAGCTCCTCGCCTTTAAGGACGACCTGCACCAAAACGACTGCCCCGAAAAAAAAATTAAAAATATTCAGGACATGACGTCAGGGTTTTGGCGTCAGTCTCGTCTTCAGAAAAGATAATGATTCTTATTTAATTTATTTCTGGGGAAAATTGCATGTCTATTTTTACTGTTTATCGGGGTAACCGCGTTAAATCCAGCCTCACCGCCATCGCGCTGGCCGTCTGTGCGCCGATTGCCGTATCTCACGCCGCCGCCGCGATGGCCGTTTCACTGCCAGCTCAGCCGCTGATCAACTCACTGAATGCGCTAGCACAGCAGGCCGGAGTTCAACTGATTGCCGCACCGGACTCCGTTGCACGTAAAAATGCCCCAGCCGTGAAGGGTAATATGACGCTGGAAGCCGCCCTCGGGCGACTGTTAAGCGGCAGCGGTCTGGGCTATAGCCTCGACAACGGCACTGTGGTGGTTGCACCACAAACGTCCGCTGGAGATACCCTGACCGTGACCGGCCAATACGGCGCCAGCGTCACCGTTCCACAGCAGAGTAGCTCCGCCACCAAAACCGACACACCGCTGCTGGAAGTACCTCAGTCAGTATCGGTAGTGACTCGCGAGCGAATGGACAGGCAAAACGTGCAGAGCGTCACGGAAGCGCTGCGTTATGTCCCAGGCGTAAAAACGGAAACCTACGGTGTCGATCCGAAAGGCTATGACTGGATTTATATTCGTGGATTCAATGCGCTGACGACCAACGATTACCGTGACGGCCTGCGCCAGTTGAATAACAGTTACAGCTATTTCCGCACTGAACCTTACGCGCTGGAGCGTATTGATATCGTGCGCGGACCGTCGTCAACCCTGTTTGGCCTCGGCGATGCGGGCGGTATTGTAAACCGCATCAGCAAACTGCCTTCCGCGCAGGGCGTGCACGATGTGCAAATCGAACTGGGCAATTTCAACCGCCGCCAGGCGCAGTTTGATATGAGCGACAAAATTGACGATGACAGTCACTATCTTTATCGCGTCATTGGCCTCGTGCGTGACAGCGATACTCAGTTCCAGTACCGCGATGGCCCGGATGTTGAAAATAACCGCGTCTATCTCGCGCCCTCTTTCACCTGGCTACCCAACAGCGATACCAGCCTGACAGTACGCGCGGACTACCTGCGCGATACCTCCGGCGGCACCCTTGCCGTGCTTACCGAGCCGGACCACAAGGTGACCGATACCCTGTTGGGGGACTATAACTATAACCGTTTTCGTCAGGAGCAGTTCACCGTGGGGTATGAGCTGAGTCATCAGTTCAACGACGTTTTCCAGGTGCGCCAAAATGTGCGCTACGGGCAAACCGACAACGTTTTGAATAACTTGCTGCCGGGCTCCGTGAATTTCAACACCGGCACGCTGTCGCGCAATGCCATTCGTTTTGATGAGCACATGAACGCGTTCAACATCGATAACCAGCTGCAGGCCGACTTCTCAACCCTGTCAGTCACACACCGTCTGTTGAGCGGTCTTGATTACAGCCGCCTTGACGGTAATGCTAAACGCTTTGGTGCCGTTGGGCCGACGCTGAATATCTATAATCCAGTATACAGCTTGAACATTGCCGACCCTACCTATGCGCTCAATAACAACGACCAGACTACCTCACAGCTGGGCCTTTACATGCAGGACCAGATTTCGCTGACGCCAAAATGGCTGCTGACCTTAGGCGGCCGCCACGATGACATCAGTTTAAGCACCCAAAACAATCTGACCGACAACACCAGCTGGGTGGATAAAGGCGCCTGGACCGGACGCGCTGGCCTGACCTATCTGGCAGAAAACGGGCTAGCGCCTTATATCAGCTATGCCGAATCCTTTGTCCCCAACAGTGGCACCGACAGTAAGAACCGAACATTTGACCCGAGCAAGGCACATCAGTACGAAATCGGTGTGAAATACCAGCCTGATGCCAACATGTTGATGACGCTCGCCGCCTTTGATATCACCAAAACTAACGTACTGACCAATGAAATTGTGAATAATCTGATCACCGGTTATCAGGTCGCGTCCGGCGAAGTGCGTTCGCGCGGTGTTGAAGCGGAAACTACGGTGAAATTGACCGAAAGTCTGGATTTACTGGCGTCATACACCTATACCGCAACGGAAATCACCGCCAGTAACAATGGTGACCGCGGTAATCAGCAGGCAAATGTGCCTAAACATATGGCATCAAGCTGGCTGAACTATGGGTTCCATCAGGGCGCGCTGGACGGCCTGCTGCTGAGTGCCGGTGTGCGTTACGTCGGCAGCATGTACGGCGATAATGCGAATACCATACCGGTGAAAAACTTTGCGCTGGTCGATGCAGGGGCAAAATATCAGGTCAATCGACACGTTTCCGTCGGTTTTAATATACAGAATCTGCTGAATCATCATTATGTTGGGACTTGTGATGACGACACCAGTTGCTATCCGGGGCAGGATCGTACTTTTATCGGCTCACTGAAGTACAGCTTCTGATGCCACGTTTGCTACTGAGTCGTCGTGACTGCCTGAGGGCGTTGCTGGTATTGCCCTGGTTCAATGCTTCGGCGATGTCAGCAACGCCCACGCAACGCATTGTCGCTATTAACTGGCTGGCGGCCGAAACGCTGCTATCGCTAGGCATTACGCCGCTTGCCGTTTCTGACGTGGGGTACTTTCGCAGCAGAATTGCAGACCCCGTTTTACCGGCCAACGTTCAGGATATCGGCCCTTACTGGGAGCCGAACATTGAACGAGTCGCCGCTTTGAAACCGACGCTTATTCTCAGCGATATGCTCGCTCCCGCCCTTCTCGACAGTCTGCAGCGCATCGCGCCGGTGCAGGTCGTGTCGGTGTACCCTGCCACAAACGATTTGTGGCAGGCATTACTGACCTTTACGGGCGCTCTGGGCACAAAATTATCCGCTTCCGCGCAGGCAGCACGGCTTATTGACCACGCAACCACTGCACTAAGCAACTGCCAGCAAAGGCTCGGGCACGCCGCAGGCCAGCGTATTCTGGTAGTGGTTCGCAGCCAGGACGGCAAATACGCTACGGTGTATGGCAAGAACAGCCTGCCGGACGCGATGCTAACGCGACTTGGGCTGCAAAATGCCTGGAATAGACCGGTGGGTGCGATGGGAACGGCCAACGTCAGTATCGAAAAGCTGGCGTCGTTGTCCGCCGATTGGCTGTTTTACACCGAATTACCGACAACGCTGACGCGGTTTACCCGCCTGCGTCAGCCGGACGGACTGTGGCAACAACTGCCGCAGGTGTCGAGCGAGCGCGCAAAGGAACTGACCCATTTCTTCCCTTTTGGAGGAATTGGAACGGCGGTGAGTCTGGCACAACACATCACACAAGTGCTCTCGGAAACTGAAAAGAATGCGTAAATTACCGGTATTGCCGTGGCTAATTGTCATTTCGCTGGTGCTTACCTGCGCCCAGCTGCTGGTGAGTAACCTGTGCCGGATCCATGCCAGTAACCTTCCTTCCACCGCCAGTTTACTGCTGCATTACAGTTTTCTGCCCCGACTGGCGACAGGTATTCTCTGCGGAATGGCGCTGGCGACGGCTGGCCTGCTCTTTCAACAGGTGCTGCGTAATCCGTTGGCAGAACCGACCACGCTTGGTATTGCGGCCGGTGCCAATCTGGCGATGTCGGCAAGCATTATTGTATTTCCCGCCTTGCTGGTTTTCGGTCTGACAAATTTGGCTCTCGCCGGGGCGACGCTAACATCGCTGGTGCTGTATCTGCTGATTGTCCGTCAGAGACTCGATCCGCTAAAAATTATCCTTACCGGTATGGTGTTCAGCCTTTACGGCAACGGTATCAATACGTTGATGGTGTTGTTTAATCATGATTATCTCAGCGATCTCTTTAGCTGGCAGGCGGGCTCCCTGAACCAGAACGGCTGGTCGGTCACACAGTTCTTACTGTTACCGGTGCTAGTGCTCATGACAGTGTGTATTTTACTGGCAAGGCCGCTCATGCTAATTGGGCTGTCAGACCAGAGTGCCGGTGCACTGGGTCTATCGGTGGTGAAAATCCGGGTAGCAACTCTCGCCGTAGCCGTGGCGCTCAGCGCGCTGGTCACCAGCCAAGTCGGGATTATTGGTTTTATTGGTCTGGCAGCCCCTGCCCTTGTGCGACTGTCGGGGGTGCGCCGCTTCACACATCAGCTGGTCTGTACCCCGCTGGCAGGCGCAGGGCTGCTGACACTGGTCGATCAGTTGGCGCAATTTCTCTCTCCTGCCGGGGGAGACTTACCGACTGGGGCACTCGCGGGGTTGCTCAGTGCGCCGCTGATGCTCATGTTACTGTTTCGTCAGCGCAATACTAATATCGCCGCTGCGCCATTGAGTACATCGGTCATTCGCCCCATAACGTGCAGCCAGTTGATAGCTCTGATGCTGTTATTACTGGGTGGCATCGCTGTTTCATTATTCTTAAACCGCCCCCTCGACACCACTGCGGTATGGCAACTGCTAGAATGGCGCTGGCCACGAATGCTCGGCGCACTTAGCGCGGGCGCGATGTTGGCTGTTGCAGGCGTGCTTATCCAGCGCCAAAGCGGCAATCCGCTGGCCAGCCCAGAATTACTCGGCATCAGCAGCGGCGCATCGCTGATGGTGGTGTTGCTGGTTGTTCTGTTCAATCAGCCACTTTCGCAGCTTTTTCCCGCTGCGCTGGCGGGAAGTCTGCTGGCTATATTCACTCTGTTTATGTTCGGACTGCGTTCGCGTTTTCAGCCGCAGTCAATGGTGATGGTCGGGCTGTGTCTAACCAGCCTGAGTATGGCGCTGAGTATGCTGTTGCTGATGAGCGGCGACCCTCGGGCGATGATGTTGCTCAATTGGAGTACAGGCTCCACGGCAGGCATCACGCCTGAACGGGCGATGTGGGGTGCGGCTCAGGCACTGCTGCTGATCCCCCTCGCCTTGCTGTTACAACGTTGGGTCACATTATTGAGCCTCGGACATCAAACAACGCGGGCACTGGGGGCAGGACTTCGGCTCAGTAACATGCTAATCCTGCTGCTTGCCGCCGCGTTAACAGCGGGCGGCACGTTGCTTATCGGCCCACTCAGTTTTGTCGGGTTGATTGCCCCACAGCTTGCACGCTATAGCGGAGCATACCGCTTTGTGCGGCAATGTCTGGTAGCGGCACTGTATGGCGCACTGCTGATGGTTCTCGCCGACTGGCTCGGCCGCAACATCGCCTGGCCGTGGCCCGTTTCGGCCGGTTTGCTCTGTGCACTAATCGGTGCACCGTGGTTTTTGTGGTTGCTGATAAAATCAGGGAAATGAACTCATTCCTGTGATTAATATTAAGATTTTTTTCCTTTCAGCCGCATCCACGGCTGATGAAAGTTAGGCATAAATCGACTCCAATGATTTATTCATATATAGGTAAGTTTTACCTATAATTTAGAGTAGGTTTTAACACCCTAAAATAATTAAGGCATTCCAATAGAGATATACCATTGATGTGTTAAGATTAAAAAAAAATTAAATTTAAATTATATATAAGAAAAAATGAAAATAGATGCTTTATCCTAAAAGTAAGTGATGAGATGGTCTTCCCCCTTCTTCACGACAATCCCTGGTGAAAGAAATGCTTTCAAAGGCCGTAATACGATTAAAGGATCATGAACATCCAATATTACATAGTGACCAAGGGTGGCATGACCAAATGCCTCGATGGCAACGCTGGCCAAAAGAACATGGAATTATTCAGAGTATGTCCAGAAAAGGCAACTGTCTAGATAATGCGGCCATGGAGAGTTTCTTCAGCATATTAAAATCGGAATGTTTCTATCTTAAAAAATATCAAATGCTAAGTGTATCAAAACGAAATCTCATCAAATTTATTCATTACTATAATTATGATAGAGTAAAAAAGAAGCGTAATGGCCTAAGTCCGGTTCATTTCCGTCTTGGGGAAGCAACATACAATGTCCAAAATCTGGGCGCAGATCATAACGGTGTGGCGGAAAGCTTCGTCAAGACGACGAAGCGTGATTATATCGGCATGATGCCTACGCCGGACAGCCAGACGGCGGTATTAAATCTGTCATTGGCGTTCGAACATTACAACGAATATCACCCGCACAGCGCTTTAGGATATCGCTCGCCAAGAGAATATCGGCGCCGGGGGAAACCATCAACCTAAGCGGGAATAGGTGCATGGATATAGGGGCTCAAAACCAATATACAAATTTTATTGTATATCCAGGAAAAAAATTGCAATAATCTGGACGCTGGAACCGCCGCTTATATAAGATGAATTAATACTTATTGCACCGCGCCATAGAGTGAACGCGTACCGACCACACCGGTAGCGAACAGCCGGCTACGTCAATATTCTCTTTTATCGTAAAAAGGATGCCGTAGAGAGCAAGGAAGGTTCGCTAACGCTAAGCGACTAAAATCCATAATTACTCGCCCCATGTCGCTTCCAATACCCTAAGCCAATTGCCATGGCAGATTTTTTGCAATAGCGGCTGGTCATAGCCGTGACGGCGTAAGGCCGCCACCAGCACCGGCAGGCCGGCCACATCCTTAAGATCGCTGGGGATGGTGGTGCCGTCAAAATCCGAGCCAAACCCCACGCCGTCTTCCCCCAGCGCGTTCACCAGGTAATCCACGTGCCGCACGATTTCATCCACCGTGGCGTCCGGCGCCTTTTTCCCGTCCTGGCGCAGGAACATGGTGCCGAAGTTAACACCGACAAAACCATTGCGCTCGTGGATGACCGCCAGCTGTGCGTCGGTCAGGTTGCGCGACTGCGCGCACAGCGCATGGGCATTGGAATGGCTGGCGACCAGCGGCGCGTCGGAAATAGCGGCCGTTTGCCAGAACCCCTTTTCATCCATATGCGAGACATCCACCATGATGCGTTTGGCATTGCAGGCGCGCACCAGCCGCAGCCCCGCATCGGTGAGCCCCGGTCCGGTATCGGGTGAGGAAGGAAAACGAAACGGCACGCCGTGGCCAAAGATATTCGGCCGGCTCCAGAGCGGCCCCAGGGTCCGCAAACCCGCCTGGTAGAGCACATCCAGCAGATGCAGATCGGGATCAAGCGCTTCCGCCCCTTCGATATGCATGACCACCGCCAGCACGTCCCGCGCCATGGCGTCGCGGATGTCCGCCGCGCTGCGGCAGATTTTCACCCGTCCGTCCGAGGCCGCTTCGATGCGCAGCAGCAGGGATAGCATGGCAAAGGTCATTTCCCGCGCCGACTCCATGCTGGGCGCTACGGGAATATTAGTGAAATCAAGCAGATCTGGCGCGCTTTTTGCTGCATTAGATACCGAGGGCACCCAGGTGGCAAATAAACCGCCCGCCAGGCCCCCCCGGCGGATGCGCGGTAAGTCCATCTGACCGGCCGCGGGGCCGCTCAGGAAGCTTTCAACCGCATTTTCGGGCTGTGCGCGCCATAAACGGCACAGCACGTCGTTGTGGCCGTCAAAGATGGGCATCATGTCGGGCATTTGCTGCGCTGTTACAGGCATAAATTATTATTCCGGTGCAATTTTAGGCGGTTCAGCCGGCTCCCACCCCATTTTGACGCGGGCGCGCACCAGACGGGTGCGCTGGGCCGGGGCAATCCGTGCGTTTGAGGTTAGGCGATATCCACAGTAGAGCCCCCCGCATAAGGGAATGTCAAGCGGAAAGTGGTAAAAAAAACGTATAATAATCTTATTTATCAATATATTAGGAGTTAGTATGCTTACCAGAAGACATTTTATCGCCGGCGCCGGCGCACTCCCTTTCCTGTCTTATCTCAGCCTGGAGTCGGCGTTTGCCGCCACCCCGACCTCGATCCTGGTGATGGCGATGCAGCTCGACAATATGACCAGCCTGGATCCCCATGAAAGCTTCGAGGGAACCGGCAACGAAATCTGCGGTAATTTATATCAGCGCCTGGTTGCCCCCAACCCGGCCAAGGCCGATGAAATCATCGGCGAGCTGGCAACCCGCTGGGACGTCGGCAACGACGGCAAAACCTTTACCTTCCACCTGGATCCGGCGGCCAAATTTGCCGACGGCAGCCCGGTCACCGCCGAGGATGCCGCATTTTCCCTGCAGCGGGTGGTGATGCTGGATAAAAGCCCGGCGTTTATTATCAACCAGTTCGGTTTTACCAAGGACAACGTCGCCGAACATATCAAGGCCGTTGATACCCAGACCCTGGTGATCAATACCGACCAGCCGGCGGCGGAAACCTTCCTGCTGTACTGCCTGTCGGCGCGGGTCGGCAGCATCGTGCAAAAATCCCTGGCCCTGGCCAACCAGCAGGGCAACGATTTGGGCAACGGCTGGATAAAACAGCACAGCGCCGGCTCCGGCCCCTTTACCCTGCGCGCCTGGAAAGCCAGCGAAAGCGTGATACTCGAGAGCAACCCCAATTCCCCGCTAGCCGGCAAGATCAAACGCATCATCCTGCGGCATATCATCGATCCCTCCTCCCAGTTGCTGATGCTGCAAAAGGGCGATGTGGACATTGCGCGCAACCTGACCACCGAGCAGCTGCGGCCGCTGTCGCAGGATGGTAATTTCCACCTGGTGCGCGAGCCGGTATCGCGCATCATGCATTTATCCTGTAATACCGCCCACGAACACCTGTCCAAACCCCAGGTCTGGCAGGCGATCAAATGGGCGCTGGATTATGACGGCATCCAGAAAAACATCGTGCCCCTGACCCATGAGGTGCACCAAAGCTTCCTGCCCAAGGGTTTCCCGGCGGCGCTGAACGACACTCCGTTCCACCAGGATGTCGCCAAGGCCAAGGCGTTAATGGCCGACGCCGGCCTGGCCGGGGGTTTTGACATTACCCTCGATCATTACTCGCCGCAGCCGGGCCCGGATATTGCCCAGGCGATACAGACCCAGCTCGGCGCCATCGGCATCAGGGTGGAGCTGATTGCGGCGGAAAATCGCCAGGTGCTGACCAAGATGCGCGCCCGCCAGCAGCAGTTGGCCCTGACGATCTGGGGCGCGGATTATTTCGATCCCAATTCCAATACCGAAGCCTTCTGCGTCAATACCGACAACGGCGACGGCGCGCGCAACCGCACCCTGGCCTGGCGCTGCTCGTGGTCCAATCCGCGCTTTAACGAACTGACCGTGCAGGCGCTGCACGAAACCGACGGCCAGAAGCGTATTGCGCTTTATGAGCAGTTGCAGCGCGAACACCGCGAAAACAGCCCGTTTACCGAACTGCTGCAGGAGTCGATCACCGCCGCCTGCCGTAAAAATATCAGCGGGGTGCAGATAAGCGTGCTGCTCGACAGCCCGTACGAGAAGGTACAAAAAACCTGATGCTGGCGTTAAAACGTATGGTGAACACCCTCGGCAGCCTGTTGCTCACGCTATTCGGGCTGGCGCTGCTGACCTTTTTTATCGGTCGCGTAATGCCCACCGACCCGGTGCTGGCGGCGGTGGGCGATAACGCCCCGCAGGCGGTGGTGGAAAGGGTGCGGCAGGAAATGGGGCTGGACCAGCCGATCTGGTATCAGTTCGGCCATTATCTTAACCAGTTGCTGCATGGGGATTTTGGCCGTTCGGTGCTGACGTCCAATCCGGTGCTGACCGACATCGCGCGCTTTTTCCCGGCGACGCTGGAGTTGGCTACCGCGGCGGTGATGGTCGCGGCGCTGCTCGGCATCCCGCTCGGCGTTTGGGCGGCGGTGCGGCAGGGAAAATGGATCGATCAGGTGATCCGCGTGATCTGCCTGGCCGGTCATTCGCTGCCGGTGTTCGTGCTGGCGCTGCTGAGCCTGCTTATCTTTTACGCTGTGCTGGGTATCGCGCCCGGTCCGGGGCGGCAGGATATTATTTTCCAGGATATGGTGCCGCAGGTGACCGGGCTGCTGACCGTCGATTCGCTGCTGGCTGGCGATTACGACGCCTTCCGCGACGCGCTGGCGCATATGGTGCAGCCGGTGTTGATTATGGCCTACTTCAGCATGGCCTACATTACCCGTATGACCCGTACCTTTATGCTTAACGCGCTCGGCGGTGAATTTGTGATTACCGCGCGCGCCAAGGGCTTGTCGTCGGCCAGGGTTATCTGGCGCCACGCCTTTCCCACCGTGGTGGTGCAGTTGATTACCGTGCTGGCGCTAACCTATGCCGGTCTGCTGGAAGGCGCGGTGATTACCGAAAACGTCTTCGCCTGGCCCGGCCTGGGGCAGTATCTCACCACCTCGTTGATGAACGCTGATATGAACCCGGTGATCGGCGCCACGCTTATCGTCGGTTGCGTCTATGTGGTGCTCAACCTGCTGGCTGATATTCTTTACCGACTTTGGGATCCCCGCGTAAAATGACACTGTCCGCCGCACGAGCCTGGCTGCTCGACGAAACCCCCGCCACCCGCCGCCAGGCGGTTTGGAGCCGTCGTTACCGCATGTGGCTGGGACTGTGCGCCAATCCGATGGCGCTGACCGGGCTGCTGATCATTATGGCGGTCATGACGCTCTCCCTGGCCGCCCCGTGGCTAACGCCCTATAACGCCGGTTTCCAGGATTTGGCCAACCGCCTGGCGCGCCCCTCGGCCGACCACTGGCTGGGCACCGACGAGCTGGGACGTGATATCTATACCCGTATCCTGTTCGGCGGGCGCACCACGCTCGGCATGGTCTGCGCGGTGGTGGCGTTGATCGCCCCGCTCGGCCTGTTTATCGGCTGTATTGCCGGCTACGTCGGCGGCTGGCTGGATAAGGTACTGATGCGGGTGACCGATATTTTCCTGGCGTTCCCGCGCCTGATCCTGGCGCTGGCGTTTGTCGCCGCGCTGAAACCCGGCATCGAAAGCGCGGTGCTGGCGATCGCGCTGACCGCCTGGCCGCCCTATGCGCGGCTGGCACGGGCGGAAACGATGCAGTTCCGTCACAGCGATTTTATCGCCGCCTGTCGTTTGACCGGCGCGACGCCGCTGCGCATTATTCTGCACCATGTAATGCCGTTGTGTATTCCCAGTCTTATCGTGCGCATCACGCTGGATATGAGCGCGATTATCATTACCGCCGCCAGCCTGGGATTTTTGGGCATGGGCGCGCAGCCGCCGTCGCCGGAATGGGGCACCATGATCGCCACCGCTCGGCGTTTTCTGTTCAGTGAATGGTGGGTACCGCTGATGCCATGCGTGGCCATTTTTATCACCTCGCTGGCGTTTAATTTTCTCGGCGACGGTCTGCGTGACGTCCTCGACCCCAAGGAGCGCTGAATGCTGGTTGAAATAGAAAATTTGCGCATCGCTTTTGCGCAGCGTGGCGGCGCGGTCGAGGCGGTGCGCGGCGTCTCCTTTGCCATGGACAAGGAAAAGTTCGCCATCGTCGGTGAAAGCGGGTCCGGCAAATCGCTCACCGCGCGCAGCCTGATGCAGCTATTGCCCGGCAACGCGCGCTGCCAGGCCGATAAGCTGATGTTCGACGGCATCGACCTGCGCGGCGCCGACGAAAAAACCATGCGCAAAGTGCGCGGCAAGCGGGTCGGCTTTATTCTGCAGGATCCCAAATATTCACTCAATCCGGTGATGACCATCGGCCAGCAGGTGGCCGAATCCTGGCGCGCCCATAAGGGTGGCGGCAGGCGGCAGGCCATGACGGCGGCCATCCGGCTGCTTGAGCAAGTGCAGATCCGCGACCCGGAGCGGGTGGCGAAACGTTATCCGCACGAGGTATCGGGCGGCATGGGCCAGCGGGCGATGATTGCCATGATGCTGGCGCCCGACCCGGAGCTGCTGATTGCCGACGAGCCGACCAGCGCGCTGGACGCCACGGTGCAGGCCGAAATTCTGCGGCTGATTGATATGCTGGTCTCGGATCGCGGCATGGGGCTGATCCTGATCAGCCATGATTTGCCGCTGGTGTCGCATTTTTGCCATCGGGTGGCGGTCATGTACGCCGGACGTATCGTCGAAACCCTGGCGGCCGGCGATTTGACGCGGGCGGTCCATCCCTATACGCGCGGCCTGCTGGAATGCCTGCCGTCCCTGCGCCATCCCCGCACGCGCCTGCCGGTGATGACGCGCGACGCCGCCTGGAACCAATAATGATTGTTTTGGATAAGTTACGCATTGCCTTCGGGGATACCGACGTGGTGAAGGGGGTCTCCTTTACCGTGGCCGACGGCGCCAGCTTTGGCATTGTCGGTGAAAGCGGATCGGGCAAATCCACCATACTGCGCGCGCTGGCCGGGCTGAACCCGCACTGGTCCGGCGGCATGTCTTTCGGCGGCGAGGCGCTGACGCCCAGGCGGGATCGCCGATTCTTCCGCCAGGTGCAGATGGTGTTCCAGGATCCGTACGGGTCGCTGCATCCGCGCCAGACCGTCGATCGCATCCTGCACGAACCACTGCTGGTGCATGCCTTCGACCGGGCCGAACAACGCATCGCCCAGGCGCTGGCGGAGGTCGGCCTGTCGCCGGCGGTACGCTTTCGTTTTCCCCATCAGCTGTCCGGCGGCCAGCGCCAGCGGGTGGCAATCGCCCGCGCGCTGATTGCCGAGCCGGACGTGCTGCTGCTTGATGAGCCGACCTCTGCGCTGGATGTGTCGGTACAGGCGGAAATCCTTAACCTGCTGACCGATCTGCGCGCGCGCCGCCATCTGACCTTTATCATGGTCAGCCATAACCTGGCGGTGGTCACACACCTGTGCCAGCAGATCGGCGTAATGCAAAACGGCGAGATGGTGGAACAGCTCAGCGCCGATGATTTGCGCGCCGGTCGTATCCGTCATCCGCATACCGCCGAACTCTTTACGTTAAGCATGAACCTGGAGGAGCCGCTATGAGCGGGCAAACAGCGCGGCCGGATTGGCAACGCGCC
Organism: Sodalis sp. RH20; assembly: GCF_047324205.1. Lineage (NCBI taxonomy): Bacteria > Pseudomonadati > Pseudomonadota > Gammaproteobacteria > Enterobacterales > Bruguierivoracaceae > Sodalis > Sodalis sp. RH20. The sequence continues at coordinate 2,521,667 of NZ_CP178733.1, forward strand.
GGCGAGGCGGCGGCGGCCATCGCGGCGCAATGGGCGCGGCCGGGCGAACCGGGCGGCACCATCGTACTGTTCGACAGCGAACGCATCCAATCGGTGGCCTGCGGCGGCCTGGCGGATCTGGCGCGCGGGGAGCCGTTCAGCCTCGACAGCGTGACGCACTTCGCCTCGGTGAGCAAACATTTGTTCGCCGCGCTGGTCACCGGCAATTCGGGAACGCTGCCGTCCCTGGACGATGCGCTGGCGCGCCATCTGCCTCAACTGACTGGTGCGCAGCGACGGGTGACGGTCGGCCAGGCGCTGGACATGACCTCCGGTTTGCCCGATGTGCGCGAGACGCTGTCGCTGCTGGGCATCTCGGCCTTCCAGCCGTTCAGCGCGGCGCAGGCGCTGGATTTTCTCGCCGGGCTCGCCACACTCAACTACCCGGCCGGCAGCGAAATATCCTACACCAATACCGGCTACCGCCTGGTGGAGGAAGCGCTGAGAACCCAGGGCATCGGCTTTAACGATCTATTGCAACGCCATATTAGCCAACCGCTGGATATTGCCCTGCGGGCGCCGGAAACCTGGTTTGATATCGTGCCCGGGCTGGCGCCCGGCTATTGGCGCGGCGCACAGGGCTGGCAACTGGCCGGCGCCGGATTACATCTCTCCGCCGCCGGCAGCGTCATGGGCAGCGCACGCCACCTCACCGTCTGGCTACAGTCGCTGCTGGCCGATAGCGGCCCGGGCCGTGGCGTGCTGGACCGGCTCTGCGCCCCGCGTTTCCTGGCGGACGGCAGGCAGACCGACTATGGCCTCGGCATCGCCCACAGCCGGGTCGGCGACCGTGATTGGGTGGGCCACGGCGGCTCCCATCTCGGCTACAAAAGCTATTTTTTGCTCGATCGCGCGGACAAAACCGGCATGGCGATGCTGGCCAACCGCGACGACGCGGCCAGTTACCCCACCGCGCTGGCGGTGATGTCGGCGCTCTATGGCCAGCCCCTGCCCGCGCCGGGCCACGATCTGCGCCCCGGCCTGTACGCGGCTTTGACCGGCGGCGATTGGCTGGAAGTAAAAAATGACAGTGTCATATGGATGAATGCGGACCAAACGCTGTACCCCAGCGGGGAACCGGGCGTGGCCCGTTCGCTGACTGCCCACCTGCCGATGCGCCTGTTCCAGGACGGCGCGGCGATCCGCGGCGAGATTGGGCTCGTCCCGCGTGTATTGTACCCGGTTGCGCCGGACGACTGCCTGCAACAGGCGCAGGGGGCCTGGCGTCATAAACACTATCGCAGCGAGCTGGTGATTATGGGCGATAGGCTGGAGATGGGCATCGGTCCGGCGGCACTCCAGGCCGCGTTGACACCGCTGGGCGGCGGACGACTGCTGGCCAGCGCCGGGGACGGCGCAGGGTGCAGGAAATTTGTTCTAGTGTTTAACGATAATTTCCTGCAAGTACAGGATAATCGCAGCAGGATATTAACGTTTCAACGACAATAGGGCCTGAGTTACGAGCAGCTCTTTACCCCCCTGGTGGAGCTGGCGCTCAAGCGTCGCCGGCAGAGTAATCAGCTACACAGCCTGCATCCGCCATCGCCGGGATCATAAACCGCGCTTCACTCTCGCGGGCGATCTGCCCCAGCTTATTCCTGATCACCTGCTTGAGCCGCGCCCCCGCCCTTGACTGGGCATGGTCGCGGCGACTTATCAGCATGACTTCAAAAGGCAGTGGTTCGGCGATGGGCAAAATCTTCAGTTGATCGGCGTAGCGGCGGGCGGTAAACAAATCGACCACCCCCACGCCGCCGCCCGCCAGCACCATATCCGCAATCACCGAATAGGTCTTAATATACAGCGATCCCACGGGCTTGAGAGCCTGCTGTCGCAGGGCCCGGTGCAGTACCTGCCCCAGGGGATCCTGGCTTTGCATCATCAGCAGGTTGTTTTCATACAGCCAGGTGAGGGAGACCGGGCCTTCTACCCGGCTGTCCCTGGGCAGCAGCGCCACCATGGATGATTGGAACAGCGGCTCGGCCAGCAGTTCACCGGGCACCTGCTGGGCGAAGACCAGGGCAAAATCCAGCCTGTTTTCCAGGATATCCCGGCATAGCGTGCTGAAATGCTCCGTGACCAGCTCGACGTTGACCTGCGCCGACTGTTGGTGAAACACTACCATGGCCGGCGCCACCACCATCTGGCCAAACGCATGCGCCGCGCCAAGGCGCACCAACTGCCCTTCCCCTTTGCGCATCTGCTCGGTCAGGGCGCTAATTGATTGCAGTTGACTGTACAGCGCCTGCACCTCGGGCAGCAAGCGACATCCCTCGGCAGTGGTCACCATGCCCTGGGCGCGCCGCTCGAACAGGGAAAAACCCAGTTGCTGTTCGGCATGGCCGAGCACCCGGCTGATATTGGGCTGCGACACATTAAGCAGCCGGGCGGCGCCGCTGATTGTGCCGGCCTGCACAATCGCCTGAAAAACTTCGATATGACGTAAACGCATCAGGCTTATGCTCCATGTGGCGGAATCTCCGTTAACATGTGCAATTTTCAAGCCAGCTTGTTGCGGATGGCGGAATAAAATGCCAGTACCGTACTGGCGCGCCAACACTTTCCATGGTCAATCGACGGCGGCGACCAAACGATGCGCGGGCGTGGTAGTCGCGCGCCACACCAGGTTCCGGATAATCAACGCAACGGGCTAATAACACGACGAGACGCCGGCACACAGCCCCGCCCGGGCCGTCTATCCTCAGCTCTGCGTGGTCGCCAGATAGGAAAACGCGCTCAGTAAACTGATGATATCGGCCACGGTCTGGCTAGAGTAACCGACTGTCACCGCATCCTGGCGCTCAACGCCCGGGATCAGGCAGAACAGATCGGCCAGCACCGGCCGCGCCGTCATCAGTTCCAGCCGATATGGCGGTTGGATACGCGACGTGCAGTGGTTTCCCGCGCGACCGACCGTCTGCGCCGCCTGTTCACGGATGGCGCTGCAAGCGGCCGCGGGACTTAAGGATTCCGCCGCATTTTGGGAAATAGCCCGTTTCACGCACACATAGTCCGCGTCGGGATAATAACGCTCTACCCAGCCCTGCAACCTATCGTCGCCGCTGACCAGCCACAGCGGAGCGTGGTATTCGGCGCCGGCGGCGGCGTAGATATCGCACTCGCCCATGACTTCGCCATTGATTTTTACCCGATAAAAGGCCCGGCCGTTGATGGTGTGTGCCAGCACGCCGAACTCGCCGGCGGCGCTGTGATAACCGATAAACATCATGCCGTCGAAGCTCTGCCGCTCCAGCCCTTCGACCATCGACAGCCCGCGCGGTTTTCCCTGCACCAGCCGCGCCCGGCCGTCGATATTGCCGGCCCGCAGGTTGGTCATCGCCGCGTGGCTGTCCGCCACGACCACCTCGGTGGCTCCGCCGGCGAACGCCCCGTCGATGGCCGCGTTTACTTCCTGCTCCATCAGGCCCCGCGCCAGCTGATATTCCGCCGTGCCCGGGCTACACTGTTCCGGACGCATGACCCCGGCGATGCCTTCGATATCCGCTGAAATAAATACCTTCATTATCACGTCCTCAATCGGGTAAAGCCTGTGCCAGCCGATCCAGCACCTGGCAAAGTGACGGGCGAAAATGCCCGCGAAAACCGCTTACCGCGTCGGCGCTTAGCAACGCATCCAGCACCGCGTGCTCGGTCGCGTCCGCCGCCGCGGCCAGCAGCGGCTCGAGCGCCGCGTCCGGCGGAGGTTCAGGCCGGCGCTGGGTGGAAAAGGCCACGGCGATATCCCCTGAGCCATGCCCCCAATAGCTGCCCAGGCGCCCCAGGCCGGCCCCGGCCCGTTTGGCGATGCGCCCCAGTTGCCGGGCATCCAGCGCCGCATCGGTGGCCATGATAATAATGATGGAGCCTGCGTCGTCCTGCGGCGCCAGGTCCGGCAGCAGGGGTTCAACGGCCTCGCCGACGCGCACCCCGTCCAGCGTCAGGGCGGCAAGCGCGCCAAAATTCGCCAGCACCAGCACCCCCAGAGTGGCGTTCAGCGCCGGAATGGGGCGTGATGCGGTGCCGATGCCCCCTTTCAGGCCAAAACAGCTCATCCCGCGCCCCGCGCCGACGCTGCCGCGGGCAAACGCCGGACCGGCGCCCGCCAGCGCCTCGCGCGCCATCTCCTCTGTCACCGCCAGCGCCTGAATATCATTCAGCCAGCCGTCGTTACACTCCAGCACCAGTGGATTGACGGTGGGCAAGGCGCGGCCCAGCTCCGGATTACGGCCGATGGCGTCGCGCGCCAGCGCGGTAAACAGCGTCCCGACCGCCAGCGTATTGCCGAGCAGAATGGGAGTTTGCAGCTCGCCCAGTTCTGCTATCTGCACCAATCCGGCCGGCTTGGCGAAACCGTTGAGCACCGCCGCGCCGCAGGGCAGCGGCCGGGCAAATAAATTGTCGCCCGGAGGGATAATCGCCGTCACGCCGGTTTGGATGGCGCCCCGTGCCAACGTGCTGTGGCCCACGCTCACCCCGGGCACATCGCTGAGGCTATTGCCCGGGCCGCAGGCGAAGCGCGGCGTCGCCAGCCGCCGTTCGGTCCGCCAGCGGCGCAGCAGCAGATGCATCTGGGCCAGTTGCCAGGAGTCCATGGTCGTTCCTCAGGTTTTCAGTTTCGGGTCCAGGGTATCGCGCAGCGCGTCGCCCAGCAGGTTAAACGCCAGCACCGTGACAAAAATCGCCAGTCCCGGGAATACGCTGACGTGCCATAAGCCGGCCATCATCATATTACGGCTCATCGCCAGGATATTCCCCCACTCGGGCACGTCCGGCTCTGGCCCCAGTCCGATAAAGCTCAGGCCGGCGGCGGTCAATATACTGGTGCCTATACGCATGGTGAAATAGACAATCACGTTCGACAGCGTTCCCGGCAGGATATGGCGCAGCAGCACAATGCGGTCCGGCGCGCCGGCACAGCGCACCGCCTCCACATAGGCGGTCTGTTTTAACGCCAGCGTGGAGGCACGGACGATGCGGGCGAACACCGGCACACTGAACACCGCAACGGCGATAATGACGTTATTCAGCCCCGGGCCCAGGATTGCCACCACCGCAATGGCCAGCAGCATGCCGGGAAAGGCGAACAATACGTCGGATCCCCGCATGATGAGCATATCCACCCAGCGGCCGTAATAGCCCGCCAGCAGCCCCAGCGCCACACCCGCCATCATGCCCAGGGTTACCGACAATACGCCGATATACAACGAGATGCGCGCGCCGTAGATAATCAGGCTCATGACATCGCGGCCAAGATCGTCGGTACCCATCCAGTGGGCGGCGGAAGGCGGCGCGGACAGCGCCATCCAGTCCGGCGTCATCGGATCCCAGGGCGCCAGCCAGGGCGCAAAAACCGCCACCATGACCAGCAGCAGGATAATGCCGCCGGACACCAGCGCGACCGGATTGGCCAGGAACGTCTGGATAAAATCATGCCAGGGCGATCGGATGGCGCCGTTGGCCGCGCTTGAGGCGGCTGCCGGGTCGGAAGAGAGGTTCATGCTAGCTCCTAGCGTAAGCGAATCGCCGGATTGACCACGGCGTACAGCAGGTCCACCAGCAGGTTAATCAGGATAAATTCAACTACAAACAGCATAACCAGCGCCTGGATCACCGGCTGGTCCTGGGTCTTGATCGACTCAATCAGCAGCCAGCCGAGCCCCGGCCAGCTGAAAACGCTTTCGACGATAATCGACCCGCCGAGCAAAAAGCCAAACTGTAGCCCAAGCATGGTAATCACCGGGATCAGGGCGTTGCGCATCACGTGTTTCCAGGTTACCAGCCGGTTGCGCAGTCCCTTTGACCGGGCGGTGCGCACATAATCCTCCTGGGCGACCTCCAGGAACGCGGAGCGGGTAAAGCGCGCCATCACCGCCGCCACCGAGGCGCCCAGGGTCAGCGCCGGCAGGATGATGTCGGCGGGTTTGTTAAACCCGCTGACGGAAAAAATCCCGAACGGCATGGCGACAAACTGGATCAGCAGCAAACCCAGCCAGAACGTGGGCATGGAAATACCCCCGACCGCCATGCTCATCAGCGCCCAATCTTGCCATTTCCCCCGCTTAAGCGCTGAAACCACGCCTATCAGCAATCCCAGCCCCACCGACCAGACAAAACCGGCCAGCGCCAGCCATAGCGTGGGCATAAAAGCGGCGGAAATCACCCGGCTTACCGGCTGCTGGGTGCGATACGTCGTGCCCAGATCCCCCTTGAACGCGCCCGCCAGCCAATGCAGGTATTGCTGGGGCAGCGGATCGTTGAGGCCCAGATGAACTCGGGCCGCCGCCACCGCCTCCTGGGACGCGTCATCGCCGGCATAGATGCGCGCCGGATCGCCCGGCAGCAGCTTGATAAAACCAAAAACCAACAAGGAGATCGCCAATAGCACCGGAATCATTTCCAGCATACGTCGGGCAAAATAGGTCAGCATGGCGCCTCCACCGGCTTACTTGAATTCCGCCTGGTCAAAGACCAGCGAACCATCGGCCAGCATATAGACACCGGACAGGTTTTTCTTTTTGCCCACAAGATTGTCCGGCGAACCGAGAAACGCGATCGGCGCATCCTGCCAGATCAGCTTCTGCGCGTCGGCGTAAGCGGTGGCGCGCTGGGCCGGATCGGCGGTTTTCAGGCCGGCCATGATGGCGGCATCCACGGCGGGGTTGCTGTAATAAGAAACGTTATAGGCGGTCGGCACCCAGGACTCGGTGGCAAACAGCGGACGCAACGCCCAGTCAGCATCGCCGGTGGAAGGCGACCAGCCGCCGTAATAGAGATCAAATTCGGCTTTTTTCGGATCGGTGACGCCCCATAACTTATCATTACGAGTGCCCGAGTCCATCGGCACCACCTTCACCAGGATCCCCACCGCGCCGAGCTGTTGTTTCAGGAACTGCGCGCTACGCACCGCACTGGTCTTATTGGAGACCCACAGCTGCAGCGTCTGGCTCTGGTCATAACCGGCCTCTTTCAGCAATGCCCGGGCTTTTTCGGGATTATAGGCATAATCCGGCACGGTCTGCTTCTGGTGGAACTGCACATTCGGCGACATAGCGGAGTCTGCCGGGGTGCCCATGCCGGCAAAACCCACTTTCAGCCAGATATCGCGGTTGATGGCGTAATTGATCGCCTGGCGCACGCGGATATCCTGCAACGACTTGTGCTGGGTATTGAGCGCCAGGTAATAAAGATAAATACCGGCGTCGCGCTGGATATCCAGCTTGGCATCGTTCTTTACCGTCTCCACCAGATCAGACGGCAACGGGTAGACCGCGTCCACCTCTCCGGCCTTCAGCTTAGCCACCTGGGTGGAGTCTTCCGGCGTGGGATAGAAAGTAATGCCGTCTACTTTTGGCCAACCTGGTCGCCAATAATGGTCATATTTCACTAGCTTGACATCTTTGCCCTGCTGCCATTCGGCGAAGGTGAACGGCCCGGTGCCCACCGGATGCAGCCGCAACTGGGCCTCTTGCGGATACGCCTTAAGGGATTGCGGGCTGTGCATCACCGCCGAAGGATGGGCCAGCGTATTGATAAAGGCGCCGAACGGCTCGTTAAGCTCAAACTTAACCCGATCGGGTGCCAGCACAGTGACGGTTTTGATCACTTTGAACAGGCTGTTGCGCTTTAACCCCTGGGTTTGGTCCGCCAGCCGCTCGAGGTTGGCCTTTACCGCCTGCGCGTCAAACGGCGTGCCGTCCTGGAAGGCCACGCCCTGGCGCAACGTCACCTCGAACTCGGTGGCGGTCGCGTTGCTGGTATAGGAGATCGCCAGCTGCGGCACGATTTTCATCTGACTGTCGAACTGGAACAGGCGCTCAAAAATACCGCTCTGGATCGAATAGCTCAGCGTATCGGTAGTATCGTGCGGATCCAGTCCGGTAATATCGGCGTACATGGAAATATGCAGTTCCTGCGCCCCCGCGCCCAGGGCCAAACCCATTGACAGCCCGAGGGCGAGGATCGATCGACAAAATAAAGGCTTCATGACATCTCTCCAGAAAAGGTTGATTAATAAAAAAACAGGCACGAAAAACCGTTGCATCGTTATTTATACCGCCGGGCTTATCGCGGCTGATCCACATCCTCGGCCACCCAATGATGCGGGCCGGCCTGGCGATAGCGCGTTTTCGGCACCTTCACGCCGTTTTTTTTCAATGACGACGGCATTTCACTGTCATCCAGCCGACGCTCACCGCGCAGGGCGGGATCGGCTATCGGCACCGAAGACAACAAACGGCGGGTATAAGGGTGCTGGGGTGAATTAAATATCGCCTGGCGTGGCCCAATCTCAACGATCCGCCCGAGGTACATCACGGCGACCCGATTGGCTATACGCTCTACCACCGCCATATCATGCGAGATAAAAATCCACGCCACGCCGGTTTTGCGCTGCAACTCCATCATCAGGTTGATCACCTGCGCCTGGATCGAAACATCCAGCGCGGACACCGCCTCGTCGGCGATAATCACTCTGGGCTTCAGCGCCATGGCGCGGGCAATGGCGATACGTTGTCGTTGACCGCCGGAAAACTCATGGGGGTAACGCGCGGCGTGTTCGGGCAGCAGCCCCACGCTTAACAACAGTTCCCGCACCCGTGGCGTAGCCTCCCGCAGCGACCCGGCCAGTCCGTGCAGCAGCATCGGCTCGGCGATGGTGAACCCCACCGTAAGTCGGGGATTTAACGAGGCGTAGGGATCCTGGAAAACCATCTGCATCTCGCGGCGCAACTGTTGGAAGGCACTCCTCGATAACAGGGTGATTTCCTCGCCCTGGAAATGGATGCTCTCCGACTCGCTGTCGGTCAGGCGCAGCAGGGCACGGCCGGTGGTGGATTTGCCGCAACCGCTCTCCCCCACAATGGCCAGGGTTTCGCCCGGCCACAGGCTGAAATCGATCTGTTCCAGCGCATGGACCTGGTGGGTGAGCGTGGAAAAAATGCCGCTGCGCACCGGGAAGTAGACGCGCAAGCCGCGCACATCCAGTAGCGGCGGGCCGCCATAGCGCGCGGTTTTATGGTCACCTCCGTCGACCGGCTGATTGACCAGGGGAAAGGGCCTGGGCCAAGCGTGCTCGCGCATGTCCCCTAGTTTCGGCACCGCCGCCAGCAGGGCGCGGGTATAAGGATGTTGCGGCGCCGAAAAAATATCGCCTACCGGGCCTTGCTCCACCACTTCGCCCCGGTACATCACCACGACCCGGTCGGCGATTTCCGCCACCACACCCATATCGTGGGTGATAAACAGCACCGCCATATCGCTTTGCCGCTGCAGGTCGCGCAGGATCTGTAAAATCCGCGCCTGCACAGTGACGTCCAGCGCCGTGGTCGGCTCATCGGCAATCAGCAACTGCGGATCGCAGGCCAGCGCCTGGGCAATCATCACCCGCTGGCGCATGCCGCCGGACAGCGAGCTCGGGTAGCTTTCCATCACCCGCTCCACATCGGCAATACTCACCTTTTGCAGCAGTTCCCGCGCCTTCAGCCTGGCCGCCGCAGCATCGCACAGTCCGTGGTCCAGCAGCGCCTCGGTCAGTTGATCCGCCACTTTCAGCACCGGATTGAGCGACGACATCGGCTCCTGGAAAATCATCGCCATTTCGCGGCCACGCAGCTTACGTCTGGCCTCGGCCTTCATGCCTGCCAGGGCATGTTGCCGCCCGGCGCGATCGGTAAACACAATATCGCCGCGTTCAATGCGCGCCGACGCAGACAACAATCCCATCACCGCCAGCGAGGTGACCGATTTACCCGAGCCGCTCTCACCGACGACCGCCACCACCTCGCCTTTGTTCACCGTAAAGGACACGCCGTTGAGCGCCGACTGGCGGCCCGAGCGCCCGCTAAAACTCACGCTTAGATCCTTCACGGTCAATACCGGACGCGTTTCAATTTTAGTCACCACCAGCGAGTCAGTGAGTGTGTTTTCCGTCATCGTCACTCCGCGTTGCCCGATTACAGCCAGATGCGGCCACGGTTATAGTCCAGATAAGGGGAGCTGTCGGTCACCAGCCAGATTGGGCCATCCAGAACCACATGTTCGGCGGATAGCGCCACCGGCATTGCGGCTTCCATTGCCAGTGATGAGCCCGGCATGCAGCCCACCATCAGACGCATGCCCTGACGTTTAGCTTCTGTCACCATGGATAGCGCCGCCGTCAGGCCGCCGCATTTATCCAGTTTGATGTTGATCAGATCGTCAAGACTGAGGGTTTCGGCCGTCACCATTGACTCGGGGGGCGCATTAGCCGCGCTCGTTTAGCAAGATCGCTATGGCGTCAATACCGAAGCGCACTGGATCGGTTGCCGGCACGCCGAATTGTTTGGCAACCTGCCGGCAGTATTCCCGTGCCTCCTCTTCGCTGACGTTACTGGTGTTAATGGCAAAGCCAGCCAGTTGCACATCCGCACTTGTAACACGGGAAGCCTGTAGATTGGCCTGGACACAATCTTCCAGACTTACCAGCGGATGGTGCGGTAAATGGCGGGTATGTTGGCGGCCCAGTTCATGGCACATCACCAGCCAGTGTGGCTGCGCGCCATGCAACAATCCCAGGCTAACGCCAGCATAGGATGGATGATAGAGCGATCCCTGTCCTTCGATAATATCCCAATGGTCATGCTCGTTGGCAGGTGAAAGCGCTTCAGCCGCGCCCGCGATAAAATCGGCGATCACGGCATCTATCGCGATACCCTCGCCGGCGACCAGAATCCCGGTCTGGCCGGTGGCTCGGAAATCCGTCTTCATGCCCAGTTTACGCATGGCGGCCTCGAGCGCCAGGGAAGTATACATTTTCCCCACGGAGCAATCGGTTCCCACCGTCAGAACCCGCTTGCCACTGCGCCACTTGCCGTTACCCACCGGCAGCGCCGGACGCATATGCCGAATATCAAACAGTTCAACCTGGAACTCAGCGGCCAGGGCAGCCAGTTCAGGAATGTCCGTCAGACGCTGGTGCAGGCCACTAGCCACATTCATTCCGGCCTTGATCGCGCTGCGCACCCGATCCAGCCAATGCCCCGGCAGAAATCCGCCCGCGTTAGCTGTGCCCAGTACCAGAGTTTTTGCACCACGGGTCACAGCGGTGTCAATATCCAGGTCTTCCAGCCCGAGGGAAACAGTACAGCTGGGCAGGCGGTTTTGGCCGACGCACTGTTCGGGACGCCAAACGTGAATGCCGCGTGCCGTTTTCGCCGCCAGCGGATCGGTTACATCGCCAAGAAATAACAGATAAGGTTGTGGGATCGCCATGATAGTTCTCGTGTTAGCGTGCAGGTTGCAAATGAAGAATTAAGAGAAATATTTCATTAAATGGGCAGCGGGGGTAATGCTTGTTTGGCGGTAGGCTATAACCTGAGGTTATAGCCTACCATTGAGTTAGGTGCCAAAATTCTATTTTTGAATGAAACAGGACTTTGGGATAGAGTCAAATACCGGCATTTCAGTTCTGAGTGGAGCAGAATTATAAAACGAGATGAAAAAAAATAGACATACACATAATCCTTAAATAAACAGACGATATTATTTACAGGGTTACCAAGAGTCCCCCTCTTTCGGCTATCCGCAGCTAGATTTCTTTAATTTATACATCGCGTCCGGGACACTGACCGGAACCTGCGCACCGCGACCAATGTCGATGGCTGAAAGTGAGGGATAATCATGAAAATGAAAATCTCTTGCCGCTCTATTTGAATAAGTCCAGAATTGAGTCCTGTCTCATTTGGCTAATATATAAAATTATTTATTCAACAATTGGTTAGTGCATGGATTCAGGTTCAGTCAGAGGAGCCAAATTTATGTTTTCATGCATCTTCACGAATCTTTATACGATTTAGATTCAACAAGTTAGTGTGAAAAGTCTTCCCGATGCATTTTCAGTTTTCCCTCCGCATCGGGAAAAATTGGTGGTCAGATTTGGGGTCAGGTGGGTTCGATGACAGAGTTCCCCCCAAATATCTCTTAACGACGCAAAAATCCGCAACTTAAAACCATCCGGAAAACCCTGTAAATGACCTCACCGGGACAATCACCACCTCCCGGGGAGGTGGCTTAACGCTGACAATAAATAAGCGCGACTTAACGCCACGCTCTGATTTAAATGCAGAATCCGTTTTCACTCGGTTACTACGGAATAGGTGTCAACAACGGCTCGCCAGCAAAATAGGTGCTGACATTTTCCAGCACCAGACGCAACATCTCTTTGCGCGTCGCCCAGGTAGCGCTGGCCATATGCGGCGTGACAACCACATTTGCCCGGTGTAACAATGCTTGCGGGACTAGCGCTTCGTCGGTGAAAACATCCAGACCGGCTCCCCGAGAGCCCCCTCTCCGATGACTTCAACTAGCGCCCGCGCTCATCTACTATCGATCCACGGGAAATATTGATCAGAATGCCTTCTGCGCCCAAGGCATTAAATACATCTCGGTTAACGAGGCTGCGGGTTTCTGCACCACCGTTGGTACAGCCCACCAGAAAATCACGCGCCCCGGCCAGCGATAGCAATGTTGCATGGAAGGTGTAGTCCATGTCGGCAAGTGCGGCGCGATCCGTATAGCGATCGACATGTTAAATGCAACCGCGCGTTTGGCGATAGCACGCCCAATACGCCCCATGCCAATAATGCCTAACCGCGCCCCTGAGACTTTGCGGGTCCACGTATAACCGCCCTTCTGCCATGCACCCTGTTCGATAAAACGTTGTGCTCCGGGGAACTGGCGTGACGTTGCCAGTATCAACCCCATGGACAGATCTGCAACGTCATCCGTCAATACGCCGGGGTATGGGTCACAGCGATCTGACGCTCTCTTGCCGCGGCAACATCAATACCGTCATAGCCAACACCAAAATCGCTGATGAGTTCAAAGTTAGGTAATCATAATGCGCGCAATCCCGATGCGTGCACCACCACAAACGGAAGTTCGTAAGATACTACTAACACCGCGTGATGTTAATCAACGGGGAGCAGGTCACAGGGGCAAAAGATAGTCTGCCCCTGTGACCGAAAATTACGCGTCAGCACCACCTAAAACGTTGTCTAGTTGCATTTCTTTCAACACACGGTCTTGAATGGGTTGTTTAGCCGCGTTAATTTCATCAACCCCCCAAACTAAGCCAACCGCTGTGCGTGTTGGGCGTTTGCCTTTAGGCATATCGGCTAGCGCTAAATAGGCATCTACGACCATTTGTGGATCAGGTGCTTGATCGCTCTGCATAAATTTACCGAATTCTTCGAACATAGCAGCAGGAATATCTGCTAATTCACCGTAGCTGTCCAGTATGTCTGTGCGTGACGGTTGTTGTCCTGCTGCACTTAGACCTGTAGGGAATGGGCCAGGTTGTACGATGGCGATATCGATGCCGAATGGTGCCACTTCGTAGCGTAACCCCTGGAGGTAGCCTTCCAAAGCGTGTTTAGTTGCGGCGTAGGTAGAAAAATATGGCGCTGAAATTTGGCCAACCATGGATGAGGTGTTGATGATCAGGCCTGACTTGGCTTCACGCATCGCAGGCAAAACTGCCTGAATAGTACGCATAGCGCCATAGTAGTTGGTTTCCATCTGCTCGCGAGCTTGGGCAATGCTAAATGCTTCTGTAATGCCAAGGTACATTACACCAGCATTGTTTAGCAAAACATCAATTTTGCCCGCTTTATCTAGTACGCTTGCAATGGCTGTTTTGACCGATTCGTCATTGGTAACATCCATATCGACTACTTGGATGGAATCGCTATACGCTTCCAATTCAGCCTTAACTGCAGCGTTCTTGCCTTCTGGGCCACGCATCGTGGCAAACACTTGGTAGCCTTTATCTGCAAAATCTTTTACTGACTTTTGACCAAATCCACTGCTGCTTCCTGTGACCACGATGTTTTTCTTTGCTTCACTCATCTTTACTTTCCTACTGGATTGAAAATTAAATACCGGCTGGTATAATAAAAGTTAGTATACGATCTGTCAAATTAAAATACCGGGCAGTATAAAATGAATTTAAATCCAATCAAACCTTCAAGAGGGCGACCTAAGACCCTTGATCGTGACCATGTTTTAGATGTAGCAATGGATTCTTATTGGAAAGAGGATATAGGCAGTTTATCCCTCAATGAAATTTGCAGGAGATCTGGTGTATCGAAGCCTGGCCTTTATCGTGAATTTTCGAATGAAGATGGCTTGATGAAAGCTGTTCTTATCAGGTACCAGGAACAAGTGCTAAGTCCTGTGCAAGAGATGTTAAATAGTGACTCTCCGTTTCGAGAGGTACTTGACAATCTCGTGTCATTTGCCACGTCAGTGAGTTGTAACCATGAGTCTCCAATGGGGTGCCTTTTTGTAAAAATGCGTGAGGCACGGATGCAATTAGGCGAAGCAACTCGCGCACAAGTCGATTTCCTTGAGGAGCAAGGCTTATCCACTTTCAAAGAATGGGTGAAGCGCTCAAAAGCCAAAGGAGAGTTTTCTGCCAATATGTCTCCAGAGTTTGCAGCTACTTATATCGACGCACAGTTGATTAATGCTTCGTCACTGCTAGCTCATGGAGAAGATCCGCAAACTGTGAAGAAGATATTATTAGTCGCTTTTTCTATGCTGGGATGACTATTTCAGCCAGTTCAGAATATCTGAAAAAAGAACGCATTTTTATATCTGGGTTACATTAAAAGAGTGCTTACTTAACAATCTAGTGCACAGGGAAATTTTAGTAGCTTCGCCCCCTCCTAATTTCGTGAGAGGGGCGTTAACTTTGTAGTGGTCAAGCAAAACTGGCCACGGTTTTGGGGGGCAGTCCAGGAAACGCCTCAGGCCAAGATGGACTGGCGTTCAGCGCCTCGCCAGTTCCACTCTCCAGAACTGAAGTTAAAGCCGGTCCAGCTTGCTCTACAACCAGGTACATCCGTTGCCGAGGTCGCTTGCCGTCACAACGTGAATGACAATGTTTTGTTCAGGTGGATACGCCTGTTCCAGCGTGATTTTGGTGGCTTAGATTGAAACGCCGCCGTCGATGATGATTTCTGAACCCACGGTCCAGGCTGACTCATCAGATGCGAAGTAAAGTACCGCTTGCGCTACTTCCTGAGGCTTACCAAAACGACCTGCAGGGATGGTTGCAACGATATCTTTCATCACTTGATCATGATATTCCACTGGGATCCCCGCCTTATCGTAAAGCGGTGTATCAACAGGGCCTGGGCTCACTGCGTTGATACGGATCCCACGAGAAAGTAACTCGTTAGAAAGTGTTTTCGACATGTTCAGTAATGCTGCTTTGGTTGAGCCATAAACTGAAGAGTTCACTGGTCCCGTGTGAGCATTTACAGATGTATTAAAGACCACTGATGCAGAGCTTGCGAACACTGGCAGCAGCGCCTGCATTAGGAAGTAAGGACCTTTAACGTTGATATCATAAATGCGGTCGAACATCTCTTCTGTCCATACCTCAATTGGCATATACATTGATATACCCGCATTCAGGAAAGCGATATCCAGTTGTCCAAAGTGTTCCTTAACCGTTTGAGCCAGAGCTTTCTGTGCGTTCACATCAGCGGAATCAGCGCTCACGACTAACACATCATTACCAAGTTCTACTTTCGCCTTTGCGATAGAATCAGGGTTAACACCAGTAACAATTACGCGTGCACCTTCTGCAACAAACAGCTTCGCTGTTTCAAGACCAATACCACTTGTTCCACCCGTAATCAGTGCGCGCTTACCTTGTAATCTAGACATGTAAATATCTCCTGTTAGTTTTACAACTGATCGGCGAATGACCGATTTGATAGCCACTATATGCTCATGCTCATATTGTGATAAGATTGTGTTTTTAAATATGTTTCATGCATTAAAAGCATAAATTGGTTTTAGGATGGATAGATTACTTTTGATGACATGCTTTGTCCGTACCGCTGAAACAGGCAGCTTTTCCGCAGCCGGTAGGGATTTAGGCTTAGGGCAACCGAACGTGAGTCGTCATGTTGCAACCCTCGAAGAGCATTTGCAGACCAGATTACTTCACAGATCAACCCGCAAGCTTTCCCTAACTCCTGAAGGAGAACGTTATTATTTGGAAGCAAGGCGTATTCTGGAAGCCGTCGAAGAGTCAGAGTCTTCTTTCAGAGAAAATGTTACACCCACAGGGCTATTACGCGTTGCCTGCCCCACAGCATTGGCTCACACATTCTTAGTCCCGCACATCCCAGATTTTTTAGAACGCTACCCTGAGCTAACACTCGATCTACAGATTAATGACCGCTATATCAATCTCGTTGATGAAGGGGCTGAGCTGGCAATCCGCATTGGACACCTGGAGGACAGTGCTATGCGTGCCCGCAGACTTGGCATGTTTGAGCGAGTCTGTGTTGCCAGTAACAAGTACTTAGCTAAACACGGAACCCCTAATACCCCAGAGGATTTAAAAAAACATGATTGTTTGATCTATACCTTGCTAACAACAGGAGCTACCTGGAGATTTCAGGATATCAATGTTCCTATTTCTGGTCGGCTCAGGGTCAATTCACCAGAAGCAGTACAGAAATTTGTCAATGCAGGGATTGGGATCGCACAGGGCCCAGAATGGCTTTTCGAGGAGGGACTGGAAAATGGCAACCTACAATTATTACTGACTGATTACACTGCATCCCCCGTTCCCATTCAGGCCGTTTATGTTGCTAATCGACTTTTACCAAAACGGGCGATTGTGTTCATGGATTTTGTTGCTGAAATTTTTGAAAAAAATCCCGCCTTCAAAGTGTACAACTCAATGAAATGAGCCTGAGATAACGAACATATCTGAATCATTAGTAAAATTTAGTCAATCTTAGGCTGTGTCCCTTAACCTAACAGTCGCCTGAGAAATAACCTTAAAGAATCCCGGCTTGGCTTAGGGTAAGCGTCAACTCAGTGACGTATTGACGCTTATTCGGCAGGTATTATAAGGTTCCACGGCAGGAGATCTTTGATCTTATTGATGGGATGATCCGCGATTGTCGCCAGTACATGGCTCAGATAGGCTTCCGGCTCCACGCCGTTCAGTTTGCAACTGCCGATCAGCGTATACATCAGCGCGGCACGTTCGCCGCCGTTATCAGAACCGAAGAACAGATAATTTTTTCGCCCCAGGCTCACCGCTCTTAACGCGTTTTCCGTGATGTTATTGTCGATCTCCCCCCAACCATCGGTGCTGTAATAACACAACGCCTGCCAGTGGTTCATCAGGTAGTTGAACGCCTTGGCCGTATCGGCCTGTCGCGGCAATGTGGCGAGCTTTTCCCGGATCCCGCTCTCCAGGCCCATCAGTAACGGCCGGGAGCGCGCTTCGCGCACCTGTTGTCGTTCTTCTGCCGGACGCCCCCGGATGTCGGCTTCGATCGCATACAGCTCGCCGATCCGGTGCAGTGCCTCGGCGGTGGTCGGCGACGGATGCCGCACATGGATATCATGGATCTGACACCGGGCGTGGGCCATGCAGCCGACCTCGCGGATAGGGCCTTCTTCATACAGCGGGTTGAAGCCCGCATCCGCCAGCAACATTCCGCTGAACCGCGCCGGATAGGTTTGCGGATGCACCCCCTTGCGGTCCGGGCTGTAGGCGAACCACACCGCGGGCGGCAGTACCGAGCCGGCATTGCGGTCGTCACGCGGATTGCGCTTTATCCGATGAGAATGATTATCCAATTCATTTTGGCTGAATTGGATAACAGATAGGCCATATTGTGCAATGACACATTAGCATTCTATCCATATCATTTTAGCAGGCCATTTCCATTTTGACCCTATGCGCGAACTGCCGTGCCTCGCAATGCCAACGGGGGACGGCACCGGCAATACTAATAAGATGATCAATGCGACAAACATTATGTGTAACGCGTTGACGCCTACAAATACGGAAATTCAGCATGTTCAACAGGCACATCGCCCTTCTATTCGTATCACACCGCTATTATCCGCGCCCTGCGAAAGTCGCAACGTGCATGATGTATACGTTGGCTATAATCTCCCTGACATGCTTCGTTCTCTTTTCGCGCATGCTGCAAGCCGAAGAGATCACCGTTCATCATACTCAAGGGGTGACCCGCGTCCCGGTCAATCCCAGGGTCGTGGCTATTCTTGATATCGCCGCGCTAGATACCCTTGCCTCCATCGGGGTCGATGTCGCAGGCGTTCCCACGCTCAACTATCCACCTTATCTCGCTAAATTTGGAGAAAGCCGGTACCGGAAGGTTGGCTCTCTTTTCGAGCCCGATTACGAAGCACTTAACGCGCTTTCACCTGATCTGATCATCGTGGGCGGGCGTTCATCGCCGAAGTACGCTCAGGTGGCGAAGCTCGCCCCTACCATTGATCTGACTCCTGACTTTCAACACCGCGTTGACAGCGCGATAGCGCATGCGCAGATCCTTGGAAACATTTTCGGTAAACAAGCTGAGGTCGCCCGTCGTGCCAGCACGTTGCGGGCATCGGTCGACGCGCTTCGGGCACGCACGGCAAAGATGGGGACAGGACTGCTGGTGATGACCAGCGGTGGTCGCATCGGAGCGCTCGGCCCGAAATCTTGGTTTGGGACACTGTATAACGACTTCGGCGTGCAACCCGTGACGCGCAAGCTTGATGAGGGTCCGCACGGTCAGGTGATCTCCTCCGAGTTCATTCTCGAAACTAATCCTGACTGGCTTTATGTCATCGATCGTGATGCAGCCATTGGGGAAAAGGGAGCATCCGCCAGACAGCTGCTGGATAATGAACTGGTTCGACAAACCAAGGCCTGGAAGGCTGGCCACATCGTCTACCTCGATCCTGTCGCGTGGTATATTGTTGGCGACGGACTGACCGCGCTTCAGTCGATGGCTGATGAAGTTTCCTTGGCAATAACCAAGACAAAATGACGCTTTCAGCACGCAAAACGTCAATGAAGGGACTTGTAATCGCACTGATCGTGGTCGGGTTGCTTTCCCTGATTAGCCTATTTATCGGTGCGACGACAATTTCGCCTGCATCGCTTTTAGCAGGCTATACCACGTCTACCACAAACATTTTACTGGCGAGCCGCATTCCGCGGACCGTTGCATTGCTCCTCGCTGGAAGTTCCATGGCGGTGGCTGGCCTGATCATGCAAATGCTTTCGCGCAATCGCTTCGTGGAGCCAGGCACAGCAGGGACGATTGAGTCCGCCACACTTGGGTTATTGCTGGCTGCTCTGCTGGCTCCCGGACTGCCTGTGCCCGCGCGCATGCTTGTGGCGTGTTTTACCGCCCTGCTGGGAACGCTACTGTTCCTTGTCATACTGCGGCTGTCACCCATGCGCTCGCCATTGATGGTCCCGCTCGTCGGTCTGATGCTCGGCGGCATAATTAACGCAGCGGCGACATTTCTTGCCTACCGGTTCGATCTTATTCAGTCGCTGGTCACATGGTCTACTGGGGACTTTTCATCGGTGCTGCGCGGCCGCTATGAACTGCTCTGGACCTCGTTTGTCGCCGCTGTCGTCGCTTATGTTGCAGCCGACAGATTCACGGTGGCAGGACTTGGGCAGGATTTCACAAATAACCTGGGCCTGAACTATCGGGTAACACTCATGACCGGGCTTGTTATCGTTTCGATCGCAACAGCTGCTGTGGTCGCGACAGTAGGCGCGATCCCCTTTGTCGGTCTGGTCGTGCCGAATATCATCAGCATGGTGATCGGCGACAACCTGCGCAGAGCAGTACCGTGGACCGCCACTCTCGGCGCCGGTTTCGTACTGAGTTGCGACATTATAGGCCGCTCCGTAACCCAACCCTTCGAGATCCCCGTGGGCCCCATTATCGGGATTGCTGGCAGCGTGATTTTCCTTTTCATCCTCAAACGAGGAGTTGCACGATTTGGCTGAATTTCAAGAAATGAGGCCCGGTATGGTCATCATTCTGCTCGTTATACTGACGATAATCGCATCAGTTGCATTCATGACCGTTGGTGCCGGAGGACATTGGTCTTTTGTGCTACCGCTTCGTGCGCAAAAGCTCGCAGGGCTGTTGTTGATTGGCTACGCAATGGCAGTGTCGACCGTACTGTTCCAGACCATTACCCAGAATCGTATCCTGACGCCATCGATCATGGGCTTTGATGCGCTGTACGTTCTTATCCAGACCCTGGTGGCATTCACCATCGGCTACGTCCACGGCGCCGCCATCAACCCATATCTGCGCTTTGCCGTGGAGACATTCGTCATGGTCAGTTCAGCGGCCCTGCTCTATCACTGGCTCTTCGCCGGAGGTCGCAGAGACCTGATGTTCCTGGCGCTGGCCGGTCTCGTGTTCGGCGGGCTACTGCGTAGCCTGTCGAATTTCCTACAGCGTGTCATCGATCCGGGTGAATTCGCCGTCCTGCAGGATCGCCTCTTTGCAAGCTTCAATCTTATCGACTCAAGCCTGCTGTCCATCGCAGCAATACTTGTCTTCAGCGTCTCGGTGATAGGCTGGAGAATGCGGCGTAGCTTTGATGTGCTGGTGCTTGGGCGAGACTCGGCAATCAATCTCGGCATCGATTACACCCGGACTGTTAGAACCATCCTGATGATAATTGCTATTCTCGTATCGGTCTCTACAGCGTTGGTAGGGCCGGTCACTTTCTTCGGCCTACTGGTCGCCAACCTGGCTTACCGTTTTGTCGGGAATGCGCGGCATGCTCTGATGCTCCCTGCCTCCGCGCTGACCGCGATGATATGTCTGGTTGGCGGGCAGCTTGTTCTGGAGAGGCTGTTTGGTTTTAATACCAGCCTGAGCATTGTCATTGAGTTCTTTGGCGGTATTGCTTTCATTATATTAATCATGCAGAGGGCGCGATGATCGAAACACACGCACTCACTAAACGCTATGGCACAACTACCGTCGTGGACAACGTCTCGGTGAGGATCCCCAAAGGCGGACTGACATCCATCATCGGCCCCAATGGTGCCGGTAAATCCACGCTCATGATGCTTATTAGCAGGCTACTGCCGGCAACGAGTGGGACCGTGAAGGTTGACGAGATGAATGTCGTTAACACTCCCACGGCCCTACTTGCGCAACGTCTGGCGATCCTGCGACAGGATAACCATATCAGCGTGCGCCTGTCCGTCAGTGACTTGGTCGCTTTTGGCCGCTACCCGCACTCGAAAGGACGTTTCACCCACGATGATCGAGGGCATATTGAGCGTGCACTGGAGTATCTGGGCATCACATCGTTGCGCGACCGTTTCCTTGACGAGCTTTCCGGTGGACAACGCCAGCGCGCCTTTATCGCAATGGTCCTATGTCAGGACACCGACTATCTGCTACTGGATGAGCCCCTAAATAGTCTAGACCTCAAGCATGCGACCGCTACAATGAAGATTCTTCGAAGAGCAGCAGACGAACTTGGTAAAACCGTCGTATTGGTGCTTCATGATATCAACTTTGCTTCGTACTATTCAGATCACATTATTGCGATGTCTGCGGGCAGAGTACACTATGAAGGTTCTCCTAATCATGTCATTACCGCTGAGCGTCTCGGTCAACTTTATGATATGAATATTAATGTCCATGAACTGTGTGGACAACGGATAGTGACTTACTACGAATAATACCCAGAATATTTTTTTAAACTTTGCCATTTTCAGAGGTCTGAATCGATGCTGATCGGTCAGGCATAACGTTATACCCATGCGCTTGAACAGCTTCCTTATTATTGAAATGAAATCCTTTTACTTTTCTGTGCGCGCTTTCTGAAAGAAACAGACACCCTCCTCCTTGTGCTCTATGGGCCGCATCAGGCCCGGCCTGGGTGTGAAAAGGATAAATACATTCCTCTTATAGCCAAACTATGGGGCAGGATCGTCTTATGGATGAGGGCAGTCCATTGTTTCTCAGGATTCGTGTCCGCAACAATAAATGTGTGAAAACGTAGTCAACAAATGGCTACGAATGATGGGCGACTACACCAAGACCGGTATCTGCGATCACGCATTTCAAGCTATGTCCTGACAAGGAATGACACAAGAAGCGTACTAACGAAGACCGGGGTAGAAAAACGACAAATAGGCTGAAAATGAATATAAAACGGCCGGATTTCCAAACTAAAATCAAAACACCAATGGTAATATTTATCATTCTCATATTCCATAAAGGACATGGCAATGCTTGTAATAGATGATTCAAGATTCCCTTTAGTGTGGTTGAAACAGGTCAATGATGAAAAGGAATTAAACAATAACAGTTATGATGTTGAAAACACTTTTTCTCAGCTAAAAGCACTTTTTGCAAGGAAAACGCCTTTTATATTGATCAATGGAGATGATTATGGAAATGAGGAAAATCACGCGCATTCTAAAGAAGAAAAAATGATTATTGTTAAATGGATGAAAAACAACAAACCTGATGTTAGAAATTATATAATAGCTCAGGTCCAGGTCATCCCAAAGGAGAAGCAAACGATATTACTCAGCGCTTTTTCAAAAACATTTTCTAAATTTTGGGGCTTTCCTTTAATTATAGCCAGCAATAAAGACGCAGCAATTGAAAAGGCTCACGAATTACTTAAACGCATTGAAGATAAAAATTAAAAGCCATTGTTAATTTGAAAAAGCATGCTCAGTATGAGAAATAATTTTATGAAGAAAATATTACGATACACCATCCCCAGAGCATATGTATTAGACGTTATGCAAAAGCATCAGGATGCTTTTCTGGAGGTAAGGGATATCTATATTAATATGTACGATGAAAAAAAGATTAGTCTAAGCGTGGTTTATCGCGCATCCCGAGAATTGTATGAAGCCGGTCTATTGGAGAGACAACTGAATGAGAGAAGTGGACGAATCTCATACCGACATAAATCATCATATAGTTCACAAAAATTACATAACAGTGCAAATCATCAACTATTGACTACGCCAAGTCAATTAAATTCAGCTTAACCGCTGATTTTTAAAACCGACACAATAACACTCTTTGATGGAACCCATCATTCAGGCAATTGCACAATGCAGTGCTTTCGAAAAACAACATTTAACAACACGTAAAGAATGACATTAATAAAAATAAAACATGATTAACATAAGCGAAATAAATTACATCTAAAAAAGCAAGAACACCTCTCATATAATCACCTTTATAAAAGCAGTACCTAATTGTATTCTTTTATTGTATCAACACACCCATTAATATATTAATTCTCCAAAATACCGATAATTCCGCCATCCGTGTGTAAGCCTCAATGACCGCCTAGGGATAAAATCAATTAATTGTCTAATTGACCATCTGAATAAAATGAAGTTGAATATTAAATGGTAGACATAGATGAATCCACTATTAAGATTTATCAACTCGATTAGATGCTTTTGAACCATCAGATTTTAATGAATAAAATTGTTAATTAGTAGAGCACAATGGTGAAGATGATAATAATTTAAATAAAGCATATTTTAGCAAAAACCTTAAAAAAATCACAACAATTTAGTTATTATAATTGGAGATTTTTACGCTCACCTAGCTTAAAACTTTCCACTTCATATGGTTAATGTTATAATCTTAGTTATTCGACCAAGAGGTTTGAATTCTATGACAACTGATCGCTCATTTAATACAGTAAACCATTACGAAATTTCTGAAGTGAGAAATCCCTTTTTACCAGTTTTATCCATTAAATCAGATAATTTTACAGATTGCTGGGAACTCAAGCCACATCAGCATCCTGAAGCTCAACTAATATTTTCGCCAAAAGGAATTATAATATGTGAAGTAAAAAAATCAATCTACCTAATACCACCGCAATGTGCTATATGGATACCAACTAATACAGTTCACTCTACAAGAGGAGCCGGCAATACTAGCTGTTACTGCTTATTCATTGACACTACTAAAATAAAGGGGCTTCCTGAAGAATGTGCAACTCTTTCTGTACATCCTCTTTTGCGTGAATTGATTTTTTTTGCCTCAAATTTTAACGGCAAATCTACATTATCAGAATCCGAAAAAAAAATAATAGATGTATTAGTCGATCAGTTAAAAGCTACGACTAAACTCGAAGTTAGTCTTCCAATGCCTTCAGAATCGCGCTTATATTCAGTAACCAATGAGCTTATTAAAAGTCCGAATAATTCACTTAAACTTCATGAATGGGCGCTAAGAGTCAATATGAGTGAAAGAAGCTTCACCAGGTTAGTGCAACATGAGCTGGGCATGAGCTTTGGCAGATGGAAGCAGCAACTTCATATAGTTATAGCACTTCAGCGAATTTCCGAGGGGGATAGTATTACCGCTATTGCACTTGACCTGGGTTATGAAAATGCAAGCAGTTTTGTTACCATGTTCAAAAAAATATTAGGTAAACCACCGCTGAGTTATTTTAATGATTTAAAAAATTCATCTTCAAAACTTATCGATTTGCATGAAATTAAAAAATAGAAAGGGGGTGCCGTCCTCCCCCGTTTTTATTACCTAAAAAGAATAATTCACAGCAAGCCAGTATCGTCTGCCATCTTCAACATAACCATAATCATCATAACGAATTTTTTTGTCGAGAATATTTGAAACACCAGCCTTAATATCTACATTTTTGGCGACTGCATAATCCGCTCCGATATCTAACATGGCAAATGAAGGTGCCTGGATAGGTAATATAGTCGCTTGTGCACCACCTACATTATCACTATCCTTTCCGCGAATATTTATTGCCAGCCAGGTTTTCAACCTCTCACTATATTGATAATTAACAGTACTATTGAATTGATGTTTAGGCAGTTTATTAAGTGGCTTCCCTTTATTTTCACCAGACTGCTGTTTTGAATAGGTATATGTATAGTTATTCGCAATGCTTACTTTTTCAGTAACAGGAAAAGCAAGTGAGGCTTCAACACCCCGAGTTACTGCTTTACCAATATTTGTATAGATAAGTGGGTAAGCACCATAAACATTAGGTACTGACAGACATTGGTTTTCTGGGCAAGATACTGTATCTATCTTGTCCTTGAACTGGTTATTAAATAATGTAATACCTCCTGTTAATCCTTCATCGTTGTCATAAAGGAGTCCCATTTCTTGGGTTATTGACTTTTCTGGTTTCAGATCAGGGTTTCCGTAAACGTTGCCAACATAAGATACGGTACCAAACGATGTTGAAGTTTCTGTAATAGCCGGTGCTTTGAAACCACTACTGACGCCCCCTTTAATCGTCCAGTTTGTGGCAACATTCCAGACACCATAAATTCTCGGGCTCCAGTGACTCCCAAACTGATCATCATCATCAAAACGTACACCTGAAGTTAAAGTGAAATCTTCAGTAGCCAGCCATGCGTCTTCCAGGAACAAGGACTTTTCGGTACGTTTTAGATCTGTCTCACTGGATAGCTGATTTGATGTTCCATCATGTAACTTTTTAATACTAAGTTCTCCACCAAAGGTCAGGATATGGCTGCCTATATTTGAAGAAAGTGAGGATCGCATGTTTAAATTCTTTAGCCAAACATCCTCAGAACCTATCGTATAATCTTCGCTTTGGATATACGATTCTGTTTTTCCAATGGGCAAATAGCCAATATGATTTACAGAAAAACGATTAACCTCAGTCTTTTTCCTGTAATCTGTCGGCACGCCAGTGACATAATTATATGCTGGGCTAATAGACTTCCCTACGGTCTGAGTTATATCCTGTTGTGTATGATTAGCTGTAAAAGTAATTTCTTGTTTATCCGAAGGGATTAGTGTTATCTTGCCTGTTATGTTATCTCTTTTGCTACCTCGATAACCGTTATAGATATCGTCTTCGTCTCGCTTAGAATAATTTCCATAAGCCTGCATTGAAAGGATATTGTCAATCAATGGACCGGTTAAAAAGAAATTATTCTGAAATATATTACCCGAATCACTATGCTCCTGCATTGTAAAATCGGCGCCAATACTTCCTTGCCATTTATTTGAATTTTTACGTGTTATTATATTAATTACACCACCCATTGCATCTGATCCATATAAAGCGGACATCGGCCCTCGTATAACCTCAATATGATCTATTGCAGAAGCAGGAGGCATCCAGGCATTCATCTGACCATAGCCATCAAATAAACGGCTCGTATCCCTGGAGTCAATTCTCATACCATCGACCATATATAAGGTATAATCGGATCCCATGCCACGAATATTTATCTCCTTGTGATCCCCTCCAATCGTGGTAGTGATACCCGGAACCCCTTGGAGCAAATCTGCGATATCACGATAAGGTTTTTTTTGGATTTCTTCACTTGATATCGAAGTGACAGACGCAGGTGCCTGGCTTGTAGATTTATCCATTCCATTGGCGCTTGCGCTTACAACCATCGTTTCGTCTTTATTATTGTTATTAAGTTTATTTTCACTACCTTCATCAATCGGTGTTGCATGTGCCTGGGAAAAACAAGTAAGAAAATAAAAAACACTTAATTTCAATCGAAATGGGGCTGTTACTCGCGCTTTATTGAGATACATTTTACACGCCTTTATATGATAATGATACTCATTATTATTCAAGAGAAGGTAATATAATTAAATAAATTACAAAGCACATTGCTAAATTCGGTCATTTTATTCTTCTTTTCGGCCATTCTTCGGCTTCACAAAACAAAAGCAGCCATCATTCACGTGATACGTTTTTTGTTTTAAACTAAGCATGTCCAGCCAAAATGATAGCTTCAGGAAGAAATTTGACTGGATGAGGCACTGGTAAGGTTTGTGAAAGTCGTATAATCGATTTTTCCATTCATAGACAAGGCAACAGCATGAAATTATATAGCCATAATTTTAAAGATGGCGGTGCCATCCCCGGCAAGAATAGTTTTGCCGTTTACGATCCTGAAAATAATATCCGTTTATCTGATAACCTTAACCCACACCTCCGCTGGGAAGATGTTCCCGCGGGTACGCAGTCGCTGGTGCTCCTTTGCCACGATCCCGATGTTCCTACCAGTGCTGAAAATGTAAATCAGCCAGGTAAGAGGGTCCCGGCATCGTTGCCCCGCGCCGATTTTTTTCACTGGTTACTGTTAAATATCCCGGCGGGTCAGAGCGAAATCGTTGAGGGGTCACAATCCCATGGCATTTCCGCTGGAGGCAAACAGGGTCCCTCTGCGCCAGATGGACTGACCCATGGCATAAATGATTATACCGGGTGGTTTGCCAATGATGAGTCGATGGCGGGCACCTACTATGGCTATGATGGTCCTTGTCCGCCGTGGAATGATGAAATAATCCATCATTATGTATTCACATTATATGCGCTCCCGACCCCGACATTGAACGTAGCAGGAGAGCTTACTGGTGCTAACATCCGTCGCACGCTGGAAAACAGCGACGTTTTGGCCAAAGCTACGCTGACTGGAGTCTACAGTCTTAACCCGGACGTGAAAGTGTAACGCTCAGCGTCTAAGCAGCAGGTAAACCATGACCAGAGAAAATAGGTTATTCGCATCAGATGAGAAATACGCCTTGAGCAGTGAACAATTTTCCTGGTCTGGTTTTTATGGCAGCAACACCAGCCGTAATAATCTGGTTTCGGTGGCTTATCCGCAACTCAGGGTGGAGCAGAGTACCCCCTCTTTTTTCTTCTTTGAACCGACGGTGCTGATCGTATTAGCGGGAAGAATTGAGTTCCTGGCTTCGGGGGAAAACCATACATTAGCTGATAAGGCCGCCGTAGGTTTTATAGATCAGGGCGTGATTGCCGATTATACCAAATATCCCCCGAGTAATGACTCTCCGTTCCGGTCAATATTTCTCACTTTCAGTGCAGATGTGTTGGAATATTTTTATCAGTTTTTTCAGGGCGACATTTCCAGTGCTAAAAAGAAACCTCAGTTCACCACGGTTGATCTTAATAGCGCTCTACACGAATCATTGCGAACGTTACTGAAAAACCTGGATCAGCCGAGTCTTAGCGATGCAAGGATCCGGTTAAGAATTTTTGACTTACTGTTAGTCCTTGCCGAGCAAAATATTCATTTTACCCTTCCACAACGACAGGGCGTCTTCCCACGTTTAAGCCATCTGCTACGCGCCTCACCAGAAATCGGCTGGACTGCCCGCTCCGCCGGTGAAGCATTGGCTATGAGCGAATCAACCCTGCGAAGGCGGTTGCGCGAAGAGGGTATCCGCTTTGAGAAGCTTCTCGTGGATATACGCATGCACCACGGCTTATTGCTGATACAAACCACCAACTGGAACATGACGCAGGTGGCAGATGCCTGCGGCTACAAATCGGTTTCACGCTTCGCTGAAAGATTTACACAGCGCTTTGGCCTGTCTCCATCGCGGTTACGTTAGTACTTTCATTAGGGCCATACGTTTTATAGGTAATAAGCATCAGATAAATTATCTTATTCATTGCGAATGTTATGAATAATTTGATTAACGTTCATTTTCATCAATATTGGATGAGGAGATATCTTTAACGTAGTGTCTGATGACACGCCGTATCTACCGATTGAAGAAAGCAATATTTTCCTGCAGCCAATCTGACAATGAGCGCGGGGGCAATCCAGTTAATTCTTCAACAGTCAAAGTGCGCTCAATCAGCACTGAATGGTTGAAAATCCGGTCAAGTCCAATAAGCAGTTCAGTGACAAACGGTGAAAGACCGTCAGCAAGTAATGCAGCGCGCTGTTCATTGGGTGAGCGGTCAATATAGGTGACCGTACGACCTAAAAGATCGGATAATTTCTCAGCAACCTCAGGCATTGTCCAGTTACGCGGACCCGTTAGGTGATAAGCACGTTGGGAGTTATCTGCTTCTTTTTCAAGCAGCGCTACACGTGCCGCCCCGGCTACATCGCGGGTGTCAATCAGATTGACGCGCCCGTTACCTGCAGCGCCCCCCCAGGTTCCCGCAGCGACCTGGCTTCCAGCACGCTTGAGTATATCCATGAAAGTAGTGGGTCTCAATACGGTTGAGGCCACAGGTTGTCGGGCCAGATGAGCCTCTATCACTGCATGCCATGCAAAAGGATTTATGGGCGTTGCTGGCCCCATCACCGAAAGTTTAACAATATGTCGCACGCCTGTTTTTACAGCAGCATCAATCAGTGCTATCTCATTAGCCACCTGTTGAGATGATGTCCCATGAGCGATGAAAAGCTTATCGGCACCTGCTAGCCCCCTTTCGAGCGTTGAGGGTTTATCAAAATTGACAACAACAGATGATACCCTGTCGGAAATATTTTCAGGTGTCTTCTGACGCGTGAGTGCAATGACCGTTACGGGATCTGATGCGAGCATATTGATTAAGTGTGAGCCGACCCGACCCGTGGCACCCGCAACAGCGATGCGAAGTTCAGGAACTTGAGTATTCGATTGATTAAGCATGGTGAACCCTTATTATATGATGGAACGATCAGTCCATCAATCTTGGTACGATCATTCCAGATTGTCAACGGGGGATTTATGAGCGGTAAACCGCAATACGATGAAAGTGCCGTGTTGAATGCGGCGATCGGCGTTTTCTGGAGTCATGGTTATGCAAACGCCTCCATCAGCGACCTTACTGAAGCAACAGGTCTGTCCCGCTCCAGCCTTTATCAGCGATTTAAGGATAAGGACGGGCTCTTCAATGAGTGCCTCAGGCTGTATACGGACCGCGTCCTGTCTCGCATGAATTCAATTCAACTTGCGTCCCCAAGAGCAAGGGTTGAAGCATTGCTGCGTGAATTCCTTCCGGATAACGCTGGACTGGATAACCTCAGAGGTTGCCTGCTGTCTCGTAGCCTCAGTGAGCAAGCCGATCTTACCGCCGCAGGGAAAATGACGATGAACGTGGGGATTCGCCAACAGCGACAGATATTGTTAAACATTCTGGCGAAGGGGCAACAAACGGGAGAAATCGCGCAGGATATCAATCTGGAACTGCTGGCCTGGTATTACTTTGGCATTCTGCAGTCGGTGGTAAATCTGCCTTCAGCAGGCGCAAGCCGACAGACACTTTCACAGCTCATTGATATTTCAATGTCGGCCTGGCCAAAAAAACGAGATTACCCTCCGGATTCTGATGGATAACCTAAATGTGTATCATTAATAATATCAGGACTCGCGCTTAGCGGAGTTTAAGATCAGAAAGGGGTAGCGCGTCAGCAGGCAACGTTTTTCTTAAACAACACATTGGGTTGCCCACCTTTTCTCATTTCATTCCAGCAACCTGATTAAATTGCCGCCTGGCTGCTTCGACTTCAGGCAACTTATTAAGCGTCCATTGGCGTAGTCCACGAAGCGGCATCCCTTTTTCCCTTTTTCCATGGTGAAGCGGCATTTTGGCTGGAAAAACGTTATTGATGCTGTGCACAGTGCAGGCGGCCGCATGGCGCCGCAGATCTGGCATACCGGTGCAGTGCGTTATATCAACGGCTGGGAGCCGGCAGCCCCTGTTGAAAGCCCGTCAGGTTTTGATGCGCCCGGAGACCCACGCGGCGTTGCAATGAGTGAAGAAGATATTGCGGATACCGTTTCGGCGTTCGTAAAGGCAGCGGCGGATGCCAAACGTCTGGGCTTCGACACGGCCGAAATCCATGGCGCTCATGGATTTTTAATCGACCCGTTCTTCTGGGCCGGTACTGATCTGCGTACGGACCGCTACGGTGGCCCAACAATCAAAGAACGTTCGCGCTTTGCCAGTGAGATTATCTCTGCCGTTCGTCACGCAGTCGGTCCTGATTTTCCGGATATCATGCGTGTCAGCCACTGGAAGCAGCAGGACTTCGGGGTACGAATTGCCGAAACCCCGGCGGTGATGGAAGAATGGTTATTACCGCTGGTTGAGGCTGGCGTCGATATCCTACACTGTTCGCAATGTCGATTCTGGGAGCCGGAATTCCCTGAGATTGATGGCGGAAACGGCCTGAACTGTGCGGATTAGGCGAAAAAGTGACAGGCGCCGCGACGATTAGCGTAGGTTCGGTTGGTCTGGATAACGATGTGACTAATGCTTTCGCCGGAAAGGGATCGGCTTCTGCGAGCCTTGAGCGCCTTATTGAGCGCATGGAGCGTGAAGAGTGTGATCTCATCGCCGTGGGCCGTGCCCTGCTAAGCGATCCGGATTGGGTAACGAAAGTGGAAGATGGCAATTACACAGCATTGAGCGGATTTACTCCGGCATCCCTGGCTGAATGGGTTTAAGACTGCACGACAGGTGTTTCAAGTCTATTCATAAGGCGGCCCTGTAAATCGG
This sequence comes from Sodalis sp. RH20, assembly GCF_047324205.1. Lineage (NCBI taxonomy): Bacteria > Pseudomonadati > Pseudomonadota > Gammaproteobacteria > Enterobacterales > Bruguierivoracaceae > Sodalis > Sodalis sp. RH20. The sequence continues at coordinate 2,552,861 of NZ_CP178733.1, forward strand.
GACCGTCTGGCAGGACTGACCCCGCCCAGATGGCCGTGCCGGCGGGTACGGTTGTAGAACACTTACACATAATCGAAGGTAATGGACGCAAAAAACAGGCCGTTAAAGTAACCGGCCTGTATAGGGATTAGGGTAGCGCCACCGCCTTCGACGCCGTCTGCGCAGAGGATTTATTACTGAAGCCGGTCAAAGCGGTCAAGATGACGGCGATCACCAGTGAACCGCCCATAAAAACATAAGACGCCTGCGGCCCCTGGAAAACGCCATTCAGGTAGCCGACAATCCACGCCCCGACAAACGAGCCCAGCGCGCCGAAGCTGACGATAAACGCCATCGCCCCCGCCATGACATTGCGCGGCAACAACTCCGGCACCGCGGCAAAAAAAGGCCCATAAGGGGTGTACATCGCTCCGCCGGCGATCACCAGCAGCACGTAGGACAACCAAAAATGGTCGGCGCCCAGGGTAAAGGATCCGCAAAAACATACCGCCCCCAGTCCCAGGAACAACAGCACCACTAGCTTACGCTGCTGAAATTTATCGGAGAAATAGGAGGCGGTCAGCATCAGCGGCACCGCCAGCAGGTAAGGCGCGGCGGATAGCCAACCGGTGGCCACGATGCCCAAACCCGAGGCGGTCTTCAGGATCGAAGGCAGCCACATAATGAAACCGTACATGCCGATATTCCAGAAGAAATGGATAAACGACAGCGCCAGCACCTTCTTCGAGCGGAACGCCTCGGCGTAATTTTTCACGGGTTTCATTTCCACCTGCTCGGCCGCCAGCGCAGCCTCAAGATCCTGCTTCTCTTGGTCTGTCAGCCATTTGGCGTCTTTCGGCCGGTCAACAAAGATAACCCACCAGATAACCGCCCAGACGATCGCCGGCACGCCTTCGATGATAAACATGCCGCGCCAGCCGAAGGAATTCACCAGATAACCTGACACAATCGACATCCACAACACCGTGATCGGGTTGCCTAGGAACAGGAACGTATTGGCTTTGGAACGCTCGCGCTTGGTAAACCAGTGGCTGAGGAACACCAGCATCGCCGGCATCACCACGCTTTCGGCCACGCCCAGCAGGAAACGGATCACGGCCAGCGCCGCCACGCTATGCACTATGCCGGTTGCAGTCGCCAGAATCCCCCACAATACCAGGCTCCAGAAAATCAGTTTTTTGGCGCTGCGCCGTTCCGAATAGATGCCGCCCGGCACCTGGAAGAAAAAATAACCCAGGAAAAACAACGCGCCCAGCAACGATGATATGCCCGGCGTGATATTCAGATCGTGCGCCAGTCCTGAGGCGGCACCAAAACCGTAGTTGGCGCGATCGAGATAGGCCAGGCTGTAGGTTATAAAAGCCAGCGGGATCAGTTTACGCCAGCGTACCGGCGCTAGGTTCTGTGGCAAAAGTTGACTCATGTCGATATTCCAAGGGGGTTAATTATTACCGGTCAGTACCTGAAGCCGGAGTGTTTATCTTTCTTCATTGCCAAACACACCTGTCACACAACATCTTGTATGACATCATTCATGTTTAAAAATGCGGCATTCTCCATCGCCGATCAATGACCAATCCGCCAAAATGAAGTGACGATCACATATTTTATTTTCAGCGGCTGGTTTCGGCCTGACAGCATGAAAATGCGCTTTTTGGCTTCACAGCCCCCGCTGGGCGTGCTATACACAGGCATGTTGTAGGACAACGTATGCGACGGACACCATGAGCATTCAATCAATACAGAAACACAACGTGGTTAACGCGGTTTATGATCAAATCAAGGAAAAGCTGCTGGACGGAAGTTGGCCCCCGGGCAGCAAGCTACCTTCCGAGGCCGAACTGACCGCCTCGTTCAACGTCAGCCGCGTCAGCATCCGCAGCGCGGTACAGCGCCTGCGCGATCTGGGCATTGTCATCACTCACCAGGGCAAAGGCAGCTTTGTCACCAAGGACCTTAACCAGCAAAGTCTGTTAAACGAACACCAACCCATCATGCACCTGAGCCGCGAAGAGTTTCACGATATGATGGTGTTCCGCCAAACGGTGGAGTTCAAATGCATGGAGCTGGCGGTATGCAACGCCACGCCCGACGACATCACCGCCCTGGAACAGGCGTTGAACCGCATGCTGGTGAACAAGGACGACTACAAAAAGTATTCACAGGCCGACTTTGATTTCCATCTGGCGATCGCCAAGGCATCGCAGAACAAAGTGTTTTACAACGTCATGAATTCCATCAAAGACATCTACTACTACTATCTGGAAGAGCTGAACCGCGCACTCGGCATCTCGCTGGAAAGCGTCGAGGCCCATATCAAGGTGTTCATGGCGATCAAGAACCGAGACTCCTCCACCGCGGTGGCGGTGCTCAATGAAGCGATGTCGGAAAACGTGGCGGCGATTGAGAAATTGAAACAGTCGGCGCCGGACGCATAAGCGCCCGGCCGCTATAAGAGGATGCCATCCTCCTATGCCGCGCGTTCCCTATGGCCGCGACGCAGTCCCATCAGGAGTACGCGCCAGGGTCCAGGACGGGATACCACCGATACAGGGGTATTGCGCCGCTTTTTCCTCATTGATATCAATGCCCAGCCCCGGGCGGTCGCTCAGGTACGCATAACCCAGCTCGATTTCCGGGCAGCCGGGGAACACCTCTCGCAGCGCGTCGTTGACCGGCGTGTATTCCTGGATGCCGAAGTTGGTCACGCTCATATCCAGGTGCAGGTTGGCGCAAACGCCCACTGGCGAAATGTCACCCGGGCCATGCCAGGCGGTGCGCACGCCGTGGATTTCGCTCAGCGTCGCCAGCTTTTTCGCCGGAGTGATGCCACCGATGGTGCTGACATGGCAACGGATATAATCGATCAGGTTGTGAGTAATCAGCGGTCTCCAGTCATTGACGCTGGTAAACAATTCGCCCATCGAAATCGGCGTGGACGACTGTTGGCGCAGCATCTTCAGCCAATCGATATTTTCCGGCGCCACGGGGTCCTCAAGATAAAACATCTGGTACTGTTCCAGATTCTTGGCCAGCTGGATGGCGGCCATCGGCGTCACGCGCTCGTGCACATCATGGATAAATTCGATGCCGAAGCCGAGTGTATTGCGCAGATGGTCGAACAGGCGCGGCACGCTTTTCACGTAGGCATCCGGATCGAAATAAATCCCCGGCGTGCTGGCGCGCGGCGAGCGTTTCGGCTGAATGTTCTTTGCCCGGGCCAGCCGGGTGGCGATAAGCTTCAGGTCGTCGGTACCCGCGCCGCCATACATGCCCATCTGGCAGCGGACGTACTGATAGCCCTCTTCCATGCGTGCGCGGACATTGTCCTCCACTTCAAATTCGTCGCTGCCGTCGGTATGCACGTACAGCGGAATGCCATCGCGGCATTTGCCGCCCAGCAGCTCATACACCGGCATGCCGGCCAGCTTGCCTTTGATATCCCATAACGCCATGTCCACGCCGGACAGCGCGTTATTCATGATGGGGCCGCTGCGCCAGTAACCGCTTACGCAGGCCGATTGCCAGATATCCTCGATGCGCGCCGGGTCCTTGCCAATCAGGAACGGCGCCATGTAGCCGTCGATGGCGCTTTTCACCGCCTGGATACGCTGGGTAAAGGTGGCGCAGCCCAGGCCATATAATCCCGGCTGATTGGTTTCTACCTTCACCACCGCCAGATCGATGCCGCCCGGGGCGGTCAGAATGGTTTTCACCGCGGTGATTTTCAAATTACTCACAGTCACTCCTTAAATTTAATGTTTGCCCGTTAACATCCGTGTTCATTTCACGGCGGCGTGTTCCCTCGCCTTAACCGCCCGGACACCCAACCGGCTAGTGTTATCAGATCTAGCATCTCATATGTTGTCCTACAAGTATTTTTCGTTATACCAGTGAAAATGCACGATGCAAAGCCTGCGAATCCAAGAATGTGCACCCGGTCATAAAATTAACAATAATATATTATCTAATTGTTTTAAAACGTATTTAACGAAATAAATAACATAAAAATAAATTATTCTGTGATCTTCACCGCAAAAAATATGTATGTGTATTGCTTTAAAAAATTCATTACTTCACTTTAAATATGAATGATGTCATACAAGTTAACGAGCGATATCTATCGCCATGACCCCATAATGAGGAATTGCTATGTCTGCACTGTTTGATTTAACCGGGAAAACGGCACTGGTGACCGGTTCGGCACGAGGTTTGGGATATTGTTACGCCGAAGGGCTGGCCGCCGCTGGCGCCAGCGTAGTCCTGAACGATATCCGCGCGGAGCTGCTGGATGAATCGGTACAAAAACTCCGTGCTAAAGGTTATCAGGCGCAGGGCGTCGCCTTCGACGTCACCAATGAGGATGCGGTGGAAAGCGCGTTCGCCGCCCTGGAACAACAGGGGCTGCCGGTGGATATCCTGATTAACAATGCCGGCATCCAGTACCGCAAACCCATGGTGGAGCTGGAGCTGGAACAGTGGCAACGCGTCATCGACACTAACCTGACCAGCGCTTTTATCGTTTCGCGCGCGGCCGCGAAACGGATGATTGCCCGCGGCAACGGCGGCAAGATCATCAATATCGGATCGCTGACCAGCCAGGCCGCCCGCCCCACCGTGGCGCCCTATACCGCGGCCAAAGGCGGTATCAAGATGCTGACCTGCTCAATGGCCGCCGAATGGGCGGAATTCAACATTCAGACCAACGCCATCGGCCCCGGTTATATCCTTACCGATATGAACACCGCGCTTATCGACAATAAACAGTTCGACGCCTGGGTCAAAGCCAGCAACCCGTCAAAGCGCTGGGGCAAGCCGCAAGAACTGATCGGCACCGCGGTGTTCCTTTCCTCCACCGCGTCCGACTACATCAACGGCCAGATTATCTACGTCGACGGCGGCTGGCTGGCCGTGCTGTAACCCGCCCAGCCTGATCTGAATATACCTACGCCCACAGCATCGCCGCTGTGGGCTATATCCCTGTATCCGTCTGCTTATAAAAAAATGGTACCTTTTGACCAGGAAAATAAAATGAAAGCAACCAAGTCGCGATTCTTTATTTTGTCGCTGTTATTTATCGTAACGGCAATTAATTATATGGACCGGGCCAACCTGTCCGTCGCCGGCAGTAAAATCCAGGCCGATTTCGATTTAAGTCCCACCCAGCTTGGGCTGCTGTTCTCCATGTTCACCTGGTTCTACGCCGCCAGCCAGATCCCGGTAGGTTATGTGCTGGACCGCATCGGCTCACGCGTCCTGTACGGCAGCGCCATCATCCTGTGGAGCGTGTTTACCTTCCTGATGGGGTTTGCCTCGCATCACCTGTTTGCCACCGCTACCGCGTCATTCCTGATGTTACTGGGCTGCCGGGCCTTGATCGGCATAGCCGAAGCGCCCTCTTTCCCGTCCAATACCAAGATAATCGCCACCTGGTTTCCCGATCATGAACGGGCGCGCGCCACCGCCATTTATTCCAGCGCGCAATACATCGGGCTGGCGCTGCTCACTCCGGCACTGTCGTTTATCGTGGCGGAATTCGGCTGGCAAATGTCATTTTACCTGTCCGGCGCCGCCGGCGTCCTGTTCGGCATCTTCTGGCTGATGAAATACCGCGATCCGCAGCATAGCGTCAAGACCAACCGGCAAGAACTGGATTATATCCGCGACGGCGGCGGCTACGGTTCACTAAACCAGGCTAACGTCAGCGAAAAAGTACGCTGGGCCGATATTCGCTTCTTCCTGAAAAAACGCACCATCTGGGGTCTGTTTATTGCCCAGTTCGCCTGTTCCTCCACGCTATATTTCTTCCTGACCTGGTTTATCGTCTATCTGGAAAAGGGGCTGCACCTGTCGATCGCCAAAGCGGGCCTGGGAGCTTCCTTTCCATACCTGATGGCCATGGCCGGCGTGCTGTGTGGCGGCACCCTGAGCGACATGCTGCTGAAAAAAGGCGCATCGCGTACGCTGGCCCGTAAACTGCCCGTGATGTCCGGGCTGTGCCTGACCATGGTGATTTGCCTGGTCAACTATTTTGAAGACCAGCCCCTCATCGCCATTGCCATCCTGTCCATCGCCTTTTTCGCCAACGCCTTCTCCAATCTGGGTTGGGTGGTATGGAGCGACGTTATCCCGCGCAACTTTCTCGGCACCATGGGCGGCTGCCTGAATATCTGCGGCAACCTGTCCGGCATCATCAGTCCGATTGTCATCGGCGTGATCCTGCAGCGCACCAATAATTTCCAGTACGCGATGTGGTATATCGCCGCGGTCGCACTGGCCGGCCTGCTGGCCTACACCTTCCTGGTCGGGAAAATCGACGTGATCGTCCCGCCGAAATCAACTGAACCTGTCCGGCCGCAACCCGGCCCAGACGCACTCAAAATCGAGGTTAAATAATGAGCACCCATACAATCAGCTGCAAAGCCTGCTTTGCCTACGGTGAGAAAGATATTCGCGTAGAACAACGCGAGCTGGAATACCAGGATGAGGATGTGCTGGTGAAGGTGGACCGCGGCGGCATTTGCGGGTCCGATATCCATTATTACCAACATGGACGCGCCGGGATGTCGGTACTCAAACATCCCATGGTGGTCGGCCACGAGTTCGTTGGCGTTGTAAGCAAGGCGCCGGTGGGCTCTAACCTGCGGGTCGGCCAGCGCGTGGCGGTCAATCCTTCGCAACCCTGCAACCATTGCGTGTTCTGCCTGGAGGGCAAGCAAAACCTGTGCTCCGCCATGCGTTTTATGGGCAGCGCGCAGTTCGATCCGCATGTAAACGGGGGATTCTCCGAATATGTGGTGGCTGCTGTAAAACAGTGTATTCCTTATGATGAGCACGCCGAACCGAAAGTCATCGCCTTTGCCGAACCGCTGGCGGTGGCGATCCACGCCGTTAACGCGGCGGGCACGCTGGTCGGCAAAAAAGTGCTGGTGATCGGCGCCGGGCCGATTGGCTGCCTGATCCTGGCCGCGGCGTTAAGCGCCGGGGCGGCCGAAGCCGTGGCGTGCGATGTCAGCGACCGCTGCCTGACGCTGGCCGCTCAGATGGGCGCCACCGCGACATTTAATCCGATAAATAAAGACAGCGCCGCTTTCTATCAGCGGGACCGGGGCTATTTTGACGTGGTGTTTGAAGCTTCCGGCAGCCCGGCGGCCATCAGCTCTACCGTCGCCCTCACCCGCCCGGCCGGCACCGTGGTGCAGGTGGGCATGGGCGCCAGCAGCGTAGAATACCCGGTGATGCCGATGCTGGTGAAAGAAATACGCTGGGTCGGATCTTTCCGTTTTATAGATGAGTTCGACACCGCGGTGAAATGGCTGCAGGACGGTCGCATCAATCCGCTGCCGCTGCTGAGCGGCGAATATCAGCCGGAAGCCATCGAGAGCGCGTTGATTGCCGCCGCCGATAAAACGATATCGTCAAAGATACAAATCAAATTCTAAGATTTCATCAATCTATCTCTGGGAAAAACCAACCTCAGGTTTTCAACATGGGGCTGGTTCGCATATAACAAATCAGGTTGTGTGTAGTCCCCCCGAAATTTAGTCTTACCGCTTGATGAAGTTCTCTGATTAAAATGCAACCAACGGGAGCCTCATTATGAAGAAAGCGCGTTTCACTGAAACTCAGATCTTTATACGGGTTCCCACTGATAAGCCCAAAATACCGCCATGGTCATTATTGCGGCGATCGGTGGGCGAATTACTGTAGCCAATGCTGGGCATTAACGGAGCCGCTGCTCCCCACCGGGAGAAACGGCCGTTCCGCCTGTTGCAGCCGATGCAGCATCGCCATTTGCGTCATGCCCGGATGGGATTCCAGGCGTGGGCTTGAGGCAACTATGCCAACGTCTGAACATTGCCATCGCGTGTCCTCCGGCAAGGCCAGCACCACCGGGCCGGGGCGGCCGCCCTGCTTTCTGGCGAGCTCGGCCTGGCGACGGATGCCCTTAGTCATGCGCTGACGCGTCGCAGCCATCAGACCCAGCGCATGGACCTGACCATTTTTCGCGAGCAGCAGGCAATTGCCGGCCGCTTCTACGCGCTGGGTCTGCCCCCGGGCCATTGAAGTCCGCGACGCGGTGTGGCGGGAATGATTTAACCCCTTACCCAGGCGCACCGGATACGAAGTGTATTACTCTCCGGTGACTTTCCGCAGGACCGGAACCGGTGGTATTTCCTCGGCGTGTTCCAGACTCCCGGGGTCCAGGCGGAACGCTTGCGGATAAAACCGGGGATCGGAACGGCGCGGCGGCTCGGTCGAACGCCAGGTGTAAAGGCATTGCCCGCATTGAAATACGGTAAATACGCCCGGGACCGGGCTTTCAAACAAAACGTCCGTCTCCGGATGCTGGCAACGAGGACAAATCATCATATGTTCCTTTTCATTTATTATCGGATCAACGGTTGTTGGCGATCAGCGTGTTCAGCCGCTCGATCCAGCGGCCCGTTTCGGGAAGATCGCGCACCGGTAGACCGTAATTGCCGCGCGTGTCCGGAACGACGGGGGTCGTCGCATCAATGACCAGCTTGTCGGTCACGCCTGCAGGCGTCGAGCCGGGGTCAAGCGCGACCACCGACATATTGGGCAGTTGTACCAGATCGCCCGCGGGATTCACCTTGGTGGACAAAGCCCACATCACCTGGGGTAAATTGAAGGGATCGACGTCCTCATCCACGACAATCGCCATTTTTACGTAACCCAATCCATGGGGCGTCGTCATGGCGCGCAGTCCTACCGCTTTCGCGAATCCGCCATAACGTTTCTTGGTGGAAATAATCGCCAGCAGGCCATGGGTATACATGGCATTAACGGCCTGCACCTCGGGAAAATCGGCCTTGAGCTGCTTGTAAAGCGGGACACAGGTTGCCGGACCGATGAGATAGTCCACCTCCGTCCAGGGCATGCCAAGATAAAGGGACTCGAAGATCGGCTGCGTTCTATAAGAAACCCGGTCGATCCTTATCACCGGCATCCGGTGCCCGCCGGAATAATTGCCCGTGAACTCGCCGAACGGGCCTTCCAGTTCGCGCTTGCGGCTTTCGATCACGCCTTCGATAACCACCTCCGACCCCCATGGGACGTCAAATCCGGTCAGCGGGGCCGTGGCGATCGGATAAGGCGCCTGCCGCAGCGCGCCCGCCATTTCGTATTCCGACTGGTCATAGCCCAGGGGCGTCGACGCCATAAGCGTGATGATCGGATCGTTGCCAAGGGTGATAGCGATAGGCAGGTTCTCGCCCCGCTCCTCCGCCGCCTTGAGGTGGATGGCGATATCGTGCACCGGCACGGGCTGGATGGCGAGACGGCGTTTGCCCTTGACCTGCATACGGTAAATGCCGACATTCTGCTTGCCGAAATTATCGGGGTCCTGCGGGTCGCGCGAGACCACCGCGGCTTTGTCCAGATAAAAACCCCCGTCGCCATCGTTGAGGCGAAACAGTGGCAGTATTTCAAAAAGATTGATATCGTCGCCTTCGACGCTGTTTTCCCGCCAGGGCGGATTTGCGCGGCGCTCCACCGATACGGGGAACTCGTCCCAGCGCCGGATGAATTCCGCAACCTGATCCTTGGTGGAGGTACCGGGAGCCTGCCCAAGGCGATAGCGTGGTTAGGCCACGAACCCAGGGTATTAAGCGCAACCTTGGCGTCGGTAAAACCCGCGATATTATCGAAATAAAGCGCCGGCGCTTTATCCCCGATCCGACCGGCCGCATTGGCCGCCGCCGCCAGGTCCGGCTCGGCCTGGACGGAGTCTTTCACATGCAGCAGCTGGCCATGTTCATCCAGCGCCTGCAGAAACTGGCGCAAATCGTCGAATATCATGTTAAATCCCGTATCCAATGTGAAAAGGCGGGTCGACTCATCTACCCTGCCGTTTTACCCGGCGCCGGTCAGCCCTTCCCCAACGTCAGCGGCCCGCGATATAACGAGGATAAGTCGCATAAACGAAGCAAGGTAACAACATATAGTTCGTATACGAACTATATGTTCGGACGAACAGACTCCGCCCCAGGCTTCACGGAAAATTCTATTTAGTTCGTATACGAACGTCAAGCCCGGCATGCATCAATGGCGGGATTTGCTTGTGCACGCCAAACGTAGCGGAGATAATACCCGCCCCGCCAAACGGGCGTGAACGGGGAACTACCGGACAGGATATAGAGCGGATGTTTGACAAGACCTTATTCCACCTCATGCGCGTTGTCCTGCAGGAGCATACCGCCCGCTGGACCTTGCTGATGCCCGAACTAACCAAACCGCAATATGCGGTTTTGGAAGCGCTCGCCACCTCGCCCGAAGGACTCGATCAGGCCGCGCTCGGGCAGGCTAGCGCCACCACCAAGGCAACCCTGGCGGAAATGCTTGGACGCATGGAAACCAGGCAGCTGATTGTCCGGCACCCGGATGCCGCCGATAGCCGCCGGCGTCTTATCCGGCTCACCAAGCAGGGCCGCACTATGCTGAATCTTGCCCGGCCCGTGGCTGAACAGGTCTCGGACAGCTTATTGCAGACGTTGTCCCCCGAAGAACGCGAGGCCCTGGTGCAAATTCTGGCCAAGATGAGACGCGGCATCCACGCCAAGGACACCTAGGACGGACCGGCGCTGCGGGAACGGCGCGCCAACCGCGGCCGCGGTGACCCATCTGCAGCAACGCCCCCACCACGATGATCCCGGAAATAGCGTTGGTTACCGACATCAAGGGCGTATGCAGCGCATGGCTGACGTTCCAAACCACCTAATCGCCCACCACGCACGCCAGCGCGAATACGGTAAAATGCGACAAGAACGCCTGCGGCGCCACGTTGGCCAGCCGACCAAACAGCACTATTCCTACCACCAGCAGAACGTATTTTTCCCAGGGCGCAATCGGCTTAGCCAAGGGTTTAACGATGGCTGCCGGCAGGGGCTTCGCCGGCTGCGCAGAGACCTCGATGGGCGGCGCCGGCCATGTAATCTCGCCGAGTTTAACCACCGTCACCCCACGGATCGTGCCAGTTCCGCCCGCGCATCCAGACTGAGGAAGTGCATTTCGCTCGACTGACACACCGCGAATAATGCATCGACGCCTTTCTCCAGATACCAGTCAATCAGGCGCGCCAGGCCGTCATAGTCAATGTGGTTATCGGGGGTAAAGGGAGTCAACATAACCGGCACAATACCTCCAATTTTAGTCATCTCATTCTCCTTGCACCACCGACTCGCCGCGGGCCAGTGCTGCCGCAAACGCGCCGTTAAAAGCGTCACCGGCGCCGGTGGTGTCAGCACTCAGCGCCGGAAAGCTGTGAGGCCTCGGTTTTATTCGGAGTGATCACATCGACATATTCCAGGCATTCCAACGCATGTGGCGAGAAAGAATTGACCTGCCCCCCGACTTTGCTCCGCTCATTATTGGGGTAGGGTCACACGGCCCGGCCTCAGGGGCGCAATCACCGTTCCCGGCGCGGGTCATTCCAAAATTTCTTATAAGCTTAGCGAATTTTGTCACTTGTGAAGGTCGTCGGTATTCCATGACAATCTATTAATGAGTGGACAATATGCCGAAACCGTTGCCAGACCGACGTTTGCCTAAGCGCCCTGACCGCTTCCGCCTTTATCTAATTTGAATGTTTATCTATCTAAGGTCTGCACGCAGGCCCCTTTGTCATATTTCATCTGGAGAGAAGCCTTTAATGAAGTTATCCCATGGTTTTATATCGCTTTTCATGATGGCGGGCGCGCATAACGCCTGGGCGGCCGAGCAGAATGTTCCCACGGCCAGTTCGTTTCACGTCAAGAGCGATGAAAGGCTGAAAAATAAACTGCCCGCCGATATTGTGACCCGGGGCTATATTATTGCCGGCACCAACCCCAATACGCCGCCCACTACTTTTTTCCAGGAAGACAACCGCACGCTGGCGGGACGTGAAATCGATATCATGAACGCCGTTGCCGAACGGCTGGGCGTGACGGTGCACTGGCAGGATACCGGCGGGTTCGACAACATTATTCCCGGGCTGAAGTCGGGCCGGTATGACGTGGCGCTGTCCAATATCAACGCCACCAAGGCGCGCTTGCAGCAAATCGATTTTATCGGCTATTACAACGCTTCCCGGCTCGGGGTTATTTCCCGTAAAGACGCCAATGTCGCCCCTTTTACCTCGTTATTGGCGGTGTGCGGCAAACAGGTCGGCGGCGGGGCCGGCACTACCCAGCTGACCCGTCTCGACGCCGCCAGCAAACAGTGCGTGGAACAGGGCAAACCGCCGATTAACATCGCGGTGTTCCCAGACCGCCCCGCCGGGGTGCAGGCCGTGGTCAGCGGGCGCGTGCCGCTGTTTTTCGGCCCTTACGAAGGACTCACCTGGCAGGTCAACCTGGTGAAAGCGCTGGCCATGAGCGGCGAGATCAGCGTGGATGACGCGCCGGTTTCCATCGCTTTCCCCAAACAGTCGCCGTTGGAAGAACCGGTGCAGGCCGCGCTCAATTCCCTTATCCAGGACGGCAGCTATCAAAAAATCCTCGATCGTTGGGGGATCGGCTATGGCGCCGTGAAAGAAGCAAAACGAAACGAAGAGATATTCCAATGAACAGTACACCGCAGGAAACCGAAGCCGATGAGCTGAGGATCGTCGGCAAACGCTATTACGGCCGCTGGGTCAGCGCGTTTTTCGTGCTGCTCCTGCTGTGCGCCGCCATCCATTCTATGATGTCCAATCCCCGCTTCGAGTGGCAGACTATTATCGGGAGCTTTACCGAGGAATCCATCCTGCGCGGCGTGCTGATGACGCTGCAACTGACCGTCATTTCAGTCTTGTTCGGTTTTGCCTTCGGCACCGTGCTGGCGCTGATGCGCCTTTCGTCCAATCCGCTGCTGGTGGCGGTAAGCTGGGCTTATACCTGGTTCTTTCGCGGCGTGCCGATGCTGGTACAGCTGTTCCTCTGGTACAATATCGCCGCGCTCTATCCCAAGATTTCCCTGGCCCTGCCCGGCGTCGGCGCGCTGTGGAGCGCCGACGCCAACACCCTGATAAGCCCGTTCAGCGCGGCGGTGATCGCGCTGGTGATGCACCAGTCCGCCTATGCCGCGGAAATCGTGCGCGCAGGGATCCAAAGCGTCGGGCATGGCCAACTGGAAGCGGCGCGGGCGCTGGGCTATCGCCCGGCGCAGATCTTTCGCCACACCATCTTGCCGCAGGCGATGCGAGCCATTTTGCCGCCGGCCGGCAACGAAATTATCGGCCAGTTGAAGACCACCGCGGTGGTCTCGGTGATCGCGCTGCAGGATGTGCTGTTCTCGGCGCAAATTATCTACCAGCGCACCTACCAGGTAATCCCGCTGTTGCTGGTGGCGACGCTGTGGTATCTGCTGATGACCTCGGTCCTGTCGGTGGGCCAATATTACGTTGAGCGTTATTTTAGCCGCAGCGTTATCCGCCAGCCAAGCCAGGATCGGGCGAAACGCAATCTGTTGTTTTATAGCCTGAAGATCGGGAGGCTAAACAATGGCTGAGACTATCACCCTGCGCAAAGTCACCAAACGCTTTTCCGGCAACACGATCCTCGATAATGTTACCCTCGAGATTCCCGCCGGCTCGGTGACGGTGATCCTCGGGCCGTCCGGATCCGGCAAATCTACCCTGCTGCGGTGCATCAACCATCTGGAAAAGCTTGATGGCGGTACCATTCTTATCGGCGGAGAACTGGTGGGCTACCGGCAGAAAGGACAGGCGCTCCATGAATTAGGCAGCCGCGAGATTGCGCTTCAGCGCAGCCGGATCGGCATGGTGTTCCAGCAATTTAACCTCTTTTCGCACCGCACGGTGCTGCAGAACATCATCGATGCGCCCATGCTGGTGAAAAAACTGAGCCGCCAGCAGGCTACCAGCAAGGCGCGGCTGCTATTGCGGCAGGTCGGGCTGGCCGAACGGGAAAACGACTGGCCGCAGCAGCTTTCCGGTGGGCAGCAGCAACGCGTCGCCATTGCCCGTGCGCTGGCAATGGATCCGGCGGTTCTGCTGTTTGATGAGCCGACATCGGCGCTGGATCCGGAGCTGGTGGGAGAAGTGCTGCAGGTGATTAAAGCGCTGGCGCACTCAGGCATCACCATGGTAATTGTTACCCACGAAATTGGTTTCGCGCGTGAAGTGGCGGATAACGTCGTTTTTATGGAAGAAGGTAAAATTATCGCCGCCGGTCCGGCGAACCGTGTGCTGGACGATCCGCAAAATCATCGCGTGCGGCACTTTCTGGCAACCGTGCTGTAAATCACGGGCTTGCTATTTCACCTGGATACCCATGATGACCTCGACCCATCACAAAACCCACAGCTCCCATTGGGGGGCTTTCACCGCCCGCTGGCAGGATGACCGGCTGGTCATTACCCCGTTCAGCGGCGATCCCGATCCCAGCCCGCTGCTGCAGAACATTGCCAACGCCCTCAGCCATCAGGCGCGTATCGCGGGTCCGATGGTGCGGCGCGGTTGGCTGGAACAGGGCCCGGGCCCCGATAACCGCCGGGGCGCGGACGAGTATGTCGCCCTGAGCTGGCCGGAGGCCTATGAGCGGGTGGCCGCCGAGTTGCAACGGGTAGCGGGTGTATCCGGACCGGAGGCGATATTTGGCGGTTCCTACGGCTGGTCCAGCGCCGGACGCTTTCATCACGCCCAAAGCCAGGTGCATCGTTTCCTTAATACCACGCTCGGCGGTTACGTCCGCTCGGTCAACAGCTATAGCTCCGGCGCGTCGTCTGTCCTGCTGCCGCATATCATCGGCGATATCAACGAAATCGCCCGCCGCGGCGTCAGTTGGCAGGAAATCGCGCAGCACACCGAGGTCATGATCTCCTTCGGCGGCCTGGCGTTAAAAAACTCCCAGGTGGCCAGCGGCGGGATGAGCGAACACACTGAGCGCGGTTTTATAGACCAGGCGGCGCGGCGCGGCGCAACTTTTATCTCGGTCAGCCCGCTGGAAAGCGATCTGCCCGCCGAGGCCCGGGGTGAGTGGCTGCCGATACGTCCCGGCACCGACGCGGCGCTGATCCTCGCGCTGCTGCACATATTGGCAAACCGCCAGTGGATTGATGCGGCGTTCCTGGCACGTTACTGCGTCGGTTGGGAAAAGCTGGTGGCCTATATCCGCGGCGACGTGGACGGACAGGTCCGCGATGCCGCCTGGGCGGCGCCCATCTGCGGCATCCCCGCAGCGCGTATCGACGCGCTGGCGGCCCAGTTACATGGACGCAGGGTGATGGTGACCGTGGCGCACTCGCTGCAGCGGGCGGAGCACGGCGAGCAGCCGGTATGGCTCGGGCTCGTGCTGGCGGCGGCGTTGGGGCAGCCGGGACTGCCGGGCGGGGGCTACGCTTATGCGCTGGGCGCGCTGGGCCATTACGGCAAGCACCACAACCAGGTGGCATTCCCGGCGCTGCCGCAGGGTAAAAACGGTATCGACCGGTTTATCCCGGTGGCGCGCGTGGCCGATATGCTGCTGCATCCCGGTGAAAAATTCGTTTACAACGGGCGCCATCTTACCTATCCGACCATCCGGCTAGCCTATTGGGCGGGCGGCAATCCGTTCCATCACCATCAGGACTTGGCGCGCCTGCGCCGGGCGTTTTGCCGGCTTGATACGCTGATCGTGCATGAGACCGCCTGGACGGCAACGGCGCGTCATGCCGATATCGTGCTGCCCGCCACCATGACGCTGGAGCGGGAAGACATCGGCGGCGCACCGACGGACCGGTATCTGGTTGCCATGCAGCAGGCGGCCACGCCTTACGGCGAAGCGAAGGATGATTACGCCATTTTTACCGAACTGGCTCGGCGGCTCGGCCGGGAAGCGGCGTTTACCGAGGGACGCAGCGCCCGAGAATGGCTGGCGCATCTCTATCAGCAGATGCGTGAACGTCTGCGTGAACGTGACGTCAGCGTGCCTGATTTTGCCACATTCTGGCAGCAGGGCATCCTGGAACTGCCGCAGGATCGGGATGGAGGCCGGCTGCTGCGGGCATTTCGCCAGGATCCGGAGCGCAATCCGCTGCCGACCCCGAGCGGCAAAATCGAGATTTTCTCCCAGACCATCGCCGGCTTTGGTTATGCGGACTGTCCGGGACATCCGGTGTGGCTTGAGCCGCAACAACGGCCCGACGAACAGCATCCTTTTTATCTGATTGCCAACCAGCCCGAATCGCGTCTGCACAGCCAGCTTGATTTCGGACAGTACAGCGTCAGCCGCAAACGCGGCGGGCGCGAGATATGTTGCCTGAATCCCGACGACGCGCGGCGCCTCGGCATAACCACCGGCGACGTGGTTGAGCTGGTCAACGGCCGCGGCACGGTGCTGGCTAGCGCTGAGGTGAGCGCGCGTATTATGCCGGGGGTGGTACAGTTGCCGACCGGCGCCTGGTACGATCCGGTGGATCCGTTGGCGGAGAGACCCGTCTGCCGCCATGGCAATCCCAATGTGCTGACGCTGGACATCGGCACCTCTTCGCTCAGCCAGGGCTGCGCCGGTCAGATTACCGTGGTGCGCGTCGGCCGTTTTGCGGGCGAGGCGCCGGAAGTCAGGGTCTTTGAGCCGCCGGTCGCGGTGTCACGTCGGCCGGAAAGCAGCGGTGGGTAAGCATCGATTGCGGCACGGACATCATTAAGCGTGCCGGGGCGCGGCGGGCAGGGAGCGGCCGCGGCGCGCAAGTGAAACGCGGAGGCCGGCGGGATGAGTCAAGCGTAAAGCGCGTCTATCGGCGGGGCTGATGAAGCGCCGACAGGAGTAACGTCCCCAGCCGGGACAGCGCCGAGGGTGAATCCAGGCGGCTCAGGCTTTCGATGGCGTCGATCGTCGCATCCGTTTCACCCGCCAGGCAGCGCCGCAGCTTATGCGACAGGTCCACCGGATGGGACAGGCTCTCCCGGCGCGTCACCTTACAACGCAGCGGCGCATCGTGATGGAAAAATAGCGTCACCTGATGGAAACGGGCGGAGGGGTCCAGCTCATCGGGAGGCGCCAGTGGGTCGGGACAGCGGCTGACCCGCTGCGCCAGCGCCGAAATCGCCGGATTCACCGGCCCTTCGGCAAATTCCGCAAGGGTAAGATCATCAAGCAACAGGCCGGCGGCGATAACGTATTCCAGGCTAAAGCGCGCTTCCATACCGTTACGGGGCCGGCGCACCGAGGGCGCGAGATCGCCGCCCGGCGGAAACGCCACCTCGATATGATCAAGCCTATCCAGCAGCGCGTCGAGGGTATGGCCGCTGTCCAGCCACTGCCGGCGTAACCGGCGCGCCGCATCGGCGGCGCTGTGGGTACCGCTGCAGGCGGCATACGGCTTGAACTCCAGCCCGGGAGTGACAATGCGCCAAGGTTCGCCCCAACGGTCGGTCAACAGGTCCGGATCCTGTCGGCCGCCACAGCTGGCCGCCAGAAAATCCTCGATAATCCCGTCAGGCTGTCCGGAAAACCCCGCCAACGCGAGCTGGCAAGCGGCCACCGCGGCCTGCGCCGCCAGTCCGGCATGCAAGGGTTTCGCTGCGGAACCGGTCTGCGCGCGCAGCCCGCTGGCTTGAGTGGCGGCAATGCCCAGCATCACCGCCGTCGCACCGGCGTCGGCCTTCACCAGCCGCGCCGCCGCCGCCGTTGCCGCCAGCGTGCCCAGGGTGCCGGTGCTGTGAAAACCCATGGCGTAATGCCGGCGGCCGGCGGCCAATCCCAGCCGCCCCGCCGCTTCCACCCCGACGGCATAGGCGTCGAGAAACCTCGCGGCGCCGACCGTCGGATGCTCTGCGGCCAGGGCGAACAGCGCCGGCAGGATCACGGTGCTGGGATGGCCACGAAAGTCGGGGTGAAAATCATCATAGTCCAGCGCATGGCCGGCATAACCCAGCAGCAGCGCCCGCGTGCGCGCATCCCGGCCGTCATAGACCCGGCGCAGGCAAACCAGGCCGCTGTCAGCCACGCGTCCAAGCAGCACCGGGAGGGTCACCGCCAGATAGTCCAGCACTCCGGCCCGGGATTTTCCCCGCGCCGTTTCGTCTGGCCGGGTGTCGACGATAAGCGTCGCCAGCCGCCGGGTGAGCGTTTCGCTCATGCTACGCCAGCGACTTCAGCGCTTCGCCGGCCAGGCGCGCAAGATAACGGGCGGTGGGGAATAAAGCGCGATCGTCCACGCGAAATTTCGGGTGGTGCAGCGCATGGGGGCCGCCGGATCCGACCATCATGAAGGTGCCGGGCAGTTTCTGCTGGTAAAAGGCGAAATCCTCGCCGATGGGGCTGGCGTCGACGCGCCTTGCCTCAAAGCCGGTCTCGGTGGCCTGTTCCAGGGCAAAAGCCACCCATTCCGGCGTATTCACGACCGACGGCGGCCCGGCGTGCCATAAAAATTCCAGCTGCGCCCCATAGGCCTCGGCGATGCCTTGCACCAGCTGGCGGAAGCGCTGCTCGATAAGATCGCGCACGTCCTGGCTGAAGGTCCGCACCGTGCCCTCGATATAGGCGGTATCCGGGATCACATTCCATGTGCTGCCGCTGTGGACCTGGGTGATGGATACCACGGCATTGTTGTTGGACGGCACGTTGCGGCTGATCAGGGTTTGCACCGCGCCAATCAGCTGGCCGAGGATAATAATGGGATCGTTGCCCTCGTGCGGCTTGGCGGCATGGGAGCCTTTGGCGGCGATCTTGATCTCGAACCTGTCCACGCCCGCCGTCAGCGCGCCGTCCTTGCCGCCCACCACGCCCACCGGCAGGGTGGGATCGTTATGGATGCCGAAAATGACCGCGGCGTCGTCCAGCGCGCCGGTGGCAATCAGATCCGGCGCACCCAGGCCGGTTTCTTCCGCCGCCTGGAACAGCACGCGCACCCTGCCCTGTAATCCCTCCTCCCGGCGCTTGAGCAGGATGGCGGCGCCGAGTGCGGCCGAACTATGAAAATCATGGCCGCAGGCATGCATCACGCCGGGGTTTTCGGAGGTGTACTCGACGCCGGATTCCTCGTTGATTGGCAACGCGTCGATATCGGCGCGCAGTACTACCAGCGGGCCGGGCTGCAGACCGCCGATTTCCGCCACCAGGCCGGTTTTTAACGGCAAGTCGAGAATGCGGATGCCCTCACGCTCGAGCGCGGCGCGGATTTTCGCGGTGGTTTCAAATTCCTGGTTGGACAGTTCGGGATGCCGGTGCAGGTGGTGGCGAAAGTCCTGGATCTGTTGCGCCAGGTCCTGATACTCGGGAGGGATGGTCATTGGGTTACTCCATCAGTCAAAAAGCGTATTGGCCC
Organism: Sodalis sp. RH20; assembly: GCF_047324205.1. Classification (NCBI taxonomy): domain Bacteria; kingdom Pseudomonadati; phylum Pseudomonadota; class Gammaproteobacteria; order Enterobacterales; family Bruguierivoracaceae; genus Sodalis; species Sodalis sp. RH20. The sequence goes on from NZ_CP178733.1 coordinate 2,572,115, forward strand.
ACAGCCTGGCGGGCGCTGGCCGGACACGGCCTGCCAGCATACCGCCGGGGGGATGCGGGCGCTGCGCCGGTAAATCACCTAAATAGAAAACTCGCTGGGGGTTTCGATATTGATCAACTGCCTCAGGAAGCGCCGGGTCTGCGGATTGTCGGAAAAATTGATGATCTGTTCCGCCGGCCCCTGTTCAATAATGTGTCCGTCCGCCATAAAGATCACCCGGTCGGCCACCTCTTTGGCAAACTGCATTTCATGGGTGACAATCACCATGGTGGTCTTGCGCTTGGCGAGCGTCTGAATCACCTGCAAGACCTCATGCACCCGTTCAGGATCCAGCGCCGAGGTGGGTTCGTCAAACAAAATCGCTTTCGGGTTGACCGCCAGCGCCCGCGCGATGCTGACCCGCTGTTGCTGGCCGCCGGACAGGGTCACCGGATACTGATGCGCCTGATCCGCCAGGCCGACCTGCTCCAGCAGCGACATGCCCATTTCCACCGCCTGCCTGCGGGGCAGCTTTTTCACCACCAACAGGCCTTCGGTGATATTTTCCAGCGCGGTTTTGTTTTTAAACAGGCTGTAGTTCTGGAACACCATCGCCGTCTGGCTGCGCAGGGCGTACTCTTCCCGGGTGGTATAATGCTCGGTATCAAGAGTGACGTCGTCAATCTGGATGATGCCGGATTCGGGTTTTTCCAGCAGGTTCAGGCAGCGCAGCAGCGTTGATTTCCCCGAGCCCGAAGGTCCGATAATGGCAACCACTTCGCCGGCGGCGATGTCGATGCTGATATTGTCCAACACTACCTGGTCACCAAAACGTTTATAGAGATTTTTGGCTGTGATCATAATGTCATCCTAGCGTTGCAGCGAGTGGCTAAGTTTTTTCTCAAGCAGGGCCTGCAGACGAGCGTAGCAGATGATTACCAGCCAGTACACCAGACCCACCACCAGGAAGGTTTCAAAATAGCGCAGGGACTCGGCCGCGATCATTTTGCCTTCCGCAAACAGTTCGGACACGCCCAGGGCAAACGCCACCGACGTTTCTTTGATCAGCGAGATAAAAGTGTTGCCGGTGGCCGGCAGCGCATTGAGCATCGCCTGCGGCAGCACGATGCGACGATAAATTTGCCCCTTGCGCATGCCAATCGACAGCCCGGCCTCGGTTTGGGTCGGATCTACAGAGGCCAGCCCCGCGCGATAGATTTCCGCCATATACGCCGACGTCTTGAGGCTAAAGCCGATGATGGCCGCCGCAGTGGCCGTCAGACCGGTCAGCGAGGGAATAAGCTGCGGTAAGCCAAAGTAGATTATAAACAGCTGCACCAGCGCCGGCATGCCGCGAAACAGGGAAATATACAGCTCGACCGCTTTACTGAGCAGCCAGATTTTACTGGTGCGCAACAGCGACAGCATCAGGCCGACAACCATGGCGATGATCATGGATACCACCGCCAGAAACATCGTCATCGGCAAATAGCTGATGATGAGCGGGAAGACTTTAAGCAAATAGCTGATATCGATATTCATGCAGAAGCACTCAGATAACGCCCGCCGTCTGATACCTTGGCGGGCGTGAAAACGAGAACCGGCCTAGTGAGCCGCGCCGGCTGGAGGAGTGGTGATATCCTCGCCAAAATACTTAATTGACAGCGTCTTGAGACGACCATCCGCGCGCATGGCGTCAATTTGCCGATCAAACGCCGATTTAAGCGCCCGGCCGCTATCATCCTTATGGAACGGATACCCCACCGGCTCGACCACCAGCGGCGCGCCGACCAGTTTCAGCGGCAGGCTCTTTGCCTTGATCTCCGCCAGCAGTATCGGCCGCGCATTGACATAGGCGTCGACGCGCTTATTCATGGTGTCGGTCATGGCCCCGTCGCGATTTTCATACGTGCGGATGGTGATGGTATTGTCCCCGAACGCCTTCTTGAGGTTGGCCACGTGGTTGGAACCCAACACCCCGGCCACGGTTTTGCCTTTCAGATCGTCGAGGGTATTGATATTGGTGTTGGTACTGCTGGTGACCAGTTGGCTGCCGTAATAACTGTACGGACCGGAGAAATCATATTTCTCCCGGCGCGCCGGCGTGATGGCGACGGCGTTAGCCACCGTATCAAGCTTGCCGCCTTCCAGTTGCCCCATCAGACCGCTGAAATCAGCGTTGACCCATTCGACGCGATAATGGAGGTCTTTGGCGATTTGTTCGGTTAACTCCACATCAAAGCCCACCAGCTTACCGTCTTTTTTATAGGCGGTGGGGAAACTCAGCCCGGTGGCGCCGACGCGGATGGCTTTGGCGTCGGAACTCCCGCCATCGCCCGGCTTGTCACAGCCTGACAGCAGGGTGGCGGCCAGCAGCGCGGTTAATACCATAGAACCTGTTTTCATTTTACCGCCTCTTGTGCCGCTGTGCGTTGCAGCCATATCGCATGGCGTGTTTCATCAAGTATTTTTTTCATATAAAGGGTGATATGACCTTTGCCTAAATCCGTCTTGTGCATCGGTTTGAAACCGCGCGCCTGATACATCTCGGCCAGCCAGGGGTGACTCTCGGCCGTGCCCAGCGAGACCGCCGGCGCCCTGAGCTGGCCCAACAGTATAGCCTGCTCCAGCCATTGCAGCATCTGGCTGCCCAGGCGCTGGCCGCGATAATCCGGATCGGCGCCGAACCAGCCGATATGCGGCAGGCCGAACGGACCGGGCAAAGGTCCCCACGGATAGCGCAGCGTCGCCGAGGCCACCAGCTTACCGTCGAGAAACATGCCGTAGACGCCATGCTCATCCAGATGACGGCTGACCCGCGCCAGATCCGCCGTGGCGGCGTCGAAGTGGATGCCCAACTCGCGGATAGGCGCATAGGCGGCGTGCATCAGCGCCAGAAATGGCTCCGCGTCCGCCACCGTGAGTTGGCGATACCCCGCGCTCATCTGGCCTCCAGGTCCGCAGCCGGCAGCAGGCCGGACGCGTTGGCGGCCAGGATCACCTCGTCGACCTTCTCCGGCGCGCTGCCGAGATAATTAGTCGGGTCGAGCCAATGGTCCAGCTGGTTTTCCGTCACCGTGGCGCGCAGCGTCGGGTGCGCCAGCAGCACCTCTTTAAACGGGCGTTTTTGTTCATAGGCCTGCATCGAGCATTCATAAACCAGGTGATGGGCGGTTTGTTTGCCGAGCGTCTTGCCGAGTTCAAACATCACCTTTTCCGACAGCAGCAGCCCGCCCTGCAGATGCAGGTTAGCCAGCATTTGCGCTTCATTGACGGTAATGCCGCGTAGGATGCCCAGCGCGTTCTGCAACTGGGCGGACAGGTAAATGCAGATTTCCGGCAGGGCGATCCATTCCGCGCGCCAGCTCATGGCGTCACGCTCATGTTCCACATGCATCGATTCATAGATCAGGGCGGCGCTTTTCAGCACCGGCGCCGTCAGGCTGGCGAGACCTTCCAGCGCCGCCGGGTTGCGTTTATGCGGCATGGTGGTGGAACCGATTTTACCGGCGGAGAACGCCTCTTCGATTTCATTGATCTCGGAACGCATCAGGTTATAGAACTCATTGCCTATCTTACCCAGCGTTCCGCTGATCAGCACCGCCACCGAGGCAAACTCGGAAAAACGGTCGCGCGCCGCCTGCCAGCCGATATTGGGGGTGTTCAGCCCCAGCTTGTCGAGCGTGAGCCGCTCAATCGCCGGACCCTGCGGGCCGAAAGAGGCGTAGGTACAGATCGCGCCGCTGATATTACCGGTCAGCGCGCGCGCTTTGATTTCCTGCAGGCGCGTCAGGTGGCGGACAAACTCATCCAGCCATACCGCGACCTTAAAGCCAAACGTTGTTGGCAACGCCTGCATGCCGTGGGTACGGCCGGTCATGGGGGTGTGCTGGTATTTTTTTGCCAGGCGCCTGAGTTCCACCGCCAGCAACGTCGCATCGCGTTCGATGATGCCAAACGCCTGGCGCAGTTGCAGCACGGTGGCGGTATCGACGATATCCTGGGTGGTGGCGCCATAATGAATATATTCACCGGCGTCGCCGCACTGTTTTTGCAGGGCGGCGAGGGTCGGCATCAGGGAATGTTTCATCTCGGCGGCGGATTGGGCAATGTCGTCAAGATTGAGCTGGCTGGCATCGGCGCGCCGGGCGATGGCTTGGGCCGCGGCCTCGGGGATCACACCCAGCTCGCCTTCCGCCAGGGCGAGGGCGACTTCTACCTCGATTTGCCGGGCCAGGCGGCTGTTTTCCGACCACACCTCGCGCATTTCCGGGGTGCCAAAGTTATTACCAATCAGGACAAAGTCAATCAAATGGGACGCCATACACTTCTCGGATTAAATAATTTTTTAAGTGTGGGACTATAGCACGGAAGAATAATGCGCCTTATAACAGAAATATATATCCTAATCCCAACGGGATATAGCAACACCGGCCGGGGAGCCGATGGCGCATTAGCCTGGGATATAATCCTAAGGAATGTGGCGTTATTTCACCTGGCTCAAATCGTCGCCGAAATACTTTTCCGACAGCGCCTTCAACCGGCCGTCCTGGCGCATTTTATCCAGTTCTTGGTTATACAGGCCCAGCAGCCGATCGCCTTGCGGCGTTTTGGCAAACGGGAAGCTGACGCCTTCGTCCGTCAGCGCCGGGCCCACTAGCTTCAGCGGCAGCTGATGCTTGTTGATTTCTGCCAGCAGCACCGGCTTGGAGTTAACATAGCCCTGCACCCGGTTATTCAGCGTATCGCTCATGGCGCCGTCGCGGGTTTCATAAGTACGTATTACAATGCTATTGTCCGGGAACGCCGCGCGCAGGTTGGTAATATGATTCGACCCCAGCACCCCGGCCACCGTCTTGCCCTTCAGGTCGTCCAGCGAGTTGATATCTTTATTCTGCGTGCTGGTGACGATCTGCGACGAGTAGGTCAGGTAGGAAGTGGAAAAATTATATTTTTCCTGGCGTTTGGCCGTTACCACGAAATTATTGGCGATGCTATCCAGCTTGCCTGCTTCCAATTGTCCCAGCAGGCCGCTGAAATCGGCCGTGGTCCAGACGACTTTATAGCCCAGGTCGTGCGCGATGGTTTCCGCCACTTCCACATCGTAGCCCACCAGTTTATCGTTTTCTTTATAGGAACTGGGGAAACTTTGTCCCGTGGCGCCGATGCGGATCACCTTATCCTGCCCCGCCGAACCCGAATTATCGCAGCCTATCAGCATAGTAACCACGCCCATAACCAGCGCCAGCGCGGCCCATCGCGTATTAAAAGCCATTTTCATTGTCCTGTATGAAGAATGGCCGGGAATATACCATGTCGCGCCGGGCGCTTTTATATTCACCCGCTATAAGTTATATCTTCTAATAAGGTTACAAATGAGTGAGGAGATTTTATTATTTCTTGCTGACTTATGGTAAGCACTCCTAAGAAATCGACTAAGGTAATACCGTGCTCGCAATTAAATCGCCCCAAACCTATTACTCCCGACCGGGACTGTGCGCCGGTGTGGGCGGCCTTATCGCGCCCTTTGCCGACCGGGTCGCCATCATTACCAGCCCGCGCGCCTGGCAGGCGGTGGCGTCGCAGGTCGCCGCCAGTCTTGAGGCCAGCGGCATCGGTTATGACGTGAGTTATCTGCAAGGCGAATGTACCCGGGCTGCTGTGGCTGAACATCAGGCGCGGCTGGCCGGGCAGCCGGCGCCGTTTGTGATTGGCATCGGCGGCGGACGCGTGCTGGACTGCGCGAAAGCGGTGGCGGACGGCCTGGAGGGCGGCAATGTCGCCACCATGCCCACCATCGCCGCGACCTGCGCGGCCTGGTCCCCGATCAGTATTATGTATAACGAACGCGGCGGCCATGAAGGAACCCTGGCACTTAAACGCATGCCGGCGCTGGTGCTGGTGGACAGCGAAATCATCGCGCGCAGCGATGTGCGTTACCTCAAAGCCGGCATTGTCGACGCGTTGGCCAAATGGTATGAATTCCAGCCCTACCAGGCGAAAAACGGTGACAGCCTGGCGCTCAATTTTAAAATCCACGCGGCGGCCTTTGCGCGCGATATCTTTAACACCTGGGGCGAGCAGGCGTTGGCGGCCAACGCCCGCCAACAGGTAACGCCCGCGCTGCAAAAAGTGATCGACGCCAATATCGCCGGGGCAGGCCTGGCCAACAGCATGCGCGACGACAGCCCGTCGCCGGGAGTTGCTCATGCCATTCACAACCGGATGACCCATCTGCCGGAACTGCACGGATGGTTGCACGGCGAAAAAGTCGGGTTCGGCCTGCTGGTGCAATCCTTGCTGGCGCGGGGCAACGACGGGCCGGATGCCGAACTGCTGACACAACTGCGCCGCTATGACGCGCCGCTGCATCTTATCCCCCTGGGCGATCGTCTTACCGAAGCGGCGCGCTATATTGCCGCCAGTTTTAAGTTTCCGTCCGCCAGCGCGGCGTTGTTGCCCTTTTCGCTTGCGCCCGCGGCCATCGAACGGGCTGTTATCACCGCCGCCGACCAGACGTTCTGACGAGGGCGGCCGGCGGATACGCCGGCCGAACCTGACCTTACAGGAGTGTGTATGTCATCTCAACTTTCCCCGCCGCGTCAACTGAGGCTGGGACTGTTTGTCCAGCCGCTTGGCCATCATGTCGGCGGCTGGCGCGCCACCGGCGACCTTGGTTCGCCCACGGATATCGCCTGGTTGACGCGCATCGCGCGTAAGGCCGAAGACGCCAAATTTGACCTGTTTTTTGTCGGTGACGCGCTGGCCACCAGCGTACACCGCCTGCCGTCCACCATGGCGCGGCTGGAGCCGCTGACGCTGCTGGCCGCCCTGGCGGTCTCCACCCGTCATATCGGTCTGGCGGCTACCGCCTCCACCACTTTCAGCGATCCCTTTACGCTGGCCCGCGCATTTTCATCACTGGATCATATCAGCCGGGGCCGGATCGCCTGGAACGTGGTGACCTCGTATTCCACTGATGTGGCGCGCAACTTCAGCCGGGAAGATATGCCCGACCACGCGACGCGCTACGCCCGTGCGCGTGAATTCCTCGAGGTAGCCTTTAAGCTGTGGAACGGCTGGCGGGATGGGGCGGTGGTGGCCGATCGGGCCAGCGGCCGCTATTTCGACGACGACAAGATCCAGCCGATCAACCATCACGGCGAACATTTTTCAGTGCAGGGACCGCTGAACATTTCCCGCTCCCCCCAGGGGCGGCCGGTGATTATTGAAGCCGGGTCCTCGGCCGATGGCCAGACGCTGGCGGCGCAGACCGCCGAGGTGGTGTTCACCGCCAGCGCCTCCCTGGAGGAAGGACGGGCGTTTTATCGCAGCCAGAAACAGGCGGTGGCGGCCGCCGGACGCGATCCCAAAGCAGTGCTGATCTTGCCGGGGGTGATGCCGATCGTCGGCCGCAGCCGTGAGGAGGCCCGGGAAACCTGGCGTCAGCTTAACGCGCTGGTGGATATCGACAACGGGCTTGACCAGCTCTCCGCCCGCTTTGGTCTGGATCTGCGCGCCTACCCGCTGGACGGGCCGGTACCGCCGGTGCCGGACGGCGAGGGAAATCAAAGTCGCATCAAGCTGTTGACCGATTTGGCGGCGCGCGATGGCTTGACCCTGCGCGAGCTGGCGGCGGTGGCCGCCGGTTCCCGTGGACACCGGGTGGTGGTGGGCTGCGCCGGGGATATCGCCGACGACTTCCAGCAGTGGCTGGAGGCGGACGCGGCGGACGGCTTTAACGTGATGCCCGCGATCATGCCGGAACAGCTGGATCTGTTTATTGAACTGGTGATCCCGGAACTTCAGCGCCGCGGATTGTTCCGTACCGCCTACCCTTTCGCCACTCTGCGCGAGAACCTGGGGCTACCGGCGGCGACCTGAGCGCGGCCCAAGAGCCCCGCCCGTAAAGAACGTTTTTCAGAGGAACCACAATGAGTATCCAACTTTCGCGCCGTGTCCAGCGGGTGACCCTCTCCGCCAACGCCGCCGCCAAGCAACGTACCAATGAATTGAAAAGCGCCGGGGTGGATATCCTTGACCTGACAACCGGCGAACCGGATTTCGATACTCCCGACGCCATCAAGCAGGCGGCTTACCGGGCCATCGCCAAAGGTGAAACCAAATACACCGCCACCCCCGGGGTGCGCGCACTGCGGGAAGCCGTTGTGCGCAAGCTGGCGCGGGAAAACCGGCTGATCTATCCCCTGGCGGAAGTGGTTATCGCCAACGGCGCCAAGCAAATCATTTTCAACGCATTCGCCGCCACCCTGGATGATGGGGATGACGTGCTGGTACCTACCCCATACTGGCCCACCTTCCCCGACAGCGTGCGTTTTAACGGTGGCGAGCCGCGTTTCCTGCCCTGCCCTTTGGAGCAGGGCTACAAGCTGCTGCCGGCGCAGCTGGAACAGGCCATCGGGCCGCGTACCCGCTGGCTGGTGCTGAATACCCCGGGCAATCCCAGCGGCGCGGTCTATACCCACCAGGAGCTGGAGGCGCTGGCGGCGGTGCTGCGCCGCCATCCCCAGGTACTGGTGATGCTGGATGAACTGTACGAACATATCCTGTTCGACGGCCGCCGGCATATCGGGCTGCTGAACGTCGCGCCGGATTTGCGCGACCGCGCGCTGCTGGTGGGCGGCGTGTCGAAAACCTATGCCATGACCGGCTGGCGCATCGGCTACGGCGCCGGTCCGGCCACGTTGACGCAGGCCATGGTGGTCACCCAGTCGCAGATCTCCTCGGGCGCCAGCTCGGTGAGCCAGGCGGCGGCCCTGGCGGCGTTTGAAGGCGGCCTGGATTTCCTGCCGCCGCAGGTGGCCAGCTATCAGCGGCGCCGGGATACGCTGGTGGAATATCTTAGCGCCGTGGATGGACTGGAACTGCTGCCGCCCCAAGGCAGTTTTTTTGTATTTTGCCGTTGCGCGGGGTTGTTGGAACAACGGCGACCGGACGGCCGCCGGCTGGAAAACGAGGCGGATGTGCTTGATTACCTGCTGGAGCGCGGCGTATCAGGCATTGGCGGCAGCGCTTATGGCTTGTCACCTTATTTCCGCCTTTCCATCGCCACCGATGATGCCACCGTTGCCGAGGCGGGGCGCCGTATAGCCGCCGCCTGCGCCGCGCTTAAAAGCTAAGCCCTGCTACCCAGGCCTCCATCGCGTCGTTACAGGGCGGCCTTAACGCCACTCTCCGGCCCGTCGCCCCGTCCGGCCCACCTGCCGCGCGAAGAGCGCTGCCTGGGGCCGCACGAGCCGGCCTGTCCGCCTGCGGCGGCACCTCAAGCCGCTGGTTTTCTTGCGTTCTTTGAGGAGAATAAACCGCTTGGATCCCCATCATTTCATCTATTTCCCATCATGCCAGCGGCCCCATGCAGTCGGTATTACGTCGTAGATTTGTTTTCAGCGGACGCCTGTTGATCGGGACGTATTCTGAACCAGATGGTATACATTGCGGGCAGGAAGACCAGCGTGATAATGGTGCCGCCAAGCGTCCCGCCAATCAGGGTATACGCCAGCGTTCCCCAGAACACCGAGTGCGTCAGGGGTATAAACGCCAGAATGGCCGCCATCGCCGTCAGCAATACCGGTCGGGCTCGCTGCACCGTCGCCTCGACTACCGCATGGAATGGCGCCAACCCTTCCTGCTCGTTGTGATGGATCTGCCCTATCAGGATCAGGGTGTTACGCATCAGGATGCCCGACAGCGCGATCAACCCCACCAGCGCATTGATGCCAAAAGGCTGGTTGAACAGCAACAGCGTTGGCACCACCCCAATCAGCCCCAGGGGCGCGGTGAGAAATACCATCACCATTGCCGACATTGACCGCACCTGCAGGATAATAATCAACAGCGTCATGGCCATCATGATAGGGAACAACGGCGCCATCGCTTTGGTGGCTTTGCCTGATTCTTCTATCGGGCCGGCCTGCTCTATCCGGTATCCTGCCGGAAGCGTAGCGATGACAGGCTGCAATGCCTTCATGATTACCGTGGAGACATCCGGCGGCTGCAGGTTTTCAGCAATATCCCCCCGTACGGTAATGGTCGGGGTACGATCACGACGACGCAGAACGGGATCTTCCATTTGCACGTCCACATGACCAATCTGAGACAACGGGATACGCTGACCTGATGACCCCACCAGGGTAAAACCGGCTATTTTTGCCGGATCGAGCCTTATATCTCCTGCCGCACGTCCCATAACCTGCACCGAACGGATATCTTCACGCACCGACGTGATGGGTACGCCGGAGAGCAGGAACTGCAGCTGCTGAGCAACGGCATTTGATGTCAGCCCTACCGCCTGGAGACGGTCCTGATTGAGCGTAAAATGCAGCGTCGGCACCCGCGGCCCCCAGTCGGTGTTGACGGTCCTCATCATCGGGCTGGCCTGCATCACCCTTTCCACCTGGTCTGCGATTTCGCGCAGTGTGGCGGGATCAGGCCCCATGACACGGTAAGCTACCGGATAAGGTGAATACGGACCGAACACCAACTGAGTCACGCGCACGCGCGCCGCAGGAGCCAACCCGCCGGCGGCCGCGTCACGGAGTCGAAACTTGAGCGTCTCACGCGCCTCCTGACTGTCCGTCAGCACGACAATTTTCGCAAACGACGGATCGGGCAGCTCTGGCGCCATGGCCAGATAAAAACGCGGCGAACCCTGCCCTATGTAGGACGTAACGATTTTTGCCTCTTTCTGTTGTTTCAGCCAGCTTTCGATTTTCGCCGTTGCGGCACTGGTCTGCTCAATAGAGGTGCCATAAGGCATCTGCACTTCTACCAGCACCTCCGGTCGATCAGAGGTGGGAAAGAATTGTTTTTTTACCAGCCCCATACCGAGGATAGCGACAGTAAAGACGGCGATAACGGTACCAGCCACGAGCCATTTTCGCGCGATGACGCGAGTCAGCACGCGGCGAAAGCGGTTGTAATGACGCGTGTCGTAGATGGCCGCGTGTCCGCCCTCGACCGTTTTGATCTCTGGCAGCATTTTCACGCCCAGATAAGGCGTAAACACCACCGCCACCACCCAGGAAGCAATCAGGGCGATACCCACTATCCAGAACATATTGCTGGTGTATTCACCGGCGGTGGACTGCGCAAACCCATTAGGCATAAACCCGACGGCCGTGACCAGCGTGCCGGCAAGCATGGGGGCGGCCGTATGGCTCCAGGCATAGGCCGAAGCTTTGATGCGGTCGTAGCCCTCCTCCATTTTCACCACCATCATTTCAATGGCGATGATGGCATCATCCACCAGTAATCCCAGCGCCAGGATCAGGGAACCCAGCGTAATACGGTCAAAGTTTTTGCCGGAAGCCTCCATCACCACAAAAACCACAGCCAGCGTCAGCGGCACCGCAGCGGCGACCACCACCCCCACCCGCCAGCCCATGCTGACGAAACAGACCACCATCACCACGAGCAGCGCGACAAAGAATTTGATCATGAACTCGTCAACGGCGGAGCTGATGTTGACTGACTGATCGGTCACCTTCGTCAGCGTCATGCCCAGTGGCATGCCTTCATTGATTTTAGCCGTTTCCGCATCCAGCGCCTTACCCAGATCCAGACCGTTCCACCCCTCACGCATAACGATACCCAGCAGTAGGGCCGGCTCGCCCTGGTTTCTGACCATGAAGGTCGCCGGATCTTCGTAACCCCGTTCAACGGTTGCCACGTCCGAAAGCTGCAGCGTCCTGCCCTGAACGACGATGGGCGTTTTGCGGATTTTCTCCAGTTTGTCAAAGGCGCCATCCAGACGGATAAAGACCTGCGGTCCGCTGGTGTCAATGGAACCGGCTGGCGTCAGTACGTTCTGGCTGTTAAGGGCGGCGAAAATATCCTGAGGAGAAATGCCCAGCGTAGCCAGACGGTCATGCGAGAAGGAGACAAAGATGCGCTCGGCCTGCTCGCCAATAATATTGACCTTCTTAACCCCCGGCACATGCAGAAGACGCTGGCGCAACGATTCCGCATCGCGGACCAGCAGCCGCTGCGGCTCCCCTTTCGCCTTCAGCGCAAAGAGTGCGAAGGTCACGTCGGAAAATTCATCATTGACCATCGGCCCGATCACGCCTGCCGGCAGGTTCTTTGTTTCATCGCCGAGCTTCTTACGCGCCTGATAAAATTCTTCCTGAACCTGTGAAGGCGGCGTGCTGTCCTGCAGCGACAGCATGGTAAACGCCAGACCCGGACGCGTGTAAGTCTCACTACGGTCATACCACTTGAGCTCCTGCATACGTTTTTCAAGCGGTTCGGCCACCTGATCCTGCATTTCCTGCGCTGTCGCGCCCGGCCAGGCGGAAATAATCGTCATCTGTTTTACGGTAAACGGGGGATCTTCCGCCCGCCCCAGTGCAAAGAACGACACAATACCGGCGATCGTAATCAGGATAATCAGGAATAAGGTAATGGATCGCTCGCGAACGGCCAGCGCCGAGAGATTAAAGCGCCCGCTACTCATGGCTTACTCCCCGCAACGCTGTCATCGCCTTGCTGAGCCGTGCGTACGGTTTCACCGTCATGCAGCAAGTGCGCCCCCAGGGCGACCACCTGTTCACCCGGCTTAAGACTCCCGGTCACCCTTGCGGCGTCATCCCCAAGGCCGAGCACCTGAACCGTTCGCCAGGACACCCTTGCGGGCTGACCGGAAATGCCCCAGACGCCCGGCCCTTTACCAGGATCATAGAGTGCCGCTAAGGGCACCTGCATGACCGGCAGCGTTGTTTTGTCTTCGGCAATGTGAAGCGTCACGGTAGACCCCAGCGGGGCATTAGCCAGCGCGCCCTCCAGCACATATCTCGCCTCAAAGGTGCGCGTCACCGGGTCAGCCGCATCGGAAAGAAGGCGAAGTTTTGCCGCAACCTGCTGATTACCGGTGCCGTAGAGCGTTGCCTGAGCCTCGCTGCCCGGCGCAGGTCTTAGCGTCTCAGGTAACTGTACGTCGGCCTCGCGCTGGCCCGCCCTGGCCAGCCGGATGACAGGCTGCCCGGCGCTGACCACCTGACCCGGTTCAGCCAGCGTATCCATGACCACTCCATCGGCGTCGGCCAGCAGCACGGCATAACCCGTCGCGTTTTGCGCCACATTAGCCTGAGCCTGGGCAGCGCTGAGTTCAGCTTTAGCCGTATCTGCCGCGGCCTTTATCTGATCGTAGGCCGATGCGGAAACGGCACCGGCAGCGACCAGACCACGGTAACGGGCTGCGTCATCAGCAGTTTGTCTGGCGCGCGCGCGCGCCGCCGCGGCAGCCTGTTGCTGCGCCTGCGCCTGCAGGCCCAGGTCCACGGGATCCAGACGCATCAGCGGCTGACCGCGTTTAACGGCCTGACCGGCATCCACCAGACGTTCGAGAATTTTACCCTGTACCCTGAAGCCGAGATCGCTTTGAATACGGGCGACAACAACGCCGGTGAATGCGCGGGAGACGTCGACAGCGCTCACCACGGTCGCAGCCCTGACCAGAGGAGGCTGAGTACGTGGATCGTCGGTGCCGGTAGTGTCGCCGCATGCCGCCAGGGCAAGCGGCAGCAGGCAAACAGCTAAGGTGGCGGGTTTAAGCCTGAGCATGGGTTCCCTTAATGAAGTCAACTGGACAGTAACCTCATTCTCAGACTAGTGACTAATAATGTCAATAGTCACAATCTAGGGCGATAGGCTTCTCAGTATGAGTGAGGACAAAAGTGCAGCGGCCGCCGGGGCCGTCTCCAGGTTGTATTGCAGTTGTACCGGACTGATATAAGGTCGCATGACCAGATATATGGCATGGGTAGCCTCATCGAGCGGCGTTTTCCGCTCAAATTCGCCCGTAAGCCGCCCTTCCTGAATGATCTGTTGAATGAGTTGCCGCAAACGTTCTTCATGTATTTGAGCGGAAGGCCATTTATCCTGCGCTGCCACAGCCGCGATGTCATAAAGCTTGCGATCGTGAAAAAATAAATCGCTGCCAGCTTCAGTGAGCGCCCTGAACAGGCGCCTTAACTTTTCGGATGCCGTCGGCGCCCCGGCGATCGCTGAATTGACAATCGCCATGATCATGTCCAGCCGGTTAGAGCAGATCACCTCGCCGATTGCCTGCTTGGAATCAAAAAACTTATAAATATAAGCCTTTGAAAAACCAATTGCTTTAGCCAGGTCTGACACGGTGGTTTTCTCATAGCCGAAATGCCCGAAGTGCTCCGTGGCGGCTTCCACGACCTGATCCCGAACGCTGTGGTCCGAAGGTCCCCGTGGGGGATGTACCGTTGTGTGTTTTGTCATTTTTCCAGCTTAGCTCAATAGCCCCCGATTGACAACACGTGACCATTTGGTAATGTAGTCACAATACAAAATTGACTCAAGGCTTACCAATGTTCCTCCTGCGTACTCTTGCCCTGGCGGTAAGTACCGGCTTACTGGCAGGTTGTGCCGTCGGGCCGGATTATCATCGTCCCGATGCACCGCTTTCAAAGCAATATCTTTCTCAGCCCGCCGTGACGCAGAGAGAGGTATCCCGCCCCGCCAGTTTTGCTGTCTGGTGGGAAGGTTTTAACGACCCCCTGTTAAGTACGTTCGTGTCTGACGCGCTCGCCCAGAATCTCGATCTCGCTCAGGCAACGGCCAGAATGGCACAGGCCCGCGCCGGGCTTGGCGCGGCAACCGCTGCCCTCCTGCCTTCCGGTAACATCAGCGGACAGGCCGCGCAGGCGTATCAGTCGGTCGAAACGCCGCTGGGCCAGGTCCTCAGCTCAACGCCGGATTATAATCGCTACGGCAACAGCTATGAAACCGATTTGAATGCCAGCTGGGAGATTGACGTTTTCGGGGGACTGCGACGCGGTCGCCAGGCCGCACTGGCTGATTATCAGGCCTCCGAGGCAGGCGTTACCGCGGTCCGCCTTGCCGTTGCGGCCCAGACTGCCGATATCTATATCACCCTGCGCGGGTTACAGGCCCGGCTGGCCATCGCGAATAAGCAGATCAGTACGCAACAGGCGCTGCTGGAGAAAGTGCGACTGCTCCACTATAAAGGACTGGCTCCCGAGTATCAGGTGCGCCAGACCGAAGGGGCGCTGGCACAGGTTCAGGCCACCGTGCCGGTTCTGCGGACAGGCATCGATGCCGCGATGAATGCATTAGACGTTATGCTTGGCACCCCGCCCGGCACCCATCGCACCCAGTTGGCTACGCAGGAGGCCATCCCGCAGGCCCCGCAGATCACCGCAACGGGCACACCTGCCGACCTGCTGCGCCGCAGACCCGATATTATCGTGGCGGAGCGCCATCTGGCGGCCTCCAATGCACGTATAGGCGCCGCCGTCAGCGAGTATTACCCGACGTTTTCTCTCAGCGCATTACTCGGCAGCGCGACGGCGGTTTCCGGCGACAATCTGTTCTCCAGCGGCGCCAGCCAGTCGGCAGGAATACTGGGACTACGCTGGCGGCTCTTCGACTTTGGCCGTATCAACGCCCAGATAGACCAGGCGAAAGGCCAGGAAGCGGAGGCGCTCGCCGCCTACCGTCTTTCGGTGTTACGCGCCACTGAAGATGTTGAAAATGCCTTCTCCGCTCTGGTCAACCATGAAACGCAGACCGCCTTGCTGATGAGCGGTGAAAACGCCCTGGCAAGCGCTCGCCAGTCGTCTTTTATCGCCTACCAGCAAGGGACGGCGAGTCTGATTGATGTTCTCCATGATGATGAAACTCTGCTGCAGGCTTCCGACACCCGTGCGCAGGCTCAGACTGAGTCTGCCCGCGCCGCTGTCGCCGCGTTCAGGGCGCTCGGAGGAGGCTGGCAGCCGCCAGCAACCCGAACGGAGACGCCATGAGATGCAGCCTATTTTCAGGGACCCGAGTGCATTTACCGCCGCAGAGGTGGCCCACTTTTACCGCTGATAACACAGCGGAAAGATACTGATAGCCGGGGGCGTCATGAGCAGGATAGGGATTCTTGGTGTAGATGCGTTATCCGAAAAAATAATAACAGCATTATTTCTGGCCGTGCCCGACCTGCAGGTATTTCTCTCGCCCGGAAACGGTGAGCGGGCTCAAAGGCTGGCAAGGGCATTCCCATGCTGGACATTGGACGATCATCAGGCGGTAACTGATGAAGTTGAAATCATCATTCTCAGCGTTGCCCCCCACGCCTTAGCGGATATGGCAAAGCAGCTGAAAATGCGCAGTACACAGACATTAATTTCTCTGGTACCGGATGTTTCCTGTCAGACCCTGCGCATTTTGTTCCGGCACTCTGACTGCGTCAGGATAAAGCTGGCTTATGGCTTAGACATCGATAAACCGATAGTGCTCCTGACAAACGCCAGTGAAAAAACACAGCGTTTTTGTTCCCTGCTGGGCCAGGCCTGCGTAATGACTACCGATGCGGAATTTGATTTTTTGGCCGGTATTCAGCCGTAGATGACCAGTGAGGGATAGGTAGGGTTTCACGGCAATGACAAAGTACAGCCTTTATCAAAGAAAATAACACCGGCCAATGACGTAACCGTACGCGGTGAACGCAACAGCTTCCGGCACACCTTACACGACACAACTTGAGTGATTAATATGACAACCATCAATAAGGGATGGGTACTTATTACCGGAGCCTCTGGCGGATTTGGTGAAGAGTGTGCGCGTCAGTTTACCGCTCAGGAAAAATCGCTCATTCTGGTGGCACGGCGACTGACTAAGCTTGAATCTATGGCACAGGAATTACGCGAAAGTGACAAAACTGAAGTGATCGTTGAACAGGTAGATCTATCCGATATGTTTGCTATCAGCGATCTGCACAGTCGATTAAAGCAACGAAATATTGTGGTTGATACTCTTATTAATAATGCTGGCCAAGGTTTACAGGGCAGCTTTCGGGATCAACCACTCAATGAGACGCTGGACATGATTAATCTGGATATCGTGAGTGTGACTGCCCTGCGGCCTTGTAATCAGATAGCAGAACACGAAAACAGAGTCAGTAGTGCAACATTAGTTAGTTAATTATGTTCTTTGACATCTTTTACCTTACCCGACGACAATCTCCCCGGGCGGATTGCAACCCGCGAAAAACAATGGCCGATCCTGAACATGACGAATACTGAAAATCTGGATATTGAATTGTTACGAACCTTTGTCGCGGTGGCCGATTTACAAACCTTTTCCCGGGCGGGTACCCAGGTCGGCCGTACCCAGGGGGCCGTCACCCAGCAAATGCAGCGGCTGGAAACGCTGGTGGGCACCACCTTGTTTCAAAAAGAAGGGCGCAATAAGCAGCTCACCCAGCAGGGCCGGCAATTATTAAGCTACGCCCGGGATCTGTTGATCCTCAACGATGACGCCTTCCGATCGCTGAAAGACAGCCGTTTTTCCGGCGTGCTGCGCATCGGCTCCCCGCACGATGTATCGGAAACGCTGCTGCCCCCGCTGTTAAGCCATATCGCCCGCTGGGCGCCGAAGCTGAGTTTGCAACTGGACGTCGGGCGCAGTCCGTTTTTAATGGAAGCGCTGCACCGGGGCGAAATCGACATGACCATTTCCACCCGGCTGGACCCGGCGCTGGACGGGATTTTGCTGCGCACCTCCCCCACCGTCTGGGTGTGCGCCGCCCAGTATGTGCATGTGCCGCAGGAGCCGCTGCCGCTGGTGCTGGCGGATTATCCCAGCATTTTTCGCCGGGTGGCGGTGGAGGCGCTGGATGCGGCCCAGGTGCGCTGGCACCAGGCTTACACCACCTCCAATTTGCTGGGCATCAAGGCGGCAATCAAAGCGCGGCTGGGCATCACCGCGCGCAGCATCGAGATGCTGGACGGCGATATGCGCGTACTCGGCGAAGGGGATGGTTTGCCGCGCTTGCCGGACACGCAGTTTTATCTGTGGTGCCGGCCGGGCAGCGGTAATACCCTGGTGCGGCAAGCATTCGACGTGCTGGCCAACAGCCTGTCGGGGCAAAAACGGCTGCATGCCAATCGTTAAAGGAATGGTTAAGGGAAATAAATTTATCTATTAGCATTCCGGATGTATATCCGTCATGATCGCTCAAAACGATTTTATTTTTATCTATTAAAAACAGAATGTTATTAAGTCCTCTCTGCATTGCTGGCCCTTTAAGCGGTAAAAACGCATAAATATATCCGTTATTCGCATTTTCCGCTTTTCCCGGCCGCCTCTAGTATTGCTTCACCTTAAAAAAGGCCCATGTTGGCCGTGTGGAGCGGTATGAACAGACACTTATCCGGCGCAGAACGTGCAACCCGCGCCAGGACACCCGCGGAGATCCCGGGCAGTCCGCTTTATGAAGTGCTTAAACAGCCTTTCCTGCTGGGGTTATTTCTACCCATCCAAAGCGGCGGCTGGAGCCCGTCGACGCTGCCCCGCACCACCGACTGGCACTTTGAATACAACAAAGCCCTGACCCTGAAAGCCGAAGCGCTAGGGCTGGATCTGGTGTTCGGCCTGGCGGAGTGGAATCAAAAAGGCGGCTATGGCGGCGAGATCGGCTACCGGGCCAACAGCCTGGACCCGTTTATCACCACCGCGGCCCTGGGGGCGGTAACCAGCCGCATCCTGCTGATATCCACCCTGCATATCCTTTATGGGCCATGGCATCCCCTGCATCTGGCGCGCTTTGGCGCCACCCTTGACAGTATTACCGGCGGCCGCTGGGGACTGAATATGGTGACCGGCAACCAGGACAGCTATGCCAGAATGTTCGGCAGTCCGCAGATTGAACATGATACCCGCTACCGCATGGCGGAAGAATTTATCGACTTCCTCAAAGCTTACTGGAGCAGCGAGGACAATATCACCCTTACCGGGGAATTCTGGTCCACCGAACAGGCGTATATTTCACCGCAGCCCAAATACGGACGGCCGCTGCTGGTTAACGCCACCGGCTCGGCGGCGGGCATAGAATATGCGACGCGCCATTCCGATCTGGTGTTTATCACCAGCCCGGCGGGAGCGGAGATCGAAGCCTCCCTGGCCGCGCTGCCCGCCCATACCGCCAAAATCCGGGCCGCCGCCGCCGCCCGCAACCGCACCCTGCGCACGTTAATCAACCCTATGGTGATTTGCCGGCCGACGGAGCGGGAAGCCTGGGAGTACCACGACGCCATTGTCGCCGCACAGGACCACGTGGCGGTGGACAACTTTTTCGCCTCATTGAAAAAGCGCGACAGCCAGGCCTTCCTCGGCCACCAGCGCGATCAAAAAGCCGTCGGCGGCAATATCCAACTGGTGGGCGACCCCGCGCAAATCGCCCGTTATCTCCAGCGCCTGAAAGCCGCCGGGTGCGATGGCGCGCAGCTGACGTTTTATGATTTCGAACCTGACCTGGCGTATTTCGGCGAGGCGGTACTCCCCCTGCTTAAAGACGCGGGTTTACGGCGCTGAACCGGCTGGGTAACCATGATGACAGTATTATATTTCATAGCTCGGCGGATACTGCAGGCCGTTCCCATCGCCCTGATGGTGGTGGTGCTCAATTTTTTCCTGCTAAAAAGCGTACCGGGCGATCTGGCGGATGTTATCGCCGGCGAGGCCGGCGCGGCGACGCCCGAGTTTATGGCCCAGTTGCGCGCGCAGTTCGGCAGCGATCAGCCCCTGGCCGTGCAGTTCGTTTCGTATTTAAAACACATCGCGCAGTTTGATTTAGGCTGGTCGTTCCGCTATAGCGCGTCGGTCAGCCAGTTGATCCTGGAACGGCTGCCCGCCACGCTGCTGCTAATGGGAGTATCGCTGGTGCTGGCGGTGATCCTGGGCATGATACTGGGGGTGATATCGGCGGTCACCAAACGCCCGTATGTTGAACGACTGATCGCGCTGTTGGAGACCCTAGGGTTTTCCATGCCGGTATTCTGGCTGGGCCTGATGATTGTCGTACTGTTCACCGTGCACCTGGGCTGGCTGCCGTCCAGCGGCATGAGCGAAATGGGGGCCGATCACCGCGGCTTCGCCCGCGTTACCGATACCGTAAAACATTTGGCGATGCCTGCCGGCTGCCTGACCTTCAGCTATCTGGCGCTGTATATCCGGCTGATGCAGGAATCCGTACTTACCGTGGCGCTGCAGGATTTCATCCGCACAGCCAAGGCGAAAGGCTGTAGCCGCCGGCGCTTGATTTGGCGGCATATCGTGCCCAATGCCCTGCTGCCCATCGTCACTCTGACCGGCCTGCAATTCGGCGCCATGCTCAGCGGCTCGGTGACCATTGAAACCGTGTTTGCCTGGCCTGGCCTTGGTCAGCTGGCGCTGTCCGCCGTCACGACTCGGGATGTCAATTTGCTGCTGGGCATTTTGTTCGTCACCTCCCTGTTTGTGGTGATGGTGAATGTGCTCACCGAGGTGGTGCACGCCGCGCTGGACCCCCGCACCGGATTGGCGGGTAGCCGATGACTGAATTGTTGAGCGCCCTGCCCGGCGCATTACGCAAACGGCCCCGCGCCTGGCTGGGGGGATTGAGCCTGTTGCTGGTGGTCGCTATCGCGGTGTTCGCCCCACTGCTGGCCGGGGACGATCCGCAGGCCATGGTGGCGCGCCCTTATCTGTTCCCCGGTCAGGATATCGCCCATGTTTTGGGCACCGATACCCTGGGGCGGGATATCTGGGCCGGCATCGCCTACGGCGCACGGCTATCGCTGCGGATCGGTTTAACCACCGGCTTGCTCACCGCGCTGGTCGGGTTGTTGATCGGCGCGGTCGCCGGCTATTTCGGCGGCTGGGTTGACAATCAGCTTATGCGGCTCACTGAACTGTTTCAAATTATGCCGTCGCTGATTTTTACTCTGGTGCTGGTGATTATCCTGGGCCCGACCGTCAATACCCTGACGCTGGGCATCGCCGCCACGTCCTGGCCGAACGTGGCGCGCCTGGCCCGGGGGGAAGCCCGTCGCCTGCGCAACAGCGACTTTATTCAAGCCGCCCACGTGATGGGGATGAGCGATTATCGCATCTTGATTGTCCATATCCTGCCCAACGCCCTGATGCCGGTGGTGGCCATGCTGGCGATGCTGGTGGGCCACGCAATCCTAACCGAAGCCGCGTTATCGTTCCTGGGACTTGGCGATCCGAACGTCGTGTCCTGGGGCAGCATGATCGGCCAGGGGCGGGATGTCCTGCGAAGCGCCTGGTATATGAGCGCCATCCCCGGCGTGGCGATTTTCTTTACCGTGGCATCGCTGAGCCTGCTGGGCGGCGCCATTAATGACTGGATTAATCCGCAGCGCGGGAGATTGCCATAATGACGTTAACCACACCCCTGCTGCAGGTGGAAGGCCTGCGGGTGACTTATCGCGCCCCTGGCAGCGAACCCGCCGCCCCCGCGGTCAAGGATCTGAGCTTTGAACTGGCCGCGGGCGAAACGCTGGCGCTGGTCGGCGAATCCGGCAGCGGCAAAACCACCACCGGCTATGCCCTGCTTGGCCTGTTGCCCGCGGCGGCGGCCGTCGAAGCCCGGCGCCTGGGTTTTGAAGGCACCGATTTGCTGCGGGCGGACGAACGCCGGTTGCAGCAGATCCGCGGCGGACGGATCGGCATGATTTTTCAGGATGCGCTTTCCGCCCTTAACCCGCTGATGAGCGTGGGCGATCAAATTTCCGAAGCGGTGCGGATACACCAGCGCGTCAACCGGCGCGCCGCCCGCCAGCAGGCGCTGGCACTGCTGCAAAAAGTGCGTATTCCCCAGGCAGAAAGCCGGCTGGACGATTATCCGCACCGCCTTTCCGGCGGCATGCGCCAGCGCGTGGTGATCGCCATGGCGCTGGCCGGCAATCCCTCGTTGCTTATCGCCGACGAACCCACCACGGCGCTGGACGTCACCATCCAGGCGCAAATCGTCAGTTTGCTGCTGACGCTGCAACGGGAACTGGGGATGGCTATTTTGCTCATTACCCATGACCTGGGGGTGGTGGCGGAAATGGCCGACCGGGTGGCGGTGCTGCGCTACGGCGAATGCCTGGAGCTCCAGAGCGCGTCCGCGCTGTACCGCGCGCCACGTCACCCCTATACCCGGCAATTGCTGGCGGCCCGGCCGCCGGTGGGAGGCCGGCCATGAATCCTGTTTTGCTCGATGTCCGGGATCTCAATGTGCGCCATCATACCGCCAGCGGCACCCTGATCGCCGTCGATGCCGCCAGTTTTCATATCGGCTACGGCGAAACGCTGGCGCTGATCGGCGAATCCGGCTGCGGTAAAACGTCGCTGGGCAAAACCCTGGTGGGCCTGCAGAAGGCCGACAGCGGGAAAATCCTGTTCCACGAGGTTAATCTGGCCCCGCTGTCGCGGCGCAAATTACGTCCCTGGCGCCAGGCGATCCAGATGGTGTTCCAAGATCCGCTGTCGGCGCTCGATCCGCGCCAGCGCGCGTATAAAGCCGTCGATTTGCCCCTGCGGCTGCACACCAGGCTCGACCGCGCCGGCCGGCAGGCCCGCATTCGCGAATTATTCGATCAAGTGGGGCTGGAGACCGCATTATTACAGCGATTTCCCCATCAGTTATCCGGGGGCCAGCGCCAGCGGTTAAATATCGCCCGCGCGCTGGCCCCCGCGCCGGAGCTGATTGTCTGCGATGAGCCGGTTTCGGCACTGGATGTCAGCCTGCAGGCGCAAATCGTCGCGCTGCTCGGTTCTCTGCAACAGCGCACCGGCGTGTCGTTTTTATTTATCAGCCATGACCTGTCGGTGGTGGCGCATATCGCCGGGCGGATCGCGGTGATGTATCTTGGCCAAATCGTCGAGATCCTGCCCAAAGATCGTCTGTGGACCCGGGCGGCGCATCCGTACACCCGCCTGCTGCTCAATTCCATCCCCGGCGCCAGCCCGGATACGCGACGGCTGCAGGCCATCCCGCCGGAAGATCGGGAGCCGCCCAGCCCGTACGCCCTGCCGCCGGGCTGCCGTTTCCAGCAACGTTGCCCGCTGGTGCAGCCGGTTTGCCGTGCGCTCGCCCCGCAACTGCTTCCCCTTGATAAGACGCAGTCGGTGGCCTGCCATTTGCACAATCCGGCGATTATCCCTCCGGAGCCCGCCCATATCATTATCAGGAGTAGCCTATCGTGAACCCCCTTCATCATGCCCCGGACAGCGTGCCGGGATCGCCTGCGACCCCCGCCGGCCAGGATGGTCCGCCCACCGTCGACGCCCTGCTGGCCGCAGCGGATCGCCTGGCCGCGCAACTGGCCGAAACATCAGCCGGACGCGACGCCAACCGCGAACTGCCGGTGGCGGTTTTCGCGCAAATCCGCCGGCTGCGCCTGGGGGCATTGCGCGTCCCCGTCGCCTACGGCGGCGCCGGCGGCACCTGGCATGACGTGGCGCGCCTGTTTCTCCGTCTGGCCGCCGGCGACGCCAATATCGCCCAGGCCTTTCTTTCCCATTTCGTGGCGGTGGAACGCATACGACTGATGGGCAGCGAAGCGCAGCGGCAGGCATATCTGCCGCGGGCCGCGGCGGGCTTACTGTTCGGCGCGGCGACAGCGGAACGCGGCGGGCAGTACCGCGGCGAATTGGCCACGCGCCTGACCCGGGACGGCGAGCAGTACCGGCTCAACGGCACCAAGCAGTATTGTACCGGCGCATGGTATGCCGACCTGCTGAAAATCCGCTGTATTGACGGGGACGGCGCCATGATCTCGGCGCTGGTGCCGGCGGATCGCCCGGGCATCGTGCGTTTGGACGACTGGGACGGCATGGGGCAGCGCTGCACCGCCAGCGGCACGACCGAGCTGCGGGATGTGGCGGTCTTCGCCGGGGAAATCCTACCGATGGAGGCCTGGAAAACCCAGCGCCATCACGGCGGGGCCAGCGCCCAGATCATTCATTGCGCCATCGACGCCGGCATCGCGCTGGCGGCGCTGGACGATGCGGTTGCCTGGGCGCGCCGGGGGGTCAGGCCGGTGAAAGAGAGCGGCGTGCAGCAGGCCGCCGACGACCCGTATATCCTGCATGCGCTGGGACGCATGTCGGCCCGCGCCCGCGCCGCCGAAGCGATAGTGCTCAGCGCCGCCGATCTGCTGGAAACCGCCGCCGCGCTCCGCTTCGGCGCCGCGGGCGAATCCTCTTTGGCCGCCTGCGAAGCGGCCGCCGGCCAAGCCTCGCTGGCGGTGGCCGAGGCCAAGATATGGTCGACCACCGTGTCGCTGGAAGTGGCGCAAATGCTGTTTGACATCGGTGGCGCCTCCACGACCTTGCGCACGCACAATTTCGATCGCCATTGGCGTAACGCCCGCACCCATACCACGCACGATCCCATTGCCTACAAATACCGCGCGCTGGGAGATTTCTACGTTAACGGCACCTTGCCGCCGCTGACTTTTTCTTATTAATCATCCGGGATGAAAACCTATGACAACCGATCCACGCAAGTTTAGCCGCCGTCAGGTTTTGGAGCTGATGGCGATTGGCGCAGGCACCATGGCGGCCTCGGGATTCCTGCCGTCGGCGCTGGCGGCCCAGGTGTCCGCCGCCGCCTCCGGGGAGGGCATCATCAAAGGGGGAACGCTGTTTGCCAACGTAAACCCCGAGCCCGCCGGCCTGGTGGCGGGCATTAATATTTCCAGCCCGGCGGTCGTGGTCTCGTCCAGCATTTTCGACGGGCTGGTAAGCTATGACAATAACTACCGGCCCCAGCCGCAGTTGGCCGAATCCTGGGAACAATCGGCCGATGGCAAAACCATCACCTTCAAGCTGCGCCAGGGCGTCAAATGGCACGACGGCCATCCCTTTACGTCCGCCGATGTGCACTATTCCATTCTGAACGTGGTGAAGAAAACCCATCCCCGCGGCGCCTCCAACTTCGCCAAAGTCACCGCCGTGGAAACGCCCGACGATTATACGGTAATTTTCCGGCTCAGCGGCCCCGCGCCGGTGCTCTGGTCGGTGCTGTTCGGCACAGAAACCCAGATTGTGCCCAAACATTTATATGAAGGCACCAATCCGCTGACCAACCCCTGGAACGCCAAGCCCATCGGTACCGGCGCCTTCAAATTCAAGGAATGGGTGCGCGGCAGTCATATCGTTTTGGAGCGCAACCCGGATTACTGGGATACCGGCAAACCCTATCTGGATCGCATTATCTTTAAAATGTTGCCGGACGCCGGCGCCAGGGGCGTAGCCTTGGAGAGCAATGAGATCCAATACGCGCCCAATAATCCAGTGGCCGAAAGCGACGTGGCGCGCCTGAGCCAAAACCCGGCGCTGCAATTGGATACCCGCGGCTGGGAAGTCCCCGCGCCGATTTTCTTTTTCGATTTTAATTTCAGGCGCAAAACCTTCCAGGATATCCGCGTCCGGCAGGCCTTCGCCCACGCCATCAACAGGCAGGGGCTGGCGGAGATTGTCTGGTATGGCCTGGCCAACGTCGCGGAAAGTTGCGTGCCGAGCTTCCAGAAACAATTCTTCAAGCCCGGCTTGCCGCAGTATGAATTCGATCCGAAAAAAGCCGAGCAATTGCTGGATGCGGCCGGGCTGAAACGCGGCGCCGACGGGGTGCGGCTGCGGATTAACCATATTACCGAAGTCTCTTACGGGCAGGTCTACCTGCGCGCCGCGGAATATATGCAGCAGCAGCTCAAACATATCGGCGTCGAAATGGAGTTGGTCAATCTGGAGCTGGCGGCCATGATCCGCCGGGTCTTCGGGGAATATGATTTCGATACGTTTTCCCAATGGTATTCCGCCTATCCAGACCCGCAAATCGGGGTCACCCGCCGTTTCTGGACCAAGAATATCAAACCCGGCACCCCGTCGAGCAACAGCTCCGGTTACTCCAATCCGGAAATGGATCGCATCATTGAAGGCATCCAGGAGGAAGGGGATGTGGCCAAACGCAAACAGTATATCGATCAGATGCAGGAATTGGTGCAAACCGATGCCGCGTCGATCAATTTGCTGGAGCTGAAATTCTTCGGGTTTTATTCCAAAAAACTCCAGGGCCTGCGCAAAGGGCCCATGCTGTTCTATTCAAGCCTGGCCGACGCCTGGCTGGAGAAATAACATGCCGACGACGTCCCTGACACCCCCATTATTAATGGCCCGGGCCCGCGAACTGGGCCAGGAGCTGGCCTGCCAGGCGGCGGAGCATGACCGCCTGGCCAAGGCCAATATGCCCGCGTTCGAGCATATCCGCCGGCTGCGCCTTGGCGCGATGCGCGTTCCCCGCCGCTATGGCGGGGCCAACGGCGAGATCGGCGATGTGGTGGCGCTGATGATTGCGCTGGCCAAAGGCGACCCGTCGGTGGCGCAATCCCTGCTGCCGCATTTTGTGTTTGTCGAGCGCACGCTGTTGATGGGTACGCCGGCGCAAATCACTGCTTATCTTGACCAGGTAGCGCAGGGGAAACTGGTGGGCGGCGCATCGGCGGAATTGGGCGGCGCGTTCCGCGGCGAGGTGCGCACGCTGCTAAGCCGGCACGGTGATGCGTATCGCCTCAATGGCCTGAAACATTACAGCACCGGCGCGCTGATGGGCGACCTGCTGAAAGTGCTGGCGGTGGATGAACAGGGCGAGACGGTGCTGGCAGTGGTGCCGGCGGATCGCCCCGGCATTATCCGCCACGATGACTGGCAGGGCATGGGCCAGCGCGGCACCCTGAGCGGCCGCACCGAACTAAATGACGTGCTGGTGGATGAAGCGGAAGTCATGCGGGCGCAGCGTTGGCAAACCGAACGGCATCACACCGGCGCCGCTTCGCAAATCCTCCATTGCGCCATCGAAGTGGGCATCGCCATGGCGGCGCTGGATGATGCGGCCGCCTGGGCGCGCGGCGGCGTGCGGCCGGTGAAGGAAAGCGGCGTCAGCCGCGGCCGGGACGATCCTTATCTGCTGCATTATGTCGGGCAAATCGCCGCTCAAACCCACGGAGCGCATGCATTGGTGCTGGCGGCGGCGGCGCAAATCGAGCTGGCCGCCCGGGCGCGTTTCGCCGGCGCCGGCGCGCAAGAGATAGAGCGGCTGGCCGTGGAAGCCTCCATCGCCACCGCCGAGGCGAAAGTTATCGCCACTGAGGCCGCCCTGTTCGCCGGCCAGACCTTATTCGACGTGGGCGGCGCGTCCACCACGCTGCGTAAGCATGATTTCGACCGGCACTGGCGCAATGCCCGCACCCATACCACCCACGATCCCGTGGCCTATAAATACCGGGCGATCGGCGATTATCGGCTGAACCACCGGGCGCCCCCCATCGGTTATGGCTATTGATGCCGTTATGGTGGGATAACCCGTTTCCAGACAATTCAGAGACCCTATGATTAACACTATAACTGCCAGCACCCTTGAACAATGGCTGGACGACAGCGGCGAACTGGCGCTGTTTGATGTGCGCGAACATGGACAATTCGGCGAAGGGCATCTGTTTTTCGCCGCATCATTGCCTTACAGCCGGCTGGAACCCGAGGCGGCGAAGCTGGCGCCCAACCCGTCGGTAAGAGTGGTGGTGTACGATGCGGGCGAAGGCGTGGCGCAGCGGGCCGCCCGCCGTTTGCGGCAACTGGGCTACAGCGCGGTGCATGTGCTGGCCGGCGGCGCCCAGGCCTGGGCCGCGGCGGGCTACACATTGTTCCAGGGGGTTAACCTGCCGTCCAAAACCTTTGGCGAATGGGTGGAAACACGGCGCGCCACCCCCCACCTGAGCGCCGACGAATTGGCGCGCCGGCAGGCCGCCGGCGACCCGTTGATCGTGCTCGACGGCCGCCCGTTTGAAGAATACCGGCAAATGAGCATTCCGGGCAGCATTTGCTGTCCGAACGGCGAACTGGGCGTCAGGGTCGACGCCCTGGTGGCGGATCGGGCCACCACCATTGTGATTAATTGCGCCGGGCGCACCCGCAGCATCATTGGAGCACAGACCCTGATCGATCTGGGGATCGCCAATCCGGTGTTGGCGCTGGAAAACGGCACCCAAGGCTGGATGCTGGCGGACCGGCCGCTGGAACATGGGCAGCAGCGGCGTTATCCCGACGCGCTACACGCGGATAACGCCCGGGTCCGGGCCGCGGAACGCCTGGCGGCCCGGGCCGGCGCGGCGTGGATCGGCGCGCGCGATATCCGGCAATGGCGGCAAAAAAACCATACCGTCTTTTTGCTGGATGTGCGCACCGCCGAGGAATTTGCCAGCGGAAGTTTGCCCGGCGCCCGCCATGCGCCGGGCGGACAGTTGCAACAGGCCACCGATCAATACCTGGGGGTCCGAAACGCCAAAGTGGTGTTATTCGATAATGACGGCGTCCGGGCGCCGGTCACCGCGAGCTGGCTGCGCCAATTGGGGCATCAGGCCTTTGTGCTGAAAGGCGGACTGGCGCAAGGGCTGGCCGACGGGGTGTCCCTGCCCCGGCCGCAACCCGTCGGGGTCCCCGCCTGGCCAACGGTGAGCGCGCGCGAACTCGCCGGCGAGCTGGACCGGGGGCAGCCGGTGGAAATACTGGATCTGCGCGCCAGCCAGCACTACCGCAATGGCCATATCCCCGGCAGCCGCTGGTCGATCCGCCCGCTGCTGGATCGCTTGCCCGCCGCCGGGCCGGCAAAAATCGTCCTGCTGGCGGAGGATGCGGCCCTGGCCGCCTGGGCCGCCGCCGATATCCCCGCGCCATTGCAGGCCCGGGTGTATTTGCTGGCCGGGGGATTTGCGGCCTGGCGGGACGGCGGCCTGCCGGTGGCCGTCACCCCCGACGCGCCCGCTGACGCCGAACGCATTGATTATCTGTTTTTCACCCATGACCGCCACGCGGGCAATAAAGACGCCGCCAGGCAATACCTGGCCTGGGAACAGGGCTTATGGGATAGATTACACGCCCGGGAACGGGCGGTATTTAAACCCCTGCCCGGGGAATAATGCCCGGCCGGGTTAGATTTATTCACCGCGCCACTGTAGGGATCGAGGCGCAACCCCAAGGAGGCCCTCAGGCCTCCTCTGGCGGATTTAATTCAGCGCAATACGGGCGACACTATCCGGCCCTTGGGTAGAATTATCTTTGTTAAACGCCTGTTTTAAAGAAACATACAGCGTTTCACCGTCTGCTGATACCAACAGGCTGTTCGGATGGGTGTCGAACGACCAGCTCTTTTTCAGCGCATAACTGGTGGCATCCAGTTGCAACACTTTCTTCGACCCACGCTGACTGATGTAGATCTCATTGCGTTTAGCGTTGAATTTAATCCCCAACGCATCACCTTCAATACGTTTGATCACTTTGCCTGTGCGCTCATCAAGCACCAGCGTGGTTTTGGCTTTCGAGTCATCGGTGACGAACAGGCGGCCGGTGGCCGGGTCTTCCGCCATATTGAGAAACAGATACTCTTGGCCATTATCCGGCCTCCAGCGTTGCTCAATTTTGTGGCTGCGCGGATTGATAACCACAATCTCACCCGCGCCATTGGCGGCATAAATGCGATCGGTCAGCGGCGAATAGATAATGCCGGTCACCCATTTCCCTGCGTTTTTGATGGTGGTTTTTACTTTGAAAGCGTGGGTGTCGATCACGGTAATGAAGCCCGGATCAGCCACACGACCGACATACAACTCGTTGCCGTGCAGGAATATCTCACGTGCGCCGACCGCATCGCCGTCTTTATCTTTACCGCCACCCAACATCAGGCGTTGCAGCACTTTGCCGCTCTGCGCATCCACTTTGGACAGGCTACCATCCAGTGAATTGGTGGTATAGAACAGGCTACCCTCGCCATCGATGGCCATGCCGAAGTTTTTCAGATCGGTATGGGTCTCGCCTTTGGTCGCCAGGGTAGCCGGGTCGAGGCGATACAGTATGCCGCCGTTCACGTCCTTAAAACTCTGCGCACTGGCAACATACAATGCGTTGGCGGCCGCGGAATACGCCAGTTCATACAACCCATCACCTAATACACGCTGCTTAACTGTCTGATCAACCGGTGTTGCCGCAGCAGCAGCTACCGGACTTTCCGCTTTTTTGGCCGGCATCTGACAAGCAGTCAGACTTAAAGAGGCAACGACCGCAGCAGCAACCGCGGCTTTGCCCGGACTGAAAAACGATTTCATTCTGTACTCCATCAATGGATGAACGGTTTCCGGCGGGCTATCGCCGCACGGACAGGTCAAAGAATGAATGAGAATAATACACATTCGCGAAAACTAAGCAAATCCAATCGATCGCTAACCCGCAACGCCGCGTCCATTTACATTTAGAAATGAAACTTATTAATAATTATTAAAGCAAATGATTATCATTGGTATTCTCAACTGGTGCGTGTTTTTACTTTCCGGGCTTCGCAATGGCAATCCTCTCCCGCTATTTCGGGGTCACCACCTAAAACAACAAAAGCATTATGACAGCGGGTCACGCTTATTTCTGACGGGTAAGGTTATGTCTTTGAATCGCAAGGAAACTCGCGCTGAATCACGCGCGTCCGACATCCGTAAAACATTCACGATGTCGTTGCTGGCAATGGTGGTACATGCCCTGCTCAACCCAATGCCGGCGCAGGCAACCGAAACAGACAACACGACAACCACCGGCGATGACCAGCAAAAGCTGGTGGTGTACGCAAGCCCCGACAACAAGGTTGCAGAAGAAAAACAGGACTACCAGGTACCCACCACGCGCGCTGGGACCAAACTGCTGCTGACGCCACGCGATGTGCCGCAGTCCGTCAGCGTGATAACTCAGCAGCGTATGCAGGATCAGCAGTTGCAAACCGTTACTGATGTGCTGAATAACACTACAGGTATCACCAGCAACCTGGTTGACAGCGAACGTTCCGAGTATTTTTCCCGCGGCTTCAAAATCACCAACTTCACCTTTGACGGCATTCCCACTTCGGTTGGCGATGCGTGGAACTACGGCGACGCCGCTTCAGATACGGCGATTTATGACCGTATTGAAGTGGTACGCGGCGCCACCGGCCTGATAACCGGCGCAGGCAGCCCATCGGCGTCCGTTAACATGGTACGTAAGCATGCGGACAGTAAAGAGCCCACCGGCACGGTAAGCGCCAGCTATGGCAGTTGGAACAAACAACGCTATGTTGCCGATGTTGCCGGCCCGCTGAATGATGATGGATCGGTGCGAGGTCGTGTGGTGACAGGCTACCAGGATCAGGACAGCTGGCTGGACCGATATCAGAAAAACAAAAAATTTCTCTATGGCGTGGTGGATGCGGATATCACTGATCACACCACCCTATCGCTTGGCTACGACTATGAGGACGCCGACACCGCAAACCCCACCTGGGGCGGCCTGCCGATGTTTTACAGCAATGGTTCACTGACGCACTACAACCGCAGCCTGAACTCCTCCGCCGACTGGACGTCTTATCACACCAACGCGCGCAAAGCGTATGCCGACCTGGTACATAGCTTTGATAACGGCTGGAACGTCCACGTTAATGGCACCCACGCGCAGAACACCTTTAGCGATAATCTGCTCTATGTCATGGATTATCCGGACCAGAGCACCGGCGAAGGTGTGACCGGTTACGGCAGCATGGACCGAGGCAAGCGTGAACTGACCTCCGTGGATGGCTACGCCAGCGGTCCGTTCAAGGCGTTTGGTCGCCGGCATCAGTTGATGGCCGGAATCAGCTACAGCCGCCAGCATAACGCCACCTACAGCCAGGACGGCATTACCGATCCCGACAATTACAACATCGCCGCCAGCGATATGGGCGCGTTTAACAATGGCTGGAATGGCAATATCGCCGAGCCGGAATGGCAGGGCTGGTATCTGAACGCGGATGATGTGATCCGCCAGAAATCAGCGTATACCGCCGCGCGCTTCTCTCTGGCGGACCCGCTGGCGCTGATTGTGGGTGCGCGTTATACCCAATGGAGCACCAATGGCAGCAGCGGCGATATGGAAAAAAACAACATCACGCCGTACGCGGGCCTGGTGTATGACATTAACGATACCTGGTCGGCCTACGCCAGCTATACCTCGATCTTCCAGCCGCAGACCTATCGCGACAGCGCCGGCCGCTATCTGTCGCCGGTTACCGGTAAAAGCTATGAAACCGGCCTGAAATCCGCCTGGTTGGATGGGCGCCTGACCGCCTCGGTCGCGGTGTTCCGTATCGAGCAGAACAGCGTCGGTACTGAACAGAATGGTGTTTATGTCAATAACAGCAGTGAGCAGGCCTACAAGGCAACCAAGGGAGCACGGAGCAAAGGGGCGGAATTTGAGCTGAACGGCGCGCTCACCGATAATCTGCAGTTGACGTTTGGCGCGACGCGTTATGTCGCGCGCGATAAAGAGGGCCGTTATAATCCGGACCAGCCGCAAACCGATTTCAAATTGTTTACGCGTTATCAAATGCCCATGTTGCCGGACCTGGCCATTGGCGGCGGCATCAACTGGCAGAACCGCGTGTTTGAAGATGTGACCGGGCCGGATGGCAGCACCCGGCGCGTTTATCAGAGCAGCTACCCGTTGGCGAACCTGTTTGCACGCTACCAGGTCACCAAACAGGTAGCTATACAGGCAAACGTTAATAATCTGTTTGACCGTACCTACTACACCTATATGAACAACTACGTTTACGGCGAGCCGCGTAATTTCTCGGTCAGCGCGTCTTATCAATTCTGATGCAGAACCACCGGGCCCTGGCTTAACAGGGCCCGGTAGCTTTATTTATAGTCGGTCTAACCTTTAGAAAGCTCCGTCGTTCTTCTGACTGCGGTCATCACGCTGCGCTGCAACCCCGCGGCAAAATCGCTGTTGTTGAGTTCGTACAATCCGTTGATTCCCACACCGGCAGGCGAATTGTTGATGTCCATCAGTTGACGCGGATGCCTCCCGCTGGCTTTCAGCATTTCCACGCCGCCGATCAGATTCTCCCAAACCACTTTACTGGCCTGCGGCCGCGACAATCCGCTCAACACGCCGGCATCCGTCAGCGATTCAATAAAGTAATACACATAATTCACCCCGGCGACGGCAAAACCGGTAAAGGCGTCAATGAGCCGTTCCTCAAGCAGCATCACTTTGCCGAAACTTTCCAGAAACGGCATCAGCGGCTCGGGTTGCACGTGCGGATTGAACACCACGCCACTGTAGCCAAAACCCGTGTCAGTCAGGGTGTTGGGAATGGTGCGCACAATCGGGCGGGTAGCCCCAAACAGTGTGCCCAGCCGTTCAAGGGTAACGCCCGCAATGATCGAAATGATGGTCGCCTGAGGCGAGGCGAGCTGGCAGATATGCTTCGCCACGCCGGCAATATCGTCCTGCGGACGGACGCCAAGCACGATGTATTCCGCCGCCGCCAGCGCTTCGCCGTCATTCAGCGGCGAAGCAAGCTGATAACGCTCGCGCAGCGCGGCAATGCGCCCGGCATCAATATCCATAAGTGTAATCTGGCTGGCCGAAACGGCCTGGCGGCTCAGGGCTGCGCGAATAATCGCTTCCGCCATCTGACCGGCGCCGACAAAATGAATCTGACTCATAATTGACTCCGTAAAAATGAAAACAGTGTGAGAATTAGTCTTTCAGCAATCTGTTCACCAGCGTTGCCCATATACCGATGCCCAGCGGGATAAGATCGTCGTTAAAGTCATAACGCGCGTTATGCAGGGAAGCAGAAGGGGTTGCGCCATCGGCGCCCAGCCAGAAATACGCGCCGGGACATCGCTCAAGCAGATAGCCGAAATCCTCTGCCGCCATCGACGGCGCATTATTGAAATGCACCCGCGTCACGCCGGGGGAATGCAGCGCCGCCGCGCGCACCGCTTCCGCCTGCTCCGGATGATTTTTTGTCACCGGATAACCCCATTCCCAGCGGACCTCGCCTCGCACGCCATAGGGCAACGGCACGGCGTTGACGTACTCTTCAATCAGCCGCCAGCAGGTGACGCGCGTTTCGTTGCTCAGGCAGCGCAATGTACCGGACATATGCAGCGTTTCGGGAATCACGTTGATAGCCTCCCCCGCCTGAAGCTGCGTCAGGCTGATCACCGTTTGTTCCAGCGGCGATAAGCGGCGTGAAATCAGGCTTTGCAGCGACAAAATAAGTTGCGCGCCGGCAACCACCGGATCGGCGCCGAGCTCCGGCATGGCGGCATGGCAGCCTTTTCCGGTCAGCGTGATATAGAAATTATCCTGGGAGGCCATCATCGGCCCCTGGCTAACGGCGACGTCGCCGACCGGCAAACCCGGCCAGTTGTGCAGCGCGTAAACACTGCTCATCGGAAAGCGTTCAAACAGCCCTTCATCCACCATCATCTTCCCGCCGCCGGCATTTTCTTCAGCAGGCTGGAAAATGAAATGCACCGTGCCGCGGAAATGACGGTTTTCACTCAGATGACGCGCCGCGCCAAGCAAAATGGCGGTATGTCCGTCGTGACCGCAGGCGTGCATCAGGGCAGGGTTTTGCGAGATATGAGCAAAATCATTCAGTTCCTGAATCGGCAGCGCATCGATATCCGCGCGTAAGCCAATCGATGGCCCTGCGCCGTTGCGCAGCGTCGCCACAATACCGGTTTCGGCAATGCCGCTGTGTACTTCCAGGCCGAAGGACAACAGACGCTCGCTGATTTTCCTGGCGGTACCGTGTTCTTTCAGACCCAGCTCAGGCCGGGCGTGGAATTCACGGCGCAACTGTTTTGCCTGGTCGATAATGTGTTGGGAAATGACGACCATAGATCCTCTGTGGTGATCTGCATTGATATATCGGTTTTTTCACAAATCCGGCGACAACGTCACAGCGTCTGTTTTTTACCGAAGTAAATACGTGCCAGCCCTTCTTTCGTCACTTCAACCGCATGTTCCGCGCTGAGCGAGACGTGCCGTTCAATTAACTGCGCGCCTTTGACAGCATCGCGGTGACGCAGCGCGGAGATAATGTCGACATGTTCATCGTAGGCGTTAATCCGGCGGCTTGGCGTTTCCAGATCGATACGGCGGAAGAAACGGATGAGTGAGTTGAGGCTGTCGAGCATCTCGTACAGACGCGAGTTATGCGAGATGCGGGCAATTTCCATATGGAACTTCTCATCGGCTTTGGCTATTTCCGTCCAGTCAGTGATCTCACCGGCGTCCGGCTGTTTGTCGCTGATCGCTTCCCAGATAGCGGCGGTCACGGCGATTTCTTCATCCGTCGCGCGCTGGCAGGCAAAGCGGAATGTCGCCTGCTCAATCACCATGCGTACTTCATATAATTCGCGCACGCCTTCCGGCGTAATGTCACGGGCATAAAATCCGCGATTGGGGACAAAACGCATAAAACCCTCTTTCGACAGGCGGTTCAGCGCTTCCCGTACGGGTGTTCTTGACACACCGAGCTGGCCGGACAGCTCGACCTCATTAACACGTTCGCCCGGTCGGAAGTGGTAGTCGATAGCCAGTAGTTTGACCTTCTCGTAAACCTTCTCAACGCTGTCGGCACTGCGGGGCTTTTTCTTTGGAACAATCACTGAGTCTCCTGTTGCGCTTAATTTTTTTGCTGACACCGTGCTAATACTCAATATTTAACATTGCAGCAGATATTCAATAATAGGTAATGTTTAAAGTGATATCACAGGAATAAATTCCACTCAACACATGTTTGCATACACTTTTGCGTTCACTTTAATTAATACTTATATATCAGGTAATTAATAATAATATGTTATTTAAGCCTATTATTTATCCATTAATTATCAAGTTGCACTATTGCAGTGCGACTGTTGCTCTAAAAAAGTGAAAAAATAGTCCTGTCGCGGAAAGAGATATTTTAAATCTGGATAAATGAATCATAGCGCCCTGCCCGGTTTAACCTTTTTCATTACACCTTTTTCCGTTGTTTTCCTTCATTATTTGATCTTTTTGCCCCACCCTTCACGCGTTGTTTTTTTCAATAAGTGTACACATGGCATAAAACTTGCCTTTGAACATAAGTGTATTCACTTGTTTATTCACTTTATCGTAGTACTAAAAGCTCCGGAGAACACTAATGAAAACCCGCTTTCGCCGTATCGTTATTCTGTCTGCGTTGACCAGCCTGCCGTTGCTGAGCGCCGTTCCTCCCGCTTTAGCCGATATCAAACTGGGCGCCATCCTGCCCTTAACCGGTACCAGCGCCAGCATTGGTGAAGATCAGCGTCGTGGTATTGAACTGGCCGTTGAGAAGCTCAATGCCAAAGGCGGCGTCGCGGGACAAAAGCTGGATGTGGTGGTGGAAGACTCGGCGGGAAGCCCGGTAACAGGGCTGAATGCGGTCAGGAAACTCACCCAGGTGGATAAAGTGCCCTTGGTCGTGGGCGATTTTTCCTCAAGCGTCACCATTCCCATCGGCCAGTATCTGGTGAAGAACAATCTGGTCCACATCAACATTTCCGGCACCAGCGCGGATGTACGAAAAATTGGCCAATCCTCTTACAGCGTGATCGGCCTGGATGATCTTTCCGCCCGTTTTTCCGCCGATGACGTGTGGAAACAGGGTTATCACAATGTCGCTTTTATCGCGCCGGATGGCGCTTACGGCCAGGGCATGGCGCAGCAGTTCAGGCAGGCGTTTGAAAAGCTGGGCGGTAAAGTGACGGCGAAAGTGCTGTACGCCAGCGGCCAGCCTTCCTACCGCCGCGAACTGGAGCAACTATCCCGCGCCAAACCTGACGCCTATGTCTACACCAGCTACGGCCAGGACGCCATCGTCCTGAACCGTGAAGCCTGGGAACTGGGCATGGGCAAAACGCCGTGGTATGGCATGTATCTGACCATGGCGATTGCCGATTCACCGGCGCAATACACCAACGGGCAGATCGGCATGGAAGTGTCCGGCATGGCGCAAAAAACCGACGGCCAGAGTTACGGCGACAACTATCAGCAGCGTTTCCACGAAAAACCCCGTTCCGTCTACGGCAGCTACGCCTATGACAGCATCATGCTGGCTGCGGCGGCCATCGATAAAGCCCACGACGCCAGCCCGGCGGCGCTGATCGCCGCCATGAAAACGGTCGCGCCGACATTTACCGGCATAACCGGCACGCTGAATCTGGACGCTGATAATCAGCGCCAGACCCAACCTTACCTGAAGGTGAAAGCCTTTAACGGCGAACCCGTAGCGCGCTAAGGTCACCGGCCGCGATCGTTTCCTTGTGTCATTTTGTTCAGGAAAGCATCATGTTGCAGTTTATTGTTGATACGCTAATCCGCACCGCCGATTTGTCCCTGGTCGCGCTCGGGCTGAGCCTGGTCTACGGTTTGGTACGGTTTGCCAATATCGCCCATGTACAGTACGCCATGGTCGGGGCCTTCCTGACCGCCGGCGGCATGAAAATGGGCATGCCTTTTTCGCTGGCAGTGTTGTTTTCAGCGCTGTCGTGCGGCATTTTAGCCGTGCTGCTGCATCACTGGGTGTTTCAGCGCCTGCTTAACGCCGGGGCGGCGAATGCCATGATAGGCTCCCTCGCCGTCTCGATGGTCATGATTGCACTGATATTAGGCGTCGAGGGATCGGCGCCCGTCAGCTATCACCTGCCGATCGGCAATACCTGGCAGTGGGGCGAAATCCGCATTTCCGCTGACGAATGCTGGAGCCTCGTCGCCACGGTCGCCATCATTCTTATCTTCAACTTTTTACTGTTTTTCACCCCGCAGGGGCGTTCCATTCGCGCGCTGGCCAGTAACCGCGAGCTGGCGGCGGCATCCGGTCTGAATGCCAAAGCCATCATCCACACCGTCAATATGATCGCCGGCATGATCGCCGCCGTCGGCGGCGCGTTGATCGCCATGAACGGCAGTGCCTATATCAACCAGGGAAATGACCTGATGCTACCGGTACTGGCCGCCGCCATTCTCGGAGGGCTGGGCAACCCGATGGGCGCCATTTTCGGCGCGCTGCTGATTGCCGTGACGGAAACACTGGTCACCAACATTAACTGGGGATGGCTGTATGGCGAGGAAATGGTGTTTATGCCCACCACCTGGATTAACGCGGCGTCGTTTGTGATGCTGCTGCTGGCCCTGCTGCTACGCCCTTATGGCTTATTCAACCGGGAGGTGCGCCGTGTCTGAATTTCTGTTGCATATTTTCTGCATCGCCGGCATTTACGCGATGATCGCGCTGGCGCTTAACCTGCAGGCCGGTTATGCCGGTTTGCTCAACTTCGGTCATATCGCGTTTGTCGGTATCGGGGCTTACGCCATCGGGATCGGCAGCCAGTTTTCCTTGCCTTTATGGCTGGTGATCCCGGCCGGGATCGTGCTGGCCATGATGGTCTGCGCCGTCATGGCGCTGCTCGGGCGTCAGCTTTCCGCCGATTACTGGGGGATCGCCACGCTGGCGCTGGCGGAGATCATCCGTATTGCGGTGATCAACGAAGAAGGACTGACCGGCGGCGGCCAGGGGATCGGCAACATTTCCGCGCCGTGGCCTACGGGTCTGCAACAACCGGATGTGCTGATCTTCACCGTGCTGGTCCTGCTGTGTATCGCTCTTTGCACTGTTATCTCTGTACGCGTGGGCAACAGCCGGTTCGGGCGTGCTTTACGGCTGATGCGCGAACAGCCGCAACTGGCGATGTGCCTGGGATATTCACTGCTGTGGCTCAAATGCCGGGCACTGATGTGCAGCGCGGTGATGTGCGCTATCGCGGGGATGTTGCTTGCCTGGTACACCAACTACGTCAGCCCGGATTACCTGCTTTCTTCCGAAACCTTCCTTATCTGGAGCATGGTGATGATCGGCGGCATCGGCAATGTGCGCGGGGTGCTGGCTGGGGTGGTGGTGGTCGAAGGGTTATACAACTTTATTCCCTTCGCCAAAGACTGGCTGCAGATGAGTTCTGATCTGACCGGCGCGCTGCGCCTCGGGCTGGTGGGGCTGGTGATGCTGATCGGATTGTTACTGCGTCCGGGCGGTATTCTGCCTGAAAAGCTGAGGATCATACCATGACGATATCTCTGTTCGTGGACAACATCAGCAAAGCCTTCGGGGGCAATCAGGTGCTGAAATCGGTCACGTTTAGCCTGCAAAAAGGCGAGATCCTGGGGCTGCTGGGGCCGAACGGTTCCGGAAAAAGCACCCTGCTCAACGCGATCTCCGGGTTTACCGCCATCGACAGCGGCACGATTACCGCCGGCGCAGAGCGCATCGACAAAATGCCCCCACACCGCATCATCAGGGCAGGCATTGCGCGCACCTTCCAGCTCCCGGCCATGCCGGCGAAAATGACGGTCATGGAGGTGGTGATGGCCGCCGGCACCCGTCATCACGGTATCTGGAACGGGCTGTTTTCACTGCCTTCCGGGCGGCGGGCTGAGAGGAAAGATCATATGAAAGCCACCGGATTGCTCGACACACTGCTATTGACCAAAGTACGGGATCTGCCCGCTGCGGCGCTTTCCGGCGGCCAGAAAAAACTGCTGGGCATTGCCTGTGCGCTGATGGGCGATCCGGACATCCTGATGCTTGACGAACCGATGGCCGGCGTACACCCGACACTGCGTCAGGAGTTGGTGGCGACGCTGCAAACCCTTAGCGGCAACGGTATTTCACTGGTTATCATCGAGCATGATATGCACTTTATAACATCGCTTTGCGAGCGTTGCATTGTGCTGGATCGCGGGCATATCGTCGCCAGTTGCCATCCCGATGATTTATCTAAAAACCAGGAAGTGCTGGATGCCTATCTCGGCGGCGCAAGCCGAGCCCTGAAGGAGGCCGTATGATCAGAATTCATGATGTCGTCGCCGGTTACACCCCGGGCGTGGATATTCTGCAGGGCATTTCGCTGGACGTTTCCCAGGCGGAAATCGTCACCCTGCTCGGGCCGAACGGCTGTGGGAAATCCACCCTGCTCAAATGCATCGCCGGGTTTCTGACGCCGCGCCATGGCGAGGTTCGTCTTAACGGCGAGGAAACCGGCAGCATCCCGATCCACCGCAAAGTCCGCGAATGCTCGCTGGGTTTTGTTCCGCAGCTCGATAATGTGTTCAACAGCCTGAGCGTGGCGGAAAATCTGCAAACCGGCGGCCAGTTTTTGCCGCCGGCCAAACGTAAACGGCGCATGGAACAACTCTGCGAAATGTATCCTTTGTTGCGGAAAAAATGGCAGGCGCCGGCCTCGGCGCTGTCCGGCGGCGAACGGCAGATTCTGGCCCTCACCCGCGCGCTGATGCCCGAACCGGCCATTTTGCTGCTGGATGAGCCTTCAGCCGGGCTGTCACCGAAAATGCTCGACGAAGTATTCAGCGCGATTCAGGCCATCCGCCAGCTGGAAAAAGTCACTATTCTGATGGTCGAGCAAAATGCGATGGAAGCCCTGCATATCTCCGACCGCGCCTATATTCTTGCGCTCGGCAACGTCGCGCTGACCGGCAATGCCCGTGATTTACTTAGCGATGCGCGCATGAGCGAACTCTACTTTGGAGGGCGCACCGCGTAAACCATGCTTTTATCCTCCACCCCATGTTCAACGACGCCAATACAAACAGATTGGGAGAATAGGCTATGTCTCAGTTAACCCCGGTGATCGATCACGCGGTGATCAATGTTGACGATCATCTTGACGACGCGCGGGCGTTATTTCTCCGCCTGGGATTTCAGTTGACCGCACGCGGGCATCACTCGATGGGTTCGAGTAATCATCTGGCGATTTTTGGCGAAAACTACCTGGAACTGCTGGGCTATGAACAAGATAACACCGGCGCCGCTAAAGGTTTGTGGCAACCGCCGTTGGGCTTAGCCGGTCTGGTCTGGAAAACGGGCGATGCCGGTGCGGCCTTTCGGCAGTTACAAGCCTGCCGGTTGGCAGCCGAGCCGCCGACCGCTTTTTCCCGCCGGGTTACCCTGCCCGATAGCCGCATTGTTGAAGCCCGGTTTTGCATCACCCGTATCGATGCCCGCCGGATCCCCAACGGTTTCAGTTTTTTCTGCCAGCATCTGACGCCCGATGCGGTATGGCAGCCAGCGTGGCAGCAACATCCGAATGGCGTGCAGGATCTCTGCGGGTTTGTGATGGTGGCGGACGATACGGAAAACGCCATGCAGATCTATGCGCAGCTGTTCGGGCCGGAACATGCGTTCAGCAAAATGGGCGGGGAATATTTCCTGCAGGCGGGGAAAACCCGGCTGCGGTTTATCACTCCCGAGCAAGCCAGACAGGCGTTTATTGCCCTGCCGGAGGATTACGCCGGGGAAACGAGAATGAGCGCACTGGAGTTTCGGGTATCGTCCCTGGCACAGGTAAGAGCCGTCCTGGAGAAAGG
The DNA here is from genome assembly GCF_047324205.1 of Sodalis sp. RH20. Taxonomy (NCBI): domain Bacteria; kingdom Pseudomonadati; phylum Pseudomonadota; class Gammaproteobacteria; order Enterobacterales; family Bruguierivoracaceae; genus Sodalis; species Sodalis sp. RH20. Next base: position 2,613,221 of record NZ_CP178733.1, read on the forward strand.
AGATATCCGGTTCAGCGCAACCCATAACAGGGTTGTTGTTTCCCCGGCCGCGGCATTTAAGGTCACGCTGAGTTTTCGCGAGTAAGTTGTAAGGCGCAGGCATTCAACACAAGGCCGCCCAGGGTGATTACTGGTCACGACAAATCTCAATATATTGATATATATGAATTTTAATTCTTGGCGTAAAAATTGCTTCTCATCCTGTCAGGTTCTACACAACAGCGAACAGGCCAATGTCTTTATTTTATAAAAATCCCATTATCCACGCCGACTATGCCGACCCGGATATCATCAGGACCGGCGGCGATTTTTGGCTGGTGTCGTCCAGTTTTAATCACGTTCCCGGCCTGCCCCTGCTGCACTCGCGCGACTTGATCCACTGGACGCTGGTCAACCATGTGGTGCCGCGGCTGCCGTTTGCCAGCTATAACGCAGTGCAACCCGGCAAGGGCATCTGGGCCCCCAGTATTCGTTATCATGCCGGGCGCTATTGGGTTTTTTTCAGTACCCCGGACGAGGGTATTTTTGTCTGTCACAGCACCGATCCGCTGGGGGAATGGAGCGCGCCGCATTGCCTGCAAAAAGTGTCCGGTTGGATCGATCCCTGCCCGTTCTGGGATGACGACGGCCGCGCTTGGCTGGTCCATGCCTTCGCCTATAGCCGCAGCGGCATCAAAAATAAGCTTCAGTTAATCGAGATGGCGCCGGATGCCTCGCGTTTGCTGGATGACGGGCAGATTATTTTTGACGGCACGCCCTCCCATCCGACGCTTGAGGGGCCAAAGCTGTACAAACGCGCAGGCGAATACTGGATATTCGCTCCGGCCGGCGGAGTAAAACGCGGCTGGCAAACCGTGCTGCGCGCCGCCCGCCTTCAGGGGCCGTGGGAAAGTCGCGATGTACTGCACCAGGGCGACACCTCTGTTAACGGTCCACATCAGGGGGGCTGGGTGGCGCTGGAGAATGGCGAGGATTGGTTTCTCCATTTTCAGGATAAAGGCCTGTATGGCCGGATAGTTCATTTGCAGCCGCTGCGTTGGCTCGACGACGGCTGGCCGCTGATCGGCGAGACCAGCGACGAACCCGGCAAAGGGCAACCGGTGCTCATACATCCGATACCCGATTTGCCTTACTGCCCCGGCGAAATCCAGTCCAGCGATGATTTTGCCGACGGCCGCCCCGGTAAGCAGTGGCAATGGCAGGCCAATCCCGCTGACGACTGGATAAGCCCCGGCCGGCCGGGGCTACGGCTGCGCTGCGCGCCCTTAGCTGCCTGGAATGGCGTACCGGCGTTATATACGACGCCACAGCTCCTGCTGCAGAAATTTCCAGCCGTCCGTTTTTCCGTGTGCTGCGGCGTTACCCCGCACTTTCTGCAACCCGGGGATGAAGGCGGGCTGATGGTTTATGGAGAACGCTACGCCGCGCTGACGCTGTATCTAGAACAAAAGCGCCTATGGCTTGGCTTGCGCCATGGCTGGATAAGCGAGCGCGGTATCTTGACGGAGCACAGGGTGCCGGTCGCTGATGTCACCGATTATCGGGTTTTGGCGCTGGCCTGCGATGTCGGCGATGACGGGATTTGCCATTTCCGCTATCACGCCGCAGGGCAGGCCTGGGCAACGGTATCGCCACGGTTTTCCGCCGGCGCGGGAAAATGGGTCGGCGCTAAAATGGGTATCTATGCGGCTTCAACGAATCACCATTCCAACGGAAATATCCACTTTGACTATTTTACAGTTAAGAAAAAATAACGCCGGGGGCGGTAAATCCGCCCCACAGACGCTACAGCCCAAGGGATAAGCGATGGTAAATATGTTCGGCCTGCCGGCGTATCCGCGCCTCATCGCCGGTTAAACGCATTGCAATGGAAAAGGCAAAATCGAACGCCGTCCCCAGCCCCCGTCCACTTAATAAATTACCGTCTTCCACTACCGGGGCGTCGACATACACGCCGTCAGTAACGGTAGCCGACAAAGTGCCGGAACAGACATAACGGCGTCCTTTTAACAGCTTATGCGGGGCAAGGACGCGTGCGGCCGCTGAGCATAGCGGGCAAAGCCATTTTCCCGCATTATCATGGCGACGAATAAAATCGATCGCGGCCTGGTTCTCAGCGAGGTTTTGCGCCCCGAGGGGGCCGCCCGGGATCACGACCGCGTCGTACAGCGCCGTTGGACTTTCGCTGATTAACGCATCAGCCGTTACATGCAGGCCGTGGTAGCTGACCAGCGTGCGAGTGGCGCAGCAGGCCAGCATGGTTACCGCTATATCAAGCCGCTTTAGCACATCAAGGATAATAATCGCCTCGGCCTCTTCAAATCCCGGCGCCAATAATAGCGCCACCTGTTTTACTCTCATAGCGTTTGGGTGGGCCGCTCACCCACCCCCTTTATCAGAATAAATAATAGCGAATTCCTAAACGGAACCGCACCTGATTATCATTATTTTGATCCTGGTCCAGCCATGCCACTTCCGCATAGGGCATCCAATGCTGATTAACACGGTAACGGGCGACAATGCTCGGTTCCCAATGGGTTTTTTTACCATTGGAAGCATAATAATCGCCTGTATTAATGAAAAACTCAGGATTAAGCTGTAGCCATAATTTATCCGTGGCCTGATAGTTCAGGAACAGATCAATTTGATGACTATCATTATAATCCATTTCATTATTATAGTCCCTTTCCTGGTGGGTCATGTGATTATAACGATAACGCGTTGATACATTAAAAACTTTACTGAATTTATAATCCAGGCTGACATAGGGCGCCAGTTTGGTGCCGCCACTATCAATATCCGTTAAGCCGCCTGGGGTAATACTCCATTTATCGGCTAAAGGTACCGGATACCATCCCTCATATTCCTGAAAAGAACTTCTCAACTGACCGAAATCCTGGCCCAAATCATACATTGACGAGACCAGCACACCAGCCCCATTATCAAAAATATGACCGGCGCCAATTTTATACTGGTTTTTCTCTGATGCGGTGGTATGTGCATAACGGTTGTCGATCCAGGTAGCGGATGCCATGGCGTTCAGGGTACAGCAGGCCACAGGCAGACCTATGGCCAGAAAAGTTATTTTTTTCATATTCTATCCTGCTCTTATTTTTGTTTGATCATTTGTGATAAACAGGGACCCACGGAAACAGCCATTCCGTGTATCAGCTTATTAAATGACAACGATATTATTTATCTCATCAAAAAATTCATTACCTTATCCTTATCGGCTAAAAGAAATAAAGTTAAAACTTTTCGCCGACATGACAATAAAGCAATTGTTATGCCAGATTATTAATTGCTTTATTTACAATGGGTTATTTGTATATATCGTTATTTTTTCTACACTCCAAAAATAATACGCCCGCTATAACATTGTGTTTAAAAAACTCAGGGCAATCATCAACACTAAATTTGAACCTAATCACACTCAAATAATTTACTGTTAATAACAAAATGCTCAAGAACCTTTGCCGCCCCATCATGTTCGTTATTATCCGTCACCCAATCGGCCAGTGATTTTATTTCTGGCGCAGCATTGCCCATTGCCACCCCTACGCCGGCAAAGAAAAGCATTTCTTTATCATTTTGTTCATCGCCCACGGCGATAATATGCCTCGCTGGAATATCCAGACGTGCGGCCAAAGTTCGGCAGGCGGAACCTTTATGTACGCCCTTTTTCATCACTTCATAATAGTTAGGCTCACTGCGAACAAAATGATAGCATCCGGCGATATCCGCAGGGATCAATATCGGTAACGCGTCGATTTTTTCCTTTTGCTCGATAAACATCATTTTTGGCGGGCGGCGCGGCGTATTCTGCCAACCGTCTGGCAATGTCATCACCGGCAGTTGACTAAACAGATGCCCGCCCGCGTCTGAGGTGAGCGGAAAATCAGTCAGTAGCTGATTATTTTCGAGCATATAGCAGGCATACCCCAACCGCCGGCCGAGCTGACTCAATATCAGGACATCGCGGTGGTCGAGACATTCCTCGGCAATACACTGTCTTTGTTGCTGGCTCCAGATAATAGCGCCGTTACAGGCGATGACGTAACCAGGCATATCGCCCAACGGTAATTGCCGCAGCACATTGCGCACGCTGTCCAATGAACGTCCCGAGGCCAGGGCGATCGTGACGCCAAGCTTGGCTGCGCGCTGTACCGCGTCTTTGAACCGCGGGGTGAGTTTTTTTTGCGGGGTCAACGCCGTACCATCCAGATCAAAAACGACCAGGCGATAGCAGCTACCTCTCGCAGCAGCGGTTATGTCATTATCTGATGGCAAAGGGCTTCTCCTTGTAGCCAACGACTGAATTCCGCCAGTACACAGTCAGCCAGGCGCTGGGTTTCATGATTCAACGCGCCGGCGATGTGGCTGCTTAATTGGATATTCGGCAGTTGGTAGAGTGGCGAATCGGCCACGGGTGGTTCCGGTTTGGTGACATCCAGCAACGCGGTAAGGTCCGGGCGCCGGCTGAATACCTCAATCAGCTCCGGCTCATTCACCTGTAAGCCGCGCCCGGTATTGATAAACACCGCCCCAGGGCGCATGCGGCGAAACAAACTCCCATTCAGCACGCCGACATTATCGGGACGATTCGGCAGATGGTTGCTGATAACGAACGCCGTTTCAAACACCTGCTCCAGCGATACCGTCCGGCGCGCAGCGCGCGACGGCACGCTGACGACGTCAAGCTCGAATGGCGCCAGCAAGCCGGTTAACGTTTGTGCTATCGCTCCGGCGCCGAGCAATGCCACCTGTTCCCCATAAGCGCCGGGCGCAGGATGCCGGTTACTCAGGTCATCAAATACCGCGGGAGCGCCATAGTCGCGATGATTACGGAAATAGCCTTTGCAAGCCAGCAGGATCTGCGCCAGACAAAATTCCGCCACCGACACGGCGTTGGCCCGCCAGGCGCTGACCACGGTTATCCCCCGCGACAGCAATGGCGCTGAGAACGTTTGCGTCGTCCCGGCGGCGTAAAACACCGCTTTCAGTTTTGGTAATTGATCGAGCTGCCGTTCGCTCAGTGGAAACATTCCCCAACTTGAGAAGATCACCTCAACCTGCGCCAGCTTTGGTAATTCCTGCGCCAGCATATCCTGCGTCACGATACGCGGGTAAAGCCGGCATAGCGCGGAAAGCCGTTGCCAACGGCCACGGGAGAAAACGTGCAAAAATTTTTCAGGCTGGTTGGAAAAGCAGGCGGCGTGACAAAGCATATCCTGAGTCCATAAGTCATCCCCTCTTCGCATGAAAAGGGGATGGGGGTTAGACAATGCCGATGCCGGCGGCGGCGAAGCCAAGCACAATCAGGACAATAAGCACTTTGTTCGGGCTGACCTTTTTATTCAGCAGACGCAGGCAAACCAGCACCAGCAGGAGCGGAATCAACCCAACGCAAATTTTATCGAGGATCTCCTGCAACACGAATGGCTGCCCGGCAATGGTGGTTTTATACGTGGTGGTGAACTTTACCATCGAGGCGCTCATCGCCCCTACCATCATCAACCCCATGATGGAGGACGCCTTAGTGATACACCCCAGCAGCCCAGATTGGGTGGCCTCGGCGATATATTTCGACCCGAGCCGGTAGCCCATGACCCCGCCGTAATATCGAATCAAATAGCTGGGAATGTTGTATATCAGCAGGAACAACAGCGGCCCGAGAGGGTTACCCTGCGAAGACAAGCCAATGGCTATGCCGGTGGCGATAATACGCAGCACGCCGTAAAAAAATGAGTCGCCTACACCGGCAAATGGACCCATCAGCGCCACTTTAATGCCGTTAATACTCGAGGTATCAAATGCCGGATTACCGGCATTCTCCTTTTCCATCGATAACGTCAAACCCATAATAAACGGCGCCAGATGCTGGTTAGTATTGAAAAATTGGCTATTGCGCTTAAGCGCATCCAGATAGCGATGAGGCTCTGGATAGATTTTGCGCAGCATCGGCGCCAGCGCCCAGCCATAGTTCAAGCCCTCCATGCGGGTAAAATTCATCGCCCCCAGCAATTGGAATTGGCGGATAAATAACTGGCGGAACATTTTCTTTTCGTCTTTATCGCTGCTATAGGCGACAGTGTCTCTTATCTGGATATCAGTCATTAAAGAACCCATCCTTATCGTCGACGGAAACCGCATGCGCATTGCCGGCGTTTTGTTTGTTTAATTTGAGTTGATTGAATTCGTTAAAGCACAGGTAAACCGCTATGGAGGCGGCGATAATGGCGATACCCATGATCGGCAGTTTCAAATACGCCGCCAGCGCAAAACCAATAAAAAAGAAGGCGGCGATATTGCGATGCCAAAGCGCTCTAAGCAGGATGGCGAACCCCAGCGCCGGCAGGATGCCGCCCACCGCGGTCATGCCGCGCATCACGGTACCGGGGATGTTCTCCACCAGGCTGCGGATAACGTCGGTGCCGAACAGCACGCCGAAAAAGGCGATGATCGCAAACGGCACGCCATAAAACATCGTCATGCCGAAGGTCAGGCCAAGCGCCGCGCGATCATGGCCCTGTTCAAGCAGGGCGTCATATTTTTCCACCAGCGCGGTGTACACCAGCTTCAGCACCTGGTAGACAAACACCGCCAGCAGGCTTATCGGCAATGCCAGCGCCACGGCCACCGCCGGTTCGGCATGGGTCAGGATGGTAAAGGCGGTGGCCAGCACCGAACCCACCGCCAGATCGGCGGGCACCGAGCCGCCGATAGTGATGGTGCCGAGGAAAATCAGTTCCAGGCTGGCGCCGATAATGATGCCCTGCTGAAAATCGCCCAACACCAATCCCACCATGGCGCCGCAGACCAGCGGACGTTCAATTAACGGCTGGCCGAGGGTGTGGTCGAAGAATTTGGCGATATACATCACCAGAGCAACAAGTAATGCCGGAGTTAACATACTGTCCTCGCTTTTCAGGCGTTATTAAGCATCTCAATGAGATTTTTCACCGGGTGGGAAGGCAACACCTGGTAGTCCACTTTTACGCCGCACCCGGCAATGGCGAGGAAATCCGCCACGTCTTGCGGCGTCACATAAACGGTGTCGCTGATTTTGGTTTTAGCCGCCAGGTTATCGGTGATACGTCCGTAATTGGCGACGTTCAGGTGCTTGATGGCGGGTACTTGCTCAATCAGGCGGCGGGCATCGGCCACATTGTTGACGATCACCAGGATTTTCATGTCCGCGGAGCGCGGATCGTTAAGGGTATCCCCGGCGTCCTTAACCGCCATGATGGCGCATTTCGCCGTATCCGGCGCCGCCATGCGCAGCGACATTTTCTGCACGTCGTTGGCCACGATCTGGTCGTTCGCCACGAGAATGCGGTTCACGCCCAGGTGCTTAGTCCATACCACCGCCACCTGGCCGTGGATTAATCGATCGTCAATACGAACCAATGAAATCATGTTTTTTTCTCCTGTTATTCGTCTTTACCAGTAGGGTGTCCAGATACGGGATAGGCGCACCAGCGCTTCGAAATAGAAATAATCGCCCCAGAGATTAGGCACATTAATGCCCATATTGCGGCCATGGTTGTATACCCCCTCGCGCAGCAGGCCATCTTCATGATGCGCGAAATAATGCTGGTGCAGATTGCGCATCATCAGGCCGATAGCGTTGATATAAGCGGGGCGCAGCGGATCGCTGAGCGGCAGTTGTTTCAGTAATTCGGCCAGCCCGCACACCGCGATCGCGGCGGCGGAGGTATCACGGAATGCGTGGTCCTGCGGCTTGAATATCAAATCCCAATAACAGACATAGTCATCAGGCAAGCGGTTAAGAAAGTAGTGGCTCAGCTTGCGCGACAGCTCGGTATAGGCGGCATCGCCGGTGTGATTAAAGCCGAGCGCAAAGCCGTACATCCCCCAAGCCTGCCCGCGCGACCAGCAGGAATCATTGCTGACCCCCTGATGGGTATCGCCGCGCAACGGTTGCCCGTTGTGGATATCCAGGTAGAAGGTATGAAAGGTGGAGGCGTCGTCGCGCACCAGATAACGTGAAGCCTGCGCCAAATGGCATCGGGCCGCCTCCCGCCACTGCCGGTTGCCGGTTTCGTTCGCCGCCCAGAACAGCAACGGCACATTCAGATTACAGTCGATAATCATGCGCCCCTGGCGCGCCGGATCGCTTAAATCCCCCCACGCCTGGATAACGCCTGCGGTGGGGTTAAAGCGGCGGTACAGAAATTCCGCGGCGCGTAACGCCAGGTCGCGCGCACGTTCATTGCCGGTCAGCGTCCAGGCATTGACGCAGGAAAGCAGATACAGAAAACCCAGGTCGTGAGTATCCACTTTGATCAGCCGGTCGAGACGCTCCTCGAAGCTTACCAGCAGCCCTTGCGCGCAGCGGCGGTATTTGTCGTCACCGGTGACCTCCCACGCCAGCCATAGAAGGCCGGTCCAAAAGCCCTCGGTCCAGTCCACTTTCTCTACCGCCGGGTAACGCCCGTCCCGCGCGCTGGCCGCTGGGAACGTGGCGGTAAAACGCGGCAACATGGCATCGATGCTTTTCAGCACGTCGCCAATCGCGGCCTGCAGCCATGCCGGCGTCAAATAGGATTGCCCCGCAGCGTAACGCGGGTCCAGGGATTCAAGCACGACGCTCATTGCTTTTCCTCCGCGGCGAAGAAATCATCATCATCGCGGTTAGCGCCGCCCAGATTCTGGCGCGCGCTGACAATTTCCGGCAGCGTATTCATATACTGCATGGCCTGGGTGGCCATATGGATAGCTTCCGCGATGCGCGCCGCCGTTTCCGCGAGTTCCGACATGCAGAACTCCATCAGCATGATCAGGTTAGCGCCGCTAATCACATGCATATGGGGAAAATTCATCATCACTTGAATCGCCGTATTATTAACGCTACCGCCTTTCATATCGGTAAACAGCACCAGCTCATTGCCGCGCCGCGCCGCTTCCAACGCGATAGCGTTGAAGCGCCGTGTCAAATCAGCCGTGGAGCCAATGTCGCCACAGTAAGCGCATATGGGAGTGACGCCATGATCGTTGCCGATAAGTAAATCAAGCCCGGAAATAATGCCTTTAGCATACTGGCCATGACTGGCGATAAAGACCTCTCGCATTCCGCTTTCCTTAAATGATTACTGATAACCCGCCCTGGCAATGCAAGAGCTATGCCATTAAATAAATTTTGTTTAAAAACAAAGGATTAATTATTGTTTTCCACACTAATATTTCTGTTTAAAGCACTGGAAAACCGAGTGTGGAAACATGTGCCCGACGGTAAAGTATGCCGCAAGGCCAAAGGACAGGGTCACGCCGGCTGTGGGGCGATCCAGGGCTCCATGATTTCATAAATCATCAGAACCTCGGTGACGGGCAGCGCGATGTGATATTTGCGGTTCAGCGCCAGGAAAAAGGTGTCATGCCCTGCGACAAAGGCGTGTTGGTCAGCGGTTAGCTGCGCGTCATCACGGTTACGCATCCCGGCATTGACCATGACGCGTTCAATCATTAGGGCAAGGTGCATAAATAAATTAATGCGCAGATAACTTTCGAAATGTATTTTATAAAAGGATTCGTACTGCTTAATGACCGCGTCCACCTCATCAATGATCACCACCGGATTGAGAAAGTTAAGCCTGCCGGCAACGCCTTCCACAGTAAATAATTTAACCACCTCGTCAATCATTGTTTCCAGTCCGTCCGAGGTCAGCAGATCGGTAAAATAGTCGCGGCGCAATACGGCGGTTTTCTCTTTAATCAGTTGTTCCACGCTTAACAGCGGAATATAGCCCGCATCCAGATCGGTGGTAGTGATAATAAGCCGCGTGCCGTTCAGCGCCGGGTCAGAGCGGGCGATTTTCCATTTCACATCGTCATATTCCATAGTGACGATATCAATCTGATCGCAGGCCAGATAACGCTGCACGATATCTTTGAGTTTGTGCGAGATGCCTTCGCCGGAAATACAGGTAATGATAATTTTATTTCCCGGCAGCACGCCGGCGTAGTAGCGGGTTTCCACTTCATAGGCGCCTTTGACGCTGTCGATAATGTCCTTCATCGCCAGGCGTGACTGGATCTTTGAGGCAATATCCAGCGCCATGGCGGTGCTGACGTTATTGATCACCAGCAGTTCGCCATGCAGATGGAGTTTTATTTCCTCATAAATCGCCTTCAGCGACCCCATATCCACCAGGATTATCAATCCGGCGCTCTGCTTGATGGCGTCCAGGTGCTTGATCAGCATATCAATGATCTCGCGTGTCGAGGTCGCGTTGGGCATATCGAAAGCTTTAAATATATAACCGCCGGTCAGCTGATTGGCGATACCCGCCAGACTGGACGCCGTGGAGCGTCCGTGGGAAACAATCACCCCCTGGATGAGGTCATCGTCACCGGCCAGGGTGTTAAATGCGCTGCCGAGCAGCGGCGGCAACAGTAAAAAAGCCTCATTAACGACGTGCTGTCGCAACAGGTCTACGCACTCACCGGCCAGCAACCGCGCCTTGCTGGAAACATAATCGGTTATCGCCCGCAGCTCATCGGCCTGTGCTGCGCCGCCGGCATGATGTAACGCGTAATTCAGGCACAGCCAGACAGCTTTGCGGTGATCCTGACTGAACGTCAGGCCGGTTAAGTTCTCCAGCTCATTGATGGCATGCATGGTGTTTTGCCAGACATAACCGCTGTAAGGCGAGGCCGGATTCAGAACGCCGCCGATCGTCGTCAGCAATTGTTCCAGCTTGCGATTGAGCAACAGCGTATTGCCGCTGTGGCAGAACTCTTTAAAAATGACGTCATCGCGCATCGCTTTAGGCAGCAACATCGACACATCAACGTCACCGGCCCGGTCACGGTGGGAAATCAGCAGCATTTCACCGCCGCCGGAATGGAGGTGCGGCGAATTCAGGGTGATAAATTTCGCGTTATCCCCGTCGCTCCATGCGCTGGCGCACATCACCTTAATTTGGTTTTTCAATTCGCCGATATTGCCCCTGATCGGCGACATGACCAGTTGATGCATAAGGGCGGCATCCAGATGAATATCCCTTGCCAGGCTGCGTGCCTCGCAATGCAGAAAATACTCGACCTGCGCCACCCGTTCAGTGAGCGGACGTGAGATGAAATTCGGCAGCGTGACGCGCACCGGGATGCGGCGGCGGAAAGTATTGAGCAACACGGTATCAATATTTTCTGTGGTGGCGAAAATAAACCGAATGCTGGCCGGACGACGGGTACGATTATCACCGAGGCGGTAGAAATAGCCTTTATCCATAAACAGGAACAGCTTTTCCTGGTTTTCGGCGGAGAGCCGGTGGACTTCATCAAGAAATAAAAAACCGCCGTCCGCCTCATCGAAGGCGCCGCGCTTCTCCCGGTCGGCGCCGGTGAACGCCCCCTTGATATAACCAAATAATGTGCCGGACAATAGCTCAGGATTATTGGCATAATCGGCGCAATTCAGCTCGATAAGCGGTTTATCAGCCGCGATAACGCCCCGTTCCAGCGCGTAGTCATATATCACGCTGGCGAGATGGCTTTTACCCACCCCGCTTTCACCGGCCAGCAGCACCGGCAGACCGCCGGTGGGATAATCTACCGCCGAGCGGCACATTAATACCGCTTGCGCCAGACTTCCCTCAACGCCAATCAGACGGCTGAAGGCATCCAGTGCTTTTTTTTCCACCCGCGCCAGCACGGATCGTGTTTGTGCCGTATTGACAAAAAAACGTACGGGCCGGGTGTTTTCTTTGATTAATTTCCCATCATCGCATAACCGATTGAGATAATGACTGATTACACTGCGGCCGATCGGCACTAAATTCGCGCAATCCAGCGCGGTAAAACCGCTGTGATTGCCCGAATAATGGGTCAATATGGACTGGTACAGTTTATCTTTTGCTGACATGGTCATGGTGACAATCCGTAAGAGAAACGATGCCCGGAAGGAATAGTTAGACACTAGACACTACTTTTCCCGTTAAACACTGAGCACTCTCCACCGAACTATAAAAAAATGAAACCGTGTTTTAACTATTATTTGATCTCCTTCACAATACCATTGCCCTCCTGTGCCGGCCCGGCCTATGCCCGCCGGCCGTCTCTGTGCCGTCATAACCGGCTATACCGTCAGGCATCTGCACGTCCTTAAACGGCGTCAGCAGTGCCCCGCCGCCCGCTGGGGGATAACGTCAGACGCTGACGCGGGAGAGTGAATTCGGCTATCCTGAGAGAGGTGATATCATGTAACAAGGAAAGATTATCTATGCTCCGTTCCGCATTTTTCATTCGCCTCATCAGCATAGTCACGCTGTTGCATGTGTATATCGGCGTGCGGCTCATTGCCGCCTTGCCTGTCGGCACGCCATTCAAATGGCTCGCGGCGCTGCTGCTGGCGATGTCTGCTGTGCTGATCCCGGTCGGCATGGCCGCGCGCAATATAAAAAAACAGCCGCTGTCGGACCGGCTGGCGTGGGCGGGATTACTCACGATGGGTTTCTTCTCGTCGCTGCTGGTGCTGACAGCGCTGCGCGATATAGTGTTGCTTTTGCTGCATGCCGTGGACAGTTTGCCGGGCGTCACTGCGGCGACGGCGGAGTTCACCGCCGTCAGCGCGCTGTGCGTACCGCTCGTTGCCATACTCCTCACGCTGTTGGGCGTTTACAACGCGCGCAGGAATGCGCCGGTGAAAAATATCGACATCCCTATCGCGGGACTGGCGGCGGGGCTGGACGGCTTTCGCATCGTGCAGATCAGCGACATCCACATCGGCCCGACCATTAAACGCGGCTATGTCGAGAAAATCGTCGCAACCGTGAATGCGCTTGAAGCGGACCTGATTGCGGTGACGGGCGATGTCGTCGATGGATCCGTGCCGCAGCTCGAGGCGGATACCCGCCCCCTTGGCGCGTTATCGGCGCGGCACGGGATCTTCTTCGTCACCGGCAATCATGAATATTATGCCGGCGCGGATACCTGGATCGCTGAGTTTCGCCGGCTTGGCTTCCAGGTGTTGATGAACGAACATGTGGTGGTTAACCACGGCGGCGCGCGCGCCATCGTGGCGGGCGTGACGGATTACAGCGGCGGCAACTTCGACCCGGCGCACGCAAGCGATCCGCAGAAAGCCATGCGCGGCGCCCCTGGCGATATTCTGTTCCGGCTTTTGCTTGCCCACCAGCCACGCTCTGCGACGGCCGCCTCGGAAGCGGGCTTCACGCTGCAATTGTCCGGCCACACGCACGGAGGCCAGTTCCTGCCGTGGCAGTTCTTTGTCCGTTTGCAGCAGCCGTTCGTACACGGGCTGGACAAGCTCAACGATCTTTGGGTATACACCAGCCGCGGCACGGGCTATTGGGGACCGCCGATACGACTGGCCGCACCGTCTGAAGTCACGCTCCTGCGTCTGGTGGCGCATCCGCCTGCCGGTTGATGGCGGGCGCCCTGATGGGGCGCGGCGATGTGCGCACCTATCGCCCATGGAGGCGATGGGAAGCCCGATCGATCGCCAATATAAAAGACAAAGAGATGCTTTTGCCTAATATGCTGGATCTTATTTCAATATCTTTACCTCTGATTTATGACTTCTTAACATAAATAAAAATGCTGTTTAATACCGGAACGATATGTGATTTCTTTCACATATCCAGCCATCAAATTTATTTATAACTTGATCTAACATTCGCTGGTTCCTTGAGCCGGTATAGTCTGTTTTACCATCACCGGTTTTCAAGAGGCCCATCATGTCCAGCGCAAATTTTCTCCAAACGGCTAACGAGGCTGGGATAGATTTCAAGAAAATCGTCGATACCCTGGAATGCCCTATCTACATAACCAACTCCAGCGGCGTAACGGAATATATCAACCTGGCTTACCTGCGTGAAAACCCCATCATAGAGGCTGATGCCATCCTTGGCCGGAGCATTGACGATATTATTAAAGAAGGAAAATATTTCAAAAGCGCGATTACCACCGAAGTCCTCAAACAAAAGAAAGAGGCCATGGCGTTTTTTGTTCATCATCTGTTACCGGAAAAAATGGCTTTTGTGTCAGGTATGCCGGTGCTTGATGAGGAAAACGAGATTGAACATGTGGTGTCTATCTTGTATGCGCAATCTTTTTTCCAGAAACTGCATGCCAAATTCAACTATCCGATTTATTCATTCGAATCCTATCATGAACCATTGGAAAAAATAACAGGGCCGGCTTCCCCACCTTTCGCTAATTTTATCGGTGTCAGCAGACCGATGGAAGAACTGAAGCGGATTATGCTGCGGGTCGCAAAAACAGATGCATCCGTTTTAATACGCGGAGAATCCGGCACAGGTAAAGAAGTGGTGGCTGAGAATATCCAAAAACTAAGCGCGCGGGCAGACCGGCCTTTTATCAAGCTTAATTGTGCGGCAATACCGGTCAGCCTTATAGAAAGTGAGCTTTTCGGTTATGAAAAAGGCGCATTCACCGGCGCCGGTTCAGGACGAGCCGGTTTTTTTGAGCAGGCCAACGGCGGAACAATATTCCTGGATGAAATCGGCGATTTACCCTTCGAGGCCCAGGCGAAATTGTTACGCGTCTTGCAGCAAAAAGAAATCGTCCGCTTAGGCGGAACTAAACCTGTCAAACTTAATGTCCGCGTCATTGCCGCCACCAATGCCGATCTGGATAAAAAAGTCGCCGAGAGAAAATTCCGTGAAGATCTTTTTTACCGCATTAACCTTATTCCGATTCATCTCGTCCCTTTACGGGAAAGAAAAAGCGACATTCCGTTACTGACTGAATATTTCCTGCATAAATTTGATGCTCTTTATAACAGAATAATCAGATTCCCCGCCCCGACGTTGACACTGTTAGTCAATTACGCCTGGCCGGGCAATATCCGCGAACTGGAAAACATCATTGAATATTTGTATATTTGTTCCGAGGAAAATTTCATTACCGAAGAAATCATCTCTCCGCTGCTATGCAAGAATGAACAGCATCCGCAACCTGACCATCTGGATGACGAAGCATTGAATTTTTGCGCCAGGCAACTGCGCCTTAACCATACCCTGCCGGATATTCTGTCGCAAATTGAAAGGACTGTATTAGCGCTGGCCCAGGATAAATATAAAACCACCTATCATATTGCCGCCGCCCTGGGCGTATCCCAGCCCACCATCGTCAGGAAAATGCAAT
This sequence comes from Sodalis sp. RH20, assembly GCF_047324205.1. Lineage (NCBI taxonomy): Bacteria > Pseudomonadati > Pseudomonadota > Gammaproteobacteria > Enterobacterales > Bruguierivoracaceae > Sodalis > Sodalis sp. RH20. The sequence continues at coordinate 2,628,374 of NZ_CP178733.1, forward strand.
CCCTGGGGCTGGGACGCAGAAGGTTCGGTACGGATACGAATATGATTTGCCATCAGCAATGATAACCGTAAACACATTTTGCCGGCGCCAGGACGGGCCGGCAGTTTTCCCTGTTCGCAGCCCTCACAGACCAAGCAGTTTTTCCAGCATGACGTTGACCTGGATCCAGAATGTGTAGCCATCCTCTGGTTTGACGTTGGTATAGGCATACTGGTAATTGGTGTTGTTCCAGACCCGAGACCCGGTCATCGTTAAATTGACCTCCGGCGTGAGCATAAAGGAAGCGTCGATACTTAACTGCTGTTCGTTACGCGGCACCTGCCACCCCGTTCCGCCCAGGGAATCGTACATATCCTGCAAATAACGGTGTTCGCCATCCGTCAGCCTGCCCCAGCGGAAAGTCAGGCCGTAGCTGTCATCGGGACGGCTCTGCCAGGGGCCCGACCAGATAAGCCCGACATCAGCCAACGTGGCTATTCCCGTGTAGGCATCCGATTGCAGGGTTTGCGACCAGCTGCCGTGCAGACTTACGGCGCTGGGCGCGGGATTGTGGGGATCGGCCCCGCCATCACGCCGCCATAAGGCTTTTTTTGCCGTAAGATAAAAGCCGGAAACCCCTTTATGGGTAATCACCGCCGAGCTGCCGTCGTATACCTTCGAGGTGCCGTTCACCGTGGCGTAGGCATCGTTGTATTGCAAATTATTGTGGAACGCCAGGACCTCCCAGTTGAAGGGATAGGGCTCCTGCCGCCAGCTGGCGCGCCGCGCTAAATTAGCGACCAGCAGGGTACTGCCGGTATCTAAGTCGTCGTCCCACCGTTCCCAGCCGTTGGTGAACGGAAACGCCTGGTAGGTACGCCAGACACCGATATTGGACTCCAGCGCCGGCGTAAAGTGATAGCTGGCGCGTGCGCCCCAGCCGGCGTAAGGCGCGGGGGCGAACCCCGCGGTTTTATTCAGTACGGTATTTATACAGGACGACGGCACGTTACAGTTGCTGAAACCGACAAACTGGCCGGGATTGCTCTTGCCCAGTTCAATGGAGAGCCGATCGTTAAACAGTAGCTGTTCATAACCGAAACGCAGCAAATGCGAGACCTTGGGGATATAGGGCGGCGGATCGCCGGCCAACATGCCGCCGGCGTTATTGCCATAGAGAGTATTATGGGCGAAGGGCACCCATAGTTGCATAAAGTGGACCGTGCCGCCGGGTATGAATCCCATACGATCGAGATCGAAATCCGCGCCGGCAAAAAACATCGTGTAGGCCTGCTGCTCGTCGGTGGAAGTCCCCGCGCTGGGGTTGCCCAGCCAAAGCTGAGAGGCCATGATATGTGGGGTAACGCCGTGCTCCGACAGCCATCCCCCGGCATCGGACAGCGGCCGTCCTGAAGATTCCGCGTCGCTGGCGGCAAACGCCGCGCTGCTCGTCAGCGCTATGCCGCAGGCGATCGCGCCGGAACATAGCATTCTATTCCATATATTATGAGGCGTTATTTTCATTGTTCTATCCCATTGAGGTAATAGGACGGAAACGGCCGGCCACGAATATATTCAATGACGGCCCAACCGCGATAGCATGCCCTATTCCGGGCGCGCTAGCAGCGCGTTGTTTTTCCGGCTCTGGTTATCATCGATAATTACATTTTGTTAAAACATCAGATGTCATAACTACCTAATATTACTGGCAGTCAGGATTATTCTTTAAATAACCGCGTTATTACTTCTGCGTTTCCTGCACAAAAACATCGCCATCGTTTTTATCCAGGCGTAAAAAAATAAAGCAACATAAAAACAAACCAAAACTCATCAATAAAAATGACACATGGTAATTTTCCAGCCCCCTGGCGTTAGCGGCGTAGTTAACATAATGAAGCACCGTAAATGTTAACGTAACGCTTATTATGATTGAAAGCAGCTGGCTCAGTATCAGCAAGCTGTTGCCGGCGTGATAGGTCTCATCAGTTAACTCGCTGAACGTCAGAGTATTCATGGTGGCATACAGGACAGAAGTAAACACCCCCAGAATAAATATCAATATAACGACGCTATCCAGCGAACCGTTCAGCCCAGGAAGAGTCAAAGAATAGATTAACGCAGCACTTACCGTCGTCGCGATAAGCAACAAACACCGGTAGCCGCACCATATCAATGCCGGGCGCAGCAGGAACCGGGCGCTTATCGAACCCGACGCCAGCGACAGCATAATGATACTGACACCCCTCGGTGAATAGTTAAATTCCCGTTGCAGCATCAGCGACAGGACTAAAGGTACCGACGCTATAAAAATCCGCACGCAAATATTACTGGCTATGCCTACGGCAAAGGTTCTGTGACGAAACAGCGAAAGAGTGAATAGCGGATCATTGGTATTATCTTGGTGGTTTTTATAGCGATATAACAACAGCATTGCTATTAGGAAGAATATAATTACCCACATTCCGGTAAAATAGTGTTTACCGATGCCCAACAAGCCAAGCAAGATTAATAACAATGCCGGTACCACCAGCATAAATCCTATGGTATCGAATTTTCCCCGCATACTTGATGTTAGCTGTTCGGGCATATATTTTTTTGCCAAGACGACACAGATCAGGCATAGAGGAATATTTACCAGAAAAATCATGCGCCAGGAGCATGTGGTTATCAGCAGTCCGCTTAGCGGCGGTCCCAGCAGCGTTCCGCCCAACCCCAATAACGTGATCTTATTTAAGGCGGATAATTTTTCCGCCGGGAGGGTCGTTTTTAAAATGACCACGCGCGTCACCGGCAGCATTAGCGCTCCCCCAATGCCCTGTAAAAAACGCGCCAGGATAATGGCGGTTAACGTATCCGCCGCGGCGCACAAAAACGAGCCAAGGCTAAATAAGCCCAACGCTAAGAGATAGATTCGCCGATAGCCGTATGTATCCGCCAGCCAGCCGCATACCGGCGTAAAAACCATCACTGTCAGCATATAAGACACCACCACCATCCCCATGCTAAGGGAGGACTGATGTAATGCCTGCGCCATGGAGGGGATAGCCAGATATAACATGGTGGTATCCAAAGATTGCATAAAAAAAGTTAATGATGCAACGCTCACAAGCCAGGTTAAGTTGTTCATTTATGCCATTACCATCTGTCCCGCATACAATATAAACATGCGCAGCATAAACACGCTGCACAATGCGACGCCCGACATCGATAGCCAATAAACTTTATGGGAGGTGATACGGCCTGCGCACAGCAACCTTAAAGCCATAGGCAATACCATACCCAGTCCCACCACGCCAAGCCAAAACACGGCCCCCCAAAAACCGCTCAGGGCATTTAATGCCGCGGCCTCCTTTTGTCCGCCGCCAAAAATCAGGCCGATAAAGAAAACCGCCAGCAGGCCAAGCTCGGTCAAGATAAGCGGCGGTTCCAGTCGATGAATAAAAGCCAGGGACGGCGAATAAACCGATTGTTTACAGAACGCCAGTCCGCAAAATATCGCCATGGCCACCCCGGATGTCAGGCCGGAGACCAGGAAAAGCAGAGGCAATACCGGGTTATTCAATAACGGATAGGATTTCAGGGCCAGCAAGAGGAAGCCGGTATAGACCCCGAGCAGAATGGCCAACAAAAATACCGCCATATCAAGCCGGCGTTCCCATCCCGCGATGAAAAAAATAATCCGTTTCAGCCATCTTGATTTAATCATATCAAGGAGGTATTGCTGATAGATGGCGATAATCCAGAGTATGAGCACCGCCATATAAACCTGGAATAACATTACCCCCAGCGACATAACCGAATGGGGATTATAAAACACCATCAAATACCAAAAAGTCCACGAACGCGCCAAATGGAAAATAAGGATCACCAGCCCAAGAACAACCGTTAAAGGCGCAATAACTACCGTCGCCTTGATAATGCCGTCGCTGCCGGCATTTGCCACGAGGAGTTGCCTTTTAAGCAAAACGGCTATGATGACCATGCCTGATGAAATACCTATTAATAATAAGTAAATGGCAATGGGCCAATCCCAGACCAGGGTAGCGAAATGAAACGCAGTGTTCATCCTCGTATCTCTCCAAATTTGCCGGCGATATGATAGAGCTTGGGGTGAGTGCCTAAATATACTTTTTCACGGTATACCGTTTTGCTGGCGATAAGTTTGGCGATATCGCTGTCGGGATCGTCCAGATTACCGAAGGTCAGCGCCTTCACCGGGCAGATCGCCACGCAGGCGGGGGGCTTGCCGGCGGCCAGATTGGTATCCCGGCAAAAATTGCACTTATCCGCCGTTTTCGTCAGCGGATGGATGAAGCGGACATGATAGGGACAGGCGGCGATACAGTACCGGCAGCCAACGCACCGATCGTGGTGGACATCAACTATGCCCGTTGTAGCGTCTTTATAAGAAGCGCCGGTAGGGCAAACCGCAACGCACGGCGGGTTATCGCAATGCTGGCAGGATTTACGCTTGAACTGTCGCGAGGTTTTATCCATCTCCCGGTACGTGCCGTTATCCAGAATATCCAGCCGTGTGACTTCCTCCGGAACATTATTGACTTTGTGACAGGCCCGGACACAGGCACGACAGCCAATGCAGCGGGTTTCGTCATGGATCATGCCGTAGCGGATATTACCCACAATGAGAGTTTGCGGATTAATGACCTCCGCCAGAATACGGTTAATTGAATTGGCCGCCAGCACGGCTCCGCCTATTCCCATAATAAACCCGCGACGCGACACGCCCATAACGACCCCTTATTTAAATATAATGCGCGAGCAATGCTTCATCCCTTGCCGGTATCCTGAAGCAAGGTATTATGCTCCTGTATTTCACCAGCCCATTTGACTGTATAGGGTACAGTTTGAAGACACTGTTTAGCCCTCTCGCCCTGCTGATATTAATGAGCGGCCGCGATGGTTTCCGCCGCGTTTTCCCCGGCAATGCGGCCTGAATTCAGCGCAAAGCCATTAGCTAAGCCTTCATAAGGCGGATAAGAGGGTCCGCTGTAAAAACCTCCGGCGACATTGCCCACCGCATATAATCCCGGGACAGGTTTGGCGTTAATATCGGTGACCTGTAATTTGGCGTTAACCCTTACCCCACCGATGCTGCTTAAACTCACCACCTGGGTTTCAAATGCATAGAAGGGTCCGGTTTTCACCGGATAAATCAGATAATCCGGTTTTTTGCCAAAGTCCGCGTCAACTTTGGCTTTGATCAGATCGTTATAACGGGAAACGGTTTTCTCCAATTGGCCGGCTTCCACACCCATATTTTTTGCCAGTTCCTCCAGGGTCTGTCCTTTGAAAATATTTTTACTTTTACCCCCATCGACGGCGGCATCCGCCAGCGCCGTGAAATCGCCGCCCTTAGGAGGATTGGCCGGGCCGGCGCCGGATAAAGGAAAGGGGAATGTTTTTTTGGTATAGGCATTCAAAGTCTGATTATCGAGAATTATGTAATATTTACCGCCCACCGAATAAGACACATTGGCCCAGTAAGCCGAATCATACACCAGGCCTTCATCGCCGAATCGCTCACCATTGGCGTCCACCCATAATAATGGTGATTTTAGTAACCAAATAAGAGGGCTGTCATTTTCGGCATTGCCTTTATCGGCCGAGGCCGACGATGTAATTCCCACCAGTTTACAGGCGTGAATCAATGCGGAATGAAAGTTCCATTCCGCCCCGCCGGCGGTCCAGGCCATTTTGATACCTTCGCCCTGATTCGGCCAAGCCAGGATATGAATATTCGGTGTATCCATCACGTCCCGTATTAATTTTTCATTACCGCCGAACCCGCCGCTGGCAATGATAACCGCCTTGGCGTGGACGATTAATTTGCCACCGTCCGCCTTTTGCGCAGTCACGCCGGTGACTTTGCCGCCTTGTTCCTGAATCAATGCTGTCACAGCGGTACTTTTGAGCACTTCTCCACCGTATTGCTGGAAGGCGGCATAAAGGCTTTTATAGGCGGCATTGGTATTGAGATAATGGTGGTAAATATCGGACTTGATCGGATCATCCATGTGCGCCTGCTGCAATTGGTTGGTGTCTTTAACGGCAGTCTTGATTTCCAGCTTCACGCCGTGCCGTTCCATCCAGTCGGCCGTTGAACCGGATTTATACACAATGGCTTTAGTCAGCGGGCCATTGGATAAAAAGTGGTTATAATCCAGCAGCCGGTGCGTCAGATCCTGCGGGGTATATTTCATCCCTAAGGATTTTTGCAGCGCCGATCCCACGGCAAAAAAGCCGCTGGCCATATTACCGCTGCCGCCCACCACCGCGGATTTCTCAATCACCAGCACCTTAGCGCCTTTTTCCGCCGCGGCCAGCGCGGCGGCGGTGCCGGAAGTGCCGCCCCCCATGACCACCACATCCACCGTTTTCTCCTCATCGGCGACAGGGTCTGCGGTTTTAGCCGATACGCTGGTGTATTTGCCGATATCCGCGCCGGCCTTCAGCAAGGCCGCCTTGGCGGCTTGCTTAACGGCATCGCTGGTTTCGGTGGCGCCGGTCATGCCGTCCACGTCCAGGCTTTGCCTATCAAGGATGGACTTGGCGACCAGAGGTCCCGCCACGCCGCCCAGTTCAGGGGTTTCTCCGGATGCGTCGGCGACGATATTTTTAATCGTTCCCGCTTGATCAATGGAAACCGTGACCCTGACATCACTCTCCTTGCCTTTGGCCGCAGCCGTATAATCGCCGGCGGTAACAGCCGCGTTGGCCGACAGACCCGCAGAGCAGCCCAGAATGAGCGCAACCAGTGCTGATAAGCTTTTTTTCACGTAATCGTTTTTCATAGAATATCGTTCCGCTTATATAAGTTTTATCTACCCGCGATATTGAGCAAAGTTAGTGCCAATATTAATCCACGTCCGAATTTATCGGGCACATGACCTAAAATGATTGCAATTGGCTTTATTACGCGTCATTTCCAACTTCGCCGCACTTATTATGTCGGTTTTCAATCCTGGCTATAAAAAATATCGTCAAAGCCGGGATATAAAACCAGCCCGTAAAAACAGTAATCATCCATTTTTGTATTTTTAATGCATTTATGAATTAAGACCTGTACTCGGCCTTAAATTATTCCCGTTTTTATTTTTTAAGCCCCTATTTTCCCCCTGACGGTAAGACATATGTCACAAGCGTTCCACCACGATCGCCACCCCTAATCCCCCGCCGACACACAGGGTTGCCACGCCGAAGGTTTTGTCCCGGGCCGCCAGGGCATAGAGCAGCGTTACCAATATCCTGGCGCCGGAGGCGCCGATGGGATGGCCCAGGGCGATGGCGCCGCCATTGACGTTGGTTTTGTCTTCATCCAGCCCCAGCTCATGGCCCACCGCGGCGAACTGCGCGGCAAAGGCTTCATTGGCCTCGAACAGGTCAATATCACCGATACCCAGACCGGCCCTCTTCAGTGCCGCGCGCACCGCCGGCACCGGCCCGATACCCATAAACGCCGGGTCGACGCCGCAGGTGGCATAACCGCGGATCCGCGCCAACGGCCTGATATCGAGTGCGCGGGCCCGGGCTTCGTTCATTACCACCAGCGCGGCCGCGCCGTCATTGATGCCGGAGGCATTCCCCGCCGTGACGCTGCCCTCAGGCGCAAAGGCCGGACGCAGCCTGGCCAGGCCCTCGGCGCTGACATCCCCGCGCGGATGTTCATCCGTATCGAAAATAATGTCGCCTTTTTTTCCGGGCAAGATCACGGGCAGAATCTCATTACGGAACGCGCCGTTGCCAATGGCCGCCACCGCCCGCTGCTGCGATCGCAGGGCGATCTGATCCTGCTCCAGCCGGCTGATGTTATAACGGACGGCGACATTTTCCGCGGTGATGCCCATATGGTATTGATTAACACTGCAAAACAGTCCGTCATGCACCATGCTGTCGATAATGGCGCCTTCCCCCATCCGGTAGCCCCAGCGGGCTTTATCCAACAGATAAGGCGCCGCCGACATATTTTCCATCCCGCCGGCCAGGACAATCTGCGCATCGCCCGCGGCGATAGCCTGGGACGCCAGGATGACGCTTTTCAAGCCGGACCCGCAGACGACATTGACGGTGGTCGCCGGGGTCTTTTCATTAATGCCGGCATGCAGCATCGCCTGACGGGCCGGGTTTTGGCCCAATCCCGCCTGCAGGACATTACCCAGGAAAACCTCGTCGATAATATCGGGCGGGATACCGGCGCGCCTGAGGCTTTCCAGCGCCACCAGCGCGCCCAACCGGGGGGCGGCCAGCGACGCCAGACTGCCGCCAAAGCTACCGATTGCGGTACGCACGGCACTGGCAATAACACTTCCCGTCATATTGACCTCCTGCTGAATCTCATTATATTTCTCCAGGAAACCCTGTCTTATTAGAATGCCTGTTACGATTTAATCAGCGTCCGCTTTATCCCGATGAATAATCGCGGCAATTATTATTTCCGGCACATTGCCGGCGGTTGTTTTTGATAAAATTCATCCTATTCAGGTTCGGGTAAAAACCTATTTGATTCTCTTTTCGCCATTAACGAAGGCCGGGGTGTTCGCCGGATGTTGGCGTCAATGTTCCTATCGGCGTCACATCGGTTTGCCAAATCAAAATCAATGTCACGGCGCCGACCCCTACCAAGAGGAGATAAGCGCCGGTATATCCGCCCAGATAGGTCAATCCCAGCGCCAGAATGGAAAATGCGAAGCAGCGTACAATGGACTGGATGGGCGCGATAATGCCGATGGCCCGGATATAGGCTCTGCGCGGAAATTTAGTGGCAATCAGCGCGGTACTTAAATTGGTGGCGCCCGCCAGGCTAAAACCTATCATCAACAGAGAAATCCACAGGGTCAGCGTATTAAATTGGACGATGTTGATAACCACCGATACCATCCACCACAAGGTGTAAATGGAGATGGCCGCTTTAATGCCCACCTTTTGGTTTAGCCAGCCCCAGCCATAGGCGCCGAAGGTGCCGAACAGCGCAGCCAGGGTCATATAGAAGATGGCGGTGCCCAGTTCAAATCCCATGCCCATCAGGCGGGGCACAATCTGGCTCACCACCCCCACCAGCATGATATAGATACCGCCGGTGGCGATGCCCATGAACCAGACGTCCTTCATGCGAAGCAATTGACCGGTGGTGACCGGGCAAATGTAGTCTGAATGCGCGCGAATCCGTTCGGCCAGTTCCTCGGCGGTAATGGGCGCATTGTCCGGCGCGCAGCCGATGTCTTCCGGTTTGTTGGCGGCAAATAGCGCCACCAGCAGCGCGGTGGCGAACATCAGCAGCGAGACGCCCCAAAAGCCGTTATGCACGCCAAACCATGAGAAACACCCGGCCAGCACCGGCACGAAAAAGGCGCTGGAAAAGGTTTGCCCCATGGTGCACCAGCCCAGCGCCAGGCCCTGTTTACGGATAAACCAGTTGGCGATAAGAGCGGTTCCGCCCAGATAGGCGAAACCGGTGCCGAAAAAACAGACCCCGGCAAACAGTACGGTAAAACCGGTTAGCGTCCCCCAGTAGCCCAGCAGGCCGAAACACAAGCCGCAGGCGATAAGGCAGAAAACGATATTAAATTTCGGTCCCTTCTTTTCACACAGCTTGGCGCACAGGGGCCCCGCCAGGATTGAAGCCCAGGAGGCCGGGGTCGCCAGCGCCAGCAGCGCGTTGTACTCCAGGTTAAAGGTGTTGGATAAGGCGGGCAGGATCACATTCAAGCCATGCGTTACGGCGCCCGCGGCCAGCCAGAACATCAGGGCCTGGAAACAGATAATGGTCCATCCATGGAAGCCGAAACTGCTTTTGGTGGCGGAAAGATGATCGTCCCCCCGGGTAGTAAGATCGACAGTCTTCTGTGGCAGCGCCAGGTGTTTTTCTTGCCCAGTCATAATGGTCAGCTCGTTGTACGCAGTCGGGCCGCGCCCGGGGATGCGTAGTGGGTTTATCGGGATGTTGCGCACGGTTGCCGGTTTTCCGCCCCGGTTTCGACGTCATCGCCCGTGTCGTGATCTGGCGCAAATCTACCTGGAGCGCTTTTTATCACGGTGTCCTCCGGACGCTATATTTCCATGGTTTTCAAGACATCGGCCACAATCAGCCGCGGCTCGACCTGACGCTGGATGTCCTGTGGGGTCAATCCCGCCAGGAGTTCCACCAGCACCAGCCCGTCCGGGGTAACGTCAATCACGCACTGTTCGGTAACGATATGATTGACACAGCGTTTGCCCGTCAGGGGATAACTGCAGGCGTTGACGATTTTGCGTGCGCCATCTTTAGCGCAAAGCTCCATGGTGATAATGACCTTGCGGGCGCCGTTCACCAGGTCCATCGCCCCGCCCATGCCGAACACCCGGCCGGGCTGGGCCCAATTGGCCAGATCGCCGTTTTGCGCCACTTGCAGGGCGCCCAGCACCGACGCCGCCAGTTTGCCGGAACGGACCAGGCCGAAGGACTCCGCGCTGTCGAATGAACTGGCGCCGGGCACCGGCGCAAAACGCATGCCGGTGGCATTGCAGAATCCTTCCGTCGCCAGCATGCCCGAAGTGAGCGGACCCATGCCCACCAGGCCGTTTTCGGTATGGAACATTACGCCGGGCTGCGCGTAGTCGCCGCACAGGCTGGGAATGCCGATGCCCAGGTTGACCACATCGCCGGCGGAAAAATACCCTGCGGCACGCTTTGCTATCCTTTCACGGGCATTCATTGTCTTTCTCCTCGCGTTGTCAGGATCTTGTCCACATAGACGCCCGGGGTCACGATGCGATCCATGCCGTATTCCTCCAGGTCCACCAGCATGTCCGCATCCACCAGGGTTACCCTCGCCGCCTTGGCCACCAGTGGATTGAAGTTGCGCATGGTGCCGCGATAGGTCAGGTTGCCCAGCGGGTCGGCGGTACGGGCGCGCACCAGGGCGATATCCGCCCGCAACGCGGTTTCCAGCAAATACAGTTCTCCGTTTACCACCACCCGGTGTTTCCCTTCCTCTACTACGGTACCCAGGCCGGTTTTGGTCAGAACGCCCCCCAATCCCGAACCGCCGCAGCGGATCCGCTCCGCCAGGCTGCCCTGGGGCACCAGTTCCAGTTGGAGTTTTCCCGCCGCCACCAGCGCCACGGTTTCGGTATTGCGGCCGATATGGGAGGCGATAAGCTTATCCACCAGACCGTGATGAATCAGGCGGCCGATGGTGAGGTCGGCGTCGCCCGAATCGTTGGCAATCAGCGTGAAGTGCCTGGCGCCGCTGTCTATCACGCATTGGATCAGGTGATTGGGTACGCCGCAATTGGCGAACCCGCCGCAAATCAGCGTCTGGCCGTCTTGAAAAAGACGGGTGATGTCATCGGCTAAGGCATATTTTCCCGGCATGATTAATTCCTCGTCAGCAAAACCGCCACGCCCTGGCCGCCACCGACACAGAAGGCGATAACGGCCTTGTCCAGGTTGCGGCGCTTCATTTCATACAGGGTTTTCGCGGTGAGGATTGCCCCGGTGCCCGCCAGGGGATGTCCCAGGGCGATGGCGCCGCCATTGGGATTGACCCGTGCGGGGTCCATACCGATTTCCCGGATGCAGGCCAGCGATTGAGCGGCGAACGCCTCGTTCAGCTCCCATAAATCGATATCGCCTACCGCCAGTCCCGCCTGCTTTAGCAGTTTGGCGGTGGCGGGAACCGGTCCCAGTCCCATCAGGTTGGGATCCACTCCCGCCGCCGCGTAGCCGCGAAAGACGCCCAGGATCGCGTGGCCGTTTTTTTCCGCCAGCGAACGTTCCATCAGCACCATGGCACCGGCGCCGTCGCTCATGGGCGAGCTGTTGCCGGCGGTCACCACGCCGTCTTGTTTGAAACTGGGCCGCAGGGAAGCCAGGGCGTCCAGGGAACAATCGGTGCGCAGCGGCTCATCGCGCGACACCTGGGTTTGCCGGCCTTTTTTGTCGGTTACGGGCACCGGCACAATCTGCTCCTCAAACCGGCCCGCCTGCCAGGCGGCGCCGGCCAGCCGGTGGCTGCGCAACGCGAACTCGTCAAGCTGGCGGCGGGACAAACCGTACCTGGCGGCCACATTTTCGGCGGTGATGCCCATGGGCGGGTTGCCCAGACTATCCGGCGACGTATGGATATCGACAAAGCGCGGCGGCTGTACCGCATAGGCGCTGTCGTTTTTTTCCAGCTGCCAGGTGCGGCGGGAATCGCTTTCCACCCCGCCGGCGACAATAACGTCGGCGAAACCGGCCGCGATCTGGATAGCGCCGTAGGCCAGCGCGTTCAGCGACGCGGCGCACTGACGGTCCAGAGTTATCCCCGGTACGGAAACCGGCAGCCCGGCCTCCAACGCCACCATGCGGCCCATATTATTGATTTCGTTATTCATCAGGTTGGCGAATATCACATCATCAATGCTTTCCGGCTCGATGTTCGCGCGGGCCACCGCTTCCCTGACGGTAAGTGCGCCCAGGATATGCGCCGGTACCGCCGCCAACACGCCGCGGCATTTACCCACCGGGGTACGAACCGCCGATACTATGACTGCGTCTCTCATAACAACCTTCTTTTGCATGCCTGCAGGACCCGCTGGGCGGGCCCGGGTAAGGCCTGGTTTATAACGGCCGCAGCCCCAGCAGTTTTCTTGCCTGTTCGGGTGTGGCCACCTCTTTGCCGAACAAGCGGATTGCCTGTGCGGCGCGCTCCACCAACTGCGCATTGGACGCTTTTACGCCCTTGCGGAAATAGACGTTGTCTTCCAGCCCCACGCGGACATGCCCGCCCAACGCTATGGCGGCGTACAGCATGGACATATGCGCCTTGCCGACGCCAAATGCCGACCAGGTGGCCTCGGGAGGGATGTGCTCACGGAGATAAAGCAGGTTCTCTACCGTGGCGGGCATTCCCCCCGGCACGCCGAGGCAGAATTGATAATGCAGCGGCCCGGCCAGCTTGCCCTGTTCGAGAAAATACCCGGCGATGCCCAGCATGCCGGCATCGAAAATCTCCACTTCGGGTTTGATGCCCCGGGCGGTCAGCACCTCGCCGAGAGCGCCTAAAAACTGCGGGGAATTGATAAACACGCCGCCGGGCATCCAGTTAAAGGAACCCGCGTCCCAGGACGCCATTTCTATCCCGTTCAGGTTGGCCACATGCTCCTGCCGCTGCTTATCGCTGGCCCGATGGTCGCCGGAGGTGGTGCAGTTGATAATCACATCGCAGTCATGGCGGGCGCGCAGCAGACGGATGGTTTCGGCAAATTTTCCGCTGTCCATCGTACCCAGCCCCCGATCGTCGCGCATATGGAGATGAACGATGGCGGCGCCCCGCTGCCAGCAGCGGTACGCGTCCGCGGCAATTTCTTCGGGCGTCAGCGGAATATTTTCATTGATGTCTTTTGGTGTCACCGCGCCGGTCAATGCGGCGGATATGATGACGTCGTTCCCTGTATTCATGGACCTGCCCCGCTTGCGATTGGTAGGAATTTTTGCCGGCAAAAGGATGCCCGGACGCACCGGCAGGCAACGTGACGTGCCGGTACGCGCGCCGCCGGCAACGGTGCCGCGGCGACAATAATCAAATGCGCCGTGTCGTTTTCCGGTACGGCGACCCGGCGACTGGCCGCCGCCGGCGATAGGCAATGGCGGTTCATCCATTGCCGGATCGGCCCTGTTACCTGATTTCGTCTTCTTCCTGGCCGCCGTTGACGCGCGGACGTATGACCTTGCCTTTCTTCTCGGCCGCCTTGACCAGCTCAGCCTCTTCGTGCGCCCAGTGCCAGTAATTGACTTCGTGGGGGCTGTGTTCGGTGGCGGTGACGAACATTTCGGTGGAGAAGGCGTTGCGCAGCTCATTGGCGATATCTTCTTTCCATGCTTTTCTGAGCTGCTGAGTGGTAATGCGGCGGGTGACGCGGCTGCCGGTACGCATAATAAGTTCGGCGATTTCCTGCGCCCGCGCGTAGCAGGATTCCGTATCCGGACAGATCTCGTTAACCATCCCCAGGGCCAGGGCCTTGCGGGCCGTGATGATCTCGCCGGTCAGTTCCGCATAGGCATATCTCTTGCGGCCCATCAGTTCCCGCCAGGCGATGCCGATGCCGTCACCGGGCACCATGTTGACGCGAAAGTGCATATCCGTGGTCCACGCATCTTCGGTGCAAAGGGTAAGATCGCTGAAAAGCACCAGATCGGTATGGAAAGCGGCGCCGTTCCATACGCCGATGGTGGGCACTTCCACATCGAATACTTGACCTTCGATATCGTTGGTACCGTCATAGTATTGATACTCGTACATCTTCCAGGCTTCTTCCGGCGCGGAGTTGAACTCGGTTGCCGGGCCCCAGTTGCCCTTATCGTCAAGCCGGCCGATGCCCTTCATAAAGTCCTTTCCCGTCCCGCCCAGGATGATGACCTCGTTATCGGGATCCCTGCCGGCCCAGTCGAAAAAGTAGTGAAGAGCCTGGTGCGCGGGCGCCCCCCATTGCAGGCTGTCGCCGTTGGTATGCAGCCGGGCTTCGAGAATGCCGTTTTCCCGTTTCATGGTGAAGCAGTGTTTCAGTTTCTCCGCATACTCTTCGAAACGCATATGGGGAATTGTTCCCAATTCCTTATGGGACATTTCTTTTCGTTTTCCGTGATCAGACTCGTAATTGGCTTTAATCGCCATGGTTTACTCCTTTATAGCTTTATTAGAATCTCTTGGAAGCAACACAAGTTAAATGATGTGATATACATTTTCGGTCCGGTGCTTTCGGGCAATAAAAACGTACCATCGCTGTACAAATGGTGGAAATTCTTTTTATTTTTCCGGCTATGCATTTTCGACATAACCATTGTGGCGATGTTACCGCAGGCGCAGATTTTGCCTGAAGAACATAGGTGACCCGCATCATAAAAAACAAGAAAATAGCGTATTGCGCATGCCGATTGCCGTTAAGGGAACTGGACTATATTCAGCATATTTATCAATAGGAAATTAAATTCTTTCACAGGCGGAAAGAGGAGGCTAAATATTACGCGCAAGAGGACCATAAAGAGATATATAGCTATATGATAAAATGCAATGAAGGTTTGATATAGCGCATTGGGGAGGGTAAGCGGGATGGCATCTTAATTTACTGTTTTAAGAAAGATTTAAACTCTTTCAAAAATATGGCCACCGAGGGATTGGTATTTTTGCTGTCCCACACCAGTTCCAGGTTAAACCAGCAGTCCTGTTCGGCAATGTCCAGCATAACGCAGTTCTGGCCGGTCAGGTATCCGCGGTGCCTGGGCATCAGGAGCACCGCGCGGTCGCTAAATTCCAGGTTAAAGCAGCAGGTCTTAAGATTGGGGTATTCTTTATCCAGGGTGAAATCAATGTTACGAATGGTCAAGAAACGGGTGCTGTATTCATCGGACAAGGAAAATTCCCGTGGATCAATGCGCATTATCGGCCATTCGCTGACCTCGCGCAAAGAAACGCTGCCGCGTCCGGCCAGGGGATGGCATTTATTGACCACCGCGCACAGCGGATCGGTTTGAAAAGGCAGCGTGCAAAATCTCGATTCATTGGCCATAAAATTAGGCCTGATAAGAAATCCCATGTCGCTGGCGTGATTATCCAGTAACGCGAGGGCCTCATCCAGCTCGCTGTCACGGCATTCTATAAGGATATCGCTATGGGTGGCGCGGAACTGCGTCAGGAAAGTAATCAAGAATTTCTGGATGGCTTCCCCCAGAAACGTCACGGCAAGCCGACGGCGGCTTTTGCCGGTAAAAGAATGGATCGCCGATATGGACGTCTCATACTGTAATAATATTTTCCCTGCTTCTTCGGTAAATAATTTCCCCGCGGTGGTCAGTTCGACTTTATGTGTATCGCGTTTAAAAAAACTAGCGCCAAAATATTCTTCCAAGTATTTCATATGCCGGCTTAATACCGGCTGGGTGATATTCATTTTCTGCGCGGCTTTACTAAAATTCAGTGTTTTTGATAATAAAACGAATTCATGTAAAAGTTGTGTTTCCATGATAGTTCTCTAGCCACTGAATAATACATATCCTTATCCTACTGGAGAGCCACCGGCTAAACCGTGAGACTCATCAAAGGCTTTACTCCGCCAGGGCTTTCGTTATGAAGTTTTCGCATAATCGCCATTAAACGACGGCATAAGTCAGACAGATGTAATTAAAATGTGAGTTAAATGTGTACTGCCGGGCGCAGGTTGCGTGATAGGGCCAGGGTAGGATGCGCGGCCAAATATTCGCCCTGTTACCGGGTGACGCCCGTCCTTGCTTTTCCATTTCATGCCTAAGCTCAGCCATATTTAATCTTTGACCCGCGCTGGCGGGGTTGTTAGCTTTTTTGTCTGACAAAAGAAATAGCCTTTGCGGGATGACAGACCATGACATCTGAGGTTTTAACGGATATTTTCGGGGAGAAGCTGGTGGGTTGGCGCAGGGAGCTGCATCAATATCCGGAATTATCCAATCACGAATTCCAGACGACGCAAAAAATCAGGCAATGGTTAAGCGAAGCGGACATCCCTCTCCTGCCGCTCGCGCTGAACACCGGCGTGGTCGCGGAAATCGGCCGTGGCGACGGGCCGATCGTCGCCTTGCGCGCCGATATCGACGCCCTGCCCATTGATGAGCAATCGGACCGGCCGTTCAGTTCACGTAACCCCGGCGTCATGCATGCCTGCGGTCATGATATCCACACCTCGATTATGCTGGGCGCCGCGCTGCTGCTGAAAGAGCGGGAGGCCGATCTGGCCGGTAAAGTCCGGATCCTGTTCCAGCCGGCCGAGGAAACCTTCGACGGCGCCCGGCAACTTATCGACGCCGGCGCGCTGGAGGGCGTGAGCGTGATCTTCGGCGGCCATAACGCCCCCGATTTACCGGTGGGCGAATTCGGCACCCGTTCCGGACCGCTGCATGCCAACGTCGACCGCTTTGAAATCCTGGTTAACGGTAAAGGCGCCCATGCCGCCCGTCCCGAGGAAGGCGTCGACAGCATCGTGCTGGCGGCGCATATCATCACCGCGTTGCAAACCTTGCCCAGCCGCGCCTTTAGCGCCCTGGAATCGGTGGTGTTAAGCGTCACGCGCATCAACGGCGGCAATACCTGGAATGTGCTGCCGCAGCAGGTGGAACTTGAGGGCACAGTGCGCACCCATAATACGGCGGTCCGGGCCAGGATGCCGGAAAAAATCACCCGCCTGATTGAACATATCGCCGCCGGCTTCGGCGCCCATGCCGAACTGCGCTGGCACGCCGGGCCGCCGGTACTGGTAAACAGCGCTGAATGGGCGGATTTCACCAAGGACGTGGCGGCCCGGGAGGGTTATCGGGTCCACGATCTGCCGCCGCTGATGGGCGGCGAAGACTTTGCCTTTTATCTGCACCGCTTGCCCGGCGCGTTCGTCAATATCGGTTCGGCCAGCGCCTTCGGCCTGCATCATCCGCGTTTCGATCCCGCGGAAGCGCTCATCGCCCCGGCGGCGCGCTATTTCACGCGCCTGGCGCATGAGACGCTGCATAAGCTGCGGCGCTGAGCGTCGGGAGCCGATAGCGCGCGGCCGGCGCTCAGGCGCGGCGCCGGGGGCCGGCTACAATCGCTGGCCTCCGCTGGCGTCGATGCGCTGCCCGGTTATCCAGCGGCCGCCCTCGCCGGCCAGAAACGCCACCACCTCCGCGATATCTTCCGGCTGGCCCACCCGGCCCAGCGCCACGCTTTGGCTGATCACCGCCGCGGACCGCGGATCGGCGGCGCGCGGGTTCATCGCCGTGGCGGTCGCGCCCGGCAATACGGCATTCACCGTGATGGCCCGGCTTCCCAGCTCAGCCGCCAGCAACACGCCGAGGCTTTCCAGCGCCGCCTTTGCGGGCGCATAGGCCGCCATTTCCGGGAAAGCGGCCCGGGTACTCATGGAGGAAATATTGATTATCCGCCCGCCGTCCCGCAGCAGCGGGATGGCGCGCTGGATAATGAAAAACGGCGAAATAAAATTGACCTGCAGCGTATCGGCCAGCCGCTGCGGCGTGACTTCCGCGATAGCCGCCCGTCCGCCCTGCCCGGCGTTATTGACCAGGATATCAAACCGCGGCGCGCCGAAAAGCCGGGTCAACTCAGCCTGCAGGCGGTCCATCAGCAGCTGCGCGCCCGTGCTCTCTTCCAGCGACGCCTGCAGGATAAAGGCGCGGCCGCCCGCCCGTTCAATGTCATCGGCCACGCGCGCCGCGTCCTCCCGCGCACGGCGATAATGCACGGCCACCGCCACGCCCTGTCGGGCCAGCGCCAGCGCAATGGACCGGCCGATACCGCGGCTGGCGCCGGTGACCAGGGCTATTTTAGGCATGGTCCGGCTCCGTCGCTGCCAGGGGGTTATCCCACCCCTGACGCGCCTCCAGCAGGCGCGCCAGTTGCGTCAGCGCATGGCGGTCCACTTTATTGGTGCCCGCCCAGGGCAATTCGGCCAGGAAGGCGATACGCCGCGGATGCTGGTAGGCCGGGCCGTGCGCGAGGGCATACTGCTTTAAGGCATCCGGGCTCAGGGCGCTGTCGGGCTGTAGCACCACAAACGCCACCGGCACCTGACTGCGCTCCTCATCGGGCAGCGGTACCACGCAGACCTGACGCACATGGGGATGGGACTCAAGCGTTTTCTCCACCTCCACCGGAAAAATATTCTCGCCGGAGCAGACAAACATATCATCCGCGCGGCCGGTAAAATAATAAAATCCCTGTTCATCGCGTCGCATGACATCACCGCTGTAATACCAGCCCCCGCGAAACACCTGGCTGCTTTTTTCCGGCAGGCCGAGATAACCCGGGGTCACCGCCGGGTTGCGCATGCAGAGCACGCCGTCGTTTTCCGTTTCCCCGTCCACCAGCTTCACTTCTCCCGCCGCAAGCGGGTATCCCAGCGCCAGCGGCGGAGTGGGCAACCCGTCGGGATGAGGACCGAACACCGCCGGCCCCGCCTCGGTGGTGCCATAACCGTGGGTGATGGTCGCCGTGGGAAACGCCTGCTGGATACGGTTGAGCAACGAGAGCGACATGGGGGCGGACCCGAGCATCAGGCGGTTGAGGGCGGA
This sequence comes from Sodalis sp. RH20, assembly GCF_047324205.1. Taxonomy (NCBI): domain Bacteria; kingdom Pseudomonadati; phylum Pseudomonadota; class Gammaproteobacteria; order Enterobacterales; family Bruguierivoracaceae; genus Sodalis; species Sodalis sp. RH20. The sequence goes on from NZ_CP178733.1 coordinate 2,647,422, forward strand.
GTAATCCCGCCCGGCCAGCAGGCGCGGATCGCGCAACAGCCGGGCGAACATGGTCGGCACGGCGGTGACGATATTGATACGGTAATCGGCAAGGGCGGCGGCATAGCGCTGGGCGTCGAATGCCGGCAGCACCACCAGCAAGCCGTTAACCGCAAAGACCCGTTTGGTGAGAAATAAGCCGTTCATATGAAACAAGGGCTGCGCCAACAGGTAACGCGCCTGCGGCGCGTCCGGCTCCACGCCGCCGCTGCGGGTGGCCTCCAGCGCCCACAGCTGCCCCTGGTGGGTCAGCGGCACGCCTTTCGGCCGCCCGGTGGAGCCGGAGGTGTAAAGAATCATCGCCACCTCCCCCGGCAGGGGTTGCACGGTGTCGAAAGCCTGCGGCTTGATACGCCGCCGGAAAGCGTCCTCGCCGTCGCCGTCAAAGTTCACCAGCGGCAGTTTGCCTTTTAAAAGCGCGTAACGCGCCTCGTCCACAAACGCCAGGCGAATTTGCGCGTCGGCCACCAGGTATTCCAGCGTCTCGATCGGTACTTTGATATTGAGCGGCACCGCGACCAGCCCCGCCCGCATAATGCCGAAATACGCGGCAATGTATTGCGCGCTGTTAAGCGAGGCGATGGCGACGGTACTGCCCCGGGGCAGGCCAAGATCGCTCAGGTAGCGGGCGACGCCGCCGGCCAGCTCATCAATCTGCCGATGGCTCCAATGGCGCGGGCGGGCGGGATCGCCCAGGTCAATCAGCGCATCACGCTGTAAATCCCCGCGGCGGACGATCAGATCGCCCAGGTTGTGGTGATGAAACGGCATAGCGACTCCTTTATAACGCCGGTGGCGGTAATTGCGCGGCGTCAACGTCAAATAAGGGAAAATGGCAGGCGACCTGTCGTTGGTCGCCGCCGGCGCGCAGCGACGGACGCTCCACCCGGCAACGTTCTTTGGCGCGCGGGCAGCGGGTGTGAAACGGGCAGCCGGGCGGCGGGGAAATTGGGCTGGGCAATTCGCCCGTCAGCAGGTTGCGGCTGCGCGCTGCGCGGGGATCCGCCACCGGCGCCGCCGCCAGCAGCGCGGAAGTATAAGGATGGGCGGGTTTGGCCCACACCTGGCGCGTGGGACCGCTCTCAACGATGCGTCCCAGGTACATGACCAGCAGCCGGTCGGCGATATATTCCACTACGGAAAGATCGTGGGAAATGAACAGGTAGGCCACGCCGGTGCGCTGCTGGATATCGCGCATCAGGTTAATCACCTGCGCCCGCACCGATACGTCCAGGGCGGAGACCGGCTCATCGCAGATGATAACCTTAGGCTCCAGGATTAACGCCCGGGCAATGCCGATGCGCTGACGCTGGCCGCCGGAAAACTCATGGGGAAACCGTGAGGACGCCGCCGCGGGCAATCCCACCAGTTCCAGCAGCTCGCCGACCCGCCGCCGGATTGCCGCCCCCTGCCAGCCCGCCGCCTCAAGCGGCCGGCCGATGCTTTTTCCCACGCTTTGGCGCGGATTAAGCGACCCCTGCGGGTCCTGGAACATCATCTGCATATCCGCCCGATAGGGTAGCAAGGCTTTGCGGCCTAAATGGGTAATGTCGGCATCGCCGATATGTATGCTGCCGCCGGTACTGGGAATTAACCGCATCACCGCCTTGCCCAGGGTGGATTTGCCGCAGCCCGACTCCCCCACCAGCCCGACGGTTTCACCGCGGCTGAGGGTCAGATCCACCCCAGACAGGGCGAATACCCGCCCGTCGCGGGTGGGATAACCAACCTGCAGATTGTTTACGCTAAGCAATGGTTTCATCAGTGCCGGCCTCCGTTGACCCAGCGTAGCGGCGCGGGCTGCGCCTGCGCTTGCGCCACCAGGCAGGCGGCCCGGTGCGCCGGACGCAGAGGCGTCAGCTCCGGCCGCTGCAGGGCGCACGCGGGCGTTGCCTGCCGGCAGCGCGCCGCAAAAGCGCAGCCCGCGGGTAATTCCGCCAGGGCCGGCACCCGTCCCGGGATATCCACCAGCCGCTCATCCGGCCGTCCCGGGGTCGGCGTGGCGCGCAAGAGTCCCTGCGTATAGGGATGCAGCGGATAGTCGAACAGTTCCAGCACCGGCGCTTCCTCGACGATTTTGCCGGCATACATCACCGCCACACGCTGGGCCATGGCCGCGACCACGCCCAAATCGTGGGTGATAAGCATCAGCGCCATGCCGGTATCCGCCTGCAGCTCCCGCAGCAGCGCCAGTATTTGCGCCTGTATGGTCACATCCAGGGCGGTTGTGGGTTCGTCGGCGATCAATACCGCCGGCTTGCAGGCGATGGCCATGGCGATCATGACCCGCTGCGCCATGCCGCCCGATAATCGATGCGGATATTCATCCATGCGCCTGGCCGGGTCGGGAATATGTACCTGCTCCAACAGGGCGACGCCGCGGCGCCAGGCTTCGCGCCGCGACAGGCCTAAATGCACCCGCAAGACCTCGCCCAGCTGATCGCCGACGGTTTTCACCGGATTAAGCGAGCTCATCGGGTCCTGAAAAATCATCGCCAGCCGATTTCCGCGCAGTTGCCGCATCCGCCTTTCGCCCAGCGCCACCAGATTTTGTCCTTCAAACCGTATTTCTCCGCCGCTCAAATGCGCCGGGGGGGTGGGCAGCAGCCCCATCAGCGCCAGCGCGGTAAGGGATTTTCCGCAGCCCGACTCGCCCACCACCGCCAGGGTTTCGCCAGCCGCGAGGGTCAGGGAGATACCGTCCAGCGCGGTCACGCTGCCCTGGCGCCCGCGCAGTTCGACGCGCAGGTCGCTGACCTCCAGCACGCTGCTCATAGGCGATCCCTGAGCTTCGGGTTCAGGGCATCGTTCAGCCCGTCGCCAATCAGGTTCAGCGCCAGCACCGCCAGCATAATCGCCACGCCCGGCACCGCGCAGATATACCAAGAGGAGCGGATAAGCGTGCGCCCTTCCCCCACCAGCCGGCCCCAACTGGCCAGATTGGGATCGCCAAGGCCGAGGAAGGAGATAACGGATTCGTACAGGATCGCCCCGGCAACCACCAGCGACGACAGCACGATCACCGGCGGCATGACATTGGGCAGGATTTCGCCCAGGGCGATGCGCAGATTGCCCATGCCGCAGGCCCGGCACGCGAGCACGAACTCGCGATCCTTGAAGGACAGGAATTCGGCCCGGGTCAGCCGGGCGATGGGCTGCCAGGAAACCAGGCCGACGGCGATAATAATGTTTTCTATCCGCGGGCCCAGCACCGCCACCACGGTCAGCACAAACACCACGTTGGGAATGATCTGGAACAGCTCGGCGATGCGCATCAGCACTTCGTCGATCCAGCCGCCAAACCAGGCGGCGGCGGCTCCCACGGCCACGCCGAGCGTGGTGGCCACCAGGCTGGCCACCAACCCGATAAGCAGGGTGGCGCGCGCGCCGTGGACGATAAGCGCCGTGATGTCGCGACCCAGGGAGTCGGTGCCCAGCGGATAGCGCCAATCGGTAAAGGGCCAAATCTCCGGCATGGCCACAATGCGCAGCGGGTCGACGGGATAAAGCCAGCCCGCCAGCAGCGCGGCGGCGGCGATGACCAACACAATCAGCGCGCCGCATACCGCGCCGCGATGGCGGCAAAACCGGCGCAGCAGCGCCAGGCGCGGCGCGGCGGCGGGCAACAGGGGGACGACTACAGACATATTTCAGCTCCCAATCCGCGGGTCCAGGCGGGAATACGCCACGTCCACCAGGATATTCACCACGATCACCACCAGCGAGCTAAGCACCAGCACCCCCATCACCACGGGAAAATTGCGGCTCATCACGCTGTCGAACAGGACCTGGCCGATGCCGGGCCAGCTGAACACGGATTCCACCACGACGCTGCCGCCCAGCACGGTGCCCAGTTGCAGGCCGAACAGGGTTACCACCGGCAACAGGGCATTGCGCATCATATGCCCGGTTATTACCCGCAGCCGGCTCAGGCCCCTGGCCCTGGCGGCGCGCACAAAATCCAGCTGGGCGATTTCCAGCATCGAGGCGCGCATCACCCGCGCGTAGGTCGCGGCATAAAACAGGCCCAGGGTCAGCGCCGGCAGCACCAGATGATGGACGATATCCGCCACCCGTCCCCAGGGCCGCTCATCGGCGCCGATGGTTTCCATCCCGCCCACCGGAAACCAGCCGAGTTTTACCGAGAACAGGATAATCATCATGATGCCGAGCCAGAAACCCGGCGCGGCGAAACACAGCACCGCCAGCGCCGATATCAGTGTGTCCCAGGCGCTGTTGACTTTTATGGCGGCCAGCACGCCGGCGCCGACGCCCACCAGCAGGGCCACCGCGATGCTTGCCAGCATCAGCAGCAACGTGGCGGGCAGGTGCGATAAGATGACGTCCAGCACCGGCAGGTTGTGCCGGTAGGAAAAACCCAGATCCAGCCGGGCCACCGCGCCGATATACTTCAGCAACTGCAGCCAGGCCGGCTGATCCAGCCCGTATAACGCGCGCAGCCGCTCGATCATCGCCGGGTCGGTAACCTGCTGTTCTGCGGTCATCACGTCCAGCAGGCTGCCGGGCACGCATTTCATCAATACGAAATTGATGATGACCACCCCGAGCAGCAGCGGCACCGCTTGCAACAGGCGGCGCAGAATAATGCGCATCATGCCGCTACCCCGCCAGCCAGACGTCGTTCAGGGACGTGCCCTGGACATTGGCATCGGTGGTGAAGTTGCGGACGTTGGCGCGCGCCAGGGTGTAGGACTGCATTTCCACCAGAGGCACGATGGGCACGTCGGTGCTGGCCAGCCGGGAAAATTGCTGGATCAATGCGCGGCGTTTGGCCTCGTCCACCTCCACTGTGATAGCGCTTACCAAGTCGTCCATCGCCGGATTGCTATAGCCGGTGGCGTTGCGGAAAGCGGCGCCTTTAACGATGCCGTCGCTGGTAAAAAACTGGGTTACCGTCGGTACCGGCTCCAGCGGGGCGGTAAAGTTGGAAATAGCGATATCATAATCGTAATCGCTGTAAATGCGTTTCAGCGCCGTGGCGCGATCCACCGAATCGAGCCGCACGGTGATATTGAGATCCTCCAGGGCCTGTTTCAGGTATTGGCCCAGCTTGGCGTTCTCCTCGAACCAGGCCGCCGCCAGCAGGTTGACGGTAAACCGGCTGCCGTTTTTCACCGGCAGGCCGGCGGCATCCAGCAGGGCGGCCGCTTTTTTAACGTCAAATTCATAGCGGGGCACGTCGTCGGTGAAAAACAGGCTGTTGCTGCTGAAAATCGGCGCCACCGCCGGTTTCCCCCGACCAAAATAGATCGTGTTGACGATGAAATCACGGTCGATGCCATGCAGGATCGCCTGGCGCACTTCACGGCGCTTAACCACCTCGCGCCGCTGGTTAAACTCCACCGTTACCGTCCAGGCGCTGTTTTCATACCCGCTGGTATCAAGCACCACCTGGCCGGTTTTCAGCAAGCGGTCGATTTCCCTGGCGGGCACGGGGTTCGAATAGCCGAGTCCCAGTTCCCCGGTTTCCAGGGCGGCGGTACGCGACGCCGCGTCGCTCCACCACCTGACCAGCAGTTTGTCGAGATAGGGCTGGCCGGGCGACCAATAGCTATCGTTGCGGCGGTATTGCACATAGCTGCCGCGCGTCCATTTATCGAAAATCCATGGGCCGGTGCCTACCGGCTGGTTATTCAGCGGATGGGTCAGAATGTCCCTGCCCGCGTATAAATGTTTCGGCAGCAGCAGTTGGTATTGGCCCGCCAGTATGGATTTGAGGAAAAACTCAGGTACCGGATGATCAAAACTCAGCCGTACGTGATGGGCATCCAGGGCGGTGGCGGCGTTCAGGGCTTTCAGGGCGATACCGGCTGAAATGGCCTTCCAATGCTCGACAACGTTGTAGACGACGTCGTCCGCGGTAAAATCGGCGCCGTCATGCCATTTCACTCCCTGGCGCAGGGTGATGTCATAACTTTTATAGTCGGCGGCAGGCACCACCGATTCGGCCAGCGCCGGCTGAAAATGCAGCGTATTGTCGAGCTTCAGCAAACGCTCCAGTATTTTGGTTGACGTCTGGAAAGGCGATGAACCGCCGCCGCCCGGCACAAACAGCGCCTGAGGCTCAAGTCCCCCCCAGGAGATGACCAGGGTACCGCCGCGGCGCGCCGCGCCGCCCGCCACCTCGGCGGCGCTGGCGTTGGTCGCCAGCCCCAGGCCGGGGATGCCGCTGGACAACGCCGCAAGCGATCCCCCCACCCCCAGGATGCCGAGGAATTTACGCCGTGAAAAATGTCCGTTCATGATGAAACTCCCGGTTGTGCAACGCCGGTGGCGTAGCTTGCGCGGCCGATAGCCAGTAATTGTTGTTGTCCGTTAAATACGTCCACGTCGGCGACGCCGACGGTACGGCCTGAGCGCCTGACGCGGGCCACCACCCGCAGGGAGGTATTCACCGCCGGGCGCAGGTAATCGACACGAAAATTGATGGTGGGCAAACCGGTTCCGACCATCATTGCCAGCGCGAAGTCGCCGACGGTATCGATAATCGAGGCCAGCGGTCCGCCATGCCACTGGCCGCTGCCGGCGCTGCGCTCGAACTCCGCCCGCATCGGCACCGTTACCGTCAGGGTCTGCTGATCGTAATCCACCGCCTCCACGCGCAGCTGCAGCCAGGCGATAAACGGCGATAATCGGAACTTTTCCTCGATTTGCGTTTTGCTCAGCCGCGCGCTCATACCACCACCACCTTGCCGATCACCTGGCGTTGCTCCAGCGAGGCCAGCGCCTGCGCGCCCTGCTCCAGCGGCCATTGGCGATCGATCAGGACGTTAAGCCGTTTGTCGCGCACCTGATCCAGCAACTGATGCAGGTCATCGCGCTCCCAGCCATTGGCGCCGCGGATCTGCAATTCATAGGTCCAGATGTAGCGCAAATCCTCGACGGGATTAAAACCGGCGGTGGCGCCGCAGGTCAGCAGCCGCCCCCCCACGCGCAGGCAGCGCAGGGATTTAACCCAGGTATCGCCGCCGGTAAAATTGACCACCACATCCACGCCGCCCGGCACGGCGGCGTGGCGCGACCGCGCGGGCTTGCCGAAGCGCTGGAACACTTCTTTGGCAAAGTCCTGTTCGGTGTAGCGGATGATATGGTCGGCGCCGACGGCGCGCAGGCGTTCGGCTTTCTCCTCGCTGCCGGCGCAGGCAATCACCTGCGCGCCGGCCAGCTTCGCCAGTTGCACGCAACAGACCCCTACGCCGCCGCTGGCGCCGAGGATCAAGACCTTTTCCCCGGCCTGTATCTGGCCGATAGTCACCATCATGCGCCGGGCGGTGCCGTAGGCCACCGGCAGCGCCGCCGCTTCCGCGAAGCTGATTTCATCGGGCAAAGCGATCAGCTGATGGGCCGGCACCCGGCATAGTTCGGCCAGGCCGCCGTGGGTGGTCTCGCCCACCAGTCCGCCGTCAACCCGGTTTATCGGGTCCACCACCACGCGGTCGCCGATATGCCAACCGGTCACCCCTTCGCCCAGGGCGACGATCTCGCCGGCCACATCCAGGCCGATAATCAGCGGCAGGGGCAGCGTAATGCCCGGCATGCCGCGCCGGGTAAACACATCATGGTAATTGAGTGAGGAGGCGCGCACGCGCAGCACCACATCCCCCCTGCCGGCGATGGGATCGGGAAAAGCGTTTTCCAGCCGCAGCTTCTCATTACCGCCATGTTCACGTAATACGATGGCTTTCATGCTTAACGAACCTTAAAATAAAGAAAATCAAGAGGCTGCGAACAGCAGGGCGACATTGAAAGCGTGGTCGGCGCTAACCAGCAAGGTATCCGGCGCCGGGGATAAGGCCTGGATGCCGCTGCGCTGAAAATAGTCGGTGGTGGCGCTCAGCGACGAGACCGCAAATTCCAGCGCCACCATGCGCTCGGCGCCGTTTTCGCCTGCCGGGACCGGGCCATACAGCCCGGCGGCCCGCTGCGGGGTGATAAATCGCACCCGGGTTTTGCCCGCCTGCAGCCAATAGCCGCCCTGGCCGTCGTCATGAATAGCCTTATGACCAAACAGCGTGCCGTAAAGGCCGGCCACCGCCGCGGGGTCGGCCGCGGCAATCACAAAGGCGCTGATATCGACGACGCCGTTGGGATGCCGGCGCCATGGGGCGCGCCAGACCAGTTCCGGCGTTTCATGCTGGCAAAAAAAACTGCGGCCGTTTTTTATCCGCCCGGCGGCCAGCCTGACGGTACGAAAACGGGCTTCAGGCCGGCTGCCGTCGGGCAGCGTCACGGGACGGAAAAACGAGGCGGGGGGATCGCCGGCCAGACCGACGGATTGCAGATGGCGGTAGACCGCATCGGCGTCAGTGGTTTTCCACACCAGGCCGGTGAGCCCGAGGGGCGCGTTCCACAGGTCCTGGCGTTTATCGGCGTTGCCCGCCTCAAACCCCAGCAGCTCAAAATAGTTTTCGCCAAAAATGGCCAGATGGTTGCTGGAGCCCAGGGAATGGTGACCGCGCGGCGTCAACTGGAACCCTAAAAGCGTAAATAATCGCTGCGTTTCATCAAGCTTGCCCGCGACGTTAATCACCGCGTGATCCACTACCGGAATTAAGGCATCCATTAACTTTTACCTGACTATCCAATAACTAAACAGAGGTATAACTCTAACCAAGGCATGGACGGATGCAAAAGTACAAATCCGGTAAAGGTTAACCGGAAACCGGCTAACCGAATCGCCGCCAGTCGTGTGGATGCGTCAGGGTATTGCTGGACGTCGGGAACGGCGCTCAGTGCGCCAGGGTAAACTCGGAAAGGGGCTTTGCGGGGGACAACGAAAACGACGCCTTCATATCGCGAACCTCTTCCATGGGGCTGCGGCCAAAGAATCGCTTGAATTCGCGACTGAACTGCGAGGGGCTGTCATAGCCGACCCGGGACGAAGCGGATGCCGCGGTCAGGCCATCACGGATCATCAGTAGCCGGGCCTGGTGCAATCGCGTCGACTTGATGTACTGGATGGGCGATGTTTGGGTCACCGTCTTGAAATGGGCATGAAAGGCAGGCACGCTCATGCCGGCTTCGCCGGCTAAATGCGCGACATCCAATGACTGCGCATAATCGGCATGGATCCGGCGCAATGCCTTGGCAACGCGGCCGAACTGGCCCTGATGCGCCAAAGCCGCCCGCATGGCGCCCCCTTGTTCCCCGACCAGTACGCGGTAATAAATCTCCCTCACCACCGCGGGGCCCAATATGTGCGCGTCGCGCGGACAGGTCATGATTTCAAGCAATCGCAGCGTGGCATCGGCCAATGCGCCGCTCAGCGGGGTCGAGGCGATACCCAAGGGCATGCCGGGCACGGCCTGTGGGCCAGAATGATTTATTTGCAACATCAAATCGGCCACTTGCGTCAGATCTAAGCTTATGGCGACGGCCAGCATCGGCTCGGATGCGCTCGCCTCGGTTTGGGTGGAAAAGGGCAAGGGCACCGACAATACCAGGTAATGCTGGGCGTCATAAACATAGACATCGCTGCCAAGAAAGCCGCGCTTACGTCCCTGGCAAACAATCACGATGCTCGGTTCGTATAAAACGGGCGTTCGTCCCAAAGGCCGGTCCGAGCGCATAAAGCGAACGGCATCCAGCGCGGACAGCGTGTAGCCCTCATTGGGCGCCAATTGCATCAGCAGCGCCGACATCCGCTGGGTGGTGGTGTCCTCGATTGCCGCCATATGCCATCGTCTCCCGTTGCGGCCGTTCAGAGGAATCAGCCATCGTTTCGCCAACCTTAAGGGAAATAAATCACCAGCGCAATAGGAATAGGCAATGATGCAATAGCCATGGCTATTCCCGCAACGGCGCCCCGCTCCTACTATAGGCCTTCGGCCCGTTATTGTTGCCAGGACACAGGAGGCACCCGTCATGAATCACAACAGGTACGTCGGCGTTTGGGTGACAGCCGATGGCTACATTCGCCATGAGCTGCTTGCCAACGGCCGCTACGACGAGGCCCGGGGCACGCGCAAAAGCGCTTATCAGGGCAGCTACCGCATTGAAGGCGATCATATCCTGTATTGCGACGATACCGGCTTTTCCGCCGACGGCGACTTCCGTGACGGCGTTTTATACCACGCCGGCATGGTGCTGCGCCGCGAGATAACCCACTGAAAAGGAGTCAGCCATTATGGCCGTAACTACAGAATCCAAAGTCATCCTTATTACCGGCGCCAGCAGCGGCATCGGCGAGGCCACCGCGCGGCTTCTCGCCAGCCAGAAACACCAGCTCGTCATCGGCGCCCGCCGCACGGAGCGGCTGGCCGCGCTGGCCGGGGAGATCCAGGCCGGCGGCGGCTCGGTCTGCTTTCGGGCGCTCGACGTCACATCGGCAAAGGACGTCGATGACTTTGCCAGGTTTGCCCAAGAGACCTTTGGCCGCATCGACGTCATCGTCAACAATGCGGGCGTCATGCCGCTTTCGCCTCTGGCCGCGCGCAAGGTGGACGAGTGGGATCGGATGATCGACGTGAATATCCGCGGCGTCCTGCACGGCATCGCGGCGGTGCTGCCCGTCATGACGCAACAGGGCCATGGCCAGGTGATCAACGTGTCTTCCATCGGCGGGCTGTCGGTATCGCCCACGGCGGCGGTGTATTGCGCAACCAAATACGCGGTACGCGCCATCTCCGACGGCCTGCGCCAAGAGTCCGACGCGATCCGCGTAACGGTTATCTGCCCGGGCGTGGTCGAATCGGAACTGGCCGACCAGATTTCCGACGAAACGGCCCGCAACGCCATGCGCGAATTCCGCCGCATCGCATTAACGCCGGATGCCGTCGCGCGCGCCATAGCCTATGCGATCGCGCAGCCCGACGATGTCGACGTTAGCGAAATCGTCGTTCGACCCACGGCCAGTCCCTACTGATTTTATCAACCCTTCGCAGTTGCAAGGGGTGCGCGGGATATCCGGAATATCACGCAAAACGTCCAGCATGGACAAAGCAGGCTATCCCGTCGGCGCGGTGGCCATGACCTTAATCAAGGGACATATCATGAAAACAACTGAGAAAATAGGGTTCATTACGGGTGAGTCGAAAGGCATCGCCAATGAACTGGCATTGCAGAAGATGCAGGATGTGCGTGCAGACATCGATGCCTGGCAGGGAACGGCGCAAGCGACCGACTTCACCGATTGACCGCCTGCGCGCGCCATTTAACGGGCCCGGGGGGGAATGAGGTAAAAGACGGCCGGCCTGATATTGCGGCGCTGGCATGTCGGCTATTGCGGCCGTTGATCTTGCCGAGACTGTCGTTGATACTGGCATACGCCCGGATTGTCCCGCCCGCAACGGCGCCATAGGCGGGGCGCCGCAAACCTATCCCGGAGAGACTATGTACACAGACCAGCGCTTTGCCGCTTTCCTGTTCGATATGGACGGCACCCTGCTCAACTCCATTGCCTCGGCCGAACGCGTCTGGTCGCGCTGGGCCGCGCGGCACGGGCTGGACGTGGCGACGTTTCTGCCCACCATCCACGGGGTGCGCAGTGTCGAAACCATTCGCCGCCTGAACCTGCCGGGCGTCGACCCCGAGGCCGAGGCCCGGGCAATCACCCAGGCGGAGATCGAGGATACCGACGGCATCGTCCCGATTGCCCATGCCCCGGATTTCCTGGCCGTGCTGCCACCGGACCGCTGGGCTATCGTTACATCCGCCCCGCGGGAACTGGCCTTGCGCCGCCTGCGGGCCGCCGGACTGAGGGTGCCTGCGCTGCTGATAAGCGCCGAAGACGTGGTCCGCGGCAAACCCGCGCCTGACTGCTACCTGATGGCCGCCGATCGGCTGGGGGTCGACGCCGGCCGGTGCCTGGTATTCGAAGACGCGCCGGCCGGGATTGCCGCGGCTGAAGCGGCGGGGGCCAGGGTGGTGGTCATCACGGCGACGCACCGCCATCCGATGCGGGTTCGCCACCTTGCCCTGGCGGATTATGGCGAATACCGGGCAGCGGCGGATACCGGCGGGCTGATACTGGCGCGGCGGTAAATCAGGGCGGCGGCATGGCAAGGCCAGGTCGGGTGCGGCAAGCCTTGCCAACCCTTCCTGCGGAACCTGGGCTGGGGCGCCACAGGCGCTATACCGCGCCGTGGCCCTCCCCGCGCGCCCGGTTCACCCGTACCAGGCATATCCCCTGGGCACGCGCGAGAAGCCGGCCGCGGACAAAGCGTGCGCGACCGGGCTGCCATGCGCCGGCCGGCCGTCGACATCCTCAAGCGTAAACACGCGGCGTTTCTCGCGCTGCAGCGCGGCGGCCAGCGCGCGCAAACCGCTGGCCCGCCATCCGATGTCGTCGTTATCGATAAAGGTTAACAGCTGGCGGCCGCTTTGCGCCAGATAGTATGCCAGCCTGCCGTTGCAGATCACCACCATGGCGCCGACGCGCCGGGCCGGACGCAGGTCTGCCGGGTTGGACGGCCAGGGCAACAGCCAGCCGAAGGGATTGGCCGGATCGCTGGCCGACAGCGCCACCGGTTCGCCGGACGCCGCATCCGTTTGCGCCAATTCACGCAGGCGTTCTATACAGTCCTTATCGGCAAACTGCGCGGCGCCCAGGCCGGTGATAAAGCGCCCACGCAGCACGCGGCCCGCCTCTTCCATCCGCCGCAGCACCGGCATCAGCGCGGGAAAGCCTCCCGGCACCTGCTCGGCCATCGCCACGCCGCGGCTTACCACGCCATAGCGGTCGAACAGATTCTCGACCTGGGTCAGCATCCTGAGGGTCGGGCTGGCCGCCTCGCCGGCCAGCAATGACCAGCGGCCGGCCAGGACCGCATCGCCGAACCGGGCGTTCCGCGCCGATATCGGTTTGGCCGGCGCCCACACCGGTACCCAGCCCGCCACCTGGCGCCGGTGCCGTGGGACGCGGGCCGGGCGCGAACGGGTGGGCGGGCGTATCCCCGTCAGCGCGCGCAGCGGCGACCAGGTGTCGCTGGTGAGACGGCCTTGCCAGACGAGATCCCAAACGGTTTCCGCCATTTCAGCGGGCGATATTTCCGCCCCGGCCTCCAGGCGCGTCTGGACGAGCGGCGCCAGCTGACGGACAAAATAGGCGCCGCCATCGGCCAGCACGGCGAGAATGGACTGTTGCAGCGCGGAGGCGGTTGACGCGCCGGCCTCATCATTCACCCGCGGCAGCGTTGCGCCGGCGTTTTCGCGCAGATGCAGGGAGACCAGTCCATCGTCGTCGCCAAGCGTGCCATGGCCGGCCCAAACCACCTCGCCGGCGGCAATCAGCTCATCCAGCATCGACGGATGATAGTCATGGACCCTGGCGGGCAAAATCTGGCGTTCCCACAGTGAAGCCGGCAACGCGACCCCCGCCAGTTGCTCGATGACCCGGGCGACGCCCTCGACGCCTTCAAATGCGCCGAGCGCGGCGGACGGGTCGGGATCCGACGCCGGCGCGGCGGCGTCGGTCAGTACGCCCTGGCGCTCCAGCACCAGCCGCACCACGGCCTCGCGCGGCACCGGCCGGGTCGCCTCGCGCGCCGCCTGCAAAGAGCGCGCCCGCAAACGGCGGAATACCTCATCCCACACCCACCGACGCTGCTGGCCGCCGTCGGCGGGCGCGCCGGAGTCGGTGTCCGGTCCGGGCCCGCCCGCGACGTTGCAGGGTAACACCCTGCCCTGATCGCGCAGGCGCTCCAGTTGCTCATTCACAATGGCCACGCCCAGCCCAAAGTGCGCCGCCGCCTGCGCCGCGGTAAAAGGCGCGTGCGTGCGCGCATAGCGGCTGAGCAACTCGCGCAGGGGATCGCCGGCCGCCTGCAAAAACGCAGCCGGAATGCCCGGCGGTAAAGCTATCCCCAGCGCATCGCGCAGGCGGGCGGCATCTTCTATGCCGGCCCAGCGCGCCTCGCCCGCGATGCGCACGGGAATAATCCGCGCCGCCGCCTCCAACTGCGCCAGATAATCGCCGGCACCGTCGCCATCGGCCAGGCGCGCGGCGATTTCCGCGCGCGACAGGGGACCGAGCTCGCGCAACAGGTCGGCCACCCCTTCAGCGCCCTTTGCGCGCCGAGCGGCGGCGGTGCGCTGCAATTCCTGACCGACCCGTTCCACCACCCGGGGGTCGAGCAGCTCGCCAAGCTCCACCTGACCCAGCAGTTCGCCGAGCAGGCCGCTGTCCAGCGACAGTACGGACGCCCGTCGTTCCGCCAGCGGCGCATCGCCCTGGTACATAAACTCAATGACATAGCCGAACAGCAGATTAGCCGCAAACGGCGAGGGGATCTCGGTGGTAACCTCCCGCATGCGCACCGCGCCGTCATTGATGCGCTGCATCAGCGCCTGCAATGCCCCCAGATCATATACGTCCTGCAAACATTCCCTGGCGGTCTCGATAATCAGCGGAAAATCGTCATGCTCCCGGGCAATTTCCAGCAGCTGACCGGCGCGCAAGCGCTGCTGCCACAACGGCGAGCGTTTGCCGGGGCGCCGACGCGGCAGCAGCAAGGCGCGCGCCGCGCATTCGCGAAAGCGGGCGATAAACAGCGCCGACTGTCCCACCGCATCGGTGACGATTTGCGGCAGCGTATGGGGATCGAACACAAAGAGTTCCGCGCCGGGAAGTCGGCCGACGCTGTCCGGTATGCGGACAATAATACCGTCGTCGCTGGCGACGACGGCGGGATCGACTTTTAAACGCTGGTGGACGCGCGCGGCGATGGCCAGCGCCCAGGGGCCGTGCACGCGCTGGCCATAAGGCGAGTGCAGCATGACCCGCCAGTCGCCGCTCTCGTCGCGGCAGCGCTCAATCACCAGCGTTTGATCGGTGGGCAGCACCTCGGTGGCCTCGCGTTGCTCCGCCACCAGTTCGACCAGATTAGTTATGGCGTTATCATCCAGACCCGCTGCCTTAAGCCGCGCCGCCAGCGGGTGGTCCTGCGCCAACGGGCCGCGGATGCCCGCCGTCGCCGCCTCCGCCTCGCGCAGGAAGACGCCGATGGCCTCCCCCAGTTCGGCCGGCCGGCCGGCATTGTCGCCGTGCCAAAACGGCAGGCGGGCGGAGCGGCCCGGCGCCGGGACCACCACCACCTGATCGTGGGTAATCTGCTGGATGCGCCAGGAGGTGGCGCCCAGGGTTATCACATCGTTGACCCGCGACTCGTAGACCATCTCCTCGTCAAGCTCGCCGACCCGACGCGCGCCGCTTTTTTCCTCGCCTTGCGGCAAGACGACGCTGAACATGCCGCGATCGGGAATGGTGCCGCCGCTGATCACCGCCAATTGCTGCGCCCCCGGGCGGGCGGTAAGCAAACCGCTCGCCCGATCCCAGACCAGCCGCGGGCGAAACTCGCCGAACGCCTCCGACGGATAGCGGCCGGCCAGCATATCCAGGGTGGCGTCGAAGGCGCTGCGCGGCAGGGCGCGAAACGGATCCGCGCGCCGCACCCGCACGAACCACTCCTCGATATTCAGCGGTTCCATGGCCACCGCGGCCACGGTCTGCTGCGCCAGCACATCGAGCGGGTTACGCGGCGGCGCCACGGATTCCAGCCGTCCGGCCAGCATGCGCTCCACCGTCACGGCGGCATCGATCACATCACGTCGAGTTCGCGGATAAACCACCCCGGAAGAAATGCCGCCCACCTGATGGCCGGCGCGCCCCACCCGCTGCAGCGCGCTGGCGACCGTTGGCGGCACGCCGACCTGGATAACCTGATCCACCAGTCCCATGTCGATACCGAGTTCCAGGCTGGAGGTGGCGACCACGCAGCGCAGCTCGCCGGATTTAAGCGCCATTTCAATTTCCGCCCGCTGCTCTTTCGACACCGAGCCATGATGGGACCGGGCGACGGTCGGCGGTTCGCCGGCGGCGCGCTTGCCGGTGCCACCCGAATTAGAGAGATAATGTGCGGCCGTCTCCTGCTGCAATGGCGAGACGGCGGCGCGCTCGGCATAGCGTTCATTGAGCCTGGCCGTCAGTTTCTCGGCCAGGCCGCGGGAATTGGTAAAGACAATGGTGGAACGGCAGGCGAGGATTTGCTCGAGGATGCTGGCTTCCACATGCGGCCAGATCGACCCCGCGCGCCCGGTAGCCCGCATCTCCGGCGCGGCGTCGTCGCGCGCCGGTATCGCGGTCATATCCTCCACCGGCACCACGATGCGCATCGCAAGGGGCCGCCTGGACTGCGGGTTAACCACCGTCACCGGCAGCGCGCCGCCCAGGAAACGGGCCACGCGTTCCACCGGGCGCACCGTCGCCGACAGGCCGATACGCTGCGCCGGCGCGGGCAGCAAAGCATCCAGGCGCTCCAGGCTCAGCGCCAGATGCGAACCGCGTTTGCCGCCGGCCACCGCGTGGATCTCGTCGATAATCACCGTGGTCACGCCGCGCAAGGTCTCGCGCGCCCTGGAGGTGAGCATCAGATACAGCGACTCGGGCGTGGTGATCAGGATATCCGGCGGCCGTCTTTGCAGGCCGGCGCGTTCAGCGGCGGGCGTGTCGCCGGTGCGCATACCCACCGTCAGCGTCACCTCGGGATCGCCGCGCCGCCGGCGCCTGGCGCTGACGCCATCCAACGGCACGCTCAGGTTGCGCCGCACATCGGCGCCCAGCGCCTTAATGGGCGAAATGTAAACCACCCGGGTGGCGGTCTGGCGCGCGCGGCCGGGGTCGCGTTCGCGCTCCCGGAACAATCCATCGATGGCGTGCAGAAAGGCCGCCAGCGTCTTGCCCGAACCGGTGGGAGCGATGACCAGCGTGCTGTCGCCGGCGCCAATCGCCGTCCAGGCCGCCTGCTGCGCGGGCGTGGCCGCGTCGAAGGTGGCCGCGAACCAGTCCCGGGTGGCGGGCTGGAACCGGCTTAGGGGATCGGGCGCTGTCTCTCCTGACGTCAGCATCGCGTGCCAGCGCCTGACGGCGCAGTAATGAAACCATGGCGGGGATAAAGAGTTAAAGACATGGCAAGACGTTCCTTTTAAGCTCCGTAAAACCAACCACCACCGCCTTCCCGCCCCCGGGGCGGGCAAGTAGAAGCGGGACTTGGCAGGCAACAAATAAAAGCTTAGCACCTTGCCGCCGGCGCCATGTCTTTTTACAGTGATATCGTTGATAACCTTCTACAAAAATCTTAAGCCAAAACCCCCGCTATTTTTGTAGTCAAGAGTGAAAAGCCAGCCGACCCGGCACGGACTGGGCATGACCAGGCGCGCGCGGCGGCCGCGTGGCCGGCATTGGCGTTTTGTGACGCGGATCATAACAAATTCCCGGCAGCAGTTTTCTCTATGTCTGCGGCAGCTAATTTAATTTTTATCAGCAGCAATTGGGATATGTTAGCCCTAGCAATCACCGCCACTAAGGTATATTAATGGATAAATTTTTATATGGCGTCGCTTATTATCGTGAATATATGCCAGAAGAAAGACTTGATGATGATATCAAGATGATGAAAGACGCTGGAATAAATTATGTACGTATAGCGGAAAGCACCTGGAGTACTTACGAAAAACAGGATGGTATATTTGATTTTTCATCTGTACTGACAGTAATGGATAAAATGCATAAAAACGGCATTGCCGTTATAATAGGAACACCCACTTACGCCATCCCGGCATGGCTGGTAAAAAAACATCCTTCCGTAATGGCCACGACGCCTCATGGCATCAATAAATACGGGCCTCGACAAAAAATGGATATTACCAGCCCTATTTATTTGCGATATGCGGAAAGAATTATTCGCAAGCTGATGGCGGCGACAGCACATCATCCCGCCGTGATTGGCTTTCAAATTGATAATGAAACAAAATATTACGAAACATCCGGCAGCCATGTGCAGCAAGATTTCGTTAAATATCTGAAATCAATTTTTAATAACGATCTTGATCGGTTAAACAAAGCGTTCGGTCTTGATTACTGGAGCAACCGCGTCGATGCCTGGGAGGATTTCCCTTCCGTGGAGGGCACCATCAATGCCAGCCTGGGAGCGGAATTTCAAAAGTTCCAGCGCGGGCTGGTTACGGAATTTCTCCACTGGCAGGCAGGTATTGTCGGAGAATATAAATCAGACGCGCAGTTTATTACCCATAATTTCGATTTTGACTGGCGCACATATTCTTTTGGCATCCGAAGTGAAGTGGACCATTTTGCGGCGGCCGCTACGCTGACTATTACCGGCATTGATGTTTATCATCCCAGCCAGGATCGCCTGACCGGGGCGGAAATCGCCTTTGCCGGCGATATTGCCCGTACCACAAAGGACGATAATTACCTGGTGCTGGAAACGCAGGCGCAGGCCTTCAAGGAATGGACGCCTTATCCGGGCCAGTTGCGGTTGCAAGCCTTTAGCCATATCGCCTCCGGGGCCAGGCTGGTGGGCTACTGGCACTGGCACTCCATTCACAATTCCTATGAAACCTATTGGAAAGGGTTGCTTAGCCACGATCTGCGGCCCAACCCGGTTTATCATGAAGCGCAACGTATCGGGCGAGAGCTGGCGCAATTGTCGCCGGCGCTTGTGGGCCTGAAAAAAACCAATCGCGTGGCGTTGCTGGTCAGTAATGATAGCCTGACGGCTATTGACTGGCATCCTTACCGGGGTCATCAGTTTGGCCGACCCACGGAGCATCAGTATAATGATGTGTTCCGCGCATATTATGACGCTTTATACCGTCTTAATATCGAAGTGGATATTCTCAGCGCCGACGATGCGCGCATCGACCGCTACGATTTACTGGTGGCCCCGCTACTCTACGCGGCATCGGACGCGGTGCTGACCCGCCTGAACCAATATGTCGCCGCGGGCGGCCACATGATTTACTCCTTTAAATCCGGCTTTGCCAACGAGCATCTGAAGGTCAGGACCCTACCCCAACCCGGCATTATTTCTGAGGCCTGCGGCGTGACCTATCAGCTGTTTGCCGCGCCGGAAAGCGTGTCTCTCAGCTCCGATGTGCTGCAATTAAACGCCGCAGACGCCAGGATAGAGGACTGGATGGAGCTGTTGGAAGCCGACACCCCAAGCGTTGAGGTGATCGCACGCTACCAGCATCAGTACTGGGGTAAATATGCGGCAATTACCCGCAACCGATACGGCAAAGGTTCCGCCGTGTATATCGGCTGTCCGCTTTCGCCGGCCGCGTTGGAACAACTGTACGCTTATGTGCTGGGCGATCTTCCGCTGGCGGCGGAACTGTCCGGACATCGCTTCCCGGTGATCCGCAAACGCGCCGAGACGCGCCGGGGTGAAACGGTGCTGTTCTATCTGAACTATTCACATCAACCGCAGCAATTTTCCGTGCCGTGCCGCCGGGGAACAACGTTGTTGAATAATAATGCGGTAAAAAAAGGCGACATTATAAATCTCAATGACTGGGACGTTGCCATTATTTTGGTGGAGGAGGAGTAATGCGCGAAAGAATTCAAAACGAGGACCTTGGGAAAATCAGGTTTTCCGAACGGCTGGCTTTCGGAATCGGCGATTATGGCACCAATCTGACGTATACCATGATGGTGACCTTTCTGGCGTATTTTTATACTGATGTTGTCGGCGTTTCCGCGGTAGTGGTGGGTTCGCTGATGTTTTTCGCCCGTGCTCTTGACGGCGTAATATGTATATTTATCGGTATTCGTATTGATAAAACCAACACCCGCTACGGCAAAGCCCGCCCCTGGTTGTTATGGACCGCGGTGCCCTTCGGCCTGTCGGCGTTCCTGATGTCGACCGTGCCGGATATTAGCTACGGCGCCAAGGTGGCTTACGTTTGCGTTACCTACCTATTGGCCAACATCTTTTTTACCGCCAATAACATCGCCTATGGATCCATGCTGGCGCTGATCACCCGCGACGCTTATGAACGCGGCATCCTCAGCGTATTCCGCAAAGGGCTTTCCACCTGCGGTTCACTGACCGTCGGCGTCTGTACCCTGCCGTTAGTGGCTTTCTTTGGCAATTCGGCCACGTCATGGATCATCGTATTCGGCATTTACGGTTTTTTTACCGCGCTGTTTTTGCTGATAACCGGTATGGGCACCCGGGAAAGGATACGGCCGGTGCGCCAGGACAATACCCGCCATATTACCGCGGGACAGGTAGTGCGCTCGATGCGCGCCAACCGATACTGGATCATGATTTTCTGTTACCTGCTGGTTACCTTTACCAGCCTGACGGCGCTGACGACCGTGAGCGTTTATTATTCCAAATATATTCTGCAGGATGTTACGCTTATATCCTATATCAGCATGGCGCAATATATCCCAGGATTGCTTACCTTGCTGGTAATCCCCATGCTGATGAAGCACCTGGGCAAGCGCAAACTGGCCATGCTGGGACTGGTGATATGCTGCGTCGCCTATCTGATCCCGTTATTAAATAAGCAGGATTCGCTGTTTATTATCATCTCCACCGCGGTGCGCAGCGTGGGCTTTTGCGGTATCGGCGCCACCATGTTCGCCTTTCTGGCGGATACGATTGATTATGGTGAATGGACCACCAAACTGCGCCTGGAAGGGATCCTGTTCAGCGCCGGCACCCTAGGCCAGACCCTCGGCATGGGGCTTGGCACCGCCAGCGTCGGCTGGATACTCGGCGCCGTCGGTTTCGTCAGCGGGGGCGCCGCCGCCCAACCGCAAAGCGTGGTGTATACCATCGAGTTTATGTTTATTTTCTTCCCGCTTATTCTGGCGGCAATTAATTTACTGATTTTGTATTTTTATAAATTGGATGCTATCTATGACCATCTGGCGGTGGATTTATCGGCAGGGCGCTATCGCCCTGATTGATACCGGGCGCAAAAACAGATAAACAGATATTGTAGCTATTATCATAATGCAATGGACAGACAGGATATCGGGGATTACCCATGGTGAAGATGAATGATGCCGATATGGTAAATTTTTCGCCGCTGATGAAAAGTTTTACCTTCAATGCCTATATGGTATCGGGGTTTACGCCAATTTCACCCGGCAGCAAGCTGGACTTTTTCATAAACCGGCCCAACGGCATGAAAGGATATATGCTTCATCTGACGCAGAAGGGCGAAGGATTGATCCATACCCCCTCCGAGCCTTTTATCTGTCGCCAGGATGATATGCTGCTGTTCCCCCCCGGCATTCCTCATCACTACGGCCGGGCCGAGGGCAGCACCGCCTGGGACCATCTGTGGATTTACTTTATCCCCCGCCCCTATTGGATCGACTGGTTGCATTGGGATGCAACCGGGGACGGCATCGGCAGATTGCGGCTGGATGACAATGTCGAGGACATGACCTTGCTGTTTAAGGAGGTCATCCACCACAACGCGGCCAACGAATCGCTGGCGGACGCGTTGGCGATGAATGCCCTGGAACGCATTATCCTGATGTGCTTCGAGCGGCAGCCCATAAGCAATCGTCATAATCTCGACCCCCGGGTGAAGTCGCTCTGCCAGTACGTCAATGAACATATTGACGAAGAAATCCGCATCGATCATCTGGCGCGCATGACATTTTTATCGCCGTCGCGCCTGGCGCATCTGTTCAAGCGCGAAATGGGACAAACCATCTTTGCCTGGCGGGAAAAGCAGCGCGTTTCCCGCGCCTGCGATTTATTGCAAAAGTCCCATCTGTCCATTGCGCAGATTTCGCTGGCGGTGGGTTATGACGACCCGCTCTATTTTTCCCGCATATTTCGCCATCATCTGGCCGTCAGTCCACGCGATTATCGCAAAAAGTTCGAGAAGATGCCCAGTATATGACATCGTCCACCAGATTATCGGCTATCTGGGACGCGGCCACGCCGGCGCCCAAGGCACATATCATTTCTGAAAAAGCGTCCACTGGGCGAAGATCCGCAGCAACACCCGCGGATTGATTGTATAGCCCGTGACGAGGCGGCATCAGATCAGATATCTTCCAGATCAAGACCACGCGTTTTCGGGCCGAACACCGCAATCACGCCCATCACAATCAGCATGCTGACCACGATAAACGCGATGACGCCCTGCACGCCCGTATGCTGCAGCAACAGGCCGATAATGATGCTGCTGAACACCGTAGACAGCCGGCTGAAGGAATAACAAAACCCCACGGCGCGGGCGCGGATAAAGGTGGGAAACACCTCCGACTGATAGGAATGGTAGCTGTAGGTCAGCCAGGCGTTGGACCAGGTGACAAAAAAACCGCATATGATAAGCAGCAGCGGATTATTCTGCACCGCGAACAGCGCGCCGAAAATAACGGTCACCAGGCAGGATAAAACGATTTGCCATTTATTTTCCATTTTATCAGCGTAAAGGCTGCATAACAGGGAACCCAGCGGATACGCCAGGGTGATAAAAAAGGCGTACAGCAGACTGTGGGTAATGGTGGCGCCCCGGCCCGCCAGCAGCGCCGGCAGCCAATTGCCGAAACCGAAAAAGCCGATGGCCTGGAAAAAATTCATCACCGACAGCATCAGGGTCCGGCCGCGATAGGGCGCGGACCAGATGTCCCTGAAGGTGCCGGCTTTCGCCGTCGCCGGCGCCTGGTCGCGCCGGGGAAAATCAACGGCGGCGGTAATGCCGCAGCGTCTTTCCATCTCCAGCATCACCTCGCGCGCCTCGCGGTAGCGCCGCTGCTGCACCAGCCAGCGCGGCGATTCCGGCAATTTCTTGCGCACCAGCCAGATGACCAGCGACGCCACGGCCCCGGCGATGACCACATAACGCCAGCCGGTCAAGCCGAAAATAGTCTGCGGCACCAGCCACCAGGACATCAGCGCCACCGCGGGCACCGACAGGAACTGGATGAAAAACGAAAAGGCGAACGCCTTGGTGCGCAGACCCGCCGGGGTCCATTCCGCCAGGTAGGTGTCGATGGTCACCAGTTCGATGCCCAACCCCACGCCCACCATAAAACGCAGGAAAATAATCCACTCCGCCTGATGCTGAAAAGCCAGGCATAACGAAAACAGGCCGTACCAGGCCAGGGCGAACATAAAGGTCAGCCGGCGGCCATACCTGTCGGCATACGGACTGAGCAGGCTGGCGCCGATAAACAAGCCGAGGAAGGTGGCCGAGGCGAACGCCGCCTGATCGGAGACGCCGAACACCCCCTGCGCGCCGGTATGGAAAATGCCTTCCGCCACCAGTCCGCCGCTGATATAGCCGGTCTGGAACAAATCATACAGCTCAAAAAAACCGCCCAGGGCCAGCAGTATGATAAACCGCCACAGGCCGGCGGTTGCCGGCAAGGCGTCGATGCGAACCGATAAATCTTCTTCATAAATGGTTAATGGGGCCGCCATCTCGGCATTTGAAACGTACGCGTCACTCATCGTTAACCCTGCCATAACAAACATAAGCTTGCATGTTAATGGCTTTTTACTGCGGGAAACAACTCCCTTTAGCAAGATAGTGTATCGCCGCTGCCCGGATTGCCTTCGTGACGCCGGTTAGCCCGGGGAGGACCGCCGCCGCGCCGTCGTCCCGGCCCAGCCGATGCGCATGGCAAGCCGCAGGGTCCCGCCCGGCACCAGCACCGCCAGTCCCGGCATGCCGGGCTGGTTATGGGCGTTCACCGGATGGGTTTGAGGTTCCAGGCAGATAAAATCGCTGTTTTGCGGCTGATAGACCATCAGGATATCCGTCGCGCTGTCCAGGGTAACGGTGGCGCCGCTGCCGGCATCATGCAATACCGCCCTGCCGGTCCAGCCGGAAAAGGCATTATTCATCCAGCCCGCCCCCGGCAAGCGGGGCGTGGCGAAATCCCAGCCGCTGGGCACCTCTTCCCGCCAGTCCGCCGGCAGGTGATGGGCGCGCTCCGGCCAGTAGCCCCGCGCCTGAAACCACAGCGTCATGGCCGGGGTTTTGCAAAAAAACGGATGAAACCCCAGCCCGAAAGGAAACGGCTGGGCATCGGTATTGGTGATGCTCAGGGTGGCCAGCAGGGCATGGTCCCGCAGTTGATAGCTCAGCTGCGCACGGTAACGGCAGATGTCCGTCAGCGTGCGGGAGAGGGAAAACGCCACCGCGTCGGGCGCAGAGTCCGCCACCGTCCAGGCCGACAGCCAGCCGTCGCCATGTAAAAAAAACCGTTCGTCCCAGGGCGAGCGGGGAAAGGTGATCGTCCGCCCCCGCCAGTTGAACGCATTGCCCTCCACCCGGTTCGCCAGCGGCAGCATCGGGAATAAGGCGCACTCCCCCGGCGGCGCCAGGGGATCCCGTGCCGGGCGCAGGATCGCGATCCCGCTGCGGGTGGCCAGGCTTAATACCGCGCCGCCCTGCGCCCGGCACCGCAAGACGAGCGCCTCGTTACTTAGCGTGATGCTGTTCATAATCCAGCTCCGCCTGGTCGCCGAAGCGTTGTTCCAGCGCCTCCAGCGTGACGCCTTTGGTTTCCGGCACCTTGCGCCAGATAAAGGTAAAACCCGCCAGGCAGATAACGCCGTAGAGCAGGAAACTGCCCGACGCGCCCAGCGCGGCGTTTAACAGCGGGAAGGTGTAGGTCAACAGGAAACAGGCCACCCACAGGGAAAAGGTGCCGACCGCCATCGCCATGCCCCGTACCCGGTTGGGGAAGATTTCCGACAGCAGCACCCAGGTGACCGGCGCCAGGGTCAACGCGTAAATGGCGATGGCCACCAATACCAGCAACAGTACCGGCAGGCCCAGGATGCCCATGGCGTAGGCGGCGGCGATTAAACCGTAGATAATGGTCAGCCCCAGCGACCCCAGCAGCATCAGCTTGCGGCGGCCCAGCTTATCCACCAGCGGCAGGGCGATAAGGGTGAAAATCAGGTTGATAAGGCCGGTGGCGACAATGGATTTGAGCGTATCGTTGATATCGAATCCGGCGGAGGCGAAAATTTCCTGCGCATAATTGAAGATCACATTAATGCCGCACCATTGCTGGAATACCGCCAACACGATGCCGATGATCATCACCGGCCTTACCCGGCGGGAGAACAACTGCGGCAACCGTACCCGGCGGGTATCGTCCCCGGCCATGGACTGGCGGATCTCCGCCAGCATGGTGCGGGCGTATTGGGCGTTGCCGATTTTGGCCAGCACTTTTTCCGCCTGGTCGAAACGGCCCACTTTCACCAGCCAGCGCGGCGACTCCGGCACCATAAACAGCAGCAGCAAAAACGCCACCGCCGGCACCGCGCCGGAGCCGAACATCCAGCGCCAGCCCATCTGGCCGTTCCAGGACTGGGCGATGTCGGCCATGCCGGCATGCGCCGCCACCGGCTCGGCTATCATCAGATTCACCAATTGGGCGGCCAGCACCCCGATAACGATGGTCAACTGATTCACCGCGACAAAAATACCGCGTTTTTCCGCCGGGCTGACTTCGGCGATATACATCGGCGATAATGCCGACGCCAGGCCGATGCCGAGCCCGCCGATAATGCGAAACGCCACGAATAAAGAGAAATTATGCGCCATCGCCGCGCCCCAGGCCGACAGGGTAAACATCACCGCCGCCAGCAGCAGGGGCAGCTTGCGGCCAAAGCGCTCGGACAAGGTGCCGGAGGCGATGGCGCCCGCCACGCAGCCCGCCAGGGCGGAACTCATCGCCCAGCCGGACTGGGCCGGATTGGTAATACCAAAATAGGCTTCATAGAACGGCTTGGCGCCGCCTATCACCACCCAATCATAACCGAACAGCAGACCGCCGCAGGCGGCCACCAGGCAGATAGCCCAGACGTAGGGTAAATTCAACGGACTTGTGCTTTTCATGAGACCACCCCTATTGGTTTTGTTGTGAGCAGTCCTGCAATTCGCCGGTCAGCGTAGGGGCCAACACCGCGAATAACTGCGCCTTATCATGGTTGGGATTACAGGCGAGCAAGGCGTCGAGCTGCTGTTGCCAGCGCAGGGTATCGCCGAGCCCGAGGGCTGCCAGGGCGCCGACAAACAGGCAGTGCTGACGGTGGTTTTGTGCCGGGTCATTGTCCAGCACCACTAAATCGGGCAGGGATACCGCAAAGAAGTCCGTCGCCACCGGCCGGTCGAGGGCGGCGTCGGACCAGTGCCGCAGGGCGGTAAAGAGGTCGTGCGCCTCCCGGACGCGGCCCAGGCGCGCCAGCGCCGCGCCCTGGTAGAACACATAATCCACCGGCTGATCGTTGTAATAACGGCTTTCATTGACCTCGCCGTTGCCCCGTGCCGCCCGTTGAAAATGCGCCCGCGCCTGTACGTCGTCCCCCAGGCGCTGCGCGCAAATGCCCAGCCAGAAGTAAATATCGTTGTCGGTTTGCCCCACCAGCCGCCCTTCCCCCAGGTTCGGCGGATAGCGCAGCGCCGCCTGCAGGCTTAACGACGCGGTATGCGGCTTACCCGCCGCAAGCGCGCCATGGGCCTGGCGAAGCTGCGCGATCAGGTATTGGGCGGTCACTTTGCCCTCGCCGCCTTCCCAGGGGTGGAAGACATGGGACAACAGCACCGACAGCGCTTTTTCCGGTTGCCCGAGCTGATTATATAAACTCAGCAGCTCGGCAATCAGGTCGTCGCGCCGGAGGACCACAGGCATATGCGCCGTCAGTTTGGCCAGGCGTTCCGCCGGTTTGACCCCGCATAACCTGCGCAGGCAATCCCCTTCAAACAGCAGGCGCGCGTCGGTGGGGGCCAGGGTGAACGCCTGTTCCAGATGGCGGGCGGCCAGCCGGCGATCCTGTTGCTTATTGAAATAGAAAACCCCCAGGTCGCGCCAGACGCCGGCAAAAGCGGGCTGCAGCGCAAGACTGCGCCGCCAGCAGTCCACCGCCCGCGGGTAGTTGCGTTTGCTGTAATGGAAGCACCCCAGCAGATACTGGGCGAAATAGCACTCAGGCAGTTGTTCCAGCATCGCCACTTCCGCCAGTTGGTTGGGGAACCGCACCAAGCGGCCGAAGTTATCCCGCGCCTGCTGCAGTAACGCCAGGTATTGCCCTGGCGAAAGCGTCCCTTTTGCCAGGACGGCGCGTAAATACAGCGGCAGGGTTTCCCGGCTGTCGAGCAGCGTCAGGATGGCGAGGGCCTCGTCACGCAGGCCGAACGATAGCAGGGTAGTGGCGATGCCCAGGGCGTTAACGCCCCGATCGCCGGTGACCCGGCGCAGCTCGGCAAGCGATGCTTCCTGGTTATCAAACAGATAACGCAGGGCAAACAGCACATAATGCAGGGGATAGACCTGCAGTTGCCGTTCAATATACGCCAGGCTTTCAGCCGGCCGGCCGGTGCGTTGCAGCAGGACGGCCCTCAGCGCCAGCAGCGGATAATTGGCGCCGTTGTTCAGCAGGCTCTGGTCGGCAAAGGCTAACGCGTCCCGCCACTGCCGGCGGCGGGCGGCGATGCGCGCCAAACCGAAAAAGCCCCCTTCCTTGCCGTTGCCGCTCCAGGTCGCGCGATAAAAATCTTCATAGGCGCGATCCCATTGCCGCAGGCGTTCCCAGGCACAGGCGCGTATCAGGCTGGCGCCGCCGTCCTGCGGATTTTTATTCAGGCGATGGCTACGGGCTAAAGCGGCATCGGCATAGGCGATCGCCTGCTCATAGCCGGCACGGTTATACTCTTTTATCGCCAGCGCCAGGTTGCAACGGTAGTCGCCGGCGTCCAGGGCCAGCCCTCGCCGGTAATACTCGTCCGCGCCCTGTCCGGCATGGTTATATTGTTCCAGGTGCTGGCCGATAAACCAGGCTTCGTCGGCGCTGTCGATATCGGCGGGCGGGCGCGGAGGCTGGGCCGGGGCCGGCAAAGGCGCGTCCGTGGGCTGGTGCTCAAGGTAGCTGAGGACCACGTTATTCTGCGTATCCCTGAGTTCGATGGACAACCGGCCGGAAAAATCGCCCGCTAATTCTTCCTGTAACGCCTGGGTGGGGGTCAGGTCCACCGTGATATCCAGTAGCGGCGCAGGCAGGCGCTGGTCGCGGATAACCAAACGATACCCATGCAGTATCGCCACCGCGTAGAGCCCCCATATCAATCCCGCCGCGGTTCTTTCGAGTTTCAGGGCGGCGGTGGTATTGGCGTTTTGCAGCGTGCCCAGGGTATTGTAAGGGAGGAAATTCTGCACAAAGCGCTTTTCTTCCCCGGCATCCAGCCAGCTGAAATCCGGCTGGTTATCGGTAAATACCCCGGTCATCAATTCAATATAGGGGCCATTGGCGTCGGTCAAGTTAGCGTCCCAGGCGCGGCCGAACTCGCCGTTGCCCCAGGTCCACTGTTTTTTCCCGGGCGACACATGATGATCGGCAATATGCAGTAAGCCGCCCTGCTCATCATGGCTGTAAGCGCCGACAAAATCGTAGTCCGACTTATAGGCCATATACGAGGTGGGCACCGGGATATTCTTATAACGGGAAATATCCACCCCGGCGGAATAATCGACTTTATAGTAGGTGCCGGTGGCGATGGGAAACGTGGATACATCGCGTTTGCCGTGATCAAATACCGCGGTGACATCGGGCGGAAAGATGCTTTGGTGATCGTCGCCGCCTTTTACCGCCGGATTCGCCCACCATAAAAAATGACGGGGCGTATCGTTGCCGTTGAAGATCCTGGCCGAAATTTCG
Source organism: Sodalis sp. RH20 (assembly GCF_047324205.1). Taxonomy (NCBI): domain Bacteria; kingdom Pseudomonadati; phylum Pseudomonadota; class Gammaproteobacteria; order Enterobacterales; family Bruguierivoracaceae; genus Sodalis; species Sodalis sp. RH20. Next base: position 2,675,933 of record NZ_CP178733.1, read on the forward strand.
ATTAACGCCCGATCCGGATACAGGGTAAACCCGGTCATGACCTGCAGGCCGCGCATAGGCTCCAGCTCGCCCAGCCAGACCGTGCATGCGCCGTCCTCGTGCTGTTGCAGCCGGTAATCCACCGGCATATAGGTGGTCGGCCGGTGATGCTGCGGCCAGTTGAATTCGATGCCGCCGGATATCCACGGCCCGAGCAGGCCCACCAGGGCGGGCTTAATCACCTCGTTGTGATAAACAAAATCGCGCTGTTTGATCTTGTCGTAGGCGCGCTGGATACGCCCCCCCAGTTCCGGCAACAGCATGACCCGCAGATAATCGTTTTCCAGCCACAGCGCCTGATATTCCCGCGGCGCTTTTTCCCCGGTCAGGGTATCCGTTACGCCGTAGGGATAGACCGCGCCGGACGATCCCTGGTACACCCGATGTTCCAGAAACATCGGATGCGTATCCTGCCCACCGGTCAGGTAAGTGGGAATCGACACGCTTTCCCGCCACATCTTCACTGTACCTGTCATAGCCGCCTCAATTAAAGTTTTGATTAAACAAATCAGAGGAGGCAGTATAAAGGACAGTTTGTGGTCAATATTCGTCAAGCGGTCACGCAATACAGTTAAGTGAGTTGAGTGAATGAACCTCTGCGGCATGAACAGCCATATGATGCGCGGTCATAATAAAGCAGTAATAATCAGCCACTTATACCGCGAAAAAATCGCCAGCAAGTCTACGCTGGCACGATTAAGTCAATTGAGCATCCAGGCGGTGAGCAATATTCTGGATGAATTGCTTGCGGAGGGTTATTTGTGCCGTTCAGCACGCAATTTGCACAAGCGCGGCAACAACAGCGGCAGCTTCCAGATCGCCACCCGGGGCAATATCCTGTGCCTGAATATCTCGCCTTTTTTGATTGAAAGCGTCCTGGTGGATGGTCTGGTCCGGCCGCTGCAGCCCCTGCGGCAGCAGCCGGCGCGGATTGCCACGCCCGGGCAATTGGCGCAGGAAATCGAGCGGCAGTACCATGGATATCGCCAGCATGATCCACAGACGCCGCTGCGCATTGCGCTGTCCATCCACGGCCAGGTCAATCCGCGCACCGGCGTGTCGGAAAGAATGCCCCAGGCGTTGTGGCACGAGCCCGTTGAACTGCGTTATCTGCTGGAAGAGAAACTGGCTACCCGGCTGTTGATGGACAATGATTGCGTGATGCTGGCGCTGGCGGAGAAATGGCAGAACCGGGCTAACGCCGGTGATTTTTGCGTTATCAACGTCGATTACGGCATCGGCTCATCCTTCGTTATCGATCGTGACATCTATCGCGGTACGCTGTTCGGCAGCGGCCAGATCGGCCATACCATTATCGATCCCGACGGGGCGGCCTGCTCGTGCGGGCGCTACGGTTGCCTGGAGACCATCGCCTCGCTCTCTTCCCTGAAGAAAAAGGTCAGGATGCAGTTAAAAATGACCCCGGACAACGACCTGGAAAACCAGCAGATCACCACCGCCTGGCTGCTGAGTCAATTCCACGCCGGCAACCCGTCGGTGCGCCTGCTGGTGCAGAACGCGGCGCGGGCGATCGGGCTGAGCCTGTATAATTTCCTCAATATCCTGAATATCAACCGTATTTATCTCTACGGCCGCAGTTGTCAATTCGGCGCCGACTGGCTGGCGATCATCCATGAGCAAACCCGCTATAATCCCTTCGATCACGCCGAGACCGCCATAGACAACGCGACACAGATTTTGGTGGGCGGATTGAGCCGGCAACAGCAGGTGATGGGCATCGGTTTTCTCTATGCCGAGGACATCCTGAAAAACGGACTGTTCGATCGCGCCGCGCCGGAGGTCCAGGCGCGGCAGGAATGACCGCGCTGCGCCCGAACGGCGGAAAACGGCCGCCGGCGCTACTGGCGCGTCAGGCGCAGTCCGTTCGCCACCACCAGCAGGCTGGCCCCCATATCGGCGAACACCGCCATCCACATGGTGGCCATGCCCAGCATGGCCAGGATCAGGAAGGCGGCCTTGATGCCCAGGGCCAGCGTAATATTCTGCACCAGCACCCGGCGCGTGGTGCGCGACAGGCGCACGAAGCGCACGATTTTATTCAAATCGTCATCCATCAGCGCCACATCGGCGGTTTCAATGGCGGTATCCGTGCCCGCCGCCCCCATGGCAAAACCGATATCGGCCCTGGCCAGGGCGGGGGCATCGTTGATGCCGTCGCCCACCATGCCGACCTTGCCCTGGCGCGCGTACTCCTCCACCGCGCGCAGCTTGTCCTCCGGCAGTTGATCGCCCAGGGCCTCGTCGATGCCGACCTGGCTGGCGATGGCGCGGGCGGTATGGGCGTTATCGCCGGTCAGCATCACGGTTTTGATGCCCAGGGCCTGCAGCGCCTTGATGGCGGCGCGGCTGCTTTCCTTTACGGTATCCGCCACCGCGAACAACACCAGTACCCGTTCGCCGTCGCTGAGCATGATAACGGTCTTGCCCTGCGCCTCAAGCGCGCCAAGCCGCGCCTCCAGCTCGGGCGTACACACCCCCAGTTCATGAATCAACCGATGGTTGCCAAGCTGGTACTGTACGCCGTCCACCGTGCCGCGCACGCCGCGTCCCGGCAGCGCGCCGAAATCGGCGACGTCCGGCGGCGGCGCGTCATTGCGCCGGTTCGCCGTCGCCACGGCGCGGGAGACCGGGTGATCGGAGCGGGAGGCGATGGCGGCGGCGATAAGCACCGGGTCCCGCCCCTCCCCCTGCGCCAGCGGCACGGTATCGGTCAGCGCCGGTTTGCCATGGGTAATGGTGCCCGTCTTGTCCAGCGCCAGCCAGGCGAGCTTGTGGCCTTCCTCAAGATAGACGCCGCCCTTGATCAGAATACCGTGGCGGGCGGCCGCGCCCAGGCCGCTGACGATGGTCACCGGCGTCGAGATCACCAGGGCGCACGGGCAGGCGATAACCAGCATCACCAGCGCCCGGTAGGCCCATTCGTACCACCCGCCGCCGAACAACAGCGGCGCTCCCAGGGCGATGGCCAGGGCGAGGACAAACACCGCCGGCGTATAGATCCGGGCGAACCGGTCGATAAAGCGCGCGGTGGGCGCGCGCGCGCCCTGCGCTTCCTCGACCGCATGGATAATGCGCGCCAGGGTGGATTGGGTGGCGGCGGCCGTCACCCGGAACTCAAACGCGCCCGATCCGTTAATCGTGCCGGCGAACACCGTATCGCCGGCGGTTTTTTCCACCGGCAGGCTCTCACCGGTAATGGGCGCCTGATCCACGCTTGAGGTGCCGTCCGTGATCACGCCGTCGAGAGCGATGCGCTCGCCGGGTTTTACCCGCACGATCCGGCCCGGCGCAATATCCCCGGCGGCCACATCGACCCAGCCGCCGTCCGGCAGCCGCACCGTCGCCAGTTCAGGGCTGAGCTGCACCAGTCCACGGATGGCGTTGCGCGCCCGGTCCAGGGATTTGGCCTCGATAAGCTCGGCCAGGGTAAACAGCACCATCACCATGGCCGCTTCCGGCCATTGGCCAATCAACATCGCCCCCGTGACGGCGATACTCATCAGCGTATTGATATTCAGATTGCCGTGGCGCAGCGCAATCCAGCCTTTCCGGTAAGTTTCCAGGCCGCAGACGGCAATGGCCGCCAGCGCCAATACCGCCCCCGCCCATTGGGGCCATCCCGCCCAGTGGCACGCTTCCGCGCCCAGCGCCGCCGCGCCCGCCAGCGCCAGCGGCCACCAGGGTTTAGCCGCCGGCGTCTCCGGCGGCCGAGCGTCCACCACCGGGCTGCTGTCCATGCCCAGCGCGCGGATCGCCGCCTCGACGGCGGGCAGGGTGCCTTCGCTATGAGCGACGGTCAGCACCTGCCGCATCAGGTTGAACTCCATGCCCTGCACGCCGGGCATACCGCCCAGCGCCTTGCGGATCATGCCCTCTTCCGTCGGGCAATCCATCTGGGCGATATACAGGCGGCTGATCAGGCTGCCGGCGGGAAAGCCGGCCGCGCCCGGACTGGCCGCGCCGGCGGTGGCGGAGTGCGCCGCATCCGTCCGGCAGCAGGGCTGAGGCGGGTTATCCTGGCCTAATGGCCCTGAAACACGGGCGCGACAGCAGTCGCGGGGGGTGGTGATGGGGGTCATGCGCTGAAAAGCCATGTTGTGCTCCTGTTAGCATCCGTTATGGCGTATTGCACACCCTGAAGCTACTATAGAGTCAAGCCATATAATAAAGGAGCCCGTGATGAAAATCGGTGAAGTCGCGTTAACGGCGCATTGCACGGTGGAAACCGTGCGTTTTTATGAAAAACAGGGTTTGCTGCCCGCCCCCCTGCGCACCGCGGCCAATTACCGCAGCTATACGCCGCAGCACGTGGAGCGCCTGCGGTTTATCCGCCACTGCCGCGTGCTGGATATGACCCACGGGGAAATTCGCCAGTTGCTGGATCTGGTTGAAAAGCCCGATGCCGGATGCGGCGCGGTCAACCATCTGCTTGAGGAGCATATCGCCCACGTGGAGGCGCGCATCGCAGAGCTTACCCAGCTTAAGGGGCAGCTTACCGACCTGCGCCGGCGCTGCCAGCGGGAACAGCGGGTGGATGGCTGCGGCATTGTGCAAGGCATTGCGGCAATGGACACCGGGCCGGCGCCGGAGCGGCATACGCATTTGGGCTGAATGTCCGATCTCGGCGGATGAACGGGGTAACCCGCCGCCCAGCGCTAATTATCTTAGACGCCTGACGCCGTCGGCAGGACGAGGACATTGCCGGGGCCGGCATCGGCCGCTTTACCCCTCGCGGTTGGCGACATGAGGGGCAAACCCTGGCTCCGCCGGGAGGCAGGATGCCGCGCCACTCAGCGTGGTTGCTTTGCCAAGCCCGTGGCCAGGAACGCGCGCAGCCTTGCCACCCCCTGTGCTAGCCTGTCCTGCGAACTGGCGAAACACCAGCGGATACAGCCCTCGCCCGCCGGGCCGAACGCACTGCCCGGCGCCAACCCCAGCCCGGCGTCGGCCACCAGCGCCTTGCACAGCGCCAGGCTGTCCCGCAGCCCCGCCACACGGAAAAAAAGATACATGGCGCCCTGGGGCAAGGGCGTTTCTATCTGCGCAAAGGCGCTCAGTTCGCGGTAGAGAAAATCCCGCGAGGCCTGGAATCGGGACAGGGTGTCGCGCAGCGCCGCCTCCCCCTGGCTGACCGCCGCCAAGCCCGCCTTTTGCACGAATGCCGGCGCGCAGCTGCTGTTATATTCGATTAATTTACCCATATCCTCGATCAGCGTATCGGGCACCACCATCCATCCCAACCGCCAGCCGGTCATCATCCAACTTTTGGAAAAGCTGTTAATCACGATCAGTCGATCCCGCGCATCGGCAATATCAAGAAACGACGGCGCACAGCGGTTTGCGGGCATGTCAAACACTATGCGGCCGTAGACCTCGTCGGAGACAATCCAGATACCGTGCCGGCGGCAATGCGCCAGCACCATCGCCTGCTGCGCCGCCGACATTACCCAGCCGCTGGGATTATTCGGCGAGTTAATCACCAGCGCCCGCGTGCCCGGCGTCAGGGCGGCAAGCAGCGTCTCCATATCCAGGTGCCAGCGGGAGACGTTTTGCGGTTCACGCAGCAGCCGCAGCGGCACTTCCGCCACCCGCGCGCCGAGAATTTTCGGAATTTCCACCAGGTTCGGCCACACCGGCGTCACCACCACCACCCGGTCGCCGGGACGGTAAAGCGCCTGCGCCGTCAGCATCAGCGCCGACACGCCGGAATTGGTCACGGCAATGCGGTTTTCGTCTACCGGCCGGTGCCAGGACGACAGATAACGCGCCAGCGCCTCGCGCAGCGCCGGCTCGCCCAGGTTGGGGGTATAAAACGTCTCCCCCGCCGCCAGCGACGCCTGCGCGGCGGCGCAGATAAACTCCGGCGTGCTGCGATCCGGTTCGCCAAACCAGAACGGCAGGATATCCTCGCGGCCAATAGCGGCGTTGGCCACCTCGCGGATGGCGGAAAAACGCAGATCGCGCACGCCGGACTGCATCAGCGGCGCATCATCGGGGCCGGGCGGCAGAGCGCCATCGTCTGACAGTGACATGTCTTCGCCTTGTAAAAGATGAACGGCCGTGACCGTCGTCACGGGATTGCCCCAGATTAACAACGTTCGGCTGAAAAAGGGAGGCCGGCGCGCTGATATCCCGCCGGCAATCTATTATTCCGCCGCGCCTTCCCGCGCGCGCAGCGACTCGCGCCAGCGCGGCTGGTCGCAGATATTGCCAAGGAACTCGATTACCACGTGCGCGCCCAGGTAAGACGTCACGCCGGAGCCGACATCCAGCAGCGGGTTGACCTCGACAAAATCAAAACCCACCACCTGATAGCGTTCGGCTATCGTCTTCAGGCTGTCGCGCAATTCGGCGTAGGTCATGCCGTCCGGCTCCGCCGAGACGCAGCCCGGCACCAGCGACATATCCAGCACATCCACGTCGATGCTGACATACACCCTGGCGTTTTCCGGCAGCAGCGCGCCGATACCCTGCGGCCCGATGCGCCGGAACTCGCCCATCGGTATCACCCGGTTTCCCCCCTCAATCACCTGCTCAACGATTTCCGCGCTGTGGCGCAGGCTGCGAATGCCAATCTGCGTCAGGCTGCTGACCTTGGCCCGCTCCACCACATGGCGGAAAGCGTGGCCGTTGGTGTATTGCATATCCTGCTCCAGCGTGCCGTAATCCGTATGGGCATCAAAATGCAGTACGTGGATATCGCCGTCAAACGCACGGAACACCGGGTAGGTAATCGAATGGTCACCGCCCAGGATCACCGGCAGCGCGCCGCCGTCCAGGATGTGCTTAACCGCGTCGGTGATAAGCTCAAAGGTTTTTTCAACATTGGTGGGATGGATATCCACATCGCCGGCGTCCACGATCAGCCCGCCGCGGACCTCCTCGCCGAGGAATTCCCGCTTTGCCTCCGGGGAATAATAACCGCGATGCTCGCTGCAAAAACGCAGCGAGTGCTCGCGTAGGGAGCGCGGCGCCATACGGGTGCCGGGCATAAAGGGCGAGCCCTCATCGAAGGGAATGCCCAATATGGCGATGGCCGCGTCCAGTTGGGTGATATCAGGCGCAATCCTGGCGCGTAAAAACGAAGGAATGCCGACAAACGGCCGGTTGACTCGGGACATGATGTTACTCCTGGGTAGAGGGATTATCGCGCCCCGACGCATAGGTCAGGGTCAGAAACTGCCGCAGGCGGGGATCGCGCGGGGAACCGACCAGCTGTGACACCGGCCCTTCCTCGACAATGCCGCCCTCGCACATAAACGCGAGACGTCCGGCAACGTTCACCGCAAAACGGATATCGTGGGTGACAATCAGCATGGCCATGCCGCCCTGCGCCAGCGAGCGCAGCAGCGTCTGCACCTCGCCCACCAGCTCCGGGTCAAGCGCCGAGGTGGGCTCGTCGAACAGCATCACCGCCGGGTCCATCACCAGCGCCCGGGCAATCGCGGCGCGCTGCTTCTGCCCGCCGGAGAGCTGCCAGGGATAGCGGTCGGCTACCTGGGACAGCGCAAACTGCGCCATTTGCCGTTCCGCGCGCGCGTGGGCTTGTTCACCGCCGCGGCCCAATACCACCCGTTGCGGCGTGACGATGTTTTCGCGTACGGTGAGGTGCGGCCACAAATTGAACTGCTGGAATACCATCCCCAGCCGGGGGCGCAACATATCGATCTGGCGCCGGGACTGGTGGCGGATGATTTCCCCTTCCCGCCGCCGGCCGAAAGGGGCGCCGTTGATCTCGATAAAACCTTCATCCGGCGTTTCCAGCCAGGTCACGCAGCGCAGCAGCGTGCTTTTGCCACAGCCGCTGGGGCCAATCAGCGCCACAATTTCACCCGGGGCAATATCCAGATACACCTGATTAACGGCGCAGACCTGGCGAAAGCGTTTGCTGACAGCGGTGACGCGCAGAGCGGGCGGATTATTCATGGCATGTTCCGCCAGTCAAGGGAGAGGTAACGCCGGGCAATGGCGCTGCGCTGGATAGCATGGCGGCTGGGTTGCCCGCCGCCCAGCTCCACGCGGCGGGCAATCTCGGCGACAAGCGCGGCGATAAGCCAGTACAGGATGGTAATGGCGATAAACACCTCGAACGGCGCGAAGGTGGCGCCCTGCACCACCAGGCCTTGATAGGTGAGTTCCGGCACGGTGATGGAACTGAGCACCGCCGACTCCTTCATCATGGTCAGCGTCATATTGGTGGTGGGCGGCACCACCGCGCGCAGGACCTGCGGCGCGATAATATGGCGCATGGCCTGCGCGGGCGACATGCCTATCGCCCGGGCGGACTCAAACTGGCCGCGCGGCAGAGCCTGGATGCCGGCGCGCAGGATCTCGCCGTAGTAGGCGCTGGCATAGAGCGCCAGCGCCAGGGTGCCCACCACCTCGGCCGGCAGGCGCAGGCCGGTATAGGGCAACCCGTAATACACCACGAACAGAAAAATAATAAACGGCGCGCTGCGCAGGCAGGCGATATAGAGACCGATCGGCGCGGCCACCACCCGCAGCGGCACCAGGCCGAGTAGCGCCACCGCCATGCCCAGCAGGTAGCCGATGGCAAAGGCTATCAGCGTGATTTTCAGTGTCAGGCCGGCGCCCTGCAATAATAGCGGCCAGTAGGGGTAAAGCACGGTGAAATCAATATGCATACGTCATACCCGGGCGTCCGCTGCCCTGGCCTCCAGGTAGCTGCCGATGGCGCTGAACGCCAGATTGATCGCCAGAAAAATCAGCGCCGCGCCAAGCAGCGTTTCAAACGGCCGGTAATTACCGCCGGCAATTTGCTGCGCGGTGCGCAGCACGTCCACCACGGTAATGACCGATAGCAAGGCGGTGCCTTTGACGATAATCGTGGCTTCGTTGACAATGACCGGAATCATCCGCCGGAACAGCTGCGGTAATACCACGCATTGCCATATGGCGCGTGGGGGCAGGCCGAGCGCCGCGGCGGCTTCGATATGCCCCGGATCGAGGGTGGCAAGGCCGCCGCGCATGGCTTCGGCCAGGAATACGGTACTGTTGAGGGTAATGGCGATTATGCCCGCCGCCTCGGGGCTGAGGTCCAACCCCAGAGCCGGCAATACGTAATAACAAATAAAAATCTGGATCAGCAGCGGCGTGCCGCGCACAAAGCTTATCAGCACCGCGGACGCCCTCCCCAGCCAGACGATTTTTTTCGCCCGCAACAGGGTAAACCCGGTTGAGAAAGCCAGCACCAGCAAAAAAATAATCACGGCCAGGCTAAGGTTGACCCATGCCGCCTCCAGTAAAGGCGGGAAACTGGAAAATAATGTTTGCCAACTGAATTTCATCGCCGGGTCTCCGCGTTCGGTTTAATGAAAATTATTGCGCGCCGGGGGGAAGATAGCCGCTATCCGGGATGTCCATGGTAAAACCGAACCATTTTTGCTGAAGTGTCGCCAGGCGCCCGTCATCACGCATGCTGCGGATAACGCCGGAGATAGCATCGCGCAAATCCTTATCTTCCGGACGGGTGACCCAGGCCAGGTAGTCATAGCCGCCCTGGTTGGGAATCGCCGTCATCAGCGCAAAGGTATCCGGCCGCTGTTTTACCAATACCGCCAGGCTCGGCAACGATTGCACCACCGCGTCCACCTCGCCGTTGGCCAGCGCCATATACGCTCCCTGGAAATCGGTAAACAGCTTGAGCTGCTTATACCCCGCGCCGCCGTCGGCCTTCAGTTTGGCGTCCAGGGCGCGCGCCACGGGTTCGGTGGACGACGCCAGCTGGGTTGCCACCACCTTGCCGTTAAGATCGGCCAGCTTGGCCAATGCGTCACCCTTGCGCTTGAGCAGATACGGCGCGCCGTTGGCAATGGGCAGGGTGTAGGCATAACGCTTGGCGCGCTCTTCGTTAATTCCCACCGTGGTGGCGACGAAATCAAACTTACCGGCCAGCAGCCCCGGCAAAATGCCCTGCCAGGGCAGATCCAGCTGTTTTACCTTCACCCCCAGCGTCTTGGCCACTTCCACCAGGATATCCGACCCATAGCCGACGATTTTGCCATCCTGCACAAACTCGAAGGGGGGAAACGCCGCCTCGGTGCCGACGGTAACGGTGCCGGTGCGTTTGATTTTTTCCAGCGCGGTTTCAGCCGAGGCCTGGCCGGCAAGCAGCCCAAGGCCGGCGCACAGCAGTACCAGCCGGACAATAAACAGGTGACGGGTTTTACGCATGATTAACTCCCATTGAGGACCGGTAAGGTGGCGTCAAGACTGCGCCGTGACAAAATAATCCGCCCGCACCGCCGCGCCGATCACATTCACCATCAGGCGCGCGGCGGTAATACAGCTGATATGATTCACATCTTTGGCGGGGGTAATTTCGACGATATCCATGCCCACCACTCTGCCCTTGCGTACCAGGGCATGGATCAGGCGGCGCACCTGATGAAAGGTGAGGCCGCCCGGCGCCGGGGTTTCCACCGCGGGCATCACCGTAGGATCCAGGCCGTCCGCATCGATGGTGATATAGAATTGACCGCCGTCGGGGATGCGGTCGATAACGGCGTCGATGCCCGCGTCGTGGACCTCGAAGGCGGGAATGATATGCGCGCCATAGGCCAGCGCCGCGTCCACTTCCTCGGTGCGGGCGCTGCCCTGGGCGCGAATGCCGATCTGGAAGATTTCGCCGATATGGGCCATTTCTGACGCGCGGCGGATGGGGCTGGAAAGACCGTTGCGTACGCCGTTCACCTCATTGCGCCAGTCGATATGCGCATCGATCTGAATCAGGGTAATCGGCCCCCGGCCCTCGAACGCCGCCAGGATGGGAATGGGGATGCCGTGGTCGCCGCCCAGAGTAATGGGCATGGCGCCGGCCGCGAGGATTTTACGGATCGCCTGCTCGGCGCGCGGGGTATGGCTGCTGAGATCGGCGGGATCCGCCAGCACATTGCCCACGTCCACCAGCTTGATCGGCCGGTTATCCAGGATCGGGCCGCCGACGTCGAAATCATACTGATCCTTGCCCTTGCTGACGGTGTCGCTTACGGCGCGCACTGCGTCGGGGGCATGGATCTGATCGTTGCTGATGGCATGAGGGGCGTAGGCATTGCCGTAGGGCAGGCCGATAATGGCGATATGCGCGTCCAGGTGGTCGAGATCGGTGGACACCGGCGATCGCAGGAAGCCCTGGGGGCCGTGGGAGGGCGGAACGGTAAGGGGTTGCGACATGTGCTGCTCCTGAAGGATGGGTAACGCTTGGGAGTATAGATCGGTTGCCGGCCGCGCTTGGTAACCGCCGGTGAACCTATGCGTGTATGGCGTACACCCTTTTCGCCGGCAACATGCATCCGGCCCGCTCCCGAGCCCCAGGATGGGGCATGCCTGCTCAGATAAAGAGCAGCCGTGGCCGGCGGTGACGCATCACCGCCGTCTCCCGGCATGGCATTTATCTTGCATATTGTCTTTTGCATATTGTCTTTTGCATGTTGTATTTTGCGCGTCGTTTTTTTGCGCACGTTTTTGTTGCAGGGTCCGTTTGACCCACTCTGACCGCTCTCAGGGCGCGCGTTAAGCGCGCCTTCCGATGTAGCCCCGACGTTAGGCAGCGAAACATGAATCAATCCGCCAAAAATCTTAAACCCGTGCCGCCTCTGACGGAGGCCGATCTTAAACTGCTGCGCATCTTCCGCATGGTCGCCGAGGCCGGAGGTCTGACCGCGGCCGAGGAGGCGCTGAACATCGAGCGGTCCACCATCAGTCGCCATCTCCAGAACCTGGAGGCCAGGCTGGGTGAAAAACTCTGCTTTCGCGGGCCGGCCGGTTTTCAACTGACGCTATTCGGTGAAAGTGTCTTAAGGGCATCCAGCCTGGCGGACGATACGCTGAAAAAAATACGTGACGATCTGAACGACGCGCGTAATATCCTGGCGGGCGATTTGACTATCGGCATCGCCGATAACTGCCTGTCCAATTCCGGCTCCAAGGTGTCCGAGGCGCTGGCGGCATTCCGCTCCATCGCGCCGGACGTCACCGTGCATCTGTCCATCCATCAGCATGATTCGCTGCTCACGCACATGCTTGACCGGCAATTGCATATTGGCATCAGCGGCATGCCGGAGACCAACCGGCAGTTGCAAAGCGTGCCATTGTTCAACGAGGCGTTCCGCCTCTACGTGGCCATCCCCTTCGGCCAGCCGTCGCCCGGGATGGCGGATTTGATTGACCAGAATTATGTCCTGGTCACCCGCGATCGCGATCCCTACAGTTCCCGGTTAAGCCAGCGGCTTAATATGAAACGCAAGGCCGTTGCCTCGGGACTGGAGGCGGTCGCCACCCTGATTGCCGCCGGCGGTTATGTGGGACTGTTGCCGACCCATTACGTGCAGACGCTGTCCCAGTTCTATTGTTTTGTTGAAGTCGCGGATGCGCAAACGTTCGCCTATGAAGTGACGTTTTCGCTGCTGTCGCTGCGGGGGCATCCCCTGCCCCCCAGCGGCCAGCGTTTTATGCGTTTATTGCTCAATTTAATGCACCAGGAAACCCGCGGCGGGTTCCCGCTGAAGGCGGCCAGCTAACGCCCGCCTATCGTGCCGTGCCGCCAGCGACGCGGCCGGGGCCAAGCCACGCCACGCGTATTACCGGGTGCTCGGCGCCGCCGTCTCCGGTATCCATGGCCCTTTCACCTCCCCGCCGGGAAAATCGCCGGTGAGAATACGCAACAGCATGTCGCGCGGCGTGTTATCGCCCTGCCCCTGGATGCTGACGATGTCCTGTGGACAGGCGGAAAACGCCACGTAGCAGTCCATTTCGGCGCGCAGGATAATGTAATCCCCCGGACGCGTCACCGTCGGCAGCGTGCTGAGCGTGATGCCGTCCGGCTGCACGCGGATGTTCATAAACACATTAAACGAGGCGAGATTGCCGTGCGGCAGGGCAACGCCCAGTTCCGCCAGTCCTTGATGCAGGTTATCGTGGCAGTTGCGATGCGGCTCCGTGCAGCCCAGCAGCTCATAGCGGCGGGCGTCGCAGGCCGCCATAAAGGTGTCGTGCACGCCCGGGGAGGTATCCGCCACCAGGGTCAGGATCGGATGGCGCTGATTGGTGATAAAACTGTCGCCCACCACCGGATTCAGGCGCTGGTTCCAGACCCGCGTCGCCTCCATGCACATGTACTCGCCCACGTCGCGGGCGTTATAAGCCCAGCAGTCCGCCACCTGGGTGCCGTGCAGGTTAATCAACTGCACCGCTTCACCCGCGGCCAGGCGGATCGCCTTGCCGTGGCGGGCGGGGATCAGCCGCTCATCGCGGCAGGTAAATTGTGCTTCCATTGGTCTTCTCCAGGTTAATTCGCCGTACGGCGGCTATAGCGCGTCATGCGCCGCTCCACCCGCCGGGCCAGAATGTCGATAACATTGTTAAGCAGCCAATAACACAGCGCCACCGCCAGATAGATTTCCAGCGGGGCGTAGGTGGCCGAGATGGCCTGCTTGGCGGCGTACATAAATTCCCGCACCGAGACAATCGACAGCAGCGCCGAGTCCTTGATCAGGCCAATCAGCAGGCCCGTCAGCGGCGACAGCATCTGCGGCAGGGTTTGCGGCAGCACCACGTCCACCAGGGCGCGGGTCCGGCTTAAACCCAGCACCCGCGTGGCTTCCCACTGCCCGCGCGGCAGGGCCGCCATCGCGGCCAGGATCACCTGCGCGACATAGGGAGCGTAATAGAGCGTCAGCGCCAGCACGCCCACGGTGGGCGACGAGAACGTGATGCCATATTCAGGCAGCACAAAATACAGCAGATAAATCACCACCAGCAGCGGCAGGCCGAGGGTCAGCGCGCGATAGGCGCGCAGCAGCGGCTGCCAGAAAGGCGGCGCGCGCAGCAGACACCACGCCAGCAGCGCGCCGGCAAGCCCCGCGCACCATGCGGCGATAAGACTCAGCAACAGCGTGATTTGCATCCCCGCCCACAGCGCGGGAGCCGACGAGGCAATGGCATGCCAGTCCATTATACCGGTCTCCCTTTGCCTTCGAGATAACGCGCCGCGCGCAGCAGCGGCAGGGCAATCAGCAGATAGCCGAGCGCCACCAGCAGCAGCACCTGGGCCGGCTCGTAGCTGCGGGCGATGACGATCTGCCCGGCGTAGGTCAGCTCGGTCAGCGCCACCACCGACGCCAGCGGCGTGGTTTTCAGCAAAAGGGTAAATTCGTTGACCAGCATGGGCAGGCTGGCGCGCATCACCTGCGGATTGACCACATACCACCAGGTGAGCCAGCGTCCAAGCCCGAGCGTGCGCGCCGCCTCCAGCTGTCCTGGCGTGACCAGGCGCCGGTTGACCCGCAGGATTTCCGCCACATAGGCGCCGCTGTTCATGCCGATGGCGATCGTCGCCGCCAGCAGCGGTTGCCCGCCCAGCCCGAGCCTGGGCAAGGTAAAAAACACCACGAACAGCTGGACGATGGCGGGCGTGCCGCGCATCAGGCTGACATACAGCCGGCCGGCAAAACGCGGTACCCCGCCCCGCCGCAACTGCAGGTAGCAGCCCAACTGGCCCAGCGCCAGGCTCAGCAGCGCCGCCAGCATCGTCAGTTGCAGGGTGACCCACAGGCCCCGCGCCAGCTCCGGCAATCCGGCGCTGACCTCAGCATCCAGCCCCATGGCTACCTCACTGAGCCGGAAAATCGGTCAACGCTTCCGCCGCCGATAGCCGCAGCGGCGCCGGACGGTCATTACCCTCGATCCCTGTGCAGCAGGCGCTGACGATAAACAGCGTATCCATCACCACCCGGCAGGTGATGCTGTCGCCGGCCCGTGTCTCATTAGGCCGCGGCGCGATAGCGCCATTGCGTTCCAGGTCCACATGCATAAATAAATTGACGGGGTCGGGCAGTTTCGGCACTGGCATCTTCAGGCGCGCCAGTTCGGCGGCCACCGCGTCCATACAGCCCTGCTGCCCGGCGTAACCGCGTCCGGCCAGCCACGCCGTGGTGGAGCCCGGCAGCAGCAGATCGTGGCGGCGCACGCTATCCTTGCCGAGCACCATAACCGGCCGGCGGCGGTTATTGACCAAACGCATGCCCGAGCCGAGCAGATAGCTGTTGCTAAAGACGCGCGTGTGATGCACCGACAGCCAGATCCCCGGATCGTCGACGCTGAAACCAAATAGCGAGGCGACCGCGCCGTCGCCCAGCGCGGTGATGCGCAGCAACTGTCCGCGCACTACGCGGATAGCACCCGCCGCGCCCGGCGTCACCATGACCGGCTCCGCCAGCGAACGCGTGGTTTTTTGGGCGGCAACATCCTCTTTCATCAGTAACATATCAGGCCTCGCCGGCGTTGGGTTGATCGGAGATAAGGATATCGATGGGGGTCACCTGTAGCCCGTTGCCGGGAATAATGTCTTGCGGACAGGACGACACGGCGCAGACCAGATCGCACAATGCCAGGAAGGTAATGCGGTCCCCCGCCCGGCTATGCGGATCGGTCACCTCCATTCGGCCGTCGGCGGTGACCGGGCCATTCTGGAACAGGTTGAACGGTTCCGGCAGGCTGTAGTAGGTAACGCCAAAGCCGCGCATGCCTTCCAGCAGGTTATCGACGCAGTTGCGATGCCCCTCGACGCCGAAGTCCACGCTGAACCGAGTACGGTCGCAGGCGGGCACGTTGGCGTCGTGAATGCCGATGCTGTCGTCGATAATACGCAACATGGCGCGGTTATCGCTTGACCAAAGCGCGTCGCCCGGCTTAAAGAACAGCGAGCGCAGGTGTTGGCGCGTATGCACCGGCGACAGCTTCTCGGCGGCATTCGCCGCGTTTACCGCCACAAAATCCGCCGCCTGCTGCCCCTCGCTGTCGATAATGGTGAGATATTGCCCTTTACGGACGGTGAATGCCCGGCCGTGCCCGGCGGGGACATGGACCTGTTGCTGACACATGCCTTACTCCTGCGGAATGAAATTATCGGCCGGCACCGTAAAGGTGGTGCCCAGGTATTGGGTTTGCAGCCGTGCCAGTTCGCCGGTTTTCTGCATCGCCAGGATACGGTCGCTGATAACCTTGTTCAGCGTGGCGTCCTCTTTGCGGGTGGCCCACGCCATCCACTGCGATGGGCCTATCTCGCCCACCTGCGCCACCTTGCCGGGATATTTTTTCGCGACAGGCGCCAGCACGGCGATATCGTCAATCACAAAGTCGGCGCGTTTGGTCATCAGGGTGCTGACGGTCTGGTCCAGCGTATCTACGCTGATGATGATGATAGGTTTAAGGCCTTTGCCTGCCAGTTGGTCATTAAAGGTTTTCAGCAGTTGTTCCGGCACGCTGGCGCTTTTTGCCGCGCCGCGCAGCCCCGCCAGGTCTTCCACTTTCAATGGCTTAGCGCTGAAATGGCCCGCGTCGGCTTGGCGTACCAGGATACCGTTGACGGTTTTACTGAAGGGCACGGTAAACAGCACCTTCTTCGCCCGCTCGGCGGTGACGTTAAGGGAGGAACCTTCGGTGTTGAAGGCGCCGGAGATCAGCCCGGGAATAATGCCGCTGAAGGCGGTTTTCTGAAACTCCAGTTTCACCCCCAGTTCTTTGGCTACCGACTGCATAATGGCGGCGCTGTAGCCGACCACCTCGCCTTGGTCGTTGGTGTATTCGTAGGGGGGAAAGGTGGGATCGATACCGACGGTCATTTTGCCGCTGGATTTGATATCGGCCAGCGTATCCGCCTGGGCCGTGGCGCAGTAAGCTCCTAAGGCCAGCAGCGCGGCGGCGAAAAAGGCGATTTTATTCATAAGGGTCATATCCTGGTGTGGTGGCGATGTCTAACAATTAGGCAGCTTTCATGCCACTTTTTACCGCCATCGTTATCCGCGCCGGGAGAGAAACCCTTTTTTCTGTATAAAATCAGAGTGAAACTATTGTTTCTTTATCATTATATTTTATTTCTTTTGTTTCTTAAGAGCCGTTTACAGCCGCGCCGGACCGGCGGTTGCCGCGCCGCCGGCGCACCATCCCCGGGCAAAATCTTGCGCTAATGCACCATGACGATCGGTTATTCCAGTTCATCAAGCCACTGGTGCACGGATTCGATTAGCGCCAGCTGATCGTTGCGGGCTTTGCCCCGCTCGCGCGCCACCAGCGAACACAGCAGGTTGCATACCCCCGAGAGCGACGCGGTGCTGTCAAAGATCAGGCTGCCCTCGGTGTGGCAGCGAATAATCCAGGTCGCCTGTTTCGAGGGTTTGCCGGAAAGGACGTCGGAGAGGTACAGCATCGGCACCCGCAGCTCCGCCATGGCGTTCATCGCCGCCTCCAGGGCGGGCATCCGGCGGCGCAGGCCGACGCAGATCGCCACGTCCAGCGGCCCCAGCACGGCAAGGTGCTCCGCCAGCGAATCGCCGGCGCGCGGCAGCAGCCTCACGTCGTGGTGAACATGGATCAGATCGCGATAGAGCATGGCGGCAATGGTCTGGCTGAATCGCCAGCCCATCACCACCACCCGGCGGGCGCCTGCGACCGCTTGCGTGATGTCGCCCAGTTGCTGCGCGTCCAGCGAGCGGTAGGTATTGACCAGGTTGGCCACCTCGCGCTCCAGATGGTTTTGGATCACCGCATCCAGCGGCGAGCCGGATTGAAATTGCTGCAGGTAAAGGGGCGAGCCGCTGTTTTGCATATCGCGCGCCTGCCGCCGGGCCGCGTCGTAATTGTCATAGCCCAGATGGCGGAAAAAACGCGTGGTGGTGGCTTTTGAGACGCCGGCGCTCCGCGCCAGCTCGGTGGCGGTATTCATCGCCAGTTGGCCCGGCGCGGCCAGAATCACGTCAGCCAGCCGCTGCTCATGGCTGGAAAGCTGCTCCCAGCATTGACGGATGCGGTTCTCAAGGGAGGCGGTTTTCACACTCATCAGATTTGTTGCCCTGGATAAATAAATCTCATCCTGCACAGAGTGCGCCGACTTGTCATCAGGAAAGTGCGCGCCGGCTGTGCGATAATGGCGGCAGCGCATGCTGACAAGAGGCGTCGGACGCCATGGAGCCGAGGTATGATGAATCATCCCCACATTGAGCTGGCGTGGCTTGAAGACTGCGCGGCCCTGGCCGAGAGCCTGAATTTTTCACGGGCCGCGGAGCTGAGGCATGTGACGCAGCCGGCGTTCAGCCGGCGCATTCAGGCGCTGGAGGAGTGGGCCGGCACGCCGTTGTTTGAACGCAGCCGGGGCGGCGTCAGGCTAACGGCCGCCGGCGAGGTGTTCCACCCGCAGGCGGTGGCCCTTCTGCGCGCGATTCAGGACCTGCGGGCGAAAACGCTGGAAGCGGCGGGCAAAGGCGCGCAGATGATCATTTTTTGCGCAACCCATTCGCTGTCCTCTTTGTTTTTCCCCCACTGGCTGCGTGAAAGCGGCATCACCCCTTTGGATGGCCAGGTAAAGCTGGTGTCGGACACCTTGCTGGCCTGCGAACGCCTGTTCCTGCGCGGCGATGCGCAATTCTTGCTGTGCCATTCCCATTCGGATGCCGGCCGCGGGCTGGAGAACGCGCACTTTACCAGCGTCCAGGTCGGCGAGGATATTCTGCTGCCGCTTTGCGCGCCCGACGCCACCGGCAAACGGCCGAAATGGTCCCTGGACGACATGGCCCGGCCGATACCGTACCTGTCCTACAGCACTGATTCAGGGCTGGGCCGGATAATCGCCACCCAACGTCACATGACCGCGCAGCTGGCAAAAATGGACAGGGTTTTTACCTCCGATCTCGCCGCCACCCTGCTCGCCATGACCCGGGCCGGAGACGGCGTGGCCTGGCTGCCCAGGACGCTGGCGCAGGCGGATCTGCTCAGCGGCGCATTGGTCGCGGCGGCGGTACGGGACCGGCGCCTCGAGGTACCGGTGCAGATTAGGGTGTTCCGCCCGGTATCGTCGATGACCCGGGCGGCGGAGCGGTTATGGCAGGCCATCGCCGGCCAGGGCCCGCGCTGACGCGGGATGCGCGGACAGCCATGCCGGCGCGGTATCAGGCGTTACCGGGCGCGCGGGCGATTATTCGGCCAGCGCGCGCATCACGCTTATCAGCTCGGATTTCCCCTCGAACCCGATGCCCGGCAGCTCGGGCATCGTGATATAGCCGTTGTCGACGGTCACCGCATCCGGAAAACCGCCGTAGGGCTGGAACAAATCCGGATAGCTTTCGTTTCCGCCAAGCCCCAGCCCCGCCGCGATATTCAGCGACATCTGGTGACCGCCGTGCGGGATACAGCGCGACGCCGACCAGCCGAACTCCTTCAGCACCGCCAGGGTGCGCAGATACTCCACCAGGCCATACGACAAGGCGCAGTCGAACTGGAGATAATCCCGGTCCGGGCGCATGGCGCCGTAGCGCAGCAGGTTACGCGCATCCTGGTGGGAAAACAGATTTTCACCCGTCGCCATGGCGCCCGGGTAAAAGCCAGCCAGGGCGGCCTGCAGGGCATAGTCCAGCGGATCGCCGGCCTCCTCGAACCAGAACAGCGGATACTCGCGCAGCATTTTGGCGTAAGCGATGCCGGTTTCCAGATCAAAGCGCCCGTTGGCGTCCACCGCCAAACGGGCGTCGTCGCCGATCTCATGCAGTACGGCGGCGATACGGCGGCGATCCTCGTCGATTGGCGCGCCGCCGATTTTCATCTTCACCACCGTATAACCGCGGTCCAGATAGCCGCGCATCTCCCGGCGCAGCGCGACAAGATCCTTGCCGGGATAATAATAACCGCCGGCGGCGTAGACAAATACGCGGGGATTGGCGTCTACGCCGTGGGTGTCCGCCAGCAGCCGGAACAGCGGCTGGCCGGCGATTTTCGCCGTGGCGTCCCAGAGCGCCATATCCAGCGTGCCCACGGCCACGGAACGCTCGCCGTGGCCGCCCGGCTTTTCATTGGCCATCATCAGGTCCCAAATCCGGTGGGGATCGAGATTATCGCGGTTAGGATTAAGCACGGCGTCGGCATCCGCCCGCAGGATACGGTCGCGGAAACGTTCACGGATAAGGCCGCCCTGGCCATAGCGCCCATTGGAATTAAAGCCGTAGCCCACCACGCGCCGGCCGTCCTTAATCACATCGGTGACCACCGCCACCAGGCTGGTGGTCATCTTGCTGAAATCGATATAGGCATTACGGATAGGCGAGGCAATGGGTTTGGTGATTTCAACCACGTCGAGAATTTTCATTATTATCTACCCCGGGGATACTGGTTCGGATGTCGCGGCGATTGTAGCCCCGGGGTGCGCCGGCGGCTAATGCCGGTTGCTATTGTCGCTATGCGCGCAAAGCATGGCGGATGGGCGCGTGTTGACCGCGCGCATTGCCCGATTTAACACGGAGATCACAATCATACTAATTTCCTATGACGGCATTGCCGCCGTAAAATCCGCGCCGACGACGGTCAAATGTCTGGTATTAATTCACTGTTTCCTGACGATAAAAAAGCAAATGCACCTACCCTTCAGTTGCGTCAACCCTATTGATTTTAATGATTTTTCTGTGAATTAGCCGGTTGACAGGGATTGTCATGTCATTCAATTATCATGACAACCTATCGGCAACCAGAAAGAATAAACATGCATTGGGATCAGCATGGGCTTGTTTCCGGCCCGCAGCCATTATGGTGGCAAATCGCAGACAGATTACGCCGTGAAATCGAATTCGGTGGATTTAAGCCCGGCGAGGCCCTGCCTTCGGAAACCTTGCTTAACCAGGTGTTCGGGGTCAGCCGCACCACCGCGCGCACCGCGCTGGATAAACTTGAGCAGGAGGGCTTAATCAGCCGCCGCGCAGGTAAAGGCTCCATCGTGCTGCCGCCGCAGGTGGTCCAGCCGCTGAGCCAGATGTCGAGTTTCGCGGAAGATATGCAGCGGCGCGGTTTCAGCGCCGGCTACCAGACCCTCGGCGCCCGCATGGCGGTTCCTCCCGCCGATATTGCCGCCGCCCTGCGCCTGCAGCCCAACGAAAAAGCCTTTATGTCCACCCGGCTGTTAAAAGCCGATGACATGCCGATGGCGTATTCCCACAGCTGGCTGTCGCCCGCCCTTTTTGTCCATCACCCGACGCCCGGGGCCGGCGACCTTGACCGCCAGTCGCTGTATGTCTGGCTGGAACAGCGGTGCGGCTGCCGCATCGTCGGCGGCCAGGAAACCATCAGCGCCGCCCTGCTCAACGGCGAACTGTCCCGCGCCCTCCAGGTGGCCAGGGGATCCGCCTGCCTGGTCGCCCGGCGCCTGAGCTACGACGCGGACCAGCGCCCGGTGGAATATGTGACGGTGCATTACCGCGCCGATCGCTACAGCTTTACCATCGATTTGGTGCGTAAATCATGATGGCCGGCAAAGGATTGTTTGTCGGCGATATCAGCCTGGATACCACCTTCGGCATGGATCATATCCCGCAGCCCGACGAAAAAGTCCTGGCGCGCATCAACAGCGAGTCCGCCGGCGGGGTGGTGAGCAACGCCGCCCTGGCCTGCCGCCTGGCGGGCGCGGACGTCACGCTCGCCGTTGAAACCGGCGACGACCTGGTGGCGGATCCCCTGCTGCGGGGCCTGCAACAATCCGGCCTGCGGATTATCAGCCGCAAAAGGCCCGGACGGACCTGCCGCGCCGTAATCCTCCTTGAGCCGCACGGCGAAAAACGGCTGCTGCTGGAGCCGGGCGTCTCGCTGTATCCCAGCCTGGCATGGGTGCAGGCCCTCGATTTACGCGGTATCGACTGGGTGCATACCGCCGTGTACGGCGAGGGGGCGTGGCCCCTGATTGAACAGTGCCGCCGGGCCGGCTGCAAGTGGTCGATTGACCTGGAGCCCGCCACCTTCGCCGGCGGTCTGGACCCCCTCTATCCCCTGCTGTCCGGCGCCGAGGTGGTGTTTTGCAACCAGCGCGCGCTGCGCCAGCTGGGCGATAACGCCGTGGCGCGGCTGCTGGCGCTGGGCGTAACGGCCGTGGTGTGCACCCTGGGCCCGCAGGGCGCGCGCTACGTCTCCGCGGTTCATGACGTGAGCGCCCGCGTACCCTTCGACCCGGTCATCGTGGACACCACCGGCGCGGGCGATTGCCTGGCCGGATGGTTTATCGCCGGGCGCCTGGCGGGCGAATCCCTACACCAGTCGCTTACGCGGGCGGTCTTTGCCGCCACCTACAGCTGCGGGGGCATGGGCGCGCAGCCCTCCTACCCCAGCCACGCACAGCTTATGCATTATCAACGCGCCGGCACGCCCGATGGCGATGCCCGCGCCCCGACAGACGAGAGATAAGATGGCCGGACCACAGGTACTTCCCCAAAAACCCGACATGCTTGCCGCGCTGTTCCCGGTAAAAAAACCGGTAATAGGCGTCATACATTTGCAGGCCCTCCCCGGCGCGCCGCGTTATAACGGGCAGGCAATGAAAGACATTTTCGCCGCCGCCGTCGCCGACGCCAAAACCCTGGCGCAGGGCGGCATCGACGGCATTATTATTGAAAACGCCAGCGATCTGCCCTTTTGCCGGCCGGAAAATATCGGCCCGGAGACGGTGGCCGCGCTGACCGCCGCCTGCATGGAAGTGCGCGCCGCGGTGGCGACGCCCATCGGCATCACCTGCGTGGCCAACGGCGCCATTCCCGCGCTGGCCATCGCCAAGGCGGTCGGCGCGCGCTGGGTACGGGTCAATCAATGGGTTAACGCCTATGTGGCCAATGAAGGCTTTATCAACGGTCCCGCGCCGGAAGCGATGCGCTACCGGTCGATGATCGACGCCCGCGATGTCGCCATTTTCGCCGATGTGCACGTCAAGTTTGGCGCCCATGCCATTACCGCCGACCGCGGCATCGCCGAGCAGGCCACCGACGCGGAATGGTTCGACGCCGATGTGCTGATCGCCACCGGCACCCGCACCGGATCGCCCACCGAACCGACCGAGGTGAACGACGTGCGCAACGGCACCAATTTACCGGTTATCGTCGGTTCCGGCCTGTCGCCGGCCCAGGTGCCCGCGCTGTTCAGCGCGGCCGACGGCGCCATTATCGGCCAATGGCTAAAACACGACGGCGCCTGGTGGAAACCGGTGGATGCCCGCCGCGTGGCGCAGTTAATGCAGGCGGTGATGCTGGTGCGGGAGGGCAAATGACGCTGCTGACCGGTGAAACCGACGTATTCTCTTCCCAGCCGTCGACCTCGGCGCGCTGCGTGGTGGCATTTTTGGCCAAACGCCAGACGGACGCGGGCGACGCGGTGTATCAGCGGCAACATTATCAGGCGCTGATGACGCTGCTGGATCAGTTGCGCGGCGAAGGCTGGCTGTTGTCTTTCCGCGCCATGTTTACGCCGGCCGACCAGACCCTCCCGGCGACGGCGCTCGACAGCGGCGCCCTGCACGAATGGGATATGGCCGGCGCCTTTGAGGCGCCGTCCCTTGACGCCGCGCTGGCGGGAACCGTACGTCTTGAACAGGCGGGCTGGTCGCGGCTGTTCGCCACCCAGTGGCTGTTAGGTCCGCGTGAATTCGCCACCGTGAACGGCGGCGGTGCGGATATCCGTCGCCCCTGGGGGTTTATGGCGCTGTGGGAATGGAACGACGCCTGGTGCGAGGCGACGCCCGCCGAACGCACGGAATATGACGCTGAATGCGACGTCGCGTTTAAAGGCGATCTGGCGCTGAATATCAATATCGCCGGCCGTCATCGCCTGGACTGGGCGCATAGCTGGCATCACCTCGGCATCTGGGAAACCGACAGCCTGGACAGCGTCTCCCGGGCCATTACCGGCCATCAGGACGCCGCGGATTTTAAATTCACCACCTCACGCCACGTCACCGGCAAGGTTCGCCCGCTGGCCGACCTGCTGTTGCCCGCCGGCGCTTAAGGAGCCCCCTATGTCAGAGAGTATTTGGATCCATTATGCCCGCCCGCGCCCGCGCTGGTATTTACTGACCGATGCCGAACAACAGGAAAAGCGGGACCGGTGGCAAGCGCTTGCCGATCGGGCGGCGACCGACGGCGCGCGGTTTATGGGCCGCTACCATATTCGCGGCCAGCATGATTTCGAGACCGTCGAAGTGTGGAATTTTCCCGACGCGGAAGCCGCCTTCCAGTATTGGTCCGGCCTGACGGGCGCGGCCTACAACCAGTGGTTCGCGTTTGCCAATAACATTGGTCTTGCGGTGGAGAAACACGAAAATGACCATCCCGGTACTTGAAGCCGTGGCCATCAGCCGACACTTCGGCGGCGTCAGGGCGCTGGAGCACGTGGATTTCCGCGTCTATCCCGGTGAAATCTGCGCCCTGATCGGCGATAACGGCGCGGGGAAATCAACGCTGACGAAAATTCTCTCCGGCGCCGATCGGCCCGATGAGGGCGTGATTAAAATCGACGGCCGCGAGGTGGTGTTCGCCTCGCCGGGGGCGGCCCAGGACAGCGGCATCTCCACGGTCTATCAGGATCTGGCCCTGGCCCCGGAGCTGACGCCGGTGGAAAACCTGTTTTTAGGCCGCGAGGAACTGCGCGGCGGCCCGCTGGGCAGGCTGGGCATGCTCAACCGCGCCGTCATGCGCCGCAAAGCGGTGGAACAGTTCGCCCGCCTGGGCGTCAATCTGCGCTCGCTGTCGGTGCCGGTTTCCTCGCTGTCCGGCGGCCAGCGCCAGTCGGTGGCCATTGCCCGCGCCGCCATGTGGGCCGGACGGGTGATTTTTATGGACGAACCGACCGCCGCGCTCGGCGTCGTCCAGACCGAGCGGGTACTGCAACTGGTGCGCCAGGTGCGCGACGCCGGCCTGGCGGTGGTTTTGATCAGCCACAATATGCCGCAGGTCCTGGAAATCGCCGACCGGGTCGAGGTGCTGCGCCTGGGCAAAAGCGTGGCGCAGATGCCGACCAAGGGCCTGCGGGTGGAAGATCTGGTGTCGGCCATGACCAGCGGCACCTACGGCAGCGCGGAGGCGGCGCCATGAACAAAACCTTAGTAAATAAACCGGCGCCTGGCGCTGAACACCCCGCCGGAGCGCGTGATACGCTGGCGCGGCTGATCGGCGGCGGCTGGATATTTATTCTGCTGATAGCGCTTATCGCGCTGTTCGGCCTGCTGCGCCCCGAACAGTTCGGCTCGGCCTACAACCTGGCGCAAATCGCCATTAACGCCGCCATTTTGCTGGTGCTGTCGGTGGGGCAAACCTACGTCATCATCGCCGCCGGCATTGATTTATCCGTGGGCGCGGTTCTGGTGTTTTCCTCGGTGGTTTCCGCCCAGGCGATGCTGTCTCTCTCAGGCCAGGCGGGCAATACCTTCGGCACCACCGACGCCGGCTGGGGCGTAATTGCCGCCGGCAGCCTGGTGGCGGTGGCGGCCGGGCTGCTGTGGGGCGCGCTCAACGGTTTCCTGGTGGCCGTGGCCAGAATCCCGGCGCTGATTGTCACCCTCGGCACCTTCGGCATGGCGCTTGGGCTGGCGCAGGTATTTTCCGGCGGCATCGATGTGCGCGCCATGCCGGAAAAGCTGGTGGATGTGGTCGGCGGCGGCGCCGTCGCCGGTATTCCGGTGCTGGTGTTGATCGCGGTGGCGGTGCTGGCCGTCGCCGCTTTTGTACTGCACCTCACCCGCTTCGGCCTGCATGTCTTTGCCGTCGGCTCCAACCTGGAAGCGCTGCGGCGCGCGGGCATCAATGTTAAAGCGCGCCTGGTCGCCATTTACATGATTTCCGGCGCGCTGGCGGGCGTGGCCGCCATCATGTCCAACGCGCGTTTTTCCACCACCACCATCGGCGGCCACGCCATGGATAACCTGGCGACCATCTCCGCCGTGGTGCTGGGCGGAACCAGCCTGTTCGGCGGCATCGGCAGCGTCGCCGGAACCATTATCGGGGTGTTTATCCCCATTATCCTGCTAAACGGTTTTGTCATCCTCGGCATCCCGCCGTTTTGGCAAACCGTGGCGATGGGCATGGTACTGATCCTGGCGGTCTGGATTGATCAGCTCAAACGCCGGGCCCGGGATCGACGTTAACCGCAGGTCACGCTACAGGCACGTTTGCCTGACCTGCGTCGCGAATAGGAAGGGCCGGGGTTTCGCACGCCATGGCCATGCGCCGTGCGCGCATGGCCACCACGCGGTTCGCCATTCCGCCCGCAGGCACGGTTTTATTATCAGTCAACTCAGGTTTCAATCACTTCCTAAGGGGAAATCATGATGCGTAACACCATGGCATTCGCTGTTTTATCGACCTTAACCCTGGCGCTGGCGCCTCCCGCCCTGGCCGCCGGACAAGATCATACCGTCGCGCTGGTCCTGGGGGTGAAGGGGAGTCCTTTTTATCAGGCATTACAGTGCGGCGCGCAGGAAAAAGCACGGCAGATGGGCGTTACCCTGCAGGTTTCCGCCCCCGATCAGTTTGCCGCCGACAGCCAGATCCCGGTGGTGAACGCCGTTACGGCGACCGCGCCGGCGGTGGCCGCGATTGTGCCGACCGATGCGCAGGCCCTGGTGGCGCCGATGAAACAGCTGGCGGCGCGCGGGGCAAAAGTGCTGACCGTCGACCAGACGCTCAATGACAATGGTTTCCTGGCGACGGAAATCATCTCCGACAACGAGCGCGGCGGTAAAATGGCCGCCGAGGCGATGAATACGCTGCTCGGCGGCAAAGGCGAAGTGCTGGTTATTACCCAACCGCCGGGCTCAAGCGCCCAGGACGCGCGTGAAAAAGGTTTTGCCGAACAGATCAAAACCTATCCCGGCATCACCTACCTCGGCCCGCAGTATCAAAGCGACGACCCGCAGAAGGCGGCGGAAATCATCACCTCCACCCTCTCCGCCCATCCTCGGCTGGCGGGCGTATTTTCCACCAACGATCAGGGCGCCATCGGGGCCGTAACCGGCCTGCGCCAGGCGGGCGCGGCGAAAAAAGTCAAGGTGGTGGCCTATGACGCCGCCACCGCCGAAGTGAGCGCGCTGAAAAACGGCACCATCAACGTGTTGATTGCGCAGAACCCCAAACAGGAAGGCGAAGCGGTCATTACCACCGCGCTGGCGCTGCTGGCCGGCAAGCCGGTGCCGAAACAGACGCTGACCGATCTGGTGACCATTACTGAAAACGATCGTCAAAAAGCCGATAAATACGAATATAAAGCCGACTGCCAATAAGCGCCGGCGCTGGTGGCGCCGCTTAACGGCGCCCTGGCCGCGACGAATAATCATCGATCCGCGCATCCGGCGCCCCTTGGCGGGAAGCCCGCCGGTTGCCCATCAGCCTGCCTTGCCCACTACCAGCCCGGCAGTGGATAAAAACCAATACTAATTAATTAATATGTTTTTTTAAAAAGCACAAATATTGCCATATGCTGGTTTATTCCGCCATTTTACTTATTTTTTTAGCGTTAAATTTTCAGGAATACATTTTTTTAGCAGCTTGTATTTATTATGGCCGATCCGCCACTGCCGGGTTGTGAAAATAGCATTTTACATTTAAGTTTTCAGTGAATAACTGATTAACGCCTGCCGCAGCCAGGGTGTCATAGCCCTTATCCGGCAGGCGGGCATTTAAGGAGGCAGCGATATTTTTTATTAAGCATAATTATTAATCTGCACATTATAATTGCTGATTATAGCGCTGATTAGCGTTGTAACCGGCGTTATCGGTGTGACAACGTTAATCACGTTGATATTAACTGCGTTATTATGAAATGGAGATTCGAGAATGGTGAGTAATTCCCCTTGCGCTGGAAACATGCATTTTATTCATGCCTTCGAGGCCGCGGCGAAGCGCACTCCGCAGGCTATTGCCCTGGTGGTGAATGACCAATCCATCAGCTACGCCCGGTTGCAGCACATGGCCGGCCATTATGCGCAACAGCTGGCGCATAAAATGGACGCCAAAACGGACGGCATTCTCCTGTGCCTGCCGCGAGGTGTGGAACTGATGGCATCCTTGCTGGCCTGCCATTACCTCGGGGTACCCTACATCCCGCTGGATATTTGCACCGCGCCAGGCCGCGTGATGAAAATTTTGGCGGCCTCGTCCTGCCTGTTGACCTACGACAGCCGCGCGGGTCATATCGGCGGCGCGGACGGGGCTGATGTGGCGACCTTTAGCGCCGTTGCGCAGATAAAACCCATTCCCGCGGAAAATCCGGCGCCGGCGGCTTATCGTATTTATACCTCCGGCTCCACGGGCGAGCCGAAAGGGGTCAGCGTGGCGCATAGGGGGTGCAGTAACCTGATCAACAGTTTCAGCCGGTTGCTCGAGGCCGGCGGCGAGACCCGCTGGCTGTCGGCAACCTCGGTGTCGTTTGATATGTTCTACCTGGAGTATGCCGTACCGCTGGCCAACGGCGGGACATTGTTTCTGCTCGACGATGCGCAAACGCATTCAGTCCAGGAGATTGCGTGGCAGTTAATGCGCTGTCAGCCCGATATTTTCCAGTCGACGCCGTCCATGCTCAAATGTCTTTTACCCTATCTGCAGGATGATTGGCGATTCAACCGGCTCCTGGTGGGAGGAGAACCCTTGGGACGGCAGTTATCCGCCCGGCTGTCGGCGCGCGCGCGCTGGTTATGCAACCTCTACGGGCCGACGGAAACCACCGTCTGGTCAACGGCGCATGTCATCACCCGCGCCGGCGATAACCGCATCGGTCGTCCAATCGACCATACGCAGATAAAAATTCTGGATGACGCGCGGCGCGAGATGAAGGCGGGGGAACCGGGTAATATTTTCATCGGCGGAGCCGGGGTGGCGTTGGAATACCTTAACAACCCTGCCCTGACCGCCGAAAAATTCATTGCTCTTCCCGGCGAGCAGACAGAGGGGCGTTTTTATGATACCGGCGATATCGGTTTAATCGATGCGGAAGGCGTGCTGAATTACCTGTACCGGGATGGCGATTTTTATAAGGTCAGCGGGTACCGTATCGACTGCGCCGAAGTGGTGGACGCCCTGGAGAAATGCGCCGGCGTCGCGGCGGCGGCTGTCGTTGTCCTGGAAGGCGATGGGGATGATGAATCGGTGATCGTCGGCTGGCTGAAAATGGACAAACCAGGGCAAGGGATTGATACGGGAGCCATCCGCCTGGAACTTGAAAATGAGCTGGGTCATTATATGATTCCGCGCTATTTTTATCCTATTGACGATTTGCCTTATTCCATCAGCGGCAAGCTGGATAAAAAAGCCTTGATCACCATGACCAAAACCAAGATCAAAGAAATGGAGCACATTGTGATGGGGCAAAAAAACGCGCCGGGAAAAGACGCCTTAAATCATCCATTAATAGATATTTTGGGTCATTATATAAATATTGACGGTATGTCGCTGAATGATAATTTTTTCCATCGCGGCCTGTCCTCCATCCAATTGGTCTCCTTCCATCTTGAGCTGAAACAATTATATCCCGATATTAATTTGCACGACCTGTGCGCGCGCCCAACGATTAATTTACTACTGGCGCCTTATCATTAATTTCTAGCGCGCACCGCCTTATATTCTACGTGGAAAAGCGCGGATATAGGGCGATATTACGCGCAGCTTCGCAACAGGTCGGCCGGCATCATGCGCGCAGCCTCTCCCGCACGCCGCGCGGCAACCGGCCCGCGTCAAGACGGTCTCCCGCCTATCCTCGCCCAAATGTACCGCTGCGAAACACTACGCCACGCCTTTTGGTCCGACCAATAACAAAAAAATTGTGACTATTGCAGGCAAATCAATAAAAAAGCCCATGAAGCGTTGCTATTTGTTATCGATTCATTAATTTTATGTATCAAGAGAATTGCTTAAATGTTTTGGTAGGACCAATTTTGTGTAACAGCCAGCCCGTTGGCGACCATTTCATTCACATTTTTTTCATGACCAAGGCCAAGTTTGCTGTCTGCGCCAACCCTATTCGCCGGGCAGGACGCGCCCGGGCGGCCCGGCGCATACCCACCGACGGACATCGAGTCACAGGAGAGCATGACATGCCAATCTGGCCACAAAATTACGACCCGCTCGGCAATATCTGGCTATCGAGCCTGGTCGCCGTGATTCCCATCGCGTTTTTCTTTTTTGCGCTGATTAAATTACGCCTGAAAGGCTACCTGGCGGGCACTATTACCACCATCCTGGCCCTGCTGGTGGCGCTGCTGTTGTTCCGCATGCCGCTCGATCGGGCGCTGGCCTCGGTGGTTTACGGCTTTTTCTACGGCTTATGGCCGATTGCATGGATTATCATCGCCGCCGTTTTTGTCTATAAGATTTCCGTCAAGACCGGCCAGTTCGATATCATCCGCTCCTCTATTTTGTCGGTTACCCCCGATCAGCGCCTGCAAATGATGATTGTCGGTTTTTGTTTCGGCGCGTTCCTGGAGGGGGCCGCCGGATTTGGCGCGCCGGTGGCCATTACCGCCGCGCTGCTGGTGGGGCTGGGTTTTAAGCCGCTGTACGCCGCCGGCTTATGCCTGATCGCCAATACCGCGCCGGTGGCCTTCGGCGCCATGGGCGTGCCGATTATCGTCGCCGGGCAAGTGGCCAATATCGACCCCTTTACTATCGGGCAAATGGTCGGCAGACAGTTGCCGTTCCTGACCATTATCGTGCTGTTTTGGATCATGGCGATCATGGACGGCTGGCGCGGGATCCGGGAAACCTGGCCCGCGGTCCTGGTGGCGGGGATCTCCTTCGCCCTGGCCCAGTATCTGAGCTCGAATTTCATCGGGCCCGAGCTGCCGGATATTATCGCCTCGCTGGTATCGCTGGTATGCCTGACCCTGTTCCTGCGCGTCTGGCATCCGGCGCACATCTTCCGGTTCAGCGACGGCGGCCAGCCGGCCCAGCCGGCACCGGCCGTGACCTATACGGCCGGGCAAATCGTCCGCGCCTGGATGCCGTTTATTTTCCTGACCGCCACGGTAACCCTCTGGAGCGTGCCGCCGTTTAAAGCGCTGTTTGCCGCCGGCGGCCCGCTGCAAAGCTGGGTGGTAAGCATTTCCGTGCCCTTCCTGGATAAGCTGGTGGCAAAAACGCCGCCGGTGGTGGCGACGTTCCTGCCGTACCCGGCGGTGTATAAGTTCGACTGGCTCTCGGCCACCGGCACCGCCATTATGGTGGCGGCCTTTATCTCGATCGCCTATCTGCGCATGAAGCCGCGCGCGGCGCTGGCGACATTTAAAGAGACCCTGCGGGATCTGGCGCTGCCTATCTACTCCATCGGCATGGTGCTGGCCTTTGCCTTTATTTCCAATTATTCCGGCCTGTCCGCGACGCTGGCCCTGGCCCTGGCGCATACCGGCCGGGCGTTTACCTTTTTCTCGCCGTTCCTCGGCTGGCTGGGCGTATTCCTTACCGGGTCCGACACCGCCTCGAACGCCTTGTTCGCCGCGCTACAGGCCACCACCGCGCAGCAGATCGGCGTATCCGACGTGCTGCTGGTGGCGGCCAATACCACCGGCGGCGTCACCGGCAAAATGATTTCGCCGCAGTCCATCGCCATCGCCTGCGCGGCGGCGGGGCTGGTGGGCCATGAGCCGGATTTATTTCGCTTTACGGTGAAGCACAGCCTGATTTTTTGCAGTATCGTCGGGGCTATCACTACCCTGCAGGCGTATATTTTGCCTTGGATGATCCCATGACCTTACCTGATGATATCCGCGTGGCCGACCATATCGCCCTGCGTCTCAAGCAGTTGATAGCGGAGCGCGGGCTGGCCGCGGGCATGCGCCTGCCGGCCGAGCGCCAGCTGGCATCCCAGCTTGGCGTATCGCGCTCATCGGTACGCGAGGCCATCCAGCAACTCAGCAGCCAGGGGTGGGTGGTCAGCCGTCGCGGCGGCGGCACCTACGTTCAGGATGATTTTCATCAATGGTCCGGGCAGCGCATCGTCCTGCCGCTGAAAATGCTGATGGCCGAGGATCCTGATTATCGTTATGACGTACTGGAAGCGCGGCTGGCTATCGAGGCCAGCACCGCATGGCACGCTGCGCGGCGCGCCACCGACACCGACAGGGAGCGGCTGCGGGTGTGTTTTGACGCCACGCTGCGGGTCAGCGAGAGCGACGATCCCGATCTGGCCGCGCAGGCCGACGTGCGTTTTCACCTGGCCATTGCCGAGGCCTCGCACAACCTGGTGCTTTTGCAAACCATGCGCGGTTTGTTCGAGCTGCTGCAATCCTCGGTAATGCAAAGCCGGCGGCGCATGTATACGGTGCCGGTGATTTTCGCCAAATTAACCGAACAACACCATGAATTGCTGCAGGCCATACTGGCCGGCGACCCCGAACGCGCGCGCAGCGCGGCGATAACACATCTGGAGTGCGTCCATACCACGCTGAAAGCCCTGCACGAAGACGAAGCCCGGCAGGCGCGCGTTACCCGCCTGGCTTATCAGGATACCGACACCGACATGATGCGAGAACAGGATACATGATCATTTCAGCTGCAACCGATTATCGCGCGGCGGCCCAACGTAAGCTGCCGCCCTTTTTGTTTCACTACCTGGACGGCGGCGCCTACGCCGAATACACCTTAAGGCGCAATGTCGAGGACCTGGCGCAGGTGGCGCTCAGGCAACGGGTGCTCAGGAATATGTCGCAGCTGAGCCTGGAGACGACGCTGTTCGGCCAGCGGCTCGCCATGCCGGTCGCCCTCGCCCCGGTCGGACTTTGCGGCATGTATGCCCGGCGCGGCGAGGTCCAGGCCGCCAGGGCCGCCGCAAGCAAGGGCATCCCCTTTACGCTGTCCACCGTCTCGGTCGGCACCATCGAGGAGGTCTCTTCCGCCATAAAACAGCCGATGTGGTTCCAGCTCTATGTGCTCAAGGACCGCGGCTTTATGCGCAACGCGCTGGAGCGCGCCAAGGCCGCGGGTTGCTCGACGCTGGTGTTCACGGTGGACATGCCGGTTCCCGGCGCCCGCTACCGCGATGCCCACTCGGGCATGAGCGGGCCGAACGCGGCGCTGCGCCGCTATCTGCAGGCGATAACCCATCCCGCCTGGGCCTGGGATGTCGGGGTGCGCGGACGTCCCCACGTGCTCGGCAATATCTCCGCGTATGTGGGCAAACCCACCGGCCTGGAAGACTATATCGGCTGGCTGGCGAAAAACTTCGATCCGTCCATCTCCTGGAGCGACCTGGAATGGATCCGGGAATTCTGGCAGGGCCCCATGATCATCAAAGGCATACTTGACCCGGAGGATGCCCGGGACGCGGTACGCTTCGGCGCGGACGGCATCGTGGTGTCCAACCACGGAGGACGCCAGCTCGACGGCGTGCTCTCCTCCACCCGCGCGTTGCCCGCCATCGCCGACGCGGTCAAAGGCGATATCGCTATCCTCGCCGACAGCGGCATTCGCAACGGCCTCGACGTGGTGCGCATGATTGCGCTGGGCGCCGACACCGTGCTGCTGGGGCGCGCGTATATCTATGCCCTGGCAACGGCAGGGGAACAGGGGGTGGCCAACCTGCTCACGCTTATCGACAAGGAAATGCGCGTGGCCATGACCCTCACCGGCGCCCGCGCCATCGCCGAGATCACGCGCGAGTCGCTGGTCCGGCATTCTATCGATTAATGATTTCCGGCGGGATCGGCTCGCCATGGTATTTTTGATAAATAGCGTTCAGTTTGCCGTTTTTCAGATTGGCGGCAATCCACTCGTCCAGTTTGGCTTTCAGCTCCGGCTGCCCTTTCGGCACCCCGATCGCCAAATCGAACACCTGCAGGGTCATTTTCGGCTCAAACGCCAGCTTCGGGTTCTGTTTTTTTATCTGGTTAACCAAGGTGGCCGAAGTCGCCACCGCAAAAGCCTGCCCGCTCACCGCGGCAGTCACAAGCGTCGCGTCGTCGTCATAACGCTGCACGGTAAAACCCCGTTTTGCCGCTTCCGTACTCAGCTGCGTATCCTGGGTGGTACCGCGCGTCACGGTAATCGCTTTACCTTTCAGGTCGTCCCAGCCGCCGATTTTCGTCGCCGCGGGCGCGCCGATAACCGACCGCAATCCGGCATAAGCGCGTGTAAAATCGATTACCTGCGCCCGCTGCGGCGTTACCGACAGGGTTGATATGACGATATCCGCCTTACCCGTTTGCAGATTGGGGA
The DNA here is from genome assembly GCF_047324205.1 of Sodalis sp. RH20. Classification (NCBI taxonomy): domain Bacteria; kingdom Pseudomonadati; phylum Pseudomonadota; class Gammaproteobacteria; order Enterobacterales; family Bruguierivoracaceae; genus Sodalis; species Sodalis sp. RH20. Next base: position 2,709,991 of record NZ_CP178733.1, read on the forward strand.
TCCGCGTCGGACCGGTGGTCTCGATAAACTGCAGTTTCAACCCCCAATCCTGCGCCAGCAACTGCGCGGTTTCCACATCCGACCCTATCGGCTTCAGGCTGGCGTCCAGCATCCCGGAAGGGGGAATGGACAAATCAGTCGCCACCCGTAGCGTGCCCCGCTCCTTGATCTCCTGCCAGGCGTTGGTCGCCGCCGCGGCGGGATTAAACGCCAGCCACAAAAACAGGGTGCCCAACAAAGCCAATCGTTTCATATATCGCATAGTTTTCTCCAGGGTTACCTGACGGGCCAACGCCGCCGGCTACAGCTCGTTGGCGATAAAATCCTGCAGCGCCGGGGTGGCGGGCTGTTTTAAAATGGCGGCGCCGCCGCTTTCATGCACGGCGCCCTGGTGCATAAACACCACTTTGTCGGCGATGCGCCGGGCAAAATTCATTTCGTGCGTCACCATGATCATGGTCATCCCGCTGCCCGCCAACCGTTCGATAACACGCAGCACTTCTCCGGTCAGCTTGGGATCGAGCGCGGAGGTCACCTCGTCGAACAGCATCACCTTCGGCTTCATGGCCAGCGAACGGGCGATGGCCGCGCGCTGCTGCTGTCCGCCGGAAAGCTGCTCCGGATAGCTATCCGCCTTATCAGCCAGACCCACCTGCTCCAGCACCGAATGCGCCAGGCGCCGCGCGTCGGCTTTCGATTGTTTTTTAACCGACATCGGCCCCAGCGTGATATTTTGCTCAATGGTGAGATGGGGAAACAGGTTATAACTCTGGAACACAATGCCGACATCCTGACGCAGCTTACGCAGGTCAAGATGGGGATCCTCGACGCGATGGCCGCACACCTCGATGCTGCCGCCGTTAATCTTCTCCAGCCGATCGATACAGCGCAGCGCGGTGCTTTTCCCCGACCCGCTGGCGCCAATCAACGCCACCACCTGCCCCCGATCCACGGAAAAAGACACATCGTTAAGCACCGGCACCGCGCCAAAGCTTTTTTGCACCTTATCAAGCACGATAATCGACATAATGATTTCCTTTAACGCTTAGGCCATTCTGGTCAGCGCCGCGTTTTGCCGCGCCGTTTTTTTAACCATGGCGCGGCGTTCAAGCCTGCGGCTTAATACCGACACCGGAAAACACAGGCAAAAATAGAGCAAAGAGACAATCAGATAGGTAATAAACGGCTCGAAGATCGAGTTATTGATAAGCTGACCGGCCCGCGCCAGCTCGACAAAACCCACCACCGACGCCAGGGACGTATTTTTGATGATCTGCACCGAAAATCCCACGGTGGGCGGCGTCGCCAGCCGCACGGCCTGCGGCAGTATCACCTTGAACAGGCGCTGGGCGCGGGACAGCGCCAGGCATTCCGCCGCTTCCCACTGCGCGCGCGGCACCGCCTGCAGGCAGCCGCGCCAGATTTCCCCCAGGTAAGCGCTGGCGTACAGGGTCAGCGACACCCCGGCGGCAAACAACGGGGAAATACTGAAACCCAGCGACGGCAGGCCGAAATAAATCATAAACATAATGATAAGCAGCGGCGTGCCCTGGATAAGCTGGACATAGGCGCTCACCAGAAAACGCACGCCGCGCAGCGGCGCGATACGCCCCAGGGCCACCAGGAAACCGACCAGGCCGCCGCCGCCGAAGGCCATCAGCGACAGGATCAGGGTCCAGAAGGCGCCCTGCAGCAGGAACTGGATATGCGCGGGATTAAGGGAAGAATTCATGTCTCGCTCCTCAAAGCGGGGTGCCAAGGCGGCGGCGGCGGGGAAAAGCCGCCAGCCCCACCAGCCAGAACGCAAATCGCATCAGGAACGACAGGGCCAGGTAAATACCGGCGACGACAAAAAAGGTTTCAAACGGCCGGTAGGTCTCCGACTGGATAAAATTGGCCGTGGCGGTCAGTTCCTCCGTCGAAATCTGCGACGTCACCGACGAGGCGAGCATCAACAGAATAAACTGGCTGGTCAGCGACGGATAAACCCGTTCTATCGCCGGACGCAGCGCCACATGCCAATATTGCTGCCAGGTGGATAACCCCAGCGTTTCCGCCGCTTCCCATTGCCCCGGATGGATGGACTCAAAGCCGGCGCGCATGATCTCCGCCGTATAGGCGCCGACGTTTATCGTCAGCGCGATCACCGAGACGGTGAACGCCGTAAACGAAAAACCCAGGCTGGACAACCCGAAATACACCAGGAAGATCTGCACCAGAAACGGCGTATTGCGAATGGCTTCGATATACACCCCCGCGATACGGGAACACCAGGCACACTCGGAACGGCGCGCCACCGCGCATAAGGTGCCTATCAGAAAACCGAAAACGGTGGTGATGACCGCCAGCTCGGCGGTGAGCAGCGCGCCGTCCCTCAGCATCTGCCATTGCGTGAATATCGCCGTGAAATCAAGCTTCATAACCCGCTACCTATTTTGTCGCCGCCGCCGTTTCCCGCCCGGTGATCCGGTCGTAAACCCTGAACAGCGCCTGGTTGCCGTTAGATCCCTCGCCGTGGGCCTGCGCGTCCTGGTATTGCGTCGCCACCAGCGCGGTGGCCGGCAGCGGCACCGGACGCTCTCGCGCCGCGTCCAGCACCAGACGCAAATCCTTCATCATCAAATCGATGCGAAAGCCGGCGGAGGTATCGCCCCCGATCATGGCCGTGCCCAGTTTGTCGAGCATCCAGGACGCCGCCGACCCCCCCAGCAGCACCTCGCGCATCTGGCCAAGATCGATACCATAGGCGCGCCCCAGCGCCAGCGCCTCGCAAATGGCCTGGATATTGATGGCGCATATCAGCTGGTTGCACAGTTTCACCGTTTGACCGGCGCCGGATTGCCCGACATGGTTAATGGTGGTGCCCATTGCCCGCAGAAAGGGTACGGCGCGGGCGAATCCCGCGGCGTCGCCGCCGACCATAATGCTCAGGGCGGCGTTTTTCGCCCCCGCCGGCCCGCCGGATACCGGCGCGTCCAGCATGATCACGCCCTGCGCCGCCAGCGCCCGGCTCATGGCGCGCGTCGCCTCCGGCGCGATAGTACTCATATCCACGTAGAGGCCGCCGCGCGGAGGGCACGCCAACAGTCCCCCGTCGCCCCGCACCACGTCTTCCACCTGCGGCGTGTCGGGCAGCATGGAGATCACGATATCGGCGTCGGCGGTGGCGTGCGCCATATCCCGCGCCGGCTGTACCCCATACGCCGCCAGCGCCGCAACGGCCGCCGGCAGCACATCATAGGCGCGCACGCTAAAGCCGGCCTGGGCGAGGTTACGCGCCATCTCGCGTCCCATGACGCCCAGGCCGAGGAAACCGACGTTGCCTTTTGGTGTTAAATCATTCATGTGATTGCCTCCCCCAGGATCAGTCCTGCTGTTCAAGACGGTTAAGTTTGTCGACCCGGCGGACAAAGTCCTCATCACGGACAAACCGGGCCTGCAAAAACGCGTCGACCAAATCGCGCGCCAGCCACGATCCGACGATTTGCGCGCCCATGCACATCACATTGACATCATCGTGCTCCACCCCCTGGTGCGCTGAATGGATGTCGTGGCACACGGCGGCGCGGATGCCGTTGATTTTGTTGGCGGCGATCACCGCGCCCACGCCGGTGCCGCACACCAGGAGGCCTCGGCGCCCGGCGTCCTGGCGCACCTTAGCGCACAAGGCATGGGCGATATCGGGAAAGTCGACCGGGTCGGGCGTGTGGCTGCCGATGTCGTCCACCTCATGGCCGGCGGCACGCAGCCAGTCGGCCAGTTCCAGCTTCAGCCGGAAGCCGGCGTGATCGCTGCCAATAACGATATTCATTCGGGTTTCCTTCTGCGGTCGTGGTTTAGTCGGTAAAAGGCGCCGCGCCTGCCATGCGGATGGTGGCGCGGCGGCGAAAGTCCGCGCCGATCTCGAAATGGCGGGCCAGCAGTTCGTCGGCGCGCGCTTCGTCGCGCCCGACGATGGCGGCAAAAATAAGCCGGTGGTGATCGATCAGGAACTCCTCGATGCCGTCCACCTGGATAATCTGTTCACGCCGGTCCAGGTGCGAACGCATCATCAGCGCGCTGATGGACTGGTAAATACTGATAAGCGTCGCCGAGCCGGACGCCAGCACGATAGCTTCATGAAAGTGGAAATCCGCCAGGCCGCCGACTTCCGGGGTATGGATAGTGTCGATGATGGCGCGCAGGCATTCGGCCAGCCGATCGTAATCCCCTTGCGTGGCCCGGCGGCATGCCAGGCGCACCGCCTGCCGTTCAATGGCAATACGCGCCTGCATCACGTCGTCAATCACATCCGCCTGATGGGCCAGTACAAAGGTGAAAAATTCACCCAGAATCGACACGCTGGGTTTTTTCACCACCGTGCCGATACCATGGCGGATCTCCACCGCGCCAATCATCGCCAGGGCGCGCAAGGCCTCGCGCAGCACCGGCCGGCTTACGCCGAGCCGGGCGGAAAGCTCACGCTCCGGCAGCAGGCAGTCCCCCGCCTTGAGCTCCCCCGACAGCAGTTGCTCGCGCAGAAATCCGACGACCCGATCGTAGCCGTTGCCGGTGTCCTGTTTCCCGTTCCCGCGTTTAATCGTCATCTGTCATTCATCAGCCTTAACCAGTGGTAATACCAATGGTAGATATGTTAATGAAAGATTAATGTGATGTTATTCACAGTTGCTTTTTGGTCAATAAGATGGCGATCACAGATTTGCCGCGAAAACGGAAAAGGGGAAATTCAGGCCGTGGTGCGGCGTATTAGGCGATATTGGCGAAGCGGGGGCGGTTAATGCTGCGCCAGGATCGTCGTCAGCAGGCCGGGGAAGCGGTCCTGCATATCATCGCTGCGCAGCGTATTGATGTGCGTGGTGCCGACATTATGGGTATAGACCAGCCCGGCATCGCGCAGCACGCGGAAATGATGGGAAACGCTGGATTTGGGGCGGCCGCCGTCCAGTTCGCCGCAGCTGGCCTCGCCCAACTGAGCCAGGCGGCGCACGATGTCCAGGCGCAACGGGTCGCTCAAGGCGTAAAGCACGCGTTCGAGAGCGAATTCATTTATCGACGGATGTTTAAAGGGGCGCATGGGGCGACTATAGCAAACGGCTTGTCAAAAAGCCATAATTCGAATATTATCGAATTACAGAATAAGGCTACAGTAAATCATCGCGCCAACAAATACAGGAACCCGAACCATGTCAGCACTCTTTCAACCCTTTAAACTCAAGGATGTTACGCTGCGCAACCGCATCGCGGTGCCGCCCATGTGCATGTATTCCGCCGATGAAGGCCTGATCAACGACTGGCACCAGGTCCATCTGGCCGCCCTCGCCCGCGGCGGCGCCGGGCTGGTGATCGTCGAGGCCACCGCGGTCTCCCCCGAGGGGCGTATCACCCCAGGCTGCGCCGGCATCTGGAACGATACCCTGGCCCAGGCCTTTGTGCCGGTGGTGCGGGCCATCAAAGCGGCGGGCGCGGTGCCCGGCATCCAGATCGGCCATGCCGGCCGCAAGGCCAGCGCTAACCGGCCCTGGGAGGGCGATGACCATATCGCCGAGAGCGACCCGCGCGGCTGGCAGACCATTGCGCCGTCCGCCATCGCTTTTGGCGCCAATTTGCCGAAAGTGCCCAAGGCCATGACGCTTGACGATATCGCCCGGGTGCGTGATGATTTCGTGGCCGCCGCCCGCCGGGCGCGCGACGCCGGATTCGAATGGCTGGAGCTGCATTTCGCCCACGGCTACCTGGCCCAGAGCTTCTTCTCGACCCATTCCAACCAGCGCGACGACCAGTACGGCGGCAGCGCCGTTAACCGCGGCCGTTTCCTGCTGGAAACCCTGGCGGCGGTACGCGAAGTCTGGCCGGAACATTTGCCGCTGACCGCCCGGTTCGGCGTGCTGGAGTTCGACGGGCGCGACGAGCAGACTCTGACTGAATCCATTGATCTGATCAAGCGCTTTAAACAGGCCGGCCTGGATATGCTCAGCGTCAGCATCGGGTTCTCCACCCCCGACGCCACTATTCCCTGGGGACCGGCTTTTATGGGCCCGATCGCCAAGCGGGTGCGCGGGGACGCGGATATCCCGGTCGCCTCCGCCTGGGGATTCGGTACGCCGGACCTGGCCGAAAAAGCCGTTCAGGACCAGCAATTGGATCTGGTCATGGTGGGCAAGGCCCATCTGGCCAATCCCCACTGGAGTTATTACGCCGCCCGTGAACTGAAGATTGAACGTCCCTCCTGGACGCTGCCCGCCCCCTACGCCCACTGGCTGGAAAGATACTGACGCCGGCGCTAACCGTCGTCCCGGCATCAGGGCGGCGGTTAGCCTGAGAGCGGCAATTCCTGATGCAGCGCGGTGCGTGGTGTGCCCACCCGTGGTGCATCCTCTCCCTCCATGGCGGTTGCCTTAATGATATCCCCGGCATTGACGGCCGGGCACTTCGCACGCCCGCAACAAATCCCCTGAAATTCCAGTCATCTGCAACGTTCGATTAAAAAAAGAGCGAACCAATAAAAAATTGGTTCGATTTGTGCTTGATGGTGATGAAAGGTAATGAGTGATGGCGTGCGTTCCGGCGGAACAGCGCGCCATCAGGGCGTTATCGACACGATTATGGCAAATCAGGGTGTGAGTCATGACAAAACAGCCGTCGTCCTTCTCCGCGCTGGAACAGCTGCGCGCGCTGATCCTGCTACACCCCGCGCCTGAGCTGCCGCTGCCCACTGAGCGGGAGCTGGCGCAACGCTATCAGGTCGGGCGCCGGGAGATCCGCCGCGCGCTGGACGTACTGGAGATGGAAGGCAGGGTGTGGCGCAAACAGGGCAAGGGCACCTTCCTGGGTCCCGATGCCCCATCGCAACCGCTGGTGCTGCAGGGCTTGCCGCGCCAATCGACGCTGCTGGAGGTGATGGAAGCCCGTCTGCAGCTGGAGCCGGGGCTGGCGCGCCTGGCCGCCATGCGCGCCACGCCGGAACAGCTGGCGCTGATGGCGCGCCTCCAGGAGCGGATGCAGGTGCTGGCAACCGATGACAGCGATCAGCACGAACTGTGGGACAGCGCCTTCCACCGGACGCTGGCCGAAGCAGCAGGCAACCGGCTGCTGCTCGGCCTGTTTGACGCGCTGGACGCCATACGCCGCGACGACAGCTGGCGCCATCAGCGCGAGAAGGCGCGCAACCCGGCGCGGCTGGACAACTATAACCGGCAGCACCAGCGCCTGATCCGCTATCTCCAGGCCCGCCGGCCCGAGGAGGCCGCCGCCGTCATGACCGAACATCTTCTGGCGCTGCAACAGGCGCTGATCACTGTCCTGTCCATCGACAAGGAGCCTCAAGCCTGATGACGATCCCCATATCCCCCGCGCCGCCGGTGCTGAATATCGCCCATCTGCGGGTGCGCTTCCACGGCTCGCCGGCCAGCGTGCTCGACGATATCTCGCTACATATCCAGCCGGGGGAGACCCTGGCGCTGGTGGGCGAATCCGGCTGCGGCAAAAGCGTCACCTCGCTGGCGTTAATGGGCTTATTGCCCGACAGCGCCCGTATCGACCAGGGGGAACTGTATTTTAACCAACACGACCTGCGCGCCCTGTCGCCGCGGCAATACGCCAACCTGCGCGGCAATCAGCTGGCCATGATTTTCCAGGAGCCGATGACGTCCCTTAATCCGGCGTTTACCCTGGGCGACCAATTGGCGGAGGCGGTGATGCGGCACCAGGGCGGCAGCTATCGCCAGGCCATGGCGCGCGCCGGGGAGATGCTGGCTTTGGTGCAGATTCCGGCGCCGGAGCTGCGCCTGAAGTCGTATCCGCACCAGCTTTCAGGCGGCATGCGCCAGCGGGTGATGATCGCCATGGCGCTGATCAACCGGCCGCAATTGCTGATTGCCGACGAACCCACCACCGCCCTGGATGTCACTATCCAGGCCGGTATCCTCAGCCTGCTTAACCAAATCAAGCAGGACACCGGCACCGCCATTTTACTGATTACCCACGATCTCGGCGTGGTGGCGGAAGTGGCGCAGCAGGTGGCGGTCATGTACGCCGGCCAAATTGTCGAAACCGGCAGCGTGGACGACATTTTCAGCGACCCGCAGCATCCCTACACCATCGGACTGATGGCCTCGATGCCCAGCCTGTCGGCCCGCATCGGCAAGTTGGCCACCATTCCGGGGTCGGTGCCCACCGCGGATGCCATGCCCGCCGGCTGCCGCTTCGCTACCCGCTGTCCGTTCGCCGACGAACGCTGCCACCGTTCCCGGCCCGATCTGCGTCCGGTCGCCGCAGGCCATGAGGCCGCGTGTTTTTACGCGCCGCTTGAACACCATTTCGCGCCGGGAGCCAGAGCATGAGCCAGCCGATCCTTGAAAGCGTGGCATTGACGAAAATTTTTCAGGGCCCTAAAGGCCTGTTTACCCGCCAGCGCCAGGTGCACGCGGTGGATCGGGTATCACTGAAGGTCTGGCCGGGCGAAACCCTGGCCATCGTCGGCGAATCCGGCTCCGGCAAATCCACCCTCGGCCGGCTGCTGCTGCGCCTGCTGACGGCCACCGAAGGGCGGGTTTTCTACCAGGGCAATGATATCGGCATGCTGCCCGCCGGGCAGTTGAACCAGCTGCGGCGCGAGCTGCAAATCATTTTCCAGGATCCGTTCGCCTCCCTCAATCCGCGCATGACGGTGGAGGAGATTGTCGGCGAGCCCATCTGGCTGCATGAGCGGATTTCCCGGGCGCAGCGGCGGGAACGGGTGGCCGAACTGCTGCGCATCGTCGGGCTGCCGGCCCTGTACGCCCGGCGCTTTCCCCATGAATTTTCCGGCGGGCAGCGCCAGCGCATCGGCATCGCCCGCGCCCTGGCGTCCAAACCCACGCTGCTGCTGGGGGATGAGCCGGTTTCCGCGCTGGACGTGTCGGTACAGGCGCAGGTGGTCAACCTGCTTGAGAGCCTGAAAGAACAGTTCGGCCTGACCCTGATCGTGGTGGCGCACGGACTGGCGGTGATCCGCCATATGAGCGATCGCGTCGCGGTGATGTACCTGGGGCAAATCGTCGAAATCGCCGCCGCCGATGATATTTTCGATCAACCGCTGCACCCCTATACCCGGGCGCTGATTGCTTCAGCGCCCCAGTTAACCCCAGGCGGCCGGCACCCCGGACCGCTGCTGACGGGGGATTTGCCCAACCCGTCGCAGCCGCCGTCGGGATGCCGTTTCCATACCCGTTGTCCCCACGTCAGGGACGTCTGCCGGCAGCATGAACCGCCGCTGGAACCCGCCGGCGATCGGCGCCAGGTGGCGTGTCACCGCTGGCGGGAACTGAACAGCGATCGCAGCGTTATCGTCATGGCGCCGCCGTCGGCGGCTTTCCTGCGGCGGCGCGCGCTGTTTGTCGACGCCGCGGCCCGTAAACCCTAACTGCCACAAGGAATCTATGCTCATGAACTCCCGTCACAAGCTTTATACCGCGCTGAGTGGTTTGGTGTTGCTTGGCGTCAGCGGCCAGCCGTATGCCGAAAGCATTTTACGTATCGGTCTGGGCAGCGACCCCGACATGCTCGATCCCCACCTGGCCCGGACCTATTATGGCCGATTTGTCTTCGCCGCCATGTGCGACCGGCTGGTGGATGTGGATGAAAAGCTGCAGGTGGTGCCCGGCCTCGCCACCGACTGGCAGTACAGCGATGACGGCAAAACCCTGACCATGAACCTGCGCCAGGGCGTGACGTTTCAGGATGGCGAAGCCTTTAACGCGCAGGCGGTGAAATTTAATATCGATCGTGCGCTGACCCTGCCGGGATCGCTGCGCAAAAGCGAACTGTCCTCGGTGGCGTCCGTCGAGGCCACCGGCCCCTATAGCGTGACGTTTCACCTGAAGAACGCCGACGCCGCGCTGCTCTCCCAGCTCACCGACCGGGCGGGCACCATGCTGGCGCCCCAGGCCGCCGCAAAGGAGAACTTCGCCGCGCACCCGGTATGCTCCGGTCCCTACCAGTTCGACAGCCGGGTGCAGCAGGACCGCATTGTGCTGACGCGCTATGGTAATTACTGGAATAAACAGGCCTACCACTTCGATAAAGTGATTTTTATGCCCATTCCCGACTCCTCGGTGCGCCTGGCCAACCTGCGCGCCGGCGATCTGGATCTGACCGAAGGCATTGCCGCCAGCGATGTGAAAACCGTCGAGGCCAATCCCAGACTCGCCCTGGCCAAGGTGACTGGGCTTGGGTATATGGGGCTGACCTTTAATATCGCCAACGGCAAGGCCAATCCCAGCGATCCGTTTGCCAAGGATGCGCGGGTACGCGAAGCGTTCTCCTTGTCTCTGGATCGCGACGCCATTAACCAGGTGGCCTTCGAGGGGCAATACACCCCGGCTAACCAGCCGTTCTCCACCGTCAGCCCTTACCATGTGGATTTGCCGGTGCCGGCGCGGGATGTGGAGAAAGCCAAATCCCTGCTGGCCGCCGCCGGGGTCGCCACGCCGGTGGAAACCACCCTCCTGGTGGCCAACAGACCGGATGCCCAGCAGGTGGGCCAGGTCATCCAGGCCATGGCCGGCGAAGCCGGGTTTAATGTCCATTTGCAAACCTCTGAATTCGCCACGCTGCTGGATCGCCAGCAGCGGGGAGATTTCCAGGTCAGCATGTCGGGCTGGTCCGGCCGTCCGGATCCGGACGGCAGCATCTATTCGTTTATCCACAGCAAAGGCAACCTGAACGACGGGCGCTACAGCAACCCGCAGGTGGACGATTGGCTGCAACAAGCCCGCGCCACCTCCGACCAGGCCAAACGCAAAGTCCTTTATAGCCAGGTGGTGGCGCAGTTGCAGCAGGATATGCCGCTGGCCTATCTGTATTTCGAGCCGCGCATTTTCGGCATGACGAAAAAAATAACGGGATTCAAACCCTATCCCGACGGGTTGATCCGCCTGGCGGGTATGCAACTGGCGCCGTAGCGCGTCGAGAATCCGGGAGCGATGATGTTAGAACTGATTGGCAAGCGCGTATTGCTGGCGATACCCACCCTGTTTTTGGTCAGTATTATGGTGTTTTCGCTGCAAAAACTGCTGCCGGGCGACCCGGTGGTGGCCATGGCCGGCGAAGAGCGCGACCCGGCGGTAATCGCCATGTTGCGCGCTAAATACCGCCTGGACGACCCCATTCCCGCCCAGTATTTTTACTGGCTGCGCGACGCGCTGCAGGGCAACCTGGGCATTTCGCTGCGCACCCAGGAACCGGTGACCACGCTTATCGCCAGCAAGCTGCCCGTGACCGTCGAACTGACGCTGCTGTCGATGATCATCGCCATGGCGCTCGGCATCACCACCGGTATTATCGCGGCGGTGCGCCGGGGAACCTGGGTGGATTACAGCGCCAACTTTATCGCCTTGTCCGGCATCTCCATCCCCAACTTCTGGCTGGGGGTGCTGCTGATCCTGCTGTTTTCCGTCAAGCTGCAGTGGCTGCCGGCCTCGGGGTTCGTGCCGCTGACCGAAGACCTGGCGCAAAACCTGCGCACCCTGCTGCTGCCGGCGTTGGTGCTCGGCACCGGGCTGGCGGCGACGCTGATGCGCCATACCCGGGCGGCGATGATCGCCGTGCTGAAAGCGGACTATATCCGCACCGCCAAGGCCAAGGGCCTGCTGCCCGGGCGGGTGATCCTCAAACACGCGCTGCGCAATGCGCTGGTGCCCATCGTCACTCTCACCACCCTGCTGTTTGGCGAGCTGCTTGGCGGCGCGGTGCTTACCGAGCAGGTCTTCACCATACCGGGATTCGGCAAGATGATTGTCGATTCGGTGTTCAACCGCGATTACGCGGTGGTGCAGGGGGTGGTGCTGGTGGTGGCGATGGCTTTCCTGCTGCTTAACCTGGTGGCCGACGTGCTATACGTGCTGATCAATCCGCGCATGAGAGGAGAATAATATGTCGCAGGTGCTCACCGGCGCGGCCGCGCCGGCTACGCCCAGGGCGGGCAGCCGGGCGATAAAGAAATTCATCGCCAATAAAAGCGCCGTGATCGGGGCGGCCATCGTGCTGATCTTTGTCATCATCGCCCTGCTGGCGCCGTGGCTGGCGCCCTTCGACCCGATCAAGGCCAACTTTCTGGCGGTGCGCAAACCGCCGTCGGCGCTCTACTGGCTCGGCACCGACGAACTGGGCCGCGATATTCTGTCCCGCCTTATCTGGGGCGCCCGCACTTCGCTGACGGCCGGCTGTATTTCAGTGATTATCGCCATATTTATCGGCGTGCCGCTGGGGCTGGTCGCCGGCTATTGGCAGGGAATATGGGATGGGATTATCTCGCGCGTTATCGAGGCGTTGCTGTCCTGTCCGTTTTTGATCCTGGCCATCGCGCTGGGGGCGTTTCTCGGCCCGAGCCTTATCAATGCGATGATCGCCATCGGCCTGTCGGTGATGCCGATTTTCGCCCGCCTGACGCGCGGGCAGGTGATGAGCATCCGCAACGAGGAGTATATCGAGGGCGCCCGGGCCATCGGCTTGCCCGACCGCTGGATCGTACTGCGTTATGTGCTGCCCAACGTGTTGTCGCCGATTATGGTGCAGGCGACGCTGGCCATCGCCTCGGCCATCATTACCGAAGCCAGCCTGTCGTTTTTGGGACTGGGGCAACAGCCGCCCTCTCCCTCCTGGGGCGCCATGCTCAATACCGCGAAAAATTACCTTGAACAAGCGCCATGGATGTCGATTTTTCCCGGACTGGCGATCTTTTTTACCGTCCAGGGTTTCAACCTGCTGGGTGACGGGCTGCGCGATGCGCTGGATCCGCGCGACAATTAACCAACACAGGATTACACGATGACATCACCACTGGATTTCCAGGTAGCCTACCCCTCCCTGCGGCCGCCGATGATGGGTCGCAACGCGGTCTGCGCCTCCCAGCCGCTGGCGGCCCAGGCGGGGTTGCGCATGCTGCTGCTGGGCGGCAACGCCGTGGACGCCGCCGTCGCCACCGCCATGGCCCTGACGGTGGTGGAACCCACCGGCTGCGGCATCGGCAGCGATGCGTTCGCCATCGTCTGGGACGGCAAACAACTGCATGGCTTAAACGCCTCCGGCCGTTCTCCCGCCGCCTGGAAATATGAAGATTACGCCCATCTGCCGGCCGTGCCGGAACTGGGCTGGGACGCGGTCACCCTACCCGGCGCGGTGTCCGGCTGGGTGGAACTCGCCCGCCGCTTCGGCTCCCTGCCGCTGACGACGCTGGCGCAGCCGGCGATTGATTATGCCCGCGACGGTTTTCCGGTATCGCCCCTGATCGGCGCATTATGGCAGCGCGGCGTCGAGCGCCTTGGCGATCAGCCGGGATTTATGGCGTGCTTTGCGCCCGGCGGACGCGCGCCGGCCATCGGCGAGCTATTCCGCAACCCGGCCCAGGCCAGGACATTGGAACTGATCGCGCAAACCGAGGGCGAGGCGTTTTATCGCGGCGAATTGGCGGCGAAAATTGCCGCTTTCGCCCGGCAGCATAACGCCGGCCTAACGCTTGAGGATCTGAACAATCACCGGCCGGAATGGGTCGAACCGCTGTCCCGTCCTTTTGCCGGCGGATCGGTGCATGAACTCCCGCCCAACGGCCAGGGCATCGCCACCCTGATAGCCCTGGGCATCCTGGAGCACTGCGGGATCGGCCGTTATCATCCCGACTCGGCGGCGGCGCTGCATCTGTCCATCGAGGCGATGAAGCTGGCGCTGGCCGACCTGGAACGTTATGTGGCCGATAGCGATCATATGGAATTCGAGGCCAGGCATTTATTAAGCGATGCATACCTGCAACAGCGCGCCGCGTTAATCGATCCCGAGCGGGCGGGGGATTTTGTCTTCGGCGCGCCGCGGCAAAACGGCACGGTCTATCTGTCCGCCGCCGATGCCGGCGGCATGATGGTATCCTTTATCCAGTCTAATTATATGGGGTTCGGGTCCGGCGTGGTGGTGCCGGACACCGGCATCAGCCTGCAAAACCGCGGCGCCAGTTTTGTGCTGGAGCCGGGACATCCCAACTGCCTCGCCGGCAACAAGCGCACCTTCCACACCATTATCCCGGCGTTTGCCCTGGACGGCGCCGGACAGCCGCTGATGTCGTTCGGCGTCATGGGGGGATCCATGCAGGCGCAGGGCCATGTCCAGATGGCGCTGCGCATCATGCAGCACCGGCAAAACCCGCAGGCGGCCATTGACGCGCCGCGCTGGCGGGTGGTGCAAGGACGCGAGGTGATGGTGGAACCGGCGCTTGACCGCAATGTTCTCGCCGCCCTGCGCGCCATGGGACACCAGATAAGCGTCGAGGACCCGATGCAGATCCACAGCTTCGGCGGCGCCCAGGCCATTATGCGCGACGCGCAGGGCGTGTATATCGCCGCCACTGAAAGCCGCAAGGACGGGCAGGCGCTGGTATATTAACCCACAGCCCGCCCCTCCGGCGGGGATGTCGACATTGCGCAGCCGTTGCGGCGCCGGCCCGCATTCAGCGACCGACGTTCTTTTGCATGTCGGCCGGATAACGCTCGCCCTGTACGTTGATATTGGCCACGGCGCTTTCGATGGCGCGCAAATCATCGGGGGTGAGAATCACCTCGACGGCGCCCAGGTTTTCCTCCAGGCGGTGCAGTTTTGTGGTGCCCGGGATGGGCACAATCCAGGGTTTGCGCGCCAGCAGCCAGGCGATGGCTATCTGCGCGCGCGTGGCCTGCTTGCCCGCCGCCAGCTCGCCGAGCACGTCCACCAGCGCCTGGTTGGCAGCACGCGCCTCGGGTGTAAAGCGTGGCACGATATTACGGAAGTCGTTGCTGTCGAAGGCGGTATCCTTGCTTATGGCGCCGGTGAGAAACCCCTTGCCGAGCGGGCTGAAGGGCACAAAACCGATGCCGAGCTCCTCAAGCGTCGGTAAAATCTCCTGCTCCGGCTCCCGCCACCATAAGGAGTACTCGCTTTGCAGGGCGGTAACCGGCTGGACCGCGTGCGCCCGGCGGATAGTCTGCGCGCCCGCCTCGGACAGGCCGAAATGCTTCACCTTGCCTTCCTGGATCAACTGTTTCACCGTGCCGGCGACATCCTCGATGGGGACGTCCGGATCGACGCGATGTTGGTAAAGCAGGTCAATCACCTCGGTCCGCAGGCGCTTTAGCGACGCCTCGACCACCTGCCGGATATGCTCCGGCCGGCTGTTGAGGTGCTGTTTGCCGTCCGGACTCGGCAGGTCGAAACCGAATTTGGTGGCAATCACCACCCGATGGCGAAACGGCGCCAGCGCTTCCCCCACCACGTCTTCATTGGTAAAGGGACCGTACACTTCCGCGGTATCGAAAAAGGTCACGCCGCGCTCAACCGCGGCGCGGATAAGCGCGATGGCCTCAGGCCGGTCTTTCGCCGGGCCATAGCCATGGCTCAGGCCCATGCAGCCCAGGCCCAGCGCCGAGACTTCCAGATTGCTGTTGCCGAGTTTTCTCTTTTGCATTTTTTACTCCTTAAAGTTCCTGGCTGGTCGGACGGAACAGGATTTCGTTAAGATCCCCGTCTGGCGGATGGCAAACGCCACGACGCTGGCGAACGAGACCGTGGGGATGGCGTGCTGTTCATGAAAAGCCCTGGTATAGGTTATTTTCAATACCTTAAGGCGGGGCGGCTTTGCGCCGGGTGATCTTCAATCGCCCGTTAACGTTAGCAGAAGGACGGTGGCGGGGTTAGCGGCGCGAAGGAAATGAGCTTATGAAATGGATTCATAAATGTTGTTGCAATCTCCCGGACTGAGGTCTGAACGCAGCCAGGCATATATGTATAGAATAAGGGCAATGCAAATGATGCGCACAACGCAGGCGGCGTAATGTTACGAGAAAACTTCAATGACCTCATTTCTTTCCTGGTGGTGGCAAAGGAACGCAGCTTCACAAAAGCGGCGGCGAAACTGGGGGTTTCCCAGTCGGCGCTAAGCCACGCCATGCGCAGCCTGGAAGAACGCCTGGGGCTCAGGCTGTTAACGCGCACCACGCGCAGCGTGGCGCCGACCGAAGCGGGCGAACGCTTGCTCCATTCGCTGGGTCCGCGCTTCGCCGACATCGAGAGCGAGCTGGATGCCCTGGGTGAAATGCGTGACCAGCCGGCGGGCAATATCAGGATAAGCGCCGGGGAACATGCGATGGATTATGTCCTGTGGCCGGTCCTGAAACGCTTCCTGGCGGGGTATCCGGATATCAATGTGGAAATTACCGTGGATAACAGCCTGACGGATATCGTCAGCGGGCGTTATGACGCCGGCATACGCCTGGGTGAACAGGTCGCCAAGGATATGGTCGCCGTGCGTATCGGGCCGATGATGCGAATGGCGGTGGTCGGCGCGGGCGCGTATTTGGACCGGTATGGCATACCGGCGACGCCGCAGGAATTACAGCATCACCGCTGCATTAATATGCGCCTGCCCACACTCGGGGGCAAATATGCCTGGGAATTTGAAAAAGCGGGCCATGAGCTCAAGGTCCGGGTCGACGGCCAGTTAACCTTTAACTGCCTGCGCCAGCGGATTGATGCCGCCATCGCGGGATTCGGTCTGGCATTCGTACCGGATGATACGGTGCAAGAACCCCTGGCGAGCGGACAGCTGATCCGGGTGCTGGAAGACTGGTGCCCCGCGTTCCCGGGATATTACCTGTATTATCCCAGCCGTAAACAGCATACCACCGCCTTTGCCCTGTTTATCGACGCGATACGCTTTCAGCAATAACCGCGCGCGCGCTGCCCCTTGACGGTGCAGCGCGCGACAACCCGTCCGCCGCCAAGCCGGGCCATGACAAGCATTACGCCGGCCTGTTCGCGTAATCCCCTGAAAAACAAAGACACTCATTCTTTTTTGCCGTTGGCGTGGATCTTGCTGCAGGTTAAGTCGCCATATGGCTTCTCAAGCAACGACCCGGGCGCAATGCGCTTTCTCCCATAGATAGGGTGATCATAACTAGCCAGGGGTTATCCGATGGAACTGAAATGGTTGGAAGATTTTCTCAGCGTTTCTCAGTGCTATAGCTTTACGCGGGCGGCTAATGAGAGAAACATTACCC
Source organism: Sodalis sp. RH20 (assembly GCF_047324205.1). Lineage (NCBI taxonomy): Bacteria > Pseudomonadati > Pseudomonadota > Gammaproteobacteria > Enterobacterales > Bruguierivoracaceae > Sodalis > Sodalis sp. RH20. The sequence continues at coordinate 2,727,042 of NZ_CP178733.1, forward strand.
AGTCCGCGCTAAGCCGCCGGATCAAGCAGCTCGAAGAGTGGCTCGGCGTGCCGCTGTTTGATCGCAAGGCCTACCCGATCCGCCTGACGGCCGAGGGGCAGGATTTTCTGCAAACCGCGGCGGAAATGGTGTTTTCCATGACCCGGCTACGCAACGATATCCGCGAGCGTCATATGCATAAGCACGCCATCGTGCATTTCGCCACGCTGAATACGTTGTCGCTGACGTTTTTTCCGTCCTGGATTAACGCCGTCGAACCCTCCCACCAATACGGCTATATCCGTTTATGCGATCAGCAACCTTCCTTCAGCGGCAATATCTCCCTCCTGCTCGACGGTGAAACCGATTTTTTGCTGACCTACGCGCACGACTCCGTGCCGTTGATGAAACAGTTGCAACGTTTTCCTTATCTCGAACTGGGCGAGGAACGGGCCATCGCCGTCTGCGCGCCGGACAGCGGCGGCAAGCCGCTTTATCCCATTGATGAGAGCCGGGCCGCCGACGGCGTCCCGGCGCCTATCCCCTATCTTAGCTATGGCAAACGCTCATTTTTCGCCCATGCGCTGAGCGCGCTGTTCGCCACGCGCCCGCTGCCGCTGAAGACCATTTATGAAAATTCAATCTCCAGCGGCCTGAAGGCCATGACGATTTCCGGCTGCGGCACCGCCTGGTTGCCGTCAAGTTTGATCGATGAAGAACTCGCCGCCGGTACCCTGATCCGCGCGGGCGACCGCAGTTGGGATATCCAGGCCGGCATTCGCCTTTACCGGCTGGAAAAATTCCGCAACATCCAGGCCGAGCGCCTGTGGAACCGGGCCGCCCTGCTGCACCGGACCCACGCGGCAGCCTGAGCCGCGCCCACGCGCCGGGCGGTTTAATCAGCCTGGTGATCCACTGTTTCCCTGCCTTTCAACGGCCGGGGCGGGCGATTATTTCCGTGATAAAAACACTATATATCAAATAAATAATTTCCCCTGACGCCACAAAACCATGCCGCGGCACGCTATGCAATTTTGGAATAGGCCAGTTGAAAGTCTCATTGGATCTTTGCCGCCGATATCCACATCCTGAACGGGTTCCCATTATTTTTCCGGCCCGACACATCAACAACAACCCCATCCACCGGCACGAGGATATTCAGGTGAATAACGCAACAGCGCAGCAGAAAGCATTGGTCTGGAACCTGGTCGATGTAAAGAAAAACCTGTTCACCGCCCTGAGCGATCGTATCTGGGGCATGCCTGAAATCGCCTATACCGAATACCGTTCGGTGGCCGAACATACCGACATGCTCAAGACCCAGGGTTTTCGCGTCACGGAAAATGTCGCCGGCATTCCCACCGCCGTCATGGGGGAAGCCGGCCAGGACGGTCCGATCATCGCCATACTGGGTGAATACGACGCGCTGCCGGGACTGAGCCAGGTCGCCGGCATCGCGCGTCCGGAACCGATTCCCGGCAACGGCCACGGCCATGGCTGCGGTCACAACCTGCTCGGCTCCGCCGCCATGCTCGCCGCTACGGCGATTAAGGACTGGCTGGCGCAAACCGGCGCGCCGGGCCGTGTACGTTACTATGGCTGCCCGGCGGAGGAAGGCGGCGCGGCAAAATCCTTTATGGCCCGCGCCGGCGCGTTTGACGACGTGGATATCGCCATTACCTGGCATCCGTCAGCCTTCAGCGAAGTGGCGCGCGCCGAATCCCTGGCCAATACCCGTATGGACTTTGTTTTCCACGGCCGCGCCTCCCATGCCGCCGCGTCGCCGCATCTGGGCCGCAGCGCGCTGGACGCGGTCGAACTGATGAACGTCGGCGTCAACTACCTGCGTGAACATGTGCCCTCTGATTCGCGCATTCACTACGCCATGCTCGACGCCGGCGGCATCGCGCCGAACGTGGTGCAGGCGCGCGCGGCGGTACGTTACGCTATCCGCTCCCGTGACGTCCATGCCATGTTCGCCCTTAATGAACGGGTGAAAAAAGTGGCGGCGGGCGCGGCGATGATGACCGAGACCACGGTGGATATCAGCATCATGAGCGCCGTCGCCAACCTGCTGGGCAACGAACCGCTGGAAGAAGCCATGCAGCACAATTTCGACCTGCTGGGTCCGCCCGCCTTCGACGATGCCGACAAAGCCTTTGCCGCCGACATCCAGGCCACCCTGTCCCCGGAGGATATACAGAGCGCCTATCGCCGCATCGGCATGAAAACACCGCCCCAGGCCGCCGCGCTGTGCGAATTTATCGTGCCCCTGGACGCGGCCGGCGAACTGATGCTCGGCTCCACCGACGTTGGCGACATCAGTTGGGTGCTGCCGACCGTACAGGCCCACGTCCCCACCTACGCCATCGGCACGCCGGGCCATTCTTGGCAACTGACCGCGCAGGGCATGATGCCCGCCGCGCATAAGGGGCTGGCCTACGCCGCCAAGGTGATGGCCGCCACCGCCATCGATACCCTGACCGATAAGGTCCTGCTGGCGCAGGCGAAAACCGCGCACTACGAACTCACCGCGCAAACGCCTTATGTCTGCCCTATTCCCGCCGACGTGCAACCGCCGCTGCAACCGCGCCCGGCCGAATGACGGTTTTTGTCTGTCCCGTCGCCGTCATGCCGCGGCGCATTTTCGGCGATTCGCCATTTCTCTTCACAGGAGCGGAATTTATGCGCACTACCCGCAGACGTACCCTGAACACCCTGATCGCGCTGACGCTGGGATACGCCCTGCCGCCCCCGGCGGCGCACGCGCAAACGCCGCCGGATTCACTGGTGATGGCATGGAATATCGATGCCATCAGTACCTTTGACCCGGCGCAGATCGGGGAGGTGGTCACCAATGAAATCATTAAGAACACCTGCGATACGCTGGTCGATTTCGACCCCAAAGATGAAGCCAACGTGATACCCCGCTTGGCGAAAAGCTGGGACATTGCGGCGGACCACAGGCAAATCACCTTCCATCTCAACAGCGGGCTGGCGTTTCCGTCAGGCAATAAAGCGACGGCGCGGGATGTCGCCTGGTCGCTGCAGCGGGTGGTGCTGCTGGGCTTCGGCAATTCAGCCACCCTGACCGAATTCGGCTTTAACAAAGACAACGTTACCCAGCGTATCACGGCACCGGACGACAATACGCTGGTGATGACCTTCGACCGGTCGTATCCGGCCAACCTGGTGCTGCAGGCGATTGCGGCCAATAACGTCTCCACCACTCTTGATCGCGCGCTGGTCGAGCAAAACGCCGTTAACGGCGATATGGGCAATAAATACCTGACCACCCATACCGCCTGCGTCGGTCCCTACCAGCTGATGCGCTGGAACGCCGGTGAAGGCGTCATGCTGCAGGCGAATAAGCCCTATTGGGGCGCCGCCCCCAAACTGCAGCGCATCCTGATCCGCCACGTGGCGGAAACCGGCACCCAGCGTTTGCTGCTGACCCAGGGCGACGTGGATATCGCGCGCGATCTTGCGCCGGACGATCTGCGTGATTTGGACCAGGGCGGCCAGGTGAACATCGATAAGGTGCTCAAGCCGCAGCTGTTTTTCTGGACCTTTAACAATGAGGATCCCATTTTCAAAAATCCCCAGGTGCGCCTGGCGATGCGTTACCTGATTGATTACCAGGGGCTGGCGTCCACCGTGATGCCGTACCTCGGCGTGCCCCGCGCCAGCTTCGCCCAGCTCGGCGCCTACGGCGCGCTGGATAAAGACGCCGGACAGCCGTTCAGGCTCGATCTCGATAAAGCCAGGCAGCTGTTAACCGCAGCCGGTTATCCCAACGGCTTTACCGCCAAACTGATTATCGGCACCCTGCCGCACTCCGCCCCCATCGCGCAAAGCACCCAGGAAAACGCCTCGAAAATCGGCGTGAAACTCACGATTGAAAGCATGGCCAATGCCCAATTGTTCAGCCGCGTGCGCGGACGTGAGTTCCAGAGCGCCATGATGGCGTGGCAGACCTCGGTACCGGACGCCTATGGCAACGCCTCGCGCCTGGTTTTCAATCCGGACAACGGCAAGGAGGCCAAAAATACGCAATATCCCAGCTGGCGCGCGGCCTATTTTGACCCGGCGATGAACCAGCAGGTCACCGACGCCCTGCTGGAGCCGGACGATCAAAAACGTATCGCGCGCTATCACCAGTTGCAGGAAGAGCAGATGCAGCAGGGCCCGATGGCGATCATGTTCCAGATGTACAACACCGCCGGGCTGACCAAACAGGTGAAGGACTGGACCTGGAACGGTTTTCGCGTGTATTACGCCATGGCGGCTAAATAACCACGACGATAGGGTCGTTTTCACGCAAGGAGTCACCGATGTCGCTAATCGATCCGGCCGCCACGGCCGAACACCCGGCCGACCCGCTCTGGCTCAGGCTGGGCGGGCACGGCGCGCGGCTGGGCAAGCTGCTGGTTTCCGTGCTTTGCACGCTGTTGGGACTGGCGGCGCTGACTTTCTTTATCGGCCGTCTGCTGCCCATTGATCCGGTGGTGGCGGTGCTGGGCGATAACGCCAGTCAGGAAGCCTACCAAAAAATGTATCGCCTGCTGGGGCTGGATAAACCGCTGTGGCAGCAATTTTTACTGTATCTGCAACACGTCGCCAGGCTGGATTTCGGCAACGCCCTGACCACCGGACGCCCGGTCATCGAGGATATCGGCCGGGTATTTCCCGCCACCCTGGAGCTGGCGAGCCTGGGGGCGATCATCGGCACCTGCCTGGGTATTCCGGCCGGCGTGTTCAGCGCCATGTACCGCAATACCTGGTTTGATCACTGCATCCGTTTTATCGGCCTGCTCGGCCATTCCGCGCCGAATTTCTGGCTGGGGCTGATGGGACTGGTGCTGTTCTACGCCACGCTCGGCTGGATCGGCGGGCCGGGGCGCATCGACTTTATCTATGAATTCGACGTGAAGAGCGTGACCGGGTTCTATCTGGTGGACACCCTGCTTGCCGGCAACTGGGCGGCGCTGGGCAACGTATTCAGTCATCTGATCCTGCCGGCGTCGATCCTCGGCCTCAGCGGCCTGTCCTACATCAGCCGCATGACCCGCAGCTTTATGATTGAACAACTGTCGCAGGAATATGTCATCACCGCCCGCGTCAAGGGGCTGTCATGGGCGCGCAGCGTATGGGTCCATGCGTTTCGCAACGTGGCGGTGCAGGTGGTGACGGTGGTGGCGCTCTCCTACGCCTTTTTGCTCGAAGGCGCGGTGCTGACCGAAACCGTCTTCGCCTGGCCCGGTTTCGGCCGGTATCTGACCAACGCCATGCTGGCCGGCGATATGAACGCGGTGGTCGGCTGTTCACTGTTGATCGGCAGTATCTTCGTGGGGATTAACCTGCTTTGCGATCTGCTTTACCGCATTTTCGACCCGCGCACCCGTCAGGAGCAATCATGACCGATTCGGCTAAACCCCGGCTGACCCGGCAGTCGCGCCGCGCGCTGCGCGCCTGGCTGGACGCCCCCGTCCCCGCGACGCCCTGGCAGGCGCGTATGCAGCAGAGCCTCAATCAATGGCGCCGTTTTTGCCGCAATACCCCGGCGCTGTTCGGCCTGGCGGTGATGATGATCATTACCGTCGCCGCGCTGTTCGCCCCCTGGCTGGCGACCCATAATATCTACGCGCAAAACCTGCAGCTGCGCCTTGCCGCGCCCGGCGCCGGCTACTGGCTCGGCACTGACGAACTCGGGCGCGATATCTACAGCCGCCTGATCTACGGCGCGCGCATTACGCTGTACATCACCTTCCTGTCGGCGCTGATCGTCGGACCGATAGGCCTGCTGGTCGGCACCATCGCCGGCACCCTCGGCGGCTGGGCCGATACCCTCTTGATGCGCATCGTGGATATCTTCCTGGCCTTCCCGAGCCTTATCCTGGCGCTGGGGTTTGTCGCCGCGCTCGGACCCGGCATCGAAAACGCCATCATCGCCATTTCGCTCTCCGCCTGGCCGCCCATCGCCCGGCTGGCGCGCGCGGAAGCGCTGTCGATCCGCAAAATGGATTACGTCGCCGCCGTGCGCCTGCAGGGCGCATCTCAGATGCGCATTATCCTGCGCCATATCATCCCCATGTGCCTGCCGTCGGTAGTGGTACGCCTGACGCTGAACATGGCGGGGATTATCCTCACTGCCGCCAGCCTTGGTTTTCTGGGGCTAGGCGCGCAGGCGCCCAGTCCCGAGTGGGGGGCGATGCTGTCTTCGGGGCGACAGTTCATGATGACCAACTGGACGATTGCCGCCATTCCCGGCCTGTCGATTCTTCTCACCAGCCTGGCCTTTAACCTCTTCGGCGACGGCCTGCGCGACGTTCTGGATCTGCGCCATGACTGATACCCTGCTGGAAGTGCGCCACCTCAACGTGGTGTTTAAAGACCCTCATCGGGAACACCACGCCGTACGCGATATTTCGTTCGCCATCGGCCGCGAAAAAGTGGCCCTGGTCGGTGAATCCGGCTCCGGTAAATCGCTGACCGGGCGCGCACTGCTGAAACTCACGCCGCGGGGCGCCCGCGTCAGCGCCGAAAAAATGCGGCTGGGCGATATCGACCTCCTGCTTACCGGCGAGCGTGGGATGCGCAAAATCCGCGGTAAACGCATTGCGATGATAATGCAGGATCCTAAATTTTCACTTAATCCGCTGATGCGCGTCGGGCAGCAGATCAACGAGGCCTACCGTACCCACTTTAACGTCGGCGAACACGAGGCGCGGGCCAAGACGCTGCTGATGCTGGACGCGGTGAACATCCGCGATCCGCAGCGGGTTTTCAGGCTTTATCCGCATGAGATTTCCGGCGGCATGGGCCAGCGCATCATGATTGCCATGATGCTGATACCCGAACCGGATCTGATCATCGCCGACGAGCCGACATCGGCGCTGGACGTCACCGTGCGCCAGCAGGTGCTGGGGGTGCTTGACGCCCTGCTGGAGCGGCGTAAAACCGGCCTGTTGTTTATTACCCACGACCTGGGCCTGGTGGAAAAGTTCTGTGACCGGGCGCTGGTCATGTACGGCGGGCGCATTCTGGAGGAAATCGCCGCCGATCAATTGCATAACGCCCGGCACCCCTATACCCGGGCGCTGCTTGCTAGCCAGCCCGATCTGCGCCATCCGGTGGATATGCTGGCGATCCCGGCGCGCGATCCGGCATGGCTGACCGGCCCGGTGTATCGCTATGGAGAACAATGCTGATGACCTGCGCGATAAACGACCCTTCCCGCCCGGCGCCGGCCCAGGCGCAGGACTATACCCCGCCGCCTGCCGCCGAGCGGATGATCGAAACCGTCGATTTAGGCATCGCCTTCGGCAAGGGGCGCCTGCGCAAGCAGGTGGTGGACGGCGTTTCCTTCAGCATCGCGCGCGGCGAAAGCTACGGCCTGATCGGTGAATCCGGCTGCGGCAAATCCACCCTGTTGCGCGCACTGACCGGCCAGAACGCCCATTATACCGGCGCCATCCTCTACCAGAACCGCGAGCAGCATCCGGTGCGCGACAAGGCGTTTTACCGCCGGATCCAGATGGTATTCCAGGATCCCTACGCGTCTTTGCACCCACGCAAGATGGTGTATCACACCCTGCTGGAGCCGCTGGTGATTCACGGCATGGATCGGCGCGAGGCGCGTATCTCCGACGTGCTCCATGCCCTGGGCCTCGGCGACGCCTTTCGCTATCGCTATCCGCACCAGCTCTCAGGCGGCCAGCGGCAGCGCGTGGCGCTGGCCCGGGCGCTGATTATCGAGCCGCAGGTGTTATTGCTGGACGAGCCGACATCGGCGCTGGATGTGTCGGTGCAGGCGGAAATCCTCAACCTGCTGAAAACCCTGCGCCGCGAGCGCAACCTGACCTATTTGATGGTCACGCATAATCTGGCGGTGGTGGCCCATTTATGCGATCGGGTGGCCATCATGCACCAGGGCAAACTGATCGAGGAGATGACCGCCGACGATATCCGGGGCGCCAAGGCGACCGAGCCCTACACCCGGCAGTTTCTCGCCGCCAGCAGCCTTTAGCGCCCAGGAGCCGGTTATTATGACGACGACTCACGCAAATCAGGCCAGGGACGCCCTGCTGCTGCGCTGCGACAGCCTGGACAGCGACGCGCTGCTGATCCTGCGCGGCGGCGTTAGCCTGCTGGAATATGGCGACATGCGGCGGCGCTTTCTTTGCCATTCCATGCGCAAAAGCTTTCTCAGCGCGCTTATCGGCATCCAGGTAGCGCGCGGCGGCTTCGACGTATCGCTGACGCTGGCCGCCCTCGATATCGACGATATCAATGCCCTGAGCGACGTTGAGCGCAGCGCCACGCTTTATGACCTGCTGACGGCGCGATCGGGTATCTACCACCCGGCCAACTATGAAACACCGTGGATGACGCGGATCAAACCCCCGCGCCACAGCCAGCCGCCGGGCTGCCGGTGGAGTTATAACAATTGGGATTTCAACGCCCTGGGCAGCGCTTACCGACAGCTGGCCGGCATGGATATCCACCGGGCGTTTTTCGAGCAGATAGCCCAACCGATCGGTATGGCCGACTTCAGGCCGCAGGACGGCTGGATGGAACCGGGAGCGTATTCGCGACACGCGGCCTATCCGTTTCGCCTGTCGACCCGCGATCTGGCCCGTTTCGGCCAATTGTTTCTGCAACAGGGCCACTGGCGGGGCAAACAGATTATCCCGGCGCAATGGGTGCGCCAGAGCCTGCTGCCCTATTCCCACGCCGGCGATCGCGGTGCCTACGGCTATATGTGGTGGCTGGCCCGTGACGGCGTGGCATTGCCCGGATGCCTACTCCCAAGCGGCAGCTATTTCGCCTACGGCGCGGGGGGACATTACTGCCTGATACTGCCCGCCCTGGACGCCGTAGTGGTCCACCGTGTGAATACCGACATCGCGGGGCGCGAGGTCAACCGTTTCCAATTCGGCCAGTTAATCAATGCGGTGCTGGTGTTCCTGGCCGCACTTTCGGGAGAACAAACATGAACGTGATTGAAGCCATTGCCGCCTGGAGCCGCGCCCAGACCGGGTTCAGCGACACGGCGCGGGAGCGGGCGCGCCTGGCGATTGTCGACACGCTGGCCTGTCTTTATGCCGGGCGGCGCGATTTTTCCGCGCTCGCCGTGCGGGCGGCGGGCGAGATGTACCTGCGCCACGGCGGCCGGGCGCGCGTGATCGGCGGCGGCCGCGCCCCGGCGGCGATTGCCGCGTTTATCAACGGCACGTCGGCACACGCCATCGACTATGACGACAACTTCGGGCCGGGCATGAGTCACGCCTCGGCGGTACTGGTGCCGGCGCTGCTGGCGGTGGCGGATGAACTCGACGCCGGCGGCGGGCAACTGATCGACGCCTATCTGATCGGCCTGCAGGCGCAGGCGTTTATCGGCGCGGGAGTGGGGCCTGCGCACTACACCGCCGGCTGGCACGGCACGTCGACGGTCGGCTGCATCGGCACGGCGGCGGGCGTCGCCTGGCTGATGGGCCTGGACCAGGACGGCATTGCCCGCGCCTTAAGCAACGCCGTCAGTTTTGCGTCGGGCATCAAAGGCCAGTTCGGCACGCCCATCAAACCGCTGCATGCGGGCTGGGCGGCCCGCAACGCGGTGGACGCGGCCGTATTGGCGCAACAGGGCATGCGCGGCAGAATCGATATCCTCGAGGCGCCGCAGGGATTTGGTGAAATGTTCGGCGGCGCCGCGCCCGCCGGCTGGGACATCCCGGCCATCCTCGGCACCCGGCTGCACAGTATTGACGGCGTGGGGGTAATGCCCAAGCGCCATCCCTGCTGCGGCTCGACGCATATGATTGTCGATACGCTGTCCGACCTGCGGGAGGCCCATGATTTTACCGACGCCGACGTGGTCTCGGTAGAAACGCTGGTCGGCATCGCCAACCGGCGCAACCTGGCCTATACCGTACCGGAAAATGAGATGCAGGCGCGTTTCTCAATGCACTATTGCGTCGATACCTGGCTGCGCCACGGCGCGCTGAGCGTACAGGATTTTACCCCCGCACGGGTAGCGCGGCAAAGCGATCCGGCGCGCCTGGCCCGCGTCAGCATGCGCGCCTACAGCGCGCAGCAAGAGGCCGCTGTCCCGGCCGGCGACAAGCTGCCGCACCGCGTTACCCTCACCCTGCGCGACGGACGCCGCCTGGAAGCTGAGCGCCGCCTGGCGAAAGGCAGCAACGCGGAACCTTTTAGCGAAGGCGAGCGCAGGCAAAAATTTATCGACTGCTGCACGGACCTGGATCACGCGGCCGCCCTGTTCGACGGGCTGAAAAACCTGGGGAACGCCAGGGATCTCGGCGCGCTGGAGGCGCTGATGATGGGATAACGATGCGGCGCCATGCGCCCTATGACAGCGCGGTTTTCCGCGGACCCGATAGCCGCTTAGCCCGCATCAACCCAAACGCTGACGCCGGCGGCGCGGCATCTGAAGATACCGGCGCCGGTCTCATCCAGCGTCACCGTCGCCTCATGCTGCCCGAGGTAATCCCGCAGGCGCCCATGGGCAAAATCAGCGCCAAGCCGCAGGCGTTTTTCGCCCTCGCCGCTGTTGGACATGATCACCACGCAGCCCGGCCGCTCGCCGGTGCCGTGGCGGTGAAAGGCCACGCAGTGCGCATCGTCGAAATAGTCGGTCTGCCGGCCGTGCGCGTACAACTGCCGCGCGCGGATTAACGCCTCCAGCCCCGGGATCGCCGGCAGCTCGATGGCGCGGACATTGCCCTCCTGGTCTTTATCCTCATAGGACGCGCCGAACAGATCGGGATAAAACACCGTCGGCACGCCCTGCTCGCGCAGCAGTATCAGCGCATAGGCCAGCGGTTTGAACCAGGGCGCCACCGGCGCCTCCAGCGCTTGCAGCGGCTGGGTATCGTGATTGTCCACCAGGGTGACGGCATGGGCCGGGTCGGCGGCCACCAGGGTATCGCTGAACACCTGCCGCAAATCAAATTCCGCGCCCTGCGTCGAGGCATGATGGAAGTTCATTTGCAGCGGCGCGTCGAACAGCATGGTTTTCCCCGCCACCTGCTCCAGATACTGCAGCAAGATCGCCGTTTTATGCGACCAGTACTCGGCGATAACCAGCATTGGCTGCGCGGCATCGGCCTGGATTTGGTCGATCCAGTCGCGGTAAAACCAGGCGGGGATATGTTTGACCGCATCCAGGCGAAAACCGTCGCAATGGGTTTCATTCATCACCCACCGGCCCCAGTGGGCCAGTTCGGCCGTGACGGCCGGATTGCGGAATTCGATATTGGCGCCCATCAGATAATCGTAATTACCCAGTTCGTCGTCCACCTCTTCGTTCCAGCCGTCGCGGGTATAGTCATTGACGATTTTGAAAATGCCTTTTTCCGCGGGATCCTCTATCAGGTCGATGCCGCTAAAGCACTTATGATCCCAAACGAACTGAGAATATTGGCCCTGCCGGGCGGGAAAGGTGAAACGGGTCCAGGCGGTGGCATCTATCGCCTGGTCTTCTATTTCTTCCCGGTCCTCGATTTCCACGCGATTGACCTGAATGCGTTCCTGCTCGTCGGCGCCCATTTTATGGTTCAGCACCACGTCAAGCAATACGCCGATATGATGGGATTTCAGCGCCGCGATGGCCGCCAGCAGCGCCGCTTTGTCGCCATATTTGGTGGCCCGCCCGCCCTTTTGATCGAACTCGCCCAGATCAAACAAATCATAGGTATCGTAACCGACGGACTGCGCGCCGGTATCCGCTTTATAGGCCGGGGGCAGCCATACCAGGCTGATGCCGATGTCCGCCAGCCAGCCCGCCCGTTCGGCGGCTTCATGCCACAGGGTACCGCCGGCGGGATAATACCAATGAAAAAACTGCATCAGCGTCGGGTTGTGCATCCGGGACTCCATCATTAACAGGATAAAGACAGTATGGAAGAAACCCGGGCGACCACCGCACTTATTTTTCCGCCCGCCCGCTACAGGGTATCGGCGGCCCCTTCCTGCATCCTTTCCTCGTTATGCAGCCGCTGGCGCCGGCGCAGATTGGGGAACCAGGCCATCCACAGTCCCACCACCACCAGGGTGCCGATACCGCCCAGGGCCGCGGCCGGCACCGCGCCCAGCCATGCCGCCAACAGGCCGGACTCGAATTCGCCCAGTTGGTTGGAGGTATTGATAAATATCGAATTGACCGCGCTGACCCGGCCGCGCATGGCGTCGGGGGTATCCAGCTGGACCAGCGCGCCGCGAATCACCATGCTCACCATATCGAAGCCGCCGAGGGCGAACAAGGCCAGCAGCGACAGCCAGAGCGCGGTGGACAGCGCAAACACCAGGGTCGCGATACCGAACCCGGCCACCGACAGGAACATGATCATGCCCACGTTCCGCTCAAGCGCCCGGCGGCTCAGCCAGAAACCGACCAGCAGCGCGCCCAGCGCCGGCGCGCCGCGCAGCAGCCCCAGGCCCCAGGGGCCGGTATGCAGGATATCCTTGGCGAAAATCGGCAGCAGCGCGGTGGCGCCGCCCAGCAGCACGGCGAACAGGTCCAGCGAGATCACCCCCAGCACATCGGGGCGGGCTCGGATAAAGCGCACCCCGGCGAAAAGGGTGGCGAAACTGGCCGGTACGCGTTTGGGCGGCGCCTGCTCGTAGCGCAGGCGGGCGACCATCCAGATCGACACCAGGTACAGCGCGCCGATGGCGATATACACCGTACCGGCCCCGGCGACATAAAGAAAACCGCCCAGCGCCGGACCCACCATCATCGCGGCCTCGCCGGAGGCGGCATTGGCGGCCATGGCGCGCGCCAGCATCGACGGCGGCACCAGCGCCGGCAGCATCGACTGCAGCGCCGGCGCCTCCATGGTTTTGGCCACGGCGATAAAAAACACCAGGCCCAGGATAGCCAGCTCATTGGCATAATGCATCAGGGTCAGCGCCGCCAGCGCGGCAATGGCCAGCCATTCGGTTATCTGGCCGAATAATACGATGCGCCGGCGATCGAACTGGTCGGCAGCATGGCCGGCGGGCAGCGCCAGCAGCACCGACGGCAGGAACTGCGCCAGGCCAATCAGGCCGAGGTCAAACGCACGTCCGGTCATGGTATAGATTTGCCAGCTCACCACGATGGACAGCATCTGGAAACCGAAGGCGGAGCCGGTGCGGGCCAGCCAGAATGCGACAAAAGACGGATGCCGCAGCAGCGAGTCCGAGCTGGCGGAAGCGGAAGAATGCATGGCCAATCCTGTTATCCGGTAATGAACAGACTGATCCGGCCGAAGGACATGCCCCCGGCCGGGCCGGTTAATGCGGGGAGTTTAATAAGCGATTGTTTGCTAAAACAGCGTTATAAATTTGCCCGGCGCAATAGCGACGCTACCGAAAGCGGCAACGCCAAACGTGGCGGCGGCGGGAAGACCCGCCGCCACCGCTAACAATATCGCTGGCGGCGGCGAATTAATCAAGCGGTTAGCAACAGCGCCGGTGGCCCGGCCGCCGCCGCGCCGGCGCGGAAAACGGCGGCGTCAGGACCCGCCGCGCGCAAGGGAAGGCGACGCCGCGCGCGGTTCCTGATGGGGGCGATAGACGTTTACCGCCGCCGCCAGGCGTACCGTGCTATGGGACAATTCTTCAGCGGATTGGGCATATTGCTCCACCATGGCCGCGTTTTGCTGCGTGGTCTGGTCCAATTGGCCGATGGACTGGCTTATCAGGGTCAGGGCCATGGTCTGTTCTTGCGAGGAGGTGCTGATCTCGCCGATAAGGCTCGCCACCTGGCCCGCCTGCTGGACGATATTATCCATGGTGTCGCCGGCGTTTTGCACTAGTTTGCTCCCGTCCGTTATCCGCTCCACGCTGGTTTCAATCAGATCCTTGATTTCCCTGGCCGCCATGGACGATCGCTGCGCCAGCAGGCGGACCTCGCCGGCCACCACCGCAAACCCGCGGCCCTGCTCGCCGGCGCGGGCCGCTTCCACCGCGGCGTTAAGCGCCAGGATATTGGTCTGGAACGCAATCCCTTCGATAACGGCGATAATATCCACGATGCGGCGGCTGGAATCGCTGATGGCGCCCATGGTACTGATGACCTCGGTCATCCTTTCCCGGCCCTCTTCGGCGGCGCTGCTGCTCATTGCCGCCAGCGACCGGGTTTCATTAACGCTGTCGGCGCTGTTGCCGACGCTCGCCATCAGCTGCTCGGTGGCGCTGATAATCTGCTGCAGATTATCGCCCGCCTGCTCCGTACGCACTTTCAGCTGGCGGTTCCCCGCGGCGATTTCACCGCTGGCGTTGCTGATATCCTTGATCTGGCCGCTGACATCGTCCGTCAGGGAGCGCAGGTTCAGGCCCATCTGGTTAACGCTGCGCAGCAGGTAGCCGATTTCATCAACCCGGTTGAAATAGACATATTCCCCTCTCTGGCAGGACGACAGTCTTTGCGCCTGCGCCAGGATGACGGCAATGGGTTTTCCCACCTGCCGGTGCAGCCAGCCGGAGGTCACCGCCAATCCGCCCAGGGTGACGGCGCCAAGCGCCGCCGGTCCGAGCGCGAACACGCCGGCGCCCACCGCGGGCAGCGCGGCGGCCATCAACAGCGCAAGGCGCAAACGCCAGCGCAAGGGCATTTTTTGCAGCAGCGACAGCGGCGCGAGCCAACCGGTGCGCACCAACAGTCCCCGGTACAGCGCCAGGCGGCGGCGACCGGCCTTGCCGGAATTCATATCCTGATATAAGGCCGACGCCTGTCTGACCTCCTCGGCGGTCGGGGCGATGCGCACCGAGAGATACCCCGTGGTCTGGCCGTTATGGCCCGTCGGCGTCGCATTGGCGCGTACCCAATAAAAGTCGCCGTTCTTACGGCGGTTTTTGACCAGCGCCGACCAGGAATGCCCCGCCCGCAGCGTATGCCACATATCGGCAAACGCCGCAGGCGGCATATCGGGGTGGCGGACAATATTATGAGGCTGATTAACTAAATCCTGATAGTGGTATCCAGACGCGCTGACAAACGCCGCATTGGCATAAAAAATAGTACCCTGGAGATCGGTTGCGGATTGTAATGTTGTTTCACTGTCAATCTTATACTCACTGAGAGTAACGGGATTGTTAATTCTCATCTGCACCTCATTAATAGGCGGATAAATAGACGCGGGGGCTTCAGCTCAATCGGCCCGAGGTGCAAAAACTTTATTATTATTTCAGCCGATGGGCTTATTTATCCTTAACGCGGCATTAAATAATGGTTTTAATATTTATTATTACAAATCAATAACATTGCGGCAATAAATAATAGCCTTGCGCTGGCGCGAAATAATGAAAGCGGCGGCGGGGTTTATTAAGAATATACTCAGGGGTCCACCATTATTTAGCGATGACGGGCCATTGCGGCGCGGGGGCCGGCTATTAATATAATAGCCGGCCCCCGGAGGATATTATTTCGCGTCCGGCAAGGCATAGGCGATAAGATAATCGCCAAGCTTGGTGCCGAATGAACCGTGGCCGCCGGCGGCTATCACCACGTACTGCCTGCCGTTGACCTCATAGGTCATCGGCGTGGCCTGGCCGCCCGCCGGCAGGCGCGCTTCCCATAGCGCCTGGCCATTGGCCACGTTAAACGCGCGCAGGTAGTTATCCGCCGTGGCGGCGATAAAGGCGACATTGCCGGCGGTGGAAATAGGGCCGCCCAGCATCGGCATGCCCATTTTGAACGGCAGCGGCAGCGGCGAGCTGTCGCGTACGGTGCCGATGCGTTTTTTCCAGACAACCTCATTGGTCTTCAGGTCCAGGGCGGAGATATATCCCCACGCCGGCTGTTTGCAGGGGAAACCCAGCGGCGAGAGGAAGGGGTTCAGCGTCACGCCGTAAGGAACGCCGTATTGCGGCTGGATGCCGACTTCGGAACCCGTCCCCCCCTTGGCCTCATCCGGCTCCATCGGATTGCCCGGACCGCGCGGGATAAGCTTCGAGACGAAGGGCAGCGCCATCGGGTTGGCGACGGCAATCTGACGGTCGGTATCAACCGAAATACCGCCCCATTCAAACATGCCGAGGTTGCCGGGGAACACCAGGGTGCCCTGCTCGGAAGGCGGCGTAAACGGCCCCTCATAGCGCAGCTGGTGAAACATCACGCGGCAGATCAGCTGATCGTAGATAGTGGCGCCCCACATATCCTTGCCGCTCAGGTTTTGCTTGGGACGGTACGTCAGTTCCGAGAACGGCTGGGTGGGCGACAGGCGATCGCCTTTGGCCGGGCCCTGCGGCACCGGGGTTTCCGGCGCCGGCACCACCGTTTTGCCGGTACGGCGATCCAGCACAAAAATATTGCCGGTTTTCGCCGGCACATAAATTACCGGTATCTTATTGCCGCCTTCATCGGTGATATCCGCCAGGGTCGGCTGCGCCGGCACGTCCATATCCCACAGATCGTGATGCACGGTCTGGTAGAACCAGGCCAGTTTGCCGGTGGTGGCGTTCAGCGCCAGCAGGCCGCTGGCAAACCGCTCCATTTCCGGCGTACGGTTGCCGCCCCAGATATCGGGCGTGGCGACGCCAATCGGCAGATAGACTAAATCCAGCTTGGCGTCATAGGCGGCCGGGGCCCAGGAATTGGGCGAGTTCGGGGTATAGAGCTGCGCGCCTTCCGGAATGATGTTGGGGTCCTTGCTGCCGGGATCGAACGCCCACAGCAGCTTGCCGCTGTTAACGTCAAAACCGCGGATCACCCCTGACGGCTCGCGGGTGGAATAGTTATCGGTCACCGCGCCGGCAATCACGATCACATTACCGGTGACGATCGGCGGCGAGGTAGGCTCGTAGCCGCCGGCTTTGGGAAACGGCATATTGTTTTGCAGGTTCAGCTTGCCGTTGTCGGCGAAATCCGGACAGAGTTTGCCGCTCTGGGCATCCAGCGCATACAGATGGCCGTCGTTGACCGGCAGCAAGATGCGGCGGGCGCAAAGCGTCGGCGGCTGGCCCGCGGCGTTGGCCTGCGCCGCATCCGGCGTTTCATGGTAGGACACGCCGCGGCAGGTGACATGCTGGAACGACGGATCGGTTTTCAGCTGCGGGTCGAAGCGCCATCTCTCTTTGCCGGTGGCGGCGTCCAGGGCAAACAGCTTCTGGTGCGGCGTACACAGGTAAAGCAGATCGCCGATTTTAATCGGCGTCACTTCATCGGTCAGCTCCGCCGGATCGGCGGCGGTTTTCATATCCCCGGTGCGAAACGTCCAGGCCTCCTTCAGCTGGCCGACGTTTTTATCATTGATCTGGTTGAGCGGCGAATAGCGCGTCCCTTCCTGGGTGCGGCCATAGGCGGGCCAGTCGCCGTTGGCGATACCGTTGGCGCTTTGGGCGGAGGACGCCGTCTGGTCGGCGCTCAGGGTACCGTTGATTTCCTGCGGGTCGTTAAAGACCGCGTAGACCAGCACCAGCACGGTAATCAGCAGCGAGGCCAGCAGGGAGCCGCGCGCCAGCGCGTCCCTGGCCGCCAGGCGGCGGTAGATAAAGGGCAGCGCGATCCACAGGCCGAAAAAGAACGTCACGTCCAGGCGCGGCGTCAGCGCCCAGAAATCGGTGCCGACCTCCCAGAGCGCCCAAACCGTGGTGCCGAGCAGGAAAATGGCGTACAGCAACAGCGCCGCGGGGCGGCGCCGGTACAGCAGCCAGGCGGTAAGCAGCATCGCCAGGCCGGCGATGATGTAATACGGCGAGCCGTGAAGCGTGGCCAGCCAAACGCCGCCGATCAGCAGGTAGAGGCCGCTCAGCGCGGCGAATAATGCCGTCAGTATGACGAGTGTCCGTGATAACACTGTCTGTTTTTGCATAGGATGCACCTTACCAAAATGTCATGTCGATGATGTAAAGATTAAGCTAGATAGGTCAAATAGCTCTTGTTATGCCATGATTATTCAAAAACGTAGCTTAGGGTCGCGCCGCCGCCCCAGTTGCGGCCCTCGGCCGGCTCGAAATAGCGCCCGTTGCCTTCATTGACGATCACCGAGCCGATGTAGCGGCGATCGAACAGGTTATCCACCCGGCCAAACACATCCAGCGACCATTTACGCCAGTTCACCCGGTAGCCGGTATTCAGGCTGGCGACCGTATAGGACGGCGCCTGGGCGCTGTTCTGGTCATCGGCCTGGATAGCGCTCATATAACGCACCTCGGCCCCCGCATGCCACCCCGCCTCGGGCCGCCATTCCAGCGCGGCATAACCCATATTGCGGGCGATGCCCGGCAGGCGATTGCCCGCCGGCACCCGTTCATCCGGCGTGCAGCCGTCGGACGCGCAGGTGGCGTTGCGGTAGGTGGCGTCCAGCAGCGTCCATGCCATTTTCAGCCGCCAGTCCAGCGCAAACTGCTGATCCAGCGCCAGCTCCAGGCCGCGGCGGCGGGTTTTGCCGGCATTGGCGTAGCTGGTGCGCCCGCCGGTGCTCTCGGCGACCACCAGTTCGTGGTCGGTATTGGTCTGGAACACGGCGGCGGTCAGCAAGCCGTAGCCGATACGCGTCTTACTGCCCAGTTCAAACGTATCGCTGGTGGCGGGCTTTAGCGCGGTGTTCAGGCCCGGCTGGCCGTCGGGGCGGTAGGAGAGTTCATTAATGGTGGGCGTTTCAAAACCGCGCCCGGCAGAGAAATACAGGTTCCAGGCGGGGTTGACGGCATAATTCAGCGAGCCCATCGGCAGCAGGCGATGATAGCGGGCGCTGCCGCTGTCGTCGCCGTTGGCGCCGGTGATGTAGTAATCGCGGGAATCAAAGCTGACCGTGCTGTAGCGCAGCCCGGCATCCAGCGTCCAGCGCGGGGTCAGGTTCCAGGTGGTTTGCAGGTAGGGATCGAGATTCCACATACGGTTTTTCTCGTTGCGCCGCAGGGCGCCCTTTTCCCCGTAGGTGATGCCGTCGTCCCGGGCAAGATAGTTTTCGAACCCCTGGCGCCGCTCGGTCATGGTTTCATAATCCAGCCCGCCGGTAAGCGTGACCGGTACCGGCCCCAGGTTATCCTGGTGGCGCCAGCGCGTATCTATGCCCTGGTATTTACGCTCCAGCACGATAACGCCGCCGGCATGGTTGGGGTTGAGCTGCGCCGACAGGGGAATGGACTGGTACTGGGTGGTATGGCGCTCGCCATGGTACGCCAGCATGGTCAATTGGTCATTGGCGCCCATCTCGCGCTGATAGCGCAGCCCCGCCTGGGTCTGGTCCAGGGTCTTGCGGGTGTTGTACTGGTCCGCGCGCGGCGACTGGCGCGGGTTGTCATGCCATTCGTCCGCCGTCAGGCCGCCCGGATCGCCGGCGTCCACGGACACGCTGTTAAACATCAGCGTCAGCGTGCTGACGTCATCCAGGCGCACGCCCACCTTGGCGTTGCCCAGGTTTTTCTGCGTGGCGCTGTGATCGCGAAAGCCGTGGGTGGTAAAGCGCGAGGCGGATACCGCGTAGTTCACGTCCCCGGCCTGGGTGCCGTCGCCGGTGGCGCCGGTGGCCTTGACGCTGTTGCGCCAGGTGCCGTAGCTGCCGTAGTAGGTGCCGGCCTCAAGCGTCGCCGGCTGGGCGCCGGTCTGGGTATCGATATTCAGCACGCCGCCAGATGCGTTGCCATACAGCGCCGAATACGGGCCGCGCAGCACCTCCACCTTATCCACCGAGTTAAGATCGATATTCGAGGTCTGTCCCTGCCCGTCCGGCATGGTGGCCGGAATGCCGTCCACATAAATCCGCACCCCGCGCACGCCGTACATCGAACGGCTGCCGAAGCCGCGCACCGACAGCTGCAGATCCTGCGCATAGTTTTGCCGGTTCTGGATTTGCAGGCCAGGCACGCTGCCCAGTCCTTCCGACAGGTTCACCTGAGGGCTGCCGTTGCGCAAATCCTGGCCGTCGACGACGCTGACCGCCGCCGGGGTATACAGCTCGGACAGGCCGCTGCGCGGTTTCACCACCATCAGCGTCGAGGACGGCGGATCGGCGGTCGCGCCGCCGTTCGGGGCGCCAGCCGGTGTCCCGGTGCCGGCGGCTTGCGCAAAACATACCGCCGCCGGCGGTAACAGAAACAATGGTGTCAGGAGCAGCGCGGATGTTTTCGTGTTCAATGGCGTGATTCGGTAAGAAAAGTTTATAGGTCAAAAGTATAGAGCGACTTTACCATTTTGCCTTACTGTCAAGCTATGTAAAGATGTTGAGGAAATGTTAATGCTTGCCGCCTGTGGCCGGCTTAAGCCGGCGGCGGGCCGGCGTCCGGGAGCAAAAATCGCCATAACGGTGCAAGGTATTAACATCCCCGCCCGCGCCCGCGGCGATCGCGGCGCGCCGTCCTGGCGGCGGCGGCGGGTTTTACCTGTGGCGCCAGTAGGTTAGGCGCGCCGGGACATAGGGAGAAAAATGCGCGGTTTCCGTGCAGCGCCATCCCTGTCGCGGTGCAGTGAGAAATAATTTTACCCCTTGTTTTTTATTGAAAAAACGGCGTTGACAACGCCATATTTTCCTTCTTATAGTGAGCCTGACTTATCCGCAAGAACGCCAACGATGTCGGCTTGTGGTTATGGCAATAGAGCCCTGCAATGTCATGTGACGTTGCTGGGTTTTTTTTTGCTTTTTTTTCAGACCTTCAACGCCCGGGGTAACTATGTCCAGAATGAAATGTCACTACGCTACGCTTTCACTCGCCTTGGCGGCCGCATTGGCCATAACCTGCCCGGGTGTGGCGGGCGCCGCGGAAAAAGCGATTAAAATCGGCTTGCTGGAAGACGCGTCGGGCAACTTCGCCCTGCCCGTTATTCCTAAGATCCACGCCACGGAGCTGGCGGTGGAAGAAATCAACGCCAAGGGCGGTATCATGGGACGCCCGGTTGAACTGGTGAAATATGACACCCAATCGGACAATACGCGCTTTCAGCAAATGGCGCGCCGCCTGATTAAAAACGACAAGGTGGATGTGATTTTCGGCGCGTTCTCCAGCGCCTCGCGTGAAGCCATCAGGCCGATCATGGACCGCGAAAAACAGCTCTACTGGTACAACAACCAGTACGAGGGCGGCGTATGCGACAGCAACGTCTTCGTCACCGGCGCGGTGCCTGAACAGCAGTTCTCGACCCTGATCCCCTGGATGATGGAGAAGTACGGCAAAAAAGTGTACACCATCGCGGCGGATTATAATTTCGGGCAGATCTCCGCCGAATGGGTGCGCAAGATCGTTAAGGAAAACGGCGGCACCATGGTGGGCGAAGAGTTTATTCCGCTGAGCGTATCGCAGTTCGGCCAGACCATCCAGAACATCCAGAAAGCCAAGCCGGACTTTGTGATGACGCTGCTGGTCGGCGCCAACCAATCCTCCTATTACGAGCAGGCGGCGGCGGCCAAACTCAACCTGCCGATGGGCAGCTCGGTGAACGTCGGCCAGGCTTACGAACACAAGAGGTTTAAAGCGCCGGCGCTGAAGGATATGTATGTCACCGCCAACTATATCGAGGAAGTCGACAGCCCCGCCAGTAACGATTTCAAAAAACGCTTCCACGCCAAATACCCGAACGAGCCTTATATCAATCAGGAGGCCGCCAACGCCTACGATGCCGTTTACCTCTACAAGGCCGCGGTGGAAAAAGCCGGCGGCACCGATATGACGGCGGTGCGCAAGGCGCTGGAAAGCGGCGATATTTGTACCGACGGTCCTTCCGGCAAAGTCTGCATCGATCCAAAGAGCCACCATCTGAGCCATACCATCTACCTGGCGCATGTGAAGGCCGATCACTCCATCGAAATCCCGAAGGTATGGAACGATATCAAGCCTTACTGGCTGGGGGACGCGGGCTGCAACCTGCCGGTGAAACCCGACGCCAGCCAGTACACCCCGTCCAATCCGCCCAAGGCGTAACGCGGGACTGTAACGGGGAAATCGCCGCGGGACGCGGCCTTCCCCGACGTTATTCCTATTGATGAGGATGGCCAGCGGATGTTCACGCTCTCGTTTATCTATTCAATGATTTATCAGTTCGGCGATAACTTTGCTTATCTGGTGCTGGCGGCGCTGGGGCTGGCGGTGATTTTCGGCATGATGGGGGTGATTAACCTCGCGCATGGCGAGTTCATCATGTGCGGGGCCTATGTCACCATCTTGATGACCAAGGCCGGTCTGCCCCTGCCGGTATCGATGCTGCTCGGCACGCTGGCGGCCGCGTTTGCCGGCGGCGTAATAGAGCGCCTGGTGGTGCGCCATCTTTACGGCCGGCTGCATGATTCGGTGGTGGCGACCTGGGCCATCAGCCTGATCGTGCAGCAGGCCATGCTGCTGATCGCCGGCCCGTCCCTCGAGGGGCTGTCCACCCCGCTCGGCTCCTTTACGCTCGGCGACTATTCCTTTGCCACCTACCGCGCCATTTTGCCGCTGATCGCCATCGCGGTGCTGCTGTTGCTTTATGCCCTGTTCTTCCATACCAATTACGGCGTCTGCGCCCGGGCCACGATCCAGAATGCCCGCATGGCCTCCTGCCTGGGACTGGAAACCGACCGCATCTATACGCTGACCTTTGCCCTGGGCGCGGGGCTGGCCGGTCTGGCCGGGGCGATTTACGCGCCGACGCTGACCGCCGTCCCGACCATGGGCAGCAGTTTTATCGTGCAGGCGTTCGTGTCGGTGGTGGTGGGCGGGGCCAATGTGCTGGTTGGCACCATTCCTGCAGCGGTGG
The DNA here is from genome assembly GCF_047324205.1 of Sodalis sp. RH20. Classification (NCBI taxonomy): domain Bacteria; kingdom Pseudomonadati; phylum Pseudomonadota; class Gammaproteobacteria; order Enterobacterales; family Bruguierivoracaceae; genus Sodalis; species Sodalis sp. RH20. Next base: position 2,749,696 of record NZ_CP178733.1, read on the forward strand.
CGCTGGGGGCCATTCAAACCGGCCTGAATTCATGGTACGGGCAGCTCGCCGGGCAAATCGGCCTGCTGGTTACCGCCGTACTGGTTATCCGCCTGCTGCCCAACGGCGTCGGCAGCCTGTTTACCCGCAACCGATAGGAGCTGACCTTGACCTTATTATCCCGCTCCCCCGCGGCCGACGCCGCGACAAGACCGGCTTGCGGCCGGCGCGCAACGATTGCCCTGCTGGTGCTGGCGGCGGCATTAGCGCTGCCGCTGGTGGTCGACGGCGCCACCGTCGGTGACTTTTCCTATTTCCTGCTGTGGACATTCTGCGCCATTGGCCTTGCCGCCATGTGGGGCCACGCGGGCATCCTCTCCTTCGGCCAGACGGCGTTCTTCGGACTGGCCGGCTATACCTACGGCGTCATGACGCTAAATTTCGGCGACGGCGCCCTCTCCACCTGGGCGGGGCTGGCGGTGGCGCTGGCGGTGGCCGCCGCCGTCGCGGCGGCGCTGGGCTACCTGATGTTTTACGGCGGCGTGACCGGCATTTTTATCGGCATCGTCACCCTGTCGTTTACGCTGGTCATGGAAACCTTTATGTCGCAGACCGCGGGGCCGCAATGGGCTATCGGCACCGCGCGGCTCAACGGCTTCAACGGCATGTCCGGCATGCCGCCGCTGGCGCTGCCGTGGTTTGACGGCGCGTCGTTCCCGCTGGAGGACAATGCCTTTTATTATCTGGTGGTCCTGTTGCTGGCCGCGGTGTATGCCGCGGTGCGCGGGCTGCTGCGCTCAAACTTCGGCCTGACGCTGGCGTCGATCCGCGAGAATCCGCGGCGGGCGGAAATGCTGGGGATAGACATCCGCCGCTATCAGCTGCTGGTGTTTGTGCTGGGCGGCGTGTTGTCGGGGCTGTCCGGCGCGCTTTATACCTTGTGGGGGTCGTATATCACCCCCTCTTCGATGGGTCTGACCGCGGCCGCCATGCCGGTTATCTGGGTGGCGACCGCCGGGCGCAGGAATATTTTCGGCACCGTGGTGATAACCGCCCTGTTGGTATGGCTGTCCCAATGGCTGGCCATCTACGGCAGCGAATACGCGATGATTTTGCTGGGCGCCATTCTGCTGTTTGTGGTCCTGGCGGCGCCAAACGGCCTGCTGCCCTGGCTGGGCGGGAAAATCACGCGCGCCGCCGGCAGAGATAAGGAGACGCATGATGAGTCTTGATAGGGCGGACCAAACGGATCGGGAACCCATCCTGGAAAGCCGGGGATTAAGCAAACGCTTCGGCGGCATCCGGGTCATCGACGGCGTGGATATGCAAATCCGCCAGGGCGAGGTGCGCTGTGTTATCGGGCCGAACGGCGCCGGTAAAAGCACCTTTTTTAAACTGCTGACCGGCGAGCACGCCCCAAGCGACGGCGAGATTCATTTTCTCCGGCGGCGCCTGGATAAGCTGGCCCCCTTCCAGCGCATACGCATGGGAATGAGTATTAAGTTCCAGATTCCCGGCATCTTCGCCGACCTTACCGTGGCGCAGCATCTGCAATTGTCGCTAAGCCATCTGCGCCCGGAGGCGCGCCCGAATGCCGCCGGCGTTGACGAACTGCTGGAGCGGTTCAAGCTGACCGCCGAAGTCCGCCAGACGGCGGGTAATCTTTCCCACGGCAAAAAGCAGTGGCTGGAAATCGCCATGGCGGTGTCGCTGCAACCGCGCCTGCTGATGCTGGATGAACCGGTGGCCGGTCTCTCGATCGAGGAGACCTATCTTACCGGCGAACTGATCAAGCAGATGCAGCGGGACGGGCTGACGCTGATGGTGGTGGAACATGATATGACCTTTGTGCGCCAGATTGCCTCGCGGGTGACCGTGCTGCACGGCGGCAGGGTGTTCGCCGACGGCGACGCCGCGGCGGTGCTGGCGCGCGACGATGTCGCGGATATCTATTTGGGGAAAGCCGGATGAATGACGTCCTTTTGCAAGTCAACCAGGTCAGCGGCGGCTACGGCGGCAGCCTGGTGTTGAACGGTGCGAGTTTATCGCTTTACCCGGCGGAGGTGCTGGGCATTATCGGGCGCAATGGCGTGGGTAAAACGACGCTGATGCGCGCGCTGATAGGGCTGATGCCGCTCAGCCAGGGCAGCATATTCCTGGGGGAAACGGATATCACCGCCGCCGCCCCCCAGCGTCGGGCCAGGCTGGGCATCGGCTATGTGCCGCAGGGGCGCGAGGTTTTCGCCGGCCTGACGGTGGCGGAAAATCTGCGCGTCGGCATGCAGTTCGTGCGCGAGCACCGCGAGCTGGCCGATGGCCTGCTGGAGCAGGTGCTGGATTACTTTCCGATCCTGCGCCAGCGGCTGCGGCAGAAAGCGGGCACCATGAGCGGCGGCGAGCAGCAGCAGTTGGCGATTGCGCGCGCCCTGGTCGGCGCGCCGAAAGTGCTGCTGCTCGACGAGCCTTCCGAGGGCGTACAGCCCTCGATTGTCCATATCATCGCCGACACGCTGCTGCGCATCGCGCAGGAGCTGCGGGTGGCGGTGATCCTGGTGGAACAGGATATCGCCATGATCCAGCGGGCGGCCCGGCGCTGTTGCGTGATGGATAAAGGCCGGGTGGTCGACACGCTGGATAAAGCCCAGCTCTGCGATGACCAGATCATGCGGCGCCACCTGGCGCTTTAACCCCGACGGCCCGCGCCGGGCCCATTATGATTGAGAAGAGGACGACCTGATGAAATGGCTTGACGATTCAATTATGTACCAACGCGGCGTCGGTTCCGGCCGCACGCCCGTCACGCATCATCTGACGGAAGAGATGCAGAAAGAATTTCACTACACTATCGGACCTTATTCCACGCCGGTGCTGACCATAGAACCGGGCGATCGGGTGATTGTCGATACGCGCGATGCCTTTGAGGGCGCCATCAGCTCGGAGCAGGATATCCCCAGCCAGCTGCTGAAGATGCCGTTTCTGAATCCGCAAAACGGCCCGATCATGGTCAGCGGGGCGGAGAAAGGCGATGTGCTGGCGGTGCATATCGAATCCATGCTGCCGCGCGGCGCCAACCCGTATGGCATCTGCGCCATGATCCCGCATTTCGGCGGGCTGACCGGCACCGATCTTACCGCCATGCTCAACGATCCCCTGCCGGAAAAAGTGCGCATGATTAAGCTCGACGGGGAAAAAGTCTACTGGAGCCAACGCCACACCCTGCCCTATAAACCGCATATCGGCACGCTGAGCGTTTCGCCTGAAATCGACTCCATCAACTCGCTGACGCCGGATAATCATGGCGGCAATATGGATGTGCCGGATATCGGTCCGGGCAGCATTACCTATCTGCCGGTACGCTCGCCGGGCGGACGCCTGTTTATCGGCGATGCCCACGCCTGTCAGGGCGACGGCGAAATCTGCGGCACCGCGGTGGAATACGCCTCGGTAACCACCATCCGGGTCGATCTTATCAAAGGCTGGCGGCTGGCGTGGCCGCGCATGGAAAATGCCACCTCGATCATGAGCATCGGCAGCGCCCGCCCGCTGGAAGACGCCACCCGCATCGCCTATCGCGACCTTATCTATTGGCTGGTGGAAGATTTCGGCTTCGAGCAGTGGGACGCCTATATGCTGCTCAGCCAGTGCGGCAAAGTCCGCCTGGGCAATATGGTGGATCCGAAATACACCGTGGGCGCCATGCTCGATAAACATCTGCTGGCGTAGTTTCTTTACGTCCCGGCGCGGGCGCGTGCCGGGATACGGCTTCCGACCCTTTCCACCGGGTTCCGTCCCGGCCAACAAGCAGGTGCACATGGGTTCAGCAACACCGATTAATATTGGCTTACTCTACTCCACCCTCGGGGTGACGGCGGCGCAGGAGCAGTCGCAAATGCGCGGCGCCACGCTTGCCATCGAAGAAGTCAACCAGCAGGGGGGGATCCACGGCCGGATGCTGAATGCCATCCATCTCGATCCCCACTCGCAGGACAGCCGGTTCCGCCAGCTGGCCGAGCAGCTGATTGTCGAACACAACGTCAACGTGATTTTCGGCGGCTACACATCCAGCAGCCGTAAAGCCATGTCGCCGGTCGTGGAGAAATACCAGCGTCTGCTGTTCTATCCGCAGTTCTATGAGGGGTTCGAATTTTCCGAGAATATCATTTACGGCGGGGCCGCCCCCAACCAGAACTGCGTGCAGCTGGCGGACTACCTGGCCAGCCGTTTTGGCGCGCGGGTTTATATGATTGGCTCGCGTTATGTCTACCCCTACGAATGCAACCGCAATATGCAGGAGCTGATATTGCAGCGGCCGGACGGCGCGGTGGTGGGCGAGCGCTATCTGCCGATGGACGCCAGTTACGACGCCTTTCCGCCCATCATGGCGGAGATAAAACACAAGCGGCCGGATTTTATCTTCAGTACCGTGGTCGGCCAGACGGTGCCTTTTCTTTACCAGGCTTATCATGCCGCGGGCATCGACCCCGAACGCATGCCCATCGGCAGCCTGAACACCTCTGAAACTGAAATCGCCATCATGGGCGCGGCGCTCGGCGTCGGCCATTTTACCTCGGCCACCTATTTCCAAAGCGTGGAGAGCGCGGCGAATACCGCGGCGCTGCGCCGTTTCCACGCCAAGTTCGGAGAGGATATTCCCACCGATATGAACTGGGAAGCGTCCTACAGCCAGGTCCATCTTTTCGCGCGCGCGGCCAGGGAATGCCGCAGCGATCGGCTGTCGCGCCTGATGCCGGCGCTGCGCGGCTGCGAATACGACGCGCCCCAGGGACGCGTGCGCATCGATCCGCTCAACCAGCACACCAGCCTTTACCCGCGTATCGGCCAGGCGAACGCGGCCGGCCAGTTCACCATTCTCCAGGAGTCGCGTCGCCGGGTGGCGCCCGACCCGTATATGACGCATCAGATCCAGGGCGACTGGATCACCAAACAGACGAAAATGGAGCCGCCCAATGCGCCTTAATACGTCGCGCACCAGCGCGGACGCCTTGTTATTAAGCCGCGGCATCCGCTGTACGGTGCTGCATCCGGATAACGAGGACGGCGAAACCCTGACCAATCACCTGCGCCGCATGGGTTTCAAGGTGCGCGCCTTCTGGCCGGTGCCGGAACACCTGCCTGCGGATACCGATCTGATTTTCCTGGCGCTGCGATCCGATCTGCCGGAGCCGGAAGTGCCGTGGCTGGACCTGGGCAAACACGCGCTGATATCGGTGATCGAGTACGAAAACCCCACTTTTATCGATACCGCGCTGCGGCTGGGCGCCGGCACCACGCTCACCACGCCGGTGCGCGCCACCGGCCTGCTCTCGGCCATGGTGTTCGCGCTGCATCACGCCCATCGGCGGCGGCAGATGTCCGACCGTATCGAGCGCCTGGAGAAAAAAGTGCTGGGCCTGCGCCAGGTCGGCGAGGCCAAGGCTATTTTGATGCGCATGCACGGCATCGGCGAGGAGCAGGCGTATGAGATCCTGCGCCATCAGGCCATGGATAAACGCATCACCGTGGAGGAGATGGCCCGCGCCCTGATCCAGGCCAACGATATCTTTTCCTGGACGACGCCCGGCACGCCCGGCGGCCGGAAATAACACGCCGTCATGACGGCGACACACTGACTGATGAAGAGGATAACCATGCCTGCACACCCTTATCTTGCCGCCGCCGTTCAGTTTGAGCCGACGCTTGCGTGCAAAGAAGACAATATCCAACGCCTGCTCGCACTGGTGGAAGAGGCCGCGCAACGGGGCGCCCGGCTGATTACCACGCCGGAAATGGCCACGACCGGCTACTGCTGGTATGACCGGCGGGAGATAGCGCCGCTGGTGGAATCCGTACCAGGCGCCACGACGGCGCGGTTCGCCGCGCTGGCGGCGCGCTACCGGTGTTATATCGTGCTGGGCATGCCGGAGGAGGATGAGGAAACCACGCTTTATTACAACAGCGCGGTGCTTATCGGCCCGGACGGGATCGTCGGCACCCACCGTAAAAGCCATCCCTATATTTCCGAACCGAAGTGGGCGGCGGCGGGCGATCGCGGGCATCAGGTCTTCGATACGCCTATTGGCCGCATCGGCATGCTGGTGTGCATGGATATTCATTTTCCCGAAACCGCGCGCCTGCTGGCCCTGGACGGCGCCGATATTATCTGCCATATCAGCAACTGGCTGGCGGAGCGCGCCCCGGCCCCTTACTGGATCAGCCGCGCCATGGAAAACAGCTGCTATCTGCTGGAGAGCAACCGCTGGGGACTGGAGCGCGGCGTGCAGTTCAGCGGCGGCAGCTGCCTTATCGAACCGGACGGGCGCATTGCGGCGGTGGTGGATTACGGCGACGGCATCGCGCTGGGGGAAATAGACCTGGCGCGCAGCCGTGAGCGCCGGGTGCTGGGCGAGCCGGTGTTCAGCCAGCGCCGCCCCGATTGTTATCATCAATTGCTCAGCGACAGCTTCCTGTGGAATCCGCAGGATTTTTTCGGGCTGTACGGCCACCGCCCCCTGCCTGCCGGTAAGACCAGCCGCATCAGCGTGGCCCAGTTCTCACCGGGCGCCCGGGTGGCCGACAACCTGGCTTGCATCAGCGCCATGGCGCGGGAGGCGGCGGAGCGGCATGGCAGCGAACTGGTGGTCTTCCCGCAGCGTGCGCTGACCGGGCCGCTCGCGGGCGGCGCCGGCGCGCTGCCGCTTGACGATGCGGCGGTCGGCGCGCTGATCCGCCTGGCGATGACCCTGCGGGTACATCTGGTGATCGGCATGGCGGAGCGGGACGACAACGGCTGCTACAACACCCAGCTTCTGCTCGGTCCCGCGGGCATGGTGGGCAGCTATCGCCAGATGCATCTGTCCGCCGAGGACCGCGCATGGGCCAACGCCGGCGATGACTGGCGGGCGTTCGACACCCCCCTGGGCCGTATCGGCCTGATGTTGGGCAATGATGCGCTGCTGCCGGAGCCGGGCAGGATCCTGGCGCTGATGGGCTGTGATATCCTCGCCTGCTCGGCCGCGCTGAAAGACGGCTTTACCGGCGCGCATCCCGGCAGCCGGGTACGGCAAAATTACCCGATCCCTACCGGCGCCGATCCGCTCCACTGGCATCTGCTGCGTACCCGCGCCGGTGAAAATAATGTCTATCTCGCGTTTGCCAACAGCATTAACGAAGCCGGCGACGCGGGAGGCTTCAGCGGCGTATTCCAACCCGAAACCTTCGTCTTTCCCAGGCAGGAGCGCGTGATGTGGCGGGAACAGGGAACGGCGACGCAAACCATCGATACCGCGTCGGCCGCCGGCGGCGCTTATCCCACCAACGTCACGCGCCGCAAGGACCTGGTGGCGATGCGCCAACCCCACCATTATCTGGGGTTGATCAAGTAACCCCGTGGGGAAAAATCCTGCGCCGCCGGCAGGATGTCAGCCCTTACTATTAATGGGACGAGATATAGAGTCCGGCGGGCTGCGCCGGCGGCACGGCAAAATGCGTTTTCATGCGCCGGACCTCGTCCACCGGACTCAGGCCGAACAGCCGTTTGAATTCCCGGCTGAACTGCGATGCGCTTTCGTAGCCTACCTCGACACATGCCGCCGCCGCGGTCATATTGTTGCGCACCATCAGCAGGCGGGCCTGATGGAGGCGCAAGGATTTCTGGTATTGCTTCGGCGAGGTATGGGTCACCGCCCTGAAGTGGGAAAAAAACCCCGGCACGCTCATGCCCGCTTCATTCGCCAACTGCTCAACCGTTAACTGCCGGTTAAAGGTGGCGTGAATGCGGCGGATCGCCCGGGCAATCTTGCCGAACTGTCCGCGCATCGCCAGCGCCGATCGCAGCGCCCCGCCCTGCGGCCCGCTCAACACCCGGAAATAGATTTCCCGCATCAGCGCCGGACCGAGGATTTCCGCCTCCATCCGATCGTCCATGGCTTCCAGCAGGCGCAGCACGGCGTCGCGCAGTTTGCCGTCCATCGGCGTCGACATCAGGCTTTCCGGTTTGGCCGGGGGTCCGGCGTCCGTCTTCAGCTGGTCAATCTGCAGCATCAGGTCGGCGGCGACGGTAAAATTCAGGTGCATATAGATGGCCAGCAGCGGCTCCTGCGCGCTGGCGTCCGTTTCCATGGTAAACGGCACCGGCACCGCCACCGCCAGGTAGTGCCGGGCGTCATAGCAGTAGATCCTGTCGCCAAGGTAGCCCCGCTTTCTGCCCTGGCAGACGATAACAATACCCGGATCGTACAGCACCGGTACCCGGCTAAGCGGCCGGTCGGAACGCAGGAAGCGCACATCCGGCAACGGCGACTGCGTATAGCCCTCCGCGGGCGCAAGTTTAGCCAGTAACGCCACGATGCGATCCTGGCGGTCATTCGCGGCAAAATGGTCAATTGTCATGGGCGCCGTCCGCTCTGCGCTGATTGAATACCCTAGCCTGAGAAAATAGCATATTTATAGTTTCAGGCAACATATGCCGACTAAAGGGCATCTCCATTCGCTGCCAATCCTATTACTATGCAAATCACCGGCGGCGCCGGTTAAGACCTCTCCCGGTTCGGGACGATGATCCTTGCCGCGCCGGCCGGATTGAATATCCAATCAGGGGAGCAGGCTATGAGTGATGTAAAAACAATTTTTATTACCGGCGTCAGCAGCGGCTTCGGTCATGCCTTGGCCGGGCGGGCCATGGCGGCGGGTCATCGCGTCGTCGGGACCGTGCGCGGTGACGCGGCCAGGCGGGAATTTATCGCGCGGGATCCGGCGCATGCCGTGGGCCGCATCCTGGATGTCACGGATGTTGCCGCGGTTAACCGCGTGGTGGATGACATTGAATCCGCCGTCGGCCCCATCGACGTGCTGGTCAACAACGCGGGTTACGGCCATGAAGGCATCCTGGAGGAATCGCCGCTGGAGGAAATGCGCCGCCAGTTCGACGTAAACGTGTTCGGCGCCGTCGCCATGATCAAGGCGGTGCTGCCGTATATGCGTAAACGGCGCGCCGGGCACCTTATCAATATCACCTCCATGGGCGGTTTTATCACCATGCCGGGCATTGCCTACTATTGCGGCAGCAAGTTTGCGCTGGAAGGGATTTCAGAGACGCTCGGCAAAGAACTGGCGCCGTTTTCCATCGCGGTCACCGCCGTGGCGCCCGGTTCGTTCCGTACCGATTGGGCCGGCCGCTCCATGGTGCGTTCGCCCAGGAGCATTGCCGATTACGATGGCCTGTTCGATCCCATGCGCAAGGCGCGGGAAGAGAAAAGCGGGCGCCAGTTGGGGGACCCGCTGAAAGCGGCCGATGCCATCCTGGCGCTGATCGCCAGCGCCAGGCCGCCGGCGCATCTGCTGCTGGGCAGCGACGCGCTGGCCCTGGTGCGCGCCAAGCTTAAGGATTATGCGGCGCAGATCGACGACTGGGAAAACGTGACGCGGTCGACGGACGGCTAGCGCATCCCCTGGCCAACGCGGTGGTTATCTGGACGACAGGGTGACCAGAGGGCCCGCGCCGCCCTGGCGCGCCCGCCCGACCGCCTCGCCTAGTTGCCATACCGCCATGGCGTAATGGGTGCTGTGGTTGTAGCGGGTAATGGTGTAAAAATTGGGCAGTCCATACCAGTATTGATATTGGGTACCGAAATCCAGGCGCAGCAGGCTGGCTTCCTGATAACCGCCGAGGGATCCCTGCGGGCTCAGGCCGGTGGCCGCCAGGGTGGCTACCGGATAACGGGTCTGGAAACCCTGGTCGAGGAACGGCGCCTGGCCGCTGGCGGGCACCGCCACCGCGCCGCCCTCGACCCAGCCGTGGGCCTTGAAATAGTTGGCGACGCTGCCGATGGCGTCCACGGGATCCCACAGGTTGATATGGCCGTCGCCGTCAAAATCAACCGCATAGCTTTTAAACGACGAGGGCATAAACTGCCCGTAGCCCATGGCGCCCGCATAGGACCCGCGCAGCGCCAGCGGGTCGTCCCCTTCGCTGCGGGACATCAGCAGAAACGTTTCCAGCTCGGAGGCAAAATAATCGGCGCGGCGCGGATAGGCAAAGGCCAGGGTGGCCAGGGCGTCGATAATGCGCGTCTTGCCCATGACCCGGCCCCAGCGGGTCTCCACGCCGATGATGCCGACGATAATTTCCGGCGGCACGCCGTAGACCTGGCGGGCACGCTCCAGGGCATCGCTATACTGGTTCCAGAACGCCACGCCGTTTTGCACATTGTCGGGGGTAATGAACTTACTGCGGTAGCGCAGCCAGGCGCCGTTCGGGCCCGACGGCGGCAGGCCGACCGGCGCCTGGCGATCCATCAGCCGCAGCACCCAGTCAAGGCGCTGGGTCTGAGCCAGGACATCATGCAACTGCTGGCGATCGAAGCCGTGCTCGCGCACCATTTTATCGATAAAAGCCTCGGTGGCCGGGTTAGACGCAAAATCCCCGGCCAGGAGCGGGCCGGTATGCTCCGGCCGCAGCAGGAATCCGCCTTGGGCGGGGCTGCCGATAGGAAGATTTTCCGCCGGCTTCGGCTTGCTGCTACAGGCGGAAAGTAAAGCGAGCAGGGGAAGCAGTGTCGCCAGGTAACGCATCGGAGATCCATAAACCACGCTAATTAAGTTGGTGTCTATGGTAAGCCATTGCCTGGCGCGAACAAACAGAAAAATAATCCCGGGCGTATGAAAGGGGCAAATGCGTTTTCCGTTACGTTTTTCTTCCTGCCGCGACGGTCTGCAATAATGCCATGCGATGCTATGATGGACAATATTGCTCCCGAGCGGGCATTTGGAAACTAAAGGAGTCATGGTGAACAATAACGATGCAGGAAAAAACCTCACTGCCTCCCAGGCGCTTGATAAACTCGATGAACTGTATGACGGCGCGGTGACGGCGCTGCGCGAGGCCATCAAGGCCTATATCGCCCAGGGCCGATTGCCCGACGCCCAGGCGCGCGCCGGGGGGGCGTTCAGCTATCCCGAACTGCGCGTCACCTGGGACGGCGTGACGCCCGGCAATCCTAAGGCCCGGGCCTTCGGCCGCTTTACCCATCCCGGCTGCTACAGCACCACCATTACCCGTCCCGCGCTGTTTCGTCGCTATCTGGCGGAGCAACTGGCGCTGCTGGCGGGGGAATATGCCGCCACCATCGATGTGGTGCCGTCGCGGCTGGAAATTCCCTTTCCGTATGTTATCGACGGATCGGACCTGGCCCTGGACCGCTCGATGAGCGCCGGAATAGCGCAGCATTTCCCCACCACCGAGCTGGCGCAAATCGGCGATGAAACCGCCGATGGGCTGTTCACCTCCGGCAATGTCTATCCGCTGTCCCACTTCGACGCGCTGCGCACCGATTTTTCCCTGGCGCGCCTGCGGCACTATACCGGCACGCCGGTGGAGCATTTCCAGCCCTTTGTGCTGTTTACCAATTACACGCGTTATGTCGATGAGTTCGTGCGCTGGGGCTGCAGCCAGATTGCCGATCCGGACAGCCCCTACGAGGCGCTGTCCTGCGCCGGCGGCACCTTTGTCACCGCCGATACGGCCAACCCCGAGCAGGCGGTATCGGACCTGGCCTGGAAAAACCATCAAATGCCGGCGTATCATCTGATCTCGCGCCAGGGCCGGGGGATTACGCTTGTCAATATCGGCGTCGGCCCGTCCAACGCCAAAACCATCTGCGATCACCTGGCGGTGCTACGCCCGCATGCCTGGCTGATGATCGGCCACTGCGGCGGCCTGCGCGAAAGCCAGACCATCGGCGATTACGTCTTGGCCCACGCGTACCTGCGCGACGATCATGTGCTGGACGCGGTGCTGCCCCCCGATATTCCCATCCCCAGCATCGCCGAAGTGCAGCGCGCGCTCTACGACGCCACCAAGATGGTCAGCGGCATGCCGGGCGAAGAAGTGAAGCAGCGTTTGCGCACCGGCACGGTGGTGACTACCGATGACCGCAACTGGGAACTGCGCTATTCCGCCTCGGCGCTGCGCTTTAATCTCAGCCGGGCGGTGGCGGTGGATATGGAAAGCGCCACCATCGCCGCCCAGGGCTATCGCTTCCGGGTGCCCTACGGCACCTTACTGTGCGTGTCCGACAAACCCCTGCACGGCGAAATCAAGCTGCCGGGGCAGGCGAACCGCTTCTATGAGGGCGCCATATCCGAGCATCTGCAAATCGGCATTTGCGCCATCGAACAGCTGCGCGCCGAGGGCGATCGCCTGCACTCACGCAAGCTGCGCACCTTTAACGAACCGCCGTTTCGCTAGTAGTGACGGTGTAACAATCACCCCGCCCGGCGCCCCACCTCGCCCGCCGCTTAAGTGACATTGTCACACACGTCGCGGTGGGCGCTTTCCCGGCGTCCGGCATGCCGGACGCAACAATTTCGCGTTCGCCGGCGGATACCTTTATACTGCCGGCCATACACCTTGGAGCGCGGGAAAAATCCGGTAATGATGAACAACGATGTGCTGCGCAGCGTGCGCTATATGCTGAACCTGCATAATGACCACTTATTGGCCATTCTGGCCCTGGCGGACACAGTGATTACGCCGCAGGAAATCGCGGCGTTTGTGAAAAAAGAAGACGAACCGGGCTACCTGCCCTGTCCGGATGTGGTGATGGGGTATTTTCTCCATGGCCTGATTATCCATAAACGCGGCAAGGACGACAGCCGGCCGGCGCCGAAAATTGAACGGAAAATCAATAATAATATTATCCTGAAAAAGCTGCGCGTCGCCTTTGCGCTGAAGACCGACGATATCCGGGATATCCTGCAGTCACAGGATTTTAAGGTTTCCCAACCGGAGCTGACCGCCATGCTGCGCGCGCCGGATCATAAAAATTTCCGTTTGTGCGGCGACCAGTTCCTGCGCTATTTCCTAAAAGGACTGGCCGCCCGGCTGCGTAAAAGCGGAGCGGCCGCGCCGGGCGCCGGCACCTAGCGGCAACGCTGCCTGCCGGACCCTTGACGGCGGCGTTGCCGCAGCGCCACGCCACCGGCGCTAGGCTTTTTTACCCGGCAGGATGCCGTCGAAGATTTGATGCGCCGTATCGGCAATCACCTGCCCCGCGCCGCGATCGCCCTTTGCCAGCGAGGACATAAAGGCCTTGGCCTGCTGCCAGGTGATATGCGGCGGCAGCGGCGCCACCTCGGGGTCGGTTTTCACTTCCAGCACCACCGGCCGGTCGGCGGCCAGTGCCGCCGCCCAGGCCGGCGCCAGGGCGTCGGGATCGTCGACATACAGGCCTTTCAGTCCCAGCGACTCGGCGAACTGCGCATAACCGACGTTGGGCACCGACTGCGTGGCCGGATAGCGTGGATTGCCCTCCATCACCCGTTGTTCCCAGGTCACCTGGTTTAAATCCTCATTATTGAAGACGCAAATCACCAGCCGGGGATCCTGCCAGCCCTGCCAATATTTCTGGATGGTAATCAGCTCGGCCATATTGTTCATCTGCATCGCGCCATCCCCGATCAGGGCCACCACCGGTCGCGCCGGATGGGCGAATTTCGCCGCGATGGCATAAGGCACCGCGGCGCCCATGCAGGCAAGGCCCCCGGACAGCGAGGAGCGCTGTCCCTGCTTGACCCGATAATCGCGGGCATACCAGTTGGCGCAGGAGCCCGAGTCGGAGGTGACGATGGCGTTATCGGGTAATAAAGGCGACATTTCCCACACCACGCGCTGGGGATTGACGGGGTTAGCCTTGGCCATGGCGCGTTCTTCCAGGGTCTGCCACCATTGTTTGATATTACGGGCAATATCTTCCTGCCAGCCGCGATCCGCTTTGTGCGTCAATAGCGGCAGCAGGGCGTGCAACGTTTCCACCGCATCGCCGTGCAGGTTTACCTCCACGGGATAACGCAGCCCAAGCATGGACGGGTCGATATCAATTTGCACCGCGCGCGCCTGGCCGTCACCGGGCAGGAACTCCGCCCAGGGGAAACCGGTGCCTATCATCAGCAGCGTATCGCACTGCTGCATCATATCCCATGACGGTTTGGTGCCAAGCAGCCCAATCGCGCCGGTGACGAAGGGCGCATCGTCCGGCAGCACGTCCTTGCCGAGCAGGGCTTTCGCCACCCCGGCGCCCAGAAGATTAGCGGCCTGTACCACCTCCACGGCGGCGGCGCGCGCGCCGGCGCCAATCAGGATCGCCACTTTTTTGCCCGCGTTCAGCACGTCGGCCGCGCGCTGTAAATCAGCCGGATAAGGCACGACGCGCGGGCGCTGGTAGCCGGGGCCGGAACGGGTAAAACCGTGCGCCTGCCGCGGCTCCTGCCAGGGTTCGTCCTGTACGTCTTTCGGTAAAATCAGCACCGTAACACCGTTCTGGGCCACGGCGATGCGCACGCCGCGATCGACCAGGTGGCGCAGTTGAGCGGAGGTAGCGGCTTCCTGCACAAAATTGCCCACATCGGCAAAAACACGATCGAGGTTCAGCTCCTGCTGATAATTTGCACCCCGGGCGGTGGCTTCCGCCTGGCCGGAAATGGCCAGCACCGGCATATGATCCATTTTGGCGTCGTACAGCCCGGTAAGCAGATGGGTGGCGCCGGGGCCGCCGGTGGACAGGCACACGCCAAGCTCCCCGGTAAACTTGGCATGGGCGCAGGCCATAAAGGCGGCCATCTCCTCATGGCGCACCTGGATAAATTCGATGCCCCGGCCGTTTTTCCCGGCGCGCTGCAATGCGCCGAGCACACCGTTGATACCGTCGCCAGGGTAGCCATAAATACGCGTCACGCCCCATGCCTGCAGGCGTTCGACAAAAAAATCGCTGGTTAACTGGGTCATCATAATCCTCGCGTTCAGAATGTGCCGCTGAACTGTTAAGGATAGACGACCCTGCCGTGAGTGATTAAGCGCCGCTGTTTTTCCTAACCGTCGTGGCGGTCATTTTTATCCAGCGATGCGCCCCGCTCCAGGCTCTTAATCAAATCAATCCGCCGTTGATGGCGCCCGCCCTCAAATTCCGCCGCCAGCCATTGCCCGACGATCATCTTCGCCAGCTCGCTGCCAACGACACGCGAGCCGAAAGCCAGGATATTGGTATTGTTATGTTCACGCGACAGTTTGGCGGAATACGGTTCGCTGCATGCCACCGCGCGGATGCCGTCGATTTTATTCGCCGCGATGGAAATGCCGATGCCCGTGCCGCAGATCAGGATGCCCAGGTCCGCCTCGTTTGACAGCACGGCGCCGGCGACCCGTTCGGCATATAAGGGGTAATCGGTGCGATCGGAGGAATGCGTTCCTTTATCAATCACTTCAATCGATGCCGATTGCAGGAATTCAATGATATCCGGCTTGAGAATCAGCCCGACGTGATCACAGCCAATCGCTATTTTCATTTTTCGCCTCTGGGTTAAAACGATGTTCGCGGCCGCGCTGCGCTGGAGGAAGGCACAGCCGGAAAACTTTACAAAAATTGTAATTTATGTGATATTTTTATTTTGTGAGAACAGTCAAATAAGCAATATAATTATTATATTCATATAAATCAGCCATTTTAAAAAACTCCCTTGGCGATACCGTTATCATTCTTTTCAAAATAAACTATTCCGTGAATTTAACCCGTCATTTTTCCCAGCGTTGCCTCCGGGATAAGTTTAGGTTATTACCGGCGCGCGGTTTTTTACGGCTATGGTTAAGGGGAATGCATAGTGGCTCATCCAGAGGGAGGTAAGAATGAAAATAGCCGTTATCGGTGGCGGAGTGATCGGGATGTCATGCGCGCTGCACCTGGCGCGCGCCGGGATGCAGGTCAGCTTATTGACGGAAAAAAAGCTGGCTTCCGGCGCTTCGGGCCGTTCACTTTCCTGGTTAAACGCCGCGGGCCCCTGGCCTGACCATTATTACCGGCTCAGGATGGCGGGCATCGATCGCTACCGCACCCTGTACCGCAGCAATCCCGCGGTAGACTGGCTAAAATTCGATGGCGGGATATTCTGGTCTGATGAAGATGAAGTGCTGGCATGGCATGCGATTGAGCAACGGCGCGGCTATGATTCCGTGCTTATTCAGGCTGATGATCTTAACCGGCTCGATGCCGCCATCGTCCCCGGCGCGGTCAAAACCCATGGCATTTATAATGCCGGGGAAGGCTGGGTCAGCCTGCCCGATCTGATTGCCCATATGGCGGCGGAATTTAGCGAACGTGGTGGCGCCATTATCGAAGATGCGGGCAAAACCGTGCCGCTGATCGATGCGCGGGGGGTGGCAAACGGCGTCACCTCAGCGCGCAAAGGCGACTATGCGTGCGACAAAGTCTTGCTGGCCTGCGGCCCCTCCACCGTCCAGGTGTTGGCCGGTATGGGCATCTCTCTGCCGGATGGGTCGGTGTTATCGATGCTTGCCATTACCCAGCCTGCGGACAGTCGCCCCGCCGTGGTGCTGAATACCCCCAGGGTGGCCATGCGGCCCAATCCCGGCAATACGCTGGCGGTGGAACACGGCTGGTGTACCGATGATATCAAAGAAGATGAGCATGGGGTTTGCACCGTGCCGGACGATGTCCTGCAACAGCTGTTAGCCGAGGGTGATCACGTGCTGAATACCGGTTCACCGCTTAAGCTTGCCGGTTATAAAGCCGGCTGGAAACCTGTTCCCGCCGATGGTTTCCCGGTACTCGGCGAGCTTGAGCAAGCCCCGGGGTGCTATGTCGCCTTTACCCATTCAGGCGCCACGCTGGCATTGATTATCGGCGAACTGCTCGGCCGGGAAATCGCCACCGGTGAATTGCACCCCATGCTGGCGCCGTTCCGGCCCGGCAGATTCCAGTCCCCGTAGCCCTTGCTGGCCCTCACGCTGAGCTGAAATGATAAAGCAGGCCGCCATATTTGTCGCTTATCGACAGCGCCGGCGCTTTCTGCCTGATGGGCCGTCCTGTTGTTTTCGCTACAGACGTTATGAGAAATAAGGCTATCAATCCCCGGTAGGGTCACGTCTGCAATCCATGCAATAGACGATTAATTTTGTGATGCCATGCTGATTTTTACTTTCACATACTTGTATGGTAGTACCGGCGCACGTAATTTGAGCTTTACGGGCAGCCCTCAGGCATGCCTTGGAAACCGATTCGTTGTTAACAGGAGATGCTATGCCACTGGTGACATTTGACGAAATGAAACACACCGTTAAACAGGCGTTCCTGAATGCCGGTTTAAATGAAGTACAGGCGGATACCTGCGCTCAGGTTCATACGCAAGCCAGCTGTGACGGTATTTTTTCGCATGGCCTTAACCGCGTCGCGCGTTTTATCGATTATGTCAACAAGGGGTGGGTTGATATCCACGCCGCGCCTGAAAAAGTCAAATCCCTCGGCAGTATCGAAATTTACGACGGACAGCGCGGTATCGGCATCACCAACGCCCTGTTTGCAGTTGAACGAGCGATGGCGCTGGCCGCCGAGCATGGCGCCGGCATTGTGGGCCTACGCAACACGACGCACTGGATGCGCGGCGGCACCTATGGCTGGAAAGCCGCTGAGAATGGGTATGCGGCAATGTGCTGGACCAATACCGAATCCTGCATGCCCGCGTGGGGGGCGAAAAAACCACGTCTCGGCAATAATCCCTTCGTCATGGCGGTGCCGATGAAAGAAGGCGCCCTGGTCCTTGATATGGCGATGTCGCAGTATTCCTATGGCAAGCTGCAGGTGACGCGCCTGAAAGGGGAAAAACTGCCTTTTCCGGGGGGATTTGATAAAGACGGCAATCTCACCGATGAACCGGGGCCGGTGGAAGAGTCAATGCGTATTCTGCCCACCGGTTACTGGAAAGGCTCCGGTATGGCGGTGCTGCTGGACACAATGGCGGCTTTCCTGACGGCGGGCGCGCCAACGAATGAGATCGATAACATTCAGCAAGGGAGTTGCACCGGCGCGAGCCAGGTCTTTATGGTATTCGATCCCACCCATTTCGGCGGCAAAGAATTCAGCGAAAATATGGCTGCAAGCGTCGCCCAGTACGTCAAGACGTCGGAACCGGCGGAAAATCAGCGTGAGGTGTTCTTTCCAGGGGAAACGTCGATGAAAAACCGGGCGTATTTCACCGCCAACGGCATCCCCGCGGATGACAGCGTATGGGCTGAGGTGCAGCAACTGGCGCAACGGTAACCGTCATGATGACGGGTCATATTACGCCTTAAAAAATCCGGCGTTGCGCTACCGTCCGCGGTCGACGAGAGGCTGGACATGAGCAGCGCCAAGGACAACCAGCCGCTTATAAAATGATTAATTATCAGTATATTTATTTTTTAGTAAATCACTGTAGAGGGTGAAATTTTCCGGGTCAAAACACACGAGATGAATAGCTTCGATCACCGGATAAGTATCTAACCAGGCGGCGATAGCCTCTAACGAAATCTCAGCGGCTAACCGCTTGGGGAAGTGATAGACGCCGGTGCTGATATTGGGGAATGAAACGGTTTTGATCGGGTATTGTTCGATAAGTGCAAAACAGCTCAGGTAGGTATGTTTCAATAATTCCGCTTCCTGGTGTTTACCATCGCTCCAGTGTGGGCCAACCGCGTGGATCACATACGTTGCCGGCAGATTACCCGCGCCGGTAATCACGGCGCAGCCGGTCTTACAACCGCCCTGCCGGTTTCTGATGTCGCGGCATTCGTCCAGGATCGCGGGCCCGCCGGCGCGGTGTATGGCGCCATCCACGCCGCCACCGCCGAGCAGGGAAGAATTGGCGGCGTTAACAATGGCGTCCGCGGGGATTGTGGTGATATCGCCTTGCAACAGGTGAATTTTATTTATCATGGTTGGATCCTTACAATAGCGCCGGCGGCTTATTTCGCCCAAGCCAATAGCCTGCACGCCCTTAACTACGCTGCTATTTTAACTGATTCCAACGGGATCTCGGCTTTTCATGCGCATAACCGCCATAACACTGCGGCGCGCGCCCTACCCGCCGGAATGGGCGGGCATCGTCGGCATGGCGCCCGGTCTGGTGCAGACATATGCCGCCACTGTGTTGGCCGCCTGGTTAATGTCCGCCAGCGGCGCGCCGCGCAGCGCCATGACGGCGGCAACGGCGGTAAAGGCATCGCCGGCGCCGACCGTGTCCACCGGCGTGACTTTCAGGCCGGGATGACGGTGGCTGTCATCGCCGCGCAGCAGCAGGCTGCCCTTATCGCCGCGGGTATATATCAGCATCTCGAGCTGTTCATGGCGCCGCAAATGCTGATAGAACCCCTCGGGGTCGCGCGGCAGGCCGAACAGGGCGGCAATGACCGGCAGTTCCTCGTCATTAAGCTTTAGCAGGTGGGCGTGACGCAGGCAAAAACCGAGGGTGGGCGGCTGGTAATGGCCGGCGCGCAGGTTGATGTCCACCAGGATTTTCGCCTGCGGCGACAGCAGACCCAGCAACTGGCGCAGCAGCCGCTGGTTGGGGCCGTAGCGCTGCACCAGGCTGCCGAAATACAATACATCCGCGGTGCGCAGATGGTTGAAGAGCGTGACGTCCGATTGGATATCGTCCCAGGCCACCGGGCCGATAATGTCGTAGTGCGGCACGCCGCGCCTGTCCAGCGTCACCTCCACCGTGCCGGTGGGATAACGGGCGCTGCGCTGTATATGGCCGGGAACGCCGCGCGCCGCCAGTTCGCTCACCAGCGCATCGCCCGCCTTGTCCCGCCCCACGGCGGAAATCAGCCGGGCGTCGGCGCCTGCCTGTGTGGCGTGATAGACAAAGTTTCCCGCGGCGCCGCCGATTTCGCGGCCGCCGGGAAAACAATCCCACAGCAATTCTCCCAGGGCGATTATTTTCATGTTCTGTTCCGTTGCGGTTGTCAATCCATAGCGAATTTTCACCTAAGCATAGCCGCTGAAGCCGGTCGGTTAGGCGATGTGCCTCGCAAACTGATAACTTTCCGCAACATGATGGCAACAAAACCGTTTACGATCGCCGGCGCGCCCCTGCCTATCCGGGCCGGTAATTTTAACCATCATGGCGCGATGCCATGCCGTAAAGCGGAATGGCGGTTCCTGGGGCGGGCGACATTGCCGCGGCGGGGGTGTCGTTTGCGGTTTGCGGGGAGGCTTATGTTGCC
The DNA here is from genome assembly GCF_047324205.1 of Sodalis sp. RH20. Classification (NCBI taxonomy): domain Bacteria; kingdom Pseudomonadati; phylum Pseudomonadota; class Gammaproteobacteria; order Enterobacterales; family Bruguierivoracaceae; genus Sodalis; species Sodalis sp. RH20. The sequence continues at coordinate 2,769,722 of NZ_CP178733.1, forward strand.
TCGGGGAAGGTTTCGCTTGCTGTGCGTGAGGGTGCCATGCGTTAGGATGCTCCAGGGCATATGTCGCCTCGGCGAAGGTTTCGCTTGCCGTGCGTGAGGTGTTCATATGTATTGCCGGGCGCCGGCAAGCGACAATGAGGCCGTACCGCGACGGCCTCCTTGACCTCCGCGCGCCCGGCAGGTCGCGCGTCGCTGCGCGATGCCTTCCGCCGCCAATGCCCCCGTAATGCACCGGCCCGGTTAGCGCTCCCGGCGCAACCGGGCCTTTCGCCGCTCCCGGCGGCTCATGCCGGGGGCACAGGCGCCGTCAGCGCGCTTTATGCCGGGACATAGGTCGCGGTCAGCGATGTGATGTATAGGGCATCGGCGCCGCTGTGGGCTAAGTGAAAGGCGAAGGTGTAGTAGACAAAGAAGCGAAAGGCACAGCGACAGGCAAGTCATACATACCATTTTACATGCCGTCAGCATTCATATGGTAATGCAATGCAGACGGCATTCGCACAGCCAGCAGTCATTAAGTCATTAAGTCATTAAGTCATTAAGTCATTAAGTCATTAAGTCATTGAGTCAGGAAGTCAGGAAGTCGGTATTTCATGCTGCCGGCAATTATAGTCATACCACCCTGTAGACAGGCGTCAGGCATAAACGTGCGGCAGTGAGCTATAGCTAGCAGGCTGCGAGACTTATACCAAATTGGCCAAATTTATAGCGCTGTTTTTCCCGGTGAGTGCATACCGCTAAGTACCTTACACCGCTGTTTTGCTCACAGGCGATGGTGTTGACGTGGTGCCGGCATAGAGTGCGCCGGCGGCGCCCATCGCGGCTGGATGAGCCGCCGGGAGCGGCGAAAGCTAAGGGCCGCGCCGGGAGCGCGTCCCGTGCGGTCCAAAAGCCGGGATGGGTGATGCCGGGAACCGCGCAGCGGCGCACGATCTGCCGGACGCGCGGAGGTCAAGGAGGCCGTCGCGGTACGGCCTCATTGTCGCTTGCCGGCGCCCGGCAATACCTATGAACACCTCACGCACGGCAAGCGAAACCTTCCCCCGAGGCAACATAAGCCGCCCCGCAAGCCGCAAGCGAAACCTTCCCCGAGGCAACATAAGCCTCCCCGCAAACCGCAAGCGAAATCTTCCCCAAGGCGACATATGCCCTGGCGCACCCTAACGCATGGCACCCTCACGCACGGCAAGCGAAACCTTCCCCACGACAATATAAGCCCCACGCAAGCCGCCGGCGCCCCCCGCCAAGTCAGCCGCTTTACATGTAAATGCAGGAGTCAATGCCTGGCCATTTGCCCATGGCACGCTGCCCGCGCCGCAGCCCTAAAACAAAAATAATGGGGCCATGACCGGACAAAACCGTGGCCCGGCAAGACGGTTACTCAGGCAATAACGATATCGCCCCGCGGATAGCAGCTGCACGCCAGGACATAGCCGGCGGCGATGTCCTGTTCGCTGAGCGTCATGGTGCTGGTGGTACGGTAGTCCCCCTGCGCGATATGGGTTTTGCAGCAGCCGCACACCCCGGCGCGGCAGGCGGCGTTTACCCTAATGCCGTTGGACTCCAGCGCCGCCAGCAGCGACACGCCCACCGGCGCGTCCACCGTTTGCAGGGGGCGGGGATGAGTGATCTTCAGCCGGGCTCCACCGCCCGCGCCGGCGTCGGCAGGCGACGTATGAAAACGCTCCTGCAGGAAGCGGCCTGCGCCCAGCGCCAGCGCGACCGCCTCCTGCTGCGCCATCCAGGGCGCGGGGCCGCAGGCCATTACCGTACGCGCGGCGATATCCGGCGCCAGTTCGCGCAGCGCGTCGCGCGCCAGCCGGCCGGGCAGGATATCTCCGGCGGCGCCCTGCTCGGCGAACACCGTCAGCCGCAGCCATTTCCCTAACGCCGTCCAGGTGGACGCGGCGATGATATCCCGCGGCGAACGGACGCAGTAGATAACCCGCACATCCGCTTGCGGGCGATTGGCCGCCAGCCAGCGGCACATGGACAGGATTGGGGTGACGCCACAGCCCGCCGCCAGGAACAGGTAGCGGTTATCGACATGGCGCAGGCAGCTGAAATCGCCCTGCGCCGCCGACAGCCACAGGTTATCGCCGGGCTTGACGTCCTGCGTCAGCCAGCCTGAACCCGCGCCGTCCGCCAGCCTGCGCACGGTCAGGGTGATAAACCGGCTGGCGCCGGGCGCGGAGGACAGCGTGTAGGCGCGCACTTCCTCGCTGTCGTTGATGGCGACCAGGGCGTACTGTCCCGGCTGGTAGGGATAAAAATCGTGGTTTATCAGCGCCAGCGTCCAGACATCGGGCGTTTCCTGGATGATATGATGTACCTGCATGCGGTACGGGCACAGCGATGACGGCGTCGTCATGAAAGCCTCTCCTTATGTCCGGCTCAGGCGGCCAGGATAGTGTGCAGATCCTGGGTCGCGGTGGTAATCGAGCGCATGCCGAACTGCTCGTTAAGCACCGCCATCAGGTTTTCCGTCAGGAAACCGGGCGCCGTCGGTCCGGTATAGATATTTTTGACGCCCAGCGAAAGCAGGGTCAGCAGGATAACGATCGCCTTTTGCTCGAACCAGGACAGCACCAGGCTCAGCGGCAGATCGTTCACTCCGCAGCCCAGTTTTTCCGCCAGTTTTACCGCCAGCATAATGGCGGCGTAGGCGTCGTTGCACTGGCCGACGTCCAGCAGGCGCGGCAGGCCCTCAAGGGTGCCGAAATCCAGCTTATTGAAGCGGTACTTGCCGCAGGCCAGCGTCATGATCAGGCAGTCATCGGGAACGTCGCGCGCAAAATCGGTATAGTAGCTGCGCTCATCGCGGCTGCCGTCGCATCCGCCGACCAGGAACACATGGCGCAGTTTTTTGCGCGCCACCAGGTCGATAACGGTATCGGCCGCATCCAGCAGCGTCTGGCGGCCAAAGCCGACGGTAATCAGGTGTTCGATTTCATCATAGGGAAAACCGGCCATCTGTTGGGCCTGGGCGATCACCGGGGCGAAATCCTCGCCGTCCAGATGTTTAACGCCCGGCCAGCCGACAATGCTGCGCGTCCAGATGCGGTCGTTATAGTGGCCGACGCTCGGATCGATAATACAATTGGACGTCATCACCACCGGCCCCGGGAAACGGGCGAATTCCGTTTGCTGGTTTTGCCACCCGCTGCCGTAATTGCCGGCCAGGTGGGCGAACTTTTTCAATTCCGGATAGCCGTGGGCGGGCAGCATTTCCCCGTGGGTGTAAATATTGATGCCCTGCCCCGCGGTTTGCTCCAGCAGCAGGCGCAAATCCTTCAGGTCATGGCCTGAAATCAGGATGGCTTTACCCGCCACAGGGCGCACGTTAACGCTGGTGGGTACGGGGTTGCCGTAGGCCTGGGTCTCGCCGCGATCGAGAATGGCCATTACGGCAAAGTTCATTTTGCCGATCTGCATCGACTGCGCCAGCAGCTCGCCCATATCGGCCGGCCGGGTACCCAGCCACGCCATGATGTCATGATACTGGCGGTAAATATCCTCATCGTACTGGCCCAGCACATGGGCGTGTTCCATATAGGCCGCCGCGCCTTTCAGCCCGTAGAGGCACAGCAAACGCAGGCCGTGAATATCCTCGCCTACCGCGTCCTTATCCGTATTCAGGGCGAAACGCTGCGCCTGCGCCTGCAAATCGGCAAGCGTCAGCGAGGGGCATTGCAGTTCCGCCAGCGGATGCCCGGGGTTAACCGTCGGTTCAACCCGCAGGCAGCGGGCTTTCAGCTCATCACGCAGCGCCAGGGTTTGCTGGATATAGGCCACGATGCGCGGCGAGTCGAAATTGACATTGGTCAGCGTGGAAAAAAAGGCGCGCGGCGCAAAACTGTCTATGCGATGGTCGATAATCCCCAGCCCGCGCGCGGCGACCGCCCAGGCGGACAGGCCCTGCAGCGCGGCCACCAGCAGATCCTGCAGATCCGAGGTTTCCGCCGTTTTGCCGCACATACCCTGGCTATAGGAGCAGCCGTTGCCGGCCGGGGTACGGATGGTTTGTTCACATTGCACACAAAACATGATCGCTTCCTTATATTATTCATTTTAAATGCATGTTTAAGGTTAAACGCGGAGGGACGGGAATGACAGGGCTTTTGCCGCTATCCACCACTTGTTTGATATAACGCAATATTTGGCGGCGCGGGAAAAAGACGATACGGCGCAGGGATGAAGCAACCGCTTGTTTTAACGGTAAATAAGATTATGGCAGCGTGTTTAGCCTTCGATATCGATCAGGGTGAACAGTTCTTCGATTTGCCCCCGCCGGCTTAATAAGTCCGCCAGGGTATAGCCGTCCAGCACGGCGTAAAAGGCATTGGTGGCCCGGGCCAGCACCCCCGGCAGGCCGCAAGCCGGCGCGACAACGCAGTTGGCGCAGTCGATAAGGGCGTCGCCTTTCTCCGTGTGGCGGATCAGCGCGCCGATATTGATATCCTGCGGCGCGCGGCCCAGCCGGATGCCGCCGTTGCGCCCGCGCAGGGTGTCGATATAACCCAGCCGGGCCAGATCCTGCACCACTTTCATCAGGTTATTATGCGAAATCGCGTATTGGCGCGAAATTTCGGCAATGGACGACAACTGGCCCTGATGGGCGCCAAGATAAATAATCACCCTGACGGCATAATCGGTATAACGCGTGAGTTTCATAACGGTACCTGCGATGTAATGGATAAAAGGGTATCACATCGGCACGCCGGATCGCCTCCTTTTATGCCCTGTCCCGTGAGCGGCGGTACAGTATCTCTTCCTCCCGCCCATCAGCTGTTACCCTTAGAGCAGGCGCAAACAAAACTGCTACAGGAGCTGACATGACCGCATTTCCCCGTAAAAGCGATTTCCCGGTCAGCCGGGCGCGATATTATCTGGAACCAGGGCCCATTGTCCTGATTACCTCCGCCTGGCAGGGCAAAACCAATATCATGACCCTGGGCTGGCACGTGGTGCTGGAATTCTCCCCCTCGCTGGTCGGCTGTATGATTTCCGGCGGCAATCATAGCTTTGACCTGATCCGCCAAAGCGGCGAGTGCGTGATCAACCTGCCCACCACCGCCCTGACCGATACCGTCGTGGGCATCGGCAATACCAGCGGGGCGGATATGGATAAATTCAGCCATTTCGGCCTGACGGCGGCGCCCGCGCGCCGGGTGAAGGCACCGCTTATCCGCGAATGCCACGCGCATTTTGAATGCCGCCTGCATGACGGCGCCATGGTGGACCGGTATCATTTTTTTATTTTCGAGATAGTCAAAGCGCACGCCGCGGCGACGCCAAAGCACCCGGAAACCCTGCACTATACCGGCGACGGCGTATTTATGGTGGCCGGCAAGGTTATCAGCCGGCGCGGGCTGTTCCGTCCTGGGATGTTATACCCCTGAGGGCCGCCGGGTCGGGTGTACGCCATAAAAAAAAGCCCGGTTTCCCGGGCGTGCATGCTTGTCTGCCGGCCGCTGAATCACAGACCGGTTTGCTGCCAGGCCTGGTATAGCAGCGAATCATCCGCCGGCAGCGCGGACAGCGGGATAAGCTCCCCCTGGGCCACATCCGCCGTCAGGGTTTTATTGGCCAGCAGGTAGAACGGCGCGACGCCTTTGGCATCCGCCCTGGCCAGCAGGCGGGCGCTGACATGCTCAATGGAGTGATGGTGGCCGCCCATACTCAGGGTTTCACCTTTTTTCAGCGGACGCTCGGCGAAGCCCGCCATTACCGCATGGACCTGCTGGTTAACGCCGCCGGACGCCCGGCGGTGCAGAACGGCCGAAAACAGGCTGTGCGGCGACTCCAGCCCCATAATATGGTACGGCAGGTAAATACAGGCGTACTTCAGATTCTTGCTGACCACATGACCTTTATCCGCCAGCATGCGCCAGGTCTCCGTGTCCTGGCAGCGCACGATGATAAACACCCCGCCGCCAAAGCTGACCTCGTCATCACGCCGCAGACAGTTGAATACATCCACCACGCCGGTCCGGGTCAAAATACCGCCGTCTTCCTCGGGGATAAAGATATCGGCCAGCTCGCCCATATGGCAAAGGGGATAATTCAGTGCCGGCGTAGCGGGCACGAACCCGATGGAATTGGCCACCACGTTCATTTCGCAATAGTCGGGGGTGGCGCTTTGCGGCAGCATCGACAAGGCTTCGGCCCGCCGGCGCAGCGTGCCTTTGATATCCTGTTCATCCAACTGCCACAGATCGGCCAGCGCGGCGGCGTCCACCTGGGTGCTGGTATAATCCAGCCTGCCGGTGGCCGGATGGTAGATATAGTCATATTCGCTGGACTTGCCGGCGGCGATAATCTCAAGCCCCAGCACCCTGGCCCAGGTGACCAGGCCAATCAGGTTGCTGGGCTGATCGCCGTCCACCGTGGTATAGACCGCGTGGTGTTTAAGCGCCAGTTGATTAAGCCAGGGGCCGGCGACCGAATCGGTTTCCTTGCTGACCATACCCACGTGGACGCCGCGTTTTAACGCGCTGACGGCGATGCTGACGCTGATATCCGGTTTACCGGTGGATTCGACCACCATGTCCAGATCCAGGGCGTCCAGCAGCGCGAAGTCGCTGATAATGGCGGTTTCCCCGGCGGCCTGGGCCGCCGCGGCTTCAGCCGGCGTGCCGCACAGCCGGTTTTTATCATGGCGGTAGCGCAGATCGCCGAGCAGATCCCGCGTGCCCTGGGTATTGATATCGCACAGCGCCACGATATCGATGGCCGGAATATTGCGGCACTGGACCAGCAGCGAGCGGCCGAAACCGCCGCAGGCGCCGGTAATGGCCAGCCGGATACGGCGCCCTTTCAGTTCGTCAAATAACAGTTCGTAGTTCATTACGCTTACCTCGGATTAAATGTAGGGCGGCGTTAGCCGACAATCAGGTTAAGCAGCAGGACAAACGCCAGTCCCAGCGCCGATTGGAAGGAAACCAGCAACGTCCAGCTTTTCAGCGTCTCGCCCACGGTGAGATGAAAATATTCTTTAAACAACCAGAAACCAGAGTCGTTAACGTGCGACAGCATCAGGCCGCCGGTGCTGGTGGCCAAGACCAGCAGTTCCAGGTTGACGCCGCTGTTGGCGGCCAGCGGCGCGATAATCCCGGCGGTGGTGACCACCGCAACCGTCGCGGAGCCGATGGCGATGCGGATGAGCGCCGCCACCAGCCAGGCCAGGATCAGCGGCGAAATATTCCAGTGTACCGCCCAATCGGCGATCAGGGTGCTGACATGGGTGGCCAGCAGCATCTCTTTCAGGCCGCCGCCGGCGCCCAGGATAAGTATAATCACCGCGCAGGGGCCGAGGCACTTGCCGAGCATCTTCTGCAGTTGCGCCATGGTGAAACCGCTGCGTATCCCCAGGGCGTAGAGGGCGAACAGCACTGCGATCAACAGCGAAACAATCGGGTCGCCGATGGCGTTAACCGCTTCATACAGCGGATTCTCCTTGCTGATAAAGCCGATGCACAGCGAGCGCGTCATCATTAACAGCGGCGGCAGCAGAATGGTCAGCATCGCCAGCCAGAACGACGGGCTGCGGGTGGTTTTGCCGGCCTGCTGTTCTTCCTGCGCGTCCCCGGCGCCGAAGCTCTGGCGCCCCAGCTCCGGAAAGTATTTCATGGCGAAATGGGTGAATACCGGGCCGGACAAGGCCGCCATGGGCACCGCGATAATCAGGCCGAAAAACATCGCCATGCCCGCATCGGCATGATAGGTGGTCATGGCCAGCGTCGGCGCCGGGTGCGGCAACAACAGACCGTGCGCCACGTACAAACCGGCGGCCATGGGAATGCCGATGCGCAGCAGCTGGCTATGGGTGCGACGGGCAATGGCGTACACCAGCGGCACCAGCATCACGAAACTGACGTCGAACAGATGAGGCAGGCCGATGATTAACGCCGCGACGCAGATAGTGGCCGGTATGGCGCGCACCGGCCCCAGGCGGATAAAGGTATTGGCGATGTTGTCCGCCCCGCCCGATTCCAGCAATAATCCGCCCAGCATGGTGCCGAGCCCGACCACCAGCCCGGTGGATCCCAATACGCCGCCGAAGCCTTTTTCGAAGCTTTTGATCGTGGCCGTCGGGCTAAGGCCCGCCGCCAGTCCTAAAAATCCGGCGGTGATTATCAGGGCTAAAAAAGGATGAAATTTAAAATAGGTAATAAGTACAATTAACAAGGCAATGGCGCTGATTAAAGCAAAAAATTGCGAAATATCGAATTGCATATCCCCTCCGGACAGATAGAGTACAGATCATTATTATTTTTTAATCGCCCAAGAATGATTGGCGCGGTGTGTTATAAATTATTGGCTTAACGGTATATGACTTTTTCCCATAGGCTTTCCGGCATGCTCCTAACTAATGGCTTTATGTAACCGGATCGGCAGCTGCCGTAATCGGTTTTCAATGTCATCGGGCAGCTGATCGTCATAAATAATATCGGTCAGCTGCGCCAGTGGGCATATATGGAACATGCCATATTTGCCGTATTTACTGCTGTCGGTCACCAGGATATTGCGCCTGGCGGAGGCCAGCACCGCCTGCTTGACCTGGGCTTTGCCTTCGTCGGGCGTGGACAGGCCGTGTTCAATATCCCAGGAACTGGTGCTGATAAACGCAATATCGATATTCAGGCCGCGAATAAACTGCGCGGCGCTATTGCCGACGCAGGATCGATTGCGCATATCCACCTGGCCGCCGGTATGAAATAAATTGACGTGCGGCATTTTCATTAAAAAATCACTAATTGTGAAATCATTAGTAATAATGGTTATCTTTTTTAATTTCGCCGCGATACAGCGGGCAATTTCAAAGGTGGTGGTACCCGCGTCCAGATATATAACCTGCCCCGACTCAACCAGTATTTCCGCCACCGCGCCAATATGGCGTTTGCTGCGGTGATGCAATAACGCTTTTTCCACATAGGGCAGTTCCTGTTTCAGCGCCTCGTTGAGTTTAACCCCGCCGCTTATCACCGTAACCTTGCCCTCGTTCTCCATAAACTGCACGTCGCGGCGAATGGTCATATGGGACACATCCAGCAATTTAGCCAGATCGCCGATGGTCACCCTGGCATATTGATGCAGGTGGCTGTAGATAAAATTACGGCGTTCATCGGGCAACATCGCGACGCCCCGCGTTAGGCTTTTTTAAAGGTCCGTTCCAGCTCTGCAACTTGTTCACCTGTTAATGTCACCATGCCATAAGGTAGCAGTGTAATATACAGACGCGCCGTGTCCTCTAGTTCTTCCGCGTTGAACACCGCTTCCAGCAGGCCGGCGCCGCCGATTACCGGCCCGTGGTTAGCCAGCAGCATGGCGTTATGCGTCGGGGCGAGATCGCCAATCGCCTCGGCAAGGCCGGGATGCCCGGGGCGGAAATACGGCACCAGCGGCAGCTTGCCGACGCGCATGACGTAATAGGGCGTTATCGGCGGCAGGCAGTTCTCGGCGTTCAGGCTGGGCATACAGGACAGCGCGGTCAGCGCGGGCGAATGCAGATGCACCACGCCGCCGATATCGGGACGTCGCCGGTAAAAATTCAGGTGCATTACCGATTCCTTGGACGGCCTGGCGCCCGCGATATGTTCTCCCGCGGCGTTGAGTTTGCTGAGCGTCGCCGGGTCCAGGGCGCCGAAGCTGGAGTTGGTGGGCGTCACCAGGAAACCGCCGTCGGGCAGGCGGCAGCTGAGATTTCCCGCCCCGCCGCTACTGTAGCCGCGCATAAACATGGAATGGGCCAGCGTCGCCATTAGTTCGCGTAATTCGGCTTCCGTCATTGATAAAGCTCCTGTGCCTGGTTAAAAAAATCTGTCTCGCCAAAATTGCCGGACTTCAGCGCCAGCCATAAAGGCCGCTCGATATCCCTGACCCAGGGCACGCCGGGGGCGATAGTCCGGCCAATGGCAAAGCCGCTCACGCCGAGCCGTTGCGTGATAAGGCTGGAGGTCTCGCCGCCGGCAATGATAAATTTACCAAAACCCTGCTGAAACAGGGACAGCGCGATATCGGCAAACAATCGTTCGATGGCGGCGCCGGTGGCGGCGACGCCGTAGCGGGCCTGTACCGCCCTGACCACGTCGGCGGCCTGGGTGGCGAACAGCATGGGCGCCGGCCGGGGGGGTTGATCCATCACCCATTGCGCCAGCTCCCGCGCATACAGCGCGCCGTTCTCCAGGCAGCGTGTGACGTCGATCGCCCGGGCGGGCGCCTGGCGGCGATAGTGATCAACCTGCGTATTGGTCATGCGCGAGCAACTGCCCGACAGCACCACGGCGCGACCCGTGGCCGGCGGCACGGCCTGCGCCGCCGCGCTGTCGCCGTCGCGGGGCGAAAGCGCGGCCAATGCGCCGGCCAGGCCCGAACCGCCGGTCAGCAGCAGGTCGTCCGGCAGGCTTTGCGCCAGAAGCGTTAAATCAGCGTCGTCGAGCACATCGGCAACGAGATAGCGCCGCCCCTCGCGCCGCAGTTCCTCCAGGCGCTCCCGCACGGCCCGGGTCCCCCGGCGCAGCGTCGCGAGCGGGAGCAGCCCGGTTTTACCCGCGGCCTGGGCGTCCATCACCCTTAACAGATTAGCGTCGGTCATCGGCGTGAGGGGATGGTTTTGCATGCCAGATTCGTTCAGCAGCCGCCCGTTGACAAACAGATAGCCGTGGATCACGGTGCGGCCGTTGACCGGCAGCGCCGGGCACAGGATGGCAAGCGCAGCCCCGGTCTCGGCCAGCAGGGAATCGGTAACCGGGCCGATATTGCCGTGCGGCGTGGAATCGAAGGTGGAGCAATATTTAAAGTAGATCTTCCGGCAATCCTGTACCCGCAACCACCGGCACGCCGCCAGCGACTGGCTTATGGCTTCCGGCGCCGGGCAGGAGCGGGTCTTCAGGGAAATCACCACCGCGTCAACGTCTTCCAGCGGCAGCGGCTGCTGCGGGATACCGTTAAGCTGGACCACGCGCCAACCGGCCAGCGCGATAAAACTCGCGATGTCGGTGGCGCCGGTAAAATCATCAGCAATAACGCCTAACGATAACGTCATTTCCTGTCATCCGGGTTGTTGTGAACATGTGTGAAATTTTGTACGTATTGGCTTCACATTGAGATGATGGCCATCACAAAAGCGTAACGGAATTATAGCGCTTAATTGGAATTAACTAATTGATAATAGTATATTTAATCATTTATCCGCTTTTCACAACAATGTGTGAATCTTCGCATCAGCCGGAACAGCGCCTTTTATCCCCCTGCCGTGCGGCGCCCCAGCTGTCCAGGCCTGGTCCTTAAAACAATCAGGCCCGCCCGGTTCACGGGCGGGCCTGAGGCGATGGCCAGGCGGCAATACTCTTACCCTGCACGTTAAACGCCGGCTTACCTGTACGCGGCGAAAGCGTCCCGGATCTCGGACTCCGGCAGTCCGACGCCGATAAACACCAGCACGCTGGCCGGCTGCTCGTCATCGCGCCATTCCCGGTCCCAATCGGCGTTATACAGGCGTTGCACCCCCTGGAACAGCAGGCGCCGGGGGTCGCCTTCGATGGCTAAAATGCCTTTATAGCGTAATAGATTATCGGCATAAGTCGCCAGAAGGCCTTCCATAATGTCCGATACCGTCTGCAGCGCCAGCGGCCGCGCCAGGTTCACCACGATGGAGCGGATGGCGTTTTGCGGCTCGATAAGCGGCCGGTAACGCGGCCGGGCCACGGTCAGGTTATCATTCAGGATAAAACCCTCGACGTTAAACAGCCGGTCCAGCCCTATCTCGCCATTGACCACCCGGTACACGGGCGCGCGGGCGTTGATATGCTGCAGGCGCGCGATCAAATCGCCGCTCTCGCCGGCGATATCGGTTTTGGTGAGCAGGATACGATCGGCAAATCCCACCTGGGCCTGGGCCAGGGCGAACTCATTTAGCTGTCCGTCGGCGTGCACCGCGTCCACCAGGGCGATCACGCCGTCAAGCAGGAAACGCTCGCTGATAACCGGATGGGAAAAAAAGGTCTGGATCACCGGTCCCGGGTCGGCCATGCCGGTACATTCAATCACCAGGCGGGTAAAATCAACCTCGCCGCGATCGATGCCCGCCAGTAAATCCAGCAGGGCATCCGCCAGCTCGTTGGCGCTGGAGCAGCAAATACAGCCGTTGCTTAAGGTGGTAATGCGGGTGGCGCGATCGCCCAGGAGGGTATTGTCGATGGGGACTTCGCCGAATTCATTTTCTATCACGGCGATCTTTTCGCCATGGTCGGCATGCAGTATATGGCGCAGCAGGGTGGTTTTCCCCGCGCCGAAAAAGCCGGTCAGGATGGTGGCCGGCAGCGGCTGGTCCATGCTCGAATCCTCGTGTGTCAACAGCAGCGAAAACCGCCCTTGCCGTTACCGCCGTAGCGCGCTTCCTGACGATCGCGGAAAAACGCTTCGTAGTCCATGACCGGCTGATCGGGATGATTGGTCTTCATATGCTGGACATAATAATCATAATCCGGAATACCGACCAACATCCGGGCAGCCTGTCCCAAATACTTACCTGCCTGACCCAAATTTCCAAACATGCGGTATCTCCAGTGTAAAAACGCCCGCATAACCACCGGTTATGCGGGACAGGGCTTATGATGCCGTATCAGTGGCTGCTTGAGGTGATGATACCCCCTTCCGGCACGGCGACATACGCCGTTTCCTTATCCGTGCGCGCGGCGTTGCCGCGGGCTTTCAGCGCCGTTTTAATACCATAGAAGATTATGCTGTAGACAACAATCAGGAACAGGACGCTTAAGCCGGCATTGGTGTAGTTATTGACGACTATGTGATGCATGTTGCTAATCTGTTGTTCCGTTAGCCCGGCGCCCTGCTCGGCGATGCGGCGCTTGTACAGGCTGGCCTGGTACAGGAACCCTTCGAGCTGCGGATTCTGGCTGAACAGCTTAAGCCCCAGCGCCCAGGTGGTGCAGATCAGCAACCAAACCGCCGGCACCACCGTTACCCAGATATAGCGGGTGCGTTTCATCTTGATAAGCACCACGGTGCCCAATACCAGCGCGACGGCGGCCAGCATCTGGTTGGAGATGCCGAACAGCGGCCACAGGCTTTTTACCCCGCCCAGCGGATCGACCACGCCCTGGTACAGCAGATAGCCCCACAGGCCCACGCAGCCCGCGGTGCCCACCATGCCGGCCAGCAGCGAGTCGGTTTTTTTCAGGAACGGGACAAAATTGCCCAGCAGGTCCTGCAGCATAAAGCGGCCGGAACGCGTGCCGGCATCCAGCGCCGTCAGGATAAACAGGGCCTCGAACAGAATGCCGAAATGATACCAGAAGCCCATATCGGCGCCCGGGATGATCTTATTAAAGACATGGGCAATGCCCACCGCCAGCGTCGGGGCGCCGCCTGCGCGGTTAAGCACCGAAGGCTCGCCGATATCCTGCGCGGTTTGCATGATTTGCTCTGGGGAGATAACAAAACCCCAGGAGCTGACGGTGGCGGCCGCATGGGTGGTTACATCGCGCAGCGAGGACAGGATCAGCGGCGCGTCCGAGGTGCCGAGGCGATGCAGGTCGGGCATGGTGATGCCCAGCGCCGCCGGCGGGGTGTTCATGGCGAAGTACAGGCCGGGTTCGATAATCGACGCGGCCACCAGCGCCATGATGGCGACAAATGATTCCATCAACATCGCGCCATAGCCGATAAAACGGGTATCGCTTTCGCTGGCCAGCAACTTGGGCGTGGTACCTGAGGCAATCAGGGCATGGAAACCGGATACGGCGCCGCAGGCGATGGTAATAAACAGGAAGGGGAACAGCGCGCCTTTCCATACCGGGCCGGTGCCGTCGATAAACTGGGTCATCGCCGGCATCTTCAGGTCGGGATTGATGATGACAATCCCCACCGCCAGGCCGATAATCACGCCGATTTTCAGGAAGGTGGCCAGGTAGTCGCGCGGCGCCAGGATAAGCCATACCGGCAGCAGGGCGGAAACAAAGGCATAGCCAATCAGGGTGTAGGTAATGGTGGTGTCTTTAAAGGTCAGCGCCGGTCCCCAGTACGGGTCGTGGGCAATCACGCCGCCAAACCAAATGGCCAGCAGCAGCCCCACCACGCCGATAACCGACACTTCGCCCACCCGTCCGGGGCGCAGGAAGCGCATATAAATGCCCATGAACAGGGCGATGGGCACCGTCGAGCAGACGGTAAACACGCCCCACGGGCTTTCGGCCAGCGCTTTCACCACGATCAGGGCCAGCACCGCCAGGATAATAATCATAATCAGGAAACAGCCGAACAGGGCGATGGTGCCCGGAACCGGGCCCATTTCCTCCTTGATCATCTCGCCCAGCGACACGCCGTTGCGGCGCGAAGACATAAACAGCACCATAAAGTCCTGCACGGCGCCGGCGATAACCACCCCGGCCAGCAGCCACATGGTGCCCGGCAGGTAGCCCACCTGGGCGGCCAGTACCGGTCCGACCAGCGGACCGGCGCCGGCAATGGCGGCGAAATGATGGCCGAACAGGACGTTCCTGTTGGTCGGCACGTAGTTCAGGCCGTCGTTATTGACCACCGCCGGCGTCGAACGGGTGGGATCCAGCCCCATCACCCGGGTGGCGATATACAGGCTGTAGTAGCGGTAAGCCACCAGATAAACGGCCACGGACGACACCACGATCCACAGGGCGCTGACATGCTCGCCCCGGCGCAACGCCACGACGGCCAGGCAGCAGGCCCCGATAATGCCGATGATAAGCCAGGGGATATGCTTGAGGATATTATTTTTCATCTCGATGCGGTCTTCTGTTATAGGGTACATGTGCGCGTACTCTAGGCCAGAATGGATGAAAAAAGAGGCAAATTATTATTAAGCGGTCATATACGCGGGCGAACGGTTAAATAGCCCGGCGAACGGTCGGGCTTAGCCCCCGGCGCGGTCGCCCGGAGCCGGCGAAAAGTCACCCGACGCGCCTGGGGGCGGCGCCCAGCGTATGGTCCAGCAGCGCCAGGGCATGTTCAACGGAAGGCGCTGATAGCGAAAACAGCAGGCGATAAACCACCGGCGCCACCACCAGGTCAATCAAGGTATCGCTATCCACAATCGCCTCGCCGCGCGCCAGGGCGCGGTCGCGGATAACATCGAGCTGCTGGCGGATAAATTCCGCGCATTTCCCGGCGTTGCCCGGCGCGGCGCAGCCGAGGATATCGCGCATCATGGCCCGGCCGGTCTCGGAGGCCAATTCATCGATGTATTGTTCCAGCCACGCGCGCAGATCTCCCCGATACGACCCCGTATCACGCGGCTCGCCATCGGGACGCACCCGCGCCAGCGCGACATCGGATAATAATTGCGCCAGATCGCCCCAACGCCGGTAGAGGGTGGACGGCGTCACGCCGGCGCGGGCGGCGATGGCCGGCACCGTCAGTTCGCCTGGCCCTTCCTGTTGCTGTAATTCCCGTACCGCCCGGTGCACCGCCGCCTGTATGCGGGCGCTGCGGCCGCCGGGACGGACACCGCTTTTGTCAGCCATGGCTGATGACTCCTGTTCCTGCCAGAGGATGACCGCCGGCGTCCCAGGCGCGCCGCAGGGTACTGCCGCCCGGCACTAACGCAAAATATTTGCGTTAGTGCCGAGTATCCTCTAGGATGTATAAAAGCTAATAATTTGCGTTTATTATACGAGCACCGCCATGCCCAAATCAACCGTTACCGCGTCAAACCACACCGTCCCGGGCCGTTTCCAGCCTGATGTAGCCGCGGCGGTACATACCGCCACGCTGATAACCTTTTACGCCGCGTCCAGCGCCCCTACCCCGCTCTACCGGCTTTACCAGGTCTCGTGGGCATTCTCGCCGATGCTGCTGACCACTATCTACAGCGCCTATGCCCTGGCCCTGCTGGCGTCGCTGCTGAGCGCCGGCGCCCTGTCCGACTATATCGGCCGGCGTCCGGTCATCAGCCTGGCGCTGCTGCTGGAGCTGTCGGCCATGGGGGTGTTCCTCGGCGCCGCCGGCCCCGTCTGGCTTATCGTCGCGCGGGCGTTGCAGGGATTGGCCACCGGACTGGCGTCGGCGGCCCTGGGCGCGGCGCTGCTGGACCTGCATCATGAGCGCGGCGCGTTGACCAATAGCATTGCGCCGATGACCGGCATGGCCCTGGGGGCGCTGGGCGCCTGCGCGCTGCTTCAGTTCGCGCCCGCGCCGCTGCATCTGGTCTATGCCCTGCTGCTGCTGGTCTTCGCGGCCGAAGCGGCGCTGACCTGGGGCACGCCTGAAACCGCCGTGCGCCGTCATGGGGCCTGGGCCTCGCTGCGGCCCAGCGTGGTTATTCCCGCGCAGGCGCGCGGCGCCCTGCTGGCGGTAACGCCGGTCAATGTCGCCATCTGGATGCTGGGCGGTTTTTATCTGTCGCTGATGCCGTCTCTGATCGCCAAGGTTACCCACTCTACGTCGGTCTGGTTGGGCGGACTGGCGGTGGCGGCGCTGACGCTCAGCGGCGCCGCGGCGATTATGGCGGCCCGTGGCCGTACCCCTTTCGCCTCGTTGCTGGCGGGCGCCGTGATGCTGGTGGCGGGCGTGCTGGCGATCCTGCTGGGGGCCAACCATGGCATGGCATCGGTGCTGCTGGCCGGATCGGTTATCGCCGGCGTGGGGTTCGGCGCGGGTTTTCTCGGCGCGCTGCGCACGGTGATGGCGCAGGCCGCCCCCGCCGAGCGGGCCGGACTGATGGCCGCGTTTTATGTGGAATGCTATCTCGCCAACAGCCTGCCGGCCATTGCCGCCGGCTTCCTGGTGCGCCGCGCCGGCCTGCTGGCGACGGCCAATATTTACGGGACGGTCATCATCGCCTTATCGCTGGCGGCGATGGCGCTGGCGCTGGCCATCCGGCGGCGCAGCCGGATCATGCCGCGGCCGTCGTGCCCCGCAAACAGCTGATTGCGCCCGCGTCCACCGGCGCGCCCTTGTCCCGGCGCCTGCCGGCGGCAGGACGGCAAGGGCTATTTTTTCGTGCCCAGATAACGGTACACCACCGCGATATCCTGGGCGCCAAGACCCGCGTCCACCGCCTGGCGCCATACGCCGGCGATAGTGCGCAGGCCTGGCATGGCGCGGTTCCCCGCGGCGTCAAGGGCCAGATTGGCGTCCTTGAGCGCCAGCGACAGCTGCATTTGCGGCGTATAGTCGTCGGCCTTGATCATCGCGAGTTTGTTTTTAACATAGGGGGCCGCCAGCGGGCCGCCTTCCAGCGCATCCCAGAAATTATCCGGTGAAAATCCCAGCGCCTGCGCCAGATCGACGCTCTCCGCCACGCCCTGCATCATGGCAATCAGCCAGGCGTTGACCACCAGTTTCATGCGCGCGCCGGCGCCGGCGGCCCCCAGCCATTGCGTGCCCCTGGCGATGGCGGCGAATACCGGCTCGACGGCGGCGGCGCGCGCGCGATCGCCGCCGGCCAGCACGGTGATCTGCGCGTTTTCGGCCGGGGCCTTGGTGCCGGATACCGGCGCGTCGATAAACACCACGTCCGGACGCGCCGCGGTGACGGCCCGGTAAAGCTGGTCGGTGGACTCGACGCCGATGGTGCCCATCTGCGCCAGTACCGCGCCCGCTTTCAGAGCGGCGAGTATCCCGTCCCCGCCGGTGATCACCGCTTCGGTGGCCGCCGCGTCCGTGAGCATCACGATAACCACGTCGGCGTTCCCGGCCGCCTCCCGCGCGCAATCGCACAGCGTCATGCCCGCTGCCGCCAGATCCTCGCCGCGCCCGGGGGTGCGGTTCCAGCCGCGGACGGTAAAGTTTTTCTTAACCAGATTGGCCGCAAAAGCATGGCCCATGGCGCCCAGGCCGAGCACGGCAACGACGGGAAGCGTGTTCATGTTAACGATCCTTTTGTCTGCGATTTAGCATAACTTTACCAAGGTTAGCGCTTATCGGCAAAAACGGCGGCGCCGCGACGGTCATGGCGGGAGGACCGGCGCGGTGGTTATTTTCCCGCCAATAACAATTTAATATTTCCTTTAACAACCGTGAAAAGCATTTGCAACCCCGATAATTTGAATGATAATACCCACACAAAAAATAAGGCGTAAAGCACTCTCTCTAAGCGCAGCGCATAACCCGGCCCGTCACTGTAAATCCGGGTTTTGTTTCACGGAATTATAATGTGATACATGTCGTATTCAGGAGCGTTCATGCAATTCAGCAGACGGCAATTCTTTAAAATCTGCGCGGGCGGAATGGCGGGCACCACCGCCGCCGCATTGGGTTTTGCGCCGGATATCGCGCTGGCGGAGACCCGTCAATATAAGTTATTGCGCGCGCACGAGACCCGGAATAACTGCACCTACTGTTCCGTGGGCTGCGGTATATTAATGTATAGCCTGGGCGACGGCGCCAAAAACGCCAAAGCCGCGATTTTCCATATCGAGGGCGACCCGGACCATCCCGTGAGCCGGGGATCGCTGTGCCCCAAGGGCGCCGGCCTGGTGGATTTTATCCACAGCGACCAGCGGCTGAAATATCCCGAATACCGCGCGCCCGGTTCGAATACCTGGCAGCGCATCAGCTGGGAGGACGCCTACGAGCGCATCGCCCGCCTGATGAAGGCCGATCGGGACGCCAACTTCGTCGAGAAAAACGCCGCCGGGGTGACGGTGAACCGCTGGGTGACCACCGGCATGCTGTGCTCGTCCGCCGCCAGCAATGAAACCGGCATGCTTGACCAGCGCATCACCCGCGCGCTCGGCATGCTGGCCATTGATACCCAGGCCCGGCTGTGCCATGCCCCTACCGTCTCCGCCCTGTCGCCGACCTTCGGCCGGGGGGCCATGACCAATAACTGGGTGGATATTAAAAACGCCGACGTGGTGCTGGTGATGGGCGGCAACCCGGCCGAGGCCCATCCGGTCGGCTTTAAATGGGTGATGGAAGCCAAAACCAAGAACCATGCCCAGGTGGTTGTGGTCGATCCGCGCTTTAACCGCACCGCCTCGGTGGCCGATTTTTACGCGCCCATCCGCGCCGGCGCCGATATCGCCTTCCTGCTGGGGGTAATCAACTATCTGCTGAGCAATAATAAAGTGCAGATGGAGTATGTGAAAGCCTATACCAACGCCAGCCTGCTGGTGGGCGAAGCGTACCGTTTTGACGACGGCCTGTTCAGCGGCTACGACGCCGACAAGCACCGCTATGATAAATCCTCCTGGCAGTACCAGCTGGATGACAACGGCTTTGCCCGGCGCGACGCCACCTTAACCGATCCGCGTTGCGTCTGGAATATGCTTAAAGAGCACGTCAGCCGCTACACCCCCGCAATGGTAGCGCGCATCTGCGGCACTCCGCAGGCGGATTTCCTGAAGATTTGCCACATCCTGGGTGAAACCAGCGCGCCGGACAAAACCGCCACCATCCTGTACGCGCTGGGCTGGACCCAACACACCACCGGCGCGCAGATTATCCGCACCGCCGGCATGATTCAACTGCTGCTGGGCAATATCGGCATGGCCGGCGGCGGCGTCAACGCGCTGCGCGGCCATTCCAATATCCAGGGGTATACCGATCTCGGCCTGCTGTCCCTGCGCCTGCCCGGTTATATGGACCTGCCCTCGGAAAAACAGACCACCCTCGCCGACTACCTGGCGCAGGCGACGCCCAAGGCCCTGCTGCCGGATCAGGTGAATTACTGGAAAAACACGCCGAAGTTTTTTGTCAGCCTGATGAAAAGCTTTTACGGCGCCAACGCCACCAAAGACAACGACTGGGGTTTCGACTGGCTGCCGAAATGGGATCAAAGCTACGACGCCCTTAACTTTACGCAGATGATGAGCGAGGGCAAGGTCAACGGTTATATCGCCCAGGGCTTTAATCCGGTGGCGGCGTTTGCCGATAAAAATAAAGCCTCCGGCGCGCTGTCGAAACTGAAATACCTGGTCATCATCGATCCCCTGGCGACGGAAACCTCCAGTTTCTGGCAGCACCACGGCGAATTTAACGACGTCGATCCGGCCGCCATCCAGACCGAGGTGTTCCGGCTTCCCTCCAGCTGTTTTGCCGAGGAGAACGGCACCATCGTCAACTCCGGGCGCTGGCTGCAATGGCATTTCAAAGGCGCCGAGCCGCCGGGAGAAGCCCGTAACGACGGGGTGATCCTGGCGGGGATTTTCCTGCGCCTGCGCGCGATGTACGCCCGCGAGGGCGGAGCCAATCCGGCGCCACTGATGAATATGGCCTGGGATTATCACGATCCCGCTGACCCGACGCCGGAGGAATTGGCCCGCGAAAGCAACGGCCGCGCGCTGGCGGATCTGAAGGACGACCAGGGTACGGTTATCCTGAAAAAAGGCCAGCAGCTGGCCGATTTCTCGCAGCTGCGCGATGACGGATCCACCGCCAGTTTCTGCTGGATTTTCGCCGGCAGCTGGACCGAGCAGGGCAACCAGATGGCGCGGCGCGATAACAGCGATCCGTCGGGGCTGGGCTGCACGCCCGGCTGGGCCTGGGCATGGCCGCAAAATCGCCGCATTTTGTATAACCGCGCCTCGGCCGATGCCCAGGGCAAGCCGTGGGATCCGAAACGGGAACTGATCCACTGGGACGGCGCCCGCTGGACCGGGATTGATATTCCCGACTACGGCAACGCCGCGCCGGGCAGCGGCGTGGGTCCTTTTATCATGCAGGCCGAAGGCATGGGCCGTCTGTACGCCATCGATAAGCTGGTGGACGGCCCCTTCCCGGAACACTATGAACCGGCGGAATCGCCCATCGGCACCAATCCGCTGCACGCCGCGGTGATAATGAACCCGGCGGCGCGCCTGTTCGCCGCCGATCGCCTGCGCCTGGGCGTAGCCGCCGATTTTCCGTATGTCGCCACCACCTATTCCATTACCGAGCTGTTCCGCCACTGGACCAAGCATGCGCGCCTCAACGCCATCGTCCAGCCGGAGCAATTTATCGAAATCGGCGAGAAGCTGGCGGCAAGCAAGGGCATCAAGGCCGGCGACAGCGTCAAGATCACCTCCAAGCGCGGTTTTATCAAGGCCAAGGCGGTGGTGACCAAACGGATCCGCACCCTGCTGGTGGACGGCCGGGAAATCGATACCATCGGCATCCCCTGTCACTGGGGCTATGAGGGCACCACCAAAAAGGGATTCCTTGCCAATACCCTAACGCCCCACGTCGGCGAAGCCAATTCGCAGACGCCGGAATATAAGGCCTTTCTGGTCAATGTGGAAAAGGTATAGGGGATAGGACATGGCAATGCAATCACAGGATATTATCCGTAAATCCGCCACCAACGGTTTAACCCCCGCGCCGCGCGCGCGGGATTTCCAGGATCCGGTGGCCAAGCTTATCGACGTCACCACCTGCATCGGCTGCAAAGCCTGCCAGGTGGCCTGTTCGGAATGGAACGATCTGCGCGACGAGGTGGGCATCAACGTCGGCGTCTACGACAATCCCCTCGACCTGAGCGCAAAATCCTGGACGGTGATGCGCTTTTCCGAGGTGGAACAGGACGGCCGGCTGGAATGGCTGATCCGCAAGGACGGCTGCATGCACTGCGCCGACCCGGGCTGCCTGAAGGCCTGCCCGGCGGAAGGGGCTATCATCCAGTACGCCAACGGCATCGTGGATTTCCAGTCCGAGCACTGCATCGGCTGCGGCTACTGTATCGCCGGCTGTCCGTTCAACGTACCGCGTATCAATCAGCAGGACAACCGCGCCTACAAATGCACGCTGTGCGTTGACCGCGTGGCGGTGGGCCAGGAGCCGGCCTGCGTCAAGACCTGCCCCACCGGCGCCATCCATTTCGGCAGCAAAGAGGATATGACCACCCTGGCGGCGGAACGGGTGGCCGAGCTGAATACCCGCGGTTTTCATCATGCCGGCCTGTATGATCCGGCCGGGGTCGGCGGCACCCACGTCATGTATGTGCTGCATCACGCGGACCGGCCGCAGCTTTACCACGGCCTGCCGGACAACCCGGCCATCAGTCCCGCGGTCACCTTCTGGAAAGGGGTATGGAAACCGCTGGCCGCCGTCGGCTTCGCCGCCATTTTCGCCGCCACGGTATTCCATTATGTCGGGGTGGGGCCGAACCGCGCCGAAGATGACGATAACCATCAGCATGACGAACCTGATCACGAACAGGAGCCACGAAAATGAAACAGCAACAGCGGATTGTGCGCTACAGCGCGCCGGAGCGGATCAATCACTGGATCGTGGCGTTCTGCTTTGTCCTGGTCTCGCTCAGCGGCCTGGGCTTTTTTTTCCCCTCGTTCAATTGGCTGATGAATATCTTCGGCACGCCGCAGTTGGCCAGGATCCTGCATCCGTTTGCCGGGGTGGTGATGTTTTGCGCCTTTATGCTGATGTTCCTGCGTTACTGGCGGCATAACCTGATCAATCGCGATGATATCTACTGGGCAAAGAACATTCATAAAATCGCCCTTAACCAGGAAGTCGGCGACACCGGGCGGTATAATTTCGGCCAGAAATGCGTGTTTTGGGCGGCGATTATCAGCCTGGCGCTGTTGCTGGTAAGCGGCGTGATGATCTGGCGGCCCTGGTTTGCCGGGTATTTCCCCATCCCGCTTATCCGCGCCGCCCTGCTGGTGCATTCGCTGGCGGCGGTGGGATTGATTATGGTGATTATGGTGCATATCTATGCCGCCCTGTGGGTCAAGGGCACCATTACCGCTATGGTGGAAGGTTGGGTGCCGGCGGCCTGGGCGAAAAAACACCATCCGCGCTGGTATCGCGAGCTGCAGGAAAAAAACGCCCTGGCGGCGGCCAGCCGCAAGGAGGGGCGCTGATGGCAATCCATATCGTGCCCGAACACCGCTTATCCGCCCGCCAGATAGCCGCCACATCGGCGATCAGGCCGCTGCTGGCGGCCGACCTGCCGCGTCTGTATCAACAGCGCGCCGATCGGCTGCTGCAGTTGGCGGCGGATCACCCGTTCGGTGATTACCTGCGTTTTGCCGCCGGCGTGGCGCGGGCGCAGCGCCGCGTGCTCGAGACCCGGCCGCTGGCGGACGGGGTTAATCCGCCCGCTGCGGCTGAAGGCGCGCTTGCGCTGGATGCGGCGACGTTTGCGCGCACGCCGCAGTGGCGCGACATGCTGCGGGCGCTCATCGCGCTGCTGCTGCCCGACGCCGCGCCCGCCGTGCGCCAGGCGCTGGACACTCTGTCGTCGCTGCCCGACAGCATGCTGGAGGCCGAGGCGCAGGCACTGCTGAGCGGGGATTTTGCCCGGGCGGACAGCGCCCGCGCGCCATTCGTATGGGCGGCCCTGTCGCTGTACTGGGCGCAGATGGCCGGGCGGATCGGCGGCCAGGCCGTGGCCGACGGCGGCCGGCGGCAATATTGCCCGCTCTGCGGCACCGCACCGGCGGCAAGCGTCATCCACGGCAAAGGCGGCGTACCCGGCCTGCGCTACCTGCACTGCGCATTGTGCGAAAGCGAATGGCATCTGGTGCGGGCGGTGTGCAGCAGCTGCGAGCAGACCGACGACCTGGCCTACTGGTCGCTGGACACTACCCAGGCGGCGGTAACCGCGGAAAGCTGCGGTCATTGCCGCAGCTACCTGAAAGTGATCCGCCAGGATAAGGAGGCCTGCGCCGAAAGCCTGGCCGACGATCTGGCCTCGGTTATCCTGGATGCCAAACTGGAAGAAAAAGGCTTTAGCCGCAGCGGCATTAATCCGTTTTTATTCCCCGCCGGCTAAAACGCCTCCCGTCCCGCGTGTTGCTTTAGCGCCGCGCGCGCGGGGTGTCTGTTCTTTACGGGACGGACGCCTTGATACCGCATGACGACGATAATTGGCGCGCCGGGGCAATCAGCCGGGTGTTGCCGAACCGGCGTCTCCTTCTGCTATAGTGGATTTATTCTGCGATGACCGTCAGTCCAACGTGAGAAGAGCCGCTTATGTCAAACAACTTCCATTCCCTCTACCAGCATGGTTTTGCCCGCGTGGCGGCCTGCACCCTGCCCTGCGCCCTTACCGAGCCGTCGGTCAACGCCCGCGCCATAGCCGAGACCGCCAATGGGCTTGACGCCCGGGGCGTGGCGCTGGCCATTTTCCCCGAATTATCACTGTGCGGTTATTCCATTGAAGACCTGCTGTTGCAGGATGTGTTGCTGGACGCAGTGGAGCGTGCGGTGGCGGAACTGCTCGCGGCTACCGCCGGCCTGACGCCGGTGCTGGTGGTGGGCGCGCCGCTGCGCCACGCCGGGCGCGTCTATAACACCGCGCTGGTGCTGCACCGCGGCCGCCTGCTGGGGGTGGTGCCTAAATCCTACCTGCCCACCTACCGGGAATTTTATGAACGGCGGCAGTGCGCGCCGGGGGATATGGCGCGCGGCACCCTGTCATTGGCCGGCCAGGAAGCGCCTTTCGGTCCCGATCTGCTATTCAGCGCGCGGGATGTGCCCGGCTTCGTGCTGCACGTGGAGATTTGCGAGGATTTCTGGGTGCCGATCCCGCCGAGCGCCGAAGCGGCGCTGGCCGGCGCCACCGTGCTGGCCAACCTGTCCGGCAGCCCGATCACCATCGGGCGCGCGGATACCCGCCGCCAGCTGTGCCGTTCACAATCCATGCGCTGTCTCGCCGCCTATTTGTATGCCGCGGCGGGCACCGGCGAATCCACCACCGAAGTGGCGTGGGACGGCCAGTGCGTGATCTATGAAAACGGCAGCCTGCTGGCGGAAACCGAACGCTTCGCCGTGGCAGGGCAGAGCGCGGTGGCGGATATCGATCTGGACTTGCTGCGCCAGGAACGAATGCGCATGGGCACCTTTGACGATAACCGCCGTACCCACGAAGCGCGGGTCGGCGCGTTCCGGCGGATTTCATTCGACCTGGCGCCCGTCGCCCGCGATATCGGCTTCGAACGAAGGGTGGAGCGTTTTCCCTTTGTGCCCGCCGACCGGGAACGGCTGGCCCAGGACTGTTACGAGGCCTATAACATCCAGGTCGCCGCCCTGGCGCAGCGCATCACCGCCACCGGCATTAAACGGCTGGTGATCGGCGTCTCCGGCGGTCTGGATTCCACCCAGGCGCTGATTGTGATCGCCAGGGCGGCGGACCGGCTCGGGCTGCCGCGCGAAAATATCATCGCCTGCGCCCTGCCCGGCTTCGGTACCAGCGCCGGCACGCATAACAACGCCGCAAGCCTTATCAACGCGCTCGGCGTCACCCACCGTGAAATCGATATCCGCCCCGCCGCGCAGCGCATGCTTGAGGATCTGGGCCATCCCTTTGCCCGGGGCGAAAAGGTCTATGATGTGACATTTGAGAACGTACAGGCGGGTTTGCGCACCGATTACCTGTTCCGCCTGGCCAATCACGAAAACGGCATGGTGGTGGGCACCGGCGACCTGTCCGAAATGGCGCTCGGCTGGTGCACCTACGGCGTCGGCGACCAGATGTCCCATTACCATGTCAACGCCGGCGTGCCCAAAACCCTGATCCAGCATCTGATTCGCTGGGTTATCTCGTCCGGCCAGTTCGAGGCGCCGGTCATGGCCACGCTTGAGGCCATTCTGGCGACGGAAATCTCGCCGGAGCTGGTGCCCGCCGACGACGCCGGCGAGTTGCAAAGCACTGAATCCCTTATCGGCCCTTACGATCTGCAGGATTTCAGCCTGTTTTATACCCTGCGCTACGGCTTCCGGCCGTCAAAAATCGCCTTTCTGGCGCTGCACGCCTGGGGGGATGCCGCCGCCGGCGATTGGCCGCCGGGTTTCCCGCAGGAGAAACGCCGCGCCTATCCGCTGGCGGAAATACGGCGCTGGCTGAAAGTGTTCCTGGTGCGCTTTTTCACCCTGAGCCAGTTTAAGCGCTCGGCCTCGCCCAACGGACCGAAAGTCACCGCCGGGGGCAGCCTGTCGCCGCGCGGCGACTGGCGCGCGCCGTCGGACGGCAACGCCCGAATCTGGATTGAGGAGCTGGAGGCGCAAGTGCCGGAGCAATAAGACGACCAGAAGATTTGGCTCAACTGACGGCCGGCAATCTTCCGCCATGTCAGCGACGGGGATCCGCCTGAACACGATGCCGGCTTATGCCGGCATAAAAACATGTCGGCGCCGGTTTGCGCCGTCCTTCTCATTCACGCGACGCCATGCGTTAATTCAGCTACGCTTATCTCCGCTCTGGTCAAGTCCGCGCCACGCGAGTAATGTGAAATCATTAGACCCTGCTGGTATACGGGCGCGCATCGCATTTATTTTTTTCCATTAGATCCAGGCTGGAGATTTAAACATGACCGAGAACAAAGCCACCCTCGCGCTTGACGCGCAACGTTCCATCGAACTGGATTTCAATGCCGGTTCGTATGGCCCCGCGGCCCTGGATATCAGCCCGTTTCGCCAGGAAGATCTCTACACCTACGACCCGGGTTTCGTGAATACCGCCGGCTGCGAGTCGGCCATCACCTATATCGATGCGCGCAACAGCATCCTGCTGCACCGGGGTTTTCCGGTCGACCAGTTGGCCGAGCACTGCACGTTTCCCGAGGTCTGTTATATCCTGCTGCACGGCCAGGCGCCGTCCAGGGACGAATATGACCGCTTTACCGAGTCCATCACGCGCCATACCATGATTCATCAGCAGATGACCCGTATGCTGAGCGGCTTTCGCCGCGATTCGCATCCCATGGCGCTGATGTGCGCGGTGGTGGGCGCGCTGGCGGCGTTCTATCACGATGCGCTGGATGTGGGCAAGCCCGAGGACCGGGAACTGGCGGCGCTGCGGCTGCTGTCGAAAATGCCCACCGTGGCGGCCATGTGTTATAAATATTCCATCGAGCAGCCGTCGGTCTATCCGCGCAACACGCTGTCGTACACCGGTAACTTCCTGCATATGCTGTTCGCCATCCCGGCGGAAAAGTACGAGGTGAATCCCGTGCTTGAGCGGGCCATGAACCGCATCCTGATTTTGCATGCCGACCATGGCCAGTGCCCGTCCACCACCACGGTCAGGACGGCGGGATCCTCCGGCGCCAATCCTTTCGCCTGCATCGCCGCGGCCCTGGCGTCCATGTGGGGACCGCTGCACGGCGGCGCGAACGAAGCCTGTATGCGCATGCTCGAGGAGATAAGCACCGTCGACCGCATCCCGGCGTTTGTCAACCGGGCGAAAGATCGCCACGACTCCTTTCGCCTGATGGGCTTCGGCAATTCCATCTATCACCATTTCGATCCCCGGGCCGCCATCCTGCGCAAAACCTGCCATGAAGTGCTCAATGCGCTGGGCATGGAGGACAACCTGCTGCAGGTAGCCATGGAGCTGGAGCACATCGCGCTGACCGATGCCTTTTTCCTGGAAAACAAACTTTACCCCAGCGCGGATTTCTACACCGCCCTGATCCTCAAGGCCATGGGGCTGCCGTCGTCCATGTTTACGGTGATTACCGCCGTAGGACGCACCACCGGCTGGATTGCCCATTGGAATGAAATGCACAGCCAACCGCTGAAAACCTGCCGGCCGCGCCAGGTCTATACCGGTGAGGAACGCCGTGATTTTGTCTCCAAACTCTGACGCCGGCGACGCGCCGTCCGTGGCCGGCGCCCTCGCTACCCTGAATCCAGAACAGCGCCAGGCGGTGGTCACCACCGAAGGCGCGTTGCGGGTCATCGCCGGCGCCGGCACCGGCAAAACCCGCACCCTGACGGAACGTTACTGCTACCTGGTCTCGACGCTTGGTATCGCGCCCAGGAATATCATGTGCGTGACCTTCACCAACCGGGCGGCCAATGAGATGAAGCGGCGGGTGCGCGCCGTGCTGGGCGATCGGGATCTCGGCACTATCTGCACCTTCCACGCCTTCTGCGTACAGTTGCTGAAAGAAGATATCCATCTGCTCAACTATCCGCGCAACTTTATTATCCTCGACATGGAAGACCTGAAGCAGATCCTGCTGAAGATTTTCGCCGATATGGGACTGACGCTGCGCGACACCACCGTGAAACGCACCCTGGACGAGGTGCTGGAAGCCAAAAAACTGTATGCCACCACCTATATCGACGATATTTATCAGCTCGACAACGAACAGCTGAAGGCGCGCTTTGCCGATGCCCGGGATCGCGACGAGGAAATCTTCCTGCGCTACCTGTATGAGCAGAAGAAATGCTTTGGCTGCGATTTTAACGATCTGATTAATTTCGCCACCTGGATCCTGGAGACATTTCCCGCCGTGCGGCAAAAATGGCAAAACCGGATGCAGTACGTCATGGTGGACGAGTTCCAGGATGTCAGTAAACGGCAGTACAAGCTGGCCAGGCTGCTGGCGGGCAGGCACGGCAACCTGTTTATCGTCGGCGATCCCGACCAGACCATCTATTCCTGGCGCGGTTCCCATCTGCGCCTGTTCCTGGATTTCGACAAGGCGTATCCGGGGGCGGAAACCATCGCGCTCGGCACCAACTATCGCTCCACCCCGGAAATCCTGGCCGCCTCCAACTGCCTGATTGAAAAGAATGAGGTCAGGTTTCCCAAGACGCTGCACGCGGTGAAGCCCGGCGGCTGGCGGCCGCGCTATTTTCACGCCAAAAGCGATAAGCTCGAAGCGGAATGGATCGCCGGCGAAATTACCCGGCTGCGCAATACCGGCGTGCCGCCAAATCATATCGCCGTTCTGTACCGCGCCCATTACCTGACGCGCGCCCTGGAGGAACGGTTTATCGACCGCGGCCTGCCCTACAAAATATTCAGCGGTATCGAGTTTTATGGCCGGCGTGAAATCAAGGATGTGATCTGCTATCTGCGCATGGTGACCGCCGGCGACGACGTGGCCTTTCTGCGCACCGTAAACGTGCCGGCGCGCAAATTCGGTAAAAAACGACTGGAAACGCTGGCCGCCTATGCCGAGGCCCGCAGCCTGTCCCTGTACCAGGCGCTGAAGGAAAACCTGGACGCGGCGCTGTTGACGGGCACCGGGGTCAGGCAATATGTGGCCGCCATCGAACAGGTACGGGCGCAGCGCGCGGGGTGGTCGCTGGGCAATACCCTGCAGACGCTGCTGGATTTGAGCGGCTATGAGGCTTTCCTGCGCCTGCAGGGCGATCAGGAGCGGCTGGATAACGTGGCGGAGCTTAAACGCGCGGTGCAGGCCGCAGGCGAAGACGAAGAGGCGACGCTCGAGGACTTCCTGGCGCGGATTGCGCTGTTTACCAGTCTGGATAATGAAAGCAAGACCGACACGGTAAAGCTGATGACCATTCACGGCGCCAAGGGTATGGAATTCCCGTATGTGTTTGTCTGCGGCCTGAACGAAGGGGTATTTCCCGGGCGCAAGATAAGCTCCGCGCAAGAGATGGAGGAGGAGCGCCGCCTGGCCTATGTCGCCATGACCCGCGCCATGGACGGGCTGTATCTGAGCGACTCGGAAGGGGTGGCCAATGACGGTATTTTCAAATATCCGTCGCGGTTTATCTTTGATGCCGGCAGCGAGAACGTGGCGTTTGATGTTCCGCTGGATCAGGCGCTGATGAGCGGCGGACACAATGTGATGACCGCGGACGCGGCGTTGCCCGCCGCCGGCGCGTCCCGCTTTCGGGCGGGTGATCGGGTGTCCCATGGCGTCTTTGGCTGCGGCACTGTTATCGCGGTGGACGGGTATGAAAGCGCCTATTCCATTAAATTCGACGGACTGCCCACCGAGCGCAGCATCCAGTTCGGCGCGCCGCTGATCCGGCTGGAATAACGCCGGCGCAAGCCGGGCCAGAGGGTCTGGGCTACACTGAATAATGAAATAGATTTTTATTGCAAAAGGAGTGCAATGTTGGACTACGCCGAAGAACAATTTCCCCCAAGACACACCCAACTGGTAGCGAGCGATCGGCAGGTCTGGAACTGGGCGCAAAACGCCACGCTAGGCCCGCGCGCGAACGTACGCCGGCCGGGGAGCGAAGCGGAACTGCAGACGCTGGTCGCCGATGCGCGCGGTAAAATCAGGATCATGGGCAGCCGGCTGTCCACCGGCAGCCTGCTGCGCGCCGACGGGCCGCAGGATATGCTGCTGGATGCCGGCCAAATGCAGGGGCTTATCCACTCGACCGCGGATACGGTCACTTTCGCCGCGGCCACCACGCTGCAGCAGGTTTATCAAACCCTGACGGCGATGGGCCGCATGCTGCCCTCCTCCCCCGGCGTTATTGCCCTGCAAACCCTGGCCGGCGCCATGGCCACCGGCACCCATGGGCAAGGACTGGGGCAAAGCTCCATCGCCGATGAGGCGCTGCATATCCGCATGGTGCTGGCCGACGGCAGCATCGCCGGCTTTGATCGCGATCACCCTTATTTCGGCGCCGCGCAACTGGCGCTTGGCGCCCTGGGCGTGGTGACCGAAGTCACGCTGCGCACGATACCGGCGACGCTGTTCACCTGTTTCAAAAGCGCCTGCGGCGCCGGCGAGCTTGAATCCCTGCTGTACGATTGGAATGAAGGCTATCCGCTCAGCAAGGCGTGGTGGTTTCCCGAGGAGGACAAAGTCCACGTCTGGTCCGCCCGCGAGGCCAATGACGCCGAGGGAAAACGCTACCGGGAAAACGGCTGCCGCACCCTGTCGCTCTCCGCCGGCGATCAATCGATGAACGCCACGGTGGAGCGCACGCTGGGCCATATGCGTACCGATACCAAAATCCGCGGCCGGGATGGCACGCCGTTTAAAACCGTGGCGCGTTTCAAGGATTTTTCCGACATTACCGGCGACGTCTACCAGCTGTTTTGTCGCGGTATCGCTACACCGCAAATCAATATTGAAATCGGCATCCCGTTTCGCCGCGCGGGCGAGGTGATCCAGAAGATAAAACGCTGGTACCGGCAAACGCACCCCCATATGCATTACCCGGTGATCCTGCGCTGTACCGGTCCCTCGAGCGCATGGCTCAGTCCCGCACATGGCGAAGCCACCTGCTTTTTTGGTTTTGTGGTGTATTACGCCGAGGACGGCACCCTGTCGCGGGACGGCGTGCATTTTCTCAATGAAGTGGAGAAATTGCTGGCAAACGAAGGGGGACGGCCGCATTGGGGAAAATATTACCATCCCGCCCTTTATCAGTGGCGCGAGCGCTATCCGCGCTGGGAACAGTTCCGCCAGGTGAAAGCCGCCCTCGATCCGCACGGGAAATTCACTAACGCGCTTATCGCGGATCTCTTCACGTCATGACCGCGTGATATGGCCCGAGGAACGACGATGAAAGCCTGGATAACCTTATTGACCGATCCCGCTTACCTGGCCGGGGTCAGGACGCTGCATCAATCATTACAGGACACGCATACGCGTTATCCGCTGGTGGTCATGGTGACCGCCGGGATTGGCCAACAGATCCGTGACGACCTGGCGGCCGAGGGCTGCGATGTGCGCGCCGTTACCCCGCTCCGCCCGCGGGACGGGGTGGCCGGCGGCTACGCCTACGCCCGTTTCGCCGAGGTATGGAGCAAGCTGTGCGCCTGGCGCCTGACCGGGTTCAGCCGGCTGGTGCTGCTCGACGCCGATATGCTGGCGCTGAAAAACATGGACGAGCTGTTCGATATCCCCCTGCCGGCGGGCGGGATCGCCGCCTGCCACGCCTGCCGCTGCAATCCCAACCATATTGCCACCTATCCCAAAAGCTGGGTGCCCGCAAACTGTTATTATACCTACAGCGCCAACCCCGCCGCGCTGCCCGCTGATTTTACGCCGTATTTTAATTCGGGTATTATCGTATTGACGCCTGGGGAAAAAACCTATGACGAACTGGCCGGCCAGGTGGCCGCCATTACCGATCTCGCCGCGTATCCCTTTCCCGAGCAGGATTTGCTCAACGCGTATTTCCAGGGCCGCTGGCTGGCGCTGCCGTACGGCTATAACGCCCTGAAAACGCTATCGGTTCACCACGCGGCCATGTGGCGGATGCCGCAGGTCAAAAACCTGCATTTTATCTTGGACAAACCCTGGCAATACGCCCCGGATCAGCCTGACGCCCGGCACGATCCGTATTATCCCCTTATCGAGCGTTGGTGGATGACCTATC
Source organism: Sodalis sp. RH20 (assembly GCF_047324205.1). Taxonomy (NCBI): domain Bacteria; kingdom Pseudomonadati; phylum Pseudomonadota; class Gammaproteobacteria; order Enterobacterales; family Bruguierivoracaceae; genus Sodalis; species Sodalis sp. RH20. The sequence goes on from NZ_CP178733.1 coordinate 2,801,723, forward strand.
GCCGGCTTGCGCCGAACAGTCGCTGGTAATTGGCGCTTTCCAGGGTCATTTCGGCGATGCCCCGGAGATAGTCGTCATCCATGCTTTCGCGGTAGATGATGTCCGGCACATGCTGCCTGGGGATGGTTTTCTGGCACAGGCGAAAAATATCGGCCGTCATCTGCGGCCCGAGTCCCGCGCCGGTCACGGCGATGGTGCCGGGGTTAATAATGGAAATCAGTGAAATAACCGTATCGGCCACGGTGCGCGCCAGTGCCCGCCCGGCGCCGGGGCGGTTGAGGCAGGGCAAATGGGCAATTTCGCCGGCAAACTGCGTGGCGCCTTCGAGCGCCTTGCCGCCGACGATAATGCCGCAGCCGGGGCAGTGTTTTTCCGGAAACATCAGGTACGCGAGGGGCTGGTCTTTGCTCAGGCGCCGGTTTTTATAAAAACCGTAGGCGGTAAAATTCATATCGTTGCCGATGCGGATAAAGGCGGCGAACCTGGCCGCCAGGATATCGCGCAGCGCCACGTCCTCGAAGGCGGAGATATCGCAGGTCAGCACCCGCCCGTCCACTATCACGCCGGGCAGGCCGATACCTATGGCGCGCACGTTGTATTGCGCCGTTTTGCCGTGGATAAAGGCGATAACGCTGGCGGTATCGGCGCTGGGCAGCGTTTCACGGCCGCCGGCGACGAGGGTGCCGATAGCCGTGGTCAGCGTATAGCCGTAGACGTAATGACCATGCTCCCCCGCCACCGCGAGGCTGAACACATAAAAAAAATGCTCATTATAGATAAAACGCTGCGCAGGTCGTCCGCCGCTGGACGCCTCAAGCGCCTCGTGCAATATTTCACCGCTGGCGCATAAGCTGTTCAATATCGTCCCGCAGGTCGCCAAGCTCAGGCCCGTCGCCTGGGCCACGGTCGCTTTGGTGCCGCGCCGAAGCGCTTTCATCGTTTCAATGACATGGGCAACGTTAATCAGCTTCAGTTGCTGGGTGTTGCTGGTCAGCGGATAATCCATAAGCCCTCGTCGCTATCATTCACGCATACCGTGACAATATACCTTCCTGCGGCGCATAAACCTCCTTTTATCCGGCGTCGCCGTCAGGCCGCGCCACTATGTTACCGTGATTTGATCCGCCCTAAAGCGGGCCGCGGTAAAAAAAAACCGCGTCACCCGCGCGGCGCCCTAGGTTCTGCGTCGTCGGGGCCGCCAAATTGCAGCGGGCGCCGCAGCCAGGGCGCCAGGAACGATGTCAGGCGCCCGGTCGCCGGGTGGCGGAACAACCGCCCCGGCTCGCCGCTTTCCACGATGGCGCCTTCGGCCATAAACACCACCCGGGTGGATACCTGGGCGGCAAAGGACATTTCATGGGTCGCCATGATCATGGTGATGCCCTGGCGCGCCAGCCCGCCGATAACCTCCAGTACCTCCTCCACCCGTTCCGGGTCCAGGGCGGAGGTGGGCTCATCCAGCAGCAGCAGCTCGGGTTCCAGCGCCAGCGCGCGGGCAATGCCGACACGCTGCTGCTGGCCGCCCGACAGCCGGGCCGGCCAGGCGCCGGCATGCTCCGCCATGCCTACCTGCGCCAGCGCGGCGGCGGCAGCGCGGCGCGCCTCGGCGCGCGGCCGCCTTTTTCCCAGGATCAGCGGCGCGGCGACATTCTCCAGCGCCGTCATATGCGGCCACAGGTTGAATTGCTGGAACACCATGGCCAACGGACGCCGCACCCGCGCGATACCCGCGGCGCCGTCCCGATCCCCTGCCGCCCGGCCCGGGCCGCGATAGCCCAGCAGGCGGCCTTTGATCAAAATTTCCCCCCGGTCATAGGCCTCCAGGAAGTTCATGCAGCGCAGCGCGGTGGTCTTGCCCGATCCCGACGGCCCGATCAGGGTTATCACCTCACCGGCGTGCACCTGCAGCGTGATATCGTTCAGTATCCTCCGGGCGCCGAAAGACTTGCCGACGCCGCGTAGTTCAAGGATGGGTTGCCCGGTCATAGGGGTATCCTCCGGAAAATAAGTGGCGGCCAAGCCAGCCGACGGCCAGGCTTATCCCCTGCGCCAGCAGCCAGTAACCGGCGATAAGCAGGGCATAGGGCAAAAAATAGCTATAGGTGCTGGCGGCAATGCGTCCGGCGGCCATGGTCAGCTCGGGCAGGGTGATAATCGATGCCACCGCGCTTTCCTTCACGGTTAAAATCACCTGGTTGCACAGCAGCGGCAGGCTGAAACGCAGCGCCTGCGGGGTCTCGATATGCCAGAAACTTTGCCATGGGGAGATGGCGTGGGCCCGGGCGGCGTCCAGTTGCCCGCGGCCGATGCTTAACCAGGCGCCACGGAAAATTTCGCCGAAATAGGCGGCGCTGTAGAGCGTCAGCGAAAGAATGGCGGCGGGCAGCGCGCCGAGCATCACCCCCAGCGCCGGCAGGCCAAAATAGATCACCGATAGCTGGGCTACAAAGGGCGTGCCGCGTATCAGCCACACATAAACGCGCCACGGCGGGTATAGCAGCCGGCAGCGGCTGCACAGCGCCTGCAGCGTAAAACCGCCCAGGGCGCCGGCCGTCGCCGCGCTCAGGCTGAGGGCCAGGGTCATGGCCATGGCCTGCGCAAAATCAGGCAGGTACAGCAGGATATCGCTCACGAAGGCTCCTTGCGCCAGCGCTGTTCCAGATGGCGGCCCGCCAGGGCCAGCAGGCTGGTCATCACCAGGTAGACCAGGGCGACGGCGAGATAGGCCGGCAGCATCCGGTAGCTTGCGGACGCCAGTTGCTGCCCGACCCGCATAACATCGGTGATGGCGATGACCGAGACCACCGCCGACGCTTTGATCACATCAATCATCTCCGAAATAAACGCCGGCAGCGTCGGCCGCAGCGCCTGTGGCAGGCGAATATGCCAGAACGCCTGCCAGGGTCCCAGGCCGCAGGCCAGGGCGGCATCCTGTTGCCCGGCGGGAACGGCCGCAAAACCGCCGCGCAGGATTTGCGCTTGATAGGCCGCGCTGTTAAGGGTGAGCGCCACGGCGGCGGCGGCCCAGGCGCCGGCCTCAACGCCCAGTTCGCCGGGCAGGTAATAGCACAGCAGCACCAGGACCAGCACCGGCGTACTGCGAAACACGCTGACATAAGCGCGGGCCAGGCCGCGGCAAGCAGGCCAACGCGCGCGCTGCAAACAATAAATGCCGGTGCCGGCGAAAAAGCCGCATAGCATGGCGGCAGCGCTGAGGGAGGCAGTGGTTGCCGCCCCGCCGGCAAGCATCGGCAGCCAGGAGGCGAGCAGGTGGCAAAACTCGGTTAAGTCGTCCATGCCGCGCGCCTTGTCACACATCGGGTACCGGCATTTTATCGTGCGGCAGCGGCGTTTCCACGCCGAACCATTTCAGTTGCAGGTGCTTGAGGGTACCGTCGCGGTTGGCCTCGGCGATGCCGTCGCTAAACAGTTTCACCAGGCTGGCGCTGTCGGCGTCCTTGCGTCCCGCCCAGGCGAAATAGGTGGTGGGCCCCAGCATCGGCCGCATGACGGCGAACACGCCGGGGCGGCTCTTGATAAGCGGCCCGAGATTGGCAAGGGATTGCGCCACGCCATCGAGACGTTGATTGGCCAGGTCGGCATAGGCCTCGTCAAAGGCGATGTATTGCCTGATCTCTTTAACGCCCGTCATGCCCTGTTCCCGCAGCCGCTGGTCGACCGCCTGCAGCACCCGCAGGTGGCTCGAGCCGGCCACGGTGCCCACCACCTTACCGTTCAGATCCGCAAGCGTCGTCAGCGCGGCGTCGTTTTCGCGCTTTAGCAGCGCCACCGTGGATTCGCCCACCGGCACGGTAAACGCGAAACGCGCCATCCGCGGCCGGTCCACCATCATCGCCGTGATCATGAAATCGAATTTTTTGGCATCAAGCCCGGGCAGGATGCCCTGAAAGGGCAAATCCAGTTGCCTGACGCGCACGCCCGGCAAATGTTTTTGCAGGATATGATGCATCAGATCCACGTCGAAGCCGATAATGTTGCCGTCGCGCACCATTTCGAAAGGCGCGTAGCGGGCCTCGGTGGCCACGGTCAGGACTTTTTCCGCTTTAACGCGCGCCAGCAAATCCGCGCCGATGGCCGGCGGGATCAGCGTGCCGGCGACGCAGAGCGCGGCGGCGCAAAAGGTCATGATGTATTTTCGCAAGATCATATCCACTCCCGTCAGGACAAATGGCGCGCGGCGCGGCCGAAGAGGATAGATTAACTTTCTGTAATTGAATGGTTAATGAATTGAAAGCGTAAAAAAGACTTTTTCGGCCTGGCGGCAACTAACGTTAGGCATTTGGCAGCCGTTCATTTTATTATCATTACCGCGCCAGCACGTCGTCTTGCAGATAGCACCGCCGGACCTCGTCTAACCTTGATTGAACGTTAACCAATCGATCGTAAAAAATAGCCTGCTGATTTCAATGAATACTCCAGATGTTTCCCGTTCGACCGCCTGGCTAAGAGTCATTACCCTCGCGTTTGCCGCCTTTATTTTCAACACGTCCGAGTTCGTGCCGGTCGGCCTGCTGACCGATATCGCCCAGAGTTTTCAGATGGAGACCGCCCAGGTCGGGCTGATGCTGACCATCTACGCCTGGGTGGTGGCGCTGATGTCGCTGCCCTTTATGCTGCTGACCAGCCATATTGAACGGCGCGGCCTGCTGGTGATGATCTTTGCCCTGTTTATCGCCAGCCATATCCTCTCGTTCGTGGCCTGGAACTTCACGGTACTGGTGCTATCCAGAATCGGCATCGCCCTGGCGCATGCGGTATTCTGGTCTATTACGGCATCGCTTGCGATCCGCGTCGCGCCGATGGGTAAAAAAACCCAGGCGCTGAGCATGCTGTCCACCGGCACCGCCCTTGCCATGGTGCTGGGACTGCCGCTGGGCCGCATTGTCGGCCAGTTGCTGGGCTGGCGCATCACCTTCCTGGTGATTGGCATTTTCGCCCTGGCGACCCTGGTCTTTATTATCAAACTGCTGCCCAAGCTGCCCAGCGAGCACTCCGGTTCGCTGAAAAGCGTGCCCATGCTGCTAAAACGCCCGGCGCTGATGTCGCTTTACCTGCTGGCGGTGCTGATCGTCACCTCGCATTACACCGTCTACAGCTATATCGAGCCGTTTATCCGCCATGCGGCGGCGCTGGGCGATGATTACACCACCTTACTGCTGTTGATTTTCGGCGGTTCGGGCATTATCGGCAGCGTGGTGTTCGGCGTATGCAGCAATAAATATCCCACCGCCCTGCTGGTCACGTCTATCGTGCTGGTGGTCGTCTGCCTGCTGGTTCTGCAGCCCGCCGCCGGGTATAAAATCAGTTTTGCCGGCCTGAGCGTGATTTGGGGCATGGCGTTTATGGCCATCGGCCTGAGCATGCAGGTGAAGGTTTTAGGGCTGGCGTCGGACGCCACCGATGTGGCCATGTCGTTGTTCTCGGGCATCTTCAATCTGGGCATCGGCGCCGGCGCGCTGTTGGGCAACCAGTTTATCCTGCGCGCGGATCTGGCGTATATCGGCTATCTCGGCGCCCTGCTGGCTATCGTGTCCCTGGCATGGTGCCTGTTTATCTTCCGCCGCTACGCCGCGGAGCTGCGCCGGGCCTGACCGTTCGGTTCGCCGGCGGCGCGGGCATGGCCGATAGCAAAAAATCGTCAAGGACGGCAATGTGTGATGGCTTTCTCGTTTCGCACGCCGGGATTTTGTTACTTCTAAACCAGGCATGGCGTGGCGGCCGTTTTGTCGTGGGCTTTTTCCGGCCATGGCGGCGCGGCGGCGGGACAGACGTATCGGCGGCAGGGCGTGAAAAGCACTTATGAGTATTTTTGTTTCCAAGAAGCTGGTGAATTTTATCGTGTTGGCCCAGACCAACAATATCGCCAAAGCCGCCGAAAAACTGCATATGACCGCCTCGCCCTTCGGTAAAAGCATCGCCGCGCTGGAGGAGATGGTCGGTTATGAGCTGTTCTCGCGCACCGATAACAGCATCAGCCTGAACAAGGCCGGGCAGGAGCTGTACCAGATGCTTTATCCCATCTACCAGCGTCTGGCAAGCATCGACGCGGATATCATGCTGGCCGCCAGCCACCATCAGAAACACTGCGTTATCGGCATCGACACCGCTTACCCGACGATGATCTTCGATCAGCTTATCAGCCTGGGCGACAAGTTTGACGGCTTCACCACCAAACCCTTCGATTTTAATGAAAACGATCTGGTTTCCGGCCTGCTGGACCATGACGTGGACATGATTATTTCGCCGCAGCAGGCCTCGACGCGCATCGCCGAAATGTCCAGCATGCTGATAACGCCGCTTGAACCGCTGCGGCTGGGATTTCTGGTATCGCGCATCCATGACAATGTGCAGGCCAGCGTGCTGCTGCATACCCTGCCCTGGCTGCAGATGCGGTTCCAGCACCGGGCCAATTTCGAGTCGCTTATCGACTCGCATTTCCGTTATGCCGGCATTACCCCCACCATTATCTATCGTCCCTACAGCTTCCTGGCCAAGATCAGCGCCGTCAGCCGCGGGCAATTCCTGACAGTGGTGCCCCATTTCGCCTACCGGTTTGTCAATCCCGCCAGCCTGAAATACTTTGACGCGCCCAATAAGCCGATGTACATGCCGGAATATCTCTATTCGCTGCGCAACTGTAAAACCCTCGGCCGGCTGGTGGATGCCATTGAGCATGACCGCAACGGCACCACCGCCGATGAGCCGCCGTCCTCACACTAGCATGCTGCCGTACTGTTCCAGGTTCTGGTACAAATCGAAGGCATGGGCCAGATCGTGATGGATATGGCCGCTTTTACCCCGCGCCAGGTAGGTATACAGATAGTCCCGGTACATCGGATGGGCGCAGTTGCCGATAATGGCCTCGGCGCGCTGGATGGGCGACAGCCCGCGCAGGTCGGCCACGCCGTGTTCGGTGATAATCACTTTCACGCTGTGTTCGCTGTGATCCACATGGGAGCACATCGGCACGATGGTGGAGATCTTGCCGCCCTTGGCAATGGACGGCGCCATAAAGATGGATAGATAGGCATTGCGCTCAAAATCGCCGCTGCCGCCGATGCCGTTCATTAAATTGACGCCGGCCACATGGGTGGAATTGGCATGGCCGTAGATGTCGAACTCCAGGCCGACATTCAGGGCAATGACCCCCAGACGGCGGATGATTTCCGGATTATTGGAAATTTCCTGCGGCCGCAGCACGATGCGCTCGCTGAAAAAGTCCATATTCTGATAAATCCGCTCCAGCACCGAGGGCGGCACGGTGAGGCTCGAGGCGCTGGCGCCGATAATCCGCTCCTGCTCGAGCAGTTCGATGACCGAGGTCTGCAGCACCTCTGAATACATCATAAACGGCGGAATATCCGGATTCCGGCCCAACACCTTCAGCACCGCGTTGTTGATATTGCCGACGCCGCTCTGCAACGGCAGGAACCCGTCGGGAATGCGTTTGGCGTGCAGTTCCTTCAGCAGAAACTGCTCGACGTTGCGGGCGATTTGCAGGCACAGCGGATTCTCGTTGCCGAACTCGGTAATCTGGTCCGCCAGATGGGTGGGCACCACGGCGATGATTTTTTGCGGGTCGATTTGCACATAATTTTCCCCAACCCGATCCAGGGTATGGAAAATCGGCACCATGGTGCGCAACGGTGGCGCGCCGAGGGAAACGATATCGCTCATCTCGCGGATGCGCGGGGAATGATAGTCGTTAAGCTCAATAATGACCCGCCGCGCCTGCTGCAGGTAGACCGGCGCGTTGCCGATGCCGCTGGTCAGGTACACCCGACCTTCCCTGGTCACCGCCGAGGCTTCGATAACCGCGATATCAATCGGGCCGAAAAAGCCGTAATTGACCATTTGCGCCACTTCGCTCAGATGCAGGTCGACAAAATTCACCGCGCCCTGGTTTATCTTATCGCGCAGCGCAGGCGCGGTCTGGTACGGCGCGCGCCACTCCACGGCGTCGGCTTCCGCGAGCTGGTTGTCCGCCAGCGCGCCGATGGACGCCCCGGTGAGCAGTTTGATGCGATAAGGCTGTTCCCGCAGGTGCAGCGCTATCGCCCGCCGGGCCATGGCCGCGGGCAGGGCTTTGGGGGCGCCGGCCGGGGTAAAGCCGCTAAAGGCCACCATATCGCCATGGGAGATTAATTGCGCGGCTTCATCCGCCGTCATTACCGTAAAATCCTGGTTCATCCTGATCACTCCTTGCGCCGGTTCACCGCGCGGCTTAGTGGCCGATAAAATTCGCCTTGCGTTTTTCCATAAAGGCCGCCATCCCTTCCTGGTAATCCTGGCTGTCGTACACCACCCTGCGCAGCCCCTGAATACGTTCGAACTCATCGGAATTGAGGGTATGGGCTTCGCCGAGCACCCGGAGTTCTTCCTTGATCACCGCCACCGCCAGCGGCGCCTTTTCAGCAATCACGCAGGCCATGCGCATCGTGAAGGACTCCAGCTCGGATGGATCGACGATATGGTTAAGAATGCCGACGTTTAGCGCCCGTTCGGCGGAGATCGGCGCGGCGGTAAAGATAAGCTCCTTGACGATATGAAAACCGGCGTCGCGGATCAGGTTATGGATGCCCACCAGGTTGTAGGGCACGCCCAGGTTGACCGGGGTCATGGAGAAGGTGGACAGGTTGCTGGAAATAATGATATCGGAACTCATGATCAGTTCAAACGCCCCGCCCCAGACGCTGCCTTCCACCATGGAGATAATCGGCTTGGGAAATTTCTGGATGGCGCGGGTGATCTGGCGCAGCGGGTCGTCGTAGGCCAGCGGGTCGCGCCGGGTTTTCGGCAACTCATAGATATCATGGCCGGCGGAGAAAACCTTGGAGCCTTTCGGCGCACGCAGGATAACGCAGCGGATATCGATATTATTCAGATCTTCCAGCGCCTGCAGGATATCGCGGATAAACACCGCGCTCAGCGCATTAAGCTTTTTGGCATAGTTAAACTCAATAATACCCACCCGGTTTTCGATCAGCACTTTGACAAATTCGTACGCCATAATTCATTTCCCTTAATGGTTTAATTTTTCAACAATAAAGTGGGTGACGCTGTCCACGCCGGCGCGCGGCGATACGCGGTGGTTTTCCACCTGCTCCAGCGCCTGCCGGTACCGGTCCTGGATATCGCCGCGGGCGAACAGGGCCGCCAGGGTGTTTTCCTCGATCTGCCTGCGCATGGCATCCAGCTGCTGGCGTTTGCGCAGCGCCATCAGTCCGTTATCCACCGCCATCCGATCATAAAAATCGCCGACGGCGCGCCAGAGCTCGGCGATGCCCCGCGGTTCCAGGGCGCTGCAGGTCAGCACCGGCGGCGTCCAGGCCGGATATTTGCGCCGCATGATGGCGAGCGAGGCCCGGTACATGTGCGCCGTGAGCGCCACCCGGGCGCGGTTATCGCCGTCATCTTTGTTGATAACGATAATATCGGCCATTTCCATAATGCCTTTTTTGATGCCCTGCAGTTCATCGCCGGCGCCGGCCAGCTGCAGCGAGAGAAAACAGTCCACCAGTTGGGCGATATCCACTTCGCTTTGCCCGACCCCCACGGTTTCCACGATCACCAGGTCATAGCCCGCCGCCTCGCACAGCAGCATCAGTTCGCGGGTACGGCGGCTGGTCCCCCCCAGGTAGCCGCCGGTGGGCACCGGGCGGATAAACGCCCGCTGCGCGCGGGAAAGCAGCGACATGCGGGTTTTATCGCCGAGGATGCTGCCGCCGCTGAGCGGGCTGCTGGGGTCGATGGCGATAACCGCCACTTTCAGGCCCAGCGTCAGCACGTAACCGCCCAGGGCCTCGAGAAACGTGCTTTTGCCGGCGCCCGGTACGCCGGTAATACCCAGCCGTTTCGCCCGGCCGGTATGGGGCATGATGCGGTCGAGCAGTTGCGTGGCCAGCGCCTGATGCGCGGGGTGGACGCTTTCGATAAGCGTCATCCCCTGCGCCAGGGCCACCCGATCGCCCGCCAGCAATTGCCCGACGGCCTGATCCAACTGGCCGGCGCTAAGCATGGCAAAGCCCGATTTTATCCAGCACATCGTGCACGCTGGCCAGCATCGGCGTGCCCGGCCCGTAGATGGCGGCCACGCCCCGGCGGTAGAGGAAATCATAATCCTGCGGCGGTATCACCCCGCCCGCCACCACCTTGATATCCTGACGGCCGTAGCCGGCCAGCGCAGCCACCAGCGCCGGAATTAGCGTCTTATGGCCGGCGGCAAGCGAAGAGGCGCCGATCACGTGCACGTCATTTTCCACCGCCAGCTTGGCGATTTCCTCCGGCGTGGAAAACATCGGACTGAGATCGACGTCAAACCCGAGGTCGGAGTAGGCGCTGGCAATCACCTTGGCCCCGCGGTCGTGGCCGTCCTGGCCCATTTTAGCCACCAGAATGCGCGGGCGGCGCCCCTGTTCGGCCAGGAAGCGGTCGGTGGCGGCCTTGATCTGATCAAATTCCGCCGCGCCCTCCGCGCTCTGGTGGTAACTGTTGGCGATAACGCCGGTCACGCAGTTGGTCTGCACCAGGTAGCGGCCGAAGGCGTCCTCGATGGCGGTTGAAATTTCGCCGAGCGTGGCGCGGCTCCGCGCGGCGTGGATCGCCGCTTCCAACAGGTTGCCCCCGTCGCGCGCCGCCCGGCTGATCATGCCGAGCGCGTCGGCAACGGCGCCGCCGTCGCGGGCGGCGCGGATTTGCCGCAGGCGTTCGACCTGTTCCTGGCGCACCTTGACGTTATCGATTTCCAGCACCGAGGTGGCGTCTTCCTGCGCCAGCTTGTATTTGTTCACCCCGACAATCACCCGTTTGCCCTGGTCGATAAGCGACTGCTGGCGGGCGGAGGCTTCTTCAATCATGCGCTTGGGCAGGCCGGCCTCAATGGCTTTGGCCATGCCGCCCACCTCGCCTATCTGGCAGATAATTTCCCGCGCCGCCTTGACGACCTGGTCGGTGAGATTTTCCACATAATACGAACCGGCAAGGGGATCGACGGTACGGCACACCGCCGATTCTTCCTGCAGGATAATTTGGGTGTTGCGGGCGATGCGGGCGGAGAAATCGGTGGGCAGCCCCAGCGCCTCGTCAAAGGCGTTGGTATGCAGCGACTGCGTGCCGCCCAGTACCGCCGCCAGCGCTTCGACGGTGGTGCGGATGACATTATTGTAGGGGTCTTGTTCCGTCAGGCTCCAGCCCGAGGTTTGGCAATGGGTGCGCAGCGCCTGGGATTTGGGGTTGGTGGAACCAAAACCGCTTACCGCCTCGCTCCATAAATAACGGGCGGCGCGCAGCATGGCGACATTCATAAACAGGTCCATGCCGATGCCGAAGAAAAACGACAGGCGCGGCGCGAAGTCATCTATATCCAGGCCGGCGGCCAGCGCCGCCTGGATATATTCAATGCCGTCGGCGATGGTAAACGCCACCTGCTGTACGCAGTTGGCCCCGGCTTCGCCCATATGGTAGCCGCTGATGCTGATGGTGTTGAATTTGGGCATATTGCCGGAACAGTAGGCAATAATATCGGAAATAATGCGCATCGAGGGTTTGGGCGGATAAATATAGGTATTGCGGCAAAGGTATTCTTTTAAAATATCATTTTGGATGGTACCGGTCAGCGCTGCCGGCGGCACGCCCTGCTCTTCGGCGGCCACGATATAAAACGCCATGATGGGGATGACCGCACCGTTCATGGTCATGGACACCGACATTTTATCCAGCGGGATTTGGTCGAACAGTATTTTCATGTCTTCGACGCTGTCGATAGCCACGCCGGCTTTGCCGACGTCGCCGGCCACGCGTTCATTATCCGAGTCGTAACCGCGATGGGTGGGCAAATCGAAGGCGACGGAGAGTCCCTTTTGGCCGGCCGCCAGGTTGCGGCGGTAAAAGGCGTTGGATTCAGTGGCGGTGGAAAACCCGGCATACTGGCGAATGGTCCAGGGCTGGGCGGCGTACATCGTTGCGCGGGGACCGCGCACAAAGGGCGCCATGCCCGGCAGCGAACCGGTGACCTCCAGGTCGGACAGGTCGTCGGCGGTGTAAAGCGGCTTGATGCTGATTTCTTCCGCGGTGAGGGTAGTTAAATCGTCGACGCTTTTGCCCAGCCGTCCCAATTCTTTATTGGCAAGTTTTTCCCATGCCTCTGTTTGCGACATTATATTTCTCCGGATGGAATAGAATTATGTTTATTTCATCGGTCTGCCAGTGCCGGGCAATAGTCCGCCTTGGCGGATAATCCCCATCCAGCCTTGTGAGGTTAAATACAATAAGGCGTTGCTATCTTCGTGATTTAAAACCAATGCGATTAAAACGCCCTGCGTTAATTCGTCATGATGGCCCGCATAACTTTCGATGAAATACCTGGGATTATAAATAGCACCGCCGGGCGAGTTTTACAGCCTCAAAAAATGCATGCTGAGCAATCATTATTTGCCGTATGGGAAATAGCGGGATTTGGCGGGTTCGCTCACTCTTTAACGCGTCTGCGTTGCGGGCGGGGGTTGCGGGGCTTATTTTTTGATTGCAAGCGCGCCATGGGGCTGGTGCGGTCTGGCAATAGGGGATGCCCGCTGGGGTGAATGTCGCCGTGGCCGGGGGGCTTATGTTGCCACGGCGGGGAGGCTGATGGCGCCGTAGCCGGGAGGTTTATGTTGCCGTGGCGGGGGGCTTATGGCGCCGTAGCCGGGAGGTTTATGTTGCCACGGCCGGGGGATTTTTATCGCCGTAGCTGGGAGGTTTATGTTGCCACGGCCGGGGTTTCGCTTGCCGTGCTTTCGGTGGTTATATGCAGTGCCGGGCGCCGGCAAGCGACAAAGAGGCCGTACCGCGACGGCCTCCTTGACCTCCGCGCGCCCGGCAGGTCGCGCGTCGCTGCGCGATGCCTTCCGCCGCCAGTTCCCCCGTTATGCACCGGCCCGGTTAGCGCTCCCGGCGCAACCGGGCCTTTCGCCGCTCCCGGCGGCTCATGCCGGGGGCACTGGCGCCGTCAGCGCGCTTTATGCCGGTCCACATGTCGCTGTTGGCCAAGCGTTTTATGAAGTGACTGCGGCGCTGCTGCTTAGGATAGGGACTGGCGTCGGCATAGGATTGACCATTAGGGATGCAATGGCGATGGAATGCCGTCGGCACAGCAAAATGCAGTCAGGCAGTAAGACATTCATTATTCTGTTTTGCATATTGAGTTTTGAGTTTTAGCAGTAGCGTCAGCTTTTAGCTTTTAGCTTTTATCTCTTAGCTCTTATCCCAAAATGGGTGCTGATATTTTTCCCGGTAAGTGCATGCCGCAAGAAACCTAAAAACGCTGTTTTACTCACAGACGATGGTGTTGACGTGGTGCCGGCATAGAGTGCGCCGGCAGCGCCCATCATGGCGGGATGAGCCGCCGCGAGCGGCGAAAGTCCGGGCTGCGCCGGGAGCGCATCCCGGACGGTCCCAAAGCCGGGATGGGTGATGCCGGGAACCGCGCAGCGGCGCACGACCTGCCGGACGCGCGGAGGTCAAGGAGGCCGTCGCGGTACGGCCTCTTTGTCGCTTGCCGGCACCGGACACGCCATATAACCACCGAACGCACGGCAAGCGAAACCTTCGCCGAGGCAGCATAAGCCTTGCCTCCCGCTAACGCACGGCAAACGAACCCTCGCCGAGGCGGCATAAGCCTTGCCTCCCGCTAACGCACGGCAAACGAACCTTCGCCGAGGCGGCATAAGCCTTGCCTCCCGCTAACGCACGGCAAACGAACCCTCGCCGAGGCGGCATAAGCCTTGCCTCCCGCTAACGCACGGCAAACGAACCTTCGCCGAGGCGGCATAAGCCTTGCCTCCCGCTAACGCACGGCAAACGAACCTTCGCCGAGGCGGCATAAGCCTTGCCTCCCGCTAACGCACGGCAAACGAACCCTCGCCGAGGCGGCATAAGCCTTGCCTCCCGCTAACGCACGGCAAGCGAAACCTTCGCCGAGGCAGCATAAGCCTTGCCTCCCGCTAACGCACGGCAAACGAACCCTCGCCGAGGCGGCATAAGCCTTGCCTCCCGCTAACGCACGGCAAACGAACACTCGCCGAGGCGGCATAAGCCTTGCCTCCCGCTAACGCACGGCAAACGAACCCTCGCCGAGGCGGCATAAGCCTTGCCTCCCGCTAACGCACGGCAAACGGACCCTCGCCGAGGCGGCATAAGCCTTGCCTCCCGCTAACGCACGGCAAACGAACCTTCGCCGAGGCGGCATAAGCCTTGCCTCCCGCTAACGCACGGCAAACGAACCCTCGCCGCGGGGGCTATAAGCCTCCCCCGAGCCGCCGGCGTTACATCCAGCGACGGCGCGTGGGACGGCGTCAGAAGTGGATTACGGTGCGAATGGATTTACCTTCATGCATTAAATCGAACGCGTCGTTAATCCGCTCCAGCGGCAGGGTATGGGTGATAAAGGGATCGAGATTGATTTCACCGGCCATGGCCTGCTCCACCATGCCCGGCAACTGCGTGCGCCCCTTGACGCCGCCGAAGGCGGACCCGCGCCATACCCGGCCGGTAACCAGTTGGAACGGACGGGTGCGGATCTCCTTGCCGGCGCCGGCTACGCCGATAATGATGCTTTCGCCCCAGCCCTTGTGACAACACTCAAGCGCCGCGCGCATAACATCGACGTTGCCGATGCATTCAAAACTGAAATCCACGCCGCCGTCGGTGAGTTCGACAATCACCTCCTGGATCGGCCGCGCATGATCCTTGGGATTGATGCAATCGGTGGCGCCCATCGAGCGGGCCAGATCAAATTTACCCGGATTGGTGTCGACGGCGATAATCCGCCCGGCCTTGGCCTGCACCGCGCCCTGGATCGCTGCAAGGCCTATGCCGCCCAGGCCGAAAATGGCGACGGTGTCGCCGGCCTTGACCTTGGCGGTGTTATGCACCGCGCCGATGCCGGTGGTGACGCCGCAGCCGAGCAGGCAGACCTTTTCCAGCTGCGCCTGGGGATTTATCACCGCCAGGGAAATCTCGGCCACCACGGTATATTCGCTGAAGGTACTGGTGCCCATATAGTGATAAAGGGGCTGACCGTTATAGGAAAAACGGGTGGTGCCGTCCGGCATCAGGCCCTTACCCTGCGTAACGCGTACCGCCTGGCACAGGTTGGTCTTGCCGGAGGTGCAGAATTTGCAGACGCCGCATTCGGCGGTATAAAGGGGAATGACATGATCGCCGGGCTTTACGCTGGTTACGCCTTCGCCCACTTCCATTACAATGCCGCCGCCCTCATGGCCCAGCACGGCGGGAAACAGCCCTTCGGGGTCGTCTCCCGACAGGGTGAAAGCGTCGGTGTGGCAGACGCCGGTGTGGGTAATCCTCACCAGCACCTCGCCCTTTTGCGGCGGCGCAACGTCAATCTCAACGATTTTGAGAGGCTGGCCCGGCCCGAAGGCAACGGCTGCACGAGATTTCATAAAGGTTCTCCAATCATAAACAGCACCGGTCAACATCTTACCGTCGACGGCGTCATTACTTCAAATAGGAACGCACCAGGCTGGCGACATCGTTAAGCCGGGCCGCCTTCTGCGCCGGCGTCAGGTCTTCCTCGCCCAGTTCGTCGCGGATATGAATTTCCATAATTTCAGACATCAGGCCGTGGGAAGCGCCGCGGATGGCGGCGATCTGCTGCAGCAGCGCGCCGCAGTCGACGCCCGTTTCCAGGCCGCGCTCCAGCGCCTCCACCTGCCCTTTGATGCGCCGGACCCGCAGCAGGACGCGTTTTTTATCTTCAGCTGAACGAGGCATTTCCCGACCCGTATGAAAATATAGTATAGGGGGGTATAGTATAGATAAAGAAAAAAAGATCAAGCCATTCGCGCGCGGCGCGCAACATAAGCGCTCGTTGCCCCCGCCCGATCCGGACAACGATCGGAGATGAAAACACGCGTGCGGGCGTCAATCGGCCGATGGCTTCGATAGGGTAATACATTGAGGAATAATTCCGCGGGGGACTATACTGCATGCACAGGATGTCGCGTTAGATCCTTCATATTACCAGTCGTTTCATAAGGACAGCATTATCATGAGCGTACAGACAGCCGCACCGTCGTCGATCAAAACGGTTAATCCCGCCACCAATAAAATCGAAAAACAATTCGACGTTATGTCCGACCAGCAGATCGAACAGATCCTGGCCGCCGCCGACGCCGCCTTCCAGCAATGGAAAAAAACCCCGTTCGCCGAACGGGCCAAACTGCTGCATAACGTGGCCGCCATCCTGCACGATCGCCAGGATGAGCTGGGCAAGCTGTGTACCATTGAAATGGGCAAGCTGCACGCCGAAGGCGTGGGCGAAGTGCAGCTGTGCGCTGATATATTTGATTATTATGCCGATCACGGCGAACGGTTCCTGGCCGACAAGCCCCTGGAAACCGGAATTGGCAGCGCATTTCTCAGCTATGACCCCCTCGGCGTGCTGCTGAGCGTGCAGCCATGGAATTTCCCGTTCTACCAGATCACCCGTTCGGCGGCGCCGAATATCATGGCCGGGAATACCATGGTGTTGAAACACGCCTCCAACGTACCGCAGTGCGCGGCCATGATGGAGCGTATCTTTATCGATGCCGGCGCGCCCGTGGGCGTTTACACTAACCTGTTCGTGCCCGGCGCCAAGGTATCGCAATTAATAGGCGATAAGCGCATCAAGGGCGTGTCCCTGACCGGCAGCGAGGCGGCGGGATCAAGCTTTGCCGCCGAGGCCGGCAAACATGTCAAGAAATCGACCCTGGAGCTGGGCGGCAGCGACGCCTTTGTGGTGCTGGCGGATGCCGATCTTGATCTGGCGGTAAAAACCGCCGCCATGGGACGTTTATGGAACGCCGGCCAGGTCTGTGTGTCGCCCAAGCGTATTATCGTGCTGGAAGACGTCGCCGAGGCATTTATCGCCAAGGCGCGGGCCATTTATGAAAAGATCAGGATCGGCGACCCGCTGGATCCGTCCACGCAGCTCGCCCCGCTCAGCAGTGAAAAAGCGGCCGGGGAGATCGTTGAGCAGGTGGCAACCGCAGTGAAGGAAGGCGCCAAACTGATCTACGGCGGCCACCGCGTGGACCGGCCGGGCGCGTATATGGAACCGACCATCCTCACCGGCATCAAACCCGGCATGGCGGCCTACGCCGAGGAAATCTTCGGACCGGTGCTGTGCGTGTATGCCGTCAAGGACGAGGCGCAGGCGATTGCGCTGGCCAACGACTCCATCTTCGGCCTGGGGGGCACCGTCTTCGGCACCGATACCGCCAGGGCCGTGGCGGTGGCGCGGCAAATCGATTCCGGTATGGTCTATATCAACCATACCACAGGTATTGCCCCGGAGCTGCCGTTTGGCGGCACCAAAAACTCCGGCTATGGCCGCGAACAATCCCCGGCGGGGATTCATGAATTCGTCAATGAAAAGCTGATCCGCATCACCACGCCCGACGCGCCTTATTGATCCTACCCGGGGCCGGCATGGCCCGTAAATCACGCCTGTTTCCTGCGGCTAACGCGCCGGGGGAAACAGGCTGCCCGGTTCATTCCCCCCGCGGATTCACCGTGCGCCGACCGTTGACCGCGCCTGCGCTTATTGCCGATATCAGCGTGATAATTACCGGTGTTTTTAAATTAAAACGGCATTTCATTATTATGAATATGAATAATGCCGTGCTTTGCCGCACGGAGAATATCCACGCCATTACAAATTTAGTTTAATTTATCAACTAATCGTGGAATACTAACCCGGCCGAAAAATGGGATGCCGCAGTTGGGCAAAAACATCTCTCTCCATAATTTTTTAATTTATTATGCGGCGAAATACCTATAAATTGTGATCACCATCGCAATATTAAAATTAAAAATTATCTAAAACCCATATTTATGATCCACCGCACAGACTCCATGTTCCCACAAAAATAGTCCTGATCCCGGCTCTAATATTGGTCATTTGCATAATGACTTACCCTGGCGCCATTTTTATACTGCCTGCTCAAATTACGGATGGCGATTGATACCTCTTCTTTTTTACGTATCGCGCCGATACCCATTCAACGTATACCCAGTCCCCTACCGACAGACAGTATTTTAATTATGAGGCCTATGGCGGCGGCGACAATTCGCCGGGAATAAATGCCTTAGGCGCGCAGCGTTAACGCGGAGACATCGTATGGCAATCGAGTCCACTTTGGACCAAAAAGGCAGGACCCACGTACGTTATGTGGTGCTGTTATTTATATTTATTATTACGGCGGTTAACTATGCCGACCGGGTTACCCTGTCGATAGCCGGCACAGCGGTGTCCCACGATTTGGGGCTGGATGTGGTCAACCTGGGCATGATTTTTTCATCGTTCGGCATCGCCTATCTGTTGATGCAAATCCCCGGCGGCTGGCTGCTTGACCGGTTCGGGTCGATTAAAGTCTATAGCTACAGTTTGTTTTTCTGGTCATTGTTCACACTGCTGCAAGGATTCGTCGGGGTGCTGTCGGTGCCGATGGCGGTCTTTTCGCTGTTTATGCTGCAGTTCCTGCTGGGCTTCGCCGAAGCCCCGGCTTTCCCGGCCAATGCCCGTATTGTCGCCGCGTGGTTCCCGGCCAAGGAGCGCGCCACGGCGTCGTCGATTTTCAACGCCGCGCAGTATTTTTCCCTGGCGATTTTTTCGCCTTTCCTGGGCTGGCTGGTCTATGCGTGGAGCTGGAAACACGTCTTTACCGTCATGGGCGTCATCGGTTTTATCCTGACGTTTCTGTGGATAAAATTTGTCCATAACCCGTTTGAATCCCCCTACGCGTCGCGCGCCGAGCTGGATTATATCGAGCAGGGCGGCGGCGTGGTCAATATGGACAGCAAAAAGGCGAAGGATAACGGACCGAAATGGAACTACGTTAAGCAACTGCTCACCAGCCGTATGATGCTGGGCATCTTTTTCGGCCAGTATTTCCTCAACACCATTACCTGGTTCTTCCTGACCTGGTTCCCCATCTATCTGGTGCAGGAAAAAGGGATGAGCATCCTTAAGGTAGGCATCATCGCCTCCATTCCGGCGTTATGCGGTTTTGTCGGCGGTATTTCGGGCGGCGTGGTGTCGGATTTCCTGCTTAAGCGCGGCTGTTCGCTTACCTTTGCCCGCAAGGCGCCGATCGTGTTCGGCATGCTGCTCGCATCCAGCATGATCCTTTGCAACTACACCGATAATACGGTGCTGGTGGTGGCGCTGATGGCGCTGGCATTCTTCGGTAAAGGCTTCGGCGCGCTGGGCTGGCCGGTGATTGCGGATACCGCGCCGAAAGAGGTGATCGGCCTGTGCGGCGCCATCTTCAACGTGTTCGGCAATGTCGCCTCCATCGTCACCCCGTTGCTGATTGGTTTTCTGGTCAAGAATCTGCACTCGTTTAACAGCGCGCTGATTTTTGTCGGCTGCTCGGCCATTATGTCGATGCTGTGCTATTTGCTGGTGGTGGGTAAAATCCAGCGGCTGGTGCTGAAAAACGTTCCGGCGTAATCCTGTATAGGGGCGGGCGGGAAACCCGCCCCCCCTCATCTGCCTATTTTCCCTCTCCCCTCCCCCTTGACGCGCCTGGACATCCTTTCCCCGGCCCGTGCCTTTTGCCTGTTGATCAGAAATCGTAGCCCACGGTGGCCACCAGCGAGCGCTCCGCGCCCCAATAGCAATAGCCGGTGCCATAACAGGCCGCCACGTATTTCCGATCGGTGAGGTTATTGGCGTTAAGCTGCACATAGGCCCCCTTCCACTGCGGGTTCCAGGCGGCAAGATCGGCGCGTAGCGAAACATCCAGCAGGGTCACCGACGGCACGCGCCGCGTGTTTTCATTATCTGCCCACTGCCGGCCGATATAACGCACCCCGCCGCCCAGGTTGATGCCGTAATCCGCCTGGTACTGCGCCCAGAGCGACGCCATCTGATCCGGCGTGACATAAGGCGTGTTGCCGTCGTTGCCGTCCACGGCGTCCCTGAAGCGTACCCGGTTATAGGTATAGCCGGCTATGCCGGCCAGACGCTCGGTGAGCTGCGTGCGGGCCTCCAGTTCAATCCCCTGGGAATGTACCTTGCCCGCCGGGACATAATAGCTGCCCTGCACGATACGGTTGGCCACATCTTTTTGCGTCAGGTCGTAAATCGCCAGGGTATACAGCGACGAAGTACCGGGGGGCTGGTATTTTATCCCGGCTTCGTACTGCTCGCTGGTGGTCGGTTTCAACAGGTTGCCGTCGGCGCCGGACAAGGCCTGCGGCGTGACGGCCTGGCTAAAGCTGACATAAGGCGAAATGCCGCTGTCAAAGGCATACAGCAGCGACCCGCGGCCGCTGATATGATCGTCCTGGCGCCGGTAGGTGGTGTCGGTATTGAACGTGGTATTTTTGGCCACGATGCGATCGTAGCGCCCGGACAGATCCAGGTGCCATTTATCCAGCGTCATCTCATCTTGCAGATAGACCCCGCTTTGTGAGTAGCGGCGTTTGGCATCGACGCGCGTGACGCCCGGCACGGTCAGGCCGTAGTCGGTGAACAGCCCCGGGCCGCCGCTGACGCCGGTGAGCGCATTGAGCGGGGTGGCGTAGGCGCTGTCGTCCCACAGGTCGTTGGTATATTCATGGTATTCACCGCCCAGCACCACTTTATGCTGTAGGTCGCCGGTGCTGAAATCGGCCACCAGCTGGTTATCCATGGCGTAAGCGGCAAGCGAGGACGATTCGCCGGAATAATAGCGGTTAAGCAATGTACGATCGCTGTTCCAGCCAATCTGGTAAACCTGCTGCTGGTCGACGTTGGCATGGGTATAACTGCCGTTGGAGCGGATTGACCAGACGTCGTCGATGCTATGGTCGAATTCATAGCCGTAGATTTGCTGGCGGCGCTTAAAGGTATTCAGGCTGCTTTCGCCGTCAAAAAACCCGCGGTCCAGCTTGGCGCCGCTGCTGGCGTACAGGCTGCCGTCCGCCGGCACCGCGCTGTGATAACCGCCCGACGGATCTTTTTGCAGATAGGCTTTTAACAGCAGCGACGTGTTGCCGTCCGGCTGCCATAACAGCGACGGCGCGATGGCATAGCGTTCCTCGCGCTGGTGATCGTACTGGGTATCGCTATGGCGCGTGATGCCCGTCAGGCGGAACGCCCATTGATCGCTGACGGCGCCGGTATAGTCGAACGCCGCGCCGGTGGTGGCGTTATTGCCGGCCATCAGCTTGATATGCCCTTCGCTGGCAAAACGGGGGCGTCTGGACGTCATCATCACCAGGCCGCCGGGAATGGTCTGGCCGTAAAGCGCCGACGACGGACCGCGAATCACATCGACGCGCTCCAGGAACCAGGGATCGATTTGCAGGTTGTTATAGCTGCCGCCGTCGCTCATCAACCGCAGGCCGTCCAGGAAGGTATTATTGGTATCGCCGCCGTGGAATCCGCGCAGGGAAACGGTCTCGTAGCGGGTCGCGCCGCCGGCGAAGTTGGTAAATACCCCCGGCGTATAATTCAACGCGCTGTTCACCGTCAGGGCGGCCTGATCGTCCATTTGCCGGCGCGTCACCACCGACACCGACTGGCCGGTGGTAATCAGCGGCTGATCGGTTTTGGTCGCCCCGCGGCTGGTGTTGGCGGTGTAGCCCCGGGTCGGCGCATCGGCGCTGTCGGCCGTCTGGGCCGCGGTAACCACCAGGGTATCCTCGGCATAGGTGAATAACGGCGCCGCGAAAGCGAGTGAACACAGCAGAGTGGAACGTGTTAAGCGCAAGACCCTTCTCATTATATCTTTCCATTGACAGGTGAATGAAATTGAAACTAAATGATAATTATTATCTTTCTTATTTATTGATTCAAGAAATAATTTAACACATTTAAGGAATTGGCCGGAACGGCAAGGCTTACGCGGGGCGGGATGGCGGCTGCGAGACGTTGCTACGCCTCGATACGGCAATGGAAAGGGTTAGTCTAAGATGGCCTGGCGGCGGTAGGCTTAACCCCGTTTTTGCCAGTCGGCAGCGTCTTTTTCTTCTTTTTCTTCTTTTTCTTCTTCTCCTTCATTCGACGCCAGACGCATATTGGCCGATGCCGCGTGCGAGACATACAGCGCCAGCAGCGCGGCGGCAAACTCATCGTCCAGCGTGTAGAAATAGCATTCGGGTACGTTCAGGATGCGGGCAAACGCACAGCAGGTTTCAAAATTGGGACGATATATCCCATTTTCATACTGACTAATTCTGGAACGGGCGGTGGACTCATCGATGCCAGCCATGACCGCCAGCTTTTCCTGTGTCAGCTGGGCCCTGTGCCGGGCTTCTTTCAGGCGTTTTGGAATCATCTTCAAATATGAGTAAAGTTAGCTTGATAATCTGTTTAGCATCACTTAACATCAGAGTTGTTTAGAATAACTAAACACTTTATAAGAATAGAACACACATCAGGGTTAGGGCCGGTAATTACCGGCCTGATTTTGTGCTATGTGTAACGCCATCATTCCACTCAGTAAATTTCCCCTGCCCCGCAAAAATCCCGTGCTTTTAATAATTTCCGAGTTTTTTGATCTTTTCTGATTGCTATGACCGTCACGCAATGTCAATCAGAGGTTTACACCCGGTGGCACAGATTGCCGTGGTAGTAATAATTTATTAATGCCAAAAATTGTGAGCTTAATCACATTGAAACGCTTGCCGCCATCCCGCGCACAATGTTCCGCGGACAATTGCTTGAGATAATTTCAAAACGATGTTTTATTAAAAATAAATAAAAACTATTTTTTTTGAAATACATGAGATCAGTCACAACGGTAACCTCATGAAATTGGTTAGCATTGCCCCTCTTTAACGATGTCACTGGTAAGGAATAACCATGTATAAAATTGCAGGCGCGGCCCTTCTTTCATTGCTGTTGAGCAGCAGCTGTTTCGCCCAAAGCGCCGATGCCACGGCGGTAACCAAGGCGGTGGAAACCATGCGCCAGGCCATGGTCAGCGCCAAGAAAGCCGATCTGGAGAAAGTGGGCGCGCCGACGCTGAGCTATGGCCACTCCAGCGGTAAAATCCAGAACAACGCCGAATTTGTCGATGCCATCGTCACCGGTCAATCCAAATTCCTGACGCTGGATCTCAAAGACCAAACCGTGCAGGTCGACGGCGACGTGGCCATCGTCAGGCATATCCTGCAGGCGAAAACCGCGGACGGCGGCAAGCCGGGCGAAGTGAAAATCGGCGTCATGCAGGTATGGCAGAAAAATGCGGCGGGCGCCTGGAAGCTCCTGGCGCGCCAGGCCTATTCATTGCCTAAATAAACCCCTGCCAGCGCGGCTCTCGGATATGAGGGCCGCTGCGTCGTTTTCCCCGCGCCCACCGGGCTTTCCGCTGTAAAAAAAATGTAACTTTTTGTCAACGCAAAAAGAATTCATCTCCTGCTTTTTAGCCGAGCGGTGAAGTTTTACTGTTTTAAATCAATTGATTAAAAAAATAATTTCTTGTATTTCGCCGTTCAATTCTTTTTACCCGCACCACCCGCCGGCGCGGCTTGTCACAAAACGGTAATGAAATCTCGCGCCGTAGCGGATTAATTGCTATACAGATAACTATCACCCATCCCTTACCGGAAGACCGCCTTGAAACGCTGCTGCTATAGCCGGAGGTATTTCCCTTACTGCCCGATGGAGGGAGAACAATGTCAGCGGAAACCCTGTCGATAGTATTATTTATAGCGGCGGTTATTATTTATTCAACGAAAGCCAAAAAAAATAAATATTTGTTTTCATTAGTGCTGTTTGTTTTAGGTATTTATATTCTGCTTAATTTAGTCAGGGTCGCCAGTAATTACTTTACCGGCGCCGGCATCAATGATTCGGTGCTGTATACCCTGACCAGCAGTTTAACCGGCGCCGGATTAGGCAAGTACATCCTGCCCTTTGCCGGTTTCATCCTGGCTTCCCTGCTGGTGTTCAGCCTGATGTCATGGCTGTTGCTATTCAGAAAAGCCGGCGGCGGCCGCACGGCTTACGGCCTGCTGGCTCTCGTTTTGGCCGTGGTCGCCGTGGTTGCCACGCCGGCCAGCGGTGAAATTGCCGGCCTGGTTAAATCCCAGCTGGCAAGCGGCGATACGGACTTTAATACCTATTACAGGACCCCGTCCAAAACACTGGCGAAAGACAGCCCCAACCTTATTTATATCTATGCCGAAAGCCTGGAAAGAACCTATTTCGATCAGGACGCCTTTGCCGGTTTAACCACCGAGCTTAACAGTCAGAAAAACGATGCCATAGATTTCAGCAATACCACCCAATTGCCCGGCACCGGCTACACCATTGCCGGAATGGTGGCGTCGCAGTGCGGCATTCCGTTATTCGCCCCCTTTGACGGCAATGCCTCAAGTTCGTTATCGACCTTTTACCCCCATGATATTTGCCTGGGCGATATACTGCAGGCTTCCGGTTACGATACCTATTTTTACCAGGGGGCCGATATGGCGTTTGCCGGTAAAGGCCTGTTCCTGAAGTCCCATGGTTTTGAGCATATCTATGGTTTCCAGGAGCTTAAGGGACTGGTCAAGGATCCCGGCTACCGCAACGAGTGGGGCTGGTATGACGATACCCTGCTGGATCTGGTCTATGATAAATTTATTGCGCTGTCGCAACAAAAACAGCGGTTTGCCTTATTTGCGCTGACCGTCGACACCCATCATCCGGACGGATATATTTCGCGATCCTGCACCAATCGCTCCTATGCGTATGACAATATGGAAAACAGCTCCCTAAGCGCCGTGGCCTGCAGCCAGGAGCATATTGCGGGGCTTATCAAAAAAATCCGCGCATCGGGCTATTTCAAAAATACGGTGATCGTGGTGTCTTCCGATCACCTGGCCATGAACAATACCGCCTATGATATTTTGAATCAGCACGACAGAAAGGATCTGTTCTTTATCCTGCGCGGCGACAAGGAGCAGCCCCAGGTCAGTAATGTCAAGCGCAGCACGCTGGATAACGGCGCGACTGTATTGGATGTGCTGGGGGGCGATAACTATATCGGCCTGGGCCGGAGCAGTTTATCCTCCACATCGTTATCAACCTATTTTTTAAATCTCGATGATAAGATAACCGCATGGATACCGGATGTTATCCGGCAGTGGGATTTCCCGACCAAGATAAAAAAATATAAAATTGATGTGAATGCCAAAACCATCGGCTTTTCCGGCGTTCAATTTAAAATACCGTTGATTTTAAAAATTGATAAAAATAATATTGAGCCGATGTTCGACGTGTATTTATCCGCGCCGTTAAAACAGCAATTGGCGAAATTGAATGCCCGGGATAAATTTTTATGGATTGATGACTGTAATAAAATGGCCGATATTTGGGATCCATCGCTGAGCCAGGTAACCAATTATTGTGTCGCCGTCGGCAACCTGAGCACCCAGCCGAACATCGTTAAAATCGACTCCGACGTGTATCGCGGCAAGGTGTCGTTCAAAAAACTGCCGCAGGGCGATGAGGCGCAGTTTGAGCAGACCGTCGGCAGACTGAACTTATCCGCTCCCGCGACAAATTAACCCCCGGGCACCGGACGGGGGTTGCAGCGCCGGTGATAGCGCCCGTTGGTTTAGCCTGCCGCCCCTGTCCCGGCGATAAAATGCCGCAGCGATGGTTATTTATTAAACATCCTCATGCTGCGGTTTTATAAAATATCCCGCGCCACCGGCTTCAATTCATTTCTTATTGTCTTGAGTAATAATTATTATTCTTATTTGAATCGCCCGCGGCGCCGCGCCCGCGCCCCGTGTTCACTGGCATAAATGCCCGCCGGCCACTGGCCCGATAGGTCATAAGTTATTCTTATGCTTAGTGGTGATAAACATATGCTTTTTTATACGTGGTTAATTATCGTTGCCTATGTAATATTCCTCAGCAGAAAACCAGCGCCATGGAATAACCCCATGAAGTGGTTAAATTATATTAAAATTATATCAAGGAAAAGCAAATGGCCTTATTCATTAATAGCCGGCCTTCAGCGTTATCGCTGCTGACTGTGTTAGCGTTAGGCAGTATCGTCTCCGTTGCCGCCCATGCCGACCAGTTGGCCAATATCAAGCAGGCCGGCGTTATTCGTGTCGCCACCTTCGATTCCAACCCGCCGTTTGGTTCCGTCGATGCCAAAACCCATAATATCGTCGGCTACGACGTGGACTTTGCCAAGGCGCTGGCAGACGCGCTGGGCGTGAAGCTGGAGCTGGTGCCCACCAATCCGGCCAACCGCATTCCTCTGCTGCAGTCGGGTAAAGCCGATATTATCGTGGCCGACATTACCATCACGCCGGAGCGGGCCAAGGTCATTGATTTTTCCATTCCCTATTTTGTCACCGGGCAGCAGTTCCTGGTGCCGGTAAACTCGCCGGATAAACTGGACGGTTACGCCAACGCGCGTATCGGCGCGGTAAAGGGCACCACCGGCGAGCAGGAATTGCATCATCGTTTCCCGAATGCGCGCGTCTTGTCCTATGATGATATTCCGCTGGCGCTGACGGCGCTGCGCAACGGCAACGTGCAGGCCATCACCCAGGACAGCACCATCCTCGCCGGCCTGCTCGACGGCGCGCCGGATAAAGCCAAATATAAAGTGCTGCCGGAGCTGCTGAGTAAAGAAGAGATAGGCGTCGGGGTGAAAAAAGACGAGACCGCGTTGCTGACCTTCGTTAATAACGAGCTGCTGAAACTGGAAAAAAACGGCCAGGCTACCTCCATCTATAATAATTGGTTCGGACCCCAGACCAAATCGCCTCAACCGCGTCTGTTTACCATAACAGCGAAATAATCAGGCTGAATCAATGCAATCCCAGTACGACAATCTGCAACCATCCGCCGCCCCGGTGGCGGATACCCCTGCCCCACATGCCATCCCCGCCGTCGAGTTCCGCCAGGTTGATAAATTTTTCGGCCCCCACTACGTGATCCGCCAGGTGGATTTCAGCGTCGGACGCGGCGAGGTGGTGGCGATTTGCGGCCCCTCGGGGTCGGGGAAATCCACCCTGATACGCCTGATCAACCAGTTGGAAACCGTAAGCGGAGGTGAAATTCTGATCGACGGCCATCCCACCTCGGCGTTGAAAGGCCGCGCGCTGCGTGAACTTCGCACCCATATCGGTTTTGTGTTCCAGCAGTTTAATCTCTACGGCCATCTTAACGCCCTGGATAATGTCAGCCTGGCGCTGATCACCGTGCACGGCTGGACGCGGGCGAAAGCGCATGCCAAAGCGCAGAGTCTGCTGGAGCGGGTGGGATTGGGCGATAAGGCGTCTTTTCTGCCGTCCCAGCTGTCCGGCGGCCAGCAGCAGCGGGTAGCGATTGCCCGCGCCCTGGTCACAGACCCGACGCTGATTCTTTTTGATGAGCCGACCTCGGCGCTGGACCCGGAAATGATCGGCGAAGTGCTGCAGGTAATGCAGGAACTGGCCCATAGCGGCATCACCATGGTGGTGGTCACCCATGAAATGAGCTTCGCCCGCGAAATAGCCGATCGGGTGGTGTTTATGGACGGCGGCGTCATCCTGGAACAGGCCGACCCGGAGACTTTTTTCAGCGCGCCGGTGCACCCGCGCGCGCAGCGTTTTTTGCAGAAGGTGCTTAATCCGCTGCATGCGCGCCTGGAGGAGAGCTGATGGCCTGGCACCTGGATTGGGCCGGCGTGCTGACCGGCCAGCCCTGGCAATGGATCCTGTCCGGCTTTGCCGCCACCTTGTACGTCACCTTGTTCGGTTGCCTGGCGGCGACGCTGATAACCCTATTGATGCTGGCGCTGCGCCTGGCGCCGGGGCCGATTGGCCGCGCCCTGGCGGCGGCGTTTGTCTCGGTGTTTCGCAACACGCCGCTGCTGGTGCAATTATTGTTCTGGTATTTTGCCGCCTGGGGCGCGCTGCCGCAAGGCGTGCGCCTGTACATCGGCGATATGCACCCCTGGTCGATTCTGCCGGGCAACGTCCTGTGGCTGGCGCCGGAATTCCTTTGCGCCGCCTGGGGATTGTCGCTGTTCTGCGCGGCGTTTTTGCTGGAGGAAATCCAGGCGGGGTTGAACTCCGTGCCGCCGGGACAAACGGAGGCCGCGCTATCGCAAGGGTTCAGCCAGTGGCAAATCCTGCGCCATGTGCTGTTGCCGCAGGGACTGCTCAATGCCTGGCAGCCCCTGGTCGGGCAATACCTGAACCTGATGAAGCTTTCGTCGCTGGCCAGCGGCATCAGCTTCGCCGAATTGACCTATCAGATAGGCCGGGTGGAGAGTTTTAACGCCCACGCGCTTGAGGCGTTTGCGGTGGGCACCGGGCTTTATCTGCTCTTGGGCGTGGCGATGGGATCCCTGCTGATATATGTGGGCCCAAAGCGCCGCGACGGCAGGCAACCGCTGTTGCCGGCGGCCGGCCTCGATGCGCCGCCGGCCGGCAACCCGATAAGCGGAGCGCGCCATGACCTTTAATATCGACGTGATCCTCGCTAACCTGACCTACCTGCTATGGGGACGCCTGGCCGACGGCCAGCCGGGCGGCGTGCTGCTGACGCTGATGATGGCGCTGTGCGCCGGCGTACTGGCGCTGGCGCTCGGCGTCGCGCTGGCGTGCCTGGCCTGGCGCTATCCGGGCTGGACGCGCCGGGCGCTGTTTATCTGGGCTGAAATCATTCGCGGCATACCGCTGATTTTTGTTATCTTCTGGCTGTTTTTCCTGCTGCCCATCCTGTTCGGCGGCTCGATACCCGGTCCGCTGACGGTGATTCTGGCCCTGGCCTGGTTTACCTCGGCGGCGGTGATGCATACCACGCTCGCCGGCCTGAACGCCCTGCCTGCGGGACAGGTGGAAGCGGGCCTTGCCTCGGGACTGGGCGAGTGGCAAATCCTGCGCCGGGTTTTATTGCCGCAGGCCATGCCCAATCTGCTGCCGTCTTATATCGGGCTGATGGTCTCCCTGATCAAGGACACCTCGCTGGCGTTTATCGTTAACGTGCCGGAGCTGACCACCGTGGCGGGCCAGGTCAATAACCGCGAACAGATCTATCCCACCGAGATTTTTGTCTTTATCGGCGTCATTTATTACCTGCTGTGTTATGGCCTGTCCCTGCTGGCCACCCGACTGGGCGCGCCGAAGCCGCTGTCCCGGTAGCGCCCCGCCCGGCGCGTGGGCGGATGCTGCGCCATCCTTACCCGGCGCGGGCGCAATCGCCGGATTCGCTCCCGCGCCGGGCACCATTACAGCATATGGCGCCGGGCCTCGGTCCGCACCCGGTGAAGCACCTGTTGTTTAATGTCGCTGTAGCCTGGGGCCTGCGCCAGGGTCTCGATATCCCGCTGCGGGCCGAACGGCACCCGCACTTCCTCAACGATTTTCCCCGGCCGCGCCGACATCACCAGGATACGGTCGGCGAGAAACAGCGCCTCTTCCACATCGTGGGTGACAAATAAAATCGTCGTGCCGGTTTGCTTCCAGGCGGCGCGCAGCAGTTCCTGCATCATCATCCGGGTTTGCGCGTCCAGCGCGCCGAAGGGTTCATCCATCAGCAATATGTCGGGGTCGGGCAGCCAGGCCCGCGCCAGCGCCACCCGCTGCTTCATGCCGCCGGACAGCTGCCAGGGCGCATGCTGTTCAAAACCCGCCAGTCCCACCCGCTGAAGCCAGGCATTGGCGTCGGCATCGGCCGCCGCCTTTTTCCGGCCCGCCATGCGCGCGCCGAAGGTGACGTTAGCCAGCACCGACAGCCAGGGAAATAAATTGGGCTGCTGGAACACCATGCCCCGGCTGGGATGCGGCCCCCTGACCGGCCGACCCGCGCACAGGATCCGCCCTTGCCGTACCGGCGTAAAGCCGGCAATCATATTCAGGATGGTGGATTTTCCGCAGCCGGAGGGGCCGAGCAATACCACAAACTCCCCGGCGGCCAGTGACAGCGAGACATCGTCCAGCACCGTCAGGGGCGCCTGCCTGCCGGTAAAAACCTGCGTAATATGCTCAACAGCGATATGTGCCGTCATGCGTCCTTCCCCGCCCAGGGCACCAGCCATTTCTGTACTCCCACGATCGCCAGATCCAGCATATAACCGATGGCGCCGAGCAGCAGGATGCCTATCATCACGATATCGGTGCGCAGATAGGCGCTGGCGTTGATCACCATCCACCCCAGGCCCGACGTAGCCGCCACCAGTTCGGCGGCAATCAGCGACGTCCAGCCGACGCCGATGGACAGCCGCACGCTGGTAAATAGCTCGGGCAAGGTATCCGGCAAGACCACCCGCCAGAAAATCTGCCGGCGCGAGGCGCCCAGCGTCTGCGCTACGCGGATGCGGGCATCGCCGATGCGCTCCACCGCGGCGGCGGCGCCCACCACCACGCTCAGAAAAGTAGCGATAAAAATAAGGAAAAATTTCGAGGACTCGCCAATACCCAGCCAGACCACCGCCAGCGGAATAAGGGCGATTTTCGGCAAGGGCCGCAGAAACTGCACAAACGGGTTGAGCGCGGCGGCGATGGGCGCCGACAACCCCATCAGCAGACCCAGCGGGATGCCGCACACGATGGCGACGGCAAAAGCGCTCAGCGCCCGCGCCAGGCTCACCGCGATATGCTCCCAAAGCGGCACCTGGCGGTAGCCGTCGCGCAACAGCTCAACCGTGGTTTCTGCCAGATCCGACAAAGGCGGCAGCAATAGCGGGTCGACCCAGCGCCGTTCCCCGGCGATTTGCCAGAGCAGGAAAAACAGCGCCACCGAGACGACGCTGATAGCAAGATGATGAACAACTTTCATAACGGTATTTATTTACCCGCGGCCTGGCGGATATAGCTGGAATTAATCGCCCCGCTCCAGGTGGCCGGGATATCCCGTTGACGTACCTCGCCGGTGCTCTCCAGGAAATGGGCGGTTTTATTCACCGCCTGTCCGATGCCGCTGGCGTCGGTATTGGTGCCGTCGCCCAGCCAGGCGGCGGTGCCCTGATCGGCGATGGAGGGATATTCCAGGCCGGACAGGGTATTGGTGGCGGTGGTGACGGGCGCGCCTACTTCCCGGGCGACAATGGCGGCGGCGGCATCGGGGTCGCGGCGGAATTCATCCACCTTTTGCTGATGTACCTTCAGGAAGTTGGCCACGATCTCAGGATATTGCCGGGCAAAGGCTTTGCGTACCACGTAGTTGTTATAAATCAGATAACCGTCCTTTTGCAGATCCTTGGTGGCGAACACCTGATGGCCGCCGGACGCTTCCAGCTCCTGGGCAAAAGGCGCCCAGACATAACCGGCGTCGATATCGCCGCGTTTCCAGGCCGCCACCAGTTCCGCCGGGCGCAGCGGGATCAGGGTAATCTTGCCGCGATCGAGTTTATGCACTGCTATCGCCGCTTCCAGCGCGTACTGGGACGTGGAGTTGGGCGGGTAGCCCACACGTTTGCCCTCGATATCCTGCAGGCTATTGATGCCCGGTTTGCCGATCAGGCGCTCATAGGTGGCAATGACGCCGGAAATGCCGACGATTTCCACCGGCAGCTTGCGCACGATGCCGGCGGTGGCCGGGCTGGAACCAAAATTGGCGATATCGATGGCATCGCTGGCGAAATAATTCAGCGCATCGGCGCCCGAGGCGAACTGCACCCACTTCACCTTGGTGCCCAGCGCTTTTTCCAGACTGCCGTCCGCCTTCGCCAACATCAGCACTTGCGAACCGCCGCTGTAGGCAATCCGCACTTCCTGCGGCACCGCCGCAGCGGCAAAGGACGGGGATAATGACATTAACCAGCCGGCCGCGCCAAACGCCGCCGTTATTATTTTATGCATAAAATATCCTGTGAAATGAAAGCGAGTCATTTTATTGTTAGGCCAGTAGCACGGGGCACAGTATAAAGGCAAAGGCTCTGCCTTATTTAGCTAAGATATGAATATTCAAAGTGAATAACTGACTATATGCCGGCCAATACGCTCAACGCCGTCGATATGGCGATAAATTAGGCAGTCGTGAAAAATAATTCTTCTTCTCTTCCGTCAACGCTGTAGAAAAAGAGAATATTATTTCATCAATCTCTTTTCAATAGACTGAAATTTATACTTTTTATATTTTTGACTTGATTATAACCAAATAATAGGACCCCACGAATTGGGCGCTTTGGTAATATTCCGCTTATTTCTAAAAAATAACCGCACGGCAACCTTCGTCCAGAAATTCACTAAGGTTATGCGCTATTTTCATTTTAAGCTCAATTGCGAAATAGTGTATGGTTTTGCGCATGTCCTAATACTATTTATCTCATTATGAGGTTACCCATGACCACCGATACCCTGATCAAACGGATTGACGATGCCATTGATCGGCAGCGGGAAACGTATATTGCCGTCAGCCAGGATATACATGCGCATCCGGAAACCGGCAATAATGAATATTACGCCAATAAGATCCTTACCGGCCTGCTGACCGCGGCGGGATTTACGGTGACATCCAACGTGGCCGGGCATGAAACCGCATTTCACGCCGTCAGGGATAGCGGCAAACCCGGGCCGACGGTGGCCTATCTGGCGGAATACGACGCCCTGATCGGCATCGGCCATGCCTGCGGACACAATATTATCGGCGTGACCAGCATCGCCGCCGCCATTGCGCTCGCGGAAACCTTGCCGGAAACCGGCGGCAAAATCGTGGTATTGGGCACCCCGGCGGAGGAAGGCGGGCTAAAGGGACCGGGCGGGCGAAACGGCAATGTCAAAGCCCGTTTTGTCGAACATGGCTTCCTGCGGGGAGTGGACGCGGCGCTGATGATCCATCCCGCCGGCCGCACGCGCCTGTCGGGCCCGTCGCTTGCCAATAATCATCTTTATTTTAATTTTTACGGCAAGCCTTCCCATGCGGGCAGTTCCCCGCATCTGGGCATCAACGCCCTGGACGCGGTGGTGCTGCTCTATAACGGCATCAGCGTACTGCGCCAGCAGCTGCCGGCGAGCGTTCGGGTACACGGCATTATTACCGATGGCGGCCAGGCCCCGAATGTGATCCCGGAATTCGCCGCGGCGCATTATTACATCCGCGCCAATACCCGCGAGGAAGTGATAGCGCTGGAGCCGCGCATCCGCGCCATTGCCGAGGGGGCGGCGCTGGCCACCGGCACGCGCGTGGAGATAGAACACCAGGTGGGTCCGCGCGATTTTCGCATTAACCACACCTTGAATACCCTGCTGCTGGATGTCCTGTCCGCCCATGGCGAACAGGTGGATCTCACGCCTAAAGAAGGTCTGGGGTCCACCGACGCCGGCGATATCAGCCATGCCGTGCCTACCGCGCATCCCTATATCAAGATAGGTCCCGATGACCTGATAGGCCATACGGTGGCGTTTCGCGAAGCCGCCAATTCCCCACGCGGCTACCAGGCGCTGGTGACCGGCGCCCGGGTGCTGGCTAAAACCGGCTACCGGCTGCTGACCGACGCGCATCTGCTCGAACGTATCAAGCAGGAGCAAGCATGAGCTTAATCAATACCATGCGGTTCCATGCCGCCCTGTTTTTACTGTGCGCGGCCCTGCCCGGGTACACCGCCCCGGCCACCGGCGGCGGCGCCCTGAATATCGCCTACGGCAACCGGCCCGGCACCCTGGATCCTTATCTGACCACCAATAACGCCACCTCGGATGTCGACCGTCATATTTTCGAAGAGCTGTTCGTGATTAACGATAAGTTCGAGCCGGTGCCGGAACTGGTCGATCATTACCAGCTCAGCGACGATCGGCTGGTGTATACCTTTACCCTGCGCGACCATATCGTGTTCCAGAACGGCCAGCCGCTGACCGCGGACGACGTTGTCGCCTCCATGAACCGCTGGCTGGCGTTGTCCACCCAGGGTAAAGCCAACCTGCCCGGCGCCGCCTTTACTAAAATCGACCCGTTGACCGTGCAATTGACCCTGAAAACGCCGTCGCTTATCACGCTGAATATTCTGGCCGATGTGAAGAATATTGCCGCCATCATGCCAAAAAGCATCATAGATAAGGCCAACGAGACGAAAAGCCCGGTGACCGAGCTGATTGGCACCGGCCCCTACAGGCTGGCGGAGTTCAAACAGGGCGAATATCTGCATCTCGCCCGCTTTGACGGTTATGTTTCCCGCAGTGAACCGGCCAGCGGCCTGGCGGGCAAAAAGAACGCCTATGTGAAAGATATTTTTTTCCGGTATGTTACCGATGAATCCACCCGGCTGGCCGGCGCGCTGACCGGCGAGTACGATCTGGTGTTTAACCTGCCCAAGGACAATATCGACCAGCTTAAACAGGCGCCGGGCATTCAGTTATTTGCCCCGGAATCCGGCGGTTCGCTTATCACCTATTTGTTCAATAAGAAAACCGGACCCTTCGCCGACGTCAAGCTGCGCCAGGCGTTTAATACCGCATTGGATGTCAACAGCGTCCTGCTGGCCGGCTATAGCGACCCGCGTTTTTTCAGCGCCGATTCCTCCCTGGGATTTCCGCAGCAGGTGGATTGGTATAGCGGGGCCGGCAAACCTTACTATAACGTCAATAAGCTCGACGAGGCCCGCAGGCTGGTCAAGGAATCCGGCTACCAGGGGCAGGAGGTGGTGATTATCGCCACCAAGGAATATGCCGAACTCTACAACCTGGCGATCGTGGCCCAACAGGTGCTGAAACAAATCGGCGTTAAATCCCGGCTGGATGTCTATGACTGGCCGACGGTATTGCAGCGCCGCCAGGACCCGAAAAATTTCGACCTCTGCGCCCTGGAATTCTCCATGCGCCAGGTGCTGCATCAATATCCGTTCCTCGACTCGCGGGCCAATTTCCCCGGCTGGTCCAACAGCCCGGACATCGACAGCGTTCTGGATCGCATTAAGCAGGCGCCCTCGCTACAGGATGCCAAACCGCTGGTGGACAAGCTGCACGTCCTGACCTGGCAATACCTGCCGGTGATTGTGCTGGGCCATACCCAGCCTGAACCCATTGCCGTCAAGGACGGCGTCAAGGGCTACGCGGACCTGATCGGCCCGATTTTATGGAATGTGCAGGTCCCGGATAAATAACCTTTGCCCGGTCGGTTTTTTAGCGGCCCGCTGCCGGCCCGGTTACGGCGGGCAAGGATAAACAAATGGTATGGTATGCGTTACACCGGCTGTTGGCGCTGATCCCGGTATTGCTGGTGGTGGCGGTGGTGGTGTTCTGCCTGGTGCAGCTTGCGCCGGGCGATCCGGTGCTGGTGGTTCTCGGCAATGACGCCCGGCCGGAAGACGTACTGGCGATGCGCGCCAGGCTCGGCCTTAACCGGCCGCTGGTTGAACAGTTCTGGCTATGGTTTTCCCGCATCCTGCAAGGCGATCTGGGTTACTCCCTGTTTATGCGGGAAAGCGTGATCACGCTGTTCATGCAGCATCTTAAACCCACGCTATCGCTGGCGTTGCTGGCGCAGGGCATGGCCATGCTGCTTGGTATCCTGGGCGGCATCGCGGCGGCTTACCGGCGCGGGCGCTTTACCGATCGCCTGATTATGGCGCTGGCGACCTTCGGGCTGTCGATTCCGGGCTTTTTACTCGGCCTGTTCCTGATTTTCTTTTTTGCCGTCCATCTGCGCTGGTTTCCGGTGATCGGCTATAAATCCGGCCAACTCAGCCTGTGGCAAAACCTGCATTACCTGTTCCTGCCGGCGCTGGCGCTGGCCATCCGCATCGCCGCCCTGCTGGCGCGCATGACCCGCGCGGTCATGCTGGACGTGCTTCATGAGAACTACATCAAGACCGCGCGGGCCAAAGGCGTTCCCGAACGGGGGGTATTGCTGCGCCATGCGTTTAAAAACGCCTGGATCCCGGTACTGAATATCTGCGGCGAATCCTTTGGATCGCTTATCACCGGCGCCATCGTGATTGAAAGCGTGTTCGGCATTCCCGGCGTCGGGTCATTGATTATCGATTCCATCGAGCGGCGGGATTTTACCGTGATCCAGGGGTCGGTGCTGCTGATTACCACCAGCTACGTAGTGATTAACCTGCTGGTCGATCTGTCGTTTGGGTGGATCGATCCGCGCCTTAAGGTGAAGGCGTGATGCGCCGCCACCCCGCTTTTTCGCAACGCATGGCGCCCGCGCCATGGCAACCAGGAGGGCCGCGCCATGACGGGATTGTCGCGTCATAAAATGATGCTGGCCGGCGGCGTGATACTGCTGCTGCTGGTCGTGCTGTCGCTGGCCGCGGGGTATTTCAGCCCCTACGATCTTTATGCCCTCGATCCGCTCAGCCGGTTAAAAAGCCCGACCGCGCAGCATTGGTTCGGCACCGATAACTTTGGCCGCGATGTGTTGACGCGCGTGGCCTACGCCATTCGCATCTCCCTGCTGGTGGGCATGTCGGTCGCCGCGGCCGCCGGGGTATTCGGCTTGATAACCGGCCTGCTGTCCGCCTGGTACCGGCCGGTGGATCTGATCGCCATGCGCGTTTGCGACGGCCTGTTTGCCTTCCCTTCCCTGTTGCTGGCCATTGCCATCGTCGGCATCCTGGGGCCGAACACCCTGAATGTGGTATTGGCGCTGTCGCTGGTATATATCCCCTCCATCGCGCGGGTGGTGCGCTCGGCGGCGTTGGTGATTAAGGAAAAGAATTATATCGAGGGCCTGAGGGCCCAGGGCGCCACCGACGGGCGCATGATCTGGCGCCATATCCTGCCGAATGTGATGTCGCCCTTTATCGTGCAGATCACCTTTATTTTTTCCGTGGCCATTCTTACCGAGGCGGCGTTAAGTTTTCTCGGCTCCGGTGTGCCGGCGCCGATGCCCAGCCTGGGCAATCTGCTGCTGGAGGGTAAAAAAGTGATCTTTACCTCCTGGTGGATGACCTTTTTTCCCGGCATCTCGATCGTTATCCTGATCTTAGCCCTTAATATCCTCGGCGACGGCCTGCGCGACCTGCTGGATCCCACCATCCGCCCCTTGCCGCGACGCGTGCTGGGCATGTTAAGAGACAGGCCTTAGCGTTATGGCAGACAGTATGATATCCGGCGCCCCGCTGCTGGCGGTGAATGACCTGGTGGTCAAAATAGCCACTGAACAGGGCGTCGTCAGGCCGGTGCGCGGTATTTCTTTCGCCGTGAAGGCGCATGAAACCCTGGGCATTATCGGCGAATCCGGCTGTGGTAAAAGCGTCACCGCCGAAGCCGTTATGGGGCTGCTGGACCCCCGCATCACCGAGGCGCAGGGCAGCGTGCGCTTTAACGGCCGCGATTTGCTGGCGCTATCGCAGCGCGAGCGGCGCGCCATCCAGGGCAATACCCTGTCGATGGTTTTCCAGGATCCGCTGTCGAGTTTAAACCCGCTCTTTACCGTCGGCCGCCAGATCGGCGAGAGCCTCCAACTGCACGCCGACCTGTCCCGCCGGCAGCGGGCCGCGCGGGTGATGGCGCTGCTGGAACAGGTGGGCATCCCGGATCCGGCGCGTTGTTGCGCCGCTTATCCCCATGAAATTTCCGGCGGCATGCGCCAGCGGGTGATGATTGCCATGGCCGTGGCCTGCCATCCGGCGCTGCTTATCGCCGATGAGCCGACCACCGCCCTGGATGTGACGATTCAGGCGCAAATCCTGCAGTTGCTGGAGTCGCTTAAGGCCGCCAACGGCATGGGCATCATTTTGATTACCCATGATTTGTCGGTCGTCGCGCAAATGTGCCAGCGGGTAATCGTCATGTATCTGGGTGAAGTGGTGGAGGAAGCCGACGTCATGACCTTATTCGACCGGCCCCGGCACCCCTATACCCGGGGTTTGATGGCGGCAATCCCGTCGCTGCGCGGCGCGCGTCAATCCCGGCTGACGGAAATCAAGGGCAGCGTGCCCCCGCTTACCGACAGCCCGGCCGGCTGCGGCTTCGCCCCCCGCTGCCCGTTTGCCGGCGCCATATGCCGGCGTCATCCGCCGCTGGCGGCGATAAGGGATGGCGGCGCGACCGCCGGCCCGGAGGCTTCGCGTCATGCCGTTCGCTGCTGGAAAGCCGAAGAACTCGACCGGGAAACAGTATTATGAACCCAACTGCCGTTTACCCGCCGCCGCTGTTGCGCGTTAGTCACCTGACGAAAAAATTCAAAGTCCGCCAGGGTCTGCGCACTCGCTGGATCACCGCGGTGGATGACGTTAGTTTTCATGTTGATGAGCGGGAAACCTACGCCTTGGTGGGTGAGTCCGGCAGCGGCAAAAGCACGACCGGCAGGACGCTGCTGCGGCTCACCGACGCCACCGCCGGGCGCGCCGATTTTGCCGGCCGCGATATTTTCAGCCTGTCGGCGGCGCCCCTGCGCGCCCTGCGCAAAGATATACAGATGATATTCCAGGATCCGCTGTCCTCCCTGGATCCCAAGCGTACCATCGGTTACAGCGTGGCGGAGCCGTTAATTATCCACGGTATCGGTAATAGCGCCGAACGCGAGGCCCGCGTCGGGCAACTGCTCGCCAGGGTGGGTTTCAGCCCGGCGGACGCCAAACGCTATCCGCACGAATTTTCCGGCGGACAGCGCCAGCGCGTGGGCATCGCCAAGGCGCTGATCCTCAATCCCCGGCTTATCGTCTGCGACGAGCCGGTCTCGGCGCTGGATGTTTCGATTCAATCGCAGATCCTGAACCTGCTGCTGGAACTGCAGCGGGAAAACGGTCTTGCCTACTTATTTATCGCCCACGATCTCAGCGTTGTGCACCATATCGCCGATCGCATCGGCGTCATGTACCGGGGACGCCTGGTGGAGGAAGCGCCGGCGGACGCGCTGTTTGCCGACCCCCGGCATCCCTATACCCGCTATCTGCTGGCCTCGATACCGCCGTCGCATCCGCGTTTGAAAACCGTCGCCGCCACGCCCGCTCTCCGCGCCGATACGGGGCCGCATACGGGCCGGGGCTGCGTCTTCAGCGGCAAATGCCCGCACGCGATGCCACGCTGCTTTACACAGTTGCCGATTGATCGCCGCGTCGGCGACAGGCATCATGTTGCCTGCCATCTTGCCGGCTGATCGGCGCGCGCCGCAACGCCGGGGCGGGCGGGCATGTTTTCTAACCAATCTGGATTGTCATGGCCATTGTGAAAGATAACCCCCCTGAACAGGCTTTACCGGTCGCCCGCGCCGGCCGCAAAGTGCTGGGCGCGGCCAGCCTGGCGCATTTATATCATGATGGCGCGACAGACATGCACTACCTGCTGTTTGCCGTGTGGCAGCAGCAGTTCGGCCTGTCGATGATGCAAATCGGGCTGCTCAAGACGCTGTTTTCCGGCTCGCTGGCCGTCTGGCAGATTCCAGCGGGCGAACTGGGCAAAGCGTTTGGCGAGCGCAGGCTGTTAATCGCCGGCACGCTGCTGTTGTCCGCGGCGTTATTTTTATATGGTTTCTCCGGCGGCATCCTGCCGCTGATGGCGTTGATTATCGTGGGCGGCATGGGCGCCAGCGTGCAGCACCCGTTGGCATCAAGCTATATTTCACAGTATTTTACCGTCCGGCAGACCCGGCTGGCGCTAAGCACCTATAACTTTTTCGGCGATGTCGGCAAGTGCCTGATTCCCAGCGCCATTTCTGGTTTATTGTTACTCATCGCCTGGGGCTGGTCGGTACGGGTCATCGCGGTTGCGGGCATCCTGGTGGCCGTCGGCCTGCGCTTTTTGTTGCCCCAACGCGTTGCCGGACAAGCCGGCGTTGCGCCGTCGCCGGGACGGGAAGGCGCCGCCTATCAGCCGCTGCCCCGCGTCCCCGAGGCCAGACGCCGGTTAGCCTTTATCTCCTTATGCGTTATCGGCAGTCTGGATAACGCCACGCGCGCCGGCACCCTGACGTTCCTGCCTTTTTTACTGGCCGCCAAGGGCGCGACGCCCGCCGGCGTCGGCTTCGCGCTGACCACCATTTTTATCGGCGGCGCCTGCGGCAAATTAGTCTGCGGCGCACTGGCGCCCAGGCTTGGGGTATTACGCACCGTGGCCGTCAGTGAAATATTCACCGCCGCGCTTATTATTGCTCTGTTATTTACCCCGTTAACCGCCAGTTATCTGTTGCTGATTCCCTTAGGCATCGCGCTAAACGGCACGTCTTCCATCCTGTACGGCACCGTGGCGGAACTCGCCAAACCCGGCCAGCAAACCCGCGCTTTTTCCATTTTTTATACCCTCTCCCTTGGCTGCGGCGCCCTGATGCCTATCGTCTACGGCGCGCTCGGCGATCGTATTGGTATCGTTCCCGCGCTGAATATCGTGGCGCTGTTGCTTATCGGCGTGCTGCCGCTGCTGCTGCCGTTAAGGGTCATCAGCAAATAAAATTTTGCGGATGATGGATTAAAAAAAAAAGGATTTTCGCCCTCCAGCGGTTATATTCTACCGATAGTTCAGCGGCCTTACGGCAACCCATGTTCTGTCCGCCGCTGTTTATTTAGCGGATTAAGCGGGGCGCCATGGCTGCGGCTGTAACAATTTTTATCTTCACGATCGTATTGGTTATCTGGCAGCCCAAGGGACTGGGCATCGGCTGGAGCGCCATGCTCGGCGCCGGGCTGGCGCTCGCGAGCGGCGTGGTAGAGGTGGCTGATATCGCCGTGGTGTGGCGGATAGTATGGAATGCCACCGCCACCTTTATCGCTATTATCATTATCAGTCTGTTGCTCGATGAGTGCGGTTTTTTTTCCTGGGCGGCGCTCCATGTCGGCCGTTGGGGAAACGGCCGTGGCCGGCTGCTGTTCAGCTATACCATTCTGCTGGGCGCCGCCGTATCCGCCTTGTTCGCCAATGACGGCGCAGCGCTTATCCTCACGCCAATCGTGATGTCCATGCTGCTGGCGCTGGGGTTCAAGCGCAGCACCACCCTGGCGTTTGTCATGGCGGCGGGTTTTATCGCCGATACCGCCAGCCTGCCGCTGGTGGTATCGAACCTGGTGAATATCGTCTCGGCCGATTATTTCAAACTGGGTTTTAATGCCTATGCCTCGGTCATGGTGCCGGTCAATATTGCCGCCGTGGCCGCCACCCTTATTACGCTGCACCTGTTTTTCCGGCGTGAAATACCGGCAAACTATGACGTCGCGCGCCTGCCTGCGCCGAAGGATGCCATTCGCGACCCGGCCACCTTCCGTACCGGATGGGTGG
The DNA here is from genome assembly GCF_047324205.1 of Sodalis sp. RH20. Classification (NCBI taxonomy): domain Bacteria; kingdom Pseudomonadati; phylum Pseudomonadota; class Gammaproteobacteria; order Enterobacterales; family Bruguierivoracaceae; genus Sodalis; species Sodalis sp. RH20. The sequence continues at coordinate 2,842,820 of NZ_CP178733.1, forward strand.
TGCTGATCCTGCTGTTGGGGGGCTTTTTCGGCCTGGAACCGCTGGGCGTTCCGGTCAGCCTGATCTCCGCCGCCGGCGCGCTGATCCTGTTTGTGGTGGCGAAAAAGGGCCGCGCCATCAATACCGGCCGGGTGCTGCGCGGCGCGCCCTGGCAAATCGTTATTTTTTCCCTGGGGATGTACCTGGTGGTGTATGGCCTGCGCAACGCCGGTCTGACCCATGCGCTGTCCGCCCTGTTAAGCCGGTTCGCCAGCCAGGGCCTGTGGGTGGCGACGCTCGGCACGGGATTCCTGACCGCGTTCTTATCTTCCGTGATGAATAACCTGCCCAGCGTACTGGTCGGCGCGCTGTCGGTGGAAGGCAGCACCGCCACCGGCGTGGTTAAACAGGCGATGATTTACGCCAATGTCATCGGCTGCGATCTCGGGCCTAAAATCACCCCCATCGGCAGCCTGGCCACCTTGCTGTGGCTGCATGTGCTGGCAAAAAAGAATCTGAGCATTTCCTGGGGTTATTATTTTCGCGTGGGAGTGGTAATGACGCTGCCGGTACTGCTGGTGACGCTGGCGGCATTGGCCCTGCGCCTGTCGTTACCCTTTTAATGCCAGGCGCGGCCAGCGGCTATTCGCCGGCCGCGCCGGAAGATCAGTTTTTCATTACAGCATATTTACCCGGCCCTATCAGCATAATCACCAGGCCGCCGAAAAAGTAGAGCGCTTCCGTTTCCAATGCCCAGGCGCCGACATTCGTGAGTTTATAAAAATGCCCCATGCCAACCAGCAGGGTAGCCACCAGCAGATTAAAAGCGATAATAAACGCCGCCGGCCGGGTCATAAACCCGACAATAATCATGATGGGGGCAATAATTTCGCCGATAAAGGCGCCATAGGCGATAAAACCGGGCAACCCGTGGCTTTGCAATAAATCGGCGATCCAGCCGACGCCATGCTGGGTTTTGGCGTAACCATGAAATAACAGTAATATGCCGAAGGTCAGGCGTAACAGAAGCTTACCCGCGTTGGGGCCATCCACGAAACGTGCAAATCCGTTATTAATAGCAGTAAGCATAAGGGTTATCTTCAATAATATTCGTCACAATGTAGGGCTACGTTAACCGATATCCTCTCCGGCATCTAATCAAATAAACTGATAGAGATAGTCAAAAAAGTATCATGTTATTTAATCTGATGACGCCGACAGCAATATTGTCGCGGTTGATAAATAAAAGCATGAGGAAAATAGTTCAACCTGCCGTGGGTAATAATACCGCGATGGATTATAGCCGCGCCCGGTCAGCCGATCCCCGCCTGATGCAAATCGTGCAGATTAAGCGCGCCGACCAGGCGTCCCTCGGTATCCACGACCGGCGCGGCGGTGATATGGTGCTGGTGCAACGCCGCCAGCGCCGCCCCGGCCCGCCATTCCTGCGGCAACCGATAGCCCGGCTGGGTCATGGCATGCCCGACGCACTCGTCCAGTCCATGTCCTTTCACCAGCCAGCGGCGCAGATCGCCGTCGGTAAATACGCCCGCTACCCGATTTTCGCTATCGCATACCGCCACCAGGCCAAGACCGGTTCGGCTCAGTTCCAGCATGGCGTCCAGCACGCTGTCCTGCTGCTTGATCCTGGGCAAACGGTCGTCGCGGCGCATGACATGATGCACCCGGTTCAACAGACTGGCCCCCAGGCTGCCGCCGGGATGCGATCGGGCGAATTGCTCGGCATCGAATCCGCGGTAACGCATCAGCGCCATCGCCAGCGCGTCGCCGATCATCAGCGTGTTCACCGCGCTTGACGTGGGCGCCAGCCCCATCGGGCAGGCCTCCCGCTCAACGCTGATATCCAGCACGCAGGCGGCGGCCTGCGCCAGCGGTGAATCAAGGTTGCCGGTAATGGCCACCACCGGGATACCGCTTTCGGCCAGCAGCGGCAAAATCAGCCTCAGTTCCTGGGCGCGGCCGGAATAGGAGATAAACACCACCACGTCCTGGCTGCCTATCATGCCCAAATCGCCGTGCAGCGCCTCGGCGGGGTGGACAAAAAACGCCGGCGTGCCGGTACTGGCCAGCGACGCGGCGATCTTTTTACCGATATGCCCCGATTTGCCCATGCCGGAAATCACCACCTTTCCCCGGCAGCCGAGCAACAGCCGGCAGGCGCGCGTTACGCTGTCGTCCAGGCGGTCGCGCAGGCGCCGCGCTTCGGCGATCTCGATATCGAGGGTTTCCCGCGCGTACGCCAGCAACCGGTCACTCATCGTCTTCTCCCACCAGCATCACTTCAATGCCCCTCTCCCGCAGCGCGGCCAGGTACACCGGGTTAATATCGCGATCGGTGATCAGCAGATGGACGGCGTCCAGTTCGCAGACCACGTTGGGGCTTTTACGACCGAATTTAGAGGAATCCACCAGCAGGATGAGCTGCTGCGCCGCGCGGCACATGGCCTGGCTAACCGTGTGGACTTCGTTGAAGGTGGTCACGCCCGCGTTCAGGTCCACCCCGTCCGCGCCGATAAACAATTTATCGAAACTGAAATGGGAAAACGCCGCTTCGGCCAGGCTGCCGTGAAACGATGCCGAGTTTTTACGATAAGTCCCCCCCGGCATCAGGATGGTCTGATCGTTATCCAATTCTACCAGTTCATTGACAATCGTCAGGCTATTGGTCATCACGGTGATATTATTAAACTGCGCCAGATAGGGCACCATTTGCAGCACGGTACTGCCGGCATCGAAGATCAGGGAATCGCCGTCGTTAATCAGGCCGGCGGCCCGGCGGGCGATTTGCTTTTTCTTGGCGGTATTGATATGGGTCTTGCGGTCGATGGGCTGATCGCCCTCCTCCCGGCTTAATACTACCCCGCCATAGGTGCGGATAACCGCCCCCTCTTCTTCCAGCAGGGTTAAATCCTTGCGTATAGTGGTACCCGTGGTGGCAAAACGACTGGCAAGATCCTCCACGGCCGTTTTACCGTGCGTTTGCAGGTATTCCAGAATTGCCGCCTGGCGTTGCTTTGGTTTCATAACAATTTCCGAATCGATTGGCGAAATAGCCACTGACGGAGATTATACCTTGAATACCATTCCAAATGAAAGATACCAGCTTTTAAAATGAAAATATCCTCATTTCGGTTCAATCGCTAAAGACAGCGCGGTTTGCAATGCCGGATCGCGCGGAAATATGACATACGGAATGAGCTGTGCTTTTGACAGGCCGATTAACGCCGTCAGCCGCCGTGGCCGGGCAAATACCGTGATGCCGCGCAGGATAAAACCATCGCATACCCGCTGCTCGCCGTCAAAAGCCAGCGCCAGTACCACCCTGGCCTTAAAGCGGCCGGCGGAACGGCCCACGCCCACGTGTCCCCGCAGGCACAAGGCATCGAAAGCGCGGTTGAAACTGCGGATTTGCCATCCGCCCAGGATAATCTGGCCTATCCAGGCCACGATCGCGATTGACACCAGCAGCGCCGTTGCACTCATCCGGGCATCTCCTCCAGGAATAATTGCCCCGCCGGAGGCTTCCGGCGGGGTGGGTGCGGGTCAGAACATCACCTGCCCGCCGGTAATATTGATGGATTGCCCGGTGCAGTAAGAGGCTTTGTCACTGGCATAAAACAGCAGCATATTCAGCACATCCTGATACTCGCAGCCGCGTTTCAACGGCACCTTGTCGATATAATACTGTTCGACCTGATCCGCGCGCAGGCCAAGCTTTTTCGCATATTGCGGCAACAGCGACTGGAACATCGGCGATTTAAGCAAGTTGCCCAGCATCAGCGAGTGAACGGTGATGCCGTACTCCGCCAGATCCAGCGCCAACGATTGAGTCAGTCCCACGCCGCCGAACTTGGCGGCGCTGTAGCCCGAATTATGCTTACTGCCCACTTTACCCGACTTGGAGTTTATCTGGATAATCCGCCCGGCGATGCCGTCACGGATCATGAGTTTGGTAAATTCGCGCGCGCACAGGAAATAGCCCACCAGGTTCACCTGCAGCGACAGATCAAAATCCACCAGTGCAAACTGGGTGATAGGCGCCGCCTTGGCCAGGCCCGCGCTGTACACCAGCAGGTTGACCTGGCCGAACTGCTGGTCGACCTGCTGCGCCAGACGCGTCACGCTCTCTTCGTTCGTCGCGTCCGCGCCAAAACCAAATGCCGTTCCCTCCCCCAGGCGGGCGTTAATATCCGCCGCCACCTGCCAGGCATGCTGCGCATTTAAATCGGCCACCGCCACCCGGTACCCGGCCTGCGCCAACCCTGCGCATAAAAAGGCGCCGAGGGTTTGACCACCACCAATGACTACCGCAACCTGCTTCATACACGTGCTCCTACAGAATAATAAATCAAGACAAAATGGCTAATACGCTGCCGACGGGGATATCGGCCGGGGTCGGTCCCGCGACATGGACGGTGCCGGGATATTCCGCCTGCCCGGCGCCGTCAAAACGGATGGTGATATGGCCCAGTTCGCGCAGGTTGCTGGTCGCCACATCGCCCACCGCGGTGATGGCGAACGCCTCGTTCGCCAGGGTCAGCGTTTCGCCGGCCCGCAGTTCACCCTGCATATCGCCGTGGCGGTGGATAAAACAGTAGGCCTCGATATCTTCCGGCGCGCCCTCGCGGAAGGTAATCAGCATATTGTCGGCCAGCGACTCGCGCGCGTTTTCGCCGACGCGGGTAAAGGTGGTCTGGTAAATCGTCTGCATACAAACGCCCTCATCAAAAGACTTCATTGGTAAATAAAACCGGATACCGCCCAGGCCAGCAGAACGGTCGGCGCGCCGGTCAGGAAACGACCGACCAGTACCGACGGCACCCCTACCCGGACCGTATCCTGCTTGGCTTCGGCCAGCGACAGGCCGACCGGGATAAAATCGCAGGCCGCCTGGGCGTTGATGGCGAACAATGCCGGCAGCGCCAGATGGGGGGGAATATGGCCTTGGCCTATCTGTACGCCGACGAGGACGCCGATAACCTGCGCTATCACCGCCCCCGGGCCGAGAAACGGCGATAGCAGGGGAAAGGAGCAAATCAACGCCAGCGTCACCAGGCCGATGGGGCTATTGGCCAGCGGCGTCAGGCCGTGGGCGATAAAATCACCCAGTCCCGAGGCGATAATGATGCCGATAAGCGCGGAGACAAAGGCCATAAAGGGCAGTATGGTTTTCAGCACGGTATCAATGGTTTCGCGCCCGGCCTGGAAAAATACCGCCACCACCGATCCCATGCCCATGCCGACTTTCGCCAGCAGCCCGTCGCTTTGCTCGGTAATTTTTTTGCTGGTGTCGTAATCACGGCCGGCGCCCTTGGCCGCCGTGCCGGTATCCCTGACGCGCTCGTTGGCGGCCTGCGGCTGCGGCGACGCGTTGGCCGCCTGGGTATCATCATCCGCCAGCAGTTGGATATTCTGCTCACGCACGCCGGAGACATAAATGTCCTCCAGGATAAATTGCGCCAGCGGACCGGAGCGGCCGGTGGCATGGATATTGACCGTGGGAATGCGCCGCTTGGGGTAAATGCCGCAGCGCAGGGTGCCGCCGCAGTCAATCACCACCACGCCTATCTCATCCGCCGGCGGTTCCCCTTCCTTGAATCCGTCCACCGCCGGCCAGCCGGTGAGCCGGCTCAGGCGATCGACAATCGCCGGACGCGTGCCCGCCGTGATGTACACCACTTTTTTGCCCGGCACGGCCTCAATCAGCAAGGGCCCGCCCCAGCCGCTTTCGCCTTTTTCAATACGGATAAATGTATTCATCGCCTTCTCCTGGGATTACAAGCGGACATGCTGATCAAGTTGGATATGCATTTTGCGTTCAAAAATCGACGTGGTCAGATCGGTTATCCACCCGCGGAAAAAGTTGGTGAACATGCCGACCAGCAGGTAGCTGACCGCCAGCGGCCCCAGCGGCAGGTTCAGCGTGGTCAGCCCGTTGGCGATGCCGAGATAGACAAACAATTCGCCGGGGTTGATATGGGGAAACAGGCCGTTCATGGAGTGGCAGCTGTAAGAGGCGGCGGCGTAATAGCTGGGTTTGTATTTTTCCGGCATAAAGCGGCCGAGGCTTAAGGTCATCGGATTGCAAAAGACAAAGGTGCCGATAACCGGCAGCAGCAGATACCGCGACAGCGGATTACCCGCGCAGCGCTGCGCCAGGCGTTCAATCCTGCTCTGGCCCACAAAAACGATCAGGGCATTCATAATGACCAATAAACTGATAAGCAGCGGGAGGATGCCGGTAACCATGCCGACAAACACCGAACCGCCTTTTTGAAACAGGCCGATAAACCACTCGGCGCCGTGGGCGATCACGTCAATCATAATTTTCTCCATTTCGGGGTACGAACAAGGAAAAGCACCTTTGGCAATACGGGCGTCGATGTACTGCGCTGCTTAAGATAGGCGACTTAGGTTATGGTTTGTTAGATATACGTCACGTTTTGAAAGTTATTTCTTTTGAAATGAAATATTATTGATCGTTTTTGTAATCTTAATGAAATACTGACAATGATATTGCGGGGATCACGGCCCCGTTGGGACCGGCGGAACGGGCTGAAGAAGGAACAAGACAGCGCGCGTTAAGCGCCAAAACCGATACCGGCGCCATCCGGACATTTTCACTTGAGGTTAATCTGAAAGCGACGGCTTTTACATTGCCCCTGCGCCAGTGATAAAACGCTATATTCTCTTTAGTTCAACATCAGCATTAGCAGATTATTTCGCACAAAAATCATCGCCAACCGGATGCCCCTCGCCATGCGCCTCAACTACGCGTTGCCGCCGGCCTGATGAAGTAAAGATAGCGATAAGAATGTTAACCCGCCGTTACCGGGTTCTTCACAATGCCGCCATTCCATGTAAAACTGGATCCGCCGATTTCATCACCAAAAATAATTAAACCGGCCTGGTGTCAGGAGGGTCACTCCAGGAGCAGACCATTCCCCATCCTCTTTGGGCTTATTAATTTAAATGCTACCCCTTGGCGTAATCATGAATACTTCCAGCATTAAGGTTTTACTGGTTGAAGACGACGAACCCATGCGTATGGAGTTCGAGTCCATGGTGTTAAGCCATCCCCGCCTGACCCTGGCGGGAAGCGTCGCCACCCTGGGCGAGGCATGGGCGTTGCTGCGGCATACCGATCCCGATGTCGCCATCATCGATCTGGGCCTGCATGACGGCGACGGTATTGAACTGATCAAGTCGCTGCAGCAGCAGGCGGCGCGCACCGCGGTGCTGGTCGCCACCATCTTCGGCGACGAGGCCCATGTTATCCGCGCCATCGAGGCCGGTGCGCGCGGATATCTGCTCAAAGATACCGCCATTGATGAATTCGCCCGGGCGGTGGAGCTGGTGCACGCCGGCGGCGCCCCGCTATCGCCGCAGATCGCCCGCCATTTGCTTAAACGGTTCGAACCGGCGGAAAAATCCAGCGCCGCGGTGCGCCCGGATGGCCTGACGACGCGGGAAATCGATATCCTGCGGCATATTTCCCAGGGTTTTACCGTGGCGGAATCCGCACGCATGCTGAATATCTCGACGCATACCGTCGCCACCCATATCAAGAATATCTATAGCAAACTGGCCGTTCATAATCGCGTGGAGGCCATTATCCAGGCGCGGAACCAGGGCCTGATCTAATGCGCCCGCTCCTTCGGCGGCGCGGGCTGTGGGCCGGGCTGGCGCTGCTGCTAAGCCTGACCCCGCCTGCGGGTGCGTCTTCTTCCCCGGCCGGCGGCGCCGACGCGGCGCTGGCAACGCGGCTGTTGGATCGCGCGGAGTTTATCTACAGCCGCGATGCCACGCCGCCCGCACGGCATGGCGAGACGGTAGCATTACCGGATAACTGGCGTCTGCGCATACCGGCGTTTAGCGGCATTGCCTGGTATCGGCTGGATTTCCATCTTGACGCGCCGCCGGCGCAGCCGCTGGCCTTATACCTGCCGCATCTATCAGTGGCAGGGGAAGTCTGGCTTAACGGTTCGCTGCTTAACCCGGGCGTGCGTTTCAACGATGCCGCTGGCCGCCACGTTGAACCCATGAAGGAATCGCCATTATATATCGTGCTGCCGGCCGGGTTGTTCCGCAGCGGCGCCAATCAGCTGGCCGTCAGGCTGGAAGGGGACAGCGCGCTGCGCAGCGGGCTTTCCGCCATCCGCCTGGGGCCCGCGCTGGCGCTGCGTGACCTGTGGTTTGAGCGGTATCTTTTGCAGGTCATCGTCCCCTATGTCCTTCTGGTGCTGATTGCCGGTTCCCTGTGTTTCCTGGTGGCCTACACCTGGCGGCAAAAGCGCGTGTTCATCATCCAATTCGCCCTGCTGGCCTCGCTGGCCACGCTGCTCGCCTATCTCGCCGACCTGGCTATTCCCCTCGGGGCCCAGGAAGGGTTGCGGGTGATGATCACCACCATTATGTATTGGGCGCTGTGCGTGGCGGGTTATCGCCTCTGCGGCGCGCGGCTGCGCTGGTTCCCCCCATTGCTGCATGGCCTCACCCTGCTGACGGTTATCAGCGTCGTGGCGCTGATGCTGCTGGGCAAGGCGACGGATCGCGCCTGGCTGATAACCTGGCCCCACGTACTGCTGCGCCTGGTGCCCATCGCCCTGCTGCTGGCGCGGGGCTGGTCAACCCGTTCGGTAAAGCTTATCGCCCTGTCGCTGACCGCGCTGATATGGACGCTCAGCGTCGCCCAGTCTTATTTGATTATTATGGAATGGTTGCCTTGGGACAGTTTTCGCTGGAGTTTTGTCGGCGCGCTGCCGTTTTGTTTTGTCATGATCTATTTTTTTGCCGAGCGGTTTATCATCGATCGTGAAGGCAGCCAGATCGAAAAGCGCGCGGCAATTATCGCCGAACGCGCGCGCATCCTGCAGGACATGCACGACGGTATGGGAGCGCAGCTGATAACCGCGCTGCGCCTGGCGCGCCGCCGCGACACCGACCCGGAGGAACTGGCCCGCCATATCGAGGAGTCGTTACAGGACCTGCGTTTGATTATCGACTCGCTGGACCTGGCCGAGCATGATCTGCTGCCGCTGCTGGGCAACCTGCGCTTTCGGCTGCAGCCGCGCCTGAGGGCGCTGGGCATTGCCCTGGAATGGGATGTGGCGCCCATTCCCGCCCTAAACTACCTGACGCCGGCGTCGGCGCTGTCCATACTGCGAATTGTGCAGGAAGCCATTAATAACGCGCTGCAACATGCGCAGCCTTCCCGGATCCGCATCGAGGTCAAACCGATAGGCGATGAGGTCATGGTGCGGGTCGCCGACGACGGCCACGGCATGCTGCCCGATCTTATCCGGCCGGGTTCGCGCGGACTGGCGGGCATGCATGCGCGCGCCAGTAAGCTTGGCGTGCGCCTGAGGGTACAGGGTGGAGCGGGGGGTACCGAAGTGGCGTTATATCTGCCGTTTTTGGGCTAGCGTCTTTATTATAATCAGGAGAATACCGTAAACAGGGTATGCGCCCCCACCCTTGATTACGTACACTTTGCATCAGTAGGATGCTGGTTGCCGCACATTGCGCGGCAGGTTGTGGGCATGCTGCGTTTACTGCAGGTTATATCATTAGATACACAGCATAGTTAGATTACGTTAATATTGCACTAGGTGATAAAATGCAAATCATTTTACCTGTAATAGGTTTAATCTTGTTAATGGTTTTAATGGTATTTTCATTATTAATGCATCAAAAAAATAAAAGCAAAACAAGATTACCCAACAGATATACCGAAATCAAAGCCAGAAAACGGTTGCGCCTATTTCATTAAGAATAGGATTATCCTTACAAAGGCAAAAGCTATTCCACCCGGTGGCGACACGGGGTGGAATATTTTCTTTATTATTTCCCACCCCTTATTCTTTCATGGCTTCCTCCCCCAAGGTTCTATTGCCAAGCGCCCCCTACCGGCAGCGGGCCGTCGGGATAAAAACCGGCGCATCGCCGCCGGCGCGCGGGCAATGCATTGCAGGGTAGCGTTTACGCTTCAGTTTCCTTAAGATGAAGGTATCATCTGATGGCAAAAAGGATTGGCTCGCATTGAGGATCCCAGGGGTGACGCGATGACGGGCGATGGCACATTTTGCTGTACTTTTCTTATAGGGCTTAATTAATGGAAACGATTCTCAGGCACCTTCCGGTCAACCAACGCGTAGGTATCGCCTTCTCCGGGGGCCTGGATACCAGCGCCGCGCTGCTGTGGATGCGCCAGAAAGGGGCGGTCCCTTATGCCTACACCGCCAATCTGGGCCAGCCGGACGAGGACGATTACGACGCCATCCCGCGCAAGGCGCTGGCCTACGGCGCGGAAAAGGCCCGCCTTATCGATTGTCGCCGGCAACTGGTGGCGGAGGGCATCGCCGCGCTGCAGTGCGGCGCCTTTCACAACAGCACCGCCGGCGTCACCTACTTTAACACCACACCGCTGGGCCGCGCCGTCACCGGCACCATGCTGGTGGCCGCCATGAAGGAAGACGGGGTCAATATCTGGGGCGACGGCAGCACCTACAAAGGCAACGATATCGAGCGCTTCTATCGTTATGGTTTACTGACCAATGCCGAGCTGAAAATCTATAAACCCTGGCTGGACACCGACTTTATCGATGAGCTGGGCGGGCGCCATGAAATGTCGGAATTTATGGCCCAGGCCGGGTTCGATTATAAAATGTCGGCGGAAAAAGCCTACTCCACCGATTCCAACATCCTTGGCGCCACCCATGAAGCCAAGGAACTGGAGTTCCTGAATTCCAGCGTAAAAATCGTCAATCCGATCATGGGCGTCAAATTCTGGGACGAAAGCGTGCGGGTCACGGCGGAAGAAGTGACGCTGCGCTTTGAGCGCGGCCTGCCGGTGGCGATTAACGGCGTCGTCTTCAGCGATCAGGTCGAGCTGATGCTGGAGGCCAATCGGGTGGGCGGCCGCCACGGTCTGGGCATGAGCGACCAAATTGAAAACCGCATTATTGAAGCCAAGAGCCGCGGCATCTATGAGGCCCCCGGCATGGCGCTGCTGCATATCGCCTACGAACGCCTGGTGACCGGCATCCATAATGAGGATACCATCGCGCAATATCACGCCAACGGACGCCAGCTCGGCCGCCTGCTTTACCAGGGCCGCTGGTTCGATTCCCAGGCGCTGATGCTGCGCGACTCGTCGCAGCGCTGGATCGCCAGCGAGATCACCGGCGAAGTCACGCTGGAACTGCGCCGCGGCAACGATTATTCCATTCTTAATACCGTATCGGATAACCTGACTTATATGCCGGAGCGCCTGACCATGGAAAAAGGCGATTCCGTCTTCTCGCCGGAAGACCGTATCGGCCAGTTGACCATGCGCAACCTGGATATCGCCGATACCCGCGAAAAGCTGATCAACTATATGAGCACCGGCCTGCTGTCCGCCAGCGACAACAGCGGCCTGCCGCAGCTGCAGGATAAGACCGGCAAATAATAGTATGATATTTTCTGATAACCGGCGCTGTATTATCAGCGTGGGTTATCAGCCGCACCGCCTGCCACCGTTAATAATCCACGTCAAATATCGTTCATTTTGTATTTAATTTATTTACCCTAACAATATAGCTACAGTAAATTCGATTTCCATAAAACCCGATTTATTTTACTCCGCGTTATTTTTAGCGTATTAAAGGCATGGTTTATTACTTTGCAGAAATAGTTACCATGCTTATTGAAAATGAGAACGCTACAAATTACCTGCCAACGGATAATGCCCTTTCTTCCATCAATGGTAATAATGGGACTTCCTTAACCAACAAAATCACCGCTATCAATAACGGCGGCACCACTTCACTTAATAAAGAAATTCTCGATAGCACATCACATTCTGTGGATAATCCGGGGTCGAAGCACGCCGCGGTTTGGTCAAAGGCCATCGTGCAGCAAGGGCTGAATGAAGCGGCGCCCCTCCCCGGCCCTGACACGAGCAACGAAGAGGATGAATTTTGCATTTTTGACGTTCCGGCGCCAGGCGCGGGCGACACGTCTCCCGTTAAAGCACTCTGCCGCAATACCGAGCTGCCGGGTGGCCTTCAACCGCCAGAGTTTCGACAATCTTCGGGGAAAAATGCCATTTATAACATCCGTCTCGAAACCTATATCCAAGATACGCTGCTCACGGAGGTTAACCATCGCGGCAGACCGCCGTTTTGGTTAAGGCCGCTGGCCACCGTCGCCTCCTGGCTGGGGTTTCATGGCGTGGGTCAAACCAATTGCGTGTCATGCGCCACCGCGGTGGCTGACACGTTTAAAACGGGCACATTACACGGTGCCATACCCGATATGCGCGGCGGTAGCCTCAATACGTTTGAAACCTGCCAGGACGTCGCCATGACGCGATACGACTCGGTCGCGCAGTTAGCCGATAAACTCAAGAATTGCGGCGATATTAATGCGGTAGTGGCTTTGAGGAGACCGTCCTGGTACAAGCTGTTCAGCTCGGTGGACGGGCACGCCGTCAATATTGTCAAAGTCGGCGATACCCTCCATCTGATTGACGCGCAGAAAAAAATTCACATCCCCCTCGATGGCACCCTTGATCAGGGCACCAAATATCAGAAGCTCCTGCGGTTTATCGGCCCGATGTCGGCCGACGAGGGCGCTATTACCCTGGCCGATATCGGCTTCCCCCTATCCGCAAAACGGTAAGCCGCATCCTGGCGCCGGCCCGTTCTGGCGCTGATTCACTTGCAAGATGATAATTGATACGTATTATCAATTATCATCATTTTATTGCCGCGGCACCTATTATGGCTGTGAATCCTTCCCGTCCCGACCTGTCCACCGGCGACACGCCCCGGCCGGATATCCATACCGGCTGCTGTATCGTCGGCGGCGGGCCGGCCGGCCTGATGCTGGGCTACCTGCTGGCCAGGGCCGGCGTCGCCGTCACGGTGCTGGAAAAACATGTTGATTTCCTGCGCGATTTCCGCGGCGACACCATTCATCCTTCGACGCTTGAGATATTGCATCATCTCGGTCTGCTGACGGACTTCCTGGCGCTGCCGCACCAGCGGGTGGAGAAACTGCGCGGCGAATTCCACGGCGAGACCGTGACCCTGGCGGACTTTTCCCGCCTGCCGACCCGGTGTAAATTTATGGCGTTTATGCCGCAGTGGGAATTTCTTAATTTCCTGGCGCAGCGCGCCGAGGCCCTGCCGTGCTTTACGCTGCTGCGCGCCACCACGGCGCGGGAACTGCTTACTGCCGGCGGGCAAGTGCGCGGCGTGCTGGCGACCGGGCCGGACGGTATCACGCTGCGTATCCATGCCGCCCTGGTGGTGGGCGGCGACGGACGGCAATCCATGGTGCGCGCCGCCGCCGGCCTGCCGGTACGTGAATTCGGCGCGCCGCGCGACGTGATATGGCTGCGGCTGCCCAAGCAGGCCGACGACACGCAACAGGCCAGCGGCCACGGCGGCCCGAAAAATAATTTTATCATGCTCGATCGCGGCGACTACTGGCAGTGCGGCTATAGCATCGCCAAAGGCAGTTTTGACACCCTGCGCGGGGAAGGACTGGCGGCCCTGCTGCGGCGGGTGGCGGAGGTCGCGCCGTTCGGTTATGACCGCCTGGCCGGCGCCGTCGCCGACTGGTCGCAGCTTAAACTGCTGGTGATACGCATCGATCGTCTGCAGCGCTGGGCCGCGCCGGGGGTCTTGTGCATCGGCGATGCCGCCCATGCCATGTCGCCCATCGGCGGCGTCGGCGTTAATCTGGCCATCCAGGATGCCGTGGCGACGGCCAATCTTCTCAGCTTTCCGCTGTCGCGGGGCCGGGTCACCTTGCGTCAGTTAAATAAGGTGCAGCGGCGCAGGCGTTTTCCCACCTGGGCGTTACAATCGCTGCAAATTATGCTCACCGGCAAAAACAGCCGGCCGCGGGATCCCGCGCGCAAACCATCTGCCATCGGCGGCTGGATGCGGCGTCAGCCCTGGGTGCCGGCGATCGCCGGGCGCATTATCGGGCTGGGTTTTCGCCGCGAGCTCCCCCGGCCCTTGCCGTCGGCGACGCCCGGATCCCCCCGGTAGACACCGCCCGGCCGTTATCCGGTCATTAATTCCACAAGGAGACGATATTGATTTTGTCCGAATTCATTATTCCCGGCATGCTGATCCGCGATCGCCTGGTCACGGTGCCGCTGGACTGGGCGCATCCCGACGACGGCCGCACCATCAAGGTGTTCGCCCGTGAAGTAGTTGATCCGATGCAGCGCGACGCTGATTTACCCAGGCTGGCCTATATCCAGGGCGGCCCCGGCGGCAAAGGGCCGCGCCCGTCCGCCGGCGGGCCGGTATGGCTTGCGCAGGCGCTGAAAACCCACCGCGTGATCCTAATCGACCAGCGCGGCACCGGCCGCAGCACGCGGGTGGAAACCGCCACCCTGGCCGCGTTTGCGCATGCCGGCGCCGCCGCGGATTATCTCTGGCTGTTTCGCGCCGACAGTATCGTGCGCGACTACGAATACCTGCGCGATCGCGTATTCGGCGGCGGCCGCTGGGAAATCCTCGGACAAAGCTATGGCGGTTTTATCGCCTTAAGCTACCTCTCTATGGCGCCGCAAGGCCTGGCGGCCTGCTATATTACCGGCGGCCTGGCCGGGCTGGACGCCGATGCGGATGAAGTCTATCGCCGCACCTATCCCCGGGTCGCCGCAAAAAATGAGAAGTACTATCGGCGCTACCCGGATGATGGTGCGCGCATCGCCCGGCTGGCAGACGCTATCGCGGCGCAGGATATCCGCCTGCCGGATGGCGATCGCCTGAGCGTGCGCCGCCTGCAAACCCTGGGCAACGATTTCGGCCTGGCGCCGGGGTTTGAAAATATTCATTGGCTGGTGGAGGAAGCCTTCAGCGACGTGGAGGAAACGCGCTTATCCGACCATTTCCTCGCCGCGGTCATGGCGCTGACCTCCTATGACGGTAACCCGCTCTACGCCGTGCTGCAGGAAATTATCTACGGCCAAGGCGAACAGGCCAGCCGCTGGAGCGCGGAGCGCATCCGGGCGTCGTTTCCCGAATTTTCCCCGCAGCGCCGCCCGCTGCTGTTCACCGGTGAAATGATGTATCCCTGGATGTTCGAAGAGATCCGATCGCTGCGCCCCTTCCGCGAGGTGGCCGGGATACTGGCCGAACGCGGCGGCTATCCGCCCCTGTACGACCCGCTGCGGCTGGCGGCCAACGAGGTGCCGGTGGCCGCGGCTATCTATCACGACGATATGTTTGTCGATGCCGGGCTATCGCTGGATACCGCCGCCAGGGTCGGCAACCTGCAGGCCTGGGTGACCAATGAATACCAGCACGACGGCCTGCGCCAGTCGGCGTCGGTGCTGCGCCGGCTCATGGAGGATATCCGCCGGCGCGGCGGGGCCATCCGCTAAAGCGGACCGCTAGTCCTGGCCTGGTCGATACTGCAGGCAATAGACATTATGATCGACATAGCGATCGCCGATTTTTTCCGCCCGCACCTGGCAATAATCGAATTCAAACCCCAGCCGCTGGGCCAGCCGGTTGCTGGGACGATTCGCCACCCCGCAGCGGATGATAAAGGTGTCCAGCTTGCCCGTTTCGCCATACCAGGACATCAGCGCCGTGACCGCCCGCGACATCACACCCCTGCCTTCAAAGCGCGCGGCCAGCCAATACCCGATTTCCGCCTGTTTATCATTAATAGTGTTAAAGGAGAGGATGCCAGCGATATCCCCATCCCAGCGCACCACATACACGGCCGAACGGCCGGCGGCGAAATCGGCGCGGTTATGGCGGATATTGGCCAGGGTATCGCCGACGTTATTAATCAGCGGCGGCCAGGACAAATGGCGGCCCAGCCGTTGACGCTCGGCATGCACCAGATCAAAAAGGGCCTGCGCGTCGCTTTCTTGTTGTAACGCGAGCATGAGCGAGGGGGGACTGATAAGTTCACGGTAATCCAACATGCCGGTTCCTTATTATGACAAAAAGACGTTGAGCGTCTTGAGCCTGAAAGATTATATCGCCATGCCCGGCACCGGCGTCAACACCGGCCGGCCAGCGAAAAAGCGGGTTAAATTCTCCAGCACCCGTTCAAACATGGCGTCCAGCGCCTCCGGCGAGCGCGCGGCCACATGGGGCGTCAGGATAATATTGTCCAATGCCAGCAGCGCGGCGGGCACCTCCGGCTCACCCTCCAGTACATCCAGCGCGGCGCCGGCGATGGCGCGGCGGCGCAGGCACGCGATCAGCGCCCCGGTATCCACCACGCTGCCGCGGGACACATTGACCAAAAAACCGTCCGCACCCAGCGCCGTAAGCGCCTGGGCATTGATCAAATGCCGGGTCGCCGCGCCTCCCGGCGTGCATACCACCAGGAAATCCGCCCAGCGCGCCAGCGCGTCCAGACTGTCGCAATAGCGGTAATCGCTGTCGGCGCGCGGTGTGCGGCTATGGTAGGCCACGTCCATATCAAACCCCCTGGCGCAGCGTTGGGCGATTTTAAGGCCGATATTGCCCAGGCCCAAGATCCCCACGCGCCGCCCGGTCAACTGCGGCCGGGTTCGCCGCGCCTGCTGCCATTCCCCGCGATGGACCGCGCGATCGAGGTCGGGGATATTGCGCACTATCGCCGCCAGCAGCGCTACCGCGTGGTCGGCGACGGCGGTGTCGTTGGTGCCGGCGCCGTTGGTGACCATAATGCCGCGCCCGCGCGCGGCGTCCAGATCGATCTTTTCAAATCCCACCCCCTGACAGCAAATCAGCCGCAGGTTAGGCAACGCGGCGATATGCGCCGCACTCAGGCCGATGGAGCCGATAGTCAGAACGGCCTCCACCCTGGCGGGGTCTATGCTGCCCTCAGCCGGCAGGATCGGACTATGCTCGTTCTCGCGCAACGCGGGACACAGGCGGAAACCGGCCTGCTCGAAGGCGGGACGGAACGCGGCGGGGATATCGACATGCAGCAATAACGAAATAGGCATAGGTCACAGGAGAAAACGAAGCATATTTATAACCATACATGAGATAGTTGACGCATAAAAGTAGCCATGCTCTTAAATAGCGCCTGACGTCTTCAGGCCGATGCCGTTTCCTGAACGCACCTTTAGGGTGTACCGGCGCTTATTTCCCTGCCTGTGCTTTTTGCGCCTTGAACTGGGGATTCACCAGCATAAAACCGCCATCGATAATAAACGATTGTCCGGTGGTATAGGCGGCGCCTTCGGACCCCAGCCAGGCAACCATCGAGGCTATTTCATCGACATGGCCCGGGCGTCCCAAAGGGATGCCGGGCTCTTTGGCGGTCCAGGCATCCTCTTCGCGCATATCATTGATTGGCGTGGCTATCATGCCGGGCGCCACCGAGTTGACCAGTATGCCGTAGGGAGATAATTCCAGCGCCATGGATTTGGTCAGGCCGCCAAGCCCGTGCTTTGCCGCCGTATAGGCGACGGCCGCGGGCAATGGGGTATGTTCATGAACCGACGTGATATTGACTATCCGCCCGCCCTGCCCTTGTTTGACCATGTGTCTTGCGGCGCGCTGCGCGCAAAGAAAAGCGCCGTCCAGCACAATGGAGAACGTCGAGCGCCAATCTTCGTAGGACAAATCCAGAAATGGCGCACCGGCGCTGGCCCCGGCATTATTTACCAGCATATCAAGACGGCCGAAAGACCGGCTGAACTGGTCAATAACCTCCGCCGCGGCGGGCAACTGGGTCAGATCCAGCTGCAATACCTGGGCCTTGCGGCCAAGTTTTAACACTTCACCGGCGGTATCCTCAGCCCCACGCTGGTCTGAATGCCAGGTAATGCCGATATCAAAACCCTGTTTTGCCAAGGCGATGGCACAGGCTTTGCCGATCCCCGAGTCCGATGCCGTGACCACGGCGACGTTGCTTGCAGACTGAGTCATGGTGCTCTCCTCTGATAAACCGACGCGAATATCTTTATCGTTTCAGGACAATTGTCGGTTTCAAAAGTATAGCCTTTCAGCCGGAATCTTCCGGAACGCGGCGGGACGTCTGGGCGGAGGCTGGAGAGACATTTTTTTACCCTTTGGCTATCCTTAGAAAAACCTCAGAAAACGTACTACGTTATGTGCCCCTTTAATTACCAACAGGATTTTGCCAATACGGATTTCCGCCGCCATCCCGAACGGTATCAGGTAGGCCGCGGCGAGCAGGGCGTACTGCTGGTCGAGCCTTATAAAAGCGAGATTCTGCCGCACTGGCGTTTTAAAAACGCCGCTATCGCCAGAACATCGGCGGAAAAAATCCATGCTCTTTTCGAGCAATACCGCCGCCAGGATGATTTTGTCGGCATGGATATGGCGCGCAAATTTATCCAGATGGGCTATACCCGCGCCCGGCGTTACGCCAATCATCAGGGCGGCAAAAAATACGCCGCCGACGGTACCGTGCTGCCTTACATCGTTGACAGGCAAAAAGCCGATGCCGCCGCGGTATTTAAACACTATTGGGATCTGCTGCGCGCGGATGAGGATTACCAGCAACGCAAAAAACATCATCAGCGGTTGTACGGCTGACCGCGTGCCCAGCCCCCATTTGCCGCCTCGCTGATGATGTGCCACTTTGTCATCACTATAATTTTTATAATGGGTTTGTATTTTTGATGGTCAACTTGGGAGACACCGAATGGAGATGTTGAGGAACCTGAATTTTTTCCGCCTTATCACCTCCGGCGATTTTTGGCTGAACATCGCCATTATTATCGCCGCCACCCTGATCATCCACTGGATTATCTCGCGCACGATCCAACTGGTGGGTCGCCGGGTGAAGCAGTGTAGCACCGGGCGGCACAGCGCCTTGTACCAAATTGCGGTTGAGATGCTGGACAACACCAAGCGGTTGCTGATTCTATGCACCGCGTTTTTGATCAGCATGCGTTTTATCGAGCTGCCCGGCACATGGCACAGCGCCCTGGCGCACGGCTGGTTCCTGGTATTCGCCATCCAGATTGCCCTGTGGCTGGACAGCGCCGCCCACGTCTGGTCGCAAAAGGTGGTCAATCAGCCCGGCGCGGTGCGCAATACCGTGACCATGGTGATCCTGGGGGTAATGATTCGTTTGTTGATATGGGCGCTGATGCTGCTGTCCATCCTCGGCAATGTGGGCGTCAATATCACCGCGCTGGTGGCAAGCCTCGGCGTCGGCGGCATCGCCATTGCGCTGGCGATCCAGACCGTGCTGAGCGATGTGTTCGCCTCGCTGGCCATCGGTTTTGACAAGCCCTTTGTTATTGGCGACTTCGTGGTGTTCAATGATATCGCCGGCACCATCGAGCATATCGGGCTGAAAACCACCCGTATCCGCAGCCTGAGCGGCGAACAGATTGTCTGCGCCAACGCCATACTGCTGCAGCAGACCATCCATAACTATAAGCGCATGCAGACACGCCGCATCGTGTTCACCTTCGGCCTGGCCTATTCCACGCCCCCGGATAAGCTGCGCCTGGTGGGGCCGATGATTAAACGCATTATCGAAGAGATTGAGGAAACCCGTTTTGACCGCGCGCATTTCCTGTCATTCGATAATTTCCGCCTGACCTATGAAGTGGTGCATATCGTCGCCAGCGCCGATTATAATAAATACATGGATATCCAGCAGGAAATCAATATTCGCCTGATGGAGGAACTGGCAAAAATGGATATCAAGCTGGCGATACCCACGCAAAATATTTTATTTACCGAAAGGGAATTCCCGCAGATAAAGGTACTGGAGCCAGGATCGCAGGAAAAGACGGCGGCGCCGCAGTAAATCACGCCGGGATATAAAAGACAGGAAGCGTGTTGATAATGCCGGCCGGGGACAGCCACGCTGCCGCGGGTCTACCGGCCGGGATCACCGGCGCGTATCCCCGCGCAGGCGCGGGGCGCGTCGTCACGAAATATTCAGCGATACAATTCGGCATCGCCCGACCACGTGCTGGAATCACCCGGGTTATCCACGCCGATAATACGGTAGTAAGGGGCATTTTCCTCCCTGGCCTTTTGCCGCAGCGCGTGCACCGCGTCGTCGGTGGAGCCGGCCAGCCCGGACACTGACACCGTGCCGATGCTTTGATGCCCGGCCGCCTGCTGCTGGTTGATTTCCTGCGTCGCCTGACTGGAAAAAGAGATACCGGCGACGATGGCGGTAAATAGATAGGGTAATAGTTTCATAATCAGGTCCTCAGTGAGACGGGATCATCGACCCCCGCGCCGTTTTCTGGTGCCGGCGCGGTGCGATCATCGAGGCTTGGTAATAACAGCGTTACACCAGAACGGAACGGTATAGCGATAAAAGTAAGAGTAGGCCAGGACGGCGTCCACTGATATCGGGTGAATGTAACTTAATTTAACGGTGGCCATATATTAACAAAGTTTATACGTCTCCTTTTCCCCTTTAATTTACACCCAAGCGGGCCTCTCCTTTTTTTACTATTGAAAATCATCATATTTTAAATTTATGCCCATTCTCACCGAGAAGGGTTCATGCCAGCGTTATACAGCGTTGACAAATATTTACCTTAATAAGATACATTGGCTCACAGATGGTTTGAATATTACAATGGTATTTATAATCGGCATTATATTAATGACAAGGCCGTGTCCCATTTCCCGCCGAGAACGCCCCTGACCGCCGCAAGCGGTTTGGTAACAAATTTCAACATATTCCTTTATTGATGAACCCGCCGGTAAATCCGATACTTAGCCTGTATCCGCATAAAATTGACGGGTGTGCAATATCAATGTTTAAGGAGATAACATGGATACCGAATTATTGCTGCGTATCGCCCTGGCCGGCGGGTTAGGCGCATTGATCGGGGTGGAACGCCAGCTTCGGGCCAAGGAGGCGGGGTTGCGTACCCATATCCTGGTATGTATCGGCAGCGCGATGTTTATGATTGTCTCCAAATACGGTTTTGCCGACCTTCTGGCGGACAGCCATAATATCACCCTCGACCCTAGCCGGATCTCCGCCCAGGTGGTGAGCGGCATCGGATTTCTCGGCGCCGGCACCATTATGCTCAATAAGCAGTTCGTCCGCGGCCTGACCACGGCGGCCGGGCTATGGGTCACCGCCGCCATCGGACTGATTGTCGGCAGCGGCATGTACGCCATCGGCATTTTCGGCACCCTGATGACGCTGTTGGTGCTCGAGGGCATTCGCCAATTAAGCAACCGGCTTATCGGGCGGCGCTATATGATCATGCTGTCGCTGTCCCCCGCCAGCATTGAACTCGCCATGCAGGCCTTGAGAAAACTGCATATCCGTGTGGTGCGGTCGTCGGTAGTACGTAACGAGAACGACGCCAAAGACTGCAAAATGACGCTGGAAGTCATGATGCGCACCCGCTATAAACCGGTGGAAGTCTATCGCCAGTTGCTGGGCGTTGAGGGGATGCATAAGATTGACATTCGCTAGCCCCGCCAAAGCTAACCGCATTCTGGCCGTTTTGCAGTATAATGCCGCCAATCCCCTCCACCCCACACTTATGGCGAGCTTTTTATCAAAAATAATAGCCTTTCCCGATTCAGTCCGCGCCGTCCTCCCGCCCCGATGCGGGGGCCAAGGCGCGTCATTTTATTCAACAAACCTTACGACGTCCTGCCGCAGTTTACCGACGACGCCGGACGCCTGACGCTGAAACACTATATCCCGGTACCGGATATCTACGCCGCCGGGCGCCTGGATCGCGACAGCGAAGGACTGATGATCCTGACCAACGACGCCAAATTAAAGACCCGGCTGACGCAGCCGGCGGAAAAAACGGCTAAGATTTATTACGTGCAGGTGGAGGGCGAGCCGGAAGACGCCGCGTTAAAACTTTTGCGTACCGGCGTCACCTTAAGCGATGGCCCCACGCTGCCCGCCGGCGCGCAGCGCGTGAAGGAGCCGGCCTGGCTCTGGGCGCGCACGCCGCCTATCCGCGAGCGCAAGGCCATCCCTACCTGCTGGCTTAAAATCACTTTATATGAAGGCCGTAACCGTCAGGTCCGGCGCATGACCGCCCATATCGGCCACCCTACCCTGCGGCTTATCCGCTATCAAATGGCGGATCAGACCCTGGCGGACCTGGCGCCGGGCGAATGGCGCGAAGTGCAGTTGTAAGCAAAAGTACCATCACGGATGCCCGACCAGGGCATCCCGCAATCCGCAAGCGTTAAGGAGCGCGCATGTTCAAGCCGCATGTCACCGTTGCCTGTGTAGTCCAGGCGGAAAATCATTTCCTTATCGTCGAGGAAACCATTCATGGCAATCCCCGCTGGAACCAGCCGGCGGGCCATCTGGAGGCGGACGAAACCATCATCCAGGCCGCGCGGCGCGAATTGTACGAGGAAGCGGGCATCCACGCCCAGCCCCAGGCCCTGCTGCGCATCCATCAATGGATCGCGCCCGATAAGACACCGTTTCTGCGCTTTTTATTCGCCATTGATTTACCAGAGCGCATGACCGCCATTCCCCAAGACGACGATATCGATCGTTGCCTGTGGCTGCCGGCGGATGAAATCCTGGCCTCGGATTTGCTGCGCTCGCCGCTGGTGGCGCAAAGCATCCTGTGCTATCAACAGGATAAACGCTATCCGCTGGAGATGCTCGCCGCGTTTCAATGGCCCTTCGCGCTCTAACGCTCTTTCCGTCACCCCGGCGCGGTGGCGCGCGGGGTGCCTGGCGTGGTAAAATCCGCCCCCTCGTATCATCAGCGCGCAATGTGACATCAAGGCGCGCGCGCCCGTTTGTGAGAATCCCATGTCAGAAAACAGTCAGCTTAAAGTGATCGTCGGTATGTCCGGCGGTGTTGATTCCTCCGTTTCCGCCTACCTGTTGCAACAGCAGGGTTATCAGGTGGAGGGACTGTTTATGAAAAACTGGGAGGAGGACGACAATGAGGAATACTGCACCGCGGCAAGCGATCTGGCCGATGCGCAGGCGGTCTGCGATAAATTGTCCATTCCCCTGCACACGGTGAACTTCGCCGCCGAATACTGGGATAACGTGTTTGAACTGTTCCTGGCCGAATATAAGGCCGGGCGCACGCCCAATCCCGATGTGCTGTGCAATAAAGAAATTAAGTTCAAAGCCTTCCTGGAGTTCGCCGCCGAGGACCTGGGCGCTGATTTCATCGCCACCGGCCACTATGTGCGCCGCCGGGATGAGGCGGGTAAAAGCCAGCTGCTGCGCGGTCTCGACGACAATAAAGACCAGAGTTATTTTTTATATACCCTCGGCCACAGCCAACTGGCGCAGTGCCTGTTCCCGGTGGGCGAACTGGCCAAGCCGGAGGTCAGGCGCATCGCCGCGGAGCTGGGACTTATCACCGCGGCCAAGAAAGATTCCACCGGCATCTGCTTTATCGGCGAGCGCCGGTTCCGCGAATTTCTCGGCCGCTACCTGCCGGCCCAGCCCGGCCCGATCCTGACGGTGGACGGACAGCGGGTCGGCGAGCACCAGGGGCTGATGTACCACACCCTGGGCCAGCGTAAGGGGCTGGGCATCGGCGGCACCCGTGACGGCAATGACGAGCCCTGGTATGTGGTGGACAAGCTGATGGATGATAACATCCTGGTGGTGGCCCAAGGCCATGAGCATCCGCGGCTGATGTCGGTGGGCCTGGTCGCCGGGCAACTGAACTGGGTGGACAGGCGGCCCCTGGCCGGTCCCCTGCGCTGCGTGGTGAAAACCCGCTACCGCCAGCAGGATGTGCCCTGCCTGGTCGAGCCGCTGGCGGACGGGCGGATCAACGTGCTGTTCGACGCGCCGGTGGCCGCGGTCACGCCCGGACAGTCGGCGGTGTTCTATCTGGGTGAACTGTGCCTGGGCGGCGGCGTTATCGAGGCCCGGTTGCCGCTGCAGGAGTGATCCTGATCTGGGTTTACCACGCGATTTGTGGCATGATCGGCGGCAAAGACACGACAACCATTTTATCGCCGGGATAAGTCCGGCCGGCGGCTGAATGCCCCCATGCGTGATTAAACGCCGCCGCATCATCAGGGAAGTGTACAGGAGTAACCTTGGCTAAGAATTATTATGATATTACGCTGGCATTGGCCGGGATCTGCCAAAGCGCGTTATTAGTCCGGCAATTGGCCAATAAGGGCGTGTGCGACGACGACGCGCTCGAAGTCTCGCTGCGCAGCCTGCTTGATCTTAACCCGCCCACGACGCTTAGGGTATACGGCGACCGGCCGGCGAATCTCAAGCCCGGGCTGGAAGCCATGGCGGGCATGCTTAACGCCTCGCGCGAAGGCGTGGGAGCGGAGATAACGCGTTATACCCTGAGCCTGATGGTGCTGGAGCGTAAACTGCATGCCAATAAAGGCGCCCTGGACGAACTGGCGAAGCGCATCGGCCAGCTTGACCGCCAGCTGTCTCATTTCGAATTAATGTCAGAGACCCTGATAAGCGCCATGGCGTCAATTTATGTCGACGTCATCAGCCCGCTGGGTCCACGTATCCAGGTGACCGGCGCCCCGGCCATGCTGCAGAACCTGCAGGTACAGGCCAAGGTGCGCGCAGCGTTACTGGCCGGCATTCGTTCCGCCGTGCTGTGGCAACAGGTGGGCGGCGGCCGTTTGCAACTGATGTTCGCCCGCAATCGCCTGTTTGAACAGGCCCGGCAAATCCTTGCACAATGTTGAAATCTTATCCCAGGAGTCGCAATCGATGGAATTATCCTCACTGACCGCCGTTTCCCCCGTTGACGGCCGCTACGGCGACAAAGTCGACGCCTTGCGCGCTATTTTCAGTGAATATGGCTTGCTGAAATTCCGCGTCCAGGTGGAAGTGCGCTGGCTGCAAAAACTGGCGGCATGCGCCGATATCAGCGAAGTCCCGGCATTTGACAACCACGCAATCGCTTACCTTGATGATTTGGCCGCCAACTTCAGCGAACAGGATGCCGCGCGCATCAAAACCATCGAACGCACCACGAATCACGATGTGAAGGCGGTGGAGTATTTCCTCAAGGAACGGGTGGCGTCGGTACCGGCGTTGCACGCGGTCAGCGAATTTATCCATTTCGCCTGCACGTCGGAAGACATCAACAACCTGTCGCATGCGCTGATGCTGCAAACCGCCCGCCGGGACGTGATCCTGCCCTATTGGCGTAAAATCATCGACGGCATCAAGGCGCTGGCGCATTTGTACCGGGATATTCCGTTGTTGTCGCGTACTCACGGACAGCCCGCCACCCCGTCCACGGTCGGCAAGGAAATGGCGAACGTGGCTTATCGTATGGAGCGTCAGTACCGGCAGTTGTCGCAGGTGGAAATCCTCGGTAAAATCAACGGCGCCGTGGGCAACTACAATGCCCATATCGTGGCGTATCCGCAGGTGGACTGGCACCGGTTCAGTGAGGAATTCGTCACCTCGCTGGGTATTCACTGGAATCCCTATACCACCCAGATCGAGCCTCATGACTATATAGCCGAACTGTTCGACTGCATGGCGCGGTTTAATACCATCCTGATTGATTTCGACCGCGATATCTGGGGTTATATTGCCCTGAACCACTTTAAACAGCGCACCGTGGCCGGTGAAATCGGCTCTTCCACCATGCCGCACAAGGTGAATCCGATCGATTTTGAGAACTCCGAAGGTAATCTGGGGATGGCTAACGCCATCATGGGCCATCTGGCGGGCAAACTGCCGATTTCACGCTGGCAGCGCGACCTGACCGACTCCACGGTGCTGCGTAACCTGGGCGTCGGCATCGGTTATGCCTTAATCGCCTACCAGTCCACGCTCAAGGGCGTCGGCAAACTTGAAGTCAACGGCGATCGTTTGCTGGCGGAGCTGGATCAGAACTGGGAAGTGCTGGCGGAGCCGATCCAAACGGTGATGCGCCGCTATGGCATTGAAAAACCCTACGAAAAACTTAAGGAGTTAACGCGGGGCAAACGCGTTGACGCCGCCGGCATCCAGGCCTTTATCGACGGCCTGCCGCTGCCGGAAGAGGAAAAGACCCGGCTGAAGACGCTGACGCCGGCCAACTATATCGGACGCGCCGTTGCCATGGTCGATGAGCTGAAATAATGCCCGGCGTGTGAAATGCCCTAGCGAACGCTCCGGTTAAAGCTCCGTTGAACATAAGTTTAGCCATCCTCTGGGATACTCTCCCAAAAGACGTCCATCAGCCCAGGGGATTGTTTTTACAGATTGGCAGAGACGGGTGATTCAGGCTCGTTACTGGTGCTTTAACTTAGGAGTTGCGATGCGAGTTCTGGTTATAGAAGATAATTCTCTTCTTCGACATCACCTGACAGTACAAATGCGTGAAATGGGTCATCAGGTCGATGCCGCCGCCGATGCCAGAGAGGCGGATTATTTTTTGCATGAACACCCACCTGATATCGCCATTGTCGACCTCGGCCTGCCCGATGAAGACGGCTTGAGCCTGATACGCCGCTGGCGCACCCATCAGGTAAAAATCCCCATTCTGGTACTCACCGCGCGCGAGGGCTGGCAAGATAAAGTCACCGTGCTGGAAGCGGGCGCGGACGATTATGTGACCAAGCCTTTCCATCTGGAAGAAGTGGTGGCGCGCATGCAGGCCTTGATGCGCCGTAACAGCGGACTGGCTTCGCAGGTCATTACCCTGCCGCCGTTCCAGATTGATCTGTCGCGCCGCGAACTGATGATCAATAACGAACATATCAAATTGACCGCGTTTGAATACACCATCATCGAGACGCTTATCCGCAACGCCGGCAAAGTAGTCAGCAAGGACTCCCTGATGCTGCAGCTTTATCCCGACGCGGAATTGCGCGAAAGTCACA
Source organism: Sodalis sp. RH20 (assembly GCF_047324205.1). NCBI lineage: Bacteria > Pseudomonadati > Pseudomonadota > Gammaproteobacteria > Enterobacterales > Bruguierivoracaceae > Sodalis > Sodalis sp. RH20. The sequence continues at coordinate 2,869,588 of NZ_CP178733.1, forward strand.
CTATCGATGTCCTGATGGGGCGATTGCGAAAAAAAATGCAGGCCGATTATCCGTATGAAGTGATCACAACGGTTCGTGGGCAGGGTTATCGTTTTGATGTTAATTAAGATCTATGGCCCACTTCCCTTATCAACATAAGAAGCCCTTCTCGCTTCGCGTCAGATTCCTGCTGGCTACCGCCTGCGTGGTTCTGGCGCTTTCCTTATGCTACGGCATGGTGGCGGTCATCGGCTACAGCGTCAGCTTTGACAAAACCTCGTTTCGCCTTCTGCGCGGTGAAAGCAATCTGTTCTTCAGCCTGGCGCAGTGGAAAGACAACCAGCTGACTATCGCCGTTCCCCCCAACATCGACATTAACTTTGCCGCCCTGGTGCTCATCTATGACGATAAAGGCCAAATCCTTTGGCGCCAGCGCTATGTGCCGGCCCTGGAAACACGGCTGAAACCCGAGTGGCTGGCAAAAACCGGCTATTTCGAGCTGGATACCGATACCCGCACCAGCAGCGCGGTGCTGGGCGACAATCCCACCGCGCAGGACAAACTGAAAGATTTCGACAGCAGCGACAGCAACGCGCTGACGCACTCGGTGGCGGTGAATCGTTACCCGGCGACCGGGCGGCTGCCCCCGCTGACCATCGTGGTGGTGGATACCATTCCCCATGAACTGCAGCGCACCGACCTGGTCTGGGAGTGGTTCAGCTATGTGTTGCTGGCCAACCTGCTGCTGGTGGTGCCGCTGCTGTGGCTGGCGGCGCATTGGAGCCTGCGCCCGATCAAGGACCTGGTGCAGCAGGTCCGCGAACTGGAGGGCGGCGAACGGGACCGGCTGGATGAAAATCCGCCGCGCGAACTGGGCATTCTGGTGCGCAACCTGAATATTCTGCTGAACAATGAGCGCCAGCGTTACCAAAAATACCGCTCCACCCTGTCGGATCTCACCCATAGTCTGAAAACGCCGCTGGCGGTGCTGCAGACGACGCTGCGCTCCCTGCGCACCGGGAGGGAAACCAATATCGAGCTGGTGGAACCGATCATGCTGGAGCAAATCAGTCGTATCTCGCAGCAAATCGGCTATTACCTGCACCGTGCCAGCGTGCATTCCGATCATAACGTGCTCAGCCGCGAACTGCATTCCGTACCGGCGCTGTTGGACAGCCTGTGCTCGGCGCTCAACAAAGTGTATCAGCGCAAGGGGGTCTCCATTTCACTGGACATCTCCCCTGAACTGACCTTTATCGGCGAAAAGAACGACTTCATGGAGGTGATGGGCAATATCCTCGACAATGCCTGTAAATATTGTTTGGAATTTGTCGAGATCAGCGCGCGCGCGAACGAAAAAGAGCTGCACCTGCTTATCGAAGACGACGGACCTGGCATTCCCGCTTCTAAACGCACCCTGATCTTCAAGCGCGGTCAGCGCGCCGATACCCTGCGCCCGGGACAGGGCCTGGGTCTCTCGGTTGCGGCGGAAATCCTGGAGCAATATGAGGGCGATATCATCGTCGGCGAAAGCGCGCTGGGGGGCGCCCTGGTGGAAGTGATCTTCAAGCGCCAGCAGGGTTACCAGGACGACGACTGATCTACGCAAGCGGCCTATATTTTGATAAAGAAGCGCGTCCTTGGCCTATTTTATAGCGGTATTTTGCGGCATGTCGGATAATTTAACCCCCGTAGCCTACCGGCTTCCGTTATAATCCAGACAGGGTCCCTCACGGTGGAATAGGCTATGGATTATCAACTCGATCTTGACTGGAATGACTTTTTACAGCGCTACTGGCAAAAGCGGCCGGTCATCATTAAACGCGCTTTCAAGAATTTTATCGATCCCTTAACGCCGGATGAACTGGCGGGCCTGGCAATGGAAACCGAGGTCGACAGCCGCCTGGTCAGCCATGAGGACGGGCGCTGGCAGGTCAGCCATGGGCCTTTTGAGAGTTTTGATAAACTGAGCGAGACCAACTGGTCCCTGCTGGTCCAGGCCGTCGACCATTGGCATGAACCTTCCGCCGCGCTGATGCGCCCTTTCCGCCAATTGCCCGATTGGCGGATCGATGATCTGATGATCTCTTTCGCCGTGCCCGGTGGCGGCGTCGGCCCTCATTTTGATCAGTACGACGTGTTTATTATCCAGGGACAGGGCCGTCGTCACTGGCGGGTTGGCGATAAAAAGGCGCTGAAACAGCACAGCCCACATCCGGATCTGCTGCAGGTAGAACCTTTCGACGCCATTATTGATGAAGAAATGGAGCCGGGCGACATGCTGTATATTCCGCCCGGTTATCCGCACGAAGGGTATTCGCTGGAAAATGCGCTTAACTATTCGGTAGGCTTTCGCGCCCCCAGCGGCCGTGAGCTGGTCAGCGGTTTTGCCGATTATGTCCTGGCGCAGGAACTGGGCAGCCAACGCTATAGCGATCCCACCCTGACACCGCGCGCCGACCCGTCCGCCGTTCTGCCGGAGGAGATCGATGCGCTGCGCGCCATGATGATGGATCTGGTTCAGCAGCCGGACAGATTTAATCATTGGTTTGGCGAGTTTATTTCCCAGTCGCGCCATGAGCTGGATATCGCCCCGCCGGAACCGCCTTACCAGGCCGGCGAAATATACGATCTGCTGCAACAGGGCGACCAATTGCACCGTCTCGGCGGCCTGCGCGTATTAAAAGTTGGCGAAGAGTGTTATGTCAACGGCGAACAGATTGTCACCCAGCATAAACAGGCGCTGGCCGTATTGGCCGGCGCTTATGTCATTAGCGGCGCGCAGTTTGGCGCGGCGCTGGACGATCCTTCGTTCCTGGCATTGCTGACGGCGCTGATCAATAGCGGCTATTGGTATTTCAAGAACTAAAACGAGGGATTGAAGCGCCGTAGCGGGGGTTGCTGCTGTCAAACCCGCTGCAAGCCGACGTACACCAGGCCCGGTTTCCACCGGGCTTTTTCGTTATGCCTTATGCGGCAGGCCTTTCGCGCGCAACGCGGTCAGCTCGGCGATGCGCATAATCACCCGCACCGCTTTTTCCATGCCGTCCTGCGAGGCAAATTCATGTTTGCCATGGTAGTTATACCCGCCGGTAAATAAATTCGGACACGGCAGCCCGCGAAACGACAGCTGAGCGCCGTCGGTGCCGCCGCGGATCGGTTTCATTATCGGTTCCAGACCGCACTCGCGCAGGGCCTGCTGCGCCAGCTCGATGATATGCGGATGCTGCGCCACCTGCTCATGCATATTGTAATAACTGTCTTCAATAGTCAGTTCGATATAGCAATCCGGGTGTAGCCCCTTCCCCAGTTCTTCGGCGGTGGTGATCATAAACTGCTTGCGGTCTTCAAAACGCTGACGGTCGAAATCACGCACGATATAATGCATTTCCGCCCGGTCGACGCTGCCTTTCATACTGTTCAGGTGATAAAAACCTGCGTAGCCTTCAGTAGCCTCGGGCGTTTCGTCGGCGGGCATGCGCTGGTGAAAGCGCGTGGCCAGCGTCAAGGCATTCACCATTACCCCTTTGGCGGTGCCGGGATGCACGTTGTTACCGACAATTTTTACCAGCACCGACGCGGCGTTGAAGTTTTCATATTCCAGCTCACCGATGCCGCCGCCGTCCATGGTGTAGGCCCACTGGGCGCCAAAACGCTCGACATCAAAAAACTGCGCGCCTTTGCCGACTTCCTCATCGGGGGTAAAGCCGATACGGATATCGCCATGGGGCAGCTGTTTCTCCTTGATGCGCACCATAGCGGTAATGATTTCCGCTATGCCTGCCTTATCGTCGGCCCCAAGCAACGTTTTGCCGTCGGTAGTGATCAGGGTATGGCCCATCAGCTGATGCAAAACAGGAAACATTACCGGCGAGAGTATTTCATCACCGTTGCCCAAGGCGATATCACCACCGCGATAATTCTCGACGATCTGCGGATTGACATGTTTGCCGGTAAAATCCGGGGCGGTGTCCATATGGGAAATAAAGCCGATAACCGGCACCGGCCAGGCGACATTGGCAGGCAACGTCGCCATCAGGCAGCCATGATCGCTTAATGTCACCTGTTCAAATCCCAGGGCGGACAGCTCTTCCTGCAGCACATGAGCCAGTTTCCATTGCCCTTCGGTGCTGGGGACTTGTTTAACCCCCGGTTTTGATTGGGTATCGATGGAAACGTAATGTAGAAAACGATCGAGTAATTTGTCCATTTTTTCCGCCTGTCGCATCACTGGCACCTATTATGGGTAGCGATGATTTTGCAAATATTGTGTCAGGTCAGTTTTCATGGTTTTGACCTGCAAAAAAGCATAATTGCCTAAGCATAGCGTATTCCGTTTGCCGGCAGAACCTAAACCGGCGGGGTTTGACCTGAAGCATGATTTTATATCCTAGCGGGAAAGGGGTGTTGCCGGAGAATGCCATTGGCAGCCTGCGGGGGGCATATAGTGTGTAGGCTGGGATCGGCGGTTGCGCTTGCCGTCAGCGGGGCGGCGTATGTTGGCTGGGAGATGTTGCGCTTACCGTCAGCGGGGTGGCGTATGTTGGCTGGGGGATGTTGCGCTTGCCGTCAGCGGGGCGGCGTATGTTGGCTGGGGGAGGTTTTGCTTGCCGTCAGCGGGGTGGCGTGTGTTGGCTGGGGGAGGTTGCGCTTGCCGTCAGCGGGGTGGCGTGTGTTGGCTGGGGGAGGTTTTGCTTGCCGTCAGCGGGATGGCGTGTGTTGGCTGGGGGAGGTTTTGCTTGCCGTCAGCGGGGTGGCGTGTGTTGGCTGGGGGAGGTTTCGCTTGCCGTCAGCGGGGCGGCGTATGTCGGCCCGTGCGGGCAATCGACGAAGGGCCGGCAGTCGCCCCGGCCCTTTCGAATCCCGGGCTTCCGGCAGATCGCGCGCCGCTGCGCGGTGCCTTCCGTCCCGGCTGCCGCCCCTGGGACCGCACGGTACGCGCTCCCGGCGCGAACCGTGCTCTCGCCGCCTCCCTGCGGCTCGTCCGGTCGTCCGCCCTGCCGTCAGCGCGCTTGATGCCGGGTCAAGGTCAAGGTCAAGGTCAAGGTCAAGGTCAAGGTCAAGGTCAACATCAACATCAACATCAACATCAAAAATAAAATCAGATTGATGACCTTAGGCAAGTCTGTGGAAATACTGTCTTGCATGACCAGACTTTCGCACCGCCTGCACGTATTTACCCACTGATATAACAGTTAATTTAGACTCCAGTAGTCCACAATATTATTATTATCAAAGGTGACATAGAAACGATTGCCATGGATTTCAGTATTGCCGCTCATTTTCCCTGATACCTTGTTAGCTTGAGAAGAGGCTGAGCTGGCTGTACCAGCCAATCCTAGGGCACTGGAAATCGCGCCGGTACCAGGAATAAAACCGGTTAAACTGGATGCATCGCTTAGCGCGCCGTTTTTATGATAAACCCAGGTGACGCCATTGGATGATTTCTCATTTGAATCCGGTACGCCATACAAACTTTGAACTTGCTGTTGCGTGGTTTTACCCTTGATAATATGAGACTCAACGTAAGATGTGCTGAACTTATCTTCCCCTCCCATCATTCCACCCGAGCAAGCTGTAAGCGCGAGTACCATCATCAAGCCAAAAGCAGCCTTTTTCATTTTTATCTCCAGATATTCCTATAGTAAAAAAAAACAAACGAGCCAAACGAATCATAAATTTTTGTAACATGAAATTAATTAATATCCAACAATTTATCTTCACAATTTAAAAAATAATGCTTTACCTATTGATATATAAGCAATAAAACATTATGGGTTTGTAAAGAAAATGTGAGGAATGTCAATAATTGATTGCGCAGGCTGGATGAGATAATGCGCAGGACAGGCAATGGTGCGGCTCGCAGTTATTGATGTAGGAGAGTCTTCTGGGACCATTTTAATTAAGCATTATATTTTAATTAATAGGCTTTTTATAATTTTTCACCGTAGGCGACAGTAATATTGCCGTCGTAATATATCGCTTTTTTGTAATGAAATGGCGTTTAATCCTGGCGCCATCGAGAAAACCGATACGAATAAAACCTCAGACCGGGCGCTTCAATAAGCATTGTAACGCGGGACAGGTTTTGCCCTTGGCGCAGTCATGGCAAGCGAAACCCTCGCCGAACGACCAGATCCCGACCAAGCCCAAAGCAAACCTTACCCTCGCCGCGCGTCCCAATCCCTGGCAGCGGCAATTCTCCTCAACGCGCCACAGCGTTCCGATTTATCCCCGCTGCTCCACAAAGCCCTCAATAAACCGCGCCACATATGCCGGCACACATTCGCTCGCCGGACCGTAAATCCGCTCCTCGAACTGGCTCTCCACCTGGCTGGGCTCGAGGTTGAGCTCCACCGTCCTGGCCCCGCTTATTCGCGCCTCATGGACAAACCCCGCCGCCGGATAAACATGGCCGGAGGTGCCGATCGCCAGGAAATAATCCGCTTTGCCAAGGGCGTCGTATATGGCATCCATGCCCAGCGGCATTTCGCCAAACCAGACCACGTGCGGACGCAGCACCGCCGGGAATTGGCAGCAATGACAACGGTCGGTTTCCGTAATATCGTCGGTCCACTCGATAATCTGGCCGCTGCTGACGCAGCGCACCTTGAGCAGTTCGCCATGCATATGGATCACGCGCCGGCTGCCGGCCCGTTCGTGCAGGTTATCGATATTCTGCGTGACCAAAAGAAAATTATCGCCCAGCATCTGCTCCAGCTCCGCCAGCGCCACGTGGGCGGCGTTGGGCTTGATTTCCGGCTGCTGCAGCTGGCGGCGGCGGGCGTTATAAAACGCCTGCACCAGCTGCGGGTTACGCTGGAAGCCCTCAGGAGTGGCGACATCCTCGACCCGATGCTCTTCCCACAGGCCATCGGCGGCGCGAAAAGTACGAATACCCGATTCAGCCGAGATCCCGGCGCCGGTAAGCACCACTACAAAAGGTTTTTTCATCTTGGTTACCGCCATGGTGTCACGGTGAAAAATACGTGAGCGCAATCGCTGCTGCCTGAGCCGTTTACTTTTACGAAACCGGATTAACCGGCGATGAATACGCATGCTGCTGATTCCTTAATGCATGGCACGGATAGGCCGCAAGGCGTTTATAAACCGCTGAGCACTCTTGCCGGGTCGATACGGCTGGCCCGCCGCGCCGGATACCAACTGGCCAGCAGGCTAAGCAGCAGCGCCGTGCCCAGCACGATCGCCACGTCAAGCCAATGCAGTTCGGTTGGCAGGAAATCGATATAATAAATATCACCGGATAATAAATTATGCCCCAGCAAACGTTCGATCCCTTTAATCACATCCGTGAGGTTAAGCGCCACCAGCACGCCGGCCACCACGCCGCTCAGGCTGCCCGTAAGGCCGGCAAGCAGGCCATACCAAATAAAAATAGCACGGGTTAAGCGGTCTTTGGCGCCCAGGGTACGCAATATCGCAATATCGGTGCTTTTATCCTTAACCGCCATCACCAGCGTGGAAACGATGTTAAAGCACGCCACGCCAATCACCAGCACCATGGCCAGGTACATGATGGCGCGGATCATCTGGATATCCCGGTACATATAACCGTAGGTGCCCATCCAGCTGCGGATATACACATACGTTTTCGTCACCTCGCCCGCGTCCCGCACCAGCTTATTGGCGATGAAGGGATTATTCACCTTAATGGCGATGCCGCTGACGTCCTGGCCTTTATCCAGGTACTGCTGGGCATCCGCCAGCGGCACCATGGCAAAGCTGTGATCCAGCTGGCCGCTGAGCGCCAGGATACCGCTCACCTGCAGGCGGATACGCTTTGGCTCCAGCAGTTTCATTTGCGGATCGCTGTTGGGGATCATCACGGTCAGCCAGTCGCCCTGCTTGACATCCAGGGCTTGCGCCACCCCCTGGCCGATAATGATCTGCTGCTTACCGGCACTGAACGCCTGCCAGGCATTATCCTGGACATAGCGCGGCAGCGCGCTCAGGTTGGACTCTTGCCGCGGGTCGACGCCTTTGATCTGGATGGCCTTGAGCTTAACACCCCGCTCCACCAGGCCGGTGAAAGTGATGTAGGGCGCCGCCGCGGCGATGCCCGGCACTTTTTCAATCCGGGTTAATATCGCCGGCCAGTCGGTAAAAGGCGGGTTAACCGGCTCGATTTCGCCATGCGGCACTACCGCTAAAATACGGTTATTCAATTCGCGCTCAAAGCCGTTCATGGCGCTCAGGCCGATAATCAGTACCGCCACGCCGAGCGCGATGCCGACGGTGGAGATAATCGAAATCAGCGACACCATGCCGCCGCGACGCCGGCCGCGGCTAAAACGCAGCGCAATTTGCAACGAAAGCGGAAATCCCCTCATTCCTGCGCTCCCAGCAGGTCGCCGTCCCGCCGCAGCTGGCCGTCGCGCATTTCCAACTGACGGTTCAGGCGCCGCGCCAGGTGAAGATCGTGGGTGACGACTAAAAACGCGGTGCCCTGGCGCATATTCAGTTCGCCGAGCAGTTCAAAAATACTGTCGGCGGTGCGCTGATCCAGGTTGCCGGTAGGCTCGTCGGCCAGTACCAGCGCCGGATGGTTGACCAGGGCGCGCGCTATCGCCACCCGCTGCCGCTCGCCGCCGGATAACTCGGCAGGACGGTGATGGCCGCGTTTATCCAGCCCGACCGACGCCAGCATTTCCCGCGCGGTAGCCTTTGCCTGCTGCGGCGTGGTGCCGCCGATAAGCAGCGGCATGGCGACATTTTCCAGCGCGGTGAAATCCGGCAGCAAATGATGGAACTGATAGATAAACCCCAGCCGGCGGTTACGGATCTCCGCGCGCGCCTGGGAGGATAAGGCCGTCAGCTGCTGGCCTTCAAAAATCACCTCGCCGGAGGTCGGCTCGTCCAGGCCGCCGAGCAAATGCAGCAGGGTACTTTTACCCGAGCCCGAACTGCCGACGATGGCCATCATCTCGCCCGGCAGCATCGAAAAGGACACGTCGCGCAGTACATCGGTAAACAACTTGCCTTCCTGGTAACGCTTACTCAAATTGTTACACTGCAACAAAGGAGCATTATTCATAACGTAAAGCCTCAGCGGGATGAACGGCGGCCGCGCGCCAGGAAGGATAAAGCGTGGACAGTAGCGCCACGACCATCGCCAGCACGGCGATGGTGGCAACCTGCAGTGAGTCGATATCGACCGGCAGCTCCGCGCCATCGAGGAAAGCGCCGATCACCGGCATTAAATTATTCAGTTGGCTGGCCAGCAGCACGCCCAGGCCGGTGCCCAGAAGGGCGCCGATAATGCCGGCGCCGGCGCCCTGCACCATAAACACCAGCATCACCTGGCGCCGGGTCAGGCCGAGGGTCTGCAGAATGGCCACCTCACCCTGTTTTTCCATCACCAGCAGGCCGAGCGAGGTGATAATGTTGAACGCCGCCACCGCCACTATCAGGCTCAGCAGCAGGCCCATCATGTTCTTTTCCATGCGCACCGCCTGGAACAGCTCGCCTTTGCGCTCGCGCCAGTCCTTCCATTGGGTGCCTTCGGGAAGCCGCTGGCGGCTGACCGCCTCGACGTCCAGGGGCTTTTGCAGCCACAGGCGCCAGCCGGTGATATTGCCGGCCGGGTAGCGCATCAGGCGCGAGGCGTCCTGCTGGTTGGTCAACAGCTGGTATTGGTCCACCTCGCTGTTGGCGGCAAAGGTGCCGGCCACGGTAAACAGGCGTTGGCTGGGAATGCGGCCCATCGGCGTAAACTGGCTTGAGCCTGGCACCATTAACCGCAGCTGATCGCCGCGTTTCACGCCGAGTTGTCCCGCCAGCTGTTCGCCGAGGATAACCTGGTAACTCCCGGGCTGGAGCGCATCCATATGGATGTTAACCAGGTAGCGGGCCAGCGGTTCGGGATCCTGCGGATTGACGCCCAGCATGACCCCGACGGCTACGCTGCGCGCGCTTTGCAGCACCACGTCGCCGGTGGTCAGCGGCACGATACGGCTGACGCCCTTAAGCGCACCTAGCGCCGAGGGCGGAATGCGTTTAGGATCAAGCGAGCCGCCGGGGGTGGTAATCAATGCCTGGGGCATGACGCCGAGAATGTTACCTTCCAGCTCGCGCTCGAAGCCGTTCATCACCGATAATACGGTGACCAGCGCCATGACGCCGAGGGTAATGCCGATGGTGGATAGCCAGGAGACAAAGCGCCCGAAGCGGTCTGATGCCCGCCCGCGCATGTAGCGCAGGCCAATATATAATGCGACAGGTTGATACATTGAATTCCGTTTGGATGCCGGTTGCCAAAGCAAAGTGATCAAGGATAATAAAGGGTCGTACCCTATTATGGAACTACTAACCGCCGCTACCGCCGGCTTTTATTCTTGTTAGGCTGCCTAACATAAGCCATCATGCTCAATGCACGCACGTTTCGCCATAGTCCATATCGTATTGGCCCCGGCGCAAGAGAAGAGATCTGACCACTGTTTATGTCCGAACAATATCGTTATACCTTACCCACTAAACCCGGTGAACAACGTTTATTGGGTCAACTCACCGGCGCCGCCTGCGCCGTCGAATGCGCCGCCATTGTCGATCGCTACCCCGGTCCCGTGATGCTGGTGGCGCCGGATATGCAAAACGCCCTGCGCCTGCACGACGAAATCCGGCAGTTTACGCGCCATCCGGTGATCACCCTGCCCGACTGGGAAACCCTGCCTTACGACAATTTTTCCCCGCACCAGGAAATCATATCCGATCGATTGTCGACATTATATCAACTGCCGGCCATGGATCGCGGGGTCATTATCCTGCCGATCAATACCCTTATGCAACGGATATGCCCCCATTCATTCCTGCACGGCCACGCGCTGGTGATGAAAAAAGGCCAGCGCCTCTCCAGGGACAAGCTGCGCGCGCAGCTGGAGCAGGCCGGCTACCGCAGCGTGGATCAGGTCATGGAGCACGGAGAGTACGCCACGCGCGGCGCCCTGCTCGATCTTTATCCCATGGGCAGCGAAGAACCGTACCGGATCGATTTTTTCGATGATGAAATCGACAGCCTGCGCATTTTTGATGTCGACAGCCAGCGCACCCTGCACGAAGTGGATCAGATAAACCTGTTGCCGGCCCATGAGTTTCCCACCGACAAAACGGCCATTGAGCTGTTCCGCAGCCAATGGCGCGAACAGTTCGAGGTCCGGCGCGACGCCGAGCATATCTACCAGCAGGTGAGCAAGGGCACCTTGCCTCCGGGCATCGAATATTGGCAACCCCTGTTTTTCAGCGAACCGCTGCCGGCATTGTTCAGCTACCTGCCCGCCAATACCCTGCTGGTCAATACCGGCGATCTGGAAGCCGGGGCCGGGCGGTTCTGGGCGGATGCCGTGGCGCGTTATGAAAACCGCCGGGTGGACCCGATGCGGCCGTTGGTGGCGCCCGAAATGCTGTGGCTACGGGTCGACGGGCTGTTCAGCGAGCTGAAAAACTGGCCGCGGGTACAGTTGATCGGCGAGCGGCTGGACGCGAAAGCCGCCAATATCAATATGGAATATCAGCCGCTGCCGGACCTGGCGGTGGAGGCGCAAAACAAAGCGCCGATGGATAAATTACGCCGGTTCTGCGAGCAGTTCGACGGCTGCGTGATTTTTTCGGTGGAAAGCGAGGGACGGCGCGAAACGCTGCAGGAACTGCTGGCGCGCATCAAGATCAACCCCAAATTAATCGCCCGGCTCGATGATGCCCAAGGCCCCGGCAACTACCTGATTATCGGCGCCAGCGAACGCGGTTTCATCGATCAGTTCCGCGGGCGCGCCCTGATATGCGAAGGGGACCTGCTGGGGGAAAGGGTAAGCAGGCGGCGTCAGGATAACCGCCGCGCCATTAATGCCGATACCCTGATCCGCAACCTGGCGGAATTGCATCCGGGCCAGCCGGTGGTGCACCTGGAACACGGCGTCGGCCGCTACGGCGGCATGACCACCCTGGAAGCCGGCGGCATCAAGGCCGAGTACCTGATCCTGACCTATGCCGGCCACGATAAGCTGTATGTGCCGGTTTCCTCGCTGCATCTGATCAGCCGCTATTCCGGCGGCGCCCAGGAGAACGCGCCCCTGCATAAGCTCGGCGGCGACGTCTGGTCGCGCGCGCGGCAGAAAGCGGCGGAACGGGTGCGCGACGTGGCGGCCGAACTGCTGGATATCTATGCGCAACGGGCGGCGAAGGTGGGCTTTGCTTTCCGGCAAAACCGCGAGAATTACCAGCTGTTTTGCGAGGGTTTCCCCTTTGAGCCCACGCCCGACCAGGCACAGGCGATTAACGCGGTGTTAAGCGATATGTGCCAGCCTCTGGCCATGGACCGCCTGGTGTGCGGCGATGTGGGGTTCGGCAAAACCGAAGTGGCGATGCGCGCCGCGTTCCTGGCCATTGAGAATCATAAGCAGGTGGCCGTGCTGGTGCCGACCACCCTGCTCGCCCAGCAGCATTTCGATAATTTCCGCGATCGTTTCGCCAACTGGCCGGTGCGCATCGAGATGATTTCCCGGTTTCGCAGCGCCAGGGATCAGGCCCAGGTCCTGGAGCAGACCGCCGACGGCAAGGTGGATATCCTGATAGGGACCCACAAGCTGCTGCAAAACGAGATTAAATGGCGCGATCTGGGCCTGCTGATTGTCGACGAGGAACATCGCTTCGGGGTGCGCCATAAAGAGCGCATCAAGGCGATGCGCGCCGATGTGGATATCCTGACCCTGACCGCCACGCCCATCCCGCGTACCCTGAATATGGCCATGAGCGGTATGCGCGATCTGTCCATCATCGCCACGCCGCCCGCCCGCCGGCTGGCGGTAAAAACCTTTGTGCGCGAATACGACAGCCTGGTGGTGCGCGAGGCTATCCTGCGCGAAGTGCTGCGCGGCGGGCAGGTTTATTATCTGTACAACGATGTAGAAAATATTGAAAAAGCCACCCATCGCCTGCAGGAACTGGTGCCGGAAGCACGTATCGCCATCGGCCACGGCCAGATGCGGGAACGGGATCTGGAGCGGGTGATGAATGATTTCCATCACCAGCGCTTCAATGTCCTGGTCTGCACCACCATTATTGAGACCGGTATTGATATCGCCAATGCCAATACCATTATCATCGAGCGCGCCGACCATTTCGGGCTGGCGCAATTGCACCAGCTGCGCGGCCGTGTGGGGCGCTCCCATCACCAGGCCTACGCCTACCTGCTGACCCCGCCGCCCAAGGCCCTGAGCCAGGATGCGTTAAAACGCCTGGAGGCCATTGCGTCGCTGGAGGATCTGGGCGCGGGTTTCGCCCTGGCCACCCACGATCTGGAAATTCGCGGCGCCGGCGAACTGCTGGGAGAAGACCAGAGCGGCCAGTTGCAAACCATTGGGTTTTCATTATATATGGAACTGCTGGAGAGCGCGGTGGACGCGCTCAAGGCCGGGCGCGAACCCTCGCTGGAGGATTTAACCAGCCAGCTCACGGATGTGGAGCTGCGCATGCCCGCCCTGTTGCCGGAAGACTATATTCCCGACGTCAATACACGTTTATCTTTCTATAAACGCATCGCCAGCGCGCCCGATACCCGGGAAATTGAAGAGCTGAAGGTGGAATTGATCGACCGCTTTGGGCTGTTGCCCGATCCGGCGCGTCATCTGCTGGATATCGCCGGCCTGCGGCAACGGGCGCGCAAACTGGGTATCAAACGCATCGAGGGCAATGAAAAAGGCGGGTTTATTGAATTTAGCGAGAAAAACACCGTGGATCCGGTCTATCTTATCGGCCTGCTGCAGCGCGATCCCAAGACCTTCCGTCTCGACGGCCCGACGCGGCTGAAATTCATCAAGCCACTGCCGGAACGGCTGGAACGACTGCAGTATGTGGATCAACTGCTGGCGGGACTGGATCAACATCAGGTTCCCGCCTGAGTCCGTGACTGCCCGGACGGCTTGTCCCGGGCAGTCACGCAGCGGCTCGATGCGGATGACGGCCACCGGCGCTGTTGCGATTGCGGTACTAGACCTGTTTGTTCAAATCCAGACGGCCTTTGCCATCCAAGGGAATCTGCGTGCCTGGATCATGATCCATGCGGATTTTCCCCTGTTCATCGCCGATCTTGTAGGTAACATCGTAACCCAATAGCTTCTGCGATTTATCATAAACCGTCTGGCAGCGCTGCTGGGTGGTGGTATAGGTGTCGCGATTTTGCAGATTGCCCTGTACCTGGTTGCCGGTGTATCCGCCCGCCAGCGCCCCCGCCACCGTGGCCACGTCCTTGCCGCGCCCGCCGCCGAACTGATGCCCTAAGACGCCGCCCGCCACCGCGCCGAGCAAAGAACCGGCGATTTTATTTTCGTCCTGCACCGGACGGCGATGGGTAACGGCGACATTCCGGCATTCCTGGCGGGGGGTTTTAATGGTTTCATTGATTGGCGTTGCCGTGACTACCTGCGCATATCGCGGACCAGAGGAGAACACATCCAGTCCGGCAACCGCCGCAATCCCTGACGCCGCGGCAATCCCGATACCGACACCGGCCAACATTGATTTATTCATGGGAAATCCTCCTGAAGTAATAACCCACGCATTCACTGGCAGCAACCGGATCCCAGAGGCAGTCGATTACGCTAACTACGCCTGGGTTAATGACTGCCGGCCCTCTCCGGACGCTAGCGCAAAACGGAACTCATGGACTCCTCCGGCACGGCGTGCGTGATTCGCCCACCGGATGAACCGAAGTCTGCACAAAGCAGGCGACAGCGGCAATAAGACTAATAGCCAAAATAGGGCATTTATGCATGCGCCAAAGCCAGTTTGGGATAATTCCTAGGGGTTTAAGCGCCATTATCGGCGTTTTATGCTAAGGGTAAGCATTGCTAATACAATATGTTAGCGCCGCAAACCGTGTGATTGCCGCGTCAGCTTGGGCATATTGCAGGGAAAGGGGGCGCAGAGGCATTAGCCGGGCAGATTTTCCTGCCCGGCGGCAGGCTGGCGCCGAACCTGGCGCAGCCGTATCAGAGGGAATGCCTGCCTGCAATTAATGCAGTTTTAAATGCGGCCGGATCACACGGTTAATCCGCCCCACCAGCACGATAAGCCCGGTTTTGAACAGGCCGTGCAGGGCCACTTGATGCATGCGGTACAGAGAAATATACACCGCGCGGGCGATACGGCCCTCTATCATCATGGAGCCGCGCATCAGATTGCCCATCAGGCTGCCCACGGTGCTGAACCGGGATAGCGATACCAGGGAGCCGTGATCCTTATAGACATAGGGTTTCAGTTCCCGGTCTTTTAACAGCGCCAGGATATTAGCGTACGCCCGGCTCGCCATTTGGTGCGCGGCCTGGGCGCGCGGCGGCACAAACCCGCCGGCGGGTTGCGGACAGGACGCGCAGTCGCCGATGGCGAAAATCGCGGGATCGCGGGTGGTTTGCAGGGTGGGCGTCACCACCAGCTGATTGGTGCGATTGGTTTCCAGCCCGGCGATATCCTTCAGGAAATCCGGCGCTTTGATGCCGGCCGCCCACACCATCAGTTCCGCCGGGATAAACTCGCCGTCCTTGGTGGTCAGCCCGCCTGGCCCGGCACTGGTCACCAGCGTCTTGGTCAGGACCCGGACGCCCATTTTTCCCAGCTCATGGTGAGCCGAGGCGGAAATACGCGCGGGCAACGCCGGCAGGATACGCTCGCCCGCCTCGACCAGCGTTACGTTCAGCGCCTGGTTATCGAGGCCTTTAAACCCGTAGCTGTGCAATTCCTGAACCGCGTTATGCAGTTCGGCCGACAGTTCCACGCCGGTGGCGCCGCCGCCGACGATGGCGATATTCACGCGCTCATCCGGGCCGTGCGGCTGGGTGGAAAACTTCAGGAACAGATTGAGCATTTCATTATGGAACCGCTGGGCCTGCGCGGGATTGTCGAGGAAAATACAATTTTCCTTCACCCCGGCGGTGCCGAAGTCGTTGGATACGCTGCCGAGCGCCATCACCAGGATGTCATAAGGCAGCTGGCGCACCGGCACCAGCAGATCGCCGTGGGCATCGCGGATTTCATCCAGCTGCAGCGTTTTATCGTCGCGGTTAATATTGCTCAGGCTGCCCATCTGGAAAAAAAAGTGATGATTGCGGGCATGGGCCAGGTAGCTGATGGCATCTACGCCTTCATCCAACGAACCGGTGGCCACCTCGTGCAGCAAAGGTTTCCATAAATGGCTGTGATTGCGATCCACCAGGGTGATGTCCGCCTTTTTACTGCGGCCCAAGGCGGATCCCAAACGGGTGGCGAGTTCCAGGCCGCCGGCGCCGCCGCCAACGATAACAATCTGCTTCAGGGGTAATGACAAAATAACCTCCAAATGTAAACCAATCGTTAACTAAGAGTAAAAATAAATACCCTTATAAAACACGTGGTTACCTTCAAATAAACTGTTGTTGCTGCAAGATTACCATGAAGGGTCATTTGGTCATACCAAAATTGATATAAATCAATTTTGGCCTAATAAGGCAGAGAATAAAAACGCAACCGGGCACCCGCGCACAGGCGCCCTGATGCCGGTTGGCCGGGGCGCTTAACCCAGCGCCTTGAAACTCTGGATCCTCAGCACATGGGGGGCGATATTTTTGAATTTATGGCTTTGCTCCTCATCCCAGATAATCTCGTAAAACGGCGCCAGCAGCGCCGCGCTGCGGCGACTGTCCAGGGCTTCATCATTGCGCGAAAGCAACACCAGGCAGCGGTCGCGGTTTTTCTCGCGGAAGTTCTCCACGCATTTGGTGGCGATATCCACGTACTCTTCCGGACGATCGATTTTGCCCGGCATATTCTCATCCGGAAATAAATTCGGATTAACGATCACCTGGCGCATGTCGCACAGGAACCCGATGCGCTCCGCCCAGAACCCGCCCAGTCCGACGCCGCAAATCAGCGGACGCTCGTCATCGGTCAGTTGCTGCATCTTGTCCACTTCTTTTAACAGATGCTGCATATCGTGGCGTGGATGACGGGTGCTGTAGCTTATCAGCCGCACATCGGGGTCGATAAACTGAAGCTGCAGCACTTTTTCATGATTACCGGGACTGTTGGAATCAAAACCATGCAAATAGATAATCATCACTATCCTCGTCGCTCAATAAGTCCGGACGCTGAACGTCAGTGGTCCGGGAATTCTATCCGCCGCTGTTTTTCCTCGGCCCACTGCGCTCCCAGCAGCGTAAGCTGTTGATGCACCTGCCGCCAGCGCGTGGAGCCGAGCAGTTCCTTACGGGAAATCACTCCCCGATGGTATAACGTCTCGAGAACGTCGACTTTGATCGGTGACAGATTATCCAGCACCTTGATGGCCCCGGCGCGGTTATTGCACACCAAAATCATATCGCAGCCGGCATCCAGCGAAGCCTGCGCCCGCTCGGCATAGCCCCCCATCACCGCCGCGCCTTCCATGGAGAGATCATCGGAAAAAATAATACCGGCAAAGCCCAGCTCGCGGCGCAGAACCGTCTTCAGCCAAAAAGCGGAAGCGCTGGCCGGCAGGGGGTCCGCCTCGGTATAAACCACATGGGCGGGCATAATGGCGTCCAGCGCGCCGCGCGCGACAAGCGTGGTAAAGACGTGCATATCATGGGCGCGAATCTCGTCCAGGGGACGGCCGTCGACGGGCGTTTCCTTATGCGAGTCGGCGGTCACCGCCCCGTGGCCGGGGAAATGCTTGCCCGTGGCCTTCATGCCGGCCTGATGCATGCCGGCGATAAAATTTTCCGCCAGCTCGATGGCCGGCTCCGCCTGATGGTGAAAGGCGCGTTCGCCGATAGCCAGGCTGCCATGCCCGATATCCAGTACCGGCGCAAAACTGATATCGATATCCATGGCGGTCATTTCCGCCGCCATCAGCCAGCCGGCGTCGCGGGCCAGGGCCGTCGCCTGCGCCATGGGGCGCAGCGCCGCATACGCCTGGGCGGCGGGCAGGAGGGTAAATCCTTCACGAAAACGCTGTACCCGGCCCCCTTCCTGGTCCACCGCCACCACCAGCCGCTGGCGCGACGCGCGGCGAATTTGCGCTACCAGCGCTGCCAGCTGATCGGGATCGTGATAGTTGCGGGTAAAAATAATCACGCCGCCCACCATCGGGTGCTGCAATATTTCACGCTCTTCGTTATCCAACTCATAGCTGGCGACATCTAACATCAATGGACCCACGACAACCTCGTTCAAAACGGTAAACCCAAATGGCGGCGCAGCGGCGCCGCATGCCGCAAAAAATGCCGTTGGCGCGTTTGCCGCCAGCGGACTTCGTACCACATCAACATCAGGTAATCGACCCACGGCGCCCAGGCGGCAATGCGCCGCCGGAGAACGGCCGTGGCATAGCCAGGGGAGCTTGAGCCGGCCTGGTAGGCGCGCAGGAAATCCGCCTGCAGACCTTCGTCCAGCCCGTTGCCGCGAAACAGCGCCGCCAGTTCCAGGGCGATATCGCCGTCGCCGGCGTATTCCCAGTCAATCAGCCGCAGCCCGCCGTCAGGCGCGCGCAGCACATTGCCGGGGTGGATATCCATATGCAACGGCGCGCAGCACAGCGGCGCGGGCATTTTGGCGCGCATAAACCGCTGCTGCAGCCGCAGCCAGGCCGGACAGCGGCGCGCCGGATCGCTGGCCTGCCAGTAGGCGGCGTACCGGGCCCGCAGGGCAATAGGATAACCGTGGCGCGGCCCGCGATGCAATTGCGCCAGCACGGCGGCAAGCTGGCCTCCGGCAACCGCCGCCTGCCACCCGGCCGGCGTCAGGCATTCCCCGGCAAGCCACTCCAACAGCAGCCATTGCGCCGTACCGGCCAGCGGCTTTGGCGCCGGGGTGCCGGCGGGCAAGCGCCGCAGCAGGCGATATTCCCGCCGCCGGTCCACGCCCAGCAGCCGTTCAGACGGCGTCGCTTCCCGCGCGATGAGATCCCCACCCGCGGCGCTGACCCGCCAGCTGGCGCCGGTCAGGCCATGCACCGGCGCCACCCTCCGGCCGGCGACATTCATCGCCGGCACCTGCGTCAACAGAACATCAAGGGAGACGCTACTCTTGCGCAAGCCCTTTACCCGACCAGACAATCTCGCCGGATTGCACCAGCATTAACTGCATCTCGATGTCGGGCAGTTTTGCATCGCCATTGGCGTCGCTGTAAAGCACATATTGCGCATTGAGATAGCGCGCCAACCCTACCGCCTTGCTGCGCGACTCCAGACTATCGTCCACCGACAGTCCCAGGGTCTGCTTGGCCGACGCCATCTGGTCCTGGCTGATGATGGTAAAGGTCTTATCCGCCGCCAGGGCGCTGTAGATTGCGGCGGTAGCTTTGCCGGTCTGTATGCTGCCATTGGTATTGTTTTTCATGCTATTGATCAACAGTACGCTGCCAGGCGCGATCCCCTGGGCGCCAAGCATTTGCTTGACCAGCGGCGCGACGCTTGCCGGCCAATCCAGAGTCCTGAGCTTAGGCGGCTGCGGTACCGGCTGCGGCTGTGGCTGCGACGGAACCGGCTCAGGCGCCGGCACCGGCTGGGCCGGTTCAATAGTGGCGGGCGGCTGCTCCGGTTCCGGCGCGCGCGTCGGACATCCGGTCAGCACCAGCGCGGCTAATGCGACAAAGAGATACTTTTTCATCATCCATCACTCAAACATAGGTTACAAAAACAGATAGAGGCGAACGCGCCTGGCCTCGAGATTACCGGTGATGGATTCAACGGTGACATCGGCGCCCGGCGGGATCACCAGTGTACGGGTAGCGGGGAAAGGCAGTACGTCCAGACCCTGCGGGTCGTACCAATAAAACCGGTAATTGACGGTAACGGCATGATCCTGTCCGTTGCCGATCGTGGCGTGCGCACGGCGGCGGCCCTGGTCGTCGCCGATGGTGGGCGCTTCGGCGGTAATCCCGGCCGTCATTACCGACGGATCCATAATCAGCGTCTGCCGATCGTTAATCATCAGCGTCTTGTTATGACTGGCGGTACAACCCGTGATAAGCAGCAGCATGGCTAAAAACGGCGGCGTAAAACGCATAGGCCTCCCCGATTGCTTGTGTGTCCCATCGCCCTGCGGCCGCTCAAAAATTCACCAGCGGACCGAGCGCCCTGCCGCCGAGAAGATGCATATGCAGATGATAGACTTCCTGGCCGCCGTGGCGGTTGCAATTGACTATCAGGCGAAAGCCGTCTTCGGCGATGCCTTCCTGCCGGGCAATTTTGGCGGCGGCGGTAAACATGCGGCCCAGCGCCGCCTCGTGTTCGGCGGTAACGTCGTTTACGGTTGGGATCAGGATATTGGGTACGATCAGGATATGGCTTGGCGCCTTGGGGGTAATATCACGAAAGGCAGTAACCAGTTCGTCTTGGTAAACGATTTCCGAGGGTATTTCCCGGCGAATAATTTTACTGAAAATAGTTTCTTCAGCCATGACATCTTTCCTTGTATCAAAACAGGTTAGTGCATGGAGTATGAGCGACTTACCCCCATTATTTCAACCTTGGGATGGTTTTATTACAGCGAGGGACGGTACGCGCGGGTACGGTGGGCAAAAGCATCAATGGCGTGCACATGTTATCGGCAGACTATAAGGGAGGCCTTCGCCCCCCTGTGGTACTGCCGCACGCGTTATAGCGCCATCATGACACGCTATGGCGCATATATTCATCCATATCGGTTTTCAGGTTATCCGACTTGGTGCCGAATATCGCCTGTACCCCGGAGCCGGCCACGACCACGCCGGCCGCGCCGAGCAATTTCAGCCCTGGCTGGTCCACCTTGGAAATATCCGCCACGCTGATGCGTAAACGGGTAATGCAGGCATCCAGGTTGGTGATATTGTCCCGGCCGCCGAACGCCTTGACCAGCGCTCCCGCCATTTCCGTGCCGCCCTGGGCGATCTGCTGGCTGCCTGTCGCTTCACGGCCGGGCGTTTTCAAATCCAGTTTGACAATCAATACCCGGAAAAGGGTGTAGTAAACCAGGCCGTAGAGGATACCCACCACCGGGAACAGCCAAATGCGGCTGCTGTTGCCGCTCAGCACCACAAAGTCGATCAGGCCGTGGGAAAAGCTGGTGCCGTCACGCATGCCGAGCAGGATACATATAGGAAACGCCAGGCCCGCCAGGATGGCGTGGATCACGTAAAGAATGGGGGCCACAAAGATAAAAGCGAATTCAATCGGTTCGGTAATGCCGGTCAGGAATGCGGTCAGCGCGCCGGAAATCATGATGCCGCCCACTTTGGCGCGGTTTTCCGGTTTAGCCGAATGCCAGATGGCAATCGCGGCGGCCGGCAGTCCGTACATCTTGAACAGGAAGCCGCCGGACAGCTTGCCTGCGGTGGGGTCGCCCGCCATATAACGCGGTATATCGCCATGGAACACCTGGCCCGCGGCGTTGGTGAACTCGCCCACCTGCATCTGGAACGGCACGTTCCAGATATGATGCAGGCCGAAAGGCACCAGCGCGCGTTCCACCAGGCCGTAGATGCCGAAGGCCACCACCGGGTTCTGGTATGCCGCCCATTGGGAGAAGTCCTGGATGGCCGACCCGATCGGGGGCCAGATAAAGGATAAAACGACGCCGAGCAGGATGGCGATCAGGCCGGAAATAATCGGCACGAAACGTTTACCGGCAAAAAAGCCCAGGTATTCCGGCAGCTTGATGCGGTAAAACCGATTGAACATATAAGCGGCGATGGCACCCGAAATAATGCCGCCCAATACGCCGGTGTCGGCCAGATGCTTAGCGGCGATTTCCTGCGCCGGCAGGCCGAGAACCAGTGGCGCCACTACCGCCATGGTTTTCACCATGATGCCGTAGGCCACTACCGCCGCCAGGGCGGAAACGCCGTCATTATTGGTGAACCCCAGCGCCACGCCGATGGCGAAAATCAACGGCATATTGGCAAAAACCGAACCGCCGGCCTCCGCCATGACATGGGAAACAACGGCGGGTATCCAGCTGAATTCAGCGGAACCGACGCCGAGCAGGATGCCGGCAATCGGTAATACGGATACCGGTAGCATTAGCGATTTACCTACTTTTTGCAGGTTGGCGAATGCGTTCTTAAACATAATGATGAATGCTCCTAGTAATAATGCCGGATCCGCCCGCGCCAGGGCGCGAGCTCAAATTGCGCTGGCTTTTTGTCTTATGAACCGCTGGGGTTGTATTTATTACGCAGTGTAAAATAAATCGCCGGCCGGGTGTTTGATGATAATCACGTTTCACTGACGCCGGCCAAACGCGCCATGACACCGGCGCCCATGGCCATGACGCGCGAGGTGATTAAAACATCCGCAACCCGCCCCGGCGCGCGTTTATTTCACCCCATTACGCGCTGGAAATACCGCCGGACTCAACTATGCGCGGCGAGGCGCGCGGGATCAACATGAAACAACCGGCCGAAATTCGCGGTGGTGGCCT
This sequence comes from Sodalis sp. RH20, assembly GCF_047324205.1. NCBI lineage: Bacteria > Pseudomonadati > Pseudomonadota > Gammaproteobacteria > Enterobacterales > Bruguierivoracaceae > Sodalis > Sodalis sp. RH20. Next base: position 2,891,989 of record NZ_CP178733.1, read on the forward strand.
GCGCCAGTTGTTCCACCGTCACGCCTTTCAGGCCGGCCATAAAATCGGCCACGTCCCGCACATAGGCCGGCTGGTTTTCCTTGCCGCGATACGGCACCGGCGCCAGATAAGGCGAATCGGTCTCCACCAGCAGCCGGTCGAGCGGAACATAGCGCGCCGCCTCGCGCAGCGCCTCGGCGTTGCGAAAGGTGACGATGCCGGAAAACGAAATATAAAAACCCAGGTCCAGCAGGGTCTTGGCGGTGGCGATATCTTCGGTAAAGCAATGCAGCACGCCGCCGCACTCCCCCGCCCGTTCTTCATGCAGGATAGCCAGCGTGTCTTCCCGCGCCGAACGGGTATGCACGATTACCGGCTTGTTCACGGCCCGGCCGATGCGGATATGCTCGCGCAGCGCCGCCTGCTGTTCGGCCTTATTATCCTGCTGGTAAAAATAATCCAGCCCGGTCTCGCCCAGGGCCACCACGTTGTCGCCCGCGGCCAGGCGCCTGAGTTCGGCAAAATCATAGGGCTCATCCAGATTCAGCGGATGGACGCCGCACGACATCAGCACCTCGTCGCGCTGGCCGATCAGTTCGCTCATCTTGCTAAAACCCGCCAGGGTGGTGGCCACAGCCAGCATCAGATGAACATCGCGCGCCTTGGCCTTGGCCACCACGTCGGCAACATCGCGATGCAGGGTCTCGTAATTCAACCCGTCAAGATGGCAGTGGGAATCGACTAAAAACATGACATTACCTTTTTATAGAGTCCAGGGATGGGTGCGCCCGTCCGGCGCGCCGTTTTCCCAGTTAAGCAATTGATTGGTCAGCAACAATTCGCGGTTAACACCGGCAATCTCCCGCCACTGCCGCCGGCACTGGAGCCACTGCTGCAATTGATGATGCAGGGCGCCGGGCTGGAATCGCGCGGCCAGCTCGCCCACCAGCGCCAGCTGATCCTGGTTGAGCATAAACCCGGCGGCGCCCTGTTGCCATTTCAGGGCGTCCGTGAGCAGGCTGAGCAGCCAGTATACCGGTTCGTCATCCTTGTCCTTGTTTAACAGCGGCAATAGCCTCAGAAAATCGCCGTCGGCAAGCGCGCGGCCCAGCCCGTCGCACAGCGCCGCACGTTCCGCCCAGCGGCCCGGCTGCAGAAGCTCCAGGGCGCCGACCGGCGCACCGCTGGTAAGCCGCAGCGCCGTGCGCGCCTGCTCTTGCGCCGTGATGCCCTGCTGCTGGAGCCACCGCAGGCCGGCCGGCTCTTCCGGCGACGGCAGGTGCCAGTACAGACAGCGGCTGCGCAGGGTGGGCAACAGGTGCGACGGTTCGCGGCAGCCGAGCAGGAAAAAGGTGCGGTCAGGCGGTTCTTCCAGGGTCTTGAGCAATGCGTTGGCCGCCGGCTCGGTCAGTATTTCACTGTGGGGCAACCAGACCACCTTGGCCCCGCCCTGCTGCGCATGATGGTAGAGCGGGTCGATAATCTGGCGGATATTATCCACCCCCAGGCTCAACCGCCCTTTCTCCGGTTCGGGCTGATAAAAATCGGGGTGGGTGCCGGCCAGCATCAGGCGGCAACTGTGGCAATGGCCGCAGCTTTTGATGCCGTCCGGCCGCTGGCAAATGAGCCAGCGGCTCAGGGCATAGAACAGCGATGACACGCCGCTGCCCTTGAGCGCATGGATAAGCAAAGCGTGATGGCCCTTGCCCTCCTGATAGCGGGCGAGAATCTGCCGGTAGGGCGTATTCAGCCACGGATACCATTTCACGGCCGGGACTCCGGCGCGTCCAGCCAGCGGTTCAGGCTGGCGCGCAGCGCGTCGCTAACCTGCGCCAGCGAACGGCTGGCGTCAATGGTAACGATGCGCGCATCCGCCGCGGCCAGGGCCTGGTAACGCGCCCGGATGCGGTCAAAAAAGGCCAGCGACTCCTGCTCGATGCGATCAAGCTCGCCGCGCGCCCGCGCGCGCTGAAGGCCAATGGCCGGGGGGAGATCCAGGTACAGGGTTAAATCGGGGCGGAAATCCCCCAGCACCAGGTCGCGCAGCGCCGTCAGCAGTTGCGGATCCACGCCGCGGCCGCCGCCCTGGTAAGCCTGGGATGAGAGATCGTGGCGATCGCCGATTACCCACGCGCCACGCGCCAGCGCGGGTTTGATCACATTCTCCACCAACTGGACGCGCGCGGCGTACAGCATCAGCAGTTCCGCTTTATCGGTTACCGGCTCGTTGTCGATACCGTCCTTGATTAAGCGGCGCAACGCTTCCGCCAGCGGGGTTCCGCCCGGCTCGCGGGTAAAAACCACATCAGTGATGCCGCGGGCCCTGAGCGTCTCCACCAGCACGGCGATGGCGCTGGTTTTCCCGGCGCCCTCAAGCCCTTCGATCACGATGAATTTACTGTCCATGGTTTTCCTTTACGCTTTCACGATATTGCTGTACGGCTTGATTATGGCTTGCCAGGTTGGTGCTGAAAATATGGCCGCCCTTGCCGTCGGCGACAAAATAAAGATACGACGTCTTGGCAGGATGCGCGGCGGCCTCAAGCGACGCCTGCCCCGGCATGGCGATCGGCGCGGGGGGCAGTCCGGTAATCAGATAGGTATTATACGGCGTTGGCGTCGCCAGGTCTTGCTTGCTGATGATACCTTTATAGTTCTCGCCCATGCCGTAGATCACCGTGGGATCGGTTTGCAGGCGCATGCTCAGGCGCAGGCGGTTGATGAATACCGAGGCCACCTTGGGGCGTTCGTCCGCCACACCGGTCTCTTTTTCCACAATCGAGGCCATGGTCAGCAAATCCAGCGGCGTCTTATACGGCAGTCCCGGCGCCCTGTCCCGCCAGACTTCATCCAGCGTTTTATCCATCCGCTGTCCCGCGCGCTTTAACAAAGCGATATCGGGGGTTTGCGCGGTATACAGATAGGTATCGGGATAAAAGCGCCCTTCCAGCGTGGACGATGGCTCCCGGCCCAGCAGGCCGGCTACCTGATCCGCCGCCACCCCGTCCAGGGTATGTTTCAGGTAAGGCGCCTTGGCGATGATGGCCAGCCACTCCTTAAACGTGGACCCCTCGACAAAACGGATGGAAAACTGGGCTTCCCGGCCGCTGGCTAATAACGCCAGCGTCTGGCGCACCGTCATGCCGGGTATAAACCGGTAGGTGCCCGCCTTGAAGCTGGCCAGCTCCGGCTCCAGTTGCCACAGCGCCGGCAGCCAGCGGGTACGCTTGACGATATGCTGCTGGCGCAGCGCGGTTTTCAGCCCCTCGCGCCCGGTGCCGGCGGGCAAGGTAAAAATAGTCTCTTGTTTAATGACCAGCGGCGACGCGGCGAAATGCTTGACCTGGTACAGGCAAAACGCGATGCCAGCGGCCAGCAGGAGGATAATGGCGATAAAAAACGTTTTTTTCATGCAATAACTCAGTTAACAGTGCGGGCTGACGAAGTCGAACAGGGCCCTGGCGGGATAGCGGCGCTGCGCGATACGGTTGACCGGCAATACCGGCATCAGCGCATTGCAAATGATCACTTCCTCGGCGTCATCGAGCGCGGCGGCCGGCGCCTCGACCTGTTGCAGGCTGAACGGCGAGGCCGCAAGCAGGTGCATGATATGACGCCGCATAACCCCCGCCACGCCGGCATGGGTCAGCGCCGGTGTATAAACCCGATCCCCGGTGCGCCAGAAAATATTCGCCGCGCAGCATTCAACGATAAAACCCTGCGTATCAAGCACCAGCGCCTCCTCGGCGACGGCATCCCGTTCCAGGTGAGCGCGGATTAATACCTGCTCCAGGCGGTTAAGGTGCTTTATGCCGGCCAATAGCGGACCGCGGGCCAATCTGACTGGACTCAGGGCAAGGCTGACGCCGCTTTCGCGCCAGGCGACATAATGCGCCGGCGCGGCCGTATGGGACATAATACGTAACGGCGCATCGCAACCGGCCGCGCTATACCCCCGGCCGCCGCTGCCGCGGCTGATGAGTACTTTGAGCACGCCTTGCTGTCGGAGTTCCGCCACCCGGCGCATTTCGCTGGTTAATAACCCGCGGTCCAGCGGCGCAAACAACAACCGCTCGCCGGCCTCGGCCAGCCGGTCCAGATGGTAGGGCAGTAAATCGATCGCACCCGCGCGTATGCGCGCGGTGGTAAAAAAACCGTCGCCGAATTGGGTGGCGCGATCGTTTACGGGCAATTGGCGCCGGGGTTTTCCGTTGATCCAATACATAGTTCACCTGGTAAGCGGTCGCCGATGCGGCAATGATAAAAAAATGGCCCGATAAACGGGCCATTAGGCATCACTCTACGATTATATCCGGCGGAATACCAGTGACCCGTTGGTGCCGCCGAAACCGAATGAGTTGCATAATGCATATTCCATTCCAGGCACCTGACGAGCTTCATGGGGCACAAAATCCAAATCGCACTCGGCGTCAGGGTTGTCCAGATTAATGGTGGGCGGAATAGCCCGATCGCGCAGCGCCAGTATGCTGAAAATAGACTCTATCGCCCCGGCGGCGCCCAGCAAATGCCCGGTCATCGATTTCGTGGAGCTGATCATGACCTTGTACGCATCCTGGGCGAACACGGATTTCACCGCGTAGGTTTCCGCTTTATCACCCACCGGCGTGGATGTGCCGTGCGCGTTGATATAGCCGACCTGCGACGGGGTGATGCCCGCGTCACGCAGGGCGTTGACCATGGCCAGCGCCGCCCCCGCGCCGTCTTCCGGCGGCGAGGTCATATGATAGGCATCGCTGCTCATACCAAAACCCACCACTTCGGCGTAAATTTTCGCGCCGCGCTTTTTAGCATGCTCGTACTCTTCCAGCACCATGACGCCGGCGCCGTCGCCCAGCACAAAGCCGTCACGGTCACGATCCCAGGGGCGGCTGGCCGCCTGCGGGTTATCATTACGGGTAGACAGCGCGCGCGCGGCGCCGAAACCGCCGACGCCCAAGGGCGTGCTGCCTTTTTCAGCGCCACCGGCCAACATGACATCCGCATCGTTATAGGCGATTATCCTGGCGGCATGGCCGATATTGTGCACACCCGTGGTACAGGCCGTCGCCACGCAGATACTTGGTCCGCGCAGTCCGCACATGATGGTCAGGTGCCCGGCTATCATGTTGACGATGGTGGAAGGCACAAAAAAAGGACTGATTTTGCGCGGTCCGCCATTCACCAGGGCGGTATGATTTTCTTCAATCAATCCCAACCCGCCGATGCCCGAGCCGATTGCCGCACCGATACGCGGCGCGTTTTCCTCGGTGACCACCAAGCCGGAATCCTGCATGGCCTGGATGCCGGCCGCAATGCCGTACTGTATGAAAATATCCATCTTGCGCGCATCTTTGCGCGACAGATAATCTTCACAATTAAAATTTTTCACTAAGCCAGCAAAACGTGTTGCATAGGCAGTAGTATCAAAATGGTCGATCGGGCCGATGCCACTCTGTCCGGCTAGGAGCGCGCTCCACGTAGATTCTACGGTATTGCCGACAGGAGACAACATGCCAAGTCCGGTCACAACTACTCGACGCTTAGACACGCTTGTCCTCCAAGGAGGGAAAAAAGACACTGTGTGGGACAAAAAACTTAGGCGGTCGAATGACCGCCTAGGGATGTTCGCTTACTGCTGGCTTGCCTGAATAAAATCAATAGCTGCCTGGACAGTAGTGATTTTTTCAGCTTCTTCGTCCGGAATTTCTGTATCAAATTCTTCTTCCAGCGCCATTACCAGCTCAACGGTGTCGAGAGAATCAGCGCCGAGGTCATCGACAAAAGAAGCATTGTTTACGACTTCTTCTTTCTTAACACCCAGTTGCTCAGCGATGATTGCCTTAACGCTTTCTTCGATAGTGCTCATACTCTTAAATTTCCTATCAAAACTCGCTTTCGCGATGGTTTTCGTAGTGTATAAAATGTTGAAAAAGATGCAACTAAATCCCGGCTGGTCAAACCACGATTTTATGCTATTTTGCGGTGTTTACCACAAATAACGCAAATGATTTTCGTGCTTTTTACAGCATATACATGCCGCCGTTGACATGTATCGTTTCACCGGTAATGTATGCCGCCTCGTCAGAGGCGAAAAAAGCAACAGCACTGGCAATTTCTTTCGGATCGCCAAGACGATTTGCCGGAATCCGGGACAAAATGTCCGCACGGTGGTCATCTGTCAACGCATCAGTCATATCAGTCGCAATAAAACCGGGCGCCACCACGTTTACCGTAATGCCGCGCGAGGCGACTTCACGGGCCAACGATTTGCTAAAACCGATCAATCCGGCTTTGGCGGCGGCATAATTCGCTTGCCCGGCGTTACCCATAGAGCCTACAACAGAACCGATAGTAATGATTCTGCCGTAACGCTTTTTCATCATCGCGCGCATTACCGCCTTGGACATGCGGAAAACGGATGTCAGGTTTGTATCAAGGATAGACTGCCATTCGTCTTCTTTCATGCGCATCAGAAGATTATCACGCGTGATTCCGGCATTATTCACTAAAATATCAGCTTCGCCAAATTCTGCGCGCATTTTCTCTAAAAGAGAATCAATGGATGCGATGTCAGAGACATTAAGTTGCAGCCCTTTGCCCCGGTTGCCCAGATAGGCGCTGATGGCGTCGGCGCCCTGCTCGCTGGTGGCCGTGCCTACGACTGTTGCGCCGCGTTCGGCCAGCAATTCAGCGATAGCGCGACCGATTCCGCGGCTGGCGCCGGTGACCAGGGCGATTTTACCTTCAAAGCTCATTGCATTCCCCATGATTATTGCCCAAGCGCCGCTGCCAGCGACGCCGGATCGTTTACCGCCGCGCCGGAAAGGGTGTCGGCGATGCGTTTGGTCAAGCCGGTGAGCACTTTGCCCGGCCCCGCTTCCAGCACCTGGTCGACCCCTTGCGCGGCAAGGTATTGCACCGTTTCAGTCCAGCGTACCGGATTATACAGCTGGCGCACCAGGGCCAGGCGTATCGCGTCCGGATCCGTCTGCGCCACCACGTCGACATTATTCACCACCGGCACCCTAGGCGCGGAAAAGGCGATGTCCGCCAATGCCAGCGCCAGCTTATCCGCCGCGGGTTTCATTAACGCGCAATGCGAAGGCACGCTGACCGGCAGCGGCAGCGCACGCTTCGCGCCGGCCGCCTTGCAGGCCGCGTTCGCGCGCTCGACCGCCTCTTTATGGCCGGCGATAACCACCTGTCCGGGAGAATTGAAATTCACCGGCGACACCACCTGTCCCTGCGCCGACTCGCGGCAGGCCTGCTCAATGGCGGCATTGTCGAGGCCGATAATGGCCGACATGGCGCCGATACCCGCGGGCACGGCTTCCTGCATCAGTTTGCCGCGCAGTTCCACCAGCCGCACCGCCTGGGCGAAATCAAGCACCTCCGCGCAGACCAGCGCCGAGTATTCGCCCAGGCTATGGCCGGCCAGCCATGACGGCTGTTGTCCGCCCTGCTGCTGCCAGACGCGCCAGATGGCCACCGAGGCCGCCAGTAGCGCCGGCTGTGTCTGCCAGGTTTTATTCAGCTCTTCCGCCGGGCCTTGCTGGGTCATCTGCCAGAGATCATAACCTAAAGCGGCGGACGCTTCTGCGAAGGTGGCCTCAACCAGCGGAAATTGTGCCGCCAGTTCCGCCAGCATACCGACGGTCTGGGATCCCTGGCCCGGGAATACCATTGCCAATATTGTCATTTTTTTTTAATTCCTGTTAATTCAAAACCGAATCAATGCCGAGCCCCAGGTAAAGCCGCCGCCGAACGCCTCCAGCATCACCAGCTGCCCGCGCTTAATACGGCCGTCGCGCACCGCCTCGTCCAACGCCAGCGGTACGGAGGCGGCGGAGGTATTGCCGTGCCGATCCAGGGTCACCACCACCTTATCCATGCTCATGCTCAGGCGTTTTGCCGTGGCGGTGATGATACGCAGGTTGGCCTGGTGCGGCACCAGCCAGTCCAGCGCCGAGTGGTCCAGTTGATTGGCGTTCAGGGTTTCATCGACGATATGGGCCAGTTCGGTCACCGCCACCTTGAACACTTCATTGCCCGACATGGTCAGGAACGCAGGGGCCGTCGGATCGATGCGGCTGTGGTACGGCAGGGTCAATAGATCGCCATAGCGCCCGTCCGCGTGTAAATGGGTCGATAAAATGCCAGGCTGTTCGGAGCGGCCGAGCAGCACCGCGCCCGCGCCGTCGCCAAACAGGATCAGCGTACCGCGATCGCTGGGATCGAGGGTGCGGCTCAGGGTATCGGAGCCGATCACCAGCGCATAATCCACCGCGCCGTGTTTAACATATTGATCCGCCACGCTCAGGGCGTAGGCAAAACCGGCGCAGGCCGCGGCCATATCGAAAGAGATGGCGTCCCGAAGGCCTAGATGATGCTGGATTTCGCACGCCGAGCTGGGGAAGGCATTGCTCGACGAGGTGGTGGCGACGATGATCAAACCGATCTTGCCCACCTCGACGTCCGCCATTTCCAGCGCGCGCTGCGCGGCGATGAAACCCATGGTGGAAACGGTTTCATCCACCCCGGCGATACGGCGTTCACGAATACCGGTACGCGTTACGATCCATTCGTCGGAGGTATCGACCATTTTTTCCAGGTCCGCATTCGACCTTATTTGTGCCGGCAGATAACTGCCGGTACCGAGAATCTTTGTATACATGTACGCTTAATCACTCTTGGGTAATACCGCATCTAGGCGAGCGGCAATCCGCTCGGGAATCCGCCGCTCCACCGCTTGCATTGCCTGATCGATAGCGACAGCGAACGCGCGCTGATTCGCCGCCCCGTGGCTTTTGATCACCGTGCCACGCAAACCTAACAGGCAAGCGCCATTATATTGGTCAGGATTAAGATGGCCGAATTGGCGCGCGAGGCGTTTTTTCACCCAGCGTTTGACAAGTTTCATCAGCCAACCCTGCCTGCCGCCGTCCCCTGAGGATTTAAGCAAAGACAGAAAAAGTCTTATCACCCCTTCCATGGTCTTTAATGTGACGTTGCCGACAAACCCATCACAGACCAGCACATCGGTCTTCCCTGTCAGCAACTCGTTGGCTTCAAGATAACCTATATAGTTGATTGACGGAATACTTCTCAGTATCGCCGCGGCCTGGTGGATATTATCGAGACCCTTGGTCTCCTCCTCGCCGATATTAAGCAGCGCCACCCGCGGGTTAGCCACGCCCACGATATCCTCCGCCATCACCGCGCCCATAATGGCGAACTGGGCCAGCATCTCGCCACCGCATGCCACATTGGCGCCGAGGTCCAGCACGACCGTATTGCCCCGCTGCTGGTGCGGCAGCACGGTCATCAACGCCGGACGCTCGATGCCGTCCAGCGGTTTAAGCAACATTATCGCCAACCCCATCAACGCCCCGGTGTTGCCGGCGCTGACACAGGCCTGGGCCTTTCCATCCTTGATCAGCTCAAGCATGATGCGCATTGAGGTGCCGCGGCTGGCCCTGATGGCCTGGGATGGTTTGGCGTCACCGGCAATAACAGATTCGGCGGGAACAACCGTCAATCGCTCAAGTAGAACGGAATCAGTTTTTGCCAGTAAAGGATTTATCGCAGCGGGACTGCCGACAAGCAGCAATGCTAATTGCGGATGAGAAGCCAGTGCCTGCAATGCAGCAGGCACTGTCACGGCGGGACCGAAGTCGCCGCCCATAGCATCTAACGCCAGGGTTAGACGTATCAATGTATCGCCTTGGAATTACTTGGCGATAACTTTGCGACCGCGGTAGAAACCGTCGGCGGTGATGTGGTGACGCAGGTGGGTTTCACCGGAGACTTTGTCCACTGATACGGTAGAGGTGGTCAGCGCGTCGTGTGAACGGCGCATGCCACGGGTAGAACGGGTGGGTTTATTCTGTTGTACGGCCATGGACCTTACTCCTTAAATTACTTTCGCTTTAAACTGGCTAATACGGAAAACGGGTTAGGTTTTTCAACCTCGGACGGCAGCTTGCCGAACACCTGCTCCGCGTCGGACACTTCACAGTGTTCAGTATCATGAACCGGCGCGATCGGCAGCGAAAGAATAACTTCATCTTCAATCATTGCCAGCAGGTCTATCTCGCCAAAACCATCGACATAAACCGCCTCATACGCTTCCGGCAATGCCTCAGCCTGTTCGTCGGTGACAACCGGGCTGAAACAAAATGTCGTGTGCACCTGATGCGCGAACGGCTGGTTGCAGCGCTGGCACAGCAGCGTCACCGCTACGTCCGCACTGCCATCGATCACCGCCAGGCGCTGATTATCAATATTAAATGACAACGACGCCTGAACATCACTATCCACACTTACCACGGATTCGGCAATACGCTTTACCTGCTCAGGCGCATAGACACCAGCATAGTCCAGGCGTTTCTGTGCAGTACGGGCCGCATCGATAGTCAGGGGTAATTTTACTTTTTGCATAGGGCGCGCATATTAACTTTGTAACGGCATAGAGTCAAAGAAAAAGGCCATATTTACCTGCCTTTATCAATATTCGCTTCCGAAGCGGCGAACAGTTTAAAATGACGCACGGAAATACGCCATCGTTGGATGAAAAAATATGTGCAAAATTGTCTTGGCTTCATCGTCGCCGTTTCGCCGGGCGCTAATGGAAAAATTAACCCTGCCGTTTATCGCCATCGCGCCGGACATCGACGAAACCAGGCTTGCGGACGAATCCGCAGACCACATGGTGCTGCGCCTGGCCGAGGGCAAAGCCCGTGCGCTGGCCGGCCGATACCCCGCTCATCTGATTATCGGCTCCGATCAGTGCTGCGTGCTTGAAGGCCGCATTACCGGCAAACCCCATACGCACGAAAACGCCGTCGGCCAGCTACGGCAAGCCAGCGGCCGGCGCGTGACGTTTTATACCGGCCTGGCGCTGCTTAACAGCCTGACGGGCAGGATCCAGCGTACGGTAGAACCCTTTCATGTCACTTTTCGCACCCTGAGCGAGGCGGAAATCGCGGGTTATGTGGCGCTGGACCAGCCGCTGCACAGCGCGGGCAGCTTCAAAAGCGAGGGGCTGGGCATCAGCCTGTTCGACGCGCTGGAAGGGCGCGATCCCAATGCGTTGATCGGCCTGCCCCTGATTGCGCTTGGCGGGATGCTGCGCAACGAGGGCATCAATCCCCTGCTCACGGACGCGCAGGCGCGCTTGCGCTAGCAGGGCCGCAGCAATCGCCGGCGGGATGGCGATACCGTCGCCCCATTTCCTGCGCGCCGCCTTATTTATCGTTGGCGCGCAGGTAAACCAGGCAATGGCGCAAGCCTTTATCCAGCGGCGCCTCTATGCGCATGGTCTCGCCGGTGGCGGGATGATCGAAGCGCAGGGCCGCGGCATGTAAAAACAGCCGGTGCAGGCCCGATCCCTTGAGCTGTTGATCAAATTGCGCGTCGCCGTAACGATCGTCAAAGGCAATCGGGTGGCCGGCATATTGGGCATGGACGCGTATCTGGTGCGTGCGGCCGGTCACCGGGCTGGCTTTTACCAGGGTGGCGTGCACAAAACGTTCTTCTACCTTGAAGCGCGTTTCCGAGGGTTTGCCGTCGCTGCCCACCCGCACGATGCGCTCGCCGCTGGCGAGGATATTTTTCAACAACGGCGCGCTGACCGTCTTGGTCTGCGACGGCCACTCTCCGGCGACCAGCGCCAGATAGTCCTTCTGCATGCCTTTCATGCGCAGCTGCTCGTGCAGTAAACGCAGGGCCGATCGTTTTTTGGCCACCAGCAGCACACCCGACGTATCCCGATCCAGGCGGTGAACCAGTTCCAGGAACCGGGCATCGGGGCGCAGCGCGCGCAGCCCTTCAATGACGCCGAAACTTAAGCCGCTGCCGCCGTGCACCGCCGTACCGGAAGGCTTGTTTAAAATCAGCAGGTGATCGTCTTCATACAGAACCGCTTCCGCCAGCGCCGCCACTTTGTCCAGCAGCGGCGAAACGGTGTTTTCATCCGGCGCGGACTGACGCACCGGCGGAATCCTGAGCTCATCGCCGTCCAGCAGCTTGTATTCGGGCTTGACCCGTTTTTTATTGACCCGCACTTCCCCTTTTCGCACGATACGATAAATCATGCTCTTCGGTACGCCTTTTAATCGGGTACGCAAAAAGTTGTCGATCCGCTGGCCTGCTTCATCCGCGGAAACGGTTATAAACTGTACGCCTGCATTATTTTCATTCATGGGACGCGATTCTAAATATACCGCCAGCATAGCGCCACTCCTTTTTCTGTGCTTAACTGTGCTTTAATTGGTAAAAAAGTTTTTCGGGTGGATTTCGGCTACGCAGCAGGCAGGCCAGGCAGAAATGTAACCATAAGTCGGAATCTTGTTGCCAAGAGGTAAAGTCGCCTTGCTATATAGGTGTCAGCGGTGGAATAATGCATAAACTTTCCACTCTGCGCCCGTTAAAGGCGAGAAATCGTGGAATTTTTAAATTTGCCTGATCAACCATACACGCAGCAATGGCGTAAGACGTAGTGATTAATCAGGCAGTTAGCGGGCTGCGGATTGCAGCTTGGCCGGCAAAAGGAATTCGTTCTGGCGACCGTTATCAGACGCTATTCCCGCTGTAAATGCGCTGTCTTTCTCTCTGAAAACAGGCTACCGAAACAATGCGCCCCTCTGCGAGCGACAACCGTGAGGTTGACGGCTCGCGACAAGTCACGGGGCCGTCGGTTATCGCCCGGTCATGCGTTTTTTTGCCCGCAGCTCTGATGCCAATGCATAAAAAAGAGTAAGTTAAGATGAAGAGAATGTTAATTAACGCGACTCAGCAAGAGGAGTTGCGCGTTGCTCTGGTAGATGGCCAAAAGCTGTATGATCTGGATATTGAAAGCCCGGGTCATGAACAGAAAAAAGCTAATATTTACAAGGGTAAAATCACCCGAATTGAGCCAAGTCTTGAAGCGGCGTTTGTCGATTACGGCGCCGAGCGACACGGATTTCTTCCCTTGAAAGAAATTGCACGCGAGTATTTTCCCGCGCAATACGCCTCCCACGGCCGCCCCAATATCAAGGACGTGCTGCGTGAAGGGCAGGAAGTCATTGTCCAGGTTGATAAGGAAGAACGCGGCAATAAAGGCGCCGCGCTCACCACCTTTATCAGCCTGGCCGGCAGTTATCTGGTGCTGATGCCGAACAATCCCCGCGCCGGCGGCATCTCCCGTCGTATCGAGGGTGACGATCGCACTGAGCTGAAGGAAGCGCTGTCGTCGCTGGAACTCCCCGACGGCATGGGCCTTATCGTCCGTACCGCCGGCGTGGGTAAATCCGCCGATGCGCTGCAGTGGGATCTGGCGTTTCGCATCAAGCATTGGGAAGCGATTAAAAAAGCCGCCGAAGGACGTCCCGCGCCCTTCCTGATTCATCAGGAAAGCAACGTCATCGTGCGCGCCTTCCGCGACTATCTGCGTCCGGATATCGGCGAAATCCTGATCGACAATCCCAAGGTGCTCGAAAAAGCGAAAGAACATATCGCCTCCCTCGGCCGCCCCGACTTCAGCAGCAAAATTAAATTGTACAGCGGCGAAATTCCGCTGTTCAGCCATTACCAGATTGAATCGCAAATCGAATCCGCCTTCCAGCGCGAAGTGCGCCTGCCGTCCGGCGGTTCCATCGTTATCGACACCACCGAAGCGCTGACCGCCATCGATATCAACTCCGCCCGCTCCACCCGCGGGGGCGATATCGAGGAAACCGCCTTTAACACCAACCTGGAAGCCGCCGACGAAATAGCCCGTCAATTACGCCTGCGCGACCTGGGCGGCCTTATCGTTATCGACTTTATCGATATGACCCCCGTGCGTCACCAGCGCGAGGTGGAAAATTGCCTGCGTGAATCAGTGCGCCAGGATCGCGCGCGCATCCAGATCGGCCGCATCTCGCGTTTTGGTTTGCTGGAACTCTCGCGCCAGCGCCTGAGCCCGTCGTTGGGTGAATCCAGCCACCATGTCTGCCCGCGTTGCGGCGGTACCGGCACCATTCGTGATAACGAGTCGCTGTCGCTATCCATCCTGCGCCTTATCGAAGAAGAGGCGCTGAAAGAGAATACCCACGAGGTGCATGCCATCGTGCCGGTGCAGATTGCCTCGTACCTGCTCAATGAAAAGCGTGATTCGGTCAACGCCATCGAGCGCCGCCAGGGCGGCGTGCGGGCGATTATCGTGCCGCACGATCAAATGCAAACCCCGCATTACGCGGTGCTGCGCGTGCGCAAGGGCGAAGAAGCGCCAACCCTGAGCTATCTGTTGCCGCAACTGCACGAAGCGGAAATGGCCCAGCCGTCCGAAGAACCGGCGGCCGAGCGTAAGCTGCCTGAACAACCCGCGCTGGCTGCTTTCGTTATGCCGGATTCGCCGCCGATGTCGCCTGAGCCGGTGATTGAGGAACCCGCGCCGGTAGCCCGGGAAACCGGCGTCAAGGCCGTCGCCAAGCCCGAAAAATCCGCTGAGCCGGCTTCCGCCGGGTTATTCAGCCGCGCGGTAAACCGCCTAAAAAGCTGGTTTAGCGATCCTGAGGAAGATACCTCGGTAAAAACCGCCGAACCGGTCCTGCCGAAGGAAGAGACCCCTGCCGTAGCCGAACCCGCCGAGGCGCCGCGTCGCCAGCAGCAGGATCGCCGCGGCCAGCGCCGCCAGAATGTCCGCCGCGATCGCAACGGCGAGCGTGAGCAGCGCGCGCCGCAGGAAGGACGCCAGCCGCGTGAAGCGCGTGAGCCCCGTGAACCGCGCGAACGCCGCGAACCCCGTGACGATGCGCGTAGTAAAGGCAAACGCCAGAACGCGCCGGTCGAGACCGAGATGCTTGACGCCGTGATAGCCGAGAAGCCGCAGACCGAGGAGGAGCAGACGCAACGCCGCGAACCGCGCGCCGATCGTCCGCGCCGTCGCCAGGAAGACAAGCGCCAGCCGCAGGAAGCCAAACCCCTGCCGGTTGAGGTTGAGGCTGAGCCCGAGATGATCGAGCCCGAAGCCGTAGCCCTGGCCGAACCGGTGAACGATGACGATAAACCGACGCCTATCGTTCCGCGCCGCCAGCGTCGCAATCTGTCCCAGAAAGTGCGGGTCACCGATGACGCGGCCGACGTTACGCAGGTCGCCGCCGCAGGCGAAAGCGTCCGCGAAGACACCGGCTCGCAGCCGGATATCAAGTTCCAGGCCGGCAGCGCGCCGACCCCTGACATCATGTTCCAAACCGAGGACGCTCCGGCGCCCGAAGGGCTGGACAACAGCGCGCAGGAAGGCCGCAACGGCAACGAAGCGGGCCTGCCCCGCCGTTCGCGCCGCTCCCCGCGCCATTTGCGGGTCAGCGGCCAGCGTCGCCGCCGTTATCGTGACGAGCGTTATCTTGGGCAATCGCCGATGCCGCTCAGCGGCGCGGTGGCCTCTCCCGAGATGGCGTCCGGCAAGGTCTGGATCAGCTATCCCATCACGCCTGTCGAACGTTTTGAACAAAACCCGTCGACGGTGACGGAACTGCCGGAACCTGTCGCGACGACCGCGGTAAACGTCATGCCGCTGCCTGAACCGACCACGGCGGGGGCGGAAAACACCGCGCCGCCACAGGTCGCCGATGCTACCGGCAGCCAGGGCGGCGGCAACGAGCACACCCGTGACCGCGACGTGGCCAGCGCCCTCGACAGCATTGTCGACAGCAGCACCGTCGCCGGGCCGGCAGGCGTCGCCACCACCGACGCCCTGGCGCCGCAGGAATTGCCCGCGGCGACCCTGGTTCCGCTTGAGCCGACCCCGGCCCAACTGGCGGCGGCCGATGAGGTACCCGATGTCATCCAGGCGCAAGATCGCGGCGTGGCGCAGGACACCCTGGCCGCAGCCCAACCGGCCGCGTCCGTGGCGGATACCGACGCCGCGTCGTTTGCCACGCTGGCCCCGGATCTGACGGAACAGGAACAGCCGGCAAGCGTAACGCCGCCGGCTGTCGCGAGCCAACCGGCCGTTGTCCTGCTTTCCGATGATATCATTGCCGCCTTGCAGGTATCGCGTCTGTCGCCGCCACGCCAAGTAGCGGAAGCCGCGCCGCTGGTCAGCGCCCCGGTGGCACCGCACGCTACCGTCGCCGATACGCAACCGGCCCTGGCATCCCCGGCGGCGGACGCCGCCGGGGCGCAATCGGCCCACGCGGCGCCGACGCCCGTTGCCGACGGGCAACCGCAACCGGCCCCCGCTATCCCGAACGGACAGCAGGAAGGCCAGCCAGAAGACGACAAGGCGCAGCCCATTCTTAAACAGCATGTCAGCGCCCCCATGACCAAGGCCCCTGCGCCCGTTTACAGCCCGGCCCCCGAGCCTGTGAAGCAGTGGCAGCGTCCGGAGTACCGGTTCGAGGGACGCGGTTCGGCGGGCGGCCACGCGGCCGCAAATCAGGCCGCCGCCCCGGCGACCCGGCCAACGCCGAAGGACGACGACTGATATTGCCATCCAAACCCGCTGCGGCGGGTTTTTTTATAATGCAACTTCCGCCCGATATGCTTATTCTAATACCCCGCCGTTAATCTGACATTGACCCGTTTGTCCGTACTCAATAGCCGGAGCCTTATTCATGACCGCACAGCCGACAGAACTCCATATCCGCCGTCCCGACGACTGGCATCTGCATTTACGCGACGACGATATGCTGCGTACCGTATTGCCTTATACCAGCCGCGTCTTTGGCCGGGCTATCGTGATGCCGAACCTGACGCCGCCGATTACGTCCATAGAGCAGGCCGTTGCGTATCACGGGCGGATACTGGCGGCATTGCCCGCCGGCCACCGTTTCCAGCCTCTGATGACCTGCTACCTTACCGATACGCTGGATAAAACGCAGTTAGTGACGGGATTCCAGCAAGGCGTTTTCAGCGCCGCGAAATTATATCCGGCCAACGCCACCACCAATTCCAGCCACGGCGTGACCAGTGTTCCCGGCATTTACCCCCTGCTCGGCGCCATGGAAGAAATCGGCATGCCGTTGCTGATCCACGGCGAGGTCACGGCGCCTGAGATTGATATCTTCGATCGCGAGGCGTGTTTTATCGATCGGATCCTGGAACCGGTACGCCGGCGCTTTCCGGCGCTGAAAATTGTCCTGGAACATATCACTACCCGCGAAGCGGCGCAGTATGTACTGGCCGCGGACAGCCATCTGGCCGCCACCATCACCCCGCAGCACCTGATGTTCAACCGCAATCATATGTTGGTGGGCGGAGTACGGCCGCATCTCTACTGCCTGCCGATCCTGAAACGCAATACGCATCAGGAAGCGTTGCGCGCCGCCGTTGCCGGGGGCTGCGATCGACTGTTCCTGGGCACCGATTCGGCTCCGCACAGCCGCGACCGCAAAGAGTGCGACTGCGGCTGCGCCGGCGTGTTTAATGCGCCTAACGTTCTCGCCGCTTATGCCACGGTATTTGAGGAAATCGGCGCCTTGGCGCACTTTGAAGCGTTCTGTTCGCTGAACGGCCCACGCTTTTATGGGCTGCCGCCGAACGATGATTTCATTACCCTGCGTCGGCATACCCATCTGCAGCCGGACAGTATTCCGCTGGGCGACGACGTCCTGGTGCCGTTTCTGGCCGGACAGGCGCTGCACTGGTGGGTGGAAGCCTGATGGACGCAAGTCGATGCCGATGGGCTTTATCAGTATCCGCCGTAAAATAAAAGCCTGTTGGCGCTTGCACTGGCGACGGCGACACTGTATAAATAAACAGGCGTTGATACTATGAGAAAAAATATGCGTATCGAAATTACTCTTGCTAAAGCGACACCGCTTCCCGCAGGCGCGCTTGAGGCATTGACCAAGGAATTTACGGCCCGGATTGATAAACAGTTTACTGATTCCCATGTCCAGGTGCGCTATGCGGGCGCCAACGGCATTAGCGTTATGGGAGGCAGTAAAGAAGACAAGGCGCTGATCACCGATATCCTGCAAGAAACGTGGGAAAGCGCCGACGATTGGTTTGACTCTCAATAATAAGAAGTTTGTACTGTCGCTTCGCCGGGATTCATTCCCGGCTTTTTTATGCCAAAAATTCTGTTAAACGACGCTTTTAGCGAATTTTTGCGCTTCCCCTATTGGCAAATGCGTTTTTCTGGGCTGTAATCACCCCAAGCAGCGCATTGTGCACAAACCGTCCCGGGGAGAATGCCTATATGATTGCCAATAAACCTGAAGAAGCAATGACGTTCGGCGAACTGCTGGCATTAATTGGCGAGCAGCAGCGCAGGCTTAATGTACTGGAGATCGCGTTTTCTTACCTGTCATTCAGCCTGGATGAAAAAGCCAATCAGTTACTCATCCACAACCTGATGCTGGAATCCCAAAACCAAAACCGCGATGCGATCATGCAAAAATATTTCGCCCAGCTGGCCGAAGAGCTGGCCAAACGCATCGGCCCGGTAATTCCGCCCGCCGCCGTCTAATTCCATCCACACGCCCACCCCGCCCACGGTAGCCAATACGTCGTGGCCTCGCGCTATTTCTGATGACGCGTTTAACGAAATAGTACAAAAGTTAAAAAAAATCGTTCAATTAGCAAAAAAAGTGACAAACAAGGGTATACTTAAATTGCTCGCTAAAATGGAGCCGCACTGAGCCTCAAAGACACTCTTTGTTTTATTAAACGAGTCAGAAAAAGGGGTATTTATGGACAGAAAAAACGAGATAATCCATACCCATCCATTGGTCGGCTGGGACATCAGCACCGTAGACGCCTACAATGCCATGATGATCCGCCTGCATTACATCAATTCCCCCAGCCAGGCCACCGAAGATGCGGAAGTGGACAGAACCCTATGGCTGACCACAGATGTCGCGAAGCAATTGATTTCGATCCTTGAAGCGGGCATCGCCAAAATTGAAGCAACGGAATATCACGATATTGATCACCGAAAACATTAATCTCGACCACTACCCCTCAGGCACCCGCTGCTTTGCACCGGGTGTTTTTTTTATTATGCTGGGGCCATGTTTCCGCCAGATGACAATGCCCTCCTAATTCCAGATTTTTCCCCGTATCCTCGACCTGAGGGTTTGAGCGGGGCCCAGCAGGAAAAATGAGCATGGTATACGATCTGATTATTATCGGCAGCGGTTCCGTGGGTTCCGCGGCAGGGTTTTACGCTACCGAAGCCGGCCTCAATGTGTTGATGATTGACGCCGCGTTCCCCCCCCACCGCGGCGGCAGCCATCATGGCGATACACGCATTATCCGCCATGCCTATGGCGAAGGGAAAAAATACGTTCCCCTGGCGCTGCGGGCGCAAACGCTCTGGGAAGAGCTCTCGGCGCGGGGCGGCACGCCGGTGTTTCACCGCAGCGGCGTACTTAATCTGGGACCGCGCCAGGCGGAGTTTATCAAACGGGCCATCGACAGCGCCCACGCCTATAAACTGCCGTGCGAAATACTCAATGCCGGCCAGGTTGTCGCCCGCTGGCCGGCGTTCAGCCTGCCGGATGATTATCTTGGGGTCTTTGAACCCCAGGCGGGTTATCTCAAGTCGGAGCTGGCTGTGGCCACTTATATCCGCCTGGCCGAGCAGGCCGGCTGCGCCCAGCTGTTTAACTGCGGCGTTACCGATATCAGCCATGGCGCCATGACCTTCGACATCACCACGGTGGAAGGCAGCCACTACCAGGCGCATAAGCTGCTGGTCTCGGCCGGCACGTGGGTGAAAACCCTGCTGCCGTCGCTGCCGGTGCAACCGGTGCGTAAGGTGTTTTCCTGGCATCAGGCCGACGGGCGCTTCAGCGAGGACAATCATTTCCCGGCGTTTACCGCCCTGACGCCGGACGGCAGTCAATATTATGGCTTCCCGGCCATCAAAAACGAACTCAAGGTGGGTAAACACGACGGCGGGCAGATGATCGACGAGCCGGGACAGCGCACGCCTTTCGGCAGCCATGCGGCGGACGGCAATGAAACCTTTGGTTTTCTGCGCTATTTCTTGCCGGGGGTCGGCGTTTGCCTGAGCGGCGAAGCCTGTACCTACGATCTCTCGCCGGATGAGGATTTTATTATCGATACCCTGCCCGGCAACGACGACCTGCTGATCATCAGCGGCCTGAGCGGCCACGGCTTTAAATTCGCCAGCGTGCTGGGCGAAATCGCCGCCGGGTTTGCCGCCGGACGCGAGAGCGGCTTTGACCTTTCACCCTTCCGGCTGCGGCGCTTCGGATAAGGCTTACCCGCCGCTGGCGGGCAGCCCGTGCCTTGCGCCGCGTGCGGCTTTAACGGCCGCCGTTTTCCTCAGGCCGATCCTCGGGCCGGGTCAACGATAAACGCTGCCGCGATTTATTAAAGATTTTCATCCCGTTCTCGCGGCCCGCACGCCGCGCCCGCTGTTCTTCCGGCGGCAGCGCCAGTTCGTCGCGGCAGATGGGGCTGCAGCAGCCTTGATAGCGTTGCGCGCAGTCCGGGCATTGGATAAACAACAGATGGCACCCCTGGTTCCTGCAGTTAACATGGGTATCGCAGGGCGCCCCGCACTGGTGGCAATGGGCGATGACATCAGGCGTAATACGCTCGCCAAGGCGCTCGTCGAAGACAAAATTCTTGCCGGTGAATTTCAGCGGCAAGCCCTGCTCCCTGGCCCGCCGGGCGTACTCGATGATGCCGCCCTCAACATGATAGACATTGGCAAAACCATGATGCCGCATATAGGCGCTGGCTTTTTCGCAACGAATGCCGCCGGTGCAATACATGACGATATTTTTGTCTTTGTCCTTTGCCAGCATCTCTACCGCCCTCGGCAGCTGCTCACGGAAAGTATCCGAGGGGATCTCGATGGCGTCCTGGAAATGGCCGACCTCATATTCATAGTGGTTGCGCATATCGACAAATACCGTTTCGGGATCGCCGGCCATGGCGTTGACCTGCTCGGCATTCAGGTAATGGCCGACATTGGATGGGTCAAAGGTCGGATCGCTGATGCCGTCGGCAACGATGCGTTCCCGAACCTTCATGCGCAGCACCCAGAAGGATTTGCCGTCATCATCCAGGGCAATATTCAGCCGCAGCCCGTCCAGCGAAGCATCGGCGGCATACAGGGCGGTTTTAAAGGCGGAAAAGCGATTTTGCGGCACGCTGACCTGGGCATTTATCCCTTCAGCGGCGATATAGACGCGGCCAAACACGCGCAACCCCGTCATGACTTGATACAAATCATCACGGAAGGCCCGCGGGTCGGCAATACGAAAATATTTGTAAAAAGAGAGAGTAACGCGCGGCTCGGTTTCGGCCAGCATCAGCGCCCTGAGCTCGTCGTTCGATACGCGGTTATGTAACACTGGCATGGTGTACTTTCCTGTCGCTGGGGAAAAAAAGCATTTATCGTTGGTTTAAAAGCACATTAACTTGCTAACGTTACATAATACCATGGTTATGACATAACAAATCGCCATTATAGCGAACATTGTTAATCAAATGTTTATTAGGGTTACTATATAGAGGCAATGTAATGAGCCAGCTTTTCTCCCGCTATGACATCGGCCGGCTTACCCTGGCCAACCGCATCGTTATTGCGCCGATGTGTCAATATTCCGCCGATGAAGGCAAGGCAACCTCCTGGCATCAGATTCACCTGGGGCACCTGGCGCTGTCCGGCGCATCCCTGCTGATCGTGGAAGCCACCGCAGTCGCGCCCGCGGGGCGCATATCACCGCAGGATCTCGGCCTCTGGGACGACGGTACCGAACAGGCGCTGGCGGACGTGGTAAAAACCGTCAGGCAGCATTCGTCCATCGCGCTGGGGATACAACTGGCTCATGCCGGGCGTAAGGCATCGACCCGGGTCCCCTGGGAAGGCGGGGACAATATCCATCCCGACGCGGGTGGCTGGCAAACCTTGGCGCCATCCGCCCTTTCGTTCGCCGCGTCCGACTTTCCACCGCGGGCCATGACCGGCGATGACATCGAGGCGCTGAAAGCCGATTTTGTCGCGGCGGCCCTGCGCGCGCAGCGCATCGGCTTTGACCTGATTGAGCTACATGCGGCTCATGGCTACCTGTTGCATCAATTTCTCTCGCCGCTCGCCAACCGGCGTACCGATCAATACGGCGGCAGCCTGGAGAACCGGCTGCGCCTGACGCTGGAAGTCTTCCAGGCGGTACGCGCGGCGGTAGCCGCCGATATCCCGGTGGGCGTGCGTATTTCCGGCTCCGACTGGGTGGAAGGCGGATGGGATATCCAGCAATCCATTGCGTTGGCCAGGGCGCTGCAAGACCTGGGCTGCGACTACATCCACGTCTCAAGCGGCGGATTGTCGCCGCAGCAGAAAATCCCGGTCGGTCCCGGCTACCAGATTCCCTTTGCCCGGCAGATTAAAGAAGCCACCGGCATGAATACTATCGCGGTCGGGCTTATCACCGAACCCGAGCAGGCGGAAGCCATTGTCGCCACCGGCGAGGCGGATATGATTGCCCTGGCGCGCGCCGTACTTTACGATCCCCGCTGGCCCTGGCATGCGGCGGCGAAACTCGGCGCCAAGGTCCACGGCCCCAAACAGTACTGGCGCAGCGAGCCGCATTATGTGAAGGATTTATTTCTCAAGGAATAACCCGGCGGCACAGCGCCGTATGCCCGGCGCAACATGTGCTCACTTGAGAAAATTTAACTTTGTTTGCCGGGCTGTTTATTTCCCCTTTTTGAAAAAGATGCCAGAATAAAATGTAGTATGGCGGAAATATCGTCTTTGGCCGGTAATTCCGCTTTTTACACCTAAGATGCCGAGATCCCATGACACATATTCCAACTTTTAACCGTTCTTTGCTGCATCCCCGTTATTGGATAACCTGGGTTGGCATCGGCCTGTTATACCTGGTGGTATTGTTGCCCTATCCGCTGCTTTATCGTCTCGGCACCAGCCTGGGGCGCCTGTCGATGCATTTTCTCAAGCGCCGCGTCCATATCGCCAGACGCAACCTCGAGCTCTGCTTCCCCCATCTTTCAGGTACGGAAAGAGAAGCGCTGCTCATCAAAAATTTTGAATCCGTCGGGATGGGCCTGATTGAAACCGGCATGGGGTGGTTTTGGCCCGACTGGCGCGTCAAGCGCTTATTTCACGTGTCCGGGTTGGAAAATATCGATCTGGCCCGCCAGCATAACAAAGGGGTACTGCTAATCGGCCTGCATTTTTTGTCCCTGGAGCTGGGCGCGCGCATCTTCGGCATTTACAATCCCGGCATCGGCGTCTATCGCCCCAACAACAACAAGCTGATTGATTGGCTGCAAACCTGGGGGCGCATGCGCTCCAATAAATCAATGCTGGACCGCTCGGATGTCAAGGGCATGATCCGCGCCCTGAAAAACGGCGAAATTATCTGGTACGCGCCGGATCATGACTACGGCCCGAAAAGCAGCGTCTTCGCGCCGCTGTTTGCCATTGAGCAAGCGGCGACCACGTCGGGCACCCATGTACTGGTCAAACTCGCCAAACCGGCGGTTATCCCTTTTGTGCCGCGGCGTTTACCGAACGGCCGGGGCTATGAGCTGCTTATCCTGCCTGATGAGGACGCCCTGCCCGTTGACAGCGACGTGGCCACGGCGACCCACATGAATAAGGTGCTGGAGCAGGCCATCCTGCTGGCGCCCGAGCAGTATATGTGGCTCCACCGCCGCTTCAAGACCCGGCCGCCGGGCCAGCCGTCGCTATACTGACGGCGAAGCGGCGGCGCTGTCCGGACACCCGTTTTACCCGCGGGCGTTGCGGCTGCCAAGGACGCCGAGCGCGGCGTTTTGCCCCCGCCGGATGGTGCAAAACATGCCCCGCAAATTGCCCCATGCCCCGTTTGAGCGCATACTTTCACGCTACTGCTCAATTCCCGGCGAGAACGCCTTCGTGCCCTGTCAACGTAACTGACCGCCGTTATCTTTGTTATTAGGATGTTATGACGCCGGTACCGGAACCCATCAACTGGAAACGTAATCTGTATATTGCCTGGCTCGGCTGTTTTCTCACCGGCGCCGCCTTTAGCCTGATCATGCCTTTTTTACCGCTCTATGTTGAAATGCTCGGCGTAACCGATGCCCGGGAACTCAATATCTGGTCGGGGGCGGTATTCAGCATTACTTTTCTGTTTTCGGCCATCGCGTCCCCGTTCTGGGGCGCGCTGGCGGACCGGAGGGGACGTAAGCTGATGTTGCTGCGTTCGGCGCTGGGCATGTCGATCGTGATGGTGCTGATGGGCATGGCGCAGAATGTGTGGCAATTTTTGATCCTGCGGGCGCTGCTGGGCCTGTTGGGGGGATTTGTGCCCAACGCCAACGCTCTTATCGCCACCCAGGTGCCGCGCAATAAAAGCGGGTGGGCCCTGGGCACGCTCTCCACCGGCGCCGTCAGCGGCGCGCTGATTGGCCCGCTGATAGGCGGCCTGCTGGCGGACCATTACGGCCTGCGGCTGATATTTTTTATCACTGCGCTGGTCTTGTTTATCTGCTTTATCACCACGCTTATCTATGTGCAGGAGCGCTTCACGCCGGTGCTGAAAAAGGACATGCTTACCGCCCGGCAGGTGTTTGCTTCGCTGAAAAAACCCCGCCTGGTGCTGAGCCTGTTTGTCACTACCATGATTATCCAGGTGGCCACCGGCTCCATCGCGCCCATCCTGACGCTGTATGTCCGCGAACTGGCGGGCAATATCCAGAACCTGGCGTTTATCAGCGGACTGATTGCGGCGGTACCTGGCGTGGCGGCCCTTATCAGCGCGCCGAGACTGGGACGCTTGGGTGATAAAATCGGTCCGGAGCGGATATTGATCGCCATGCTGGGGCTTTCCATCGTACTGCTGATCCCGATGGCATTCGTGCAGTCTCCCCTGCAATTGGGAATACTGCGTTTTTTGCTCGGCGCCACCGACGGCGCCCTGCTGCCCGCGGTACAGACCCTGCTTATCTATAACTGCACCAATCAGGTCGCCGGCCGGATATTCAGCTATAACCAATCTTTCCGCGATGTGGGCAACGTCAGCGGCCCGCTGATCGGCGCCGTCGTCTCCGCCAGCTACGGCTACCGCGCGGTATTTTGCGTAACCGCGCTGGTAGTGTTGTTTAACGTGGCCTATTCATGGTGGAGTTTGCAATACGGCCCGTCCCGCATACGCATACCCGGTGAATAACGCCAGCGCTTAGCCGGCTGACGCCGGCGGCGTATCCGTGGCCGGATGAGGCCCCTTGTCCATCGGATGTTCGGGTACGCGCTCCACCGAAACCCGCACCCGATAATGGCCGCCATTGGCCGCCGGTAAAATGCCGTTAAGCTTTTGCAGGGTGTCGGCCGGGTTATCGGTTTGCACCGCCGCGCAGAACAGTTCCCCGCCGCGGCAGAAGCCCGGCTCATGCGGCGGCAGCCGGCCCGGAGGCTGGAATAGCATCGGCATCGGATAACCCGCGCCCGGTCCTTCCTGGTGCATGGCGGCGGCGGGCTCCTGGTCCGGCGCCGCGGGCGCGGCCAGGACGGAAAAACTCAGCGCGGCGACAGTGCAGGCCAGAGCGGGCAGCGCGGCGCTTAACAATGATTTACGGCTAGCAGACATGCTTTTTACTCCTTAGGACGATTCCAGCTTTTACTGTAGCGCGTGCCGGTCCGCCGCAAAGCCTTTCCCGCCCGTTTTTGCCAAACCTTTACCTAACCTTCACATTTCATGCAGTGTCTTACACCCCGTAATGCCTCCATTACGCGAACCGTTGCGTGTCGCCGTAGCGTTTTCCCCGTCTTTGACCCGCTAGCAAAGATTGATATCCATTCCGACTTGAAAGTTTCCAGACTGCGACAACAATTACTGTTAGGCCCGAACAGGGCGAGGCGACAGTCAGACCACACCGACGATCACAGGAGAGCCATAATGAGCATGTACGCAACTCTGGAAGAAGCCATCGATATGGCGCGGGAAGAGTTTATCGAGTCTTCCCGTGAAAACAGCAATGACGATGAAGACCCTGCGGTACATCAGTTCAGCCTGCAAAAATATATCATGCGGGACGGCGAGATTATGTGGGAAGCTGAATTTATGGCCGATGAAAACGAGGCCGCCGAGGCCCTGCCGTTTCGCATCGGTGAAGCCGCCCAGGCGATTTTCGACGGTGATTTCGACGAAGCGGAGCTGCGCGCCGAATGGCAGGAAGAAAACACGCTGCACGAATGGGACGAAGGTGAGTATCAGTATGAGCCGTCATTGGACACCGAGGAGGGACAAGCCGCCGCGGACGAGTGGGAGGAACGTTAAACCCACGGCCAAGCCCGTGGGGAAAATCCATCGGCGGCGCGGCGACTAGCGATAGGGGCCGTGCCGCATATCCACCGGCAGCAATATCGTGTCCACCACCATCGACAGCGGCAAATCGATGATGGTGATATATTTCCAGGGCGTATCGCGCAAATCCCACTGCACGCCGGGGTAATATTGATGGCCGTGGCCTTGTCCCGGAAACGTGCGGCTGATGATGCTGCCGCAACCGGTCAGCAGGAACAGGACTAGCGTTAACAGCAAAATCCTACCCATAGCGAGGTGTCATCCCTGTAGAGCCGGTAGCGGGCGGCGGGTGTTATACCGGCCGGTGAGGCTCGGCACGGCCGGATCGCTGTTTATCCAACGTATAGGATAGGGTCGCCAGCAGGCACAGGCAGTAGCCGAACAGTTCGCTGCCCTCCTCCACGGCATTTTTTATCGCACGCAGGTAATTCTCATCCAGCAACGAGCGCCAAAGCCCGCCGATGCCCATCAGGCGCGAGAATACCAGCACATTCAGCAGGCCGGCGCAAACCAGGCCATAACTGGGATGTCCGAAATATCCCGCCAGTCCGCGCAGCGCGCGTTTAGCATCCGCGGCGGCAAAGGCCAGGCAAACCAGCGCAATCGCCGTGGCCACCCAAAACCACGAACCGTGGCGGATGGCATCAAAGGCGAAATCCATTTCACGCACCAGCATACAGGCAAAGAACCCCGCCACCAGCAGGCTGCTGGCGCGTAACGCCGGATTGCGCATCAGCCACAGGTGCAGGGCGACGATGGCCGCCAGCACCAATTCCTGGGCGACTTCGGTCAGGGAGGACTCCTTGACGATATCATGCAGGAAGTGGAGATCGATAAACAAAAATGACGTAAACGCCGCTACCACCGCCGCATATAAGACAAAGGAGCCCATTTTTTTGAGTATAAACAACATGTCGTATTGCATCAGGCGCCCCGTTATTCCGCAAAGGCCAAAATTTTAGCGGCGAGCGGCGCCTTCCGAGTAGCAAATAATGCTAACGCCGTCTTATTTTTGCCCGATGAAACCGCCGGTTACCGTAACAGGCGTCATCGCCGTTATCAGGACAAAAAAAAACCGCCCATCAGGGCGGCTTAAGTATAGGACGGGAAGACGTTAACTTTTCTTCCAGGCCAGCCAGGTTTCCGGCCGCGACCATACGCGCAAATGCAGACGCGACAGGACCACCGGATCGCTTATCACGGCCAGGCGCTGCGGACCACTCATGGCGTCGGGACCGCTTTGCAGGGCCAGTTGCACATGCTCGTCACGCACGCGCTCGATAGCCTGGCTGATACCGTGCCGCGCAGTGGCCATTCCCACCGCCAGGGCATTGTAAGCCGGATCGACCACCGCATGGCGGAAACCGTCGGCCAGCGCCCGCGCCTGGTTGCGCCGCAAATAGGTTTCGGTATCGACCAGTTCCTTCGGCGGCGAGTATTCCTCGGGGATCAGGAACAGGCTGACGCGCTGTGAGGCCAGGCCGAGATTGGCCCGGCTGGAGAATACCGACACCCAAGGCGACAGGATCAGCGAAAACACGATGGGCGACAGCCACCAGAGAAAACGCAAATCCAGCCAGGCCATGCCGCTGGCCCATACCAGCCCTAACAACATCTGAGGACCGTGGCGTACAAAGGATTCGCTCCAGGGCGTGGCGTCATCGTCACGCTGCGGGGAGTTCCACTGTACCGACCAGCCCAGGAAGGCGCTGACCACGAATACGGTATGGAACAGCATGCGCACCGGGGCCAGCAGCACGGAGAACAGCATTTCCAGCAGCATCGAGCAAAACAGGATAGCCGCCCCGCCATACTCCTTGGCGCCCTTGGCGATGATCAAAATAACGCTGAGCAGCTTGGGCAAAAACAACAGCACCATGGTGGTGGAGAACAACGCCACCGCCAGTTCAGGCCGCCATTGCGGCCACACCGGGAACAGCTGGCGCGGCTGGAGAAAATACTGCGGCTCCATCAGGGTATGCACCACCTGCAGCGCGGTGGACAGCGCCAGGAACATAAACCACAGCGGCGCCGATAAATAGGACATGACGCCGGTCAGGAATACCGCCCGGTGAACCGGATGCATGCCCTTCACCAGGAACAACCGGAAATTCATCAGGTTCCCCTGGCACCAGCGCCGATCCCGCTTAAGTTCATCCAGCAGATTGGGCGGCAGTTCCTCGTAGCTGCCGGGCAGATCATAAGCTATCCAGACCCCCCAGCCGGCACGCCGCATCAGCGCCGCCTCGACAAAGTCGTGCGACAGTATCGAGCCGGCAAAGGAGCCTTCACCCGGCAGCGGCGCCAGGGCGCAATGCTTGATAAAAGGCTCGACGCGGATAATGGCGTTATGCCCCCAATAATGGGACTCGCCCAGTTGCCAGTAATGCAGCCCGGCGGTAAACAGTGGACCGTAGACCCGGGTGGCGAACTGCTGGCAGCGCGCGTACAGCGTGTCCATGCCGGACGCCTTCGGCGCGCTTTGGATAATGCCGGCGTTCGGATTGGCTTCCATCAGCCGCACCAGGTTGGTCAGGCAACCGCCGCTCATAACGCTATCGGCATCCAGGATCACCATATAGCTGTATTGCTTGCCCCAGCGGCGGCAGAAGTCGTCAATGTTGCCGCTTTTACGTTTTACCCGCCGGCGGCGGCGGCGGTAGAATATGCGGCCGAATCCGCCGGTTTCCTGGCAGAGTTCCATCCATGCTTTTTGCTCGGCGATGCAAATGTCGGCGTTATAGCTATCGCTCAGGATATAAACGTCGAAATGCTCAATCTGTCCGGTCGCTTCCACGGATTCGTAGGTGGCGCGCAGACCGGCGAACACACGCTCCACGTCCTCGTTACAGATGGGCATGATAAGCGCGGTGCGGTGCTTGGGATTGAGCGGTTCGTCGCCGGTGGTGCTGGCGGAAATACTGTATTTGTCATGGCCGATCAGCAACTGCAGAAACCCCATAAGGGCGGTCCAGAAACCGGCCGAAACCCAGCAGAATAATATCGCGAACAAGATCAGGATGCCGCTTTGCAGGATATACGGCAGCAGTTGCAACAGCGATCGCAGCCAGTCCTGGTTCAGCATATCCATCGGATCGATCAGCGCCCAGCCCTGATAAGGAAGAATAGTCTTCATATACCATGTGGCGATGGCGGTCTGGAACAGCGTCAGCGCCAGCAGGATATAACGGCGTATCGTCCCTACCCGGCGCCAGTTGCCTTCTTCGCGGGCCGCTTCCTGCTTGTGGCGCGGCGCACGGGTGTGGCCGCGCATCGCGTCCCAATAGCGCACGATGGGGTTGGTCAGCCAGGGTTCGGGAAACATCGGCGTGCGGGTAATGGTGGGCATGGCCTTGATGGCGGTGCGCCCCTGGCTATCCTCCACCACGACATCGTCGCGGCTGGCGGCGTCCGGCCAGGCCATTTTCAGCCTGGACTTTACCGAGTACAGCGCCGCGTTGTCTTCATCTGCGGGAAGGTCGATACCGGGGGCGGAACCCCCGAGATCAACATGCAGGGATGCGAGGGAATGACTGCCATCCGGCGGCACCTGTGCGCGCAAAGTGCCTTTTTGCTCGGCAGAAAGGGGCAAAGCCTCGATATAATCGAGGCCGGGTTCAGTTAAATTATTCATTGGCAGGTAGCAAGTAGCTCCAGGTTTCGGTCAATGTCTTATCGCCGTTCACCAATGCGGCGCGCATCTCGGTGGGTTGTTTTTCATCTTTCACGCGCAGGCGCAGTGTCAGACGCCAGCCGTGCGTCACTGAATTATAGCGGACATTGTTTTCGACCACTTCGGCATTATCGCCCACGCTGATTTGCGAGGCCACCGGGGTATTGTCTGGCAGATCCCGCAATGGCTGCCCGACAAAATCCACCTGGAACGCGGTGGTGCCGTCCGGCTGGCGAATCAGGTTGGACTGCTTGACATCCCCGGCGGAACGCAGGGTTTGTTTCACATAGGCGAACTCGGGAGTGTGGATTTTATCCTCATCGCGGGAAAAGTGCATCCGGTAGGCGATATCAAAGGGTTTGCCGACTTCCGGCAATTTTTCCGGGGTCCAGAATGCCACGATATTGTCGTTGGTTTCATCGGCGGTGGGAATCTCCACCAGTTCAACGTGCCCTTTGCCCCAGTCACCGTGCGGTTCAATCCAGCCGCTGGGACGCAGATCATACCGATCGTCCAGATCCTCATATTCGGAGAAGGAACGGCCGCGCTGCAATAAACCGAAACCACGTGGGTTTTCCACCTGGAAAGTGCTGACGGACAAATGCTTGGGATTATTCAGCGGGCGCCAGATCCACTCGCCGTTACCGGCATGGATGGACAACCCGTTGGAATCGTGCAGCGCCGGGCGATAGTTCATGGTCGGCGAAGGCTGGTTAGGTCCAAATAAAAACATGCTGGTCAGCGGCGCCAGGCCCAGCTTGCCCACTTTATCACGCAGGAAAACCCTGGCCTGCACATCGACGCTGGTATCGCGTCCCGGATAGATGACAAACCGGTAAGCGCCGGTGGCGCGCGGTGAATCCAGCAGGGCGTAAAGCACCAGGTGTTTATCGTTCGCCTGCGGCCGTTCAATCCAGAACTCACGGAAACGCGGGAACTCCTCGCCCGAAGGCAACGCGGTATCAATGGCCAGGCCGCGGGCGGATAACCCATAGACCTGCCCTTTGCCGATAACGCGGAAATAGCTGGCGCCCAGCATGCTGGCGATTTCATCGCTCTTGTCGGCCTTATTGACCGGGTAGAGGATCTTAAACCCGGCGAAACCCAGGTTCTTCACCAGTTCGGGATCATGATTCACCGAACCAAAGGTAAACAGGTCCGGAGTATATTTAATCTCGGTGACTGCGGAGGACGTCACTTCGTTGATTTTTACCGGCGTGTCGAAATACATCCCCTGATGGTAAAACTCCAGTTTGAACGGGGTCTGCTGATCGTGCCAGTATGACTTTTCATGGTTGAATTGAATCTGCTGGTAATCAGCAAATTTCATTTCACGGAATTGAGAAGGCAAATTGCTTTTAGGCGCCTCATAACCTTTACCAGCCAGTTCCTGCGCTTGTTTAGCCACATCGTCAATAGTAAATGCCCATGAAGGCAAAGCGTATAACGACAACAACACCGTTGCTCCCAGCAAACGGAGACTCGCTTTGGGTAACTTGACGAAAAATTTATTATTTGGCACATCCCCCCCTATGCGTGTGCTCTTAATCATTCAAAGCAATTTTAATTGATAAATCACTTCTCGGACAGCACGGTACAGCGATCGTTCATCACCTTTCCCTTACCGGGTCAGCGTTTGATCAATAGGCTATAAAGCAAGCTCATCTACCGGTAAAAGATAGTCTAAAACAGCACATTCCAACAATCGGTACCGCCCGCTGATTTTACCTGACCCACCAGCGGGGGGTTAATCATTTTTGACATAAACGCAAAGTTATTAAAAAAAGAGGACCTTAAAGCCGCTGAATGCTCCTTAACCGGGGAAAAGGCGCGGGCGGCCTTTCCCACCGACCGCGCCCTGGCGGCAAATTATTTTATTTCACCGGTTTTATAGGAAAAATCTTATTACATTGTATTAGCCATATTGGCCGCTTTCCGGCTGCCGATTATAATAGCCAATCGACCGGCAAATGATAAAGCGCGCGAATAAGCCAGCGCTCCACTATATTGGTGGCCGGTTCCCGCCGGTGAATCACCTCGCGCTCCCCTTGATATTCGCGCCAATACATTTTTCCCTGTTCATCCAGGCAAACCTGGTACGCATTCTGGCGCAGGGTGCCGATAAACAAGCGGTGTATGGTTTCGGCCAGCTCTTCGCTGCCGATAACAAAGCCCATTTCGGTATTGAGCATGGCGGAGCGGGGATCAAAATTAAATGAACCGACAAAAACCTCCCGGCTGTCGACGCTAAACGTCTTGGCATGCAGGCTGGAGCCGGATTTACCGGTCAGGCCGCGGTCCCGCGGCTGGTGCTGTTCCGAACTGTTGCGTTTCAGTTCATACAGCTCGATGCCATGGGTCAGCAACGCCCTGCGCCATTTGGCATAACCGGCATGCACAATCGCCACGTCGTTGGCGTTAAGGGAATTGGTCAGAACCGCAATTTTCACCCCTTTGGCGGCGAGGGCGGCCAACTGCTCCACCCCGGCCCTGGTGGGCACAAAATAGGGTGAAATAATATCCAGGCGTTGTTCCGGTTCATCAATAACGCTTTTTATCCGGCTGGTGAGCAGGCCATGATCGGCAACCTGCCCCAGGGCTTTGGCCGGGTCGTCGCTGAGCAGCCGCGTCCTGGCCCAGATAAAAGGCAGGCTGCCGGCCTGCAGCTGGACAAAAAAATCCGCCCTCTCCAGTCGTTTGACATAACGTTCGGCGTGGGGATTTAAACTGATCTGTCCCATCATGCTGCTGATGCTGTTCTTGCCGCCCAGGCGGGAAGAGCGTACCGCGCGCGCCACAGGGCAAACCGAAGGGCAATCCCAATAGCGCTGGAAATCGCGTCCCACCTGCTCCACCACCGGCCCTATCGCCAGCACGTCGAGATCGGTAAACAACTGTTCGCCGCCGGCGCTGAAATAGGCATCGCCCACGTTGCGGCCGCCGATGATCGTGGCCTGGTTATCAACGGTAAAACTTTTATTATGCATGCGCCGGTTCAGGCGCGAAAAATCGGTCAGGTAGGAAAACGCCCGCACCGTGCGGGTCTGGAAGGCGTTGAACAGACGGACCTCGATATTCGGATGCTGGTCGAGGGCCAGCAAAATCTGGTCCAGGCCGCGGGTATTGTTATCGTCAAGCAGCAACCGTACCTTGACGCCGCGATCCGCCGCGCGCTGCACCACGCTATACATCAGCATGCCGGACATGTCCTTGTTCCAGATATAATATTGCAGATCCAGGGTCTGCTCGGCCAAATCGGCAAGCTTCATGCGCGCGGCAAAAGCATCCAGGCCGTCCGACAGCGGATAGATGCCGGATTGTTCGGGGTGGACGTGCGTCAGACGCGAAATGGCTTGGCCGATACGCGCGTTAAGTCGCTGCATAAAAAAAGCCCGAAGAAAAAGAAGAGGCCATAATACTCCATGTCAGTATAAAGGAAGACATTTCATCATAGCCGCGCCCCGGACAATTGCCTGCCCGGATGATAATGATGGCGGTTGTGCGCCCGCTAAGTTTGTAATGAGGATCGCAAAGTAGGCGATAGCCAGAACCTTATTGATCGTAACCTGTCTACTTTAAATGATATGTCGTACGGCCTCGGTAGGTAAAGGCTGTCATGGAAAGGGGGGAAGTCCGATGCAAGATCAAATCACGCATGAAATACCACCCATGTATAAACCGTCGCTGTTCCAAAGCTTCCTGCAGGGGGGCTTTGACTGCTCGACCGAGGTGCGCGGTGACGGGCGCCGCCTGGACCTGATTCTCTCCAGTGGCCATGAGATGCTGGCCGCGAAGGACTACGCGCAGCTGGCGGAACAGAACCTCACCACCGTGCGCGACGGCCTGCGCTGGCATTTGATCGAAGCGGTTCCCGGCCAATACGACTGGTCGAGCTTTTTGCCGATGCTGCATGCCGCGCAGGTGAACCATGTCCAGGTGATTTGGGATCTGTGCCATTTCGGCTGGCCGGACCATGTCGATGTATGGCAACCCGACTTTATCGAGCGCTTTGCGCGTTTTGCCGGCGCGGTGGCCGCGCGGGTGCGCGACGAAGGCATCGCGGCGCCCTGTTATACGCCGATAAACGCCATTTCTTTCCTCGCCTGGGCCGGCGGCGACATGGCGCATATTCAGCCCATGGCCGCTAATAAAGGCAAGGCGTTGAAAATACAGTTGGTCAAGGCAACCCTGGCCGCCATTGACGCCATTCGCGCGGTGGACCCATCGGCGCGCTTCCTCCAGCCTGAGCCTGTGGTGCATATCAACGCGCCCGAGGGCATGCCCGAGCAGGAATTGGATGCGGAAACGCTGCGGCTGGCCCAGTTTGACGTCTGGGATATGCTCAGCGGCAAACTGCGGCCGGAGCTTGGCGGCGGCCCTGGCTACCTGGATATTCTGGGCGTTAATTACCGCCCCGGTAACCAATGGTTCCACCAGGGCGGGGCCATCGATTTCGAAGACAGCCACTACCGGCCTTTCGCCACCATCCTGCGGGAAATCTCCCAGCGCTATCAGCGGCCGCTGCTTATCGCCGAAACAGGCGCGCAAAGCGATATGCGCGTACCCTGGATGCGCTATATCTTCGAGCAAACCGTCCTGGCCATGAAAAACGACGTGGCGGTGGAAGGGATTTGTATTTATCCGGTGGCGGACTACCGTAGCTGGAGCGGCGAGAAGCATCAGCCGTTCGGGTTGCTGGGCATGCAGGATGTCAACGGCTGCCGTTCGCTCTATGAACCCCTGGCGCTGGAAATCCGCAGCCAGCAGATACGCCTGAAAGGCCTGCTTGAAGATAGCCTGCCTGATGAGCGGGCCATGCCGGCCTGATGCAGGGGCGAACACGCATGCCGGCACGGCGCGTGGCCGGATAACCGGCTGGGCGCCCTTGCCGGCCGCCCCTTCCCGCCGGCAAGGGGCGGATTAAAGCGAAGATTCCGCCCGTGCGTTAGCGTTATAACAGGCGCCGGCATCCACCGCGGGGGGGTTATGCCTTACGTCATAAAAATAGGCGATGCCGAATAATACCGACACCACAATTAAGACCGATATTAACAACCCGATAATGGCGATCAGTTTGGTATCATCCAGACTGCTGTTTTCCATGTCTGTTCCCTCCATTTGCCGCTGCGGACTTAAATAATCCACAGCGTCACTACCATGACAAAGCTGATAAGCGTACCCGCTGCTATGGCCAGTACCGCAATCGCGAACTGAGCGTCACCCAGCGTTTCCCGATACGCCCTGTCGCGCTGAACAAAACGGCTCTTTTTCACACGGGTTTTTTATTCTACAGAATATTAACAAGAAGACCTGCCGGGGTAACCTGGCGGCAAACCGCTTATAAAATAAGCGAATCATTGATGCGATGCAAGGGACAACGTCCGCAGCGCCGCGTGAATTATCCGCGGGGCCGCGCCGGGATGCGGCGCCGCGGACAGGCTGATGTCAGCAAACCCCGAAGTCGCCGTCTTCCTTATACAACGATAGCTCTTCCGGTTTGAACTGTTTCGCGTTCTCCACGCCGGAATCCATCATGCCGCAGAATACGATGCCGTTTTCTACCTTAACCACGCTCATTGCCGGTCCGCCTTTAATCGGCTGGACCACATCGCCGGTTTCAAAAGCCATATCACTCCTCCTCGCCCGTGGGCGGTTATCGGCCGGGCCGGGGATGGGCCAGGCCGGCTGCCTGTCCTTCCAGCGTACAAGCCATGATGGCATACGTCAAAGGCCCAAAGGGTAAAAGAAATTGAAGAGACACAAGCTCAACGCGAACGCCTTGCCCATATGGGTTAAAACCGCTGTTGCGCCTTACACATGCCTTATATTGGGAATGGCACGCTATAGTACTTTTTAAAATGAATTTTTTTGCCGTGAATTTTTGATGACAAGTTGATAAATTAGCCCGATACTTAACGCCTATTCACTATTATCCGGTGATGCGGCGGGCCAGTAGCCTACCGCATAACGCAGCGATAACTGACCCTGACGACGCCATGATCCAGAAAAATAAATACTCAACCGATTTTGCCAATGCCAAGCTTGATAAACAGGGCATGGCGCTGCATTCCGGCTGGATTGTCGCGTACTGCGCCCATCCGGTGACGCGGGAATATCTTTGCGCCACCGTGGAACATCTCTGCGCCGGGGCGCGACTGCCCGCCTTTAGCTATCAGGACAAACCGGTATTGCCCGCAGCCAATATGGCGCTGGTCAGATCGCTGGACGGTAAGCGTTGGGAGGCGGTGGCCGATTTACGCGGCCAGACCGCTTATCGCATTAGCGACGGAGTGACGATCCGCATTGATTTCCTCACCGCGCTGCCGCCGTCAATGACGCTGCTGGCGCCGTTAAATAGCACCGATCGCTGGGATGGCGATAAATGGATCGATTCCAGCCTGCTAATGCCGCACCTGCCCAAGATCGTCAGTCGTCCTCCGTTACTGCTGAAATAGCGTTTCCCCCGGCGTCCGGCTCATGGCGAACCGCGCCGGAGAACCGGCGGCCCCGGGGGCTATGACCGCACACGAAAACGCGCCAGGGTCTCTTCATCCAACTGGTAGTACTCCCCTTTCAGCTCCGCGCACAGCTTACTCATAAACGTGACCAGATAATCAATGTTGTAGGCCGCCATTCTGCGCCCCATCTCCGTTTGCATGCTATCGGCCAGGGTCAGCAATTTGGTTTGGAAATGATCAAAGGTATAACTGGTATCGTCAAGCGGGCGATGCAGGGCCAGCGGGTCCTCCGCATGGAACAGGCCGCGGCCCAATTGCCCCGCCACATGAAATACCCGCGCCAGGCCGATGGCGCCCAACGATTCAAGCCGGTCGGCGTCCTGGACGATTTTCGCCTCCAGGGTCTCGGGCGTGATGCCCGCGCTGAAGCTATGGGCCTCGATGGCATGGGCTACGCCCGGGTAAGCGCCGGCCGGAAAATCCGGAAAGTGCTGCGCCAGGATCCTTATTGTTTCCCGGGCGGCTCGCCTGGATGCCAGATGACGATCCGGATGGTTTTTCGGCAGGTTGACCACATCATGAAAATAACACGCCGTTAGAACGGTTAATTCATCGGCGGCCGAGAGATGCATTATCTTCTGGGCGGTATGCCATACGCGGCTGAAATGGGCGAGATCGTGCGCTTTATCGTCTTGCGGAAAGTGTTTCTCCAAATACTCTTTAAACCGGCGTTCCCATTCGTGCAGTGCCATATTTCCTCCTGCCAGCTATTAGACGCTTATTATATCCCGTGCTGATGCCTCTCCCGATGATTTCCCGCTCCAGGCCCGCCCGCTGCCGGGAGGCCCTGTGCCGTCGACCCACATCCTGTTTAATCGGGGGGTTAATAGTAATAAGCCACATCCGGCGCCGCGCTTCAAGCATTAAACTGAAGGAGCGCCGGCGCGCAATAACCGGATGTCATTGCCCAGCCGCCAGTATCCGGGCGATAAAACGTCCCGCCATCGCCACGGCGTCCGCGTTCAGACTATGGCCCAGCCCGGGCAAAATATAGGAGGCGACGTCCACGCCCAGTCCACCCGTCCCGCCAGGCCGTGTTCCGTCATCAGCCGGCTCAGGGTGGCATCGAATGCGGGCCTGACCGCCGGTACCCGTTCCGGGCGATTTTGTTCCGTGACGCCGGTAATGCTGAACCATTGGCGGCCCGGTCCCTGTTCAAAAGAAAAAGGCGCGTCCGGCGCCGCAAACGCCGTTTCCGGCAGATTTGGCCGCCAGATGCCGCCCAACGGCGCCATACCGTCGCCTTGACTTCCCATGCCGTGCAGCATGATCACCACATGTTGGCTCATGGATAATGCTCTTATTTTCTCTGTAACCCGCTGTAAGAAAATAACAATATCCAAGGCGCGCGGGGCCATGTCCCAGCGCCGCGCCGCTTGCCGCCAGCAGACTGCTGTACCCAAGGTTACACATATTATTTCCCTCTTTGGCCGTTGTGAACATATAATGCCCATCCGGTCATCCGCGAGCCGGAATAAACTTTCCAATTACTGCCAGTGTGGCGATAACATCTGACTAACTATGAAAATGAATATGCGTGCAATCTTTACGGTAATTCTGGCAATGGCTGCCTTCAGTCACTCAGCCTTTGCCGTGGTATACCCTCTTCCGGCCGGCACCAGCCGCCTGGTAGGGGAAAATCTGGAAATAGCCATCCCCCAGGACAGCAAGTTACCGCTGGAGCATTTTGCCGCGCAGTTCCAGATGGGCCTGAGCAATATGATCGAGGCCAATCCGGGAGTCGACCCCTTCCTGCCGTTGCCGGGCAGCAAGCTGATTATTCCCCATCAATTGATTTTGCCCGATACGCCGCATGAGGGCATCGTGGTAAACAGCGCGGAAATGCGTCTTTATTACTACCCCAAAGGCACCAATACGGTAGTTGTATTGCCCATCGGCATCGGCGAACTGGGCAAAGATACGCCGGTTAACTGGGTGACCAGCGTACAACGCAAGAAAAATGGCCCAACCTGGACGCCGACCAAGGCGATGCATGCGGAATACGCGGCGCGCGGCGAAACGTTGCCCGAAGTCTTCCCGGCCGGCCCGGATAATCCGATGGGTTTGTATGCGCTTTATGTCGGCCGCCTGTATGCCATCCACGGCACCAATGCCAATTTCGGCATCGGCCTGCGCGTGAGCCACGGCTGCGTACGTTTGCGTGCCGACGATATCAAATATCTCTTCGATCATGTCCCGGTCGGCACCCGGGTGCAATTTATCGACGAACCGGTTAAAGCAACCGTTGAACCTGACGGCACCCGTTATCTCGAAGTGCATAATCCCCTGTCTTCCACAGAAGAGCAGTTCAATTCTAACGAGCCGGTGCCCATTACTCTGCCGGTGAGCGTGAGCAAAGTGCTGGTCGACCAGGTCGTCAATCAGGATTTGGTTAATGCCGCCCTGCAAAATCGCGCCGGCATCCCGGTAAACGTATCTGCCGCCACAGCCACCCCGCCGGTGGTGATGCCAGTTGCCGCACCGGCGGAAAATACCCCGGCGGCGGCACCGGATTCCGCCCAAGGCTCCGGCGCATCGGCGTCCGGCGCCACGACGCCAGCCCCGGAGGCGGCGCCGGCGCCCATCACCGCGCCTGACACCAACACCCAGGCCGTCGCGCCCGACTCAGCCTCTGCGGTCACGACCGCGCCAGCAGGCCAAACCCAGCAGACCGGTACGATTAACTAAACCGCCCCGCGGCAACCCTGGCATGGACGCCGGGTTGCGCGCTTTTGCTTGCCCCCGAAAAACCCCTCGTTAACCACGTCGCTTTGCCGATGTTAATAAAACCTGCGCTGGATAATCGCGATGTCATCACTGCGGGTGAACATTGCCGGTAAATTTAATTTATGGATTAGTGGGAGAGAGATTAACCGCAAGCCAGGCGCGCGGCCCATAGCCACGCCGGCGCACAACCCCGCGGTGAATCGCCCCTTCATGCCTGTATCGGCACGGCGGCTCGCCGATAGCATCCTTTACCAATGGCTAAAGGTGAACGTTATTATTACTTAGGGTATAAATATATTGATTTCATTCATTGAAATTCAGAATAAAAAAAATTAAACATTAGAAAATAAAATCCAACAATAATATAAATGTAGCATTTAAATAAATTACCTTATATAGACAATATTCGTGACATACATTCCAATTAATAAAAAAACAACACAATGCGTTGTTTAAAAATGAAATCTTCATGAAATAAATGCGGTTATGACGTTATGATAATAACTTATTCGGTAAGGTTCATTTGCGTCCGTATTCAAAACGCAGTGTCACCCTGCCCGGGTAAAACCACTTTCATTTCACTTCACTCAGCCGTTGGGATTATCCTGGCTACAGGAGTTTATAATGCAAACCGATATACCGCATTCAGCCGAACCAGCTCGGCGCACCGTATTAAAACGCGCCGCGGGTCTTTCCGTTTTAGGGATAGCGGGCGTTGTAGGCATGGGCTTGCCCTCACTATCCTATGCAGCCGCATTGAGTAAAGCAGAGCGCGATAAGATGACCCCGGATCAAATCATCGAGGGTCTCAAGCAAGGCAATATCCGCTTTCAAACGGGGAAAGCGCATCAACATGACTACCTGGCGCAAAAACGCGCCAGCGCGGCTGGACAGTATCCGTCGGCGGTGATTCTCAGCTGTATCGACTCCCGCGCGCCAGCGGAAATCATCCTGGATACGGGCATTGGAGAAGCGTTTAACAGTAGGATCGCGGGCAATATTTCCAATGCCGATATTCTCGGCAGCCTCGAGTTTGCCTGTGCTGCGGCCGGGGCCAAAGTTATTGTGGTCATGGGGCATACTGCCTGCGGCGCGGTGAAAGGGGCTATCGATAATGTTGAGTTGGGTAACCTGACGGGTCTGCTGGATAAAATCAAACCAGCCATTGATAAAACAGAATATACCAAGGAGAGGGTGAGCAGTAATGATGAATTTGTCGATGCGGTAGCGGCGACCAACGTAAAACTCACTATTGAGGAAATCAGGAAAAGCGATATTCTTCATAAACTTGAGTCCGAGGGCACTATAAAAATCATTGGTTCCATGTATCACCTGAACGGCGGAAAGGTAGAGTTTTTCGCCTAACCTGTCGCTACAGCCCAGCCAGCGCCGGGCTGTTAGCATTTTTCGTTATTCGCGCGGTAAAAGAATACGCTCATTCATCAGCGCGTAAGCGGCCCCTAATTACAATTACTCATAATTAATACGCTAATTGCAAGAGCATATACATCGTTAATATTATTCTCATGTTTCTATTGACGGTCTGGTTGCCATCCCGGCGCTACTTTTATTCAATAATCATTAAAATATAGTCAATTTAATTATGTTTAATAAATATTTAATCATTTTATGCGATTGTCTTACCGCATTCCTTTGTTTTATTTTGGTTTCCTACTGATTCCTTTGGCGTACGGGCATTTATGCCCGTTTTTTTTATCCTGTCACCGGCTGTTGCTGGGTCATCCTGTCCGCCCCGAAACCCAAGCACAGGATTCAGCAGCTTCAAACGGGATAACTCTCCTCAAGAATTGTATGACAAATTAAGTATATGTGATGCACGTCACTATTTTTAGCAAAATTTACTCATAAAATAGTGACAGATATCACAATTGAGCTAAGGAAAAATGATGGACATAACCCAAAAAACCGATGACGTATTATTACGCATCTGCTGGCTGTTTGTACTTGGCGGTATTATCTTTGGCGGCATCTTGTTTAAAATGTTTTGGTAGTTTGTTAATAAAAAGAATTTTTAGTGATCTATTATGCCGTCCCTTTTCAGCCTCTGGGGTGTTTTGTTGATATATCGTCACGATTGCATTCTCTCAGGACAAATCGTGCGGCCGTAGCGTTGAAAGCAATACCCGCCTTGCCCGGCCTTTGCGCACCGGATAAGGTGACACTGACAAACGACCCGCAATCTGTTCGGTATAAGTGCTATGATTTGATCATTGCCACTTGCCAGGATTTACGATGAAATTACTCATCCTCCCCATTGCATTAAGCCTGCTACTGTTAACGGGCTGTAGTGGGGCTGCGGGCTCCTTGTTCAGAATCATTCCTGCGGATACCGACGTTTGTCCTCATGGCCACAACGTCTTTACCAATCAATGTAATCCTTAGCATTAACCATGATCAAGCGTGCCCGTCATTATTATGTAAGGCATGATCCTGTTTGCGCTGTATTCCGAGGGAAGCGGCAGCTGCAGGGGAAGGCTCGCGCGGGGTAGCATCCGTTCGGGCGTGATGGATCCACCGAACCATTGCCATGCATTGGCGATATGATCCGGTTTCTTGCTATTTTTTTATGTATGTTTTCAATCTTCACAATACGGTGCCGATATAACAGAGAATTCATTCACTCAAGGTCATCAAGATGGCATATGCGGCGTTTGTGCTTATTGGGTCAGGAATCGGTCTAACAGTCATCATCTTTTTGATTTACAGAATAGAATCCATGACTGGTCACTTTGAA
This sequence comes from Sodalis sp. RH20, assembly GCF_047324205.1. Lineage (NCBI taxonomy): Bacteria > Pseudomonadati > Pseudomonadota > Gammaproteobacteria > Enterobacterales > Bruguierivoracaceae > Sodalis > Sodalis sp. RH20. Next base: position 2,933,905 of record NZ_CP178733.1, read on the forward strand.
TCCTATGAGTTTATCGACAAACGGACCAATCATGTCACTCTGCATATGAAGCCGTCGTCTATCCCGACCGATCCGAAGCACGCCATAAGGCTGATAAGATCATTTATCAGGACATTAGATTATTTGCATACCAACAATTACACGCAGGTCAGTTTTTGTACGCATTTGCTTAACGAAAGGCGGGTTAAAAGCCTGAGCCGGATCTTAAGCAAGCATGGGTATTTTATCAGCCATACGTTTTGCCTTAAAACCTCAGTACGGCATCGCCGCATCACCTTCTGGACGACATTGTTATACAGCTGGAAAAGGATAAAGGTAGCCGACATGTCATGGGATATGACCATCAGGCTGAAATAGCGGCGGCAAATAACACCCATTTTCACCGTCGTCCGGCAATCGCATCGCCCGAAGCGCCATCCGCTGGCCCGAGTTAAAACAGCACTCTGTCCTGCTTTAGCCTCCAGGTCGCCTCTCCCGACCCGCTGACGGCATGCCGACGGCGCACCCCTGGTTATAGCCTGCCATGACGCCGCCTTGATTCTGGTAAATAAGTCACAGCACGTAGCGCGTTAATCAGCCATGATAAAGCGACTGACGCGAAGGGAGGTAACGACTATGCAAGTCAAATTCGATTGGCATATGTTTTTGCTCGGCTTATTCACGCTATGTGTTCTTATCGCCCTGGCGGTAGGCTGAGATGACGGCGGCTGCCGCAGCCTGCACATCGAGCCGGCGGCGGGAGAATGTATCCACCGCCGTCAGAAGGACACGATGTCCGGCGGTGTGCGGGCAATACTGGAGACGACGGCCACTTATCCTCTGACAACATCCGCGCCCACGGGACGGCGTCCATGTCCGCTACTCCCCCGGGGCTGGAGGGTCAATTAATCTTCAGCATCTGCTTAACATCATTTTTATTGCTCTGCTGTTCATTACCATGGGCATCGGTATAACGGATCATGCCCGTATCATTATCAATGTCGGGTTTACACTCGGTTACCATCATATGCCCGTCGTTAGTGCTGCGTGCGTAGCTACTTGAACTGCCCCCAGCATGGTTGCGAGCACCATGCTGAATAAAATAAATAAAGCCTTATACATAATACGCTTCTTTATTTGTTTAATTATTGAGTTAGCATAGAAAACCTGACGCAGTATTGATGCCCGCCCTGGTGCTAATCATGGCACTGATTAACCGAAAATAGCATCATCGTGCCGCACGCGGGCTTGCAAACTTGCGCCACGATGAAAAAAACCAATAAGGAGTGATTAAACATGAAACGGCGTACCGGACTTTGCATGCACACCACAATTTTTGCCGCGTTGCTTACCGCCTTTTCGCTTGCCGCCTGCAGCGGTGCAGAAAAATCAGCCGCCACGCAAAGCGCGGTCAAACCGCTTACCGCTGATGACACCTGCATGGCTAACAATTTCAGGAACCTGATCGGCAAACCCGAAAGCGTCCTGGACGGTATGCGTTTTTCAATGCCCATGCGCCTTATCAAGCCCGGCCAAGCCGTCACTATGGACTTTGATCCGAAACGGCTGAACTTTATGTCCAACAAGGAAGGCATCATCACCAGCGTCCATTGCTCTTGATATCAGTTCTCGCGGGCACTGCATGCCGCCCCGCCACCGCGCAACGGTTGGACAGCGGACATTCCGCGGTATCGCCGGAAATGACCCTGAAACTTTCGGCGGTGCTTGGCAGCTCGGCGAAGTTTTGGCTCAATCTCCAAATCAATTACAGCCTTTGGGTAGCCCAGAAAGAAGTTGATATCTCACAGCTACACCGGTTGGTTGCAGCCTGATGACTGCGGTACTCTCCCATAGCTTCCCTGCACTTGTGTGTCTCGCGAGTAAAGATGCATGAGTAGCCCGGTTAAACCGCGCTTATTTATCAACTCGACAGCTATTTTTGCAGGTCGCAGATCATTGGGACAAAGTGAGTAGCCTTAGTATTTTTATTTTGAAATGATATTATGAAAGCCAAACCCCAGGCATAAAAAACCGCCTATCGGCGGTATCAACCTGCTTTTCTACTTTGTTTTTATTACGAATTCCGGGTAGTACCCGGGGCGGGACTTGAACCCGTACAGCCATAAAGCCGATGGATTTTAAAAACCTTCATAGCTTTATATAAATCAAGGCGTTGAATAAATACAGCACCTTATAAACCATCATATGGGTTTATCTGGGTGATTGCGGCGGCGGTAGTCATTATTCAGCGCTAAACTGCCATTCTCACCAGCGCATCCCGCATATTGCATTCTTACAAAATGCCATCTAAAATAACCCAAACGTTTAGGTTTAGGTTGCCCATGCCAACAATTTTCAGGTTTAAAGGATGGCGGGTGATGATTTACACCATGGATCATTTACCTCCGCATGTACATGTTATAGGAACCAATGGCCAGGTTGTTTTTGTTTTGCTAAAAGACAACATTGAGCTGAGAGAAATGATTGGCGTAAAACCTAAGGAACTCGCGGAGATCGAGAAGGAGCTTCTTAAACAACTGCCACAACTACAGTCAGCATGGGAGCAAATCCATGGCAACTAAAACACAAATCGATGCAGCCGTGCAGCGCGGCCAGGAAACGATGAATAGCCCGTTACGTGCCATTGCGGCCCGCTATGATGCCAAATCGCAACGCGTCATCGTAACATTAGTATCTGGTATCGAATTGGCCATACCGCCGGCGATTGTTCAGGGATTAAGCACTGCTAGCGCTGCGGAACTGACAGACATAGAGATTACGCCTCTGGGGAACGGACTTTACTTCCCGGCTATTGACGCCGATGTGTTTATCCCGGCGATAATGGATGGCTATACAGGAACCAGCAAATGGATGGCACGCGAACTTGGCCGCAAAGGAGGTTCCGCGACCTCCGAGAAGAAACGCGCTGCCTCAAAGGCGAATGGCAAGCTTGGCGGTCGGCCTAAAAAAGTAAACGTGGCTTGAATACCAGCGGATCATGGCGTCACCGCATGGCCTCCGTGGCGTTCAATCTTTGCAAAATCAGTGTATTCATCTAATATTTCAGGCGATATCATCGTCACAATAAATCAGCATTGTCAGGATGTAGTCATATTCTGGTTTTGGCGGCAAATCCCAGGTATAAAAAAACCGCCTATCGGCGGTATCAATTTGTTCATACTACTTTGTTTTTATTACGAATTATGGCGTGGTACCCGGGACGGGATTTGAACCCGTACAGCCATAAAGCCGAGGGATTTAAAAACCCTCAGTATGATATTGAAATCATAGAGTTACGTATAATCAGCCGGTTGCAAATCATGATGGCGGGTTAATTTGGGCTGATGCGGATTGTGTAGTCACTATTTGAATGAAGATACTCATTCCCGCCACTCCCCCGCTAGCATACAATCAAAAAAGTGTTGCGTGCTGAGGAACAGTGTTATATTGTTCCTTAGTACGCAACACCCAGAGCCACTTCATGATTAAAAGCTTTTTGCACAAAGGATTGCGCCTGTTTTTTGAGAAAGGGTCAACCGCAGGTATCAACGCTCAGCAGTCTGGTAAACTCCGCCTACGTCTAGCGGTTATCGATGCGGCGGAAGATATCAAAGATATTGACCGGCCGGGATATTGCCTTCACGCGCTTACCGGGGACAGGAAAGGCCAATGGTCTATAACCGTTACGGGCAACTGGCGCATTACATTTGAATTTATGGATGGCAACGCCTATGTCATTAATTATGAGGATTATCACTGATGACTATGTTTAATCCGCCGCACCCAGGTGAAATCATTGCAGAAACCCTGGACGATCTTAATATCGGCATTCGTGAGTTATCCCGCGCACTGCATGTCGCCCCTTCCACCGCACAACGGCTGGTGAGCGGTCATTCTGCGGTTTCTCCAGAAATGGCCCTGAAACTTTCAGCGGTACTTGGCAGTTCGGCGAAATTCTGGCTCAATCTCCAAGACAATTACAGCCTTTGGGTAGCCCAGAAAGAAGTTGATACCTCACAGCTACACCGGTTGGTTGCAGCCTGATGACTGCGCTACTCGCCCATAGCTTGGGGTAAAGATGCTTGAGTAGCCCGGTTAAACCGCGCTTATTTATCAACTCGACAGCTATTATTGCAGGTCGCAGATCATTGGGAAAAAGAGAGGAGCTTTAGTATTTTTATTTTGAAATGCTATTACGACAGTCAAACCACAGCCATAAAAAAACCGCCTATCGGCGGTATCAACTTGTTCATACTACTTTGTTTTTATTACGAATTCTGGTGTGGTACCCGGGACGGGACTTGAACCCGTACAGCCATAAAGCCGAGGGATTTTAAATTCTGCATCTTTCATTGATTAAACAAGGGGTTAATGCATTTCTTCCTAACATACCGGTTGTAACGAGCAATTCAAATCAAGGGGTTAACCACACCATGCGCATTATCTTAGGCGCATAAATAACCTATTTTGGTGAAATGAAATTTAATTCGATTAATTAGTGAACACTTCATTACCGGGTGTACATTAAGATAGTTACCAGCCTGTTACTATATAGTTTATTAAATGTAATCCATTAAAGAAGACTTAGATAACGTATGGCAGCAATGAGATGCTAGTGGTAGTATAACTAAATAATTAGCATGGTCATTAGTGGAGTCCTGACATAATGTTAGGGATAATCAGATTTTTTCTCGCGAGTTCCGTCATCCTATTTCACTTAAGTGCAAAATTTCCAGATCTGGGTTTGTATGCCGTAAACTGTTTTTATGTCATTAGCGGCTATTTAATCACGTTAATTCTTAATAGAACCTATAAATTTGAATTTGCTCCATTTGCGTTAAATAGATTCCTTCGTTTATTTCCTACATACTGGTTTGCGTCTATCACCAGCATTGTTATTATTTATTTCGCGAATAACCCTACCACCTTTCATCCTTCGTATGGGCTTCATTTTTCATTTAAAGAAATCATCAGTAATATTTTTATGATACCGTGGGCCTTTGTTTCAGATAATATTATTATATCTCCATTCCAAACATTTACAACTCCAGAATTTTTAAACTTTAACGGTTATATGTTTAGAGCCGTAACTTCCTCTTGGTCGGTTGCCGTAGAGATTGTGTGTTATTTTTTCCTTTGGCTATTTGTGGCAAAAGGGCCTAAAAGAGCCTGTTTAATAATAATAGTAAGTTCTATGTATCATTGGTATTCACTTCATCACAATGAGAGTACTATCGCTACTTACTCCCCTTTTCTTGCTGCTATGTTACCCTTTAGCATTGGTTCCTTAGGGTATTTTATTTCAGCTTTTATCGAAAAAATAAGACCAAACATAGGTAAAGAATTTAGACATCAAATTGCTTATTTATTAATATTTATTGCTGCTTTTCTTATAAACTGGCTTATCGGATGGCTCGAAGGGAAAACCTTAGCATCGTTATATTATTACTTCAATAATGTCATTGCTTTATTTGCAGTTATTTCCTTACATGCAACTAAGCTTCCTGATCGTTTTAAGAATTCCGGAAAGTTTTTTGGTGACATGTCATATCCCATATTTTTATGTCAGTTTTTCTTCGGCCTTGTTGCTTGGAGTATTCTTGGCGAACCCGAAAAAACAAGAGGTTGGTATATATTTTTTATTGGATACTCCTTTTCTTTGCTATTTGGATACATATCGATATTACTGATAGACAGGCCAATTTCTAAAATAAGAGATAAAATAAGACCGTAAATTAAGCCCCGATTGGGGGCTAATCATTTACGCATTTACCAGCTTACCGTTAATTGTCGTGAATTTATCATCATCATAAAACCCGCCATCAGACTCATTATAATACGTCGCAGGTTGACAGAAAATGCCCTCATTAATTTTCACTAACGCAAACCCCGACAAAGTAAATGATGTTTCCGCCACGATGATATTGATAATCAAGTTGCTACCACTTTTAATCTGTGCATAATTTTCTACTGACATCGCTTACCACTCCACAATGATTATACCAGGCATGCCTTCACCACCTGACTTACCGGTTGAAGTAGGAACATCTATATTGTTCGCACCCCCGCCACCGCCGCCACAACCATATCCATAACCACTTTTACCCGCACTGGTACTCGATCCCGCGCTGGCACCGCCAGCACCCCCACCGCCATATTGGGTACTCCCCCCTTGACCAGCGATTCCATATGTTGTTGCAGAACATGAAACCGAATTGCCACCTTGTGGATAACCGTCTCCGCCAATTCCTCCGGTAGCAATACTTGCTGAATACTGCCCTGCACCGCCCCCTTACCTCCGGCCAGAGTAAGTAACGCACCGAACGAAGAATTACCGCCATTTCCTCCGGCGGACGCCGTGCCACCAGAACCGGCTGCACCAGAGGAACCAGCCAATCCGATCGTAATGCTGATAACATCACCGGGCTGCACTGGAATAGAATATTTCACCACGCATTGGCCGGCACCACCGCCCCCACCGCCTGATGCTGCATAGGAAGCAGAAGCACGGCCGGCGCCGCCGCCATCGCCGCCACCAGCCGCACATCCAGAAAGGTAAATGGTATAAACCCCCTGTGGTACCGTAAACGTTCCGCTGCTGGTAAACTTTTGCAGGCGCCCATTAAAAATCGATCGCAGTGCCGCCAGTAATTGAGCGTCGTTGGTAGGATCGAGAGCCAACCCTCCCCCCTGTACAACATTTGCCAGCTCACGCTGTATGGTATTAAGCCAGGCCGCATCCAGTATGGTCGGCGAGACGCCACCGGCGACATTGCCATTGGTCCATTCTCCGTTAATATCAGCGGTGTTAGTAATATTGCCTATTTTTTGCATAGCAGATCTCTCGCTAGATAAAGCGCTTTAAAAAGGATAATTAAGAGGGTTAGTTGGCGTAGCCGAATTTAACGATGGTATGGGATGGAGCCAGGGCTGATAACCGACATTCAAGCCGTTTGTTTCCCCACGACCGAAGCGGGTCGCCGCAATAGCTTAATCCCGCCTGAGCATAAATGACGGTGGTAAGCGGCGCGGTAACCAGCCAGACGAAAGGCCAGTTTTCGCCGTTTAACGCATCACCGCAGCGCGACATGCCGGCGCGCGCCTGGCGATATTGCGTGATGGTAATGGTGTAGCCCAGCGCTGCGGCAACGCTGATAAAATAAGCGTTCGACTGGCCGCCGGAACTAAACAGTTTCGCGACTACTGCTTTTTGGCGCAGCACCATGCTGTCGGTTTCACCTATGGCGCAATCATCCGGCAGCCCCAGGGTATTTTCCCATTCCTTGAGCAATATCGTGGCGGTGCGCGGGAAGGCGCCGGCCAGCAGCGCCATGGCGGCATCGTCGCTGCGTTGATAGCTATTCCCCAGCGCGCGAAGCACCGCGTTCTGTACCGTGCCGTTTTCACGCGGCCATGCTTGCCCTGGCGGCAGCAGTCCCTGCAACGCCGCCGTATAATCATCGGCTGAAAACTGGCTCATAGATAAGTGACCTTGCCCAATACCGGCAACCCCCCGGAGTCCATGGTGATATTGTCGGTCGGCGCGGTGAGGATAAACCCCGTGGTGCCGGTCACGTCACCGATCGCCGCCAGAAGGTCCGATAAATAGATGGTGCCCCCCGGAGCGCCATACTCGAAAAACACATTATCGATCGCCGTGCTTATCGCGGCCGTGGTATCGCTTAATGCGCCCGACAGCCCGCCGATGGTGAAATCCACCGGCGTTTTGATCGGCGAGCACACATACACCAGCGCCGTGGTCGGCTGTAACGGAAAAATATGATCGGCCACTCGCCCTTGGTCGCCATCGGCCTTAACCGCGCCCCAGACATCAAGCTGGGAAATGCCGTCGGTGCCTACCGGGGCGGCCAGGGAATGATCGTTGTTTACGTCTGGATTTTTCTAATCACGGTGATACAAGGGAAGTGGTATCGGCGACAGTTGCCTGTATTTCCGGTGCGGTAGATAAGGATGGATTAACAACGCTGCTATCAACCGCAGGCATCAATTTCTTCACGCTATTATATGTAGCGACACCCGAGTCGATAAAAAGGGATAGGTCATTTTTCACCGTTTCCCAATCCGTATTGACGCCATCAGCGGCAACGGATAATACAGCCAGCACGGTATTCTTTTTTGTCTGGCCGGTCCCGGCGGAAGTGGCATAAGCGGCTTCGACTTTTTCAATCAGATCGCTTGCCAGCGCGTACAGCTTTTCAGCGCCGGCAACAACGGACAAACTGGATGAAATGGCGGTAGCAATGGAGCTTAAAGAGAATGACATGGTGATATCCTTGGCAATGATGGTATGAGTGGCAACAACGAGCGGTTGAACCGGCTTCGGCTCTTCCCTTTGGGTTAGGCAGGTTTCAGGGTTGGCATAGGGCGCTATCCGGCTGGTTTTCAGGTAGGCAATCAAGCTGGTAATCAATCGCCAATACTCTTTTATTACGATGAACAGATTCATAACAGCGCGCCCTCGGCAATTTTCAACCTGCTGCGTCGGTCACTCAGGCCATTAGTGCCGCCGTTAATAACCTTGGTCATTTGGTTAAAGTCACCGTTATCGGCATATTGATTGAGATTATGCCATTGCCAGAACCAACCGGCTGACCGGGCAGCGTATTTGTACACCAGCAGCAGGTCAGGATTTGCCACCAGATCAATGCCGAGAGCGTTTCCGCATTGCCGGTAGTTATCCAGGAAAGTCACCTGCTTTAACCCCGCCCCGAAATTTCCAGCCATCGCCTGGGGCTTTATTGCCGTAGCGGCCCTGGTAGACCAAATTGGCAATGGCGGTCTGTTGTGCCGGCCTGTCACCGCTTCGCCCAAGCATTTCGCATTGATACGCGCTTAGCCGGCCAGCGCAGGTGTCTTTTAGGCCCTGGATAGAATAATTAAACGATTCGGCCAACGTTGTGAAGCCCGCCGATTCACAGCCTATTTGTGCAATAAAGGCGGCTTGGCGTTTGGGGGTATTGATTTCAAACTCGACCATGGTATCGGTGAAAGGCGAAAACCAACGCGCAGCAAGCCCCGCGCTGAGGTTAGCCGTGCGCTGAAATTGGTTAAGATTCATGGTTATCTCGATACTTTGAAAATTTGGACGATATTGCCGCCGGTTTTGATAACGGCCCCGCAGATCACGGCGTTAATAAATATCTGCATCCAGTCCACCAGCACGTATTCACCCAATAGCGTGCGGATCGGATAAGAACCGTAAAACACAATCAGGATATAAGCCAGCCAACGTCCCCATGGCCGATGGGTGGCCCCGTTGCGTTTAAACAACATCAGGCGCAGCGCAATCATGCCGCAGATGATCGTATTCAAGATTAGCAGCGTTTCACCCCCGTTTGGGATAATCAGTACTATCTTGTCAGCCATCCTTACCTCCCTTCCCTGAAGAGGATAAAAACGCCCCGAGGCTGCCCAGCAATTTTGCCGTCCCGCCACCGATACTGCTCGCCATCAGAATTTTGATGGCCATTGCCCCCGCCACCAGCGCGCCGATAGAGTCAGGCAATCGGGTATGTAACAACAAAACGGTGGTGATAATTTCCGAGGCTGGGCGGCAAGCTAGTACGCCGAATACCAGGCTGACGATAAAAAATCCCAACCGCTTAGGGACGGTGAGATCGGCAGCCGATGTGACGAAAAAAACCGCGCCGGCGAAGGAACCGATAACCACTGCCGGGTCCAAACCACTAAACCAACCCAGGGTGGCGACACCGGCCCCCGTTGTCACGACGGCAGTTGCAGAGACCGGCTCGGACATGATGATTCCCTCGTTGTTTGTCCTCATTGAGGGTATAACAAGGCCACCCGCAAGCAGCCGCAGAGTCATTAGAAAAATAATTAGATTTTACTTGCCTTGATTAGATATTTATCTTATTATCTAATCATCCCAAGCGGATATGTTCTTATAAACGAGGGAATATGGTTAACGTCCGATGGTCGAGGAAAGCGCTTAAGCAAATGGGCGCAATCGACAGCAGGTACCGGAAAACCATCGTAGAAAAAGTAAATAGTTTGGCATCGTTCCCCAGCGTTCAGCTTGATATCAAGAAGATGAAAGCCGTTGATAACCAGTACCGATTGCGGGTGGGCGATTACAGAATTATTTTCGAGATTGACGACGGTGAACCGGTAATTTGCACCATTCAGGCAGTGAAGCGTAGAACATCAACAACCTATTAGGCGGGGAAACCCGCTATTCCTCACACGACATAACGCGAAAACAGAGAAACCCGAATATGTCTAAAATACAGTACATCAATGACGTTTCAGGTCGGCCGCAGTTCGTGGTGTTACCGATAGCGGAATATGAAAGCCTGATCAATGACGGCTGGGAAGATATTCCTTACCACGCCGACAAACACGACGATGAAACCGTTCCTGGTGAAGTGGTTGCCATCATGGTTGATCAAGATGTCAGTCTGCCGGCCGCGTGGCGTATCCATTCAGGATTGTCACAATACGATGTTGCCGAAAAACTCGGCACCACTCAGTCCGCCGTGTCGCAGTGGGAATCCGTGGACTCAAAACCACAGAAAAAAACCCGTGAAAAGTTGGCGGCGCTGTATGGCTGCCGACCGGAACAGCTAACGCTTTAAAACGTGGCCCCAGTAGGGGCTATTTGCTCGACCTCTTTGACGGTCTGCAGAAAACGTTCTTCCTCCAACTCCACGCCGATAGCGCGGCGACCGAGCGCCTGCGCCGCTTTTATCGTGGCGCCGGAACCCATAAAAAAATCCGCTACCACATCGCCGGGCCGGCTGCTGGCCTGAATGATATGCCGCATCATGTCGGCCGGCTTTTCGCAGGGATGCTTGCCTGGGTATGACTGAACGGGCGTAATGTCCAAACGTCGGTATAAAGCACATCCTTGGTGACAGCGAACGGCCGGCGCATCTGCTGGTACTCCCGGCGTAACGATGCATATTCAATGGCAAGGCCGGCGTAGGTTTGTTGCAACATCTGATATTGCGCCGACAAACGTACGGTAGGTTGCCCGCGCCGGCAATCGAGCGCTCCACCAGCTGCATGGCGGCCATTTCCATGCTGAATATCAGCATCCCGCCGCCGTTGCGCGTTGCGCCCTCCACCATGGACAACAAAATCTCGGTTTTGCCCATACCCGGCCGTCCGGCCAGTAGCACCAAATCCTGGCGGTTGATGCCGCCCAGCATGGCGTCCAGCTAGGGAATACCGGTCATCAGGTTGGTGATGCTGGCATCGCTGCTCATGCGCTTATCAATCAAGTCCATGTAGGACGGCAGAAGATCTTGGATATGCACCGGAATGATATCGCCGCTGTCGGTGGTTAGCTCGACCAGGTTTGCCAACGCGCCTTCAATCACCTGGTCACGCTGTTGCTGATTACGCGCCTCTCGGATAGAGTCGGCCATTCCCTGAAACAGGGCAATCGCTTTGCGGGTAAACCAGCTTTTGCCGGTCAGCTTGGCATAGCCTTTTAGGTTGGATTCCACCGTCGGCTGCCGCATGGCCTCAGTGAACTCGGAAAGGCTGTCGCCGCCCAGGGCCTCGCTTAACAGCAGTCCGTCGATAACGCCCAAACTCAGGGCGTGTTTTTTGATTTCTCAATACGCCGTGCGGTAAAACCCGATGTTAAATGCCTCATCCGGCAACGTGGCCAGAACATCCAGGGCGTCGGGTGAGGCGCCGCTTTTCAGCAGCCCGCCGATAGCCGACAAGTTTGACGCGACCTATTCCCTGGTTCGTAATCTTGATGGGCTGGCAAAAAACTGTGATGAAGAGGCGGCGCGGCTTTCTGCCCGCAAAAAAAGCTTCGAAACGCAGGCGAAAAATCTTAAGAACTATATTTTAAACTGCTTACTTGCCGCGACTCAGGACAGTTTGAATACTACCTCCGATACATTTACCGCCGCTAAAGGTTCGGCCAGGGTGATTATCGACAATGAAAGCCAATTGCCCGATGAGTTTGTCGATATCAGCGTGATAACGGCACCGGATAAAAAAGCCATCAAGGACGCCATTGATACTGGCGTCATAGTGCCTGGCGCGCATATTGAAACAAGCCCCCGCTCGCTGCGCGTTCGATGAAAGATACTTGTAAATATGTATGGCGCCCACTAAGCGCAACGGATTATCAATTCCACAAGACATAACAGGCGGGAAATAACATGTTGCAAACCTATTTGGCGCGCGGCGATGTGCGACCGCATGGCTAGCATGGTGGAATCCCACAAGGAGACCATCATACAACCATGGCAACCGGGCATTTGCCTGCTTTCAGCATTAGATATGAAAATCGGACGATTATTTTTTACTGCCCGTAAACAGCAAATGATTCAGCAGGATATCGCCGCCTGCGAAGCGGCAGACCAGGCGATAGAACGATTGAGAGAAATAACGAGGCAAGGCCATGAAAGACGATCACGACACCATCACCTTAGAAGAAATGATTGAGATAACCGGATTCCGTTATAAGTCCAAGCAATGCGAGTTGCTTAAAAATGCCGGCATCTTCTTTATCAAAAAAGCCGATGGGCATCCCTGCACCACGTGGGGCCACTTTATGAACCCCGGCGGCGCGCGACGCTTCGTCGAAAAAATAGAAAGCCAGGAACCTAACTTCGAGGCGATGGATTGATGTCAGGGAAACGTAAGAATCCGGCCGACCGCGCGCTACCATCCCGCGTCTATCGGGGAAAAACCAAATATGAATTCCACCCGGCGCTGGGTGGTTCAATATCATTATGTTCTCTTGACGCCCCGCTATCCGAGATGTGGAGCCATTTCGAGCGGGTGAATAGCAAAAAGCGGGTTATCAGTGATTTTACCGGATTAAGCGAAGAGTTTTTCCACTCAGCGGATTTTGGCGAACTGGCCATCGAAACGCAGAAGGATTACCGTAAATACGCCACAAGGTTGCTGAAAGTGTTTGGTGAAATGGAACCGAATAATATCAAACCTGAGCATATCAGAAAGTATATGGATAAACGTGGGGTCAAAAGCCCAACGCAGGCAAACCGGGAGAAAGCCTTTCTGTTGCGCGTTTACCGCTGGGCCTATGAACGCGGCAAAGTGAAAATGAACCCCTGCAAAGGGGGTAGACAATTCAAGGAGGTTTCCCGCGATCGCTATATTTCCGATGCGGGATATCAGGCTTTATACTCCATCGCGCCGGACGTTGTGCGCGCCGCTATGGAGCTGGCTTACCTGTGTTGCGCCCGGCAGGCCGACATATTGTCGCTAAAGCGCAGCCAGTTATTAGCCGAGGGGATTTTTATCACTCAGGGTAAAACCGGCAAGAAACAGATTAAGGCATGGAGCGATCGCCTACGTCGCGCCATCGCTATAGCTGAAGGATTACCGCAGTCCCCTGGCGTGACCAGCCTGTATATCCTTCATCAACCGTCCGGCCACGGTTACAGCCGCGATGGGTTTAACAGCCGCTGGCGTAATACCAAACTCACCGCGGCGGCCACGTTTCCCGATCTAGACTTTGACTTTACGTTTCATGATTTGAAGGCTAAAGGCATATCGGATCTGGAGGGTACATTGGCAGCAAAACAGGTGATTTCCGGGCATAAAAACGCCTCGCAGACGGCGCGCTACGATCGCAAAACCGAAGTGGTCCCCGTCGTCGGCGGTCAAAAAAAATGAATAGTTATGCGACTCACAAAAATCATGTTAGGAAGTGATGTTAGCAATGCAGGAAATCAGGCATAAAAAAACCGCCTATCGGCGGTATCAATTTATTCATACTACTTTGTTTTTATTACGAATTCTGGTGTGGTACCCGGGACGGGACTTGAACCCGTACAGCCATAAAGCCGAGGGATTTTAAATCCCTTGTGTCTACCGATTCCACCACCCGGGCGTCGGGGAATAACATATTGGAGGCGCGTCCCGGAGTCGAACCGAGGTGGGCGGATTTGCAATCCGCTGCATGGCCACTCTGCCAACGCGCCTTTGCTGCCTCTTAAAAAGGCTTCGTTGTACATCTGGAGCGGGAAACGAGGCTCGAACTCGCGACCCCAACCTTGGCAAGGTTGTGCTCTACCACTGAGCTATTCCCGCATCGATGAAAGCTACTTGTTTTAACTTACTAATTTTTACTGTTATCGTCTGGCAATCGGTCGTTGCTTTCGATGCGTTGCATTCTACTGACCTGACGTAGCGAGTCAATAGAATTATCGCGCCCAGGCGCCTGTTTGTTGATTTTTACGGCGCTTCGATCAGTGTTCGAACAAATCATGACGGGCGGCGTTCAAATACTGAAACATCGACCAGAATGTCAGTACCGCGGCAACATAAAGCGCGGCGATGCCGATACCGGTGACGATCTGCTCGGGGCGCCAGAGCAATGCAACCAGCGCCAGCATCTGGGCGGTGGTTTTCACCTTGCCGATCCAGGAAACGGCGACGCTGCTGCGTTTGCCAATCTCAGCCATCCACTCGCGCAGCGCCGAAATAATGATCTCACGAGCGATCATCGTCGCCGCGGGCAGCGTTATCCACCAGGAATGAAAATGTTCCGCCACCAAGACCAAGGCGATGGCCACCATGACTTTATCCGCCACCGGATCCAGGAACGCGCCGAAACGCGTCGTTTGCTTCCAGCGACGTGCCAGGAAGCCATCAAACCAGTCAGTGACCGCCGCCAGGATAAAGATCAACGCGCAGGCCAGGGGCGCCCAGTAGAAAGGCAGGTAAAAAGCCAGGACGAAAAAAGGTATCATTACGACACGCAACAATGTAAGCCAAGTCGGTATATTCAATTGCATAATGCCACGTTAACTATCTGGCTGGACGGAGATAACGAGTATGTTGCTACATCGCCGTTAGTGTTTCAATGCATTAAAAATTTTTTCTGCCAATGCGTTCGAAATACCGGGCACCTGAGCAATTTCCTCAAGACTTGCGTTCCGTAAAGGCTGCAAACCGCCCATGTATTTTAACAGGGTTTGTCGACGTTTAGGGCCCACACCCTCAATTAATTCCAACGCGCTGGTATTTTTGACCTTTGCGCGTTTGTTGCGGTGCCCGGTAATCGCATGGTTATGCGAATCATCCCTGATATGCTGGATGACGTGCAGGGCTGGCGAATCAGGCGGCAGCGATATGCCTTCGCCGTGGGCTTTGAAAAACAGCGTTTCCAACCCGGCCTTACGGTCGGTGCCTTTGGCCACCCCCAACAAAATAACACGTGATTTATCCCAGGGCACATCCAGCTGGGCAAACACATCAATCGCCATCCCCAATTGTCCCTTGCCGCCGTCGATAATCACCACATCGGGAATCTTGCTTTCCTCCAGCGCCTTGCCATAGCGGCGGCGCAATACCTGGGTCATGGCCGCGTAATCGTCCCCAGGGGTAATGCCCTCTATATTGAAGCGGCGGTACTCGGCCCGCACGGGTCCATTGGCGTCGAATACGACGCAGGAAGCAATGGTTTGTTCCCCCATGGTATGACTGATGTCAAAACATTCCATCCGCTTGATGGCATCCAGGCCCAGCAATTCCGCCAACGCCGCCAGACGCTGATGAATCGTGGACTGCTGCGCTAACTTTGTCACCAGCGCCGTTGCGGCATTGGTACGCGCCAATTTCAGATAACGCGCGCGATCGCCGCGGGGGTGGGACTGGATGTGGACTTTACGACCGGCCAGTTCACTTAACGATTCCGATAACAAATCTTTTTCCGGCAGGGAAAAATCAAGCAGAATTTCCCCGGGCAATGTCCGCATCTGGCTGCCTTGCAGGTAGAACTGACCGACAAACGTCTGCACCACTTCGGAAAGGTCGGTTCCTATCGGCACTTTAGGAAAATAACTGCGGCTGCCCAAGACCTTGCCCTGCCGGATGAATAACACGTGCACGCACGCCATTCCGGCATCGAACGCCACGCCGATAACGTCCAGGTCCTCATGATCCCCCGTAACAAACTGTTTTTCGGTGACCCGTCTTACCGCCTGTATCTGATCGCGCGCCCGGGCGGCCTCTTCAAAATTCAACGCCCGGCTCGCCAGCTCCATGCGCTCGACCAGCTGATTCAGGACCTGCTGATCCTTGCCGGATAAAAACAAGCGGACATAATCAACCTGATGTTGGTACTCCTCATCGCTCACCAGTCCTTTAACGCACGGCCCCAGACAGCGCCCGATCTGGTATTGCAGGCAGGGGCGGGAACGGTTGCGGTAAACGCTGTCCTCGCATTGCCGGATGGGAAACAGTTTTTGCAACAGCGCAAGCGTTTCCCGCACGGCGTAGCCGTTGGGAAAAGGACCGAAATACTCGCCCTTGGCATGCTTGGCGCCGCGGTGAAAGCTCAGGCGCGGATGCGTATCGCTGCTAAGGAAAATCAACGGGTAGGATTTATCATCCCTGAGCAAGACGTTATAACGCGGTTGGAACAACTTGATATAATTATGTTCCAGTAACAGCGCCTCGGTCTCGGTATGGGTGATGGTGACGTCGATTTGGGCGATGAGCTTGACCAAGGCTTCGGTTTTGCGACTGGAAACCTGCAGACGGAAGTAACTCGCCAGACGTTTTTTCAGGTCCTTTGCCTTGCCGACATAAATGACAGTGTCCGTAGCGTCGTACATTCTGTAGACGCCGGGCTGACTGGTGACGGTTTTAAGAAATTCTTTAGGATTGAAGCTGTCAGTCACTGCTTAATAAACTCTCCGCATTAAACAACCCGTGCCGAATGGCCAGATGTGTTAACTCAACGTCTCCACCGATGTTAAGTTTACTAAACATTCTATAACGATAGCTATTAACCGTTTTAGGACTCAGGTTGAGTTGTTCTGAAATTTCATTCACTTTTTGCCCCTTCGTGATCATCAGCATGATCTGCAGCTCGCGTTGGGACAAACATTCAAACGGGGTCTCAGTCTGTGGCTCGAGCTGGCTCAAGGCCATTTGCTGTGCGATATCAGAAGCGATATAGCGTTTGCCTGCATTGACGGAGCGGATGGCACAAATCACTTCCTGAGGCGCCGCCGCTTTGCTTAGATAACCTGCGGCTCCCGCCTGCATTACTTTAGCAGGTAATGGATTCTCAGTGTGAATGGTGAGCATGATAACTTTAATATCAGGTGAGAAGCGTATGATCTTACGGGTAGCCTCCAGACCGCCAATACCCGGCATGTTCATATCCATCAGCACGACATTTACACAGTTGCTGCGACACCATTTTACCGCATCTTCACCGCACTGCGCCTCGCCAACCACTTTAAAACCTTTGATATCATCAAGAATACGGCGTATCCCTGCACGCACCAATTCGTGGTCATCAACAAGAAAAACGCTTATCAAAGATAAAATCTCCAAAAAAAGGGAGTGATGTAAAGCGAATCAAATATTTATGACTTAATATTACTGCTTTTTAAGTAAATAATGAATATAGATATCCGCTTATACTATAAAAATTCAGCAGTGCCACCTGTTGATACTCATTTTAGACAGATCGGTTAAGCTACGGCAAGAGAATTTAACAACATTCGCTTGACTGTTTCACAATCCTTTGATGGCGCTACCCTCGCCCTCCGTATTGATATTCAGTCCACAGTTTATATCGCTTAAAAGTTGACCGTCGCGCAAAATAGTGAAAAGACATTAAAAACAATGAATTAAAAAAAATAATTATAAAATTACATATCAATAAATCATACTTTTTGAAAAGATATTCATTAAAATATTAATTAGTTATTACTTTCGAACTTACATTTTACGCTATCGAGCGCATATTGCCGCTTGCGGATGAATGCCTCGCCGGCCCATGCCGCTTTGCCCGCGGTAAATTATATCCCTGGCGGGAGCAAATTTTTTAACCTCTTCACTGAAGATACTCCGGTGTTTCGTTAAATATCCAAAACAAATCTGTTATAATTGGCACTGAAATGGTGTTGATACGGCCTTGCCACTGCAACCGGATCGACCGAGACCACATTAAATTCCAGGAGACCCAATGGGCAATGTTGAATTTTCCACCGACAATGATAACGCCGTTCTGGCGCAGGAGCTCAATTGCATGAAGGCCATGGTGACATTGATACTCAAAGCCATGGGACAAGCCGACGCGGGCAAAGTCATTATCAAGATGGAAAAATATATCACCGAGCTGGAAGACCCGGCGCAGGCGGATGTCTTCAGCAATACGATAAAACAGATCAAGTACGCCTATAAGCAGTAGTCGTTCAGGCGCATACCCTGGCAGGGTGCCTCTTAACCGATGCCAGGGTAAGCGCCATAGGCCACAGCGGACCTGAAGTAAACCATGCTAAAATGCCAATCCTGACTTCAAGTACGTTAGTGATTCCATGAATTTATTACTGAAAGCCTTGTTGGGCGCCGCAATTGTCGTATTAATCGGGGTGCTGTCAAAAACGCGCAACTATTATCTTGCCGGACTGCTTCCCCTCTTTCCCACCTTTGCGCTTATCGCGCATTATATTGTCGGCGGCGAGCGCGGCATCGATGCGCTGCGCACCACCATCCTGTTCGGCATTTGGGCGGTGATCCCCTACCTGATCTATCTTATCTCCCTGTATTTTCTTATCGGTTCCTGGCGGCTGCCCTATGCCTTATTTGGTGCGGTCTTATGCTGGACGGCCGCCGCCTGGCTGGTGATCATCGTTTGGCAACGCTATTATGCCGCGGGTTGACCGCCTTACCGCTATCAATCTTATTTTCGTATTGATTTCATGGCGAAATCCATACTGGATTTAATTAAAAGCAGGCTATAATCAAAAAAAATGGCAGGAGTAAACGATGAAAAAGGCATTGTTTTTAGCGATGATTGCGCTGGCGGGATCGATTCTTACTGGCTGCGTTGAACCCCGGGCCTCTTCCGATCCGGTGCCACAAGGCAGCCCGCAAAATGTCGGAAATTGTACTTGCAGCAGCCTGGTAACCTGTTCTTGCGGTTCGAGTACCAAACCCTGATATGAATCTGCGATAACGCGAACGCCAGGGCTTGGATGATAGTGAGCCGAACCTTGGCCTTCAAAGTGAGCGTAGCCAGACTACTTGCGATTCGTTCATATTTTCCAGCGCCCACAATTCGTGATGCTCTTTGCGCGCCTGGTTGGGCGTCAGGCCATAAGCGGAGAAAAACAGACGGTTAAACGCGGCCGGTTCAAACTGCCAGTAATAGGCGATTTCGGCCACCTTCCACTGTCGATATTGCGGTTTAAGTAACATTCGCGTTGCGGCGACGATTCTCTTTTTGCGGATATGGGCGACAATGCCGCCAAAAGGTTCAAACAACCGGTAAAGCGAGGAGCGCGACAAACCGAATTTTTGACAGATCAATTCCGCGCCGAGCGCCGGCAAACGGAGATGCTCTTGAATAAAGTCGCAAATCCGCGTGATGATATGTATTTTCGTGTCCATCATGATGGGCTGAATGATTGCGTGAGTAGAGCGTATGGCTGAAATAACAAAGTCGATCACAGGCCTTGCAACCTGGTTTACCTCACTGTCGCTGAAATTAGCACTGTGGCTCATCAAGGCGGCAATATTAGTGGCGATAAGGCGGCTCAGGAAATCTTTTTGGGGAATTATTTTTCCGTGTAGTTGACAGCAATCATCAATTTCCGAGAGCAGCGCGCGCGGGATAGCCACGTAAAGGACATCGACATAATTCGACTTGCGCCCTTCTTTCATCTGCATTTTAATCGGCTGCAATACGTCGAGTAAAATAATATCCCCAGGGGAAAGCTCAATATCAACATACCCCGCTTTGCCTTCAATACCCCCCTCTACCACGACCATCAAAATAAAATGGTCATTTAAATTATCATATTTGTGCGGTAAATTAATGAGACTTTGGCCAGTAGACCTCAGTCGCCCGCAAATAAACACATCAAAATGATGAGCCTCGACACTCCAGGTAAGCTGTTCAGCCTGGCTATGCGAAAAATTGGATTCAAGCAAGGCGGCGTTAACACCCGAGCGCCAACGATCGACTTTAGATGTAATGCCTTCTGTCGCAAGGGATTTATCGAGGATAATACGACTGCTGTGGTTAGTCATCTGAATGCTTATGTCGAGTAAAAGACCCTGCGCCGGAAAATAAACTACGACGCAACCATACTATATGTCTAATATCATAAACAGGCATGACATGATGCGAAATCAACCATAAAATAATAAAAAGTATAATTATTATACACTATAATCTTTAGCTTTTTATTTTGCAAGAGATCTTTTTTAGGATGGGCCAGCGTGAACGCCTGACAGTAACGACCGGTATCGCATCACTATTCATAACATAAGCCTGTAATTGCCTGGGGTTTGCTTCCCACCGCCACGAGAACCAAGGAGCCACAGCATAAAACACATCGTCGGCATTGCTAAGAAATCCCGTCAATAACAAAAAAATTGATCTACATCCATAATAACGGCCGCTGAAGGGCGCAGTATTCGTAGGCCAACCCATTTAGAGTGGCAAATGTCGTTATCTATGGTTAAGGAATAAGCATGTCCAAGAAACCTGTTGAAAATTCAAGCAAAAAAAACAATGCGTCCACTGCTGAGCTAAAGAACGGCAAGAACGAAAACCGGTCTGCCGGCAACGAAGCAGGCAACGCGCAACCCGCACAAACCAAGCAGGGTCATGACAGAGAACAAAACAAAAAATCCCACGAAAATAAACATAAATAATTCATTTTTTGTAGGTATGTGTTAAACGTTATACCGGATGCCGCTTATTTCCGCCATCCGGTTTTATGTCCAGCTAGTGGCCCATTGGCCGCAATTTGATATTTTTCCTCGTTGCCAGTTTTCTGATGCTATCCAGCACATTCCTGATCCTGCGCTGCGCTGCGCCAACCCTGCGTGCGCTTGACAGTATTTTCCCTAAGTGAAAATGTCATTAAACCTAGTACTTATTATAAATAATAATTTTCCATTTAGATAATTACTTAAAATTATATTAAAGTTAACGCTTTGATATTATTGAATTAAAACATAATGCCAAATACTTGCCAATAAAAATAATTCATATTGCTATGTAAATTCAACGGAGTAACGTTATTAGCGGTATTGATCAAAACTTAAATTTTCTACAAGGAATCAATACCATATAAAAATGGTAAGATTATTCGCAAACAAAATGTAAATTTGCGCTTTTCCGCCAGCTCTTCTAACCTTTATTTACTGGTGATAAGGATTACTTATACCACCAACTCATCATCTGGGTTTGGCGCTATTTTTATTGCCATTCTTCAGATGAATCTTATTAATCGTTTTTAATAAATTTAGGTGAGTATTATGGCAGAACATCGTGGTAGTAACGGTAACTTCTCTGATGATAAACAAAAAGCGTCGGAAGCGGGTAAAAAAGGCGGCCAGAAGAGCGGCAGCGGCGGCGGTGGCTTCAAAAATAATCCTGAAAAGGCATCTGAAGCTGGTAAAAAAGGCGGTTCCAGCAGCCATAAATAATGGCCGCTCATCTCTGCCCACCGCGGGTTATGGCAATCTCCTGCCCAAGATTCTTATAACCCGGATTTATTCTCTATTTTAATAAATGTTTAAGGACTTATCCATGCCTGTAAAATTAAAATAGAGCAATCACCGATGCCCTTTCACTTTGCGAAAGGGCATTAAACTTTGCAACTCCCACGCCTTTAACAGCCTGGCACCCACGAAAACTTTACCTTCAGATCATGTATAGCGCCGGATTCAACGCCTTTGTGATATGGCCATACTTACCTATTCACGACGCTTGCTGAAACTCGCGGTCAGCTGAAGCAGGCATCAGGTAAACATTGACTTTTGATTAGATTTTAATCAGCATGCAGTCATTCATTCACACGACGACAACCTGGGAAATTGACAAAAACCTTCTCCCACAAACCCATAATGGGTTTAAAAAAGTTGGCCTGATAGCGATATCGACACTTCCAGGATATTCGCATACATTATGTTATGCCTGCTTAAATAATAAGCCAAACAAATAATGTGCGGTATTTTTATTGGCGGATACAGGATTGACGTGAGGCGATATTGGGGTTTTGGTGAGTCTAAAATTGTAATACAGATCACAACAGGGAGGGGGTTGTTGGTGGGTCGTGCAGGGTTCGAACCTGCGACCAATTGATTAAGAGTCAACTGCTCTACCAACTGAGCTAACGACCCAACGCCGTGCATTATTCTCTAGTTGAGCCCTCCTGTCAAACGCTTCGTGGTGTTTTATAACAAAAATGCGCAAACACGCGTTTGGCAGCTTATATTTGGTGGAATTATGGCCACACTTAACCACTTGTTAACAAAGGCGATTACTTATTAGCCATGTTGATGACAGATCATTTTGCGGTTTTTTTTGCCATGGTACGAAATAGCGACGGACAAATCTGGAAACGCCTGCGGAATAAGGCGGAAAAATGTGCATGGCTGCTAAAACCACACTCCAGAGCAATATCCGCCACGCGCAGCGTGGTGCTGAGAAGCAGCTCACCGCTTTTCTTGAGCCGTTTTTCCATTAACCACTGTTTGATCGGCATCCCGTATTGTTGATAAAAGACAACGTTCAATTTTGGGGGGGAAATGCCCAGCTCCCTGGCATATCTGGCCACGGCCCACTGTTTCAGGTAATTTTGTTCAAAAAAGTCCAGTAACGTATTATTCATATTGACGCCGACAAATTGACGCAACAGGTGCGAAAAATAACATTTGTCAATGCCAAGGCAATAGAGGTACAAAAAGCAGCTCGGTAAACTGTTTGCCATACGCATGAGTTTTTCTGTACTTTCGATAATCAAACTATCAATAGGGAATGACCGATACAAGATTTTATTTGCATACCTAGAATCTGTTAGAGAATTTTCCTCGAAAATAATGTCCTGACGTAAGTGTAATAAGTCTGCCGGGTAACAGCGGATAAAGACTGCATCGTCATTATCTTGTTTACCGGTGATAATTCTCTGGTCCGCCACGACAATATAATTTTTTTTAATAATATGGCATTCCCCTTCAACACGTAACGAACCGTTTTTTTTGAAAAGAATAAAATGCATAACGTCCATTAAATTTTTAAGTCCTCACTATCTCGCAGCGTGCTATTTTTGACGTCTATATCTACCTGACCAGAGTTCAACCTAAGCATAATAAAGCCGTTATTGGTCGGTGAGTTCTGACCTGTTACGCGATGACTGGCCATTACGCTGGCGCACACCGGTTAGCTGGCCTGGCGCCCCATCGTTTTTTGCTGACGGCATAGGGGGTGATGTGCAAAGCGCAGGTAAACATAAACGACGGGATCTGCCCGCCGGCAGAAGATGCGGGCATAGATGTCCCTGCACACGGCGCCGGCGCCAGGCAATAGGCGCCGGTCAGCGCCCCGGGTTGGCGGAAAGGGCCGGTCCGGTGCCGGGCGTTGGCACCAGAGAAAAATTCAGGACATGATGACAGTTACCTTTCAGGGTACATAAGGCCTTATGATGGGCAAAGGACAGGTTCGTGCCAGGCCATATGCGACCCCATTGACAGGTTTTGTACGTCACGACGCGCTCTTGTCGCAAGTGCGGGCGCTTTTATTCAACTATTTTTTTTAAACTCAACAAAATTTGATTAAAGTCATTAAATTTATGCCCACTCGATGATTTTATAAGGTCAGTGGTTTGTTGGTTATGTCAGTGATGCGCTTCACGCAAATGCTGCATTATCTAAAATTCATCATTGAGATCGGGAGTTTTTCCATGTCCATTATTCGCACGCGGCTGAAACTATTTGGTGGCGACACGGTTGTTGTCCATTGTTCCCAGAAATGCAATATTCATTTGCTCTGTGAAAATCAGCAGCCTACCGAGCCATCCGCCCTGGGATTCAGCGATATCCCCGGGGTCAGCAACCGGGCGACAGCCTATCTGGGCGTGCCATACAGCGGGTTATGGAGTGTAGTGATTGATGCGAAAAGCGAAAGCCCGGAGCATTCCGTCAGTTATCTGCCGGCATAATACGCGCGACCGGCTCGCCTGTGAAAAACCGTGGGGTCGAACCTGAATTGGCCTGCTTCCCAATAATAACCAGCACCCGCTGCTCGCAAAAAAATTTTGACGCATAAAAAAACCGCCGGGTTTCCCCGGCGACAGGTGGTCATGTCCATTGCGGTTTAAGACTGGCGCCCGCTATTACTGCTGCGGCCGCCTTTTTCACCGGCTCTGGACGCACGCTGCGGGTCATTTTTGAAATTTCCCCCGCTGTGCTGACCTCCTTTCCTGCCTGCTTCTGATGCTCTTTCACGATCTTCCGCAAAGTTACCTGAACCGCCACGATGTTCGGTCATTGTTAACCTCCGAGTTAAGTTAAGAGAATCATAGGGCATAATGAAGATAATCATCTTGAAGCATTATCTTCATTAAGACGCTGGTTCACAAAATCAAACAGCGTATTACCAACGCCTTGATAAACAGTATAGCTAATCCTGCAGCCGACAGGCAAAATATTAATAATATGAAACAAAACACCGATGAAAAAACTTTATTATTTCAACGGGCTAATGTAATGCATTGAACCTAAATAAATTTTGTCGAAAGGCATTACTATTGCCCCTGGGAATCAGAAATATTTATTATCATTTATCGGCTTTATGAATACCCTTTTCATCGTAAGGCCAGCCACCGCAAAACCAATCCATTATAATTCATTTGCATAGTGTGGCTAAACTATTATGGTTAAAGACAATCAGGCGGATTCATCAGGCAGGATCAGGCGATACCCTATCATCCCACCGATCAAGGCATCAGCAGGCTGATGCCCTATCTTCTCACCGATAAGGAAGCACTTATATGGCTAAGATTCTGGTACTTTATTATTCTATGTACGGTCACATCGCCACCATGGCCCAGGCGGTTGCCGAAGGTGCGCGCAAGGTAAGCGGCGCCGAGGTCACCGTAAAACGGGTGCCTGAAACCATGCCGCCGGACCTGTTTGCGCAGGCGGGAGGAAAATCCAGCCCGGATGTCCCTGAAGCCAGGCCGCAGGAGCTGGCCGATTATGACGCCATCATTTTTGGCACTCCTACCCGCTTTGGCAATATGAGCGGACAAATGCGTACTTTTCTCGACCAAACCGGCGCTTTATGGGCCGCCGGAGCGCTTTACGGCAAGATAGGCAGCGTATTTACCTCCACCGGCACCGGCGGCGGACAAGAACATACCATTACCTCTACCTGGACGACGCTTGCCCATCACGGCTTTATTCTGGTGCCTATCGGCTACGGCGCTAAACAGCTGTTTGATATCTCGCAGGTGCGGGGAGGGACGCCCTATGGCGCGTCGACGCTTGCGGGAGGAGACGGATCGCGCCAGCCTTCGGCCCCGGAATTGGATATTGCCCGTTACCAGGGCGAATATGTCGCCGGTATTACGTTAAAAATGAAAAGCTGATCCCTGACCCGCCTTGTTGCGCCAGCCGCGAGCGCCGTTCCCCAATACGGCGCCGCTTGTCAGGCCATGCGGGCAGGAAGGCGGTCTGCCCGTAATTGCACTATAGTTCAGGTTGTATCATTACTAGGTATATGCCTCGCACCCACCCACCTTATAAAACGCATTAAGGAGAAACCATGGCGGATAACATACAAGCATGGGCTGAGATTCGGGAAACGTCCCTTGAAATTGCCGAAGCTATCTTCCAGGTCGCTGATAACGATGAGGCCCTGGCGCAGAAAATCTGGGAAGATGGCAGTGATGAAGCGCTGGAAATCGCTTTCGCCAAAACCTCGAAAGACACGCTTTTTTGGGGTGAGGAAAGGGTTGAACGAAAAAACGTTTAGAGGTCTATAACCCTCGCAAACATCTGCCCGGTGACAGGAGCAAACAGACGATGCCACACCGGGCACTGCCATGCCGGCGCGATAGAGTGCAGATGGCCTTGGCATCATTAGCCTTCATAACGAAAACGCTGGCCCGGTGTTAGTCGCCGGTAAACAGAGTAATTAATTTAGTAAAAGGCCATTGAAAGAAAATCAAAAAAAGTGACATTAAATATTAAAACCTTATTTTATTTTTACCTCGAGCCGTGGGCTCTCTGTTATTAAAATAAATTAACCGCGAAAGGTTTTTATAACATTTCAACCCTATCCCCATGCTAACTATAGGGTTTATATCGTTTTCCCGTTGCATCATCTAATGTAACTTATAATAGACGCCCGCTTAAAAACTTAATATCCCTCGCAAAATGGATATTTTTATAGCGATCATTATCCAAGCTGCCAAGAAGCTGTTATGCTAGCCCTCTTTGGGACGGCTATGCCGGTAATGAATGGTTAGTTTCTATATTACATAGATCCAAGATGCATGTTTACCAGACGCTGATGATTAACGCCCGGAAGAAGGTAAACGGGCTGCGTATTTTATTCCGATTCGCCGCGCGGGTATTTTGATGCTGATAATATCCCGGCAATCATAACCAATTCATTTTCTGAGATTATCATCTCTTTTTAACGGATAAATGCAATTTTATGGGTAAAGTTGATTTTTTAATGAGGCTGAGGCGCTGCAATACGGTTGAAACGCTGGAAAAAGTCGTCGAACATATGAAGGATAGACTGCCGGAAGCGGAACTGGTCGAATTCTACGGTGCGGCGGATCACCGCCTTGCGGAGCTGACGATGGGAAAACTGTATGACAAGGTCCCCCCAACCGTATGGCAATACGTGAGATAGGCGTCAGAACACCCGCTTAACAGTGCCGTTTTAATACGTCAGGTGCTATAGGGTTCATTGTAGCGGTGCCAACGACGCCGCCATCCCGATATCAGTGGCGCCCTGAGAGTCACCTCTCGCTGAGCTGCCCACGATCATACATGACAATTTACGCAACTGGCTTTGCTGCCAAGCACCAGTTGGCCCTGGTGGTTTTGCAAACGGGTAACCTAACCAGCAACGACATTAACTCACTTTCTGCTGGCGGTCGCTGTCGTAACGCTTGCGCAAAAACTCATAGCCCAGCTCTGTTATACCGCCTGCCACCAGCACCTTGGAAAAGGTTAATCGCTCCGTAAAATCGGCAATGCCAAACTGGCAATGTTCCACCAATCCTTCACTGTCCGCATAACTGATAGCTTTGGCTATCGACTGAAAGGCGTCCATTGCTTCCTGAGTACCGGCTTCGGGGAGAAACAATTTTTTACCCGCGCAGATTTCTTCCAGTGCATTTTCGAGGATTAACCCTAGTGTCTTCATAATTATCAACCTACTAATGAAAAACTACAGCTGAGCGGCCTATTCGCAAGACCCAATAATTATCTCAATCTTAAAAATAGTATATTCGTCAGGGCCAGGAATGCTCGCTCAAAAAAACAATTTATAATATCTCTCTAAAAATAGTACTTTAAATAGTGAAAAATATTTTTTCCCTGAAGAAAACCCTTGTTTTATCGGCTTCTGGCGGCAACACAAGCTGGCTGATGGGCGAGGGCCCCCATAGCGCTATATATAAAAAAATATAACGCCAGACACAAAGTGAATGTCGGTTGGTTCTGAAAACCGCGCGCTGTCAACGACGTTTTGCCACGGCCGTGATGCGTTCGATATTGCTGCCGAGCAGATCAAGATCGGATTTGTAGGCAATATCCGTTCGTTGCCGCATCTCGTCAAGGGCTGTTTCCACCGTGGTGATAACATCCTTTTTTTGAGCCGGCGCCAGGGCTGAAATCAGCGCGGCGACTAATATTTCCAGCGATTCAACCGTGGCGTGCAGTTCTTTTTCCGCCGCTTCTTTTTGGGCAAGCGTGATCAGCAATTGGGACAATAAGCTGTTCATTAGGGTTCCTTTAATGAAATCGGGTGCGAGCGCGCTTTAATAACGTTTAAAGCGGCTCGCATTTTTTAGCATATTAATTGATTAGATTAATTTATATCAAGCAAATATTGATAGTGGACAGCATAGCGTCCAGGACACGCGTGATGTGGATAACCGGTAAAAAAAAACGGCACCCGTTGATACCCGGGTGACCGTTTCGTTGTGGCTGCCTAGGTCAACTCAGGCTAGCTGGCCAGCAGCAATGCCTGTTTTTCCTGGGCGGGTTTTGCGGAAGTCGCCAGGGACGTCAGCAGATTCTTGACCACAGTAGCCGAAGGGGAAAGGGGCAAGCGCGACGACATGTTCAAGGTGAGGGGTAAAGGCAAACCAGGGCTGACGATCCGCGACATCCAGGCGTTCGCCGAACGCACTACGGCCGAGGCGGTGGATTCTGGCAGTACCGCCGCGCCCATGCCGCTGGCCACCGCTGCGGTCAATGTGGCGATGGAATCTATTTCACCGATGATTTTCGCACTCAGGCGCCTTAAGGAGAAAGCCTCATCCACGCGTTTGCGGATAGCCGAAAAATCACATGGCAGGAACAATTGCCGGCTGGCGACATCGTGCAATTCGATACTTTTGCCAGGATTGTCCTGGGTGCCCACCAAATACAGATCTTCCTTTAGCAACGGCAGGCTATTAATGCCTGAATAAATGGCCGGGTCATAATGAACAGCTAAATCCAGATGCCCGCTACTCACCTTTTCATTCAGCACCGTAGAGCTATTTTCATGCAGATAGACCGTTAACTGCGGATATTGGTCTCTGACGGATTGCAACAAAGGCATGATAAGCGGACAAGATGACGTACCCGGCGCCAGGCCGATGGAAACTTGCCCATTCAAGGTTTGGTCAACGTTGCAGACGGCTTTTTGCGCAAGCTCGCATTGTTGTAAAATAGCCCGGGCATGCGAATAAAGAATTTTGCCGGCTTCGGTGGGCGTTACCCCCCGTTTGGTCCTCACCAGCAATTTCTGGTCGAGTTCACTTTCCAGCGTGGCAACTTGTTGACTTAGCGCGGGTTGTGCAATATGCAGGACTTCCGCCGCCTGTGTCAGGCTACCGATATCGACGATTTTCACAAAGTATTTTAGTCGTCTTAAATTCATTTCTGCCTCCGTCGCAGCTTTGCCATAACTAACGAAGAGAATTAATGCAAGAAGCAGACCAAAAAATATCGTTTTACTTAAATTTAACCATTAAGCAAAGTTTACAGTTAAATAAGAATAAGTTATGGCGAACACTGTCTTCTTTTAGCGCGCTTCTCCGGACGGGACGGCAGGGTTGCAGCCCGTTTGCATCGTGCCTGTGCACCATAAAGACGCATGGCATCCCCCTTGATTACCATAACAACGCCTAGCGCCGGACAAGGACGCATGGTAAGTCCGGAAAATAAGTATTGCGCCGCAGGAGGCCGGACTGCCTGGTATTGTATTGGGATAGTGTTTGGGATGGGGCGGAAAATACAGGGAAAGATGGCGGAGGAGTAGAGATTCGAACTCTAGAACGCTTGCGCGTCGCCGGTTTTCAAGACCGGTGCCTTCAACCACTCGGCCACTCCTCCGCAACGAGGCGAACTATAAACAGAGTCGTTTCTGTTGTAAAGCGCGTTTTGATCCAATCGCTTGAAATTTCATCCATAATGATGCGGGAGAGTATTTTATAGTCTTTTGACGCATCGCCGGGCGGTAAGCCGCCGCCGCCCGCGTCCGCAGCGTAAAGAAGGGTAAAACGATTTTGCCGGGCGCCGGCAACCTATTAATCTGACAATCGAATACCTGTCAATACACCCTAAGAGGCTATCCCATGGATCGTTTGGTCGCGACAAACTCGCGTGAGCATTCGCTATTAAGCACACACAAAGTGCTGCGTAATACTTATTTCCTGCTGTCGTTGACGTTGGGCTTTTCGGCATTGACGGCCACCGCCAGCACATTGCTGCAATTACCCGCGCCGGGCCTTATCCTGATGATGGTCGGGTTTTATGGCCTGATGTTCCTGACCTACCGCTTGGCTAACAGCCCGGCGGGAATCGTGGCGGCTTTCGCGTTTACCGGTTTCCTGGGTTATGCGCTGGGTCCCTTGCTGAGCATGCTTCTTAGCTCGGGCGCCGGCGACGTGATCATGGTGGCGCTGGGCGGCACCGCGCTGGTCTTTTTTGCCTGTTCCGCTTATGTCCTGACCACCCGCAAGGATATGTCGTTCCTGTCGGGCATGATGATGGCGGGATTCGTGGTGCTATTGGTGGCGGTAATCGCCAATCTGTTCCTGCAAATTCCGGCGTTGTCCCTGGCGATAAGCGTGCTGTTTATCCTGTTTTCGTCGGGTGCCATTTTATGGGAAACCAGCAATATCATCCACGGCGGCGAAACCAACTATATCCGTGCGACGGTGGGCCTGTATGTCTCGCTGTACAATATTTTCGTCAGCTTGCTGAGCATTCTTGGCGTTATGCGCAATAATTGACCGCTGGCACGGCCCCTTCCCGATACCCCGCTTCGGCGGGGTTTTGTTTTTCAACAGAACAAAATTTGTTATTATGGATGCGCAATCGTTTATTGATAACGGGAAGATGTGATGCAGTTTAATGGCGTGGAAATAGCGACCGATACGCAGGGTTATTTGAAAAACAGCGCGGATTGGCATGAGGCGCTGGCGAGGGAGATTGCCTTGCGGGAACACATCGAGATGACGGAAGCCCATTGGCAGGTGATTCATTTCGTGCGCGACTTCTACTTGCAATATAATACCTCCCCCGCCATCCGGATGCTGGTCAAAGCCATGGGGCAGAAATACGGCGAAGAGAAAGGCAATAGCCGCTACCTGTACCGGTTATTTCCGCAGGGGCCGGCCAAGCAGGCAACCAAAATCGCCGGATTGCCTAAACCGGTCAACTGCATCTGAATCAATGACGGATTTGGAATCCGTTAAAATCGACGGCGTTTTTCGGCTCGGTCAGGATACGCTCGATCTGCGCGCCGCGCGGCCCTCCCTGTTTTAACCACGCCAGCAGTTTTTCCACCTGCGCCGGTTCACCGCAGACCATGACTTCGACGCCGCCGTCGTCCTGATTGCGGGCATAACCCGAGAGACCCAGTTGTCTTGCCTGATGCTGGGTTGAGTAGCGAAACCCTACGCCCTGCACTACACCATAGACGTAAACGGCGGTACATACCTTGTCCATCATTTCCCCCTCGCGTCGGCTAATGTTTGCAATTGACTGCGCTTATTCGCAAAATGGCGCTCCATTTCTCAGGTTTAGTATACCTTATGATGACAAAACGTCTTTTCCTGGCCAAAGGCCGTGAAAAATCACTGCTCCGCCGCCACCCCTGGATTTTCTCCGGCGCCGTCCACCGCCTGGAAGGCAAACCCCAGTCTGGCGAAACCATCGATATCTGTGATGATAAGGGCAACTGGCTGGCCCGGGCGGCGTACTCGCCATCCTCGCAAATCCGCGCCCGCGTCTGGACGTTTGTCGCCGACGAAGAAATCGATGTCGAGTTTTTTGTCCGCCGCCTGAATGTTGCCCAGGATTTTCGCACCAGGCTGGCCGCCAGGGATGGGCTGGATGCTTATCGGCTGATAGCCGGCGAATCCGACGGCCTGCCGGGCATTACTATCGATCGCTACGGCCGTTTTTTTGTCTTGCAGCTGCTGTCGGCCGGCGCGGAGTATCACCGGCCGACGCTGACGCTGGCGCTGCAACGTTGTTACCCCGATTGCGCTATTTACGATCGTTCCGATGTCTCGGTACGGAAAAAAGAGGGCCTCGAATTAGCCAGCGGGGTGATTGTCGGCGAGACACCGCCGGAACTGTTGGCCATTCGCGAGCATGATATGGCGATCCTGGTGGATATCACGCAGGGACATAAAACCGGTTTTTATCTTGATCAGCGTGATAGCCGTCTGGCCGCACGTAAATATGCCGCCGGCCGGCGGGTATTGAATTGTTTTTCCTATACCGGGGCCTTTTCGGTGTCGGTACTGCTGGGGGACTGCCTGCAGGTCACCAGCGTCGATACGTCCCAACACGTGCTGGATATCGCTAAAAGCAATATTGAACTCAACCATCTTGACGTGGATAAAGCCGAATTTGTCCGTGAAGATGTGTTTCAGTTGCTGCGTAAATATCGCGAGGAGGGACGGCAATTCGATATGATCATCATGGACCCGCCCAAATTCGTTGAAAATAAAAACCAGCTGGCCAGCGCCTGTCGCGGTTATAAAGATATTAATATGCTGGCTATGCAATTACTGGCGCCGGAAGGCATTTTATTAACCTTTTCCTGTTCCGGCCTGATGACCACCGATCTGTTCCAGAAAATCATCGCCGACGCCGCGCTGGATGCCCACCGGGATATGCAGTTTATCGAGCAGTTTCGCCAGGCGGCCGACCATCCGGTCATGGCGCCCTACCCTGAAGGACTCTATTTGAAAGGATTTGCCTGTCGCGTCATTTGATGGCGTTAGCGCGTCCCCCCTTGAAATCGCCCACTTATCCCCCATATTTAAGATAAGGCGGTATTTAGGCACTTACCATGACGCCATACCGGGCGCATTTCGCGGCATTGTTGAGAACGCTACACTATGCCGCGCAGGTACTACATCGCGGGGGATTGATATGATAGCCAGCAAATTTGGAATCGGACAACAGGTTCGTCATAAGTTATTGGGATATTTAGGCGTTGTCATTGATGTCGATCCTGAATACTCATTGGAAAAACCTTCTCTGGATGAAATTGCGGCTGACGATAAGCTGCGTTCCGCGCCCTGGTACCATGTGGTTATGGAGGACGAGGAAGGAAAGCCGGTCCATACCTACCTGGCTGAAATCCAGTTGGGGTACGAGGCGACGCCGGTACATCCCGAACAGCCCACCCTGGACGATCTGGCGGAATCTATCCGCCAACAGCTCCAGGCGCCCCGGCTGAGAAACTGACCCAGCGGCTTGCGGCGGGCCGCCCCGCCCGCCGTTGCCGCAGTCAGCCGCTTACAGGCGGTGCTGCGCTGCAAGCAGCCGCACATTCCATGGCGCTGAAAAAACCGGTGTCTATTTTGCCAATCCCAGGCGCGGGATTTCAATTTTCGGGCAGCGATCCATCACCACCTTCATGCCGACATTCTTCGCCAGCACCGCCGCCTGCTCGTTAATCACGCCCAATTGCATCCAGAGTACCTTGGCGTCAATGGCGATGGCTTCCTGGGTCAGATCATAGACCGCTTCCGAACGCCGGAACACATCCACCATATCCACCTTGACCGGAATCTCCGCCAGGCTGCCGAAGACCTTTTGGCCCAGGATTTCCCCGCCGGCAAGCGCCGGGTTAACCGGGAACACCTGATATCCCTGCTGGAGTAAATACGCCATGACGCCGTGGCTGGCCCGGGCGGGATTATCACTGGCGCCCACCAAGGCAATAGTCTTTACAGAAGTCAGAATATCGGCAATATCACTATCGGTCATGAGGCTTCTCCGGTTGCATTTATTGAGTTAAGTGTATACCAAGGCACAAAAATTTAGATAAAACGAACCGGTATAATGATTTCAAAATAAAATTATTTGTGACTAAATGATACAAAAACATTATTATCCGCTAATCAGTTCCGCTTCATGAAGCCAGCGCTGTAGTAAGGAGAGAGAATGCGTTTCTTGATCGCCCTCGTTCTCGGGATCGGCCTGTTTGCCGTTTTCCCGGTCCTGGCGACGACGCTGCGTTTGCCCGCGGAGATTGAGTTATTGATTGTCGACGGCTCGCCCATTGGCAGCACGCTGCTGCGGGGCGCCGACAGCCTGGAGCTGGCGCGGGGCCGCCATCAACTGGTGCTCACCGTCAGCGACCGGGGGTCTGCGGCCACGGCAAGCCGGCATGCCTATACCTCACCTTATATTGTTGTCCAGTTCCACACCCGCAATGCCCGGCAATTAACCTTCCAACTGCCGCCCCTGGCCACACCCGAGCAACGCGACCGTTTCAGCCGCCAGCCGCTAATGCGGCTGATTGATCAGAACGGTGACGCCATTGATGCCACGTTCAGCCGGCTTATCGCCGATCGGGAGGCGTTGCTGGACGCCCTGCGTGGTTACAATCTTAACCGGGAGCCACAGCCGGACGCGTCCCCGTAGCGCCATTGGCGCTAACCGCGGATAAGGTTGTCTTCCCCTGGCCCCGGGCGCGCCCAAGGCCGGTCCGGCACGATATATCCGGGCCAGGGTTTATTTTATCGTAATGCCGGTTTACCGCTTTGCAGTGAAACGGAGTTTCAGTAGTCTATAGACAGACTATTCTATTGAAGGGACAGGAAATGGAGTCAATTAACCGCACCATCGCCGTACGTAAGCATATTGCGTTGGTGGCGCACGATCACTGTAAACAGTCGCTGCTGAACTGGGTGGAAATCAATAAGGATCTGCTGGCGCAGCATATTCTTTACGCTACGGGGACCACCGGCAACCTGGTGCAGCGCAACACCGGCCTGCCGGTGCACAGTATGCTCAGCGGCCCAATGGGGGGCGACCAGCAAGTGGGCGCGCTGATTTCGGAAGGGAAAATCGATGTGCTGATCTTTTTCTGGGACCCGCTGAACGCCGTGCCCCACGACCCGGACGTTAAAGCGCTGCTGCGCCTGGCCACGGTGTGGAATATCCCGGTCGCCACCAACCGCTCCACCGCCGACCTGCTTATCAGCTCGGCACTCTTCAGCGGGGAAATCACTATTGAGATCCCGGATTACCAGCGTTACCTGACGGAACGTTTACAATAAGGCACGGGCCAGGGCCATCCCCCAGCCGGGCGCCCCTGGTCCCACGGTTAGGGTTTTTTGGCCTTCGGCACGCCCAGGCGCGCCAGCTCATCGATAAAGGGCGACGGATGTTCATTATCCGCCAGCAGCCATACTTGCTCTTTTGCCCGGGTCAGGGCGACATATAACAGGCGGCGTTCCTCGGCGTCGGGAAAATCTTCCGGCAGCGGCAACAGCGCCTGTTCAATCACAGATTCCCGCGCCGGCGCGGGGAAGCCGTCCTTACCTTGCGCCAATCCCAGGATAATCACATACTGCGCCTGCTGCCCTTTGCTGCCGTGGATGGTCATGAAATCAAGATTCAGCGTCGGCCAGCGGGTGGCGGCTTTATCCAGCTGCGCCGGGCGCAGATAGTGGTAACGGGCCAGCACCAGGATCCGCTCATCGGGGCGCGCGTAGCCGCTGAGCTTGTCCAGCAGCGCATCCAGGGCGTCGCCCGGCAGAATCATCACCGATTTTTTGGTCCCCTTGGCAAGGCTGTTAAGCGGTTTTTTCAACTGATGGGGATTTTGCAGCACAAACGCATTGGCCACTTCGCCGATACGTTGGTTAAAACGGTAGGTCGTATCCAGCGCGCACAGCGCGCCTGCGCCAAAGCGCTCGCCAAAGGACGTGGTCAGGGCAAGCTCGGCGCCACTGAACCGATAGATGGACTGCCAGTCGTCGCCGACGGCAAACAGGGACGTCCTGCGGTTTTGCTGATACAGCGCGTCCAGCAGTCGCGCGCGCTGGGGCGAGATATCCTGGTACTCATCCACCAGGATATGTTTCCAGGGACTGATAAAGCGGCCTTTTTGCAAAATATCCACCGCCTGGTGTATCAGGCCGGAAAAATCAACCGCGCCCTCGTCCTTGAGCGCCTGCTTCCAGGCCTTTAACAGCGGCGCCAGCAGCCGGACACGTTTGGTAAACAGATCGCGGATCTCTTCCGGCGCCTGTTCAATCATTTGCGCCTGGCTGCCGCCGTGCATGCGCAACAAGCCTATCCAGCGCTCTATCCGCACCGCCAGGCGCTGGGCCAGGCGCTCATCGTGCCAAAAATCGTCCGCGGGAATTTCCCAACCGAGTTCATCGGCGATCCATTGCCGCCATCCTTTCGCCTGCGCCTTTTTCTGCGCGCACTGTTCACGCCAATGGGCGACCAGTAATTTGCGCCGCGCCAGGGTATCGGTTTCCAATGCGCTTACCACCGGGGCCTTTTTACTGCCCTGGCGGATGATAAACAACGCCAGGGCATGGAAAGTCCAGGCCTTGACCCCGTCAACCTGCAATCGCGACCGGATGCGCTCGTCCATTTCCCGCGCCGCCTGCCGGCCGAATGCCAGCATCAGGATCTGTTCCGGCAACGCTTCTTGACGCCGCA
Source organism: Sodalis sp. RH20 (assembly GCF_047324205.1). Taxonomy (NCBI): domain Bacteria; kingdom Pseudomonadati; phylum Pseudomonadota; class Gammaproteobacteria; order Enterobacterales; family Bruguierivoracaceae; genus Sodalis; species Sodalis sp. RH20. The sequence goes on from NZ_CP178733.1 coordinate 2,969,857, forward strand.
ACAGCCAACCGGCGCGCGCCACCAGCACCGAGGTTTTGCCGCTGCCCGCCCCTGCCAATACCAATAACGCGTTTTCGCCATTGATGACGGCGCGGCTTTGGGCAAGGTTCAGCGGCGAGCTTTCCACGGTATTGAAAAAATCCTGATGCGCTATCAGCATTTTTTCGCTCCACTGCTGGTTGCGCTGCGCCACCATTGCCGGCCCCTGCTCCAGCCACGCCAGACAGCGGTGATAAGACGCGCGGCAGGGTTCGAACTCATCCAGGCGCGTTACCGGCAGCGGCAACGCGGCGAAGGCTTCACGAATACTTTCCTGCAAAGCCGCCAGTTGATGCAGCGCAAACCAGCTGTCCCGGGAGGTCGCCTGCTCGATGGCGGTGATCTGCTGATGCAGGACGGTGGCGCAGATGCCGCTCATCTCGCGGCTCCATTCCTGCCAGGCCTTCTGCAGATAATGGTGAAAGCGCTGCGTCTCCTGCCATTCGGTGCCATGCAGGCGCACCACCTTGTCCTGCGGCAGCACAAACTCCAGTTCTCCCCAGACGATACCCCGCTTGCAATGGATGGCGACGATTTGGTTGAAAGGAATCAGGTATTGATGCTTATCGCCGCTGACCTCGACGCCGGCATGGAGCAGCCGCACCCGGTTGTAGGGATGCTGGGCGAGGTGCTTGCCGAACGAGGTGGATTTCAGTTCCATAAAGGTATGCCCGGGTTCCGTATCGTTTATGCGTCGGGACGTAGTGTACCCATTTTAACTTGTTCTGCTCCAGCCTGGAAATCAGGGTAGAATAACCGTTATCCTGTCGGGATAAACGGTTTTAATAACAGAATTGTGAATTGACACTTTGGGGACTATGCGTACTTTACTTAATATTCTGAACTTTGTTTTAGGTGGTTTTTTTACCACGCTGGCGTGGCTTCTGGCCACCGTGCTCAGCGTGGTGCTGATCTTCAGCTTGCCTTTTACCCGCTCCTGCTGGGAGATAACCAAACTCTCCCTGCTGCCTTTCGGCAATACCGCCGTGCATGTGGATGAACTTTATCCGGAAAACCGCAGCGCGGTACTGTCATCGGGCGGCACGCTGCTTAACGTGGTGTGGTTTGTCCTGTTCGGCTGGTGGTTGTGCCTGTCGCATATTCTTACCGGCATTGCGCAATGCCTGACGATTATCGGCATTCCCCCGGGCATCGCCAATTTTAAGCTGGCCGTTATCGCCCTATGGCCGGTGGGACGCCGTGTGGTTCCCGTCGAGCTTGCGGAGCAGTTGCGCGCGCATCCGGACCGCCGTTTCTACCGTTGAAGCCATCATAAGGATAGAGTGTGGGATACAGTGTGCTGACATTTGCACCGGGCTTGCGGCGTTTTGCCTTCAGCAGCCGCTGGCGCTACAACCTGCGGATTTTTATTGCGTTGAGCGGCGCGGCGGCGCTGCCGTGGTGGCTGGATATGGCCACGCTCACCATTCCCCTTACCCTTGGCGTGGTTGCCGCGGCGCTGGCGGATCTCGACGATCGCCTAAGCGGCCGGCTGCGCAATCTGCTTATCACCCTGGTGAGTTTTTTCATCGCCGCGGTATCGATTGAACTGTTGTTTCCTTATCCCTGGCTATTCGGTATCGGCCTGGCCGGCTCCACCTGCGGTTTTATTCTTTTGGGCGCACTCGGACAGCGTTACGCCACCATCGCGTTCGGCGCGCTCTTGATCGCCGTGTATACCATGCTGGGGGCCGCCATGTACCAGACCTGGTATCTGCAGCCGGCGTTACTGCTGACGGGCGCCATCTGGTACAACCTGCTGACCTTGTTCGGCCATCTGCTGTTTCCCATCCGGCCATTGCAGGATAACCTGGCCCGTTGTTATAGCCACCTGGCGCACTATCTTGATGCCAAGGCCAACCTGTTCGACCCGGATACCGAAGACGACGACGACGCGCTTATCGAGGTGGCGATGGCGAACGGCAATCTGGTGCAGGCGCTGAATCAAACCAAAGCGTCGCTGCTGACCCGGCTGCGCGGCGATCGCGGCCAGCGCGGCACCCGCCGTACGCTGCATTATTATTTTGTGGCCCAGGATATTCATGAACGGGCCAGTTCGTCCCATGTGCAATACCGGCAATTGCGCGAACAGCTGCGTTACAGCGACGTGCTATTCCGCTTCCAGCGGCTGCTGGCGATGCAGGCGCGCGCCTGCGAAGCCCTATCACAATCGATCCTGCTGCACCAGACTTACCAGCACGACAGCCGTTTCGAACGCGCCTTCAGTCATCTGGATGCCGCCATCGGTCGTGTCGTGGCGCCCAGCCAGATAAAAGCGCTGAAACATCTGCTGAACAACCTGCGCGCTATCGACGCGCAGTTGTCCACCATTGAGTCGGAACAGGCGGTTGCCCGCAACAGCCCGGAAGAGAACAATCTGGCCGACGATAAGCTGACCGGCTGGAGCGATATCCGCATGCGCATCAGCCGCAACCTGAGCCCGGACTCGGCGCTGTTTCGCCATGCCGTGCGCATGTCGCTGGTGCTGTGCGTCGGTTATGCCTTTATCCAGCTCAGCGGGATGCGTTACGGCTATTGGATCCTGCTGACCAGCCTGTTCGTCTGCCAACCCAACTACCAGGCGACGCGTCGCCGGCTGGCGTTAAGGATAATCGGCACGCTGGCGGGTATCCTTATCGGCCTGCCGATCCTCTATTTTGTCCCGTCCATCGAAGGTCAACTGATCCTGATCGTGGTCAGCGGTACGCTGTTTTTTGCCTTTCGCAACGTGCAATATGCCCAGGCGACCATGTTTATCACCCTGCTGGTGATGCTGTGTTTTAACCTGCTGGGCGAGGGATTCGATGTGGCGGTGCCGCGGGTGTTCGACACCTTTGTCGGCTGCGCCATCGCCTGGGCCGCGGTCAGCTTTATCTGGCCGGACTGGCGTTTTCGCCGCCTGCCGGTGGTGGTGAACAACAGCCTCGCGGCCAACTGCCGCTACCTTGACGCCATTCTGGTGCAGTATCATCAGGGCAGGGATAACCGCCTGGAATACCGCGTAGCGCGGCGGGATGCCCATAACCGCGACGCGGAGCTGGCCTCGGTGGTATCCAATATGGCGGCGGAGCCGAGAACCCGCAGCGAGCTGCTGGAGTCGGCGTTTCGCCTGTTGTGCCTGAATCACACCCTGCTGAGCTACATCTCGACGCTTGGCGCGCACCGGGAGCGCATTGTTGACCCGGCGCTGATGGCGGTGCTGGACGATGCCGTCTGTTATGTGGACGACGCGCTGCAATGCCAGGAGCATTTCGCGCAGCGGGTGGAACAGGAACGGGAACGGCTTATCGCGCGCATCCAGCGGCTGTTGCCGGACCCGGAAGCCAGGGAACAGCTGGTTTTGCAGCAAATCAGCCTGTTGCTTGATTTGCTGCCGGAACTGATTGAGCGTAAACAGCACATAGAAAAACAGTGACGGCGCCGCATGCCGCCGCCGGGCGGCATGCATTAACCGGCGGCTAGCGGCAGGGGAGCCGCGAAAACCAGTCCAGAAGCTCGCTGCGCTGCACCTGGGGCAACGCGGCATAGTGGCGCCCTGACAATGCCCCTTCCAGCGCGAGCAGCACGGTGACGCCCAGGTTCCGCTTGATTTTACGCAGTTTCAAATAGCTGCTTTTGGCGCCGTAATAGCGCAAGGCATCGATATCCCTGATACCGGCCTTCCATAACAGGCGCTCGATACCCTGCCCGATATTGGGCAAATCCTTTAACCGCAAGCTGGCCGCCTTGATGCGCGTTTCCTGCCTGGCCTCGTCGATGGCGCGGCGCGCCAGGTCCAGCAGCGTGTGTACGTCTTCCCACAGGCGTTCATCGACGTGATAATAGTTAAGCGCCACCGGCAGGCCCCGTTTGGTATAAATCAGCCGGCTCATTCCCTGCCCGAGGTAGATATGCTCGCTTTGCCGGGTGCCGCGCAGGTACAGTTCGCCGTCCAGAATCAGGCCGAACATGATTTTATCGGCGGCGATGCTGTACCCGCCGAACTGTGAACGGGTGGAAATATCACCCAAGGGAGAAAAGCAGTTTTTAGCCTGTGCAATGCGGCATTTATGTAGTACTTCCATGAACTTCTCCTTGTTGTGGACCGCGAGATTCCTTACTCAAAATTCGCAACAGCCCATAAAAATACGGTATTTTCCCAGCGGTTTTCAACTTAATCTCGGCGCGACGATCATTAAGTGGCAATTCTGCGAAGGTCATTAAATTTTTGATTGATTTTCGCGCCAAACCTCTATACTGTGTTTTTATACAGTGACACAGGGGCGGACACAAAATGCAGACTCAATACCATGCCAATTCTTCTCGGACGCAGCCAAGCCAGGGTGAACAGCCGATCGACAGCACGACGGCCCGTCCGGAGCAGGGTTTTATCAGCGAAGTGGTTTATTTCGAGGATCAGCCGGTTGTGGGGAATATTCTGTTGCCGTTGCTGCGTCTGCTGGGCACGCAGTCGCGCTGGCTGCTCTGGCTTACGTCGTCTCGCAGATTGAGCCGCCCCTGGCTTGAACAGTCGGGCCTGCCCCTGGAAAAAATGGTGCAGTTGCGCCATCGCACCGCGTTCGATACCGTCGCCGCCATGGAGAAAGCACTCTGGACGGGGAATTACAGCGTCATTTTGGGCTGGTTTCCGACGGAATTGACGGCGGATGAGAAAATTCGCCTGCGTGACGCAGCGCAGCATGGCGGCACTTATGGGTTCATCATGTACCCGCAAAATGAGGTTTGCCGGAAATCTGGACAGTTTTCAGGCTTAAAGATTCATTCTACTTTGTATCATTAAGTAAATTTAAGATTAATCTCATTAGGGGCGTCGCATCTTGTGATTTCCGCCCCTGTAACTCAGAACAATCCAGTATATACGCGGTTCCCCGCCCGCAACGGCGCCTAAAGCGATATCACTTTTTTCGTCCCTATCATCAATAAAGCCTATATGAAACGCTGTTTTTTATTAGCGGCTTACTACATCTTACTTGTAAGTTTCCTACTTCGTTGTAGACTTTAATTCGCCAGGGCTGCTCTATAACGCCTTTTAAGGGCGATGTACAAACCCAGAGCATGGACACTGGCAATGGAATATTTAAATTAGCTTTAAGAGCTCATTGCCTATTTGGATGATAACGAGGCGCAAAAAATGAAAAAGACAGCTATCGCACTTGCAGTGGCACTGGCGGGTTTCGCGACCGTAGCGCAAGCCGCTCCGAAAGACAACACCTGGTACACCGGTGGTAAACTGGGCTGGTCCCAGTATCACGATACCGGGTTCTACGGTAACGGTTATGACAGCCGCATCGGCAATGGCCCAACCCGCAACGATCAAATCGGCGCAGGTGCTTTTGTTGGTTACCAGGCTAACCCTTACTTAGGGTTTGAACTGGGTTATGACTGGCTGGGTCGTATGGCCTATAAAGGCAGCGTTGATAACGGTGCATTTAAAGCCCAGGGCATTCAGTTGACCACTAAACTGAGCTACCCGCTTAACGATGACCTGGATATCTATACCCGTCTGGGTGGTATGGTATGGCGTGCTGACTCCAAAGCTAACTATGCTAATGGAGCCGGTGGTCGTCTGAGCGACAACGACACTGGCGTTTCTCCGTTGGCGGCTGCAGGTCTTGAATACGCAGTAACCAAAAACTGGGCAACCCGTCTGGAATACCAGTGGACCAACAATATCGGTGATGCCGGTACCGTTGGCGCCCGTCCTGACAATGCTCTCGTGAGCGTAGGTGTTTCCTACCGTTTCGGTCAAGATGAAGTTGCCGCTCCTGCACCGGCTCCTGCCGCTGCACCGGCTCCTGTTGTCCAGACCAAACACTTCACCCTGCGTTCCGACGTGCTGTTCGGCTTCAACAAATCTCAGTTGAAACCTGAAGGCCAGCAGGCTCTGGATCAGCTGTATTCCCAGCTGAGCTCGATGGATCCTAAAGACGGTTCTGTTGTCGTTCTGGGCTATACCGACCGTATCGGTTCTGAACAATACAACCAGAAACTGTCTCAGGCTCGTGCGCAAAGCGTAGTGACCTACCTGGTATCCAAGGGTATCCCTTCCGACAAGATTTCCGCACGTGGCATGGGCGAATCTAACCCCGTCACCGGCAATACTTGCGATAACGTGAAACCGCGTGCAGCATTGATCAACTGCCTGGCACCGGATCGTCGCGTAGAAATCGAAGTGAAAGGTATCAAAGAAGTGGTAACACAGCCGCAGGCTTAAGTGTTGTCAGCTTCATAAAAAAACCCCGCCTGGCGGGGTTTTTTATTGTCCGTCCCACCCTATTTCCCCGCTAGCCCTCTTCACCCAGGATGGCTTTCAAATCTTCTTTCAGGGAAGACATCTGCGTGGCGTATTTCTCTTTACGCTCGGCATCTTCCAGCAGGTTAACAATGGTTTCCGAGAGGGTTTTACCCCGCCGCTGCGCCAGGGCCGCCAACCGTTGCCATACCAGGTATTCCAGGTCGATGGATTTTTTGCGCGTGTGCTGATGCTCGGCGTTGAAATGACGTTTGCGTCTTGCCCGTATCGTCTGCTTCATCCGGTTGTCGAGCGCAGGATTCATATTCTCCCGGATCCAGAGAACGATGTTGTCCGGTTGATGCTCATAAAGCATCAAGGTGGCGACCGCTTCCTCCGCCGCGCTATTTTCTTCATGCCGGGTGATTCGTTCACCTTCACGATGTTTTTTTACCAGATAGGTCCATTTCCATCCGGTTTCCAGATTTTCAAGCTGCTGGTATTTCATATATCGCCCACCCGTGACCGTGTAACGTTAGACCGATAATAGCAGTTCCGCGCGTAAAATTTCTAACATTCGTTTCATTCCGCCTATTTTTTAATCATACACGGCGACAAGTTTCCCTGAATCGCCGATGAATGCAAGATGCGTGAGACTCGGAGAGGGGAATTCTTGTATAATCCCCGTTTCCCTGTTTAGCGACGTTACCGATTACCTTGACCATTAAACAATTAGAATGGAAATATTTAATTCCCGAGCTTTCGCCTTTCGAAGCGGTGTTTGCCCAACCCTCCCAGCCACTGCCAGCACCCATGGATGTGCTGCAGCCTCGTTTGATGGACGGCCTGACGCAATTTTGCCACTCCCGCTCGCCGAGCCGTTTTCTGCTGCTTACCGCGCAGGAAGATGAGGAATATTTCCAGTTAATCACCGAGACGGTTAAACAGCTGCTGCCCCAGGGCGAAAGCGTTATCGGCAGCCGGTATGTCATTACGGGTAATGGCGTGACAGTGCAGCCCGCCACCCGGCGCGACGATAATTTTGCCGGGCGCGCCAGGGGGCTGTACCAGCCCTGGATTGAACATGAGCAGTTATTCGGCTGCGTCAGGTGCTACCGCGACGTACTTGATCTGCAGCCGGGCAAGATGCATGAAGCCAATGGCGGGGTGCTGGTGCTGGGCGCCAAGGCCCTGGCCAGCCAGCCGTTAATGTGGCTGCGTCTCAAGCAGATGATATTGCAGCAGCGTTTCGACTGGCTGGCATTGGACGAAACCCGTCCGCTGCCGGTGTCCATACCGTCGATGCCGCTCGATCTGCGCCTGGTGATCATTGGCGATCGCGAGTCGCTGGCCGACCTGAACGATCTGGAACCCGATCTGACCAAACTGGCGTTGTATGCCGAATTTGAGTCCGACGTAAAGATCCTGGCGGCCGAGGATATGCAGAACTGGTGCGCCTACGTCAACAGCCTGCTGCGCACCCTGGCGCTGCCGCAGCTGACCCCTGACGCCTGGCCGGAAATGGTCAGGCAGGCGGTGCGCTACAGCGGCGATCAGTACCAACTGCCGCTTTGCCCGCATTGGCTGACCCGGCGTTTCAGGGAAGCGGTGCTGTATAGCGAGCAGGGAGCCATCACCGCCGAGGCCCTGTATAACAGCAACCGGACCCGGATCTGGCGTGAAAGTTATCTTACCGAGCGCATGCAGGATGAGATATCGGAAGGACAGATCATGGTTGAAACCGAGGGCGCCATGGTCGGCCAGGTCAATGCGCTGTCGGTGCTGGATTTCCCGGGCCATCCCCTGCCGTTTGGCGAGCCCTCGCGCATCAGCTGCGTAGTCCATCTCGGCGACGGCGAAATCAACGATGTTGAACGTAAGGCCGAGCTCGGCGGCAATCTTCATGCCAAAGGCATGATGATCATGCAGGCCTTCCTGATGGCGTCCCTGGAACTGGACCAGCAGTTGCCCTTCTCCGCGTCGCTGGTGTTTGAGCAATCCTACGGTGAAGTGGACGGCGACAGCGCGTCGCTGGCGGAATTGAGCGCCCTGATAAGCGCCCTGTCCGGCAAACCGATAGTGCAGCAGATTGCCGTTACCGGATCCGTGGATCAGTTTGGCCGCGTCCAGCCCATCGGCGGCGTGAATGAAAAAATCGAAGGTTTCTTTGCCCTGTGCGAGAGCCGCGGGCTTGATGGTTCGCACGGCGTGATTATTCCCGCCGCCAATGTGCGCCATCTGTGTCTGCACGAAGAATTGGTCGAAGCGGTGCGGAATGAGCAATTCCATATCTGGCCGGTGGAGACCATTGATGAGGCGTTGGAGTTGCTGACCGGGATCCCCTACGATCACGAGCAGAAGCCCAATCTGATTGCTTCAATACGCGAGCGCATCGCTTATATTAATCAGCACGAACGCCTGCGTTTACCCTGGGGATTCCGCTGGCTTAACTGGTTCAATCAGAGCTGATGGACTTGTCCCGGGTAAGGATGTTGGTTAATGTGCGTGATTCATTAATAAAGGTTTGGATAACATGGTAGATAAACGCGACTCATATACAAAAGAAGACCTGCTTGCCTGTGGCCGCGGGGAATTATTCGGTAAAGAAGGCCCGCCGCTTCCCGCGGGAAACATGCTGATGATGGACCGCGTGGTTAAAATGACCGAAGACGGCGGCAGCCATAATAAAGGTTACGTCGAAGCAGAATTGGATATCCATCCCGATATGTGGTTCTTCGGTTGCCATTTTATCGGCGACCCGGTGATGCCCGGCTGCCTGGGGCTCGACGCCATGTGGCAGTTGGTGGGATTTTACCTCGGCTGGCTGGGCGGTGAAGGCAAAGGCCGCGCCTTAGGCGTGGGCGAAGTGAAATTTACCGGCCAGGTGCTGCCCAGCGCTAAGCGGGTCACTTATCGTATTCATTTCCGTCGGGTAGTGAACCGTCGCCTGGTGATGGGTCTTGCGGATGGCGAGCTGCTGTGCGATGGTCAGGTTATATACACCGCAAGCGATTTGAAAGTCGGTCTGTTTAAAGATACCGGCGCATTCTAAGCGCCTGGATATGAAACCTCCGCGAAAGCGGAGGTCAATTCCTTTGCTGACAAGTGGCTTACAACGTCACCGACCTGTCCTCCATGGCTTTTCGCCAACCTCCCAACCAGTGAGACCGTGCATCCAGGGACTGAAAAGGACATATCTCACTTGAGCGTCCGGATAATCCCGCTTGATAACCACGTGAATGTGCGCGTTCAAGGCGATCTCGTTTTTGTCTCTTCATGCCGTGTTTCCCTCATCTTGTTTGGTGGAAAGAAAACGGTAATCACATTTCTGCAATTACCCTTTATCTTTAGCGATAAAAGAGTAAGAAATCAACGCAGCATTTCACAAAAGCGTCATACCAAAAATGCATAATGGGCACATTTTGCCTGCAAAGTTGGCGGTTACAGGCAGCTTAAGCTACTGAAAACCGGCTGAACTGCGCGCCTGGAGAGTTAAGGAATCTTAACCTGCCGAGGCGCGTTTTGGTTTTAGAACGTTTTGTTATTAGGGCAGCCGGGAAATTTGTGCGGCCGCTTCCTGGCCGATTTGCTGCCAGCCCTGCGCCAAGGTCCTGACCAGGGCGTCATAGCCGTCCTGGTCCTGTTTCAGCGTCAGGATGAACGGGTGGCGGGTCACCTGGCTATTATGCGTCAATACCCACTCGCCCTGAATAACCGCCCGCCCGTCGTAACGGCCGTGAAAACCGGTGACGTTGAATTCCAGCGTATCCTGATCTCCCTGCCCCTGGCTTGCGGACACCAGCACGCCGGGAAGCCGATTGCTTAAATGGGCGATCATGGTTTGCTGCAATTGCTGCTCCAGCGGACTGGCCCACAGGTTATTGCTGGCGGTGACGTAGCGCACGTCGCTTTGCTGGTAGACTACGCCGCTGCCGGCCAGATAATCCGACACGTTAACCCGGGAGAGCCATATATGCCGCGTGACGCCGGCGGACGGCAGTCCCTGCCCGGCGTTGTCCTGGGCCGCGACCGGCAGTTGGTAATAATGCTTGTCGCTGTTGCCGCCGCAGGCGGCCAGCAATAACGCCAGCGCCAGCAGAATCCCTTTTCTCATCATTTCGCCCTCTTCGGCTTCGGATCTTTGCCGCTATCGGCCTCGAACACCAGCGCGTTGCTCTTGTTGTTCAGCGTGCGCAATACCGGCTGCAGTTCCCGCAGAACCTGATCGAGTCGTTGCATATTATCCACCATTTTATTGTAGGCCGGGGAACCGGGCTGGAACCCTCTCATGCTGCTGTTCAGTTCGCGCAAGGTACGCTGCATATCCTGCGGCAATTGCTGCATCGACTGGCTCCCGGTAATCTGGTTCACCGATTTCAGCGTCTTTTGCAGCTCGCGCAGGGTACTCTGGCTTTGCGCCAGGGTACTGGTGGCTTCATTAATCATCGGGTTGAGCGGCAGGCTATTGATCTTATCAAGAGTCAGCATCAGCTTCTGCTGGATTTGCGCCAGGCCGCCGCTGGTGGTCGGCAGCACCGGATAACCGTTAACGACTTTTTCGCCGTCCCAGGGCTTGGCCTGCGGATAAAAATCAAGATCGACGAACAGCGAGCCGGTCAGCAGGCTGGCGCTTTTTAACGAGGCGCGCAGCCCGTGTTCGCCGGCTTCCTTGATGCGGGAATTAATATCAAATTTGTCGCCCAGTTTGCCGGCCAGGCGGTCTGGTTCAATGCGGATCAGCACCGGTATCTGGTAATTATCATCGATAGCCTGCTTGATCGCCGTCTCGAGGAACGGCACCTGGGCGACGGTGCCCAGGCGGATGCCGCGAAACTCGACCGGCGCGCCAGGCTGCAGGCCGCGGACGGAATCATTGAAGAACAGCAGATAATCCTTATGCACCGTATACAGCGAATCCGAGATGCTGTTCTTATTATCAAACAGCTGGAAGGACTGGTGTTCAGTCGCGCGATCGCCCAGATCCCAGCCGGTGGGTACGTCAAAACTCACGCCGCCACTGAACAGGGTGGTCAGCGACCCCATCTCCACCCGCATTCCCTGGGCGGACATATCAAAAGCCACGCCGCTGTCTTTCCAGAAACGCACGTTGGTGGTTACCAGGCTGTCGTAGGGCGCGCTGATAAACAGCTGGTAGCGCATTTTGCGCTGTTGCGGATCGAAGTAGCTGGTTTGTACCGTGCCGACCCTGAAGCCGCGGAACAGCACCGGATCGCCGGCATTGAGCTGCCCGGACTGGTCGCTGTCGAGCTCGACGCGAATACCCTTGGCATCCGGCGAGGCCAGCGGCGGCGAGTCAAGCAGATTGAAGGTGTCGGCGTCCTCGGCGTTGGCGCCGGGCTGCAGCTGGATATAGGCCCCGGACAACAGGGTTCCCAGGCCGGAGATGCCCTCGCGGCCAATCTGCGGCTTGACGACCCAGAACGCGGAATCGCGGCGCAACAGCTTTTCCATGCCGTTATTGATGCGAGCTTTGATTTCCACCTGCTGCAGGTTATCGCTTAGCACCACGCTTTCCACCATGCCGACGTCGACGCTGCGGCTTTTAATGGCGGTTTTGCCGGCCTCGATACCTTCCGCGCTGGTGGTGGTCAGGGTAATGACCTTACCCTGGTGACTGAAGTGGTAATAGAGGATCCACGCGCCTATCAACACCGTCACGATCGGAATGATCCATACCGGCGACCAGCGCTTGATTTTCTCCACCTGGGCGACGTCGTACTTATTGTCCGTCAACGGAAGACTCCTTTTGGTTTTTACTTTCGGTCCGATCCCAGATAAGACGCGGGTCGAACATCTGCGCGGCAAACATGGTTATCATCACCACCATGGCAAATAACACCGCGCCGATGCCCGGTGTAATACTCATTAACTGCCCCATCCTCACCAGCCCGGACAGCACCGCGATCACAAAGACATCAATCATCGACCAGCGGCCGACAAATTCGACGATTTCATAGAGAAAATGCATCCGCTCGCTGTCGCGCCGGCCTCTGTCCGCGCGCGCATCCCAGCACAGCCAGGCCAGGGCGATCATTTTCAGGGTCGGCACCATGATACTGGCGATAAAAATCACCATCGCCACCGGATAGGAACCGTCATCCCACAAGATGATCACCCCGGCGATAATCGTCGAGTTAAGTTTGCTGCCCAAGCCTTCGGTTATCATGATCGGCAGGATATTGGCCGGGATATACAGCATGATGGAGGTCACCAGCAGCGCCATGGTCCACTGCAGGCTGTTATGCCGCCTGGCGTGCTCTCGGGTACGGCAGCGCGGGCAGGTACGCTGTCCGGCGGGCAGGATCAGGGTGCAGCAGCTGCACGCGCGGATCCCCTGCGCCAGGCCGCCGACCCCCGGGCGCACCCTGGTCACCGGCGACACCGCCGGCATGATGTTATCCCATAGCCAACGCTGATCGATGCATTGGAATGCCCGCTGCTGCAGCAGGCAGAACAGGCAAAACGGCAGAAAGCTGATGCCTACGCCGATATCGCCGTAGGCCATCAGCTTGACAAAACTGACCAGCACGCCCGCCAGAAAAATTTCCGCCATGCCCCAGGCGCGCAGGGCGAACAGCGACTTGGCCAGGAAAGCCTTCAGACGAAACGACAGGGGAAACCCAAGGCACAGGAGGATGATGGCGACCATGCATACCGCGGGGATGAGCTGGACAAACAACAGGAACAGGCTGGCCAGGCTGGCGAAATGATCCGCCACCATGATCCCGGGAATTTGCGGCAGGGTAATCTGGCGTCCGATGCCCGACACCTTCATATTGACGAAAGGAAATAAATTGGCCAGCACCAGCATTATCAGCGCGCTGATGGCAAACATCACCGGCTGGAGGCGCGGGTTGGACCAGCGGCTTATCAGGGTATTGCCGCAGCGGGGACAGACGCCTTTCTGGCCGTCGGTCAATTCCGGCAGGGCCACCAGGAGATCGCAATGCGGACAAAGCACGTACTTAGGGTGATGGACGGCAGAACACATGCATTTCTCCTCATAGCACCGATGCCGTTTGGCGGCCCGATCGGGATTCCCATCGTTCCCGATCGGGTTCATGTCACTCTTTTGGTCCGTTCTTTAACGCTTCAAGCTCTTCCCAGCGGGCAAAGGCCGTTTCCAGCGCCTGTTCGGCGCCGGCCATGCGCGCAATCACCGCCTGGGTTTTTTCGTGCGGCTGGCTGAAAAAATCCGCGTCCGCCATTTCGGCCTGGAGGGCATTGATTTCCTGCTCCAGGCGTTCAATCTCCTGCGGCAACATGTCCAGCTCACGCTGTAGGTTATAACTCAATTTGGCGGGGGCGCGCTTCGCATTAAGCGGCTTTGGCGCCTCGGCGACGCGATTTTTTTCGGCATGGGCGGGCGCGACGCGCAGCGAGCGCATATTTCGGCGCTGGTTCTGGGCGTCGAAATAGCCGCCGACAAAGCTGCTGATTTGACCTTCCCCTTCAAAAATCCAGCATTCGGTCACCGAGTTGTCCACGAACTGACGGTCATGGCTGACCAGCAGCACCGTGCCCTGGTAGCCGTCGATCATCTCTTCCAGCAGTTCCAGCGTCTCGACGTCCAGGTCATTGGTCGGTTCATCCAGAATCAGCAGGTTACTGGGATTGAGGAACAATTTGGCCAGCAGCAGCCGGTTGCGCTCGCCGCCGGACAAGGCTTTTACCGGCGTCATGGCGCGCTTGGGGTGAAACAGGAAATCCTGCAGGTAACCCAGCACATGGCGCGAACGGCCGTTGACCATCACTTCCTGTTTACCTTCGGCCAGGTTGTCCATGACCGTGCGTTCGGGATCCAGTTCGGCGCGATGCTGGTCAAAATAAGCCACTTCCAGCTTGGTGCCGCAGTGGATGCGTCCGCTGTCCGGCTGCAGTTGGCCGAGCATCAGTTTTAACAGCGTGGTCTTGCCGCAGCCGTTAGGGCCGATCAGGGCGATTTTATCGCCACGCTGTACCTGGGCGCTGAAGCCGCTGACCAAGACTTTATCCGCCAGGCGATAGCTGACGTCTTCCATTTCAAAGACGATTTTACCCGAGCGGGTGGCTTCCTCCACCTGCATCTTGGCGCTGCCGATAACCTCGCGCCGTTCGCTTCTTTCATTGCGCAGCGCCTTTAACGCGCGCACGCGGCCCTCGTTACGGGTGCGCCTGGCCTTGATGCCCTGGCGGATCCACACTTCTTCCTGCGCCAGTTTCTTGTCAAACTCGGCGTTTTGCAGTTCCTGTACCCGCAGCTCTTCTTCCTTGCCTTCAAGGTATTTGTCGTAATTGCCTGGCCAGGACACCAGCTTACCGCGATCCAGATCGACAATGCGCGTCGCCATATTGCGGATAAACGAACGGTCATGGGAAATGAAAATAATGCTGCCGGGGAAACTTTTCAGGAAGGTTTCCAGCCAGTCGATGGTTTCAATATCCAGATGGTTGGTCGGTTCATCCAGCAGCAAGACCTGGGGCTCGCAGACCAGGGCCCGGCCGAGCGCCGCTTTACGCAGCCAGCCGCCCGAGAGGGCCGACAGCTCCGTATCGGCGGTCAGACCCAGCTGTTCCAGCACTTCGTTGATGCGTTTTTCCAGATGCCATAAATTCTGGTGGTCAAGGATCTCCTGCAGACGGCCCATTTCCATCAGGTTTTTATCGCTGGGATCCTGTTCCACCAGATGGGAAACGGCATGGTAGGCCTTCAGCGTTTGCGCCTGTTCCTGCACGCCCTCGGCGACGAAATCATAGACGCTGCCGCTCACGTTGCGCGGGGGATCCTGCTGCAGGCGGGCAACGATGGTATCCTGCTCGAAAATCAGTTGCCCGTCGTCCAGCGGCACCTCTTTGCTGAGGATTTTCATCAGGGTGGATTTGCCCGCCCCGTTGCGCCCGACCAGGCAGACGCGTTCGTTACGTTCTATATGAAGCTCGGTATTATCCAGCAACGGCGCATCGCTGAACGATAGCCAAGCGCCGGAAAGGCTGATTAATGACATGGCGTTTATTGATCCTGATCGGCATGGCTTATCAGCCAGCTGTTGTGAATATGGCGATTACGGGCGAAGTCCTGGGAGCGGGTTTGCTCGGTGATGGACCGCGCCTTCAGGCCGAGGGCCTGTAATCCTTCGGCATCCAATTGGAAACCGCGTTTATTATTGGAGAACATCATGGTGCCGCCCGGGCGTAACAATCTTTTCAGATCTTTCATCAGCACCAGGTGATCCCGTTGCACGTCGAAGCTTTCAGACATGCGTTTTGAATTGGAGAACGTGGGGGGATCGATAAAAATCAGATCGAAGGTTTCCTGCGACAGTTCAAGCCAGGACAGGCAATCAGCCTGGATCAGGCGATGCTGCTTGCCGACCAGCCCATTGCTGCGCAGGTTTTTTTCCGCCCATTCCAGATAAGTGCGCGACATATCCACCGAGGTGGTGCTGCGCGCGCCGCCGATGCCCGCATGCACGCTGGCGCTGCCGGTATAAGCGAACAAGTTGAGGAAATCCTTGCCGCGGCTCATCTCGCCCAGCATTTTACGCGCGATGCGATGATCGAGGAACAGACCGGTATCCAGATAATCGGTCAGGTTGACCCAGAGTTTGGCGTCATATTCGTCCACCAGCAGAAATTCGCCCTTCTGCGCCAGCTTCTCGTACTGGCTTTTGCCTTTCTGCCGCTCGCGGGCCTTCACCACCAGTTGGCTGGCGGGGATATCCAGCACCGACAGGGTCGCCGAGATGGCGTCGTAGAGTCGCTGGCGCGCTTTTTCCGGCTCAATGGTTTTTGGCGCCACATACTCCTGGATCACCACCCATGAACTGTAGCGATCGATGGCGACGTTATATTCGGGCAAATCGGCGTCATAAAGACGATAACAATCCAGATGCTGCTTGGCGGCCCATTTTTCCAGGCCGCGGATATTTTTACGCAGCCGGTTGGCGAAATCGGGCGCGATGTCGCGGGCTACCGCCACGTTCGGCGTCTCGGCCAGCAGGTAGTTTTTCTGCTCGCAGTCCAGCGGGCCGTTTTTTGCTTTAAACGAACGCTCCGCGCGTAATTGCAGCGCGCTTAACAATACCGGCGACGCGCTGAACAGCGACAGCCGCCAGCCGCCGAACCGGCTTTTCATGATGCGCCCGAGCAGATTATACAACGCGATCAGCGCCGGCTCGCTTTCCAGCCGCTCGCCATAGGGCGGATTGCTGATCACCGTGCCGGTCGGGCCGTCAGGCTGCGGGTTGGCCAGATTAGCCACATCATTAACCGAGAAGGTGATCAGATCGGCGATGCCTGCGTGACGGGCATTGGCGCGCGCTTTTTCCAGCACGCGCGCATCGTTGTCGGAGCCAAAAAAGCGTGAAGCGGCGCCGGCCCCCGCCGCGGCGCGCGCGCGCGCCGCGTCCAGCACTTCCTGCCACAGGGATTCGTTATGGCCGCGCCAGCCGTAAAAGCCCCATTGCTGACGCAGCAGGCCGGGCGCACGATCCGCCGCCATCAGCGCCGCTTCGATCAGCAGGGTGCCGGAGCCGCACATTGGGTCCAGCAGCGGCGTGCCCGCCTGCCAGCCGGAGCGCAGCACGATGGCGGCCGCCAGGTTTTCCTTGAGCGGCGCCTGGCCCGCGCCGTCGCGGTAGCCGCGCTGGTGCAGCCCGCCGCCGCTCAGGTCCAGCGATACCATGGCATGGTCGCGGTGCAAAAACACCTGCACGCGGATATCCGGCTGCTGTTTGGCCACGTCCGGACGCTGGTCCAGGGCATCGGCGAAACTGTCGACGATGGCGTCTTTTACCCGCAGAGTGCCGTACTGGCTGTTGCGGATAGCCTCATTGGTGCCGCTGAAATGCACGACAAAGGACTTATCCACCGAAAAAATCGCCGGCCAGTCGATACCCCGCACCCCTTGATAGAGGTCATCATCGCTGAAAACGTCAAAATCGGTCAGCGGCAGCAGGATGCGCGAAGCCAGGCGGCTCCAGAGCAGGCTTTGGTACAGCAGCCGATCGTCGCCGTGAAAGTGCACCCCGCCCAGGGCTATTTTACAGTCGAGCGCACCCAGTGCTTCCAGCTCGCTTTTTAACAGTTCTTCTAAACCTTGTGCCGTACTGGCAAAGAGTGCGTTCATCATGTCACTTATCATCAAAAAGAAAAATCGTTGGGCATTATAGCTAATCCCGACCCATTGTCATAAAGTTGGCCCAACAGAGTGTTCCGGCAGGGAGGCAAAGTGGTCAGTTTATCGCGGTTATATATTCATCCGGTGAAATCAATGCGCGGTTTGCAGGTATCCCATGCGCTGGCGGGCGCCGAAGGTCTGGCCTTTGACCGGATATTCATGGTTACCGACCCGGACGGTACTTTTATTACCGCCCGCCAATATCCGCAAATGGTGCTGTTTACGCCGGTGATGGTACAAAACGGCCTGCACCTTGGCGCGCCGGACGGACAAAGCATGTTGGCGCGCTTTGCCGATTTCACGCCTGACGGCCGCCCCACCGAAGTCTGGGGCAACCATTTTACCGCGTATGTGGCACCCGAGGCCATCAATAACTGGTTAAGCGGCTATTTAGGTCGCGCGGTGCAGCTACGCTGGACCGGGGAGCAAAGCCACCGGCGGGTCAAACGCTATCCCGGCATACCGCTGTCGTTTGCCGACGGTTACCCCTTTTTGCTGATCGGCGAGGCTTCGTTCAGGGATTTGCAGGGGCGCTGTCCCGCCGGCATCAATATTACCCAGTTCCGGCCGAATTTGGTGGCGGCGGGCGCGGCGCCTTTTGCCGAGGACGGCTGGCGGCGCATTCGCATCGGCGACGTCGAGTTCGAGGCGGTCAAGCCCTGCAGCCGCTGCGTGCTCACCACCGTGAGCGTGGAACTGGGCCGTAAACACCCGGCGACGGAGCCTTTGCGCACCTTGCAGGGCTACCGCACCGCCGATAACGGCGATGTGGATTTCGGCCAAAATCTGATCGCGCGCTCCAGCGGCATCATCCGCGCCGGCGACATGATTGAAATACTGGCGGAACAGGAGCCCAGGCGTTACGGAGGCGGCGCGGTAAGCGCAACCCTGGCGGCGCCGGTGGACGGCGAGCGGCAGGTGATGATTGATTACCAGGGACGGCGCTTTCGCGGCAATAACCAGCAGGTATTGCTGGAGCAGCTTGAGCAACAGGGGATTCACATTCCTTATTCATGCCGGGCAGGCATCTGCGGCACCTGCAAGGTAAGGTTGCTTGAAGGCGAGGTCGCGCCGCTGAAAGCCAGCGCGGTCGAAGAACCCGGCCAGGTGCTGTCCTGCAGTTGCATACCCAAAAGCGATTTGCGTCTTGGCTAACTTCCGGGCGGCATACGCGCCCCGCATACGCCGAAAGGCGGCTACACCGCGGCGGCGTACTGGATATCGTCCTGGCGCGGGTAAGGTAATAACCGGTCGTGCATAATTTTGATGGCGTCGCCCAGCACGATTTTACGCGCGGCCAGGGTAAGCTGCGCCTGCGCCAGCACGCACAGGCTGGCGTTATCGCCCGCTTCCGCCACCAGCAGCCGCGCATATTCGCCATTGTCATTCAGGCGCACCAGCACGTCGTCGCCCATCACGGGATGCCAGTTCAACGGCGTGGGCTGCGGCCGGAAATGCCAGCTCTTCGGCATCAGTGGTTTGAGGAAGCGCAATGCCACCAGGGCATTGAGGATAAGCTCCGCCTGCTGTTCTTCCTTTAACGGCAGCGCCCGACACTTTTCGGCTAAGGTAAAATAGAGCGCGGCGTCGTCTACGCAGAATACCGTTTCGCTAAACGCATCGGGCGTCAGTGTCTTAGCGCAAAAGCGTGAACGGAATATCATACCGTCAGCGAGATCCAGCATCATCCGATCATGCTCGGCATCATAAAACCAACGCCAATTATCGCCGGGAGTGAATTTCATCTTTAAATCCTTTCATCACGTCGCAATCGATTATGAAATATCCTGCAAAGAATTTTAGCGTTTAGAAAATAATTCTACGGATAAATTAACAGCAAACGGATAAAAGATAAACGAGCCTGGGGAATAAATAAACCCCCCAAGCCGTTTAATGAGAAAAAAATGATCAAATATGGGTAACAATGTCTTTAATCAGACGGGGACCGTGAAAAATAAAGCCGGAATATATTTGAATAAGCGCGGCGCCGGCGTCCATTTTTTCCCTCGCGGCGATCAGGGAATCAATTCCCCCTACCCCGATGATGGGCAATTTGCCGTTTAATTCACGGAACAGTCGGCGAATCACTTCCGTACTGCGCGCTTGTAAGGGACGGCCGCTTAACCCGCCGGTCTGGTTGCAATGGTTCAGGCCCTGCACCAGGTGCCGGTCGGTGGTGGTGTTGGTGGCGATGACGCCGTCGATATTATGACGGACCAGGCTGTCGGCAACCTGGACCAGCTCTTCGTCCGTCAGGTCGGGGGCTATTTTGACCGCAACCGGAACATATTTGTGGTGATACTTTTGCAGTTCGGACTGCTTATTCTTAATCGCCAACAATAAATCGTCCAGCGCTTCGCCGAATTGCAGCGTGCGCAGTCCCGGGGTATTGGGGGAGGAAATGTTTATCGCTATATAGCCTGCGTAAGGATATATCTTATCCATGCACAGCAGATAATCCTCCTTGCCCTGCTCCACCGGCGTCGCCTTGTTTTTGCCGATATTGATTCCCAACACGCCGCCAAAATGGGATTTTTTAACGTTTTCAACCAGATAATCCACGCCTTTATTGTTAAATCCCATCCGGTTGATCAGCCCTTCCGCCTCGACAAGCCGGAACAGGCGTGGTTTATCATTACCGGGCTGCGGACGCGGCGTTACCGTGCCGACCTCGATAAAGCCAAAACCCATGGCGCCGAGCGCGTCGATGCAATCACCATCTTTATCCAGGCCGGCGGCGAGTCCCAGCGGATTCTTAAACGCTATCCCCATGCAATTGACCGTCTTGGTCGGCACCGACTGGCGCACCAGAAACTCGAATGGCGTGCCGCTAATTCGGCGCAACTGCTGGAAGGTTAATTCATGGGCACGTTCTGGATCGAGCTGGAATAAAGCCTGTCTGATGAGGGGATAAAACATATCGTCTCCTGATATCCCGGTGGCAACCGGGGCGGTATTATCAAGTATCGGGCGCGGAAAAGAAATCAAACGGCGTAAAAAAAGCGCGATCGCTCGCGCCAGATCAAAAAAGCCCCCTTGCGGCGGGGTTATGGCGCGTCGGCGGGGCGCCATAACCCCGCCGCCGCCGGTCTAACCTAAGGCCTTGGTGATTTTTTCATACAAATCCCCGGACAGGTTCGGCAGCGCCTGCAACGTCGCCAGCGCCTCGCGCATCAATGCCTGGCGCGACTCATCGTAACGCCGCAGCCGGATCAGCGGCTCGATAAGCCTTGAGGCCACCTGCGGATTACGCGTATTCAGCTCGACCAGGATTTCGGCCAGGAAGCGGTAGCCGCTGCCGTCGGCGGCATGGAACGCCGAGGGATTGCCCGCGCTGAACGCGCCGATGAGCGACCGGATACGGTTAGGGTTGTTCAGGCTGAAGGAGCGATGGGTCAGCAGGGATTTAACCTGGGCGAGCACATCGTCGGCCGGGCTGGTGGCCTGCAGGGTAAACCATTTATCCATCACCAGGCCGTCATGATGCCAGCGCTCGTCGAACTCGGCCAGCAGCGTCGCCTGGCACGGCAGCTGCGCCGCCACGGCGGCGGACATCGCCGCCAGCGCATCGGTCATATTGTCCGCCGCGTGATACTGCGCGGTGGTGAGCCTGACCGCCCGATCGTGTTCGCCGAACGCCAGGTAATACAGGCAAATATTGCGCAAAGCGCGCTTGCCGATATCCGCGTGCACGACCCGGTATACCGGCGTCTTGTTGGCCTGGTAAACCGCCAGCAGCTCATCGGCCAGCTCCGTCGCCAGACAGCGGATCAGCGCCTCATGCACTTCATGGATGGCCGCCGGATCGATAACGCTGAATAATTCCGCCATCTCGTTTTCGCTGGGCAGCGTCAGGATCTGCGCCGCCAGCGCCGGGTCGAGGGAGGGGTCGAGCAACACGCCCCGGAAGGCATCGGCCACATGCAGCGGCAGGCTCAGCGGCAGGCCCTGGCTCACGCGCGCCACGCTCAGGCGAATATAAATCGACAGCAGGCTCTGCGCGGCGTCCCAACGGGAAAACTCGTCGGTGGCAAAACGCATCAGCAAGGTAAGCTGCTGATCGCTATAGGGGTAATCGAGCTTCACCGGCGCGGAGAATCCGCGCAGCAGCGACGGCACCGGCAACGACGGCACATCGTCAAAAATAAACGTCTGCACCGCGTCGGTGATATTCAGCACATTGTTCACCGGCCGGCCGTCGCGCCGCAAAGGAATCACCTGGCCCTGGATATCATAAAGCTCGATATCCAGCGGAATATGCAACGGCAGTTTCTCTGCCTGATCGGCGGTCGGCGGGGTCATCTGGCTGACGTGCAGCTGATATTGCCGCAACTCGGGGTTATAGTCATCGCGCACCGACAATACCGGCGTACCGGACTGGCTATACCACCGGCGGAACTGGGTCAGGTCGATACCGGAAGCCTGTTCCATGGCGTTGACAAAATCATCGCAGGTGGCGGCGGATCCGTCGTGGCGCTCAACATACAGCCGCATCCCGGCCTGGAACTTTTCTTCGCCCAAAAGCGTATGCAGCATGCGGATCACTTCCGCGCCCTTTTCATAGACCGTCACGGTATAGAAGTTATTCATCTCGATAACCTTCTCGGGACGAATCGGGTGGGCCATCGGGCTGGCGTCCTCGGCAAACTGCGAGCCGCGCATCACGCGCACGTTGCCGATGCGGTTCACCGGGCGCGAGCCGAGATCGGCGCTGAATTCCTGATCGCGAAAGACCGTCAACCCTTCCTTCAGGCTCAGTTGGAACCAGTCCCGGCAGGTGATACGGTTGCCGGTCCAGTTATGGAAATACTCATGGCCGATAACCCGCTCGATATTCAGATAATCACTATCGGTGGCGGTCTCAGCGCGCGCCAGCACATATTTGGAATTGAACACATTCAATCCCTTGTTTTCCATGGCGCCCATATTAAAGAAATCCACGGCGACAATCATAAAGATGTCGAGATCGTATTCCAGGCCGAAGCGGGCTTCATCCCAGCGCATCGCCTGCTTAAGCGAGGTCATAGCCCAATCGGCGCGATCCAGGTTGCCGCGATCGACAAACAGCTCCAGCGCCACCTCGCGTCCGGAACGGGTGGTGAAACTGTCGCGCAGCACGTCGAAATCGCCGGCCACCAGGGCAAAGAGATAGCAGGGTTTAGGGAACGGGTCCTGCCAGACCACCCAATGGCGGCCGTCGGCCATTTCGCCGCCGTCAATGCGGTTGCCGTTGGACAGCAGGAAGGGATAGCGTGTTTTGTCGGCGATAATGCGGGTGGTAAAGCGCGCCAGCACGTCCGGGCGGTCCAGATAATAAGTAATATGGCGGAAACCCTCCGCCTCGCATTGCGTGCACAGGGCGTCGCCGGACAGGTACAGCCCTTCCAGCGCCGAGTTCTGCGCCGGATGAATCACATTCACGATGGTAAGGGTAAACGCCCCGGGCAGCTGTTCAATCACCAGCAGCGGCCCTTCCTGACGGTAGTGCGCCCAAGGCTGCCCATCGATGCTGACGTTAAGCAGCTGCAGGTCCTCGCCGTTTAATACCAGCGGCGCTCCCGCCGGTCCTTTCCTGACAACGTTACTGACCGCCGTTACCGTAGTGGTTTCGGCGTTAAGATCAAACTCCAGGCTGATATCGGTGATGGTATAATCCGGCGCACGATAATCATGGCGGTATTTTGCTAGCGGCTGTTGAGTCATAATTAACCTTTTGGCATCGTCATTGATTTCTCTGTGATAAGTCTATTCCTGTTAAGACCATGTTGCCATTGTTAAGCGGCATGGCCCGTTAAAATGCCCGCGCAGGGGGTTGAAAAAGATCGTGACGCTGCACCACGGGTTTTATCATGTCGTTTCAGCCCGGACGGCACGTTTAAGCCTCGACGTTGCAGCGCCATTTATGATTTGATGTGACTACACTTACAGAACAAGCCGGGTACACTTCAGTCGATTTGCCATTTATCCGACTGTATTTATGTGTCGCAAGAGGATGCTGTAGCGCGCCATGACTTTAGCCATTGAGCCGATTTTAACGTCGATACTTGACACTGATGCCTACAAGTTGCATATGCAGCAGGCGGTTTATCATCGTTACCATGATGTTACGGGTACCGCCGAGTTCCGCTGCCGCGGCGACGATATGCTGGGCGAATACGCCGCCGAAATCGGCGCGCAAATCGAGCTGATGCGTAACCTGGCGCTGAGCGACGAGGAATTCGCCTTTCTCTCGGCGCTGCCTTTTTTCCACCAGGATTATCTGGCGTGGCTGCGCGCGTTCCGGTTCGACCCGCGCCAGGTGCGGGTGCGCGATCATAACGGCAAGCTCGATATCCGCATTACCGGCCCGTGGCGTGAGGTGATCCTGTGGGAAGTGCCATTGCTGGCGGTCATCAGCGAAGTGGTCCATCGCCGGCGCACGCCTTTCGATGTGCGCGACATGGCGCTGACGCAGCTGCGGCAAAAACTGCAGCATTTCCGCGACCGCAGCCGCGATATCGATATCTCCCGTTTCAAACTGATGGATTTCGGCACCCGCAGGCGGTTTTCGCGCCAGGTCCAATACGATGTGGTCCGCGAACTGCAGCGGGACTTCCCTTATCTCATCGGCACCAGCAACTACGATCTGGCCCGGCGGCTGTCGTTAACGCCGGTGGGCACCCAGGCCCATGAATGGTTTCAGGCCCACCAGCAGATAAGTCCGGTACTGGCCAATAGCCAGCGCGCCGCGCTTCAGGCCTGGTTGGACGAATATCCCGATCAGTTGGGCATCGCCCTGACCGATTGCATTACCATGGATGCGTTCCTGCGTGATTTCGGCGCCGGCTTTGCCACGCGCTACCAGGGATTGCGCCATGATTCCGGCGACCCGGTGGAATGGGGAGAGAAGGCGATTGCCCATTACCAGAAGCTGGGGATCGACCCGCTGACCAAGACCCTGGTCTTTTCCGACAGCCTTGACTTCGACAAGGCGCTGGCGCTGTATCGCCACTTCTGGCAGCGGATTAACCTGGTGTTCGGTATCGGCACCCGGCTAACGTGCGATATCCCGGCGGTTAAGCCGCTGAATATCGTGATAAAGCTTGTGGAGTGCAACGGCAAACCGGTGGCGAAACTGTCCGACAGCCCCGGTAAAAGCATGTGCCAGGATAAAGAGTTCGTCCGCGCGCTGCGCAAGGCCTTTGATTTACCGCTGGTGAAAAAAGCCAGCTGATGCTTGCCCTACCCCGCGCCGGCTCCTCTTCCGGCGCGCGCATCGCGCCTCATTGTTCCCCTTACCCGGCGATTGTTTGCGCCCGCAGGCAAAATCTGTCATTAAATGATGATTTTCGCTTGTGTCCTTCTGCCCGCCAAGTAACATATTACAGCTTTCGCCGCGGCGATAATGTTTAATCCCCCATCACAATGAGTTAAGAGAGTCATTTATGAGCGTAGTGCCTGTAGTCGATGTACTGCAAGGGCGCATACCTGCTGACAGTGAAGTCACTGTATATGGTTGGGTGCGTACCCGGAGAGATTCTAAAGCCGGTATCTCCTTTCTCGCCGTCTATGACGGTTCCTGCTTTGATCCTTTACAGGCCGTCATAAATAATACTCTGCCGAATTACAAGTCGGACATCCTGCGCCTGACCACCGGCTGTTCGGTGGCGATCACCGGCCGGGTGACCGAATCGCTGGGCGGCGGCCAGCGCTTCGAGATCCAGGCGGACAAAGTGGACGTGCTGGGCTGGGTGGACGATCCCGACACGTATCCGATGGCGGCGAAACGGCACAGCGTGGAATATCTGCGCGAGGTGGCGCACCTGCGCCCGCGCACGAATATGATCGGCGCCGTCGCCCGGGTGCGCCATACCCTGGCGCAGGCCATCCACCGCTTTATGGATGAGCGCGGCTTCTTCTGGGTCTCCACGCCGCTTATCACCGCATCCGACGCCGAGGGCGCCGGTGAGATGTTCCGCGTCTCCACGCTGGATTTTGAAAACCTGCCGCGCACCGCCCAGGGCAAGGTTAACTTTGATGAAGACTTTTTCGGCAAGGAAGCGTTCCTGACCGTCTCCGGCCAGCTGAATGCGGAAACCTATGCCTGCGCGCTATCCAAGGTCTATACCTTCGGCCCGACGTTCCGCGCCGAGAACTCCAATACCACCCGCCATCTGGCCGAGTTCTGGATGATGGAGCCGGAAGTCGCTTTCGCCAATCTGGATGATATCGCCGGCCTGGCGGAAGCGCTGCTGAAATATGTCTTCCAGGCGGTGCTCACCGAGCGCGCCGACGATATGAAATTTTTTGCCGAACGCGTGGATAAGGACGCCATTACCCGCCTGGAACATTTTGTGGCATCCGATTTTGCCCAGGTTGATTATACCGAGGCGGTGGAGATTTTAATCGCCTCCGGCCAGCCCTTCGAAAACCCGGTCTCCTGGGGCGTCGATTTGTCCTCCGAGCATGAACGCTACCTGGCGGAGAAACATTTTAAAGCGCCGGTGGTGGTAAAAAATTACCCCAAAGACATCAAGGCGTTTTATATGCGTCAGAACGACGACGGCAAAACGGTGGCCGCCATGGATGTGCTGGCGCCGGGAATCGGCGAAATCATCGGCGGTTCACAGCGTGAAGAACGTCTGGACCGGCTTGACGATCGTTTGGCGGAAATGGGGCTGAATAAAGAAGATTATTGGTGGTACCGCGATCTGCGTCGTTACGGCACCGTGCCGCATTCGGGTTTCGGACTCGGGTTTGAACGTTTGATCGTTTATGTCACAGGAATGCAAAATATTCGTGACGTAATCCCATTCCCACGCAGCCCGCGCAATGCGAACTTCTAATTTTCTTCTTAAAATATAAGAAAAACATATATATAACTTCTGGAGGCCAGCGATGCTGGCCTTTATCTTTTCAAAGTTTGAGTTCTCTCACAAAGTTCCGTGAAATTTACATCTTGTAACACACGGTTTCCCGCTGAAACATCATTGCGACCTTTGTAGCATTTTCCATGTGGATTAACAGGTCCACGAATGGAACACTGCGTGCAGACACAGGAAGACACCAAACTCTCAATAATGTTTCATCTAGAAATGTTAGCGGCAGTGGCAGGTGTCCGAATAACACCAATGAGGGTAGTAATAATGATGAAGCGCAATCTTCTTGCAGTGGTAATTCCGGCCTTGTTGGCTGCTGGCGCGGCTAATGCGGCCGAAGTTTATAATAAAGACGGTAACAAACTGGATTTGTACGGTAAAGCTGTCGGCCTGCATTACTTCTCTAATTCCAACGACAATAGCTTTGCGGGCGACGGCGATCAGACCTATGCGCGTCTCGGCTTTAAAGGCGAAACCCAGATTAACGACCAACTGACCGGTTACGGCCAGTGGGAATACCAGTTTAACGCCAACCACACTGAAGGCGGCTCCGACGCGCAAGACGGCAATAAAACCCGTCTGGGCTTTGCCGGCTTGAAATTCGGTGACTACGGTTCATTCGATTACGGCCGTAACTACGGCGTAGTGTACGACGCCCTGGGCTGGACCGATATGCTGCCGGAGTTCGGCGGTGATACCGCCTACTCCGATAACTTCTTTGTTGGCCGTACCACCGGCGTTGCCACTTACCGCAACACCAATTTCTTCGGCCTGGCCGACGGCCTGGATTTTGCCTTGCAGTACCAGGGCAAAAACGACCGTACCGGCTCTGATTTCGGCCGCGCTAACGGCGACGGCTACGGCGGTTCCGTATCATACGTTTCTCCTATCGGCTTGGGCATCGTAGGCGCTTATGCTTCCTCCGATCGTACCGAAACGCAGAACGCCTCGCCGATTGGCCAGGGCGACCGTGCCGAACAATGGGCAACGTCGGTTAAATATGACGCTAACAATATTTACCTGGCTGCCACCTACGGCGAAACCCGTAACGCAACCCGTATCACCGCGCCGGTTACCACTGGCGGCGTGACTACCGGTGTTGATGGCTTTGCCAATAAAACCCAGGACATCCTGCTGGTTGCCCAGTATCAGTTTGACTTCGGTCTGCGTCCGTCCATCGCTTACGGCCAGTCCAAAGCGAAAGATGTTGAAGGCATCGGCGACACTGATATCCTGAAATACTACGAAGTTGGCGCTACCTACTACTTCAACAAAAACATGTCCACCTATGTTGACTACATCATCAATAAAGTTGATGACAACAACAAGCTGGGCATGGGTACCGACGACACCGTGGCACTGGGCCTGGTTTACCAGTTCTAAGCCGACACGGACGTCCTTGCAGCGCATCATAACTGCAGGTCAAGATAAAGAAGCGGGGTAGCTGCCCCGCTTTTTTTTTGCCTTTTTCCCCCAATGCCGTCCCTTTGCCCTTTTCCGGTAAATTCCCTTGCGCCGTCACAGCGTTTTTTTCCCCAGCCTGTTGGCAAAGCACGTTTCTGGCGGTAACCTGATAACACTCTACGCTCACCTTTAGTTACCTTCTGGAACCCTTCATAATGTTTGAAACTATCCCCCTGGCCGCCGCCGATCCTATCCTTGGTTTGCTGGACGTTTTCCGTGCCGACGATCGGCCCAATAAAATCAACCTGGGCATCGGCGTGTACAAAGATGAAACCGGCCAGACACCGGTGCTCACCAGCGTCAAAAAAGCCGAACAATTGCTGCTGGAAAACGAAGTCACCAAAAATTATCTCGGTATCGACGGCTTGCCGGCGTTCGCCCGCTGTACCCAAACGCTGCTGTTCGGCACCGGCAGCGCGATTATCAGCGCCAACCGCGCCCGCACGGCGCAAACGCCCGGCGGCACCGGCGGGCTTCGCGTCGCCGCGGATTTCCTGGCCAGCAACACCACGACCCGGCGCGTCTGGATCAGCACACCCACCTGGCCGAACCATAAAAATATCTTCGCCGCCGCCGGTATTGAAACCGCCGACTACGATTATTACGACGCCGTCAGCCACCAGCTTAACTTCGCCGGCATGCTGGCAAGCCTTGAGCAGGCCCAGGCCGGCGACGTCGTGTTATTCCACGGCTGCTGCCATAACCCCACCGGTATCGACCCGACAGAGGCGCAATGGCGTACCCTGGCCGAGCTGTCGCGGAGCAAAGGCTGGCTGCCGTTATTTGATTTCGCCTATCAGGGGTTTGCCCATGGGCTGGAAGAAGATGCGCAGGGCCTGCGTATCTTTGCCGAGAACCATGCGGAAATGATTATCGCCAGTTCGTATTCCAAAAATTTCGGTCTGTATAATGAACGCGTTGGCGCCTGCACCCTGGTCGGCGCCGATGCCGACACCGCCGACAAGATCTTCAGCCAGCTAAAATCCTGTATTCGCGCCAATTATTCCAATCCGCCGGCCCACGGCGCCGCGATTGTCGCCACCATTCTAGGCAACGAGGCGCTGAAGGCGCTGTGGGAGCAGGAACTGACCGAAATGCGCCAGCGTATACGGCGCATGCGCCAGCTGTTCGTCAATACCCTGCGGGAGAAAGGCGCGCAGCAGGATTTCGAGTTTATCAATGCGCAAAACGGCATGTTCTCGTTCAGCGGCCTGACCAAAGATCAGGTATTGCGGCTGCGCAGCGAGTTCGGCGTGTATGCGGTGAACTCCGGCCGGGTGAATGTGGCGGGCATGACCACCGGGAATATGGCGCAATTGTGCGAAGCCATCGTGGCGGTGCTTTAACGGCGTGCAATCGTATAACGTGCGCGTTTACGGGCATCGGCAAGGTTTGCCGGCGGGGTGATGTCTGTTGACCGGGCGCGGTTTTGGCGGCGGGGGTGGCGGATGTCGCGTCGCCTGGACGCCGGATTGTCCCGGTGGCAGCGAAAGCACCGGCCTCCTGCTCATTGATTAAGAATAAGCAGGAGGCGGGTCCGTCAACAGTCTGAACCGCCTTAACCGGCGGTTTTTTTTATCGCAGGAAAGGATTGGTCAGGCGTTCATGGCCAAGGGTGGACATAGGTCCATGGCCGGGCAGAAAATCGATATCGTCGCCCAGGGGCAGGAGTTTGGTGCGAATAGAATTGATTAAATCCTGATGATTGCCGCGCGGAAAATCGCTGCGGCCAACCCCGCCGTAAAACAGCACATCGCCCATCAGGATAAAATGCGCGGCGGCGTTATAAAATACGATATGTCCGGGAGTGTGGCCCGGGCAGTGCAGGATGGCGAAACGCTCTTCGCCGACCAGGACCTCGTCGCCCTCTTCCAGCCAGCGATCCGGCGTCAGGGGCCGGCAGTCATCCAGGCCGAACATGCGGCTTTGCTCCGGCAGCCCCGCCAGTAAAAAAAGATCTTCGCGCTGCGGGCCAACAATGGGTACGCCATAATGGGCCGCAAGCTCGGCGGCGGCGCCGACATGGTCCAGATGGCCATGGGTCAGCAGAATTTGTTTTATCGCAACCGGTTTTTCCGCCACCGCCGCGATAAGCCTGGCCGCGTCGCCGCCGGGATCGACCAGCGCCGCTTCGCCGGTTTTGTCACACCATATCAGCGAACAATTCTGGCTGAAGGCGGTAACCGGGACAATATGGTATTTCATCATACTTCATTACTCTCTGTTTTCGCCTGCCGCCGCTACCCGGGGCCCGGCGATAACAGGCTCACCAGGCTCTAACCGGACCGGTATCGATATGGACGAAGTTACTGCTGGGATAATAGCCTACCCCGCCCATGCGCATTTTCATTGCCGCCTTGCGGATGTTGCTCAGCTGCACGCCCTGGATATGGAAATCCATCGCTTTACCCAGCGTATGGTAGCTGTGCTTGGCCACCCCGGAACTGTGCGCGCGCAGTTCGTTGTTGGTGTCCACCGAACGGTAACCTGAAATCAATTGTACCGGTTTGTTGGTATCGAGCATCATTTGCAGGCGGTAGATATGATCAAACAAGCGCGGATCGATACTCGTCACTTTATTGGCGCGGTAATCACGGAAAAAATGATTAAGGCGCGACAATTCCGAGGCATTATACCCTTTACCGTTAAAGAATTCGGTTTTTAATGTTTCTCCGGTGTTCAGGTTATTCAGCGAGAGAATACGGGGCCTGGGCGTAGAAAGCATGGCAAAGGAGGTACTGGGCAGCAAGGCGGCACCCATTGCGGCACAGCTTAACGTCAAGAGTTTGCGGCGGTGATGATTTATATGATCCATGAGCGAAATAACCAATCGGCATAAGGAAACGAACGTATTGCACATAAGCGCACCGTCGGGAACCATAACCGCAGTTATTGGTGCAGTCAACCAACGCTTTGTCAAGGTTTGCAAAGGTTCACAGAATAGGCGGCCGGCGCGTTATCGCTCCGGCCGTAAATAATTCTCATTCGTTCAGCAGGTTATTGCAGCAGCCGCTGCGCATTGGCCAGGCTTTTGGCCCCTACTTTTATCGCGGAATCATAATTGTAAATATCTGTACGAAATTGTGGTTTGCCGTCATCAGCCACCCAGGCGGTAAGATAAAACAGATTCACTGGAATTTGGTGGCGTATCGGCACATAGGTGGTATTGCCTTCCTTGAGCGTGGCGCTGACCCGCGTATCGCCCCAGCCGGCGTCCTGCAGCAGCATATTGGCCAGGTCGGACGCCTTGTTGACCCGCACGCAGCCCGAGCTGAGCGCGCGCATATCGCTAAGGAACAGATTATGGTTGGGCGTATCGTGCAGATAGATGGCGTCCGAACTGGGCATATTAAACTTATACCGCCCCAGCGCGTTGTTGGCGCCCGGATTCTGGCGCAGCCGGAACGGGAAATGGGCAGGGGAAATCATGCCCCAGTCCAGGGTGCCGGGATCGATGGCCTCGGCGTCGCTGCTCCAGCCCGACAGAACGGTAAAACCGTTGCGCTGCAGGTAACCGGGATCGCGCATCGCCTTGGGGACGATATCCTGCCGCACCAGCGAGGTGGGGACATTCCAGGGCGGGTTCAGCACCACGCTGCTGAGCGCGCTGCGCATCAGCGGGGTTTTGCGGCTTGGCCGGCCGACAATCACCCGCGATGAAAGCACCTGGGCGCCCTGCTGATAATACACCAGCGAAAAATTGGGGATATTAACCTGGATACCGGTATTGATACGGTTATTCAACAGCCGCAGGCGCTGTATGTTCAATGCCAGCAGCGTCACCCGCGTTTGCGGCGACACGTTCAGCCAATCCCGTGTCTGGCGGCCGATAACGCCGTCGGCCGTCAGCCCTTGCCAGCTCTGGAAGCGTTTTACCGCCTCCACCAGATCGGGAGTATAGGCCTTATCCTGCGGGTCGACCGTCGCCACCACGGCCGGATCGGACGTCGAAGCGGACGGCGCCAGGGAATCGGCCGCCGGGCTGACCACCACCGACTGCTGCCCATCCGTCACCGGAGGGGTGGTGCGCACATCCGCCGGCATATTATCGGCGGTGGGCAGCGGGGTGGCCGACGCCGGCAATATCATGCCGCTACGGTGCAGGATTTCGCGCAGCGCCGGGATATCATCGCTTAGCTGCCCGGGGCGCAGGCTTTCATTGCCATTGAGCTGGGGCCAGGGATGATTATCCGTCAGCATGGTTTTCAACGCTTGGTGCATCTTGGGATATTGCGGGTGCTGCGGCGCCAGGCCGGCTATAAAGCGCGTGATGCCGCCGTCTTTAATCGCGTGCTGCCAGTGCTCGACCGCCAGTACCGGCGGCGGCGCCAGGCGATACGGCTTGTTGTTGTAAAGCCAGACCTCGCCGTTTTGCTCCACCCCGGTGACAAATTGCAGGTAGCCGAGCATGGCGTCGGACAAGATGACGTCGCGCGCCATAGGACTGATATCGGGATTGGTCAGCCATTGCGCCCAGGAGATAAATTGCGGCTGGACGCCGGATAGCGCCAGTTCGGCCAGTTGCTGCTGGAATTGCTGGATGGCATCGCGATCCTGCCACATGGGCTGGTTATGCCGGGCGGCATAAAGCGCGTTAAGCTCAGCGGAATAATAGGGCTTGACGCCGGCGGGCAGCACCGCCGCCAATGCGGACGGACTGTGGCCCAACGTCTTGGTATCCGGCATGATGGGGGCGGTGGCCACCTGAGCGCGGACGGCCAGCGGGATCAGGCTTGATGCCAGCAGGCAAGCGAGAAGCC
Source organism: Sodalis sp. RH20 (assembly GCF_047324205.1). Lineage (NCBI taxonomy): Bacteria > Pseudomonadati > Pseudomonadota > Gammaproteobacteria > Enterobacterales > Bruguierivoracaceae > Sodalis > Sodalis sp. RH20. The sequence continues at coordinate 3,002,389 of NZ_CP178733.1, forward strand.
CACGTCGCCATAACACATAATTGGTGAGTAACATCCCATGTCCCCTGTATGCAGAATTGTTAATTATTATCGTCTTATTATTTACACTCAACTTTACCTTAGTATATAAGCAGAAAGCCAACTCTGCGCTGTCTGTATGCGGCTTAATGTGTAATCGTTTCTCCGGTGCGCCTGTTTACCCCGGCGCGGCATAAAAAACCGCGCTAAACCCGGCATGGTCACGGGAGGGCATGCCGTTGGGGTCGAATCGGGCGTGCTTTTCCCGCCCGACCGGGCGGCCCATGGCAGGCCAGGCCCGCTAACGCTGAACTTAAAGCAGGCGTGTTACAGGGAGAGCGTGCCAATGGGGTCGAATCGGGCGTGCTTTTCCCGCCCGACCGAGCGCCCCATGGCACGGTAGGCCCGCTAACGCTGAACTTAAAGCAGGCGTGTTACAGGGAGAGCTGGCCAGCACCTCAGGAGGTTTCCTGCGCCGCAACGACCGCCGGCACCGGCGGAATATCCCCGCCAAACCCACGCAAGCCCACCACATGCACATGTTCCTGATTATTGAATACCTTACGTACCAGTTTATACGTGGTGCCTTTTTCCGGGCTGATATTTTCCGGCGCGGCGATAATCAGCTGCATCTGCAACCGGTCGCACAGCTCAAACAGCGTGGCGATGGATTTGGCGTCAAGACGCGCCGCCTCATCAAGGAATAACAGGCGGCAGGGGGAAATATCCTTACCGCGCAGGCGGCTGGACTCTTCTTCCCAACTCTGCACCACCATCACCAGGATCGACATACCGGTACCGATGGCCTCGCCGGTGGACAGCGCCCCGCTCTCCGCGCGCAGCCAGCCGTCGGCGCCGCGGTTGACCTCCACTTCCATTTCCAGATAGTTGCGGTAGTCCAGCAATTCCTCGCCGATGGTCTGCGGCGTGCGCTGTCCCATATCGATATGCGGATTCAAACGCTGATACAACTTCGCCAGCGCCTCGGAGAAAGTCAGCCGGTTGCTGCTGAACAAATCCTGATGCTGCTCCTGCTGCTCGCTCAGCACATCAAGCAGCGTGGCGTGGGCTTCGCGCACGTTCACATTCAGCCGCACGCTCTTCACCTGGCCGAAGCTGACCGCCTGCAATCCCTGGTTGAGCATGCGGATGCGGTTCTGCTCGCGCTGGATGGTTTTGCGAATAATGTTCGATACGCTCTTGGAACTGATGGCCAGTTTCTGTTCGCGGGCCGTCAATTCCTCGGTCAACCGGCTCAGTTCAATTTCCATTTGTTCAATGGCGTCGACCGGATCGTCGGTACGGATGATATCCTGGCGGATACGTTCGCGCAGATGCTGGTAAACCGCGATAAAAAACTGGATTTTCCGCTCCGGCCGTTTGGGATCTTCCGACAGCCGCAGCACATCGCGCAGATGCTCGTTATCCGCCACCGCCAGGCGCAGGGCGCCCAACGCCTTGTCGGACATGGAGCGCAGTTCTTCCGCCTCCAGGTAGGCCAGTTCGCGCCGGTGCAGCCGGCGTTCGACGCCGTTATCCCGCACCAGGCGCATAACCGCGCACCAACCGGCCTTGGCGGTCACCACCTGCTCGCGCATCTGATGATAATCGCGCTCCAGCTTGGTCAGTTTTTTGCGCAGGGCGTCCATCTCCGTTTCACAGAAGGTCAGCTGTTTCTCCAACTGGTTGCGCCGGCTGCGGTTCTGGCTCAGGGCGGCGTGCAATTGATCGCGGCGCTCCTTGGCGCGGGCTTCGGCGCTGGCATCGGCCTGTACGCCGATATCCTGCAGTTCCTGCGTCAGCTCGGCAAACATATCCCGTTTGGCGTCGTAGGCGCTTTTCAGCGAGGCCAGCACCTGGTTTAGCTGGGTCAACTGCGCCTGATGCTGGCGCAAGGCGTCGCGCGCCCGGCTGCGCTCGGCCTCCGCCTGCTCCAGGCGCTGGCGCAGCTTGTCGTTCAGATCCGAGTTTTCCGTCAGCATGCCGGCGGAATCGGAATAGCTGAAATGGGCGCGGCGCTGCACCACCTCGGTCAGGGCGAACGCCTGCTGCTTAGCCTGGCGCTGCGCCTGCTGCGCCTGCTGGTAATCCGCCTGCAGCTGCTCGTGCTGCTCGGGGTCGCTTTGCAATACCGCAAGCAGCGGCTCCAGCTGATCCAGCGCATCGCGGTGGCGCTGCAAATAACGCACCGCGTCCTGGGCGTCTTCCCACTCTTCGCGCACGGTGTCGAGACGATCGGCCAGCGTCTCGTCGCCCAGCAGGCTGATGCGCGGGATCAGTCGGTTCAACAGGCCAAGCCCCTCGCGCGCCTGTTCATATTGCTGGCGCTGCTGCTGGTTCTGGCCCTCATGATCGCTGAGCAGGCGTTCCAGCTCGCCGCGCCGGCCACCCAGGCGGCGGATCTCGGCCTCGGGATCGTCTTCAAACGCCACCGCCAGATGGGTGCCGACAAAACGACCGAACGCCTGGTGCAAACGCTGGATTTTCTGCACGTCAAACGACAGGGTGGCGTACCGTTCCGCCAGCGCGTCGCGCTCTTCGTTAAGGATTTCCAGGCGTTTCTCGCGCGCCGCCCGGCCGAACAGCGGCACCGCCGGAAAACGGGAATACCGCCACTGGCGATCGGCCACCTTCACCAGGACCGCCCTTTCCAGCTCCTCGATACCGAATACGCTATCGTCGAACGACTGCGGGTCACCCTCGATCAGGTAGAGATCGTCGGGACATTCGTCCAGGCCGTCAAGCTGATCGCGGATGCGCGACAGGTCGGGAACCACGATAGCGTGGCGCGAGGGTCCATACAGCGCGGAGAAATAAGGCGCGTCGTCAAAGGTGACATCATCATAGATTTCCGATAACAGCACGCCGCCAAAACGCTCCGCCAGGGTGGCCAGACGCGGATCCTCGCCGCCCCCCGGATGGCTTAGCCGCTCGATCTGATCTTCAAGCTCGCGTTTGCGCCCCGCCACCTCGTCGCGCTCCACGGTGGTTTCGCGCTCGCGTTCCAGCAGTTGCTGCATATATTCGGTGACGTGCGAGCCGTTCTCAAGCTGCTCGCCGCTCTGTTCCTCAAGCGCGGTCAACGCATCCTGCGCCGCCAGCCATGCCGGCGCGCGTTGCGTCAGCAGTTGCAGTCGCTGCAGGATCTGATCGAGCTCCTGGCGTAATGCCATACGCCGCTCCCCCGCCTCGGATACGCTGAGCGACAGGGTTTCCACCCGCGCTTCCAGCTCCTGCTGCGCCGCGTCCAGCTCGTCCGGCTGGTAATCGGCGCCGATACGTTTACCGAATTCCGTCAGCAGGCGCTGGGCTTCCTGCTGCTCACGCAGACGCTGCTCCAGTTCATCAAGCTGGCTGCGCAACGGCTGCAGCCGCTCGGCCTGATGCGTGAGCGACGCCGCATCGCGCAGCAGCTCGCGGGCGGTTTGCCAGGCTTCGCTCCTCGCCACCTGCCCGGCGATTTGCGTCACCAGTTTAAAGGCATGTTCGAACTGGCCGTGCGCCGCCTGGGCCACGCTCAGTTTTTGTTCCAGCCCGAGCAGAACGTCGGTGGCTTCCTGCTCCCGCGCCTGGAAGACGTCAAGCTCCCGCTCGGCGTCCACGGCGCTAAGTCCGGGCAGGCCGCAAAGTTCGCGGGCGCGGTCCAGCGCCTGCAACGCCTGTTGATACTGGATGGCGCGCGTTTGCTGCACGTCCAGCGCCTGCTGGTAATCCGCCAGCTGGCTTTTCAGCTCATCGACTTCCAGTTCGGCGGCCTCAGCGCGCGCCTCATGGTCCTGATGCAGGTCCTGGGCCTCGGCCACCACCTCGTTTTGCTCTTCCAGCCGGAAGGTCAGCTCGTCGATATCATCACGATAGCGGCTGATTTTATCCTGCTGGCGCATGGCGGTCTGCACCAGGTTTAAATGGTCGCTGGCCGCCTGGTAGTCGGTTTCCAGATCCGATTCGCTGCCGGTGGTTTCTTCCAGTTCGCGCGCCATGTCCACATGGCGGTATTGTTCCACTGCCAGCGATTTGCGGCTGCCGAGCAGATCGCGCCGCAGGCTCAGCGCCTGGTCAAGATGGATGCGCCGCTCGTTGGCATGACGCATGTAGTCGGCCGCCACGTAGGATGTGGCTTCCGAAATCAGGTGCTTAAACAGGTCGCGATCGGACTGGGTAACGCGTATCGCTTCAAGCGTCATGCGGTTTTCGCGCAGCGCCGCTTCCATATCCTGGAACGCTTTGCGCACCCCGCCGTTCTCCGGCAACAGATAGTCGCGCAGCGAGCGGGTGATGGCGCTGGAGATACCGCCGTACAGCGAGGCTTCAATCAGGCGGTAATATTTGCTGCGATCGGCGGCCGAGCGCAGACGGCGCGGAATAACGCCTAAATCAAACATTTGGGCGTGATAGTCGGTAATGGAATTGAACACCTTGAACTGTACGCCTTCGGTTTCCTCCACCCGCTCCTTGAGTTCCTGCAGGCTCAAGACCCGCGCCTGGCGATCCCCTACCGCCTGGGTCAGGATTTCCGTAGGCATAACCGCGACCGGCAGCCCCTGGATCATAAAGGGTTTGATATCGACTTTGCGATCGCGCCCGGCGATTTGCTGCAACCGTACGCCCACCAGCACCCGCTGATGGCGGGAGTTGATCACATCCAGCGCGGCGTAGCAGACGCCGGCGCGCAGCTTGCCGTGCAGCCCCTTGTCGCGGGAACCGCTGGTGGCGCCGGCTTCGGTGGTATTACGGAAATGGAGCAGCGTCAGGTCCGGGATCAGGGCGGTGATAAAAGCCGCCATGGTGGTGGACTTGCCCGCGCCGTTGCCGCCGGACAGGGTGGTCACCAACCCGTCCAAATCAAAGGTACGGGCGAAAAAACCGTTCCAGTTAACCAATGTCAGTGAGCGAAATTTACCACGTTCAATCATGCCAGTTCATCCTCGGCGCTTTCCGACGATCCGTCATTAAGATTGCCATTGTCGTCGTCCTGCTCGTCATTTAGCGATAAGGCCTGTTCAATGGGCATCGCCTCCCCGTCGCGGATCATGCGCAGCTGCGCCTCGCGCGCGTCATCGCCGCTGCGTACATCGGCGCCGAAGCGAAACACCGACTCGGTAATGCGAAATTTCGAGGCGTCGTTGCCCATAAACCACACCATGCCCAGACGGCGCAGGCGGTTAAGCGACGTGCGCACCTTTTCCTGCAGCTTCTGCCGGTCGAGATCGGAGCCGGTGGAACGCTGGTTAACAAGCTTAAGCAGTTTGTTTTCGTCCGCCAGACCAAGCAGTTCGTCGTAAAGCTCCTGCTGGGTAAAAATCCCTTCATGGGCCAGGCGCTCGGGGCTGAGATAGAGATAACACAGGATTTTACCCACCATCATATCCAGCTCGGACAGAACCGAGCGCGGAATCAGCGTGGTGGACCGCGGGCGCAGGTAAAAAAAGCCTTCCGGCGCGCGCACCAGTTCCACATTGTAGCGGCGGTAAAAGCTCTCGAGCTCCTCCTGGAAATCCATCAGGAACGCGTGGTTGTCCAACTCCTCGACGCCGATATGGCGGCCGGAGCGCAACAGACTGTCGAGAGCCGGAAACAGGGGATTCGACAGGGCTTTTGCCAGCTTGACCGGCATGGTTTCTTCAATACTTATCGATGACATGGGCCTGTACCTTAGCACCGTAATCGTTGATTGCCTGCCACTGCGGCGGTAATCCGGAAAAGTCTGATCCGGCGACACCCAGACGTACTGCCTGATCAACTAAAATACGCGCGACGTCGAAATGGCGCGCGCGCGGGAAACGGGCCAGGTAATCACGCATAACCTGGCCGAGATCCAGCGGCAGATGCTGCTGCGGGTACTGCGCCAGCGCCTGGTCGATCATGGCGGTCAGCTGCTCGCGGATCTCGTTGAATTCTTCATATTCCATGTCCGGCGGCAATTCGCCGGTCACCTCTTCGCTGCGCAGCGCCAGTTCCTCGTCGCGCATGTCCAGCAGACGGTCGGCGTTGGCGTAGGTCAGCGCCCAGGGATGGTCGAAATAGTTCTGTACCGACTGGCGCAGCCGCTGGGCGAAGACCCGGTTTTTATCCATATCGATGGCGGTGCGGATAAAACGGTGCACGTGGCGATCGTAGCCGATCCACAGATCTATCGCCTGCTGTCCCCAACTGGTAATCCGGTCCAGCTTGTTTTGCAGATCAAAGACCAGCTTGTCGAGAAAGGCCAGATGCTGATGGCCGAGGATCGAGTCCTGGATGCGCAGCAGGTTGGCCTGTAGCTTATCCCCCGCCGCCTCAAGGGTATCCTGGAGTTCCCGCAGGGTACCGGAGGTTTCCGACAGCAGCTGCTCGCAGCTGGCGATGGCGGCGCGCCAGTCCTGGTTGAGCAGCGCCGCGATGTCGTCCTTCACCGACTGCTGCTGTTCGTCCATGATGCGCTGGGTCATGTCGATGCTGTCGAAAATTTCCGCCACCGAATACTTCAGCGGGGCAAATACGTTGCGGTGCCAGTGGAACTCATCGCCGTCCTCTTCCGCCGCCTCGGCCGCCCGCTGCAATTCCTGGGCGACAATGGAGAGCTGCACCGATAACCGCAGCGTGGAAAATTCACGCTGGCGAATATAGTAGTCGCTGATGCCGATACCCAGCGGCGTGAGGCGATAGATGGCGTTGCCGTCCGCCAGCTCGCTGACAAAGCGGTTGAGCAGGCGTTGGCGCACCAGATCGTTGATGGCGTTGTTGGCGCGCACCGCCACCGTTTCGTTGGTCTGCGCAAACCCCTGGCTGACGTGACGAAAGGCGTCCACCAGATCGACTTCGCTCATTTCACCGTCCATGCGTTCGCTGTTAAGCGTAGCGATGGCCAGCACAAACGCCAGCCGCTCGATGGGCAGCGAGAGCGAGAAGTCATTTTTCCGGGCCCAGGCGACCAGTTCCGGTACAGTCTGGGAAAATTCACTCATAATTCATCCTTCAGGGAGGGTTTATGCGCCATGACGTGGATGTAGCGCCCCATGCTGATAAAGGGTTCCTGCCGGCAATACCGTTGTTCCATCGCCAATAAGGCCGGAAAATCATCCTGTTGCTGCTGCTTGTTTTGCAGATAGTCATGAAACACCCGCACACCGCTTTTGCCGCTGAGCGTCATGCCCATGGCGGTCAGCCAGCCGAACACCTGTTCAGGATCGCAGGGATGGTCCGGCATCAGGGAGCGTTTTTTTCGTTTCGGCATCCCGGCGGCGACAAATTCAATATTGCCCAGGATCATATTACGCATGACCAGACCGTGCTTATTGTAAAACATTAATGACAGAGCGCCACCTGGCGCCAGGCAATCATACAGCCCTTGCAATAACGCGCGCGGCTCGCTTACCCATTCCAATACCGCATGCAACAATATCAGATCGGCCGGCCTTTCCAAATGGGGCGCGATATCCTGCGCGGCGCTTTGCACAAATTGCATGTGATCCATCACAGACCGCTCCTGCGCCGCTTGCCGCGCCCGCTCAATCATGCCGGACGACAGATCGCACAGCAGCACCCGGTGCCCCAGGGCCGCCAGCTGGCAGGCCATACGGCCCTCGCCGCCGCCGGCATCGAGGATATACAGCGGGCGGGCGGGCAGCCGCGTCAGCAATCCTTCTAAATCCTGCCAGACCACCGCCTGGCGGATATGCCCTTTGGTGGTGCCGTAAATATTGCGCGCAAATTTTTCAGCAATATCGTCAAAATTGCGGTCCTGCATAATCAATGCTCCGGGCACGACGGACGGGAAAGGCGTTTTTACCATAAACCCGCCGTGAATTGACTATTTTGTCACAGGCTGACTTAGAATGAATCTTTATGGCGCCGGATTGCGCCTGGTTGACTACATTTCATCCAATTGGAGCGTTTTCCGATGCTTTTTGACCTTAAAAAAATCGTCGGCGGGTTATTGTTGCCGCTGCCGCTGCTGATTTTGCTCATGGGCGCCGGGCTATTACTGCTGTGGTTCACGCGCTGGCAGCGGACCGGTAAGGGTCTGGTGACCCTGGGCTGGTCGGTTTTATTGCTGCTGAGCCTGCAACCGGTGGCCGATAGCCTGCTGGCGCCGCTGGAGGCGGCATACCCCACCTATCACGGGCGCCAGCCGGGTATCGCCTACGTGGTGGTGCTGGGCGGCGGCTACACCTTTAATCCCTTATGGGCGCCCAGTTCCAACCTGATTAACAACAGCCTGCCGCGGGTGGCCGAAGGAATTCGTCTTTATCATGACCATCCCGGCGCCAAAATGGTATTTACCGGCGCGGCGGCGCCGGGCAATCCCGTCAGCAGCGCCGAAACGGCGGCAAGGGTGGCGCAAAGCCTTGGGGTGCCGGCGGGAGATATTATCGTGCTGGAGGCGCCGCGCGACACCCGCCAGGAAGCGGCAAGCGTAGCCGCCCTGGTGGGCAAGGCGCCGTTTTTGCTGGTCACGTCTGCCAACCATATGCCACGCGCCATGGGGTTTTTCCGGGCCCGGGGGCTGACCCCCATCCCTGCCCCGGCCAACCAGTTGGCGATCGACAGTCCGTTAAACCCGTGGGAAAAGGTGCTGCCGTCGCCCCTATGGCTGGGGCATGCCGACCGCGCCTGGTATGAAACCCTGGGACGCGCCTGGCAAAAAATAACCGGCGACAGCGACGCGCCGGCATCCTGATTGATGCCGCCGTACCGGGGCGATAGCGCCGCGCAAGGCGGGCGCTATCGCCGGCGCACGTCCGTTTAATCAAGCCAGGGGACGAGTTCGCGACCGGCCAGGTCGAATACCGCGCGGTCGAGCAACCCGGTGTGGATATAGCGCGCCGCCGCTTCCCAGATACCGTATAGCCAGCGCCGGTAGAGGAACGCCTCCGACACCGGCGCCTTGCTCAGGTAATGGTAGAGCAGCTCGTTCGCCATGCCGTCCTCGCACAGGCGGAACAAATCGTACTCGCGCGGCGCCCACAGCATGGTGCCGGGATTGAGCATGGCGAGCAGTTGATCGGTGCGCTGGTCCTTGAGCATGCTGCGCAGCGTGAGGTTGCCGTGCACCAGCACGCTGTTTTCCTGATAATCGGCAAACAGTTTTTCACGGCTCTGGCGGGTGCGGAACAACAGGTTGCGGTCTTCATAGGTCAGCAGCGGCGCGGAGACTTTCAGCAGCGTCGACCAAATCACTTCGATGCGTTGCGCATACCAGTTGGGCCAGGTATTTTCCTGCGTGCTGTCCACCGTGCCGACGTAGCCATGGCTGTCGATACGGTGCCAGGCCAGCATGCTTTCGACAATCTGATCTTTCAGCAGCTCCCAGCGCTGCGGCGTACGGGTTGGGGCTTCCGCCGAGACCCCGCGCAGACGTTCCATCAGCAGCAGTTCCTTATACGGCGCCTGCTGGGTTACCACCAGCCCGTAGACCGTGGGCAACCGCACTTCGCCCTCGCGGGCCAGCATGGAAAGCTTGTACGCCTCCTGCTGTGCGATGCCTTGGCAGATATAGCTTTTTGCCAGCAATGAAAGCGGATGTCCTTCCTTATCATACATAGCATAAAGATGCGCATAAGGTTGTTCGCTGATCCGCTCCAGACGGCTCAGGGATTCCCCCAATACTGCGCTTAACTCAGCTTTCAACTGTTCCATGACAGACTCAACCTTTATATAATGGACAAACGTGTGAATAACAAACACGGGCCATCATGCTGGCTTCACCGGCAAACTTCTTCGTTTCAGATCAAGATTTAGCGGAATATCAGCGGTTATGGCGCATCAGTTCGCGCACGCGCAGCAGCTCTTCCGGCGTATCGACGCCGATGCCCGGCACCTCTTTCGCCACCGCGACATGGATCTTTTCGCCATACCACAGTACCCGCAGTTGCTCGAGCATCTCAATCTGCTCCAGCTGGCTCGGTTGCCAGCCCACATAACGGCGGATAAAACCGGCGCGATAGCCATAGATGCCGATATGGCGCAAAAAGGTGTCGCCGATGGTCGCCCGGGAAACAGTGAAGCGTTCACGTTCCCAGGGAATGGCGGCGCGGGAAAAATACAGCGCGAAACCCTGGGCATCCATCACCACTTTGACCGCGTTCGGATTAAAGGCTTCCTCGGCGGTGGTGATGGGCACCGCAAGCGTGGCCATGCCCGCCTGGCAATGGGCCAGATTATCAGCCACCTGGCGGATAATGACCGGCGGGATGAGCGGCTCGTCGCCTTGCACATTGACGACGATCTGGTCATCGGGAAATTGATAGCGGTCGATCACTTCCGCCAGGCGTTCGGTACCGGAGTGATGATCGGGGCGGGTCATGCAAACCTCGCCGCCCGCCTGGCGGACGGCATCCACCACGCCGGCGTGATCGGTCGCCACGATAACCCGGTCCGCGCCGGATTCCTGCGCGCGCTCCATGACATGCACCACCATCGGCTTGCCGTTAATATCCGCCAGGGGTTTGCCCGGCAGGCGGCTGGAGGCGAACCGCGCGGGAATGATAGCCACGAAACTCATTGATTTGTCTCGTCCAATGTCAGGGCGCGGGCCTCGCTCTCCAATAACACCGGTATACCGTCCCGGACCGGATAGGCCAGGGCATCCGATTTACAGATGAGTTCCTGTTTTTCTTTATTAAAATACAGCTTGCCGTTACATACCGGGCACGCCACGATTTCCAATAAACGGTGATCCATGTTTCCTCCAGCATACACACCCTGCGATGCGTCGATGGCCCAGAGAATAGCATAATGCGGCGGCGGGCGGGAATGGTTACGGCGATTAGCTGTAATTGACGTCACAACGATTGACGCAGGCTATTAACATTTTTGCAAAATAGGGTTGATCCAGGCACAGGAACGGCGTAATATTTTTTGTGAGCTACATCACACTTTAGACATTTAAGAGACAAACCTGCCATGAAAAAATTAAATAAAATAATTGCTTTGTTTGCTAATTTTAGCCGCTAAGCAAAAAATAACATCGCTCTCTCGGCCCGATCATCCCTGATGACCGGGCCGATTGTTTTTTCGCCGCCAAAAAAACGCCCCCTTATCAGCCCGCCCGGTTCCGGCGTGATTGACGCTAGCGCTTTTGCCGCGAGGCGATAATCGCCCGCTCAATAGGCGCCAGCAGCGCCTGCGCGTCCCGCTCCGGCAACTGGGCGCTTACCGGCAGATACCACCAGTTGGCCTGGGCGAAAGCGCGGCATTTCACCGCGTCTTTTTCCGTCATCAACAGCGTCTGGTGCGGCAAGGCCAGCGGCGCCAATTGCTCCAGGCGATAAGCCTGATGATCGCCGAAGGCAATTTCACCTTCGGTGACCACGCCAAGGGCGCGCAGGGTGGCGAAAAACCGCGGCGGATGCCCGATGCCCGCCATCGCCACGACCGAGCGCAGTTGCCCGGCAGGCCGGGTTTCACCGCTGGCCAAATTGACCGCGTCGCCCGGCACCAGGCGCATGGGAATCTCACCCGGCAACGCCTCGCCCCCGTTGACAATCACGGCGTCGACGCGTTTCAGCCGGCCGGCCCGCTCGCGCATGGGGCCCGCCGGCAGCCACCAGCCGTTGCCAAAACGCCTGACACCATCCACCACGACCCATTCGATGTCCCGCGCCAGCGCATAATGCTGCAGGCCGTCATCGGTGATAATCACATCCAGCGGCCGTCCGGCCAACAAGGCCGCCACCGCGTCCGCGCGCTTAGGCGCCACCGCCACCGCGGCGCCGGTGCGCTGGAAAATCAACACCGGCTCATCCCCCGCCTGTCGGCTGGTGGTATTGTCGTCCAGCAGCAGCGGGTAGCTGTCGGCCCGCCCGCCGTAGCCGCGGGATACCACGCCGACCCGCCAGCCGCGCCGCTGCAAATGCTCCACCAGCCACAACACCACGGGTGTTTTGCCGTTGCCGCCGGCGGTCAGGTTGCCCACCACCACCACCGGCACCGGGAAGCGGTAGGTTTTACGCCATCCCAGGCGATAGCCCAGCTTTATCAGCGCGCTGACCAGGCCGTATAGCCAGGATAACGGCAGCAGCAGCCAATACAGTTTCGACCCGCCGAACCAGATGCGATCAATCATTGCCGAACTGCATCCGGTGCAGTTGGGCATACGCGCCCTTCTGCGCCAGCAGGTCCTGATGCGAACCGCGCTCCACGATACGGCCGTTTTCCACCACCAGGATCTCATCGGCTTTTTCGATGGTCGACAGCCGATGGGCAATCACCAGCGAGGTGCGATTTTTTTGCAGCGCGTCCAGCGCCTTCTGGATGGCGCGCTCCGATTCGGTGTCCAGCGCCGAGGTGGCCTCGTCAAGGATCAGGATCGGGCAATCACGCAGCAACGCGCGGGCAATGGCGATGCGCTGCCGCTGTCCGCCGGACAGCAGCACGCCGTTTTCACCGATGACCGTATCCAGGCCCTTATCCATTTTGGCGATAAAATCCATGGCGTACGCCATGCGGGCCGCATTCTCGATTTCCTCGCGCGAAAACCGGTCCTTGCGGGCATAGGCAATATTATTGGCGATGGTATCGTTAAATAAATGCACATTTTGCGAGACCAGCGCCACCTGATCGCGCAGCGATGACAGCTTGTATTCCCGCAGGTCATGTCCGTCCAGCAACACCGCGCCCTCCTGGACATCGTAAAACCGCGTCAGGAGGTTGGCGATGGTGGATTTGCCGGATCCGGAACGCCCGACCAGCGCCACCGTTTTGCCCGCGGGGATGGTTAGGCTGATATGTTCAAGGGAGGGTGTTTCCTTGCCGGGGTAATAAAAAGTGACGTCGCGGAATTCAACATGGCCTTCGGCGCGCTCGATCTCCAGCGTACCCTCATCCTTCTCCTGCTCCATATCCAGGATGGCAAACAGGGTCTGGCAAGCGGCCATGCCCCGTTGGAACTGGGAATTAACGTTAGTGAGCGATTTCAGCGGGCGCATCAGTGCAATCATGGATGAGAACACCACGGTAATGGTGCCGGCGGTCAGGTTTTGCATCACGCTCGGGAAACTGGCGGCATACAGGACAAACGCCAGTGCCAGTGAGGCGATAAACTGGATCACCGGGTCGGAGACCGACGAGGCGGAAACCATTTTCATGCCCTGCTGGCGCATGCGGTTGCTGACATGGTTGAAACGTTCGTTCTCGACCTTTTGGCCGCCGAAAATCAATACTTCCTTATGGCCTTTCAGCATCTGCTCGGCGCTGGTGGTGACCTGCCCCATGGTGTTCTGCATATTTTTGCTGATATTGCGAAAGCGTTTCGACACCTGGCGGATGGCAATGGAAACAATGGGGGCGATAACCACCAGGATCAGCGACAGTTGCCAGCTGTAATAGAACATCATGATAAACAGGCCGATAATCGAGGCGGTTTCGCGGATAACGGTAATCAGCGCGCTGGATGACGAGGAGGCCACCTGTTCCGAATCATAGGTAATGCGCGACAGCAGGGTACCGGTGGATTGCTGATCGAAAAAGGACACGGGCATGCCCATCATATGGCTGAACAGCCGGCGGCGCATTTGCATCACGACTTTGCCGGATACCCAGGATACACAATAACTGGAAACAAAACCGGTTGAACCGCGCACCACCATCAGGCCGATAACGGCCAGCGGCATCCACACCAGGATGCTGTTGTCGCTTTTGCCGAACCCGTCGTCCAGCAACGGCTTGAGTAATGACAGCATCAGGGTATCGCTGGCGGCATTCAGTATCAGGGCGATGGCAGAGACTATCAGGCCCGCCTTAAAAGGGGAGATCATCGGCCATAGGCGACGGAACGTCTGCCAGGTGGAGAGATCTTTATCATTAAGCATGCATTTAACCAGCGCTGAGTCTAAATAGCCGACCATTCTACTCATTATCGGCGTGGACGCCAAACCACTGGTGATACCAACGTGGCATAATTTGCTCCCGATATCCTTTTATCACCCAATTATTGTCATAAAAATGAATACTGACCTGACCTGAGCGGGCGGTATCATGCCAGGCGATGCCTTCCTGCCGGTAACGCTCCCTGATGAGCGGCGCGGGCAGGCGCCAGGGATTAAAGCGCGCCGCCGACGCCAGCGCCGCCGCTGGACGCACCGCGCGTAAAAAGGCCCGGGTGGACGAGGTTTTGCTGCCGTGGTGGGGGATCTGGAGAATATCGGCGCGCAGCCGGCCGCGGGCGGTCATGAGCAAGGCCCGCTCGGCCGGCGCCTCGATATCGCCGGTTAACAGCACGCTGAACGCGCCGTCCTCTATTTTGATCACGCAGGAATCATCATTGCCGGCTTTTTTAACCTGCGCCGGCGGCCACAGGACGCTGAACGTCAGTCCCTGCCATTGCCAGCGCTGTCCCACGACGCAGGGAAGATGGCCATTGCCGCGGTAAGAGCTGGCGACCGGCACCCCCGGGAACGCCCGTTTGAGGGTGCCGAGCCCGCCGATATGATCCTGATGGCTGTGGCTGAGGTAAATACCTTCCGGCGACAGACCGCGCCAGGCCAGATAAGGCAGGATTTCCGCTTTGCCGATATCGCCGCCGCGCCAGCCGGCGCCGGTATCATATATCAGCGCTTTACCATGGCGCTCCACCACCACCGCCAGCCCGTGGCCGACGTCCAGCATATCCAACCGCCAGCGAGGCCGATCCGCCCTGTCGCGCGGTGCCAGCAGCAGCGCGCCGAGCACCAGCATATTGAGTCGATAGGTGCGCCACCAGCCGAAACGCCAGATAATCACCGCCAGCCAGCCGCCGATGCTCCACAGGATGCCGGTTTCCGGCAAATCCCGCCACCCACGCTGTAGCGGCGCCAGCGGCATAAAGACCAGCGTCAGCGATTGGTCGGCCAGATACCACAGCAGACGGCTCAGCGGCGGCAGCATGCCCAGGCAGATTGCCGCCAGGATCAGGGGCGTGGTGATAAACGACACCAGCGGCACCGCCCACAGGTTGGCAGGCAGCGACAGCGGATTAACGCCGTGGAATAATCCCCATTGCAGCGGCAGCAGCAACAGGGTCATGCCGGCCTGCAAATGTATCCAGCGCAGCCAGGCCCAGCGCAGCCCGGACTGGAAACGCGCCGGCAGCGGCGCCCACTGAAACCAGAAAATCAGCGCCGCCACCGCCAGGCATGACAGCCACAGGCTGCTTGACAGCACGCTAAGCGGGTCGGTAACCACTATCAGCGCCACGCACCACAGCCAAACCTGCCAGGCCCCGCAGCACACGCCGCGCATACGCAGCAGGAGCCATAGCGTCAGCGCCAGCAGCGCGCGGATGGCCGGAAAATTCACGCCGGAAATCCATACATACCCCGCCGCGGCCAGCCAGCCGATCGCCAGCGGCATCACCGGGCCGACCCAGCGCCCGGGCAGGACAAACTGGCCGCCGCGCGCCAGCAGCCAGCCAAACAGGGCCGCCAGTGAAATATGCAGGCCGGATATGGCCATCAGATGTGCGGTGCCGGTTTGCTGTAACAGCAGGCGTAGATCCTCCGGCATGCCCCGGCTTTCGCCAAACCCCAGCGCCAGTAAAATGGACGGCCAGCGCAGATCGGCGAACCGGGCGGCGGCGTTGTCGATAAGCCTTTGCCGCAAGCCGCAGCGGGCGTCTTCCACTTTGGCTTTGACGACCCGGCCCACCAGCGGTTGATGATTGGCGACGGCCCAGCGCTGGCTGTCAAAACCGCCCTGATTGAGCCGGCTATGCTGGGGGCGCAGCTTCAGCATCATTTTCCACTGCTGCCCGGCGCACCAGCGCTCCGGCAGCGACGCCCAGCTGATGGCGGCATGGACCGGAGGAAACACCCGTTTGCCCCCGGCCTGGGTTATTTTAATCACCGCGCCCGCGCGCGGGTTATGCCCATGATGGATACTGACGATATGGGCGCGCACGATAGCCCTGGATTGGGATAATAGCGCCGTCTGCTCCAGTAATTGTATGGCGCAAAAACCGCTCCAGGCGAACGCGGCCAGAAATACCGCCGCTAAACGGCACCCTGGAGCGGGAAATAAGAGCAAGGCCCAGGCGGCCAGCGCAACGCCATGCAGCGCGGTGGGGGCCGGCAATACGGGTAAAAAGCCCAAGGGCACTATGCCGGCTATGGCGCAAAACGCCATATGGTTAACGGATAACGGCATCAGTAATAGGGTCCGGCAATCATCGGCGTGCCATCCTGGCGACATGACAGTGACGCCGAGTATTGTCCATGCCATCGGTCGCCGCCATCAGGGGTATGTGATAAGGCGATGCCGCTTCAGGACAATAAGATAGCCTTAACAGCCGGGCGCGCCAGGCTGCGCGCAAGCGCGCATTTGCCCTGGCGCAACCGGCGGCGCTTTTTTCACCGCCGCTGACGTCCAGGCATAAAAAAAGACACCCGAAGGTGTCTTGTTTGCGGCTGGCTTACAACGCCGGTGGGTCAACGCCCGCAGGCATTATGAGCCATAAATATTGGCGCGGTCGCGCAGCTCTTTGCCGGGCTTGAAATGGGGGACATATTTGCCTTCCAGTTCAACCTTATCCCCGGTTTTAGGGTTGCGTCCGACACGCGGTGCACGGTAGTGAAGTGAAAAACTGCCGAAACCACGGATTTCAATGCGCTCACCGCCGGCGAGGGTGGTCGCCATATGTTCGAGCATCTCTTTCACAGCATCCTCGACGATTTTTGCCGGGATATGAGCGTGCTGTCCAGCAAGTCTTTCAATAAGTTCAGACTTGGTCATAGTTCCTCCAAGTGCGCATTCCAGCGGATAAAGCAGGAACACGACCCAACTTAGCTACCGTCCAGGAGCGGCCGTCTCGCCGCTCCCCCATTATTATTCGCCTTTAGCTGCCTTGAACGCTTCAGCCATTGCACTGGAGAAATTGCTGGTATCTTCCTGCTTGTTGGTGCTGTTCACAGTGGCGATAGCATCTTTCTCATCAGCTTCATCCTTAGCACGAACGGACAGGCTGACAACGCGGTTTTTACGATCAACGCCGGTGAATTTAGCTTCAACGTCGTCGCCCACGTTCAGGACCAGGGTAGCGTCTTCAATGCGGTCACGCGATGCTTCGGAAGCACGCAGGTAACCTTCAACGCCGCCAGCTAATTCAACTGTAGCACCTTTAGCGTCAACTGCAGTGACTTTACCGGTAACAATGGTACCTTTCTTGTTCAAAGACAGGTAGTTATTAAACGGATCTTCAGCCAGTTGCTTCACGCCCAGTGAAATACGTTCGCGTTCTGCGTCAACCTGCAGGACCACGGCCGCGATTTCGTCGCCTTTCTTGTATTCGCGCACGGCTTCTTCGCCGGCAACATTCCAGGAGATGTCGGACAGATGAACCAGGCCGTCGATGCCGCCGTCCAGGCCGATGAAGATACCAAAGTCAGTGATTGACTTGATCTTGCCTTCGACGCGGTCACCCTTATTATGGGTTTCGGCGAACTGCTGCCATGGGTTGGCTTTGCACTGCTTGAGACCCAGGGAGATACGGCGACGTTCTTCGTCGATATCCAGAACCATGACTTCAACCACGTCGCCCACGTTAACAACCTTGGACGGATGGATGTTTTTGTTGGTCCAATCCATTTCGGAAACGTGAACCAGGCCTTCAACGCCTTCTTCGATTTCAACGAAGCAGCCGTAATCGGTCAGGTTGGTCACGCGGCCGGTGAGGCGGGTGCCTTCCGGGTAACGTTTGGCGATAGCCACCCACGGATCTTCGCCGAGCTGTTTCAGGCCCAGGGAAACACGGGTACGTTCACGGTCGAATTTCAGGACCTTAACGGTAATTTCATCGCCGACATTGACGATTTCGCTCGGATGCTTAACACGCTTCCAGGCCATATCGGTAATATGCAGCAAGCCATCGACGCCGCCCAGATCGACAAACGCGCCATAGTCGGTAAGGTTCTTGACGATACCCTTAACTTCCATGCCTTCCTGCAGGTTTTCCAGCAGCTGATCGCGTTCCGCACTGTTTTCGGACTCGATCACCGCGCGACGGGAAACCACCACGTTGTTACGTTTCTGGTCCAGCTTGATAACTTTAAACTCAAGCTCTTTGCCTTCCAGATGCAGGGTATCGCGTACCGGACGCACGTCAACCAACGAACCCGGCAGGAACGCACGGATGCCGTTCAGTTCGACGGTGAAACCGCCCTTCACTTTGCCGTTGATGATGCCGGTAACGGTCGCGGCTTCTTCGTAGGCTTTTTCCAGCATCAGCCAGGCTTCATGGCGCTTGGCTTTTTCGCGAGACAGCAGGGTCTCACCGAAACCGTCTTCCACCGCGTCAAGCGCGACGTCGACCTGATCGCCAACCTTGATTTCCAGCTCGCCCTGAGCATTTTTAAACTGCTCGATAGGAATAGCGGATTCGGATTTCAGACCGGCGTCAACCAGTACGACATCTTTATCGATGGAAACAACGGTACCGCGCACGATGGAACCGGGACGGGTTTCGATTTCTTTCAGGGATTCTTCAAAGAGTTGAGCAAAAGATTCTGTCATATTTGATAATCTTCAGGTGTTTTTGATTAACGTCCATCCGGCATCCTGCTCGATGGGGTTGTTTTACACGCCCTATTGCCAATCCCTGCAACGGGGTAGTTGTTTCCAAGGCTACGACAACGCCAGTATACGCCGTGAATGCGCCAATGCCTGAGCTATCACTTCATCGATAGTCATGCGGGTGGAATCCAGTACCAGAGCATCTGATGCCGGAACCAGCGGCGCCACCGGGCGGTTCCTGTCGCGTTCGTCCCTTTCCTTTATCTCGGATAAAAGGCGTTCAAAGTTAACACTAAAGCCCTTTTCCTGCAACTGCCGCATGCGGCGGTGCGCTCTTTCTTCCGAGGACGCGTCGAGAAAAATCTTCACCGGCGCCTCGGCAAACACCACGGTGCCCATATCCCGGCCGTCGGCAATCAGGCCCGGCGCCTCGCGGAATGCCCGCTGCCGACGCAGCAGGGCCTCGCGCACCCGGGGAAACGCGGCAATCTTGGAGGCGGTATTGCCCACCTCCTCGTTACGGATTTCACCGCTGACATCCTCGCCCTCGAGGATGATTTCCAGCTCGCCCGCCTGTACCTTGAAGCGTACGTCGAGATGCGCCGCCAGCGGCACCAGCG
This sequence comes from Sodalis sp. RH20, assembly GCF_047324205.1. NCBI lineage: Bacteria > Pseudomonadati > Pseudomonadota > Gammaproteobacteria > Enterobacterales > Bruguierivoracaceae > Sodalis > Sodalis sp. RH20. Next base: position 3,021,468 of record NZ_CP178733.1, read on the forward strand.
CTTCCTCCGCGTTGATATCGACCTGGTGGTGCAACGCCGCCAGGGCCAGGACGCGGTAAATGGCCCCCGAATCCAGCAGATGCCACCCTAATGCTTCCGCCAATGCTTTACACAGCGTGCCTTTCCCTGCACCGCTCGGTCCGTCGATGGTGATCACCGGGACTACTGCTGTCATTGTTTTCTCCTCTCAGCGGTTTGATTCTGGTTCCATAAATAATGAATTTACTATGATGCATTATACGCATCATAAGGAATAACGGTTACCCTTCGGCGTCAGGATCGTGAAATTAAGACACCGCGCGCGCGTTTTCATTCACCGGCGCGCCGCACGGCCGGTGAATAAACGGGAAAAGCGGGTTACGCCAGGGTGCTGATGGCGGCCAACTGGCGGAAATAATCGGGGAAGGTTTTATTGGTGCACTTCGGATCGCGGATAGTCACCGGGGTATCGGACAACGCCACCAGGGAGAAGCACATCGCCATACGGTGATCGTTATAGGTGTCGATCGCGGCGGATATCAGCCTGGCCGGCGGCGTGATGGCGATATAGTCCTCGCCCTCCACCACGCCGGCGCCCACTTTGCGCAGCTCGGTGGCCATGGCCGCCAGCCGGTCGGTTTCCTTGACGCGCCAGTTGTAGATATTGCGCAGGGTGGTGGTGCCGCCGTCGGCGAACAGGGCGGTGGTGGCGATGGTCATGGCGGCGTCGGGAATATGGTTCATGTCCATATCGATGGCGTGCAGCCCGCCCCGGCGGCATTCGATAAAATCATCGCCCCAGCGGATGGTGGCGCCCATGCGCTCCAGCACATCGGCGAAGCGGATATCGCCCTGCACGCTGTTTTTGCCGATACCGGTAACCCGCACCGTGCCGCCGCGGATGGCCGCCGCCGCCAGGAAATAAGACGCGGACGAGGCATCGCCCTCCACCAGATACTCGCCCGGCGAGCGATACCTCTGGCCGCCTTGCAGGTAAAACACCCGGTAGTCGTCATGGCGCGCCTGTATGCCAAAGGTTTTCATCAACGCCAGGGTGATATCAATATACGGCTTGGAAACCAGCTCGCCTTTGATGCGGATGGTGGTATCCCCGGCGGCCAGCGGCGCCGTCATCAGCAGGGCGGTGAGAAACTGGCTGGACACGCTGCCGTCGACGGTAATATCGCCGCCGCGAAAACCGCCGCGCAAACGCAACGGCGGGTAATTTTCCTGCTCCAGGTAATCCACCTCCGCGCCGCCCTGGCGCAGGGCATCCACCAGATGGCCGATGGGACGCTCTTTCATGCGCGGCTCGCCGGTCAGGGTAATGTCATGCCGGCCCAGGCACAGCACGGCTGCCAGGGGCCGCATGGCGGTGCCGGCGTTGCCGAGAAACAGCGACAGCGGCGCCGGCGCGGTCAGGGCCTGCCCCCGGCCATCGATCTCGCATGTCCTGCGATCGTCGCTTAACCGGCAGACGACCCCGAGCGCGGCCAGGGCATCGAGCATATGGCGCACATCGTCGCTGTCGAGCAGATTGGTCAGGCGGGTGGTGCCGTCGGCCAGCGCCGCCAGCAACAGCGCCCGGTTCGAAACGCTTTTCGAGCCGGGAAGATTAATGGTGCCATCGACAAGTGCCACCGGTTGTAGGGTCAGGGATTCCAGCATGTGAAGCGCGTTCTCCAGCAAAAACAAAAACTCAGGCGATTGTAAACCCGCACAACAGCGTGAAGCGGGGGTAATAGGCAAGGAGGGCAAAGCGCGGCGCGCCGGGAACGCCTTAAAATAACGCACAGGCGTTGACCCGCAGGGCGGATCTCACGGATGAGAGCCGCAACGGCGCGCCGGAGTTTCCAAGGCGGTATTTACCGCGGCTTAACGACCCGGCCCCTCCTGCCCGTCAGTACGGAGTTAGCCATGGCGCCGGGCGAATCCATCCATAAAGGTCACCAGCGCCTCGACGCCCGCCAGGGGCATGGCATTATACAGGGAAGCGCGCATCCCGCCCACGACGCGATGGCCTTTCAGCGCGTGCAGCCCCGCCGCGACGGATTCATCCAGGAACAGTTTATCCAGCGCCGCATCCGCCAGTAAAAAGGGCACGTTCATGCGCGAACGGTTGGCCGGGGCGACATCGTTGCGGTAGAAATCGCTTTGGTCGATGTAATGATACAATGTATCCGCCTTGGCCTGGTTGCGTTTGTCCATTTCCACCAGCCCGCCCTGCGCCTTCAGCCATTTAAATACCAGGCCGGACAGGTACCAGGCAAAGGTGGGCGGCGTATTGAACATGGAGTCATTCTCCGCCAGCACCTTATAATCCAGCACCGACGGCAGCTCGCGCCGCGCCTTGCCCAGCAGGTCGTCACGCACAATCACCAGCGTCAGGCCCGCCGGGCCGATATTCTTCTGCGCGCCGGCATAGATCACGCCAAAACGGCTGACATCCAGGGGACGGGACAAAATAGTGGAGGAATAATCGGCGACGACCACTTTATCGCCGAAATCAGGCAATTCATCAATCGCCAGGCCGTCGATGGTTTCGTTCGGACAGTAATGCACGTAGGCGCCGTCGGCGGATAAGTTCCATTCGCGCATGGGCTTGATCGCGCGCAGGCCGTCAATCCGTGTTTTGACGTCGATAACCTTCGGGTCACAATATTTCTGCGCTTCGCTTATGGCGCTGTGCGCCCAGTAGCCGCCGTCGATATAGTCGGCGCTGGCGCTGTCGCCCAACAGATTGAGCGGCACCGCGGCAAACTGAGCCCGCGCGCCGCCGTGGCAGAACAGCACCTTATAATGGTCCGGAATACTCAGCAGCTCGCGTAGATCCTGTTCGGACTCCCGGGCCACCTCGATAAATTCCTTACTGCGATGGCTTATCTCCATCACCGACGTACCCAGACCGTGCCAGTTGCACAGTTCCTGCTCCGCGCGCCGCAAGACTTCCACCGGTATCATTGCCGGACCGGCGCTAAAATTAAACACCTGATTCATTTCCATCCACCACGTTGGCCAAAAAATTCGTTAATACTCATTCTATCGTTTTTATCACTCGCATCGGGGCGTCGCAACGGTTATTGCTTATCGGGCGTAATTTCAGCGCCGCCACCCGCACCCGGTCTTAACGGCGCCAGGGCGGATAAAACTGGCCGCTGCCGCGCTCACGATCGGGGGAATACATGGAGGCACGGCAGAAAACACCGTATTATGCGCCTTTCAAGACAATAAAAAGAGAACCTGCATGTCACAAACATTTATTCCCGGTAAAGACGCCGCCCTAGAAGACTCCATCGCCCGCTTTTACCAGCAGCTCGGCGCGCTGGGATTTAATATCGAAGAGGCTTCCTGGCTCAATCCCGTGCCGCACGTGTGGTCGGTGCATATCCGCGATCGCGACTGTCCGCTGTGTTTTACCAACGGTAAGGGCGCCAGTAAAAAAGCCGCCCTGGCGTCGGCGCTGGGCGAGTATTTCGAGCGGTTGTCCACCAACTATTTTTTTGCCGATTTTTATCTTGGCGCCAGTATCGCCAATGACGGGTTCGTGCATTATCCCAACGAGAAATGGTTCGCGCTGCCCGCCGATGGCCGTTTGCCGTCGGGTATCCTCGACGATGGCCTGCGGGCATTTTACGATCCGCAGCAGGAACTGACCGCGCCCGCGCTGGTCGACCTGCAATCAGGCAATGCCGCGCGCGGCATCTGCGCCCTGCCGTTTGAGCGTCAGTCTGACCGGCAGACGGTGTATATCCCGGTGAACATCATCGGCAACCTGTATGTCTCCAACGGCATGTCGGCGGGCAATACCGCCAATGAAGCCCGGGTGCAGGCATTGTCGGAAGTGTTCGAGCGCCATATAAAGAACCGGATTATCGCCGAGTCCATAAGCCTGCCGGCTATCCCGCCGGCGGTAATGGCCCGCTATCCCGGCGTGATCGAGGCCATCGCCCGCCTGGAAGAGGAGGGCTTCCCGATTTTCGCCTATGACGCGTCGCTGGGCGGGCTGTATCCGGTGATGTGCGTGGTATTGTTTAATCCCGCCAACGGCACCTGCTTTGCCTCGTTTGGCGCGCATCCGGACTTCGGCGTGGCGCTGGAACGCACGGTAACCGAATTGTTGCAGGGCCGCAGCCTGAAAGACCTGGATGTGTTCACGCCGCCGACCTTTGACGACGAGGAAGTGGCGGAGCAGACCAATCTGGAAACCCATTTTATCGACTCCAGCGGCCTGATTTCCTGGGATCTGTTTAAGCAGGATGCTGATTACGACTTTGCCGACTGGGACTTCAGCGGCAGCACCGGCGACGAATTCACCACCCTGATGGCCATTTTCCAGCGCCTGCACGCCGAAGTCTATATCGCCGATTACGAGCATTTGGATGTGTATGCCTGCCGCATCCTGGTGCCCGGGATGTCGGATATCTATCCGGTTGAAGACTTGCTGTTGGCCAATAACACCATGGCCGCCCATCTGCGCGCCACCCTGACCAGCCTGCCCGGCAGCCGCTGGCCGAAGCAGCGCTACCTGGCGCTGATAGAGCAGCTGGACGACGAAGGGCTGGACGATTTCACCCGCGTCCGGGAACTGCTGGGGCTGGCGACCGGCAGGGATAACGGCTGGTTTACCCTGCGCGTGGGCGAACTGAAGGTGATGCTGGCGCTGGCGGGCGGCGACCTGGAGCAGGCGCTGATGTGGACCGAATGGACCAGGGACTTCAATGCATCGGTTTTTACGCCGGAACGCGAAAATTTTTACCGCTGCCTGCATAGCCTGCTGTTGCTGACCCAGGAACCGGACCGCGAGCTGGGGCAGTATGTTGCCGCCTTTGCGCGCATGTACGGCCAGGCCACGCTTGAGCGCGCGCAGGCGGCGCTTAAGGGCGAAAACTGTTTTTACGGCTTATTCGATATCGACAGCGACCTGCACGCCCTGCCCACCCACCGCGCCCTGCTTGCCGCCTATGAAAAGCTGCAGGCGGCCAAACGCCGCTATTGGCGCCCGGCATAAGGTTACGCCGGCGCGCCGCTGCAAACCGCCGATCCGCCGCGCCGGGACGGTGAACATCCCGGCATCACATGCACGACCGTCGGGCACCGCGCCCGGCGGCCATGACGACGGCCCGCCGTGCCCGTGGGCCACAAGATAACCCTGCATTTTTTGTGCCTTGCGCGTATAGTAGAGCCATAAATAGGAAGCCGCGATGAAGATAACAGCGCGGTTATTGACGTTTCCTTTTTAGCGTCATTGTTTCAGGAAAGTAAAATCCGGCAAAATAATAGGTCCGGATGAAACAAATTACCCACATTAATGGCTATTTCATAACGCGTCAAAATGTACAAAAAATGTGGTCTTCAAATCTTTATGTAATAATTAAAATTTATTTTTTCTATATTTATCAAATATTTGAAATAAATGAGACGTCTTATCTTGCCTGTCAAGGGGGATTAAGTTTGGGCCATTATGATCTATATCAATTTTTGCTCTATACTCGTTTGTTAGAATTAGGTCGTTAATTAATCCAACGAGAGAGTTTGTGTGAAGTCTGACAACCCTTTTGACCTGAAATTACCCGATGCCATGGCGAAAGTTGCTGAAGAGGCGGGCGTCTATAAAGCAACCAAGCAACCGTCAAAAACGTTTTTTCTGGCCATTACCGCCGGCGTTTTTATTTCCATAGCCTTCGCGTTCTATATTACAGCTACCACCGGTGCCGGCACCATGCCTTACGGCATCTCCAAGCTTATCGGCGGTATATGCTTTTCGTTGGGATTAATGTTGGTGGTGGTTTGCGGCGCCGACCTGTTCACCTCCACGGTGCTCATCATGGTGGCGAAAGCCAGCGGACGCATCACCTGGGGACAGCTGGTTCGCAACTGGATCAACGTCTACATCGGCAACCTGTTCGGCGCGTTGTTTTTCGTCGCCCTGATTTGGTTCTCCGGTGAGCATATGGTGGCAAACGGCGCGTGGGGCCTTAACGTTTTGCAAACCGCCGATCATAAAATGCACCATACTTTTATCGAAGCGGTATGTCTGGGGATCCTGGCTAATCTGATGGTCTGCCTGGCGGTGTGGATGAGTTATTCCGGCCGCAGCCTGACGGATAAAATGTTCGCCATGATTTTCCCGGTCGCGATGTTCGTTGCCAGCGGTTTTGAGCATAGCATCGCCAATATGTTTATGATCCCGCTGGGCATCGTTATCAAGAATTTCGCAGCGCCGGAATTCTGGCAGGCCGTTGGGATGGCACCAGAACAGTTTTCACACCTGACCATTAGCAACTTTATCATCGATAATCTGATACCGGTTACCATCGGCAACATTATCGGCGGGGGGTTACTGGTAGGGTTGACGTACTGGATGATTTATCTGCGCGGTGGGAACAAGCATTAACCTGTTTGTCTCGCATCGTAAAGCCGGGTTTCAAGAAATCCACATTAGAAGGTAGGTATACAATGACCGATCTGAACACAAAACTAGCCACTGCTTGGGAAGGTTTTAGCAAAGGCGACTGGCAGAATGAAGTCAATGTTCGTGACTTTATCCAGAAAAACTATACCCCCTATGAAGGCAACGAAGCCTTCCTGGCAGGTGCTACTCCCGCCACCACGGAACTGTGGGGCAAGGTTATGGAAGGCATCAAAACCGAAAACCGCACCCATGCGCCGGTTGATTTTGATACGGATGTTGCCTCTACCATTACCTCCCATGACGCCGGTTATATCGCCAAGGGCCTGGAAAAAATCGTCGGCCTGCAAACCGACGCGCCGTTGAAACGCGGCCTGATTCCGTTCGGCGGCATCAAGATGGTTGAAAGCTCCTGCAAAGCGTATGACCGCGAGCTGGATCCGGAAATCAAGAAAATCTTTACCGAATACCGCAAGACCCATAACCAGGGTGTGTTCGATGTCTATACTCCGGACATCCTGAAATGCCGTAAAACCGGGGCCCTGACGGGTCTGCCCGATGCCTACGGCCGTGGCCGCATCATCGGCGACTACCGTCGTATCGCCCTGTACGGCATCGACTTCCTGATGAAAGATAAATTCGCCCAGTTCACCTCTTTGCAAAGCAAAATGGAAAACGGCGAAGATCTGGAAGCGACTATCCGTCTGCGTGAAGAAATCGCCGAACAACATCGCGCCCTGGCGCAAATCAAGGAAATGGCCGCCAAATACGGTTGCGACATCTCCGTTCCGGCAACCACCGCGCAGGAAGCCGTGCAGTGGACCTACTTCGGCTATCTGGCCGCGGTGAAATCCCAGAACGGCGCCGCCATGTCCTTCGGCCGTACCTCGACGTTCCTTGATATCTTTATCGAACGCGACCTGAAAGCCGGCAAAATCACTGAAGAACAAGCACAGGAACTGATTGACCACCTGGTCATGAAACTGCGTATGGTCCGTTTCCTGCGTACCCCGGAATATGACGAACTGTTCTCCGGCGACCCGATTTGGGCCACCGAATCCCTGGGCGGCATGGGCGTTGACGGCCGTACCCTGGTTTCCAAGACCAGCTTCCGTTTCCTGAATACCCTGTACACCATGGGACCGGCTCCTGAACCGAACATGACCATCCTGTGGTCGGAAAAACTGCCGATCAGCTGGAAGAAATTCACCGCCAAGGTGTCTATCGATACGTCTTCCGTACAGTATGAAAACGATGACCTGATGCGTCCCGATTTCAACAACGACGATTACGCTATCGCCTGTTGCGTCAGCCCGATGGTTGTCGGTAAACAAATGCAGTTCTTCGGCGCCCGCGCCAACCTGGCCAAAATGGTGCTGTACGCAATCAACGGCGGCATGGACGAAAAAGCCAAAATCCAGGTCGGCCCTAAAACCGCGCCAATCATGGATGCCGTACTGGACTATGATACCGTGCTGAGCAGCATGGACCACTTCATGGACTGGCTGGCTAAACAGTACGTCACCGCGCTGAACGTCATTCACTATATGCATGACAAGTACAGCTACGAAGCCGCGCTGATGGCGCTGCATGACCGCGACGTATACCGTACCATGGCCTGTGGTATCGCCGGCTTGTCCGTTGCCGCCGACTCACTGTCCGCCATCAAGTACGCCAAGGTTAAGCCTATCCGTGATGCCGAAGGCATGGCCGTTGACTTTGATATCGAAGGCGAATATCCGCAGTTCGGTAACAATGACTCACGCGTCGATGATATCGCCTGCGACCTGGTGGAACGTTTCATGAAGAAAATTCAGAAACTGCCGACCTACCGTAACGCGGTACCGACCCAGTCCATCCTGACCATCACCTCGAACGTGGTTTATGGTAAGAAGACCGGTAATACCCCTGATGGACGTCGTTCAGGCGCGCCGTTCGGACCGGGCGCCAACCCGATGCACGGCCGTGACCAGAAAGGCGCCGTCGCCTCGTTGACCTCGGTTGCCAAACTGCCGTTTGCCTATGCGAAAGACGGTATTTCCTACACCTTCTCCATCGTGCCTAAAGCATTGGGTAAAGATGAAGATGTGCGCAGGGCCAACCTGGCGGGCCTGATGGACGGTTATTTCCATCATGAAGCCGGCGTTGAAGGCGGTCAGCATCTGAACGTGAACGTGATGAACCGTGAAATGCTGGTGCAAGCCATGGAACATCCGGAAGACTACCCTAACCTGACCATCCGTGTGTCCGGCTATGCGGTACGCTTCAATTCATTGACCAAAGAACAGCAGAAGGACGTCATTACCCGTACCTTCACCGCGTCAATGTAATTTCCCTCACCGTCTGAAAAGGCGTAAAATAAAGGCTCCACGAAAGTGGGGCCTTTTTTAATCAAATGGAGAAAACCCCGCAATGTCAGTACTTGGTCGCATCCATTCGTTTGAATCCTGTGGTACCGTCGACGGCCCCGGCATCCGTTTCATCATTTTTTTCCAGGGCTGCCTGATGCGCTGTCTCTACTGTCATAACCGCGACACCTGGGATACCCATGCCGGCAAGGAAATCACGGTTGAAGAAATCATGAAGGAAACGGTGACCTACCGTCATTTCATGAACGCGTCCGGCGGCGGCGTTACCGCGTCCGGCGGTGAAGCCATACTGCAGGCGGAATTTGTGCGCGACTGGTTTCGCGCCTGCCATGCCGAAGGCATTACCACCTGCCTGGATACCAATGGCTATGTCCGGCGCTACGATCCGGTCATTGACGAACTGCTGGACGTCACCGACCTGGTCATGCTGGATATCAAGGAAATGAACGACGATATCCATCAAAACCTGGTGGGCGTGTCCAACCACCGCACGCTGGATTTTGCGCGCTACTTGCAAAAAATCAACAAGCGTACCTGGCTCCGTTATGTGGTGGTGCCGGGATGGTCGGACGACGATAAATCCGTGCATATGCTGGGCGAGTTCACCAAGGACATGGCCAATATCGAAAAAATCGAGCTGCTGCCCTACCATGAGCTGGGTAAGCATAAATGGATTGCCATGGGTGAAGAGTACAAGCTCGACGGCGTTAAGCCGCCCTCTACGGAAATCATGGAACGCGTGAAGAATATCCTGGCCGGCTATGGCCATAAAGTGATGTACTGATGATGTCCCCCATTGCCCCCGGGGGATATGATCGACCACGCATTCACGGCCGGCCGGGATGATACCCGGTCATTCATCCCAAATCCCGCCCCCGCCCCTCTTGTTCCGGTATCGCTCCGGGCCACGCCGTTTCGCGGCGCCGGTGATATCCCGCATAAGACGCCTGGTATAACCGGGCTGTGTAAGGTCTTCTTTTTTCACGACAGGAGTTGTTACACCTTTAGGTGCTAAACAGGCTCATTATTTTTAGAGAACTGGGAGCCTATGCCGTATTATTGCCTTTTTGAACAATTGAAAACGATACGTTAACTATGAAAGCTTCACCCATTAAAGCTGCGGGCTGGCGGGAAATCTGGCAGTTGATTAAGCCGTTTTGGCGTTCCGAGGAAAAATGGCGCGCCTGGGGTATGCTGGCGGTGATTATTATCCTCTCATTGTCCACGGTGTATATCAGCGTACTGTTCAATGAATGGAACCGGGTATTTTATGACGCGTTGCAAAATAAAAATTTTGCGGTGTTCAAAAGCCAGCTGATCAGGTTCACTTGGCTGGCATTGTTATTTATCCTGATCTCCATCTATAAAATTTACCTCACCCAGGGCCTGCAAATGTATTGGCGGCGCTGGATGACGCGGCAATATATGGCGAAATGGCTGCATCATCATGCCTATTACCATACCGAGCAACAGCAGACGGTCGATAACCCGGATCAGCGTATCGCCGAAGACCTGAACGCGCTGACCAGCGGCACCCTGTCGCTGGCCCTGGGTTTGCTCTCAAGCGTGGTGACTTTTGTTTCTTTTATTTCCATTTTATGGTCGGTGAGCGGACCGCTGTCGTTTACCCTGAGCGGGCATCTGTTTACCGTGCCGGGGTATATGGTGTGGTTCGCCATATTATATGCCGGGCTGGGATCGCTGCTGATTTGGTATGTAGGCAGACCGCTGGTGCGTTTGGGTTTCCAACAGGAAAAATTTGAGGCTAATTTCCGGTTTGGCCTGATTCGTATTCGCGAAAATAATGATGCCATTGCCCTTTACCAGGGCGAACCCCGGGAAGCGAACCTGCTGGACAACAAGTTCGAAGCCATCCGCGCCAACTGGTGGTCCATTATGCGCGTTAGCCGGCGGCTGAATGTGGCCAGCAATTTCTATGGTCAGTTTGCCATTATTTTCCCGATCCTGGTGGCGGCGCCGCGTTATTTTTCCGGTGCCATCCAGCTTGGCACGCTGATGCAGATTTCATCGGCGTTTGGTGAAATACAGGGCGCGCTGTCATGGTTTATCGACGCGTTTAATCAGTTGGCCAACTGGAAAGCCTGTATTAACCGGTTGGCGGGGTTTAACGCCGCGGTGGAGCGTCACAGCAGCCAGAAGACGGCCATTACGCGCGACGACGCCACGGATACCGCCCTGGCGCTGACCGGCCTGAGTTTAACCATCCCCTCGGGTCGTGTCCTGTTCCACGACGCCACGCAAGCCATCGCCCCGGGCGAACGGGTGCTGATCGCCGGCCCCTCCGGCTGCGGCAAGTCCACCCTGCTGCGGGCTATTGCCGGCATCTGGCCGTATGGCGCCGGGAATATCAGCCTGCAGGCGGGCAAAAAAGTGCTGTTTTTACCGCAGCGCAGCTATATCCCTATCGGTAACCTGCTCGAAGCGCTGTGTTATCCGGAAGCGCCGGATCACTTTACAGAAGATCATATGCGCGCGATGCTGGACCTGTGTCGTCTGGGTCATTTGCAACCCATGCTGCACCAGCAGGCCAACTGGAGCCACTGGCTATCGCCGGGCGAGCAGCAGCGGCTGGCGTTTGCCCGCGCGCTGCTGATTAAACCGGATATCCTGTTTCTGGATGAGGCAACCAGCGCGCTGGATGATGAAAACGAACAGTTGATGTACCGCCTGCTGACGGAGCGGCTTCCGGGGATCACCCTGATAAGCGTCGCCCACCGTAACAGCGTTGCCCGTTATCATACCCGGTGCTGGCGGTTCGAGCGCGGCGAGGATATGGACAGCGCGGTGCTTAACCTGAGTCCGCTGCCGCGGAGCAGCTAATTGACCGGGCCCAAACCGGGGCCTTGCGTCGGTTGGCGCACCGGCCGCCTTGATGGGGCGCTACGCTCGGGGATTGGGTATGTTGGGTTGTTTAACGCTGGGCTGGTGAGGGGATGTCGCGGCGGCGGGGTGGTGTGTGTCACGGGGTGAGGTGGTGTGTGTCACGGGGTGAGGTTTTCGCTTGCTTTAGTTTGAGGGGGCTATGTATTGCCTGGCGCCGGCAAGCGACCAGAGGGACCGTACGCACGGTCCCTCTGGACTCCCTGGCGTCCGGCAGATCGTGCGCCGCTGCGCGGTTCCCGGCAGCGCCCATCCCGGCTTTGGGACCGCACGGGACGCGCTCCCGGCGCGGCCCTTAGCTTTCGCCGCTCCCGGCGGCTCATCCCGCCGTGATGCTCGCCGCCGGCGCACTTTATGCCGGCACAACGTCAACACCATCGTCTGTAGGTAAAACAACGTGTTAGGGTACTTAGCGGTATGCGCTTACCGGGAAAAACATCACATTTATTTTAGGTCGGAGACTACCGGCTTGTAGGTGAAGGTTGGTGCTTGGTGGTTGGTGGCTGGTGGCTGGTGGTTGGTGGTTGGTGGTTGGTGGCTGGTGGCTGGTGGCTGGTGGCTGGTGGCTGGTGGCTGAAAGTGTAATGCTTACTGTTAAAACTTAGAGCTTAATATTGAATGATAAACACGTTGCTGCCTTAATATATGCCTGCCTGACCGATAAGTGTACCTCTGTACGACCTGCTTTTCGCAGCGCCAGCGGCATGCCACACCCATTGCATCCCATAATGGTCAATCCTATCCCGACGCCGGTCCTGTCCCAAGCAACAGCGCCGCAGCCACTTCATAAAACGCATGGCCAACAGCGACATGTGGACCGGCATAAAGCGCGCTGACGTCGCCTGTGCCCCCGGCATGAGCCGCCGGGAGCGGCGAAAGGCCCGGTTGCGCCGGGAGCGCATACCGGGCCGGTGCATTACGGGGGCATGGGCGGCGGAAGGCATCGCGCAGCGACGCGCGACCTGCCGGGCGCGCGGAGGTCAAGGAGGCCGTCGCGGTACGGCCTCTTTGTCGCTTGCCGGCGCCCGGCGCTACATATAACCACCTAACGCACGGCAAGCGAAACCCACTCCGGCGTATCATACGCCGCCCCACAAGCCCCAAACGAAACCCACGCCGCGATAACTTACACCGCCCCGCAAGCCCCCAGCGAAACTCACGCCGCGATAACATACACCGCCCCGCAAGCCCCCAGCGAAACCCACTCCGCGGCAACATACGCCTCCCCGCCAGCCGCCGCCGCGGCAAACCGCCTACCACGACCAAAACGCACCGGTTGACCGCAACCGCAAGACCCCAACCGGGGCCCTGTTTTATTCAGGCCGTCGCCACCGGGGTTTGATGATGATCCGGTTTGCGCAACAGCATTGCCAGATAAACCAGCGCCACCAGCGCAATCATAACGAACAGCACGCGGTCGGAGTAGCGTTGCATCAGTAATGCCGTGGCGCTCGGCCCCAGCAGGCTGCCGACCGTATAGCTCAGCAGCAGCGCCTGGTTCATCGCCACCAGCTCATCCGGGCTGACCTTTTCACAGGCCCAGGACATCGCCACCGGATAAAGGGTAAAACCCGAACAGCCCAGCAGGAACAACGCCGGCGCCATGGCCGCGTGACTGAGCATCGACAGGCTGCCGATAATGACCATAAACACCTGTACCCGCAAAATCATCAGGCGGCCGTAGCGATCCGCCAGCCGGCCGATAGGCCACTGGCCGAGAATACCCGCGCTGACCAGCAGCGCCATCCAGTATCCCACGCTGCCGTCGCTGAGCCCCTGATGGGAAAGATAAAGCGGCAGCAGGCCATACAGCGACCCCAGCACCACGCCCGAGATGATGCAGCCGTTGATCCCCAAGCGGGCGTTGCGACGCCGCAGCATCGGCCAGATGGCGATCCGGGGGGCATCCATGCCCTGCCCCTCGATGCGGTTGCACAATAACGGCAACACCGCCGCAATCATCAACGTGGTCGCCCAGGGCAATACCGATATCAATGCGGTGGAGACGCCGCTGAGCAGCAGTTGGCCGATCACCGTGCCCATATAATACACCATCATATACGCTGCCAGCAGTTGCCCGCGGGTATGGGGGGTGCCGCTGCGCATCAGGGCACTTTCCACCACCACCCAGATCAGCGCGCAGGCGATGCCGGCCACGAACCGGAACAGCACCCAGGTGCCAAAACCGATGGAAAGGCCCAGCCCCAGTGTCGCGACGGCAAACAGCAGGCATGAATACTGATAACTGCGGTTGAAACCCACCGCTTTAATCAATGCTCCCGCCAGCAGGGTCCCCACGAGGTTACCGCTAAAATAGGAAGAGCCGACCAGCCCGATTTGCCAGGTGGGCATGGCTTCGTGGGACAGCCACAGCGGCACCAGGGTATTTAATACCGCGATGGAAATGGTCAACGACAGCAACCCGGTGAGTAGCATTACCACCGGGCGGGAATAGACGGACATGATGAATAAACCGGACTCAACGCGCAGGAATTGGGCGCATCATGCCACTATGGTAAAAAAAGTCAATCAGGCGAAATAAGCGCCAGCATTTTTTGATAGTGTTCAGGCAATTAGCGGCCACATGACGCAGCTGACGCCAACATCGCATACTTCATCCGGGATAAAAATCAGGGTACCGAACGTAGGGTTGCCCTGTTAAAGGGAGAGCGTGCCAATGGGGTTGAATCGGGCGTGGTATTTTCGCCCGACCGAGGCCCCATGGCGCGGTAAGCCCGCTGACGCCGCACCTGCACTTGACGTGTTAAAGGGAGAACGCCAGTGGTGATTAGCCGATATGGGTCAGGCCGTTCATATACGGCGCCAGCGCCGCCGGGATTTCAATGCGCCCGTCGGCCAACTGGTAGTTTTCCATTACCGCCACCAGGGTGCGCCCCACCGCCAGGCCGGAGCCATTCAGGGTATGCACCAGGCGTGGTTTTTTATCTTCTTTGGCGCGGTAGCGCGCCTGCATGCGCCGCGCCTGGAAATCGCCCATATTCGAGCAGGAGGAAATTTCCCGGTAGGTATTCTGCGCCGGCAGCCAGACTTCCAGATCGTAGGTCTTGCTCGAGCCAAAGCCCATGTCGCCGGTGCACAGCAGGATCTTGCGGTAAGGCAGGTTCAGCAGTTGCAGCACCTTCTCCGCATGGCCGGTCAGTTCCTCCAGCGCGCGCATGGAATCTTCCGGTTTCACCACCTGGACCAGCTCGACTTTGTCAAACTGGTGCATACGGATCAACCCGCGCGTATCGCGGCCGTAGGAGCCGGCCTCGGAACGAAAGCACGGGGTATGGGCCGTCATCTTCAGCGGCAGTTGGTCTTCTTCCAGGATTTCGTCGCGCACCAGGTTGGTCAGCGGGACTTCCGCCGTGGGGATCAGGGCATAGGCGCTGGTGTCGGCTTCTTCGCTCAGGGGCTGGGTATGGAATAAATCCCCGGCGAATTTCGGCAATTGGCCGGTACCGAACAGCGATGCGTGGTTTACCAGATAAGGAACATAATTTTCCTGGTAGCCGTGCTGCTCGGTATGCAAATCGAGCATAAATTGCGTCAGCGCGCGATGCAGGCGGGCAATCTGCCCTTTCATCACCACAAAACGCGCGCCGGTCAACTTGACGGCCGCGGCGAAATCCAGCCCGCCGGCCATTTCCCCCAGGGAAACATGGTCGCGCACGTCGAAATCATAGCGGCGCGGTTCGCCCCAGCGGCTGATTTCTTCGTTTTCGGTTTCATCCTTACCAGAGGGAACGCGGTCGTCCGGAATATTAGGCAGCGACAGCGCCACGTCGCGGATGGCGGCTTGCAAAATATCCAGTTCGGATTTGGCCGCCTCGAGGCGATCGCTCAATCCGTTGACTTCCTGGCGCAATGGCTCGATATCCTCGCCACGGGCTTTCGCCGCGCCGATCAGTTTGGAGCGGGAATTACGCTCGGCCTGCAATGTTTCGGTTTCGACCTGCAGTACCTTGCGCCGCTCTTCGTGTTTACGCAGCGTATCGACATCCAGGGTAAAATTTCTGCGAGCCAGTTTCTCGGCAACTGCGTCTAGCTCATTGCGCAGCAGATTGGGATCGAGCATGCTAGTCCTGTGCTTATTGTTATCAGATTGATGTATATGACTTCGCGACGCCGTCAGAGACTATCGCGGCAACGGATTTTCTATCGCTAACCTTACCGCAACGGCCTGGTTATCGGTAGCGTTTTGTTGGGCTATTTTGATCCTGCGCGCTAAGCCAGGCAAGCTTTTCGCCAATTTTTCCTTCCAGTCCGCGCGGGCTTGGATAGTAGTAGCGGGTGTGCGCCATCTGCTCGGGAAAATAGTCTTCGCCGGCGGCATAGGCGTTCGGTTCATCATGGGCATAGCGGTATTCGGCGCCCAGCCCCATTTCCTTCATCAGCTTGGTGGGGGCGTTGCGCAGATGCTCTGGCACATCATAATCGGCGTTTTCGCGGGCATCATGCATCGCGGCTTTAAAAGCGGTGTAAACCGCGTTGCTTTTTGGCGCGCAGGCCAGATAGACAATCGCCTGGGCAATCGCCCGTTCCCCTTCCGCCGGACCGACGCGGGTAAAACAATCCCAGGCCGCCAGGGCAACCTGCATGCCGCGCGGATCGGCATTGCCCACATCCTCCGAGGCGATGGCCAGCAGGCGGCGCGCCACGTAAAGCGGATCGCCGCCGGCGGTGATGATGCGCGCATACCAATATAGCGCCGCGTCCGGCGCGGAACCGCGCACCGATTTATGCAGCGCCGAAATCAAATCATAATAACGATCGCCCTTATTATCAAAACGGGCGTTGCGCTCGCCGGAAATTTCCTTCAGCAGCAGCGGCGTAAGCACCCGGTTGCCCTGGGCATCGGTTTGCGCCATATCCGCCATCATTTCCAGGCTGTTGAGCGCGCGGCGTGCATCGCCGTTCACCCACTCCGCCAGCACCCGGCGCGTCTCGTCCGGCAGCACGATATTCTGGCCGCCATAGCCCCGCTCCGTATCGGTCATGGCCTGGGCCAGCACCTGTTCGATATCCCCGGCGGTAAGCGCCTTCAGCAGGTAAACTTTGGCGCGGGAGAGCAGCGCGGAGTTAAGCTCGAACGAAGGGTTTTCCGTAGTGGCGCCAATCAGGGTAATGGTGCCCTCTTCCACATGCGGCAGGAAGGCGTCCTGCTGGCTTTTATTAAAGCGATGCACTTCGTCGACGAACAAGATGGTGCGGCGGCCGGCATCACGATTGTGGCGCGCGCGCTCGATCGCCTCGCGGATTTCCTTGATGCCCGAGGTCACCGCCGAAATACGCTCCACATCGGCGTTGCCGTAACGCGCAATCAGCTCCGCCAGCGTGGTTTTTCCGGTACCAGGCGGCCCCCACAGGATCATGGAGTGCAGTTGCCCGTTCTGGATGGCGCGCGGCAGCGGCTTGCCCGGCGCCAGCAGATGCTGCTGCCCGACATATTCTTCCAGCGTTCTGGGGCGCATGCGCGCGGCCAGCGGCTGGAATTCGTTATGGGAAAAATCAAGCGACAGATTGCTCATTTTTACCTCACTGACGCTGATCGTCCAGCGTCACGCCCTTGGGAGGGGTAAAACGGAATTTGGCGTCATCCACCTGGCCGTTATTCTGGCTTTTCAGCTGGTAGGCGCTGCGCTGCCCGTCCTGCTCGACGGCGGTAAAGCTGTTGATGGTGCCGCTGGCGCTGACGTCGATGGTAAATTGCCTCAGGTTGCCGCTGGCGGTCTTGGGCGTCAGCTCAAACCGATCGTTGGTTTGCTTGACGTTGTATTGCCGCCAGTCGTCCGGGCTATTGCGGGTAATCAGCATAAACGGCGTATTGCCGGTGGCGTTTTTCAGCCAAGTGGCGGTGGCCTGTTCGACAAAGGGATTATAAAACCACAGCGTTTTACCGTCTGAAATCAGCAGGCTCTCATCCGGCGCGGTCATATGCCAGTTAAACAGATTCGGCCGTTTTACCCACAGTTCGCCTTCTCCTTCCTGCACCGCGCCGCCGTCCGCGCTGGTCACTTTCTGGGTGAATGCGGCATGGAAACTGTTGACTCGGTTCAGGCGGCTTTGCAGCGCGCCGGCATCATCGGCCAGCGCCGGCGCGGCAACCACGGCGCTAAGCAGGCAAGCGACTAATAACCTTTTATTCATTATAAGCATTCCTTGAAAAATGAAAGGCGCAACATCCGGGCCGGCAAGAAATAGACCGGCCGGCAGGCGACACCCTGATAGGCTTAACTTTATCGGAACAATGACGGGAAGGCATAGGCCAATCCTCTGAAAACCTGCCGCTTTACGCATCTTTGCACAGGGGGTTACCCCCCTGGCGGCCAAAGCAGGCCTGTCATGGGCACCAGCGCGTTAATCCGGCGATGGCGGGGCCAGTACTTCACGGTTGCCGTTATGGCCCTGCGAACTGACGATGCCCTGGATCTCCATTTGCTCGATGATGCGGGCGGCGCGGTTATAGCCGATGCGGAACTGGCGCTGCACCCCGGAAATCGAGGCGCGGCGCTTGTCGACCACGAACTGCACCGCCTGATCGAATAACGGATCCAGTTCCTCGTCGCTGTCCATGCCGCCGGGACCGGCCTCACCCTCTTCGCCCGCGCTGGTGATGCTGTCAATATACTGCGGCCGGCCACGGGCCTTCCAGTCGCTGACGACCGCGTGCACCTCCTGGTCGCGCACAAAGGCGCCGTGCACACGCACCGGTATGGAAGAGTTGGGCGCCAGGTACAGCATATCGCCCATGCCGAGCAATGATTCCGCCCCCGACTGATCGAGAATGGTACGGGAGTCGATTTTACTGGACACGGTAAAGGCGATACGGGTCGGGATATTGGCCTTAATCAGGCCGGTTATCACGTCAACCGACGGCCGCTGGGTCGCCAGCACCAGATGGATGCCGGCGGCGCGGGCTTTCTGGGCCAAACGCGCAATCAGCTCTTCCACCTTTTTGCCCACCGCCATCATCAGGTCGGCGAACTCGTCCACCAACACCACGATATATGGCAGTTTTTCCAGCATCGGCGGCGAATCGGCCATGCCGTCGCCCGGTTTCCAGAAAGGATCCGGCACCGGCCGGCCCATGGCGATAGCCTGTTCAATACGTTCGTTATAGCCGGCCAGGTTACGCACCCCCAGGGCCGACATCAGTTTATAGCGGCGCTCCATCTCGCCCACGCACCAGCGCAGGGCATTGGCGGCGTCTTTCATGTCGGTGACCACTTCGGTCAGCAGGTGGGGAATGCCTTCGTACACCGACAGTTCCAGCATTTTCGGGTCAATCATGATAAAGCGCACCTCTTCCGGCGTCGCTTTATACAGCATGCTGAGGATCATGGCGTTGACCCCCACCGATTTACCTGACCCGGTGGTACCGGCCACCAGCAGATGGGGCATTTTGGCCAGATCGGCAATCACCGGCTGGCCGGCAATGTCCTTGCCCAGCACGATAGCCAGCGGCGAGACGGTCTCGCGGAATTTATCGCAATCCAGCACTTCGCGCAGGTATACCGTCTGGCGGCGCTTGTTCGGCAATTCCAAGCCGACGTAAGGTTTGCCGGGGATCACTTCCACCACCCGCACCGCCACCGCCGACAGGGAGCGCGCCAAATCCCGCGACAGATTGGAAATGCGCGCCGCTTTCACGCCCGGCGCCAGGTCCAGCTCGAAGCGAGTAATAACCGGACCGGGAGAAATACCGACCACCTCGGCCTTCACGCGGTAGTCCGCCAGCCGCGCTTCAACCAGCCGCGCGGTTTGCTCCAGCGCGAACATATCCACCGGTTCGTCCTCCACCGGCGGCGACGTTAACAGGTCCAGCGTCGGCAGCGGCGTGGTGGGCTTGTGCAACGGTTGTTCATTACGCATCAGGAAGGGATGGATCAGGCTGTCCATGGCGGGCGCCGCCGGCTGAACCACCGCGCGCCCTCCCACCGGCGACGGCAATGGCGCCGGCGCGGCGCCTGCCCCTAGCCGTGCCGAAGGCTGGACATGCCCGTCCGACAGCGCGTCCTCATCGTCGGCCGGATAATCCTCTGCGCGGGAATGAGCCTGCTCGTCATAACCGCCGGGAACATGCCCGGCCGCGGTCGACGCGCCGGAACCGAACTCGTGACCAGGCTGCGTGGAGGGCGTAAACCGGGCTGCGAGAGTATCATCCACCCGATCGGCCCGCGGCGGCGGAGCGAACGCCGCAGGCGCATCAATGCCGGCCGGCGGCGAAACCGGCGATGTCGGCATGGCCCGTTCGTCGGCGTCCGCCACGTAACGCATCTCCTGCCGGCGTTGAAATTCGGCGGCCAGCTGCTGTTGCTGCCAGGCGTCTTCTTCCTCGTCGTCGCCCTCGTTCCCGGCCGCGCCATAGCGTTGTTCCTGCTGCTGCAGAAATTCCTGGTGCAGCGCCGATTGCTGGGCGGCGGCTTGTTCTTCCTCGGACTGCGGCGCCTGCGACAGCGCGTCTTCTTCCTGCGGGCGTTGCTGCGCCGTCGCCGTCGCGTTGCGCTGCGACGGCAGCTTGATGCCAAACGAGGCAAGCTCCCGGCGCGTGGGGATGCGTACCCGGTTAGGACGCGGCAATTCAGGACCGATGCCCTGCTTGACCTGCGGATTTTCGTCGCTGGTGGCGCTGAACGCCGGCATAAAGGTCAGCGCGGCGGCGTCATAAGGCGGCGTGGAAGCAGTGACCTGCCCGCTGCTGCGCTGCGCCACGTTGAAATCGTATGGCGTGTGCGATTCGTCACCGTCGTGCTGCCAGTCGCCCATCTGCGGACCATCATCGTCTTCATCGGGAAAGCCGCCCTGGGAAGGAGGAACGGACGGTGCGTCCGGCAACTCAAAACGATATTGCGGGATAGCCTGCGCGGACGCCGACTGGGGGGCCGGCGCGGCGGGCTGCTGGGAGTAGACGGCGGCAGGCGCGGGGCCGGCCGCAGGGGCCGCCACCGGCGGCGACACCGCGCCCGGCGGCGTGACGGCCAGCGGGTCGCCGGTCTGCTCGGCGAGCTCCGGATGGCTGGACGTGGCGGAAGGCCCCGCCACCGTGCCGATAGCCGCGGGAGCGGCATCAGGCTTGGTCCCGGCGGCATCAGGGCCGGAGGTCGCCAGCAGCGGGTCAAGCGCGTCCAACGCTTCGGCGCGGACCGCGTCGTCCCCTGCGGCCTCCAGGTCTTCGTCATCGTACTCGTCGTCGTAGTCCCGCTCGTCGCGGCGGGAGCGGTTCGACATAAATGTCAGGCAACCCATGACCACGCCGCCGATTTTTTCGGCAATGGTGAGCCAGGACCAGCCGGTAAACAGGGTCAGGCCGGACGCCCATACGCAGAGCAGGGTCAGGGTGGCGCCGATGCCGTTAAACCACGGCAGCATGGCGTTGCTGAGCAGGCTGCCGATCACGCCGCCCGAGGCAAAGTAATAGAGATCGTCGACATTGAGCGCGGCCAGGCCGCATGAGGTCAGGATCAGCGCCAGCGTCCCAATCAGCCGCAGCGATAGGGCAAAATAGTCCACATAGTCCTGCTCTTCCCGCTGGCGAAACGACGTCCAGCAGAAAATCAGCATCAGCGGCGGAAGGGCATAGGCCAGCACGCCGAAGGTGAAGAACAGCGTATCGGCAAACCAGGCGCCGATGCCGCCCCCCAGGTTATGGATAGGACCATGCCAGGCAGTTTGCGACCAACTGGGGTCGGAAGGGTTGAAACTGACTAGGGAAATCATCAAATAGAGGGCAAAAATCGCCATGACAATCAGAACAGCCTCGAGTAACCGGCGACTGCTGCTGAGCGTTTTCAATTCAACTTCTTTATCTTCTGTATATTCCTGGCTCAAGAAAGGCTCTCCAGGGTTATCTATGCCGATATAACCGATATAATAGCTTAATAACAGCGCCGGCCGTCATGCCGCCGGCGCTGAAACTGTATGAATGCACAGGAGTGTAACCATAAAACGTGAAATTTGCACCTGTGTTATGACTTAGCGTGTCTTAATGACCAGCCGGTTGCTCTGCTTCACTTCTTCCATCACCACGTAGGTACGCGTATCGTTGACCCCCGGCAGGCGCAACAGCGTCTCGCCCAGCAGTTTACGATAGGCCGACATATCAGGCACCCGCGTTTTCAGCAGATAGTCGAAATCACCCGAAACCAAATGGCATTCCTGAATTTCTTCCAGCTTTTGTACGGCGGTATTGAATTGCTCAAACACATCGGGCGCACCCCGGTTAAGGGTAATCTCCACAAACACCAGTAAAGACGCATCAAGATAATGTGGATTAAGTAAAGCGGTATACCCTTGGATGAAACCCTGGCGCTCAAGACGGCGCACGCGTTCCAGGCAAGGTGTTGGGGATAATCCAACCCGTTTAGAAAGTTCGACGTTTGATATCCGGCCATCCTTTTGCAACTCATTGAGGATGTTACGGTCAATACGATCGAGATCCTTTCCCGGGCGCTTTTTATTGTCTACCATTATTATTGTCTCTCTTAGTACCTTCCCTGTGCTTGCCACACCCCTGCCGACTTCAATGTATCAGGGTTTGCTTTAAGACCCGTTGTCTGTTTTATTTTAGGGCCAACTGTTTCAACTGCCTTGCTAACTGCCTGTCCGAAACCAACGCATCATTTTCCTTACCCTGATGTTTTCGCAAAAGCGCAGCGTATTGTCAAAGTAAAACGATAAAAATCAGAACAACATGCCGATTAAATCCTGCGGAAACACATTGTCCGGGGCTTAAGGGCTCTTTTTAGCCCGATAATGTCCTAATTGATGGTAAAATCCGCCTATCGATAGTCCATAACGATGATAAAAATCGCCAACAACTTTTTGCATCCTTTTCATTGTCTGGTAACTTTCTTATCATCGACGAGTTGGGATCTAAGCGGTGAGTTAAACGAGGAAAATATGTCTACGGCGAAACACAGTAAATTAATTATCCTGGGGTCGGGACCGGCGGGATATACCGCCGCGGTTTATGCCGCCCGCGCCAACCTGCATCCGGTGCTGATAACCGGTATGGAACAAGGCGGCCAGCTGACCACCACCACCGAGGTCGAGAACTGGCCGGGCGATCCGGAAGGGCTGACCGGACCTTCGCTGATGGAGCGCATGTACGCCCACGCCGTAAAATTCAACACCGAAATCATTTTCGATCATATTAACCAGGTCGATTTACAAAACCGCCCTTTCCGGCTGACCGGCGATACCGGTGAATTTACCTGTGACGCCCTGATTATCGCCACCGGCGCATCCGCGCGCTATATCGGCCTGCCGTCGGAGGAAGCCTATAAGGGCAAAGGCGTATCCGCCTGCGCCACCTGCGACGGTTTCTTCTACCGCCAGCAAAAAGTCGCGGTGGTCGGCGGCGGCAATACGGCCGTGGAAGAAGCGCTGTATCTGTCCAATATCGCCACCGAGGTGCATCTGATCCACCGGCGCGATATCTTCCGCGCGGAAAAAATCCTGATCGATCGCCTGATGGATAAGGTCGCCAGCGGCAGTATCGTGCTGCATACCGGCCGCACCCTGGAAGAAGTGGTGGGAGATGAAATGGGCGTGACCGGCGTGCGGCTGAAGAACGTCGTCAGCGGCGTGGTCGACACGCTGGCGGTCGCCGGCGTATTTATCGCCATCGGTCATCATCCCAATACGGCGATTTTCGGCAACCAGCTGGAGCTGGAGAACGGCTATATCCGCGTACAGTCCGGTATTGCGGGCAACGCCACCCAGACCAGCATTCCGGGCGTATTTGCCGCGGGCGACGTGATGGACCATATCTACCGCCAGGCGATTACCTCGGCCGGCACCGGCTGCATGGCGGCGCTGGACGCTGAACGTTATCTGGACGGGTTGGTGCCGGTAAACGATCGGTAAGGGCGTTTCGAGGCGCGGCGTTGATGCGCGGTTCCTGTCGCCACAACCAGCCCGTTTTTTGGACCGTCCGGGACGCGCTCCCGGCGCGACCCTGAGCTTGAGCCGCTCCCGGCGGCTCATCCAGCCGGGCTTTGTGCCGCCAGCGCACGCTATGCCGTTACAACGTCAAAACCACTGTTTGCAACGTTAACGCTTTCTTTTTGTTTTATGTGATATTTGATACCGGGAGGGGATGGCGCTACTGCCATCCCCTTGTCGCATGCCGGCGCCCGGCATACCATGAAAACGCCCAACTTATGGCATGCGAAAAAGCGGCAGAATTTCATATCCCCACGGCGCCGTCCAGTCGGCTGAAATGCCGTTGCGCCCGCAGGCAAAGGTCCCCTGATAAATGTCATTATTATTTTCACCTCCGCCGCAACAGGGTAATATGTCGGCACGCTGGAGAACGCCTGCCCTTTTCCGGCTTTTCGCTTCCCCACATGGGATTTTCGACTTACATACACATCACACCGGCTGAAATTGTCTTCAATGAATAAAAACCGACAGCAAGTGCTTGTCCGCTGGCTCAAGTCGCAAAGCGCGCTGGTAAAGCGCTGGCTTCGTTTCTCTTTACTGCTGGGCCTGCTGAGCGGCCTGGTTATCATCGCCCAGGCCTGGGTATTGGCTTATCTGCTGCAGGCGCTGATTGTCGGGCAGCAGCCGCGCGAGGCGCTTACGGGCTGGTTTATCGCCATGGCGGCGCTGTTTGCGCTGCGGGCGTTGGCAGGCTGGCTGCGCGAGCGGGTCGGTTTTATCGCCGGACAGGTGCTGAGACGGGAAATACGCCGCCAGGTGCTGGATCGGCTGGAACTGCTGGGCCCCGCCTGGATCCAGGGCAAACCCGCCGGCAGTTGGAGCAGCCTTCTGCTTGAGCAGATTGAGGACATGCAGGATTATTATGCGCGCTATCTGCCGCAAATGTATCTGGCGGGCCTGGTGCCGCTGCTGATTTTACTGGCGGTGTTCCCGGTGAACTGGATGGCCGGGCTGATATTATTTTGCACCGCGCCGCTGATCCCCTTGTTTATGGCGCTGGTGGGGATGGGCGCCGCCGACGCCAACCGCCGCAACTTCCTGGCGCTGGCCCGGCTGTCGGGCTATTTCCTCGATCGCCTGCGCGGCCTGGACACGCTAAGACTGTTTGATCGCGCGCAGGCGGAAACCGAGCATATCAGCCGCGCCACCAACGATTTCCGTTTACGTACCATGGAAGTCCTGCGGCTGGCGTTTCTTTCCTCCGGTGTGCTGGAATTTTTTGCCTCGATTTCCATTGCGGTGGTGGCGGTGTATTTTGGCTTTTCGTATCTCGGCGAGCTTCACTTCGGCAGCTACGGCACCGGCGTCACCTTGTTCGCCGGTTTCCTGGTCTTGATACTGGCGCCGGAGTTTTTTCAGCCGCTGCGGGATTTAGGCGCTTTTTACCACGCCAAGGCCCAGGCGGTGGGCGCGGCGGAATCGCTGGTTGCCTTTCTCGAGACCGACGTGCAGTCGCAGGGCGCGGGTCTCGCCGCGCCCGTCCTGGGCCCCATCGGCCTGCGCGCCGAACAACTGGTCATCATGGCGCCGGACGGCACGGCGCTGGCCGGCCCGCTGAATTTCACGCTGGAACCCGGCCGGCGATTGGCCATCGTCGGGCAAAGCGGGGCCGGCAAAAGTTCGCTGTTACATGTGCTGTTGGGATTCCTGCCCTACCAGGGTTCATTGCGCGTTAACGGCCATGAGCTGCGCGACCTGTCGCCGTCGCATTGGCGCAGCCAACTGAGCTGGATCAGCCAAGACCCGTTCCTGCCCGCGCCGACGCTGAAGGATAATATCCTGCTCGGGCGGCCCGACGCGGATGCCGCCGTTCTAAAACAGGCGGTGGAGCAGGCCTATATCAGCGAATTTTTACCGCTGCTGCCGCAGGGACTGGATACCGTGCTTGGCGACAATGCCGCGCGCCTGTCCGTCGGCCAGGCGCAGCGTGTCGCCCTGGGACGCGCCCTGCTGCAATCCCCGGCGCTGATGCTGCTCGACGAACCGACCGCCAGCCTGGACGCCCACAGCGAAAAGCTGGTCACGGCGGCGCTGGACCGGGCATCCCGGCGGCACACCACGATACTGGTCACCCATCAACTGGCGGATATCCGCGATTTCGATGATATCTGGGTCATGGGCAACGGCCAAATCGTGCAGCAGGGACGCTATGCGCAGTTGGCCTCTTTACCCGGCCCCTTTGCCGACCTGCTGGCCTATCGTCGCGGAGGACTCTGACTATGCGCGTATTATTCCCCTTCCTGGCCCTGTATCGCCGCCATGCCGGCCAGATTGCCCTGGGCATGCTCCTGGCCATCGTCACGCTGCTGGCCAGCATCGGCCTGCTCAGCCTGTCCGGCTGGTTCCTGGCCGGCTCGGCGCTGGCGGGCATGGCGGGCTTATACAGCTTTAACTATATGCTGCCGGCCGCCGGGGTGCGCGGCGCAGCCATAACCCGCACCGCCGGCCGCTGGGCGGAACGGGTGGTCAGCCATGACGCCACTTTCCGCGTCTTGCAGCATTTGCGCATCTACACCTTTCAAAAAATCCTGCCGCTTTCCCCCGGCGCGCTGGCCGGTTTTCGCCAGGCGGAGCTGCTTAACCGCCTGGTGGCGGATGTCGATACCCTGGATCACCTCTATTTACGCGTCCTCTCGCCCCTGCTGAGCGCTTTTGTGGTGATTCTGGTGGTCACCGTGGGGCTAAGCTGGCTCGACGCCTCCCTGGCCCTGACATTGGGCGCAATCATGCTGGCGGTGCTGCTGATCGTCCCTCCGCTGTTCTATCGGGCCGGGAAGCCGGTGGGGGAAGCGCTGACCCGGCTGCGCGCCGATTACCGGCAGCACCTGGCCACCTGGCTGCAGGGCAATGCCGAACTAACGGTTTACGGCGCCGCCGCGCGCTACCGCGGGCAATTGGACGAGACTGAACGGCGCTGGCAGCAACGTCAGCGGCAGCAGGCCAACCTGGCCGCCCTGGCGCAGGGGATGCTGACGCTGATAACCGGCATGGCGGTCACCTTGATTTTGTGGCTTGCCGCCGCCGGCATCGGCGGCGACAGTCATCCCGGCGCGCTGATTGCGTTGTTCGTGTTTACCACGCTGGCGGCGTTCGAAGCGCTTGGCCCGGTAGCCGGCGCCTTTCAGCATCTCGGCCAGGTTATCGCCTCGGCCGGACGTATCGCCGACGTCATCGGCCGCGACCCGGCGGTGGTTTTCCCGGCCGACGGACCGGCGGCCGGCGGCGATGCCGCGCTGGTCCTCGACGCCGTCGGTTTCCGTTATCCCGATCAGCCGCTGCCGGCGGTTGCCGGGGTGTCGTTGCGGATAAACGCGGGAGAACATATCGCCATCCTGGGCCACACCGGCAGCGGCAAATCCACCCTGCTGCAATTGCTGACCCGCGCCTGGGACGTGGACCGCGGGCAAATTCTGTTAAACGGTCAATCCCTGGCGCGCTGGAGTGAACCGGCGCTGCGCGCCATGATGAGCGTGGTGCCCCAGCGGGTGCATATTTTCAACGCCACGCTGCGCGACAATCTGCTGTTGGGCGCGGCCCAGGCGGACGACGCGCGGCTGGCCCATATCCTTTCGCTTCTGGGGCTGGACAAGCTCCTGGAAAACCAAGGCCTCGACGCCTGGCTGGGCGAAGGCGGACGGCAGTTATCCGGTGGTGAACAGCGGCGGCTCGGCATCGCCCGCGCCCTGCTCCACGACGCGCCGCTGCTGCTGCTCGACGAACCGACCGAAGGGCTGGACGCCGCCACCGAACGGCGTGTATTGGACGCGTTGCATCAGTTGGGCCGGGCCAAGACCCTGGTGATTATCACCCATCGGCTGCAGGGCCTGGATATGATGGATAGAATTTATGTCATGGATCGGGGCGGGATCGCTGAACAAGGCTCCCATGCGACGCTGATGGCGGAAAAGGGGCGGTATTTTCGTTATCACTCTTCGGGTGGCGTATAATTATCGCTAAAGCGGACGGTTGAGGAGAATAAAAAATAAGCGCTATGCGACTGTACCGGCTTTCTCCGGATTCAATACGATTTCCCGCGCCGACATCCGCGCTGCATGAACCCAACGGGCTGTTGGCCTTCGGCGGGGATCTTTCCCCAGAGCGCCTGCTGGCCGCCTATCAACTGGGCATTTTTCCCTGGTACTCGCCGGGGGATGCCATCTTGTGGTGGTCGCCGGATCCCCGCGCGGTGCTGTTCCCGGAGGAATTCCATATCAGCCGCAGCCTGAAACGTTTTCTCAGGCACAGCCCGTTTCGCGTTACGCTCAACCAGGCGTTTGCCGAGGTGATCGCCGCCTGCGCCGAACGGGGCATAGAAGGCACCTGGATTGGCCCCGAGGTGGTTTTGGCCTATCGCCGCCTGCATGCCCTGGGACAGGCTCACTCGGTGGAAGTCTGGCAGGGCGATGAACTGGTGGGCGGTATGTACGGCGTGGCGCAGGGCGCCCTGTTCTGCGGCGAATCCATGTTCAGCCGCCGGGACAACGCGTCCAAGACGGCGTTGCTGACTTTTTGCCGTTTCTTTAGGCAACAAGGGGGAAAACTGATAGACTGTCAGGTATTGAACTCACACACGGCCTCGTTAGGCGCACGGGAAATACCGCGACGCGACTATCTGACCCTGCTGAGTCAGTTACACCCTTTAACGCTGGCACCCCATTGCTGGCAACCACAAACCCTCTCTGCCGGCAGCGTAGACAGCGACCCCGATCGTTGTGAATAATGCGGCGTTCTTCATCACTTCTTTACATAATGAGGGTTTTTCGGCATTATCTTGCCGGTTAAAAACTATGGTATTTAAACCTAGAGGATTCGATGGCCAAAGAAGACAATATTGAAATGCAAGGCACGGTACTGGATACATTGCCTAACACCATGTTCCGTGTGGAATTGGAAAACGGGCATGTGGTAACCGCTCATATCTCCGGTAAAATGCGCAAAAACTATATCCGCATCCTGACGGGCGACAAAGTCACTGTTGAGCTGACCCCGTACGACCTGAGCAAAGGCCGCATTGTCTTCCGTAGCCGCTGATAGGCTTCCTTACCGCCGATATGCGCCGTGCGGGCGTTTATCCGCGCCGACCTGATACTCCATAATGATACCTGCCGGTGCCGGAACACGGCCCGGCCCCCTGTCGCGCAGCCGGACCTCGTCCGCCGCCGCTCCGCTGGGGGAATAAAAAAAGGCGATGCAGCGCATCGCCTTTTTATCTTGCCCGTTACCCGCTGATCGGGGTTTAGTGGACCACGCCTTCCGCTTTGCGTTTTTGCGCGCTGAGGAAATGGTAGGTCAGCTCTTTCTTGTCCTTGTTCAGCTCTACGGTGACTGAACCGCCATCGA
The DNA here is from genome assembly GCF_047324205.1 of Sodalis sp. RH20. Classification (NCBI taxonomy): domain Bacteria; kingdom Pseudomonadati; phylum Pseudomonadota; class Gammaproteobacteria; order Enterobacterales; family Bruguierivoracaceae; genus Sodalis; species Sodalis sp. RH20. The sequence goes on from NZ_CP178733.1 coordinate 3,050,418, forward strand.
CCAGCGACCCGAACAGCAGTTCGTTGGCCAGAGGCTTCTTCAGGTTCTCCTGCATCACCCTGGCCATCGGCCGCGCGCCCATGGACTTGTCATAGCCCTTGGTGGACAGCCAGTCGCGGGCTTCATCGCTGACTTCCAGCGACACGCCCTTGGCATCCAGCTGCGCCTGCAGTTCCACGATAAACTTGTCCACCACCAATTGGATGATTTCCGGCGACAAGTGATTAAACCAAATCACGTTATCCAGGCGGTTGCGGAATTCAGGGGTAAAGATCTTCTTGATCTCGCCCATGGCATCCGTACTGTTATCCTGCTGGATCATACCGATAGACTGGCGCGTGGTTTCCTGCACCCCGGCATTGGTGGTCATCACCACTATAACGTTGCGGAAGTCCGCCTTACGGCCATTGTTATCGGTCAGCGTACCGTTGTCCATCACCTGCAGCAGCAGATTGAACACGTCCGGATGCGCTTTCTCGATTTCATCAAGCAGCAGCACGGCGTGCGGATGCTTGAGGACCGCATCGGTCAACAGGCCGCCCTGGTCGTAGCCCACATATCCCGGAGGCGCGCCGATCAGCCGGCTGACCGTATGACGCTCCATATATTCGGACATATCAAAGCGCAGCAGCTCGATATCAAGCGCTTTCGCCAGTTGCACCGTGACTTCGGTTTTACCCACGCCGGTCGGACCCGCGAACAGGAAGGAACCTACCGGCTTATGATCCTGGCCCAGCCCGGCGCGGCTCATCTTGATCGCTTCGGTCAGCGCCTCGATGGCCTTATCCTGTCCGAACACCAGCATCTTCAGGCGTTCGTTCAGGTGCTTGAGCACATCGCGATCGCTGGAGGAGACGGTTTTTTCCGGAATCCGCGCGATACGCGCCACCACCGATTCGATATCCGCCACGTTAACGGTCTTTTTACGTTTGCTCACCGGCATCAGCCGGCTGCGGGCGCCCGCCTCATCGATAACATCAATGGCCTTGTCGGGCAGATGGCGATCGTTGATGTATTTCACCGCCAGCTCAACCGCCGCGCGCACCGCCTTGGCGGTATAACGCACGTCATGATGGGCCTCATATTTTGGCTTAAGCCCGGTCAGGATCTGCACGGTCTCTTCCACCGACGGTTCGGTGATATCAATTTTCTGGAAGCGACGCGCCAGCGCCCGATCCTTTTCGAAAATATTACTGAATTCCTGGTAGGTGGTGGACCCCATGACCCGGATCTTGCCGCTGGAAAGCAGCGGTTTGATCAGGTTAGCCGCATCGACCTGACCGCCCGAAGCGGCGCCGGCGCCGATGATGGTGTGGATCTCATCGATAAACAGGATGCTGTTTTTATCTGATTCAAGCTGCTTGAGCAGGGCCTTGAAGCGCTTCTCGAAGTCGCCGCGGTATTTCGTGCCGGCCAGCAACGAGCCGATATCGAGTGAATAAATCGTGCAGTCGGCGATAACCTCGGGCACGTCGCCCTGGACGATGCGCCAGGCCAGGCCTTCCGCAATCGCCGTTTTACCGACGCCGGATTCGCCCACCAGCAGCGGGTTGTTTTTACGGCGACGGCATAATACCTGTACGGTACGTTCCAGCTCCCGCTCACGGCCAATCAGGGGATCGATCCCGCCCACCCGGGCGAGTTGGTTAAGATTGGTAGTGAAATTTTCCATACGCTCCTCCCCGCCTGCCTGCTCTTCGTTAACCGGATTTTCAGGGCCGGGTGCCTGCGTTTCATCTTTACGGGTGCCGTGGGAGATGAAATTCACTATGTCGAGCCGGCTGACATCATGCTTACGCAGCAGATAGGCCGCCTGGGACTCCTGTTCGCTAAAAATAGCAACCAGGACATTGGCGCCGGAGACTTCACTGCGTCCTGATGACTGGACATGGAACACCGCGCGCTGCAATACGCGCTGGAAGCTGAGCGTAGGCTGCGTATCGCGCTCTTCGTCACTGGTCGGTAAGGTCGGTGTGGTCTGTTCGATGAATGCTTCGAGCTCCTGGCGTAACGCCACCAGGTCAACCGTGCACGCCTCGAGCGCTTCCCGCGCAGAAGGGTTGCTGAGCAATGCCAGCAGCAGATGTTCCACGGTCATAAACTCATGCCGGTGCTCGCGCGCTCTGGCGAAAGCCATATTTAAACTGAGTTCCAGTTCTTGATTGAGCATTGGCACCTCCCCAAATTGATTGCCTGTTCAGGCCTTTTCCAGCGTACAAAGCAACGGATGCTCATTTTCCCGGGCATAACGATTAACATGAGCGGCTTTGGTTTCGGCGACTTCGGCGGTGTAGACTCCGCAGATAGCCTTGCCGTGATAATGAACCGTAAGCATCAGTTGCGTTGCACGTTCAACATCATAAGAAAAGAACTTTTGCAGTACGTCAATGACAAATTCCATCGGAGTGTAATCGTCATTGATAAGTATCACTTTATACATTGATGGGGGTTTTACCGCATCTTTCAATAGGTCTTCGGCAAAATTCTGTTCGCCTGGCCTTTCGCTTGTGTTACCCATCGCCTTTCCGTCAATACGTTGCTCTTTCTTGATATACCGCTGCAACCGCCGACTACCCCGGAGCGCAGCCCCATCATGGTTAACAGTCTACCATTAGATGTTCAAAACCGCCGCCTGCTAAAACCTATAACAATAATAGGATTTTGATCGCGACCGGCGCCTTGAGATTTTGTCAAAAAAGCGTCAATATCGTTACCTGCTTCAAAGTTTAGTAATATCATCAGCCAACTCCTCCAGCATCCTCTTGACCTGTGCTTCCTATCCTCTAGAGTGTACTTGCGTAAGCCGCTGCTGTTTTGACCAATCAGGCTTACGACGTCAACAATCCTCATCACATATAAGATTCGGTTGCGAGGGATGTAGAAGCATGGAGACGGGTAAAGTAAAATGGTTCAATAACGCCAAAGGTTTTGGGTTTATCTGTCCTGAAAGCGGCGGCGAGGATATATTTGCGCATTACTCAACAATCCAAATGGACGGTTATCGCACGCTCAAAGCCGGGCAAGTGGTCAGATTCGACGTTCATCAGGGTCCCAAGGGGAACCATGCGAGTCTGATTGTGCCTGTTGAAACCGAGACTGTTGCCTGATGACGCGCCTCGCGATTAATGCCTAAGGATGCTAGTGAAATGCCAGTGAATCGCTGGCATTTTTTTCGCAAGCTGGTCCCTGCATACTCAAGGTATAACATTTTTCTTTTAAGACGCAAGCATAATTATATCAGTAGCAATCACTAAATCGCCTTAAGTTTTCCCCGCGCGCGCTGATTCCCTCCTCCCGCCATTTCACCCCCGGCTGACGCGATATCCTGCGGTCCAAGCCCTGCACCATAAACATATGGTAAACAAGTTATTATCTCTTCTTCATCCCCCCGCCATATTGACCAACCGTTTAACAAGGCCTTGTTGAAATAGGCTTTTGTTTTAAACCAGGTCATACAGATATGTCACAGCTTGTATCCAGTCTGGAAAAACCGGATTCATTAACCGGTTGGCAATTGGCGCTGGCCCTGTTTTTCGGCAAGCTGATGCCGGGCGCGGCTTGGGCCCGCCCGGTTTATCGCTGCAAGTTCATGCTCCGCTATCTCTGCACGTTCGCGTATTCCGCGCCCTGGCTGGCATACCTGGCGCAATCCCCGCTGTTGCCGCAGATGCTCGCCTCACAGCCGGGGCTGCCCTGTAAGCTGCACCGCCCCTATCTCGCCGCGAACATGCGCCGTAAACAACGGCTGGACGCCCTGCTGTTTCACTACACCTATACCCAGGCGCACCTCCCCCCGTCCCTGCTCAACGGACACCTGACGGGCGCAGGCATCATCCTGGCGGAGCTTGCGGCCAGGGACGGGCGGCGTTTTTACCTGCGCCTCGACTCGCTGGACCATTTAAACCGCGAAGGCGAGGCCACCGTGCTGCTTACCGATGAACACCATGTCATGCTGGCCGAGATAACCTTTGCCATTACCCCCGGCCAGGGTGCCACGCTCTTTATCGGCGGCCTGCAGGGGGCGGGGCGGCAGGTGGCCCACGAGGCGATACATGCCGCCACAAAATCCTGCCACGGCCTGTTTCCCAAGCGGCTGGCGCTCGAGACGGTAATGCTGCTGGCGGCCAACCTGGATATCCAGCGCATTCTCGCCGTGGGCAATAATAGCCATATGTACCGGGCGCGGCGTTACTCTTCTAAAAAAAGGCGGTTCCTGCACGCTGACTACGACAATTTCTGGCTATCCCTCAATGGTCAACGCGACGAACAGGGTTATTTCCATCTGCCATTAAGCATCCCGCGCAAGCCTCTGGAAACAGTGCCCAGCAAAAAACGCGCCGAATACCGACGCCGATATGAGCTGCTGGACCAGCTTGCCCGACAAATCAACGCGCATTTCGCCAGGGACTAGCCGGCTGCCGCCTGGTCCCAGGCGGCAGCGCCGTGCGTACTTATCACGTTCATCCGCGCAAGACACCATCGCCCCACGCCGCCTTTACAGTTATCCCGGTTTTGGTTAGTTTAAGGCAGCTTTCCCCGCCGCACAAAAGGATGTGACCCCACTATGTATTCCGGCCTGTTGATTATTCTCATTCCTTTACTCCTCGGCTACCTGTTGCCACGCCTGCGCCAAGGGGTGCTGCGGGCCGTCAACCGCCTGTTGAGCGCGATGGTCTATATCATTCTGTTCTTCATGGGCATCAGCCTGGCATTTTTAGATAACCTGGCCAGCAACCTGTTGCTGATTGCCTGGTATGCCGGCATCAGCGCCCTGTGCATCCTGACGGTTAACGGCGCCGCGCTGTGGTGGCTGGAGAAGCGCGCGCCCTGGCCGGCGCCCACCCATCAGGACACGCCTCCCTCCCGGCTGCGCATGGCCATGGATTCGCTCAAGCTCTGCCTGGTGGTGGCGGCGGGATTTGCCATCGGCCTGACCCAATGGCGCTGGCTCAGCGTCGCCTCGCGCGCCAGCGAATTCGCCCTGATCCTGCTGCTGCTGCTGGTGGGGATGCAGTTGCGCAACAGCGGCATGACGCTACGGCAGATACTGCTGAACCGGCGCGGCGCCAATATCGCCCTGGTGGTGGCTGCCAGCGCGATGCTCGGCGGCGCCGGCGCGGCAATGATCCTTGGGTTGCCCCTGCTTACCGGACTGGCCATGGCCTCAGCTTTCGGCTGGTATTCCCTTTCCGGCATTTTAATGACCGATGCCTTTGGCCCGGTGGTGGGCAGCGCCGCATTTTTTAACGATCTGATACGCGAGTTGCTGGCCATCATGCTGATTCCCGGACTGATGCGCCGCAGCCGCAGCGTCGCCCTGGGCCTGTGCGGCGCCACGTCGATGGATTTCACGTTGCCGGTGCTGCAACGCAGCGGCGGCCTGGAAGTGGTGCCGGCGGCCATTGTGCACGGCTTTTTATTGAGCCTGCTGGCGCCGGTTCTTATCGCGCTATTCTCCGCCTGACCGGCCAGGCACTGCACTTCCCCGTTTAAAAGGACTAAGCTTTACCGGCATGGGATTTTTTTTGTCTTAGTCCCGACTCATTTTAAAGGGGAAAGCCATGAAACAAACCGTTGCGGCAGCCATTGCCAAAACCCTCGAGCAAGCCGGCGTTAAACGTATCTGGGGCGTCACCGGCGATTCGCTTAACGGCCTGAGCGACAGCCTTAATCGCATGGGCACTATTCAATGGATGGGCACCCGTCATGAAGAGGTGGCGGCCTTCGCCGCCGGGGCGGAAGCCCATGTCACCGGTCAGCTGGCGGTGTGCGCCGGCTCTTGCGGGCCGGGCAACCTGCATTTGATCAACGGGTTGTATGACTGCCACCGCAACCAAGTGCCGGTGCTGGCGATTGCCGCCCATATTCCCTCCAGCGAAATCGGCAGCGGCTACTTCCAGGAGACCCACCCGGAAGAACTGTTCCGCGAATGCAGCCATTACTGCGAATTGATTTCCAATCCGGAACAACTGCCCCAGGTGCTGGGCATCGCCATGCGCAAGGCCATTCTCAACCGCGGCGTCTCGGTGATCGTGCTGCCGGGGGACGTGGCGCTGAAACCGGCGCCGGAAGACTATCAGCCGTCATGGTATACCCCGCAGCCGTCCCTGAGCGTCCCGCCGGTGGGCGAATTGGAAAAACTGGCCGCGGTGCTGAACCAGGCGGAAAATATCACGCTGATGTGCGGCTGCGGCTGCGCCGGCGCCCATGATGAAGTGGTCAGGCTGGCCGGACTGCTCAAGGCGCCGATCGTCCATGCGCTGCGCGGCAAGGAGCATTTGGAGTGGGATAATCCCTATGATGTCGGCATGACCGGCCTGATTGGCTTCTCGTCCGGTTATCATGCCATGATGAACGCCGATACGCTGGTCCTGCTGGGGACCCGTTTCCCCTATCGCGCCTTTTATCCCACCAACGCCAATATCATCCAGATTGATATCGATCCGGGCAGCCTGGGCGCCCATTGCGCGGTGAACATGGCGCTGGTCGGCGATGTCAAATCCACGCTGGCGGTACTGTTGCCGCGCTTGACGGAGAAAACCGGGCGCCATCATCTTGATCAGGCGCTGGAGCATTATCACGCCACCAGGGGGGATCTCGATGCCCTGGCCAAACCCAACGGCAATAAACCTATCCATCCGCAGTACGTGGCGCAGCAGGTCAGCCGCCTGGCCGCCCGCGATGCCATCTTCACCTGCGATGTGGGTACGCCGACCGTATGGGCGGCACGCTATCTGGAAATGAACGGGCAGCGCCGGCTTATCGGCTCTTTTAACCATGGCTCCATGGCTAATGCCATGCCGCAGGCCCTGGGCGCTCAGGCGGCCTATCCCAAGCGCCAGGTGGTCGCCCTGTGCGGCGACGGCGGCTTCACCATGCTGATGGGCGATTTTTTATCCATGGCGCAGATGAAGCTGCCGGTTAAGATCGTGATTTTCAACAACAGCGTGCTGGGCTTTGTCGCCATGGAAATGAAGGCGGGCGGCTATCTGACCGACGGCACCGACCTGCAGAACCCTGATTTTGCCGCCATCGCCCGCGCCGCCGGGATCAAGGGCATCCGGGTGGAAAAATCCGCTGATCTTGACGCCGCGCTGGAAGAGGCGTTTGCCACCGACGGACCCGTGGTGGTGGATGTGATTACCGCCAAGGAAGAACTGGCCATGCCGCCGCAGATTAAATTCGAACAGGCAAAAGGTTTCAGCCTGTATATGCTGCGGGCCATCATTAACGGCCGCGGCGATGAAGTGGTAGAATTGGCCAAAACCAACTGGCTGCGCTAGGGCCCGGTATGATACGCCCGGCATCAGGGTCCCTTTGCCGGGCGGCGGCATCATTAGGGCACAGGTGTTAACGCCCGTATCAAGAACGTAACGGAGTGAGCATGATTGATCTACGCAGTGATACCGTCACCTTGCCAAGCGCCGCCATGCGCCGGCTGATGGCGGAAGCCGAGGTTGGCGATGATGTTTATGGCGACGATCCCACCGTGGCGTCGCTCGAAGCCGACGGGGCCCGGCTCAGCGCCAAAGACGCGGCGCTGTTTTTCCCCAGCGGCACCCAGGCCAACCTGGTGGCCTTGCTGACGCATTGCCAGCGCGGGGAAGAGTACATCGTCGGCCAGCAGGCGCATAATTACCGCTTCGAAGCCGGCGGCGCGGCGGTGTTGGGCAGTATCCAGCCACAGCCGCTTGACGCCGACGCCGACGGCACCCTGCCGCTGGATAAGGTGGCGGCGGCCATCAAACCCGATGATTTTCATTTCGCCCGCACGCGCCTGTTAAGCCTGGAAAATACCCATAACGGTAAAGTGCTGCCGCAGGAATACCTGCGGCAGGCCTGGCAGTTTACCCGCGACCACCGTCTGGCGCTGCATATTGATGGGGCGCGCATTTTCAATGCCGTGGCGGCGCTGCAGATCCCACTCAGCGAAATCACGCAATATTGCGATACGCTGACTATCTGCTTATCAAAAGGACTGGGTGCGCCGGTGGGCTCGCTGCTGTGCGGCGGCGCGGATTATATCCACCAGGCCCGGCGCTGGCGCAAGATGGTGGGCGGAGGGATGCGTCAGTCGGGGATCCTGGCGGCGGCGGGCCGTTACGCCCTTGAGCATAATGTGCAGCGGCTGCGCGAGGATCATGATAACGCCCGCTGGCTGGAACAGCGGCTATCGGCATTGGGCGTTGAGATCGTGGCCCCGGGCGCGCAAACCAATATGCTGTTTATCCGCCAGCCGGCGGAATTGGCCGCCAAACTCGGCCCCTGGATGAAACAGCATGATATCGTGGTGGCCGCCGGCACGGTTACCCGCCTGGTCACCCATTTAAATATCAGCCGCGCCGATCTGGAAAAGGTGGTGGGCTGCTGGGAGGAATTCCTGCGCCATCAGGCACAGCTATCCGGCGCCCCGCTCACCGGCGTGTATTTCCAGTAACGCATCCAGGATCGCCTCGGTTTCCGCGTCCGCCACGCCGCGGAAATCCCGCGGGCGAAAATGCATCTGGAACGCCGCCAGCGCTTTTTGCTGCAGCGCCGCCGGCAGTTGCGGCGCTACATCGTAACCGTATTGCGCCATCCGGGTCATTATGCCCGCCATCGCCGCCGGCGAGTTGGGGTCGCGCCCCGCCAGGTAATGCTCTACCCGCCGCGTATCCGGCCAGACGCCAACGCCCGCCGCCGCCAATTGCCGCCAGGGGAATAACGGGCCGGGATCCTGTTTGCGCCGCCAGGCGATATCGCTGTGCCCCACGACATTGCCTGGCAGGATATGATACCGGCGGATGATATCGCGGCTCAGGGCAATGACCAGTGCGATTTGCGCCGGGGGATAGGGGGTCGCGCGCGCGCCCGTCAGGGTACGCCGGTACCCGTGGTTTTCGATTTCAATGCCAATCGACGTATCGTTAAGATGCGTGCGTCCGCGCCAATAGCTTTCGCCCGCGTGCCAGGCGCGACGGGACTCATCCACCAGCCGTAGCGCGGTGGGTACGCCCGGCGCCCCGCCGGGCACCGCCGGGATAAGATAGTGGGCGCTGACCTGCTCGGCGGTCAGGGTGCTCAGCGACGCGGCAAAATCCTCGGCGGTATAATGGATGACTAAAAACTGCACCCGCTCATCCGCGCCATGCGCGCGCCGTGAATCGTCCACCCGGTAAGCCGCCTCATGGGCCGGCGGTGTTATTGCCTGCTGGCAGCCGGCGATGCACAGGATTAACAGGGTCATGGCCCACCATGGCATCGTTGGTTTCGGCCCGCCGGCCGGACAGCCCGGCGCGCCGCTGCTCATCATGCCAATATCCATCAAGCACCTAATCCTGTTGAGTCATATCACCCGACGGTGACGCGCTGTAAATGATATACGCCAGGTATCGGGCCGGCTATCCTGTTTACGATTTAATTATTTTCAACGCTGTCGCCAGCAACGCATGCCGCGGCTGATAAATATCCTTTCCCCTCGGCGCGAAAGCAGCGCTCGGGATTTTCCGGTCTTGACAAGACCAAGGATTAAAAACCGCTACAGGCGCGTTAATCAATAAAGAAATTGATGATTTACAGGCGCCACCGCAAGACGGCAAAAATGATGAAATACCCGCCGATTGCCCTGAATTAATGCAGATTAAAAAAATATCAGGAAAAATTGAGCAATAACATCCACTTGAAGTTTAATGCAAGCGCATTCTCCAAGGATGATAAAGATATTCACCCGCACAATACCTTGGGATAAAATGATTTTAAGACCGCTATCCCACCCCATTGCCCGCCAGAATAACGCCAGGCGCCATCTTAACCGGGCCTGGCGCGTCCCCGTCTTTAGCCAAACGTGCCGATCCTCACACAACCATCTGATTTTTAATTATACTCGATGGTACTGATCTATCGCCATCCTCTATCGTGAAGGTTAATAATGAACAATAAGCTTTATGCCCTCTTGCCGCTGGCATTGATTCTTGCCGCATGCACCCAGGTCGATCCGGCGTTTAAGGATATCGGCACGCGCAGCGCGCCCTGCGTCGACGGCGGGCCGGATACGGTGGCGCAGGCGTTCTACAATCTGCGCATCGCGCAGCCGCAGGGCAAACCCAGCGCCTCGCAGCTGGGGCAGTACCGCCCCTACCTCAGCGAACGGTTGTTCCACGTACTGACCACGGATCGTAAAGCGCAGGCCAAGCTTACCGCCTTGCCGCCCGGGGATATCTTCAGCAGCCAGGCCGACGGACCCGCCACGGCCGAGGTTCACAGCGCCTCGCGTATCCTCAATACCGATGCGAAAAATATCCCCCTGCGCGTAGACCTGTCCCGCAGCCAGGGCAGCAACGGCCAATCGGTGCGCTGGCAGGATGAAGTGCTGATGATCCGCGAAGGCAACTGCTGGGTGCTGGACGACGTACGCTACCTTGGCACGCTATCTCCCCATCCCGCCGGCACCCTGCGCCAAACGCTGGAAGAACGTTAATCGCATGTAGCCAGCGGTTCTTGCTGCCGCGGGCGCCAGCGGGCGCTGCGTCCACTGCCCGCTGGGATAAAATGCAGCACATCGCGGCAATGCGGCGGGGAGGAATGACGTTTTGTGCTGTTCGTGATATTATTACGCCCCTAAATGTAAATTTTAATCGCGGCGGATTGCATCGACAGGCCGTCGACGTTAACATCTGCCGCCTTAATGGCTATTCAGTTTCTTCGCATGAGTATTCAACTAAACCGCATTGACTGTTTTTACGGCGCCACCCAGGCGCTGTTTGATATCACCCTTGACTGCCCGGCGGGAGAAACGCTGGTGCTGCTCGGCCCCAGCGGGGCGGGTAAAAGTTCTTTACTGCGGGTACTCAACCTGTTGGAGATGCCCCGCGCCGGTCAGTTGTCGATCGCCGGCAACCATTTCGATTTTATCCAGGCGCCCGGCGAGAAAGCCATTCGCGAACTGCGTCAAAACGTCGGCATGGTATTCCAGCAATACAACCTCTGGCCGCATTTAACCGTGCGGCAGAATTTGATCGAGGCGCCCTGCCGGGTGCTCGCCCTGTCGCGCGCCGTGGCCAACGAACGGGCGGACAAGCTGCTCGATCGCCTGCGTTTAACCGATTTCTCCGATCGTTTTCCCCTGCATTTATCCGGCGGCCAGCAGCAACGGGTCGCGATAGCCAGGGCGCTGATGATGGAACCGCAGGTGCTGCTGTTTGATGAGCCGACCGCGGCGCTGGACCCGGAAATTACCGCACAAATCGTCAGCATCATTCGTGAACTGGCCCAAACCGGCATCACGCAGGTGATTGTGACGCATGAAGTAGAGGTAGCGCGTAAGACTGCCAGTCGCATCGTGTATATGGAAAACGGCCACATTGTGGAACAAGGCGATGCCACGCATTTCGCCACCCCCCACACCGAGGCGTTTGCTCACTATTTGTCGCATTAATTGTTGGAATAAAAAAATGAAAAAATTGATTATTGCCGCAGTGCTGGCCGGAATGACGTTTTCCGCCGCCGCGGCGCAGACCATTCGTTTCGCCACGGAAGCCTCTTATCCTCCGTTTGAATTTGTTGATGCCAATAACAAAATCCAGGGGTTTGATATCGATTTGGCCAATGCGCTCTGCAAACAGCTTCAAGCCGAATGCACCTTTACCAACCAGGCTTTCGACAGCCTGATCCCAAGCCTTAAATTCCGTCGTTTCGACGCGGTGATCTCAGGCATGGATATCACGCCGGACCGTTTGCAGCAGGTGACGTTCAGCCAGCCTTATTATGAAAACTCCGCCATTTTCGTGGCGCAAAAAGGCAAATTCGCCGATCTGGCCGCGTTGAAAGATAAGCGTGTCGGCATGCAGAACGGCTCCACCCATCAGAAATTCCTGCTGGATAAACATCCTGAAATCACCGCCGTGCCTTACGACAGCTATCAGAACGCCATCCTGGACTTGAAAAACGGCCGTTTGGACGCCGTCTTCGGCGATACCGCCGTGGTCAATGAATGGCTGAAGAAAGACGCCGACCTGGCCACCGTCGGCGATAAAATCACCGATAAAGCCTATTTCGGCACCGGCCTGGGCATTGCCATGCGCCTGAACAATAATGAGCTGCGCGACCAGTTCAATACGGCGCTGGATAAAGTCAAGCAAGACGGTACCTACCAGACTATCTACCAGAAATGGTTTAAGCAGTAATCGCCTTTCATGAATGAACTTCAACCCATAGCCAGCGCCGCCGGGACCACCGTCGGCCTGGCGCTGTGCGCGCTGGTGGCCGGGCTGTTTCTGGCGATGTGTTTTGCCGCCTGGGAATCTGTCCGCTGGAGATGGCTGGGGCTTATCGGCACCGCCGTGGTGACGCTGTTGCGCGGCCTGCCGGAAATTCTGGTGGTGCTGTTTATTTATTTCGGCGCCTCGCAGCTGCTGGTGATACTTGCCGACGGCTTTAGCCTCAACCTGATTGCGGCGCGTATACCGGTGCGCCTGCCGATTGATAACTTTAACGTCAGTCCCTTTGTCTGCGGCGTGATTGCCCTGGCGTTGCTGTATGCCGCCTATGCCTCGCAAACGCTGCGCGGCGCGCTGAAAGCCATCCCGCAGGGACAGTGGGAGTCGGGCCAGGCGCTGGGCATGAAAAAAAGCACGGTTTTTTTCCGCCTAGTGATGCCGCAGATGTGGCGCCATGCGCTGCCCGGTCTGGGCAATCAATGGCTGGTGCTGTTGAAAGATACCGCGCTGGTGTCGTTGATAAGCGTTAATGACCTGATGCTGCAAACCAAAAGTATCGTCAGTTTCACCCAGCAGCCGTTTACCTGGTACCTGGTCGCGGCGGCGGTGTATCTGGTCATCACCCTGTTCAGCCAGATCATCCTGCGGGCGTTCGAGCGCCGTTCCACCCGTTTCGAGACGAGGGATTCCTGATGCTGGCCTACCTGCCCGAACTGCTGAAGGGGCTGCCCACCAGCCTGACGCTGACGCTGTGCGCCATCATCATAGCCTTGCTGCTGGCGCTGCTGTTTACCCTGGTTATCAGCCTGAAGACGCCGGTGCTGACGCCGTTAATCAAAATCTACATTACCCTGTTCACCGGCACGCCGCTGCTGGTGCAGATATTTTTGATTTATTACGGGCCCGGGCAATTCGCCGCCCTGCGCGCCATTCCCTGGTTATGGGCGCTGGTCTCGCAGCCATGGCTGTGCGCCATGGTGGCGCTGGCGCTTAACAGCGCCGCCTACAGCACCCAGCTCTTTACCGGCGCTATGCGCGCCATTCCCGCCGGACAATGGCAGTCATGCGCGGCGCTGGGCATGTCGCGCCTGCAATCCCTGCGCTTATTGATGCCGTTCGCCATCAAGCGGGCGCTATCGTCCTACTCCAATGAAGTGGTGCTGGTGTTTAAAAGTACCTCGCTGGCCTACACCATTACCCTGATGGATATCATGGGCCATGGACAGTTAATGTATGGTCGCACCTACGACGTCATGGTGTTCGGCGCCGCAGGCATTATCTATCTGTGCGTTAACGGCGTGCTGACCCTGCTGATGCGTTTGATCGAGCATCGGGCGTTACGGTTTGAACGACGTAACTGAGGGAATGCGTTGCAGCAGAACCAACGTCTCGTAATGGGCGGTATGCGCAAACATATCAAATAACTGCGCCTTGACGATACGGTATGCCGGCAGGGCCTGCAGATCCCGGGCCAGGCTTTCCGCCTGGCAGCTGGAGTAAAGAATATACGGGGGCGCCATGCTCTCCAGATAGCGGCATAAATCCGCGCCAATGCCGCGCCGGGGTGGGTTGACCAGCACCAGATCCGGCACCTCCGCCCTTGAGCGCGCGAACTGGGTGGAATCCAGCGCCTGGAACATCACCTGGGTCAGCCCCATCAGCTGCGCCGACTGGCGCGCGCTGGCTATCGCCTCGGCGCTGATTTCAATGCCGGTCAGGCGCATATCCGGGCGCGCGCAGTGCAAACCAAAACCCCCCACCCCACAAAACAAATCCCACAGGCTGCTGATTTCCAGCTCGCCAACCCACTGCCGGGCGGCGGCGTACAGGCGCGCGGCGACCGACGGGTTGGTCTGGAAAAAACCGCGCGGGCGGATAAACAGCGGCACATCATTGAGCCGTTCCGCCAGCGCGGTATCCTCGGTCAGGATGATTTCAGTTTCACCTTCAAGAATGGCCATATGCACCGGCTGGAGATTCACCGATATCACCTGAAGCTGGGGCACACGCTCCCGCAGCCAGGGCAATTGGGCGCGCAGCGCGTCCAGCTTGGCCTGCGAGCGCAGCACGAAACGCAGCATCATGCCGCCGTCATGTCGGCTTTCGGTCAACAGCAGGAATTTTAACTCGCCGCGCCGGCGCGCCACGTGATAAGGCGTCAGGCCGGCGCGGGCGATAAAGTGTTTAAGCACGCCGAATACCGGCGCGAAGGTGGGGGGGTAAAGCGGGCAGGCGCAGAGGTCCAGCGGCTCTCCGTCCCGCGCCATGATGCCCAGCACCGGGCGTTCTACGCTGCCGCTTACCACCATTTTCGCTTTATTGCGAAACGCCGCGGGCGGCGAAGCCACCGGCGACAGCCACTGCGCCACGGGCATGGCCGACAATAACCCGGCCAGGGCGGCCTGTTTATCCGCCAACTGCTGCGCATAGGGTTTATCCAGCCACTGGCAGGAATGGCAACGATCCGCGCTGAAAAGTTCGCAATGCATAGGTTTTCTGGCCGGTTAAACGGGCGCGCATTGTACCACCGGTTTTAGGTAAAAATCACCGGCCGCGTTTAAAAAACCGCCGGCTGGAGATCGGCGCGAATAACAGCAACACGATCACCATATCCGGCAGTTTATGCATCAGCAGTTCGCCGGAGATCTCCGCGGCGCTGGCGCCCGGCAGCGCGAACATTTCAGGATAAAAACCATTCCAGGTGGCCAGGAACAAATAGCCGGCGCTCAGGCCCTGGCACCCGGCAAAATACCAGCGCGCCCAGGAATGACCGCGCATCACCGCAAATCCGCAGCGCAACTCGACGAACAGCACCGTGAGGCTTGCCAGAAACAGCAGCGTCAAATCCCACGAGCGGCTGCTGGTCTCGATAAAACTGCGCACCCCCTCCACACCCAGGTTGCTGGTCAACATCAGCATGCCCAGGCAGCGGGTGGCGACGATGGCGCTGCCGGCGACCAATACCGCCACCGGCACATTACCGCGCCAGCGCGTCCGTTCCGCCGCGGCGCGCTTTAGCATACGCCAATGCAGCGGGCCCGTATTGCCATCCCTCAGGATGTCCGACATGGCCTTTCTCCTTGTTATTACGCCGTATTAAACAGCGGCACACGGATAAAGACTAGCAGTAATCTGCGCAATCAGCCACGGGCCGCCCGCTGGCGATCCCGCAGGCGTTGCTTTTCAGCGCGGGACATCAGCCACCAGGCGATCAGGCCGATAATGCCGACCACGCCCAGGATGATGGTGGCCAGGGCATTGATTTCCGGATTTACCCCCATCCTGACGCTTGAGAACACCAGCATCGGCAACGTGGTGGCCCCCGGACCGGCGACAAAACTGGCGATCACCAGATCATCGAGCGACAGGGTAAAGGCCAGCAGCCAGCCGGATACTATGGCCGGGGCAATCATCGGCAGCGTTATAATAAAAAACACCTTGATGGGCGTGGCGCCCAGATCCAGCGCGGCTTCCTCGATGGAGGCATCCAGCTCGCGCAGCCTGGAATTGACCACCACCGCCACGTAGGCGGTACAAAACGTCACGTGCGCCAGCCAGATGGTGAACATGCCGCGCTCCGCCGGCCAGCCGATGGCGTGCCCCAGCGCCACGAACAGCAGCAGCAGCGACAGGCCGGTTATCACATCCGGCATCACCAGCGGCGCGGTCAGCATAAAGGCGAATCCGTTGGCGCCGCGAAAGCGGCCGAAACGCACGATCACCACCGCCGCCAGGGTACCCAGGATCACCGCCATGGTGGCGGTGGCGGCCGCCAGCGTCAGGCTGAGCGACACGGCGCTTAGCATCGCCTGGTCATTGACCAGGACGCCATACCACTGCGTCGACCATCCGGCCCATACCGTGACCAGTTTCGAGCTGTTAAACGAGTAGATGACCAGCATCAGCATCGGGGCGTACAAAAAGGTAAACCCGGTGATTAAAATCACGATGCGCCAGGGCGAACGCACGACAGGTAGCGTATTCATGCCCGATCCCCCAGGGTTTTATTCTGATGTTTATGGAACCACATAATCGGCACAATCAGCAGCAGCAGCATGATAACCGCTACCGCGGACGCCACCGGCCAATCGCGGTTATTGAAAAATTCCTGCCATAAAATGCGCCCGATCATGATGCTGTCGGGGCCTCCGAGCAGCTCTGGAATCACGTATTCGCCCACCGCCGGAATAAACACCAGCATCGAGCCGGCGATAATGCCGCCTTTGGTCAGGGGAACAATCACCTGGAAAAAGGTTTTCATCGGCCGGGCGCCGAGATCGAGCGATGCCTCCACCAGGGAATAATCCAGCCGTGTCAGCGCGGTATAAATGGGCAGGATCATAAACGGTAGATAGGCATAGACCACTCCGATATATACCGCCAGATTGGTATGCAGGATCACCAGCGGCTGATCGATAACGCCGAGCCACAGCAGGACGTTATTGAGAATACCGTTGTTTTTCAGGATCCCCATCCAGGCGTAGACCCGGATTAAAAATGACGTCCACGACGGCAGGATAACCAGCAACAGCAGGATATTGCGCGTCGAGGGTTTACTGTGGGCCACCGCCCAGGCCATCGGGTAGCCTATCAGCAGGCAGAAAAAGGTGGAAACGGCCGCGACCTGCAGTGATTGCAGATACGCCTCGATATACAGCGGATCGTCCAGCAGTTGCAGGTAATTGGCCAGGTTCAGCGAGATATCCAGCTTACCGTCGAGCCAGCTGACCAGGTCGGTGTAGGGCGGGATCGCCCGGGCCATCTCCGCCATGCTGATTTTGAAAACAATCAGGAACGGCAGCATAAACAGCAGCAACAGCCACAGGTACGGCAGAAAAATCACCGCCTTGCGCCCATGGCGCATCTGCAGCCTTGTCAAGATGCGGGGGGTGTTGACCCGCTCGACGGCCGGCGGGGGCAGTAATTTTTCGTCAGATGCAGACATGATGTTCCCCTGTCCTATACCGTCAGCACAACACAGCTGTCCGCATCCCAACAGAGACGCACTTCATCCCCCCAGGTCGGCGTGCCTTTTCGGTAACGGTGCGCATTTTGCAGCTGCGCGCTGATGGTCTGGCCGCTTTGCAGCAGCACATGGTAAATGGAGAGATCGCCGAGATAGGCGATATTGACCACTTCGCCGACGGCAAAGTTAAAGCCGTCCGCGGGCACCTCCTCGCACAGCATGATTTTTTCCGGCCGCAGCGCCACATGCACCGGCACGCCGTCAACCACCGACACATCGGAATTCACCTGCAGCGGATGCACCAGGCCGGGACTTTGGATAATGAGCGCATCGTCGTGACGCTCAACCAGCAGGCCGTCGAACATATTGACCGAACCGATAAATTCGGCGCTGAAGCGGCTGTTGGGATGCTCATAAATCTCTTCCGGCTCGCCGATTTGCACAAACTTGCCCCGGTTCATAATGGCGATGCGTCCGGCCATGGTCATGGCCTCTTCCTGATCGTGCGTGACCATCACGCAGGTCACCCCGACGCGTTCCAGGATATCCACCACTTCCAGCTGCATGCGGTCGCGTAATTTTTTATCCAGCGCGCCCATCGGTTCGTCAAGCAGCAATAGCTTTGGCCGTTTAGCCAAGCTGCGCGCCAGCGCCACGCGCTGGCGCTGGCCGCCGGAAAGCTGATGGGGCTTGCGGGCGGCGAATTCCTGCATATGCACCATCGCCAGCATCTCCGCCACGCGTTGCTTAATCTCGGCGCGCGGCAGTTTATCCTGCTTCAAGCCGAAGGCAATATTCTGTTCCACCGTCATATGCGGAAACAGCGCATAGGACTGGAACATCATATTAATGGGCCGTTGATACGGCGGCATATGGGACAGGTCCTGGCCGTCGAGCACAATCTGGCCATGGGTGGGTTGTTCAAAGCCCGCCAGCATCCGCAGCAGCGTGGATTTACCACAGCCTGACGCGCCCAATAAAGCAAACATTTCCCCTTTATAGATCGTTAAACTGACATCATCGACCGCCGACTGGCCGTCGAAGGTTTTGGTCAAATTGCGAATCTCCAGCAATGGCGTTACCATTTTCTGGGTTTTGGGCTGTGGGCGGGGTATGGCATCGTTCACTGACATGACTCTCCGGAACAGAAGAAACGGATAATCGTTAATCGTCTACCGTCTCTGAAATAGCATAACAGGCGGTATGAAACCGCCTGTTGGTTAGCATAATGTCAACCCTGCGGCGGGCAGATTACTTGCCGCTTTTTACCTTGGTCCAGGCACGGGTGATAACCCGGTCTATTTGCGGCGGCTGAACTTTAAGGCTAAATAATTTAGCGCGCACCTCGGGCGGCGGATAAATGCCGGGATTATTGCGCACCTCTTCATTGACCAGCGGCGTGGCCGCTTTATTGCCGTTGGCATAGAATATCTGATTGCTGACCTGGGCAATAACCTGGGGGTCCATCAGAAAATTAAGGAACTGATAGGCCTCGTCGGTATTTTTGGCGTCGGCCGGAATCGCCAGCACGTCAAAAAACGCCAGCGCGCCTTCCTTAGGAATACTATAGGCGATATGAACGCCGTTCTTCGCTTCCTTCGCGCGATTTGCCGCCTGCATCACGTCGCCGGCCCAGCCGATGGCAACGCAAATGTCCCCATTTGCCAAATCGTTGATATATTGCGAGGAATGGAAATAACGGATGCTGGGGCGCAGCTTTAACAGCAGATCGGTGGCCGGCCCGGTATAATCCGCGGCGTTGGCGCTGTTCGGATCCTTGCCCAGGTAATTGAGGACGGTGGCGAATATCTCCGAGGGCGCATCAAGGAATGAAACGCCGCAGCTTTTCAGCTTCGCCAGGTTTTCCGGTTTTAACACCAGATCCCAGCTGTTTACCGGCGCGTCCGCGCCCAGGATGGCTTTGACCTTATCGACGTTATAGGCAATGCCGGTGGTAGCCCACATATAGGGAATGGCATATTTGTTATCAGGATCGTGCTGGCTGATAAGTTTCAATAATTCCGGATCCAGATTTTTATAATTCGGCAGTTTACTTTTATCCAAAGGCTGGAATACCCCGGCGGTTAACTGTCGCTCCAGGAAACTGGCGGAAGGTACCACCACGTCAAAGCCGGTACTGCCGGCCATCAGTTTACCCTCCAATACTTCATTGGAGTCGAAAACATCATAGATGACTTTTATGCCGGTTTGTTTTTCAAAATCCGGCACGGTGTTCGGCGCAATATAATCCGACCAATTATAGACATGCAGCGTTTTTTGTTCCGCACCTGATGCGGTGACGGACGCAGCCATCAGCAGGCCGGCAACTATACCCGACAACCATTTTTTACGTTGGGTGAACATCCGTTGCTTCCTCCAAATCCCGGTCAATAAAAGATATTTCTGTATAACGTCGCCGGTATACAGTGCTTAAATAAGCGCAGCGGCTGTTGGCGGCACCGTGAATAGCCGATCCCCCGCGGACGCGCGCGGGGAGATAACGTTATGAAAACGGTTGTCCGACGGATCACGCGCAGCATCGCAAGCATAACCGCAGCGCCACTGCGACGCCAGCGATCCGCAAAAAAAATGGCTTTAATCGATTAATTATTCACTAATTAGTGAACAAATCTGGTATTGGACGCATAAATGACAAAGGATCTGCGCTCGCGCGGGCGCAACGACAGCATAAATGATGGGAAGGTACCGGGAGGGCACGCCGCCTGCGGCAGGCGGCAGATCAATGGATAACCGGAAGGGTATTTTTGGCGTCGGCGGGCTGTTCTTCGCCGTCAATAAACAGCAAATCATTGGCACGCGCTTCCAGAATCAGCATGGAAATCTGTTCTTCGGACTGCTGCATAAAATGTTTAAACTGACCAAAGGTCACGCCCACCTCAATGCTTAACGCCTGGCACGCCACCAGCTTGGGCAAGTTATCGTCCTGAATATCGATAAAGGCCTTCACCATCAGCGAACTGGCATTTATCTGACTTAAATCCCCCACCAGCGCTATCAGCGCGGTGGGACGCACCTCCGCCAGGGCGGAAAATAAAATGACGTTATCGACCAAATCAACTTTGGCATCGAAGATACCGTCAAAATTTTGCATATGCGGCAGATGCAACGCCTGGCAGGAGTCACACTCGAAAAACGTCAGGCTGAGCTTTTCCAGCCAGCGTCTAAGGATGTCCAGATCCGGGACAACAAGTGAATCCATGAAGGCCAACCTCTAAATGAAAAATGCGAAACGGGGCATAGCTTACGGAATAATCGTCAAAGGTGCCATGGACAAACGCAGGAAATTATTTTAACAGTCGGCCCGGCCGGTTATCCGGGCGTAGCGGCGCGCGGCGCGCTATTGCGCGGCAAACAACATCATATTGATTTTTAATAGATAGCTTTCTCATTAATCACCATAGGTCAGACCAATGTCCGCCCCCCGGGACAAAATCTGAAAATGCCCTTTTTGCCGCGGGTACGGTGGATTTACAAGGTATTGCCCGGTTTTAACATTTTCTGGCCGTGCTGTTCGATGTATTCAATCATCATTCCGGCAATATCGGTGCCGGTGGCGGTTTCCACCCCTTCCAGGCCCGGCGAGGCATTGACCTCCATCACCAAGGGCCCGCGCCGCGCCCGCAGGATATCGACGCCGGCCACATCAAGCCCCAAAGTGCTAACCGCCTTGATGGCCACCGCCCTCTCCCGGGGGGTAATGACAATTTTGCGGGCCGAACCGCCCCGATGAAGATTGGAGCGGAAATCTCCCGCTTCGGCCTGGCGTTCGATAGCCGCCACCACCCGGTTGCCCACCACCAGGCACCGGATATCGCAGCCTTTCGCCTCCTGAATATATTCCTGCACCAGAAACTGCGCCTTCAAGCCGCGAAAGGCGTCGATAACACTCTTGGCGGCCTGGGATGTTTCAGCCAGCACCACGCCGATGCCCTGAGTGCCTTCCACCAGCTTCACCACCAGGGGCGCCCCGCCCACCATGGCAATCAGATCGCCGGTATCGTCCGGGGAATCGGCAAAGCCCGTCACCGGCAGATCGATGCCCTCTTTTGCCAGCAGTTGAAGGGAATGCAGTTTATCCCTGGCGCGGGTAATGGCCGAAGAACCGTTGAGCGCATAGCTACCCAGCATTTCAAACTGGCGCAAGACCGCGGTGCCGTAAAAGGTGATGGCGGTGCCGATACGCGGGATAACCGCATCGTAATGCGCCAGGCGATTGCCGCGGTAATGAATGGCAGGCGCGTCGCAATTGATGTTCATATAGCAGGAGAGCGGATCGATGATATCCACGCTATGACGTCGGGATTCGGCCGCTTCCCGCAGTCGCCTGCAGGAAAACAGGGTGCCGTCCCGGGATAAAATGGCTATTTTCACGGTTTACCCAGATTGATCATAGTGGACCGGCTCATAATAATCCGCCCGCAGGCGCGGGTCGAGAAAAGTTTAGCGTCCCGGGACGGTTTGCTCGCGCATGAAACAGATAGGCGGGATGCATTGGACTAAAAGGTATTTTCTGCTTTTTTTTGACGCAGGTCACAGGCATAGTAGCTGTCAGCGAAAAGCATAACCGAGTGCAAAGATTCGTTTCGTTTTTCTTTTATGCGTTAAGGAGTGTATATGTTTGCTGTCATTTTTGGACGTCCGGGCTGTCCTTATTGTGTGCGCGCTAAAGAGCTGGCTGAAAAACTGACCGCTGAACGGGATGACTTCTCTTTCCGTTATGTCGATATCCATGCGGAAGGCATATCCAAGGCCGACCTGTCGAAAACCGTCGGCAAACCCGTGGAAACCGTGCCGCAAATCTTCGTCGATCAGGTTCATATCGGCGGCTGCACTGATTTTGAAGCTTACGCGAAAGAAAACCTCAGCCTTTACCAGCAATAATCCGCACTGCTTTATCACTGCATCACTGCCATGGAAGCCAGCCCGGGCTGGCTTTATTCTTTTATGCCGCCGTCAATGCGCCGCCCCTTTGTATATCACGCCGGCAAAGTAACACCCCAGCGCGCCGCAGGCGCACCAGAATACCGCGCTTAACGTGTAGGCAAGCTGATACCACAGGCTGATGGATAAACCATGTCCGAGGTAAAACAGCAGCAGGCAAAAAGGCGAAGCGATCAGGGCGCCCACTATCGGATTGATGATTTTATTCTCATGCAACAGCAGGCTGCCGACGATGCCGGGCAGTAAAAACAGCAGCAGGCCAAATGCCGCACCGTGATCCCCGGTCTTCATCACTTCGAAGCCGCTGACCTGGCTGGCAAAGATTACGCCGAACAGTACAGCACTGCTTATGGTTCCAGCCCAATGCCGGTAGAGCGCCATTTTTGCCTCCCATAATTCACGCTGTGATCAAAACGCCCTAGAAAAAAACGCGATTTCCCGGTGATGAATGCCGCCCAGATCATCCCCGGCCGCCGGTCATCGGCAGAAAATGTTTACCGCGATAAAATGACGTATATTTTCCCGGCGTCGAGGGAAAAACGGCGCCAAAGGCGAACGTCCGGTAACCGTCAAATCCCGGGACGCTTACCTGGCGGCAATAATTGTGTATTCTAAGATTTTATTCTAATGAATATACTTGATAATCTCATAATTATCAAACAGTTGCTGGTAACAATAAAGTTATGGCCCATGCTTATTAAGGTGGCTGATTTGTTACGCAAGAATGAAATTTTGTTATTCATTGTGAGAGAACAATCACACCCCGATGGACATATAATACCGATGATAATCTTCCAACCTTGTCATTAGCCTGACTTTTTTTACGGTAAATAAAATAATTTCTTTTTTTGCCCAGGGCGCGGCGCTGAAACGCTTTTTGCCACCATCAGACCTTTTCTATCCATGGCGGCGTGGCAATAAAATGAAAATTTCAGTTTTTTCTTATGATGACACGCCGCCCTCTTACATTAATTTTTTTACATAAACAGCAGCCACCGGCCGCGCGCGCCGCGCCGGCCGTACGCGTTGCCGGCTGCTGCCGTACGGCGCGGGCGCCGACGCATAAGCCCGGCGCTCATGGCGCCGGTCGGAAATGAGATTTTTTTGATCTAACGCAGAACTTTCGCTTATGGCCGCAGTCTGAATATGTGCCACTGCTTTTCTTTGATGTCCCCAAATTGAGGAGCCCGATCGTCCCGCCTATTAGGTTCAAGACTTTCGGGTTTTTTATTGTCCGCTATTCCCCCGGTCATAACGGTTGCCTGGCGCATCGAGCGGCGGTTTCCCCGGTACAACCTGCACCTCTGCGCCCCTGCGCTGACGCCGCCACCTGCAGGCCGGGCAGCGATTTTTTAGTCTGGTCGTTGGGCCGGGGCCGTATTATCCCCTATTATTCCACGAAAAATGACTAATTCAATTACAGTAAATTAATTAAAAGATAATTCATAATAACAGCAATAATAAATGCCGACATTAGGTGCTTGGCCGCATAATAGCGTTATAGGGGTGCAGGCTATTGGGCAGGCATTAATCTCATGACGGCGGCAGGTCGAAAAAAACGCCGCCGATGCCAAAAAATATTATTATATTAAAGCGTTAGATAACTTTAACGTTAATGAACCATTACAAATATTATAGCAGGAGTTATTATTATTACGCATTAACCTGACCCGTACTGCACCATTAAATAATCGACTTAGATCAAAAAAATCAACATAGCGCATGAATATCCCGAACAAATTCTATATTATGTCCATCTGATCTCACCACCCAATATTATTTACCTGATGACTCGCTCTTACTGTTTTTCGTAACTGCTATTGCAATAAAAGCGGCTATGTAATAAGCCTTTGCAGTTTATATATTATTCGTTCCGCTTTGTTTTTTGGAGATATAATGGATACAACTCAAGCCACCACGGAAACACTGGCCCATCGGACCGCGTCGGCATCCTGGAGCAAAACGGATGCTGTCTGGATGATGGGGCTTTATGGCACGGCTATCGGCGCCGGGGTGCTGTTTTTGCCCATCAATGCGGGTATCGGGGGCCTGGTGCCGCTGATCATCATGGCGCTGATTGCGTTCCCCATGACCTTTTTCGCCCATCGCGCTTTATGCCGCCTGGTGTTGTCGGGCGACGGCGCGTGCCGGGATATTACCGACGTGATTGAGCAACACTTCGGCGCCCGGGCGGGCCAGGTGATTACCCTGCTTTATTTTTTTGCCATTTACCCCATTCTGCTGGTCTACGGCGTCGCCATCACCAATACCGTCGACAGTTTTATTACCCATCAATTGCACCTTACCGCGCCGCCGCGCGCGCTGCTGTCGTTGATCTTGATCATGGGCCTGATGACCGTCATCCGCCTGGGTAAAGAGATTATCGTCAAGGTCATGAGTATGCTGGTATTTCCCTTTGTCGCGGTGCTGTTGTTCCTGGGCGCGTTCCTGATGCCCCACTGGAGCACCGACATTTTCCATACCGCCCTGCCGCTTCGCGGCACAGGAAACGGCGGGTTATGGCATACCCTGTGGCTGGCGGTGCCGGTGCTGGTATTCTCGTTTAACCATTCACCCATCATTTCCGCCTTCGCCATGTCGAAAAAAAAGGAATACGGCGATAACGCCGAGCAAAAATGCTCGCGCATTTTATTATACAGCAACATCCTGATGGTGCTGACGGTGATGTTTTTCGTTTTCAGCTGCGTCCTTAGCCTCTCGCCCCAGGACCTGGCGCACGCCAAAACGCAAAATATCTCCATCCTGTCCTTCCTGGCCAATCACTTCAACAATCCCTTTATCGGTTTTTTGGCGCCGGTCGTGGCGTTTGTCGCGATAACCAAATCCTTCCTCGGCCATTACCTCGGCGCCAGCGAGGGCTTTATCAGCCTGCTGGATAAGGCGCTGCGCAAGCCGGGCAGAACCGTCCATGAGGTTACACTGCACCGGCTGACGGGGCTGTTTATGCTGGCGTCGACCTGGCTGGTGGCGACCATCAACCCCAGCATCCTGGGTATTATTGAAATGCTGGGCGGCCCGATTATCGCCATGCTGCTTTTTCTGCTGCCCATGTATGCCATAGCCAAGGTGCCGGCCATGGCCCGCTATCGCGGCGCGGCCAGCAATTATTTTGTTTGGGCCATAGGCTTTATCGCGCTGTCGGCGATTCTGTATAAGCTGCTGGAATAAGGTGGGATAATGCCTCCCGCTGGGAGGCATCATAATAACGGAAGACGAGACGGCCTATTTGCCAAACCAGCCGTGTATGGTCTGTAGGATCCAATCCCAGATGTTGCGGAAAAAGCCGCCTTTCTGCACTTCATCGAGCACCACAAGCGGGCGTTGTTCGACAACCTTGCCGTCCAGTTGAAAATCAATGGTTCCTACCACCTGGTGGCGAGCCAGCGGCGCCTCAAGATGAGGAGACGCCAGGGTAAATGACGCCTTCAGGTTTTTCATCTGGCCTTTAGGCAAGGTAACAGACGCATCCTGCGCCACGCCCAAGTCCACCTCACTGCGATCGCCGAACCAGACCCGCTGGCGGGTAAAGGGTTTGCCGGCGGGAATCAGCGTCAGCGTTTCATAAAAATTGAAGCCCCAGGTGAGGATTTTTTCGCTCTCGCGAAAACGCACCCCGTCGGTGGGCGCGCCCAGCACCACCGAAATCAGCCGCATGCCGCCAGGGGTGATAGCCGACGCCACCAGGTTATGGCCCGCGCCATCGGTATAACCGGTCTTGATGCCGTCCACGGTGAGATTGCTGTTCCATAACAGCCGGTTGCGGTTGAGTTGTTTAATCTTGTTATAGGTGAATTCTTTTTGTTTATGCAGGGCATATTCGTCCGGGACATCCCGAATCAGCGCCTGGCTGATGATCGCCATATCCCGCGCGGTGCTGTATTGCCCTTCGGCATCCAGGCCATGCACGGTGAGGAAATGGGTATTTTTCAATCCCATGACGTCGACATATTTGTTCATCAGGCTGACAAACGCATCCTGACTGCCGGCGACATAATCCGCGAGGGCGATACTGGCATCGTTGCCCGACTGGATCACCACCCCGTTGTTCAGATCCGCCACGGAGACCTGCTCTCCGGGCTTCAGGAACATCAGCGACGATCCGCGCAGTACGGGGTTACCCGTGGCCCAGGCATCCTTGCCGATGGTGACTTTATCCTGCTCCGTGATTTTTTTGGCCTTCAGGGACTGCCCAATCACATAGCTGGACATGATTTTTGTCAGGCTGGCGGGGTCGAGACGCAGATCGGCATTTGACTCCGCCAGCACTTTGCCGCTTTGATAATCCATCAGGATAAACGCCTTGGCGTTTACTTCCGGCGCGGCGGGCGGCGTATCGGCCCGGGCTGCGGGGATGAGGGCCAGCACCAGCAGTGCGCCCAGGGTCAGGGTGGTTTTTTTTTGTGGAAAAATGTCATTCTTCATGGCGTGGCCAGAGTATCCCTTCAACAATGGTAACCGCGTTACTCACGGTAGAGATCCCAACAGAGTTTGATGACAAAGCCATACCTTGGGATGATGGGCAAAACCATAAACATAGCGATGTTCCTGATCATCATACCCGTTTTAAATTTGTGTGCTGGTTTGTCAGCCGTGCAAACACATCAAGTCTATGCGAAACAGTTCAACTTTGCCGCAACGGCGATCAATTTTCAGCTCTTTTTACATTTTTTTATCTTACCGCCGCCTGACGGCGGGCGGCGGTTTAGCGTTTACTGCGCCGGTCGGCGCGTTGTGCCAAGGCGTCGCCCAACACCTGGACTATCTGGACTAAAATAACCAGCGCCACCACGGTAATTATCATGACGTTGGTTTCGTAGCGGTAATAACCAAAACGGATGGCCAGATCGCCCACCCCGCCGCCGCCGACAATCCCCGCCATGGCGGAATAGCCGATAAGGCTGACCAGGGTGATGGTCAACCCGCGTAATAGACCCGCCAGCGCCTCCGGTAATAACACCGTGCAGATGATGCGCATCGGGCTGGCGCCAAAGGCTTCGGCAGCCTCGACAATGCCGGGATCCACTTCGCGCAGCGCGCCATCCACCAGACGGGCATAAAACGCGATGGCCGCCACGGATAACGGCACGGCCGCGGCGATGGGCCCGATGGTGTTGCCCAGCAACAATTGCGTTAACGGCAGCAGCAGCACCAGCAGGATGACAAAGGGTATCGAACGGATGATATTTACCAGCACCGTGCCGCTAAGATAGAGGGCGCGGTTTTGCCAGAACAGATGGCGGTCGGTGACATAGATGAGAAAGCCCAGCGGCAGGCCGCCGATAATGGCAAACAGCGTGGCGATCCCTACCATCTGGAAGGTTTCGCCAAACGCGGCAAAAAGATCGAGCCATAAATCAGCCATGCAGCACCTCCACGCGCGCGGTATTTTCCTGGATATAGGCGACCGCCAGGGCAACCTGTTCCGACCTGGTGGGATGGGTTAACAGCGCCACCAGCACGCCCAACGCGCGGTAGCCGATATACTCAATTTTTCCGTGCAGGATATTCACCGACACGCCGAAACGCGTGGCGACATCCGACAGCACCGGCTGCTCGGCGGAGGCGCCGACAAACAATATTTTCAACAGGGTACCGCGTAAATCCTGCATTAAGCGGGGCGGCAGCTCCAGATTAAAGGTATGCGAAACCAGTTGCCGGGTAAATTCGTGCCGGGGCGTGGCGAAAATGTCAAAAACCGCCCCTTCCTCCACCACTTTCCCCCCGGTCATCACCGCCACGCGGTCGCAGATGGTCTTGATGACCGTCATTTCATGGGAAATCAATACAATGGTAATGCCGAGGCGGACATTGATTTCCTTAAGCAGCGTCAGTATTGATGCCGATGTTTCCAGATCCAGCGCCGAGGTCGGCTCGTCACACAGCAACACCTCAGGCTGGTTAGCGATGGCGCGTGCGATGCCGACCCGCTGTTTTTGCCCGCCGCTAAGCTGTGCCGGGAAGGCCGCCGCCTTATCGGCCAGGCCCACCAGCGCCAGGATTTCCGGTACCCGCCGGGCGATATCACCGGAGGATTTGCCGGCCGCACGCAGACTGAAGGCGACGTTCGCCGCCACCGTGCGCGTATGCATCAGGTTAAAATGCTGGAAAATCATGCCGATTTTTTGCCGTTGCCGGCGCAGCGCGCCGCCGGAAAGCGCGCTGACCCGGACGTCGTTAACGATAACTTCGCCGGCGCTTGGCCGCTGGAGCAGGTTGATGGTGCGCAGCAGCGTGCTTTTGCCCGCCCCGCTGGCGCCGACGATACCGTAGATTTCACCGCGTTTAATCCGCAGGCTGACGTCGTCCACCGCACGGGCGCCCGGTTGCTTTCCCTGTGGGAAATCCACGCTGATATGGTCTAACTGAATCATTATCCGCATACTCCAAAATCACATCCAAAGCGGAAAACCGCCTGCCGGACAAGAGTGCCGGCAGGGGCTTGGTCAGGGTTTAACCTGGGGGGCGGCCTGCATCCATTCGGGTTTCTGGAATTGGCTGAACATCGAGCCGGGTTGGTTAATCACCGCAGCATACGCCGGCGATTCCACCGCGGCCTTGATGTCTTTGACAAAAGGTTTATCCAAATCGTCGGTGCGTACCGCAATGACATTTTTCAGATTTTCATCCAGCGTTTCCAGCGCCAGGGCCGATGACATCTTCAGGCCCGCGGCAATGGCAAAGTTGCCGTTGACCAGCGCGCCGCTGGCGCTGTCTAGGGTGCGCGGCAACTGGGCGGCCTCCAGCGGCTTGAATACCAGGCCGCGCGGATTCAGGGCGATATCGCGTTCGGAGGCTTTAGTGGGGTCGATATCCGCCTTGATTTTAATCAGACCCAGTTTTTCCAGAAAACGCAGGCCGCGCGCCAGGTTGGTGGGATCATTTGATAGCGTGATGATATCGCCCTTCTTGAGCTCGCGGATAGCGGTGATTTTATGCGAATAGAAACCCATGCTGGCGGTGGGCACGGTGATAAGTTTACTCACCTTAAGGTTTTTGTCGGCGGCAAACTTTTCCAGATACAGCGTATGCTGGAAAAGATTGGCGTCAATACTGCCGTTGGCCAATGCCATATTCGGCTGCACATAGTCGCTGAACTCCCGCACCTCCACCGTATAGCCTTTCTTTACCAGCTCAGGCTTGATGGCCTGCTTCACCATATCCCC
The DNA here is from genome assembly GCF_047324205.1 of Sodalis sp. RH20. Classification (NCBI taxonomy): domain Bacteria; kingdom Pseudomonadati; phylum Pseudomonadota; class Gammaproteobacteria; order Enterobacterales; family Bruguierivoracaceae; genus Sodalis; species Sodalis sp. RH20. Next base: position 3,079,724 of record NZ_CP178733.1, read on the forward strand.
ATAAGGACCCGGCGCGACGCCGAAGACAATGGTTTTTGGATCGCTGTTCGCCTGGGCCAATTGCAACCCCAGGGCAAACAGCCCTACGGATAAAACCGCGCGCACGATTTTTATCACTATCATAACGATACCTTTCCCTAAATGAATGGACCCGGCCAATGGCCGTAAAACCCATGATTAAAGCATAATTCCCAGGCGGACATCGCGGATTCTTGCCGCGCTATTTTTTTTTGAAACAAAATATCGTTTAAAGATGCATGTTTAGATAATTATCAATTAGCGCAATAGTTTACAGGTTATAATTTATGAAGACCGGTTAAACCATGAAGATATGTCCGGGAAAAGCTCATTTTCTTTTTATGCGCTAAAATCAGGCTTAATACGGCGATAAAAGGCGGAGCAGGTAAACCGGTTTTTTTACGGCATAACCCCCTGTTAGGCCACGCTGAAGATTGCCCAACTATTTAGAAAAATATAACGGAGAAGGCGCAATGTTGACAATCTGGGGTCGTGAGAATTCAGTGAACGTGAAAAAAGTACTGTGGTGCGCCGCGGAACTTGAACTGGCGTTCAACGTAATACCGGCTGGCGGCGAATACGGTAAAAACAAGGATCCGCTGTTCCTGGCGTTAAATCCCAACGGCCTGGTGCCCTGCCTGCAGGATGATGATAACGATTTGGTGCTCTGGGAATCCAATACCATCGTACGCTATATGGCGGCAAAATTCGGCCAGGACCAGTGGCTATTAGCGGATGCGGCGGTACGCGCCGCCTCTGAAAAATGGATGGACTGGACGTTATCCAGCCTGTCGCCGGCGTTACAGCCGGTGTATATCAATCTTATCCGCACGCCACCGGCCAAGCGTGATAAACAATTGATAGAAAACGGCATTAAACGATGCGAGGAATTATTGGATATCGCTGAAACCGCTCTGGAAAAACACCCCTATTTTTCCGGGGAAAAATTCGGCATCGGCGACATTCCCATCGGATGCCTGGCGTATAACTGGTTTACGCTTGATATCGAGCGCAAACCACGTACCCATCTGCAAACCTGGTATGACGCCATTTCTTCCCGTCATGCCTTCAAGACGCGGGTCATGCTGCCGCTGAGCTAACCCGGGCCTGCCGACCGGCATGATGACGCGATGCGGGCCCGGGCGGAAGCGCCCGATCCCCGTGGCGGCCGTTGCCCGTCATGCGTGCGTTACGCTGTTCAAATACCGCAGCCATCGGCTATCAGGCCGGTGGTTATTCCAGCCCAAGCCTGAGCAATTTACCGTCCCGCTCGTCGGTGAGCGCGTAGACGAAGCCGTCGGGTCCCACGCGCACATCGCGGATGCGCTCATGGCGGTCTTCCAGCAAGCGTTGTTCAGACTTCACAACGTCTCCCTTTAGCGTCAGTCTGATTAACGCCTGTTGTTTTAATGCGCCGATAAACAGCGAGTTCTTCCACTGCGGAAATCGATCGGCGTTATAGAACGCCATACCGCTTATCGCCGGCGATTTTTGCCAATACCAGGCGGGTTGCACCGTGCCCGCGACCACACCGCCCTGCGCTTCGGGGATTTTCAAACCCGAGTAGTTAATGCCGTAAGTGGCGATCGGCCAGCCAAAGTTAGCGCCTTTGGTGATGATATTCACTTCATCGCCCCCCTGAGGGCCGTGTTCATTCTCCCAGATGACGCCGGTCCAGGGATTTAATGCCATTCCCTGCGGATTGCGATGCCCCAGGGACCAGATTTCCGGACGGGCATTATCGTCGTGGACAAAAGGATTATCCGGCGGTATTTCGCCATCGGCGGTTAAACGGACGATTTTGCCCTGGTGTTTGGTCATATCCTGCGCCGTGGGGCGGCGATTATTTTCGCCCAGGCTGATAAACAGAAATCCTTGCCGGTCAAATACCAGCCGTCCGCCAAAATGCTCGCCGCTGGACAGTTTGGGCTGCTGGCGGAAAATCACTTTAAAATCGGTCAGTTGCAGATTATTTTCCGATAAACGGCCATACCCGACCGCCGTCCCCGCGTCGTCTTTGCCCGCTTCGGCATAGCTAAGATAAATGCGCCGCGACTGTGCAAAATCCGGGGCCAGGACCACATCGAACAGCCCGCCCTGGCCGTGGGCGTAGACCTTTGGCACGCCGGCGATGGGGGCCGAAAGGGGCTGGCCGGGCTGCCAGTAGCGTAGCCGTCCCGGTCGTTCGGTAATCAACATACCGCCGTCCCGCGGCAAAAATGCCAGGGACCAGGGGTGATCCATACCCGTGAGCAATTGGGTGACCTGAAGTTCCGCCGCCATGACCCGGCCGCTGAAAAACGCCAGGCCGGCCAACAGCAGCAGAGGTGTTATCCAACGCATGGTGTTCTCTCCATTTTATCGTTCCCCTTAAGCGTAGAAATGACCCGCCGGTTGCGCGATAAATCACCGCCGGATTTACACTTACTGACATTACCGTTATTCCCTCGCGTGGTTCTCGTGTCCAATCGCACGATGTTTTTAGTTTCATAATTAATAAAATGCATGTTATTAATTTATAAATAACTAAGTTATCTTGAAAATTGATACCCCCTGCCAGACAACACTGAAATTACCCGCTTCGATGGGTCGAGCTATAGACAGTTTCGGGATACGACAAGGAGAAACAATGCATACTGTAAAATGCGGGTTCGCCGCTTTGACCCTCAGCCTGCTGCTAAGCGGCTGCGCTCCTCATCAGCAAGCCGCCGCGCCTGAGACGGCACAGCAAAAGCTCACGGAACAAACGGTATTTGCCGTTAACTGGATGCAGCAATCGGGCGAAATCAGCGCCCTGTCCTACCAGGCTTTTAATACCGCCGAAACGGCATTTATCCAAGCCAAGGCCCGCCCCGGCCTGAAGAAGGCGGTGGTGGTGGATCTGGATGAAACCATGATCGATAACAGCGCCTATGCCGGCTGGCAGATCAAGCATCACCAGCCCTTTACCGACGCTACCTGGAGCAAATGGAACCAGGCGCGCGAGGCCAAGGCGCTGCCGGGCGCGGTGGCGTTCTCCCACTATGTGCTGGAGCACGGCGGTCGTATTTTTTATGTCTCCAACCGCGCGCAGGCTGACTACACCGCCACGGTGGATAATCTCAAGGCGTTGGGTTTTGCCGACGTCAGCCCGCAAACAGTATTGCTGAAACCTACCGGCGGCAGCTCCAATAAGGTTGAGCGCTTCGCGGCGGTGGAAAAACAGGGCTATGATATCGTGGTGTATGTCGGCGATAACCTGAATGATTTCAGCGGCGAGACCTATCATAAACTGAATACCCAACGGCGGGATTTTGTTAACCGTCACCAGGAGGAATTCGGGCGCAAATATATTGTGCTGCCCAATCCCAGCTATGGCGATTGGGAGGGGGGCATGGCGCAGGATTACTTTAAGGTGAATGATGAGGGCAAGGTGAAGATCAGGGAGGAGAGAATCGATGCCTGGGATGGGAAATAGGGAAGGATTGGCACTGCGGGTAATGGTCCGTGGCAGTTGCTTTTATCATTGACTGTCGCTTCTGCCAATGGCATTTATTTTTGGCACTGGCTCTTGCTATAGATAGTGCCATTTTCTATTGCCACCTGCTTTTGACCTTCACCTTCACTTTGATTTTTACTTTGATTTTGACTTGGTCGTTGATTTTGACGTTGACGTTGGACCGGCATCAAGCACGCTGACGGCACGGTTCACGACCGGACGAGCCGCAGGGATGCGGCGAGAGCTTAGGCCCGCGCCGGGAGCGCGTGCCGTGCGGGCCGCAGGGCGGGAGCCGGGACGGAAGGCACCGCGCAGCGGCGTGCGATCTGCCGGTAGCCCGGGGGTCGAGGGGGCCGGGGCTACTGCCGGCCCCTCGTCGCTTGCCCGCACGGGGCAACATAAAACACCGCCGCCCGCGGCAAGCGAAGTCCCCACCTCACCCGCAGACATCCCACTCCGGCAAGCGAAATCCCCGCCTCACCCGTTGACAACCACCCCACGCCGGCAAGCGAAGTCCCCACCTCACCCGCAGACATCCCACTCCGGGAAGCGAAATCGCTGCCTGACCCGCAAACATCCCAATTTGGTAAAATCAATCAATGCCTCCCCCACGCCCAAAAACGCAAGCACATTCCCTCAGGGGCACCCTTCTCCTTAATTCTTTAACTTCGGATCCAGCGCATCCCTCAACCCATCCCCCAGCAAATTAAACGCCAGCACCGTCAAAAAAATCGCCAGGCTCGGGAAAATGGCAATATGCGGCGCCGTCACCATATCCGCCCGCGCCTCATTTAGCATCGCCCCCCATTCAGGCATCGGCGGCTGCGCGCCCAGCCCCAGAAATGACAAACTGGCGGCGGTGATAATCGAGGTGCCGATACGCATGGTAAAATACACCACGATGGAAGACATCGTCCCCGGCAGAATATGGCGCAGCAGGATGGTGCGGTCCGACGCGCCGATACTGCGCGCCGATTCAATAAAGGTCTGGTGCTTGAGCACCAGCGTATTGCCGCGCACCAGCCTGGCAAACGCCGGAATGCTGAAAATCGCCACGGCGATAATCACATTCGCCATGCCGCTGCCCATAATCGCCACCACGGCGATAGCCAGCAAAATACCCGGAAAGGCAAACAGCACGTCGCAGATCCGCATAATCAGCCGGTCCCACCAGCCTTCATAAAACCCGGCCACCAGGCCCATCACCGTGCCGATGACCATGCCGAGCAAGACGGAAAAAAAGCCCGCCGCCAGCGAAATGCGCGTGCCCATCAGGATACGGCTGAAAATATCGCGCCCCAGGGAATCCACCCCCAGCCAGTGCATGGCCGACGGCCCTTCGTTAAGCCGGTCATAATCAAAAAAGTTTTCCGCGTCAAACGGCGCCAGCCAGGGCGCCAATAACGCGCTGATTATCAGCAGCAGCACAAATACCCCGGCCGCCAGCGCCAGCGGCTGCTGTTTAAAGCGCCGCCAGAACTCGCTCCACGGCGTGCGCACGCGATGAGGATTAAGCACCGGCATCGCCGCCAGGGCGGCGTTTCGTCGCCAGAATTTCATCGCCGGTCCTTACTGATACCGGATAGACGGATTGATTGCCGCATATAACATGTCCACCAGTAAATTAATAATGATAAATTCCAGCGAAAACAGCAGTACCTCGGCCTGTATCACCGGATAATCGCGCATCTCCACCGAATCCACCAGCAAACGTCCCAGTCCCGGCCAGTTAAATACCGCCTCCACCACGATCGAACCGCCCAGCAGAAAACCAAACTGCAGGCCCATCATGGTCACCACCGGAATCATAGCGTTGCGCAGGCCATGTTTTACCACCACCCAGAATTCGCCCACGCCCTTGGCCCGGGCGGTGCGCATATAGTCTTCCTGCATCACCTCGACAAAAGAGGCGCGGGTAAAACGCGCCATGATGGATGCCACCGCCGCGCCGAGAGTAATGGCGGGCAGGATATAATGCCGCGGCGTGTCCGCGCCCACGGTGGGCAGCCAGCCCAGACCGACGGAAAATACCTGCATCAGCAGCATGCCCAGCGCAAAGGCGGGAAAAGAAATCCCCGAGACCGCAAGCGTCATGCCGATGCGGTCCGGCCAGCGGTTACGCCATACCGCCGAAACGATGCCCAGCGCCATGCCCAGAATCACCGCCCACGCCATACTGGCGACGGTCAGCCAGAATGTGGGCATAAACCGCGAGCTTATCTCGGCGCTGACCGGCCGTTTCGACACCAGCGAGGTGCCGAAATTGCCACGCACGGCATTGGAGATAAAATGGACAAACTGCTCCGGCAAGGGCCGGTCCAGCCCCAAATCCTGGCGCACCAGCGCCACCACCGAGGCATCGGCGTTCGGCCCCGCCGCCAGCCTGGCCGGATCGCCCGGCAGCAGGTGGACAAACAGGAACACCAGCACCGCGACGATCAGCAGGGTCGGGATCAGCCCCAATAAGCGCTTAATAAAATAATTCAGCATTCTGCCGGGTTATTTCATATCAGCGTGGGTGAAATCAAATGAACTGTCCGGCATGACATAAAAACCGGTCAGATTCTTGCTGCGCGCGTACAGCATTTTTTCCGTCAGCAGGAATACCCAGGGTGCGTCAGCCCAGATTTTATCCTGCGCGTCTTTATACAACCGGGTTTTCTCGGCGCGGTCGGTGGTTTTCAGCGCCTCGGTCAAATCTTTATCCACCTGCGGATTACTGTAAAAGGCGGTATTGAAGATGGCAGGCGGCGCGGAGGTGCTGGCGAACAGCGGCGTCAGGGCCCAGTCGGCCTCGCCGGTGGACGCGGACCAGCCGGTATAGAACATGCGCACGCCGGTTTCGTTCACCCCTTTGGCCTCGACCTGGGCCGCGCGCTGGCCGGCATCCATGGCGGTAACGGTGGTTTTAATCCCCACCTGGGCCAGCTGTTGCTGGGTAAACTGCAGCGCCTTCTGGAAGGTGCTGGTATTGTGCGATGACCATAGGGTGGTGGTGAACCCGTCCGGATAACCGGCTTCCTTCAGCAGTTCGCGCGCCTTGGCCGGATCGTAGGGCCAGGGTTTGTATTTAACCGCATAATCAATGCCTGCGGGCAGCGGCCCCTCGGCGGGCACGGCATAACCGGCATAGGCGACTTTGATCAGCGCGTCTTTATTAATGGCGTAGTTCACGGCTTGGCGCACCCTGACGTCGTCAAACGGCTTTTGCGTTACATTCAGGCTGATATAGCGCTGCAGGATGGAGGGCGCCGACACCACATCCAGCTTCGTGCTTTTTGCCAGTAAGGCCGCCTGTTCGTAAGGGACCGGGAAGGCAAAATTGGCTTCGCCGGTTTGCAGCATCGCCGCGCGGGTATTGTTGTCCACCACCGGTCGCCAGGTGATGCTGTCGAGCTTGGCGGCGTCTTTTTGCCAGTAGCCGTCAAAACGCTTCACTTTGACAAAATCGGTCTGGTTCCACACCTCAAATTCGTATGGGCCGGTGCCCACCGGATGAAAGCCGATTTCCTTGCCGTATTTTTGCAGCGCCGCGGGGGAAATCATCGCCGCCGCCGGATGGGACAAATTATTGATAAACGGCGAGAACGGCGTTTTCAGCGTGATTTTTACCGTTAACGGGTCGACCACCTCGGTCTTGTCGATCATTTTGAACAGATTGTAGCGCTTGAGATGGTTGTCCGGATTGCTGGCGCGATCCAGGTTCACCTTGACCGCTTCGGCATTAAAATCAGTGCCGTCCTGGAACTTCACGCCTTTATGCAGCTTGATGGTATAGGTGAGGCCGTCGGCGCTGGCCTGATAACTTTCCGCCAATACGTTAACCTGCTTCATATCCTTATCGAAGCCAAACAGCCCCTGGTAGAACGACTTGGCCACCGCCTGCGACAGGGTATCATTGGCGTCATACGGGTCCAGGCTGGTAAAGTTGGAACCCACCGCGATCACCGCGTCCTTGGCCGCCCAGGCCGGTACCGATACCCACGCGCCCATCACCGCCGAGGCGATAAGCATATTACGCTTAACCGTGTTTTTTATCATAAGGTTGCACTCTCCAAGAATATCCCTGTCAGTAGGCGCCGCCGATCGGATGACGGGCCACATAGTGCCCCTCCCCGACCTTAACCAACGGCGCAACGATTGGTTCATCTCCCAGCGCCCTGACGGGGCTGGGAATCTCATCTACCAGTAAAGCATGTTCCGGCCGGCGGCGCGTGGGATCGGGAACAGGCACCGCCGACATTAATTTGCGGGTATAAGGATGCTGCGGGTTGGCAAAAACCTGGCGACGGGGTCCGATCTCGACGATTTGCCCCAGATACATGACCGCCACCCGATGGCTGACCCGCTCCACCACGGCCATATCGTGGGAGATAAACAAAAAGGCAATGCCGAATTCACGTTGCAAATCGAGCATCAGGTTAATGATCTGCGCCTGTATCGAGACATCCAGCGCCGAGACCGATTCATCGGCCACCACCACCTTAGGATTAAGCGCCAGCGCCCTGGCGATACAGATACGCTGGCGCTGGCCGCCGGAAAACTCGTGGGGATAACGCTGGGCGTGTTCGGGCAGCAGCCCTACCCGCGTCAGTAACGTTTCCACCCGCCGTTGCGCTTCCTGGCCCTGCGCTACACCGTGCACCAGCAGCGGTTCCATAATCGAATAACCGACGGTGAGCCTAGGATCGAGCGAGGCGTACGGATCCTGGAAAATAAACTGGATATCGCGGCGCAGATGCTGCAATTCATGTCCCGTGAGCGCGGTAATCGACCGGCCGTTGAAAATAATATCGCCGCTCTGGCTCTCCACCAGGCGCAGCAGCGAGCGGCCTGTCGTGGATTTTCCGCAGCCGGATTCGCCCACCAGCGCCAGGGTTTCGCCGGGATACAGGGAGAAACTGACTTTTTCCACCGCGTGCACCCGGCGCCGGACACGGTTGAAAATACCGCCGCGGATATCAAAACCGGTGACCAAATCCTTGACCTGCAAAATCGGCGCGGCGCTCGGCGGCACGGTATCTTGCCCCCTGGCCGCGCTTAGCGCGGGAGAATCAGGCGCCCTGGCCGCGGCCTCGATATCCGCAGGCGCGGCGTCCTGTGGGTTGAGCAGCGGAAATTTCGCCGGGAAATCGCTGTCGGCCATCGAACCCAGCTTCGGCACCGCCGCCAGCAAAGCCTGGGTATAGCGGTGACGGGGGTGGGCAAATAGCGTGTCGACCGGGGCCGACTCCACATCATTGCCCTGATACATCACCAGCACCCGGTCGGCCATTTCGGCCACCACGCCCATATCATGGGTGATAAACATCACCCCCATTTGCATTTCACGCTGCAGGGTGCGGATCAACTGCAGGATTTGCGCCTGGATAGTCACATCCAGGGCGGTGGTGGGCTCATCGGCAATCAGCAGCGCCGGCTTGCACGACAGCGCCATGGCAATCATCACCCGCTGGCGCATGCCGCCGGAGAGTTGATGGGGATAGCGATCGAGCATGCTTGCGGCGTTGGGAATGCGCACCAAATCCAGCATGTGCAGCGCCTCCTGCCGGGCGCTGCGATGGTCTTTGCCCTGATGCAGGCGGATGGATTCGGCTATCTGCTCGCCCACCGGAAACACCGGATTCAGCGACGTCATCGGCTCCTGGAAAATCATCGCCATATCGGCGCCGCGCAGGCCCCGCAACGTGGATTGGCCGGCCCGGGCCAGATCAAGCACCTCGCCGCCACGGCGACGAAACAGCATGACGCCGCTGTCCACCCGGCCGCCGCCCAGCTCCACCAGCCGCATAATCGATAAGGCGGTGACCGACTTTCCGGAGCCGGACTCGCCGACAATCGCCAGGGTCTCGCCGCGGTTGATGGTAAATGAAATACGCCGCACTGCCTCGATGCGCTGGCCTTCATGGGAAAAATGCACGCTCAGGTCACGCACCGACAATACCTGTTCCTCCGGTAAACCGGGCGCTGCCGCCGGTGACGGATTCGGGTGGCGTCCTGTTGCCATAGGATCGGCCATCAGCGGTAGATGCCGATATCGGGCGTAGCGCCGACATAACCGACGCCGCGGTACATGCCTTCGCTATTGAATGGCAACGCCACGTTGCCCGCGGCATCCACCGCAATCAGCCCGCCGGAGCCGCCAAGGGCCAGAATCTTATCGAAAATCACCTGTCCGGCGGCCTCCTGGAGCGACAGTCCGCCGTACGCCATGCGCGCGCTCACGTCATAAGCGGCCACGCCGCGCATAAACACTTCACCGCTGCCGGTACAGGAGATGGCGGCGGTGGCGTTATCGGCATAGCATCCGGCGCCGATAATCGGCGAGTCCCCCACCCGGCCGGTCTGTTTGTTGGTCATGCCGCCGGTGGAGGTGGCCGCCGCCAGATGGCCGAGACTATCGCAGGCCACCGCGCCCACGGTGCCGAATTTTCGGTCCGGATCCAGGGGATCGCCGCCGGACGGGGCATCATGATCGAGAATGGCGCCGGCGTCATCGGCCAGGGCGCGCTGCAGTTGGGCGTAGCGTTCGGCGGTATAATAAAATGCCGGTTCCACCCGCTCCAGGCCGCGGGCAAACGCAAAGGCTTCCGCGCCATCGCCGGTAAACATCACATGCGCACTGTGCTCCATCACCGCGCGGGCGGCGAGGATGGGATTACGAATATGGGTCACGCCGCATACGGCGCCGGCGGCAAGCGTGTGGCCGTCCATAATGCTGGCATCGAGCTCATGACCGCCCTGGTGGGTAAACACCGCGCCCTTGCCGGCGTTGAACAAAGGGCACTCCTCAAGCAGGCGCACAGCCTCGGTCACCGCGTCGAGGGCGGCGCCGCCCGCCGCCAGGATAGCCTGTCCGCGCTCGACGATACCGGCCAGCGCCTGGCGATAGTGCTGTTCTTTCTCGGTGCTCATGGCCTGGCGCGCAATGGCGCCGGCGCCGCCATGGATAACTATGACTGCTTTGCTCATCAAATAACGTACCCTGCAATCGGTGGTCAAGGGACGGGGCGTCCGGCTGGCGAAGCAGCGAAGGCCCCGGACAATCTTTAGTTGTTAATTAAATAAATGTGACATAGAACTATTTAGTTATTATTTTTGACTATATTAACCCAGCCCGCCAGTGTAAAGCGGAAATGTCACTATTGACGGCATCAACAATAATGGCCTTTCGTTAGGTAAAATCGCCGCTTAAGCTTAGCTAAAAAGCGGCAAAGCCAATCCCTTGCGCATTTACTTCCCCGCCTTATTTTTTGGCATAGGTTTTCTGGCATAATAAGCCACGGCATACTTGCCCTTCCGGCCGCTGGATTAACGGCCGACGCTACAGGAGTTGATATGGCATCCTTGAATTCGTCCCTGCTTACGCTTGAACAGGCGCTGGAAAAAATGCTTTCCCGGGTCGGGCCGCTCGCCGGACGCGAAACGCTGGCGCTGACCGACGCCGCCGGGCGCATCACCGCCGCCGCGGTAATTTCCCCGGTAAACGTTCCCCCGTTTGATAATTCCGCCATGGACGGGTATGCGGTGCGCCTGGCCGATGTCGCCGCCGGCGCGCCGCTGCCGGTAGCCGGTAAAGCGTTTGCCGGCAAGCCCTTCGCGGCCGATTGGCCGCCGGGGAGCGTGGTGCGCATCATGACCGGCGCGCCCGTTCCCCCCGGGACGGAGGCGGTAATAATGCAAGAGCAGGCCGAATTATCCGGCGATGGGGTGTGTTTTACCGCCCCGGTAAAACCGGGACAGAATATTCGCCGTATCGGCGACGATATCCGCCTGGGTGACCAGGTCCTGTCCGCCGGTCGCGCATTGGGGGTGAGCGAGCTGCCGCTGCTGGCGTCGCTGGGCATAGCGGACATCAACGTGGTGCGACGGCCACGGGTGGCGCTGTTTTCCACTGGCGACGAATTACAGCCCATAGGGGCGCCCCTGGCCGCCGGGCAAATCCACGACACCAATAGGTTCGCCGTACGCCTGATGCTGCGCCAGCTGGGCTGCGAGGTTATCGATCTGGGCATTATCGCCGATGACGCCCAGGCCCTGCGCGACGCATTCCGCCAGGCGGACAGCCGGGCCGACCTGGTGATTACCAGCGGCGGCGTGTCGGTGGGTGAAGCGGACTATACCAAAACTATCCTTGAAGAACTGGGTGAAATCAGCTTCTGGAAACTGGCGATGAAACCCGGCAAACCCTTTGCCTTCGGCCGTCTGGAGCACGCCTGGTTCTGCGGCCTGCCGGGCAATCCGGTGTCGGCGGCGGTGACGTTTTACCAGTTGGTGCAGCCGCTGATAGCCAGGCTCGCCGGGCGGGCGCACTGGCGGTTACCCGCCCGGCTGCGCGCCAGAACGCTGACGCGGCTTAAAAAAACGCCCGGCCGGATGGATTTTCAGCGCGGCGTGTTCCATACCACGCCCCGCGGCGATATCGAGGTCGCCGGCACCGGCGCGCAGGGATCCCATGTTTTCAGCTCCTTCAGCGCCGCCAACTGTTTTATCGTGCTGCCGGCCGAGCAGGATGACGTGGCCGTGGGCGAATGGGTGGATATCGAACCCTTTAATCATCTGTTGTTATCATAGGGCCGGACCGTGGCGGACGAATTAACTCATGCGGAAATGCTGCGCTACAACCGGCAAATCATGCTGCGCGGCTTTGATTTTGACGGCCAGGAACGGCTGAAAAACGCGGGTGCGCTGGTGGTGGGCCTGGGCGGGCTGGGCTGCGCCGCGGCGCTGTATCTCACTGCCGCGGGCATAGGACGGCTCACCCTGCTGGATTTCGACATTGTGGCGCTGTCCAATCTGCAACGCCAGATACTGCACGACGATCGGCGCATCGGCATGGCTAAAGTCGATTCCGCCGCCCTTGCCCTGGCGTCGGTTAACCCCCATGTCACTATCGCCACGCGCAACGCCGCCCTGGACGACGAGTCGCTGACCGAGCTTATCGCGCAGCATGACGTCGTGGTGGATTGCACCGATAACGTAACGACGCGCGAGCAGCTCAACCGGCTGTGTTTTGCCCGCCAGACGCCGCTGGTGTCCGGTGCGGCGATCCGTATGGAGGGGCAAATCAGCGTCTTTACCTACCAGCCCGGCGAACCCTGCTATCGCTGCCTGAGCCGATTGTTCGGCGCAGGCAGCCTCACCTGCGCGGAATCCGGCGTGATGGCGCCGTTGGTGGGCATTATCGGCTCGTTGCAGGCCATGGAGACTATCAAGCTGCTGACAGGGTTCGGCAAGCCGCCGGCCGGCCGGCTGGTCATGTATGACGCCATGACGCTGCAGTTTCGGGAGATGGTGCTGCCGCGGGATCCGCATTGCGCCGTGTGTGGGACGGCGTCGCCCGGCTGAGAGGGAAATCGCGTTTGGCGCGGGCGGCGTTGCTCCGGCGAACACTGCGCGGCAATAGGAGAAATGGAACGGCCCCGCGCAACCAGGGCCGGCGCTTAAAACGGCGTTTAAACCGTCATCAGCTTAGTTTAAACCCTGGCTGCGCAGGTAATCTTCATAGTTACCGCTGAAATCTATCGCTTTTTCCGGCGTTAATTCCAAGATGCGCGTCGCCAGCGAACTGACGAATTCGCGGTCATGGGACACAAATATCAGCGTCCCCTGGTACAGTTCCAGCGCCGAGTTCAGCGACTCAATGGATTCCATATCCAAATGGTTGGTAGGTTCGTCCATCAGCAGGATATTGGGTTTTTCCATCATCAGCTTGCCGAACATCATGCGGCCCTTTTCGCCGCCGGATAAGACGCTGACCGGTTTATTGATATCGTCCTGGCTGAACAGCAACCGGCCAAGGATGCTGCGCACCGCCTGTTCGTCGTCGCTGGGCTGTTTCCATTGGCTCATCCAGTCAAACACGTTAATGTTTTCGGTGAATTCGCTGGAATGATCCTGGGCATAATAACCGATGCTGACGTTCTCGGACCACTTGATGGTGCCGCTCACCGGCGGCAGCTCGCCCACCAGGCTTTTCAGCAGGGTGGTTTTACCGATGCCGTTGGGACCGAGCACCGCCATCTTTTCGCCCACCTCCAGCATCAGGTTTATTTTACTGAACAGAGGCGGCTGGCCGTCATAACCCTGGGTCAGCTGCTGTACTTCCAGGGCGTTGCGGAACAATTTTTTATCCTGCTCGAAGCGGATAAATGGATTCTGGCGACTGGACACCTTCACCTCGTCCAGCTTGATTTTTTCAATCTGGCGGGCGCGGGAGGTTGCCTGGCGTGATTTGGACGCATTGGCGCTAAAGCGGCTGACAAAGGACTGCAATTCGGCAATCTGCGCCTTTTTCTTGGCATTGCCGGACATCAGCTGTTCGCGCGCCTGGGTGGACGCGGTCATATAATCGTCGTAATTGCCGGGATAGATGCGCAGTTCACCGTAATCCAAATCCGCCATATGGGTACAGACCATATTCAGGAAGTGCCGGTCATGGGAAATAATGACCATGGTGCTGTTGCGCTCGTTCAATACCTGCTCCAGCCAGCGGATGGTATTGATATCCAGGTTATTGGTAGGTTCGTCAAGCAGCAGAATATCCGGATTGGCGAACAGCGCCTGCGCCAGCAGCACGCGCAGTTTCCAGCCAGGCGCCACTTCGCTCATCGGACCGTAATGCTGCTCAAGAGGAATGCCGACGCCCAACAGAAGCTCACCGGCGCGCGCCTCGGCGGTATAACCATCCATCTCGCCGTACAGGACTTCGAGATCGGCAACCCGATAGCCCTGCTGCTCGCTCATCTCGGCCATGGCGTAGATGGCGTCGCGCTCTTCTTTCACCGCCCAGAGCTCGGCATGGCCCATGATGACGGTATCAAGCACGGTATACTGTTCAAAGGCAAACTGATCCTGGCGCAGCTTGCCCAGGCGTTCATTCGGGTCAAGGCTGACATGGCCGCCGCTGGGCACCAGGTCGTCCCCCAGGATTTTCATCAGGGTGGATTTACCGCAGCCGTTGGCGCCAATCAGGCCGTAGCGATTGCCGCCGCCAAATTTAACGGAAATATTTTCGAATAGCGGTTTGCTACCGAATTGCATGGTGATGTTGTTACAGATTAGCAAAAGGAGGTACTCTTCATTAAAAACGTGACATTGACCACATTATGCCACACTCCGCTGTAAAATTGCTCTCTCTGTGTGCACCTATGGCCATAAGCATTAAAATTGGCGTGCCCGGCGCGGCCCCGAGCCGGGTTAGCGCTCCGCGGCCCGCGTTCGCGGCCGGCAAAACGGCCCCTGATGGCCGCCACTTACGCGCCTCTTTCGGCCCGCTAACCAATATAAGGCATTATTATTTGATTTAATATTTTGTCATATTAACATCATCAATAAATATCAGGGTTGTCATATCATAAGGGTATACCTTATTTACCCGCCGAGCAGGATAAATACAGTGTCATTTCGCCAGCATCCCGCCAGGGCGACCGCTAATAATGCATAACCGATAAATAAGGGCGTCCCGTCAGGCAGGATAAAAGAGAGACACTATAGCGGTGTGGCATGCCATAGCCCATTATTCCCGGCTCACCATTGCCCTTCTTTAAAATACTGCTCTGGCGGCAGGAAGAATATAAAAACGCAGCTGCTCGATAAACAGCATGCGCGCCCTGATACGGGCCGGAGGGTGGATGGGCGATACGGGACAAGTGTCGCCGTCCAAGCAGGGAGGGCGCGGCCGGGATAAAAAAAAAAGCATGGCTGAAATGCTCAGCCATGCTTATCATGTCCACACCGGGGTCGTTAACCGGAAAACCGGCGCCGCCCGATCGCAGAAGGGAAATTAGAAGCGGTAACCAACGCCTGCGATCCAGGTGCCAACGTCTACGCTGCGGATGCGGCTTTGTTCGTAGGAAACGTCAAACGCGACATTTTCCATCGGGTTGAACTGCAAGCCTGCGCCGTATGCTACGCCAACGTCGCTGGTGCGGTGTGAATCGCGGCCGTCTTGCGCGTTGTCGGTAAATTGGCCCACGCCCATGCCGACTACGCCGTATACGCTGGCCCAATCGTTAATGCGGTAAGCCGGACCGGCGGTGATGCCGTAGTAAGTGCCTTTTTCGTAGGTGCCTTGTTCAGCCTGGTTCTTTTCCAGGTAGGTGAAGGAGCTGATCATGCTCCAAGGCGCGCTATCATCCATTTCATAACGGTACTTCAGGTTAAAACCCGATGCCTTGTTGATGACGCCCTGCATATCACCTTGGGCATAACCCGCGGAAACGGTGCTTTCGCCCGCAGTCGCCGAACCCGCCGCTACTGCCAATACACAAGCTAACGCTGAAAGACATGCAATTTTGTTCATAACCACCTCAAATGTGAATTTACGTCCTAACCATGAAAATATAACAAAAAGTAGCACGAAACTCTGCTTAATAAATGTTGTCCAAGTAAACGTATCGTGTAACATAAGTTTTCAAAGCTTTCTATCCCATTCATTTTACTTATGTTTTGTGCTATATGTCACAAATCAGACTTTACGTATCCTTACAACATATCCAGATTAATCCGAACTGAATGACTAAAAAATAGACCACTATCGTGCAATGCGCGTGATTTTTTTTCACAACTCATGTCGCCGCCCTCATATTTTCTGCTCATAAAAACCGCCACTACTATTTAATTATGTTATTACGGCATTTTGGAACACAAAATGCATCTCCTTTCACAGCCGTTCTGCCTGATTTTCAGCGCCTGTTTCTGCGGCACGCTGTGCTGAACCAGAGACTTTTTGCTATAATAATTATTAGAGGCATTATTTTAAATGAAAACCATTTGTATTACCGGCCCGAAACAACAAAACGCCGTTGTGATGCCGGGAGTACTCTCATGGTTGATGTCTTTTATCCTGCTAAGCTGTTTAATGCGTTCAGCGGTGGCGACACTGAGAGGTATCGGCGATATGAGTGATAGGATGCAGGATTGCGAAACGCTGTTATACTTTATGCCTGAACGAAATTAATAATGATCAATTAAGAGGATGATTAATGATGAGTACCGCTAAACTGGTTAAAACGAAATCTTCCGAACTTATTTATACGCGTAACGATCTGGAAGAGTCGGTCAAGGTCTCCAGTATCGCGCTGTTAAACCGTCTGGTGATCGAGTATGTCGACCTGGCGCTGATCACCAAGCAAGCCCATTGGAACATGCGCGGCGCGAATTTTATCGCGGTACACGAAATGCTTGATGGTTTCCGTACCGTTATCCAGGATCATCAGGACACCATCGCCGAACGCGTGGTCCAGCTAGGCGGCGTCGCCTTGGGTACCGTACAGGTCACCAATGACAAGACCCCGCTGACCAGCTATCCGACCAATATCCACAGCGTTCAGGATCATCTGAAAGCGCTGGCGGATCGTTATGGCGTGGTGGCGAACGACACCCGCAAGGCGATTTCCGAAGCAGAAGACGACGAAGATACGGCTGATATCTTGACCGCCGCTTCGCGCGATCTGGATAAATTCTTGTGGTTTATCGAGTCTAATATCGAATAATACCTTGCTTCGCCGGTGGGTGCGATGCACTAGCGCCGGCTAATCAGTTGAATGCAGCAAAAGCCGGCAGCGTAATGACCTTGCCGGCTTTTTTGACTTTTCACACCGGCTTAACGGGAGGAGCGATCCCATGGCAAGCGGCTGGGCGCCGGAAGGCGCGGTACAAGATCAAATCGATTCCACCATCAACGACGCGGTGCAGCGGGCGCGCAGCGCTTTGCTGCAAGGAGAAAGCGCCCATCATTGCCAGGAGTGCGGCGAACCTATTCCGCAGGCGCGGCGCGCGGCGTTGCCCGGTGTGCAGCTGTGCGTGCATTGCCAGTCCGAACAAGATAAAAAACAGCTGGCCCACAGTGGCTATAACCGCCGGGGAAGTAAAGACAGCCAGTTGCGCTGAGCGCTCCCTGAGTACACTATTATTGCCACCTCGCCACGTCGGGGATTGCCGCCCTTTCCCACGCGATCCCACGTGTTAACCACGGTGCGAAGCCCGCTACCGGCGGCACAGAAGCCGATGCCCGTCGCCGGCGTAAATGTCCATAGTGTTGGAGAAACCATGAGTTCATCTTCCCGTTATTATTATGAACCGCGTCACGGGCACGGCCTGCCGCACGATCCGTTTAACGCTATTATCGGTCCGCGGCCTATCGGCTGGATTGCCTCGGTCGATAAGCAAGGGCAGCGCAACCTGGCGCCGTATAGTTTTTTCAACGGTTTTAACTACCATCCGCCGATCATCGGATTTTGCAGCGTCGGCTGGAAGGACAGCGTGGCCAATATCACCGCCACCGGGGAGTTTGTCTGGAATTTGGCGACCCGCGAACTGGCCGATGCGATGAATAACAGCTCCGCCTCGCTGCCAGCAGGACAGGACGAATTCAGCTTTGCCGGCCTGACGCCCATCAAGGGAACGCGGGTGGCCGCGCACCGGGTCGCCGAAAGCCCGGTCAATTTTGAGTGCCAGTTAACCCAATGCATCCAGTTGCAGGACGCCCAGGGCGGATTAATCGAAAGCTGGCTGATATTGGGTGAAGTCGTAGCGGTACATATTGATAAAAAGCTGTTTAATGAGCAGGGCGTATACCAAACCGCCGCCGCGCATCCCATACTGCGCGCCGGAGGGCCGAGCGCGTATTACGGCATTTCGGACGAGCAGCGCTTTGATAAAGTGCGTCCGGACGATCGCCCCGCGCGTTAACCCCAGGGCGGCGGCCGCTTTGTCCGTCAAGACACGCCGGTCACTGTCCATCAAATTTACTGATGCAATTTATCAATAATCACGGCTGTAAAATCCATGTAACAAGCGTATCATAAGCATCCGATATGATATTATTTACAGCGTGATTATTATGAAACGTACAATCCTTGCCAGTCTGCTTGTGATGCTCAGCGCTGCGGCTTACGCCCTGCCCGCCTATCGGCTGCCGGATATGCCGCGCAACCCGCGCGCGGACAGCGCCTGCATCAATAAAACCACCGCCAGTACCGCCGGCAATTGCCCGCGCCAGGTTTTTTCCCCGGAAAAAAACCAGGCTATCGAAGGCTACAGCCCGGTTTATCATAAAAACTGATCGCAGCGGCTTACCCGCGGATCAATACGCCTGACGAATCGCCGCGGCAAACTCCCGGCACATCTGCTCATCGCCCTGCGCGTTGGATGCCAGCACCCGCTCGCCGTCGATAACGGTGATGACGGCGTCCAGGGCAAAATCGGCGGCCTGCTGCGGCCGCGCCATCCCGCGCGCGATGGTCTCCTGCGCCTGACGCCAAGCCTGATCCACCGTCTGGTTGCAGGCCGCCGCCAAATACAGCGGATTAAATCCCTCCCCGGTCAGGCTCCTGAGCGTATCGTCATGGGCGACGCTATTGCCCGGATGCCAGTAATGGGCGGCAAGATCGGGCCCGATGGCCGGGTTATCGGTGAGATACCCGTCGCGCTTAAGGAAAAACTGCCGGGTTTGCTCCACGGCCATCAGCGCCAGCAGATAGCCCTGATAAGAACAGGCGGACTCTTGCGATAACAGATGCGGAATCGCCATCGTCGGCCGCGGGCTGCCGTCAATCCCCAGGATGCGTTGTTCTGTTTCCCGCGCCAGCCGCGTAATGGCGTCGGGCGTCAGCTGGTCATCGTCCCATTGATACAGCGCCCATTCAAAATAAGGCACCAGCAGGATATGGCGCTCGTTAAAGGCGCGCATAGGCTGGCGCGCGGCGATGGCGGCCTGGATCAGCGCGTCCGGCGGCGGCTCGCCGTTGCCGTTAAGGGCATAGCGTTTCAGCCAGTCGGCGTCGTCCAGCAGGCTGTCGCAAAACATGGACTGCGTTTCAGCGTAGGCCATAGAGGTGGGCGGAAACTCCTGGGAAAAACACGGGGCGTTCTGGCGGATATTGGCAAAATGCGCCGCGTGCCCGCCCTCGTGAAACAGCGTATTGATACCGCTGATGCCGCTGCCGATCTGGTCCGGTTTGGCCAGGCTGGTAAAATTGATGCGCGCCGGGACCCACTCGCCCTGGCGCCGGAACGGCGGCACGGGGGCATGCATAAAACCGTTTTCGTACTTATCCTTGCGCACCAGCAGATCGAGCTGCAACCGCGCGCCGTTAAAGCCGATATGCAGCCGTTTAAAGCTGTCCACCCAGCGGCCCAGGGACTCGGCAAACGGCAGGTAGGGATCCAGCTGGCGGGTCACGTCGCCGGCGGTGCGGTAGCGGATATTCCAGGGTTGCAGCGCGTTCTCGCCTTTTACCGCCGCCAATTGCCGCAGGCTGCGTAAATTACCCTCCCGCGTCTCCCGTTCAAACCGATCCAGAATGGCGAACAGCTGTTCCGGCGTCATCCGCTCGGTTTTATTGACCTTATAGTCAAAGTAATTGCGATAGCCCATCTGGCGGGCAAAGCGGTTACGCAGGCGCACCAGCGCCGGAAAACCGTTATGCAACAGCCATTGCTCCAGCTCGCGCAGCGCCTGCTGCGAGCTCTGGCGCGCTGATTCATCGGCGTTATTGGCCTGATTGGTCATCAGTTCGCCCAACGAGGCCGCCACCCGTTCGCCCTTATCGTTGATATGGGTCAGCGCCAGGGTTTTGCGCCGGGCGTAGAGGTCGTTTTCCGCGGCGATAAGGTCATCCATCAGGGTCTGCGCCCGGGCATCCTCAATCACGTTGCAGTCAAAAAAACGCAACCAGCCGCGCAGTCCGTGCAGGGTGTCGTCACGTTCCCGGCCTGGCGGCAGCTGTTCCAGCGCGGCGATATGACGGCGAATTTCCGCCGGGCGCGCCGGCGCCGCGATAAACCGCTTATACGCTTGTTCCGCCGCGGCGAAACGATCCGCGACGTCCTCGCCGCCGATGGCCATATAATGCTGCCAGAAAAGGTCTTCCTTGGTCTGATGAACCGCCAGGTAATCGCGGTTCAGCGCGTTAAAATACGCTACTGCCTGTTGCATAACATCTCCTGATAACAGGTATTGCTTCATTTCTCAGTCAGGGCAAAAGGCGCTTGCCCATGCCGCTCTGGTTCAGGGTACGCCGTCAGTCGTGGGGTATCGCGCGATCGACAGTCGCCAGCGCCTGGTCAAGCTCGGGAGCTTGCCCGGTGGCAAGCAATATGGCGGCCAACTGCAGCCGGATAGCCTCCGGCAAGGCGAATTCGCCCCGCAGGCAGGCTTCGGTCCAGCGCGCGGTGGTCAGCGCGTCGCGCGCGCGCGGCAGATTTTCCAGCGGCGGCAGCGGAT
The DNA here is from genome assembly GCF_047324205.1 of Sodalis sp. RH20. Taxonomy (NCBI): domain Bacteria; kingdom Pseudomonadati; phylum Pseudomonadota; class Gammaproteobacteria; order Enterobacterales; family Bruguierivoracaceae; genus Sodalis; species Sodalis sp. RH20. The sequence continues at coordinate 3,100,450 of NZ_CP178733.1, forward strand.
GGGCCAGCGGGTCCAGTATGACCTGCTGCCGCCCTTGGTGCAGGGCATAGATTTTCGCCAGACGCTGCGGATTGGCGTAGGTTTCGCCCTCGGTGCCGTTCATCAGCAGGGCGCTGCTGTTGATGGCGTTGAAAAAGGCGGCGATACGGGTGATATATTCCGGATGCGATACGCTGCACAGGCGCCAGTGCAGATGATGATGGAACGGCGTCGCCAGTTTGGCCAGCGTATGGGCGCTGTTGCGTACCCCCATGCGCCAGCGCAGCGTTAACTGGGCGTCCAGCGCCGGGCACAGATGGCCCACCGGGATAAATACCGGCGCACGCGCCATGACCAGCGCGCTTTGCGCCGCCAGGGAGTTATCGTGCCAGGCTACGCCCAGGGCGCGGAAAATTTCCGCGCTGGTCACCCGGCCCGGATCGTCGGTAACGCCGTGCACCACGACCGGAAAGCCGAGGCGCGCGAGCGCCATGGCCAGCAATGGCGTCAGGTTGGCCTGTTTGCGCGCGCCGTTATAGCTGGGAATAACCACCGGCGGCGGCATATCCGCCGGCGCCTGCAGCGCCATCACCCGCTCCTGCATCGCCTCATAAAAGCCCAGCATCTCTTCTTCGGCCTCGCCTTTGATACGAAAGGCAATTAATAGCCCGCCGAGCTCCAGCTCCGGCACCTCTCCGGCCAGGATGGCGCGATAAAGTGCAACAGCGGTGGATCTCTCCAGATCGCGGGCATGATTTTTTCCCCGTCCGACTTCTTTTATGACTTTGCTATAATCCATAACCGACCGTTTCCAATACGCATGTAAAGTTCAACCTCTGCCATCCGCCGCGATCACGCGGATGTCTCAATCCACAATACCTTTCATTAACGCGCTAATAAAGTGCTTCAACTTATTCCTAGCAAATACAGCGCCGGGATAGGGATAACCGGGTTCAGCGTCGCCGCGACCATGCCGCGCATAACCTGTCCTATGTCCGGTCTGGGCCCGTCGCTCGCGCGGCACGCCTTGCCGCTAAAAATTTAATATTCTTTACTGAAGTTTAATTAAAAAGGCCAAAATGGCTCTCTTTTATAACCGGACTTGTAGATAACGCTCAATGGGTAGTAAAAACATCGAATGCAACATTGATGCGTGATATAAAAAAAATGACTTTTTTTACCTTTCTATTTTGTAATTTATTATCAGGAAAACATTATGCATATAACGGGTATGAATTCCTCCTTCTTTACGAAAATCACATCATGGAGTGAGGGCCAGGTTACACTCAGGACCCATGTATTAACGTCCGTGATCAAAAAACTGGTTAATATCAGGAGCTATTCGGCAAGGGCTGCAGCTAAATCCAGCATGGATAGCGAGGAAAGCTATAATGCGCTAGCGGAAGACGACGATAGCGTAGCCGCGTCAGAGTCAAGGAACGGCGGCGGTTCCTCGCCAGGTCGAGGGGTTAAATCTTTTATACCGGCCTTCGTCGGTTGTAACAGTAAACGTTATGATCTTAGCGCCGCGCAAAAAAACAGGGACGCCGCTTACGACCAGCTTCAGTTGAAAAGGCATCTGCCGCTGGAATTATTACACGACCGACCGGTCGATCGCGAAACCTTTATTAGCCAAACCGCGGAAGGCATAGTGAAAGAAATGAAATCCGGTTTATTGAAAGAACAAAAAGATAAACTAGAATGGAAATCAAATGAATTTGCACTTTATCTTCCGGCGCAGATAAATAAAACCATCGATCAGGTCATGGACGCCCGGCTTAAGGAAAATAAGCCGTTGAATCTTACCCCGACGTTTAACCGGGATATTATCCAGCAGGCCATGACCAAAACGGGAATTTGGCGCCAATATGCCCATATCACCCGCATTGAGAACGGCTCCGCAACGTCCACCGTCGCGGTGGTAAGGCTGTATATGAATAACCATCAGATGGATTGCCCTGACCTTATTCGCCCTGTTGCCGACCGGGTGTACGAAAGGCTGTTTAACTGTCCGGGGCTGGTGGCGCGGGTTACCCTGGCCGCGGAACATGCCATAGCGCAAAAGCTGGACAATGAAAGCCGTGCCTGAACAGGCGGCTCATCCAGTCGCCCGCCGGTTTCTCAGCCCTTGGCCGTGACAGTCCCGGGCTTGGCATCGGCCGGCATCGGCATCGGCGGCTGCTCGATGGGAAAGACCGGCAGCGCCGCCAGCAGCCGCGCGCCGTAGGATTTGGTGATAAGACGCCGGTCATAGATAACGATTTCACCGGTGCATTCATGGCTGCGGATAAGCCTCCCCACCTGCTGGATAAGGTTAAACGAGGCGCTGGGCAGGCTTTGCACCTCGAACGGATGCCGTTTCTGGGTTTTCAGCCACTCCCCTTCGGTCAGGATCACAGGGCTGTCGATGGGCGGGAAGGCGATTTTGTGGATATGCACCTGGGTCAGCAGTTCGCCCTTCAGGTCGAGCCCCTCGGCAAAGGACTGCAGGCCAAGCAGTACGCTGGTCTTGCCCTGATCCACGCGCCGGCGGTGTTCTTCAATTAAGCGATAGCGCGGCTGGTCGCCCTGTACCAGCAGTTGCAGCCGCAGATCGACGACATGGGTCAGGAAAAGCTGCATCGCGCGATGGCTGGCAAACAGGACCAGCATGCCGCGATGCGCGCCGGCGGCAAGCTCAGCGCGGAAAAAGGCCGCCATTTCGGCCAGATGTTCGCCCTCCCGCGCCATCACCGGTTCGTTGTGCATCTGCGGGATCACCAGTTTGCCCTGATGGCGATGATCAAACGGCGACCCGAGGGTAACAAAACGATCCCCCGCCCGTTCCTGCAACCCCGAAAGCTCCTGCAGCCGGGCAAAACTATTAAGCGATCGCAGGGTGGCGGAGGTCACCACCGCATGGGGTATCTTCGACCAGAGCAGCTTTTCCAGCTGATCGCTGACGCGGATGCCGACGCAGTGCAGGAAGATATGCGCGCCTCCATCGGACATTTCACGGGTCAGCCATTTGGAGATCGGCGCATTGGATGCCTTATCCTGCGCCGCCAGCTTCCATAACCTGCTGGCCGATTCCCAATAACCCAGGGTGCGGCTGGTATGAAGCAGCGCCTGGTGCAGGCGCACAATATCCTGCTTGCCCGTTTTCTCGCTCAAATCATTCAGCAGGAACTCGGTCAGCATGCGCAGCGCGTCGGTAAGCTTGAACAGCCGCGCGGCCAGCTCGCTCATGGCGATGGGCAGTTGCCCCATGGCAAAACGAAACTCCCCCGCCACGCTGTCCCTGGGCAGCACGGAGACCGCCTGCCGTTCGAACAGCGCCACCAGTTCCTGGATTTCAGCGCAGTGGTTCTTCAGGCGTTCACCGCCGCTGAGCAGGGGCGGCTTGGCCGGCTTGAACTGCGCCAGGGTCTGTTCGGTCTGGCGCATAAACAGCTCCAGCTGATGGGCGATAAATCCGGCGGTGATTTCGCCGCTCATTTCCAGCGCGTCCCGCGCCACGTCGGGCAAATGATGCCCCTCGTCGAGCACCAGCAGCATATGCTTGGGATTGGGCAGTACCGATTCGCTGTCGAGCGCCGCCATCACCAGCGCATGGTTGGCCACCACGACATCGGCGCTTTCAATTTCCTTGCGGGCAATAAAAAACGGACAGTCGCGGAAATAATGGCAATTACGTCCGAGACAGTTCGCTTTATCGGTACTGAGTTTACCCCACAGCCCGTCGCTCACCGATTTGGGATAATGATCGCGCAGGCCGTCCCAGGCGAAGCGGGCCAAGTCCTGCTGCATTTTGCCGCATAACGTGCGCTCTTTACCGTCGGCGGGGACCAGGCCGTCATCGAGAAACAGCTTCAGGTCGCCCTGGAATACGTTGTCCGCCGCCATGGCCGCCAGGTTGCGCGGACAGACATAGCGCCTGCGGCCGAAGGCGGCGGTAAATTTCAAATCCGGGATCAGCTTTTTCAAAAGCGGCAGGTCTTTACTGAAAATCTGGTCCTGCAGCGCCACGTTGGCGGTGCTGACCACCAGGGGCTTATCCTCGGCGCGGCTGATGGCGATGCCGGGGATGAGATAAGACAGCGTTTTCCCCACGCCGGTGGGCGCCTCAATCACTAAATGGCGTTCGATATCCCCGGACAGCGCTTTCGCCACTTCGGCAATCATCTGGCGCTGCGGCGTGCGGGATATAAAATCCGGGATATGTTTTTGCAGCGCTTTATACCAATCATGGATTTGCGCTTTGGTAGCGACGGACAGCGGCATGAGCCTTTATCTTCTCAATACGGGATGGGGTTATTGTCCCACAGACCGGCTCCGGCGTCAGCCTTATGCTGTATATATCTGCAGTTATCCACCGATATTGGAACCTGGATCCAGCCCAGACGGCCAGGGGCCGCGGGCGGGTTGAGGCGCATAAGCCACGCCTGGGGTGTAACCTGCGCCGCCCTATCGCGCTTGTATCGCTGCGCGCAGCACTTATAATGAAGTGAATCGCGACCTTAAGGAAGGGTATGAATCTTATCAAAGCGGGCGTGTTCGGCCTGATCTCATTGTGCGCCCTCGGCGCCATCGGCGGCGTCATGCTGGCCGGTTATATCGTCATCGTCCATAGCTGAGGACGTCCCTGCGGCCATCAGGTAGGGTGAAAACAGCGCAGCCAGCGTTCGAACAGCATATCGCTGATGACCGCCAGCAGGGCCACCAGCATCGCGCCCTGTAGAATATAGGCGGTATTAAAGCCGCTCAGGCCGATGATTATCGGCGAACCGAGCGTTTTGGCGCCCACGGTGGAGGCAATGGCGGCGGTGCCGATATTAATAATCACCGAGGTGCGGATGCCGGTGATGATAACCGGCGCGGCCAGCGGCAGCTCCACCCGGCGCAATATTTGCCAGCGGCTCATGCCGGCGCCGGTGGCGGTTTCCAGAATGGATGCCGGCACCGTTTCAATGCCGGTGATGGTTCCCTGCACAATGGGCAACAGGCCGTAGAGCACCAGCGCGATAATCGCCGGTTGTTCGCTAAAGCCCATCACCGGCACGGCGACGGCCAGCACCGCCACCGGCGGAAAGGTCTGGCCGACCGCCACGATGGTTTCCACCAGCGAGCGAAACTCCCGGCCGCCCGCCCGCGTCACGCCGATACCGGCGCCGACGCCAATCGCCACGGCGATAAGGCTTGATAGCAATACCAGTTGGACATGGGCCCAGGCCAGCGAAGCAAAGCTGTCCTGCAGATAGACCGGACGATCCAGCGCCGGAAACAACTGCGAGAACAGCCAGTCCAGCCTGGTCATGCCGAACATCAGCGCCAGCAGCAGCAGCGCGCACCATAACAGCGGATCGGTAATTACTCGGCGCAGCATGCTATTCCTCCTTCCCGGGTTTGACCAAATCGCGGAAATGGAGCACGCCCAGCGATGCGCCCTGCTCATCCACCACCGGCAGCAGTTCGGTCTGGCGGGAGACAAACTCCGACAGGGCCTCGCGCAGAGTCATGGCGGCCGCTATCGGTTTGCCGGGCAAGCGCTCGCCTTTGCGCGCATGGCTCCCCGCCGCGCCCAGCGCCAGTAATTTAATGCCGATATCGCTGCGGCCGAAAAAATCCCTGACAAAGACATTGGCCGGCTGGGTGAGTAAATGACGCGGCGTACCCTGCTGGATCACCTGCCCCTGGTCAAGCAAGACAATGCGGTCCGCCAGCGCCAATGCCTCGTCGATATCATGCGTCACCAGCACCACCGTGCGGCCGGACAATTGGTGAATACGGGCAATTTCCGCCTGCAGCGCGGCGCGGGTAACCGGATCGAGCGCGCCGAAAGGCTCATCCATCAGCAGCACCTCCGGATCGGCGGCCAGGGCGCGCGCCACGCCCACCCGCTGCTGCTGCCCGCCTGAAAGCTGGTGGGGATAACGGCCGCGGAACTGCGCCGCGTCCAGATGCAGCAGTTCCAACAATTCGGTGACGCGATCGCGTATTTTAGCCTTCGGCCACTTCAGCAGCTGCGGCACGGTGGCGATATTCTGCTCCACCGTCCAATGCGGGAACAGGCCGATGGACTGGATGGCGTAACCCATGCGCCGGCGCAGTTCCTGCGGTTTAAAACTGTGGATCTCATCGCCGGCGAACAAAATCTTGCCCTGGTCATGTTCAATTAAACGGTTAATCATTTTAAGCGTGGTGGACTTACCTGAGCCGGAAGTACCAATCAGCACGGTAAACTCGCTTTCGGCAATGTTCAGGTTCAGGTCTTCCACCGCCGGTTTGCCGTGAAAAATTTTACTGACATGTTGAAATTGAATCATTGGTGTACCGTCTCAAGAAAAGAGATGATCAGTTTAAACAACGTGTCCACCAGCACCGCCAGCGCGATAGCCGGGATCACCCCAAGCAAGACCAGCTCCAGCGCGCTGCTGAGCAGGCCCTGGAACATGAGCGCGCCGAAACCGCCGGCGCCGATCAGGGCGGCGATCATGCCCATGCCGACGGTCTGCACGGCGATAATGCGGATGCCCGAGAGGATCACCGGCAGCGCCAGCGGCACCTGAATACGGCGGAATATCTGCCCGCGGGTCATGCCCATGCCCAGCGCGGTTTCAATCACCTCGGCGGGTACCTGCGTCAGCCCGGCGTTCACGCTGCGCACCAGCGGCAGTAGCGCGTACAGCACCAGGGCAATCAGCGCCGGCGCCAGGCCGATACCGCCTACCCCCGCGTCGCGCAGCCACGGCCAGGCGGCGGCCAGGCCGCTGAGCGGCGCAATCAGCAGGCCGAACAGGGCGATGGCCGGTATCGTCTGGATAATGTTGAGGGTGGAAAACAGCGCCGGGCGCCAGCGCGCCGAGCGATGACAAAGCAGCCCCAGCGGAATGCCGATAACGATAGCCGGCACCAGGGTGCCGAACAGCAGGGTCAGATGTTCGCCCAGCGCCTGCTGGAAAATCTCCCGCCGGTTGGCATATTCGATAAATAACGACAGTTGATCCAGCCGCCCGGTCCAGATCAGCGCCACCGGCGGCAGCCAGATTTGCGCATTGGCCACGACGCGCAGCGTATGACTGGCGGTCGCGCGGCCGATGGCGTCGGCGGCGATCAGCAGGCACAGCGCGAGCAGCAGCCAGAAACCGCTGCCGAACGAGGTGCGCGCCAGATGCCCGCCCCGCCCGGCCAGTTGCGTGGCCGTGTCGCCGGCCAGCGCCACCAGGCACCACAGCAATACCTCCGCCAGCAGCATAACCGCCAGCTGCGCGCGGCGCGAGGGCGCGACAAAACACAGCGCCACCAGCGCGGCAACCGGCGCCAGCAGCAGTAACCACCCACCGCCCAGCAGGGCGGCCAGCCCGATGCCCTGGCCTGACATCAGGCGGTTCGGCGCATAGTTGACAAAAGGCAGCCAAACGCCCGCCGCAATCGCCAATAGCGACAGGGTCAGCAGGACGCGGTTTTTAACCACGCAGGGCGGCTCTCCCCGGCGCCGGGAGGGTTAGGATTTGACAAACCCTTTTTGTTTAAGATAATCCGCCGCCACTTTGCTGGCATTCTGTCCTTCCACCGCGATGCCGGCATTGAGCTTTTGCAGCGTCTGGGTATCCAGCGAGGCGAATACCGGTTTCAGCCAGGCCGCGATATCAGGATGCTGTTTGAGCACCGCCTCGCGGATGATGGGCGCCGGCGCGTAAATAGGCTGTACGCCCTGCGGATCGGCCAGGGTATGCAACCCGAGCGCGGCCACCGGCCCGTCGGTACCGTAGGCCATGGCGGCGTTGACGCCGGACGTCTGTTCGGCGGCGGCCTTCAGCGTCACGGCGGTATCGCCGCCGGCCAGCGACAGCAGCTGATCCTGCTGCAGTTTAAAGCCATAGGTTTTTTCAAAGGCGGGCAAGGCGTCGGGGCGTTCGATAAATTCCGCCGAGGCGGCCAGCTTGAATTTGCCGCCGGCTTTCAGATAACCGCCCAAATCGGCCAGTGAATTGATATTTTTACTTTTGGCCAGGTCCTCGCGGATGGCGATGGTCCAGGTATTATTCGCCGGCGCCGGTTCCAGCCAGACAATATGATTCTTGTCATAATCGAGTTTTTTGACTTTCTGGTAACCCGCGTTGGCGTCTTTCCAGGCGGGATCTTTTTCATCGCTGAAGAAAAACGCGCCGTTGCCGGTATATTCGGGGTAGATATCTATTTCGCCGGCGGTGATGGCCCCGCGTAATACCTGGGTGGTGCCCAGTTGGGATTTATTGATGGTCTTGACGCCGTGGGACTCCAGAACCTGGACAATGATATTGCCGAGCAGCGAACCTTCGGTATCGATCTTCGATCCCACCCGTACCGCCGAATCGGCCGCCTGAGCGCCGGCGGTCATACCCAGCATGGCTGCGGCAAGACACAGCGCTCGTCCGTGATGAAAAAAATTGACCATGATTTTCATTCCCCTCAGAGGTATTGGTAAATTATCCGCAGCGGTTGAACGGATATTATGTTCTTGAAAGAATAGTTCAAATTAGAATTTATTCATTAAAAAAGAAAGCATAAGAATAGAACCGAAAGTATGGAGACAACATTAAGGCTCGCGGGGAGATCGCGGGCAGAATAACCTTAACCCGCGCGCTTTAAGCGCATAAATTCGGTTATATGGCCTGGTATGGCGGCCAGTGTCAGCTTGAACCAGGGAGTGTACCGCGCCGGACGCGCCTTGATATCCGCCAGCACCGCCGGCAATGGCTGGTAGCGGCAGGCCATGGCTTCTTCGGGATTAAGCGTCGGCGCCTGCGCGCTGACGCCGAAAAAAACATGATCGAATTCATGTTCTATCAGCCCATTGGCCAGCGGCAGGCGGTATTGCAGCTTAAACACCGGCGTCAGGGCGCAGCGCAGGCCCATTTCCTCATGCAGGCGGCGCCGGGCCGCGGTCTGGGTATCCTCGTGGGGCATGGGATGGCCGCAGCAGGTATTGCTCCATAAACCGCCGCAGTGGTATTTGCCGGCGGCGCGCTGCTGAAGCAGCAGCTCACCGCGTGGATTAAAGAGATATACCGTGATCGCCCGATGCAGCAGCCCCTCGCGATGCGCCTGGAGTTTTTCCATCCTGCCCACGCACTGATCGCGCTCATTAACGAGGACGACTTCGGTAAACGCCATGATAGTGTCTCATTAAGCCCCTGCAAACGTCTATTTTAACGGCAATGATGGTAAAAATCTGCGCAACGGCTGGGAATAAACGTTACGCAGCGGCATATTTTGCAAAAAAGCATGTCCACAGCGACAGGCTCTTGAGACTCACGTTAGGATGATTACTGCAGGGTAAACCTCGCGGTTTTGACCCGGGCGGAATCCAGCCCCACCATCACCTCGAATTCGCCCGGCTCGGCGGCAAACCGCATCTGCTGATCATAGAATTTCAGCGCGGCGGCATCCAGCCTGAACGTCACCGTTTTTGCTTCCCCGGCCTTGAGGAACACTTTCTGGAAGCCTTTTAATTCCTTCACCGGACGGCTTAACGATGCCGCGATGTCGTGTACGTAGAGCTGGGCCACGGTATCGCCGTCGCGATGGCCGGTATTGGTCAGGGTGACGCTGACGGTGATACTGCCGTCGCGCCCAAGCGTAGTGCTTGACAGCGCCGGCGCCGATACGTCGAAGGTGGTGTAGCTCAGGCCGAAACCGAACGGATAAAGCGGGCCGTTGGCCTCGTCATAATAATGCGAGGTGTATTTATCCGGTTTGTCCGCCAGATAGGGCCGCCCGGTGGGCAGGTGATTATAATAGGTTGGGATCTGCCCCACCGAACGTGGGAAGGACATCGGCAGTTTACCGGACGGGTTGTAATCGCCAAACAGCACATCGGCGATGGCGTTGCCGCCCTCGGTGCCGCTGAACCAGGTTTCCAGCATGGCGTCCGCCTGCTGGTTCTCACGCACTAGCGCCAGCGGCCGGCCGTTCATCAGCACCAGCACCAGCGGCTTGCCGGTGGCCTTAAGCGCGTCGATAAGCGCGCGCTGGCTGTCTGGAATGGTGATATTGGTACGGCTGGACGCCTCGTGGGCCATGCCCTGGGATTCCCCTACCGCCGCGATGACAACATCCGCTTTGCGGGCAGCCTTGACCGCTTCGTCGATCATCGCCTGCGGCGCGCGCGGGTCGTTCTTCACCGCCTGATCGTAGGAATTCAGGTAAGCGAGCATATCCTTATGATCGGTAATATTGGCGCCCCGGGCATACACCACGGTGGCCTTGTCCCCCACGGCGTTGCGTATTCCGCGCAACAGGGTGACGGATTGCTCGGGCCGCCCGGCGGCGGACCAACTGCCCATGATATCCCGCTGGCTGTCCGCCAACGGCCCCACCACGGCGATAACGCCCTGTTTTTTCAGCGGCAGGGTATGCAGGCGGTTTTTCAGCAATACCAGGCACTGGCGCGCCACCTGGCGAGCCGCGTCGCGGTGCAGGCGGCTTTCGGCGTTGGTGTCCTGCGGATCGCTGCCCACGGGGCCCAAATGGCTGTAAGCGTCGCGGAACAGGCCCATATCGTATTTGACATTGAGCACGTGGCGTACCGCTTCGTCAATTTCCTGCTCGCTGACCCCGCCGCTTTTCACCAGCTGCGGCAGATAGCGGATAAAATATTCGTCGCTCATGCTCATGTTGATGCCGGCGTTAAGCGCAATTTTTACCGCCTCGATGGGCGAACTGGCCACGCCGTGTTTGATCAATTCCTTGATGGCGCCGTGATCGCTGATGGTGATGCCGGTAAAATGCCATTGCTTGCGCAGAATATCCTTTAACAGCCAGGCATCGGCGGTGGCCGGAACGCCGTTTACGGTATTCAGCGCCACCATCACCCCGCCGCTGCCCGCGTCAAGGGCCGCTTTATAAGGCGGCATATAATCCTGGAACATGCGTTGCGGGCTCATATCGACCGTATTGTAATCACGTCCCCCCTCCACCGCGCCATACAGGGCAAAATGTTTTACCGACGTCATCAGCGCGTGGCGATCGCCCGGATTCTTACCCTGGATGGACTGCACCAGGGTGCGGCCGATTTCCGCGGTCAGGAACGTATCTTCGCCCAACCCTTCGGAGACCCGGCCCCAGCGCGGATCGCGCGTGACGTCCACCATGGGCGCCCAGGTCATGTTAAGTCCGTCTTCGCTGCCCTCATAGGCGGCGATGCGTCCGCTGGTGGCTACCGCATCAAGGTTCCAGCTGGAGGCGAGCCCCAGGCTGATGGGGAAAATAGTGCGCTGGCCGTGGACGATATCATAGGCGAAGAAAAGCGGGATTTTCAGCCGGGGCAATTGCATGGCCTGATCCTGCATCTGGCGGATATCCTGGCGGGTCACCGTATTAAAAATAGCGCCCACCTGGCCGTTTTTGATCATCTCCCGGATGGCTTCCTTCGGATTTTCCGGCCCGACGCTGATAAGTCGCAGCTGGCCGATTTTTTCCTGCAGGGTCATTTTTTGCAGCAGCGCGTTAACATAAGCGTCGCGGGGCAAATCGGGAGAAGGAAGCTGGGTATCGTCCGCCAGGGCGGGGTGAAGCGATAATGCTGCAAGCAGGCTCAGTGAACACAGCCATTTCATATCGTTGTTCTCATACTCGCGAAAGCGTACCGGGCCCGGCGCCCGCTACGGATATTCTGGTTAATATGCCATAAGGCATCGCAGTGCTCAGTGTAGACCATCACGAACGCGAGTGGGTAAGGTTAAATTATTGAAAGCGTTTGTTTCTGGATAAGAATATCGTTAATCGGCCGCGCGCCCGGGATGCGTCCGGCGACGCCGCGGCGGCCGGACCGGCTGCCGGCAAAGCGCCTTTCTCATTATGTTCACATTGACGCCGCTCCGGGCGTATATTCATTATCCATATGCGCCAGTTTACATGAGTCCGTATCCCGTCCGTGGGTATAAAATCAGTTTGCTTCGCAGAGAAAAGGATATCGTTATGCCGCACACTTCGCCTTATCTATCGCATGCGTTTTTAGAACGGCTTACCGCCATCGTCGGTAAGCGTCATGTCCTGACCGATAGCCGCCAGACCCAGCGTTATTGCAAGGGATTCCGCTCCGGCAGCGGCCCGGCCCTGGCGGTGGTGCTGCCCGACTCGCTGCTCTCGCTGTGGCGGGTGCTGGAAGCCTGCGTGGCCGCCGACAAAGTGATTATCATGCAGGCGGCCAATACCGGCCTGACCGAAGGCTCCACGCCCAACGGCTCCGATTACGATCGCGAGGTGGTGGTGGTCAGCACCCGGCGCCTGGATGGCGTACAGCTGATCGACGAGGGCCGGCAGGCAGTGGCCCTGGCGGGCAGTACGCTTTATACGCTGGAAAAGGCGTTGAAGCCCCTGAAGCGGGAACCGCATTCGGTTATCGGCTCCTCCTGTCTCGGCGCGTCGGTCATCGGCGGCATTTGCAATAATTCCGGCGGATCGCTGGTCAAGCGCGGCCCGGCCTATACCGAAATGGCGCTGTTCGCGCAGCGAGATGAAGACGGCCAATTGCGGCTGGTCAACCATTTAGGCATCGATTTAGGCACCACGCCGGAGCAGATCCTCACCCGGCTGGAGAACCGGCAATATTCGGCGGCGGACGTTCAACCGGCCGGGCATGCCTGCTCCGATCATGATTACGCCGAACGGGTGCGCCAGGTGGATGCCGCCACCCCGTCGCGATTTAACGCCGACCAGCGCCGGCTGTTCGAGGCGTCGGGCAGCGCCGGTAAGGTGGCGGTGTTCGCCGTGCGCCTGGATACGTTTCCCGCCGAGGAACGCCAGCAGGTCTTCTACATCGGCACCAACGACCCGCAGGTCCTGGCCCGGCTGCGCCGCGACGTCCTGTCCGGCTTCGCCAACCTGCCGGTGGCGGGCGAGTATATGCATCGCGATTGTTACGATATCAGCGCCACCTACGGCAAAGACACCTTTATCATGATTAACCGGCTCGGCACCGACCGGATGCCGTGGCTGTTCCAGCTAAAAGGCCGTATCGACGCCACGCTGAACGCCCAGGCCTGGCTGCCGCCGCAGCTCAGCGATCGTTTCCTGCAGTTGGCAAGCCGTCTGTGGCCGCAGCATTTGCCGCCGCGCATGACGGCGTTCCGAGAGCGTTATGAGCATCATCTGCTGCTGAAAATGTCCGGCGACGGCATTAACGAGGCCGAGGCCTACCTGAAAAACTTTTTTGCCGTGGAGCCGGGGGATTATTTTATCTGCACCGACGACGAGGGCGGCAAGGCTTTCCTGCACCGTTTCGCCGCCGCCGGGGCCGCGGTGCGCTATCATGCGGTACACAGCGATGAGGTGGAGGATATCCTGGCCCTGGATATTGCCCTGCCGCGCAATGAAACCCAGTGGTTCGAAACCCTGCCGCCGGACATTGACCGGCAACTGGTGGCCAAGCTTTATTACGGTCATTTCATGTGCCACGTCTTTCATCAGGATTATATTGTGCGTAAGGGGGTCGACAGCCATGCGTTGAAAGCACGGATGCTGGCGTTGCTTAATCAACGCGGCGCCGAATATCCGGCCGAACACAACGTTGGCCATCTTTACCAGGCCAAGCCGCAGCTGGCGGCGTTCTACCGGCAGATCGATCCCACCAATACCTTTAATCCCGGCATCGGCAAGACCTCCAGGCTAAAGCTTTGGCGCGAGCCCGGCGCGGAGCAAAAGCAGCCCTGACGGCGACGCTTTCCGCCCCCGGGCGTGCGCCGCCTTCACGGGGGGCTTGGCAAGCGCGATGACCTTTGCAATACTGCTTGGCAGTGTTACAAGTCATGATCGGTCTATACAGGCGTTGACAATCCGTTATGCGGCGCCGTCCGATGCCCGATGGCAAGGCCGGCCGCGCTTCAGCGGCAATCGTGATATTCAGGGACGATCGGTTCTTCATTTTTCAACAAGGCATCGACTCTGTTATGAAATATGTCATCGTGGGTACAGGTAACATCAGCCGCACCTATCTCAAGGCGCTGGACGCATTGCCGGCAAGCGAAGCTGTGGGGTATATATCCCGCAGCAAAGCGGCGGGCGCTACCGTTGGCGCATTACCTTGCTGGCCGGCGCTGGCGCAAGTCGATCGGCCGTTTGACGCCGTTATCGTCACCACGCCCAACGCGCTGCATCATCAAAGCGCCATCGAGGCCGCGCAGCTGGGCAAGCATGTGCTGGTGGAAAAACCGCTGGATATCACCCAGGCCGCCATGGACGATATGATAAGGGTTGCCGCGCGGCACCAGGTGGTGTTGGCCGTGAGCTACCAGCGCCGCACCAATCCGGACAACCGGGCCATTAAACGCCTGCTTGAGCAGCAGGCGTTCGGCCGAATCTATTCCGCCGACCTGAGCTGCCGCTTCTGGCGCGATCAGGCGTATTACGACAGCGCGGCCTACCGCGGCACCTACGCCGTTGACGGCGGCGGGGTCTTTATCCAGCAGGCCAGCCATAATATCGATAACTACATCTGGTTTTTCGGCATGCCGGAACGGGTGCAGGGAGAGCTGGACACCTTCGCGCACCAGATGGAGGCCGAAGATCACGGCGCCGTGGTGTTGCGCCATGCCGACGGCATGATCGGCACCATCGTCGCCTCCACCTGCGCCCCGCCGGGATACCCTCCGCGCCTGGAGGTCAGCTGTGAAAAAGGCACCTTTACCCTGCTGAACGACCGGATCAGCGCCTGGCACATCGCCGGCCTCGACAATCCGGCGGAGCAGGCGGAACCGGCGCCCGATGACGGCGCCAGCAACCCGGCGGTGTCCGACACCTCCCGCCACGAAGCGGTGCTCGAGGATTTCGAGCGGGCGGTTACGCGGGGCGATACGCCGTTGGCCGCGGGCATAGATGCCCGGCGCGCTACCGACCTTATCCTGCGGATTTACCGCTGTCGGACGGAAAACCGTTGATGTTCCGGCTCAGAGCGGCCCGTATCGATGAGTTGAGCCGACTCACCGAGCTCTGCGTGCAGTCAACAGCCTTATTGGGCTATGACGACGCGTTGCGGCAATCCTGCCGCGATAAGCTGACTTTTCGCCCGGCGGATATGGAAAACTCGCTGATTTGCGTCGCCGAGGCCGGCAATGCCTTGCTTGGCGCCGCCCAGCTGCTGCTCCAGGATGAAATCGCCCTGCTCGAACGGTTGTTCGTGGCGCCGGACAACGCCAATACCGGCATCGGCAAAATGCTGTTCGGCTGGTCCATCAACGCCGCCCACCGGGCCGGCGCCGAACGGTTGCTCATTGATTGCCATCCCCTTGCCGCCGGCTTTTACCAGCGCATGGGCGCGCGCGCGGAGGGCACGGTCGACACCGGCCTGCTGCCCGGTCAGCCAACGCCGCGTTTTCGCATTACCCTGACCCCCTGCCGGGCCGCCGCCAGGTAGCGGCACGGCAGGCCGGCGGGATGCGCGTATTGGGCAGCGGCTTACCAACCCCACGACAGCAACGGAGCGTGACATCGTGTATCAATTGCATATTGCCAATAAAAATTATTCGTCCTGGTCGCTGCGTCCCTGGCTCTTGATGAAGACGCTGGATATTCCGTTTGACGAGGCGCTGCATCCTTTCCAGTCGGGCGACAATCACCCTCTTTTCGCGCATTTTTCGCCCTCCGGACGGGTGCCGGTGCTGTATGACGGCGCCACGGCGGTGTGGGACTCGCTGGCCATCGCCGAATACCTGGCGGATACCCATGCGGGCATCTGGCCGGAAGAACGCCAGGCCCGGGCCTGGGCGCGCTGCGCGGCGGCGGAAATGCATGCCGGGTTCGGCACGCTGCGCAGCCTGTGCCCGATGAACTGCGGCGTGCGGGTGCGTTTGCGGGCGATTCCCGACACCCTGCGCGCCGATCTGGCGCGCCTGGACGCGTTGTGGCAACAGGGGCTTTCCCGTTTCGGCGGGCCGTATTTGGCGGGCCGCGAATTTAGCGCCGCGGATGCGTTTTTTGCCCCGGTGGTATTCCGGGTGCAGACCTACGACCTGCCGCTGTCGGCCGCCGCGCAGGCATGGTGCCGCACCATGCTGGCGCTGCCCGCGCTGGAGCAATGGTATCAGGATGCGCTGGCCGAGAAGTGGCGCGAGGCCTCGCATGAGGAAGAGTCGGCGAACCAGGGAGAGATTATTGCGGATCTGCGCGGCCGGGCGGAGTAGCGCCGGCCGCGGTTGGCACCTTAATCGACCTGTTTGTCCCGATCGCCGGCGCCATTTTTCGCCGTTTGTCCGGACGGATGGGTTTTGGACTTCTTAAATGCCGTCTGGCCGGGCTTGGCGGCTTTGGTTTTTTTATACGCCGTCTGGCCGGGTTTGGCTTTACCGGCGGCGGCCGTTTGTCCGCGCCTGGCCTTGTGGGCGGCAGCCGTCTGGAGAGCGTTGGCGTTGCCGGCCTTTTTCGCCGTTTGCCCCGTCGCATGGCGTTTCAGCGCTTTATCGCCTGGCTGTTTATTATTGGCCAGGGCGCGATGGGCCGCGGGTTTATAGGCCGAGCGGGTGGAGCGCAGCGCCGGAGCTTTCGGATAGACCTGCGACGGCAGCGCCGTGGCCTGGCCGGTTTCCAGCCAATTGCGGATACGGCTGGCATCGGCAAAATGGGTATATTTACCGAAGGCGTCCAATACCACCAGTCCCACCGGGCGATGATTGATCACGGTGCGCATCACCAGGCAATGCCCCGCCGGATTGGTAAAGCCGGTTTTGGTTAACTGTATGGTCCAGTCCGGACGATAAACGAGATGATTGGTATTGCGAAACGGCAGGGTATAGGACGGATTGCTGAACGTCGCCATGGTCTCGTGCGTCGTGCTGAGTTCGGTAAGCATCGGGTATTGCTGGCTGGCGATAAGCAATTTTGACAAATCGCGCGCCGTCGACACGTTATTGAATGACAAACCGGTAGGCTCGACATAATGGGTATTCATCATGCCCAATGAGCGCGCCTTGGCATTCATCGCGGCGATAAACGCCGAATAACCGCCGGGATAATGATGCGCCAGGCTGGCGGCGGCCCGATTTTCCGAAGACATCAGCGCCAGCAGCAGCATATTGCGCCGGCTAATTTCGCTGCCTACGCGCACCCTTGAAAACACCCCCCTTAATTCCGGCGTTTCATGGATATCCACGGAAATTATTTCATCCATGGGCTGCTGCGCGTCCAATACCACAATGGCGGTCATCAGCTTCGACAGCGAGGCAATAGGCACCACTTTATCCGCATTGGAAGAATAAAGCAGGTGATTATCCGTCATATCAAAAACAATCGCGCTGCCGGAGGCAATTACCAGCGGCGAAACCAGGGGCGCCGCCTGTGCGTCGACGGCGGCCTGTGCATCGTTAATCATCACATTTGTAAGCGTTAAAAGAGACACGCCAAAACAAGCGACACGAAAAAAAGATAACATTAGCCATTACCTGAAAGATACTGCGGGACCGCAGTTGATGACGACATAGTATATCCGATTCTCCCCAAACGAAAATCGCTTAACGCCTGTATTTTTTTGTCACCAAAAAAGGCGGCGCCTTGATTGACAACTTTCAGCATTGCGCAACATCGCAGAAGATATTATTTCACCATAATTAATCAATTAATGACCTATTAATGAATAACAAACAGGCAATATTCAGCGATATCGCCCGCCAATTTTGCTTAGCGGGCGATCGGCGGGGAATAGCGGCAATTGCCCGGCTTTTTTCCGGTAAACGGAGTTAATTACCTTTTACAGGCAATATGTTTATTCGGGCCGCGGACGCGGGGCTTTTCTATTGACCAGTAGCAGGAAAAGCGCGCCGGCAATGATATGGCAGCCCCAGATGGTTATCCCCATGGTCACCGCCGACGTGCCGCCGATGCCGGTAATGGGGACGCTTACCGCCCCGAGGGCGAACATCGCCACGCCAATCATGGCGGAGGCGCTGCCGGCATTCTGGCCCTGGGTTTGCATCGCCAGTGAGGAGGCCAGCGTTCCGATCAGGCCGTTGATCATAACCGAAAAAAACAGGGCCGCCAGGATAAAGGACAGCGGCAAACCGAACAGGCCGCACAAGAGTAAAGCGGTGGAGGCCGTCCCCGCCACGCCCAGCCCCCAGGTCAGCACCCGGTATTCGCCGATCCTGGCGCTGGTGCGCGCGGCGATCTGCGAGGCGGCAATCAGGCCCAGGCCGTTGACGGCAAAACAAAAGCTGAAGTCCTGCGGGCTCAGGCCATAGAGCTGCTGCAAGACAAAGGGCGAGGCGCCGATATAGGCGAACATGCCCGCCATGCTGAACCCCTGCGTCAGGCACAGCCCCATAAACTGCCGCTGCCGCAGCAGGCGACCCAGGCCGCCGAAAACGCTGAGCAGCGGCGCCTGGCTGCGCCTGGCTGCGGGCAGGGTTTCTTCCAGCCGCCAGGCGCTGAGCGCCAGCAGCGCCGACGCCATCACCGCCAGCACGATAAACAATCCGCGCCAGTCCAGCCAGGCCAGCAGCGCGCCGCCCAGAACCGGAGCGCCGATGGGCGCCAGCCCGTTAACCAGCATCAGCAGGGCAAAAAACCGGGTCAGCGCAATGCCGCTGTACAAATCCCGCGCCACCGCGCGCGACAGTACCGCGCCGCCCGCGCCGGCCAGCCCCTGTACCAGCCGGGCGGCCAGCAGCTGGCCGATATTTTGCGCCAGCGCGCAGGCGATGGAGGCCAGCAGCAGTATTAGCAGGGAAAACAGCAGCGGTCTCATGCGCCCCAGCTTATCGCTGAGCGGGCCGAAAATAAGCTGCCCGGCCCCCAGGCCCAGCAGGCCGGCGGTGAGGCTCAGCTGCGCGGAGGCGGTATTAGTGGCAAGCGAGCCTGCCAGTTGCGGCAGGGCGGGCAGGTAAAAATCGGTACATAAGGGGCCGAGCGCGGCCAGCGAGCCCAGCACCAGGGCATAACCAAGCTGTCGTTGTGCGAAAGCCATGAACGCGGATATCCTTTTTCCCGCCGGACAACCTCGGCCCGGCGCGGGCGACACCGTGCCGCCCCTGGCGTTTAATATAGCAGTTGCACAAGGGTAGTGGCGATATAGCTTCCCGGCCGATCGTCGCGGCCGGCCCTCATCCTGGCGTAAACGGTGTAGGTACGGGTTACCGTGGCGTTGGCCGCCAGGCTGTAGCCGTCGGTAATGGCCCCGCCGCCGCCGTTTCCCCACACCTGCTGGTAATTATCGGAGGTATAGAGCTGATAACCGGCGTTATGACCGCCGGCCGACATTTGCCGTTGCCCCTCCCCCGCCGGCCCGTCAAGCAAAATCCGGTAACTGACGTTGGCCGCCGCCGCGCCGGTACGGCAGACCACGGTCAGGGTGGCGGTGGTCTGCCGCGTGGCGCCGTCGACCCCCGCCAGCGCGCCGAAACTCAGCGGCGTGGCGGCGATGGAACAATCGTAGGCCAGCGCCGGACCGGAGAACAGGGCGCAAAGCATAACGAACCAGGCACCCCTTACGCGTGTTAAAAACATATTCAGGCTCCCGTATTACAGGTCAGGGGGCCGATTTGCGGCAGCACATTGGCCTGGGGATGATAATCAAAGCTCAGGGTACAATCGGGCCTGCCCGACGTTTCGACCTTAAGCCGGTTGTGTTCCGCCAGATTCTCGAAAAACGTCTGGCCGTCGTAGCCGACCATGGCCTGGGCGCCGCTGTCCACCAGGGTCGCCACGCTGCCGAGCGGCAGGGGATGCCGCTGCGTGTCCACCAGCAGCAGGGTGGCGCCGCGGCTGCGGCGGATGGGAAAGCGGGCGATCACGCCGGCGCGATCGCCCGGCCTGACCATCAGCACGTCATTGGTGAGGGCGACATCCATCGGCACATCATTGGGGTCGACGGACAGGCGGTTGCTTTCGTAGGCGCGGATATCCTCGATAAACATCAGTCCATGGCCGTCGGTCTTGCCCACCGGGCGGTTTTCCTGCAGGACGGTTATGCCGGGTAAGCCGTCGGTATCCACCAGCGCGAAGCTGTCCTGAATGGTATTGGCGGCAAAAACATGACCGCCGATGGCCGCCAGGGAGCCGCGGGCGGAAGCCCGGACCGCGTGGCCGTCATTGCCCTGCTCGGCGTCGGCGCCGATAAGCCCCCAGTCGGCTTTATATTCCAGCCCGGCATTTTGCCGCGACACCGCGCCGTGCTGCTCAGCCAGGTTCCAGCCAATATCGCCGTGCCGTACCGCTGATTGCTGCGCCTGCAAGGTTTGCGTGCTGTCGCCCTGGCCGACGCTTACGCTGGTACTGATATTCGCCCGCGCGCCGAAAGGGATGGAGATGCCGGCAAACAGGCTATTGCCCTTATCGTAATCAAAATCATGTAATAGCGTGATATAGCCAAACGCCGCCAACACCGGCAGCGGGGCCGAATACGTGGCCGAGAGGGTCGAGGTGCTTATCCGTTGGGACTCATAATTATAACTGTTGTAGTAATTAACTAATTTGCGCGCATAGACCAGGCCGAACGAACCGTTGCCGGGATAGACCGGGAAACCAAGGCTGGCGCGCAGGGTGGTGCCGGCGGTATTGTCGCCATAGGCCGCGGCGATATCATAAAAGCCGGCATTCGCCCTGAGCGCGCTAAAGCCGTAGCTGAAGCTGTGCATCATATGGGAAAAACCGATGCCGTACTGCTGCCCCTGTTTTTCGCCATAACGACTGGCGGCCAGGGAACCGGACAATACCCCCGCATCGCCGATCAGCAAATTGGCGCCGCCGCCGCCCATCACCAGTTTTTGCGTGGCTTCCAGATGGGTCTCCAGCGTCACCGCCGGCCATACGCCCCGCCGGTAGCTCACCGAGGCCGCGCCGCCGGTATAATCGGCGGACCGGCTGGCATACTCACGCCGCACCGTGCCGGCTTCCACCGACAAGGACTCCAGTCCCTGTCTCAGCATCGCGTTGCTGGCGTAAAAAGGCAGGGTTTGCGTGGTCTGCCGGCCGTTGGCGTCCTTCACCACCATGGAGACGTCGCCGCCGCCGGTGGTTACCGGCAGCGAGGTGATGTCAAACGGCCCGGCATCCACCTGGCGGGTCATCTGATGCAGGCCGTTGACGTAGATATCCACCGACGACGGGACCGCCACCTCGCCGCTGATGCCCGGACGGGGGAACGTCACGAGATCGGGGCGCAGGCCGAAATTGGTGGTCATCTGCATGCCGCCCATGCGCACGGGACGGGTCCAGTCCAGGCCGCCGCTGATATAATCGCCGGCGTTCCAGGTACGCAGGGTGGCGACATCGGAATAGCTGTAGGTGCTTTCCAGCCGAACCGTGCGATCGAGATAAGGACTATGGGTTTGAATGGCGCTGTTGGCCAGCACGCCGCTATCGCCGAACAGCCGCAGATCGCCCAGCAGGCTATGGCTCTCTTCGCCATGATACTCGGTCACCTGCCCGTCGTAGTTCAGCACCGCGCCCCGATCGCTGTGGGGCGCGCTGTCGTCCGGGGAAAGGCTATCCGACGAAAACTGCTGGGCAATCTGGTCGCCGGACGGCACCTGTAAAAACAGCATCTGGGCGTTTTCATCCAGCCGCCAGGTCCAGCCCTGGATGCTGTTTAGCGCAATCAGGCCGCCGCCGGTGTCGGTATAGGAGCCGGTGAGTTTCAGCCCGGAGGCGGTAATCTGCGCGCGGGTCAGTAGCAGGGCGCCCGGCTTGCCGGCGACTTCCTGGATATTATCGTGGATGCGTCCGTTAACCACGACATTGAGCAACAGGCTTTGGCCGGCATCTGCCGCGGGCGCTGTTTCAGCGCCCCACGCCAGTATCGGCCATAGCAGCGCCAGGGCCAGCATGCGGCCTGGCTGGCGACGCCGCCCGGCGGCTGTCAATGCGTCGGGCCGACATTGACCCATTGATCCGATTTATCCTGGGGACCGGGGTTTTGCACATGTATCCGGGTCCCGGTGGTCAAGACATGTTTGGGATCGCTGATAAGCCAGTGCTGTTGATTGCCCGCCAGGATATAGGGCATGCCGGGGCCGGTCAGCTTCAAGCGTTCGCCGCCGACGGTGGTGGCGCTCACGTTATAGAGCATACTGTGTTTAAGGCCCAGGTTATTCGCCACCAGCATCATGCCGTCGCCCTGGCGCTCAATCCGCCACTGCACATCCGCCGCCGCCGGCTCCGCGCTCAGGGAAAATACCGGCACGGTAAAGCGTATCGCCAGTTGCACTTTCGCGTTGGCGCGATCGGGGATCTGATCAAAAATAATACGATAGGATTCCTCGCCTTTGCTTGCCGGCTCGCGCAGCAGCAGCCTGACGGTTTGTGATTTTCCGGCGGGAATAGTGGCGAACGGCGGGCTTACCGACAGTTTGTTGGTGCTGACGAAGCTGTCGTTATTACCCTTTTGCACCCAGCTGTATCCCCGGATCTGGATAACGCTTGGGGTATCGGCATTATTGGTCAGGGTAAAACTGGCGGATCGGTGCGCGGACGACAGATCCTGACGGATGGGAACGATAGCCAATGCCTGCGCAGAAACCTGGGGCACGATGGCCCACAGGCTTGCCAGCATAAGCGCCCGGATAAAATGATTGTTACGGGGCATAGTGGCTGATCTTGTATTAATAGGTAACGGTTACGGCGACGGTATCGGTATAGTCACCGACCGCCGAGGTGAGCTGGTTGGCGGCGATTTCACCGTACACGGTAATATTCTGCTCACCGCCGGTGCCGACGCCCGCGACGGTATCGTCGCCGGTGGCTTCACCCCAGTTGGTGGTATGTTCGATATTCTGGTATAAGCCGTAGTTCAGCGTCGAGCCGGCCACTGAACCGGTCATGACGCGCACCGCGGTGGTGGCGTCGGTGCCGGTGCCCGCGCCCAGCGCAACCGTATACGGCGCCGCGTTAGAACAGGTCAGCGATAAGGTGGCGGTGGTATCTACCGCGTCGGTACCGGTATAGGCCGGGAATGCCATGGCGGTAGTGGCGATAGTACAGGCTGACTGCACCTCGGCGGTAACCGCGATATTGGTGGTGGCCGTACCGGCCGCGAAAGCGGAAGACGCCACGGTGGCGCCGAGGCACAACAGAGACAAAGCACCGACTTTAAAAAGACGTTGGCTGGACATGATATTTCCTTGAAAGAAGCGATAGGCGATATGAATGGATTTGGCGCGTTAAACCGGCCATTTCTCGCGGTTATTTTAACCGTTAAAAAGAAGGCGCGGTAATGTTAACCATCGCAAATCCGGACGGAACACCTGCTTTAACGGCCAAAACCATTAATAATCATTTTGTCTGCGGAAAATATTAACCATTGCGCGGGATAATGGCCGAATGGAATAATAGCGGCTGGATTGACCATTATTTTACGCTAGCTTATATAGAATGAATTACAGTTTATATTTTGATTTTGCCGGTATTAACCAATGCGGTTACTCAACAACGGCGTTTTCCTGTAATTCCCGCAGCCAGGAGGGAATGGCGCGGCCGTCAAACAGGGCCGCATACAAGGGGTAATCAAGCGTGGGCGTAAGCGTGCCGGGCTGCGTGCGGTATTGGTGCGGGCTGACGTTAAAAAACTTGCGGAACATGCGCGCCAGTTGCTGGCCATCGTGCAATCCGCCGCGCCGGGCGATCTTGTCGATGGGCAAAGCGCTGTCGAGCAGTGCCTGACGCGCTAATTCCAACCGGAGCAGCAGCAAAAAAAGATACGGCGAATAGCCCACCTCGAGCGTGAAATGGCGGCGAAAACTGCGCTCGCTCATGGTCATGAACCGCGCCGATCGCTCCATGCTTAAATCCTCGTCAATATGCTTCAGCCACCAGAGCGTCACCCGATGGGCTATCGTGTCATGACGGGTGAATATCTGCGCCGTGACCGGGGTATTATCGCCGAGTCGCAGCATTCGTTCGCCGTCCTGGGTGGGACGAGCCAACGGCAACGGCCCTTTCAGCAGCAGCAACGCCAGTTCACGCAAATTGATATGTTCGCTGGTGGTCAGGATATTGCCGTCAATTTGCAGCGCCGCCGGCATATTGACATTGACCAGCGGATAATGCTCGGCAAGATACGGCGCCAGCGCGGAATGGGTGGTCGCCTGGCGATGGTCCAGCAGCCCGGCCGCCGCCAGGCGCAGCACGCCGGATCCAAGCGCGACGATCTGTCCGGCGCCGGGACAAGCCGCCTGCAGCCAGCGGGATAACAATTCATTGGGCGCGGCCGCGGCCGCCCGGGTACCGTGGGCGATGATCAGCAGATCGGGACTGAGCGGAACCGGCCCGCGCACCGTCAGCGTTTCCGCGTGGATTAACCGGCTGGCCGGCGAAGATATACGTCCGCCGACCGCCGAGTAGATCTGCGTAACGAAGTGTATTTTTTGTCCGCCGTGCCGTACGGCAAAATCGTTTAAGCCCGCCAGCATTTCCAGCAGCTTGACCATTTCGCCGAGAAAGCAGCCGGGATAGGTGAGGATAATCACCCGGCGCACCCGGCTGCGCCCGGGCAGGGCCAGCAACGCGCCCGCGGGGTCATCATCACGCAGGGGGAAGGCGGCGGCAATAGCGGGCATGGCGGTCTTGGTCATGATTAACGGTATCCCGCAGGGGGTGTCATTAACGGTTTGCCACGGTAACAATTGACAGACGGAGCAGTTCGTCAATACCCGGACGGTGAACTTCCTGTTAACGTAAATAATCCTTGTTACCCGGAAGCATGGCAGAAAAAATAGCGTAACAAACCCTGTTTAAATCAGCTTAAAAGATTGACTGGGCGCTTTTATTAATGCCATAAAAGTAAAGCACAGCGCCGTTTCAGGATAAAACAGCCGCCAGAAAAAAATAAAACCATCGCCAACCCGCGTTTATATGGCGCACTGACGCAGGGTTATTTGGCTTAAATCCGGAAATTAATATGTGCCGTTCAGGCTCTGAATGCAATTAATTTATGATATAAAACAGACCAGAAAAGCATTATTGACTCTAAACGTCGTAGAAATGATATTTTTTAATCGTGTTTATTTTCAGGATGAGTAAAATCCTAAAACACCCCGGTTTACGCCTGCCTTTGCCACGGCGGCGACATGAGAATCGCAGCGCGTCATGGCCGGCATATAGCTCTTCGCCAGCGGCACCCTGACGCCCTGACATAAATTTTAACGCTTTTCCCATTTTTTGCCCGCGCGCGGGCTTTCTTTTTAAACCAAATAGGATAATTAATTGTTTTTTATAAGGTTATAAATCACCTGTTGACGCCCCCAAGGCAAGCACAGGAAAACCGCGACTTTTTTTCCCTTTGCTATAATTCGTTTCACTACCCCCTTAACCCCTTGTTTAACACCGGCGCAGCACTCCGCTGCCGATATTTTGATGAGGCCTATGGACAGCAATAACAATAGCGAATCCAATAACGCATTGCCCAGGCGCGCCGCCGCCCAAGGCGATGACCAACAGGGAAACGCCGGCCAGGCGGGCCGGCAATCACAAGACAGCGGCGACCTGCCGCCAAAAAGTCAGGATCGGGCCGACCAGAACACCCGCAGGAATAACGACACAGGACGGGATAGCGCCGGCGGCGACAACGAGGCACACGGGGATGACGGCGACGGCGCGCAAGAAACGCAGCGCAAGCGCCCCGGTAAAAAACCGTTGATTATCCTTGGGGTGGTGGTGCTGATCCTGATTGTGGTCGGCCTCTATTTTTGGCTGACGACCCGCAACCAGGAAACCACCGATGATGCGTTTACCGAAAGCGACGCGGTGACCGTGGCGCCGAAAGTCGGCGGTTACGTGGTTAACCTGGCGGTCAGGGATAACCAGCGGGTGCATAAAGGCGACCTGCTGCTGCAAATCGATGCGCGGGATTATCGTGCCCAGCACGATCAGGCCCTGGCCCAGTTGGGGCTGGCCGAGGCGCAGCTTCACCAGGCCGAGGCGCAATTGGCGCTGTCCAGGGTGCAGTACCCGGCGCAACTGGCCCAGGCCCAGGCCCAACAGGCGCGGGCCGACGCCAATCTGCAAAATGCCGAAGCGGAATTCCGCCGCCAGCGCGGCGTGGATCCCCGCGCCACCACCCAGCAAAATATCGATACCGCCAGCGCCCAGGTGCGCGCCGCGCGCGCGGATGCCGCCAGCGCCCGCGCCCAGGTGGAGGTGGCCGCGCAGGTCGCCCTGCAGATCAACCAGGCCGAGGCCACGGTTGAAGCCCGGCAGCAGCAGGTACGGCAGGCGAAGGCCCAGTTGGAAACCGCCGATCTGAACCTTTCCTATACCGATGTCCGCGCGCCGTTCGACGGCTATGTGACCCGGCGTAATGTCCAGCCCGGCATGCTGGTGCAGGCGGGCAGCGCCTTGTTTTCAGTGGTCTCGCCCGACATTTGGGTAATGGCGAACTTCAAAGAGTCGCAGCTCGAACGCATGCGCCCCGGCAATAAGGTGGAGATTACCGTCGACGCCTTTCCCGATATGAAGCTGCAGGGCCATGTGGACAGCGTGCAGCAGGGCACCGGCTCCCGCTTCTCGGCGTTCCCGGCGGAAAACGCCACCGGCAACTTCGTCAAGATCGTTCAGCGCGTGCCGGTGAAAATCGTTATCGACAGCGGACTGGACGCCAATACCCCCCTGCCCCTGGGCCTGTCGGTGGCGCCGAAGGTATTGCTGGAATGAGCGGTGAACGCAACTGGCAGCCGGCCAGCAATCCCTGGCTGGTGGCGATGGTGGTGACGCTGGCGGTGTTTATGGAAATCCTCGACACCACCATTGTCAACGTGGCCCTGCCCCACGTCGCCGGCACGCTGTCGTCCAGTTACGATGAATCCACCTGGGTGCTGACCTCCTATCTGGTGGCCAACGGCATCGTATTGCCTATTTCGGCGTTCCTCAGCCGGGTGTTCGGCCGTAAACAGTATTTCCTGTTGTGCATTGCCATGTTTACCCTGTGCTCGTTTCTGTGCGGTATCGCCACCGAGCTGTGGCAAATGATCCTGTTTCGCGTATTGCAGGGATTTTTCGGCGGCGGGCTGCAGCCGATCCAGCAATCGGTACTGCTGGATTATTTCAAGCCGGAAGATCGCGGCAAGGCGTTCGGCCTGTCGTCTATCGCCATCATCGTGGCGCCGGTGGTCGGTCCGACGCTCGGCGGCTGGATCACCGATAACTACAGCTGGCGTTGGGTGTTCCTGATCAATATCCCGGTGGGCGTGCTGACCCTGCTGGCCATTTACCAGTTGCTGGAGGATCCCCCCTGGGAGCGTAAGGTGAAAGGTAAAAAACTCAGCATCGACTTTACCGGCATCGGCCTGATTGCATTGGGCCTGGGCTGCCTGCAGGTAATGCTGGACCGCGGCGAGGACGACGACTGGTTCACCTCCGGTTTTATCCGGCTGTTCGCGCTGCTTACCGTCATCGGCATCGTCGGCGCCGTCTATTGGCTGTTGTATGCCAAAAAGCCGGTGGTGGATTTGCGCTGCCTGAAGGATCGTAATTTCGCCGTGGCCTGCCTGCTGATGGCCGGCATGGCCATGATCCTCTACGGCAGCTCGGTGGTGATGCCGCAACTGGCGCAACAGGAACTGGGTTATACCGCCACCCTGTCCGGGCTGGTGCTGTCGCCGGGGGCTATTCTGATTGTCCTGTCGATCCCGCTGGTATTAAAGCTGATGCCGATCGTGCAAACCCGCTGGCTGGTGGCCTTTGGCTTCCTGCTGCTGGCGCTGTCGTTTATCTATTCGCGCCATCTGGTGCCCAACGTAGACTTCAATACCCTGGTGATGATGCGCAGCGCGCAGTCCATCGGGCTGGGTTTCCTGTTTGTGCCGTTGACCACCGTCGCCTTCGTCACGCTGGCACCGCGGCTGAATGCAGACGCCTCGGCGCTGTTTACCATGTTCCGCAACGTGGCGGGGTCGGTGGGCATTTCGCTGTCCACCGCGGCCATCACCGAGCGATCCCAGGCCCATAGCGCCGCCATGGTGCATAATATGTCGCCGCTTAACGAACAGTTTCAACAGACGCTGAACCGCACCGCGGCGGCAATCCGCGATTTTTCCCACCAAATAGGCGATCCGATGCAGCTGGCGACCGGCCAGATGTATCAGCAGATGATATCCCAATCACGGATCCTGGCGTATATCGACGTCTTTTCCCTGTGCGCGGTGGTGGCGTTTATCCTTATACCTTTTTGTCTGTTGCTTTCGCCCGTCAAGAGCGAAGGCAATGCGGGAGCACATTGATATGCCGGTTTGTTTCCTGGCCGCCCGGCGGCGGCATCGCTCATTGATAGGGCGTTTCAGTCTCGGCGTGGCGCCGTTCGTCCTGGCCGCCTGCGCGGTAGGACCGGACTATCAGCCGCCCCATCCCGTCACCCCCGCCGCCTTTGCGCCGGCCGGCGATAAATCCGGCGCCGCGGTCACGCTGGCGTCGCAGCCGGACCCGTCCTGGTGGCGCAGTTTCAACGATCCGCAGCTCGACAGCCTGATCGCGCGCGCCATCGCCGGCAACCTTTCGCTGCAACAGGCGGTGCTGCGCATCGCCGGCGCGCGTGAACAAAGCGTGCAGGCGGGGGCGGCCGGTTTGCCCGCGGTAAACGCCAGCGCCAAGGCTACCCGGCAGCAGCTGGGCCTGAAGGGTGAACTTGAATCCTCCGGCGTCAACCTCAGCGATGAAAATACCAGCCCGGAGATTGCCTCAGGGCTGGATAGCCTGTTCAAGCCGGTCAATCTTTACCAGGGCAGTTTCGACGCCAGCTGGGAAATTGATCTGTGGGGCCGGGTACGTCGCTCGGTGGAGGCGGCGAACGCCCAAACCCAGGCCGCGGTCGAGGGACGCAACGACGCGCTGGTCTCGCTGGAGGCGGAGGTGGCGCGGACTTACCTGCAGTTGCGCGGCGCGCAGAGCGTGGCCGCTACCCTGGAAACACAAATTGCGGTGGCCCAGCAATCGGCGGAACTGACGCGCAGCCAGCAGCAGCACGGCCTGGCCCCGCAGTATGACGTGGAAAACGCCAACGCCCAGCTTGGTTCGCTGCGGGCGCAACTGCCCCAGTATGAAGCGCAGCAGCGCCAGGCCATGAACGGCCTGGCGGTGCTGCTGGGCCAGCCTCCCGGCACCCTGGATCACGAGCTGGCGCCCGTCAAACCCCTGCCTGCGGTTCCCGCGGCGGTGCCGGTGGGCGTGCCATCGACGCTGGCGCGTCGGCGGCCGGATATCCGCCAGGCGGAAGCCAACCTGCATGCGGCCACCGCCAATATCGGGGTTTCGGTGGCGCAGTTGTTTCCCGATCTGTCATTGACCGGGCAGTTCGGGATGCGCAATACCGATGCGGACTACCTCACCCACTGGAGCAGCCATTTTTACAGCTTTGGTCCCCAGGTTTCCCTGCCGATATTCCAGGGCGGCCGGCTGGTGGCCAGCGTGAAACTGTCGCGCGTACAGCAGGCCAATGAAGCGCTTGCCTATCGCCAGGCAGTGTTGACCGCCCTGCAGGATGTGGAAAATGCCCTGGTCAGCTACCGCACCGATCGGCAGCGGGTCGAGGGGCTGGAGCAAACTGCCGCCTCGTTGCAGAATGCCTTCGATCTCGCCAGCGCCAGCTATCGCCAGGGCATCAGCACTTTTATCAACGTGCTGGACGCCCAGCGGCAGCTGGCGCAGGCCCGGCAGCAGGCGGCCAGCGCGCGGGTGCAGACCGGCACAGATCTGGTGGCGTTATATAAAGCGCTCGGCGGCGGCTGGGAGCCGTATCAGAATATGACGCTGCCCGACTACCCGGTTTTTGGTCCGGCGGAGTCGGGAAACGCGCCGGTGCAATTGACTAATAAATCGCCACAATCTTAGGCGCAAGCACAAATCGGTCTAAAAATGTGTCTTGGATCACATATTTTTGTAGCGCAATGCAACCAAACAGGAGAAAATTACACCATCTTACAAATGGGGGGTTGGTTGTCATGGGTACTCTTGCCGCAGGCTTCGTGATGATGCGCTGGGAATTGCTCAGCGCGGTGATGATGTTTTTCGCCAGCACGTTAAATGTCTTTTGCCGTAAAAGCAGCCACAATGCGCTGGCGTTTATTTTCAGCGGCGTCGGCATCAGCATGGCCTGCTGGTTTGTCACCGGACTGCTGGGTATCACGCTGTCGGTTGAAATGGTGTCCTGGCGCGAAGCCTGGGATAACCTGAAAGATATCGCCACGTATGTGGTTTCCCATACGCCGCCGGAATGGCAGGTAAACTGACCGTCTCCGCCGGCCGTCCCCGGGCGGGGTAGTAGCGCTGACCGCTCCCTGCCGCGGCACAAAAATAGCTTGCCCGGCGCTGTACCGATTGGTACAGTCAGGATTCCCGTTCTCCTGACAAGGCATCCATCATGGCAAACCTGGTCCCTCCCTTTACCCCTGACACCTCCGCCGCTAAAGTCCGTATGGCGGAGGACGGCTGGAATAGCCGCGACCCGCAGCGCGTATCGCAGGTGTATACCCTTGATACGCAATGGCGTAATCGCGCGGAAATCGTCACCGGCCGCGACGAGGTAGTGGCGTTCCTGACCCGGAAATGGGCTAAGGAACTGGATTATCGGCTGATCAAGGAACTGTGGGCGTTTACCGGCGCGCGCATTGCGGTGCGTTTTGCCTATGAATGGCATGACGACAGCGGCAACTGGTTTCGCTCCTATGGCAACGAAAACTGGGAGTTCGATGCCGCGGGGTTAATGGCCCGCCGTTTTGCCTGTATCAACGATCTGCCCATCGCCGACGGCGACCGCAAGTTTCACTGGCCGCTGGGACGGCGCCCGGACGATCACCCCGGTCTGTCCGACTTTGGCCTCTAGATGACCGACCACAACGCGGATAGCGCGGCGCTGATAGCGCAAATAGCCGACGTTTTCCGTGAATGCGGCTTCGAGGGCGCGTCCCTGAGCCGTATCACCGAACGCACCGGCCTGGGCAAAGGCAGCCTGTACCACTTTTTTCCCGGCGGCAAAGACGCCATGGCGGCGGCGGTGCTCACCCAGGTCGAGGCGTGGTTTCACCGCCACATTTTCCAGCCGCTGGCGCGGGATAACGCGCCGGACGCGCTTGACGGCATGTGGCGGGCGGTGGATGCGTATTTCCTGTCCGGACAGCGCATCTGCCTGATGGGGGCCTTTGCCCTGGACGGCACGCGCGATCGATTTGGCCATGCTATCGGCGTGTATTTCCACCACTGGATCAGCGCGCTGCAACAGGCGTTGCAACGGGCCGGCGTCGCAGTTCCGGCGGCGGGCGAACTGGCCGAGGACACCGTCGCCGGTATCCAGGGCGCGTTAACGCTGGCGCGAGCCATGAATGACACCGATCTGTTTATCCGCGGCACGCGGCGGCTGCGGGCACGGCTTATGCTCGCCATACCCTTTCACCATCCTTGATGCCGTCTTGCGTGCCGGCACGGCGGATCGGACCTGTCCGCCGCGCGGCATGGCCGCCTGCGGGCGGTTATTTTCCGTCCCGGGCGGCGAACATGGCGCGGGCCGCTGCTGCAACCACGGGTTGACGCGTCGCCACAGTGGCGGCGATACGCGCCGCCACCGGTTCCCGCACCGATCCGGGGGCGGTTTCCGGCCGGCCGGCGTTAAACGGCGGCGCCGGCGCGTATTCCAGTCCCAGCTGGATAGCCTCGGCGGTCGCCTGGTCGAAGACCTGGTTAATCACCGCCAGCGCAAAATCCATGCCCGCGGTTACGCCGCCGCCGGTGATGATATTACCGTCCTGCACCACGCGGCCCGCGTCGGGTATGGCGCCGAACAGCGTTAACAGATCACGCCAGGCCCAGTGGCAGGCGGCGCGTTTACCCACCAGCAGCCCCGCAGCGCCCAGGATCAGCGACCCGGTACACACCGAGGTGATATAGCGGGCGCCGCCGGCCAGCCGGCGGATATCGGCCATAAACACCGGGTCCGCTATCATCTCGGTACTGCCGGCGCCGCCCGGCACGCAGAGGATATCGCACCGCGCGATAGCCGCCAGATCGGCCAGGCCGGAAAATACCAGGCCGTCGGCGCTTACCGGCCGGCCGGCCGTCGAGGCGGCAATCACCCGGGTATCCGGCAGACGGGAAAAGAACTGGTGGGGGCCGGTGAAATCCAGCTGGGTAACGCCGGGGTAAAGCGGCATGACGATAATCAAGGGCTGCTGCATCATTCTTTCCTCATGACGGTAACCTGTTATCAGTAGGCCTGGCGCGGGACGACTACCGCCTTAAAACTCAATTTCGCCGGCCGGGCGTACGCTGACGCTATGCGGCCCGGCGTTAAATCCGTCCAGCAGGGCATTATGATGGGCGATGATCTGTGCAAAGCCGAGGGCGCCGCTGTCCGCGGTGGTATGGCCGTCGCCGGCCAGGACCACGTCATACCCCAGGGAAACCGCGCGGCGTACGGTGGTATCGACGCAAAACTGCGTCATGCATCCCCCCGCCACCAGGCGCGTGACGCCCAGGCGCTGCAAACAATCGGCCAGATCGGTGGCATAAAAGGAATCGCAGCTGCGCTTATGCACCACGATATCCCCGGGCGCAGGCCCCAGGTCCGCACGGATGCGCCACCCTTCCCCGCCCCGCGCCAGCCGGTGATCGCCGTCGCCGTCGTGCTGCACCAGGATAACCGGCGCCCCGGCGGCGCGCGCCCGCAGCTGCAATGCCGCCAGCCGCTGCGCCACCTCGCCTAACCGCCGATCGAGCAGCGGCTGGCGAGCCGCATCGGCCAGCCCGTGGAGAATATGGTTTTGCATATCAATAATCAGTAATGCCGTGGTCATATTACCCTCTTATGCTGCAAGTTCAGGCGCCGCGCACGGCGGGGAAATGCGCCAACCCGCCGGACGACGGGATAGGCATGGAGCGCGCGGGCTATTTAATCTGGCGAAAAACAATGCCATTATGCCATATCGATCTCACCGGCACCGTGGCGACTAGAAGGACATCTATGCTGAAAATTCTGGGCAAGTCAACTTCCATCAACGTGCGCAAGGTCTTATGGACCTGCGTGGAACTGGGTATCGATTTTGAACGGGAAGACTGGGGCAGCGGATTTAAAGATCCCCATGACCCGGCTTTTCTGGCGTTAAATCCCAATGCCATGGTGCCGGTCATCCTGGACGGGGATTTTGTGTTGTGGGAGTCCAATACCATTATCCGCTATCTGGCCCGGGCCTACCGGGGCGAGGCGTTATATCCGGCGCCGCCGAAAAGCCGGGCGCGGGTGGATCAGTGGATCGACTGGCAGGCCGCCGAACTCAACCCGTCCTGGAGCTACGCCTTCACCGCCCTGGTAAAACGCTTCGCCACGCATAACGACGCGCAGCGCATTGCCGGGTCGATCGCCGCCTGGTCGGGGACGATGACCATCCTCGACCGGCAGTTGGCCGCCACCGGCGCTTACGTGGCGGGAGACGCCTTTACGCTGGCGGATATTCCCATCGGCCTGTCGGTGAACCGCTGGTTCTCCACCCCCATCACCCATCCGGAACTGCCCGCCGTCAACGCTTATTATGAACGGCTCAGCCAGCGTCCGGGCTATCTGGCCCATGGCCGCAACGGGATGCCGTAAGCGGCGCGCGCTGAAATATAAAGTGCTTACGGCAGTTTCAGCGCCGTTTGATCCACATAGGGTTTCATCAGCCCGTCCGCCTCCTGCTGGGCATCGCGCGCCGCGTCGTCCACCTTGCGCGATTTGTCGGTCACCAGCGATGCCAGCTGGTTTTCGATGGCCTGGCGCACCGCCACGGTCTCATAGGTGGCATACCAGGGATACGCGTATTGCAGCTGCTGCAACGCCACCGCCGCGCGCGGGTCCTGGGCCAGGTACGCTTTCATTTCCGGCGTGTCGTAGGCCGCCATGCGCGGGGCGAAATAACCGGTAAAACGGCTCCAGGCGCCGTTGACCTCCGGGCTGACCAGGTAGGTCATAAACCGGTAGGCCGCCTCTTTCTGCGCTTCACTGATACCTTTGAAACTGACCAGGCTGGCACCGCCGATAATAACCGCCTGCCGCTCCTTGGCCGGCAGCATCGCGACCTCCAGGGTGAAATCGCGGCTGTTTTCCCGCATATACCCCAGCGCCCCGGTGCTGAGCAGCGCCATGCCCAGCTTGCCGGAGAAAAACGCGGCGCCTATCTGTTTGGAATTCAATACTCCCGCCGGCATCACCTCATCGCGATACACCATGTTCTGCCAGAACTGCAACGCCCCGCGCGTGCTGGCGCTGTTGTAATACACTTCGCCCGGATAGGCGGCATTATTAAAATTACCGCCGTTGGCGTGGGTCAGCGCCGAGAGCATCCAGCCGCCGTAATCATCGTTGGTGGAAGGGATCATGATGCCCCACTGCCCGGTATTTTTATCGGTCAGCTTTTTGGCATCCGCCACCAGTTCCTCCCAGTCGCGCGGCGGATGGCTGATGCCAGCCTTGGCAAACATGTCCTTGTTGTAATACAGAATCGGCGTGGAGTTGTGGAAGGGAATGGCGTAAGTCTGGCCCATCACCTGGGCGTTTTGTTGTACCGCCGGGAAGAAGTTTTTTTGCAGGAAGTCGGTGGCCGACTGCTTTTGCGGCGCAAATTTAAACAATTCGTCCATCGGCAGGATTTCATTTTTCAGCGCCAGATCGACGGTAAAATTGGCCGACATAATCACCAGCGCCGGCGGCGAACCGGCCTTGGCCGCCGATTCGGCCTTCATTTTGGTGGTGTCGTAGTTGCCGGTAAAAATACCGCGTACCTCCACCTGATCCTGCGACTGATTGTATTCCCTGATGACGCGGGTCATCTCGGTGGTCAGCTTGCCGTCCACCGGCGCCGGGAACATAAAATCAATGGTGTCTTTCGCCAGCGCTCCATGGCTTAACGCCATGCCGGTCAGCATCACTAGCCAGCCATATCTTTTCATTTACTGCTCCTGTAATAAATTGCGTTGGCTCGACACCGCGAACAGATAGCTGTCGCGGGACGAAAAAGAGAGGTTCAGGTCCTGGCCTACGGCGGCAACCGCGCCGCGGTTTTCCCGACGGTACTGCACCCGCCCCGCCGGGGTATCCAGCGTGATAAGGTATTCCGCGCCGTGCAGTTCGCGCCGCAGCACCCGGCCCCGCAGCGCCGCACCCGGTTCCTGCGGGTGTTCCGTCAAATGCTCCGGCCGGATACCGAAAAACACCGCGTCTTCACCATAGTCCGGCAGCCGGGCAATCGATTGCCCCATCAGCCAGACCTGCTGGTCATGCACAGGAAGGCGCAGGATGTTCATCGCCGGCGTACCGATAAAGCCGGCCACGAACATATTGGCCGGCTGCCGGTAGAGCGCCTCGGGCGTGCCCGTCTGCTGCAGTCGCCCGTCGTTGAGCACCGCGATCCGGTCGGCCATGGTCATGGCCTCGATCTGGTCGTGGGTCACGTAGACGGTGCTGGTTTTCAGGGTATGGTGCAGCGCCATGATGCCGTCGCGCACTTCGCCGCGCAGCTTGGCGTCAAGATTGGACAACGGCTCGTCCATCAGGAACAGCGCCGGCTCGCGCACGATGGCCCGGGCCATGGCCACCCGCTGGCGCTGGCCGCCCGACAGCTGCGCCGGCTTGCGATCCAGCAACGCCTGCAGTTGCAGCAGCCCGGCGACCTTCTCGACCCGCTGCGGGAACTGCGCCTTCGGCTCGCCGCGCATTTTCATGCCGAACAGAATATTGTCCCGGACGGTCAGATGGGGAAACAGGGCGTAATTCTGGAAGATCAGCGAAAAGTTACGCTCCCGGGGCGGACGGGCGCTGATATCCACGCCATCGAGCAGAATTTGCCCGCTGGTGGCGCTATCCAGCCCGGCCAGCAGGCGCAGCAGCGTGCTTTTGCCGCAGCCGGACGGTCCCACCAGCACCAGAAACTCCCCGTCCCTGATCTCCAGATCGATATCCCGCAGAACATCGGTCCCGCCAAATTTTTTTCCTAAGCCTTGGACGACAATGGCCGACATCAGAAACCCTCGCCCGGACAACTGATGCGCGAGTCGTAGAGCCAGGGACCGGCGTAATTGGCCAGGGAATGGTAGCTGGTCACCAGGCCGACGCCCGGCACCAGGTTATGCATCATCATGGCTCCCGGCTCCAGGCTGTAAAGCGGACGCGGGTCGGTATGCATGTAGGGCACCTGGTGCACGGTGGCGGGCGCGGAACAAATCAGCGCCTGGCGAAATTGGGTGGCGATCATCCGGTGGACATGGCCGCAGAATACCCGGGTCAGCTGCGGAAACCGTTCTATCAGCGCCAGCAGCGCCTCGCCGTTGCGGCAGGCGATGGGATCCATCTGCGCCGAGCCGAACGCCACCGGCGGGTGGTGCATAAACACATAGCTTTCCTTAT
This sequence comes from Sodalis sp. RH20, assembly GCF_047324205.1. Classification (NCBI taxonomy): domain Bacteria; kingdom Pseudomonadati; phylum Pseudomonadota; class Gammaproteobacteria; order Enterobacterales; family Bruguierivoracaceae; genus Sodalis; species Sodalis sp. RH20. The sequence continues at coordinate 3,136,724 of NZ_CP178733.1, forward strand.
CGTCGCGGGAAAGCCTCTTTTCCAGCCAGTCGAGGGTAAAATCGCTCAGGTGCCCCCAGGATGCCCCGGCCACCGATGTATCGATAAACAGCAGACGCACCGGGAACTCATCGACTTCATAGGCCATATTGTCCGGATCGTGGCCCAGCCGCGGGCACAGTCCGCTGAAGGCATCCAGAAACAGGGCCTTATTGTCATGGTTGCCGGGGATCAGATACAGCGGATAGTCAAGCTGGCCGAGGATATGGCGCGCCAGGCGATATTCAGCGGGTTCGCCGCAGTTGACCATATCGCCGGTAATGATGACCGCGTCGGGACGTTCCGCGAGGGCGTTGACCCGGTTGATGATTTCCGCGTTCATGGCGTTAACATCGATAAAATCATACAGCCGGGCGCCCCGGCTGCGGAAATGCATGTCGGACAATTGGGCGAGATACATCGCTATCCCCTTATTTAATACCGGAAAAACCAAAACCACTGAGAAAGTGCTTTTGGCATAAGATAAACGCCACCATCAGCGGCAGGCAGACCATCAGCGAACCGGCGCTGATCATGCCCCACTGCCCGCCGGATTCCGCCCCCATGGCAAAAGACGCCAGCCCCACGGTAAGCACCTGCTTATCGGGATCGTTAAGCACCATCAGCGGCCAGAGAAATTCGTTCCAATGATAGGTAATGGTCACGGCGGCAAACGCCATCAGCGCGGGACGGGTCATGGGCAGCAGCACATACAGCACCACCTGCCACCAGCGGCTGCCTTCCATCAGGGCCGCATCCTCCAGTTCGCGCGGAATATTCAGAAAGGCCTGGCGCATCAGGAAGACGCCGAAGGCCGACGCGAAGTACGGCATCATGGCGCCGGTCAGGGTGTTGAGCAGGCCAAGCTGGTGCAGGGTCATCATATTGGGCACCATCAGCATCACCGGCATGATCATCAGTTGGATCAACAGCAGGTAAAACAGCAGGGTTTTACCGCGGAATTCATGGTAGGCGAACACATATCCGGCGGTGGTGATGGTGACCAGCTGTACCAGGAAGGTCCCCAGCGCGAAAATCAGCGTATTGGCATACAGCCGCAGCCAGTCGGCGCTGTCCCAGGCCCCGGCAAGCGTGGCCAGCGTCAGCGGCCGGCGCGGCACCAACGAGGCCATCGCGGATGAAAAACTGTCCGGGCTGATGGCGGCGGAAAACATCCACAGCAGGGGCGACAGCCACAGGAAAGCGGCGCACGCCAGCAGCAGGGATAAGGTTCGCAGCGGAAACGACGGGTTAGCGCTCATAGTGCACCCCTTTTTCCAGGGTGCGCAGATTCAGGATGGAAATCACAAACAGCGCCACCACGGTAAAAAAGGTAGCGGCCGAGGCTTTGCCGAAATCATGGCTGTTGTTGGCCAGATCCTGGATGTAATACAACAGCACCGAGCTGGCGTGATTGGGTCCGCCCTGGGTCATGATGGCCACATGATCGATTTGGGTAATGGAATACACCAGGGCGATAATGATGACAAAGTTAAGCGTCGGCCTGAGCAGCGGCAGCTGGATGTACCAGAATATCTGGCGTTCCGACGCCCCTTCCATCAGCGCCGCCTCGCGCGGCGACGCGGGCAGGCCTTGCAGAGCGGCCAGGAAAAACAGCATATAATAGCCGGCAAATTTCCAGATGCCGACCAGCGCCAGGGCAAACAGCGCGCTATTGCCCATGCCCAGGTAATTAATGCCCATGGGGCCGGCGACCTTAGCCAGGTAATAGTCCAGCAGGCCCAGGTTGGGAATAAAGATAAAGGTCCAAAGCGTAGCGGCGCTGACCAGCGGGATAATGGTGGGGAAAAAAAACGCCGCGCGCAGCAGCCGGTTGAACCGGGTATTGCGCGCCAGCCAGACCGCCAGCGACAGCGCCAGGATCACGCCGGGCACCACCGTCACCAGGATATAGAGCAGATTATTGCCGACCGAGAGCCAGAATACCCGGTCCTGGAACAGGCGGACAAAATTATCCAGGCCGACAAAGGGCGGGTTATCGGTGGCAAGCCGCGAGTCATACAGGCTATCCACCAGCGAGCGCAACAGGGGAAAATAGGTGAAGCCGGCTAAAAATATCAGGGTGGGCGCGAGCAGCAAATAGGGAAACAGGCGTTTTAACATAAATAGACTTCTGCACAGCTTCAGCAAGTGGCCCCTATGCTAAGGGCCATGCTTGACAGTTTTAAGACAATGAGATGACGGAATCAAGATCCCCGGCCGCGGAAGCTACCGCGCTACGATGCCGGGGCGGCGCCGCAGGCGCCAGGCGATGGACGCAAGGCTATCCCAGCAGGCCGGCGCCGACGTTTATCGACAGGCCGAGGATGGCGAGGTTGAAGATAAAAGAGATGACCGATTGCAGCAGCGCCGCCTTGCGCGCCTCGGTGGTGCCGGTGGCGATATCCGCGGTCTGCGAGGCGACGGCGATGGTGAACGAGAAATAGAGAAAATCCCAGTACAGCGGTTTTTCCGGGTCTTTGGGAAACAGCAACGGCACTTCAGCAACATCCCGATCGCGGTAGAATAGATGGGCATAGTGCATGGCAAACGCCGTGGGCAGCAGCGCCCAGGAGACCACCAGCGTCACGCCGGTCAGGATCAAATGCCAGGCTTTCACCGAACCCGAAAGCTGTTTCACCGTGCTCAGCTCCAGCAGAATCACCAGTACGCTGACCATACAGGTCAAGGTCACCAACGCCAGCACCGTGCTGGCGCTTTCGTCCTGGCGCAAGGCGATGGCGTGCATATCCTCCGGCCCGGCGCGCATCATCTCCCACCACAGGAATACTAAATACAGCCAGGCGAGGGCGTTCCAGCTTATCATCAGGCGCAGCAGCGTGGAAAACTGCGCGGGCAGGCACCAGTAGCAGATCACGCCGGCGGCGATGGCGATCAGCAGCCGGGGCCGCGCGGTAAAATAGTGCTTAACGGGATGGAGAAAACGCATGTGTCTGGCCGGACCTTAGTAAACGTGGCGATAACCGGCTGGCCCGCGGCAAGGGCCCCGGGCACCCGGCACGGCGGGGATGAGCGTAAAATAGAGCCTGCCGGTGAAAAAGACAAGGAACCGCCGGTAATATAGTTCCTTTAACGCCGGATAGGGCCGTGCGAAGGAGGGTGCGGCCGACGTCATGCCGTTAGCGTCCCGGGCGCGGGCCTGATTAGCGTCCCGTGTCCGGATAGAAATCGGTCCGGCGCGGGATAGCCTAGCGCGGCGGGCCTGGCGCCGCCAAACGGACCCGCGCGCCATGCCGGCGGCAAAGCCGGTTTAACCCCGATTAACACCCTGTATAACCATAGCAACACGTTGGCTTGTTGAAGGGAAAAAATGCATATGGCGGCGGTTGCCCGGCGGTGGCGGCATGGTTACGCGCAGCGGCTCCCGGCTTGCGTCTGGCGGCCAATCACCCGGGCGATGTCCGCGGAGGTTTTTAAAACCCTGATGTCGCCAAACAGCGTGGCGGCCTCGTCATACTCCTGGCGCAGGAAACCCAGCCATTGCTTGATGCGCGCCACATGGTACAGGCCGGTGTCGCCCTGCTTTTCCTGGCGCACATATTTTTGCAGCAGATCAACCACGTCCGGCCACGGCATCCTGGGTTCACGATATTTTATTACCCGGCTCAGGTTCGGCAGGCTTAGCGCGCCGCGCCCCAACATCACCGCGTCGCAGCCGGTTACCGCCAGGCAGTCGCTGGCGCTTTTCCCGTCGCGGATTTCACCGTTGGCGATCACCGGGATGGTTAAACGCCGGCGGATTGCCGCAATCGCCGGCCAGTCGATGCATTCCGCTTTGTAACCGTCTTCCTTGGTCCGGCCGTGGACCACCAGTTCAGTGGCGCCCGCCTGCTGGACCGCGTCGGCAATTTCCATGCTGCGGTGCGGGGTATCCCACCCCAGGCGGATTTTTACCGTCACCGGCAGATGGGCCGGTACGGCGGCGCGCATGGCCTTGGCGCCCCGGTAGATAAGCTCGGGATCTTTCAGCAGCGAGGCCCCGCCGCCGCTGCCGTTTACGGTCTTGGAGGGACAGCCGCAGTTGAGATCCACGCCCAGCGAGCCGAGCTGCACCGCGCGCCAGGCGTTTTCCGCCAGCCATTCGGGATATTGACCCAACAGCTGAACCCGCACCGGGGTACCGTCGGGCGTCCGGCTGGCATGATGCAGTTCCGGACAGAGGCGATAAAAGGATTTGACCGGCAGCAGGCTGTCCACCACCCGCAAAAATTCGGTGATGCAGAGATCGTAATCGTTAACCTCGCAAAGCAGTTCCCGCACCAGCGAATCGAGAACGCCTTCCATCGGTGCCAATAATACGCGCATAAAGTACCCGGCCGGAAAGAAGCGCCATAGTAGGTGATGAGGGGTGGCAAAATCAACGCTTTTACCGCCCTGCCCGGCGGCAAATGGCGCCTATAAAAAAACCGCCGCGCTTGCGCGGGCGGTCTGCTGATCGGGTGTCAGGGGTAAATACGGGGCGGATACCGCCGGTCGCATGACCGGATGCCCAACGCGGGTAAGCGGCGCCAGGATCCGCCTGCAACCCTGGGTCAAACCAGGGCTTCAGGCCAGGGGGCGCGGCTTATTTCTTGCCGCGGCTGTCGCGTGCGCCTGAACCCGCGTAAGCGGAGGAACCGCCGGCCGGGCGGCGCGGCGCGGCGCCACGTCCCGGCTGCGAGGCGCCTTCGCCTGTACGGCGGCGCTGGGGCGGACGACCCTCGCGGGCTCCGCCTTCGCGCGCGCTGTTGCCGCTGTCGCGGGCGCCGCCGCCGTTACCGGACGACGGGCCACCGCGGGAAGCGCCGCCACGGGACGGTCCGCCGGAACGGCTGCCGCGGCCGGTTTGCAGCGGCTCGGCCTTAATGGTCGGATCCGGCTCATAGCCGGGCACCGCGATGCGCTGGATCGGTTTTTTCAGCAGGCGTTCGATATCGCGCAGCAGGCCGAGTTCATCAACGCAGACCAGCGACAGCGCCTCGCCGGTGGCGGCGGCGCGGCCGGTACGGCCGATGCGGTGCACATAGTCTTCGGCAATCAGCGGCAGCTCATAGTTGACGACATGGGGCAGCAGATCGATATCCAGGCCGCGCGCGGCGATATCGGTGGCCACCAGCACGCGCACCTGGCCGGCTTTGAAGTCGGCCAGGGCGCGGGTACGTGCGCCCTGGCTTTTATTGCCATGGATCGCCGCCGAAGTGATGCCGTCTTTATTCAGCGCTTCCGCCAGTTTATTGGCGCCATGCTTGGTCTTGGTAAATACCAGCACCTGACGCCAGTCGTGCTTGCCAATCATATAAGACAGCAGCTCGTGTTTGCGCTTTTTGTCCACCAGGTGGACACGCTGTTCAATCTGGTCGGCGGTGATATTGTCGCGTGCGACGGCAACCGCGGCCGGATTGCTGAGCAGGGTATTGGCCAGCACCTTGATGTCATCGGAGAAAGTGGCCGAGAACATCAGGCTCTGTTTTTTCGCCGGCAGCAGTTTCATGACGCGGCGAATATCGTGGATAAAGCCCATGTCCAGCATACGGTCGGCTTCGTCCAGCACCAGAATTTCCACGCTGGACAGATCGACGGCACGCTGCTGCGCCAGATCCAGCAGACGGCCGGGGGTGGCGACCAGCACATCGACGCCGCCGCGCAGCTTCATCATCTGCGGGTTAATGCTCACGCCGCCGAAAACCACCAGCGAACGGATGGAAAGATGGGCGCTGTATTCCACGACATTTTCGCCAATCTGCGCGGCCAGCTCGCGAGTCGGGGTCAGGATCAACGCCCGTACCGGACGGCGACCTTTCACCGCCGGGCTCTGCTGGGTCAGCAGTTGCAGAATAGGCAGGGTAAACGCGGCGGTTTTACCGGTGCCGGTCTGTGCGCTGGCCATGATATCGCGGCCTTGCAGCACAAACGGGATAGCCTGGGATTGTACCGGAGTCGGCTTGTCATAGCCCTTCTCGGATAACGCACGCAAAATCTCGGCACTTAGGCCAAGTGATTCAAATGACATAATAATGAAAAACTCCAGATCCGCCCCGACGTCGCCTGTCCAGTCTGCGCTCAGGGGGATAATCAGATGGGAGGCAAAGCCTTACCATGGTGAACGGACAAAAACTATTGAACGGATTGTAGCAAAATTACCGGCAAAATGGGATGGGTATCAGGTAAATAACTGTAATCTACCCCGCCCAGCCGGCGTCCCGCATGGCTTTTGTTGCTGAAAAACCAGAGAAAAATGCTCTAAACATTAATGGGCATTAATAAACTTATCCAGGAATTGTTTGGTTCGCTCGTGCTCGGGATGGGTAAAAATCGCCTTGGCCGACCCCTGTTCGGTGATAACGCCGTGGTCCATGAATATCGCCCGGTCGGCCACATCGCGGGCAAAGCTCATTTCATGGGTAACGATAATCATGGTGCGTTTTTCTTCCGCCAGCGCGCGGATGGTGTTCAGCACTTCGCCCACCAGTTCGGGATCCAGCGCCGAGGTGGGTTCGTCAAACAGGATCACCTCGGGGCGCATGGCCAGCGCGCGCGCAATGGCCACCCGCTGCTGCTGGCCGCCGGAGAGGCGCTTGGGATAAGCGTCTTCCTTGCCGCTCAGACCCACCTTGGCCAGCAGTTCCCGGGCGCGTTCGATAGCCTCGGCGCGCGGCTCGCCCTTGACGACCACCGGTCCTTCGATAATGTTCTCCAGCACCGTACGGTGGGGAAACAGATTAAAGCTTTGGAAGACAAAGCCCACCTGCTGGCGCAAGGCGCGGATTTGCCGTTTTTGCGCGCTGAGCGGCCTGGCGCCGTCAATGACGATCGACCCGACCTGGATGGTGCCGCTGTCCGGCTCCTCGAGTAAATTGATGCTGCGCAGCAGGGTGGTCTTGCCGGAGCCGCTGGGGCCGACAATGGCCAGCACGTCGCCGGTATTCACTGACAGGTCGATGCCGTTCAGCACCCGTTGGCCGTTGAAGGTCTTGACCAGCTGCTTGACTTCAATAGTACTCATTACGACTCCCGATCGTATCAGCGCGTGTCACTATCCCCGCGGGGCGACTGTTTAAAACCCAGGGCGCAGATTATCATGAGCGCGCGCCGGCCGCATCAGGCAAACGCCGCCGCGGGCGCGGCAACGGCATTTATACGCCGGGATGATAGGCAAACAGCGCCGGCGCGCCGCCGGTATGGATAAATATCACCGGCTCCGGGCCGATGCGTTTTTGGTCGATGGCGTCGATAAGCCCGGCCATGGCTTTGCCGGTATAAACCGGGTCGAGCAACATCCCTTCCAGCCTGGCCAGCAGCTTGACGGCCGCCAGCCCTTCATCGTTCGGCGCCCCGTATCCGGGCGCGAAATAGTCATCCCAAAAATGGATGGGCGCCAGCGGCGCGGTGAATTCCAGCGCGTCGGCCAATTGCCGCTGCAAGGCGGCCACTTTCGGACGCTGCTGCGCGTCGGTCCTGGAAACCGTTACGCCGATAAGCCGGGTTTCCGGCATCAGCGCCTGCAGGCCCAGCGCCAGTCCGGCATGGGTGCCGCCGCTGCCCGAGGCGGTGACGACATAACCGGGGGCGAGCTGGCCGGCGCACTGATGGGCTATTTCCAGCGCGCAGCCGACATAGCCGAGCGCGCCCAGTACATTGGAGCCGCCCACCGGTACCACATAGGGGCGGAACCCTTGCGCTTCCAGGCGTTCGGCGGTGTCGGCCAGTTGCCGATCCGGTTCGTCCAGGGCGTCGCACATTATCACCTCGACGTCGAACAGATCCAGCAGCAGGCGGTTGCCGTTGGTAAGATAATTTTCCGCCTGGGTGCCGATCGGGTTCTCCAGCAGCGCGACGCAGTGCAGGCCGAGCTTAGCCGCTACCGCCGCCGTTTGCCGTACGTGGTTGGATTGAATGGCCCCGGCGGTCAACAGCGTATCGGCCCCCTGGCGCAGGGCGTCGGCGGCGAGAAATTCCAGCTTGCGCAGTTTATTGCCGCCCATGGCCAGGGGCGTGACGTCATCACGCTTAACATAGATTTCCTGTCCCAGGTGCTCGGATAAGCGCGGGAGGAATTCAAGGGGGGTGGGCGGACCGATGAGATCGAGGCGGTGAAAGTTGGCAAGCTGCAGGGATAGATCCATTTTCGGCTTCCTTTAACAGGATCGTTTTTAAGTCGGTGGCGGCGGGCATGCCGTGCCATGGGGTGCTCTCCCTTTAACACGTCTGCTTTAAGCGCGGTGCTGGCGGGCATACCGCGCCATGGGGCGCTCGGTCGGGCGGGAAAACCACGCCCGATTCGACCCCATTGGCACGCTCTCCCTTAACACGTCTGCTTTAAGCGCGGCGTTGGCGGGCATGCCGTGCCATGGGGCGCTCGGTCGGGCGGGAAAACCACGCCCGATTCAACCCCATTGGCATGTTCTCCCTTTAACATGCCTTATGCAGCATCGGTGATCCGTGCCTGGCGCGCCATGGGGCGCCCGGTCGGCCAGTCTTACCGGCGGTTGCCAAAAATACGCAGCAGCATCAGGAACAGGTTGATGAAATCCAGATACAGGGTCAGCGCGCCGACAATGGAATATTTACGGTACTGATCCTTGTCGTCGATGGAAAGCTGGGCGCCCATGTTTTTCAGCTTCTGGGTGTCGTAGGCGGTCAAACCGACAAACACCAGCACGCCGATATAGGTCACCGCCCACATCAGCGCGGTGCTCTTCAGCCAGATATTGACCACCGACGCCAGCACGATGCCGATCAGCGCCATAAACAGCATGCTGCCGAAACCGCTTAAATCACGCTTAGTGGTGTAACCATAGATAGACATCACGCCGAACATGCCCCCCGCCACCACAAAGGTGCCGGCGATGGACGAGGCGGTATAAACGATAAAGATACTCGCCAGCGTCAGCCCGGTCAGGGCGGAGTAGAGCATAAACAGCCCGGTGGCCACCGTGCCGCTGAGGCGGTTGACCATGCCGGAGATCACGAACACCAGCGCCAGCTGGGCGATAATCAGGCCAAAGAAGGTGATCTGGCTGGAAAACACCAGGTTCAGCACCGCCGGCGTGCGGGCGGCGTACCAGGAAACAAAGGCGGTTAATAATAATCCGCACGTCATCCAGCCATAAACCTGGGCCATAAAAGGCTGGATGCCGGCATCAGCGCGTTCAACTATCGAACCCTGGGAACGGGGAAATCGGTCCATGACTGTCACCTTTAACGTAAACGGAAAACACAGGCCGCGAAGGCGACCCACCTGAAAACAGCATACCACAAAAACCGGGGGCCGAATCAAAGGCCCGGCGCAAAATCACCGGTGCGAGGTTCTCTTCAGGAGGCCTGCCACCGGTCAGCGGCCTGGCGATCGCTGTCGCGCGCATCCACCCAGCGGCTGCCCTGGTCGGTGGTTTCACGTTTCCAGAACGGCGCGCGGGTTTTCAGGTAATCCATGATAAATTCGGCGGCGGCGAACGCCGCCCCGCGATGGGCGCCGCTGACGCCGACCAGCACGATCTGCTCGCCGGTGGCCAGCGCGCCGACCCGGTGGATGACCGTGACGCGCCGCAGCGCAAAGCGTTGCCGGGCCTCCGCCACGATTTCCGCCAAGGCCTTTTCAGTCATACCGGGGTAGTGTTCGAGGGTCAGGGTGCTGACTTCGTCGCCCAGGTTGCGGTTGCGTACCTTGCCGGTAAAGGTCACCACCGCGCCGTCGTCAGCGCAGTCCGCCAGCCAGGCGTATTCCCGCGCCATATCAAAGGACTGCGGGCCGACGCTGATACGTGTGTCTGTCATCTCATCCATAGCGGCTCAGCCCCCGGTCACCGGCGGGAAGAACGCCACTTCATCGCCACTGGCCAGCGGATGCTCACGCGGGACCAGCGCCTGGTTTACCGCCGTCAGCAATTGGTCGGCGTCCAGGGCCTGCGCCCAACGGTCGCCGCGCGCCATAAGCGACAGGCGCAGCGCCTCAACGCTTCCGTAGTCATCATCAAGCCGCAGGCTTTCGACCCCCACCCGCTCCCGCACCTGGGCGAAAAACAGCACGGTTATCATAATGCCTCCGCCGTGAAAACGCCGGATTTGCCGCCGCTTTTCGCCAGCAGCCTGACCGGCCCGATAACCATATCCTTCTGCGCCGCTTTGCACATATCGTAAATAGTCAGCGCCGCCACCGAGGCGGCGGTCAATGCTTCCATCTCCACGCCGGTCTTGCCGGTCAGGCGACAGAGGGTTTCGATGCGCACCCGGTGGCGGGCGGTTTCCGCCGTCAGGTGGACCTCGACCTTGCTGAGCGCCAGCGGATGGCAAAGCGGAATCAGTTCCCAGGTGCGTTTGGCGGCCTGGATGCCGGCGATACGCGCGGTGGCGAAGACATCGCCTTTATGATGCTGACCATCGACGATCATGGCCAGCGTCTCCGCGGACATGGTGACAAACGCCTCGGCGCGGGCTTCGCGCAGCGTCTCGGCCTTGGCGGAGACATCCACCATGTGGGCTTCGCCGCTGGCGTTAATATGGGTAAATGATGACATACTCTTCCTTAACCGCCGATAAATGACAAATTGCGGGTACCGCCGGTATTGCCCTCATGCAGGAAATGGGTCTGCTTCTTCAGCCGCAGGCCGCCCGAAATACGATCTTTGAGCCTGTCTAGCCCCCGATCGTCCCCCAGCAGGTCGCGCAGCGGAATGCCGTCCTCGCCGAACAGGCAAAGATGGAGATCGCCGACGGCGGATACCCGCAGGCGGTTGCAGCTGGCGCAGAAATCCTTGGCATAAGGCATGATAAGGCCGATCTCGCCCTCGTAATCCGGATGGCGGAACACCAGCGCCGGGCCGTCGCTGCGTCCGCGCGGCTGAAGTTCCCAGCCCATCGGCTCCAGCCGCCGGCGAATTGTGTCGCCGGAAACATGGCGGGTGCGGAACAACTCGCCGCCGTCGCCGGTTTCCATCAGTTCAATAAACCGTAATTGGATGGGCCGGGTTTTTATCCAGGCGAGAAAACTGTCAAGATGGATATCGTTGACGTTGCGCATCAGCACGGTATTGACCTTGACCTTACTGAAGCCGGCGGCAAAGGCGGCATCGATGCCGGCCATCACCTGGCGGAACTTGTCCTGGCCGGTGATAAGCCTGAACTGGCGCGGGTCCAGGCTGTCGACGCTAACGTTCAGCGCCGTCAGTCCGGCGTCGCGCCAGCCGGCGATATCGCGCTCGAGCCGATAGCCATTAGTGGTAACCGCCAGGGTATGGATTTGCGGATGGGAACGCACGGCGGCGATGATATCGCGGAAATCTCGCCGCAGCGACGGCTCGCCGCCGGTCAGGCGCACTTTTTCCGTGCCCAGTTCGGCGAAGGCCTGGGTGACGCGCCGGATTTCATCCAGCGACAGGAAACTTTTATTGGTATTGCCGTTGGGACGGTAGCCGTCGGGCAAACAATAGGTACAACGAAAGTTGCAGACGTCCGTGACGGACAGGCGCAAATAGTAAAACTTGCGCGCAAACGCATCGATAAGTTCTGGCACCGTTAAACACCTTTCCAAATACGGGAGATGCGGACATTTCTATCCTGCACCCTGGTGGCTGTCGCCACGGCCTGAACGCCATATCGCTCGCAGGAGCCACTTAGGCGTAAAGGCTAGGAGTTGGCCTTCCCGACGCCGTCATCAGCGCGGTAAAACCTGGTTGAAAATTATTCTAGCCCTAATTGTTACTGGACGCTATGGCCGCAAGGAGAAATTTCGCTATATAAACAAATATATAGCGTTGAAATCATGCGACTTTCTCTCCGTCGTTACCCTGGCAATATCATGATAGTGCGAGCCGCAACCCGTATCTGGCGCCGGCATTTCGCTTTTGCCGCGCCATCGGCTATGTTTAGCATAACAAGAACCCCGCTCGGCGCCGGCGCGCTTACCACCGGCCATGGCGTGCGGCGTACCTGGCCTGCGGGCGCCGGGGGTTTTATCACGTGGTTGCAAGGAGAGGTATGCGTAATCGCACCCTGGCGGATCTCGATCGGGTGGTGGCACTGGGCGGCGGACATGGCCTCGGCAGGGTGATGTCCGCCCTTTCCCCGCTGGGGTCGCGCCTGACCGGCATTGTCACCACCACCGACAATGGCGGTTCCACCGGGCGGATACGCCAGTCAGAGGGCGGCATCGCCTGGGGCGACACCCGCAATTGCCTCAATCAATTGATTTCAGAACCCAGCATCGCGGCGGCTATGTTTGAATACCGTTTTAACGGCCAGGGTGAACTGGCCGGCCATAACCTGGGCAACCTGATGCTTAAAGCGCTGGATAACCTGAGCGTGCGCCCGCTGGAAGCCATCAACCTGATCCGCAATATGCTCAAGGTGGACGCCCTGCTAATCCCCATGTCGGAGCAGGCGGTGGACCTGCTGGCGATCACCGGCGCGGGGGAAACCATCCATGGCGAAATGGCGGTGGACAGGCTGGCCGAACTCCCCGCCAGCCTGCGGCTTACCCCGCAGGTCAGCGCTACCCGCGAGGCGTTGCAGGCTATTGCGGCGGCGGATCTTATCCTGATAGGTCCGGGCAGCTTTCTGACCAGCCTGATGCCGCTGCTGCTGCTGCCCGATTTAGCCCAGGCGCTGCGCCGGACCCAGGCGCCCATGGTCTTTATCGATAACCTGGGGCGGGAACTGAGCCTGGCCGCGGCGAACATGAGCCTGCAGCAGAAACTGGCCATGATGGAGCAGGCCATCGGCCGGCAACCAATAATCGCCGCCCTGGTCACTGGCCCGTCCGCCGATACCGGCGGCATCCGCGATCGTCTCCTGATCCGCCAGCCCCTGGCCGCCGCGGACGTGCCCCATCATCACGACCGTCTTCTGCTGCGCGCGGCGCTGGACCACGCCCTGCAGGCGCTGGGCTGAGCCGGCGCGGCCGATCAGGATATGGCGATAAAATGCTCGCGCAGCGCGTGGATTTCGTCGCGCACGCTGGCCGCTTCCTCGAACTCCAGATTTTGCGCGTGCGCCTGCATTTTTGCTTCCAGCTCGGTGATTTTTTTATCCAGCGCCTTGGGCGTCATGTCGCCGTAATGGGCCGCCGCTTCCATTGCCTTGCGTTTTTTCTGCTTGGCGTGGGCCGGCGACTGGCCCAACTCCATAATATCCGCCACCGATTTATTGAGCGCCTGGGGAATAATGCCGTGTTCCTGGTTATAGGCGTGCTGCTTGACGCGCCTGCGCTCGGTTTCATCAATGGCGCGGGCCATGGACGGGGTAATTTTATCGCCGTACAGGATCGCTTTGCCGTTAAGGTTGCGCGCGGCGCGGCCAATGGTCTGGATAAGCGAGCGCTCGGAGCGCAGGAATCCCTCTTTGTCGGCGTCCAGGATGGCCACCAGGGAGACTTCCGGCATATCGAGCCCTTCGCGCAGCAGGTTGATGCCCACCAGCACGTCAAATTCGCCCAGGCGTAAGTCGCGGATAATCTCGACGCGCTCCACGGTTTCGATATCCGAATGCAGATAACGCACGCGCTCGCCGTGCTCCTCAAGATATTCGGTTAAATCTTCCGCCATGCGTTTCGTCAGGGTGGTGACCAGTACCCTCTCGTTGATCAAGACCCGTTTACGGATCTCGGAGAGCAGATCGTCCACCTGGGTGGTGACAGGGCGCACTTCGATCAGCGGATCGAGCAGGCCGGTCGGCCGCACCAGCTGATCGACCACGTCGCCCCCGCACATTTCCAGTTCATATTTGCCCGGCGTCGCCGAGACATAAATGGTCTGGGGCGCCAGCGCGGCGAATTCCTCAAATTTCATCGGCCGGTTATCCAGGGCGGAGGGCAGCCGAAAGCCGTACTCCACCAGGGTTTCCTTACGGGCGCGGTCGCCGCGGTACATGCCGCCGATTTGCGGTATCGTGACATGGGATTCATCAACGATCAAAAGCCCGTCGGCGGGCAGGTAATCGAACAGCGTGGGCGGCGGCTCGCCCGGCCCGCGTCCGGAAAGAAAGCGTGAGTAGTTTTCAATCCCGGAGCAATAACCCAGCTCGTTCATCATTTCCAAATCAAACTGCGTGCGCTGCGACAGGCGCTGCTCTTCTAGCAGCTTATTATTTTCCAGCAGGTTCTTGCGGCGATCCGCCAGTTCGACCTTGATATCTTCCATCGCCTGCAGCAAGCGTTCGCGCGGCGTGACATAGTGGGTCTTCGGATAGATGGTGTAGCGCGGAACCACCTGATCCACCTGGCCGGTCAGCGGATCAAACAGCGACAGGCGCTCGACTTCGTCGTCAAACAGCTCCACCCGCAGCGCTACTTCATCGGATTCCGCCGGGAAGATATCGATGACTTCGCCGCGCACGCGGAACGTGCCGCGCTGAAACGCCTGATCGTTGCGGGTGTATTGCAGTTCCGACAAACGGCGCAGGATAGAGCGCTGATCGATAATCATGCCGCGCGTCAGATGCAGCATCATCTTCAGATAGGCGTCCGGATCGCCGAGGCCGTAGATGGCGGAAACCGACGCCACCACAATCACATCGCGCCGCTCCAGCAGGGCCTTGGTGGCGGATAAGCGCATCTGCTCGATATGCTCGTTCACCGAGGCGTCTTTCTCGATAAAGGTATCCGAACTGGGCACGTAGGCTTCCGGCTGGTAATAGTCGTAATAGGAAACAAAGTATTCCACCGCGTTATCCGGGAAAAACGCCTTCATTTCCCCATACAGCTGGGCGGCCAGCGTCTTGTTGGGCGCCAGCACCATGGTGGGCCGGTTCAGATCGGCAATCACATTGGCCACGGTAAAGGTTTTGCCTGAACCGGTTACCCCCAGCAGCGTTTGATGGGCCAGGCCGTCCAGCAAGCCTTCCTCCAGACGACGTATCGCCTCCGGCTGATCGCCGGACGGCTTGAAACTTGACTGCAGTTTAAACGCTTTACTCATATCTCGTGGGCTACCTGCTGAGGAACATGTTTGAGTATGGAAACAGAGCGGCGATTTTACCAGCGCGATAGCACTGGATACAAAACCAGTATTATAATACGCTATCCGCTCAAGGGTGCAAGAGTATTGACCCATCGGCCGGTACGGTTCGATCCGACAGGATCGTACCAGGGGTGATTTTATTACAAATCGTTATGAAATTAATAAAGAGGCACCTAATGATGCAATTTGACACATCGGTGATGCGCCTCCTATAAATTCGCTTGATTTTAATTAAGCGTTTGTATTTATAACATTTAAAAAAAACGTGGAGAATACAGGCAAATCTCCACGAGGCCGCGCCCGCTCTCGTCTAGCCGGGCTTTTCTAAACCTAATGCACACGGTTATCCACAGGAATAGTGGATAAGTCTTACCGCCCCGCTGGCGGCGTGAGTTCCGCAATGCCGACATTGATGACAGGCAAATGACAAATGAGGCTTTTTTTAGCTATTTTTCATCTGCAATAAGACTTTTCTTATGCCAAAAAGGACTAATGCCTGCCAGCAAATGCGTCAATGTCTTTAGCCAAAAATAGCCGCTAACGCACCGGTATAGTGCTTGTTTAGCCGCGGATTATTGAATTGCACCATGGAAAACTTTCCCGGCACCGTGAGCGGGCAAAAGGCCGTGGTTGCAACGGGCCCTACCCGGATTCGCTGTGCCGGCGTACCCTCGCCCCGCCCCGATGCTCCCCCCTCCCCCTCTCGTGCGCGGCTGCGCCAAGATTGGCCTGATAGTTGCTTGCTAAATTTGGCAAGAGCTAAAGCCTGGCGGATAGCCGTGAGTCGCAAGCGACAGGATACCGTCCATCATGAATGTGAAATAACAGTGAAAAGAGGGAGGAAGGATTCTTATGTTACGTTTGCACGCGGTGAATCAGTTTTTTGGGTCAAAGCAGATCTTGCGGGACATCAGCATGGAACTGCCCGCCGGCCACTGTACCTATGTCTTGGGACGCAACGGCGTCGGCAAGACCACTTTAATCAACTGTATCATGGGTCATCTGCCGGTCTCAAGCGGCACCGTAACCTGGCAACAGGCCGGAGAGGCGGAACTGAACTTACTTCAGCATCCGGTGGAGCGGCGCGCGGCGCTGGGGATCGGTTATGTGCCCCAGGGCCGTCAGGTCTTTTCGCAGCTGAGCGTGGATGAGAACCTGCGCGTCGCCCTCTTGGCGGGCCGCAATAAAACCCGCCAGGTTCCCCCGATGGTGTACGAATTGTTTCCGGGACTGCACAATATGCGCCATCAGCGCGCCGGGGATTTAACGGAAAGCGGGCAACAGCAGCTGGCCATTGCCCGCGCGCTGGTGCTGGAGCCGGAACTGCTGATCCTGGATGAGCCTACCGGGGGTTTCCAGCCGTCGGTCGTGGAGGAGATAGGCGTTAATATCCGGCGGCTGCAGCGCGATTTCGGCCTGACGCTGCTGGTGGTGGAACAGCAGTTGCCCTTTACGCCGGCCATCGGCGATCGGTTTTGTTTACTGGAAGGCGGATGTAACGTCGCGCAGGGTACGCTGGATCAGCTGGATGAAAGCCTTATCCAGACCTATCTTGCCGTATAAAAGATCAATGACGAATATAAGACGCCGGTTTATGCCTCATTTCACAGCAAGCTATCATGCGGTTTTTTCCCACGGCCGGGACATTCAGCGCCATTAACGTCCCGGCGGTGCTTGTCATCTCCTGCCTTCCCCATTTCCGTCCGTACCGCTAACGTCCCCCTACGCGCCGTGCCGCGCCAGCAATGGCCCAAGATCGATATAGTCCGCAAGCGCAGCCGTGCCCGGATCCGCCAGCCAGGGTATTTCACCCAACAGCGGCGCATCGAGCCGCTGGCGCAGCGTCGCCAGGTAGTCGGCCCGCCGGTGCGGCGCTGGCGAGAGATCGTTGGCGATCCACCCCGCCAGGGGCAGTCCGCACTGGCGTATCGCCAGCGCCGTCAACAGCGCATGGTTAATGCATCCGAGCTTCAGCCCGACCACCAGGATCACCGGCAGACGCTCGGCCGCCACCCATTGGTCAAAGGTCAGGGTGTCGCCAAGCGGGGTGTACCATCCCCCCGCGCCCTCGACAAACACCCACTGCGCCTGGCGCGCCAGTCGGTCCAATCCCTGCGACATGACGGCCGGATCAAGGGTGCGGCCCTCATCCCTACAGGCAAGGTGGGGCGAGGTCGCCGCCAGCAGGGCCAGCGGATTGACCTGCGCATAGGGCAGGCTGATGCCGCTGTCGGCCAGCAACGCCAGCGCGTCGTCGTTGCGCGCGCCGTCGGCGGTCTGCCGGCAGCCGGCGGCTACCGGCTTATAGCCCGCGGCGCGCCATCCGGCCCGTTTCGCCGCCTGTAGCAAGGCGCAGGTAGCCAGGGTTTTACCGATATCGGTATCGGTGCCGGTAATAAAAAAACGTTTCGTCATGATAATCAGTCCCGATAGATCAGGCCGTAGATCAATTGATAACTCAGCGGCAAACCCGCCGATTGCCGTTGCCATGCCGCGTCCAGACGTACAAGACGCTGCCGCCCGGTCAGCCCGGGGGTGCGTCCGTCACGCAGGTAACCTGCGCCCACGCCTTTCAGGCCGTGCAGCAGCGCCGACAGATGCGGATAATGCAGGGTATGGCGCGCCGCGCTCAGCCGGTGGCGGTACGGCGAAAACGCCCGCTCGATCGCCCCGGCCGTCAGGAAGCGGTTGATATGGACCGCCTGGTCCACCTGCGACCAGGCCTGCTGCAATTCCCCAAGCGATCCCTCGGCCAGCGTGGAAAGGGCAATCAGGCCGCCAGGGCGGGTGACCCGATAAAACTCCGCCAGTACCCGGGGCAGGTCGTCACACCACTGTACCGCCAGGTTGGAAAAGCAGATGTCCACACAGGCGTCGGCCAGCGGCAAACGTTCGATATCGCCGGCCAGGTAGGCCGCGGCCGATAGGTTACGCCGCGCCTCGGCGAGCATGGCGGGCGAAAGATCCAGCGCCACCACCCGGCTGCCGGCCTCCTGCCAGCGGCGGCTGAACCAGCCGGTGCCGCAGCCGGCATCCAGCAGGCGGCGCCCCGGCTGTTCGCCCAGCAGCGCCATCAAACGTTCGCCGCTGTCCCGCTGCAGGGCGGCATGACGTTCGTACCCCACCGCTGCGCGGCTAAAGGCGCGGGCGATGCCCGCTTTATGCGCATCGGTGTGCATGATCCAGGGCCTCCAGTAATTTATCGATATCCGCATCCTGATGCGCGGCGGTGAGGGTGATGCGCAGCCGGGCGCCGCCCGGCGGCACCGTTGGCGGTCGGATGGCGGTAAGCCAGCAGCCTTGTTCGCGCAGGCTGGCGCTGAGGCGCAGCGCCAGCTGATTATCCCCCACCAGCAGCGGCTGGATAGCGGTGTCCGATCGGCCGAGCGGGTAACCCAGCCCGGCGGCGCCCTGGCGGAACCGGTCGATATTGCGTTGCAGGCGGGCGCGAAGCGCATCACCGGCGATGATGGCGTCCAGGGACGCGTCGATAGCGCACACCTGGGCCGGGGGCAAGGCGGTGCTGTAGATAAGATGGCGGGCAAACTGCAGCAGATATTCCGCCACCGGCTGCGCGCATAATATCGCCGCGCCGCCCACGCCGGCGGCTTTACCGAAGGTCACCACCAGCAGTTCCGGATGGCACCCCTGCGCCCAGGCGCTGCCCCTGCCCTGCTCGCCGAGGACGCCGAAGCCATGGGCATCGTCAACCAGCAGCCAGCCGCCGGCGTCGCCCATAACCTGGTGCAAGGCGGCCAGCGGCGCGCCGTCGCCGTCCATGCTGAATACGCCCTCGGTGACGGCCAGCCGCACGCCCGGGCACGAGGTTTGCGCCAGCCGCGCCAGGGAACCGGCGTCATTATGCTGGAAACGGCGCAGCTGTGCCGGCGCATGCGACGCGGCTTCCAGCAGGGAGGCATGGCTGAGTTTATCCGCCAGGATCTGATCGTCCTTGCCCGCCAGCGCGCAGATCGCCCCCTGGTTGGCGGCATAGCCGGAGGTAAACAACAGCGCGCGCTCGTAGCCCAGCCAGGCGGCCAGCCGTTGCTCCAGCGCCTCGTGGCACGCGCTGTGGCCGGTGACATGGCCGGAGCCGCCGCTGCCTACGCCGTGGCGCGCCGCGCCGTGGCGCCAGGCGGCGACCAGGCGCGCATCGCGGGCCAGGCCCAGGTAGTCGTTGCTGGAAAAATTCAGATAGCGGCGCCCCTGGTATTCCAGCAGCCGGTGATTGCCGTCGGCGACGGCCCGGCGCTTGCGGTAGGCATCGGCCTGTTGCCGCTCGCGCAGGCCCCGATCGATTTTGTCAGCCCAGTCCATCAGCGCGCCGCGTTGTAAAATTGCGGCGTATCGGCCGCCAGCAGCTGTGCTGCCAGCTGCTGCTGGCGCCGGTTATCTCCCGCGTCGGTGTGGTGGTGCTGCGGATTAAGGCCGAGTTTGCGAAACAGCGCCAGATCCTGATCTTCCCCGGGATTGGGCGTGGTCAGCAGCTTGCAGCCGTAAAAAATGGAATTGGCGCCCGCCATAAAGCACATCGCCTGGGTCTGCTCGCTCATCTGCTCGCGCCCGGCGGACAGGCGTACATGGGAGCGGGGCATCATGATCCGCGCCACCGCGATGGTACGGATAAAATCGAACGCGTCGACTTCATCATTTTCCGCCAGCGGCGTTCCCTTGACCTTAACCAGCATATTGATCGGCACGCTTTCCGGCGGCTCCGGCAGGTTGGCCAGCTGCACCAGCAGGCCGGCGCGATCGGCGATGGTTTCACCCAGGCCGACGATGCCGCCCGAGCAGACCTTGATGCCCGCGCCGCGCACTTTATCCAGGGTATCCAAGCGATCCTGGTAGGTACGGGTGGTGATGATCGAACCGTAGAATTCCGGCGACGTATCCAGGTTATGATTGTAGAAATCCAGGCCGGCGGCCGCCAGCCGTTGCGCCTGCGTTTCGCTGAGCATGCCCAGGGTCATGCAGGTTTCCATGCCCATGGCCTTGACGCCCTGCACCATTTGCTCCAGATAGGGCATATCGCGATCGCGGGGGTTTTTCCAGGCCGCGCCCATGCAAAACCGGGTGGAGCCGGCGGCCTTGGCCTTTTGCGCCGACGTCAGCACCTGTTCCACCTGCATCAGCTGCTCCGCCGCCAGGCCGGTATTATACCGGGCGCTTTGCGGGCAGTATTTGCAATCCTCCGGACAGGCGCCGGTTTTGATCGACAGCAGCGTGCTGACCTGGATTTGATGGGGATCGAAGTGCTGGCGGTGAACGGTCTGCGCTTCAAACATAAGATCCATAAAGGGTTTGGCAAACAAAGCCTGGGCCTGCTGCAATGTCCAGCGCGGGTTATGTTGCATGGGGTTATCGTCTCGCGTTACCGGCTTAAAATAGTTTCGCTAGTGTAAGTCAAGCCGTTATACTGTCAACCAAATATTCTCTATTCCGGTTTACAACTCATTGATGATTGCCGACGATCTGATTTTCGATCAACGCCATATCTGGCATCCCTATACCTCCATGACCCACCCGCTTCCGGTGTATCCGGTCGTCGCCGCCGCGGGCTGCGAGCTGGAGCTTGCCGACGGCCGCCGGCTGGTGGACGGCATGTCCTCCTGGTGGGCGGCGATCCATGGCTATAACCATCCGGCCATCAACCAGGCGGTGGCCGCACAGCTGCAGGAGATGTCCCACGTGATGTTCGGCGGCGTTACCCACCCGCAGGCCGTGGCGCTTTGCCGTCGCCTGGTCGCCATGACGCCCGCGCCGCTGGAATGTGTATTCCTGGCGGATTCCGGCTCGGTGGCGGTGGAGGTGGCGATTAAGATGGCGCTGCAATACTGGCAGGCGCGGGGCGAGCGCCGCAAACACCTGGTGACCCTGCGCCGGGGCTATCATGGCGATACCTTCGGCGCCATGTCGGTGTGCGATCCGCAGACGTCCATGCACCGGCTATACCAGGGTTACCTGCCGCAACATTCTTTTGTCGCGGCGCCGCAGTGCCGTTTTGGCGAAGCGTGGCGGGAAGAGGATGCCGATGAGCTTGCCGCCCTGCTGGCCGGCGGGGAACGGCCGGCGGCGGTGATCCTGGAACCCATAGTGCAGGGCGCCGGGGGCATGCGATTTTATCATCCCACCTATCTGCGGCGGGTGCGTGAACTGTGCGATCGCTACGATACGCTGCTGATCGCCGATGAGATTGCCACCGGTTTCGGCCGCACCGGCAAGCTGTTCGCCTGTGAGCATGCCGGCGTCGCGCCGGATATCATGTGCCTGGGCAAAGCGTTGACCGGCGGTTACCTGACCCTGTCCGCCACCCTGGCCACCCGCGCGGTAGCCGATACCATCAGCAACGGCGAGGCGGGCTGTTTTATGCATGGCCCGACTTTTATGGCCAATCCGCTGGCCTGCGCCGCCGCCAACGCCAGCCTGGCGCTGCTGGAACAAGGCGATTGGCCGGCGCAGGTGGCGGCGATTGAACGGCAACTGCAGGCGGGGCTGCTGCCGTTGCGTGACCATCCGCAGGTGATCGATGCGCGGGTGCTGGGCGCCATCGGCGTGGTTGAAACGCGTTCGCCGGTTAATATGGCGGCGCTGCAGCGCTTTTTTGTCGACCGCGGCGTGTGGATCCGCCCGTTTGGCCGCTTAATTTATCTGATGCCGCCCTATATTATGCCAGCACGACAGCTGTCCCAGCTGATAAGCGCGCTTGCCGCGTCGCTGGACGAACCGGCCCATTTTTCCGCCTGAGTGCCCCTGATGATAAGGGCGGCCGGGTGAGCAGGCTAAGGGACCATGCACTATGATCAACACTTGGCCTGATGTCTTTAAACAAGAAAACAGGGAAATCAGATGAACCAGAATAAACACATCAACCGGCGCATTGTCCTGGCCTCCCGTCCGGCGGGCGCGCCGGTGCCGGATAATTTCCGCCTGGAAACCGCCGCGGTACCGCAGCCGGGCGCGGGTCAGGTGCTGCTGCGCACCGTTTATTTATCGCTCGATCCCTATATGCGCGGGCGGATGAACGACGCCGAATCCTACTCGGCGCCGGTGGCGCTGGACGCGGTGATGGGCGCCGGTACGGTGGCGCGCGTCGAGGCCAGCAACCATCCTGATTTTGTGCCCGGTGAGTGGGTGCTGAGCTACAGCGGCTGGCAGGATTATGCCCTGACCGACGGCAGCGACGTAAAAAAGCTTCAGGGCGATCTTCTGGAGCATCCCTCATGGGCGCTGGGCGTGCTGGGTATGCCCGGTTTTACCGCCTATATGGGCCTGATGGATATCGGCCAGCCTAAAGCCGGCGAAACACTGGTGGTGGCCGCCGCCAGCGGCGCGGTAGGCTCGGTGGTCGGCCAGGTGGCGCGGCTGAAGGGCTGCCGCACGGTGGGTATCGCCGGCGGCAAGGATAAATGCCGCTACGCGGTGGAGACGCTGGGATTTGACGTCTGCCTCGATCGCCGCGACGCGGATTTCGCCGGCCAGCTGGCGCGGGCCTGCCCGGACGGCATCGATATTTATTTCGAGAACGTCGGCGGCGCGGTGTTCGATGCGGTGCTGCCACTGCTCAATACCTCCGCCCGTATCCCATTGTGCGGGCTGATTGCCAACTACAATATGCAAAACTTGCCCGACGGCAAGGATCGCCTGCCCTATTTACAGGCGCTGCTGTTGCGCAAACGCATACGGATGCAGGGGTATATCATTACCCTGGACTACGGCCACCGTTACGACGAATTTATCCAGGCGATGGGGCCTTGGGTGAGCGAAGGCAAGGTGCGGATGCGCGAGGACATCGTCGATGGGCTGGAGCAAGCGCCGCAGGCCTTTATCGGCTTGTTGGAGGGCAAGAACTTCGGCAAGCTGGTGGTGCGGGTGGGTAGCGATCGGCTATAGCGTTTTTACTTGAACGCCCCTTCTTATTACGATGACCCAACGACGGAGATAATCGATGAAAGTTGCAATAGTCCTGACTTCGCACGATAAATTGGGCGATACCGGCAAGCCCACCGGTTTCTGGCTCGAAGAGCTGGTGGCGCCGTATTATATTTTCCACGACGCAGGTATCGAGATTACCCTGGCCTCGCCCAAGGGCGGACAGCCGCCGCTTGATCCCAAAAGTGACGACGCCGACGCCCAGACCCAGGATACCGAGCGTTTCCGTACCGATCGCGCGGCCCAGCAGGCCTTGGCGAATACGGTGAAACTCGATACGTTGGACGCGGCGGATTTTGACGCGGTATTTTATCCCGGCGGCCATGGCCCGCTGTGGGATCTGGCGGAAGATCGGCATTCGATTGCCCTGATTGAAAATACCTTTGCCGCCGGTAAACCGGTAGGCGCTGTCTGCCATGCGCCCGGCGTCTTGCGCCATGTTAAAAAGCCGGACGGCACCCCGCTGGTGGCGGGGAAACGGGTAACCGGTTTTAGCAATAGCGAGGAAGAAGCGGTGCAGTTAACCAAGGTGGTGCCGTTCCTGGTGGAGGATGAGCTTAAACGGCTGGGCGGCGATTACCAGAAGGTCGACGATTGGCAGTCATTGTCGGTTATAGACGGCCATCTGGTCACCGGCCAGAATCCCGGCTCGTCGGCGGCCACTGCGCAGAATGTATTAAAATTGCTAAATTGCTGATAAGGAGCGGATATGGCTTTTACGTTACGCAGTAACGATCTGCGGGATGGCGAAAAGATGCCTGAGCGCCATGTGTTTAACGGCATGGGCTATAGCGGCGAGAATATCTCGCCTCATCTGGCCTGGGACGGCGCGCCCGAGGGAACCAAGAGTTTTGTGATTACCGTTTACGATCCCGATGCGCCTACCGGCTCCGGCTGGTGGCATTGGCTGGTGGCCAATCTGCCGGCCGATACCCGGGCGCTGCCGCAGGGGGCCGGGTCCGGGCTGGTGAACCTGCCGGCCGGGGCGGTACAGTGTCGTACCGATTTCGGTAAAGCGGGTTATGGCGGCGCGGCGCCGCCGCAGGGCGATACCCATCGTTATCAGTTTAGCGTACACGCGCTGGACGTTGAGAGCATTGAGGTGGATGAGCACGCCAGCGGCGCAGTGGTGGGGTTTAACGTGCATTTCCATTCATTGGGCAAGGCGTCGCTGACCGTCACATATAATTAGCGGGCGCGTGCTCCCTTGAACAGGCCTGCTTTGGGTTCAGGGCTGGCGGGCCTGCCGCGCCATGGGGCCTCGGTCGGGCGAAAAACCACGCCCGATTCCACCCCATTGGCGCGCTCTCCCTTGAACACGTCGGCCTTAGGTAGCGGTGTTAACGGGCCTACCGCGCCATGGGGCCTCGGTCGGGCGGGAAAACCACGCCCGATTCCACCCCATTGGCGCGCTCTCCCTTGAACACGTCGGCCTTAGGTGCGGTGTTAACGGGACTGCCGCGCCATGGGGCACGCTGTCTTCAACACGCTGGGATTAGCGTTCGAGGATCGACACCCACATCGGTCCCTGCCCCACCGGGTAGCGCGCCAGCGGCGTTAACCCGCCGGTATCGCCTTCGATGCGATAGACTCCGATATGCCCCGATTTCTGCCCAGCGGCGACCAGGAAGCGGCCTGCGGCATCGATATTAAAGCCGCGCGGCTGGGTTTCGGTGGGCTGGTAGCCCAGCACATCCAGGGTGCTGCCGTCTTCCGATACCGCAAAACGGGTGATGACGCTGGCGGTGCGATCGCAGCCGAACAGGTAACGTCCGTCCGGGGTGATATGGATATCCGCCGCCCAGCGGGTATCGGCGAATCCCGGCGGCATCAGATCCAGCGTCTGGATAATACGCGGCGTGTTTCCCGCATCATCCAGGGCATAGACGTTGACCGAGCTGTTCAGCTCATTGAGGCAGTAGGCATAGGGGCGGTGGGGATGGAACACCATGTGGCGCGGTCCGGCGCCGCTGACCGTGTTCACCGCCTCGGGCCGGCGCGGCTGCAGCTGGCCCGAGGCCGCGATATCAAACAGGCGGATGCGATCTTCCTTCAGGCAAGGCACCCATAAAATCCGGTTGGTCGGATCGACATTGGCGGAATGGCAATTAACCAGGTCGTCCAATACCTGCAGCGGCGCGCCGGCGATGCCGTTTTCATCGATGGGGCTGACGCTGACGCAGCTTTTGCTGTAGGAGGCGCAGAACAGAAAACGCCCCTGGCGATCGGTGCTCAGATGGGTGGGGCTTCCGGGCAGCGGCGCCATAGCGGCCTCGGTCAACAGGCCCTGTTCATCGATGTGGTAACTGACGACACCAAAATCAGGACGCACGCCGAGGTAGAGATGGGTTTTAGCCGGGTTTATCGCCATCGGCTGTCCCTGCCCCGGGGTGTCAACCACCTGCAGCAGGCTCAACTGGCCCTCCTGATCCATTTGCCAGACATGCAGCTGCTGACTTTCGGGACTGGCAACATAGACGATCTGCTTCATGGGTTCTCCTTTATTCGCATTAGCGCCTTGAGCATTGATAATAGGTGAATAATGGGCTCTCCGGTTAGCATCTCACTGTTGTTGTTTGTTATCCACCGACATTTTTCACGGTTTTCGTCACCTGGCTTACGGTGTACCATCTGGCATGACTTTACTTATCCGCATAATGAGAAAACTATGACCTATCGCGTAATAGCCCTGGATCTTGACGGTACCTTGTTGGATCGACAAAAAAGAATTCTGCCGCAATCGCTTAAGGCCCTGAATGATGCCCGTGCGGCGGGGATGGAGGTGGTGGTGGTGACCGGCCGCCATCACGTGGCAATCCATCCTTTCTACCAGGCGCTGAAGATTAGCACTCCCGCCATATGCTGTAACGGCACCTATCTCTATGATTACCAGCAAAAAAAAGTCATCACCGCCAACCCCCTGGAGAAAGCTCAGGCCCGGCGGGTGCTGGAACTGCTGAAGCAATATGATATCCATGGCTTGATTTACGTGGATGACGCGATGATCTACGAACAACCCAGCGATCACGTGATCCGTTCGCAGGCCTGGGCCGCTACCCTGCCGGAGGCGCAACGGCCGAACCTGCTGCAGGTGGACAGCCTGTTCGCGGCGGCTGAAGAGGCAAACGCCATCTGGAAATTCGCCACCTCCTATCCGGATACGGTAAAGCTTCGCGCCTTCGCCGGGGTGGTGGAGCAGGAAATGGGGCTGGCCTGCGAATGGTCCTGGCACGATCAGGTGGATATCGCCCAAACGGGCAATAGCAAAGGCAAGCTGTTGCAGCAGTGGGTGGAATCCCAAGGATGGAGCATGGATCAGGTCATTGCGTTTGGCGACAATTATAACGATCTGAGCATGTTGGAAGCCGCGGGCCTGGGCGTGGCGATGGGCAACAGCGATGACGCCATCAAGGCGCGGGCCGACGTCACTATCGGCGATAATGAATCCACGGCCATCGCCGATTTCATCTACCAGCGGGTACTGGGTTAACGCAGCGGACGGTTAAACCGGACAGCGTAATCACGCGACGCCGGGTCATTCCCGTCCGGGGGCCATGGGCCGGGCAGGAAACGGGCGCGGCCGTATTTACGCGTTGATCGATACGCTTTTGATCTGCGCATAAAGCGCCATGCCCGGGGCTAGCGCCAGTTCGTCCCTGGCCCAGGGACTGATCCGCGCCCAAAGCGTATGGCCGTCGATTTCCAGGCGTACCTCAATTTGGTCTCCCACCGTCAGGCATTCGCGCACGGTGGCGGGCAGGATGTTGCGGATACTGCTGCGCGCGGGCGGCGCCATCACCAGGGAAATATCGGTGGCGGCGACACGAATGCGCAGCGCGCTGCCTGGCGGCAACGCCACCCTGCCCACCCACAGCCGCTCCCGGCCGAGCGACAGGGCGGTCATGGCGTAGTCCGGATGCTGCTCATCCACCCTGACCTCCAGCACGCTGCTTTGCTCTTCGCGCGGCAGCCAGGGCCGCAGCGCGCTGCTGGCCCATACCGTCTCCAGGCTGCCGAAGGCTTTCAACTGGCCGTTATCCAGGATCAGCACGCGTTCCGCCAATTGCAAAATTTCCTCCATGCTGTGGGTCACATACAGGATCGGGATTTTCACCTTGACGGCCAAACGCTCCAGGTAAGGCAACAGCTCGCGCTTACGCGGCAAATCCAGCGACGCCAGCGGCTCATCCATCAACAGTATTTCCGGCGCGCTCAGCAGCGCGCGGCCGATGGCGACCCGCTGTTTTTCGCCGCCGGAAAGCGTGAGGGGAAAACGTCCCAGCAGATGACCGATGCCCAGCAATGAAATAATGGCGTCGAACTCCGGGCGCATCGAAGCCGCCATGCCGTAAAACAAATTGCCGCGCACCCGATAGTGTGGAAATAGCCGGCCGTCCTGGAAAACATAGCCGATCCGCCGCTTCTCCGGCGGCAGGGCAATGCGCCGTTCGGAGGAAAACAGGGTGCGTCCGTTAAGGATGATATGCCCGCGCTGCGGGCGCGTCAGGCCCGCCACGGCATTGATCAGCGAGGTCTTGCCGGCGCCGGAAACGCCAAACACAGCGGTAATGCCGCTGGCGGGTACGTCGGCCTTGACCGCGAGGGTAGCCTCGCCGAGCCGTTGGCTAATATCGATCTCGAGCATCAGCCCCCCAGCCGCCTGCGGCCCCATTTGGCCAGCCAATCGGCGACAAGCAGCGACGCCAGCGACAGAATAATGGCCAATACGCACAGGCGCCCCGCCGCCGCTTCCGCGCCGGGCGTTTCAATAAGCGTATACATGGCCAGCGGAATGGTGCGGGTTTCCCCGGGAATATTGGAAACAAAGGTGATGGTGGCGCCAAACTCGCCGAGCGATCGGGCAAAAGCCAGTACCGTCCCGACGACGATACCGGGAAAGGATAGCGGCAGCGTAATAGTGAAAAACACCCGCCAAGGGCCGGCGCCCAAGGTGCGGGCCGCCTGCTCCAGCCGCAGATCGATGGCCTCGAGCGACATGCGGATGGCGCGCACCATCAAAGGGAACGCCACCACCGCCGAGGCCAGCGCCGCGCCGCGCCAGCTGAAACTAAAGCTGAACCCCGTAAGCTGATACAGCCATGCGCCGATAAAACCCCGGCGCCCGAGCGCGATAAGCAGCAGATAACCGATCACCACCGGCGGCAGCACCAACGGCAAATGGATAATACCGTCCAGCAACGCCTTGCCGGGAAAGCGCCAGCGCACCAGTATCCACGCCATCAGAATGCCAAAAGGCAAGCTGCAGGCAACCGCCAGGAGCGATACTTGCAGACTTAAGGCAACCGCCTGCCACTCGTACTCGGTCAGCGGCATTATCTCGGGGTAAAGCCGTTCTGTTTAAACACCGCCGATGCCGCCGGGGTTTTCAGGTAGTCATAAAAGGCCTTGGCCGCCGGCGTGGCGTTATCCTTGATCAGCGCCATGGGATATTCCACCGGTTTATGGCTGTCTTTCGGGAACGTGGCCACGACTTTAACCCCTTTACTGGAAAGCGCATCCGAGCCATAGACGATACCCAACGGCGCTTCCCCACGTTCAACCAGCGCTAATGCGCCGCGTACGTCGCTGGCGCGGGCCATCACCGGCGACAGCTGATCCCAGGCGCCCAGGTTCTGCAAGGCTTCCTTGGCATAAATGCCCGCCGGCACATGATCCGGATCGCCAACCGCCAGTTTCTGTCCCTTCAGCAACGATGTCCAGTCGGTCTTTTTATCGATGGTGAACGGCTTGAGGGCGCTTGATGTCGGCGCCACCAGCACCAGTTCGTTACCCAGCAGGGTATAGCGGGTATCGTTGACAATCTGTTGTTTATCCTGCGCGTAGTCCATCCACTGCTGGTCGGCGGAGATAAACATGTTGGCCGGCGCGCCCTGCTCTATCTGGCGCGCCAGCGTAGAGGAAGAGGCAAAAGACGAAACGATCTCGACTTTATGATCCCGTTGATAATTTTTGGCGATATCCTGCAAGGCATTGGTCAGCGACGCGGCGGCAAATACCGTGACTTTATCCGCCGCCGGCGCGGCCAGCGCCTGAAAGCCCAGCAACTGCACACTCAGCGCCGCGGTAAATGCCGCGCCGGCAATCCATTTAGAACGTAAAGTAGTCATAGCTCACCTTGAATGATCGTTATGCAAAAAATAATATAACGCACGATCACTTTTGTCATTAGTTATTGTAGGGATTAATGAAAGGTTACGGCAGGCGAAAAAAAACGCGCCGCGGTGCCCTGGCCCGGAACACCGCGGGAAGAAGTGACTATCGGTCGGTTTTGATAGCGGCCGCGTCCCGGGCGCGATCCAGCGCCAGGGTAATCAGTTTATCCACCAGTTGCGGATAACCCAGCCCGCTGGCTTCCCATAATTTTGGATACATGCTGATGGAGGTAAAACCGGGGATGGTATTCACTTCATTGATGATGATCTCCTGCTCCCGCGTCAGGAAAAAATCCACCCGGGCCATGACCGCGCAGCCCAGCACCCGGAAGGCGGCCTGTGCGATCAGGCGTATTTCATCGCTAACGGCGCTATCCAGCTGCGCCGGTATCTCCAGTTCCGCCTGTCCGCCCTTGAGGTATTTAGTATCGTAGGTATAAAATTCGTCATTGGCGACAATCTCGCCGCAGACGCTGACGGCGGGGGTGTCGTTGCCCAATACCGCCGTCTCGATTTCACGCCCATCGATAGCCGTTTCAACCAGGACCTTGTGATCAAAGGCAAAGGCCATAATCAGCGCTTGCCGGAATCCGGCGGCATCCACGACCTTGCTGACGCCAACCGAGGATCCCTGGCTGGCCGGCTTGATAAACAGCGGCAGCCCCAGCTGTCCCACAATAGCATCAAAGTCCGCCGTGGCGGAATCGGTGCGGTGGAGCGTGACCGACGGGGTCACCGGCAGGCCCGCGTCGCGCAGCACGCGTTTGGTCATGTCTTTATCCATGCAGACCGCGGAACCCAGAACATCCGGCCCGACAAAGGGCACGCCCAGAACCCGCAGCAATCCCTGGATGGATCCATCCTCGCCGGCGCCGCCGTGCAGCACGGAAAAAGCCACATCAATGGCGGGCAGCGCTTCGCCGCTGGTGATATCAATCAGCTGCGCGGCGTTTTGCCCCGGCACCACCGCCAGATAACGGGCCGAGGGAGCCAGTTTTATCCGCGCCGGGTCGTCGGGATAAAGCAGGTAATCGGCTTCATTGCACAGGGTCCACCGGCCACGCTTATCGACACCGATTAATGTCAGATCAAATTTGTGCCTGTCGACCGCATTAATCACGTTAATGGACGACCGTAACGAGACTTCGTGTTCGGTGGATTGCCCGCCGAATAGCACCGCCAGCCGTTGTTTGCCCTTTTCCGCTTGTTCCATCACATCCTCTTTGATCGTTAAAACATCACTTCAACGCCAACAGAGTATTAGCCGAAAGTGTGCAAGTAAAGCCTGGGATGGACTTGAAGGGTAAACAGGTGCCGCGATACCATTTTCGACGCGGATTAGGCGCGAACCCCGCATTGTCAATGGCTGATGGCCGGTCTGTTCAATATGAATCTCACCGTGTTATTTCTCGCCGGAAACAACTTATTTCGCCGCGTTTATGGCGGTTGTAACCTTATACCGCGTCGGCATCCTGACCGGCGGGTATAGCGGCGGCATCGCATAAGGACAACAGGGCAATGCAGTCATCTTCCAGCGCGGTAAAGAAGGTGGTTAACGACATAGTGCGCAGCTTGGCCTGCAATAGCGATGTTTTGAGCATCGCGCGATCATTGCGCCGCGCGGCGAGCCTGGCATCGGCATAGCTGGCGAGAAGGCGCGTCAGGCGTTCATTAAAGATCTCATCGGCATGTTGATCGTCCCGGGCATTAAGCAGCTCAGTCTGATCGATTCCCATATGTCCGGAAATTGAAAAAATCGCGTTCTTTATTTCCTCGAAAGAATGCTGGCTAACCATTATTATGTTTCCTAGATATATTGATAATCAAAGAATTTCACACCATACAATTAACAAAACTGGTCAATTAATGATTAATAATCTTTTATTTCTGTTTCGTTAACGTCGCTATTGCATACGCTAAAATCATGCTTCGTTCAAAAATGATACTATCACTGATTCTTAAATGAATGTTTAACGAAAAAGAAAATCTACCGAACGCCTAGACTAAAGCATAGAAAAAATGGCGCATGGTCCCGACGAACACTGAATGAAATGGGCATTAGTATTGAAGTACTGGCAACGCATTTAGGAATAGAAAATGATGAATACCGCTTTAAGATCATCCTTACTCATGGTAATAATGTTAACTGCGCCTGCGTGTTATGCTGTAAAAAACAATATCATATTCAGTAATATTTGTGAGCCATTAACTACATTAAATATAAACGGTGAAGTCATCCATCACTTACTTATTGATACAGGCGCCACCGGCGGCATACACCTAAAAGAAAATATCCTTAACTCTCTTCCAGGCAATCCCGCACAATACATAAAGAACAACAGATACGTAGATGCTTTCGGGTTACCGATAATAACTTTATTGATAAACCGGCATGAAAAAGCCCCGAAACGGGGCTTTATTGGCAAAACAGGCTCACCGCGCGAATGATTACCACCAAAGCGGCACAGGCCCGTCACCATTAATGCGCATCGGCACCGCGCTTATCATCGGCATGGGGATCACGCTTCTGTTTAGGCTGGCCGATTTTCGAGATAATGTTAAACAGCTCGCCCAGGCCATAGATTGATCCAAGAATGATCACCATCACGATGGGCACCATCAGCACTACCATTAGCAAACTTTCCAGTAATTCTAACATCTTCACCTCGTATCATGCCGCTGCCGCCGGCGATGTTGCTATGCTTATCCCCCTTTATACCAGTTTATGGCGCGGCAACTTAGGCTTTTTATGTTATACCCCGCAGAAAGCGCACGCGCGGCGACAGGTCATTTGCCCGCCGGCGTAAGATCGGCGACAATTCGTAGCCATCAACGCGCGTCACCCAGCGCAACGTTTAATCTCATACAAGGCGCACAGGCATGCAGGCCGAAATTCTTTTAACCCTGAAACTCCAGCAACGCCTTTTTGCCGATCCGCGGCGCATCGCCCTGCTCAAGCAGATCAAACACACCGGCTCCATCAGCCAGGGCGCAAAACTGGCGGGCATCAGCTATAAAAGCGCCTGGGACGCTATCAGCGCCATGAACGAACTGGCGGAGCAGACCCTGGTGGAACGCGCCACCGGCGGCAAAGGCGGCGGCGGCGCCACCCTGACGCGGTATGCGGAGCGGCTGCTGCAGCTTTACGACCTGTTGGGGCAAATCCAGCAAAAGGCCTTTGACGTGCTGCAGGACGACCCGTTACCGCTTGATAGCCTGTTGGCGGCCATTTCGCGCTTTTCGCTGCAGACCAGCGCCCGCAACCAATTTTTCGGCACCGTGCTCACGCGCAGCCATCAGCAGGTGCAGCAACACGTCGATATCCTGCTGGCGGATGGGCGCACACGGCTGGCGGTGGCCCTGACGCAGCAAAGCGCCGACCGGTTGCAGCTGGCGCCGGGGAAGGAAGTGCTGCTGCTTATCAAAGCGCCCTGGGTGTCGGTGCGCGCGGGCCATGTCGCCGTCCCCGGCGCCGATAATGTCCTGCACGGCACCCTGGCCCATCTGGAAGAAGGCGAGGAGAACGACGAGGCGCTGCTGAAGCTTGCCGGCGGGGAAATCGTCTGCGCCACCTTGCCAAAAAATGCGGCGGCCGAACAACATTTGTCGGCGGGACTGCCAATCACAGCATATTTTAACGCCGACCAGGTCATCATCGCCACGCTGTGCTGAAAGCGCGCCTGTGCATTGACTTTAGGCGGTAAAAAAAAGATGCTGACGACATAAGTTGCATAAAAAGGAACAATCAATGTCGTCATTGCATATTTCGCAAGGGTCGTTTCGTCTTAGCGATACACGCCGGTTAACTATCGGAGAATTGACGCTGCGCAGCGCAGAGCGCTGGGCCTTTGTCGGCGCCAACGGCAGCGGCAAGTCCGCCCTGGCCCGCGCCCTGGCCGGTGATTTGGCGGTGTTGTCCGGCCTGAGGCAAAGCGATTATCAACGCATCTCCCGGCTTTCACTGGAGCAGTTGCAAAAACTGGTCGAGCAGGAATGGCAACGCAACAATACCGATCTGCTGAGCGATGGCGAGGAGGACACCGGGCGTACCACCGCAGAAATCATTCAGCAGGATATCAGTGACGCGGCGTTATGCCATGAACTGGCCGGGCGGTTTGGCATAACGCATTTGCTATCGCGCCGCTTTAAATACCTGTCGACGGGTGAAACGCGTAAAACCCTGCTGTGCCAGGCGCTGATGGCCCGGCCGGACCTGTTGATCCTGGATGAGCCCTTCGACGGATTGGATGTCGCCTCCCGGGCGCAGCTCGGCGATATGCTGCGCGTCCTGGCGGACAGGTCCATGACCCTGGTGCTGGTGCTTAACCGGTTTGACGATATCCCCGACTATATCGATAACGTCGGCATCCTGGTGGATTGCGCCTTAACCTGTACCGGCGATCGCGCCACGCTTTTGGCCGAGGCGCTGGTGGCGCAGCTGGCGCACGCGGAATCCCTTTCCGGCATGCGCCTGCCGGAAACCGAAGCGCCCAGGCTAAACGTCGCCCTGCCCGCCGACCGGCCGCTGATCACCCTGCGCAACGGCGTGGTCTCCTACCAGGATCGGCCGATCCTGCATCATCTTGACTGGGAGGTATTGCCCGGCCAGCACTGGCAAATTGTCGGGCCGAACGGCGCCGGCAAATCAACCCTGCTCAGCCTGGTAACCGGCGATCATCCCCAGGGTTACAGCAATGACCTGACGCTGTTCGGCCGCCGCCGCGGCAGCGGCGAAACGATTTGGGATATTAAACGGCATATCGGCTATGTCAGCAGCAGCCTGCATCTGGATTACCGGGTCAGCGCCAGCGCGCGCAGCGTGATTTTATCCGGCTTTTTTGATTCCATCGGCGTCTACCAGGCGGTGTCCGACCGCCAGCAGCAGTTGACCGGCCAATGGCTGCGACTGCTGGGGCTGGAGGCGACGGCGGATGCGCCGTTTCACGGCTTATCCTGGGGACAGCAGCGCCTGACGCTTATCGCCCGCGCCCTGGTCAAGCACCCCGCCCTGCTGATTCTTGACGAGCCGCTGCAAGGGCTGGACCCCCTTAACCGGCAGCTGGTGCGCCGTTGGATCGACGTGCTGATCGGCGAAGGCGAAACGCAGCTGCTGTTTGTTTCCCATCACGCGGAAGATGCCCCGCACTGTATTACGCACCGGCTGACGTTCGTCCCCCAGGATGATGCCTATCGCTATCAGATCGATGACCTGCGCCGTTAGCGCTCCGGCGCGACGTTAACCCCGCATCGCCGCCCTGCCTGGCGGCGATGCGGATGATAGGCCGGTGGGAACGCTCTCCCCTTTTCCGGCCGGCCTTCCTCATTCCTACGTGATTATCCTGGCCAACCTCTGATTTTGCCTGAGGCATGGCGCGCGAAAATGCGCTAATATTGAGTGTAATCGATTTCATTTTTTATCGGTACGATCACCTTTTTTCGGTTTTAGCCATGCTAATTTACCGCGATGAAAGGTTACAGGAGTCATAAATGTCTATATTAGTCACGGGTGGTAGCGGTTACATTGGTAGTCATACCTGCCTGCAGTTGAGCGCTGCCGGTTTCAGCCCGGTCATTTTGGATAACCTGAGCAATAGCAAACGCAGCGTGCTTGAAACAATGGCGCGCCTCGGCAAGATAACACCCGCGTTTTACCACGGCGATGTCCGAGATAAGGCGTTATTGGCACGCATTTTTGCCGAGCATGCCATCGATGCCGTGATTCATTTCGCCGGTTTGAAAGCGGTGGGCGAATCGGTGCAAAAACCCATCGACTACTATGATAACAATGTCTGCGGCACCCTGACGCTGGTGGCCGCCATGCGCGAGGCGGGCGTCAGGAACCTGATCTTCAGCTCTTCGGCCACCGTATACGGCGATCAGCCCGTGGTCCCCTATGACGAAAGCCTTCCCACCGGCCAGCCTTCCAGCCCCTATGGCCGCAGCAAGCTGATGGTCGAGCAGATCCTGGCGGACGCGCAGCGCGCGCAGCCGGAGTGGAGCATGACATTATTACGCTATTTCAATCCGGCCGGCGCCCATCCCTCCGGCGATATGGGCGAAGACCCGCAGGGCATTCCCAACAACCTGATGCCGTTTATCGCCCAGGTTGCGGTGGGGCGCCGTCCATCACTGGCCATCTTCGGTAATGATTTCCCCACCCATGACGGCACCGGCGTACGCGACTATATTCATGTCATGGATCTGGCGGACGGCCATGTCGCGGCGCTGAAGGCGCTGCGGGATAAACCCGGCACCCATATTTATAATCTTGGCGCCGGCGTCGGGTACAGCGTGCTGGACGTGGTGAAAGCCTTTAGCAACGCCTGCGGCAAACCGGTGCCATATCATTTCGCGCCGCGCCGCGAAGGCGATCTGGCCGCCTATTGGGCCGCGCCGGATAAAGCCGCGCGTGATTTGCACTGGCGGGTCAGCCGCTCGCTGGAAGAGATGGCCGCCGATACCTGGCGCTGGCAGTCGCGCCACCCGAACGGTTATCCGGATTGAGTTTCAGGAGAAAGTATGCAACATTTTAACCCCGTCGATCATCCCCATCGGCGGTACAATCCGCTCAGCGGACAATGGGTTCTGGTCTCGCCGCACCGCGCCAAGCGCCCGTGGCAGGGCCAGCAGGAAACGCCGTCGGTGCAAACGTTGCCCCGGCACGACCCCGACTGTTTTCTCTGTCCGGGCAATACCCGCGTATCGGGCGATAAAAACCCCGACTACACCACCACCTACGTATTTACCAATGATTTTGCCGCGCTGATGACGGATACCCCGGACGCCCCGGCCGGCGATAATCCCCTGATGCGCTGTGAAAGCGCGCGCGGCACCAGTCGCGTTATCTGTTTTTCCCCCGATCACAGCAAAACCCTGCCGGAGTTATCTTTGCCGGCGCTGGAAGCCGTGATCAAGACCTGGCAGGAACAAAGCGCCGATCTGGGACAGCGCTATCCCTGGGTGCAGGTATTTGAAAATAAAGGCGCGGCCATGGGATGCTCTAACCCCCATCCGCACGGCCAGATCTGGGCCAACAGCTTTTTGCCCAACGAGGCCGAGCGCGAAGACCGGCTGCAGCGCGACTACTTCTTGCAGCAGCATTCCCCGCTGCTGATGGATTACCTGAAGCTGGAACTGGCGGACGGCGCGCGCACGGTGGTGGAAACCGAACACTGGCTGGCGGTGGTGCCCTACTGGGCGGCCTGGCCGTTTGAAACCCTGCTGCTGCCCAAGGCCCATGTGTTGCGTCTGGACGACCTGGACCCCGCGCAAAGCGCCGATCTGGCCGTGGCCATTAAAAAGCTGACCAGCCGTTACGATAATTTGTTCAACTGCTCCTTTCCTTATTCGATGGGCTGGCACGGCGCGCCCTA
Organism: Sodalis sp. RH20; assembly: GCF_047324205.1. Classification (NCBI taxonomy): domain Bacteria; kingdom Pseudomonadati; phylum Pseudomonadota; class Gammaproteobacteria; order Enterobacterales; family Bruguierivoracaceae; genus Sodalis; species Sodalis sp. RH20. Next base: position 3,173,168 of record NZ_CP178733.1, read on the forward strand.
TCTTGAGCAGGACAATAGCCACTGGCAGCTGCACGCACACTTTTATCCGCCGCTGTTACGTTCGGCAACGGTGCGGAAATTTATGGTTGGTTATGAAATGCTGGCGGAAACCCAGCGTGACCTGACCGCTGAACAAGCCAGCGATCGCCTGCGCGCGGTCAGCGATATTCATTTTCGGGAATCCGGAGTAGCACAATGACCTTAAAAAACACCACCGAAGCTGTTTTCCGCCAGACCTACGGCTATGACGCCACTCTCACGGTACAGGCTCCCGGGCGCGTTAATCTGATTGGCGAACACACCGACTATAATGACGGTTTTGTACTGCCGTGCGCCATTGACTACGCCACGGTTGTAAGCGCGGCAAAACGTGATGATCGTCAAATCCGGGTTATTGCCGTGGATTGTGACGGCGAGCAAGACATTTTTTCCCTGGATGAGCCAATTTTGTCTCATCCGACCCAGCAATGGTCCAATTATGTGCGCGGCGTGATCAAACATTTACAGCAACGCGACCCGCACTTCGGCGGCGCCGATCTGGTGCTGAGCGGCAACGTCCCGCAGGGCGCGGGCTTAAGCTCGTCGGCCTCGCTGGAAGTGGCGGTGGGCAAGGCGATACAAACGCTTTATCACCTGGCGCTGGATAACGTCGCCCTGGCGCTGAACGGCCAGGAAGCGGAGAACCAGTTTGTCGGCTGTAACTGCGGCATTATGGATCAGCTGATCTCCGCGCTGGGCAAGGATAACCACGCGCTGCTGATCGATTGCCGCACTCTGGGCACGCGCGCGGTGCCGATGCCGGATAACGTGGCGGTGGTGATTATCAATTCCAACGTCAAACGCGGTCTGGTGGACAGTGAATACAATGCCCGCCGCGAACAATGCGAAACCGGCGCGCGTTTTTTTACCGCCGATAAGCTGCGCGATGTGGAATTAAGCCAGTTCGCCGCCGTTGAGCATGAATTGGATCCGGTTGTCGCTAAGCGCGTGCGCCATGTCCTGACGGAAAACGCGCGCACGCTGGCGGCGGCGGATGCCCTGGCCGCGGGCGATTTGACCCTGATGGGCACCCTGATGGCGCAGTCCCATGCCTCGATGCGCGACGACTTTGAGATTACCGTGCCGCCCATCGATACCCTGGTGGACATCGTGAAGCGGGAAATCGGCGATCGGGGCGGCGTGCGCATGACCGGCGGTGGTTTTGGCGGATGCGTGGTGGCGCTGATGCCGACGGACCTCGTTGACGCGGTGCGCCAGGCGGTCGCCAGCCAGTATCAGCAAAAAACCGGCCTGAAAGAGGCGTTTTATGTATGTCACGCGAGTGAAGGAACAGCCATATGCTAAAAGAGTATGAATCAGGTATCGCCCCTGACGGCCAGCCATTCCAATGCGTCACCCTGGGAACCGAACAGGGGATGCAGATTACGCTGATGGATTGGGGCGCCACCTGGCTTTCGTGCCAGCTGCCGCTGAAATCCGGCAATAAGCGCGAGGTGCTCCTGGGCTGTCCGTCGCCGGAGGAATATACCCGCCAGACGGCCTACCTGGGTGCCACCGTCGGCCGCTATGCCAACCGTATCGCCAATGCCACCCTGACCCGTAGCGGCGGCACCTGGCCGCTCAGCGCCAATCAGGGCGCCCATCAGCTGCACGGCGGTCCGCAGGGATTCCACGCCCGCCGCTGGTTATGCGTCGAACATACCCAGACCTCAGTGCTGTTCCGGCTGCAATCCGCCGACGGCGATCAGGGGTTTCCGGGTAATCTGGTCGCCGAAGTGCGCTATACCGTTAACGACGACGGCCAGGTGGCCATTGACTATCGGGCGACGGTGGATAAAGCGTGCCCGGTAAACCTGACCAACCATGCTTATTTCCATCTGGACGGCGCCAATAGCGATGTGCGCCAGCAAAAACTGCAGATTTACGCCACGCAATACCTGCCGGTGGACAGCGAAGGCATTCCCTGCGCGCCGTTAACCGATGTGGAAAATACCGGCATGGATTTTCGCCAGCCCAAGACCATCGCCAGGGATTTCCTGCGCGATCGCGATCAGCAGCGCATGAAAGGCTATGATCACGCCTATCTGCTCTACCCCGCCTGCACTGACGGCGAGACGCCGGCCGCCCAGTTGTGGTCGGCGGATAATCAGGTCTTGCTGAAAGTGTATACCACCGCGCCGGCGCTACAGCTTTATACCGGCAATTTCCTGGCCGGCACGCCGGCGCGCCAGGGCGGCGATTATCAGAACTACAGCGGCGTGGCGCTGGAAAGCGAATTCCTGCCGGACAGCCCTAACCATCCGGAATGGCCACAGCCGGATTGTTGGCTAAAACCCGGTGAAACTTATCATTCATCAACCCGTTATCAGTTTGTCGCGCTCTGACTGCTATCGCTGAACCATTTATTTCGCTATGTTTGACCTTATGCGGTTGCCGCCCCACCCGGCCAGGCAATATAATGCTAATAGTATTCATAAAAATCTTTAGACTTTAAGGAGTCAAGCGATGGCTGTAACGAAACTGGTTCTGGTACGACACGGTGAAAGCCAGTGGAACAATGAAAATCGTTTCACCGGCTGGACGGACGTCGATCTGTCCGACAAAGGCCGTACTGAAGCGAAACAAGCGGGTAAGCAGCTGAAGGAAGAAGGTTTTATCTTCGATTTTGCTTATACTTCCGTCTTAAAGCGCGCCATCCATACTTTGTGGAACATCCTGGACGAACTGGATCAGGCCTGGCTGCCGGTGGAAAAATCCTGGCGCCTGAATGAACGCCATTACGGCGCGTTGCAGGGCCTGAACAAATCGGAAACCGCTGAAAAATACGGCGACGAACAGGTAAAGCAATGGCGTCGTGGTTTTGCCGTCACACCGCCGGAATTGAGCCGCGATGACGAACGTTTCCCCGGCCACGATCCCCGCTACGCAAAACTGACCGCGGAAGAGCTGCCGACCACTGAAAGCCTGGCGCTGACCATTGAGCGCGTCACCCCCTACTGGAACGATACAATTTTACCGCGCATGAAAAAAGGCGAGCGCGTTATTATCGCCGCGCACGGCAACTCAATCCGCGCCTTGGTGAAATTTCTGGATAATATGAGCGAAGAAGAGATTCTTGAGCTGAATATCCCGACCGGCGTACCGCTGGTGTATGAATTCGACGAAAACATGAAACCTGTGAAGCATTACTATCTGGGCAACGCCGCGGAAATCGCCGCCAAGGCCGCCGCGGTAGCCAACCAGGGTAAAGCGAAATAACCCTGTAAATCCTCCCGGCGCCCGCGCCGGGAGAATAAACGCCGCAAATCCGCGTTATTTGCCGGATAAGCATCATCCGGCAATATCCTTTCAAGCAGCAGGGTTAACGTCCCGGCCCGCCGCCAGACGCCGTGCCCGTACCGCCTGGGCCAATTGGTTTAACATCGCTTCGGTATCCGGCCAGCCTATGCAGGCATCGGTAATGCTTTTGCCATAAACCAGGGGTTCACCGCTCTCAAGGCTCTGGTTACCCTCCACCAGGTGGCTTTCCACCATGACGCCGATAATGCCCTTTTCGCCCGCCGTCAGCTGCGTGCAGACATCCTGCGCGACCTCCATTTGTTTTTTGTACTGCTTGCTGCTGTTAGCGTGGCTGCAATCTATCATCACCTGGGCGGGCAGGTTGGCCTTGGCCAGCCCCACTTTTACCGCGTTAACATGGTGAGCGCTGTAATTGGGCTCCCTGCCGCCGCGCAGAATAATATGGCAGTCGCTATTGCCGCTGGTGTTGACGATGGCGGAATGGCCCCACTTGGTCACCGACAAAAAACAATGGGCGGCGCCGGCGGCATTGATAGCGTCAATGGCGACCTTGATGGTGCCGTCGGTGCCGTTTTTAAAACCCACCGGACAGGAGAGGCCTGAGGCCAGCTCGCGATGCACCTGTGACTCGGTGGTGCGCGCGCCGATGGCGCCCCAGCTCATCAGGTCCGCGACATACTGCGGGGTGATCATATCCAGGAACTCGCCGGCCGCCGGCAGGCCGGTATCGTTAATATCCAGCAGGAGTTTACGGGCAATGCGCAGGCCCTGGTTAATCTGGAAGCTGTTATCCATTAACGGGTCATTGATAAGCCCTTTCCAGCCTACGGTGGTGCGCGGCTTCTCAAAATATACCCGCATCACTATTTCCAGATCGCCGCTCAGCTGCTGGCGCAAAGCAAGCAAACGCGCGGCATATTCTGTGGCCGCCGCGGTATCATGAATCGAGCAGGGGCCGATAACCACCAGCAGGCGGTCGTCGTTGCCCTTGAGGATCTTGTGAATTGCGGCGCGGGCGCTTGATACCGTCCTGGCGGCGCGCTCGGTGGCGGGGAATTTTTCCAGCAGCGCCACCGGCGGCAGTAACTCTTTAATATCTTTAATTCTTAGATCGTCGTTAAGGTAATTCATAGGGGGTCCGTTTTCTCTCCACGCGGCTGCGCTTATTCATAACATCTTGAATTTTTGCCGTTTAATCTCACTGGCGGGATTGATACTGTACACATGCTTTCAAGCCTTTCGCCAGTAAATTGCCTTGAAATTTGATAACTCCCGATTCTTGGCTATCCTTAAATAGTGATAAGCCAACGATAACGGGAACTTAAAAGCCCCGCTCTTTCGGCTTACCATTTCCTTGCGAGGCCATTGGGTGCGCCTCGGTGAGGTTTTGCGCCCGCTAAACATGTCAAAATGCGGGTTTGATAATCACCCCTGGCACGAAAGAGGGAAAATAATATGCAAACCACTACCACGAAGAAAATGGCAATGTTGTTTATTACCGCTGTAATGACCCTGGGCAGCGGTGCGGCCATGGCTGCAGATTCTACAGCAGCCGGCAGCACCAATTCCAATAATGGCCAGCAAAACCAATCTGGCGGTGCCGGTTCTAAAGAGAATACCGCGCCAAATGGCGTCAGCAACGACAAAATCAATACCGGCGGCACCGATACCTCCAAGACCGGCAGCACCGACGCCACCTCTGATTTAAACGCCTCCGAGGTACACAAAAATACCATGTGTAAAGACGGCCGTTGCCCGGACACCAATTCCAAAGTTGAAACCGGCCAAAGCGGCACTACCGAGGCCACTAAAACCGACGGCACCACCAATTAAAAACTGAACCGGCAGGCTTCCCCCTGCTTTATTATTCAGCTTTTTCAAGAGAAATCAGGTTACAGCCTGGTTTCTTTTTTTATGTATTATGGCTGCTGAGCGGCATTATCCAGCGCGTTTGTTATAAAGAATAGCATCAAGGCGCCAAACCGGCGCAACGTTCCGCCGCCCGCGGCATTTATTATTACCGCCGCCGTTACCATAATAACCTGAGAAATCCCTACGGCAACCCTTCGTTTCTCGGCTACTATCTTGGTAGACAGGTTGCGCTTTTACAGGAAAATGCATGGCATCGACACATAACCCTTCGCCATCCCATGCCCAGGAGCATGGGACGCAGGCGAACAACAATAATAAACGCCTGATGGCGGCCTTTGCCGTAACGGCTGTTTTTATGGCCGTGGAAGTGGCGGGCGGGCTGCTGTCGGGATCGCTGGCGCTGCTGGCCGATGCGGGGCATATGCTGACCGACGCCGCCGCGTTGTTGATGGCCTTGCTGGCGGTACGGTTCGCCCAACGTAAACCCAGCAGCAGCCATACCTTCGGCTACCTGAGATTGACCACCCTGGCGGCCTTCGTGAACGCGCTGGCCCTGCTGTTGATTACCGCGCTGATTGTCTGGGAGGCGATACGGCGTTTTTACCAACCCCATCCGGTGGCCGGCTGGACCATGATGATTATCGCCGTTGCCGGCCTGTTGGCCAACCTACTGTCTTTCGTGCTGCTGCATGGGGGAGAAGGTGAAAAAAACATCAACCTGCGCGCCGCCGCGCTGCATGTGCTGGGGGATTTATTGGGATCGGTCGGGGCGATTATCGCGGCGGTGGTGATATTGATGACCGGCTGGATGCCCATCGATCCGATCTTATCCATCCTGGTCTCGTGCCTGGTGCTGCGCAGCGGTTGGCGGCTGATGCGCGAAAGCCTCCATGAGCTGCTCGAGGGCACGCCCAGCCGCATAGATATCGAGAAACTGAAACGGGATCTGTCGCTGAATATTCCCGAGGTGCGCAATATCCATCATGTCCATATCTGGCAAGTGGGCGAAAAACCGGTGATGACCCTGCATGCGCAGGTGATTCCGCCCTATGATCATGATGCGCTGCTGCATCAAATCCAGCATTTTCTGCTGGACCATTATCACATCAGCCATGCCACCGTGCAGATGGAATACCGCAACTGCCCCGAGGACGATTGCGGTATCAACGACGGCGGCGGGCTGGCCCATGCCCACCATCATCATTAAGCGTTGCCGGTAACCCGTACCTTAAGCTCGGCGGCAAAAGCCAGCATGCGGTTTAACGGCACCAGCGCCTTGACACGCAATTCATCCGGCACATGGACCTCATGGGCAGCCCCGCCCTGTTCAAGGCCGTCAGCGACGGCTTTCAGGCCGTTCATGGCCATCCAGGGGCAATGGGCGCAGCTGCGGCAGGTGGCGCCATCACCGGCGGTGGGCGCCTCAAGCAGGGTTTTATCCGGACAGGCCTGCTGCATTTTATAAAATATGCCGCGATCGGTCGCGACGATCATTTGCTGCTGCGGCAGGGTTTTTGCCGCCTGGATCAGCTGGCTGGTCGACCCGACCGCATCGGCCATGGCGACAATGGCCTGGGGCGATTCAGGGTGTACCAGCACCGCCGCGTCCGGATAAAGCCGTTTCATATTGAGCAATGCCTGGGTCTTGAACTCGTCATGGACGATGCAGGCGCTCTGCCAGCATAAAATATCCGCGCCGGTCTGGCTTTGTACATACCTTCCGAGATGCCGGTCCGGCGCCCAGATGATTTTTTCCCCCAGGCTATCAAGATGCTCGATAAGATCAACGGCGATGCTGGAGGTGACAACCCAGTCGGCGCGCGCTTTAACCGCCGCCGAGGTATTGGCGTAGACCACCACGGTGCGGTCCGGATGGGCGGCGCAAAACGCGCTGAACTCCTCCACAGGGCATCCCAGGTCCAGCGAACATTCGGCCTTCAGGGTCGGCATCAGCACCGTTTTCTCGGGGCTGAGGATTTTCGCCGTTTCCCCCATAAACCGCACGCCGGCCACCAGGAGCGTGGTGGCGGGATGCGTGCTGCCAAACCGCGCCATTTCAAGCGAATCGGCTACGCAGCCGCCGGTCGCCTCCGCCAGCGCCTGGATTTCCGGGTCGGTATAATAATGGGCGACCATAACGGCGTTGCGCTGTTTCAGCAAGCGCGCGATCTTGGCGTAATAGAATTCTTTTTCATCCGCGTTCAGGGCGCGCGGTTTGGGTGGGAAAGGATAGATGGCCGCATTGACATCCAACACTTCGCTCATTGCTTATATCCTGCTGTGTTCCCGCGCATGGGCTGGGCGCCGTTAAAGGCGTTTGCACAGTCTATGCAGCGCGTGTGTTTTATATACTAAACAAAATAATCAATTTTTAACCAAATGTCCTGTTAATTTTGTATTTTTTTGTGTTTTTGTTTAGTTAATATGACTTTGGTATGCAGGCAGGCGCTGAAGGCAAAACATTAATGGATTTTACGGCGCCGCACCAGTCGATATGTGCGATACAGGGCGCAATGTCGCAAAATTCTTGTGAATAACGCTGTCTCGCTGCGCTCGGTTCGAACCTGCGCAGGTTCTCATCCGCACGACGAGTGCGCTATGTAAATACGGATAATGGCGACAAGCTTGGGGAATTTTATAATAATGGTGGGTCGTGCAGGATGACTCGGCCGTTGGCCTCGCCCTGCGGGTCGTTGCCGTACCGGCAACGCTGTCTCGCTGCGCTCGGCTCGAACCTGCGCAGGTTCTCATCCGCACGACGAGTGCGCTATGTAAATACGGATAATGGCGACAAGCTTGGGGAACTTTATAACAATGGTGGGTCGTGCAGGATGACTCGGCCTTTGGCCTCGCCCTGCGGGTCGTTGCCGTACCGGCAACGCTGTCTCGCTGCGCTCGGCTCGAACCTGCGCAGGTTCTCATCCGCACGACGAGTGCGCTATGTAAATACGTATAGTGGAGGCAAACCTGGGGAATTTTATAACAATGGTGGGTCGTGCAGGATGACTCGGCCGTTGGCCTCGCCCTGCGGGTCGTTGCCGTACCGGCAACGCTGTCTCGCTGCGCTCGGCTCGAACCTGCGCAGGTTCTCATCCGCACGACGAATGCGCTATGTAAATACGGATAATGGCGACAAGCTTGGGGAACTTTATAATAATGGTGGGTCGTGCAGGATTCGAACCTGCGACCAATTGATTAAAAGTCAACTGCTCTACCAACTGAGCTAACGACCCCTTGGCGGGATTTACTGTGTGGCGACCGGATAGTGGTGGGTCGTGCAGGATGACTCGGCCTTGGCCTCGCCCTCCGGGTCGTTGCCGTACCGGCAACGCTGTCTCGCTGCGCTCGGCTCGAACCTGCGCAGGCTCGAATCTGGCACAACTCCTGCGCTATACCACACTAGCGACGGTGTTCATAAAGCTTGATATCTGCAAAATTGGTGGGTCGTGCAGGATTCGAACCTGCGACCAATTGATTAAAAGTCAACTGCTCTACCAACTGAGCTAACGACCCTGATATCCGTTATTTTGCTGGCGCCCGGGATGTCACGCTTTCCCGTGGCAACGGCGGCATATATTACTTTCTAAAATTTTCTGCGCAACCTAAATTTGCACAATAGCGTTCAACTGCTTGATCTTCGAGCATCCAGGCCTGAATCCGGCGGGTAATACCCGCAAGAGGCCTGAATGGTTCAAAGACTGGACAGGCGTTTTTGCGCTTGTTTGGCAGAATCCGTGTTGGGATAAAGTTTGATAACCTGCTGGTAAACGGCCTTGGCTTTGTCGGTCTGGCCTTTTTCCTGCATGATTACCCCAACTTTAAACAGGGCTTCGGAGCTTTTGGGTGATTTGGGGTAATTTTTAACGACCAGGGCAAAATAATACGCCGCATCGTCCTTTTTACCTTTGTTGTAATTCAACTGACCCAACCAGTAGTTGGCATTGGGCTGGTAGGTTGAATCCGGATAACGTTTAACAAAATTCTGGAATGCCGTGATGCCCTGATCGTACTGTTTTTTCTCCAGTACCAAAGCCACCGCCGCGTTGTAATCGGTATTGGCGTCACCGGTGCTGCCGCCGGCCGAAGAGGCCGCAGGAGCCGCCGCATCGGCGCTGGCGCCAGTGGACGGGGTTGCCGCGCCGCTGTTGTCCGCACCGCTGTCAGGCGTGGCCGCAGCCGCATCCTGGCCGCCTTTGCTGCTCAGGCTGTCCATTTGCTGATAGATTTGTTTCTGGCGCTCCACCACTTGCGAAAGCTGGTACTGGCTTTCCTGGATTTGACCCCGCAAGGAATCGATATCGCGCTGAGTGTCGGAGAGTTGTTGCTGAAGTTGAGTTAATAGCTGACCGTGAGCGTTGGAAATACGCTCAAGTTGAGTGACCCGATCTTCCACCGAGCCGGAGCCGACATTACTGATTGGCGCTTGGGCGGTAGCGGCCCAAGGGGCCGCTACGCCAACCAGCAACGACAGACTTAACAGGTAATGTCTGAAGTTACCGCTCATGCAATTCTCTTAGTATACCAGTACGGCACGACGGTTTTTGGCATAAGCCGATTCGTCATGTCCCAGCACAGCCGGCTTCTCTTTACCGTAAGATACGATAGAGATCTGGTCGACAGAGACGCCTTTACCCTGAAGATACATCTTCACGGCATTGGCGCGACGTTCGCCCAGGGCGATGTTATATTCCGGCGTACCGCGTTCATCCGCATGACCTTCTACGGTCACTTTATAGGATGGGTTGCTGCGCAGGAAGTTAGCATGTGCGTCCAGCATCTGGGCGAAATCAGAACGGATATCGTACTTATCAAGATCGAAGTAAACGATATTGTTCCGTTGCAGTTCTTGCATCTGCAGACGCGCTTGTTCTTCGGAAGAAGAATTGGCACCGCTCGCATTGTCCATACCAGTGCCAGCGCCCATGGCAGAATCTGCGCCATTGTTAGCGCTTTTGTGGGAACTACACGCGGCGATAGCCAGTACAGGCACGGCCAGCATCAGCCCTTTTAGCACTTTGTTCAGTTGCATCTCATTTTCCTTTTATAGTTTGCCATACATATTTACACATGCATCACAGATTCGGAGACCAGGCAGGAAATTTGACCTGTCCATCAGTCGCCGGAAGACGCGCTTTGAAACGCCCATCAATCGAAACCAGCTGTAGCACGGAACCCATCCCTTGTGTAGAGCTGTAGATAACCATGGTGCCATTGGGTGCGAGGCTAGGTGTTTCATCCAGGAACGTGGCCGTTAAAACTTGCACGGCTCCCGTCGCCAGATCTTGTTTAGCGATATGCTGAGCGCCGCCGTTGCTGCTGACCATGACCAGGAACTTACCGTCCGCGCTCACGTCGGCGTCCTGGTTCTGGGAACCTTCCCAGGTCAGGCGCTGCGGGCTACCGCCGTTGATACCCACTTTATACACTTGCGGACGGCCGCCCTGGTCCGAGGTATACGCCAGGGTCTGGTTATCCGGGAACCAGGTCGGCTCCGTGTTGTTGCTGCGACCGTCGGTCACTTGCGTTATCTGGCCGGAGCCTAAATTCATCACATAAATATTTAAACTACCGGATTTCGACAGGGCGAAAGCCAGCTTGGAGCCGTCCGGCGAAAAAGCCGGCGCGCCGTTATGCTGCGGGAAGCTGGCAATCTGCCTTACCGTTTGTTTATAGACATCCTGCACCACCAGCGCCGAGCGTCCGCTTTCAAACGTCACATAGGCCACCTTGCTGCCGTCAGGCGACCAAGCCGGCGACATCAGCGGCTGGGGAGACCGGTGGACCACAAACTGGTTGAACCCGTCATAGTCGGCTATGCGCAGCTCATAAGGATACTGCCCGCCGTTGGTTTGCACCACATAAGCGATACGGGTGCGAAACGCGCCCTTGATCCCGGTCAATTTTTCAAAAACGCCGTCGCTGGCGGCATGGGCACCGTAACGCAGATCGGATTTTTTCACTTTAAACTGGTTTTGCTCCAATACCGCGCCGGGGTTGCCGGAGGTATCAACCAGTTGGTAGGAGATGACAAAATTACCGTCGGCGCTGGGTTGGATCTGCCCCACGACAACCGCGTCGATACCCAGGGCGGTCCATGCCGCCGGTGTGACTTCGGCGGCCGTACCGGGCTGCTGCGGCATACGCGCCACATCGATCGGGTTAAATTTACCGCTGTTGCGCAAATCCGCGCCGACAATGCCGCCGATGTCCTCGGGCGCGGCGCCCGGTCCCGCCCATTTAAACGGAATCACGCCAATCGGCCGCGCCGAGTCAACCCCTTGCGTGATCTCAATTCGCACTTCCGCATGCAGCACGGATGCCCATAAAATCATTAAACCTAGCGCTACTCGAAATGCCTGCTTCATTTCATCTCCCATACCGAGGCGATACGCCACGATAAATTAGCAGAATTTTAACTAAACCACGTAAACAAAACCATATACATCAGGTAGACAACATAGTCTAAATCTTAAACCATCACCGGTATATTTTGACTTCTTTACCCATTATTGCGGTTTAAAATCAATTGGCGCATTTTTGAATACTTCATAAACGGCCTGGCTTGGCGGTTTCGGTATTTTAGCCAGTTTCGCCGCCGAGACAGCCGCCTGGCATAAGGCCGGGTCGCCCCCTTCGGAAGAGACCGAGATGACCATGCCATCAGGAGCCAGCTTCAGGCGCAACACACATGTCTTGCCGGCGAATGAAGGATCGCTGTAAAACTTCGCTTCGATGGCCGCTTTAACCTGACCGGCGTAACTATTTATTTCCGCGCCCGACGCCCCGCTCTCCTTGCTCGCGCCCGTGCCTTTCGGCTTACTGCCCCCGGTTGGCCCGCCGCCGGCTTTGGGCGCGTTTTTCGAATCGGTCAAACCACCCAGTAAATCATCGACTTCATTAGACTCTTTTGCAGCGGCGGCGGCGGCGGCTTTTTTCGCATCCCCGGCCGCTTTTTTAGCGGCGGCGGCGGCGGCCTTGGCTTCAGCCGCGGCGGCGGCTTTATCCTTGGCGGCCTGTTCGGCCTTGGCCGCCGCGGCGGCGTCCGCTTTTTCCTTGGCCGCTTCGGCTTTGGCGGCGGCCGCTTTGGCCGCGTCGGCCTTGGCGGTGGCCGCCGCTTTTTCGGCGGCGGCGGCTTTGGCGGCTTCCGCCTTGGCGGCCGCCGCTTCCGCGGCCGCTTCTTTTTTCGCGTCTTCTACGGCTTTCGCCTTGGCGGCCTGCTCGGCCTTGGCCTGCGCTGCCGCGTCAGCCTGCTTTTTCGCCGCCGCAGCAGCCGCCGCGGCCTGTTTACTGGCCTCGGCTTCCGCCTGTTTTTTCGCTTCGGCGGCGGCTTTGGCCTGCTGCGCCGCCTCGGCCTTGGCCTGGGCTGCCGCGGCTTCCGCCTGTTTCTGCTGTTCGTTGGCCTGCTGGGTGGCGGCTTCCGCCTGCTGCTTTTGTTCCGCCGCCTGTTTAGCGGCTTCCGCGGCCTGTTTTTGCTGCTCCGCCTGCTGTTCTTTCTGCTGCTGCGCCGCTTCCTGCGCCGCCAGCCGATCTTTTTCCAATTCTTTCAGGCGCTGCTGCTCGGCGGCCTGCTTTTGCTGCAGCTCTTCCGCCTGCTGTTGCGCCTGTTTTTCCCGCAGCTGCGACGCGCGCTGAGCGTCCGTCTGCTGCTGCTGTTGACGGTTATACTGCTGCACCACGGCACCGGGATCGACCATAACCGCGTCGATGGACGAGCCGCCTCCGCCGCCGCCACTGGATTCGAGAGTCTGCGTGTAGGAACTCCAGACCAGTAACCCGATCAGGAGAATATGCAGAACAATCGAAATAATAATGGCGCGTTTGAGCTTATCGTTCTGTTCGGTTGCCTTTACCACAATCGATTCCCACAAACAGATTTGCCAGTTAAATCGCGCATGATCAGCATGCCGTTAAATGGGCTGGGTCATCAGGCCCACCGACTTCACGCCGGCCTGATGCAGCAAATTCAGCGCCTTGATAATCTCATCATAAGGCACGTCTTTCGCGCCGCCGATAAGGAATACCGCTTTGGGATTGGCCGTAATGCGCGAGCGCGCCTCGGCCACCACCTGCTCCGGCGGCAACTGTTCCATACGGTTGTGATCCACCACTAGGCTGTACTGGCCAACGCCCGATACTTCGACGATCACCGGCGGATTATCATCGCTGCTGACCGCTTTTGAATCCGTCGCGTCGGGCAAATCCACCTCGACGCTCTGGGTGATAATGGGCGCCGTCGCCATGAAAATCAACACCAGCACCAGCAGCACGTCAAGCAGTGGAACAATGTTAATTTCCGACTTAATTTGATTCCGACCACGTCTGCGGGCCATGTTCTCCCCTCCTTCTACTTAGCGCTATCGCTGCTGGCGAAGGCCTGGCGATGCAGGATGGCGATGAACTCTTCGGTAAAGTTGTCGTAGTTCTGGTCCAGCTTGTTCACGCGCTGGCTAAGGCGGTTATAGGCCATCACCGCCGGAATAGCGGCGAACAGGCCGATGGCCGTGGCGATCAGCGCTTCGGCGATACCGGGAGCAACCATTTGCAGGGTGGCCTGCTTAACCGCGCCCAGGCCGATAAAGGCATGCATGATGCCCCAGACGGTGCCGAACAAGCCGATATACGGGCTGATGGAGCCCACGGTGCCGAGGAAAGGAATATGGGTTTCCAGCGCTTCCAGCTCGCGGTTCATGGAAATCCGCATGGCGCGCGAGGCGCCTTCCACCACCGCTTCAGGCGCATGGCTGTTGGCGCGGTGCAAACGGGCGAATTCTTTAAAGCCGGAATAAAAAATCTGCTCGGATCCCGTCAGCACGTCGCGGCGGGTCTGGCTTTCCTGATATAAGCGGGACAATTCAATACCGGACCAGAATTTGTCCTCAAAGGCTTCCGCCTCGCGGGTAGCCGTGTTTAAAATACGGGTGCGCTGGATGATGATCGCCCAGGATGCAATGGAAAAGCACATTAAAATCAACATGATCAGTTTAACCAGAAAGCTTGCTTTCAGGAACAGATCAAAAATGTTCATGTCAGTCACTGCTTGAACTCCGCGACAATAGACTTAGGAAGCGCGACAGGCTTCATTTGGTGTAGATCAATACAGGCTATCAAAACATCCGCCTGGCTGAGAAGTTGCCCTTCAGCGTTCAGGATGCGTTGCGCAAAAGTCAGAGAGGCACCGCGCATTGAGACGATTTCACTTTCCACTTGCAGCAAATCGTCCAGACGCGCTGAGGCGAGATAGTCCACCGTGATGCGCCTTACCACAAACGCGATATTCTCGCTGAGGAAGGCATGCTGATGGAAATTATGCTGGCGCAGCATTTCGGTACGGGCCCTTTCGTAAAAAACCACGTAGCGTGCGTGATAAACCACACCCCCGGCGTCCGTATCTTCATAATAGACGCGTACCGGCCATCGGAATAACGTATTACTCACTGTACATCCCAGCAACGCAAAACAACGGTGCTTACTATACGCAAGAGCAACCCCGTTTGGAATGGATTACCTCGGATGAATGAAAATAATTATGGATAAAGCGGGCACCGGCGCCGCGTGGGGCGGGCAATGTAAAGAATATAGCGCAAGTGCTGACAAAAAGACCCGGCATTATACCCGTTGTGTTAATGAAATGCGGGAATAGTGAAATAACCTATTGCGGCGACGGGCTTTATTCGCAAAGGCTTTGCGGTGAAATGCGGTCGCTGAAACAACGCTAAAAAACAGCGTTGTTTCGATTGGCTGTTTAGAGAAATAAATAACCCAGCGCGATGGCCAGCACCACTATCGCCGCCAGCGGCAAAAACGCCAGCCGCCATCCCCATCGGCGCGCGCGAAAACCCACGCCGTGGATAACGCCTGCGCATACCGCCCAGACAATCAACAGATTATGCCAGGCGGTGAGCGAACTGGTGGTGGAGGCAAAACGCGCCGGCATCCAGAAGACGCAGCCGGCAAGCGCCAGCGCCATGATAAGCGACAGCAGCCGCAACGGGCTGCTGTCGGTCAGGCGGTAGAGGAAATCGGTAACGGACCTGATCACTTCAGGTCGTTCTCTACCCGCTCACCGTCGGACCCGACGACGCCCGGCTGGCTATCTTCATGATGCTCCAGCGCGAGGGCCGTAATAATACCGAAGGCGCAGGCAAGCAGCGTTCCTAATATCCAGGCAAAATACCACATTTTTCAGCTCCTTCCTCAGTACAGCGTATGCGCGTTTTGTTCGATATGCTCTTTGGTAATGCGGCCATACATCTTGTAATAACACCAGATGGTATACAGCAGCACAATCGGCACAAAGATAACGGCGACGATGGTCATGACCTTCAGCGTTAGCAGGCTCGAGGTGGCGTCCCATACCGTCAGGCTGGCTTCCGGCATGGTGCTCGACGGCATAATAAACGGAAACAGGGTAACCCCCGCCGTCAGGATGATGCACGCCACGGTCAGCGATGAGAAAATAAACGCCCATGCGCCTTTGCCGAGCCGGGAACACAGCAAGGTCAGCAGCGGCAATATTACGCCCAGCGCGGGAATCGCCCAGAGTAGCGGGAAGCTGTGATAATTCGCCAGCCACGCGCCGGCTTGGTGCGCGACGGTTTTATTCAGCGGATTGGACACGGCGTTGGTATCGATGACCGAAGTGATGGTAAAACCGTCGATGCCGTTAACCAGCCACACGCCGCCCAGCAGGAATGCCACCATGGATACCAGGCTGCTGATTTGCGCGACGGTACGCACCCGCACCAGCAGATCGCCGCTGACGCGCATTTGCAGATAGGTCGCCCCCATGCCGATAAACATCGCCAGGCTGACAATGCCCGCCAGCAAACCGAAGGGGTTCAGCAATTGAAAGAAATTGCCGGTATAAAACAGGCGCAGGTATTCATCCACGTGGAAAGGTACGCCCTGCAGCAGGTTGCCGAAGGCGACGCCGATCACCACCGGCGGCACGAAACTGCCGATAAAGATGCCCCAGTCCCACATGCCGCGCCAGCGCGGATCTTCTATCTTGGAACGGTAATCAAAACCCACCGGGCGGAAAAACAGCGAAGCCAGCACCAGGATCATGGCGATATAAAAGCCGGAAAACGCCGCGGCGTACACCATCGGCCAGGCGGCGAACAGCGCCCCCCCGGCGGTGACCAGCCAGACCTGGTTGCCTTCCCAGTGCGGGGCGATGGTATTGATCATCACCCGGCGTTCGTTATCCGTTCGGCCAAGGAGGGGCATCAGCATGCCGACGCCCATATCGAAACCGTCGGTTACGGCAAAGCCTATCAGCAGGACACCGATGAGCGCCCACCAGATTAAGCGTAATACTTCATAGTCAAACATGGCGTAGGCTCCTGTTAATAGACTTTCTGCGTGGCGAGCGTCGGCTGCTCGAAATGATAGCGGCCGGTATGCAGGCTGCTAGGCCCCAGGCGCGCATATTTGAACATCAAATACATTTCGGCCACCAGGAACAGGGTATAGAGTCCGCAGATAAGCCCCATGGAGAACAGGATATCGCCGGCGGTCAGGCTGGAATTGGCCACCGCGGTCGGCAGTATTTCGCCGATAGCCCAGGGCTGGCGGCCGTACTCCGCGACAAACCAGCCGGCTTCGATGGCGATCCAGGGAATGGGAATGCCGTACAGCGCGGCGCGGTGCAGCCACGGCCGTTGACCGATACGGTTACGCACCACGCTCCAAAAGGACATGGTGATGATAAGAAGCATCAGCACGCCGCCCAGCACCATGATGCGGAAGGAGAAGTACAGCGGCGCCACGCGCGGGATAGAGTCGTTGGTGGCGCTCTGGATCTGCTCTTCGGTCGCGTTGGGGATGTCATCCGTATAGCGTTTCAGCAGCAGGCCATAGCCCAGATCCTGTTTTATCGCGTTGAACTGGGCGCGCGCCGCCGGATCGGCATGGCCGCCGCGCAGCTGCTGCAACAGCTCATAGGCTTTCATGCCGTTGCGGATACGGATCTGATGCTGCACCATCAGATCCTTGATGCCGGTCACCTGGCGATCCGTCGAACGGGTCGCGATAATGCCCAGGGCAAAAGGGATCTGGATGGAGAAGTTATTGCGCTGGATGGACTGATCGGGAATGCCAAACAGGGTAAACGCGGCCGGTGCCGGCTGTGTTTCCCATTCCGCCTCGATGGCCGCCAGTTTGGTTTTTTGCACGTCGCCCATTTCATAGCCGGATTCATCACCCAGCACGATAACCGACAACACCGCCGCCATGCCGAACGCCGCCGCGATGGCGTAAGACCGTTTGGCGAAGGCGATATCCCGGCCTTTAAGCAGGTAATAGGAACTGATGCCAAGGACAAACATGGCGCCGGTACAGTAGCCCGCGGCCACGGTATGCACGAATTTTACCTGCGCCACCGGATTGAGCACCAGATCGGCGAAGCTGACCATTTCCATACGCATGGTTTCATAGTTGAAATCCGACGCGATAGGGTTTTGCATCCAGCCGTTGGCCACCAGTATCCACAGTGCGGACAGGTTGGAACCTAACGCCACCATCCAGGTAACCGTCAGATGCTGCGTTTTGCTCAGGCGATCCCAGCCGAAGAAGAACAGGCCGACAAAGGTGGACTCCAGGAAGAAGGCCATTAATCCTTCGATGGCCAGCGGAGCACCAAAAATGTCGCCGACGTAGTGGGAAAAATACGACCAGTTGGTTCCGAACTGGAACTCCATGGTCAGCCCGGTGGCTACCCCCAAGGCAAAGTTGATACCAAACAACTTGCCCCAGAATTTAGTCATATCTTTATAGATTTTTTTGCCGGACAGGACGTACACCGTTTCCATGATGGCTAATAAAAACGCCAGCCCCAGGGTGAGTGGGACAAACAGGAAATGGTACATCGCCGTTAGGGCAAACTGTAACCGTGACAGTTCGACGACATCAAACATGTTGACTCCTTGCTCCTCGCAGGATGGTTCCCACGTGCGGTAATCTGGCGCCCTGGCGAAACAAAGCGACGCAACAACCCGCGGTGAATAATAAAGAGTTTATAATTGTTCCCGACAATCGGTTCGGCCGGCCAAAAAACAACGCCCAGGCGTCTAAGCGGTAAACCGACGACGGATTTTAATGAAACGCACTAACCGGATTTAAACCAACCATATAGTACCCCTCTACTTACTCAGGATAAATACCTTTTTTCGTGATGCAGGTTAGGAAATCACCTCTCGATCAAATCCGGCCTTACCCGACATCGGCAGTAAAATTGCGCCAGCGCAAGTTATCCTGATTTGAACATAAAACGCCATCAAAAATCATTGATTTATCGCAATTTTTCACCACGTATGTTAAATATTGTTATTTATTTATTCTATAAAAGCGTTAATGTTAAAAAACTGTAATTAATAAGATCGCGAAATTAAGTTAAAAGAAAATAAAACCCAAGGGATATTTTTTATTTGTTACGTTAGCATTATTGGATGGCCTAATCATGCAATAGAAGCGCGCTATGATAATGATGAATTTAATTTGCAATAAATGTGATGAGGCGACGAATAAAAAAAGGAAGTGACAGATGCTTCGGGCGAGGGCGCCAATACGATGATACGGCTAATGCATCATGCTGCACGGCGGGCGGCGGGAAACGGCGAGGAGGTTGTGCACCTCGATCCGGCGATCGGGCATAAAAGCCGCCTACAATGTACGCAGCGCCTGCATAAACCGCCTTATTTTACAGTCGGTATCGGCAAACCCCCGTTGCAGGTTCTGCTCAATGCACAGACCCGAAAAAAATACCGACACCATTTCCGCCAGGATCTCCGCATCGGTGCGCGTCTCCTCCGCCCTGATATTCTCCACCAGCAGCGGGCGTATCGTTTCACGCAGTTGCGTAATGATGTCGATGGCGCCGGCCGGCAACAGCGCGAATTCACGCATGGAGTTAACCGCCAGACAACCTTGCGGGCAAACGCTATCCTGAGGCTCCGGGGAGCCGCAGGACAATCGCAAAAACGCCTCGATATTGCTCCAGCCCTGGGGGCGGGCGCTTAAGGCCGCATGCACGGCGCGCCGATCGATATAGTGGCGCAGACACGCCAGGAACAGGTCGTCCTTATCCCTGAACTCGGCGTAAAGGCCGGATTTATTCACCCCGCTCGCCTTTTCGAGATGCGCCAGGGTGGTACCGGCGAAGCCGTGCCGCCAGAAGACGGGGATCACCTTCTCCAGCACACCCTCACGACTGAATTTTTTTTGTCTGCCCATGGCGCCCATTATGCCTAACTGAACCGACCAGTTCAATTAGTTCCATAGCGCGCCAGGCCCGCCAACGCCGAGCCTAAAGCAGACGTGTTCAAGGGAGAGCGTGCCAATGGGGTCGAATCGGGCGTGGTGTTTCCGCCCGACCGAGCGCCCCATGGCACGGTATGCCCGCCAACATCGATCTCAATGCGGCGTGTTAAAGGGAGAGCGTGCCAATGGGGTCGAATCGGGCGTGGTGTTTCCGCCCGACCGAGCGCCCCATGGCACGGTATGCCCGCCAACATCGATCTCAACGCGGCGTGTTAAAGGGAGAGCGTGCCAATGGGGTCGAATCGGGCGTGCTTTTCCCGCCCGACCGAGCGCCCCATGGCACGGTATGCCCGCCAACATCGATCTCAATGCGGCGTGTTAAAGGGAGAGCGTGCCAATGGGGTCGAATCGGGCGTGGTGTTTCCGCCCGACCGGGCGCCCCATGGCATGCCAGGCCCGCCAACACCGATCCCAAACAAACGTGTCAACGGGCGTGGCGCACTTATGACAGCAGGGTTTTCAGCGCGGTACCAATCTCCGCCAGGCTGCGCACGGTTTTTACCCCGGCCGCTTCCAGCGCGGCGAATTTCTCGTCCGCCGTGCCCTTGCCGCCGGCGATAATCGCCCCGGCATGCCCCATACGCTTGCCTTTGGGCGCGGTAACGCCCGCAATATACCCCACCACCGGTTTAGTGACATGATCCTTGATATAGGCGGCGGCTTCTTCTTCCGCGCTGCCGCCGATTTCCCCGATCATCACAATCGCCTCGGTCTGCGGATCCTGTTCGAACAATTTCAGGATATCGATAAAGCTCGAGCCGGGGATCGGATCGCCGCCGATACCCACGCAGCTGGACTGCCCCAGCCCGGTATCGGTGGTCTGTTTCACCGCTTCATACGTCAGGGTGCCGGAACGCGACACAATACCGACCCGGCCCGGTTTATGGATATGGCCGGGCATAATACCAATCTTGCATGCGCCGGGGGTGATAACACCCGGGCAGTTCGGCCCAATCATCCGTGAGCCGCTCTGTTCCAGCTTGGCTTTCACCACCAGCATATCCAGGGTCGGAATACCCTCGGTAATGCAGATAATCAGCTCAATGCCGGCGTCCACCGCCTCGAGAATGGAATCTTTACAAAACGGCGCGGGCACATAGATAACCGAGGCGGTAGCGCCGGTTTTTTCCACGGCCTCACGCACGGTATTGAACACCGGCAGGCCCAAATGCTCCGTGCCGCCCTTGCCCGGCGTGACGCCGCCAACCATCTTGGTGCCGTAGGCCAGCGCCTGCTCGGAGTGAAACGTGCCCTGGCTGCCGGTAAATCCCTGGCAGATAACCTTGGTATTTTTATCGATTAAAATGGACATTATTTTCCCTCCACCGCGGCAACCGCTTGTTGTGCCGCGTCGGTCAGACTGGTGGCGGCAATGATATTCAGGCCGCTCTCGGCCAGGATTTTAGCACCCAGCTCGGCGTTGTTGCCTTCCAGACGCACCACCACCGGCACGTTGACGCCCACATCCGCCACCGCGCCGATAATGCCTTCGGCAATCAGATCGCAGCGCACGATGCCGCCGAAAATATTCACCAGCACCGCTTTGACGTTTTCATCCGACAAAATGATCTTAAAAGCCTCGGTAACGCGTTCCTTGGTGGCGCCGCCGCCTACATCCAGGAAGTTGGCCGGCGAACCGCCGTGCAGTTTAACAATATCCATGGTGCCCATGGCCAGGCCGGCCCCGTTCACCATACAGCCGATATTGCCGTCGAGCGCCACGTAGTTCAGTTCCCACTGCGCCGCCTGGGCCTCGCGGGCGTCTTCCTGGCTCTTATCGCGCATTTCCCGCAGCTCCGGCTGGCGGAACAGGGCATTGCCGTCGGCGCTCAGCTTGCCGTCCAGGCAGACCAGATTGCCTTCCTTGGTGATAACCAGCGGATTAATTTCCACCAGCGCCAGGTCCCGCTCCAGGAACAGCGCGGCCAGGCCCATGAAGATTTTGGTGAACTGCCCGACCTGCTTGCCCGACAAGCCCAGCTTAAACGCCAGCTCGCGGCCCTGGAACGGCTGGGGGCCGGTCAGGGGATCGAGGGAAACCTTATGAATCAGGTGCGGCGTCTCTTCCGCGACTTTTTCAATTTCCACGCCGCCTTCGGTGGAGGCCATAAAGACCACGCGCCGGGAACCGCGATCAACCACCGCGCCCAGGTAAAGTTCCTTATCGATATCGGTTGCCGCTTCCACCAGGATTTGGTGGACCGGCTGGCCCAGGGCGTCCGTTTGATAGGTCACCAGGCGTTTGCCCAGCCAGTGTTCGGCAAAAGCGCGGATTTCTTCCTTGCTGTTAACGACCTTGACGCCGCCGGACTTGCCGCGGCCGCCGGCGTGAACCTGGCATTTTACCACCCAGGGACCGGCGCCGATCTTGGAGGCGGATTCTTCCGCTTCCCGTGGCGTGGTGCACGCAAAACCCGTGGGGGCAGGCAGACCATACCGAGCAAACAGCTGTTTTGCCTGATATTCATGTAAGTTCATGATGTTGTTTCCATCTTCGTCTGGGAGTGTCGGCGGCGGCGCACTTCAGCCGCCCTCGAGTGGTGCTTTCCGTAGGCGCCTTGGCGCTACGTCCCGCAGGCAACCTGCCGGCCGCGGCCCGGGGTTTCCCGGCCCGCGGACGACGATTGCTATACATCAAGCAATAAGCGCGTCGGGTCTTCCAGCATCTCTTTGACCGTGACCAGGAAACTTACCGATTCCTTGCCGTCGATCAGACGGTGATCGTAGGACAGCGCCAGGTACATCATCGGCAGGATAACCACCTGGCCGCCCACCGCCATCGGCCGATCCTTGATGGCATGCATGCCGAGGATGGCGCTTTGCGGCGGGTTGATAATGGGCGTGGACATCAGCGAACCGAATACGCCGCCGTTGGTAATGGTAAAGTTGCCGCCGGTCAGCTCTTCCACTTTCAGCTTGCCGTCGCGCCCCTTAACCGCCAGTTCCTTTATGGCTTTTTCAATATCGCCCATGCCCAGCGCGTCCACGTCGCGCAATACCGGCGTGACCAGCCCGCGCGGAGTGGATACCGCGATGCTGACGTCAAAGTAGTTATGGTAGACCACGTCTTCGCCGTCGATGGACGCGTTAACTTCCGGGAAGCGCTTCAGGGCTTCCACCACCGCTTTAATATAGAAGGACATAAACCCGAGGCGGATGCCGTGGCGTTTTTCAAAGCCATCGCCGTACTGCTTGCGCAGATCCATAATCGGCTTCATGTTGACCTCATTAAAGGTAGTCAACATGGCGGTGCTGTTTTTGGCTTCCAGCAGCCGCTCGGCGACCCGTTTGCGCAAACGGGTCATCGGCACGCGTTTTTCGCTGCGGTTGCCCAATCCGGCAACCGCAGGCTCCGGTGCCGGCGCCTTGGCAACCGGCGCCGCGGCGGGAGCCGGTTCGGCTTTTTTGGCGACCAGGTGTTTGTCCACATCCTCGCGGGTGATGCGCCCGCCGACGCCGCTGCCTTTAATCTCTTCGGCTTTCAAATCATGTTCGGCGATCAGGCGGCGAATGGCCGGACTCAGCGCTTCGTTATTTTCTTCCTCCAGGCCGGCGGTGTAGCGCTGCGCCGGGGTGGATTCCTTGCTCTGCGCTTTTTCCGAGGTTTCCTGGCCGGAACTGTCGCCGGGACGCAGGCGTCCGAGCACCTGGCGGGAGGTGACGGTAGCGCCTTCATCCTCGAGCAGGGCATCCAGCACGCCCGCCTCGGGCGCGGGAACTTCCAGCACCACTTTGTCGGTTTCGATTTCCACCAGCACTTCGTCACGCTGGACGCTATCGCCGGGCTTTTTATGCCAGGTGGCGACGGTTGCATCGGCAACCGATTCAGGAAGATCGGGAACCAGAATATCTACGCTACTCATTATCTATCCTTATATTTAATTAACGTTCAGCGCGTCATTGACCAGATTTTTTTGTTGTGTCTGGTGCACGGACAAATACCCAACCGCCGGCGAGGCGGAAGCCGGGCGTCCCGCGTAACGTAGCGATGCACCCGGAGTAATCACCTCAAGGAAATGATGGTGGCTGCAATACCAGGCGCCCTGATTAAGCGGCTCTTCCTGGCACCAAATAAAGTCCTGGACATGGGCAAAAGGTTGCAGCGCATCCCGCACCGCCTGGTGCGGGAACGGGTATAGCTGCTCGATACGCACGATGGCCACATCCTGCTGCCCGTTCTTGCGCCGTTGCTCCAATAAATCATAATAAACTTTACCAGAACAGAGCACGACGCGCTTGACGCCCTGGGGAACCAGGTCGTCGATTTCGCCGATGGCGGGCAGGAAGCTGCCGTACGCCATATCCTCCAGCGAGGAGATGGCCAGAGGATGACGCAGCAGCGACTTCGGCGACATCACAATCAGCGGCCGACGCATATTACGCAGGGCCTGGCGCCGTAGCATATGATAAATCTGCGCCGGCGTGGAGGGGACGCAGACCTGCATATTCTGTTCGGCGCACAGCTGCAGATAGCGCTCCAGGCGGGCCGAGGAGTGCTCCGGCCCCTGCCCTTCATAGCCATGGGGCAGCAGCATCACCAGCCCGCACATCCGTCCCCATTTCTGCTCGCCGGAGCTGATGAATTGATCGATCACCACCTGGGCGCCGTTGGCGAAATCGCCGAACTGCGCTTCCCAGATCACCAGGGTGCGCGGCTCGGCGGTGGCATAACCGTACTCAAACGCCAGCACCGCTTCCTCCGACAGCACGGAGTCCCATACCCGGAAGGTGCCCTGGCCATTGTGCACATGCGCCAAAGGCGTATAGGTGGAGCCGTTTTTCTGGTTATGCACCACCGCGTGGCGATGGAAGAAGGTGCCGCGCGCGGTATCCTCGCCGGACAGGCGGATCGGCACGCCCTCATCGACCAAAGTGGCGTAAGCCAGGGTTTCGGCGCCGCCCCAGTCGAAAGGCTTGCTGCCGGCGGCCATCAGGGCGCGATCGCTATAGATTTTGGCCACCCGCGGCTGCATTTCCACGCCTTCCGGCACTTCACTGATTCGGCGGGCCAGCTCCTGCAGGCGTTTGGGCTCGACTTCGCTGGGATAGGCTTCGTCCCAGTCGTGATTGAGGAAGCGCTGCCAGGTAAAGGAGTGCATATTCATCGGCCGCCACTCTTTTACCACGCACTCGCCGCGGTCGAGCGCGTCGCGATAGAGATTCACCATCTCGGTCGCATCTTCCAGCGTGGCGACATGATCGCGTTCCAGGCGATCGGCATAAATCTTACGCGGCGTCGGGTGTTTCTTGATCTTATGGTACATCAGCGGCTGCGTGGCGCTGGGCTCGTCCGCCTCGTTATGGCCGTGGCGGCGATAGCACACCAGATCAATCATCACGTCGCGCTGAAAGGTATTGCGGAAATCCAGCGCCACGCGGGTCACAAACGCCACCGCTTCGGGATCGTCGGCGTTGACGTGGAAAATCGGCGCCTGGACCATCTTGGCGATATCGGTGCAATACTGGGTGGAACGGGCATCATGGGGATTGGACGTCGTGAAGCCGACCTGGTTGTTGACCACGATACGCACCGTGCCGCCAACGTCATAGCCACGCGCCTTGGACATGTTCAGGGTTTCCTGCACCACGCCCTGCCCGCTGATGGCCGCATCCCCGTGCAGGGTTATCGGCAGCACCATCTTGCTGCTTTGCTCGCCGAGCCGGTCGATACGCGCGCGCACCGAACCGCCCACCACCGGGCTGACGATTTCCAGATGCGACGGGTTGAATGCCAGGGCCAGATGGACGATGCCGCCCTCGGTCTCCATGTCGGAAGAAAACCCCTGGTGATATTTAACGTCGCCGGTGCCCAAATGCTCTTTATGCTTGCCGGCGAATTCGTCGAACAGGTCCTGCGGCTTTTTGCCGAGCACGTTGATCAGCACATTCAGCCGGCCGCGATGGGCCATGCCCAGCACCACTTCCCGGGTGCCGTTCTTGCCGGCATAACGGATCATTTCCTTCAGCATCGGGATCAGCGCGTCGCCGCCCTCAAGGGAAAAACGTTTGGCGCCGGGGAATTTGGCGCCCAGATAGCGCTCGATGCCTTCGGCCGCCGTCAGCTCGCTCAGGAACCGTTTCTTTTCGTCGCGATCGAAACTCGGCTGCCCCACCACCGATTCGATATGCTGTTGGATCCAGCGTTTCTCCTCGGTATTGGTAATATGCATATATTCGGCGCCGATGGAACCGCAATAGGTGCGTTTCAGCGCGTCATACAGGTCGGCCAGCTTCATGGTTTCCTTGCCGATGGCAAAGGAACCGACGTTGAAGGTTTCCTGGAAATCGGCTTCCGTCAGATTATGGAAAGCCGGATTTAAATCAGGCACCGTTTCCTGCTTCCATAATCCCAGCGGATCAAGGTTGGCATGCTGGTGGCCGCGGAAACGGAACGCATTGATAAGCTGCAGGACTTTAACCTGTTTGGAGTCATTGTCCGGGTCGTTGACCGAAGACGCATAACGGGTTGCGTCCTTAGCCAGGCGCCGGAAATAATCCCGGGTTTTGGAGTGAAGCTGATCGGGGCTGACGCCGGCGGTGGGCAGCTGTTTAAAAATCGAACTCCAGCTGTCGTCCACGGAGTCAGGATCCGTTAAAAAATCTTCATAGAGCTGCTCTATGTAGGACTGGTTCGCCCCCGCCAGGTAGGAGGAATCCAGCCAGGCCTTCATTGCGCCGTTCTGCATTATGATCCCTTAAGCTTGTTAGCTTCAGTTTTCGCCGTGGTTAACATGTAACGTATTTGCCTTTACTATCAGGCGCTATGCTGTACCAGCAAGCTCTTGATATGCCCGATGGCTTTGGTCGGGTTCAGTCCTTTGGGACATACGCTGACACAATTCATGATGCTGTGGCAGCGGAATACGCTGAAAGCATCGTTCAATTCATCCAGCCGCGCCGCCCTTTCGGTGTCGCGACTGTCAATCAGGAAACGGTAGGACGCCAGCAGGCCGGCCGGACCGATAAATTTATCCGGGTTCCACCAGTAGGAGGGACAAGAGGTCGAGCAACAGGCACAAAGAATACATTCGTATAATCCGTCCAGTTTTTCGCGCTCCTGCGGCGTTTGTAAATGCTCCCGGGCCGGTGGATTCCTGCCGTTATTCAACAGGTAAGGTTTAATCTTCTCATACTGGGCATAGAACTGGCCCATGTCCACCACCAAATCACGCACCACCGGCAACCCGGGCAGCGGACGGATGATCACTTTTTTATCGCCTTTGCGCAGGGCGGACAGCGGGGTGATGCAGGCCAGGCCGTTCTTGCCGTTCATGTTCACGCCGTCGGAGCCGCAGACGCCTTCGCGGCAGGAACGGCGAAACGCCAGGGTCGGATCCTGTTCCTTCAGCTGGATGAGCGCATCCAGCACCATCATGTCGTGGCCTTCGTCCACATCCAGCTGGTAGTCCTGCATGCGCGGCTTGTCGTCGACATCAGGATTATAGCGATAAACCGAAATTTCAACTTTCATTACGTAAGCCCTCTGCCTTTAGTAGGTACGCACTTTCGGCGGGAACGCCGGGCGTAATGTCGGCTGCATATTCACCTCGCGGCGGGTCATGGTGTCGCTTTCCGGCAAATACAGGCTGTGGCACAGCCAATGCTCGTCATCCCGATCCGGGAAATCGAAGCGGCTGTGGGCGCCACGGCTTTCCGTGCGGTAATTGGCGGCCACCGCCGTGGAATACGCGGTTTCCATCAGGTTGTCCAGCTCAAGGCATTCCACGCGTTGGGTATTGAATTCGGTGGAGGTATCGTCCAGGCGCGCGTCATTAAGCCGCTCGCGGATGGTTTTCAGCTCGGCCAGGCCCTTGGCCATGGCATCGCCTTCGCGGAACACCGAGAAATTATTCTGCATGCAGGCCTGCAGCGCCTTGCGGATATCCACCGGGTTCTCGCCGGTGCGATTGTTGTTCCAGCGGTTGTAGCGCGCAAGAGACGCGTCGATATCGTCGTCGCTGGCATCGCGAAACGCCCCCTGCTCCGCCAGGGATTCCTGCAGATGCATGCCCGCCGAACGGCCGAACACCACCAGATCCAGCAGGGAATTGCCGCCCAGGCGATTGGCGCCGTGTACCGATACGCAGGCAATTTCACCCACCGCGAACAGGCCGGGGATCACCACGTCGTTGCCCTGGGCGTCCACCGTTACCGCCTGTCCGGTGACTTTGGTGGGAATGCCGCCCATCATATAGTGGCAGGTGGGGATAACCGGGATCGGTTCTTTGATAGGATCGACGTGGGCAAAGGTACGGGATAACTCCAGAATACCCGGCAGGCGCGACTCCAGGACGTCCTTGCCCAGATGATCGAGCTTGAGCTTGACGTGCGGCCCCAGCGGGCCGTCACAGCCGCGTCCCTCGCGGATCTCGATCATAATGGAACGGGCGACCACGTCGCGGCCGGCCAAATCCTTGGCGTTCGGCGCATAACGTTCCATAAAGCGTTCGCCGTCCTTGTTGAGCAGGTAACCGCCCTCGCCCCGGCAGCCTTCGGTGACCAGTACCCCGGCGCCGGCGATGCCGGTGGGATGGAACTGCCACATTTCCATATCCTGCACCGGCACGCCGGCGCGAAGCGCCATGCCGATACCGTCGCCGGTATTGATATGGGCGTTGGTGGTGGATTGATAGATGCGTCCGGCGCCGCCGGTGGCCAGAATGGTGGCCTTGGCCTTGAAGTAGACCACTTCGCCGGTTTCAATGCACAGCGCGGTGCAGCCGACGAAGGCGCCGTCCTGGTTTTTCACCAGATCGAGCGCATACCATTCGGAAAAAATGGTGGTATGGTTTTTCAGGTTCTGCTGGTACAAGGTGTGCAGCAGCGCGTGGCCGGTGCGATCGGCGGCGGCGGCGGTACGCGCCGCTTGCCCGCCGCCATAGTTGAGCGACTGGCCGCCGAAGGGGCGCTGGTAGATGCGGCCGTCGTCCAGACGGGAAAACGGCAGCCCCATATGCTCCAGTTCCAGCACCGCTTCCGGGCCGGTCTTGCACATATATTCTATGGCATCCTGGTCGCCGATATAGTCGGAGCCCTTGACGGTATCATACATATGCCATTGCCAGTCGTCCTCATGGGTATTGCCGAGGGCGACGGTAATGCCGCCCTGGGCCGACACCGTATGGGAACGGGTGGGAAACACTTTGGAAACCAGGGCGCAGGAGAGGCCCATTTGGGAAATCTGCAGCGCGGCGCGCATGCCGGCTCCGCCGGCCCCGACGACTACAGCGTCAAATTCTCTTACTGGCAAACTCATTTACGCACCCCACACCACGACGGTTCCATAAAGTAAATACACCAACAATACGATCACAATCGCCAGTTGCAGCAACAGGCGCAGCGCCAATACTTTGATGTAATCCGTTAATACCTGCCACATGCCGATCCAGGTATGCACCAGGACGGAGAACAGGGTCAGCAGGGTAAAGACTTTCGTCATGGGTAAGGCGAAAAAACCGCGCCAGACATCGTAGGTCAGGCTGTCGGCGAAAACGACGAACCCAAGCAGGTAGATGATGTACAGGCAAATTACGATGGCGGAAGCGCGAACCAATAACCACTCATGAACTCCGTTACGTCCCAGTGCCGAAGCATTGCTTACCATACGAGTACTCCCGCCAGTATTGACAGCACAATTGTGATCACAAATGTAACATTTGCCGTTAATTTACCCATGGCAAATGTTTCGTCCAGATAGCCGAAATCCATCAGCATGTGGCGAATTCCGCCGATGACGTGATACGCCAGCGCGGTTAAAATGCCCCAAATAATGAATTTGACGAAGAAGCTATCCATGATGGCGGCGGCCTGGGCGAAACCTTCGGCGGAGGAAAGCGACAATCCGAGGATCCAGAGCAGAATGCCGACGGCCACAAACGTGATGACGCCACTGGCACGGTGGAGAATAGAAGCTATCGCAGTAACAGGAAACTGGATCGTTTGCAGATCCAGGTTGACAGGCCTTTGTTTTTTCACGGTTTTGCCCACACAGCTATTATTATTTTTCCTTCCTCCGGTCCTGGGTGGATTCAGACAGCGTTAAGGCTAACCATGACACGTCATGTGCTCAATAAACAAATCCCTTGTGCTTAAATGACGCGTTAAATAACGCTGGGTGCTCCTACAACAGGGACTTCCGGAGACCTTTGTGAAGTATATGGCTTTCACATAATGATTACAATTACCCTACAATTTGTTTGGTAACATTTAGGCTGTTTAGTGACCTGGGTCACGAATTTTACAATTACCTTAAATCTATATAACTGCATTGACAAAAAAGCAACAATTCAATTACAAATGGCGCGGCGGATATGCTATAACCGATGCAAGTAATGGCCGAGACGCTTTCGCCGCGACAAAGATTATGCAACAGTGTGAAGCGAGTCTTAAACTTCGCGGTTAAGACTTCCGTTAAACTAGCTAAAATTAATATCAGTAAATCTTCAACAACCGGGAACCGCCGTTCTTTCATCCTGAACGGGAATAACTTGCATCATCCTCACGCTCTGTGCCCTGCATTGCATTAAGTCGGAGCGACGGACTGACAATAAAAGCGCAAGGCCCCGCGGGCATGCCGGTATTCCACGGTGGGAGATTTATCATAAAAGCGCTAAGGAGATTGTAATGGCAGACAATAAAGCGACGCTGAACCTACCCGGTGAAGCGCCAATCGAACTGGACGTATTGACCGGAACCCTGGGTGCCAAAGAAATAGATATCCGCACCCTGGGCGGCAAAGGTTATTTTACCTTTGATCCCGGCTTTACCTCCACCGCATCCTGTGAATCTAAAATTACCTATATTGACGGTGACGAAGGCGTTTTATTGCATCGTGGCTATCCTATTGATCAACTGGCACTACACTCCAATTTTCTTGAAGTCTGCTACATCCTGCTGAACGGCGAAGCGCCGACCCGGGAGCAGTATGACGAATTCCGCGATATCGTCACCCGCCACACCATGGTGCATGAGCAGATTACCCGTCTGTTCAACGGTTTTCGCCGCGACTCGCATCCGATGGCGGTATTATGCGGCGTGACCGGCGCGCTGGCGGCTTTTTATCATGATTCGCTGGACGTTAATGTCGAGCGCCACCGCGAAATAGCGGCGTTCCGTTTATTGTCCAAGATGCCCACGGTTGCCGCGATGTGTTACAAATATTCCATCGGCCAGCCGTTTGTGTATCCGCGCAATGATCTTTCCTATGCCGGTAATTTCCTGCATATGATGTTCTCCACGCCGTGCGAGGAGTATGTGGTTAATCCCGTCCTGGAACGCGCGATGGACCGTATTTTGATCCTGCACGCGGATCACGAGCAAAACGCCTCCACCTCCACCGTGCGTACCGCCGGTTCGTCGGGCGCCAATCCGTTCGCCTGTATCGCCGCGGGTATCGCGTCGTTATGGGGCCCGGCTCATGGCGGCGCCAACGAGGCGACGCTGCGGATGCTGGAAGAGATTTCAAGCGTCGAGCATATTCCGGCGTTTATTGAACGCGCCAAGGATAAAAACGACTCTTTCCGTCTGATGGGCTTCGGTCACCGGGTTTACAAGAACTACGATCCGCGCGCCACCGTGATGCGCGAGACCTGTCATGAAGTGCTTAAGGAACTGAAGCTGTCTGACGATTTGCTGGCGGTGGCCATGGAGCTGGAGCATATTGCCCTGCATGATCCGTACTTTATCGAGAAGAAGCTGTATCCGAACGTGGACTTCTATTCGGGTATTATCCTGAAGGCTATGGGCATTCCGTCGACCATGTTTACCGTGATTTTCGCCATGGCGCGTACCGTGGGCTGGATTGCCCATTGGAAGGAAATGCATGACGACGGCGTTAAGATTGCGCGTCCGCGTCAGCTGTATACCGGGTATGATAAACGCGAATTTACATCGCAGATCAAATAAGTCTGGCGAGCCATGGGCGCTGGATCGGGCGGGAACACTACGCCCGGTTCGGTCCCACTGGCACGGTCTCCCTTGAACACGTCTGCTTTAAGCCCGGTGTTGGCGGGCCTACCGCGCCATGGGGCGCTCGGTCGGGCGGGAAAACCACGCCCGATTCGGCCCCATTGGCACGCTCTCCCTTTAACACGTCTGCATTGAGTCCGGTGTTGGCGGGCCTACCGCGCCATGGGGCGCTCGGTCGGGCGGGAAAACCACGCCCGAGTCGACCCCATTGGCACGCTCTCCCTTTAACACGCCTTGTGCAAGAACGGTGTTAGCGGGCCTACCGCGCCATGGGGCGCTCGGTCGGGCGGGTAAAGCACGCCCGATTCGACCCCATTGCCACGGTCTCCCTTGAACACGTCTGCTTTGAGCCCGGTGTTGGCGGGCCTACAATGCCATGGGGCGCTCGGTTTGGCGGAAGCACCACGCCCGATTCGACCCCATTGGCACGGTCTCCCTTGAACACGTCTGCTTTGAGCCCGGTGTTGGCGGGCCTACCGCGCCATGGGGCGCTCGGTCGGGCGGGAAAACCACGCCCGATTCGGCCCCATTGGCACGCTCTCCCTTTAACACGTCTGCATTGAGTCCGGTGTTGGCGGGCCTACCGCGCCATGGGGCTCGGTTTGGCGGGAAAACCACGCCCGATTCGGCCCCATTGACGCGGTCTCCCTTGAACACGTCTGCATTGAGTCCAGCGTTAGCGGGCCTACCGCGCCATGGGGCGCTCGGTCGGGCGGGAAAACCACGCCCGATTCGATCCCATTGGCACGGTCTCCCTTGAACACGTCTGCTTTGAGCCCGGTGTTGGCGGGCATACCGCGCCATGGGGCTCGGTTTGGCGGGAAAACCACGCCCGATTCGACCCCATTGGCACGCTCTCCCTTGAACACGTCTGCTTTGAGCTCGGTGTTGGCGGGCATACCGCGCCATGGGGCGCTCGGTCGGGCGGGAATACCACGCCCGATTCGACCCCATTGGCACGCTCTCCCTTTAACACGTCTGCATTGAGTCCAGCGTTAGCGGACCTGGCATGTCAGACGCCGCTTACGCGGCGTTTTTTTATGGTTTAGCTGAGCGCGCCGCCGCTAATCTTCGCATCTTGCTCGGTTTGCAGCGCGGTGCGGATGGCAATGTCCAATCCCATCGTTATGATATCCGCCGCCATGCTGGGCGCATCGGCCAGCGCCGCCGCCTGCTGCGGCAGGTAGGGCGTATGGATAAATCCTCCCCTGGCGCCATAGTCCAGTTGGGCCAGGCGATGCAGCAGGCCGTACATCACATGGTTGCAAACATAGGTGCCGGCGCTTTGCGATACCTCGGCCGGGACGCCCGCATCACGCATGGCCTGGACCATGGCTTTGATGGGTACGGTGGCGAAATAGGCCGCCGGTCCGCCGTTAATGATCGGCTCGTCGATGGGCTGCTGTCCGAGGTTATCGGCAATGCGCGCATCATCGATATTAATCGCCACACGCTCCACCGACAGGCGCGCCCTGCCGCCCGCCTGCCCCACCGCCAGGATAAGCGCGGGCCGGTGGCGATCAATAAGGTCGTTAAGCATTTGCACCGAGCGGCCATAGACACAGGGCAGTTGACAGGCGATGACGGTGGCGTCGCCAAGGCGACGTTGATGGAATTGTTTTACCACTTCCCATGAGGGATTGATCTGTTCGCCCCCAAAAGGCTCAAAACCGGTCAGCAGGACGGTTTTCATACTCCACTCCCTCGTATTGTCGACGACTATCAGCACCGCTATTTTCAACAAAGTGTTTTTTTATCGCGGTTTATCTTGTCATCTTTTCAGGGCCGGCGCTTAGCCCGTTACATCATAAAATAGAGCAGGAAAATATTGACCGCCAGTAGCGTTAAACCGGTGGGTATTTGTGCTCTGATCACCGCATAGCGGTCGGGTAATTCCAGCAGCGCCGCCGGCACCAGGTTGAAATTGGCCGCCATAGGCGTCATCAGAGACCCGCAGTAGCCGGAAAACATGCCGACCGCCGCCATCACCGCCGGGTTGCCGCCGTGCTCAAGCACCAGGATCGGGATACCGATGCCGGCGGCCACGATGGGAAACGCCGCGAAGGCATTGCCCATGATCATGGTCAGCGCCGCCATGCCCACCGCAAATACCGCCACCGCGATAAAACGGTTATTTACCGCCAGATAGGTTTCGGTGAGGTGCGCAATCGCGCTGCCGACGCCGGCGCTGGTGAACAGCAGCCCGAGGGTGGCGAGGATCTGCGGCAGGATAAAGGCCCAGCCGATGGAATCAAGCAGACGCCTGGCCTCCTGTACCGACTGGAGCGGCCGGTCGTGGGTATACCTCAGGGCAAGAAGCAGGCCGATGATACAGCCGCAGGTCATGGAAAACAGCGTCACCAGGGTGGCGTTATTGCCGGTGCCGAACAGCCCGTGCTGCAGCGCGGGAAGGTTATTGAACAACAGTACGCCAGCCACCGTCACCACCGGGATAACCAGCGCTGGAATAAACAGGCGATTGCCCAGGCGGCGGGCGCTTTCTTCACGCTCTTGCGCGCTGCGCCGATGATAGCCGCCCAGCCGTACCCCGCCGAAACCGGCAATCAGCGCCATCAGGATCACCAGCACGCCGACGCCGATATGCAGCGCGCGCTGCGCATCGGCTCCCGGCCCAAGAAACCGCGCCGTCAGCGCATAGCTCCAGTCGCCAACCAGGAACACCAGCCCGTAAAGCCCCCAGAAAACGCCCGTCAGCCAGCGCCGGGGGTTGGCTTTGTCGCGCAGCGACATCACCGAGACAATCAGCAGCACTACGCCCGCCAGCCAATAGAGATAGTTTTGTTGAAACGTCATTTTTCGCTCCCCGCCGACTGTAATGCGGCCTGGTTGAGCGCCGTGAGCTGTGCCGCCAGGCGCTGGTCCATGCGCCTGAGGCGAAACGCGTGGATCAGGAAGGCGAAGATGGCGGTGGGAATGCCATACAGGGCGATATGCAAGGGTTCGGTCTGGATGCCGGCCGATTCCAGCATAAAATTGTGCATGAAAATAATGGCGCCGAAGGCGACAAAAATATCCTCGCCAAAAAATAACCCGACGTTATCGGTGGCGGCCGCCATGGCGCGCAGGCGGTAGCGTACGTCCTGCGGCAAATCGCCATAGCGGTTTTCGCAGGCGCCTTCGGCCATCGGCGCCAGCAGCGGGCGCACCATTTGCGGATGACCGCCCAGGCTGGTCAGGCCCATGGCCGCCGTCAGTTCGCGCGCCAGTAAATACACGATCAGCAGCCGCCCGGCGGTGGCGCGCTTGATTTTGGCGATCCAGTGCTGCGCATGCTCCTTTAAGCCATGGCGCTCCAGCAAACCGATTACCGCCAGGGGGATCAATAAAATAAACGCCAGGTTACGGGTGGCTAAAAATCCCGAACCGAGTTTTTCCAGGATGGCGGTGATGGGCATATGCGCCGCAAGGCCGGTGATGACGCCGGCGATAATGACCACCAGCACAGCGTTCACGCGCAGCAAAAATCCTATGATAATCGCCAGGATGCCCAATAAAGGCCAAAGGTTTACCGCCTGTTGCATGATGAGATCCTCGAAGACGAATAA
This sequence comes from Sodalis sp. RH20, assembly GCF_047324205.1. Lineage (NCBI taxonomy): Bacteria > Pseudomonadati > Pseudomonadota > Gammaproteobacteria > Enterobacterales > Bruguierivoracaceae > Sodalis > Sodalis sp. RH20. The sequence continues at coordinate 3,208,192 of NZ_CP178733.1, forward strand.
AAAGAATGAGTGGCACAACGGGCCCATGGGCGTCAGATTACCAATAAATCAGCGGCGCGGGAGATAGGGAATACCTATAGAAGACAAGAGGGTAATAACGCGGCGCCGCTGATCCGGCGGCCATGCCTGGTCAGCGGGGCAAGCGCGCGGTCATGACGCGGCGATGGGGATGCCCTGGTCGAGAAAACAGGCGTGTATGCGCCGGGCAAACGCCAGCGCGTGGGGGCCGTCGCCATGCAGGCAGACGGTATCCGCCCGCAGCCTGATCCACTCGCCCGCAGGCGTGCGGACCCGGTTCTGGCGTACCATCTCCAGCGTACGCGCCAGGGCCTGGTCCGCGTCGGTAATCAGCGCGTCCGGCTCGCCGCGGGGCACCAGGCTGCCATCCCGGCGGTAATGGCGATCGGCGAAGACCTCGTGCCTGACGGTAAGCCCCAGGCGCTCGCCGGCCTTGATCAGTTCGCTCCCCGCCAGGCCCACCAGGCGCAGGGACGGGTCGACGTCTTTGACCGCGCGGGCGATGGCCTGCGCCAGGGCCGGATCGCGCGCGGCCTGGTTATAGAGCATGCCATGCGGTTTGACATGGACCATACGCCCTCCCTGCGCACGGGTGATAGCCGCAAGCGCGCCCAGTTGATACACCACCTGGGCATAAACGGTTTCCGCCGGCAGCGCCATCGCGCTGCGGCCGAAGTTTTCGCGATCCGCAAAGCTTGGGTGGGCGCCGATGGCGACGCCATAGCGCAGCGCCCAGGTTACCGACTGGCGCATGGTGTCCGCATCGCCGGCATGAAATCCACAGGCAATATTGGCCGAGCTTATCAGCTGCAGCAACGCTTCATCGTGCGCGCCGCCTTCACCCAAATCGGCGTTGAGATCCATTAGTTCACCTTTGCGTGTGTTCCGGCCGGCGGCGTAGACGGTACCTCCTGCTGCCGGGTAAGTTCAAGCTGCCAGGCGATCTGCTCCAGGTAACGCTGCTGATCGAGCCAGGCCCCCTGGGCCTCTTCCAGCGTACACTGGATAAAATGGATCGGCTCGCCCAGGCGGATCTGCGCCAGATGGAACAGATCGGCGGCAATAACGCAGGCAATACGGGGGTAGCCGCCGGTCGTCTGGGCGTCAGCCATCAGCACGATAGGCTGGCCGCCGTGCGGTACCTGCACTACTCCCGGCAGCAAACCATGCGAAAACAGCTCGCGATCGGTATTGCGGATAAGCGTCGGGCCCTGCAGGCGATACCCCATGCGATTGCTTTGGGGGCTGAGCTGCCAGCTGGAACGCCAGAAGGCATCCTGGGAATCAGCGCTGAATTCACGGTATTCAGGGCCGGGCAACGCGCGCACCCGGTTGCCGAACAGCAGTTGCCTGATACCCATTTGCCGGGTCGGCTGATATCGCGGCTGGCCGGCGCGCAGTACATCGCCGTCGCCAATCATCCGGCCCTGGTGGCCGCCAAATCCCGCTTTCAAATCGGTGCTGCGTGAGTTAAGCACCACCGGCACGTCGAAGCCGCCGGACACCGCCAGATAGCTGCGCATGCCGTGTTTCGGCGTTCCCAGCTTCAATGTCTGGCCAGGTTGGACCTGGAAGCGCCAGCCGGTCCAGACCGGTTGGCCATCCAATTGCGCATGGCAATCCGCGCCGGTCAGGGCCACCCAGCCCGCGGCGGTAATATCGGCGCTGAATTGGCCAAGGGTAATTTCCAGCACGGCGGCTTGCGCGTCATTGCCCACCAGCAGATTGGCCATTTGCATGGCCGGCAGATCAAGCACCCCGCCCTGGCTGATGCCAAGGTTACGGTAGCCGGTGCGCCCCCCGTCCTGGACGGCGGTCATCATGCCGGCGTGTATAACCTTCAACATACGCCCTCCTTTTGCGGCACGAAGCGCACATTATCACCGGGCAGCAGCAGCGTCGGCGATGTGTTCAGCGGGTCAAACAGCTTAAGCGGCGTGCGGCCGATAATTTGCCAGCCGCCGGGTGTGGCCAGCGGATAAACCCCGGTCTGTTTACCACCGATGCCGACCGACCCCGCCGGTACGGACAAGCGCGGCTCGGCGCGGCGAGGGACGGCCAGGATCTCCGGCAATTCGCCCAGATAGGGAAATCCCGGCTGGAAACCCAGAAAATAGACGATATACGCCGCACCCGCATGGCGCTCCACCACCTGCCGCGGCGACAGGCCGGTTTGCTCAGCCACCCAGGCTAAATCCGGGCCGCTTTCGCCACCGTAAACCACCGGAATCTCCACCTCGCGCGCTTCGGGGGTGATGGCATCGCTCTCTTCCCACCACATTTGCAAACGCTCGATGGCATCCAGCGCCGACTGCTGGGGATGGGTCAGCAGCACGGTGAGATTATTCATGCCGGGAATGGCCTCGCGCACCTCGTCATGGTGCGCCAGACGTGCGGCCAGCCCCCAGATCCGCCGCTGGCTCGCCAGGGTAACCGGGGGTTCCAGCTCAAGCACCACGGCGCGCTCACCTAATAAATAACATCTAGCCCGTTGCAACCAGACCTCCTGAAGACCTGTTTCGGCGCCGGCTACGGTTTCGCTATGTACTTTTTAAGAAAATTATAAGCCGGTTAACCAAAGGTTTATTTGCAGGTACTGTAAAGCGTTTCCGGGCAAAATGTAATAGCCGCCGGTCAAGCCGGATTGGGAATATCGATAAACGTCACGTCAAAACCATGCGTTCGCGCCAGCCAGTCGCCCAGCGCCTTGATGCCGCCCCGTTCGGTGGCGTGATGGCCGGCGGCAAAAAAATGCAGGCCCATTTCCCGGGCGGTATGGATGGTTTGCTCCGACACTTCGCCGGTTATAAACGCATCCATCCCCGCGCGCGCCGCCTGTTCGATAAACCCCTGCCCGCCGCCGGTACACCAGGCCAGGCGCGCGATCAGCGCCGGCGCGTTATCGCCGCAGTGCAATACCTCGCGCTCAAGGCGCATTTCCAACCGGCGAAGGAGCTCCTGCGCGCTGACGGCGGGATTCAACTCACCCCACGGCACCAGCGGCTCCAGCTGTCCCTTGACGCTGATATCCAGCAAGGCGGCCAGTTGGGCGTTGTTGCCCAGCTCAGGATGGGCGTCCAGGGGCAGATGCCAGGCAAACAGATTGATATCGTGCGCCAGCAGGGTTTTCAGGCGCCGGCGTTTCATGCCGGTAACGACCGGCGGCTCATTCTTCCAGAAATAACCGTGATGCACCAGGATCGCATCGGCATGATGTTCCACCGCCGCGTCCAGCAGCGCCTGGCAGGCGGTAACGCCGGTGACGATACGTTGCACCTCGGCGCGTCCCTCTACCTGCAGGCCGTTGGGCGCATAGTCCTGAAAGGAAACGCTGTTGAGATGCCGATGGATAAGTTGTTCCAATTCATTGTTACGCATACTGAGAATACCTTCTGTCGCAAGAACCCCGACGTTTACCCCGTCCCGGAGCTCAGCCCCAGGTTTTTGGCGGCTTGATACGCCGCCAGGGTGGTTTGGCGTGCGCTGCCATGATCAACTATCGGCCGGGGATAATCCAGTCCGGCGTGGCCGGCCCCGGGCCAACGGTGAGGTTCATGCACATAGCTGTCCGGCACCGCCGCCAGCTCCGGCAGCCAGCGGCGGATAAACACGCCCTGTTCATCGAAGCGGCGTCCCTGGGTGGTGGGATTGAATATACGAAAATACGGCGCGGCGTCGGTGCCGGTGGAGGCGGCCCATTGCCAGCCGCCGTTATTGGCGGCAAGGTCACCGTCAATCAGCCGGGAGATAAAATACCGCTCGCCTTCGCGCCAGTCGATAAGCAGATCTTTTACCAGGAAGCTGGCGGTAATCATGCGCAGCCGGTTATGCATCCATCCGGTTTGGTTCATCTGGCGCATGGCGGCATCGACGATGGGGTAGCCGGTATTGCCCTGCTGCCAGGCGGCAAGCAGGACGTCATCCCGGTGCCACGCCACATGGCGGGTCCAGCCGATAAACGGCTGGTGCTTGCATAGGGCGGGATATGCCACGATCAGGTGACGATAAAAATCACGCCAGATCAGCTCATTGAGCCAGGTAAACGCGCCGCTGTCGGCATGTTCCAGCACCAGGGGATAAGCGCTGCGCAGGCGATTATAGCACTGGCGCGGGGAGAGTACGCCCAGCGCCAGATAGGCGGACAGCCTGCTGGTGGCGTCCTGGGAGGGAATATCGCGCATCTTGCGGTAGTCCTGCATTTGCTGATGGCAAAAGGTACGCAGCCGCGACAGCGCGACATCCTCGCCCGCGGGATACGCCTCCCCCGGCGCCTGCCGGGGATAATCAAACGGGGCCAGGCCGTCCGCCGACTCAGGCGCCGCGTTTATCCGGCGCGACGGCGCGGGCAGGCATTGCGGATCGGCCTCGGCCAGCTTGCGCAGAAAGGCGTTGCGAAACGGGGTAAACACTTTATACATGCCGCTGTCGCCGGTGCGCACGCTGCCGGGCGGCAGCAGCGTGCCGTCATCAAACCCCTGGCATATCACCCGGCCGTCCAGGGCCTGCTCCAGCGCCCGATCGCGCCGCTGCTCGTTAAATTCGTACTGGTAGTTGTAGAACAGCGCGCCGGCCTGTTGCCGCCGGCAGAAATCCGTGAGCCATGCCACCGAGGCATTAAAATCGGGACATTGATGGTAATGCAAAGCAATGCCGCGCGCCGTCAAGCCATGGCGCAGCGCCGCCAGATTATCCAGCAGGAAAGCCGCCTGGCGCGGCGCCATGCCGTGCAGGCGCCATTGCTCCGGCGTGGCGATATAGACCGCCAGCACCCTGGCGTCAGGATCACGGCAGGCGGCATAGAGCGCCGGGTTATCGTGGAGGCGTAAATCCGCGCGCAGCCAGACGAGATGTGTTTTCATGGGCTCTTCCTTGATAACGGTAAAGGGCGGTCAATGCCCGTAACGTAGCCGCAGGGCTTCCGGATAGGGTTCAAAATAGCGTTGCTGCGCCAGCCAGGCGTCAGGATATTCGGCCATATAATGCTTAAGCAGCGTAATCGGCGCCAGCAGGGGCTGCATGCCCTGCCGGTAGCTGTCGATGAGCGACGTCAGTTCCTGGCGCTGTTTTTGCGTCAGGTAACGATGGAAGTAGCCCTGCGCATGCATCAGGACATTGGTATGGTTCGGCCGTGTGGCGTTGTTCGACAGCAGCGCCATCAGTCGGTTACGGTATTCCAGGGCAAAACTTTCAAGCGTAGCAAAGCGATCCATGGCCGCGACAAACGGCCCTATCTGCCGGTATTGCGGCTGGGAATGAGCCAGCAGCAGCAATTTATAACGGCTGTGGAACGCCATGAGCCCGCCGCGCGTCAAGGGCTGTTGCAGCAGTTGATTAAACTCGTACAGCGTATAGACCCTGGCGACGAAATTCTCGCGCAGCTGCGCGTCGTGCAGCCGGCCGTCTTCCTCCACCGGCAGCCAAGGCAATTGCCGCATCAGCTCCCCGGTATACAGGCCGACGCCGTTTTTGCGCGCGCCGGCGCGATCGTAGACCCTGACCCGTTCCATTCCGCAACTGGGCGATTTGGCGCAGACGATGTATCCGCATAGATCGCCCAGCGTTTGCACCTGCTGCTCGGAAAACGACTGCATCGGCTGCGTCAGATCGTCGTCGTTTTGGTTTTTGCCGGTGCGCATGGCGATGCGGCCTTGCTCGTCCCTGACCAAGCGCAGCGCCGGCCGGGGGGTGGGCAAACCGATGGCCATTTCGGGGCAGATGGGCGCAAAACGCACGTAGGGAGCCAGTTCGTCCATGGCAAACGCGAAGCGGCGGTGTCCGCCGTCAAAACGGACTTTTTCTCCCATCAGGCAGGCGCTGATGCCGACGGGGATTTTATTGCCCATGCATGACTCCCACATATGATCGATCGTTAAGCAAAGCGTAGACGATTATCCTCCGGCCCGCGGCGGGTTTGCGACAAAAGTCCCGCAGGTTAAAGCGCGGGCCGCCGATGCCGGCGTAGCACGAAGAGTGCGCTTTTTTAGCCCATAAAGCGTCTTGTTTAGCGTAATTTTACGCGCCGCGCCGCACTCTTTGCGCGGTTGCGGCAATGTCCCCCGGCCGGCGCGGGATCGCATAGAGATAAAGATTCACCGCGCAGGGATATGCGCGGATAATACCCAGGCGAGCAGGCGCTTTTTTTATGTTACCCTGCCGCTGGACGCGCCCGCCCGCTATGACGCCACAGGAGGAAACGTGAGCACCCTGACTGCCAATATCCTGATAATCGAAGATGAGGACGCCATCCGCCGTTTTGTCCGCCAGGCGCTGGAACGCGAAGGCTACCGGGTATTTGAGGCGGCCACCATGGAGCGCGGCTTGCTCGAGGCGGCCAGCCGCAAACCGGATCTCATCATGCTCGATTTGGGGCTGCCGGACGGCAACGGCGTGGATTTTATCCGCGATTTACGCCTGTGGAGTTCAATCAGCGTCGTGGTGCTGTCGGCCAGAAGCGACGAACAGGATAAAATCGATGCTCTGGACGCCGGCGCGGAGGATTACCTGACCAAGCCCTTCGGCATCGGGGAACTGCTGGCGCGCGTACGCGTCGCGCTCCGGCGTCCGCTGCGCGGCGATGAAAAGCCCGCGACGGTGAATTTTGCGGCGGTGAGCGTGGATCTGGCCAACCGCCAGGTGACACGTGACGGCGAGCTGTTGCATTTAACGCCCATCGAATTCCGCCTGCTGGCCGTCCTGATTGCCCATCAGGGCAAGGTCCTCACCCAACGTTATCTGCTGGGAGAGGTCTGGGGGCCCAACGCGGTGGAACACAGCCATTATCTGCGCATTTACATGGGCCATCTGCGGCAAAAGCTGGAGCGGGATCCGGCCCAGCCCAACCACCTGCTGACCGAGACCGGCATCGGCTACCGTTTTATGCCCTAGGCGGCTGTATCAGCCTGGCGTTAACCCGCCGCGCCCGGTCCCTTCTTCAACAACTGCATAAAATCGCGAAACGGTTCACGCAGCGGCGCAAACAAGGGATGTTTGCGATGTTCCATCATCACCTCCGAGAACAGCTTGAGGCCGATGGCGAAAGACGCGGTTTTCTCAGGTCCGAAGGCCAAATCCTCCCGCCCCTGTAAGCGCGTCGCGATGCCCAGGATTTCATCGTGGTTTTCAACCTCGAACGACAGCGCGGGCATATCCAGCGGCTGGCCGTGTTTATCGGCGATGGGCGCCACGGTAATTTTGTATTTATATCCCGCCATGATTTTCCTCCGCCGGCGCCGCCAGCACCTGCGCTATAGTATTAACCGCCTCCAGCAAGGCGGTGTTTATCCGCTCGACCTGCGCCGGCGTCAGGTCGGCGCGCAGCATATTGCCGCGTAACAATCCCTTTAATTGCCGCATGCTGTCGGTTATGCCCGGGATCAGGCTGCCTTCCCCGCGTTTGCCTGCCTGGGCGAGCCGCTCGAACAGGGCGGTAATCGCCGCCTGATGCCCGGCCAGCTCTTCCTCGCCCGCCGGGGTAATCTGGTAGTTCTTACGGCTCTGGCCTTCGGCGGTGACCGACATCAGGAAGTCCTGATCCACCAGCAGGCTCAGGGTCGGGTAAATTACGCCTGGACTGGGAATGTACAACCCGGAAGAAGCCAGCTCGATTTCCTTGATCAGCTCATAGCCGTAGCTGGGTTTGCGGGCCACCAGCGCCAGCAGGATCATGCGCAGATCGCCATGGCCGAACAGACGCTGCGTCCTGTGTTCGCCGTCATGGTGCCCGTGGCGCTCATGGTGTCCCCTGCCGCCATGCATACCGCCACGGTCGTGCAAGGCATAATGATGATGATAAAGCATGGTTCTCTCCCGGTTATTTAGATATATCTAAATTAACGTATAACAAAAAAAAAGCAATAAAAGATATATCTAAATGAGGATTTTTTTATCTGCGCGCCAGTATCACCGGCTGCCTGGCGGCGCTGAAAGGCAAAAAAAGGCGCTGATAAATCAGCGCCTTGGATAATGAAAGCTCCCCCGTAACGGCGGGTATGGCGGCGGCGCGAGATGCGTCGACCGCCGGGCGGGCCTTATTGTGCCCCGGCCAGTACTTCGCCGACGATTTCCACCGCCTCGCGTTCGATTTGTTCCCGGTGCTTAGGCCCCAGGAAGCTTTCGCAATAAATTTTGTAGGCCTCCTCGGTGCCGGACGGCCGCGCGGCGAACCAGCCGTTTTTGGTCATCACCTTCAGGCCGCCGATGGACGCGCCGTTGCCGGGCGCCTCGGTCAAGCGCGCGGTGATGGGGTCGCCGGCCAGGGTGCTGGCAGAGACCATTTCAGGCGACAGCTTGGCCAAAACGGCCTTCTGCGCGTGGGTGGCCGACGCCTGGATGCGGTTATAGCTGGGCGCGCCGAAACGTTGCGCCAGTTCATCATAGTGCTGCTGGGGATTTTTACCGGTGACCGCGGTAATTTCCGCCGCCAGCAGGCACATAATGATACCGTCTTTATCCGTGGACCAGGGCTTGCCGTCAAAACGCAGGAACGAGGCGCCGGCGCTCTCTTCGCCGCCAAAACCCAGGGTGCCGTCGAACAGGCCGTCGACAAACCATTTAAACCCGACGGGCACTTCCACCAGACGGCGGCCCAGATCGGCCACCACCCGGTCAATCATTTCACTGGAGACCAGGGTTTTGCCCACCGCCACGTCGGCGCCCCACTGCGGACGGTGCTGGAACAGGTAGTTGATCGCCACCGCCAGGAAATGATTGGGGTTCATAAGACCCGCCGGGGTAACGATGCCGTGCCGATCGTAATCCGGATCGTTGGCCAGGGCCAGGTCGAACTTATCACGCAGCGACAGCAGGCCGGTCATGGCCCATTGCGACGAACAGTCCATGCGGATAATGCCGTCGTGGTCGAGATACATAAAGCGGAAGGTCTGGTCGATTTGCTCGTTCACCAGCGTCAAATCGAGTTGGTAATGCTCGGCGATGCGCTGCCAATAGGCAATGCCGGACCCGCCCAGCGGATCGACGCCCAGTTTCAGTCCCGCTTTTTTGATGGCCGCCATGTCCACGACCTCGGCCAGCCCCGCCACATAGGACTGCACCAGATCCTGCGCATGGATATGGCCGCTGTTCCAGGCCGCGTCCAGCGACTGGCGCTTAACGCCGCGCAAATCGTCCGCCAGCAGGGCATTGGCGCGCTCTTCGATCACTTTGGTCAGATTCGTGTCCGCCGGTCCGCCGTTAGGCGGATTGTATTTGATGCCGCCATCTTCCGGCGGATTATGGGACGGGGTGATGACAATGCCGTCGGCCTGGGCGCCGCCGGCGCGATTGTGCGTCAGGATGGCGTTGGACACCGCCGGCGTCGGGGTAAAGCCGTTGTCCTGCTGGACGATGATTTCCACGCCGTTGGCGCTGAGTACTTCCAATACCGAAATAAACGCCGGTTCGGACAGCGCATGGGTGTCCTTGCCCACATAACACGGGCCGGTAACGCCCTGCCTGGCGCGCTCTTCGGCAATGGCCTGGCTGATGGCCAGGATATGGGCTTCATTGAAACTGTGGCGCCCCGCGCTGCCGCGATGGCCTGAAGTACCGAATTTTACCGCATGCGCGGTGTTGCCCGGCTCCGGACGCAACACATAATACTGCGAGGTTAACTGCGCGACATTGATTAAATCGCTTTGCCGGGCGGGCTGCCCGGCGCGGGGGCTATTAGCCATCGGTGCTTCTCCCTTGCCTGCTGTTGATCAAATGGTACCGCAAACTTTATCGGTCAGTTCCACGGGGAACTGCATTGCCAGCATAATGTGTTCCACCATGCTCCGTTTACGATCGGTGTTGGTGTTGGTGATAACCCAGTAGGGCGTTTGCGCTACCTGCTTGGGTTTAGTATGGCTGCCATTTTGCAATAATGTCTGCTCATCAGCGGCAAAATAAGTACGGGTGCGGCCGTGCAGGATATCCGCCGCCTCGGTAAATTCGGCGGGCGACAGGCTATACAGGGTGGACAGCACCAGCATAAAACGATCAACCGCCTTGCGCTGCTCGGCGTAGCTGTCGGAAAGGAGGAGCTCACGCATGGCGCGCACGCGATCGCGGGTCGCCGACGCGGCCTCCGCCTTGAGGGGTGTTTCCGGGGGCGGCGCGCTGCGCGCTGCGGCGCTGGCCTGAGCATTAAATTTCAGCATCCGGCGTAAAATATCCGAGGCGCTTTCGCCGATATGCTGCGTATGGCTGGCGATATAGCGGTAAAGGTCTTCGTCGACTTCAATTGTTTTCATCTTTATCCGGGGCTTTCTTCTCATAAATCAATCAAAAGGATTATACAAGCTAAACCTGCCCCGCGAATAGCGCTAGTATCCGGCTTCGGTAAAAAGTCGGAATTTCCCCCGAGGGCCTTCCTGGCGCCGCCGGTTTTTTTACGGCCGCGGGACGGATAACTCATGATAGGCTATCAGGCTCTGTTATCGCCATGAGGATCAGGATGAAATTACACTATCGTCTGCAACCTGCCCGGCAGCCGGGTGAAGCACTGCCGGTGATATTGCTGCACGGGCTGTTCGGTAGCCTTGATAACCTGGGCGTGCTGGCCAGGCCGCTTGGGGAACACCACGCCACCCTGCAGATTGATCTGCGCAATCACGGCTTGTCCCCCCATGACCACGATGCCGGTTATGCCGCCATGAGCCGGGACGTGATCGAATTGCTTGATGCGTTGCATATCGACGCCGGTCACCTCATCGGCCATTCCATGGGCGGCAAGGTCGCCATGACCCTCGCCGCCCAGGCGCCCGGCCGCGTTGCGCGGCTGGCGGTTATCGATATGGCGCCGGTGGCCTACCCCACCCGCCACCATGACAACGTCTTCGCCGCGCTCAGGCGCGTCGAGGCGGCGGGCGTCACACAGCGCACGGAGGCGGCGGCGCTCATGCGCCATGACGCCCTTGATGAGGAAACCATCCAGTTTTTGCTGAAATCCTTTCACCAGGGCCGGTGGCGGTTTAACGTCGAGGCGCTGTGGGATAACTATCCGGCGCTTATCGGCTGGCGGGAGTCGGCGCCCTGGCTAGGGCCGGCGCTGTTTATCCGCGGTGAAAAATCGCCTTATCTGGATGACAGTTACCGCCAGGCGATCCAACGCCAGTTCCCCCGGGCGCGGGCGCATGTGGTCGCCGGCGCCGGTCATTGGGTTCATGCGGAAAAACCCGCGGCGGTCATGCGCGCCCTGGCCCGTTTCCTGGAAGAATAGACCGGGCCGCCGCCGGGATTAGCGCCCGCGAGTTTAATATTGTCGTTTGCTACCGGGCTGGGGTAACATGGCCCGCTGTGTTTTATGGCAGCCCCGGCGTACATAAAACATAACGTTACGGGCGATGCGCGTCCGACGGCGTAGCCAGCCACGCCGCCGGCCGGGGTTTGCCCGCCTGCTTCTTGATGCACAATCCCTTCATGACCTATGGCAAAAGAACAAACGGACCGCACCACCCTGGATTTATTTATCGATGAGCGGCGCCCGGGAAGACCGAAGACGAACCCCCTGTCCCGCGATGAGCAGTTGCGCATCAACAAGCGTAACCAGCTGCGCCGGGATAAAAAGCGCGGCCTGCGCCGGGTGGAGCTGAAAATCAACGCCGAGGCGGTGGATGCGTTAAATGAGCTGGCCTACCGGCAAAACCTGTCGCGCAGCGAGCTGATCGAATTGATTTTACTGGCCGAGCTTGAACGGCAACAAGGCGCGGATCCGCATCCGGAGTAAACTTGCCGGCCCGGTAAAGCGCCATCCCGTCCAGGGCCCAAGGCCGCGAACGGGGCAAATTTGCGACAAAACCCGGCCGGCGAGTTTCTCCCCGCATTAGGGTCTGCTATGATTGCCGCAGAGCATCGCTGATTCTGTTACGGAACATATCCATAATATTTAAGAGGTTTTCAAATTCATGGCAACTGTAGGCATTTTTTTTGGCAGTGACACCGGCAATACCGAAAATATTGCCAAAATGATTCAGAAGCAACTGGGTGCGGATGTTGCCGAAGTTCATGACATTGCCAAAAGCAGTAAAGAAGACCTGGCGCGGTTCGACACCCTGCTGCTCGGCATCCCGACCTGGTATTACGGCGAAGCGCAATGTGACTGGGATGATTTTTTCCCCACCCTGGAAGAAATAGATTTCTCCGGCAAAAAAGTGGCGCTGTTCGGCTGTGGCGATCAGGAGGATTACGCCGAATATTTCTGTGACGCCATGGGCACCATTCGCGACATTATCGAGCCCAACGGCGCGACCATCGTCGGTCACTGGCCCACCGCCGGCTACCATTTCGAAGCGTCGAAAGGACTGGCGGACGACAATCACTTCATCGGCCTGGCCATTGACGAAGACCGCCAGCCCGAGCTGACCAATGAACGCGTGGACGGCTGGGTGAAGCAAATCAGCGCTGAATTGCAGCTCAGCTAAAGTCAAGCCGTGCGGGAGGGTGCCGCCGCCGCGGCGCCCGGCAAGGGAATCGGTTGCCGTCATGGCGTCGGGACGGCGCCGCCAACCTCACTGATAACTAAATCCTTTCAAATTAATAGATACAAGTTTTTAACTTTTATCCACAACGCGGTACAATAGCGCAGCGGTTCCACCCTTTTTAGCAAAATGTTGCAGAATTCGCCCCCTGAAACGGGCTATAGTTGTTAACAAGGCGCGGTTTTCATTTTGGACAGGCAGTCTTATAATGAGACGGCGTCACATTTTTCGGGCCGACCGATGTTATAGGCTAAGTTAGCCTACAATCAGATTATCAAAGTAACAGGACTAAACCCGCATGACTGACAATAATATTGCATTGAAGAAGGCCGGCCTGAAAGTCACCCTTCCCAGACTGAAGATTCTGGAAGTGTTGCAAGATCCGGAATGCCATCACGTCAGTGCGGAAGATCTGTACAAAAAACTGATCGATATGGGTGAGGAAATCGGCCTGGCCACGGTATATCGCGTGCTAAACCAATTTGACGACGCCGGTATCGTAACCCGCCACAATTTTGAAGGCGGCAAATCCGTTTTTGAACTGACGCAACAGTATCATCATGACCACCTGATCTGTCTGGACTGCGGCAAGGTTATCGAATTTCGCGACGAGTTCATCGAAGCGCGCCAGCGTGATATTGCCAAAAGGCACAATATCAAGCTGACCAACCATAGCTTATATCTGTATGGGCATTGTGAAATCGGCAACTGCCGCGAAGACGAAACGCTGCACGATCACGCCGATATGCTCAACGGCGTAAAAGAATAACCGCGGCGCGGTCCGTTTCTCCAAAGCGGCTGTTATCGCGCCGCTTTCTCACCCTGCAACGATTTTTTTTCAATGAGGCTAAACGCCGCCCGTCCCCTTCCCTGGTAACGTTTCCTTCCCGAAGCGCGTCGACAAGCGTCGTATCCGCCAATCACCGCCGTGCTCACCGCCGGCAAACTCCAGAAAACTTCACAGAAAATAAAAATAAATAAAGAATAAATAGAGGCCCTGGGACGCTATTTTGGGCTAATTTGCGTAATCCATTGAAACGACAGCGTTTTTATTGCGATTTTTTCACCGGGTAAATTATTCTGTGAATCTGATGATAAAGCTATTTTTCGCTGTCAGCAGTAAGCGACAACAAAAGATACATTTTAATTATATGATTTTATTGAATTAATATAGCCAAAAATACCTTCCTGAAATTAACCCGGATCGATGACTCGATTTTTACACAAAAAGTTAATTTATAAATTAATAAAAAACGTGAAGTTCGCAGCAGATTTTAAACTTTCGCCATGGTGATATAGTGACAGGCAATGTTAATCACCAGAGATAGTCCAGATGAATGATGCGGAACTGCAAAACGATATGCCGCGCGGCATAGGCATTGCTCCTTATATTCGTATTAAACAAGAAGGCATGACTGAAAACGAAAGCCGGATAGTGGAGTGGTTTTTATCTCCCGGCAACCTCACCGACGTCTCGGGGATCAAAGAGGTGGCCCTGAGTCTGGGCCTGTCGGAAGCCATGATTGTCAAGGTGTCGAAAATTCTCGGTTTCAGCGGCTTTCGCCAGCTGCGCAGCGCCATCGTCGAGTATTTCGATCATGCCGACCATGATATCACCGCCGAACTCTCGCCCACCGACAGCCCGGAGGATGTGGTCAACAAAGTGTTTAACCTGACCGTACGCACCATTGTCGAAGGCCAGGCGATAGTCGACGCCAACGTCATCCAGCAGGCGGCCCAATGCTTTTTTGCCGGCCATCAGCGCGAGCTGTACGGCGTCGGCGGCTCTAATTCCATTTGCGCGGACGTGCAGCATAAATTCCTGAAAATCGGCTTGCGTTGCAATGCCTACCTGGACGCGCATTTGATGATGATGTCGGCCTCCCTGTTGCAACCGGGCGATGTGGCGTTGGTGGTATCCCATTCGGGCCGCACCAGCGATCTGAAACGGGTGGTGTCGATTGCCAAGGATAATGGGGCCAAGATCATTTGTATTACCCATAGCAGCAATTCCCCCATAGCCCAGCTGGCTGATTTTAATATTTGTTCACCGGCGCCGGAAACGCCGTTATTAGGCAGAAACGCTTCGGCCCGTATTTTGCAGCTTACGCTGCTGGATGCGTTTTATGTCTCGGTAGCGCGGCAGGATATCGAGCTGGCGAATAAAAACCTGGAAAAAACGAGTTCCATTACCAAGTACCTGAAGCGTGATTATAAATAATTCTCTTTTGGAGATAGAATAATGAATAAATTTCTTAAATTGGCCGGTGGCGCCGCCTGTGGACTGATGTTGTCCACCGTGGTCCACGCGGCAGCCGATTACGCCGTTGTTCTTAAAACATTATCCAACCCTTTCTGGGTAGAGATGAAACAAGGCATTGAGAAAAAGGCCCAGGATCTCGGCGTGACGGTGGATATATTCGCGTCACCGTCGGAAGGCGACTTCCAATCGCAATTACAATTATTCGAGGATTTAACCAATAAGAATTATAAAGGCATCGCCTTTGCGCCTTTATCGGCGGTGAATCTGGTGATTCCCGTCGCCAAGGCTTATCAGAAAGGGATTCACCTGGTTAACCTCGACGAAAAAATCGATTTAGCCAGCCTGGCCAAGGCCAAGGGCAACGTCGAAGCCTTTATCACCACCGATAATGTCGCGGTCGGCGCGAAAGGCGCCAAATTTATTATCGATAGCTTGGGCGCCCAGGGCGGCGAAGTGGCCATTATCGAAGGCAAGGCCGGCAACGCCTCGGGCGAGGCGCGGCGCAACGGCGCGACCGCGGAGTTCAAGGCCAACAGCCATATCAAGCTGGTGGCCAGCCAGCCGGCGGATTGGGATCGCATCAAGGCCCTGGACGTGGCGACCAATGTGCTGCAACGTCATCCCCAGTTGAAGGCCTTCTATTGCGCCAACGATACCATGGCGATGGGCGTGGCGCAGGCGGTGGCCAACGCGGGACAGACCGGCAAGATCCTGGTGGTCGGCACCGACGGTATTCCCGAGGCGCGCAAGATGGTCGCCCAGGGCATGATGACCGCCACCGTGGCCCAGAATCCGGCGGAAATCGGCGCCAACGGCCTGGCCATCCTGGTGAATACGGTGAAAGCGGGCAAGCTGATTGCGCTTGATGCCCAGCCGAAAATTGAAACCGTCGATTCTATATTAGTCACCAAATAGTCCAGGTGCCGCAAGACCGCCTATTCCCGCCGTCTTGTCATTAATCCGGAGAGTAATATGAGCACTCCATATATTAAAATGGAGGGGATCGCCAAATCCTTTGGTCCCGTCCAGGCGTTGCAATCAGTTGACCTGGAAATATACCCTAATGAGATACATGCTTTATTAGGTGAAAACGGCGCCGGCAAATCAACCTTGATGAAAATACTTTCCGGTATTTACGAACCGACTGCGGGGAAAATAATAATTAATAATGTTGAGTACGCGAAGCTTGATCATAAAGTCGCTGCCAGATTGGGCATTGGAATAATTTACCAGGAATTAAGCGTTATCGATGAATTAACCGTGTTGGAGAATTTATTTATCGGTCGTCTGCCGGTAAAAAAAGTGTTCGGCGTAAACGTGGTGGACTGGCACGACATGCGTACCAAAGCGGCTATTATGCTGCTGCGCGTGGGGCTGAAAATACGGCTTGACGAGAAGGTCGGCAACCTGTCCATCAGCCAAAAGCAAATGCTGGAAATCGCCAAGACCCTGATGCTGGACGCCAGGGTGATCATCATGGACGAGCCGACCTCTTCCCTGACCTATAACGAAGTGGATTACCTGTTCCTGATCATGAACCAGCTGCGCCAGGACGGCACGGCGATTGTCTATATTTCGCATAAGCTTAACGAAATACGCCGCATCTGCAACCGCTATACGGTGCTAAAGGACGGCAGCAGCGTCGCGTCCGGGCAGATGGGACAGGTGACCAACGATGATATTGTCCGGCTGATGGTCGGACGCGAGCTGCAAAACCGCTTTCGCTCCCTTAAGGAGAAGGTTGGCGGCGACACGGGGGACGCCGATATCATCTTTGCGGTGGAGAATATCACCAGCCGGGATAAACGCCGGGTCAAGCACGTCTCCTTCCAGGTAAAAAAGGGCGAAATCATGGGCTTTGCCGGACTGGTGGGGTCGGGACGCACCGAATTCATGAACTGCATCTTCGGCGTGGAACCGAAAAGCAGCGGCAAGGTGATGCTGCATAACGTCGATATCACGCCCTCTTCGCCGCTGGACGCCCTGAAGAAGGGCATGGGATATATCACCGAAAGTCGGCGTGAAAACGGCTTTTTTGATAATTTTTCCATTGCGCAGAATATCGCCATCAGCAAAAGCCTTAAGGATGGCGGCTATAAAGGTGCTCTGGGATTATTTAATCCGGATAAGGAAAGGCAGCTGGCGGAAACGCAGCGGCGGCTGCTATCGCTGAAATGCAGTTCGGTGGACCAAAATATCACTGAGTTATCCGGCGGCAACCAACAAAAGGTATTGATATCAAAATGGCTCTGCTGCGAGCCGGAGGTTATTATTTTTGACGAACCTACCCGCGGCATTGATGTCGGGGCCAAGGCGGAAATTTATAAGGTGATGCGCACATTGGCCGCCACGGGAAAAACCATATTGATGGTGTCATCCGAACTGCCGGAAATCATTACCGTATGCGACCGTATCGCAATATTTTGCGAAGGGACATTAGCCCATATTCTTGACAATAATGAGAGTATCGGGGAAGAAGATATTATGACGTGGGCTCTGCCACAAAGCTGAGGGAAATAAAAATGGAGAAGGCCACCTTTAACTTCCAAAAATTCTGGGATCAGTACGGCACGTTTTTTATCCTGGCGATTATTGTTGCCATATTCGGCTCTATATCCAGTGAATATTTTCTGAAAACCAACAATATTACCCAGATCCTGGTACAGAGTTCGGTAACGGTCTTGATCGGCATGGGCGAGTTTTTCGCCATCCTGGTGGCGGGCATCGACCTGTCGGTGGGGGCTATCCTGGCCTTGTCGGGCATGGTGACCGCCAAGCTGATGCTGGCGGGTCTTGACCCGGTCTCCGCCGCGCTGATTGGCGGGGTGGTGGTCGGCGGGCTATTGGGCGCCATCAACGGTTGCCTGGTTAACTGGACCGGCCTGCATCCCTTTATTATTACCCTCGGCACCAACGCTATTTTTCGCGGCATCACCCTGGTCATTTCCGATGCCAACTCGGTGTACGGCTTCTCATTCGGCTTTGTTAACTTCTTTGCCGGCAGCGTGCTGGGTATTCCGGTACCGGTGATTTTTGCTTTGATCATTGCGGTTATCCTGTGGTTTATTACCGCGCGCACCCGGCTTGGCAGAAATATTTACGCCCTGGGCGGCAACAAAAATTCGGCATTTTTTTCCGGTATCGACGTTAAATTCCATATGCTGGTAGTGTTTATTATTTCCGGCATCTGCGCCGGGCTCGCCGGCGTGGTATCCACCGCGCGCTTGGGCGCGGCCGAGCCTTTGGCCGGCATTGGCTTTGAGACCTATGCCATCGCCAGCGCCATTATCGGCGGCACCAGTTTTTTTGGCGGCAAGGGACGAATATTCTCGGTGGTAATTGGTGGTTTAATTATTGGCACGATTAACAATGGCCTTAATATTCTTCAGGTGCAAACGTATTACCAATTAGTTGTCATGGGGGGATTGATTATCGCCGCCGTGGCTTTAGATCGACTTATCAGTAAATAGGTAACCGATATGAAGATATCCCCTTCTTTAATGTGCATGGATTTATTAAAGTTTAAAGAGCAAATTGAATTTATCGATCGTCATGCGGATTATATCCATATCGATATCATGGACGGGCATTTTGTGCCCAATCTGACGCTGTCGCCGTTTTTTGTCGAGCAGGTCAAGCGCCTCGCCAGTAAGCCCCTGGATTGCCATTTAATGGTCACCCATCCGGAAGATTATATCGACAGCCTGGCGAAGGCGGGCGCCGGCATGATTACCCTTCATCCGGAAACCTTGTCCGGCCAGGCCTTTCGGCTTATTGAGAAGATCAGGTCCCTGGGATTGGGCGTGGGATTGATACTCAATCCTGAATCGTCGGTGGAGATGATGAAATATTATATCCATCTGGCGGACAAAATTACCGTCATGACCGTCGATCCCGGTTTTGCCGGCCAGCCGTTTATCACCGAAATGCTGGAAAAAATAGGCCAGCTCAAGGCATACCGCGAGAGCCACGGTTTGCGGTATGAAATTGAAATTGACGGTTCATGCAACCAGCGCACCTACCGTTCGCTGATCGCGGCGGGCGCGGATGTCTTTATCGTCGGTTCTTCCGGCCTGTTTAATAATGCGCCGGATATCCACCAGGCGTGGAAAATGATGACCGACCAAATCCAGGACGCGCGGAAAGAGGCCAGCTAAGATGAAAAACAGGCGGTTGGTGATAGTCGGCGTGGATATGGGCGCCACCCATATCCGCATCTGTTTGTTATCGCCCGATGGCCAGGTACTGGTCACGGCGAAAGAGCGCACTCTGCCGGTAGTGGAAAGCGGCCTGGCGGAAGGATTGTCGGCTTTTATCGGCCGCTTTCTCGTCCAGCGCGGCGCCGGGGTCGCCGCAGTGATGATTGGCTTTCCCGCGTCCATAGCCCGGGACAGGAAAACCATCATGTCCACGCCCAACCTGCCCTGCGCCACCCGCGAATTTGTGGATCTGGCGGCAGAACTGGAGCGGCGCCTGCAATGCCCGGTGGCCTTTGAGCGTGACGTAAACCTGCAGCTGTTTTATGACGTGAGCGAGCAGCGCCTGGGGGATAAGCTGGTGCTGGGATGTTATCTTGGCACCGGGTTCGGGTTTGCCATTTGGCTCAACGGCGCGCCTTATGTCGGCGCGCATGGCGTGGCCGGCGAACTGGGGCACATTCCCCTGGGCGATGACGGCGCGCGCTGCGGCTGCGGTAATACAGGCTGCCTGGAAACCGCCTGTTCAGGCGTGGCGCTGGCGCGATGGTATCACGGCGCGGCGCATGACTACGCGCTGTCCGATATTTTCACCTGCGCCCATGGCGATAGCTATATTACCGGCTTTATCGACACGGCGGCCAAGGCGATTGCCACCGGCGTAAACCTGTTTGATCCCGATCATATCCTGCTGGGGGGCGGCGTGATGGATATGGTGGATTTCCCCTACGATCGGCTGATTGCCAGGGCCGGCGACTTTATTCGCAAGCCGTTGCCCTATGAGGAAATCATTTTTGCCAAAGCGTCCTCGTCGGCGTTTAACGGCGCCATCGGCGCCGCCAGGCTGGGACTGCGGGTCGCGCAGGCGGCGTGCGCCGCCGGTTAGGCTACGCGTCGCACGCAGCGCCGCGGTCGATACCGCGGCGCCGGCGCGGCGTCAAACGGCGGTTTTGGTCCAGGTATCGCGCAGGCCTACGGTGCGGTTAAACACCGGTTTTTCCACGCTGAAATAGCGGCTGTCGGCGCAGAAATACCCTTCGCGTTCAAACTGGTAGGGCTTGCCCGGCAGCGCCTCAAGCGCGCTGGCCTCCACAAAGCCTTGTTTGATGACCAGCGACTCCGGGTTCAGCGTCGCGAGGAAATCATCCGCCGAGGCGGGGTTAGGGTCGCTGAACAGGCGATCGTATAAACGAAACTCGGCGGGGACACCGTGGGTCGCCGAGACCCAATGAATCACCCCTTTCACCTTGCGCCCATCCGCCGGGTCCTTGCTCAGGGTCTCCGGATCATAGGTGCAGTAAATGACGCTGATCTCGCCCTGCTCATCCTTGTCGATACGCTCCGCCTTGATCACATAGGCGTTGCGCAGGCGCACTTCCTTGCCCAACACCAGGCGCTTGTACTGTTTGTTGGCTTCCTCGCGAAAATCCGCCCGATCGATATAAATCTCGCGGCTAAAAGCCACCTGGCGCTCGCCCATCTCGGGTTTATTGGGATGCGTCGGCATGGTCACGGTTTCCTCGTGCCCGGCCGGCAGGTTTTCTATCACCAGTTTTACCGGATCGATCACCGCCATGGCGCGCGGCGCGGTTTCATTGAGATCTTCACGGATACAGGCTTCCAGCGCGGCGATTTCCACGTTGTTTTCCTGTTTGGTGACGCCGATGCGCCGGCAGAATTCACGAATGGACGCGGCGGTATAACCACGGCGCCGCAGGCCGGAGATGGTCGGCATGCGCGGGTCGTCCCAGCCCTCGACAATATTCTCCGCCACCAGTTGGGTCAGCTTGCGCTTGGACATAATGGCGTATTCAAGATTGAGGCGCGAAAATTCATACTGACGGGGATGGCAGTCGATAGTGATATTGTCCAGCACCCAGTCATATAAACGGCGGTTATCCTGGAACTCCAGGGTACACAGCGAATGGGTGATGCCTTCGAGGGCGTCGGAAATACAGTGGGTGAAGTCATACATCGGATAGATGCACCACTTCGAACCGGTCTGGTGGTGCTCGGCAAATTTAATGCGGTACAGCACCGGATCGCGCATCACCATAAACGGCGAGGCCATATCGATTTTAGCCCGCAGGCAGGCGCTGCCCTCGGGGAAACCGCCGTTGCGCATAATGGTAAACAGCGCCAGGTTGTCCTCGACCGAGCGATCGCGAAACGGACTGTTCCGGCCGGGCGTGGTGAGGTTGCCGCGGTATTCGCGAATGGCGTCGGGTGAAAGCTCATCCACATAAGCCAACCCTTTATTGATAAGCTCGATGGCATAGGCATGCAGCTGATCGAAATAATCGGAGGAGTAATGGATATTGCCGCTCCATTTAAAACCAAGCCACTGCACGTCTTCTTTGATTGAATCGACGAATTCGATATCTTCTTTCACCGGGTTGGTATCGTCGAAGCGCAGATTGCATTGGCCCTGGTAATCCTGGGCGATGCCGAAATTCAGGCAAATGGCCTTGGCATGGCCGATATGCAGATAGCCGTTAGGCTCCGGCGGAAAACGGGTATGCACCGAATGGTGCTTACCGGTTGCCAAATCTTCGTCAATTATTTGACGAATAAAATTAGTTGGGCGGGCTTCTGCCTCACTCATATTGCATTTCCTCTACGCGAACGCACGACATTCATTATGCTTATGTTCCAACAAGCCACGTCCCGACACAACCGTTAGTTGCAGAAATTCTTATGGCGCCGGGCGCGGTGCCGCGGCCGTCCTGTCGCCCTGACGGACAGGCTGGGTAACCGGGAGGCTATATTAGCATAGGCGCAACTGCGCCGGAGGGTAACCGGGAGGCTATATTAGCATAGGCGCAACTGCGCCGGAGGATAACCGGGAACAGAATCGGGGGAATAACGCCGTGTCGGGGAGAAACGGACTCCGGCGCGCGAACCGCGCCGGAGCCGGGTAACGAGGGCGGCCTTATTTGGCGGTAACATCCAGCAGCGGTGTTACCCCTGCGACCACCGCGCCGCTGGCGATAGCGGTAATGGCGCCAAACTCATCCATATTGCTTATCACCACCGGGCTTATCATCGAGCGGGCATTGGCATTGAGATAGTCCAGATCCAGCTCCAGTATCGGCTGCCCCTGGGTGACCTTGCTGCCCTCTTCCACCAGGGACGTAAAACCCTGGCCCTGCAGTCCGACGGTATCAATGCCGATATGCACAATCACTTCGGCGCCGGCGTCGGTTTCCAGGCAGAACGCGTGATGGGTGCCGAAGACCTTGACCAGGGTGCCGTTAGCCGGCGACAGCACCAGTTTCCCGGTCGGGCGGATGGCGACGCCGTCGCCCACCGCTTTGCTGGCGAAGGCTTCGTCCGGCACCTGATCCAAGGGTACGATATCACCGGTTATCGGCGACGTCAGGCTAACCACCACCGGGCGCGCCACCGGCTCATGAACCACCGCGGCCGGCTGCGCCGCCGCGGGTTGGGAAACGGAGCGCGACGCCGCGACCGGCCCTTCGGCCAGCACGGTACGCATGGCGCCGGCGATAATTTCGGCTCGGGTGCCGACAATCACCTGCACGCTTTCCTTATTAAGACGGATAACGCCCTGGGCGCCGAGATTTTTTGCCAGGGAATCGTTGACCAGCGACGAATCCTTCACGTTCAGCCGCAGACGAGTGATACAGGCGTCAATGCCGGTCAGGTTTTCCGAGCCGCCCACCGCGCTGATGTAACGGCGGGCCAGCGCCTGGGTTTCACCGGACTTGGTGGTGGCCATGGCCGGTTCGACATCGACGTTATAGCCGTCGCTTTCGTCGCCGGCGACCGCCAGTTCACGCCCAGGAGTCAGCAGGTTGAAGCGTTTGATGGTAAAACGGAACACCAGGTAGTAAATAACAAAGAACACCAGTCCCTGCGGGATCAGCATATACCAATGGACCGCCAGCGGATTGCGCGAGGAAAGCACCATATCCACCAGGCCGGCGCTGAAACCGAACCCCGCCATCCAATGCATTTGCGCGGCGATGAATACCGACAGCCCGGTTAACAGGGCATGCAGGAAATACAGTACCGGCGCCACGAACATAAAGGAAAATTCCAGCGGTTCGGTGATCCCGGTAAAAAAGGCGGCAAACGCGCCGGCAATCATGATCCCGGCCACCTTGCTTTTGTTTTCCGGACGGGCGCATTGATAAATGGCCAGGGCGGCGCCCGGCAGGCCGAACATCATGATCGGGAAGAATCCGGCCTGGTAACGCCCGGTAATACCGACGATGGCGGTGCCCGCGTCAATGGACTGCTGGCCGCCGAAAAATTTGGGTATGTCGTTGATGCCGGCCACGTCGAACCAGAACACCGAGTTCAGCGCGTGGTGTAATCCCACCGGGATTAACAGCCGGTTAAAGAAGGCGTAGATACCGGCACCCACCGAACCGAGCTGCTGGATATGCTCGCCGAACGATACCAGGGCGTTAAACACCAGCGGCCAAACGTACATCAGGATAAAGGCCACCAGGATCATGACGAAGGACACCAGGATCGGCACCAGCCGCCGTCCGCTGAAGAACGACAGCGCCTTGGTCAGCTCGACATGGCTGAAGCGGTTGTACAGCTCGGCGGAGATAATCCCCACCAGGATGCCGACAAACTGGTTATTGATTTTACCGAAGGCCGCGGGCACATCGGCCAGGGGAATATGCTGGATCATCGACACGGAAGCCGGCGCGCACAGCGTGGTGACCACCAGAAAGCCGACCAGGCCGGATAAGGCCGCCGCGCCGTCTTTGTCCTTGGACATGCCGTAGGCCACGCCGACGGCGAACAACACCGACATATTTTCTATAATCGCCGATCCGGCCTTGATAAAGAAGGCCGCCCAGGCGCTGCCGCCGCCCCAGCCCACCGGGTCGATCCAGTAACCGACGCCCATCAGGATGGCGGCGGCGGGCAACGTTGCCACCGGCACCATCAACGCGCGGCCTATTTTTTGAAGATAACTGAGTATATTCACCTTGATTCCCCTTTTGACCTTATCGATCAACCCACAATGTAGGCTGTCTAACCCTTGCCTGCGAAAAACCGCGCCTGACGAAGCTGCTCATACGCAGTGTAGAAAGTTTAATTTTCAACGCAAATTAATTACCGGTATTATGTGATTAGAATCACCTTTAACCGGTAAGATTTGTGACTTATTCTACTAAATATGTCAAACTTATTTTGCATCGCGAATAATCAGCTTATACTTTTGCCGTGCGGTCAGAGCGCCCTGGCTCCCGCTATGTAATGCCTGCGCGCTAACGTTATACTGTTAACACCGCTGCGGACACCCGTTTTTATCTATTAAAGAGGTCAGTCATGAGACTTATTCCGTTAGAAACCGCCGCCGACGTCGGCAAATGGGCCGCTCGTCATATCGTCGAGCGCATCAATGCCTTCAAGCCCACCGCCGCGCGCCCTTTTATCCTCGGACTGCCCACCGGCAGCACGCCGTTGGAAGCCTACAAATATCTTATTCAGATGCATAAAGCGGGCCAGGTCAGCTTCGAGCACGTGGTGACGTTTAACATGGATGAGTACGTCGGCCTGCCCGCCGCCCATCCGGAAAGCTATTACACCTTTATGCATCGCAATTTCTTCGATCACGTGAATATTCCGCGGGAAAACATCAATCTGCTCAACGGCAACGCCGATGATATCGACGCGGAATGTCGCCGCTATGAAGAAAAAATCAAGTCGTACGGCAAGATCCATCTGTTTATGGGCGGCGTCGGCAATGACGGGCATATCGCCTTTAACGAACCCGCCTCCTCCCTGGCGTCGCGCACCCGCGTCAAGACCCTGACGCTGGAAACCCGCCGGGCCAATTCCCGTTTCTTTGACAATGATATCGAGCAGGTGCCGCGTTTTGCCCTGACCGTCGGCGTCGGCACACTGCTGGACGCCGAAGAAGTGATGATCCTGGTCATCGGCCACAACAAAGCGCTGGCGCTGCAGGCGGCGGTGGAAGGCAACGTGAATCATATGTGGACAATAAGTTGCCTGCAGCTTCATGCTAAAGCGGTGATGGTGTGCGACGAACCCTCCACCATGGAGCTGAAAGTGAAGACGGTAAAATATTTCCGCGAACTGGAAGCCGCCAGTACCCTGAGCCTGAAAAACAGCTGATTGATAACCGGGAGCGAACGATGTACGCATTTACCAACGGCCGGATCTTTACCGGTCTCCAAGTCCTTGAACATCATGCGGTAATCATCAATGACGGGGCAATCGACGCGGTCTGCCCGCTGGATTCGCTGCCGGCGGATATTGAGCGGCGCGATCTCGACGGCGCCATCCTGGCCCCGGGATTTATCGACCTGCAGCTTAACGGCTGCGGCGGCGTGCAGTTCAATGATTCCCTGGACGCCCTGACGGTGGAAACGCTGGAAATCATGCAGCGCGCCAATGTCAAATCGGGCTGCACCAGCTTTTTACCCACCCTGATTACCAGCACCGATGCGTTTATGCGCCGCGCCGTCGAGGTGATGCGCGCATTCCTGGCGCAGCATAAGCACCAGGCATTGGGCCTGCACCTGGAAGGGCCTTACCTGAATCCGATAAAAAAAGGCACGCACGATCCGGCGCTGATGCGCAAGCCCTCGCCGGAAATGGTGGATTACCTGTGCGCCAACGCCGATGTCATCGCCCAGTTGACCCTGGCGCCGGAACAGGTCGACGCCGGGATTATCCGCCGGCTGAGCCAGGCGGGCATCATGGTGTCGGCCGGTCATTCCAACGCCACCTATGATGAGGCGAAAGCGGGTTTTGCCGCCGGCATCGGCTTCGCCACCCATCTGTTCAACGCCATGCCGCCCCTTACCGGACGCGAGCCCGGGCTTATCGGCGCAATTTACGACACGCCGTCGCTCTATTGCGGCATCATCGCCGACGGACTGCACGTCAACTACGCCAATATTCGCAACACCAAACGCATCAAGGGCGATAAACTGGTGCTGGTCACCGACGCCACCGCGCCCGCCGGCGCCGATAACCAGATTGATCGGTTCATTTTTGCCGGTAAAACAATATACTACCGGGACGGCCTGTGTCTGGATGAAAACGGCACCCTGAGCGGTTCGGCGCTGACGATGATTGAAGCGGTGCGCAACAGCGTGGAATTCGCCGGTATCGCGCTGGATGAAGCATTGCGCATGGCGACCCTTTACCCGGCCCAGGCCCTGGGCGTGGCGGCGCAGTTGGGTACCTTGCAGGCAGGCAAGGTGGCTAACCTGACGGCGTTCACCCGCGATTACCGGATAACCAGGACTATCGTTAATGGCGACGAAGTTCTCTGATGAGCGAGTAATAAACCGATGACCCCAGGCGGACACGCCCCGATAGGAAACGTTGACCTGGTCAAACAGCTCAACAGCGCTGCGGTGTACCGCCTGATCGATATGTCGGGGCCGATTTCGCGCATCCAGATTGCCGAACAAAGCCAGCTGGCGCCGGCCAGCATCACCAAAATCACCCGTCAGCTGCTGGAGCGGGGACTGATCCGCGAGGTGGACCAGCAGGCTTCCACCGGCGGCCGGCGCGCCATCTCCATCGTCGCCGAAACCCGCGCCTTCCAGGCGATTGGCGTGCGTCTCGGTCGCCATGACACCACCATCACCCTCTACGATCTGACCGGCAAATCACTGTACGAAGAATTCACCCCGCTGCCGGAAACCACGCAGCAGGCGCTGGAAGCGGCGCTGTTCAGCGCCATAGCGCGTTTCCTGGAGCAGATCCAGCGTAAATCCCGGGAGCTCATCGCCATTTCGGTGATCCTGCCGGGCCTGGTGGATCCGTATTCCGGGGTGGTGCGTTATATGCCGCATATCAGCGTGAGCGCCTGGCCGCTGGTGGAAAATTTGCAAAAACGCTTTCATCTTACCGCTTTTGTCGGCCACGATATTCGCAGTCTGGCGCTGGCGGAGCACTATTTTGGTGCAACACAGGACTGCGCGGATTCCATTTTGGTTCGTTTGCACCGCGGCACCGGCGCCGGGATCCTGGTCAACGGCCAGATTTTTCTCGGCAGCAACGGTAACGTGGGGGAAATCGGCCATATCCAGGTCGACCCGCTGGGCGAGCGCTGCCATTGCGGCAATTTCGGCTGCCTGGAAACCATCGCCGCCAACGGCGCCATTGAAAAGCGGGTGCGCCACCTGCTCGACCAGGGCTACCCCAGCAGGCTGACGCTGGATAATTGCCAGATCGGCGCCATTTGCAAAGCCGCCAATCGCGGCGATACGCTGGCCTGCGAGGTTATCGAGCAGGTGGGTCATCACCTGGGCAAAGCGGTGGCCATCGCCATTAACCTGTTCAATCCGCAAAAAGTGGTGCTGGCCGGTGAGATTACCGAAGCCCATAAGGTGTTGCTGCCGGCGGTGCAGCGCTGTATCGATAATCAGGTACTGAACGGTTTTCGCCAAAATCTGCCGGTGGTGATTTCCGCGCTGGATCACGGCTCCGCCATCGGCGCCTTTGCGCTGGTCAAGCGCGCGATGCTTAACGGCGTATTGCTCCAGCGCCTGCTGGAAAACAGCTGATTGCCGGGTCATCGGGTTTTATTGCATTTACGATCGGTCAAATTTGCCGGTGTTTTTCCTTCTTTTATTGATGATTATTGATAATTAGCCGCTTAAAAATGAATTATCACCAGCAGCATGGCTTTTTTCATTGATTGATCTTGAATAATGGTGTCATTTTAGTGCTAAATCGATGTCAACAGCAAAGCATTAGCCCCGAGACCGGCCTAAGGAAAAGAGAATGTGTTCTATTTTTGGTGTACTGGATTTGCAATCGGATCCGAGCGAACTGCGTAAAACCGCGCTGGAAATGTCGCGTCTGATGCGTCATCGCGGTCCCGACTGGTCGGGAGTGTTTGCCAGCGACCAGGCCATCCTGGCCCATGAACGCCTGTCCATCGTCGACGTCAATACCGGCGCGCAACCCTTATATAACGCCGCGCATACCCATGTGCTGGCGGTGAATGGCGAAATTTATAACCATCAGGCGCTGCGCCAGGAGCTGGGGGACCGCTATGCGTTCCAGACCGGTTCCGACTGCGAAGTGATCCTGGCCCTGTACCAGGAAAAAGGACCGGCCTTCCTCGACGATCTGCGCGGTATGTTCGCCTTCATTTTGTATGATACCGAGAAAGACGCCTACCTGATCGGCCGCGACCATATGGGCATTATCCCGCTATATATGGGGCATGATGAAAACGGCACGCTGTATGTGGCGTCGGAAATGAAGGCGCTGGTGCCGGTATGCCTGAGCATTAAGGAATTTCCCCCGGGAAGTTATCTGTGGAGCCAGGACGGAGAAATCCGCGAATATTACACCCGCGATTGGTTCTCTTATGACAACGTGAAGGACAACACTACCGATAAAGCGGCGCTGCGCGACGCGCTGGAAGAGTCGGTCAAAAGTCATTTGATGTCGGATGTGCCTTACGGCGTGCTGTTATCCGGCGGGCTGGATTCATCGGTTATTTCCGCCATCACCAAGAAGTATGCCGCCCGGCGGGTGGAAGACGGCGCGCGCAGCGAGGCCTGGTGGCCGCAGCTGCACTCTTTTGCCGTCGGCCTGGAAGGCTCGCCCGATCTGCGCGCCGCCAAGGAAGTGGCTACCCATCTGGGTACCGTGCATCATGAAGTGCATTTCACCGTGCAGGAAGGCCTGGATGCCATCCGCGACGTGATTTACCATATCGAGACCTATGATGTCACCACCATCCGCGCCTCGACGCCGATGTACCTGATGTCGAGGAAAATTAAGGCGATGGGCATCAAGATGGTGCTGTCTGGCGAGGGAGCCGACGAGGTTTTCGGCGGTTATCTCTATTTCCATAAGGCGCCGAACGCCAAAGAGTTTCATGAAGAGCTGGTGCGCAAGCTGCAGGCGCTGCATATGTATGACTGCGCGCGCGCCAATAAGGCGATGTCCGCCTGGGGCGTGGAGGCGCGCGTGCCGTTCCTGGATAAAAACTTCCTTGACGTGGCGATGCGTATTAACCCGCAGGATAAAATGTGCGGACACGGCAAAATTGAAAAGCATGTACTGCGCGAATGTTTTGCGTCCTACCTGCCGGAAAGCATTGCCTGGCGGCAGAAAGAGCAGTTTTCCGACGGTGTGGGCTATAGCTGGATCGACACGCTGAAGGAAATGGCCGGCAAGCAGATTACCGATCAGCAATTGGCTAACGCGCATTTCCGTTTCCCGTACAATACGCCGACGTCTAAAGAGGCTTATTTTTACCGGGAAATCTTCGCGGAGCTGTTCCCGTTGCCAAGCGCGGCGGAGTGTGTGCCGGGAGGTCCGTCGGTGGCCTGTTCCTCGGCGAAGGCCATCGAATGGGATGAGTCGTTTAAAAATATGGACGATCCGTCGGGACGGGCGGTGGGTGTGCATCAGTCCGCGTACTAAAGCTATCGGCACGCTCTCCCTTTAACATGTCTGCGTTAGGTCCGGTGTTGGCGGGCCTGGCATGCCATGAGGCACTCGGTCGGGCGGGAACACCACGCCCGATTCGACCCCATTGGCACGCTCTCCCGTGAACTCGTCTGGGTTGAGTTCAGCGTTGGCGGGCCTGGCATGCCATGGGGCGCTCGGTCGGGCGGGAACACCACGCCCGATTCGACCCCATTGGCACGCTCTCCCTTGAACACGGCTGCGTTAGGTCCGGTGTTGGCGGGCCTAGCGCACCATGGGGCGCTCGGTCGGGCGGGAACACCACGCCCGATTCGACCCCATTGGCACGCTCTCCCTTGAACACGGCTGCGTTAGGTCCGGTGTTGGCGGGCCTAGCGCACCATGGGGCGCTAGGTCGGGCGGGAAAACCACGCCCGATTCGACCCCATTGGCACGCTCTCCCTTGAACACGTCCGGGTTGAGTTCAGCGTTGGCGGGCCTGGCATGCCATGAGGCACTCGGTCGGGCGGGAAAACCACGCCCGATTCGACCCCATTGGCACGTTCTCCCTTGAACACGTCCGGGTTGAGTTCAGCGTTGGCGGGCCTGGCATGCCATGGGGCCTCGGTCGGGCGGGAACACCACGCCCGATTCGACCCCATTGGCACGCTCTCCCTTGAACTCGTCCGGGTTGAGTTCAGCGTTGGCGGGCCTGGCGCGCCATGGGCCGCGCGCCCTTTAACATGTCTGCTTTGAGCTTAGGGTTATTATCAAACTCACCGGGCCTTTACGGCCCGGTTTTTATTTGTTTGAATAGGAAAATCAGGCCTTATGCGGTTTTTATCATCAGGTTGCTCATAAGCCAGACAAACAGCATGCGCAAAGCCTGATTACCGAAAAAAGGTGTTGACTGGATTTCTGCAACTACGCATAATGCGCCCCGCAACGCCGAATGAAGGTCACGCGGAAAGATGGCTACGTAGCTCAGCTGGTTAGAGCACAGCACTCATAATGCTGGGGTCACAGGTTCGAATCCCGTCGTAGCCACCATACTTTGCGGGAGTGGCGAAATTGGTAGACGCACCAGATTTAGGTTCTGGCGCCGCAAGGTGTGCGAGTTCAAGTCTCGCCTCCCGCACCATGATTTCGGTTACGCAGCGGATGGGGTATAGCCAAGCGGTAAGGCAGCGGGTTTTGATCCCGCCACTCCCAGGTTCGAATCCTGGTACCCCAGCCATTAACCTCGCCCGGGCGAGGTTGCAAGCGGGAAAAGTTGCAAAAACGTTTGGATGATTGGGATATAGCCAAGCGGTAAGGCAGCGGGTTTTGATCCCGCCACCCCCAGGTTCGAATCCTGGTATCCCAGCCAAAAAAAAGTTGAAAAAGTTTTTAAAAAGTATTGTAAGTCCCGAATTTTTAAGTATAATTCGGCTACGTAGCTCAGCTGGTTAGAGCACAGCACTCATAATGCTGGGGTCACAGGTTCGATTCCCGTCGTAGCCACCACATTTTTGGGGTATCGCCAAGCGGTAAGGCAGCGGATTCTGATTCCGCCACCCCAGGTTCGAATCCTGGTACCCCAGCCATACAAAGACTGCGCAAGCAGCGAAAAGCGGGGCGATTGTCGAAAGACATCGCCCCGCTTTTTTTATGCGTGTCTTCTGCCCTTCCTTTCAGATCATCCTTGCAAAGGGTATCAGCCCGTCGCCGCGCGTTAGCAAAAAAATCAGGATTATCCTAATTATTTTGCAACTAAACGCGGCGCAAGTAATCCCAGATCATGGTATCGGCCATATTGTTAAGGGCACAATCACCGACGATTTCGCGCGGGAAACGGCATGTGGCCTTTCACAAAAAGATCGTTGCCCGAGCTAGTCGTTTAATTAAGCAGGTTTCAGGGAGCTGTTCTCGTCTTTGGTGGTGCGCTACATAAGGTAAATTCAAGCACGATCAAATGATAAATTGACCATTATTCATTGGGACTCAATGATGATTAACTTTAAAACAGCAAGTATTGAAGAGTTGAAAATAGAATATAAGCGCCTGGCCAAGCTGGTGGGCGATATGCCCTTCGGCACCAAAAAAGAGTTTTACCATCTTCCGGCGATCCTGGCCGACGATGAAAAACCGCTGGCGGTGGCAACGGGCCTGATGGGCGGCAATACCTGGCTGATTACCCTGACCAACTACCGGATTATTTTCCTGGATAAAGGCATGGTTTACGGTCTGAAGCAGGTTTTCGTCGATCTGGCGAGCGTGGTTTCCGTAAGCGGGCGCACCAAGATGATGACCGGCAGCATTACCCTGAGCACCACAGGTCAAAACTATACCATCGAGAATGTGATGAAAGGTGCGGTCACCCCGTTTACCAATATGGTGAATATCGCACGGGAAACGCTCAGCCAGCAGCCGCAGATGCGGCAGGCGGCGGGCACCCGTGCGCAATATGACGTGATCACCCAGTTGGAAAAACTGGCGGCGCTGAAAGAACGCGGCATTTTAAGCGATCAGGAATTCAGCGTGCAAAAAGAGAAAATCCTGGCGATGTAACGCCCACCTGCGCTTAGCGGGACATGCAGGGGAAAGCGCCATCCCGGCTGATTGTCCACGCCTCTATTATCGCTTAAGCGCAGGCGCAGGCGGTGTTTTCTGTGCCGTCCGGCATGAAAAGCCCACCGGATAAGATCGCCTAAGCGTCCTTTGGCCGATCTGGCAGCAGCGCGCGCATCAAATGCTGACTGCGCGGCAATAAGCCTATCTTAAGGCCAAGTGGCTTAAATACCCGGTTTAATATCGACAACGACTGGCTGCCCTGGTCTCGTTCGATATCGGATAGAGTACGACGGCTGATATTGATCTGGATTTTGGTCGTCATCCTGAAAAGTATCGATCCAGATTTCGTTGTTGGCGGAGCAACGTAATAATAGTTTTGGCGCCTCCCCACCAGCGCCAGTGGCGCCACCGCCCGCCGCGCCCATCTGTTGTGCGTATTCTAAAAAATCAGTATTCCGCTCGGCCACATCCTGTACGGTAAACCGAATTTGATTAATTTGTTTAACCGCGGGTAAATCGGTTAAGGATTCCTTAATGCGCATATTTCCCACGGGAGCAATAACGCCTGACCGCAACCGAGCGCTATCTTGTTGGGTTGACGGCAGGCCTTGATCGGTAGTTTTCCATGAGTACCGCAGGCAAATTGCTACTACAGGCATGCTCATCATCCCGTTCCATGAATTCCAGCGCATAATCAAACGCATAACCGAGTAACGTTAAACTCGCGCGTCCTTGGTCAGGTTCGGAAAATGTGATAGACGCGGCGTCCTGCCATCTTCCTTCGACAAAAATTTCAATAGTCAATTTCATGGACACCTTCAATGAGCAATGTTTTGCTCTTTTAGCGCTAACGTTTTTAAAATGGCAATTATTTTGCTCAAAAAAATCTTAAATGAAAAAAAATGAGCAATATATTGCTCATTTTTTGCTGACAACGCCCGACGCTACCGCCAGTCAGAGACCCAGGGCATATTTCAGCGCTCGGACTTTCAGCGGGCCGGCGCGCTGGGCCAGGAACAGGCCGAGGTTGCGCGCCAGCCGGACCGGCGGCAGCCGGTTGCTGAAGGCGCTATAGAAGAGATCCATGCCGCTTTGCATCAGCAGGTTGTCGCCGTAACGGCGATGCTGATAGCGCTTTAAGATGCGCAGCTCGTCCCAGGGTTCATCATGATCGCGCGCGCCAATCACCACCGCGGCCAGCGCTTCAGCGTCGCGAAAGCCCAGGTTTACGCCCTGCCCCGCCAGCGGATTTATGGTATGCGCCGCATCGCCGATCAGCGCCAGGCCCGGCCGGACATAGTCCCTGGCATGGCTGCGCACCAGCGCAAAAGCGCCCGCGGCGTGCACCTTCACCGCGCCCAGGCGGGTGGGAAAGGCGGCCAGCACCTCGCGCTCCAGGGCCGCCGGCGGCAGGGCCTGCAGTTGGCGGATACGCGCCGCGCTGTCATACCACACCAGCGACGCCCAGTTATCGTAGAGCGGTAAAAACGCCCGGGGACCGTCGGGGGTAAATTCCTGCCAGGTGACATCCTGCTGGCCGTACGGGCATGCGACGGTTATCAGCATACACGACTGGCGATATTGCCAACCGACGGTGCCGATGCCAGCCCATTGCCGTACGTTGGACCGGGCGCCGTCGGCGCCGATCAGGAGCCGGGCGCCAACCGTTTCGCCGTTATCAAGCGTCAGGCGCCAGTTGCCGCCGTCATAACGCATTTTCGCCAGGGCGGCCGGCGCGCGCAGCGTCAGATTGCCGCAGTCGGCGCAGGCCTGCCACAGCGCCCGCTGCAGCCGGATGTTTTCCACCATAAAGCCGAGTTCCGGCAAATGCAGCGCCGCGGCGTCGAAGGTGACCTGGGACTGCGCCCATTCCCAGGTTTCCAGGCGGCGGTAGGGTACGCGGACATGGGAATCGATACGGTCCCACGCGCCCACGCGGCGCAACAACGCCGCCGACGCGCAGCTGATAGCCGAAACGCGCAAATCAGGCGGGGCATCCGGCCGGGGCTCCGCCAGCCGGGCATGGTCCAGCACCAGCACCCGTATACCGCCCTGCGCCAGCATTAACGCCGCCAGGGCGCCGACCATGCCGCCCCCCGCCACCACCGCATCATAGGCTATTTCGTTTGTGTTCATCTCGGCTATGCTTGTGTCTGTGATTAAACATTTGCTTAGTGTACCGCAATTTTTCATTATGAAAGAGGAGCGAAGGCTCAGCCCTCTGGTCACAACCACGCCAAAGGATTACAATACGCGCCCTGCATGAGCCGAAGGGCTTTTTCGCACCCTAAAATAATGCATCAAGTAATGGCAAGCCGATGACAAAAAAACTGCATATCAAAACCTGGGGCTGTCAGATGAACGAGTACGATTCATCGAAGATGGCCGACTTGCTGGATAGCACCCACGGCTACCAGTTGACGGATAACGCCGAAGAAGCGGACGTGTTGCTGCTCAACACCTGTTCCATTCGTGAAAAGGCGCAGGAGAAGGTATTCCATCAACTGGGCCGCTGGCGGGCGCTGAAAGAAGCCAATCCGGATTTGATCATCGGCGTCGGCGGCTGCGTGGCCTCCCAGGAAGGCGCGCATATCCGCGAGCGCGCCCATTATGTCGATATTATCTTCGGGCCGCAGACCCTGCACCGCTTGCCGGAAATGATCAACCACGTGCGCGGCACGCGCAGCCCGGTGGTGGATATCAGCTTCCCCGAAATCGAAAAATTCGACCGGCTGCCGGAACCGCGCGCCGAGGGCCCCACCGCGTTTGTCTCCATCATGGAAGGCTGCAACAAGTACTGCTCGTTTTGCGTGGTGCCCTATACCCGCGGCGAGGAAGTCAGCCGTCCCTGCGACGATATCCTGTTCGAGATAGCCCAACTGGCGTCCCAGGGCGTGCGCGAGGTCAACCTGCTGGGGCAGAACGTCAACGCCTACCGCGGCGCCAGCTTCGAGGGCGATATCTGCACCTTTGCCGAACTGCTGCGCCTGGTGGCGGCCATCGACGGCATCGATCGCGTGCGTTTCACCACCAGCCACCCGATTGAATTCACCGACGATATCATCGACGTCTACCGCGACACGCCGGAGCTGGTCAGCTTTGTGCATTTGCCGGTGCAAAGCGGTTCCGATCGCATCCTGACCATGATGAAACGCGCCCATACGGCGCTGGAATATAAATCCATCATCCGCAAACTGCACAAAGCGCGTCCCGGCATCCAGGTGAGTTCCGATTTTATCATCGGTTTCCCCGGGGAAACCCAGGCCGACTTCGAGCAGACCATGAAGCTTATCGCCGATGTTAATTTCGATACCAGCTACAGTTTTATCTACTCCGCGCGTCCCGGCACGCCGGCGGCGGATATGGTGGACGATGTCGGCGAAGACGAGAAAAAGCAGCGGCTGCATATACTGCAGCAACGCATCATTCAGCAGGCGATGCAGTTCAGTCGCCAGATGATGGGCACGGTCCAGCGCATCCTGGTGGAGGGCACCTCGCGCAAAAGCGTGATGGAGTTGGCCGGCCGTACTGAAAATAACCGCGTGGTGAACTTTGAAGGCACGCCGGACATGATCGGCAAGTTTGTCGATGTCGAGATCGTCGATGTCAATCCGAACTCGCTGCGCGGCGTGGTCGTGCGCACCGAAGATCAAATGGGCCTGCGCGTGAGCGAAAGCCCGGCCTCGGTGATTGCGCGCACCCGCAAAGAGAATGAACTCGGCGTCGGGACCTTCCAGCCGTGATACCCTCCCTGCCCGTTAACGGGCGGCCTCCCCCGCCGCCCGGTTCTGCCTTTTCTCCCCCGGTTGCTTTTCACTTATCGTGCCCCAATATTAATTTAATGATCCGCGTCCTTGACGCTGGTGACGGTTTCCTTCATTTATGAACATGGTCAGCCATAATCTACTCCCTAACATGGCCTGAAAGGCCCAGAGGAAAAGTTTGAACGTCGACACTAAAGAAATCATGCTGGAGCCTGCGGACAATAAGCGCTTAATGAGCCTCTGCGGGCCGTTCGATGACAATATCAAACAACTTGAGCGCCGGTTGGGCATTGAAATCAATCGTCGCGACAACGTTTTCAAACTGGTCGGCAAACCGCTGTGCGTGGAAGCCGCCGCCAATATCCTGCTGACGCTGTACGTGGACACGGCTCCGGTGCGCGGTGTTGTCGCCGATATCGAGCCGGAAAAAATCCACCTGGCCATCAAAGAGAGCCGGGTGCTGGAGCAAACCGCCGAAAGCGTGCCGGACTTCGGCAAAGCGGTGCATATCCAGACCAAGCGGGGCGTTATCAAACCCCGTACGCCAAACCAGGCGCAGTATATCGCCCATATACTCGATCATGATATTACCTTTGGCGTCGGTCCGGCCGGTACGGGTAAAACCTACCTGGCGGTGGCCGCGGCGGTGGATGCGCTGGAGCGCCAGGAAATACGCCGCATCATGCTGACCCGCCCGGCGGTGGAGGCCGGTGAAAAACTCGGTTTCCTGCCCGGCGATCTCAGCCAGAAGGTCGACCCGTACCTGCGTCCGCTGTATGACGCGCTGTTCGAAATGCTGGGCTTCGAGCGGGTTGAGAAACTGATTGAACGCAACGTGATTGAAGTCGCTCCGCTGGCCTATATGCGCGGTCGTACCCTGAATGACGCCTTTATCATCCTGGATGAAAGCCAGAACACCACCATCGAGCAGATGAAGATGTTCCTGACGCGCATCGGTTTTAATTCCAAAGCGGTCATTACCGGCGATATCACCCAGATCGACCTGCCGCGCAATGCGAAATCAGGCCTGCGGCACGCCATCGAAGTGCTGGCCGACGTAAAGGAAATCAGCTTCAACTTCTTCCATAGCGAGGACGTGGTGCGCCATCCCGTGGTGGCGCGCATCGTGGTGGCGTATGAAGCCTGGGAAGCGGCCGATCAGAAGCGTAAAGACGCGTTGGGCGAACAGCGCCGGCGTGAAGCGCAGGCCGCTTACCACGGGAATATCCCGCCGGCCGCCGGCGATAACCAGGAGCCGGCCAAATGAGCGGCGTCATCCTTGATTTACAGGTCGCCTGCGCCGATCCGGCCGGTTTGCCCGATGAAGCAACCTTTATGCGCTGGCTGGAAGGCGTGCTGCCGCAGTTCCAGGACGAGGCCGAGGTCACCATCCGCCTGGTGGACGACGCGGAAAGCCACGAGCTGAACCTGACCTACCGCGGCATGGACAAGCCGACCAATGTACTGTCATTTCCCTTTGAAGCCCCGCCGCAGGTGGAGCTTCCCCTGCTCGGCGACCTGATCATCTGCCGCCAGGTGGTGGAACGGGAAGCCGGCGAACAGGACGTGCCGCTGGAGGCGCACTGGGCGCATATGGTTGTCCACGGCTGTCTGCATCTGCTAGGGTATGATCATATCCAGGATGAGGAAGCCGAGGAAATGGAGGCGCTGGAGGCCGACATCATGCAGGCGTTAGGTTATCCCGATCCCTATCTGAACGAAAAAGACGACTGATAAACGACGCCGGCCCCGGAGCGGGGCCGGTTTATACGATCCATTTATCCACTACGAGTGAAATTAACTAAACGCCATGAGCGACGACCATTCGCAAAGCAACGACAGCCCCAGTCCCAAAAAGGGCTTTTTTACGCTTATCCTTAATCAGCTGTTTCACGGCGAGCCAAAAAATCGCAATGATTTACTGGAGCTTATCCGTGATTCCGAACAAAACGAGCTGATTGATCCCGATACCCGCGATATGCTCGAAGGCGTTATGGATATCGCCGAGCAGCGCGTACGCGATATCATGATCCCGCGTTCCCAAATCGTGACCCTGAAAAACAACCAGTCGCTGGAAGAGTGCCTGGATGTGATCATTGAATCCGCGCATTCCCGTTTCCCGGTGATAAGCGAAGACAAGGATCACATCGAGGGGATCCTGATGGCCAAGGATCTGCTGCCGTTTATGCTCAGCGATTCGCAGCCGTTCAGTATGGATAAAGTGTTGCGCCCCGCCGTGGTGGTGCCGGAAAGTAAACGCGTCGATCGCATGCTGAAGGAGTTCCGGTCCCAGCGCTACCATATGGCCATTGTGATTGACGAGTTCGGCGGCGTTTCCGGCCTGGTCACCATTGAAGACATCCTGGAGCTGATCGTCGGCGAAATCGAGGATGAATATGATGACGAGGAAGACCGGGATATCCGCCAGCTTAACCGCCATACCTTCACCATCCGCGCGCTGACGCCGATTGAGGATTTTAACGAAACCTTCGGCACCCACTTCAGCGACGAAGAAGTGGACACCATCGGCGGGCTGGTGATGCAAGCCTTCGGCCATCTGCCGGCCCGTGGTGAAACCATTGAAATAGATGGTTATATTTTTAAGGTCGCCATGGCCGACAGTCGGCGTATCATCCAGGTTCATGTTAAAATCCCCGACGACTCACCCCAACCGATAATGGAAGAATAAACCTTACATGGCGAGCGCATTGCGACTTGAGCGCCAGTGGGTACGTGCGTTGCTGGCGTTATTGACCGGCGCCTGCGGTACCCTGGCGTTTTCACCTTATGACTTTTGGCCGGCGGCGTTAGTCTCGCTGGCCGGGTTGCTGGCGGTGACCCTTAACCGCACGGTGCGGCAGTCCGCCTGGCTCGGTTTTTTCTGGGGCTTTGGGCTGTTCGGCACCGGCATGCGCTGGATTTATGTCAGTATCGACCAGTTCGGCGGGCTGCCCGTCCCGGTGAATATCGGCCTGGTGGCCCTGCTGGCGGCGTACCTGGCGCTGTATCCGATGCTGTTTGGCGGCGTGCTGGCGCGCATCTGGCCGCGCACCTCGCTGTGGCGGCTGGCGGTTGGCGCCCCGGTGCTGTGGCAGGTGACGGAATTCCTGCGCGGCTGGGTGATGACCGGCCTGCCGTGGCTGCAGTTCGGCTATACGCAAATCGACGGTCCCCTGAAGGGGCTGGCGCCGCTGTTCGGCGTCGAGTCCATGACCTTTTTCCTGATGGCCGCGAGCGGCCTGGCGGTGGCCGCCGTGGCGCTGCGCGCCCCCCTGGCCGGCATTTGCGCGCTGGCGGTGCTGTTGCTGCCCTGGCCGCTGCGCGGACTGCACTGGTATGCCCCGCAGGATGCCAGGACGGTGGCTGTGGCCATGGTGCAAGGTAACATTGCCCAATCGCTGAAATGGGAACCCGACCAGGTACGGCCGACGCTTGACGTGTACCTAAGCCATACCCGTCCGTTCCTGGGCAAGGCGCAGATGGTGATTTGGCCGGAATCGGCCATACCGGATGACGAAACCGCCCAGGGGCCGTTCCTGACCGAGCTGGATGCGCTGTTGCGTGAAGAGCGCACCAGCCTGGTCACCGGCATTATCGACACCCGCAGGACAGCGTCGGGCTATAATTATTTTAACAGTATCCTGGTACTGGGGGAGCAAACGCCTTACCGCTACCCCAGCCCGAATCGTTATGCCAAGCATCATCTGGTGCCGTTCGGTGAATTTGTGCCGCTGGAAACCCTGCTGCGTCCCCTGGCGCCGCTGTTCAATCTGCCGATGTCGTCATTCAGCCGCGGCAATTATATCCAGCCGCAGCTGAGCGTTGCCGGCATGAAGCTGACTGCGGCCATTTGTTATGAAATCGTGCTCGGCTCGCAGGTGCGGGATAACTTTCGGCCGGATACCGATTTCCTGCTGACCATTTCCAATGACGCGTGGTTCGGTCATTCCATCGGCCCCTGGCAGCATTTCCAGATGGCGCGCATGCGCGCGCTGGAACTGGGGCGGCCATTGTTGCGCAGTACCAATAACGGTATTACCGCGGTGATCGGCGCCGATGGCGCCATCGAAGCGATGCTGCCGCAGTTTACCCGCGACGTGTTAAGCGCGCGCGTAACGCCGACAACCGGACTGACGCCTTATGCACGCTTTGGCGACTGGCCGTTGTGGGTGCTGACGCTGCTGCTGGGGTTTGCCGCCGTGGTCTTTGGCCGCCGGGCGCGTTAGTAGCCACGGTTTAGGTCGCCATGGTGAGGGCTTCGCTGGCGCTTGCGGGGAAGCGTATGTTGCCATGGTGAGAGTTTCGCCGGCGCTTGCGGGGAGGCTTATGTTGCCATGGTGAGAGTTTCGCTGGCGCTTGCGGGGAGGCTTATGTTGCCGCGGTGAGAGTTTCGCTGGCGCTTGCGGGGAGGCTTATGTTGCCGCGGTGAGAGTTTCGCTGGCGCTTGTGGGGAGGCTTATGTTGCCGCGGTGCGGGTTTCGCTTGCCGTGCGTTAGGTGTTCATATGTCTTGCCGGGTGCCGGCAAGCGACAAAGAGGCCGTACCGCGACGGCCTCCTTGACCTCCGCGCGCCCGGCAGGTCGCGCGTCGCTGCGCGATACCTTCCGCCGCCTGTGCCCCCGTTATGCACCGGCCCGTTATGCGCTCCCGGCGCAAACGGGCCTTTCGCCGCTCCCGGCGGCTCATGCCGGGGGCACAGGCGCCGTCAGCGCGCTTTATGCCGGTCAACATGTCGCTGTTCGTACTGCATGTTATGAAACGATAGCGGCGCTGTTGCTTAGGATGGGACTGGCGTCGGCTTAGGATCGACCGTGATGGGATGCAACAGGTATGGAATGCAGCTGGCACGACGAAAAGTTGGACATGCGGTCATGCAATAAGGCGTTCATCATTCATGCAACTTAAACCTTACGCTTTAAGTTTTAACAGTACGCATTACGCTTTCAGCCATCAGCCATCAGCCATCAGCCATCAGCCGTTATACTGCAGACTTCAGCCCAAAATAAATACTGCTATTTTTCCCGGTAATCACATACCGCGATGAACCCCAAAACGCTACATTGCTCACAGGCGATGGTGTTGACGTTGTGCCGGCATAGAGTGCGCCGGCAGCGCGCATCTTGGCTGGATGAGCCGCCGGGAGCGGCGAAAGCTAAGGGCCGCGCCGGGAGCGCGTCCCGTGCGGTCCCAAAGCCGGGATGGGCGATGCCGGGGACCGCGCAGCGGCGCACGATCTGCCGGACGCGCGGAGGTCAAGGAGGCCGTCGCGGTACGGCCTCTTTGTCGCTTGCCGGCACCGGACACGCCATATAACCACCGAACGCATGGCAAGCGAAACCTTCACCGCGACAACATAAGCCCAGCGAAACCCGCACCGTGGCAACATAAGCCTCCCCGCAAGCAAGCAAAGCCCCCACCGCGACAACATAAGCCTCTCCGCAAGCAAGCAAAGCCCCACCACGGCTGGCTGCTTCATATTTAAATTCAGGAGCAAAGGTTCATCTCTCTCTGTTATGGCGTGCTACATTCGCGGCAGCCCTATATCAAAAATGTGGCCCGCGCCCTCTTTAGCGCGTCCGCCTTGGGTCCGGCGCCGCAGCCCTAATGCGCGTGCTAATTATTGTTAATCAAACTCATTGCTGTTATCGTGCCACTTGTAACATCCTCGTGACATATTGACCAAAGAGCCTCTGAATGAATCCCGATTCCCGTTATCTGCTAACCGATCCCGCCCAGCTGCGCGAGCATTATGCCCAACCCAACAAAGCGGTGGTGCAAAAACAGATCGATCATCTTGATGCCTACGCCCGCCGGCTGATTGCCCTGTCGCCGTTCATGATCCTCGGCACGCAGGGCGCACGCGGCATTGACTGCTCGCCGAAAGGAGGCGAACCGGGGTTTGTCCAGGTAGAGGATGATAAAACGCTGCTGCTGCCGGATCGTTCCGGCAACAATCGCCTCGATGGCCTTAGCAATATCCTGCACAATCCCTTTGTCGGCATGCTGTTTCTCATCCCCGGCTGGCTGGAGGGATTCCGGGTCAACGGCCGCGCGCGGATTTCCGTCGACCCGGCGCTTTGCCTGCGTTTTGCCCACAACGGCCAGCCGGCGAAAAGCGTGATTATTATCAGGGTGGAAGAGGTCTTTATTCACTGCGGTCGGGCAATCAGCTTCGCCGGACTGTGGGATAACGCGAAACATGTCGACCCCGCTCTGCTGCCCGGCGCGCTGGAAATCTTTAAAGCCCATGTCGCCCTGTCGGCCGCCGGCGCGCAGCCGGCCTGATTCCGCCGCTGCTCCGTTCGGGGGCAAATAATTTGTCTGGCATGGATTTTGCTGTATAACGTTGCGAATGTCGTTAAAAACTGTTTTTTTATGAGTGATTTTCGCCATTCGTGCGCTGCAATGGTGCGTTTACCGCACTTAGAATGTGCAATGTGGCGTCATGCGCCACGCTTTGGTGCGTCTGAACTCACAAAACGAAAACTTTTTCATTTCAAAACATTTACATTCGGCTATTTTTTAACGGTAATCCGTTTTGATTTTACGCTTTAGGCTGGTTCCAAAGCTTAACGTGATACTCATGATTGCGGCGCGCTTACCCCTTGAGCGCCGTAGTGACAGCAAAGGAGTTGGAAAATGCAAATGCGCAAATTGGCTTTATCATTACTGGTACTGGGCATGGCCGGCAGTATGGCCCATGCGGAAGACCTGACGGGCACCCTGAAGAAAATCAAAGATAACGGCGTGATCGTGGTCGGCCATCGGGAATCGTCCGTTCCTTTTTCCTATTACGACAACCAGCAAAAAGTGGTGGGTTACTCCCAGGCTTATTCCGATGCCATCGTGGACGCGATTAAAAAGAAAATTGACGCGCCTTCCCTGCAGGTGAAGTACCTGCCTATTTCCTCGCAAAACCGTATTCCGTTGCTGCAAAACGGTACCTACGATTTCGAATGCGGTTCAACCACCAATAACCTGGAACGTCAAAAGCAGGTGGATTTCTCCAATACCCTGTTTGTGATCGGCACCCGTATCGCGGTGAAAAAGGGCAGCGCCATTAAAGACTTCCCCGACCTCGCCGGCAAGACCGTGGTGGTCACCGCGGGCACCACGTCCGAAATGCTGCTCAACAAGCTGAACGACGAAAAACAAATGAAGATGCGCATCATTTCCACCAAGGATCACGGCGATTCGTTCCGTACCCTGGAAACCGGGCGCGCGGAAGCCTTTATGCTGGATGACGCCCTGCTGGCGGGCGAACGCGCCAAGTCCAAGAACCCGGATCAGTGGGATATCGTCGGTACCCCGCAGTCCAAAGAAGCCTATGGCTGCATGATGCGCAAAGACGACCCGCAGTTTAAAAAGCTGGTGGACGACACTATTGTTTCCATCCAGACCTCCGGCCAAGCGGCAAAATGGTATGACACCTGGTTTAAACAGCCGATTCCGCCGAAAAACCTGAATATGAATTTCGATATGTCCGATGACGTCAAAGCGCTGTTCAAGGCCCCTAACGATAAAGCCGTAAACTAATAACGACAATAAGGGCGGGTGACTCCCCGCCCTCTCGATTGCAGGAGGCCAGGACAGACAGACGCAGCGCGGTCGTTCCCCGCGCTGCGGATATCAAGGTCTTCGTCAATCTTCAGGGTAGCGGTGCTACCCTTTTTTACCGGAGTTTTTTATGTCAATAGATTGGAACTGGGGCATTTTTTTTGAAGCGGCCCCTTTTGGCAACACCACCTACCTCGGCTGGCTGTGGGCGGGATTTAAAGTCACCATCGCCGTCTCGTTTTGCGCCTGGATTATCGCGTTGCTGGTCGGTTCGCTGTTCGGCATCCTGCGTACCGTTCCAAATCGTTTTCTTTCCGCTTTAGGAACCTGTTACGTCGAGTTATTCCGTAACATTCCTTTGATCGTGCAGTTCTTCATTTGGTATCTGGTGGTTCCCGAGCTGTTGCCGGTCAATATCGGCACGTGGTTTAAGTCGGGCCTGGACCCGAATGTCCAGTTTTTTGTCTCCTCCATGGTGTGCCTGGGATTGTTTACCGCCGCCCGCGTGTGCGAACAGGTACGCGCCGGCATCCAGTCGCTGGCCTCCGGACAGATGGCCGCCGGGCTGGCGATGGGCCTGACCCTGCCGCAAACCTATCGTTACGTGCTGCTGCCGAACGCTTATCGCGTGATTGTGCCGCCGATGACCTCGGAAATGCTTAACCTGGTGAAAAACTCCGCCGTGGCCTCCACCATCGGTCTGGTGGATATGGCGGCGCAGGCGGGTAAACTGCTGGATTATTCCGCCCATGCGTACGAGTCTTTTACCGCGATAACCCTCGGCTACCTGATTATTAACGCGGTGATCATGTTTGCCATGCATCTGGTGGAGAAAAAAGTACGTCTGCCCGGTCATATAGGAGGTAAATGATGTACCAATTTGACTGGAGTACCATCGTCCCCAGCCTGCCGTATATGCTGCAGGGCATGGCGCTGACGCTGAAAATCACCTTTACCGCCGTGTTCTTCGGCATTATCTGGGGCACCGTGCTGGCGGTCATGCGCCTGTCGCCGCTGTGGCCAGTCAGCTGGTTCGCCAAACTTTACGTTAATCTGTTTCGATCGGTACCGCTGTTGATGGTGCTGTTGTGGTTTTATCTCGTTGTGCCGAGCTTTTTGCAAAAGGTGCTGGGACTGTCGCCGCAAACCGATATCCGGCTGATTTCAGCCATGGTGGCCTTTTCGCTGTTTGAAGCCGCCTATTACTCGGAGATTATCCGCGCCGGCATTATCAGTATTTCACGCGGCCAGGCCTCCGCGGCGCTGGCGCTGGGCATGACGCCCTGGCAGTCCATGCAATTGGTGGTGCTGCCCCAGGCGTTTCGCGCCATGGTGCCGCTGCTGCTGACCCAGGGCATTGTCCTGTTCCAGGATACGTCGCTGGTGTATGTGCTAAGCCTGGCGGACTTTTTCCGCACCGCGTCGTCGGTGGGCGAGCGCGACGGCACGCAGGTGGAAATGATCCTGTTTGCCGGCGCGGTTTATTTTGTAATCAGCCTCAGCGCTTCCCTGCTGGTGAATTATTTGAAGAAAAGGACGGTTTGATGATTTCCCTGAAAAATATTTCTAAATGGTACGGTCATTTTCAGGTTCTGAACGATTGCTCAACCGAAGTGCAAACCGGCGAGGTCGTCGTGGTCTGCGGTCCGTCCGGGTCGGGTAAATCGACGCTGATCAAAACCGTCAACGGGCTGGAGCCAATCCAGCGCGGCCAGATTATGGTCAACGATATCGCCGTCAAC
Organism: Sodalis sp. RH20; assembly: GCF_047324205.1. Lineage (NCBI taxonomy): Bacteria > Pseudomonadati > Pseudomonadota > Gammaproteobacteria > Enterobacterales > Bruguierivoracaceae > Sodalis > Sodalis sp. RH20. The sequence continues at coordinate 3,253,150 of NZ_CP178733.1, forward strand.
GATAAGCGCACCAACCTGGCCCAACTGCGCGCCAAGGTGGGCATGGTGTTCCAGCATTTTGAACTGTTTCCGCACCTGTCGATCATCGACAATCTTACCCTGGCGCAGGTGAAGGTGCTGAAGCGCAACAAGGACGCCGCGCGCGAAAAAGGCCTGAAACTCCTGGAGCGGGTGGGATTGTCCGTGCAGGCCAATAAATTCCCCGGCCAGCTTTCCGGCGGCCAGCAGCAGCGGGTGGCCATTGCCCGCGCCCTGTGCATGGATCCGGTGGCGATGCTGTTTGACGAGCCGACGTCGGCGCTGGACCCGGAAATGATCAATGAAGTGCTGGACGTGATGGTGGAGCTGGCGCAGGAAGGCATGACCATGATGGTGGTGACCCATGAAATGGGCTTTGCCCGCAAAGTGGCCAACCGGGTGATTTTTATGGACGAAGGTAAAATCGTCGAGGATACGCACAAAGAAGCGTTCTTCCAGCATCCGCAAACCGATCGCGCCCGCGACTTCCTGGCGAAAATACTGCACTAGCCGCCCGCGGCGGCCTGTCGCCATGCTGCGGGCAGGCCGCGCCGCTATTGGAACGGACGGCGGTGGAACTGATCAAACCCGCATTCCGGGCAAAGCGGCAACGTTTCCGGCGTGTAAAACGCCAGCGAATGATGGCAACGTTCGCACACCAGGTTGCCCAGCCCCACCACTTCCCCGCTGTTGTAGACGCCGTGATGGCTGACGTCTTTAAACACTTCCTGCCACTCCAGCTGGGTTTTATCGGTGATGTCCGCCAGTTCCTGCCACAGGCTCTCCTTGATAACCCGCGTAAACACGCTGTCGTCATCCTGCGTGCGGCTCTCATCATAGCTGCGGGCGAACTCTTCCAGATCGCGGCGCACCGCCCGGGTAACGTTCTCCACTTCCGCCGGCGTCAAATCGCCGGTGGCCTGCAAACGCAGGCGCGCATCCTCGACCAGCGTATCGATATTCCTTTCGCCCTGCTCAAGCTGTTGACTCAGCGAGGCCAGCAATTCGCGGTAATATTGCGCCACCTTATCCATCGTCTTCTCCTGATTTCCGCCAGTATCACCCGAAATGGCCTTCTGGCCGGGACTAAATTGGTATCATGCTGATAATTTTAGCCTATAACGGTAAACTCATTCGGTATAAAGCATGGCGCAACGCAATAATTCGGCCGGATCCGGGCTTATGTGGCAGAAATACGCATCCGGGCGGCGCTGGGTGTTGTTGCCGCCGTTGCTTATCAGCTATGCTATGCGGATCTTTTGTTATCAACGCTCGGTAGACAACGCGAGCGTAGCTGTATTTTCACTATAGGACCACTGGCTGCCATGCAAGAGCAATATCGCCCGGAAGAGATAGAATCCCACGTCCAGCTTCACTGGCATGAACACCACACCTTCAAGGTTACCGAGGATACGGGCAAGGAAAAATATTACTGTCTTTCCATGCTGCCCTATCCCTCCGGCCGCCTGCATATGGGCCATGTGCGCAACTACACCATTGGCGATGTTATCGCGCGTTATCAGCGCATGCAGGGCAAGAACGTGCTGCAGCCCATCGGCTGGGACGCCTTCGGCCTGCCGGCGGAAGGCGCGGCGGTCAAGAACAATACGGCGCCGGCGCCCTGGACCTACGACAATATCGCGTATATGAAAACCCAGCTAAAACTGCTGGGCTTCGGTTATGACTGGGACCGGGAGGTCACCACCTGCCGGCCGGAATATTATCGCTGGGAGCAGTGGTTCTTTGCCCGCCTGTACGAAAAGGGCCTGGTCTATAAAAAGACCTCGGCGGTCAACTGGTGTCCCCATGACCAGACGGTGTTGGCCAACGAGCAGGTGATCGACGGCGGCTGCTGGCGCTGCGGCACCAAGGTCGAACGTAAGGAAATACCGCAGTGGTTCGTGAAAATCACCGCCTACGCCGATGAGCTGCTGTATGGCCTGGACAACCTGGAAAGCTGGCCCGAGCAGGTGAAAACCATGCAGCGCAACTGGATCGGCCGCTCCGAAGGGGTGGAAATCCGCTTCCAGGTGGCGCACAGCGAGGAAACGCTGTCGGTCTACACCACCCGTCCCGATACCTTTATGGGCGTGACCTACCTGGCCGTCGCCGCCGGGCATCCGCTGTCGCTGGCGGCCGCGGCCGCCAACCCGGCTCTGGCCGACTTCATCGCCGAATGCCGCAATACCAAAGTGGCCGAAGCCGACATGGCGACCATGGAGAAAAAAGGCATGGCGACCGGCCTGTTCGCCATTCATCCGCTAAGCGGCGAATCCGTGCCGGTATGGGTGGCCAACTTTGTCCTGATGGAATACGGCACCGGCGCGGTCATGGCGGTGCCCGGCCACGATCAGCGCGACTGGGAATTCGCCACGAAATACCACTTGCCGATTAAAGCGGTGATCCTGGACGCCGGCGGCGCCGAGCCGGATTTAAGCCAGCAGGCCATGACTGAAAAAGGCGTGCTGTTCAATTCCGGCGAATTCGACGGTCTCGACCATACCGCGGGCTTTAACGCCGTCGCCGATAAGCTGGTGGCGGCCGGCGTCGGCGAGCGTAAAGTCAATTACCGCCTGCGCGACTGGGGCGTTTCGCGCCAGCGCTACTGGGGCGCGCCTATTCCGATGGTCACCCTGGAAGACGGCACCGTCATCCCGACCCCGGACGATCAGCTGCCGGTGCTGCTACCGGAAGATGTGGTCATGGACGGGATATCCAGTCCGATAAAAGCCGACCCCGAATGGGCGAAAACCACCGTCAACGGCCGGCCGGCGCTGCGCGAAACCGATACCTTCGATACTTTTATGGAATCGAGCTGGTACTACGCGCGTTATACCTGCCCGCACTTCGACAGCGGCATGCTGGACCCCGCCGCCGCCAATTACTGGCTGCCGGTGGATCAATATGTCGGCGGCATCGAGCATGCCATCATGCATCTGATGTATTTCCGCTTTTATCATAAGCTGCTGCGCGACGCCGGCCTGGTGAGTTCCGACGAACCGGCCAAACGCCTGCTGTGCCAGGGCATGGTGCTGGCGGACGCGTTCTATTACCTGGGTAGCGGCGGCGAACAGATCTGGATCTCGCCGGCGGATGTCGAGGTGGAACGCGATGAAAAAGGCCGTATCGTCAAAGCCACCGATAAGGATGGCCGCGAGCTGGTCTATGCCGGCATGAGCAAGATGTCCAAATCGAAAAACAACGGCATCGATCCCCAGATCATGGTGGAAAAATACGGCGCCGATACCGTGCGTTTGTTTATGATGTTCGCCTCGCCGGCGGAAATGACGCTGGAATGGCAAGAGTCCGGCGTCGAAGGGGCCAACCGCTTTTTGAAGCGCGTGTGGAAACTGGTCTACGATCATACGCAGCTTGGCGCCGCCGGCCGGCTGGATGTGGCCGCCCTTGACGAGGCGCAGAAATATTTGCGCCGCGAACTGCATAAAACCATTGCCAAGGTCAACGACGATATCGGCCGCCGCCAGACGTTCAATACCGCCATCGCCGCTATTATGGAACTGATGAACAAGCTGGCGCGGGCGCCGCAGGACACCGCGCAGGATCGCGCCCTGCTGCAGGAATCGCTGCTGGCGGTGGTGCGCATGCTGTATCCGTTTACCCCTCACGCCAGCTTTGCGCTGTGGCAGGCGCTTGGCGGCGAAGGCGATATTGACAGCGCCCCATGGCCGGTTGCCGATGAAACGGCTATGGTAGAGGAAGCGAAGCTGGTGGTTATCCAGGTCAATGGTAAACTGCGCGGAAGAATTACCGTTCCCGCCGACGCCGACGAAGCGCTGGTGCGTGAACGCGCCGTCCAGGAACACCTGGTGGCGAAACACCTGGAAGGGTTCACGGTGCGTAAAGTGATTTACGTGCCTGGCAAACTGCTTAACCTGGTTGTGGGTTAAGACAAGGAGGCGTTGTGCGACATCGTACTATAGCGTTGTTGCTGGGGCTCGCGGTGCTGGTTACCGCGGGCTGCGGTTTTCATCTGCGCGGCACCACAAAAGTGCCAAATGAATTAAAGACCTTAACCTTTAGCAGCTACGATCCCTACGGACCGCTGACCCGGGCCGTACGCGCCCAGTTGCGGCTCAGCGACGTCACCATCGTCAAGGACAAGGATCCGCGGGCCAAAACCCTGCCGTCGTTGCGCCTTACCAGCTCGATGGAAGACCGTTCTACGGTATCGGTGTTCCAGGATGGTAAAGCCGCCGAATACCAGCTGGTGCTTGAGGTGGAGGCCCAGGTGCTGACGCCGGGTAAGGATATTTTCCCCATCCGCATCCGGGTATTCCGTTCGTTCTTTGACAACCCGCTCACCGCGCTTGCCAAGGACAATGAAAACGACATTATCCGCCAGGAACTGCGTGAACAGGCGGCGCAGCAGTTAGTGCGCAAACTGCTGGCGGTCCATGCCGCGGTTGAAGCCAACGACGCCGTGGACGCCACGCTGCAAAAAACGGCGCGGGCCAATGCCGTCACCGGCGCCAAGGGAACCACCGCTACCAACACGGACGGCGCCGCGGGCATTGAAGTCATTCAAACGCCGACCTCGGCCACGGAAGAGCAATGATCAGGCTTTACCCGGAACAGCTGGGCGCGCAGCTGAAGGAAACGCTGCGCCCCTGCTATTTGCTGTTCGGGAACGATCCGTTGCTGCTGCAGGAAAGTCAGGATGCGATTCGCCGCCAGGCGCAATCGCATCAGTTCAGTGAGCATTTCAGCATTACGCTCGACGCCGCCACCGACTGGGATGACATTTTCAGTCTTTGCCAGGCGATGAGCCTGTTCGCCAGCCGCCAGACCCTGCTGTTAATCCTGCCGGAAAACGGCGCCAGCGCTCCTATCGGCGAAAAATTATTACTGCTTTCCACCCTGCTCCACCCGGATTTGTTACTGATGCTGCGCGGCGCCCGCCTGACGCGCGCGCAGGAAAACAGCGCCTGGTTCAAGGCGCTGAGCAAGGATGCGGTATTCATCACGTGCGCCACGCCCGAGCAGGCGCAGTTGCCCCGCTGGGTGGCGACGCGCGCCAAAACCATGAACCTGACGCTGGACGATGCGGCCAGCCAGCTACTGTGCTACTGCTATGAAGGCAACCTGCTGGCGCTGTCTCAGGCCCTGGAGCGTTTATCGCTGGTCTATCCCGACGGCAGCCTTACCCTGCCGCGGGTGGAAACGGCGGTTAACGACGCGGCGCATTTTACCCCCTTCCATTGGGTGGACGCGCTGTTGGGCGGCAAGAGCAAACGGGCGGCGCACATCCTGCGGCAGTTACGCCAGGAAGCCAGCGAGCCGGTAATCCTATTGCGCAGCCTGCAACGGGAGGTATTAACGCTGCTGGCATTGCATCGTGATATGCAACGCATGCCGCTGCGCGCCCTGTTTGATCAGCATAAAGTCTGGCAAAATCGCCGGGCGCTGCTGACCCAGGCACTGCAGCGCCTGTCATCCCGCCAGCTGCATCAGGCGGTCGGCCTGATGGCCAGTATGGAAATCGCCCTGAAGCAGGATTACGGCTATCCGGTCTGGACCGATCTGGAAGCCCTTTCCCTGCTGCTGTGCGGCAAATCACTGCCCGAGACCCTGATAAATGTCTGATATCGCCGACACCACGCCCCGCGCCGCAGCGCAGGCCGGACGACTGACCGCTATTTTCGGCGGCACTTTTGACCCGATTCATTACGGCCATATCAAACCGGCCATCGCGCTCGCCAGGCTGGTGGGTCTTGAGCGCATCACCCTGCTGCCCAATAACGTGCCGCCCCACCGCCCGCAGCCTGAGGCCAGCGCGCAGCAGCGCCTGACCATGGTACAGTTGGCGATAGCCGACACCGCAGGCTCGCTGTTTGATATCGACGACCGCGAGCTGCGGCGCGACAATCCGTCCTGGACGGTGGAAACCTTCGAAACCCTGCGCCGCGAGCGCGGCGCCGACGCGCCGCTGGGTTTTATCATCGGCCAGGATTCCCTGCTGACCCTGCCGCAATGGCACCGGGGCCTCGAACTGCTCGATACCTGTCATCTGCTGGTTTGCGCCCGGCCGGGATATGGCGGTAAGATGGCGACACCGGCATTGCAAGCCTGGCTCGAGTCCCGGTTAACCGAGGATATCAGCCGATTGCACCGGCAGGCCGCCGGGCTTATCTATCTGGCGCCGACGCCGGAGCTGTCGATTTCCGCCTCATTGATTCGCGAACGCCGCCACGCCGGATTGCGCTGTAACGATATGCTCTCGCCATCGGTGCAACGTTATATTGATGAACAGGGCTTATATCGCTAGTGAGCGGCCCATGCTATACTGCGCGGCTTAATTCTTCGGCTGAAGCTTAGGCTTTCTCCCGCCCGCCGCCTATGGCGTGCCGGTCCCGGCCGTAAGATCCCGGTCAGTCAGTTCTGGCATATCCGCCAGGCAGCCAACCTCTACATTTGCGGTGTCCATCGCGACAACGCATGCAAAGCACACCGAAGGGGGAACCTTTGCAAGGTAACACGCTCAAAGATTTCGTCATTGATAAAATTGATGATTTGAAAGGCCAGGATATTATTTCCATCGACGTACGCGGTAAATCCAGTATTACCGACTGTATGGTGATCTGCACGGGCACGTCCAGCCGTCACGTGATGTCCATTGCCGATCATGTCGTACAGGAGTCCCGCACCGCCGGCCTGATGCCCCTGGGCGTCGAAGGCGAAAAGGTCGCCGATTGGATCGTGGTCGACCTGGGCGACGTGATTGTCCATGTCATGCAGGCGGAAAGCCGCAGTCTTTATGAACTGGAAAAGCTCTGGAGCTGACCGGTGAGACTCCAGCTGATCGCGGTAGGCACCAAAATGCCGGATTGGGTACAAACCGGTTTTACCGATTACATGCGCCGCTTCCCCAAGGACATGCCGTTCGAGCTGAATGAAATTCCGGCCGGCAAGCGGGGCAAGAATGCGGATATCGGCCGCATCCTGGAAAAAGAAGGCGAACTGATGCTGGCGGCCGTGGGCAAAGGAAACCGCATCGTGACGCTGGATATCCCGGGCGTCCCGTGGGAAACGCCGCTGCTGGCGCAACAACTGGAACGCTGGAAACAGGACGGCCGTGACGTCAGCCTGCTGATCGGCGGTCCCGAGGGGCTGGCGCCGGCGTGCAAGGCGGCCGCGGAGCAAAGCTGGTCGTTATCGCCGTTAACCTTGCCTCATCCGTTAGTTCGGGTGTTAGTCGCGGAGAGCCTGTATCGTGCCTGGAGCATTACCACCAACCATCCATATCACCGGGAATAAACCGGTGAAGATGTATAGAGTGAAATAACCCCGCGGAATGAAAATAGATCATAACCCCTTTCGCGACTATTCAGCTGAGTCGGCACTGTTTGTCCGCCGGGCGCTGGTGGCATTTCTCGGTATCCTGGCGTTAAGCGGGATATTGATCGCCAATCTCTATCACCTGCAAATCACCCGTTTTGAAGACTACCGCACCCGCTCCAATGAAAACCGCATCAAGCTGGTGCCTATCGCCCCCAGCCGCGGCATCATTTACGATCGCAACGGCATCCCGCTGGCGCTGAACCGTACCATTTATCAGTTGGAGCTGATGCCGGAAAAAATGGATGACCTGCAGGGGACCATTGATGCGCTCAGGCCGATCGTCGATCTGACCGACGACGATATCGCCAATTTCAAAAAAGAGCGCAGCCGTTCCCACCGCTTTACCTCCCTGCCGCTGAAAGTCGGCCTGACCGAGGTGCAGCAGGCGCGCTTTGCGGTAAACCAGTTTAATTTTCCGGGCGTGGAAGTCAAAGGCTACCAGCGGCGCTATTATCCTTACGGCTCGGCGCTGACCCATGTCATCGGCTATGTTTCCAAAATCAATGATAAAGATGTGGAACGGCTGGACAAGGACGGCATCCTGGCCAACTATGCCGCCACCAACGATATCGGCAAGCTGGGCATCGAGCGCTTTTACGAGAATACGCTGCACGGCAAGACCGGTTACGAAGAGGTGGAAGTCAACAACCGCGGCCGGGTTATCCGCCAATTGCATGAACAGCCGCCCCAGGCCGGGAAGGATATCTACCTGACCCTGGACCTGCACCTGCAAACCTATATTGAAAAACTGCTGGCGGGCAGCCGCGCGGCGGTCGTGGTGGCCGACCCGCGCGACGGCGGCATCCGCGCGCTGGTATCCAATCCCAGCTACGATCCCAACCTGTTTGTCGACGGCATCACCAGCAAGGATTACCGCAACCTGCTGCAGGATGAAAACCGTCCGCTGATCAACCGCGCCACCCAGGGGGTCTACCCGCCGGCCTCCACCGTCAAGCCCTATATCGCGGTCTCCGCCCTGACCCTGGGCACCATTAACCGCAGCTACTCCCTATTTGATCCGGGCTGGTGGCAATTGCCCGGCTCGGATAAACGCTATCGCGACTGGAAAAAATGGGGGCACGGCCGGCTTAACGTCACCAAGGCGCTGGAGGAATCGGCGGATACCTTTTTCTACCAGGTGGCCTATGATTTGGGCATCGACCGGCTATCGGAGTGGATGTCGAAGTTCGGCTACGGCTCCTATACCGGCATCGACCTGTCCGAGGAGCGCTCCGGCGTGATGCCGACCCGTGAATGGAAACTGAAACGCTTTAAGAAGCCCTGGTACCTGGGCGATACCATCCCGGTCGGCATCGGCCAGGGGTACTGGACCGCCACGCCGGTGCAAATGTCCAAGGCCCTGATGTCGCTGATTAACGACGGCGCGGTGCGCATCCCGCATTTGCTGTACAGTACCCGGGAAAACGGCCAGCTGGTCCCCTATAAGCAGCCGGAACATACCCAGATCGGCGACCCGCATTCCGGTTATTGGGAAGTGGCCAAGGACGGCATGTACGGCGTCGCCAACCGGCCCAACGGCACCGCGCGCAAAAGCTTTGCCGACGCGCCGTATAAAATAGCCGCCAAATCGGGTACCGCGCAGGTGTATGGCCTGAAGGCCAACGAAGTGTATAACGCCCACAAGATCGCCGAGCATCTGCGCGATCATAAGCTGATGACCGCGTTCGCCCCCTATGACAAGCCGACAGTGGCGGTGGTGGTGATCCTGGAGAACGGCGGTATCGGTCCGGCGGTGGGCACCATTACCCGCCAGATTCTGGACCATATCATGCTGGGCGACAATACGACGGATTTACCGGCCGAGCAGCCTGCTCCGCCCGGCACTGAAGGTGATTAGCCATGACCGATAACCAGCAAAACGGGGCGTTCTGGAATAAGCTCCATATCGATGTGCCTTTTCTATTCCTGATCACGCTGTTGCTGGCGTACAGCGCCATGGTCATGTGGAGCGCCAGCGGCCAGGATGTCGGCATGATGGAGCGCAAAATCGGCCAGATTTTCATGGGCCTGCTCGTGATGCTGGTATTGGCGCAGGTGCCGCCCCGGGTCTATGAGGCCTGGGCGCCATACCTTTACATTATCAGCGTGATCCTGCTGGTGGCGGTGGACGCCTTCGGCCAGATCAGTAAAGGCGCCCAGCGCTGGCTGGATTTGGGATTTGTGCGTTTCCAGCCCTCGGAAATCGCCAAGATCGCGGTGCCGCTGATGGTGGCGCGCTTTATCAACCGCGACAGCTGTCCGCCTTCGCTGAAAAATACCGCCATCGCGCTGGTGCTGATATTCCTGCCCACGCTGCTGGTGGCGGCGCAGCCCGACCTCGGCACCGCCATCCTTATCGCCGCCTCGGGGCTGTTCGTGCTGTTCCTGTCCGGCATGAGCTGGAAGCTGATCGGGGTGGCGGCGCTGCTGGTGGCGGCCTTTATTCCGATCCTGTGGTTCTTCCTGATGCATGACTACCAGCGCGATCGCGTCATGATGCTGCTCGATCCGGAAACCGACCCGCTGGGCGCCGGTTACCATATTATCCAGTCCAAAATCGCCATTGGCTCCGGCGGGCTGAGCGGCAAGGGCTGGCTGCACGGCACGCAGTCCCAGCTGGAATTCCTGCCGGAGCGCCATACCGATTTTATTTTCGCCGTATTGGGCGAGGAACTGGGACTGATTGGCGTTCTGGTGCTTTTAGCGTTATACCTGTGCGTAATCATGCGCGGGCTGGTGATCGCCGCCAAGGCGCAGACCACCTTCGGCCGGGTGATGGCCGGGGGTTTGATGCTGATTTTGTTCGTTTATGTATTCGTGAATATCGGCATGGTAAGTGGTATCTTACCGGTGGTCGGCGTTCCGCTGCCGCTGGTGAGCTACGGCGGCTCGGCATTAATCGTGCTGATGGCGGGGTTTGGTATCGTCATGTCGATACATACTCATCGGAAAATGTTGTCTAAAAACTTATAGAGGTGAGCAATGCGGAAGGAATGGCACTGGATCGGCGTGATGGGGTTATTGCTCACGGCCTGTAGCTCGACAGAGACGACGCAGCAGCAGCAGGCGCCCGCCGCGGCCTACAACGGGCCGGTGGTGGAGATAAGCGGCGTGGAGCCGCGCTATGAGCCGTATAACCCGGCCACCAACCAGGACTATGACGTCAACGGCAAGACTTACCATATTATCAAAAACCCGCAGAATTACAGCGAAACCGGCCTGGCCGCCTGGTATGACGCGGAATCCAGCGGCAGCAACGTCACCGCCACCGGCGAACAGTTCGATGCCGGCGCCCTGACCGCCGCGCATCCGACCCTGCCCATCCCAAGCTATGTGCGGGTGACCAATATCAGCAACGGCCGCCAGCTGGTGGTGCGGGTCAACGACCGGGGTCCCTACACGCCCGGCCGCATTATCGATTTGTCGCGCGCGGCGGGCGATCGGCTGAACATCTCCAATAACAGCAAGGTACGCGTGGACTTTATCCAGGTTGCGCCGGACGGCACGCTGTCCGGGCCCGGCACCGTCGGCACCGTGGTGGCTAAACAGAACTACGCGCTGCCGCCGCGGCCCGATCTGGGCACCGGCGCGATGGGTACCCCGGTCATGCAATCGTCCGCGCCCGAAGCCGATAGCGGCGCGGTCCGCCCGGTTGCCGATCCGGTGCCGGCAAACGCGCCGGCGGACGATGACGCCACCGGCGCCCCGGTAGCCGCCGGCGGTGGCGGCGGTGGCGGTTTTCTCGGCGCCCCGTCGGCACTGCCGCCCGGCGTGATTGAATCCAGCCAGCCCGAACCCACCGTCGCCGCGCCGGTGGCGTCGCAGCCGTCATCCTATTCCGCGGGCGCCTCGACACATAGCACGCCCGTCGTCGCCCCGCCGTACGTCACGCAGCCGCCGCCCGTTTCAGCGGGCGCCACGACGCATACCACGGCCGTCGTCGCGCCGGTGGCGTCGCCGGCCGCGTCTTCCGGCCGCTACGTGATCCAGGTCGGCGCTATTGGCGACCGCCAGCGCGCAATCAGTTGGCAGCAAAGCCTGAGCCAGAAATTCGGCGTGCCGGGCAAGGTCACCGCCAACGGCGCGCTGTACCGTGTGCAACTGGGGCCGTTCAGCTCCCGGCAGCAGGCCGCCGGGTTGCAGCAGCGCCTGGTCAGCGAAGCGCAGCAGCAATCGTTTATCACTACGGCGACGGAATAGCCGGGGCGCGGGCCGGCTGAAACATTCTTAAAAGGTTCTCCCCGCCAGGTTACGGATTGCCTGATGCCGGCCTTTTTTACTTCTGCTATAGTGTGGCACGATTTTAACTTACTCCCACGGATGCTGTTGTCCTGACATGAATAAAGTAATGAGCCATCTTTTATTCAGGCGCTTAGCCTTAAGCACCCTTATTGCGCTGATCCCTCTTTCCAATAGCTACGCCGACGATGTGAATCTGAAGACCATGATTCCCGGCGTGCCGCAAATTGATGCCGAAACCTATATCCTGATCGATTACAACTCCGGCAAGGTACTGGCGGAGCAAAATGCCGACACCCGTCGCGATCCGGCCAGCCTGACAAAAATGATGACCAGCTACGTCATCGGCCAGGCGATAAAATCGGGAAAGATCACCCCTAACGATATCATCACCGTCAATAAGGACGCCTGGGCGACCGGCAATCCGGTATTCAAGGGTTCGTCGCTGATGTTCCTTAAACCCGGCGATCGCGTGCCGGTATCGCAGCTTAACCGCGGCATTATCCTCCAGTCAGGCAACGATGCCTGCGTGGCCATGGCCGATTACGTCGCCGGCAGCCAGGACGCGTTTGTCGGCCTGATGAATAACTACGTGAAAGCGCTGGGCCTGCAAAATACCCAGTTCGAAACCGTACACGGCCTTGATGCCCCGGGCCAGTACAGCTCCGCCCGCGATATGGCGCTGATCGGCAAGGCCCTGATCCGCGATGTGCCGGAAGAATACGCCACTTATAAAGAAAAAGAATTTACCTTCAATAATATCAGGCAGATGAACCGTAACGGCCTGCTGTGGGATACCGGGTTGAACGTAGACGGCATCAAAACCGGCCACACCGACTCCGCCGGTTTTAACCTGGTCGCCTCGGCCACCGACGGTCCGATGCGGCTGATTTCAGCGGTGATGGGCGGCCATTCGCCCAAGGGCCGCGAAAGCGAAACCCGCAAGCTGCTGACCTGGGGCTTCCGTTTCTTTGAAACCGTGGCGCCGCTGAAGGCGGGCAAGGAATTTGCCGCCGAGCCGGTGTGGTTCGGCGATACCGACAGCGTCAAGCTGGGCGTGGATAGCGATGCTTACCTGACCATTCCCCGCGGCCGCATGAAAGATCTGAAAGCCAGCTATACTCTAAGCCAGAAGGAATTGCATGCACCGCTTGCCAAAGGCCAGCAGGTAGGCACCATCAACTTCCAGCTGGACGGCAAGACCATCGATCAGCATCCGCTGGTGGTCCTGAACCAGGTGCAGGAAGGCAATATTTTCAGCCGCATCGTGGATTATATCAAGCTGATGTTCCATCATTGGTTCGCTTAATGCCGCCACGGCTTGTCAGCGGCAAATCAGCCCCCATATAATAGTAATAGAGCACTCCCGCCCCGGCGGGAGTGAGTTTGATGGCCAGGCCGTGCCCACGGGCACGATGGGCAGGATCGTAAAGACGCCGTAAATCCCTTCCCGGCGCTGCGCGTTATTCTTCTTACCCATCCTACCCGCCGCAAATATCCGCCAGATGCAGTGGCAGTCACGCTACCGGAGTCCCAATGAAAACCAAACTGAATGAACTGCTTGAGTTCCCCTGCTCCTTTACCTATAAAGTGATGGGCACCGCGCGTCCGGAACTGGTCGATCGCGTGGTCGAAGTGGTACAGCGCCACGCGCCGGGCGATTATACCCCCCAGGTCAAGCCGAGCAGCAAAGGCAATTACCATGCGGTGTCCATTACCATTACCGCCACCCATATTGAGCAGGTCGAAGCGCTCTATGAGGAGTTGGGCAATATCGAACAGGTCCGCATGGTCCTGTAAACCGGGAGTCGCCTGTGCCACAGGAAACCATCATAATCCGCCAGCTTGGCCTGCAGCCCTATGACGTGGTGTCGCAGGCCATGCACGTCTTCACCGATCGCCGTGACGAATCCACGCCGGATGAAATCTGGCTGGTCCAGCATCCGCAGGTATTTACCCAGGGGCAGGCCGGCAAGGCAGAACATATTCTGGCGCCGGGCGCCATTCCGGTTATCCAGAGCGATCGCGGCGGCCAGGTCACGTTTCACGGCCCCGGCCAGCAAATCCTCTACGTCCTGCTTAATCTTAAACGCCGCAGGCTGGGCGTGCGCCAGTTGGTGACCCTGCTGGAAGAAACGGTGGTGGAGACCCTGGGGCGTTTTGCCATCGCGGCGCGCGCGCGCGCGGACGCGCCGGGCGTCTATGTGAATGATGATAAAATCTGCTCGCTGGGATTACGCATCCGCAAAGGCTGTTCGTTTCACGGACTGGCGCTGAACATCGCCATGGATCTCTCGCCCTTCCTGCGAATCAATCCCTGCGGCTACGCCGGACTGCGCATGACGCAGGTAAGCGATCTGGCGCCGGGCACCCGCGTGGACGACGTGGCGCCGGTGCTGACCGGGGTCTTCCTGCAACGGCTCGGCAATCCGCCGGCCCGCATGCTGCCCTGGTATCTGGAGGATTACCCTCCCCTTGCGGACGCAATCCAGCAATAATCGCTTTTTTGGGCTGAAAGCGAACGGTTAACCATGTTATAATTTTTGATGTTTTATCAAATTTAGTTGAACAATCACGTAACAGCGTGTGTGATAACCTGCATGCTGGCACATTCGGGACGGGACCTGCGAGATTATGAGTAAACCGATACAGATGGAACGCGGCGTTAAATACCGCGACGCCGATAAAATGGCCTTAATCCCGATTAAAACCGTGGCGGTCGAGCGTCAGGAGATGCTGCGCAAACCGGAATGGATGAAGATTAAACTGCCGTCGGACTCCACGCGTATCCAGGGTATTAAAGCCGCCATGCGCAAAAACGGCCTGCACTCCGTCTGCGAGGAAGCGTCGTGCCCCAACCTGTCCGAGTGTTTTAACCATGGCACCGCCACCTTTATGATCCTCGGCGCCATCTGCACCCGCCGCTGCCCGTTCTGCGACGTCGCCCATGGCCGTCCAACCCAGCCCGACGCCAATGAGCCGGAAAAACTGGGCCAGACCATCGCCGATATGGGGCTGCGCTACGTCGTCGTCACCTCGGTGGACCGCGACGACCTGCGCGACGGCGGCGCCCAGCATTTTGCCGATTGCATCACCGCCATCCGGGCGAAAAACCCCACCATCAAGATTGAAACGCTGGTGCCGGATTTCCGCGGCCGGATGGATCGGGCGCTGGAAATCCTCAACGCGGCGCCGCCGGATGTGTTTAACCACAATCTGGAAAATGTGCCCCGGCTATACCGCCAGGTGCGCCCGGGCGCCGACTATAACTGGTCGCTGAAACTGCTCGAGCGTTTCAAGGAAGCCAACCCCGACCTGCCGACCAAATCCGGACTGATGGTGGGGCTGGGCGAAACCAACGCGGAAATCGTTGACGTCATGCGCGATCTGCGCCGCCACGGCGTCACCATGTTGACCCTGGGCCAGTATCTGCAGCCCAGCCGTCATCACCTGGCGGTGAAGCGTTACGTCAGTCCGCAGGAATTCGACGAGATGAAAGCGGAAGCCATGGCCATGGGCTTTACCCATGCGGCGTGCGGTCCGTTCGTGCGCTCGTCCTACCATGCGGACCTGCAGGCCAAGGGCATTGAGGTAAAATAACCGGCGACATATCCGGTTACATTCTGACTGCGGCCAATAAAAAAGGATGGTTGCGATAACCATCCTTTTCCGCGCCAGGTTTACTCTTTACGTTCTGTAACCTGGGGCGCCACGGTATCATCAGCCTGCGTTTTCGGCGCGACCGCATCATCGCTACCCATCGCTTTCTTGAAACCTTTGATAGCCGCGCCCAGGTCGCCGCCCAGGCTGCGCAGCTTATTGGTGCCGAACAGCAGCACAATCAAGGCGCCGATGACTAATAATTTGGTAATACTTAAACCTTCCATACTCACCTTCTTGCTTAACGCTTGCTGATAAAACCAGCGATTGATACATGTTAATCGCTTTTTACCGCTATTACCCCTGCATTACAAGAGATATCTGTAACAGTTTTACATACCGGGGCGTTATTCCCGCTACGCCCCGCCCGGTTACAGGAACCGGCTGAGAAAAGCGCGGGTGCGCGGATGCTGCGGATTGACCAGCACATCCTGTGGCGGCCCCTCCTCCACCACCACGCCCTGATCCATAAACACCACCCGATCCGCCGCCTCGCGGGCAAAGCCAATCTCATGGGTGACCACGATCATCGTCAATCCCTGATCCGCCAGGCTGCGCATGGTGGCCAGCACCTCGCCCACCAGCTCCGGATCCAGCGCCGAAGTCGGCTCATCAAACAGCATCAGCTTAGGCCGGATGGCCAGCGCCCGGGCGATAGCCACCCGCTGTTGCTGGCCGCCGGAAAGATGGCGGGGATAGGCGTCGGCCTTTTCACTCAGTCCCACCGTTTGCAACAGCTCGCGCGCGTAACGCACGGCGTCGCGGCGGCTCTGTTTATGTACGCCGATCGGCGCTTCGATAATATTTTGCAGCACCGTCATGTGGGGATAAAGATTAAACTGCTGGAAAACCATACCGATTTCCTGGCGCTGGCGTGCAATGGCCCGCGGGGACAATTTATGCAACACGCCTTTGCGCAGCTCGTAGCCCACCTGGTGATCGCCGACGATAATCGAGCCCTGGTTCATATCTTCCAGATGGTTAATACAGCGCAAAAAGGTGGATTTCCCCGATCCGGACGGTCCCAGGATCACCACCACCTCGCCCGGCAACACGTCCAGGCTGATACCCTTAAGCACCTCATGATCGCCATAACTCTTGTGCACGTCCCGGGCGCGTACCAGCGGAACGGAAGTTTGCTGAACCATTATTTTTCTCCTGCCACGCTATCCGCCGGCGCGGCCTGGCGCCGCCGGGTCACCGTCTCGCTGCGGCGGGTGCCGCGGGCGTAATAACGCTCGATGGCGGACTGCGCCACGTTCAGCACCGAGGTAATGATCAGATACCAGATCACCGCCACCATCAGCATCGGCACCACTTCAAAGGTGCGGTTATAGACCGACTGTACCGAATAGAGCAAATCGCCCATGGCGATGACACTCACCAGCGACGTGGCTTTAATCATGCTGATCAGCTGGTTGCCGGTGGGGGGAATAATCGACCGCATGGCCTGGGGGATAATAATGCGCCGCAACGCCCGGCTGCGGCTCATGCCGAACGCCTGGGTGGTTTCCACTTGGCCGGTATCCACCGACAGCAGCCCGGCGCGAATAATCTCCGCCATATAGGCGGCCTCGTTGAGCGCCAGGCCGGCAATGGCGGCGGTAAGGGGAGTAATGAGATCGTTGGTGTTCCAGCTGGCGTATACCGGGCCGACAAACGGCAACCCGAGGGTCACATGCGGGAACAGCGTCGACATGTTGTACCAAAAAATCAGTTGCACCAGCAGCGGCGTGCCGCGGAAGAACCAAATATACAGGCCCGCCAGCCCGCGCAACAGCCGGTGATCGGACAGACGGGCCACCGCCAGCAGCAGCCCGAGCAGCACCCCGAGCACCATGGAGATCACCGTCAGGCCCAGGGTCACGCCCAGACCGCGCAGCACCGACGCCTCGGTAAACCAGGCCCTGACCACGTGCCATTCAAAGTTTTTGTTGTTGGCGACCACCCAGACCACATCGGCGGCAATCAACAACACCACTACCCATAACACTATATGGCCCAGCCGCCCCGGCGGACGCGCATAACGCACGTCGCGCTCGGTGTCCGCGGGCGTCGGCGTGGCATCGGTAGCACGTCCGGTCATGGTTTCGCACCTGGATTGCTGGCCAGGTTACGGCCCGGCGCCTTGAGCATATTGTCCTGTAGATGCCATTTTTTCATGATGGCGGCATAGGTGCCGTTGGCAAACAATTTTTGATAGGCTTCCAGCACCACCGCGCCGAACGGCGAATCCTTCGGCACTACCGACCCCTGGAACAGATCGCCAAAGCCATTGGCTTTACCCTGTCCGCTTAATTCCAACTGCCCGTTGGTTTGCGCCACAAAATAGGTCAGGGGCGCCTGGGAGGAGAAAAAGGCGTCGACCCGGCCGGAACGCACCGCCAGCACCGACGTGGGCTGATCGGTAAAGGAGGCGACGGTCACCGGCGCCTTGCCCGCCGCGACGCAGGTGGCGGACTGTTTGCGGATGACCTGCTCGGCTGAACCGGCCGCCATGACCGCGATGCGCTTGCCGCAGGTATCAATCAGGCCGTTGATGGTGGCCGGATTGCCCTTAGGCACGGCGAACACCACGAATTCCTGCACAAAATCGATAAAATCATTTTTCTGTTCCCGGTCGGGAAAATCGCCGACCGGGCCGATAGCCATCTGGTAGCGGCCGGAATTAATGCCGCTCAACACGCCGGACAGACCGCTGACCGACGCGTGTTCGATCTTAACGCCCAGCAGCTGCCCCAGCGCCTGGGCTAAATCGGCGCTGGCGCCGTCCAGGGAATGGGTGCTGGTGGCAATCTCATAGGGAGGGAACGATCCGTTATTAACGGATATAATCCGGCCCGACTGCTGGATATCCTGGGGTAACTTAGCGTGCAGCGCGGTATCCAGCGCCTGCACCGGCAGCGCGTCATCCGCCAGCGCGCCGCCCGACAGCGCCAGGCAGAACAGGGCAACCAGCCGTTTTTTCATTACATTCATTGCATTTCCCCTGATGTCGATAACCTATTGATGATTGCAGCTCGCGTCTTAGCGCTCGCGCAGCTGCGGCGCGGCGAAACAGCGGTTTTCCAGCACCGGCAATACCCGCCGCGCGTGGGCGACCCGCTCGGCATCCAGCTCGGCGAACACCAGCGCCGGCGCTTCGGCGGCATGGGCAATGGCAACGCCCAGCGGATCGACGACCATGCTGTTGCCGATGTTGCGCTCGCCGCATTCTCCCACCGCCACCATATAACAGGTGTTCTCCAATGCCCGCGCGGTGACCAGCACCTCCCAGTGCATTTCCTTCAGCGGCCCCTTGACCCAGGCGGCAGGCAGCACCAGCACCTGGGCGCCATCCAGCGCCAGCCGGCGCGCCAGTTCGGGAAAGCGCACGTCATAGCAGGTCATCAGCCCTACTTTCATGCCCGCCACGTCCACCAGCGGCGGCACCTCGCTGCCGGGCGTGACGTTTTTCGATTCCTGCACGGCAAACGCGTCGTAAAGATGCAGTTTGCGATAGCGGGCGATAATTTCGCCGTGGCGAATAGCGATCAGTACATTAAACGCATGCCCGTCGCCGGTGGGCGTGTGCACGCTCATCATGGTGGTAAGCTGGGTGCCCCGGCTGGCGGCGCACAACTTGCTGACAAACGGCCCGTCCAGCGGCTGGGCCGACTTGAGCACTAAATCCGGGTCGGCGATATCCCGCGCCAGGATGCCCTCGGGCAGCACCAGCAAATCCGCGCCGCCCGCCAGAGCGCGGTCCATCAGGTCGAGGCAGGTTGCTAAATTGGTTTCCCATTCCCGGCTCACTGCAAATTGTCCTAATGCGACTTTCATTGTCCGTCCTCCTGCAGATTATGATAATGGGTAAGGAAAGAGTTCCGTCGGCGTAAGGCAACGTGACGTCAGTCCCTGCTCAAAAAGCTCAGCGGCAAAGTCCGCCACCATCCGCTGGTTGGCGTCAAAACCGTTTCGATTCCAGTCCGCCGGCAGGTCGCGTGCGGTACGCGCCAGATCGTCCATCAGCCAGGGCGTGGTATCGGCATACTTGACCCGCTTGTCGTGCCACAGACGGGCCGACTGCGTAATGATATCGCTCAGCGCCTGGGGCAGCTCCGGATGGGCTTGCGCCAGCGCCGGCTTGATGCCCAGCACATGGATTCCCGGGATATACCCCACCGCGTTAAAATAATCGAGTTCCGCCTGGCGAAAATCCTCCTGCAACTGGCGCAGATCCGAGGCGGGGGAAAAAAATCCGTTCGGCATAAAGGGAGTGAATACCGCGTCCAGCTCCCCCGCCCGTAATAAGGTCAGCAGCGGCCGCTCCCCGGGCGCGGCCTCGATACGCCCCGTGCGGCCGAAGCCGGCCAGGCGGTCGACCACAGGATGATCGTCTGTCAAACGGCCCACATACCAGGTGGCGTCATCGATACCCACCCCTTCGCGCTTCAGCAGGGTACGGGTCCAGGTATTGCCGGAATCCTGCCAGCCGGTCAGCCCGATACGTTTGCCGCGCAGTTGTCCGAGGGTGGTCAGCGGGCTGGTCTTGGTGGTGATGATGCAGCGTTGCCGGAACCCGCGCATCAGGAAGTGCGGCAGCGCCAGCAGGGAATTATCGCCGCGGGCGACCGCCTGGGCATACCGGCTGAACGAGACTTCGCCTGCGTCAAAGTCGGCGCTGGTGGCGATGGAGTCCACCAGCGTGCCCACGCGATGGATTTCCAGGGAAAAACCTTGCGGCCTGAGATCGCCCAATGCCAGGGGAGTAAAATAATCCCAGTCCCTGACCGCCAGCCTGATAGTGTATGCCACGTTGTTCCCCCATGCCGGCGTGCTTTCTTTTACCGGACATTAACAGTTGTAGACCATTTTGGTTTCGATTGATTAATTTCGATACTAAAACCACTTTGTTCAATGTACAATGTTAACTTTGTTACTGTACAAAGTTTATTCTTATGGATAATGCTCTTGAGGCCGGCTGGCTGGCCGAACGCATCCAGGATCGGACGATTAAAGGTATTGCGCTGGCGACCGCGGCGCTTATCGGCAGCGGCGCCATTGCCGTAGGCGTACAGCTGCCGGCGGTGCGCGAACTGGCCGGCCTGCTGGATGTCAGCCCGGCAACCGTATCCGCCGCCTGGGGGCAGCTGCGGCGGCAAAAAGTCATCGCCGGCGCCGGGCGCAACGGCGTATGGGTGTGCGGCAATATCGTCACGCCGCGGCCGGTGCGGTTCGAGGCCATCGGCAATTTCGGCGACAATATCATGGCCGACCTGACCCTGGCCGCGCCCGATCCGGCCTATTTGCCGGATCTGCGCGAGGCGCTGCTGCGCGGCGGGAGGGCGATAAACCTCAACAGCTACCGGCGCGAACCGATAAGCCAGGTATTGCAACAGGCCATCGCGCCGCGCTGGCCCTATCCCGCCGAGGCCTACCTCGCGGCGGACGGCGGTTTTGACGCCATGTACCAAACATTGCAAACCCTGATTATGCCCGGCGCCACGGTGGCGATTGAAGATCCCACCGCCACGCGGTTGCTGGATATGCTGGATAATGTGGGCGCGGACATTATCGCCGTCCCCTGCGATGGGCAAGGCCCTACCCCCGCGGGGCTTGAGGCGGCGCTCAGGCGTAGTCCGGTAGCTTTTATCTACCAACCGCGCACCCATTCCACAACCGGCCATACGGTTAGCCGGCAGCGCGCCGACGATATGGCGCATTTACTGCGCGCCCGCGCGACGCTGATAATTGAGGATGACGGCATCGGCGAGCTGTCCGCGCATCCGGTCCACAGCCTGGGCAATATTTACCCGCAGCGTACCGTGCATGTACGTTCATTTTCCAAAGCCTATGGCCCGGATTTGCGGCTGGCGGTTATCTCCGCTTCCAGTGATATCATCCGGCGTATTCAGTCGGTACGTAACTTCGGCGCCAGCTGGACCAGCAGGATATTGCAGGAAGCGGTGGCCTGGATGATGGCAGATGGCATTACCCAGCAGACGCTTGCCGCCGCCCGGCATTGTTATGCCCAGCGCCGCCGGGCGCTGTTGCGCGCGCTGGCGCAGCGTGGGGTGGTGTTGCCGGATCGGGACGGGCTGAGCATCCAGATCCCGGTGCCGTCGGAGCAATATGCCCTGGTGACGCTGGCGGCTCACGGTATCGCGGTGATGCCCGGCAAACGGCATAGTATCGGACCCAGTCGCTTTATCCGGGTATCGACGTCCCTGCTGGAAGCCGATCGGGTCGAGCTGGTGGCCGATGCCATTCAGTTGGCCTGCCGCCATGGCGACGACAATACTGTTCAGTAAAGGAAAGTAATGTATAATCGCGCCAGGAGATGACATTCCTCCTTTAACCGCCGTTTTTGGCTGATGATGTCTACGTTTACCTGCTCGGGTTGGGGGACGTAGTCATTGTGTTCGCCCTGCTGAGTTTTTCATTCCTTAAATTAATTAAAAAGGTTCTTATGTTTACCCTTTTATCAGCCGTGTTTATTGGTGGGGGGATCGGCAGCGTATTGCGCTGGTGGCTCAGCCTGAAGCTCAGCGGCAGCGGTTTTGCCATTCCTGTCGGCACCTTGGCGGTTAACTTGGTCGGCGCCTTTATCATCGGCCTGTTTATGGCGTTGTTTCTCCGTCTCACTCATATCGACCCGTTCTGGAAACTGTTTATCACCACCGGCTTTTGCGGCGGCCTGACCACTTTTTCTACCTTTTCGGCGGAAGTGGTTACCCTGATGATGACCGGGCAGATGCTTTGGGCGGGGGTGAATATTCTGCTGAATCTGGTCGGTTCGCTTGCCATGACGTTGTTGGCGGTGGGATTGGTGAATCTGTTCGGCCCGCCGGTGCCGTTATAAGGTGGCACACTCTCCCTTTGACACGCTCGTTGCAGGATTTGTGTTAGCGGGCCTACCGGCGCCATGGGGCCTCGGTCGGGCGGGAAAACCACGCCCGATTCAACCCCATTGGCACGCTCTCCCTTGAACACGGCTGCATTGCGTTCTGTGTTGGCGGGCCTGCCGTGCCATGGGGCGCTCGGTCGGGCGAAAACCCCACGCCCGATTCGGCCCCATCGGCACGCTTTCCCTTTAACACGCCTGCATTGCGTTCGGTGTTGGCGGGCCTACCGTGCCATGGAGCGCTCGGTCGGGCGAAAACCCCACGCCCGATTCAACCCCATCGGCACGCTCTCCCTTGAACACGCCTGCATTGCGTTCGGTGTTGGCGGGCCTACCGTGCCATGGGCCGCTTTCCCTTTAACACCTTGTCGCTCAGTTCGGCGATTACGGGATTTCAGGCATAAAAAAAACCCGCATTAAGCGGGTTTTTCAGAATACTGGCTATCTTAAATAGCTGTAACGTCAGCAGCCGATGGGCCTTTGGCGCCGTTAGTGATTTCAAATTCAACGCGTTGGCCTTCGGCCAGCGTTTTGAAACCATTACTCTGGATGGCGGAGAAATGAACAAACACGTCTTTACTGCCATCTTCAGGAGTAATGAAACCGAATCCTTTAGATTCATTGAACCACTTAACGCTACCTTTAATCTTAGACATCAAACTTACCTTTCAATAAATGATAGACACAAACTCTGTGTCGGGTAGTAGTACAGCAAGTGGCAAGCCCTTTGTCCAGCTTAAGATCGCTAAAACGTGACAAGAAATAGTAAAATAAGATTTTAACCAGGCATCAGCCTGCTATTGCATATTATAAACCAGGGAAACCGCCGTCTTGGTATCGGTGTGTTTCGGCGCGCTATCCGGCGTGGTGCTGTTATAAGTGACATCATAGGTCATCTTCAACGCAAAATGGCTATTGATGGCCACGCTCAGCCCGGTTTCGGAATTCGCCGTGATATCCTCGTTACCAAGAATGGAAACGCCCTGGATAAATTGCGTGCTGTCGGTCAGCTGATAAGCATAAGATGCCGCACCGTAGGCCAATGCCTTGGTCTGGCGACCGCCGCCCTGGAATTCATCGTGCCTTACGCCGGGACCCGCTTCCAACCGCAGGTGGCTGACCGGTCCGTTCAAGACCTGCCGGCCATAACCCGCGGTCAGGGTTGAACGCGAGCGATAACCGTTGAAACGATCGCTTAACCAGCTGCCCTGCGTAAACAGGAAATTATCATCATCCAAATTATGACGCGCACGCGCACCGGCCTGATACTTTTCCGAAGAGCGTTCATCATCGGTTGAGTTATTTGCCGCTTCGGCCCAGATACTGTAGGCATTGGTCGGCTGGAACCAGGTCATGGTGCTGCTTGCCGCCAGTGAAGAACTGGTGGAGTTGCCGGACTGCGCGTTGTAGCCGGCTTGAAGATTGCCGTCGAAACTTTTTTTCGCAGTGGAAGGATCGTCCAGCGCGGTAAAGATATCCGTATCAGCAAAAGTCGAAAAACTAGCCAGGGACATTCCCAGGATAGTCAGAAGCCATACTGCCCGAGAGCGGCCATTGCGTAACATAATTTACCTATCAAATGATTTTGAGGTTTTTAAACCAGCGAGTAACGAAAGGCTGATAGTGTAACGAATCGACACGGCAGGTGTACTGGTAATTTTTTGTAATATTGGTAACAAAAATTAATACACCGCGGTTTTCTTATCACCCGCCTACGGGTCCCCAGCCGGGATAAACACAAAAAAACGAGTCTTTTCAGCGTACTTATAAAATAAATTTTAGTATTTTGGCACTGATTTCGCACTCTTGGCGCTTACAATGGATCCGGACTATATTTTAGGATTAATCCTAAAAGAAGCCATCTCACTGTCGCCGCAGCATATTGTCGTCAACACCGCCTTCTCGGCAACAATTATCGCTTTTGCTCTACAAAAATTAACTTTTAAGCAACAAATAAATTGCGCTTATCATCGTCATCCAGAATAGCGCGCTGAATAGGAAAACCATTGCCCAGGCCCTATAGTGCGTAATATGCATTTTCGCGGATCCATGAACTCATGATATTAAAGCCGCTAGTATAAGAACATCCGCAGGGCGCGATGGCAGGATAAAAGAGGTGAATTGGCGTTATTTCAAACGATCGGCCTGCGTCACCGGCCGGGAGGCAAAACTGACGCCGTGCCCGGCCACGCCGCACTTATATATAGAGGGACAATTCGCCCAACGGACGCGTCTTAAAGCGACGGTGCATCCAGAGGTATTGGTCAGGCGCGCGCATGATTTCCTGTTCGACGATTTTATTCATATAGCAGGTTGCGGCCATTTCATCGTCCAGCGGATAATTTTCCAGCTGCGGCTGGATCAGCAGACGGTACCCCTTACCGTTCTTTTTACGGATCAGCACCACCGGCACCAGCTTCGGCTGTGCCAGCCGGGCCAGCGTATAGGTGCCGCGGGTTGTAGCCGCCTGGTCAACCGCGAAGAAAGGGGCAAAAATACTGCCGCGCGGGCCATAATCCTGATCGGGAGCAAACCAGACCGTTTCGCCCTGCTTGAGCGAATGGACCATGCCGCGTAAATCCTTGCGGTCCAGCATCGCCTTGTTGGACCGCATCCTGCCCCAGGTTTGTACCAGTTCCATGGCTTTATTATTATGGGGACGGTACATGGCCATCATCGGCTGGCACAGCCCCATGGCGCGTCCGCCCAGCTCAAGGGACATAAAATGGATGCCGATGACCATAACCCCCTGGTTATGTTCGTTCGCCCGCTGCAGATTGTGCAGGCCGAAGACGTCAAACCAGCGTTTAACGCGGGCATCCGACCAGAACCAGGCCATGCCGGTTTCCATTAAGCCCATGCCGGCGGAGGTGAAATTATTGATGATAGTCCGCTCGAGCTTCTGCTTATCCATATTGGGAAAACAGAGTTCCAGGTTACGGCGCGTAATCGCGGCCCGGCGTTTTAGGAATGGCATCGATAAACGGCCAAGCCAGCCGCCCAGGGTATGCAACACCGGATAAGGCAGCTGCACCAACAGGAAAAGCACTCCCAGGCCGAACCAGGTCAGCCAGTAACGCGGGTGGAGGAGCGAAAGCGAAAATTTTTGCGGGTATGCCATTTCATTGATTCTTCATAAAGTTGTTGGGAACACCATTCAAGGCGCTCCATCAATCCTGGTCCTGATCGTTAAGCCAATAATCGCCGGATGCTATCAGCGCGAAGATCTCATGGTTTATTGCTAAAGGAGGCGAAGAGCGGCATTGACGGCGACCTTAAGCATCCCACCAAGCGCGCGGGCAAACCAAAACAGGTATTCTCAGTCATCAGACATCCGCACAGGAGGTAACGATAAAAGGCGCTTATTTTCTTAGGCTGCCCAGCCTAGCGATTCTGCAGATATATTACCATACGCCGGCGGCGGATTTACCAAAAATGACAATAGGTTATCTTCCCGTCCCGCCTGGCCGGACATAATTGATAACGATTACAGGCGAAAAACCGACATTCAGTCGCCACGGTTTTCCGCCTCAGACCGTCACGGCAAGCCCCCTGCCCCTACAGCGGTCCGCCTAAGATGGTGTCGGCCAGGCCGGTAAGAATATTTTCCCCGGTTTCATTTTCCAGATCTTGATACCAGCGGCGGGTGGCCTGGGGATCTTTGCCATGGGTAATATCGCACCGCTTGCGGGCTTTCAGCACCAGCGACCTGACCCGCTCCACCCGCTTTTCCTGGTAGCGCAGCAGGGCATCTTCAATGCCCAGAGAATGCGTGCGCAGCGCCAGCGCCAGCACCACGGCGTCTTCCATCGCCGCGCAGCCTCCCTGCCCGATGTCAGGCGTGGTGCTATGGGCCGCGTCGCCCAGCAGGGCCACCCGACCGCGCGTAAAGGTGCTGAACGGCTCGATATCATGGATTTCCACCCGGTTGACGCCCAAGGGATCCAGCTGCGTTATCAGCCGCTGCACTGGCGCGCACCAGCCGGCAAAATACTCGCGTAAAGCTTCCCGCGCCCGGCCGCGCTCCTGTTCCAGCCCTTTTGGCAGCGGCACGTCAAAAAAATAATAAAAGCGCCGGCCCGCCACCGGCATCAGCGATACCCGCTTGCCCTGGCCGACAAACGTGGTCCATTGGTTAGCCGGCGCGATGTCCTCGTCGACGGCTACCAGGCCGTTCCAGTTGACGTAGCCCGCATAGCGCCGCGCCACCCGGTGGCCCAGCACATAATCCCGCGCCAGAGAGTGGGTGCCATCAGCACCGATAAGCAGATCGCCGATAGCGGCGCTGCCGTCCGCAAACCATGCCGTTACCTGGGAGCCATTATCCTCAATGCGCGTCAGGCGTTTATTGAGAAAGACGCGCTCGCGGCCGAATTCATCCAATAACATGGCTTGCAGCTCGGCACGGGCGGTGGGATACGGGAACTCACCGACGCGCTCCACCAGCGGGCGCAGGGGAAAACGGGTCAGGATTCGCCCGGTACGATAATCCGCGTATGCCATAGTGGCCATATCGCCGCCAAGGGCTTTTATCTGTGGGCCAAGACCCAAAAAATTCAGACATTTAACACCATTAGGCCAAATGGAAATGGCCGCCCCCACCGGCTTGATATCCGTGACCGCTTCATAGATTTCGGTTTGATAGCCGACATTGCGCAGCGCGATGCCCGCGCTGGCGCCCCCCATCCCCGCACCAATGATAATCGCTTTCATCGTAATGTCCTTTTATTGGCAAGCCCTCCTTCGTGGAAGCAATTTGAATGCCATTATTATAATTTATTGACTTTAAATAATTTTATTCAAATTTAAATTTTAGCCACCTCGACACGGCCCTGGTTTGCACTATGGGAGACCGTTTACGGTTGCTGGCCAGAAACCCCGGCCGGGGTGATTTTTGCACGGGCCTTTATATATACTCAGTATTTATTTATACTGAGTATATAAAATACCGACAGAGAGGTGTAACCCGCGCGTCCGCCAGGGAATCACGCGCACGCCAGGCGACCGCACATTGCCAAAAGCGCCACAGACCTGCGTACGCAAATCCGTCTGGTGCTGCCAGGCTTTTTTACCGTCAACGCACATACCCAAGGCCGCGCCTTGCGTTTTTCCAGGGGAGTTTTCTATGAAAGCAGTGCAATTCAGCGCATACGGCGGTCCCGAAGTCCTGCAGGTGGCGGATATTAACGAACCCCACGCCGGTCCTGGCCAGGTGCGGATTGCCGTCCGGGCCGCCGGCGTCAACCCTTCGGACGGCATGAAGCTTCGGGCCGGCTGCTGGCGCGGCCGGCCTATTGCGCTGCCTTCGGGCATCGGTGTCGAGGGCGCGGGCGTGGTGGATGAAGTCGGCGAAGGCAGTACCGACGTTAGCCTTGGCGATGCCGTCTTCGGCTACGGCATTAACACGGCGGCGCAATACGCGGTTCTGACCCATTGGGCCCACAAGCCCGACGGCCTGCCGTTCGCGCAGGCGGGTGGTTTCCCGGTGGTGGTCGAAACCGCGACGCGCATTCTTGCGCAGATTGGCGTGAAGGCCGGCGAAACGCTGCTGGTAAACGGAGCGGCCGGTGGCGTTGGTTCCGCGGTAATCCAATTCGCGCGTTACCGCGGGATCATCGTCATTGGCACCGCGAGCGCCCCGAAGCATGAATACCTGCGCGGGCTCGGCGCCGTCCCGACAACCTATGGCCCGGGCCTGGTTGAAAGAATCGGCCACATCGCGCCGGCCGGCGTCAATGCCGCACTCGATCTGGCCGGCCCGGGCATCCTTCCCACGCTTCTCGCGCTGGTCGGCGATCCTTCCCGCGTTCTGTCCATTGTTGATGCCACCGCGCCGCTGCACGGGGCGCAGGGATCTTTCGCGCCACAGAACCATCCTGAACGGGTCTTGTCCGAAGCGGCGCGGCTGTATACGGAAGGCGTGTTCCGCATGCCTCTGGATAAGACGTTCCCGCTTGAAGAAGCCGCAGACGCATATAAACGCAGCGCCGCAGGACATGCCACGGGCAAGCTGGTGATCACCCTTGGTTGAATGGCCTTAAGGAAGATGGGATGCAAAAAGGGCCGGAACCGGCGGCGCGCCGGGGTGTTGAAGCAGTGGCATTAGGGCGTGCGGGTTAAGAACCCGCACGCCGGCTGCAGCATTAGCGCGCCATAACGCCTGCATCGGCGCTATGGGAAGCCATAGCCGCCGATGACTATTTTTGCCGTCTTTCCACGCCGCTGGCCTTCTTATGGGTCTTAGCCGGCTGCGGCTTGGCGACGGCCTCATCGGCAAAGGCATAGTCGCCATCGTGATAAACCACAAAGGCCTGGCATTCAACGGTCGGCTTTTGCACGCGATGCAGCGTTAAGCGGCTGAATTTCATGACGCCGTCGTTTACGGTCACCGTGCTGTACTCGTTCTTGACATTGACGTTGTACAGATTGTCGCCGCGCCAGGTCAGCTTGCCCCGCCGCGCGATGGTGCGCTGCCATTGACGGCAATCAAGGGTGTCGCCCGACCGGGTCACGATAAAAGTGGCGATGGCGGCCGGATCGGCCAGCTCCTTTTGCGGCCCGGTGGTCATCCACACGCCGGCCACGTCCGCAGGCGCGGCGGTTTTGGCCGCAGAGGGATAGTCGGTATAACCGGCGCACCCGCTCAGGGTCAATGCCAGCAGACCCCAGACACAATTTTTCGTCATACCCATATCCTTATTAAGTCGAAGCGGAATTTTAGCATTAAAATTCGCGAAGACATAAAAAAACCCCGACAGAGTCGGGGTTCGGAATCTTTGGGTTGGGTTAGGGTTACTTGACTGCTCCGGCCTGGGCCATCATCGCTATCGCAAGAACCTTACCACAGCCTCAGCTGTATATTACAGCGCAACGACGTTAGTTGCAGACGGGCCTTTCTGGCCTTGTTCGATGTTGAACTCGACCTGTTGGCCTTCGTCCAGGGTTTTGAAATCATTGCTCTGGATTGCAGAGAAGTGAACGAACACATCTTTGCTACCGTCAGCAGGGGTGATGAAACCAAAACCTTTACCAGCATCAAACCATTTTACTGAACCGGTCATTTTATTAGACATTGTTGTTTCCTTTTAATAGGGCCGCCATAAGGCGATTGTGGTCTGCTTGTCAGGATTTACTTATGGGAGCACTAGAGAAGGAAATTCCTCGGAGATACGGTATCTTGAAATATCGTCTTTACCGGAACAACTTTACTAAAATGACATTCATAAATAGGTCTGTACTACAAACCGATGACGCTATTTACACATAGTGCGATGGTGATAGCAAGCACTTTTTCTATTATTAATTTTTCAACCACTAAATGTTGCATAAATGAATATATATGCTAAATACACCGAAACGAAGCCGTGCAAATCATTAATAAGCAAGCTAAAAATAATTTATCGCACGCCACGGGATAACAGAACGCTCGTGGCCAAACGGCCTCTTTCGCTGTGGCGGTGAACACTTTTTTTAGTTGAAAGCCTGAAGGTTGCTGCAGGATAAACAAACGCAGTAGGGACAACAGCACTGACTACCAGACCTGAAGAAGTGCCCCCGAAGGGGTAGTTCATCAGACGGCGATAATTTGATCCGCGACGATGGAATAACCGCCGTTCCACTCCATGCGTCCGGTAATGGTCAGACGTTCCCCACGTAAATGCGCCATCAGTTCCAGCGCCATGATGTCGAAGCCGACCACGGTGAGGGGATACGAGCTGCGCTTATCGCTTTCCGCCAGGATGGTCGCTTTTACCATAGGGCGGCCGGTGTTGCCTTTGATACGGCTCGGGGACTTGGTAATGACGCCTGACAACGTTGTGGTGATGGGTTTGGTGTTGGTTTCGATAGGTTGCTGATTACTCGAATTCATGACAGGTATACCTCCGCATTTTCATTTTTCGCCTGAAACAACATTCTATTTTACCTGATTACACACCGTTTGTGTGAGTGATTGTGTAAGTATCGCGCAGAATTATGCCGATAAGGCGGCTGATCCGCCGCTGCAGGGGACAAGATGAAAGCATTTACCCGTCGCCTGCACTGTGCCTGCGCATGCTGTATCCCCGCCCGGGCTGGACTAACGGACGGGGCAGGATAATTATGCACGGTATTTTTCCAGTAAGGCCAGGGCAATGGCCTCGGTTTCAGCGTCCGCCCGACCGGAAAAATTTGCGGGGCGGAAATGCATCTGGAATGCGCTGATAACCCGGATGGTTTCCTCATCGGCCTTGCCATGGAGCGGCAGGCTGTAACCGTATTTAATTAAGGCGCGCTGGATGTTAGCCACCGGCGCGTCAGCTTCCGGCGCCCTGCCCGCCAGATATTTATCCACTACGTGTTTATCTGGCCAGGCGCCGATGCCGCGCTCGGCCAGTTGGGCCCAGGGGAACAGCGGGCCGGGATCGGTTTTCCTCAGCGGTGCGATATCGCTATGCCCCACCACGTTATCGGGGCGTATCTGGTAGCGCCGGATAATATCTTCAGCCAAACGCGCCACCAGCTCGACCTGTTCGGGGGCGTAGGGATACCAACGCTTCCCCGCGGCCGATTCGGTGAAACCCGGATTGACGATTTCGATACCGATAGAGGTATCGTTAAGATTGCTACGCCCGTTCCATTCGCTTATCCCTGCATGCCAGGCGCGCTTGTCCTCCGGCACCAGCTGCTGCGCCACCGCCTTGCCGTTGATCAGCGGGGGGGCGGACGAAACCAGATAATGCGCGCTTGCCGTGCCCCGGGTCAGCAAAGCCAGCGACGCCCCATCATCAACGGCGGTATAATGCATAACCAGATAGCGCACTCTCTCATCCTGGCTTGACGACGCGATAGACGTATCGACTCCATAACGGCCGCGATCGGTTATCCCCGCCCTGTCGGCGCAGCCGGAGAGCATCAACGCCACCGCCAGGGACCGGCCCGCGAAAGATTTTTTATTTATCACCTTGGTCTCACCTTAAAACAAAAATCTTAGCCTTCCCGTCCTTAACTCCGCCTAAACACTATTTGATATGGCCGGTTAATCCCGTTGCCAATCCCCTTGTTACTGAAGTCTCCACCCGATAAAAAAGAAGGGTGAAGCGATTATCATTGTGATAACCAATTGGGAATAAACTCCCGCAGATAGAGAAAAAATTTGACTTTATTCAGCATTAGCCACTGCCGATTTAACCTATCCACTACGGGAATATTAATTTTCACCTTGCCGCCTTTTCCTGTGAAATGTTATTAACGTTATCCCCGGCATGTTTTTTCGCACTATCCGTAACCAGCGATGGCAACGTCTTTATTATTCCAGCATAGAATGATTTTCATCATTGGCATCTTCACTTAAAAGTCATTTAAATCATAATATTACACTTTTTGGCATAGATTAAATTTCCTATGGCAGCGATAAGAAGGCGCGACAGGACTTTATGATTTGATTATTTGACTTAAGTTAATTTTTTTATTTATTCTTTATACGCTATCGCCATCATTTTTTATGACGCCAATATAAAAAAATAATAATTACGATTTTCAGGCTAAAGAATTCTCACCTTAAGCCGTTAATCCTACTGGCAAGACATATTAGCCAGGCTTGATCAATTCGCCGATCAATTTTATCACCAGAACAATGATGAAGCGGCAACGATGAAAATTAACATTCTTTTTACTTTATTTCCTTTGTTGTTATCGGCATGTACCGGTGTCGGCCATTACAAAGTTGATCAGACCGCGGAAAATAAAGCGGACTTCCATTTTATCGGCATTCCCGTCCTGGCGGGAGCCATCGGCTCCAGCTTTCCCCTCACCGCGAAGTACAGCCTGACCGCCGGACATGTAGCGAAGATGATGATGGTCAAGGTAAAGGCTTACAACCCTCTGTGTGATGTGGCCATTATCTACCACGATAATACCGGACGCGCCTTGCCCAAGCTTGAGACGGCGGGCAAAGGCGATAAACTCAGACTCTATGGGTACAACGCCTATACCGCGATGCCAACCTCTTCAAGCGGCGTGTTAAAGGAATTCGGCTGGTGGGATAAACCCGGCACCAGTTGCCTGGTCGGCCTGAGCGACGCCGGCGGCGTGCCGGGAATGAGCGGCGGTCCGGTTTATGCACAGGATGGCGCGATAGTCGGGGTTTTCACCGCGACGCATCCCAAGCGGAATCAGACGATGTTCGTTCCCTACCAGGAAATTGCCGGCTGGGTCACCCGGGAAACCAAAAGTTAACGGCTATCATCGATTGCGCCACCGTACTGACACAGGCGGCGCCCCATCATTCTCCCGCCGTCTGACGCCCTTTCCTCGTTAGCGCCTACCGCCGTTATGGCCGGGAAGGGTTGCTCATTATTTAACAAAGCATTCTCACTAATTTCATAACATTTGATATGAAAAGCCTTGACGTGCACATTCCCACCCTTTAATTTCGTAACGTTAATTACGAAATTAAAGTATCTCCTTATACGGAACCACAACCGGGATTTTCCCTTAACTTACAACCAAGGTGACAGCATGAGTCAATCACTCCAAGGTAAGATAGCGTTGGTCACGGGCGGCAGCACCGGAATCGGACTGGGCATTGCCAGGCAGTTTATCAATGAAGGCGCGTTTGTCTTTATCACCGCGCGCCGCCAGGCGCAGCTGGATGACGCCTTGGCCGAACTGGGTTCTAACGCCTTCGGCATCCAGGCCGACGTCGCCGACCTCGGCGCGCTTGATAACCTTTTCGCCCGCATCAAGGAACACAAGGGACACTTGGATATCGTGGTCGCTAACGCCGGCGGCGGTGAGCTACTCGGGCTGGCCGATATTACCGAAGAACACTACGATCGCACGTTCAATATCAACGTGAAAGGGGTGCTATTTACCGTACAAAAATCGTTGCCCCTGCTGGCAAAAGGCGCGTCGGTGATCCTTACCGGCTCAACCACCTCTGCTATCGGTGGGAAAAACTTTAGCGTCTATAGCGCGACAAAAGCCGCCATCCGTAATTTTGCCCGCAGCTGGATACAGGATCTGGAAGGACAGGATATCCGCGTTAACGTCTTAAGTCCCGGTCCGGTCAAAACACCGGGATTGCTGGGCCTGGTGGAGTCCGATCAGCAGCAGGCACTGGTGGACAGCTTCGCGGCGCTGGTGCCCCTGGGAAGAGTGGGCCACCCGGATGAAATCGGCAAGGCGGCAGTATTCCTCGCCTCGGATGCGGCAAGTTTCGTCAATGGCGCCGAACTGTTCGTCGACGGCGGCCAGGCGCAAATCTGACACCCGCCAACACCGAACGCAATGCAAACGTGTTAAAGGGAGAGCGTGCCGATGGGGTCGAATCGGGCGTGGGGTTTTCGCCCGACCGAACGTCCCATGGCGCGCTAGGCCCGCCAACACCGAACTCAACTCAGACGTGTTCAAGGGAGAGCGTGCCGATGGGGTCGAATCGGGCGTGGGGTTTTCGCCCGACCGAGCGCCCCATGGCGCGCTAGGCCCGCCAACGCCGAACGCAATGCAAACGTGTTCAAGGGAGAGCGTGCCGATGGGGTCGAATCGGGCGTGGGGTTTTCGCCCGACCGAGCGCCCCGTGGCGCGCTAGGCCCGCCAACGCCGAACTCAACTCAGACGTGTTAAAGGGAGAGCGTGCCGATGGGGTCGAATCGGGCGTGGGGTTTTCGCCCGACCGAGCGCCCCATGGCGCGCTAGGCCCGCCAACACCGAACTCAACTCAGACGTGTTCAAGGGAGAGCGTGCCGATGGGGTCGAATCGGGCGTGGGGTTTTCGCCCGACCGAGCGCCCCGTGGCGCGCTAGGCCCGCCAACGCCGAACTCAACTCAGACGTGTTAAAGGGAGAGCGTGCCGATGGGGTCGAATCGGGCGTGGGGTTTTCGCCCGACCGAGCGCCCCATGGCGCGCTAGGCCCGCCAACACCGAACTCAACTCAGACGTGTTCAAGGGAGAGCGTGCCGATGGGGTCGAATCGGGCGTGGGGTTTTCGCCCGACCGAGCGCCCCATGGCGCGCTAGGCCCGCCAACACCGAACTCAACTCAGACGTGTTCAAGGGAGAGCGTGCCGATGGGGTCGAATCGGGCGTGGGGTTTTCGCCCGACCTAGCGCCCCATGGCGCGCTAGGCCCGCCAACACCGAACGCAATGCAAAGTTGTTAAAGGGAGCGCGGGTTTGCCGGCCATGCCCGCATGGCGGTATCCACCACGGCGCGAGCTTCATGCGCCGAAATACCCTCCTTGGCCTTAATGGACAAACCATACAGCACCGTGGCAAAAAAGCCGGCCAATGCGCCGGCATCTGTCTGCGCCGGGACGTCGCCCTCGGCGATACCCTGCGCGATGCGCCGGCACAGCGCGCGCTCCGTCTCCTGTCGGGCCTCGTTAACGATTTTCCGCACCGGCTCCGACGCAGCGGAACAGTTGATAACCGAGAGGGCCAGCATGCATCCCGGCGGCGTACTGGTATCGGCAATACTCTCAACCGCCTGGCTCAATATGCGTTCAACCGCCGCCCGCGCGGTCTTTTCCTTCAACGCCTCGGCCTGATACCGGGCCGGACCATCGATATAACGTGCGATAGCCTCCAGGAACAGATGCTCTTTATCGCCGAAAGCACTATAAACACTGGGCGTGGTAACCTGCATGACCTTCAGCAGCTCGGCCATGGAAGTGGACTCATATCCGCGCAGCCAGAACAGACGCATCGCCCGATCCAATACCGCCTCGCGATCAAAAGAGCGCGGCCGGCCGCGCGGCTTGCCTGCAGAGGGTTTTAAGGTTTTCATAACGATCGATTCTAAATTATCGCCGCCGCCACGGCAAGCGACAGATAACACCCGGCCCCGCGTTTAAACGCTAAGGACAGCGGCATATTCGCCGCCCGTCTCCCCGGCGCCGACCGAGGCAAAATAGTGCGGCATCTCACCCGCTATTATGATCAATATCTCACAACCGTGTAATAAATAATGCTTATATAGTGGCAAGCGCGAGTATTACTCGCCGACAACAATAATTACATAATCCTATTTATTAATTAATCTGATGCATACACAGCCATATTATCATCCTTTGTCATGGACGGGGGGCTGGCTTTTTTCGCCGTTGCCGGAACATTTTATATTAGGAATAGCACCGCAGGCGCCTGGCCATCATGACTAAAGCCAACGTCTATTATGGATAACCTATACGACGCGTGCTTTATTAAAACTATTTAATATGAATATAACCCTACGCATAATTTCGCCTATGCCGTATAAAGTCAAAAATAACAGAGGTGCATAATGACCAGAATATCACTCATCATTGCCGTCTCCCTGGCGGTCCTGAGCGGATGCGCCGCCAACCGCACCTCATCCGGCGATACCTTCACCGCCGCGCAGGCCAGGCAGATCCATACCGTCACCTACGGCACATTAATTTCCGTACGCCCCATCACGATACAGGGCGGTAATGGCGAAAACGCTGCCGGCACCATCGGCGGCGGCGTTATCGGCGGCTTTTTAGGCAACACCATCGGCGGCGGATCGGGCCGCGGCCTGGCCACCGCCGCGGGTGCCGTAGGCGGAGCGGCGGCAGGCTCGGGGATACAAAGCGCCGCCAATCGCAGCGCGGGCGTAGAGCTTGAAATCCGCCGCGACGACGGTTCGACGATTATTGTCGCCCAGGCACAGGGCCCCAGCCAGTTTTTTGTCGGACAGCGTGTCGCCATTGCCTCGGGCGGCGGCAGGGTCACGGTTTCACCACGCTAACCCGGCCACTGCCCCACTGCCGGGGCGATGTCGTTTTATAGGGAGTTATCATTATGCTTTTGCGCATGTTCCGCCGATGGATGGTCCGTTTGCTCATGGTTGCGGTTATTCTCGGTCTCGCTGCGTTTGCCATCAGGATCTATGAGACCGAACGCGGTCCGGAACTCCAGCTGTGGCACACGTACGTGCCACAGGATATGCACGCCGATGAGATTGATAAGGCGACCTGGGCCGATTATATCGCCGCCGAGAATAAACTCTTCCAGTCCGTGCGGGAAAATGTAACGGATAAACTGGATATCAGCCAGCAGACACCCTTAAACCGCTATTTTTCCGGCAGCCCGATTTTCCCCGATCGGTTTGCCACTAACTGGAACCGTTCTTATATATTGATGCCGGAGGGAACGCCCAAGGGGGCGGTGGTATTGCTGCACGGCCTGACCGACACGCCTTATAGCCTGCGCCATATCGCGGAAAGCTACCGCCGGCAGGGTTTTGTGGCCATCGGCATCCGTATGCCCGCGCACGGCACGGTGCCCGGCGCGCTGACCGATGTGCGATGGGAAGACTGGATGGCGGCTACCCGCCTGGCGGTACGCCAGGCCAGGGTGCTAGGCGGCGATGCGCCGTTACATATCGTCGGGTTTTCCAACGGCGGAGCGCTGGCCATGAAATACGCGCTCGACGCGCTGGAGAATCCGCACCTGACGAAACCAACACGGATCATTTTGCTATCGCCCATGATAGGCGTAACCCGTTTTGCCCGCTTCGCCGGCGTGGCGGGGTGGCCGGCCCTGTTCCCCGCGTTCGCCAAGGCGGCCTGGCTGGGTATCGTGCCCGAATTTAACCCGTTTAAATATAACTCTTTTCCGGTCAATGGCGGCCGGCAATCCTTTGAGCTGACACGCGCGCTACAGCAGCAGATCACCCAGGACGCCGCGAATAACCGCCTGGACGCCTTGCCGCCTATCTTGGCTTTCCAGTCGGTAATGGATTCTACCGTCAGCACCCGCGCCGTGATTACCGCGCTGTTTGAGCATCTGCCCGCGAACGGCAGCGAAGTGGTGCTGTTCGATTTGAACCAGGCAGAAAGCTTCGGTCCATTGCTCCGCACCTCCTCCTACCTGGCGCTGTCGCGCCTGTTACCGCCGCCGCCGCGCCGCTATACCACCACCATCGTCACCAATGTCTCCTCCGATAGCCTTGATACGCTGGCGCGCACTACGCTCGCCGGCCAGACGGAAGAGTCGACCGAGCTGTTGGGCATTCAGTATCCGGCGGATATTTTTTCCCTCTCGCACGTGGCGCTGCCCTTCCCGATGAACGATTCGCTCTACGGGCGCTTTCCGCAGCCGAAGGATCAATATGGCATCAGTCTGGGCGCGTTTGCCGCCCGCGGCGAAAGGGCGGTGCTGGTAGTAGGTTTGGACTCCTTAATGCGGCTCGCGTCCAATCCCTTTTATCCCTATATGTTGAAAAGGATTAACGCCAAAATTGTTATGGACGCGCAATAAAACCGATTAGCGCGAAGCTTATTCCCTTTTACCTGATCGGCGCCCGCGGCAGGCGAACAGTTTTTATTGGTAATAACGGTAAGCCGGCGTTTATTTATCGGTAAGTTTAACGTTCTCTTTATAACCAGTGTAATGAAATAGTGAAGTGTGAATAGCATCTCGATTTCCAAAAATATAACTTATGAATTAATGAGTGTGGAAATAATGTCAAATAAACAATATGTG
Source organism: Sodalis sp. RH20 (assembly GCF_047324205.1). NCBI lineage: Bacteria > Pseudomonadati > Pseudomonadota > Gammaproteobacteria > Enterobacterales > Bruguierivoracaceae > Sodalis > Sodalis sp. RH20. The sequence continues at coordinate 3,290,779 of NZ_CP178733.1, forward strand.
GTGTTGTTTAATATCGCTGCGTTTCTGTCCACCGCCATGACGATATTGCCGTTATCGGCCGCGCCGCCTCCGGCTGTTACCATCGCGATTATTGAGCAACGGGCGCCGCAGCGCGTCCATTATTACCTGGGGCGCATCGAGGCCATCCAAGCGGTGGATGTGTTGACCCGCACCGAAGGGTTTATCGCCCGCAGGGAGTTCGCCGACGGACAATTGGTCACGGCTGGCGAAGTCTTATTCGAGATCGATCCCGCCCTGCACCAGGCCTCGGTCGCGCAGGCCCAGGCCCAAGTGGACAGCGCCAATGCCGGCGCGCGGCACGCCCAGGTCAATCTGACGCGGATACAGCGCCTGGGGGAACAGCGATCCGTAAGCCGCGCGGATGTTGATGCGGCGGTGGCGCAGCGGGACACCGCCAACGCGGCGCTGTCACAGGCGCAGGCTACCCTGCGCCTGCAGGAACTGCAGCTCGGTTTTACCCGCATCCTTGCGCCCATCGGCGGGCGCATCGGCCACAGTCATTTCAATACCGGCAGCCTCATCAACCCGGCGAGCGGTGCGCTGGCGCATATCGTCCAGCTTGACCCCATTCGGGTGGCGGTGGCCATCAATGAACGTGACTATATCACCGTTGCCTACCGGCATACCGGCGACGCCGAAGATCTGTCCGCCAGCGGTTATACCCCCCGCCTGCAATTGGCCAATGGCCAGGAGTATGCGGAACCCGGGGTTTTTGAATCGGTGGATAACCAGATTGACAGCCAGACCGGCACCATCACCGTGCGGGCGCGTTTTGCCAATCCCCGTCATCTGCTGCTGCCCGGGGGCGTGGTCAACGTCGCGCTGGTGGCCGGCCCCGCGCAGCCGGTGGTCATGGCGCCTATCGCCGCGCTACAGCAGGACCGGGAGGGTTTTTTTGTCCTGGTGGTCGACGGCCGCCAGCGGGTGGAAGTGCGTAGGGTGGTTACCGGCAGCCAGTTTGAGCAGGAATATGAGATTAAAGAAGGATTGACCGCCGGTGAACGGGTTATCGTCGACGGCTTGCAGCGCGTACGGCCTGGCATGGAGGTCGACGCCACCCTTGCCGCCCCATCAATCGATACCTCAAGGTAAGGGACGCGCCATGCTGCATTTTTTCATCCGGCGACCGAAGTTCGCTATTGTTATCGCGGTGGTGACCGCAATTGTCGGGCTAACCGCCTTAACCGTCATACCGGTAGAACAATTTCCCACTATCGCGCCGCCGGTGGTCTCGGTCAGCGCCACTTATCCCGGCGCCAGCGCCCGGGATGTGGCCGAAGCCGTGGCCTCCCCCATCGAGGCCCAGGTCAATGGCGTCAGCCATATGCTCTATATGGAATCCAACAGCGCGAATAGCGGCGGCTACCAGCTCAATATCACTTTCGCCACCGGCACCGATCCCGACATGGCGGCGGTGGAGGTGCAAAACCGCATTGCCCAGGTCAGCGCGCAGCTGCCCGCCGAAGTGAATAATAACGGCGTGACGGTACGTAAGCGCTCCTCGAATATTTTGCTGGGCGTGAACGTATTTTCGCCTAAGCATAGCCATGACAATCTGTTCGTCAGTAATTTTACCAGCCTGCGTATCCGTGATGCCATCGCCCGTATCAACGGCGTCGGCGACGTGCAAATCTTCGGCGCGCGCGATTACAGTATGCGCATCTGGCTGGATCCGCAGCGCATGGAGGCGCTTAACGTCAGCGTACAGGATATCATCCAGGCCTTGCGCGATCAGAATATCCAGGCCGCCGCGGGTCAAATCGGCTCGCCGCCCATCAGCTCCGGCCAGCAGCGTACCCTGACCATCAGCGGCCAGGGACGTCTGCTGGGCGCGGCGCAGTTTGCCCAGGTCATTATCCGCACCAATTCCCAAGGCGGCATGGTGCGGCTTAGCGATGTGGCGCGGGTGGACCTGGGCGCGCAGAATTACCAGGTTAACTCAGCGCTGAACTCAACGGACGCGGCCTTTATGGGCGTGTACGCCGCGCCGGGCTCCAACGCGCTGAATGTGGCCAATGCGGTCAGGACGGAAATGGCGCGGCTGGCGCACACCTTCCCGCCGGACCTGGTCTATGAAATTAAATATGACTCCACCGTCACGGTCACCGCCACCCTCGATGAAATCGTGATCTCGCTAGGACTGACGCTGGTGGTAGTGCTGGCGGTGGTTTTTTTATTCCTGCAAAGCCTGCGTGCGACCTTTATCGTGGCGCTGACGATACCGGTGTCCTTGCTGGGCACTTTTGCCGTGCTGTTTATCTTCGGTTACTCCGCCAACACCCTCAGTTTGTTCGCCATTATCCTGGCGCTGACGGTAGTGGTGGATGACGCTATTGTGGTGGTGGAAAACGTGGAGCGCCTGATGTCGCAGGATGAAACGCTGACGCCGTCGACGGCAACCGGCCAGGCAATGATACAAATCGCCGGTCCCATCATCGCCACCACGTTGGTACTGCTGGCGGTATTTGTGCCTATCGCCGTCCTGCCCGGCATTACCGGGGAGCTATACCGGCAATTCGCCATTACGCTGTCCGCTGCAGTCATCTTGTCGAGCATCAACGCCCTCACCCTCACCCCGGCACTGTGCGCCGTCTTGCTATCACGGCGCGAACCGCCGGTAACCGGCATATTTGGCGGTTTTAATCGCGGCCTGAACGCCATTCGCGACGGTTATGTCCGCCTCGCCCGGATGACCGGGCGACACGCCGCGATCAGCGTGGTGATATTACTGACGGTGGGCGCGCTCACCTGGTTCGGCTATAGCCGCTTGCCCAGCGCTTTCCTGCCTGATGAAGACCAGGGATTTTTCTTTGTTAACGTACAGCTTCCGGACGGGGCCTCGTTGTCCCGTACGCAGCGGGTCATGGACCAGGCATATCAATTGATACGAGCGAATCCCGCCGTCGCGGATGTCATTAAAATTACCGGCTACAGCCTGCTTAGCGGCGGCGGCGCGCCCAATACCGCTTTCGCCTTCGTCTTGCTGAAACCCTGGGGCGAACGCGCGCATGTCGACCAGGTGTTGCCGACAATCCAGGCCCAGCTATCCACCCTACCCCAGGCGATGATCATGGCGTTTAATCCGCCGGCCATCAGCGGCCTGGGCAGCGCCTCCGGCTTCGATTTGCGCATCCAGGCGCTGGAAGGCCAATCACCGCAGGCGCTGGCACAGGTGGCCGGCGCCGTGATCCTGGCCGCCAACGAGGATCCCCGGCTAAGCCGGGTATTTACCACCTTCAGCGCCTCGGTGCCTGAGGTAGGCCTGAGTATAGACCGCGAGCGGGCCGCCCTGCTGCAAGTGCCGGTGAGCCGCATTTTCACCACGCTGCAAAGCGCGATGGGCGGAGTGAACGTAGGCGATTTTCCCCATAACGGCCGTATGTTTAACGTACAGTTGCAAAACGACATGGATTTTCGCCAGCGGCAGGAACAAATCGGGCAGATCAGCGTGCGCAGCGATAGCGGCGCCTTAGTGAGGCTGGCAAATCTGGTCCGTCTGAGTCCGGTACTGGGCGCGCCGTTTATCGCCAATTTTAACCAGTTTCCGGCGGTGACGGTCAACGGCTCGGCCGCGCAGGGCATAAGCTCGGGCCAGGCGATGAACGTCATGGAAAAGATTGTGCGGCAAACGCTGCCCGCGGGTTATGGCTATGCCTGGAGCGGCATGTCCTGGCAGGAACAGTATGCCGGCGGGCAGGCGGTATTTATCTACGCCGCCGCACTGGTTTTTGCCTATCTATTCTTGGTGGCGCAGTATGAAAGTTGGAGTATTCCGCTGGTAGTGATGTTATCAGTGCTGTTTGCCATGGCCGGCGCGGTGGCGGGGCTTTTTGCCATGGGCTTTGCCAACGATGTCTACGCCCAGATCGGTCTGGTGCTTTTGATCGGGCTGGCGGCGAAAAACGCCATACTGATCGTTGAGTTTTCCAAAGCCCGGCGGGAAGAAGGCGCCAGCATTTCCGACGCGGCCCTGGACGGCGCCCGCCAACGTTTTCGCGCGGTAATGATGACGGCCATTTCATTTATATTCGGCGTCATGCCGTTGGTGCTGGCAACCGGCGCCGGCGCGATGAGCCGGCGCATTATCGGGGTAACGGTTTTTAGCGGCATGCTGTTGGCCACCGCCCTCGGCATCATTATCATCCCCGCGCTCTATTGGCACATCCAACGGCTGCGCGAGTGGGTGAAAAGATAACGCAGTCTCCGGCACGCGCTTCTTTATACTAAGGTGCTTGTATGCAGCTTATCCAAAAGGTTATCTACTATTTTTTTATAAACCGGATTAAACTCCCCGGTCTCATCCTCCCTCACATCCACATTCACTTCACCAATGGTTTGATCGGTGAAAAAGAAAAAAAACTTATCATTTCGCTTCAAAAACTTGCAAGCAAAATAATAATAAGAGTTGTTGCTTTTATCATTGGTGTCTTCTAATGCGATGCGTATGGTAAAAGCGATAGACAACTCTTTCGACTTGTTTAATTCTTGGGCGTCCTTGACTAAGAACTCCTTGTTTATCCCCTCGCCGATGGCGATATAACTTCCTTCAGACCCATCAGGAAGATAAAAAAGGTTTGTTTCAATACCTAAATAGTCGAGGAATCCCGGGACAAAACCGCGTAAAGCGCCATGGAGATGGTCCCAATAATGTGTGCGCGAAATGATATAGTCTTCATAGGCCTTTTGTATTAGTGCATAATTGTTCATGGCTGTGTCCAAAGTAAAAAGAGTCGTGCTACCAGTATAATCATCTTTATTGTCGCTGCACCGCTGGCTGGCTGGCATGCCGAAAATCATTTACAGACCGCCGTTAAAAACCTATGGCCGGTAGTGAAGCACAGCCGCCACAGCCCTGCGCAGTGGTTTCGCCAAACGGGCTAAAAGCCTAAAGGTTTTTCAGTATTATCAAGCAACATCCGACGATATTACCCACAAAATCCTGTACTGCCTACCATCAAAACCATGGCATTATAGACGATGTCTTCGCCGGCGGCACGCGATGGTGCATCTGCCGCCAGACGTTACCGGCAACGCAGTTTTCTGTAGAAGGTTAACCTATTGCAAACGTGATGTTGCCGTTGCGTATAGGATGCGTTTTGAACTCGGCAACCCGATGGGCAAAGAGGAAAACCTATGTGGGTGGTGAAAGGAGACAGCGTCTGCCTCGAGCACGGCAAACGCCTTATTCTTTGGCTTAACATTGTCGCCTATTTATTGTAAAGGATCTTATTCAGCCTCTTCCGCTACGTTATTTCCGTAGAGACGCTTTTGCCTTTCTTAATTAGGCTATTCCGTCGCATCGACATTTTCCAATAAAAAAACGCGGCTGTAGCCGCCAGTCATAATAGTCGCTGGAATGGACACCCTGCACAAGACAAAGCAGGTGAACCCGCCTGCCTTGGCCGTTGTCGACGGAAAAAACGGACCTCAGGCGGGAGCCCTGGTTATTAAACATCTTGGGATACGATGGACAGCGCATGAACACCTCCGCATCATTTTGAATGACGCGGAGATGTCGACCAAACCTGCGCGATAAACATCACGATTAGAATCTTAACTGTAGGCTCATGATAACAATACCAGGCAGAAGAATCCCCGACCTTACACTGACATGGCTATTCACATCATACTTAACGCCATGATATATATAGGGAGCGAAGCCTATACCCGTTGCCCGTTTAATATCCTGGTAGAACCCATCATCGCCACAACGCTCAAAGGGCGTAAATACAAACTCCCCCGCGTAGGCGTATAGCCCTTCAAAGCTCCACTGGTTGCGCCTTACCCAGTTTTTTCCCATACCCAGCAATACGCATCTATTACTTTCACTATTGATAAAAGTACCAGCAAAAAAACTGTAATCCGAATTTTTATGCACTTTTCTTTCTATGGCAACCAGTTGGTTCTTAAAGTACTGGTTATCCCCCTCCTTCGGGGCATAAATGTGATACGCAAAGGAGGCGGTATCTAATGAATAGAGATCCAAATCGTTCGCAAATGCTTGTGAAAAGCAAGACATCAGGCACATAAAACATATGAATTTTATCCACCGGGATTTACCAGACAATTTTACCTCCCTATTCCAGAGACTGGCATATTGCTTTTACTGTTCCTAACAAACCCGCGTTGATACCCCATTTTTTAGTTTCTGCGCCGAAGAAAACCCGTCCCTAAACGCAGTACCGCTGACCTAAAAATACATTTATATCAAATGATTATATCCATAAGCTCACCTATAAATGGATAACACTCATGTCTTTTTGTTTAATAAAATATTACAACATGATGTTTTTAGATGTTTTTTACAAAAAAATCAAGCCATCGGAATGCAGGCTTCAAGCATAAGCGTTACTTTAGCGGCAGGACGGGATAATCCCGATATCATGCAAGAAGCTGAAAGTTTGATGTGGGCTGACTGCCTGTAATTTTTATACATTGCCACGGTGTGGCATTGGCTGGATTTAGTCTTGCCGTTATTAATGGGGAGAATCAATGGCGCAAAATAGCGGTACGGGTTCTGGCACTGTGATTTCATTGAACCGCGGGGCAGTATCGGGGGTGGCTCGCGGGGATGCGGAAACCTATAAGGGTCAACCGCTACCAGGTATAAAGCAAAATTTATGGTGGCGGCACGCACCCGTATTGTCCATTGATTCGCAGCGTGTTTCGTATCACAGCAGACAATTTGAATCCAAATGGTACGCCCTACTGGATTCGAACCAGTGACCTACGGCTTAGAAGGCCGTTGCTCTATCCGACTGAGCTAAGGGCGCACTGCGGGAAGTTGCTGGATAACGCGGATTGGATTATACGGAGCGGACCGGTCGAGTCAATGGCTTTTATGACAACGGGTGGTTCGCTGAACAAAAGGATTTCATTCAGTGCCTGACAGCGGGCCACGCTTCTGCCAAAATACCCCCCATCTCAGCATGATTAAACTGATGGATTGCCGATTCTGATGGTCGCTAAACTTATTGATGGTAAAACTATTGCTCAGCAGGTCAGGGATGAAGTGGCCGTGCGGGTGCGGCAACGCCTGAGCGTCGGGAAACGCGCGCCGGGACTGGCGGTGGTATTGGTCGGGGAAAATCCGGCATCGCAGATCTACGTCGCCAATAAGCGCAAAGCCTGCGAGGATGTCGGTTTTGTCTCCCGCTCCTATGAATTGCCGAGCACGGTCAGCGAGGCCGAACTGCTGGCGCTTATCGATACGCTTAATGCCGATAAGACGATTGATGGTATCCTGGTGCAACTGCCGCTGCCTCCGGGCATGGATAATATCAACGTGCTGGAGCGCATTGCGCCGGATAAGGATGTGGACGGATTCCACCCTTATAATGTCGGCCGCCTGTGCCAGCGGGCGCCATTGCTGCGGCCCTGCACCCCACGCGGCATCATCACCCTGCTGGAACGTTATCAGATCGAGACCTTCGGGGTGAATGCCGTAGTGGTGGGCGCGTCCAACATCGTCGGGCGGCCGATGAGCCTGGAACTGCTGCTGGCCGGCTGCACCGTCACCGTCACCCACCGGTTTACCAGGGACCTCCAGCGTCATATCGAATATGCCGACTTGCTGGTGGTGGCGGTGGGCAAACCCGGATTTATTCCCGGCGAATGGATTAAACCCGGTGCCGTGGTGCTGGATGTCGGCATCAGCCGTCTTGCCAACGGCAAGGTGGCGGGCGACGTGGCCTTCGAGGCGGCTTCGCAGCGCGCATCCTATATTACGCCGGTACCCGGCGGCGTCGGTCCTATGACGGTCGCGACCCTTATTCAAAACACTTTGCAGGCATGTGAAGACTTTCACGATACAGCATCTTAACGGCGGAACACGATGGAAACTTTCTCACTTGACGGCCATCCGTACATTGAACTGTGCGATTTACTGAAGATTCAGGGTTGGTGTCACAGCGGCGCGGCGGCTAAAACCGCCATTTATGGTCAGCAGGTCAAGGTCAACGGTGCGATGGAAACCCGCAAGCGATGCAAGATCGTCACCGGGCAGCAGGTGGAATTTTTAGGACAGGTGGTGAAAGTCGTCGAATAAACCGCTATCGGCCCGGCGCAGGATATCCGTATGCCGCCGGGGCGTGAGGCGCTATAAACGACAAGGGCGCGGAAGAACCGCGCCCTTGCCGTATCCACAGCCGTAAGACACAACGCTTGTAGCCGGCGCATGCCGCGGCGCAAACCCGCCTTCAGCCCCGGCAACGCGGCGCTATTATCCACGCCGCCAGATAGTGCCGCCGGCGCCGTCTTCCAATACGATGCCCAGTTCGGTCAGTTTTGCGCGGGCCTCGTCCGCCAGTTGCCACTGTTTATTGTTGCGCGCATCGTTACGTTGCTTGATCAGCGCCTCGATCTGTTCGGTTTCACTGATATCCACCCGGGCGCCGTTTTGCAGGAACTGCTCGGGATCTTGTTCCAGCAAGCCCAGGACATTCGCCAACCGGCGCAGCGCCGCCGCCAGCCCGAGCGACGCAGGCGGGTTTTCCACTTTCAGGCGATTGACTTCGCGGGCCATCTCGAACAACACCGAATACGCTTCCGGCGTATTAAAATCATCATCCATGGCGGCGGTAAACTGGTCGACAAACGACTCGCCGCCGGCGGGCACGGCCGCTGTATCAGTACCGCGCAGGGCGATGTAAAGCCGCTCAAGGGAGGATCTGGCCTGTTTGAGATTATCTTCACTGTAATTCAGCTGGCTGCGGTAATGGCCGGACATCAGGAAATACCGCACCGTTTCCGCATCGTAATATTTCAGCACGTCGCGCACGGTAAAAAAGTTATCCAGCGATTTGGACATTTTTTCCCGATCGACCATCACCATGCCGGAATGCATCCAATAATTGACATAAGGCCCTTCGTGGGCGCAGCTCGACTGGGCGATTTCGTTTTCGTGGTGGGGAAACATCAGGTCCGAACCGCCGCCGTGAATATCGAAATGATTGCCCAAATGCTTGCAGTTCATGGCCGAGCATTCCACATGCCAGCCCGGACGCCCCGGTCCCCATGGCGACGGCCAACTGGGCTCGCCTTCCTTGGACATTTTCCACAAGACGAAATCCATCGGGTTGCGTTTGACATCGTCGATATCCACCCGGGCGCCGGCCTGCAACTGCTCGAGATCCTGACGCGATAACACGCCATAGGTGGGGTCGGAGTCCACAGCGAACATGACATCGCCGTTGGCGGCCTGGTAGGCATGGTTTTTTTGCAGCAAGACCGCCACGATGTCGATGATATCGGCCATGTGCAGGGTCGCGCGTGGTTCTTCATCCGGACGCAGAATATTCAGGCTGTCGAAGTCCCGGTGCATTTCAGCGATCATACGGCCGGTAAGCGTATCGATGCTTTCATCGTTGGCATGGGCCCGTTTGATGATCTTGTCGTCAATATCGGTGATGTTACGCACATACTTCACCTCATAACCTTTAAAACGCAGGTACCGGGTAACGACGTCGAAGGCGACAAACGTCCGGCCGTGGCCGATATGACAAAGGTCATAAACGGTGATGCCGCACACGTACATACCGACTTTACCGGCATGAATGGGTTGGAAATCCTCTTTTTGACGTGTCAGGGTATTATAAATCTTCAGCATCGACATTCATTCCATGGTGTTAACGGGTACGTGTGTATAGCGACAAGTTGAGACAGGGTATTTTCCAACAGCGTATTGAACCCTGAAGGCGTCGGTAATGCAAGGACGGGGCCCTGGTTTTCAAACGGCGGGTTATCCCCGGCCAACAGCACGGCCTGGCTTGCCAGAATAACAGAAATGGTCATCCGCTGCGGTGAATGCTGACTCCATGGCAGACTTATGTTATAAATCCAGTCTGCTTGATCACTTCGTGTGAGCAACTCTTTTACCGACTCGTAGGACAACTATTTATGGTCACTCTTCATACCAATCACGGCGATATCGTTATTAAGACCTTCGCCGACAAAGCGCCGTTAACCGTTGAGAACTTCCTGACCTATTGCCGTGACGGCTTTTATGATAATACCATTTTCCATCGCGTTATTAATGGTTTCATGATCCAGGGCGGCGGTTTTGAACCCGGCATGACGCAGAAAAAAACCCGCGCCACCGTGAAAAACGAAGCCAACAATGGCCTGAAGAACAATCGCGGCACCCTGGCCATGGCCCGCACCAACGATCCGCATTCCGCCACCGCGCAATTCTTTATTAACCTGGTGGATAACGACTTCCTGAACTTCCGTTCCGAACGCCCGGACGGTTGGGGATATTGCGTTTTCGCCGAAGTAACCGACGGTATGGATGTCGTCGATAAGATTAAAAACGTGGCGACCGGCAACAGCGGCCCGCATCAGGATGTACCGAAAGAAGATGTGATCATAACCGGCGTGACCGTAGACGAATAAATCGTTGCCATGGCAACCCTGTTTGTTGCGGATATTCATCTTAGCGTCCAGGAACCGGCGATTACCGCCGGTTTTCTGCATTTTTTGCAACGGCAGGCCGTCCACGCCGACGCGCTCTATATCCTGGGCGATTTGTTCGAAGCCTGGATTGGCGATGACGACCCTTCCCCGCTGCACGGTGAGATAGCCGCGGCGCTGAATGCGCTGGCGCTTCGGGGAATACCCTGTTTTTTTATTCACGGCAACCGGGATTTCCTGCTGGGCCGGGATTTTGCCGCCGCCAGCGGCATGACGCTGCTGCCGGAAGAACAACTGCTTACCCTGTACGGCCGGTCGGTGCTGGTCCTGCACGGCGATACGCTGTGTACCGATGATCAGGCTTATCAACGCTACCGCCGGCGGATCAATCAACGTTGGCTGCAGCGCCTGTTCCTGGCGCTGCCGCTGAGATGGCGCCTGCGCATTGCCGGACGGATGCGGGCCAGCAGCCAGCGCGCCAATATGACGAAATCCCAGACGATTATGGACGTCAGCCAAGAGGCGGTTACCGCCGCGCTTGCGCGACATGGGACCGATTGGATGATCCATGGCCATACCCACCGGCCGGCGATCCATGCCGTGCAGACCGCGGCGGGCATCGCCCATCGTGCGGTACTGGGCGCCTGGCATCTTCAGGGGTCGATGATCCGGGTCACCGGGACCAGCGTCGAGCTGATTGAGTTCCCCTTCGATTAAGCGGCGCAATTTATAGCGCCGGCGGCCACGCAACCGTTTTCCTCTCCAGGCGCACATGATATGCTCTACGCCCTCTTCTTTCTGATAGCCTGCGCGGACGCATTGCGGCGCAGGCTGTGGGAGAGCGGTCGGCAACATTTACAGGAGCACCACGCGCATGCAATCCAATCTTGCCCCGGCAAAAATCGCCATCGTCATGGGGTCCAAAAGCGACTGGGCCACGATGCAATTCGCCGCTGACATTCTCGCCACGCTGCAGCTTGCCTGTCATGTGGAGATCGTCTCGGCGCATCGCACCCCCGACAAGCTCTTCCGCTTTGCTGAACAGGCATCCGCCGCCGGGTTTGAAGTGATTATCGCCGGCGCGGGCGGTGCCGCCCATCTGCCCGGCATGCTGGCGGCAAAAACGCTGGTGCCGGTACTTGGCGTGCCGGTGCAGAGCGCGGCATTAAGCGGCGTCGACAGCCTCTATTCCATTGTCCAGATGCCGCGCGGCGTGCCGGTGGGTACCCTGGCGATCGGCAAGGCCGGCGCGGCCAACGCCGCACTGCTGGCGGCGCAGATCCTGGCGTTGCACGATCGGGAATTATCCGCCCGGCTGGCGGCCTGGCGTGTGGCGCAGACTGACGAGGTGCTGGCGCATCCCGATCCGCGGGAGGAAGCATGAAACCGGTTTGTATCCTGGGCAACGGCCAGCTTGGGCGCATGCTGCGCCAGGCCGGCGAGCCGCTGGGCATTGCGGTCTTCCCGGTGGGGCTTGACGCCGATCCCGGCTCGGTGCCGGTGGCGCAAAGCGTGATTACCGCTGAGATCGAGCGCTGGCCGCAGACCCCCCTTACCCGCGAGCTGGCCCAGCATAATGCCTTTGTTAACCGTGATATTTTTCCGCGGCTTGCCGACCGGCTGACGCAAAAACAGCTGCTGGACAGCCTGAGGCTTGCCACCGCGCCCTGGGAAGAACTGACCGCGGCGGCGCAATGGCCGCAGGTGTTTGCCTCCTTTGGCGACCTGGCCATCGTCAAGCGGCGCGTGGGCGGCTATGACGGGCGCGGCCAATGGCGTCTCGTACCCGGCGAAGAGGCGGCGCTGCCCCAGGAGTGCTACGGCAGTTGTATCGTTGAGCGCGGTATCGCCTTTTCCGGCGAAGTTTCGCTGATCGGCGCCCGCGGGCATAACGGCGACAGGGTGTTTTATCCGCTGACGCATAACCTGCATCAGGAGGGCATCCTGCGCACCAGCGTGGTTTTTGCCCGACCGGACGACAGATTGCAGCGCCGGGCCGAGAGCATGCTCTCGGCAATAATGCATGAACTAAAATATGTCGGCGTGATGGCGATGGAATGTTTTATCGACGGCGATGATCTGTTGATTAACGAGCTGGCGCCACGGGTGCACAACAGTGGGCACTGGACGCAAAACGGCGCGTCCATCAGCCAGTTCGAGCTGCACCTGCGCGCCATCCTCGGCCTGCCGATGCCTAAACCCGCCGTCACGGCACCGTCGGTGATGGTTAATCTTATCGGCACCGACTGCAACACCGAATGGCTGGCCGAACCGCTGGTCCATCTGCATTGGTATGAAAAAGAGGTGAGGCCGGGACGTAAGGTCGGCCACCTGAATCTTAACCATAGCGATCCCGCCGCGCTGAGCCTGGCGTTGGAACATCTCGCTCCAATGCTACCAGTGGAGTATTACAGCGGGCTGGAATGGGCGCGGCAAAAACTGGCCGAATTGGGCTGAAAGATCGCGGAGAGACTCACTTAAAAAGGCCCCGGCGGGGGCGGTGAAGTTCATGCCAGGCCGGTGGGGTTTCCGCCGGCCATGCATCGAGCGCCCCCTGTATTGCCCGGCGCAGGCAATACAGGGAGACACCTAAGCCTTGCACATGAAATAGTTGCCCAGGCGGCATGCATCACACCGCCGGCAAAATTGTCCCCCAAATAACATCACGCTTTGCGCATCAGACCATAAAATCTTTCAGCGCGCCATTAAGCGTGGCGCTTGGGCACATGGCCCGGCTGGCCAATTCCGGCGACGGATGATAATACCCGCCGATATCAACCGCCTTGCCCTGCACCTGGTTTAACTCGGCGACAATCTGGCCTTCGTGTTCGGCAAGGGTTTTCGCCAAGGGGGCAAACTGATCGCGCAGCTCGGCATCCTCATCCTGCCCCGCCAGCGCCTGCGCCCAATACAGCGCCAGGTAGAAATGGCTGCCGCGATTGTCCAGCTCGCCGGTTTTACGCGAAGGCGATTTGTTGGTATCCAGGAATTTACCGTTGGCCTGATCGAGCGTTTTCGCCAAAATTTTCGCCTTGGCGTTGGCGCGGGTGCTGCCCACATGGTCCAGGGACGCCGCCAGCGCCAGGAACTCGCCCAGGGAATCCCAGCGCAGGTGGTTTTCCTGCAGGAACTGCTGGACATGTTTTGGCGCCGAGCCGCCGGCGCCGGTTTCAAACAGGCCGCCACCGCTCATCAGCGGCACGATGGACAGCATCTTGGCGCTGGTGCCCAATTCCATGATCGGGAACAGATCGGTCAGGTAGTCGCGCAGCACGTTGCCGGTCACCGAGATGGTGTCCTTGCCCTGGCGGATGCGATCGATGGAGAACTGGGTCGCTTCTTCCGGCGACATAATGCGAATATCCAGCCCGCTGACATCGTGATCCTTCAGGTAACGCTCCACCTTGCGGATCATTTGCGCGTCATGGGCGCGGGCCGGGTCAAGCCAGAAGATGGCCGGAGTATTGGATTCACGGGCGCGGTTAACCGCCAGTTTCACCCAATCCTGGATAGGCAGATCCTTGGCCTGGCACATGCGCCAGATATCGCCGGCCTCGACGGATTGTTCCAGCAGCACGTTGCCCTGCTCGTCGGTAACCTTGACTACACCGTCCTGTTTGATCTGGAAAGTTTTATCATGCGAGCCGTATTCCTCGGCCTTTTGCGCCATCAGGCCCACGTTGGGCACGCTGCCCATGGTGGTCGGATCGAAGGCGCCGTGCCGTTTGCAATCGTCGATCACCACCTGGTATACGCCTGCGTAGCAGCGATCCGGGATCACCGCCTTGGTATCATGCAGCTTGCCGTCGGCGCCCCACATCTTGCCGGAGTCGCGGATCATCGCCGGCATCGAGGCGTCGACAATGACATCGCTCGGCACATGCAGATTGGTGATGCCTTTGTCGGAATTGACCATGGCCAACTGCGGCCGCACCTGGTACAACGCCTGGATGGCCTGTTCGATTTCCTGCTGGCGGTCGGCGGGCAGCGCCTTGATCTTGGCGTACAGATCGCCGATGCCGTTATTGACATCAATGCCCAGCGGTTTGAGTTCGTCCGCGTAGCGCTCCAGCACATCCTGGTAATACTCAGCGACAAACTGGCCGAAGATGATGGGGTCGGAGACTTTCATCATGGTGGCTTTCAGATGCACCGACAGCAGCACGCCCTGTTTTTTGGCATCCTCAAGCTGTTCGGCGATAAAGCGGCGCAGCGCCTTTTTACTCATCACCGACGCGTCGATAATCTCACCGGCATTCACGGCGGTTTTGGCTTTCAGTACCTGTACCGCGCCGTCTTTGCCCACCAGCTCGATTTTTACGCTGCCGTTATCGGCAATCAGTGCGGATTTTTCGCTGCCGTAAAAATCGCCGTCGCTCATATGGGCAACGTGGGATTTTGAGTCGGCGGACCAGGCGCCCATCCGGTGCGGATGCTTGCGGGCATAATTTTTCACCGACAGCGGCGCGCGGCGATCGGAGTTACCTTCGCGCAGCACTGGGTTTACCGCGCTGCCTTTGATTTTATCGTAACGGGCATTGGCTTCTTTTTCGGCGTCCGTGGCGGGTTCATCCACATAGTCCGGCACCTTGTAGCCCTGCTGTTGCAGTTCCTTGATGGCCGCTTTCAGCTGCGGCAGCGAAGCGCTGATATTGGGTAATTTTATAATATTGGCTTCGGGGGTGACGGCCAGTTGGCCAAGCTCGGCCAGGTGATCGGCGATTTTTTGATTTTCGTTAAGGTATTCCGGGAAGTTGGCGATGATGCGCCCGGCCAGCGAGATATCGCGCGTTTCCACCGCGATGCCCAGGGATTGGGTGAACGCCCTGATGATCGGCAGCAGGGAATAGGTGGCCAGGGCCGGGGCTTCATCAGTAAGCGTATAGACGATCTTCGAGGTTGTGGACATTTATTACGTTAACTCCTCTATATCATAGCGATTGCAACTATCTTGAAGAGTGCGGGACCGTTGCGTTCACCGTCGGCACCATCCGGGAGCATAGGCGGAAAAAAACGATTTCCGGGAAACACTTCCAGGTGCTTCAGTTGGGCAGAGTGGGTCTGCGGAATGATGGTGTACCAGGCCGTTACTGTGCAGTAGACGGCCGGTAACTGTCAACCGGGTTGTCACTCTGTTGAACATCAATTGTTTCATTAATGTTCACATATTGTAAAAATTAGCCCTGATATTGCCGGTGAGCGCCTTTTTTCCCCAGCAGGCGCTGCCCCAGCACGGTGCCGCAGGCGGAAAGCAAGAGCGCGCCGCACAGCGGAACCATCCACCACAGGCGATAATCCGGCTCCCAGGGAAAATCGAACACTTTACGCTGCAACAGCCCCAGGGCCACCTCCGCGCCCGCCGCCGCCACCACGCCGGATACCAGTCCCAATAATGCAAACTCATACCACAGCGTGGCCCGCAGCAGCGTTTTCCCGGCGCCAAGCGTGCGATAGACCACCAATTCCTGCTGGCGCTGGCGCATGCCGACCTGTACCTGCGCCAACAGCAGCAGCCCGCCGCACAGTAATACCAGTATCACCATGATTTCCAGCGCCCGGCTGACCTGTTGCAGAACCTGGCCGATCTGTCCCAGAATGGCACCGATATCCAGCAGGCTGAGCGTGGGAAACTGGCGGTTTAGCTGTGCCGGAAAAGCCGCGGGGCCCTGATAACGGAAACTGGTCAGCCAGGTTTGCGGCTGGCCGTCCAGGGCGCCCGGAGGAAAAATAAAGAAAAAATTCGGCCGCAGGCTTTCCCAGTCCACCTTGCGCAGGCTGGTGATCCGGGCGCTGAAGGATTGGGTATCGCCGGTAAAGGTGAGCGTATCGCCAAGCTTGAGCTTGAGCTGGTCGGCTACCTGCTGTTCCATGGAGACTTCCCCCGGCCCCGGCGGCCAAACGCCCGCCACCAGCAGGTTGTGATCGGGCTTTTGCTCCAGCCAGGTCAGGTTCAGCTCGCGGTTTACCGTCCGTCCGCCCGCATCGTTCTCATGGATCAGGTCGGTGGCTTTTTGGTGATTAATTTCCGTCAGCCGGGCGCGGATGATCGGGTAAAAGGTGCCTGGCGCTACCCCGTTGCGCTGCAGAAAGTCCCTGACCTGCGGCACCTGATCGCCGGTCATGTTCAGCAAAAAATAATTAGGGCTTTCCGGCGGCAACTGCTGCCGCCAGCGATCGAGCAAATCTCCGCGCATCACCAGCAGCAGCGCCAGCAGCATAAACGACAGCGAGAACGCCGCCAGTTGGGTCAGCGTTATCCAGGGCTGGCGCAGCAGGCGATTCAGCGCCAGGCGCAGCGCCAAACGCCGGACCACCAGGCGACGCAACAGCCATAACGCGCCCCATCCCACCGCTGCCAGCAGCAGGGACAGGACGCCCATGCCGCCGGCCAGCGACCATAACAGGCCGTTGGCGCCGACGGTGAGCAGCAGCAGGGCCAGCACGATAATCAGCATTACCGGCAGATAGATACGCAGCGGCCAGAAGGTTTGGGTAGCGTCGCGCCTGAGCACGCGCAGGGGGCGGGTTGCCAGCAACTGACGATAAGGACGCAGCCCCACCAGCAGAGAAATCACCACCAGCGCCCCCAGGGACCATAACCACGGCCAGCCGCCGGCGGGCGGCAGTTCGGCAGGCAGGACCGGCGCCAGCATCCGCATCAGGGCCGCTTCAAATAATAAACCGATCACACTGCCGCTGACGCCGGCGAAGACCAGCAGCGAGAGCCATTGGCCGACCACCAGTTTCATCAGCGCGCGCCTGCCGGCGCCCAGGGTTTTCAGCACCGCCACCAGATCGCCGCGGCTGCGGCAGTAATGCCCCATGGCCACCGCCACCGCCGCCACCGACAGCAACAGCGTCAGCAGCGCCGACAGCACCAGGAAGGACCGCGATCGTTCCAGGGATGAATTCAGCGCGCCGCTGGAATCATCCATGCTGTACCAGCGCTGGGAAGCGTCGAGCTTCGGCGTCAGGTAGCGTTCGAAACGCTCAAGCGCGGGCGGATCGCCGGCAAACAGATAGCGCCAACTGACCCGCCCGCCCGGCTGTACCGCGCCGGTGGCGGCCACATCCGCCAGGTTGATGACGATGGCCGGCGCGGTCTGGAAGGGATTAAAACCGCTGTCCGGCTGCTGGATAAGCTCGCCGGCGATGCGCAACGTCGCATCGCCCACATCGAGCGGATCGCCGATTTTCAGCCCCAGCAGGGCCATCAGCCGCGGCGCCACCAGGACGGTCCCCGGTTGCGAACGCAGGCCGGCCGGGCGGGTCGTCAGCGTGCCGTACAGCGGATAGAGGGCGTCGGTGGCCGTGACATCGGCCAGTTGCGCATTATCGCCAGCGAAAGTCATGGTCATAAAGCGGATCTGCCGGCTTACGGCCAGGCCGCCATTCGCGGCCTGCTGCAGCCAGCCCTCGGCCACCGGACCCGACGCGCGTAATACCCGGTCGGCGGCCAGGAATTCGCGGCTTTGCTCGCCGAGCCCTTTTTGCATGCGGTCGCTGATATTGCCCAGCGCCAGCACGCAGGCAACGGACAACGTCATGGCCAGCCAGACAATCAGCAGCGACGGTGAACGCCATTCACGCCAGAACCAGCGACCGATCATGCCACCTCCAGCAATTGACCGTCCTGCAGGCGCAGGCGTCGTTCACAGCGCGCCGCCAGCTGCGTATCATGCGTGACCAGGATAAGCGTGGTGGCGTTGTCCCGGTTAAGCGAGAACAGCAGATCGGCAATACGATCGCCGGTTTTACGATCCAGGTTGCCCGTCGGCTCATCGGCAAACAGCACCTGCGGGCGGCCGCTGAACGCGCGGGCCAGCGCCACGCGCTGCTGCTCGCCGCCGGAAAGCTGGGCGGGCAGGTGTCCCAGGCGCCGCGCCAGGCCAAGCTTATCCAACAGTTCCAGCGCTTGCTCCCGGCTTTGACGTTCGTTTTCGCCGCGCAGCAGGGCGGGCAGTTGCACATTTTCCAACGCGGTCAGGGTGGGCACCAGCATAAACGACTGGAAGACAAAACCGATGCTTTTGGCCCGTAGCCTGGCGCGTGCCTCTTCGTCGAGCGACGCCAGTGGTTGCCCCAATAAACGCACCTCCCCTTCACTGCCGTCGTCCAAGCCGGCCAGAATGCCGAGCAAGGTCGACTTGCCGGATCCGGATTCGCCGATCAGGGCAATTGTCTGGGCGGGTTTGACAAGCAGCTCAACTCCGGTAAGGATGGAGATCTGGTTTTCTCCCTGACCGACGTGTTTATTAAGATGATGAACTTCAAGAACGTTTTCCGCGGGCATTTTCTCTTCCTTTTCCTGATGGCGTTATTGAGTGTACGTGCAAACGCCGCAGACACCTTATTGATTTTGGGCGATAGTCTTAGTGCCGGCTACCGGATGCCGGCGACGCAGGCCTGGCCGTCCCTGCTTAACGATCGCTGGCGCAAGGAGTCGGACAATATCCGCGTCGTCAACGGCAGCATCAGCGGCGACACCGCGACACAAGGACTGGCGCGCCTGCCGGGCCTGCTGGCGCTGCACAAGCCGCGCTGGGTCGTGATTGAGCTGGGCGGTAACGATGGCCTGCGCGGCTTCCCGCCGCCGTCAATCGCCGGCGATCTCGCCAAGGCCATATCACAGGTTAAATCGGCGGGCGCGCAGCCCCTGCTGATGCAAATCCGGCTGCCATCCAATTACGGCCGGCGCTATACCGAGTCGTTCAGCGCCATCTATCCGGCGCTGGCGCAGCAATATAACGTGCCGTTATTGCCTTTTTTTATGGAACAGGTGTACCTGAAGCCACAATGGATGCAGGATGACGCCATTCATCCCAACGCGGATGCGCAGCCTTTTATTGCCGAATGGATGTCCGCCAGGCTGCTGCCCCTACTTAAACATGATTTCGCCTCCGGCGGAGCGGCCAATGGGTAAAGTTATGCAAAAAACCGTCGTTATCACCGGCTGTTCCAGCGGCATCGGCTGGGTGGCGGCGCAGGACCTGCGCCGGCGCGGCTATCGGGTGCTGGCGACCTGCCGTAAACCGGCGGATGTCGCCCGCCTGGCCGCCGCCGGGTTTGAAACGCTGGCGCTTGATCTTGACGACGAGCGCAGCGTCGACGACGCGTCGGCGCGCATCCTGGACCTCTGCGGCAAGCGGCTGTACGGTTTATTCAACAATGCCGGATGCGGGGTATACGGACCGCTGGCAAGCCTTTCCCGCCGCCAGTTGGAACAGCAGTTCGCCAGCAATCTTTTCGGCACCCATCAGTTGACGCAGCGGCTATTGCCGGCCATGCTGCCCCACGGCGAGGGGCGCATCATCCAGACCAGTTCGGTAATGGGGCTGGTAAGCACCCCGGGACGGGGCGCCTACGCCGCCAGTAAATTTGCCCTGGAAGCCTGGTCGGATACGCTGCGCATGGAACTGCACGGCACCGGTCTGTGCGTGAGCCTGATTGAGCCGGGGCCGCTCAGCACCGCCTTTACCCGCAATGTAAACCAGTCGCAGGCGGATAAACCGGTGACCAATCCCGGCATCGCCTCACGATTTACATTGCCGCCAGAGGCTATACTGCCCAAACTACGTCATGCTTTGGAGCATCCACGCCCCCGATTGCGTTATCCGGTGACCCTGGTCGCCAGCGGTTTGTCCCTGCTGCGCCGTTGGCTGCCGGGCCGTTGCCTGGATATGATTTTACGCGCCAGCCATTGAGGCGGGGAAAGATGCCCCAATATAGTGCTAAAACGGGAGAGAGAATTTCATGTTAGCTCAAGCCACCATTATTGATATTAACGAAGCAAACCTACAGCAGACGCTCGAACTGTCCATGTCGCAGCCGGTGCTGTTCTATTTCTGGTCGGAACGCAGCCCGCATTGCCAGCAGATGACCCCGGTTATCGATAAACTGGCGCAGGAATTCGCCGGGCAGTTCGTCCTGGCCAAAGTGGATTGCGACGCCCAGCAGGCGCTCGCCGCCCAGTTCGGCTTGCGCGCCATCCCGACGCTCTATCTGTTCAAAGACGGGCAGCCGCTGGATGGTTTTCAGGGACCGCAGCCCGAAGAGGCGATTCGCGAACTGCTGCTGCGCGCCCTGCCCGATCCGGCTCAGCTGAAAATGACCGAGGCCAGCGACCTGATGCAGCAAGGACAGTATGCCGAAGCGCTGCCCCTGCTCAAGGAAGCCTGGCAGCTGAGTGACAAATCCAGCGAGGCGGGCCTGCTGTTGGCGGAAACCTATATTCAGCTCAAGCGCACCGAGGATGCCGAAGCCGTGTTGGCGGTTTTTCCGCTGCAGGATAAGGACACGCGCTACCAGGGCCTGATGGCGCAAATCGAACTGATGAAGCAGGCGGCGGATACGCCGGAAATACAGTTGCTGCAACAGCAGGTGCAAAACGCCCCGGCGGACGCGGGGCTAGCGGTGCAACTGGCGCTGCAATTACACCAGGTCGGCCGCAATGAAGAAGCGCTGGAACTGCTCATCGGCCATTTGCGTAAAGATCTTGCCGCCGCCAACGGCGATGCGCGCAAGACCCTGATGGATATCCTGGCCGCGCTCGGCACCGGCGATGCCTTAGCCGCCAAATACCGCCGCCAGCTTTATTCCCTGCTCTACTAAGGGTTCCCCGGGCCAATGGCGCCCGGCTACACTCTGCTTATGCCGCCGGGCGCGCATGAAATGCGTGCCTGTGTCACTGATTCCCCCCGCTTGGCGCGTCTTTGCCCCGGCAAAAGCGTACTATTACATTAGTGTTGAAAAGAGTGTGTCATGCTAAATACGTGTGAAGAAGATGTCGCACCGGCCGCGCTAGATGGCGTTATTATTTTCTCTCATGAAATGGAGATTTCACCATGGAGATTTCACCCATGCTGACGGTAATCCCAATTATTATTGTCCTGGCCCTGATCATCGTCTGGGCGGGGATAAAAATTGTCCCTCAGGGATACCAATGGACGGTTGAGCGTTTCGGCCGCTATACCCTTACCTTAAAACCCGGGCTGAACCTGGTGGTGCCGTTTATGGACCGGGTAGGCCGCAAGATTAATATGATGGAACAGGTGCTGGATATTCCCTCGCAGGAAATCATCTCCAAGGATAACGCCAACGTGACCATCGACGCCGTGTGTTTTATCCAGGTGGTCGATCCGGCGCGCGCGGCCTATGAAGTCAGCAACCTCGAGCAGGCCATCCTTAACCTGACCATGACCAACATCCGTACGGTGCTCGGTTCCATGGAGCTGGACGAAATGCTGTCGCAGCGCGACGGCATCAATACCCGTCTGCTGCATATTGTCGATGAAGCCACCAGTCCCTGGGGGATTAAGGTCACCCGTATCGAAATCCGCGATGTGCGCCCGCCCGTCGAGATGATCGCCGCGATGAACGCCCAGATGAGGGCCGAGCGAACCAAACGCGCCAATATCCTGGAAGCGGAAGGCGTGCGCCAGGCGGCCATTTTACGCGCCGAGGGTGAAAAACAGTCCCAGATCCTCAACGCCGAAGGCGAACGACAGGCGGCATTTTTGCAGGCGGAAGCCCGCGAACGCGCCGCCGAGGCGGAAGCCAGGGCCACTAAAATGGTGTCCGAGGCCATCGCCGCGGGCAATATCCAGGCCATTAACTACTTTGTGGCGCAGAAATACACCGATGCCCTAAAGCATATCGGCTCCGCCAACAACAGCAAGGTTATCATGATGCCGCTTGAGGCCAGCAATCTGATGGGCGCCATCGGCGGCATCGCCGAACTGCTTGGCGAGAGCAAAACCGGCCGGGGTAAATAACCATGCTTGCCGCGCTGGTCGTCCATCCGCACTGGTTTTGGATTTCGCTCGGCGGTCTGCTGCTGGCCGCGGAAATGTTGGGCGCCAGCGGATATTTATTGTGGAGCGGCGTCGCCGCCGTACTGGTGGGGCTGGTGGTATGGGCCGTGCCGCTAGGCTGGGAGTGGCAGGGCGTGGCCTTCGCATTGCTGACTATCTGCGCGGCGCTGGGATGGTGGTACTGGCTGCGCTCGCGCACCAAAGCGTATCCGGCATCGCTGCTGAACCGGCGCGGAGAACAGCTGGTCGGCGTCAAGACCACCCTTGCGGAACCCCTGGTGAACGGGGTGGGCCGGGTACGCATTGGCGACAGCACCTGGCGCGCGCGCTGCGATACGGATCTGGCCATGGGCGCCACGGTCGAGGTGATCGCGGTGGAAGGCATTACCCTGCGGGTGCGTCCTTATCATGAACACGCATGAGGCCGCCCGCCGTGGCCCGCGGCAGGTAGCAGGGTCGTTATTCCCGGCGGGCGCCGGCGGCGCAGCAACCCGACAGGTTATTGATAATCGGGCATTCGGCGCTATCGTCGCCGGGGCAACTTTCCGCCAGGATCAATAAATGACGGCGCATGGCCTCCAGTTCCTCAATGTGGCGCTCAATGTCTTTGACCTTACGCAGGGTGCGTTCCTTGACATCGGCGCTGTGGCGCAGCGGGTCGTTAAACAACGCCACCAGCTCGCGGCACTCATCCAGGTTAAATCCCACCAGCCGCGCCTGGCGCAGCAGCGTTAGCTCCTCCACATGGCGCGCGTTATAGCTGCGATAACCGTTATCCCGGCGCACCGGCGGCGTTACCAGCGCCTTATCCTCATAAAAACGGATCGCTTTACGGGTTAAACCGGTTTTTTTCGCCACATCGCTGATATTCATGGTTCCCCCTTGACCTTCCCCTTGCGGCAAGGTTTAAGCTCTATTACAACGACTTTTCCACGGCGCAGTCAATCAGTTCGGCACCCTTATTACCGCCGGTAACGACCCGCCGCCTTTTCCACCAAGGAGTTTTCAATGTCACAGACCATTGTGCTCGCCCTGCAGGGACTCTCCTGCGAACATTGTATCAAACGGGTCCGGGAAGCCCTGGAATCACGCGATGACGTGGAAAGCGCCCAGGTGGCGCTGGATTATGCCACGGTCACCGGCGCCGCGACGGCGGCGGAGCTTATCGCCAGCGTCAAACAAGCCGGCTACGAGGCCGCGCCCGCGGGCCGGCCCGATACCGAACTCCAGCTTTCCGGCCTGAGCTGCGGCCATTGTGTAGCTACTACCCGTAAAGCGCTGGCCGCCGTGCCGGGCGTCAACGCCGCCGAGGTCACGTTGGATCACGCCGGCGTTTATGGCGCGGCCGATCCGGCGGCGCTTATCCGGGCGGTGGAGCAGGCTGGCTATCAGGCTATCCTTGCGGGGGATATCGCCCACCCAAAAACTGAGCCGCTGACAGGCAACACTTCAGCGCCGGATATTCTGGCAGCGGCGACATTACCTCCGGCAACGGCTCCGGCAAGTACCGATACCGATGACAGCCTGCATCTGCTTATCAGCGGCATGAGCTGCGCCAGCTGCGTCCTGCGCGTTGAACGGGCCTTACAGCAGGTGCCTGGCGTTGGGCAGGCGCGGGTCAACCTGGCGGAGCGTAGCGCCCTGGTGCTGGGAGCGCCCGACGGCGACGCGTTGATTGCCGCCGTGGCGCGCGCCGGCTACGGCGCGGAAATTATCCAGGATGACGCCCTGCGGCGGGAGCGCCAGCAGCAGACGGCGCTCCAGGCGACGCGTCGTTTCCGCTGGCAATCGGCGCTGGCCCTGGCGCTGGGCGTGCCGCTGATGGCGTGGGGACTGTTCGGCGGCAGTATGACGCTGACGCCGGAAAGCCGTCCGCTGTGGCTGGTCATCGGCGTTGCTACGCTTGTGGTGATGGCGATCGCCGGCGGTCATTTTTACCGCAGCGCCTGGAAGAGCCTGCGAACCGGCAGCGCCACCATGGATACCCTGGTGGCGTTGGGCACCGGCGCCGCCTGGCTTTATTCCATCAGCGTCGCGCTGTGGCCGGACGTGTTTCCGATGATGGCGCGGCACCTCTATTTCGAGGCCAGCGCGATGATCATCGGGCTGATTAACCTGGGCCACGCCCTGGAGCAGCGCGCGCGCCAGCGCTCGTCCCAGGCGCTGGAACGCCTGCTGGATCTGACGCCGCCCATGGCCCGGGTGGTCGAGGCCGACGGCGAACGCGCCCTGCCGCTGGCCGAGGTGCGCCTTGGCATGATCCTGCGCCTGACCACCGGCGACCGGGTGCCGGTGGACGGCGAGATTACCCAGGGCGAGATCTGGCTGGATGAGTCCATGCTGACCGGCGAGCCGGCGGCACGGCATAAATCCGCCGGCGAAAAGATCCATGCCGGTACCGTGGCGCAGGACGGCAGCGTGCTGTTCCGGGCCGACGCCATCGGCAGCCAGACGACGCTGGCGCGGATTATCCGTTTAGTACGCCAGGCGCAGAGCAGCAAACCGGCCATCGGCCAATTGGCGGATCGCATTTCGGCCATCTTTGTTCCCGCCGTGGTGGCGATAGCCGTGATCAGCGCGGCCATTTGGTATCTGGTGGGCCCGCAGCCGCAGATGGTCTACACCCTAGTGATCGCCACCACGGTGCTGATTATCGCCTGTCCCTGCGCCCTGGGGCTGGCCACGCCCATGTCTATTATCGCGGGGATCGGTCGCGCGGCGGAGTTCGGCGTGCTGGTGCGCGACGCCGACGCGCTGCAGCATGCCACCACCCTTGATACCCTGGTATTCGATAAAACCGGCACGCTGACGGAGGGGCGGCCGCGGGTGGTGGCGGCCGAACCGGCGGCCGGTTTTGTCCTGGAGGATGTTGTGGCGATCGCCGCCGCGCTGGAGCAAGGCTCCAGCCATCCCCTGGCGCACGCCCTGGTGGCCTATGCCGGCACGCGGGCGCTGGCCGGGGTTGGTGATTTCCGCACCCTGCGCGGCCTGGGCGTCAGCGGCGACGTCGCGGGGAAGCGGGCGTTGCTTGGCAACAGCGCGCTGCTGCAACAACAGCAGGTCGATATCGCCGGCCTTGCCGCGCGGGTCGCCTTTTGGTCTGAGCAGGGCGCCACGCCGGTATTGCTGGCGCTGGACGGCAAGGCGGCGGCGCTGTTCGCCATCCGCGATCCGCTGCGCGACGACAGCGTGGCCGCGCTGCGCCGGCTGCATGGCCTGGGTTATTCCCTGGTGATGCTGACCGGCGATAACCCGGCTACCGCCGGCGCGGTGGCCAGGGAAGCCGGCATCGACCGGGTGATCGCCGGCGTCCTGCCGGACGGCAAGGCGGAGGCGATTAAAACGCTGCAACGCCACGGACACCGGGTGGCCATGATTGGCGACGGCATCAATGACGCCCCGGCGCTGGCTCAGGCGGAAGTCGGCATCGCCATGGGCGGCGGCAGCGACGTGGCGATTGAAACCGCTGCCATTACCCTGATGCGCCATAGCCTGCACGGGGTAGCCGATGCGCTGGCGATAGCCAACGCCACGCTGCGCAATATGAAGCAAAACCTGCTTGGCGCATTTATCTATAATGCCCTGGGTATTCCCATCGCCGCCGGCGTCCTCTATCCCTTTACCGGCACGTTGCTCAGCCCGGTGGTGGCCGGCGCGGCCATGGCCTTATCGTCCATTACCGTGGTCAGCAACGCCAACCGCCTGATACGCTTTAAGCCCAAAGCGTAACGCCTTACACGGGCGATGATGTTAACGTTAAGGACTTGTCACGCAACGGGAGTGGTATGCAATGAGGAGCTTATTACGGCGCATGGCGACCCTGCTGGGTTTTTTGCCCGCGGAGCAGTACGCCTGGCCCGGCATGGACGTCAGCCTGTCCGATCACCGCCGGCTGCATATGGTGGGCAGCATCCATATGGGCACCCGTGATATGGCGCCGCTGCCCGCGCGCCTGCTATCCCTACTGCGCCAGGCCACGGCGCTGGTGGTGGAAGCGGATATCACCGCCGGCTCGCCGTTGACGTCGGTGCCGCCGGTGGCTACCCCGCTCAGGGATCGTCTGTCCGCAGACCACTATCGCATTTTCAGCGACCTGTGCGCCGAATATCAGCTGGACGGGGAGGCGCTGTCGGCGTTGCCCGCCTGGCAGATCGCCCTGATGCTGCAGGCGCGCCAGGCCGAGCGGCTGGGGCTGCGCGCGGACTACGGCATCGATTATCAGCTGATCCAGGCGGCCAGGGACATGGGCAAGCCGGTCATTGAACTGGAAGGGCCGCAGGAACAGCTGGACCTGCTGCTGCAGCTTCCGGATCAGGGGAACGCCCTGCTGGAGGATACCCTGCGCCATTGGCATACCAATGCGCGCCTGTTGCAGACCATGATCGGCTGGTGGCTCGACAGCAGGCCGGTCAACCTGGATAAAGCCTTTCCCGCCACCTTCAGCGCGGATCTGTATCATTATCTGATGACCGAACGCAACCTGCGCTGGAAACAGCAGTTGCAGGACCTTCCCGCCGGCGGCTATGTGGTGGCGGTGGGCGCCCTGCATTTGTACGGCGCCCAAAGCCTGCCCTCGCTGCTGCGGCGTTGAGTTTTTGTCCGGCGGGGCATTTACCCCTTGCCGCGACTACGTTAACCTGAATTATTATTTATTCATTAAGTATCTTATTGGTATTCGGGACGATGTTATGACGCCTGCGGTTAATATATTGGAAAAAAACCATATTGCATTCACGCTCCATCCTTACCAGCATGATAGCGATGAAACCCATTTTGGCGCGGAAGCGGTCAGCAAGCTGGGACTTGACGCGGCCCAGGTTTATAAAACCCTGTTGGTGGCCCTGAACGGCGAGGCCAGGCAGTTGGCGGTGGCGGTGACGCCGGTGGCACTGCAGCTGGATTTGAAAAAAGTCGCCAAAGCGCTGGGCGCGAAAAAAGCCGAAATGGCCGACCCCCTGCTGGCGCAAAAGACCACCGGCTATCTGGTCGGCGGCATCAGCCCGCTGGGACAGAAGAAACGCCTGCCGACGGTCATTGACGCGCCGGCGCAGGCATTTGCCACGATATTCGTCTCAGGCGGCAAACGCGGCCTGGATATTGAACTCAGCCCGGCTGATTTGCGCCAGCTGCTGTCGGCGACATTTGCCGATATCGCTAAACGCGACGGCCAGGATAAGGGTGCGCCACTCGCATGACGTTACGCGCCACCGATTCGCTGTCTGCGCATACGGGGGGACGGCGCACGCTGTTCCCGGTCCTGGCTGCCATCAGCGTCGCCCATCTGCTCAACGATATGGTGCAATCGCTGATCCTGGCGATTTACCCGCTGCTGCAGGCGTCGTTTGCGCTCAGTTTTACCCAGGTCGGTATGATTACCCTCACCTACCAGATTACCGCCTCGCTGCTGCAGCCGCTTATCGGCGGCTTTACCGATAAATATCCGCAGCCCTACTCGCTGCCCATCGGCATGGGTTTTAGCTTATGCGGCATCCTGATGATGGCGGCGGCGACCAGCTTTCCAATGGTGCTGGTCGCCTCGGCCCTGGTCGGCACCGGCTCGTCGGTTTTTCATCCGGAATCGTCCCGGGTGGCGCGCATGGCGTCCGGTGGGCGCCATGGCCTGGCCCAGTCGCTGTTCCAGGTCGGCGGCAATTTCGGCGCCTCGCTCGGTCCGCTGCTGGCGGCGGTATTTATAGCGCCTTATGGCAAGGGGCATCTGGCCTGGTTTGCGCTGGCGTCGCTGTTGGGCACCATCATCTTGCTGCAGGTGGGCAAATGGTACCGCGGCGCCATCCGGACGCCCGCGCCGCAACGCGCCCAGGCGGCCAGCGCATCGCCGCTGCCGTCCCGGCGGGTAGCCTGCGCCATTGCCGTGCTGCTGGTGCTGATCTTCTCCAAATATTTTTATCTCACCAGCATCAGCAGTTATTACACTTTCTACCTGATCCATAAGTTCGGCCTGTCGGTACAGGCGGCGCAGATGCATCTGTTCGCGTTTCTGTTTGCGGTGGCGGTCGGCACCGTTATCGGCGGGCCGGTGGGCGATCGCATCGGCCGGAAATACGTGATTTGGGGTTCGATCCTCGGCGTCACGCCGTTTACCCTGATGCTGCCTTATGCCTCCCTGGCGGTAACCGGCGTGCTGACCCTGTTTATCGGCGTCATCATCGCCTCGGCCTTTTCCGCCATACTGGTGTATGCCCAGGAACTGCTGCCGGGCAGGATCGGCATGGTATCGGGGCTGTTTTTCGGCTTCGCCTTCGGCATGGGCGGGCTTGGCGCTGCGGTGCTTGGCCATATCGCCGATAGCACCAGCATTGAATATGTCTACCAAATCTGCTCGTATTTGCCTTTATTAGGCATTCTGACCGCTTTTCTGCCTGATAATAGCTAAAAGTGTTTTTTGTTTCCCACGAAACTGTTTCGCTGGGAAACCACAGGCCTTGCCCCGCACGGTAATAGCGTAAAAAAGTGATGAAACTTTCGTCTTGACCCTTTTTTCGTCGCAAAAGCTTTTTTTCGCCTCTTTGCTATAAATTCCTACACAAAGCCCCATCGAATACCATAAACTCAATATGTAAAACTTTGTTTCTAACCCCCCTTAATGAAGGAGTTGGGATGCATCATGCCACACCGCTCATTAATACCATCGTGGGAGGACTGGTCCTGGCTTTCCTGCTGGGCATCCTGGCTAACCGCTTTCGCATTTCACCCCTGGTAGGCTACCTGGCGGCCGGCGTGCTGGTCGGTCCGCATACCCCCGGTTTCGTCGCCGATACGTCGCTGGCCCCCGAACTGGCCGAGCTGGGCGTGATTTTGCTGATGTTCGGCGTGGGGCTGCATTTTTCGCTGAAAGACCTGATGGCGGTGAAATCCATCGCCATTCCCGGCGCCATCGCCCAAATTGCGGTGGCAACGCTCCTGGGCATGACCTTTTCCCTGGTCATGGACTGGACCCTGGCCAATGGGCTGGTGTTCGGGCTATGCCTGTCCACCGCCAGCACCGTGGTGCTGCTGCGCGCGCTGGAGGAGCGGCAGCTTATCGATAGCCGGCGTGGCCAAATCGCCATCGGCTGGCTGATTGTCGAAGATCTGGTCATGGTGCTGACGCTGGTCTTGCTGCCGGCCTATGGCAAGCTGCTCGGCGGCGAAAGCGAAACGATGCGGCAGGTGTGGCTGGATCTCGCGCTGACGCTTGGCAAAGTGGCGGCCTTTATTACTTTGATGATCGTGGTGGGGCGGCGGATTGTGCCGTGGGTACTGGCGAAAAGCGCCAGTACCGGCTCCCGTGAGCTGTTCACGCTGTCGGTGCTGGCCATGGCGCTGGGCATCGCCTTCGGCGCGGTGGAATTGTTCGGCGTCTCGTTTGCGCTGGGCGCGTTTTTCGCCGGCGTGGTGTTGAATGAATCGGAGCTAAGCCATCGCGCCGCCCATGACACATTGCCGCTGCGGGACGCGTTTGCCGTGTTGTTTTTTGTCTCGGTGGGTATGCTGTTCGACCCGCTGATCGTTATCCACGAGCCGCTGGCGGTGCTGGCCACCCTGGCCATTATCCTGGTCGGGAAATCGGCGGCGGCGTTTGCGCTGGTAAAAATCTTTGGTCACTCCAGTCGTACCGCCATGACCATTTCAGTCAGCCTGGCGCAAATAGGCGAGTTCGCTTTTATTCTGGCGGGACTCGGCATTTCACTTGGCATGTTATCGCCGCAGGGGCAGAACCTGGTGCTGGCCGGGGCGATTTTGTCGATTATGATCAACCCGCTGATGTTTGCCCTGCTTGAGCGCTATCTGGCACGGCATGATAGCGAGGACGAAAAAACCGCCGAAAGGCAGGCCGGGGAGGAGATCCAGCAGCCGATGGAAGTGTGTCATCACGCGCTGCTGGTCGGTTACGGCCGGGTCGGCAGCCTGATCGGGGCGAAACTGGCCGAGGCGGGCATGCCGATGGTGGTGATTGAACATAACCGGGCGCGTGTGGATACGCTGCGCGGCCAGGGAATCAATGTCGTGCTGGGCAATGCCGCCAAGCCGGAAATCCTGTCCCTCGCGCGCCTGGACTGCGCCAGCTGGCTGTTGCTGACCATCCCAAATGGGTTCGAGGCCGGGGAAATCGTCGCCCTGGCGCGGGAAAAACGCCCTGATCTGCGCATTATCGTGCGCGCGCATTATGACGACGAGGTGGCGTATATTACCGAACGCGGCGCCACCCGGGTGGTGATGGGCGAGCGGGAAATCGCATCCAGCATGATTGCCCTGCTCCAGTTGGACGCCGCCAAAATCCCCTACTGATCCTTAGCGCAACTGCTCGCTGACCAGTTGGCGCATCATGTCGATGTGGGCGGGGTCGTCATTCAGCGCCGGGATATAGTGGAAGGCGTCGCCGCCGGCGTGGGTGAAAATTTCACGATTCTGTTCCTTGATTTCTTCCAGCGTCTCAAGGCAGTCGGAGGAGAATCCCGGGCATATCACCTGGATATGCCGGATGCCCTGCGCCGGCAGGTCTTTGAGTGTCAAATCGGTCGCCGGCGTCAGCCAGGGATCGCGGCCAAAGCGCGATTGGAAGGTCATCATCACCTTTTCCGGCGGAAAATCGAGCGCGGCCACCAGCGCGCGACGGGTGTCCTCGCAGCGCAGCGGGTAGTCGTCCCCTTCGCGGGCGTAGCGTTGCGGGATGCCGTGAAACGAGATCACCAGGCGATCCGGTTCGCCGTGTTCGGCGAAAGACCGGCGGACGCTTTGCGCCAGCGCGGCGATATAGGCCGGATGCTCGGCGTAGTCGCGGATAAAGCTGATGGACGGCAGGGACCGGTAGCGGCCAAGGATGCGCGCCACTGCATCCCAGATGGACGCGCTGGTGGAACTGGAGTACTGCGGGTAGAGCGGCAGGATCACCAGTTTGGTGATACCGGCCCCCAGCAGGCGTTCGAGCGCCGCCGGCAGCGACGGACTGCCATAACTCATCGCCAGCTCCACCTGCGCGTCCGGCAATACGGCGGCCAGTGCCGCCTGCTGGCGCCGGCAAAATACCATCAGCGGCGATCCTTGTTCCATCCAGATGCTTTTATACAATTTGGCTACCCGGGGTGAGCGCAGCGGCAGTATGACGCCGCGCAGCAACGGCCACCACAGGATACGCGGGGTATCCACCACGCGCCGGTCGCTGAGAAATTCGGCCAGGTAACGCCTTACGGCCTGGGGTGTCGGCGCCTCCGGCGTGCCCAGGTTTACCATCAGCACGCCATATTTTTCCTGTTTCATTCCCTGCCCTTCCTTATATGGTCAATAAGCCAATTCCCTGTATTTAAAAGGGATTAACCGGCGGTTATCGCCAAGTTATTGTAGCGCAAAAGTGGCGGCCGGAAATTGTTATCGGCGCCGGGGATGCAAATCATTACGATAGGCGGCAGGGCGATGATCGTGGGGAGAGAGGCATTGGCGGAGGCGCGGCGGACAAGAGGCGCCAGGCGTAGATACCGCCTGGCGTATAATGCGCGGTAATCAGCCCAGGATCGCGGCCAGTTCTTTGCTGACGGCGGCGACCGGTTGGGTGCCGTCGATTTTACGGTACTGGGTGTGGCCGGCTTCAGCTTCTTTCAGGTAATAGCCAATCAGCGGCGCGGTTTGCTGATGGTATTCCACCAGGCGTTTGCGCACGGTTTCTTCCTGATCGTCTTTGCGGGTGGTGAGCGGCTCGCCGGTGACGTCATCCTTGCCTTCGTGTTTTGGCGGATTGAATTTGACGTGATAGACGCGCCCCGACGGCGCATGGACACGGCGGCCGACGATGCGATCGATAATCAGTTCATCCGGCACGGCGAATTCCAGGACATAGTCGACGTTGATGCCGGCGTCCTTCATGGCGTCCGCCTGCGGAATGGTGCGCGGAAAACCGTCGAGCAGGAAGCCGTTGCGACAGTCGTCCTGTTTGATGCGTTCTTTGACCAGCGCAATCACCAGTTCGTCGGTGACCAGTTTGCCGGCGTCCATGATAGCTTTGGCTTTTTTACCCAGTTCGGATTGCGCTTTTACCGCGGCGCGCAGCATGTCGCCGGTGGAAATCTGCGGTATGCCGTACTTTTCCATAATGAATTGTGCTTGAGTGCCCTTACCAGCGCCCGGAGCGCCCAGCAGAATGATACGCATTGCGTAAATCCCCTTGCTAACAAATGTAAAAAAATAAGAAAACGCTAAACCTTACCACTACTGGGTATGTTTCCTCAAGGAAAGGGCGCAGGGAGAGACGGTTTAACGGCGCTTTCAGAATCCACCCCATTGGCACGCTCTCCCTTGAACACGTCTGCATTAACCGCAGTGTTGGCGGGCATACTGCGCCATGGGGCGCTTTCCCTTGAACACGTCTGCTTTAAACCCGGTGTTGGCGGGCATATCGCGCCATGGGGCCTCGGTCGGGCGGGAACACCACGCCCGATTCGACCCCATTGGCACGCTCTCCCTTCAACACGTCTGCTTTAAGCCCGGTGTTGGCGGGCATATCGCGCCATGGGGCGCTCGGTCGGGCGGTAACACCACGCCCGATTCGACCCCATCGGCACGGTCTCCCTTAAACACGTCTGCTTTGAGCCCGGTGTTGGCGGGCCTACCATGCCATGGGGCGCTCGGTCGGGCGGGAACACCACGCCCGATTCGACCCCATTGGCACGGTCTCCCTTGAACACGTCTGCTTTAAGCCCGGTGTTGGCGGGCATACCGCGCCATGGGGCGCTCGGTCGGGCGGTAACACCACGCCCGATGCGACCCCATTGGCACGCTCTCCCTTGAACACGTCTGCTTTAAGCCCGGTGTTGGCGGGCATACCGCGCCATGGGGCCTCGGTCGGGCGGGAACACCACGCCCGATTCGACCCCATTGGCACGGTCTCCCTTGAACACGTCTGCTGTAAGCTCGGTGTTGGCGGGCATACCGCGCCATGGCGCGCTCGGTCGGGCGGGAACACACGCCCGATTCGACCCCATCGGCACGCCCTCCCTTGAACAGATCTGCGTTGAGTTCGGTTTGGCGCATGTTTTTCCATAGTATAAGGGCCAGGTTAACCTGGCCCTTAGTGTGCTGGTAAATATACCCGCGCGGCGTTATGCGCTCAGCAGTTGGTTCATGCGGCGGATAAACTGGTTAGGATCGTCCAGGGTGCCGCGTTCCGCCAGCAGCGCCTGATCGAACAGCAGCTCAATCCATTCGTTGAAGTGGCTCTCTTCGTTAATGTCGGCGGCGCGTTTGACCAGCGCATGATCCGGATTGAGTTCAAATATGTATTTGATCTCGGGCGCGGCCTGGCCGGCGGCGGCAAACAGCTTCGCCATTTGGGTGGTCATATCGTCGGCCGCGGTGGTGACGATGGCCGGGGTATCGGTCAGGCGGTGCGTGAGACGCACGTCCTTGACGCGATCGCCCAGGAAAGTCTTGACGCGCGTGACAAACGGCTCAAGCGCTTTTTCCGCGTCTTTTTGTTCCTCGGCGGTCTCTTCGTCGGCCAGCTTGTCGAGCGTGGCGTCGGTTTTGCTTACCGACTGGAATGGTTTACCTTCAAACTCGGTCAGGTAGCTCATCATCCATTCGTCAATGCGGTCGGAAAGCAGCAGGACTTCGATGCCCTTTTTGCGCAGCAGTTCCAGATGAGGGCTGCTCTTGGCGGCCGCGTAACTGTCGGCGGTGATGTAATAGATCTTTTCCTGGCCTTCCACCATGCGTCCCAGATAATCCTGCAGCGATACGGTTTGCGCCGAGCTGTCGGTATGGGTGGACGCAAAGCGCAGCAGCTTGGCGATGCTTTCGGCGTTGGCGGTATCCTCGCCCGGGCCTTCTTTCAGCACCAGGCCGAACTGCTGCCAGAATTTCTGGTAGCTTTCGGCATCGTCCTTGGACAGCTTATCCAGCATCTGCAGCACGCGCTTGGTCAGCGCGCTTTTCAGGTTCTGGGTAACGCGGTTATCCTGGAGGATTTCACGGGAGACGTTCAGCGGCAGATCGTTGGAGTCGATCAGGCCTTTGACGAAGCGCAGGTAGTTAGGCATAAACTGCTCGGCGTCGTCCATGATAAAGACGCGCTGGACATAGAGCTTCAGGCCATGTTTATGATCGCGGTTCCACATATCCCACGGCGCCTGGCCCGGTATATACAGCAGGCTGGTATATTCCTGCTTGCCTTCGACGCGATTATGGCTCCAGATCAGGGGATCGCTGAAGTCGTGGGAGAGGTGTTTGTAGAATTCTTTGTATTCCTCGTCGCTGATTTCGCCCTTGCTGCGCGTCCACAGCGCCTGGGCTTTATTAATCTTTTCCCAGGTGACGGTGGCTTCTTTTTCTTCTTTAGCGGCATCGGCATCGGCATCAGCGGCTTCATCGTCCACGGCCTCCGCCTGGGCGCGGGTTTCGATCTCGACAGGCAGGGCGATATGATCCGAATATTTGCTGATGATGCTGCGTAAACGCCAGTCATCGAGGAATTCGTCTTCGCCTTCGCGCAGATGCAGGGTGATTTCGGTGCCGCGTTCGGGTTTGGTGATATCGGCAATGGTGTAATCGCCTTCACCGGCTGATTCCCAGAAAACCCCTTCATCGGCGGAAGCGCCGGCGGCGCGGGTGCGCACCGTGACTTTATCGGCCACGATAAAAGCGGAATAGAACCCGACGCCGAACTGGCCGATCAGCTGGCTGTCCTTGACCTGATCCGAACCCATGGACTCAAGGAAAGCCTTGGTGCCGGATTTGGCGATCGTACCCAGATTGTCGATAACCTCTTCGCGCGTCATGCCGATGCCGTTGTCGCTCAGAGTCAGGGTGCGTGCTTCTTTGTTGCTTGACAGGCGTACCCGTAGCTCGCCGTCCCCCTCATAGAGCTCCGGCTGGGATAAAGCGCGAAAACGCAGTTTATCCGCCGCATCCGAAGCGTTGGAGATCAGTTCGCGTATAAAAATTTCTTTATTGGAATAAAGTGAGTGGATCATCAGTTGAAGCAATTGTTTAACTTCAGATTGGAATCCGCGGGTTTCTTGTCCTTTCATATTTATACTTACCTCAATCCAAATAGCTATCAATCAGGCGGGTGTAGATACTGCAATGATGAACAGATGGGGATTGCGGCGCAGGAATTCAAGCACAAAAGGTAAAAAAAGGGGCGGAAAAGACGGCGCGGACGCGCCGCCGATTTAAAATTTAATCGGGTGGCGTCCCGCCAGCGAATGGGACAGCGTGGTACCATCGACCATTTCCAGCTCACCGCCCACCGGCACGCCGTGGGCGATACGGGTAGCCAGGACTTCAAAATGGGCGCACATCTCGGCAATGTAATTGGCGGTGGCGTCGCCTTCCACCGTGGGATTAGTGGCCAGGATCACCTCGGCGATATCCTCGCTTTCCAGGCGCTCCTGCAGGCGATCCAGGCCGATATCGTCCGGACCGATGCCGTCCAGCGGGGACAGATGCCCCATCAGCACAAAGTAGCGGCCGGCGAATTGCCCGGTCTGCTCGATGGCATGAATATCCGCCGGGCTTTCCACTACGCAGATCTGCCGGGTTTGCCTGCGCCTGGGATTGGCGCAGATGGTGCAGATGTCCTGCTCGGTAAACGTCCGGCAATCGGCGCAGTGGCCGATCTCAGACATGGCGCGGGTGAGCGCCTGCGCCAGACGCATACCGCCGCTGCGATCCCGCTGCAGAAGCTGGAAGACCATGCGCTGGGCCGATTTCGGCCCGACGCCGGGCAAGCAGCGCAAGGCTTCGGTTAACGCCTCTAGCAATGGACTGGTTTGCATCAGAACGGCATTTTAAAACCAGGAGGAAGCTGCATGCCGCTGGAGACGGTAGCCATCTTTTCCTTCTGGGTTTCGGCAATACGGCGCGCCGCGTCGTTAAAAGCCGCCGCGATCAGATCCTCGAGCATATCCTTGTCGTCGTCCAGCAGGCTGGGATCGACTTCAACACGACGGCAGTTATGCGCGCCGTTGATGGTAACCTTGACCAGGCCTGCCCCAGATTCGCCGGTAACTTCCAGTTGGGCGATCTCTTCCTGCATCTGCTGCATTTTTTCCTGCATCTGCTGGGCCTGCTTCATCAGATTGCCCATTCCGCCTTTACCAAACATACATTTCCCTCTCTCGTAGCGTCGAACCGCAGGCGGCATCTCTCTACGCGCCGTGCGGCAGTTAAACAGGACGGATGCTATCTTCATCCAATTCGGCATCAAAAAAACGCTGAAGCGTCTGGATATTATTATCCGCGATAATCGCCTGGCGCGCCTGCATCAATTTTTCTTCATATATGGCCTGTCGCCATTCCAGCGGGGTACGTATCGCCGGATTATCATCTGTCACCACGGTTAATTCAACCGGAGCGCCGAGTTCTGTGCTTAGGGCCTCGGCCAGCGTTCCCTGGGAAATGGGGGAATTAAGGTGCTGCTGCGCGGAACGCAGGTGCAGGCAGACCTTGCCCGGCGCCAGATCTTCCCGGAAGGCGTTTAACGCCAGTTGCTGTACCAGCTTGGGGATCTTTAGCCTGTCCACCAGCGCCGCCCAAGGATCGCGCACGATGGATTCCTCGGCCAGGCGGGCCGCCAGCTCAGGCGTTTTTTCATGCTCCAGCGCCGTGCGCAGGGCCTTGGGCGTCGCCACCGGATCGCTGTCCTGCGTGGTCTGAATACTGGCCTTCCAGCGATAGGCCTCCGGTTTGACGGCTTTGGCGGTCCCTGGCTCCTTGCCGCCGGCGGCCTGCCGCTGCTGGGCCTGTTCGCTGACCGTGGCCAGGCGCTCCAGGGCGCTGTTCGCGGGCCGTGGCCTGGCCGGCGATGTATCGTTCTTTTTTACGTTTTGGTTGCCGTGGCGTTGTAATAACGCGGTGCGCGCCAATAGCAATTGCGCGGTACTGTCCGGCAGCGACGCCGGCGCCGCAGGCCGATCCGCGGAGGCCGGCGCGGGAACATGCCCGGCCGCGTCATCCGCCTGATAAGCGTACCTATCATCACCGGCATCGTCGGATGCCGGGTCGCCGGCCATATTCGCGTACTGCTCGGCGGCGCTGACCCAGTCATCCGGCATATCGGCGCCGGCATCGTCCCGCATTTGGGGCGTGGGGATGGAAACCGCCTGCCCGGCATGGCCCGGCGACGGCGCGCCATGTTCCAGGCGCGGCGGCCTGGCCTGATCCGACGGTGGCGCGGCGTTTACCTGAGGGGTCGGTCTGGCCTGATCCGACGGCGGCGCGGCGTTGACCTGAGGGGTCGGCCTGGCGTGATCCGACGGCGGCGCGGTGTGTACCTCAGGGGTCGGCCTGACCTGATCCGACGGCGGCGCGTCGTTATGCGGCGTCATTTGCCGGCCACGACCAGGCGCGGGAACCGCGTTATCGGGCGCCGGCTGCCGGTTATTTGTACGTTCCGGAGCTAGAGCGACGGATTCAGCCGTTTTTTTTTCCGTGTTCTCCCCCGCCTGCGGGGTGAGATCAATGATGCGCGGGTGGAACGCCAGCGCGCGCAGCAGGGTCATTTCGACCCCCATGCGGCGATCGGGGGCAAACGGCAGCTCTTTGCGTCCCACCAGCAGCGTTTGGTAATAAAGCTGCAAATCCGCCGGGGGAACGATCCGCGCCAGCTCACGCAGCCGGGGCGCGATGGCGGCGTCATCCTCGTCATCCAGGGCATCCGCAACCAGTTGACCCATGGCGATATGGTGCAGCAGCTGGAGCATATCCACCAGCAGGGTTTCCCAGTCCACGCCGCGGGAGGCGCACTGGGCCAGCTGCGCCATCATGGCGTTGCCGTCCGCCGCCGCCAGAGCCTCTATCAGCGCCAGGGGTTGTTCAGTGTTAAGGGTACCCAGCATGTCGCCCACGGTCTGGGTGGTGACCTGCCCCATACCCATGGCGATTGCCTGATCGGTCAGGCTCAGGGCGTCGCGCAGGCTGCCGTCGGCGGCGCGGGCCAGTAGCTGGAGGGCGCGCGGCTCGCTGTCGATATTCTCTTCACGCAGGATATGCTCTAACTGCGCGCGAATCTGGCCGATATCCAGCGCCTTGAGATGAAACTGCAGGCAGCGGGACAGGATGGTTACCGGCAGCTTTTGCGGGTCGGTGGTCGCCAGCAGGAATTTCACATGGGACGGCGGTTCTTCCAGCGTTTTCAGCAACGCGTTGAAGCTATGCCGGGAGAGCATGTGCACTTCATCGATCAAATAGACCTTGAAGCGGCCGCGCGCCGGCGCATATTGCACATTGTCCAGCAGATCCCGGGTGTCCTCCACCTTGGTGCGCGAGGCGGCGTCGATTTCAATCAGATCGACAAACCTGCCCTGCTCGATTTCACGACAGTTGGCGCATTGACCGCAAGGGCTGGCGGTGATGCCGGTTTCGCAATTAAGCCCCTTGGCCAGCAGGCGGGCGATAGTGGTCTTGCCGACGCCGCGGGTACCAGAAAACAAGTAGGCGTGATGGACCCTGCCCAGTGAAAGGCCATTGGTCAGCGCCGTCAGAACATGTTCCTGACCTACTACATCTGAAAACGTCTGCGGACGCCATTTACGGGCAAGAACCTGATAGCTCATGGGTCGCGAAATATGTCGGTGGACAGGGAGGTCATGCTAACACAGCCTCGCACCGGAGCGCGAGGCTGATATGATCAGTGCCCGGCGAAACCCACCAGGCTGTAACTATTGACGGCCAGGCGCTGCAGGCGCGCTTCGCCGCCGAGATCGGCCAGGTTGATAATAAACGCCGCGTCCTTGACCTCACCGCCCAGCCGGCGGATTAATTTTATCGTAGCCTCGATAGTACCGCCGGTGGCAAGCAGGTCGTCGACCACCAGTACCCGATCCCCTGGCGCGATGGCGTCCTGATGGATTTCCAGCTTATCGACGCCGTATTCCAGCTCGTAGCTTTCGCTCAGCACCGCGCGCGGCAGCTTGCCAGGCTTGCGCACCGGCACGAATCCCAGCCCCAGCGCCAGCGCCACCGGCGCGCCGAACAGGAAACCGCGCGCTTCGGTGCCCACCACCTTGGTCAAGCCGTGGCCGCGATAGTGATTCACCAGCAGTTCGATACTGGCGGCATAGGCCTGGGGATTTTCCAGCAGGCTGGTGATATCCCGGAAAAAAATACCCGGTTTGGGGTAATCGGGAATCGTTTTGATACTGTTTTTGATCAATGCTAGCTGTTCGGCCATCGCGGTCATAATGTATGCGCCTGAAACGAAAGAAATCATAATCCGCGCGGACGCGTTATCCTGAACAACCACGGTACATCGCGTTTTAACATGGGCTGGCAGGACCGACCGCGCACGAAAGCGCTCAAATCTATGCAAACTGGCGGAAAAATGCAACCACCGAGGGCGACTCATTTAGCCTTTTGTTGCGTAAAGTCAACCATGGACGCACGGCGTGATTTCCGGCCTATTCCGTACCGGTTTTGCATCCCTGTTAACATACCGCGGCCCCGGAATATTTTCATCTTTCTTTGCCCGCCGGCGCGCTGTTCAGGACAGGCGCGAACGCGGTATCATGGCGGCGACAGGTTAATATCTTTTTTTTCGCGGTTTTTACTCAGGAGAAGGGCGTGCATTCATCCAAGCTCCTCGTCACGTTAAGCGACCAGTTCAACACGCTGGCCGGGCGGATCGAGGCGGCCGGACAGGAGACGGTGTCCCAGTCCCGCTTTGACCACCAGCTTTTCCAGAGCCGGGGAACCCGCCTTGACGACTATCTGGCCGAAAGCCGCCAGACATTGCAGCGCCTGACGCTGACCGTCGAGCAGGGTTACACCGAGCGGGTGGCCTGGCTGGCGCAGCGGCTTATCGATCAAATGAACGCCCTGGCGCGGGAACTGGCCACACAGGACTTGCGGCGCGGCCAGCCTGCCAAGGCCGCGCCGGTGGATTATTACGCCCGGCTGAATGAACATCAGGACTATGAGCGCCGGCTGCTGTCCATGATCCGCGACCGGGACAGCCTGCGGCAAAGCACGGGCGATTATGCCCGTACCCAGCAGTTGCAACAGGAAATCGCCGCCCTTGAAGGCCGGCTGGCCCGCTGCCGGCAGGCGTTGGCGCGCATTGAGCGTCTGATCGAGCGCAGGGAGAATGGACTGGAAAAGGGTTGATAGCACGTGCTGTCACATTTTGTTTATTCGCTCATTATAAATTGCTTCATGTTTTCATCTATACTGGTAGTTTTCGTCTACTCGACAACGCATTCAGGAGAGACCTGTGGCGCTGGAAGATGAATCCCCCGAGATTAAACTGGCGGTCGATTTGATTATGCTGCTGGAGAGTAACGATATGGAGCCGGAGCTGGTGTTGGCGGCCCTGGAAATTGTGAAAAACGATTATGTCATCAAGGCGCGCCGCGGGGAAGAATAACCCTGCCCCAGCCGGGCGGCTACTGCGGCAGCGCCGCCGGGTCGTGACGCAGGTTAGGGCTTAGCCGCAGCATATCCATAAAGGCGGCGATCAGGATGCGGGAGCCGCCAGCCAGATCAAAGGTGCCGGGCACGAACAGCCAGTTTTCCATCAACCCGGTCATATAGGCGCGCAGCAGGATGGCGGCGCGGCGGCAGTGCAGACCGGCCGGCAGTTGACCGCATTCTATGCACCGGTTGAGCGTCTCTTCAATGCGTTCATAACATTCGGCGTATAATCCTTTGCGGACTTCCTGGAACAGTTCCATTTCTCCGACAAATTCACATTTATGAAAAACAATTTCCATTAAGGCGCGCCATTCGGTATTGGATACGGTGGACTGCAGAATGTAAATCAATGTCTCGGTTAAGACATGTAGTGGATCGTCGGGAAATTTTGCCTGATACTCTAGCTCTAATGCCAATATCCTAGCTTCAGCGGCATGCCAGATCTCATTAAATAACTCGACTTTATTCTTGAAATGCCAATAAATAGCACCACGGGTTACCCCTGCCACCGTTGCGATATCGGTGAGCGACGTTGCGGAAACCCCGCGCATTGAGAATTCCTGGACTGCGGCATCCAGAATATGC
Organism: Sodalis sp. RH20; assembly: GCF_047324205.1. NCBI lineage: Bacteria > Pseudomonadati > Pseudomonadota > Gammaproteobacteria > Enterobacterales > Bruguierivoracaceae > Sodalis > Sodalis sp. RH20. The sequence continues at coordinate 3,332,010 of NZ_CP178733.1, forward strand.
TGGCGCGTTTCCTGGGCCTGCTGTTTGGTTTTTCGTGCCATAGCGCTTTTTTTGGTTGTCTTTAGATTTACATACATTCGCGAATGTATGTACCATAGCATAAGGCTAATTGTTACGCAGCAATGGGTTTGTAGGCTTGTGATCAATTGATCAATTTTTTCAAATCGGACTCTTGAGGTTTATCTATGAACAAAAACAGAGGGATTTTGCCTCTGGCAGCCGTTCTGATGCTTTCAGGCAGCTTTATTCTCATTGGATGTGACAATAAAGACGCTAAACAGGCAGGAAATCAGCAACAGGCCCCGGAAGTTAGTGTGGTGACGGTAAAAAAACAATCATTGAATGTCACAACTGATCTGCCTGGTCGTACCGCCGCTTTCCGTGTTGCCGAAGTCCGGCCCCAGGTTAATGGCATTATCTTAAAACGCAATTTTGTCGAAGGCAGCGACGTGCAGGCCGGCGTCTCCCTCTATCAAATTGATCCGGCAACCTATAAAGCGGCGTATGACAGCGCCAACGGCGACTTAGCCCAGGCGCAGGCCAATGCCAATATCGCCCGTGTCACCGTCAACCGTTATAAAAAACTGATCGCCACCAACTTTGTCAGCCGTCAGGACTACGATACGGCGGTCGCCACCATGCAGCAGAACGACGCCGCGGTGCTTGCCGCCAAAGCGTCGCTGGAAAGCGCGCGCATCAACCTGGCTTACACCAAGGTCACCTCGCCTATCAGCGGCCGCATCGGTAAATCCGCCTATACCGAAGGCGCCCTGGTCACCAATGGCCAGACCACCGCCATGGCCACCGTTCAGCAGTTGGATCCGCTCTATGTGGACGTAACCCAGTCCAGCAACGATTTCCTGCGCTTAAAACAGGAACTCGACAGCGGCGCCCTCAAACAGAAGGACGGAAAAGCGGCCGTGCGGCTGCTGATGGAAGACGGCAGCGAATACCCGCAGCCCGGCACCCTGGAATTCTCCGATGTCAGCGTGGATGAAACCACCGGCTCCATCACCCTGCGCGCCATTTTCCCCAACCCGCAGCATAGCCTGCTGCCCGGTATGTTTGTCCGCGCCCGTCTGGAAGAAGGGACCAACGACAATGCGTTACTGGTGCCGCAGCAGGGCATAACCCGCAATCCCCGAGGCGAAGCGACCGCAATGGTGGTGGGTCCTGACAATAAGGTTGCCGTACGCCAAATCACCGCCCAACAGGCGATCGGCGATAAATGGCTGGTCACCGCCGGCTTACAGGAAGGCGACCGCGTGATTGTCAGCGGCCTGCAGAAAGTCAAGCCGGGTGTGCAGGTCACGGCCAAGGAAGCGACTGATGAACCGGCACAACCGCAGCCTGACGCCGCCAAAAAGTCTTAATAGGAACGGGTAAACGATATGGCTAAGTTTTTTATCGATCGCCCCATTTTTGCATGGGTGATTGCCATCATTATTATGCTCGCGGGCCTGCTGTCTATCTTGCAGCTGCCCATCGAGCAGTATCCGGCCATCGCGCCGCCGACCATCCGGGTCACCGCTACCTATCCGGGCGCCGACGCGACGACCCTGCAGGACAGCGTAACCCAGATTATCGAACAGAATATGAACGGTATCGATCATCTGCTGTATATGTCGTCCAGCAGCGATTCATCCGGTACCGCCACCATATCGCTGACATTCGATTCCAGCGCCAATCCGGATATCGCCCAGGTGCAGGTGCAGAACAAACTGCAGTTGGCCATGCCGCTGCTGCCCCAGGCCGTGCAGAGCCAGGGGGTGCAGGTACAGAAGTCCAGCGCCAGCTTCCTGATGGTGGCCGGGTTTATCAGCGACGATAAAAATGCCACCCAGCAGGATATCGGCGATTATGTCGGCTCCAAAATCAAGGATCCGATAAGCCGTACGCAGGGCGTGGGCGAAGTGCAGCTATTCGGCGCCCAATATGCCATGCGTGTTTGGATGGACCCCAATAAACTGAACAACTTCCAGCTTACCCCGGTGGATGTGGTCAGCGCATTGACGGTTCAGAACAACCAGATTGCCGCCGGACAGCTAGGCGGAGCGCCGGCGATTAAAGGCCAGCAGTTGAACGCCTCGATCATTGTGCAAAGCCGCCTGACCAACGCCGAGGAGTTCGGCAAAATCCTGCTCAAGGTCAACGCCGACGGCTCGCAGGTACGCCTGAAGGACGTGGCCAAGGTTGAACTGGCCGGGGAAAACTACGACGTTATCGCGCGCTTCAACGGCCAACCGGCCGCCGGGCTCGGGGTTAAACTGGCCACCGGCGCCAACGCCCTTGATACCGCCGACGCGGTTAAAGCGGAGCTGGCCCGGCTGCAGGCGGATTTCCCGACGGGATTAAAAGTCGTTTATCCGTACGACACCACCCCGTTTGTGAAAATCTCCATCCAGGAAGTGGTGAAGACCCTGGTGGAAGCGATCATCCTGGTGTTCCTGGTCATGTATCTGTTCCTGCAGAACTTCCGCGCCACGCTTATCCCGACCATTGCGGTGCCGGTCGTCTTGCTGGGCACCTTCGCCATACTGAGCGCGTTCGGCTATACCATTAATACCCTGACCATGTTCGCCATGGTGCTGGCGATAGGGCTCCTGGTGGATGACGCCATCGTGGTGGTGGAAAACGTCGAACGCGTCATGGGCGAGGAAGGCCTTAGTCCCAAGGAGGCGACGCGCAAATCCATGGGCCAGATCCAGGGCGCCCTGGTGGGCATCGCGCTGGTCTTGTCGGCGGTATTTGTGCCGATGGCCTTCTTCGGCGGGTCGACCGGCGCCATCTACCGCCAGTTCTCCATTACCATCGTCTCGGCGATGGTACTGTCGGTGCTGGTGGCCATGATCCTGACCCCGGCGCTGTGCGCCACCATATTAAAACCGGTCAAAAAAGGCGATCACGGCACCACCAAAGGCTTCTTCGGCTGGTTTAATAAAAAGTTCGATCAAAGCACCAATCATTATACCGACAGTATCGGCCATATCCTTAACAGCACCGGACGCTACCTGATCATCTATCTGCTGATTGTGGTCGGCATGGCGCTGCTGTTTATTCGCCTGCCCTCCTCCTTCCTGCCGTCGGAGGATCAGGGGGTTTTCCTGAATATGGCGCAGTTGCCGGCCGGGGCCACCCAGGAACGCACCCAGAAAGTACTGGACCAGATGACCCAGTATTACCTGACGAAAGAAAAGGATAACGTCAACTCGGTCTTTACCGTTAACGGCTTCGGTTTTGCCGGGCGCGGCCAGAACTCCGGCATCGCGTTCGTCAGCCTGAAAAGCTGGGATGAGCGTAAAGGGGCGGAAAATAAGGTCCCGGCGATCATTGCCCGGGCCAATGGGGAATTCTCTCAGATAAAGGACGGTATCGCCCTGGCGTTTAACCTGCCGGCCATCGTTGAGCTGGGTAATGCTACCGGCTTCGACTTCGAGTTAATCGATGAGAACAACCTGGGGCATGCCAAGCTTACCGAGGCGCGTAACCAGCTGTTCGGTATGATTGCGCAGCATCCCGATACCTTAGTGGGCGTGCGGCCAAATGGCCTGGAGGATACGCCGCAGTTCAAGCTGGATGTGGATCAGGAGAAGGCTTCGGCGTTGGGCGTCTCGCTGGATGATATCAACACCACTCTGGGCGCGGCCCTGGGCGGTAACTATATCAATGACTTTACCGATCGCGGCCGAACCAAAAAGGTCTATGTGCAGGGCGACGCGCAGTACCGTATGCTGCCGCAGGACATAGGCAACTGGTTTGTGCGCGGCACCAATGGACAGATGGTGCCGTTATCGGCGGTGTCCACCTCGCACTGGCAGTATGGCTCGCCGCGCCTGGAGCGTTATAACGGCTTGCCCTCGATGGAAATCCAGGGTGAGGCGGCGCCGGGCAAGAGTACCGGTGAAGCCATGGCGCTGATGGAGGAACTGGTGGCTAAGCTGCCCGCCGGCGTAGGCTACGATTGGACGGGGATGTCCTATCAGGAACGGCTATCCGGCAACCAGGCCCCGGCGCTGTACGCCATCTCGCTGATCGTGGTGTTCCTGTGCCTGGCGGCGTTGTATGAAAGCTGGTCCATCCCCTTCGCGGTGATGCTGGTGGTGCCGTTGGGCGTGGTCGGGGCGCTGCTGGCCGCCACTTTCCGCGGTATGAATAACGACGTCTATTTTGTGGTGGGGCTGCTGACCACCATCGGGCTGTCGGCGAAAAACGCCATTCTTATCGTCGAGTTCGCCAAGGACTTGATGGACAAGGAAGGCAAGGGATTGGTTGAGGCGACATTAGAGGCGGTGCGCATGCGTTTGCGTCCCATCCTGATGACGTCGCTGGCCTTTATCCTCGGCGTATTGCCGCTGGCCATCAGCACCGGCGCGGGGTCGGGCTCGCAAAACGCCGTCGGCACCGGGGTAATCGGCGGTATGATCACCGCCACCTTGCTGGCAATATTTTTCGTACCGGTGTTTTTTGTCGTGGTTCGCCGCCGCTTCGGTAACAAAAGCGACGAACAGCGGGAACAGGATCGCCCGGTGAATAATCCTCAGTTGGATAATCCGCACCGTTAAGCACCGTTTAACCATCGGGCCGTTGACGCGGCCTGATGGTTCAGTCAAGTCCCGAGCCGCGCAAGCGGCTTTTTTTATGTCTGGCTTAGGCCGACGGCTTGAGGGGGCTTGACCCGATGGAGAAAAAGAGGATAATAGTTATGATATAACATAACGAAATGAGGTGAGATATGAAACCTGGCATCCATCCCGACTACCGTACCGTGGTGTTTCACGACACCAGCGCGGATGCGTATTTTAAAGTGGGTTCGACCATCAAGACCGACCGTACCGTGGAGCTGGACGGGAAAACATTCCCCTACATCACGGTGGAGGTGTCATCCGAATCCCATCCCTATTACACCGGCAAGCAGCGGATCGTGGATAAAGAAGGCAGCACCGCGCGCTTTAACCAACGCTTCGGCCGTTTTTTCACCAAGTAGTCACTATTAGAAGAGGCGTGGTTATCATGCAGGTATTAAGCTCGTTGCGTTCCGCCAAGACGCGTCATCCGGATTGTAAAGTCGTTCGCCGTCGCGGCCGCATTTACGTCATCTGCAAATCCAATCCCCGCTTCAAGGCGGTCCAGGGCGGGAAAAAGAAAAAATAACCGGCGCCGGTTACTCAGCCGGTCAAAGGCCTCCGCTGGAGGCCTTTTGTTTGCCGCCGGCGCGGCCGGCGATGGCGGCACGCAGGTTATTTTTTTGCCTTGCCGGCAGTGAAATAATGCCGGCGCAAAATCATGGTGAAACTGCCGCGCGGTCCTAACAGTACCGAAATAAAAAAGATCAGGCTGGCGGTAAGCACAATGGCCGGGCCCGCCGGAATCGAGGCGTAGAACGACCACAGCAGCCCTACCCAGGCGCTAAGCAGGCCAATCAACAACGCTATCAGCAGCGTGCCCGGCAGATGCCCGGACCAACAGCGGGCGGCCACCGCCGGCAGCATCATGAGTCCCACCGACATCAGGGTGCCGAGAATTTGAAAACCCGCCACCAGGTTAAGCACCACCAGCGCCAGGAATAAGGCATGGATCAGGCGGGGATAACCGCGAACGTTTATGCGCAGGAACGCCGCGTCGAAGGCCTCAATAATCAGCGCGCGATACATCAGCGCCAGGCAAAGCAGCGTAACGGTGGCAATCAGGCCGACAAACAGAATGGCCTGGCTATCGACCGCCAATACGGTGCCAAATAACAGATGAAGCAAATCGACGCTGGACCCGCGCAGGGATACCAAGGTCACGCCCAGGGCCAGCGATCCCAGATAAAAACCGGCAAAGCTGGCGTCTTCCTTCAGGACGGTGAGCGAGGTCACCCAGCCGGACAGCACCGCGACCAGTAATCCGGCGATAAATCCGCCGATGCCCATGGCCATCAGCGACATGCCCGACAGCAGATAACCGATGGCGACGCCGGGCAATATCGCGTGTGATAAGGCATCCCCCACCAGGCTCATCCTGCGTAGCGACAGGAAAACCCCCAGCGGAGTGGAACTGAGCGAAAGGGCAAAACAGGCCACCAGCGCACGCCGCATAAATCCAAGCGAGAGAAAGGGGTCGAATAAGAGGTGAAGGATCATGATGCGGCCTGATGGAAGCAACGATCGGTGGACCAGGCGGCCCGGGGAGAAAACGCGTCCGCGAGGATCGCGTCTGTCGCCCCCCAGCGCGTGTGCCGGCCGGACAGCAGCAGGGTTTGTGGAAAACGACGGACTACCAGGGCGTCGTCGTGCAGTACCACGATAATGGTGTGGCCGGCCTTATGAAGCTGGTCGATGACATCCATCAATAATGCGCAGGTTGGACTGTCAATCCCGCTGAAAGGCTCATCCAGCAATATCAGCGGCGCCTGCTGCACCAGAAGGCGGGCGAACAGCATACGCTGGAACTGGCCGCCTGATAGTATTTCAATCGGGCTCGTTGCCATTGATCCCAGACCGACGCGATCCAGGGCGTCATGGATGCGCGCCATGGCCGTCTTGTTAATACGCCGCAGCAATCCGATGGCCGGCCAACAGCCCATAGCGACCACTTCAAACACCCGCAACGGAAACTGACGGTCCAGCTCTGACTGCTGTGGTAAATAGGCGATACGGGGTTTTTGCCCTGCCGAGAACGAAAGGCTGCCGCCGATAGCCGGCAAAAGTCCGGCAATGGTTTTCAACAGGGTCGATTTACCGGTGCCGTTGGCGCCGATAACCGCGGTCAGGCTGCCGGCCTCGAATTTGCCGTCCAGGGCGTCGATAATAGCGTGCCCGTGGTAGCCGATACATAACTGTTCAAATGTCATCATGGCAGTAAGGATGCCCAAAAGATACCCAGCCAGAGGACACACAGCAGGGCCAGGCCAAATCCTATGCGCCGTAACCCGGAGGCGCACATCAGATTGTCAGGCGTGGGGTCGGTGGTTTTGCTGATAGAGGATCGCATGAAAACATGCCTTCATAAAATGTTATACTATAACATATCACGTACTGGGAGGCTTGCCAACATCCCTCCGGCGTTTAACTGTTAAGGAACCGCCGGGTTTGAACGGTTTAGCAACGTATTGTCATAATTTTATGGCAATAAGGGATGAGTATTGCGACAAGAAATGGTAAAAATAAATATAATAAATACCATAGCGGCGGAAATGAGTGTTTACCCGTTGCTTGCTGTGTGCAAATAGCTGCTTTATCACCACCACGTTGACTGCTGGTAACCATCGTCGCCCACAGGCTTTCACCGTTTGTGCAATTAGTGTTAATGAAATTGCAATAGGATATGACGGTAAGATAATGTAAGCTGATAGTGCCAAACTGCATAAAATCTTCTATCTTTAAATAGGGCGCGGGAACGCCGATGATACGTGGGCGTGCCTCAATCCCATCTTAAAGATGACGGTAATTTGTTTAGCGTTAGGAGGGCTGATATGGATGAGTATTCACCCAAACGACATGATATAGCACAGCTTAAATACCTCTGTGGCAATCTGTATGATGAGGGCATTGCCAGTTTGGGCGATAGCTACCATGGGTGGGTTAATGACCCGGCATCGGCGATTAATTTACAGATGAATGAATTAATCGACCATATTGCATCTTATGTGGTCATTTTTAAGCTTAAACATCATAATGAAAGCGATTTGGTCGATCATGTAGAAACCTTCCTGGACGATACTTTTACCTTATTTAGCAGCTACGGTATCAATAATCTGGATGTGCAACGGTGGCGCAAAAGCCGTTCACGGCTATTCGGAACTTTCTCAGAGACTGAACTCTGTATTTCCTGAAATAGTAAATGATATTTTAACATATGAGAGAACCCAAAAGGCCAATATGAACAAGATCGATTATTTAATGCGGTTACGCAAATGCAGAACCCTGGAGACGCTGGAGCGGGTGATAGAGAAAAACAAATATGAACTGTCCGACGACGAACTGGAGATATTCAACTCTGCGGCCGACCATCGTCTCGCGGAACTGACCATGGACAAACTCTATGATAAAGTTCCGGTGTCGGTCTGGAAGTATGTTCGTTAAACAGCCATTAAGTGATACTTAATATCAACATTAATAAAAATTTATGTTCATATAGGTGTATTTATCACTCCTTTTTTATCACCGGCTATTCCGTGTTGTGACGCAGATTATCGCGCTCCCCAAGTGTAAACGTGCGCTCTTATGCGTGTTGACGCGCCCCGGGCATGTCCTGGATTGGTAATAAAAACACGAATAAATATGCCATAGCAGCTATCACGGCGTAATGCCGGATAGCCAGTGCTTTATTTTAATAGACGCTATTATGCAAGGTATTCCATCCTTTAATTTTTCCCGGCAATATATCAACGGACGTTATTTCATCGACAAGCGCCATAGAACATCCTATTGGCCCGGGCTATCGACTAATTAATAACGGCGGCTGGTTGAAAAAACAGCGGACCTGGCATCCATAAAGAAGCATTGATGAAAAATGGGAGAATAATGGTGGGGCGTTTGATTGGGTGGAGGCCCCGCCAGCAACATCCCGGCACACACGTCGCCTGCTACGGCTGCTTCCTTCCGGACCTGACCGAGTTCACAAGTTAGTGTTGCGGGAGCACCAACGGGGCCTCCATTGACGGCTCGTTTTTCCCGAGCGCGGGGCATTATCAATGATGCCCCGCGCAATTGCAAGCCGATACGCGCCAAGCGCTGTTTTCTTGGGCAATCGCCATCCGCGCCGTGGCCCTGTCCTATTTTAAATCCTTTTTGACCCTGCCGGGTTATGCCAATATGCTGCCTTGGGCTTAATGAATTCTGTGCAATACGATGAATGAACCAATTGATACGTTTCGCCAGCGGGTATTCCAGATTGTCGCCGCCATTCCTTCCGGCCACATTGCCACCTATGGCGATGTGGCCCGGCTGGCGGGATCTCCGCGCGCCGCCAGGCAGGTCGGGGGCATACTGAGCCGGTTGCCCGCGGGTAGCCGCCTGCCATGGCATCGGGTGGTCAACCGGCACGGCGGCATTTCACTGGCGGGCGAAGATTATGAACGGCAGAGAACCGCCCTGGAAGCGGAGGGCGTGGAATTCGGGCGCGGCGGTAATATCGACTTGTCCCGCTATCGCTGGGTCTTGTAAAACGCCGGCCAGGCTGGAACAGCGGGCCAGGGAGAGGAGAGGCCGCGACACGTTAAATACCTTAGTCTTGGCGGGGATGATGATTTGTCACCATGGCGCTAGGGCGTGAGCGCGTCTCACCTCCCTGTGAGACACTCAACCTATCGCCACCAGAGGCGTTGTTCAGTGTTGTTCAGTAACGTCTCAAGCCGTTGTGCCCAGGCACGCGACGCTTTAGCCGGCATAAACGCCGCCAACACCGCGGCGTTTAGCACCATCCCAAGAGACCTTACAACTGGTTAGGCGCGGGAACACTGCTGGCCGGCGCCACCTGGGTGGGAGAGGTCAGCGGCACGGTAGATGCCGCCGCGGCGCGTGTCGGCATGGCCACGGCTTCCACCGGCACCAGCGTCAGATCCTGTTTGGTGCCGCCGTTGTTGATAACCGTCTTCACCTGCTCGGTAATAAACATTAACCGGCCATCGACGGTAATCGCCGCGCTTAGCAGGATGCGCGCATTGGGCTGTATTTGCGCCGGATTAAACGGCAACACAAAGCTGAACGGCGCCTGCTTACCTTCCGTGCGTACCACACGTTGCGCAATGACGGTAGACGGCGTATCGCTTATCGAGGCATCGGACAGCGTTACGGTCAATACCGCGTCGGGAGGCAATGCGATCCGTTGCCTGATCCAAACGGTGCCGGAAACGCTGGGTTGCCTTAACGCTTCGGCTTGTTCAGCGGTGCCCGGGGTTTTGAACGCCGGGGTAGCCACCTGATGGCCTTTATCAGCGCATCCCGCCAAGGTGACCGCTAGCGCAGCGCCACCTACTACTTGCCAGAGTTTCATGATTTATCTCTCCTTCTTATTATTAGCTCATCATTTCACCGATACCAAGCGGCGGTGAAGTCTTGGTGGCTGAACCACCTAATGATTTAATCATGGCACAGAATCCTGATATTTTCCTGTCGGTTGCATTCGCACCGGACACGTTTGCGGTTATGCTCATTAAAGCGGGCTGTCATGGCCGGCCTGGGAGGTTCGGCGCCCCGACGCTATGCCGGCACCCGTCATGCGTTTACCCGCAGTGAAGACCCTGGTTACTGGAGCGTAGTTATGACCCGTAAAATCGATCATCTATTGAATCTGATCACCCTGGAAAAGCTGGAGGAAGGCCTTTTTCGCGGTCAAAGCGAGGATTTGGGCCTGCCGCGGGTCTTCGGCGGGCAGGTGGTGGCCCAGGCTTTGTACGCCGCGCGGCAGACGGTCCCCCCGGCGCGGCATGTCCATTCCTTTCACAGCTATTTTTTACGCCCCGGCGACGTCAGCTTGCCCATTGTCTATCAGGTGGCCGAGCTGCGCGATGGCAACAGTTTCAGCGCCCGTCATGTCAGCGCCATTCAGCAGGGCCTGCCGATATTTTACCTGACGGCCTCGTTTCAGGCGGAAGAAACGGGCTTTGAGCACCAAAGCCCGATGCCCCAGGTGCCCGCCCCCGAGGGGTTGCCCTCGGAGCGGGATATCGCGCTGCCGCTGGCCGCCGGCCTGCCCGAGCCGCTGCGGCGAAAACTGACCGGTGAAAAGCCGATAGAAATGCGTCCGGTTGTTTTCCATAACCCGTTTAAAGGCGCCGTGGAAAAACCCGTGCGTTATGTTTGGCTGCGGGCTGCGGGCACACTGCCGGATGACCGTGAATGCCATCAATTCCTGCTGGGCTACGCGTCCGATTTTAACTTCCTGCCCACAGCGCTCCAGCCGCATGGCGTGGGGTTTCTTGAGCCCGGGGTGCAAATCGCCACCATTGATCATTCGATGTGGTTCCATCGCCCTTTTCGTTTTGACGATTGGCTGTTATATGCGATAGAAAGCCCTTCGGCGTCCGGCGCGCGGGGATTTGTGCGCGGACAGATTTTCCGCCGCGACGGGGTGCTGGTAGCCTCGACGGCGCAGGAAGGCGTGATGCGGCACCATGGGGTGTGAACCCACCCGGCCCGCCCGGCGCTTTGCGCAAATGAAAACAGGGGCGATAAATCGCCCCTGCTGATTTTCCATGGCCGGTTATCGTGCCCCGGCGCTGCATAGAAAATTATTCGTTATAGGCATTTTCGCCATGGCTGTTGACGTCCAGGCCTTCGCGTTCCTGTTCTTCGGACACACGCAGCCCCACCACCATATCGGCAATCTTGAAGCCGATAAAGGCCACGACGCCGGACCAGACCAGACAGACGATCACGCTGAACAGCTGAACCCAGAGCTGGTGCCCCATGGTAACACCCTGAGCGTAACCCACGCCGCCGAGCGAGGCGGAAGTGAATACGCCGGTCAGCAGGCAGCCTACGATACCGCACACGCCGTGCACGCCGAATACGTCGCAGACATCATCCACCCGCAGCCATTTTTTCAGGGCAACCACACCCCAAAGCCCGGCTACGCCGCCCACCAGGCCAATGACCAGTGCGCCACCGACGCCGACGGTGCCGGCGGCAGGAGTGATGGCGACCAGACCGGCGATACAACCGGAGCAGGCGCCCAGCAAGGAAGGCTTGCCGCGCAGCATCCACTCAACAAACACCCAGGACAGGATGGCGCCGGCGGTAGCCATGACGGTATTGAGGAAAGCCAGTGCGGCAATTTCGTTGGCGGCGCTGGCGGAACCGGCGTTGAAGCCGAACCAGCCGACATACAGGATCGCGGTACCGGTAAAGACCATCGGCAGGTTATGCGGCTTAAACGCTTCCTTGCCGAAACCTGAGCGTTTGCCCAGCATATAGGCACCCACCAAACCGGCACTCGCCGCATTGATATGAACGACAGTACCCCCGGCGAAGTCCAGCGCGCCCTGCGCCGCCAGATAACCGCCTGCCCAAACCATATGCGCCATCGGCAGGTAGGAAAAGGTCAGCCATACCAGCACAAAAATCAGCACCGCGGAGAAACGAATACGTTCCGCCAGGGCGCCGACAATCAGACCGACGGTAATACAGGCAAACGAACATTGAAACGCGACGTGGATCAGTTGATAGAACGTACCGGTCAGCGCCGTCAGCTCAATATTCTTCAACATGGTCCAACCGAACCCGCCGAAAAACGGATTGCCCTCGCTAAAGGCCAGGGAGTAACCGTAAATCAGCCACAGCACGCAGACCATGGCGAAGGTGACCGCAACCTGGGTCAACATCGACAGCACGTTTTTGGCGCGCAGCAGGCCGCCGTAAAACAAGGCAATCCCCGGTAAAGTCATAAACAGCACCAAAGCGGTGCTTATCATCATAAAAGCGTTATCGGCCTTGTCAGCAACAGGCGCTGCGGCCATGGCCCATGTCGGCAACAATGCTACTGCGCCGAGGCTGGTCAATGAGACAAGTTTCTTCATTTTCATTCATCCCTATCCACAAAATTCGCGCGTGTGTGTCGTTAAAGTGCTGCTTCGTCGGTCTCTCCGGTACGAATCCGGATGACCCGTTGTAGCTCAGCAACAAAAATCTTGCCGTCGCCGATCTTTCCGGTATACGCCGCTTTACTGATGACATCGATAACTTCATCTAGCTGATCGTCGGCAATGGCGATATCAATTTTTACCTTGGGCAGGAAATTAACGCTGTATTCGGCCCCGCGATACAGCTCTGCATGGCCCTTTTGCCGTCCAAAGCCTTTGACCTCGGTGACCGTCAGCCCTTGAATGCCCACAGCAGAAAGCGCTTCTCGCACGTCTTCTAATTTAAATGGTTTAATCACCACGGTTACCAGCTTCATATGTTCCCCCTCAAGAATTTGGATCTGAACTCGCGATCGCTACGCCTGAGTAAAGCAAAGCATGTGCCACAAATGTTTTGAAATAGAAATTTACCGTTGGACGCCCGCTGATACAGCAAAACCCGCCTCAGGCGCAGCATTGGCTCCGACGACGCGCAAAAATACACCAGCGAGGCGCACTGTATTAGTGCGCTACGCCAGATTACGGTGCAGAAGGGGGAATATCGGCGCCGGGATGCTCAATCCCGGTGCGCGCTGCGCTTAAGCGCCCAGCATGCTTATCCGGGGCTACCCACGGGCGGCACATCCGTCGCACATCGTCAACCGTGCCCCGCGCCGGCCACCCTGACGTCGGCGGCGAGCGCCCTGCCGGCCTGCTGCAGTTGATACATCTGGAAATAGCGGCCCTGCTGCGTTAACAACGCCTCGTGGGAGCCCCGCTCCACCGCTTCGCCACGGTGTAGCACCAGAATTTCGTCAGCCTCGACGATGGTGGATAAGCGGTGCGCGATAACCACCAGGGTGGTCTGGTGGCGGATAGCCGCCAGCGCCCGCTGGATCGCCTGCTCGGTGCCGGAGTCGATATTGGCGGTGGCCTCGTCGAGGATCAGGATTTGCGGAGTGAGGACCAGAACCCTGGCCATGGCCAGCAGCTGTTTTTGCCCGACCGACAGGGTATTGCCCTGCTCGCCGAGGCCGGCGTGGATGCCGCCCGGCATGGATCTGACCAGTTCCGCCAGTTGCACCTGTTCCAGGGCATGCCAGGCCCTGGATTCGCTGATATCACGCCCCAGGGTAATATTGGTGAATACAGTGTCCGCCATGACCACCGGGTCCTGCTGGACGATGGCGACGCCTTGTCTGAGCACCCGGTGCGACAGGCTGGCGATGGGCCGGCCGTCAAGCAATAGCGCGCCCTCGCTGATGGGATAATAGCCCATCATTAAATTAGCCAGGGTGCTTTTACCGCTACCGGTATGCCCCACCAGCGCGATAAAGCGCCGGGATGGCACCGACAGGGAAATATGCCGCAATACCGGCGTGGCATCGCGGTAGGAAAAGCTGAGGTCGCGAATATCAATACGTCCGCTGCTCAAGGGCCGGTCGTCGTCGCCGTACTGCTGCCGGTCGCCGTCCATCAGTTCAAAGATGCGCTCGCCCGCCACCACGGCCTGCTGCAGCATCGATTGCTGGGTGGTCAGTTCAATCAGCGGCTCATTTAAGCGGCCGAGATAATTGATAAAGGCATACAGTACCCCGACCCCGACGGTGCCCGCCGGGCTGAAGCTAAACAGCATCAGCAGCCCGCATAATACCAACGCCGACAGCAGGCTCAGGAGCGGGCGCAGCAAAAAGCCCTCAAGCCTCAGGGTCTGCATCCGCGCCAGGTAATGGGCGTGGCTGGCTTGCGCCAGCCGTTGGCCGAAACGCCCCTGCTGGCGAAACTGCTGGATGACGCTCATGCCGCTTATCGCTTCATTAAAGCCATTGTTGATATCCGCCAGATAGGCGCGCAGGCGACGCACGATCGGGGTGCTGAAATGCTGATACACCGTCATTACCAGCGCCACCACGGGGAAGATCACCATCGAAATGGCGGCCATGCGCCAGTCCAGCATAAACATCGCAATAAGCATGGCGCCCACCAGGGCGATACAGCGCAGCACCGTCGCCATCACCGTGACGTAAAGATCCTTGACCACCTCGGTATCATTGGTCACCCGCGAGATAAGCTGGCCCACCGGCTGGGTATCAAAGGCGCTCAGCGGCTGGCGCAGCGCGGCGTCCATTACCTCGGTGCGCAGTTGCTGCACCACGTCGAGCGCCGTTTGGTTGAACAGCAGCGCTTGGTAGTAGCGCAGGGACGCGGACACCATCTGCAGGGCGATATAACCCAGCGCCAGCCCGGTCACCAGCAGCGGCGGAAAGGTTTTCAGCGGTACGACCCGGTCGATAAAAAAGCTGATCACCACCGGGCCGGCGACTTCCGCGCCGGCCGCCAGCCACAGCATGACCACCGCCAGCGTCAGCGGTTTGCGGTAAGGCCGGCTGTAGGCCAGCAGCCGTTTCAGCGTCGGCCACAGGGTTTGCCATTTACGCATCGGCCGCCTCCTGCCCGTCCGGATCGGCGCTGAGCGCTGCTTCCAACTGCTGGTAGCGGAACATATCCCGATACCAGCCCTCTTCCTGCAGCAGATGCTGATGTTCGCCCCGCTGGGCAAGGGTGCCGTGGCGCAGCACGACGATTTCATCGGCCGCATTCAGCGCCGACAGCCGGTGGGCGGTAATGATCAGGGTACGTCCCTCGCCCCACTGCCTGAGATTGCGCAAGATGGTATGTTCGGTACGCCCGTCCACGGCGGAGAGCGCGTCGTCGAATATCAGGATTTCCGCCTCCAGCAGCAGGGCGCGGGCAATGGACAGACGCTGTTTTTGCCCGCCGGACAGCATCACGCCCCGCTCGCCCACTTCGGTTTCATAGCCCTGCGGCAGCCGCAGGATATCCTCATGCACGCAGGCAAGGGTCGCCGCCCGCTCGATTTGCTCCCGGGTGGCGTCCGGCCGGCCGAGGGCGATATTACGCGCCACGCTATCGGAAAATAAAAACGGCGTCTGGCTGACCACCGCCAGGCGGCTATGCCACTGATCAAGGGAGACATCGGCAAGGGACATACCGTGGAAACGGATCTCGCCCCGGGTCACGTCAAAATGCCGCTGCAGCAGCGATAACAGCGTGCTTTTACCGGCGCCGGTCGGGCCGCAGATACCCAGCACCCGTCCCGGCGCCAGCCGCAAATGGATATTATTCAATGTCGGCTGCGGCGTGTGCGGATAGCTGAAGCTGTCGACGTCAACCTCAAGGACGCCGCGTCCGGGGGGAAGCATTTCCTTACCGTCCCTGACCTGAGGAGCCTCGTCCAGCGTTTGGCGGATCCGGCTATAGGCGGCGCTGCCCCGCTCGACAATATTAAACATCCAGGCTAATGCCAGCATCGGCCAAATCATCAGGCCCAGATACATAATAAAGCTGGTTAACTGCCCAAGCGTCAGCAGATCGTTCATCACCATCCAACTGCCGCCCCCGATGGCCAGCAGGTTAGAAAAGCCGACGGTCAGGTAAATGGTCGGATCGAAACGCGCGTCAATGCGCGCCACGCGCATATTTTTTGCGCCGGCGTCGGCGGCCACCTGCACAAACCGCTCCGACTGGTATCCCTCCAGACCGAAGGCCTTGATCATGCGGATGCCGGTAAGGCTTTCCTGCGTTTGGTTATTGAGCGACGAAAACGCCGCCTGGGCGGTTTTAAACCGCCGGTGCAGCTCATCGCCGTTGTGTTTAATCAGCAGCGCCATGACCGGCATCGGCAGCAGCGACAGCAGGGTAAGCTGCCAGCTTATCTGCACGCTCATCACCACCAGCACCGACAGGCCCATCACCAGCGAGTCCACCAGGGTCAGCACCCCTTCCCCGGCGGCGAATACCACCCGGTCCACGTCGTTGGTGGCGCGCGCCATCAGATCGCCGGTGCGGTGGCGCAGATAAAAACCCGGCAGTTGATGGCTGAGCAAATGATAAAACCGGGCGCGCAGCTCCACCGCCAGCTTATAAGAGGCGCCGAACAGCAGCACACGCCATACGTAGCGCAGCAGGTATACCAGCACGGCGGTAAACGCCATGACGCCCAGCCACATCATGATCATCCGCGTGGAGGCCCGATGCCCCGTCACGCCGTCCACGATAACCCCGACCAGTCTGGGCGGGATCAGTTGCAGTATGGCGATAATGATCAACAATAAGACCGACCCCAGATAACGTCGCCATTCGCGGCGAAAATACCAACCTAATTGTGCAAATAATCTCACGCAGTTTTATTCCAAACCTATTGAAAGTGACCCGCCGCAGCGAAAGATAAAATTATAACGGCAATACGGTGGTATTTTTGATTTGTTCCATGGCAAAACTCGAGGTCACATCGATGAGGCCAGGCACGCCATTCACCAGCCGCTTATAAAAGTTGTCGTAGCTCTTCATATCGCTCGCCACCACCTGCATCAGGTAATCATACTCGCCGGCCATGCGATAAAAGGCCAGCACTTCCGGCATTCCTTTAACCTGCGCCACAAAGGCCTGATACCAGTCGCTATTATGCTGCTGTGTTTTAATCAGCACAAAGGCGGTCAAGGCCAACCCCAGCTTTTCATTATCCAGCAGCGCCACCTTAGCGCGCACGATACCGGTTTCCTCAAGACGTTTAAGACGTTTCCAGCATGGCGTAGAGGTCAGGTTGACCGCATCCGCCAGCGTCTGGAGCGAAAGCGTACAGTCTTGCTGCAGCAATGAGAGTAATGTGCGGTCAGTTTTATCTAGCATAAGCATCTTTTGGAGAAAATATTTCTCTTATCACACGTTAATAGAGTGAAAAAGGCAACTTATTTTTTCTTCATCCCCGCTATGCTGTGAACCCCCTTCCTCATTAAGGATAATTATTATGACCGCGCCTTGGGTGAAACAGGCCATCAGCGAAATCCAGTCTGATTTCCAGCGCTCCGCCGATACGCATTTAATACGGTTTCAGCTGCCGGCGTTTCCGGGCATTTTTTTCTATCTGAAAGATGAAAGCACCCATCCCTCGGGCAGCCTAAAACATCGGCTGGCCCGCTCGCTGTTTTTATACGGCTTGTGCAACGGCTGGATAAAGCAGGGCACCACCATTATCGAGGCCTCGTCAGGCAGCACGGCGGTTTCGGAGGCCTATTTCGCCCGGTTGCTCGGCTTGCCTTTTATTGCCGTCATGCCGGAATGCACGGCTAAACGTAAAATTGAACAGATTACTTTTTACGGCGGCCGCTGCCATTTTGTCGGGCATAGCGCCATGATCTATGACGAAGCCAAAGCCCTGGCCCACGAGTTAAACGGCCATTATATGGATCAGTTTACCTACGCGGAGCGCGCCACCGACTGGCGCGGCAACAATAATATTGCGGAAAGCATTTTTCGCCAGATGGCGCAGGAGCCCTGCGCCGAACCCGATTATATCGTTATGAGCGCCGGCACCGGCGGCACGTCGGCCACCCTCGGGCGCTATATTCGCTACCAGGGTCATAACACCCGGCTGGTGGTGGTCGATCCGGAGAATTCCGTCTTTGCTGAATATTTTCATCACCGGGACGCCGCGCTCACCGCAAGCATAGCCAGCCGGATCGAAGGCATCGGCCGGCCGCGCGTGGAGCCGTCGTTTATTGCCGATGTGATTGATGAAATGATCCAGGTACCCGACGCCGCCACCATCGCCACCCTTTACTGGCTCGAGCCTATCCTCGGCCGCCGGGTGGGGGCGTCCACCGGTACCAATATGTGGGGCGCGCTGCAACTGGCCGTCAGGATGCGCGCCGAAGGAAGGCAAGGCGCCATCGTTACGATATTGTGCGACGGCGGGGAACGCTACCATGACACCTATTATCAGATGGAGTGGGTACGTGAACATATCGGCGACCTGAGTCCCTGGCAGGATACATTGACGGCCCTCTAAGTGCGGGAAAGATGCCAAATGGCCACGGAGGCGTTACCATAAGGGCCGTGGCTCCTTAAATTGAGTAATACAATGACACAAGCGGTGGTGGTTTTTAGCGGCGGGCAGGATTCAACCACCTGCCTGATACAGGCCTTAACGCACTATGACGAGGTGCACTGCGTTACGTTTGATTACGGCCAGCGGCACCGGGCTGAAATCGACATAGCGCGCGCCCTGGCGCTCAAGCTGGGCGCCCGCGCGCACAAAGTCATCGACGCCGGTTTGTTAAATGATCTGGCGGTCAGCAGCCTGACCCGGGAGAATATTCCGGTGCCCGCGTTTGACCCTGGCGCCGGCGGCGACGCTTTGCCCAGTACCTTTGTACCGGGCCGTAATATTCTGTTCCTCACCCTGGCGGCCATTTATGCCTATCAGGTGGGGGCGCAAACGGTCATTACCGGCGTGTGTGAAACGGATTTTTCCGGTTATCCCGACTGCCGCGATGAGTTCGTCAAGGCGCTGAACAATGCCGTCATCCTGGGCATGGCCCGCGACATCCGCTTCGCCACCCCGCTGATGTGGCTGAATAAAGCCGAAACCTGGGCGCTGGCCGATTATTACCGGCAATTGGATTTGGTGCGTCAGGAAACGCTGACCTGCTATAACGGCATCAAAGGGGATGGTTGCGGCACCTGCGCGGCGTGCCATCTGCGCGCCAAGGGCCTGGCGGACTATCAGCAGCATCGGGAAAGGGTCATGGCGACGATGAAAGCCAAAACGTCGCTGCCATAATCATGCTACCCGCGCGCCCAGTCTTTGCCGTCGTTAGCGGCTGTGGCGCCATGGTGCGGGAACAAGGTGAGGTGGGCAGACTGATGGATTGAAGACAGGCGTTGGTATCAGAGGGTATATCTTCCCCTCTGATTCACAAATAACGTTATGTTATGACCGCAGTTAACTCGACGGCCCGGTCAAATGGCCTCTGGCTATTTTTTCTTTGATTTTTTTTTAGTGTTGGCATTCAGTAACGCGCGCAGCTTTTTTACTTCACCGGTGGTAAAAGGCTGCTCGATAAGTTCTTCGGTATGTTGATTATCAACATCGGCGGCGACATGCTCTTTGTGTACCGCGTTTTTAGCGTGGCGCTTTGCCTCGACCCCGCCTTCAACGTCATCCTCAATCGTGCCGTCCAGGCTGCGCTCTAGCCTTGCGCTGATTTCCGCACTCATGGAAACGCTTTTACTCGCGGCCAAGGACTTCAATTTTTCCTTTAGCTCGAGAGGCAATTTAATCGTTAAATTAGCTGTCTCACTCATAGTGCTTTCCTATTGATAGAAGAGTCACTAACTTAGGAAAGATACGGCCCGATGTCCACACTGTCATAAAAATTTAATATTGGCGCATCGCCTGTGGCCGGGGGTCGGCGCTGGAAAACATTTTCCCCTGGCGCTGAAACCCGGCCGGCATGTCAGTATTGATCCCCTGTTTTATTCCACGATGATTAACTCTTTGATTTGCGAGAACGTGGATGGGCCGATGCCTTTGACTTCTTTCAACTGGTCGGTATGGGTAAAGGGTCCCTTAGCCTCGCGGTAGTCGATAATGGCCTGCGCCTTTTTAGGCCCGATGCCTTTCAGCGCGCTCACCATGTCCTCAGCCGACGCGGTATTGATATTGATTTTTTCATCGCCGAAGTCATCCGTTTGGGTGCTTTTATCTTCGGTATCCGACGCCGTTTGCGTCGCGTCCTGGCCTGCGGCCGGTTCGGCGGCGTCTTCTTTGGCCGCTTCGCCGGATACGGGCGGCGTGGTCGCCGCTGCGGACAGGGTGGTGGCCGCGCTGTCGCCCTCACTGCCGCTGTCGCTGGTGTCGCCGTGCTCCGTGGCGCCGATGACCTTGATGATGCCGTCGCTGGCACCGCCGCCGTCCGCCGGAACCTTAGCGGCTTTTTCCCCTGCGCCGTCATGGCTGACGACAACGACATCGCCGGATTTATCCCCGTCCGCCACCGAACACCAGGCGATGCCCGAAAGGGCGAACAGGCTGGTCAGTAACACCAGGCTCAGAGTACGTTTCATTGGAGTTTTCATAACATGACGTCCTTGTGATTGCTTGCCTTGGGTCGTGGATAACCACACGTTATGCCGTGAGATACCGGCACGGCAGGCAGGTTGCCTTAAGGGTATTACCACGGCAACCAGGGAAATTGAACCATGCAAAAGGCCGCGAAAGCGGCCTTTGGTCATTACACTATGTTCAGTATTTTTATGAGCGTTATTGCATTTGCGCGCCGGTGCCCATCTTGATCTTGGCTTCGGTACGCAGGTTATTGAGCAGCGCGTCGAACGTCACGCCGGTCATGCCCTGGCTAAGCTGGCTGACCACCTGGCCGCGCTGCTGCTCATCAAGCTGGCGCGGCGCGACCTTATCGAGCGCCACCAGGACGATATTGCCCTGTTCATCCTCCGACATGCCGTAGGAGGAGGCGTTCGGCTGCGGATGCGGCAACGTGAAGATAGCCTGGGTCAAACGATCGTTCTGCCGCGTCGAGTCAAAGGTTTTCACCTCGCCGAAGCTCAGGCCGGCGGCTTTCATCGCCTCGGCGCCCTTACCCTGCTTGAGCGCCGCCAGAATTTTTTCGGCGTCGATGCGGGCCTGTTGCAGCGCCTTTTGGCGTTTCACCTGGTTTTCCACCTGGGCGCGCACCGCGTCCAGAGGCTTGGTGCTTTCCGGTTTATGCTCGGCCAGGCGCAGGACGAAAGCCCGGTCGCCGTCGACGGTGATCACATCGGAATTGTTGCCGGGAGCGCCGTTGACGCCCAGCAGCGAACCGCCGAAAAGCACCTGTTTCACGGCATCGGCGTTCAACGCTTCCGGTACGCTGTCGCGGGTAAACCAGTCGGTCTGCACCGCCTTGACGCCCGCGGCCGTTTCGGCCGACGCCAGTGATTCGTTATCGTTGCTGGCCGCGTCGCTGACCTTTTGCTGCAAGGCGTAATACGCGTCGATGGCTTTTTCCTGTTTCACTTTCGCCGCCACGCCGTCGTGCACCTCGGCCAGCGGCTTCACCTGCTCCGGCTGGATATCGGTCAGTTTCGCCACCAGGAAGCCCACCGAGGAGGTGATCACGCCGGACAATTGGCCCTTATCGGTCAGGTTGGCCTGTTTGAGCTCGTCCACCGTGGCGTCAGCGTCCATCCAGCCGATATCACCGCCGTTTTTCGCGGAAATAATGTCGGTGGAGCGTTGTTTGGCCAGGGCGGCGAAATCGGCGCCTTTTTGCAGTTGCGCCAGGATAGCCTGGGCGTCAGCATCGGTTTTGCTCTGGATTATGGCGTAACGTTTACGCGCCGGCTGTGAGAACTGGTCTTTATGCTGGTCGTAGTAGGCCTGGATTTCCGGTTCGCTCACCGTGGTTTTCGCCTGCATCGAGGCGGCATCCAGGGCGATATAGGACACTTTGAACGACTCGGGCTGGACATAGGTGTTTTTATTCAGGTTATAGTGGTTCTGGATCTCTTCCGGGGAAGCGGTTTGCCCGGCGAGCAGCGCGTTGATATCGAGCGTCGCCAGGCGCGCCTGACGCTCCTGGATGGCCAGCGCCATCAGCCGGTTGGTCTCTTCCGGCAGCAGGAAACCGGTGCCGCCGAGCCCCTGGATCAGCTGCTGCGTCAATAGCTGCTTGCGCATCAGCTGCGCATACTGATCCGGCGTCAATCCCATGCTGGCGATGATTGAGCGGTATTTTTCATTGTCGAAATTGTTGTTGGTGCGAAACGCCGGGATGGCGAAAATCGCCTCCTTGACCTGTTGATCGCTAACGGCAAGCCCCAGGGTTTGCGCATATTGGTCCAGCAGGGTCTCATCAATCAGCTGCGACAGCACCTGGCGGCGCATCTGGAGCATGTAGCCTTCGTTGGCGGCCAGGGCCGAGAAACTGTCCCCCAGCGACTCCTGCTGGCGGTTGCGCTCGTTTTGCACCGCCTGTTCCAGCTGGGCACGGCTGATTTGCTGGCCGTTCACCTTCGCGGCGTAATCCCCGCCGCCGCCAATCAGATAGTTGCCTACCCCGGTCAGCACGAATGAAATGGCGACAATGGCCAGAATAATTTTGAGCACGACGTGATTGGCGGCCGCGCGTAAATTGTCCATCATAGTGTGACAACACTCCGCTGTAATATGAATGAAACCTTTGCGCCGGCAGTAAGATCCGCCTTCATGCCGTAGCTCCGAGAGCTGCTGCGCGCTAAAGCTATTCCTCTGACAACCGAAATGCGCAACTGTCAGGGAAAAATAAAAACAAAAAAGGCACATCAAAAAAGATGCGCCTTGTATTCTACCCTACCCGTTCCCCTGCGTCAGGTAATAGTTTGACGCGAAAAACAGCGGTGCAACAATCAGTTGACAGCGTCTTTCAATCCTTTGCCGGCACGGAAACCGGGTACTTTGGCAGCCGGGATACTTATTTCTTTACCGGTTTGAGGATTACGGCCGGTACGGGCGGCACGCGCTCGCACCGTAAAGGTGCCGAAACCCACCAGCGCAACGTCATCTCCCTGTTGCAGCGTTTCGGTAACGGAACCAATAATGGCATCCAATGCACGTCCGGCAGCCGCTTTGGAAATATCAGCACCTGCGGCAATCTTGTCGATCAGTTGTGACTTATTCACTCTTTCATCCCCTCTTGAATTCTCTCGTCGCGGCGGAATTTTCCTTAAACGCGACAGCGCAGCTGTTATATCAAGCCTGTTATAGCATGGCAAGCCAAAGCCGGATACCGACCAGAGCCGCCAGCTACCTAACTTAACGGTACAAAAAAAGGCTGGCAAGTGGGATTTCACCTGCCAGCCCGTTTTTTAGCGGTATATGTTACTTTACGCGCTTATTTTGCCGCCGCGGTGGCGATCTCCATGCCAAAAGGCGCATTCTGCAAGGCCAGGGTCAAGACCTCGTCAATCCGTTGCACGGGGTGGATATCCATATCGTTGATCACATTTGCCGGCATATCTTCCAGATCGCGTTTATTCTCGTAAGGGATTAACACGGTCTTGATGCCGCCGCGATGCGCCGCCAGCAGTTTTTCCTTCAATCCGCCGATCGGCAATACCAGCCCGCGCAGGGTGATTTCGCCGGTCATGGCCACATTGGCTTTCACCGGATTGCCGGTCAGGCAGGACACCAGGGCGGTACACATGGCGATACCGGCGCTGGGGCCGTCTTTCGGCGTTGCGCCTTCCGGCACATGGACATGAATATCGCGTTTCTCGTAGAAATCGTTATTAATGCCCAGCTTATCCGCCCTTGAGCGCACCACGGTCAGCGCCGCCTGGATGGACTCCTGCATCACTTCGCCAAGCGATCCGGTATAGGTTAATTTCCCCTTTCCCGGCACGCACGCGGTTTCTATGGTCAGCAGTTCGCCGCCCACTTCGGTCCAGGCCAGGCCGGTAACCTGTCCCACCCGATTCTCGCCCTCGGCGCGGCCGTAGTCGAAGCGTTGGACGCCCAGGTAATCCTTAAGGTTGTCGCCGTCGATATGGATGTGCTTGACGCTTTTATCCATTAACAGCGTCTTAACCGCTTTACGGCATAACTTGGAGATTTCACGTTCCAGGTTACGCACGCCCGCTTCACGGGTGTAATAGCGGATAATGCCCACCAGGGCGCTGTCGTCGATGGTTAATTCGCCTGCCTTCAACGCGTTGCGATCGAGCTGTTTTTGCAGCAGGTGTTCGCGGGCGATATTCAGCTTTTCATCCTCGGTATAGCCGGACAGCCGGATCACTTCCATACGATCGAGCAGCGGCGCCGGGATATTCATCGAGTTGGACGTCGCGACGAACATCACATCGGAGAGATCGTAATCCACTTCCAGATAGTGATCGTTGAACGCCACGTTTTGCTCGGGATCCAGCACCTCCAGCAGGGCGGAAGCCGGATCGCCGCGCATATCCGACGACATCTTGTCGATTTCGTCGAGCAGGAACAGCGGATTTTTTACGCCGACCTTGGACATTTTCTGGATAAGCTTACCCGGCATGGAGCCGATATAGGTGCGACGGTGACCGCGAATTTCCGCTTCATCGCGCACGCCGCCCAATGCCATGCGCACGTACTCGCGCCCTGTGGCCTTGGCAATCGACTGTCCGAGCGAGGTCTTACCCACCCCCGGCGGTCCCACCAGGCACAGGATCGGCCCTTTTATCTTGCTGACCCGGCTTTGCACCGCCAAATATTCGAGAATGCGGTCCTTGACCCGTTCAAGGCCATAATGATCCTTATCCAGCACTTCCTGTGCCTTGACCAGATCTTTCTTGACCTTGGTGCGGGTATGCCAGGGCACCGACAGCATCCAGTCGATATAACCGCGCACCACCGTGGCCTCGGCGGACATCGGCGACATCATTTTCAATTTTTGCAGCTCGGCTTCGGTTTTTTCCCGCGCCTCTTTCGGCATTTTTGCCGCTTCAATCTTGCGTTTCAGCGCTTCGTTTTCATCCGGCGCGTCGTCCATTTCGCCCAGCTCTTTCTGGATGGCTTTCATTTGCTCATTCAGATAGTACTCGCGCTGGCTTTTTTCCATCTGTTTCTTGACGCGATTGCGGATACGTTTTTCGACCTGCAGGAGATCGATTTCCGATTCCATCATCGCCATCAGGTATTCCAGCCGCTCGGTAACGTCCGCCATTTCCAGCACCGACTGCTTGTCGCTTAATTTGAGCGGCATATGGGCGGCGATGGTATCGGCCAGGCGCGCGGCGTCATCGATGCTGTTCAACGATGTCAGCACCTCGGGCGGAATTTTTTTATTCAGCTTGATATAGCCTTCAAACTGATTAATCGCGGTGCGCACCAGGACTTCCTGTTCGCGCTCATCGATTTCGGGCGTGGCAAAATATTCAGCCTGGGCGGCAAAATGCTCGCCGCTATCGGACAAAGTGGTTATGCGGGCGCGCTGCAACCCCTCGACCAGTACTTTAACCGTACCGTCGGGTAGCTTCAGCATCTGGAGAATCGAAGAGACGGTCCCGACTGAAAAGAGATCGTTGATACCCGGTTCATCCGTAGAGGCTTCCTTCTGCGCCACCAGCATGATTTTTTTGTCGCTATCCATGGCTGCTTCAAGGCACCGAATCGATTTCTCCCGCCCGACAAACAACGGGATGACCATATGCGGATAGACCACCACATCGCGCAGAGGCAATACGGGGATTTCTATGCGTTCGGAACGCTCAGCATTCATAGAGCTCTCTCTTAGTTTAGCTTCCGCCAGGTTTAGGGGATTCGCAAAACTCGGCCGTTGCCAGTTTCAACAAATAGGTAATTGAGTATATGGGGGCGAATCTTTTACATTCAACAGCCGGGATAACGGAAAAACAAATGGGGGACGGAATCCCCCACTTTTTTACTTTTTGCCGAATATCATCATGCAACTGATGGATTATTCACCGGACGCCTGCTGGGTTTCATGTTTACCATAAATCAGCAAGGGTTCCGACTGGCCTTCAATTACCGCTTCGTCGATCACCACTTTCTCGACGCTGTCCTGCGAAGGCAGTTCATACATCGTTTCAAGCAGCGCGCCTTCCACGATGGAACGCAGGCCGCGGGCGCCGGTTTTGCGCGCCATGGCTTTCCTGGCGATAGCCGTTAGGGCTTCGTCGCGGAATTCCAGCTCCACGCCTTCCAGATTGAACAACGCCTGGTATTGCTTGGTCAGGGCGTTCTTCGGCTCTTTCAGGATTTGGATCAGCGCGTCCTCGCTCAGTTCATTCAGCGTGGCCAGCACCGGCAGACGGCCGATAAACTCAGGAATCAAACCGAATTTAATCAGATCTTCCGGCTCGACCTTCGTCAACAACTGGCCTTCGGACGCCTTCTGGGCGCTGCCTTTAACCGTGGCGCTAAAACCAATGCCGCGCCCGGTATCCACACGCTGCTCAATCACCTTGTCCAGGCCGGCGAACGCGCCGCCGCAGATAAACAGGATCTTGGACGTATCCACCTGCAGGAATTCCTGCTGCGGATGCTTGCGTCCGCCCTGGGGCGGAACGGCGGCGATGGTGCCTTCGATCAGTTTCAGCAGCGCCTGTTGCACGCCCTCGCCGGACACGTCGCGCGTAATCGACGGATTGTCCGATTTGCGTGAGATCTTATCGATTTCATCAATATAGACGATACCGCGCTGCGCCTTCTGCACATCGTAATCGCATTTTTGCAGCAGTTTCTGGATGATGTTCTCCACGTCCTCGCCGACATAACCCGCTTCGGTCAGGGTGGTGGCATCCGCCATGGTAAAGGGCACATCCAGGAAGCGCGCCAGCGTCTCCGCCAGCAGCGTTTTGCCGCTGCCGGTGGGGCCAATCAACAGGATATTGCTCTTGCCGAGCTCAATGCCATTAGTGGTATCACCGTTACGCAGGCGTTTGTAGTGGTTGTACACCGCCACCGCCAACACTTTTTTGGCTTTTTCCTGGCCGATAACGTAATCGTCCAGATGATGGCGAATTTCATGGGGCGTCGGCAGAGCGCTGCGTTCGCGATGCGGAGCCACCTCTTTGATCTCTTCGCGAATAATGTCATTGCATAAATCGACACATTCGTCGCAGATATACACTGACGGCCCTGCGATCAGCTTACGCACCTCATGCTGGCTTTTACCGCAGAAAGAGCAATACAGCAGCTTTCCTGAACCGTCTTTGCGCTTATCTGTCATCAGTAAACCTCTTTCTCTAGTCTTTGTCCCGCAGGCCAACCACGGCGGCAACGCGACTGCTTAACGTAAAACCGGCGTTTGAGTGGTGTTAGTCTACTCGAATGACTCAATACTGTAACTATAGTCTATCGGTATTCAGAATTACGCCGTCAAATCGCGTTTGCTTAATATGGAATCAACCAAACCGTAGTCTACCGCCTCTTCGGCGGAGAGGAAACGATCGCGTTCCGTATCTTTTTCTATCGATTCAAGAGAGCGACCGGTATGTTTGGCCATCAGTTCGTTCATGCGCGCCTTGACCTTGAGGATCTCCCGGGCATGAATCTCGATATCCGTGGCCTGGCCCTGGAAACCGCCCAACGGCTGATGGATCATCACCCGCGAGTTCGGCATGCAGAAACGTTTGCCCTTGGCGCCCGCGGTCAGCAAAAACGCGCCCATGGACGCGGCCTGTCCCATACAGAACGTGCTGACGTCCGGTTTGATAAACTGCATGGTGTCGTAAATCGACATACCGGCGGTAATCACGCCGCCCGGTGAATTGATATACAGATAAATGTCTTTTTCCGGGTTTTCCGCTTCCAGG
Source organism: Sodalis sp. RH20 (assembly GCF_047324205.1). Classification (NCBI taxonomy): domain Bacteria; kingdom Pseudomonadati; phylum Pseudomonadota; class Gammaproteobacteria; order Enterobacterales; family Bruguierivoracaceae; genus Sodalis; species Sodalis sp. RH20. Next base: position 3,359,704 of record NZ_CP178733.1, read on the forward strand.
AACAGCATCTGCGCCACGATCAGATTGGCCATATGATCTTCAACCTGGCCGGTCATGAAAATGATGCGTTCTTTCAGCAGGCGGGAAAAGATATCGTATGAACGTTCACCGCGTGAAGTCTGCTCAACCACCATCGGCACCAGGGCCATATGGGGTGCTTGTTGTTCTGTTTCGCCACTGTATGACATTATCGTCTCCTAGATAAAATTCGCTCGGCGTCTTTATATTTTCCGATTCTACTTGAGATGAAGCGCGATCGCCATGCTCAAGCCGTCGGGCCGCCTTGGTGTCGGACGGATGTAATCAGCCAGGGACGTATCATTGTCTGGGCTTTATAATCCCATCTATATAGCTAATTGGGGTATGAAACGTCCCTTTTCAAGCGCCCGCCGCATTTTCTTTAACGGTTTTCGTTATTGTCTTGCCGGCGCGGCGCGGCGCCAATCCAGTTTTAGCATCGCATCCTCTTTTAATATAGCGTTAATTACTGAAAGTTATCATCGTGAAGCACAAACCAACAAAAAGCCCGCCATCGGTTGATGGCGGGCTTTTAATGACAAACACATCGACCGGCCGGGAATACGTTGGGCCGGTCGTTTATCAGGCCGCGGTCGGCTGATTCATCAGTTCGGTGAACGTGGTGGGTTTTTCAACCACTTTGGCCTTGGCCAGCAGGGCTTCAACCGCCTGTTCTTCCAAAGCGACGTTACGCATATTATTCATCATTTCCTGATTTTTTGCGTAAAACTCAATCACTTCGCGCGGGTCTTCATAAGCGGAGGCCATTTCCTCTATCAGGGTTTTCACCCGTGAATCGTCCGCCTTCAGCTCATTGGTCTGGATAACCTCGCCCAACAGCAAGCCTACGCGCACGCGGCGTTTCGCCTGTTCTTCAAACAATTCGCGCGGCAGCTCCAGCGCCTGCTTTTCATTACCGCCGAAGCGCTGTGCCGCCTGGCGGCGCAGCACGTCGATTTCGCCGTCGATAAGCTTGGCCGGCACATCGATTTCGTTAGCGTTGATAAGGCCGTCGATCACCTGGTTCTTCACGCGGTTGCGCACGGCGTTTTTCAGTTCGCGTTCCATGTTCTTACGCACTTCCGCGCGCAGGCCTTCGATCGAACCGTCGGCTACGCCGAAACGTTTAATAAATTCTTCGGTCAGTTCAGGCAGCTCGCGCACTTCGACTTTTTTCAATACTATCGAGAATTTGGCCGCTTTGCCTTTCAGATTTTCCGCGTGGTAATCTTCCGGGAAATTGACGTCGATATCAAAAGACTCGCCGGCTTTATGGCCGACAACGCCCTCTTCAAAGCCGGGAATCATGCGGCCCTGTCCCATTGCCAGGACAAAATCGCTGGCCTTGCCGCCGTCGAATTCTTCACCGTCGATGGTACCGGAGAAATCAACGGTGACGCGATCTTCCGCTGTTGCGGCGGCATCGCTTTCTTTCCAATCCGCCTGCTGCTTGCGCAGGGTTTCCAGCATCTGGTCGACGTCGGCGTCGTTAACTTCCACGATCGGCTTTTCGACTTCAATGGCGTCCAGGCCTTTCAGCTCCACTTCCGGATAGACTTCAAACTCTACGCTGAAGGTGAAATCTTCGCCGGCCTTGTACTCGCCGGGTATATAGCTGGGCGCGCCAACCGGATTGATCTTTTCCTGGATAATGGCATCGACGAAGTTGCGCTGCATAACATCGCCGAGTACGTCCTGACGTACCGACATGCCGTAACGCTGCGCAACGATGTTCATGGGGACTTTACCTTTACGGAAGCCGTCGATGCGAACTTTCTTGGCGACATTCACCAATTCGCTTTTTACCGCTTGCTCTATGCTGTCGGCGGCAACGGTAATTGTTACACGACGCCCCAGGCCTTCAGTGGTCTCAACAGAAACTTGCATCTTGTTACCTCAAAAAATCACAGTGCTCGGTCAACGCCAGAAGCCGTTTTCAAAGAAGCGGTCATCCAGGTCCACTGACGTGAAAATGGCCTCTGAGAACCGGGAGGTCTGAGTGAACAGATACCTGTTCCCCGTCGTCGTCAGAAGCATCCCGAATACATTCCGGAAATATAAGACGCGGCATTATAGCGGCATAGAGTTTATGAGTCGAGAACAGTGCGAAAATTGCCGCATACAGAGCGCCATGGCGCACAAAATTCAAAAAAACCGGGCGTCGCGGCATGCTAGGCCCGCCGACACCGCAGCGAATCACGGCGTGTTCAAGGGAGAGCATGCCGATGGGGTCGAATCGGGCGTGGTGTTCCCGCCCGACCGAGCGCCCCATGGCGCGGTATGCCCGCCAACACCGTTCCTAAAGCAGACGTGTTCAAGGGAGACCGTGCCAATGGGGTCGAATCGGGCGTGGTGTTCCCGCCCGACCGAGCGCCCCATGGCGCGGTATGCCCGCCAACACCGCGCTCAAAGCAGACGTGTTAAGGGAGACCGTGCCGATGGGGTCGAATCGGGCGTGGTGTTCCCGCCCGACCGAGTGCCCCACGGCATGCCAGGCCCGCCGACACCGCAGCGAATCACGGCGTGTTTGAGGGAGAGCATGCCGATGGGGTCGAATCGGGCGTGGTGTTCCCGCCCGACCGAGTGCCCCACGGCATGCCAGGCCCGCCGACACCGCAGCGAATCACGGCGTGTTTAAGGGAGAGGATGCCCGCCAACGGCGGACGCAAATAAAAGGTAATCAGTTCAGGCGATAAGCCGGGTGCCCCGGCACGGCGGCGACGCGGGAACCGCGTTCTGCAGGCTGGTCCACTCTTTCAGGGTATAGGCATGCAGCGCAAGCGCATGAACCGGGCCGGCCAGTTCTTCCGCCAACACGGCATACAGGGAACGATGGCGGGTTAAGATGCGCTCGCCAGTAAAGTTTTCGCTCACCACGATCACTTTAAAATGGCTTTCCGCACCCGCCGGCACATTATGCCGGTAGCTCTCATCCACGACTTCCAGGAAAATCGGATCAAACGCCGCCCTTATTTTTGCTTCAATCTGCTCGCGAAACATTTCATTCTCCTTACTGCGTAGGCCGCGTGCCCTGCACCGTCAATTAAACTTTAGCTGACTTTTTATTAACTCATAGCACTATTATCATAAATTTTTGTCTTAAAAAGCCGAAACTTCAGCCTGGTTTAACAGTATATGGAGTGACGAAACGGTTAAAAAGACATTTTTTTGCCGAGCCCCCGCCCACAGCGGGAAAATCGGACATGACGCAATTTAGCGTGATTCAGATCTTCCCCCGGCCAGCGGCGATGATATGATGAGAGCAATATCTCTCACCCCTAATGCATCTTAATGATTGAGAAGGCGATTATGCTTAAAAAATTGTTTTTCCCCTTATTGGCCGCGCTGTTGCTCGCCGGCTGCGCCGGCAAGAGCAACACCCTCGACATCACGCCTAAAATCGAGTTGCCGCAACAGGATCCGATGATTCGCGGCGCCACCGTCAGCGTCAACGGCGCCGATCAGCGCACCGACCAGGCGCTAGCCAAGGTGAACCGCGACGGCGAACTGGTCGTCCTCACCCCGTCGCGCGACCTGCGCTTCCTGCTGCAGGAAGTGCTGGAAAAACAGATGACCGCCCGCGGCTATATGGTTGGGCCGAACGGCGGCGTCGACCTGCAAATCATCGTCAACAAACTGTATGCGGATGTATCCCAAGGCAATGTGCGCTATAACATCACCACCAGCGCGGATATCTCGATAATTGCCCAGGCGAAAAACGGCAATAAACAGATAAAACATTACCAGTCCACCTACAATGTCCAGGGCGCGTTTGTCGCCAGCAATCAAAAAATCACCAATGCGGTGAACAGCGTGCTGGGGGATGTCATCAGCGATATGGCGCAGGACACCAGTATCACCAACTTTATTAAACAAAACGCCCAGTAATTTTTGCCTTATCCTGCCCGCGTTCAGGCGGGCAGCCGCCGGTCCCGCAACGCAAATGAGACAGCAGAAAGCCGCCCATGCCTAATCACCAGCTCAGCCTCGCCACCCTCGCCCAGCCGCGATCCCTCATGTTATTGTGCCTGGGCTTCGCCTCGGGGCTGCCGCTCGCGCTCACATCAGGCACGCTCCAGGCCTGGATGACGGTGGCCGATGTCGATTTAAAGACCATCGGATTCTTTTCGCTGGTGGGGCAGGCGTACGTGTTTAAGTTTCTCTGGTCGCCGCTGATGGACAGATACCAGCCGCCGCTGCTGGGCCGGCGGCGCGGCTGGCTGGTGATAACCCAACTGTTGCTGATGGCCGGGCTTATCGCCATGGGCACCCGGGATCCGTCGCGCGATCTCATGCTGATGGCCCTGCTGGCGGTATGGGTGGCGTTTTGCTCCGCTTCGCAGGATATCGTGTTCGATGCCTATAAAACCGATCTCCTGGCGCCGCAGGATCGCGGCACCGGCGCGGCGGTGTCGGTGCTGGGCTATCGCGTCGGCATGCTGGTATCCGGCGGGCTGGCCCTGTGGCTGGCGGATCGGCTGCTGGGCTGGCAGGCCACCTACTGGCTGATGGCTGGACTGATGCTGATCGGCGTGATCGTCGCCCTGCTGGCGCCGGAGCCGGACGACGCGGTTCCCGCGCCGCCGACCCTTGAACAGGCGGTGGTGGCGCCGCTGAAGGATTTTTTCGGCCGCAATAACGCGTGGCTTATCCTGATGCTGATTGTCTTTTATAAGCTTGGCGACGCCTTTGCCGGCAGCCTTAGCACCACGTTCCTTATTCGCGGCGTCGGTTTTGCCGCCGGGGAAGTGGGGGTGGTCAACAAAACCCTCGGCCTGCTGGCCACCGTGGTGGGCACCCTGGCAGGCGGCCTGCTGATGCAGCGCCTGTCGCTGTTTCGCGCCCTGATGCTGTTCGGCCTGCTGCAGGCGGTCTCCAACGCCGGTTACTGGCTGCTGGCGGTTACGGATCGGCATATCCTGACCATGGGCGCGGCCATTTTTGTCGAGAATCTTTGCGGCGGCATGGGAACCGCAGCCTTCGTGGCGTTGTTGATGACTTTATGCAACAAGTCCTTTTCCGCCACGCAGTTTGCCCTGCTGTCCGCGCTGTCGGCGGTGGGCCGGGTCTATGTCGGCCCCATCGCCGGCTGGTTCGTGGAGCTCCATGGCTGGGCCTGGTTCTATGTCTTTTCCATCATCGCCGCGTTTCCCGGCCTGCTCCTGCTGCTGTTATGCCGTGAAACCCTGCGGTTTACCCAGGAAACCGACAGTTTCCTGCGGCGCGACGGTTTTATCGGTCCCTATCGCTGGGCGCTGCGGCTGCTGATGCTGGGCGCGGCGCTGCTGGCCATAAGCCTGCTGCTGCTGGCGCTGCAGGCCCTGGGATGGCTGGCGTCCGGGTCCATTACAGGTTTTTTGTGGGAATCAGGGGCGATGTTGCTGGCTTTGGGTATACTAAGCGGGTGCTGGTGCGATTTTATATCAATGCGGCGCGCCAAAAACGCCGTTTGAGTCGATTAAAAAATAAGCGTTGTGTTGCCGACGCAATAACTGGCGAAAAAATAGCCCGGATAGCGGGGACATATTTTTTGTATCGGAATACGATATTTTTTTATGCCAGTAATGTGACAATTTAGTCAATCTACTATTTTCAAGCGGTCATATTTGCCGGCTTGTAGTTTATTTGTCTAAAAATGCTACCGCATTGTTAATGCAATGATACTAAAACTGCGGTGTTATTCTTTCTAAGGCGGAGAAAGCGGCGGTTTGGTTTATTTCTCTCTAAGCCTTTGTGGGTATTCATGTTTTGTTATAATTTCGGTTGCCAAAGATTTCATTTGCAAAAAGCGGAAACATGTTTCTGACAAAAGCTTAAGCGTGTTTACAGTACTGCAACCTTCCCGTAAAATGCCCACACACAAGAAACGACATTAAAGCCCTTTTTTTTATTGAGGTCGTTAGATGAGACTCAGGAAATACAATAAAAGTTTAGGGATTCTGTCATTGTTTTGCGCCTCCGCCCTGCTGAGCGGTTGCGATATGGCGTTAATGAATCCCAAAGGACAGATTGGACTGGAGCAACGTTCACTCATACTCACCGCCCTTGGGCTGATGTTATTAGTGGTTGTACCTGCAATCGTCATGGCAGTGGTTTTTGCCATCAAATATCGCGCGTCCAATACCCAGGCGACGTACAGCCCCAACTGGTCCCACTCCAGCAAAGTGGAACTGGTGGTGTGGACTGTCCCGATCCTGATCATTATTTTCCTGGCGCTCCTTACCTGGAAATCAACCCATGCGCTGGACCCCAGCAAGCCGATTGCCTCCGACGCCAAGCCCATCACCATCCAGGTGGTCGCCATGGACTGGAAGTGGCTGTTCATTTATCCTGAGCAGGGCATCGCCACCGTCAACCAGATAGCCTTCCCCACCAACGTGCCGGTCAGGTTCGAAATCACCTCCAACTCGGTGATGAATTCGTTCTTTATCCCGCGCCTGGGCGGCCAGATCTACGCCATGGCGGGCATGAACGCCACGCTGCATCTGATTGCCAACGAATCCGGCTCCTATGACGGCATCTCGTCGAACTTCAGCGGCAGGGGGTTCTCCGGCATGAAGTTCAAGGCGATTGCCACGCCGGACCAGCAAGGGTTTGATGATTGGGTGGCCAAAGTTAAAGCCTCGCCGGAAACGCTCACCACCATGGATGCCTACGAACAGTTGGCCGCGCCCAGCGAATTCAATCCGGTTGAGTATTTCTCCAGCGTTAAGCCTGACTTGTACCATGCGGTGATTGATAAATTCATGGGCAAGGGCAAGAGCATGGACATGACCCAGGACAAGGACATGGACATGAGCATGAGTGAGCACTCTCACGCGGGAACCGAGGAATAACTACGATGTTGGGAAAATTAACGCTGGATTCGGTTCCGTACCACGAACCGATCATTATGATCACCGTCGCCGCCATTATCGTCATCGGCGCGGCGCTGGTGGCAGGCATTACGTATTTCGGTAAATGGGAATATCTCTGGAAAGAGTGGTTCACCACCGTCGATCATAAAAAAATCGGCGTCATGTATATGATCGTGGCGTTCGTCATGCTGCTGCGCGGCTTCGCCGACGCCATCATGATGCGTTCGCAGCAGGCGCTGGCCTCGGCCGGCGAGGCCGGCTTCCTGCCGCCGCACCATTACGACCAGGTGGTGACCGCCCACGGCGTCATCATGATCATCTTCATGGCCACCCCGTTCGTGGTCGGGCTGATGAACCTGGCGGTGCCGCTGCAAATCGGCGCGCGCGACGTGGCCTTCCCGTTCCTGAACTCACTGAGCTTCTGGTTCTTCGTGGTGGGCGTGATCTTGATTAACGTCTCGCTGGGCATCGGCGAATTTGCCCAGACCGGCTGGGTCGCCTATCCGCCGCTGGCCGGCAAGGAGTACAGTCCCGGCGTCGGGGTCGACTACTGGATCTGGAGTATCCAGATAGCCGGTATCGGCACCACCCTCACCGGCGTTAACTTCTTCGCCACCATCATGCGCATGCGCGCGCCTAACATGCCGATGATGAAAATGCCGGTCTTTACCTGGGCCTCGCTGTGCACCAACGTGCTGATTATCGCCGCCTTCCCGATCCTGACCGTGACCATCGTGCTGCTGACCCTGGACCGCTACCTCGGCACCCATTTCTTTACCAACGACATGGGGGGCAACATGATGATGTATGTCAACCTGTTCTGGGCCTGGGGCCATCCGGAAGTGTATATCCTGGTGCTGCCGGTGTTCGGCGTGTTCTCGGAAGTGGTGGCCACCTTCTCCAAGAAGCGGCTGTTCGGGTATACGTCCCTGGTATGGGCCACCATCGCCATTACCATCCTGTCGTTCTGCGTGTGGCTGCATCACTTCTTCACCATGGGCTCCGGGGCCAATGTCAACGCCTTCTTCGGTATCATGACGATGATTATCGCCATTCCGACCGGGGTTAAGATCTTCAACTGGCTGTTTACCATGTACCAGGGCCGCATCGTCTTTAACTCGGCCATGCTTTGGACCGTCGGCTTTATCATCACCTTCTCCATCGGCGGCATGACCGGGGTGCTGCTGGCGGTGCCGGGCGCCGACTTCGTGCTGCACAACAGCCTGTTCCTGATTGCCCACTTTCATAACGTCATCATCGGCGGCGTGGTGTTCGGCTGCTTTGCCGGCATGACCTACTGGTGGCCGAAGGCCTTCGGCTACACCCTGAATGAAAAATGGGGTAAACGCGCGTTCTGGTTTTGGATCGTCGGCTTCTATGTCGCCTTTATGCCGCTGTACGCCCTGGGCTTCATGGGCATGACCCGTCGCCTGAGCCAGCAGATTGACCCGCAGTTCCATGCCTTGCTGCTGGTTGCCGCCGGCGGGGCGGCGTTAATCGCGCTCGGTATCCTGTGCCAGGTCATCCAGATTGTGCTGAGCGTTATCCAGCGCGATCAGAACCGCGATTTGACCGGCGACCCGTGGGGCGGACGCACCCTGGAATGGTCCACCTCCTCGCCGCCGCCGTTCTATAACTTTGCCGTGGTGCCGGATGTCCAGGATCACCGCGACGCCTTCTGGCAGATGAAGGAAGACGGCACCGCTTACCAGAAACCGGCGTCCTACGAGCCGATCCATATGCCGAAAAACACCGGCGCGGGCGTGGTGATCGCGGCGTTCAGCCTGTTCTTCGGGTTTGCCATGATCTGGCATATCTGGTGGCTGGCGATTATCGGCTTCGCCGGCATGATCGTTACCTGGATTGTGCACAGCTTCAAGGAAGACGTGGACTACTACGTGCCCGTCGCGGAAGTGGAACGCATCGAAAACCGTCATTTTGAACAAATCAGCGAAGCGGGCCTGAATAATGTCAACTGAGATCTTACATAATCACGATCATGTAGACGCCCATGCCGGCCATGGGCACCACGACGCCGGGGCGATTAAGGTCTTCGGCTTCTGGATTTACCTGATGAGCGACTGTATTTTATTCGCCACGCTGTTCGCCACCTATGCCGTACTGGTTAACAGCACCGCGGGCGGTCCGTCGGGTAAGGAAATCTTTGAACTGCCGTTTGTGCTGGTGGAAACCTTCTGCCTGCTGTTCAGCAGCATTACCTACGGCATGGCGATACTTGCCATGAACCAGGGCAATAAAAGCCGGGTTAACGCCTGGCTGGGCCTGACGTTCCTGTTCGGACTGGCGTTTATCGGCATGGAGCTGTATGAATTCCATCACCTGATTGCCGAAGGCAACGGCCCGGACCGCAGCGGCTTCCTCTCGGGGTTCTTTACCCTGGTGGCGACGCACGGTCTGCACGTGACCTCGGGACTGATCTGGATGGCGGTAATGATGGTACAGGTGGCGAAACGCGGCCTCACCGCCACCAACCAGACCCGGTTGATGTGCCTGAGCCTGTTTTGGCATTTCCTTGACGTAATCTGGATATGCGTCTTTACCGTGGTGTACTTGATGGGGGCCATGTAATGAGTAGTCATGCAACAACCGGGCACGGCGGCGCCAGCCACGGCAGCCTGAAGTCGTATCTCATCGGTTTTGTCCTGTCGATCATCCTGACCGTCATTCCTTTTGTCATGGTGATGAACGGCTCGGCGACCAAGACCACACTGATTGCCGTACTGGCGCTGTGCGCCGTGGTGCAGATCATGGTCCACCTGGTGTATTTCCTGCATCTGGATCGCTCCTCCGAGCAGCGGTGGAACGTGGTGGCGCTGGTCTTCGCCGTACTCATCATCGCCATTCTGGTTGTCGGTTCCCTGTGGGTCATGCTGCATCTGAACTACAACCTGATGAGCCATTAACCGAGCGTAATCCTGATGATTAAGCAATACCTGCAAGTAACAAAACCAGGAATTATTTTCGGTAATTTAATTTCTGTCATCGGCGGATTTTTGCTGGCCTCCAAAGGCCAAATTGACCATGCCTTATTTTTCGCCACCTTAATCGGTGTCTCGCTGGTGGTCGCCTCGGGTTGTGTTTTCAACAACTTTATCGACCGGGACATTGATAAGAAAATGGAAAGGACCAAGAACCGGGTCCTGGTGAAAGGACTTATCTCCCCGCAAGTGACCCTGGTTTACGCGACTGTGTTGGGTATCGCCGGTTTTGTGCTGCTGTACGTGGCGGCCAACCCGCTGGCCATGTGGCTGGCGGTGGCGGGCTTTATTGTCTATGTGGGCGTTTATAGCCTGTATATGAAGCGCAAGTCAGTTTATGGCACCCTTATCGGCAGTTTGTCCGGCGCGGCGCCGCCGGTTATCGGCTACTGCGCCGTCAGCGGCCGGTTCGATATGGGCGCGTTGATTCTGCTGCTGATTTTCAGTCTCTGGCAAATGCCGCATTCTTACGCCATCGCCATTTACCGTTTCAAGGACTACCAGGCGGCGTCAATCCCGGTGCTGCCGGTAAAACGCGGCATATCGGTGACCAAAAACCATATTACCCTGTATATTATCGGGTTTATGGTGGCGACGCTGATGCTGACCCTGGGCGGTTACGCCGGCTATAAATATTTTATCGTCGCGGCCGCGGTCAGCGTCTGGTGGCTGGGCATGGCGTTGCAGGGCTATAAATCGGCCAACGACGACAAGGTCTGGGCGCGCAAGCTGTTTATTTTCTCCATCGTGGCGATCACCTCATTGAGCGTGATGATGTCCGTGGACTTTATGGTCCCGGCCAGCAACAGCCTGTTATCGTACGTCTGGTAAAATCCGCATTGACCTATGGCTGGCAAAGCCCCGGTTTTGCCAGCCCCCTGCCCCGCCATCGACACCCTTTCGCCGCCATCTGTTACATCTGTTAAAAGACGTTCCGTTTACCCGGTTCGCACGGCGCATTAAAATGATGTGGGTAGCTCTCTTGAGGTAGTAATGAACGATACTAAAATGACCGGCAGCGAACTGCGCGCCACCTGGGGCTTGGGTACGGTGTTCTCGTTACGCATGCTGGGCATGTTTATGGTGCTACCGGTACTGACCACTTACGGTATGGCATTACAAGGCGCCAGCGAAGCCCTGATTGGGCTGGCCATCGGCATCTATGGCCTGGCGCAGGCGCTATTCCAGGTACCTTTCGGCCTGATCTCCGACCGGGTCGGCCGCAAGCCGCTGATTATCGGCGGGCTGCTGGTGTTTGCCCTGGGCAGCGTTATCGCCGCCCTCACCGATTCGATCTGGGGCGTCATTTTAGGGCGTGCGCTGCAGGGATCGGGGGCCATCGCCGCCGCCGTTATGGCGCTGCTGTCCGATTTAACCCGCGAGCAGAACCGCACCAAAGCCATGGCATTTATCGGCGTCAGCTTCGGCGTCACCTTTGCCATCGCCATGGTGCTGGGGCCGATAATAACCCATGCCCTGGGCCTGCATGCGCTGTTTTGGGGTATCGCCCTGCTGGCGCTGGCGGGCATCATCATCACCCTGGCCATCGTACCGGCGGCGGATAGCCATATGCTTAACCGCGAGTCCGGCATCGTCAGAGGAAGCTTTAGCAAGGTGCTGGCCAACGGCCAGCTGGTTAAGCTCAATATCGGCATTTTTTGCCTGCATGCGCTGCTGATGTCGAGTTTCGTCGCCCTGCCGCCGATGATGGCCAAGGCCGGCCTGGCGCCCGCCGATCATTGGAAAGTCTATCTTATTACCATGCTGGTATCCTTTGCCGCGGTAGTGCCATTTATCATCTACGCCGAGGTTAAGCGGCGGATGAAGCGGGTATTTATGATCTGCATTACCCTGTTGCTGCTGGCGGAAATCGTGCTGCTGGCCGCGGGGCAGCATTTGTGGACGATATTTGCCGGCATCCAGATTTTTTTTCTGGCGTTTAATGTGATGGAGGCCATCCTGCCCTCGCTTATCAGTAAAGAAGCACCGGCCGGGTATAAAGGCACCGCCATGGGCGTCTATTCCACCAGCCAGTTTCTCGGCGTGGCGGCCGGCGGTAGCCTGGGGGGATTATTGTATCAATGGCAGGGGGCGTGGCTGGTATTTACCTTTGGCGCGGCGCTGGCGGCGATGTGGTGGGTTATCAGCATTTCGCTTAAGGAACCGCCTTATGTCAGCAGCCTGCGCATTACCTTGTCGGAACTGGCGGTTAAGGATGGCGCGCTGGCGGAAAGACTGAAAGCGCAGCCTGGGGTTACCGAGGTGGTGGTGGTGGCGGAAGAACGGAGCGCCTATATCAAAATTGATACCAAGCAAACCAGCCGATTAGAACTCGAACGGTTGATAAGCTTGGTATAAACCAAATTTATTAGGGTCTCTACTTAGGTCTTGGATTGAATAAATCCCAGGCGCTGTCCGATAATGAAAGCATATGAGTATAGGGTTCAAAAGTGTATAGCATCATCTGCGGCAGCCCAAAAATAACGCCATGGATTCAATCGGCAAAAGACGCCATCAATATATTGATAACGAAGACCCGCCTTACCTAGCTCACTGAAAAGGCTATTTAAGTTGGCAAATTTATAATCAATTACGCCTCTGGCGGGGAACACGACGTCCACATTATACCGTTGAGATAGATGGAATAGCGTCTCATATGCTTGTTCTTCGATTTCCAAGCTGTCTTCAATTGGATATTGCATAAGATTATAATTAATTACATAAGCCCCAGGAAGAACAATATTCCTTGATTGATAGCTACTATCCATAATGCCAACCAACCCAGGATCATTAAGAAATCGCCCTTCGCGCCCAAAAAAACGGACAGCGGTGCCATCAGAAACCTCAATACGTTCACCACTAAAAAATGGTTGAGCCCCATGGGCGTCAATGATTAATCGATCGGAATATTGCGAGCCTCTGAATATAATAAAATCTTCGCCTAACATTTCCCCACCCGCAGCCAATGCAGCCCTATTAGCAGCGAGTACCGACAACTTCGCACCCGCCGCCGCCGCACCCAAGGCTCCTAATCCACCGAGGCCTGTCCCTAATGAAACCCAACCGAGAATAGCTGATGTACGCGGATTCGATCCTTCTAAAGCAGCCGAAGCAATTCCGGTCGCGGCGGAGGTGAGCTCAAGTAAACCTGCCACCCCATATAAGGCCATCACGCCCGCGGTGGCTGCCGCCAATGAGTAGCCGAAGGTAGGTATGGCTAACACTAACCCTATCACACTAAATAAAACGGTAAATGCTAATCTTCTGCTTAAGTGACCATCCAAATCAATGCCGTTTATTGGATCATTGTTGCAATAGACGTAGGGGTTTATGCCCCCCGCACCAAATGGGCTGAGGCTGTCGGGGCTGTTAAAGCGCATTAAAATCGGGTTGTATGAACGGTAGCCATTGCCCAATGGGTAAGCGCCGGTAATAGCATCGCGCAGCTCACCCTTAAATCCCGGCAAGGCTGGATCCTCCGTTTGACGGTAACCCCATGGGGTGTACAAATGGAGTTCGGTATTAAAGGTGGCAGTAACGTCAAAACTTACGCGGCCGGTTAAAACTACATTTAGCAATCTATCTCTCGCCATTTCTGCCATGTCTTCAAAAAAGCCGTTGGCTCTTGATATCTTTAACCATTTAGCAACCCAGGCAGTATCATTGGCATCAGCATCACGTTTCAACTGTGGTGTATTATGCTCGTATATAATGTTACTCACCGGCTGATGATCAATTTCTTCTTTTGCCAGGCGATCCATGCCATCATAATCATAATTACCTGAATGCTCAGGTGAATGGGCTTTTACTAGCCGCCCGAGAATATCGTACTGCAATGTACGCCCCGCCTCGTCCACATCCATTCTCCCATTAGCATCATAGTGGAGTGAAATTAACGGGGGATAGACTGGAGCACTGTGTGAGACCGAGGTCAATTGAGTAGGATCATCCGGATTGTCATAATGAAACTCCGCATAATCATCTCCATAAAAAAAATGCGTGTGACAGCGGGTCATATTATTCAATGCATCGTAGGAAAAATTCTGTTCATCAAATTGTTGACCATAAGCATCCGTGGCAAACTCCTGGCTTTCACTTTTCATATGAATAAGCCGGTTACACTCGTCATATTCGTATAATTCATGGTTTACAAGTTTTTCATCCAAAGTGATCTTTTTATCAAGAATATTCCCATTTCGTTCATAAAAATATTCTATTGTTAGTTTCGTTTCCTTGAAATTGGTTTGAAAATCCGCTCCCATAACAATTTCACGTTTATACTCACGACTGAACTCATCATAGGAAAATTTGGTATTAACGTAAAAATCAACATAACCATCGGTATGGTTTAACTCGGCCACGCGGCCAAAATCATCGTAATCCGTTTTAGTGTAAGAATTAATATTTTGACCTAATATTTGTTGACCTGTTTGTTTAGAGTACCAAAAAGAACGTTCATAAGTGAATGATGGATTATCCCCTGACAGACTACCTTTTTTTTCAGCGCCCAACAATGTCCAATCGAATCTAATACTAGCGTTGATGTCAGAAGAAAAATCTTCTTGCCCAAGTTGCCCAGAAGGTGAATAAAACCAGCGTTGCATAATCCGCCCCCGGCCTACCGGATAGTCAACATTTTCACTTGTCGAAGCTTGTATTTTCCCGGCCAGGGTATTCCAGGAATATACTTTGTATAGACTTCGATCGGCTACTAAACTGACCACATTGCCCAATTCTGGAATATATTGATATTCAAGTGATTGTCCCGCCGGGGTGGTTACTACGCTAGGTTTAGGATTAGCACCAATATATTCATAAGTATATCTGCGCCCGCCAGAAACGGACTCCTTCAAACGTCCCAAACTATCGAATGCCTGAGTGCCTAATATCGTCACGTTTTCCTGTATATCTTGTACACTAACTTCGGTTACGCAGGGTTTATCAGTATGGACGGCATACTTTCGTAAAGTTGCATTTTTATCAGGCAAACCTACCATAACTTGCCTATGAAACGCATCATATTCGTAATGGGTGACATAGCCTTTTTCGTCTTTGTACTCACGCAGCAAGCTGTAGCCATCATATCTTGAGCTAGTTTCAGAATAAACGCTGCCATCAAGACTAATACATGATTTTTTTAGCGGTTGCATCCCTATATTAAAATCGATCCTGATATCGCCAAGTTTTTTATTAGGATCGGTGGAACTGTATTTTTTCAAGGTTGCCTGAAGTTTAATCGGATCAAACTGTATTTCCTCATGGGTTCCGTCACTGCGTCTTATCACGCTGACATTTCCCCAAGGTTCATATTCCATGGTAGCTGTAATACTTACGCTTTCTTCTATTTCATCAGGTGTGGGAACAAAGTGGTCAGTCAGGGTATTAGATAAAACCTGGCTAATAGCATTATATTCCTTACTTTCGATCTCAAACCATTCATCGCTTTCGGCGCGATCAATATTATTGGATGCCTTTTTAACTGGCCTTCCTAGACCATCAAACCAGCTGCGTATCTTATTGCCGGAAGCATCGGTGGTGGTTGTCACCCCAAAATTACCGTCACAGTTTCTCTCTATGTAGTAATCTAGTGTGCTTATACGTTGATAGGCGGTGCCGGGATTTTGCGTGTGCCGGATTAAACG
Organism: Sodalis sp. RH20; assembly: GCF_047324205.1. NCBI lineage: Bacteria > Pseudomonadati > Pseudomonadota > Gammaproteobacteria > Enterobacterales > Bruguierivoracaceae > Sodalis > Sodalis sp. RH20. Next base: position 3,375,220 of record NZ_CP178733.1, read on the forward strand.
GCCCAACAAATCATAGTCATAATTGTGTTGACTGTTTTGCGCATCGACTTCTGACAGCACGCGTCCGGTGCAAGAAGAGGTTCTGCTGGCGGTGGCATAGGCTAGGCCATCATAGCCGGTGTCATCCCTGGATATGACTAAAATAACACCCGACAAGAAATAGGTAAATTGTGTGGTGGCGGGATAGCTGTGATCGCCATCGATAAACGTTTTGACCCTCCGTTCTAGCCTGCCATGCATTGGGTTGTTGTTAAGAGGGCTGCTTATATAGAATAGTTCCTCGCTGGTGATAAGTACCTCTTCTGATTTCACCGATTCATGGGCATAAAAGTGGCTTTTTTTCGGAACAATGGACCAGGCGGCCGGTGCATTATCTATTGAGGGAAAACTTTCATATTCATGTACTGTCACTGTATATTCAGTAATAAATTCCCGACTAGAAGGTTTGATGGTTTGTTTATATAAATAGCGTACAAACCCCCAGGGATCTAATGTCTCTGGATGCTCCTTATTATTCTGATAATATTCATTTTCGATAATCATACCATCGGGATTTTGCTGCCAAACTAGGTTGCCGCCTTCGTCGTAGCGCGTTTCGGTAGTTTCCACCCTGGTGATTTTATCCGGAGATATGTAGGTTATTTTTTGAGTGGACGCCAGCTGATATTGACTGGGCTGGGCATCAAAAGGCTCTGTCAAATTAGAATTAAACACAGTTTCTTTTTTAGTGACATAGCTTTTTGAGTCACGCGTTACCGTTTTTATCACTTCTATATCATTATGCAATACATCAAATACATATCGAATACTAATGGTATCAGCACCGTTTGTATATTCTTCATGTTGATAGTATTGATAATCAAAAAGATACTGACTATGCTCAAGCAGATAGTCACGATAGTGTACCCAAAATTGTTCAGGGGAGTGACCGCCAAGAAAATTGGATAAAGAGTAGGTGTAGTTGCTGGTGATGAGGGGAGTTTTACCGCCGATGCTTGTTACCTTTTTCGATACTCTCGGTAATGCCGGTAAATACGCGCTAGTAGGGAAGACCGTTGCGCTATCTTCATAGGTTATTTCATACGTAATATCAGGATCGGCATGCATTTTTGTAAGTAAGCGGTAATGAAGAAAATTAGTATATTCAAATTCGGAACTCGCCAATATTTCGTTTTCGCTTAAGGTCAACACTTCGCTAAGACTATTATGGTCATCAAATCGTAATGCGAACGAAATAGATTCTTGGGTGCCCGGCCAGGCAGTTATTAAAGTAAGCCGATCTTCGGGGAGACCACTTTGATTGAAATAATCAATTCTTAAGGTCCCAAAATCATTGTCGACTATGGAAGTCAACTTAGGCATCGTATTGGAGTCGACAATATCCCATTGAAACATCAACATTAAACCAAAGGGGTTGTAAATCCTCAGGACAACTTTGAACGTGTCCATCTTTTGCGGGCTGCCTAATTCTTCCACTATGCCATTTTTCCATATAATCCGATAACCGTTTTCTGTTCTAACAAAATGGAAGTTAGTCAGTTTTTTTTGTATCACCTCAATGCCTTGTGGGGTTTCGATGACACTATATTGTTCACCTGAACTCAGTACTAAAATCCCATAGGCAGTATCATAATAAGAATAGCCAAGATGAAATCCTAAGCCAAAACCATAATTAAAGCTACCAAACCCATTATAGCTGAGCGCGACCTGGAAAACGGGCCCTAATCCCGCATTGCCCACCAAGTTCACTAAGGGCAAATAAACATTAAACATGCCGGTACGCGGATTGACCGTGGTTTGATTGGCATCGCTATAATTAAATGCCTGGGATGAAAATTGTCTACTCATGATGACACCTCACCTACTGTTGCTATTATGACAAATTTTTCACAGTGAGTAACAAACGGTATAAGTACTTTTCGCGTAATGTGAGAAAGGTATAATCATTTATTCCCGCGTGAAAAAATTTATAGAAATTAAGAAATAAGGCTTAAAGCATATAAATACTGTCGACTCGCTAACTCTTGGGGAAAGCATTATGATGCCCACGCCAAAACGACATTAAGCCTTGGCGTTAGACTTCACACATTAATGCCACCAATCGTTTAAATAATTTTCTGTTAAGTTAAAAACGCTAAAGAAGATCACTGTAAAATCAATGCATACATTTATGTTATATAAACAGATATGTTATAAATTTTACATAGAGTGACTTTTTAATTAATATTACTCGTTCCTCTACAAAGATATCTATTCCCCATAGTGATAGCAAACAGAGGGATTCATTTCAATAGGCATGCATTGATTATGCAAAAAAGGGTATTCAGGCGGCATTTTTTGATACGCTAAAACTAAAAACCGCGCCCGCTCTATTTAATAACAGACGCCTATCTTATTAAGTTATATAGATTAAAATGGGCAAGTCGCCCTGCCGTCAGCCCAGCACTTAATCGCGAAAATTAGTAAACTGAAACGGCTGGCCCAGCTCTCCGCCTTTGACCAGCGCCATGGCGCCCTGCAAATCATCGCGGGATTTGCCGGTAACCCGTACCTGCTCGCCCTGGATTTGCACCTGTACCTTCAGCTTGCTGTCTTTGATCAGTTTCACCAGCTTCTTGGCCAGGGTGGATTCGATGCCTTGCTTGAGCTTGGCCTCGACGCTATAGGTTTTGCCGCTGCGCGCCATCTCGTCCGGCAGCTCTATCGCCCCGCCCTCAATACCGCGTTTGGCCAATTTTTCCCGCAGGATCTCGACCAGTTGCTGCACCTGGAAATCGGATTCGCTGGTGGCGGTGATGCTTTGGTTTTTTTCATTGAGCTCAAAACTTGCCGGTACGTTGCGAAAATCCCAGCGGGTGGTGAGCTCGCGGCTGGCATTCTCCACCGCGTTGCGAACTTCCTGCATATCTATTTCTGAAACGATGTCAAATGAGGGCATAATGTGTCTCCGGCTGCCATTCTTTGGTTAGCATCATACCCGCTTGGTTTGCCAGATACAAAATACTGTCCGCGGCGTCGGCAAAAAAATGAATAGGCCTAAAACGGCCCTTGATAGGCAGCGAATATGTCTATAATCAGAGCAATCTACGCGCAGGCAGGCGCTGGTTGGCTTAATGCATAGCAAAGGTTAAAACATGAATATTACCGTTCTCGGGTGTGGCGCCATCGGCCAGTTGTGGCTGGCCGGACTGGTGAGCCAGGGGCACAACGTCCAGGGATGGCTGCGCGTGCCGCAGTCGTCTTGTACGGTGGATGTGGTGACGCCCCTGGGGGAGAACGTGCGGCATCAGTTGCCCGCCAACAACGCCGCGCTTTTGTCCGGGAGTGATCTCTTGCTGGTGACGCTGAAAGCCTGGCAGGTTTCCGGCGCCATCCGCACGCTGTTGCCGCAGCTCAGGGCGGACTGCGCCATTTTATTGCTGCATAACGGCCTGGGCACCCGCGAAGAGCTGCCTGCGCTTACCCAGCCGTTGTTGCAGGGCATCACCACCCACGCGGCTTATCGCAGCGAGAGCGGCAGCATTATCCATGTCTATAACGGTACCACCCGTATCGGCCCGCTGACGGAAAACGCGCAGTCCATCAGCCACCTGGCGGAAAAGCTGCACGAGGCGTTGCCGGATGTGGCCTGGCATAACAATATCGCCGCTTCCTGCTGGCTTAAACTGGCCGCCAACTGTGTCATCAACCCGCTGACGGCGGCCTATGAGTGCCGTAACGGCGAGATAGAACAGTATATCGATCAGATCGAAGCGCTGTGCCGCGAAGTGGCGATGGTCATGGATCGCGAGGGATACCATACTTCTTATGAAAGCCTGCTGTTTTACGTTGGGCAAACCATTAAAAGCACCGCGGGCAATACGTCGTCGATGCTGCAGGATATTCGCGCCCAGCGTCATACCGAGATTGACTATATTAATGGTTACCTGGTGCGGCGGGCGCGGGTACATGGCCTGAGCGTACCGGAAAACCAGCGCTTGTATGAGCTGATCAAACAGAAGGAGGACCACTATGGGCGTCTCGGCGATGGTATGTCTGGCGACTGGGAGTGAAGAAACCGAAGCGGTGACCGTGATCGATCTGCTGGTCAGGGCCGGCATTGAGGTGACGGTGACGGGCGTGGGCGTGGGCAACGCGAGCCATGGGATTGTCTGCTCGCGCGGAGTACGGCTGCTGGCCGATGCCCCGCTGGCGACGGTGGCCGGCCGGGCGTTCGACGTTATCGTCCTGCCGGGCGGCGTCAAGGGCGCCGAGGCCCTGCGCGACAGCGCGGCGCTGATTGATTGCCTGCGTCTGGCAAGTCGCGCCGGCAGACTGATTGCCGCCATCTGCGCGGCGCCGGCGTTGGTGCTGGTACATCATCGCCTGTTTCCTGATGCCGCGTTAACGGGGTTCCCGGCGTTGAAAGACCGGATCCCGGCGTCGCAATGGCGGGACGAGCGGGTTGTTTACGATAAAACGGCGAACCTGCTGACCAGCCAGGGTCCGGGTACGGCGATGGAGTTTGCCTTGCATATTATCGGGCTGCTACTGGGCGGAAGCAAAGCGGCGGAAGTGGCGGCGCAGCTGGTGCTGCCTGCGGGCATACGGGATTTCGCCGGGTAACTCACGCCGGGATCCCGGCCGGCGATGGCGAACACGCTTGCCGTTTGCCGTATTTAGCGTACGGCAAACGGCCGGGACGCGGCTTTAAGGCCGGTAAACCTTGACGTTGTGAAAGCCCTGCTCGCGCAGGTACAGCGCCTGCAGCCGGCTCATGACGCCCCGCTCGCAGTACAGGAGATAGGACTTGCTCTGGTCAAGCGTGCCGAACTGGGTGCCGAGCTTATAGAACGGCAGCGCCTGGACCACGATGTTGTCCATCAGCAGCGGCTGGCTTTCCTGCTCGTCCACCGGACGGATATCCAGCACGATATCATTGCCGCCGACGTCGGCCGCGGTTTCCACTTCCTCCACATCCTGGCGGGTCTGCTCGATGATTTCGCGGATATCGATGCTGCTGGCCTCCGCCACCGCCCGTTCGAGCACGCTGAAGTCAAAATGCGCTTCTTCCTGCTCGATACGATGCTTTACGGCCCTGACCGTCGGACTTTTAGAAATTACGCCGCAATATTCCGGCATGGTTTTGGCGAATTCCTCGGTGCCGATGGCGCGCGCCATATTGATGATCTGCTCTTTATCATGGGAAATCAGCGGCCGCAGCACCAGCGTATCGGAGACGTTATCGATCAGGCGCAGGTTGGTGAGGGTCTGGCTGGAGACCTGCCCCAGGGCTTCACCGGTCACCAGCGCCTGGATGCCGAAGCGTTCCGCCATTTCCGATGCCGCGCGGATCATCATGCGCTTGAGCACCACGCCCATTTGGCCGTCATCGACTTTTTCCAGGATTTCGCCCACCACGGCGGCAAAATCAATGGCGATAAACCGCACCCGGTGGGAACTGCCGTAGCGGTTCCAGAGATGATGCGCCACCTGGCGCACGCCGATTTCATGCGCCGCGCCGCCCAGGTTAAAGAAGCAGTAATGCACCCGGCAGCCGCGGCGCATCAGCATATAGCTGGAAACGCCGGAATCGAAACCGCCGGAAATCAGCGACAGCACATCTTCCTGGGTACCGATAGGGAATCCGCCAATGCCTTCATAGCGCGCGGTGATAAGCAGCAGGCGATCGTCTTCGATTTCCAGGTGGATGGTTTCTTCGGGATGGTTGAGCCGCACGCGGGTGCCGGATACGTTCTGGTTCAGGCCGCCGCCGACGTAGCGTTCCACATCCTGCGAAGTAAATTCATGGGTGCCGCGGCGTTTTACGCGCACGCAAAATGTTTTATCCACCAGCCGGTCGTGGTACTGCGCCAGCGTCTGCACATAAATGTCGTGCATATCCGTATAGGTGTGTTCTTCCACCGCCAGGATATGATGGATGCCGGGAATACGGGTCAGCGCCTCGCAGATAACCGGGCGCTTGCTCTCGTCCTTGGCGCGTACGATGATATGATCCCAATGACGCACCACCGTCAGGGACTCGTCATAATGTTTCATGACGTTGCGGATATTGCTGGCGAGAATTTTAATAAAGCGCAGCCGTACCGACTGGCTTTTTATCGTAATTTCCGGAAACAGTTTGATGATAAACTTCATGGCGATAGTCGTTATGTGATCAGAAGAAAAAGGTAACGTAGCGGAACACGTCATATAATAAGATAGGGATAATCCGGCGCAGTACGCCTGGATATTACCCTTAGCATCCGAGGCGCGCAGTATATCACTTTACGCCGCGGCATTGAGCCCAATTTGCTTATCATCGCACTCTGGGCTAACGTTGTCTGTTTTCATATGCCATGCCCTTTACGTTGGTGAAAAAATCGTTATGCCGAAAAAAACCGAACAGCCCGCCAGTTTTGAAACTGCACTAAAAGAATTGGAACAGATTGTCACCCGCCTGGAATCAGGCGAGCTTCCGCTGGAAGAGGCGCTGAACGCATTTGAACAGGGCGTGCAGCTGGCGCGCCACGGCCAGCAGACCTTGCAGCAGGCGGAGCAGCGGGTGCAGATATTGCTTAGCGACGAGAACACTGCGCCGCTGACGCCGTTTACCCCGGACGCGGAATAAACCATGGAGTTCGCGCTGCAGCTAAAGGCCTGCCATCTGCGGGTCGACGGGGCGCTGGACCGGTTTTTCGCTTCCCTGGATCCCCGGGAACCGCTGACCCAGGCCATGCGCCACGGCGCGTTACTGGGCGGCAAGCGCCTGCGGCCGTTCCTGGTTTACCGTACCGGCCAGCTGTTCGGCCTGCCTTTGGCGGACCTGGACGCGCCGGCGGCGGCGGTGGAATGCATCCACGCGTATTCCCTCATCCATGACGACCTGCCGGCAATGGACGACGACGACCTGCGGCGCGGTCAACCGACCTGCCATATTAAATTTGGTGAAACCACCGCCATCCTGGCCGGGGACGCGCTGCAAGCCCTGGCGTTTTCCATTCTGGCCGACGCGCCGATGCCGTCGGTGGCGACGCGGGATCGCCTGGCGATGATCTCGGCGCTGGCCCAGGCCAGCGGCGCGGCCGGCATGTGCCTCGGCCAGGCGCAGGATTTGGCGGCGGAAGTGACGCCGGTCAACCTGGCGGATCTCGAGACCATTCACCGTTATAAGACCGGCGCGCTGATCCGCTCGGCGGTAACCATGGGCGCGCTGGCGGCCGGGGAACCGGGCCGTGCGGCCCTGTCCTTCCTCGATCGTTATGCCGCCGCCATCGGCCTGGCGTTCCAGGTCCAGGACGATATTCTCGACGTGGTGGGCGATACCGCGACGCTTGGTAAACGCCAGGGCGCGGATCAACAGCTGGGCAAAAGCACCTACCCGGCGCTGCTGGGGCTTGATAACGCGCGCGCCAAGGCACATGATCTGATCCAGGAGTCATTGGCGGCTTTAACGCATGTCGAAAGCCTGGGTTATGATACGTCGGCCCTGAACGCGCTGGCACGGTTTGTCATTGAACGCGATAAGTAAAAAAAAGCGTCTTTTTCCATCCCAGATATGAGTATCCGATGAGTATTGATCTGACGAAGTACCCGACGTTGGCCTTAGCCGAAGTACCCGCCGAGCTGCGGCTGCTGCCGAAAGAGAGTTTAGTGAGGCTCTGCGACGAGCTGAGGCGGTTCCTGCTGGACAGCGTCAGCCGCTCAAGCGGCCATTTCGCCTCGGGTCTGGGTACCGTGGAACTTACCGTTGCGCTGCATTATGTCTATAACACCCCGTTTGATCATGTGGTGTGGGATGTCGGCCACCAGGCCTATCCGCACAAAATCCTGACCGGACGCCGCGACCAGATCGGCACCATTCGCCAGAAAGACGGCCTGCATCCTTTTCCCTGGCGCGGCGAAAGCGACTATGACGTGCTGTCGGTCGGCCACTCCTCCACCTCCATCAGCGCCGGGCTCGGCATGGCGGTGGCCGCCGGACATGAAGGCAAAGGGCGCCGTACCGTGTGCGTCATCGGCGACGGCGCCATTACCGCCGGCATGGCGTTCGAGGCGATGAACCATGCGGGGGATATCAAGTCGGACCTGCTGGTGATCCTCAATGATAACGAAATGTCGATCTCCGAAAACGTCGGCGCGCTGAACAACCATCTGGCGCAGATTCTTTCCGGCAAGCTGTACTCTACCCTGCGCGAGGGAGGCAAGCGGGTGCTGTCCGGCATTCCGCCCATTAAGGAGCTGGTCAAGCGCACCGAGGAACATATCAAGGGCATGGTGGTGCCCGGTACGCTGTTCGAGGAACTGGGATTCAACTATATCGGCCCGGTGGACGGGCACGATGTGCTGGGACTGGTGCATACGCTGAAAAACATGCGCGCCATGAAAGGCCCGCAGTTCCTGCATATCATGACCAAAAAGGGCAAGGGGTACGCCCCGGCGGAGAAAGATCCCATCAGCTGGCATGCGGTGCCGAAATTTGATCCCGAGACCGGTACCCTGCCCAAAAGCGCCGGCGGGCTGCCCACCTATTCGGCGATTTTCGGCAACTGGCTGTGCGAGACGGCGGCGACTGACGATAAACTGATGGCAATCACCCCCGCCATGCGCGAAGGCTCGGGCATGGTGCGCTTTTCGCGGCAGTACCCCGGCCAGTATTTCGACGTGGCCATTGCGGAACAACATGCCGTGACCTTCGCCGCGGGCCTGGCCATCGGCGGTTATAAACCGGTAGTGGCCATTTACTCCACCTTTTTACAGCGCGCCTACGATCAGCTGATCCATGACGTGGCCATCCAGCGTTTGCCGGTATTGTTCGCCATCGATCGCTGCGGCATCGTCGGCGCCGACGGGCCGACCCACCAGGGCGCGTTTGATTTATCCTTCCTGCGCTGCGTGCCCCACATGGTTATCATGACGCCGAGCGATGAAAACGAATGCCGGCTGATGCTGCATACCGGTTATCACTATCAGGACGGGCCGTCGGCGGTGCGTTATCCACGCGGCAGCGGTACCGGCGCGGCGCTGGCGCCACTGGCGCCGCTGGCCATCGGCAAGGGGATCATCCGCCGCCAGGGCGAAAAGATCGCCATCCTTAACTTCGGCACCCTGCTGGCCGACGCGCGCGTCGTCGCCGACGCGCTAAACGCCACCCTGGTGGACATGCGTTTTGTTAAACCGCTGGATGAAAGTCTTATCGAGGAACTGGCCGCCAGCCACGAAGCGCTGGTGACGCTGGAGGAGAACGCCGTCATGGGCGGCGCCGGCAGCGGCGTGAATGAATTCCTGATGCACCAGCGGCTGCTGGTGCCGGTCTTGAATATCGGCCTGCCCGATCGGTTTATCCCGCAGGGCAGCCAGGAGGAAATGCGCGCCGCGCTCGGGCTGGACAGCGCCGGGATCCAAGCCCGGATTGAGCGCTGGCTGGCCTGAGGGTTTGGCGCGGCGCCTTAGGTAAGCCCGGTGCCGGCGGGCCTACCGTGCCATGGGGCGCTCGGTCGGGCGAAAAAACCACGCCCGATTCGACCCCATCGGCATGCTCTCCCTTGAACACGTCTGCTTTAAGCGCGGTGGTGGCGGGCATACCGCGCCATGGGGCGCTCGGTCGGGCGAAAAAACCACGCCCGATTCGACCCCATCGGCATGCTCTCCCTTGAACACGTCTGCTTTAAGCGCGGTGGTGGCGGGCATACCGCGCCATGGGGCGCTCGGTCGGGCGGGAAAATTACGCCCGATTCGACCCCATCGGCGCGCTCTCCCTTGAACACGTCTGCTTTAAGCGCGGTGGTGGCGGGCATACCGCGCCATGGGGCGCTCGGTCGGGCGGGAAAATCACGCCCGATTCGACCCCATTGGCACGCTCTCCCTTGAACACGTCTGCTTTAAGCGCGGTGGTGGCGGGCTATTTTTCAGTGATTTTCCTGCCATTCGCCCGATGCTTCAGGCTCCGTTTCCGGACGCGACAGCATGGCGGTGGCGATACCGTTGCCCAGGACGTTGATGCCTGAGCGTCCCATATCCAGCACATGGTCGATACCCATCAACAGCAGGATACCCGCCACCGGGATATTAAAACTTGGAATGGTGGCCGCCAGCACCACCAGCGCCGAGCGCGGCACGCCGGCAATGCCTTTGGACGCCAGCATCAGGGTCAGCATCAGCATGGTGATTTCCGCGCCGGTGAGCCGGATGTTATAGGCTTGGGCGATAAACATGGCGGCAAACGAGCAGTAGATCATCGACCCCACCAGATTAAACGAATACCCCAGCGGCAGCACAAACGAGGCGATATTGTTCGGGCAGCCGAAACGCCGCAGCTGCTCGAGGGTCTTGGGATAGGCGGCCTCGGAGCTGCTGGTGGTGAACGCCAGGATCACCGGCTCTTTCAGCATGCTCAGCAGGCGAAACGTGGCGGATTTCAACACCAGGTAACAGAACCCTATCATCAGCACGCAGCACAGCGCGATGGCCAGGTAATAGCCGCCGATAAACGACGCGTAGCTTTTCAGGATGCCCAACCCTTCGTTGGCGATAACCGACGACACGGCGGCAAAGATGGCGAGCGGCGCCATATACATCACATAGCCCGTCACCTTCAGCATGATATGGGAGACCACGTTCAGTCCGTCCGCCAGCGGTTTATTGAATTTCTCCCCCAGCGACGCCCCGGCGATGCCGAAGAATAACGAAAACACCACGATTTGCAGAATTTCGTTATGCCCCATGGCGTCAACGATGCTGGTGGGGAAGGTATGGGCAATAAAGGTCTTGAACGACATGCCGCTGGCGGCAAGGCCGGTATCCACCGCCTGGGCGGGGATTTGCAGGTTAAGGCCGGCGCCGGGCTGCATGAGGGTGACCACCGTCAGCCCGAGCAAAATGGACACCACGGAGGACGAGATAAACCAGAGAAAGGCTTTGCCGCCCAGGGCGCCGATGGCCGAAGTATCGCCCATATTCATGATGCCTACCGTCAGCGTGGTAAATACCAGCGGCGCAATGACCATCTTAATCAGGCGCAGAAAGATGTCGGTTAATAATGCAATATTGTCCGCATAGGCGTGCGCATTCTCCGCGCTGGCAAACTGGTGCACCAGGGCGCCCATGACGATGCCCAGCAGCATAAAGGCCAGGATAAAGGTGGTTAACTTATTAGATTTAGACATAATTTCCCGGTGTTCAATGTACTACGCGTTTATAGTGACGAGGGGTTGAGAGTAAGTCGCACAATCATCCTTAATGAAGAGGTAAGATTCCATGCAATGGGTCAAGGAAAACCGCATTAATGGGTTTGCCAGCCCGGGGGCTGGATGGCAATCACCCCGCCGCCCATAACAATCTGACTATAATGTAATGATTAACATCACCCTCAGGAGAAAAACATGCAGTTTACCACGCTTGGCAAGACCGATCTTCGCGTATCCCGCCTGTGCCTGGGTTGTATGACCTTTGGCGAACCCACAAGGGGCAAGCATGCCTGGACCCTGCCCGAGGAAAGCTCACGGCTGTTGATAAAGCAGGCGCTGGAGCTGGGTATTAATTTCTTCGATACCGCCAACAGCTATTCGGACGGCAGCAGCGAGGAAATCGTCGGGCGGGCGTTAAACGATTTCGCGCGGCGCGAGGACATCGTTCTCGCCACCAAGGTCTTTTTCCCCATGAGCAATCTGTCGGGCGGCCTGTCGCGCGCCAATATCCTGCAATCCATCGACGACAGTCTCTCCCGCCTCGGCACCGACTATGTCGATCTGCTGCAGATCCACCGTTGGGACTACGACACGCCGCTGGAGGAGACGCTGGAGGCGCTGCACGACGTGGTGCAATCCGGCAAGGCGCGGTTTATCGGCGCGTCGTCGATGTACGCCTGGCAGTTTGCCCGCGCCTTGTATACCGCCGATTTGCATGGCTGGACCCGTTTTGTCAGCATGCAGGATCAATACAACCTGATCCAGCGCGAGGAGGAGCGTGAAATGCACCCCCTGTGCCGGGCCGAGGGGATCGCGGTGCTACCCTGGAGCCCCCTGGCGCGCGGCAGGCTGACCCGCCCCTGGGGCGAAACCACCGCGCGGGAAGCGTCGGACCTGGTCAGCAAGGCGCTCTATGATAACAGCGCCGACGCCGACGCCCGCATAGCCGAACGCGTGGCGGCCATCGCCGACAGCAAGGGCGTGTCGCGGGCGCAGGTGGCGCTGGCGTGGGTGCTGAGCAAACCGGCGGTTACCGCGCCGATCGTCGGCGCGTCACGCGCCGAACAGCTTGACGACCTGGTCGGCGCCCTGGACGTTATCCTGGATGAGCAGGACATTGCCGAGCTGGAAACCGCCTACGCCCCGCATTATCCGGTCGGTTTTCAATGATCCGCCGCCGGTGGGCTAACAGCGGCCAACCCCGCCCGCCATGGGCGGGGTACCGTCCTGATGCCGCCCGGCGGATTCGCCGCCCCATGCCGGTAGCCTCCACCGACGTATCGGGTTCATGCCGGCGCCAGGCGTACCGATACATCAGGTCAGGAACAGCGGCCAGTAATGGCCCACGGCGAAAATTATGCCGGCGCCGATAATACCGGCCACGATGTCATCAATCATGATCCCCATGCCGCCATGCACCTCCCGATCGAACCAGCGGATCGGCCAGGGTTTCCAGATGTCCAGCACGCGAAACAGCACAAAGGCCGCCGCTACCCAACGCCAGTCGTTGACCGGCAAGGCCATCAGCGTAATCCACATGCCGACGAATTCATCCCAGACCAGGCAGCCGTGATCGTGCACGCGCATATCCCTGGCGGTCTGGTGACAGGCATAAACGCCCAGGCAGATGCTTAACATGACCACCAGGGAGTAGAGCTGCCAGGGAAGCTGGATTATCAGGCACCATAAGGGGATTGCCGCCAGGGAGCCGGCGGTGCCGGGCATCCAGGGAAACAATCCGCTGCCGAATCCGGTGGCCAGCAGGTGCCAGGGATTGCGCAGCCTTACCCGCCCTTTGGCAAGGGCCATTTCCATGGTCATGGCTTACTCCTGATTAAAATGGTCAAAACCTTGCCAATCGAACGTGACCGGCTGATTATCGCGCAATAATTGCAGGCCTTCGCTACGCGGCCCAATCTGGCCGATGCAGGTAAAATCGGCGCCGGTATGGCCTAAGGCGACATCGAGCGCGCCGCGGTTTATTTCGGGCACGGTAAAGCAGAGTTCGTAATCTTCGCCGCCGCCCAGGGCCCAGCGCAACGCCTGCTCCGGCGTGGCGTGGCGTCGCAGGGCGGTGGAATAAGGCAGATCGTCCAAATGGATGCGCGCGCCGCATTCGCTCCTGTCGAGGATATGCCGCAGGTCGGAGACGAGGCCGTCGGAGATATCGATCGCCGAACTGGCCAGATCGCGCAGCGCCTGCCCTTGCAGGATGCGCGGCTGGGGACGCAGGTGGCGCCCCAGCAGGTATTGGCGGTCCCGCGGCGAATCGACATCAAGCCGGTTTTGCAGGATAGCCAGGCCGGCGGCGCTGTCGCCCAGGGTACCGGTGACGTAGATCCAATCGCCGATGCGCGCGCCCGAACGGGTGATGGCGCGCCCCGCGGGGATCAGCCCATGGATGGTCAGCGTCAGGCTGAGCGGACCGCGCGTGGTATCGCCGCCGATCAGCTGCATGCCGTAATAATCCAGCTGTTCATACAGGCTGTCGCTATAGGCGGCCAGCCAGGATTCATCAACGTCGGGCAAGGTGAGGGCGAGCGACAGCCAGGCGGGATCGGCGCCCATGGCGGCCAGGTCGCTGAGATTTACCGCCAGGGATTTATAACCTAGGTCGGCGGGAGAGATATCCGGCAAAAAGTGAATACCCGCCACCAGGGTATCGGTGCTGACCGCTATCAGTCGTTTTTCATCAACCGACAGCAGTGCACAATCATCGCCGATGCCCAGTACCACATCGCGCCGAACGCTTCTTACGCGATTGAAATAGCGGGCAATAAGGTCAAATTCGCCACAGGCCATAACCTATCCAAATAGTGTTGTCTATGTTATTGCGGAAAAGGGCCGCGGCCGGAGAACCGGCCGGAAAAACGTTACTTCCTGTTGGGACGGATATGCGGGGCCGCTTTGTCCAGCACGCCGTTGACAAACTTATGGCTTTCTTCCGCGCCGAAGGTCTTGGCCAGCTCAATCGCCTCATTGATGGCCACTTTATACGGCACGTCCAGGCGCTTGCTTAATTCATACAGCGCCAGGCGCAAAATGGCGCGCTCCACATGGCCCAACTCGTCAAGCTGACGTGAAAGGTAGGGTGCCATAAGCTGATCCAGCTCCGCTGCATGCGTCGCCGTACCGGTATACAGCTCGCGAAAATAAGCGATATCCACATCCTTGACATCCTGCTCCGCGAGGAACTGGACTTCAATATCCGCGATATCGTTATGAGATAACTGCCATGAGTAAAGCGCCTGAACGACACATTCACGGGCACGGCGACGAGCAGCAGGTTTCACGAATTTCCCCTTTACTTACGCTTTGATAGCTTTCAGTACGTTAATCATTTCCAGTGCGGTCAACGCTGCTTCCGCACCTTTGTTGCCGGCTTTGGTGCCGGCCCGTTCTATTGCCTGTTCAATGCTTTCCGTCGTCAGCACGCCGAAGGCCACGGGCAGCTCACTGCTCATGGCGACGTCTGATAAACCGGAGCTGCACTCGCCGGCGACATATTCAAAATGCGCGGTGCCGCCACGGATTACCGTGCCAAGCGCCACCACGGCGTCAAATTTTTTACTATTGGCCAATGCGCGGGTTGCCAGCGGCAGCTCGTAGGCGCCCGGTACCCAGACTACGGTGATATTGTCGTCTTTCACCTGGCCGATACGCTTGAGGGCATCAATAGCGCCTTCCAGCAGGCTGTCATTGATGAAGTGGTTAAAGCGCGCAATCGCAATCGCTATGCGGGCATCCGGAGTGGCGACAACACCTTCAATAACGTTCATGGCTTTCCTTCAATTGACAAATGGCGGTAATTGCCCACAAGGGGGCGGATTCTAACATATTCTTTTGCCCGCTGCTCGGGCCAATTACTGCCCGTGGCGCGGTTTAAGCCGCAGGCGGATATCCGGCCCGACCTGGCACAGGTCGGTAAAGTCAAACGCCGGCGCCTGCGCCAATGTCTCCAGTCCCGGCAGGTCGCATAACCCGCGCGCGCCGGCGCCGAGCAGCCTGGGCGCCAGGTAGACGATCAGTTCATCCACCACCCCGGCGTCAAGCAAGGCGCCGGCAAGCGAAGCGCCGGCCTCGACCCACAGGCTGTTTACCTGGCGCCGGGCCAGCAACATCAGCAGCGCCACGATATCGATATGCGCCGTTCCGCCCGGCGCGCCTGCGGCGGCGGGCACCGTCAGCTGTTCGACGTCCTGTGGCCATGGCTGCGAATCGGGCCGCAGACGGGCGAGCACGGTCTGTCCGGCCTGGGCCACCAGACGATGCCGGGGCGTAACCCGATTCCGGCTATCGATAACCACCCGTAACGGCTGGCGCAGCGATGCCTGGGGATACATCTCGCGAATGCTCGGCGGCAGTGAGTCCCAACGCACCGTGAGGGCGGGATCGTCGGCCAATACCGTGGCGGCGCTGGATAAAATGGCGCCGGCCTGGGCGCGGAAAACCTGCACATCCCGGCGGGCCTGGGGCGAGGTTATCCACTGGCTTTCACCCGAGGCCATGGCGGTACGGCCGTCAAGGGAGGCGGCAAGCTTGAGCTGCACATAGGGAAAACCGGTGCGCATGCGTTTGAGAAACCCCGGATTCAGCGCCTCGGCATCCTTCATCATCAGACCGTGCTCAACCGATACGCCGGCCTGGCGCAGGAGATACATGCCGCGCCCGGCAACCTGGGGATTGGGATCTTGCATCGCCACCACCACCCGCGCCACCCCGGCCGCCACCAGCGCGTCGGCGCAAGGCGGCGTGCGGCCGTGATGGCTGCAGGGCTCAAGGGTAACGTAGGCGGTGGCGCCGCGCGCCGCGTCGCCCGCCATGCGCAGGGCATGGACTTCGGCATGGGGCTCGCCGGCGCGCAGATGGTAGCCCTCGCCGACAATATGCCCGTCGCGCGCAATGACGCAGCCGACGTTGGGATTGGGCGCGGTGGTAAAGCGGCCGCGCCGCGCCAGCTCCAGCGCGCGCGCCATGTAGAGTTCATCAAGCGGCATAGCGTGGTCCTTAATCCTGGAGGCGGGCGATTTCTTCGCCAAATTCGCGTACATCCTCAAAACTGCGGTATACCGAGGCAAAACGGATATACGCCACTTTGTCGAGTTTTTTCAGGGCGTCCATCACCAGGTTGCCGACCATTTTACTCGGGACTTCCCGTTCCCCGGTCGCGCGCAGCTGGGATTTGATATGGTTGATGGCCATTTCGACGTCGTCGGAATTTACCGGCCTCTTTTCCAACGCTTTCAGGAATCCGCCGCGCAGCTTGTCTTCATTAAAGGGCTCGCGGATCTCGTTACTCTTGATAACCCGGGGCAGGACCAGCTCCGCCACCTCAAAGGTGGTAAAGCGCTCATTGCAGACCAGGCACTGGCGCCGGCGCCGGACCTGGGAGCCTTCACCCACCAGGCGGGAATCAATGACCTTGGTATCGACTGCGGAACAAAAGGGACAATGCATAAGGCGTCCTGCGCGGCTGAAACGGATAAGGTAGTTTAGCGCGAACCGCGCCGACAACAAAGAGGGCCGCCGCCGGTAACCGCGGGATTCGGTATCCCCGCCTGCTAACATTTCATGACTTTCCGCGTGTTCCGGGCTAAGCTGTATTTAACTGACAGAAAAAGGAAACTGTTGCTATGACAATCAGTTATCGTTCGCTTTACGCCACCCTCGCCCTGCTGTCCCTTGCGGGTTGCGCGCAACAACCGAACCCTAAAATCCCCGAATTGAAAAAGGAAATCGGCCAGCTTAACCAGCGCCTGCAATACCTCAACGATCAGGCCTCGGCGCTGATGCAGCAAAACGCGCTCAATGAGCAGTCCACCAGCGGCGTTTATCTCTATCCGGCGGCGCAGGCCGCGGCGCAGGTGGACAGCGCTATCGGCAGGCTGCAGGTCAGCCTGGGCGCGGTGGAAACCGAGGCCAACGGGTCGCGGGCGCTGCTGAGCATCCGCACCGCGGACGGTTCGGCGCTGCCCCCGTTCCATGCGGTGGTCGATTGGGGCCAGGTGGATCCCGCCTCCGGCAAGCCGCTGACCGCCGATACGCTTAGCCAGCCGATCGTGGTGCCGGCTTCCCTGCTGCCGAAACCGGAAGCCACGCTTGAGCTGCGGCTCAGCGGCCTGACGCCGGAACAGGTGGGCTTTGTCCGCCTGCGCGATATCATCCGCAACGCCCCCGAGACACCGCCCGCCCCCGATGCGGTAAAACCACTGTCGCGGCAGTAGCCGCGCCCGCCCGCCGGTAAACGGCCATAAAAAAACCCCGCTGCTGCGGGGTTCCTGAATGTCATGCCGGCAGCGCCTTTTATGGCAGCAGCGAAGGCTGATCGGCGCCCTCTTTCTCGACTTTCTGCTGCATCATGTGTTCGCGCTTCATTCCCAGCTTCAGCGCCAGGGCGGAAGCCACATAGATGGAGGAAACCGTACCGATGGAAACGCCGATAAGCATGGTCAGCGAGAAGCCTTCCAATATCGGACCGCCAAAGATAAACAGCATCAGCACCACCATCAGCGTGGTGGCCGACGTCATGATGGTCCGGCTTAAGGTCTGGGTCAGGGACACGTTGATGATTTCATAAGAACTGCCGCGGCGGATCTTGCGGAAGTTTTCACGAATACGATCCGAGACCACGATGCTGTCGTTAAGCGAATAACCGATGACCGACATCAGCGAGGCGATAATGGTCAGGTCGATTTCCACGTGGAACAGCGACAGCACCCCCATGGTGATCACCACGTCATGGGCCAGCGCCAGCACCGCCCCCAGCGCCAGGCGCCATTCGAAGCGGATGCCGACGTAAATCAGGATGGAGATCAGCGCCACCAGCAGCGCCATGCCGCCGGCCTGCGCCAGATCGTTGCCCACGCTCGGCCCGACGAATTCGATGCGTTTGACTACGGCGTTCTGCTCGAAGGTCTGGTTGATCACGCCGAGCACTTTATTGCCCAGTTCCTGACCCGCGCCATCCTGCACCGGCGGCATGCGCACCATCACATCGCGGCTGCTGCCGAAGTTTTGGATCAGCGGCTCCTTGAAACCGGCTTTCTCCAGCGCGTCGCGCATGGCGTCCAGATCGACGGTTTTCTCCAGGTTCAGTTCAATCACCGTACCGCCGGTGAAATCCAGGCCCCAGTTAAACCCCCTGACCGACATGATGGCGATCGAGATGACCAGCAGCGTAATCGAGATACTGAACGCCACATAATCCCAGCGCATAAAGTCATAGACTCTACGGCCGTAATTCAAATCTTCAACACTATGTTGCTGAGCCACAGCCCACTCCTAAATTGACAGCTTGTTGATGCGTTTACCGCCGTAAAGCAGGTTAACGATGGCACGCGTGCCGACAATCGCCGTAAACATCGAGGTGGCAACCCCAATCGCTGTGGTAATGGCAAAGCCCTTGATAGAGCCGGTGCCGACCGCATACAGGATAATGGCGGTAATCAGCGTGGTGACGTTGGCGTCAACGATGCTGGAGAATGCGCCGCGATAGCCTTCATGGATTGCCTGCTGGACCGATCGTCCGTTTTTCAGCTCTTCCTTGATGCGCTCGTTGATCAGCACGTTGGCATCCACCGCCACCGCAAGCGTCAGCACGATCCCGGCGATACCCGGCATGGTCAGCGTCGCCCCCGGCAGCAGGGACATGATGCCCACGATCATCACCAGGTTGGCCACCAGCGCGGTGGTGGCAATCAGGCCGAATTTACGATACCACACCACCATAAAGACAATGGACGCCACCAGTCCCCACAGGCAGGCTTGCAGCCCCTGGGTAATATTCTGCATGCCGAGGGTCGGACCGATGGTACGCTCCTCGACAATCTGGATCGGCGCAATCAAAGCCCCGGCGCGCAGCAGCAGCGAGAGCTGGCGCGCTTCATTCGGATTATCGATGCCGGTAATGCGGAAGCTGTTGCCCAGGCGCGACTGGATGGTCGCGACGTTGATAACCTCTTCCTGTTTCACCAGGATCGAGCGGCCGTTGGCGTCTTTTTTACCACTGTCCTTATATTCCACGAACAGCGTCGCCATCGGCTTGCCGATATTGTCCTTGGTGAAGTTGGACATATTGGTGCCGCCGGTGCTGTCCAGCGAGATATTGACCTGCGGGCGGTTATATTCATCGGCGCTGGAGGTGGAGTCGGTAATATGATCGCCGGTGAGGATAACGCGTTTGTAGAGGACGACCGGCTGGCCGTCACGGGTGGATTTCACTTCGGAATCCCCCGGTACCCGGCCGCTGGCGGCCGCGGTGCGGTCTACCGTGCTATTGACCAGGCGGAACTCCAGGGTGGCGGTGGCGCCGAGGATTTCCTTGGCGCGCGCGGTGTCCTGGATGCCCGGCAGTTCAACCACGATACGGTCGGCGCCCTGGCGCTGCACCAGCGGTTCGGCCACGCCGAGCTGGTTGACGCGGTTACGCAGGATGGTGATGTTCTGCTGTACCGCGTATTCCCGCGCCTCGCGCAGGCGGGTATCCGCCATGACGGCGCGCAGGCCGGTGTCGCCGACGCTGCTGAACACCAGATCGCGATGGCGCGGGGTCAGGTAGGAAACCGCCTGGTCGCGGGCCGCCGCGTCGCGAAAGCCCACTTCGGTGCCATTGTTGTCGGTTTTACGCACGGTGGCGTAGGGGATCCCTTTTTCACGCAAATCGGTGCGCAGGGTATCCATGGTCTGCTCCTGGAGTTTGCCCAGGGCAGTATCCATATCCACTTCCATCAGGAAATGGACGCCGCCACGCAGATCCAGGCCCAGTTTCATCGGTTCGGCGCCCAGCACCGATAACCACGGCGGGGTGGCCGGGGCCAGGTTAAGCGCAACGATATAATTTTCGCCAAGCGCGTTTAACAACGCCTCGCGGGCGCGCAACTGCACGTCCGGATTGCTGAAGCGCGCCAGGATGGCGCCATTTTCCAACGCAATAGACTTGCTGGTGATATTTTGTTCTTTTAACACATTCTGGATCTGGACCAGCGTCGTCTCACTGGCGGCGGCACCGCGCGCGCCAGTGATTTGTACGGCCGGATCCTCACCATATAGGTTTGGAAGCGCATACAGCAGCCCGACGACCAGCGCCAGGATCAGCATGATGTACTTCCATAAAGGATAACGGTTTAACACGGCAGTTCCCTTCGGGAAAATCGTTAATTACAGCGCTTTCATCGTACCTTTCGGCAGAACGGCGGCCACGAAATCACGTTTGATGACCACTTCGTTGGTATCGTTGAGCGCGATGGCGATATAGCCCGTGTCCGCGACTTTGGTCACGCGTCCGACCAGGCCGCCGGTGGTCAGCACTTCATCACCCTTGCCGATGGAATCCATCAGCTTTTTATGATCTTTGGCGCGTTTTTGCTGCGGACGCAGGATCATAAAATAGAAAATCAAACCAAACACCACCAGCATGATCACCAGAGAGTAAGGACTTCCCTGGGACGGGCCGGTGGCTGCGCCGGCGGCGTCAGAACTGAAAAAGCTCATTTAAATTCCCTCATTGTTATATAACTCAACGGCTAACGGCGGAACGGGTAACCCCCTCCGACCATAAAATTCTTCCACGAAACGCCCTAATTTACTCTCATCGATGGCCTGGCGTAAACCTGCCATCAGACGCTGATAATACCGCAGGTTGTGGATGGTGTTCAGACGGGCACCCAGTATTTCGTTGCAACGGTCGAGATGATGCAAGTACGCGCGGCTATAATTGCGACAGGTGTAGCAATCACAATGCTCATCCAGGACCGATGTATCGCTTTTATGGCTGGCGTTGCGGATCTTCACCACGCCGCCGGTGACGAATAAGTGGCCGTTGCGCGCGTTGCGGGTTGGCATGACGCAATCGAACATGTCGATACCGCGCCGCACCCCTTCCACCAGATCCTCCGGTTTGCCCACGCCCATCAGGTAACGCGGTTTATCCGCCGGGAGCTGCGGGCAGACGTGCTCCAGGATGCGATGCATGTCCGCTTTCGGCTCGCCCACAGCCAGGCCGCCCACAGCGTAACCATCAAAGCCTATCTCTACCAGTCTTTTTACCGATACATCTCGTAAATCTTCGTAAATACCGCCCTGGATTATGCCGAACAGCGCATTTTTGTTTTGCAGTTGATCAAAACGCTCGCGCGAGCGGGCCGCCCAGCGCAGCGACATTTCCATCGATTTTTTCGCGTAGTCGTGCTCGGCCGGGAAAGGCGTGCATTCATCGAAGATCATGACGATATCGGAGCCGAGATCGTATTGGATCTCCATCGATTTTTCCGGACTCAGGAAAATCGCGTCGCCGTTAATCGGATTGCGAAAATGCACGCCCTCTTCGGTGATCTTGCGGATATCCCCCAGGCTGAAGACCTGGAAGCCGCCGGAATCGGTTAGGATCGGGCCGTGCCACTGCATAAAATCATGCAGGTCGCCGTGCAGTTTCATAATTTCCTGCCCCGGCCGCAGCCAGAGATGAAAGGTATTGCCCAGCAGGATCTGCGCGCCGGTTTCGGCCACTTCCTCAGGCGTCATGCCTTTTACCGTGCCGTAGGTGCCCACGGGCATGAACGCCGGGGTTTCCACCGTGCCGCGCTCGAATGTCAGGCGCCCGCGGCGCGCCAGGCCGTCAGTGTTGATTAATTGATACTTCACTCGTCCTCCGGCACCGGATAAACAGTCCGATGCGGTCATTGCCGGCACCCTATTGTCCCGGCAAAAAAAAGCCCGGCGGATAGCCCCGCCCGGCCGGTTATGCTTCCCCGATGCTTTCCTGCGCCGCCCGGGGATTGGCGGTGATGAACATGGCGTCGCCATAGCTGAAGAAACGGTAGCGTTCGTTAACCGCCGCCTGGTAAGCCGCCATAGTATGCCGGTAACCGGCGAAAGCGGATACCAACATAATCAGGGTTGACTCAGGTAAATGAAAATTGGTTACCAGCACGTCGATAACGCGAAAGCGGTAACCGGGGTAAATAAAGATATCGGTGTCGCCGAAAAATGGCGCCAGGGGTCCATCGCCGGCGGCCCTGGCGGCGCTTTCCAGCGATCGCACCGAGGTGGTGCCCACCGCCACCACCCGGTTGCCGCGCGCTTTGCAGGCCAGTACCGCGTCCACCACCTGCTGCGGCACTTCGGCGTATTCAGTGTGCATGACGTGTTCTTCAAGCTGGGCGACGCGCACCGGCTGGAAGGTGCCGGCACCGATATGGAGCGTGACAAATGCCATTTCGACGCCTTTGCCGCGCAGCGCGTCCAGCAGGGGCGCATCGAAATGCAGGCCGGCGGTGGGCGCCGCCACCGCGCCGGGACGTGCGCTGTAGACCGTCTGGTACAGCTCGCGATCGGCGGCTTCGTCCGGGCGGTCGATGTAGGGCGGCAGGGGGATATGCCCGGCATCGTTCAACAGCGTCAAGACGTCCCGTTCTTCGTTGAAACGCAGCTCGAACAGGGTATCGTGGCGGGCCACCATGGTGGCGCTAATGCTCTCATCGTCGCCCAGCTGCAGCGCGCTTCCGGGCTTGGGCGCCTTGGAGGCGCGCACATGGGCCAGTACGCGGTGTTCGTCCAGCACCCGTTCCACCAGCACTTCGATCTTGCCGCCGCTGGCCTTGCGGCCGAACAGCCGCGCCGGAATCACCCGCGTATTGTTGAATACCAGCAAATCGCCGGGGCGCAGCTTATCCAGCAGATCGGTAAATACACCATGGCTTATCCCGCCCGTCGGTCCGTCGAGGGAGAGCAGGCGGCAGGCGCTGCGCTCCGGCTGGGGATAATGGGCAATCAGGTTTTCAGGAAGATCAAATGAGAAATCGGCCACTCGCATTTCGGTTCACTTTACGCAAAAAACAGGCGGCTTAGTCTAGGGCTATGCGGCGGCGCCTGCAAGAAATAAGCGGATGCCAACCTTTTTTAACCTATACTCATGGCATGAATTTTCTTGCCCATCTTCATCTCGCCTCCCTGGCGCAAAGCTCATTACTGGGCAACCTGATGGCGGACTTTGTCCGCGGCAATCCCGACGGCCAGTTTCCGGAGCCTGTGGCGGCTGGCATTCGTATGCATCGCAGGATTGATGTCATTACCGATAGCCATCCCGAAGTGAAGGCCGCCAAGGCATTGTTCAGCCCCGATTACCGGCGGGTGGCGCCGATTGCGCTGGATGTGGTGTGGGATCATTTCCTGGCGCGTCATTGGCGGCGGGTCGAGCCTGAAGTGTCGCTGCGGCGTTTCGTGCAGCGGGTTGAAGGCGAAATAAAGCCCGCCCTGCCGGGGACGCCGGAGTCCTTTCAAGCGCTGAATGACTATTTGTGGCGCGAGCGCTGGCTGGAGCGTTATGCCGAGCTGGGTTTTCTGGCGCCGGTCTTTAACGGTATGGCCAGCCGCCGCCCCAGGCTTGTGGCGCTAAGCGGCATCTTTCCGGAAATCGAACTGCATTACACGGCGCTGGAAGCCTGCTTCTGGCGTTTATATCCGGATTTAATGCAAATGGCGGGCCGGGGAGCCGGGAGTTTGTAAGTTTCGTTTGCGCTTCATCGTTAGCGATTTTGCCCTTTCACCGGAAGGGGTTATTTTGTATTATAAATGTTGAATTATAAGCGCTTCAATTGGTCAAAGCTATCTCACCGATTGGCGCCATGGCCTTTTACACCCGGGCGCGAGACCTTATACTGGCCCTCGTTTTGTTTCTTTTGTTAGCAACTCACTTAACCGCTTTTTACAGGAGTACTCATGGTACTGGTAACCCGTCAAGCCCCAGACTTTACCGCCGCAGCTGTATTGGGCAGCGGTGAAATCGTTGAAAATTTCAATCTGAAAAGCCATATCAAAGGCAAACCCGCCGTTATCTTCTTTTGGCCGATGGATTTTACGTTCGTGTGTCCGTCCGAGCTGATCGCTTTTGACAAGCGTTATGCTGAATTCCAGAAACGCGGCGTGGAAATCATCGGCGTGTCCTTTGACTCCGAGTTCGTTCATAACGCCTGGCGTAAAACCCCGGTGAACGAAGGCGGCATCGGCGAAGTGCAGTATCCGATGGTGGCCGACGTTAAGCATGAAATCATCCGGGCCTATGGTATCGAACATCCGGAAGCCGGCGTTGCGTTGCGCGGTTCGTTCCTGATCGATAAAGAGGGCGTGGTGCGTCATCAGGTGGTCAACGATTTGCCGCTTGGCCGTAACATTGATGAAATGATGCGTATGGTTGACGCGTTGCAGTTCCATGAGGAACATGGTGAAGTGTGCCCGGCCCAATGGGAAAAAGGCCAGGAAGGGATGGGCGCGTCACCGGAAGGCGTGGCGAAGTATCTGTCGGAAAATGCCAGCCGTTTGTAATAGTCTGTTGATTTTGCCCGCTTAAAGCGCGCGCGATAAATACCGTCGGATAACCGGCGGTTTTTTTATGCCTGAATACAATTGATGTATCGGCACGCTCTGCTTTGGGTTCGGTGTTGGCGGGCATACCGCGCCATGGGGCGCTCGGTCGGGCGGGAACACCACGCCCGATTCGACCCCATTGGCACGGTCTCCCTTAACACGTCTGCTTTGAGCGCGGTGTTGGCGGGCATACCGCGCCATGGGGCGCTCGGTCGGGCGGGAACACCACGCCCGATTCGACCCCATTGGCACGGTCTCCCTTGAACACGTCTGCGTTGAGCTCGGTGTTGGCGGGCATACCATGCCATGGGGTGCTCGGTCGGGCGGGAATACCACGCCCGATTCGACCCCATTGGCACGGTCTCCCTTAACACGTCTGCTTTGAGCGCGGTGTTGGCGGGCATACCGTGCCATGGGGCGCTCGGTCGGGCGGGAACACCACGCCCGATTCGACCCCATTGGCACGGTCTCCCTTGAACACGTCTGCGTTGAGCTCGGTGTTGGCGGGCATACCATGCCATGGGGCGCTCGGTCGGGCGGGAATACCACGCCCGATTCGACCCCATTGGCACGGTCTCCCTTGAACACGTCTGCGTTGAGCGCGGTGTTGGCGGGCATACCATGCCATGGGGCGCTCGGTCGGGCGGGAATACCACGCCCGATTCGACCCCATTGGCACGGTCTCCCTTAACACGTCTGCTTTGAGCGCGGTGTTGGCGGGCATACCGTGCCATGGGGCGCTCGGTCGGGCGGGAACACCACGCCCGATTCGACCCCATTGGCACGCTCTCCCTTGAACACGACTGCTTTAAGCTCGGTGTTGGCGGGCATACCGTGCCATGGGGCGCTCGGTCGGGCGGGAACACCACGCCCGATTCGACCCCATCGGCACGGTCTCCCTTGAACACGCCTGCTTTAAGCTCGGTGTTGGCGGGCATACCGTGCCATGGGGCGCTCGTTCGGGCGGGCATACCGTGCCATGGGGCGCTCGGTCGGGCGGGAAAACCACGCCCGATTCGACCCCATTGGCACAGTCTCCCTTGAACACGTCTGCTTTAAGCTCGGTGTGGGCGGGCATACCATGCCATGGGGCGCTCGGTCGGGCGGGAATACCACGCCCGATTCGACCCCATTGGCACGGTCTCCCTTAACACGTCTGCGTTGAGATCGGTGTGGGCGGGCCTAGCGGGCGGTTGCCAGGCGGCGGTTTTTATGGCGTTGCATCAGGGCGTAGCTGGCAAGAAGCAGCACAATCCAAATCCCGCCGACATATAACGAAATACGCGTCACCGGGAAATAGCCGATCAAGCCGATGATAAACAGCAGGAACAATACACCCGCCGCCGAGGTCAGCGCGCCGCCCGGCAGGGGGAATGCCAGCGCCTTGGCCTGCTGTGCGCCGAGTCTGCGCCGAAAGCCGATTTGCGAGCACAGGATCATGATCCACACCCAGACGGTGGCAAAGGTGGCCAGCGACGCGATCACCAGGAAAATATTTTCCGGCATGATGTAATTCAGGTAAACCGCCAGCAGCAGCGCGAACATCATCACCAGCACCGTGACCCAGGGGATGCCGTTACGCGATACGCGGGCGAACATCTTGGGCGCGTGTCCCTGGCCGGCCATGCCGTGCAGCATGCGCCCGACGCCGAATACGTCGCTGTTAATGGCCGACAGCGAGGCGGTCAGCACCACAAAATTCAGAATGCCGGCGGCGGTATGGATCCCCAGCTTCTGGAAAGTGAGCACAAAGGGGCTGCCTTCGGTGCCCACCTGATCCCAGGGATAGATGGACATGATGACGAACAGCGTGCCGACATAAAAGACCAGGATGCGCCAGGGCACGGAGTTGATTGCCTTCGGGATCGATTTTTCCGGTTCATTGGCTTCGCCCGCCGTGATGCCGATAATTTCAATGCCGCCATAAGCGAACATCACCATTTGCAGCGACAGGATCATGCCCATTATCCCATGGCTGAAAAAACCGCCGTTGGACCAGAGATTGTGGATACCGGTGGGCTGTCCGCCGTTGCCCAGCCCCCAGATAATGATGGCGAACCCGGCCACGATCATCAGGATGATGGTGGCCACCTTGAAGAACGAGAACCAGAATTCCATTTCGCCGAAGGCCTTGACATTGAGCAGGTTGATGGCGCCGATTATCAGTACCACGCTCAGCACCCAGACCCAGTGCGGCACCGACGGAAACCAGACGCCCATATAGATGCCGAAGGCGGTGACGTCGGCGATGGCGACGATGAGGATTTCAAAGCAGTAGGTCCAGCCGGTAATATAGCCGGCAAGCCCGCCAAGGTTATCCTGGGCGTAACGGGAGAAGGACCCGGCATGGGGACTGTGTACCGACATTTCGCCAAGTGCGCGCATGATGATATACGCCACCACGCCGCCAATCATATACGCCAGCAGCACGCTGGGGCCGGCCATTTTAATGGCGTCGGCGGAGCCGTAAAACAGCCCGGTGCCGATGGCGGAACCTAAGGCCATAAATCGGATATGGCGGGTGGTAAGACCCCGTTTTAATGCGGAGGGTTGTTGTTGCATGACCCATTTACCCTGTTTTTTCAGTCAAAAATAGCCGCGGGACGACCCGCGGTGAATAATGCGCGCAAAGGTTATAACCGGATGGTGGCCTTATGATGCGCGGCGTATTTATCATAGAACGCGACCAGGATACCGATGGTAAGCGTGGGCGGCAGCCAGGCCAGGCCTTGGGCCGACAGCGGCAGGTGCTGTATCCACGCGGGCAGCCAGACCTGGAATGACGAGAGCTTGACGGCATCGACGCAGCCGAAGACCAGGCTTATCAGCATCGCCGGCGCGATAATCCGGGTGCTGCTGCGCCACCAGCGCAGCGTGAAGCTGAGCAGGATAAGCACGATGCACGGCGGATAAATCGCGGTCAGCACCGGAATGGAGAATTGGATCAGATGGCTCAGCCCGAGGTTGGACACCAGCATGGAAAACAGACCGAGTATAAACACCAGCGTGCGGTAGGAGAGCGGCAGATGTTCGCTGAAAAACTCGGCGCAGGCGCAGGTCAGCCCCACCGCCGTCACCATGCAGGCGACGAAAATCAGGATGGCGAGAAAGCCGCTGCCCGCATTGCCAAAGGTATACTGGACGTAGGCGTGCAGGATTTCGGCGCCGTTTTGCGCCGACGGCAGCAGCACGCTGCTGCCCGAACCCAGTTTAAACAGCGTGATATAGACCGCCGTCAGCCCGACGCCGGCTATCAGCCCGGCCAGTATGGTGTAGCGGGTCAGCAGCGCGGCGTCGTTCACGCCGCGCGAGCGGGCCGCATTGACAATCACGATGCCGAATACCATGGCGCCCAGGGTATCCATGGTCAGGTAGCCGTTGACAAAACCGTTGGAGAACGGCATATGGGCATAAGCGTCGGTCGCCGGGATGGGATTGCCCGCCGGCCACAGCAGCGCGGCGATGCCCAGGACCGCCAGGGCAATCATTTTCAGCGGCGCCAGGATGTGCCCGACCGTATCCAATAAGCGGCCGGGATAGAGCGAGATGGCGATGACCAGCGCAAAATAGACCAGGCTGTAAAGAAACAGCGGCAGATCCCCCTGGCCGGTAAACGGCGCCAGCCCCACGGCGAAGGATACCGTCGCGGTGCGCGGCGTGGCGAACAGCGGCCCCACCGCCAGATAACATACCACGGCCAGCAGCAGTCCCGCTTTTCTGCCGATGGGGGAACTGAGGGCGTCAATGCCGCCCCCCACCCGGGCCAGGGCAATCACCGTCAGTACCGGCAGCCCAACCGCGCTAATCAGGAACCCCGCCGCCGCCCACCAGACATAAGGGCCTGACTGCAATCCCACCATCGGCGGAAAAATGATATTGCCCGCGCCGACAAACAAGGCGAAGGTCATAAAACCCAGGGCGAGGATATCTCTGATGCTTAAACGCTGGCTCATGGAATAATGTAATGCCTGTCTGGATGCGAAAAATAAGTAAAACCTATGACGACTCATGCCGGTTATGACATCACCAACAGCAACGGGATATCTCGCGGGCCATGGCGTAATGGCCTGTTTGCCGGGACCGGAGCGCTAAAAGGGTGCAAAACGGCGTGAAACATGCAATAACCGGCGCAATTTAAACGTTTAAAGCGCGGTAAGGCAATAGTTGAAGATAAAAGCAGAATGATAAGCCAAAAAAATACCCTAAAAGCAGTGAATACTTTCATAGCCTGGGTAATTTCTGCTACAAGATAGTTGAAGGGACGCGCTTTTAACTATAACAGAACGGCATGGATACCGGTGGCACCCCCGGGCCGCCCCTTAACCCGCGGCGACCATGCCCGCCCGCGGTATTTTGCCGCGGGCGGGATAGCCGGGCGCTGGCGTTACCAGGCGCGGCCCGCAACATCCAGCACTAGCCGCAGTTTGTCCCATTGCTGGGCTTCGGTCAGGCTATTGCCTTCTTCCGTCGAGGCGAAGCCGCACTGCGGGCTCAGGCACAGCTGGTCCAGGCTGATATAACGGGTGGCCTCGCGCAAGCGCGCCAGCACCGCCTCAGGATCTTCCAATTCACCGGTTTTGGAGGTGATAAGGCCCAGCACCGCCTGCTGGCGGCCGGGCTTGATAAACCGCAGCGGTTCAAAACCGCCGGCGCGCTCGGTGTCATATTCCAGGAAAAAGGCGTCGACCTTGACCTCGCCGAACAGGATAGGCGCCACCGGCTCATAACCGCCCTCGGAAATCCAGGTGGAGCGGAAATTGCCGCGGCAAACATGCAGGCTAACCACCAGATCGTCCGGTTTGCCCGCCAGCGCTTGATTGAGCACATCCGCATAGATGCGCGCCAATTGCCGCGGATCCTCGCCGCGCTCGCGGATCTGGCGCTGCTGGTCCGTCGAACACAGATAAGCCCACACGGTATCGTCAAGCTGCAGGTAACGGCAGCCGGCATCGTAAAAGGCGCGGATAGCGTCATGCCAGGCCTGGGCCAGATCGGCGAAATACGCCGCCAGATCAGGATAGACGCCGGCGTCGATGGCGCCGCGCCCGCCGCGAAAATGCATCACGCTCGGGCTGGGTATGGTCATTTTAGCCACCGCGTCTCCGGCCACGCTGCGCAGATAGCGGAAATCCGCCAGCATCGGATGCTGGCGGAACGCCACCTTGCCGGTGACCTTAATGCTGCGCGCCTTGGTCTGCACCCCGGAAAACTGGATACCCTGGTCGACATCGTAGCCTTCCACCCCGTCCAGCCCCTCAAAAAAATCGAAATGCCACCAGGCGCGGCGAAACTCGCCGTCGGTGACCACCTGCAGCCCCAGACCGCGCTGCAGTTCCACCACCCGGCGGATCTCGGTATCCTCGACGGCACGCAGCTGCGCGGGAGTAATGGCCCCTTGCTGCAACTGCCTGCGGGCCTGTTTAATCGCCTCGGGGCGTAATAAACTGCCCACCACATCAGCGCGAAAGGGAGGCGTATTTCTTTGCATGTTTGAGCTCCGGCGTTATTTTGCCGGCCTGGACAAGGCCCGCAAGATAATAAGATTTAATGAATAGTTCAGGATGTAAACTTTCCCGGTGGGCAATAGTTTCCGTCGGTGACATATAGACATCCGGACGTCTATAATGCCCGCATCCATACTAGCACGCGGCGGCGCATCGCCATGGCGAAGAAAATTCACCCGTGTTGAACATTATTCATGATCACCCGCGGGCGACGGCCCACCCTGCCGACACACCTCATTGCAGCCCGATATCCCGGCGCGCCTGTAGCCTTATGGGTTCAGGCAAGGGCTGGTAGCCGCCCTGGCGGGCGAGGTTTTGGCCCTGGGGCGACAAAATACGGTCCATAAAGGCGGCGGTGACCGGCGCCAATGGGGTATCAGGGGGCTTATTCAGATAAATATAGAGATAGCGCACCAGCGGATAGTCGCCGTTAAGCAAGGCCGACTCGTCCGGCGTCACCTGGCGGCCGGCCTCGTCGGTTAACGGCAGGATCCGCACGCCGGCGGTATGAAACCCCATGCCGGCGTAACCAATGGCGTTGCGCGACGCGCTTACCGCCTGCGCCACCGAAGCCGACCCGGGCAGTTCATTGACTGATGCCAGCAGGTCACCGCCGCACAGCACGCGCTGGCGGAAAAAACCATAGGTACCGGAGGCGGAATTGCGGCCATAGCGCAGCAGGGCCATATCGGCCCACCGCCCGGTTAGGCCGAGTTCCCCCCAGCGGGTGACGGCAGGGGCGTCGCCGCAGCTGCGGGTGATGGAAAAAATGGCGTCCAACTGGCGCAGGCGCAACCTGGGCAGGGGGTTATCCTGGTTGACTATAATCACCAGCGCATCCAAGGCCACCGGCACCGCCAGGGGCGGGTAGCCGTAATGGCGCTGGAACGCGGCGATTTCAGTCGCGTTCATCATGCGGCTCATCGGCCCGATTTGCGCCGTGCCCGCGGCCAGCGCCGTCGCCGCCGTCGCCGATCCGCCCGCCTGGATCTGCACGCCGACATCCGGATAGTCATGTCTGAAATCCGCCGCCCACAGGGCCATCATATTCGCCAGCGTATCGGAACCGCTGCTGGTGAGGCTACCCGACAGCACCGACAGCGGCCGCGCCGCCGCCGGCAGGGTCAACAGCAGGCAGAGCAGCCAGCCCAGGGTTTTTACAGCTTTTATCATCGGGATTTGACACGTGAAGGAGAAGTGGGGTTATTTTCGGCCAGGACGGGGAGGACAATCAACCGGTTGGGCAAGGTAAAAAAGAAGCGGGTACCCGCGCCCGGCTCGCTGATAACATCAAGATGGGCGTCATGATTGCCGAGCGCGTGCTTAACGATGGCAAGCCCAAGGCCGCTGCCGCCGGTCTGGCGCGAACGGGCTTTGTCAACCCGGTAAAAACGCTCGGTCAGGCGCGGTAAATGCTCCGGGGCGATGCCCGGCCCGTTATCGCTGACCTGAAACTGCGCGCCCTCAGCGGTACGCTGCCAGCACACCTCGATGCGGGTGCCCGGCGGCGTATGGATGACCGCATTGTATATCAGGTTCGACATCGCGCTGCGCAGCTGATCCTCATTGCCGCGCACCAGCAACTGTTCATTAACCCGGAACACGATCTCATGCCGTTCCTGGCTGAGCGCCCCGGCGCTTTGCTGCAGGCGCTTGAGAATGGCCGGAATATCGACGCGTTCATTGACCTCGCCCTGCGGCGCGGCCTCGATACGGGATAACACCAGCAACTGCTTGACCAGGCGCTCCATGCGCTGCGTCTGATCCTGCATGGTGTGGATGGCCTTGGCGCGCATGGCTTCATCCATATCCTGGTCGTTCATCATTTCCAGATATCCCTGCAACACCGTCAGCGGCGTACGCAGTTCATGGCTGGCATTGGCGAAAAAGTTGCGCCTGGCGCCTTCCAGCTGGCGCATCTGGGTCACGTCGCGGGCCACCATTAACAGCTGGTCGTCGGTATAGGGCATCACGCGGAATTCAACGTAACGTTGCTTATTGAGCAGCAGGGTCAAGGGGCGCTCGAACGACTGGCCCTGGATATAGCTGTTGAATTCAGGATAGCGCAGCAGGTTAAGGATATGCTGGCCGTTGTCTTCCGGCCAGCGAAACCCGAGCAGCTGCTGCGCCAGGCCGTTGCACCAGAAAATATGGCCGTCGTCGGTCAACATCACCAGCGCATCAGGCAAGGTTTCCGCGCCGCTGCGAAAGCGTTTGAACAATGTCGCCAGTTCACGCCGCCGCCGCCGGTGGCGCAACTGCATCTGATGCAGGCCATAGAACAGCGGTTCCCAGCTTCCCCGCCCTTCCGGCGGCGTATGCCGGAGATCGACCCATAACCAGCGGGACAGCCGCAGTTGGTAATAATAGTTGCGCACCAGCGCGGCCAGCAGCGCCGCCACCAACAGCCAGGCCAGGTGGCCGACAAAAAGCGACAACAGCAGGGCCGGCAGGCAAAACAGCCCCAGTTCCAGCAAAATCTTACGCCAGGATAAACGTTCCAGCACCGGCAGAGCTCCCCTTATACCGCGCTAATAGCGCGCGGAAAAACGATAGCCGGTGCCGCGGACCGTCTGCACCATCCGATCGTGACCGCCGGTTTCCAGCGCTTTGCGCAGGCGGCGAATATGCACATCAACCGTCCGGTCCTCAACATACACATTAGTGCCCCAGACATGATTTAACAACTGTTCCCGGCTATATACCCGCTCGGGATGGGTCATGAAAAAGTGCAGCAGTTTAAATTCGGTCGGTCCCATCTCCAGGGCCAGTTCGTTGGAGGTTACCCGGTGCGACGACGGATCCAGGCTTAAGCCCTGCAGCTCAATCTTATCTTCCACCGCCATCGGCGAAATACGGCGCATCACCGCCTTGATCCTGGCCAGCAGCTCCTTGGGCGAGAACGGTTTGGTGATATAATCATCGGCGCCCACTTCCAGCCCCCGCACCCGGTCTTCCTCCTCGCCGCGCGCGGTCAGCATCATGACCGGAATATCGCGGGTCAATACCTCGCGTTTCATATGTTTGATAAATTGAATTCCCGAACCGCCTGGCAACATCCAGTCGAGCAATACCAGATCCGGATAAGGCTCCGCCATACGGCTGACCGCCGTGCCGTAGTCTTCGGCTTCGATGGGCTGGAAGCCATTCTGTTCAAGTACGAAGCACACCATTTCACGAATCGGCGCTTCGTCTTCCACGACTAATATGCGTTTTGCCATTTTTTCCTGCCATTAATCTCTGCGGTTAACGTGCCCGGGCATTATGCGTCACTTTTATGACAGATTTATTAAAATCAGCCCATCGTGCCAGAAGCATAGCGGATGGCGGTTTTTTTTCGTCCCGGGTTGCCAAATTAACAGCTTTACGTCGGCATCGCCCGGGGTAAGGTTTATACTCTCGCCCTGACTTTTACACTCTGGCTGGAGCGTCATGCGGATCATTCACACTTCTGACTGGCATCTGGGTCAGTCGTTTTTCACCAAAAACCGCGCCCGGGAGCACCGCGCCTTCCTGCAATGGCTGGTGGCGCAGGTGGCAGAACGGGATATCGACGCGGTGATCGTGGCCGGCGATATCTTTGATACCGGCACCCCGCCCAGCTATGCCCGCGAACTGTTCAATCGTTTCGTGGTGGCGTTGCAGCCGACCGGTTGCCAGCTGATCATACTGGCGGGCAATCATGACGCGGTGGCGACACTGAACGAATCCCGGGCGCTGCTGGCCTGCATGCATACCCGGGTTATCGCCGGCGGCGGGTTCGGCGCCCGGGACGATGACGACAACGCCGACGGCGACCGCGAAGACAGCGGCGGGCAACCGGTTTTTGTACTGAACGATCGTAGTGGAAAGCCGGGGGCGATACTGTGCGCCATCCCCTTTTTACGCCCGCGGGATGTGCTGACCAGCCGCGCCGGAGAATCGGGGGATGATAAACAGCGGGCGCTGATGGACGCCATCGCCGCATATTACCAGGCGCTATATGACCGGGCGCTGGCCCTGCGCGCCAAGTTGCCCGGCCGGCTGCCGATTATCGCCACCGGACACCTGACCACGGTGGGCGCCGCCACCACCGATTCGGTACGCGATATTTATATCGGCAGCCTGGACGCGTTTCCCGCCCAGCTGTTTCCTCCGGCGGATTATATCGCCCTCGGCCATATCCACCGCCCGCAGTGCGTGGGCGGACAGCAGCATATCCGCTATTGCGGTTCGCCCATCGCCTTGAGTTTTGATGAGACCGGGCAGCCCAAGCAGATCAATATAGTCAGTTTCGACGCCGGGGGCGTGGCGGACATTTCCCCGGTTTTGATCCCGGAAACCCAGGCCCTGCGCCTGATAAAAGGCGACCTGGCGGACATCGAGGCGCAGTTGCGCTCGTTTAGCGATTACCCGGGGTCCACGCCCGTCTGGCTGGATATCGAGGTGGTGACAGACGCCTGGCTGAATGATATCCAGCAGCGTATCCAGCAGTTGGCGGCCGATTTGCCGGTGGAAATCGTGCTGTTGCGCCGTAACCGCGAGCAGCGGCTGTCGGCACTGGCGCGCCGGCAACGGGAAACGCTGGTCGAACTGAGCGCCGGGGACGTGTTTGAGCGGCGCCTGGCGCTGATCCCCTCCCCCGCGCCGGAGAACCTGGACGCCATACGCTTGCTCTATCGCCAGGTAACGGCGGACGTACAGCAAGGCGCCGCGGCGGAAAACCCGCTAGCGCCGGATGCCGCAACCAAAGGAGACGCCCGGTGAAAATCCTGACGCTGCGGCTGAAAAACATCAATGCGCTCAGGGGCGAGTGGAAAATTGATTTTACCGCCGACCCCTTCGACCGCGCCAGCCTGTTTGCCATTACCGGTCCCACCGGCGCCGGCAAGACCACTATTCTTGACGCCATCTGCCTGGCGCTGTATCACCGCACGCCCCGCCTGGACGCGTTGCCCGGCCAGGAATTGATGACCCGGCTGACCGCCGAATCGCTGGCGGAAGTCGAGTTTTCGGTCAAGGGCGTGGGCTATCGCGCCTTCTGGAGCCAGCGCCGGGCGAAAAACAGCCCGCAGGGCAAACTGCAAAACGCCAGGGTCGAACTGGCGCGTTTGGCCGACGGCGCCATCCTGGCGGATAAAATCAGCGATAAGCTGCGCCTGACCACCGAACTGACCGGCCTGGATTTCGCGCGTTTTACCAAATCGGTGCTGCTGGCGCAGGGGGATTTCGCCGCATTTTTAAACGCCGATGCGAAAAATCGCGCCGAACTGCTGGAGGAACTGACCGGCACCGATATCTACGGCCGCATTTCCGCTGAAATTTTCGAACGCCATAAAACGGTGCGCGGGGAACTGGAGGCACTGCGTACGCGCGCCGCCGCCATCGAACTATTGAGCGAACCCCAACTGCGGGAACTTGACGCCGAGCTGGATAGCCTGCGCCTGGAGCAGGCCCGGCTGAACGCCGAACAATCGCAGTCGCAACGGCATCACGCCTGGCTGGAGCGGCAGCGCCAGTTGACCGGCGCCCTGGCGCAGGCACAGGCCCAGCGCCAGGCCGCGCAGGCGGCGGCGCAGGAAGCACAGGCGCCGCTGGCGCGACTGGCGCGCGGCGAACCGGCGGAATCCCTGCGCCCCCTGCTCGACGATCGGCAACGCAGCGCCGTGGACCTGGAACGGGCTGAGCAGGAGCTCGCCCGCGCGTGCGCGCTGGAGCTGCAAAGTCAGCAGGCGCTACAACCGCTGCGGGAACAGGCGGATACCGCCCGGCGGCGCTGGGAGCAGCACGCCCGGCATCAGTTGGCGCAACAGCAGTTGATAAACGACCATCTCGTGCCGCTGGACCAGAAAATCGCCGGGCTGGAACAACAGGCCGCGCAACAGGAGGAACAGCGGTTAGCCCAAACGGAACAGCAGCGGAAACGACAGGCGCTGCAGGCGCTGAAACAACAACAACATCATGAGGCCGGGCAACAGGCGCAGCTTGTCGCCCGCTATCTGCTTGAGCATGCCGCCTGCCGGCAATGGGGCGGGCAGCTCCCCCTCTGGCGCGAGCTGTTTGCCCGCCGCCGGCGCGAACAGCGCGACATCGACGAACTGGCCCGGCAAGGCGCGCAAATCACGCAGGAACTTGAACAACTCGATATTGCGCGCCAGAAGGAACTCAGCGCGTCGCAGGCCTGCCGGCAACGGGTAATGACCTTCACGGCGCAGTTGGCGGAACGTCAGGGCCTGCACGATGAGCAGGAATCCCGGTTCCCGTTGGCCGCGCTGCGCGCCGACTGGCAGCACAGCCAGCAGCAGCGCGGCCGGCGCGCCCTGATGTCGTCCCTGCTGCCGCAAATGGAGCGTGTAAGCCGCGATCTGGCGGCCAACCGCACGCGGGAAGATCAACTGCGGCGCGACTGCGACGATATTACCGCCGCGCTGGCGGCGCTGCGGCGCGCCGAGGCGGATAAGTCCGCCCTGCTGGACGAAATGACCGCGCGCCATCGCCTGGAAATGCATATCGTCTCGCTCGGGGAACTGCGCGGAGCGTTGCGACCGGGGGATCCCTGCCCCCTATGCGGCGCCACCGAGCATCCCGGCATCGCCCTATACCAGGACCTGCAGCCGCAACACACCGATCGGCGGCGGCAGGAACTGCTGCCGGAGGTGGAGCGGCTCAAGGCCGAAGTGGTGGCGGCGTTTACCCGTCTCGAGATGCTGCAGCAGGAGCAGCGCCAGGCGACGGCGCAACAGGTACGCCTGCAAGAGGAACTGGCGTTGCTGGACGACGCCTGGCGACAGGCCGCCGCCGGGCTGGATCTGGCGCCCGGCGAACACGCCGCCGCCTGGCTGGCTGAGCAGGACGCGCATGAGCAGGCATTGGCCCGGCAGTTGGAGGCGCGTGAACAGGACAACCAGGGGCTGCAGGCGGCCCGCGACGCCCTTGCCCAGGCCGACGGCGAATGGCAACGGCTCGACGCCCGTCTGGCGCTGAATGCCCAGCAGAAGGATGCGGTGACCCAACGTCTGCGGCAAACGCAGCAGCGCCGTCAGGAACAACAGCAACGGATGGACGAACTGGCGGCGCAAAGCAGCGAGGCTCTCGCCCAACTGGGACTGACCCTGCCGGCGGATTCCGCGGTTGACGCCTGGCTGGCCGAACGCCAGGAGGAGTGGCGGCAGTGGCAGTACCAGCAAGAGCGCGAACAGACGCTGAAAAACGACCTTATCGCGCTGGAAGGCGAACTGCGCGGCCACCGGGAAGCCCAGGCCGAACTGGCGCAACAGTTGGCCGACCTCGCGCAGCGGCAGCAGACAACCGGCAACGCGCTGCGCCTGGCGCGTGAAGAACGCCGCAAACTGGCCGGCGATGACAGCGTGGCGCAGCTCAACGCCCAACTGAGCACACGGGCCGGGGAAGTGGAGCGGGACCGGCGGCAGTCCGAACTCAGTGTACAGCAGGCGCAGGAAAAGCTGCATCTGCTGGCCGGTGAAATCCGCTCGCAGCGGCGGCGGCTTGAGGAACTGACTCAACAAGCGCAGCAGGCGGCGACGGCGCTGCGGCAGGCGCTGGCAAACAGCCCGTACGCCGGGCTGGCCGAGCTGCAGGCGGCCCTGTTGCCCGGGCAGGAGCGGGACCGGCTGCGTGAGCTGCGCGAGAAAATAAAGGAAGAGCGGCAGCGCGCGGAGGTGATGTGGCAGCAGGCGGAGCTGGCGCTGCGGCAACACCATGACGATCGTCCCGCCACCCTAGACGAGGCTGCCGACTCTGCCGCCGTGGAGCGAACGTTGGCCGATATTAAGGCATTATTATGGGAGCTGGCGCGGCGGCAAGGCCAGCTACAGCAGCAACTGGCAAGCCACCGCCAGCGCCAGCGCGATCAGCAGAGCCTGTTGGCGGAAATCAGCGCGGGCGAAGGCCGCTACGCCGACTGGAGCTATCTCAACGAGCTGATTGGCTCCAAAGAGGGCGACAAGTTCCGTAAGTTCGCCCAGGGTCTGACGCTTGAGCACCTGATTTATCTGGCGAACCAGCAGTTGTCCCGCCTGCACGGCCGCTATCAGCTGCAGCGCAAAACCGAGGCGGAGCTGGAGCTTGAAGTGGTGGATACCTGGCAGGCGGATGCCGTGCGCGACACCCGCACCCTTTCCGGGGGCGAAAGCTTTCTGGTGAGCCTGGCGCTGGCGCTGGCCCTGTCGGACCTGGTCAGCCACAAAACCCAGATTGATTCGCTGTTTCTCGACGAGGGCTTCGGCACGCTGGACGCCCAAACGCTGGATATTGCCCTGGATGCGCTCGATTCGCTTAACGCCACCGGCAAGATGATAGGCGTCATCAGCCATGTGGACGCCATGAAGGAACGCATCCCGGTGCAAATCAAAGTGAAAAAGATCAACGGCCTGGGCATCAGCAGGCTGGAGGCGCGTTATGCGGTGCGCCCGGAATAACGCGGCGCCGGCGGAATTCATCGAACAAGGCGTAGAACATCGCTTCGGTGTCGACAAAATCATGAAAACCGGAGCGGCGCGCCTTACTGCCGTCGGCAAACATATCGTAATCCCAGGAGAACACGAAATCGGCGAACGGCCAGCCCGACACCGCCTGATAATCCGGTGCGGATAAACGGTGCCGGCGGGTTAATTCCCGCCAGAGTTCCGTTTTATCCGCCATGACTTCCTTTAGCGGCATGGGCAATGGCGGCGCCAGATCCAATTCAAAATAGCCGGCAATTTTCGGCCACAGCTCACTCCAGCGGAACAGATCGCCGTTATTGATGTTAAACGCCTGGTTGCCCGCCCGGGGCTCGGTGGCGGCCCAGAGCGTGGCCCTCGCCAGCAGCCCCGCATCGGTCATTTCCATCAGCGCGTGGTAAGCGCCCGGTTTGCCGGGAAAACGCAGCGGCAACCCCAGCGCCTTGCAGATGGAGGCATAGACGGCAATGCTCATGGCCAGGTTCATCGGATTGCCCAGGGAAAAACCGCCCACCACCCCCGGCCGGATGGCGGACCAGGTCCAGCGTTTATTGCGCTGGCGTTGCTCCAGCCAGGTTTGTTGCGCCACGTTGAATTCCGGCGGCATATGTCCCGCATCGGTTTCCCGCGCCGGTGTCTTAAACGGCCCCAGGTGCGCGCCATAGACTTTATAGCCCTGCATCAGGCTGACATGCTCCAGTTTCCCGGCAACCGGCTCGATTGCCTCAACGACGTTTTTCAGCATCATCATATTGGGAACAACCAGTCCCGCCCAGTCGGACGCATCCTGGTAGGCGGCGTAGAAAATATGGGTAATGCCGGTCAGCGGGCGCAGCGCCCGGCCTGTCGCCTGCGCGTCCAGCAAATCCACCGCCAGGTAGCTGACGCCGGGCCGGTCGCGGCCGCCGCGGCGCGACAGGCCGATAACCTGCCACCGCCGGGATTCCAGTTCCGCGACGAGCCGGCCGCCGATAACGCCGTTGGCGCCCACCACCAGGGCAATCCGATTATTTTGCATGTGTTTTCTCCGCTGAAAAAAGACGATGCGTCACTATAATTGATAAGCAAAAAAGTGATAATAGGACCATAACCACTATCAGTTATAAGTAAAACTAATAAACGGAACACCATGGATAAACTCACCGCGATGCATACCTTCGCGCGCGTGGCCGAGCTGGGCAGCCTGTCCGCGGCAGCGCGCGATCTGGGCCTCACGCAGCCCGCCGTAAGCCAGCAGGTGGCCGCCCTGGAAAAACTGCTGGGCACATTATTGCTCTATCGCACTACCCGCTCCGTCACCCTGACGGAAAGCGGCAGCCGTTATTATCTGCAGGCCAGGCAGATCCTGGCGGCGGTAAATGAAACGGAAGAGACGCTGCGGGGGCTGAACCAGAGGCTGGAGGGTCATTTGCGCATCCATGCGCCGACGGGCCTCGGCCAGCAGTATATCGCCCGGCTGGCGCTTGATTTTCAGCAGCGCCATCCGGATATCGTTATCGAACTGCTGCTGGACGATCGGGTGGCGGATGTGATCAGCGAGGGAATTGATGTCGCGCTACGTCTCGGGGAACTGCGCACCGCCGGCACGGTGGCGCGCAGGCTCGGCACCCTGCAGCGTGTCCTGGCCGCGGCGCCCGGCTATCTTGCCAGGCAGGGCGCGCCGCAAACCCTGGCGGAATTAGCCGATCGTCCTTACATTCGCTACAGCGGCCGTGGCGACGGCGCCGGACTCACCCTGCTGGGCCCCAGGGGCGCGGAGATGTTGACCGTCCGGCCGGTGTTCCTGGCCAATAATACCTTTACGCTTATCCAGGCCATAGAAGCGGGACTCGGGATAGGCGGCGTCCAGTTACCGCTGATCCGCCGGCAGTTAACCGCCAAAACCCTCGTACGCGTATTGCCCGACTATTATTTTCCGCCGATGGCGGTACATGCGGTGTATCCCGCCGCGCGCTTTATTCCCGGCAAGGTACGGGCCTGGGTGGAGTATCTTGCCGCCGCCCTGGCGGACATTCTGTAGACGCCGCGGCCAGGTTGATTTTTGCCGATTTTAGCGCCGGGATGCGCTATCATGCGCGCTGCGTTTGATTAACCCGCACGCTTACCGACGTGCCGGATCAGGGATCTCACTTTATGTTTTGGT
Source organism: Sodalis sp. RH20 (assembly GCF_047324205.1). NCBI lineage: Bacteria > Pseudomonadati > Pseudomonadota > Gammaproteobacteria > Enterobacterales > Bruguierivoracaceae > Sodalis > Sodalis sp. RH20. The sequence goes on from NZ_CP178733.1 coordinate 3,415,832, forward strand.
TTAAAAATATCATGATTTACCGCCTGAACCGCGATATTACGCTGTCGGCGCAAGAGATGGAAAAACAGTTGGCGGCCTCATCATTTACCCCCTGCGGCAGCCAGGATATGGCCAAGTCGGGTTGGGTATCTCCGCTGGGCGACAAAAGCGACGCGTTAACCCATGCCGTTAATGACCAGATATTGATTTGCGTGCGCAAAGAAGAAAAAATCCTGCCGTCTTCCGTGGTCAAGCAAGAGCTGAACGGCAAGATCGATAAGCTGGAAACCGAGCAAAGCCGTAAGCTGCGCAAAACGGAAAAAGACGCGCTGAAGGATGAGGTGTTATTCAGCCTGATGCCGCGCGCGTTCAGCCGCTTCAGCCAGACGTTCATCTGGCTGGACACCGTCAAAGGCCTGGTGATTGTCGACGCCGCCAGCGCCAAGAAAGCCGAGGATGCCCTGGCGCTGTTGCGTAAATCCCTCGGCTCGCTGCCGGTGGTGCCCCTGACACTGGAAAACCCCATTGAGCTGACCCTGACGCAGTGGGTGCGCGGCGGTGAACCGCCGGCCGGATTCCTGGTGCAGGACGAGGCCGAACTCAAGGCGCTGCTGGAGGACGGTGGCATCATTCGCTGTAAAAAGCAGGATTTGGCCAGCGACGAAATTGCCGCCCATATCGAGGCCGGCAAGGTGGTGACCAAACTGGCGCTGGACTGGCGGGAACGGGTGCAGTTTATCCTGGCCGACGACGCCACAATCAAGCGCCTTAAGTTTTCCGATACCTTACGCGAACAGAACGACGATATCGATCGCGAGGATTTTGCCCAGCGTTTTGACGCGGATTTTATCCTGATGACCGGCGAACTGGCGACGCTTATTGAAGAATTGACCGTTGCCCTGGGCGGCGAAGCCCAGCGCTGAAAAAGGTTGCTGGCGGGAGTGACGAGGCCAGGATCAGACGGGTAACAACACCGTGAAGCCGTGCCGTTTTTAGCGGGGCCGCGCCCGGACGCGCAGCGATGGCGCCCATCCGTGCGCGCCATTGTGCGGTCCAACACCTGTGGCCTTGGACCAGGACCACTACGCTACCGGCGGATGAGTCCATGACGCGTTATGCTTTCCGTTCTCCCTGCCCGGCGACTTATGCGCCGGTTTGCCGGCATTGCGGGGCAAACCATAGCCTGCCCGCGGTTTTGCCCCATTATTTGCTCATATATTTACATAAATACGCGCTGGCTTCCGCCACCTGGACAATAAATTCACTTTGCGCCGGAACAAAGAATTTTTCGCCGGGCATAAAGACCTGCCAATCGTGGGAGCCCGGTAACAATGCCCGCAACGCGCCGTTAATGACGGTCATTTCCTCGGGCTGTGCCGTGGTGAATGTGTATTCGCCGGTTTCCATCACCCCCACGCTGGCGCGGCCGATGCTGGCGGAATCAAAACCAATGGACTTTACCTTCCCGGCAAAATACTCATTTACATTCAGCATAGATCCATTCCTTTCGATAATATTTTCAGTACTTCATAGTAAAAGCACGATCGTTGATTTGTCACGCCTTATTACCGGGAAATGCCGGCCGGCGTGCAAAAAAATACCCGCGGATGAGCGCGGCGGATTCACCGGCGAGAAAAAAGAAAATAACCGTCTTAGGGGAAGATAATTAGCCGGACCGGGAAGCAGTGTTCCGATCCGGCTGGCAGGGAATTCAGGTCTTGTCTTCGCCCTGGTAGCGCTCTTTCGCGTCCAGCGCCTCGTGTTCGGAATCATGCTCGCTGATAAGCGTGTCGGGCTTGGGATGATCGGCCCGCAGCTCAAACACCGTCTTGGTTTTACCCGGCGGCCCCTTCTCTTTTTTAACGATATGGGCTTCGCGGGGATAAGGGGGTTTACTCGCCATAATCACTTCCTTATTTTATGATTTGGTCGGGTAAGTATAGGTCAATCCCCGGGGTTGCGCATGGCGCCGCGTTATCCGGCGGCGCAGGGGTGGAGCTGCTGCAATATCGCCGACACCACGGCTTCCGGGGAAGAGGACGCATCCAGCACATGGTGGGCCGCATCCTGGTATAACGCTTCCCGGGCCAGCAGGATTTCAGCGATCTCCTCGGCAATCGGCCGCCCGGTCAGGCTTGGCCGCTGGTCTTCCTCGGGAAACGCCTCCAGGCGCCGCGCCAGGACCTCAGGCCGGGCATGGAGGTAAATGACCGTGCCGTTCGCCCGCATAAACCGGCGATTGGCCTCCGCCAGCACAATGCCGCCGCCGGTGGCGATCACTTTGCGCCCGCCGGCAATCGCGCGCAGGATAGCGCTTTCCCTTGCCCTGAATCCCGCCCAGCCCTCGCTTTTGACGATCTGCGCCACGCTGCGGCCGGTGGTGCTCAGCAACAGCTGGTCGGTATCCATAAACTCAAATCCCAACACCCCGGCCAGCGCGAGGCCAACCGTGGTTTTACCGCATCCCCTAGCGCCAACCAAATAAATGGGCTGTGTCATTAACCGCATATCCTTTTATCCAACGACTTTTTCAGTCCAGCTGCGCATCATAGCATTGACTTCGCACGCGCACTAACCGGCGAACGGCCTTTGGGCGAAAAGTCGCGGGCCGGGCATGCGACGCCCCACGGCCGCCGCATGCCAGCTTATTACATACCATATTAATTACAGGATTGTCCCTTACGTCGGCCGGAACCGGCAAAAAAAGACCGGCGATCGCGCCCGCGCAACGGACAGTTTTTCAGGAAGGCCCTCCCAGACGGGCACGCCCGGGCCGGCGGCCTCGGTTAGCTTTCCGGCTCCACCACTTCCGCCACGATGCGTTTCGCCTGCTGCAGCGTCAGTTTCTCCCTCATTTTGATAAGCAAGGTACCCGTGGTGCGCATACGACCGGTGCCGACCACCGCCACCAGTTCATCGTGGAGGGCATACAGCGCCACAAAATCATCGTTATCGGGCGAGCCGGTCATATCGATGGTATCCCATTTCCCGGCATGGCCAAGATACTCATAGCGCACGCCATAATGCTGGGTCCAGAAAAACGGTACGGAATCATAGATCTCATCCTGACCCGCCATCACGCTTGCGGCCACGCGGCCATGCTGCTGGGCCACACGCCAATGTTCAATGCGCGTGGGTTTGCCGTTAAGCGGAAACGTGGCGATATCGCCGATGGCAAAAATATCCTGGCCCGCCGACATGGAGGCGTCCACATTAAGGCTACCGTCTTTATTCAGTGGCAGATCGTCAATAAACCCGGTCGCCGGCGCCACACCGGTGGCCAGTAGCACCAAATCGGCCTCGATGCGCGTACCGTCTTTCAACACTACCGCCTCCACCTGACGCTCGCCGGTAAACTCCGCGGGCAGGCCTTCGACAAATTTCACGCCTTTCTGCTCGTGACGCCGCCGGAAGAAACTCGCCAGCTCTTTGCCGAACTGTTTCTCGAACGGCAGCGGATGCTCGGCTATCACCGTCACATCCACATCCTGCTTACGGAACGCCGCGGCGACTTCCATGCCGATAAAGCTGTTGCCGATAATCACCAGGCGTTTTTCCTTCTCGACGGTGTCTACCAGCACGGCGGCCTGCTCCCAGCTTCGCAGGACCTGGATGCCGAACAGCGCCTTGCCGGGCAAATCGGGGCGCTGCGGGATGCCGCCGGTGGCCAGCAACAGCTGGCGATAAGGAATCATCGTGCCGTCTTCCAGCCGCAGCTGATGCTTGGCGGCGCTCAGTTTTTCGACGTTGCCGTTAATACGCTCGATTTTTTGCTGTTGATAAAAATCATCGTCCAGGAGCGACGGCACCTCGTCGATATCCATATCTCCCTGCGGAACAAATTTGGACAAGGTGGTGCGATCGTAAGGCGCTTGTTTTTCACGTTCGATAACCACCAGGCGACCGTGATAACCCTTTTCGCGCAGCGCCTTAATGGCGGCGCTACCGCCGGCGCCGACGCCCAGGACCACCAGCGCATCCTGGGTCGTCACCTTATCCAGCGGCCCCGCGCCCGGTTCCGCCTGCGGGTCGACCCAGAGCTTGCCCTGTTCAATCTTGACCGGATAACGCTTTAAATCGCGCAGGGAGGGAGGTTCGCACAGCGCGCCTTCCTCAATGGTGAATACCGACTTATGCCAGGGGCATATAATCTTGCCTTCGCAAAGCGCGCCTTTTTCCAGCGGAGCGCCGGAATGGGGACAGGTGGCTTCGAGGGCGAAAACCCGATCTCCTTTTTTTATCAACAGAATATCGGTATCGCCCAGGCTGATTTTTTTGGGTGCCAATTCCGGCAATGCGGTTAACGACATCACTTCTTGATAGGCCACGATAGGCTCCTTCTTGTTAAAGACCATACAGTCTGGAGTGCTATGATTAAGCCTAGCAGCTAAACGCCGGCTGTGAAGTCCGGCGAAGGGAGATGATGAAGCGGGTAAGCGCAGCGCCGCCGGCTAGTCGCTATTGAAGAGATCGCGCAGCCAGGCAATGATTTTTTTCAGCGCCCGGCCCAGGGCGCCGATATCACCGCCACCGTTTTGCCGCGCCATGCCGCCCAAGATGCCTCCACCGGCGGCGGGTTCTTTCATCATGGTTAATCCTTCCTTTGCCTATAAAGGGAATGGGAATTATCCTGTAACCTTTATTTCCAGCAAGGCGGTTGAGGATAATCATTCTTATTATTTGTTCACGCGCCGGTAATAATGAAAAAGGATTAAAACGTAATTTGATTTAGAATACTTTCAAAAAAAGCCGACAGACCGTGCCAGGCGGACTGTCGGCTTACAGATAATAGATAATTATTCCGGATATAGTTATTTACCCGTTACTTCATTCAGCCGTAAGCGTATTTTTTCACCGGGCTGATGCAAGGTTAAGGAGATGATAAGCGAAATAACCAGCAGCACCAGGATCAGTTGGAAGGTGACGATAAATCCCCCGAACAGCGAGGCCACGATTGAGCCGATAATACTGCCGATGCCGAAGCCCAGGTAAATCAAGCCATAGTTTTTGGTCAGATTGTTCAGGCCGAAGAAATCACTGACCAGCGACGGGTATACCGTAATGGTGCCGCCGAAGCTGAAGGCCACGCAGGCAATCGCCATAAAAAACAAGACCGGGCTGAGATGCACAAACAATAACAGCGCCATGCCGAGCAGTGAAATTCCCTGCGCCAGCGAGACGACCCGCATACGCGACATCCGGTCCGACAGCACGCCGAGCACCAGGCGTCCGCCCAGGTTGGCCGCTGCGATAATCGTCACGGCATTGGCCGCAACCGCCGGGGTTAAATGCACCAGATTCTCGCCAATATCTTTCGCCACGCCGATCACATACAGCCCGCTCATGCAGGCGGTTAAAAACATCAGGGCCAATAACCAGTATTGCGGGATGCGTACGCACTGCGCCAGGGAAAAATCGCGTGTTGCCCGGGTCTTGTTCACGCTTTGTTGCGGCGCATCCTTCATTAATAAGGCACCGGCGATGACCAGCAACATGGCAATCAGTCCCCAAAGCATAAAGGTGGTTTCCAGGCTGTATTGGGCCAGCAGGCGGCTGTTGATATATTTAAAGCCCAGGCTGCCCAAACCATAAGCGCCGATGGCGCAGGCGGAAATCACCCCTTTGCGCTCCGGAAACCATTTTACGCAATTGGACAACGTCATCAGATAACCGATGCCGTCGGCAAACCCCACCAGCAGACCGGCGGAAAGCCACAACATCGTCAGGTTGCCGGCATACGCGGTCAGGCAAAACCCCGCGCCCAGCAAAACACCAGCGCCCAGCGTAACGTTACGCACGCCAAAGCGGTCCTGAAACCTGCCGGCCACCGACGACGCCAGCGCCAGCGCCAGGCTGAGCAGTCCGAAAGCAAACGCCACCTGGCTGACAGGCTGATGCAGCTTATCGGCCAACGGACCGTTGAACAGGCTCCAGGTATAAACCGACCCCAGGGCGAACTGGGTCATAATGGTCCCGAACAATGTAAGCCACCGCAGGTGGGTCGCATATTGCGTATTCATATTCTGCCTCGCATTAACAATTCTTTTAGAATCGATGCCCGTAAAACGGGTTAACTGGCTTTACTATAAAGGCGCGGTTAACGAGACGGTCTAAATGCAGCATGAGATACCGTTAATAAGGAATGAAATGCACGCCTTGGGGTATGAACGGCATAATTACATGTTACGGCGGTGGCAAGCAGGGCAATATTGCTGTTTATCGGTTGCGAAAAATAGGCAATTATTAAACGCCATGGCCAATAACGATCCTTTAATTAACACATTTTACTCTATGGTAAATTTAACCCTGGAACGGCAACCAAAAAAAATAATAATATTATTCGCCGGCGCGCGCCGGCGGTATGGCGGGCGGCTATTCCTCCCCTGATTCGCTCTCCGGCGTTTGGTAATGATAATAGTTGACGCCAATACGGATAATATCGCGCCCCTGCGATTTGCGGTGCCGGTTACTGTCGCGCAGCGAATAAATGCACCCGCAGTACTCCTGCTGGTAAAACTGCTCGCGCTTGCTGATATCGATCATGCGCGCCGCCCCGCCCTGCTTGCGCCAGTTGTAATCCCAATAGCGCATGCCGGGGTAGTGGCTGGCGGCGCGCTGGCCGCAGTTATTGATCTGCTGCATATTCTTCCAGCGGGAAATGCCCAGCGAACTGGAGATGACGCTAAAACCCTGTTCATAGGCATACAGCGCGGTGCGTTCAAAACGCATATCAAAACACATGGTGCAGCGGATCCCGCGCTCCGGTTCCCGCTCCATACCCTTCGCCCGGGCGAACCAGTTGTCGGTATCATAATCGGCATCGATGAAGGGCACCTGGTGCTGGTCGGCAAAGCGGATATTTTCTTCCTTGCGGATCAGGTATTCACGCTGGGGATGGATATTGGGATTGTAAAAAAAGAGGGTGTAGTCGATACCGGAAGCGCTAAGCGCTTCCATCACTTCCCCCGAGCAGGGCGCGCAGCAGGAATGCAGCAGCAGTTTGTCGGCGCCCTGCGGCAGTTTCAGTAGCGGTCGGATGAAGTCGGCCATGGGCGCTTTCTCTAAGGTCAGATAAAGAGTCTGGCTGGCCAATATAGCACATATCCCGGGCGGGTTGGCGGCGCGGGGTTTAACAAGGAGTATCAAATAGTTATTAACCGCCGGTCTGTCGACCACAAAAAAACCGCGGCCGGCCCGGCACACTTTCCCGGCATCCCCCCGCCCGGTGTGTGGACTGGTAACACATTTCTAAAAACCTTTACGCATGGCGCCTTTATGATTCGCCAATATGAGACTAGATTTAAAGAAAGCGCAGCCCGTTGCGCATGTGAACAAGGTTATAGGGTCATTACCATGCAATCAGAAGAGCAACGTATTATCGAGGGTCTTTTTCAGCGTCTGAAACAGGCGGAGCAGAAAGCCGGCCCCCGCGACGCCGAAGCGGATCGGCAAATCCAGGAATTTATCCGCCAGCAGCCCGCAGCCCCTTATTATATGGCGCAGTCGATATTGATCCAGGAAGCCGCGCTTAAGCGCCTGCACCAGCAGGTACAGCAGCTGGAATCTGAGCTTACCGCCTTGAAAAACGCGCCGCAGCCAAGCCAGGGAGGATTTCTCAGCAACCTGTTTGGCGGCGGGGCGGCCCGGAACGCCCGTGCGCAGCAGCCCGCCCCCGCCTGGAATAACCAGCAGCAGCCACCGGCTCCCGGCTATGGCGGCCAGGCCGCGCCGCCGCCCGGATACAACGGTTATGCTCAGGGATATAACCAGCCGCAGGCGGCGCCGCGCGGAGGGGGCTTTCTGGCCGGCGCGCTGCAAACCGCCGCCGGGGTCGCCGGCGGTGTGGTGCTGGGCAACATGCTTACCGGCATGTTCCATAACAGCCAGCCGCAGGAGATAGTCAATGTTATCGATCAGCCCCTGGATGCCGCCACCGATCCCCTGACCAACCAGGATTTCTCCAGCGACAATCTCGATACCTTCAATGATGTCTCTGGCAACCCTTTCCCTGGCGCCAGCGGCACTGATGATACGTTCGCCAATAATGATTATGGCAACGATACCAATGCCGATAACGGTTTCGGCGCGGACAACGGCTTCGGTACAGATGACGGTTTTGGCACGGATGACAGCTTCGGCGTGGACGATGGCTTCAGCGACGACGATGATTTTGTCTGATCGCCGCCGACCGCGGGGAAGAGGCCGGCTGTAGCCTGGCCGATAAGCAGGGTGGCAGGGTCGCCGCGTTACGTTCCCTGCCCGGCATACCCGCGTTCAGGGTATGCGCATCGTTGTCAGCAGTCTGGGCCCACGCTTAGCGTGGGCTTCTTTATTGACAACGCGCAATCAAGACCGACATGGCATAGTACCGCGCTGGTAATCAACACTCACGCCGGTTATTTATGTTCATGCCACGGCAAATTATTCCGCCATATAAATTCTTGGAAAAAAAACCTCCAGCGCCTACACTAATTTTATCTATTTATATTTAACCCCTGAAAAATAATTCTAATTATTGAAACCATACTCTTTGGCTATTCTATTTCTTTCGGCCTGTCTCGTGTCAGTAATTTTACTTTATCGCAGGGATAGCAATCATAAGTGGATTTTATTTATTTAAATATATAATGCCGGATATTTACGCGCGCATTAGATGTTATTTGGTCGAGCGCACCGGCAGCCGGACGGGTCGTGAATTAAGCCAGAACACAGGGTCAAATATTTTCGCCTGGCGCACGAACCCTCTTTACCCTATCTCTGAAAGGACCGGTAATGATGCGCAAAACAACTGTAGCGATGCGATTTACCCGTGATGCTTTAGCTTTATTTATTACTATAACAAGACAATTTGAATTAAAAATAATAAATAAATTTAATATAATAATGATGGCCGCTATATGGTTTTTTTTTACCGCTCCGGGCAACACCTGGGCGGCGTGTACCCCCCCGCCGACGAATGGCAAAACCACCACCTGTACCAACTTGTCGGTACAAACCGACACCGTCGGCAACGGCCCGGGGATGAATGATGTGAATCTTCTGGTGCTGCCTGCCGCCAGGATTGAAACCGGTACAGTCACCGCCATCACGTTTGACACGGGCGCCACGATTGCCATTCAGGCACGCGCGACGGTGCAAAACGACACGGATGGCCTATCCGGCGCCGGTGCGTGGGGGCTGGGTCACAATACCATTGAGTTTAACAATAATAACAACTTAAACGTAGAAACCGGCGCCCAGGTCTTGGGCCTCGGGACGTCACCCACAAATGACGCAATTACTGTCATGGGCAGCGGAAATAGCATTACAAACCGCGGTTTAATTCAAGGCGCGGGCAGGTCGGCAATCTGGTTTGCATCCGCCGATCCCGACATCGGCAGCAATGTTATTGACAACTACGGTACCCTCAGAGCCATGGACCCGGCAAATACGGTTATCGGCAGCTCCGGCACCGCGGTGTCCTTGACCAACCATACCGGCGGGGTAATTATCGGCAATATCGCCTTCGGTCCCGGTAATGACCGTTTAACCCTTGAAGGAGGATCGACGCTTACAGGTAATATCAGCGGCGGCGAAGGCGCCAATGCCCTGGTGCTCAATAGCGTGGCCGGATCGCCGCCCGCCGCGGATCTGCTGTCGGGCGATATCACCGATTTTCAAACCCTGACCAAAAATGGCGATGGGGAGTGGCGGTTAACGGGCAATATTAAAAACACCGGGTCTGCGGCGCCGTTAATAGTCAATGTTAATAACGGCATATTGACTCTCACCGGCGAAAACACCTACACCGGCGATACCGTTATTCACGGCGCAACGTTAGTCGCCGGAGGCGCTAATGCCTTCAGCAGCCGGTCGGCCTATACCGTCGCCCCGGCCGGGACGATGAATTTACAGGGTTTTAATCAAACTATCGCCAGCATGAACAATGCGGGTACCATTAACCTTAACGGTGATGGCGGAACTGTACTTAACGTGACGGGTGATTATGTCGGCAATAACGGTCGTCTTAATTTTAATGCCCGGTTATCTGATGATGCGACAAAGACTGAAAGACTGATTATCGGCGGTAATACGTCCGGCACGACCCTGGTCAGCGTCAATAATGCCGGCGGCGGCGGCGGCGCCACCGTGGACGGTATTGAACTGATCTCGGTCAACGGCGTCTCGGACGGTGAATTCTTGCAATCAGGCCGTATTGTGGCGGGCGCCTATGATTACACCCTGACGCGCGGCGCCGGAACTGATGCCGCGAACTGGTATTTGCATAGCTCGGTCGAGGAACCGAATCCGGGGCCAGGCCCATCGCCAGAACCCGTCCCCACCCCAGAACCGGGACGGGTTGAACGTCCGGAGGCAGGGAGCTATACCGCCAATCTGGCCGCCGCCAATACCCTATTCGCCACCCGTTTGGATAATCGTCAGGGCATGGCTCACTATACCGACGCGCTGACGGGCGAGGACAAGTCCACCAGTCTGTGGCTAATCAATGAAGGCGGTCATAACCGTTCCCGTGATGACGGCGGCCAGCTCAGGACCCAGAGCAATCGTTATGTACTGCAACTGGGCGGCGATATCGGCCAGTGGAGCAGCAGCAGCCTCGATAGTATTCGATTAGGTGTTATGGCCGGCTACGGCAATGCTAAAAGTAATACCGGGTCACGCGTATCCGGCTACAGTGCAAACAGTGCTGTCGACGGGTATAGCCTGGGTATCTACGCGACCTGGTATGCCAATGCGATGGACAAAACGGGTTTATATATCGACGGCTGGACACAATATGGCTGGTTTAACAATAGGGTGTCGGGCCAGGATTTAAACGAGGAAGAGTATAAGTCCAAAGGAGCCAGCGCCTCGCTTGAAAGCGGTTATGCCGTTAAGTTCGGCGAAAACGCCGCTAAAAACACCACCTATTATGTCCAGCCCCAGGTCCAGGCCATCTGGATGGGCGTCAAAGCCGATGACCATACCGAAGCCAACGGCACCAGGGTATCGGGAGAAGGTGACGGCAATATCCAGACCCGTTTGGGCGTTAAAGCCTATATGCACACTTACAGTGAGCGGGACAACGACAAGGATCGGGCCTTTCAGCCCTATGTCGAGGCTAACTGGATCCACAATTCGGATGATTTTGGCGTCAGCATGGATGGGATAACGGTCAGCCAAGACGGCGCGGCCAATATCGCAGAACTTAAGCTCGGGGTTGAAGGACAAATTAACCGCAATGTTAATCTTTGGGGCAATGTCGCACAACAGGTTGGCAATAAAGGCTACAGCGACACCACCGGCATAGTGGGCGTGAAATACCGGTTCTGACACGAAACCCGGCTCAAGATAAGCACGGTATGCCCGCCAACCCCGATCTCAACGCAGTCGTGTCAAAGGGAGACCGTGCCAATGGGGTTGAATCGGGCGTGGTTTTCCCGCCCGACCGAGGCCCCATGGCGCGGTAGGCCCGCTAACACAAATCCTGCAACGAGCGTGTCAAAGGGAGAGCGTGCCGATGGGGTTGAATCGGGCGTGGTTTTCCCGCCCGACCGAGGCCCCATGGCGCGGTAGGCCCGCTAACACAAATCCTGCAACGAGCGTGTCAAGGGAGAGCGTGCCAATGGGGCCGAATTGGGCGTGGTGTTCCCGCCCGACCGAGGCCCCATGGCGCGGTAGGCCCGCTAACACAAATCCTGCAACGAGCGTGTCAAAGGGAGAGCGTGCCAATGGGGCCGAATCGGGCGTGCTTTTCCCGCCCGACCAAGGCCCCATGGCGCGGTAGGCCCGCTAACACAAATCCTGCAACGAGCGTGTCAAAGGGAGAGCGTGCCAATGGGGTTGAATCGGGCGTGGTGTTCCCGCCCGACCGAGGCCCCATGGCGCGGTAGGCCCGCTAACACAAATCCTGCAACGAGCGTGTCAAAGGGAGAGCGTGCCAATGGGGCCGAATCGGGCGTGCTTTTCCCGCCCGACCGGGCGCCCCATGGCACGGTATGCCCGCCAACATCGATCTCAACGCAGGCGTGTTAAAGGGAGAGCGTGCCAATGGGGCCGAATCGGGCGTGCTTTTCCCGCCCGACCGAGGCCCCATGGCACGGTATGCCCGCCAACCCCGATCTCAACGCAGTCGTGTCAAAGGGAGACCGTGCCAATGGGGCCGAATCGGGCGTGCTTTTCCCGCCCGACCGAGGCCCCATGGCGCGGTAGGCCCGCTAACACAAATCCTGCAACGAGCGTGTCAAAGGGAGAGCGTGCCAATGGGGCCGAATCGGGCGCGGTTTTCCCGCCCGACCGAGGCCCCATGGCGCGGTAGGCCCGCTAACACAAATCCTGCAACGAGCGTGTCAAAGGGAGAGCGTGCCGATGGGGTTGAATCGGGCGTGGTTTTCCCGCCCGACCGAGGCCCCATGGCACGATAAGCCCGCCATCACCGGGCATATATAGCGTTACTTACCGCGGGTTTTGATCACTGCCTCGGCCACCGCTTTCGGCGCTTCCGAATAGTGCTTAAACTCCATGGTATAAGTGGCGCGCCCCTGCGACATAGACCGCAGCGTGGTGGAATAACCGAACATTTCCGCCAACGGCACTTCGGCACGAATAAGCTTGCTGCCGAGAATATCTTCCATCCCCTGCACCATACCGCGCCGTGACGACAAATCACCCATCACGTTGCCCATGAAATCTTCCGGCGTTTCCACTTCCACCGCCATCATTGGCTCCAGCAGAATTGGCTGCGCCTGGCGCATCCCATCCTTAAACGCCATCGACGCCGCCATACGAAACGCATTTTCGTTGGAATCGACCTCATGATAGGAACCGAAAAACAGCGTAGCTTTCACATCCACCACCGGATAACCGCCCAAAACGCCGGAGGTCAAGGTATCCTGAATACCCTTATCGATAGAGGAAATATACTCGCGCGGCACCACCCCACCCTTGATGGCATCGACGAATTCATACCCTTTCCCCGCCGGCTGCGGTTCGATTTTCAACACCACATGCCCATACTGCCCACGGCCGCCGGTCTGCTTAACGTACTTGCCTTCCACTTCTTCCACGGTCTTTTTGATGGTTTCACGATAGGCCACCTGCGGTTTACCCACCGTCACCGCCACGCCGAACTCACGCCGCATACGCTCCATCAGGATTTCCAGATGCAGCTCGCCCATGCCGGAGATAATGGTCTGGCCGGACTCCTCGTCGGTCTTGACGCGAAACGACGGGTCTTCCTGCATCAAACGCCCCAGGGCAATACCCATTTTTTCCTGATCGACCTTGGTTTTAGGCTCGATGGCCTGTGAAATGACCGGATCGGGGAAAACCATACGTTCAAGGATAATCGGATGATCAGGATCGCACAGGGTATCGCCGGTGGTCACATCCTTCATGCCCACGGTGGCGGCGATATCGCCGGCATGCACTTCCTTAATGTCTTTACGTTCATTGGCATGCATTTGCAGCAGCCGGCCCAAACGCTCTTTCTTTACCTTGACCGGATTGTAAACCGAGTCGCCGGTGGCAATCACGCCGGAATAAACCCGGAAAAAAATCAGCTGGCCGACAAAGGGGTCGGTCATGATCTTAAACGCCAGCGCGGAGAACGGTTCGGTATCGCTGGAATGACGTTCCGCCTCCTTATCGTCCTCGTCATGCCCGCTTATTGCCGGCACATCAATGGGCGACGGCAGATAATCAACCACCGCATCCAGCAGCGCCTGAACGCCTTTATTTTTGAACGCACTGCCGCACAGCATCGGCACAATTTCATTGGCGATGGTCCGTTTACGAATGGCGCCCTTGATTTCGTCTTCGGTAAGCGTTTCGCCATTGAGGTATTTATTCAGCAGTTCCTCGCTGGCTTCCGCCGCCGCTTCCATCATATGGTTGCGCCATTCCTGGGCCGGGGCCAGCAGATCTTCAGGAATATCCTGATAGGTAAACTTAACCCCCTGGGTAGTATCGTCCCAGACAATGATTTTCATTTTGACCAGATCGACCACGCCCTGGAAACCCTCTTCCGCGCCCACGGGAATCTGGATCGGCACCGCCACGCCTTTCAGGCGTTTGGCAATCTGGGTCTGGACCCGGAAGAAATCCGCTCCGGTGCGATCCATTTTGTTGACGAACGCGATGCGCGGCACTTTATATTTATTGGCCTGGCGCCACACGGTTTCCGATTGCGGCTGCACCCCGCCCACCGAGTCGTAGACCATCACGGCGCCGTCGAGCACCCGCATCGAACGTTCCACTTCGATGGTAAAATCCACATGCCCGGGAGTATCGATGATATTAATGTGATGTTCCGGATAATTACCGGCCATCCCTTTCCAGAAGGTTGTCGTGGCAGCTGAGGTAATGGTAATGCCGCGCTCCTGTTCCTGCTCCATCCAATCCATCGTCGCGGCGCCATCATGCACTTCACCGATTTTATGGCTGACGCCCGTGTAAAACAAAATACGCTCGGTGGTGGTGGTCTTGCCGGCATCTATATGCGCACTGATGCCGATGTTGCGATATCGCTCTATGGGAGTTTTACGGACCATACAATTACCTTAAATGCCCTACAGGACAAAACCTGCTGTTTAACCGTCCCCGCCGGCCTATGGCGACGGGGCATATGTAATAAAAAGTCTTATTAACGCAATCCCAGGCTTTCCGGCAATAGGGTTAAAAAATGCCGGCGCGCTTTGCCAGAATGCTCCTTTTGCGCCCTGTCTTCAATGTCAGCCACGGCTTTATTGCCATTACCGTCGCCGCCCGCTCTGCGCGCAGGCTGCCGGACGGCCGTTAATCAAAATGCCGCGTCTAGCGGCAGACGCCAAAACCGCGCATGCCGAAATGGAAATGATTGGCGTGGGCGGCGTTGTAATCGGGACCGAGCGAATTGCCGAAAAAAGCGCAGCTTTGCATAAACACGTCACGTAAATAATCACCGGCCGGATCCTGGCGCCGCCACTGTTGCGACACCGTAATGCGCCGTCCGTCGGCGAGGATAAAGCCCGACACATCCAGCGCCTGCGCGCCGGCATGTTCGCTAAGCCGCCCCTCGCTGCGGTGATAGATGTTACGACACGCATAGCTGCCAAGATGATCAATCCGAGCTAAAGGAGACGCAAGACCTGCCGCCGCCAGGGGCGCCGCCGCCTGGCCGACAAACATGGCGCTGCTCAGCGCCAGCGGACAGCTGGCGAGAAAACTGGAGCTAAGCCCGACCGGGCCGAACCCGCGCACCCTCACGGGCGACAATAGCGGGCAAGGTCCGGTGGTATCGGCGACCTTGCTGAAAGAAAGGCGTCCGGCGGCGCTTGCCCTTTCAAGCGCCGCCAGGCAGGCCGGAGGATCGGCAGCCAGCCGTTTAAGTTTGTAGCGGGTGATAAACGTCGGCGGATCGCTGACCGACAAAGGCAAAAAAGGGTCATAGCCGGGCGGCAGCAGGGGCCGGATACGGGGGGCTAATGCCGTTAACAACACCACCAGAACCAACAGGCAGGTCAGCAGTCGCACCTTTACTTCACCCCTATAGCGTTAAAACCGGCCCATCGCCGACGTTGTTAATCAGTATAGACGTAGAAGTAATTAAGTTATTGCCACATGATTCAATTAGTAATTTTGAAAGTGGTTGTACTGATGTTTATTTGTACTGGCTATGATTAAAATGAAGGCGATACCCAGCTTTACGCCATCGAACTCATCCATCAACTAAGCTGTTTGATTTGCTGTGAAGTCTTTGCCCGCCCCTCTGTGCGGGCTTTTTTTACGCCCGCCGGCGGCCAGGCCCGCTCTTCATGTCCGTCATTACCGCCTGTATTGAACAGTTGCTGAGCAATCACCCGCCGGGATGCGAAAATTGTCGCTATGCGTATTTACGGATCCGGTATTTAGGTCCATACTTGCGTCGGTTTCATGTAGCAATGAGCTAGACTTTACGCCTCGAACTTCGGTTCGGGGCATCCTACCCGCTTCATCCTCCTGTTTTTCCCAACCCTTTTCCCGGCTTACTCCTCGCCACAGCATATTTTATCCAATGGTAAATCAACGCGCTGCAGACCATCCCGGCATCATTGCGGTGGATATCCCGCTCCGGCAATAAAAACGTCCTTTACAGGTTCCGGCATCCCGGAAAGCCTGGTGTCGCCCAACGATGACGGATGTACTTCGACCTCGGCCGGCCTGAAGGCGTACTCGCCCAGCCATTCAGCATAACCCTGCACGACAAAGCCGCCGTTGCGCCGTTGATAGGCGGCCCGATCGGCCAGATAGACCCGGCGCAGCGCATACCAGGGCACGGCGGGTAAATCATGATGGACTAAATGATAGTTCAGGTTAAGAAATAGCAACCGCCAGGGCCACGCCGCCTCGTTGATAACAGAGCGGGCCTGGGGATCGCGGGCGGCGCGATGCTCCATAAACGAGCGGATTTTGGTGATGGCCAGGGCCGGATAGCTTATGGCCAGCAGAAAATACCCTACCGGCAAACCCGATGACGCCACCCAGTGCAGCAGGGCCAGCAGCAGCAGGCCATGCATAAGCCACATCCCGACAGCGCGGCGATTGCCGCCGGCCACGGCCGCCACCATGCCGCGCAGCGCGCGGTAGATATCCAGCGCCGGCCCGATAAGCACACGTCCGGCCAAGGTGTTACGTACCCGGACCAGACGCCGCCGGAGCGCGGAAAATCCCTGCCAGCTCTCGCCGCTGAAATAATAGCCCTCGGGATCCTCCACCGGATCGGTCAAATGATCGTCGCGGTGATGGCGCAAATGTGAATCGCGGTACAGGCCATAGGGATACCATACCGCCAGCGGCAGCAGGCCAAACAGTTGGTTCAGCCACGGCAGGCGCGTAGGATGACCGTGAATCAGCTCATGTTGCAGCGACAGATACCAGGTAGTGAACCAGATAAGCAGCGGCGTGCCGACCCACGGCCCCAGCGCCGTCCAGTAATGCACCGTGCCGAACCACCCGGCATAAATAAGCGCGATCAGGCCCCAGGTCGGCAGTTCCCAGCGCCACAATCGGGTGGACGCCAGTTGCCTGATGCGATCGCGCTGGCCGTCATGCAAATAGTGCGCGGTTTTTCTTCCTGGCTCTGACATGGCGTCTACCCCGATGGTTTTTTTGTCAGTATTCATCACCCCGGCGGCGCAACCAACGAATTAAAACGGCAATAGAATGGCGGGAAATGAGATAAGGGGCCTCAGCAAGCACCACGACGAAAGATCAGGTTATAGTTGTACCGCCGGCGCTGGAGGCAGTAAAAAAATACCATCCTGATTTTATAAAAAATATAATAATCATCTATAATTCATTACGTAGGATGATCGTCCGCGCAATATTCTTGTCATTACCGGCGTTTACGAAGTTATTTCCCTCTGTTAATATCCCATGCAGGACCTGACAACAGGCATGGCAAAATACAATAACGGTTATTTTTAAACTACAATCATATTATTTTATTGATAGTGGTTCGCTTAAACGCCATCGGAGCATAATGGGTAACATTATTTCGCAAACGAGTATTGCCTGCACGTTTTCTTATGCCGCCAACCTGTGCGGCAGGGAAACACAGCCACGGCAGAATAACTATCGGAACGCGTTGGTCCTGGCAAGACCCGCTCCTGTTCCCCTTTTTACCCGCCACGTCACTATGGCCGGCGATGCATCGCGCGCTGATAGCGGCGCCGCACCAGTCGCCGCCGTTGATACACCGGGTGACCGCGGAACAAACGCGCCGCAAGGCGATGTCCGCGCCCTCCTTGCCGCCAAGGGAATGGGAACAGACAGTTTCGAGCAGGAATATTCGCAGCGCAGTCTAGCCCTTTTTTTTGCCCTGGCGGGAAAGTCGGCGCACAAGGTTAAAAACAAATACCATAACCGAAGGGATAAAAATTATTTATATTTTATTAAAAGTTATGCTGAATTACATTACCTGGTGCAAGATTACATTAAGAACAACCCTGAAAAAACCATAATAACCGCGCCTATTTATTTTAGTATCATGAAAGAAATGGGTGTTATCTTAGCAACGGACATCTATGATCAACGTTCGCATTTTAACACCGGGAAAACCGGCCGCCTGCAGGATAAACTGGAGAGCATCTCCGAACGTCTGCGGGAATGTCTAGACAAAATGTTTGCCAACGTATTTAGTCCAGGCAACCATCTGCTAAAATATCTCGTCGTGCCTTTTATGAGTAAATATCTGGCCCTGGCCCATAGCCTGTCGGAAGAGACATTTATTACGGATCTCCCAGCTGAAACAGCGCTTGGGCAATACTTGCATGAAAGATTGCTACAGGCACGCAATGAGCACATGTCAACGCCAAGAGAAACTAATAATATCAGTGCCATAATACAAATGGGAGAAGACATTAACCTTATTAGCCGCTCAGTAAAATTATTTCTTGCCTGAAGTTTTATATCTCGCCGTATTGATAAGCAAAAACCTCATGGCTCATGAGGGTCGGCGGGCTTTCGACCCGGCATTATCGAACCATTCCTGCCATACCCGGGCAACAGAAGGTTAAACATCAGGCAAGGTCTGCCGATAACCTTAGCGGGACTTAAGTATGTCATGGGAAATCATGAAGAATGAACAGGACTGAGCGCGATAATTTGCACTACTTATGCAAAGAAGATCCTGAATTTGCCATTTTTTATCGGGAATTTCGGACAAATCATGCTCGTCCGTTATCCGAACACCGTATCGCGCTGTGCGGTTTACGCGGTACGGGCAAACGCGTCCTGGAGAAGGTATTGCCTGCCGCCATCAGCGGTAATGCGCGCACGGCCCTGAGCGACCGCCATTCGCCAGAAAAAAGCGGCGTTGATCACCCCTCCCGCCGCTGTCTCTTTATCGACGATATCAACGACTCCCCCGCCGGCGCGCTGGCCGGCGCTATCGGCGCGGACTGGATCCTGTATGTCCACGGCGCGGGCCAGCCGGGGCTGGCTCAGCCGGAAATCCGTTTTCTGGCCGCCTTGCAGCACCGTTTTCCCGATCTCGGGCGACGGCTGATAATGATACTGCATGACGAGGAGGGGAAACCGCGCGAGACAACCCGTTGCGCATTGGAAAACAGCCTGGCGCCGCTGCTGCCCCATCCTCCCCGCCTTATTACGCTGTCCCTGGAGGATCATCTTATGGACGGCGACAGAAACAACGCGCTGCGCGGGGAAGTACGACGGCAGTTGGATGATTTGATCGCGTGCTATCCCGGGGGGCTCGCCGCCGCCCGCGCCCGCGCCGCCGCCGCCCTGCTGGATTCACTGGATTATTTTGTCGGCCGGGCGATAACAAGGCGCGAACAAAGGTTAACCGGCATTAATGATGACCTGGACCAGGCATGCGCGCTTTGGCGGCAGGACCTGCTTATCGTCGATGACCTGCTGCATCAGCGGATAACCCAGAACCAACCACTGTGACTCATTTCAGAGGAAGTTGATATGCGATGGTCAGATATTTCTTTTGTCAGTGCCGCCCTGGGCGTTTTCGCGGATATCGGCGCCGGGCGGCTAAGCGGCCTGCCGCCGGCCGCGGGAGTTCGGGCGAAGGACCGTCGTTTCAGGCCGGCGCAGGCGCCGGCCCGTGAAGGCACTTGCCGGGAAAATGAGATTGTCGCGGATGCGAAAATCCAGCTGTTGGGCTTCTACCGCCGTCATCCACGGATGATTGTGCATAATGAATCAGCTTATATTCCGCTGACTTATGTCGCGCTTAGCCATTTTGTCAGGCAGAACAAAAACCAGCCCCTGCCTGAGCTGCTGGCGGCGTTGGCCAGGCTGATTCCCGGTACCGACATAAGCCCGGTCCGGCGCGGGCAGACGGCGCGGGCAAACGCGCTGCGGCGAGAGATTAGCGCGCTGAATGATTTCAGGGCGCGGCTGGCGGCGGCGCGCGCGGGTCAAGACGCTGGCCATATACCTTAAATTAGCCGTTGTCAATACTTTATGTTGGCATGGGGAATTAACGCAACGGCAGAATGAGGCGAATTCCGCCGTCATCCAGCATAATAAAGGATGCTAATGTAAAAGAGATGAGATTAAGGATAATGAGTGGAACGTTTAAGTGATTTGCGACTTTTTATCGAAGCGGCGATGTTGGGCAGTTTTTCGGCGGCGGGACGTAAGCTCGGTTGTTCTCCGGCGGCGGCGAGCGCCTGCATCGTGCGTCTGGAGACCGGTCTCAAGGTGCGCCTGTTTGAACGGACCACCCGCCAGCTCAGGCTGACCGACGAGGGCAAGCTGTTCCTAAGCTATAGCCAGCGCGCCGTGGAACAGCTTAATGACGTCACCGAGCTGTTGCGTTCGGGCAAGGATGACATCAAAGGCGCGATACGCATTACCGCCCCCTCCGACGTTGGCCGCAATCGTCTGATCGGCTTATTGGAGCGCTTTCGCCAAGACTTTCCCGCCATTCACTTTATTCTCTCTCTGGCCGACGCCACGACCGCCCCGATCGGCGACGACATTGACATCGCCATCCGCTATGGACAGCACGACGACGCCGGCATGACGGCCTATAAACTGGCCGACAGTCATCGGGTGGTATGCGTTGCTCCGGCGCTGCTGGCGCAATTGGATCCACCGCTGGCGCCCCCCCATTTGCAGGCATTGCCGTCCATTGCCCTGATTAATACCTTGGGCAATCAGGAGCAATGGGTTTATCGCGATGAAGCAAAAATGCCGCGGCAGCTGACCATGACCCCCGCCTACACCACCAATGACGACGACATCAGCCGCAAATGGGCCGTCATGGGATACGGATTCGCTTATAAGTCGATCCTGGATATCAGTGAAGACCTGGCCGCGGGCCGGCTGGTGACGGTATTGGATCAGTATTTTATCGAACCGGCGCCCCTTTTCGCCTTGTATAACCGGAATAAATTCCAGCCGCCCCGCATCAAACGGCTACTGCACTTCCTGGCTGAAAACCTGGCATAACCGCAGGCCGACGGCAGTTTGCCTGCCCGATATCGCCGGCGCCGCGTGAGGACCGCGTCACAAAGACGCACGGGTTCGCCTTGCCCCGCTTAACGCCGCAACCATCATGACCTATCATTCATTCAGACGCACGCCTTCAGCATCATCAGAAGCGAACTTATTGTCGCGTCTTACGGCCGGCGGAGATAAGCTGGTGAACAGGTTGTCCCGCTCTATGTCCTCGCATTTTTTTCTGGAGATTATTATGCATATTGATTTATCGGGAAAACGCGCCATCGTCACCGCCTCCACCGGCGGCATCGGTTTTGCCATCGCCACTGGGCTGGCGCGCGCCGGCGCGTCAGTGGTGATTAACGGCCGCAGCCAGACCACGGTAGACAAGGCGCTGGGCCAGTTGCGACACACGGTGCCGCAGGCGGCGGTTGAAGGCGTGGCGGCTGATTTGTCCGATGCGGCGGGCGTGGCTACGCTTACCGGCGCCGTACCCGCCGCCGATATTATCGTCAATAACGCCGGCATTTACGGCCCTAAGCCTTTTTTCGACGTGGATGACGATGAGTGGGAGCGTTATTTCCAGACCAACGTTATGTCCGGCATACGACTGGCGCGTTTTTACCTGCAAGGCATGCTGGAACGCGACTGGGGGCGCATCGTGTTTATTTCATCGGAGTCGGCGCTTAATATCCCGCCGGAAATGATCCATTACGGGGTGACCAAAACGGCGCAGCTGGCCGTCGCGGGCGGGCTGGCCAAACTCGCCGCCGGCACCGGGGTCACGGTAAACTCGGTACTGCCCGGCCCAACGCTGTCCGAAGGCGTGCGCGAGATGCTGAAGGATTCCGCCCGGGATGCGGGCGTGAGTATTGAACAGGCGGGAACCGATTTTGTGCGCACCCACCGGTCAACCTCTATTATCCAACGGCTGGCGACCCCCGAGGAAGTGGCCAACCTGGTGGTATATACCTGCTCCCGGCAAGCATCGGCCACCACCGGCGCGGCGCTGCGGGTGGACGGCGGGGTTATCAACAGTATCGTCTAGCGGCGACCTGAACTCCGGCCCTGCCGCACCTCTGGGATGCGCGCGCGATATCAGGCATAATCACTTCACTAACTTGTTAAAAAGATGTGAAGGTATTGCTATGCACGATGAGTTAAGCGCAGAAATAAAGCAAAAAATCCTGCAATCCACCACCACCGTCGCCAAGGTGGTGTTTCCCACCACCATAAACCATCATTCGACCCTGTTCGGCGGCACCGCCCTGGCATGGATGGATGAGGTTTCCTTTATCACCGCCACCCGCTTCTGCCGCAAACGGCTGGTAACGGTATCCACGGAAAAAATCACCTTCAGCCGGCCCATTCCTTCCGGCACCATTATCGAGCTGGTGGGCAGGGTTAGCCGGGTGGGCAGGACCAGCATCACCGTGGATGTCGCCATTTTCCTTGAAGATATGTACGCGGCGGGCCGGGAGGAAGTGGTGCGGGGGCAGTTTAATTTTGTCGCGGTGGATGAAAATGACAAAGCGACCCCGCTGTTATAATCCCCGCCCCGGATTGGCGCGATGTGTTAAAACACGTCGCCGGCATTGTAAAAAAATGCTCTTTTTTATGTGATGCGCATCACAAATATTTGCATTTATGTGACGGAGGTCATATTATTACCTCATCAAACGCAAACACGTTACAGGCGAACAAACCTGGTGAGGGAAAGCATATGAAATTCCGTAAATTCCTGAAAAAAATTCTGCTGTCATACGTTAATACCGTGAAAGACGTACCGCCCGGTGCCATGTATTAATTTCCATGACGTCAAAAAAGCTGCCGCGGCAGCTTTTTTTTTTGGCAAAAAAACGCTGATGAAATCAGGCCTGGAGAAATTCAAGCAGCGCGGCGTTCACCTTATCGGCATCCACGGTACACATACCGTGGGACGCGCCGGCCAATACTTTTAACGTGGCGTCGGGAATGATCTTGGCTGATTTACGGCCCGAAACCTCTAGCGGCACGATTTGATCGTCATCGCCCTGCAGCACCAGGGTCGGCACGTCGAATTTTTTCAGATCCTCGGTGAAATCCGTCTGCGAGAACTGCTTGATGCAGGCATATTGCCCGGCGATGCCCCCCGCCATCCCCTGCAGCCAGAAAGCATCTATCACCCCCTGGGAGAGTTTGGCGCCGTCGCGGTTATAACCATAAAACGAGACCGCGAGATCTTGATAAAATTGCGATCGATCCGCCGACACGCCGGCCCGGATACCGTCGAAAACCGTTATCGGCACGCCCTCGGGATTCGCCGCCGTTTGCAGCATCAGCGGCGGCACTGCGCTTATCAGCACCGCTTTGGCCACGCGTCCGGTACCATGGCGACCGATATAGCGCGCCACTTCCCCGCCGCCGGTGGAATGGCCGATAAGGATGGCGTCCTGCAGATCCAGGCTGGCGATAAGGGCCGCGAGATCATCGGCATAGGTATCCATATCATTCCCGTCCCACGTCTGGGCCGACCGGCCATGGCTGCGCCGGTCATGGGCGATAACCCGATAGCCCTTGTCGGCAAGGAACATCATCTGGCTGTCCCAGGCATCGGCGGTCAGCGGCCAGCCGTGGGAAAAAACCACCGGCTGGCCGGTGCCCCAGTCCTTATAGAATATCTGCGTCCCGTCATCGGTTGTGATAGTGCTCATGTTGTCTGATCCTTTTTTCGGGTGAGTGGGGATAAGAGCCGCCGACGCTATCGTCGGCATTGCATACGGGGCATGAGAACGCCTGGCGGGCGCCATCAATTTCCGGGTCAACCTATCAAGATTAGGAACGAAAAGAGTAAGCCGCCATCCGCCGCCAAAAGATAATGGCGGCTTGATGCCGGCAAAAAGAATATGCAGGCCTAAGTCACGGGAAAATCAATGTGATTCCGCGCTGTCCCAATACTGGTATTGCGTGGCCGTGCTGCGGTGTCGTCTGATAATCGACTGCGGTAAAATTTCCGTGTCGCTGCCATAACTCAGGATGCAGTTGCCCACGTCGTCGTTGCGCTGGCACTGCTCCACTTTGGTGAGCTGGCTTACCGGCGTCCGTGACACCGAGAAAGAACCCGCCTCCCTGCCGTCGGCATCATACTGATAACGGGTTTGACCATGGTTCGAACGCATCGAGATGAAATAACCTTTTTTATCATAGGCGTAAATATATTCATCGTTGCTGAACGCGTCGGTGCCCCGCGCCGTGCTTTTGACCAGACGCAAATTATTATCGTAGTCATAGGTCCCGGTGGTAAATCCGGGCCGCTCGTTAAGGGTAAAGGCATCGGTCGAGGAGGTGATCACGCCGTTTTTACCGGTAAAAAAACGGCTTTTGCCCTGCTTATGGTTAACCAGCGTTGGCTTGCCGTCTCGATCGATAATGATGGCGATATCGTACTCGCTCTCCCAGCCATCAGCGGATTTTACCGTGTGATTGGACATGCGCAGGGTCATGCGGCCCTCCGTTTTGTGGTAATCGTACGCTTCCTCGATAAGGGCGCCGCAGGTGTCGAAACTGATGCTTGAACGGGCCTGTTCATCCAGATCTTTTCCCACCATCCCCGCCACCACCAGCCGGATGTCGCCTTTGGCGGTGCCGCTCAGCATGATGAGGTTATTACTGTCATTGATATTTTTTTTTGCCGCGGGGCATTCTTTTTCAGCCGCGGCCGCATTGACGGCCAGGCCGGCCAGCAGGAACAACACCGGCAATCGGTAAATTGGATTAATCATATGTTTTCCCAGGCATACCTGCGATTCGGTTACCATCAAAAATCAGGTAATTACAGCGGCGAACAGGATTTAGCGCACCGTAAAAGTATACCCCGCCAGGCAGGCCGGCGCCATGATTACGCCCGAACACGGCGGGTCAATGCCGCCCCGATCGACGCGGCGCCGTTTTTACCGCGAAAAACCGTCAAAGCAACTTGCATTCGCTCCGGAAAAAACTGTATATTTACCCAGTATAAATAAAAGGATAGATCATGCACGTTGAACTGATTTACGACAAAAGAAATTTTACCGCCTTGCCCGACGCCGGCGGTCTTATCCTGGCCGAGTTGACCAAACGCGTACAGCAGGTTTTCCCTGACGCCGAGGTCAACATCAAGCCGATGCAGCGCAACGGCCTGGATACGGATGCCAGCAAAAGCGATAAAGCCATCCTGGCCCGCATCGTTGAGGAAATGTTCGATGACTCGGCGGAATGGCTTACCCTCGCAGAATAACAGGAAGTCAACCGCATGCCCCGGCGCCCGCCGGGGCTACGTTATCATGTCCCCTCTCCGATGAAATCCCATAGGTCCAGCCCGGACAATGCGGGTAGTCCCGCGCCCTCCCCCGGTTAATCAAGCCTGGGTGCCGGCATCGCCCGGCGCCTCGGCGTTACGACGGCGGAATAAGGGTATTGCCTTTCTGCGCGGCCCGCTCAATGGCTTTGGTCTGCCGCCGCTGGAAATACAGATTGGTGAAATAAGTGGCTATGCCAATCACCACCCCGAGGATGATGGCGATTTTGTCCCAGTCCAGATGGCATAGCCAGGTACCGATGTTGCCGATAGCGATAAGAAAACCGGACATAGAATAGGCTCCTGCGGTAGTCAATTTCCCGGGCATACGCTGTTCTCCACCTGTCGCGCAGAGCTTGCCCCCCGTTAAGGGACAATCCCCGGCGGACGTTCATTGCTCAATGATCCTTGCCTCGCTGATGCCGCCGTAATCGCCGCAAAAACAGTTGCCGTTCGTAATGCATTTTTCCCTACGGGCGATAAATCCTTCGCGCAGGCGTTCATGCGTATCCGGCGTAATATCGATTACCGCCAGCCACTGGCGCGCGGCGCGCCGCCATAACCGGCGGCTCTCCAGCCGCTTGGCCAGGGTGATTGCTGTTATTAGTTCCGTCATCGTGGGTACCTCCTTCTCCAGCACCGCGCCGGGCGAGGGTTGCCGGGGTGCTTTTTTATGTCCGGAGGCCGCACCCCCGACATCATGCGTAGGATATGTTGTCTTTTTGCTTCATAAAGACCTTGATATCAGATATACTGACCTTTAAATAGTAGGATATCTGACATAAAAAAGTCAATAAAACTTACATCAGATAATGGTAGGATAACCGACATGGAAATGAGCAATCGCATTCGTGCCAGGCGCAAAGAGTTAAACATCACCCAGCAGGTCCTGGCCAACCTGGTGGGGGTCAGCCGCGTCACGGTGACGGGATGGGAGTCGGGAGATTACCAGCCCGGCGGCGCCAATCTCCAGGCGCTGGCCGCAGCCTTGCAGTGTCGCCCCGCCTGGCTTGTGGACGGTAAAGGGGAAGCCGGCGCCGGGCATCCGCCCCTGCCGCCAACCGCGCGTTTCGGCATTAAGGAAATCCCGTTGTTATCCTGGGTGCAGGCCGGTATTTGGACCGAATCGGAAAAACCCGTCACCCTCGATGATGCCAGGGATTGGATTTATACCACGGCCTCGGTGTCGGAGTTCGCTTTTGCCCTTAAGGTCAGGGGGGATTCCATGACCAATCCCCATGGCGCGCCCAGTATCCCCGACGGTTCGGTGGTCGTGGTCGATCCCGATTTTGGCGGCAGTGATGAAGCCAACGGTAAGATCGTGGTCGCCCAACTGGAAGGCAGCAACGAAGCCACCCTGAAAAAATTCACCACCGACGGCCCGTTTAAATATCTGGTACCGCTCAATCCCAACTATAAAATGCTCGAAGTAAACGGCAACTGCCGGATCATCGGCGTCGTCAAACAAATCATTATGGATTTGTAAGCCTTGCCGTATCACCGGCAGGTCGGTTTTCAAACCTGAACGGCTTTATCTGCCGGCGTCAGTTTTGCGACATCGCGCCGGCCTTCTTCCCTTTTGTTACATCGCGCTTTGGCCGCCATCCACCACCAGCGCCTGTCCCGTCACATAGGAGGCGCGATCCGATAGCAGGAACAACGCGACCTGCGCCATTTCTTCCGGTTCCGCCATGCGTCCCAGCGGGATGCCCACGGCATAGGGATGCGAGGCGTTGCCTTGTTCATCGGTGGTAATACGGCCCTGCGTCATCGGCGTGCGGGTGATGGACGGATTAATGGAATTCACCCGGATACCGGCCGGCCCAAACTCCACGGCCGCCGCGCGGGCGAGCGAGACTATGCCGCCTTTGCTGGCGCTGTAAACCGTCGTCCCGGGCTGGGCGATGTTCGCCAGTACCGAACCGTTAAAGACAATCGCGCCGCCGCCTCCCTGACGCTTCATCTGAGCGACTTCCGCCTGCAGGCAAAAGAACGCCGCTTTCAGGTTGGTGTCAAGAACGCGATCCCACAGCGCTTCGTCGAGAGAGTCTATCGGACCGCCGCCGGACACGCCGGCATTATTGAACGCGCAGTCCAGCCTGCCGTAATGCGCCGCCGCCTGCTCAATGACCGCGGCGATAGTCTCTGTGCGCGTCAGGTCCGCCGCAATAAATAATGCGCTGCCGCCCGCCTTGACAATCTCGGCCACCACGGCGCGCCCGGCGTCTTCCTGCCGCCCGGTTAACACCACCCGCGCGCCTTCGCGGGCGAACAGGATAGCGCTGGCCCTGCCGATGCCCGACGTGCCGCCGGTAACCAATGCCACCTTACCTTGCAGTAAACCCATGGTTGTTCCCCTGTCTCTGTTGTTATGATTTAGCGGAGCGGATAATGCGTTGCCACGTTATTTAGATGATGACTGACATCTAATTCCGATTATATGTTGATCGACATCTATTATGTCAACGACGGCCGGCGTTATTTTTGCGTGGTGAACAAAGAGGGGGAATGACGACAAATTAAGGACGCAAGGCATTGGCTACATCCGGGCGGATGCAGCATCCTGAGACAAGGCCACCGCCGGGCTAACCGAACAGGCGACGCTGATACGCGATCAGCTTATGGCCAGACGTGAATCCAGCAGATGCCCGCGGCCAGGATAAAAAAAGCCATAAAGCACAGCGTTGTTACCTGGGAGTAAGTTAATTCGCATTTATTTTCGGTCATATTTTTCCTCGCTAATAAAACATGCCCATACCATCGCCTTGACCACCGCCTTTCCACGGCCCTAAAAACCGGGACATGCGCACGACGGCCGCTGCACGACGTGTTATTGCCGCCGTTCGCATCCTATAAAGCTATACCAGCGTGCTAACATAATATCAATATCCTATTGGCAAAGCGTTGGATGAATACACGCCCCGACGCCGTGCCGGGGCTTATCCACCCTGATGAATCTCTTTGCCTGGCGCGCGGCGTGGTTCATTGCTCGTTGGCGCAAGCCCGCCACATGGCATCGAATCCTGCCGCCTTGTAGGCCGCGATTTCATCCGTTCCGCGCGCTGCAAATTCCATCGTGGTTTGCGCCAGCGCCATAAATATCGCCTCGGCAAAAGCCGACTGCCCTGTTATAAAAACATGATTGAAAAAACAGGCATCGGACAGCGCCTTTAAATCCGGAAACAGTTCGGCCACGCTGGCGAGAGTGGCGGGACTTATCTTTTCAGAAACGGCCAGCTGGCGCATCGCCTTATTAGCGGCTGGGTTAACCAAGCCCCACTCGATATAACTGTTCCATACAGCGCGCGCGCGCTCCTTAATCGGCCCGGCGCGGTTATAATCCAGCATCATCGCTCCGCACAGGTTTTGCTTGAGGTGCAGGTAGAGCGCATTCAGCAAGTCGTCTTTGGTGGCGAAATACCGGAACAGCGTGCCTTCGGCGACACCCGCCCTTACGGCTATGCGCGCGGTGGACGCGCCCAACCCAAACTCCGCGACCGTCACCGTCGCGGCCTCGAGCAGGGCAAGCCTTTTCTCTTCACTTTTCGGGCGAGCCACGCGGCACCCTCCTTTTTCGTCATCAAAAGATAGACCCCTGCCGCCTTATCGTCCGGCAATCAACGGTTTTTGCCGCAACGGGCAAGATCATATTGACGGTAAATCCGTTCCCCCTATAATGAGTATGTAATCACTCATATTCAAGCCATTTTACCATGCCCGCCCGTAGCGCCAAGGCATACTCCGCCAATAGAACGTTAGCCCAACGGTCGTGATCACCATGTTATCAGACAGATCCAGCGGTTTTTCCTCTTTTTTTTCTCTGCCGGCATTCGGTAAATTGCCCGCGGGAAAGCGTTTGGAGCGTATCAGCGCCTCCGTTAACTTCACCGGCGGCGAGTTTCGTAACCCACTGCCCACGCCCCAGCTGACAGAAGGCGCCGGATATGTGGCGCTGTTATGGGAATTTATTTTCGGTAGCCGTCAACGGGTGAAACCCGCGGGTGCCCTGCCGATGGTGAAAACAGACCTGAAAGCGCTTGATGCCGGCCAGGATACAGTGCTATGGCTGGGGCATTCGTCTTATTTTATGCAGCTTGGCGGCCACAGGATCCTGATAGACCCGGTATTCAGCGCCTACGCCGCGCCCTTTTCTGTTTTTAACCGGGCTTTTAAGGGCGACTATCCGTATTCCGCCGCGGATATGCCCGAGATCGATTACCTGATTATTTCCCACGATCATTGGGATCATCTGGATTATCCCACCCTGACCGCCCTGAGGACAAAAATAAAAACCATCCTTTGCCCGCTGGGCGTCGGCGCGCATTTGGAATATTGGGGATTCTCACCGGAGATTATCCATGAATCGGATTGGGACCAGGAATGGGTTTTTGCCGCCGATTTTACCGTCCATGTCCTGCCGGCCCGTCATTTTTCCGGCCGTGGCCTGGCCCGCAACAAAACGTTGTGGGCCAGCTTTATGCTGGAAACACCGGCCCGCAAGGTTTTTTACAGCGGCGACAGCGGCTACGGGCCGCATTTTGCCGCTATAGGCGACCGCTTTGGCGCGGTCGACCTGGCCATTATGGAGAATGGGCAATACGACAAGAGCTGGAAGTACATTCATATGATGCCTGAGCAAGTTGCCCTGGCGGCGACGGACGTGCGCGCCGGCGCGCTGTTGGCCGGCCACTCCGGGCGGTTTTGCATGTCCAACCATGCCTGGGACGATCCGTACATCCGCCTGTCCGCCGCCAGCCGGGATAAAACCTACAGACTCTTGACGCCGGCGATTGGCGAAGCCGTGTTGCTGGACCGCCCGGGGCAGGCATTCACCCGGTGGTGGGAAAAGACTGACGGTTAAGCGGGCTGCTTAAGCGCGGCGTTATGGAAGCCAATATAGCGGGCATAACGCGCGGGTTTGAGTTGGGTCAGGTCAACCAGCACCAGTCCGTCTATACAGTTGTTGAACGCGGGGTCGCTGCCGAAGTCGATAAATTGCACGCCGCCGGTGGCGCACAGTTCAGAATACTGCTTGTACAGCGGCGGGATACTGCAGCCAAAATGACTTAACAACTGCTTCAGCTTTTGCAAATCCGCCTGATAATCATCCCCGGTAAATTGCGCCAGCACCTCGGGCAGCGACGCCGGATAGGGCCGCCGCGATGTCGCCAGCGGCAGCGCCGGGGCAAAATAGAGTCGGTAAAACGCGACCAGTATATCCCGCGCCGCCAGCGGCAGGCCGCCGGAAATCGACACCGGGCCGAACAGATAGCGGTATTGCGGATAGGTAGCCAGATACGCGCCAATCCCCAGCCACAGGTAATCCAGGCCGCGCTTGCCCCAATACCGGGGCTGGATAAAACTCCGCCCCAGCTCGATACCCTGATCGAGAATGGGATCCATTTCATGGCCATAATGGAACAGGCTCTGGCTGTAGAGACCCGCAATGCCTTTTTGCTTAATGTGCCCGGCGGTGGGAATAAAGCGGTAGGCGCCGATGATCTCCAGCTCCTGCGGATCCCAGAGCACCAGGTGATAATAATCGTCGTCATAGCTATCGAGATCGCGGCGGCGGCCGCTGCCTTCCCCGACGGCGCGAAAGGCGATTTCCCGCAGACGGCCCAATTCGCGCAATATCGGCACGTACTCTTCGCCGGTGCGCCGGTATAAATAGATGATTTTGCCATCAGGCGTCCGGCCCAGCGTTTCGCTGGCGGACAGCGCGCGCTTCAGGACGGCGCGATCTTCGGCGCGGGCAATGGCCGACTCGGTGGCGAACAAACCGTCTTTACCCAGCCCGATGCGGTAAACATGACGGCGAAAGCGTCCGGCCAGGACATTGACGTCGGTATGGCCATCATGCCAGTTGGCGTAGGGTATGCGCGCGCCGATATGTAATTTAAGGCGGTTGCCGCGCTGGCGGAACATCTCCCGCACCAATAACAGCGAGGACAGCGGGCGGTAAAGCAGCGAACACAGATAAAACCACGCGCTGTTGCCGCCGCCGATATGCACCGGCACGACGGGCGCACGGCTTTTGGCGGCCAGACGGATAAAACCGGTGCGCCAGCGGCCGTCACGTACGCCTTTGCTGCCAAGACGCGAGACTTCTCCCGCCGGGAACACGATCAGCACGCCCTGGTTATCGAGGTGTTCCTGCATCAGCGCCACCTGCGTACGGCGCGTCCGGTTGCCCATATTATCCACCGGGATCATCAGGCTGCTTAACGATTCCACGCGCGACAGCAGCCGGTTCGCCACCACCTTGACATCGCTGCGCACCGACGCGACCGCGCACAGCAACACCAGCCCGTCGATGGTGCCGATCGGATGGTTGGCCACCACCACGACCGGACCGTAGCTGGGGATTTGCTCAAGATCGCGCTCGGTCAGTTCGCACTGGATATTTAAAAATTCAAGGATCTGCTCCACCATGTCCAGTCCCTTCAGATGCCGGTAATTATCGGCTAACTGATGAAACTCTTTTTCGCGAAATAGCCATTTCAGCAGCCTGAGTTGCCAGGGCGCGGTTTTATGCCGTGGGTTCAGATCCTGAAGCACCGTTTCCATGCTAAACATAGGAACACCTCCAAATGCGTTCCTCCGACCATAAACAGCATCGATGACAACGACATGGCGGGCAGATGACAGATTGGGTAATCCCTCATCTGCGGCTCAGGACCGCTGCTTCGCGAACGACACAGCCGCTCGCGGCCATGTCATGCTTAACAGGCAGCCAGGTGTCCGTTGCCGTAGTCGGTAAACTGCTGCGGCGGACTTTGCCAGCCGAGCGGCTTGATGGGGTCCGGGCGGGCCATATCGGTCAGCAGACTGTGGAAATCCCGTTTTTGCCTGACGTCCGGCATGGGCACCGCGCTCAGCAGCCGGCGGGTGTAGGGATGACGCGGATGATGCAATACCTGATCCCGTGGGCCAATCTCGACAATCCGGCCGGCGAACAGGACCGCGACCCGATGGCAAATGCGCTCCACCACCGCCATGTCATGGGAAATAAACACGTAGCTGAGCCGGTACTCCCCGCGCAACGCCTCCAGCAACGCCAGCACCTGCGCCTGCACCGACACGTCCAGCGCCGATACCGATTCATCGGCGATGATAAGCCGGGGGTTCAGCGCCAGCGCCCGGGCAATGCAAATACGCTGCCGCTGGCCGCCGGAGAACTGGTGCGGATAGCGATCCATGACACCGGCCGGCAACCCGACCTGTTCCAGCAGCTGGCCCACGCGCGCGCGTCTTTCCTCCCCGCGCATGCGCTGATGGATAAGCATCGGCTCCCCCACCAGTTCAAAAACCGATTGGCGTGGATTAAGCGCGGCGTACGGGTCCTGGAACACCATCTGGATCTCCTGGCGCACAGCGTTGAGCGCGTCCCCTCGCAGGCCGTTAAGTTCCTGCCCGGCCAGCCGCGCGCTGCCCTCGAACGGCACCATATTCATCAGCGCCTTGCCGAGGCTGGACTTACCGCAACCGCTTTCGCCCACAATGCCTAAGGTCTCTCCCGGCCAGAGATCAAACGTGACGTTATCCACCGCAAAGACCTGGCGGCGCGGGCTAAAGCCCTCCCGGCGCACCGGGAAACGTACCGTCAGGCGGTTTACCGACAGCAGCGGCTCGGCATGTTCCACCGGGGCAATCGGCGGCGCGCTGCCCAGCACCGGCACCGCCGCCAGCAGCTTGCGGGTATAGGCCGCCCGCGGCGCGTGGAACAGCTGCGCCGCCGGGGCGCGTTCCTCAATGCGTCCCTGGTTCATGACCACCACGTCATCCGCCATTTCCGCCACCACCCCCATATCATGGGTGATCATCAATACGCTGGTATTGAACTCCCGCTGCAGCTCGCGCATTAACTGCAGGATTTGCGCCTGGATGGTGACATCCAGCGCGGTGGTCGGCTCATCGGCAATCAGCACCCGGGGTTTGCACAGCATCGCCATGGCAATCATCACCCGCTGGCGCATCCCGCCGGACAGTTCGTGCGGGTACTGTTTAAGACGCTTTTCCACCTGGGTGAATTTTACCGCGTCCAGCATCTCCACGACCCGCATACGCCGGGCACGGCGATCGAAGGGTTCATGGCGTTGCAGCGTTTCCTCCAGTTGTTGCCCGACGGTCATCAGCGGGTTAAGGGAGGTCATCGGCTCCTGGAAAATCATGCCGATCTGCTTGCCGCGCAGCGGCTGCATCTCAGGATCCGACAGGCTCAGCAGATCGCGGCCGTCAAATACAATGGCCCCGCCGGGCACGCTCGCCTCATTGGGCAGCAGCCCCATAATGGCCAGGGACGCCAGGGATTTGCCGCTGCCCGATTCCCCGGCGATGCACAACGTTTTGCCCGGCAATAATGCAAAGCTGACATCATCCACCACCCGGCGGGAGCCGAATTCAATTGACAGACGCTCCACTGAAATCAGGGCTGGCTGCATCGCAAGTACCTCACTGTAAAACCAGTTTCGGAAAGTAGAACGACACCACCCAGTTCGGCATGTCGACAATTTCACTGATGCGGAGATCGCCGCAGACCGAGCACAGCATATAGGCATCCTCCGGGCTCATATGCTGCTCCCGGCACAGGGCGTCGATACAGTAGCGCAGCGCGTCACGGGCGGCGGTCATCAGATCCGGACCTACGCCGGTAAATACCTCGTATCCCGCCTTGTCGAGATGATCGGTCACCGGCCCTGGAGTGGAAAAACGCGGCGTGGCCAACGGCATGTTTTTTACCACCTCCAGTTTCACCACCGCGTCCATGGCGCTTTCAATCGCCGTGCCGCACACCTCGCCGTCGCCCTGCGCGGCATGGGTATCGCCGATCGAAAACAGCGCGCCCTCCACTTCCACCGGCAGGTAAAGGGTACAACCCGCGTTGAGATCGCGAATATCCAGGTTGCCGCCCACCCGCCTGGGCGGCACGATGGAATGCAGGCCCGCCTCGGCCGGCGCCACGCCGATGGTGCCGGCAAAAGGCTTCAGTGGCACCCGTCCATGGCGGCCAAACGCGCAGGGCGCCAGCGTGGTTTTATCGTAATGCCATAAGGCCAGCGCCGGCGTGGTGAACTGATCCGCCAGCAGCCCGAAGCCGGGGATATTGGCCGTCCAGCCGAAACCGGAGGGGCGGAAGGCGTCGATAGTCACTTTCAGCACATCACCAGGCAAGGCGCCTTCCACGTATACAGGACCGTTAACCGGATTGATTTTGTCAAACGGCATGGCGCCGACATCGGCGGCGGTGGATTGCGGCGTGAAAAAACCGTTGGACGAGTCAAGACAGTGAAACTCAAGCGTGGTGCCGGACGCGACGCGGGCCTCGGGGACAAGGCTGTTATCCCAGCCGAAATGGTGCTGCGCGTGATGAATGGTTTTAACCAGGCAGTTTTGACACATGCCATCTCTCCTTCAATAGCGGCGAACCGGTGCCGGCCGGCCCGCCAGGCGGATTATTTTTTCCAGATATAGTCATAGTTGACCGGAACATGCACCGGGTCGACGTACAGCGCGTCCTCCCCGCCCATATTGGCGGAACGTACCGTGAAACGTTTTTCGTTAAAAATGGGCACCCAGGGCGCATCATCCATGGCGCTGATGAAAATTTTGCGCCAGGCGGCGATACGCGCGTCCTGCTGATCGGGTTTGGCCATGCTGTCGGCTTTTTCGGCTTCGGCGTCCAGGGTTTTATTACAGTAGCGCGCCCAGTTCCAGCCGCCATCCACCGCGCCGCCGCAGCCGAGGATCGGTCCCCAGAAGTTGGATGGATCCGGGAAGTCGGCAATCCACGCCATGCCGCCGGACCAGACCATCGGCGCCTGATCGGCTGAACCGCCTGCGGCAATGACGTTGGCCTGGGCCAGAGATTTAATGCTGGCGCGAATACCCACCTTGGCCAGATCCTGCTGGATAGACTGGGCGATGCGCGGCTGCGGATCGGTATTCATCACATACAGTTCGGTGCTGAAACCATTGGCAAACCCTGCCTCGCCAAGCAGCTGTTTGGCCTTCGCCACGTCATAACCCAGCCCTTTATAGGCGGTGTCATAGCCGGGCATCGCCGGGGGTAGCGGCTGGTTGGCCGCAACGGCGCGGCCGTTGATAATGCGCACGATACGATCTTTGTTGATGGCCATATTGACCGCCTGACGCACCTTCAGGTTATCGAACGGCTTTAGGGTGGTTTTCATGGTCAGGTAACCGGTCTGGAGCTGATCGCCGGTCACCAGCAGCCCCTTATATTTGGGGTCTTGCTTAAATTGCAGGAACCGGGCCGGCGGCACGCCGTCACCGGCGATATCCACTTCCCCGCGCTCAAGGCGCAGCAGGGCCACCGAGGGATCCTGCCCCACTTCAAAGGTGATGGTATCAAGGTGCGGCAGACCACTGCGGAAGTAGTTGGGATTCTTCTTGAACACCAATTCCTGGCCAAGCTTCCATGTGCTCAACTCAAAAGCCCCGGTGCCAACCGGATGTTTGCCGAAATCCGCGCCCCATTGTTCCACCGCTTCATGGGGAACGACAGAAGCGAAATTCAGCGCCATCACATGCAGGAAGGTGGCATTCGGCGCCTTGAGGGTGATCTTGACGGTATAATCGTCCGGCGTTTCAATACCGGCAAGGTGTTCCGCTTTACCGGACGCCATATCATCGTAGCCGGCAATGGAGCTGAAGAACCCGGCCCCCGGGCTTTGGGTTTTCGGATTAACGGTGCGCTCCAGCGAGTATTTCACGTCGGCAGCCTTCATCTCGCGGCCGTTATGGAACTTCACGCCTTTGCGCAGCGTAAACGTATAGACCAGCCCGTCATCAGAGACGGTGTAATTTTCCGCCAGGTCGTTGACCAGGTCGGTGGTGCCCGGTTTATAATCCATCAGGCCGTCAAACAGGCTTTTGATCATCGACCAGTTCTGCCAGTCATAACCAATCGCCGGATCAAGCGTCGCCACGTCATTCTGATACGTGACCACCGCATTGCCGCCCTGCCTCGCCTCCTCCGCATGGGCCGCCCCGGCGAAACATGCCGCCACCGCCATCATCACTAAGCGCTTTTTCATGGTCTTCCCCTCGAGTTCTTGATATCAATGCGCGGATCCACCCATGGCAGCAGCAGATCCGCAATAAGGTTGCCGCCGACAATCGCCACCGCAGATACCGTGGTAACGCCGACAATTACCGGAATATCGACCTGCTGGATCGCCTGCCAGGCCAATTGCCCGATCCCCGGCCAGCCAAACACCGACTCCACCACCACCAGCCCGCCCAGGAAGATGCCGATATCAATGCCAATCATCGGGATCAGCGGCAATACGGCGTTGGGCAGCACATGACGGAACAGCACCCGCGCCCGGCTTAATCCTTTGGCCCGGGCGGTACGGACAAAATCCTCATGGAGGACGTCAATCATCATTGAGCGCAGCATGCGCGAATACCAGCCGCTGCCCAGCACGCCAAGCGTCAGCGCCGGTAGCGCCAGGTGACTAAAACCGCCGTAGCCACCCATCGGAAACCAGTCAAGCACCGCCGAAAACAGATACAGAAACAGCATCGCGGCGATAAATTGCGGTGCGGAAACGCCAATAAACGAGAAGGCCATCAGCAGTTTGTCGAGCAGGGTATTGCGTTTGAC
This sequence comes from Sodalis sp. RH20, assembly GCF_047324205.1. Taxonomy (NCBI): domain Bacteria; kingdom Pseudomonadati; phylum Pseudomonadota; class Gammaproteobacteria; order Enterobacterales; family Bruguierivoracaceae; genus Sodalis; species Sodalis sp. RH20. The sequence continues at coordinate 3,452,680 of NZ_CP178733.1, forward strand.
CGCCGCCAGGGTACCGAGGGTAATGCCAAGTAAAAGTTCGCACAGGATCCCCGCCGCCATCAGTTCCAGGGACGGGCCGATGCGCGCAGAAATCAGCGCGCTAACCTCGCTGCGCTGGATAAATGAACGGCCGAGATCGCCATGCAGCAACCGCAGCAGATAGTGGGTATATTGCTGCCAGAACGGCAGGTCCAGCTCCAGTTGATGGCGGATGCTGGCGATCACTTCCGGGGTGGCGCTGCGCCCGGCAATCTGGCGCACCGGGTCCGCGGGCAGTAAAAACAGCAGCATATAGCTGATAAAGGTCACACCTAATAAAATCAGGGCGGCGTGCAGCAAACGACGGCTTATAAACGGCATCACAGACCTCGTTTCAGGGTGGGATCCAGCGCATCGCGCAGGGCGTCGCCGACGATATTAAACGCCAGCGACAGCAATACGATTGCCGCGCCAGGCAGGAATACCAGCCAGGGCGCCGACGTAAAATAGGTCTGGCTTTCAAAAATGATATTGCCCCAGCTCGCCATCGGCGGTTGTACCCCGACCCCCAGGAAGGAGAGCGTGGCTTCCAGCAATACGGTGGTGGAGATACCGAGGGTGGCCCAGACCAGAATGGTGGGCACCAGGTGGGGAATCAGATGCACGATGAGGATTCGCCACGGTCCGGCGCCTATGGTGCGCTCCACGGCGACAAAATCACGCGCGCTGAGTGCGACGGTTTCGGCATAGATCACCCGCGCAATCTGGACCCAGTTCACCATGGCGATGACCAACGCGACGATCCACACGCTGGGCTGGAAAATCGCGGCGAGGGCGATAGCCAGCAGCAGCGCCGGAAACGCCATCATCAAATCGGTGATACGCATCAGCAGATTGCCGATGCGCCCCTGGATATAGCCGGCGCATAGACCGACCACCACGCCAATCAGCACCGCCATGCCATTGGCGACCACGCCCACCAGCAGGGAGGTACGCGCCCCCCAGATAAGCCTTGAGAGCAGATCTCGGCCCAGCAAATCAGTACCGAGCCAGAAGCCGCGATCCGGCGGCAGCGGCGCGCCGTCCAGGCTCAGGCCCTCGGCAAACTGCTCATCCGGGTCAAACGGGGCCAGCCAGGGGGCGAACAGCGCCGCCAGTATCACCAGCACAATAAACAGCACGGACAGCAACAGCATCGGACGGCGGTATAAACGCAATAACATGGTTAACCTTCTCCCAACCGTTGTTGTTGCCGGAAAGCGAGGTATTTTTCCGCCGCCTCTTCCATACGCAGGTTGTGGCGCATGGCTTCGCCGCGCAGCCCGGCCCATGCCTGCTGTTCATCGCAGTTACCGTCCACCATTAGCGCCGCGACGGCCCGGCTCACCACGGGCATGGCGCTGACGCGCAGGCGTAGCTGCATCAGTTGTTCCTCCTGCGTCGTAAGCTGGTGGCGCAGGCCGATAGCCATCATCAGGGTGGTATAGATGGCGCGTTGATTAATCGGTTTCGGCAGCAGCGCGGTCGCGCCGAGCAACAGCGCCCGTTGGATTTGCGATAAAGCCTCATGGGACGTCAGCACCACGATGGGCACCGCGCGCTGTCGCAGCATCTCCAGGGTCCTGGGACTGGCGAAATATTCCAGCTCCACCAGCGCGGCGCAAACAGGGCCAGGCGGCAGCGGGCCGTCGGCGCAAAGCGTAACCCAGCGCCCGCCCATGCGCGGCAGGCATTTTTCCAACGTCGCCAGCGTGCGGGGGTCGCAATCCACTAATAACAGCGGCCGCGTGTCAAAATCCGGAGGGGAGAGTGTCTTCATTTTACGATCCTCAATACGGGCCGCGTCGATGCCGGGGCAAAAGCCTGGAGATCCGTCGCCGTTAAATACGGGTCGGGCGCGACCGGGTGCGACTCGCTGTACAGCAGGTGAAACGCGCCGTGGCGCAGTTCCGCGATATGGCAGGGCAAAAACGTGTGGTTATTGCGTGACGAGACAGACAGGGCGCCGAGGGCAGTTTGTTGCCCGTTAAGATACAGCGCTCGGCGGATGGCGTCCGGATCGCTGTCCATGGACTGTTGCAGGGCGTTGGCGAACAGTTTTACCGCCAGCCAGGCCCCGGTGTAATAGTGGGAAAAACGGGTCCAGCCATGCAGCAATTGTTGCCGATGACAGAAGGCGGTATTGGTGGCGGCAAAAAACGGACCGCAGGAGAGCAGCCGCAGCGCGCGTATTTCCCCCAACTGGCTGGTTTCCGCTTCGGTCAGGTTGCAGCTTAATACCGGCAACATCCGGCCGGCCTGGGCGCAGAGCCGATCCAGCCGGCGTAAAAAGGCATAAGAAGACTCGCCAACCAGGTTATTGAGTACAAAATCCGGCGCGGCCCGCAGGGTCTGCTCCGCCAGTTCCTCCACCGCGGTATGACCGAGATGCAGGTATTTCTCCGCCAGCACCTCGCCGCCGGCAATCTCGATCGCTTCCCGGGCGATGCGGTTGCTTTCCCAGCCCCAGACATAGTTTGATCCCGTCAGCCAGGCGCGTTTGCCGAATTCCCCCAGCGCCAGGCGCAATAGCGGCAATAATGTCTGGTTGGGACAGCCGCCCAGATAGATAACCTGCTCGCTGCTCTCATATCCTTCATACGGACAGCCGTACCACAGCAGGGCATTATGTTGCTCCAGATCGGGAATGATTTCTTTACGGCTGGCGGACGTGATAGTGCCGAAGATATGCCGCGCGCCGGCGCTTATCAGCCGTTCGACCCCCGCGCTATAGGCGCTAAGATTACCCGCCGGGTTGATATGGGTGGCGTTCAGGATATACGGGAAACAGGGATCGGCATTGGTTTCCGCCAATGCGTGACGCATCCCGGCCAGCGCGCTTTCCGCCATATGGCGGTAGGTGCCTTCGGTGGAAAGTAAGATACCGACCTCAATCACTGCGCGCATCTGCTGCCTTCCTCGCAAAAAAAAAGCCTGACCACCCGCAAAGGGGATCAGGCTTCATTACCTGTAAAGGTTAAATTTTCACAAGACTTATGGGACCGTGCCCCGGCTTGACACGAAGGAATATGAAAGAAACGTGCCAATTTGCAATAAATAGCAATAACAAGGCGTTAATCAAATGTACCGGCGGACGATGCCCCATAACGGGGCAGTGATACACCATAATAGAACATTCAGCGCCGGCCGCGTGAGGCGCAATACCCCCTCTTATCGCCAAGGTTATCGGATACCGAAGGCCTTAGGTTTGGGCGTTTGCCCGAAGCTGTCTTTTTCCAGCGTGAACATAATCAATCACTCCGTCGTAAACAGTCATTGCCACTCTCACGATCACCCTAATCTGTTTATTGCCGGCACCAGCGTGATGCCCTCCACCTCCTGCATGAACCCCACGCTTACCGGCGCGGCATTAAGCCTGCGTTTGGCGGATCATCTGCTGAAGGTGGTAAAGGTATAAGTTAAGCGTTAAATTCTGCCGCGGCTTGCTTCCCGGCGAGCCGCGGTGTTATTTTTTAGCGTAAACCCGCCCGAAGGACCTTCACGGATGAGTACTTACCATTTAGTCGATCCCGAACTGCAGCCATTATTATCACAACTGGAACATCCCACGCTTGATGCCCAGGTCCTGCCGGCGATGCGCGCCCAACGGCAGGCGGCCGCGCTGAACAACGCCGCGCGCGACGATGGGCTGGCGCTGTCCATGACCGAACATTCAATCCCCGGGCAGGACGGCGCGCCGCCGGTGCGGGTGATGGTTATCGCTCCGCTCGCGGTGAAAAAAGGCCGGATGGGCATCCTGCATATCCACGGCGGCGGATTTCTGATGGGTAGCCCGGAACAATCGCTGCCGCTTACCCGCCTCACCGCAAGCCGGCAGGATTGCGTCGTTGTCTCGGTTGATTACCGGCTGTCGCCCGAGACGCGCTTCCCCGGTCCGCTGGAAGATTGTTTTACCGCGCTGGCCTGGATGGCGCAATACGCTGGTGAATTGGGCGTTGATCCCCGGCACATCGGCGTGATGGGCGACAGCGCCGGCGCGGGACTGGCCGCCGGGCTGGCGCTGCTCGCCAGGGACCGTGGCGCACCGGCGCTGGCTTTTCAGAACCTGATGTACCCGATGCTTGATGATCGCACGGTGGTGGAGACCGATCCTAATCCGATAACCGGCGAATTTATCTGGACGCGGGAAAGCAACCGTTTCGGCTGGCAGTCGTATTTGGGCGCCGAGCCGGGCGGCGAGGATATTTGCATGTATGCGGCGGCGGCGAGAGCGAATTACCTGGGCGGTTTGCCGCCAGCCTGGATTGGGGTGGGCACGCTGGATTTGTTTCTCGACGAAAATCTGGAGTATGCCCGCAGGTTAATCCGCGCGGGCGTGCCGGTAGCGTTGAACGTTTACCCCGGCGGGTTCCATGGTTTTAACGGCGATCCCAACGCGGATATCGCCCGCCGCGCCCGCAAAGACCGGCAGCTTTCTTTAAGCCGCTTTAACCCGGCACAACCGGGGGCCTAATGATACAGGCAATCCCAAACGCATGCCCATGCGACCGCTCTTGCCCTGGAGCCCCTTTTTTGACCAGAGGGAATGGCCCGGCATCGCTTATCTGAATCCGGCCCCCGGCTGACTCAAATCGTATCTTGATTACGACTGGCCCTCCGGCCGGTCCGGCATGCCCTCATGTGCGCCAAATTCCTGCTCTGGCGGTGACACCCAGCGGTCTTTGCGCGTCAATTCATATTGCTGGTTTTTTGGGTAATGGATCCTGTTATCGGGTTTGGACGCCTCGCCGACCACCAATAGCCGGACTTCTCGTTCGCTGTTATTGATAAAGGTATGGCAGATGCCTGTGCCGGCTGGGAATCCCACCGCTTCACCCGGCGAGAGCTGATGCATAACGCCGTTTATCCAGACATGCGGATGCCCTTCCAGCACATAGATAAACTCCTCCTCCGCGCTTTCAGCATGGGGATAGGTGGTCCGGCGCCCCGGCGGCAGCCGTTCATGATGAATACCAATCCGGCTAAGGCCAAGCCTTCGGCCCAACGGCGCGCCGATCGACATGCGCTCGCCGCTATCTTCATAGGCCGCCACGTCGTCACCCTCCAGCTCACGCCAATGCCTGATAAATTCCGGACGCATATTGTGATCCTCCCTTACGCTGATTGTATCGTTAGAAGCCATTATTCAAAAAAATAGCTCAGAATAGGTTTACTTGGGCGGCATATTTACAAAACGTCTCAGTTACGGATATTATATATCCGTAACTGTCGTTGTGTTGTAACGGATAAAATCATGATCCTCAAGAGTCAGGTCGAGTGGGCCCTCCATTGCTGCGCCCTGCTCGCCGGTATGCCGGCGGAACGCTATTTGTCCACGAAAACCCTGGCGGAATTTCACGGCCTGCCGAAGGAATATCTGTCGAAAGCGCTGCAAAGTCTCTCCCAAGCCGGCCTGGTCGCGACCACGCTCGGCCCGGGCGGCGGCTACCGGCTGGCCAGGGCGCCGGCTGAGATCACCTTCCTGGATATCGTCGAAGCCGTCGAGGGTAAACGCCAGACGTTTATTTGCAATGAAATACGGGGCAACAACCCCTGCCGGGCAAAGGGAACCTGCGACAGCAAACCCTGTCCGATAGCGCGCATCATGTGGGATGCCGATGCGGCCTGGCGCCATTCCCTCGCGGGCGTAAGCCTGGCTTCCCTCGCGTTAACCCTGGCCGAGGATGTCCCGGACGACCTGCTCAAACGCACCATGGACTGGCTGCTGGAACACTCCGGCTGACACCGCGTACGCCATATCCCGCGCCGCTGTCCTTTCACCCTGCTACCGGGACATCGCCGGATCGGCCCCTACCGCCGTCATCAGGAAATCCAGCACCGCCTTGACGCGCAGCGGGATATTGCGGCGCGAGAGATAGACCACATGCATAGGCAACCGGGACGGCGGAAAGCCTGGCATCACGGCGATAAGCCGGCCCGTCGCGATATCGGGGCCGGCAACGAGATGGGACAGGATCGCCAGCCCCGCACCCGAGAGCGCCGCGCGGTACACCGCAAGCGCATTATTGGAAATCAGCCTTGGCGCCACCCGCACGGCCGTCTCCGCCGAACCGTCGGAGAAAGACCAGGTCATGCCCTCCCCGCCGCGGTTGTAGTAAAGACACTCATGGTGTTGTAACTCCGCCGGCGCGCTTGGCGCGGCGCTCCGGGACAGATAGGATGGCGCCGCCACAAGAAACGCCGTAGTCCACCCGATATGCCGGCAGATCAGCCCATTCGCCAACACCGGCCCCAGCCGGACCTCGAGATCAATCCCCTCTTCCAGCAGGTCAGACGGGTTTTCCCGCAGCACCAGTTCAACGGACAAACCAGGATAGGCCGCCAGAAACGGCGCCAGCAGCCCGCCCAGATACATCCCCAGCGGCCCCGGCACGCTCAGGCGCACCTTGCCCGAGGCGGCGGCGCAGCCCAGGCCGGCCGCGTCGCCCAGTTCGTCGACGGCCGCCAGTACCCTTAGCGCAAAAGGAATAGCCCGTTCCCCCTCGGCCGTCAGCGCCAGACCGCTCGTGGTCCGGTGCAGCAGCCGGATCGTTAAATGGCTTTCAAGCGCCGAAACCTGCCGGGAAACGGCTGGCTGTGTGACGCCCAGATCGGCGGCGGCGGCGGAAAACGAGCCGGTTTCGGCGACGCGCAGAAAGCTGCGCAAGGCGGATACTATGTCCATAAGGTCGCTCCATACTTTTGGTTATAGCCCCTATGCCGCCGTCTCGCTGCGGCGCAGCTTTACAGGCGCTTAATTAAGGATATTATATATCCATAAGGATAACAAATATCCTTAATCACCCGGAGAAATGACAAATGACCCAACGCCTCAATTATGCCCAGTTGTCCCCCGAGCAGTATCAGCAACTGATCGCGTTCTCGGCCGCCGTGCGAAACGGCGTTATCGAGGAGGGAATTATCGATTTGATCGAGGTGCGCGCCTCCCAGCTTAACGGCTGCGGCTTCTGCCTCGATATGCATATCAAACAGGCGACCATCCGCGGAGAGTCCGCGCTGCGCCTGCATCACGTGGCAATCTGGCGCGAATCCCCCCTATTCCAACCGCGCGAGCGCGCGGCGTTGGCGTGGGCCGAATCCCTCACCAAACTGTCGGGCGATGTGCCGGATGAGCTCTATGAACACGTGCGCGGCCAATTTTCCGAAAAGGAAATTTCCGATCTGACTTTCGCCGTCATGGCGATTAACGCCTGGAATCGCGCCGGCGTGGCTTTCCGGGCCGTACCGGGTTCGGCCGACAAGGTATTCGGTCTCGACAAGGCGGGTTTGCGTTAAGGCGGCCGATTCGCGGCTTTCGTCCTATCACGACAAAGCGCCCCGTGGCCGGGGCGCGAGGTAGGCAATGATGAAAATCGTTATCAATGGCGGTACCGGCCAGATCGGCGCTCCCTGCGTCACCCTTTCCCGGGCACAATAAAAACGGTTTGCCCTCGTCCCAATGACACGCCAGTATTGCGCCCGGGTTATTCCAAACTCAGTCGCTCCTTGCGCCAATGCTATTATGTGACGCATCTCCTGATCTTGCCGTTTAAACGGTAATCGGAAAAAAATTTTCCCTTTTTTAGGCTTTTTTATGAGCTTTGCGTGATAAACACCGTTCCTCATTTCATATTATGGGTTCCGGGGTAAGACTTGATGAACAAAAGCGAAAGACAAAAAGCGATTCGAGTTAAGCTGGTGAGGGATAAAAATGTCTATGTCGCAGAGCTGGCGAAAGAGTTAAGCGTCACTACGCGCACCATTCGCAATGATCTGAAAGAATTGAGTTCACATGCCAACTGCATGCTATTTCACGGCGGCGCTAAGTTAGCTGAGGTCGCTGATGAATCACTCTTTGAGAAATCCGTCATCAATACCATTCTCAAAGGCCTGGGTGACAGCAGCATGGATTCTTATACGGAATCCGATCAACAAGAAAAGCTTCTCGACGACGGCATCTATATTCTCGGCTCGTTCAATGTCGATATAGTATCGGAAACAATGATGTTGCCGCAAATAGGTCAAACCATCCGGTCATCTTCCACTCATTTTTATGCCGGCGGCAAAGGAACCAATCAGGCGGTGGCGGCAGCGAAAATAAATAATAACGTTCATCTGGCAATAAAATTGGGAATGGATGAATTTTCAGAGAAAGCGAGAAAATACATTACCAATACTGAAATTTCCTCGTTCACTATTTTTGAAAATGAAATAGCTGCCACGGGGATCGCCATTGTCTGGGTTTCCAATACCACTGGCGATAACATGATCAGCATCGACCTTGGCGCCAACGAAACCTTTACACAAGAAGATATTTTATTCGATTTAAATATCATCCAGAGCTGTAAAGTATTTTTAACCCAGCTGGAGAATAATTTCCCCATCACCCGTTTTGCCATTATGCAAGCTAAATCATTTCAGTGCGTAATAGTAGTGAACCCTGCGCCCTATGTCTCGGAAGTGAAGGAGATATTGCATTTAATTGATATTATCACGCCGAATAAAATCGAGGCGGAAGCGCTGTCCGGCATCGCAATCACCGATATTCATTCAGCAAAAACCGCGGCGAAAAGCATCCATAACCAAGGGGCTAAATGTGTCATTATCACGCTCGGCGAGCGGGGTTGTTTATTATTTGACGGCGATATTTTTACCTATGTTCCCGCCTATAAATCAGCGGTAATGGATACCAGCGGCGCGGGAGATGCTTTTACCGGCGCATTGGCCGGATGCATAGCCAATGGTAAAAAATTAACCGATGCCGTGCGATATGCCTGCGCGTTCGCCTCCCTGAAAGTCGAGCGTAAAGGGGCATCAAATATGCCGAACAGCTCGCTGGTTTATCATCGAATGCAACAATAGATTCTTATTGGCTGTTTCACCGATAAAGGAGGTCTTTTCATTTATACCCACGTTTTGCGTACCGTTGCCGGCGGAACGGGGTATACGCACAACAGGGCTGTGGCAACCGCAACGCTGTTGTCTTTATAGTGTCTCTCTAGAAAGGATAATTTCATGAAAAATGTACCATTTTTTAAAGTCATAGGTGCCGTTGCGGTACTGGCGCTTTCCGCCGCCGCTGCGTTGCCGGTTTCCGCCGCTGACACGCAGCATCACAAACCCAAGATCGCGCTGGTCATGAAATCACTGGCAAATGAATTTTTCCTGACGATGGAAACGGGTGCGAAAGATTACCAGAAACAACATGCCGATAAATTCGATCTTATTTCCAACGGCATTAAAAATGAAACCGACACAGCTAATCAGATTCAAATTGTGGAACAGATGATTGTGTCAAAGGCGGACGCCATTATTATTGCCCCGTCGGACTCCAAAGCCCTGGTACCCGTGGTTAAAAAAGCGATTGATGCCGGCATTATTGTTATCAATATCGATAATCAGTTTGATGCCGCCGTTCTGAAGGACAAAGGCTTAAATGTGCCCTTTGTCGGCCCGGATAACCGTAAAGGCGCTAAAAGCATCGGGGATTATTTAGCAAAACATCTTAAGGCCGGCGATCAGGTGGGCATTATTGAAGGCATCCCTACCTCGACCAATTCCCAGCAGCGCACGCAGGGCTACCAGGATGCCATGGCGCAGGCAGGCATAAAAGTCGTGTCGGTACAGTCCGGACAGTGGGAGATTAATAATGCCAATGCCATTGCCGCGGCGATGTTAAGCGAATACCCCAATATCAAGGCGTTATTGGCGGATAACGACAATATGGCGCTGGGCGCGGTTTCCGCGGTTCGCGCCGCCGGGAAAAAGGGCCAGGTCCAGGTGGTGGGCTATGACAATATCGCGGCGATCAAACCGATGCTGGCCGATGGGCGGGTATTGGCGACCGCCGATCAGTTTGCCTCTCAGCAGGCGGTTTTTGGTATCAATGCCGCGTTAACCGCCCTGGAAAACGGGAAAAAGCAAAGCGAACTGGCCAGCAGCGTAGAAACGCCGGTCAAACTGATCGTCAAGCAATAAACACCCGGGCCGCTGAGCGGTGCTGATGCCTGGGACCGGAATATCCCTGTGGTTTAACGTTGCCGCTCACGCCGCGGCAGCGTTAAACGCCAAGGGTTAGCGCCAAACAAAGCGCACCTGTTCCCGGTATTTTGACCCGCCCGTTAACGCAGTTATGCTGCCATCACCGGATAACCCTGAATATGACAGACCGGCATGAAATTCTAGCAATAAAGGGTATCGGCAAAACCTATAGCGAGCCGGTGCTGACGGATGTGAACCTGAAATTATACCCGGGAAAAGTCCTGGCGCTGACGGGTGAAAACGGCGCGGGTAAAAGCACGTTATCCAAAATAATCGGCGGCCTGGTCATACCCACCACGGGCACTATGCTGTACCAGGGCCAGCCTTATACGCCGGCGAGCAGAAAAGACGCGGAAAAAAGAGGTATCCGCATGGTGATGCAAGAGCTCAACCTGCTGCCAACCCTTTCGGTGGCGGAAAACTTATTTATCGATCAATTACCTCACCGCGCGGGCTGGATCAATCGCAAACGCCTGCGCGACATGGCCCGGCCGGTAATGGCGCTGGTGGGCCTGCAAATGATTGACCCGGATACGCTGGTCGGTGAACTTGGCCTGGGCCATCAGCAAATGATTGAGATTGCCCGTAACTTAATCGGTGAAAGCCGCATCCTTATTTTAGACGAACCGACAGCGATGCTGACCAGTCGCGAAGTCGAATTATTGTTCAGCCAAATTAAGCGCTTTAAGCAGCGCGGCGTCTCGCTTATCTATATTTCCCATCGTCTGGATGAACTGGCGATGATTGCCGACGATGTTACCGTCTTACGGGATGGCCATGTCGTGTGCACAGACGATATCAGACGCTACAGCAGCGACCAACTGGTGTCGTTAATGGTGGGTCGCGATCTGGAAAGTACCCTGGATATCAGCGCGCGCCGGCAGGGCGCGCCCATTTTAAAAGTAGAGCACTTCAGGCGGGGTCATATTATCCAGGACGTTTCATTGACCCTGCATCGTGGCGAAGTCCTGGGGATCGGTGGATTGGTTGGCGCGGGACGGACCGAATTATTGCGCGCCATATTTGGTGCGGACCCGGTGGAGCACGGGCAATTATCCGTGGGCGATCCGCTGCTGCCGGTCACCCTTCGCTCCCCCGCCGACGCGATCCGCCACCGGATTGCGCTGGTTACCGAAGATCGCAAAGGCGAGGGGTTGCTATTGCCGCAGTCTATCGCCGCCAATATCTCCCTGGGAAACCGCGATAAAATAAGCCGCTTCTCCGTGGTCAACGCGCGCCATGAACAGCGTTTGGCGCAAAAACACATCGACAGCCTGGGCATTCGCGCCACGGGCAGCGGCCAGCCGGTCGAAAGCTTGTCCGGAGGCAACCAGCAGAAGGTGCTGATCAGCCGCTGGCTGGAGCGCAACTGCGACGTCATTTTATTTGACGAACCAACGCGCGGGATAGACGTGGGGGCCAAACGGGATATCTATTTACTCATGAATGAGCTAACCCAGGACGGCAAAGGCCTGATCGTCGTGTCCAGCGACCTGCGCGAATTAATGCTGATTTGCGACCGTATCGCCGTCCTTTCCGCCGGGAAATTAGCAGGCCTGTTTACACGCGGCGCCTGGACGCAGGACGGTATTCTGGCCGCGGCATTTTCCGGCTATCAACAAACAGAAAAGGTTGCCGCCACCCAGGCCGGCCCAGGGAAACCACTCGATGCGTAAAACACCATTATCTCGTCACACCGGGCCGCACAATAGGGAATCATTACAGGCGGAAAAAAGGTTATCGCCTTCTTCCTGGCGGGGCCTGAGCAGTTATCTGGGACTGATCGGCGCGCTGCTGGCGATGATCGTGCTTTTTTCCTTTCTCAGCGATCATTTTTTAAGCATGAATACCTTCAGCACCATTGCCAATCAGATTCCGGATTTAATGGTGATGTCGGTAGGGATGACCTTTGTGTTGATCATCGCGGGCATCGATCTTTCCGTGGGCTCGCTGCTGGCATTAGCCGCCGCCGTTGTCAGCGTCACCTACCTCAATCTGCACTGGAATCCCTGGCTTGCCGCACTGTCGGGCGTGGCGCTGGCGACGCTCGTGGGCTCGCTTACCGGATTTATCACGGTCTTCTGGCGTATCCCTTCGTTTATCGTGTCGTTGGGCATGCTGGAAATGGCGCGGGGAGCGGCCTATCAATTAACCGATTCCCGGACGGCCTATATCGGTTCAATTTTTGATTATCTGGCCGATCCGATTGTCCTTGGGATCTCGCCATCGTTTGTGATCGCCGCCCTGGTGATTTTATTAGGGCACCTGGCATTAACCCGTACCATTTTCGGCCGCCATCTTATTGGCATCGGCACCAATGAGGAAGCGGTACGCCTGGCGGGAATCAATCCCGGTCCCTATAAAATCGCGGTATTTGCCCTGATGGGGGGATTATCCGGCCTGGCGTCGCTGTTCCAGGTCGCCCGTCTCGAAGCGGCGGACCCCAACGGCGGCGTGGGTATGGAACTGCAGGTGATAGCCGCCGTCGTCATCGGCGGCACCAGCCTGATGGGCGGACGCGGTTCCGTCATTTGCACCTTCCTGGGCGCTTTGATTATTTCAGTGCTGGCGGCGGGACTGGCGCAAATAGGCGCAAGCGAACCGACGAAACGGGTCATTACCGGCGCGGTCATCATTGTGGCCGTGGTGCTGGACACCTACCGCAGCCAGCGGCAAAAAAAATAACGCCCCGACCCGGTGCCGCGCACAGCGCATCCGAGGGCATAGACATCGGCTCTGTTGAGCTATGCCCTGATGAAAACAGCGGCCCCCCCCTCTTTAACCTAGCGCCAGGAGCCGGCGACAGGTGATTTTAACGCGGCGTCAGTTGGCTGATAAACAACCCCGCCGCGCTGACCGCATCAATGGCTATCTTGCCTAAATGACGGCGGATGCTGTCGGCCAGGGCGATGGTGGAAAACCCCGTACAGGAAAAAGCAATGACTTCCGCGCCCTGGCGATAAAGCGTATCGGCGCAAGCCAGCGCGCTTTCCCGCCCCTGCGCGCTGAGAAGATCCGTCGTGTTGAAAACCCCTTCCGGCCGCGCATAAACCACCGCTTCGCCAAGCAGTTGTTTAAACGGCGCCGGCGCGCCGGCCCCTATCCCCATCACCGCCACAGGACGTTTAAGCATGGCGGCCACGCTTGCGGACGCGCTGCCGGCGCCGATGACGGGAATGGTCACCGCCCGGCGCAGTTCCGCCAGTCCCGGATCGGCCGCACAGCTCAGGAATAAGGCATTACAGCCTTCCGCCTGCAGCGCCTGTCCCAGCGCGATAATTTTCGGTATTGCCAGGGACTGGCTGGCATCGTCATAAATACCTTGGCGTTGGTCGGGGATGCAACGACTCAGGGAGATCGTCCCATACTGCTGTTGGATCAGACGGCCATGCTCTTCCACAAAGGCCCGATCGTCATGGGTTAAGACTCTGATAATGCCCAGCATAAAAAACTCCTGTTAAACATCACAATAGCCCGCGGCCAGAACGTCAGCATACGGGGTAGCGCCCGTAAACGATAACGCCGGCCGGCAGTGATCTGTTTAACCTTAGCATCATCCGTTCCTAGGATCCCGCTCCCTGCCGATAGGCACGGCTTTTCACTTTTTCAGCCGCTGTTTTCCCGGCGATGAAAGCATGGTCGGAATTATAATACTCCCATTCACTGTAGCGCCCTGACAGCACGATATCGTGAAGCAATAGCCACTGACGCACCGTGGCAATATTCTGTTCACGGGCATGATCGTAAATCACGTAGGCATAAGGAATGTCAATTTGGTTAGCCGTGATAACAGTATCCTCCGCGCTAAACATCCCCACGGCAATACACTCGGCGATGCACCTGTCGATAAGCTGTTTTCCTTCTGCGGGGAGCGGTTTAAGCGGTGAATAGCTTATTTCGCAGGTCAATCCGCACCCGCCGGGAGGGTTGCATAAGGGGCTGGCGTTGCCCTGGACGAAAATCCGATGAAAAACGGTATTGCCGGCAAAATAAATCCAATGTTTATCGGTCAAATTGGCGCGACCGATACCCAGGTTAACGCAGCGGACCGACACATGGCGTAACCCGGCCGCCGCAGCCCTGACGTCTACAGGAACCTCGTCTCCGATGATGCGTATCAATTCCGGCAGCGGCATGGTGCTGATCAACTGCTCATAACTGTATTGCCTGCCGTCGGCCAGGACGGCGATATGCTGGTGCGCCAGGATTTGCTTCACCTCGGCGCCGGTTTCAACCGTACCGCCGATATGCGGCAGGAAACCCGACATCAACGCCTGAAAGCCGCCACGCAGCGGATACCCGAAGCGGGCATTAGGTCCCATGGGCTTGGCTGTCCACCCCAGGGCGCCTTCAATGATTTGCGCCAGGTCAGGCAGCGGCACACGCCCGCCCAGCCAGGAGGTTTCCATATCCGCGAGCGGAACCGTCCATAATTTCTTATTGTAAGGAATGGCGAAATGCCTGGCGATGCCCGCACCCCAGGTCCGGTAGATAAACTGCTCAAAATCTTCTTTCCGTCCATGCCGGTCGGTGGCGCGGCCAAGAACAAAATCCGGTACCGCGCCATCGGCGCAGCAGTCCGTATGCGTGCCATGCTCCTCCACGCCATGGGTAACGCAGCGTTCTGTTAGCATCGGCGCGCCGGCGGCGCCGGGCGGTTCATAACGCGCCGCTATCGCCCCAAGGATACATTCCTTTATGATAGCGGCCGGCAGTCCATGCAACGCGCCCTGAAAAGGATAACGGGTGTAAATACCGTCGGTGTAAATCCATGCCTCACGCTCTTGCCAATGGATATTATCGCCCAACAGCATGTCATACATGGCGAGGACATAGGGATCATTGGAAAACATGATATGTCCTGCATAATCAAAGGTGAAGCCGCGATCTTCGACGGAGCGGCACCATCCGCCTACCGTCTTGTTGCGTTCAAGCAGCAGTGCGCCCGAACCATAATGATATGCAGCGCTCAGCCCCGTCGGCCCCGCGCCGAGGATAAGACAGCGGACGGGCGATGCGCTTGCCGGGTGGGGCGGCGTCAGCCGTAAAGCCGGCTTTACAGGCGATCCTTGCTCCGCCTGCGCGACAGGCGTGTCCGCTGTAGGACGAGATGGCGAAACGGTCAGCTCATTTTCTATTAACTCATGCATCGCCTGCGCTGTTTTGTCCCAGGAGGTCGCATCAACAATGGCTTTCATTTGCTGCTGTTGCCTTGCCCGGGATGCCGGCGGTATCGCCAGCGCGTCTTCACAAGCGCGAATAAAGCCTGCGTGATCCTGTCCAATAGCGACGACATGACCATAAGGTTCCTCAACATCGGTAATGGCGCTGCTCACCACCGGCAATAACGCCGCCATATATTCAAGCACCTTGGTCGGGCTGATAAAACGCGTTGATGCGTTCAGGGCAAAAGGCATTAAGCAGACATCCCACCCGGCAAGAAACTGGGGCAATGCCTGATAAGGCTGCATGCCAAAGTAATGAATATTGGGCCGCTGGGGAAGGAAAGCAGGATCTATTTTGACTACCGGCCCAACCATTATCAACTGCCATTGCGGATGCGCGTCCGCCAGGGCCGCAAGCAAAGCCAGATCCATGCGTTCATCAATCACGCCGAAATACCCCAGCCGCGGATGGGGCAGGTGATCCTGGAGCGGATGATGATTTGTCCTGTCCCGGGCTTGTTCAAAATGAATGGTATCCACGCTGCTGGCAAAACAGTGCACATTAGGGTGTCGCCCCGCCTTGGCGGCATATAAACTGGGCCCGCCGGTAAAAACGATATCGGCACGCGCCAGCAAGGCGGATTCGCGTTGCATAAGTTGTCTGGGCGCTTTTTCAAATGCAGACAGCTCATCCATGCAATCATAAATAACCAGCGCAGGAGTAAAGACAGCCAGTAACGGCAACGCCATAGGCGTATAAAACCAGACGATGGGCATCTCGTTTTCTGGCATTAACTCAGCAAGAAGCTGTTGAATATAGGGAATCTGGCTATCATGGAAACCTGCGGCCTGTATAGGCGTATGCGGCTGGACAACAGTGATATTCGGCGCCGGGGTCGTTATATTCAGGCCAGGTTCCAGCAGAGAGAAAATAGGTTCTTCTATAAAAAAGATTCGATAATGTTGCGCCAGGCGCGTCATGAGATGCTGAGGGCGCTGAAAAACGAAATTCCACCGCAGATGGCTAAAAACGTATATATTTTTCATAATATAAGTATTTTCTCCGGCGCTTGCTAATACGCCTAATTGTCTTTGGAAAAGCGCCAGCATATGCTGGGCTCGCAGGAGAGCAGAGGCATAAACAGCATCCAGTATCCGAGCCAGCGGGTCCGGCCCCTCACGGTCGAGGTCCCATAATCCGCTATGGTGCCAGACGTTTTTATTTTCCCAGTCAGGTCGGTCGATAATGGGATAAAGACAAATGCCCAGCAGCTCGACTCCCGCTATTTGCGCCTGGGCGATATCGGCGGCAATCTGGCCTATCCAGGCTCCGCGTCCGCTGCCCACGTGACTGGTTTCCGCCAGGAGTAGGGGTCGTTTGTAGCGATGGTAGAGCTCTTGTAACATATCGTGCAGGGGACGGCGCCGCGGGTCGCCCAAATGCCAGAAGAGCCGTTGGTTATTTTCGCTTTCCCATTGGTTATCATGATAATAATTGGCTCCAATGATATCCAGATAGCGCGGCGCGCCGCCCAGTTCAGGCGCGCTAACGCCTGACAGCATGTCCCAGGATTCAAACTGGGCGGCTTGCCAATCAGCGGCCTGCCGCATCCCCTCAGGCCGGCTATCCGAAGCCACGGTAAAAATAATCGGGTCACAATGTAGAATCCGCGCCCGCGGATCCGCTGCCCAAATAGCATCACATGCGGCAAGACATGCCCGAACCAATTGGCGTTTACTTGATTTTCCTATCTCCACCCCGGGCGGCGCTGAACATGAAAATAACCCCACCGAAATTCCCCAACTGGTAAAAGAGATTTCATTTATCGGCGAATAGACGGGGGCATGGGAATAATAGGGCCGTAGAAACGCGGCCACGGCGCCGCATAAACGGGCGAAGCGGGAAACAAAGTCTGGCGAAAACACATCAATATCTTCCGGCCAACCGTAATGGCATATCGTCCAGCATAGTTGCATGCCTGATTTATTTGCCGCCGCCATCCGGACCGCCAGGGAAGAAAAATCATAACCCTCCTTACTTTCAACCAGGCGCCAGCCGACACTTTCTCGAACCGTGGTGATATTAAATGCCTTTAACGCGTTATAATCCTGCAGAACGCGTTCTATATGCCCGGTTGCCTCGTTTAATGCAAGTATTTCACCCAGCCGGTTACGATGATCCGCAGCTTCAAATCCCGCCTGCCAAAAACTGCTGAAAATAGTCATGCCGCCGCCTCTAGATTTTAAAACTTTATCTCTTTGTTAATCGGCCGTGGAAATTATGCGTTCTAACTAATATTCAGGCATGGGGCATGAAGACCCCGCTGACTTGCCGGATAACAAAATTCAAATAATTGATATTTTTTATTTAAAACAGAAATACAGACGCCGAATGCCTGTCACTAACAAAGCATATCCATGAATAACGCGTCTCGCGGCAAAATGGCGGGAGAGACTTAAACAAAGCTTACCTTTCTTTTACCATACTATAGAACATGGCGAAATTTTCGCTAACCCGTCATGTATTATTTTTTACAATTATTATCTAGCTATCTGTTTTTAATAAAAATTAAATATTACCGCTGCGCTTAAATAAGATTAACACCTTAGAAGATATAACTATTTATCTTAAGTGGCGTTAAACAGTACCAGAGTATTGTTCGCGATAGTGCATTGCGATAGTGCATTATAGATGCACCGCGGTGGATTATATTAATTTTTACAGCAGCTTATCGATGCCGTTAAGGATAAGGCATTATCCGCTGAATACCGCCATGATCAGCGTTTTCGCAGATCCCCCTGGCGATGACCCCAGTCGCCTGACGCTGCGCAGGCGCAAAGCGGTGGCCGGTTATTGCCTTAGTAACGCCAGTTACGCCACCGTGGAATCGTCAGCAGAACCCGCCATCCGGCCAGGGACAAGCCTGGGCTATCGCCCACATTTCTTTTGCCCGTTTCCAGCCGCGGTTCTGACTGCCGGTATGCTCGCCTGGACAAGGCCTTTTCAGCGTAGCGGCCATGCCGCCGACCCGGGATGGGCTTTGCAATATTCCAATAGTCCGAAAGCTGGCCTGCGATTATGTCTATTAGCAAAACTTAACTACGCTTATTCTTGTCGATAATTAAAGGAGGGAAAGTTATGTCTGAGATCACAAAAACCAATAATGATACCATCGGTGATGTTGCCGACAAGGCAAAGAACAAAGCAGAACAATTCGCTGGGGCTGCCCAGAAAAAATTCGGCGAGGCCGTAGATTCCCCCGAACAAGAAGCTAAAGGCGCCGCCAGGCAGGCCACGGCGAAAGTCTCCGAAGCATTAAACGATGCGGCTGCCGGTGTTAGGGAACATGTCCGTGAAAACCCGCTGGTGGGACTTGCCGCCATCGGCACCATCGGACTGCTGCTCGGCTTTATCCTGGGCCGCAGCAAATAAGATCATGGGGCGTGTCCAGCGCCCCTTTCCTTCCTGGATTCACCCACACTGCCCGTGACGATCGTTGCCGGGCCCGCTCCAAGCAGCCTTGGTAATCATTACCGCTGTTTCTCCGCCGGCAATGCCCTGTCGCGTCGATGCGTTGGTGCGCGGACATCCCTGAAAATGCCATTCACGGCGCCTGTAATCTATTCGTCAAGGAACCAATAACCCTGATTAACCAGCGCGGTTAACGCCGTAACGAAAGCCGGGTTGTCCAGCGCCTTGCCCAGCGCTTCCTTACCGATAAGGGTGTGGCGGCACAGGGCGTCGGCGCCTGCGGGATCGGCCGTTTCCAGCCGTTCGCTGTTGACGAAAAAGCTCTCGCCGACTTGCAGGACCCGCAAGCCGCCCAAGCGCGTCAGAACCTTGCCCGCCATAAGGGCGCCGACAATCTCATCTTCCTTGTAGAGCGGCTGTGCGGGCGCGATATCCAGCTCGTGGCGCGGGGTCGTCGCGAAGCGGCCAAACCACTGGGCAAAATCTTCCGGCTGATTGATCATCTCGATCATCATCGCGCGCAGACGGTCCAATTCAGCATTTTCGACACGGCCCGGATGTTCCCGGCACGTTAAATCAGGATCGCTGTAGTGCTCGCCGCCCAGATCGTTTTCCAGCGCATAGTCGGCGAAGCTGCTGATTAAATCCCTGCCGTTTGGTCCGCGAAAGCCTACGGAATAGTTAAGGGCGGTTTCGTGAGTGAAACCGTCGTGCGGAAAACCGGGCGGAATGTATAAAATATCGCCGGGCGCAAGGTCTTCATCAATGATGGGCATAAACGGCTCGACGTGCAGCAGCGCCGGATGCGGGCAAAACTGCTTCAGGGGCAGTTTAGCGCCGACACGCCAGCGGCGGCGTCCCATCCCCTGGATGATAAAGACATCGTACTGATCGATATGCGGTCCGACGCCGCCGCCCGGCACGGAAAAAGAAATCATCAGGTCGTCTAAACGCCAGTCCGGCAGCACGCGAAACGGACGCACCAGCTCGGCAGACGGGGCATGCCAGTGGTTAACGGCTTGGGCCAAAAGCGACCAACCGGTTTCTCCCAGATTATCAAAATGCTCGAACGGCCCATTGCTGGCCTGCCACTGGCCATTTGCATGGCTGACCAGCCGGCTGTCAACCTCTGCCTCCATCGCCAGGCCGGCCAATTCGTCCGGCGTAATGGGATCGACAAAATCCGGGAAGGCGTTTTTTAATATAACGGGTTGTTTTTGCCAATATTTCTCTAAAAACTCGGGCCAATTGAGATTAAGTTGATAAGCCATGCTTGCACGCCAATAAGAAAACAAACGGGCCTGATTATAAAGGGCCGCACGCGGGTGCCGCCTTGTCATGGGTCAACCTGGGCGTTCAGCAAAGCAAAATAACCGCCGCCGTCAAAAGATGTCCTGCGCGTTTTCCCACGCTAGTAATGCGTGACGCCATCTGGAGTAATTGACTGATATTTTACCATATTTATTCAAGACATCAGTGAGGTAAAGCTGAACGACTGACGCTTGCAGGCCCGGAGGAGGATGCCGGGCCTGCGACAATAGGTGCAGTGATTGAGAACCCCGTTGATAAGCGCGCTATGGTACAGCCTCATCGTCCCTGATAGCGCCGGGGTCCCAGGCAATAATGATTAAGACTGAGCGCCGGTTTATCCGCGCCCGACAAAGGGCATATTGCTGGCCATTACCGTCATAGTGAGAATATTTGCAGATAAAGGTAACGCCGCCATGTGGCGCACCGCGTCAGCAATATATTTAACGTCGACCATCGGTTCCGCCGCCGTGCGTCCATCCGCTTGCAAAACGCCTCTGGTCATCCGTTCCGACAACGTGGTCAACGCGTTGCCGATATCAATCTGGCCGCAAACGATATTAAACGCGCGCCCGTCCAGAGCAATGCTTTTCGTCAAACCCGAGACGGCATGTTTACTGGCAGTATAGGGCGCGGTGAAGGGCCGGGGAGTATGTGCGGAGATCGAACCGTTGTTGATGATACGTCCGCCCTGGGGCGTTTGTTTCCTCATTAAACCGAAGGCCGCGCGGGCGCAAAGAAATACACCGGTGACATTGGTATTGATGGCATTGAGCCATTTGTCCAAGGGCAATTCATCCATTGGAACGGCGGGCGCATTGACGCCCGCGTTATTAAACAACACATCAAGGCGGCCATACCGTGCCGCGATTTGGGCAAATAACGCTTCCACGCTTTCAGGGTCGCGAACATCTGCGGTTATGGCAATCGCCTGCTGTCCCGCCGCCTTTGCCGCATCCTGGACTTCAAGCAGGGGCTCAATGCGCCGCCCGGTGAGAACAACGGTAAATCCGTCCTGGAGCAATCCCAAAGCAACGGCTCGGCCTATACCGCTACCGGCGCCCGTGACGAGCGCTATCCTGGCGTTTTCTACTTGCTGTATTGACTCGGACATACCTATCTCCTGTAAATTGCATTACCTGAATTATACCAACATGCTCAAGTGGATTTTGAAAACCGCTTTTAGTATGGATGTATCATTACCGCTACGGCCTCGAGTCCGATGGATATCATCAGGAAAAAAAATACCAAACTCCCCCGGCCCTATGGTTAAAACATCTTGCCGAGTGTTGAGATCGTAATAAATCATATCGCTACCTGGCGTTTTGTCTTCTGTTAT
The DNA here is from genome assembly GCF_047324205.1 of Sodalis sp. RH20. Lineage (NCBI taxonomy): Bacteria > Pseudomonadati > Pseudomonadota > Gammaproteobacteria > Enterobacterales > Bruguierivoracaceae > Sodalis > Sodalis sp. RH20. Next base: position 3,474,023 of record NZ_CP178733.1, read on the forward strand.
CTTTACGCCATCATCCACGCGAGAAAAGCCAATCTTTTCCTCCCCAGACAACAAATACTGAAAGTCAACATATTCCACATGGGATTCCGGTTTACATTCACTCAGGTCAATGGTGTCGTACGATTGCATAAAAAAGAAGAGCTTATCAGGAATTATGATGTGTTTACCCACCATAAGACCGGCTAAATCATTGTTGCGTATATAATCTATTATTGTATTGAACACCGGATGAAATGCGCTTTGTTCTTTATTCCAGTCGGCCAGTTTACTGAATATCATTGCGTATCCCTTCAGAATGAATCATGACGTCGTCATCAACCGGCAGTAAGTATAAACAATCCGTAAGACATAACAGATGTTATTACACCCACAACCCTCGTTTGTGCCATAGCGTTAAACCACTGCCAAGCAAATGCAACATTACATTTACACTAAGACGTTTTTTGCTGCGGCATCCCATATAAATCGCACCTAAAACGGAAGATCGTCAGAAAAAACCTCCGCAGGAGATTATTCCCTCTGCCGGGTATTTACCGTGCACTTTTTTTGCCAATGTTACTGCGATAATGCTGAAGTATATTAAGTATAAATCAAATTGCTGGCCCAACGGTTATGCAAATGCACATTTTTAAAAATTGATCAGCGCGACAATCTAGGCAATTGACCGCTTATCAGTGACCGATATCACGAAAACAAACCCATTGCGACTCTCTATTACACTTTGAGCGAAACAGCCCGCCGCGGGTTGACTGTTAAAATCCGTTAACGTCGCGCAGGCACCCTCATTGGCCCCGCGCAGACTTTATCATTGCGCTTGAGCAAGGCATCAGCACTATTTCTTTTTAACCAGGGTAACGCGATACGGTTATAACAAAATGAGACGGTAAACACATGGACACAAGTAAACCATAAATCAATTAACATTTATATGTGATGACTATCATATAATTGATATAAATTTTCAAAATATCATTTATTTTAAAAATGATGCGACATATTACGCATATTTTTCCAATATAACTTAAATTCAAATTTATTGTTCAAATTTGGGATTTGCATCAAATTATCTTGGCTTATGTACCAATTTTATAATTTATCTTTGAGCTTTTGCCCAATGCTGTTGTTTACATATCTTTGCATAGTGACTGCAATTAAATAATGAAAAGATAATATGGATGCTGATCGATTATAAACAACGGCTGTTTCTGGTATCAAAATGTCGATGTTACCCATCCGTATGTTAATTGCTTGGGGTGTTATTAGTCACATTGCCTGCAAATGTTAATTTATATCATCATGGGATTAGGATAATTCGCTGCGCCGGATTAGCCGTCACGTTATGTCGCTTTAAACTTTAAACGGGATATGTTATGGACACTAAAAAAATAGAAGTAATGGTTATTTCGCCTCTTCCCCCGGTTATGCTGGACGAACTGGCAGAGACATTTACCATACATAATTATTGGTTGACGGAAGACAAAGAAGAATTATTAAGCCAAACCGCCACGCGGATACGCGGGGTGGTGACCCGATCCCATCTTGGAATAAATAGAAGAATTATCAATGCCTTGCCTCAGCTGGAGATGGTGTCGATTTTTGGCGTTGGCCTGGATGCCGTCGATCTGGATGCGGCGCGTGCCCGTAATCTGGTGGTGACGAATACACCTAAGGTCCTCAGTGAATGTGTGGCGGATACCGGTTTGGCGCTGATGTTAAGCGTCTCTCGCCGTATTTGCGAGGCCGATCGTTTTTCCCGTTCTAAATCCTGGTTAAATGGACAATTTCCTTCCGCCTCACGGATGCACGGCAAAATATGCGGGATTGCGGGCCTGGGCAATGTCGGGCAGGCGGTAGCAACCAGGGCGCAGGGTTTTGGCATGCCAATACATTTTTATGACCCCTATTCCAAAGAACAAAACTTCAAACGTTTCGATACCCTGGTGGCGCTGGCGGAATCCTGTGATTTTTTAGTATTGACCCTACCGGGTGGTGCTGAAACTTTCCATGCGATAAACAAAGAGGTATTACAAGCCTTGGGTAAATCCGGGATCTTGGTAAATATCGCCCGCGGCACTGTTGTCGACACTACGGCATTGATCGAGGCATTAAATAATAAGGACATCTTGGGTGCGGGGCTAGACGTATTTGAAGACGAGCCCGTTATCCCGCGTGAGCTGTTCCAATTTGACAACGTTGTCCTTACCCCCCACCTGGCAAGCAACACCGTTGAGACCCGTACTGATATGGCAAACTTAGCGGTGCGTAATATCAGAAGCTATTTCGAAGAAGGGCAGGCTATTACGCCGGTAAAATAATTCATCTCCATGGTGACTGTTATTTTCGCCTAAAGCTTCTCATGTCTATTTGCTTTTATATTATTCATTTTTTATGAAGGGATATTTTTGCACATAGATATACTTACAAGGAACTCTCTATGAGCGCTGTCATGCTTGAAAAAATGCCTGACCATTCTGCCCTTAAGAAAAAATGGGCTAGGATCGGCATTTGCGTTTTGTTTGGCGCCATCATTTGGAATATTCCCATCCCAATTGGGTTTACGCCTCAAAATTGGCATTTATTTGCAATATTTTTTTCCACCGCTTTCGGTTTTATGCTGCAGCCCCTGACGTTGGGGGTTATTACCATTGCATCCCTGGTCGTCGCGGCGATGTTTGGCGTTTTGGATGTCAAAGGGGTGCTGGTCGGCTACAGTGCCGATGTGGTGTGGCTTATCGTCGCTGCGTTTCTCTTTTCACGCGGCTTGATTAAAACCGGCCTGGGCAACCGGATTGCTTATGCCTTGTTGCAGCGCTTTGGCAGCAGTTCCCTGAAGCTTGGCTATACCCTGGCTTTCAGCGATGTCCTGATAAGCTTTTGTGTTCCCTCGGCGACCGCGCGCTGTGGGGGCATCATGTTTCCCATTGTCCGAAGCGTAGCGGAGGTCAGCGGCTCTAAACCCGGCAGCTCCGCCAGGAAACTGGGGGCGTACCTCGTGCAGACGGTGGTACAAGTCGACAGCGTTGCCGCCTGCCTGACCCTAACGGGGCAAGCCGGCAATCTGTTAATGGTGGCGTTTGCTTCCAAAATCGCGGGCATAGAAATTTCCTGGAGCATATGGGCAATGGCGGCGTTTGTGCCGGCGCTGTTTTGTCTGTTGATCATGCCGTATTTGCTGCACAAGATTTACCCACCTGAATCGAACCAGACTCCGGAAACCAAACAGATTGCCAAATCGTCGCTTCAGGCCATGGGCAAAATGTCTTTTAAAGAAATTTTACTTTGCGTAATCCTGGTATTGACCATTATCGGTTGGGGCACCAGCGGAATGACTAAAATCTCCGCGACCGTTATTGCCCTGGCCGGCGTCTGTCTTATGTTGCTGGCGGAAGTCATCGACTGGAAGGACGTGATTAATGAAAGTGGCGCTTGGGACACGCTGGTGTGGTTGGGCGGTATGTACGGCTTGGCGGAAAATTTATCAAAATCAGGTTTCTTTAAGGTATTTGCGGATTGGGTACAGGTCAGCTTATCGGGTATGCCGGTTCTGCCCGTATTGATCATACTGGTTAGCATCTATGTTTTTTCTGCGTATTTCTTTGCGGGGGGGATCCCGCATATTCTCGTCATGTATCCAGCATTTATAACCGTAGGCATTGCTGTGGGCGCACCGCCGATGCTGGTATGCTTATTATTAGCCTTTTGCTCTTCTTTATATCAGGCCATTACGCATTATTCGTCTGGCCCGGCGGCAATATTTTTTGCTGGAGGATATATAGGACAAAGGGAGTGGTGGAAGTTAGGTTTTATCGTGACCTTATTTAATGTGTTGGTATGGTCAATACTGGGCGCTTTCTGGTGGAAGATCATCGGACTTTGGTAACATGGCAATATTGAGCATCAGGCCCAGCCGTCATGCTGGGCTTTTTTTATCGGTAATTATCCACGGAGTTGCATGAGGCAGGGTTCTGAATCCCGCTGCCTCACCTTGACTTTTTTACGCGGGTTAGAAACTTTGCCAGCCTTCTTCCATCTCCGCTGTCTTTTTCTTCGTTGTCAGTCCATAAGGTGACGATTTCGCCACTCCTGCCGGGCTTAGCGCGGAGGGGGATTTTCCCGTTGACGGTGATTCGATAACAAACGTGGCTACCAGCTGATTGAGGACGGTGGCCTGCTCCATTAGCGAGTGCGAGGCGGCCGAGGCTTCCTGTACGAGTGCCGCATTCTGCTGCGTCACGTCGTCCATCTGGTTAACCGCCTGGTGGACCTGGCCAATACCCAGCATCTGCTCTTTAGCGGCGGCCGCGATTTCATTCACCAGGTCTGCGACCTGACTGATTGCGTCCTTCATACCGGCCATATTCTGCCCGACTTCTTCCGCCTGACCCGCCCCTTTCTCCACGAAACTCATGGAAGACTCAATCAGCACTTTGATCTCACGGGCTGAAGACGATGAGCGCTGTGCCAGACTACGGACTTCACCGGCAACGACTGCAAATCCGCGCCCCTGCTCCCCGGCCCGCGCCGCTTCAACTGCGGCATTCAGCGCCAGAATATTGGTCTGGAAAGCAATACCTTCAATAAGCGAGATGATATCGGTAATTTTTGCAGAACTGCTCCTGATATCGGACATTGTGCCCAGCATGGTGCTGACCTTAGCTGTGCTGTCTTCCGAGAGCCGGCGGGCATTCTGTGAAAGCTGGCTTGCCATACCGGTATTTTCGGCAGTCTGCCGTACCGTTTCACTCAACTCTGACATGCTGGCCGCCGTCTGCTCCAGGGAGGCAGCCTGCTCTTCGGTGCGGGACGAAAGGTTCTCGTTGCCTGCCGATATCTGCGTCGAGGCCGTAGTGACGGATTGGGAGGACGCGCTCACGGACAACAGCGAGGCGGCAACATTTTCCACCAGGGCATTGAATGCTTTTGCCGTCAGGCCAATTTCGTCTTTACGTGAATCATCCGCCCGCAGGGTCAGGTCCAAGCGGGAACTGGCATTCTCCATGGTGGAACGCATGGCGTTAAGGTTTCTGCGGATACCGGTTATCGTCTTCACACTGAATAAGCCGAGGATAAGGATCACCAGCGCCGACCCGCCAATCATGCCCCGTAACGTCAACTGATAAATATGGATATTCTGATTGTTAAGCGCTTCACCGACGTCTACGTTCAACTGCAACTGCTTCATGTAGCCGGCGATGAGGCCGCGGGTGGCTTCACCCACACCAGCGTCGCCCTGGAGCTCACCGAGGGAGACCGCGTTATTCTGTTCACGGGAGCCTTTCAGGAAGGCGGGCAGTTTGTTCTGGATATCTTGTATGCTGGCCAGGCCTGCCTCCGTCATCTGCCGGTCGCTGTCGTTGGAAATATCGTGATCCAGATAGAATTGATTGAGAGATTTCAGATTACTTACCAGCTCGCTGAGTTTTTTCTCAACTTTGGTTTGTCTGGCCGGGTCGGTTACGCTCTGATGCCGGTACATCCAGATAATCAGCTGGTTGCCGCCATCCACCATTTTGCTTAAGTCGATAATGGAAGGAACAGTATTGCTCTGGACATACTGAAAACGTGCCTGAAACCCTGTTACTACCAGAACGGCCACAATCACCAGGGCAATAAGTGAGGCTGACAGCAGAGAAAAGACCAGGAACAGACGCTGTGTAATTGTCATATTTATTTTCACCTGAGATGTGCCGGATAGAAGGGCTGCATGTCGTAAACCATTCAGCAGCCCTTAACTATCGGCGTCAGACAGAAAATAGTTAATTAAACTTGCCCTTATCCCGAGATTGACCCAAGACCGATTTTTTCTCCCGTTAAAAGCAGAATTCCGGCAGGCTAAACCCTCCCCGAAGAAGAGGTAATGATTGAAGACGGGCACAGACATTCTAATCAATCCAGCCAGATACGGCCCCTGGACTGTCAGCGTCATAGATAGCATTGAGCGTAGGCTTTGACATTTGACATTGCCCGCATAAAAAAGCCCACCAGATGGCGGGCGAAAACGAAATGGGGCAATTAAATAATGACAGGGTGAGAATAGGTGAGGAAGGTGACGGCTGGATGACAGGCATAAAATAGCCCGCGCGAGGGCCGGTTTCAGCCTGCTTCAGGGCAAAAGCAATGTGCTCTTCGGTACAGCGGATCTTTTTCATGTCTGGATTGTTTTTTTTAAAGAAAAGGGGGACAGAAAATTCCCGTTTAGCCTGGTCCTGATTACTGCGGGGAAGATCAGTCTGGTAGATAATGGGAGATAAGAAACGGGCTACACTGCGTAGTATACGGGCTGTTAATTTATTTCGGTAGACTTGGGAAGAGTTTGAAATGGTGCCGATAATAGGAGTCGAACCTACGACCTTCGCATTACGAATGCGCTGCTCTACCAACTGAGCTATATCGGCATGATGAAGCTGTGTCATGCGGGATGAATCTCGGTGGGACACGTTATGCAAAAGCGGTGAAAGAGTCAATAGGCGGGCGCGCGTATGCCGATAAAAACAGCAAATAGCCGTTTAAGATCAACCCGCGCCTACATTATCGCCACTTATCCTGCCATACCGCGCCGCGTCATCGCTGACAGGATGCTCTATAGTAAGTACTAACTATTATTTTCCCATAAGTCTGATGGACTCTGTCAGCGCTGCCCGGAGGAATCAATGCAACTGCAAGGCATCCATCATGCCGCACTGGCGGTGAGCGATATGGATCTTATGCTGGCATATTATCGCGACGCGCTCGGCATGCGGCCTCACCCCATTAAACGTAACTGGCTTAACGCCGGCCGGGGCTTTTGCCTGCACCTGATGCCGTCGAACGGCACGCTGGCGCCACGCGATCCGTCTCGGCATATCGCCTTCCAGGTGGGTGACCTTAACCGCTGCGCCGGCTTTCTGCTTGCACAAGGACTCCAGCCATACCAGATGTCCGTCACCATGGAAGTGTGTTTGATAACCGACGGCACCGGCCCGCTGGATAACGGTATCGGCACGCTTTTCCTGGATGATCCGGAGGGCAATACCCTGGAGTTTATAGAACGGGGCCGGGGAATATTCAGCAAGTATGATGATGGGTTGGAATAAAAGAACGGCCGCGATGGCGTTGCCAAACAACAGGCCCGGCCGGATGCGTTTTAGGCCACCTGAGCATCGCCAGGCGCCACCGGTAATAGCCGCGGCGCCTGGCGGTAATAATAGAAGTAAGCGCCTGCTATCACGATAAGCGTCTTAACGCACTAGGGGCCTGACAGGTATCCGCGCCACAGGAGCGATTGCCGTAACCGTCGCCCGTCCGGTCCCGGCGGGCGCTGAGGTCATCCACACCTGAGCGCTGTCACGCCCTGCTGATATTATCCCCATACCCAATCCATTTATAGGTGGTTAGCGCTTCCAAACCCATCGGGCCGCGCGCATGGAGCTTTTGGGTGCTTACCGCCACTTCCGCGCCCAGGCCGAACTGGCCGCCGTCGGTGAAGCGAGTGCTCGCATTGACATATACCGCCGACGAATCCACCTCGCGCACAAAGCGCTCCGCGTTAGCAAGCGACTGGGTGAGAATGGCATCCGAATGCTGGGTGCCGTATCTGCGGATATGATCGACCGCCTCGTCAAAGCCTTTCACCACCTTGACGTTCAAATCCAGAGACAGCCATTCATCCTGATAATTGGCCTCCTCCACCGGCACGCAGGCCGCCGGCCCGTCGGCCAGGAACGGCCGCGCGCCGTGGTCGGCATGCAGCGTCACGCCAAGGCTGTGCATATGCCGGCTTAAATGGCTCAGGAAGGCCGGCGCGACAGCCTCGTGCACCAGCAGGGTCTCCAGGGAGTTGCAGGCGCTGGGACGCTGGATTTTGGCGTTCTCGATTACCTTGAGCGCCGGCTCGATATCGACGGTCTCATCGGCATAGATATGACAGACACCGATACCGCCGGTAATCACCGGGATCGTGGAATTTTCGCGACATAACTTATGCAGCCCCGCCCCGCCGCGCGGGATCAGCATATCCACGTAGCGATCAAGCCTCAGCAGTTCGTTCACCAGGGCGCGATCGGGATTATCGATGGCCTGTACCGCGCCAGGCGGCAACTGGCAGTCCACCAGCGCCTGCTGAATAGCCTTGACGGTGGCGGCATTGGTGCGGTGGGTCTCTTTGCCGCCGCGCAGGATCACCGCGTTGCCGGTTTTCAGGCATAAAGCCGCCACGTCCACCGTGACGTTGGGGCGCGCTTCATAAATCACAGCCACCACGCCCAAAGGTACGCGGCGTCGTTCCAGCTTCAGGCCGTTGTCCAGTTGGCGGCCGTCGATCACCTGGCCGACCGGATCCGTCAGGCGGCAAACCTGGCGCACGTCGGCGGCGATGGCGGATAAACGCGCCGGGGTAAGCAGCAGACGGTCCAGCAAGGCATCGCTCAGGCCGTTTTGCCGCGCGTCGGCCATATCCAGCGCATTGGCCGCCAGGATATCCCCGCTTTGCGCTTCCAGGCGATCGGCGATGGCCAGCAGGGCCCGGTCTTTGTCGGCGCTGCTCAGCACGGCCAGTTGCCAGGATGCCGCTTTGGCGTCTTTGCCCATTTGCTCAAGCATAGCTACTCCTTAATAAATAATCATATCGTCGCGATGGATGGCGACCGGCCCGTACTCGTAGCCGAGGATGGCGCTGATGTCCTGCGAATGGCGGCCGGCGATCATGCGCAGCGCGTCGCTGTTATAACGGCTGACGCCATGGGCCAGATCCTGGCCGTCAAGACCGCGGATACGCACCACCACGCCGCGGGAGAAATCGCCGTCCACCGAGCGGATACCCTTGGGCAATAATGAGCTGCCCCGCTCGCGAATCGCCGCCAGCGCGCCGTTATCGACGGTGATATCCCCTGCCGGCGGCGGCCCGAACAGCCAGCGCTTGCGCGTTTCCAGCGGCATTTGCTGCGCATGGAAACGGGTGCCCACCGGCCGATCCGCCATCATATCGCCAATCACGCCCGGCTTGCTGCCGGCGGCGATGACCACATCGACGCCGGCCCGGCTGGCGACGTCCGCCGCCTGGATTTTGGTCGCCATGCCGCCGGTGCCCAGGCCCGAGACGCTGTCGCCGGCAATGGCGCGCAGGGCGTCGTTAATGGCCGTGACCTCGGTGATAAGCGTAGCGTCGGGGTTGGTGCGCGGGTCGGCGGTATACAGCCCGGCCTGGTCGGTCAGCAGCAGCAGTTTATCGGCGTCGGCCAGAATGGCCACCAACGCCGAGAGATTATCGTTATCGCCCACCTTTATTTCAGCGGTGGCCACCGCGTCGTTTTCATTGATCACCGGCACGATGCGGTTATCCAGCAGCGCGCGCAGCGTGTCGCGGGCGTTGAGGAAACGCTCGCGATCTTCCATATCCGCGCGGGTGAGCAGCATCTGGCCGATATGGATGCCGTAAATGGAAAACAGCTGTTCCCAGAGCTGGATCAGGCTGCTTTGGCCGACGGCGGCCAACAGCTGTTTTGACGCAATGGTCGCGGGCAATTCCGGATAGCCCAGGTGCTCGCGACCGGCGGCAATGGCGCCGGAAGTGACAATCACAATCCTGTGGCCGGCGGCGTGCAACTGCGCGCACTGGCGCACCAGCTCGACGATATGGGCGCGGTTAAGCCGGCGCGATCCGCCGGTCAAAACGCTGGTGCCCAACTTCACAACCAATGTCTGGCTGCCATCCATAACATATCTACCGTAATAAAGTTAAAAAGGCGTGCCTGGTCTTTATAAAAAGAAAAAGCGTTATGCCCGCCAGCATAACGCGAAATAAGATAAAAAGCAGGTGCGTGATGGTGTTAGTCTTTCAGGACAAAGGGCTCTTCTTTGAAGTTATCCGCCGGTTCCAGCGTCATCTCAAGCGACAGGATATAAGCGCGCAGGCGGGTATGAAAAGCGCGCAGCGAACTTTCCAGCTTATCGATTACCGCCGGATCGCTGATTTTTTCCTCATTCCAGCGGCCCGCTTTATCGAACATGCCCAGATGATAGGCATAGGTATAACGGTTCTCTTCAGCTTCCAGATCGATCCACCATCCCCAGAATTCACGTTTTTCCGGCGAGGGCTGCATATTGATGCATACCGCCAGGCAATCGAAGAAAAAATGATTGTCGCTGCACTGCCCTTCGCGGATATAGGGGCCGAGCGCGGTAAATCCTTTCATCAACCTGCTTTTCGGATGTCCACTTACTAACGCCATGCTGATAACCTCAAATGCCTCAAAATGAATACTGACTTCTTTATGTAGCAAATCTATAGGATTAAGCAAACTTACTTAGTCACATTTTGCCAGCCAGTCGCGGATTTCGAGCAGCGCCCGATGAAAATTCTGATACACCGGCGCCGATTTTATGCGGAATAAGGTGCCGGACAACGATGAAGACGCGATAAGCGCCGCCTCTTCCTTCGGACTAAAGGGATCGTTATCCCAAAAGCCGGACAGCATCGGCGTTGGGCAGCGCCTGCCCAGCAGTCCCTGGGTCTTGAGCGAGTAACGGCTCAGCTCGATTTTCAGCGCCGCATCCGAGGCATGGGCCATGCCCATGCGGCTGGCCAGCACGTCCATATACATATCCGGCGCCTGATCCTGGCGCGCCGGATCGGTAAGCAGCGCGTGCACCACCGGTCCGAGGCAGGCGACGCCGCGCAGGCGCCGGGACTCCAGATACGCCAGCCGGACGGCGATATTGGCGCCGAAACGAAACCCGAAAGCCATGACGCGCCTGGGGTCGACCCACGGAATATCCGCCAGGCCTTTTAACACCTGCTGGTGGAGAAAGCTGGAATCCTGGTTCAGGGTCCATTTCGACGAAAAACCGATGGACGGCATATCAATGGTCAACATTGCCAGGCCCGCCGGGGCAAAATAGTCATGGAACAGGCGGTAGGTGTCGTTTTGCAGCATATCCAGGCCACCGCACACCAGTACGGTGGGAAACGGGCCTTTTCCCTGCGCCGGCAAATGCAAAAATCCCGTCACGCTGCCGCCGCCGGCAACGGGGAAGGTCAGCGCTTTCAGCTCATAGCTGAGCCGGGAGGCGGCTTCCTCCCAGGCGCGGTTGGCCAGGGTTTGCGCCTGTTCCGCCAACAGGTCGCCGCACAAATGGGGATACGCGGCCACGCTGTAGAAATTGGCCGCCTGCAGCCAATGCCGCCCGGCAAGCGCGGCATCCGGCTCATCCATGCCGCGCTGTTGCCACGCCATGCCCTGATGGGACCACTCATAAATCCAGTTGCCGGGCCGGTAGCCGATCACGGTATCCAGCAGGCGATCGTCGGTCCTTTCGCTTTTGCTGGCGGCGATACGGGCCAGCACCTCTTCAATCTCCCAGGGATCGATACCGCGCCAAATCCACAGCAGGCGGTTGATCATGCGATACCAATTACCGGGGTTGGTGCCCTCGAGGGCGGCGAGGATGGCGGCTTGCCTGCCGATATGGCGCGGCCGGGTGACCAGTGTCGAGGTTTCCTGTTGCTTGAACGTGGGTTTAAACAGTACTTCGCTCAGATTGGTGCCGCTCATTGAGCTATTGCCTCCATCAGCCAAAATCTATGAATGAGGGGTTATATTAGCAAGATTGCTCATTGCGCGACAAATAAACCAACGCCCGGCATGGTGCCGGGCGTGCGGTCGGGAATCATCCCCGGATTAACGGCCGTGAAGCCAACCCGGGGCGAGGGTGCGACGGACTATTTCCCCGCTGTTTATTTACCGACTAACGGGGGAATAAACACCACGCCCATATCCCATGGCTGTTCGATCCAGGTGTCCTGAGGAATATCGACCATATAGTCATCCACCAGCGGCCGGCCGGCGGGCTTAGCGAAAATCGTCACGAAATGGGCTTTGGGGTACATATCGCGGATGGCTTTGGCGGTGCCGCCGGTATCCACCAGGTCGTCAATGACGATAAAGCCTTCGCCGTCGCCCTCGGCGCGTTTAAGCACCTTGAGTTCGCGCTGGTTGTTATGGTCATAGCTGGAGATGCAAACGGTGTCCACGTGGCGGATATTCAGCTCGCGCGCCAGCAGCGATCCCGGGACCAGGCCGCCGCGGCTGACCGCGATAATGCCCTTCCACTGTTCTGCGGGGAGTAGCCGTTGGGCCAGTTTCCGCGCCTGAATTTGCAACATGTCCCAGGTTACGACGTATTTTTCGCTCATAAATGCTGTCCCAGCCGGATTGGGTCGGCTTAAAAGTACAGGGAAAAAAGGTTGCGCGAGATTATAAAGACGCCACCGCCGAAATACCAGCGCTACCTCCCTTTTTAACCGCGGTTTCCCACCCGGGCAAAGTAAAGTGGTATTCTTTATTTCTCTTTGGTAACCATCCGACCGTCTGCGGGCTGTTTATTAATGACCAGACCGGGTCTTACGTTGTAACAGGAGTTTTTATCGTGTCTGAACTGACTCAACTTTCACCTCAGCCGTTATGGCAGATATTCGCCAAGATCTGCTCGATTCCCCATCCCTCTTATCATGAAGAAGCGCTGGCTACCCATATCCTGCGCTGGGCGCAGGAAAAAGGCTTGCATGGGGAGCGCGACGCGGTCGGCAATGTCCTGCTGCGCAAGCCCGCCACGCCGGGGTATGAGAAACGCCAGCCGGTGGTGCTGCAGGCGCATCTGGATATGGTGCCGCAGAAAAACAGCGATACCATCCATGATTTTACCACCGATCCCATCCAGCCTTATGTCGACGGCGACTGGGTCAAGGCGCGCGGCACCACGCTCGGCGCCGATAACGGTATCGGCATGGCCTCCGCGCTGGCGGTGCTGGCCGACGACAGTGTGCAGCACGGCCCGCTGGAAGTGTTGCTGACCATGACCGAGGAAACCGGCATGGCGGGCGCCTTTGGTTTACAGCCGGGCTGGCTGCAGGCCGAGATCCTGATCAATACCGATTCCGAGGAAGAAGGCGAAATCTATATGGGCTGCGCCGGCGGGGTTGATTTTAAAACCGTCCTGCCCCTTGAGCGCGAGGCGGTGCCGGCCGGCTACCAGATCCTCAAGCTGACCGTTAAAGGACTGAAAGGCGGCCATTCCGGCGGCGATATCCACCTGGGACTGGGCAACGCCAATAAACTGCTGGCCCGTTTCCTGTCCCGGCACGCGCAAAAGCTGGATATCCGCCTGCTGGATCTTAACGGCGGCACGCTGCGTAACGCCATTCCGCGCGAGGCCTTTGCCACCCTCGCCCTGCCGCAGGAAAACGCCGAGAGCCTGAACGCCCTGGCGCAGGAATACCTTGCGGTCATCAAGGCCGAACTGGCGGCGGTTGAAAAGAAACTGGCGATTGAGATTGAGCCGGCGACGTCGGACGCGCAGGCGCTGACCAAAGCCTGCGGCGATCGGTTTATCGCCCTGCTTAACGCCACGCCCAACGGCGTGATCCGCATGAGCGACGACGTCAAAGGCGTGGTGGAAACCTCGCTGAACGTCGGCGTGGTCTCGATGGCGACGGATCAAGCGATGATTCGCTGCCTGATCCGCTCGCTTATCGACAGCGGCAAGGAAGAGGTGGTGGGCACGCTCACCGCCCTGGGCCAGTTGGCCGGCGCCGAAACAGCCGCCAAGGGCAGCTACCCGGGCTGGAAACCGGACGCCAATTCGCCGGTGATGCATCTGGTGCGCGAGACCTACCAGAAGCTGTTTAACAAAACCCCCAATATCCAGGTGATCCACGCCGGTCTTGAATGCGGTCTGTTTAAAAAACCCTATCCGCGCATGGATATGGTGTCCATCGGGCCGACCATTACAGGACCGCACTCCCCGGATGAACAGGTGCATATTAAAAGCGTCGGCCAATACTGGATATTGCTTACCGCGCTGCTGAAAGCCATTCCTGAAAAGCACTAAAGCGTAACGCCCCCGCGCCTCAGGAAAGAGGCCGGTGGCGCAAATCGTCTTCCCAATTAAGCATGAGCTGACGCTCGATTTGCGGATCCAATAACGTCACATGCAGCCCCACCAGCCGCACGCCGCGATCGCCGCGCCGCTGCTCCCAGGCCTGCCGCGCAATATGCAGCAAATCCTCTTTGTTCAGCTTCGGCCAGACATGCTCCTGGGTGGTCTGCTGGAAATCGGCGAACTTCAGCTTAATGCCCTGCCGGGCGATATGCAGATCCGGCCTGACCCGGCCAAGGCGTCGCTCCAGTTCCGGATAAAGCTGTTCGATAATGGCCTCGCACTCCACCCAGGCGACGATATCTTCCGCCAGCGTGCGCTCGACGCCGACGGATTTGCGCAGGCGATCGGACGAGACCTCCCGTTCGTCGATACCCTGTGAACGCTCCCAGATCACCCGGCCGAATTTACCAAACTGCCGCAGCAGCGTCGCCAGGTCACAGCGTTGTACATCCAGGCAGGTCGTTAAGCCCATGTCGGCGAGTTTTTTGGCGGTGACTTTACCCACGCCGGGTATTTTGCCTAACGGCAACTGCGCCAGAAAAGCCGGCACGTCCCCGGGAGTAATCACATACTGTCCGTTGGGCTTATTCAGGTCCGAAGCAATCTTGGCTAAGAATTTTACCGGCGCCACGCCCGCCGAGGCGGTAAGGTTCAGCTCGTCGGCAATCTGGCGGCGGATGGCCTGGGCCATCAGCGTAGCCGACCCGCTGTGATGATGGCTGTCCGTCACATCCAGGAAAGCTTCGTCCAGCGACAGCGGTTCAATCAGCGGCGTATACTGGCTGAATATATGCCGGATATGTTCCGAGGCTTCTTTGTAGGCCGCCATGCGCCCGGGCAGCAGTTTTAAATGCGGGCAGAGTTTCAGCGCCATGGCGGTCGACATGGCGCTATGCACGCCGAATACCCGGGCCGGATAATTAGCGGTGCTGATGACCCCGCGCCGGTCCGCCCGGCCGCCGATGGCGATGGGGATATCGCGTAAAGTCGGATCGTCGCGCATTTCCACCGCCGCGAAGAAGCAATCCATATCGACATGTATGATTTTACGCATTTATCCCCCTTAACTGTACAAGTATACAGTAAGGCGACGAATTTATACAAAACGTATCTTGATAAATATACAGGCAGTGATATCTTGTCGCTGTTTTAGTTGTTTTACTTGCCGTTTTTTAAAGGGTCCGCCGACAACGCCCCGTTGCCCGGCATCTTTATTATTTTGACTACGCAGGAATGATAATGGGCAAAATCGCGCTGTTGTTTGCGATATTGTTTTGTATACCGGCCATGACGTCCGTCAGTTATGCCAGTGAGCAGGCGCAGACGCAGGTATCGAAAGAATTAAAAGCACAACTATTAGGCTCACCGGTTTTTATTCAGATCTTCAAAGAAGAACGAACGCTTGAACTGTATGCCAAAATGGGTAATGAATACCGCATGCTGGGCAGCTACCGCATTTGTAATTTCTCCGGCGGCCTGGGTCCGAAACGCCGGGAAGGGGATTTTAAAAGCCCGGAAGGGTTTTATTCAATTACCAACCGTAACCTAAATCCGAACAGTCATTATTATCGGGCGATAAATATCGGTTTTCCCAACGCCTACGATCAATCGCAAGGCTATTCCGGCGCGATGCTAATGATCCATGGCGACTGCCGTTCTATTGGCTGTTATGCCATGACCGATGGATATATCGCCGAAATTTATCATTATGTGGAAGCCGCGTTGCAAAACGGACAGGCCCAGGTCAATATCCATATTTTCCCGTTCCGGATGACCGAGGCAAACCTGCAGCGCCACCGTTTTTCGACGTATTATCCTTTCTGGCGTTCACTTGAACCGGGTTATGCCTATTTTGCCCGCTACCACCAGCCGCCGGCGGTGGCGGTCGTCAACGGTCAATACACCATCAACGCGCCGCTGCAGTTAAACAGCGGCACCCCGGTGATTTCACAGTTCGCGCTCTCCGAAACGAAATAATACGCTCTCCCCTGGCGCAATCTTGTGCCAGGTTTCATTCCCCGTCAGCGGCTGCGTGGCGATAACGGTGACCACGTCGTTTGGCGTGGTCTGCTGCTGGAAATCGATCTCCACATCCTGGTCAAGCAATGTCGCCTTGCCAAACGGCGCCCGCCGGGTGATCCAATACAGATTGGTGGAACAATACCCCATCACAAAACGGCCGTCCGACAGCAACATATTGAAGATGCCCTTTTGCCGCAGCTCGCCGGCAAGCACCGCAATATAGCGAAATACCGCCGGCCAGTTAGCCGGGGTGCGCGGATAGCGCGCCGCCAGCCGGGCCAGCAGCCAGCAAAAGGCATATTCGCTGTCGGTTTTCCCCACCGGGCGATAACAGCCGGTATCCAACTGGCGAAACCCCCGCAGCTGGCCGTTATGGGCGAAGGTCCAGTTGCGTCCCCACAGCTCGCGGGTAAACGGATGGGTATTTTCCAACGACACCTTACCGCGGTTGGCCTGGCGGATATGCGACACCACCGCGCAGGATTTAATCGGATAATCCTGCACCAGCCGGGCGATAGGCGAATTGAAACTCGGCAACGGATCCTTGAAGGTCCGGCAGCCCATGCCCTCGTAAAAGGTGATACCCCAGCCATCCTTGTGCGGCCCCGTACGGCCGCCGCGTTGTACTAACCCGGTAAAGCTGAAGCAAATGTCCGTCGGTACATTGGCACTCATCCCGAGCAGTTCGCACATGACCCGTCTCCTATGCCAGGGCGTCTGAACGCCGTAATTACGCGCCCGCCGCCATCTCTTTTTCAATCAGTTGGATCAGGATATGGATCGCCTTGATATGGATTTCCTGAATACGATCGGCATAACCGAAATGCGGCACACGGATTTCCACGTCGGCGGTGCCGGCCATCTTGCCGCCGTCCTTGCCGGTGAGCACGATGACTTTCATGCCTTTGGCGCGGGCCGCCGCCACGGCGCGGATGATATTGGCCGAATTGCCGGACGTGGAGATGCCCAGCAGGACATCGCCTTTATTACCCAGCGCTTCCACGTAACGTGAAAAGACAAAGTCGTAGCCAAAATCATTGCTGACGCAGGACAGGTGGCTGGGATCGGAAATGGCGATGGCCGGATACGCCGGGCGGTTATCGCGATAACGGCCGGTCAGTTCCTCGGCGAAATGCATGGCGTCGCAATGGGAACCGCCGTTGCCGCAGGAGAGCACCTTGCCGCCGGCTTTAAAAGAATCGGCAATCATGATGGCGGCGTCTTCTATCGACTGCAGATGGCGATCGTCGCTGAGAAATTTGGCAAGCGTTGCCGCCGCTTCGTTAAGTTCACTACGAATCAAGTCCTGATACATGGTTCCCTCGGTATAGGCTGGCTAATTTAATCGTTATCCCAGCCATCAGTTTACCGGATCGGCTAAACCACGAGAAGCGAAGTTAATCCCGTGCCCTTGCGTTACCACATGGAATTTGCAGTTTAGAGCCAGGATGGAATGGTGATGCCGCAAAAAGCAACGGCGGCGGAGACGCCGACCGGCGGGCCTGGCGCCGGCCGGTGGGGTTGCATTCACGCCATGACCGTTACTTCACCAGGGCCTCGGTGGAAATGCTGATAGCCACGGCGTCGCTGACCATAGGCACATATTTGTCCATGGCAAAATCAGAGCGCTTGATGGTGGTGGTGGCATTAAACCCGACCGCTTGTTTTTTCGCCATCGGATGCTCGCCTTTTTTGTTCAGCACCGCGTCCAGGATCACCGGTTTGGTGATATTTTTAATTTTCAGTTCACCGTAAACTTTATATTTATTGCCGCCCTCGCTGACGATTTTTGTGCTGCGGAACGTGGCCAGGGGGTAAGCGGCCAGATCGAAATAGTCCTTACCCTTGAAATCGTCCGTCAGCGCCTTGACGTGGGTATCCACCGTGGCAACCGGAATAGATACATCCACCGTCGAACGGGCGATGTCGGCATCATCGAGATGAATATTACCGGTAACGTTTGAAAAATCAGCGGTCGGATTGGAAAAGCCAAAATGGTTCCAGGAGAACACCACTGAGGTGTGCGCGGGATCCATGGCATAGGTCTGGGTCGCCGCCTGGGCAAAACCGGAAAGCAGCCCAAAGCCGATAACCAGGGGTGCTGCGATTCTTTTTGCGTTAATCATCTGTCTCTCATTCCGTTGCGGTTCAAAGAAGCAATTATAGTGGCCTTTTTAAGCACCGCATGCTGCCGAAAAAATTTGTCCTATTAATTCAGTCGTTTTGACCGACTGAAATGTCATCGGGCCAAAAACAGAAGAGTGAGAGTATGTTATCGCTTTTGCGCCGTTTAGGTGCTGCGATATAAAACTCGCCCAACGGCGGATTTAGCCGTTTAACCATCTAAACGTCCCGATTGTTAATTATGCTGAGCGTGTTATATTGAGGTAAAAACCGGCTTTTAAGAGTGGTAATTAGCCATGAGCAGCATCTACGTTCCGCAAAGCAAACTCCCCGCCTTGGGCACCACTATTTTCACCCAGATGAGCGCGCTGGCGCAGCAGCACCAGGCCATCAACCTCTCGCAGGGGTTTCCGGATTTTGACGGCCCGGAACATCTTAAGGCGCGGCTGGCGTACCATGTGGCCCAAGGGTCTAATCAATATGCGCCGATGACCGGCGTGCCTGCGCTGCGTGCGGCGATTGCCGATAAAACCGAACAACTGTACGGCTGGCGGCCAGACCAGGATCAGGAGGTTACGGTCACCGCCGGGGCCACGGAAGCCCTGTTCGCCGCCATCAGCGCCCTGGTGCGCGCCGGTGATGAAGTGATCTGCTTTGATCCCAGCTATGACAGCTACGCCCCGGCGGTCACCCTGGCCGGCGGCGTGACCCGGCACATTGCGCTTACGCCGCCGTCGTTTCGCGTCGACTGGGCGGCGTTTGGCGCGCAGCTTAACGATCGCACCCGCCTGGTGATCCTGAATACGCCGCATAATCCCTCCGCCACTGTATGGCGGGACGACGATTTCACCGCGCTTTGGCAGGCCATCGCCGGGCGGGAAATCTATGTGCTCAGCGACGAGGTGTATGAACATATCTGTTTTGCCGCCGGCGGCCATGCCAGCGTGCTGACGCACCCCGAGCTGCGCCAGCGCGCCATTGCCGTCTCGTCATTCGGTAAAACCTACCATATGACCGGCTGGAAGGTGGGTTATTGCGTGGCTCCGGCGGCGCTCAGCGCCGAAGTACGTAAGATTCATCAGTACCTGACCTTTGCCGTCAATACCCCGGCGCAGCTGGCGCTGGCCGATATGCTGCGCGACGAGCCGCAACATTGGCGACAGTTGCCCGCGTTTTACCGCGACCGGCGCGATCACCTGGTGCAGGCGCTGGCGCCGAGCCGGCTGGAGTTGTTGCCCTGCGAGGGCACCTATTTCCTGCTGGCCGACTATAGCGCGGTCTCGGATATGGATGATGTGGCGTTCTGCCGGTGGCTCACCGTGAACGTCGGCGTTGCCGCCATTCCCTTGTCGGTGTTCTGCGCCGAACCCTTTGCCCACAAACTGATCCGGCTGTGTTTTGCCAAACAGGATGCCACCCTTGATGCCGCCGCGGAGCGTTTATGTCAACTTTGAATATCAGCCTGTTGCAACAGCCTCTGGCCTGGATGGACGGCGAGGCTAACCTGGCTCATTTCGACGGCCTGCTGGCCGAAGCCCAGGGACGCGATCTGATTATCCTGCCGGAAATGTTCACCACCGGCTTCGCCATGGAAGCGGCCGGCCGCGCGCTGCCGCAGGGCCGGGTGGTGGCGTGGCTGCAACAATGGGCCGACGCCACCGGCGCCATGATCGGCGGCAGCGCGGCCATCGGCACGCCGGAGGGCGCGGTGAACCGCTTTTTGCTGGTGGAACCGCAGGGTCGGGTTCATCTTTATGATAAACGCCATCTGTTTCGCATGGCGGATGAGCATCATCACTACCAGGCCGGGCAAAAGCGGGTGGTGGTGGACTGGCGCGGCTGGCGCATCCTGCCGCAGGTTTGTTATGACCTGCGCTTTCCGGCATGGTCGCGCAACCGCCAGGATTACGATCTGGCGCTGTATGTCGCCAACTGGCCGGCGCCGCGCGCGTCTCACTGGCAAACCCTGCTGGCGGCCCGCGCCATCGAGAACCAGGCCTATGTCGCGGGCTGCAACCGCGTCGGCACCGACGGCAACGGTCATCAGTACAGCGGCGACAGCATGATTATTGACCCGGCGGGTAACGTGCTGGCCCAGGGCGGGCCGGGGCGGGCCGAGCGCCTGGATGCCACTCTATCCCTCGCCAGCCTGCGCGAGTATCGCGCGGCGTTTCCCGCCTGGCTCGACGCCGATAGCTTTACGCTTGATGCGCCCGCGCCCGGTGCCGCCGGCCTGGCTTAACTGCCCTGGTAGGTGGACCAGCCGTAGGGATTGATCAGCAGGGGTAAATGCAGATGGTCCTGCTCTTCGCGCACAAAAAAATCGATTATTGCCGAGCCGTATAAGGCGCTAATGCCCTGTTGGGCAAACCAGGCGCCGAATGCCGCGCTAAGCCGGTAATGTCCCGGCGGTATGCCGTCGGGCGTTAGCGTGGTGAGCCGGCCGTCGCTGTCGGTTAATCCCCGCGCGATCGCCTCCCATGTGAAATACTTTTCCCTTTCCAGCTTCACCTTCACCTGTACCGCCGGCGTGCCCCGTGAGGTATCCAGGATATGGGTGGTAATCTTGCAACCGGTCATCAACATTCCTCCAGCTCCTTGCGCAAACGTAGCAGGGCGATTTCCCTTAACTGCAGCGCGGTTTCGCGCGTTTCCTCTTCGGGGCTATTATCCAGGCGGCGGCGCAGGTTCGCCAGGATTTCATGACCGCTGCGCCCGGCGGCGCGGATCAGGAACACCTGCCCGAAGCGTTGTTCGTAGCGCCGGTTGCCCTCCCGCAAATCGGCGGCCAGACGCGCGTCGGCAGGATCGACCCCCGCCTGCTCGCGCAGGGAATGTCCGGCGCCGGCACTATCGCCGCCGGGGCGTTCACCGATACGGGGATGATGCGCCTGGGCAAGGTCCACCTGTTCCGCGCGCCAGGCCAGCGCCAGCTCACCGGCAAACGCCAGCAGCTGATCCACGCAGGTAAACGGCCTGGCCGCCACGATTTTCCCGGCCCAGGCGGGGATAGCCGCGCAGGCGAGCAGGAGCTCCGCCGCCGCCGACTGCGGGGCCTGATTAAATTCATCAAGCGTCATAGGCCGTCTCCTCTGCCGGTTGTCAGTCCCACGCTGGGCCGCGACCCTGTATCGACGCGGAACAATAAAGAGATGATCGCCGTCCGGCACAGCCCGCCGCTTCGCAGGCCGGCGCACCGCGCCGGGGCGGATGAGCGGCATAAAGAATGCGCCTGAACCGTAACGCTTGCCTGGATGGCGATAACTACTGCAACTGCCTTATGCAACTGCCCTGTGCAACTGCCGTGCCATGGTGCGGCCACGGTGGATTGCCGGCATTTGCGCGCCATAGCCTGCATAATGCGCCGGGCACGATGCGCGAAATATAAAGGGGTGGCGACGCAACGGCATTCTCTCCGGCAGGCAACGCACCATTACAGCGCAACATCACTCACCCGCGCACCAAAAAACCTCATTCACCGGCGCACCATTGGCGTGCGTCTGCGCCCGCCCGGGCCGTGCCCCGCCGTTATATTGGAACGTCTCTTGCTTAATCCAGCATTGAGTAAAGATAATGATACCGGCGGACCCCGGCAATGTTACTCTAGCCGCTACCCCTGGGCACCGGAGCAGCGCGGCATTGTCAACGTGACCATAGCAAGAGTAAACGCAGCATGAAAAGTGAATATATCGATCGTCCGGCCATCCTGGCGGAAGTTAACGCCGCCTTTTACCAATATGAACAAGCGCTGATCACGAATGATGTCGCCACGCTCGACGAGCTGTTCTGGCACGATCCCCGCACCGTCAGGTACGGCGCCGGTGAAAACCTTTACGGTATCGAGGCCATCCAGGCTTTCCGGGCGGCGCGGTCGCCGGCGGGCCTGGATCGGGTGTTGCAAAATACGGCCATCACCACCTTTGGCGATGATTTGGCGGTGGCCTGCACCGAATTTACCCGCTCTGGCAACGATAAGATCGGTCGTCAAACCCAGACCTGGGTCAAACTGGCCTGCGGCTGGCGCATTGTCGCCGCGCATATCAGCCAGATGAGCTGAAACGGCCCTCCCCGCGCTTGGCCGGTCGAGAGCGCGCGGGAGGGATTTCAGGCCGGTTTATCTTCCGGCGCGGCATGCCCGGCCGCGAAAGGATGATGGGTTATCCAGTGATCGGCGATGTCCTGCCGGCGGCAAATCCAGACCCGCTCATGCTGCTGCACATAATCCAGGAAACGCTGCAGGGCGCGGAAACGTCCTGGCCGCCCGAGTATCCGGCAATGCATCCCCACCGACATCATTTTCGGCGACGTTTCCCCTTCCGCGTACAACACGTCAAAGCTGTCTTTAAGATAAGTGAAAAATTGCTCGCCGCTGTTAAATCCCTGCGGCGTGTTAAACCGCATATCGTTCGCCTCGAGGGTATAAGGGATGATCAGATGCGGTTTTACCGAGCCGTCCGTACAGGCCACCTGAGTCCAAAAGGGCAAGTCGTCGCCATAATAATCGCTGTCGTAGAGAATGCCGCCATGTTCCACCACCAGCCTGCGGGTATTGGGACTATCGCGACCGGTATACCAGCCCAGCGGCGTCTTGCCGAACAGTTCGGTTAACGTGTCTATCGCCTGCTGCATATGCTGGCGCTCGGTTTTGGCGTCCATCCCCTGATAATGCAGCCAGCGCCAGCCATGGCTGACCACATCGTAACCCGCGCCTTTGATGGCCTCGACCACCGCGGGATTACGCGCCAACGCCATAGCTACGCCGAACACGGTCAGCGGCAACCCGCGCCGTTCAAACTCCTGCTGGATGCGCCAGAAACCGGCACGGGATCCGTACTCATATAAAGATTCCATGGACATATGGCGCTCGGGGTAGCTTGCCGCGCCGATAATATCCGACAGAAACTGCTCGGATCCCGTATCGCCATGCAATACGCTGTTTTCGGAACCTTCTTCGTAATTCAGCACGAACTGCACTGCTATGCGGGCCTGTTCCGGCCAGGCGGCGTGAGGAGGCTTGCCGGCATAACCGATCAGGTCGCGCGGATAGTTTTTATTAAACGAAAAACTTTTTTTGTCGGTCGCTTCACTCATGATCAGTTCCTTTTAAAGATCCGGTGTCTAAGTTTAGTCTGCAAAAAGGCGCGGATAGTTCTCTCACCAGCAGAAATACCACCGCCTGCCCACCCGCCATCCGCTACGGCACTGCCGGTATACCCTCCGGGGAACGTGCTCTTGCATGGCGTGGGGTCATACCCTACTATTGCTGCATTCGCGGCCATGGATAATCGGATGGCCGGATATTCTTCAATTTTGCCGTGGAGTGAACGTTATGCCGCTGGTTCGTATCGATATCAAGAAAAATCCCGACCCGACCTATATTGGCCGGGTGGGTAAAGTCGTTTATCAGGCGATGAAAAGCGCCATCAATGTGCCCGAACATGATAATTTCCAGATTCTCGGCGAGCACGACGGCGATCATTTTATTTATGATGCCGGTTACCTCGGCATTAACCGTACGGATAAGCTGGTCATCATCCAGATTACCCTGAATGAGGGCCGCAGCATCGAGCAGAAAAAATCGCTCTACAAAACCATTGCCGGTGGACTGCGCGAGGCGCTGGGCGTATCGCCCGAGGATGTGTTTATTAATCTTATCGAAGTAAAGAAAGAGAATTGGTCGTTTGGCAACGGCATTGCCCAATACGCAGGCTGACGGGCGCCTGGACTATTATCGTGACATCGCGCGGCGCCTGAAACACGCCGCGCTATCGCAAAAGAGGTTAACCAGAAACACGCCGCGCGCTCGCCAAGGGTGTTAAAAAACAACATGGGCCGCAGCGTAAACGCAGCAGCCCATTGGGAATTAGTTGGCGGTGTGGACGGGACTCGAACCCGCGACCCCCGGCGTGACAGGCCGGTATTCTAACCGACTGAACTACCACACCGCACATGTGCTTTGTCGGGAAAGCGAGGCGAATAGTACGGTCAGCGCCGGTCGCCGTCAATGCTTTTCACCCGGCAATATGTTGTTTGGCGATTATTTGGACATAACGTTGTTTATTCAGCCGGAATAGGGGATATCAGTGTGTTTGCTCTTCGCTTTCCGGTCGCCACAAACAGCTGCCGCCCTTTTTCTTCACCAGGTCGAGCCGTGATTCATGGGCTGCCATTTCTTCCTCGCTGGCATAAATAACCTTTAGCTGCGACTGCGCGCGCACCACCCGCTGAATATTCTCGCCGCCGTCAGCGTTGCGTCGCCCGCTCTCCCCTTCCATGGAAAAACGCATCGACGTCTGCCCACCGGTCATGGCCAGGTACACTTCCGCCAGGATTTCGGCGTCAAGCAAGGCGCCGTGCAGGGTACGCTTGGTATTATCGATCAAATAACGATCGCAAAGCGCATCCAGGCTGTTGCGTTTGCCCGGGAAGAGTTTACGCGCCAGGAACAGGCTATCGGTGACTTTACAGAAGGTATCGGTTTTGCCAATGCCGCGGTTAAGCTTGCCGAACTCGTAATCCATAAAGCCGATATCGAAGGGCGCGTTATGGATGACCAGCTCGCCGCCGCGGATAAACTCGATAAATTCGTCCGCCACCTGCGCAAACGTGGGTTTATCCGCCAGGAATTCATCGCTGATGCCATGGATATTATAGGCTTCCGGGTCGACCAGCCGATCCGGCTTCAGGTAAACATGGAAGTGCCTGCCGGTAAGCCGACGGTTGATGACCTCGACCGCGCCGATCTCGATGATCTTATGACCTTCGTAATGAACCCCCAGTTTGTTCATACCGGTGGTTTCAGTATCCAGAACAATCTGGCGCGTAATTCCAGTGCCCGTTGCGTTCATTTATGTCAGACTTGGTTTTTTTAACATGAAGGTAGTCTACCAGAGATGCAGAAACAGGTAGAAATTTTCACCGATGGATCTTGTCTGGGCAATCCCGGCCCGGGCGGATACGGTGCCATACTGCGCTATAAGCAGCATGAAAAAATATTCAGCGCCGGTTACCGGCTTACCACCAACAACCGCATGGAACTCATGGCGGCCATTGTCGCGCTGGAGGCGCTTAAAGACCCCTGCGAAGTGGTTATCAGCACCGATAGCCAGTATGTACGCCAGGGCATTACCCAATGGATTCATAACTGGAAAAAGCGCGGCTGGAAAACTGCCGAAAAGAAACCGGTCAAAAATGTTGATCTGTGGCAGCGGCTGGATTTAGCTATCCAAACCCATGTCCTGCGCTGGGATTGGGTAAAGGGCCATGCCGGCCATCCGGAAAACGAACGCTGCGACGAGCTTGCCCGCAGCGCGGCGTGCAATCCGGCGTTCGACGATATCGGTTACCAGCCGGAAAAATAGCGGGCGCATCAGTTGCTCCGGCTGGCGGCGCCTACCGTGCGCCGGAGCGACGCCTTGAGGGTTTTGCTTTTCAGGGGATTGAGCGTGAGCGGGAAGGTACGTTTGCGCGCGACAATCATGCTCAGGCATCCAATAGCGGGCAGATGCTCGCTCAACAGACGCCCGCCCCGGCGACGCCACGGCAGCACCTGGAAACGCGAACGGTGCATCACTTCAAAATTCAGCACGCTAAGCCAGTCCAGTAACCGCATCTGGGTATACATCCGGCTGCGATAGGGCTGCCGGCGCTGCACGATTGGGCAGAGTTTGCCGATGCCCAGCAGACTCACCGGGTTGAACGTGGTAATGATCAGCCAGCCG
Organism: Sodalis sp. RH20; assembly: GCF_047324205.1. NCBI lineage: Bacteria > Pseudomonadati > Pseudomonadota > Gammaproteobacteria > Enterobacterales > Bruguierivoracaceae > Sodalis > Sodalis sp. RH20. The sequence continues at coordinate 3,499,804 of NZ_CP178733.1, forward strand.
TCATCAATCAACACCCGGTCGATTTCCCGCAGCAGACGGTGCGGATCCGAGGTGTAGGACAGCGTGTGGGCCAGCAGGCAGGCGTCGGTGGATTTGTTGGCGAACGGCAATTGAAAGGGATCGGCGATGACGTCCAGGTTATCACCTTTGATGCCGACATTGACCTGATGTGAAATAGCGCATTCACTGGTATCGATGTCCCCGCTGAGCGCGCCTATTTTAATGAGATGAAAACCGAATAATTTGGGCCACCAGGGCAACAGGCTGGTCTCCAGCGCCCGACGGTAGTTAGCTCCGTATGGGAGGTCATCCCATGAGGTTGGCGCGATGATAGGCTGCGTAATTTGCGCTGGTTTCATGTTTGACTATCTTCTAAGTGCCATAAGAAAAAATGAACAGAGGTGATCAATGAATCTTATCAGTATTCCCGCGTTTGCGGATAATTACATTTGGCTTTTGCATAACGACGCCCAGGAATGCATTATCGTCGACCCCGGCGAGTCGGCGCAGGTCATCGCTGAACTGACCGCCAGGCGCCTGACGCTGAAAGCTATCTTTTTAACCCATCACCACCAGGATCATGTGGGCGGCGTGCCGGAGCTGCGCCGGCATTTCGATGTCCCGGTCTATGGACCGCAGGAGACCGCCGCCAAGGGCGCCGACCATATTGTCGGGGAAAACGATCGGGTGGAAGCGCTTAATATGTCCTTTTCCGTGCTGGCCTTGCCCGGCCACACATTAGGACATATCGGATTTTATAGCGCGCCCTATTTATTTTGTGGCGACACGGTATTTTCCGCCGGCTGCGGGCGTTTATTCGAAGGCACGCCAAAGCAAATGTATGAGTCTTTTCAAAAAGTTAAACAACTACCACCCGAGACATTGCTCTGCGCCGCGCATGAGTATACTTTAGCCAATCTGGCCTTTGCGCGGTCGATATTACCCGAAGATACAACGATCGCCGCTTATGAGCGTGAAATTAAGCAGTTACGGGCAAAAAACCAAGCCAGCCTGCCCTCAAAACTACATTTAGAGGGTAAAATTAACCTATTCTTACGTTGCCATGACATTGATTTACAAAGAAAGTTAGACCCACATCATGCACTGCACGAGGAATGGCGTATTTTTGCCTTATTACGGGAGAAGAAGGATCATTTCTGAAGGTTTAGGTTGTAATGTCTGAATGTTCAAAGTATTATTGCTTGTCTTTTAAGCAACTATTGACATACAGAATGAAGACTCATGCGATCTTAATCGCCTCGGTCTTGCTCGTGGGTTGTCAGTCGTCCAGGTCGGCCGACTCACCTCCCGAACAGCATGCACAGAGTGTTTCTTCGGCAGGTCAAGGTGAAGCAGGAAAGTACACAGACGGCCGAGCGATCTCGGCGCGATGGCTTGGAGATTCAAGCCTCGCGCAGCCTGATTTGTGGAACTTCATTAGCGACGAGCTGAAGATGCAGATACCGGAAAACGCCCGGATCCGCGAGCAAAAAAAGCGTTATTTAAGTAATAAGAGCTATCTCCACGATGTAACATTACGGGCAGAGCCGTACATGTACTGGATTGTCGAGCAGATTAAGCAACGAAAAATGCCGATGGAACTGGTACTGCTACCCATAGTGGAGAGCGCTTTTGACCCTAAGGCAACATCCGCCTCAAACGCGGCTGGCCTTTGGCAGATTGTGCCCACAACTGGCAGGAATTATGGCCTAAAGCAAAACCAATGGTATGACGGTCGTCGCGATGTCGTCGCGTCCACCACCGCTGCACTTGATATGATGCAACGTCTCAATCGCATGTTCGACGGCGATTGGTTGTTGACGATTGCTGCTTATAACAGCGGTGAAGGACGGGTCATTCAGGCGATGAAATCCAATAAAGCGAAGGGGAAACCCACCGATTTTTGGGCACTGTCATTGCCGCGCGAGACCACTATCTATGTGCCGAAAATGCTTGCGCTTAGTAATATTATTAAGAATAGCAAACAATACGGCGTTGTCCTGCCGAAAAGCAATGACGACCGCGCTTTAGCGCGCGTAGAAGTGGGTCAGCAAATAGGTTTGAGCCAGGCGGCGGAAATGTCGGGTTTGTCGTTAACGAAGCTGAAAAGCTTCAATACCGGCTACAAGCGTAACGTAACCGCGCCAAACGGCCCGCATTACATTATGTTGCCCAAAGCCCACGCCACACAGCTGAGGGATTCGCTGGCGGTAGGCGACATCGCAGCGGTGCAGCAATCCACCCAGTTGGCGGATACGGCAGTCAGCGGCGCGAAATACCAGGTACGTTCCGGAGATACCTTGTCGGGCATTGCCAAACGTCTGAATGTGAAGGCGAGCGACTTGTTGAAATGGAACAACCTGCGTACCAGCAGCAGCCTGAAAGTCGGGCAAACGTTGCAGGTGGCGGACAATAGCCTCGGCGGCAAAGCCGGACAGGCGCTGCCGGTGGCCAATAACGGCGGCAGCATCACCTACCGGGTACGTAAGGGTGATTCCTTGTCCAGCATTGCCAAACGGCACGGTGTCGATATACAGGACGTCAAGCGCTGGAACGGCGCGCTGGATAATGCCGGCACCTTGCAGCCAGGCCTGAAGCTGACGTTGTTTGTCAACGGCAAAGCCACCGACTCCTGACGGGTTACGGCACATAAAAAAACAAGCACCGCGGTGCTTGTTTTTTTTATGCCTGGATCATGCCCCGCTCACCTAACCGGCATTCGGTATTCCGACGATTTTGGTTTCCGGCACCAATTTATCGGTGCGCTTATGGGGTTCAAACTCAACCAGCAGCGGATTATGATCCGAGGCCTGCGTGACCAGTACCGATGCCTCGGTGACTTTCAGCCCCCGGTAAAACACAAAATCCAGCGGACGGCCAAAAGCGCGGCGGCGCTGATCGTCGATAAACTTCACTTCGCGCAACGTCATCCGATCGGCAAAACGGTATAAAGCCGTAATCCGCTGCCGGCTCCAGGCATTAAAATCACCCGCCATGATCACCGGTCCCTGATGATTCAGGATTTGCTCGCCAATCGGCCCCAGCTGCTTGCTGTAGACGTCCACGCCCAGGCTGAAGTTAACCGCATGGATATTGACCACCATCATCAGTTGCCCGTCATACAGGGGATAAACGGTGACCAGGGCGGATTTCGCCAAACGCAGCAGCGGTTCCCGCTCGCGCAGCGGGCAACAATAAACCGGATGTGCCGCGGACAATGTCATGACACCCGACGGATGCTGCGGAAATATCAGTGCCGGCACCTGGTCGGTCGCCAGATAATTTGATGTAGCAAACCTCACCAGCTCCGGCGTGGTTTGTGCCTCCTGCAATAATACCAGTTGGGCATCCTTGCCGAACCCTTGCAGCACGGAGAGCCAATCAGCACGCTGCTGTTTGTAGATGTTCCAGACCATTACCCGCAATAGCTTGGATCCCGGCAACGGCTCGCCGGGAGGCAACGCTTGACCAAGGCGACTGAAGGCAAGTGGGGGGAAAATACGCTCAACCGGCTGTCCCGCAACATACCTGACTGAATATGTTTTTTTTGCCACGGTTACCGCCTATTTAACTGTTTCTTTTGCGTCTGTGTCATGATTAATGGATTCATTTGGACAGCTATTTTTTATCCACAGACATTGTTACGATCATGATCTTTTATAGAATGTTTAATTTTTAAATTCAACGCCGAAGCACAATACGGCATCGGTTTCACTCATTGTACCATAAAATTTGTTTTAACCGGGGCCATGCGCCTGTTTGCCCCGCCGCCTAACGATTTGCCTGTTATTAATGGGCCGCATTAATTAGTCAAAGATCTATGATAAATAATGATTTTACCCTGGAGTTTGCCCAGCGGGGATGGTGCGTGAGGAAGGGAAAATATTTGTCGTGAGATAGCAGGGGTAACATCAGGCATAAAAAAAACCCTGAACATATGTTCAGGGCCTTATTTAGGGTGGCGGTGCGGACGGGACTCGAACCCGCGACCCCCGGCGTGACAGGCCGGTATTCTAACCGACTGAACTACCGCACCACGATTCGGTACTACACCCAAACATAACATTTGCGGGGTCAACGCCTGTTAAAACCGTTTGCGGTGCTTGACCAACGCCTTTCGCTTCGCTCAAGGTATTGGTCTTAATGGATGCCTGGCAGTTGATGCCTGACTGCGTCAGGCCCCCTTCGGGCCGCCGCAAGCGGCGTTCAACAGGCTCCGCCTGTTGTCCTGCTCTCTGACTCGAGTAGCGAACTGCCAGGGTTACTTCACAACGCCTCTCGCTTCGCTCAAGGTATTGGTCTTAATGGATGCCTGGCAGTTCCCTACTCTCGCATGGGGAGACCCCACACTACCATCGGCGCTACGGCGTTTCACTACTGAGTTCGGCATGGGGTCAGGTGGGACCACCGCGCTAGTGCCGCCAGGCAAATTTCTCGTCTCATCCTGAGACTCGCCCTGCGGGCCAGCGCTGTGCGCTGTACAAAATCGCTCCCGGCGATTTTGTCATTTCCCCTGTGCAAGGCCAACGCTCCGCGTTGTTGACAACCCGTCAATATCTCGACCGGTTGTGTTTAATACTTTCCGTTACAAGCTGAAAATTCTCTCGCCGCCCCTTGGGGCGACGCTCTCTTCGCGTCAAACACTTTAGGTGTTGTAAGGTTAAGCCTCACGGGTCATTAGTATCGGTTAGCTCAACGCATCGCTGCGCTTACACACCCGACCTATCAACGTCATCGTCTTTAACGTCCCTTCAGGTGGCTTAAAGCCACAGGGAAGACTCATCTCGAGGCAAGTTTCCCGCTTAGATGCTTTCAGCGGTTATCTCTTCCGCACGTAGCTACCGGGCAATGCCATTGGCATGACAACCCGAACACCAGTGGTGCGTCCACTCCGGTCCTCTCGTACTAGGAGCAGCCCCTCTCAATCTTCCAACGCCCACGGCAGATAGGGACCGAACTGTCTCACGACGTTCTAAACCCAGCTCGCGTACCACTTTAAATGGCGAACAGCCATACCCTTGGGACCTACTTCAGCCCCAGGATGTGATGAGCCGACATCGAGGTGCCAAACACCGCCGTCGATATGAACTCTTGGGCGGTATCAGCCTGTTATCCCCGGAGTACCTTTTATCCGTTGAGCGATGGCCCTTCCATTCAGAACCACCGGATCACTAAGACCTGCTTTCGCACCTGCTCGAGCCGTCACTCTCGCAGTCAAGCTAGCTTATGCCTTTGCACTAACCTCACGATGTCCGACCGTGATTAGCTAACCTTCGTGCTCCTCCGTTACTCTTTAGGAGGAGACCGCCCCAGTCAAACTACCCACCAGACACTGTCCTCGACCCGGATTACGGGCCGGAGTTAGAACATCAAACATTAAAGGGTGGTATTTCAAGGTTGGCTCCATGCAGACTGGCGTCCACACTTCAAAGCCTCCCACCTATCCTACACATCAAGGCTCAATGTTCAGTGTCAAGCTATAGTAAAGGTTCACGGGGTCTTTCCGTCTTGCCGCGGGTACACTGCATCTTCACAGCGAGTTCAATTTCACTGAGTCTCGGGTGGAGACAGCCTGGCCATCATTACGCCATTCGTGCAGGTCGGAACTTACCCGACAAGGAATTTCGCTACCTTAGGACCGTTATAGTTACGGCCGCCGTTTACCGGGGCTTCGATCAAGAGCTTCTCCTTACGGATAACCCCATCAATTAACCTTCCGGCACCGGGCAGGCGTCACACCGTATACGTCCACTTTCGTGTTTGCACAGTGCTGTGTTTTTAATAAACAGTTGCAGCCAGCTGGTATCTGCGACTGGCTTCAGCTCGGGGAGCAAGTCCCTCCACCTAATGCCAGCGTGCCTTCTCCCGAAGTTACGGCACCATTTTGCCTAGTTCCTTCACCCGAGTTCTCTCAAGCGCCTTGGTATTCTCTACCTGACCACCTGTGTCGGTTTGGGGTACGATTCGATGTGACCTGGAGCTTAGAGGCTTTTCCTGGAAGCGTAGCATCAATTCCTTCACCACCGTAGTGGCTCGTTATCACGCCTCAGTGTTGAATGAAAAAGCGGATTTACCTGCTCTTTCCACCTTCACGCTTAAACCGGGACAACCGTCGCCCGGCGAACCTAGCTTTCTCCGTCCCCCCTTCGCAGTCACACCCAGTACAGGAATATTAACCTGTTTCCCATCGACTACGCCTTTCGGCCTCGCCTTAGGGGTCGACTCACCCTGCCCCGATTAACGTTGGACAGGAACCCTTGGTCTTCCGGCGAGCGGGCTTTTCACCCGCTTTATCGTTACTTATGTCAGCATTCGCACTTCTGATACCTCCAGCAGCCCTCACAGGCCACCTTCGCAGGCTTACAGAACGCTCCCCTACCCAACGGACATATCCTTAAGCCAACTCGACGTGATGAACGCATTGACGTCGCTGCGCTCCGTCAATCGTTTTCCGTACAATTGTCTTAAGTGATATGTCCGCTGCCGCAGCTTCGGTGCATGGTTTAGCCCCGTTACATCTTCCGCGCAGGCCGACTCGACCAGTGAGCTATTACGCTTTCTTTAAATGATGGCTGCTTCTAAGCCAACATCCTGGCTGTCTATGCCTTCCCACATCGTTTCCCACTTAACCATGACTTTGGGACCTTAGCTGGCGGTCTGGGTTGTTTCCCTCTTCACGACGGACGTTAGCACCCGCCGTGTGTCTCCCGTGGTAACATTCTTCGGTATTCGCAGTTTGCATCGGGTTGGTAATCCGGGGTGGACCCCTAGCCGAAACAGTGCTCTACCCCCGAAGATGAATTCACGAGGCGCTACCTAAATAGCTTTCGGGGAGAACCAGCTATCTCCCGGTTTGATTGGCCTTTCACCCCCAGCCACAAGTCATCCGCTAATTTTTCAACATTAGTCGGTTCGGTCCTCCAGTTAGTGTTACCCAACCTTCAACCTGCCCATGGCTAGATCACCGGGTTTCGGGTCTATACCCTGCAACTTAACGCCCAGTTAAGACTCGGTTTCCCTACGGCTCCCCTATTCGGTTAACCTTGCTACAGAATATAAGTCGCTGACCCATTATACAAAAGGTACGCAGTCACCCTGATAAATCAAGGCTCCCACTGCTTGTACGTACACGGTTTCAGGTTCTATTTCACTCCCCTCGCCGGGGTTCTTTTCGCCTTTCCCTCACGGTACTGGTTCACTATCGGTCAGTCAGGAGTATTTAGCCTTGGAGGATGGTCCCCCCATCTTCAGACAGGATATCACGTGTCCCGCCCTACTCATCGAGCTCACAGCACTTGCACCTTCGGATACGGGGCTATCACCCTGTGTTGCCGGACTTTCCAGACCGTTCTCCTGATGCAAATGCTGATGGTGACTCTGGGCTGTTCCCCGTTCGCTCGCCGCTACTAGGGGAATCTCGGTTGATTTCTTTTCCTCGGGGTACTGAGATGTTTCAGTTCCCCCGGTTCGCCTCAATACGCTATGGATTCACGTAATGATAGTGCAACGAATTGCACTGGGTTTCCCCATTCGGACATCGCCGGCTGATAGCGCTTCATATCAGCTCACCGGCGCATTTCGCGGATTAGCACGTCCTTCATCGCCTCTGACTGCCTAGGCATCCACCGTGTACGCTTATTCACTTAACCTCACAACCCTAAAGTGTCTTCGGAATGGCTGCGAAAGGCCCCTGCCGGTGTTGCGCGGTGCTCGCCATGCTCATGGACATACAGTCCACTCCGCTGGCTGCGCGCCGTGCGCCTTGGCCGGGACTTTCTCGCTCATCCCTCAACAAGGGCGCCATCGACACGGCGACCTTATTAGGTTTGCTTGCTTTGAGAGAATCGCATACTGATTTTGCTCAGCATGTTTTTTTCAAATTTTCAGCTTGTTCCGGATTGTTAAAGAGCATGTATTTCGCAGCATACTCATAAGAGTGTGCTCTGAAATAGACAGCGGGATATGGCGTCCCCTAGGGGGTTCGAACCCCTGTTACCGCCGTGAAAGGGCAGTGTCCTAGGCCACTAGACGAAGGGGACAAAGATAGGATCACGAAGCAGTGCTGCTTCGCAAAAAAAACCATACGAGCTGTTTGCTCATTACAGTTATCAGACAATCTGTGTGGACACTACACAATTAGTATCTATTTCGGTAAGGAGGTGATCCAACCGCAGGTTCCCCTACGGTTACCTTGTTACGACTTCACCCCAGTCATGAATCACAAAGTGGTAAGCGCCCTCCCGAAGGTTAAGCTACCTACTTCTTTTGCAACCCACTCCCATGGTGTGACGGGCGGTGTGTACAAGGCCCGGGAACGTATTCACCGTGGCATTCTGATCCACGATTACTAGCGATTCCGACTTCATGGAGTCGAGTTGCAGACTCCAATCCGGACTACGACGCACTTTGTGAGGTCCGCTTACTCTCGCGAGTTCGCTTCTCTTTGTATGCGCCATTGTAGCACGTGTGTAGCCCTACTCGTAAGGGCCATGATGACTTGACGTCATCCCCACCTTCCTCCGGTTTGTCACCGGCAGTCTCCTTTGAGTTCCCACCATTACGTGCTGGCAACAAAGGATAAGGGTTGCGCTCGTTGCGGGACTTAACCCAACATTTCACAACACGAGCTGACGACAGCCATGCAGCACCTGTCTCAGAGTTCCCGAAGGCACAACCTCATCTCTGAAGTCTTCTCTGGATGTCAAGAGTAGGTAAGGTTCTTCGCGTTGCATCGAATTAAACCACATGCTCCACCGCTTGTGCGGGCCCCCGTCAATTCATTTGAGTTTTAACCTTGCGGCCGTACTCCCCAGGCGGTCGATTTAACGCGTTAGCTCCGAAAGCCACGGCTCAAGGCCACAACCTTCAAATCGACATCGTTTACAGCGTGGACTACCAGGGTATCTAATCCTGTTTGCTCCCCACGCTTTCGTACCTGAGCGTCAGTCTTCGTCCAGGGGGCCGCCTTCGCCACCGGTATTCCTCCAGATCTCTACGCATTTCACCGCTACACCTGGAATTCTACCCCCCTCTACGAGACTCTAGCCTGCCAGTTTCAAATGCAGTTCCCGGGTTAAGCCCGGGGATTTCACATCTGACTTAACAGACCGCCTGCGTACGCTTTACGCCCAGTAATTCCGATTAACGCTCGCACCCTCCGTATTACCGCGGCTGCTGGCACGGAGTTAGCCGGTGCTTCTTCTGCGGGTAACGTCAATCAACAAGGTTATTAACCTTGTCGCCTTCCTCCCCGCTGAAAGTGCTTTACAACCCGAAGGCCTTCTTCACACACGCGGCATGGCTGCATCAGGCTTGCGCCCATTGTGCAATATTCCCCACTGCTGCCTCCCGTAGGAGTCTGGACCGTGTCTCAGTTCCAGTGTGGCTGGTCATCCTCTCAGACCAGCTAGGGATCGTCGCCTAGGTGAGCCATTACCTCACCTACTAGCTAATCCCATCTGGGTTCATCCGATGGCGTGAGGCCCGAAGGTCCCCCACTTTGGTCTTGCGACGTTATGCGGTATTAGCTACCGTTTCCAGTAGTTATCCCCCACCATCAGGCAGATCCCCAGACATTACTCACCCGTCCGCCGCTCGCCGGCAAAGTAGCAAGCTACTTCCCGCTGCCGCTCGACTTGCATGTGTTAGGCCTGCCGCCAGCGTTCAATCTGAGCCATGATCAAACTCTTCAATTAAAAGCTTGATGCTCAAAGATTGTCATACTGTTAATCTTATGAATTAACTGTTTGTTCACTCTTCAAGACTTGGTATTTTTGTGTTTCGATACGGTCTTGTGAGTGCCCACACAGATTGTCTGATAAATTGTTAAAGAGCATGGCCAGCGTGCATTAATCTCACCTGGCGCGGGTTGCGTATATTACGTTTTCCCGCTGAAGAGTCAAGCTTTTATTTGCCCGTACCGGGCGCTTTTCCCTTCCCGACCCGGCATCGCGTTAGCGTTTGTTCCCGGTCAGTGGAGGCGCATTATAGGGACTTTCTCGCAGGTGACAAGGGCTATTTCGAAAAAAAATTTCAAGTGCTCATTATTAGCGCAAAACGTGGGTAAACGGCGTTTTATCCAGCCCGCAGAAGGCGCGGTCAAGCGGCCGGGGCCAAGCCAAGCATCACGGGGACGGTGGCGATCGATACGGATATGAATGCCCGGTGCGACCAAACAGCAGGCCGGACATAGTAAAAAAGCCCCGCCGTGAACACGGCGGGGCTTTTTTGCCAGGTTATTGTGATATGCGGTTATTGCCTGGCCACGATATGGCCGTTTTCCACTTCCAGCCGGATGGGGACGCCCGGGATAAGCGTACCTGACAACATCTGCTGCGACAGCGGGTTTTCTATTTCCTGCTGGATAGCGCGTTTCAGCGGCCGCGCGCCGTATACCGGATCGAACCCCTCCTCGCTGAGCAGCGCCAGCGCCTCGGCGCTCAGCGTCATGCTGTAGCCGCGATCCTCCAGCCGTTTGTACAGACGCTGCAACTGGATTTGCGCGATTTCAGCGATATGCTCGCGACCCAGGGGATGGAAGACCACCACTTCATCGACCCGGTTAATGAATTCCGGACGGAAATGATGGCTGACCACACCCAGCACCATATCTTTCATTTCCTGATAGTTCATCTGGCCAAACCGCTCCTGGATAATATCGGACCCCAGGTTGGAGGTCATGATCACCACCGTATTGCGGAAATCCACCGTACGCCCCTGACCGTCGGTTAAGCGCCCGTCGTCCAGCACCTGCAGCAGGATATTGAACACATCGGGATGCGCCTTTTCGATTTCATCAAGCAGGATAACCGAATAAGGGCGGCGGCGAACGGCTTCCGTCAGATAACCGCCTTCCTCATAACCGACATATCCCGGAGGCGCGCCCACCAGCCGCGAAACAGAGTGCTTCTCCATAAATTCCGACATGTCGATACGTACCATGGCGTCGTCGCTGCTAAACAAGAAGGTCGCCAACGCTTTGCACAGCTCGGTTTTACCCACCCCGGTCGGACCGAGGAACATAAACGAACCGATGGGCCGGTTGGGGTCCGCCAATCCGGCGCGGCTGCGCCTGATGGCGTTGGACACGGCCTCCACCGCCTCGTTCTGGCCGATGACCCGATGGTGCAGTTCCTGTTCCATGCGCACCAGTTTGTCACGTTCGCTTTCCAGCATGCGCGAGACCGGAATACCGGTCCAGCGCGCCAGGACTTCGGCAATCTCAACATCTGTGACCCGGTTGCGCAGCAGGCGCATGGTTTTGCCTTCCGCCTGGGCCGCCGCCGCCAACTGTTTTTCCAGTTCGGGGATCTTACCGTACTGTAATTCGGACATGCGCGCCAAATCCCCTACCCGCCTGGCCTGCTCAATGGAAAGCTTCGCCTGCTCCAGCTCCGCTTTCAGGGACTGGGTACCGGAAAGCGAGGCTTTTTCGGCTTTCCACTCTTCTTCCAGTTCGGAATACTCCCGTTCCTTCTGCGACAGTTCGGCTTCCAGCATCTCCAGCCGTTTGATGCTGGCGTCGTCGGATTCCTTCTTCAGCGCCTGTTGCTCAAGCTTAAGCTGGATAATACGCCGTTCAAGACGGTCCAGCGCCTCCGGTTTGGAATCCATTTGAATACGGATGCTGGAGGCCGCTTCGTCTATCAGGTCGATAGCCTTATCCGGCAGCTGCCGATCGGAAATATAGCGATGGGACAGCGTCGCCGCGGCCACGATGGCCGGGTCGGTGATCTGCACATGGTGATGCAGCTCATAGCGTTCTTTCAGGCCGCGCAGGATGGCGATGGTATCCTCCACGCTCGGTTCGGCGACAAATACTTTCTGGAACCGGCGCTCCAGCGCGGCGTCCTTCTCGATATACTGCCGGTACTCATTGAGCGTAGTGGCGCCGACGCAATGCAGCTCGCCGCGCGCCAGCGCGGGTTTAAGCATATTGCCGGCATCCATCGCCCCGTCGGCTTTACCGGCGCCGACCATGGTATGCAGCTCATCGATAAACAGGATAATGTGGCCTTCCTGTTTCGACAGATCGCTCAGCACCCCTTTCAGGCGTTCCTCGAACTCCCCGCGATATTTTGCCCCGGCCACCAGCGAGCCCATATCCAATGACAGCACCCGGCTGTTTTTCATGCCTTCGGGCACTTCGCCGTTAATGATACGCTGCGCCAGTCCTTCGACGATGGCGGTTTTACCCACCCCCGGCTCGCCGATTAACACCGGATTATTCTTGGTGCGGCGCTGCAGGACCTGGATCGTGCGCCGGATTTCCTCGTCACGGCCGATAACCGGGTCCAGTTTGCCGAGCTCCGCCCGCTCGGTCAGATCGATGGTATATTTTTTTAATGCCTGCCGTTGATCTTCGGCACCTTGATCGTTCACGTTGTCCCCGCCCCGCATTTGCTCGATAGCCTGGGTGATTTTTTCCGTGCTCGCGCCGGCTGATTTGAGCAAATCCGCCAGGGTCCCGCGCGAATCAAGCGCCGCCAGCACGAACAGTTCGGACGAAATAAAACTATCGGCGCGTTTTTGCGCCAGTTTGTCGCACAGGTTCAGTACCCGCACCAGATCCTGGGAAGGCTGCACGTCGCCGCCGGTGCCTTCCACCTGGGGCAGGCGCTCGATGGCTTTTTCAATCTCGGTGCGCAACGGCCCGGGGTTGATGCCCGCGGATTGCAGCAACGGACGCACCGTGCCGCCCTCCTGGTTAAGCAAGGCCTGCATGACGTGAAGCGGTTCGATAAATTGATTGTCGCGCCCAAGCGCTAGTGATTGAGCGTCGGCGAGGGCAAGCTGGAATTTATTGGTAAGACGATCCAAGCGCATAACTCCTCCCATATTGGTCAAAATTGCTACTGGAGATTAAATAAGGTCGTTTATTTAAAATTCAAGGATATTTCGCCAAATAAGTGGGAGATACCGCTTATCCGCCATGGACCGTCTTGGTGAAAGAGATTATATCAGCCAGACCAAAGTTGCCATACGTCCAGTGACACCATCGCGCCGATAGGAGAAATATGATGCTGCCTGGGTCACAGTACAGCGATCCCCGCCATAGATCTGGCCAACGCCGGCGGCGCGCAGCCGCAATCGGGCCAGGTGATAGATATCGGCGAGATATTTATCGCCATGGGGAAGAAAAGCGTCCGCGGCCTGCGGATCCCGGTCAACAAACGCCGCCTTAACCTCAGCGCCGACCTCAAACGAGGCCGGGCCGATGGCTGGTCCAAGCCAGGCCATGATCGAACCGGCGTCGGCATGGAATCCCGCCAGCGTATTTTCCAGGATGCCGGCGCATAAACCCCGCCAGCCCGCATGGGCGGCCGCCACCTCCGTGCCGGCGCGATCGCAGAACAGCACCGGCAGACAATCGGCGGTCATGATCGCACAGACCTGCCCGATCTCGCGGGTATAGGCCGCATCGGCCTGGTTAAGCGCCGGCGCGTCCCCGGTCAGCGTAGCGACGTCGGTGCCATGGACCTGTTGCAGCCAGCGCGGCGCGGCGGGCAGTCCCGCCAGCGCAATCAGCCGTTGCCGGTTTTCCGCCACCGCGTCCGCATCGTCGCCGACATGATCGCCCAGGTTAAGCGAGTCGTAGGGCGGATGGCTTACCCCGCCACGGCGGGTGGTGGAACAGGCGCGCACGTTGGCGGGCGCGGGCCAGTCGGGGACGATCGGCCGGCTCATGGTTATTCCATCTGCTCGTTGGCCATCGCGACGTCCGCCTGCATCGCGGCGATCAAATCCACCATATCCTGCGGCAGCGGCGCATGCCATTCCATTTCAATGGAGGTGATGGGATGATACAGGCGCAACATGGTGGCATGGAGCGCCTGGCGATCGAAGCCGCGCAACAGTGCGACAAAGGCGTCGGAGGCGCCTTTGGGCGGACGCGGCCGGCCGCCGTATAAAGGGTCGCCCACCAGAGGATGGTTGATATGCGCCATATGCACCCGGATCTGATGGGTGCGGCCGGTTTCCAGCCGCAGCCGCAGACGGGTATGCACACGGAAATGCTCCATGATGCGATAATGGGTGACCGCGGGTTTGCCCATCGGGCTCACCGCCATATGGGTACGCTTGCTGGGATGGCGGGAAATCGGCTGCTCCACCGTGCCGCCGGCGGTCATATTGCCGATGGCCACCGCTTCATATTCACGGGTAATTTCCCGCGCCTGCAGGGATTCCACCAGCCGGGTCTGCGCCGGAACCGTCTTGGCGACCACCATCAGCCCGGTGGTATCCTTATCCAGGCGATGGACGATGCCGGCCCGGGGAACTTCGGCAATCGGCGGAAAATAATGCAGCAACGCGTTCAGGATAGTGCCGTCGGCATTGCCGGCGCCGGGATGCACCACCAAATCGCGGGGTTTATTCAGCACCATGATATCGTCGTCTTCATAGACGATATTCAGGGCGATATCCTGGGCCGCCCAGCGCGTGTCCTCTTCAAGAACCGCATTGATTTCAATGTTTTCTCCTCCCAGCACCTTTTCTTTCGGCGTTGGGAGCACGATCCCGTTAACCTGGACCAGTCCATCCAGAATCCAGACTTTTATGCGCGATCGGGAATAATCAGGGAACATTTCGGCCAAAGCCTGATCTAATCGTTGCCCGAGTTGTGATTCATTCACCACACCGGTGAGTAGTAGTTGTTGTGCCATATGCAGCTTCTTCGTTATCAAAGGGTTTTCACGGCAATGCCGTTTAGAATAATATGCTATTGTAGCTGGTCTCATTCGGGAGCTTAACGGACAGTCTCCCGGAATAACACTCGAGGATAAGCAAAACGTCATGATGCGTATGAAATATCTGGTGGCAGCAGCCACATTGAGCCTGATGCTGGTCGGTTGCTCCAGTTCCAAGGATCCCGTTCCGGATAATCCGCCCGCCGAGATTTATGCTTCCGCACAGCTCAAATTGCAGGACGGCAACTATAAGGGAGCCATCAGGGAACTGGAAGCACTGGATAACCGCTATCCGTTCGGTCCCTATGCGCAGCAGGTTCAGCTTGACTTGATTTATGCCTATTATAAATCGGCGGATCTCACTTTAGCCCAAGCCTCGATCGATCGCTTTCTGCGCCTGAATCCGACGCATCCAAACGTCGACTATGTCCTCTACATGCGTGGCCTGACAGATATGGCGCTGGACGACAGCGCATTGCAAGGGTTCTTCGGCGTGGATCGTTCCGACCGCGACCCGGAGCATGCCCGCGCGGCCTATCGTGATTTTACGCAACTGGTTCGCGGCTATCCGAACAGTCAGTATGCCACGGATGCCGGCAAACGTCTGGTTTATCTGAAGGATCGCCTGGCCAAGTATGAGCTGGCCGTCGTACAGTTTTACACCAAACGCGGCGCCTATGTCGCGGTGGTCAACCGGGTCGAGCAGATGCTGCGTGATTTCCCCGACGCCCAGGCCACACGCGACGCGCTGCCTTTGATGCAAAATGCTTACCGGCAGTTGCAGCTTCAGGGACAGGCCGACAAAGTGGCAAAAGTCATCAGCGCCAATCCAGCCTGATTACCGGCGCGCGCCGACAACGAAATCCCGGTAGCTTCGGCTACCGTTTTTTTTGGTCAGGACGGGGCATTAAAAAGGAAATTGGGGAGGGCTTGGGCGGGATAAATCGACAGGACGCCACCTGACTTATCCATTCGATAATGCCCCATTCATCCGCAACACTCAAGCCTCGCGCCCGCTTTAGCGCGAGGGTGTCACAAAACCTGTGATCGCCCGCTCAACCCCGAAAAATAAGTGACATAAATCACACTTTCCCGTCATTCTGGGGGTATGCTTAAATTACGTAGACGGAAATAGGTAGAGAGGTAGTGATATGATTATCAATATTACCAGTAAGCAAATGGATATTACTCCGGCCATTCGTCAACATGCGGAAGAACGCCTGGCTAAACTGGCTAAATGGCAGACCCAACTGATAAATCCTCATATAATCCTCTCCAAGCAACCTCAGGGATTTGTGGCCGATGCCACCCTCAATACGCCTAACGGGCAATTAGTCGCCAGCGCCAGCAACCAGGACATGTATGCTGCCATCAACGAACTGATTACCAAGCTGGAACGCCAGCTCAATAAGGTACAGCATAAGGGCGAAGCCCGCCGCGCCGCGGAATGCGTCAAGACCGCCGCGACAAACATTGTCGAAGAATAACCGCATGCCGGCCAGGCGATGATCCCATCCCGGCAGCGGGCAGGCCTGGATAGCCGATACAACGATCATAACGCGCCTTAATGGCGCGTTTTATATTGACAGAATGAAAAGCCAGCGGTTACTGTAAGCCTCCGGATAACTACAAAGTCGATACCATGCATACCACACCGTTTTTCTTCGCCTTCTTTTTTATCTTCCCCTGAACGGGAGGCCGTCGTCCTATGAGAAAGAATACGAAGACGAACAAAAAAGCCTCCTGAAAACAGGAGGCTTTTTTTATGACCGATTGAAAGGTAGCTAACAACATGAGCGACAACCCATTATTGGCACTGCGCGAACGCATCAGCGCACTGGATTTAAAGCTGTTATCACTGCTGGCGGAAAGACGCGGGCTGGCGCTCGACGTGGCGCGCAGCAAATTAACCACCCACCGTCCCATCCGCGATAAGGAACGTGAACGGATGCTGCTGGAACACCTGGTCACGGAAGGCAAAAAACTCAATCTCGACGGATTTTATATTACGCGGCTGTTTCAGCTGATTATCGAAGATTCCGTGCTGACCCAGCAGGCACTGTTGCAATCCAACCTGAACCAAACCCTGGAGCGCTCGGCACGCGTCGCTTTTTTGGGGCCGAAAGGCTCTTATTCACATCTGGCCGCGCGGCAATACGGCGCACGCTATTTTGATCAGGTGGTGGAATGCGGTTGCCAGAAGTTTCCCGACATCATCCAGATGGTGGAGACCGGCCAGGCCGATTATGGCGTGCTGCCCATTGAAAACAGCAGCTCAGGATCCATTAACGACGTCTACGACCTGCTGCAACATACCCATCTCTCCTTGGTGGGGGAACTGACCAATCCCATCGATCACTGTATGCTGGTCACCGGCGAGAGCAGTCTCGACCAAATAGAGGTGGTGTATAGCCATCCGCAGCCGTTCCAGCAGTGCAGCCAGTTTATCAGCCGCTATCCGCAGTGGAAGATTGAGTATTGCGAAAGCACCGCCGCCGCCATGGAAAAAGTGGCGGCGCTGCGCTCCCCGCATGCGGCGGCGCTCGGCAGCGGCCCTGGCGGCGCGTTGTACGGCCTGCAGGTGCTGGAACACAATCTGGCCAATCAACAGCAAAATTTCACCCGCTTTATTGTGCTGGCGCGCAAGGCCATTGACGTGTCCGAGCAGGTACCGGCCAAGACCACCCTGATTATGGCCACCGGCCAGCAGTCCGGCGCGCTGGTGGAGGCGCTGCTGGTGCTGCGCGATCAGGGTATTGTGATGACGCGGCTGGAGTCGCGGCCCATTCACGGCAATCCGCGCGAAGAGATGTTTTATATCGACGTACAGGCTAATTTACGCGGCGCGGCGATGCAAAAGGCGTTGATCGGGCTACAGGCCATCACCCGGTCGCTGAAAGTGCTGGGTTGCTACCCGTCGGAAAACGTGGTGCCGGTCGATCCACAATAAATCGCGCGCTCACTGGCGCTGACATGAAACGGGCCATATCAAATGGCCCTGCGTTGGTTGAACCTGACTATTTGCGGATATCATTGGCCTGGCGCAGCAGCAAGCGACTTTCCTCCAGAAAGCTTTGGGCGTAGCGGCCGAACCAATGCTCTATCTTTTTAAAGCGGGCGATAAACGCCTGTTTATCCCCTTGCTCCAGCAAGGAAATGGCCTCGCCGAAGCGCTGGTAATAACGCTTAATCAGCGCCAGGTTACTTTCCGAGGACATAATAATGTCCGCATACAATTGCGGATCCTGGGCAAATAAGCGTCCGATCATCGCAAGCTCCAGGCGGTATATCGGCGACGACAAGGCCAGCAGCTGTTCCAGCTCGACATTCTCTTCCGCCAGGTGCATGCCATAAGCAAAGGTGGCGAAATGGCGCAGCGCCTGGATAAACGCCATATTCTGGTCGTGCTCCACGGCGCTGGTGCGGTGCAGCCGGGCGCCCCATACCTGGATTTGTTCCAGCAGCCATTGATAGGCCTCAGGCTGCCGGCCATCGCAATAGACTACCACCTGCTTGGCCAGGCTGCCGCTGTCGGGACCGAACATCGGATGCAGTCCCAAAACCGGCCCGTTATGGGCGGCCAGCATCGCTTGTAGCGGTGCGTTTTTTATCGACGCCAGATCCAGCAGGATACAGTCCTCCGGCAACGGCGGCAGGCGCTCAATGACCTCGACCGTCAGGTGGATTGGCACACTGACGATCACCATGCCCGCGTCCGCCAACAGTTCCGATGCCCGCGCCCAGTCATCCTGTTCCAGTATCCTGACCTGGTAACCGGAGAGCTGCAGCATTTTTTTAAACAGCCCGCCCATCTGGCCGCCGCCGCCGACAATCACCACCGGTCGCAGCTGCGGACAAAGCGATTTGAAACCCTTATCGTTTTCGCTGGAATAGGATTCGCGCATCACGCGTCTTAGCACATCCTCGATCAAATCAGGTGGCACACCCTGCGCCGCCGCCTCTTGCCGGCGCGACGCCAGCATGGCCGCCTCGCGATCGGGGGCATAAATCGGCAGACCGTAACGGCTTTTCACCTCGCCCACCTCGGCCACCAACTGCAGCCGCCGGGCCAGCAAAGCTAATAAGGACTTATCCACTTCATCAATCTGATCCCGTAACGCGTTAAGCTCCGCTACCATACGCTCTTATTCTCCCGCCAGCCGTCCCGCCAGGACGCCGCGCAGTTCATTGTGCAGTTGTCGTAACAGTGTATCGGTACTTTGCCAATTGATACAGGCGTCCGTTACCGATACGCCATAGCGCATAGCGGCTCGGGGCTGCTCGGAGGACTGGTTGCCTTCGTGTATATGGCTTTCCAGCATCAGGCCGATAATGGAACGGTTTCCCGCCTTGATTTGCGCCAGCGCCGATTGCGCCACCTCGCCCTGGCGACGATAATCTTTATTGGAATTGCCATGGCTGCAATCAATCATCAGCGCCGCGTTAAGACCGGCCTTGGCCATCTGCTGTTCACAGTCGGCAATGTCGGCGGCATGGTAATTGGGCTGCTTGCCGCCGCGTAAAATGACGTGCCCGTCAGGATTACCGCGGGTTTGCAGTAGCGCTACCTGCCCCGCCTGGTTGATGCCCACAAAGCGGTGCGGCATGGCGGCGGCGCGCATGGCATTGATGGCGGTCGCCAGGCTGCCGTCGGTGCCGTTTTTGAAACCGACCGGCATCGACAGGCCGGAGGCCATTTCACGATGGGTCTGGGACTCGGTGGTGCGCGCGCCGATGGCGGACCAGCTGAACAGATCGCCAAGATACTGCGGGCTGTTCGGATCCAGCGCCTCGGTGGCCAGCGGCAGGCCCATGCGCACCAAATCCAGCAGCAGGCCGCGGGCAATTTTCAGGCCGGCCTCCACGTCGAAGGAGTTGTCCATGTACGGGTCGTTAATCAGGCCCTTCCAGCCCACGGTGGTGCGGGGTTTTTCAAAATAGACGCGCATAACGATATACAGCTGATCGCTCAGCTCCGCCGACAGTTCCGTCAGCCGCCGGGCATAGTCCAGCGCCGAATCCAGGTCATGGATGGAACAGGGGCCGCATACCACCAGCAGCCGGGGATCGCGGCCGTGGATAATATCGGCAATGGTTTGCCGCGCCGCGGCGATAGCCTGCTGCTCGGCATCGGTTAAAGGGAACTGCCGTTTTAGTTCTTCCGGCGTTATCATCACTTGTTCATCAAGGATATGAACATTATTGAGCGCGTCTTTTTGCATGAGAGAAGTCCTGACCAGAGGTTATTGCCGCGGGTCGCAAAAGCGTATTCCCGCTGCGTATGGGCTATACCATACCATGCTCCGTAAAGTTTTCAATCCATATGTGTAAATATTATGGTACCAATCGTATTCCTTTTTAGCATCCGCGTAAACGGGGCGATACCGCGCGAACACCGCCCTACTCCATCAAACAAAAAACCTTTATTTACAATATATTATAACAAATTTACCGCATAGAGTGATTTTACCCATCCTGTATGTGGACGTAAACTTCAGGCTAAAATCATTTTACTGTAAATATATATTTACGATAAACCCATTGAACAACGTGCCGCCGCGCACGCCGCAAAGTCAGATCGGAATCGGTGATCACCTTCGGCCACTCCCTTTAATCAGCTTTCGCCATCCGCTGCAAAACAGGAGTATTCCCGATAGCGCCGAAGGAATGTCTATCGTGCGCTAACGATATGGCGGGGTGAGGGTCCGGCAGCGCGCAAATCGACCCTGTCGATTGCCTGAGAGGCCTTAGCGCGGGACAGTGAAAACAGCGCAGACGAGGATTACAGGTCGCTGGATCACGTAATGAACCAATACAGAAATTTTTTGCAGGGTAAGGTAAAAAAGAGAAAAAAGGCCGGCCTACCGGCCGGCCTTTGATAACTAAATGCTTTCGGATGTTGCGAAAGCGTACTAGGCGTTAAGACGTTCTTTGATACGCGCAGACTTACCAGTACGTTCACGCAGGTAATACAGTTTGGCCTGACGCACGGCGCCACGGCGTTTAACCGTGATGCTGTCGATAACCGGTGAATGAGTCTGGAACACACGCTCAACACCTTCGCCATTGGAAATTTTGCGAACAGTGAATGCAGAATGCAGACCGCGGTTACGAATAGCGATAACCACGCCCTCGAATGCCTGCAGACGTTTTTTGCTGCCTTCAACAACCCATACCTTCACTTCCACGGAATCACCCGGACGGAATGCAGGTACGTCCTGCTTCATCTGTTCTTCTTCAATCTGTTTAATAATGTTGCTCATAATAGGTCTCTTACCCTAGGTAAACTGAGTGTTCGGGCTGTCAGCAACAAGGCTGGCATACCCCTATTAGTTTTGTCGCTCGGGCTGATATTCCCGTTGGAACTCAGCCAGCAACTTTGCTTGCTCGTCAGTCAGAGCTAGGCTTTCCAGAAGTTCAGGTCTTCTAAGCCAGGTACGGCCCAGTGACTGTTTCAAACGCCAGCGGCGTATCTGCGCATGGTTGCCCGACAGTAACACCGGCGGAACCTCCATGCCTGCCAACTCTTCGGGACGGGTATAGTGCGGACAGTCCAGCAAGCCCTCGGCGAAGGAGTCCTCCGCCGCCGAGGCCTCATGACCCAATACCCCCGGAATAAACCGGGAGACGGAATCAATCAGCGCCATGGCCGCCAATTCACCGCCGCTGAGCACATAATCACCGATTGACCATTCTTCATCAATTTCGGTGGCTATCAGCCGCTCGTCTATACCTTCATAACGGCCGCACACCAGAATCATCTTCGGGTTGGCGGCCAGCTCGCTCACACCTTGCTGATCGAGCTTACGTCCCTGCGGGGAAAGATAAATAACCTTCGCCCCGGCGCCTGCTTGTTTTTTTGCCTCGTGAATCGCGTCCCGCAAGGGCTGCACCATCATCAGCATGCCCGGTCCGCCGCCATACGGGCGTTCGTCCACGGTACGATGCCTGTCGTGCGTGAAATCACGCGGACTCCAGCACTGCATACTCAGCAGGCCGTTTTTCACTGCCCGGCCAGTTACCCCGTAATCAGTGATGGCGCGAAACATTTCGGGAAACAGGCTGATAACACCAATCCACATAACGCCGTTCCACCCATTATCACTGTTTTACCACCGGGGCTCAAAAACTTGGATCCCAATCGACCTCAATCACATGAGCGCCGAGATCCACCTTTTTGATAACCTGTCCGTCGAGGAACGGAATCAACCGCTCCTGGATACCGAAGGCATCTTTCAGGTTGGCTTTTACCACCATGACATCGTTAGAGCCGGTTTCCATCATATCAATGACGCCGCCCAGCTCGTAGCCCGCAGTGGTTACTACCCGGCAACCCGTAAGGTCTTTCCAGTAATAATCACCCGCGTCCAGAGCCGGCAGCTGCGTTGAATCCACGACGATTTCACAGTTCGTCAGCAGAGACGCCGCTTCCCGGTCTTCCATGCCTTTGACCTTGATGATCAAATCCTGACTGTGGCGCTTCCAGCCTTCCAGCTCGATACACTGCCACTCACCCGCCCGTTTGATAAACCAGGGCTGGTAATCAAAAATGCTTTCGGATTCTTCAGTGGAAGAAAACACTCTGAGCCAACCGCGAATGCCATACGTCGATCCCATTTTGCCCACGATAATGGGGTTGGTGGGAATTGCGGTACGGATTTGTTTGCTCATAGCCGCCACCGAGATCCTTTAAGCCGCTTTCTTCGCGTCTTTGATAAGACCAGAAACGCGTTCTGAAACGGTGGCGCCCTGGCCGACCCAATGCTCGATGCGATCCAGGTCTAAACGCAGGCCTTCAGCCTGACCGGAAGCGATCGGGTTGTAGAAGCCAATACGTTCAATAAAGCGACCATCACGCGCATTGCGGCTGTCAGTCACGACGATTTGATAAAACGGGCGTTTTTTTGCGCCGCCACGTGCCAAACGAATTGTTACCATAACATCCTCTTTAGTTAATAAAACAACCGGGCCCCATCGAGGAACGGGGCCCAGTTGCCATTTAAAGCAGTAGTATAAAAAGCTCCGAAATTCTACGCGTTTTGGGGCAAAAAGCAATCGATAGTTAACGCCCGGTGAATCCGGGCGGCATCATGCCTTTCATGCCGCGCAGCATTTTCGCCATTCCGCCCTTCTTCATCTTTTTCATCATACGCTGCATATCGTCGAACTGCTTGAGCATACGGTTTACGTCCTGCACCTGCAAACCACAGCCGGTGGCGATACGGCGTTTACGCGACCCTTTGATAATCTCAGGCTGCGCGCGCTCCTTGAACGTCATGGAATTGATGATAGCCTCCATGCGCACCAGGACGCTGTCGTCCATTTGCGATTTAACATTGGCCGGCAGTTGGCCGGCGCCGGGCAGCTTGCTCATCATGCTGGCCATGCCGCCCATACTACGCATTTGCTTAAGCTGGTCGAGAAAATCGGTTAAATCGAAACCATCGCCCTTTTTCAGCTTATTAGCCAGCTTTTCAGCCTGGACGCGGTCGACCTTGCTTTCGATATCCTCGATTAACGACAGTACGTCGCCCATGCCCAGGATCCGTCCGGCGATGCGTTCCGGGTAGAATGGCTCCAGGGCGTCGGTTTTTTCCCCCACGCCCATGAATTTAATCGGTTTGCCGGTGATATGGCGAATGGACAACGCCGCCCCGCCGCGCGCGTCGCCGTCGACCTTGGTCAGAATCACGCCGGTGAGGGGCAGCGCCTCGTTAAACGCCTTGGCGGTATTGGCGGCGTCCTGGCCGGTCATGGCGTCGACGACGAACAGCGTCTCCACCGGCACCACGGCCGCGTGGATCTGCTTGATCTCGTCCATCATGGCTTCATCGACGTGCAAACGGCCGGCGGTATCCACCAGCAACACGTCGTAGAATTTCAGCTTTGCCTGCTGCAACGCCTGCTTGACGATATCAATGGGCCGTTGGCCGGCATCGGACGGGAAAAAATCCACGCCCACCGTCTCAGCCAGGGTTTCCAGCTGTTTGATGGCCGCCGGCCGATAAACGTCGGCGGACACCACCAGCACTTTTTTCTTATGCTTTTCGCGCAGGTATTTGCCAAGCTTGGCGACGCTTGTGGTTTTACCGGCCCCTTGCAGGCCCGCCATCAGCACCACCGCCGGCGGTTGAGCCGCCAGGTTGAGTTCGCTGTTTTCCTCGCCCATCGCGCTGACCAGCTCGGTACGCACGATTTTGACGAATTCCTGGCCCGGCGTCAGGCTTTTATTGACTTCCTGCCCGACCGCGCGCTCTTTTACCCGATTGATAAAATCACGCACCACGGGCAGAGCCACGTCGGCTTCGAGCAGCGCCAGGCGCACCTCGCGCAGGGTGTCTTTAATGTTCTCTTCTGTCAGGCGGCCCCGGCCGCTGATATTGCGCAACGAGCGCGATAATCTGTCGGATAAATTTTCAAACATCGTTCTTTACTCAACCTGGAGTCCGGCCGCTTGTGCGACATTATTGCCGGCAAGTATAACACGAAGCAGCGGCAGATCGCTGCCCCGCGACGAGAACGTTTGGTGCGGGACGCCGCTGAGGCTATACTGGTCGCCTCTTTATTCCTTGCCAAAGCCTATTTGCGATATGTCCTGGATTGCCCTACTGGCTTTTGTTGCCTACGCCGTAAGTCTCGGCCTGATCCTGCCCACCGTTTTGCGCAGGAACGACGCCTATCGCCGCCTGGCGCTGCTGTCCGCCGCGGTGGCGCTGATTTGCCACGCCTGCACGTTGTATTTGCGTATATTCGGCGTTCATGCCGGCCAGAACCTGAGCCTGCTGAATATCGGCTCCCTGGTGAGCCTGCTGATAGCCATTGTCATGACCATCGTCGCCGCGCGTAACCGCGGCTGGTTTCTGCTGCCGGTGGTGTATATTTTCGCCATGATTCATTTGGCCGCCTCCACCCTGATGCCCGGCGAATTTATCACCCACCTCGAGGCCACCCCGGGGCTGCTGATCCATATCGGCCTGGCGCTGTTTTCTTATGCGGTGCTGATCATCGCCGCTTTATACGCCTTCCAACTGGCCTGGCTGGATCATCTGCTCAAGACAAAACGGCTGACATTCAGCGCCGATATGCCGCCGCTGATGGGCATTGAGCGCAAGATGTTCCATATTACCCAGGTCGGGGTGGTGCTGCTTACGCTGACCCTGAGCACCGGCCTGCTGTATATGCAAAATATGTTCAGCGGTGAGAATCTGCATAAAGCAGTGCTCTCCTTCGTCGCCTGGTTGGTCTATATTGTTTTATTGTGGGGCCATTATCGTAAAGGCTGGCGCGGGCGCCGCGTGGTATGGCTGAGTTTGGTCGGCGTGCTGTTGCTGACCCTGGCCTATTTCGGCAGCCGCATTTGGCAGAATATTCTGGCCGGCTAGCGAGAAGTCAACGACCACCCGTTACGGCTGGTCGTTAACCGCTTTATTCACCCCTACAAGGAATGCCCACGTTGGAACATGTTTCAACCAGTACGCTGATAATTATCCTGGTGATTATGGTACTGGTGTCCGCCTATTTTTCGGCCTCTGAAACCGGCATGATGACGCTCAACCGTTACCGCCTGCGACACCTGGCCAAACAGGGCAACCGCGCCGCCCGGCGCGTCGAGAAGTTACTGCGCCGTACCGACCGACTGTTGAGCCTGGTATTGATTGGCAATAACCTGGTGAATATCCTGGCCTCGGCGCTGGCCACCATCGTCGGCATGCGCCTGTACGGCGATATCGGCGTGGCGATCGCCACCGGCATCCTGACTTTTGTCATCCTGCTGTTCGCCGAAGTGCTGCCAAAAACGGTGGCGGCGCTGTACCCAGAGCATATTGCCCTGCCCAGCAGCCTGCTGCTGGCGCCGCTGCAAAAAATCATGATGCCGCTGGTCTGGCTGCTGAATATCATTACCCGCCTCCTGATGCGCATCATGGGCATTAAAGTCCCGTCTAATCTGAACGACGCCCTGAGCAAGGATGAACTGCGATCCATCTTCAATGAGTCCCGCTCGCTGATTTCGCGGCGCAACCAGGACATGCTGCTCTCGGTACTGGATTTGGAAAAGGTGAGCGTCGGCGACATTATGGTGCCGCGCAATGAAATTGTCGGTATCAACGTCAACGATGAATGGCGCAATATCATCCGCCAGCTGACCCACTCGCCCCACGGACGCATCGTGCTGTACCGCGATAATCTCGACGATGCCATCGGCATGCTGCGGGTGCGCGAAGCCTACCGCCTGATGACGGAGAAGCAGGAATTCACCAAGGAAAACCTGCTGCGCGCCGCCGATGAGATCTACTACATTCCCGAGGGCACGCCGCTGAATATCCAGTTGGTGAAATTCCAGCGGAACAAGGAAAAGGTCGGTCTTATCGTCGATGAATACGGGGATATCCAGGGACTGGTGACGGTCGAGGACATACTGGAGGAGATTGTCGGCGACTTTACCACGTCCATGTCCCCCACCCTGGCGGAGGAAGTGATACCGCAAAGCGACGGGTCGGTCTTGATCGACGGCGGCGCCAATATCCGCGAACTGAATAAAGCCTTTAACTGGACGCTGCCGGAAGCCGAGGCGCGTACGGTTAACGGCATGCTGCTCGAAGCGCTGCAGGATATCCCGCCGGTGGGCACGCATACCCAGATAGATAGCTACAAGATTGAAATCATGGCGGTGCAGGACAATATGATCAAGCAGGTGCGCATTACGCCGCTGAAGGCCTTTAAAAAGGGCGTGGACGAAGCCTAGCTTAAACCGGCCCACAGGCCGGGGGCGGGTATCATGGGCAAGGAGGGTGAAGCGTAGCTGTCTTGCCCATCACACCCGCGGGCACTGCTCGGGTTTAGATATGCAGCTCTGCCAGCTTTTCTTTCGGCAGCGCCAGTTCCTCGTTATGGTTCACCCGGATATCGTTGTCCAGAATATGCTGGGCAATCTCCTGCGCTTCCGGTAGGGAATGCATATGATAGGTGCCGCATTGATATTCATTCAACTCGGGGATTTTGTTCTGGTCGGTGACTTTCAGCACATCGGCCATGGCGGCTTTCCACGCGTTGGCGACACGCACTTCATCCGGCGCGCCGATAAGGCTCATATAAAAGCCGGTACGGCAGCCCATGGGGGAAATATCGACGATTTCCACACCGTCGCCATTCAGGTGATTACGCATAAAACCGGCGAATAAATGTTCCAGGGTGTGAATGCCGCGCTCAGGCATCACTTCCAGGTTAGGCCGGCAAAAACGCAAATCAAAGACGGTGATGGTATCGCCATGGGGAGTTTTCATGGTCTTCGCAACACGAACCGCTGGGGCTGCCATGCGGGTGTGGTCTACGGTAAAGCTATCCAGTAGTGGCATACGTCACCTCCTCTTAGAAAAAATTAATTTTTTTTACCATTGTAAGGAAACTTTTTTCCTTGGCGCGAGTCTGAATTAGTGAAAGACGCGCATTTGTTATCATCATCCCTGTATTCAGAGATGTTTATTTGGCCACAGTCCTCTGTGGCCTTTTCTTTTTCAGCCGGCGTTATGCTGCGCAACAAACTGCTCAAAACTTACGCTATCACCCGCTTCAATCTCGCGCTGCCGTTGCCAGGAACGCGCCTGCTCCTTTGCCAACAGCTCTTCATTCAGTATTTCCAACGGCTCATCGCACAGGGTCTGACGATAATTATTCGCCAGAATCAAGCCCAGGCCGCCAATGCCATGTTCCTTCATCGCCTCAAGAATGCGCGCCGAGAAGGTCAGGGCCGGATCGTCAAAGCCGGCCACCAGGTTATCGCAGGCCTGGCGGTAGTGATAATTATGGTTATTGCCATCAAGAATGACCGCCACACGGCGCAAATCACGGAACAGCGCCTTGCCGATCTCGGCCAGCGGCTCCTGCTGTGAACCACAGTCTACCCCCAGGGTCAGGCCGGGTTTGCGTCCTTCCAGAATGACTTTATTCCAGTTGGTGCGGGTGCACAGCACCTCCTCCGCGCTCATTTCCGGGGCCTCAGCCAGCGTACACCAAATCAGGAAAAGATCCAGAAAGCGCGCCTGTTGTTCGTCAATGCCGATCGGCGAGAAGGGATTGATATCAAGCGACCGCACTTCGATATATTCGATGCCTCCGCGCTCTAACGCGTCGGAAGGTGATTCGCCTTTTTGGGTCACACGCTTGGGGCGTACCGGCGCATAGAGTTCGTTTTCGATCTGCAGTACGTTGGTGTTGATTTGCAGCCGCTTGCCGTTCTTTTCCAACCCGATACGCTGGTAATCGGCCGAGGGCGTCTTAATGGCCCGCTTCAGGGCGGCGATATACTCGTCAATCCGGTTGAAGGTAATCCCCAGCTGGCTTTGGGACTTATTGGTATAACCCAGATCGCTCAGTCGCAGCGACGTTGCGAACGGCAGGTAAATCATGCCGGATGTCGAGCGTTCAAACGGCAAATCGGTTTCGCGGCCGTCAAGGAATGAAGAACAGACCGCCGGCGACGCCCCGAACAGATAGGGTATTATCCAGCCGAAGCGATAATAATTGCGGATAAGGCGTAGATACCCGTCGGAAATCGCCGCTTTGCCGCTGAGCTCATCCGTGACGCCCAGCCGTGCCTGCCAGAACGCCAGGGGGAGCGAAAAATTATAATGTACCCCGGAGATGATCTGCATCAGCGCGCCATAACGGTTCTTCAGGCCTTCGCGGTACAGGGTCTTGAAACACCCGATATTGGACGAGCCGTATTGAGCCAGTTCGATCGGCTGGCTATGATCGATAAAACACGGCATGCTCATCGGCCACATGCGTTCTTCGCCAAGATTGCGCGCCACATGACGATGGATGTCGCGCAAGAAGGCCAGCAGGTGATCGATATCTTCGTCCACCGGCGTGATAAATTCGAGCAATGCTTCGGCAAAATCCGTCGTAATCCATTTATGCGTCAACGCCGCGCCCAGTGATTCCGGATGCGGGGTTTGCGCCAAACGGCCATTGGCGGTGATGCGCAAGGTTTCGCGCTCCACACCCCGGCGAATCCCCTCCAACGCATGAGGATTGGCTTCCAGCCATGAAAGTGCTTCAGATACGTCCGGGATCAAATTGACCTCCCGCAGTTAATTTTGTATTGGGTAAGCATAATTGAATCTGCTCGTTTATCGCTATCTATCGTTATCATTTACGCATTCATCATCAGGTGAGTCCCGGAAATGTTAACCGGATTGATAGGTCCTAATGTAATGCTTTTCCCAACTATAAAGAGATCATTACGGGCTTTGCGCTTAACCGGACGCCAAGCCGCCACGGCGGCGGCGATAAGAAGGCAGCAGCATGGTTTATGCCGGCGCCGCACGCCAGGCGATGACAATGGCAAGCCGGCCACCATGGCGTCAAGGTTTTTTTATGGCATCCGCACATCGACAAATGCCATGCCGGCCGCGCGGGCAGCCTGAATGCCAAAATCGGCGTCTTCGAAGACGACGCATTTTCCTGGCGCCACGCCCATCAGCTCGGCGCAACGCAAAAAAGTATCAGGAAAGGGTTTATGCCGGGTCACATCATCGGCACCGACGATGGCGTCGAAATAGTGTAATAGCCCGAGGTGTTCCAGCAGCGACACGGCCATGCGATGCTCGCTGCCCGTGCCCACCGCCATGGGACGCTTGCCATGGTAGGCTTTCACCACCTCGATTAACGGCAACGGCCGGACATTGTCCAGCAGCATCAATTCCACCGCCGCGGTTTTTTCAAGCGCCAGCAGGTAAGGATCCATACTGGATCCATGGTTGTCGATAATGGTTTTGGCAATACGCCAGGTTGGCGATCCATTTAAGCCGGCCATGGCTGCACCATCATAATGCATATCGTGTTTACCAAGCACCTGGTGCCAGGCTTTATGATGGGTCGGCTCAGTATCGAGCAACGTGCCGTCCATATCGAAGATCAACCCTGCGTACCGATCGTACATCGTCGTTTCCTGATGCTAAAAATAAGCCTTTACTGTAACGCAAAGTCATAAAATTGTCGCTTTTTCTGTATTGCGGCGAGCCGGACCGGGGGCGAATGCCGTAGGGGGAAAGAGTGGCACGCGTTAAATTAGGAATATCACCGGTACGCCGCAGGGAAAGCAGGCCAGGCAAATAACAAAGAGAGGGGGAAAACGTCGAGGCCGTAGACAATGCGCGAGCAGCGCTGGCAACAACAGAAGCACCGACATGGTGCATCCAGGAGGATTCGAACCTCCGACCGCTCGGTTCGTAGCCGAGTACTCTATCCAGCTGAGCTATGGATGCAAATAAGATAAGCCGTAAAGCAGAGGGTCTAAATATAAAAAATGGTGCATCCAGGAGGATTCGAACCTCCGACCGCTCGGTTCGTAGCCGAGTACTCTATCCAGCTGAGCTATGGATGCATTGTAGTAACAAAACTGATTTTTCCTGACCGTGCAACAGGTCAATTAATGGTGCATCCAGGAGGATTCGAACCTCCGACCGCTCGGTTCGTAGCCGAGTACTCTATCCAGCTGAGCTATGGATGCATTCTTAAATAATGGCGGTGAGGGAGGGATTCGAACCCTCGATACAGCTTTTGACCGTATACTCCCTTAGCAGGGGAGCGCCTTCAGCCTCTCGGCCACCTCACCTACGCGCCGATGTTAAAGCTCATCGGCACTGCGTGGCGCACATATTACTTTCCCGGCCTGATAAGTCAAACAATTTTTCCCGTCTGGCGAGCGTTTGCGCAAAAGCCATGCAACTTGACCAGATTGACAGCACAATAACGCCCGGCACCGCCCTTATCCGGGAAAATGCAAGCTGTTGGTAAAGATTTTATGTAGAAATAATCAGTAAAAATTAAATGATTTTACAGCAGGAAAGGAGAGATTAGCGCCCCGCGCAAGCAAGGCGCCTGAAAAGATCAGAAGGGATTCTGTTGTGATTTTTCAGCCTGGATACGCTGGTATATTTCTTCACGGTGAACAGAGACTTCTTTAGGCGCATTGACACCGATACGTACCTGGTTGCCCTTGACTCCTAAAACCGTAACCGTTACCTCATCGCCAATCATGAGGGTTTCACCAACTCGACGAGTCAGAATAAGCATTCTTTGCTCCTTGAAAGATTAAAAGAGTCGGGTCTCTCAGTTTCCCGCCATTATCCATCATATACCGTGAAAACGTAAGTCATGTAAGCGACATAAAATGCCAGCAGGCTGACGACTTTCAACATCTGGTATAAGTTTAGTCGATATGACCAGCTTCGCGCCTAACTTTTGACTCAGCGGATAATACGAATCCAAACGCCATAACTTAACAGAAAGCTATGGCGTTTATCATAACGTATTCTTATCCGCTTTAGATTTTAGTCGCCAGCCAGGCCTCTACGCCGGCCAATGCCGCGGGCAGCGCCTGGACGTCGGTACCGCCGGCCTGGGCCATATCAGGCCGGCCGCCGCCTTTGCCGCCCACCTGCTGGGCCAGCTGGCCGATAAGGTCGCCGGCCTTAACGCGGTCGGTTAAGTCTTTGGTGACGCCCGCGATCAGGCTGACTTTATCATCGGCGACGGTCGCCAGCACAATCACCGCCGACCCCAGCTGGTTTTTCAGATCATCCACCATGGTGCGCAGCATCTTGGGTTCAACGTTATCCAGTTTGCTGACCAGCAGCTTCACGCCGTTAACCAGCTTAACGTTGCCGGACAGCGCCGAACTTTCCTGCGCCGCCTGCTGGCTTTTGAGCTGCTGGATCTCTTTCTCCAACTGCCGGGAGCGCTCGATCAGGGCTTTTACCTTATCCGCCAGACTTTGGTTATCCCCTTTGACCAACTGGGCGATGCCATGAATCAAATCGCTTTGCTGATGCAGGCTGGCTAAAGCCCCTTCGCCGGTCACGGCTTCAATGCGGCGGATGCCGGCCGCGGTGCCGGATTCGGAGATGATGCGGAACAGGCCGATATCCCCGGTGCGGCTGGCATGGATACCGCCGCACAGTTCGGTGGAGAAATCACCCATGCGCAGCACCCGTACCTTGGCGTCGTACTTCTCGCCGAAAAGCGCCATGGCCCCGGTGCCGCGCGCGGCCTCCAGATCCATGATCTCGGTCTCGATGGGCAGGTTCCGGCGGATTTGCTGGTTGACGATATCCTCCACGGCACGGATCTGCTGGGGTTTCATCGCTTCAAAGTGGGAGAAATCGAAACGCAGGTATTGATCGTTGACCAGAGAGCCTTTTTGCGCCACATGGGAGCCCAGCACCTGCCGTAGCGCCGCGTGCAACAAGTGGGTGGCGGAATGGTTAAGGCGAATACGGGAGCGGCGCGCTTCGTCCACGCTGGCGCTCACCGCATCCCCGACCTTGAGTTCGCCCATGGCCAGCCGGCCGACGTGCCCGAACGCCTGGCCGTACTTTTGCGTATCGTCGACCGTAAACAGCCCCTGCGTGGCCTTCAGCTCGCCCTTGTCGCCCACCTGGCCGCCGGATTCGCCATAAAACGGCGTTTCGTCCAGGACCACGACGGCGTCGTCACCCTGGCGAATGGACTGCACCGGCTCACCGTTGCGAAACAACGCGACCACGGTGCCGGTATGCTGCGCTTCGTCATAACCGAAGAACCGGGTGGCTTTATCCACGCGCAGCATGCTGTTGTAGTCGGCGCCGAAACCGCTGGACTCGCGGGCGCGGCGGCGCTGCGCATCCATAGCCCGCTCAAAACCCTCTTCGTCCACCTTCAGTTGCCGCTCACGACAGACATCGGCGGTCAGGTCCAGCGGGAAACCATAGGTATCATACAGGCGAAAGGCGGTTTCACCGTCCAGGGTATCGCCCTTAAGCTTGCCCAGTTCCTCGTCCAGCAAGGCCAGGCCGCGCTCCAGCGTACGGGCGAATTGTTCTTCCTCGGTTTGCAGCACCTGCTCAACCCTTGCCTGCTGCTGTTTCAACTCCGCGGCGGCCGGACCCATCACGTCAATCAGCGGCGCAACCAGCCGATGGAAGAAGGCATCCCCGGCGCCCAGCATGTTGCCATGCCGTACGGCGCGGCGGATGATGCGCCGCAGGACATAGCCGCGGCCTTCGTTGGACGGCACCACGCCGTCAGCAATCAGGAAGGCGCAGGAGCGGATATGGTCGGCGATCACGCGTAACGATTTGCTGCCCAGGTCGGCGCAACCGGTCACCTGCGCCACCGCCTCGATAAGCGTACGGAACAGGTCGATGTCATAATTCGAGTTAACGTGTTGCAGCACCGCGGATATGCGCTCCAGTCCCATGCCGGTATCCACCGAGGGCTTGGGCAGCGGCAGCATGGTACCGTCTGATTGACGGTTAAACTGCATAAACACTAAATTCCAGATTTCAATGTACCGATCGCCGTCTTCCTCCGGGCTTCCCGGAGGACCGCCCCAGATATGATCGCCATGATCGTAGAAAATTTCCGAGCACGGGCCGCAGGGACCGGTATCGCCCATCTGCCAGAAGTTATCCGACGCATAGGCGCCGCCTTTATTGTCGCCAATGCGGATAATGCGTTCTTCTGGCACGCCGACGTCCCGCGCCCAAATGTTATAGGCCTCGTCGTCGGTGGCATAGACGGTCACCCAGAGCTTTTCCTTCGGCAGGTTGAACCAGGCGGCGCCGGTAAGGAGTTCCCACGCAAAGTTGATGGCGTCCTGCTTGAAGTAGTCGCCGAAGCTGAAATTACCCAGCATCTCAAAAAAGGTATGGTGGCGCGCGGTATACCCGACATTTTCCAGGTCGTTATGTTTACCGCCCGCGCGCACGCAGCGCTGGGATGTGGTGGCACGCCGGTATTGGCGTTTATCCAGCCCGAGGAAAACATCCTTGAATTGGTTCATGCCGGCATTGGTAAAAAGCAATGTCGGATCGTTATCTGGCACCAGGGAGCTACTTGCAACTACCTGGTGGCCTTTGCTATGGAAAAAATCGAGAAACGCTTGACGGATCTCAGCGGTGCTCTTGCTCATAGTTGTCCTGGAATCAAGCTAAACGAACGGATCGGAAACAGAATAGCGCAGTATTGGGGCGCTACAGTAGCGTTCACGAACTCAAAAGTGGGAATAAGATAAATTTTCTTGGAGGGGAAGTAAAATCCCACAGGCCATCAAATTAAAAATTTATATAAATTGATCGAATCTCATCGTAGGAAAAACCGCGGGAAAGAAGGTAACGCTGCACTTTGGCCCGGGCCTCCCGATCGGGGGGAAGCGGTTGGCCGAATTTTTTCCAGGCAACATCCTGCGCCTGCGCCGACCGATCGATTTGTGCTTCGGTAAAGGCGTTATCTATGATTTCCCTGTCTATTCCCTTTTGCAACAGTTCCATGCGGATCTTTTGTTCGCCATAGCCTCTTTTGCTGCGACTGTTCACATAACGCAGGGCGAAACGGGCATCGTCCAGCCAGTCATTTTGCAGGCAATAGTCAATAACTTCCTGAATATCGTCTTCTGTGATCTCCAGCGCATCCGCCGCCTTAACGACCGCTCTTGCTTTGAATCTCTGCCTGGCGGCCGGCTGCGTCGCCAGTTTACGACGCAGCTCCGCTTCGCTGTGATCGCGCAGCGTGAGCAAACGTAAGGCGCGATCGAGCAATGTGCTCATAGGCCGGCGACCCAGGGGACAAACCGCCCCCGGTCCCCTGCCCGGGCGGTATTATGCCTCTTCACTGCTCTCACGGGCCGCGCTTTCATCAATATCGTCGCTTTCGCCGGCAAAACTGGTCGTTTCAGGGCTGTTTAACAGCATATCACGCAGTTTTTTATCCAGCTCCGCCGCAATTTCCGGGCGCTCCTTCAGGAACACGCAGGCATTGGCCTTGCCCTGACCGATTTTTTCACCGTTGTAGCTATACCATGCCCCGGCTTTTTCGATGAGTTTGTGCTTAACGCCCAAGTCCACCAGTTCACCGCGGATATTGATACCCTCGCCATAGAGGATTTGGAATTCAGCCTGCTTAAACGGCGCGGCGACTTTGTTCTTCACCACTTTAACGCGTGTTTCGCTGCCCACCACCACTTCGCCTTCTTTGACGGAGCCGATGCGGCGTATGTCTAGACGTACCGAAGCGTAGAATTTCAGCGCGTTACCGCCGGTGGTGGTTTCCGGGTTACCGAACATGACGCCGATCTTCATGCGAATCTGGTTGATAAATATCAACAGCGTATTGGCGTTTTTCAGGTTACCCGCCAGTTTACGCATGGCCTGGCTCATCATACGTGCCGCAAGCCCCATGTGCGAGTCGCCGATTTCGCCTTCGATTTCAGCTTTCGGGGTCAGCGCCGCCACGGAGTCGACGATGATAACGTCAACCGCGCCGGAACGGGTCAGGGCGTCGCAGATTTCCAGGGCCTGTTCGCCGGTGTCGGGCTGCGAACACAGCAGGTTGTCGATATCCACGCCAAGTTTTTTTGCGTAGATAGGATCAAGGGCGTGCTCGGCATCGATAAACGCGCAGGTTTTACCTTCACGCTGCGCGGAGGCAATCACCTGCAGGGTCAGGGTGGTTTTACCCGACGATTCCGGCCCATAGATTTCAACGATGCGTCCCATGGGCAAGCCGCCGGCGCCCAGTGCAATATCAAGGGAAAGAGAACCAGTGGAGATTGTTTCAACATCCATTGAACGATCTTCACCCAGGCGCATGATAGAGCCCTTGCCAAACTGTTTTTCAATCTGGCTTAACGCTGCTGCTAACGCCTTTTGTTTATTCTCATCAATAGCCATTTCAACTCCTATCAAGCAGGGAGCTACATCGCTACCCTCTTTTCGCCAAACATCTATGCCGATACTGATGCCAATTATACTGTACAATCATACAGTATCAAGTACATTTTCAGAGAAATGTGTCTATGACGGTTTTTAACGCGAAATGTACCGCCTGACGCCGCACCGCATCCCGATCACCGTCAAAATGCATCAACTGCGAGAACACCGTCCGGTGCCGGCCGGCAAAACCAAACCACACGGTGCCGACCGGCTTCTCCAGCGTTCCTCCGTCCGGCCCCGCGATACCGCTAATGGCTACGGCGTAATCCGCCCCCGCCGCCGCCAGCGCGCCACGGGCCATTTCCAATACCACCGGATCGCTGACCGCGCCATGCTGTTCGAGGGTACTGACCTTGACGCCCAGCATCTCGGATTTGGCCTGGTTACTGTAAGTGACAAACCCGCGCTCGAACCAGCCTGAACTGCCGGCGACGTCGGTGAGGACCTTGGCCACCCACCCGCCGGTGCAGGACTCGGCGCAGGTGATAACACTGCCGGTCTGTTTCAGCGCCGCCCCAATCCGGGTGCTGAGCATTAAAAGATCGCTGTCGTTCATGATACTCCCATCCTGATAACAGAGGTGTCAAACGGGAAAAGGTCCGCCGTCGCGGCTATCGTTGCCATTGAGTATAACCTGAACCGGCCGGGTTACGGAGGCCGCATTTTTCGCTTGTAACCACTGTATTGATGCACTAAAGTTCTTATTAAACTATCTGTTATAATTTTATGTACTTTCTAATTACTTAATAACATTTATTGGAAGATCCAAAGTGGATTAGCATTCCCGACATCTTCAGGCATGCGCGCGTTGCGCGCCCTTAACCTTGTCACTTCAGGAATAACGATGAAAAAAACGACATTAGCACTTTTAGTCGGTTCGCTGCTTGTCACCGCAGTACAGGCGCAGGCGGAAGACGGCCTCGCGGCGATTAAAGCCGCCGGCACCATCACCTTCGGCACCGAAGGCACCTACGCGCCTTATACCTACCATGATAGCAGCGATAAGCTGGTGGGATTTGACGTTGATCTCGGCCGGGCGGTCGCCGCGAAACTCGGCGTTAAGGCGAAGTTTATCGAAGGACGCTGGGACGGCCTGATCGCCGGCCTGGACGCCAAGCGTTATGACGCCGTGATAAACCAGGTGGGCATTACGCCTGAACGCCAGGCGAAATATGATTTTTCCAAGCCCTACATCGACTCGAAAGTCGTGCTGATCGTGCGTGACGACAATACGACCATCAAGAGTTTCGACGACCTCAAAGGCCAGAAAGCCGCCCAAAGCCTGACCAGTAATTATTCCCAGGTGGCCACCAAGTACGGTGCCGAGCTGGTGCCCACCGACGGTTTTAACCAGTCGCTGGATTTGGTATTGAGCCGCCGCGCGACCGCAACGCTTAACGATAACCTGTCCTTCCTGGACTTCAAAAAACACAAACCGGACGCGCCGCTGAAAATCGTCGCCACCCAGGACGCCAACGCCCCTTCAGGCATCCTGATCCGCAAAAATCAGCCCGATCTGGTGAAAGCGCTGAATACCGCGCTGGATGAAGTCAAAGCGGACGGCACCTATAAAACCATCGCCATTCGTTACTTCGGTCAGGACATTTCTCAATAATGTTTTTGCAGCAGGAGTTCTAGCAGATGCCGCCGTGGCTACAACTGATGTTGGACTCCTTCTGGCGATTGTTCGCCGCTGGAGTCATGTTTACCTTGCCGCTGGCGATACTTTCCTTTATCGGCGGGCTGGCGGTGGGTTTCGTGGTGGCGCTGATCCGCCTGTACGGTCCGCAGCCGCTAAAAGGGATAATGGACTTTTATGTCTGGGTGATACGCGGTACGCCGCTGTTGGTGCAGTTATTCCTGATTTTTTATGGTTTGCCCAGCGCCGGCATCACCCTGGACGCTTTTCCGGCTGCGCTGATAGGGTTTATCCTCAGCGTCGGCGCCTATAGCTCGGAAATTATCCGCGGCGCCATACTGTCGGTCCCCAAGGTACAATGGGAAGCGGCCTACGCCATCGGCATGAGCAGCAACCAGGCCATGCGCCGCGTAATCTTGCCGCAGTCGGTATTTGTGTCGCTGCCGCCGCTGGCCAACTCCTTTATTTCGCTGATCAAGGATACTTCATTGGCGGCGGTGATCACCGTGCCGGAAATGTTCCTGGCGGCGCAGCGTATCGTGTCCGTCACTTATGAACCCCTGATACTGTATATTGAGGCAGCATTTATTTACCTCATGTTCAGCACCGTGCTCAGCAAACTACAGGCCAGGCTGGAAGTCTATTTCCGACGTTACGAATAAAGTTGTTGTGTATTGACGCCGTCACTGGCGTCAATATTTTTAAGCTGGAATACGCAACGCCGCGATAGCCTCAATCGACATCCTCCATGATAAAGTTGGAAAAGCGATATTCCGGCAATCTGGCTTCCTCAATACGGCCGATTCTTACCGGCCGCTCGCTATTGGAATCACACAATGATTTTATGTAGCGCCAATACATTTTTTCTGCTTCGATATGGTCGATCAGCGGATCCAGCACGCCTTCCGCAATAGAGATGGCTATTTTTTTATCGGTATAGACGTTGTCAGTATTATCTGAATTCTCATCGGCATGTTCTTCCAGGCCATCGGGTTCGTTACTGTCCAGCATTTCCGCCATTTTTTTTATCATCGCCAGATTAGCATTTGCGGCCTGCGGGGATGAATAGAATAGTCCATCACTGAATAATGCTTCCATCACCTCATAAAAACAAAAATTCATTTCTCCCTGGATATATCTTATTTTATTATTAACCGACACTCCTGCATATTCCCGATTCATGAGATTGTCATTTTCATAACCATAGCTGGCCAAGACTTGTCTGTCGCTTACCACCACAGGTACGTTTTTGATGGTATGGATATCGCCGCTGATACTATAATGCTCTTTATCATTATTTTTATAACCATTGGCGCTGTAGTTGACTTCAATATCAAACCGCTTGGTGGGAATGCGTTCGCGGTTTGAATAGGTTGGAAAAACGTCACCGGGCTTACTGTCTTGGTGCTGATAAGCGCGATGAATCGATGTCACTTTTTGCAGGCCGATCCAGTCAAATATGGATTGCGCCTGGGAGGGTTTTCTCACTTCATCAATATAGGCCATAACGTCTATATCAAGATAGATGCCTAACATTATCGCCCAAGGCTCAATAGCCAGCATCATATGGGATAAAGTGGTATCTTGCTCAATGATAACCGGATGACGAAAAAATTTTAGCAAGAAAAAGGGATCATTTTCCTCCAGGCACGACTGTAAAGACAACAATGGGATAGCCGTCAAATCATCATAATCCGAACGAAATCTCAAAATAGCGTCTTGACAGAAAATCAATGATCCGTCCATGCCCCACCCCAGCAACAGTTAATAAATAGCCATGACCGATCATCCCTTTCTGATGATAAATCAACAATATTTATAGGTTGTATTATAGTCTTCGCGTGCCTGTCAAATGCGTATTTTGCCAAATCAGAAAATATATAACAAAGGGCGCATCAATTTTTACTCGCACTACTTTCGCCATGGGCATATCGACTCCACCGGGCGGCAAAACGTCTGTTCACATCACATTTCCGCGATCGATATTATCCGATGGCACAGGTGTGACCGGCAAAAAATCCAGGGATGATTGCCTCTCACGCTGCTGCGACATATTTTGGTGTATCAATTAATGCAACTTGCTTTTGTGGCTAATCAGCGCGCCGCATCAAGCTGGATGCCTGTATCTGTATTAATATTACCCCATGGCATTCTCCAGCGGACAGTGAATATCAAAAAATAGGGCCGGTCATTATTTTCCGGAGGTTGTCAGATAACCATAAACGGACCATTCAAACTTTTCCATCAAAAAAATGATGAATAAATTTAATCAAATGGCTATGCAAGTAACTTACATTAAGTCTTTTAATATCAGTTTATTGAAAAAAATTATAGTATTTTAACCAAGCGGCGCCAGGTCGAAGGGGAACGGACTGTTCATTTACCATAGCAGCCCGTCCTGTACCGGCAGAGACGTTATAACTGTTAAGATTTATGCTTTTTTTTTTAACCATTAGCGCTATCGTCGCTGAAAGCCAGCGCGTCGCAACAGCGGGAGAAAGCCGATTGGCCGGTGCCAGCGGATGGGCAGACATCGACGTCTTTCAAAAGAACACATTAGCCTTGCTCACACCTTCGCGGCGGCAGGTGTTGCCTCTGGCTTATCATGGGCCGCGATAAAAGCCGGATAGCCCACCATCACCACGGCGGCGATAAGCGTATTGACCACCAAAAGCTGATCGGTATTGGTCAAACGGGTGGTACCCAATACCGAGGCCGCCGTCAGGGCGATGCTGGTCACTGCGGTAAAGAAGGAGGTACGCATGGCATTGGTGGTGAGAAATTGTTCTGCGGCCTGCCCGGCGGTCGGCCAGTGGCCGTTGCCGATGCGCGGCCGGCTTAGCCCGATGCGTACCCCTTCTAGGCGCGACGTCGGTGTATTGGGGGCGCAAGAATGGCCGGTGCGACGACGAAGCAGTGGCGTTGCCGGCGTAGCGGCGAACCAGCGCATCAGCGCCGGGCGCTGCAGATCGTCAAATACCTCGGTTAGGGCATTCAACGCGCCGCGCAGGAGGTCATGGACAATATTCGGCTGTATAACCACCGCGGCCGCACTGGCGGCGGAAGCCCAATCCATCATCTGTTTGGTGATCCGTTCGGCTTCATCCATGACATAGCCGGCGCCCGAATGCGGTG
The DNA here is from genome assembly GCF_047324205.1 of Sodalis sp. RH20. Lineage (NCBI taxonomy): Bacteria > Pseudomonadati > Pseudomonadota > Gammaproteobacteria > Enterobacterales > Bruguierivoracaceae > Sodalis > Sodalis sp. RH20. The sequence goes on from NZ_CP178733.1 coordinate 3,540,018, forward strand.
CGAGCCCCGTCATGGCGACGCCCAGCCCCCCCTGCGCCAGGCCGTAAAACAGGCTGGAACAGATAAGGCCGCCGGCATTCAGACCGCCATTATCGTGCAAGGGAAAAAACAGTTGAAGCAGATCCCGCATCAAGGTATAGGTCAGCGTCTGCGCCCCCACGGATCCCATCAGCGTTCCAAGAGTAAAACCTGGCCGGTTGCTTGCCACCAGCATCAGCGCGCCGGAGCTTAATAATCCCATGGCAATACGGGAGGCGCGCGAGACGATGGTGGCGGTGCCGTTCCTTTCATCACGCACCGCGCCGGCCAGGTTAAGCGCGGGTCCCAACAACATCGAGACAATGCCCGCGACCAGGCGTGGCGGTAACGAGGCTGTCGCGCCCAGCAAGAAGAAATTCTTTTCCACAGCAAAACCGACCATTTGCCGCAGCAGGGTAGTAAAAGCAACAATAGTGCCGGTGCGCGTCGCCACGGTAATAACATTAGCGATGCGACGCGCACCGGTACCGGTCACAATGGTATAATCATTGCTCATGACGGCGCCGATAAAATCAATCATTACACGCCCGCGGTCATAAAACGTCGCCCCGGGATGCTGACGCAGCTCATGGCGAAGATGCAGCGCCAGTTGATGCTCCGCCGTGCCCGGGCAGGTGGATAACGTAATGTCTCCTCCCTTTTCAAGCAGAGTCGTTACGCTATCCAGCATACGTTCCGCGTCCGGTAATTCATCGGCCTTCAGCGTCGCTAATAAATCGCCCGCCAATGCATCCAGCTGGCGGCAAATACTGGTTGCATGTTTTATCAATGGTTCGGTGGCAACCTCTATACCGGCGAGGTCTTGCTGTAACTTTAGGGATTGTTCTAGCGCATGTGACGCATGGGAATTGTCCTGAAACCGGCTATCAACCTTATCCTCATCCGTGTCTTCTTTTATAGGCAGTGCGCCATAACCTGCTGTATTTATCTGATAGCAAGGTAACATACTATTTTATTCCACATATCATGTCCGCAAAAGGCAGATCCTGAAATTATATATCGGCCATGCCCGTCTGGGCGATGCGTATCATGGCGTGGGATTTAATTTTTGTCATGCAATTAAACTTTTTTGCCTTGAAATAACTTATGTACCTGAACAGAGATATATATTTCAGTTGGTATGAATGTAATTTAAAATAAATAATAATTAATCTTAAGATATAGCATGCACTGCACAGGGGACATGCAGGCGATTTTTACCCGCGATGTGAGGTCACGGGCAACAACCCGAGCCGCCGCCCCAGGTATCGTCTCGTTTACCATCAAAGTCCCGTCCATCCCTGATACTGGCGCAAACCAGGGATAACCGCCGGTTGCCGTTCAGCTTTTTTTGACAAATTCCGATTTCAGCTTCATCGCACCGAAGCCGTCGATTTTGCAATCAATATTATGATCGCCTTCAACCAGTCGAATGCCTTTTACTTTTGTGCCGATTTTCAGCGACGAGGCGCTGCCTTTCACCTTTAAATCTTTTATAACGGTAACCGTGTCGCCGTCCGCCAGCAGGTTGCCGTTGGCATCCTTAACGATCAACCCTTCCCGGGCGGCAGTCGCATCCGCCGTTGCCGACCATTCATGCCCGCATTCCGGACAGTTGTAGTGCTCCGCGTCCTGCCAGGTGAAGGCGGATCCGCATTGGGGGCAATGGGGTAATTGATTCACTTTAACTCCTTAATAAGAACAATAACGAGATAAACTCTGGCTGATTAGCCGTCACCATGACGGCACGCGGGGATTCTACCTTGTTTACCGGGCCGGAGAACAGCATGGCCTGGCGGATGGCGACGGTGGTTATCCGTGTTGCCTTGGCATTTCACTCAGTGGGGTTGAAGCCATTTCCCGTTTACCGCCGGGATAATGGCTTGGATTTGCGGTGACGTTATCGGTCGGCGTTACTCGGACAGGCTTTGCGCGGCCTTCTCAATCAGCGCCGCGACCTGCCGCGGCTGTGAGGCGAAGACCGCATGGCTGGCCTTAACTTCAACGACATGGCTTTGCGCGCGTTTGGCCATGAACCGTTCCAGATCCGGATTAATGGCCCGGTCCTGCGTCGCGACCAACGCCCAGCTGGGTTTGGTTTTCCAGGCCGGTTCCGCCGCAGGCGTGGTGAAAATAGCGGCGGCGGGCATGACCTGGGAGCGTGCCATAAAGCTGGCCTGGCCCACCGGCAGATCGGCTGCGAAATCGGCGTGATAAAGCTCGGGTTTCAGGTAGAGGAAATGGTCGGCGGTTTCGGCGATGCCTTTCGTGGCCGGAGGGATTTTGCCTGACAGACCGGCAAGCGTTTCCCCTTTTTCAGGCTGTAGAGCGGCAATGTACACCAGACCGGCAACGGAAGGATCCTGGCCGGCTTCGCTGATAATAAAGCCGCCATAGCTGTGCCCGACCAGCAGCGATTTGCCCTGTTGCTGGCCGAGAATCCGGCGGGTGGCCGCGACGTCGTCGGCCAAAGACGTTTGCGGCTCCTGCACAATGGCAACATGATAGCCGGCCTTGTCCAGGATGCGGGTCACCTCTTGCCAACCGGAACCATCGGCAAAAGCGCCATGGACCAGGACAATATTTTTAACGGGACTTGCCAGCGCGGTGCCCAGGGCGGCGAAAGACAATGCCATGACGGCGGCCAGACGTGTCAGCGTTTTCTTCAGCATAAAGTTTTCCTCGTTGATAGTTGGTGTGGATATTAATTATCTCAATAACAATTATCGCGATAAGTAATATGCTATTAACATTAGCAGCACACCCTTTGATGTCAAGCTATTTGTTATCGCGATAGCTAATAAGCGATTAACGGTGGTATGATACTGTTCAGACTGGTGCTTAAGGAGCATGCCGTGGTACATCGTCCCCGTCTGGCGGAGCAGCTTTGCTATGCCATTTACTCCACCTCCATCGCCATCAAGCGGCTTTATAAACCGATGCTTGACGCCATGGGCGTGACCTATCCGCAGTATCTGGTGCTGAATGTCTTGTGGGAACAGGGCAAACAATCCATCGGCAGCATTGGCGACGCGCTGGGGCTGGAAACCAGTACACTGACGCCACTGCTAAAACGGCTGGAAACGGAGGGATTTATCGAACGCGTGCGCAATCCCGAGGACGAGCGGCAGGTCATGATCTCCATCACCGACAAAGGACAACGGCTGGAAGAGGCGTCATCGTGCCTGTCCGAGGCGCTGTTTTGCAACGCCGATATGGAGCTTGCCCAGTTGCAGAGGCTCAATCAGGAAATTAATAGGCTGCGGGAAAATATCGTCAGCCGGCACGGCGCGAAAAAACCGGCCTGAACGGCGCGCTATCCGGTGTAGGGGGTGCCATCGCCTCCCTGGGACGCCGTCGCTTAAAGCACGGGCTTTTTACCTGGGCTATTTTTCGGTTTCAGCCCGGCGGCGGCACAGAGCCCCTGCCGGCGACGCTGCCGCAACTCACCGGGCTGGATGCACACCACGGTCGGGTGACGTGCGGGACGTTGCCGGTTTTGACGATAGGGCATTCCCGCTGGTTTCCCTGCCATGGAGACTCCGTTATCATGGGCGCTGCACCTGAATGTAAGATGTAGCGATTTTCCTTGGGATAGAGTGATAATTCATGAGAACAACCATGGTAATCCCCCCGAAAAACCAGTGCATGCATAAGTAGAATTTTCTCCTAATCTGAATACAGAGGGGATTTCTATGTGTCGCTACCGATGTAATTATGACCACCGGGAGTGCGGACGAAAACTTGGACTGCTTTGGAGGTAGTCCATGTATTCGTTCGAAGAGCGTATCCGTGCTGTTGAACTCTATGTCAAATATGGCAGAAAAGCGTCGCCGGTTGTTCGCGAGCTGGGGTATCCGTCTCGTAAAAACCTTATTCGCTGGGTTCGTGCATGGGAATTCTCAGGAGAATTAACTGGAAAAAGTGGCGGGTGCCCCGCTATACGACCGAGCAAAAACAGGCTGCAGTAGAGCACTATCTGACCCACGGTTGTTGTTTAGCATTTACTTGCAGGACACTGGGATACCCTTGCAGTGAGCTTCTGGTGCGCTGGATTGACGAGTTGCATCCCGGCAGGCTCCGGATGATTACGAGTACCAAAAGCATAACATTACTTTTGAGCCCGAACAGAGGCGGCAGGCCGTCAGGGACCGGTGCATGCGCCGCATCCCGGCGCGGGTCATCACACAGAAGCTTGGCGTCAGCCGGCAGGTATTGTACAAATGGAAGGATGAAATGCTTGGTGACGAGGCATATCAATCCATGCGCAAACGTAACGTGGCTTCGCCTGAGGATACGCGCGATGCTCTGTTCGATGAAATTACTCAGCTTAAACAGCAAGTACAGCGGTTACAGCTGGAACGGGATATCCTCACGAAGGCGATAGGCTGATAATCTGGCCCAACGGTGGAGTTGGGCCAGAAAAGCGCGATCAATAGAGACGAAGCGTTAATTACATTTTCCTGTCGGGGCTTTCAGCGGACCGCATTCACCGTAGTCAAGCAATATGTAACCTTTTCTCTGCATACAACTTTCTATTTTCCCGATACGATTTTTATGCTGCTCAAGACTTTCTCCAGGATGAACATAATTCCGGCTAAAATAATCCGGCGCAATATTTTTATCCAGCCCGCAGCTGTAGAGATCCCGTGTACGCTGCGCAACGTCTGTATGCCCGAGCTGGCCCGGTTTCTGAATGGTATGTGCATACGGGAAATAGGTGTAATTGCTGGAATCCATATCGGCGACCACGCAACCAGTGAGCAGAGCGCAGAAAAACAGTACGGCTTTATTCAGCATGGTTAATTACATTTTCCTGTCGGGGCCTTTAGCGGACCGCACTCTGAAAATTCAAGCGTGTCATACCCTTTATCGCGCATACATTGTTCAAGTTTATGCGCTCGGGCTAATGCCTGATCCACGGTTTGCCCCGGCGCGACGCCAACACGTTGCCAGCGAGGCGAGTCAGGGTTTTCGTTTTCAGGCACGCCACAGGCATGAAGATCCCGAGTTCGCTGCGCACGATCGGTATGACCGTGCTGCCCTTTTTTCTGAAAGATCTGCACATAAGGGACGCTTGTATAATTGCTGGAATCCATATCGGCGACCACACAACCCGTTAAGCTAAACATGCAGACGATAACCGCGAGTTTCTTGAGCATGACAATTCCTTATGTGCTTGTCGCAAAAATGAGTTCCAGTAATTCTGATCCTACCCAGCAATAACGGACACAGCCCTAAGCGAGATTCTTTCGTTCATATTGTTCCGGGCTTAGCCCACCATTGGCACTGTGCCGACGGTAGCGGTTATAGTCAATTTCAATGTAACTGAACACCGCGTCTTTCATTTCCTGTCTGCTGGCAAAATATTCTCCGTGGCTCAGCTCAACCTTCAGGCTATGGAAAAAGCTTTCAGCGCAGGCATTATCATAACAACAACCTTTAGCGCTCACACTTGGATTTAACTTATTGTCTTTTAAGATATTACTGTAATCTCGGGAACAATGCTGGCTGCCTCTGTCAGTGTGGACAATGATACCACGAGGTTTTTTTCTTCTCTGTAACGCCATTTTCAGTGCATCGCAGGCCAGTTTTGCGGTCATCCGTTCAGACTTGGACCAACCCACTACCGCGCGCGAATAAAGATCTATAATAACAGAAAGATATAACCAACCTTCTTCTGTCCACAAGTACGTAATGTCACCCACCCATTTCTGATTCGGAATGTCAGCGTTAAGGCATTGATTCAACAGGTGGGGGGCCACCGGCAGACTTTGATTGCTATTCGTCGTGGCTTTAAAACGCCGTGCTGCACGCGCCTTCAGCCCCTGGCGACGCAGACTGTCCGCCACTGTTTTGCGATTCCAGCCAAAACCGGCTTCGCGTAAGTCCAGGGTGAGTCTCGGTGCGCCATAACGCTGTTTGGCTTGATTAAATGCAGCAAGGACTCGGGTATCGCGGGTTTGCCTGGCCTGCTGGCGAGATGACGGTACTCTTTGACGAGCCAGCCAAGCATAGAAACCACTGCGAGAAGCATGCAACACACGCGCCATGCTTTTTACCCTAAATATTGCCTGATGATTTTTCATAAACACATACTTCATTTCAGGCGATTGGCGAAGTATATGGTCGCCTTTTGGAATATAGCCAATTCCTCATCTTTCTCGGCGAGTTGGCGCTTAAGGCGGGCGATCACGGCGAGTTGCTGTTGTTCCCGCTCACCGTTGTTGTTCTGCCGGCGGGTTTTAGAACGCCACGTATAAAGTTGTGATTCATAGAGATTAAGTTCTCGGGCACCATGAGCCACACCGACGGTGTCGGCCAGTGCCAACGCTTGCTCGCGAAACTCGGGCGTGTATTGATTGCGCAGCTTATTTTTAACAGCATGTCCGTCAAATCTGGGTAGGATCACTTAACCCCGGTTGCACCACAGGAGACACGTAAACCACGATTTTCGCCAATATCAGCTTTATCTTTGTCACCTGGCTTCATCATTTCTATCGCTTTAAACGACAGTGGCTTTGCCTCTTGTTTTCCTGCCCTAAAGACTCCGTTATCATGCTCCCTACGCATTTATGAAACGAAATGTAGGATTTCATGAGATCCAATGAGACAAAGTGAAACTCAATGAGAACAACAAATATCACTAACTCTTTAAAATTTAATAAAATGGACATCATAAACTGATGAGTACACTAGAGAATTTCGACGCACACACCCCAATGATGCAGCAGTACCTGCGCCTCAAGGCGCAGCATCCTGACATCTTGCTGTTTTATCGGATGGGCGATTTCTACGAGCTGTTCTTTGACGACGCCCGGCGCGCCTCGCAGCTGATGGATATTTCGCTGACCCGGCGCGGCCAATCCGCCGGCGAACCGATCCCCATGGCCGGGGTGCCTTACCATGCGGTGGAGACCTACCTGGCCAAGCTGGTACAGCTGGGCGAGTCGGTGGCCATTTGCGAGCAAATCGGCGATCCGGCCACCACCAAAGGCCCCGTGGAGCGGAGGGTGGTGCGCATCGTCACGCCGGGAACCCTGAGCGATGAAGCGCTGTTAAACGAACGCCAGGATAATCTGCTGGCGGCCGTGTGGCAGGAAGCGTCCGGGTTCGGTTATGCCACCCTTGATCTCAGCTCCGGGCGTTTTCTGGTGTGCGAACCGGCCGATCGCGAGGCCATGGCCGCTGAATTGCAGCGCACCAACCCCGCTGAACTGCTGTTTCCCGAGACATTGCAGGAAATGGGGCTGATTGAGCATCGCCGTGGACTGCGCCGCCGGCCGATCTGGGAGTTTGAGCTCGATACCGCCCGCCAGCAGCTTAATCTGCAGTTCGGCACCCGGGATTTGCATGGCTTCGGCATCGAGCGCGCCAGCGCCGCGCTGCGCGCCGCCGGCTGCCTGCTGCAGTATGTCAAGGACACCCAGCGCACCTCGCTGCCCCATATCCGCGCCATCACGCTTGAACGCCAGCAGGACGGCATCGTGATGGACGCCGCCACGCGCCGCAATCTGGAGTTAACGCAAAACCTTAGCGGCGGGTTTGACAATACCCTGGCGGAAATACTGGATCATACCGTGACGGCGATGGGCAGCCGGATGCTGAAACGCTGGCTGCATATGCCTACCCGCGATACCGCCGTACTGACCCATCGCCAGCAGGCCATCAGCAGCCTGCAGGAGACCTGCGCCGAGCTGCAGCCGCTGCTGCGTCAGGTTGGGGACCTGGAGCGTATCCTGGCGCGCCTGGCGCTGCGCTCGGCACGTCCGCGCGATCTGGCGCGCATGCGCCATGCCTTCCAGCAGTTTCCGGCTATCCATGCGTTGCTGGCGCCGCAGCCGACGGAGCACATTCGCCACCTGCTCGCGCAGGTGGGACTGTTTGACGAATTAAGGGCCTTGCTCGAGCGGGCGGTAGTCGATGCGCCGCCGGTACTGGTGCGCGACGGCGGCGTGATTGCGCCGGGTTATCATGAGGAACTGGATGAATGGCGGGCGCTGGCCGACGGCGCCACCGATTATCTCGACCGCCTGGAAATCCGCGAACGCGAAAAAACCGGCCTTGAGACCCTGAAAGTCGGCTTTAACGCAGTGCACGGCTATTATATCCAGCTCAGCCGGGGACAAAGCCATCAGGCGCCGATGCACTATGTCCGCCGCCAGACGCTGAAAAACGCCGAACGCTATATTATTCCGGAACTCAAAGAGTACGAGGACAAGGTGCTGACCTCCAAAGGTAAAGCGCTGGCGTTGGAAAAGGCGCTCTATGATCAGTTATTTGATCTGCTATTGCCCCATCTCGGCCCCTTGCAGCAATGCGCGGCGGCGCTGTCCGAGCTGGACGTGCTCAGCAACCTGGCCGAACGGGCCGAAACGCTGAATTATGTGTGTCCGACGCTCACCGACCAGCCGGGGATCCGGATTTCGGCGGGACGCCACCCGGTGGTGGAGCGGGTGTTAAGCGAGCCGTTTATCGCCAATCCGCTCGCGCTGTCCGCCCAGCGGCGCATGCTGATCATTACCGGCCCGAACATGGGCGGCAAAAGCACCTATATGCGGCAAAATGCGCTGATCGTGCTGATGGCTTATATCGGCAGCTTTGTCCCCGCCGCACAGGCGGTAATAGGACCGGTGGATCGTATTTTTACCCGGGTGGGAGCGGCGGACGATCTGGCCTCCGGACGATCCACTTTTATGGTGGAAATGACCGAGACGGCCAATATCCTGCACAACGCCACGCCGCAAAGCCTGGTGCTGATGGACGAAATAGGCCGCGGCACCTCCACCTATGACGGTTTATCGCTGGCCTGGGCCTGCGCTGAGAGCCTGGCCGGGCGGATTAAAGCCATGACCTTGTTCGCCACCCACTATTTTGAACTGACCACCCTGCCGGAAAAGATGGAGGGGGTGGTGAATGTCCACCTGGACGCGCTTGAACAAGGCGAGACCATTGCTTTTATGCATACCGTGCAGGATGGCGCCGCCAGCAAGAGCTATGGACTGTCGGTGGCGGCGCTGGCCGGAGTGCCGCGCGAGGTGATTAAACGGGCGCGGCAAAAACTGAAGGAACTGGAAAGCCTGTCCACCAGCGCCACGGCCAGCAAGGTGGACGGTTCGCAGCTGTCGCTGCTGGCGCCGGTGGAGGAAGAAACGCCGCCGGCGGTTGCCGCGCTTGAGGGGATTGATCCGGATACGCTGACGCCCAGGGCGGCGCTGGAGTGGATTTATCGCCTGAAGGGAATGCTTTAGGTCCACCGCGGTCCGCAGGGGTTACCATAAAACAAAAAAAAACGGTGAAGGTTTACCCTTCACCGTTTTTTATTTCCGGGCGGTTATTCCCGGAACAGAGCCTCAAGGTTCAGCCCCTGCCCTTGCAGGATTTCACGCAGGCGGCGCAGACCTTCAACCTGGATCTGGCGGACGCGTTCACGCGTCAATCCGATCTCACGGCCTACATCCTCAAGCGTGGCGGCTTCATACCCTAACAAGCCAAAACGCCGGGCCAGCACTTCACGCTGCTTGGCGTTCAGTTCAAATAACCACTTAACGATACTTTGCTTCATATCATCGTCTTGCGTGGTATCTTCCGGCCCGCTGTCTTTGTCATCGGACAAAATGTCCAACAGGGCTTTTTCAGAATCCCCGCCGAGCGGAGTATCCACTGAAGTAATACGTTCGTTAAGGCGCAGCATACGGCTGACGTCATCGACCGGTTTATCAAGCTGCTCGGCAATTTCCTCCGCGCTTGGCTCATGGTCGAGCTTGTGGGACAACTCCCTGGCGGTGCGTAAATAAACATTCAGTTCTTTTACGATATGGATCGGCAGACGTATGGTACGGGTTTGATTCATGATCGCCCGTTCAATGGTCTGGCGGATCCACCAGGTAGCGTATGTGGAGAAACGGAACCCTCTTTCCGGGTCAAATTTCTCTACCGCGCGGATAAGACCCAGGTTACCTTCCTCGATCAAATCCAGCAGCGCCAGTCCGCGGTTGCCATAACGGCGGGCGATTTTAACCACCAGCCGCAGGTTGCTTTCAATCATACGGCGTCGTGAGGCAACATCACCCCGAAGCGCACGCCGGGCAAAATACACTTCTTCTTCAGCTGTAAGCAATGGGGAGTATCCGATCTCACCCAAATAGAGTTGCGTGGCATCCAGCACACGTTGGCTGGCCGCCTGAGACAGCAACTCTTCTTCCGCCAAATCATTATCAGCGGGCTCATCGATTAACGCTTTCTCGTCAAATGTTTCGGCTCCGTTCTCGTCGAATTCGGCTTCTTCATGTAACTCGGTTACTTTCAGCGTGTTTTCGCTCATTCTATGGCTCCTACCCGTGATCCCAGGACAGAATATCTGGATATTCCGACCAATTTATCGCTGCGGGAGATAACGCAGCGGGTTTACGGATTTCCCCTTGTAACGAATTTCAAAATGCAATCTAACCGAGCTGGTACCCGTGCTACCCATGGTAGCGATTTTCTGCCCGGCGCTCACTTCTTGTTGTTCCCGTACCAGCATCGTGTCGTTATGGGCATAGGCGCTCAGGTAATCATCATTATGTTTGATGATTATCAGATTACCGTACCCTCGCAAAGCGTTACCGGCATAGACGACTCGTCCGCCGGAGGTGGCCAGGATGGATTGTCCGCGTGAACCGGAAATATCGATACCCTTATTGCCGCCTTCCGCAGCGGAGAAGTTATCAATAATCTTTCCGTCCGTCGGCCAACGCCAACCGGTTATCGCCGTACTGCCGCCCGACATCATAGTGCCGGACGTTGAAGCGGGTGCGGTAACAGGGGCGGTTGTTGCAACAACTGCTCCCGATGTGGGTAACATTTTGCCGCCGTTAGATGGCAACATTTTCCCTACATTCTGTTTACCTGAATTTTCAGAATACTCATTGTTTGCTTGAGAATCAATACCCGAGCTCATCATTTTCGTATTCGTAGCGGCATTTGGAGCGACAGTGGCGCCTGAAGCCACGGTAGCGCTGCTATGATTTGCCAGCATGCCTCCGCCGCTTACTTCGCCGCCTGCCACGGTTCCGCTCCCGGTTAGGGGTGCCGTTCCGTTACCCACTTGTAAGGTTTGACCTACATTCAATCCATAAGGTTCCGGAATATTATTCCTTTTTGCCAAATCACGATAGTCATTCCCGGTAATCCAGGCGATATAAAACAATGTATCACCGCGCTTGACCTGATAGGTAGTACCGCCATAGGAACCTTTTGGAATAGAGGTGTAGCTGCGGTTATAAACAATATTACCTTCAGACGATTGGTTAACGGCACTTACGCTTCCAACCACGTTCGGCTGGGCTGGCTGTACCGGCTGTACCGGCTGTACCGGCTGTACCGGTTGCAGCTGCCGCGTCGGCAGCGATTGCTGCTGTTGCAGCCGTGGTCTCTGGACGGGGGCGGAGGTCGTCATACCGCTGTTATTATCGCCGCCCACGCTACTGATTGGTGCCGCTGTCTCATCACTGGCGCAACCCGCCAACCATAAACTTGCCATTGAACATACCGCAACGCGGCGCCAATAGCATTTCGGGCTTCCCATGCTCATCTCTCCCCTATGGCAGCAAAGCCAATCATCGTTCCAAACATGCCAGACATTATCGTTATACATCCTATTTTCTCTCATTACTTCATGAATGAGAGTATTTTCAGCTATTTCCGAAAAGTTAATTTTATGCTGTTAATGCTAGCAACATCCGGGGGAAGGCGCCATAAAACAGTTGTATAGAAATATCAGGTGGCATCGCGCGGGCGTATGGGAGTGATGAAGGGGTAAAAAACATGCTGCCGATTATGCCAGTTCTCCCCTGATCAGGGGTACAAAACGCACCGCTTCGACGGTTTCCACCCTAAACTCGCCATCCTGGCGCGTGACGGTGGTCAAATCCTGCGTATCCTCGCCGACCGGCAATACCATAATGCCGCCTTCATCCAATTGGGCCATCAGCGCCGAGGGTATCTCCGGCGGCGCGGCGGTGACGATAATGGCATCGAAAGGACCGCGCGACGGCCAGCCCAGCCAACCGTCGCCATGGCGGGTGGACACGTTATGCAAATCCAGCTGCTTCAGGCGGCGTTTGGCCTGCCACTGCAGTTTCTTGATGCGCTCGACCGAACAGACATGCTGCACCAGGTGCGCGAGAATCGCCGTCTGGTAGCCGGAGCCGGTGCCGATTTCCAGCACGCGCGATGTCGGCTGGAGCCTGAGCAGCTCCGTCATGCGCGCCACGATATAGGGTTGGGAAATGGTCTGGCCCGAGCCGATGGGCAAGGCGGTATTGTCGTATGCCTTATGTTCGAAAGCTTCGTCGATAAATCGCTCGCGCGGTACCGATTCGATGGCTTGCAACAGCCGTTCATCTCTTATTCCCTGCTGGCGAAGCTGTTCGAGCAGGGCCTGGGTGCGACGGTTTACCATGTCCAACTGACCTCCGCATTGGCCAACCACGACGTGAGTACCGATTGAGCGGAATAGGCGGTTAAATCCACCTGCAATGGCGTAATGGAAACATACCCCTGCTCAATGGCGGCAAAATCAGTATCGGGCCCTTTGTCGAACGTTTCACCGGGCGGGCCGATCCAGAATATTTCACGGCCGCGCGGGTCCAGCTGCCGGATGGCATGGGCGGCGGGATGCCGGCTGCCGCAACGGGTGACCTTGATACCCTTGATGGCAGACATTGGCAGGTCGGGGACATTGACGTTCAGGATCCTGCCGGTACGCAGCGGCTCAAGGGTCAACGCCCGGATAAGCCTGCAGGCAATGACCGCGGCGGTATCATAAAAGGTATCGCCGTTCAGTGAAATAGCCAGCGCCGGGAAGCCGAGGTGCCGTCCTTCCATGGCCGCGGCCACCGTGCCGGAATAAATAACGTCGTCCCCCAGGTTGGGACCGGTGTTAATGCCGGACACCACGATATCGGGACCGGGGCGCATCAGGGCGGTGACGCCGAGATAGACGCAGTCGGTGGGCGTGCCGGATTGCACCGCGATATCACCGTTGCCCTCTTTCAGCGCCCGCAGCGGCCGGTCGAGGGTCAGCGAGTTCGACGCTCCGCTGCGGTTGCGATCGGGCGCCACGATTTGCACGCTGTCCACATCGGCAGACTGGCGCAGGGCGGCCGCCAGCGCTTGGATGCCGGGCGCATGAATGCCATCATCATTACTTAATAGTATGCGCATATCATTATTAGCTTTATTAATTATTGATTGTTTTTAACGCGCCGCCCACCCATTGGGCAAAATCGGCCTGCGCATCAAAACGAACGGCAGCGATGCAGGCCGGGAATAACCGTAATAATGGCATGAAACGCTACGGCGGTGAAGTCTGCCGTGCCGGCCGGTCCGCAAAATACCCGTGGCCGGGATGGCCCCGGGCAACGGGGGTTTACAGGACAACGTCCGCCGGCGCGTCGAGCAGTTCGCGGATAACGCTGGTGGCGAAGCTGCCCGCCGGCAGGGCGAACGACAACGCAAGCGTGGCGTCGTCGCGCCAGTGCCAACGCATATCGGCGGGCCTGAGCATCAGGGCGCGGCGCGCCGGTTCCAGCCGTTCCCGGGCCAATAATCCGAGTAATTCCGGTTGGCCGGACAGGCACTGCTGTTCAAACGCCAGCGCCTCGCGCTCGCTGCCCGGCAAACCGTCCCCGGGCAGCGGCGCGGTCAGGCTCAGTTCGCCGCTGGCCACGCGCGCGGGGGCGTCCGGCATATCCTCATCGGTGGCGACAAACCAACTGCCCCGGCCGGTAAGCTGCAGGGCGTCGCCGGCCAGCACCTGCCGGCGGCCAAGACGCTCGAGACGCTGGCTGGCCACCAGATTGAACAGCGCGCTGCGGGCGCTTGAGAGGTAGAAACTGCGTTTGCCGCGTTCCTTGACCTTGATTTCGCCACGCGCCCAGCGCAGCGCCCGATCGAGATTGTTGCCCTGATGGCCGAAACGCTGGCTGCCGAAATAGTTGGGCACGCCTTCGCGGGCAATGATATTCAGGCGATCTTCCACGGCGTCCCGATCGCTTATCTCACGCAATACCAAGTCAAAGGCATTACCTTTCAATGTGCCGATGCGCAGCTTGCGGCCATGGCGCGTACTGCGCACCACCTCACACCCCTCAAGACTGAAGGCGGAGAAATCCGGGGTTTCCTTGCCCGGCAGATGGAGGCAGAACCACTGTTCGGTCACCGCATGGCGATCCTTGAGCCCGGCATAACTTACCGACCGGGCGGGGATGGCGGCGAATTTGGCCAGCTCTTCGGCGACGAATACCGTATTGGCGCCGCTTTTACGCAACCGTACCAGCACGTGCTCGCCCGCGCCGTCAGGCTCGAACCCGAGATCTTCCAGCACCTGGAAATCCGCGGGCTGCGCCTTGATGATACCGGTAGCTTCGGGCTTGCCGTGCAGCCAGAATAAATTCAGGGGGTTGAGGTCGGCGATCATGCGTCTTTTAGCAGCAACGCCACCGCCTCGCAGGCGATGCCTTCGCCGCGCCCGGTAAAACCCAACTGTTCGGTGGTGGTGGCCTTGACGTTGACATCATCCATATGGCACGCCAGATCTTCCGCCAGATGAATCCGCATTTGCGGAATATGCGGGGCCATCTTCGGCGCCTGGGCGATAATGGTGATATCGATATTGCCCAAGAGGTAGCCTTTTTCCCGTATGCGCCGCCAGGCTTCGCGCAGCAGCGCGCGGCTGTCCGCGCCCTTGTAAGCCGCATCGGTATCCGGAAACAGCTTGCCGATATCGCCGAGCGCGGCGGCGCCGAGCAGCGCGTCGGTCACCGCATGCAGCGCCACGTCGCCGTCGGAGTGGGCGAGCAGTCCCTGGGTGTAGGGAATACGCACGCCGCCGATAATCAACGGGCCTTCGCCGCCGAACTTGTGGACATCAAAACCATGACCGATACGGATACGTTTCACCGGCTCTCCTTATTATTATGCTTATGCAATGGCGCTGTTTTGCAATTGGGTCAAATAGAATGCTGCCAGGGCTAAATCCTCCGGGCAGGTGACTTTAATATTATCCGCGCGGCCCGCCACCAGCAGCGGCCGGTAGCCGCAGTGCTCCAGCGCCGAGGCTTCGTCGGTAACGCGCGCGCCGTCCGCCAGCGCCCGGGCCAGGCAGGATTCCAGCAGGGCCAGGGGGAAAAGTTGGGGGGTCATGGCATGCCAGAGATGGTTGCGATCCACCGTATGGTCGATGGCATCGCCGCCGGCCCGCTTCATGGTATCGCGCACCGGCGTCGCCAGGATGCCGCCGATGGCGGTATGGGCGGTGATCGCCAGCAGGCGGGCCAGGTCGTCCTGATGCAGGCAGGGACGCGCGGCGTCATGCACCAGTACCCATTTTTCGTCGCCCGCCCGCCCGCGCGCCGCGCGCAGGCCCGCCATCACTGAATCGGCGCGCTCCCGCCCGCCGATAACATGACTGACGCGCGCGTCGCGGCCGATGGGCAGGGAGGCGAAATAAGGGTCATCCGCACTGATGGCGACAATAACATGGCGCACGCAGGACTGGCGCAGCAGCGCGTCGATGGCATGCTCCAGCAGGGTTTTACCACCAATGGCGAGGTATTGCTTGGGACAATCCGTGCCCATGCGGCTGCCGATGCCGGCGGCCGGCAGAATAGCAATGGTTGCGGGGAATGCCCCGGCCGACGTGGTCATTATTGATTGTCTTGTGAAGCAGGCGCCGCCGTCCGACGTTTAGACTGATCCGGCACCAGGCGATAGAAACTCTCTCCCGGCTTAATCATGCCGAGTTCATTGCGTGATCGTTCCTCGATGGCTTCTTGTCCATCGTTGAGATCATCGATTTCCGCGAATAATTGATCGTTGCGCGCTTTAAGCTTTGCATTACCGGCCTGTTGGACCGACACGTCGTCCTCGACCCGGACTAAATCGTGCACGCCATTTTTACCCAGCCACAAGGAATATTGCAGCCAGCCAAGCAATACCAGTAATAACAGCGTAAGTTTTCCCATCCCCGCCCCCTAAAAGACAGCCCAATCATCCCATAACTTGGGCCAGGACTCCACACCGGGCGCCAAAATGACGGGGAAAAGACGCTGAAGCTGCTTTTTTACGCGCATTTCCAATGCTTTTTTACGGTTTGTTACCCGTCGTAACCCCATTCTTACGCTTTACCAGCCGGTGAGCGAGGCGAACACCAGCCAGAACAGGCAAAAAACCGCCAGGCCGGTGCAGGCGATCATCAGGATCAGCCGGCCGGTCAGCAGAACGCTGAACACCAGGCCGATCAGCACCGATACCGGGATTAACGCCAGGAAAAAAGGCCAGGTATAGAGCAGGAAGAATAGCGCATTGGCGCCATAGGTAAGAATGGGAATGGCAAAGGCCAGCCAGTAGAAGATAAACCCCGCCATCGCCCCCCAAAAGCCATAAGCGGGCTCTTCGGCGGCGCGTTCGGCTACCGGGGCGGGGATAACCTTGGCCGGCATGACGCGCTTGGTCTGGGTGACGTTCAGCATACCTCTCACTTCCTGGGCTGGTGGTAACGCGGCCGGACGGCCGGTATACCGATGCGGCTTCTCAGGAACTGATGATAACGCGGCCACGCAGCAGGTCTAACAATTGCCCGGTCAAATGTGTTACCAATTGTTGGCCGTCAAGATGAATTTCCGCCTGCTCGGGAGCCTCGTAAACCGCGTCGATGCCGGTAAAATTAGGCAACCGCCCCGCGCGGGCTTTTTTATACAGGCCTTTGGGATCGCGAGCTTCACAAATGTCCAGCGGCGTGTCCACATACACTTCGATAAAGCGTCCGGCGGGCAGCAGATCGCGCACCATCCGGCGCTCTGCGCGATGCGGGGAAATAAAGGCGGTCAGCACCACCAGTCCGGCATCCACCATCAGGCGGGCGACTTCACCCACCCGGCGGATATTTTCCCGGCGATCCGTTTCGCTGAACCCCAAATCGCTGCATAAACCATGGCGCACGTTATCGCCGTCCAGCAGGTAGGTGCTGATGCCCAGCGGATGCAGGGCCTGTTCAAGGGCGCCCGCCAGGGTGGATTTGCCCGAGCCGGAAAGGCCGGTAAACCAGACCACCGTTCCCTGATGCCGGTGCAACTGTTCGCGATCCTCCCGGGTTATCGGGTGTTCGTGCCAGACAATATTGCTGTCGGGCGCCGCGGGGGATGGGGTATGCCGATCGGCCATGGTTATTTACCACCCAGCAAATCACGCGCGCCCCAGTGCGGGAAGTGGCGGCGCACCAGCGCGTTCAATTCCAGCTCGAATTCGCTGTGGCGCCGGGGCTCGGTAAAGACCTCCGCCAAGGGTTCGCGCACCATGCCCGCGCCGACGGTCACGTTGCTCAGGCGGTCGATAAAAATCATGCCGCCGGTCACGGCGTTATGCGGGTATTTATCCACCGCCATCGGCTCGTCGAACGCCAGCTCCACCAGACCGATGCCATTGAGCGGCAGGCTGTCGACCACGCGCTGGGTCAGGCTGTTGATCTCCACCTGATACTGGATATTTTCTATCCGGGCGCGGGTCTTTTTACCGCCGATTTTAATGTCGAAGCTTTGGCCGGCCACCAGCGGGTTGTCGGTCATCCAGACCACATCCACCAGGGCGTTGCGCACCGGGCGCAGCGTTTCAGCGCCATCCACCACCAGATCGCCCCGGCTGATATCGATTTCATCCGTCAGGACCAGCGTCACCGCCTCGCCTGCCCAGGCTTCGGCCACGTCGCCGTCGAAGGTCACGATACGGGCGATGGAGGACGTGACGCCCGAAGGCAGCACTTTTATCTGCTGTCCCACCCGCAGCACGCCCGCCGCCACGGTACCGGCGTAACCACGGAAATCCAGGTTGGGCCGGTTAACGTACTGCACGGGAAAACGCATCGGCTGCTGTTCATTAAGATTGATGACTTCGACCGTTTCCAGCACCTGCAGCAGCGTCGGGCCGTTATACCAGGGCATGGCGACGCTGGGCGTGACGACGTTATCGCCGTCAAGGGCGGAAATCGGCACAAACGTAATGCTCAGATCCACCGGCAGTTCCTCGGCGAAGTGCAGGTAATCCTGCTTGAACTGTTCAAAGACAGTCTGCCGGTAGTCCACCAAATCCATCTTGTTGACCGCCACCACCAGATGACGAATGCCCAGCAGCGTGCTGATAAAACTATGGCGGCGGGTCTGGTCCAGCACGCCTTTGCGCGCGTCGATTAACAGGATCGCCAGATCGCAGGTGGACGCGCCGGTGGCCATGTTGCGCGTGTACTGTTCATGCCCCGGCGTATCGGCAATAATGAATTTACGCTTTTCCGTGGAGAAATAGCGGTAAGCCACGTCAATGGTGATGCCCTGCTCCCGCTCCGCCTGCAGGCCGTCCACCAGCAGCGCGAGGTCCAGCTTCTCGCCCTGGGTGCCCAGGCGCTTGCTGTCGGAGTGCAGCGTGGTCAGCTGATCTTCATAAATTTGACGGGTATCGTGCAGCAGGCGGCCAATCAGGGTGCTTTTGCCGTCGTCCACGCTGCCGCAGGTGAGAAAGCGCAGCAGGCTTTTATACTGTTGCGCATGCAGGTAGGCTTCCACGCCGCCCTGTTCGGCGATCTGTTTAGCTATGGTCGTGTTCATGTCGATCGCTCCTTAAAAATAACCCTGACGCTTTTTCAGTTCCATCGATCCGGACTGATCGCGGTCGATAACCCGGCCCTGCCTTTCGCTGGTGGTGGACACCAGCATTTCCTCGATAATCTCGGGCAGGGTCTGCGCCGTGGAATCCACCGCGCCGGTAAGCGGCCAGCAGCCAAGGGTGCGAAACCGCACCATGCGCTGGCTGATCACTTCTCCCGGCTGCAGATCGATACGGTCGTCATCCACCATCAGCAGCATGCCGTCACGCTCCAGCACCGGGCGCGGTTTGGCGAGGTAAAGCGGCACAATTTCTATGTTTTCCAGGTAGATATATTGCCAGATATCCAGCTCGGTCCAGTTGGACAACGGGAAGACGCGGATGCTTTCGCCTTTGTTGATCTGGCCGTTATAGTTATGCCACAGCTCCGGCCGCTGGTTTTTCGGGTCCCAGCGGTGCAACCGATCGCGAAAGGAGTAGATGCGCTCCTTGGCGCGGGACTTTTCCTCGTCGCGCCGGGCGCCGCCGAACGCGGCGTCGAAACCGTATTTATTCAGCGCCTGCTTAAGGCCTTCGGTTTTCATGATATCGGTATGTTTGGCGCTGCCGTGGATAAAGGGATTAATGCCCATCGCCACCCCGTCCGGATTACGGTGCACCAGCAGCTCGAAGCCATAGGCCTTGGCGGTGCGATCGCGAAATTCATACATTTCGCGGAATTTCCAGCCGGTATCCACATGCAGCAGCGGAAACGGCAGCGTGCCCGGGAAAAACGCCTTGCGGGCCAGATGCAGCATCACCGAGGAATCCTTGCCGATGGAGTACATCATGACCGGATTGGCGAATTCGGCCGCCACCTCGCGGATAATATGGATGCTTTCCGCCTCCAGTTGCCGCAAATGAGTATGTCGTTGTTGATCCATTTTTACATCCTTAAGCCAGGTTAACCAACGTCGCGCGCTGTTGCGCCGCCGATTGTTGGACGCCAAACCAGGCAATTTCATCATGAAGGGTGACAACTTCGCCGATGACCAGCAAAGCCGGGGTGGACGCCTGTTGCGCCAGGGTGTCGAGTTGTCCCAGGGTACCGGTCAGCACCTGCTGGGAGGCCAGGGTGCCGTGGCTTATCACCGCCACCGGCGTCAAGGGCGAACGGCCGTGCAGGATAAGCTGCCGGCTGATGTCCCCTGCTTTCATCAATCCCATATAGATAGCCAGGGTCTGGCGGCCCGCCGCCAGCGCCGGCCAATCGAGATCGCCGCCGCCGCGGCGCGCGTGGCCGGTAATAAAGGTCACGCTTTGCGCATGGTCGCGGTGGGTGAGAGGAATGCCGGCGTAGGCGGTGGCGCCCGCGGCGGCGGTGACCCCCGGCACCACCTGGAAAGGGATGCCGGCGGCGGCCACCGCCTGTAGCTCTTCGCCGCCGCGCCCGAAGATAAACGGATCCCCGCCTTTCAGGCGTACCACGCGTTTGCCCTGCCGCGCG
The DNA here is from genome assembly GCF_047324205.1 of Sodalis sp. RH20. Lineage (NCBI taxonomy): Bacteria > Pseudomonadati > Pseudomonadota > Gammaproteobacteria > Enterobacterales > Bruguierivoracaceae > Sodalis > Sodalis sp. RH20. The sequence continues at coordinate 3,560,158 of NZ_CP178733.1, forward strand.
TGTTCGACCAGTTGCCGGTTAATCTCTTCCTGCGGCATGCAAAAGTCGCCGGCGCGTTTACCGACGCAAATCAGCTCGGCATCCCGCCGCACCAGTTCCAGCACCTCGGCGCTGACCAGGTAATCGTGGAGCACCACGTCCGCCTGCTGCATCAGTTGCAGGGCGCGCAGCGTCAACAGGCCCGCGTCGCCCGGGCCGGCGCCCACCAGTGCCACGTCGCCGGCCTGTCCGGCCGGCGCGTCAAGCTCCCGCTCCAGCGCCGCCTGGGCGTCGTCATGCCGCCCCTGCGCCGCCAGGCCGGCGAAACGCCCGTTAAACGCCCGCTCCCAAAAACGCCGCCGCGCGTCCATGACCGGAAAATGCTGTTTTACCCGCTCGCGAAAAGCGCCGGCCATCTCCGCCATCGGGCCAAGAAAGGCCGGCAGCAGGGATTCCAGTTTTTCGCGCAGTATGCGCGCCAGCACCGGCGCCTTTCCCCCGGAGGAAATCGCCACCATGATGGGCGAACGATCGACGATGGAGGGGAAGATAAACGAACACTGGGGCTGATCGTCCACCACATTGACCAGGATATGCCGCTGGTCGGCGGCGGCATAAACCTCGGCGTTCAGCGCCCGATCGTTGGTGGCGGCGATCACCAGGAACACGCCGTCCAGCATGTCGGCGGCAAAACTCTCCCCGAGCCATTGGAGATAGCCCGCTTGCGCCTGACGACCGAGATCGGGGGAAAGCCGGCGCGCAACCACCCTGACCTGTGCGCCGGCGCGCTGCAGTAGCAGGATCTTGCGTGCGGCAACCTCGCCCCCGCCGACCACCAGTACCGGACGCTGCCTGAGATCGGCAAAAAGAGGTAAATAATCCACAGCTACCTTTTATGATTTGGCTTAGCAATAATGTGACTATACGTCTTGCGATTAGGTTCTATGAAATAGTTAATTGGAATTACAATTGCTTTAATGGAATAACGGCGCCTTTCATGCGCGCGCGCCAAGAGGATTGCGGGCAACGAATCGTGCGATCAGCCGGTCGCGGCCATGGGTACAAATTGTATTGCCCGCGGGGCGGTACCATACTATAGCGCTGGGTTGAGCGGCGAAAACCGATGCCGTTCCCGTCTATTAAGGATACTGTTTTATGTTTCACCCCGGTCGCAGCAAGCGCGCCCGTTTAACGCTGTGCCTCGGCGCCCTGCTGGCGTTTTCCGCCCCCGCCGCCGCCTTCACTCCAAGCCAATACGCGCAAGAGCAGATTCGTTATATCGCTACCTATTTTCCCGGCCGCATGGCGGGCAGCCCGGCGGAACTGATGGCGGCGGATTATCTTCAGCGTCGGTTCACCGAGCTGGGCTTCCACAGCGATCTGCGCGCCTTCAATACCCGTTATCTGTTCCACGGCAGCGCCGGCAAAGCCGACTGGCGCAGAATTACCGCCACCTCGGTTATCGCCGCCCGTGCCGGCGCGGCGCCCGGCGAAGTGCTGATAGTGGCCCACGCCGATACCTTTATGCCGCGCAGCGATAAGGACCTGAATGACAATTTGGGCGGCCTGACGCTACAGGGGGTAGACGATAACGCGTCCGGCCTCGGCGTGATGCTGGGTCTGGCGCAGCAGTTGGGGCGCGGCACGTTGGCGGTGGGCGTGCGTTTTGTGGCGCTCAGCGCCGGGGAGCCGGAAACCCTGGGCGTGGATGATTATCTGCAACGCATGTCCGCGCAGGAAAAACGCAATACGCTGCTGGTGATCAACCTCGACAGCCTGGTGGCCGGCGAAAAGCTGCGGGTCAATTACAGCCCGGACAGCGGCGACGCCCGCCTGCAGGAACTGGTTAAAAACCTGGGCGCCCAGGCGCGCCAGGCGGGTATCCCGCTGCTCTTAAGCCCCGGCATCAGGACCTCGGCCGCTTGCGCCAGCGACGCGCTGCCGTTTGCCAAGGCGGGATTCGCGGTGCTGGATGTGGGTTCGGGCACAAACGGCGACAGTTGCCTGCAGCGCAAGCCCAGTCGTAACTTTCCCCAGGGCATGGCGCGTTACCAGAGCCAGCGCGATAATATCCAGTATCTTGATACCCACCTGACCGGACAAATCGGTAAACGCGCGCGCGACAGCATGAAACTGTTGTGGCCGCTGTTGCAAGGACTGACGCAGGGGGCTAAATCCTAGCCCGATGGAAATAAGGAGCATGCGGTAAGAAAACCGCATGCCGGTATCACAGCGAGGTGAGGCCCATACCCGGGCCGCCATAATTCAATACAGTTCTATGGCGGGAATTACAGCGAAAGCAAATTATAATTAATGACAGTAACCAACCATAAGAATAGGTTCAATTACCCTAAAGCGCATAATAATAAAGTAAAACGGCTGATTTTAAACAGTTACCCTTTGCATATATCAGATCTGAGTGGCAACGGAGATAATCGGTATCAATACTGTCCGCAAATTAATAATAAAATGAAACCATGCTTTTTATTAAAGCGTGGGCTGTATTGTCGCGGTACTGCTTTTCTCCTCAGAATAGACCATGATAGTGGAACCTGTAATGGCTAGGATAATGCCTATCAATGCATAAGCGGTTGGCAGGGTTTGGTACAATAATAATGATATTACCGCCGTAAGGACCGGGGCCAGCGCATTGGTGCAAGGCGCCACGATGATAGCCTTCCCCCTGGACAATGCCATCACCAGGAATAAGGCGCCGACGGCATTCAATACCTGGGTGGCGGCGGTAATAAGATAGGCGGCCGCCGGATAACTGCCGCTTTTATCAGGAATCATGGCATAGGCGATGGGCGCCAGGATCAGGCCCGTTAGCGTCATATAAAAGAAGATAGCGCTATCCTCAATGTGATTGTTGGACGCCCTTTTCATAAAAAACGCTTGCAACCCCCACGCCAGGCAAATAATAACTGAAAACACCAGCCACAATGAGCCGCTTACTGTCGTACCATCGCCCTGGCTTATGCTGAAGGCGAGTATCGACAATAGCGCCAGGATAATACCGATAGTACCGAGAAAATTAATTCTTTCTTTCAACAGCACCAGCGACATTATCACCGTGATTGCGGGTGAAATCGAGATAATGGGGAATACCAGATAAGCCGGAGCACCCATGCCGAGGGTTTTAAACAGCAATAACTGCCCGCCCGCACCGGTAAACCCGATCGCCAGCCCATAAAGTACCGCCTGCGGGGAAAAATCAATCTTTTTTCCTTTTAGCGTAAAGTAGCAGGGGATAAGCATGGTAATTGACCATATGATATAAACCCACTGATCAGGAAAACTGTATTTTTGGGTCGGATATGCGCTCACACCGCCCCACACACCCCAGGTTAATACCACCATCAAGGTATAGATTATCCACGAGTTGCTTTTCATTTTATTCTCCAATTTTAAGCTTATTGAGAACAGCGTTCGCCAGGGGATTACCGCTTATCTTTGCGGCATAAATAGCGGCCCCCATTGAGGGATTATATTTTGGTTGGCATACTAAATAGCTACCGCTGAGATTTGCCAGCTCATGCATAAAAGGATCAAGGATGATATCCCCGCAGTTAAAAACACCGCCGGTAAACGAAACCAGGGTGGTCTCATCGGGTGAGTACGCCAGATCTTTGCGCACCGAATCCACCATCATGGCGAGTTCACGGGCTGCGGTACAAAAAAGTTTATAGCTTTCTTTATCGCCCTCGACCGCCGCTTCATAGGCGACCCTGGCAACCGACGCGATTTTTGTCCGGTCTCCTTGCCATTTATTAAACACCAGATCATTGATATCAAGATCAACATCAATGTGGTATTTGCTTTTAATCAGATCATAGAGAATATCCATTTTCAGCCGATGATCGGACATTTTTGAAAACAAATTGAGGGCATTACAGCCGATCCAATAGGCGCTGCCCTCATCGCTGAACAGCTCCCCCCAACCGCCGCAGCGGGAGGTTTTTCCATTATGCTCGCCATAGGCGATCGAGCCCGTGCCGGAAACGATATTGATGCCGTCCCGGCAGCCAAGGCTTGCCGCCCAGCCGCAAACCATATCGTTATCGCAGCGATATTTTTCCGGGCTAAGCAACACGGCGGGAATCTGATCCAGAAAAGGCACATCCGCCGAGACTTCGCCGTAGGCCGGCAGGCCGAAAAAAGAATAATCAATCATGTCCGGCGCGATCTCGGCGCGCCGGCAGACTTCCGCGATACCGTTGACGATAATGGTTTTGCTGTTTTCGCGGCCGACGTTTAAATAGTAGCAAGTGGAAGCTTCATGCTGCGCCAATATCTCGCCATCCGAGTTTATCAGCACGAAGGCTGTTTTGGTGCCTCCCCCATCAACCCCGAGAAAGATCATGATTCACTCCCGATAGCCAATTTTCCGGCAGAACCGCAAATGCGGATTTTACTGTAAACCACCTCTTTCATGGCATCCATGCCTTCCCGCATGTAAAAGCGGGGATCGTTCGCCTGCGGATTCGCGGCGAAGTATTTTTTTACCGCGCCGGCAAAGGCAATTTTCAATTCAGTCCCGACATTCACTTTGCAGATACCCAGCTTGACGGCGCGGATAATATAGTCATCGGGCACATCGCTGCCGCCGTGTAATACCAGCGGGATGTCAATCCTGCCGTTGATGATGGCCAGCCGCTCAAAATCTATTTTCGGCGTGTCTTTATACAGACCGTGCGCCGTGCCGATAGCGATGGCCAGGCTGTCGATACCGGTAAGATTAACAAAGTCCACCGCCTCATCCGGGTCGGTAAGAAAGCTCGCGCCGGCGCTGACATTTTTATCATCTTCAATGCCGCCCAGCCTGCCCAGCTCCGCTTCCACGCTACAGTCATATTTATGGCAAAACGTCGTCACCTCCTGCACCAAGGCGACATTGTCGGCAAAATTCAAATGACTGGCGTCAATCATTGCGCTGCGGGCGCCGGCAAAAACTTTATCGCGGATATCGCTAAGGGCCTCATGATGATCCAGATGCAGCGCAATGGGGATATCAAAGGTACCGGCAAAGGATTGGCAAAGGGCGTGCAAATCCTTAAAAGAGATATGTCTGAAAGTACTGGGCGTGCCGGCCAGGATCACCGGCGATTGACGTTCGTGACAGGCTTCGAGCACCGCCTGTATCGTTTCGGCATTATGGATATTAAACGCGGGCACGGCAAAATTCTCAGTTTTTGCCCGTGCCAATAAATATTTTGTGGATACCATACGCATGATTTATACCCTGATTAACGACATTATCTGTCATGTGCTGTATTATTCGGTCACCGCGGCAGCGGGTTAGCTTATTTCTCTATTTCCAGCCTATGAATAACCACACCTTCGACGACTCTGTTTACCACGCCGCTGGGAGAAGGATTATCCGGCGAGGCGCCTGATTGCAGCGATGTCAAATAGGCATATATTTGCGCATAGAGTAAATAACAAAACCCAATATGGGCGTCATCGGCATGAGTGGTCTTTGGCAAATACAGATATTCGCCCTTGCCTATTCCCGGGACAGGACTGTCGGCGATGGCAACCACCCGGCGCGCCACGTTGTCATTCCTTAATTCGGCTAACAGATCCAGATCGTATTTTCTGGTGTAGGGCGAGTTAGAAATAAACACCACGACCAGGGTATTTCCGTCCACGATAGATTTCGGTCCATGGCGGAAACCGGTGGGACTATCAAAAAAGGTGCTGATCTTTCCGGCGGTAAGCTCAAGAATCTTGAGCGCCGATTCCTGCGCGATACCTTGCAATCCACCGCTGCCGAGGTATACCACGCGATGATATTCATCTTGGCCAAATAATGAGGTCGGCCGTTGCAGATATTGCTCAATAATATTTTGGCTATTTTCGATAATGGGCAAAAAGCTGGCAAGGTTATACTGCCTGGGCGCAAATACCGCCAGGCAGGCCAGCATCATGTTACTGACGCTGCTGGTCATGGCAAAGCCGCGATCGTGCGTTTCGGGCGGCGTCAGTAATGACAAGGTATTAGCGCTTTGAGCAAAATTCTGGTGTAACCGGCCGCGTTCATTACAGGTGATGATGAGATGGAAACATTGCCCCAGCATCTGGTTAGCAAGCTCTATTGCCGCCACGCTTTCCGGGCTGTTGCCCGAGCGCCCGAAGGAGACCAGCAGCGTGGGGCAGTGAGCGGACAGGTATTCACGGGGATTACTGACCAGGTCGGTGGTGGCGATGGCCTCTACGCGCAGGTTTAATTTTGGCAGCAGCGCCGGTACCAGGATTTTACCGATAAAAGCCGAAGTTCCGGCGCCGGTGAGGATAATCCGCAGATCCGTACGGGCCAATAAGGGCGTTAAAAAGGTATTGATGCGGTCCCGTTGCTGTTCAATCAGTAATAGGGTTTTGCGCCAGGTCGCCGGCTGCTGCATAATTTCCTGCGCCGTGGCGTGCTCCGGGTGATAAGGTGCTTTTACAGAATCAGTCATTTTTTCGTGCCTTTGATTATTCATGACAGGCTGATGAATATGCTTTAATCACATCGATAATTTTATCGATAATAATATCTTTCGGATTGAGAACTAATTTCCCATCCCTTACTTTGGCGTATTGTTCCGGCAAATACTGATTTAACAACGGCAGCGGAATGACCTGATTCCCCAAGTTTTGCATGAGCTTTTGGCAACTGCGCTGCACCCTGTCATGCGGCCAGTAGTACCTGATGCGATCCGAATAACTATACCGGCGCGATAATCGCTTAGCCTCTTCATCGCCGTGATAATGTTGCTGCCAATACCCGGGCTGCTCTTGCATCACCTGTTCAAGGGTGGCGCGTAATTCAGAGCGGTCCTGGCTGATAATTTCTTCCTCGATGCACTCCAGGGCAAACAACGCTTCGCGCAAAGCGAAGGTTAGCGCGGGGCCCACCTTAAGAATGGCGAAATGATCCCGCACCAGTTGCCGGTAAGCCTGGGGCCGTTGGTAATCGGTGGAATGGGCTTCATAGACCAGATAGGGATAGTCATCAATCATCCGGCTTAACGCGGCGGCAGGCCCGGGTTGGTAATCGATCACCTGGGTATGATCAAATTCCACGCCGGGCTGCACCACCAGCCCTATGACCCGGGGCCAGATGTCCGCCAGACCCTGCCGCGCAAAGGCGTCGCGATGGGCGGTAATTGTGCGCGCCGCGGCCTGCGGCGCAGTGACGTCCAGCTGCCGCAGATTCTCCTGGGCGCCGCCCGGAATCGGCACTTCCGTGCCGATAATGTAGACAATATCCTGGCAGCCGAAGGTGTCATGGCAGGTGATTTCAGCCACTTGCGCTAATTGCGCCGAACGCGTTGCGACAATCTCATCGCTCAGGGGTACGGCGTCATCCTGACAGGCCATGCTGCAATCAAGATGGATTTTTTTAAATCCCGCCGCCACATAGGCGGCGATCAGCACTTCCGCTTTGCTCATGGCCTGCGCGGCCGGCAGTCCCTGCCAACGGTTGGGTCCCAGATGATCGCCGCCCAGAATCAGCCGGCCGGCGTCAAAACCTATCGCCGCGGCCTGGTCCATGATGGCGTGATAAAAATCGGCCGGCGTCATGCCGGTATAACCGCCATATTGGTCGACCTGGTTGGACGTCGCTTCCACCAGCAGCAGCGTATTTTCCGCCTGCGCATGCCGCAGGGCGGCTTCAATCACCAGGGGATGCGCCGAACAAACCGCATAGATCCCGACCGGATGGCCTGCTTTATGCCGGGCCAGCAGCGTTTGCAGCGCCGCGCTTTGTGTTTCCATGAGTATTGCCTTTTATATCTTTCGTTGTGTTGTAAAAAGATTACATCATGACCATAAAGAAAGAAAATGAAAGATCAATCTCTGTGATAAAGATCAAAAAATAAGAAAACGAAATGGATAGCTTTACCCTCCCTTTCCTGGAGGTAACGTGCCGCCGGATGGATAAGGCCGGCGTCGGGTCTGGATTCCGTCGTTTCACCGCGGGGATGAAGAAAGGTTAAACAGTCGACATCATCTTGGGGGGTGGCTACAATAGCGTTAATAAGAAAGACATAAGGGAATGAAAGGTTTGGCGGTGATGAAATTAGGCGGATTCCTTTGCGGTTCTATAGCGCAACGGGGCAAATTTCGGCAGTGGAGGTGGTGATGAGGGATGCGATGTGATGAGCCCTGGCAATAGAACGATGACGACCAGCGCGCGGCGCGAGCGGATTGTCAGTCAACTTAAGGCGCAGGGAAGCGTGCAGGTGAATGTGTTGGCGGCGGATTTTAATGTGTCGACGGTGACCATCCGTAACGATCTGTCTTTTCTCGAAAAACAGGGCGTCGCCACCCGCGCTTATGGCGGGGCGATGCTGTCTCCCGCGTCCCCGGCGGAAGCGGAGCGGTCAATCGAAGCCAAGCGTTCGGAAAATGCCACCATCAAGGAGCGCATCGGCAAACTGGCCGCGTCGCTCATCACGCCGGGAAGCACCATTATCCTGGACTCCGGCACCACCACGTATGAAATTGCGCGGCAACTGCATAATCATGAGGAGGTCATCGTGATGACCAACGGCATGAATGTGGCGGAAGCGTTGATTGATGCCCCCGGGGTGGATTTATTAGTGACCGGCGGGCGGCTCAGGCGGCACTCCTTATCATTTTTTGGCGGCCAGGCCGAAATCGCGTTGCAAAACTATCATTTCGATATGCTGTTTTTAGGCGTGGATGGGCTGGACCCCCTGATGGGAGTGACAACGCATAATGAAGACGAAGCCAGGCTGAACCGCTGTATGTGCGATGCCTCGAAAAAAATCATCGTCGTTACCGACTCTTCGAAATTCCATCGCATTAGCCTGCATAAGATTATCAGTATCGAACGGGTGGATAAAATCATCACCGACAATAACATTCCGTCCTCCCTGCTGGATTTTTTCGCCGATAAAGGTATTGACGTCCTCCTCGTCGATGCCGAATAGCCAACGCCGCCGGAAACGTTAAGCCTCCGGCGGCGTTGTTGGTTATCGGCGAAGCCGCTGTTAACCTTCGTGCAGCCCGCACTCGCGCTTGAGGCCGAAAAAGCGCGTTTCTTCCTCGCTCATGCCCGGTTCCCATTTGCGGGTGGTGTGGGTGTCGCCCACCGACAGGTAGCCCTGCTCCCACAAGGGATGGTAGCCAAGATCGTGGGCTTTGAGATACTGGTACACCTGCTTATTGTCCCAATCGATGATCGGCAGCAGTTTAAATACCCCGCGCTGGATGGCCAGCACCGGCAGATGGGCGCGGCTGCCGGACTGCTCGCGGCGCAGCCCCGCCAGCCAGCTTTGCGCTTTCAGCGTGCTTAAAGCGCGGTTCATCGGTTCGACTTTATTGATCTGGTTGTATTTTTCGATCCCCTCCACCCCTTGCTCCCACAGTTTGCCGTAACGGGCCTCCTGCCAGGCGGGGGAAAGTTCCGCGCGGAATACCCGCAGATTGAGGCCCAGCTTGTCGGTCAGCTCATCAATAAACTGATAGGTTTCCGGGAACAGATAGCCGGTATCGGTCAGGATCACCGGGATATCCGGCCGCTGGCGGGTCACCAGATGCAGGCATAACGCGGCCTGGATGCCGAAGCTTGATGACAATACCGTTTCGCCGGGCAGGTTTGCCAGCGCCCAGCCCACCCGCTCTTGCGCTGTCAGGGTTTCAAGCTGACGGTTCGTATCAGCGAGCGCCGCCGTTTGTTCTTCTTTCGGCAACAGGTTCAGTTCGGTCAGGTTCAGGCTGCTCATAGGTGGCCCCTCGGGTTAGTCATAAAAATCCTGGGCTGAGTTAACCACCGGCTTGACGATACCGGCGCGGATAACAAAATCACCATAGGCTTCCTGCGGATGGCGTTCGGCCGCCCAGCGTCCGGCAGTCTGGTCGATAATGGCCAGGATCTCGTCTTCGGTGATGTTTTCCCGGTACATGCGCGGAATACGCTCACCGGCGCGATCGCCGCCCAGATACAGGTTGTAGCGGCCGATGGCTTTGCCGACCAGGCCGATTTCCGCCAGCATCGCGCGGCCGCAGCCGTTTGGACAACCGGTCACCCGCAGGATGATTTCGTCGTTGCCCAGGCCGTGGGCGGACATGATATCCTCCACCTTGGTGACAAACTGCGGTAGGAAGCGCTCGGCCTCGGCCATCGCCAGCGGGCAGGTGGGAAACGCCACGCAGGCCATGGACGCTTTACGCTGCGGGGTGACGCTGTCGTTAATCAGGCCGTACTTGCGCGCCAGGGCTTCGATTTTGGCCTTGTCCCGCGCGGGCACGCCGGCCACGATCAGGTTCTGGTTGGCGGTGAGCCGGAAATCCCCTTTATGGATGCGGGCAATCTCCGCCATGCCGGTTTTAAGCAGCCGATCCGGATAATCCAGGATACGGCCGTTTTCGATAAACAGGGTTAAATGCCAGAGGTTTTCCACGCCTTTCACCCAGCCGAAACGATCGCCTCGCTCGGTAAAGTGATAAGGCCGGATCGGCGCGAAGGATATGCCGGCGCGCCGTTCCACCTCCGCTTTGAAGGTGTCGACCCCGACCCGCTCCAGGGTGTATTTGGTCTTGGCGTTTTTACGGTTGGAACGATTACCCCAGTCGCGCTGGGTGCCCACCACCGCCTCGGCGATGGTCAGGGTATGTTCAAGCGCGATATAACCAAATTCGCTGGCCTTGCGCGGATAGGTGGTATTATCACCGTGAGTCATCGCCAGGCCGCCGCCCACCAGCACGTTAAACCCGACCAGTTGTCCGTTGTCGCTGACGGCGACGAAGTTCAGATCGTTGGCATGCACGTCGACGTCGTTTAGCGGCGGCACCACAACCGTGGTCTTGAACTTACGCGGCAGATAGGTAGGCCCCAGGATCGGCTCCTGGTCGGTGGTTTCGCTTTTCTCGCCGTCCAGCCAGATCTCGGCGTAGGCGCGGGTCTTGGGAAGTAAATGTTCGGAGATTTTTTTCGCCCACTCATAGGCCTGCTGATGCAACACCGATTCCACCGGATTGGCGCTGCACAGCACGTTACGATTGACATCCCCCGCCGTGGCGATGGAGTCCAGCCCCAGGCTGTGCAGCAGTTGATGCATTTGCTTCAGGTCGGGTTTGAGCACGCCGTGGAACTGAAAAGTCTGGCGGGTGGTCAGGCGCACGCTGCCGTACAGGGTATGCTCGGCGGCAAACGCCTCGATGCCCAGCCACTGCCGCGGCGTTATGATCCCCCCCGGCAGGCGGCAGCGCAGCATCATATTAATCAGCGGCTCCAGCTTTTGTTCCGTGCGTTCGGCGCGCAAATCGCGATCGTCTTGCTGATACATGCCGTGAAAACGGATCAGCTGGAAATTATCGCCGTTAAAGCCGCCGGTCAGCCCGTCGTGCAAATCTTCGGCGATGGTGCCGCGCAGAAAATTGCTTGCCCCTTTCAGCCGTTCATTATCGGATAAGGGGGGAGTAGGTTGTTTTTCACTCATCAGTAGACGTCCCGCTGATAGCGGCGCTCGATGCGCAGCTCGCTTAAAAATTCATCGGCCTGCTCGGTGTCCATGCCACCGTGCTCGGCTACCACGTCCAGTAATGCCTGCTCTACGTCTTTGGCCATATGGTTGGCATCGCCGCAAACATAAATATGCGCCCCCTGCTCGATCCAGCGCCAGACTTCAGCGCCTTTTTGCCGCAGCCGGTCCTGTACATAGATTTTCTCCGGCTGATCCCGCGACCAGGCTAAATCAATCGCGGTCAGCAGGCCCTCTTTTTTGTAGCGCTGCCATTCCACCTGGTAGAGAAAATCGTCGGTAAAATGCGGATTGCCGAAAAACAGCCAGTTCTTGCCAGCGGCGCCATCCGCTTCCCGCTGTTGCATAAACGCGCGGAACGGCGCGATGCCGGTTCCGGGTCCAATCATGATGACCGGCGCGTCGGTATCGGCCGGCAGGCGGAAATTGTTATTGTGCTCGATAAAAATGCGTACCCGATCGTCCTCGGCCAGCCGGTCGGCCAGATAGCCGGTGGCGCCGCCGGTGCGCGGCCTGCCATCCACCTCATAACGCACCACGCCCACCGTGATATGCACCTCGTCGCTGACCTCCGCCTGCGACGAGGCGATGGAATACAGCCGCGGCGTTAGCGGACGCAACAGCGCCAGCAGCTGATCCGCGCCCAGTTCCACCGGCGCCTGGCGCACCATATCCACGATCGGCGTCGATTGGGCGTACCGCTGCAGGCGTTCCTTGTCCGCCGTCAGCGCCAGCAGCGCCTCGTCGCGGGCCATGGCGGCATACTCCCCGACGATAAGGGTAGTGTTCTGGGTCAGTTCGTAATGAGCGCGCAGCGCATCGGCGAGGGATAAGGTTTGTCCTTCCACCGTCACCGTTTGTCCGCCGTCCAGCCATAGCAGCGTCAAGAGTTCGTCCACCAGCGCCGGGTCGTTTTCATACCAGACGCCCAGGGCGTCTCCCGGCTGGTAACGCAGGCCGGAGTCGCCGAGATCGATTTCGATATGGCGCACGTCTTTCAGCGAGCTGCGGCTGGTAATTTTTTGCGACGCCGCAATGGCGGCCACCAGCGGCTGTTCTTTGGTATAAGGCGTGGAATCGACTTCATCTACCGCGCCGCTGAGGGTTATCTCGTGCCGGGCCGCGCTTTCCTGCGGCACCCGCGCTTGCAATAGCGCCACGATATCCCGGCGCCAGGCTTGCGCCACCGGCTGATATTCAACATCGGCGTCAACCCTGTCCAGCAGCCGCTGGGCGCCGAGCTCGGCCAGACGCGCGTCAAAATCCTTGCCTATCTTGGCAAAGTGCTCATAGGACGTATCGCCGAGGCCCAATACCGCAAAGCGCGTATCGGCAAGCCGGGGGGCTTTTTTCGAAAACAAGTATTTATACAGCGCCACCGCCTCTTCCGGCGGATCGCCCTCGCCCTGGGTGGAGGCGACGATCACCAGCAGCTTTTCCTGGGCGATGTGTTTAAATTTATAATCGCCGGCGTTTACCAGGGTGACATCCAGTTTGGCGGCGATCAAATCGTCGCGCAGCTGTTCCGCCACCCGCCGGGCGTTGCCGGTTTGCGACGCGGACAGCAGCGTAATGGCGTGCGCCTGCGTCGGCGCGGGCGCCGGAGGGGTACCGGCGACGGGCGTCTGGTTGACCTGCCCCCAAAAATAACCGGATACCCAGGCCATCTGCAGCGGCGAAAAATCACCGGTTGCAGCCTGCAGGCGGGCGAGTTGTTCCGGATTCAGCGGGAGCAAAGAAGTTGGTGGGGCCTGAGTCGTCATTGCTGTTCGAATTTCCTTGTGCGTACCAGTAGGGCCGGGCGTGTATTAAGGGATCACCAGAGTTTGTAAGGTTACTCAGTGCGACGCAATCAATAAAGGATGCGATGGCAATAATAAATAACTAAATAGCCTAAAGAGTTATTTCGGTAAAACTTATCACTTAAACTGGTTAAGAAAGCGGGCCGCCTCATCCACCAGCAGCGGACTTTGATGCCCGGCGCCGGATACGCTGATAAATTGCCAGTGAAACGGCATCTTCTGCTGTTCCGCCAGGGATTGCGCACGCCGGAAATACCAGCCGGCGCGTTCAAGCCGGTTCTTTCCCTGCGCCTGGGCCTGCGGGGTGCTGCGCATCGCGGTGCGCCGGGTGCGCCTATCCTGCTCTCCGACCATGATAAGCGTCGGCCGGGCAAAGAAGCGGGCTTCCTGGGCGGCATCCAGGGTAAAAGGCGCGCGCGCCAGCCCGTAGGGCCAGGACCGGCGCGGATCCGGCGGCGTCCACCAGCCGGCCGAGGCGCAGACCACCGCCCTGGCCGGCATATCCGGCAGCGCCATCAGCATCCGGTGGACAAACTGGCAGCCGGCGCTATGGCCGTACAACAGATAGTCGCTGCGGCGCGTAATGCCCTCGCGCCGCAGCGCGTTGAAAACATCGCCAATACGGGAATAGGACCATTGCGCTGCCGGGAGGACCGCAGGACCCGCCGCGGTATTGCCCAACATATAGCCCCGCGCGCCGGGATAACGCGTGCCGGGGAATTCGGGCGCTATAATCAGGAAATGGTAATGATTGGCCGCGGCGATCCATTGATCCCGCGCCTGGGCGCCGTCGCGTTTGACCCCGTGCAGCACCATGACCACCGGCATATCGCGCGCATCGGCCATCGGACGATAGAGATAGACCCTCATCGCGCCGTCGGCCGTGGGTATGGCGAGCGTTTCTCCCCCGGCGGCGCTGACGCGGCACGCGCACGCCGTCAGGGCGCATAACAGCCACAGCCCGGCGGTTCGCCGCGGCGAGAGGAATAAAAGCAAGGATTGGACCGCGTTCATGGTGTTTTGATGGCCCCTTAGCCAACTTATTACGGGTTGGCGGCACATAACATAGAATCATAAGCCGCATTTCGGTACCATGCAGCGTTTGTTTTGACAAGAGGCCCTATAGTGGTAACCACGTTATTTAAAGAATTTACTTTTGAGGCGGCGCACCGTTTGCCGCATGTGCCCGACGGTCATAAATGCGGGCGTTTGCACGGCCATTCGTTTATGGTGCGCGTGGAAATCACCGGTGAAGTGGATCCGTTCACCGGCTGGGTGATCGACTTCGCCGAGCTCAAGGCGCTGTTTCGGCCGATCCTCGACCAGCTTGACCATTATTATCTTAATGATATCCCCGGCCTGGAAAACCCCACCAGCGAAGTACTGGCCCACTGGATTTGGCAACAGCTTAAACCCCGCCTGCCCCTGCTGAGCGGCATCATGGTGAAAGAAACCTGTACCGCCGGCTGCATCTATCGCGGCGATCAATAACAGGCTCCGGCATCCGCCTGGCAAAGTCGCGCTATCGGCGGCGCGCCGGATAACGGCTTAGCCCCCGGCGGTGCCGGCCCGGGCCTGTCGTTTCGCCGGATCAGGCGATATTCAGGTATTTGTGGGTTTGCATGGACAGGCGCCAGTTGCGGGCGATGCAGGTGGCGATGCACAATTTCGTGGCGGCGTCCTGCCGGCTGACAGGCTGCAGGGCGATAATACGCGGTTTATCGTCTTCAAGTGTGGCCAGCAGCGCATCAAGCTGTTCGATATCCCGCTCCCGCGCCACCGGATGTTTAATCTCATCGGCGCGTTCCAGCGCCTGGGGCAGAATCGCCATACCGCCGCGCATGCCCACTTTAGGCGACACCGTTACCCAGGTCTGGCTGGTGCAACGCACCTCGTGGGTACCGCTGGTTTCAATCTGGCAGCTGAACCCCTGCTGTTCCAGCACCTGCGTCAGCGTATACAGGTCGTGGATGCACGGCTCGCCGCCGGTAATCACCACATGCCGCGCGGTATAGCCCTGTTGTTCAATCATCGCCAGCAGTTCCTCCGGCGTAACCGTGGCCCAGCGGTCGCTGTCGGCGGTTTTTAACGTAATGTCCCCCAGAGGGGCCTCCCGAAGCGGGTCCATTTCCCAGGTATGTTTGGTATCGCACCAGCTGCAGCCCACAGGGCAACCCTGCAGGCGGATAAATATCGCCGGCACGCCGGTAAAATAGCCTTCGCCCTGAAGCGTCTGGAAAATCTCGTTAAGCGGGTACTGCATGATGTTCTCGATTAATTGCCTAGCTATAAGGGCGGTGATTATTACATTTTAGCTGAAGCAGACCAAATTTCTCTTGCCGGCGGCACAATACCTAATGTTTCCTCACTGCCGCGTTACCCCCACAAAAGGCAACTGGCAATAAAAACCATTCCCCGGCGTCATCACACCCCGCTCGCGCGCGTTCAACGATACTGCCCTGTATCAGAGGTAAGTCCGCGGATGCCATTCCGCTTTTCTTTTTGAGACCTAACAGGAGCCAGATATGGGCACTTATGATAACGAAAGACCAGATAATTATCCTGATCAACGCGAGCATGAGAATGACTACGCCAATTACCCTCGGAATGAGGACGGTTACCGGGATCCCCATCATTATGGGCACGGCGGCCACGTCCCTCACCGGGGAGGAAGCGGCTGTCATGACTATCCGCCTCCGCTTTGCCAGCAGGATTTCCCGCGCGATAACTGTTACAGCTACATTGATAAAAACTATTACCGGGAAGTCGAGGCGCGCCACGGACGCGTGATAAACCCGCCATCACGCGCCCAGTTTCTGGTCAATGAGGGTTTGTTGGCGGCCTGGGAAGCCAATGAAATGGAAGGGGGCAAAAACTTTCCCGCCACCACAGGCGGAACACCTCCCCCACCGTTTCAAACCGATGCCTGGGGCGCCGCGCCGCCGCCTGATGGCTTTATCATCAGCGGCGGCAGGACCGGTAACCGTAATAGGGTCAATTTTACCGATGCCGAGCTAAACCAACTGGCGCCCCGGTTTGCCGGCTGGCCCAGGCTACGGGTAGCGCCGGGCCAGCGATTTAATGTGGAATGGTTTTATCAACAGGCGCATGTCACCCGGGGCTATCGCTGGTTTATCACCCGTGACGGCTGGAACCCCAATCAGCGTATTACCCGCGAGCAGCTCGAATCAAGACCCTTCTATGAGGATATCAGTCCGCTGGTTCCCTTCAATAATTTTCGTGACCAGTTGATCCCGCGGGTTTTTCATAGCGCCCCGATACCGTTTAACAAAAGAGGTCATCACATTATTGTCATGGTGTGGGTAACTGCCGATTCGCCGAACGGATTCTATCAGGGTTTTGATGTGGATATAGGTTAAGCCAAATAAACACTCCGCCGCTGGCCGATGGCGCTGCGGCGGCATATTAATATTACCAATCAGATCAGCACCAGGATCGCAGCAACTCTGCAATTAATTATACAGGCTATAATCCCAAACCGACCGCGTATGGATATTGATAATGGCTTTTATCAGGCCTTTGATGTGGATATTAATCAAATTAAATGCGCAACGAAATTATGTCCTGCCGCCGTCTATATCAACCGGGCGCGGGATTAACGTTATTTACGCTCATTCCAATGTTGAGCCGAGAGGGTTATCAAGCATAAAAGGCATTTGGCAACAAAAAACATTCATGATTGCAATCACATATTAATCATGAACCGTCAATCACAATGACCGTGTAATAATTTTGAAAATGGTACGGCCCTACTATTTCTAAATATATTACTTTTCATTTCAGGAGTGAACTATGAGCCATGTAGATTATAATCAAGATCCCAATCGCCCTGATGCCTATCGCAACGCCGATCACAATTCGGTTGAAAATTACCGCCCTGACTGTCCGCAACAGCCGCCTCATCCTTATCCCGTCAAACCGCCCTGTGGCGGTATTTATCCGGAGCCCTACCCTTTTTACCAGCCGCTCGACCCGCTAACCGGTCGCGTAGTGTCGCCGGCTTCACGCGCCCAAATTCTTCTGAATGTGAACGGCTTGGAATTCTTTACGGTAAATCAAACCACCGGTGGCAAAAATTTTCCCAACTTATTTGGTGGGCAAGTACCCTTTCCGTTTCAGGAGGATGTTGAAAGCGCAACGCCTCCCCCGGATAATTTTATACTTAGTGGCGGTCATCTTGATCAGCGCGGTAGAATTAATTTCACCGATGCGGAATTTGCTAATTTTCGCCCTCAGTTTACGGAATGGCCAAGACTGCGGGTAAATCCCGCTGAGGTATTGCGCATCCAATGGCTGATAGATGCCCCTCGAATTACTCGTGGTTACCGTGCTTTTATTACCAGAGATAACTGGGTGCAAAATGTACGCTTAACGCGAGCGCAGATTGAACCCGCCCCATTCTTTGATGAAATAAATCAGGCGAGCCCCTGGTTCGCTCATCAGGGTAGTCTACCGCCACGTTTAACATTTGATATGTCGTTACCTTTTAACAAACGAGGCCATCACGTCATCCTATTGCTTTGGCTCGTTGCCGATCAACCCTTTGCCTTTTATCAGGCATTTGATGTTGATTTTGGCTAATGTAACCGGCTTATTACATTTTCCCCCAATTACCTGATAACAAGGAACCCATCATGAGTTATATAGACAATAATCAACTTCCCTACCGGCCTGATCACTGTCAGGGTGGAGATTACCGGCAGAATTATGGCTATCCTCCTCCCTACCCTTTTTACGAGCCAATCGATCCGCAAAGCGGTCGTGTGGTATCACCGGCTTCGCGCGCGGTGATTATGCTCAATAATGGGTATTTACCACCGTTCCTGGTTGATGAAATGACCGGGGGCAAAAATTTCCCTGACTTATTTGCCGGCCCGGTACTTTTCCCTTTCCACACAGATATAGAAAGTTCAAATCCCCCGCCTGATGGACGGATCGTCAGCGGCGGTAATGGGGACGCACGCGATATCGTCAATGCCACAGATGAGGAATTACGTGTCCTGACTGGCGGCAATTTCAACCAATGGCCCAGATTACGGGTTAACCCGGCGCAATCCTTGACCATTCAGTGGGTGAACACCATACCCAGAGTCACCAGGGGGTATCGCGCGTTTATCACACGTGATAATTGGGATTCCAGAGTTCGCATTGCGCGTAATCAGCTGGAGCCCGTTCCGTTCTTCAATACGCTCAATCAGGGAGTTCCCTGGCAGGAGCACCTAGGCGATTTACAACCTCGAATAACGTTGCCTTTAGTGCTCCCCTTTAACAAAAGGGGTCATCATGTCATTATTTTACTCTGGCTGGTAGCCAATCAGCCTATTGCTATCTATCAGGCGTTTGACGTCGATTTCGGTTAGGTTATCCATTACTGGAACAAAGGTCCAGCTGCGGACATATCTGCCTATAGCTGGGCCGGAACTATTGCTCATTGACCCTATTATATCCCATATTTTTAAAAGATTTTGTTCACTGTCTATTCGATGATATTTAAACTGGCAGCAAAATTCTTAAATATCAAAACAACATATATTTATACCGGTTCCGCTTTATCAGGAGTAAATCATGAATAAAAATTATACCCTTAAAGATCATTTATCGAAAGTTAATCCTAACGACAATTACTCAAGGGACTATCGCAACAGTTGTAACTGGCGCGATGGTTATTCTTTATCACCTTATTGGGATCAGTCCAATAATATTCGCTATAACAACAGAGGCTGTTGTATAAACTCGACCGTCGACGATACGCCAGTGCCACCTTTGCCTATCGTTACTCCGGCTTCGCGTGCGCAAACCCTGGTCGATTTAGGCAGGCTTAGCCCCCTGCAAGTCAATACAGCAACCGGCGGAAAAAATTTCCCAGATCTCAATGGCGGAGCTGTTTTTTGGCCTTTCCAGGATGATGTCTGGAGTGCAACTCCGCCCGAGGATGGCTTTATTCTCAGTGGCGGCCAAAGTGGGGAGATTAGTGCAGTTAATTTTACCGATAATCAAATCGCCATCTTCACCTTGTTCGCTATTCGTCAATGGCCCAGGATACGGTTGAGCGCCGGTCAGATATTAAACATAGAATGGCTTTACGATAGGCGACGGCTCACCAGAGGCTATCGGGCGTTTATTACCCGCGACGACTGGAATCCCAATGCCCGTATTACGCGAGCTCAGTTGGAGCTGCGTCCGTTTTGGGAGAATATCAACCAAGAGTTCCCCTTTTGGCAGTTCCCGGCGCAGTTACAACCAAGAACGCATCATTCAATTCCCATTCCCTTCAATAAAAGAGGGCATCATGTCATCGTCTTATTATGGCTTATAGCTGATTTTGAAGATGCCGTTTATCAGGCTTTCGATATTGATATTGATTCAAACACTGTATATTAACATGGAAATAAGCCCTGCAATTTAAAAACAATTACCGGGTTTAATCATACATATAAAAGTAAATTAATTATACAGATAACTATAGAAATTTTTGCTATCAGGTTTTTCAACTTAATGTAAAAGATCATTCATTTCGCTGACGCTTACACTAATAATAAGATTTTCCGTTGCGAGTAAATCTGGAGACGCTTATGTACCATAAAGCAAAAACAGTTGACCCACCTAAAAAAAATTCAAATATTAAATGTTTTTATAGGGTGAATCATATCGGTAATGGCCATCGTCTCTTTAACCCACCCTATGCCCATTGTCAGCGAGATAAAATCCAGCGCGCCGAGTGCCCGCTATGTTCCGGCGAATCAAACGTTGATTATGGGGCCCGCCTTGGCCGCTTGACGGTCCCACCCTCACGTGCCCAGTTTCTTGCCAATCAGGGATATCTTGAAGTCTGGTTTGCCGAAGCCATAACCGGGGGCAAAAATTTTCCCGACCGGTTCCCGGGGCCTGTTCGCCAACCATTTCAGGATGATGTAGAAAGCTCAACGCCACCCTCTGACTTTTACATCCTTAGCGGTGGTCACCAGGATAGGCGGGGCCTGGTGTCTTTGGACGACCAGGATATGACTTTCTATTTAGGCATTCCCTTTACCTGGCCCAGGATCAGGGTAAACCGCGGTCAGGAATTATATGTAGAATGGTTATATTACGTCCTGCGCGCCACCAGGGGCTATCGGGCGTTTATCACCAAGGATGATTGGTCGCAACGATGGCCTTATTCTCGCGACCAGTTTGAACCGGTGCCGTTCTGGGAAATGCTGAACCCGCAAACCCCCTACTGGCAGCACGCGGCGGCATTAAAACCAAGAGATAACATGCTTATTCCACTGCCATGGAATAAAAGCGGTTACCATGTCATTCTTTTATTATGGCTAACTACTGACACATACTATGCCGTCTATCAGGCGCTAGATGTGGATTTCGGCTGAATCCCTATTAAACGACAAGAAAAAGCCCCATCTTTACGATGGGGCTTTTGAAGATGCGAAAAGTGATAAAAACATCATCCGCATTTCCTGTCAGCATGCCGGCAAACGACGCACTGAGTCGGGAATGGGCAATTATGCCTGGCCTTTCACTTCTTTCAGACCGTTGAACGGTGCGCGTGCGCCCAGGGCTTCTTCGATGCGAATCAGCTGGTTGTACTTGGCAACGCGGTCGGAACGGCTCATGGAACCGGTCTTGATTTGACCCGCGGCGGTGCCCACGGCCAGATCGGCAATGGTGGCGTCTTCGGTTTCGCCGGAACGGTGAGAGATGATGGTGGTGTAACCGGCATCTTTCGCCATTTTGATCGCCGCCAGGGTTTCGGTCAACGAACCGATCTGGTTGAATTTGATCAGGATGGAGTTGGCGATGCCTTTATCGATACCTTCTTTCAGGATCTTGGTATTGGTCACGAACAGGTCATCACCGACCAGCTGGATTTTGTCGCCCAGCACTTTGGTCTGGTAGGCAAAGCCGTCCCAATCCGATTCGTCCAGGCCATCTTCGATGGAGACGATCGGGTAGGTCTTGGTCAGGCCTTCCAGGTAGTGGGTGAACTCTTCGGAGGTGAAGGATTTGCCTTCGCCTTTCAGTTCGTATTTACCGGTTTCCTTGCTGTAGAATTCAGACGCGGCGCAGTCCATGGCCAGGGTGATATCTTTACCCAGCACATAACCGGCTTTTTCCACGGCTTCCTTGATGGCGGCCAGGGCGGCGGAGTTGGAT
The DNA here is from genome assembly GCF_047324205.1 of Sodalis sp. RH20. Lineage (NCBI taxonomy): Bacteria > Pseudomonadati > Pseudomonadota > Gammaproteobacteria > Enterobacterales > Bruguierivoracaceae > Sodalis > Sodalis sp. RH20. Next base: position 3,581,609 of record NZ_CP178733.1, read on the forward strand.
TCCAGGTTCGGCGCGTAGCCGCCTTCGTCGCCAACGGCGGTATTCAGGCCCTTGGCCTTCAGCACTTTCGCCAGGTTATGGAACACTTCAGAACCCATGCGAATCGCTTCCTTGACGGTTTTAGCGCCAACCGGCTGGATCATGAATTCCTGGATGTCGACGTTGTTGTCGGCATGTTCGCCGCCGTTGATGATGTTCATCATCGGCAACGGCATGGAGAACTTGCCGGCGGTGCCGTTCAGTTCAGCGATGTGTTCGTACAAAGGCATGCCTTTGGACGCGGCGGCGGCTTTCGCTGCGGCCAGGGAAACGGCCAGGATGGCGTTGGCGCCAAATTTGGATTTGTTTTCCGTGCCGTCCAGATCGATCATGATCTTGTCGATATTGGCCTGGTCTTTCGCGTCTTTGCCCAGCACCGCTTCAGCGATGGGACCGTTAACCGCGGCAACCGCCTTGGTCACGCCTTTACCCAGAAAACGCGATTTGTCGCCGTCACGCAGTTCAAGCGCTTCGCGCGAACCGGTGGAAGCACCTGACGGCGCAGCGGCCAAACCTACAAAACCACCTTCCAGATGCACTTCTGCTTCTACAGTCGGATTGCCGCGTGAATCGATGATTTCACGGCCGATGACTTTAACAATTTTGGACATTTAGTATTTCCTCAGTACAAGTTAAAACAAAATTCCTGACGACCCGCCCGCGATACCCTGACCGCGCGCCGCCCGCCTGTTCAAATTTATTTCAGCTGACGCTTCTGGTACTCGCCGGCCGCCTTGACGAAGCCGGTGAACAACGGATGGCCGTCACGGGGCGTCGAGGTAAACTCGGGATGGAACTGGCACGCCACGAACCACGGATGATCCGGGTATTCAATAATCTCCACCAGGCGGTTATCCCCCGACAGCCCCGCAACGCGCAGGCCGGCGGCTTCGATCGGCTTTAACAGCATATTGTTGACTTCATAGCGGTGGCGGTGACGCTCGACGATGGTCTGCTCGCCGTACATGCTGCGCACCAGGCTGCCGTCGGTTAACTGGCAAGCCTGGCTGCCCAGGCGCATGGTGCCGCCCAGATCGCTTTGCTCGGTGCGCGTTTCCACGACGCCGTTTTCGTCGCGCCACTCGGTAATCAACGCGACCACCGGATACTTACAGTCTGGCACAAATTCGGTGGAGTTTGCGTTTTCCATGCCCGCCACGTGCCGGGCAAATTCGATTAACGCCACCTGCAACCCCAGGCAGATGCCCAGGTAGGGAATTTTCTTTTCACGCGCGTACTGCGCGGTCAGGATCTTGCCTTCGACGCCGCGATAACCGAAACCGCCGGGAATCAGGATGGCATCGAGGTTTTTCAGGATCTCCACGCCGCGGGTTTCCACATCCTGCGAATCGATAAGCTTGATATTCACCGTCAGGCGGTTTTTCAGCCCGGCGTGCTTCAGCGCCTCGATAACCGATTTATACGCGTCCGGCAGTTCGACATATTTACCGACCATGCCGATGGTGACTTCGCCGCCCGGATTGGCTTCCTCGTACACCACCTGTTCCCATTCAGACAGGTTAGCCTCGGGACAGTTCAGGCTGAATCGTTTACAAATATAATCGTCCAGGCATTGGGATTTCAAGAGAGCCGGGATTTTATAAATGGAATCAACATCTTTCAGGGAAATTACCGCTTTTTCCGGCACATTGCAGAATAAAGCGATTTTAGCCCGCTCGTTGTTGGGCACCGAGCGATCGGAGCGGCAAATCAGCACGTCCGGCTGGATGCCGATGGAAAGCAGTTCCTTGACCGAATGTTGGGTCGGCTTGGTTTTCACCTCGCCCGACGCGGCCATATAGGGCACCAGGGTAAGGTGCATGTAGATGGTGTGTTCGCGGCCCACGTCCACCGCCATCTGGCGGATGGCCTCGAGGAACGGCAGGGATTCGATATCGCCCACGGTGCCGCCGATTTCCACCAGCACCACGTCGTGGCCTTCGCCGCCTTCAAGGATGCGTTCCTTGATGTTGTTGGTGATATGCGGAATGACCTGGATGGTAGCGCCGAGATAATCGCCACGGCGCTCTTTGCGCAGCACGTCGGAGTATATGCGGCCGGTGGTGAAATTATTACGACGCGACATTTTGGTGCGGATAAAGCGCTCGTAGTGACCCAGATCCAGATCGGTTTCCGCTCCGTCCTCGGTGACAAACACTTCGCCGTGCTGGATAGGGCTCATGGTGCCCGGATCCACATTGATGTAGGGGTCCAGCTTCATGATGGTAACGTTGAGTCCCCGGGCTTCGAGAATAGCCGCCAGGGAGGCCGCGGCAATGCCTTTACCCAATGAGGAAACGACCCCGCCGGTTACAAAAATATAATTTGTTGTCATGCTGAACCTGAGAATTTAGGTGTAAAGACGGAATAACCAAGACGGGAAAACAGTATACCTGAAGCGCGAATCGGCCACAAACGTTCGTTTTGCAAATCGCGCAGGCGGCATAACGGCCGCATCAGCGGGCCCAGTCGATGACCGCTTGCCATAAATACCTTATTTTATAGTATATTAGCTACGAAAACGGCGTTATCGTTAACATAGCGGCAATGATGAGTTTACCCGGCGATTTCCCGTTTTTTTATTTGCCGCCAGGCGGCTTCCATCTGCTCGAGACTGGCCTGGGGCAGGGTTTGCCCCTGGGCCTGGATAATCTCTTCCACCTGGCGAAACCGGCGCTCGAATTTACGGTTGGCTTTTTGCAAAGCGGTTTCCGCTTTCTTGCCCAAATGGCGGGTCAGGTTGACGGTGGCGAACAGCAGATCGCCCAGTTCTTCCTCAAGCTTATCTTCATCCACCACCGCCTGGCGGGCTTCGTGCATCACCTCGTTGATTTCTTCGTAGACCTTGTCCACCACCGGGCCGAGCGTGGTCCAGTCAAAACCCACCGTGGCGCAGCGCTGCTGGATTTTCTGCGCCTTCATCAACGCCGGCAGGGCGTCGGGAATATCGTCGAGCGGCGACAGGCGTTCTTTTTCCGCCCGTTCCCGCGCCTTGAGCTGTTCCCACTGGCCGGGAGGCGCCGCGCCGTCCTCGCCGGGCTGCCGGGCAAAAATATGCGGATGGCGGCGCTCGAGTTTATCGCTGATGGCGTCGCAGACGCCGGCAAAATCGAACAGTCCCTGCTCGCGCGCTATTTCAGCGTAAAACACCACCTGGAACAGCAAATCGCCCAATTCGTCGCGCAAATCGTCATAATCGCGCCGGGCAATGGCGTCCAGCACCTCGTAGGTCTCCTCCAGGGTGTAGGGGACGATGGTGTCGAACGTCTGGCGCTTGTCCCACGGACAGCCCGTGCGCGGGTCGCGCAGGCGGGTCATGATGGCCAGCAACCTGGCCTGGGCGGCGGCCGAGGCATCGATGGCGTTCGCGGTCATATTATTCTCCGTGCAGCCGGCGCGCGTCGATCACGTCCGGCAGTTGATTAAGTTTGGACAATACCCGGCCAAGTACCTGCAGGTTATAGATTTCAATATCCATATCGATGGTCGCCAGCTGCTGTTTGATGTCGCTGCGGCTGGCCACGCCCAGCACGTTGACCTTTTCATTGGCCAGGATAGTGGTGATATCGCGCAGCAGGCCGCTGCGATCGTTGGCCACCACCCGCACCACCAGCGAGTAGCCGCTGGAATAACTCTCGCCCCAGACGGCGTCGACAATGCGTTCGGGGGCGTTGGCCTGTAAATCCGCCAATTGCTCGCAGTCCGCGCGGTGAATGGAGATGCCGCGGCCGCGGGTAATGAAACCGGTAATCTCATCGCCGGGGATCGGCTGGCAGCAGCGGGCGATATGGTGCATCAGGTTGCCGACCCCTTCCACCACCACCCGGCCGTTATCCTTCGAGCGCGGCACCGCGGACGGCTTTTGCGTCAGTTGCTTGAGCGCCGCGCGATCCTGCTCTTCCGGGCTGGGCTTGTTCAGCTTGCCCTGCAGGAAGTTAATCATCTGGTTGATGCGCACGTCGCCGCCGCCGATGGACGCCAGCAGCTCGTCGAGGGTATTGACGTTATAGCGCGGCAGCAGCAGCTTTTCGGCTTCCTTGATGCTCAGGCCCAAATGCTCCAGTTCATCGTCCAGCAGCTGGCGGCCGGCCAGGATATTCTTGTCCCGGTCCTGTTTACGGAACCAGTTATGGATCTTCGAGCGCCCGCGGCTGGTGGTGACATATCCCAGGTTGGGATTCAGCCAGTCGCGGCTGGGGTTCGGCTGCTTCTGGGTGATGATCTCCACCTGGTCGCCCATGCGCAGCTGGTAGGTAAAGGGCACGATGCGCCCGCTTATCTTGGCGCCGATGCAGCGGTGTCCGACATCGCTGTGGATATGGTAGGCGAAATCCAGCGGCGTGGAGCCGGCGGGCAAATCGATCACGTCGCCTTTCGGGGTAAAGACATAGACCCGATCGTCGAACACCTGGCTGCGCACTTCGTCGAGGATTTCCCCCGAATCCGCCATTTCTTCCTGCCAGGCCAGCAGCTTGCGCAGCCAGGCGATGCGTTCTTCGTAACCGGAGCGCACGCCGCCGGTGGCGGTGGCGCCTTCCTTGTACTTCCAGTGCGCCGCCACGCCCAGTTCGGCGTCTTCATGCATCTGTCGGGTACGGATCTGGATTTCCAACGTTTTGCCGCGCGGCCCCAGCACCACGGTGTGAATGGACTGGTAGCCGTTGGGTTTGGGGTTGGCGACGTAATCGTCGAACTCATCGGGCAAATGGCGAAAATGCGTATGGACGATGCCGAGCGCGGCATAACAATCCTGCAGCCGCTCCACCACCACCCGCACGGCGCGCACGTCAAACAGCTCGTCGAACTCCAGCGATTTTTTCTGCATCTTGCGCCAGATGCTGTAGATATGCTTGGGCCGCCCGTAGATATCCGCTTTCAGCCCTTCCTCTTTCATCGCATCGCGCAGCGAGGCGACAAAATCATCGATATACTGCTCACGATCGATGCGCCGCTCATGCAGCAGCTGCGCAATGCGCTTGTACTCGTCCGGATGCAGGTAACGGAAGCAGAAATCCTCCAGTTCCCACTTGAGCTGGCCGATCCCCAGCCGGTTTGCCAGCGGCGCGTAGATATTGGAACTTTCTTTCGCCGCCAGCACCCGCTCGTCCTCAGGGGCGTCCTTCAGTTCGCGCAAATGGGCGATACGCTCGGCAAGCTTGATGACCACGCAGCGGAAATCTTCGACGATGGCCAGCAGCATGCGCCGGACGTTATCCACCTGCTCCGGCGCCATGGAGTCGTTAGTGGTGGCTTTTAACTGGCGGATGGCGTCCATATCGCGCACGCCGTGCACCAGATCGACGATTTTCTTGCCGAACTGCGTCTCGAGCACCGATTCTTCGACCACCTCGCTGTCGGCAAGGGGGAACAGCAGCGCCGCGCACAGGCTGTCGCTGTCCATGCTGAGCATGGACAGGATCTCCACCATCTCGATGCCGCGCCAGAGGATCAGCGCCGCCTCGGGGTGCTCTTTACATTGCTGCTCGCAATAACGCCAGGTTTCGGCCAGCCGCTCACTTGACTGCGGGTTGGAAAGACCCAGACTGGCAACCCAGTCTTCGGGGACAAACTCGCCCGCTGTATTCAAATGCGCACTTCTTACCGCAACCATATCCACTCCCTACTTTGCACAGACGCCGGCATCTTTTACAAACAACGTCATCGATTCAAGATGTCCGCTATGCGGAAACATATCCAGCATAGCCACGCGCGCCGGGACATACCCCGACGCCATCAACACAGTGCTATCCCGCGCAAGTGTTGTGGGGTTACAAGACACATAGACGATACGCCGGGGCGCCCAGGCGGCAATATGGGACATGACGCCCAGGGCGCCGGCACGTGCCGGGTCGAGCAATATTTTATCAAATCCCCGGTTGGCCCAGGGCCGTGTGGTCACGTCCTCTTCCAGATTGTCATGAAAGAAGGTGACGTTATTCAATAAATTCTGTTGTGCATTATATTGCCCATTCGCCACTAGCGCCGCAACCCCTTCCACGCCGATAACCTCGGCGCAGCGTTTGGCCAGCGGCAGGGTAAAGTTGCCCATGCCGCAGAACAAATCCAGCACCCGCTCATCCGCCCCGGGCGCCAGCCATTCCAGCGCCAGCGCCACCATGCGGCGGTTAACCTCGGCGTTGACCTGAATGAAATCCCTTGGGCTGAACTGTAGACGCAAATCGTCAATGTGGTATATCGGCGGCTCGCCATGCAGGCATTCCAGCGACTCGCTGTCCGCTGCCAGCCACATCATCACCTGATGGCGCGCGGCGAAGTCCAGCAGCCGCCGCCGGTCGCCGTCGTCAAGCACATCAAGATGGCGCAACACCACCAGCGGCCCGTTGTCCGCCATCACCAGTTCCACATGCCCCAGGCGCCTGGCCGCCTTTAGCTGCGCCAGCGCCGCTTTCAACGGCGCCAGCAGTTGCTCCAGGCCCGGGATCAGGATGGGGCAATGGGTAATGTCCACCACATCACTGGACTTCGCCTGGCGATAGCCCATGGCCAGGGAGCGGGACTTTTGGCGGTATTCCAGCCCCAGGCGCGCGCGCCGCCGGTAGCCGTAGGCGTCCGCGCCCACGCGAATGATAGCGCCCGGAATCGCGCCGATTTCCCGCGTCAGCAGCGTGCGCAGCGTGGCGGCCTTGCTTTGCTGTTGCAACGCCTGGCTGATGTGCTGCTGCTGGCATCCGCCGCAAACGCCGAAATGCGGGCAGCGCGGCGCGACCCGCTCCGGGCTGTCGTTTAACCTTTTGGTCACCCGGCCCCGGCTAAACTGGCGTTTGTCCTCGGTGATGCGCACCTCGGCCTGCTCACCCGGCAACAGACCGGGGATAAAAATCGTTTTCCCCTGGAGGCGCGCCACGCCCTGGCCGAAACCATCCAGATCGTGACAGGTCACGGTCAGGGTTTGCTGTGTCGCCACGCGACGGTTTGCAGAGTAGAATTGCGCCATAATTGCTTGTTACAGGTTTCCTGAATAGCCGGGTTATCATTCTCCCATATTGGAACGCTATGACCAAATACAGCTTGCGCGCGCGGATGATGATACTGATTCTGGCGCCGACGTTATTGATCGGTTTGCTGCTAAGCGCATTTTTTGTCGTTCATCGTTATAACGAATTGCAGAATCAGCTGGTGGCTGCCGGCACGAGCATTATCGAACCGCTGGCGGTATCAACCGTCTACGGCATGACCCTTCATGACCGCGACTCGGTGCGCCATCTCGTCAACCTGCTGCATCGCCATCACTCCGATATTGTACGCTCGATAAGCGTGTTCGATGCCAATAATAAACTTTTCGCCACCTCCAACTACCACCAGAATATCAACCAACAGCAGTTGCCGCCGGGCAGTCCGCCGCCCGGCGAACTGACCCTGGCGCGCCTGGGCGGTACGCTTATCATGCGCGCGCCCATCTGGTCGGAGGATGATTTGCCCGACCCGGCAAACCAGGCCGACGCCCGCATCGCGCCGCTGGGCTATATTACCATTGAGCTGGACCTGGATTCGGTACGGTTGCAGCAATATAAAGAAGCCTTTGTCTCGACGCTGCTGCTGCTGCTGTGTCTGTGTATCGCCATGCTGTTCGCCTATCGCCTGATGCGCGATGTTACCGGCCCCATCCGCAATATGGTCAGCACGGTCGATCGCATCCGGCGCGGCCAGCTCGACAGCCGGGTAGAGGGGTATATGCTCGGTGAGCTGGATATGCTGAAAAACGGCATCAACTCAATGGCCATGTCGCTGACGGCATATCATGAGGAAATGCAGCAGAATATCGATCAGGCCACCTCGGACCTGCGCGAAACCCTGGAGCAGATGGAGATCCAGAACGTCGAGCTGGATCTGGCTAAAAAACGCGCCCAGGAGGCGGTGCGCATCAAATCGGAATTCCTGGCCAATATGTCCCACGAACTGCGCACCCCGCTTAACGGCGTCATCGGTTTTACCCGGCAGACGTTAAAAACGCCGCTGTCGCCGACGCAGCGGGATTACCTGCAGACCATAGAACGTTCGGGCAATAACCTGCTTAGCATTATTAACGATGTGCTGGATTTTTCCAAACTGGAAGCCGGCAAGCTGCTGCTGGAGGCCATTCCGTTCGCGCTGCGCGCCACCCTGGATGAGGTGATTGTCCTGCTGGCGCAGACCGCCCATGAGAAGGGACTGGAGATTACTCTGAACGTGCAGCAGGATGTGCCGGACGGCGTGGTGGGCGATCCCCTGCGCCTGCAGCAGGTCATTACCAACCTGTTGGGCAACGCCATCAAGTTTACCGAACAGGGCAATATCGATATCCGCATTGAAAAACACGGCACCGGGAACCATCAAATGGAACTGGAGGTGCAGATCCACGATACCGGGATCGGCATCGCCGAACGTCAGCAGTCGCAGCTGTTCCAGGCGTTTCGCCAGGCGGACGCCAGCATTACCCGCCGCCACGGCGGCACCGGCCTGGGGCTGGTGATTACCCAGAAACTGATCAAGGAAATGGGCGGCGATATCAATTTCCACAGCCAGGTCGACCGCGGCTCGTCCTTTTGGTTTCATATCCCCCTGCAGTTGAGCGGGGCCGACGGCGCGCCGGATTATGCCCATCTGCGCGATAAAAGCCTGGCGTTTGTCGAAGCCAACCCCGCCGCCGCCCAGGCGACGCTGGATATGCTGCGCGCCACGCCGCTGACGGTCAGTTTCAGTCCGACGCTTACGCAACTGCCGGCGGGGCACTATGATATTTTGCTTATCGGCAAACCGGTGACGCAGCGCCTCTCGTTAATCGATATCAAGCGCGAGCTGGCTGAAGCCGCCGGGATTGCCGGCTGCGTGATCCTGGCCTTGCCCAGCCCCGCCATGGTGGAGGCTGAGCAGATCAAACGCATGGGCGCCTGTGCCTGCCTGGCGAAGCCGGTCTCCGCCAACCGGTTTTTACCCTTGCTGCGCGCGCGGCCGCGGCCCGTGGTAAGCCAAGTCACGCCGCCCCGCGCCGCGCGCCTGCCGCTGACCGTCATGGCGGTGGATGACAATCCGGCCAACCTGAAGCTTATCGGCGCGCTGCTGCAAGAGCAGGTGGAACACACCATTTTATGCCAAAACGCCCGCGAAGCGCTGGCCTACGCCGACGGGCATCCGCTGGATCTGATCCTGATGGATATCCAGATGCCGGAAATTGACGGCCTGCGCGCGGCCGAGCTGATGCGGCAGTTGCCGCGCCACGCGCAAACGCCCATCGTGGCGGTTACCGCCCATACGCTGGGCAATGAGCGGGAAAAACTGCTTGAGGCCGGCATGGATGATTACCTGGCCAAACCCATCGACGAAAACAGATTGCAGCGGCTGCTGGCGCGTTATGGCGCCGAAGAGGTACGCCGCTCGCCGCACGCGCAAACGGCGGACGCGACCGCGGAGCAGGACAATCAGGACGCCACCCTGGATTGGCAGTTGGCGCTGCGCCAGGCCGCCGACAAACCGGATTTGGCCCAAGACCTGCTGGGGATGCTGGTCAGCTTTTTAATCGAGGTAAAACAACGGGTGACCGCCGTGGTAAACGGCGTCGAGGACCCGCATATCGGTGAGCTGGTGCACAAACTGCACGGCAGTTGCAGCTACAGCGGCGTGCCCAGGCTCAGGCGGCTCTGCGCCGATATCGAACGCCAACTGCGCGCGGGCGCGCCGCTGGCGGCGCTGGAGCCGGAGTGGCTGGAAATGCTGGATGAAATTGAAAATGTCACCCTGGCGTCCGCGCCTTTTCTTACGGCTTAGGCGTCGCCGGCCAGGCCGCGCAAAAAAAAAAGAGTGGCCGCCGTGAAGCTGCGCCACCCTTTACCCCGGCGTTTAGCCGGCGTCTTGTAAATCAGGCCATCTCGCGGGCCAGCTTGATGGTAGCCGCGATATTGCGCGCGGTCATGCGCACATTGGCGGCGGCGTTTTCCAGCGCGTCCTCCAGCGTGCAGATTTCATATAACACGCTGAACACCGCGTCCAGGCCGTGCTGATGCACCACCCCCACGTCGGCGGTCAGGCTGCCGGCGATGCCGATCACCGGCTTGTTATAGCGTTTGGCGACCAGCGCCACCCCGATCGGCACTTTACCGTGGATGGTCTGGCTGTCGATGCGCCCTTCCCCGGTGATCACCAGGGTAGCGTCCCTGACCAGGGCATCCAGTCCCAGCGCCTCGGTAACGATTTCGATACCTTTGCGCAGCTCCGCGCCGCAAAACGCCTGTAAACCGGCGCCCATGCCGCCGGCCGCGCCCGCGCCGGGGATATGTTCGACATCTTTATCCAAATCGCGTTTGATAATGGCGGCATAATGCCCAAGCGAGGCATCAAGTTGCCGGATCATGGCAGGCGTCGCGCCTTTCTGCGGGCCGAATATCGCCGTGGCGCCCTCATCGCCGGTCAGGGGATTGGTGACGTCGCAGGCCACCTCGAAACGGCATTCCCTGATGCGCGGATCCAGATGGGTAATATCGATACGCGCCAGCTTATCCAGCTCGCCGCCGCCGTAACCGATCTGTTGACCCTGCGCGTCGAGCAGCCCGCCGCCCAGCGCCTGCACCATGCCGGCGCCGCCGTCGTTGGTGGCGCTGCCGCCGATGCCGATAATGCAATGTTTAACGCCGTGATCCAGCGCGCAGCGGATCAGCTCGCCGGTGCCGAAAGAGGTGGTTAACAGCGGATTGCGGTCGCAGGCGCGCACCAATTCCAGCCCGCTGGCGGCGGCCATTTCGATAAACGCGGTTTGTTTATCGCCGGACAGGCCGAAAAAGCCGTCCACCTGGTCGCCAAGGGGGCCGGTGACCCTGACCTTGACGATTTCACCCCCGGTGGCCGCCACCATGGCCTCCACGGTGCCCTCACCGCCATCCGCCACCGGCAATTTGACGTAATGGGCATCGGGAAACACGTCACGAAATCCCTGTTCGATCTGCGTTGCGACCTCCAAGGCAGACAAACTTTCTTTGTAAGAATCCGGTGCGATTACTATCTTCATAGACTACCTGCGCCTGTTGAGCTGAAGCCGGCAAAATAGCTATTTTGCCGCCTCGCAGGGCGCCGGTCCGGCGCCCGACCAATTTATTGCCGCTTAACTTCAATCTTGGCCAATTTTTCATAATAACAAGCCAGGGCGCTGTGATCCGCATTGCCCAAATCGTCTTGCTTCAGGGCCTGCATCATTTCCATTACCACCGCGGTTAACGGCAGTTGCGCGCCGACGCCATGCGACGTATCCAGGGCATTGGCCAGATCCTTGATATGCAAGTCAATGCGGAAACCCGGCTTGAAGTTGCGATCCAATACCATCGGCGCCTTGGCTTCCAGCACCGTGCTGCCCGCCAGTCCGCCGCGAATGGCCTGGAATACTTTTTCCGGGTCGACGCCGGCCTTGGTTGCCAGCACCAGCGCTTCCGACATGGCGGCGATATTCAGCGCCACGATCACCTGGTTGGCCAGTTTGGTGACGTTACCGGCGCCGATATCACCGGTATGCACCACGGAAGCCGCCATGGCCTTCAGCAGTTCAAAGCTCTTGTCGAATAAAGCCTTATCACCGCCGACCATCACGGACAGGGTGCCTTCGATGGCTTTGGGCTCGCCGCCGCTGACCGGGGCATCAAGCATGTCGATGCCTTTTTCCGCCAGGGCGGCGGCGATTTCGCGGCTGGCCAACGGCGCGATGGAGCTCATATCAATGACCAGGGTACCGGCTTTGGCGCCTTCTACCACGCCGTTTTCACCCAGCACCACTTCTTTAACATGCGGAGAGTTCGGCAGCATGGTGATAATGATATCGGTTTGTTCGGCCACGGCCTTCGCCGTGTCGGCTGAGGTGGCTCCGGCCGCAACCACTTCCGCTACCGCTTCGGTATTGCGATCCAGTACCACTAATGAGTAACCCGCTTTCAGCAGGTTTTTGCTCATTGGTTTTCCCATGATGCCCAAGCCAATAAATCCAATTTTCATTACTATTACCTCTTAACGCTTGCTATAAAAAGTGTAGGGCGCGTCAGACGCGCCATGTCGGTTATTTTTTAAATTTGTCGGCCAGCGCCTGGGTGCCGCCGCGGAATACGCCGAGATCGCTGCCGACCGCAACGAAGGTGGCGCCCCACTCCAGATAACGGCGGGCGTCGGCTTCCACCGGCGCCAGGATGCCGCTCGGCTTGCCATGGGCCTTGGCGCGGGCAAAAATATGGCGGATGACGCTTTGCACCGCTTCATGGCCCGGCTGTCCCAGGTAACCCAGCGCCGCGGACAAATCGCCCGGGCCGACAAAGATACCGTCGACGCCGTCAACCGCGGCGATGGCGTCGATATTGTCCACGCCTTCCTGGCTTTCGATCTGCACCAGCACGGTGATATTGTCATTGATGGTGGCGTTATAGTCCGGCACGGTGCCAAACATATTGGAACGATGGGAAACCGACACGCCGCGGATGCCGGCGGGAGGATACCGGGTGGAGGATACCGCGCGCAGGGCCTGCTCTTCGGTTTCGACAAACGGGATCAGGAAATTATAAAAACCAATATCCAGCAGGCGTTTGATAATCACCGGCTCATTGGTTGGCGGACGCACCACCGGCGCGCTGTGGCTGCCCTTAAGCGCCATCAGCTGCGGAACAAAAGTGCCGACATCATTAGGCGCGTGCTCACCGTCCAGTACCAGCCAGTCGAATCCCGCCAGGCCCAACACTTCCGTGGTAATGGGATTTGCCAGCGCGCACCAGCACCCAATCTGGGTTTCCCCCTGAAGTAACCCCTGGCGAAAACGGTTAGGCAGTAGTGGAGTGTTCATAATTTACCTCTATGCAATGAAACAGAAAGTAGCGGGCCCCAAAACGCCGGGCCCGCGATATCAGGATTTAACCAGCACCAGTCGCTTGATTTCGCCGACCACCACCAGGTAGCACAGCATGGCCGCCAGGGCGGAACAGCCGACAAAGATCAGCGCGGCGTTGAATGAATGCAATTCCTTGACCATATAACCGATAGCCAGCGGCGTAACGATGGAAGCCACGTTGCCGAACACATTGAATATGCCGCCGCACAGGCCGATCACTTCTTTTGGCGCGGTATCGGAAATCACCGGCCAGCCCAGGGCGCCGAATCCTTTGCCGAAGAACGCCAGCGCCATCAGCGCCACCACGATGACCGTATTGTTGGTGTAGTTGCACAGGATAATGCTGGTGGCCAGCAGCATGCCCACGACGATCGGTATCTTACGCGCCACGGTCAGCGAGTGGCCGCGCTTGATCAGAATATCGGAAACCACGCCGCCCAGGACGCCGCCGGCAAAACCGAACAACGCCGGGATCGAGGCAATCAGGCCCACTTTCAGGATGGACATGCCCTTATCCTGCACCAGGTAAATCGGGAACCAGGTCAGGAAGAACCAAGTAATACTGTTGATGAAATACTGGCCGAAAAATACGCCGAGCATCATGCGGTTGGTCAGCATCTGTTTGACATAATCCCAGCGCGGGCCGTCTTTTTTACCGTCTCTCGGCGTGTCCATATCGACCATGGCGCCGCCGGCGGCGATGTAATCCAGCTCCTGCTGCGAAACGCGGGGGTGTTTATTCGGGTTTTGAATATATTTGATCCACACCATCGTCATGATGAAACCCAGCACGCCCATGACGGTGAAGACATGTTCCCATCCCCAGGCATAGGTCAGCCAGCCCAGGATGGGAGAAAATATCGCCAGGGCGAAATACTGCGCCGAGTTAAAAATCGCCGACGCGGTGCCGCGTTCAATGGTGGGGAACCAGGCGGCGACGATGCGCGCATTGGCCGGGAAAGACGGCGCCTCGGAGAAACCCAGCATAAACCGCAGGATAAACAGCGTCATCGCCGCGTAAGCCACCGGGAAAAAGCCGACGAATCCCTGCAGCAGCGTAAACAGCGACCAGAAAAACAGGCTGTAGGTATAAACACGTTTGGACCCGAAACGGTCCAGCAGCCAGCCGCCGGGAATTTGCATAATAAGGTAAGCCCAGCCAAACGCGGCGAATATCTGCCCCATTTGCCCGGCGTCCAGCCCCAGCGTCTTGGCGACATCGGAACCGGCAATGGACAGGGTTGCCCGATCGGCGTAGTTAACCGCGGTGACCAGGAAGATAATTAATAAAATCACATAACGAACATGTGTTTTTGTTCTACTTGAAACCAGAGGTGTCGTGCTCATTGAATACGCTCTAATCAGGCGATAAACTTCGGGAACACAAAAAATCATTACCACACTATTTTTTGCGTTGCGCTTTTTTATCGTGAGTTAATATTTTCTCGTAAGAGTCTTTTTATTTCACCGGTAGGCCGGTTGGTGTCTTATTTAACTGACCTGCATAGTATAAAAACCATCGTGAAAAATGGCACTGTGCATAAGCACAACAATTAAGCCTAAAATAACCGATTTTTTGGACATGAGCACGTGAAAGCACGACGGTCGTCACGTTATTTTTTGGCGTGGATTCTGCCGCGAATGAAGGGTGACCTTTATCACATTATACTGAACATATGACAAATAAATCCCGGGTATAGCCGCTATAAAATCGTGCATTTGCACAATGAGAAGTGCCCCTATTCCGCATATAATATCCTCATCACCCGTATTGTTATCCTGGCTGAACGCTGGTTCGGGTTATAACAACAGATTAGTATTTGCGGAGACGTTTATGTCATCAACAATAATGACCAATGCGGAAAAGGCATTGTATATCAAAGTTCACGTCGACGATAACGTCGCGATTATCGTGAACAATAATGGTTTGCCGGCCGGCACTCAATTCGCGGACGGCTTGAAATTAATCGAGCATGTTCCGCAAGGGCATAAAGTCGCCCTGCGCGATATCGCCATCGGCGGCGATATCGTCCGTTATGGCGAAGTGATTGGCTATGCCTTGCGTGAAATCAAACAGGGCAGCTGGATTGATGAATCGCTGGTCGAGATGCCCAAGGCCCCGGCGCTGGAAACCCTGCCTCTGGCCACCAAGGTCCCGCCGACGTTGCCGCCGCTGGAGGGCTATACCTTCGAAGGGTACCGGAATGCCGATGGCAGCGTCGGCACTAAAAACCTGCTGGGCATTACCACCAGCGTACAATGCGTGGCCGGCGTGGTTGAATACGTGGTGAAACTGATTGAACGCGATCTGTTGCCAAAATACCCCAACGTCGACGGCGTGGTCGGGCTAAGCCATCTGTACGGCTGCGGCGTGGCCATTAATGCGCCCGCCGCGGTGGTGCCGATTCGCACCATCCATAATATCTCCCTCAACCCGAATTTCGGCGGCGAAATCATGGTGATTGGCCTGGGCTGCGAAAAATTGCCGCCCGAACGCCTGCTGGCCGGCACCGAGGATCAAATTCCCATCGCGGTGGAACGCCCGGGGGTGAGCATCACCCGTCTCCAGGACGAAAAACACGTGGGCTTCAAGTCCATGGTGGATGATATTCTGCAGGTAGCGGAAGATCATCTGCAGCGTCTGAACACCCGCCAGCGCCAAACCTGCCCGGTATCCGATCTGGTGGTGGGCACGCAGTGCGGCGGCAGCGATGCGTTCTCCGGCGTAACCGCCAATCCAGCGGTGGGCTTTGCCTCCGATCTGCTGGTGCGCTGCGGCGCGACGGTGATGTTTTCGGAAGTGACCGAAGTGCGCGACGCCATCCACCTGCTGACGCCGCGGGCGGCTGACGAACAGGTGGGACGCCGGTTGTTGGAGGAAATGGCCTGGTATGATAATTATCTTGACGATGGTAAAAGCGATCGCAGCGCCAATACCACCCCGGGCAATAAAAAAGGCGGTTTGGCCAATATTGTTGAGAAATCGCTCGGTTCCATCGCCAAATCAGGCACCAGCGCCATTGTGGAGGTGCTCTCCCCCGGCCAGCGTCCGACGAAAAAGGGGCTGATTTTCGCCGCCACCCCCGCCAGTGATTTTATTTGCGGTACCCAGCAGCTTGCCTCCGGCATCACCATACAGGTATTTACCACCGGGCGCGGCACGCCCTATGGTTTGGTGGCCGTGCCGGTGATCAAGATGGCGACGCGCGACGCGCTGGCCGACCGCTGGTTTGATTTGATGGATATCAGCGCCGGTTCCATCGCCACCGGCAGGGCAACCATTGAAGACGTGGGCTGGCAATTGTTTGAACTGATCCTGGATATCGCCAGCGGCCGCAAAAAAACCTGGTCCGATCAATGGGGCATTCATAACGCCCTGTCGGTATTCAACCCGGCGCCGGTGACCTGATTACCCTTACCACCACTGAACCACCCTTTGCTATGTGTGAATGAACTTTGATAGGTTGGCCGGGAATCGCTCCCGGCCTTTTTTTTTACCCCAGGATTAGCCTGCGGCTGTCGCCACGGCGCCCACGCCCAAGGCGGACCGGGGCGCCGCCCAGCGCTAGCGCACCAGCGCCGGACGTTTATTATCGAAGCGCCAATTGGGGATCAGGTATTGCATGGCGATGCCGTCGTCACGCGCGCCAAGGCCATGTTGCTGATAGAGCGCATTGCCCTTCATCAGCTGATCCCTATCCAGTTCAATACCGAGCCCCGGTTTTTCCGGCACCTTGACTTTACCGCCGACGATTTGCAGCGGCTCCCTGGTCAGGCGCTGGTCCCCTTCCTGCCAGATCCAGTGGGTATCGATGGCGGTGATGTTTCCCGGCGCGGCGGCCGCCACGTGGGTGAACATCGCCAGCGAAATATCGAAATGATTGTTGGAATGAGAGCCCCAGGTCAGGCCCCATTCGTGGCACAGCTGCGCCACCCGTACCGACCCCTGCATTGTCCAGAAGTGCGGATCGGCTAAGGGAATGTCCACCGATTGCAGCGCCAGGGTATGCCCCATCTGCCGCCAGTCGGTGGCGATCATATTGGTGGCGGTGGGCAGGCCGGTGGCGCGCTTGAACTCCGCCATCACCTCGCGGCCGGAAAAGCCCTGCTCGGCGCCGCAGGGATCCTCGGCATAGGCCAGCACCCCGCGCAGCTGTTTGCCCAGGGCGATGGCCTCGGCGAGCGACCAGGCGCCGTTGGGGTCCAGGGTGATGCGCGCCTGGGGAAAACGCGCCGCAAGGGCGGTAACCGCCGCGGCTTCCTCCTGCCCGGCCAGCACCCCGCCCTTGAGCTTGAAATCATTAAAACCGTATTTTTCATAGGCGGATTCGGCCAGCCGCACCACCGCCGCCGGCGTCAGCGCCTGTTCATGCCGCAGCCGATACCAATCACAGGTCTCATCCGCCTGGCTGCGGTAAGGTAAATCGGTACGCAGGCGATCGCCGATATAAAACAGGTAGCCGAGCATTTCCACCTCGTCGCGCTGTTGCCCCTCGCCCAGCAGCGCCGCCACCGGCACTTCCAGGAACTGGCCCAGCAGGTCAAGCATCGCCGCCTCGATGCCGGTGACGACATGAATGGTAATGCGCAAATCGAACGTCTGCTGGCCCCGGCCGGCGACATCCCGATCGGCGTATTGCCGGCGCACGGCGCTCATGACATTTTTATATTCGCCCAGGGGCTGGCCGACCACCAGCGCGGCGGCGTCCTCCAGGGTCTGGCGTATTTTTTCTCCGCCTGGGATTTCACCCACGCCGGTATGCCCGGCGTTGTCGGTAAGAATAACGATATTGCGGGTGAAAAACGGGCCATGGGCGCCGCTGAGGTTAAGCAACATGCTGTCATGGCCGGCAACCGGGATGACTTGCATCGTGGTGATAACAGGAGTCATATTTTTTCCTTGGCAAAGGGCACAATACGGAGACGGAAAACCGTCGCAAACGGAAACGCTGGCATGACTATAACGTCATGGCAAGCCCCTGACATTATGCAGATGCATAAGCCTTGACGAAGAATCTGGACTAAAACTGCCATTTTAATGACCTGCCGTGAGCCATCTCCCGAATCGGGATTATTTTATGTGACCCCGATCCTGAAACGGCAAAAATAATAACTTCTTGAAATGAAACACCATTTTAAAAAATGACCGACAGTCGATTGCACTGATATGTTATACCGATCACAAGTTTCCCTGGATCTTCGACCCAGGTCACACCACCCTGTTCGTTCGCCTTAAAACCCCTTGTTTTGCCACTTTTCATTCAGTCATCAGCACAATGTACGGCCAAACCCTTCCCCTTATACTCAGCTCTTGCTTACCCGTGCCGGAAGTCATCGGCCATAAAAATGTCAGCGCTACCATAAGACGATAATAGCTATAAAGCAACGCGGGACGCCCTACCCACGTACCCGATATCCCGATCACATTCCCCTACCGGGAAGAGGAATCATGGCCGAAAACTCAATTTCCGTCGCCACCCACAAAACCCGCTCCAGGTTTTGGATCCTGGCAATCCTGTTTATCATCAGTACGGTTAATTACGCCGACCGTTCCACCCTGTCCATTGCCGGTCCACACGTCGCCGCCGACCTGGGGCTCGACCCGCTGCAAATGGGCTATATCTTCTCGGCGTTCGGCTGGGCTTATACCCTGGCGCAGCTGCCGGGCGGCTGGCTGCTGGATCGGTTTGGTTCAAAAATCATCTATGGCGCCGCCATTCTGATCTGGTCGATATTTACCTTTATGCAGGGGTTTGTGCACTTCTTCGCCTCCGCGGCGATGATGCTGTTTATCCTGCGCTTTATGGTCGGGTTCGCCGAGGCGCCGGTGATGCCGGCCAACAGCCGCATCGTCTCCGCCTGGTTCCCGGTCAGGGAACGCGGCACCGCCTCGGCGATATTTAATATTTCCCAGTATGCCGCGCTGGTGATCTTCAATCCGCTGTTGGGATGGATTACCCAGGAAGTAAGCTGGGAATACGTATTTATCGTCATGGGCGTGGTGGGCGTGGTGCTGTCCCTGGTCTGGTTCAAGACCATGTACAGCCCGCTCGACCACCCGAAGGTCAGCAAGCAGGAGCTGGAGTATATCCGCGCCGGCGGCGGCCTGGTGGATATGGATAACGCGGCGGCCCACCAGAAAACCGAGGCCGGACCGCAGATGGGGTATATCAAGCAGCTGCTTTCCAGCCGGATGCTGCTGGGTATTTACCTGGCCAACTATTGCGTTAACGCCATCACCTGGTTCTTCTTGTCCTGGTTCCCCATCTATCTGGTGAAGGGACGCGGCATGTCCATCCTGCAGGCCGGTTTTGTCGCCGCGCTGCCAGCGATCTGCGGCTGTATCGGCGGCGTGCTCGGCGGTATTTTCTCCGATTATCTGCTTAACAAAGGATTTTCGCTGTCGGTGGCGCGCAAGACGCCGATCATTATCGGCATGCTGATGTGCACCAGTATGGTGATTTGCAACTACACCACTTCCGACGTGGTGGTGGTGGCGGCCATGTCGCTGGCGTTCTTCGGCAAAGGCATCGGCGCGCTGGGCTGGACGGTCAACGCGGACACCGCGCCGAAAGAAATCGTCGGCCTGAGCGGCGGCGTACTGAACTTGGTGACGCAAATCGGCGCCATCACCACGCCGATTGTCATCGGTTATATCCTGAATAAAACCGGATCCTTTGACGGCGCCCTGATTTATGTCGCCGCCAACGGCCTGGTGGTGATTTTGAGTTATCTGTTTATCGTGGGCAAGATTCAACGCCTGGTGCTTAAGCCGCTGACGGCGTAAGGTTTTTTTTGACATAGCAGTTTGCAACCGCAGGAGTAGGGAATGGATCACAGCGATTTTAACGGTGCGCCGACGGTGACCGCCATGCAGGTTATCCCGGTCGCGGGCCATGACAGCATGCTGATGAATATCGGCGGCGCCCACGGCGCTTATTTTACCCGCAATATTGTCATCCTTACCGACAATGCCGGGCATACCGGCGTCGGCGAGGCCCCGGGCGGCGAGGTGATTTTAAACACGCTGCTGGCCGCCCGGCAACGGGTGGTGGGCCAGCCGCTGGCGACGCTTAACCGCATCGTGCACGACGTGCACCAGGGGCATGTCAGCAACGATTTTGATTCTTTCGCCCAGGGCGCCTGGACCTTTGAACTGCGGGTAAACGCGGTGGCCGCTCTCGAGGCCGCGCTGCTGGATCTAATGGGCCAACATCTCGGCGTGCCGGTGGCGGAGCTGCTCGGTCCTGGTAAGCAGCGCGACAGCGTGCCTGTGCTGGGGTATTTGTTTTATGTCGGCGACAGGAGCCTGACCGACCTGCCCTATCAGGCCGGGCCCAGCCGGCCGTCCCATGACTGGTACCGGCTGCGCCGCGAGACGGCCATGACCACCGACGCCCTGGTGCGCCAGGCGGAAGCCGCGCAGGATCGTTATGGCTTCAAGGATTTCAAACTCAAGGGCGGCGTGCTGGCCGGCGCCAGCGAAATAGAGACCGTGACGGCGCTGGCCAGGCGGTTTCCGGACGCGCGTATTACCATCGACCCCAACGGCGCCTGGTCGCTTAGGGAAGCCATCGATTTGTGCCAGGATATGCGCGGCGTGCTGGCCTATGCCGAGGACCCCTGCGGCGCCGAGCAGGGCTTTTCCGGGCGCGAGGTGATGGCGGAATTCAAACGGGCCACCGGGCTGCCGGTGGCGACCAATATGATTGCCACCAACTGGCGCGAGCTAAACCACGCGGTACAGCTTAACGCCATCGACATTCCGCTGGCCGACCCGCATTT
Source organism: Sodalis sp. RH20 (assembly GCF_047324205.1). Taxonomy (NCBI): domain Bacteria; kingdom Pseudomonadati; phylum Pseudomonadota; class Gammaproteobacteria; order Enterobacterales; family Bruguierivoracaceae; genus Sodalis; species Sodalis sp. RH20. The sequence goes on from NZ_CP178733.1 coordinate 3,602,277, forward strand.
CTGGACCCTGCAGGGCGCGATACGCGTGGCGCAGCTGTGCGATGAATGGGGCCTGACCTGGGGCTGTCATTCCAATAACCATTTTGATATTTCGCTGGCGATGTTTATCCATGTCGGCGCGGCCGCGCCCGGTAAGCCCACCGCGCTGGATACCCACTGGATTTGGCAGGAAGGCGAGCATCTGACCAAAGAACCGCTGCAAATCGTCGACGGCGCGATCACACTCAACGGGAAACCGGGGCTCGGCGTGGAAATCGATATGGCGCAAATCGAACGGCAGCATGAGCTTTACAAGCGCATGCCGTCCGGCGCGCGCAATGACGCGCAGGCGATGCAGTATCTGATTCCCGGCTGGACCTTTGACCGGAAACGGCCGGCGATGCTGCGTTAACACATCAAGGGTACGGCCGGCCGTACCCTGAGTTTGCCGGCAACATGGGGTGGGCCGCGGACGATGGGATCAGGCTTCGTCATCCAGCTGCAGCGCCACGTAGAGCAGCAGCCGATCGTCAAAATTGGCCAGATCCAGGCCGGTCATTTCCGAAATGCGGTTGAGGCGGTACTCCAGGGTGTTGCGGTGGATAAACAGCGCCTTGGAGGTAGGCGTGGGCTGAACGTTATGGCGAAACCAGGCAATCAGCGTGCGGCGCAGCAGGCCGTTGTTATCCATGGCCTTGAGTTTTGCCAGCGGGCGCACCAGCTCGCTGGCCTGCCAGCCGCCGCGCAGGCTGTCGAGCAGTACCGGCAGCATCAGATCGGGATAAAAATAACGGCGCTGCTCGGGCAGCCGCTGCTTGCCCACCGACATGGTGGTGCGCGCGGTACGCCAGGAGCGCGCAATACCGCCGGCGCCGGGGAAAAAATTGCCCAGGGCGATACGTACCCGCAGGCGGCTGCTTTCGGTCATGCGCGAAAACAGCGTATCCACCCGCCGGCGATGCTCTTCGGCATCCCAGCGCCCGTGGCTGTTCAGCGCGGGTTTCAGCACCACCATTTCCGTCAGCGATACGATGGCGATCAAATTATCGCGCTCCGGCGTGGTGAGCAGCGTTTGCAACTGCTGCAGCTCCGCCATGGCGCTGTCGACGCCGAACTGCCCGCTGTCCACCTCCACCACCGCCGCCACCCTGGGCTGGTTGATATCAATTCCCAGCCGCTGGGCCCATTCGATCAGCGCCGGCGTGACTTCCTCGGCGCGGATTAAATTCAGCACCAGTTCCTCGCGCAGCCGGCTGTCCTGCGCCAGCATATGCAGCAAGCGCGCCTGCTCCAGCATCATTTCCGCCGTCATGCAGACCAGCTCGCCATACTGCCGCAGTTGACTGGGATTGCCGGTCAGGCCGATAACGCCGACGATATTGCCGTCGATTTTCAGCGGGAGGTTGATACCGGGCCGTACCCCGTGCAAATGCCGGGCCACGCCGTCGTCGATATCCACGACCCGGGCCTGCGACAGGGCCAATAACGCGCCTTCGTGCAGTTCACCGACCCGCTCTTCATCGCCGCTGCCGATAATGCGGCCGCGCGCATCCATCACGTTGATATTGCTGTCGATAATCTGCATCGTTCTTGCCACAATTTCTTGCGCCAATTTCGCATCAAGATGATACGTTGCCATCCCCGCCTCGGTTCTGTTAAGCCCTTTGCCCTATTATACCCGGGTGTTGGCGCTCATACATTGTGCAGAAGCACAAAGCGTGATCTTGCTCGCTTATTTTGTGCGGGATATCACATTCTTTCGGGCAAAAAAAGACGGCGTCGTGATGACGCCGTCTTGGTGGCGAGAGCCGGACGCGGGGAATTACTGCGCCAGCAGGTAAAGCGTGGTATCGCCGCGTTTGACGTTTAACGCCAGTATCGGCGGCTTGGCATCCAGGATTTTACGCAGTTCGCCAATATTCTGCACCGGCTGCTGGTTGACGCCCAGGATGATATCGCCCTTCTTCAGGCCGACTTTCGCCGCGGTGCTGCCCGCCTTGACATTGTCCACCTTGACGCCCTGCTGATCGCCGGTATCCATGTTGCTCAATTCCGCGCCTTCGATGCCGGTAAAGACATTGCCCGAATCAAGCTGCGGCTGGGTGCTCTGCTCCAGGATCACATCGACGGTTACCGGCTTGCCGTCGCGCAGCAGGCCGAGCTGGACCTTGGTGCCGACCGGCTGCGAGCTGACATCCGCCCGGAACGCGGCAAAGCTGTTGATGGGCCGGCCGTTCATGGTGACGATGACATCGCCGGCTTTCACCCCGGCCTTTTCGGCGGCGGATTTAGGCATCACCTGGCTGACAAACGCGCCGCGCTGGGCGTCGACTTTCATCGCCTTGGCCAGCTCCGGATTGAGCTCGGTGCCGAGAATGCCGATTTCGCCGCGCCTGACCTGGCCATAGGCCACCAGCTGCGCCGTCAGGTTTTTCACCATGTTGCTGGGAATGGCGAAGCCGATACCGATATTGCCGCCGTCCGGCGCCAGTATGGCGGTATTGATGCCGATAAGCTCACCGTTGAGGTTAACCAGCGCCCCGCCCGAGTTGCCCCGGTTGATGGCGGCATCGGTCTGGATAAAGTTTTCATAGTTTTCAATATTCAGCCCGCTGCGCCCCAGCGCGGACACAATACCCGAGGTGGCGGTTTCCCCCAGGCCGTAAGGGTTGCCGATGGCCACGGTATAATCGCCGACCCGCAGCTGGTCCGAATCGGCCATCTTGATGGCGGTGAGGTTTTTAAAGTCGATCAGCTGCACCAGCGCCAGATCGGAACGGGGATCGCGGCCGATGATCTTGGCGTCGAATCGGCGGCCGTCATACAGCTGCACCTGGATTTTAGTGGCGTCGTTGACCACATGATTGTTGGTCACCACGTAGCCTTTCTGGGCATCGATAATCACACCCGCGCCCAGCGCCATGAATTTTTCCTTGGCCGGCGGGGTATTGCCCTCGCCGTCGCCGCCGCCGTCCTCATCGCCGCCCTGGCACAGGGGCGACGCCTGGAAAGGCGACCCTTCCTGGCACAGCGGGGAATCCTGGCCAAAGAACTGCTGGAACTGCTCGGGCACGCGCGCCGAACTGACGGCGGTGCTGCCTTCGACGCTGATGCTGACCACCGATGGCATGACTTTTTCCAGCATCGGCGCCAGGCTTGGGAGCTGCTGATTGGTCGAGGCGGTTTCCGCCGCATACAATGAAACAGGCGCCAGCGCCACACCCAGACACAATGCCAGCGCACTCAGGACCAAAGAAGTTTTTTTCATTTAACATTGTCTCAACTGTAAGTATCAGGTAATGATGCGGACCCATTGCTGTGGTCGTATCTGTGAGATTAATCAAATAACCCGAAGTTCAGTAGCAAAAAAACCATAATGGTAAAAAAGTATTGGGCGTATTTACAAATACTGCGCTAACCCTGACTTACTCCGCGGCCATTAAGCGGCGGTATTCATCCCAGGCATAAAGATCGGTCATGCCGCTAATATAGTCCTGAATTAAACGCGCCCGATAATAAAATTCCATCATGGGCTGCTGGCGCGACGGGTAGCGATTTAACCCGGCTACCGCTTCACCATAAGCCAGACGATGTTTGGTGGATAATTTATGAAACAGGCGGGTGGGGATCATGTAGTCCCGGTGGTCATCCTGCGCCGCCAGCTCGCGAAACGCCGCCAGCGGCATATCCAGCAGGGGGTTGTAGATTTCCAGCAGGCCGCTGATAACCCGGTAGCCCTGTAATTCCAGCTGTTCTACTTCCGGATGGTTGAACACATGTTTGAAGGCCACGCCTTTGAATATTTTCAATAAGCGGTAAGCTGGACTGGAATCTTCCAGCAGCGCCTGGTTAAAGCATCCGTCGAATATCGGCGACAGATTATCGAGAAACCGTTTTGCCGCATGGGGCACCAGCCGTGCCACGGTATTTACCCGCAAATACATAAAAAACTGATCGCCGCTGCGCAGCCCCTGGTTGCGCATTATCTTATCGAATGCCTGGCCGACCACCTTTTCAAATAAATCGCCTTTTTCCACGCCGCCCCATTCTTGTTGCAGGTAGTTATAAAGCTGTTCGACGGTAAAGATCTTTTTTTCCACCGCATCTTCGAGATCGGCGATGCAATAAGAAATATCGTCGGCGGCTTCCATGATATACGTCAGCGGGAAGCGATGAAATTCCCCCAGCCCCAGCTGTTCGCGCAACGCTTTGACATACTCTTCCTCGGCAAGATAGTAGCCCGGTTTTTTCATCAGATAGCTGAATTCGGCCGGTATCGCGCCGCGCCAATAGGCCGGACGGGTATATTTTAAAATACAGCCCACCTGGGCATAGGTCAGGTTCAGCTTCAGCAGGCTGTGCACCATGCGGATGGCCTGGGCATTGCCTTCGAAATGACACAAATCGAGCCGGATACGGCTGCGCAGCGCGTTGTCGTCATCCTCGCCGGCGCGCAGGCGCAATACCTCGACCCGGCAACGATCGTTACCCTGGGCCTCGTTGCCCAGGCCGGCGATGTCCAGGCGCTGGCTGAACCAGTCGTTGATGGCCGCCTCGCCGAAATGACCGAACGGGGGATTGCCGATATCATGCATCAGGCACGCCATTTCCACGATGCTTTCAAACGGCGCCTCCAACTGCTCCAGCCCCAGCGGCGCGATGCGCCGCTCGCGTTTGAGCTGGTGGAAGATTTCTTTGACGATATGCCGTCCGACCTGTTGCACCTCCATGGAGTGGGTCAGCCGGGAGCGCACCGCCGCGTTGCGTTCCAGGGGAAAGACCTGGGTTTTCTGCTGCAGGCGGCGAATGGCGGCGGAATTGATAATCCGCCCCCGATCGCTTTCAAACTGGCGGATGACGCTATATTCATCCTCGGCGACGATGGGATGGCTGAACGGGCGCTGAAAACTGAGTTTCTTGCTAAAGTCGATTGCGGACATCATGTTCCCCGGGATGATTTCTTATACCGTGATACCCATACCCGCCGCTAAATGCAACAGCGGCGACAATTATTTCCCGGCCGCGGCCGTGATAGAATGGCGGCGCCGATTAAACGGTTACATTACTATTCACTATTTATTATCCACTGTTTCTTAACCAGAAGGACAACCAGATGAGAGTAGGCATTATCGGCGCGATGGAACAGGAAGTGGCCCTGCTGCGCGATCAGATGGAAGGCCGCACCACCTGGCAGCAGGCGGGATGCGATATTTACAGCGGCCGGCTCCATGGCGTCGACGTGGCCTTGGTGAAATCCGGTATCGGCAAGGTCTCGGCCGCGCTCGGCACCACGCTGCTGCTGGATCATTTCCAGCCGGATTATGTTATCAACACCGGTTCCGCCGGCGGTCTGGACGCATCCCTGAATGTCGGGGACATCGTCGTGTCCGACGAGGTGCGTTATCACGATGTGGATGTCACCGCCTTTGGTTACGCACCGGGGCAAATGGCGCAATGCCCGGCGGCCTTCGCCGCGGACGCGTCGCTGATCGCGCTGGCGGAGAGCTGCATTGCCCGGCTGGATCAGCACGCCGTGCGCGGCCTGGTGGTCAGCGGCGACGCGTTTATCAACGGCGCCGAGCCCCTGAGCCGTATCCGCGCCACCTTTCCCCAGGCTATCGCGGTGGAAATGGAAGCCACGGCCATTGCCCACGTATGCCACCAGTTCGCGGTGCCGTTCGTGGTGGTGCGCGCCATTTCCGATGTGGCGGACAAGGCGTCCCACCTGAGCTTTGACGAATTCCTGGCGGTGGCGGCCAAACAGTCCAGCCGCCTGGTGGCGGCCATGCTGCAGACCCTGGCCGGACAGCGGCAGTAATGTCGCCCATCCGGGTGACGCGCCCTGCTATCCCTCCGCGCGCCCTGGCCATGCCGGCGCCGACTTGGTTTATTATCCGCAGGCATGCGCTGGCCATGCTGCTGCCGGCCTGGTTTGCTATCCGTAAGCACGCATCGGCCCTGGGATCGCGGGCCCGGCGCGATAGCCGCGCGCGCGGCCTGGCCGCGTTGCTGCTGGCGCTGTTGGCCGCCCCGCCGGCCTGGGCGGCGCATCGGGTCGTCAGCCTGGCGCCCCACGCCACCGAAATGGCGTATGCCGCCGGCATGGGAGAAGTCCTGGTGGCGGTAAGCAGTTGGTCCGATTATCCTCCCGCCGCGCAAAAGCTCGAGCAGGTCGCCTCCTGGCAGGGCATCAACGTGGAGCGGGTGCTGGCGCTAAAGCCGGATCTTATCCTGGCCTGGCGCGGCGGCAATCCGCAGCGTGAACTGGATCAATTGGCCGCCTTCGGTATCCCGATTGTCTATCTCGATCCGCTGAGCGTGGAAGATATGGCGCGCGCGCTTGATGGCCTGGCGCGCTACAGCCCCCATCCCGAACAGGCTCACCAGGCCGCCCGCGCCGTGCGCCAGCAGGCGGCGGACCTGAAACGCCGCTACGCCGGCAATCCGCCGGCGCGGGTGTTCATGCAGTTCGGCACCCAGCCGTTGTTTACCGCCGGCAAGCAGACGCTGCAAAGCCAGATTCTGGCGCTGTGCGGCGCGCGCAATATCTTTGCCGACAGCCCGGTTCCCTGGCCGCAGGTGGGCCGCGAACAGGTCTTGGGCCGTAAACCGCAGGTGATTGTCGTCGCCGGCGGCGAGGAGCGCGTCACCGCCATCAGGAACTTTTGGCAGCCGCAGCTGGACGTGCCGGTGATAGCGCTGAACGAGGATTGGTTTAACCGCAGCGGGCCGCGCATTTTGCTGGCGGCGCAGGCGCTGTGCCGGCAACTGGCGGATGCCGCCGCCACGGGAGCGCGCTGATGCTCGGTTTTCTTGATGTGCTCGGCACGGCGGTATTCGCCGTGTCCGGGGTGCTGCTGGCCGGCAAATTACGCATGGACCCGTTCGGGGTGCTGGTGCTGGGGGTGGTCACCGCGGTGGGCGGCGGCACCATCCGGGATATGGCGCTGAATAATGGCCCGGTGTTCTGGGTGCGGGATCCCACCGATCTGGTGGTGGCGATGGTTACCTGTTTTGTCGCCATACTGGTGATAAGGCAACCCCGCCAACTGCCGACATGGATCCTGCCGGTGCTGGACGCCATCGGCCTGGCGGTATTTGTCGGCATCGGCGTCAACAAGGCGTTCGCCAGCGGCACCGGCCCGCTGATCGCGGTATGCATGGGCGTTATCACCGGCGTGGGCGGCGGCATTATCCGGGATGTGCTGGCGCGGGAAATCCCGATGATACTGCGTACCGAGGTTTACGCCACCGCCTGCATTATCGGCGGCATCGCCCACACCACCGCTTTCCATGTTTTCCACCTCAGCGCCCAGCACGCGTCGGTATTGGGCATGGCGATAACGCTCGGCATCCGGCTGGCGGCAATCCGCTGGCATCTGAAGCTGCCGACCTTTGCGCTTGAGGACCGGAAATAAACGGCCCGACCCGCGCGCTCGAAACGCGGACATAAAAAAACCGGTGCGGCGCGCCGTACCGGTATCATCGAACGCGTGCCGACGGGGGTTCAGATACTGAACGACGATCCGCAGCCGCAGGTGGTCTTGGCGTTCGGGTTGGTCACGATAAAACGTGATCCTTCCAGCCCTTCGGTATAATCCACCGAACCGCCGATCAGGTATTGCAGGCTCATGGGGTCTACCACCAGCGCAACGCCTTGTTTTTCAATGGTCAAATCGTCTTCGTTGATTTTATCGTCAAAAGTAAAACCATACTGGAAGCCGCTACAGCCACCGCCGGTGATATAAACCCGCAATTTCAGGTTCGGGTTCTCTTCATCCGCTATCAGATGCTTCACTTTTTTCGCCGCTGAATCGGTAAATTGTAAAGGCAGTACCGCAGTTTCACTCATTACTCTACTCCCAACGCGCCAACCAGAATCATCAGGCTGAAGGCATAACAACCCGATGTGGATGTTCATTATCCGCTACCTGTCAATTACGTTCAAGTATTGCGCGTTCAGGATATTTTGTTTATCGCTGCGTGCGATCGCGCATCCGCCGGCAGCGGGGGCGTTTGTCGTTGCAAGGTACGGGCAAGGATTGCTGAATAGAGCGGTTTGCCGCCTAAAAACTGAGCCAGCAGCGTTGCGCCCAGACAGGTGATAATCATCGGCAATATTAATTGATAATTGTCGGTCATTTCCAGCACCAGCACGATCCCGGTCAAGGGCGCGCGCACCGAGGCGGCAAATAAGGCTCCCATGCCCGCAATCGCAAAAGTGCCGGGCTGCAAGGCATACTCAGGAAATAATTGGCAGCCGGTCATGCCGAAAGCCGTGCCCAATAAGGTTCCCAGCGCCAGCTTGGGCGCAAAAATGCCGCCCGGCGCACCGGAACCGAAACACAGCAGGGTCGTCAACATACGGGCCAGAAAGATAAACAACAAGGTGCCGGCGGTAAAATGCCCCGCCGCTGCCAGGGGAATCAGGGCAAAACCACCGCCGGCGGCCTCGGGATGCATCAGACCCAAAATACCGCACAGGCCGCCGAGTATGCCGCCGATGATCACAAATCTGGCGCATTTGCCGCCATGCAGGCGTAAAAACATATCTTGCGCGCGGAATATCAATGTATTGAATACCACGCCCACCACGCCGAACAGCATTCCCAGCACCAGGTAAAGCCAGAGAGTACCGACCGGCGCGCCGGCCAGCCTGCCGACGTCGATGACCGAACGATCGCCGTTGCACAGGCGAAATACGATGCTCGACATGATAACGCCGATAAATACCGCCTTGACTGAAATCAGGTTATAGCGAAACTGCGGCCGCATCTCTTCCAGGATAAACAGGATCCCCGCCAGGGGCGCGTTAAACGCCGCCGTTAATCCCGCCGCCGCGCCGGCTGCCAGCAGGGAATGCCGGGCCTCGGCGCTGCGCATGCCAACCATATCCAGCACCATGCGACCGATATTTCCCCCCAATTGGACCGTCGGTCCCTCGCGCCCCAGCACCATGCCCGCGCCGAGCGTACCCATGCCGCCGAAAAACTTAACCGGGATCACCCGCCACCACCGCACCGGACGCAGTTCCTCCAGCGCGCCTTCAATTTCCGGAATACCTGAGCCTCCCGCCTCGGGCGCATATTTACGCACCAGGTAATAGCCGATCATGGCCAACGCCCCTGAGGCAAAAAACGCAGCCGGCACCAGCACCAGCCAGCGCTGCGGCAAGTCGGCCAGGGCGGCGATACGGCAGGCAAGCATCCAGTCAACCGTTTTTTCAAATGCCACGCCCACCCCGCCCACCAGGGTACCGACGAGAGCGGCCATGGCGAGTACGGTTACCGGGGTTTTATCTTGATACAGGAGCCGGCTGAACATCTGGACGCGGGCAAGGCGTCCGGCCGGCACTGAGGTCGCGGCAGGAAAGGGTTCTGGCATCGGAGCAATCTACCTTATTTGGCATAGTATTCGACGGACTTTACGCTATCACACTGTCTGTCAGGCATAATTGTATTACAAAAATGCTTGTCAATCCGTGCTGACAAGGCCGCTGGCGGTTTTGCGTTTTTGCACCCAACAAAGATGTCTTATTGCCTGCCAGTTTATTACACTATCGGGGTTAACGTTTTATTCTTTCTTCAGGAGCCGTTTCATGAGCCATTCCGAAAATCTGTACGCCCGGGCGCAAAAGCTTATCCCCGGCGGGGTTAATTCACCGGTGCGCGCGTTTAACGGCGTCGGCGGCACGCCGCTGTTCATCGCGCGGGCGGACGGCGCCAGGCTGTATGACGTGGACGGAAAGGACTATATCGATTATGTCGGTTCCTGGGGGCCGATGGTATTGGGCCATAACCATCCGGCGATACGCGAGGCGGTTATCGAGGCGGCCGGGCGCGGCCTGAGCTTCGGCGCGCCCACCGAAATCGAGGTCAAAATGGCCGCCCTGGTGACCGAACTGGTGCCGTCCATGGATATGGTGCGCATGGTGAACTCCGGCACCGAGGCCACCATGAGCGCCATTCGCCTGGCGCGCGGCTATACCGGCCGCGATAAAATCATCAAATTCGAAGGCTGTTATCACGGCCATGCCGACGGCCTGCTGGTCAAGGCCGGCTCCGGCGCGCTGACCCTCGGCCAGCCCAGTTCTCCCGGCGTGCCGGCGGATTTCGCCAAACACACCCTCACCTGCGCCTTTAACGATCTGGATTCGGTGCGGCAGGTATTTGAACTCTATCCGCGCGAGATCGCCTGCATTATCGTCGAGCCGGTGGCCGGCAATATGAACTGCGTACCGCCGCTGCCGGCGTTCCTGCCCGGCCTGCGCGCCCTGTGCGATGAATTCGGCGCGCTGCTGATTATCGACGAGGTCATGACCGGTTTTCGGGTGGCCCTGGCGGGCGCGCAGTCCTATTACGGCGTGGTGCCGGACCTGACCTGCCTGGGTAAAATCATCGGCGGCGGCATGCCGGTGGGGGCGTTTGGCGGCCGGCGCGAGGTGATGCAGGCGCTGGCGCCCACCGGCCCGGTTTACCAGGCCGGCACGCTGTCGGGCAATCCGATTGCCATGGCCGCGGGCTATGCCTGCCTGACCGAGATTTCACGCCCCGGCATTTATCCGGCGCTGACCGATCTGACCGATCGCCTGGCGCGGGGATTGCTGGAGGCGGCGCGGGCGGAAAACATTCCCCTGGTGGTAAACCACGTCGGCGGCATGTTCGGTATCTTCTTTACCGACGCGCCCGCGGTGACCGGCTATCAGGATGTCATGGCCTGCGATGTGGAACGGTTTAAACGCTTTTTCCATATGATGCTGGAGGAAGGGGTTTACCTGGCGCCGTCGGCGTTTGAAGCCGGTTTTATGTCGCTGGCGCACAGCGACGAGGATCTGACGCAGACCATCGGCGCCGCCCGCCGCAGTTTTGCCCGGCTGTAAGCCCCCTCCCATCAGCGACCCTGGCGGCGCAGCAGAAAGATAAAATACGGCGCGCCGATAAAGGTCGCCAGCAGGCCCGCCGGGATCTGGTCGGGAAACATCGCCATGCGCCCGGCCCAGTCGGCCAGCAGCATCAGCATCGCGCCCAGCAGCGCAGCCATAACCAGCTGCGGCATCGCCCGGCGAAAGCCGAGTATCCGCGCCATATGCGGCGCCATCAAACCGATAAAACTCAAGGGACCGACGGTCAGCGTGGCGCCGGCGGTCAGCACCGCCGCCAGCAACAGGATAGCCAGCCTGGCGCGTGCCAGCGGCAGGCCCAGGGCCCGGGCGGTTGCGCCGCCCAGCGGCAGCACGTTAAGCCAGCGGCGGCAGCAGGGCGCCAGCAGCAACAGTACCAGCGCCGTCACCGCGCTGGTTACCGCCTGCGGCGCCTGCACGCCATAGGTCGATCCGGAAATCCAGGTCAGCAGGCCGCCGAGGCGGGGATCGCCGCTGGCCAGCAGCAGGGTCACCAGCGTGGTGAACGCAGTACCCAGGGCTATGCCCGCCAGCAGCATGCGCTGGGTGGAAAAATGCCGCCGTCCCGCCACCAGCAAAATGGCCGCCAACGTCAGCGCGGCGCCCAGGCTACCCGCAGGCAATAACCAAATAAAGACATCGCCGGGCAGCCAAAACATCATCAACACCACCGCCGACGCGGCGCCGGCGCTGATACCCAGTACTTCCGGGCTGCCCATGGGATTGGCGGTCAGTTTCTGGATCAGGGTGCCGGCGGCGGCCAGCATCACACCGGCGCTTAATGCCGCCAGCGTACGCGGCCAGCGCCAGGGCAGCAGGCGCAGCAGCTCGTCGCCGCCGGCCCAGTTCCATCCCAGGCTGTTACGGCCCAGCATCAGCGCCACGCACACCAGCGCCAGCAGCAGCGCCAATCCGCCCGCGGCCCACAGCGCGGGATTGGCGCGCTCCGGGCGGGGCGCGTCGTCATGCCCCGGCTGCGCCGGCGCCACGGCATGGCGCAGCCGGGGCAGCAGCCAGAGCAGGATCGGCGCGCCAATCAGCGCGGTGGCCGCGCCGGTGGGCACGTCACGCCACGCGCGCGCCAGCCAGACCATGACCTGATCGGTAAACCACAGCAGCAGCGCGCCGATAAGCGGCGCCAGCAGCAGGCGCGGCAGCAGGCGCCGGGCGCCGAGCAGCTTCGCCAGCAGCGGCGCGAACAGGCCGATAAACCCCACCACGCCCACCGCGTTCACCAACAACGCGCTAAGCACGATAGCCAGTACCAGCGCCGCCAGCCGGGCGGTTGACAGCCCCAGGCCGAGATTGCGCGCCACGGCGTCGTCCACGCCCAGCAAGGTCATGGGGCGAATCAGCAGCAGGGCCAGCAGCAGCCCCAGCCCCAGACGCGGCAGCAGAAACCTTACCTGGTGCCAGTCCTGCTGGTTAAGCGCCCCGCTGCTCCATAAAAACAGGTTTTCCAACTGCTGGTAATGGAAGATGGCCAGCAGACTGTTAACGGCGCTGCAGTACAGGCTCAGCACCAGGCCCGCCAGGATCAGGGTCACCGGCGACATGCGTTTCCCCCAGGCCACGCCGAAGACCAACGCGCCGATGACCAGCGCGCCCAGCAGGGCCGCCAACTGCTGGGTCAGCGCTCCGCCTGGCAGCAGCCACAGCGTGGTGACGGTGACCCCCAATTGCGCGCCGCTGGCGACGCCCAGGGTCGAGGGTTCGGCCAGCGGATTGCGCAGCACCTGCTGGAACAGCACGCCGGCCAGCGCCAGGCCGGCGCCCACCAGCGGCGCTATCGCCAGGCGCGGCAAGGTGCTGTAGTGGAAGATAACCTGGCGGATATCCAGCATATCGGGCCGCCACAGCGCCCCCGCCCATAGCTGGCCCGGCAGCACCTGCTGGGCGTTATAGGCGCTGAGCGCCAGCGCGCCCAGGGCCAGCAGCGTCAGCAGACTAAACGGGAAAAGCCCGCTACGACTGTTCATGGCCTCACCATTGTTTTTCCATCTGCTGCAGCATGCGGCAAAAACGCAGGGCCGCAAGAGTGGCGCCATAAATCCAGATGGCCGGCACGGTGCGCAACATATTCCGGCGCACAAAGGGCATGGCCTGCCACAGCGGCGTGGCGGCCACGCGCGCCGTCAGCGCGGCGTCGCCGTGATCCAGGCATATGGCCCGCGCCAGGGGCAGCGTCGCCAGTTGTTCAATTCCCACCACCGCCGTGCCCCAGAAATTATTTTCTCCCTGCCAGACGTTGGCCAGCGCCAGTTGGTCCATGACCTGGCCGAATAAACTGGTGCCGCCGATGATCAGGGCGTGACGATCGTCCATCAGGGAAAATATCAGCAGGGGCTGGCGGCGATATGACGCCAGCTGCGGCCAGGCTTCGGCCAGTTCGCGGTCGAAAGACGCCAGATGGGCCAGGGCGGCGGGCATCCTGTCCAGGCGCTGCGCCAGGGCCAGCAGCCCGGCGCGCGCGGTGGTCAGCGGCCGCCCCTGCCCGTCGGTGAAACTAAACCCCATGGCGGGGGCAATGGCGCGCAATTGTTCCGGGCGCGGCCCGTAGCCCTGGGAATACAGGATCAAGTCCGGCTTGAGCGCGGTGATCAGTTCGAAATTAGGTTCGGTGCGCTGGCCGACATCGACAATCGAGGCCGGAAGCACCGGCTCCTGTACCCATAAGCGGTAATCCCGGGTGCCGGCGACGGCCAGCGGCGTAACGCCGAGGGCGAACAGCAGCTCCACCGGCAGCCATTCAAGGGCGATAATGCGCTGATAGGGCAGCGACGGGACGGATCCGCCCGTTGCCGTCCGATCGGTCGCACCCCGGGCCGCGGTCCCCCAGGACGCGAGACCGCAGCACAAGGGCGACAGCAGCAGGGCGGCCAGCAGCCGTCGGCGGCCGCCGTCAATACCCGGACTCTCATCCGTCGCAATGGCGCCGGGCGCGCGCTGGGGGCGCAGACGTCCCAGGGTCTGATCACGCCGGCGCATTAAAACACGAAACTCACCGGCGCGCCGCCGCCCGGATGTGGCAGGATGCCCATAGGAATACCGTAAATGGTTTCCAGCACGTCGCCGCGCATCAGCTCCAGCGGCGATCCCTGGGCAATCATTGCGCCGCCGCGCAGCGCCGTCAGGTAATCGCAGTAGCGCGCCGCCATATTGATATCATGCAATACCGCGATAACCGTCAGGCCGCGCTCCTGGCTCATGCGCTTAATCAAGGCCAGTACGTCCACCTGATGGGCGATATCCAGGGCCGAGGTGGGTTCATCCAGCAGCAGGCAGCGGCTATCCTGCGCCAGGGTCATCGCCAGCCAGGCGCGCTGACGCTCGCCGCCGGAAAGGCTGTCCACCAGACGGTGGGCAAGCGAGGGCAGGCCGACCACCTCGATGGCGTCCTCCACATGCCGGCGATCGGCGCTGCCGAAGCGGCCGAGCGCGCCGTGCCAGGGATAACGCCCCAGGGCCACCAGCTCGCGCACCGTCATGCCTTCCGCCGCCGGCAGTTGCTGCGGCAGATACGCCACCTGCCGGGCGAAAGCCTTGCTTTCCCAGTCCGCCAGCGGTTTATCATTCAGGCGCGCCACGCCGCCGCTGGCCTCATGATGACGGCCCAGGATCTTCAGCAGGGTGGATTTTCCGGAGCCGTTATGACCTATCAGGCCACAGACCTTGCCCTGGGGAAAAGTGAACGACAGCGGCTGGAGTAATACCCGTCCGGGTACCGAGAAACTCACCTGATCCAGGGCAAAAGTAGCGTTCCTGGCGGCGGCGTTGGCTAGAGGTGTGGCGATATCTTGCATAAGCCCAATAAAGCAAATGATAATTATTCAAAGAAGCAATAATAGCAGTTTCCTTCAATAATTAGCAGTATCGCAACTGATTTTTCCTCGCAGGTCGCCGCCAGGCATCGCGCGGCGACAGAATGCCTATCGCCGGCGTTCCTTCGCCTGGTCAACAAACCCACCCCGGCAAGCCGGGGTGGCGAGCTATTTGCCGAACATATCCTTGATCCAGCCGGCGACGCCGTCGCTGCCCTCCTGCTGCTCCTGTTGCGGCGGCTGCTGGCCCGACTGCTGCTGGTCAGGGGGCGTTTGCGCCGGCTGCTGGGCCACCGCCTGGCTGGCCTGGCACAGCGCCTGCGGACTGTCGGTCCAGACCGGGATCACGCGCATGCTGCTGTCGCTGTTGCAGACGAAATTGCCGGCATAGTCGATGGACATCTGGTTGATCTCCTCGGGCGGTATCACGTTAAGCGTCAGCGGCGGCTGGTTTTCCAGGTAACGGCGGTAAATCGTCAGCGCGCCGTTGGCGCCGGTCAGCTTGGCCGGGCCGTTGTTGTCGCGCCCTACCCAGCTGATGGTCACCTCTTTACCGTCCACGCCGGCAAACCAGCTATCGCGCAAATCATTGGTGGTACCGGTTTTCCCGGCCAGATGGAAATTGGGGAATTTCACCGCCAGCGAACGCGACGTGCCGCGCGCCACCACCTGCTGCATACCGTATAACGTCAGATACGCCGCCTGGGCCGGCACCACGCGCTCCGCCTGCGGGAAGCTCTGGTAAAGCACCTTGCCGTCCTCGCTTATCACCGAGCGCACCGCCGACAGCGGCGCACGATTGCCGCCGCTGGCAATGGTCTGGTATTCCTGCGCCACTTCCATCGGCGTGAGGCTGATGGCCCCCAGCAGCATGGCCGGCACCGGGTTAATCACCTCTTTCGGGATGCCCAGTTTTTGCAGGGTGGCGACGATATCCGGCAGGCCCACCGCCAGCCCCAGGTTGACCGTCGGCACGTTAAGCGAATTGGCCAGCGCGTCTACCAGCATCACCTTGCCGCGAAACTGGCGATCGTAGTTTTTCGGCGCCCACAGCTGCCCGTTCGGCTGCTTGAGTGAAATGGGCTCATCGGCGATCCAGGTGTTCAGGCGGTACTTATCCGGCTGGCTCAGCGCGGTCAGGTAGGTGGCCGGTTTTGCCAGCGACCCTACCGGACGCCGTGCCTGCATGGCGCGGTTAAATCCGGCGAATTGCGGCTGGGAACCGCCGACCATGGCGCGCACTTCGCCGCTAAAGCGGTCCACCACCACCATAGCGCTCTCAAGGTCGCTGACGCCGCGCCCGGCGCGCAGGGCCGGCACACCGGCCTCCACCGCTCTTTCCGCCGCGTCCTGCGAAATCGGATCCAGGGTGGTGAATATTTTCACGCCGGACAAATCGTTAATCTTGTCGCCCAGCTTCGCCTGCAGCTCCTGACGCACCATTTGCATAAAGGCCGGCTGCGGCGTAATCACCCCGCCGCGCGGCTGCACCCCCAGCGGACGCGCGCTCAGCATATTATACAAATCCTCGTCGATAACCTGCTGGTTTTGCAACAGCTTCAGCACCAGGTTACGCCGCTCCAGCGCCATTTGCGGATTACGCCAGGGATTGTACAGTGATGCGCCCTTGACCATGCCCACCAGCATGGCCTGCTGATCCAGGCTGAGTTCATCCACCGGCCGGCCGAAATAATAGAGGCTTGCCAACGGGAATCCGCGGATCTGTTCGCTGCCGCTCTGGCCGAGGTAGACTTCGTTCAGATACAGCTCAAGGATGCGATCCTTGCTGTAGCGGTAATCGAGGATCACGGCCATATAGGCTTCGTTGATCTTGCGCCACAGGGAACGCTCATTGGTCAGGAACAAATTCTTGACCAACTGCTGGGTCAGCGTACTGCCCCCCTGCACCGCGCGCCCGGCGGTAATATTCGCCAGGAAGGCGC
The DNA here is from genome assembly GCF_047324205.1 of Sodalis sp. RH20. NCBI lineage: Bacteria > Pseudomonadati > Pseudomonadota > Gammaproteobacteria > Enterobacterales > Bruguierivoracaceae > Sodalis > Sodalis sp. RH20. The sequence continues at coordinate 3,618,920 of NZ_CP178733.1, forward strand.
GGCCGATGGAGCTGATGCTGATGCCGTCATGCTGGTAAAAATGACGATCTTCGGTGGCTATCAGGGTATCCACCAGCAGATCGGGGAATCCGGCGCGGGGCACAAACAACCGCTGCTCGCCGTTGGGCGACTGCAGCATGGTGATCAGGCGCGGATCGAGGCGGAAAAAGCCGAAGTTCCGCTGCGTATCCTGGTTTTGAATTTGCAGCAGATGATCGCGATCAAACGTCAGCACCGCATGGATCTGCCCTTCCTTGCTGTCGGGGAAATCAAAGGGACGGCGCAGCATATCGATGCTGTTGGCGCGCACGCTGAATTCGCCCGGGCGGGTTATGCGGGTCACCTGGCGGTACTGCATCCCTTCCAGCAGGTTGACCATCTCGCTTTTGCTGTAGGGCATGCCCGGCTCCAGGTTCACCATGCGGCCATAGACCGCCGCCGGCAGTTGCCAGACCTTGCCGTCGATGCGGCTGCGGATCTGCGCATCCAGGTAGACGCCGTAGATCACCAGTAAAATCACCACCACCAGGAAAATCTTGATAAGCAATCCCAGCAGGCGCCGCTTGCCGCTTTTGCGCGGCGGGCGCGCTTTGCCTTTCGCAGGCGGCTTGCGCGGCGGCATTACGTATTCCTCTTGATCGTCATAGTCGTCCTGAGCATCGTCATTTTCTTCGTAGTCGTCGTCCCGGTGACGTCGCACTGGCGGTTTATTTGTCACTTTACGGCCGGACGGTCTTCCATGACGTCCAATAGGTTCGCGATCATCCCCAGACATCGTTATGATTCTCCATACTTCCGACGGATTCCCCGCCTACTCTGTTCCTCCACCATCTTATCCGGAAGAGGAAACCTCTGAAATCAACCCTGCTGATACTTTTTGGTGCGCCGGGTGGGTACCGCAATGGCCGGATTATCCGGCCAGACATGCTTGGGGTAACGCCCCTTCATTTCTTTTTGCACCTCGCGGTAGGCCCCCTGCCAGAACGCCGCCAGATCGCGGGTAATCTGCAACGGATGCCCGGCGGGCGATAACAACTCCAGCACCAGCGCCACGCGGCCTTCGGCCAGCAGCGGACTGGCCTGCTCGCCGAACATTTCCTGCATCCTTACGGCCAGCACCGGCGGCTCGCCGTGCTGGTAACGCACCGGCAGCCGGCTGCCGGTGGGCACAGTGTAGTGGCTGGGCAGCGCAGTATCCAGTCGTTGACGCAATCGCCAGTCCAGCAGGCGCAATAACGCCTCGCCGAGATTCACCTGGCGCAGGGCGCGCACGTCATGCACGCCCTCCAGGGACGGCTGCAGCCATAGCGGCAGGGCCGCCAGCAGCGCGTCGTCGTCCACCACAGGCCAGTCCGCCTCCGGCAACCAGTCGCGGGCGCACAGCAGGCGCTGGCGCAGCTGCTGCGCCGGGCCGTCCCAGTTGAGCACCGACAGGCCCTGCTCGCCAATCCAGTTGAGCAGCGCCTGCCGCATCACCTCGCCGGAAGGCCTGGCCTGCGGCTGCTCGCGTAACATCAATTGTCCGATCTGTTCACGCCTGAGCACGCGCAGGCTGCCCTTTTCCTCATCCCAGCGCATGGCGGTGGTGACCGTCAGCCAGTCGGGACGGGCGGCCACCAGCGCGGCGATATCCACCGGCAGCGCCAGCCGGATGGCCGCGTCGGCATTTTGCCCCAGTTGCATCAGCCCCGGCACGATCAGCCATTCAATCGCCGACAGCGCCTCGTCGGGAGCCAGCGCCGCGCCCAGGCCGTTGGCCAGTTGATACCGGCCGGTGGCGTCGCGCCGGCGGGCGATGCGATCGCGAAATCCCCAGGCCAGCAGCGCGGGCGCCAGCGCCGCGTCCGGCCGGCCCCAGCGGGGCGACAGCCGTTTGGCCAGTTGCCTGGCGCGTCGCAGCCAGTGGGACTGCGGGCGCGCGAGCGCATCGCGCATATCGGGCGACCCCGCGCGCGGCGGTTCCTCGATAATGGCCGCCAGCAGCGCGGCCGTCGCCAGGCTATCGTCATCGTCGCGCGCATGGCACAGCATGGCCGCCAGGCGCGGTTCGCAGCCTGCTTGCGCCATTTTGCGCCCCAGGGACGTCAGGCGTTCCGCCCCATCGACGGCATCCAACTGGCGCAGGGTGCGGCGGGCCGCGGCCAGGTTGGGTTCTGGCGGCAGGTCGAGCCAGCAGAGCGTCAGCAGGTCGGTACAGCCCCATTGCAGTAATTCGAGATAAAAACCGCTGAGATCGCTTTGCAGAATTTCCGGCCGGCCGTGTTCCGGCGCGCGTTCCGCCTGCGATTGACTAAAGAGGTGCCAGCACACGCCGGGGGACAGGCGGCCGGCACGGCCGGCGCGCTGCACCATGGACGCCTGGCTGACGCGCTGGGTGACCAGGCGGCTGAGCCCGTTCCTGGCATCGAATTCGCTTACCCGCTCCAGCCCGCTGTCCACCACCAGGCGAATGCCCTCGATCGTCAGGCTGGTCTCGGCGATATTGGTGGCCAGCACCACCTTGCGCCGCCCCGCCGGGGCCGGCCGGATGGCCCGCTGCTGTTCGTCCAGGGTCAGGGCGCCATACAGCGGGCAAAGATCGACCTCCGCCCCGATCCGGGGAGACAGCAAAGCCTGCACGCGGTTGATCTCCCCCACGCCGGGTAAAAACAACAGCAGCGAGCCGGTATGGGATGACAGCATCTCGCTGACCGCCGCGGCAATCGCCTGGACGGGGACGGACTGTGAGGGCAGCGGATGAAAAACCCGCTCCACCGGAAAACTGCGGCCGACGGAACGGATAACCGGCGCGGCGGGCAGAAGCGCCAGCAGGCGCCGGTCGTCCAGGGTGGCGGACATGATAAGCAGCCGCAGATCGGCGCGCAGTCCCTGCTGCACATCCAGCAGCAGCGCCAGCGCCAGATCGGCCTGCAGGCTGCGTTCATGGAATTCATCCAGGATAACCAGGGCGACGCCGGACAGCTCCGGATCCTGCTGCAACATGCGCGTCAGAATGCCTTCGGTCACCACCTCCAGCCGGGTGTGCGGCCCCACGCGGCTTTCGGCGCGCATGCGGTAGCCGACGGTCTGGCCGGGCGTTTCGCCCAGTTGTTCGGCCAGGCGCAGCGCCACGTTTTTGGCGGCCAGCCGCCGTGGCTCCAGCATCAGGATACGCCCGGGCAGGCCGGCGCGCCGCAGGATTTCCAGCGGCAGCCAGGTGGATTTGCCGGCGCCGGTGGGCGCGTGCAGCAGAACCTGCGCGGCGCCTTGCAACGCTTGCAGCAACTCATCGACTACGGCGGCGACCGGTAATGACGTCACGACATCTCCGTTAAAGATTAACATTCAGGGCCGGGCATTGTAGCATCGCTTGATTGAAGAACAGAATCTTCGCCGCGTTTCCCTGGTATCGGCGACCGAGGCCGGCCAGGGGAAACGGTCAATCATCCACGACACCAGCCGGGACCGCCATGACCTCCACCCGTCGCCTGTTTTTTGCCATTGCCCTGCCCGATAGCGTCCGCCAGGCGGTTATCGACTGGCGCGCCGCCCGTTTTCCCTATGAGGCCGGCAGGCCGGTGGCGGCGGCCAACCTGCATATCACCCTGGCGTTCCTGGGCGAGGTGGGCGCCGGCAAAGAACAGGCCCTGCGCGCCGCCGCCATGAGATTGCAACAAAAGCCCTTTACCCTGACCCTGGACGATTGCGGACACTGGCCCGGCTCCGGCGTGGTGTGGCTCGGCATGAAGCGCGCGCCGCGCGGGTTATTGCAGTTGGCGCAGTGGCTGCGCGCGCAGGCGGCCCGCAACGGCTGCTATCAAAGCCCGCTGCCGTACCATCCACATGTCACGCTGCTGCGCCAGGCCCATCAGGCGGTGGCGCTGCCGTCCGGCACGCCGGGATGGGAAATGGCGGTCGGGAGTTTCGGCCTGTACGCCTCGCTATTTGACAACGGGCGCGCCCGCTATATGCTGCTCGATAGCTGGCCGCTCGCCTGACCTGGCGAGAGGGGGAGACGGCAAAACTCTTATACGGAAATGTCATGCGATTCAGTCCAGAATTAAAATCCGCCCGCCTGGTGCGGCGCTATAAACGTTTCCTGGCGGATGTGGTCACCCCGGAGGGCGAGGAGCTGACTATCCATTGCGCCAACACCGGCGCCATGACCGGCTGCGCCGTGCCCGGGGATACAGTGTGGTATTCGACTTCAGACAACCGTAAACGTCAATATCCGCATAGCTGGGAACTAACTGAAACCGCCGGTGGTCAATGGATAGGAGTGAATACTCTGCGCGCCAACGCCCTGCTGGCGGAGGCGGTGCGCGCCGACGCCGTTCCCGAATTGTCGGGCTATACTACACTTACTGCCGAAGTGCGTTATGGCGTAGAAAATAGTCGGATTGATTGGTTATTAGCAGCGGAAAATCGCGCAAACTGCTATATTGAGGTGAAATCCGTCACATTACTGCAACAGGAGTGGGGGTATTTTCCCGATGCGGTAACGATACGCGGACAAAAACATTTACGAGAACTACAAGCAATGGCAGAAATGGGTCACCGTGCCGTACTGTTTTTTGCGGTGTTGCACTCCGGAATCACCCGGGTGGCGCCCGCCCGGCACATCGACCCCCATTATGCCGATTTAGTATTGCAGGCGCAGCAACATGGCGTGGAAGTATTTTGCTATGGCGCGCAGTTATCCCCGGACGGTATTGTGCTGAAAAATGCTTTACCGTTATTTATTTCGTAGGCGGCTTTTCTGGAAAAAAAGGATAAATCATCCCGTTTTTCCTTAGTTTAACCGCCCGCCAGATACGCCTTTCTTCACACTCTTGTCAAGTAGGCGTCAGGAATAATTGCCAACCTCAACGTCATCTGTTATTTATAGCGGCCTGTTTTTTTCCCCACGTTGGGGATCGATAGTGCGTGTTATGAAGGAGAAGCAACATGCAAGAAGGGCAAGACCGTAAGACATCCTCCTTGAGCATTCTCGCCATCGCCGGGGTGGAACCGTACCAGCAGAAACCGGGCGAGGAGTATATGAATGCGGCCCAGTTGCTGCATTTCAAGCGCATCCTCGACGCATGGCGCAACCAGCTCAGAGATGAAGTGGGTCGTACCGTTTCGCATATGCAGGATGAAGCGGCCAACTTTCCGGATCCTGTGGACCGGGCCGCGCAGGAAGAGGAATTCAGCCTTGAACTGCGTAACCGCGATCGGGAACGAAAATTGATCAAGAAGATCGAAAAAACGCTGAAGAAAGTAGAAGACAAAGATTTCGGCTTCTGCGACTCATGCGGCGTGGAAATCGGCATTCGCCGCCTGGAAGCGCGGCCGACCGCTGATTTATGCATTGATTGCAAGACCTTGGCTGAAATCCGCGAAAAGCAGATGGCAGGGTAAAATCAATCCAGATTGCCGCGATGTCGCCCATGGAACGGACCACGGCATCGCGGTAACTGTACGGATTCGCCTTTCCTGAGTTATGGCTGCGCACAGCACCTACATGGGGCGTTTTGCCCCCTCGCCTTCAGGCGCCTTGCATTTTGGCTCGCTTGTCGCGGCCCTGGGGAGTTTTCTCCAGGCCCGCGCCTCGCATGGGCAGTGGCGAGTGCGTATCGAAGATATCGATCCTCCCCGCGAAGTCCCCGGCGCCGCCGATACCATTTTACGCCAGTTGGCCCATTACGGCCTGCACTGGGACGGCCCCGTATGCTTCCAATCCCAACGCCACGCGGCTTACCTTGACGTCCTGGCGGATTTGCGCGCGCGCGGGCTAAGCTATCATTGCCGCTGCACCCGCGCCCGCATTCAGGAACTGGGCGGCATTTACGACGGTCATTGCCGCACGCTCGGCCTGCCGGCGCAAAATGCCGCCATCCGCCTGCGCCAGATAGCCCCCGTGTCACATTTCCATGACCGTTTGCGCGGTGATATCTACGCCGACCCCGATCTGGCCCGGGAAGATTTTATTATCCGCCGCCGCGACGGTCTGTTTGCCTACAATCTGGCGGTCGTGGTGGACGACGCGGCGCTCGGCGTGACCGAAATCGTGCGCGGGGCCGATTTAATCGAGCCTACCGTGCGGCAATTGGCACTCTACCGTCAATTAGGTTATAAAGAACCGGAATATATTCATTTACCGCTGGCGTTGACGCCCACGGGCGCCAAATTATCCAAGCAGAATCATGCGCCGCCGTTGCCGCAGGGGGACCCCCGGCCAACGCTTGCCGACGCATTAGTTTTTTTAAATCAACCGGTAGCGCAAGGGTGGCGGGATTTGACCCTTGAGAGTATGTTAGACTGGGCTATTATGCATTGGTCCCTGGCATCCATACCGATTTCGCCATCGGGCACGACATGCGCCCCAGACGTTCTCAAAACACCCGGGGTGAGCTATGATTAGCCGCTGTTTTTTGTTGCTCCCGTTTATTTGTTACTATTGAGGTGTACTATTTTTACCCGAGTAGCCAACTTCTGCCGTAAGGTGCTGAGCCGGGAAACCGTGGCGGCGGCACCAGAGGATAGACGCCCTTTGACGATTATCCCGCGCGACCAGCACACCATCTCCCGTAAAGAGATCAGTGAAAATGCACTGAAAGTGCTTTACCGCTTGAATAAAGCGGGATACGAGGCCTATCTGGTCGGCGGCGGCGTGCGCGACCTGCTGTTGGGTAGAAAACCGAAGGATTTCGACATTACCACCGATGCCACCCCCGAACAGATGCGCAAGTTATTTCGCAACTGCCGTCTGGTGGGCCGGCGTTTTCGCCTCGCCCATGTCATGTTCGGACCGGAAATCATCGAAGTGGCGACCTTTCGCGGCCATCATCTGACCCACGTGCCCGATGACGTTGATGCCGGGTCGGCGGTGCAGGCCCCCGCCGCCGCGCTGCAAGGACAAAACGGCATGCTGCTGCGCGACAATATCTTCGGCTCCATCGAGGAAGACGCCCAGCGCCGCGATTTCACCATCAACAGCCTCTATTACAGCGTGGCCGACTTTACGCTGCGCGACTATACCGGCGGCCTGCGCGATTTGCAGGAAGGCGTGGTGCGCCTGATTGGCGATCCGGAAACCCGCTACCGCGAGGATCCGGTGCGCATGCTGCGGGCGGTGCGTTTTGCCGCCAAGCTGAACATGACCGTCGATGCGGCCACCGCCGAGCCGATCCCGCGCCTGGCGTCGTTGCTGCGCGATATCCCGGCGGCCAGGCTGTTCGAGGAATCGCTTAAACTGCTGCAGGCCGGTTACGGCGAACCGACCTACCGCCTGCTGTGCGAATATCAGCTGTTCCAGCCCATGTTTCCGCTCATCAGCCGCAACTTCACCGAACAGGGTGACAGTTTTATGGAGCAGATGGTCACCCAGGTACTGAAAAACACCGATCATCGCATCCAGAACGACATGCGGGTCAATCCGGCATTCCTGTTCTCCGCCATGCTGTGGTACCCCCTGCTCGAACAGGCGCAGAAGCTGACGCAGGAAGGCGGCCTGGCCTATTTCGACGCGTTTTCGCTGGCGCTGAACGATATTCTTGACGAACAGTGCCGCTCGCTCGCCATTCCCAAACGCCTGACCACGCTGATGCGCGATATCTGGCAGCTGCAGCTGCGCCTGTCGCGCCGCCAGGGCAAACGCGCCTTCAAGCTGATGGAGCATCCAAAATTCCGCGCGGCTTTCGATCTGCTGGCGCTGCGCGCCGACGTCGAAAACAGCGCCGAATTGCAACGGCTGACCCAATGGTGGCGCGAGTTCCAGGAAGCCGCGCCGCCGCGGCAGAAGTCCCTGCTCACCACCCTTGACGACGACGCCACCGCCCGTCCGCGTCCGCGCCGTCCGCGCCGCCGTACGCCGCATCGCGATCCGGCTTAACCATGGCTGGCGCAGCGCCGCTGTCCGGCGTGCCGATGACGCGAGTCTGGCTGGCTATCGGCAGCAACCTGGCGGATCCGCTTGACCAGGTTAACGCCGCGCTGGACGCCCTCGCCCAATTGCCGCAAACCCGGCTGAACGCCTGCTCCTCTTTTTACCGCAGCCGGCCTCTGGGACCGCAGGACCAGCCCGATTACCTCAACGCCGTCGTCGCCCTTGACACCGCGCTCACGCCGGAACAGCTGCTCGATCACACCCAGCACATCGAGCGGCGGCAGGGGCGGGTGCGCAAAGCCGACCGCTGGGGGCCGCGCACGCTCGATCTCGATATCCTGCTGTTCGGCGGCCTGCGGCTTCATACCGCCCGGCTGACGGTGCCGCACTATGATATGAAGCACCGTGAATTCGTGCTTTATCCCCTGGCGGAGCTCGCCCCCGACCTGGTATTGCCCGACGGCGAGGCGCTGGCGGACCTGCTGGTGCGCACCGGGCGCAACGGCCTGGAATTCTGGGATAATGAACACCGGGCGCGCCGCTGGTAAGCTCCCCTTCTCCGCGCATCCCCTCCATTGCCGCACGTTTTGCTCAGACAATACTATCTCCTGTCCCCGCCTTCATTTAGAATAACGCGCCACTTCATTTCAATTATGCGTTACCGGCCTGACCGAGGTTATGATGAAACCGACCACCATTTCGCATCTGCGCGCCTGGAAACAGCAGCAACGCAAGTTCGCCACCCTGACCGCCTATGACGCCAGCTTTGCCCGCCTGTTTGAGCAAGAAGGCATTCAGGTAATGCTGGTGGGCGACTCTCTGGGCATGACCATGCAGGGCCAGACTTCCACGCTGCCGGTGACGGTGGAAGAGATTGCCTACCATACCCGGTGCGTGCGCCGCGGCGCGCCCCAGTGCCTGCTGCTCGCGGATTTGCCGTTCATGTCCTATGCGACGGCGGCGCAGGCCTTTGACAGCGCCGCCGTGCTGATGCGTGCCGGCGCCAATATGGTCAAGCTGGAGGGCGGCGGCTGGCTGGCCGACGCCGTGCGCGGTTTGACCGAACGGGCGGTGCCGGTGTGCGGCCACCTGGGACTGACGCCGCAATCGGTGAATATCTTCGGCGGGTATAAAGTGCAGGGCCGCGACAGCGACAGCGCGGAACGGTTATTACAGGACGCGCTGACGCTTGAGCAGGCCGGCGCGCAGCTGCTGGTGCTGGAATGCGTGCCCGTGGCGCTCGCGCAGCGGGTCACCGAGGCGCTGGCCATACCGGTGATCGGCATCGGCGCGGGCAATGTCACCGACGGGCAAATCCTGGTGATGCAGGACGCGTTGGGCATTACCGGCCAAGGGACGCCAAAATTCGTCAAGAATTTCCTGGCTCAGGCAGGTGATATCCGCCCGGCGGTGCGTTTATATATCGAAGAGGTCGAGCAGGGTATTTTCCCCGGCCTGGAACACAGTTTTCAATAACGACAGGAGATAGGCGTGTTGATTATCGAAACCCCGCCGAAACTGCGTCAGGCTGTTAAGCAGTGGCGGCAGGAAGGTAAACGTATTGCGTTGGTGCCGACCATGGGGAATCTGCACGATGGGCATATGTCCCTGGTGGATGAAGCCCGCGCCCGTGCCGATATTGTTATCGTCAGTATCTTCGTCAACCCGATGCAATTCGATCGCCCCGAAGATCTCACGGCGTACCCGCGCACGCTGCAGGAAGATTGCGAAAAGCTGACCCGGCGCGGCGTTGATACGGTGTTTGCGCCGGCAGCGGCGGTTATATATCCGGACGGACTCGCCAGCCAGACGTTTGTGGATGTGCCGCGTTTTTCCGCTATTCTGGAAGGCGCCATCCGCCCGGGCCATTTCCGCGGCGTAGCCACCATTGTCAGTAAGCTGTTTAACCTGGTGCAGCCGGATATCGCCTGTTTCGGCCAGAAGGATTACCAGCAGCTGGCGCTGATACGCCAAATGGTGAAGGATATGGGCTATGACATCGAGATAGTCGGCGTACCGACGGTGCGCGCCGCCGACGGCCTGGCGCTAAGCTCGCGCAACGGCTATCTCACCGCCGGGGAGCGCCAGATAGCGCCCCGGTTGCACAGCGTGCTGGAACAGCTTATCGGGCAGATGAAAAACGGCGAACGCCAAACCGATACCCTGCTGCAACAGGCGGCGGAACGGCTGCGCCAGGCCGGCCTGCAGCCGGATGCCCTGGATATTCGCGACGCCGATACCTTGCAGCCGCTCACGGTGGACAGCGCGCGCGCGGTGGTGCTGTTTTCCGCCTGGCTGGGCAAGGCGCGTTTAATTGACAACGCCCAGGTGGATTTAACGTTGTAATGGGGCAGCACTCAGGCCTGTGGACAGCCGGGAGGCTATCGTCAATACTGGCGTGGATGTCCCAAGGCGATTTTGCGTTTTCACTCCCCGGCGGGGAAAGTACAAAGGTTTAACGTTATGCAACGCACCATGCTAAGAGGTAAGCTGCACCGGGTCCACGTGACCCAGGCGGATTTGCACTATGAAGGCTCCTGCGCCATCGATCAGGACTTTCTGGAAGCGGCGGGTATCCTGGAGTATGAGGCTATCGATATCTACAACGTCGACAACGGCCAGCGGTTTTCCACCTACGCCATCGCCGCCGAGCGCGGCTCGCGCATTATTTCCGTCAACGGCGCGGCCGCCCGCTGCGCCTGCGTCGGCGATTTGCTGATCATTTGCGCCTACGTGCAGATGCCGGATGAAGAGGCGCGCGGCCATCGGCCTCTGGTGGCCTATTTCGACGACCATAACCAGCTGAAACGCACCGCCAAGGCGGTACCGGTACAGGTGGCCTGACGCCGCCCGGCGGCGCATCCTCTGGCATAAATGCGCCGCCGTCCTTTACCTAATACCTAAGTCCGCAGCCCGCTGCCGCGCTGGATCAAATACCAGCACCAGGCATAAAACACCACGATAAACACCACCAGCACCGACAGCGTAAACGCCAGCGGCACGTCGCTGATGCCCAGAAAACCGAAACGAAAGCCGCTTATCATATAGACGACGGGGTTGAGCTTGGATATGGCCTGCCATATGGGCGGCAACAGCGTCAGGGAATAAAACACCCCGCCCAGGTAGGTCAGCGGCGTCAGCACAAAGGTCGGGATCAGGCTGATATCGTCAAAGCTTTTGGCAAACACCGCGTTCAGCAGGCCGGCCAGCGAGAACAGCACCGCCGTCAAAATAAGCGTCACCGCCACCACCCACCATGAATGCACATGGAAAGGCACGAAAAACAACGAAATCGCGGTAACCAAAATGCCGACGCAAATACCGCGCGCCACCCCGCCGCCCACGTAACCTGCGATGATGATGTGGGTGGGCACCGGCGCCACCAGCAGTTCCTCGATATTGCGCTGGAACTTGGCGCTGAAGAACGAGGAGGCGACATTGGTATAGGCATTGGTAATCACCGCCATCATAATCAGGCCCGGCACGATAAATTGCATATACGAAAAGCCATGCATTTCGCCGATGCGCGATCCGATAAGATTGCCGAAAATAATAAAATACAATGCCATGGTAATCACCGGCGGCACCAGCGTCTGGATCCAGATCCGGCCGAAGCGGTTTATTTCCTTACGCCAGATACTCTTTAAGGCGATCCAATAAAGATGCATCATAATTTGGCCCTCCTGCTGGCCCGGTCGTCTTTTACCAGCGTGACAAACAGCTCTTCCAGCCGGTTGGCTTTATTACGCATACTCAACACCTGCACCCCCTGGGAGCTGAGCTGGCCGAACAAACTGTTCAGCCCCTGTTCCCGCATCACCTCCACTTCCAGGGTGCTGGTGTCCAGCAGTTGATGGCGATACCCCTGTAATTGCGGCAACGGGCTCTTGGCCGCCAGATCGAGAATAAAGGTTTCTGATTTCAGCTTGGACAGCAGCAGCCGCATAGACGTATTTTCCACCAGCTCGCCGCTCTGGATAATGCCGATATTGCGACACAGCATTTCCGCTTCTTCCAGATAATGGGTGGTCAGGATGATGGTGGTGCCGCTGCCGTTCAAATCGCGCAGGAAACCCCACATCGAACGTCTGAGCTCGATATCCACGCCGGCGGTGGGTTCATCGAGGATGAGCAGCTTAGGCTCGTGCATCAGGGCGCGGGCGATCATCAGGCGGCGTTTCATCCCGCCGGAAAGCATGCGCGCGCGCTCGTCGCGCTTGGTCCATAAATCCAGCTGGTTGAGGTACTTCTCGGCGCGCTTCTCCGCCACTTTGCGTTCCACGCCGTAATAACCGGCCTGGTGAACCACAATCTGCCAGACGGTTTCAAACGGATTAAAATTAAATTCCTGCGGTACCAGGCCCAGCTGGCGTTTGGCATTCACAATATCTTTATCGATGTCGTAGCCGAATACGCGCGCCTTGCCGGAGGTTTTATTGACCAGCGCGCTGATGATGCCGATGGTGGTGGACTTACCCGCGCCATTGGGTCCCAGCAACGCATAAAAGTCCCCCGCTTCCACATTAAGGTCTATCCCTTTTAGCGCCTGTACGCCTCCTGCGTAGGTCTTGGTCAACTTCTCCAACTCCAATGCATATGTCATAGATAACGACTTACCTTATTCTCAATGGATGTGACGAACTGATTTAAAAAAACGCACGGTTGACCTATATTAACGCATCGCACTACGTCGTTACGGGCTAAAAACCACAATGAAAGACATCACGGACCTTATCAGCAACAACCAAACCTGGTCTAAGCATCTCAAAGAAGAAGACCCGGGTTTCTTCGAGCGTCTGGCGCTGGCCCAGAAGCCGCGATTCCTTTGGATAGGCTGTTCCGATAGCCGGGTGCCGGCGGAGAGGCTGACCGGTCTGGAGCCGGGGGAGCTGTTTGTGCACCGCAACGTGGCCAACCTGGTTATCCATACCGATCTCAACTGCCTGTCGGTGGTGCAGTACGCCGTGGACGTACTGGAAGTCGAGCATATTATTATCTGCGGCCATTACGGATGCGGCGGCGTACAGGCCGCCATCGACAATCCGGAACTGGGATTGATCGACAACTGGCTGCTGCATATCCGCGATTTGTGGTACAAGCATAGCTCAATGCTGGGGGAGCTTCATCCCGAGGATCGCCTCAACACCTTATGTGAAATCAACGTTATCGAGCAGGTCTACAACCTGGGGCACTCCACCATTATGCGCTCGGCCTGGAAACGTGGCCAGAAGGTGCAGCTGCACGGCTGGGTATACAGCATACACGACGGCCTGCTGCGTAATATGGACGTCTCCGCCACCAGCCGGGAGACGCTGGAACAGCGCTACCGCCAGGGCATCGCCACGCTTTTGCAACAGCACGGCAAATAGCCGGCTACCCGTGCGTCATCCCTGAGACCGCCAAGGACCGCCGCCTGGCGGTCAATCCTGACGCACGACCTTGCCGACAAAAGGCAAATGCCGGTAGCGCTGCGCGTAATCGATACCGTATCCCACCACGAACTCGTCGGGGATGGCAAAGCCCACCCACTCCACCGGCACCTGCACCTCGCGGCGATCCGGCTTATCAAGCAAGGTGCAGATAGCCAGGGATTTCGGCTGGCGCAGTTGCAGGATCTCGCGCACTTTACTTAGCGTGTTGCCGGAATCAATGATATCTTCCACGATCAGCACATCCTTGCCGCGGATATCCTCATCAAGATCCTTCAAAATCTTAACGTCGCGCGTGCTGCTCATGCCGCTGCCATAGCTGGAGGCGGTCATGAAATCCACTTCATGCGGCACCGTCACGGCGCGGCAAAGGTCGGCCATAAACATAAAAGAGCCGCGCAACAGGCCGACCAGGACCATCTCACTGCCGCTGTCGCGGTAATGCAGGCTGATATCATGGCCAAGCTGCGCGACCCGGTCAGCGATTTCCCCGGCGGAAATCATGACGTCCACGGTGTGTTTCATAGCGGGATCACATTACAGAAAGTTGAAAAGAGGCGAATTTTAGCATAACCGCCAGGCGCATGCGATGCGCGGACACAAGGTTTGCACGGCTCTTCGTGCCCGCCCTTCCCGCTCAAGCCCACCGCGCGTATCAGCAATCTTAGCGGTTTTACCCACCGCGCGCGGGACAATCCGCCAGGTTTGCTCCATACTTTCATCAAGCGGTTTTCACCGCCAAAAATGCGGCTGCAGAATAAAACTTAGGGCGAAAATCATTAAATATGATAACGTCAACCTATAACGAATGATTCAGGTTTTCACATGAAATACACCCTATTGGTGACGCTGTTGCTCGGGCTGCTGGGTTTTTCAACCGCGTCACAAGCCTTATCCGAACCCGAAGCCGAAGACATGGCCGATTTAACCGCCGTGTTTGTTTATCTGAAGAACAACTGTGGTTATACCGACATGCCCAATGAACAAATCCGGCGTGCCATCCTGATTTTTGCCCAACAAAACCGTTGGGACCTCAGCAACTATGCCAGTTTCGACATGCGCGCCCTGGGAGAAGACAGCTATCGCGATCTTAGCGGCATCGCCATTCCCACGCCGAAGAAATGCGAAAGCCTGGCGACAAATTCCCTTAGTTTGCTCGCCTACGCAAAATAAAGAGTTTTAAATCCTGTTTGTGTGAAAATCATCCGTGCAAGGTGGGGCGGAGTTAGCTATTATGTTGCGCCGTTTTCTCATGGCGGTTTTCGCCGAGGGTTAGCTCAACATGTCACATCCCAACATGCCACAACACGACATCTGGTACGAAACGCTGCATGATAATTTCGGGCAGTATTTTCACGTGGACGCTATCTTGTACCGGGAAAAAACCGCGCATCAGGATCTGGTGATTTTCGCCAACGCCGCGTTTGGCCGCGTTATGGCGCTGGACGGCGTGGTGCAAACCACCGAACGCGATGAATTTATCTATCACGAAATGATGGCCCACGTACCGCTTATCGCCCACGGCAACGCCCGCAAGGTGCTGATTATCGGCGGCGGCGACGGCGGCATGCTGCGTGAAGTCTGCCGGCACCCCGGCGTAGAAAGCGTGACCATGGTGGAAATCGACGCCGGCGTCGTCACCTTCTGCCGGCAATATCTGCCGGGGCACAACGCCGGCTCGTTCGACGATCCGCGTTTTCATCTGGTTATCGACGACGGCGTGAATTTTGTCGGCGCCACCGACGACACCTTTGATGTGATCATCTCCGACTGTACCGATCCTATCGGGCCGGGATCGAGCCTGTTTACGTCTGATTTTTATCAGGGCTGCGCGCGCTGCCTGAACGAAGGCGGCATTTTTGTCGCCCAAAACGGGGTGTGTTTTTTACAGCAGGACGAGGCGGTACACAGCCACCGCAAACTCAGCCATTACTTCAGCGATGTCAGCTTCTACCAGGCGGCGATACCGACCTACTACGGCGGTTTGATGACCTTCGCCTGGGCCAGTCAGGACCCGGCGCTGCGCCAGCTGGACGCCGCCACGCTGAAGGCGCGCTTCTCCGCTGCGAAATTGGAATGCCGCTATTATAATGCAGCTATTCATCACGGCAGCTTTGCCCTGCCGCAGTATTTACTCAATGCCTTGTCGTCAGCACGCTGAGACGCAAGCCATAAGGGGGTGAACTCAATTGCAGAAGTTAAAACTACACGGCTTTAATAATTTAACCAAGAGCCTGGGTTTTTGTATTTACGATATTTGTTATGCCAAAACGGCGGACGACCGTGATGGATATATCGCTTACATTGACGAACAATATAATGCCAATCGCCTGACTGAGATCCTGAGCGATACCTGCGCGATGATCGGCGCCAACATCCTGCATATCGCGCGGCAGGACTATGAACCCCAAGGCGCAAGCGTCACCATTTTGGTCAGCGAAGATCCTATCGATCCGCTCAGCATCGATAAATCGGAGCACCCGGGGCCGTTGCCGGAATCGGTGGTGGCGCACCTGGATAAAAGCCATATCTGCGTGCATACCTATCCGGAAAGCCATCCGGAAGGCGGCCTTTGCACGTTCCGCGCCGATATTGAAGTTTCAACCTGTGGCGTGATTTCGCCGTTGAAGGCGCTCAATTACCTGATACATCAATTAGAATCGGATATCGTTACCATGGATTATCGGGTGAGAGGCTTTACCCGGGATATCAATGGCATAAAACATTATATTGATCATGAAATCAATTCAATACAGAACTTTCTATCGAAAGATATGAAGGCGCAGTATCACATGATGGACGTCAATATCTATCAGGAAAATATTTTCCATACCAAGATGATGCTGAAGGATTTTGATTTAAAGCATTATCTGTTCAATGCCAGGCCGGAAGATCTGAGCCCCAGCGAACGCAAGGAGATCACGGACCTGCTGTATAAAGAAATGCGGGAAATTTATTACGGACGCAACCTGCCGGTGGTATGACCCGCCGGTAGGTGTTCGGACCGGCTCAGGCTTCGTAGCCGGAATATTCCTCCCTACCTGCGCTCTCCGGAGCCCCTGCCGCCAGCAATTTAATCACCGCCCTATGGCCATAACAGCGGGCATAATCCATGGCGGTCTGGCAATGGCTATCGGCTATTGCGCCGTTGGCGCCGTGCGCAATCAGCAGCCGGACAATATCGACATGTCCCCGCGCAGCGGCAATGCTAAGCGCCGTCCTGCCATCACAGCCGATATCATTGACGTTAAGATTCCGGTCCAGCAGTGACCTGACAATGTCGCTATCACCATAGCGCGCCGCATACATCAGGCTGGTATAGCCGAAAGCGTTTTTGATAAAGGGGTCGGCGCCGCGTTCCAACAAGACATTAATGATCGCGGCATCGCCGCGCTGCAAAGCAAATGCCAGCGCCGTGTCACCATAGATATCGCCGGCATTGATATTGCAGGGTTGACGCGAAAGGGTAGCTAAAATGACGTCATTGACATTGACGGCGGCATACATCAGCGCCGTGCGATTTAGACAATCCGTCAGGGAAACATCGGCCTGGTGTTCGATAAGTCTTTTGATGATATCTTCACAGGAGGCATGAGCCGCCAACATCAAAGGCGTGGTGCCTAAAATATCCTGCGCATTCACATTGGCGCCATTGCTTATCAATATTTTTACTATTGTTTCCTGATGCTGTCCAATGGCATGCATTAAAGGTGTAAACCCCCTCCTATCCGTCATGTCAGGGCGGATATTTTTATTAAGCAAATGAATCATTATGCTTGGCCGACCATAAATGGCGGCATATATCATAGCGTCGTGGCCCAGGTAATCGCTTTGCAAAGGGTCGGCACCCTGTGACAGTAATAAATAAAAAAGTTGCTCAGTATTATATTGAATAGATATCATCAGCGCCGAGGCGCCCATCAAATTAACGGCGTTGATGTCGGCGTGATAATCCAATAAATAACCTACTATCTTATCGTTGCCGGTCATGGTGGCCAACATCATGGCCGTCAACCCCTGTTTGGTTTTAGCATCTGGATTGGCCCCGTTTGCCAGCAACAGGCGTACCACCGGTATTTGATTGTGAGAAATCGCATACATCAGCGGCGTTATACCCTCGCAGTCAGGTCTATTGATGATTTCCGCACCGGCATGACTCAGGAACAAGCGGACCAAGGCCTCATCGCCGCAGAGGCAGGCATGACACAACGCCCGCCTTAACAGACCATGCCAAATCTCGGGGTTGACGCCATGGTTATCCATGTCCGCGATAATATCCGCCCTGCCCAGATAGGCCGCCGCCACGAGCACACTCAGGCTTTTTTCCTGGCGATGCTCCCCCCTCAAGGCCGGCAAGGTCCCCTCCACAGGCGGGAATAGGGGAGAGGGTTGGCCGGTCAACGGCGTTATGCGGGCAATATTGACCTGATGGCCGCGGTGCTGCACACCGGGCGGCGCCGTGGGTTGGCCAAGCCTGTTTTTTTTGGCGGGCGAGTGGTCAGGCACGCATGGCGTTTGCGCCGTCACGGCGCAAGAAACGGCGGGCGCCGCCGGCGCCACGACGGCGGGACGTTTTAGACCGCCGTCGTGGCAAAGGTTAAGCGGATGTGCGCCATCATTACCGGCAGGAGGGTTTGTTACTGTGTGTACGTTGACAGACAAATTAACACAGGCGGAAAGCTTCTTTAATTTTGTCCAATATGCTTTTTCTGGCTTTTCGCCATCAGCAGAATGATATGTTCCTTCCAAGTGAGCTTGATTAATTTCACCTGAATTAATTGAGTTAGAATTCATAGCGACACCTGATGATCATTTTTTCATCGCCATCATGTCATAGGCACACTATTTTTTGAATTTCACTACTCGTTGCCATGGCGGATAATCTGGGAATAACTTTTATCGTTACGTTCTTATTTATAAATAAAACAAACGACGTCGCAGCCGGATCGGATGATACCCAGCGGGTTAGCGGGACAGACTAAAATCGCGATAATGCCGTAAAACCTGCAAAAAATCATCGGTCCCGCATAACGACAGGCTTTCTTCATCATAATAATTCATGCCTTCCTCCAGTTCGTCGTTCACAAAGGCAAGTTCATTGGCGCGGATTATCACCTCATCGCCATCGGTCCAGAAAGTGTACTCATGCCCGACGCATTGCCAACTGTCCTGGCCGCCGGCCAACCGCTTGATATGCCCCTCCACCTCGTCCAATAACACGAGATTGCCCTTGACCTCTTCGTTAAGCCAATGTCCCACGGCTTCATGCCCCATGGAAAAGGTCACTCTTATCTGACCGGTGATATCCCGTTGAAACGCGTAATCCATAGCCGTCCGCCCATACTCAGCCAATTGCGGGAGATGGCAGATAATTTCTGCGCAGGCCCGTACAGTAACGGTTATTTTACCCGTTTACCGGCATAAGATCGTTAGCTATGTTGTGTTTTACCGCGCTCGTGAGCGTTAAAGGGCGGAGAATGACGCGCCGGCCCGCCCTTCAGCCACATCGCCAGGTATAAACCATTGGTATAACCCGTTTGGCCGCGAACAAAAACCTATCCCTGAAAAAAGCCACAGCTACTGGAAAAATAACTGGCTCAAACGCTTTATTTTATTGATTAAATTAGCAAACCTTATGCCGTTAATGCCGGAGGGACCCGCGGCGCCGGACGTCGCGGCACTATGATGTTGCAGCAACGCCATGACCGGCGTATGACCGCGCCGCGCGGCGTAAAATAATGCGTCCCGGCCGTTATTATCAACGAGCGTAGCGTTCGCGCCGCGTAGCAATAGCGCATTGACCGTCACCTTGGCGCCGCGTTCGGCGCTTTGCATCAGCGCCGTACGGCCAATGGCGTTAACTTCGTTAATATCTGTCCGGTTTGCCAGCAGGGCATCGATCAATTTCAAATCGTCTTTTTTCGCCGCCATCATAAAAGGGGTCAGCGGTTCCGCGGGCCGGTCTGGAATATCGTCGCTTATGCCGGGCCTGGCCGGGGTATGGGGCAGCCCGGTTTGCGGTACAATGCCGGGGGAGCGTCCGCGCGGGCGCAGGATAGTCTGCGGCGGCGCAGGCGCGCTGGTGGTCGGCGGCTTGCGACGGGTGGTCTCGACAGCGGCCGTCGCCGGCGCCGCGTCATTACTCTGATACGCTTGCGTCAATAGCGTAATCATATCCAGCTGATGCATGGCCCTTGCGGAATCCATGGCCGTCGAACCGGTATTGTCGGTTTCATTGACATCCGCGCCTTGCGCCAGCAAAAAAGCGGCAATGCGCATATCACAGGCGCGTGAAGCCACCAAAAATACGCTCTCGCCACGGTTATTCAGCAACCAAAGGTCCGCGCCTGCAGCGAATATCGCCATAAAATGATCATAAAGATTCAAGCGCGCGGCATACATCAGGGCGGTGTTGCCCTTAAAATCCCTGGCGTCATAATCGATGCCTCTGTCCAGAAGCAGCCGGGTGACTGAAATATCACTCTCGGCGAATTCTTCAGAAAGCATTAACGCCGTCATCCCCACCCAGCATGCATTGATCTGAGCGCCGGCATCCAGTAATATTTCCACCACTGCACTTTGGTTATTAACCGTGGCGACATGTATCGGCAACATCCCTTTATGCGGCCATCTGATTGCGGCTATTTCAACGCTTACCCCTTGCGATATAAACATTTTGACCACTTCGCCCATGCCCACGCTGGCCGCATAAATTAACGGTACTTCTCCGTACGGATTATTATTGGCGAGCGCCAGGGCTGCTTCCAACTCGGTTTCTCTTTTCTGCTTACGCCCTCTTGCGGCATAATGCCCGGCATACATAATTTTATCTTTGCGGGCTAATACTATTTCCGCCATCGCGTCAGGATCCAGCGGCATAGCGGAGGTCGCTTCATGGTGATCATTTCCGGGCGTCGCGCAAGGTGGCGCGTCCGGCAGAGTAAAAGGAAAAGAGACCGGCAGGTTTTGCAAGGAAATTGCAGAATGGGAAACATTTTTCAAAATATTCCCTATTCGATTAACGCCGGTATAACTTTGTGCGGAATTATCGCCCAGCGCGCAATTTGCGCCGTTCGCTAATAAACAAGGATAAACGCCTGCATTCATAGAGAGACCTCCGTGCCTTGCACTTTATCGGGTAAATCAAAAGTGACATAAAATATAAACCCTATTTGCCCACTTTAGAATTGCGGTGGTTGTTTCACATAGCTTACGTTGAAAATTTAAAGTCGCTTCTGCTTTTCAACCCTAAAAAAACGGCCAGCCGCAATGGCTGGCCGTGGGATCGAAGCGCCGGGGGTTACGTTTGCGTATCCCAGGCATTACCCAGTTACACCGCCGTCTGGAAAATCACCTCGTCGGCTTTGTCGGTATACTCCGTCAACCGGTCAAAGTTCAGGTAGCGATACGTATCGGCAGCGGTTTTATCCACCAGAGCAATGGCCTGCAAATATTCCTCCACCGTTGGTAAACGTCCCAGCAGCGCGGTTACCGCCGCCAGTTCCGCCGAAGCCAGGTAGACATCCGCGCCGTTGCCCAATCGGTTGGGGAAGTTGCGGGTAGAGGTGGAAACCACCGTCGCGCCTTCGGCCACACGCGCCTGGTTGCCCATGCACAATGAGCAGCCGGGGATCTCGACGCGCGCCCCGCTTTTGCCGAAGATGCTGTAATAGCCTTCTTCCGTTAACTGGGCGGCATCCATTTTGGTCGGCGGCGCCACCCACAGACGGGTCGGCAGCTGGCCTTTGTGCTGGTCAAGCAATTTACCCGCCGCGCGGAAGTGGCCGATGTTGGTCATGCAGGAGCCGATAAACACTTCGTCGATTTTATTGCCGGCCACCTCGGAAAGCAGACGGGCATCGTCCGGGTCGTTCGGCGCGCACAGGATCGGTTGGTTGATATCCGCCAGATCGATTTCAATCACGGCGGCATATTCCGCGTCGGCATCCGCCGCCAGCAGATGAGGATCGGCCAGCCAGCTTTCCATGCCCTTGATGCGGCGCTCCAGGGTGCGGCGATCGCCGTAGCCTTCGGTTATCATCCACTTCAGCAGCACAATATTGGAACTGAGGTATTCGACGATCGGCGCCTGATCCAATTTGATGGTACAACCCGCCGCCGAACGTTCCGCCGAGGCGTCCGCCAGTTCAAACGCCTGTTCCACCTTCAGCTCCGGCAGGCCCTCGATTTCCAAAATACGGCCGGAGAAGATGTTCTTCTTACCCTTCTTTTCCACCGTCAGCAGTCCCTGCTGGATGGCATAATACGGAATGGCGTGCACCAGATCGCGCAGCGTGATGCCGGGCTGCATCTTCCCCTTGAAACGCACCAGGACCGATTCCGGCATATCCAGCGGCATGACGCCGGTGGCGGCGGCAAACGCCACCAGGCCGGAACCCGCCGGGAACGAAATGCCGATGGGGAAGCGGGTATGGGAATCGCCGCCGGTGCCGACGGTGTCGGGCAATAGCATACGGTTCAGCCAGGAGTGGATAATACCGTCGCCGGGGCGCAGCGAAACGCCGCCGCGGTTCATGATAAAGTCCGGCAGGGTATGGTGGGTCTCCACATCCACCGGTTTCGGATAGGCGGCGGTATGGCAAAACGACTGCATAACCAGATCGGCGGAGAAGCCCAGGCAGGCCAGATCCTTCAGCTCATCGCGGGTCATCGGGCCGGTGGTATCCTGCGAGCCGACGGAGGTCATTTTAGGCTCGCAATACTGGCCGGGGCGGATGCCCTCCATGCCGCAGGCGCGGCCGACCATTTTCTGCGCCAGGGTAAATCCCTTGTCGCTGGCGACCACGGCCCGGGCATGGCGGAATATTTCGCTGGGCGGCAGGCCCAGGGATTCACGGGCGCGCGCGGTCAATCCACGGCCGATGATAAGCGGAATGCGGCCGCCGGCGCGCACTTCGTCCACCAGCACCTCGGTATTGAGCGCGAAGGTGGCCAGCAGCCGGTCGGTATCATGGGCGCGAATCTCCCCCTTGAACGGATAGATATCAATCACGTCGCCCATGTTCAGCTCGGAGACATCAACCTCGATGGGCAGCGCGCCCGAGTCTTCCATGGTATTAAAGAAAATCGGCGCAATCTTGCTGCCCAGCACCACGCCGCCGCCCCGCTTATTCGGCACGTAAGGCAGGTCGTCGCCCATATACCACAGCACCGAGTTGGTGGCGGATTTGCGCGAGGAGCCGGTGCCGACCACATCGCCCACATAGGCCAGCGGGAAGCCTTTCTGGTTCAGCGCTTCAATTTGTTTGATAGGTCCGACGCTGCCGGGCTGATCGGGATCGATACCGTCGCGGGCATTTTTCAGCATCGCCAGGGCGTGCAGCGGAATATCCGGCCGGGACCAGGCATCGGGCGCCGGCGACAGGTCATCGGTATTGGTTTCACCGGTGACTTTAAATACCGTCACGGTGATTTTTTCCGCGAGCGCAGGGCGCGACAGGAACCATTCGGCGTCGGCCCAGGCGCGCATCACCCGCTGAGCGTGGACATTGCCGGCCCTGGCCTTGGCTTCAACATCAAAAAAGCTGTCAAACATCAGCAGCATGTGTTTCAACGCATCGGCGGCAATCGGCGCCAGGGTCTCGCTATCCAGCGCGTCAACCAACGGCTGGATATTGTATCCGCCCTGCATGGTGCCGAGCAATTCAACCGCCCGGACGGGCGTAAGCAGCGGAGAGTGCGCGTCGCCTTTGGCGACGGCAGCCAGGAAACCGGCCTTGACATAGGCCGCTTCGTCTACGCCTGGGGGAACACGGTTAGTTAACAGATCCAGTAAAAAATTTTCTTCGCCGGTCGGCGGATTTTTCAGCAGTGTCACCAGCGCCGCCATTTGCGCAGCGTCAAGAGGTTTTGGCACAATCCCCTGGGCAGCACGTTCGGCCACGTGCTTACGGTAGTCTTCTAGCACGACGATCTCCTCGCTTTAATAAGTCATTGCTCACTTTTATTGCTCTCGGCAGTCTAACAGAATTTGACCGTACTGTTAATTTGTTTACAACTAAGCAACATAATTTTTAGCTGAAACGTTAAGGCTATGGCGCTGATTTTACTGTGTTAAATTAACACTATTTTATAGTTACAACTACAGACCGTTGCCAAAAATACGATGTGGACGCCTACCCGAAAGCGACATAGGCAGCATCGAATTTTTGGATGCCACAAAAAATGGATAAGTGCGTTAATTCAAAATTTACCTCAGTTCGTTTTTAAAAAGTCTTGCCCTGAATTAAAATGCACTCATCGCAGCCAATATACCCGAAGTTGTCGGCTATGAGTGCCGATTTTAGGTATCTGACGATAAATCATTTTCAGTATTCAGAGCGGCGTTTTCCTGAGAACTCATTGGGCTATCTATCTCCTTTTGCCAGGCATCCTCTATAAAAATAAATTTTGCGACTTCACCACGCGCAATAATATATTGCTGTTTATCGTCTAAAATCACGTTTGTTGGAAAACCCGAATTTCCTGCGATCTCCACACGTTGACCATTGTACGCGAAAGGAGGCAATTTCAACATATCCAACCGATCGGTCTTAGTGAGCTGGATATTGACAGTAAAATTTTCCGCTAAGTAACCAAATAATTTCTCAGGGAAATTATTTAATTCATTAATATTAGCCTTGCCATTTATAAACTTCATTGAACGAGAGGATAATCCATTGACTGTGTAACCCAATCTGGTTGTTGGAGGGTTGAGCGTTAACGAGGTAACAATAACATTTCTTATAATAATATCCGCTCTGGCGGCCCGGTCTATCTGCCTGATATTGATATGGAATTTATTCATTCCAGCAGGGTTAATACGGCCTCTTGCTAATTGATAATGAATAATATCTGTTGACGTAGTCACCCGCAAATAGCATTCAAGCGGACTGACATTTTGGGAGGAAGAATAAATAAAACCATAACCACCATGCAATGCAGGATAAATAGTTGTAGGTAGAATTCTCTCGGGGTCATAATAACCCACTACCGTCGTTACCGGAACGCCAAATTGGCGAGGTACCCGCGTTCCTAACGCATCATTTTTTTCACGCGAGTGCCAAAGATTATTTTCAGCCACATAGCGTGTCGAATCTCCAGTTCTATAGATAATGGGAGTATTATTAACCATCACCGTCACGTCCCATGTTGCCCGGTTAGTGAAAGAAATAATCCGACCAAGGCTAATCGCTCTTGCAGCAGGAAAGCTAATATTACTGGTCCATGCACCATCACGAACTATAATTTCAACTTCTTGAAATCTTTGTAAAATAGTGCTTAGTTCAGCACCAGAAGGATCATTCCCCAGCCGCGTCAATTGTTGTTGAGTGTCGATGCGATAAATAGTATCATCTGTGTAAATAGGTGGATAAAAGGGCAACATGACATTTGGATCAATTAAGCCATTTACAGTTTTAACGCCACAATTGGCATTTTCAAAATCTCCTTCATTTTTATTTGACACTGAACCGCAGCCACGCTCACAATCGCATTTATCTTCACAATTATTTTTATTACGATGGGGGCACGCTCTCTTTTCTTCTTGTTGTAAAATAATCTCAAGAGTATTCGAGTTAAAGGGTAAATTGTCAGCGAGTATTATCCAATTCCTATTTCTTACTATAAAAATACTACTATTCCTGTATGAGACTCGATGAGATTGATTACCAATAATAATAAACATATCTGATTGTGCATCACTATCTACCCAAACGATGCTACCCTCGAGTTGTGCGTCTGCCGTAGGGAGATGAACATTACGAATCCAATTACCGTTACTGGGTATTAGTTGCACAATGCCCATGCGTATAAGCTGTGTTCTGATAAAGTTGCCACTGGTATCATTGGCTATAGCATTAAACTGCGCTTGATGGGAAATAATAACACTAGGTGGCCTGACATAGTTAACGTAATTAATATATCTCAGACTTTGTGGATCCCAAATTTTAAAACCAGTCGGTGAACTGCTTGAGAAAACAGCGTGCCGCTCAATAAAATTTTGTATGACATTAAGGACATATGGCGTATGTAACGCATAATAAGATAAAGGAGAACTTGCATGTCCTGATGCCATCACATCAGTATTAAAACGGTTGCCTTGGAAGGGGGGAATACTACCGCCGCAACAATTTTGGTTTCCTCCTTTGTCCCAGAAAAAGTTGGCGATAAATCGGTTAAGATCGCGATCCCAACCCCATGCGGCGTTAACACCATTAACACTAGGGCGTTGATGGGATGAACCTCGCCATTGTCCAGGATAATGACCGAGGCTATATGCGTGGCCTGCTTCATGACTCCATTCTTCTCCTGAAGAATCTTCGATAGTAAGCATTCCATTTCCACCGCTTCCACCATGTACTATAATTCCATTCTGATAGCGCCCACGTGAATTATGCGCAGTAATTTGAAATGCAACATAATTATCCGGTATTTCAATAGACCCATCAGAGCTATTAATACCATAATTTGCGCAATTGATACCTTGGGATATCAGAAACTTACCAATATATTCACGCATATCCCCTGTATGCCAACTACCATTGTCCGCCGATTGGCTTGTATAGATGACACCATTTGGCATGACTACACGTGTAAGATGGATGGGTTCGTATTCTCCAACAATAAGACGGCTAACGGGAATTTTTTGATAATAATCTCGATGTAAACTGGGCTGATTAGCAAAATCAAAACGATCGCGGGGGGTTACCAACATTCCGATATCGATTGTTTGGATAATCACTTCATTGGGAGCACCAATAACAATATTATTTAGACTACCAGATTGATTGCCGGCTTCAAATAAAAGCCTTAGACCAGGGTTTATCCAAGTCGCGGGTAATATAACCGACCACATATTGCGAGCATAAATTATATTTGTGATCGCAGGTGAATCAACCGTCGGCAACTGAGCAGGGGGTACCAGGTCCAAAACACCGAGTCTAACGCCATCAGCACGCGTTCCAGTTACGGAAATCGATGGCGGAAGCGTTACTCGGGGCTGTACCAGTAATAGGGTATCTCGTTGGGCCACCAAACGCGGACGGATATCATGCGGGGTTGCTCTTTGATACAACGTAATATTTTGCGCATAACATATTCTGGCTTCAAAATTACCAGTGAGATCACTTGTTGCCGGTAATTCATCAAATGCAAAGTTATTTAATATTTCCATTATGCTTACCTCATATAACATCTCTAATTAAATAGATGGATAAAGGCATATGACAATGCTTATATTCCATGGCTATATTAAGTGTTTATATTCAGTGAGTATGGCATTTGGTTGCATTCTAATCAATTTCAAAATTTAGTATCTCTATGTTATCCTCTGCTAATATATGCAATTCGAGACGATCATGCTTAAATTTGTGATCAGAGACAAAACTATTCTGTATTCAGATTGGACGCTTATCCGGAATGCGTTAGCTAAATTAGTGGCGCTCGGACCTTTATTACCCGGAGGCCAAGTATAACCGGCATCCAGCCTGATTATGGATTTCGACTTCTCTTAATATATCTGCGCTGCGATTCCACTGAAAAATAACAGTATTTGCAGATGCGTCGGGTGGTGGTAAAACCTGCATGGCTATGTCATGCAAGGTCAGGTCACGCTTGCCGGGCGTGATGTGCTGTTATGCCACGGATGCCTGGTTTATTGAAATGTATGTTCCAAGGCCCGCTGCCCGATCTTTAATAATCTTGAAAACCTTTAATCAAAGAGAGGATTTCGGGTAGCTTCCAAGGGGGATAAGAGCAGGACCAGGCAAAATAGGCGTAAAAAAATCCAGGAACGCAAACTTTCCCGGATTTTTGCACAGTATAAAAATTTTTCTAGATTTCCGGCGCGGCTCCTGAGCTGAGGGAGCCATCAGCCAATCTTAATCAGACTTGATTATTTCTTTTTCTTGGCCTTGGCGTTCGGCAGGTCGGTAATGCTGCCTTCATACACTTCCGCCGCCAGGCCGACCGATTCGTGCAGCGTCGGATGGGCATGGATGGTCAGCGCAATATCCTCAGCGTCGCAACCCATCTCGATGGCCAGGCCGATTTCGCCCAGCAGCTCGCCGCCGTTGACGCCGACCACCGCGCCGCCGATCACCCGATGGCTTTCTTTATCGAATATCAGCTTGGTGACGCCGTCCTGGCAGTCGGAAGCGATGGCGCGGCCGGACGCCGCCCAGGGGAAGGTGGCCACTTCGTAGCTGATGCCTTTTTCCTTCGCTTCTTTCTCGGTCA
Source organism: Sodalis sp. RH20 (assembly GCF_047324205.1). Classification (NCBI taxonomy): domain Bacteria; kingdom Pseudomonadati; phylum Pseudomonadota; class Gammaproteobacteria; order Enterobacterales; family Bruguierivoracaceae; genus Sodalis; species Sodalis sp. RH20. Next base: position 3,646,436 of record NZ_CP178733.1, read on the forward strand.
CGCCGACCCAGGCCACTTCCGGCTCGGTATAGGCAATCGAGGGGATGACCTTGGGATCGAAGTAATGTTTCTTGCCGGCGATAACTTCCGCCGCCACGTGGCCCTCGTGAGTGCCTTTGTGCGCCAGCATCGGCTGGCCGACGATATCGCCGATGGCATAGATATGCGGCACATTGGTGCGCAGCTGTTTATCGACGCGGATAAAACCGCGATCGTCCACTTCCACCCCGGCCTTGCCGGCGTCAAGCAGCTTGCCGTTCGGCACGCGGCCGATAGCCACCAGCACCGCATCGTAGCGCTGCGGCTCGGCGGGCGCCTTCTTGCCTTCCATGGTGACGTAAATGCCGTCTTCCTTGGCTTCCACCGTGGTCACCTTGGTTTCCAGCATCAGGTTGAACTGCTTGCTGATGCGTTTGGTGTAGACCTTGACGATATCCTTATCCGCCACCGGGATCACCTGATCGAACATTTCGACCACGTCGATTTTGGAGCCGAGCGCATAATACACCGTGGCCATTTCCAGGCCGATAATGCCGCCGCCCATGACCAGCAGCTTTTCCGGCACGGTGCGCAGCGCCAGCGCGTCGGTGGAATCCCATACGCGCGGGTCGTCATGGGGAATAAACGGCAAGGTGATCGGCCGCGAGCCGGCGGCGATGATCGCATTGTCGAAATTGATGGTGGTGGTGCCTTTTTCGCCCTCCACCACCAGGGTGTTGGCGCCGGTAAATTTACCCACGCCGTGCACAACATTCACTTTACGGGCTTTGGCCATACCGGTCAGTCCGCCGGTCAACTGGTTGACAACCCGTTCTTTCCAGGTACGTACTTTATCGATATCGGTTTTCGGTTCACCAAAGGTGATGCCGTTTTCGCTTAGCGCTTTTGCTTCTTCAATCACCTTGGCGACATGCAGCAGCGCCTTGGAAGGAATACAGCCCACGTTCAGGCAAACACCGCCCAGTGTCGCGTAACGTTCGACCAGCACGGTCTCCAGACCTAAATCGGCGCAACGGAAGGCGGCGGAATATCCCCCCGGGCCCGCCCCAAGTACCACGACCTGGGTTTTGATTTCAGTACTCATCATGACCTCTTAGTTGTTTGACCAGCGGTAAGGCGTTAATTTTCTGACGAATTAAAGGCATAACGCGCCGATACCACCGGGACGCCTCCATCAAAACCAGTTTACAGAAATGTTAATAATCTGCAAAGCGGGTTCGGACGGCGCGTGACCTGTTTGCCCTGCCGGGGGAAAATGCGCCCAACCGGCAGCGTCACATTAAACAATCAGGCCGGCCCTGGGGCCGGCCTCGGGCTTACATCACCAGACGACGAATATCGGACATTACGTTGTTGATGAAACTGATAAACCGGGCACCCGCCGCGCCGTCGATGACGCGATGGTCATAGGACAGGGACAGCGGCAGCATCAGGCGCGGCGTAAATTCCTTACCGTTCCATACCGGTTTCATCGCCGATTTGGACACGCCGAGGATCGCTACTTCCGGCGCGTTGACGATAGGCGTAAACGCCGTGCCGCCGATGCCGCCAAGGCTTGAGATGGTGAAACATCCGCCCTGCATATCGGAGGACGTCAGTTTACCGTCACGCGCCTTTTTCGAGATCTCCGCCAGTTCGCGCGACAGCTCAAAGATACCCTTCTTATTCACGTCGCGGAACACCGGCACCACCAGGCCATTCGGCGTATCCACCGCCACGCCGATATTGATGTATTTCTTCAGCGTCAGCTTCTGCGCATCCTCGGACAGCGAGCTGTTAAAGCGCGGCAGTTCCTCCAGCGCCTTGGCCACGGCCTTCATGATAAACACCAGCGGGGTGATTTTCACATCCAGCTTTTTCTTTTCCGCTTCGGCGTTCTGCTGTTTACGGAAGTTTTCCACTTCAGTGATATCCGCCTCGTCGAATTGCGTGACGTGCGGGATCATGACCCAGTTGCGATGCAGGTTGGCGCCGGAAATTTTCTGGATGCGGCCCAGTTCGACTTCTTCCGTATCGCCGAATTTGCTGAAATCCACCTTCGGCCACGGCAGCAGGCCCGGCAGAGAGCCGCCGGCGCCGGCTGCGGGAGCGGCCTCGGCGCGTTTTACCGCATCCTTGACGTAGGCCTGGATATCTTCGCGCAGGATACGGCCTTTACGTCCGGTCCCCTTCACCTTGCCGAGATTAACGCCGAACTCACGCGCCAAACGACGGATAACCGGCGTGGCGTGCACATAGGCGTCGTTTTCGGCAAACTCGCTCTTGCCCTCGGTTTTAGGCTGGGCCGCCGCCGCGGCGTTTTTATTGGCCTGCGATGCGGGCGCCGGCGCCGCGGCGGCGGCGGTCTCGGTCTTCTCCGCGGCCGGAGCCGCGCCTTCCACCTCAAAGACCATGATCAGGGTACCGGTGCTAACCTTGTCGCCGGTGCTGATTTTGATCTCTTTAACCGTGCCGGCGAACGGTGCCGGGACTTCCATCGAGGCTTTATCGCCTTCAACGGTAATCAGCGACTGCTCGGCGCTGACCTTGTCGCCGACCTTAACCATCACTTCGGTCACTTCCACTTCGTCGCCGCCGATATCCGGCACATTGACGTCTTTCGTGCCGCCGGATTGAGCCGGCGCGGCAGCGGCCGGCTTGCTGTCCTGGGCCGGCGCGGCGGATGCGCCACCCGCGCCCGCCACTTCAAACACCATAATCAACGAACCGGTGCTGACTTTATCGCCGGTATTGACCTTGATTTCAGTGACTTTACCGGCAAACGGCGCCGGGACTTCCATCGAGGCTTTGTCGCCTTCGACAGTGATCAGCGACTGTTCGGCCGCCACGGTATCGCCGACCTTGACCAGCACTTCGGTCACTTCCACTTCGTCGCCGCCGATATCCGGCACCTCGACATTTTTACTTTCCGCTGCGCCGCCCGACTGCGGTTTCGCCTCGGCGGGCTTGGCATCGTTTGACGCCTCGGCCTTGGCCGGCGCGCTGTCTTCCGTCGCGCCGCCCTGGTCTTCAAAGACCATGATAAGCTTGCCGGTGGTGACTTTATCGCCCACCGCCACTTTCAGCTCTTTGACCACCCCCGCCTGCGGCGAGGGTACTTCCATAGAGGCCTTGTCGCCTTCGACGGTGATAAGCGATTGTTCGGCGTCAACCTTGTCGCCCACGCTGACCAGCACTTCGGTGACTTCAACTTCATCGGTACCGATATCCGGTACGTTAATTTCAATAGCCATTGATTTCTCTACCTCTTATGCCAAACGCGGGTTAACTTTGTCCGCGTCGATGCCGAACTTGGCGATCGCCTTGGCGACCACATCGGCGTCGATTTCGCCACGCTTGGCCAGTTCGCCCAGCGCCGCCACGACCACGTAAGACGCATCCACTTCAAAATGATGACGCAGGTTTTCGCGGCTGTCGGAACGACCGAAGCCATCCGTACCCAATACCCGGAATTCGCTGGCCGGGATAAAGTTGCGGATTTGTTCGGCAAACAGTTTCATATAGTCGGTGGAGGCCACCGCCGGCGCATCGCTCATGATCTGGGCGACATAAGGCACACGCGGTTTTTCAGCCGGGTGCAGCATGTTCCAGCGTTCACAATCCTGCCCGTCGCGCGCCAGTTCGGTAAAGGAGGTCACGCTATAGACATCGGAGCCGACGCCGTAGTCCCGGGAAAGGATCCCGGCGGCTTCGCGCACGTGGCGCAGGATGGCGCCGGAGCCCATCAGCTGAACCTTGCCTTTGGCGCCGTCAAGGGTTTCCAGTTTATAGATACCCTTGCGGATCCCCTCTTCCGCGCCTTCGGGCATGGCCGGCATATGGTAGTTTTCGTTCAGCGTGGTCAGGTAGTAATAGACGTTTTCCTGCGCCTCGCCGTACATACGGGTCAGGCCGTCATGCATGATGACCGCCACTTCATAGGCGTACGCCGGATCGTAGGAGATACAGTTCGGGATGGTCAGCGACTGGATATGGCTATGGCCGTCCTCGTGCTGCAGACCTTCGCCGTTCAGGGTGGTGCGCCCCGACGTGCCGCCGATCAGGAAGCCGCGCGCCTGCTGGTCGCCCGCCGCCCAGCACAAATCGCCGATACGCTGGAAGCCGAACATGGAGTAGTAGATATAAAACGGGATCATCGGCAGGTCGTTGGTGCTGTAGGACGTTGCCGCCGCCAGCCAGGACGACGCCGCGCCCAGTTCATTAATCCCTTCCTGCAGGATCTGGCCTTTCTCGTCTTCACGGTAATAAGCGACCTGCTCACGGTCCTGCGGGGTGTACTGCTGGCCGTTCGGGCTGTAGATGCCGATCTGGCGGAACAACCCTTCCATACCGAAGGTACGCGCTTCATCGGCGATAATCGGCACCAGGCGATCCTTGATCGACGGGTTCTTCAGCATCACGTTCAGTACACGGACAAAAGCGATGGTGGTGGAGATTTCTTTTTTCTGTTCTTCCAGCAGCGCGCCGAAGTCCGCCAGGGTCGGCAGCTCCAGCGGCTTGGTAAAGTTCTTCAGGCGGGTCGGCAGGTAACCGTGCAGCGCCTTGCGGCGGGCATGCAGGTATTCATACTCTTCCGAACCTTCCTTGAAGGTGATATAGGGCAGTTGCTCGATGGTCTCATCGGACACCACCGGGGACAGATTGAAACGATCGCGGAAATAGCGCACGCCGTCGATGTTCATTTTCTTGACCTGGTGGGCAATGTTCATGCCTTCCGCGGTCTCGCCCATGCCGTAGCCTTTAATGGTATGGGCCAGGATGACGATAGGCTTGCCGGTGGTCTTCTGCGCTTTTTGCAGCGCGGCGAAAACTTTTTTCGGATCGTGTCCGCCGCGGTTCAATGCCCAGACTTCGTCGTCGCTCATATCCTTGACCAGCGCGGCGGTTTCCGGATACTTACCAAAGAAATGCTCGCGCACATAGGCGCCGTTCTTCGATTTAAAGGTCTGGTAGTCGCCGTCGACGGTTTCGTTCATCAGTTGGATAAGCTTGCCGCTGGTATCCTTGCGCAACAGTTCATCCCAACGGCTGCCCCAGATGACCTTAATGACTTCCCAGCCGGCGCCGCCGAAGATACCTTCCAGCTCGTTGATGATTTTGCCGTTGCCGGTAACCGGGCCGTCCAGGCGCTGCAGGTTACAGTTGATGATAAAGACCAGGTTGTCCAGCTTTTCGCGGGTGGCGATGGTGATCGCGCCCTTGGATTCCGGTTCGTCCATTTCACCGTCGCCCAGGAAAGCGTATACCGTCTGCGCGGTGGTGTTTTTCAGGCCGCGGTGGTTGAGGTATTTGAGGAATTTAGCCTGATAGATGGCGCTGATCGGCCCCAGGCCCATGGAAACGGTCGGGAACTGCCAGAACTCAGGCAGCAGCTTGGGATGCGGATAGGAAGGCAGGCCTTTGCCGTGGACTTCCTGGCGGAAATTATTCATCTGGTCTTCGGTCAGGCGGCCTTCGATAAAGGCGCGGGCGTAGATCCCGGGGGAAATATGGCCCTGGAAGTACACCAGATCGCCGCCGTCCTGATCGTTGCGCGCACGGAAGAAGTGGTTGAAGCAGACTTCATAAATGGTGGCGGACGACTGGAACGACGCCATGTGGCCGCCCAAATCCAAATCTTTCTTCGATGCGTGCAGTACCGCCATAACGGCGTTCCAGCGGATAGCGGAGCGAATGCGGCGCTCCAATTCCAGATTGCCGGGATACTCAGGCTCGTCTTCAACCGGAATGCTGTTGATATAATTACGGCCCGAGGCACCGGCAGCGATGCTGACGCCACCTTTACGCGCGCCATCAAGTACCTGATCAATCAGGAACTGTGCGCGCTCAATACCCTCTTCACGGATAACCGATTCGATCGCCTGTAGCCAGTCGCGTGTTTCGATCGGATCCACGTCATTGTATAAACGTTCTGACATGGTGGTGTTCCTTATCTATCGCTATTAAATTGATTTAGTTGGAGCCTGTCTTCCTGTGCTCGTTGGCGCCGATGCGTTAGAACACACGAAGACAGGCTCATTATTTCGTTGCCGTTTTATCCCCGTCATACTTCAAGTTGCAGGTGCGTTGGCATTCCTCACTCACCCCGGTCGCTTACTTGAGTAAGCTCCCGGGGATTCGCTGTGTCGCCGCCTTCCTGCAACTCGAATTATTTAGGGCATAGCTCCCGTCGCCGGAGGCTTAGTCCTTGCGTTGCTGGAGCCGGCGCAGCGATCGTTCGCGCCTGCTGTGTTCCCGACTGAGGTCCAGCAAAATTTCCTCAATAAACGCCAGATGGCGGTGAGAAGCTTCGCGCGCTTTTTCCGGCTCGCGTGCCACTATCGCCGCGAAGATCCCGGCGCGGTGACTGCTCACCTGCGCCAGCATTTCCCGGCGCGAGTAGAGCAATTCAAAATTCTGACGTACGTTTTTTTCCAGCATCGGCCCCATACAGCGCACCAAATGCAATAAAACCGCATTATGGGCGGCTTCGGTGACGGCGATTTGATACTGCAGTACGGCATCGGCTTCGGCGTCGAGATCGCCGTTTTCCTGGGCCTGCTGGATAATCTGGTGGCAATCGCGAATGCGGTCGAGGTCCTCTTCCGTACCGCGCAGCGCGGCGTAATAAGCGGCAATCCCCTCGAGGGCATGGCGCGTTTCCAGCAGATCGTATTGTGATTCCGGGTGTTCGGCCAGCAGTTCAGCCAGTGGGTCGCTGAAGCTTTGCCAAAGATTGCTTTGAACAAATGTCCCGCCGCCCTGGCGGCGCAGGAGCAGGCCTTTGCCTTCGAGACGCTGGATGGCTTCCCTTAGGGAGGGACGGGAAACGTCGAACTGTTTGGCGAGTTCGCGCTCCGGCGGCAGCTTTTCACCGGGACGCAACGTCCCTTCCAGAATCAAATATTCCAGTTGCTGCTCGATGACATCCGAAAGTTTTGCCTGGCGGATTTTACTATAGGCCATTTATAATCATCTTTGCGATTGGCGCGGAGTCAATTGGTAATACCAATTTCATAAACGTGACGCTAAAGTAACAAAGTATTCACCTCCTGTCCATGACGGCTTTGACCTAAATCATGAAACACCGCACATTTAAACAATTGCACTAAGCTTGTGCTGCAATTTGATAACTATCCAGTTCCATCCACTGAATTTGAGAAATGACATATTTAACCATTTTGCAACGTTCAATCCGCCAAGCTGAACCGTTTGAGCCAATATTTTAGATTAAATAATAAGCAAATATTGCCTGGCAAAGTGTAACCATAACATTGTTGCTACATCTTTTTTTACAACATCCGTTTTTTACCGCTTCTCCTGGAAAATGCGTCAGATCATGCGGTTTTTGTATTTTCCCGTCCGACCCCATAAATCAGGTGCAAACTTTTTTGCATACCACTATTCTTGTGCCAACGACAGCCCGCGACAAAAAATAGCTCGACGGCTAACGTAAAATATAACGTACATAAAACGTAATGCAGGGATTACAGACCGCAATTTTACACTGGGATGGTCCGCAGACCGTACTAAAAGAGGATTTTCGATGGATGGTAAACAGCGCGGAGAGACGCTGAAACGCGGGCTAAAAAACCGCCATATTCAGCTTATTGCCTTAGGTGGCGCGATCGGCACGGGCTTGTTCCTGGGGATTGCCCAAACGATTAAAATGGCCGGTCCGTCGGTGATCCTGGGCTATGCCATCGGCGGCTTTATCGCCTTTCTCATTATGCGTCAATTAGGGGAAATGGTGGTCGAGGAACCGGTAGCCGGTTCGTTCAGCCATTTTGCCTATAAATACTGGGGCGATTTTGCCGGCTTTGCTTCCGGCTGGAATTACTGGGTGCTGTACGTACTGGTCGCCATGGCGGAACTGACCGCCGTGGGCATTTATATGAATTACTGGTGGCCGGGCCTGCCGACCTGGATCTCAGCGGCACTATTTTTTATCGTCATTAACGTCATCAACCTCGCCAACGTCAAGGTGTACGGCGAGATGGAATTTTGGTTTGCCATTATCAAAGTCGTCGCCATTATCGCGATGATTGTGTTTGGCGCCTGGTTGCTGATAAGCGGCCACGGCGGCCCGGACGCCAGCGTGACCAACCTCTGGGCCCAGGGCGGGTTCTTCCCCAATGGCGTCAGCGGCCTGATTATGGCGATGGCGGTGATCATGTTTTCGTTCGGCGGCCTGGAGCTGGTGGGCATTACCGCCGCCGAAGCCGATAACCCGGAGCAAAGCATACCCAAAGCCACCAACCAGGTCATCTATCGCATCCTGCTGTTTTATATCGGCTCGCTGGCTATTCTGCTGTCGTTGTATCCCTGGAGCAAAGTGGTGGAAGGCGGCAGTCCCTTTGTGCTGATTTTCCATGCGCTCAACAGCGACTGGGTGGCGACCATCCTTAACCTGGTGGTGCTGACCGCTGCGCTATCGGTATACAACAGCTGCGTCTACAGCAACAGCCGTATGCTGTACGGCCTGGCGCGCCAGGGCAACGGCCCAAGGCTGCTGGCGGCGGTCGATCGTCGTGGCGTACCGGTCATGGCGATCGGCGTGTCGGCCCTGGCGACCGCCGTTTGCGTGCTGATCAACTATCTGATGCCCGGAAAAGCCTTCGGCCTGTTGATGGCGCTGGTGGTATCCGCCCTGGTCATCAACTGGGGCATGATAAGCCTGGCGCACCTGAAGTTTCGCCGCGCCATGGCCCGCCAGGCCAGGGTGACGAAATTCCAGGCGCTGTGGTACCCGTTCGGCAACTATCTGTGCCTGCTGTTTATGGCGGCGATCCTGGTGGTGATGCTGATGACCCCCGGCATGGAAATTTCGGTCTACCTGATCCCGGTGTGGCTTTGCCTGCTCGGCATCGGCTTTTATTTTAAACAGAAAAATCAGCGCGCGTCCGGCGAACTGAGCCGTTAAGCCGCCTTCTGCGCGGCCTGGCTGGCCGCGCAAAGTTCTTTCCGCCGGCCTGCGCGACAAAATGCCGGCGCCTTCACAAATTTCCCGTTATGACCCGTTTGTCCATTTCATCAACCCGATCCTGCCGATCCTTTCACGCCGAATAGGCCAATACTGCCTGTTGTACTTCATGTCTTGTTTACAACGGAGAGTAGATCCATGAAAACACAGGCTTTGTCATTAACGGAAAAAATGGGTTTCGGCATGGGAGATGCCGGCTGCAATATGGTATGGGGTTCCATTACCATGTTCCTGGCCTATTTTTACACCGACGTTTTCGGCCTGGCGCCGGCCCTGGTGGGCGTATTGCTGCTGTCGGTGCGCATTATCGACGCGGTCACCGACCCGATCATGGGCGCCATCGCCGATCGCACGCGCTCCAAATGGGGCCGGTTCCGGCCTTATCTGCTGTGGCTGTCGGTGCCGTTCGCGGTGTTCAGCATTTTAATGTACACCACGCCGGACTGGAGCTACGGCGCCAAAGTAGTGTATGCCTTCGCCACCTATTTCCTGATGTCGCTGATTTACACCGCCATTAATATTCCCTACTGTTCACTCGGCGGGGTGATTTCCAGCGATCCGCAGGAGCGGGTCTCCTGCCAGTCCTGGCGTTTTATCCTGGTTGGCGTGGCGACGTTGATTATTTCGCTCACCCTGCTGCCGATGGTGGATTGGTTTGGCGGCGGCAACCGGGCCAAGGGGTTTCAATGGGCGATGACGGTGTTATCGATTATCGGTTGCCTGATGTTTTTATTCTGTTTCGCCACCGTGCGCGAACGCGTTAAACCGGCGATCCCGACCCATGACGCGCTGAAGGCCGATCTGCGCGATATCTGGAAAAACGACCAATGGGTACGCATTCTGCTGCTGACCTTCTTTAACGTTTGTCCCGGTTTTATCCGCATGGCGGCCACCATGTACTACGTGACCTATGCCATGGATAAAACCTCCGGGTTCGCCAGTATGTTTATCAGCCTGGGGGTCGTGGGCATGATGATCGGCAGTTGGCTGGCCAAACCGTTGACCGACCGCTTTTGCAAGCTGAAGGTATTTTTCTGGACCAATATTATCCTGGCGCTGTTTTCCTGCGGTTTCTATTTCCTTAATCCGCATCTGACCACGCTTATCCTGGTGATGTATTTCCTGCTCAATATCCTGCACCAGATCCCCTCGCCGCTGCACTGGTCGCTCATGGCGGACGTCGATGACTACGGCGAGTGGAAAACCGGCAAACGCATTACCGGCATCAGCTTTTCCGGTAATTTGTTTTTCCTGAAGGTCGGACTGGCGGTGGCCGGCGCCTTTGTCGGTTTTATCCTGTCCGCCTATGGCTATCGCGGTGACGCCATCACGCAAAGTCCCGGCGCCGTCCAGGGCATCGTGCTGCTGTTTACCGTGATCCCGGGCGTCGGTTACCTTATCACCGCGGGCGTGGTCAGGCTGCTGAAAGTGGATCGGCGGCTGATGCGGCAAATCCAGGACGAGCTGGAAAAACGCCGGGAGAATTATCATGAACTGGGCGCCTGGCGCGAGGACTCCCTGCTGGAAACCAAACATCCGTAAACCGCAGAATAAACAGGAGACGCTATCATGACCGAAGGACATTGGCCGAACCCACTGATAGAGCAGCGCGCCGACCCCTTTATCTACCGCCATCACGACGGGTACTACTATTTTATCGCCTCGGTGCCGGAATACGACCGGCTGGAGATCCGCCGCGCGACCACGCTTGCCGGCCTGGCGCGGGCCGAGCCGGCGGTGATATGGCGCAAGCCGGCCACCGGCGAAATGAGCGCGCTGATCTGGGCGCCTGAACTGCATGTTATCGACGGGAAATGGATTATTTATTTTGCCGCCGCCAAAACGCCTGACATTGTCGACGGGCTGTTCCAGCATCGTATGTTTGCGCTGGAGTGCGCCGATGACAATCCATTAACCGGGCGATGGCGTGAAAAAGGCCGCATCATAACGCCGCTCGATACCTTTTCGCTGGATGCGACGCATTTTGTCCACCGGGACAAGCATTATTACCTGTGGGCGCAGAAAGATCCGGCTATTCGGGGCAACTCCAATCTTTACCTGGCCGAACTGGCGACGCCCACCTCGCTTAACACCGCGCCGGTGATGATTAGTCGTCCTGAACTGCCGTGGGAAACCATCGGTTTTTGGGTTAACGAGGGGCCGGCGTTTATCCGCCACGGGCGACGGCTGTTTATTACCTATTCGGCCAGCGCCACCGACGAGAATTATTGTATCGGTTTGCTGTGGGCCGACGCCGACGCCGATATTACCGACCCGGCGCAGTGGCATAAGCTGCCGCAGCCGGTGTTCCGCACCCATAGGCGACACCGGCAGTTCGGGCCGGGCCATAACAGCTTTACCATTGGGGAACGGGGCGAGGATGTGCTGGTCTATCACGCCCGCCCGTATACGGAAATTACCGGCGATCCGTTGTACGACCCCAACCGGCATACCCGGGTTAAAGCCTTTGACTGGGATGAGGACGGCATGCCCCGCTTTGGCGAACCACCGGCGGACACCGCGGGTTAGCCGGGCGGATAACCACGCCGGGCGGTGGCGCTGACGGCGTTAAACCAGCGCGCCGTAGATGGTCAGCAGCGCCACCACCACCACAATCACCTGGGTGATTTTTTTCGCCAGCGATACCGCCGCGCGCGGCGTCAGCACGTCGTCCAGATGCGGTTCCCGCGCCAGCGAGAACTGTGCCAGCCGGGTTAATACCTGATATTGGCCGGTATGCACATCCGCCAGGGACGCAAACCATGCGGGCAGCGCTTTTTCACCGTGTCCCAGCAGCGCGTAGGCCACCCCCGCCAGACGCACCGGAATCCAGTCCAGCCAGTGCAACAGCATATCGATGCCGGAACGCGCGCGCTTGAGTGGCGTGGAGCGGCGCGCCATCCAGGTTTGGTACGCGCGCAGGAAAGCATAGCCGGCCAGCGCCACCGGACCGTACGGGCCGCCGACCACCAGCCAGAACAGCGGCGCCAGGTAAAAACGGAAGTTTATCCACAACAGGGCGTTCTGCAGTTCGCGCAGACGCTCCTCTTTATCGCAATCCACCGGCAGGCCGTGGATCAGGGCCAGTTCTTCGCTCATGGCGTCGCAGGCGTGGCCGTCGCTGGCGGCCGCGGCCCGCAAATAGGCCCGATAGTGCTTACGGATGCCGCCGGCGCCGATGCATAACAGGGAAATGATGATCCACAACACCAGCAACGGCACGCCAAAAAACCAGTTAGCCAGCAGCCGCAGGCACAGCGCCACGATAATCATCCAGCCCAGGGCCATTAAAACGGTCAGGGCCAGGGAGGCATGACGGATGCGGACAAACACCCGTTCCAGATGGTGATCCAGCTGCCAGTGCTCGCCCTGCTTGAACAGGCGTTCCCAGGCCAAGACCAATAGTAGCGTAAACAGCGTCATGAACCCTGACTCTCCTTCTTTATGTCCCCGCAGCGCGCAGCAACCAGCCGCAGGTAATGTTGCCACCGAAACGACGGCCCGGGATCGGTTTTACGCGCCGGGGCGATAGCGCTATGGCCGGTAATGCGCGCCGGCGTAATCGGATAATGCCGCATCAACAAGGCGGTCAGCGCGGCCAGCCGGTGGTACTGCGCGTCGGTGTAAGGGATATTATCGGTGCCTTCAAGCTCGATACCAATGGAAAAATCATTGCAGCGTTCCCGGCCGTCGAACGTCGATACGCCCGCATGCCAGGCGCGTTTATCAAACGGCACGTACTGGACAATTTCGCCGTCGCGGCGAATCAGGCAGTGCGCGGAAACCCGCAACTGATAAACCTGGCGGAAAAAGGGATGCGCCGCGGGATCGAGCGTGCCGGTAAAGAGCCGGTCGATATCCCCGCCGCCGAAGCGGCCCGGCGGCAGGCTGATATTATGCACGACCAATAGCGATGGCGCCTCGTGCGCGGGCCGCTCATCGCAATGCGGCGACAACACGTGCCTGACCCCCGGCACCCAGCCATTTTCCAACCGCATTATTCACCTCGCGCAGACCGGCGGTGGTACTTATCCCAGCAACAGAGTAGCATGTTTCTCCGATTCCCTTTATCCGCTATTTCGGAGTTTTTTATGCCGACACGCCGTTATAACGTCGAACGCCGCCGGGCCGAATTGCTTGAGCGTATTCAGCATGATATCCCCTTATCCGTCACCCAGGCCCTGCGCGAAGACCTGGGCGGCACCACCGACGCCAAAGCCGATATCACCGCCCGTTTGCTTGGGCAGGAGAGCGAGGCCAGCGCGGTTATCATCACCCGGGAAAACGGTATTTTCTGCGGCCAGCGCTGGCTTGAGGAAGTCTTTGCCCAGCTCGGCGGCGGTGTTTCCGTCGCGTGGCAGGTACAGGACGGCGATGCGATCCGCGTCAACCAGCCGCTGTGCCGTTTAAGCGGCCCCGCGCATCTGCTGCTCACCGGCGAGCGCACCGCGCTGAATTTTGTGCAGACGCTGTCCGGGGTGGCCAGCGAGGTCAAACGTTACGTTGATCTTCTGGCCGGCACCGGGACCCAACTGCTCGATACCCGCAAGACGCTGCCCGGCCTGCGCACCGCGCTGAAATACGCCGTGCTGTGCGGCGGCGGCGGCAATCACCGCCTGGGGCTGGCGGACGCCTTCCTGATCAAGGAAAACCATATCATCGCCGCCGGCTCTATCGCCAACGCGGTGGCCAACGCACTGGCCCTGCGCGACGATGTGCCGGTGGAGGTGGAAGTGGAAACCCTGGACGAGCTGCGCCAGGCGCTGGACGCCGGCGCCGATATCATCATGCTGGATAATTTTACGCCGGCCGATATGCAGCGGGCGGTGGCGGCCACACAAAAGCGCGCCCTGCTGGAAGTCTCGGGCAATGTCACGCTGGACACGCTCCGTGAATTTGCCCAAACCGGGGTGGACTATATCTCCGTGGGCGCGCTGACCAAACATATCCGCGCGCTGGACTTGTCGATGCGGTTCCAGTAGCCGGGCATCCCATACCACAGGCCTTCGGTCATCTCCGAAGGCCTTTCCCCCCTCCTTATCCTTAATTTTGCGGCATCCTACGCAAAATTCCTAAACCTCAGGTCACTCATCGCGTTTTTTTTGCCAACCTTTATCCCGTATGGCGACCCGCCGCTGGCCGGCCGAAGGCGTTGCCGGTAAGGTCGGGGCAGGATCGGCTGCGAGGGAAACGCATGTTTAATCAACAGGGATTTACCTTGGTGGAATTAATGGTGGTAATCGCCATTATCGCCATGCTCAGCGCTATCGGCCTGCCCGGCTACCAGCGCTATCTGGATAAAGCCGCCATGACGGATATGCTGCAGATGCTGGCCCCCTATAAATCGGCGGTGGAGCTGTGCGCGTTGCAGCGCGGCGAGGTCCGGGAGTGCCAGGCGGGCCAGGACGGCATACCCGAGGGCATGGCCTCGCGTTATGTCGACCGGGTCACGGTGCAGGACGGCGTCATCAGCCTGACCGGCAGACAGGCGCTGAAGGGCCTGACCCTGGCCTTGACGCCCAAACGGCACGGCGACGGGCTGCGCTGGGGCAGCGACTGCCGCGCCATGGAGAACGCCCGGCATCTGCTCGGGCCTTGCCAGGCGCTGTTTCACATGGATGGCGCGGAGGAGTAGCGGGTGACGGCAACCTACGATGACACGGCGCTGCGGGATTATATCGACGCGCTGCTCAACCAGGCACAAGCGCTCAAGGCGTCGGATATCCATATCGAACCCACGGGCGCGGCCGAGTATCGCATCCGGTTGCGCGTAGACGGCCTGCTGCGGGAAAGCGCCCATTGCATGCCAATACTTGCTGCGCGCCTGCTGGTGTGCTTAAAGATGATGGCCCGGCTGGATATCGCCGAGCGGCGCCTGCCCCAGGACGGGCAATTTGTCTTCGGACCGCCTGACAGGCACTGCTCGTGCCGGCTCTCCACACTGCCGACGCTGCGCGGCGAGAAGCTGGTGCTGCGTCTGTTGCGCGGGGCGCCGGAAGATCTCGCCCTGGAGCGACTGGGCATGCCGGCGGCCCTGCGCCGGCGGTTCCTGCGCCTGCTGCACCGTCCCCAGGGATTGATTCTGCTCACGGGGCCGACCGGCAGCGGTAAAACCATGACGCTTTACAGCGCGCTGAATACCCTGGCGCGCGACAGGCTGAATATTTGCAGCGTGGAGGATCCGGTGGAAATGTCGCTGCCGGGCATGACCCAATGCCAGGTCAACGCCAAGGCCAGGCTGGATTTTCCGGCGTTGCTGCGCGCCCTGCTCCGCCAGGATCCCGATGTGGTCATGGTGGGTGAAATCCGCGATCGCGCGACCGCCGCCATGGCGGTTAACGCCGCCCAGACCGGTCATTTGGTACTGGCAACCCTGCATACCCGCTCCGCCGCGGATGCCGTGGCCCGTCTTAGCCAGTTCGGGCTGGACGCCGAGCTGGCGCGCTCCGCCCTGCTGCTGGTGATGGCGCAGCGGCTGGTCAGGCAGCTCTGCCCGCTATGCCGCCGCGAGGCAGGCGCGCCGGAACAAACGGCGCTGCGGCTGCCGCCGGGCTGGGCGCCTCGCCGTCAATGGCATGCCGTGGGTTGCGAACAGTGCCACCAGGGTTATGCCGGCCGGCGCGGCATTTTTCATTTGTTGCCGGCGCAGCCCTCCCCCCATGACGGTGCGTACCCCGGGGAAAGTCGCCAAAGCGGCCCATGCAATGCCGCACAGGCGGCAGGGCGCGCCATGAACGACGCGGCGTTCAACCGCAAAGGCCGGCCAGGTCCCTCGGGACTTTGGCGCGCGGGCCTGGTATTGGCGGCGCGGGGAGTGACCTCCCTTGATGAGCTGGCGCGGGTACTGGGTGAACCGGCATGACCGGCTTCTGGCTTTACTCCTGGCGCGGCGTTACCTCCGCCGGGGAAGCCTGTGCCGGGCAGATCCTCGGGCGGGATAAAACCTCGGCGCGCCGGCAGTTGATCCGCCGGGATCTGCAACCGTTTCACCTGCGTACCGCCGGCTATCTGGGGGCCGGCTATTGGCGCAGGCATCAGCTTGCCGCGCTGACCGCCCAATTGGCGACGCTGCTCGGCGCGGGGCTGCCGCTGCGCGAGAGTCTGGAGCTGCTGGCGGAAGATCACCCGCGCGCCGGCTGGCGGTGCCTGCTGCGCCTGCTGGGCGAAAAGATCGAGCAGGGCCACACCCTGTCCCAGGCCCTGGCCGACTTTCCCCAGGTCTTCCCACCGGTTTATTGCGCCATGATGGCGCTCGGCGAGCTGACCGGCCGGCTGGATCGCTGCTGCCTGGCGCTCGCCGACCATGAGGAACGGCTCGGCAGGTTAACAAAAAAAGTGACGGGCGCGCTGCGCTATCCGGCGTTTATCCTGCTGATGGCAACGATGGTCATGGGGTTGCTCCTGGCATGGATTCTGCCGGAATTCTCCCGGCTCTATGCCGCCATCAATCTGCCCCTGCCCTGGCCGACCCGCTGCCTGCTGGCCGCGGCGGCAGGCGTGGAAGAGCATGCGCCGGCATTGCTTGCCGGGGTAGCGCTGCTGTCCCTGGTTTACCGGCGGTTCTGCCATTACCATGACCGATGGCGGCGGCGCCTCCAGGCGGGGGTGTTATATTTGCCCGCGGTGGGGACGCTGCTGCGTCATCACGCGCTCTACCAGTTGTTCCAGACATTGGCCATGACCCATCCGGCCGGCGTGCCGCTGGATAATGGCCTGGAGATTGCCGCGCGCACCCTCGGCCATCCCTTGTACCGCGAGGCGGCGCTGCAATTACGGCGGCATATCCAGCGGGGATATGCGCTGCATCAGGCATTTTATCGCCATCGCCTGTTCCCGCGCCATTGCCACCAGCTTATCAAGACCGGCGAGTTTTCCGGCACGCTGGACGAGGTATTCCGCCGGCTGGCCAGCATGCATGAGGAACAGGCGCAACGGCGCGCCGACGCGCTGGCGCAGCTGGCCGAACCCCTGCTGCTGTTGATCATGGGCGCTCTGGTGTGCGCGCTGGTGATGGCGCTTTATCTGCCGCTGCTGCAAATGGGCGATCTGTTTGGCCACGGCTGACGCCGTCCCGGTGATGGGATGGTAATACGCAGGAACACGCCGGACCGGATCTGAGGCAGGCGGATGCAGACTTAAGGCGTGGGGCCGCAGGATGGCTATCATTCGCATGATAGCCATCTATAGGACCGCAACAGGCTACAGCTGGGTAAACACCTGGTTTTCCTGCTCGGCCACGCGGATAAAGGTGGTGCGTTTGGTCAGTTCTTTCAAGCGGGACGCGCCGACATAGGTACAGGCCGAGCGCAATCCGCCCAGGATATCGCGTATGGAGTGTTCGACCGGCCCGCGCAGCGGCAGCTTGACGGTTTTACCTTCCGCCGCCCGGTACTGCGCCACGCCGCCCACATGGCGGTTCATGGCCGACTCGGAGCTCATGCCGTAAAACAGCATGAATTTTTCGCCGTTTTCCTCCACCAGCGTGCCCTCGCATTCGTCATGGCCGGCCAGCATGCCGCCCAGCATGACAAAGTCCGCCCCGCCGCCGAAGGCTTTCGCCACGTCGCCCGGCACCGAGCAGCCGCCGTCGCTGACAATCTGGCCGCTTAAGCCATGGGCGGCGTCCGCGCATTCAATCACCGCCGACAATTGCGGGTACCCTACGCCGGTCTTGACGCGGGTGGTGCATACCGAGCCCGGTCCTATACCCACCTTGACGATATCGGCGCCAGACAGGATCAATTCCTCCACCATTTCACCGGTGACCACGTTGCCGGCGCAGATGACATTATTGGGACAGGCCGCGCGCGCTTTTTGCACAAAATTAACGAAATGCTCGGAATAGCCGTTCGCCACGTCGATGCAGATAAAGGTCAATAACGGCGACAGGGCCAGGATATGCTTCATTTTCACGAAGTCCGCTTCCGAGGTGCCGGTCGAGACCATGACATGCCGCAATACCGATTCAGGGGCCCGCGCAACAAAAGCGCGCCATTGCTCCACGCTATAATGTTTATGCACCGCGGTCACGACATCAAAGGATGCCAGGGCTTCCGCCATGCGAAAGGTGCCGACGGTGTCCATATTGGCGGCGATGATGGGCACGCCCGACCAGGAGCACCCGGGGTGCTTAAAGGTAAAGTCACGCTGCAGTTCGACGTCGGAGCGGCTCTTGAGGGTAGAACGCTTGGGGCGGATCAAGACGTCTTTAAAACCTAACTTGATATCTTCTTCAATACGCATAACGGTTTTTCCTGGTCAATGGCGACGGGTCGCTTATAAGTTTCGGGTACAGAATGCCAATTCCAGTGACGGTATCATACGCCGGATTATTCTTACGGCAAGACTGCGAAAACCGCCCGATATACGCTACAATCGTAGCAATTTACCTGCAAACGGGCAGAAAGGAATACAGTAAGGAGTCAGTAGACTGTATGCGTTATATTGTTGCATTAACAGGGGGAATCGGCAGTGGCAAAAGTACCGTGGCCAATGCCTTCGCCGCACTGGGTGCCACGATTGTCGACGCCGATGTTATCGCCCGCCAGGTTGTAGAACCGGGCAGCGACGCGCTGCGTGCCATACAGGCCCGTTTTGGCGCCAGGATCCTGCTGCCCGACGGACGACTTGACCGCGCATTGCTGCGCCAGCGCGTGTTCAGTTCACCCGCCGACAAGGACTGGCTTAACCGTTTGCTGCATCCGCTTATCCAACAAGAAACCCGGCAACAACTGGCCCGCGCCGATGGACATTACGTATTATGGGTGGTGCCGCTGTTAATTGAAAACCAATTGCAGTCCCAGGCGGACCGGGTACTGGTGGTCGATGTGCCGACAGAGATCCAGATTGCCCGCACCCTAAGCCGCGACGGCATCAGCCCCGACCAGGTCAAAAGCATTCTTGCCGCGCAGGTTTCACGCCAACAGCGTCTGGCCTGTGCCGACGATATTATAGATAATAGCGGGCGTCCCGAAGCGCTAACGGCCGAGGTGGCAAAACTGCACCGCCGTTACCTTCAGCTTGCGGCATCAGCAACCCGACAGGATGAATTAAAATGAGTGACGTCTACTCGACCACGGTGCTGTTTGAGCATCCGTTAAATGAAAAAATGCGCACCTGGCTGCGTTTGGAATTTTTACTGCAGCAACTGTATAACTATCCGACGTTGACTGACATCTCAAGCGCGTTGCCGTTTTTTCGCAGCGTCTCCGATTTGCTGGATGTGCTTGAGCGTGGCGATGTACGCACTGAAATGCTCAAGGAACTGGACCGCCAGCAGCAGAAAATGCTGCAGTGGGACGGCGTGCCCGGCGTCGACAGTGAGCGCGTCAGGGCGCTGCGCAGCGAACTCAAACAGTGCGCCGCAGTATTGATGGCCGCGCCGCGCCTGGGACAGGCGGTACGCGAGGACCGTTTAATCGGCTCGGTGCGCCAGCGCCTGTCCATTCCCGGCGGCTGCTGCAGCTTTGATTTGCCCGGCCTGCATATCTGGCTTCATCTGCCGCAGACCGTGCGCGATCAGCAGGTGAATCTGTGGCTGAAAACATTTGACCCGCTGCACAGCGCATTAACCATTACGCTGGATTTGGTCCGGCATTCGGAACCCTTTAAAAACCAGATCAGCCTGAACGGCTTTTTCCAGGATAACGCCGAGGACGCCGATTTGCTGCGTATGCGCATCCCGCTGGTGTCCCAGCTTTACCCGCAGGTTTCCGGCCATAAAACCCGCTACGCCATCCGGTTCTTATCCCTGGACAGCGAAAACGGCGTGGTGCCGAACCGTTTGTCCTTTGAATTGGCCTGCTGTTGATCAATTGCGTTAAGATAACGGGTCGAGCACCGGTTGGCGTGACAGCCGACCCGATTTGCAAGGTTTCAGGAGTTAACATTGAGTGACGATATCATGGTAGTAAACTGCCCCACCTGCGGCGCGGACGTTGAGTGGACTGCGCAGAGCAAGTTCCGGCCTTTTTGCAGTAAACGCTGCCAGCTGATTGATCTCGGCGAGTGGGCCGATGAGGAAAAAATTATCCCCAGCGATACGCAGCTTACCGATAGCGAAGACTGGAGCGAAGATCAGCGCTGAAAGTGATATGGCCCCGGGGCGGGGCCGGATGCAGGTCAGGTCGCGGCGATAAGCTGGCGGATGATTGACGCATTGGCGGGCGGGAATTCATCGGCCCGCAGTTCCGCCTGGGGGCACCAGCGCACCGGCTGTCCCTCTTTGCCGTACGGCGTGCCTTGCCAGTCCTCGACCAGGAAAAAATAGAAGGCCATATCCCGATCGGCAAACTGGTGCTGGCTGGTGGCCAGCAGTTCGGCCCGTTCGACCCTGATGCCGGTCTCTTCCAGCAGTTCCCGTTTTAACGCCTGCTCGGGGGTTTCGCCCTCTTCCATTTTGCCGCCGGGGAATTCCCAGAAACCGCCCATATGCGAGTCCGCCGGCCGCTGGGCGATAAAGATCTGCTGTTGCGCATTACGGATAATGCCTACGGCAATGGTGCGAATAGTTATTGTCACAGGTACTCCGATAAAATCATCTCAGCACGGCTCAACGCCGTCACCCTAAGGCGACAGCGTCCCTAGCCTATCACTATTATATTATTGCTGTAATTTGCCGTGGCATTGCTTATATTTTTTACCGGAACCGCAGGGGCACGGATCGTTGCGCCCGACCTTGCGTCCCTCATGCACCGGCGTGTTGGCCAAGGCACCCACGTCGGCAAGCATCGGCTCGGGCTGGTGGCTAAGCTGCTGCTGGCGCGCCAGGCGCTCCGCCTCTTCACGACGCTGCTGCTCCAGGGCTTCCACTTCCTCGGGCATGCGCACCTGGACCTTGCTCAGGGTGCTGATGACTTCATATTTCAGCGATTCCAGCATGGCGGCAAACATGGCGAAAGATTCACGCTTGTATTCCTGCTTGGGATCTTTCTGGGCGTAACCACGCAGATGGATACCCTGGCGCAGATAGTCCATCGCAGCCAGATGTTCTTTCCATAAGGAATCAAGCGTTTGCAGCATCACGCCTTTTTCAAAGCTGCGCATCATCTCGGTGCCGACCACCTCCTCTTTACGCTTATACTGTTCCAGCGTTTGTTCCAGGATGCGCTCGCGCAGGGTTTCCTCGTGCAGGCCGGGCTCTTTATCCAGCCATTCCGCAATCGGCATATCCAGATCGAAATCGTCCTTCAGCCGTTTTTCCAGTCCCGGCACGTCCCACATTTCTTCCAGGGACTGCGGCGGGATATGATTGTCGAGCACGGTTTTCAGCACGTCCTCGCGGATGCTGATAATGGTCTCGCTGATATCGGCCACATCCAGCAGTTCGTTGCGCTGGCTATAGATAGCCCGGCGCTGGTCGTTGGCGACGTCATCGTATTCCAGCAGCTGTTTACGGATGTCGAAGTTGCGGCTTTCCACCTTGCGCTGCGCATTGGCGATAGCCTTGGTCACCCAAGGATGCTCGATGGCCTCGCCCGGTTTCATGCCCAGCTTGCGCATCATGCCGGTGACGCGGTCGGACGCGAAGATACGCATCAGGGCATCTTCCATCGACAGGTAGAAACGCGAGGAGCCGGCGTCGCCCTGACGGCCGGAACGGCCGCGCAGCTGGTTATCGATACGGCGCGATTCATGGCGTTCGGTACCGATGATATGCAGGCCGCCGGAGGCCAGCACCGCGTCGTGGCGAATCTGCCAGGCGGCTTTGATTGCGGCGATGTCCTCTTCGCTCGGGTTCTCCAGGTGGGAAATCTCCGCCTGCCAGCTGCCGCCGAGCACGATATCCGTACCGCGACCGGCCATGTTGGTGGCGATGGTCACGGCAAAGGGCGAACCGGCCTGGGCCACGATATCCGCTTCCATGGCATGGAATTTAGCGTTCAGCACCTTATGCTCGATGCCGGCTTTTTCCAGCTCGCGCGACACCACTTCGGATTTTTCGATGGAAATGGTCCCCACCAGCACCGGCTGCCCTTTGGCGGAGCAGGCCTTGATATCATCGATGATGGCGTCGATCTTTTCTTTTTCGGTCATATAGACCAGATCCGGTAAATCCTTGCGGATCATCGGCCGGTTGGTCGGCACCACGATAGTATCGAGCTTATAGATCGAGCTGAATTCAAAGGCCTCGGTATCGGCGGTACCGGTCATGCCGGCCAGTTTTTCATACAGGCGGAAGTAATTCTGGAACGTGATGGAGGCCAGCGTCTGGTTTTCGTTCTGGATCGCCACATGCTCCTTGGCCTCCACCGCCTGGTGCAGCCCGTCGGACCAGCGGCGTCCCGGCATGGTGCGGCCGGTATGTTCGTCGACGATGATCACCTCGCCGTCCTTGACGATATAGTCCACATCGCGCGAGAACAGCACGTGGGCGCGCAGCGCGGCGGTGACGTGATGCATCAGCATGATATTGGCCGGGGAATAGAGCGACTCGCCCTCTTCCATAATACCGGCCTGGACCATCAGTTCTTCAATCAGCACCAGGCCGCGCTCGGTGAGATTGACCTGGCGTGATTTTTCATCCACCGAAAAATGCCCCTCGCCCTGGAACGAGTCGGAGTCTTCTTTATCCTGGCGGATCAGGTGGGGAATGAGTTTATCCACCCGGATATACATTTCGGAGCTGTCTTCCGCCGGGCCTGAGATAATCAGCGGCGTACGGGCTTCATCGATAAGGATGGAGTCGACCTCATCCACCAGCGCGTAGTGCAGTTTGCGCTGTACGCGCTCTTCCGGACTGAACGCCATGTTGTCGCGCAGGTAATCGAAACCGTATTCGTTATTGGTGCCATAGGTAATATCGGCGGCATAGGCGGCGCGTTTGGCCGGAGCCGGCATATTCGGCAGGTTGATGCCGACGGTCAGCCCGAGGAATTCAAACAGCGGACGGTTGTTTTCGGCATCGCGCTGGGCCAGGTAGTCATTGACCGTGACCACATGGACGCCCCTGCCGCTCAGGGCGTTCAGGTACGCCGGCAGGGTGGCGGTCAGCGTTTTACCTTCACCGGTGCGCATTTCCGCGATGCAGCGGTCGTTAAGCACCATGCCGCCCTGTAGCTGGACATCGAAGTGGCGCATGCCGAAGACGCGTTTACTGGCCTCGCGCACCACGGCAAAGGATTCCGGCAGTAAGCTGTCGACGCTTTCGCCCTTCTCAAGACGGGCGCGGAACTCCACGGTCTTGGCGGCCAGCTGCGCGTCGCTCAGCTTTTCCAGCTCCGGCTCCATCCGGTTAATCAGTTCAACGGTTTTGCTCATGCGACGCAGGGTACGATCGTTGCGACTACCAAAAACTTTTGTAAGCAGTTTAGATAACATAATTATTTAAATCTCGTCACGGCCGGCGCTGATTATCAGGCAGCGGCCAATAGATGCGTAAGGGGTATAAAAAGTCCGTGATATACGGTTAGCTGAGGCGGAGGGGTCCGGCGCGAATTCCCTGTACCTGCGCCAGGCGAATTCCTGTACGATGATCGATAACGGGCCGGTAGTCCGCCCGGGCGATATGACGAATGACGGCCGGCAGCTTGGGCTCGTGGGTCAGCAGGGCGCTAAGGGAGCTTAACAGGACCTGGCGCTGTAGGTTTAACGGGGCGGCATTGTCCGCCGTCAATGCAGGAACGCCGGCGTGCTGCGCCACCCAGGCAATGGACAAATGGCGGATGACCGTGCGAATGGCATGCTGATGCCAATAATCCACCGTAAACGACGGACGGCGCTGCGCGTCCTTCAGCAGGGCCAGGTGGGTAAAGCCGGCGTGACAGGCGTTTTGCCGGCTCAGGCTTGGCAGGGTATTGGCCAGCTGCGCCTGCTCCTGCCCGCTGTTGAGGGCATAAGGCACGCCAAAGCCGGCCGCGACCATCCCCAACAGGAGATGCGGCCAGAAATAACGTCTGCCAAATTGTCGCCAACAATTTAAAATACCCATTACTTAATGCATTCCGCCGGAGTTGTTATGCGCGACAGTCGTCCACAATCCATTGATACCCTGTTTACTGTTCTTGCGACGCCGGAGCGCCAGACCCTGCAGCAAATCCAGCAACGCGCCGTGGCGCTGTTAAAGCTGAACCAGGCAGTGGCCGCGCTGCTTCCCGCGCCGATGAAACCCTGGTGTCGCGTAGCCAATTTCAGGCAAGGGGTATTGGTGCTTGAAACCGCCAATGCCAGTTGGATGATGAGGTTACGCTATGAACAATCACGGTTATTATCCGCTTTACGAGCGCAGATTCTACCATCATTGTCATCCATCGACATCAGGATTAACCCGACACTGGCAACAAAAGGGCATTTGATCACGCAAAACAGCAGCGAGCGGCAGATAAAGGATCAGGGGGAGGACATAAAAAGACGCAGGCTAAGCCCGCAGAGCGCCGAGGCGATTCGCCACCTGGCGGCCCGCAGCCCCGAGAAGCTGCAAAAGCTGCTCGAACGGCTGGCAGGGCTGGCCGGAGAAGGTGCCAACCCCACCCGTCGTGGGAAATAACAGTCCGTTAGAGCGCTAAATACCCGTGCGTCAGGCAATCACAAACGAGGGCGCGGCAAATGCCAGCGGCATTTCGGCTTCGTCTTCGAAGGTCACCATTTCCCAGGCTTCCTGGCGGGCCAGGACGGTCTGCAGCAATTTGTTATTTAATGCATGGCCCGGCTTGAACGCCGTAAACGAACCAATGATATTGTGGCCGCACATATACAGATCGCCGATACCGTCGAGCATTTTGTGGCGGACAAACTCATCCTCAAAACGCAGCCCATCTTCGTTCAGCACTTTATAATCATCAACCACGATGGCGCAATCGAAACTACCGCCCAGGCACAGGCCCCGGGACTGGAGGTATTCGATGTCGCGCATAAACCCGAAGGTGCGCGCGCGGCTGATTTGCCGCACGAAAGACTCGGCGGAAAAATTCAGGCAATAACGTTGCGAGCTTGCATCGATCGCAGGATGTTTGAAATCAATGGTAAAATCGAGCTTGAAACCATTAAACGGCGTCAGTTCAGCCCATTTATCGCCATCTTCAACGCGAACCTTGTCCTTGATGCGCAGGAATTTCTTGGCGCAGTTAAGCTCCTCGATTCCGGCGTCCATCAGCAGATAGACAAAGGGGCTGGCGCTGCCGTCCATAATAGGAATTTCAGGCGCATTGACTTCAACGATGATGTTGTCGATGCCCAAACCTGCCAATGCGGCGTTAAGATGTTCGACGGTGGAGATACGAACATCATGCTCATTGACCAGACACGTGCAAAGCATGGTATCCCGCACCGATTTAGCATCCGCCGGGAAGTCCACCGGAGGATTCAAATCCGTGCGGCGATAGATGACCCCGGTGTTAGCCGATGCAGGGCGCAGGGTCAGTTTTACCTTTTTACCGGTATGTAAACCAACGCCTGTGGCCTGCACAATACGTTTCAGTGTCCGCTGTTTGATCATCAGTTTATCTCGCAATGTTATCCATACCACCGACACATTATAGGCTAACGTCGGTGGGGCAGTTTAGCACAAAGAGCGGAGATTCCCAATTTCGTCTGATTTAGTCGGCCTGCTTGCGCAAAAACGCCGGGATATCCAGGTAATCGGGTTCCTTGCCGGCCTGCGAGTTTTGCTCGTTGACCGCCTTGGCCGCAATTTTCTGCTCTTGCTGTATGGGCGACATGCCGTGATTATGCTGCTGATAGCGGTTTTCCATTATCGGCTGGCTGTTTTGCTTATTGGTCACCAGGGTAATTTCAGGACGCTTGTCCATGCCGATACCGGTGGCCACGACCGTCACACGCAGCTCGTCGTTCATATCCGGGTCAAGGGAGGTGCCGATGACCACGGTCGCGTTGTCGGAGGCGAACGCGCGGATAGTGTTACCCACGGTTTCGAACTCATCCAGACGCAGGTCGAAGCCGGCGGTGATATTGACCAGTACGCCGCGCGCGCCGGACAAATCGATATCTTCCAGCAGCGGGCTGGATATCGCCATTTCAGCCGCTTCTTCCGCGCGATCTTCGCCGCAGGCAACGCCCGAGCCCATCATGGCATAGCCCATTTCGGACATGACGGTGCGCACGTCGGCGAAGTCGACGTTCATCAGACCGGGACGGGTGATCAATTCCGCGATACCCTGCACCGCGCCTTTCAGTACGTCGTTGGCGGCGCCGAAGGCGTCCAGCAGCGAAATACCGCGTCCGAGCACCTTGAGCAATTTGTCGTTGGGGATGGTGATAAGCGAGTCCACGTGCTTGGACAGCTCGGCGATCCCCTGCTCGGCAAACGCCATGCGCTTCTTGCCTTCGAAATTAAACGGCTTGGTCACCACGGCCACGGTCAAAATGCCCAATTCCTTGGCCACTTCCGCCACCACGGGCGCAGCCCCGGTGCCGGTGCCGCCGCCCATGCCGGCCGCGATAAACACCATATCCGCGCCTTCCAGCGCCGCGCGCAGCGCTTCGCGATCTTCCTCGGCGGAATTGCGACCCACCTCGGGATTGGCGCCCGCTCCCAGACCTTTGGTGATGCCGCCGCCAATCTGGATGGTCTGGCCGACCGCGGTTTTACGCAATGCCTGGGCATCGGTGTTGACCGCAAAAAATTCCACGCCTTCGATGCGTTCGCGCACCATATGCTCAACGGCGTTGCCGCCGCCGCCGCCGACGCCGATGACTTTAATCACCGCGTCGTTGGTTAATTCCATAGGTTCAAACATAGTTTCTCTCCGTTTTGTGCCTGTCGCATCGGAGCCAGCCGCCTGCACAGCATGACCCCGCAAGTAAACAATTAAAACTCTTTCCTCAGCCAGCTGCTGATGCGTTTGACCCAGTTGCTTACCGAGGTACGTTTTTCCACTTCAATCTCACCGCTCAAATGAGACTCTTTACCGTAATGCAATAACCCGACAGCGGTAGAATAGTACGGTGCCTGCGCATAATCCGTCAGACCGGTAATATTCAGCGGTTGTCCAATACGCACCTGCGTATGGAACACCCGTTGGGCGCAGGCCGCCAGGCCGTCGATTTGCGCCGCGCCGCCGGTTAACACGATACCGGCGGCCAGATGATGCTTAACCCCTTGCTGGCGAAGCTGCTCCTGCAGTTGCAGGATTTCGTCGTTCACCAGGTTCAATAATTCCGTATAACGCGGCTCAATCACTTCCGCCAGGGTCTGCCGTTGCAGACTGCGCGGCGGACGGCCGCCAACGCTTGGGACTTCGACGGTTTCGTCTTTGCTGACCGCCGAGCCCAGGGCGCAGCCGTGGCGCACCTTGATGGCCTCAGCGTCAGCCGGCGGCGTACCGAAGGCATAGGCGATATCGCTGGTCACCACGTTGCCGGCGTACGGTATCACCTTGGTATGCCGCAGGGCGCCCGCGGTATAGACCGCGATATCCATGGTGCCGCCGCCGATATCCACCACGCAGACGCCAAGTTCGCGCTCGTCCTCGGTCAGTACCGCGTAGCTGGACGCCAGGCCGGCGAAAATCAGCTGATCCACTTTCAGGCCGCAGCGCTCGACGGCTTTAACAATGTTCTTCGCCATATCATTATGGCAGGTTATCAGATGAACCTTAGCCTGCATGCGCACGCCGGATAAACCGACCGGATTTTTGATGCCTTCCTGGTAGTCGATGGCATAATCCTGGGGTATCACATGCAAAATCCGGTGTTCGTCGCGCACCCGCACGGATTTGGCGGTATGCACCACATTCTCCACATCTTCCTGCGTAACTTCTTCTTCTGAAATAGGAACCATCCCTATTTCGTTCTGGCAACTTATATGCTTGCCGGATAATGCCAGGTAAACCGAGGAGATTTGGCAATCCGCCATCAGCTCGGCCTGATCGATGGCGCGCTGGACGCATTTCACCACCGATTCGAGATCGTTTACGCCGCCTTTATCCATACCCCGGGAAGGGCAGCTGCCCACCCCGATAATATTGACCATGCCATCGGGCAGAACTTCCCCTACCAATGCGGCGACCTTTGCCGTACCGATCTCCAGTCCAACTACCAGTTTTCTGTCCGTCGACTTGATCATTATTATTTAGCCTGTACCTGATTCTGTTGCGAAATACTATTTTGCTGCTGATCGATAAACGCCGGCGCCCAGCCTACCGCGACTCCCGCGTCATAGCGCAAATCCACATAGCTGATGCGTTTGTTATCGGTCCGGGCCTGCTGGAGTAGCACCGGATAAATCCCGATAAAGCGCTGCAAACGCCGGGCCCGGTCGTCGCGGCCCAATTCCAGCCGGATATCATCCGCAAGCGTCAGCTGCCAGGAGTGCCGTGCGCTCATACTGACCGTTTTTAACTGAAATTTATGGGCGGTCATCACTTCATTCATGGTGCGGTAACCCGTCAGCACATCCTGTTCGCTGCCTTCCGGTCCGTACAGCATCGGCATGGGCTGGTTGCCGATACGCTCGGCGGGAACGCTGAAGGCCTTGCCGCT
Organism: Sodalis sp. RH20; assembly: GCF_047324205.1. Lineage (NCBI taxonomy): Bacteria > Pseudomonadati > Pseudomonadota > Gammaproteobacteria > Enterobacterales > Bruguierivoracaceae > Sodalis > Sodalis sp. RH20. The sequence continues at coordinate 3,674,835 of NZ_CP178733.1, forward strand.
GGCGTCCAGCATATGCAAATCGTTCCAGCGCGCCACCGGTACATATTCCACCAGGTGGATTTTGAGTTCATCGGGCCACTGCTTGCGCACGCTGGCCTGCTTGATCCACGGCAGCCGTTCTATCTGCTGCTGGATGACATTGACGTCCTGGGTCATAAACGTGCCCGGCGCGCCCAGCGCCAGTATCGCCTGGCGGATATCATCGTTGGTGGTGTAATAACGTTGTCCGGTAACCACCAGCCGGGAAAGCGGCAGACGATGCGCGTCTTTCATCCAGCCGACCACCATCCAGCCGCCCCAGACGATGGTGGCGAGCACCATCATCAGGAATATCAGCCCCGCCAGCTGGCCGCCGTTGCTGCGCCCTGTGGCGGCGCTTTCAGCCTCGCGGCTGCGGATGTTTATCGCTGCCTGGGACATATATCAGCCCGCCACGCTATCTGCGGGCCGCAACGGCACGCGGTGGTTGACGAAAACGCCGCCCGGCGGATGGTTGTTATCAGGCATGTCGTCCCTCTGCGATTGGTCGGGGCTGCAAATGGTTATCGGCCACTTTGCGCGCGATTTTGCCTACGGTTCCGGCGCCCTGCATCAGCACCAGATCATTATCCTGCAACGCCAGCGCCAGCATTTCCGGCAGCGACTCCATGTCCGGCACCATGATGGGGTCGATCTTTCCCCGTCCACGGATGGTCCGGCACAATGAGCGGCTGTCGGCGCCCGGAATTGGCGACTCGCCGGCGGGATAGACATCCAGCATCAGCAACACATCCACCCCGGACAGCACGTTGGCGAAATCCTCATATAAATCGCGGGTGCGGGTATACCGGTGCGGCTGGAACACCATGACCAGGCGTTTATCCGGCCAGCCGGCGCGCGCCGCCTTGATGGTGGCGTCCACCTCGGTCGGATGGTGGCCGTAGTCATCCACCAGCATCACCTCGCCCGTCTTGCCGTTCACATTATCCAGGGGATAGCTGCCGAGGAAATCAAAACGGCGCCCCGTACCCTGGAATTGGAACAGCGCCTGCAAAATACTGTCGTCCTCAATGCCTTCCTCGGTAGCCACCGCCACCGCCGCCGCCGCGTTGAGCGCGTTGTGGCGGCCCGGCGCGTTAAGGGTTACCGCCAGCACCGGCTTATCCTGCCGATGGAGATTAAAGCTGCCCTGGGCCCCCTGCTGGCGGTAATCGGTGATGCGCACATCCGCGTCATCGCTGAAGCCATAGGTAGTGATATGACGGCCCACTTTCGGCAGCAGCTCGCGAATCACCGGATCGTCCATGCACATCACCGCGCGGCCATAAAACGGCAAATTATGTAAAAACGTAATAAACGTCTGTTTCAGCAGTTCGAAATCGCCCTGGTAGGTATCCATATGGTCGGCTTCGATATTGGTGATAATCGCCACCATCGGCTGCAGGTGCAGGAACGAGGCGTCGCTTTCATCCGCTTCGGCAATCAGGTAGCGGCTGCACCCCAGCCGGGCGTGCACGCCGGCCGCCTTTACCAGCCCGCCGTTGACAAAGGTCGGGTCCAGCCCGGCCTGGGCGTAAATACTGGCCACCATGGCGGTGGTGGTGGTCTTGCCATGGGTGCCGGCGATGGCGATGCCATGGCGAAAACGCATCAGCTCCGCCAGCATTTCCGCGCGCTGGATAACCGGGATCCGGGCCTCTTTGGCCGCCACGATTTCCGGATTGTCGCTGGCGATGGCGCTGGAGACGACGACGACGCTTGCCTCGCTGATATTTTCCGGGCGGTGGTTAAAAAAGATCGTGGCCCCCAGTTCCGTCAATTGCTGCGTCACGGCATTCGGCGCCAGATCGGAGCCGCTGATTTGATAGCCTTCGTTCGCCAGCACTTCCGCGATACCGCCCATACCCGCGCCGCCGATGCCGACAAAATGGATTTGCCGCACACGCCGCATCTCGGGTACAAAAGTTCGCAGTTTCGCCAGTTGTTGTGTATTCACGTTTTAACCACTTAAAGTATTATGATTTCTCAACAGACGGCGCCATGGCCCCGTCCGGTTAATGTCACATTGCCGGCGCGTAGCGGTTATCCGCCTTCACCGCCGCCGCCACTTCCCGCGCCACCCGCTCCGTCGCGTCCGGAATCGCCGCTTTGCGGGCATTCTGCGCCATCGCCAGCAGCGTCAATCGATCCCATCCGGCCAGCGTCTCGCTCACGCTGTCCACCGAGAACTGCGGCTGTTCGATAATCCGCGCCGCGCCCGCCTGTTCCAGCGGACGGGCGTTCCAGTACTGCTGCCGGTCTTTATGCAAAAACGGCACAAAAATCGCGGGCAGGCCGGCGGCGGCGATTTCACTTACCGTCAGGGCGCCGGAGCGGCAAACCACCACATCCGCCCAACCGTAAGCCGCCGCCATGTCGTCGATGAATTCGGTCACGTTATGCCCGGTCTGTCCCAGCGCGGCATAAGCCTGGTTCACTTCGTCCAGCGCGCCTTTGCCCACCTGGTGCCAAAGCGTGATGCGCTCGCCCAGCCGGGCGGCCACGCCGGGCATGGTCTGGTTCAAAACGCGCGCGCCCTGGCTGCCGCCAATCACCAGCACCCGCACCGGTCCCTGCCGGTCCCGCAGGCGTTCCGCGGGCAACGGCAGCGCCAGCACATCGGTGCGCACCGGGTTGCCCACCACGTCGGCGTTGGCAAACGCGCCGGGAAACGCCTGCAATACTTTTGTCGCTATCTTCGCCAGCCAGCGGTTGGTCAGGCCGGCGATGCCGTTTTGCTCATGCAGGACGACCGGCACCCCGCACAGCCACGCCGCCAGGCCGCCGGGACCGGAAACATAACCGCCCATGCCCAGCACCACATCCGGCCGGTAGGCGCGCATAATGGCTTTCGCCTGCCGCACCGCCCGCCAGATGCGCACCGGCGCATACAGCTGTGCCCGCCATCCTTTGCCGCGTAATCCGCTGATGCGGATAAAATCAATGTCGATACCGTTTTTCGGCACCAGATCGGCTTCCATGCGATCGGCGGTGCCCAGCCAGCGTACCTGCCAGCCCTGCGCCATCAGATAATGCGCCACCGCCAGCCCCGGGAATACATGACCGCCGGTACCGCCGGCCATCACCATTAAACGCCTGGTTTTGCCGGTCATCGGGGCCCCCTTGCAAACGCCTGCGCCTTGGTCAGGCGCGTTTCATAATCGATACGCAATAATAATACGATGGCGGTAGACATAATCAGCAAACTCGACCCACCATAACTGATAAGCGGCAACGTCAGCCCCTTGGTGGGCAGCATGCCCGCGGCCGCCCCCACGTTGACCAACGCCTGGAAACTGAACCAGATCCCGATGGCGCAGGCCAGGAATCCGGAGAAGCGCTGATCGATCTCCAGCGCCTTGCGCCCGATGGACATGGCGCGAAAAGCGACGAAGAATACCATCAACAGCGCCAAAACCACACCGAAATACCCCAGTTCCTCACCTAAAATCGCAAAGATAAAGTCGGTATGCGCCTCGGGCAGATATTCCAGTTTCTGTACCGAGTTCCCCAGCCCCTGTCCCCAGAATTCGCCGCGGCCGAACGCCATCAGCGATTGGGTCAGCTGGTAACCGCTGCCGAAGGGGTCCTGCCAGGGATCCCAGAACGAGGTGACGCGGCGCATACGGTAGGGTTCGGCGATAACCAACAGCACCACGGCAAAAATGCCCGAGCCGATAATCGACAGGAACTGCCACAGCTTCGCGCCGGCCAAAAACAGCATCGCCAGCGTGGTCACGAACAGCACCACCACGGTGCCCAGGTCGGGCTGCGCCAGCAGCAGCACCGCCAGAACCACCATCACGCCCATCGGTTTGCAAAAGCCCCAGAAGTTGGTACGGACTTCTTCCACTTTGCGCACCAGGTAACTGGCGAGATAGCAAAACAGCGACAGTTTGGATAATTCCGCCGGCTGGATACGCAGCGGTCCCAGCGCTATCCAGCGCGAGGCGCCGTTGACCGAACTGCCCACCACCAACACCACCAGCAGCATCACCATGGTGATCAACAGCATGCCCGAGCTGTAGCGCTGCCAGACTTCCATCGGTATGCGCAACGTCACCAGCGACAGGCCGAACGCCAGCGCCAGGTAAAAGGCATCGCGCTTGGCAAAATAAAACGGGTCGTCGGACAGCCGCTGGCCGATGGGCATCGACGCCGAGGTGACCATGATAAAACCGAGGCAGGCAAGACCCAGCGTCAGCCAAAGCAAAGTGCGATCGTAGAGCACGTTGGTGGGCGCCTCGACATCGCGCACGCCCATAATCCAATCTTTCAGTCCGCCAAAACGGCTCAGCCCCGGCATATGCATCAGCCTAACTCCTTTGCCAGCCGCACGAATTCATCGCCGCGATGTTCAAAACTACGGAATTGATCGAGGCTGGCGCACGCCGGCGACAGCAGGACCATGTCCCCTGCCCCGCATTGGCCGGCAATCAGTTTCATTGCCTGTTCCAGGGTCTCGGTGAGCGTCGAGACTTCCGGACGCAGGCCGGCCAGCTGCGCGCCGTCGCGGCCAAAGCAGTACAGTCGTATCCGTTCGCCCTGCAGCAGCGGCAGCAGCGGGCTAAAGTCCGCCGATTTGCCGTCGCCGCCCAGCAATAAATGCAGCGTGCCGTCGACCGCCAGGCCATTCAGCGCCGCCTCGGTACTGCCGACATTGGTGGCCTTGGAGTCATTGATCCAGCGCACGCCGCGGTGTTCATAGGCCAGTTGGAAACGATGGGCCAGGCCGGTAAACGTCTCCAGCGCCTTCAGGCTCGCCGCGCGCGGGACGGATACGGCATCGGCCAGGGCCAGCGCCGCCAGGGCGTTGGTATGGTTATGGCGTCCGGTCAGCTTCATCGCGGCGGTATTGAGCACATCCTCGCCCCGGACGCTCAGCCATTGGCCGTCCGGACGCAAATCGAGCCGGTAATCCCCGGCGCCGACGCCAAAACTGACGCAGCGCGGGTCATTGCCGCGCACCGGCATGGTCAGGGCGTCATCGGCATTCACCACGCAGACCCGCGCCTGTTCGTAAATCTTTAATTTGGCCGCGCGGTACTGCTGCATACCCAGCGGATAACGGTTCATATGATCCTCGGTAACATTGAGGATGGTGGCGGCGGCGGCACGCAGGCTGGAGGTCGTTTCCAATTGGAAGCTCGACAGTTCCAGCACGTACAGCTGATAAGGCTCGTTGAGCAGCATCAGCGCCGGCCAGCCGATATTACCGCCCACGCCCACGTGCCAGCCGGCGCTTTTCGCCATCTCGCCCACCAGCATGGTGACGGTGCTTTTGCCGTTGGAACCGGTAATCGCCACGATTGGCGCCCGGGCCTCGCGGCAAAACAGTTCAATATCGCCGACGATTTCCACGCCCGCGGCGGCGGCGGCGGCCAGGGCCGGATGCGCCAGGGCGATGCCGGGGCTGGCGACGATCAGATCCGCCTCCAGCAGCCAGTCTTCATTCAGGCCGCCCAGGTGCCGTTCCACCTTATCGGCAAGCTTATCCAGCCCTGGCGGTGTAAAACGGGTGTCCATCACCCGGGGCGTGACGTTTCGGCTGATAAAAAAATCAACGCAGGAGAGACCGGTTAGTCCCAACCCGATAATGACAACATTTTTACCCCGATAGTCGGTCATCATAGTTACCGCACCTTCAGCGTCGCCAGTCCAATCAGGACCAGCATCAGCGAGATTATCCAAAAGCGCACGATCACGCGCGGTTCCGGCCAGCCTTTCAGCTCATAATGATGATGAATCGGCGCCATGCGGAAAATCCGCTGGCCGCGCAGTTTAAACGACCCCACCTGCAGGATCACCGACATGGTCTCCATGACAAACACGCCGCCCATGATCACCAGCAGGAACTCCTGGCGCAACAGTACCGCAATGGTGCCAAGCGCCCCGCCCAGCGCCAGTGAGCCGACATCGCCCATAAATACCTGGGCCGGGTAGGTGTTAAACCATAAAAAACCCAACCCGGCGCCGACGATGGCGGTGCAGACTATCACCAGTTCCCCCGCGTAACGGATATAGGGGATATGCAGATAGTTGGCGAAATTCATATTCCCGGTGGCCCAGGCCACCAGCGCCAGCCCGGCGGCGACAAACACCGTCGGCATGATCGCCAGGCCGTCCAGCCCGTCGGTCAGGTTTACCGCGTTGCTGGTGCCGACGATGACGAAGTAGGCCAGCAGGACATACAGCAGCCCGAGCTGGGGCATGATGTCCTTGAAAAACGGCACCACCAGTTGGGTGGCCGGCGTCCCTTTGCCCACCTGGTACATGGTAAACGCCACCGCAATGGCGATGATCGACTGCCAGAAATACTTCCAGCGGGCAATCAGTCCCTTGGTATCCTTGCGCACCACCTTGCGGTAGTCATCGATAAATCCGACCACGCCGTAACCCAGCAGCACAAACAGCACGCACCATACATACGGATTCGACGGGTAAGCCCACATCAGCACCGAAATGGTGATGGAGGTTAAAATCATCAGCCCGCCCATGGTGGGAGTGCCGCGTTTGCTGAAATGCGACTCCGGTCCGTCGCTGCGCACCACCTGGCCGATTTGCAATTTTTGCAGCCAGGCGATCAGATGCGGTCCCATCCACAGCGAAATAAATAACGCGGTCAGCAGGCTGACGATGGCGCGGAACGTCAAATACGAAAAGACGTTAAAGCCCGAATAAAATTGGACCAAATGTTCGGCCAGCCAAACTAACATGTTGCTTTCTCCTGTAACGCGCGCACTACCTGCTCCATTGCGGAACTACGTGAACCTTTGACTAATAGGGTAATTACCGCATGTTCAGACAGTAACTGCGTCAGACGGGAAGTCAGCGACGCTTTATCCTGGAAATGTTCGCCACGGCCGCTGGCTTCGCTTATTGCCTGGCTCAGCCTGCCGACGCTTAAAACTTTGTCAATGCCCGCCATACGTATGGCGTCGCCCACCTGGCGATGGCATTCTTCTTCCCCGTCGCCCAGCTCGGCCATATCGCCCACCACCATCACCCGGTAACCCGGCATGTCGGCCAAAACCTGCGCCGCGGCGGTCATCGAGCCGACGTTAGCGTTATAGCTGTCGTCGAGCAACAACCGGCCCTGGCCCAACGTAATGGGAAACAGCCGGCCCGGCACGGCGCTCAGCTGCGCCAGGCCGAGAACCACGGCTTCAAGGGTGGCGCCGACCGACAGCGCCAGCGCGCTGGCCGCCAGCGCGTTCGCCACGTTATGGCGCCCCGGCAAGGGGAGTTTCACCCGGCATTCGCCCAACGGGCAATGCAGCGTAAAATCGACTCCGCCCTGGGTAGCGCAAACGTCGCTGGCGTAAAAATCCACCGCGTCGCCCGCCTGCGGCGAGAAGCGCCATACCTGCTTATGCTGCAGCAGCGCCTGCCAGTGCGGCCAATCGTGGCTATCGGCATTGATAATGGCCCGGCCCTGGGGCGGCAGGCTGCCGAAAATTTCGCCTTTGGCCTGCGCCACGCCGCTCAGCGAACCGAAACCCGCCAGATGCGCGGCGGACAGGTTGTTTACCAGCGCCGTTTCCGGCCTGACCAGATCGGTGGTATAGGCGATTTCGCCGATATGGTTGGCGCCAAGCTCGATAACCGCAAAATCATCCGCGGGCGTCAGGCGCAGCAGCGTCAGCGGCACGCCGATGTCATTGTTGAAATTGCCGTCGGTATATAACACCCGTCCGCACTGGCGCAGGATGGCGGCGGTCATTTCCTTGACCGACGTCTTGCCGGACGAGCCGGTCAGGGCCACGACCCGCGCGGGCACCTGGCTGCGCACCCAGGCGCCCAGCAATCCCAGGGCGCGGCGGGTATCGGCCACCAGCAGTTGGGGCACGTCCACCGGTAAGCGCTTACTCACCAGCAGGGCGATAGCCCCGCCGGCAATAGCCTGCCGCGCAAAATCATGGGCATCGAACGTCTCGCCCTTGAGCGCCACGAATAAACCGGACGGCGCCACGGCGCGCGAATCGGTGGATACGGCGCTGATAACGCTGTCCAACGCGCTGTCCGCGCCGATAAATTCCGCGTTCAGCACCGGGGCCAGCGTTGCGAGGGATACGCTAATCATGCGAGCGCCCCCAATAAACGCGCCACGGTGGTACGATCGGAGTAATCCAGGCGTTGCTTGCCGATCAGTTGGTAATCCTCATGGCCCTTGCCCGCCACCAGCACCACGTCCTGCTCGCCGGCCTGCATCACGGCGCTGGTTACCGCTTCGGCCCGGCCCGGGATCACCGTGGCGCCGCCCGCATTCAGCAGCCCCGCCAGGATATCGTTGATGATGGCCATCGGCGCCTCGCCGCGTGGATTGTCATCGGTGATCACCACCCGATCGGCGTATTGTTCGGCGATGCCGCCCATCAGCGGGCGCTTACCTTTATCACGATCGCCGCCGCAGCCGAACACGCACCACAGTTTACCGTGGCAGTGCTGCCTGGCCGCCGCCAGCGCCTTTTCCAGCGCATCCGGCGTATGGGCGTAGTCCACCACCACCGTAGGTTTGCCGGCGGCATGAAATACTTCCATACGGCCGTTTACCGACTGTAACTGCCCCGCTTTGCGGGCCAGTTCAGCCAGCGGATAGCCCAGCGCCAGCAGGGTGGCAAAGGCCAACAGCAGGTTGCTGACATTAAACTCGCCAATCAGCCGGCTGCGGATTTGCCCGCCGCCCCAGCTGGAATCAAACTGGATTTCCACGCCGGTGGCGTGATACTGCACCCGGGTGGCCTGCAGCCAACGGGCGGGCAAGGGCGACGGCAGGCGCTGGCTGACGGATACCGCCACCGCCTCAGGCAGCCGGGCCAGCCAGCGCCGGCCCACCTCGTCGTCGGCGTTGATAATGCGCTGCGCCACATTAGGGCTGGCGAACAGCTGCCATTTAGCCGCTTCGTAATGGGCCATATCGCCATGGTAATCCAGGTGATCGCGGCTCAGGTTGGTAAACGCGGCGGCGGCGAAATGCACATCGGCCACCCGGTGCTGCACCAGGCCATGGGAAGAGACTTCCATGGCGGCGAACTCCGCGCCCTGCTGATGTAGCTGATACAGCGTCTGCTGCACATCAACGGCCGAGCCGGTGGTATTTTCCGCCGGGACGACCTGGCCGAATAAACCGTTGCCCACGGTGCCCATGACGGCGCTCGTGTCACCCATCAGCTGCGCCCATTGCGCCAGCAGGTGGGTGGTGGTGGTTTTACCGTTGGTGCCGGTGACGCCGGCCAGCCGTAGCGCCTGCGACGGCTGGCCGTAAAAACGGCCGGCCAGGGCCGATAACCGCGCGTTCAGTCCGGCAAGGTAGATAACCGGGACGCCATGCTGCTCGCGCAGCTCGCCATCCGCGGCCTCGCCGTCGGCTTCCGCCACCACGGCGGCAACACCTTGCGCAATAGCCTGGGAAATATAGCTGCGCCCGTCCGCTTTATGGCCGGCTACGGCCACAAACAGATCCCCGGCAGCCGCCGTGCGGCTGTCCAGCGTCATTTCCCTCAGCGCGCGCTCCGGCGCCTGGGGCACCCACGGAGCGAGCAATTCGCGCAAATTACGATCGGTCACCTGATCCCTCTTTTCGATTAGTTACCATGTCATTTTTATCTCCGGTCTGAAGTGCATCCGGTTCCACGTTCATCGTTCGCAACACGCCGCCCATAATGGCGCCAAACACCGGCGCGGATACGGCGCCGCCGTAGTATTTGCCGGCCTGCGGATCGTTGATGACCACCACCAGCGCGAAGCGGGGCTGGCTGGCCGGCGCCACGCCCGCGGTATAGGCGATGTATTTATTGATGTATTGTCCGTCGGGACCGACCTTTTTCGCGGTGCCGGTCTTGATGGCGATGCGATAGCCTTTGATGGCGGCCTTGGTGCCGCCGCCGCCGGGCAGCGCGACGCTTTCCATCATATGCACCACGGTGCGCACCAGGGTCTCGGGGAATACACGCTCGCCCGCCACCGGCGGATCGACCTTGGTAATCGACAGCGGGCGCAAAATGCCCAGGCTGCCGACCGTGGCATAGACACGCGCTAACTGTAACGGCGTTACCATTAGCCCGTAGCCGAAAGAGAAGGTGGCCCTCTCTATGTCAGACCACCGTTGTTTATGGGGAAATAAGCCACTGCTTTCTCCGACCAACCCCAAATTGGTCGCCTTACCCAGGCCAAAACGCGAGTAGGTATCTACCAGCGCCGAGGAGGGCATCGCTAACGCCAGCTTGGAAACGCCGACGTTACTCGATTTTTGCAAAACCCCGGTCAGGGTCAGCTCGGCATAACGGGCCACGTCTTTGATCTCATGGCCGTTGATGTAATAAGGCACGGTATTGAGTACGCTATTTTCCTTGATAACGCCGCGCTGCAAGGCGGTCATTACCACCATCGGCTTCACCGTGGAACCCGGTTCGAAAATATCGGTGATGGCGCGGTTGCGCATCACGTCCTTGGTCGTCCCGCTCAGGTTATTAGGGTTATAGGAAGGGCTGTTGGCCATCGCCAGAACCTCGCCGGTGTTGACATCCACCAGCACCGCGGTGCCCGATTCGGCTTTATTAAAGGCCACCGCGTTGTTCAATTCCCGGTAGACCACCGCCTGGAGCCGTTCGTCGATACTGAGGACCAGGTTATGCGCCGCCTGGCTATCGACGGTGGAGATATCCTCGATAACCCTGCCGAAGCGGTCTTTGCGCACCGTGCGCTCGCCGGGCTGGCCGGTCAGCCAGCGGTCGAAGCTTTTTTCCACCCCTTCGATGCCCTGGCTGTCGATATTGGTAAAACCGATCAGGTGGGCGGTAACTTGCCCCGCCGGATAGTAACGCCGCGACTCCTGGCGCAAATAAATACCGGGCAGCTTCAGCTTGTGGATGTAGTCGCCAATGGCCGGATTGACCTGACGCGCCAGGTAAACAAAGCGTCCCTTGGGATTGGCGTTAATGCGCGAGGACATCTGATCGAGGGGGATGGATAACGCGTCGGACAGCGCCTTCCAGCGGCTGTCGACGGTGATGCCGCCATGTTCGTTCACTTCTTTCGGGTCGGCCCAAATGGCGTTGACCGGCACGCTGACCGCCAGGGGGCGCCCGGCACGGTCGCTTATCATGCCGCGCGCGGTGGGCACTTCCTGCACACGCAGCGACCGCATATCGCCCTCGCGCACCAGCATGTCCGGATTGATAACCTGCAAGTAGCCCACGCGAAAAACCAGACCCAGCAACGCAAGTAAAATACAGCCGCACAACAACGCAAAACGCCAGCTGACAAAGCTGGCCTGATCTACATAGCGTTTCAATTTTATCGCTCGCGCGGCTTTCATTAAATGTTTAGTTATCCGGTTGCGTTAAGGTTGAACCACAATATTTTCCTGTGAAGGATCCACATGCTGCATCATCAGTTTTTCCGTGGCGAAACGTTCGACCCGGCTATGGTCGCCCAGGGCGTTTTCCTCCAGGATCAGGTTGCGCCATTCGATATCCAGCGCGTCCCGTTCCAGGACCAGCTGCTCGCGCTGGGCGGTCAGGCGCCGCGTTTCATGGGTGGTCGTCACCACCAGAATCGCGGACACCAGTACGGCGACCAGCAAAATAAACGGGATTTTCCCCTGGCGCAGCAGATCGCCGCCGATAATGCCGACCAGGCCGTGCCGTTCGCCGCCGATCATGACGGCAGCCTCTCGGCAAAACGTAACACCGAGCTGCGCGCGCGCGGGTTATCCGCCACTTCCCGCTCCGACGGCTGCATTTTGCCCACCGGCTTAAGCTGCGCCTGGCCGCCCTGCTCGGCGATCTGCGCTTCGGTCAACGGCATGCGCGCAGGCACCTGGGGTCCGCGGCTATGGTCGCGGATAAAACGTTTGACCAGCCGATCTTCCAGCGAGTGAAAGCTGATGACCGACAGGCGCCCGCCGGGCGCCAATACGCCAAGGGCGCTATCCAGCGCCCGTTCGAGTTCTTCCAGCTCGCTATTGATATAAATGCGGATCGCCTGGAAGCTGCGGGTCGCCGGATGCTTATGCTTTTCACGAAACGGGCTGGCGTTAACGATAAGCTCGGCCAGTTCATGGGTGCGCGTCATCGGCGACTGCTTACTTTTTTCCACGATGGCCTCGGCGATGCGTTTGGCAAAGCGCTCTTCGCCGAAGGTCTTTAACACCCAGGCGATATCGTCGGCGCCGGCCTTGGCCAGCCACTCGGCGGCGGACAGCCCGCGGGAGGTATCCATGCGCATATCCAGCGGACCGTCGCGCATAAAGGAAAACCCGCGCAGCGGATCGTCAAGCTGCGGCGACGACACGCCCAAATCAAGCAGGATGCCGTCCACGCGGCCGGTCAGCCCGCGCTCGGACATATAGTCCGCGATGGCGGAAAACGGGCCGTGGATAATGCTGAACCGGGGGTCGTCTATGGCGCGGGCGGCTTCAATGGCCTGGGGATCGCGATCAATAGCCAGCAGTTGTCCCTCCGCCCCCAATTGGGACAGGATCAGGCGCGAATGACCACCGCGACCGAACGTGCCGTCAATGTAAATGCCATTGGGGCGCAGGTTCAGGCCGTTAACCGCTTCATCCAGCAAGACGGTGGTATGTTGATAAGTTTCTGCCATAGCTATAGTGACAAGTCTTGTAGTCGCACAGAGAGTGGTTCCTGCGCCGACAGTTCAGCGTCGATATCATCCTTGACTTGTTGATACCAGGTCTGTTCATCCCACAATTCAAATTTATTGAATTGTCCAACCAGCATCACTTCTTTGGTAAGTCCGGCGTGGAGCCGTAATGTTTGCGCAATAAGCAGCCGCCCGGCGCCATCCATCTGGCATTCGCTGGCATGTCCCAGCAACAGGCGCTGCACTCGGCGTTCGGCGGGGTTCATGCTCGACAGACGGGAAAGCTTCTGTTCAATCACTTCCCATTCCGGCAGGGGATAAAGCAATAGGCATGGTTGGTGGAGGTCGATGGTACACACCATCAATCCTTCCGTTTCCTCGATCAGCTTTTCCCTGTAGCGGGTTGGCACGGCTAGCCTGCCTTTACTGTCGAGATTAACCAACGTTGCCCCACGGAACATATGTCGATTTACCCCCGAAAAACCCTTTTCACCACGAAACCCCACTTATTCCCACGCAAAAGAGTGTACGAATGGTATTAAAACATTGTCAAGCTACTAACGAGCAAGAATGGGATTATTTATGCATCAATTAAGAAACTCTGACGGGAATTAGTTGCAGAGGGGCAAAAAAGTACACTAATAACATCATGATATTCATAAATGCGGTGTTTCGATTAAAAATTAGCAATTTTTTGATATAAACCCAGACCAAGCCGCCTGAGGGAGCGTCGGGTCGCCGGCGCCGATTATACGCTTACCGCGGCGCCTCGCTCAATCGCCAGATCGGCCTGGACGGCGGTGCATTTGTTTTAGCGCAATTTTTTTATAATTGCCGTCGCGCAAGCCATCCTAAACAGGCTTTGAAATATAAAGATGCGCCGACATTAATAATGTGGTCTTTACTTTTATTTACCGATAAAACTGGCGATTTTATCCGCAATTTTATTTATGAATGTCCAGCTTAATTAGCCAATCCAGAATATTCCTAACACAAATTTTGCCTGTAAAAATTGGCTCACTGTCATTTATTTCGCGAACAGTTGCCGCCAAATCCAAACCTTCCGCCAACGACCGCTACATAACTTATTGAAAATAAATCATTAAAGTTTCCAGGCCGAATGAAATAGCTTAACGTGAACATCAACGCTGGAAATTAAGCATAAGGAGCTGCTCATATGATTGAAATAAAAACTATTAGCTAGTTAACTACTTACATCCAGTGATGTACTCTATGCCACATAGAATACACACCACAAAACACTATCACCGATGCGTAAACGCATCACCCGGCGACCTTTTTCCTTTGGAGCTACCCGTTATGTTTTCGCGCTCATCTCGTCTGCGCATGGCTGCGGCTGACACATTTGCTTTGGTGGTGTATTGCTTTATCGCGGGGATGTTTATTGAGGTGTTGCTGTCCGGCATGACACTTCAACAATCCTTATCCTCCAGATTGCTTTCCGTTCCGGTCAACATTGTCATTGCCTGGCCGTTCGGCCAGTATCGCGATGCGGTGCTGAGATTGGCGCGCCGTCACGGCCCGAACCGGTTCTGGGCGCGTAACATTGCCGATTTGCTGGCCTATGTCAGTTTTCAATCGCCGGTGTATGTCCTGATCCTGCTGGCGGTCGGCGCGGATTCACAACAGATTTTGACGGCGGTCACGTCCAATGCGGTAGGGTCGATGATTCTGGGCGTGGCATATGGCTATTTTCTTGAGTATTGCCGCCGGCTGTTCCACGTGAAAGGCTACGTTAACTGATTTACCCCGCAAACCCGGTCCGGCAGCATTGGCGCCGGGCCGGAACCCGACAGCCCGGCGTCACCGGGCTTAACCACCTTGCGGGCGAGGGCGGGCAAGGCCCTCAGGCGCGGCTGAGCGAGCCGCGGCGAAACAGGCTGCGCCTGATACGGGTCAATCCCGGTTTCGGCCTGTGCGGCTCGTCCAGGCTTGCCAGCACCAGTTCCAGCACCCGCTCCGCCACCTCACGATGACGCTGCGCCACCGCCAGCACCGGACACTCCAGGAAATCCAGCAGTTCATTATCGCCGAAAGTGGCGATCGCCAAATCGGGCGGCAGCCTGCCGCTACGCTTTAATGTCACGTCCATCACGCCCTGCAGCAGGGAAAACGACGTGGTAAAAATCGCCTGCGGCATGTCATGGCTCTCCAGATACTGGCTGAACAACGCCGCCGAAGACGAGCGCTCATAACTATTGGCATACAGGAAATCAGGCTGCCTGGCGTCGCCTTCCCATCCGCGCCTGAAGCCCTGCTCGCGCAGGAAACTCACCGACAGCTCGGGCAAAGCGCCTAAATACAAAACCGACGCGCCGTGAAAACTGCGCAGTTCCCGCGACAACATTTCCGCATCATCCTGATCCGCGCCCACCACGCTGATAAAATGATCGGGATCAAGCGCGCGATCGAGGGCGATAATAGGAAAAGGATCGGTGGCCCAGCGCTGGTAAAATGGATGTTCCGGCGGCAAGGCCGTGGAAACGATAATGGCGTCCACCTGCCGTTGCAGCAGATGTTCAATGCAGCGCATTTCATTATCCGGCTGATCCTCGGAACAGGCGATCAGCAACTGATAGCCGCGCTGGCGCGCCTGGCGCTCCAGATAGTTGGCGATGCGGGTATAGCTGGTATTCTCCAGATCGGGTATCACCAGGCCGATGGAACGCGTCCTCCCTGCCCTGAGACCGGCGGCAACCGCGTTGGGATGGTAGTTATGTTCCCGAACCACCGCCATCACCTTTTCCACGGTTTTATCGCTAACGCGGTATTGTTTCGCTTTACCGTTGATCACATAACTGGCGGTTGTGCGCGAAACGCCTGCCAGGCGCGCGATTTCATCCAGTTTCACAGAGACTCCTTTGCGCTGAAAGATTTAACAGTGACCCAATATATCCATATTCTCATCGGGGTATATCATTATGCTACAACTTTTATCAGCATAAAACGCCAAGAAGCGAATAGACGCGCGAGTAAGGCGGGGAAATGGCGGTACACAAAGCATAAACCGTTTTGTTCAAGGAAGAGCGTGCCAACACCAAACGTAAAGCAGACGTGTTCAAGGAAATGCGTGCCAAGGGGGTCGAATCGGGCGTGCTTTTCCCCCCCGACCGAGTGCCCCATGGTGCGCTAGGCCCGCCAACGCCGAACTTAAAGCAGACGTGTTCAAGGGAGAGCGTGCCAATGGGGTCGAATCGGGCGTGGTGTGCCCGCCCGACCGAGGCCCCATGGCAGGCTATGCCCGCCATCACCGATGCCGCATAAAACCTGTTAAAGGGAGAGCATGCCGATGGGGTTGAATCGGGCGTGGTGTGCCCGCCCGACCGAGGCCCCATGGCAGGCTATGCCCGCCATCACCGATGCCGCATAAAACCTGTTAAAGGGAGAGCATGCCGATGGGGTTGAATCGGGCGTGGTTTTCCCGCCCGACCGAGGCCCCATGGCAGGCTATGCCCGCCATCACCGATGCCGCATAAAACCTGTTAAAGGGAGAGCATGCCGATGGGGTTGAATCGGGCGTGGTGTGCCCACCCGACCGGGGCCCCATGGCAGGCTATGCCCGCCATCACCGATGCCGCATAAAACCTGTTAAAGGGAGAGCATGCCGATGGGGTTGAATCGGGCGTGGTGTTCCCGCCCGACCGAGGCCCCATGGCAGGCTATGCCCGCCATCACCGATGCCGCATAAAACCTGTTAAAGGGAGAGCGCCCCTACGACTCGATGCTCAGCGCATCACCTTATCGCCGCGCGCCAGCCCGACGATCCCTGACCGGGCCACTTCGACGATACTGCCCACGTCGCGAATAGTGGACAAAAAAGCATCCAGCTTATCGCTGGTCCCCGCCAGTTGAACGGTATACAGCGACGAGGTCACATCCACGATCTGCCCGCGGAAAATATCGGCGCAGCGCTTCACTTCCTCGCGCGCGCCGCCCTCGGCCTGCACCTTCACCAACATGATTTCCCGCTCGACATGAGTACCCTGCCCTTGCCCAAGCTCGCTCACGCGCAGCACATCCACCAGCTTATGCAGCTGTTTCTCGATTTGCTCCAGCACCTTGGCGTCGCCCATGGTCTGGATGGTCATGCGCGACAACGTGGGATCGTCGGTCGGCGCCACGGTCAGGCTCTCGATATTGTAACCGCGCTGGGCAAACAACCCGATCACCCGCGATAACGCGCCCGACTCGTTTTCCAGCAATACTGATAAAATCCGGCGCATGATCAGGTCCTCTCCGTTTTGCTTAACCACATTTCGTCCATGCCGCCGCCCCGAATCTGCATGGGATAGACATGTTCCGTACCGTCAACCATCACATCCACGAACACCAGACGATTCTTTTGCGCCAGCGCCTGGGCCAGCTTGCTTTCCAGCTCATCCGGCGACTGGATGGATATGCCCACATGGCCGTAGGCTTCCGCCAGCTTGACGAAATCCGGCAGCGATTCCATATAGGACTGGGAATGACGGCCGGAATAGATCATATCCTGCCACTGCTTCACCATACCCAGATAACGATTGTTCAGACTCACCACCACCACCGGCAGATCATATTGCAGCGCCGTGGACAGCTCCTGAATATTCATCTGGATACTCCCGTCGCCGGTAATACAAATCACCGTTTCGTCGGGCAGCGCCAACTTCACGCCAAGCGCGGCGGGCAACCCGAAGCCCATGGTGCCCAGGCCGCCGGAGTTAATCCAGTGGCGCGGCTGGTCAAATTGATAATAGAGCGCGGCGAACATCTGATGCTGGCCGACATCCGAAGTCACATACGCCTTGCCGCCGGTCAGGCGGAACAAGGTTTCGATCACCGCCTGCGGCTTGATCTTGCCGCTGCGGTGATCGTAGTCCAGGCAATGGCGGGCGCGCCACTGTTCGATATCCTGCCACCAGTCGCGCAACGCGTCGAACTGCTGCGTATTCTCGCCCTGCTCCAACTGATCCAGCATTTGCACCAGCACCTGGCGGGCGTCGCCGACGATGGGCACGTCCGCCGTAACGGTTTTGGAAATCGAGGCCGGATCGATATCGATATGCAGCACCGTGGCATCCGGACAGTATTTTAATAAATTATTCGTGGTGCGATCGTCAAAACGCACCCCGACTGCAAAAATCACATCGGCGCGATGCATCGCCATATTGGCTTCATAAGTGCCGTGCATCCCCAGCATGCCCAGGCTCTGGCGATGCGTACCCGGGAAACTGCCCAATCCCATCAAAGAACTGGTCACCGGTATATTGAGTTTTTCGGCCAGCAGACGCAGCTCCTGATGGCAACCGGCGGTTATCGCCCCGCCGCCGGTATAGATAACCGGACGCTCGGCGGCCAGCAGGGTTTGCAGCGCGCGGCGTATTTGCCCTTTATGGCCCTGTACCGTCGGATTATAGGAACGCAGCGATACCGAGTCCGGGTAAAGATAGGGAAATTTATTGGCCGGATTAACGATATCCTTGGGCACGTCAATCACCACCGGGCCGGGACGGCCGGTGGCGGCAAGGTAAAAGGCTTTTTTCAGGATGCCGGGGATATCTTCGGTTTTCTTCACCAAAAAGCTGTGTTTCACCACCGGGCGGGAAATCCCTACCATATCGCATTCCTGAAAAGCG
Source organism: Sodalis sp. RH20 (assembly GCF_047324205.1). Taxonomy (NCBI): domain Bacteria; kingdom Pseudomonadati; phylum Pseudomonadota; class Gammaproteobacteria; order Enterobacterales; family Bruguierivoracaceae; genus Sodalis; species Sodalis sp. RH20. The sequence goes on from NZ_CP178733.1 coordinate 3,693,089, forward strand.
TCGAAACCGATAAGCGAACTGGCCACCTGGCCGGAAATCACCACCAGGGGAATGGAATCCATATAGGCGGTGGCAATGCCGGTCACGGCATTGGTGGCGCCCGGGCCGGAGGTCACCAGCACCACGCCCACCTTGCCGGTGGCGCGCGCATAGCCGTCGGCCATATGCACCGCGCCCTGCTCGTGACGCACCAGGATATGATCGATCCCGCCTACCGTATGCAGCGCATCGTAGATGTCCAGCACGGCCCCGCCGGGATAACCGAATATATGCTTCACGCCCTGGTCGATTAACGATCGGACGACCATCTCGGCTCCTGACAACATCTCCATGGGTTTGCCTCCAGGCTTACGTAGGTTCTTCGCAGCAGCAACAGGCCGCTGTCGCTTGGCACAGGGATGGGAAAAGCTGCCCCTGAAATATTTTTGTTATTAATTTATGACCGGTAACGATAACGCCAGATGATAAGGCAGGCAAATAGCAATAATCAGCACCGCGGCGGCGCTAATAATTTTTACGCTACCGTTCTCGAGATTGACGCTATAAAACACTGCTTTTAACGCGGCACAAAACCCACCGCGCTGCTGGACGGGATAATTACAGCATCTTAACATTTGCATGGATTAACCGCGAAATGCGCGCGGTGATAAGCATTGCGTATGAATGGTTGACACCCGCCAATGATTCCTGTACCAATAAATACAATGACTCATTCATGAACTGGGACGCCGCTCTAACATGTTCGCTTCTTTCCGTCTACTAGGCCTACTACTACTCGCACTGTCGATGCGCGGTACGCTGGTACACGGAGTTCAGAGCTGACTCATACGTCCCAGATAAAGAACCCGCGCATGGCGCGGGTTTTTTTTTGCCCGCGCAACGTGCCCAGAAACCGCGTCCAAAAACGAAGATAGGATTAATCATGAGCCAACAAGTTATAATTTTTGATACCACGCTGCGCGACGGTGAACAAGCATTGCAGGCCAGCCTGAGTGTGAAAGAGAAACTGCAAATCGCCCTGGCTCTGGAAAGAATGGGCATCGATGTAATGGAAGTGGGTTTCCCGGTGTCCTCTCCCGGCGACTTTGAGTCGGTCCAGACCATTGCCCGTCAAATCAAGAACAGCCGGGTTTGCGGCCTGGCCCGCTGCGTGGAAAAAGATATCGATGTGGCCGCCGAAGCCTTGCGCGTCGCCGAGGCGTTCCGCATCCATGTGTTCCTGGCGACCTCCACGCTGCATATTGAATCCAAGCTCAAGCGCAGCTTCGAACAGGTGATGGAGATGGCGGTGCAGTCGGTCAAACGCGCGCGCAACTACACCGACGATGTGGAATTCTCTTGCGAAGACGCCGGCAGGACCCCGATCGATAACCTGTGCCGTATCGTCGAAGCGGCGATTAACGCCGGCGCCCGCACCATCAATATTCCCGATACCGTCGGCTACACCACCCCGGTGCAGTTCGGCGGCATCATCACCTCCCTGTATGAACGCGTGCCCAATATTGATAAAGCCATTATCTCGGTGCATTGCCACGACGATCTGGGCATGGCGACCGGCAATTCCATCGCCGCGGTGCAGGCCGGCGCCCGGCAGGTCGAAGGCACCCTGAACGGCATCGGCGAGCGCGCCGGCAACACCGCGCTGGAAGAAGTGATCATGGCGATTAAAGTGCGCGCCGATATCCTGGGCGTGCACACCAATATCAATCATCAGGAAATCTACCGTACCAGCCAGATTGTCAGCCAGCTGTGCAATATGCCCATCCCGGCCAACAAGGCGGTGGTGGGGTCCAACGCCTTTGCCCACTCCTCCGGCATCCATCAGGACGGCGTGCTGAAGAACCGCCAGAACTACGAAATCATGACGCCGGAAACCATCGGTCTGAAGGAAGTGCAGTTAAACCTGACCTCGCGTTCCGGCCGGGCGGCGGTGAAGCATCGCATGCAGGAAATGGGCTACCAGGAACAGGATTATAATCTGGACGAACTGTATGCCGCCTTCGTCAAGCTGGCGGACAAAAAAGGCCAGGTATTCGATTACGACCTGGAGGCGCTGGCGTTTATCAGCAAGCAGCAGGAAGAACCCGAACATTTCCGCCTGGACTATTTCAGCGTCCAGTCCGGCTCCAACGATATGGCCACGGCGTCGGTTAAGCTGGTGTGCGGCGAGGAAACCAAATCCGAAGCGGCAACCGGCAATGGTCCGGTGGACGCGGTCTACCAGGCGCTGAACCGGATCACCGACTATCCCATCACGCTGCAGAAATATCAGCTGACCGCAAAAGGCCACGGCCGCGACGCGCTGGGCCAGGTGGATATCGTGGTGGATTATCACGGCCGCCGCTTCCACGGGGTCGGCCTGACCACCGATATCATCGAATCCTCGGCCAAGGCAATGATACACGTGATGAACAATATCTGGCGCGCGCGGCAGGTCGAAATCGAACTGCAGCGTCTGCAAGGGCAAAACAATAAACGGGATTACCAGGAAACGGTGTGAACATGAGCAAGACATATCATATAGCGGTTTTGCCGGGCGACGGCATTGGCCCTGAAGTCATGGCGCAGGCCTACAAAATTTTAACCGCCGTGCGCCAGCATTTTGACGTACGCATCACTACCAGCGAATACGACGTCGGCGGCGCCGCCATCGATCGCCACGGCAGTCCGCTGCCCGCCGCCACGGTCAACGGCTGCGAGCAGGCCGACGCCATTTTGTTCGGCTCGGTGGGCGGCCCGAAATGGGAACACTTGCCGCCGGCCCAGCAGCCCGAGCGCGGCGCGCTGTTGCCGCTGCGTAAACACTTCAAACTGTTCAGCAACCTGCGTCCGGCGCGGCTGTATCCGGGTCTGGAGGATTTCTGTCCGCTGCGCGCCGATATCGCCGCCCGCGGGTTTGATATCCTGTGCGTACGCGAGCTGACCGGCGGCATCTATTTCGGCCAGCCGAAAGGCAGGGAAGGCAGCGGCATGCATGAACGCGCGTTCGATACCGAGGTCTATCACCGCTTTGAAATCGAGCGCATCGCCCGCATCGCCTTTGAATCCGCCCGCAAGCGCCGCGGCAAAGTGACCTCGATCGATAAAGCCAACGTGCTGCAAAGCTCGATTATGTGGCGTGAAATCGTCACTGAAATCGCCCAGGATTATCCGGACGTGGCGTTGGCGCATTTATATATCGATAACGCCACCATGCAGTTAATCAAGGACCCGTCCCAGTTTGACGTGCTGCTGTGCTCCAATCTGTTTGGCGATATCCTGTCCGATGAATGCGCCATGATCACCGGCTCGATGGGCATGCTGCCCTCCGCCAGCCTCAATGAACAAGGCTTCGGTCTCTACGAGCCCGCGGGCGGTTCGGCGCCGGATATCGCCGGCAAGAACCTGGCCAACCCGGTGGCGCAAATCCTGTCCACCGCGCTGTTGCTGCGCTACAGCCTGGGCCTGGATGAAGCCGCCGCCGCCGTTGAGCGGGCGGTCAACCAGGCGCTGGAAGCCGGACACCGTACCGCCGATCTGGCAGGCAGCGGCGCCGCGGTCGGCACCGATGAGATGGGCAGTATTATCGCCGGTTATATTACCCAGGGGGCATGAAGAGTATGGGCAAGTCGTTATATCAAAAATTATATGATGCGCACGTCGTCTACGAAGCGCCGGAAGAAACGCCTTTATTGTATATCGATCGTCACCTGGTGCATGAGGTGACGTCGCCGCAGGCGTTCGACGGCCTGCGCGCCATGGGCCGTCCCGTGCGCCAGCCGTCAAAAACCTTTGCCACCATGGACCATAATGTCTCCACCCAAACCAGGGACATTAACGCCAGCGGCGAGATGGCCCGTATCCAGATGCAGGAACTGATAAAAAACTGCGCGGAATTCGGCGTCCAGCTGTATGACCTGAACCATCCCTACCAGGGCATCGTACATGTGATCGGTCCCGAGCAGGGCATGACGCTGCCGGGCATGACCATCGTCTGCGGCGATTCCCATACCGCCACCCACGGCGCCTTCGGCGCGCTGGCCTTCGGCATCGGCACCTCGGAAGTGGAGCACGTGCTGGCCACCCAGACCCTGAAACAGGGCCGGGCCAAGACCATGAAGATTGAAGTTACCGGCCGCGCCGCCCCCGGCATTACTGCCAAGGATATCGTGCTGGCGGTCATCGGTAAAACCGGCTCCGCCGGCGGTACCGGCCATGTGGTGGAATTCTGCGGCGAGGCGATCACCTCCCTGAGCATGGAAGGCCGCATGACGCTGTGCAATATGGCGATAGAAATGGGCGCCAAGGCCGGTCTGGTGGCGCCGGACGACACGACTTACGCCTATCTGCAGGGCCGCCAGTTCGCGCCGAAAAGCGATAACTGGCTGCAGGCGGTCGCCTACTGGAATACCCTGAAGTCCGACGACGACGCGGTCTTCGATAGCGTGGTCACCCTGCGCGCCGACGATATCGCTCCGCAGGTCACCTGGGGTACCAATCCGGGTCAGGTGATTGCCATTAACCAGATAATCCCGTCGCCCGACTCGTTCAGCGATCCGGCGGAACGCAACTCCGCCGCCAAAGCGCTGGCTTATATGGATTTGCAGCCCGGCATCCGCCTGACCGACGTGGCTATCGATAAAGTGTTTATCGGTTCCTGCACCAACTCGCGCATCGAGGATTTACGCGCGGCCGCCGCCGTAGCCAAGGGGCGCCGCGTCGCCACCGGCGTACAGGCCATCGTGGTGCCGGGTTCCGGACCGGTCAAGGCCCAGGCGGAAGCCGAAGGCCTGGACAAAATCTTTTTGGACGCCGGCTTTGAATGGCGTTTACCCGGCTGCTCCATGTGCCTGGCCATGAATAACGATCGTCTTAACCCAGGCGAGCGTTGCGCATCCACCAGCAATCGTAATTTCGAAGGGCGCCAGGGTCGCGGCGGCAGAACTCATCTGGTCAGTCCGGCCATGGCGGCGGCGGCGGCGGTTACCGGTCATTTTGCCGACATTCGCGAATTGAATTAAGGAGACAGTTTTATGGCAAAATTTACCCAACATACCGGGCTGGTGGCGCCGTTGGATGCCGCTAACGTGGATACCGACGCCATTATTCCGAAACAGTTTTTACAAAAGGTCACCCGCACCGGTTTCGGCCAACATCTGTTTAACGACTGGCGTTTTCTCGACGACGCCGGCAAGGTGCCCAATCCCGACTTTGTACTGAATAAACCGCGCTATCGCGGCGCCAGCATTTTACTGGCGCGGGAAAACTTCGGCTGCGGCTCGTCGCGTGAACATGCGCCTTGGGCGTTGGCCGATTACGGCTTTCAGGCGATCATCGCGCCAAGCTTTGCCGATATTTTTTACGGCAACAGCTTTAACAGCCAACTGCTGCCCATTACGTTGTCGCCGCAGCAGGTGGATGAACTGTTCCTCCTGGTCGCGGCCAATGAAGGCATCACCTTCACGGTGGATTTGGAACACCAGCGGGTCATTGCCGGCGAGAAGAGCTATCCGTTCGAGATCGATGCGTTTCGCAAGCATTGCATGATCAACGGGCTGGACAGTATCGGACTGACGTTGCAGCATGAAGGCGCGATTGCGGATTATGAGGCGAGCCAGCCGGCGTTTTTGCACTAAGTGTCGATTGCTGGCGACGGCGTGGGTACGCTGGGAGCAGGTTTCTCTTGCCGCTAGCAGCGGCGTTCCCTGTTGCCTGGTGCAGGCAAGCGACAAGAGGGATGCTAGCCCATCCCTCTTGTCTCCCGGGCTTCCGGCAGATCGTGCGCCGCTGCGCGGTCCCTGGCGTCACAATATCCCTTCTTATGGACCGCACGGGACGCGCTCCCGGCGCGACCCTTAGCTTTCGCCGCTCCCGGCGGCTCATCCAGCCGGGCATTGTGCCGCCAGCGCACTTTATGCCGGTACAACGTCAAAACCAACGTCTGTAATTAAAAAGTCTTTATTTGAACGCCGGGAATTTGTATGCCGGTAACTTAAATGCCGGGAATTTATACGCCGGTAACTTAAATGCCTGGAATGTGAACGCCGGTGATAAGGGGAGCGGCCCTTTGGCCGGCATTGAGCGCGCTGACGGAGCCGGTTCCACCGGCACGAGCCGCTGGACGCGGCGAGAGGCCCGTTCGCGCCGGGAGCGCGTACGGGCCGGTGCGAAAAGGTGGATCCGGCGCAGGAAGGTACCGCTTGCGGCGCGCGATCTGCCGGGAGCGCGGGGTCAAGGGGATGGCGCGACTGCCATCCCCTTGTCGCTTGCCAGTGCCCGGCTCAACATATAAAACCAAACTTACGGCAAGCGAAAATACCGCAGGACTTTTATATCACCCCCCGCCACGAGACATCACATCCACTCCCGGTATTCCTGCTCGGACAGTGAATCCGTATGCCATTGGGTTACCTGTAACAACAGCGCCATGCGCTGTCCGCTGCGGCCCCTGTCGGGACGGATCACGCCGCGCCCGCAGATGGCGATAAAATAATGCTGATAAAACCGGCGCAAATTGGCTATTTTCATCGTTACAATCCCTATTCTGCCCTTTCGACACGACCAGTATCGGCTTAAGATACCGGAAGAAAAACAGATGACTTTTTAAGGAGTGTTCCTCTTTTATGTCCTCGCCACGCCTGCAGCAACAATTTATCCGCCTGTGGCAAAGCTGCCAGGGCAAGACACAGGAAACCACCCTGAACGAACTGGCGCAGGCGCTGAGCTGTACGCGCCGGCATGTGCGTACGCTGCTGAAAACCATGCAGGAAATGGGCTGGCTGCAGTGGCAGGCGACAGCCGGGCGCGGCAAGCGCTCGCAGCTGACCTTTCACTATACCGGCCTGGCGTTGCAACAGCAGCGGGCGGAGGATCTGCTGGAGCAGGATCGCATCGAGCAGTTGGTCCAACTGGTGGGCGATAAGGACAGGGTACGCCAGATGCTGCTTTCCCATCTGGGCCGCAGCTTCCGCCAGGGCAAGCACATATTGCGGGTACTGTATTATCGCCCGCTGCTGAACCTGCTGCCCGGCAGTCCTTTGCGGCGTTCTGAGAACCACATCGTGCGGCAGATTTTCAGCGGCCTGACCAAAATAAATGAGGAAAATGGGGAACTGGAAGCGGACCTCGCCCATCATTGGCAGCAAATTTCGCCGTTGTTATGGCGCTTTTACCTGCGTCCGGCGATCCATTTTCATCATGGGCGGGAACTGACGCCGCAGGATGTGTGCAGCTCGCTGCTGCGCCTGCGGGGAAATCCGCTGTTTTGCCATATAAAAGCTGTCTCGTCCGCCATCCCCAATACCGTTGATGTCGCCCTGACCGCCGCGGACGACTGGCTGCCCTGGCTATTGGGCAGCGTGCCGGCCATGATTTTGCCGCAGGAATGGGAGACGATGCCGGACTTCGTCCGCCGTCCCGTCGGCACCGGACCCTATGCGGTGATCGACAACCGGGAAAGCTTATTGAAGATTCGCGCCTTTGATGATTATTTCGGCTATCGCGCACTGATTGATGAAGTGAATATCTGGATCTTGCCGGAACTCACCGCCGAGCTGAGCTATTCCGGCGTCCAGCTCCAGGCGGATAACAGCACCCCGGGTCAATTGGAAACCCGGCTGGAGGAAGGCTGCTATTTCCTGCTGTTTGATGCCCGTTCGCCGCTGATGCAAAACGATGATACCCGCCGCTGGCTGAGTGAAAATATCGATCCCATCGCCATGCTGACCGAGGCGGGATCGGCCTACCAGCATTACTGGTCGCCGGCCTACGGTATCCTGCCGCGCTGGCGCCATAGCCGGGTCGCGCAACCGCGGCCAAGGCCCGCGGAGCTGCGCAGCATCACCCTGACGGTTTATCGCGCCCATTCGGAATTCGATGATCTTTGCCGCGCGCTCGGTGCGGTGCTGGCCCGGCAGGACATCGCGCTGGTGATCAATACCGTGGATTATGCCGCCTGGCATAACGGTGAGGCCGAGAGCGATTTATGGCTCGGCAGCGCTAATTTTTACCTGCCGCTGGATTATTCCCTGTTCGCCAGCTTTTACGAGATGCCGCTGATGCATCATTGCCTGCCGGCCGACCTTAGAGACGCGCTGGAGAAATGGCGCGGCAAGGGCCTGTCCATGGCGCAATGGTGCCAATCGCTTATCACCGGCCATCGCCTGCACCCGCTGTTCCATCATTGGCTGATTCTACAGGGCCAGCGCAGCATGCGCGGGGTCAGGATGAATACGCTGGGATGGTTTGATTTCAAATCCGCCTGGTTCGCCCCGCCGGACCCGCAAGACACATAAGACACGTAAGACACGTAAGACAGGCTGTTAAGCCAGGGATAAAACCATTACACTTGCATTTGTTCTCAACGGGGTGCGAAGCGTCCGGCATAGCGTTAGCCGGCGCGCAAGCTGAGAGTATACCCGTCGAACCTGATCCGGCTAATACCGGCGAAGGGATTTGAGAGTGCGTCCCGCTGCCGCCTCAAACGCCTTTGCCGCCTTTTTTTTTCCAGGAGCGCAAAGTGTTGAAAAAATGGTTACCCTGCCTGCTATTGCTCGCCGCCGCCCCGGCGTTGGCAAAACCCGTCCTGACGGTTTATACCTATGATTCCTTTGCCTCCGAATGGGGCCCGGGGCCGGCGATAAAAACCGCCTTTGAAAAAGACTGTGGCTGCGAGCTGAAATATGTCGTGCAGGAAGATGGCGTCGCCCTGCTCAACCGTCTGCGCATCGAAGGCAAGAACAGCGACGCGGATGTGGTGCTGGGCCTGGATAACAACCTGCTTAAGCCCGCGCAGGATACGCATCTCTTTACGGCGCATAACGTCGATACCGCTCATCTGACCTTGCCGCAGGCGTGGCATGATCCCACCTTCCTGCCTTTTGATTACGGGTATTTTGCGTTTGTCTATGACAAGAACAAGCTGAAAAATCCGCCCAAAAGCCTGCATGAGCTGATAGACGGGCCGCAGGCGCTGAAAATCATTTACGAAGATCCGCGCACCAGTACCCCGGGACTGGGCTTATTGCTCTGGGTGCAGCAGGTATATGGCGATAAAGCGCCCCAGGCCTGGCAACGGCTGGCGAAAAAAACCGTTACCGTGCCCAAGGGCTGGAGCGAAGCCTATGGCTTATTCCTGAAAGGAGAAGCGGACATGGTGCTCAGCTATACCACGTCGCCGGCCTATCATATCAACGAGGAAAAGAAGGATAACTATGCGGCGGCGACCTTCAGCGAAGGCCACTATCTCCAGGTCGAGGTGGCCGGACAATTAGCCGCCAGTAAAAATCCGCAGCTGGCGCAGCAGTTTATGCGTTTTGTCGTTTCCCCGGCTTTCCAGCAGACCATTCCCACCGGCAACTGGATGTATCCGGTGATCAAAACCGCGCTGCCGGCCGGCTTTGACGTATTGCCGGCCAAGACGTTGAATTTCAGCGCGGATGACGTGGCGGCCAAACGCGGCGCGTGGACCCAGGATTGGTTGCGTTCCGTCAGCCAATGATGCCTGGCCGATGATACCGCGCTGGTTATGGCCGGGACTGCTGGCCGCGCTGATGCTGACGGCCGTGGCCCTGACGGCGGTCGGCGCCTTGTGGCTGAACGCGCCGACGCTCCAATGGCGCGACGTGCTGTCGGACAGCTATCTGTGGCATGTCCTGCGTTTTACCTTTTGGCAGGCGCTGCTGTCGGCGCTGCTATCGGTGCTGCCCGCCGTTTTTTTGGCGCGGGCGCTTTACCGCCGGCGGTTTCCGGGACGCCTGCTGTTGCTGCGCTTTTGCGCCATGACGCTGGTGCTGCCGGTGCTGGTGGCCGTGTTCGGCATCCTGAGCGTGTATGGTCGCCACGGCTGGCTGGCGCAGCTATGCCTCTGGCTGCATATTCCCTACGGTTTTTCACCCTACGGCCTGCGGGGGATCCTGCTGGCCCATGTATTTTTTAACCTGCCGTTGGCCACCCGCCTGTTGTTGCAGGCGCTGGAAGGCATTCCGGTGGAGCAGCGCCAGCTGGCCGCGCAGCTGGACATGGCGGGCTGGCATTTCTTCCGCATTCTTGAGTGGCCTTATCTGCGCCGTCAACTGCTGCCTGCGGCGGCGCTGATATTTATGCTGTGTTTCGCCAGTTTTGCCACGGTGCTGTCGCTGGGCGGCGGACCGCGGGCGACCACCATTGAGCTGGCGATTTACCAGGCCTTAAGCTATGACTACGATCCCGGCCGCGCGGCGCTGCTGGCCCTGGTGCAAATGATCTGTTGCCTGGGGCTGGTCTTGTCCAGCCAACGGCTGACCCGCGCGTTTCCCGTCGGCGCGACGCATTTTTCCCAGTGGCGCAATCCCGGCGATAATCTGGCGCGCCGTTTTACCGACGCGCTGGTTATTGTCCTGGCGCTGGTGCTGCTGGCGCCGCCCCTGCTGGCCGTGGTGGCCGGCGGTGTCAATACGGGCATGGCGCGGGTCCTGTCGCAGCCGGCGCTGTGGTCGGCATTGCTGACGTCGCTGCGCATTGCCCTGGGCGCAGGCCTGCTGTGCGTGGCGCTAACGCTGATGCTGCTATGGAGCAGCCGCGAGCTGAGGCTGCGTCAACGTCCCTGGTCCGCGCAACTGCTCGATCTTAGCGGCATGCTGATCCTGGCGATGCCGGGCATTGTGCTGGCCACCGGTTTCTTCCTGATCGCCACCCATACCCTGGGATTGCCCCGTTCCCCCTATGCATTGGTCATACTGACCAATGCGCTGATGGCCATTCCCTACGCCCTGAAAATTCTGGAAACGCCGATGCTGGACCTGGCGGAAAGGTATAATCGTTTATGCCTGTCCCTGGATATGCGCGGCCTGACGCGGCTACATTGGGTGGAATGGCGCGCGCTGCGCCAGCCGATTGGCCGCGCCATGGCATTCGCCTCTATCCTGTCGCTGGGTGATTTTGGCGTGGTAGCGTTGTTCGGCAATGAACATTTCCGGACCCTGCCGCTCTATCTTTACCAGCAAATCGGCGCTTATCGCAGCGAGGACGGGGCCGTTACCGCGCTGTTCCTATTGGCGCTGTGCTTTTTACTATTTACGCTAATCGAGAAACTCACGGGGCTGCATGATAAGACTGGATAAAGCGACCTATCTTTACCAACATTTGCCGATGCGTTTTGACCTGCGGCTGGCGGCGGGAGAAAAGGTCGCCGTCCTGGGCCCCAGCGGCGCCGGCAAAAGCACCCTGCTCAACCTGATAGCCGGTTTTCTGCCCCTGCACAGCGGCAGCCTGTGGTTAAACGGCCAGGATCACAGTGCCACCCCGCCCGCCCGGCGCCCCGTCTCCATGCTGTTCCAGGAGCATAACCTGTTCGCTCACCTGACGGTGGCGGAAAACATCGGCCTTGGGCTGCATCCGGGGTTGGCGTTGACTCCGGCGCAACGGGAAGCGTTAAATGCGGTGGCGGCACAGGTAGGGCTGGAGAAACTGCTGGACCGCCTGCCGGGGCAACTGTCCGGCGGGCAACGGCAGCGGGCGGCCCTGGCGCGTTGTCTGGTGCGCGACCGCCCCATCCTGCTGCTTGATGAGCCGTTTTCCGCGCTCGACCCCGCCTTGCGTGTCGATATGCTGCAACGGGTGGACGACGTGTGCGCCAGCCGCGGCCTGACCCTGTTAATGGTATCGCACAACCTGGATGACGCCGTGCGCATCGCGCCGCGCACCCTGCTGATTGTCGATGGCCGCATTTATTACGACGGCCCGACCGCGCGCCTGGCGAGCGGCGAAGCCGGCGAAGCCGCCGTCCTGGGTATTGCGCCGCACGCGCCGGACCCGCGCCCGCGGTTGACCGGAGAGGATTAACATCACCGATGCCCGGCGCCGCATAATGACGCGATGGCTTCGCGTGCTGGAATAAGATCGCGGCAAATAGCCAAAAATAGCATTCTTGAGCCGATTCACATTTTGCCAAATAAATTGTTACTAATATGAGATAGAATTAAATGCCGCCTGGAAATGCCGCAGAGCATCCATTGGTAAGGGCTTATTGTTGCACCCCAGTGGTTACAGGCATCGGCAGTAATAGCATTTTAATTATGTTGTACTAATGAACGTATTTGTAAACAGCTTATCGTCAATGCTGGGGAAACTCATATATAAAATAATCAAGATACGGCAGAAAAGCGTCATGCGTTTTCGCATGCCGCCTGGCAATGCCCGCAATTTACGAGTAGTGATTTTTATCGCCAGCGTTTCAGCCCGCCTATAAGGGAGTTGGGATGCTGGCCTTTCACGCCAAAAAGCCGCCATCCGGCCCCATCCCGGTATCACCCCACTGAATACCCCGCGCACAACATCATGATTATATTGTCAAACATATTACACCACCCCCCATTACGTTTTACAACCACTGCTGTTACGTCCCTCCGCGGCGGAAGAAAAACCGGCCTGCGCTTTAGCTGGTCGCCGTTTTTTCGCCACACATAAGCTTTTTTTTATTATTATCCATGTTTTTTTCTTTGAATTTAATGAAAAATAAGAAATTACGTATAAATAGCATTTTAAAGTTAAGATAATTTAACATTAGAATAAATATTGACTTGCTTCACACTATTATTTGAGAATGTTGTTTGATTTATTGCAATTAGAGTTTATATTAAATAAAAATCATATATAAAAATCACTTATTAAACATCCACTTCGATTATTGTATATTGAGTACAATCTGCATTAAGTTTTAAAGAATCTTATTTAACACAGCTGAATTTAACTTTACGCGACAGTAGGTCATGCACCCTGCGCAAGAAGGGACAATAGTGACTGTCATCTTTTTCTCATTAAAAATTTATGCAAACCATTAATTTAAACATCAGGAGAAACTGAATCACCGCGGCAGCAATGCCTTTGTGCAAATTTTACTTCTTATCAGACCAAACATCATAAATGACGGGATGAATCGTCAACCGTCAAATACGATTTTATTATCGGGGGTTAACTATAATGAGTGACAAAATTCTTAAAAAAATTGACTTCTTTGCCCAGCAGGGCGTCAAATACACTAACATCGTGTTTCAACTTAAACGAAACAATGCCGGCACGTATTACTTTTCAGAAGCGCAAAAAATTGAGCACGAGCTCAAATTTAACTTTGAAACCATGGGAGTTTCCCCTTTATTTGACATATCCGGCAGCCCTCGTGATGATGCGGCCAAAGAAATGAATAAAACATTTGGCTTGGATCGCTATTTCAAAATCAAATTTTTTAATGAGAATGTCAACGCTGTTGAATATATTAATGAAATACTTCACGCCATTGCGCTATTCAGCTCAGTCGAGACGGTTTATCCCACTACCGAACCCGTATCGCTACGGGGCGCAAGAAGTTATAACGCTCTTCACACCGAGCAACCCACCCTTGATGATGAGCCCAAAACGCTTAACGGCGTGGAAAATTATAACTTCGTCCCTTTACAATATTATCTTTGGCCTGCCCGGCATTGTTTCAATAGCTTCAGGCTCGGCGGTGTCGACGGCACCGCCGGTCTAAGTTACGCCGGGGGCAGGGGCGAAAATGTCACCATCATTACCAACGAGCCTGATGCCTGGTTCACCGGTCATAATAACCTTCCTCCGGAGCGCGCTATTGTCGAAGGCGCCGTCACCGTCGGCTGCGACAATACCGCGTCCGTGGGTGTGATGGCGGGGCTGGAGCTGGGGTATGGCATTATGGGGATCGCCAGCCGGGCGAAGGTGGGTTATGCCGCCCGGGGCCTGCAATATCTCTATAACCTTTATCACCGTCTTAAGGCGGGAGACGTTATCCAAATAGGTATGCAGCATCAAGGAGGAAATAGATCTTATTATAATCAGGAATGTTATCTTCCGGTCGAATTTGAACCTGCCTGGTTTGATATGATCTCCGCGTTAACATCCAAAGGTATCCACGTTATTGAGGCGGCGGGGAATGGCGCGATTAATTTAGACCATCCGATACTTAACGGCAAATTCAATCGTCATCAAAGGGATTCAGGCGCTATTATTGTCGGAGCCCTCGACCCAAGGACGGGGCTAAGGGCCGCCTACAGTAATTTTGGTTCGCGCATAGACAGTTCGAGCTGGGGTGATTTTGTGGTAACGACCTCATACGGTTATGCCACGCTGCTCAATAAAACCAATGCCTGGTACATCAATAATTTTTCCGGCAATTCGCCGGCCAATCCCATCGTGGCGGGTGTGGCGGCATGCCTGTCAAGTATTGCCATCGCCAATAAAAAAAACCTTACCGCCCCGCAGTTCCGTGAATTACTCACCAGTACCGGAACGGTGCTGGCGGAGAATTTTTCCTCGATTATAGGAACGCAGCCGGATTTAGGTAAGGCGATATATACCTTATTCTCCAAATACTGAAGCCGTCGGTCACACCCTGACCACTTTCCAGAATTGAGCCGCGTAGATCGGCATCAGCGGATGCTGGATAAGCGCAACCAGCGCCGCCGCCATCGCCAGGAGGCAAAGGGGGGCCAGCCAGCGCAATCGCGACAGCGGCAGCCAGCGGGTGAGGCGATCGGCCTGGCGTTTATCGGTTCGCAACCAGCGCCATCCAAGCCAGCCGGCCAGCCAGCCCAACAGGGCCACGCCTAACAGCAGGCCACGGAATTGCCCGGAGTGCTGTCCGTCTGGGATATTAATAGCCACCCCGGCCAGGATGCCGGGCATAAAATACGCAGGTGGCCAGGTGAGGCAGCCGATAACATTGGGCAAGGCGAATTTCAGGGGCGGCAGGTCCAGCATCCCGGCCACCATCGGCACCAACGGCCGGGTAGGGCCGATAAACCGGCCGGCCAGGATCGTCAACACGCTATGCCGGTGCAGGGCATGTTCGATTTTATTCAACGTGGCGCGGTTTTTTTTCAGGAAAGACCAGCGTTTCAGCGATTTTTTACAGCCATGGCCGATAACATAGGAAATCCAATCGCCAAGAAAGCATCCGATAATGCCGGCCGCCCAGGCGGGATAAAATCCCATCGCGCCGCTGCCGATAAGCGCGCCCAGCGTCGCCATCATCACCGTACCCGGTAATAACAGCCCGACAAAAGCCAGGGATTCAAGAAATGCCACCAACGAGACGGCAAAAAGCGAAAAAGCCAATGACTGCGTAACCCAGTGTTCGAAAAAAGCCAGCATAACCCCCTCAGGTTTCTATAAGCCGATGGATTGTCAGGGCTAGAAGGCCCGCCGGTCAACGTAACAATTGTATGAAGATTTGGCTGCGCTTGTCCGGACGCGGCGCAACTGGACAAATACTGTATAAATAATCATAATTATCAGGTTGCCCGAGATAAGGCGACGCTTCATTTACTTTAACCGGATATCCAGACGCCATGCCAGACCAATCCCTGCCCGGCCAGGGTTTTGTCCTTACCCGCCACTGGCGGGATACTCCCGACGGCGCCGTCATCGATTTCTGGCTGGCGACCGATGGCGGCGCGCGGAAAATCAGCCTGCCGCCGCAGCAAGCGGTGGCGTTTATGCCCGCGGAGTGCCTGCCGCGCGCGCAAACCCTGGCGGCCGCCATCCCCGGCTGCGAGCTGCGTCCGCTGGCGCTGCGTGACTTTCATCGTCGCCCGGTGGTCGGCGTTTACTGCCGGCACTATCGCGATTTAGGCCGGCTGGAAAAACGGTGCCACGAGTCCGGCATACCGCTGTATGAAGCCGACATTCGCCCACCGGAGCGTTATCTGATGGAGCGTTTTATCACCGCCCCGGTCTGGTTTGACGGCCATGTGCAGGAAAACGGCGTTATCACCCACGCGCGGCTTAAGCCGTCGCCTGATTACCGGCCCGCGCTGAAACTGGTTTCGCTGGATATTGAAACCAACCGTTTTGGCGAACTCTATTGCATCGGTCTGCAAGGCTGCGGGCAGCGGCGGGTTTATATGCTGGGCGAGCCCCCGGCCGCCGGCGCCGGGTCGTCCGGATTCCTTGAATACGTACCCACCCGCGCGGCGTTGATCCAGTGCCTGAACCAGTGGTTCGCCGACCATGACCCCGATGCCGTTATCGGCTGGAACCTGGTGCAGTTCGATTTACGTATCCTGCAAAAACAGGCGGAACGCTACCATCAGCCTTTGCTGCTCGGGCGCGGTGGCGCGGCGCTGGAATGGCGCGAACATGGCGCCAAGGCGGGACATTATTTCGCCAGCGCCGCCGGCCGCCTGATTATCGACGGCATCGAGGCGCTGAAATCCGCCTTCTGGCAGTTTTCCTCGTTTAGCCTGGAAAACGTGGCGCAGACGCTGCTGGGCGAGGGAAAGGATATCTCGACGCCCTACCAGCGCATGGACGAAATCGACCGGTTGTACCAGGAAGATAAGCCGGCGCTGGCCCGCTACAATCTCAAGGACTGTGAGCTGGTGACGCGTATTTTTGACCATACCCGCCTGCTGGCGTTTCTGCTGGAACGCGCCACCGTCACCGGGCTGGCCGCCGATCGCAGCGGCGGATCGGTGGCCGCGTTTACCTGGCTCTACTTGCCCAGAATGCACCGGGCGGGTTTTGTGGCGCCCAATCTTGGCGATGTACCGATGCAGGCCAGCCCCGGCGGTTATGTCATGGATTCCCGCCCCGGCCTGTACGACTCGGTGCTGGTGCTGGATTATAAAAGCCTTTATCCCTCTATTATCCGCACCTTTCTCATTGATCCGGTGGGGCTGATCGAAGGCATGGCCGGGGACGCGCCGGACGGGACGGTCGCGGGTTTTATCGGCGCGCGCTTCTCCCGCACCCATCACTGCCTGCCGGACATCGTTCGGGAGCTTTGGCTCGGGCGCGAGCGGGCGAAACGGGAAAATAACCGGCCCTTATCGCAGGCGTTGAAAATTATCATGAACGCTTTCTACGGCGTGCTAGGCGCGCCCGGCTGCCGTTTTTTCGACGCCCGGCTGGCCTCCTCCATTACCCTGCGCGGCCATGACATTATGCACCGCACCCGCGAGCTTATCGAAGCCCGGGGTTATCCGGTAATCTACGGCGATACCGACTCCACGTTTGTCTGGCTGAAGCACGCCCACGATAGCGAAGCGGCCAATGCCATCGGTCAACGCCTGGTCAGCGATATCAATCAATGGTGGCAAACGCACCTGCGCGACACCATGGGGCTGGAAAGCGCGCTGGAACTTGAGTACGAGACACACTTCACCCGTTTCCTGATGCCTACGATTCGCGGCGCGGAGCTGGGCAGCAAAAAACGTTATGCCGGCCTGGTACAGGACGACAAGGGCGAACGCATGGTATTTAAAGGCCTGGAAACCGTGCGCAGCGACTGGACGCCCCTGGCCCAGCAGTTCCAGCAACAATTGTATGAGCGCATCTTCCAGCGCCAGCCGTATCAGGATTTTGTCCGCGATTATGTCCGCCGCACCCTGTCCGGCGAGCTGGACGCCCTGCTGGTGTATCGCAAACGCCTGCGGCGCAGGTTAAGCGAATACCAGAAAAACGTGCCGCCCCAGGCCCGCGCGGCGCTTATCGCCGATGAGTATAACGCCCGTCACGGCCGGCAGCAGCAGTACCAAAACGGCGGGTGGATAAGCTATATCATGACCGCCCACGGTCCCGAGCCCCTGGAAATCCGGCAAAGCGTGCCGGACTATAATCACTACCTGGCCAAACAGCTCCAGCCGGTGGCGGATGCCATCCTCCCCTTCCTGCGCGATGACTTTGCTACGCTTATATCAGGTCAGATGGGACTGTTTTGATGCGAAAGTGATGGATTGGTAGGTGACGAAGCGACACTCATCCATTAACATAGCGCCTTTTCAGACCTCAGCATCACTCTTGCCGCATTTTTCACCGCCGTGGCACCAGGCCGCGGTAAGCCGCGCTATTGCCGGTATTTTTGCCTAACATAACACCGAGCCGAGAATTTATGCCTTTTACCTTAGGTCAACGCTGGATCAGCGATACGGAAAGTGAATTAGGACTGGGAACCGTGGTGGCACAGGATGCCCGCATGGTCACCCTGCTGTTTTCCGCTATCGGTGAAAACCGTCTTTATGCCCGCGCGGATGCGCCTATCACCCGCGTGATATTTAATCCCGGCGATACCATCACCAGCCACGAGGGCTGGCAGCTCAGCGTGGAATCCGTGCGTGAAGAAGACGGCCTGCTGACCTACATCGGCACCCGATTGGATAACGGCCAGGCCGATACGGCCCTGCGGGAAGTCCTGCTCGACAGCAAGCTGACCTTCAGCAAACCCCAGGACCGACTGTTCGCCGGCCAGATTGATCGCATGGACCGTTTTGCCCTGCGTTATCGGGCGCGCAAGTTTCACAGTGAACAGTTCCGCCAGGCCTGGAACGGACTGCGCGGCATCCGCGCCAACCTGATTCCCCACCAGTTGCATATCGCCTCCGAAGTGGGACAGCGCTACGCTCCCCGGGTTTTGCTGGCGGACGAAGTGGGCCTGGGCAAGACCATCGAGGCCGGCATGATTATCCATCAGCAGTTGCTCACCGGCCGCGCCGAGCGGGTGCTGATCATCGTTCCCGAGTCGTTGATGCATCAATGGCTGGTGGAAATGCTGCGCCGTTTCAACCTGCTGTTCTCGCTGTTCGATGACGAGCGCTACTCCGAGGCCATGCAGGACAGCGATAATCCGTTTGAAACCGAACAACTGGTGCTGTGCTCGCTGGATTTTGTCCGCCGTAACCACGAGCGGCTGGAAAAGCTGGCCGACGCCGATTTTGACCTGATGGTGGTGGATGAAGCCCATCATCTTTCCTGGAGCGAGGAGGCCCCCAGCCGCGAATATCAGGTCATCGAACAGCTGGCGCGCAGTATTCCCGGGATCTTATTGCTGACCGCCACCCCGGAGCAGCTGGGGCTGCAAAGCCATTTCGCCCGGCTGCGGCTGCTGGATCCCGATCGGTTCCATGACTACCAGGAGTTCGTGGCGGAGCAACAGCGTTACCGCCCGGTAGCCGACGCGGTGACCCTGCTGCTGAACGGCAAGGCGCTGGACAAGGACGCCAAGAACCTGCTGGCCGATATGATAGGCGAGCAAAGCATCGAACCCCTGCTTTCCGTCGCCAATGGCGAGGATGAGCGCGCCCAGGCGGCGCGTCATGAACTGATCGCCATGTTGATGGATCGCCACGGCACCAGCCGGGTGCTGTTTCGCAATACCCGCCAGGGGGTGAAAGGCTTCCCGCGCCGGCTGCTGCATCAAATCAGGCTGCCGCTGCCCGCGCAATACCAGACCGCCATTAAAGTGGCAGGCATCATGGGCGGTAAACTGACGCTGGACGATCGGGCGCGCAACATGCTGTATCCCGAACAGATTTATCAGCAGTTCGAAGGCCAGAACGCCACCTGGTGGAACTTCGATCCCCGCGTCGAATGGCTGATGGATTTCCTGCTGCAAAACCGTCAGGAGAAAGTGCTGGTGATCTGCGCCCATGCCGCCACCGCGCTGCAGCTTGAACAGGTATTGCGCGAGCGCGAAGGGATCCGCGCCGCGGTGTTCCACGAAGGTCTGTCGCTGCTCGACCGCGACCGCGCCGCCGCCTATTTCGCCGCGGAAGATGACGGCGCCCAGGTGCTGCTCTGTTCGGAAATCGGCTCCGAGGGCCGTAACTTCCAGTTCGCCAGCCGGATGGTGATGTTCGATCTGCCATTCAATCCGGACCTGCTGGAACAACGCATCGGCCGCCTGGATCGCATCGGCCAGAACCACGATATTCTGATCTTCGTGCCTTATCTGGAGCAAACGGCCCAAGCGGTGCTGATCCGCTGGTATCATGAAGGCCTGGACGCGTTTGAACATACCTGTCCCACCGGCCGGACGTTGTACGATCAATACTACCAGCAGTTGATCGGCTACCTGGGCGAACCCGCCAAACTCGACGGCCTGGATGACTTTATCCACGCCTGCCGCCGCCAGCACGACCTGTTGAAGCTGCAACTGGAACAGGGGCGCGACCGTCTGCTGGAGCAGCATTCCAACGGCGGTGAACAGGCGCAGGCGCTGGCCGATGCCATCGCCGGCCAGGACAGCGACGCCCAGTTGGTGAATTTCGCGCTTAACTTATTTGATATCGTGGGCATCAACCAGGAAGATCGCAGCGACAGCCTGATCGTGCTGACACCCTCGGAGCATATGCTGGTGCCTGATTTCCCGGGCCTGCCCGAGGAAGGATGCACCATTACCTTTAACCGCGAGCAGGCGCTGTCCCGGGAAGATACCCAGTTTATCAGTTGGGAGCATCCGATCATCCGCAACGGTTTGGATCTGGTATTATCGGGTGACAGCGGCACCAGCGCGGTATCGTTGCTGCGCAATAAAGCGCTGCCGGCGGGCACCCTGCTGGTGGAACTGGTGTATGTGGTGGAGGCGCCCGCGCCGAAAAAACTGCAGTTGAGCCGCTTCCTGCCCGCCACGCCGGTCCGGTTGCTGCTTGATCAGAACGGCAATGATTTGGCCGGCCAGGTTGAATTCGAGCAGTTTAATCGCCAGCTCAACGCGGTGAAGCGTCATACCGCCGGTAAACTGGTCAGCGCGGTGCAGCCGGAGGTGCATAAGCTGTTGCAAAGCAGCGAAGCGCTGGTGGCGAAACAGGCCCAGGTATTGATAGACAACGCCCGGCGGCAGGCGGACGAAAGCCTGAGCGCCGAACTGCATCGCCTGGAGGCGTTAAAGGCCGTCAATCCGGCGATTCGCGAGGACGAGCTGGAGACGCTGGCGTCCAACCGCCAGCAGGTGCTCGAGCAGTTGGACCAGGCAAACTGGCGGCTGGATGCCATTCGCCTGATCGTGGTGACCCATCAGTAAGCATGACCTACCCGGGGCGACGCCCCGGGCAAACCGGAGCAGCATGGAACCCTATAATCCGCCCACCGAACCCTGGCTGCATATCCTGTACCAGGACGCGCATATTATGGCGGTCAACAAACCCAGCGGCCTGCTGTCGGTTCCCGGCCGCCTGCCTGAGCATAACGACAGCGTGATGACCCGGGTCCTGGCGCAATTCCCGCTGGCGCAGTCCGTGCACCGGCTGGACATGGCCACCAGCGGCGTAATGGTCGTGGCCTTGTCCAAGGCGGCGGAGCGGGAGTTGAAACGCCAGTTCCGCGAACGCGAGCCGCGCAAGTCCTATATTGCCAGGGTATGGGGACACCCCGCCCAGGAAGAGGGATTGATTGATTTACCGTTGATATGCGACTGGCCCAACCGGCCGCTGCAAAAGGTGTGCTTTGCCACCGGCAAGGCGGCGCAAACGCAATACCGGGTATTGTCTTATGACGCCGATCTCACCGCGCGGGTGCTGCTGATGCCGGTCACCGGGCGCTCGCACCAGCTGCGGGTGCATATGCAGGCTATCGGTCATCCGATCCTGGGCGATGGTTTTTACGCCACGCCGCAGGCCAAGGCCATGGCCGGCCGGCTGCTGTTGCACGCCCAGGAGCTGGCCATTACCCATCCGGCCTTCCATTCGCCGATTCATTTCCGCTGCGAAGCGGATTTCTGAGCGGCCCGCCGTAATGCATGCGGCGGACGATCAGTGAAACCCTTTCTCGCGCTTAATCAGATCGTAGGCCGCCTGAATGGCCTGCGTTTTCTGCTTGGCCATTTCCATCATTTCCGGCGGCAGCCCTTTCGCCACCAGCTTATCCGGATGATGTTCGCTCATTAGCTTGCGATAGGCGCGTTTGATGACGATGGCGTCGTCGGTACTGTTGACGCCGAGCACCTTGCAGGCGTCCTCAAGCGTGGGACCGCGCTCGCCGCCGGGCCGGTAGCCGCCCTGCGCGTAATCGCCGCCGCCAAACTGCTGGCCGCCCTCCATCATGCTGAGGAACTGATCGAATTGCACCCGCGAGATGCCCAGTTCCTCGGCAATCACATACAGCACCTGCCGCTCGTTGGGATGTAACGATCCATCGGCGAACGCGGCCTGGATTTGGATTTCCAGGAACATCCTGACGAGATCAAAACGCCCGAAGCAGACCTGGCGAAACTCGCGCAGCGACGCGCGCAGCGGAAACTGGCTTTCCTTGCCTTCACGGAAGGCCTGCTGCGCCGCGGTGCGCGCGGCGCCGTCAAGCCGCAGGCGATCCATCATCAGGCTGGCGTTTTGGATATCCGCCTCGGTAACGCGCCCCTTTGATTTGGTAAGATGCCCCATGACCTGAAAGGTGGTGCGGAAAAAGACATTCTGCCGGGTCTGCTGATCGGCGAAAAAACCGCCGCCGCCCCCCCGTGCACCGCGCGCCTTATCAATCATATGGCCAATCAGGAAGCCTAACACCACGCCCCAAAACCCTGCTCCGGATAGAAAACCCAGAATAACGCCCAACACCTTACCCCAATACCGCATATACTCCTCAATTCATCATGCCGTCACTGCAAATTTGCTTTATCATACCTGTCATTTATCGCTGTGCCTAACGGTGCGCGGATAAACGGCAGGATTTAACACTGGCGCAACTCCGGTGAGTGAGATAGTCTCTGACCGTTTGACGGCATGAAGCCCAAGATGACGGAACACCCGAAAAGCATATGAAGAAACGTTTCCCTACATTGCTGGCCAGCCTGATCTGGTCGGCGCTTTATAGCCATCATGCGTTGGCGGATTTTGCCGATCAATGCATGCTGGGCGTGCCTGCCTATACCAAGCCGCTGGTCACGGGCGACCCGAATCAACTGCCGGTGCATATCCAGGCGGACCATACGACGGCCAATTACCCGGATAACGCGCTGTTTACCGGCAACGTGGACGTGGAACAGGGCAACAGCACGCTCAATGCCAAACAGGTGGAGCTACAGCAGACACAGTCCGGCCAGCAAGACCCGGTGCGTACCGCCACGGCCACCGGCGACGTCCATTACAGCGATAACCAGATCAAACTCAATGGACCTAAGGCCTGGTCAAACCTGAATACCAAGGACACCGACGTTTACCAGGGCGACTACCAGATGGTGGGACGCCAGGGACGCGGCGATGCCGATACCATGAAAATGCGCGGCCAAAACCGCTACACGGTCTTGGAAAACGGCACCTTTACCTCATGCCTGCCCGGGGACGACAGCTGGAGCGTACAAGGCTCGGAAGTCATCCACGACCGTGAAGAACAGGTGGCGGAAATCTATAACGCCCGCTTTAGGATCGGCAAGGTGCCGGTGTTCTACAGCCCTTACCTTCAGCTGCCGGTGGGCGATAAGCGCCGTTCCGGCTTCCTGATCCCCAATGCCAAATACGGCACCAAGAGCGGTTTTGAATTTTCCGCCCCCTATTACCTGAACCTGGCGCCAAACTACGACGCCACCATTACGCCGCATTATATGAGTAAACGCGGCACCCAGTTGCAAAACGAATTCCGCTACCTGACCGCGCCGGGGATGGGCCTGGTGCAGTTCGACTGGTTGCCCAGCGATTCGGAATACGCCACCGATCATCCCTCCGACAGCAATACCGACCGCTGGATGCTGTACTGGCGGCACAACGGCGTGATGGATGACGTCTGGCGTTTCAACGTCGATTATACCCGTGTCAGCGATCCCTATTATTTTACCGATCTGACCTCGCAGTACGGTTCCACTACCGACGGCTACGCCACGCAGAAATTCAGCGTCGGTTATTCCGACGAGAACTGGGACGTCACCCTGGCCAGCAAGCAGTTCCAGATATTCTCTAATTTCGGCGACAGCAGCGCCTACCGCGCGGCGCCGCAGCTTGACGTCACCTATTACAAGAACGATGTCGGCCCGTTTGATACCCGCATCGTCAGCCAGGCCGCCAAGTTTACCAGCGTCAGCAGCAATAACCCCGAGGCCACGCGGCTGCATGTCGAACCGACCATCAGCCTGCCGCTGGCCAACCGCTGGGGCAGCCTGAACACCGAAACCAAGCTGATGGCCACCCATTATCAGCAGGACAATCTCGATACTTACAATACCAATAATCCCGACAGCCGGCTGGATGGCACGGTCAACCGGGTGATGCCGCAGTTCAAGACCGACGGCAAAATGATTTTTGAACGGAATATGGACTGGGCGCAGGATTATACCCAGACCCTGGAACCGCGGGTGCAATACCTGTATGTGCCCTACCGCGACCAGAGCAATATCAACGTGTACGATTCCACGCTGCTGCAGACCGACTATACGGGCCTGTTCCGCGACCGCAGCTACAGCGGCCTCGATCGCATCGCCTCCGCCAACCAGGTATCGGGCGGCGTCACCACCCGGCTTTATGATGACGCCCTGGTTGAACGTTTTAACGCTTCGCTGGGTCAAATCTATTACTTTACCCGTCCGCGCACCGGTTCGACCAACAGCAGCCTGGATCAGGATGCCGAAACGGGCAGCGTCGTCTGGGCCGGCGACACCTTCTGGCAGATCAATAACCAGTGGGCCGCGCGCGGCGGCGTACAGTATGATACCCGGCTGAACAGCGTGGCGCTGGGCGACGCGGTCTTGGAATACCGTCGCGACGATAACCGGATGGTTCAATTGAACTACCGTTATGCCAGTCCCGAATATATCCAGGCCATGTTGCCCAATATTTCGCATCCGGGCTATCAGCAAGGGATCGCGCAGATTGGCACCATCGCCAGCTGGCCAATCCGCGACCGGTGGTCGCTTGTCGGCGCGTATTATTATGATACCAAGGCAAGCCAGCCCGCCGAACAGCTGATTGGCGTGCAGTACAACACCTGTTGTTGGGCGGCGACGGTGGGCTACGATCGCAAGATCACCAGTTGGAACTACAACAGTAACACCAGTAATTACGACAATGCCGTGACGTTTAATATACAACTGCGCGGTCTGAGCAGCGATTACGGTCTCGGTACCGACAAGTTGCTGGGTTCCGGCATACTGCCGTACCAACGGGCGTTTTAAGGCCGTTTCAGACCAGCGAACGTTAATCTAGAATCCGCGAATGCGGCTGATATAAATGGAAAAGTTATGAAAAACTGGAGAACGCTTATTCTCTGCATGGCGATGTGCGCCGGAACCGCGTTCGCAGCGCCCCAAGTGGTGGACAAAGTTGCTGCCGTGGTCGATAACAGTGTCGTTCTCGAAAGTGATGTGGACGGACTGCTGCAATCAGTGAAACGCAATGCCCAGGATGCAAAACAGCAGTTGCCCGATGACGCGACGCTGCGTCGTCAGATTATCGAACGTTTGATCATGGACAATATCATCCTGTCCATCGCCCAGCGCAATAACGTTACCGTCACGGACGAACAGCTGACCCAATCCATTACCAACATTGCCGCGCAAAATAAAATGACGCTGGATCAGTTGCGCAGCCGCCTGGCCTATGACGGCATCAGCTACGACACCTATCGTAAGCAAATCCGCAAGGAGATGCTGATTGCCGAAGTGCGCAACGGCGAAGTACGCCGCCGCGTGACCATCCTGCCGCAGGAAGTGGATTCCCTGGCCCAGCAGATTGCGGCGCAAACCGGCAACGGCGCGCAATACAATTTAAGCCATATCCTGATCCCGCTGCCGGAAAATCCGACGCAGGAGCAGGTGGATAAAGCGGAAGCCATGGCCGGCTCGCTGGTGCAGCAAATCAAGGGCGGCGCCGATTTCGGCAAGCTGGCCATCAGCTACTCAGCGGATCCGCAGGCTTTGAAAGGCGGCCAAATGGGCTGGGGCAAGCTGGAAGAATTACCGAGCCTGTTCGCTGAACGCCTGCAGGGAGCGCCCAAAGGGGCGGTTATCGGTCCGATCCGCTCCGGCGTCGGCTTCCACATCCTGAAGGTCAACGATATCCGCGGCGGCGATGAAAAGGTCTCGGTCACGGAAGTCCATGCCCGGCATATCCTGCTGCGCCCGTCGGTGGTCTTGACCGACCAGCAGGCCGAAGCCAAGCTTAACGAGGTGCTGGCGCTGATTAAAAGCGGCAAGACCGATTTCGCCGCCCAGGCCAAACTGCTGTCACAGGACCCCGGCTCCGCCAACCAGGGCGGCGATCTGGGCTGGGCCGCTCCACAGGCTTACGATCCCGCGTTCCAGGACGCGCTTATGCGCCTGAAGAAAGGCGAAATCAGCCAGCCGGTGCATTCCTCTTTCGGCTGGCATCTGATCCAGTTGCTCGACACGCGCCAGGTTGACCGTACCGACGCCACCAAAAAAGATCAGGCCTATCGCCTGCTGTTCAACCGCAAATTCGCCGAAGAATCGCAGACCTGGATGCAGGAACAGCGTGCCGGCGCCTACGTCAAAATCATGGATGGCGATGCGCAATAAAGCGCGGCTGGCGATCACTCCCGGCGAACCCGCCGGGATTGGTCCCGATCTGGTCGCCATGCTGGCGCAGCAGGCCTGGCCGGTGGAACTGGTGGTCTGCGCCGATCCGGATGTCCTGCTCGCCCGCGCGCGCCGCCTCGGGCTGCCGCTGCGGCTTTACCCTTATCAACCGCAGCAGCCGGCGGCGCCGAGGCCTGCCGGCAGCGTCAGCGTACTGGCCATTACCGCCCCCGCGCCGGTTACGCCCGGCGCGCTGGATGTCGCCAACAGCGGCTATGTTGTGGACACCCTGGCGCGCGCCTGCGACGGATGCCTGGACGGCGAGTTTGCCGCCCTGCTTACCGGCCCGGTGCACAAGGGCATTATTAACGACGGCGGTCTGGCCTTTACCGGCCATACCGAATTTTTCGCCGGGCGCAGCCGGCGCGAACGGGTGGTCATGATGTTGGCCACCGAATCGCTGCGCGTGGCGCTGGCGACCACCCACCTGCCATTATCGGCGGTGCCGGCGGCCATCACGGCGCAAACCCTGCGGGAAGTGATCGCCATTCTCGATCATGATTTACGCGCGCAGTTCGGCATTCCCCGTCCACGTATCTACGTCTGCGGCCTGAACCCCCATGCGGGCGAAGGCGGGCATATGGGCCGGGAAGAGATCGATATCATCATCCCCACGCTGGACGCCCTGCGCGGGGAAGGCTATGACCTGGTCGGGCCGTTGCCGGCCGACACGCTGTTTCAGCCCAAATACCTGCAGCATGCCGACGCGGTGCTGGCGATGTACCACGACCAGGGCCTGCCGGTACTGAAATACCAGGGTTTTGGCCGCGCGGTCAATATTACCCTCGGTTTACCTTTTATACGTACCTCCGTCGATCACGGCACCGCGCTGGAACTGGCCGGCACTGGTCTGGCGGAGGCCGGCAGCATCAAAACGGCGTTAAATCTCGCCATTAAAATGATAAATAACCGTAATGAGTAAACTTGTTCACCAGGGCCATCTGGCCCGCAAACGTTTTGGTCAGAATTTTCTTCATGACGGCAATATCATCGATTCCATCGTCTCCGCCATCCATCCCCTGCCCGATCAGGCCATGGTGGAAATCGGCCCCGGCCTCGGCGCGCTGACCGAACCGGTGGCGGAACGCATCGATCATATGACGGTCATCGAGCTTGATCGCGATCTGGCCGCCCGCCTGGCGACGCATCCGTTCCTGAACAGCAAGCTGACCATTGTGCAGCAGGATGCCATGACGGTGGATTTTGCCGAACTGTCGCGACAGCTGGGGCAGCCGTTGCGGGTATTCGGCAATCTCCCGTACAATATTTCCACGCCGTTGATGTTTCACCTTTTCGGCTATACTCAGGCAATCCGCGACATGCATTTTATGTTGCAAAAAGAAGTGGTCAACCGGCTGGTCGCCGGCCCGGACAGCAAAGCCTATGGCCGCCTGAGCGTGATGGCGCAGTATTATTGCCAGATCATTCCCGTGCTGGAAGTGCCGCCGACCTCATTCCGGCCGGCGCCAAAAGTGGACTCCGCGGTGGTACGGCTGGTGCCTTACGCCGAGCTGCCCTACCCGGTCAGCGACCTGCAGGTGCTGGCGCGCATTACCAGCCAGGCGTTTAACCAGCGCCGCAAAACCGTGCGTAACAGCCTGGGTAACCTTTTTACCGCGGAGCAATTAAAGGCGTTGGGCATCGACCCGATCCTGCGCGCTGAAAATATTACCGTGGCGCAGTACTGCCAACTGGCGAACTGGCTGGCGGAGCACCCTTCGCAACAGGAATAACAGGAGCAGCTGTCATGATTAATTCGCCACGCGTTTGTGTACAGGTTCAAAGTATGTATGTCGAGACACAGTCTATGCCCGAACAGGAGCGTTATGTCTTTGCTTATACTATTACCGTACGTAATCTCGGGCGGCATAACGTACAGCTGGTCGGGCGTTATTGGCTGATAACCAACGCCAACGGCAAGGAAACACAGGTCCAGGGCGAGGGCGTGGTCGGCGAGCAGCCGATCATCCTGCCCGGCAGCGAGTTTCAATATACCAGCGGGGCCATTCTCGAAACGCCTTTGGGCACGATGGAAGGCCACTATGAAATGCTGGATCATGAGGGGCAGTCTTTTCGTATTGCCATTCCCGTCTTTCGCTTAGCAATCCCAACACTTATACACTAATTATGTCGACATACTTAATCGGGGATATTCATGGCTGCTACGACGAGCTGACGTCACTGTTGTCCCAAGTGACCTTCAATCCCGCGGCGGATACCCTCTGGCTCACCGGCGATCTGGTGGCGCGCGGGCCCGCTTCGCTGGAAGTGTTGCGTTTTGTGCGCGAACTCGGCGACTGCGTGCGGATGGTGCTGGGCAATCATGATCTGCACCTGCTGGCGGTTTACGCCGGCATCAGCCGTAATAAACCCCGTGATCGTATTACCCCGTTGCTGGAAGCCCCCGACGCCGATACGCTGATCAACTGGCTGCGCCGGCAACCGGTGCTGCAGGTGGACGAAGAAAAAAAACTGGTGATGGCCCATGCCGGCATTACCCCGCAGTGGGATCTGGACACCGCCAAGACCTGCGCCCGGGAAGTGGAAGCGATACTCAGCAGCGACAGCTACCCGCTGTTCCTGGACGCTATGTACGGGGATATGCCCAGCAATTGGTCGCCCGAGCTAAGCGGCCTGGCGCGGCTGCGATTTAGCACCAATGCCCTGACCCGGATGCGCTACTGTTTCCCCAACGGCCAGTTGGATATGATTGCCAAGGATGCGCCCGGCAGCGCCCCTGCCCCGCTGCGGCCCTGGTTTATGATCCCGGGACCGGTGGCCGAGAACTACAGCATTGCCTTCGGTCACTGGGCGTCGCTTGAGGGTAAAGGCACGCCGGCGAATGTGTATGCGCTGGACACCGGCTGCTGCTGGGGCGGCCACCTGACCATGCTGCGCTGGGAAGATAAACGCTACTTTATCCAGCCCTCCAATCGCCAGGATGAGAGCGGCGTCGAGGCCACGGCGCTTATGTAAGGGGAGGGAATCAACGACCGGATGGCCGTTGATTCGGCGTTAACGCCGACGTCTGCGCTTAGCGGCGATCGAGTATTTCCCAGCAGAAACTGTGGCTGTTCTTCTCATCGGCATCGTGGAATTCGCTGAAAGTGGACTGCCACTGATCCGGTTCGTACTCCGGGAAATAGGTATCGCCGTCAATCTCGGCATCAATATGCGTCAGGTAAAGACGCGCGGCCTGCGGCAGGAAATGCGCATAGATCTTGCCGCCGCCAATCACCATCACTTCCTCCGCCTCACCGGCGGCGGCCAGGGCCTGTTCCGGCGTGGTCACCCAGGTGACGCGGTCGTCCGCCGCCGGATGGCGGCTAAGGACGATATTCAACCGCCCCGGCAGGGGCTGGCCGATGGATTCATAGGTACGCCTGCCCATGATCACCGGTTTATGCAGGGTATTGCGCTTAAACCAGGCCATATCGGCAGGCAGATGCCAGGGCATGGCGTTCTCAAGGCCAATCACGCGATCGACGGCCAGCGCGGCAATCAGGCTAATTTTCATATAAACTCTTACAAGCTGTCAAATTGCTGCCACTATACGGAAACTGCCGCCGACCGTCGAGCGCCTCGGCAGACGTCCATCACAAAATTCAGAAAGCGCCTAACACCTATACTCCCGGGCGTTTTCGGTATAGCCATAATCCCGGCAGCGACAACCCGATCGACAGCGCGCCGACAATAAAACCCGCCTTGAGGAATTGCGTAACCAGGATCGACATCAGCGCGTCGCTATAGCCTAAATGGGAAATTTCCACCGCCGCCACCATCGCGCTGTAGGCGGAGATGCCGGGAAACATGGGGATCACGGCCGCCACGGTAAACACCTTCGGGTGCGCCAGCAGCCAGCGCGACCAATGAATGCCGATGATGCCTATCAGGATCGCGGCCAGCAGTGAAGCCCATTCGATATTCATGCCGAAATGGATAAGCAACATGCGCGTTCCGTGGCCGATGGCCCCGAGCAGCGCGCAATAGCGCAGCGCTTTTACCGGCACGTTGAACACCATGGCGAAACCCAGGGCCGGTACGGCCGCCAGCAGCATATCCTCCAGTAACGCCAGCAACAGATTCATGACCATCCCCGGAAATCCCACACCGCCATCGCCAGGACAATACCGATGCAAATCGATAACGTCAGCAGGCTGGCCATGGTCCAGCGCGCCAGGCCGGTATTGACATGGCCCTTGAACATATCCGCCACCGCATTGATCAGCGGGAAACCCGGCACCAGCAGCAGGACGCTGGCCGGCATCGCCACCAGCGACGTACCTTGGAACACCGGCAGCCGCATCAGCAGCCCGGAGGCGGAGGTGGCGACAAACGCGGTAATACAAAAATTGATCAGCGGATTCATTTGCCGGGCGGTCAACAGCTGGCGCACGTACATGGCCAGTCCGCTGGCAAACAGCGTCACGGCAAAGGCATCCCATCCTCCGCCATTCAGGCGGCTGAAACACCCGCAGGAGAGGCCGACGATGATGACCATTAGCCAGCGGGGGTAGCGCATCGCTTTGATATTGGCCAGGCGTTTGGTCACGTCGGCGACATCCAGCAAACGATGCTCGGTCATAATGACGATATGCTGCACCTGCGTGACCACATGCATATTAATGCCGCGATCGTTATTTTTGCGCGTCGATGTCAGGCAAAAATCATTGATAATGGTGGTCAATACTATGGCATTGGCTGAAATAGAGCTTTCCACCCGCTGGACACCCAAAGCCCGCCCAAGGCGTGTCGACAACTGCTCCACGATCATGCTTTCCGCGCCATGCTGCAGCAGCAGGAGCGCGCATTCAATACACAGCCGGGTGATAACCCGCTGCTGATCTTGCGTTATTTCACTACCCATCGACATGCACCATACCCAACCACACTCCGATAACCCTACGCTTAATGGACGCTCTTTTCTTAACATGTAACAAAAACGGCGGCAAGCCATAATTATGCCATGACGAAAGCCATAATGTTCTAAATACCGGCGGGTGATATTCGCCGCGGGGCTTTTAAAAAATTAACTTAATATCTACATAAAATTAACTACCCCGGCAAACAATACTCCTCCGGCTTTCTTCTCAACGCCGATGCTGTACATGACACCGATCTACCGGCGCGTTTTAGGGTTTAGCATTTCGTGCTATCGGGCGTGTGGCGTTATCCCCCCGGCGTGGGCCGATCCACGCCTGCGCAGCGCCAAAGCCTGGATATTCCTGTTTCCGATATATGCAATAATTACGTATTATCATGCAGATGATCTTCTATGGGCATCCCGCGTTAAACAGCATTGGCGACCGCCCAAGGGACGGTAGCCTGGTCGATAATCCAATATCATGGGCGCTGAGGCGATTTAATCCTGTTTTGATGCCTTACCTGTACATGTCTTTAATCATATTCAACTGCTTAAATTTACGCACTCGTTTTTCAGATATTTCCCCCGCCAAAATGAAATGAATTATCATGCGCTCCATTTATTTCGTTTTAAAAAAGACAATCTTGCCGCCGCTGGATTTTTATTTTTTAAGCCTAAATAGCGGCCATAAAGAACCGCCATAATCATGAGATTGATCACAGAAAACGGCTCCATGGCCGATAGTATAGCGCCTGTCAGTTCGTTGCTTACCCACTAACAGGTAACCATAATGGAAAACAATAACCGGAAAATGGCGCATATACGCAGAGTGAGGCATTTAATGATGCCCCGATGCCGTGACTATTTCTCTTTCTCTTTTTTCTCTTTCAGATAAATTTCCCTTGGACATGGCACCCTCTTCTGCGGGACTGTCATTGCCGTCTCTCCATAGATAATACCGCCAGCCAGATGTTTTAACGCATCCTGACGGGCCGCTATTGTCCATGAACCGTACTGAACAGCATCCGGAAGATCTTCAGCCCGCCACGGCTGTGAGATGATGGTTCGCCATGATTCTGGCCATTATTTTATTAATAGTACGGCAGGTACTATTACGTATCATTATGCTTGAAAAATAACCATGGGACTGTCGATTCCTATTTAACCGAAGGCAATCTTTTGTCCCTGCTCCAGGAGAATATAATAGAATGAAACCCTTGAAAATTGTCGCCAATGCCGCGGTAAAATCATGTTTTAATAGCGAAAGGGAGACGGTTGATATAATTAATACAGATTTCTCAGATATTGCGGCGGTAGTATTATCCTTATCAGAAACCCATGACGGCGCCATTGACGCCATCAAACTTACCGGTCTCGACATCCCTATTTTTGTCGCCATCGGCTGCCACGAAGAGCTGGCGAATCATGACCTGACAAGGGTTAACGGCGTATTTGAGCTGGGCGACGGCAATGCCGATTTTTACGGCAAACAGGTGGAGTCCGCGGCGACAAAATATGAAAAAGAATTATTGCCGCCTTTCTTTTCCACGTTAAAGAAATATGTGGAAATGGGTAATTCCTCCTTTGCCTGCCCGGGTCATCAGGGCGGGCAGTTTTTCCGTAAGCATCCGGTGGGACGCCAGTTTTTTGATTTTTTCGGCGAAACGCTGTTCCGTGCGGATATGTGTAATGCCGACGTTAAGCTGGGCGATTTGTTAATTCATGAAGGCGCGCCCTGCGCGGCGCAACAGCATGCGGCCAAAGTCTTTAACGCCGATAAAACGTATTTTGTCCTTAACGGCACCTCGGCATCGAATAAAGTGGTGACCAATGCCCTGCTGGCGCGGGGCGACCTGGTACTGTTCGATCGCAATAATCATAAATCCGTTCATCACGGCGCCTTGATCCAGGCGGGCGCGACGCCCGTTTACCTGGAGACCGCCCGTAATCCGTTCGGTTTTATCGGCGGCATCGATGCCCACTGTTTCGAGGAGGATTATCTGCGCGCGCAAATTCGCCGCGTGGCCCCCGCACGCGCCGGCGAAACCCGGCCGTTCCGTCTGGCGGTTATCCAACTGGGGACCTATGACGGCACGATATATAACGCGCGCCAGGTGGTGGATAAGATCGGCCATCTCTGCGATTACATCCTGTTTGATTCGGCCTGGGTCGGCTATGAACAATTTATTCCCATGATGAAGGATTGTTCCCCGCTGCTGCTGGAGCTAAACGAAAACGATCCGGGCATTATCGTGACCCAGTCGGTGCATAAGCAGCAGGCCGGATTTTCCCAAACCTCGCAAATTCATAAAAAGGACCGGCATATCAAGGGGCAGGCGCGATATTGCAATCATAAGCGTTTTAACAATGCCTTTATGCTGCATGCCTCCACCAGCCCTTTTTATCCGTTGTTCGCGGCGCTGGATGTCAATGCCAGGATGCATGCCGGCGAAAGCGGCCGACGCCTGTGGGCGGATTGTGTCGCCCTGGGCATCGAGACCCGAAAGATCCTGCTGAATACCTGCTCGATGATCAGGCCCTTTGTACCGGTAAGCGTGGAAGGGCGTCCCTGGCAGGATTTTGACACCGCCGAAATGGCGCAGGACCTGCGTTTCTTTAATTTCGTGCCCGGTGAAAAATGGCATGGGTTCGACGGGTATGCGCCAAACCAGTATTTTGTCGATCCCTGCAAACTGCTGCTGACCACTCCCGGTATTGACACCGCCAGCGGCGAGTATGCCGATTTCGGCATCCCCGCGACCATCCTGGCCAACTTTCTGCGTGAAAACGGCATCGTGCCCGAGAAATGCGATCTGAACTCCATTCTGTTCCTGCTTACGCCGGCGGAAGATATGGCTAAAATGCAGCACCTGGTCGCCCAGATCGCCCGTTTTGAACGTTTTATACTGCAAGATGCGCCCTTATCCGACGTCCTGCCCGCCATTGTCGCCAGCCATGGACAACGCTACCAGGGTTATACCCTGCGACGCCTGTGCCAGGAAATGCATGACTTATATGTCAGTTACGACGTTAAACAACTGCAAAAGGACATGTTCCGCCAGGGGAACTTCCCGCGGGTGGCGATGAATCCGCAGGATGCCAACGGCGAGTTCGTGCGCGGTCATGTTGAACTGGTGCCGCTGAGCAAGGCGGAAGGCCGCATCGCCGCCGAGGGCGCGCTGCCCTACCCGCCGGGAGTGCTTTGCATGGTGCCCGGCGAAGTGTGGGGCGGCGCCGTGCAACGGTATTTCCTGGCGCTGGAGGAAGGCATCAATTTGCTGCCCGGCTTCTCGCCGGAGCTGCAGGGGGTTTATCTTGAGCGCGATCGGGATGGAATACAGCACGCCTATGGTTATGTCGTTAAACAATAAACAAAAAGGACCATGATCATGAATAAAACGAAAAATAAAATGGGCGTGGTGCAGCTCACCGTCCTGACCGCCGTGAATATGATGGGTTCCGGCATTATCATGCTGCCCACCAAACTGGCGGAGGTCGGGACCCTGTCCATTGTCTCCTGGCTGGTTACCGCCCTGGGGTCGATGGCGTTGGCCTACGCGTTCGCCAAATGCGGCATGTTCAGCCGCAAGCCCGGCGGGATGGGCGGCTATGCGGAATATGCCTTCGGCAAATCCGGTAACTTCATGGCCAATTACACCTATGGCGTTTCCCTGCTGATCGCCAATGTCGCCATTGCCATTTCAGCCGTTGGCTACGGTACGGAACTGGTGGGACAAACCCTCACGCCGCTTGGCATCTGCCTGGCCACCATCGTGGTGCTGTGGCTGGCCACCATGGCCAATTTTGGCGGCGCGCGCATTACCGGGAACATCAGCAGTATCACTATATGGGGCGTCATTATTCCAGTTGTTGGCATTTCCCTGATCGGGTGGTTTTGGTTTAGCGGCGCCGCCTACATGGCCGCCTGGAATCCCCATGCCATCCCCACCTTCGAGGCCATAGGCTCCTCCATCGCCATGACGCTTTGGGCGTTCCTGGGGCTGGAATCCGCCTGCGCCAATATGGACGTGGTGGAAAACCCGGAACGCAACGTGCCGATCGCCGTATTGGGCGGCACGCTCGGGGCAGCGGTTATCTATGTGGTCTCCACCAATGTTATCGCCGGCATCGTGCCCAACCTGGCGCTGGCGAATTCCACCGCGCCGTTCGGGCTGGCGTTTTCCTATATGTTTACGCCTTTCGTCGGCAAAATCATCATGGCGCTGATGATCATGTCATGCGTCGGTTCCCTGCTGGGCTGGCAGTTTACCATCGCCCAGGTCTTCAAATCCTCCGCCGACGCCGGCTATTTTCCCAAGGTGTTTTCCCACACGAATAAGGCGGACGCGCCGGTGAAAGGCATGCTTATCATCGTCGCCATCCAGACCGGTCTGTCGCTGATGACCATCAGCCCGTCGCTGAACAAACAGTTCAACGTGCTGGTGAACCTGGCGGTGGTCACCAACATTATTCCTTATATCCTGTCGATGGCGGCCACCGTGGTGATCCAGAAATCCGCGGGCCTGCCGCCGGCCAGGGCGCGAGTCACCAACGGCATCGCCTTTCTCGGCGCGCTATACAGCTTTTATGCGCTCTACAGCTCCGGGCAAGAGGCGATGATGTGGGGTGCGATCGTCACGTTCCTCGGCTGGACATTATACGGCATCATTTCGCCGCGCTTTGAAATGCCCGATGTTAAGCTTAACTGAACAAAGCAAGGCCAACCTAAGGGATAATTCATCATTATATTGGATGCTGATATGCAAACCATCAGTTACACCGCGCTGCGCAACAACCTGGCGCAAGCGCTTGAGTCCCTGGAACAAGGGCAAGTCCTGTGCGTTACCCGGCGCGGCCGGGCGGATGTGATCCTTAAAGGCGAAAATGGGGCAACACGCGGGCAAACGACGGAACCACCGTCCCGGACGGGAGGTTTTAGCTTCAGGATGGAGGATCTGCTGTAAACGCCGGCGGCGGCGCGGCGTTCTCCCGGCAACGGGATCGCGCCCGTCCCGCCGCGTTCCTGCGCTGCCGCGATACGGTACATAAGTGCTGAACCAAATCGAGGGTGCGCTTCCCCTGCGCCGGCGTTATCCTGTAGCGCTTACTGGTTGATTGCCGAGTCCGTCATGTTAGAAACCTCACTGTTTGTCGCCTCCATCGCCACCCTTGGCATGCTTTCTCCCGGCCCCGACTTTTTTCTGGTGATAAGGAATGCCGCCCGCTATCGCAAACGGGCCGCCATGATGACATCCCTTGGTGTGATCTGCGGCGTCGCCACCCATATGTCGTATTGCGTCGCCGGGCTGGCAGTGCTGATTACCACCACACCCTGGCTGTTTAACCTGCTGAAATACGCCGGCGCCGGATATTTGATCTGGATCGGCATCCAGGCGCTGCTATCCCGCGGCGCCGGCAGAATAAGCCTCAACGATGCCCCGCATCAGCCGGTAAGCCTGAAAACCGCTTTTATCCAGGGCTATTTGAATAACTTACTCAATCCGAAGGCCACACTGTTTTTCCTGGCGGTGTTTACCCAAGTGCTGCAGGTGCAATCGGACGTTGCCGAAAAACTCTGGTACGCGGGTATTATCCTGTTGCTGGCGCTGGTCTGGTGGCCGCTGCTGGTGCTATTAATCCAAAGCGGTCCCGTGCGCCGCGCCCTCGCCAAAACGCAAAAATTGGTGGACAAGCTGCTGGGCGGGGTGCTGATTGCCCTGGGAATCAAGGTCGCCCTGGGATAAAAAAATCGGGACGCTCCTGGAGCGTCCCGCACGGATAAGCGTATTTTGCCGCCGTATCCCGGCCACGCGCCTGGCCAGGATACGGCGATATGCCGCTATCCCTTCAGCATCGCAT
This sequence comes from Sodalis sp. RH20, assembly GCF_047324205.1. Classification (NCBI taxonomy): domain Bacteria; kingdom Pseudomonadati; phylum Pseudomonadota; class Gammaproteobacteria; order Enterobacterales; family Bruguierivoracaceae; genus Sodalis; species Sodalis sp. RH20. The sequence goes on from NZ_CP178733.1 coordinate 3,730,072, forward strand.
GCATTTCCTGAACTGAAATCACGCGTTCGGTGGGATCCGAGTTTAGCGCCATGGCGGTGGCGAAGCCGCCGTTCATGGTGGTGTCGTAGTGCACTTTATACTGCAGCGCGCTGCGGCGGATAAGCTTCGAGTCCGCGATTGCCTGGCGTCCGGCGGTGGTATTGACGATATAGGTATATTCGCCGTTTTTAATGCGGTCCTGGATATGCGGCCGCCCTTCATGCACTTTATTCACCAGGCGGGGATTGATTCCCGCTTCGCCCAATATCACCGCGGTGCCGTGCGTGGCATCCAGTTCAAAGCCGTGCTTGAGCAGTTTCGCCGCCAAATCCACTACCCGGCCCTTGTCGCCGGCGCGCACCGACAGCAGCGCCCGGCCGGATTTTTTCATGCGCGACTGGCTGCCGAGCATGGCTTTGGCGAAGGCTTCGGCAAAGGTGCGGCCCACGCCCATCACCTCGCCGGTGGAGCGCATTTCCGGCCCCAGGATGGGGTCGACGCCGGGGAATTTATTAAACGGCAGCACCACTTCCTTGACCGAGTAATACGGCGGGATAACCTCTTTGGTAATGCCCTGGTCGGCCAGCGATTGCCCCACCATCACCCGGGCGGCAACCTTCGCCAGCGGCACGCCGGTGGCTTTGGAAACAAACGGCACCGTGCGCGCGGCGCGCGGATTGACCTCGATCAGATAGACTTCATTGGCCTTAACCGCGAACTGCACGTTCATCAGCCCGCGCACCCGCAGTTCAAACGCCAGTTGCTCGACCTGCCGGCGCATCACGTCCTGTATTTCCTGACTAAGGGTATAGGCCGGCAGCGAACAGGCTGAATCGCCGGAGTGCACGCCTGCCTGCTCGATATGTTCCATAATGCCGCCAATCAGCACCTGCTGGCCGTCGCAGATGGCGTCCACGTCCACTTCCACCGCGTCGTCAAGGAAACGGTCCAGCAGCACCGGCGCGTCATTGGAGACGCTGACGGCGGTCTGGAAGTAGCGCAGCAAATCGACATCGTCGTTGACGATTTCCATCGCCCTGCCGCCCAGTACATAGGAAGGACGCACCACCAGCGGATAACCGATGGTCGCCGCCTTCTCCACCGCCTGGTCGATGGTGGTCACCGTGGCGTTGGCCGGCTGCTTGAGTCCCAGGCGTTCCACCGCCTGCTGGAAGCGCTCGCGATCTTCGGCGCGGTCAATGGAATCGGGGCTGGTGCCGATAATCGGCACGCCCGCCGCTTCAAGCTCCCGGGCCAGTTTAAGCGGGGTCTGGCCGCCATACTGGACAATCACCCCTTTCGGCTGCTCGATGCGCACGATTTCCAGCACATCTTCAAGCGTAACGGGTTCAAAATAAAGGCGATCGGACGTGTCGTAATCGGTGGAGACCGTCTCCGGGTTACAGTTGACCATAATGGTCTCGTAACCGTCCTCGCGCAGCGCCAGCGAGGCGTGGACGCAGCAGTAGTCGAACTCGATGCCCTGGCCGATACGGTTTGGCCCGCCGCCCAGCACCATGATTTTTTCCCGGTCGCGGCTGGGATTGGATTCGCACTCCTCGTCATAGGTGGAGTACATGTAGGCGGTATCGGTGGCGAACTCCGCGGCGCAGGTATCGACCCGTTTATAGACCGGGTGCAGGTTATACTCTTCGCGCAGTTTGCGAATCTCCCCCTCCGACACGCCGGCAAGCGTCGCCAGGCGGGCATCGGCAAAGCCCTTGCGCTTCAGCTGGCGCAGGAATTCGGCGTCCAGCGCGCCGACGCCCTTCTCCGCCACCACGTTTTCAAGCGTGACCAGCTCTTCTATCTGCACCAGGAACCAGCGGTCGATATTGGTCAGGTTAAAGACGCCGTCCACCGACAGCCCGGCGCGGAAAGCATCGGCGATATACCAGATGCGATCGCAGCCGGCGTCTTTGAGTTCGCGGCGGATCTTGGTCAGCGCTTCCGGGTCGTCCAGGCTGACCTTGGGATCAAAACCGGTGACGCCCACCTCCAGACCGCGCAGGGCTTTTTGCAGCGATTCCTGTTGCGTGCGGCCGATGGCCATCACCTCGCCCACCGACTTCATCTGCGTGGTCAGGCGGTCATTGGCGCCGGCGAACTTCTCGAAGTTAAAGCGCGGAATTTTCGTGACGACGTAGTCAATGGACGGCTCGAACGAGGCGGGCGTGCGTCCGCCGGTGATATCGTTCATCAGTTCATCGAGGGTATACCCCACCGCCAGCTTGGCGGCCACCTTGGCAATCGGGAAACCGGTGGCCTTGGAGGCCAGGGCCGAGGAGCGGGAAACCCGCGGGTTCATTTCGATGATAATCAGCCGGCCGTTTTTAGGGTTTACCGAAAACTGCACGTTCGAGCCGCCGGTTTCCACGCCGATTTCACGCAATACCGCCATCGAGGCGTTACGCATGATTTGGTATTCTTTATCGGTCAGGGTTTGCGCCGGCGCCACGGTAATGGAATCGCCGGTATGGATGCCCATGGCGTCAATATTTTCAATCGAGCACACGATAATGCAGTTATCGTTTTTATCGCGCACCACCTCCATCTCGTACTCTTTCCAGCCAATCAGCGACTCATCGATCAGCAGCTCGGTGGTGGGTGACAGATCGAGGCCGCGTTCGCAGATTTCCTCGAACTCCTCGCGGTTGTAGGCAATGCCGCCGCCCGACCCGCCCATGGTAAACGACGGACGGATAATGCAGGGGAAACCTACGTCCGCCGCCACCGCCAGCGCCTCTTCCATATTGTGGGCAAAACCGGAGCGCGCGGTCTCAAGACCGATTTTTTTCATCGCCTTATCAAAACGCTGCCGGTCTTCCGCTTTGTCGATGGCATCGGCGGTGGCGCCAATCATGGTGACGCCAAACTCCGCCAGAACGCCTTCGCGCTCCAGGTCCAGCGCGCAGTTCAGCGCGGTTTGCCCGCCCATGGTCGGCAGGATGGCGTCGGGGCGTTCTTTTTCGATGATTTTACGCACCACTTCCCAATGGATAGGCTCGATATAAGTGGCATCCGCCATATCGGGATCGGTCATGATGGTGGCCGGGTTGGAGTTCACCAGCACCACGCGGTAGCCTTCCTCACGCAGGGCCTTGCACGCCTGCGCGCCGGAGTAATCGAACTCGCACGCCTGGCCGATGACAATCGGGCCGGCGCCCAGAATCAGGATACTGGATATATCTGTACGTTTTGGCATGGTCTTGCTCCTGATTATTTTGCCTGGGAACGGTAAGTCTTGATCAACTCGATAAAATGGTCGAACAGCGGCGCGGCGTCATGCGGGCCGGGGCTGGCTTCCGGATGCCCCTGGAAACAGAACGCCGGCTTATCCGTGCGGTGCAATCCCTGTAACGAACCGTCGAACAGCGAGGTATGCGTGACGCGCAGATTCGCCGGCAGCGTGGTTTCATCCACCGCAAAACCGTGGTTCTGGGCGGTAATCATGACCCGGTTGGCGTCAATATCCTTTACCGGGTGGTTGCCGCCGTGGTGGCCGAACTTCATTTTGACGGTCTTGGCGCCGCTGGCCAGGGCCAGCAGTTGGTGGCCGAGACAGATGCCGAAGATCGGCGTCTCGGTCTCGAGAAAGGTTTTGATGGCGGCGATGGCGTAATCGCAGGGTTCGGGATCGCCCGGGCCGTTGGCGAGGAAGATGCCGTCGGGATCCATCGCCAGGACGACGTCGGCCGGCGTCTGCGCCGGCACCACCGTCAGGCGGCAGCCGCGATCCACCAGCATACGCATGATATTGCGTTTGATGCCGAAATCGTACGCCACCACATGGTAGGGCAGCGCGTCCGGCGCGGCCGGCGCAGGCAGGCCGGCATGCAATGCCCAACTGCCCTGGGTCCAGCTGTATTGCTCGGCGGTGCTGACTTCCCTGGCCAGATCCATGCCCTTCAGTCCCGGGAATTCGCGCGCTTTTTGCAAGGCCAGCGCCGCGTCAGGCGCGTCGCCGGCGATAATGCAGCCGTTCTGGGCGCCTTTTTCGCGCAATAGGCGGGTAAGTTTGCGGGTATCGATATCGGCGATACCGACGATATTATTTTGCTTGAGGTAGTCCGACAGGGAACCGGTACTGCGAAAATTACTGGCGATAAGCGGCAAATCGCGTATGACCAACCCTTGGGCCTGGATGCGGGACGATTCTTCATCTGCTTCGTTGGTGCCGACATTGCCGATATGGGGATAAGTGAGAGTAACGATTTGGCGGGAATAGGAAGGATCGGTGAGGATTTCTTGATAGCCGGTCATCGATGTATTGAAGACCACTTCCCCCACTGCCGTTCCCGCTGCCCCAATGGCCCGACCGTGGAATTGGGTTCCGTCTTCCAGAACCAACAGCGCTGACTTTATCAAAACACCCTCCAAGGAATATTCAGTCATTGTATTTGCATATTAATTCAGATTTAACGATCTTAATCAATGCAAAAAACACCTTCAAGGTAGATTTTCGGCAAATTGGGCGCATTTTAATGATGAGCTGGTCATTTGTCCACCCCGGGCTGATGTTTTTTACTAAATAATGGCAATTAAGCCGGTTACACACCTTGAAACCGCTAAAAAGCACTCATTTAGGGCATGAGTAACCGGTTGCGTGGCCAGAAATTTGTTAAAAGGAACCGGCGCAGGCGCGAAAGCGCAATAATCAGCCCAGAATGGCAATCACCAAGAAAAATAACCGCTGAAAGCCAAACTTAAAGCCATTTGGCCTTCCATTTCCATTGAAAACGATTTTTTTAGAGATAATTCCAATAAAATAAAATTATCTCTATTTAATCAGAGTGATAAAATGGCAGACTTCAGGTGGCGCTAAAAAATAGAGTTATAAACTTGCCAGATCCAGCACATCCGCCATGGTATAAAGGCCCGCTTTCTGCGCTTTCAGCCATATTGCCGCCCTGACCGCGCCATTGGCAAAGGTCATGCGGCTGGAAGCCTTATGGGTAATCTCAATACGTTCGCCGTTATCGGCAAACATCGCGGTATGTTCGCCGACAATGTCCCCGGCGCGTATGGCGGCGAAGCCGATGGAATGGGGCACACGCTCGCCGGTATGGCCCTCGCGACTGTATACGGCGCAGTCCTTGAGGTTACGGCCCAGCGCCCCGGCGATGGTTTCCCCCATGGCAAGCGCGGTGCCAGAAGGCGCGTCCACCTTGTGACGGTGGTGCGCCTCGATGATCTCGATGTCGCAATAGTCGCCCATCACCCTGGCGGCCTTATCCAGTAATTTCAGCATAACGTTGACCCCCACGCTGAAATTAGCGGCAAAGACAATGCCGATCTGCCCGGCGGCTTGCCCGATTCGCGCCTTCTGCCCCTCGTCAAAACCGGTAGTGCCGATAATCATGCCTTTGCCATGCAGCCGACAGAATTCCATATGCGTCAGGGTGCCTTCCGGCCGGGTAAAATCGATAAAGATATCAAAGTCATCTTTAATGGCTTCCAGGCTGTCGCCGACCCTTATCCCCAACGCGCCCTGCCCGGCCAACTCCCCCGCGTCCGCGCCAATCAGGCTTGAGCCGGCGCGCTCGAGCGCCGCCCCCAGGCACGCCTGTTCCGATTGCAGTACCGCCTGGATCAGTTGGCGGCCCATACGGCCGCCCGCACCGGCGATGGCGATGCGAACTGGTGTTACGCTCATAGACACTCTCTGTTGGTTGGCATGGTAAAATCAGTTTAGGGTAACCGCCGTCCCGGATTGCCGCCAGCGGATTTCCCCTGGAATTAGCATTATATGTCAGAAGCCGGCTTTCATCAGTTACGGCAATGGACCGGGCCGGGTGCGGCCGCAGCGCGGGAGAAATGAATGTTTATTCATCTCCGGGCCGGTGCCGGGCGCGGATGATCCGGCGCGAAGCGGCTATACTGGATATCTACAGCCGAACACTCGCCACGGAGAGACAGGATGAGTCCTTTTTTTACCTCAACAATCCAGGCCATTGGGGATTATCGCGCCGCCCTGGGCGAAACGCCGGTCTGGTGCAGCCGTAGCCAATCGCTGCTGTGGGTAGATATTTTGCAACAGCGCCTGTTGCGCTATTGGCCCTCCCGGGGATGCGTCGAACAGCGCCGGTTGGATTGTCTGTTCAGCGCGGCGCTGCCGACCGAGCGGGAAGAGCAGTTCCTGATCGTGGCGCAGCAGGGCATACTGCTTTATCACTATGAAAAGAGCAGCGCCGGCCGGGATACCCCACGCCTTGAGCTCCTGTGCCCCTACCCGGCCGACGCCGCCGGCACCCGGCCAAACGAGGCGGCCATCGCCCCCGACGGCTCATTATGGTTTAGCACCATGGACCTGGCGGAAGAGCGTCCTATCGGCGGCTGGTACCGCTTTGCCGCCGGCGAAGCGCGGCCGCGGAGCATGATGGGCCATGTCACCATCCCCAATACCCTGGCGTGGCATGGCGACCGGGTGTGGTTTGCCGACAGCGCCGAAAAACGGTTTTACGCCAGCGACGCCGCCGCCATCAATACCGCCCGCCTGCGGGTATTCGATGCCGGAGACAAGACCCCCGACGGTTCGGCGCTGACCGCGGCCGGAGAACTGATCAACGCGCGCTTCGGCCATGGCTGCCTGAGCCGCTACGCCATCGGCGATGGCGAACTGACGCTAATCGAGGATCTGCCGTTACCGGTACGCCAACCGAGCTGCTGTGCTTTCGGCGGCCCCGGGCGTAATGAATTATTTATCACCAGCGCCGGCAAAAATCTCGATCCTCCCGGCGCGCTCGACGGCGCGTTGCTGCATGTTTATACCAGCGCCGTCGGCGCCCCGGAATACCGGTTCAGACTGTAGAACAGGGATAAAAAACCGGCACATCCCATTGAATACGATCAATTTGACTGCCGCCAAATTGATCGATCGCCAAAAGGGATTTGAAGCCCCTCGCTTGCACGTACCGGGGCACGATAAGAACAGGTTTACCGCGTCGCCGCATCAAACCGCCGCGGGCGACTGGAAATGTCATTTACAGAGCATGCGGCGCAAGCAAAAGCCGGTCTTACTCCACCACCCTCACATTCACCCGCAGCTCCTTCGGCACCTCGAACACAATATTCTCCTCGCGCCCGATCAGTTCCTCCGCCCCCTCGCCACCGAGCCCCTGCAGACGCGCAATCACCTCCCGCACCAGAATATCCGGCGCGGAAGCGCCGGCGGTTACCCCGATGGTATCGATACCCTGCAGCCAGCTTTCCTGGATATCCGCCGCGGTATCGATAAGATAGGCCGGTTTGCCCACCCGCTGGGCCAGCTCGGCCAGCCGGTTGGAGTTAGACGAGTTTTTCGAGCCGACCACCAGCACCACGTCAGCATCGGCGGCCAGCTCGCGCACCGCTTCCTGGCGGTTGGTGGTGGCATAACAGATATCGTCTTTACGCGGCCCGATAATCAACGGAAACCGTTCGCGCAGCGCGTCGATAACATCCGAGGTATCGTCCACCGACAGCGTGGTCTGGGTCATAAAGCACAGGTTGGCATCGTCCTTCACCCGCAGTTTCCAGACATCCTTGGGCGACTCCACCAGGTACATGCCGCCGTTGGGGTTATTGTATTGCCCCATGGTGCCCTCGACCTCCGGATGCCCGGCGTGACCAATCAAAATGGCTTCCGTTCCTTTACGGCTGGCGCGCGCCACTTCCATATGCACCTTGGTCACCAGCGGGCAGGTCGCGTCGAATACCGTCAAATCGCGGTTTTTCGCCTCGGCGCGCACCGCCTGCGATACGCCGTGGGCCGAGAAAATCAGGATAGAGCCGTCGGGCACTTCGTCGATTTGCTCGATAAAAATGGCGCCGCTGGCGCGCAGCGACTCCACCACATAGCGGTTGTGCACCACTTCGTGACGCACGTAGATCGGCGCGCCGTAAATCTCCAGCGCGCGTTCGACAATACTGATGGCCCGGTCGACACCGGCGCAAAAACCCCGCGGGTTAGCCAGTAAGATGCGCATGTTTATCCTCCTGCTGCGGATCAATTGCCAATACGTCGATATCGAAATAGACCGTGCGGCCCGCCAGCGGATGGTTAAAATCCACGGTGATCGACTCCTCGGCCACGTCACGAATCAATCCGGGCATTTCATTACCGCTGATGGCGGTAAACAGCATAATGGTGCCCACGTCAGGCACGCCGGTTTCGATAAAATCCCGGCGGGAAAAAAACTGGATCAAATCCGGATTAACCGGCCCGAACGCCGACTCCGGCGCCAGGGAAAACGATTTTTTATCCCCCACGCGCAGCCCGAGCAACGACTGTTCAAGGGCCGGTGAAAGGCTATCATCGCCAAGACGGAACAGCGCCGGTTTATTTTCGCGCCGGGTGGATTCGGCGAGGGTGCCATCCTCGAGTTTAAGGTCGAAATGCACCAGCACCGCGCTGTCGGACTGCACCTGTTCGGACATGCCGCTTAACCTTTCTGCTTAGCCGTTTTATCGGCCGGATGCATAAACCCTTCCAGCACGATCAGGAGTGCGCCGATACAAATGGCCGAATCCGCCACGTTGAAGGTGGGGAAGTGCCAGTCACCGACATAAAAATCAATGAAATCGATGACCACGCCATGCACCAGGCGGTCAAAGAGATTGCCCAGCGCGCCGCCGATAATCAAGGCGTAGGCGCAATTGGTCATTCTTTGGCGGCTGTCTGAACGGTACATTAATATCATCAACGCCACGGCGATGACCAGGGCGATAATGGCAAACATCCAACGCTGCCATCCCCCTTTATCGGCCAGAAAACTGAACGCCGCGCCATAGTTGTGGGCATAAAAAATGTTAAAAAACGGGATCAGCGGCAACGTCTCATGCAACATAAAATGCTGCATGATCAACTGCTTGCTGCCCAGGTCGATAATCAGTACGACCAGCGCCAGCCAAAGCCAGCGCAGACCGGTGGATGCTAAGGATTTACTCATCAGACAAATTTACGCTCTTCGCCCGGGCCGGCCACGTTAGTGACGCAACGCCCGCAAATTTCGGGATGCCCGGCGTCAGCGCCGATATCGGTTTCAAAATGCCAGCAACGCGGGCATTTTTCACCATCGGCCTTAGCCAGGGCGATTTTAAGGCCCTTCAATCCTTCGCACTGCTGGGCATCCTCTCCCGCCGCGCTGTAATCAGCCACATCGGCGCGCGAAGTCAGCAGGGCAAAATACAACTCTTCACCCAGCGCCCCCAGCGTTTTCGCCAGGGCCGGTTCGGCATACAGGGTGACCCGGGCCTCCAGCGATCCGCCGATGATTTTGTCGGCGCGGGCCTGCTCAAGCACTTTGTTCACTTCGCCGCGCACCTTCAACACCTGTTCCCAGTAAGCGTCGTTCATGGTTTCACCGGCGTCCAGTCCGAACAACCCTTCATACCACTCTTCGGTGAAGACATACTGGGCGCGCTCACCCGGCATGAAGCCCCAGATCTCATCGGCGGTAAAAGACAGGATCGGCGCCATCCAGCGCACCAGCGCTTCGGCGATATGGTACAGCGCGGTCTGGCAACTGCGGCGGGCGATACTGTCGGCCTGGGTGGTGTACTGGCGATCTTTGATGATATCCAGGTAAAAAGACCCCATTTCCACCGAGCAGAACTGCATCATGCGCTGCACGACGTTATGGAAGTCATAGCTGTCGTAGGCGGCGATGATTTCCGCCTGCGCCGCCTGCGCCCGGCCCACGGCCCAGCGATCCAGCACCACCATCTCCTGCGGCTTGACGCTGTGCAGCGCCGGGTCGAACCCATTCAGGTTGGCCAGCAGGAACCGCGCGGTATTGCGAATACGCCGGTACGCGTCGGCGGAGCGTTTAAGGATCTCGTCGGAGACCGCCATTTCACCGGTATAATCGGTGGAAGCCACCCACAGACGCAGGATGTCCCCGCCGAGTTTATCCATCACCTGCTGCGGACTGACCACGTTGCCGATGGATTTGGACATTTTACGCCCCTGCCCGTCGACGGTAAAACCGTGGGTCAGCACCTGGCGATAGGGCGCCTGGCCTTTGATGGCGGTGGAAATCATCAGCGACGACATAAACCAGCCGCGATGCTGGTCGGAACCTTCCAGGTACATATCCGGCTCGTGGCCGCCGAATTCCGGGCGGACCGCTACCACGGACGAGTGCGTCGAACCGGAGTCGAACCACACGTCCAGGGTATCCGGCACTTTGGTATACTCGTCCGCCTCAGCCCCGAGGATAGCGGCGGGATCCAGATCCCACCAGGCCTGGATGCCGTCTTTCTCGACCCGTTTGGCCACTTCTTCCATCAACTCCAGCGTGCGCGGATGGAGCTCCTCGGTATCCTTATGGACAAACAGCGACATCGGCACGCCCCAGGTGCGCTGGCGCGAGATACACCAGTCGGGACGATTGGCCACCATATTTTCGATGCGCGCCTGTCCCCAGCCCGGGATCCACTGCACTTCCCTGATTTCTTCCAGGGAACGTTTGCGCAGCCCTTTCTGATCCATGCTGATAAACCACTGCGGCGTGGCGCGGAAAATGATGGGGGTCTTATGACGCCAGCAGTGCGGATAGCTGTGCACCAGCTTTTCCACATGCACCAGCGCGCCGTGCGCGCGCAATAATTCGACCACCACATCGTTGGCCTTGAACACCTGCAGCCCGTCGAGATCCGGATAGGTCCCCGGCAGGTAGCACCCGTCCGGCCCCACCGGATTGGCGACCTCCAGGCCGTATTGCTGGCCGATGACATAATCGTCCGGGCCATGGCCGGGCGCGGTATGCACCGCGCCGGTACCGGCTTCCAGCGTCACATGCTGACCCAGGATCGCCGGCACGTCGAAGCCCATAAACGGGTGGCGAAAGCGCAGCAGTTCCAGCGCGCCGCCTTTACAACTGCCCAGCACGGTCCATTGGGCGATACCCGCACGCTGCATTACGCTTGCCACCAGGTCGGCGGCCAGTATCCAGTTTTGCCCGTCCACCGCGACCAGCTGATACTCGAAGTCCGGATGGACCGAAATCGCCCGGTTGGCCGGCAGGGTCCAGGGCGTGGTGGTCCAGATCACCAGCGACACCGGCCCGGCAACCCCGCTCACGCCGAATTTTGCCGCCACGGCGTCGGCGTCGACCGCCTGGAAAGCCACGTCGATGGAGGGCGAGGTGCGATCGTAATACTCGACTTCCGCCTCAGCCAGCGCGGAACGGCAGTCGATACACCAATGCACCGGCTTGGCGCCTTTATGCAGATGGCCGTTGGCGATGATTTTGCCGAGCGAACGGATAATATTGGCTTCGGTGCCGAAATCCATCGTCAGGTAAGGATGATCCCATTCGCCCAGCACGCCCAGGCGGATAAAATCTTTTTTCTGGCCTTCCACTTGCTCGGCGGCATATTTGCGGCAGGCGGCGCGGAATTCCGCGGCGCTGACCTTTTCGCCCGGCTTGCCGATCATCTGTTCAACTTTCAGCTCAATCGGCAGGCCGTGGCAATCCCAGCCCGGCACATAGGGGGAGTCATAGCCCATCAAGCCTTTGGACTTGATAATAATGTCTTTGAGAATCTTGTTAACCGAGTGACCGATATGGATACTGCCGTTGGCATACGGAGGGCCGTCATGCAGGATAAAGGTTTTCTTGCCTTTTTTAGCGTTACGGATAATCCCGTACAGGTCCTGTTCATACCAGCGTTGCAGCATGCCAGGCTCGCGCTTGGCCAGATCGCCGCGCATCGGGAACCCTGTGTCCGGCAAATTCAGGGTGTTTTTGTAATCACTCATTCGATTCTCGGTTCCGTTTTCGGTTAGAGCGTTTAGAGGGGTGCCGTCAGTCCGAAGAATTCCCGGCCGTTCACCACATCATTCGCGATTTGCCGCTTTAGCTCATCAAGGGAGGCAAACCGTTGTTCATTGCGCAGTTTTGCGCGTATCACCACTTCTATATGGCGGCCATAAAGATCCTGCGCCATATCCATTAAATGCACTTCAAGCCGCGGACGAAGCCCCGCCACCGTCGGGCGGGTGCCGATATTGGCCACACCGGGCAACGGCTGCGCCGCCAGTCCGCCGACCTCCACCGCATAGACCCCGTTAATGGGCGCTGGACGGCCCTTTAAGGAGACGTTGGCCGTGGGGAAGCCAAGGGTGCGGCCCAGCTCGTCGCCGTGCTCCACGCGCCCGGAAATACGGTAAGGATGGCCAAGGAGCATCTCGGCGACAACCAGCTGGTCGTTGCAAAGCGCCTCCCGTACCGCCGTGCTGCTGATACGCTTACCGCCCTCCGTATACGTGGCGGTGCTCATGACATCAAAGCCCGCCGCGATACCCGCCTGCTGCAAAAAGGCGAAATCGCCCCGCCGCCCGGCGCCGAAGCGAAAATCGTCGCCGACGCAAAGAAACCTGACGCCGAGCTTTTTCACCAGCAGCTCCGCGACAAACGACTCGGCGCCGATGGCCGCGAACCGCGTATCGAAGGTTACGCACAATACTACGTCTACCCCGGCCTGGGCCAGGTACTTCACTTTATCCCGCAGGCGGGTCAACCGCGCCGGTGCGTCCCGGCCGGCAAAATGTTCCTGCGGCTGGGGCTCGAATATCATTACCATTACCGGCAAGCCGCGTTTGCGGCCTTCGGTCTGCAATTGTGCAATCAACGCCTGATGCCCACGATGGAAACCATCAAAATTGCCAATAGTGAGCACGCACCCTTGGGGACGCGCCTGCAGGTTATGTAAACCGCGAATAAGCTTCATAGCAGGCTCAAGACTGAGGAAATCGGCGGATTATACCTTGTACAGCCGCTAAGGTTAACCCGCGAATCCAATCTTTGACAGTAACGACGGTGAAAGTCATGCTTATTTTGCCCGACCAGGTTTTTTTCGCAGGTTATTCTGCCGGACAGGACATTTCCCCGCCCGGCCGACGGGCGCCGCGCCGCGAATTGGTTTGTTTATTACAGATAATCGCTTTTTTATCGTCTAAGGCTGTATTCCGCGCGCTGAAACTGGTAGAATCCTGCGCCATCACATTGTAACAGGCGTTGCGTAGTCAAGCGGCGCTTATTTGCACAAATCCATTGACAAAAGAAGGCCGAAAGGGCATATTCCTCGGCCTTTGAATTGTCTCATAGAACATGTTTGGGAGTTGGACCTTGGCTAATATCAAATCAGCTAAGAAACGCGCCGTACAGTCTGAGAAGCGTCGTCAGCACAATGCCAGCCGTCGCTCTATGATGCGTACTTTTATCAAAAAAGTATACGCGGCTATCGATGCAGGTGATAAAGATGCAGCGCAGAATGCTTTTTCTGCCATGCAACCCATTGTGGACCGTCAGGCCAGTAAAGGTTTGATCCACAAAAACAAAGCAGCGCGTCATAAATCTAATCTGACCGCGCGTATCAACGCAATGCAGTAAGATCTGTTCTTACGTTGGTGTTTTGTTAAAAAAACCGGCTTCGGCCGGTTTTTTTGCATCTGGCGTTTGCCTCCGGTTCTTCAGCGCCGCGCTTGGCGTTGATGGCGTAGCGTTGCGCGGCGCTGACCTGTTTGGTCAGGAGCGGGCCGGGGCGGGCTTATGCATCGGCAGCGCCAGGCGCAGCGATATATAGCCCAAGATCGCCGCCACCACCGAACCGGACAGAATGCCAAGCTTGGCATAGGTTATACTGTCCGGACTCACCCCCGGCGCGCCGAACGCCAGCCCGGCGATAAAGATAGACATGGTAAAGCCGATACCGCACAGCACCGCGGCGGCGGCAATCTGGTTAAAGACCACGCCGTCGGGCAGCCGGGCCAATCCCAGCCTGATGGATGCAAAACAAAACAGCAGGATGCCCAGCGGCTTACCCAGCACCAGCCCCACGGCAATGCCGGCCGGCAGCACCGACAACAGGCTGGCGGGGGTTAGCCCATGCAGACCAACGCCGGCGTTGGCGAAGGCAAACAGCGGCAGGATAAGATAAACCACCCAGGGCTGAATATAGTGCTCAAGCACCAGGGCGGGAGAATACGCCTGGGTCTGCGGCGCTGAGGCCGGGGCCCCAGGCCGTGACGGCAAACGCAGGGGGATCAGGGCGCCGAGTATCACCCCGGCGAGAGTGGCATGAATGCCCGATAATAGCACGCAGCCCCACAGCACCGCGCCGGCCAGCAGATAAAGTCCGATATGACGGACATTGCTGCGGTTCATCATCACCAGCACCGCAATCGTCGCCGCCACGCCCGCCAGGGCGATTAACGACAAATCGTGATTGTAGAATACCGCGATAATTACGATGGCGCCTAAATCGTCAATAATGGCCAGCGCCAGTAAAAAAGCCTTTAAACTGGCGGGCACCCGTTTTCCCAACAGCGCCATCACGCCTACCGCAAACGCGATATCCGTGGCGGTGGGAATAGCCCAGCCGGCATGATTGGCCGGCGTGTTCCAGTTAATCAGCGTATAGATAATCGCCGGGGCTATCATGCCGCCCAGCGCGGCAATGGCGGGGAACGCCGCCTGGCTGCGGCTGGCGAGCGCGCCTTCCATCAGTTCGCGCTTCACCTCCAGCCCGATCATCAAAAAGAAAATCGCCATCAAGCCGTCGTTGATCAAAAAAAGCAGCGTCAATGGCGAGGCGTGGCCGGCGGAGGCGCCCTGGGGAAAATAAATCAGCGCTTCATAGGCCGCCTGCGCCGGCGTGTTGGCCATGATAAGCGCAATTAACGCGGCTAAAATCAACAATACGCCGCCCGAGGCTTCGTGATTTAACCAGCGGTGAATAAGAGAAGACACAATATATCCTTGAAGTGCGCATAATTGATTTATTGTGCGGGATGGCGGGAGCCAGGTAAATAAAAACCCAACATCGCCGGCGCGTTATTTAGCGCGGCTCGCAAAAATACCCCGGCGGCCGGGCTGGAGGATTGACCGCCGGTTTACCCGCCGCCGCGGCGCGCCGGTAATGCGGATGTTTAGCACGCCGGGGGCTGGCGCGGCTCGTGCACCGGACATTGATTCAGGTCGCTGCGCTGCGCCACCGACACCGGGTACGCCAGCCGGCGCGCCCGCATAATGTCGCCCAGCGGCCGATGGGCGGTGACGCCATGCCAGGGCTGGAAGGAAAGACCGTCGTCCATGGCACGGGAGCGCCCGGGCGACCAGCTTTGCTGCGGCTCGACAATAATCGACGCCAACGGCAGGTAGGGATTATCCTGCTCGGGCCAGGCCACCGAGGCATCTTCAACGGGATTTTCCGCCAAATCCCGGCACAGCTGCGCCCTGAGGGTCCAGGCGCCGCCCTCCCGCGCCAGAATGCGCGCCACCTCCTCCCGCAGCGCGTCCCGCCGTCCGGCCAGCGTGAACGCCTTGCCCGCCAGCGCCAGGAAATTGGCCGATTCCGGCACCACGTCCAGTTTGGCGATATAATCACCGAAGCGGCTGGCTACCTGGGTAAAGTAGCGATCCCCCAGCGGATTGGTGAGCGGATAGCCGCCCAGGGCTTGCAGCAATCCGGTGTTGACGTCCAGCGTCTTCAGGGCGCGCACCAGCGGGCGCAGGACGGCGGATAAGGCTGCTTTGGCCCACTCCGCCCGACCGGTGGTCGCGGCCAGCAGCTTCAGGTTTTTCAGGAACGCCCGGCTGTCCGCTGCGGTAAAGGCGGGTCCCGTGGCCAGTAAAAAATCCTGGGTCAGGTCGTTTTCCGACCCGGGCAACCGTTCCCCTGCCACATCCAGCACCTTGATCGCCAGGCCACGCGGCAGGGAAACCCCGTCGCGCAACACGTCGCCGGGGATGGTCGAAATACGCAGCAGCACGTCATAGCTACGCGGCCTGGCAAAAATACCCTGGGCCAGCTCAGGCGCCAGGGAGCTGTGCACAACCAGCCGGCCTTGCAGCAGGGCGTGGCTTTTGGCATGGACGCCACGCTGGGCATGGCCCAAATCACGGTGTGTCTTGCCGATGATGTGCTTAAATACGTCGGCGATTTGCCGATGGGTCTGCTCTTCGTCGGGTCGGTACGTCTCTACGGACGGCGTGAAGGGGACTGCCGGGCGGAGTGCGGCACGGGCCATGGCGTCTATCTCCAGAGAATTATTCCCCCTAAATTATAGCGGCCATTATCGATGTCGTACCGGCAACAGCGCTTAAGCAGGAGAAAGCCTCGGGTGGACAGGCAAAGGCCAAAAAAAATCCCCGGCCGCTGGGCCGGGGATCGAAAGACACCGCCGATGGCGCAAAAATTCAGCGCGTCAGGTCGTCAAAAAACTTCTTCACGCCGTCCAGAAAGCTTTTGGAACGCGGGCTGTTCTGATCGCCGCTCGGGCCGCCAAAACTCTCTTCCAGTTCACGCAGCAGCTGTTTCTGTTTTTCGTTAAGCTTCACCGGCGTTTCGACCACCACGCGGCACAGCAAATCGCCCTGGTTGCCGCCGCGTACCGATTTCACCCCTTTGCCGCGCATACGGAACAGCTTGCCGGTTTGCGTTTCCGCAGGCACCTTCAGCTTCACCCGGCCGTCAAGCGTGGGAACTTCGATCTCGCCGCCCAGCGCCGCCATGGCGAAGTTAATCGGCACTTCGCAAAACAGGTTATTGTCTTCACGTTCAAAGATGGGGTGCTGACGCACCTGAACCTGTACGTACAGATCCCCCGCCGGCGCGCCCTGCTCGCCCGCTTCGCCTTCGCCCGACAGACGGATGCGATCGCCGGTATCGACGCCCGCCGGAATTTTCACCGACAGCGTCTTGGCCTTTTCAATACGACCGTGGCCGTGGCATTTGTGGCACGGTTCCTTGATAATCTTGCCGTGTCCCTGACAGGTGGGACAGGCCTGCTGCACCGCAAAAAAACCTTGGCGCATCTGCACCTGGCCTGCGCCATGGCAGGTAGGACAGGTAACGGGGGAAGTGCCGGGCTTGGCGCCGCTGCCATGGCAGACGTCGCATTCCTCAAGCGTCGGGATGCGGATTTCCTTGGTTACGCCACGGACCGCTTCCTCGAGGGTAAGCTCCATATTGTAGCGAAGATCCGACCCACGGCTGGCGCGCTGGCGGCGCCCGCCACCAAAGATATCGCCGAAGACGTCGCCGAAGATATCGGTAAAGTCCGCGCCGCCGGCGGCGCCGCCGCCATAACCACCGCCCATGCCGCCCTGTTCGAAGGCGGCGTGGCCGTATTGATCATACGCGGCGCGCTTTTGCGCGTCGGTCAGGATTTCATAGGCTTCTTTCGCTTCTTTGAACTTTGCTTCGGCGTCAGCATTCCCTGGGTTACGATCCGGGTGGAATTTCATTGCCAGGCGTTTGTAGGCCTTTTTGATTTCACGCTCTTCCGCATCTTTGGAAAGGCCTAAAATCTCGTAATAGTCTTTTTTCGCCATTGTCTCTTCCTGCCCTCAACATGCTTGCACGGGCGTAAGGTTTCCCCGACGCCCGTGCCTGTTGCCAGCCACGGCATTACTCACCGTGGCTGTGCCCGCTCAAGGGCGATTATTTTTTATCTTTAACTTCTTCAAATTCGGCGTCGACAACGTCGTCATCCTTTTTGCCCGCATTGGCTTCAGCGCCAGCTTCCGCCGCGCCGGCCTGAGCCGCCTGCTGCTGCGCCACTTCCAGCAGCTTGCCGGAAACCTGGATCAGCGCCTGCATCTTGGCTTCGATCTCAGCCTTATCCTCGCCTTTCAGCGCGGTTTCCAATGCGCTCAGCGCGGATTCGATGGCCGTTTTGTCATCGGCGGGCAGTTTGTCGCCGGCTTCTTCCAGCTGCTTGCGGGTGCTGTGCAGCTGATGGTCGGCCTGGTTACGGGTCTGCACCAGTTCCTCGAACTTGCGGTCGGATTCCGCGTTGGCTTCCGCTTCACGCACCATTTTCTGGATTTCATCCTCGGTCAAACCGGACGACGCCTTAATGGTGATTTTCTGTTCACGGCCGCTGTTCTTATCCTTGGCGGACACATGCAGGATGCCGTCGGCGTCGATATCGAAGGTGACTTCGATTTGCGGCGTACCGCGCATGGCGGGGGCAATCCCGTCCAGGTTGAACTGGCCCAGGGATTTATTATCCGCGGCGCGTTTACGTTCACCCTGCAGCACGTGGATGGTCACCGCGGACTGGTTGTCTTCCGCCGTAGAGAACACCTGGCTATGCTTGGTCGGTACGGTGGTGTTCTTGGCGATCAGCGGCGTCATGACCCCACCCATGGTTTCAATGCCCAGCGACAGCGGGCTGACGTCCAGCAACAGCACGTCCTTCACGTCGCCGGCCAGCACCCCGCCCTGCACCGCGGCGCCGATAGCCACGGCTTCATCCGGGTTAACGTCTTTACGCGGTTCCTTACCGAAGAAATCGGTAACGGTCTTCTGCACCAGCGGCATACGGGTCTGGCCGCCCACCAGGATAACGTCCTTGATATCGCCGACCGACAGTCCGGCGTCTTTCAGCGCCATCTTCAGCGGGTCCATGGTGCGTTTTACCAGGTCTTCAACCAGCGATTCCAGTTTGGCGCGGGTCACCTTGATGTTCATATGTTTCGGACCGGTGGCGTCCGCCGTGATGTACGGCAGGTTCACGTCGGTCTGCTGCGCGGAGGACAGCTCGATCTTGGCCTTTTCAGCGGATTCCTTCAGACGCTGCATGGCCAGCGGATCGTTGCGCAGATCGATGCCCTGGTCTTTCTTGAACTCATCCACCAGGTAATTGATCAGGCGGCTGTCGAAGTCTTCGCCACCCAAATGGGTGTCGCCGTTGGTCGCCAGCACTTCAAAGGTTTTTTCACCGTCCACGTCATCGATTTCGATGATGGAAATATCGAAGGTACCGCCGCCCAGGTCATAGACCGCGATGGTGCGGTTGCCCGTTTCTTTATCCAGGCCGTAAGCCAGCGCCGCGGCGGTAGGTTCGTTAATAATACGTTTAACTTCAAGGCCCGCGATACGGCCGGCGTCTTTGGTCGCCTGGCGCTGGGCGTCGTTAAAGTAGGCCGGCACGGTAATAACCGCTTCGGTAACCGGCTCACCCAGATAATCTTCCGCGGTCTTCTTCATCTTTTTCAGGATTTCAGCGGACACCTGCGGCGGGGCCATTTTCTGGCCTTTCACGTCCAGCCAGGCGTCGCCGTTGTCGGAAGCGATAATTTTATACGGCATGATATTTTTATCACGCTGTACTTCTTCATCCTCAAAACGACGTCCGATCAAACGCTTGATGGCGAACAACGTGTTCTGCGGGTTCGTAACGGACTGACGTTTAGCTGGCTGGCCAACCAGAATTTCACCGTCCTGCGTGTAAGCAATAATGGAAGGGGTAGTACGATCACCTTCGCTGTTTTCAAGCACCCGAGGTTTGGAGCCTTCAATAATTGCGATACAAGAGTTGGTCGTACCCAAGTCGATACCAATAATTTTACCCATCTAAACATCTCCACTAAAAAGTCATATTCGTTGTGGTCGTAAACCTGATATGTGGCCGGTTAACTTTTTTTCAAGCCAGCGACACGTTTTTGTTAGCAGGTTAAACAACGTTGGTTGCAAATAAGATGGGGTCACCGCGCCGCGCATCAAGGGGGAGCAGGAAAAAAAAAGCGTTCTGCGCGCTCCCGGCGCCCCCGGGCGCCGCGCATCGCTGAGCGGCTGGCGCGCAGTCCTTTGATATACAGGGCATTTTTATAAAAATGACTAAATCGTTCCCAAAAGTGCCATGACAAACAGGAACCTATTTATTTCACGCCGCACGTAAAATCAGGCGATGGAATTCAATCCACCGGCCAGCGGCGGCTTATGCCGCAGTCCGGACGGCAGGCAAATGCCGAGCAACACCCCCATTACCGATAGCCCGAGCACATACCAGGAAGGCGCCATCGGCGAGATGCGCATCAGCATGGTGACCATCACCGGGGTCAGTCCGCCAAAAATGGCGTACGCCACATTATAGGAAAACGAAATACCGCTGAACCGCACCGGCGAGGGAAACGCATGGACCATAACATAAGGCACGCCGCCCACCACGCCGACGCTCAGGCCGGCCAGCGCATAGGTGATGTACAGCGGCAACGGCCGATCCGCGCCGGTGTGGTAAAACAGCCAGCTGAAGACGCCCAGCATCACGCAGCCGGTGATAAAGGTTTTGCCCGCGCCCACGCGGTCGATGACGGCGCCGGTTATCACGCAGCCCACGGCCAGCGCGATAATCGCCGCGCAGTTGGCCTTGAGCGCCAGGGACGGGGTAGCGCCCATTTGCTGCTGCAGCCACAGGGGCGCCATCAGGATCACCACCACGATGCCGGCGGAGAGCAGCCAGGTCAGCAGCATGGAAATCAGCACCGCTTTTTTATGGTTCATCACCACGGATTTCAGCGGCAATTCCTGCGCCAGCGCTTTGCGGATCTGCATCTCGATAAACACCGGGGTCTCACGCAGCCAGCGCCGCAGGTACATGGCGACCAGTCCGAAGAAGCCGCCGAGGAAAAAAGGAATGCGCCAGCCCCCCTGGAGCACGCCCTGCGGCGTCATGAAGGTGTTTAATAAGGTGGCGACAAAGGATCCTAATAAAATGCCGATGGTCAGGCCGGCGGTTAACGTGCCGCAGGCGAACCCGATGCGCTTGTGGGGCACATGTTCGGCGACGAAGACCCAGGCGCCCGGCACTTCGCCGCCGATGGCCGCGCCCTGCAGGATGCGCAGCGCCAGTAACAGCAGCGGCGCGGTGACGCCGAGGGTTTCATAAGTGGGCAGCAGGCCCATCATCAGCGTCGGCAGCGCCATCAGCAGAATGGACAGGCTGAACATTTTTTTCCGGCCGGCTTTATCGCCGAAATGCGCCATGATAATGCCGCCCAGCGGCCGGGCCAGGTAACCGGCGGCAAAAATACCGAAGGTCTGCAGTTGCCGCAGCCACTCCGGCAAATCCGGCGGGAAGAACAGTTTTCCCATCACCCCGGCAAAGAACACGAAGATAATAAAGTCGTAAAATTCCAGCGCGCCGCCCAGGGCGGCAAGCGACAGGGTTTTGTAATCCTGTCGGTTCAATCGGCGTTGCGGGTCGGCAGGCATAGTCATTCGCGTCGGGCCAGAGAGAAAAAAGAAAAAAATATAGCATACAACGTAAAGGTAATCTTACTGCGCGGAAATATAATTTCACACCCTGGGGCGGCGTTTACCGCCGCCGCCGCGCGCCGCGGTTACTCCGGGTCGGGGCGCCGGGCGTTTTTGGGACGAAACGCCGCCACGATCGCGGGATCGGTCTCGATATAAGGCCCTTCCAGCAGTTGAATGCAATAAGGGATGCTGGCAAAGATGCCGTGCACCACCACGTTCCCCTGCGCGTCCCTGACGCCCGCCAGCGTTTCCTGGATAGCCCTGGGCTGGCCCGGCAGATTCAGGATCAGCGCCTGTTTGCGGATCACCCCCATTTGCCGGGACAGGATAGCCGTGGGCACAAAATGCAGGCTGATCTGGCGCATTTGCTCGCCAAACCCGGGCATTTCGCGATCCGCTATCGCCCGCGTGGCATCCGGCGTGACATCACGCCGCGCCGGGCCGGTGCCGCCGGTGGTCAGCACCAGATGGCAACCCATTTCATCCACCAGCTCGCGCAGAGTTTGCTCAATCAGCGGCTGCTCGTCGGGCACCAGCCGTGTTTCCAGCGTAAAAGGTGAAATCAGCGCCTGCCGTAACCAGGATTCCAACGCGGGGATGCCCTGATCCTGGTAGACGCCGTTGGCCGCGCGATCGGATATGGATACCAGGCCAATACGGCAAATTTGCATAGAACGTCCTCCGGTCGACATGATTTTTCCATAATAGCAATTTAACGGCGAAGCGCCGTGCGCACAAATAAAAACGGCCCGTTACCTACGGGCCGCCATGGCGCTGATAAACGGGTCCCGCGCCGGCTTGCCTGCCCGGCCAGGGCCACGGTGATTACAGCAGGTCTTTAATCATCGCTTCCAGCTTTTCCTGGTCGACGGCGAACTTGCGGATCCCGTCCGCCAGTTTGTCCACCGCCATAGGATCCAAGTTGTGCTGCCAGAGGAATTCAGCCTCGGTCAGTTTGGCCGGACGCGGCTTGATCTCGCCCGTATAGGAAAGTTTACGCTCAAGGGTGCCTTCGGTGGCGGCCAGCTCTTTCAGCAGCGGCGGCGCGATGGTCAGGCGATCGCAACCGGCGAGTTCAATAATCTCGCCCACGTTGCGGAAGCTGGCGCCCATTACCACGGTGTCATAACCGTGTTCTTTGTAGTAACGGTAGATTTCCGTCACGGAAATCACGCCCGGATCCTGCTCCGGGGAAAACTCCTTGCGTTCGCCGTTGGCTTTGTGCCAGTCAAGGATGCGGCCGACGAAAGGCGAAATCAGGTAGGCCCCGGCCTCGGCGCAGGCGCGGGCCTGGGCGAAGGAAAACAGCAGCGTCAGGTTACAGTTGATGCCGGCCTTTTCCAGTTGCTCGGCAGCGCGGATACCCTGCCAGGTCGAGGCCAGCTTAATCAGGATGCGATCGTTGCCGATGCCGGCGTCGTTGTAGAGTTTAATCAGGCTTTTGGCTTTGGCGACGCTTGCCTCGGTGTCATAGGACAGTCGGGCGTCGACTTCCGTGGAAACGCGCCCCGGCACCAGCTTAAGAATTTCCAGCCCGATGTTGACCGCCAGTTTATCGGTGGCGTATTTGACCTGTTCCGCCGCGTCCCGGCTTTGATCACGCGCCCAGGCAACCGCCTGGTCGATATAGCCGCGGTATTCGGGAATCTGCGCCGCGTTCAGGATCAATGAAGGGTTGGTGGTTGCATCCTGGGGCTGATACAGTTTAATGGCGGTGATATCACCGGTATCAGCGACAACGGAGGTCATCTTGCGTAGGGCACTAAGTTTATCTGTCATGGTGGAATATCTCATTGTGAAGGGTGTGCATATCTTATGGCGTTGCACTGCCTTTTTTGATAATACCACGCGCAAGCATGGGTGCAAGCGAGGCGCCAGCGTAATGGCACCGCCCCGGCGGCAGCGCATTATGCGGCCATGGCAGGATAAAATCGGCCGCTGCCGGCCGCGGGTCGGCATAAGCGCCGCTTATCAGGGAAGACGAGGAATAAATGGCTGAACTCTTCAACTTTATCGACGATTTGTTATGGAATTCAGTGTTAATTTACCTGCTGATTGGCACCGGTCTTTGGTTTACTTTCCGCTCCGGTTTTATTCAGTTCCATTACTTCGGCCACGTGTTTTCCATCTTGAAGGGATCGGGCCGCGCCGACGGCGCGGGCATTTCACCGTTTCAGGCATTATGCACGACGCTTGCGGCGCGCATCGGCTGCGGCAACCTGACCGGCGTGGCGTTGTCCCTGGTCATCGGCGGGCCGGGAGCGATATTCTGGATGTGGCTGGCCGCGTTTATCGGCATGGCCACCGCCTTCTTCGAAAGCACCCTGGCGCAATTATATAAGGTGCGCGACGGCCGCGGCCATTACCGGGGCGGCCCCGCCTGGTATATGGAAAAGGGCCTGGGCCTGCGCTGGATGGGCGTACTCTTTACCTGCTTTCTACTCATAGGCTACGGCGGTATATTCAGCGCGGTGCAGGCCAGCGCCATTACGCAGTCGCTGCATGACGCCTGCGGATTCGCGCCTTACCAGACGGGGCTGGGCCTGGCGGCGTTAAGCGGACTGGCCATGTGCGGCGGCCTGCGTCTTATCGCCCGGCTTTCCCAATGGCTGGTCCCGCTGATGGCCTTGTGCTATGTGCTGCTGGCGGCCTGGGTGATGGCGCAGCATGCCGGACGCCTGGGGGCGGTGGCGGAGCTGGTGTTCAACAGCGCGTTCGGCCTGCCGCAGGCCGCGTCGGGAATCCTGGGCTATGGTTTTTCCCAGGCCATTTTCCAGGGCGTGCAGCGCGGGCTGTTTTCCAACGAGGCCGGCATGGGCTCGGCGCCCAATATCGCCGGCGCCGCCACGCCCTGGCCGCCCCACCCCGCGTCGCAGGGATATATCCAGATGCTGGCGGTGTTTATCGATACCATCGTCATCTGCAGCGCCACCGCGGCCATTATCCTGACGTCGGGCGCACTGGAACAGGCCGCGCCCGATCTCGGCGGCATCGCCCTGATCCAGCGGTCATTGCTGGCGGCGACGGGACAGTGGGGCACGCCGTTTATGGTGATGGTGGTATTTATTTTTTCCTTTACCTCGATTATCGCTAATTACGCCTACGCGGAAAGCAGTCTGCGTTTTTTCCGCCATCGCTCCAAACGGCCGGTGCAGATATTGCGCGTCGTGGCATTGGCGACGGTGATGTTGGGCTGTCTGGCGGAAGTACCGGTATTATGGCGGCTGGCGGACCTGGCGATGGGCCTGATGACCCTGACCAACCTGATTGCGCTGCTGCTGCTGTCGCGCATCGCCCTGATGCTGGCGCGCGATTACAATAGCCAGCGCGCGGTCGGCAAACTGCCGACGTTCTACGCCGCGAATTTCCCCGCTATCGCGGCGCAGCTGGCGCCCGGCAGTTGGGACCGCCCGGCGGCGCGCAAATCAACATGACCGCCGCTTATCATCCCGCTGACCTCCAGCCCTTAAGAGACAGGAACAGTACGACATGCTAATCGTTATCTCTCCGGCCAAAACGCTGGATTACACCAGCCCGCTGGCGACCCGGCGTTATACCCAGCCCGAGCTGCTGGCCCGCGCCGAAAAACTGATGCGCGTGTGCCGCAAACTGACCCCGGCGCAGTTATCCGGCCTGATGGGCATCAGCGATAAGCTGGCCCAGCTTAACGCGGGGCGCTTTCAGTCTTGGCGGGCGGATTTTTCACCCGACAACGCCCGGCAGGCGATCCTGGCGTTTAAAGGCGATGTCTATGCCGGCCTGGCGGCGGAAAGTTTCAGCGAGGCGGATTTCGACTTCGCCCAAACCCATTTGCGCATGCTGTCCGGCCTGTACGGCATACTGCGCCCCCTGGACCTGATGCAGCCCTATCGCCTGGAAATGGGTATCAGGCTGGCGAACCCGGCCGGGCCGGACTTATACCATTTCTGGGGAAATACCCTGACTCAAAAGCTCAACGAGGCGCTGACGGCGCAAGGCGACAACGTGCTGATTAACCTGGCGTCCGGGGAGTATTTTAAGGCGGTGATAAAGGACCAGTTGGCCGCGCGGGTGATCAAGCCGGTGTTCCTGGATGAAAAAAACGGCAAGTATAAAGTGATCAGTTTCCACGCCAAAAAAGCGCGCGGCATGATGAGCCGGTTTATCATCACCCGGCGGCTGACGCAGCCGGAACAGCTGGCCGCGTTCAATGACGGCGGTTATGCCTATGCGCCGGAGGAATCCAGCGGGTCGGAGATGGTCTTTAAACGACCGGCACGCTAGGACGGCGGGCGCGATGCGCGATAACGCGTCCGTCCTATCGCACGGCGGCGCGGGCCCGAATGCCCCGCGGTGAAACCGGCGCGGCGGTACGGCCATGGCGGCTGTACCACCGCGCCGGCCGGCGGCTGAACCGGCGGCGGTCGTGGCGGATTACTGCGGCAAGGCCATCAGCAGGGCGCGCAGCTGACCAAAGTCCGCCGGCAGCCGGCTTGACAGCAGCGGCAGGGTCGCCCGCAGCGCCAGCGCCTTGGGCAGCGGCAGCGATTGGCCCAGCACCGCGTCCACGGTTTCCTTAAACTTCGCCGGATGCGCGGTGCCAAGGAACAGGCCGGACTCCCCTGGCTGGAGCTGGTCGCGCAGTAACCGGTAGGCAATAGCCGCATGAGGTTCCGATATATACCCCAGTCCCGCCAGTTCGCGCATCGTGTCGCGGGTAATATCGTCATTCACGCAGCCGTAGGCCAGGGTATCAAGGCGCCAGTTCTTACGCCGGAACAATTCCTCCACGCGCGGCCAGTTGTTCGGCTGGCTGACATCCATGGCATTGGATAATGTCGCCACGGTGGCGTTGGGCAACCATTTCCCGTCGGCGAGAAAGCGCGGCACGGTATCGTTGGCGTTGGTGGCGGCAATAAAGCGTTTAATCGGCAGGCCGAGGGATTTTGCCAATAGGCCGGCGGTCAAATCGCCAAAATTGCCGCTGGGCACCGAAACCACCAGTTGATTGCGTTGCTCCTGCGAGAGCTGCGCCGCCGCTTCGAAGTAATAGCAAATCTGCGCCAGCAGGCGGCTGATATTAATCGAGTTGGCGGAGTTCAGCCCCAGTTCGTGCTTGAGCTGCTCGTCGTCGAACGCATGTTTGACCAGCGCCTGGCAGGCGTCAAAGTCGCCGTCAATCGCCACGGTATGGATATTGCCGCCCAGGGTGCAGAACAGTTTTTCCTGCAGCGGGCTTATCTTGCCGTGGGGGTACAGGATCACCACCCGGACATTTTCCAGCCCGTAGAAGGCGTGCGCCACCGCGGCGCCGGTATCGCCGGAGGTGGCGGTGAGGATGGTGACCGGCTGGCCCCGGGCGACTTCGGTCAGCATCTGCGCCATAAAGCGGCCGCCGAAATCCTTGAACGCCAGGGTCGGGCCGTGGAATAGCTCCAGGACCGATATATCCTCGCTCACCTTGACCACGGGGGCCGGGAACTCGAAGGCGGCCTGCACCCGTTTATGGATAACGTCCAACGGCAGCTCGTCGCCGATATAGGCCGACAGGATGCGCGCGCTGCGGGTCACCAGATCGAGATCCAGCAGGGCGTCGATTTCCGTCGAGGCGAACTCCGGGAGATCGACGGGGAAAAACAGCCCCTGCTGGCGTCCCAGCCCCTGCTTTATCGCCTGCGCGAAGCTGACCTGCTCGTTATGATCTTTAATATTATACAGTTTCATACGTTATCCCATCACTCGCGCGCCGGTGGTATCCAGGCGGCATATATGAACAAAACCCTCATCATTTTGCAGGTAGTGCTGCTCCAGCCAGCCGGCCAGGCGCTGCGCGGTATCTTCCCGATCGCAGACCGCAAACAGCGTCGGTCCCGAGCCGGAGATGCCGCAAGCCAGGGCGCCGATACTGGCGCAGGCCTGGCGCGCTTCGGTAAATCCCGGCAGCAGTTTAGTGCGGTAAGGCTCGGCAATCACATCCTTCATCAGTTTTGCCGCCAGAGCCGGCTGCTGGGTATGGCTGGCGTGGATAAAACCCGCCAGGAAACGCCCGTGGCTGATGCAATCCTGCCGGCGATATTGAGCGGGCAGGATTGCCCGCGCCTCGGCGGTGGAGACCTTGATGCCCGGATAGGCCATGACCCACAGCCATTCGCTGAAACCGGGCACCTGCTGGCTGATGATACTGTTTTCCTCCAGCATCAGCTGGATGCCGCCCAGGAAACAGGGCGCCACGTTATCATAATGAACGCTGCCGGAAATACGGCCTTCCATTTCGCCCATCAGCGTCAGCATCTGGTTTTCATCCAGCGGATAACCGCAATGGGCGTTCATCGCCACCAGCGCCGCCACCACCGAACAGGCGCTGGAGCCCAGTCCCGAGCCGATGGGCATGTTTTTTTCCAGCCGCATGGCCACCGGGACGGTTTTACCCACCGCCTGGCAAAAACGTTCCCAGCATTGATAAACAATATTCTGCTCGGTTTCAGCCGGCAGCTTGCCGGCGAAACGCCCTTCGTTGCACAGGCTGAACGCCGCCGCGTCCTCCACCGTCACGCAGTCCCCGAGCAACGTACCGTCCACGGGCGATACCGCGGCGCCCAGCACATCAAAGCCGACACTGACATTGCCGATCGAGGCCGGCGCATACACCTTAACCATTTTAGACTCCCAGCTTCCATGACAACGTACGCAGAAGATCCGCGAATACGCCCGCGGCCGTCACATCATTGCCGGCGCCGTAGCCGCGCAACACCAACGGCAACGGCTGGTAATAACGGGTATAGAACGCCAGCGCGTTTTCGCCATCCTTCACTTTGTACAACGGATCGTTGCCATCCACCGCCGCTATCTTAACCTGGCAGCGGCCATCCCGGATGCTGCCGACATAACGCAGCACCTGGCCCTGTTCCCGCGCCATGGCGACTTTAGAGGCAAAGGCGTCGTCAAGACCCGGCAGCCGCGCCAGGAAACTGTCGGTATCGCCGGCGCTGTCAAAATCCGCGGGCAGCACCGGCTCGACGTCGATGGACTCCAATTCAAGCTGATAACCCGCCTCGCGCGCCAGAATCAATAACTTACGCGCGACGTCCATCCCTGACAAGTCATCGCGCGGGTCCGGTTCGGTATAACCGAGCGCCCTTGCCGCCAGCGTCGCCGCCGACAGCGACATGCCCTCGTCCAGCTTGCCGAAGATAAACGACAGCGACCCGGAGAGAATACCGGAAAAACGTACCAGTTCATCACCGGCGTTAAGCAGGTTCTGCAAATTTTCGATAACCGGCAGGCCCGCGCCCACGTTGGTGTCGTAAAGGAATTTACGCCGCGACCTGGCGGCGGCGGTGCGCATCTGCCGGTAATAATGCATCGAGGCGGTATTGGCTTTCTTATTAGGCGTCACCACGTGGAAGCCGTCGGCCAGGAAGTCCGCGTACTGGTCGGCCACCGCCGCGCTGCTGGTGCAATCGACGATCACCGGATTAAGCAGATGATACTCCTTTACCAGACGGATCAAGCGTCCCAGGTTGAACGGCTCCTTGGCCTGCGCCAGCTCCTCGCGCCAGGTTTCAAGCGAGATGCCGTGCACGCTGGTCAGCAACGCCCGCGAGTTGGCGATGCCGCAGACGCGCAAATCGATATGCTTCGCTTTCAGCCACCGATGCTGGCGATGGATCTGCTCGATAAGCGCGCCGCCCACGCCGCCGGCGCCGATGACAAACACCTCGATCACCTGGTCGGTGTTAAACAGCATCTGGTGCGCGACACGCACCCCGGTGGTGGTGGCGTCGTTATCCACCACCACCGAAATCGACCGCTCGGACGATCCCTGGGCGATGGCGACAATATTGATATTGGCGCGCGCCAGGGCCGCGAACAGCTTGGCGGACAGGCCGCGCTGGGTGCGCATACCGTCGCCGATGACCGAAATAATCGCCAGTTGGGTCATGACGTCGAGCGGCTCCAGCAGGCCGTCCTTCAGTTCCAGGTAAAATTCGTCTTCCAGCGCCTTGCGCGCGCCGTTCAGCTCATGATGCGGCACGCAAAAGCTGATGCTGTATTCCGATGAGGATTGGGTAATCAATACCACCGAACTGCCGGCCCGGGACATGGCGGCGAAAACCCGCGCCGCCATGCCGATCATCCCCTTCATGCCGGGGCCGGAAACATTGATCATCGCCATATTGTTTAAATGGGTGATGCCCTTAACCGGATTATCGCTGTCGGGATCGCTCTGGCCGATAAGCGTGCCGGGCGCCTGCGGGTTTTCGGTATTTTTTATCAGGCAGGGTATCTGGAACTGGGCAATCGGGGCGATGGTGCGCGGATGCAGCACTTTGGCGCCGAAGTACGATAATTCCATGGCCTCCTGGTAGGACATGGATTTCAATAACCGCGCGTCCGGCACCTGGCGGGGATCGCAGGTGTATACCCCATCCACGTCGGTCCAGATTTCACAGCAGTCGGCGCGCAGGCAGGCGGCCAATACCGCCGCCGAATAATCGGAGCCGTTACGACCCAGCACCACCAGCTCGCCTTTCTCATTACCGGCGGTGAACCCCGCCATCAGGATAATATGGTCGGCGGGAATGGCGGCGTCGTTAATGCGCCGCGTGGATTCCACGATATCCACGGTGGACTCCAGATAGCTGCCCTGCGCCAGCAGTTTTTCCACCGGATTTATTACCGTCACGGCATAACCGCGGGCGACGAACACCGCTTCCATAATGGCGATGGAGAGCTTTTCCCCACGGCAGATAATGGCGGCGTTGATACTGTCCGGACATTGCCTGAGCAAGGTAATGCCGTGCAGCAACTGCTTAAGCTGGCCGAACTCCTGATCCACCAGCTTGCGCAGGGCGGCGAAGTCAAAACCGGGCTGGGCCTGGGACAAGCCCTGCAGCAGCTCGGAGAAAATACGCTCGGCGTCGTTCATGGCGGGCTGGATATCCAGCCCGCCGAGCGTCTTGTCGATCATCGACACCAGGTGATTAGTGATCTTTGCGGGTGCGGAGAGCACGGCGGCGACCTGTCCCTGACCTGTATTACTTTCAATGATATCGGCAACGCGAATAAAACGTTCCGCATTGGCGACCGAGGTACCCCCGAATTTCAGTACGCGCATTTCTTTTCTCTCTCCTGGATTGAAGCTTAAAAAAAAGCCCGCACTGGTTAGGTGCGGGCTTTTTTCTGTTTATCCTGTATGCGTCAGCCCGCACCGCTACTTGTGGTATCGGTGGTGGTAATAATAATGGTGTTCAGGCTGATAAAACGCATGTCTTAAGCAATCTATATTATTTTTTAATGGCTTACTGGTAAAGCAATTGCCGTAAAAAGTCAATGTTAATTTGCGTTTGGCTATTTATCACTCAGCGCAGCGGTCGGAATTTTACTGTTCGCAATGCCCAATAATCATATAATAATGTGGCTGAAACGTATTCATAGAGTTTTAAACGCCAGGTTATCGCTACGCCGTGGTATTATTTACTGGCAATACTTTTTCTATATCCTGCAGCAGTTGGTGCAACATCGCGATGTCCCGCTGGGTCGCCAGTCCAAGCCGCTGATGCAGCCAATCGGTTAATTTATGATCATCGCCGACGCTTAATTGCGTGAACAGCCGATCGAAGCGCTGATGCAGCGCAGCCAGTTGCCCGGGTATGGCCGGCGGGTGCTCCTGAGGCGCAATCCGGTTCAGCGCCGCCAGTTGATAACAGTAAACCATCACCGCCTGCCCGAGATTCAGGGACGGATAGCCGGCCTGCATCGGCACGCCGGTCAGGATATCGGCCAGCGCCAGTTCCTCGTTGGTCAGGCCGGTATCTTCCCGTCCGAATACCAGCGCCGCCTGCGTTATCCACTGTTGTTTTTCCTGCATTTGCGGCAGCAATTGCGCGGCGGTGCAGTAATAGTGGAACCGGGCCCGGTGACGCGCGGTGGTGGCCACCGTAAAATCCACATCCGCCAGGGCGGCCGCCAGCGTGTCGAAATGAACGGCCCGTTCCAACACCTCGGTCGCGCCGTGGGCGACCCGGGCGGCGGCGGGCTGAAGGTGCGCGCGGCTGTCGACGATACGCAGCGAGCCGAACCCCATGGTTTTCATGGCCCGGGCCGCGGCGCCGACATTCTCCGGACGCGCCGGGGATACCAGGATAATATGCAATTGCATGGTGAGTCTCTTAAATCGCGGCGAATGACGCCGATATTATCATCATTCCACCGCTATTTCAGACCGCGTCGTTAAAGCTGAATCGAATTGGCGCTCTTGGCAAAAATGCTTAAATATGCTGGTATTTAAGGGATTTTCCGGAAATGCGCGCTGTCGTGGACGGTAATTTGATATATGTCAGCAAAATGAAATTTTCTTGCGTGGCAATTTCGTTTCGCGCTGTTATAGTGTTGTTAATAAGGGTAAGCTATACGGCATTTGAGCTTGAGAAAAAGCGGACCAAAATCAGGTTAGCGGTGCCAAGGTTATCCGTCGTTCGTCATCTGGAGCACGTTTATGTACTTTAGCCTCATGGCGTTGGGGATGCGGCATTATGCCCCGGGCAATGTTGTAGATAACCGCGGCTTTTGTACTTCCTCTTCCAATTTTGTTAGTAATTTTAGGTAGCAAACATGCAGACCCCGCACATACTTATCGTTGAAGACGAGTCAGTTACCCGCAATACCCTCAAAAGCATTTTCGAGGCCGAGGGCTACATGGTTCATGAAGCCACCGATGGCGCTGAAATGCATCAGATTTTGTCGGAAAACGACATCAACCTGGTAATTATGGATATTAACCTGCCGGGTAAAAATGGTTTACTGCTGGCGCGTGAATTACGTGAGCATGCAAGCGTTGCGCTGATGTTTTTGACTGGCCGCGATAATGAAGTCGATAAAATCCTCGGCCTGGAAATCGGCGCCGACGATTATATTACCAAGCCGTTCAATCCCCGCGAGCTTACCATCCGCGCGCGCAACCTGTTGTCGCGCACCATGAATCTCGGCGGTGGCGGCGAAGAGCGCAAACTGGTGGAAAGCTATAAATTCAACGGTTGGGAACTGGATATCAACAGCCGCTCATTGTTAAGTCCCACCGGCGATCATTACAAGCTACCGCGCAGCGAATTTCGCGCCATGCTGCACTTTTGCGAAAATCCGGGCAAAATTCAATCCCGCGCCGAACTGCTGAAAAAAATGACCGGGCGCGAACTCAAAGCACACGATCGTACCGTGGATGTCACCATCCGCCGCATCCGCAAGCATTTTGAATCCACCCCCGACACGCCGGAAATCATCGCTACCATCCATGGCGAAGGCTATCGTTTCTGCGGCGATCTGGAAGAATAATCGCCCCATGGCATCACCACATCGGGCGTCCGCATGGGCGCCCGATGTTATTATTGACCGGCTTTATTCATGCTGTGTGGTCCAGGGAATAATCGGCACCGCGCTCAGGGCATTTTTCGGCGATCCTTCCACCACCCGGTCCGAGTAGGACAGGTATACCAGCGCATTACGCTTCGCGTCATAAAAACGAACCACCTGTAGCCGCTTAAAAACCAGCGATGTGCGTTTTTGGAATACAACGCTGCCGGTCTGTTTACCGTTCTTGATTTTATCCGTCAGGGTAATGGGACCGACCTGCTGGCAGGAGATGGCCGCGTCCGAGGTATCCTCGGCCAGGCCCAATCCTCCCTTGATGCCGCCGGTCTTGGCCCGGCTGAGGTAGCAGGTGACATTCTGCACATCAGGGTCGTCAAATGCCTCCACGACAATCTTGTGATCGGGGCCAAAGAGTTTGAAAACAGTGTCAACGGAGCCGACTTCCTCGGACCGGGCGACGCCGGTGGCTGTCAAACTGAGCAGCAATGCGGAAAAAAACAGTTTATTCATAGAGATAGACTTCTTTTCAATGGACGGATCGGCGGCGGGGCGAAGACCGCGTACGGGCTTCACTACCGGTGGTGAATTGCTGCTATCATGGCAGGTATTAATTAGCTAATAAATCTTTGACGGTCGAACTGCAAAAAAATTGCTATCATGCGTCAACTTTTTTCATTGTGCCCTAAATGCTTTTTTGAGGATGATCTATGGATCAAGCCGGTATAATTCGTGATCTGTTAAGCTGGCTGGAAGGACATCTTGACCAGCCGCTGTCCCTGGACAATGTCGCCGCAAAAGCCGGTTATTCCAAATGGCATTTGCAGCGGATGTTCAAAGAGGTAACAGGTCATGCCATCGGTGCGTATATCAGGGCCCGCAGGTTATCCAAAGCGGCCGTGGCATTGCGTCTAACCAGTCGGCCGATCCTGGATATTGCCCTGCAATACCGGTTCGACTCGCAACAAACCTTTACGCGCGCGTTCAAAAAACAGTTCACCCAGACGCCCGCGTTATACCGCCGGGCGGAAGAATGGGACTCCAGCGGCATCCGGCCGCCGATCCGGCTGGAAAAATGGGAAATGCCGCAGCCGCAATTTATCGTCCTGCCGCCGATGCAGCTGGTGGGCCTGACGCAAAGCTATTCCTGCACCCTGGAGCAGATCACCACGTTCCGTAGTGAGTTGCGCATTCAGTTCTGGCGCCAGTACCTGGGCGAGGCAAAAACCATTCCGCCGGTACTGTACGGCCTGAACCACTCGCGGCCCAGCCAGGAAAAGGATGACGAACAGGAGATCCTGTATACCACCGCCATCGAACCCCAGGACGTGCCCGATAATGTACAAAACGGCCAGCCGATCGCGCTGGACGGCGGCGACTACGCGCAGTTTATCTATAACGGCGCGTCCGACGGTTTGCAGAGCTTTATTTTAACGTTGTATGGCACCTGCCTGCCGATGATGAAAATGACCCGCCGCCGGGGACATGATATCGAGCGTTTCTATCCGCAGGAAAGAGCGCCCGATGCGCCCGTGCCGCATACCATCCGCTGTGAATATCTGATACCGGTGCGACGCTAACGCTGGATTTCATCCAACGCCGGCATATCCAGATGCGAGGTGTCGCCCGCGGTCTCCACCACCCAGCCGGGCGCAAGCCAAGGGCTTTGCTGGAAGTCCATGCGGGAAATAGAGCAGTTGCGTAACCGTAGCCGGCGCTCGGCATAGGGCGGCAAGCCCAGGACGGTACTGATAAGGCACCCCAGCGCCATGCCATGGCTCACCAGCAGGGGCATGCTGCCGGCGGGCAGTTCACGGCAGCTGTCCAGCGCCGCGTGCATGCGCTGCGCCAGTTCGGTCATCGATTCCCCCTTGGGAATGCGCCCGTCGGGCGTTCCGTTAACCAATTGCTTGCGCCAGCTTTCTTCTTCCGGCGTCAGGGTATCGATATCGCGCATTTCCAGCACGCCCATGTCCAGCTCGCGCAGCCGGGGGTCCGGGCGAACATCGCAGCCGCAGGCCCGGGCGATGATATCGGCGGTATGGCGCGTGCGTCCGAGGTCGCTGCTGATGATATGGGTAATACCCATACGCTGCACGCGTTCAGCGACCTGTTGCGCCTGGCGCTGGCCTTTGGCGGTTAACGCGCTGTCGGATTGTCCCTGGATACGGCGCAAGGCATTCCATTCTGTTTCGCCATGGCGAACAAGATAGACCTGTAACATGGTTTTTTTCCGTTATACTGCGTGAAAATGACTGGAGTGATAAAAACATTATGTATTATGTGGTGGCTGCAACGACTAACCCGGCTAAAATCAATGCCATTCTCCAGGCCTTTAACGACACCTACGGGCCCGACAGCTGCCGCGTTGAAGGCATAGATGTCGACAGCGGCGTGCCGTCGCAGCCCATGGGCGATGTCGAAACCCGCAGCGGGGCGCGGAATCGGGTCATGGCCGCGCGTCAGGTTTGTCCCGAGGCGGATTTCTGGGTCGGTGTCGAGGCGGGTATTGCAGATAATATGACCTTTGCCTGGATGGTTATTGAAAATACGCACCTGCGCGGTGAATCTCGCTCCGCCAGCTTAATATTACCAGAAAGTATATTACAGGGAATCATTGAAGGGCGGGAATTAGGCCAGGAAATGGCCAGATTGACCGGAATTACGGATATTAAACGCCAGGGCGGCGCCATCGGCGTGTTTACCGCCGGCAGGCTGACCCGCAGCAGCGTCTATTATCAGGCCCTGCTATTGGCGCTGGTGCCGTTTAATAACGCCATCTACCAGACCAGCCGCGGCCACGGCGGTTAATCCGGCAAATGCCGCAGATGATGCTCCAGCCACTGTTTTAATTCAGGCGATGCGGCCTTGAGGCTATTGGAACCACGGGTGATGGTGGCAATGCCGGTGCCAAGGGAATTCTTTAATTCGCGCTGGCTCATCTCGCCGTCCAGCAGCGCCCGGATAATGCGGATGCGCGTGCCGATGGCTTCGCGCTCATCGGCGGTCAACATCAGTTGCAGCAACGGCACATGCATACCGTCGGCAAAAGCCTGCCCCAACAGCACGGCAAAATGCCGCCACTCCTGCTCATGCCGCGGCACATCGCCGGCAACGGAGGTGGTAATGTCATTCATAAGCGCCCGCCATACCTGTTAACGAGTACAGCAGTCTACCCTATTTTCCTCGCCGGTTCAGTAACGCCGTTGCCACTCTGCGTCCGTCAGCACTTTTGCGGGCTGACGCAGGAAATAACGGTAAAAGACGTCATAGGCCAGGACATTTTTCACGTAACCGCGGGTTTCCGAAAACGGAATGCTCTCAATAAAAGCCACCGCGTCGATACGCCCCGCGCTGTTGCCAAGCCAGGTGTTCACCCGCCCAGGGCCGGCGTTATAGGCCACGCTTGATAAGATCCGGTTGCGGCCGAACATCTGGTACACATATTCCAGGTAAGTGGTGCCCAGCTCGATGTTGGTCTGCGGATCCAACAGCTGGCTGGTGTTCATATAACTGCTGATATTAAACATTTCGGCGGTATGCTTGGCCGTGGCGGGCATCAGCTGCATCAGGCCGGCCGCGCCGACCGGCGACAGCGCCTTAGGATTCCAGGCGCTTTCCTGGCGGGCTATCGCCATGGCGTAACTCTGGCTTATCCCTTTATCGTCGGTGGCGCGGCGAAATTCATTATGCCAGGCCAGGGGAAAACGCTCTTCCAGATGATCCCACAGCTTGCCGGTAATCGTCGCCTGCACGCTCAGGTCGGGCCATTGCTGTTCAAAAGCGTAACGCGCCAGACCTTCCTGTTCCGTCCGGCTCAGGCTGGCCACGAGGGAGCTCCATTCGTTCCTGGCCAGGTTATCCATATTCCAGTACATCAGCTCGCGCACGCGGGCGATTTCCGGCCGTTTGATAAGTTCGGGGGCCGGCGCGACCGCGCGCGCCACATTGACGGCATAATTGACGCCCAGTTCCTGTGCTGCGACCATAGGGTAAAAACCGCGTCCCTGCATCAAATCACGCAGTATCGGCTCGCCGTCGCTTTTGCGCCCCTGGTTGATAAGCAATACCGCGCGCCAGTAGCGCCACTCCTCTTTCTGGCGGGCGTCCTCCGGCAGGCGGTCCAGCCAGGCGGCCACCGCGCGCATATCGCCTTGTCCCAGCGACATGCGGATACGCCGCTCGAGCAATGCGGTGGAGTGGCCGCGTAAAATAACGTTGTCGCGCCAGGCGGCCTGTTCCGGCGTGGCGTCGGTGCCCATCAGGCGCCAGGCGACGCTTTCCTCGAGATCGAGGCGATCGCCGTCGTCCATTTTCTGCAGCCGCACCAGGGTCGGCAGCATGGCGCGGGCATTTTCCACATCGTCGCGGGCCAGGCGCGCAAAGGAGATAATCGTGGCCTGGCGGGTTAAATCCGTCGGTCCCACGCTTCTGGCAAAGCCTTCCAGGGTCGCGGGATTATCCTGTAATGCCGCCAGCGCGCTGCCCATGGTCTGGTATTCAATCGGCAATTGTTTCGACAGCGCGTTCACCAGGTTGGTATTGTCCTCTTTCATCGCCAGGCGCATCCGCTCGAGGATCGCCAATGGCCCGCGCTGCCCGGCCTGATCCCAGACGCTGAATAATTTGTTGCAGCTTTCCGGCAGGGAATGGCCGTTGAGCCAGATCTCCTTGGCGCCGTCCCAGGCCGCCTGCTGCGCCCCGGTGGCCCATTTGGCGTAATAAAAGTTGCAGCGCGCGGAGACCGGTTTCGGCGGCTGCGGACTGAAGGCCAGCAGCCCCTGCCAGTCCTGGCGCTGGGCCAGCTCATTGACAAAGCGGGCCGACAGCGAGCGCGCAGGCATAAGCGTCGGGTTGGCATCCATAAAGGCCTTAACCTGCGCCGTGCTCGCCTGGGAAAGATCCTGCGACAAGGCGCGGTACTCCAGATAGGGATACAGGGGATAATCACGCAGGGTGGGCATCAGCTGCGACACCACATCCATTTGGTTGCTATCCCACGCCTGCTTAACCTGCTGATAGCGCTGGCGCTGCGCATCGATTGAGTCCGCGTGCGCGCTGCCGGTTGCGGCCACCAGGCTTGCCAGCGCGCAGATAAAACCCGCGCCCACATACCGCCATCCGTCCACCTTGACCATATCCACTCTATCCTCAGCGTAATGTCTTTTTGCCGCGTCCTTTTCCGGACGCCGGCGCATTCATTCAGTTTGCCATAAATCCGGTTGCTGTCACCATGCTAGCTAAGCAACCGGGCGTATGCCAGCGGCAGCGGCGACAATCGTCATTATTTTCGCGGTTATTTTTTTTAGCGGCGATAATAAGCGCAAAGCGGGCCGGCGACGGCAGCGCGCTGGATCACATTACTGATTTTTAACGGTAGCGAACGCGGGTTGCCCCTATACCCGGTTCTGGGGTTGGGTTACGCTGCGCAACTGAGCACGCAACGCGTAACCGTCTATTTACCACGGGCATGTCAACCGTGGGCTGTGGCCCGTGCCTGTTTGCCCCGGTCTAAAAGAATTGCAACTACCGAATGATGTTTGCAACAAACATGCTTTAAGGTGATGGAAAGTGAAATTGAAAAACAACCTGATGCTTATCTTTCTGAGTTTCTTGGTTTTATGCATACTCCTGGTAACGTTAAAAGAAATTGGCATTTGGAACGGGCATGATTGGATCGCTCATTTCCAGAGAATGATTTCGTTGAATAACGAATTGGCGCACAATCAGTTCCCCCCCTTGTTTGATTATTGGTCGCCCGGGCAATTCGGCTACTCATGGCAGCTATTTTATCCGCCGTTGACATCCTTGCTGTTTTTGGCGGCGAAAGCGCTGACATTTAATACCGCTGATATCATTAGCCAGATGAAAATGGTGTATTTCCTCCTCTTCATCATTGCCTTTTTTTCGACCTATTCCGCCGCTAAACGAGAGCATTCGTCTTCCCAGGCCGGGTTGCTCTGCGCCATATTATTTATCACTTCCGGATATTTCCTGACCAATATCTATGTTCGCTTTGCCCTGGGCGAAAGTTTGGCCATGTCGCTGATGCCGCTGTTTATCAGGGGCTGCAGTTCCCTTATCCGCGATCGCCGGGATATCTGGCTGCTGCCGTTTAGCGCCTTAGGCGTATTTTTAGCCAATATCCCGAGCATGGTGGTGCTTTTAGTGTTTTTTGTTTTATTTTGCCTGCTCAACGCCCGGGCAGTTTTTATTAAAGCCAATATAACTTTTTTTCTGATGTCGTTTCTCATTGTCGTCTCGATTAGCGCATTTTATTGGGCGCCTTTGTTTTATCATATCCATAATTCAGATATTTTCGCCACCAGCGGCAAGCTGCTTAAGTACGACGACCTGTTAAAGTTCAGCAGCGGCCTGACGGAAACCCTGCTGTCGCTGTCTTCTACCTACGGCGTATCCGAACCGGGCATGTTTTTATCGGTGGGCGTTATCCAGCTGCTGCTCGCCGTGGCCTATCTGAAATGGGGTAAATCCGGCGCGTCGAAGAAAATGATCCTAATAGCTTTATTGTTTATCATTGCCACTACCCACTTGATACCCTGGAATAAAATTCCCGATAGCGTGCCGGTGTTAAAATTAATCCAGTTCCCGTGGCGGCTGCTGTCCTGCGCCACCGCCATCATCGCGTTGCATGTGTCGGGCATGCTGGCGGCGATGATGGCGCGGAAAAAAGCGCTGGTCATGCTACTGGCCTGCCTGTGCATCGCGGGGATGTATCCTCTTATCCATAAGGCCTTAAGCGTACGTTATTTGAATGTGGATACGTCCTCTCTTTATGATGATTACCTCAATAACCACAACGTGCGCCCCGAGAACTTCGATCATCTGAAAATCAACGACTTCGCTTTCTTCGCCAACCCCGCAGCCGCCATTATCGGCACTACCTATCGCCAGGGCTATCCGGCGATGATCATACGGGCGCAGGGGACGCAAACCGTTACCCTGCCCTATATTATGTATGCCGGCTATTACCTGCTGGTGGACGGCAAACGGCGGGACACCGTCCGGCTGGACAGCGGGCTGGTCGGCGTTGCCCTGACCGACGGCGAGCACAGCGTCACGTTAGCCTATCATCGCTCTATTGTGATTATCCCCGCGGTCACCAGCCTGCTGTCTTTGCTGGTGACGGTGCTGTATTTTACCCGCCGGCGCATACGGGCCTCCGCGCTGCCGGCGCACGATACCAACATCGTCCGGTGATGGCTGGGATCGCATGCGAAAACGGGCTAAACTGGGCGCTTATCCATTGCGACACTTGGCGCACTGCCCGTACATGCTCCGCGCAGGCCGCGGGGCATAGCTAAAACCAGATAGAAAGAGGCTCTTAACAACGTGGCTCAATACGTCTATACCATGCATCGCGTCGGCAAAATCGTGCCGCCGAAACGTCATATCCTGAAAGATATCTCGCTCAGCTTTTTTCCCGGCGCCAAGATCGGCGTGCTGGGGCTCAACGGCGCCGGTAAGTCCACCCTGCTGCGCATCATGGCCGGCATCGACACGGAAATTGAGGGCGAGGCGCGGCCGCAGGCGGGTATCAAAATCGGTTATCTGTCCCAGGAGCCGCAGCTGAATTTAGAGCAAACCGTGCGCGAGGCGATTGAAGAGGCGGTTGGGGAAGTCAAACAGGCGCTGACGCGCCTGGACGCGGTCTATGCCGCCTATGCCGAACCGGATGCGGACTTCGATAAGCTCGCCAGGGAACAGGGCGAACTGGAAGCCATTATCCAGGCCCATGACGGCCATAACCTGGAGAACCAGCTGGAACGCGCCGCCGATGCGCTGCGCCTGCCGCCCTGGGATGCGAAGATAGCCACCCTGTCGGGCGGGGAACGCCGCCGCGTGGCGATTTGCCGCCTGCTGCTGGAAAAACCGGACATGCTGCTGCTCGATGAGCCGACCAACCATCTGGATGCGGAGTCGGTCGCCTGGCTGGAGCGGTTCCTGCTGGATTACGAAGGCACCGTGGTGGCCATTACCCATGACCGCTATTTCCTGGATAACGTGGCCGGCTGGATCCTGGAACTGGACCGCGGCGAGGGCATTCCCTGGGAAGGCAACTATTCTTCCTGGCTGGAGCAAAAAGATCAGCGCCTGGCGCTGGAAGCCTCATCGGAAACGGCTCGGCGCAAATCCATCGAGAAGGAACTGGAATGGGTGCGCCAGAATCCCAAGGGACGCCAGTCCAAAGGCAAGGCCCGTCTGGCGCGCTTTGAAGAGCTTAACAATGTGGAATACCAAAAGCGCAACGAGACCAGCGAGCTGTTTATTCCACCCGGACCGCGCCTGGGCGACAAAGTGCTGGAGGTGGAAAACCTCAGGAAATCCTATGGCGACCGGCTGCTGATAGACAACCTGTCGTTCTCGATCCCCAAAGGGGCGATCGTCGGCATTATCGGCCCGAACGGCGCCGGCAAGTCGACCCTGTTCCGTATCCTGTCCGGCAAGGAACAGGCGGACAGCGGTACGGTAACGCTGGGCGATACGGTGCAGCTGGCCTCGGTTGACCAGTTCCGCGATAGCATGGATAACAGTAAAACCGTCTGGGAAGAAGTGTCCGGCGGCCAGGATATTATGCGCATCGGCAACTTTGAAATGCCGAGCCGCGCTTATGTCGGCCGTTTTAACTTCAAGGGCGTCGATCAGGGCAAACGCGTCGGCGAACTGTCCGGCGGCGAGCGCGGGCGGCTGCATCTGGCCAAACTGCTGCAGGTGGGCGGCAATATGCTGCTGCTCGATGAACCGACCAATGACCTGGATGTGGAAACCCTGCGCGCGCTGGAAAACGCCCTGCTGGAGTTCCCCGGCTGCGCCATGGTGATCTCCCATGACCGCTGGTTCCTCGACCGCATCGCCACCCATATCATTGACTATCAGGATGAAGGCAAGATCGAATTCTTTGAAGGCAACTTTACCGAATACGAAGAGTGGAAAAAACGCACGCTGGGCGCGGAAGCGCTACAGCCGCACCGGATTAAATATAAAAAAATGTCCTGATAGCGCCAGCGATGGGCGCCTCATGCCAATGAGGCGCCCTGGACCGGCGAATTTTTTCTTCATTGACGCAGGCAACCTTGGCGGGGGTTTAGTTTAGCTTGCGGCTGGCGCCAGGCTTACCGTTGCCCCAGCAGGTCCCGCACCAGATCGATGCATTGCAAAAAGCGCTGGTCATAGTCCGGCGCGTCGATGCGCACAAAGGGAATATTATTCGCGTTAAGCAGGTCCTCCAGCAGCCGCTGGAAACCGTCGCGATCCACCGGATTGCCCAGGCTGCGCAACCCGTCGGCCACCCAGGGCGTATTATTCTTTAATAAAATAACCAAATCAAAACGGTACTCGTCAATCATCGCCTGGACAAAGGGATGCTCGCGGCCATGATAGCGTTTGCAGAACGCCTGGCTGGTAACGAAATCCGTGTCGATAAACGCCACTTTATTGGCGTATTTCACCGCGAAGTCGATATATTGCGCCTGGCCCAGGGCGATCTTGTCGTAGTCGGAATAC
Source organism: Sodalis sp. RH20 (assembly GCF_047324205.1). Lineage (NCBI taxonomy): Bacteria > Pseudomonadati > Pseudomonadota > Gammaproteobacteria > Enterobacterales > Bruguierivoracaceae > Sodalis > Sodalis sp. RH20. The sequence continues at coordinate 3,771,976 of NZ_CP178733.1, forward strand.
TGCAGCGCCATTTCATCGCCGCCCAGATGGGAGAAAATGTATTCACGGCCGTACTCCCAGGCGCTGCTGGTATTAAAGATATTGGCCAGTTTATTGACCATGGTGGATTTACCGCTGGACTCGCCGCCGATTAACGCCACGGTGCGTACAAAGAACGGCTTGACCTCAGTCGGGATATATTCCCAATAACGGAACGGATCCTGGCGGATTTGCTCGCCGCTGATCGACATAAACGACCGGTTGGGGTCGACCAGTATGGTCTCGATGCCCAAATGCTCGCGGTAGCGCGACACGTCCCGCGCTTCGCTTGAATAGATAAACCCCGGCGCGATGCCCTTCTCTTTCATAAAGGAGGTAATGCCGCGGCTCCAGACATCCCAGCCGTGCGGATAAGGCTCCATGCCTTGCTCGTTAAAGGCGTGGATATGGATATTCTTCTGGTATTTAAAGGTTTGCAGCAGCCAGCGCAGCCTGTCGCTGACGGTGGGCTGCTGCGACATGGCGCTGTCTTCAAATAATTTGCGATCGCGCGGCTCGTCGTAGCCGAGGATCACGTGCAGCTCGTCCACCTGGCTGCACGCCCGCTGGATCAGGTAGATATGGCCGGTATGCAGGGGATAGAACTTGCCGAAAATAACGCCGATTTTCCTTTCCCGCCGCGGAAACTCCAGCCCGAGGAAACGGTGGATGGCCTCCAGCTTCTGCGCGCTGGGGCTTTTGATTTTGGCGTTCAGCAACTGGCTGAGGTAGCCTTTGGTCATGCCGCTGGCCTCGGCGACCTGCTGTAGGGTACATCCCTGTTGTTTAATCGCACTCTTCAGGTAATCGAATGACGACATACGCCTCCCTCTGATGGCTTAAGCAAAAATCCGCATGGCGTCAGCCGGTAAATGCGCCGGTCATTCAAGCTCGGCAAGGATGTCCAGCGCGTCGGCCAGCTTTTTCACGCCAAAAATCTGCATATTGTCCTGCGCTTTTTTCGGCACATTGGCAAAGGGCACGATGGCGCGGCGAAAACCGTGCTTGGCCGCCTCCGCAATGCGCTCCTGGCCGCTGGGCACCGGGCGGATCTCGCCGGCCAGCCCCACTTCGCCAAATACCACCAAATCCCGCGGCAACGGACGATCGCGCAGGCTGGACACCATCGCCAGCATCAGCGCCAGGTCGGCGCTGGTTTCCGTCACCTTGACGCCGCCGACCACATTGACAAAGACATCCTGATCGGCCATTTGCAAGCCGCCGTGGCGATGCAGCACCGCCAGCAGGATCGCCAGACGGTTTTGCTCCAGGCCCACCGCCACCCGGCGTGGATTGGCCAGCATGGAGTGATCCACCAGCGCCTGGATTTCCACCAGCAGGGGACGGGTGCCTTCCCAAACCACCATCACGCTGCTGCCGGGCGTCATCTCCTCGCCGCGGCTGAGAAAAATGGCCGACGGATTGCTGACTTCCCGCAATCCCTGTTCGGTCATGGCGAACACCCCCAGCTCGTTCACCGCCCCAAAGCGGTTTTTATGACTGCGCAGGGTGCGGAAACGGGAGTCCGAATCACCGTCGAGCATGATGGAACAGTCGATACAGTGTTCCAGTACCTTGGGGCCGGCCAGGGAGCCATCCTTGGTCACGTGGCCGACCATCAGGATCGCCACGCCCTGGGTTTTGGCGAACCGGGTCAGGTAGGCGGCGGTTTCCCGCACCTGCGAAACGCTGCCCGGCGACGACTGGATGTCCGCCATATGCATCACCTGGATGGAATCGATCACCATCAGGCGCGGCTTTTCCTCGGCCGCAATCAGACAGATTTGCTCGATGCTGGTTTCCGAGAGCATGTTCAGGCCGCCCGTGGGCAGCGCCAGCCGGTGCGCGCGCATGGCGACCTGCTGCAACGACTCCTCGCCGGTGACATACAGCGTTTTCATCTGTTCGGACAATTTACACAGGGTTTGCAGCAGCAGGGTGCTTTTACCGGCGCCGGGGCTGCCGCCGATCAAAATGGCGCTGCCCGGCACCACGCCGCCGCCCAGCACCCGGTCGAACTCCTTGAACCCCGTGGAAAAACGGGGCAGTTCCTCGGGACTGATATCCGCCAGCCTGCGCACCCGGCTGACGCCGGCTTCGCCGGAATAGCCGCTGAAGCGGTCGTTACGCACGGCGGCGGGGGTAGACGCCACCCGGACCTCGGTGATGGTATTCCAGGCTTCACAGGCGCTGCACTGGCCCTGCCAGCGCGGATATTCCGCCCCACATTCATTACAGACAAATGCCCGTTTCGCCGCTTTAGCCACAATGACCTCGGAAATGAGAAAACAATGAAGACCCGCCTAGGGAACACATGGCGGCCGCCTAGCGCTCTTCATTCTTAAGATTGCCGGTCAGGATACACAGCACGCCCAGCAGATCCGCATGGCGGATAATGACCTTACTCTGCTTATTCACCTTGGGCTTGGCATGATATGCGATACCCAGGCCCGCAGATTGTAGCATCAACAGGTCATTGGCGCCGTCGCCGATGGCCACCGTCTGGTGCAGCGGGATTTCCAGCCGCTCCGCCAGGGTGGTCAGCATGCGGGCTTTATAGGCGGCATCGACGATGGGCCCCACCACCTCGCCGGTGAACTTACCGTCGCGGATGCCCAGTTCATTGGCCGCCACGGCGACCAGGTGAAACCGATCGCGCAGGTAGTCGGCGAAATAAGTAAATCCGCCGGAAGCGATGGCTATCTGCCAGCCCAGGCTTTGCAATTTGGTCACCAGGGAGCCCAGGCCCGGCGTCAACGGTAAACCGTCCCGCACCTGGCGCAGGATATCGGCGTCGGCGCCCTTCAGGGTCGCCACGCGCTGGCGCAGGCTGGCGGCGAAATCCAGCTCGCCGCGCATGGCGCGTTCGGTAACGGCGGCGACTTCCTCGCCCGTGCCCGCCAGTTTGGCGATTTCATCAATGCATTCTATCTGGATGGCGGTGGAATCCATGTCCATGACCAGCAGTCCCGGGGCATGCAGATGCGGCGTTTTGCCAAACGGCGCGACATCCAGCTCCATCTCCGCGGCCAGCTGCGCGGCCAGCCCGGTCAGCGGACCGGCCAGCCTGACCACCTGGTAGTCTTCAACATGCCAGGCGGAGACGATAACCATCGCCGCGCCCAGGCGACGCTGGAAACGGGTAAGGGAAAATTTATCCAACGCCTTGCCGTACAGCAGCCAGCCGGTATGACCGGCCCGGTAATCCAGCGGCATGACCTCGTCGCCGCTTAATGATAACGGGAGACCCGGCCACTGTGAAATCCCGGCGGGGAGATCGCAGTACGTCAAACTAATAGGCATCAATCACTCCTGTAGTCATGGATAACCGTCATGATAAAACATCGCGCATCAAGCTATCCTATCGTCGACGCTTCTGGCAACATAAAGCGTTCAGAATAGTAAAGGAATCCCATGCTCCGGGCCAGACACTCGTTTCGTTTACACCGCACCGCCATCGTGCTTATCTGCGTGACGCTGCTGGTCTTCCTGATGCAGGGCGCGTCCTGGTTCAGCCTGAGCCATCAAATGGCCCGCTCGGCGCAGGTGGATGAGCTGGCCGGCACCCTGATAGGACAGCTGGCGGGGCAACTGGCGCCGCTGATGGCCGACAGCGAGGAAAACAATGCCCCCATCCAGTCGATACTGGACACCCTTACCCAGGGCAGCCGTATCCTGGATGCCAGCGTATACAGCATGGACGGCAGCCTGATAGCCCGCGCCGGGGAGACCATCAGCGTGCGCGACCGGCTGGCTATCGAACACCAGCGCGCCGGCAGCTATTTTAACCATCAGCTGGTGCGTACCATTATCGATAAGGACGGGCCCAGCGGTTTTATCCGCCTGACCCTTGATACCCATGTGCTGGAAACCGAAGCCAAACAGGTGGATAACACCACCAACCTGCTGCGCCTGATGATTCTGCTGGCGCTGGCCATCGGTATTATCCTGGCCCGCACCCTGCTGCAAAACCGCCGCAGCCGCTGGCAGCAGTCCCCGTACCTGCTGACCGCCAGCACGCCGTTGGCGGAACGCAAAGGGGACGAAAACGACGCGCCGGCCCCGGCTGCGGCCACGCCCGATGATCCTGCGCGGACCAAAACCGACTAAGCGCGCGCATCAGGCACGCCTTGCGCCGTTGCCAACCTGCGCGTCTTGACCGGCGGAACAGCGCGTTGACGCCTTGCCGCCGGCCGCGTGGTCTTTATGCCGCGTCGCCGCGCAGCACCGACTCCAGCGCGATTTCGATCATCTCGTTAAACGTGGTCTGGCGATCCGCCGCGCTTAAGGCCTCGCCGGTACGGATATGGTCGGACACGGTGCAGATGGCCAGCGCCCTGGCGCCGAATTCCGCGGCCACGCCGTAGATACCGGCGGCTTCCATTTCCACGCCCAGGACGCCGTATTTTTCCATGACGTCGAACATCTGCGGATCGGGGGTATAAAACAGATCCGCCGAGAACAGATTGCCGACGCGCACATTGACCCCCGCCGCCTTGGCCGCGTCCACCGCGTGGCGCAGCAGGTCATAATCGGCAATGGCCGCAAAGTCATGATCCTTGAAACGCATGCGGTTAACCTTGGAATCGGTGCAGGCGCCCATGCCGATCACCACGTCGCGCACATTGACATCGCCGCGCAGCGCGCCGCAGGACCCGACCCGGATGATCTGTTCAACCCCGAACTCGGTAATCAGCTCCTTGGTGTAAATGGAGCAGGACGGGATGCCCATGCCGTGGCCCATAACTGAAATGGCCCGGCCTTTGTAGCTGCCGGTATAGCCCAGCATGCCGCGGACGTTATTGACTTCGCGCGGTTGCGTGAGGAAGTGATTGGCGATGTGCTGCGCCCGCAGCGGATCGCCGGGCATCAGGACCACATCGGCAAAATCACCTCGTTCAGCGTTAATATGCGGCGTCGCCATGTTGGTTTTCCTTATACTCAATAATAAAAAATAACGTTGTCCCGGCCCGCGCCGGGACAGGCAAAATCCTGACTACCTTCATGCCTGGAGGATGGATTTACCATAATCCATGGGTGTCAGGCCAAAATAATCCGCCACCGTCTGGCCGATATCGGCGAAGGTCCGGCGGTGCCCATAGGACCCCGGCCGGATGGCGGGGCCGTAGAGTAACACCGGCACGTGCTCGCGGGTATGATCGGTGCCGCGCCAGGTGGGATCGCAGCCGTGATCGGCGGTCAGAATGATCATATCCTCGCCGGTCACCCGCGCGAGCAGTTCCGGCAGGCGGCGGTCGAACAGCTCCAGCGCCGCCGCATAGCCGGCCACGTCGCGGCGGTGGCCATAGGATGAATCAAAATCGACAAAGTTGGTAAAGACGATGGTGTTATCGCCCGCGAGTTCCATTTCACGCAAAGTAGCGTCGAACAGCGCATCCAGGCCGGTGGCCTTGATTTTTTTGGTGATGCCCACCTGGGCGTAGATATCGGCGATCTTGCCCACCGACACCACCTGCCCGCCCTTTTCTTCCACCAGCTTTTGCAATACCGTGGCGGAGGGCGGCTCCACCGCCAGATCATGGCGGTTGCCGGTGCGCTGGAAATGACCGCTTTTATCGCCGGTAAACGGCCGGGCGATCACCCGGCCGATATTGTAGCCGCCGGCGGTCAGCATCTCCCGGGCCAGCTCGCAGAGGTCGTACAAACGTTGCAGGCCGAACCGTTCTTCATGACAGGCTATCTGGAAAACCGAATCGGCGGAGGTATAGAAAATCGGCTTGCCGGTACGCATATGCTCCTCGCCCAGTTGATCCAGGATCACCGTGCCGGAAGAGTGACAGTTGCCCAGATATCCCGGCAGCCCGGCATCGGCGACCAGCCGGTCCAGCAGTTCCTGCGGGAAGCTGTTCTGGGGATCGGGGAAATAGCCCCAGTCAAACATCACCGGTACCCCGGCGATTTCCCAATGTCCGGACGGGGTATCCTTGCCCGAGGAGATTTCGCTGGCGTAGGCATAGGCGCCGATAATGTCCGCGTCGCGGTCAAGCCCCGGGGGAAAATGCCCGGTGGATTCCTCGGCGGCCTTTCCCAGTCCCAGGCGCGACAGGTTGGGCAGCCGCAGCGGTCCGCTGCGGCCCTGGTTGGCCTCGCCGCGCTGGCATCGTTCGGCAATATGGCCCAGGGTATCCGAGCCGCTGTCGCCGAATTTTTCCGCATCCGCGGCGGCGCCGATGCCGAACGAGTCGAGCACCATGATATAGGTACGTTTCATTGTCTTCTCCAACTGATTGATCCGCCCGCCGGATAAGGGCCCCTGCCCGGCGGATCAGAAAAAATCGCATGTATCCCGGCGAACGATATCGTCGCCGGAAGCGTCCCCGCGCCGTCAGTCATCCGCCGCGATACGCCGGTAAATCACCGGCAGGGCTTCAGGCGGCTGCGGCGTGAGGGTAATGGCCGCGCGCACCGTCTCCGCCGCCTGCATCCAGCCGGCTTCGCTGGCGGCGTGGATATTCGCCAGCGGCTGTCCGGGCTGCACCGCATCGCCCAGGCGCGCCATGTCGGTTAAACCGACGCTATAGTCGATGGCATCGCCGGCGCGCCGGCGCCCGCCGCCCATAGCCACCACGGCCAGGCCCAGGGCGCGGGTGTCCATGGCGCCGATAAAACCCGCTTGTTCGGCGAGCACCGGCTTGCTCAGCGTGGCTTTGGGCAAATAGTGCTCATAACGGCTGATAAAATCATGCGGACCGCCCTGTGCCGCGATCATGCGGCCAAAACGCTCCGCCGCTTCCCCGTTGTCCAGTACCTGCTGCAGCCGCGCCATCGCCAGCGGTTCGGTGGCCGCCAATCCCGACGACACCATCATTTCGCTGCACAAGGCCATGGTGACCTCATACAGTCTGGGATTACGCTGTTCGCCGGTAAGGAAGCGCACCGCCTCGCGCACTTCCAGGGCATTGCCGGCGCTGGACGCCAGGACCTGGTTCATATCGGTCAACAGCGCCGTGGTCTTGCACCCGGCGCCGTTGGCGACGCCGACGATAGCGCGCGCCAGCGCTTCGGACTGCGGGTAATCGGGCATCAACGCCCCGGATCCGACTTTCACATCCATCACCAGCGCATCCAGGCCCTCGGCCAGTTTTTTGGCCAATATCGAGGCGGTAATCAGCGCAATGGAATCCACCGTGGCCGTGATGTCGCGGACGGCGTAAAACCGTTTATCCGCCGGCGCCAGGGAGTTGGTCTGGCCGATGATCGCCACGCCGACCTGTTTTATCATCGCGCGGAACGCCTGATCGTCAGGGAAAATATTCAGCCCCGGGATCGATTCGAGCTTATCGAGCGTGCCGCCGGTATGGCCCAGTCCGCGGCCGGAAACCATCGGCACGTAGCCGCCGCAGGCGGCAATCATCGGCCCCAGCATCAGCGAGGTGACATCACCCACGCCGCCGGTCGAATGCTTATCCAGCACCGGCCCGCCCAGGGCGCTGTTCTGCCAGTTAAGCACATGGCCCGAGTCGCGCATCGCCAGCGTCAGCGCCACCCGTTCCCGAATATCCATGTCGCGGAAAAAAACGGTCATCGCCAGGGCGGCGATCTGCCCTTCCGAAACCGTATTATCGCGGACCCCATTGATGAAAAACCGAATCTCTTCTTCACTCAGCGGCTCGCCGTCGCGTTTTTTACGAATAATTTCTTGTGCCAGGAACACGGTTACCCCCTGCAAAACAAAAATGGCTATCGCCCGGAAACGGGCGGGTTTGTCATTGCCTTCTCCAATGCTCAATCAGGGGATCAATAACCGTTATCCGTGACCTGCATATCCTGGCCCAATACGGTGAGCAGGCTGGCCAGCAGGCTTGATGCGCCGAAGCGGAAATGCCGGGCGTCAGCCCACAGCGGCCCCATGATCCGGTCCGCCAGCGCCAGGTAGGCCGCCGCTTCCGCCGCGGTGCGCACGCCGCCCGCCGGTTTTACGCCCACGTGCGCGCCGACGCCTTTGTCATGGATAACCGACAGCATGATTTCAACGCTTGAAAGCGTGGCATTGACCGGCACCTTGCCGGTGGAGGTTTTAATAAAATCAGCGCCGGCGTCGATGGCGATTTCGGCGGCGCGCCGGATAAGCTCCGGACGGCGCAGCTCGCCGGTTTCCAGGATCACCTTCAGCAGCACGCCGCTGTCGGCGCACAGCGCCTTGCAGCCGGCGACCAGATCAAATCCCAGTTGTTCATTGCCGGCCATCAGCGCCCGGTAGGGAAACACCACATCGACTTCATCCGCGCCGTAGGCTACCGAAGCGCGTGTTTCCGCCAGCGCAATGGCGGCATCGTCATCGCCATGGGGGAAATTGGCGACCGTGGCAATCCGAATGTCCGGCGTGCCCTGGCGCTGCAAGGCGCGTCTGGCGATGGGAATAAAGCGGGGGTAGATGCAAACGGCGGCGGTATTGCCGGCCGGGCTTTTCGCCTGTCGGCACAGGCTGACGACGCTGTCGGCGGTATCGTCATCATTCAGGGTGGTAAGATCCATCAGACCCAACGCACGGCGGGCCGCAACGGTTAAATCAATCATAATACTCTCCAACTTTTCGGTGTGGCGACGTAGCAACCGAATCTGTAAAAGGGGCGTCATGGCTATCGCGATAACGCGCCGTAACGTTGGCGAGCGGACTTGGTTCCATGAAGAAAGACCCGGAACCATGCTGATTTCCGGGCGTTAAAGATCCCTCTCACCGCATAAGCCTGAATCAAAGACGCAGGGTAAACGCATCCTGCCTTACGCGCTGGCTCTATTTTTCCACAATCGACGATAATAAGCTGCTTAAGGATTGAGATTTATGCGTGCGATCCCGATTATCAGCCGGAAAATTTTGCTATTGACAGGGCAAACCGAATAAATCCAGGGTATTGCGGTATATTATTTCGGCAATCTGCTGCGGCGGCTCCGGCCTGAGCGCGCATAACGACGCAAAGGTCACGCGTAGGCGTTCGGGACGATTGGCCTGCCCCTGAAAGCCGGACACCGGCATATCGGGCGCGTCGGTTTCCAGCAGCAAGCGGTCCAGGGGCAGCCTGGCCATTACCTGGCGTGTTTTATTGGCGCGCTCATAGGTAATGGTGCCGCCGACGCCGATATAATAACCCAATTTGGTAAACGCCACCGCCTGCTCGTAGCTGCCGGCGAACCCGTGCACCACCCCGGTGCGCGGTAAATCATGGCGCCGCAAAATCTGCGCCAGGCGATCGTGGGTGCGCCGGGAATGCAGGATCACCGGCAGATCATGGCGGCCGGCTAACTGGAGTTGGGCCGCCAATAACGCTTCCTGGCGCGGCATCATGGGCTCCGCCATATAATTGTCCAGGCCGATTTCCCCCACCGCCACCAGTCGTGGATGAGGCCGGCGCAAATGATGCGCCAGGGCCGACAGCCCGGCGTCATCATGGCGGGTGATGGCGATGGGGTGCAGGCCCAGGGCGGCATACAGCGCCTCATGGGCGTCGGCCAATGCCAGCACGGCGGCAAAGCGCTCCGCCTCCACCGCCGGCACGATAATGCGCTGCACGCCGGCCGCGGCGGCCAGGGCGAGGCTGTCGGTTTCGTGACCGCTGAAGGGGGCAAAATCAAAATGGCAATGGGTATCGATAAAGACCGGATTTATCATGGCGTATTACCTGCGCGTGCCTGGCGCACCCAAAAGGGAGGAGGAAAAGTAAATAGTAGCATCTTTAGCACGTGCGCGGAGAGGAAAGGGAACCACGGATTAACGGCTGGGAGGGGTGGTGCGCGGGGACCTGAAAAACGCTCCGGAGAGGTCGTCAACATGATGCGTATTGACTCCCTCTCCGGATAATAACCCTATCTATCGGTTACTGCTTAACGGACCGGGGCCCGCTGATAAGGCTACATACGGCGACGGCCGGTAAACAGGCTTATCAGGAACAGGATAATACCCACGACGAAGACGATTTTAGCCGCCCATGCCGCCGTGCCTGCCAAACCACCGAACCCTAATGCTGCCGCAATCAAGGCAATGACCAGAAAAATAATGCCCCAACGAAACATAAGCTTCTCCTTACCCAAATGATGGAAATACAATTCTCGTGTTACCGGGAAACACGGACGTTAAACGCCCCGGACCGGCTTAATACTATTGGTTTTGCCGTACACGGTATCGCCCTGCGCTGCGCACCGGCAACGCAAAGCGACATTGACCGTTGGTTCTTTAGAGATTAGTACTTAAGATCGTTTTTGACACTTTTCACGCCGTCAACTGCTTTGGCGACGCTTTCGGCGCGCGAGGCTTCACGGGCATTTTTAACGTGGCCGCTCAGTTGCACGATGCCGTCGGACGTTTCCACTTTCACGTTGCGGGACGGGACGATGCTATCGGCAAGCAGCTTGGCTTTCACTTCGCTGGTAATCGCCGTGTCGCCGGCATAGGTTTTCACCGAAGCGTTGGTCGTTTCCTTCACGTGCAGCTTGTCGCTGACCGAGGTCACGCCTTCAACGGATTTGGCGGCGGTAACGGCGCGTTCAGCCTGGGCCTGGTTGGTCACAAAGCCGCTCAGGGTTACTACGCCGTTATTGGTCACCACGGAAATGTCGGTGCTGTTGATACCTTTATCGCCGACCAACGCGCTTTTCACCTTGGCGGTTACCGCGCTGTCGCCCATATAGTTTGAGGCGGTCTTCATCGTATTATCGATTTTGGCGCCGGCGCTGTTCGCCTCTGTCTTGATGGTATCGTTAGCCATCGCGGTGGAAGCCGCCAGGATGGAACCTAAAACCATAGCCGTGAGCGTTTTTGTCATCGTGATCTTATTCATTGATGTTTCCTTTTTAACTTGCCACCCGAATCAGGGTGTTTTCGCCACAAATAGCGGCCGGTCTAACTGCCTCCCGCGTTCGGCTGGGGAAGCATCCAAAAATGCAGAAATACCGCTCTCGTGATAAAGAGCAGCGTATCATACTGATTTGCACGGTTTTATTAGCTTATTTAACCGCTCCGTCAGAGACAATTTAACTATAGACTAGAAATAACAAATTGCATTGTTATCCGGGAAAAAAAGCTTAAATCCAATGATTAAGCAAGGATTTAGGAACATTCCGCACCCCGGCGCGGACATAACCATTCCGGCCGCAAGGCGCGGCGCGACAGGAAAGGCGGTGGATTCCGTCCCCACGCCGCGGCTAAAAAAGGCGGGCGCGCGGGGACGGGCGAAAAACCCGCGCCGGGAGGATCAATGCTCGCGGGTTTTGTGGAAATGGATGTCGGGATAGCGTTCCTGGGTCAGGTTGAGGTTAACCATGCTCGGAGCAATATAAGAAAGGTTATCGCCGCCGTCCAGGGCCAGGTTCAGTTCGTTCTTGCGCTTGAACTCCTCGAGTTTTTTCACATCGGCGCATTCGACCCAGCGGGCGGTGGACACATTGACCGACTCATACAGCGCCTCGACGTTGTATTCGCTTTTCAGGCGGGCCACCACCACTTCAAACTGCAACACCCCGACCGCGCCGACAATCAGGTCGTTGTTGGTCAGCGGGCGGAATACCTGAACCGCGCCCTCTTCCGACAGCTGGACCAGCCCTTTCAGCAATTGCTTTTGCTTGAGCGGGTCGCGCAGGCGGATACGGCGGAACATTTCCGGCGCGAAGTTGGGGATGCCGGTAAACTTCATGTCCTCGCCCTGGGTGAAGGTATCGCCAATCTGGATGGTGCCGTGGTTGTGCAGGCCGATGATATCGCCGGGATACGCCTCTTCGATATGCGAGCGGTCGCCGGCCATGAACGTCAGCGCATCGGCAATCACCACATCCTTGCCCGTGCGGACCTGGCGCAGCTTCATGCCGGTTTCATAGCGTCCCGACACCACGCGCATAAACGCCACGCGGTCACGGTGTTTCGGGTCCATATTCGCCTGGATCTTAAACACAAAGCCGGTAAATTTTTCTTCATCGGCGGTGACGACGCGGGTATTGGTCTTGCGCGGCATCGGCGGCGGCGCCCATTCAACCAGGCCGTCCAGCATATGATCGACGCCAAAGTTGCCCAAGGCGGTGCCGAAAAACACCGGGGTCAGCTCGCCGCGCAGGAAAGCCTGCTCTTCGAACTCGTGCGAGGCGCCCTGCACCAGCTCCAGCTCCTCGCGCAGCTGCGCCGCCAGATCCTCGCCGATGGCCGCGTCAAGATCCGGATTATGCAACCCCTTGACCGTGCGCACTTCCTGGATGGTATGGCCTTTACCGGTCTGGTAAAGATAGGTCTCATCCTTGTAGAGATGATAAACCCCTTTAAACAGCTTGCCGCAGCCAATGGGCCAGGTGATGGGCGCGCAGGCGATGCGCAGCTCGTGTTCGACCTCGTCGAGCAGTTCCGTCGGATCGCGGATATCGCGATCGACCTTGTTCATAAAGGTCAGGATCGGCGTATCGCGCAGGCGCGTCACCTCCATCAGTTTACGGGTACGATCTTCGACGCCTTTCGCGGAGTCGATGACCATCAGGCAGCAGTCCACCGCCGTCAGCGTGCGGTACGTATCTTCGGAGAAATCTTCATGCCCCGGCGTATCGAGCAGGTTGACCAGGGCGTCCCGGTAAGGGAATTGCATCACCGAGGTGGTAATGGAAATGCCGCGCTGCTTTTCCATTTCCATCCAGTCGGATTTGGCATGATGGCTTGAGCCGCGGCCCTTTACCGTACCGGCGGTAAGAATGGCGTGCCCGAATAACAGCACTTTTTCGGTGATGGTGGTTTTACCGGCGTCGGGGTGCGAAATAATCGCAAAAGTGCGCCGAGCCGCAACTTCCGCGGCGTAAGTGGCATTCTTCATCTTCTGTTTCTCGATGGGTACATACAAATTATGGGCTGGATCGCTGGTGCTAGATTCTACATGGAGAAAGTGCGCATTGATAGTGTGCGCACTGGCGCGCGGCGGTGCGGTTCACCCCAGCGGCAGCGCCATGATGATGGCATCCTCGCGCCCGACGGCGGACGGGTAGTAATCACGGCGCACCGTGACATCGTTAAAGCCAAGGGACCGGTACAGCGCGATGGCGGGCCGGTTGGATTGCCGCACCTCCAGCCACAGCGTCAGGATATCTCGCTGTTCCAATTGGGCGATGAGATGTTCCAGCAACGATCGGCCCAGGCCGCGGCGCTGGAAATCCGGATGCACGGCAATGTTGAACAGCGTCGCCTCGTCCAGCACGGTCTGGGTGATGGCGAACGCCGCCAGGGTATCCGCCACGGTCAGCTTGAGATTCAGGTAACGCTCGCCCTGGTTGCTGGCAAAGGTTTTCGCCGTCCAGGGGAATGCGTGGCTGGCCTGCTCTATATGCCAGGCGGCGGCCAGGTCAGAGACCGTCAGCGCGGAAATCTGGTTCATGATGACAAATCTGCCGCCAAAGATCGCGCTTGGCTGCTGCGTTGCCCAGCAGTTCAGCCAGCGGCGGGGTGAAAAGGGAGACACCGGACAGGGGACGCGTCGCCTCGCGCCCGAGCCACCAGCTATGGCAGCGGGTGTCTTCCGGCAGCATCGCCACCTGTTCCGGCGTGAGCGGATACAGCTGACCGGGCGCAAGATCCAGGCTGCGCGCCACATCGCCCACCAGGGGATGGTCGATGGGCGGCAAGGGGCTGGCTATCAGCAGCAGGCGGACATCGGCGGGCAGGACGACCGCCACTTCTCCCTGCAGGGACGCGGGGCGTCGCAACGCCCATTGCGTGATGCCCAATTGCTGTAACTGCCAGTCTCGTCTCGACGCCATACTGATCCTATTCGCGGTCGTTGCATATCAATCCATCGCACATCAGGCGATAAAGTCCATCGAACATCGGACAATAAAGCACTATACTCCCCGCTCAGATTAATGAGGAGCCTTTGTCGCATGTCAGTATTAACACCAGCCAGTGAAGTCATACTCCGTCACGAGGACATTTTTTCAGATAAACGCGTACTGTTCGCCGGCGATGTGCAGGATCTCCTGCCGGCGGAACTGGACGCCCAAAACGTATGTGTCCACACCGCCTGGTATCACCACTGTCTGGCACTGCGCGATAAAATGGACGATGGGTCCGTGCAGTACGGCCTGGTCGCCGACGCGGAATTTGTCCGCGAATGCGATACTTTACTCTATTTCTGGCCGAAAAATAAGCCGGAAGCACAGTTCCAGCTCACCAACCTCCTCGCGCTGCTGCCGGTGGGCAGCGATGTCTTCGTGGTGGGGGAAAACCGCAGCGGCGTACGCAGCGCCGAGCCGTTCCTGGCGCCCTACTGTCCCCTGGTGAAAATCGACAGCGCCCGCCGCTGCGGCCTGTATCACGGCCGGCTGGAAACAGCGCCGCGCTTCGACCTCGAGTCTTACTGGAACGAATATCAGCTCAACGGGTTGACGGTGAAAACGCTGCCGGGCGTATTCAGCCGCGACGGGCTCGACAGCGGCAGCCAACTGCTGTTGTCCACCTTTGATCAGCCGCTCAGCGGCGAGGTGGCCGACATCGGCTGCGGTACCGGCGTCCTGGCCGCCGTCCTGGCGAAACGCTCGCCGGGCATCAAGCTGACCCTCGGGGATGTACACGCGCCGGCGCTGGCCGCAAGCCAGGCCACGCTCGAGGCGAACGGCCTGACCGGCAACGTGGTCGTCAGCGATGTGTATTCAGCGATGCCGGGACGTTTTGACCTGATTATTTCCAACCCGCCGTTCCACGACGGCATGCATACCAATCTGCAGGCGGCCGAAAACCTGATCCGCGGCGCGTTAACCCATTTGCGCATCGGCGGGCAGTTGCGCATCGTCGCCAATGCGTTTTTGCCCTATCCGGCCTTGCTGGATTCCATTTTCGGCAGCCATGCCGTGCTGGCGCAAAATGGCCGCTTCAAGGTTTTCCAGGCGGTCCATACCGTCTCGCGCGGCAAGGATAAAGATAAAGCCGGCAAACGCGGCTAACGGGCAACCCTCCCGCCGCCGCCGCGCGCGCCGATGCGGCGGCGGCTATTTTTTTGCGCTAAATACCCGCTTTGGCTTAAATAATTATTGACGTTGACGCTAAAACCTCTAGAATTCGCCTCCGTGGTGGCAGGGCTTATGCCTTGCCGGTGCCGGGCGATGGTGGCGGAATTGGTAGACGCGCTAGCTTCAGGTGTTAGTGTCCTTTCGGACGTGAGGGTTCAAGTCCCTCCCTTCGCACCAAATACAACCACGATGTTATTAGCATAAAAAGATGTTGCCGGATTGCACGCGATGGTGGCGGAATTGGTAGACGCGCTAGCTTCAGGTGTTAGTGTCCTTACGGACGTGAGGGTTCAAGTCCCTCCCTTCGCACCAATCGGTAACCAGAACGAAAGCATGCCGTACCCCGGTACAGGCGGCCTGTTCTGAATAAAAAGTTTTACGTGTAAGTATGAGATGAATAGCCTGCGATGGTGGCGGAATTGGTAGACGCGCTAGCTTCAGGTGTTAGTGTCCTTACGGACGTGAGGGTTCAAGTCCCTCCCTTCGCACCATATTCATGCTCGTTTTTTCACGGTAGATACCGCAGCGCCGCTGACCCTTCGTCAGTCCGTCGCGTCGGTCAGGCATGCAGCTACGCTGCGCCCCTCCAGCCTCTGCGGCTTCTTTTCCCCTGTTTTCGCATCACGCTCCATCGGCGAGTGACAGCCACGTGTAAAGCTGTTAAATTATTCTATTAATTTTCTAAGCCAAACTTTCATAATAACGATACCAAATTATTAATAATCATAGTTTATTCAGAATTCTTGTCGTCTGTTATTGCCATAGTGGACAGCCGGGGCTAAAAAGTTAAGACATGATAAATACCTACAGCTATGAAGAACTCCGCAGGAGTAAGCTTCGCCTGTCGTTGCTATTGTTTTTGCTGCTTAATATCGCTTTTTCGGTTTTTTATGTCGCCACCGCCCTGAATAATACCCATTCTCCCACGCCGCCATCCATACTGGTGGCGATCGTTTGTGTAATTACTTTAATGATGAGTAATTACAAAATGAGAAATTATGCTCATCAACTGAATGTTTTTGCAATTATTATTGGCTTACTCTGGGCCTGGCATATCGCCGTGCGCTATAACCAGCTTCAGCCCGCTGAGAATAATTTCCTGCTCTTCAGCCTGATGATGGTATTTTTCATCAGCGCTATTTCGCTGGCCGATTATTTCGTGGCGTTTTGCCTGCACAGCCTGCCGCCGGCGCTGATGGTTATCGTGCTGGATCAGTTCAACCATATCCTGGTCTTGCTGTTCACCATTGCGCTGCCGCTGATAAGCTTTACGCTGCACAGCCTGATGCAAAAACGCAGCGAAGCCTTTACGGCGGAACTGGTCAACCGGCTCAGCGAAGAACGGGAAAAATTCAGCGATCTCAGCATGATAGATCCCCTTACCGGCCTGTTTAACCGCCGGGGCCTGCAAAACAAGCTCAGCAACCTGACGGGCAACGGCCCCACCAGCCATTATATTCTGCTGCTGGATATCGACCATTTCAAAGCCTACAACGACAATTACGGCCACACCATGGGCGACAAGGCCTTGGTCGCCGTAGCGGTGGCTATTCGCGATGCGGTGCGCTCCCGGGACATCGTGGTGCGCTACGGCGGCGAGGAGTTCCTGATACTGCTGATAGACGTCGATGACGGATATGCCCTGACCTGTGCTGAAAATGTCAGGCAGGCCGTGCTGGATTTAAAAATCCCGCATTTATTTAACGATCAGGTTTCCACCACCGTGACCCTTAGCGCCGGAATTGCCATTATGGCCGACAGCGATATAGAAGCTTCGCTTACCGCTGCCGATGGCGCCCTATATTTGGCAAAAAAACGCGGCAGGAATTCGGTCGAAATCGCCCCGTTAAATTCTTTTAGGCAAAATACCCAAACGGCTGAATCCTGATATGAATGCCCGGGCCGCGTTCAATGCCGCGGCCCGCCATTATTTATAAGGCCGCCGGGAGAGACATTTATATTTCAGCAAAATATCCCTCAGTATTATCTTAATAATCCGCACCCGCGCCTACCCCAATATCCCGCCGTCAATTAACGCTAACCGATTATATTATATACAGTTAATAAACAAACTTGCTGACGGGCCAATCCGGCACTAGGCTTAGGACAGTTCATTATTCATCTGACGGAGGACAGGATGAGCAAAAAAATCGCAGTCTTAATTACTGATGAATTCGAAGATGCGGAGTTTACCTCGCCGGCCCAGACCTATCAGCAGGCCGGACACCAGGTCATCACCATCGATAAAAAAGCGGGCCAAACCGTCACCGGCAAGCGCGGCGAGGCCAAGGTGACCATTGATAAGTCCATCGACGAGGTCAATGTCGACCAATTCGACGCCCTGTTGTTGCCCGGCGGCCACTCGCCTGATTCCTTGCGCGGCGACGACCGTTTTGTTGATTTCACGCGGGCCTTCGCGCAAAGCGGCAAACCGATTTTCGCCATTTGCCATGGCCCGCAGTTGCTGATAAGCGCCGATGCGGTACGCGGCAAAAAAATGACCACGGTAAAAGCGGTGGCGGTGGATTTAAAAAATGCCGGCGCCGACTTCTTTGATAAAGAAGTGGTCATTGATAACGATACCCTGGTAACCAGCCGCACACCGGATGATTTACCGGCGTTTAACCGGGAATCGCTGCGTATTCTCAATAAGAAATAACCCAGGGCATCCGCCCTGGGTCTCAGGCCTGGCGACTGGCCAGGCCTGTATCAGCTTCATCGTCTTCGCGCTTCCAGCTCAGCTTGGTGCCGAACCCCAGCTTATTGTTGGTCAGCTTAATTTCATCCAGACGCAAACGCCATATGGGCGAGGTCGCGAGCTTGGCCAGCGGGAAGCGCGCGGTATACTGCTTGCGCGCCGTCTGGGCCGCGTCGCCGGTGATTTGATTAACCTCGCCGCTATACTGTATGCCCTTGATAAGACTGATGGTAACGGTCTGATCGCTGATGGTGCCGGCGACATGTTGATTCTCCGCCAGCAGGATGCCGTGGCGGGTGGTATGATCCGTTAACATATATAACGACAGATCGGGTTCGTTCAGCACATAGAAGCAATTGGCGCACCATAAGGTCTGCGCGTCGCCGGTGCAAAGCGTTAAAACATGCTGCTTTTTCAGGTAAGCTACGATGGCTTTCAGGGGGTCGTCCGTTCGCACGATAATCTCTTATCCTTTATAAGGTTATAACCAGCATATCGCCACGCGTTCTTACATGTCCAATTAATTATGCGCAACTTTTGCAAACCTTGCACAGCGTATTACGGGCTTAATATCGTCCTTTACGCCTGACGGTTAAAGTAGGTACCATCATAGCTGTTTCTGGAAATATTACCCATGGACTCTTTGCCCAAGAGGCCATTTCCCACTAGATTTCGTTTGGCTGCTTAAGGCGCAATTCCATGACCCCATGCTGGCATATTTACCTGATTCGCACCGCCGGCGGCGCCCTCTATACCGGCGTTACCACCGATGTGGCCCGGCGGCTGGCGCAGCACCAACGCGGCAGCGGCGCCAAGGCCCTGCGCGGCAAAGGTCCGTTGCTTCTGGTCTACCACTGCCCGGCCGGCGATCGGGGCGGGGCATTGCGATGGGAGTATCGCATCAAGCAGCTGACGCGGGCGCAAAAGGAGCGGCTGGTCGCGAGCCAGGCTTCAACGCTTGAGGCGATCTGGCCGAGCCTGCAGCCGCACCGGCGTACCGGCGACGGAGACTCTCCGGGAAATAGCGGGCAGCCGGCCGTCAAAGCGCCAGCTGATTAAACGGCTCGGCGTATTCCACCCGGCCGCTGACGCCCTCCAGCGCATCCTCCGCCAGGGTAAACAGCTGGAAGGCGGCTTCCGCGCCGGGCCAGCGGCAATGCAGCTGTGAACGCGCCGCGGGAATGAAACCAAAGCGCGAATAATAGTCGGGCGCGCCCAGGACCACCACGGCGCGATAACCGAACTCGTTAAGGGTGTCCAGCCCCTCATAGATCAGCTGCCGGGCGATGCCCTGGCGGCGGAAAGCGGCCTCCACCGCCAGCGGCGCCAGGCCGACCCACTGACAATCCTCGCCGCCAATCCACACCGGGCTGAACGCCGCGTAGCCGATAACCCCGCCTTCGTCGTCCGTGGCCACGATACCCAGGGTCAGCAGCCCATCCTCACGCAGGCGATGGACCAGCTCCGCCTCGGCGTCGCGCCCGAAGGCCCGCCGCAGCAGGCTGTCGATTCCCGGCGCATCCACCGGTATTTCCACGCGTATCAGCACGGCTGGGATACGTGGATGCCCTCGGCATCCACGCCCTCCTGCAAGCCGGCCTGAATAAAGGCGGCAATCTGCATCAGCGCCGCGCGCAGCAAGGGCGGCATGGTGGCCAGATCAATCGAATCCATGAGATTTTTCACGTACAGGCCAAGCTCGGTATCGCCTTCGATGCGCAGCCGGCGCTGGAAAAACAACGTGTCGGGGTCCTCCTTACGGGCGGCGATAAGGATCAGATCGTTGGCATTGCCGCTGAAGCTGACATCGGCCCGCGCCTGGCGGCTGACCTTCAGTTGCTCATTTTCGACGGTCATATACCATACCAGCGCGATATCCTCGACCTCGATCCTAAGCCAGCGCCCCTCCAGAAAAGCCAGTTCACCCTCGGCCAGCGCTGCGCGAAACTGCCAGCGCAGCGCCTGTTCCAACACCTGACGCTGCAACGCGAACGGTGTCAGTGTGATCGGCAAGCGCAACAGCGACGGCCCCCGGCGCACCAAGTGTGCTCGTAGTTTTTCCAACACTGTTTCTACTCCTCTTAACGAATCTGCGCCTATTTTGCCACAGTGGTTAAAACCAGTCGGGGTCTACATCAATTATTCATAAAGAAAGATTGCTTATTTAAGCATAGCCGTCGCAGCTTTAAATGCTGTCATTACGCCATAAGCTGCCTCAAATCAATCTTTCCCGCGCCAACCTTATTTAGAATTGCCATGACGACTATGCATCATTTGCTGCTAAAACAACCCGTTGGCTAATGATCCTTTACGGCATGACACGCTCTGCGCCCATGCCAACACACTATTCGGGAGCTTTATGGAGCTGCTCTGTCCCGCCGGAAACCTTCCGGCCCTCAAGGCTGCCGTCGATAACGGCGCCGACGCGGTGTATATCGGCCTGAAGGACGATACCAACGCCCGCCATTTCGCCGGCCTGAATTTTACCGACAAACGTCTGCAGGAAGCGCAGGAGTACGTGCATCGCCACGGACGAAAACTGCATATCGCCATTAATACATTTGCCCACCCTGACGGTTACGCGCGCTGGCAACGCGCCGTGGATATGGCGGCCCAGGCGGGGGCGGACGCGCTGATCCTGGCGGATCCCGCCATGCTGGAATACGCCGCCGCGCGTTATCCGCAGATTGAACGCCATGTCTCGGTGCAGGCGTCCGCCACCAACGAGGCGGCCATCCGCTTCTACCAACAGCATTTTGACGTGGCGCGGGTGGTGCTGCCGCGCGTGCTGTCGATGCATCAGGTGAAACAGCTGGCGCTTATCAGCCCGGTACCGCTGGAAGTGTTCGCCTTCGGCAGCCTGTGCATCATGGCGGAGGGGCGCTGCTATCTCTCCTCCTACCTGACGGGCGAATCGCCCAATACCGTCGGCGCCTGTTCGCCGGCGCGTTTCGTGCGCTGGACGCAAACCGGCTCCGCCATGGAATCGCGTCTGAACAACGTCCTTATCGACAGCTACGGCCCGGACGAAAACGCCGGCTACCCGACGTTGTGCAAGGGCCGCTATTACGTGGACGGACAGAAGTATCATACGCTGGAGGAGCCGACCAGCCTCAATACGCTGTCTTTGCTTCCCGAACTGCTGGCGGCCAATATCGCCTCGGTGAAAATCGAAGGACGGCAGCGCAGCCCCGCTTACGTCAGCCAGGTGACCAAGGTCTGGCGCCAGGCTATCGACAGCTGTATCGCCAATCCCCAGGATTTTGCGCCGCTGCCCGCATGGACCGAGGCGCTGGGCGCGGTGTCCGAAGGAACGCAAACCACGCTTGGCGCCTATCATCGCCGCTGGCAGTAACAGGAGACCCGACATGAAATATGCATTGGGGCCGGTACTCTATTACTGGCCGAAACCGGATATCGAAGCCTTTTACCAGGCGGCGTGCGACAGCAGCGCCGATATCATTTATCTGGGCGAGACCATTTGCAGTAAACGCCGCGCCATGAAAACCGGCGATTGGCTGTCGCTTGCCAAAGCGGTGGCGTCCGCCGGCAAGCAGGTGGTGATTTCCACGCTGGCGCTGATTCAGGCGCCATCGGAATTAAGCGAGCTGAAACGTTATCTGGACAACGGCGAGTTTCTGCTGGAGGCGAACGATATCGGCCTGGCGCACCTCGCGGCGGAACACCGGCTGCCGTTTGTCGCCGGTCCCGCCTTGAATTGCTATAACGCCTATACCCTGCGCATCCTGCACCGCCAGGGCATGGTGCGCTGGTGTATGCCGGTGGAGCTGTCCAGGGAATGGCTGGGCAATATTCTGGCGCAATGCGACGAGCTCGGTTTTCGCGGCAGGTTTGAAGTGGAACTGTTCAGCTACGGCCACCTTCCCCTGGCCTATTCCGCCCGCTGTTTTACCGCGCGTTCGGAAAACCGGCCGAAAGACGAATGTGAAACCTGCTGCATTAAGTATCCGCAGGGGCGCGAGGTCTTGTCGCAGGAACAGCAGCGGGTATTCGTCCTCAACGGCATCCAGACCCAAAGCGGCTATTGCTATAACCTGATTAACGAACAGACCTCCATGCAAGGTATGGTGGATGTGGTACGGCTGTCGCCGCAGGGAATGGATACCCTCGCCATGCTGGAGCGTTTTAGGGCCAACCAGCAGGGACAGCAGCCCCTGGCGCTGGCGCGCGACAGGGACTGCAACGGCTACTGGCGGCGTATCGCCGGGCTGGAACTGGTGGAGTAGCGGGCGTCCCCAAGGCGTGCGCCGCGGATTCGGCGGTCGATAACCCTACAAATATTAGTAGTATCGGAAAGCGGAAAATTGGGTAATACTCATAGTTATCATTAGCCCGCAAAGCTATGGGCGACGACTGACTGTGAGTTTACTTATGATTAAACAACAACCTATCGCTTTTTCGCTGCTCGACCTGGCGCCGGTACCCCAGGGCTCCACGCCCCGGCAGGCGTTTGAATGCTCGCTTGATCTCGCCCGCCACGCCGAGGCCTGGGGCTATCATCGTTACTGGGCGGCCGAGCACCACAATATGACCGGTATCGCCAGTGCCGCCACCGCGGTGCTGCTGGGCTATATCGCCGGCGGCACCACCACGCTGCGGGTAGGCTCCGGCGGCGTGATGCTGCCGAACCATTCGCCGCTGGTGATTGCCGAACAGTTCGGCACGCTGGCAACCCTTTACCCCAAACGTATCGATCTGGGCCTGGGACGCGCCCCGGGCACCGATCAGCGTACCATGATTGCCCTGCGCCGCCATTTGGCCGGCGAGGTGGATAATTTCCCGCGCGACGTGCAGGAGCTGTTGGGCTATTTCGACGACGCGAAGCCGGGCCAGCCGGTGCAGGCCGTGCCGGGACAGGGATTGCATGTGCCAATCTGGCTGCTGGGCTCCAGTCTGTACAGCGCCCAGCTGGCGGCGGCATTGGGGCTGCCGTTTGCCTTCGCCTCGCATTTCGCGCCGGACCTGTTGTGGCAGGCATTGGATCTCTACCGCCGGAATTTCAAACCGTCCGCCTCCCTCGAACAGCCTTACGCCATGGTGTGTATCAATGTGGTGGCCGCCGACAGCGAACGCGACGCGCGTTTCCTGTTTACCTCCATGCAGCAGCAGTTCATTAACCTGCGCCGCGGCCGGCCCGGCCCGCTGCCGGCGCCGGTGCAGGACCTCGACGCGTTATGGTCGCAAGGCGAGCAATATGGCGTGGAACAGGCGCTGCGCATGTCGGTGGTGGGCGATCGCGATCAGGTGCGCGCCGGGCTGCAGGCGATTATCGATAAAACCGGCGCGGATGAGCTGATGATCAATGGCCAGATTTTTGATCACCAGGCCCGGCTGCGCTCGTTTGAGCTGGCGATGGCGGCGCGGTCGGCACTGACGGCGTAATCGCTTGTTAAATCCCACCTGACCCTGCCCCCCGAGCCGGGTTGCCTTCAGCCATAAAAAAACCCGCCGCAGCGGGTTTTTTTATCATTCAGCGATTATGCATCGCGGCGACGCGTGGTCGGCGCGGCGGCGGCATCGCCTTCGCGACGCGGCCCGCGCTGGCCGTCACGGCTGCCGCTGAAACGACGTTCCGCCGGCGCGCCGCCTTCACGGCTGCCGCTGAAGCTGCGACGACCGGCGGGAGCACCGTTGCCGCCTTCACGACGTTCGCCGCCAAAGGCGCCACGCGGCGCACCGGCACCGGCACCGCCGCCACGGCGTTCACCGCGCGGCGCGGCCACTGCTTCGCCGACAAACTGCATGTTCATCGGTTTATTCAGGATGCGCGTACGGGTGAAATGCGACAGCATATCGCCCGGCATGCCTTTCGGCAGCTCAATGGTGGAGTGGGAAGCAAACAGCTTGATATTGCCGATATAGCGGCTGCTGATATCGCCTTCGTTGGCAATGGCGCCCACGATATGACGTACTTCAACGCCGTCATCACGGCCCACTTCAATGCGGTACAGATCCATTTCGCCAACGTCGCGACGTTCACGGCGGGCCGGACGTTCGCCACCGCGATCGGCGCCTTCAGGGCGACGTTCGTCACGATCGCGGAACTCGCTGCGCGGACGACGATTAATGACCGGATCAGGCGGCAGGATCAGCGGGCGTTCGCCCTGGGCCATTTTCAGCAACGCGGCGGCCAGCGTTTCCATATCCAGCTCTTCCGCCGGCTGCAATTTAGCCAGCAGCGCGCGGTACATATCCAAATCGCTGCTTTCCAACTGGGCCTGGACCTTGGCGGCGAATTTAGCCAGGCGACGCTGGCTCAGGACGTCACCGGTCGGGATTTCCACTTCCGGAATGGTCAGCTTCATGATGCGTTCGATATTACGCAGCAGGCGGCGTTCGCGGTTTTCAACAAACAGCAGCGCACGGCCGGCGCGGCCCGCACGGCCGGTACGGCCGATACGGTGAACGTAGGACTCAGAATCCATCGGGATATCGTAGTTCACGACCAGGCTGATGCGATCAACATCCAGGCCGCGCGCCGCGACATCGGTGGCAATCAGGATATCGAGGCGGCCGTCCTTCAGGCGGTCCAGCGTTTGCTCACGCAACGCCTGGTTCATATCGCCGTTCAGCGCCGCGCTGTTGTAGCCGCTGTGCTCCAGCGCTTCCGCCACTTCCAGCGTGGCATTTTTGGTGCGCACGAAGATGATGGCGGCGTCAAAGTCTTCCGCTTCCAGGAAACGGACCAGCGCTTCATTCTTACGCATGCCCTGCACCGTCCAGTAGCTCTGGCTGATGTCCGGACGGGTGGTGACGCTTGATTGAATGCGCACTTCCTGCGGGTCGTTCATAAAACGACGGGTAATGCGGCGAATCGCTTCCGGCATGGTGGCCGAGAACAAGGCGGTCTGATGCTTGGCCGGGATCTGCGCCATAATGGTTTCGACGTCTTCGATAAAGCCCATGCGCAGCATTTCATCGGCTTCGTCCAGCACCAGTCCGCTTAATTTGGACAGGTCGAGGGTGCCGCGTTTCAAATGGTCGAGCAAACGACCGGGCGTGCCCACCACCACCTGCGGACCCTGGCGCAGGGCGCGCAGCTGCACGTCATAACGCTGGCCGCCGTACAGCGCCACCACGTTAATGCCTTTCATGTGCTTGGCAAAATCGGAAATCGCTTCCGCGACCTGCACAGCCAGCTCACGGGTCGGCGCCAGCACCAGCACCTGCGGTACAGCCAGTTCGGCATTGATATTGTGTAATAAAGGCAGGGCAAACGCGGCGGTCTTGCCGCTCCCGGTTTGCGCCATACCCAAGACGTCGCGTCCCGCGAGCAGCTGCGGAATACATTCTAACTGGATCGGCGATGGTTTTTCATAACCCAGGTCGGTCAGGGCGTTCAGGATGGGGGTGGAAAGCCCCAGATCGGCAAAATTAATTTCTGCTTTGGTTTCAACTTCAGACATGTACACGTGCCTCATTTCATCATGGCGGCCAGTCTACATACCTCGTCGTGAAAACATTCATTCATTTTCATCAAAAGTGTGAACCGGCTCAAATTGGATTTAAAACGAACAAACAAGCCCTCACCCTTGCAGATGATAAAAAAGGTAATGGGCTGAATAGTTTAGTTCGTCAGCTATTGCTGGTCCGATTCTGATAGGTCGTCTTGCCCTTGGCCTAAGAGCGCCAATTCCAACAATGCATAGCGGTGCTCAACAAAGTTATGTACGTTGTTAGCGACCGTCAGTTTGAACAGCGCCGAAGCGGAGTTCTTGTCCCCCAGACTTAGGTAATGCTTACCTAAATAGAAGTCAGTTTCACTGAGATGCTCGGCGAGCGAAGTGTTATCCGTTGCGTCCGCCTTAAGGCGCTCCATCAGCGTAGTTTCACTGATGTCCCCCAGGTAGAACTCGACAATATTCCATCCCCATTGCCCCCTGTTCGCTTTTTTATAGCGCTGAGTCAGCGCGTCTTTGGCTTTGTTGGTATCGATTTGTTTCTCAACCAGATAAAGCCACAGCGAACGGAAAGGATCATTTGGGTCGTCGCGATAAAACGCCTGCAGATCATCCTGCGCCAAACGGTAGCGGCCTCCATAATACAAGGCAATGCCACGGTTTAAATACGCGTAGT
The DNA here is from genome assembly GCF_047324205.1 of Sodalis sp. RH20. Taxonomy (NCBI): domain Bacteria; kingdom Pseudomonadati; phylum Pseudomonadota; class Gammaproteobacteria; order Enterobacterales; family Bruguierivoracaceae; genus Sodalis; species Sodalis sp. RH20. Next base: position 3,797,768 of record NZ_CP178733.1, read on the forward strand.
TGTAAGTTGGATCAAGCTCTAGTACAGAATCAAACGCTTCATAGGCAGCATCAAAATTGCCTGCCTGCGTCAAATAAATGCCGAGATAGTTAAAAACCTCAGGCATATCAGGCCGGATAGCCAACGCTTGTGAAAAATCATTTCGCGCCAGCGCTCTCAACCCGAGACTATCATACAGCACTCCGCGCTCATATAATAGCTGTGCTCGTTCATCATCGGTTAGTGCCCGGCTCGCCAGGATTTGTTCCATGCGTGCCAGGATGACTTCCTGTTGTAACGTCGGCTGTAATGGCACAGCTAAAACGTCATCTTTACGCCAATCAATGTTGCTGCATCCTGCCAGCATAAACGCCATCGCAACGAACCACCAGCGCAAGTAAGGCCTCATTTCCCACTCCCGAAGAAAAACATTGGATGAACGTCCTGTCCCCCATCGGCTTAACACAAGGCGTCCCGCCCTTGTGATACGAACAGCTCCCTACCCGGTAAGGAGCTGTAAAATGCGCTAACAGTTATTCTACTCTAATTCCGTGCTGATTATTCTACTTCCGGCACAACCTGATCCTGCCCGGGCGCGGTCGCTTCCTTGATGCTCAGGCGCACACGCCCCTGGCGATCGACTTCCAGGACCTTAACCGGGACTTCCTGACCCATCTGCAGGAAGTCGGACACTTTCTCCACGCGCTTGTCGGCGATTTGCGAGATATGCACCAGACCTTCCTTGCCGCCGCCGATGGCCACAAACGCGCCAAAATCAACGATACGGGTCACTTTACCATTATAGATGCGGCCCACTTCGATTTCAGCGGTAATCTCTTCGATACGACGAATGGCATGACGGGCTTTTTCACCATCGGTCGCCGCCACCTTCACCGTACCGTCATCTTCGATTTCGATGGTGGTGCCGGTTTCTTCGGTCAGCGCGCGGATAACCGAGCCGCCTTTACCAATCACGTCCTTGATCTTGTCGGGACTGATTTTAATGGTATGGATACGCGGCGCGAACTGGGAGATATCGCCGCGCGGAAGGCTGATAGCCTGTTCCATCACGCCCAGGATATGCAACCGGGCGCCTTTGGCCTGGTTTAACGCCACCTGCATGATTTCGCGGGTGATGCCTTCAATCTTAATATCCATTTGCAGCGCGGTCACGCCTTCACGGCTGCCGGCCACCTTGAAATCCATGTCGCCAAGATGATCTTCGTCGCCCAGGATATCGGACAGGACCACAAAATTGTCGCCTTCCTTCACCAGGCCCATCGCGATGCCGGCAACGGCCGCCTTGATAGGTACCCCTGCGTCCATCAAGGCCAATGACGCGCCGCAAACGGAGGCCATGGACGAAGAACCGTTGGATTCCGTAATTTCCGATACCACACGCACGGTATACGGGAATTCACTCGCTTTAGGCATTACCGCCAGCACACCGCGTTTCGCCAGGCGGCCATGGCCGATTTCGCGACGTTTCGGCGAGCCGACCATACCGGTTTCGCCAACGCAGTACGGAGGAAAGTTATAGTGTAGCAGGAAACGGTCGGTACGCTCGCCGGTCAGCTCATCAATGTTCTGGGCGTCGCGTTCGGTGCCGAGGGTGGCGGTCACCAGCGCCTGGGTTTCGCCGCGGGTAAACAGGGCGGAGCCATGGGTGCGCGGCAGTACGCCGGTACGGATATCCAGGCCGCGGATCATGTCTTTTTCGCGACCGTCGATACGCGGTTCGCCACGCAATACGCGGCTACGGACCACGGTTTTTTCCAGGCTGCCCAGCAGTTCCTTGATGTCGCCTTCGTCGAGGGTGTCGTCCTCGGCCTGCAGCGCGGCAACCACATCGGCCTTGATGGCGTTGACCTGGGCGTAGCGCTCAAGTTTTTCCGTAATATGGTAAGCATCGCCCAGGCGGCCTTCAGCCAGTGCGGCAACGCGGCTTTGCAGCGCGGCGTTGACTTCCGGGGCATGCCATTCCCATTTCGGTTTGCCGGCTTCGGCAACCAGGGCATTGATATTGTCGATGACAATCTGCTGTTGTTCGTGGCCGAACACCACCGCGCCCAGCATTTCGTCTTCGCTTAGCAGCTGCGCTTCGGACTCAACCATCAGCACGGCGTTCGCGGTGCCGGCGACCACCAGGTCCAGACGGCTTACGGCCAGTTCGGCCATGGTCGGGTTCAGGACGTACTGGCTATCGATATAACCGACACGCGCCGCGCCGATCGGGCCGCTGAACGGAATGCCGGACAGACTGAGGGCGGCGGAAGCGCCAATCATCGCCACGATATCCGGGCTTACCTGGGGATTGACCGATACCACGGTGGCAATCACCTGGATTTCATTGAGGAAGCCTTCCGGGAACAGCGGGCGAATCGGACGGTCAATCAGACGGGAAATCAGGGTTTCGCCTTCGCTGGGACGGCCTTCGCGACGGAAGAAGCCACCCGGGAAACGCCCGGCGGCATACGTTCTTTCCTGGTAGTTCACGGTCAGCGGGAAAAAACTCTGTCCCGGCTTGGCCTGCTTGGCCCCGACCACGGTAACGAATACCGCGGTGTCGTCCATGCTGACCATCACGGCGGCGGTCGCCTGGCGAGCCATCATACCGGTTTCGAGGGTGACGGTATGTTGGCCGTATTGAAACTTGCGCACGATCGGATTTAGCAAAATGATATCCTTTTTCAGGGTGAGCATAATCAGAAAAACTCACCGATGACTAACCCATCTTCTTATCGCATCCTCGCGACTAATGACAATCCTTACCCTGCGGATAAAGTCTCTCATTAGCCGCGCGTATGTCAGCAATTGAAGAATCTACTTAAGCAACAACGCATTACCGGGAAAGGTTATTGCTCCCTAGAAGAAAGGGGCCACATAAGGCCCCTTTCTACCGAAACTGTCTGGCTTAGCGACGCAGGCCCAGGCGCTCGATCAGGCCGGTGTAACGTGCGACATCTTTACCTTTCAGGTAGTCAAGCAGCTTACGACGCTGTGAAACCATACGCAGCAGGCCACGACGGCTGTGGTGATCTTTTTTATGTTCCGCAAAATGGCCTTGCAAATGGCTGATTTGAGCGGTCAAAAGAGCAACCTGTACTTCGGTGGAACCGCTATCGTTGGCATCACGGCCGAAATCAGTAACAATTTTAGCTTTCGCTTCAACACTTAGAGACATTATAACACTCCAGATTTATTGTGAAATACACAGGCGCCGATCTCTAATTCAGCAACCCCATTCATAAGCCGCGCTATTCTACTCTTAGCGCACCCCGATCGCAAGGCGCGCACTCAATCAAACGCGCGGTTCGGCCACCAGCCGCCGGGGGGCGACCAGGCCGGTTTCGGTGATTTCCCCCACGCCGAAAAAGCGCCGTTCCACCCCTTCGGTCAACCGGACCATACCCGTCCGCGCCGCATCGGCCGTGGCGACCGTTTGGCCCATTCTGACCAGGCCGGCGGCGGCCGGCGGCAAATTGAGCTCGGGCATATCATCCACCGCGCTGTCCATCGGCAGCAGCAGGCTGTCAAGCGCGGCGAGGGTGGCCGGCGCCAGCGGATCGGCGGCGGCCAGTGCCTGCAACTGTTCCAGCGTGACCATGCGCTCCGCGGGATAACGCGCCACCGCCAGGCGGCGCAGGACAATCACATGGGCGCCGCAGCCCAGCATTTCGCCCAGATCGTCGACGATCGTGCGAATATAGGTGCCTTTCGAGCAATGGATTTCCAGCTCGACGCTATCCTGATCCCAGCGGATCAACTCCAGCGCATACAGGGTAATCAAACGCGTGGGACGGGGTACATCTATTCCCTGGCGCGCATATTCATACAGCGGTTTGCCCTGGTATTTCAGCGCCGAATACATCGAGGGCGTTTGCGGCGTTTCGCCGCGAAAGCGCGCCAGGGCCTGCTCCAGCCGGACCTGATCGATTGCCACCGGGCGCTCGCTGATGATAGTGCCCTCGGCATCGGAGGTATCGGTGCGCTGGCCCAGCCGGGCCACCACCCGGTAGCGCTTGTCCGCATCAAGCAGATGCTGGGAGAATTTAGTCGCTTCCCCCAGGCAAATGGGCAGCATACCGGTGGCGAGCGGATCCAGCGCGCCGGTGTGCCCGGCTTTATTGGCGTGGAACAGCCGCTTAACTTTTTGCAGCAAATCGTTGGAGGAGAGGCCCATCCCCTTGTCCAGCAATACGATGCCGTCAATATCGCGGCCGCGACGACTTGGGCGGCCCATCAGTCTTCCTTGCCCTCGCCGCCCTCGTCGGGTTCGGCTTCGCTGCGGCGGGCGCGATCTTTTTGCACCACCTGGCTGACCAGGTTGGACATGCGCATGCCTTCCACCAGCGAGTTATCGTAGGAGAAGGTCAGTTCCGGCACGACGCGCAGGCGCATGGCCTTGCCCAGCAGGCTGCGGATAAACCCGGAGGCGTCCTGCAGCGCGGTGATGCCGATTTTTATCTGCTGTGGTTCGTTATCATTAAGGAAGGTCACGAACACCTTGGCGTAGGCCAGGTCGCGCGACACTTCCACGCCGGAGACGGTGGCCATGCCGACGCGGGGGTCCTTGATTTCGCGCTGCAGGATGATGGCAATTTCTTTTTGCATTTCCTGGGCGACGCGCTGGGTTCGGCTATATTCTTTTGCCATTATAATTTCTCCAGACAAAACAGGGGGCATAAGCCCCCTTGCATCAATAAATGTTCGCGGCGGTTTACTCGATGGTGCGTTGAATCTCGATGGTTTCGAAGACTTCAATCACATCACCCGGACGGACATCGTTGTAGTTCTTCACGCCGATACCACATTCCATGCCGTTGCGCACTTCGTTGACGTCATCCTTAAAGCGGCGCAGGGATTCCAGCTCGCCTTCGTAGATCACGACATTGTCGCGCAGCACGCGGATACGGTTGTGACGCTTCACCACGCCTTCCGTCACCATACAACCGGCGATGGCGCCGAACTTCGGCGAGCGGAACACATCGCGCACTTCGGCCAGACCGATGATTTCCTGGCGATATTCCGGGGCCAGCATACCGCTCATGGCCTGTTTGACTTCATCAATCAGGTCATAGATAACCGAGTAGTAGCGCAGGTCCAGGCTTTCCGCTTCAACCACCCGGCGGGCGGAGGCATCGGCACGAACGTTGAAGCCCAGGATGATGGCGTTGGACGCCGCGGCCAGGGTGGCATCGGTTTCGGTGATGCCGCCGACGCCGGAGCCGACAATCTTGACCTTAACCTCAGCGGTGGACAAGGCTTCGAGAGCATCGCAAATCGCTTCGGTGGAGCCCTGAACGTCGGCTTTCAGCACGATATTCAGCTCGGAGACTTCGCCTTCGGTCATATTGGCGAACATATTCTCCAGCTTGGACTTCTGCTGGCGCGCCAGTTTGACTTCGCGGAATTTGCCCTGACGGTATAAGGCCACTTCCCGCGCTTTCTTCTCGTCACGCACCACCGTGGCTTCATCACCCGCGGCGGGCACGCCGGACAGGCCGAGGATCTCTACCGGGATGGAGGGGCCGGCCGAGGAGACTTCACGTCCCAACTCGTCGCGCATCGCGCGCACACGGCCGTACTCAAAGCCGCACAGGACGATATCGCCTTTATTGAGCGTGCCTTCGCGCACCAGTACGGTCGCAACCGGGCCGCGGCCCTTATCCAGGAAGGATTCAATCACCGCGCCGCTGGCCATGCCGTTGCGGATGGCTTTAAGCTCCAGCACTTCGGCCTGCAGCAGGATAGCGTCAAGCAGTTCGTCGATACCGACGCCGGATTTCGCCGACACGTTGACGAACTGGCTTTCGCCGCCCCATTCTTCCGGGATCACGCCGTACTGGGTTAACTCGTTCTTCACCCGATCCGGATCGGCTTCGGGTTTGTCGATTTTATTCACCGCCACCACGACCGGCACCTTCGCCGCCTTGGCGTGCTGAATGGCCTCGATGGTCTGCGGCATCACGCCGTCGTCAGCGGCCACGACCAGCACCACGATATCCGTCGCCTGGGCGCCGCGCGCACGCATGGCGGTAAACGCCGCATGTCCGGGGGTATCCAGGAAAGTGATCATGCCATTCTCGGTTTCCACATGGTAGGCGCCGATATGCTGGGTGATGCCGCCGGCTTCGCCTGCCGCCACTTTCGTGGAGCGGATATAGTCGAGCAACGAGGTCTTACCATGGTCGACGTGACCCATAATGGTCACCACCGGCGCGCGGGGTTCGGCCGCCGCGTCGATATCGCGGTCGCTCATCACCATTTCTTCGAGTTCATTCTCGCGGCGCAGGATAACTTTATGGCCCATTTCCTCGGCCACCAGCTGCGCGGTTTCCTGATCGATAACCTGGTTGATGGTCGCCATGGCGCCGAGTTTCATCATCGCCTTGATAACCTGGGAACCTTTCACCGCCATTTTATTGGCCAGTTCGGCAACGGTGACGGTTTCGCCAATCACCACATCGCGGTTAACGATCTGGGCGGGCTTATTAAAGCTCTGCTGCAGCGTGCTTGGCTTGCGCTTGCCTTTACGGCCCACGGCGCGCGCTTCTTCACGGTCGGCCTTGGATTCGGACAGACGGCTGGTCTTTTTCTGTTTGGTCGCCTTGCCGCCGCGCGTGCGGGCGCGACGCTCACCTTCGACCTTACGGTCGTTTTCATCTTCCGCCTCGCGGGCGTGATGAGAGGTGGTGACGTGATAGTCACTGGCATCTTCTTCCGTCGGTTCCGGCGTGGCAACCCAGGTGCCGCCGTTTTCTTCCGCCATCCGCTTGGCTTCTTCGACGGCGAGGCGTGCACTTTCTTCAACCTTGCGACGCGTTTCCTCTTCCGCTTTACGTCTAAGCTCAGCGGCCTCGGCTTCACGGCGGGCTTTTTCGACCGCCTGTGGTGACTTAGTCATATTATTGGTCTGCTGGTTGGTCAATTTTTCACTTTCCGCTGCCACACGCTTCGCTGTATCAGCGGCCTCACGTTTGGCTTTATCGTCGGCCGCACGTTTTGCTTTTTCTTCGGCTTCATGCTTGGCTTTTTCAGCGGCTTCATGCGCAGCACGCTCTTCAGCCTCACGAAGGGCCAGTTCTTCCGCTTCACGTTTAGCCAGCTCTTCCGCTTCCGCCTGTTCGGCAGACTGGGGATCGCGTTGCACGTACGTGCGTTTCTTGCGGACTTCTATTTGCACCGATTTACTTTTACCGCCTGTACTCGGAATATTCAAGGTACTGCGGGTTTTACGCTGTAAAGTGAGTTTATTCGGCGCGCTGCCCCGCTCACGGTTCAGGTGCGCTAATAACGTTTGTTTTTCATGCTGGGTCACAGAATCGGCTTCGGTCTTGTCGATACCAGCATCAGCAAACTGCTGTACCAGGCGATCGACCGGAGTCTGAATTTCTGCGGCGAGCGATTTTACGGTTACATCTGTCATGCTGTTCCTTTCCTGCTACAGTTTATTACGCGTTGTCGCCAAACCAACAGATATTGCGCGCGGCCATAATCAGCTCACCGGCTTTTTCACTACTCAGCCCTTCAATATCTGACAGGTCATCGACACCCTGTTCGGCAAGATCTTCCAGCGTACAAACACCGCGCTCCGCCAGCTTGAACGCCATTTCGCGCTCAAGCTCCGGTAGACTTAACAGGTCTTCAGCCGGCTTGCCCCCGCCGCGATTCTCTTCCTGCGCCAGGGCGAGCGTGGTCAGGGCGTTTTTCGCCCGCTCACGCAACGCTTCTACCATTTCTTCATCAAGCCCTTCGATTTCCAGCAGTTCCTTCATTGGGACATACGCGAGTTCTTCCAATGAGGAAAAGCCTTCTTCAACCAGTACCGTGGCGAATTCTTCATCAATGTCCAGATACTTGGTGAAGATATCGATGGCGGCATGGGCTTCGGCCTGATGTTTCTCCTGCAGATCCTCGACGGTCATCACGTTCAGCTCCCAGCCGCTTAGCTGCGAGGCCAGGCGGACGTTCTGCCCGTTACGGCCGATGGCCTGGGCCAGGTTGCCGGATTCCACCGCGATATCCATCTGGTGCTTGTCTTCATCGACCACGATGGAGGCCACGTCGGCCGGGGCCATGGCGTTGATGACAAACTGCGCCGGATTATCATCCCACAGGATGATATCGATACGTTCGCCGCCCAATTCGCTGGACACCGCCTGTACGCGCGCGCCGCGCATACCGACACAGGCGCCGACCGGATCGATACGCTTGTCGTTGGTTTTCACGGCGATTTTAGCCCGTGAACCCGGATCGCGGGCGGCGGCCTTGATCTCAATGACCTCTTCGCCGATTTCCGGTACTTCGATACGGAATAATTCTATCAGCATTTCTGGGCGGGAACGGCTCACAAACAGCTGGGCGCCGCGTGCTTCCGGACGTACTGAATAAAGAACACCGCGGATACGATCCCCGGGGCGGAAGTTCTCGCGCGGCAGCATGTCTTCACGGCCAATCACCGCTTCGGCGTTGCTGCCCAAATCGAGGCTGATATTGTCGCGATTGACTTTTTTCACTACGCCGGTGACGATTTCGCCTTCATGCTGGCGGAACTGATCCACGACCATGGCGCGTTCGGCTTCACGCACTTTCTGGACGATAACCTGTTTAGCGGTTTGGGTCGTGATGCGGTCAAATACCACGGATTCAATTTCGTCCTCGACGTAACCGCCTAATACGGCCGCCGGATCTTCAAACTGCGCCGCGTCAAAGGTGATTTCGCGCGTCGGCTGCGTGACTTCATTCACGATGACCCAACGGCGAAAGGTTTCGAAATCGCCGGTTTTCCGATCGATATTGACACGAACCTCAATCTCTTGCTCGTATTTTTTCTTTGTTGCCGTAGCCAGTGCAGTTTCCAGCGCTTCAAAAATTTTTTCGCGCGGAACCGCTTTCTCATTGGAAACTGCTTCAACAACAGCCAGAATTTCTTTATTCATCCTAGTTGCCTCATTAAAACGTTAAAAGTGGGGTACCAGGTTCGCTTTCTGGATGTTGCTTAAAGCGAACACTTCATCTTTTCCTTCCACCGTCACCGTGATCATTTCGCCGTCAACCGTTTTAATGATTCCCTGCCATTTGCGACGGTTTTGCACCGCAATGCGCAAAACCACGCTGACTTCTTCACCGATGAACTGCGTATAATGCGCGGCGGCGAATAACGGACGATCGAGACCCGGAGAAGACACCTCGAGGCTGTAGGCCACTTGGATCGGATCCTCGACGTCGAGCACCGCGCTGACCTGGCGGCTGACATCAGCACAATCATCGACGGTGATACCCTTGTCACTATCAATATAGATGCGTAACGTTGACTGCCGGCCCCGGATGAATTCTATGCCTACCAGCTCATAGCCCAAGGCTTCCACCGGTGCGGCGATCATCTCAGTCAATTTTTGTTCTAATGTGGACAAGCCCACCCCCAAGACATAAAAAAAGGGCTAAAAAGCCCAGTATTTCTGTAGTTTAATAACAAAAAACCCCGAAAATTCGGGGCTTTTTGCGACTGGGACCCTGTAAGCCGCAAAGCGGCTTTACAACATTCCATAGAATCTTTTTTCAAACGCCGCTGCGATATCAAACAGTATAACGTACTGGGCAGTATATTTGAAAAAGAACTCTAAGGGAAAGTGGTTGCGGGGGCCGGATTTGAACCGACGACCTTCGGGTTATGAGCCCGACGAGCTACCAGGCTGCTCCACCCCGCGTCTGAAAACGTTGCAAATATTACGCCGATAACCATAAAAAAGCAAGTTATCATTACATAACAAACGGTAACGTTGAGCAAAAGATCCCGCCAATCTCATGTATTTACGGCCTTTTAAGGGCCATAGCGTTTTTTTCCTAGCGGAAAATGACGCCGGCAAACCACCGATACTGCAACGCCTGGTAGAAACCGCACGCGGCTGACGTTAGCGATTGGGGAGGCAGAGTATTTCATAACACCGGCGGTCGGGCAAGCCTTCTTTCAGCGCGCGCCGACATCCGGTGATGGGAAGAGAGCGTCGACCCGCGGGGGAAAAGCACAGCGCGCGCGGCTATGCTTTTCCCGGCCAACCATCACAGGCAATACCGCGAGAGTCATGGCTTATCAAATAGCTTGCGCAGCTCTGCCACGCTCTTGCCGGCATCGTGGACCGTTGGTCCCGCGCGCCCAACCGGCGCATTAACGGCGCCGTTATTAACGCCCCCGGCAATGGTGGACTCAGTACCCGCCGTCCGGTTTGGAACCGCTACTGACCTGGCGTTGCTAAGCCATGGCGGACGCGGCGGGACCACCGGCTTTTCAGGCGCGCGCGCCGCAGATGCCGGTTCGCCGGGCGGCGTGACGTTCCGGTGAAGCGCCGCAGGGGTAAACCAGGGCTTATAGGTATCCGTTCTGGGGTCATATGCCACCAGGCTATTGATCGCCGATTCGTACTTCGGCGTTACCAATGCCTTCCTCACCGACGGTTGGTTCAACTGGTCAGCGATAAGCTGCGCGGTGCGCATCTTCACGACGTTGAGCTTGTCGTTCACGGTCATTATTGCGCATAACTCAGCCAGGCTGCCGAAGATTGCTTTGGGATCCTGCAAAACCTCCCTTAGCGCGCCGAGTACCTCGCCGCTGTGGCTATCCCGGCTATCCAGGGTCAGCCCGGTAATGGTCATCGCGGTACCCGGGATAGTCTCCGGCTGTATGAAGCTAATGGTGTGTCCGGTAATCTTGATATTGCCGGAGGCAAAAAGGGGACTGCCGGGGTTATTGATTAAATAGTCCCTGATTTCTTTACCATTGACTGCCAGTGAATCGCCGTCATTCAGCAAGGGGCCGATAACATGGTCAGGCCGCACGGTCCTATAGACCGGCTTGGTGAGCATATCCCTAGCGCTTGCATGGGAAGAGCGGCGCGCGGCGGCGGCTATCCTCTTGCCGGCGATGGCGAGTTTATCCAACAGACGCGCCATGCCATGTCCAACCGCCCAGGATGTTTGTTTAATACCGGAGCGCAGCGTCAGCAGTGAATTCTTTGCCCCGGAGAGTTTACCGACAAACGCGGAACCCATGTTTTTTAGCGCCCGCCCGGCGGCGGCGGCGTCGATTTTATCTTGCTCAGTGCGCGTTAACCGCTCTTGCCAACCCCTGTATTCCGGGGGCTGTTGCCCTGGCGTAAAGGATACTGTTGTCATTTTACTCCCCCACTTTTTCATTAAATGCTCGGATGCATTTTGGCGACAATACTCTTGGCGCGATCCGCCATCCCGGCCCAAAGCCGGCCATGTAAAATTATTTCGCTGCTAATTTCTCATATCGCATGGGCGTATAATTGTATAAATCGCTTATGGTCAAATGAATGCCGGCACGGGAAAGAGGGGTGTCATTCAAGGGGGAAGATTAGGGTAACATCGAATTGAAGAAGGGTAAGCCTGTTTGCCCGCCGGTTTGACGGTGCTTAAAAAGCAAAAAGACGTCCAGCGACGTCTTCTATTTAAACTTGGTACCGAGGACGGGACTTGAACCCGTAAGCCCAATCGGGCACTACCACCTCAAGGTAGCGTGTCTACCAATTCCACCACCTCGGCACTGATTTTTTCACATCCGCTGCATTGCGCAACCAGTTATCTTTTTATCCGGCTGGTTACCGGTTATTTTCAGGTATTACTTAACGCCGTGACGCTATTGTGAGATACCGGCATTTCTGCACACCGACATCTCTGGACACCCGCACTTGGGCATACCAGCATTTGCTCACTCCGGCGTGTTTCTTTTCGCCCGTCGCTTCAGATAAAACGGTACCTATTACTGCGGGATATCGTTATTCGGTTTCGCCGGCGCTTCGGACGGTGCCTTTTGCGCTTGCGGAGCCTGGTTCAAATTATCCCACTCGCTGCCTTTCTGGCTGTGGCTGCCGCTAAGGTTGCCCAACACCAGACTGAGGATAAAAAACAGCGTTGCCAGCACGGCCGTCACACGGGTCATGAAGTTACCGGAACCGCTCGAACCGAACAGGGTCGCGGAAGCGCCTGCGCCGAAAGAGGCCCCCATATCAGCACCTTTACCTTGTTGCAGCATAATCAGCGCAACCAGCCCGACAGCTATCAACAGGAATATGACTAACAGAGCTTCGTACATAATCTTTTCAGTATCCTTGCGGGTTAAACCGCGCGTTAGGCTATGGCCCCAATCCGGTTGTCACAATCTCCGACTGGAGCGGGTGTGAATACTAACTAAAGCCGTTAAGTCGTGCAAGGGCAAATTGCGGCTAACGCGCTGATTGCGGAAAAAAACGTCATCCGCGCAGCGGGAAGCGCGCTTGCCCGCGCGCCATGCCGCTTAATCCGCCGCTTTTACCGCATCGGCAATAAGATGCGCCAGGCGGTTAACTTGTTCCGCGTCCTCCCCCTCCACCATAACCCGGATCAGGGGTTCGGTACCGGATTTACGCAGCAGCACCCGGCCCCGCCCCGCCAGGGCTATCTCGACGTCCGCCTGCGCCTGTTTTACCGCCGCCGATTCCAGCGGGTCGCCGATGCCGGCAAAGCGCACATTCACCAGGATTTGCGGCAGCAGACGCATGCCGCTGCACAGATCGTGCAGGGTCATATGATTGCCCACCATGGCGGAGAGAACCTGCAATCCGGCGATAATGCCGTCGCCGGTGGTGGTCTTATCCAGCAGGATCACGTGGCCGGAATTTTCCGCGCCGATGCGCCAGCCCTTCTCCTGCATTTTCTCCAGCACGTAACGGTCGCCTACCTTGGCGCGCACAAACGGGATACCCAACTGCCTAAGCGCCAGTTCCAGCCCCATATTGCTCATCAGCGTACCCACCACGCCGCCGCTGAGCTGGCCCTGGCGCAGTTTTTCCCGGGCGATGATATAGAGGATCTGATCCCCGTCCACCTTGTTGCCCAGGTGGTCGATCATAATCACCCGATCGCCGTCGCCGTCATAAGCAATGCCAAGATCGGCCTTGTCTTCCAGCACGCGCCGCTGCAACAGGCGCACGTCGGTGGCGCCGCACTCCTGGTTGATATTCATGCCGTCCGGCTGGCAGCCTATGGCCACCACCTGCGCCCCCAGTTCGCGCAGCACGCTTGGGGCGATGTGGTAAGTGGCGCCGTTGGCGCAATCCACCACGATTTTTAATCCCTTCAGGCTGCTGTTGCTGGGAAACGTGCCTTTGCAGAACTCGATATAGCGGCCCGCCGCGTCGACAATGCGGCTTGCCTTGCCCAGCTCGGCGCTTTCCACACAGGTCAGGTTTTTTTCCAGCTCGGCTTCGATGGCCTCCTCCACCGCATCCGGCAGCTTGGTGCCGTCGATGGAGAAAAATTTGATGCCGTTGTCGTAATAGGGATTATGGGAGGCGGAAATGACAATGCCCGCTTCCGCCCGGAAGGTACGGGTCAGGTAGGCAATGGCCGGGGTGGGCATCGGCCCGGTAAAGGCGGCGGACAATCCCGCCGCGGCCAGCCCCGCCTCCAGCGCCGACTCCAGCATATATCCCGAAATGCGCGTGTCCTTGCCGATAATGATTTTACGCGAACCATGTCGCGCCAGTACCTTGCCCGCCGCCCATCCCAGCTTCAGCACAAAATCAGGGGTAATGGGGCTTTCGCCGACCTTGCCGCGAATACCGTCGGTGCCAAAGTATTTATGGTTACTCATACAAATAGTGATTCCTTCGCTAAAAGAGTCGCGGTGACGATTTGCATCGCCTCGACGGTTGCCTTGACATCGTGGACGCGAATTATCTGCGCGCCCTGCATGGCGGCAATCACCGCGCAGGCCACGCTGCCGATAACGCGTTGTTCCGCGGGCGCCTGGGTAAGTTGGCCTATCATGGATTTGCGCGACATCCCCACCAGGAGCGGCAGGCCGAAATGATGGTAATCCCCCACCCGGGCCAGAAGGCGGTAATTATGCGCCAAATCCTTGCCGAAACCGAAACCCGGATCGAGCAATAGCTTGTTTTTCGGGATTCCCGCCGCCACGCAGTCGGCGATACGCCCGGCGAAAAAGCGATCTACCTCCGCCAGGACATCGTCATAATGCGGCGCCTGCTGCATGGATCGCGGTTCACCCTGCATGTGCATCAGGCAAACCGGCAGTCCGCTGTCGCGGGCCGCCTCCAGGGCGCCAGGATCGCGCAGGGCGCGGATATCGTTTATCAAATGGGCGCCCGCCGCCGCGCTCTCGCGCATCACCAGCGCGCGCGAGGTATCCACCGAGATTGCCACATCCAGCCGCTGCGCCAGCGCGCTGACGACCGGCAGCACGCGGTCAGCCTCTTCCTGGTCGCTTACCGGGGCGGCGCCGGGCCGGGTGGATTCCCCGCCGATATCAATCAGCGTCGCGCCGGCCGCAACCATGGCCTGCGCATGGGCCAGCGCCGCGTCAAGCCGGCGATACTTGCCGCCGTCGGAAAAGGAGTCCGGCGTGACGTTCAGGATCCCCATCACCTGCGGGGAACCCAGATCGAGTACGCGCTGGCCAAGCTGAAGTTGCATACGATTTTCTCCTTTGAGCAATACGTGGTGCGAATCGGCGTCCTGGCGTCATCGTCGTTAAAAACATAATGGGAAGAGGCCGGAATACGGCCGCGGGCATATCTTAGCATTGCGATGCGCATTAGGACACCGGCAGGAGCACAACGCGACCAGGGACGCGCGCCGGCCGGCCAGGCATAAAAAAGCCCCGGCTGCTGAGCCGGGGCTGTTGGAGGAGAGTACGGGCACCACGCTTTGTTTAGGCGCTTAGTTGTTGCCGAACTGCTCCGACATGGTGTTGCCGGTCGGGGTGTTGGGTTCATCCACCGGCGTCGGCGCTTTAGGCGTGCCGCCGTTGTCGGAGGAGTGATTGCTCGGCGAATCATCCCAGCCCGCGGGCGGACGCACTGCTTTACGGCCCATTAAATCGTCGATTTGCGGGGCGTCGATGGTTTCATATTTCATCAGGGCATCCTTCATCGAATGCAGGATATCCATATTTTCCATCAGCAGAGTGCGCGCCCGGGCATAGTTGCGTTCAATCAGGGATTTCACCTCCTGGTCGATAATACGCGCCGTCTCATCGGACATATGCTTGGCCTTAGCCACCGAGCGGCCCAGGAACACTTCGCCTTCTTCCTCGGCGTAAAGCAGCGGCCCCAGCTTTTCGGAGAAGCCCCACTGGGTCACCATATTGCGCGCAATGGACGTTGCCACCTTGATATCGTTGGACGCGCCGGTGGAAACCTTCTGCACGCCGTAAATGATTTCCTCAGCAAGACGGCCGCCGTACAGCGTGGAGATCTGGCTTTCCAGCTTCTGGCGGCTGGCGCTGATGGCGTCGCCTTCCGGCAGGAAGAACGTCACGCCCAGCGCGCGGCCGCGCGGAATAATCGTCACCTTATGCACCGGATCATGCTCGGGCACCAGGCGACCGATAATGGCGTGGCCCGCCTCGTGGTAGGCGGTGGATTCCTTTTGCGCTTCGGTCATCACCATGGAGCGGCGTTCGGCGCCCATCATGATTTTATCCTTGGCCTTTTCAAATTCCACCATCGAGACCACGCGTTTGCTGCCCCGGGCGGCAAACAACGCGGCCTCATTGACCAGGTTGGCCAAATCGGCGCCCGAGAAACCGGGGGTGCCGCGGGCAATAACCGACGGGTCCATATCAGTGGACAACGGTACCCGGCGCATATGGACTTTCAGGATCTGCTCACGGCCGCGCACATCCGGCAGGCCGACGACCACCTGGCGGTCAAAACGGCCGGGACGCAGCAACGCCGGGTCCAGCACGTCGGGACGGTTGGTCGCCGCGATAACGATGATGCCTTCATTGCCTTCGAAGCCATCCATTTCCACCAGCATTTGGTTCAGGGTCTGTTCGCGTTCGTCATGACCGCCGCCCAAGCCCGCGCCGCGCTGGCGCCCCACCGCATCGATTTCATCGATAAAGATGATGCATGGCGCGGCTTTCTTTGCCTGTTCAAACATGTCGCGCACACGCGACGCGCCGACGCCGACAAACATTTCCACGAAATCCGAGCCGGAAATGGTGAAGAACGGGACTTTGGCTTCACCGGCAATGGCCTTGGCCAGCAGGGTTTTACCGGTCCCGGGCGGCCCGACCATCAGCACGCCTTTAGGGATTTTCCCGCCCAGCTTCTGAAAGCGGCTCGGTTCACGCAGGTAATCGACCAGTTCGCTGACTTCTTCTTTTGCTTCGTCGCAGCCCGCAACGTCGGCAAAGGTGGTTTTGATCTGATCTTCAGTCAGCATCCGGGCCTTGCTCTTGCCGAAGGACATCGCCCCCTTGCCGCCGCCGCCCTGCATTTGACGCATAAAAAAGATCCAGACGCCTATCAGCAACAGCATCGGGAACCAGGAAATAAAGATCGAGGCCAGCAGGCTTGGTTCTTCCGGCGGCTCACCGACGACTTTAACGTTCCGGGTCAGCAGGATATCCAACAACTTGGGATCATTGACCGGGATAAACGTGGTATAGCGGTTACTGTCTTTCTTGGTAACGTTAATTTCACGTCCGTTAATTCGCGCTTCCCGAATCTGATCCTGATTTAATTCAGACATAAAGGTAGAGTAATCCACCTTACGGCTATTGGACTCGCTGGGCCCGAAGCTCTGAAATACAGACATCAGCACTACTGCGATGACCAACCAGAGAATCAGGTTTTTCGCCATGTCACTCAAGGGATTAACCTCATATTACAACGGTGTTAACAATTAGCGTAGGGTACTATAATTTGCGCCCTGTCGCCACAATGTACACTTCCCGCGATCGTGCGCGCGAAGCGTCTGGCTTACGAATCTTTACCTTCGTAAATAGGGAGCGAATTTCCCGCAGGTATTCATCAAAACCTTCTCCCTGAAAGACTTTAACCAGAAAACTGCCGCCAGGTGCCAGTACATCCCGGCACATCTCCAAGGCCAATTCGACTAAATACATGGCCTTGGGAATATCAACGGCCGGCGTGCCACTCATATTAGGGGCCATATCGCTCATGACCACCTGTACTTTGCTTTCGCCTACCCTATCAAGCAAGGCCTGCAGCACCAGCGGGTCGCGAAAGTCGCCTTGCAGGAAATCGACGCCCACGATGGGATCCATGGGGAGAATATCACAGGCGATGATACGCCCTTTCTTGCCAATTTGCGTGGCGACATACTGCGACCAGCCGCCGGGCGCGGCGCCGAGATCCACGACAGCCATATCCGGTTTGAACAGTTTGTCGCCCTGCTGTATTTCTTCAAGTTTAAACCAGGCACGCGAACGCAGTCCTTTTTTTTGTGCCTCGAGAACATATTTATCGCTAAAGTGTTCCTGTAGCCATCGACTGGAGCTTCCAGAACGCTTTTTGGTGGTCATCGTGTTTTCCAACTATCCTGAAAGAGTGCATTTGTGATGGGATGCGGGCACTCGTGCGCCAGATACAATCACGACCGATTTGGTGATAACCATGAGATGGCGGTAGAATGTACCGTTTTCAATCCCAACGTAAGCAAAAAAGACAAATGAATCTTAATAATAAGCAAAAACAGCACCTGAAAAGCCTGGCTCATCCGCTAAAACCGGTCGTCATGCTGGGCAATAACGGCCTGACCGAAGGCGTGCTGGCAGAAATTGAACAGGCTCTTGAACATCATGAGCTTATCAAAGTGAAAATTGCCGCGGAAGAACGCGAGACCAAAACGCTTATCGCGGATGCCATCGTGCGTGAAACCGGCGCCGTTAACGTGCAGGCCATCGGCGGCGTCCTGGTTCTGTACCGGCCGGGTAAAGACCATAAAATCACTTTACCGCGCTGAATACACCTTTTCTGCTGAAAAGGTGCCATGTTCCCCGATAGAGGAAAAGGCCGCTTACGGCCTTTTTCCTTTCTTTACAAATCATCTCATTCCGCTTTTTCAGCGTATTAAAGATATTCTATCTGCAAAATCTCATATTCCACATCGCCGCCGGGTGTCCGGATCAGGGCGATATCGCCGACTTCCTTGCCGACCAGACCCCGCGCCATGGGGGAATTGATGGAAATAAGATTTTGTTTAAAATCGGCCTCGTCGTCGCCAACGATGCGATAGGTCTGCTCGTCTTCGTTTTCCAGGTTCTGGATAGTGACCGTAGCGCCAAAAATCACCCGGCCGCCGGCCGACATCTTGGTGACATCGATAATCTGCGCGTTGGACAGCTTCGCTTCGATTTCCTGGATACGGCCTTCGCAGAACCCTTGCTGATCGCGCGCGGCATGGTATTCCGCGTTTTCCTTCAGATCGCCGTGCGCGCGAGCCTCGGCGATGGCCTTGATAATTTCCGGGCGGCGGACGCTTTTCAAAAACTCGAGCTCTTCCCGCAGCTTATCGGCACCACGCAAAGTCATCGGAATTGGTGTCATGGCAATACCTCTAAATGAATACATCCTGCTAAAATAGTCGCCGTCCTGACGGTACTGAATGTTGTCACGGCGTAGCCGTTTGCGCTACCACCTAAGCGAAAAGCAAAAAAAACCGCACCTGGCGCAACGAGCCTGGTCAGTCTTGGTTTGCATTTTGATACGTATTTTAACCCAGAGTTCCCGATGGGTCATCGTTTACTTTAACCCTGTTTGCACCGTAGTATGGCACCACGTTACTTTGCCGTTGCACAATATTATGCGTTTTGTAGGAATACTCACAGGATTGACCGGCGTTATTATGCTGTCCGCGCACGGCGCGCCGGTGGAAAATTATACGGAACTGTTACCCGACGGCGCCAACCTGGCATTGATTGCACAAAAAATCGGCGCCCCCACGCCGGCCATTGATTATCACAGCCAGCAGATGGCCCTGCCGGCCAGTACCCAGAAAGTGATCACCGCGCTGGCGGCATTGTTGCAACTGGGGCCGGCCTATCGTTTCAGCACCACCCTGGAAAGCGACGGCACGGTCGGCAACGGCGTGCTGCGCGGCAACCTGATCGCCCGTTTTAGCGGCGATCCGACCCTGGGGCGCCAGCAGTTGCGCAATATGGTCGCCGAACTGCGCAAGCAGGGCATCCGCCAGGTTTCGGGCAATCTGCTCATCGACACCTCCGCCTTCGCCAGCCACGATAAAGCCCCGGGATGGCCGTGGAATGACTTGACCCAATGCTTCAGCGCGCCGCCGGGCGCGGCCATCGTCGATCGCAACTGCTTCTCCGTTTCGCTCTACAGCGCGCCCAAGGCCGGCGATAATGCGTTTATCCGCGTGGCCTCGTATTACCCGGTGCAGATGTACAGCCAGGTACGCACCCTGGCGAAAGGGTCCCCCGAGGCACAATATTGCGAGCTGGACGTGGTGCCGGGCGAGCTGAACCGCTTTACCCTGACCGGCTGCCTGCCCCAGCGCGCCGAACCCCTGCCGCTGGCGTTTGCCATCCAGGATGGCGCAAGCTATGCGGGAGCCATCCTGAAAAGCGAGCTGAAAGAAGCGGGTATCGAGGTGGCGGGCACCCTGCTGCGTCAAACCGTTCCCGGCGCGCCGGGCAAGATACTGGCGCAGACGTATTCCGCGCCCCTGCATGATTTGCTGCGGGTGATGCTGAAGAAATCCGATAACATGATTGCCGATACGGTATTTCGCACCATCGGCCGCGAGCGTTTCAAGGTGCCCGGCACCTGGCGCGCCGGTTCGGACGCGGTACGGCAAATCCTGCGCCAGCAGGCCGGCATCGATCTGGGCAATACCATTATCGTCGACGGTTCCGGCTTATCGCGCCACGATCTGATTTCACCGGCCACCATGATGCAGGTGCTGCAATATATCGGCCAGCATGACCAAACCCTGGATTTCATCTCCATGCTGCCGCTGGCGGGATATGACGGCACGCTGATGTATCGCGCCGGGCTGCACGAGGCGGGCGTGGACGGTAAAGTCTCGGCCAAAACCGGCTCGTTGCAGGGGGTTTATAACCTGGCGGGCTTTATCACCACCGTCAGCGGCCAGCGCATGGCTTTTGTGCAGTATCTCTCGGGATACGCGGTGCCGCCCGAGGATCAAAAGGCCAGGCGCATTCCCCTGGTACGTTTCGAAAGCCGGTTATATAAAGATATCTATCAAAACAACTGATTGGCGCCCCCCTCGTCCATAAAAAAACGCCCCCCCGCAAACAGCGGTAGGGGCGTTGTAGCGGCGGTGAGGCCGCCCGGGCGCGTATTAATGCAACCCGTGCAGGATCGCGGCAAATCCAGAACCGTCAGCGGTGATAGATAAATTCCACGCCTTCTTCATCATCTTCATCCCAATCATCATCGTCCAGATCGTCCTCTTCAGCGACGATCTCGGTTTTTTCCAGCTGTTCGCGGTGATAGTCATCCCACATAAACTCAACCTTGACCGGGGCGGCGGCCTCTTCAGCCGGCAGATCGTGGGGATGGCTGTTAATGAAGGCCATCACGTCCCAGCACAGCGCTTTAACGCCCTGCTGGCTGGCGGCGGAAATAATATAAAACTGTTCCTGCCAGCCGAGCGCCGCGGCTATGGCCTTGGCCCGGCGATCCGCTTCTTCGGGGTCGAGCAGGTCGATCTTATTAAATACCAACCAGCGCGGCTTGGCGGCCAGCTTTTCACTGTAGCGCTCAAGCTCCTTGACGATGATCCGGGCGTTTTCGATGGGATCCGATTCATCGATGGGGGCGAGATCGATCAGGTGCAGCAGCACCCGGCAGCGCTCAAGGTGTTTCAGGAAACGAATGCCCAGGCCGGCGCCTTCGGACGCGCCCTCAATCAGGCCGGGGATATCGGCGACCACAAAGCTCTGCTCATTATCCATGCGCACCACGCCAAGGCTCGGCACCAGGGTGGTGAAGGGATAATCGGCCACCTTGGGTTTGGCGGCGGACACCGCGCGGATAAACGTCGATTTGCCGGCATTGGGCAGACCGAGCATGCCGACATCGGCCAGCAGCAGCAGCTCGAGCTGCAGTTCGCGGTTTTCGCCCTTGGTGCCGTCGGTTTTCTGGCGCGGGGCGCGGTTAATGGAAGATTTAAAGCGCGCGTTGCCCAAGCCGTGGAAACCGCCTTTCGCCACCATGACGCGTTGCTCATGGCGGGTCATGTCGGCCATGGTTTCACCGGTGCCCTGGTCGAGGATACGGGTGCCCACCGGGACTTTGATGGTAATGTCCTTGCCGCGTTTGCCGGTGCAGTCCCGGCTTTGGCCGTTTTGACCGCGTTCAGCGCGGAAGGATTTCTCGAAGCGATAATCGATCAGGGTGTTCAGGTTCCGGTCCGCCAGCAGATAGACATCGCCGCCGTCCCCGCCGTCGCCGCCGTCAGGACCGCCGTTAGGAATATATTTTTCCCGCCGGAAACTGACGCAACCGTTGCCGCCGTCGCCCGCGACCACCACGATGGCGGCCTCATCTACAAACTTCATGGAAACTCTCCGTAATTCATTTGCCGGGCGGCTTAATGGGCAGCACCGGTCCTGTGTTGGCCCGCACGGGCAGGAGCCGATGGCCCGCCGCAGAAAACATCGCACCCGCCACCACGACAAACGCGCCCAGATAACCGACAATATTCAGCGCCGGAGCAGCGAAATAATCCGGCCAGGCCAGTGACAGCAAATCCGAAAAAAGTAAGGTGAACAGGGGCGTCAGCGTGACGATAGCGCTGACCTGCGCCGCCTGCCAGCGCGCCATGGCTTCCGCCAGCGCGCCGTAACCAACCAATGTATTGGCACCGCAAAATACCAGGCAGGCAACCTGCCACAAGCTTAGGTGCATCACCGCCGCGGGCTTGGCCACGACGGATAAGGCTATTGTACACAAAACATACAGTAAAAACAGGATCTGTTGCGAGGCCAGCCGGCGCAGCAGAACCTTTTGCGCCACGCCGTAACAGACCCAGACCGTCGCCGCGCAAACCCCCAGGATCACCCCCAGGGTGTAGTCGGTCAGCCGGGTAAAGATCTCCAGCAGGCTGGTATTAAAAAACATCACCAGGCCGCTTATCAGCATCAACGCCCCGATAATCTGGGTGCCGCGCATGCGTTCCTTAAGGATCAGCACGCTGGCGAACATCATGCCCACCGGCGAAAGCTGGCCGATGACCTGCGACGCGGTCGGGCTAAGGTATTGCAGCGACGAACTGAAGAAAATAAAGTTGCCCAGCAAGCCCGCGGTGGCGATAACCAGCATCATCAGCCAGCGCCAGCGCAAAAACAGCGTTAATGACGGCAGTTGGCGACGCGGCGCCAGGATGACGGCCAGACCGATACCCGCCATGATGAAACGGTACCAGACCACGGTATACGGCTCCATGTCGGTGAGCACCTGTTTCATGGCGATGGGCAACGCCCCCCAGCACATTGCGGTGGTGAGCGCCAGCATGATGCCCACCCCTGCCTGCTGTCCCGCCTGCTGATTTGTCTTCATGAGTGTTTAACGCGAAACGTGGCCGGAAAGAAAAGTAAAAAGCCCCGCAAGAATTGCGGGGCTTTGCTCTGTTATCGGGACGTGTTGCCTGGGCCGGGCTATCGGAGCCGCGGCCAGCAAAAAACGGAAAATTTATTCAGCTGCTACGATGCTGACAAACTTGCGGTTTTTCGGTCCTTTAACTTCGAACTGGATTTTACCAGTAGCCAAAGCAAACAGAGTGTGGTCTTTACCGCAACCAACGTTGGTGCCGGGGTGGAATTTAGTTCCACGCTGGCGAACGATGATGCTGCCTGCTAAAACAGCTTCGCCGCCGAAGCGTTTGACGCCCAGGCGTTTACTTTCTGAGTCGCGACCGTTACGAGTCGAGCCGCCAGCCTTTTTGTGTGCCATGAGTGTGCTCCCCTGTTAGGCGCCGATACCGGTAATTTTCACGTCAGTGAACCACTGACGATGGCCTTGTTGCTTACGATAGTGCTTACGGCGACGAAATTTAACAATCGTCACTTTATCGCCACGACCATGGGCAACTACTTCAGCTTGAATCTTTCCGCCATTGACGAAAGGAACGCCGATCTGAATGTCATCACCGTTGGCAATCATCATCACCTGGTCGAATTCAACGGTTTCACCCGTTGCGATGTCCAGCTTTTCAAGGCGAACAGTCTGACCTTCGCTGACCCGGTGTTGTTTACCACCACTTTGGAAAACCGCGTACATAAAAAACTCCGCTTTCCGCGCACTCAACTTAGATTCGTCCACAGTGCGCTATAAATATTCACAATAGGGCGCGAATTCTACGCAAAAAAGCGCCCTATGACAAGTGCAGAATACATACAGGAGACGAAAAAAGCGCAGTTTCTTCACCGGCATTTATCTCTGGCATTTTTCAAGTACAATCAGTAACACAGTTTCTACCATCTGGCCCCATGAGCAGCGTTACTATCTAACGGTTAAAATAAAGCCTAAAGACAATAATGAACCTTGATCAAATTACAGAACTTACCGCACATGATATGGCGGACGTCAACGCGATTATCCTCGAGCAGTTGAACTCCGAAGTCGCGCTTATCAATCAGCTTGGCCACTACATCATCAGCGGCGGGGGCAAGCGCATCCGCCCGATGATAGCCGTGCTGGCGGCCAGGGCCTTGCATTACGACGGCAAAAAGCATGTGACCGTGGCGGCGCTGATTGAATTTATCCATACCGCCACCTTATTGCATGACGACGTGGTTGACGAATCCGATATGCGCCGGGGCAAGGCCACGGCCAACGCGGCGTTCGGCAATGCCGCCAGCGTCCTGGTGGGGGATTTTATCTACACGCGCGCCTTCCAGATGATGACCGGCCTGGAATCGCTGCGGGTCCTGGCGCTGATGTCGGAGGCGGTTAACGTCATTGCCGAAGGCGAAGTATTACAGTTAATGAACTGCAACGATCCCGATATCAGCATCGAGAGCTACATGCGGGTGATTTACAGCAAGACGGCCCGCCTGTTCGAGGCGGCGGCGCAATCTTCCGCCATTTTGGCCGGCGCCACCCCCGAGCAGGAAAACGCCCTGCGGGATTACGGCCGTTACCTGGGCACCGCCTTCCAGCTAATCGATGATCTGCTGGATTACGGCGCCGACGGCAAGACCCTGGGCAAAAACACCGGCGACGACCTGAATGAAGGCAAGCCCACCCTGCCGCTGCTGCATGCCATGCGCCACGGGGACGCGCGGCAGGCGGCGATGATCCGCGAGGCCATTATCCAGGGCAACGGCCGCCACCTGCTCGACGCGGTACTGGAAACCATGCATCAGTGCGGTTCCCTCGAGTACACCCGGCAGCGTGCGGAAGCGGAAGCGGATAACGCCATCACCTGCCTCGCCTGCCTGGAGCCGACCCCTTTTCGCCAGGCGCTGGAAAGCCTGGCGCACCTGGCGGTGCAACGGCAATTTTAGGAAACCGGCGGCCGATAGCGGGAAACCCGCCGGCAAATCCGTTCCCGGTGATTATCAGCGCTTGGGCGTCATGCCCAGGCGCGTCAGAAACCCCGTAATCCCCTCGCGCAACACCAGGCTGATGACCTCATCCCGTTCCTCCGGTTGAAATTGCTGATATATAGCCATCCAGGCCCCGAGAGGGTCTTTTTCCGGCGCCTTGCGCGCGGGATTGATCAGGTATTCGGCAACGGGCGTTTCCTGCATTTGCCGGCTGGTGAGCTCTTGTTGCACTTCGGCTGGTAAACTCTCAATGGCGAATTCCAGGCCTTTTCCCTGCACGCCCACGACCGGACGGCGGATCCAGTTTTCCCGCCGTGCCCGCGCGGTAATGCCTTGCCGGGTACCCGGAAGCTTGGCTACACCAATGAGTTCACAGGTCTTAAACCAGGCTTTTTTCATATCTTTTGCATTCCAAAAAGGGACGTCCATAGCAAAATTTGACATCATTGAGAAAATGGTGGAAAAACTTTAGGAAAAAATGTGCTATAAATTTTCCGGTGGCATAGTGAAATCAACTACGGGTTACTTACTTATGCTAATTAGTGCATTTACCTACCCTCAGTGAGCAGCAAGGGATTGAATATGTGTGAAAGGATAAAAGATTGGCACTCCGCCGATATCATTGCAGCGTTACGTAAACGCGGCACCACGCTTGCGGCCGTCTCTCGGGATGCAGGCTTGAGTTCGTCAACCCTGGCGAACGCCATGACCCGCCCATGGCCGAAAGGCGAATGGCTTATAGGGAATGCCTTGGGCATACACCCACTGGAAATCTGGCCCAGCCGTTACATTGATCCGAAGACGAATCAGTTGGTTGACAGAAAAAGCCTGATACGCTCCCGCTGACAGTAAACCAGGCCGGAATACGCCCCCGGGCGCGCCGGTCTTACCCTCCTACTCCCGATCGAGTCCCGCCAGGGATTCATCGGGATAATCCAGGCGTTTTAACAGGTTTAAAACGCCCTCCCTTAAAATAAACGACACCACGAAGTCGCGTTCCGCGCAGGAGAGCTGTCGGTGAATTTCCAGCCAGGTGGAAGAAGGTTCCTGCTGCGAGACCTTATATTCAGCAGTACCGGAACGGAGCGACAGCGTTTTTTTTACCGTGTCGGGCAGGCTTTGCCATGCATATTCCACAGCCTTGCCGCGTGCCCCTTCGCGTCGCCTTTTATGCCAGCCTTCTTCGCGCGCCCGCCGGTTCAGCCCTTGGCGCGTTTTAGGCAACCCACCGACGCCTATCAGTTCATGCGTGGCTATCCATTCCTTTTTTAGTGCCATCGTTTCCCTCCTTGTCTGGTAATAACTCTCGTTATCTCCATTCCGCAATACCTGTAAAACCCTTTTAACGCAGCGGTCTTACCCAGGCACGGTTCCGTTATAGGTTCGCTTTTGCAGTTTAGCCATTACGGCTTGCCGTTACGTCAATTACAACACAAAAAAAGCAGTAAGCGCTACAACGGATGTAAAAATGAGATCGTGGTTGGTTTTTATCCCATAAACTGAAAATAAACACTATTTATCAATAGAATAATTAAGTAAGGCAATTAACCTGGCGGCAGGAAAAACGCATTTTTAATTGCAGAAATCGCCGATAAGACATGCTGGTAAATGATGAAAAACATGTCCACATAAGCTGGGGTAAAATACGTTTAACCTGATGAAGAAGGGACCAAATGAAGGGGAAAGGGTCGGAGGCCGGCAGATGACCGGCGCGTCCCACCGCCGGCACGTGCGATGGCGATCGCTAACAGCCGCGGCCCAGGGTTCCGGGTCGCGGCGTACAGGCTACTGATTGATGAATTTTTCGCCCAGTTCGATATCTTTCTTCAGCACATCCTTCATCTGTTCCAGCGCCTGCTGTTCGAACGCGCTCAAGGTACCGATGGATTGACGTTCTTCCAGCCCTTGTCTGCCCAACAACAGCGGTTGGGCAAAGAAACGGGTAAATTCGCCGTCCCCTTCAACGTACGCGCATTCCACCACGCCGGCTTCACCCTGCATGGCGCGCACCAACGACAAGCCGAACCGCGCCGCCGCCTGGCCCATTGATAACGTGGCCGAACCGCCGCCGGCTTTCGCTTCCACGACCTCGGTGCCGGCATTCTGGATACGGCGGGTGAGATCGGCGATTTCCTGCTCGCTGAAGCTCACGCCTTTCACCTGTGACAATAAAGGCAGGATAGTGACGCCGGAATGGCCGCCAATCACACGCACTTCCACGTCCTCGGGCCGCAAGCCTTTCAGCTCGGCGACAAAAGTATTGGAACGGATGATATCCAGGGTAGTGACGCCGAAAAGCTTGCGTTTGTCATACACC
Organism: Sodalis sp. RH20; assembly: GCF_047324205.1. Taxonomy (NCBI): domain Bacteria; kingdom Pseudomonadati; phylum Pseudomonadota; class Gammaproteobacteria; order Enterobacterales; family Bruguierivoracaceae; genus Sodalis; species Sodalis sp. RH20. The sequence goes on from NZ_CP178733.1 coordinate 3,824,437, forward strand.
CCGGCTTTCTTCAGCGCTTCAGCGGCAATCGCCACGGTGGTATTGACGGGATTGGTGATAATGCCGATTAACGCCGTGGGACAGGCTTTCGCCACCTGGTTGATCAGGTTGCGTACAATGCCCGCATTGACGTTAAACAGATCGGCGCGATCCATGCCGGGCTTACGCGCCACGCCGGCGGAAATAAGAACGATGTCCGCCCCTGCCAAGGCGGGGGTTGCGTCCTCGCCGCTAAAGCCCTTAATCTTGACCGCGGTGGGAATATGGCTGAGATCGACCGCCACGCCGGGCGTTACGGGGGCGATGTCATAAAGAGAGAGTTCTGAACCTGGAGGGAGCTGGGTTTTGAGCAACAGGGCAAGGGCCTGGCCTATGCCACCCGCTGCGCCGAGAACTGCGACTTTCATTCTAATCTCCTTATTATTATAGGAAAAATTAAATGCCGTCAAATCATCTGGTTATGATCATAGAGACATAAACGGGTAAAAACAAATCAGCGATCGCAAATTTGAGAATTGACGCATTAACTTCCCTTTTTTATCCCTATTAGCCGCCCGAATTCCCATGCCGGATGACCTCACCGGATAATGCCTGTCGCCGCCGTTCAATACCCGTGGTTAGCGTCCACACTACACCGACAGCAATGGTTAAAACAACATCAAATTAATAACATTCTCTTTACTTTTAACGGCCATGAAATATGGGAGCCCGGTCATGGTCGGTTTGAATAGATATTGCTAAGCTGATTGTTTTGCCGACTTAATTTGGCCATCCTGGCGGTGGCTGCGCATTGTTATTGCATAAAAATGCAAATTTATGCATAATTCGTCGTACAATACTGGCTACTGGTTTGGGAAAATATGCGCAACCACTTTAAACAAGAAGAACTGGTGAAAGCTTTTAAGGCCTTGCTTAAGGAAGAGAAATTCAGCTCCCAAGGTGAAATCGTTTTTGCATTGCAAGAACAGGGATTTGAAAATATTAACCAGTCCAAGGTATCAAGGATGCTGACTAAATTCGGCGCGGTAAGGACCCGCAACGCGAAGATGGAAATGGTCTATTGCCTGCCGGCGGAACTGGGCGTGCCCACCACCAGCAGTCCGCTGAAAAACCTGGTGCTGGATGTCGATCACAACGACGCGGTTATCGTTATCCATACCAGTCCCGGCGCCGCCCAGCTTATCGCGCGGCTGCTGGATTCCCTGGGTAAATCCGAAGGCATCCTGGGCACCATAGCCGGGGACGATACGATCTTTACCACCCCCGCCAAGGGTTTTAGCGTAAAGCAGCTTTACGAAGCCATCCTTATTCTGTTTGAACAGGAACTCTAAGCCGACGATCGGGCGCTTTATAACGCCAGCGCCTAACATTCGTGCTTTTCATCTCTTTTATGCCGCTGCAAAAGCGTCATCACGCCACAAATGATGCTGCCTTTGTGGCCCTAAGCCCCGCTAATATTCTCTCTAGGGTTTCACCGCGGCGGTTTCCACCGCCGGAAGCCGGCCAGACAGCACGTTTGGCTAAAAACCGCTATCTGATTGAAATTACAATTATTTAACATTAATTGTATATTATTCAACCACTTTTAATAGCTTTTTCTTATATCATGCGAAAGTACAGAAATAAAGTTTCATAATAAATTATGAGCAAACTACTAATACCTGCCGTTACTAGTGTATACTTTGTTTCGTGATGAACATCACGTTTTACATCCTGTTGTCAGCAATAAAGAACAGCATGAAGAACGTCAGTCAAAAGAATAGTAGAGGTATAAAACATGAAAATTAAAACCGCAGTATCACTGATGACCGTAATGTCAGCCTTATCTTTCGGCGCCTTCGCCGCAGAATCAATCTCGCAGGATCAGGCCAGCGGCTTGCATTCGTTCGGCACCGTAAGCGTAGGCGGGATCGCGGGTGCGCCTTCCGACATCCATCAGGCGCTGAATCAAGCTGCTCAAGCCAAAGGCGCAACGGCATACCACATCACGGAAGCCCGTGAAAATGATACCTGGCACGCCACGGCCGAGTTGTATAAATAAGCGCATGGATGGAGGGCACCGGCAGCGACTTGCCGCCGCGCCCTGGGCTGAATTGCTGAAAGCCGGCGGGTTCGTCAAGGCTTGAAACAATAATCAATAACGCAGTGCAGAAAGAGTTTACTCCAGAAGTCAAAGCGGTTATGCCGTCGTCGCCCTCAGTTATTCCTGTGTCCAGTAATAACCCAAGACGCGGACAGCCGATTCCCTCTCGTCGTCCTATCCGGCGAACCTTTTCCCCCGCTTGCGGGGGTTTTTTTTGGCTTGCGCACGGCGCCTACACCGCCAGGCCGGCTTTCAGGTTTAACTGCGCCAGCAGTTTTTCATGAATGCCGCCGAAGCCGCCGTTGCTCATCACCAGAATGTAATCGCCCGGTTGCGACGTCTTGACAATCATTTCCACCAGCGTATCGACATCGGCGCTCCAATGCGCCGGCTGTACGCACGCCTCCGCCACCTCGCTCACCTGCCAGGGAATATGCTGGGGCTGGAATAAAAATACCTCGTCGGCGCGGCCCAGCGAAGGCGCCAGCTCATTTTTATTCAAGCCCATTTTCATGGTGTTGGAGCGCGGTTCCAGCACCGCCAGAATACGCGCGGTACCGCCAACTTTACTGCGCAACGCGGCTAGGGTCGCCAGGATTGCCGTGGGATGGTGAGCGAAATCATCATAGAGTTTCACGCCGTTGGCAGTCCCTTTAAGCTCAAGACGACGGCGGGCATTGATAAAGGATCCCAACGCCCGGCAGGCATCGGCCGGCTGCACCCCCACGTGACGGGCGGCGGCAATCGCCATCAGGCCATTATGCATATTGTGCTCGCCCACCAGATCCCACTGCACGTCGCCCATCAGCTCGCCTTGCAGGAAGACCTGGAACCGGCTGGCGTCCGCCGCGCTTTTTTTCGCCCGCCAGCTGCCTTCCTCACCGACATATTCCTGCTCGCTCCAGCAGCCCATCGCCATCACCTGCTTCAGATGCGGGTCGTTATCGGGCAGGATGATTTTCCCTTTGCCGGGCACCAGCCTGACCAGATGGTGGAACTGTTTTTGGATGGCTTTCAGATCGTCAAAAATATCCGCATGATCGAACTCAAGGTTATTAAGAATCAGGGTGCGCGGGCAATAATGGACAAATTTGGAACGCTTATCAAAAAACGCACAATCGTATTCATCCGCTTCCACCACGAAAAACGCGCCGTCGCCTAAACGTGCGGAAACGGTAAAATTCCCCGGCACGCCGCCTATCACGAACCCCGGCTGATAGCCGCACTCCTCCAGGATCCAGGTTACCATGCCGGCGGTGGTGGTTTTGCCATGGGTGCCGGCCACCGCTATCACCCAACGCTGCTGCAGCACGCGATCGTGCAGCCACTGCGGGCCGGACATGTAAGGAATACCCCGCTCCAGTACCGCTTCCACACAGGGATTGCCGCGGCTCATCGCATTACCGATAATGACCAGTTCCGGCTCGGGCGTCAGCTGCGCCGGATCGTAACCCTTGATCAGCACAATGCCCTGATCCTGCAGCAGCGTGCTCATCGGGGGATAGACGTTATCATCGGACCCGGTCACTTCATGCCCCAACGCGCGCGCCAGCATCGCCAGCCCACCCATAAATGTGCCGCAGATCCCGAGAATGTGTATGCGCATAATTTTTCCATTTTTTAACACGAACTGCGGCTCATTCTACCGCTGCGGCCGACTGATATAAACGGATTTGATGATGTACTCGCATTCGTTTAAGCTAAACTGCATTACATACGTAAGCGGCAAATCGATGAGTGTTAGCTCTGTCAGGTTAACCGGACTGTTACTCGGTCAGTGAAATCGGTCAGTGAAATTGGTCAGTGAAAATCGATTGTACCGCTTTTCATCCTTAGCAACATGGTCATTCTTTGGATCCAGGGAAAGTGATATGAAAACGTTAGGCGAATTTATCGTAGAGAAACAGCACGAATTTCCACATGCCACCGGTGAACTTACCGCGTTACTCTCCGCGATAAAATTAGGGGCGAAGATCATTCACCGCGATATTAATACAGCGGGTTTGGTGGATATCCTCGGCACCAGCGGCGTATCCAATATCCAGGGCGAAGTGCAGATGAAACTCGACCTGTTTGCCAATGAAAAATTAAAAGCGGCGCTGAAGGCGCGCGGACAGGTAGCGGGCATTGCTTCCGAAGAAGAAGACGAAATCGTTATTTTTGACGGCGAGCGCTCCACCAGCGGCAAATATGTCGTGCTGATGGACCCGCTGGACGGCTCATCCAATATCGATGTCAACGTCTCGGTAGGCACGATATTTTCCATCTACCGCCGGGTCACGCCGGTGGGCACGCCGGTGACGCTCGAGGATTTCCTCCAGCCCGGCAGCAAGCAGGTCGCAGCGGGTTACGTAGTATACGGCTCGTCCACCATGCTGGTTTATACCACCGGCTGCGGGGTCCACGCTTTTACCTACGATCCTTCCATCGGCGTATTTTGCCTCTCCCACGAAAGCGTACGCTTCCCGGCCACCGGCAATATGTATTCCATTAACGAAGGCAACTACATCAAGTTCCCCAACGGCGTTAAAAAATACATCAAATACTGCCAGGAGATGGACGAGGCCACTCACCGCCCCTACACTTCCCGCTACATCGGCTCGCTGGTATCCGACTTCCACCGCAATTTGCTCAAGGGCGGCATCTACCTTTATCCCAGCACCGCCACGCATCCGCAGGGCAAACTGCGCCTGCTGTATGAATGCAACCCGGTCGCGTTCCTGGCCGAACAGGCCGGCGGCAAGGCCAGCGACGGCAAAAACCGCATCCTGGATATCGTGCCGCAACAGCTCCACCAGCGTTCGCCGTTCTTTGTCGGCACCGAATCCATGGTCAACGACGCTGAGCGCTTTATGCGCGATTTCCCCGACGAATAATAACCACGCCTCGCGGCACGGCAGGTCCGCTAACGCTGAACTCAACGCAGACGTGTTAAAGGGAGAGCGTGCCGATGGGGTCGAATCGGGCGTGGTGTTCCCGCCCGACCGAGGCCCCATGGCGCGGTAGGCCCGCCAACACTCATCTCAAAGCAGACGTGTTCAAGGGAGACCGTGCCAATGGGGTCGAATCGGGCGTGGTGTTCCCGCCCGACCGAGGCCCCATGGCGCAGTAGGCCCGCCAACGCTCATCTCAAAGCAAACGTGTTAAAGGGAGACCGTGCCGATGGGGTCGAATCGGGCGTGGTGTTCCCGCCCGACCGAGGCCCCATGGCGCGGTAGGCCCGCCAACACCCATCTCAAAGCAAACGTGTTAAAGGGAGAGCGTGCCAATGGGGTCGAATCGGGCGTGGTGTTCCCGCCCGACCGAGGCCCCATGGCATGGTATGCCCGCCAACACTCATCTCAAAGCAGACGTGTTCAAGGGAGACCGTGCCAATGGGGTCGAATCGGGCGTGGTGTTCCCGCCCGACCGAGGCCCCATGGCATGCTAGGCCCGCCAACACCGAACTCAACGCAGACGTGTTCAAGGGAGACCGTGCCAATGGGGTCGAATCGGGCGTGCTTTTCCCGCCCGACCGAGCGCCCCATGGCGCGCTAGGCCCGCCAACACTCATCTCAAAGCAGACGTGTTCAAGGGAGAGCGCGCCCATTAGGGCTGCTGCGTATACAGCACGCCGTAACAGAGATAGACGAACCTTTTCGCCTGCATTTGCCTGCATTTAAATGGAAAGCGGCCAGCTTTGGCTGGGATTTCGCTGGCGCTTGCGGGGGGCTTATGTTGCCGCAGTGCGGGTTTCGCTTGCCGTGCGTTCGGTGGTTATATGGCGTGCCCGGTGCCGGCAAGCGACAAAGAGGCCGTACCGCGACGGCCTCCTTGACCTCCGCGCGCCCGGCAGGTCGCGCGTCGCTGCGCGATGCCTTCCGCCGCCCATGCCCCCGTTATGCACCGGCCCGGTTAGCGCTCCCGGCGCCACCGGGCCTTTCGCCGCTCCCGGCGGCTCATGCCGGGGGCACAGGCGCCGTCAGCGCGCTTTATGCCGGTCCACATGTCGCTGTTCGTACTGCATGTTATGAAGCGATAGCGGCGCTGTTGCTTAGGATAAGGTCAGGCGTCGGCATAGGACTAACTATTATGGGATGCAACGAGTAGGGAATACAGCTGGCGCAGCGAAAAACCGGTTATTCAGACATGCCCTTACCCGTTATCGTTATGCAGTCGAACAGTAAAACATTCATCATTCAGCGTTAAGTTTTAGCAGTAAAAAATACGCTTTCAGCCATCAGCCACTAAAAAAATGAATACTGATAGTTTTCCCGGTAAGCGCATACCGCTAAGAACCCCAAAACGCCGATTTGCTCACAGGCGATGGTGTTGACGTGATGCCGGCATAGAGTGCGCCGGCGGCGCGCATCGCGGCTGGATGAGCCGCCGGGAGCGGCGAAAGCCCGGATTGCGCTGGGAGCGCATATCGGGCGGTCCAAAAAGCCGGGATGCAGCGCTGCCGGGAACCGCGCAGCGGCGCACGATCTGCCGGCCGCGCGGAGGTCAAGGAGGCCGTCGCGGTACGGCCTCTTTGTCGCTTGCCGGCACCCGGCACTGCATATAACCACCGAACGCACGGCAAGCGAAACCTGCACCGCGGCATCATAAACCTTACCACAACGACATAACCCTCACCGCGGCATCATAAACCTTACCGCAACGACATAACCCTCACCGCGGCATCATAAACCTTACCGCAACGACATAACCCTCACCGCGGCATCATAAACCTTACCGCAACGACATAACCCCCGCCGCAAGCTACACCCCCCCGCCGTGGCGACATCCATATTCACGGGTGCCCAATATGATGGCCGGACCATATCTGCCCGCCAACGCCGAACTCAACACAGATATGTCCAAGGGAGCACGCGCCAACGCCAGATCAGCGGTACTACACCTTCAGGCCGCCGCCTCCACGTCACTCACTTCTTCCGCCACTGCCGCCACCTCCTCAAGCTGAAACACCGCCATACTCTTCGCCAACTGCTGCGACTGCGCCTGCAGCGAACGCGTCGCCGCGCTTGATTCCTCCACCAACGAGGCGTTCTGCTGCGCCACCGCGTCCATCTGCGACACCGCCAGGCTAATCTGTTCAATGCCGCGGCTCTGCTCATCGGTGGCATTGGAAATCTCACGCATCAGCTTGGTCACCCGCATCACTTCCTCGGAAATTTCATCCATGGTCTCGCCGGCGGTATGGGCCATCTCCGACCCCTCGTTAACCCGCCCCTGCGACTCTTGGATCAACCCCTTGATCTCCTTCGCCGCCTCCGCGCTGCGATGGGCCAGGTTACGCACCTCCCCGGCCACCACCGCAAATCCCCTGCCCTGCTCGCCGGCGCGCGCCGCTTCCACCGCCGCGTTCAGCGCCAGGATATTGGTCTGGAACGCAATACCGTCAATCACGCCCAGGATATCGGCGATACGACGCGAACTCGCGGTAATCGCCTGCATCTTTTCAATCACGTAACAGACCACCTCGCTCCCCTTGTCGGCGGTATCGGACACCGCCCTGGCCAGCTCATGGGCCTGACGGGCATGCTCGGCATTCAGTTTCACCGTCTGGGTCAGCTGCTCCATACTCGCCGCCGTCTGTTCAAGCGCCGCGGCGGAGGCTTCTGTCCGCTGGGAAAGATGGGTATTGCCCTGGGCCAATTCCCGCGTGCCGGTATCGATTTGGCCGCCCGCCACACGCACCTCGCTCACGGTGCCGGCCAGCGCATCCTGCATCAACGACAGCGCATTGTTCAGACGCGCCAGCTCGGTGGCTTTACTGGCGCTCACCGGATAATACAGCGAGCCGGCGGCAATATGTTCCAGATGGACAATGGCGCCATCCAGCGGACGCAGGATAAATCTGCGCACCGCCAGCCAGGCTATCACCGACAACACCAGGGCCAGCACACAGGCGACAATCGTCAGCATCAACTGGATACGGGCGGCATCGGCGGCGTCACGCTGGATCTGCTGCCCGGTCTGCAGCGCATAGTGCTGAAAAGTGTCCAGCGCCTTATCCATCTCCAGGCTGAGCGGAGTAAGCTGCGTCTCCAGCACCTGATAATACCCGTCCGGATTCGCATTATTCAGGGCGACCATGACGGGCTTGACGCCCTGTTCATTATAACGCTGATACACCAGGTTCAGCTGCTGGGCGCGCCTGGCGCCCTCGGCGGTCACCGAACCGGTCGCCAGAAACGCCGCCATATCTTGGTCGGCCAGCTTGGCCAACGCCTTGACATTGGCCGTCGATGCCTGGGCTTCGTTGATAAGGCCGGTCTCATACTGCCTTACCGCCAGTGACGCCTCTGTGCGCGCCCTGAGCGAAGCGTTATAGCTGCGGGATAACAGGCCCAGCTCCTCGCCCTGAACCTGGTTAATGGCTTGCAGGGAACGTGAACTTTGCTGAATGGTACGAATGCCGATACCACCGACAATAAATAAAATAATGGTCATCACGATCAGCCAGGTCAGTAATCCAACCTTGACGCTCATGGTTTTCAACATAGCTCCGCCCCTGCATTTTCAGATGTTGATGAATACAAATCACCCGGCAGAGGCTGTACACTCCGCCCTGCATCGGTTATCGGTGGCACCGGCGAAGACTTTATCGATTCAGCGGGGATCAATCCGTTATATATCCGTTATGTGAGTCACCTCACAGGCCGGATTGGGTCGGTTAATTCGCCGCAGGCAAGTATTCGGCGGTGAACTACCGCATTTTTTGGTTATAATAGGCGCTAGGCCATTATTATTGGAAAGGTTAAGGAAACTGACATGAGCTTGAATCTGGTACCGGCAGGAAAAGATCTTCCCGAGGATATTTACGTCGTGATTGAAATCCCGGCCAACGCTTCCCCGATCAAATACGAAGTTGATAAAGCAACCGGTGCGCTGTTTGTCGATCGTTTCATGTCCACCGCGATGTTTTACCCTTGCAACTACGGTTACATCAACCATACCCTCTCGCTCGACGGGGATCCGGTCGATGTATTGGTGCCGACGCCGTACCCGCTGCAACCCGGTTCCGTTATTCGCTGCCGCCCGGTAGGCGTGCTCAAGATGACCGACGAAGCCGGCGAAGACGCCAAGCTGGTGGCGGTGCCGCACACCAAAATGACCAAAGAGTACGACAATGTGAAAGACGTGGAAGACTTGTCTCCGCTGCTGCGGGCGCAAATCACCCATTTCTTCGAACATTATAAAGATCTGGAAGCAGGCAAATGGGTGAAAGTGTCGGGCTGGGAAAACGCGGAAGCCGCTAAAGCGGAAATTATCGCCTCCTTCGAACGCGCTAAGAAATAAGTTACGCCTGTCCCTGTCCAGGAAATGCGCAAAGCCTGGTTTGCGCATTTCCTTGCCATCACTCAGGGTTCAGGATTCTTCGGCGCGTTTTACCCAGTCCCCACTCAACAACCGCCGCAATCCCTCCACCGGCCGCTGGTAGACATACATCCAGGCGCCGCCGTAAGGCGTCGCGATCAGGGCCCGTTTATACTCGCCGCTTTTGGTGCGCAGGGCATCCAACTCGGCCAACGTCGAGGAATCAATGCGATATACCTCACAATATACCGTTCCCGTGCCGGGGACGACCGCCGGATAATGACCGAGATCGTATAATTCAAAGCCGGAGATCACGTGATCGCCTAACCACTGGCCGTTCGTCATCCAATGACTGTTGCCTTGATTGCGTCGCAGACTACCGTAGACAATTATTCGCATTGTTAAAACTCAAACTGATAGAGCAAGTCCAATGCCTGATCGAGACCAGACACGGCTTCCAGATAAAGTCTCGGCATTAAACGGTAACGTAACGTTAACGTTGCCAATGAATCAAAAATACCGACCCCATATTTAACTTGCAAGCCGGGTGCAACATAACCACTGACCACGACCTGGGACTCGTCGCCGACACCTTGCGTATCCAGGGTTAAATTACTTACCCCGAACGCTGCGCCGATTTTACCCACAAGTTGCCCACTTTGCGCAACCCCCATCCCGATTAACATCGACGTCATCGCGCTGCTGTCGGCGCCGGGCGTATTAAGCCCCTGGCCCCGCAGCAGGTAAGACAGCGCCTCCTGCTGCGATTTCACCGGTTCGGTGAACACCTCAAGCCGTGGCTGATCCGCCATGCCGGTCACCCTGACGCCGGCGATCACACCGTCCGCCGTGTTATCCGGGTTACGAATGGCCTCAACGTTCAGCAGCGGCTGATCCGGCGGACCGGCGAACATCAATTGCCCGCGCCGGACGCTCAAATCCTGCCCATAGGCCCGGAAACGGCCGTACGGGATATTGATCTGGCCGTTCAGGCCCAGGCCCTGCTTATCCTGGATCATTTTCAGATCGCCCTCCAGCCGCGCCTTCAGTCCGAAGGCATCCAGCCGCACATCGCGGCCGACATGGATAACCAGGTTGCTGTTGATAACCGTGTTGACCTTTGCCTGTTCCACCGGGCGCAGCTGCTTATCGAGGATCACTTCGTCGGGCGACACGCCCACCGCGCTCGGCGGCAATTCCTTCACCTCGATCCGCGCCCAGGGTATATCGACCCGGCCGTTAAGGGTAAAGACCTGCGGCGCGGCCTCCAACACAATATCAGGTGAGACATCCATGCGCACCATGGGCGGCACGGTAATTCTTATCCCGGAGCCCTGGGCGGCGATCCGCGCGCGCCAGGCGCTGATATTGCTCCAGTCGGCGCTGCCGCCAAGGTTAAGCTGTCCATGGGTGGTATGGATAACCCCTTGCAGTGTCGAACTGGTGCCGTTGAACACCATCGCCAGACGGCTCTCATTCATGGCAAACGGCATCCAGTTGCCGCGCATCAGCAGCCGGTCCAGGCCCAATTGCCCATACAGCTGCGGCCGGGCGACGCTGCCGCCGACGCGCAGACGGGCGTCCAGGATGCCGGCGGCGCTTTCTCCCCGCGACAAAATGGGGTTAAGGACAGACAGCGACAGCCGGCTGATAGTAACGTCGCCGGAAAGCGTGCGCCGCCCCTGGGGATCGGCCACCGCCACCTGGCCGGTAAACTGGCCGTTGCCGGCGATGCCCACCTGCCAGTCCAGACGCGCGCGGTCGTGATCCAGGCCGGCGTTGAGATTTAACGTCTCGAAGGCTATCGGCAACGCATTGCCCTGGACATTTTGTACCACCTTTACCCCCCTGCCCACCAGGGCGATTCGCGCCTGGGGCAATCCGCCGCCCGGTTGCCAGCTCACCTCCGCCCGGCCGGTAAACAGGCCGCCCAGCGCGGTGTCCGCCGGCAGGAAGGGACGGATCATCGCCAGATCGAAACGCTCGAGCACCACCGCGGCCCGGCCGCCGGCGCCGGCGTCGATGGCGGCGGGAACACAAAGCCGGGCGTTGGGATTCTGCCAGCAGTGGGGGCCGATAACGACGCGCTGCGAGCTATGCTGATAATCCAGCGTCATGGCGCGGGTTAACCGCCAGTCGCCCACCGGCGTGCCGATACGCGTCTGGGTCAGGGCGCCTTGCCAGCGCTGCCGCTGCCGATCATACCCGCCGTTAAGCGATAGCTCGCCGGCAATCGGATCGCCCTGCAAATTCAGGCGCAGCTGGTGGCGGCGCTCGTCGCCGGTTACCGCCAGGCTAAGCTGGCGCACCAGCAGGTTATCCTGCTGGAGTTGATCCAGGCGCAGGTTCAGGTCGCCGCGCACGATATCGCTAACGCGGAGATTGCCGGCCAGGGCGATGCGACGCACGGCCAGGGACTGCCAGCGCAGCCCGACGGCGTTCAGATCCATGTTGACCTGCGGCGTCTGCCGCTCGCCCCGTACCGTGAACCGGCCGCGGGCGGTGCCGGCAAGGCCGGGCAGGACGCCGTTCAGGTTCGGCGCATCGAGCACGGCGTCGAGAGCCAGTTGCTGGTTTAAATCACCCTTGATATCCAGGCTGTTGCGCCCCAGCGCCAGCCGGAGATCGGGAATATGCCACTGCCCGGCGGCGTTGCCGCTCAGGGAACCGCGGGCGGTCACCGGGTTTTGTTTGATATTGCCGTTAAGCGTCAGTTCGGGGATACGCAGCTGCCAGCTGCCGCCGTGGATGCTGCCCCGGGTGGAAATCTTGCCCGCGAGCCGGGCCGGCCAATCGGGCCATTGCCGGGCGGTATTGATGCCGCTGAGCGTCAGTTCGCTCCGCCAGCTCACCGCGTCGCTCCAGTCAATCACCGCCGTCAGATCGGTCGTTCCCTCCAGAGCCGCCACGCGCAGGCGCGTCAAGGTAAACTGCGTGGGATTGCCTTTCCCCTCAAGGGACAGATCCGCCGGCGGCAGGCCCTCGCCGCTGACGGCGCCCTGCATGGCAAGCGTATAATCCACCGCCTTGCCATCAACCTTCAGCGCCAGATCGCGCAGGCGATACTGCGGTTCGCCGGTCAATGGCCACTGCGCGCCAGGACTGGCGAACGTCACCTCCAGCGGCAGGCCGCTGTCGGCCAGGCGCAGGCCGGCATTGATTTGCGCCTTGACCGGCCCCGAAAAATTCAGGGCGGTATCCAGGCGATCGCGTAAACTGCCGCCGACCGTCAGCCTGATCCTCTCGCCCTTGACCGGATCGATATTCAGTTGGGTGTTAACGGTTAATTCCAGCGGCCATTGTCCCTCCAGGCGCGCCTTGCCGCTGGCGCTCAGCAAACCCTGCACGGCGTCGATGCGCAGGCGTTCCAGGGTGATCTCCCGATCCAGCGTCCGCCCCTGCATCAGGAAGCTTGTTACCTGGATATCGGTATCGCCGGTAAGCCGCAGGTCCGTACCGCGCAGTTCCTGCAATTGGATATTGAGCGGCACCTGGATATCCGGCAATCCGGGCAACACGGGGGCGGCGAATAGCGCCTTTAAGGTTTCCGCCAAGGGCGGCGCCTGTGCCGCCGCCTTTTCGGCCGCCAGGCGGGCGGCGGCGCGTCGTTGCTCATCGGTCTGGGCCACGGCGTCGATTGCCTGGTCGGCCAGCACCGCCGCCGCTTTCGGCAGGGCCACCAGCAGGCCATTAATCTCCGTGGGCGTGACGATAAGCGTATTGCCGCGAAAATCCATGCCGCTGTGGAACCTGTCCAGGGCGATGACCGTATGGTCGATTTGCACCCGCACCCCGTTGACGCTGAGATTACGCAGGATCAGCGGATAGGGGGTACTTATCGCCGTGGTGTCCTGCGCCGCGGCCGGGGCGTCCGGCTGGCCCGGCGCCAGCGCGGCGGTGTCAATCGCCACATCCACCCCGCTCAAGGCAAGATCGTTGACGCACAGCGCACTGTGCCGAAAGCAGGAGAAATCAAGCGCGAGATGCAGCTCGTTCGCGTTTACCGTCATGCCCGGCTGCTGATAGCGCACCCCCTTCAGCGTCAGATCGCGCCAGCCGCCGCTGACGCTGACGATGTCCAGTCCCGGCACCCAGCGCGCGGCGCCGTTCAGCAGCAGATGCAGGCCGCTGGTGGTGCCGATCAGATACGCCAGCGCGCCGAGCAGCAGTACGATAACGGTCAGGATGCCGAGGCCGATTTTTTTTGCAAGACTCATAGTTCTGTCCCTAATCCTATGTAGAACTGCAATCCATGTTCCTCGGGATCGCCTACGGGCGCGGCCACGTCCAGTTTGATCGGGCCTACCGGCGACTGCCATCTTACCCCGACGCCGGCGCCGGTTTTCAGGCTGGTCTGCCGGAAATCATTCACCGCCTGGCCGGTATCGATAAAGGTGGCTCCCCACCACCTGCCGGTCACATTGTATTGATACTCCAGGGAACCGGTGGCCAGCTTCGAGGCGCCGGTTAGCTTGCCATCCTCGTCGCGGGGAGATATGGCCCGGAACCGGTAGCCGCGGATGCTGCGATCGCCGCCGGCGAAAAAACGCAGGGACGGCGGCACGCGATCAAAATTATTGGTTTCGATCCAGCCCAGGTTATAGCGCGCCACGAAACGGTGTTTATCCGCCAGGGTGCGTACCCAGACGTTTTGCGCCTGCAGAATGAAAAAATCCACATCCGAGCCCCAGGTGGTATCGGACACGTCGATGGAATAACGCTGGGAGTCGCCCCAGGTGGGCATCAGCCCGCCGCGCTGCCGGGTACGGTTAACCGTGAAGCCGGGATAGAGCAGCATGGTGGTATCGGTGACATTGGCCTGGGTAAAATGGTCCAGGCTCCAGCGCAGGTTGACCGAGCGCTGCCAGCCGGAAGAAGAATCCCAGAAGCGCGCCACGTTGACCGTGGTGGCATCGGATTTGGTATCGTTAAGGTCTTCGCGCTTAAACCCGCTTTGCACCACATAATATTGCTCCAGCGGGCTTTTTTGCAGCGGGATTTTATAACTGAAATCCAGCGCCTGCTCGGGAGCGGATACGCTCAGCGTGGTCTGCAGGCTATGGCCCCGGTCGTTGAGCCAGGGCCGGTTCCAGGTGGTTCTGACCCGGGGCCCGACGTCGGAGGCAAATCCGACCCCGGTTTCGATAATATTGCGGCTGCGCGGCGTTACCACCGCGTCCAGCGGCAGGACCTTATTGGTTTTCCCGGCGCTGAAATCGGGCGAGACCACCACCGAGTTAAACCAGTTGGTGGCGGCAAGCTGGCGGTTAAGCTCCGCCAGCGAGACGGCGCTGTACTCGTCGCCCTCGCGGATAGCGGGAATATTCTGCAGGTAGTCCTCGCGGATTTGCGCGCCGTGAAAACGCACCTTGCCGAAGCGGTAACGCTGGCCGCTGTCAAAGATCACATCCCAGAACGCTTCGTGGCGTTCCGGCGATACGCCAAGCTGCCGCTTGGGGAAATCCGCGTCAAAATAACCGTTGCGTACCGCCAGGCCGGTCATGCCGCTGATAAAATTGGTGTAATCGCCATGATTGAGCACGCTGCCGATGGCCGGCCGGCTGCGCCGCACCAGGCCCAGGTAATCCCTATCGGTGCGCGCGTCGCCGCGCAGACTGATGTTCACGCCGGCGATTTTCACCGGCTGGCCGGGCGCAACCTTGGCCAGCAGCACGGGCCGTCCGCCGTTGACCGCCGGGCGGAACTCAAAATCGATTTGCGGCGAGTAGTAGCCCAGGGCGCGCAGCCCTTCCCGCACCACGCCGTCGACGCGCGCCTGGAATCGCGCATCGGCCGTGATTTCATCCGCGCCGATGGTGGACAGGCGCGCGCGGACATTACGCTGCAATTCTCCCTCCAGTCCTTCCACCTGCAACCGCACGTTGGCGGCGTAGGACCATGGCGTAGCCAGTAGAATGCAAAACAGGCAAAGAAGGCGATTATTTGGCACGCTGGCTCCTGAATTTTCTTACTTTCCCGCGGGTGGATTCCTTACGCGCACAATCGCCGTCATATTTATTATTAAACGACCCTGGGGTTGTTTTTAGTCCTTTTACCCTAAAATACAGTCATAAGCTTACAGCTTAACGTAATATTGGCGTTTATTGTCTGTAAAGAAAGTGTACAAGACAACAGGCAATAGCCCATTATTTCGATAATCGTCTCAACAGGAGTCTATCGTGGCGCAGAATTTTGATAAAACCCAGCTTGTATCACAAAGCGAAGCCCTGCCGGGCCGCCTGACGCCGATGCCGGTGGCGACCACCCATGTGGTTAACGGCCATTCCATGACTCACGTTCCCGATCATATGGAGGTGGCGCTGTTCGCCATGGGATGTTATTGGGGCGTGGAGCGTTTGTTCTGGCAGATCCCGGGGGTTTACAGCACGGCGGCGGGGTTTGCCGGCGGCTATACGCCGAACCCCACCTATCGCGAAGTCTGTACCGGCCAGACCGGCCATGCGGAAGCGGTGCGGGTGGTGTTTGACCCGGCAATCATCAGCTATCGCGAGCTGTTGCAGTATTTCTGGGAAAATCACGATCCGGCGCAGGGTATGCGCCAGGGCGGCGATATCGGTTCGCAATATCGCTCCGCGATTTTTGTGCTGACCCCGGAGCAGGAACGCGAGGCGCAGGCCAGCAAACAGCGTTTCCAGCAGGCGATGGAGCAGGCCGGCGATCGGCGCGCCATCACCACCGCCATCGAACCGGCCACGCCGTTCTACTATGCCGAGGACGAGCACCAGCAATATCTGCACAAAAATCCGCAGGGGTACTGTAATCTCGGCGGCATCGGGGTATGCATGCCGCCGCAGGCGTAATCTCGCCAGCGGGGCCTGTTGATAAACCGGCTCTGGCCAAGACGCCGGAAACCATCATGTTATTAATCTTAGCAGCCCCCAGGGGGCTGCTGTTATACTGTGCCCACTGTCGGTCGGGCAGTTGATGACGTCGCGTATCCGCAACGGGCTGACCATTGTCGCTGCAGGCTGCCCGCAGCCGTAAATGACGTTTCGGCTCCCCGTAACAGACTGAAATATGTTATCTTTAACCAACACGTTGCCCTTCAAAGGCGCGCTGGCATAACTGTCAGCCCGAAGTGGTCGAATTATGCTAAACAGTATCCTGCTTATCCTGCTATTAATCGCGGTGAGCGCATTTTTTTCCGTATCGGAAATCTCCCTCGCCGCTTCGCGCAAAATTAAACTCAAGCTGATGGCGGATGAAGGGAATATCAACGCCAAACGCGTGCTTAAGCTCCAGGAGACGCCCGGCATCTTCTTTACCGTCATCCAAATCGGCCTGAACGCGGTGGCTATCCTCGGCGGTATCGTGGGCGATGCGGCGTTCTCACCTTCCTTCGCCTCCATTCTTATTCGTTTTATGTCGCCGGAGATGGCCGATCAAATCAGTTTTATCTGTTCATTTACGCTGGTCACCAGCCTGTTTATCCTGTTCGCCGATTTAACCCCGAAACGCATCGGTATGATTTCACCGGAGGCTTGCGCCATCCGGATTATCAACCCGATGCGCTTCTGCCTGCTGGTTTTCCGCCCGCTGGTCTGGCTGTTTAACGGTTTGGCCAACGTCATTTTCCGCATGCTGAAGCTGCCGATGGTGCGCAAGGACGATATTACCTCCGATGATATCTACGCGGTGGTGGAGGCCGGCGCACTGGCGGGCGTGCTGCGCAAGCAAGAGCATGAGCTCATCGAGAATGTGTTTGAGCTGGAGTCCCGCACGGTGCCCTCGTCCATGACGTCGCGCGAAAGCATTATCTATTTCGATTTGCGCGAGACCGAGGACAGTATAAAAGAAAAAATCTCAACGCATCCTCACTCAAAGTTTTTGGTCTGCGACGCCAACATTGACCATATTGTCGGTTATGTGGATTCGAAAGATTTGCTTAACCGCGTGCTGGGCAACCAAAGCCTGGCGTTGAACAGCGGCGTCCAGATCCGCTCGGCGCTGATCGTACCGGATACCCTGACCCTGTCGGAAGCGCTGGAAAGCTTCAAGACCGCGGGCGAGGACTTTGCGGTGATCCTTAACGAATACGCGCTGGTGGTGGGCATCATTACCCTTAACGACGTGATGACCACCCTGATGGGCGACCTGGTGGGACAGGGGCTGGAAGAGCAGATCGTTACCCGTGACGAGAATTCGTGGCTTATCGAGGGCGGCACGCCCATCGACGACGTGATGCGGGTGCTGCATATCGATGAGTTCCCGCAGGCGGGAAATTATGAAACCATCGGCGGGTTTATGATGTTCATGCTGCGCAAGATACCTAAACGTACTGATTTTGTGCGCTATGGCGGCTATAAATTCGAAGTGGTGGACATCGACAGCTATAAAATCGATCAGCTGCTGGTGACCCGTATTGAGGAAAAATCCACGCTGGTGCTGGCCAAGACGACGGACACCTCGCACGTTGCCTGAGGCGAAAGTCCGGTCCACGTCCCGCCGTTAGGCGCGATTTATCCTGCCCCCGGGCGCGCAGTCGCCGGGGGGCAGGTCATTATCGTATTGCGGACAAGGTAATCAGGAAAAGGGCCGGTCAGCCCATGTCGGACTGGAGCCGCATGACCTGCCGGTTGACTTCCGACATGACGTGGAAATGCTGCTTGTCGCGCACCTTCGGCAGCAAAATCTTGCCTTTATCAAATTCGAAGGCGCCGAAGCCTTTGATATAAATACGACCGCGGAATAAAGTCTTAACGTAGGTTGCTACCTTGATAGCGTTATAGCGATGGAAGATTCTCATTTTTTTACTCAACTCCCGTTATTTTTCTCGTCCTGCCGTTGCGTTGTTAAACCCGGCAAGGGAACTCACACTAGCACTTTATAAGAGTCTTCATATGTGCTTAAGTTCACGCAACAACAGAACACTGAGCTGCTTTTACACAATTTGACAGAATGCTATAAAAGCCCTATCTATTACAGCAGTACTAATATGCTGAAAACGCATTAGCTTGGTCATCCGGCGCAATACGGCGATCGGGGTGGTAACCCCCTCGCCCGGCGCCGATCCGGGCCTCCCTTCGCTTAAAGGAGCCGCATCATGCGCTGCCCGTTAATCGTATTACTCCTGGCATGGCCGCTATCCTGCGGCGCCCTTGCCCATAGCCTGGTTATCGGCAAGACCCTACCTAAGGTGGCGGTCGCCGAACAAGGCGAATTGCTGCTCCAGAAAGAGAAGTTTAGCTATAAATTCTGGGATAGCTCGCAGCTCGCGGGAAAAATCAGACTGGTGCAACATATTGCCGCCCAATCCTCCGCCAGCGAGATGAACGCCGCGATGATTGAGGCGCTCAAGAAAACCAACTTACCGGCTAAATATTACCAAACGACGACAATCATCAACGAAAACGACGCCGTCTTCGGCAGCGGGCCCTCGTTCGCCCGCAACTGGGTGGAAAATCACAAGACCATTTATCCCGGTTCCCAGTTTATTCTGGATGCCCATGGCAATGTACTGCAGGCGTGGCATCTGCAGCCGAAAAGCTCGGCGGTCATGGTATTGGATGCCCAGGGGCGGGTACGGTATGCCAAGGAGGGCGCGCTGTCGTTTGCCGAGATACAGCAGGTCACCACGCTACTGCACCGCCTGTTGCCAGGCGGCGCGCATTAAGGCCGGTTCAGAACAACGACACCCTGAAACCCGGATTCAGAAAGGATTCGCGGGGATGGTAATCCAACGTGCGTCCGGTCCAGTCGTTGACCAGCGCGCCGGCGGCGGCGGCCACCGCATGGCCGGCGGCGGTATCCCAGACGCTGGTCGGTCCGAAGCGGGGATAAAGCTGCGCGCTGCCTTCCGCCACCAGGCAAAACTTCAGCGAGGAGCCGATGGTCACCGTTTGATGCTCGCCCAGTTGGGCCAGATAATCCTGTAATTCGCTATCGTCGCTGTGCGAACGGCTGATGACCACCAGCGGGGGCCGGGCCTCCTTGCAGTGGATGGCCAGCCGTTCGCCGTCAGGCGTTATCTTCCAGGCATTGCCGGCGTCGGCGGCGTAAAGGATATCGGTGGCCGGGGCATACACCACGCCCATTACCGGCTGGCCGTCTTCGATCAAGGCAATATTCACCGTGAACTCGCCGTTGCGCCGCAAAAACTCCTTGGTGCCGTCCAACGGGTCCACCAGCCAGAAGCGGGTCCAGCCGCGGCGCACGTCCCACGCCGGCGGGTCCTCTTCGGACAGAATGGGAATATCGGGCGCCAGCGCCTTCAGTCCGGCGACAATAACCCGATGCGCCGCCAGATCGGCGGCGGTGAGCGGTGAATCGTCGGTTTTATGGGTCAGCTCGACGGGCGCACCGCCATCGTAGACCCGCATAATCGCAGCGCCCGCCTCACGCGAGAGCCGGCTAATCTGTTCAATCATGTCTCACCTCTGGATCATTACATCATATTCACCAGACTAGCTTTTTTTCACAAAATAGCCATCGGAATAATCTAGCGGCGGGTGTCGGCGGCGGGGCGCGCCAAACGCGCCCCGCGGGGATCAGAGGATTTCCAGCAGCTCGACTTCGAAGATCAGCGCGCTGAACGGCGGTATGGACGCGCCGGCGCCGCGCTCGCCGTAGGCCAGGTTGTGCGGAATGTACAATTCCCACTTCGAGCCGACCGGCATCAGCGTCAGGGCTTCTATCCAGCCGGGAATAACCCCGTTAACCGGAAACTCCGCCGGCTGGCCGCGCTGTACCGAACTGTCGAATACCGTGCCGTCCAGCAAACGCCCGGTATAATGGACGCTCACGCGGTCCTGGCGGCTCGGTATGGCGCCGTCGCCCTGCGCCAGGACCTTAAACTGCAAACCGGACTCCGTCTGGCGCACGCCCTCTTCCTTGGCATTGGCGTCCAGGAATTGCTGTCCCGCCACCGCCAGATGCTGCTGGCGATCGAGACGAACCGCGTCCGCGCGTTCATGGATAATGCGCAGGGCGCGGTGGATGGCGTCAACCGGCACCGCCGGGGAATTGCCGGCCAGCGCATCGCTCAGCCCGGCCAGCAGGGCCTCGGGCAGCAGGCCTTCCAGTCCCGACTCCTGCAACTGCTGGCCCACTTGTAAACCAATGCCGTAACTGGCCTGGGCTTCCACGCTGTCTAAAGAAGGTACGCTCATGTTTTTTCCTTGAAATGGTAAAAAGCGAAAGGCGCAGCATAACAGCGCAGGCGTTTGGGGTAAAATCCTCTATGATGAATATGAGTCCTGCATCGGGCAGGCAGGCTTCTTGCTTACCGGTCAATTAAGCTATGGAGGTTCCCTGTGCGCCGCTTTATACTCGCGAGGGTTACAACAGGTAAACCATTGCAAGAGAGGTTATCATGGGCAGAATTTCGCCCGGGAAAAACAAAACCCCACGTTTTTCCCCGTTGGGTTACGGCGGATTCAAATGGAAGTGGCCTCTGCGTCTGCTGCCCGATGATGATTCCAACGCATCAGGCCGGCCAATGCTGACCCTGCTGAAAAGAGTATGGCACTTACCCGACGGTTTCCAGTGGATGGGTCCGTTACCGCCGCTGCATCGCCGTCTGGTGCTGATTGCCGCGTTGATTATCGCGGCGGCGATACTTTGGCCCTATTCGCCCTCGACGGATACCACGCCCGCCCCCGGTGCGAAAACCGCGGCCAATGGCCAGGGAACGGTTATCCAGGCGGAGCTGGTGGACAATAACCGGTCCGCCGCCCCGGCCCCGGCGCCCGCCGCCGGCGACGGCCAGCTGCATCGCTATCGCATCGTCGAGGGCCAGACGCTGGCGCAATTGTTTCGCGAGCATAACCTGCCGGTAGGGGATGTATTCGCGATGGCGCAGGCGGAAGGCGACGACAAACCGCTTAGCAGCTTGCAGGCGGGTCAGCAGGTGGAAATCCAGCAGAATGCCCAGGGTGTCGTGCAGACGCTGACGATTGAAACCGGCGCCAACAGCCGCATACGTTTTGTCAGGCAGGCCGACGGCAGTTACCTGCGTCATTAAACGCGGGCCTTAACCCCGGCCAGGCTACCCTTCCCCATGAACGCGCAGAAATTCGCCACCGGCAGTTGACCGCCCATGGCGCGTTCTCCGGGCGCCAGACAGCAAAACGCCGGCATAAGCCGGCGTTTTATCAATCGCTTAATCTTTCGATTAGGCTTCAGCCACCACGATAACATTCAGGGTAGCGAAAACTTCGCTGTGAACCTGGATGCTGACATCATGGTCGCCGATGGTGCGCAGCACACCGTTAGGCAGGCGCACTTCACTTTTGGCGACGTTGACGCCGGCAGCGGTGATGGCGTCGGCGATGTCGCGCGTACCGATAGAACCGAACAGTTTACCTTCGTCGCCTGCTTTAGACGCAACGGTAACACTTCCCAGTTCAGTGATTTTATCGGCGCGAGCCTGGGCCGCGGCCTGAACTTCAGACAGCTTGGCTTCCAGCTCAGCACGACGCTCTTCAAAATACTCAACGTTTTTCTTGGTGGCCGGAACGGCTTTACCTTGCGGTACCAAGTAGTTACGGGCATAACCCGCTTTAACGTTAACTTGTTCGCCTAAGCTACCCAGGTTGGCAACTTTATCAAGCAGAATAACTTGCATTACCTTATCCTCTCAAAGTCTTAGTGGACAGTGACCGATTACTGATGACGATCAGTGTACGGCAACAGAGACAGGTAGCGCGCGCGTTTGATCGCACGGGCCAACTGGCGTTGGTATTTGGCACGAGTACCGGTGATACGGCTCGGGACAATTTTACCGCTTTCGGTGATGTAGTTTTTCAGCGTAGCGATGTCTTTATAGTCAATCTCAATAACGCCTTCCGCGGTGAAACGGCAGAATTTGCGACGACGGAAATAACGTGCCATTTGGCTAGTCTCCAGAATCTATCAATTCAATCTGCTCGGCATGCAGGACCATTTTATTCAGCCCATTGCGGCCTTGATGGCTGCAAATGAAACCGTGGATGGTGAGCTGCGTACCGACCGTTATACTGCGAGTAATCTCTTGCGATTGTTTTCCACTGACCACCACGGGCATACGGCACCATGCTTGCCGTGAAAAACCGGCTTCCTGTTGCTGCGAGCGGTGCTCAAGCACAAACTGGCAGTGAGGAATACCCGACGGACTGACCTTTCGAATGGGTGCCTTGCACACGGTGCCGGACAGCATCAGACGGTTCGCCGTCATCATCGATTACTCTTCAGAATCCCCAGCATCATTGTCATCGTTGGCTTCGGTGGCGAAATCTTCACGGCGATCGCGGCGTTCATCTTTTGCTTTGACCATCGGGGAGGCTTCGGAAACCGGATGTTTAACGCGCATGATCATGCTGCGAATAACGGCGTCGTTGAAGCGGAAGTTTGTTTCCAGCTCATCGATCACTTCCTGCGAGGCTTCTACGTTCAACAGAACATAGTGGGCTTTGTGCAGTTTATTGATCGGGTAAGCCAGTTGACGGCGGCCCCAGTCTTCCAGACGATGAATGATGCCCTGCGCGTTGGTGATAACACCGGTATAACGCTCGATCATTCCTGGAACCTGTTCGCTTTGGTCAGGATGAACCATAAAAACGATTTCGTAATGACGCATACAGAATTGCTCCTTACGGATTATTCAGCCTCCTGTCAGGGTCAACCGCGGCCCATGGAAGCAAGGAACGTGATAATTGTGCGGCTGAAAAATGACGCGCAATCTTACATTTATGCGGCGGCAAATACAAGGACCGATGCGCAGGGAAAGCGGCGGTGAACGGGCACAGTTATATAGAAAAGCATTAATTAGCAAAAAAACTATTCAATATGTATGTTTTTTGTTCAAAAAAACTGATTTATTCAATCAATAAAGTGTTATTTCCCTCCCCTGCGCGCTGGCATATACTGTTTAATAATAAATCACTGGCGACGGTGAACAGTCGCCGGCGCCGCCGGGATAAGGCGGCGATAGAATCCCCAACACCAGGGAATCATCAATAATTATAAAGTAAGTTTATTTTAGCCCCCCTGTGGGGCTTTTTTATTCGCCGTCGACGCCGGATGCCGGGTTAAAGGTGCCGCCCGAAAAACGTCACGGCGGCGGACAGCGCGGTTACCGTAATTTTATGGCCGATGCCGGGTTCGGTGAGGTATGTCGCCTGATGAGGCCCACGCGCCTCCAGCGCCTGGTACAGGCGGCGGCTTTCCGTGGCCGGGACCAGTGGGTCGGCTTCGCCATGCCAAATCAACAGCGGCCGGTTTGCCAGCTTATCGAGCTGATGGAAGACTTCGTAGCCGGCCAGGGGGGCCATCTGGCGCTCAAACTCTTTTTGCCCGGCGCTTGACGTCAGCGCCACGGGCGGGAACAGGGTTTTCGCCAGCCGCAGATAATCTCCCGAGCCCATAAAGTCCGCCGCCACGCGCAGCCAGTCATAGCGCGCCATAGCGCCCAGCGCGGTCATGCCGCCCATGGACGCGCCGCATACGCCGATGCGCCCGTCATCGATAAGCCCCCGCTGCTGGTAATGTGTTTTCATGGCGGGCATCTCGTCGATATTAGCGCGTAGAATTGCCCAAAAATGGGCCAGGCGCCGCTGCTCGTCGCCGTCAAACCGCGCGCCGTGCATGGCGGCATCCGGGAGGATAACGCGAAATCCGGCCTTTGCCAGGGCATAACCAAAATAGCTGTATACCTCTTTTGACGAGGTATAGCCGTGGTAAAAGAAAATTGTCGGCAGCGGCAGCGGGTATCCCCCCGCCGGCACCGCATGGATGACGTCGATACCGCCGACGGACTCCTGATGCATTTCAACCATATTGCCCCCCCTTCGCATTATTCTTTTATACTATCTCTATCTCACTGCGTTGTTTTTTTATGGCCGACATTGATGAAACCACTTTACCCTATAATCCTGCTCCTGAGCATGCTGACGGCGGGCTGCAGCGTGCTTGAAGGCAAGCCTGTCCCGCCGCCTGCGCCCACCGCCCAGGCGCAGGAAATCAGCCGCAATCAGGCCGGCACCTTGACCAAAATAGGCCGGATCGCCGTCGAGGAACGCGGCAGCCCGATGGATGCCGAAGCTGCGCTGCGCGCGCAGGCCAATGCCCGCCAGGCCCGCTATTATCAGATCATTATGCTGTCGGAAGACGTTATCGCCGGCATTTGGCGCGGCGAGGCCATTTTATATCGTTAAGCGGGAAGGGTCATGGCGCCGGACGCTCGCCGCCAGCCACGTTGTCCGGCGCCGGCGGCGGCAGGCCCATTCAGGGAAGCTGGCGCTGGCGCACGGCCTCAAACAGGCAAACGCCCGCCGCCACGGAAACATTAAGCGACGAGACCGAGCCCGCCATCGGGATACCGATCAGCTCATCGCAGTGCTCGCGGGTCAGGCGGCGCATGCCCTCGCCTTCCGCGCCCATGACCAGCGCCAGCGGGCCGGTCAGCTTGCTTTGATACAGATGATGATCCGCCTCGCCCGCGGTGCCGACGATCCAGACGTTGTGTTCCTTCAACATGCGCAGGGTGCGCGCCAGGTTGGTGACGCGAATCAGCGGTACGGTTTCCGCCGCGCCGCTGGCCACTTTCTTGGCGGTGGCGTTGAGCTGCGCCGAACGATCGCGCGGCACGATAACCGCATGTACGCCGGCGGCATCGGCGCTGCGCAGGCAGGCGCCGAGGTTATGCGGGTCGGTAATCCCGTCCAGCACCAGCAGGAAAGGCGCGGCATGCTGTGCCAGCAGCCCCTCCAGATCATTTTCCTGCAGCTGGCGCCCTTCCTGCACCCTTGCCACTATGCCCTGGTGCACCGCCCCTTCAGCGGCCTCATCCAGCCATTGGCGATTGGCCACCTGGATGACGATACCGTTGGCTTCCAGCGCCACCACCAGCTCATGCAGGCGGCGATCGTCGCGGCCCTTCATGATATACACATCGAGAAAACGCTGCGGATCGCGTTCCAGTAAAGCTTTAACGGCATGAATACCGTAAATGATTTCGCTCATGTTGCTCTTTTATCACCGAATGGGCCGTAACGGCCCATGGATTAAGGTCTGCCGGCGGTCGCCGGCACGCTGGCGCCCGGACTTATTGCTGGTCCGGCTTGCTTTCCGCGCCGCTTTTTTTCCTGCTGCGCCGTGGTTTGCTGGCCGACGGCTTTTTAGGCGGGTTATCGCCGGTGGCGGCGTCCGACGCGCCTGCGCTGGCCGCCCTGGACGGCGCGCTTTTAGGTTTGCTCCCTTTGCCATCGTTCGGCCGAAAGGCGCTGTCCGGTTCGAAGTTACCCGCCTTTGGGCCGGAGCGGCGGCGGCGCGGCGGCTTGCCGTCGCTACCGGTGCCGCCAGTGGCGCCGCGTGCGGCCTGCTGCGTGCGCACACGTTCGGTTTTACCCGCGCCTCTGGGCTGCCGCTTGCTGGAGATCAGGGAGAAATCGATTTTACGCTCATCCATATGGACCGCCTCAACCTTGATTTCCACCACGTCGCCGAGGCGATAGACCCGTCCGCCCGACTCGCCAATCAAGCGCTGGCCGATATTGTCATAGCGGTAATAATCGTTATCCAGGGTTGAAACGTGCACCAGGCCGTCGATAAACAAATCATTCAGACGCACAAAAAAGCCAAAGCCGGTGACGCTTGCGATAATGCCGCTGAAGGTCTGGCCGACGTGATCCTGCATAAAGTCACATTTCAGCCAATCGGCCACATCGCGGGTCGCTTCGTCGGCCCGCCGCTCGTTCATGGAGCTTTGCTGGCCCAACTGCAGCATTTCCGCCATTTCGGCATGCCAGCCGCCGGTGGGGGTGGACCGGCCTTTGGCCTCGCCTTCCTGCTTCGCCAGCAGATATTTAATACTGCGGTGCAAAGACAGATCCGGATAACGGCGGATGGGCGAGGTAAAGTGCGCGTAAGCCTGCAGCGCCAGACCGAAGTGACCACGGTTTTCCGGGTCGTAAATCGCCTGTTTCATCGAGCGCAGCAGCATGGTTTGCAGCATCTCGTGATCCGGACGCGTGGAGACGATATTCATCATCTCGGCGTAGTCTTTCGGCTCCGGTTTAATCCCGCCGCCCAGCGTCAGGCCCAGTTCGGCCAATACGGTGCGCAGCGCGGTGATGTGATCGTTGCTGGGACGGTCATGCACCCGGTACAGCGCCGGCTCGTCGTTTTTCTCGACAAAACGCGCGGCGGCGATATTGGCCAGGATCATGCATTCTTCAATCAGTTTGTGCGCGTCGTTGCGCTTCACCGGTTCGATGCGATCGATGCGGCGCTCGGCGTTAAAGATAAACTTGGCTTCGTCGGTTTCAAACGAGATGCCGCCGCGCTGTACCCTGGCCTGTTCCAGCGTCTGGTACATTTCATGCAGCGTTTGGATCGGCTTGACCAGCGGATGGTAGTGCTCGCGCAGTTCCCGATCGCCCTGCAGGATCTGCCATACCTTGGTATAGGTCAGCCGCGCATGGGAATTCATCACCGCCTCGTAAAATTTATAGGAGGAGAGCCGTCCCTGCGCGGAGATGGTCATTTCGCAGACCATGCATAAACGGTCCACCTGCGGATTCAGGGAACACAGGCCGTTGGAGAGTTTTTCCGGCAGCATCGGGATGACCTGCGACGGAAAATACACCGACGTGCCGCGACCGCGCGCCTCATTGTCCAGCGGCGTATTGGGACGGACGTAATAACTGACGTCGGCGATGGCCACCCACAGACGCCATCCGCCGCCGCGTTTCTTTTCGGCGAACACGGCGTCATCGAAATCGCGGGCATCCTCGCCGTCGATGGTCATCAGCGGCAGGCTCCGGAGATCCACCCGCCCGCGTTTTGCCGCCTCGGGCACCTCTTCCTTCAGCTCCGCGACCTGGCTTTCCACTTCCGGCGGCCAGACATAGGGAATATCATGGGTACGCAAGGCGATATCCACCGCCATGCTGGTACCCATATTGTCGCCCAGCACCTCCACCACCTTGCCGACCGCCTTGGTGCGCCGCGTGGGGCGCTGGGTCAGTTCGACCACCACCACAAAACCCATGCGAGCGCCGCCGGTGCTTTCCGGCGGGATCAGGATATCAAAACTCAACCGGCTGTCGTCGGGCACCACAAAGGCGCTGCCGGCGTCGGTAAAATAGCGGCCGACAATCTGGCTGGTCTTGGGCACCAGCACGCGCACAATGCGCGCTTCGCGCCGGCCTTTACGATCGGACACCAGGGGCTGCGCCATTACCACGTCGCCATGAATGGCCATTTTCATCTGTTCCGCGGACAGGTAAAAATCGTCTTTGCTGCCTTCCACTCGTAAAAAACCAAAACCATCGCGATGGCCGATAACCGTGCCACGCAGCAAATCCAGGCGTTCAGGCAGCGCATAGCACTGCCGGCGGGTAAAAATCAGCTGGCCGTCGCGCTCCATGGCGCGCAGGCGGCGGCGCAGGCCTTCAACCTGGTCTTCGCCGGTAATGCCCAAATCCTGCGCCAACTCTTCGCGACTGACGGGCGTTTCCCGTTTGGCCAGGTGCGCCAGGATAAACTCCCGGCTGGGGATGGGAAATTCGTATTTTTCTGCCTCTCGTTCGAGAAAGGGATCTTGTGACATGCGCTACCTCCATTGTCCAAAACAGGTTGCTGTGCCGATATCATTCAACAAGCAATAATGTGTAGAGCGGCGGATTTCCTGTTTTAAACAGCTGGCTGGGACGATTCGACCACGTTCCGCACAACATCCACGCTATATCCGCACTACAACAGATCAATATTATTGATCGGGGTTTACGTCCTGCTAACCGCACTTCTGCTATCCCTAACAGCGGGCATGGCGACAAGAGGACAGATAACAAGAAAACGATGGTAATAAGAGTAACCTTTAGGAACCAATCAGGCTATAAGACTTGTCAACTGCTGGGGAGGAGACAGGGGCTACCGACGGGCTAACTTATTGATAATAAATATAAAACCGGGCAATGCCCGGTTTGTTACATTTTTTGGCTTTTACGATTTAACCGCGATCACGCGTCAAAAGGATCACGTAAAATCATGGTTTCCGTGCGATCCGGACCGGTAGAGATAATATCAACCGGTACGCCGGTGACTTCCTCGACACGGCGAATATAACGCCTGGCCGCTTCCGGCAGCTTATCAAACTCTTTTACGCCGAAGGTGGATTCGCTCCATCCCGGCAGGCTTTCATAGATAGGTTCGATACCTTCCCATCCTTCGGCCGCCAGCGGGGTGGTCTTAAGTTCGCGGCCATCCGGCATGCGGTAGGCAATGCAGATTTTCACTTCCTTCAGGCCGTCAAGCACATCAAGCTTGGTCATGCAGAAACCGGAAAGAGAGTTAATCAGCACCGCGCGGCGCACCGCAACCGCGTCCAGCCAGCCGGTACGGCGGCGGCGGCCGGTGGTCGCGCCGAATTCGTTGCCTTTGGTGCAAAGGTATTCGCCGACGTCATCGAACAGCTCGGTGGGAAAGGGGCCTGCGCCGACACGCGTGGAATAGGCTTTAACAATGCCCAGCACGTAGTCTACATAACGCGGGCCGATACCCGAGCCGGTGGCAACGCCGCCCGCGGTGGTATTGGATGAGGTGACATACGGATAGGTACCGTGATCGATATCCAGCAAGGTGCCCTGGGCGCCTTCAAACATGATCAGCTCGCCGTTTTTACGGGCGGTGTCCAGCAGCTCGGACACATCAACCACCAGGCCGGTGAGGATATCGGCAACCGCGAGAACGTCGTCAAGGATGGTCTGGTAGTCCACCGCTTCCACTTTATAATAATTCACTAGTTGGAAGTTATGGTATTCAACAATTTCCTTAAGCTTGGCGGCGAAGGTGGTTTTGTTGAACAGATCGCCGACGCGCAGGCCGCGGCGCGCAACTTTATCTTCGTAGGCGGGGCCGATGCCGCGTCCCGTGGTGCCGATGGCTTTGTCGCCACGGGCTTTCTCACGCGCCATATCAAGAGCAACATGGTAGGAAAGGATCAGCGGGCAGGCTTCGGAGATCAGCAAACGTTCACGTACCGGTACGCCGCGCGCTTCAAGTTCGCCCATCTCTTTCATTAAGGCTTCCGGCGATAATACGACGCCGTTGGCAATGATGCTGGTTACGTTTTCACGCAAAATACCAGAGGGGATCAAATGAAGTACGGTTTTTTCACCGTTGATAACTAAAGTATGACCGGCATTGTGTCCGCCTTGGTAGCGAACCACATATTTTGCCCGTTCAGTCAGCAGGTCTACGACCTTGCCTTTACCTTCGTCACCCCATTGGGTGCCCAGTACGACAACGTTCTTACCCATCTCTCAATTCACCAGATTGCTTAAAAAAGGATTCTAACATCTCAGTCCCGGGCTTTCAGTACTTTTTAACCTCAGGCCGGACTGTTTTTTATCTGTGCGATCATCCTCCCATTCTGCTTCGCAACATGTAGTAGATTACACCGCCGGCCACCACTAGACCGCCGCCGAAGCGACGTAATAATTTATCCGGCAGCGTGGTCATGGCGCCGATCATTTTGCGCCAGGCGCCCGGAAACAGCAGAGGACCGAGGCCTTCCAGCACCAATACCAGCCCCAACGCCATCCATACAGTAGGATTCATGACGACCTCATAAAAAAAAGGCCCGTACAAACGGGCCCGTACTTGATAACAATACCGTGTTAACCCTGGCAGGAGCGCGCCAACACCCATCGCCAAGCAGGCGTGTTAAAGGGAGACCCCATGGCAGGGCAGGCCCGCCAACACCCATCGCCAGGCAGGCGTGTTAAAGGGAGACCATGCCGATGGGGTCGAATCGGGCGTGGTTTTCCCGCCCGACCGAGACCCCATGGCAGGGTAGGCCCGCCAACACCCATCGCCAGGCAGGCGTGTTAAAGGGAGACCATGCCGATGGGGTCGAATCGGGCGTGGCTTTCCCGCCCGACCGAGACCCCATGGCAGGGCAGGCCCGCCAACACCCATCGCCAGGCAGGCGTGTTAAAGGGAGACCGTGCCTGGGGTTTAGCAACTCAACGACCCAACGGCGTCGTGGTGGTCGTGGCCGGTGATTTCATAAATCGGAAGAAATCACTATCCGGACTCAGCACCATGATGTCGTTATTGCTGCTAAAGCTGTTCTCGTAAGCCCGCAGGCTGCGGATAAAAGCGAAGAACGCCGGATCCTGGCTAAACGCGTCGGCAAACAGCCGGGCGGTTTCCGCATCGGCCTCGCCTCGGGTGATAAGCGCGGTACGCTCAGCCTCCGCCAGCGTACGGGTCACTTCATAGTCCGCGGCGGCGCGCAGCTTTTCCGCCTCTTCCTGTCCCTGCGAGCGATGGCGACGGGCTACCGCCTCACGCTCCGCCCGCATCCGCTGGAAAATGGCGTCCGACACTTCGGCCGGCAGGCTGATCTGCTTAATACGCACATCCACCACTTCGATACCCAGCGCCGCCATGCTGTTCGAGTTCACCGCCGGCTGCGCGCCCTTGGTTTCCCGTTCCACACGCGCCGCCGCCGACGCGATAGCGTTATCCGCCGCGGTGGTTTCCACCTCGCCGTCGCCCGCGGTCCCGCTGTTAAGCGCCTCGCGCACATCGGTCATCAGACGGTTACGCGAATCGGTAACGATCCCTTTCACGTCCAGACGGCCCAGTTCGGAACGCAACCGGTCGCTGAATTTACGTTTCAGCAGCACCTCGGCCTGGGACACATCGCCCCCGCCCGTCGCCAGGTAATACCGGCTGAAGTCGCTGATACGCCATTTGATATAGGAATCGACAATCAGATCTTTCTTTTCCATGGTGACGAAACGATCGGCCTGGTTTTCCATGGTCTGGATACGCGCGTCAAGGGTTTTTACCGTTTCGATAAACGGAATCTTGAAATGCAGGCCGGGCGAGAAGATTTCCGGCTTGTTTTCGCTATCGCGCAATACCTTGCCAAAGCGCAGCACGATGCCGCGCTGGCCTTCCTGCACCACGAACAACGAGGCGTACAACACCACCAGCGCCACGACAACAATAAGGATTAAAGGCTTACGCATCGGTTATTCCCTCCCTACGCGAGTGGTGGTGTCACGCTGGGCGTTGGCCCTGCGCTGGTCCATGACGGAACCGGAACCGCTGTTTTCATTCTGGCCCGGCTCCGCCACTCCAGCGGCGTTGACGGACAGCGGCGGCAGGCGCAGCAGGGTACTGGCGCTGGTATCCTTACGGCTGGCGTCGGGGGCCGGCGGATTGCGCAGCAGTTGATCCAACGGCAGCACCATCACATTGTTGCCGCCTTTATCGTTCACCAGAATTTTACGGGTATGGCTCAATAAACGCTCCATCGAGTCGATGTAAAGACGCTCGCGGGTAATTTCCGGCGCGGCTTTGTATTCAGGCAACAGCTTGGCGAAACGCTGCACCTCGCCTTGTGCCTCCAGCACGGTGCGGGTCCGGTAGGCGCGGCCTTCCTCAAGGATGCGCTGGGCCTGGCCGTTGGCGCGTGGCTGCACCTCATTGGCGTAGGCTTCGGCTTCACGAATATACTGCTGCTCGTTTTCGCGGGCGGCAATGGCATCGTCAAACGCGGCTTTGACTTCCTCGGGCGGGCGGGCGGCCTGGAAGTTGACGTCCAGCAGGGTAATGCCCATGTCGTAAGGACGGATGGTTTCTTCCAGCACACGCTGCGTATCGCTTCTGACCACGGTACGACCCTCGGTGAGGATACGATCCATGGTGTATTTGCCGATCACGCCGCGCAGGGCGCTGTCGGTTGCCTGGCGCAGGCTGTCATCGGCATTGGTGACGCTGAACAGATAGCGCTCGGGATCGGTAACCCGGTACTGCACGTTCATTTCCACGCGCACCACGTTTTCATCGGCGGTCAGCATCACGCCGGAGGCGGCCAGCTCCCGTACCGATTCGACGTTCACGGCCACCACCTGATCAATAAAGGTGGGTTTCCAGTTCAGGCCGGGCTGGACCAGGCGATCGAATTTGCCAAAACGTGTGACAACCCCGCGCTCCGCTTCCTTGATGGTATAAAAACCGCTGCCGGCCCAGATGATGACCACCGCCAGGACAGCGAGACCGACATAACGGCCGCCGCGCGCGGGACCGCTGACGCCGCCGGTGCTATCCGGTGACTTCTTGCCGCCGAACCCACCCAGCTTCTTGCCGAGCTTACGGAAGATATCGTCCAAATCGGGAGGTCCTTGTTCACGTCCGCCTTTATTATTATTTCCGCCAGAGTTGCCGCTATTATTATTGCTGCTCCCCCACGGGTCGCGGTCATGTCCGTTATTACCGGGCTGATTCCACGCCATGTTTTAGCTCCATTTTACTTAATTAGTAGTCTTCAGGCTTTTGTTCCCAAAGGACGGTCAGACAAGATAGTCCGCCAACTCGTTTTCCTGCTTGCAAAGACGACGCCAGTCGATGATGGGTAACCGGACTATCAAACCCATGCTGCCGTCGTCTTCGATCCATTCTTTTTCAATTGCCTGAAGCTGGTAGAACCTGCTGCGTAGACGTCCCGCCTGCGGAGGCAAGCGCAGCTCGTGCTGAGCAATCTCGCCCGACAGGCGCTCGGTCAGCGCCTGAAAAAGCAACGGAATTCCTTCGCCGGTCTGGGAGGACAACCATACCCGTACCGGCACATTTTCCTCATTGCGATCGATACGCGGCACAAAATCGTCCAGCATATCGATTTTATTCATGACTAATAATTCCGGTATTTCATCCGCGTCTATTTCAGCCAGCACCGCATCCACGGCGGCGATATTTTCCTGGCTGCGCACATCCGACGCATCCACGATATGCAGCAATAAAGTGGCTTCGCGCGTTTCCTGCAGCGTGGCCTTAAACGCCGCCACCAGATCATGGGGCAAATGGCGGATAAAACCGACGGTATCCGCCAGGACCGTATCGCCGACATCGTCGACTTCTATACGCCTGAGCGTGGGGTCAAGGGTGGCGAATAACTGGTCTGCGACATACACCCCCGCCTGGGTCAGCCGGTTAAACAGGGTGGATTTACCGGCATTGGTGTATCCCACCAGCGATACCGTGGGGACATCGGCGCGGTTGCGGGCGCGGCGCCCCTGCTCGCGCGTTTTTTCCACCCGCTCCAGGCGCGAGAGTATCAGGGTAATGCGGTTGCGTAATAACCGGCGGTCGGTTTCAAGCTGGGTTTCACCCGGCCCGCGCAAACCGATACCGCCTTTTTGCCGCTCAAGGTGGGTCCATCCCCGCACCAGGCGCGTGGCAAGATGACGCAATTGCGCCAGCTCAACCTGCAGCTTACCCTCATGGGTACGCGCGCGCTGCGCGAAGATATCCAGAATCAGTCCGGTTCGGTCGATAACACGGCATTGGCACAGGCTCTCAAGATTTCGTTCCTGGGCCGGCGACAACGCATGGTCGAATAATACAACAGACGCACCACTGGTTTTAACCGCTTCGGCGATTTCAACGGCCTTTCCCTCACCGACATAATATTTGGGGTGGGGTGCCTTGCGGCTCCCGGTGATGACGTGCAACGCTTCTACCCCGGCGGAAGATACCAGCGACTCAAATTCCTGTAGATCTTCCGTGTCTTTGTCTTGTGAGAAAAAAATGTGAACCAGTATGGCCTGCTCACCGGTATCGTAACGGTCAAACAAGCGTACAACCTCTCAAACGGATAATCCGCAGTTGTAACGGAGCCTTAGCGTCAGCGACACGCTAAAGCACCGCGGTATGGTTAAGCCGGATGCGCCTTATTCGACGTCATCACTTTCCTGGGGCTGTGCAGGCGCCGCAGGATTGCTGCCATGATGATAATTGCTGCTGCTGGCACCACTGGCCGGATTGTTATTGTGATGCGACACCGCACGCGATGGTACTACCGTAGAAATGGCATGCTTATAAACCATCTGACTAACCGTGTTTTTCAACAAAATGACAAACTGGTCAAATGACTCAATCTGGCCCTGCAATTTGATACCATTCACCAAATAAATAGAAACCGGAACCCTTTCCCGACGCAATGCGTTCAAGAACGGATCTTGCAAAGATTGCCCCTTAGCCATTCTATCTTTTCCTTATGTGCTTGTTGTTTGTAACAAGAACCATGTGTGGCTCTAAAATTAACGATGTAAAAAAAAAACGCGTTCAGTACTTTTCAATTGTACACAATCACCCGACCTATGCACTAACAACCTGTAATACCGTATCTAAGGCTGAATGGGGCTTATCACTATCGAGCCAGTGCACTGACCGCCAACCGCGCAACCATGTCATTTGGCGCTTGGCCAACTGACGGGTTGCGCAAATCCCACGAAACACCATTTCATCGTAATCGATTTCACCTGAGAGATATGACCACATCTGGCGATAACCCACACAACGGATGGAGGGCAGATCGGCGTGCAAATCTCCGCGCAGGTAAAGCGCCCTGGCCTCCTGCTCGAAACCGGCGGCCAGCATCTGGTGGAAACGTTGCTCGATACGCTGATGCAACTCTTCGCGGTTTTGCGGCGCAATCGCAAACTGATGAACCCGATAAGGCAATGCTTCGCCAGATATTTTCGTCAGTTCCGTTAGAGTTTTACCTGAAACGAAAAAAACTTCCAGTGCTCTGGACAGTCTCTGGGGATCATTAGGATGAATACGCGTTGCCGCCACCGGATCAATCGTCTGCAACTGACGATGCATAGCCTCCCATCCCTTAAGACCCGCTTCCAGGGCGATACGTTCCCTAATTTCAGGATTTGCCGGGGGCAAGGGGGATAATCCCTCGAGCAACGCCTTGAAATAGAGCATTGTACCGCCAACCAGTAACGGCATACGTCCGGATGCGGTGATTTCTGACATCGCCTGCAGCGCATCTCGGCTAAAATCCGCTGCCGAGTAGGCTTGCGCCGGATCTTTAATGTCGATGAGCCGATGCGGCGCCTGCGCCAGTTCTTCCGGTCCGGGTTTTGCGGTGCCGATATCCATGCCACGATAGATCAGCGCCGAATCCACGCTGATGATCTCTACGGGCAAATGCCGGCAAAGCGCCATGGCCAAGGCGGTTTTACCCGAGGCGGTCGGCCCCATCAGGAACAGGGCCGTGGGACGGTGCGCGTCGTTCATCACGTCACTCATGCTTCAGGGCCTCTACGGCGGCCTCGAGATCCAGCATCACCAGCAGGTCGCCGGGCGGATTTTTAACCCATTGCGGACACAGCCGCTCTACCTCGGCGAGCAGTTGGATTGCCTGGGAAAGGCTCCAGTCATGCTGCTCGCTGCTCAACCGGCCGGCGATCCAGCCGGCGATAATGTCGGTGGAAACCGCTTCCTTTCCCGACAGATAGCCTAACAGTTCTGGAATCAAGTTTTGTAAATTTTGTTGGCGTAATGGTAAAGGTACGCCATTAAGCGTGGCCTGAAG
Source organism: Sodalis sp. RH20 (assembly GCF_047324205.1). Classification (NCBI taxonomy): domain Bacteria; kingdom Pseudomonadati; phylum Pseudomonadota; class Gammaproteobacteria; order Enterobacterales; family Bruguierivoracaceae; genus Sodalis; species Sodalis sp. RH20. The sequence goes on from NZ_CP178733.1 coordinate 3,860,169, forward strand.
CTGATGAACCTGCAATTGAATACCCAGTTCAGTCAATAAAGCCTGATGGCGATGGTAGGCGGCCACTTCGGGCTCTTGCAGCGCCATGCGCAAGGGAATCAACAGCGGCTGCGCGCGCAGCCCTTCGCCCTCCGGCGTCAACTGCCGGCGCTTGAGGCAGCGCTCCGCCACCGGCAGCGCGATAAGCGCCAGGCGCCGGCGAAATTCCACCAGGGCATAACAGGGCGGGTAGATGGACAATACCCGGCCGAAACTCTGCGCGTCGCCGGTATCATCCGGCGCGGCGGTCGACGGCAGCGCCGCGGTTTGGCGCGCATCACGCGCCCCTGCCGCGCGATCCTCCCGCGCCGGCGCGCCCGGCTGGATCAGCCGCCGGTATAATTCGCCCTCTTTTTTCTGGTAACCGGGGCCGGCGGGATAAGCCGCCGCCGGTTCGCGCAGGGCGCCCCTGCCGGTCGCCCCCGCAGACACGGCCCCCCGGGCCGGGCCGCCGGCGCGCCCCGGGCGTTCGGCGGCGGGGAATAGCGGCGCCGTGGCGGGGGCGGTCAGGGTATTTTTACCCGCGGCCTGGCGATTTTCCGGCGACCAGTGCGCGGCGGATTGCGCCTCGTCATTGAGGGGCAGCGCCGGCGCGGCGCTTTGTTGCAGCACCGAAATAATGGCCTGGTAAATAAAGTCATGCACCAGGCGCGCCTGGTGGAAACGCACCTCATGCTTGGCCGGATGGACGTTGACATCCACCTGATGCGGGTCCACCTCGAGATACAGCACAAACGCCGGCTGCTGGCCTTCGGTCAGTTGCTCCAGATAGGCCTGGCGGATGGCATGGTTAATCAGCTTATCGCGCATCATGCGCTGGTTAACGTAACAATATTGCATTTCCGGCAGCTCGCCGCCGCCGCGGGGGTCGGCCACCCAACCGCGAATGGTCAGATCGCCATGGCTCCACGACACCGCCAGCGCGCGCTGCACAAAAGCCGGTCCGCACAGACTGCCCAGCCGGCGCAGATGCTGGGCTTCCTGGGTCACCGCGCGATATTGCCGCACCGGCTTGCCGTTATGCGTAAGGGTAAAGCTCACGTCGAAACGCGCCAGGGCGATGCGTTTTACCACCTCGTCGATATGGGCGAACTCGGTTTTTTCGGTGCGCATAAATTTGCGCCGCGCCGGCGTATTGTAAAATAAGTCCAGCACTTCCACCGTCGAGCCCACCGGATGCGCGGCCGGCTTCAGGGTCACGTCCATATCGCGGCCTTCGGCATAGGCCTGCCAGGCTTCGCTCTGCGCCTCGGTGCGCGAGGTCAGGGTCAGGCGCGACACAGAGCTGATGCTGGCCAGCGCTTCGCCGCGAAAACCCAGGCTGACGATCGCCTCGAGATCGTCGAGCGTAACAATTTTACTGGTGGCGTGGCGCGCCAACGCCAGCGCCAGCTCGTCTTTATCGATGCCGCAGCCGTTATCGCGGATGCGGATAAGCCTGGCGCCGGCTTTTTCAATATCGATATCGATGCGGGTGGCCCCGGCGTCCAGGCTGTTTTCCACCAGTTCCTTCACCACGGACGCGGGTCGTTCCACCACCTCGCCCGCGGCGATCTGGTTGGCTAGCTGTGGCGGCAGCACCTGAATGGGCATGACGGCATTACCTCTGGCATTATGCGGGTGGAATAATCAACGTCTGACCTAACATGACATTATCGGATTTAAGCTTATTAACGCGTTTCAGGGTATCGCTGCGCACCCCATATTTTGCGGCAATGCCGGTCAGCGAATCCCCCACCGCCACTTTATGACGGCGCGCGCGGGCGGCCTGCGTTTGTTGCGGCACGGCGCCCGCCGGAATTTTCAGCCGCTGTCCTACCCAGACGACATCCCGTTTCAGTTTATTCAGATCGCGCAGCGCGGCCATGCTGACGCCATATTGCGCCGCGATGCCGGACAGGGTCTCGCCCCGTTGCACGGTATGGCGGGTCACCGTTGCCGATGCCGCCGCGCCGCCCGCGGGCTGTACCGCGCCGGCGGTGGATTGCGACACCGCCTGCACGCCGCTGGCGCCGGCATCCATCGCCGAACTGACGCCCTGCGGCCGGTTTTCCAGCTTCGGACCGTTTTGCTGCGGATGCGACGCGAAATACGCCCGCAGGCCAAGATAAATGGCGTTGGCAATTTTATCCTGGTAATCACTGCTGCCCAGCAACCGCTCTTCGCCGGTATTGCTGATAAAACCGGTTTCCACCAGAAGCGATGGAATATCCGGTGAGCGCAATACTCCAAGGCTTGCGTGCTCCGGCCGCGCTTTATGTAGCGAGCCGACGTTGCGCAACTGCCGCAGCACCCGGGTGGCGACGTCGTACCCTACCCGCTGTGAATGGCCGAACTGCAAATCCAGCACCGCCTGGCTGAGATACGGATCGGCGGCGCTGTTGGCCAGCAAATCCCCCGCGCCGCCGAGCAGTTCCGATTGCTTTTCATGCTGTTCCAGCCAGTTGCCCATTTCGCTATTGGCGCGGCGGTTGGACAAGACCCAGACCGACGCGCCGTTGGCGCTGCGGTTTGGCGCGGCATCGGCATGTATCGACACCAGCACGCTGGCGCCCTGTTTACGCGCCACATCGGAGCGGCCCATGACCGAGATAAAATAATCGCCGTCGCGGGTCAGCGCCGGCCTGAACATCGGATCGGCATCCAGCAGCGCTTTCAGTTTGCGGGCAATGGCGATGGTGACATTCTTCTCCTTCAGGCCGTTTGGCCCGATGGCGCCGGGGTCCTGCCCGCCGTGCCCCGCATCGATGGCCACCACCACCCGATCGCCGGACGCCACCGCGCGCCGCGGTCCCCGTGCGGCAGGCGCCGCGTTGGCGGGCGCGCCGTCAAACGGATTGTCCTGCGCCGCCGGCGTCGCCTCGCCGGACGCCGCGCGGGTAACGCGCGCGCGATTTGGCGACGGGGTAACCTGCGCGGGCCTGGCCTGCGCCGGCCGGGGCTGTCCGGTCAAGGTAAAGACCAGGGTATAGCGGCCGTTCTCTTGTGCGGCGGCGGCCTGCACGCGCGATTTGCGCGTCAGTTCAAATACCAGCCGGATACTCTGCGCGTCGGGCGCCTGGCTGCTGCGAATGCGGCTGATGATGTTCTGGCCGTTAAAGTTCAGCGGCAGCCCTTGGGCCACGGCGCTATCGCGGATATCCACCACCACCCGTTCCGGATTGTGCAAGGAAAAGAAGGCATACACCGGCTGCGCGGCAAAACCCAGCGTCACCGTCGAGCGCTCGTCGCCGTTGGTCACATTGATATCGCTGAGGTTTGCCGCTAACGCCTGTCCCATCAGGCACCCGAACACAATGAATAAAATCGTCCTGATCTTCAGCATCATGAATGATTTTCCCGGCGTGACGCCAGCCGCGCCAGGATATGCGCGCCGCGATCGGATCGGGGCTCCAGCTGCGCCTGGCGCCCGGCGCCGACATACTCAAGCGACAGGACGATATCGGCGTCAGGCAGTATTCCCTGGCCTTTTTGGGGCCATTCCACCAGGCACAGGGCATCCTGATCGAAATAATCACGCACGCCCATAAACTCCAGTTCTTCAGCATCCGCCAGACGGTAAAGGTCGAAATGATAGACCGTCCTCGGCGTTAATTCATAAGGTTCGACCAGGGTGTATGTCGGGCTTTTCACATTGCCCGCGTAGCCCAGGGCGCGTAAAAAACCGCGGCAAAACGTTGTTTTGCCGGCGCCCAGATCGCCATAGAGATAAATCACACAGGATTGTCGGCAGGCCGCGGCCAGCGCCGCGCCTAATGCTATGGTCGCCGTTTCGTCCGGCAAAGGTAATACACGTTTGTCCATGTCTGATTTCTATGCGATACGTTCAGGATTAACAAATTGAGATAACGCGGGCAGCAAATCCGTGGCCAGCATACCCCGCGTTCCTTTTTCCGCCGCCAGCTGGTCGGCGGTGGCGCCATGCACGACACAGCCGGCGCAGGCCGCCTCATACAGCGGCAGTTTCTGCGCCAGCAAACCGCCGATAATGCCCGACAGCAGATCGCCCATGCCGCCCGAGGCCATGCCGGCGTTACCGACATCGGCGACGGCCATGCGGCCTTCATCGTCGGCAATAAGCGTGCCGGCGCCTTTCAGGACCACCACGCCGCCGTACCGTTTAATGATATTTTTCGCCGCGAGTAAGCGGTCACTTTCAATGTCGCCTACCTTAGTATTCAGCAGGCGGGCGGCCTCCCCGGGATGCGGGGTGATAATACGATTGTGACGTTTCTGTGGGTTGAATGCCAGCAGGTTAAGCGCATCCGCATCCCACAACATAGGTTTAGTGCAGTTTTCCACAACGCGCAGCGCATTTTTCCCCCACTCCGTCTGGCCCAGTCCCGGGCCGATGACAATGACGTCCGCCCACTCGAGCCCCTGGCGCAGGGACGCGTCGTTAAGGGGCTCGACCATCAGTTCCGGGCGGGCGGTCAGCAACGATGCGATATTTTCCTCACGGGTCAGTACCCGCACCAGGCCGGCGCCGGCGCGCAGCGCCGCCTCTCCGGTCATGCGAATGGCGCCGGACAGGCCGCGATCGCCGCCGACGATCAGTAAACGCCCGTTATCCCCTTTATGGGAACAGGGATCGCGCGGTGTGAGCCAGCGCGTCAGCTGCGAAGCGGTCAGCCGTTCCATAACCGGCGCCTGGCGCGCCAGCCAGGGCGCCAGTCCCAGGTCGTCATAGTGTAGCCGTCCGGTCACGCTGCGCGCTTTGCCGGTCAGCAAACCGGGCTTGAGGGCGATAAAAGTCAGGGTATGCGCCGCGTTTATCACCGCCCCCGCCACCGCGCCGGTTTGCGCATTCAGGCCGGAGGGAATATCCAGCGCGACGACCGGGGCGGCATGGCCGTTAGCCGCCGCGATAAGGGTGCTATAAGGCGCGCGCGGGGCCGCCGCCAGGCCGGTGCCCAGCAAACCGTCGATAATCACGTCCGTTCGCTCCGGCCAGACGGCGTCGGCCCCCAGGACAGTCCCGCCGGCATCCAGCCACGCCTGGCGCGCCAGCCGGGCCTGTTCCGGCAGCGAGTGGATCCCCTTACACTCGATAAGCGTTACCTGCCTGCGTTGCGACCGGGCCAGGCGCGCCACCACGTAGGCGTCGCCGCCGTTATTGCCGTGGCCGGCCAGGATCAGGTAATGGCCGGCAAACGGATAAAGCCAGCTCAGGGCGCGCCAGGCGGCGGCCCCCGCGCGCTCCATTAATTCATACAGCGTTACCCCGGCGAGATCCGCCGCCTCCGGTTCCCAGCCCCGCAGCCACTCCGCCCCGTAGACGGAATGTGGTAAACTTGCAGAGCTTGTTTTCTTTTTATGGTCCGCCATGTCATACCCTTTTGATCTTTTGGAATTAGCCCGGCTTATCAAGCAATGGGGGCGGGAACTGGGTTTTCAACAGGTCGGCATCTGCGATACCGATCTGGCCGCCCATGAGCCCGCCTTGCAAACCTGGCTGGACAACCAGTATCACGGCGAAATGGCCTGGATGTCCCGTCACGGCATGCTGCGCGCGCGCCCCCATGAATTGCTGCCCGGGACCCTGCGGGTCATCAGCGTCAGGATGAATTACCTGCCGGCCGGGGCCGCCTTTGCCCGTACCCTGAATAATCCCCGTATGGGTTATGTTAGCCGCTATGCGCTGGGACGCGACTATCACAAGGTTTTACGTCAGCGTCTTAAGCAGTTGGGCAACAAAATTCAGGATTGGTGCCAAGGGGTAAACTTTCGGCCGTTTGTCGACTCAGCGCCGATCATGGAGCGCCCCCTGGCCGCCAAGGCCGGCATCGGCTGGGTTGGTAAACACTCGCTAATCTTGAATCGCGAGGCCGGCTCCTGGTTTTTCCTCGGGGAATTACTCATCGACTTGCCCCTGCCGGTAGACCAGCCCCAGGAGGAACAATGCGGGCGCTGCGTCGCCTGCATGACCACCTGCCCCACCGGCGCCATTGTCGCGCCCTACCAGGTGGATGCGCGCCGCTGCATTTCTTATCTTACCATCGAACTGGACGGCGAGATCCCCGAGGCGCTGCGTCCGCTGATTGGCAACCGCATCTACGGTTGCGACGATTGCCAGCTAATCTGCCCGTGGAACCGTTTTTCCCAATTAACCGACGAGCCGGACTTCAGCCCCCGGGCGGTACTGCATACCCCGGAATTACTGGCATTGTTTGCCTGGGACGAGGCGCGGTTCCTGCGCGTTACCGAAGGGTCGGCCATCAGGCGCATCGGCCATTTGCGCTGGCTGCGCAACGTGGCGGTAGCCCTGGGCAATGCCCCTTATGAAGATAATGTCGTGCTCGCCCTGCGGGAACGGCTGGGCGAAAACGCCATGCTTGACGTGCATATACGCTGGGCCATCGATCAGCAACTGCTGCGGCGGGACGCCGGGACGGTCAGCGTACAGACCGCGCAGCAAAAGCGGCTGGTAAGGGCGATTGAAAAGGGTTTAGTTCGCGACGCGTAAGCCGCGGCAGCTGATTATAGCGCAATGTTTTAAAAATTCCCGCCTGTGGATAAAATTAAAAAACCGTTGGCAATCAAGCACGCTAAAAAAGGCAATAGGCGCCACCGACGTTTTTAAATAAATTTTAATTGATAAATATCAAAGGACTAAACTTTTCTTTTGATCTGAACACTGGTAAGGGAAAATTATTATTACGAGGCTGCGCTGTGGATAACTCTGTTCAAAACATTTTGGCCCGCGCTGTAACCGCCGCGATGCGCAAATGCATGATAGCCATTGAATGTAAGCGGATTTTGATGTTGGAGCGGGAAACGAGGCTCGAACTCGCGACCCCAACCTTGGCAAGGTTGTGCTCTACCACTGAGCTATTCCCGCTTTATGTGTGACTGAGTAACGTCTGGCTGTCTGTTGCGGGAATGACCCTGGGTCATCACGTCGACCGCCGATAAAAAACGTCTGCCGAGCAAAGGCGCCTTTTCGAAACAGCTGCTTTCAACCATTTGAAATAGAAAGCTTTTTTTACAAATCCCCGCTCAGGAATGGACGAGATTATGGACTGATACCCTAAGAGAGTCAATAACTCGGCGGAAATTTATTGTCTCTCCCCGGCGAACCGTAGACGGCGCTTTACCCGTTACGGCAACGGAAGGGCGGGTGGTGCGTTTACATTACGGCGCGCGACCTGCGACCTGAACCGTTATCCGGGACGGGCCGGCCGCCGGCCTTATTCCCTTGGCGAATTGCCTTGCTTTTTGTAACATCCAACCACGTCAACTGCTATCAGGACTATACCAATGCACACATCCAACACCCTGCGCGCGGCGCTCGACAGCCGCCGCCTGTTTACCGCCATGGCCGCGCACAATCCGCTGGCGGCGCGGCTTGCCGAGGAAGCGGGTTTTGACGGTATCTGGGGCAGCGGCTTTGAACTGTCGGCGAGCTATGCGGTGCCCGATGCCAACATCCTGTCGATGGGCACCCATCTGGAGATGATGCGCGCCATCGCCGCCACCGTGTCGACGCCGCTTATCGCCGATATCGACACCGGCTTCGGCAATGCGGTGAACGTCAGCTACATCATTCCGCAATACGAGGCCGCCGGCGCAGCGGCCGTGGTGATGGAAGACAAGACCTTTCCCAAGGACACCAGCCTGCGCGCGCAGGGCCGCCAGGAACTGGTGCGCATCGAGGAATTCCAGGGCAAGATCGGCGCCGCGGTCGCCGCCCGGCGGCACAAGGATTTTGTCGTTATCGCCCGCGTGGAGGCGCTGATCGCGGGGCTGGGCCAGGACGAGGCCCTGCGCCGCGCCGCAGCCTATGAGGAAGCCGGCGCGGACGCCATCCTGATCCACTCCAGGCAGAAGACGCCCGACGAGATCCTGGCCTTTATCGCCGCCTGGACAGGCCGGGTTCCCCTGGTGCTGGTGCCCACGGCGTATCCACAGCTTACCGAGGCCGATATCGCCGCCAGCGGCAAGGTGGGCATCGTGATCTACGGCAATCACGCCATTCGCGCCGCCGCGGGCGCGATGCGCGCCGTGTTCGCGCAGATCCGCCGTGACGGCGGCATACAGAATGTCGACGCCACCCTTCCCGCGGTCAAGGATATCATCACCTGGCAAGGGGATGCTTATATGCGCGCTATTGAAAAACGCTTTTTGCGCTGAGGCGTTCACGGTGCTGACCGTGGTATGGCCTGCCTGCGGGGAGGAATATCGGGTGGCGTGCCGGGACTGCAATGAAAAATGCCACAGGGCTTTCGCCCTGTGGCATCTATCCGTCACCGCCCTGAACGGGCGCCCGCGACGTACTAATTGGAGCGGGAAACGAGGCTCGAACTCGCGACCCCAACCTTGGCAAGGTTGTGCTCTACCACTGAGCTATTCCCGCATTGTTATTCTGAATCACTTTTTTATGCCGGAAGGCATTTTTTCTTTATGCATCGCGTTTTGTCATGCCGACGAAACCCGATGTTGCAATGTTTGGAGCGGGAAACGAGGCTCGAACTCGCGACCCCAACCTTGGCAAGGTTGTGCTCTACCACTGAGCTATTCCCGCTTTTTATGCTCTATCACCGAGTGATAAAGTCCACGTCTATCGCTGACGCTATATTCCGATTACGCACGCGGCCACGACAATATTTTGCACCGGTACGGGGAGCGCATTATACGAGAAAACATTTTCCCTGCAAGCCCCGACGGGCAAAAATCTGCGCTTTTCGCTCAACTGCCGATAAAAACAGCAATATGGCGTTTTTACCGGCAATCAATGAAACATCAGCGGCTTATCCGCGCGGCCAGTGAGCGGCGCGGCGCCGGCGATAAATAATCAAAGACGAATAAAATGCTCGCGGTAATAGGCCAGTTCCGCCACCGACTCGCGGATATCATCCAGGGCCTGGTGGCTGCTGTTTTTGGTCAGCCCCTCCAGGATTTGCGGTTTCCAGCGCCGGGCCAGTTCCTTAAGCGTGCTGACATCCAGGTAACGATAGTGGAAATAGGCCTCCAGTTCCGGCATATAGCGGAACAGGAAACGACGGTCCTGGCCGATGCTGTTGCCGCAGATGGGCGATTTCCCGGCGGGCACCCATTCCCGCAGAAACGCCAGCGTTAACGCCACCGCACTGTCCTCGTCGATACGGCTGGCCCGGACGCGTTCCACCAGGCCGCTGGCGGTATGGGTGCGCACGTTCCACTCGTCCATGACGGCCAGTTGCTCTTGCGTCTGATGCACGGCCAATACCGGGCCTTCCGCCAGGATATTTAGGTTGGCGTCCGTCACCAGGCTGGCGATTTCAATAATGCGATCGCGTTCGGGATCAAGCCCGGTCATTTCCAGATCGATCCAAATCAGGTTGTTGTCATTTACCGGCATGATTTTCTCGTTGCTAAGGTTTCACGGCGTTTCTGTTAGAATACTGTGTATCATAGACGTTTTCATCGCCACGGGCGATTCATGAGCTACAAGTGAGGCACGGTGACTAAAAATAAACTGTCCAAAGGCCAGCAGCGGCGCGTACAGGCAAATCATCAGCGCCGCCTGAGAACCGATCGCGGCGTCGATTGGGATGACTCGCTTTTAGGCCAGGCCCAGGAAGGCACGGTCGTCAGCCGCTTCGGCATGCACGCCGACGTGGAAGCCGCGGACGGTATCATACACCGCTGCAACCTGCGCCGCACGCTGGGCTCGGTGGTGACCGGCGATCGGGTGGTCTGGCGGCCCGGCAGCGAGGCCTCATCGGGCATCAAGGGCATTATCGAGGCGATTCATCCCCGGACTTCGGTGCTAACGCGGCCGGATTTTTACGACGGCGTCAAGCCCATCGCCGCCAATATGAACCAAATCGTGATTGTATCGGCCATCTTGCCGGAGCTGTCGGTGAACATTATCGACCGCTATCTGGTGGCCTGCGAGACAGTGGAGGTTGAACCGCTGATCGTACTCAATAAAATCGATCTGCTGGACGCAAAGGAACGGGCCTGGGTGGACGCCACCATGGAAGTCTACAGCCGGATAGGCTATCGCGTGCTGATGGTATCGAGCCAGACGCGCGAGGGGATGGCAGGGCTTGAGGCGGCATTGACGGATCGCATCAGCATCTTCGCGGGGCAGTCCGGGGTGGGCAAATCCAGCTTGCTTAATGCCCTGCTGCCTCCTGAACACGCGCAGATCGTGGTCAATACCGTGTCCGATAACTCGGGACTCGGCCAGCACACCACCACCACGGCGCGCATGTATCATTTCAAAAGCGGCGGCCAGGTTATCGACTCCCCCGGCGTGCGGGAATTCGGCTTATGGCATCTGGAACCAGAACAGGTCACCCAGGGATTTATTGAATTCAGGCCGTATCTGGGCAACTGTAAATTCCGCGACTGCCGGCATGATACCGATCCGGGCTGCGCCATCCGCGCCGCCGTGGAGAGCGGCGACATTTCCGCCATTCGTTTCGAGAATTATCATCAGATACTCGACAGCATGTCGCAGGTAAAAACACGTAAATCCTTTTCCGAAACGGATCACTGACATTTATCCTGAGCGCCGCTACAATTTCTCCCGGTTCGTTGTTGTTTCACCCACGCATGTACGAGGTTTCTGTGCTCGATAGGATCAAAATAGCATTGCAGTATTTATTGCCCAAGCGTTGGCTGACCCAATTGGCCGGCTGGGGGGCCGAACTGCAGGCAGGTTGGCTGACGAAACTGGTCATCGATCTGTTCGTGCGGGTTTACCGGGTGGATATGCAGGAAGCGCAGCAGCCCGATACGTCGGCCTATCCTACTTTCAACGCTTTTTTTGTCCGGCCGCTGCGCGATGACGCGCGTCCCATCGACAGCGATCCCGACACGCTGGTCATGCCGGCGGACGGTATCATTTCCCAATCGGGACCGATAGCGGGCGAACAGGTTTTTCAGGCCAAGGGGCATCACTATAGCCTGGAAGCGCTGCTGGCGGGCAACGAGCATCTGGTCGAGCTCTTTCGCGACGGCGCGTTTGTCACCACCTATCTTGCGCCGCGCGATTATCACCGGGTGCATATGCCCTGCAACGGCATCCTGCGGGAAATGATTTATGTGCCGGGCGAGCTGTTTTCGGTCAATCCGCTGACCGCGGCCAATATACCGAACCTGTTCGCCCGCAACGAACGGGCGATCTGCGTATTCGACACCGATTTTGGACCGATGGCGCAAATCCTGGTCGGCGCCACCATTGTCGGCAGTATCGAGACCACCTGGTCCGGCGTGGTGACGCCGCCGCGCGACGGCATTATCAAGCGCTGGCGCTATCCGACGGCGGATGAAGACGGTGCGGTGGTATTTCTGAAAGGCCAGGAGATGGGGCGGTTTAAGCTTGGCTCCACGGTGGTGAACCTTTTTGCCAAAGGCGGCGTTTCCCTGGGCGATCATCTTCACAGTCGCGCGGCAACCCGCGTCGGCGAACGTCTCGCCACCGGCATCGCCCAGGCGGACAGTCCGTTGCCTTAACCGGCCCGGAGCAACCAGAGAGAACCCGATTGCGCCCGATTATCATCCTATTGCTGGGGTGGCTGCTCGCCGCCCCGTCATTCGCCGCCGCTTTTCCCGACGAAGCCCAGGTTAAAAAAGAACTTCAGCAGGCGGAAGCGAATAAGGGCGCGGCGAATCAAGCGGAAATCATCGACGCCCTCCAGGGCGCGCTTTCGTCTATCAACGACGGCAAGGTATCCGCCGCGCGCGCCGGACAATATCGCAGCGCCATCGACAATTTCCCTCAACTGACGCGGGAACTGCGCGATCAACGCGACAGCGAACCGGACAAAGCCGCCGACGTCAGCGGCAAACTCTCGCTAAGCGAACTGGAGCAGCGCGTGCTGCAGACCAGCAGCGACCTGCAGGAACTGGCGCGTCAACTGCAACAGGAGCAGGAACAGGCCCGGGAAATCAGCGACTCGCTGGGCCAGTTGCCGCAACAGCAAACCGAAGCGCGCCGGGCCCTGAGCGATAGCGAACAGCGGCTGCAGGCACAGAGCGCCAGCGCCGCCACGCCGCTGGCGCAGGCGCACCTCATGCAGATCCAGGCGGAAGCCGCCGCGCGGCGGGCGCGGGTCAACGAACTGGAGCTGGCGCAACTGAGCGCCAACAACCGCCAGGAACTGTCGCGCCTGCGGATGGATATGCTGAAAAAACGCCACGACCGGGTGGATATGGACCTGCAGGCGCTGCGCTTTCGGCTCAACAGTCTCCGCCAGCAGGAGGCGGAGCGCGCGCTGGAGCGCACAGAACAGCTGGCGGAGCAAAGCGGCGACTTGCCCGCCGTCATCACCAGCCAACTGCAGATAAACCGCGAACTGTCGGTGGCGCTTAACGAGCAGGCGCAGCGTATGGATTTAATCGCCTCCCAGCAGCGCCAGGCCGCGGCGCAGGCGCTGCAGGTCAGGCAAGCGCTGAGCACCCTGCGCGAGCAGGCGCAATGGCTGGGGGATTCGCCGGCGCTCGGCGAGACGCTGCGCGCCCAGGTGTCGCGCCTGCCGGATCTGCCCAAACCGCAGCAGCTCGACAGCGATATGGCCCAGCTGCGCGTAAGCCGCCTGCATTATGAAGATCTGATGAACAAACGTCCCCAGCTGGATCAAAGCAAGCAGGACGACGGATCGCCGCTGACGCCCGAGCAGCGGCGCATCCTGGACGCGCAGCTGCGTACCCAGCGCGAGCTGCTCAATTCCCTGTTGTCCGGCTACGATAACCAGATACTGGAAATGACGAAGCTCAAGGTAGCCAACAGCCAGCTGGTGGACGCCATGGCGGAAATCCGGGAAGCGGCGCACCGCTATCTGTTCTGGGTGGCGGACGTCAGCCCGGTCACCCTCGCGTTTCCGCTCCACGTGGCCCAGGATCTCAGGCGTTTGGTCTCGCTGGATACCGCCACCCAGCTCAGCGGCGCCATGGTCATGATGGCGACCAGCCAGGAGACGCTGATCCCGCTGTTCTGCGCCATCGCGCTGGTCGGTTTCAGCATCAGTTCCCGCCGTCATTACCACGCCTTCCTCGAGCGCTCGGCCAGTAAGGTCGGCAAGGTCAATCAAGACTATTTTTACCTGACGCTGCGCACCGTGTTCTGGTCGATAGCCGCCGCCCTTCCCCTGCCGGTGCTGTGGGCGGCGCTGGGCTATGGCCTGCAGCATGCGTGGCCTTATCCGGTGGCGGTAGCCATCGGCGACGGCGTGATCGCCACGGTGCCGGTGCTGTGGCTGTTTATGGTCAGCGCCCACTTTGCCCATGCGCGCGGTCTGTTTATCGTGCATCTCGGCTGGCCGGAGAAACGGGTGGCGCGGGCGATGCGTTATTATTCACTGGCCATCGGCCTTATCGTGCCGCTGATCATGGCCCTGATCACCTTCGATAATCTTAATGACCGCGAATTCTCCAGTACCCTGGGCCGCCTGTGCTTTGTCCTGCTGTGCGCGGCCCTGAGCCTGGTGACCAGCAGCCTGAAACGGGCCGGCATCCCGCTTTACCTGGATAAATCCGGCACCGGGGACAACGTGGTCAACCGCACCCTGTGGAACCTGATGCTGTGCGCGCCGCTGGTCGCGGCGATTGCCGCCCTGCTAGGCCATCTCGCCACGGCGCAGGACCTGCTGGCGCGGCTGGAAACCTCGGTGGCGATCTGGTTTTTCCTGCTGGTTATTTACCATATCATCCGCCGCTGGATGTTTATCCAGCGGCGGCGCATCGCCTTTGAGCGCGCCAAGCAGCGCCGCGCGGAAATGCTGGCGCAACGCGCCCGTCACGAGGAGGATTTGTCGCCGTCGCAGCTTTCCGAAGCCGCCGCCGAAGTGGATGAGCCGATAGTCGACCTGGACGTTATCAGCGCCCAGTCGCTGCGTCTGGTGCGATCCCTCCTGACGCTTATCGCCCTGGTGTCGGTTATCTGGTTATGGTCGGAGATTCATTCGGCGTTTGCCTTCCTGGAAAATATCCAGCTGTGGGATGTGAGTTCCACCATCAAGGGCGAGGAAGGGATCCAGTCGATTTCGCTGGCCTCGGTGCTGGTCGCGGTGCTGGTGCTGATCATCACCACCCAGCTGGTCAGGAATCTGCCGGCCCTGTTGGAACTGGCCCTGCTGCAGCATCTGGTGCTGACGCCGGGCACCGGCTATGCGATTACCACCATCACCAAATATATGCTGATGCTGATTGGTGCGTTGATCGGTTTTTCGTGGATCGGCATCGAATGGGCGAAATTGCAGTGGCTGGTGGCGGCGCTCACCGTCGGCCTGGGCATCGGGCTGCAGGAAATTTTCGCCAATTTTATCTCCGGCCTGATCATCTTGTTTGAAAAACCGATCCGCATCGGCGATACCGTGACCATCCGCGACCTGACCGGCAATATCACCCGCATCAATACCCGGGCCACCACCATCACCGATTGGGATCGCAAAGAAATTATCATGCCGAATAAGGCTTTTGTCACCGAGCAGTTTGTTAACTGGTCCCTATCGGATTCCGTCACCCGTATCGTGCTGACCATCCCGGCGCCTCCGGACGCCGACAGCGAAGAAGTCACCCGCATCCTGACCCAGGCGGCGCAGCGCTGTCCGCTGGTGCTGGATAACCCGGCGCCGGAAGCCTATCTGGTGGATTTACAGCAGGGGATTATGCTATTCGATCTGCGGGTGCACGCGGCGGAAATGGGCCACCGCATGCCGCTGCGCCATCAGCTGAACCAATTGATTCTTGAAGGCTACCGCGAACACGGCCTGGAAATGCCGTTCCCGCCTTTCCAGGTGCGCATGGAAACCGCCAAAGGCGCAACGACGTTCAGATCCGGGTCCCTGTAGCCGCACAGGTACTTTCCCGCCGGCCTGATGGCACGGGCGCGGCGGCGCAACATGCCCGTTGTTGAGCCAAAGACGGCGATCAGGCCCGCTCGACCGGGAATGCGATAACCTCGGACAGGCTGTCCGCCTTCAGCGCCAGCATCACCAGCCGGTCCACCCCCAAGGCCACCCCGGAGCATTCCGGTATGCCGTGCGCCAGCGCCGCCAGCAGGTTTTCATCAATGGGCTGCTGCGGCAAGTTCAGCGCGGCGCGCTTGCGGTTATCCTGGGTAAACCGCTGGCGTTGCTCCGCGGCGTCGGTGAGCTCGCGAAAACCATTAGCCAGTTCAATACCTTTGAAATAGGCTTCAAAACGATCGGCCACCCGGTGGTCTTCGGTACTGATTTCCGCAAGCGCGGCCTGGGTGGCGGGAAAATGGTAAACGAACGTCGGTTTATCACGCCCGATGTGGGGTTCCACGCCCATGGCAAACAATAACTGCAGCAGGGTATCGCGATCCTCCTCGACCGTGGCAATGCCGGACAGCTCGAGTTTGGCGGCGGCCTCGCACAGCTGCGCCTTGTCGGCCGACAGGGGATCGATGCCGATATGGCGGATAAACACCTGCTGGTAGGACAGGGTTTCCGCGCTGTCGCAATCAAGGATTTGCTGGAGCAGATCGTCCACTTCATTCATCAGGCGATACATATCGTAGTGGGGACGATACCATTCCAGCATGGTGAACTCGGGATTATGGTGCCGGCCGGATTCCTCGTTGCGAAAACTGCGCCCTATCTGGAATATTGGCCCGCTGCCGGCCGCCAGCAGGCGTTTCATATGGTATTCAGGACTGGTCATCAAATAGAGCGGCAGCCCCTGCGCCGCGCCCGGCCCGACATAATGCGTCTGAAAGGGCACCAGATGAATATCGGTGACGGTGGCCTGGCTCATGGCCGGCGTTTCCACTTCGAGTAACCCGCGGTCGGTAAAAAACCGCCGGAGCTGGGTCATCACCACCGCTCTTTTTAATAGATTAGCGATGGGGGCGCTCGGTAACCAGCTTGCCATTTCGCTCATAACTTTTTCTCCCGTTAAACAGGGGATGAAGTCTACCTTTATCCGTTCAGGCAGACAAACCTTGTTCAATCCGGTCGCCTGCATCGTCCGCGGGTTGCCGCTTTACCGCCTGCATACCGCCAATGGGTGTACACTTACCGTTCAGGCAGGCTATTGATGGAGTATGTATGTCCCTATGGAGAACCGTCGCGCTGGTCGCCTCGTCCTTACTGTCGCTATCGTGCAGCGTCAACCCGCCGTCGGGCGTCCGGCCGGTGGAGAAGTTCGATGTTAACCGCTACCTGGGCACCTGGTATGAAATCGCCCGGCTGGATCACCGTTTCGAAACCGGACTCGATCATGTCACGGCGCAGTATAGCCTGCGGGACGACGGAGGCCTCGACGTCATCAATAAAGGCTATTCCCCGGCCACGCAACGCTTCCGGCAAAGCAACGGCAAAGCCTATTTCCTGGCTTCGCCGCAGCGGGCCTCGCTTAAGGTCTCGTTTTTCGGCCCTTTTTATGGCGGCTACCATGTGATCGCGCTGGATGAAGGCTATGATTACGCCCTGGTCTGCGGCCCCAACCGCGATTATCTCTGGATCCTGGCCCGCGCCAAAACGCTGCCGCAGGCCACGCGCGACCACCTGGTCGCTACCGCCGCCCGGCTGGGTTTTGCGGTGGACCGGCTTATCTGGGTGGATCAATCCTGAAACGGCCTAATGCGACAGCTTCAGGCACAGGATCCCCAGCATAATCATCGCCAGGCTGGCGATGCGCAGCCAATGTGCGGGTTCACCCAGCCACAGCATGCCGACGATAACCGTGCCGACCACGCCTATCCCGGTCCAGACGGCATAGGCGGTACCCACCGGCAGCGTGCGCATGGCCAGGCCCAGCAGCGTGATGCTGATGATCATCGCGATAAGCGTCACCACGCTTGGCAGCAGGCGGGTAAATCCCTCGGTATATTTCAGGCCGATGGCCCAGACAGTTTCCAGCAGGCCGGCGAGGATAAGTAATAACCATGACATGTGAGACGACCTCATAACGATGGGGTCGTCCCCAGAAGAAAAGACAGCTTACCAGGTCGTCCTGCTAAGGAAGGATAATCTTATGCCGCCGTTAGCAAAATGACCAATGAATTTAATTAATCGATTAGTTAAATGTGACGAAACGGTCATTTTAATCAAAATGACCGCGTCATAGTCCGACACCGCTGTCACTATCGGTTCTCATTCCCCGATAACCCGCTGACAGCGGCTATTTCACCAGGATACAGAGGCATTAGCTGAATACAGCCGTGTATATTACTGTGCAGCCCGCTGTACGGCCTGTCCGCCTGCCGAAATATCTTCACCGGCGCCGCGGGTGGTATTACAAGCCGTTAATGAGGACAACACCAGAACAGATAAAAGGGCAATTATACTTTTCTTCAACATAACGATTTCCTTTTGTAGAATCACTTTTTGTCTAAATGAAATAGCACTGCTGTGGATAAAAGCTTGCCTTTTAAGCATAGTAAAAAACCGGCAAAACATACTAAACATATGGCCGGTTGCGCACTTTTAGGACTATTTACTGGAAAATGTCCTGGATGTTGGCTGCACGATGTCTGCGAGCTACTTGCTGGCACCACGCGTAATAGCGCCGCCAAGGTGTTGCACATCTTCACCGAAGCCGCGCGCGGTATTGCAACCGCTCAGCGTCGCTGACATGACTAATGAGATAACGATCAGTTTAACTGTTTTTCCTAACATAATCGCCGGATTCCCCGCACGCCTGAAAACGCCCGGCCTGCCCTGACCCTGATAACGCCTCAGGGCATGCCGGTTGAACGGTTATTTGATGCGGGATACGTATTCGCCGGAGCGGGTATCCACTTTGATCACTTCGCCAATCTGCACGAACAGCGGTACTTTTACCACCGCGCCGGTGGTCAGGGTGGCGGGCTTGCCGCCGGTGCCGGCGGTGTCGCCCTTCAGGCCTGGGTCGGTCTCGATGATTTCCAGCTCGACAAAGTTGGGCGGCGTGACGGCGATGGGCTCGCCGTTCCACAGGGTCAGCACGCATTCGGCCTGCTCGACCAGCCATTTGGCGGCGTCGCTCACCGCTTTCTTATCGGCGGCCAGTTGCTCAAAAGTCTCGTTATTCATAAAATGCCAAAACTCACCGTCGTTGTACAGGTAAGTCAGGTTCATATCCATGACATCGGCCGCCTCGACGGAATCACCGGATTTAAACGTTTTTTCCAGCACCTTGCCGGAAATCAGTTTACGGATGCGCACGCGGTTGAACGCCTGGCCTTTGCCCGGTTTTACGAATTCATTATCAATGATCGCGCACGGCTCGCCGTCCTGCATGATTTTGAGACCGGAACGGAATTCATTGGTACTATAAGACGCCATGGTGGTCCTCTTAATATTACGTGGTCGTTAAGCCAAAAAAATGGCAGATATTGTAACCCGAAACACCCCAACTAGAGAAGATTGGTTGCGTCAACTTGCCGATGTCATTACCGATCCCATCGAACTTTTGCAACAATTGCAACTCAGCGACCATCCGGACCTGCGCGATGGCGCGGCGGCGCGGCGGTTATTCCCGTTACGGGTGCCCAGGGCGTTCGTGGCGCGCATGGAGCCGGGCAATCCGGCCGACCCGCTGCTGCGGCAGGTCCTCACCCTACGCGAGGAATTTCTGCAGGTGCCCGGTTTCAGCACCGATCCGCTGGAAGAACAGCAATCCGTAGTACCGGGCCTGCTGCATAAATACCGTAACCGCGCCTTGCTGCTGGTCAAGGGCGGCTGCGCGGTTAACTGCCGCTATTGCTTCAGGCGCCATTTCCCCTATCAGGATAACCAGGGCAACCGGGCCAATTGGTCAGGGGCGCTGGAGTATATCCGGCAGCACCCGCAGCTGAACGAGATTATTTTTTCCGGCGGCGATCCGCTGATGGCCAAGGATCATGAGCTGGACGAGCTTATCGGCCAGCTGGAAGCCATTCCCCATCTGCGCACCCTGCGCATCCATACCCGTTTGCCGGTGGTTATCCCGGCGCGCATCACCCCCGCTCTTTGCCGGCGCCTGGCCGGCAGCCGTCTCAATGTCGTGCTGGTCACCCATATCAATCATGCCAACGAGATTGACCTGCCGCTGCGCGAGAGTATGACACACCTGCGCATGGCGCAGGTGACGCTGCTCAACCAAAGCGTGCTGCTGCGGGGGGTAAATGATAACGCCGATACGCTGGCGACCCTGAGCGAAACGCTGTTTGACGCCGGCATACTGCCTTATTATCTGCATGTTTTAGATCGGGTACAGGGCGCGGCGCACTTTATGGTGGATGACCATGAAGCCCGGGAGATTATGCAGCAATTACTGTTGAAGGTCTCGGGCTATCTGGTGCCGCGGCTGGCGCGGGAGATCGGCGGGGAAAACAGCAAAACCCTGCTTGATTTAAAACTACGCCAGCGCTAAGCCGTGCTTCCCGACGCCGCCGGGCGGCATCAGGAAGCCAGCGGCTACGGGCATTTATAGACCTGGCCCTGGATCTTGCTGTCCAGCGGGGCAAAACTCGAGAGATAGGTTTCCGTAAAGCCGACCGGGCTGGCGGCCTTATAAATAACGTTGCCGCCCATGGCCGCCGCTTTATTGCGCAGATCGTTGGCCGCGCCGCGCATGGAGCTGCCTTCGCCGCCCTGCCCCGACAACCAGTTGCTTTGCGTGCCGGTAACCGTGCCCAGCGCCTGGCAATTACTGCCCGGCTGGTCTTCGGTGAACTTCACCGACTGCCCCGCGGCGGACAGTTCATTAGTAGTGGCACATCCCGCTAATAATAAAGTGCCCGCACCAAGACAGAGTAAAAATTTGATTCGCATCGTTATCCTCGAATAGTGATATGTCCGGCAAAAATTTTGCTGTGCGCCATATTTTCCCTTGGGCAACCGTCAGCGCATAAACCGCTGTTTACCCTGCCCATACCGCTACCTGTTTATACCTTAAAAACGGTCAGGTTGATAATTTTTTGCCAAAAAAAAACCCCGGCAAGCCGGGGTTTTTTAACGCTATCAGCGCAACAGGGGCATTACATCATGCCGCCCATGCCGCCCATACCGCCCATGCCGCCACCGGCGCCACCCAGATCTGCTTTGTCTTCACGCGGCAGATCGGTGATCATACATTCGGTGGTGATCATCAGGCTGGCAATAGAGGCCGCATACTGCAGCGCGGAACGGGTTACCTTGGTTGGATCCAGGATACCCATTTCGATCATGTTGCCGTATTCTTCGGTTGCCGCGTTATAGCCCATGTTACCGTTGCTGGCTTTAACGTTGTTGGCAATCACGGACGGTTCTTCACCGGCGTTGGCCACGATTTGGCGCAAAGGCGCTTCCATGGCGCGACGGGCAATCTTGATGCCGACATTCTGGTCTTCATTGTCGCCACGCAGATCGGTGATGCTGTTGGCTACGCGAATCAGCGCTACGCCGCCGCCGGCAACCACGCCTTCTTCCACGGCCGCACGGGTCGCATGCAGGGCATCTTCCACGCGGGCTTTTTTCTCTTTCATTTCAACTTCAGTCGCGGCGCCCACTTTAATCACGGCAACACCGCCGGCAAGTTTAGCAACACGTTCCTGCAGTTTTTCACGATCGTAGTCGGACGTGGCGTCGTCACGCTGCTGGTTGATTTGCGCAACCCGGCTTTCGATGACGGCTTTATCGCCGATACCGTCGATGATGGTGGTGGTGTCTTTGGTGATGACGACACGTTTCGCCTGGCCCATATCTTCCAGGGTGGCTTTTTCCAGTTCCAGGCCGATTTCTTCAGAAATCACGGTACCGGCGGTCAGGACGGCGATGTCCTGCAGCATGGCTTTACGACGGTCGCCGAAGCCCGGGGCTTTGACAGCCGCAACTTTAACGATGCCGCGCATGGTGTTGACCACCAGGGTCGCCAGGGCTTCGCCCTCAACGTCTTCAGCGATGATCAGCAGCGGTTTGCCGGCTTTGGCAACGGCTTCCAGTACCGGCAGCATTTCGCGGATATTGGAGATTTTTTTATCAGCCAACAGGATGAACGGGCTTTCGAGTTCGATAGCGCCGGTTTCCGGTTTGTTGATGAAATAAGGAGAGAGGTAGCCACGGTCGAACTGCATACCTTCAACCACATCCAGCTCGTCCTGCAGGCCTGAGCCTTCTTCAACGGTGATAACGCCTTCTTTGCCTACTTTCGCCATGGCTTCGGCGATAAGTTTACCCACGGTTTCGTCGGAGTTGGCGGAGATGGTGCCCACCTGGGCGATGGCTTTGGAGTCAGAGCAAGGTACGGACAGTTTTTTCAATTCTTCGACGGCGGCGATAACCGCTTTGTCGATACCCCGTTTCAGGTCCATCGGGTTCATGCCAGCGGCAACGGCTTTCAGACCTTCATTGACGATGGATTGAGCCAGAACGGTGGCGGTGGTGGTGCCGTCGCCCGCAGCGTCATTCGCTTTGGAGGCAACTTCTTTCAACATCTGGGCGCCCATGTTCTCGAACTTGTCTTCCAGTTCGACTTCACGCGCCACGGACACGCCATCTTTCGTGATGACAGGCGCGCCGAAGGATTTGTCCAGCACCACGTTGCGGCCCTTGGGACCCAGGGTGACTTTGACCGCGTCTGCCAGAATGTTCACGCCGCGCAGCATTTTGATGCGGGCTTCGTTACCGAATTTTACGTCTTTAGCTGCCATTTGAATTTCCCTTAAATTCGTTCAGTTCAGATGATTACGCGAGAATTACGCCTCGACGATGGCCAGAATGTCGCTTTCGGACATGATCAAGACTTCTTCGTTATCGATCTTTTCTACTTTCACGCCATAGCCGTCGTTGAAAATCACGATATCGCCGACTTTCACATCCAGTGCTTTGATTTCACCGTTTTCGAGGATGCGGCCATGGCCGATTGCCAGTACTTCGCCACGGGTGGATTTACCCGCCGCGGAACCGGTCAGAACGATGCCGCCAGCCGATTTTGATTCAACTTCTTTACGCTTGACGATAACGCGATCATGTAATGGACGAATTTTCATTGAAAGCTCTCCTTAAGAAAGTCCGTATCTGTTTCGGGATGAATGCCGGGCATGCCTTCATGCCCTGCCTCGTGGTGATTAAGATGGGGGCGTTCGGTTACGCTTCAAGGGGAAAAAAAAGAATTTTTTTGTCTGAGCGGCTGTTTTTTAGCCGCCGTAAATAAAACCTCAGTATTTTCATTGCGTTAAAAAGCAGCCTGTGCCAAAAAAATTAACATCTATTTATCATCTTCGGGCCGGTGTTCGATGGCGTCGCGCGGAATATCCTTACGTTTGTACTCGCCCTCGAAGGTATCGCCGCCCGCATCATGGGAGGCAAAACCGCCGGCCGCGCCGCGCTGGAACCGCAGGTGGGGCAGCAGTTTCAGGGTCAGTGAATTCTGCACCGGCGGCAGCAACAGCAACAGGCCGAGAAAATCGGTAAAAAAGCCGGGCAACAGCAGCAGAAATCCCGCCAGCAGGATGGAGACGCTTTTGATCATTTCAGCGGCCGGGCTTTCGCCGTTGGCCATCTTGATCTGCATCTGGCCCAGGATCTTCAGCCCCTGGGTACGCACCAGCGACACGCCGATAAACGAGGTCAGCACAATCAGCAGCAGCGTAAAAAGCACGCCGATGACATGCGCGACTTGTATAAAAATCGTGATCTCTATATAGGCCACGAGAAATATCAGTAATAAGGGTATCCAACGCACCGAATTCTCCTTGGGTTGACTGGCCCGGCGCGGGCGCCTCATTGGATGCTGGCGGACGGCGGCGGGCTGATGACAAAAACGTGCCTGTGGTTATGGTATCCTGAAGCGCGGGTGTCGGCGCGGGTTATTTACCGCACTTTACATCACGCGGACTTGCCGCGCGCCCTGCCGGCACCCAGGCCGGACGAATGGCAAGCCATTAAAATAATTCTGTTAGATAATCGTGATCAACTTAATAGCGTCAGTGTTTAAGCAGCATATAATGATGAGCACAAGTGCATTGTCAGTGCAACGCGCTGGATAATAAAATTAATCTGAAATTATCCAGCGTCAATCGTTAAAAATATCGCTTATTAAGGAAGTACCCATGGCGAATACCATTCGTATAGAAGAAGACCTGTTGGGAACACGTGAAGTTCCTTCTGAAGCTTATTATGGCATCCACACGCTGCGCGCCATTGAAAACTTCTATATCAGCAACACCAAAATCAGCGACATTCCCGAATTCGTTCGCGGCATGGTGATGGTGAAAAAGGCGGCCGCGCTGGCCAACAAGGAGCTGCATACCCTGCCGCGCGCCATTGCCGATACGATAGTCGCCGCCTGTGACGAAGTACTGGATAAAGGCCGCTGCCTGGATCAGTTCCCCATCGACGTTTTCCAGGGCGGCGCCGGCACGTCGGTAAACATGAATACCAATGAGGTGCTGGCGAATCTCGGCCTGGAGCTGATGGGCCATCAAAAGGGGGAATACCAATACCTTAACCCCAACGATCACCTGAATAAATGCCAGTCGACCAACGATGTCTACCCTACCGGCTTTCGTATCGCGGTCTATATTTCCATCCTCAAGCTGGTCGAGGCGGTGGGCCAGCTGGGAGAAGGGTTCGAGCGCAAGGCGCAGGAATTCGCCACTATCCTGAAAATGGGCCGCACCCAGCTGCAGGATGCCGTGCCGATGACCCTCGGCCAGGAATTCCATGCCTTTACCGTGCTGCTGAAAGAAGAAAATAAAAACCTGCTGCGCACCGCCGAGTTGCTGTTGGAAGTGAACCTGGGCGCCACCGCCATCGGCACCCGGCTGAACACGCCCGACGGCTACCAGGCGCTGGCGGTGCAGAAACTGGCGGAAATCAGCAACCTGCCCTTGCTGCCGGCGGAAGATCTTATCGAGGCGACCTCCGACTGCGGCGCTTATGTCATGGTACACAGCGCGTTAAAGCGCCTGGCGGTAAAACTTTCCAAGATCTGTAACGATCTCAGGCTGTTGTCCTCCGGTCCGCGCACCGGTCTTAACGAAATCAACCTGCCGCAGCTGCAGGCGGGCTCGTCCATCATGCCGGCCAAGGTCAATCCGGTGGTGCCGGAGGTGGTCAACCAGGTGTGCTTCAAGGTTATCGGCAACGATACCTGCATTACCATGGCGGCCGAAGCCGGTCAGTTGCAGCTGAACGTGATGGAGCCGGTTATCGGGCAGGCGATGTTTGAATCGGTGCATATCCTGACCAACGCCTGCTTTAACCTGCTGGATAAATGCATTAACGGCATTACCGCCAATCGGGCGGTATGCGAAGCATATGTGTTCAACTCCATCGGCATCATCACCTACCTCAACCCGTTTATCGGCCACCATAACGGCGATATCGTCGGTAAAATCTGTGCCGAAACCGGTAAAAGCGTACGTGAGGTGGTGCTGGAGCGCGGGTTGCTGACGCCGGCCGAGCTGGATGACATCTTTTCACTGGAAAACCTGATGCATCCCACCTATAAAGCCGTACGCTATACCGATGACAACGAGTAGCCGCGGGTAGCCTCTTGCGTTTTTCATTGCTGTCGCCATGGCGCCGGCCGGGTTATACTGCCGGTCGGCGCTATACCGCGAGGTTGTCATGGCAGCAAAATTCCCGGCAGGAAAACGTATCCCGGCAGCCGATCCCGGCGCCGCGGACACGACCGAAACCCAAACATCTGAAAACAGCTCCACCGCATGCGGCGCCGCTGAAAACGGCATCATCATCATCCTTTGCACCGCCCCGGATAAAACCACCGCGCAGGCGCTGGCGGGCACCCTGCTCGGCGCGAAGCTGGCCGGTTGCGTCACGCTGCTGCCGGGGGCGACCTCGTTTTATTTCTGGGAAGGCAAGCTGGAACAGGAAGACGAAGTGCAGATGCTGATAAAAAGCCATGTCCGCCATCAGCAAGAACTGATTGCCTGCATTAAAAAACACCATCCTTATCAAACTCCGGAGTTACTGGTATTACCCGTCCAGGGTGGCGATCCAGATTATCTATCATGGCTCAACGCGTCCTTACACTGATCCTGCTGGCATGGCTGGGCATCGGCCTGCCGCCGCCCGCCGCCGCCGCGCTGTTCGGCAATTCGCCGGCCACGACCTTTGTGCCGGTCGACCAGGCGTTTAGTTTTGATTTTCACCAGCAGGGCGCCGATTTGGCGCTGAGCTGGCAGATCCGCCCCGGTTATTATCTTTACCGCCAACAAATCAAGCTGGAACCGGCCGGCGCCCGGCTGGGCGACCCCGCCATGCCCACAGGGCTGAACCATCACGATGAATTTTTCGGCGACGTGCAAATCTACCGCACCAGCCTGCGGTTAAA
This sequence comes from Sodalis sp. RH20, assembly GCF_047324205.1. Taxonomy (NCBI): domain Bacteria; kingdom Pseudomonadati; phylum Pseudomonadota; class Gammaproteobacteria; order Enterobacterales; family Bruguierivoracaceae; genus Sodalis; species Sodalis sp. RH20. The sequence goes on from NZ_CP178733.1 coordinate 3,885,411, forward strand.
CGTGCCGCTGCTGGACGCGTCCGGCGGCGCGACGGTGCGGGTTACCTACCAGGGCTGCGCCGACGCCGGTTTTTGCTATCCGCCCGAGACCCGGGTAGTGCCGTTATCGGCGGTTGCCGGCAGCGGCGCCCCTTCCGCGTCGGCGGCGATAACGCCGTCCCGGCCGCCGGACGCCGGCGCCCTGCCCTTTTCCCCGCTATGGGCACTGCTTATCGGTATCGGTATCGCCTTTACGCCCTGCGTGCTGCCCATGTATCCGCTGATTTCCGGCATTATCCTCGGCGCCGGCACGGCGCGGCTCAGCACCGGACGGGTACTGGCGCTTGCCGGGGTGTATGTTCAGGGCATGGCGATGACCTATACCGCGCTCGGCATGGCGGTGGCCGCCGCCGGGCTGCGGTTCCAGGCCGCATTGCAGCAGCCCGCGGTGCTGATCGGCCTGTCGGCGCTGTTTATCCTCCTGGCGCTGTCCATGTTCGGGTTATTTACCCTGCAACTGCCGGTGGCGCTGCAAACCCGCCTGACGCTCTGGAGCAATCGGCAGCGGGGCGGCGCCTTGCCCGGCGTCTTTATCATGGGCGCGCTGGCGGGGCTGTTTTGCTCGCCCTGCACCACCGCGCCGCTCGGCGCTATTTTGCTGTATATTGCTCAAAGCGGTAACCTGGCCGTCGGCGGCGTGACGCTTTATCTGTATGCCCTGGGCATGGGGATCCCGCTGATCCTGGTGGCGGTGTTCGGCAACCGCCTGCTGCCGCGCGGCGGCCCGTGGATGCAGCAGATCAAACAAGGCATGGGCTTTGTTATCCTGGCGCTGCCGGTGTTTTTGCTGGAGCGCGTGTTTGGCGATACCTGGGGACTGCGGCTGTGGAGCGGGCTGGCGGTCGCCTTTTTCGCCTGGGCGCTGCTCGCCAGCCGGGAGGGCCGTTTTCGCGGCGCCCGACTGCTGCAAATGATCCTGCTGGTGCTGATGGTCGTGGCGGCCAGGCCGCTGCAGGACTGGGCATTTTCGCCCACGGCGGGCGTGAATGCCGCCGTGGACGGCGCGGCGCCCGTCTTCAGGCGCGTCGCCACCAGCGCGCAGATTAACCAGGCGCTGAACGCCTCGCCCGACCGGCCGGTGATGCTGGATTTGTATGCGGACTGGTGCGTCGCCTGTAAAGAATTTGAAAAATACACCTTCCCCGCCGATGGGGTGAAACGTCAGCTTGCCAAGCTGACGTTATTACAGGCGGATGTCACGGCCAATTCGCCGGAGCAACAGGCCCTGCTCAAGGAGTTGCGGGTGTTGGGCCTGCCCACCATCCTGTTTTTCGACCGCCAGGGACGGGAAATTCCTGGCTCAAGGGTAACTGGCTTTCTGGATGCCGATGACTTTCAGCGCCATTTGCAGAAAGTCGCCCCATAACCGACACTAGGGACTGGTAACCGCAAGCTTTTAGGAGGCATACGTGCAACGCGAACAGGTACTGGATTATGCGTTGAACCTTTTGGAACAAAAAGGTTTTACCCTCGTTTCACTGGAGATGCTTGCCGACGGCCTGGCGATTCCGCGCGCCGAGCTTGAGCAGTACTGGCCGGACCGGGAGGCGCTGCTGCTGGACTGCCTGCGCTACCACGGCGAGCAGGTGGACGGCTGGCGCAGCCAGCTGCTGCTGGATGCGACCCTTGACCCGCAGCAAAAGCTGCTGGCGCGCTATAAGGTACTGGACGAGCAGGTGCGCCAGCAGCGTTACCCCGGCTGCCTGTTTGTTGCCGCCTGTAGTTTTTATCCGGCCGCCGACCATCCGATCCATCAGTTGGCCGAACGGCAAAAACAGGCATCCTACGCCTACACCCGCGAACTGCTCGACCAGTTGGAAACCGACGATCCCACCATGGTGGCGCAGCAAATGGAACTGATCCTGGAGGGTTGCCTGAGCAAGCTGCTGGTGAAGCATCAGCTGCAGGATGTGGCCGTGGCGCGCCGTTTGGCGGAGGATATCCTGCGGCTGGCGCTGTGCCGTAAAAACGGCGCGTTGAGCTGAATTGCGCGCTCTTTTGCCTGAAAAGTCAGCGATTGAGTGGGGTTACGCATAAATCCTTGATAAATCCATTGACGAACAGCGGTCAATACGGTTTAATGCGGCGCGTTGCCCGGATAGCTCAGTCGGTAGAGCAGGGGATTGAAAATCCCCGTGTCCTTGGTTCGATTCCGAGTCCGGGCACCATTTTTGATTAAACCAGCTTAGCAGCTGGTTTTTTGCTTTCTGGCGTCTGGACTCTCCATCGAACGGCGTTCGATGACTCGCCTCATCCATGAGGCTCGCCCTGCGGGCCAGCGCTGACGCGCTGTGCAAAAACGCTCCCGGCGTTTTTGTCCGAGTCCGGGCACCATTTTTGATTAAACCAGCTTAGCAGCTGGTTTTTTGCTTTCTGGCGTCTAGACTCTCCATCGAACGGCGTTCGATGACTCGCCTCATCCCTGAGGCTCGCCCTGCGGGCCAGCGCTAAAGCGCTGTGCAAAAACGCTCCCGGCGTTTTTGTCCGAGTCCGGCGATAATCTACGTTCCACCAGCCACCGCGCCAGCGCCTGGCCGTACCCGCACAGCAGATGGGCATCGGGCTCAAAGCGAGGCGAGGTCATGGGCCGGTCATCCACGGTCAGACTGGCCCGCAGATGAGATGTGAGGGCATCGTCCATCTAGGGGGTGATGGACTGAACGGCGTTGGTCTTACCGGCCATACTGGGTTACCGACGGACCTGCCGATGACAAGTCTGGCTGAGGCCACGGAAAAGCTGGAAAGGTACAGCATCGCTGGAAAATTGAAACGTTCCCTAAGGTTATAAAGTCCGGATGTCAGGCAGAGCGCTCCAGACTGGGTTCGGCAGAGCGGCTGACAAATTGACTCTGTTGTTACTGCATCCTGAGCTGGCGGATATACGGGTTTACAAGGTTAAGCAGAGAAATGCCCGCCGCTCCGGCAAAACTTGCTTGCAGCGAAACAGAGAGAAAATACTGGGCACGATGGTTAAAGACAGAACGCAAGTCATGTCATCATCTACTCTCAAAAAAATAGTGCAATGCTATTTGACCTGACCTAGAAAAAGCCAACCCCATTAATTTTGGCAGGCTTATATTGTTTCGCCAAATTCAATGGTTTTTACCTGATATTGCCGCTGAACATACCTTCACGGAAAACCCTTGCGGCTGGATCAGTGGTAAATAAAACCAGATCGGTATTTTGTTCCACTTTTATAGTATGTGCCCCATTGTCGCTGATGATGACGCTTTCACCACTCTCGAGTTCAATATCGCCAATTTTTGCTCGCCCCTCGAAAACATAAAGGATTCTCGTAACGCCAAGGACGGGAATGTTCGGCAAAGATAGCTCTTCATTCTGGCTCAGGCGAGCATCCTGCAACCAGGTTTGGGACCGGAAGATCAATGGCGCATTTTCTGGCCCAGCGATCAATCTCCAGGCATGTTCACTGTACGGCGTGCCAAAATCATGGAACTGGACCTGAGGCCTTAGATTGCTCTGAGCAGGGCGCACAAAAATTTGCAGGCACTGCATAGAATCGCCATGCTTACCCAAGATGCGCTCTTCGTGTTGAAAAGTATGGCCCGCATTCATCAGCATCAGACGCGAATTTGAGATCTTTTCTTCATTACCCACGGTGTCGAGATGCAGCATTTCCCCTTTACGCACATAAGTCAGGATTTCATCGTCTTTATGTGGATGCATAGAGATAACTGTACCCGGCTTTATATTCGCATGGTCAATACGACCTATGGCGCCAATACCACTATCATCAGATTGCTGCACCATACCCGGCCAGAGGATTTCGATACCAAAACCACCTGAACCATGACGGTGTTTATTACTACGAAAAATTTTTTGCATATTGCCCATGATGATTCCTTATTACGGCGCGACCAGCCAGGAAGTGGTTAACGAGGCTAAATTGCTATCGCAATAGTTGAATTTATTGTCCACGCCCAAACTTACTGGAATGACTCCATGAGGACCTGAACCAGTTTTTCACCTTCAGGCGTGGCCCAGCTACCAGCCAGCTCAGCAATGAGCTGATTAGTGGTGGTAAGCGTAATGCCGTTCTTATCCATACGGCGCAGCGCGATGTCATCCGCCATTTTGGTTGGAGATGCGCCTGCATCTGCAACAACCTGGATGTCAAAACCCTGTGCGGCGAGCGTTAGGGCTGGGTACACGGTGCAGACATCATTAGTGACGCCAGCAATGATCAATTTCTTTCTTCCCGTCGCCTTAACCGCCGCGGCAATTTTCTCATCATCCATAGCGTTGACGATGCCCATGCGTTTGATGCGCGCCTTGAATTCTTTTGGAATAATTGTTTCCAGTTCTTCAAGCAATGGCCCCTGCGCATATTCTTCCATGCTCGAGGTCAACACGACGGGCATATCCAGAATGGCAGCCGATTTTGCCAGCATCAGAGCATTACGTTTAAGTTCGTCGAAAGGCATCGATTTTGCCCAGCCCATCGTACCAACCTGATGATCAATCAACAGCATGGCGGAATTGTCAGCGGTAAATCTTTCAAAGCTCATCAGTATTATCCTATTGTTTAATAATGTTTTTATGCAGGTGCATTTGTTAGCACATCGCAAGGATTTTGTTAATTCGGTGCGAATGACTAAATTATAGGCTGCCAATTTTTGGAATAAATAGCTAAAATTAGAATTAAACATTCCACTGATGGAACAATGCATATGGAGCTTCTGAATCACATGTCTTACTTCGTTGAAGTCGTTAAAGCTAAAAGCTTTCGCGGCGCGGCGGAGTCGTTAGGCATGCCAAACTCTACGCTTTCTCGCAAGATTGGGGAGCTGGAAAAGACCATTGGCCTGCGGTTGTTACATCGAACAACGCGCAAGATAGAACTGACTGAAGCGGGCCAGATTTATTATGAGCGCTGCCGACGTATTGTGGATGAAGCCCGACTTGCGCATGAACAACTGGGTACCATGTTGGCCAATCCTGAAGGTTTGCTAAGAATCTCACTGCCGGCTGATTTTGCCATCGTGGTTCTGACACCGATCATCTGCCAGTTCTCTGAGCGTTATCCTGGCATCAGCTTTGATTTCGACCTTACTCCCCGAAATGTCGATCTGGTGTCGGAACCCTTCGACCTCGCCATCCGGATGGGGGCGCTGCCCGACTCAGGACTAATAGCGCGTAAACTGGGTGCATTACCTCGATATGTTTATGCTTCTCCACAATATATTGCGGCAAAAGGCACTCCTGACACACCACAAGCCCTGTCTGAACATGAATGCCTTGTCATGCGCCCGGAAAAAACCGCGAGCTGGCATCTCTATCATGGCGAGGAAAAGGTGAGTGTTCGGACTTCCGGGCGTTTCCAGATGAACAGCATCGGGATGATGCGCCGCCTGGCGACGATGGGGATAGGGGTAGCGGTGTTGCCAGAACTCATCGTTGCAGATGATGTTAAACGTAATGATTTAACAAGGATATTAGCGCCCTATGAAGCTGAAGCGGTGACAATCTATGCATTGACGGAAACACGTTTGTTACCTGCCAAAGTTCAGGTATTTATCGAGTACCTACGTGAACATTTAAAATGAAAGGTGGATGATTTAGGGCTGCAATCTTACGCCGCCCGGCAAAAATTAAGATGAGAGAAAGTACCTGTCACTTTTAACAGATACTGAGATAGGTCTTGAAATTGAGATGAGTATAAAGGCAAGTAAAATTAAGGGAATGAAAAACCGTCCTATTTCCTGATGATAGAGAGCGACCAGAACGGCTGCAGTCACAATAAGTCATGCCGTAACCAGAGTCGCTTACCCCCACATGTTTAAAATAAGAAACTGTGGGGCCAATAATGCTCACAACAAAACCGGTTATAAAAGCCACAACAATCAACCCTAAAACGTCATCTTCTACTATCATGGTGTTAATGTTCATCCTGATGAAAAAATTTATTCAGCCAAAAAACTGACATGAATGACCCAAATGATTCATTTTTAATATTTCCTTCATAGCGGGCTAATAGATTCAGGAATACTGCGTAGCAGATACTATCTTATATAGTGATGGTTTTATTATTCCATAAATGGAAAACACAATTCCGTAATATGAACGTCTAAAAATAAAAATATGTTCTAGCATTTTAAAGGTAAGCCATAGCCAACTATCAATGGAGCAATAACCATGAGTGATAAGAACGCCCGCCCAGTCGCAGTGATTGCCGGAGCAGGAGCCGGGAATGGACAGGCTCTGGCAAAACGTTTTTCAGACGCTGGATATAGTGTTGCCCTGCTAGCGCGTAGCCTCGAAAAAACTCAGGAACTGGCGAATAAGATCAGTAATGCCAAAGCCTATGCATGTGATGTAGGAGACCAGACATCTGTAGTTACGGCATTTAGCGCCATTCATAAAGAGCTGGGGCATGCGGAAGTGTTAATCTTCAACGCCGGTTCCGGTGTTTTTGCCGACGTTGAATCCATCACGCCGGAACAGTTTGAATCGGCATGGCGAGTCAATGCCTATGGAGCGTTGCTGTGCGCGCAGCAAATTATTCCTCTAATGAAGGCTAATCAAAAGGGCGATATTGTTTTCATTGGCGCGACGGCATCCCGCCGTGGCGGCGCTAATACAGCGGCATTTGCGCCAGCTAAAGCAGCACAGCATAGTCTGGCTGAATCCATGGCACGTAAGTTATGGCCAGAAGGCATTCATGTTTCAGTTGTGGTGATTGACGGTATTGTTGATCTACCTAAGACACGTGAAAGCATGCCTGACAGACCTGAAGATGAATTTGTTGCTCCGCAAGCAGTAGCCGAGGCCGCCTACTTTATGACGACTCAGCCCAGGAAAGGTTGGAGTTTTGAGACGGAAGTCAGGCCGTGGCGCGAGACGTGGTAAGCGTAGCTCGCCTGGCATTGATTGCTTACTAAGCCTAAACCCCATCTGCTTTGTTAAACAGCACAATGGCTGGCCAGATGGATATTAATTATACAGAACCCGTAACGCCAATGTCATTACGATTTATATATATTGAGGGGAAATCGAACCGAAGGAACGAACCGGACTTATTTCCGTACTACCGACCCACTCTCATGATCTACAAGCAAAAATACGGGTCAACCTGCGGATCTTGACAACTGGCAGGGATAAAATTTATTAAGGAATTCAACTTAATAGAAAACTGGATGACCCCGAGTCGGGCACCATGATGTAGCGAATCCAGCTTAGCAGCTGGTTTTTTGCTTTCTGGCATCGGGACTCTCCATCGAACGACGTTCGATGGCTCGCCTCATCCATGAGGCTCGACCTGCGGGCCAGCGCTGACGCGCTGTGCAAAAACGCTCCCGGCGTTTTTGTCCGAGTCCGGGCACCACCATTTCTTTTTTATGCTTTCTTATGAATCAATATATATATTAAATTCAATAGGTTAGTGTAAGAACCCTTTCCGATACGTTTTGATTTATCCCTAGGTATCTGGAAAATGTGGGGTCAAATTGCGGGTCATTCAGTGCGATGAATGGGGTGACCCTCACATGGCTCTGACTGACTGGGACTGCCCCCGTTTTACGCAAAATCTAAGGTAACAATTCAAGCAATTCGTGAGTTACACATGCGCAGATTATGTAAAATACAAATTCACTCACCCATCCTTTGATTGAGAATTTAAGCGACTTAATGAGGCGCCATGGACTTGAAAAAACTTGGTTTAGTAAACCCCCTGGACGACAAATTTTCGGCATATGTCTGGGCCAGGATAATCTAAAGAAAACTATAATAAAAAAACATCCAATCATTGAAGTATAAGGTGCAGACCGTCCCAAAGGCGTAGTCATTTTTATTACTAGCCAAAATAGCGTACCAAAAAATATTAAGGCAGCGACTACTGAAATTAGGTACTCTATCAGCAAGTATGCGTTAAGCAATCTTGGTCGCCGCATTAGAGATATCTGAGCAATATTGCAACCGTATAGATAATAGACTACCACCAGGCCGACCAGGAAAGTCGACCCCTTGCTTAACTTCGCATGTGGTAATATGCATAAAAGAAGAGACCCCCAGAAAGCAAAAAGGAACAAGCCAGACCAATTTAATGCTAACCGAGGTTGCAACACAAAATTAAAAATAACGGGATTAAGTCTTGTAACTAATTCAGGATATTTGTATTTAAAAAAAGAGGCTTGCTTGTGCATATCAGCGACTAGATTTGGCGTCAACCTCGTCCAGAATGGCAATGATTGGCGTTCACTCAGTAATAACTGATTAGCAAGACGCACACTACAACTTGCCGATTCACTGTCCACCTGTATGCGTTTCCAGACCCTCGCCAGCTCAGTCTGCCGCATTTGTGTTTCAATTGCCTGTACCACGAATGGCTGCAACATTGGGTAGGTGTTATTTTTTTCCCAGCCCCACCCTAGCCTCTTAGAAACTGTTTCGATATCTCCTTCAATTATCCCTGGCTGATTAGCCAGCGCCATGGCGAAATGTTGGTGAAATTGCTGTTGCTGCTCCAGGTTTCCATTTCGAGTAATTTGCGTCCACAAACGATCCAATGCCGGCAATCCCACCATTTCATTATGCACGACGTCTTTGGCTACTTGAGCGACATCGTCTAATGTATAAGGCATTGGAGACACCGGAACATGCAGCCACGGTGTCCCTGCGCAATTGCTGCCACAAATCTCCAGTTCAACCGAATTCACTATTGGTTGCTTTATTTTTTTCTCTGAAATGTCTAAAGGTATCAATGATAAATTGGGCTGAGCCGCTAATGTCTTTGCCTGCTCAAAGGCTTCGCGTAACTGCTGATAGCCTTTGGGATCACGGTCAGGCCGATGCAATTTTAATTGGTGTGCATAGGTGCGCCGAATCAGCGCCAGATCTTCAGTGGGCGCAATGTTCAGAATCGTCCAGATATCCATTATGACGTTCCATCGTCAAGGCGATCGAGGGCTGCCTCTACACGCTGTCGCGTAAGGGCAATTTGGCGCGGGTCCTGGCTGTCTAACGCCTGCTCGAAAGCAGTGATAACCGTGTCAGCCCACTGCCGCTCATCACCAAGCAGGACATTGAAGAGCCGAGCTCCACGGTCAAGAAGAGCGCGGTTGATAGGATTGTCTCGGGGGTTTTGTTTCAGATTAGATAGCCTCTGCAAACTTTCTGCGATTTGTTTTTCACTCATTTGCCCAGGAACTTTTTCGATGACCATACATATCGGCACAGTTGCATCATCATGGCTACATTGAATTTCTAATAGGCCATCAACGGTGTAGGTGAAACGCACGTCTAGGGAAACCTCCTCTGCCTTTTTCGGCGGTACCTCTACCGACATTTCACCCAGGAAGACATTGTCCTTTACCCGACGCGCCTCACCTTGAAAGATTTTGACCAGCACAACCTTTTGATTGTCAAATACAGTGCAAACACGTTTCATGATGCTTACCGGTAGGAACGTGTTGCGCTCAATTAAAGGCAGGAAAAACCCTTCCTCCAGCTGTCCAGAATGTTGCTTGGCAATTTCTATGCCTAGTGTAAAAGGCATGACATCAGTGAGAATAATTTCTTCTACCGCACTGTCAGCCATAATCATGCCAGCCTGCACGCCGGCACCGAGAGCAACAGCTTCATCAGGGTTGAGATCATATCGGGGGAATCGGCCAAATAATCGCGCCACTGTTTGGCGAATCAACGGCATGCGGGTAGCACCTCCGACCAGCAGAATATGATCGAGATCGGATAGTGAAAAACGCGCATCGTGGAGCGCCTGCATAATAGGTTGCTGTAATCTCTCAAGTAAAGGTTGACAGGATTGTGCAAACTGGTGTTCATCTAAAGACCAAAGCCACTCTTTTCCGCCCCATGTCAACTCTGCTTTACCATTACTATTGAGAGATATGCTCCGTTTCATGGCCTCCGCCTGTGCCAGAAGGCTTGGATGTATCTGGGGGATGTATTGCTCAAGGTCGGGATGAACCTCTAACATCCATCGGCAAATTGCCTCACTGAAATCATCACCGCCGAGCATCACATCACCACAACTGGCACGAACTTCCACTACGCCTTCAAACATATCGATAATGGAGACGTCAAATGTGCCACCACCTAAATCGAAGGTCAGGTATTTCTGTTCATGATTTTCGAGAAGACCGAAAGCTAAAGATGCAGCGGTCGGTTCGTTAAGCAAACGCACAACATTGAGTCCAGCAAGCTGACCCGCGGTTTTAACCGCCCTGCGCTGCACATCATTGAAATAGGCCGGAACGGTTATTACCGCATCAGTAAATGATCCTTTATTCCAGGTTTCCACATCCTCTTTCAACTGACGTAAAAGAAGTGCGGAGATTTCTTCCGCTCGAAAGCTTAAATGACCTATTTGAATTTTGGTGGATGAACCCATATGGCGCTTGAAGCTCGCCTTAGTCATATGGGGATGACTGATTAATCTGGCATATGCACTCTGCCCTATAAGAATATTGCCATGGTCATCAAGGCCAACAACTGATGGCGTCAGTAAATGACCGTGCCTGTTGGGAACCAGAACCGGACGCCCATCCAGCCATAGGCTGGCTGCACTGTTCGTCGTACCAAGATCAATCCCTAATACTTCCCTTACTGTCATTCTTTGCTCCCGAAATTCCTTTTATAGAAAACATGCCAAGAATAAGCATTAAGCTCAGATTAAACAATAAGTCGTGAAAAATTTATCCTTATCGAGAGCAAAGCATAATCATTAAATACAATTATTAAATGATTATATTTGATTGTTATAAAACGAGCTATATATTCATTATCCAACTAATCAAAAAGGTTGTGTAATCGCATTTAAGCAGAATATTTAAAATCTAGGTACAAATTAAATTTTTACTTTCGATTAATTAATAATTTCCTGTATTTTACTATCACAGTAAGCGTCAATTCAGGGCCATATTGATGCTTATTCAGCAGGGATACTGAGGTTCCACGGCAGGAGTTCTGTGATCTTATTGATGGGATGATCCGCGGTAGTCGCCAGTATATGGCGCAGATACGCTTCCGGCTCCACGCCGTTTAATTTGCAACTGCCGATTAGCGTATACATCAGCGCCGCACGTTCGCCGCCACTATCAGAGCCGAAGAACAGATAATTTTTTCGGCACAGGCTCACCCCCGCAGCGCGTTTTCAGCGATATTATTGTCGATCTCCGCCCAGCCATCACCGGCGTAGTGATACCGGCGTAGTAATACAGTGCCGGCCAGTGATTCATCAGATAGTTGAACGCCTTGGCCGTATCGGCCTGACGCGACAGTGTAGTGAGCTTTACCCGAATCCAGCGCTCCAGACCGATGAGTATCGGCCGGGAGCGCGTTTCGCTCGCCCGCCTTCGTTCTTCGGCCGGACGCCCCCGGATGTCGGCTTCGATTGCGTACAGCTCACCGATCCGGCTCAGGGCCTCGGTAGTGGCCGGCGACGGATGGCGCACATGAATATCATGGATTTTACGCTCCTTACGTGCCGGAGATACCGCAGGCTCTTTGCAAAAGGGAAGAATGCAAATCTTGCCATTGCGGCCGTCGCCCGGGAGCTGGCCGGCTTTATCTGGGATATTGGCCGTCTGGCGATGTCGCTATCGCTGGAGCCACATAACACACTGATGGCATAAGAGAACAAGAAACGAGAGAACCGGCATGATCGAAGAGCGTTTCCTGAAGGCGGCGTAGCCCGGTACAACAGCAACCCACGGCTACGCTTCGCGGCGGCAGGGCAACGCTAATTCGCGTCGTAAGAAAGTGGCAGGCTCAAATGACGGACCTCTGTAATGCGGTATCCAACCCGCGAATATCAGCGTGATCCACCGTCGGATTTACTGCTACGTCGCCCTCAGGAAATTTAGCCTATGAAAAAAAACGGCCACACCAGCGATTTTGGTTTGACACGGAAAGTCATATCAGCGTACGCCCAGCGCCGTCTGTTTTTAACCGAAGCCGTTAGATACCCTGCGTGTCCGTCTGTCATAAGCTGTGCCCACGATCAAGCGAGGCCGACCCGGAGCATTCCGCTCCCTGGCGCTTTAGCCCTCGCCGACCCTTAATTCCGGCTCCGCGGCGCAAATCGCAGCGAGGAAATCGATAAATTGCCGCACCCGGGAGGGCATGCGCCGTCCGGCGGCGGTAACGGCGTTGATCGGAAAGGGCGCCGGCGCATGCCGGTCCAGAATTCGTACGACCTCGCCGGAGGCCAGCACATCCGTAAACAACCAACTCGCGTGATGGGCGATGCCGAGGCCCGCGAGAACCGCGCCGCGAACATGCTCGGCGTCATTGGTGCGAAACGCTCCCCCACCGTCGACCGTGACCTGCCGGCCGTCTACGTGGAAACCCCAGCCAATAATATCGCCCTGGTAGACATAGCCGATACGCTGGTGATTACGCAGTTCGTCTACCGTTTGCGGCGTACCGTGTTGGGCTAGATAGCTGGCGGAGGCCAGGGTTATCATCCGCATGTCGCCGATGCGCCGGGCGACGAGTGCTGAATCCGCAAGCCGACCGATACGGATCGCGACGTCTATTCCCTCCTCGATGAGGTCAACGTGCCGCCCGGAAACTTCCATCTCGATCGCGACGTCGGGAAAACGACTCCTGAAATCCAATAGCCGGGGAATAACGAACATCCTCCCGAAGGCTGGCGCGAGGGTCACGCGAACCAGCCCTGAAGGGGCCGACTGCCCTTCAAGGATTCTCTCTTCGACAACGTCGAGATCCTGAAGGATGCGGACGGTGGCCTCGTAATAGTCCTGTCCTGCGGGCGTCACGGCAAGGGCACGGGAATTTCTCGCGATAAGTTGTGTCCCGAGCCGCGCTTCAAGCGCTGCGAGCTGTTTGCTGACGGTCGGCTGGCTGACGTTGAGGTCCCGCGCTGCCTGTGAAAAGCTTCCGCTTTCGACGACACGTACGAACATCCGCATCGTGTCCAACTTATCCACCATTTTCATTCCCCAGAAGAATAGAAGACATTACCGTTCCGATCTTACCTTATTGTTTATACGACGTAGCTCTGCAGGCAAACGCAGATCTTTATGGCCGCCCGCGGAATTCTGACTCCCGACGCAAACCCTCCCATCACCATCAACACATGATCGTCGATGAATATCGCCGAAAGAATCGCTTTATGTCGATGGCGCTTGCCGACCAGGCCACGGCCCGCTGTGAACACCCTACAGCGAATAATTCCAAATAAGAATAGATGGTATTCATTTAGCGTCAATTTCATTCTCAAGAAGAATATGAGAATCTGCATTCGTCCACCCGCTCAGGGTCCAGAATTGAAAAGAATTGAAAGGAAGAATTATGGCAATCAAGATCTACGGTGATGCAGGCTCGGGCAGCTTGCGTCGCGTGAACACGGCTGCGAAGATCATGGGCATTGAACTCGAACGCGTTAACGTTGATCTGTTCAAAGGCGAGAGCCAGACCGCCGAGTTCAAATCGCGCCTCAATCCCCACGGTTTGACACCGGTTCTGGAAGAAGGAGACACCATTCTCTGGGAGTCTTCAGCGATCAATCTGTATCTGGCCAGCAAGGTGGATTCGCCGCTGGCCGGAACCACGCATGAGGAGCGCTTTCAGGTCCTTCAGTGGATGTTCTGGTCGGGCGAGCAGTGGCGCACCTTCACCACCACCCTCTTCGATGAGCGGGTCGGGAAAACGGTCATGGGCTTACCGAAGGACGAATCCCTTATTACGTTCGCCGAGGGTAAGATCCGCGCCGCGGCGAAGGTACTCGACCAGCATCTTGCAGGCCGCAAGTTCATGGTTGGCCAAGCGTTGACCTTGGCTGATATCGATATTGCGGCGCCCTTCTCCCAAGTCGATCGGGCAAAGTTTCCGTTCAAGGAATATCCGAACCTCATCGCTTGGCACGATAATCTTCTTCAGTCGTTCCCAGCGTGGGCGGAGACGAAGGCTGAGATTGATGACCGTATGGATGGCTTCCTGGCGAGCGTCGGCGTGACGCTATAAATTCACGGCTTTCCGTACGGCCAGCACGCGTATGGAGAGGGTGCGGACTTGGACGTTGTGGCGCGGGCCGGAACAAGAACAATCCACGGCGACGCTTCGCGACCACAGTCCATGGACTGTATTCATCATCTTTATCCGGCTGGGTTTGACCTCTTTCGCCTTATCGTCTTGCCGCCAGCCAGACCGTATGCCCCGAACAGTGGGGATCTTCCGGCACCATGTCGATGACATCGTAGCCATGCGCATCCAGTAGCGCGCGGTATTCTTCCGGCGCCAGGCTCGCATGGAACAGCGGCTCGCCCTCAAATTGTCCCATTGCGATCCCCTTCCCTGGGCCGCTGGTAAACATCAGCGCGCTGCCCGGGTGGCTGTGCCGCGCAAAGATCGGGAACATCTTTTGTTGGTCCCGCTGGGTGAGATGGAAAAAACTGTCCCACGCAATCAGGCCAGCAAAGGTTTCGCCGAGCGCCAGCTTGCGCATATCCAGCGCCAGCCAGCGCTGCGCGGGAAAACGCGCGCGGGCGCGATCCAGCATCGCTGTGGCGCCATCAATACCGGTGAGTTGAAAACCCAGTTGGATGAAATACCCGGCAATGGGCTGACCATTACCGCAACCGATATCGAGAATGTGCCCTTTCCCGCCGATCGCGGTGATGAACTTATCCAGCCAGCTTTTTTCAACGAGCGTGCGCGAGCGCTGGCGGGCAAAGGCATCAGCATGGCGCTGGTAGAGGGAAAGAATATTTTTTGCCGCGTGTTTGTCCACAACTCCCCCGCTGTTGTCATTTTTTCAATTCCGCTCAGGCAATGCTTCCAGCCGTCCAGTCATGCTCAAACGCGCTTTAACCTGCGGTTTTCCCGTTGCGCGAAGAGAGCCATGCCGGCTATCATCGCCGCCGCAAAGATGGCCCCCTTGAGTGATCCGGTGCCCAGTAAGACCAAGGCCGGCCCGGGACAAATACCCGCCAGGCCCCAGCCGATGCCAAATAAAGCCGCGCCGCCAATCAGCGGCTTATCAATCCGGCGGTTGTCGGGGAGAGACAGTGTCTCGGCAAAGACCGGGCGCGAACGTTTTTTTACGGAACGGAACGCCAAAAAACCGACGCTGATGGCTCCCCCCATCACAAACGCCAAAGACGGATCCCATACTCGGGTGATATCGAGGAAACCAATCACCTTGCCTGGATCCGCCATACCGCTGACGAGAAGCCCGACGCCGAATAATAACCCGGCGATCAAAGAGAAAAACACATTCATTGCCGTCTCCGGATGGGTGCAATCACCGTAAATACCCCTTCAGCCAAACGGTCACCGCAGCAACACACATAAACGTAACGGTGGCTGCCAGCGATCGCGGCGATAACCGTGAGAGGCCGCAGACCCCGTGACCACTGGTACAACCTGACCCGTAGCGGGTACCGATACCGACCAGCAGTCCCGCAATGATCAGCAGAGGCCAGGACGCGTCGACGGTACTTTCAGGCAGTGGGGAAAATTGTTTATACACCAGCGGGGATGCGACCATGCCGAGCAGAAAGGCCAGCCGCCATGCGCGATCGGCGGTTTTCAGCGATAATAAGCCGCCCAGGATGCCGCTTATTCCGGCGATCCGGCCGCAAAACAGGATCAAAACCCACGCCGCCCCACCGATCAGCAGGCCCCCGGCAAAACTTTGCCCGGGGGTGAAGTGCTGCATATCAATGATCATTGCCCACGCCCTCCTCTGCCGGTCCCGGGCAGTAAAGCTGATATAATGTCTTGAGTAATACCACGATGTCCGGGTCGCCTATCCGATAAAAAATCTGTTTTCCTTCACGGCGCGTGGCAACCATTTTTTTTCTGCGCAGGACGCCCAGTTGCTGGGATAACGTCGGCTGAACTATCCCCAGCGCGCTTGCCAGCTCGCCGACCGAAGACTCATGCTGACTGAGGTGGCATAACAGCAGCAGACGATCTTCGTTCGCCAGTGATTTTAATACGCCAAGGGTTCTGGCGGCGGCTAACCGCATCCTTTCCCGCTCGCTCCGGTGGTTCATCTGCTGTCGGACGCCTTAAGGTATAGTTGTTAACAATTTATAAATTAATATAATATTATATTGTATATCGAGATGAAATAGCCAGCCCATGATGATCTTCCGGCGACAGCCGCCTTGCTGTGTCCCGGCTGTTATCGCCTTAACACCTCTTCCACGAAAAGCGCAAACTGTCTGGCTTTCGCACTGGTCATCCGCCCTGTGGGAAATACCGCCCATAAATCAATATCCGGCAGCGACCATGCCTCCAGCAACCGACGGACGCCGCCGTTGGCCAATTCCCGGGCAAACATCCAGTCGGAGGCGATGGTGAGCCCCATATGCGCAAGTACGGCGGCGCGGATGCCTTCGGCGGCGCTGAGGCGCACCCGTCCCCGCATAGCAACGGAAATGTCGCTGCCGCCGCGGGTAAAACGCCAGACGTCGCTTGTCTGGCTAAAACCAATCGCCTCATGCTCCGCCAGATCGGCGGGTTTTTCCGGCTCCCCGAACCGGGCGAGATATTCAGGCGTGGCAAGCACCGAACGACGGGAGGTGGCCAGCCTGCGCGCCACGGCGTTCGAATCCGCAAGCCGGCCCATGCGCAGGGAGATGTCGATACCTTCGGCAAGCAGGTCAATGGGCCGGTCATCCAAAATGAGATCCACGCTCAGGTCGGGATGTTGCGCCATAAATTGCGGCAAATGGGGAATCACATGCAGGCGGGCGAACGTCGGCGCGGCGGAAATCCGTAAATTGCCGGCAAGGCCCGCCGCGATCCCCTTGGCCGCGACATCGGCTTCATCCGCCCCCTCGATAACAACGCGCGCATGTTCGTAATAGCGTAATCCCGCCTCGGTGGGCGTCAGGCCGTGGGTTGAACGCAGCAGTAAACGCACCTGCAGCCGCGCCTCCAGTTGCGCAATGGTTTTCGAAACCGCCGGCTGGCCGATATTTAATATTCTCGCCGCGCCGGAAAAAGAGCCGGCATCCACCACGCGAATAAATACGATCATCGCCTGCAGCCGATCCATATATTCCCCCTGGGAATGAGCGTTATCGCTTCGTGCCATCTGCCATTCCTGCGTAGTAATAGCAGATACTCTGTCCACACGCTAGCCCACAACGTACGGAGAGTTGCCATGTACCACCTTTACGCCTTCGCCACGCCTAACAGCGTCAAGGCCGTCATCATGCTGGAGGAACTGGCTCAGGACTATCAGCTGCGCCCCATCAACGTGAAACAGGGTGAACAAAAGGGCGATGCGTTCCTCGCACTGAACCCCAACGGTAAGGTGCCGGTACTGGTGGAAGCCGGTGCCGAAGGGAATGAACCGCTGGTGCTGACCGAGTCCTCGGCCATTCTGGTTTATCTGGCTGAAAAGCACGGCCGGCTCTTGCCGAACGGCGGCGCCGAACGCGCAAGGGTCTTCGAGCAGCTGTTCTTTCATGCCTCGGCGCTGAGCCCAAGCTTCGGCCAGGCGGGATTTTTCAAACGCCTGGCAAGCGAGCCGCAACCCCTGGCGGAGCTGCGCTTCAGTACCGAGGCCGAACGGGTTACCGGCCTGATGGATAGGGTGTTGCATGAACGCCGGTTCGTGGCGGGCGACATCTACAGCATCGCCGACATTGCCCATTTCGGCTGGTTCTGGCGGCGCGAATTCGCCGGCGTCACCCTGGATGTCCATCCCAATATCGCACGCTGGTACGACCAGATGAGCCAGCGTCCGGCGGTCCGCCGCGCCATTACACGTCTCAACGCGCTGGTCCCTCAGGCCTGATTTCTCATTACCGGAGTAATAAACCATGTTGCATTTTGAAGACTATCGCCATTCATTTCCCAACGCCCGTTTGACGCGCTCCGCCAGCGGCGTACTGGAAGTGACCCTGCATACCGATGGCGATACGCTGCAGTTCAACGGCCATACCCATGAACAATTTGTCGATCTTTTTCATGACATCGGCGCGGATCCGGACAACCGCGTGGTGATCCTTACCGGCGCCGGCGACGCGTTTATGGCAACCATCAGCGCCGAAGGCTTTGATTTTTTCACACCCCGCGGCTACGACAAAATATTCCGCGAAGGCAAAAAAGTGCTGATGAATATTCTGGATATCGAGGTACCGATGATTGCGGCGCTTAACGGCCCGGTTCGTCTGCATTCCGAATATGTCCTGCTGGCGGATATTGTCTTGGCCACTCCCGCCACGGTATTCCAGGACAAACCCCATTTCGACTTCGGCATCGTGCCCGGGGACGGCGTCAACCTGCTCTGGCCGGAAGTTATCGGCAGCATACGCGCCCGCTATTTCCTGCTCACCCGGCAGGAACTGGACGCCAAGACCGCCAAGGACTGGGGCGTGGTAAATGAAGTGGTGCCGTCGGGCGACCTGCTGGCCCGTGCCCATGAGATAGCCGAATCGCTCGCCGCCCTGCCCCCGCTCACCGGGCGCTATACGCGCATCGCCCTAACGCAAAAACTGCGCCGCATTGTCGATGAAGGGGCCGGGTATGGCCTGGCGCTGGAAGGCATCAGCGCAGCGGACGTCGCGCTCGCCATGGCCCGGCAAAACTGACCCCGCTATTTATAGCGATGATTTCGGTTCTGGTCATGCCGTCGGCGGACGGCCCCAGGCGGTCCGCATAATCACTTTTATGCAAAAAGGAAAAAATATGTCGCTGCAAATGAAACTCGATGCGTTCAAAGCTGATTTCGAGGCGGGAAAACCGCCGTACAATATGCCGCCAACCGACATTGCCGTCATGCACCGCGCCACCGCGGAGCTTATTGCTTCCGGCGCCGCGCAACGGGCGTTGAAGGCCGGCGATAAAGCGCCGGCCTTCACCCTGGACGATGCCGACGGCAACCGGATATCCTCCGTTGAGCTGCTCAAAAAAGGGCCGCTGGCCATCACTTTTTATCGCGGCGTCTGGTGCCCCTACTGCAATATGGAATTACAGGCATTGCAGGCCGTGCTGGACGATTTTTACGCGGCGGGCGCCAGCCTGGTGGCCATCTCCCCGCAAACCCGGGCCAACAGCCGCAAATCCGTCCGCCAGAATAAACTGGCATTTCCTATCCTGTCCGATGGTGAAAATAGCGTAGCCGCGGCATTCGGCCTGCGCTTTGCGTTACCCGGTTATCTGATTGATCTGTACAAAAAGCTGAAAAACGATCTGCCCGCCTTCAATGACGATCCCGGCTGGACCCTGCCCATGCCGGCACGCTATGTGGTGGCGCCGGACGGCACTATCGTCTATGCCGAGGTCAATCCGGATTATACCCGCCGTCCCGAACCGCGAGATCTGCTGCCCGCCATACGCCGTGCAAACGGCCGCGCCTGATCACCAACAAAACCACCCCCGCGCCAGGCGGGGCAGGAGAAAAACGATGTCACGCACATTTCTTATTACCGGCGCCAGCAAAGGTATTGGGCTGGCGCTCTCGGCACGGCTGGCCAGGGACGGCCACCAGGTGATAGGGGTAGCCCGCACCGCCCCGGCGGAAGGTTTCCCCGGCCACTTCGTTGCCATGGACCTCAGCAAGGCTGAAACGGCGAGGACGGAATTTGCCCGCCTTGCCGATCGCTTCCAGATTGACGGCGTGGTGAATAATGTCGGATTGGTCAGACCGCAGCCCCTGGACGAGGTGACGCTGGAACAGCTTGCCGAGGTGATGCGGGTCAACCTTTATCCGGCCATTATTGCCACGCAAGCGGCGCTTGCGGGCATGAAGGCGCGCCGCTGGGGACGTGTCGTGAACATTTCCAGCCTGACCGTCCTTGGCGCCGTCGAACGCACTGCCTATGCCGCGGCAAAAGCGGCATTGGTGAGCTTCACGCGCACCTGGGCACTGGAAACGGCCACAACCGGCATCACCGTGAATGCCGTGGCGCCGGGTCCGACGGAAACCGCGCTGTTTCGCGCCGGCAATGCCCCCGGCAGCGACGGCGAGCGCCGTTACCTTGCCGCGGTTCCCATGGGCCGCTTCGGCAAGCCTGATGAAATCGCCGCCGCGATTGCCTTCCTGTTGTCGGAAGATGCCGGATTCATTACCGGACAAACGCTACACGTGGATGGCGGCGCTTCCACGGGAAAATCCGCGTTCTGAGGGAAAAGGCAGCCGCAGTAAAACCCGCGGTACGGGGAACCAACGCGTTGTCTTGCCGACGAAATGTTGGCTATCACGACGGGCGATGGTCCGTACTGCCGCGTATCTGCCTGTCAGCGACGAATTCATTACAAATAGAAGGCGGTTACGCGTTCGCGGCACGCTGAAAAAACAGGCCCCCTTCAGCGCTAAACTTAATTCGGGAGGGGTTTTCGTAACGGTGCGCCAGGGACCGGATTTCAAAGGTCAGAGGGTGAAAATACGCGTTCCCGGAATACTGAGCGCAAAATCGGCACCGAAGATTTTCGCCGGCGTCTGAAATCCGGGTTGGCCGGCGCCGGTAAGTACCCGTTTCGCGGCTTCGACGGCAGCGAGCGGCGTATAGGAATAGCCATTGACCGTCTCGATGACGGCATAATGGCTATCGCCGCCGGCGCCCGTGATTTCCACCGCCGCGCGGGCGGGATTGGCTGCGCGCTCTTGCGGCGAGGGGCCATCGGGCAGGAGGGTTAAATCCCCTGAAGGAAAGGCGTCGCCGCTAACGTGGACATACATTTCAATGTTGGGGATGCCGGTTGAATGCCAGGCAGTGACAAGATCGCCGAAAGAAAGCGGCATGCATGCTACTTTCCCCGCGCCAAAATCGAAAAAGTCGGTTTCCGCCTGTGTTTTGGTCATCAGCGACCCGTTAACCCTGGCCAGCAGGCCAGCGCTGATAATTTCCCCGGCGCTCACCGCCGATCCGCGCGACATGGCGCCCGCCACCTGAAGCGCGATTCTCAGCCGTACCGGTTCGCGGACCTTTACCGCAAGCGTCGCCGCGAGACAGTCGGTCGGCACCACATCCCAGCCCACGCCGGGCATCAGCATGCTCCCGGTCCCGGCAGCCAGGTCATGCAGTGACTCCGCCAGCCGGTAGACATTGATTTCAGCGGTGATGTCCAGGTAATGGATTCCGCGTTGTATACAGGCCCTCATCAATGGTTCCGCCGTGCTGGCAAAGGGCCCGGCACAGTTCAGCACCACGCTTATGCCGTCCAGGCTGCGGGAGAGGGCCTCGCCGTGTTGTAACGCAAAGGCGGCGGCGCCGACGTTTAATATCTGAGCCAACTCAGCCAGTTTTTCTTTATTTCTGCCGGCAATGACAACGTCAAGACCGGCTGCTTTTGCCTGTTCGGCAATCATGCGCCCGGTATAACCGGTGGCGCCGTATATAAGTAATGTTTTCATGATGGGTTGTGCTGCCAACTTTTGTAGACGAATTCCAGGGTATAGCCGTCGGGATCGATAACACCGGCGGCATAATAGCGGGGATCATAATAAAGGCGCGCGCCCGGCGCGCCGTTGTCGGCGGCTCCCGCGCGCATTGCCGTAGCATAGGCCTCGTCAACCATGGCTTCACTCTCGGCGACGAAACCGACATGCGTGCTACCGCCGGCGGCGGTCCCCGCGCGCAGCCAGAAAAAAATACGCCCGTTCGCGCCAAAACCCTTGAGATCGGGATGCCCCGGCGGTCCGTCGCGGCCGTCATAGTCCACTCGCGTCCTAATGCCGAGCGGCGCCAATGCCGCGGTGTAAAACGCCACCGAACGATCGAGGTCGCTCACCGATAAAAAGATATGATCGAGCATGAAATCTCCTCAAACCATTAAATAGGGTAGCCGCCGGCGGCGTCGGCATGATGATGGCAGGTGAGTATCACACCCATGCCACGCGCCGCGCACTGGATTGCCGTACTGGCGCCGATACCGCCGCTTCCGCCCGTTATAAGAATAACTTTCATGATGTTTTCTCTCTCTTTGCCAGCCATGACGTGAGAGTAAAGGAAGGACGGCACAAGCGCTTCCGTGTTCCTGCTCGATTCTTACCTGTTTCTGCTTTATGCTCTTTTTAAACACAGATGCCGAGGATGTGGGACATGGCGTTGCAATCCCAGCTTGACGAGCTGTGCGGCCTGGCCGCACATGCCAGTAACTGGCGCACGGAAACCGGCATTCCACGCGTGGCGATGGTGCAGGGGAATGTTCCGCCAGCGGCGCTTGCCGCGGTATATGAGCCCATGGTCAACCTGATCCTCAGGGGCAGCAAAACGATGACGGTGGGAGAACGGGTCTTTAACTATGACCCGGCCTCGTATTTTGTGATGTCGGTTGATTTACCCGCGGTGGGCGCGGTTCATCCGTCCGCGACGGGGGAGCCCTATCTGGCCGTGAGCCTGACCATAGAACCGCAGCGTGTCGCCGCCTTGCTGGATGATTTACCGCCCTCGGCCCTGAAAAACAGGCCGGAAGGCGGTTTTTCCGTCGCCTCCGTGACGGCGGAACTTCTTGATGCCTGGGTCAGAATGCTGCGCCTGATGACCACCCCTGACGACATTGCCGCGCTGGCCCCGGGCTATGAACGGGAAATTCTTTACCATGTGCTTAAGGGACCGCATGGCTGGATGCTGAGGGACATCGCCTCGCCGGGCACCATGCTGGCCCGTATCGGCAATGCCATCCGCTGGTTAAGGCATAATTTCGCCGAAGAGTTTATCGTTGAGTCATTAGCCGAGCGGGAGGCGATGAGCGTCTCGGCTTTTCATCGCCATTTTAAAGCCGTCACGGCCATGAGTCCGTTACAGTATCAAAAGCGCGTGCGGCTGCTTCATGCCAGGACGATGTTATTAGGCAGGCAACAGAGCGTCACCTTTGTTGCGCAGGAAGTGGGCTACAAAAGCGTTCCCCAGTTCAACAGGGATTACGCCCGCATCTTCGGCCTGCCGCCCCTGAAGGATGTGGCCCAGTTGCGCAAGGTTATCCATGTGCGCGAGAACCATTAGGGAAAACAGACATTCTGCAATAGGCCCCGGATAGCGGCAAAAGAGCAACAATGCCCTCGGCAAATAAAAACCATCAATAGCCAGCCCTTCTATTAAAGTGACCCCGGCAACGGCGAATCAGGCAGGGCCTGATTCGCCAGCTTGCATTTTCAACGGCACTACGGGATTCTAATCGGCGCTGGATGACGTTTTGGAGAAATCATGGCAAATCACTATCGCGACATTTTGGCCACCCCCGGCGTCGTGGGCTTGGCCATCGCGGGTTCCATTGTCCGCCTGCCGCAGGCGATGGTAGGCATCGGTATCATTACGATGTTGGTGCAGCAGCGGGGGCTTTACTGGCTGGCCGGCTCGGTGGCGGCCACCTTTACGCTGGCGAACGCGCTTATCGGCCCCCAGGTGTCGAAACGCATTGATCAACACGGCCAAAGCCGGGTACTGCCCATTGTTACCGCCTTCAGTATCACTATGCTGCTGGCGCTGATGATTGCCGCCCATATGGCGGCGCCCGCTCCGCTGCTGTTTATCCTTGCCGCGCTGGCCGGTACGATGCCGAACATGCCCGCCATGATAAGGGCGCGCTGGACGGGGCTGTTTCGCGGCAAACCGCAATTACACACCGCCTTTTCCCTTGATTCGGTGCTAACGGAACTGGCCTATATTGTCGGCCCGCCGTTGGCCATCGGCCTGAGCACCGGCCTTTTCGCCGAAGCCGGACCTCTTGCCGCCGTCTTGCTGTTGGCGGTGGGCATGACGGCCTTTCTTTTGCAGCGGCGCACGGAGCCGAAGGCGACGAAGAGCGACGGCAAGAGCGGGATCTCGACACTGCGCTTCCCCGGCCTGCGTATCATCGTGCTGGCGCTGCTGGCGATGGGCGTGATTGGCGGCTCCATCGATGTGGCCGTCGTTGCCTTCGCCAACGCGCAAGGCTGGCCGACGGCCGCCAGTTTCATCCTCGCGGCCTACGCATTCGGTTCGATGACCGCCGGCCTGGCGTTCGGCGCGTTAAGGACTGCCATAGCGATTGACAGGCAATTCCTTATTGGAATACTGGCGACGGCGCTCACGGCCGTATTGCCCATTCTTTCCCCGGATGTCTATATCATGATGGCAATGATCTTTGTGGCGGGCATGTCCTTCGCGCCGACGATGGTCATCGTCCTGAATCTCGGCACCATTATTTTGCCGCCGTCCAGGCTCACCGAAGGCCTGACCTGGATGACGACGGGCATCAGCGTCGGCGTCGCGCTCGGCGGCGCGCTGGCCGGCCAGATCATCGACGCCTATGGCGCGCGGGCAGGATTCAGCGTGGCCGTTGCCGCGGGGCTGGTTATGGTGGTCGTCGTGCTGTCCGGCCTGGGCACGCTACGTGCCGCCTCCGCCACGCATGCCAGGCTGACCTTCCCCTGCGGATGACAGCCGCGCATAGCGTGTCGGCGCCATCCCGACGTGGCGCGTGAACGCCACGCTGAAAGTACTTGCGGAGCTGTAGCCGACGCGCTCCGCAATCTGGGCAATGCTGCCCTGCTCACGGCGCAACAGATCCTTGGCGATCGCCATGCGCCAGTTAAGCAGATATTCCATCGGCGTCACGCCCACGGCGCGGCTGAACCGCTCAAAAAACGCCGAGCGCGAAAGCGCCGCCGCCTTCGCCAGCTCCGCCACCGTCCAGGGATATGTCGGGCGCTCATGCATCGCCCGGATCGAGACCGCGAGGCGGCAGTCGGTCAGGCCATGCACCAGGCCGGGAGACGCCGCCGTGCCCGCGGTCGATCGCAGCGCTTCAATAAGCAGCACCTCGATCAGGCGCGCCAGCACCACCTCGCGCGCCGGGCGCTGCTCGCGCGTTTCCTCGCTCACGAGTTGCACGAGGGTGGCCAACCGCGGCTCGCCGCGCACGTGCATCAGCTGCGGCAGCAGCGAAACCAGCAAGGCCGCGTCCGGCGAGCCAAAGCTGCAATGGCCCGCCAGCATGCGCAGGTCGGCCGGGCCTTCCTGGCGGCCAATCCTGAACCGGCCCGCGCCCAGCTCGACGGGCAGCGTCTCGGTGCCGGCCGGTGGCGGCACGGCGCTGGACATCGCCACGCCATAGGCCGAGGGGATGAGGGCGAAGTCGCCCGATTGCAGCGCGATCGGCGCATGCCCGTCCACCGCGAGGCGGCACGCGCCCTCAAGGATCACGCAATAGAACGGCTCTCCGGCGGCTGTACGACTGATGGCCCAGGATCCGGCGCCGGCGACCACCTTCGCGAACCCGGCGCCCGGCTGCAGCAAGGTCACGACCTCGGCGAGCGGATCGATCATATCGGACTCCTGCAAATGAAATATGGACTTTTGATTGTAGCGAGTACGATCCCCAGCGTCTATTATCGGGACATCGCCACCCACTCAGTAAGGAGTTTTTATGAAGACAGTCCTGATCACCGGTTGTTCGTCCGGTTTCGGCCTCGAAATCGCCCGCCATTTCCTCGACCAGGGCTGGCGGGTTATCGCCACCATGCGCACACCGCGCGAAGATATCCTGCCGCCTTCCGAACACCTGCGCGTACTTGCCCTTGACGTCACCGATCCAGAGAGTATTCGCGGGGCCGTGGCGACTGCCGGGCCGATTGACGTACTGGTCAATAATGCGGGCGTCGGCGCGGCGGCGCCCCTGGAAAGCATGCCGATGGCGACGGTGCGTGAAATCTTCGAGACCAACACTTTCGGCACGATGGCCTTGACCCAGGCGGTGCTGCCGCAATTCAGACAACGCAAGAGCGGCGTCGTCGTCAACGTTACGTCGAGCGTCACTTATAAGGCGCTGCCGCTGCTCAGCGCTTACCGGGCGAGCAAGGCGGCGGTAAATGCGTTCACCGAGTCGCTGGCCGCGGAGGTCGAACAATTTGGCGTGCGCGCCCATCTGGTGCTGCCGGGCCGATCGCCCGAAACCCGTTTCGCCGATAACGCGCAGCCCCATACGGAGGGCCTTGACCACGAGGCCTATGCCGAGCTGGTGAAAAACCTGTTCGCGTCGTTCGGCGAGTCCGGCCCAATCACCTATGCACAGGATGTGGCGCAGGCGGTATGGCGCGCGGCGACCGACCCCGCCAGCCCAATGCGTATCCCGGCAGGCGCCGATGCCATACTCTGGGCCGCTGAACAGTAACCAGATGGCCGAAACGAAAGCGCGTTGGCGCCATCCGGCCATAGGTTGCAGTATCTGAGGCTTTGGCAGCGCAGAAAAATGAACAGGCCGCCCGGATGATAAGGATTTTCTGTGGCGAGCCCAGCTTGCACGAAAACAACGGCCGGGCATGTTATAGATTATCAACGGCGGGCAGAACGTTCACCCGCCGTTACGCTATGGGTCCTTTACAGCGGACGCTGACGCTCGGTCACCGGGCGGGGCTGCGTGCGGCGCCCTACCATGCCCATGACCCCGGCCAGAACCGCTTCGACAATTAACATAAAGAAGGTGAACCAGCTGGCTTTAGCGGTAGCGGCCGCCGCTTTATCACCCGCTTCACGGGCTTTTTGCTCCGCCTGCTGTTTCAGCTCTTCATATTTTGCGCGGGCTTGCTGATAACTTTTTTCCGTCTGATCGACAATCTGCTCCGCTTCTTGATCGCTTTTACCGGTTCGCGCTTTAATGATGTTTTTCAGCGCATCGCGATCGGCGGCCTGGAAGGTGGTTTCATTGCGCTGGATCAGCCCCTGAATAAATTGAGCGACATCCGTATCGGCTGTCTGCGGATGATTAGCGGTATCAGACGCCTGATTTTGGGCATTATTAGCCTCGCCCTGGGCTTTATTTTGCAGATTCTCCGGCTGAAGCTCCGGTTTACCCGTCTGGCGCAGTGTCGTTTCAAGTTCATTTTGCACGCTGTCGAGATTAATATTATTTTCCGCCAGCTTATCTTTCGCCATTTGTGTTACCGAAGGCGCGGCGGCGGATATTCCACTGCCGATGGTTTGCAAACCGGTGCCGGCAATACTCATGGCGCCGCTCATGGCGTTATTCAACACGACCAGAAGGAACCAGGCGCAAATCAAGGTATTCACACCGAACATCAATAAACCATGCAGCGCCCCTTCGCGCTGGGCCAGACGCCCGCTGGCATAGGCGCCCGCCGCGATAGCAATAAGCATGCTGGCTCCGGTCCAGATGGCCGCGCCGGTGCCCAGGCCGTCAAAGGGGTTATTTTCTTTCAAGGGATCTATGGTGCTGGCGCCGACGGCCGTACCCAGTATGGCCAACAGTAAATAGACCACCATCGAAATAATGACACCAGCGAAAATGGCACTCCACGAAATACGTTTCAACGGGACACCGGTTACCGGCTCAACCCATGTCTCATGGTAATTATCGGATGTAGTGATTGGTCTTTCGCTCATGTGAAAATCTCCCTTTATCGCTAAACTTCTCATGGTGTAATCGCAGTTCAGATTGAGCAGAATCCTGCGTTCGCCCGCCAATGATTGCCTTTTTTTGACAACCTAACATTAGCTTTTTTAATGTTAGTCATATAATGGCAAATGCACCAACAAATCTTTACATAACTTAGCCAAAGCAGGAATTGTTGATAAAAACAGCGTTAATTACTGTCCACGGTCAAATGGCCGCACGCTCCTTGTGCAGGATACATGTTATTAATCAATTGATTACTTTGAATTACACGAACCGGTTGCCGATGTGGCCAAATAATCCAGCCTGACGACACCGCGGGTTTGTTAGCCATAGCGCTGATTTTTAAGCCCGTCCGGCAGTAATGAAGGACAATGCCGCCAGGTTTACAGACGGCGGATACATAAGTTTTTAACGCCGCCCCGCCAGGGCGGCGGGTTCGGCGTCAGGGCGCCAAACTACCCGGGCCAGACCGATGACTCAGCCGCGGGCAGCGAAGCGCCGCTGATGGGAATTTACTTATGCAAGCCGGGGGATTTATCGCTGGCAAAACGGTTCGCGTCATTTTTTTCTACATCGACTTCCTGGCGGCGCACCGTATCCCTTACCGTTTCCACGCGCTCGTTCACTTCGCTGCGAATCGCCGCCTCTTCCCTGACCCGCGCCGTTTTATTCACCACAGGCTCCTCATGGGATTCCTCGATATCAATGGTTTTTTCCGACCAGTCGACATCGCTCAGATACACCGGTTCGTCCACCGCGCGCAGGACAACATCCGCATGCTGGTCATATAACGAGATATCCTCGGCCACTTCATCTTCAATGGTATAACGGCGCACGCGTACCGTACCGTCGCTGACCTGATGCTTACCGATCTCCACCTGCTCCTCGGCCAGCTTCAGGGACTCGCGGTTTTCCGTTTCCAGCGCCCCGCCGGTCGCCACCGGGGGGATGGTGCCGGCCGCGCCCGTGTCCACGCCGGCGCTCGCCGTACGGCCATAAACCGCGCCGGTATCGCCTGGCAGCCCGCGATTGTAGGCCGGGGTATCCGTGTTGCCGGAAGAAACGTAATCATCCGCCAACTGATCCAGCAGCGTTTCTATCCGGTCGGCATCTTCTTTCGGCACACGCACCGTCAGCAGAACCCCGCCGGTTTGCACGGCCCGGGTATATTCAGTGGCATAATCATCATCGACATCATCGCCAAACAATCGCTGCCAGAAGCTGGGATGGCGAATTTCCTTGTCTTTTACCCGCAGTCTTTCACCAGAAATGATATCGATATTATGTTCCGCAATACCTTCTGCGATCAGTTTCTCTTTCGCCACTTGCGCCTGCTGTAACGCCTTAAAAGCGGTCACTATTTTTTCATGGGCCATAGTAGAATCCTCCTCTTGCTTGGGTTTACGGTTATCGTTCTTCTTCATCATCTTTGATAATATTTATTTCCTGACGGCGTACATTTACCTTTTCCTGAAAAGGCGTCTCCTTTTTCAGTTTCCGTATATGCACTTCCTCTTTAAGAATATAGCGGCGGATAATTTCAACCCGCTCCTCAATAACAGGAATAATCATGACATCGCCTTCCTGCCGGATCGGCGGGAACCTGCCTTCTTCCAGTTCTTCATTTTTAGCAATATGCTCTATATCTATTTGTTCCTGATATAATTCCGCTGCCAGCAGTTGTTCTTCCGAGTGGGTGGTGCGCGTCACGCGCAACCGGCGGTCCACCACTCTGGCAATGTTTAATTCGGCATGTTCTTCCGCCAGCGGAATAATCTTATTATCATTATCCTGGCGGTCAGAGTCCGGGGCATTTTTGTTATCCATATCTGCTCCTGAGGCGGCGCCGAAGTTTAACTTCAACATACTTAGAATTTATTAATTAGCATGAGATTATAAAAGCATTATTGCTATTTTACTGAATGATTAAAATCATTAATGTGACAGTTATAAGCATAGTTTATTATTTAAAAAATAAAGGAACGCAGCGGGTACAATTGTAAAAAAGTATTAAACTCCTGTGATTTAAACTATTAAGCAGCCTCTCCAGGATAAAAAAGCAGCAGGTTTTCTACGCCGGCGGCAAGGGACGGGGGAGCGATCGGGCCGTTAAGCGGTGACCTCTAAAACGGGCAACCGTTGAGAGACCGGAGGAGGGGGTTATGCGGCCTACCGTGCCTTTTGGGAGACATTCCTGCCCGCATGGGGTTCGAGTTTGGCGATATCCCATAATGCCAGGGCGGTAATCAACGCGATAACCACAAATCCCAGCCGGAAAGCCATGCCCGGCGCGGGCGGTAACGCCAGAATCTCCGTTAACCATGCGCCAACCCGGATACTCAACGCCCCGAGGGTCACGCCAAGACCGCTTGCCAACTGCAGCGACGTGCTGAACAGCGTATTGGCGGAGCTCATTTCCTGCGGCGGAACATCCGCAAAAGCCAGCGAGCTGATGCCGGTAAATTGCATTGAGCGGCTCAGCCCGCCCCAGAACAAGAGAACCAGGGTCATCATCTTTGGCGACTCGGGCGTCAGGAACGCGCAAAACAGTAGCGACAGCACGCACATCACGCCATTGCCCAGCAGCAGTTTTTTGAAACCGAAGTAGCGAATCAGGGGCGTGGTGGCCGGTTTCATCGCCAGGTTGCCGGCAAATACCGCCAGTACCAGCGAGCCGGCATGGAACGCGTCCAGGCCAAAGCCGACCTGGAACATCAGCGGCAGCATAAAGGGCGCCGAGCTGATAGTGGCGCGTAACACGAAGCCGCCCCGCATGGTAATGCGAAACGTCGGCACCGACAGCGGCCGCAGCCGGATCAAAGGCGCCCTGGCGCGCAGCAGGTGCCTGATAGCCCAGGCCAGCGTTAACAGGCCGGTCACGATTAAAGCAACGGCATTAACGGGGCTAATGTTTTCCTGGCTGAACATTTCCAGCCCGGCCACCAGGCACAGCATGGTAATGCCTAATGAAAAAAAACCTATAACATCAAAAGGCTGCTTTTCTTCCGGCGTCTTGTTCGGCATCATGATCCACGCCAGGGTGATCGCGATGGCGCCCAGAGGCACATTGAGGAAAAAGATCCAGTGCCAGCTTGCATAGGTGGTGATAAATCCCCCGAGCGGCGGGCCGATGATGGGGGCCACCAACGCCGGCCAGGTCAGGGTGGCGATGGCTTTGATAAGCTGATCTTTGGGCGTGGTGCGCAATACCACCAGACGCCCCACAGGCACCATCATGGCGCCGCCGATACCCTGTAAAATACGCATCAGCACAAATTGCGTGACGGTATGCGTTAATCCGCACAATAGCGACGAGACAGTGAAGATAAGCAGCGCCAGGCTGAAAACATTCCGTGCGCCAAAGCGCTCGGCTACCCAGCCGCTGGCGGGGATCAACACGGCCAGCGTCAGGAGATAGGCACTGATGCCGATATTAAGATCGATGGCCGATACGCCGAATGCCTTCGCCATATCGGGTAATGCGGTTGCAATCACGGTTCCGTCAAGAAATTCCATAAAAAAGGCGCTGGCAACCAAGAGCGCCATTCCTGAGATACGTGACGAACCGGCGTCCTGTTTGGGCGTATCTTCAGAATTTGAATCAGATAAAGCCATAAAACGCCCTTTGCCTTAACGGAAACAATGTAGCCACTATAAAGGTATGATAACTCTGAAAAGATCTTATACCAGCCCGCCTGAATATTCGAGCGGTTTTGTCAGCTAATTTTCATAGGGGGTTAAAACAAAAATACGATCGACCCGACCGGAAAGTGAATATAACGCATGGCAATCAATGTGGGTAATGGCGAAAAATACAGGCGGAGAACTCCCCAGGTACGCGCGTTGCAAAGATAAAAAAAAGCGGCAAACGCGCGGCCTGAAATTAGCATTACAGCGCCTTGCGCAGCGTAATATTGATGCGGTGGGATCCCACCAGCGGATGAAAACCTTCCTTAACCGGCAGGATGCCGTGATAATTCAGCCGGGACGGCCCGCCCCATACCACCACATCGCCATGGGCCAGCGGGATACGCTGGGCGCGGTCGCTGCGCTGCAGGCCGCCGAATTGAAAGACGGCGGGCAGGCCGAGCGAAACCGAGACGATGGGCGCGCCAAAGTCATGTTCGTCTTTATCCTGGTGCAGGGAGAGCTTGCTGCCCGGATCGTAGCGGTTCATCAGGCAGGAATCCGGCACGTAACGGCCAAAACCGGCCGCTACGGCGGCTTCATCCGCCAGCGCCATCAAGATAGCCGGGATGGGCGGCCAGGGCTTGCCGGTCCGGGAATCCCGCTCTGAATAACGGTAGCCGCGCCTGTCGCTGGTCCAGCCATTGCCGCACCAGCTCATCGCCACCGACATCACATGGCCGCCCGGCGTGGTCATATGCCGCCACGGCACCTGCGCCACCACGCTATTGACCGCCGCCAGCAGCGCCGGGCCGTGGTCGCGGACAAATCCGTGCAGTACCACCGCGCCGGGGGCGATTGTTTCGTGCCACGGCGGCGGCGGCGCATCCTCGAACAGATCGATTGTCATCGGCTTACCCTGTATGTATACCCAGTATTTATTCTAGCCGCCGGACGCCAATTGTCCAGTATCATTGTCAGCGATCTGCGCGCAGCAAGCGTCTTGATGATCCGCCTTTTTATCACCCTCGGGTTCTTTCAATATCCTATCAATGATTAATATAATAAAAAAAAAATTTCATCTGTGAATAAATAATCATTTATTACCCCTTGCAAAAAACGTTTTACGCCGCATTCCAAACCACCCGCCCTACTTCTGCTTGAACAAAGCGCAATATTCCCCCGCGTCATCTCATCCTATTTTGCTTAAGTAGATATATTACCCTGCCTGATATTCGTCAGAATGCCCGCGATTGTTTCAAACGATTAATGAATTCCCTTCCGCTGCCGATAAAAAAATACCCGGCTGGAAATTTATTTAAGGGAGAAATGAATTGATGGCTTTTACCGCAGTTTATTTTTCTGATAGATAAGGTCATATCACGATGAGTCGTAACGGTATTACCCATATATTGCTGTCCGCAGGCCTGCTGGCGTCCATTTCCCCGGCGCTGGCCGCCGGCACCTGGAGCGAGGCGCGTAATGACGCCATGGGCGGCACCGGAGTGGCATCGTCTCATTACGGCGCGGCGGCGCTGGTGAATCCGGCGCTGTTGACCGGCTACGGCGAGGATGATGCTATCAGTATCATCCTCCCGGCCGTGGGCGTCAGGGTGTCGGATCCGGATAACCTGCAGGATGGGTTCGATAACGTACAGTCCTCTTGGGATAGATTAAAAGACGACGCCAACAAAGGCACGGGCTCGCCCGCCTCGATAAAAAGATTTGAGAACGCCCTGCGCGAGGTCTCCGGCGATAAAGGCAAGGCCGAAGCCGGAGTGAATGGCGTGATTGCCGTACCCAACCCGATCCTGCCCTTCGCCCTGGTCGCCAGGGATTGGGCAACGGCCAACGTCAAAGCCGATGTCAGCAATCGCGACCTGGCGTACCTTGACGCCGTCCAGGCGGGCTTGATCAGGCCGGTGCCGGCGGATCTGGACAAGCTGACGTCACGCGCCGAAGGGATGGGCGCGCTGGTGACGGAATACGGCGTGGCCATGGCCCTGCCATTCACCCTGAACGATCATGCTTTCTCGGTAGGCATTACGCCGAAGCTGCAGCGCGTCGCCACCTATAATTACAATGTCGCCATCAACCACTACGATAAAGCGGATTTTCGCAACGAGGAGTTCCGGCGCACGGAAAACGGGGCCAATATCGACCTGGGATTGTCCGCCAATATCACACCGGACTGGATTGCCGGCCTGGCCGCGCAGAACCTGGTGGCGCGCAGCGTCGAGACCAAAGAGGTAGACGGAGTGCGGGACAGTTTTAACATACGCCCGCAGATCACCGCCGGCACCTCCTGGAGCAACGGTTTTTTCACCAGCGCCATTGATATCGACCTGACCCCTGCCAGTGGTTTCTCGGCGCGGGAGAAAAACCAATACGCCGGCGTCGGCGCCGAAATCAACGCCTGGACATGGGTGCAATTGCGTGCCGGCTATCGCGCGGATATGCGTCATAGCGATAATAATGTCTTTACCACCGGCTTTGGCCTGTCGCCCTTTAATGTGGTTCATCTGGATGTGACCGGCCTGGTAGGTGAAGACCGCACCTATGGCGCGGTCGCGCAATTGAGTTATACCTTCTGATACCAGCCTGTCATCAAACGCATGGCATTACGGGCGCATTATCAGGCAAGGACGCAGCCCAGATCATCCCAGGCAAATGCAGCCGCTCAACAGAAAAGTGGCGGCAATTAAGCCCAGCAAGAATAGGTTGTTCATAACGTTTCTCCGGTAGTCTAAAAATAAAGGCCGTGCCCGGTCGCAACGCAGATCCGGGCCGGCCCTTATGCCTGGATCATGCTTATTGCAGCATGGCGGCCAGTTCGTCCGCGCCTTTATCAATCCCCACTTCGGCGGCGCTCAGCGCCCCGATGCTGGCGCTGACGTTCATGGCGTTCGGGTATTGCCTGGCGACAAAGGCGTTCAGCAGTTGATGGGTGTTGGCGTCATAAATTTCCACCGCGTAATTCACGGAACCGTTCATTAAGCCTTCCTTACCCCGGATGGACTGCACTATGTTATAGGGGCCTCCGCCGATATCGAATTTGGTGAAGGTGCCGATAAACGGCGTCGTGGTATCCGCCCCGGTTAACGTCAGTTTTAACCTGAGGGTATTGGCCGCCGGGGTGATAACTTCCCTAAACCGCGGCCTGAGCGCTGCGCTGAATTTATCTTGCATATAGTTGGCCAGCGCCAGACGGTCTTTCTGCGGCATATCGTCAAACTGGCCGTCCGCGCCCTGGTAGACAACCACCGGTTCGATAATGATATTGGTATATTTATTCCAATCGACCGGAACCGAATACCGGTAAGGGATGCGGTATGCCTTGTCGTCGGTGTTGGGCCGCAGCTGTGATGAGGAATCGATACCGGCGTACTGCACAGGCGGGTTTCCCGCGCAGCCGGCTAATAGCATGGTTAGCGTCAGCATTGCCGGACGATAGGCCTGGTAAAATGTGTACATGTCAGTAATCCTGTATAAAATGCCACCGATAATCGGACTGAAGGCGCGGTTAATAGGCCGTATGATCCTTACGGGTACGGTTTGGCGTGCCACCGGCCGGGGCTTTACAACGCCGGCCCTGGGAGGTACGGTACTGACACTCTCCTAAAGAGTACCGTACGGTTCAGTTTTGCATCATTAGCATTTATCTGTCAAGAAAATGTACAACCGGGTTTATTTATATTGCGGGAGTCACAATGAAAGTACGCACTAACGAGCGCCGCGAAGCGATTGTCGAGGCTGCCGCGCAGCTTTTTCAGGAGATGGGCTATGAGCGCGCATCAATGAACGAACTGGCAAAACGCCTGGGCGGTTCGAAAGCGACGCTCTATGGGTATTTTTCTTCTAAAGAGGAATTATTTACCGCCGTCGTGCGCGCCTATGCCACCCAGCACCTGTCCGATGCCACCGTAGCATTGATGCTGGAAGAACGGCCCGATGAGCCGCTCAAAGCCAAACTGACGCGATTCGGCGAACGAATGCTGGCCGTGCTAACCAACGACGGCAGCGCGATCGCGGTGTATCGTATGGTGGTGGGCGAAGCGGGACATTCCGATATCGGTATGCTGTTTAATGATTCCGGACCGAGGGAGAGCATCGAAAAATTATCGGGCCTGCTGTCCACCGCCATGGACCGGGGCGAGCTGCGTCCCGGGGACGCCTATGTGAAAGCGCTGCAATTCACTTCATTGCTTACCGCCGAGATCCAGCACCGCATCTTTCAACGCCATTTACAGCCGGTAAGCCTGACCCGCATCCAGCAAATGGTTGGCTGCGCGGTCAATATGTTCCTTACCGGCGCCGGGACGTTTCCGGCGCCAAAAGGCGGCAAGTGAGCGGGAAATGCGCCGGCCAGGGGTGGGGCCGGCGCACTTCTTTATTATCGCGCCTGCCGGGGGAGAGTTCCCCCAGGCGGCGTCATGTCCCGCCGATCAGTATTTCACCATTTCAATCCAGTTGGCCCCTTTGCCCACCGGGTACCGGCCAAGGCTTTCCAGCGCGCCGCTCGCTTTATCAATGCGATAGACGCTCATCTGCGGCGACAACTGCCCCACCGCCAGCAAATACTGACCCGAGGGATCGATATTGAACCCGCGCGGCTGCTTTTCGGTAGGCCAGGTTCCTATGCGGGTGAGCCGGCCTGATTTTTTATCCACGCGGTAAGCCGCCAGGGTGCTTGACGTCCGCTCGGAGGCAAACAGGAAATGGCCGTCGGGGGTTAAATGCAGGTCCGCGCCCCAGGGTTTATCGCCGCTGAAATCCGCCGGCAGGATCGATATCGTCTGCACCGGTTTCACCCGGTCGTTGTTCTGGTTGAACGCCAGCACATGCAGTTTGCCGTCCAGTTCATCGATAAGATAGGTAAACCGTTTATCCGGTGAAAAGACAAAATGGCGGGGACCGGATTTGGCCGGCAGCGTATAGGCGGGCGCCTGGTCCTGGGTCAGCTGCCCGGTCTTGGCGTCCAGCCGCAGGCGCAGCCAGGCGTCGGCGCCCAGCACCGAGGCGAATACATAGCGATTATCCGGCGCGCTCCTGATGGCGTGCGCCATGGGACCGGTCTTGATAATCTGCCGGACATCCCCCGCCAGGCCGTCCTGATTGATGGCGTTAACCGCCAGCAGGTTGCCGCCATAAGACGCGGAAAACAGCCAGCGGCCGGTGCGGTCGGTGGCAATATACGCCATGCTTTCCGCCAGCGGCGCCGCCTGGCGCTGGGTCAGGCGGCCGTCGGCCGGATTAATGGCCAGGCTCAGTACCTGATAGGGTTTGGAGCGCAGCCCGGCATACAGATGCTGTTTATCGGGGGACAATGCCAGGGGCATTACGGTGCCGCCCACCGCCAGGGTTTGCACCGGCGTGAGCGCGCCGTCGGCCTCGTTCAGGCTAAAGACGGAGATATCGGCGCTGTCGGCGTTGGAAACATAGGCATAGGTCGCGGCATGGGCGGCGCCGGCCAAGGTGGTCGTTAATGCCGCCAGCAGCAGCAGGCTGAATGGGGTACGTCGGTTACAGGTTATTTTCATTATTATATTAATCCATTGATTATTTTATTTATGGAAAATAAGTATAAATAACCCCTATTCCGGCGACAGCTGTCGGCCGCACAGGATTTATCCACGGCGCGGCGGAATTTTTGGGCAGGTGAATAACCTGATGAGAAATGAATCACATAATCGCCCACCGCCGGTCCGGCGCTAGGCTCCCCGGCGCCGGCGCAGGTAACGAATCAACCGCGGCAGCAGCCAAAACAGCGCCAGCAGCGCCGCCAGCAAAAACAGGTATTTCAGGTGATGATCCACCTTCTGCAACCATGGCGCGATAATCCTGCCGCCCGCATAACCCAGGCTGACAAAAATCAGCGCCCAGAGAACAGAGCCGAGGATATTGAGGGGAATAAATTTTTTCGGATCGAGCCTGCTGGCCCCAATCATCAGCGGTCCGATCAGGCGAAAGCCATACATAAAACGCACACCCACCACAAACCACAGCGGATATTTCAAAATTAACTGATTGGCCCGGGCGATATTCGGCTGGGCTTTTTTAAACCGGCGCAATACCCGCTTACCGAACCGGCGACCGATAAAATACAACGCCAGATCACCCACGCTGCCGCCCAGGGCGGCCACCGCCACCGCCGCCGGATAATGCAACAGGCCCTCATGCGCCGCCACGCCGCCCAGCAACGTGACCGTTTCGCCCTCCGCCAGGCAGCCGATAAACAGCGCCCAATAACCGTAGACGGAAATAAAATGCGTGATATCCATTGGCGTCAGCGTCCCTTCAGCTTAAAAATGTCAGGCGATCCTGTCGATTCAGGTAACGTTTCTTAAGCATAGACCTTATCGCCGCCTGCCACGACCAGGATTGACGGGACCCGTCCGCCCTCTTGGCGCGCCGTAGGTTAATACGTAGCCCGGGAGACCGTTTTGGGTTTAAAATAGCCTGTGTCCCCTATCCCGATAAAACAGGTTCCTTATGGCTTTTATTCCAAAAAACTACGCCAGGCTTGAAACCGGCTATCGCGAAAAAGCGCTGAAGCTATTTCCCTGGGTCTGCGGCCGCTGCTCGCGGGAGTTTGTCTATTCCAACCTGCGCGAGCTGACGGTGCATCATATCGATCACGATCACAGCAATAATCCCGAGGACGGCAGCAATTGGGAAATGCTCTGCCTGTATTGCCACGATCATGAGCATTCCAAATATACCGAAGCGGATCTGTATGGCTCGACGGTGATCGCGGGCGAGGATGCGCAAAAAGACATGGGCGTGGCAACCCACAATCCTTTTGCCAATTTAAAGTCCTTGATGAAAAAATAATCTCTGATGCTCATTTCTCATCGAACCAATCGCGGTTCTGCCGCGAAATCGGCGTAATGGAAAAGATCAGCTCCTGGAGATGATCGCGCATAGCCTGCTCGGCGGCATCGGCATCGCGCGCCTTGACGCCGTTGAAGATTTTGTAATGCTGGCTGATTAACCCCTGCGGCGGCGAGACCTGGCCCAGGCTGAGAAAACGCACCCGATCCATGGTGGCCTTAATGGATTCAATAATATCCCAGGCCAGCGGACAATCGGCTATTTCCGTCAGCAACCGGTGGAAATCATCGTCGAGGCCGAAAAATTCCCGCGCCTGCTGATTTTGCGCCGCCAATTCCTGACGATGCAAATTATGCTCAAGCAGCATGATTTGACGTTCGGTAATATTAAGCGCGGCGCGGCGTACGATGGCGCATTCCATGGCCTGGCGGAGAAAACGCGCGTCCGCCACCCGTTTGGCGGAAATCCGCATCACAAAAGTGCCGCGCTGGGGCAGGATCTGCACCAGCCCCGCTTCGGCCAGTTTAATAAACGCTTCCCTTACCGGCTGGCGCGACACGGTGAAACGGGCGGCGATGTCCTTTTCCGATAACAGCTTGCCCGGCTCAATGACACACTCGACGATATCCTTGCGCAGCAGGCGATAAATTTGTTGATTTACCGGCTCGTTGTTATTAAACGGTAACGGTGTATCCATGCGGGGAAATTAACCCTGTTTAATTATCATGGCGGATATAGTACATGCTCCGCCATGGCAATAGCCATAGGCGCCTGCGCCAGGGGCCGCCGCTTAACGGATACTCATCACATCCGTCGCGCAGTGCAGATAACCGTTCATGGCGGTTTTCCATAAGGGGTCGGTGTTGGCCGGCATCGCCGCCCCCGCTCCCGTGCCCGTGGGCTGCATAACGTACTGCGGGAAATACACCGGCTTGCCGATGGCGTCGACCTGCCGGCACAGGGCGGCAAGCTGCTGTCTGTTGCCTAATGTGCCGTTGGCGGATTGCCAAAACAGCTGCTGCTGGTTGGCGTTGATCATTTTCAACGCCTCGCCCAGCATGGAGGAGTGCGCCTGCCTGGCGGCGTCGGTGTCGAGGCGCAGCGCGTCGAAATAGGAGTAGGTGCCGGCCATGGCGAATAAAAATACCGCGTCGGCTTGTCGTCCCGCTTTAATACAGCTGACCATCCCCTGATACAAAACCGGCGGCGTAAGGGTGGGATTGATGGCGGAGGCACCCAGGCAGCCCGGGCTGGCTACCTGCGCCAGATAGGCGCTCTGCGCCGACTTGCCCGGCGCGCCTGGGCGGGGGGAGGTGGCGCAGCCGGAGGCCAGCAGCGCCAGCACCATCGTTATCATTATTGTTGGTTTCATCTTATGCTCATTATTTGATGATAGCGAAACAGGGTAAATTGTAACCTAACGGCCAAATACCTTTAGCGCGCCGATCACAGTTCAGCCACTTTTCTCCGGGTGCGCGCCGCCCACGGCATGATGCTGCAAAAATACCTCATGCAGGCGCCGCAGGCCGGCCTGGGTAAGGCGGCGGCACTCTTGCGCCATAGCGTTAAAACCGCCCAGTCGCCGCACGCCCTCGGTTAAAAACGCTTCGGGGGCGAACTCGGCTACCTGATGGCCATACTTCATCACGACGCGGTTCTCCCGATGATATTCAATCTGGCCGGCGCCCGGAACTGCCGCGTCGATGCGCTGCCTAAGCAGGGCATGGGATCTTCGCGCCGCTTCCGGCAGCAGCAAGATCATCGGTTCGGCCGCTGTCGCCTCGGGCAATGACGCCAGCCATTCATCCACCAGCGCCAGCACGGTATCCGGGTGATCCAGCGCCATGGACAATAACTGGCGCGCGCGCGCGTTAACCTGACATTGCAATTCGGCCTCGAGACGTTGCGCCTGCGATAAATAGTCGGCCACCGCGGCGGCCGAGGTCGCCATGCCGTCCTGGTACCCTTCCCGGAATCCCTGCTGGCGCAGCTGTCCGGCCTCGGCCTGCGCCTGCTTAACCAGAGTGCGCGCCTGACGGCGCGCTTCACTGACGATATCAAGCGCCTCGCGTTGGCGCGCCAGCTGCCGGCTCTTGATCAATACACCGCCCGACATCGGCGGCATCCGGCGTAGTGGAATATTTTTCGGCATGTTGGAAAGCCAGTTTTATCAAAAGCGGGCTCGGGGCGGGGCGGGGTTCACCGCCCGTTTCCCGATCCAGCTCGGGTGAGAATAACAGGGAGATGCGCTGCCGGATGGCTAGCGGCAATTGCGCGCCGAACGCCAGCAGTTCGCCTCTTCCCCGCGCGATTAAGGCGGCCGGTATCGCCACCGGCATATCGTCGCCATAAGAATCGACAATCGCCAGTCCGGCGAATTGCCGCACCCAGGACGGCAGCTGTAACAGCCCCCCCTGCCGGGCGAGGGAGGCCCGATGGCGCTGCGCGGCTATCAACAATGCCGCCTGCGGCATAAGGCGCCAGTGGCGGATAAACAACGCCGCCGGTCCGTCAACGGCGGCCGGCGGGCAATCCACCGACCAATCATGGGCCTGGATAAGGATGCCGTTGATTATCGAGCGCGCCCTGGCGCCGTTTAACGCCGGCGGCAGCGGCAGGCGCCGCGGATGCAGCCATGACAGCGGATCGTAGAGTATGGCATCAAGCGGCGCGATGCTCTTCATGAGCGTCTGTCTCCTGCTTCACTGAGGCTTTTTCACGGCGCCGGTACCAGGCCAGTCCCGCCACGGCGACCGCCAGCGCCACGCCGGCGGCGGGAGCAAAGCGGAGAAAATGACCGGAACCGTCCGCCTGGACCGCTACCGGCGCATAATGCTGCAGCGGCCCCTGTTTGGAGAGCACCACGGAAATATTGTCGTAATCCACCTGGTTGAAGCTGTTTTTCAAAAACCGCTTGATATCGCTTATCATCAGGGTTGGGTCGACGTCGCTTTGATAGGCCACCAGGGTTGAAATGTGCATCGGCGCCGGCGCCCTGCCGGTGTCGCCCGAGTCGATGTCGTAACTGACATGCACCCGGGCCGACAGCACGCCGTCCATGGTCTGCAATGATTGTTCCAGACGCTGTTCGATGGCCGAGTAAAGCCGCGCCTTTTCCGCCCGCGGCGACGACACCAGCGAGTCGCTGGGGAACAGCCGGGAAATTTCCATGCGCGGCTGCGACGGCAAATCATGCCTGCGCAGCAAATCCACCGCCGCCGGAATATCGGCTTTGCCCACGCCGACGCTATAGCCGGTCTTGCCTTTATCGGCCTTGGAGGCCTGGATATTATTGCGCTGCAAAGTGGCTATCACTTCATTGGCCTGCTGTTGATCCAGGCCTTTAAGCAATGGCTCGTCGTTGCAGGCGGTAAGTGAGAGCGCCAGCAGGGCGGCACAAAATATCGGTCTTAACATCATTGTCCACTCAACACGCTGCGCACGACGTTGACGCCTTTATTTACCAGTGAACTGACCCAGTTCATCGTCAACTGAAAATCTGAGCTCAGCGCATTTCTTCGCAGCATCGCCTCCGCCGATATGTCCTTGGTAAAAGGTTTATCCAGCTCGTTGCGGGCCTGTGTGGCGTCAACCGCCGTGGCGGCCGCTTTCGATGCCAGGAAAGAGAGGGATTCCACCGCATCGTCATGCATGACCGGAATAACGCTGTGAGGCGGGCCGATTTTGGCAATTTCGTTCATGTTGCACCTTGGTTAATTTGATAATTACGCTTAATAAATACAATGAGGCTTCGTGTGAATCCGGAAAATCGTGCAGCATAAGAATAAAATTCACATGCTAAGCATCCCTGCTTACCCTTTTTCAAGCCAGAATGGCCAGCCGGTCATAAAATCCGTTATGCAGACGGCGATTATTTGGCGCCATTTAATAATCCCATAATAAGATCCCTTTTTTGGGTCATGGCTTGATTTAGCATGGTCACAAAGGTCGACAAATCCGCCTTGGTGCCATTGGCTCTTAATATCAACGCTTCGTCAGTGGGATTCGCTTCAAGGTCTTGCTGAGCCGTTGCCGCGGCTGACATTTTGTCACTCACTCCCGTTGAATTACGTGAATAAATATCAGTGATTGTACTCATAAAAAAATCCTCTTCATTTAATGTTAGGGAAATACCAGTGTCCGGGTGTCATTTTCACAAAGCCCTGATGGCCGTATTTGAATGATTTACCCTTAAGCCAATCGTCTTTTAGCTCAATGGCGAATTGGACATAGTTGCCATTCCATTGCCTGGCATATTGCTCGACAAAGAAACGGATGCGTTGCAGCTCACCGTCGTCGATGGCGCCATTAATAACAAAGATTACGCTATCCTGGTTATCGATTCTGGTGTAGTTCACCGCCAGTTTTTTTATCCCCTCCTCGGCCTGCCGTGCCACGGTGTCATCGTCTACGTCGGCAAAATGGACGGCTTCAGCATAGGGCAGAAGACGCATTAACCCCTTGCTGATAGCGTCGCGCTGCGTTTCAGTCAATTGACCGCGCTGTTTGCTTACTAACAGTACCGGCGCCGCCGGTCGGTCAAATTGCAATTGATGAAGATTTAAAGCGGGGAAATTTTGCCCCAGCCAGCGCTCGATACGCTGTTTTTCCTCATCCTCACTATTGATTTTTATCGCCTGCGACGATTTTATACGCACCAGGGATTGACGTCCCCAGGCCGCATCGCGCTCATTATCCGCCAGCACATACATCACGCCGTCGCGGCCCGGGAATATTTGATACTTGCCGGGTTCAGCGCCAAATTGCTGTGTCAGGGCGATAATTTCACGCTGCTGCGCATCCGGCGTCGTTAAGAGGTACGCCAGCGCCAGGGCGGCGGCAACCGCGATGGCCAGAAGGGCCATGCCCCGCTTGCCGGGCCTGCTGCTTATTGTCGCCGGGACCGCGGACGGCATGTCCGGCGTGCCCACCCGGTAGTTCAGGACGTCTTCCGACCAGGTTTCACCGGCGGTCCTTACCGCCAGCGCCAGCGCGCCCACGGTAACGGGGTGATTGGATGCCAGCGGAACATCATCCGCGCCGTCGTTGTCCAGCCTGCGCAGCAAAATGCCATGTTCCGGGCCGTCGGTGCGGATAATTTCAAAATTCACCCCGCCGCCTTCGGTGGGGACCAGCACGCAGTCTTCAGGGAATGAGGGGGACGCGCCGGCGTATTCCAGCGCGCCGCAGTCCGCTGCGATAAATAATGTTTTCCGCGCGGATAAAGGATATTCGCAACCCTTCAAACTACCATTGAGCAGCCTGACAATGGCCACACTCTCCGGGCGGTCTGTTTTACCTTGTTCTGTTTGCATGGTAAAATATTCTTTATACTCTAGGGTTCGTCATGCTAAAGAGTCTACCGCCTCGCGGCCGGTGACTTCATGATGAAAAAATGATAAATTATCCATCAAAACTGAGATATTTAATCATTTACTCCCTAACGAATTATTTAACTATATTATTTCAAATAATTCCATCCCTGATTATTTACGATCACACTGTGGGATGGAAAAGCATGGCTTATTTCACGGCATGGCGAAAATAGAACTTTACAGTATTTACATTACACGCGCAACAACGCCAGCAGTCTTTACTCGCCGGATTAGAATAAGGCCGTTAACATGTCTTATTTACTGGAAATACCCCCGTTAATGAATCATTTATTAACGCGGGGTTTTTAGTGAGAGGCTACGCATAAAGCGCTGCGACGACGATACGCTGAAGATCGTCAACCGTCCGTATTGATAATAACTCAGTTTCTGTAAGTTCAACGCCGAAGGTTTCCGCTATCCCAATCTCAATTTCCATGAGATCAAGCGAATCGACATACAGCTCCGCCGCCAAATTAAGGTGGCCGGCAATATCAGACTCTTTGCGGCCCAAACGGTAGGCCAGCATGGCGTAAAGCTCGCGCTGCAGCGATTCACCGCCGGTGGGAACGGCTACACCCGTTATCAAATTATTCGTCATCAGCAAATTTCCCCTTGTTAATTCGGGTCGCCGGGACAGGGGTGGATGAGCCGGGGCCAGCATTGACTTGCGCCTGACGTAAAGGAGGCATATAACCTGTGCTGCTCAAACCGGCCCTTGCGGCGGCCAGGTTTACGCGATCGTGGTTTAACGGAGCAAACTGCGCCGCCTGATGATCGTTCTTGGGATGATTGGCTTGCCGGGCACCCTGATGGGACAGGATAACCGATGGGGCGTCTGTTTTCATCCGGCCATTCTCCGGCGCCGGCACGGAGGCGGAGGCGGAGGCGGACCGGGTTACCGTGGCTTTCAGTTGGTTGCGCGCCTCAATCAGGTAGGCCGCCATAGGGCTAGACTTAGTGGATTGAGCGGCTGGGGCCGGAATGGGGGTGAGATTTTCCCGTGCATGGCGCAGAATTTCCGCGGTCAGGTTATTCGCTGAGGACTCAGCGGATTGCGGCGCATCCTGGCCGGCGAAAACAGCATGAGTGGTTACCTTTTGCGTCGCGCCCCTTTTGCGAGCCCTATCAT
This sequence comes from Sodalis sp. RH20, assembly GCF_047324205.1. Taxonomy (NCBI): domain Bacteria; kingdom Pseudomonadati; phylum Pseudomonadota; class Gammaproteobacteria; order Enterobacterales; family Bruguierivoracaceae; genus Sodalis; species Sodalis sp. RH20. The sequence continues at coordinate 3,929,718 of NZ_CP178733.1, forward strand.
AAAGGTCAGAAATGGCGCCCTCATCAGGCCGGCCATTCCCCGGTGCCGGATTGGCATACAAGGAAGACGCGGGCTCAGGGATAGACTCCCAAAGATTCCCCAACGCTTCGGCCACCTCTTTCGCCGCAGCATATAGCGCGCCGGATTTATCGGCTTGCGCCGTATCCTGGACCGGGAAAATGCCATGCGCCGTCCCCTTGGGCGGGGTCTGGGTTGTCGTCGCCGTAAAAGATATCTTTTCGGCACCCTGATTCATCAGGACGTTGGCAGGCTCCTGCACGGTCACACCCCTTTTCGCGGGCGAGCGATCGTTATTTTGTCCTACGCCGGGCGATAACGGCTGGGAAAAAATACTCTGCTTATGCTCAGGTGGGTGGATTCGGCTGCTGATAAGTTCGGCGTGTAATGCCGCCTGCGCGTAATGACTGCCCCGGGCTGCGGGCCTATGTGTTTTGGCGAAAGAGGGCGGGCTGCCGACGTCGGCCCGCGTTTCGGCATCGGGCGCTTGATTAAGCTGCTCGAAAATATCCTGCAAGTTGTCCCGCACATCAACCGACTGCGTTTTACCAGCCTCTTTCTTTTCTGTTCCTGGCGGCCAGTTTATTTTTACCGACGCGTCAATAGTTATTCTCGGCGCATATTTAATGTTAAATTCGACGCTGGGCATTAACCGGTTTTTTTGCGTAGCGCCGGTCTTATCGGTACTGTCGGACTGATCATTTTGCTGAGTGGCTTCTGTCTGCTGTTCCGCATCGCTTCGCAGTCCTGTCCTTAATGGCGGCGGATGATCCTTATAGAGATTTAAAGCGGCCAGTAAATTGGGCAGCTTTAATATCATATCCGTATCACGAAAGATTTTTTCCAGCGATGAAGCCTGATAAGTCTGAATACCTGCTCGGATATTCTGAAAACATTGATAGGCGTTTTTCTCGACGAGCTGCGCAATGTGTTCTTTTTGCACCACGTCGCCATCGCTCCCCGTTTCTTGTACGATATAGTCGACCACAAACGGCTTGATTTTTTCATTGATGAACCGCGCCCCCGCTTCGGCGCCGCCTTCGCCCTGAATTGCGTTGAGCAATGAGGCCAGCTCCTCCTCAAGGCTCTGGCGGCGTACGCAGGCCGCTTCCCGCTCAGGACGGTAGCCGCCGAATACCGACTTTTCACCCAGTCCATCTTTTAACATCATGTCGGTCAATTCATGCATGATGCCGTCAAGTTTCGCGGCCGATTCTTCGGTAGGGCCGAGCTGCCTGGCAAGAAAATGGGCGTTGGCAATATGCTCCAGATGGCTTGGGACCAGTAAACTACGCGAATTCTGAAACAGCTGCGCCAATGTTTCACGTTGGTCCCCGGCGCAGTTAAATAGGGCATTCATACTATTTTGCCGGTATTGCCGCTCAAAATCGTTAATATTGATACACGGCTTTACCGATGCCCGCTCGTGCGCACTCAGGCAGTTCTCGACCGTGGCCTCTTCCGGCGCAGTGTTCTGCCCAGACCCGCTACGCCGCCTGCCGGCGGAATTAATCCGTAAAGGAACATTCCGTAAATTTACCGGGACACGTTGGTGTTTAGCCGTTTTATTGCCCGCGGGTCCTGACTGTATAATTCCCACATTAGGGATATGAATTATTGAATTCGTTATCATCAATGTTATCCCGCTGTTATTAAGAAAAAAGGCGCATTAGCAGATCTTTTTTCTGTTCAATCCAGGTATTGACCTGTTTTGTCCAAGTTTCAACCCTCCCGAGGGTATCACTCAGTTTGGTCATGAATATTTGCACCTGGTTTTTTAATTTTTCCGCCAGCCCATTAAAAGCGCTGTCAAATGCATTATATTCTATAGAGTTCAACTCTTTAAATTTACCCCCGCCCTCGTCTATTTTTTCTTTGAAAAGCGCAAGTATGGACTGCAGGGGCGAGATATCGACCCTAACGACATAACCGCTACCGCTAGGCTTTACGCATGTGGGATCCAATCCCCATTCCTCCGCCCATGATTTCGCCTCCGCTTCACTGGCGACCCCGGAAACAGGAAATAGAATCCCAGCTTCCGTTTTGGTATATTTTTCGATTAATGCTGTCAATTCAGCTTCAATTCCAGGTTTGAAGTACATGAATTGATTGCCTTTATCATCCGTGCGGACATCCAGGTATTTGCTCTTCACTTTCAAAAATTCATTGAAGGCGCTAAAAAAATTAGTGTTGCGCGTTGTCCCGGTTTCATAGGTACGATAATAAGCAACATAGTCTTCCACCAGCCCCATACCGCTTAGCCAGGGATTGGTCTTGTCCTCGGTAGACGTTAACGTGTGGCCTTTATCCAATAAATCAGCCAGTTCAGGAGTGTTTCTCTTAAGAGTGTTGAGTTCCGGATCATTGTCGAATAAGGCGCTGCTACTCTTGATATTAGCCATGGCATCACGCATAAGCAGCATCGCGGCGGGTAATTGCTCAGTCAACGTTTGGTGTGCTGGTGCATTCGGCGCGTCAAGGAGCTTTGCCAGCTGCTCCGTATTATCTGTTACTTTGTCGAGACAATGAAATACATTCATTAAACTTCGTGGCGGGCCAGAGCTTCTTTCGCCGTCATTTATTGCCTGGGTCCTCATGAGGTGTTCCCGAGAGGTATCTAAAGAGGCGGGCGATAAGTCAGGCTTATTTAAACCGTGGGGAGGTAAGGTATATTGAGAGATGCTAGTCATAGAGATTGCCTCGCGCCGTGCTGAATTTACAGACGGCGCCTGTGAAAGATTAAGCGCGGCTGGCCAATTGGCCAAGTGTGGCGACATTGTCTTGCAGTACTTTTTTGACCTGTTCCAGAATCGACTGCATGGCATCCGCCAGTTCTTTAACATTGGCCCTGGCCGTTTCAGACATAGAGGAGAACGATTGGGCATAGTGCGTGTTGAGGAACTCCTCGGCGCCATGGTGTGCTTGATTCATTTGGGTCATGCCATTGATAAAGCCCGGCAACTGCTGGCCTGCCGCCATAGCCATATTTGCTTCATTTCGGATGGCGGCGGTCTTATTGTCCTTAAGCTCGATATCATGCTGTGTGGCTGCAATATCGCGTTCTAAACGCCGCTTAGCCGCCTCATCTAAATGCGATTGATGCTGGGCGCTGATTTGTCCTGCCTGCCTCTGCTGCAAATCGATATTGCCCTGCGTGCTTTTCATCGTGGCAATATTCAGGTCTCCCTGTTTTTTGATAAGGGCGGTTTTATCATGTTTTATGGTCGCGAGATCCATATTATTCGCTTTGGTTTGTTTCCTATACACGCCTGTCGCCATCACGCCGCCGATTACGCCTTGGCTCATCCCTCCTGTAAACGCGTCCATACCCTGTTTAATCTTCGCTGCGGCGGCGCTTTTTACCGATTCATTTTCCAGTAGCGCCAATCTCGCTACCTCACCATTACTAACGGCTTTCCCTTCACTTAGGGCTTTGAAAGCCACGAGTAATGCCTCAATCCGTTTTTGACCACTCAGCTTATGGATAGTGACATCATTGTTACCCTCATGACTTGACGCGATTATTTTCTCCGGCGTCGCGGGCATCAGATTTAATCCGGTCTTAATCATCTTTTCCATTGTTGCGACGGTCACGGGTTCGACCGTTGAATCGGGGCGGCGTAAATTCACAATTTGTGATCCGTCTGATAATAGTTTATTACCGAAAATACTCGCGGCAATATCCAATGCCTCTGGCGTCAAAGAGACGGATGAGTTTTTTCGACGGTCTTCAACAGGCTCTGTTACCGTCGAGGTGTTCAGTATATTTTCCTGATGGAAATTGATTCCGCTGTTATGGGTTATATCGTTCATGGCATTACTCCTGTTAATTAAGCCGAAAGACTGTTATTACTAAACAAACTCAAGGTATTTGAATATGTTTGAGCCTGGCGGCTGGACATCTCTCTGAATTGTTGCTGGACTAATTCCATATCCCCTTTAAAATAATCTATGGCTTCCAGCAGCATTTTTTTCCATTGCTTATCTTCCGCAAGTAACAGACCGTAGGCAGCCAATGTTTCCGCCAATCTTTTTTGAATGACGCCCTGGCGTATCGAGCCGACCGATTGAAACATGCTTGAACCATAGGTCACGGTATTGTTAAGCTTTTCCAGCCGATTGGCGAAGGTCGCCTTCGACAGCCGATCGGTTTTTAAAGACAGCTTATCCATCAATCGCTTAAAGCTATCGGTAATGGCGGCACTGGTTTGCCTGCCCAGATTTTTCAACACATCGGGCACCAATTTCTTGATGGCTTCGGCTATCATTTTACCCAGCGCGGAAGAGGCGATTTTACCGCCGGCGGATTTACCCAGCACCATAACGGCTACGATGAGCGCCGCAGCAACCAAAGCGCCGACAATCGCTCCCACCATGGCCGCGGTGTTGGCATCGACGCCCAGCTTTGCGAGCAGGTTGGTAATAGCCTTGGACAGCATGCTTATCAACGGCTGGATAATCCCTTCCATCAGCGGTCGCATAGCCTGTTCCAGGAAGGATACGCCGGTGATAGCCTTGCCTATCGCGTCCGCCGCTATCAAAGCCAATCCCACCGCCGCCAGGGCCAGGCTGGCGCCGCCGGTGAAAACCGCCGCCACTACGCTGATGGCGGTAATAAGCGCGCCGAGAATTTTACCTACGCACCCCATGGTCTTATTCAATGCTTCGGACTTACGCATATCCTCGGCGGCTTTAGCGGCTTTATGTTTCATTTCGACATGCAGGCTTTCCTGCATGCGCCTGAATAGCGCGGAATCCTCCTCCAATGCCCGCTGGCGGTTCTTTTGCACCAACTTGTTAAATGTGTTCATTAACGCTAATAAGCGGTTTATAGCGCTATCCACTTCAGTCGCATCCAATGGAAGCGCATTCGCGTTTTTGCCTTGGTTATATATATCGTCCAGCTTTGTAATGCTTTCCCTGGCGGCCTGATAAGACGAAGCCATCTTACTTTGCGCCAAGTCCCGTTGCGCAGAGGCCTGGTTAAGTTCATCCTGCGCCTCGCGCACGGATTGCTGTGCCGTCGCGAAGCCTTCATCCTCAGGTGACAATTGACTCAGCGCCACGTTTGCCCGATCTAGCGCCCGTTGCTTTTCCGCCAGTTCATTTTCAGCATTTTGCAGCGCAATCCTATCCGCTTCGGCAGTATCCAGCGCAATTTGACTCGCTTCAATTGCCTGTTGATATTCCGCTGACAGAGCAGAATTGAAAAGGTCAAATGCCGCTTTTTGCGATAGCAATAGCGTCAGTCGATCGGCCAGTTTCCCCAGCGATACATCGACCAATAATTCCTTAACGGTATTGAATATCTCTTGCAAAGATATCCGGTTATTGTTCGGGGTTTGCACGTTACCGGATGGGGCCGCTAATGGAAGGTCAGCCGCGGTCGCCTGTGCGGCGGGCATATTCGCTTGCAAATCGCTGCTGGCGCTGATGGTCGCTAACAGCGCTTCCGTCGCCTGGCGTGACTGAGCATTCAGCGTCAGAGTCTGTTCCCGCGATAAGGGTGTATTAATATTATTATCTTGAGCACCGGTATTCTCGATGGCGTCAAGACGATTATTGACATTAGGCATGGCACTTAATCCATTTAAAATTCCGTGGAATTGCGTCATGTTATATCCTCGCTTTGAGAGGGGTCTTTTTGTTCGTCCATGGGGCATTTCAAGTTATTTATATAAACCTCGGCGCGTTTTTTTAACATCGCGTCGTGGGATTGTTCAATAACAAGTTCAAAGCATTGCCTGGCTTTGTTGGCCTTGCTCAACATTAATTGACACTGTCCACTGTAAAACACCGGGCGATAATCATTTTCCGCCAGTGAAAAAGCCACGGCATAAATATCCGCTGCTTTTTGAAATTCTTTTTTAAGCTGATATACCGCGCCGAGCCCCATGTAATAATCCGGATTATAGAAATCATAGATACACAGGAAACGGAAGAAGGTAGCCGCTTCATCCAACTGCCCTTTGTTGTAAAAATCATAGGCATGCGTGTATAAACCCTCCATCATTACCTGAGGTATATCATGCACTTCTTTTAACGTAATACCGCTATTTACCGCATTCCACAGCAATTCTGCGATGCGGTCTTCACTGACGTTATCAACAACACTCATATATAACTCCTGAATTTGTTATCACCGACAATGATGGTGATTTGATTGAAACATTAAGGGGAATGGAAAACTTTCAATTATCGCTTAATTAATATTGCTTTGGCCGCGGTGGCATTTCCGCCACCGGAAAAACCCCATGCACAAATCAGTTCGATCCTTGACGGGCCAGTGCCATGGCGTTCTTTATTGATCCGTTCCTTTCGCCGCCGATTCGTTAAGTTGCCGCTCAATCCCTGGCACTGCGGCCGCAGGTGTGGCGGATGGCGGCACCATATCGCCGGGAAGAGATTCCGCGCCCACCGCTAAGGTTTCATCGCGCCAAGCGTTCTCAACTTCTTTCAGCCAAACAAGGATATCGATAAATTTCTCAAAATCTTCTGGATGAACATAGGAATACAACTTGTTGCTCTTATAAATCTTCCTTGCCAGCTTGATGTCCGTCACCACCGGCACGCCGATTTTTTCCGCATAAGCCCGCACCGCCAATGCCCGCTGATTAGACTCCTTAATCGAAATAAATGGTGCTGGCACCACATCCGGATCGTAATACACGCCGATGGCGATATGCGTCGGATTCACCAGGATAAACTGGGAATCCTTGATATTGGCCTTGGTTTGCTCCGAGAGGATTTCCCGGTGCAATTGGCGGCGGCGGTGCTTCATCTCCGGATTTCCCTCCTGCTCCTTGTACTCGCGTTTAACCTCGTGTTTTTCCATTTTTAATTCTTTGATATGCAGGAAATAGTCCGCAAGGGCATCCAATATCGACACCAGGATAATGCACAGCAGGCAGGTGATGACCAGCGACAGCAGCAGTTCCCGCCAGATAGTGATCATAGTGCCCACGGTGCCGTGCAACTGGGCGAAGATCAGCAGCTTATTGTTGTGCCAGAAGATGATGGCCGCCGCAATGAAACAGCCCAGATGCAGGATGGCTTTTATGCCGTCTTTAATAGTCCTGATGCTGAAGATTTTTTTAAATCCTTTGATGGGATTTAACGCGCCGAAATTGATTTTCAGCGCCTTGGTGGCCAGCATAAATCCGGTTTGCAGCAAAGTGGGCAGCGCGGACGCCAGCAGGCAGACCAGCACGATAGGCAGGGTTATTTTTAGCCCCAGCAGCATAATGGCCGCACTATAAGCCTTGATATCCATGTGGAAGTTGCCGGCAATGATATTTCTGTAGGCCTCAAGCAACGGCGCCAGCGTGGTGGTCTTGGTAAGGAAGACGATACCGCTTAACAGCAGACAAGCGATAATCAACTCGCGGCATTTAAAGGTCTGCCCTTTTTTCGCCGCGTCTTTTTTCTTTTTCGGCGTTGGTTTTTCCGTTTTGTTTGCCATGGTTAATCAGGTTTCAGCCATATGTCCAATACGCCGGGATGCGGCGCCAGCGTTTTGAAAGCGTCGGGTAAATAGGGTGAGAAATAGAGAATCAGCACCACAAATGCGATAAGGCTTTTTATCGTCAATGAAATGGAAAATGCGTTCATTTGCGGCGCAAAACGCGATAGCAACCCCAAAATTACCTCCGATAACAGCAGGCAGACCAGCACCGGGCTCGCCAATATGATAATCCTGGTCATTAAATGGCCCAGGATCCCAAGCACCGGTTTTAGCGCCGGGGTGCAGGTTTGCAGCGGATCGCAGAGCCGATAGCTTTGCTGGAATGTTTCCATCAGCAGCAGCATGCCGCCGCCGGCCAGGAACAGGGCGCCGGCGAAGAGATTAAACAGATTCGCCAGTTCAGAGGTATCCACCCCGCTCATGGGATCAAAGGTGCTGCTGACGGTGGCCCCGCGCTGATGGTCAATCACGCAGCCGACGCCGTGCATAATCCAGAACGGCAGGGCGAACAGGACGCCCAGGATCAAACCAATAAACAGTTCCTGCGCCAGCACGCCCCAAAAATTGATTTCTTCCACCGGCATCCGCTCAAGGGAATAAGGCCACAGCGAAGCGCCGATAAAGATAGCCACCGGCATGCGGATATTAACGCTGACGATATTGCCGGTTAAAAAGGGCAATAATAGAAACACCGGCATAATCCTGGCGGAGGTTAAAATCATGACACTGAGCCAATGCTGGACATCAAGCCATGCAGACAAATCGTTCATAGGCTAGCGGCTCATCGCCATTCTGATCACTTCCTGGCCAAAACCGAGCAATGTCTCGCCATACCAGCCTGACAAAATAAAAAGACATAGCGTAACGGACAGTAACTTGATACCAAAGGGCAATGTCTGTTCCTGGAGCTGTAATACGGTTTGTAATAACCCGACCATTAGCCCTACCACCGTTGCCACCAATACCGGCCCCGCGGAGAGAATAAGCACCAGGTACAAGGCTTTATTACCGGCAAATACCACGTCATTCATTTTTATACCCTATTAATACTTTTTCAGGTAGCGAGATCGATATATTGCAGAATCAATCCCTTGGAGAGTAATGTCCAGCCGTCAAGCACCACAAAAAGAATGAGCTTAATAGGTACGGATATGGTTATGGGACTCATCATCATCATGCCCAATGAGAGCAAAATACTGGAAATCAGCAAGTCCACCACCACAAACGGCAGATACAGATAAAAGCCGATTTTGAAGGCATTTTTGATTTCACTTAACGCGTAGGCCGGCAGCAAAGCCAGCATTGAAGGCGTTGTTTCCTCATCTTCATAGGAGGGGTCGTCTCTGCCCTGCCGGGACTGCGCTTTTTCAAAAAATTGCGCCAGGTCGGGATCGGCATATTTCTGCAAATAGGCTTTATAGCCGCTCATGCCGTTTTCGACAAAGTCGACCACCGTCTCCACGCTGTTGAACTGGACTTTTTCTTCAGTAAAAGCGTTATAAGCATCCCGCGCCACCGGGGACATCACAAACATGGCCAATATCAGCGCCACCCCGTTTAAGGTCATATTCGAAGGCACCTGTTGCAGCCCCAAGGCATTACGCACGATGACGAATACAATGGAAAACTTAACGTAACAGGTACCGGCGGCAATCAAAAACGGCAATAATGATAAAAACGCCAGTGAGGCAATTATCCCGATTTCATTAGGCATGGGGATCATCCGGGTAAAGTTGCATTATTTCGACCCCCAGGCGATCGTCCAATTGCACTAATTCGCCCCGCGCCAGCAAATGGCCGTTGCTTCGCAGCTCGATCCTGTGCTCGCACGCCGGGTCTAACTCCAGAATTTTGCCGGCAAACAGCGCGTTGACCTCGCCTATCGACAGGAAGCGCCGCTGCAAAATAAACTCCACATTCAGCGGCAGTTCGGTCAGTACGCCGGGCAAGGCCGTGTTATCCAATGAGGGCGCAGGGTCACTCTCCGTCAAAGGATATTCTTCATACATTCCATCTTGGCTTTCATCGATCATTATCATGTCCTCTCGTTGGCAAAAATGTCCTATCCGCCGTCCCTGGCATTTCACATAGCGCGAAAGCGCGGCAATCAATACCACATCGCCAACCGCCACATCGCGCGCTATTGCCGCCGGCAGCCGGCTGGCGCCAAGAATAAATTCCACCGCCAGCGGCAGGTCCTGCAGGCCGTGGCAGGATGGATCCGGCAGCCTGATCCGGCTGCGATCCAGCGCCGTCACCCAGACCGGGCATTCCCGGGCGCTGAGCCGGGGCAATGGCAGGTCGCGGCCCTGGCTAGACGCAGCAGGCTCCCACGCCTGTATATGTCGGTAGTCCAGCGCGCCGTCGGCAAATGTCAGCGGCCGGGGCATGGCGTTAAACAACGCCATGATTTGCCGGTCGTCGCAGGCGGCGACAGCCATGGCGGCCAGCGCCGGCGCGGTCTGCGCCAGCCATTCACGGGGATCCAGCAGCGCCCGCCACTCGCCATCGTCGGCGATGACCATCATCAGTGGTCCCGCCGCCGGAGGTAATGCCAGAGCGACAGCGACGCCGCCCGCCCGCCATCCCGCCAGAGCCGGGTGCCAGGACGCCTGCGCCTTTGGCAGCTTGCGCAGCGAAAGTGTACTCACTCGTCCTCCTCCTGCTCCGGATCCTGGTTCGGCTGTTGCCCGTGTTGCTCATCCCGCACGGGCAACAGCTGGTAATTTTCCGGCATAGGATGAGTAGCCATTTGCTTAATCACTTCCTGACTCGACGGCAACAGCGTGATGTTCTGACCGGCCGATACCTGTACGTGATGATGGCCCGGCACCGAACTGAAGGCATAGGTCAGGGTGCGGTCGGTGTTGGCAGCCTGGTTTGGCTGAGGCATCGTTGCCTCGTGGCCGTGGTTCGCCGGCCGATCCACGGCCGGCTGGCCGGCCCTAACCTCGGCGGCATGATTATTCGCCGGGATTGTCGCGCCCGCGGCCGCGCTTGATAGCAAATCGGCTAACAGGCGCGCATCGGCGGCTTCGCCCAAGGTGCCATCGGTCGGTGCAAGGTTGCCTGCGACGTGCGCGTCAGGCGCAATTATTTTATTCCCCTCCGCTAACACCGCCGGCGTGTGTGCAGCCAGGGCGCGCGTCCCCTTTCCGGGCTGAGCGCTGTTATTCACATCGCCCGCAGGCGCGGCGCCAGGTTCTTCCACCTGGCCTGGCAGTAATTCGCTGCCGCCGGCGATGAGGTTTGATGGCGCCGAACCCAGATTCCGCTGCGCCAGAAACGCAGAGACGTGGGCCGGGCGGGCACTGGCCGCGCCGGCATTCGCCCCCTCGGCATGGGCTTGATCAGACACCAGGGCCGAATGCATGCCCATCATTGTTTCCACCGCCGATAATGCGCCCAGGCTGGAAAAGACACCGTCTTCGCGCGCTATCATCTGCGCGATGAAGGCGCCGGCGGGGTGCTGGTGCTCAGTTGGCGAGAATGGTTTCTTAAGACGCTGGCGCTCATTCACATCGCTTTGCCGCTGGCGGGCAATATCCTTGATATCCTGCACGAATTTGACCGGGTAATTATGCCCGCGGCCGAAGTTAGTTACGGCGACCATGTAATAATCTCCTGCGTTTCATTTTCATCCTGACGTAAGCCGGCAAGCCTGAGCGCTTTTTTCTGCTTTTCGGCCCATGTCAGGTACTTTTCATGTTTACGCTGCCAATGCTGCTTTTCCGCCTTGAGGTCGGAGAGCTGCCGCGTGAATTCCTCGCGCTTATGCAGCAATGTGTGTTCCTGTGCTTCCAGCTCTTTAATTTTTTGCCGGAATACCGCGATACGGTGCTGACACAAAAAAATCCGGGCTTTGTCCAGCCTGCCGCTGGGGCGCTCCTGCTCAATCAATTGCCGCAAGCCGCTTTTTTGTTGGCCCAGCGCATCGGCTTGCGCCTCGTTCTCCCGCAATTGGCGCTCGGCGGCGATGCGCCGCATATCACAGCGCCGCAGGCCGGCGTCGCAGCGGCCGATGAGGACTTTGATATTACGCAACGACGGCATGCATCATCCGCAGCGTGGTGGCGAAGTCGGTGCTTTCCTGCGTGGACTGACGCAGCAAGGCCATGAGTGCCTGCTGCTTATTCATGGCGCGATCGTTTTCAGCGTTCTCGCCGGGGCGGTACTCGCCCATATCCAGGAATATCTGTAATTCCTCAAGCCGGGCCATCAGGCGGCGCACTTCGCCCGCCAGGGATTGGTGCTGCCCATCGGTCACCTGGCCGGCGACCCGGCTGATGCTGCGCAATATATCGATGGCGGGATAATGATTTTGCGCCGCCAGCTTGCGGCTCAGGTAAAAATGTCCGTCCAGAATGGAGCGTATTTCGTCGGCAATCGGGTCCGGCTCGTCGTCGCTTTCCAGCAAGATGGTATAAAACGCGGTAATACTGCCGTGACGGGTGTTCCCGGGCCGCTCGAGAATACGCGGCATGGCGTCGAACACCGAGGCCGGGTAGCCGCGTCTGGCCGGGGGTTCTCCCGAGGCCAGCGCCACATCCCGCAACGCGCGCGCATAGCGGGTAATGGAATCTAAAAACAGCACCACTTTTTTCCCGCGATCGCGGAAATACTCCGCCACCGTGGTGGCCACCCTGGCCGCATTACAGCGATCCAGGGAGGAGAAATCCGAGGTGGCGTACACCAGCACGCATTTATCCTGCCGGCCTGAGCGGCGCAGGGATTCGGTGAATTCAGTCACTTCCCGCCCGCGTTCGCCTATCAGTCCGATAACAAATACATCCGCCTCGGACCGGTCGATCAGCATATGCATCAACACCGTCTTGCCGCATCCCGCCGAGGCGAATATGCCGACCCGCTGCCCGGTGCCGCAGGTCAGCAGGCCGTCGATGGCGCGGATCCCGGAAATAAAGGGCGTGTCGATAACGGCGCGATCCAGATACGGGGGCGCGTCGATATCGATGGGGCGGATTTCCGGCTGCGGGCCGGGCGCCGGGGAATGCAGCCGTTCGACCACATTCCCCATGGGATCAATGACCGTGCCCAGCAGGTCCATGCCGACGGTAATGCCCAACTGGGCGCCGGTGGGATGCAAAACCACATCCCGGCATAAACCACGGCCATGGCCTATCAGGCTCAGCACCGTGCGATTGCCCTGAAAGCCCAGTACCTGGGCGCGAGCGACAATCTCCGCCGTGCGCCAGTCGCGGCGCACTTCGCACATCTCGCCCACCGCGACGCCCGGCAGCTCCGCCTCGATAATCGGCCCCGCTAAACGCAGAGGCTGGGCCTGGCGCCGCAGCAGCCTCATCCGGGCGGTCATTAATGCATAACCTCGATGATACGTTCCAGACGCTCAAAATAACCTTCCAACGCCTTGCTAAAGTTTTCCGCGCTTTGCAGAGAGTCCGGATGTAATAATGCTTTAAATTCCAGATAGCCTTCATTCTGGGCGAACTGAAACTGCTGGCTGCGGATAAACGCTTCGCCTTCCATATGTTCCTTCAATAAGGAATATCCGCATTTTTGCAAGGCCGCCTCATCGTATTCGGCAATGCGCGACCAAAACCAGATATCCTCATCCTGGCTGCTGATGTAGATACTTGGCAAATCATGAAAATCGAGCGCAATAGTTGAATGGCTATCAAAATTAGCCAACAGTTTGGGATCACAACCATTTCCCAATAAGGCTTCGCGCACTAAAGCGGCAATATCAACATACATGTATTATACTCCAGGTTAATTAGATACTTTTAATAACATTAACATTTACAGCTTCAGTTAATTCCCCAAAAGACATGACCTCGAGATCGCGAAAACGCGACTCGATGAGTTTTTTGACGAAGCGTCTGATATCCACCGAGGTTAATAAAACCATATCTTTTTGAGCAATCAATATGCTTTCTAAACCTACGGTAAACAAATCCATTAATTCATCCGAGACCGACGGGTCCAGGTGTAAAAATGCCCCGGACGACGTATTTCTGATACCGCCGCGGATCGTTTCCTCCACCTCCGCCGACAGAATAATTACTCTTAGCTCATTATTAATAGCGAATTTATGGCATATATAACGCGCCAGCGCGCCCCTGACATGCTCCACCAGGGTAATGACGTCTTTCTCCCTGGGCGCCCACAGCGCCAGCGACTCCATGATCAATTTCATATTGCGGGTAGATATGCGCTCCATTAATAAGCGCTGCAACACCTCGGCAATACGTTGCACCGTGGCATGGCGCAGCACCTCCTTCAATAAGTCCGGATATTTATTCTCCATCAGGTCCAGCATATGTTTGGTTTCCTGTACGCCGAGGAACTCGCTGACGTGATGGGACATCAATACCGCAAAGCAGTGGTATACCTCATCCACGGCGGGACGCAGCTGGAAGCCCAGCTGCAGCAGGGTTTCCCTGGCCTCGCGCGCCACCCAGATACAATCTTTGTCGACGCGCATGTCGATATCGAGATGTTGAATCTCATCGGAGGCATTGACCACGCGCAGCATATCGAAATGAATGGTGAAGGCGTCGGCGCGAATTTCGTTGATCAAGACCATGACGGTGGATTCATCGACATTTTCGGCGGCGCGCAGAATCGGTTCCGGCAGTTTTACGCCGAAATCGACAAAAAACTGGCTGCGCAGGCGTTCGCACAGCCGCTCCTGTTGCAATAAGGCAAAATTGGCGCGCGATACCACCAGTATCAGCGCCACGGTCTCGGCGGCCACCTTGTCAAGATCGTCGATAATGTTCAGCCGGGTGTCCATGCCGCTCTCGCCTTGCGCATCCTGGTGAGGGAGTGTTCCGGCACGGCCATCCACGTCGGCCGCCTGCGCCCTGCGCTGCCTGCGATGGCGGAAATAGAACACGGCCGCCAGCGCGCCGGCCAGCAGGATAAACACCGGCAAGGGGAACCCCGGCAGCAGGCCGATCGATAGGGCCAGGAACGCGGTAATCATCAGTGCAAACGGGTTGCCCATGATTTGTTCCATGATCGTGCGGCCCATGTTGTCGCCGTCGCCGTTGACGCGCGTAACGATAAGCCCGGCGCTGATGGAAATAAGCAAGGCGGGGATCTGGCCGACCAGCCCGTCGCCAATGGTCAGCATGGTGTAGGTATCCAGCGCCGTGGACATATCCATCTGATGCTGGCTTATGCCTACGGCCATGCCGCCGATAAGATTGACGAACGTCACCAGGATGCTGGCGATGGCGTCGCCCTTGATAAATTTCATGGCGCCGTCGAACGAGCCGTACAGCTGGCTTTCCCGCTCCAGCACGCTGCGCCGTTCGCGCGCGCCGTCCGCGTCGATCGTGCCGGCCTTCAGATCGGCGTCGATGCTCATCTGCTTGCCGGGCATGCCGTCAAGTGAGAAACGGGCCGCGACCTCCGCCACGCGTTCCGACCCCTTGGTGATGACAATAAACTGCACTACCGTGACGATGGCGAAGATGACAAAGCCCACCACCAGGTTATCGCCGATAACAAACTGGCCGAAGGAGGCGATGATGTCACCGGCGTCGGCGTCGGTCAGGATCAGACGGGCGGTGCTGATGGTCAAGGCCAGCCGGAACAACGTGGTGATCAGCAGCACGGAGGGAAAAGTGGAAAAGCTCAGGATGCGATCAATGTAAAACGCGCCCATGAACACCAGCACGGCGATAACGATATTCAGCCCGATAAGAAAATCCAATAAGTATGTCGGCAAAGGAATAATCAACATACTGATGATCATGATCACCAGCGCCAGGATAAGCAGCTCCGGGCGGGAATGCATATTATGCAGAAATTTTGTCAACACGTCGTTATCCCATGCAAAGACGATGAACTTTCACCGTCATTTTCGATTTAATCTGTTTTCAATGACTTCGCGCTTATACGCCAGGCCGGCAAGATATTCGAACTCAATAAACATACGCTGCGCAGATTCATTGCAGACAAATAATTCATGTGGCAATAATTTACATGCACGAAACAGAGGCTGCAAAATAGCGGAGCGTTCGTCATGGCGGCGCAATAAAAACGTTTCCCCAATTAAATAATGAAGATGATCATCTATATCTTCAGGGAACTGCAATAGCGAGAATAAAAATATCAGCCAATCCGTTTCACTTTTATTTAAACCATTAATCACTTTATTTGATAATAGCTGTTTCATAAACAGATCATCCCCGGAGCGTATCAACCTGAGCTGGCCCAATTTACCGATAAAATCGCCGTATACTGATGCCGAGCTGGGCGTTACCGCATACACATCGGCCATCAGGGCGGCCTCGATAAACGCCAGTATCACGTTGCGATACTGGTGTCCATAACAGGCGATCCAGTCCTGGTACTCCTCCAGCGCCCGGCGTTCCTGTTGTAAAAACAGCCGGTAGCTTCCCCGCAACATCGCCGGATTCAGTTCCAGATGGGCCTGCCCGAATAACCTGGCCTTGAGCGCACAGTTAATGCCGGCGTTGACAAGCCGGGGGTCGGCCTGCGCCTCCACCTCGTCCAGTAGTTGCGCAAGTTCTTTTCCCACCGTTTCGTTCAGCTTACGGCGCCGCAGCAGTTCGCGCAGCACCACCACCAAATCACTATCATCAGGAAACAGGGAGCGGGCAAAAAGCAAAAACGCGTTCTTCTGGAACAGATTGCCGCTGTTAAGCATACGCAGCAGCTGATCCACCTTGGGGATGGCATCGTTTTCCAGGATACGGGCGAAATTCATCTCCGTATCCCGCGCGTATTTCTCGTACTGCCGCCTGCTGGCGAATTGGGCCGCCGCCGACGACGCGCTTTTGCCGGATTGTTCCGCCAGTTTGACCAGGCTGGCGGCGCTGCGTTTTACCTTAACCTTGGTGGCGACATCCTGCCCGGGCTGCCGGCCGGGCAACCTGGCGTCTGGCAGGCTGAACGCGCCGGCGTTGCCGATGCCGCCGGTGGCGTTTACCGCCATTTCTGGCTATCCAGCAGGTTGCGCGACCAGTCCGGCAAGGGGGCGGATCGGCGGCCGGCAATCAGGCTGTCCGCCACGTTGCTGGCGTCGGATTGCAGGGGCTCGGTGATTTCCCGCGGCTCTATGAGGAAAATACGCACCATATTGGACTGGGTATTCTGCTTATAGTTAAACAGGCCGCCGATAAGGGGGATGCTGCCCAACCCCGGGATCCTGCCCTCACGCCCGGAGATTTCATCACGGGTATAACCGCCGATCAGCAGGCTTTTTCCCTGGGGCACCCGGGCCACGGTGCTGATATTGGTGCGCCCGACCTTGGGAAGAATATTGCCGGCGGATACCGTGGTCTCATTGAGTTCGTTGCCGTCCTCGATATTGAGCACCATTTCAATTTGCCCGTCGGCGGTAAAGCGCGGCAGGACGTTCACCATGGTGCCGTAAGTAACATGCTGCAGCTCGACGTTACGCTCGCCGATAAGCTGGGTATAAAAAGTGCGGTTATTGTCAAAGATCGCCGGGATATTTTCCTGGGTCAGCACCACCGGACGCGAGACGATATTGGCGCGGTTTTTCTGCGACAGCGCCTGGATGGAGGCGACAAAACGCGCGCCGTCGAGGGTGGAATAGGAACCGCCGTTAAAGGACACGCCTAACTGGTTGCCGATATTCACGCTCCCCTGCCAATTGACGCCAAGCTGATCCAGATCGTCCCGTTGTATGTCGACAATCCATAAGGAGAGCTCGACATGCCGCTTTGTCGTATCCAGCGCCGCCACCAGATTGGTGATCAGCTGCACCTGTTTGGCGGTACCCTTGACCAGCAGGCTGTTGGTATTGGGATTGGCAATCACGTTGATCGGACTGGCGGCGGATTCGACGCGCAGCGCTTCCGCCAGGCTCGACCGGGGCTGGTAGACCGTGGTCCCGGCACCCAGCGCCTCAAGATTGAACTCGGGCATTTTCGGCGCCGGCATGGCGTCCGGCATCAGCGAGTGCACCGCCGTGCCGGCCGTTTTCGTGCCGCCCTTCAGCAGTTCGTTAATCACCGTGGCCACGCCGGGGATGGTAATTTTTTCTCCGCGCTGCTCATAGACCCGATCGGTGACGAAGGTATTGCTGAGATGGATAACCGCCGTTTTCTCATCACCGGATCCGATGCCGGTGGCGGACTGCTCGTCCATATTTTTGGCGGTATTCATCACCAGATCGACATAGAACGGCGGCCCGGAAATATAAAACGTGCCGCTGCTGTCATCGCCGCGCAGCGGATAGCGGCTGTCGAGCAGCTTGGATTTGCGCAGGAAGTTGTCCAGCGCCGTAAAGGACGTATTATTCAGCGACATCATCGAATTACGCATTTCACTGGCGTCGTAAACGTAAATCGCCTGGCCGTCGTGATACCAAATCAGGCCCAGCTGCTGGGAAATTTTCTCCAGCAGATCCTGGGGATTGCTGAAGTCAAACTCGCCGCTGATTTGCTTGCGCGCCGCCAGCTTGCTGACAATGACCGGCTTGCCCAGACGCGACGACAGCGCGTCGAAAAACATTTTTAAGCCGTCTTTATTGGCGACATAACCTTCGGCGGCGATAGCTCCCCCGGTGAGTGGATTGGCCTGCGCCAGCAGGGGAACCATTCCGCCGATCAGGCACCAACATATCAGGCTTTGCTGTATAAATTTTTGCGCTTTCATTTTTCCAGTTTCTTGTTGATGATGTTCCACAATCCCCGGGGGGAAACGCCAAAAGCATCCCTGATATCATTGGATAAATGGGATGAGGACGCGTAACCGTACCGCATCGCCACCTCCGTCAGGCTTTGCCCCTCTTCGACCACATCGAGCAAGGCCCTGGCGATACGCCAGCCGCGCAGCTCGTTTTTAGCTGAATTGCCCAAGGCATTACGGCATAACCGCCGGAAATGCGAATAGGACAAACCATAACGCGCGCCCAGCTCATGTATTTTGCCGTGGCTGACCGATTCATTTAATAAAAAGCGGATGAGCCAATACCATTCCGTCCGGCGCAGAAAAGATGCCAGCATGCCCATTTCGGTGGGCAGCAGGTTGCTTTGCGTCAACAGCCAGCGCTCGACATCGCCGCAGTTGGCAATAAGCGGATCGCTGTTAAGTTTAATGCTGTCCCAAGGCTGTAAGGGATCGTATTTCAATGACACCCGGCGTGATTCATCAATAAATACCTGCAATTTCACCAGCGCAAATAAAGGCAGCTCCTGCTGGATGGGCGCACCGGAAATAATTTCCAGGTTGATTTTATTCATGACCAGAATACCGTGCCAATCCTGCGACAGATTCAGGGTGGAGGATTCCTGGCCCGACTGGAAATGGATGCGGCACGCCTGATTATGGGTTTGCATCAGCCAGCATGTGGGTTCGGTTATATCCTGTTTATAATTTTCCGCGAGCGGCCTGTGGGGCAATATGATATTCTCTTTGTTCATTATTAACCCCATGCGTTTTTGATTAACCTTGATACTCATGATAATGCCTTTGTGTCTTCCATAAATCATGATGGGAATCTGATTCATCGAGTTAAATTTAATGATGTATAAAACCGCCCAGAGCGAAAGTCGTTAAACAAAACATTAATAACCAGGACTAATATACATTTGCATATATTGTTTAATCACATATTCAGGATGCAGCCGGTCGCGCCATCACCGGCGCGCTGCTCGTATCCAGGCGTTTATAGTGTTCCCAAACGCGTTGGGCATAACGCATGCGCAGGTGTTTGCGGCCCGCGGCGGTTCCCGCGTTATAAGCACCCACCGCTTCCCAGGAATAACCGTAGCGCTTCATCATGTCCGCGAGCACCGAGGCGCCCACCATTACCGAGACGCAGCTATCTTCATACAGCCGTTGCTCATCAATGCCCAACGTCCTCAGCCGGGGCAAATGGAGGCTGTTGATCTGCATCAGGCCGATATCGCGGGTGCCGTTGGCGTTTTTGCCCGTGGCGCGCGGGTTCATATTCGATTCCGTCAGCGCAATGGCCTGCAGCAGCCTGGATTCGATGGAAAAATGACGTTCCGCCTGCGACCAGCAGTCCGCCGACACGGCGGTGGCGCTTAACAGCAAACCGAGCGCGATGAAATATTTACCTGCGGGCATGGTGCTCAACACTCCGGGACCTCGGCCCGCAGGGGTTTAACCCGGGGGTCGTTGCGCCATAACATCAGGCAGGGCGAGGAAGTGCTGGAAAGCTGGTCATACCATTTTTTTGCCGCCCGGTATCCCTGGCACTGGAGGATAACCGGCAGCAGCGCCGACGGCATCATATGCGTGGCCCGCCGCATCAACGTGGCGACCTGCTCGCCGTTGACCGCCGCCGACTGCGAGAACATGCGTGTATAAAGCGCGTTCAGGTAGACAATGCCGTCCTGTTCGCTGCCGTTCATCAGATGGGGGATCAGCTCCGCGGCCCGGCCGGGTTGCCCCTCGCTGCACAGGATGACCGCCCGCATGCTGAGCAGCACCGGATGAGCGCGCTCCTCCGGTGATTGGCCCCCGGCGATATCCAGCGCCGCCTGCGCATTACCGTCGCAATATTCCAGCCACATCATCAATACCTGAACAGCCATCATCTCGGGCAGCATTTTCCGGGCCTGGCGCGCGAAATACAGCGCTCTGCCGGTGTCGCCGACAATAAGCAGATGCCATGCATAATAATAATTAACCGAAGGATTATCCCCGGACATCGCCAGCGCTTGTTTAAACCGTTCGGCCGCCTCGCTGAAAGCGCGATTCAATCCCTGCAGCACCCCGCTTAACGCCAGCGCCTCGGGGTGATCCGCCGTGCGCGCCAGTACGCCGTCGATCAGCGCGCCGCATTCGCGCAACGCATGATCAAAATCCATCATGCCCATTTGCCCGAGGGCGAAATAACATTCCGCCAGATGGTATTGCAGGTCGATATCATCCGGGGCCTGCCGGCGCCCCTGTTGCAGCAGGTCCAGGGCCTTGCCCAGGCTTTCCGGCGTGTAGGCCAGGAAGGCGTCGCGCCCCGCACGGTGAACGGCCCGCGCATCAAGCGTGGACGAAGGCGTGTTTAGGGTTTGACCGTCCTCGCGCAGACAGGGAATATGCTTCAACAGCAGCGGCTTGATACGGCGGTTTATGCACGCCACCGTCAGCCGGCCGTCAAGGTTTATCGCCTCCCGGTGCAGCACCAGATGATCCTGCGCGCGCATCAGTTCAACACGCATCAGCGGCCCGCTTGTCTGGCTCAGCTGGTAGCCGGTCAGGTAATAATCCGGCTTGATCTTTTCCATCAATTCCAGGGTCGTTTGCAGTGATGTGCAGCCAAGCGTCAGCGACGAAGGCAGAACGTGCAGCCCGGCCGCCGCGTAGCCGGTCATTTCCTGCACTATTGCATCATGCAGTTCCAGCGTATCCAGATGCGCGTCCAGGTGAAATGGCAGCACCGCAAAAATGCAGCTGGCCGTGGTCATGCGTTCACGGGGCGTGACGCGGGTAACAGGCAGGGTAAAACGGTAGCCTTTACCATAAACGGTATCGATAAACCGGTTATGCTTGCCTTCCTGCAAAATACGGCGCAGGACATAGATACACCGCGTCAGGGATTCTTCACCGACATTGCCGCCGGACCAGACTTCATTGATCAGCCGGTCCTTGCTGACCACCTCGCCGGCGGATTCCAGCAGCAGGATAAGCACCCCCAGCTCTTTTGGCGACACGCTGATTTTCCGATCTTTATGAAACAGAACGCGGGTAGAGTGAAGGATAAAATCACCAAAGCTGTACTGGACTTTAAAATGGTTCACCACCTCTTTCCTGATCCCTTTGATCGGCAGAGGCGTCGGTGGAATATTCATGGCACGCGGTCGATTAAATACATTACTCATATTTTCTTCCTACCCGAGAATGACGACGGATTAAAATGGCGGTTCGCCCCTGGATAAGCCTAGGGCATGACCTGTGCACATTTCATCAATACACCGATCATTTCTTATTCATATAGCCTTTTGCCGCCCACAATAGCCTTACATTAAAACTACTATACAAAAATTAATGATCCACTTTAACAATGAGAGAAGTTATTATTTATGTAACCAGATGGGGTTTATGTTAATTACATTAATCCACCTTGGTGTTATATATGCATCGCCGGGCGATTATGCTTAAACCCAGCGTCAACCCAGCGTTAAAGTCTGCCGCAAACCACGATTTATGCTGGAGGATTAAGGCCCGGTTCATTTAACGCCAGCTTACAAGGATACGGTATCCATATTTGCAGGGCAGATCAAAAAATTAATAAATTATTCTTTATTTTAACAATACAGTGAGCATCGTTGCCGAAAAAATATTAATTCCATTTCATATATTGTGTATTAAAAAAATGAATATATTCAATCATGCACCCAAGGCATAAATTATTTTTTGCTGGGACGCCCTGTAAAATTAAAACGGATTATATAGTGAGCACGCTTACTGTCAAATAAGCCGGCGGGGGAAAAGTAAAGTTATCTCCATAAGCGGTAGGGAATAACAATAACAAACGTGAATTGCAGTACAAAATAGCGAATAAAAATGGGGATTCGCCACCATTAAAAACATAACGTTAACATTTTTAACCAGAGTGAAACATGATAGCCCGGGGTAAACAACCGTCAATATGCCGCAAAATCCGTGAGCAGCGATTAAAAAGCCAGCGATTCCCAGCGGTTACCGGCATCATTGGCCAACAGGGCAAAAACCCGACAATTATATTATCAAGTTTACAAACACCGGGGGTGACAACGTGCCATTTGCCTGCATATTTAATGCACCTGGTTACCTAATGTTATTTTAAATCAATCACTCTCATCCTTCATTGTGCTGCTCAGCAGAGTCTTTATCTCGGGTAAAAGCGTGGTTAAAGCAGCGCTGATGGCGGGGAGAATCTTTATCGTTATGCCTGTTTCCCCGTATAAGTGAAATGCTTTTTGACGAAACTTTTACAATAACGCGGCCTGAATTACTTTATCCTAGTACGATGATAATTCCCTGACCACTGATGGCCGCCCGTATCGCATGAAAATCCGCTCACAACGTAAAATCAAATGGCGCAATATTCTGTTGTTGTTAATCGTCGTGCTGTTAATTGCAGCCGCCCTGTTCTATTTTCTGCCAAGGCATAGCGGCGGCACGAATGCCGATCCCCGGGCGGGAGGGCCGGGAAGGGCGGGCGCCGGCATGGGCGGCCTGGCCACGCCGGTGCACAGCGGGACGGCGAAACAGGCGGATGTGCCAGTATATCTTTCCGCGCTCGGCACCGTGGTGGCCAACGCCAGCGTCACGGTGACCAGCCGGGTGGACGGCCAGTTGATGCAGGTCTATTTCGTCGAAGGCCAGAAAGTGGCCAAAGGCCAGCTGCTGGCGCAAATCGACCCCAGGAGCTACCAGGCCACCCTGGAGCAATATCAGGGCGAACTGGCGCAAAACCAGGCGTTGCTGAAAAGCGCCCAGCTGACCCTGGCGCGCTACAAGACCCTGTTTGCGCAGGACTCGCTGTCGCGGCAGGATTTGGAAACCCAAACCGCCACGGTCGGCCAGTACCTGGGCACGATCAAAGCCGATCAGGCGCAAATCAATGCCGCCAAGCTGGATCTGGAGTACGCGCGCATTACCGCGCCGGTGTCCGGCCGGGTGGGGCTGCGGCTGGTGGACCCCGGCAATATGGTCCACAGCAGCGATACCACCGGCATTGTCACTATTACCCAGACCCAGCCGATTGCGGTGACCTTCAGCCTGCCCCAGGTTAATTTACCCACGCTGCTGAAATCGCTGCACCAGGGCAATTCCCTGCCGGCCACGGCCATCGATCAGGACGGCATTACCCCTCTCGGCCAGGGCAAGCTGAATTTTATCAGCAATGAAATCGATAGCGATACAGGCAGTATCAAGCTAAAGGCGATTTTTGCCAATGATGACGAAAGCCTTTACCCCAACCAGTTTGTCAACATCCGGCTGCAAACCGGGACGCTGGCCGGCGCGACCGTGATTCCCGCCCAGGCGCTGCAGTTAAGCAGCGACGGCGATTTTGTTTATGTGATCAAGGCCGACAACACCGTTGAGCGAAAAGCGGTTAAAACCGGGCCGGCGTTCGGCAGCGATTTGCAGGCCGTGTTGTCCGGCGTCGCCCCGGGGGACCAGGTGGTCACCGAAGGCATAGACCGTCTCAATACCGGCAGTAAGGTGACGGTGGTGAATACGGCGCAAACCAAGGACGTGACGGCGCAATGAATCCCTCACGACTGTTTATCCAACGTCCGGTCGCCACGATTTTGCTGATGATCGGCGTGCTGGTCGCCGGCATTTTCGCCTATCGGATGCTGTCCACCTCCGCCCTGCCGCAGGTGGATTATCCCACCATCCAGGTGACGACGCTTTATCCCGGCGCCAGTCCAAGCGTAATGGCGTCGTCCATCACCGCCCCGCTTGAGCGCCAGTTGGGACAGATGGCCGGCCTGAGCCAGATGTATTCCACCAGCTCCGGCGGCGCGTCGATTATCACCCTGAAATTTTCGCTGGAGCTGTCGCTGGATGTGGCCGAGCAGGAAGTGCAGGCGGCCATCAACGCCGCCGACAGCCTGCTGCCCACCGACCTGCCCAACCCGCCGACCTATAAAAAGGTCAATCCGGCGGATACGGCGGTCATTACCCTGGCCGCCACCTCCGATACCCTGCCGCTTATCAAGGTGCAGGATTTGGTCAATACCCGCATCGCCCTGAAGCTGTCGCAGATTTCCGGCGTGGGTATGGTGACGCTGGCCGGCGGCCATCAGCCGGCGATACGGGTGCGCATGGATCCCCGCGCCCTGGCGGCGCATAACCTGACGCTGGCCGATGTCGATACGCTGATTGGCAACAGCAATGTCAACGGCTCCAAGGGCGGGTTCGACGGCAAATACCACTCCATTACCATTGATGCCAACGACCAGTTGCGCACGGCGGCCGAGTACGGCAACCTGATCATTACCTACCAGAACGGCGCCGCGCTGCGCCTGCGCGATATCGCGCAAATCGACGAAGCGGAGGAAAACGCGTTCCAGTCCGCCTGGGCCAATCGCATGCCCGCCATCGTCATCAGCGTCCAGCGCCAGCCCGGCGCCAACGTGATCTCGGTGGTGGATAATATCAAGGCCCAGCTGCCGACCCTGCAGGCGGCGCTGCCCGACGGGGTTAAGATCGCGATTTTATCGGACCGGACCCAGACCATCCGCTCATCCATCAGCGACGTGCAGTTCGAGCTGCTGCTGTCCATTGCGCTGGTGGTGATGGTGACGTTTCTGTTCCTGCGCAACCTGGCCGCGACATTAATCCCCAGCATCGCCGTGCCGCTGTCGCTGGTGGGCACCTTCGGCGTGATGTACCTGGCCGGATTCAGCCTGAACAACCTGTCGCTGATGGCCCTGACGGTGGCCACCGGTTTTGTTATCGACGACGCCATCGTGGTGGTGGAAAACATCTCGCGCCGCCTGGAAAACGGCGAAACCCCGATGCAGGCGGCGCTTAACGGCTCGGCGCAGATTGGGTTTACCATTATTTCGCTGACCTTTTCGCTGATTGCGGTACTGATCCCGCTGCTGTTTATGGGCGATGTGGTCGGGCGCCTGTTCCGCGAGTTCGCCATTACCCTGGCGGTGGCGATCCTGGTGTCGATGGTGGTGTCCCTGACGCTGACGCCGATGCTGTGCGCCTACCTGTTGCGCCATATCCCGGCGGAACAACAGAGCCGGTTCAACCGCAAGGGCGGGCAGCTGTTCGACAAGCTGGTGGCCGGCTACGATCGCTGGCTGACGGTGGTGCTGGATCACCAGCGCCTGATGCTGTTGGTGGCGCTATTGACCCTGGCCCTTACGGCACTGCTGTATCTGGTGGTGCCGAAAGGCTTTTTCCCGCCGCAGGATACCGGCCTTATCCAGGGGGTAACCGTGGCCTCGCAGGATGTGTCGTTTAGCGAGATGGCGGCGCGACAGCAAAGGCTGGCGGATGTCATTCTCAAAAACCCGTCGGTGGCGAGCGTATCCTCGACCATCGGCATCGACGGCAACAATACCAGCCTGAACAGCGGCCGGCTGCAGATAAACCTTAAGCCCTTCGCGGATCGCGACCTGCGCGCCGATGCGATTATCACGCAGCTTAAGCAGGCCGTCGCGGATATCGCCGGCATCCAGCTGTATCTGCAATCCGCGCAGGACCTGACGGTTAACGATCAGGTCACGCCCAGCCAGTACCAGTTCACCCTCGACGACGCGGACAGCGAAAACCTGGTCGCCTGGACGCCGAAAGTGGTGGCGGCGCTCGCGGGGCGGCCGGAGTTCAGCGAGGTGGTGAGCAATCTACAGGATCAGGGCCAGGTGGCCTACGTGGAACTGAACCGCGACGCGGCGGCGCGCTACGGCATTACCGCCGCCGATGTGGATACCGCATTATATAACGCCTTCGGGCAGCGCCTGGTGTCGACGATCTTTACCCAGTCCAATCAATATCGCGTGGTGCTCGAGGTGCTGCCGAAGTACCAGCAGTCGCCGGCGTCGCTGGACGATATCTACCTGGCCACCAATCTTACCGACGGCACGAGTACGGCCAGCACCTCGGGCAGTTCGGGTTCGTCCGGCGCCACGACGACATCAAGCGCATCGAGCGGTTCCACCACCAGTTCCTCAGCCGGCATGGTGAAACTCACCGCTATCGCCGCAATCCACCTGCGTACCGGGTCGCTGCTGTACGCCAGGCTCAATCAGTTCCCGGCGGTCACCCTCTCCTTTAACCTGCAACCCGGCTATTCGCTGGAAGACGCGCAGCAGGCGATAACCAACGTGACCGATGAGCTGAAACTGCCGTCCAGTATTACCCTGCGCTACCAGGGCGAAACCTCGGCGTTTCAGAGCGCCACCGATAACACCCTGTGGCTTATCCTGGCGGCGCTGATAACCATGTATGTGGTGCTGGGCATCCTGTACGAAAGTTTTATCCATCCGGTGACGATTTTGTCCACCCTGCCCTCGGCGGCGGTGGGCGCCCTGCTGACGCTGCTGTTCGCCGATACTGAGTTCAGCCTGATAGCGCTTATCGGCGTCATCCTGCTGATCGGTATCGTCAAGAAAAACGCCATCATGATGATCGACTTTGCGCTGGAGGCGGAGCACCACCAGCATCTTACGCCGCGTGAGGCCATCCACCAGGCCTGTCTGCTGCGCTTCCGGCCGATTCTGATGACCACCATGGCGGCGTTGCTGGGCGCGCTGCCGCTAATGCTGGCGCACGGATCCGGCGCCGAGCTGCGCCGGCCGCTGGGGCTGGTGATCGTCGGCGGCCTGATATTCAGCCAGGTGCTGACGCTGTTTTCCACGCCGGTGATCTACCTGTGGTTTGACGGCCTGTCGCAGCGCGCGCAGCGGACATGGCGCCGTTACGGCCGCCAGGAGCGCTGATGAATATCTCGCGCGTGTTTATTTTTCGCCCGGTGGCGACACTGTTGCTGACGCTGGCCATTGTGCTGCTCGGCCTGCTGGGCTACCGGCTGCTGCCGGTGGCGCCGCTGCCGCAGGTGGATTTTCCGACCATCATGGTCAGCGCCAGCCTGCCCGGCGCCAGTCCGGAAACCATGGCCGCGACGGTGGCCACGCCGCTGGAACGCGCCCTGGGACAAATCGCCGGCATCAGCGAAATGACGTCCAGCAGCGGGCAGGGCTCCACCAACGTGATATTGCAGTTTGACCTGGACCGGGATATCAACGGCGCGGCGCGCGATGTGCAGGCGGCGATCAATGCCGCGCGCAGCCTGCTGCCTTCCAGCATGCCCTCGCTGCCCACCTACCGCAAAGCCAACCCGTCCGACGCGCCGATCGTCGTGCTGGCCCTGACCTCCCCCACCCGCACCAGCGGGGAGTTATACGATCTGGCCTCCAGCGAAATCCAGCAAAAAATCGCCCAGGTCGAGGGCGTCGGCCAGGTATCGCTGTTGGGCAGCTCGCTGCCGGCGATACGCATTGAGCTGAGCCCGCAGATGATCACCCACTTCGGCTTATCCCTGGATACGGTGCGCAGCGCCATCGCCAACAGCACCAGCAATTTACCCAAGGGGATATTGCAGGGGGACAGGCAATCCTGGGTGGTGGACGGCAACGGCCAGCTGGATCTGGCGCGCGATTACCGGGCGCTTATCGTCAGCTATCAAAACGGCACCGCCGTGCGGCTGGGGGATGTGGCCACGGTCTACGACTCGGTGGAGGATAAATACAACGTCGGATACTACAACCAGACCCCGTCGGTGATGATTGGCGTGACCCGCCAGGCGGGCGCCAATATGCTGGAAACCATCGACGCCATCAAGGCGCGGCTGCCGGCGCTGTCCGCCACTCTGCCCGGCGACGTCGGTTTGCATATGGTGGTGGATCGCTCGCCTAACGTGCGTTCCTCGCTGCGCGATACCGAAGAAACGCTGCTGATCGCCGTCATACTGGTGATCGCGGTGGTGTTTGTCTTCCTGCGCAACCTGCAGGCGGTGATTATCCCGGCCCTGGCGCTGCCGGTATCCCTGATCGGCACCTGCGCGGTCATGTACCTGCTGGGCTATAGCCTGGACAACCTGTCGCTGATGGCGCTGATTATCTGCACCGGGTTCGTGGTGGACGACGCCATCGTGGTATTGGAGAACATCACCCGTTATATCGAACAGGGCCTGGGGCCGGTGCGCGCTTCAATCCGCGGCGCGCAGGAGGTC
This sequence comes from Sodalis sp. RH20, assembly GCF_047324205.1. Taxonomy (NCBI): domain Bacteria; kingdom Pseudomonadati; phylum Pseudomonadota; class Gammaproteobacteria; order Enterobacterales; family Bruguierivoracaceae; genus Sodalis; species Sodalis sp. RH20. The sequence continues at coordinate 3,957,899 of NZ_CP178733.1, forward strand.
AGTTTCACCGTGCTGGCGATGACATTGTCCCTGGTGGCGGTGTTTATCCCCATCCTGCTGATGGGCAGTATCGTCGGCCGGTTGTTTCGCGAGTTCGCGATAACGCTCACCGTCTCGCTGCTGATTTCGATGGTGGTCTCGCTGAGCCTCACCCCGATGCTGTGTTCCCGGCTGCTCAAGCGCAAGCCGCCGGTGACCCGCAAGCCGCCGCGGCTCTATGTGCTGATCGAGCGCGGGCTGGCCCGGCTGCTGGCGGCCTACGCCGTTGCCCTGGCCTGGGTCATGCGCCACCAGCGCCTGACGCTGTTCAGCCTGGTGCTGACCGTGATGCTGAATATTTTTCTCTATACCGTGGTGCAGAAAGGCTTTTTCCCCAACCAGGATACCGGCCTGCTGATGGGCATGCTGCGCGCCGACCAGAACGTCTCGTTCCAGGCCATGAAACCCAAGCTGCAGGAATTTTCGCGCATCATCCAGCAGGATCCGGCGGTGGACGGCGTGCTCTCCTCCATGGGTAGCGGCGGCTTCGGCTCGCGCAACAGCGCCAACTTTTTCGTGCACCTGAAGGATTTCAGCCAGCGGGACGCCAGCGCCGCCGAGGTAGCCAACCGCCTGACCGCCAAAGGTCTTAACCAGCCCGGCGTCCAGCTGTTCCTGATGCCGGCGCAGGATTTGCATATCGGCGGCCGCAGCGCCAACGCCCTTTACCAGTACAGCCTGCAGGCCGACGACCTCGATACCCTGCGGCTCTGGACGCCGAAGGTCAAGGCGGCGCTGGAAAAGATCCCGCAGCTTACCGGGGTGGACGCCGATTCCCAGACCGGCGGCCAGGAGGTGATGCTGAATATCGACCGGGATAAGGCCACCCGGCTGGGCGTGAACGTGCAGATGCTCGATACCCTGCTCAATAACGCCTTCAGCCAGCGGCAGATCGCCACGCGTTATAAAACCCTTAACCAGTACCATGTGGTGATGACCCTGGACGCCGCGTTCACCGTCGATCCGGCGGTCCTGAACGAGCTGATGGTGGTCAATGGCCAGGGCCAGCAAATCCCTATTGCCGCCTTTGCCAGTTTCAGCGGCGCCAACGCCTCGTTATCCGTGGCGCATCAAGGGCAATCCGCCACCAGCACCGTGGCGTTTAACCTGGCGGACGGCGTGTCCCTCGAGCAGGCGCAGCAGCTTATCAAGACGGCCATGGCGCAGATTGGCCTGCCGTCCACCATCCAGGGCGGCTTCCAGGGCACCGCCAAGGCCTTTACGGCGCTGGCCTCCAGCATGCCCTGGCTGATACTCGCCGCGCTGGCGGCGGTCTACATCGTGTTGGGCATGCTGTACGAGAGTTATATCCATCCGTTGACCATCCTGTCCACCCTGCCCTCCGCCGGGCTTGGCGCCCTGTTGCTGTTGATTATCACCGGCACCCAGCTCACGGTGATCGCCCTGATCGGCATTTTGTTATTGATAGGCATCGTTAAGAAAAACGCCATTATGATGATCGATTTTGCCCTGGCGGCGGAACGGACCCAGGGGCTCAGCCCGCAGCAGGCGATTACCCAAGCCTGCCTGATGCGTTTCCGGCCGATTATGATGACCACGCTGGCGGCCTTTTTTGGCGCCCTGCCGCTGGCGCTGGGCAGCGGCGGGGATGCGGATTTACGCAGCCCGCTGGGCATGGCGATTGCCGGCGGCCTGGCGCTGAGCCAACTGCTGACCCTGTTCACCACCCCGGTGGTGTATCTGTATATGGACCGGCTAAGCCGTTCCGGCAAGCGGGCCTGGCGGCGTTTTGGCAAAACCGGCGCGGCCTGAAGCCGGTAACCCGACGATGGCGCCTCACCCTTCTTACTTATGATTTCGGACAACAGTGACTTTATGATAACGATATTCCCACATCCCGCCCTGAAGCTGCTGCCCCTGGCGCTGGCGTTGATCCTGGCCGGCTGTATGGTGGGCCCGGACTACCGGCGGCCGGCGATGACGGTGCCGCTTGAATTTAAACAGGCGAAGGGCTGGACGCAGGCCGCGCCGCGGGATGAGGCGGGCAAGGGGGAATGGTGGGCGGTGTACCGGGATCCGACGCTTTCCGGCTTATTGGGCCAGGTGCGGATTTCCAACCAGAACGTGGCGCAGTATGAAGCGCTGTACCGCCAGGCGCGGGCGCTGACGGCCGCCTCGCGCGCCAATCTGTACCCGACGGTCACCGGCACCGCCGACACCACGCGCAGCGGCACCCGGACCGCCGCCGCCACGACGCATGAGGCGCAGGTCAGCGCCAGCTGGGAGCTGGACCTGTGGGGTAAGCTCAGACGCACGGTGGAGGAAAACCAGGCCAATGCCCAGGCCAGCGCCGCCGAACTGGCCAATATTACCCTGAGCGCCCAATCAGAGCTGGCGCAGGATTATTTCCAGCTGCGGGTCATGGATGAGCAGATAGCGCTGTATCAGGAGAGCGTCGAGGCCTACCAGCGCTACCTGAACATTATCGAGAATAAATACCGCGCCGGGAGCGAGTCCCGCGGCACCCTGGCGCAGGCGCAGACCCAATTGGAGAGCGCCCGCGCTTCCGCGCTGGATTTACAGTGGCAACGCGCGCAGCTTGAACACGCCATTGCGGTGCTGATCGGCCGGTCGCCGGCGCAGTTCAGCCTGCCCGCCGCCAGGCTCACCGCCACCCTGCCCGTTATCCCGGTGGCGCTGCCGTCACAACTGCTGCAACGCCGGCCGGATATCGCCTATGCGGAGCGCAGCGTCGCCGCGGCCAACGCCGCCGTCGGCGTGGCGCAGGCCGCCTATTACCCCGACCTGACCCTGAGCGCCAGCGGCGGTTTCCAAAGTTCGGTGCTGCATAATCTGATTTCCATGCCGAACCGGGTATGGTCGCTGGGACCGGAACTGAGCGGAACGCTGCTGGACTTCGGCGCCACCAAGGCATCCGTTGAGCAGGCGCGGGCCGCTTACGACGCCAGCGTCGCCAGCTATCGCCAGCTATCGCCAGAGCGTGCTGTCGGCGTTTGAGGAAGTGGAAAATTATTTGGTGGAGCTGTCGACCCTGGAGGCGGAAACCGCCGCGCAGCAGCGCGCCGCCGAGTCCGCGCAGGAATCGGCCCGCGTTACGCTTAACCAGTACCAGGCGGGGATGATTGATTACCTGGATGTCGCCACCACCCAAAATACCAGCCTGTCGCAGCAGCAAAACCTGCTGTCGCTGCGCAGCACCCAATGGGTGGCCAGCGTTCAGCTGATCGTCGCCCTCGGCGGCGGCTGGCATGACGAAGACCGTCGGTAGGCCGTGACGGTCCGTGGCGGCCCCGGGCCGCCACGGACGTCGCCCTTATTCCGCCGGCGCCGGCGCGCGCGCCGTCAATGCGCAGGCCGCCACCCAGACGCGCCCCTGGCGGATTTCCACCGGCCAGGCGCTGACCGATAGGCCTGCATCCTCCAGGCAGCAACCGTCGCGCAGGCGGAAATGTTTTTTATACAGCGGCGAAATCACCACCGGCTCGCCTGCGACATCGCCCACCAAGCCGCGCGCCAACACGTTGGCGCCGCTGCCCGCCTCATGATTGGATAAAGCATATACCCGGCCTTCCCCGCCGGCCGGGCCCGCGGCCGACGGCAGGTAAAACAGGGCTATCTGCCGTTGCCCTAAACGCGCGGCGATGCCGGCATGGGCCGGGATATCACCGAGCATGCACACCGGTCGCCAGCCGGTTTCCTCAACGGCGGACGACGGCCCGGGGCCATTTCCTGCCGCGGCTGGCAACGCCCCCATGGACACCTCATAGCGCGCATCGCCCTCGGGCGGCGCGCTTACGCCCGCCCGCGGTTTTTCTTCCGGCCGTGCGGGCCGGATCTGGGATCGCTGCGCCATCATGACCACCGCTTCATCCGGCCGGTCGCTGTTGATAAATCCCCGGAACAACGCCAGCCGGCCGGCATCCGCCAGGGTGATTTGCCATTCGCACTGGTAACTCGCCACTACCGACTGCATTTCCTGTTCAAGCTCGGCGCAGATGCCGAGCGCGTCATCGACGATCACCCGCTGCAGATAGTTTACGCCGCCTTCCAGATTATCCAGCCAGGTGCTGGTGCGCTGCAGCCGATCGGCGGTGCGGATGTAAAACATCAGCAGGCGGTCGATCATGACGATAAGGCCGTCGGCATCCAGATCGGTGGCAAATAAATCCGCGTGGCGCGGTTTCATGCCGCCATTGCCGCAAATATACAGGTTCCAGCCTTTGTCGGTGGCGATAATGCCGATATCCTTGCCCTGCGCTTCCGCGCATTCACGCGTACAACCGGAAACGCCCAGCTTGAATTTATGCGGCGCGCGCAGGCCCTTGTAGCGGTTTTCCAGTCTGATGGCCAGCCCGGTGGAATCCTGCACGCCGAAGCGGCACCAGGTTGAGCCGACGCAGGATTTTACCGTGCGCAGCGATTTACCGTAGGCATGCCCGGTTTCAAAACCGGCGGCCACCAGTTCCCGCCAAATGGCCGGCAGCTGTTCCATCCTGGCGCCGAACAGCGCGATGCGCTGGCCGCCGGTCACCTTGGTGTATAAATTATAACGGGCAGCCACCTGGCCCACGGCAATCAGCCCCGCCGGGGTGACTTCCCCGGCGGGCATGCGCGGCACGACGGAATAGGTACCGTCCTTCTGGATATTGGCGAAAAAACGATCGTTGGTATCCTGCAACGGCAGATGTTCGGGTTGCAATAAAAAGTCGTTCCAGCAGGAAGCCAGCAGGGAACCGGCCAGCGGTTTGCAGATTTCACATCCCAGGCCATGGCCATATTGCGCCAGCAGTTGGCTGAAGGTACGGATACGGTTGACGCGAATCAGGTGATACAACTCCTGGCGTGAATAGGCAAAGTGTTCGCACACGTCTTTTTTCACCACCACGCCCTGTTGCGACAGCTCATATTCCATGACCTGCCTGACCAGCGGCACGCAGCCGCCGCAGCCGGTGCCGGCGCGGGTGCAGGTTTTCACCGCCGCCAGATCGCGCGCCCCCGCCGCCACCGCCGCGCGGATATCTCCTTTGCTGACGTTATGGCAGGAGCAAACCTGGGCGCTGTCAGGCAGGGAGGCCACGCCCGCGGCCTTCGGCGCGTCCCCCGAGCCGGCCGGCAGGATCAGGCTTTCCGGTCGTTCCGGCAGGGGCATGCCATTGAGTATCATCTGCTGCAGGGTACTGAACTCCGCGCTGTCGCCCACCAGCACCGCGCCCAGCAGGCGGGTTTTATCCCCGGAAACCACGATTTTTTTATAGATCTGCCGCGGGCCGTCGGTCCATAGATAGCTTTGGCAGCCCGGGGCGGCGCCCTGGGCGTCCCCCAGCGAGCCGACTTCGACGCCCAGCAGTTTCAGCCGGGTACTGAGATCCGCCCCGCTAAATACCGCCTCCTCCCCTGCAAGACATGACGCCAGCGCGCGCGCCATCTGATAACCGGGCGCCACCAGCCCAAACAAGGCGTCGCGCCACGCGGCGCATTCGCCGATAGCGAAAATATGGGCATCCGAGGTCACGCACCGATCGTCGATAGCCAGTCCTCCGTGCGCGCCGAGCGTCAGTCCGCACTGATGGCCCAACCGGTCCATGGGACGGATACCGGCGGAAAACAGGATAAGATCGGTATCAAGCGACCCGCCGTCGGCAAATTCCAGCCGCAGGCCGTCTTGGCCGGCAGGGGTGATACGGCGGGTGTTTTTGCCGGTGTGCACGGTTACCTGCAAAGCGTCGATTTTCCGCCGCAGCATGGCCGCGCCGCCTTCATCAAGCTGCACCGCCATCAGCCGCGGGGCAAACTCGATCACATGGGTTTCCAGTCCCAGCTGCCGCAGGGCATTGGCGGCTTCCAGCCCCAGCAGGCCGCCGCCGATCACCGCGCCGCGCCGTGACTGGCGCGCCCGCGCGGCGATGGCGTCAAGATCGTCCAGGGTTCGGTACGTCAGGCAGCCGGGTAGATCGCAGCCGGGAATCGGCGGCACAAAGGCATAGGATCCGGTGGCCAGCACCAGCCGATCGTAGGGCGTTGTTCCGCCGTGGTTATCCGTCAGGCATTGCCGCTGACGATCGATGGCGGTAACGGTGGTGGCGCCGCGCAATTCGATGTCATGCAACGCAAAAAAACCGTCGGGCACCAGCGACAGCGATCCCGCGCTGCGCCCGGAAAAATACGCCGACAAATGTACTCTATCGTAAGCGGGGCGGCGCTCGGCGCCGAAGACGATGATGCGGTAACGCCGGTGCAGCTCGCGCGCCACCAGCTGTTCCAGAAAATACTGGCCCACCATGCCGTGGCCGATGACAGCTAATACGGGTTTGTTCATAACAAAAGTCCTTACATAAAAAAAAGGCGTCCAAAAACATGCAATGACTGCATGCTTTTGGACGCCTTTATCCTTGACCCGCGCTACGCCGCCATTGGCTTAACACGAAGTCATATCCTGATGTCGCTTACCCCCGGCCCGCCGTTATGGCCGGCCGGTCAATATCTCTTCCACCGCCAGGATGGCCGCGGCCACTTCCGTCAGCTTTTTATTTTGGTTCATTGCCATACGCCGCAGGGCGTTATAGGCCTCTTCCTCGCTTAACCGCTGATGACGCATCAGCAGCAGCTTGGCGTCTTCGACTTGCCGCCGGTCATTAAGGGTGGCGCGCAGTTGCGCCAGCTCATCGGCCAGTTCCCGCAGCCGGCGCGATTGTTGCCCGACGAGAGATAATACCGATCGTCCCAGCTGCGGGCTGAGGCCGTTATTGCCCAGCGGCTCAGCGGCGTCGTCCGGTCCGGCGGCGGCAACGAATACGCTATACTCCACCGGTTGGTCCATCTGACGCGCCAGCAGGGCTTCCAGCGCGGCATCTCCCGGCCAGTCGCCCGCGGCGTCTTGCGCGGCGTCGATGCCGGCCCGGCATAATTGCATCAATACCGCCGCCAGTCCGTCCTCGACCCCCTTCATCAGGTCGATACGGCGGGTCGTCGCCTCATACCAACGCAGGCTGTGATCCGCGGCGATGTTACCCGTGAGAACGATGCGGCGCAGCCGCTCGACATCGCAATCGCCGTCACGCGCCATCTCGCCCCAGCGCTGCAGGTTAAGGGGATCGCTGAATTCGCCGAAGGTGGCGAAACACCGCTCCTGGCCTTCAATCAGGTCCAGCAACTGTTGGCGGGCGGCGGCGCTAAATGCGCGCGCGGCAAACACCGCCGCGCCCTGCGCCCGTTCCTGCCCCGCCAGCTCTTTGCCCTGCATAAAGCTGAACATGGCGATCAACGCCCGGGAAACAGCCGGCTCCGCCGCCGTATCCGCCGCCTCGAATACCAGCGCCAGCAGGCTGCGGATCACCGCGTTGAATACCGCCGCCGCCTGCGCCTGATCGATCCCGGCCCGCCGGATGCGGCGGCGTAACGCTGGCAAACGTCCCAGCGCATAACATACCGCGGCAATTCGCCCCAGCCTTTGGCTGTCGGACGCCGGCCGATTGACGCCTTCCTCCCGGCCCAATAGCCGCAATACGGCACGCTCGGCAATAACGGCATCGCGCGCCGGTTTTTCAAGCGTATCGGCGTGCAAGCCCGAGCTCAGGTAAAGGGTGGTTACGCCACGTTCGCGTTGCAGCATATGCACCAATTGACTGACCGCCCCCACCAGTTCGCCGGTTTGCAGCAAACGTCGCAACGCCGCGATCTCGCTTTGCCGCGAGGCCTGCAGGAAACGAATAGCGGTGGAAGTATCGGCAATCAATGGGTTCATTTATCCAGTCCGGAATTGCCACGACGTGACCTGATAAACGCATATTACGTACCGCAGGACACCGGCGCCCTGCGCAGAATCAACTTTATCTGCGTCGCGCCGCTGTCTTTTCGGCCGCGCCGGGTCGGCGCGGCGCCGTTAAACCTGTGCCGTATCCCGGGCGGCGGCCGCGCCGATGCGCGCCAGAGTCGGCCACACTTTCATCAACGTGGTAACGATGGTATCCAGATCCGCGCGGGTAGCGCCGTCACGGGCCTGCACCGACATCCCCTGCAGGATACAGGTCAGGTATTTCGCCAGGGTGGGCACATGAGTGCCGGCCGGCAATTCTCCCTGGGCCTGGCGCGCGCGCAGGAAATCCGCCAGCATGTTTTCCTGGAAATGGTGCCGCGCGCGCAGCAGTTTCGCCACGGCGTCGGATGAAGACGAGAGCGCGGCGGACGTACAGATAATAAAGCAGCCCGAGGGCAAATCTTTGTCGGTGTACAGCGCCGCGGTATCGCGCAGGAAATTTTCAACCGCCTGCGCCGCCGTACAGGCGGGGTCGGCCAGCAGCACCTTGCCCCGTTCGGCGAATTTCGCCACGTAGCGTTCGGCCGCCGCGCGGAACAGGCCTTCCTTATTGCCGAACTCGCCGTACAGCGTCGGGGCCTTGGCCCCGGTGGCCTCCACCAGATCGGTCAGCGAGGTCGCTTCGTAGCCGTGGCGCCAGAACAGTTCCAGCGCTTTATCCAGCGCATCGTCACGGTCGAACTGTTTTGGGCGTCCGCGTCCTTTCCGTATGGGCGCAACATGATCGGTATTCATAACATCCTCTCTTATCGCATTTTTATGCCTGGCATCTTGCCGCTTGCACAACGTCCTTGTGGATATCAGCCGGCACCTATATAATTAACGATCATTACAAAAATTACAAGTGCCTTTCGTCACATTGCCCAAAGAATGTTAAATTTGGCGGCCATGCCTGTTCCTCCCTTGCGGCGGCCTCTCCAACCCAAAGTGAGTGAGCGTTGACAATAAAAATAAATTTTTATTATTAACAATGGCTTATCTATTATATTAACGATCATTAAAAATTTAGTTGATCAACGCCGTCAGGAGGACTAGTATTTACTTATCGAACGTTAACAAATAGCGTTGACCCACAAATCCTGCAACCAGAGTGCATAGAGAGATAAGATTATGAAAAACGTAAAATATGCCATCGCCGCCATCGCCCTGAGCGCCGTCTCTTTCGGTAGTTTTGCCGCAGAACTGGCGACCTCCGCCCCGGCGGGTCAGCAGCCGGTAGGCGTCATCAGCGCCACCGGCGGCGCCAACCTGTCTTCGCTGGAAAGCCAGCTGTCCGCCAAGGCTTCGGCCGAAGGCGCGAAGTCTTTTGTGATTACCTCCACCACCGGCCAGAATAACCTGCATGGCACGGCGGTAATTTACCAATAAGGATGGCGCCATGATGAACAAAGTTAATCTTGGTATCGTTGCCCTGGCCGCCATGGTGTCGTTCGGCAGTGTTGCCGCCGACACCATCAATACCGCCCGGTATGAGCCTCACCAGGTGGTATTGACGACCGTGGGCGCCAGGACAGGGTTGCCTACCCTGCCCGGTCATGGCAGTGAACGCGCCGTACGCGTCGATAACCGCGCCTATCCGGTAACGTCGGTGTCGGGGCGCAATAATATGCACAGTACGTCGGTCGTTTATGAATAGCGCTTTACCGGCGAGTCATCAAAAAACCCGGGCTTGGCCCATTCATTATTTTCCCTAAAGCGTTTGCGTAATATCATCGCGCAAACGCTTTTTTTTACGTTGTAACAAAATAACGCTTTCTTTTCTCCTGCCCGTTGCTATCCTCTGTCAGGAATATTCTTAATTATATCTTTATTAAAATAAATAAAAGCCCTAAATAAGCTTTTTCCTATGTTAATGAATAAATTAGCCCTGCCGTTTTCCGCCAAATTTACGCTTCCATGCAATAAACGCAAATAGAAACATCTGTGCCAAATATCTTTACGGTTGCCGCCGTTGACCCCTTTTAACGAATGGATAATCATCTAACGGTAACGTAATTATTAATATATGGAGCAAAACAATGCGTCGCATTTTAGCATTTGTCGGAATTATTGTTCTTAGCGCCGCGCTTAGCGGTTGCCTGTGGCCACCTCCTTGGGGCGGCGGCGGCGGTCATGGCGGCGGCGGCGGTTATCACCATGGCGGCGGACCGGGCCGCGGCTAAGGGTTGCGATCCTCTGGTATAAAACCCATTGAGAGCTGCGCCCCAACTGTCAGGTGCTTTTATTGACAGTTGGCGGCGCAGTTTTTTTTGCCGCCCGTCCGCTGAGGCGGCGGGTTAACCGCTCCCCTGGCCTGGCGGTTATCTCAAAGCGCAATATCCCTCTTACCGTCCTTGCAGTTATCCTGCAACCACGCCAGAATTGGCAATAATCGCCTTACTGTTAAAAAGGATGGGTTATGACCGAGCTGCGTCGATTTAAACAGGTCGATGTGTTTACCGCCACTGCGTTGATGGGCAATCCCCTGGCGGTGATCCTGGATGCCGATGGCTTATCCGATCGGCAGATGCTGGCCGTGGCCCGCTGGACTCATTTATCCGAAACCACGTTTGTCCTGCCGCCTTCGGCCGCCGGCGCCGATTATCATGTGCGTATTTTCTCCCCGGCAGGAGAATTGCCTTTTGCCGGCCATCCCACGCTCGGCACTGCCCATGCGATGCTGGAAAGCGGCTTTAGGGCCAAGGCGGCCGATAGACTCATCCAGGAGTGCGGGGTGGGCCTGGTCGCCCTCGATATCACCCGCGCCGGATGGCTGGCGTTCCAGGCGCCCGAGGCCAAAATCTATACGGTGAACGAAAGTTATTTCCCCCTGCTTAACGCCGCCGTGGGCGGCGCGACGACGGTCACCTGGTCTCCGCCGGTCGTGGTGGACATGGGGATCCGCTGGCTGGTGGCCCGGGCCGACAGCGCGCTGTCTTGTTTGCGGATGCAACCGGACGCCGTCGCCCTGGAGCGGTTGCTCAAGCGTTGCGAAGCGAACGGCCTGGCGGTATATGGCCTGCACGAGGCAAACGGCCCGGCGGATTATGAAGTCAGGGCCTTTTTGGTGGAACAGGGCGCCCTGGTGGAGGATCCGGTCACCGGCAGCGCCAATGCCTGCCTGGCGCGCCTGCTGCACGCCCAGGGATTTCCTGATAATCCGGCGTTTGCCGAGTCCTGGCGCGTCCGCCAGGGCACGGTCCTGGGGCGCGACGGCCAGGTCAGCGCGCGCTTTATCGACGGCGTGCCGTGGATTGCCGGCCAATCGGTCACCGTGATCGACGGCACGTTCAGGCTGTAGCCGTCAGGTAAATGTTAATAACCTGCATCCTTACTGTTAATAATTAGCAACAATCTGCAAACGGTGTGGCTATTGCGCATCAATCATTAACGACTACCTTTAACACTATCTTAGTGGCCGCCATGGCAAAGATGCACATGATAGGTGGTGGTTGTTATTTGAGGTAGCCTGATGAGCCAGACAGACTGCACGATTATTTTTGACGGTGTGCCGCTGACCGGCAAAGCGGATACGCCGCTGGTGGATTTCCTGGCCGCGCGGGGCGTCAACCTGCCCCATGTCTGTTATCACCCGGCGCTGGACCCGCTGAAAACCTGCGATGTCTGTTGGGTGGAGCAGGACCATCAGCTGGTGCGCGGCTGTACCCTGCGCACCCGTGACGGCATGGTGCTCAACAGCCGGGGCGCGCAGGCCCGGGCGGCGCAAGTCGAGGGCATGGACCGGCTGCTGGCCAAGCACGAGCTGTATTGCACGGTATGCGAGCACAATACCGGCGACTGTACCCTGCACAACACCATGGCGGATATGCATATCCCCATCCAGCGTTATAAGTTCGAGCGCAAGCCGTATGCGAAGGACCATTCCAATCCATTTTACACCTACGATCCCGATCAGTGCATCCTGTGCGGCCGCTGCGTGGACGCCTGCCAGAACGTCGAGGTCAACGAGACGCTGAGTATCGACTACAGCGCGGATCATCCGCGCGTACTGTGGGACGGTGGTGAAAAAATCGCCGGCTCCAGCTGCGTCAGCTGCGGTCACTGCGTCACGGTCTGTCCCTGCAACGCCTTGATGGAAAAAACCATGCAGCCGGACGCCGGGCCGTTTACCGCCATGTCTCCCGATCTGAAACGCCCGCTGATCGATATGATCAAAACCCTCGAGAACACCACCGGCGCGGAAATCATTACCGGTATCTCCATGATGGATATGCACTGGCGCCAGCCGGAAATCAAACGCACCAAAACCGTCTGCACCTATTGCGGCGTGGGCTGTTCGTTTGAAATGTGGACCCGTGACCGGCATATCCTGAAAGTGCAGCCGATGGTGGATGCGCCGGCCAACGGCATCTCCACCTGCGTCAAAGGTAAATTCGGCTGGGATTTCGTCAACAGCGAAGCGCGCCTGACCACGCCGCTGATTCGTGAAAACGGCCGTTTCCGCAAGGCCGGCTGGGATGAAGCGCTGGATCTGGTGGCCCGCCGCCTGCTGGAGATACGCAATACCCACGGCGCCGAAAGCATCGGGTTTATCGGTTCCAGCAAAGCCAGCAATGAAGAAGCCTACCTGACGCAAAAAATCGCCCGGCTGATTATCGGCACCAATAGCGTCGACAATTCGTCCCGCTACTGCCAGAACCCCGCCACCATGGGTCTGTTCCGCACCGTGGGATATGGCGGCGACGCCGGTTCCATCCAGGATCTGGAACGGGCCGAGCTGATTATTATCGTCGGCAGCAATACCGCCGAGAACCATCCGGTGATCGCCGCCCGTCTCAAGGCGGCGCGCAAGCACCGCGGCCAGCGGCTGATTGTCGTGGATCCGCGTAAACACGAAATGGCGGAACGCGCGGATCTATTCCTGCGCATCAACTCCAGCACCGATATGGTCTGGGCGTCCGCCATGGCGCGTTATATGTTTGATCATGGCTATGCGGATACGGACTTCCTGGCGGCACGGGTAAACCAGGTGGACGCGTACCGCCAATCCCTGGCGCCTTTTACCCTGGCGTTCGCCGAGCGGATCACCGGCATCGCGCGCCGGCAGTTGATTGACGCCGCCGAAATGATTGGCCGGGCATCCTCCGTCTGCATACTGTGGGCGATGGGCATTACCCAGCACAGCCACGGGGCGGATACCAGCACGGCGCTGTCGAACCTGCTGCTCGTGACCGGCAACTACGGCCGGCCCGGTACCGGCGGATACCCGATGCGCGGCCATAATAACGTGCAGGGGGCCAGTGATTTCGGCTGCCTGAAGGATTTTTATCCCGGCTATGAAAAGGTCACCGATCCCCAGGTGCGCGCCAAATGGGCCAAGGCCTGGGGCGTGGCGCCGGACCGCCTGTCCGATAAGGCCGGCGACGATAATTTCACCATGGTGAAGCATGCGAAAGAGAAAAAAATCAAGGCGATGTATGTGATTGGCGAGGAAACGGCATTCTCTGACGCCGATGCCGCCAATGTGCATGAGGGGTTTACCAATCTGGATTTTCTGGTGGTGCAGGACCTGTTTATGAGCCGCACCGCCGAATTCGCCGACGTGGTGTTGCCCGGCTGCCCGAGCGTGGAAAAAGAGGGGTCGTTTGTGAATACCGAGCGCCGCATCCAGCGTTTTTATGAAGTGATGCCGCCGCTCGGCGATAGCCGGCCGGACTGGCGCATCCTCACCGACCTGGCGGCCAGGATGGGCCATCCCTGGGGTTACACCCATCCTTCGCAGATCATGGCCGAGGCCGCCGGTATCGCCAAGGTCTTCGCCGGCGTGACCTATGAACGGCTGGCGGGATGGCAATCGCTGCTTTGGCCGGTCAAGGCCGACGGTACCGACACGCCGCTGCTGTATACCGACGGTTTCCATACCGAGGACGGCAAGGCCGTCCTTTATCCGCTGGAATGGAAGCCGCCCGCCGAGGCGCAGGACGGCGAATATGATTTAATGCTGAATAACGGCCGGATGCTGGAGCATTTCCAGTCCACCAACCAGACCGGACGCGGAGGTCGCCTCCTCTCCCTGTCGCCGGACTGGTTTGTGGAAATCAGCCCGGCGCTGGCGGCGGAGCGGGGCATCGAGGAAGGCGCCTGGCTACGCCTGGCCTCGCGGCGCGGCGCCGTCGAGGTGCCGGCGGTGATTACCGATCGGGTGCAGGGCAATACCCTGTTTCTCCCCATTCATCTGGGCAAGGACGGCGTTAACGCCCTGACCGGCGAGCATCACGATCCGGATGTGAATACCCCCGCCTATAAAGAGCTGGCGGTTAAACTTACCGTGCTGCCCCGGGAGAACATGGTTTCGCCCCTGCCGCGCCATAATTTCCGCTATGGCTCCCGTACCCCCATCGACAAGGTGCCCGTGGAGCAGAAATGGCGGCGCGACGATTACCTGCCGCCGCCTGAACAAGAACCTCATCCGGAGAAATTCTAATGGCTAAACCTATCGGTTATACGGTGGAGGCTCCGAAAATCGGGCCGGATGCCCATGAGGAGCTGGAACGCTTGCTGCAAACCCTGCACGAGCACGGCGTGCTGCGCCTGGCCAACGACCTGGTGGCCGCCAATAACCAGATAGCGCGGGTGCTGGTCAACGGGCTCAACCGGGAAGGCTCGCTGAACGTTATCCAGAACCTGTCGGTGCTGGCCATGGCGTTATCCACCTTTCCTCCCGGTCAATTCTACAAGATGGTGTTCGCCGTGCGCGATATGGTCGATGTGATAAGCCGCGCGCGGGAAGGAAACGACGCTCCCCAGGATGCGCCGGGAGTCCGGGGACTGTATAAGATGCTTAACGACGACGCCTTCTGGCAGGGGATTACGCCGTTTATCGACGGCATGAAGGCCTTTAGCCGCCGCATGGATGAAGAGGTGGATAAACCCATCTCTTCGTTTACCGGCAAGCCCAGCGACGCCTGAGGTCAAACACGGCAATTGCTGCCGAAGCAAGGGTCCGATGGAACACGTTTCTGCGCTGCTGATTGCGCGCGCCCAGTTTGCCTTCACCATAGGTTTTCATATCGTGCTGGCCGCCTTTACCATCGGCCTGGCCCTTTTTTTGACGGCGCTGGAAGGCCTGTGGCTATGGCGGCGGCGCCAGGTCTATCTGGACCTGTATCGGTATTGGCTCAAGATCTTTGCGCTTAACGTGGCGGTGGGCGTGGTGTCCGGGGTGGTGATGGAGTTTGAGTTCGGCACCAACTGGGGGGTGTTCTCCGCGCGGGCGGGCGCGATTATCGGGCCGCCGATGTTTTATGAAGTGCTGGTGGCGTTTTTCCTGGAAGCCGGTTTTATGGGCATTATGCTGTTCGGCATGCAGAAGGTCGGGCCGAAACTGCATTTTTTCACCACCTGCATGGTGGCGCTGGGTTCCCTGTTCAGCGCGTTCTGGATTATCTCCGCCAACTCCTGGATGCAAACCCCGGCGGGTTTTTTGATGGACGACGGCGGTCGTTTCCACCCGCAGGACTGGCTGGCGATTATCTTCAATCCTTCCTTTGGCTATCGGCTGGCGCATATGCTGCTGGCCGCCGTACTCGGCACCGCGTTTATGGTGGCGGCAGCCGGTGCCCGGCATCTGCTGCGCGACAGCCGCAATCCGGCGGCCCGGGTGATGTTTTCCTGGGCGCTGTGGACCGTGGCCGTCGCCGCGCCCTTGCAAATTATCGCCGGGGATTTGCACGGCGAAAATACCCTGCGCCACCAGCCGCAAAAAGTGGCCGCCATGGAGGGCGACTGGGACCGACCGCCGCCGGGCGCCGGGGAGCCGATGCGGCTGTTCGCGTTGCCGGACATGACGGCGCGGCGCAACCATTGGGAGGTGTCGATTCCCCGACTTGGCTCGCTCTATCTACGCCATAACCTTACCGGCACCATTAAAAGCCTGAATGAGTTTCCGCCCCAGGACATCCCGCCGGTGCCACTGGTGTTTTTCGCCTTTCGCGTCATGGTGGGCCTGGGGCTGGTGATGGCCCTGGCGGGCATCGCGGGCGTGGCGTTGCGCTGGCGGGGCGCCCTGTGGCGCGCGCGCTGGCTGCAGCGCATCATGGTGCCGCTGGCGCCGGCGGGATTTATCGCCATGCTGGCCGGTTGGGTGGTTACCGAGGCCGGCCGCCAGCCGTTTATGGTCTACGGCCTGACGCGTACCTATGAGGGGATCTCGCCGGTATCCATGGCCCTAATCATCGCCTCCGCCATCGCCGTGGCGATGGTTTATCTGCTGGTGTTCGGCACCGGGCTGCTCTTTATGCTGCGCCTGCTGGCGCAACCGCCCCGGCCGGGGGAAGAAGGTCCGGTGCCGTCGCTGGCGCGGCAGACCGGCGATGGCGCGACGTACGCGGGCCAGGACGCCGCGCCGCCGCCGGAGCAACACCCGTAACACGACGAATGCAGGAGTTTATCCTATGCCGGAGCTGATTTTTTCCGCCGCCGCGCTGCAACTATTATCCGCCGCCGCGCTGGCCTTCAGCGTGCTGATCTATGTCTTGCTGGACGGTACCGATTTGGGCGTCGGCATGCTGTATGCGTTTAACCGCGCCGAAGCGGATCGCCAGGTCATGACGCTCTCGCTGCTGCCCGTTTGGGACGGCAACGAGACCTGGCTGGTACTGGGCGGCGGCGGCCTGCTGGCCCTGTTCCCCGCCGCCTACGCCATTCTGCTGAGCGCCCTGTATCTGCCGGTATTTCTCATGCTGCTGGCGCTGATAGCGCGCGGCATGGCGATTGAATACCGCGACCGCGCCGACCCGCAAAAGCGGTGGCGGTTCGATCTGATGCTGATGGGCGGTTCGGCGCTGGCCGCCGCCGGCCAGGGCGTGATCATGGGTACGTTTATCCAGGGTATTCCCCATGACGGCGCGCATTATACCGGCGGCGGCTGGGAATGGCTGGGGGTATTTCCGCTATTCTGCGGCCTGGCGCTGATGGCCGGTTACGCGCTGCTGGGCGCCTGCTGGCTGATATGGCGTACGGAAGGAATGCTGCAGGCGCGCGCACGCGCGCTCGCCCGGCGGCTTGGCCCATTGGCCCTGGCGCTGGTTGCGCTGCTGACGCTGTGGACCTGCGGCCTGCATGAGGAGTACCGCCGGCATCTGTCCGATCTGCGTTTCACCCTGCCCGCCGCGCTGTTGCTGCTGGCGGTCGCCGGCGGATTCCGGCGGGCGCTGTCCGCCCGGGTTGCCCTGCTGCCGCTGTGCCTGGCGCTGGGGGGCGTGGTGCTGACATTCGCCCTGCTGCTGCTGGCGGTATATCCGGCGATGATCCCGCCCCGGCTGTCAATAAGCGCCGCGTCCTCGCCGCCCCTGAGCCAGGGATTTGTGCTGATTGGCTTCGCGGTGCTAATCCCCATCACCCTGGCCTACAACACCTTTGGTTTTTGGGTGTTTCGCGGCAAAATCCACGCTCAGGCCAAAGGCCCCTTATCGGGTAAGTGACCGGCGTCTTCCGCCAGCGCCCCCCGCGCGTCCTTTTGCGCCTTATGGGCCGCTTCCCGTTGCTGGTTTTTTTCCCGCAGCGCCTTGGCGCGGCTTTCAAGGCCCAGGTACAGCACCAGCGCCAGCAGCAGCGGCGCGATGAAATAGATCGCCCGGTAGGCCAGCAGGGCGGCGATAATGGTGCCATGGGACAGATGCTCGCTGCCCAGCATGGCGACAAATACGCCCTCGAGCACGCCGATGCCCGCCGGGATATGCACGATAACCCCGGCGATGCTGCTGACCAGCAGCACGCCGAGCACCAGCGGAAAATCGACTTTGTCGTTCAGCAAAATGTAGATAATGGCGGCCATCGCCAGCCAGTTGGCGCAGGAGGCCACCAGCTGCGCGCCGGCCATGCGCAGCGACGGCAGCACCAGCTTCTGGCCCTTGATGGTCCAGCGCCGGCGTTTGGCAAAGGCGCACAGCCAAAAATAAGCGGCGATCAGCAGCAGCAGGACCACGCCCGTCAGGCGCAGCGCCAGCTCGCCGATACCCCATTTAGCCGGCAGATGCAGCACCCCGAACGCGCAGACGATGCCGGAAAGCAGGATATATCCCAGCCAGTTGGTGGCCAGGCTCAGGCTGAAGATACGGGTGATGGCGCTGTTGGACAAACCGAGGCGTGAATAGAGCCGGTAGCGCATGCCGATGCCGCCGACCCAGGCGCTGAGGGTGAGGGTAAAGGCATAACAGATGAAGGAAACCAGCATCACCTGCTTTTTCGCCAGCTTATGGCCGCAATAGGCGCGGCCGATAAGATCGTAGACGCCATACAGCAGGTAACTGAACACCGCCAGCCCAATCACCATCAGCAGCGCATTGAGCCGGTAGCCGGTAATGGCCTGCTCCACATCATCCCAGTCCACCTTGCGGGCATAGACCACCAGCAAGATAATGACGCCGATAAAAAACAGGCCGGTCAGGATTTTTTTAGCCATCGACCAGGCGCGGTGGCGTTTACCGGCGGGGCGTTTTCGGGTCATGATTTTGCCCCCTCGTTTTCGGGTTCGGCGCGATCCTGGGTTTCCATTTCCGGCTGGACCGGCGGCGCCACCAGCGATAATTTCGGCGTATGGGCGGGAAGCCAGCCGACCCAGGCCGGGAAGTGGCGCAGGAAATGGAACACCAGCACGCTTTTCACCACATGCCAGTAGGTCTGCTTGGGCACCATGCTTTCGTCAATTAACCGGCAATCGTTTTCAATCAGCCCGTTAAGATTGTCGCGCAGTTGCTGCGTGAAGGCGGTGTCATGGATGATCAGGTTGGCCTCCAGGTTCAGCGCCAGGCTGAGCGGGTCAAGATTACTTGACCCGACGGTGGCCCAGCTATCGTCCATGACGGCCACTTTGCCGTGCAGCGGACGGCGGCAATATTCATAGATTTTCACCCCTTCCGGCACCAGATAATTGTATAACATGCGCGCGCCGACCGTCACGATCGGCATATCCGGCTCGCCCTGGACAATCAGCACCATGCGCACGCCGCGCCGGGCGGCGTTGCGCATCTCCTTCAAAAGGCGGTAGCCGGGGAAAAAATAGGCATTGGCGATGATGACCTCGCGTTTTGCGCCGCGCAGCATATCGATATAGTGGCGCTCTATATCGGTATCGTGTTCATCGTTATCCCGATAGACAAACAGCGCCTGGGCTTCGCCAGGCTGGCGGTTATGGGCCGGCAGCCTGGAGCGCCGGCGCAGCCAGCTGCGATGGTGATCTTCCTTATACAAGGCCTGTAGGGTAAAGCGATGGATATCCTCCACCACCGGCCCCTCCACCTCCACCGCATAGTCCTGCTTGGCCTCCGGGCCGTAGTCGCTCAGGTGCTCGGCGGAAAAATTAATGCCGCCGATAAAGGCGATAACGCCGTCCACCACCACGATTTTACGATGCAGGCGGCGGAACAGATTGGTGCGCATGCCCATAAACGCCGGGCGGGGATCGTAATAACGGAAATGCACTCCCGCGGCGGTAAGGGCGCCGACGTAGCTGTCGGACAGATCCGCCGAGCCGTAACCGTCGACCATGATTTCCACCCGCACCCCGCGCCTGGCGGCGGCAATCAGGTTTTCCTGCAGCGCCTTGCCGACTTTATCCTCGAACAGGATAAAAGTCTCCAGCAGCACCTCTTTCCTGGCCTGGCCGATGCGCTCGTACAGGGCCGGGAAAAACGCTTCGCCGTTTTCCAGCAGCTTGATGCGATTGCCGTCGCGCCACTCCATATTCATATTCATAAATGGATCTCCACGGCGAGGGGAGCATGGTCGGATAAATGCGACCAGGGTTGGTTGGCCAGGGAGGTCGGCTCGCTGATGCGGGCGTTCCTGACATAAATACGGTCCAGGCGCAGCAGGGGAAAGCGGGCGGGGAAAGTACGGGCCGGTCGGCCGCGCGCCTGGGTAAAGACCTCCACCAGGCCGGCTTCGCGCCGCAAAAGCGTATTGGCGCGCTGGCGCCAGTCGTTGAAATCACCGGCCACCACCAGCGGCGCATCCGCCGGCAGCGTGGCGATATGCCTGCTCATGCGCAGCATCTGCTCGCGGCGATGCGCTTCCTTCAGCCCCAGGTGCACGCAAATCATATGCAGCTCCAGCTCACGGCCGGGCACCTGCAGCACGCAGTGCAGCATGCCGCGCTTCTCCGTGCCGTCGATGGACACGTCCAGATTGCTTTGGCGGCTGATGGGGAAACGGGAAAGCAGCGCATTGCCGTGATCGCCGTCGGGATAGACCGCGTTGCGCCCGTAGGCGAAATCGGCCCACATGGTGTCGGCCAGAAATTCGTACTGCGGCACCACCGGCCAGTTATCGAAGCGTTGCGAATGCTTTTCGTGCGTGCCCAGGACTTCCTGGAGGAACACGATATCGGGCGCCACGGTACGCACCGCTTCGCGCAGTTCCGGCAGTATAAAACGCCGGTTAAAGGCGGCAAAGCCCTTATGGGTATTGATGGTCAGCACCTTAAAGGAAAATCCCTGCTCCACTTGCGGCATGCCCGGTACATCCTTATTTTGATGATAATCCGTTCGCAGCATGATCTCGAACCCCTGCAAAATTAAGCGGCAAAAACCCACTCCCCGATATAGCGCGGGTAGAATAGGTGAGAAGTCATTATTAGTTAATGTGCTTACTATCTTAGCTGCTGCCGGGCAACCTCGCCAAGTTTGACCGCGGCGGTTATCTCCGGGTGTCATAAAAATGACATCCGGGTTACGTAGACTTACACAATAATAAATTCAGACATACCCTTCTTCTCGTCCGGCAACAGGAGCCTTCTTTATGCCGCATCCGCACCAACCCGTACTTTCCCTCGTCCTGACCCTCGCCCTGGCGGGCGGCAACGGCCTGCTCGCGCGCAGCGTATCGGCCGCCGGCGCGGACAGCCTGCGCGCGGCGCAGGGGGATATTACCCAGCCCGGCGGCGCACGCCGCCTGCAGGCCGATCAGACCGAGGCGCTGAAGGCGGCGCTGAACAACCAGCAGGCAAAAAACGTCATCCTGCTGATTGGTGACGGCATGGGGGACTCGGAAATCACCGCCGCGCGCAACTACGCGCTGGGCGCGGGCAACGCGTTCCCCGGGATCGACGCGCTGCCGCTGACCGGTCAATACACCCATTACGCGCTGGACAAGACCACCCATAAACCCGGCTACGTCACCGACTCGGCGGCGTCGGCCACCGCGTGGTCCACCGGGGTGAAAACCTATAACGGCGCGCTGGGCGTCGATGTGTTCGGCAAGGATCATATGACCATCCTGGAACTGGCCAAGGCGGCCGGTAAAGCCACCGGCAATGTGTCCACCGCTGAACTGGAGGACGCCACCCCGGCGGCGCTGGTGGCCCACGTCAGCTCCCGCAAATGCTACGGCCCGGAAGTGACCAGTAAAGATTGCCCCACCCAGGCGCTGGAAAACCAGGGGCGCGGCTCCATTGCCGAACAGTTGCTGGCGGCCCGCGCCGACGTGACGCTGGGCGGCGGCGCCAAAACCTTTGGCGAAACCGCCAAGGCCGGGGAGTGGCAGGGTAAAACCCTGCGGGAACAAGCCGTGGCGCGCGGCTATCAGCTGGTGAGCGACCTGGATGGCCTGAACGGCGTAGCCCTGGCCAACCAGGACAAACCCTTGCTGGGCCTGTTTGCCGAGGGCAATATGCCGGTGCGCTGGCAGGGCCCGAAAGCCGTCTATCACGGCAATATCGATAAGCCGCCGGTTACCTGTAGCGATAATCCCAAACGCGGCGCCGGGGTGCCTACCCTGGCGGCCATGACGCAAAAAGCCATCGATCTGCTGAAAACCCATCCCAACGGCTTTTTCCTGCAGGTTGAAGGCGCATCCATTGATAAACAGGACCATGCCGCCAACCCGTGCGGCCAGTTCGGCGAGACGGTGGACCTGGATGAAGCGGTGCAAAAGGCGCTGGAATTCGCCCGCGCCGACGGCCATACGCTGGTGGTGGTCACCGCCGATCACGCCCACTCCAGCCAGATTATCGAAGCGGACGCCAAGGCCCCCGGCCTGACCCAGGCGCTGACCACGAAAGACGGCGCGGTGATGGCCATCAGCTACGGCAATTCTGAAGACCCCGAATCCCAGGGACATACCGGCACCCAGCTGCGTATCGCCGCCTTCGGTCCCTATGCGGGCAACGTGGCCGGCCTGACCGACCAGACGGATTTGTTCTATACCATGCGCGACGCGCTGGGCATTAAACAATAATTACCGCCAGGGACGCCTCCCGCCTTACCGCCGTGCCGGCGGTAAGGCGGGAATGGACCAGGGTATCGCGCCATGGCGTATCATCCCTTGTCATTTTCCGTCGCCGGGAAGGATTTTCCGCACGGTGAGACTTGCCTAAACCCGTCATTTTCTTTAGCCTGCGAACTGGCTCCGCTCCCATAAGATCAGGTGACATGTCAGAGCAAAGCGCGCCCGCGCTGAAGGAAATCTTTAACCACGCCCGGCTGCGCGATATCGCGGCGCACACCGCCGCCGTCCACCCCGGTTTTGACGGCGCCC
The DNA here is from genome assembly GCF_047324205.1 of Sodalis sp. RH20. Lineage (NCBI taxonomy): Bacteria > Pseudomonadati > Pseudomonadota > Gammaproteobacteria > Enterobacterales > Bruguierivoracaceae > Sodalis > Sodalis sp. RH20. The sequence continues at coordinate 3,980,208 of NZ_CP178733.1, forward strand.
GCTTCCTGGCGGCCACCGGCGACGGACTGGACCAATTATCGCTGATGGCGCGCCTGCGGCGGGTAAGCGTCTGCCTGCACGACGGCCTGCCGGCGGACTATGGGCAGGCGCTGGCGATTTTACGCCGGCTGGCGCCGCGGCTGGACAATCGCTTTGTCACCCTGGTATTGCCGGAGTATGTGGCGATGTACGGGCTGGATGAGTACGATCTGTCGATGGAGGCCCTGCGCTTTTTTACCCCGTTCGGCTCCTCGGAATTCGCGGTGCGCCCCTACCTGCGCCAGGATCTGTCCCGCGGGCTGGCGCTGATGGAACGCTGGTCGCGCGACGATGACGAGCACGTCCGCCGGCTGGCCAGCGAAGGCAGCCGGCCGCGCCTGCCCTGGTCGTTCCGCCTGGAGGCGCTGCGGGCCGACCCGTCGCCGGTGAAACCCATTCTCGACAACCTGCGCGCCGATCCCAGCCTGTACGTACGCAAATCCGTGGCGAATCATCTCAACGATATCACCAAGGATCATCCCGAGTGGGTCATGGACCTGCTGGAGGGATGGGAATTGCATCATCCCCCCACCGCCTGGATCGCCCGTCACGCGTTGCGCAGCCTGATCAAGCAGGGGGACCGGCGGGCGCTGGGGCTTATCGGCGCCGGCGAGGCGGCGCAGGTCAGCCTGGAGGAGATGCGCGTGAGTCCCGGGGAAATCCGGCTGGGAGACAAGGTGACCGTGGCGTTCCGGCTGCGCTCGACCTCGCCCCTGCCCCAGCGGCTGGTGATTGATTACGCCATCCACTATGTGAAAAAATCCGGCGGCACATCGGCCAAAGTGTTCAAACTGAAAACCCTGACGCTGGCGCCGCATGCAAGCGTTGAGATTAGCCGCAGCCAGTCCATCCGCAACTTTACCACCCGCATGCACTATGCCGGCAGACATGCCGTCGAGGTCTTTATCAACGGCGAATGCCTGGCGCGGGGCGCGTTTTTTATTGTCTAGCGCGACAGGGGTTTCACCATATTCACCCCGGTAACGTGGAAACCGCAGGCATCATACAGCGCCCGGGCGCCGGGATTATCGGCCGCCACCCTTAGCCCCAGTTCGGTCACGCCCTGGGCGCGCAACCGCTGATCCAGCTGCGCCAGCGCGCTGCGTCCGAGCCCGCGGCGGCGCCAGGCGGGCAGGATGCAGAAATCGGAGATATAGGCCGCCTCGTCTTTGCACGTGATCCATAAATACCCCGCCACCGTCGGTGCGCCTGGCCGGTCCGCCGCGTCGCCGGCCTCGATGCAGTACAGCTGGTTATCCGGCGTCGCCACCCCCTGCGGTAAATACCCGTCAATGCTGGCGATGGCGTTGATCCTGCCCTGCCCGATATCGTAACCGTGGTTGGCGCTCAGGTCCCGGGCGTATTCCCCGATAAAAAATGGCGATAATCGGGGTATTCCCCGGCGGTCATATTCCTCAGATGAATCATAGCGCTACCCGTTATCATAACGTGCTTATCCACGCCGGCGCCCCTGATGCAAAGCCAGGGCTTATCCGGCCACCGGCACATCATAAGCCGCTGACGCCACCGTCGACAATCAATTCACTGCCGACGACAAACGCCGATTCATCGGACGCCAGATAGACCGCCGCCTTGGCCAGCTCCAGCGGCGTGCCCAGCCTGCCGAGCGGCACCAGTTGCTTGATTTGCGCCAGCAGGGCCGCATAGGCCGCCCCGTCCAGGCCCAGTTTTTCCAGCGCCGGGGTTTGCGTCGGGCCGGGGCTTAAGCTGTTGACACGGATGCCGCGCGCCAGCAGTTCCCCCGACAGGGTCCGGGAGAGCGACAGCAGTCCGGCTTTGCTGGCGGCATACGGGCCGCTTTGCGGCAGGCCGATATGCGCGCTGACCGAACCGCATAAAATCACCGAGGCCGGTGCATGCAGCAGCGGCAACAGTGACTGCACCAAAAAAAACGGCCCCTTCAGATTGGTCGCCATCAGGCGATCCCAGGCGGCTTCATCCCATTCCTCCAGCGGACGGTGGGTCACGTCGGCGGCATTGATCAGCAGCACATCCAGCCGGGGCCACAAGGTGGCAAGCGCTTGGGCCAGGAGCGGCTGGGCGGCCACATCGCCCGCGTCGCTTTGCAGGCATACCACCCGTTCGCCCAGATCCGCGGCGGCGCGCGCCAGCGCATCGGCGTTGCGTCCGGTGATGGCGACGGTGGCGCCCTCGGCCAGGAACTGACGGGCGGTTTCCAGCCCGATACCGCTGGTGCCGCCGGTGATCAAGGCAAATTTATCGGCTAAACGAGGCATTTTTATCTCTCTGACAGGTGAAAAATGCCATTATTTATAAGATAGTATTAAAATGATAGTAGGTACCAATAGGATACTAAAGAGGCGAGTGGGATGAAATGACGACCCGAACGATTGCGCAACCGAAAAAAATATTACCGCCGCCGGCGATAACGCCCTGCCCGATGCTTACCTTTGTCGAGCTGGTGGCCGGCAAATGGGCCATTCCCATCCTCTACCGGCTGATCGTTATCGACGCCCCGGTGCGTTTTGGCGAACTGCAGCGCGGGGTCTACCCCATCACGCAAAAGGAGCTGACGCGTCAGCTGCGCGCGTTTGAAACCAAGGGCCTGGTGCGGCGTACCGCGTTCGCCGAAATCCCGCCCCGGGTTGAATATCAGGTCACCGCCCTGGGTAAGACGCTGAAGGCGCCGCTACAGTCCCTGGCCGCGTGGGTCGACGCGCACCAGGAGGATTTACAGGCCGGCGCCGGCCTAGAGCGCCGCGCGGGGCAGATCGCTTAGCCGGGAGGTATAGGCCGGCGACAACATGTCGCGTTTCATTTGCCAGTCCCGGCGGATGCCCTGGCCGGCAAACCAGATTTGCCCCCGGCCCGAGCGGTTGACCTTATCCAGGGTCGCCATCAGCGCCTCGGCGTTAACGTGCGGCTTATACCGGTCGAACAGGCCGAGCTGCGCCACGCCCCGGTCATAAAAATCGCCCAGCACGACGCCGGCCTTCAGATAACGCCGATCGTCCAGCCACAGGCTATCCAGGCAGGCCGTCGCCTGGGCGATGATATCCCGGGAATCGTTGGTCGGGACGGGAATGCGGCCGGTGGCCTGGTTGGCGTAATAGATTTCGCCGGCCGCGTGCGGACTGGTGCGCACAAAGACCGCGACCTGCCGGCAAAACTGGTTTTCCCCGCGCAGTTTTTCCGCCGCGCGCGCGGCATAACTGCATACCGCCTCGCGCATATCCTGGTAACGGGTGATACGGGAACTGAAGCTGCGGCTGCAGATAATCTGCTGCTTCACCGCCGGCATTTCCTCCACCTCCAGGCAGGGTTCGCCGCGCAGCTCACGCACCGTGCGCTCCAGCACCACGCTGAAATTATTACGGATAAACGCCGGATGGGAATCCGCCAGTTGCAGCGCCGTGCCGATCCCCATCGCCCGCAGCGTTTTGCCCAGCCGGCGTCCTATGCCCCACACCTCCTCCACCGGCATCAGCGCCATCAGCTTACGCTGGCGCAGCGGCGAGGACAGATCCACCACGCCGCCGGTTTTGCTCCACTGCTTGGCGGCGTGGTTGGCAAGCTTTGCCAGCGTTTTACTGGGCGCAATACCCACCCCCGAATGCAGATGCGTGCACTGCAACAGGGTTTGCTGTACCTCGCGGCCAAACTGTTCCAGCGCCCTGCAATGGCCGACGCCGGTGAGATTGAGAAAGGCCTCGTCGATACTGTAGATCTCAACCGCCGGCGCCATGTCCTCCAGCAGGGTCATCACCCGATGCGACATATCGGCATACAGGGCATAGTTGCTGGAAAACACCGCCACGCCATGTTGTTCAAGCAGCCGGCGAATCTTGAAATAGGGCGCGGCCATAGCAACGCCAAGGCGTTTGGCGGCGGCGGAACGGGCGATAACGCAGCCGTCGTTGTTGCTCAGCACCACCACCGGGCGCCCGCGCAATTCCGGCCGGAATACGGTTTCACACGAAGCGTAGAACGAATTGATATCCACCAGCGCGTACATGGCTACAGCGCCGCGTAGATGATAAACGTCACCACGCCGAAGATTTCCACCTGGCTGTCTTCGGTAATGGGAATGGGCGCGAAGGCGGGATTCATCGGCATCAGCCGCGCGCGGGGATGAAGCTGCAGGCGTTTCACGGTAAAGCCGCCGTCGACGGAGGCGATAACAATATTGCCGTGGTCGGGTTTAAGGGCGCTGTCCACCACCAGGATATCCCCTTCACGGATATTGCCCTCAATCATCGATTCACCCGTGGCGCGGACAAAATAGGTGCTGGCCGGATGGCGCACGCAGATGGCGTTGATATCCAGGCGATGTTCAACATAATCCTGCGCCGGGCTGGGGAACCCCGCAGCGACTTTATCGCCAAAAAACGGCAGCGGTACGCCGATGCCCAACGCCGCGGGATAAATCTTCATAACGGCCACTCCATATACTGTATTTACATACAGTATAGATGCGACCGGGGGAACATGTGAAGCTGGAAAAACCACGGCGGCGACAAACGGCTGATAATCATTGGATTTAAGATCACGCGTGGCTGGCGCCCATGCGCCGGCCTGGCGCCGCATATTTGTATGATAAAACGAGACGTAACTCATACTTTTGGTTCTTAAAAACCCTTTTTGTTATGCGACTTTGTTCGGGAACAAGTTTTTCCGCCTGTTTTTCGCGCATTATGCTCCCATGAATTGTAACCCCAGTAACTATCAGGCTTTATAGGATTGCGGGCTGCAACGCTTTGTGTGTGCAATGTGACGGGTGAGAGATGAAGAACAAGACATTAACCCTGCTTGGCGAAGCCGCCATCAGCCGGCGCAGCCTGGTGAAAGGCGGCGTGGCGACCGGGGGATTGCTGTTGGCCAGCAGCGCGCTGCAGCTCCCTTTCCTGTTCGCCCGGGCGGCCGTTACCCCGGCAACGACCGCGGGAACGGCCGATAAGGTGGTCTGGAGCATGTGTTCGGTTAATTGCGGCAGCCGCTGCGCGCTCAGGCTGCATGTGCGCGACGACGAGGTGTATTGGGTGGAAACCGATAACACCGGCCAGGATGAATACGGCGATCATCAGGTGCGCGCCTGCCTGCGCGGCCGCTCCATGCGCCGGCGGATGAACCATCCGGAACGGCTGAAATATCCGATGAAGCGCGTGGGCGAACGCGGCGAAGGCAAATTCCAGCGCATCAGCTGGGATGAAGCGCTGGACGCCATCGCCGATAATCTCAAGCGTATCGTCAAGGATTACGGCAACGAAGCGGTGTATATCAATTATTCCTCCGGCGCCACCGGCGCCAATTTCGCCCGCTCGTCACCGTCGGGCTCGCTTATCACCCGCCTGATGAACTGCTACGGCGGCTACCTCAATCAGTACGGTACCTATAGCACCGCCCAGATCAATGCCGCCATGCCCTACACCTACGGCAGCAACGAGGGCAACAGCACCTCGGATATCGTTAATACCAAACTGGTGGTGATGTTCGGCAACAACCCGGCGGAAACCCGCATGAGCGGCGCCGGCATTACCTACCATCTTGAGCAGGCGCGCGAGCGCTCCAACGCGCGCATGATCGTTATCGATCCGCGCTATACCGATACCGCCGCCGGGCGCGAGGATGAATGGATCCCCATTCGCCCCGGCACCGACGCGGCGCTGGTGTCGGCGATCGCCTGGGTATTGATCAGTGAAAATCTGGTGGATCAGGCGTTTCTGGATACCTACTGCGTCGGTTACGACGAAAAAACCCTGCCGGCCGGCGCGCCGGCCAACGGCCACTACAAAGCCTATATCCTCGGCCAGGGCGACGACGGCATCGCCAAGACGCCGGAGTGGGCGGAGAGGATCACCAGTATCCCCCGCGATCGGATCATCAAGCTGGCGCGTGAAATCGGCGCGACCAAACCGGCTTATATTTGCCAGGGCTGGGGGCCGCAGCGCCAGGCCAACGGCGAGCAGACCGCGCGCGCCATCGCCATGCTGCCGATCCTCACCGGCAACGTGGGCATTAACGGCGGCAACAGCGGCGCCCGCGAGTCCACCTACACCATTACCATCGAACGGCTGCCGGTATTGACCAATCCGGTGAAAACCCAGATCCCGGTATTTTTATGGACCGACGCCATCTCACGCGGCAAGGAAATGACGGCGTTAAAAGACGGCATAAAAGGCAAGGACCGGCTCGACGTGCCGATTAAATTTATCTGGAACTATGCCGGCAATACCCTGGTCAACCAGCATTCGGATATCAATCGCACCCATGAAGTCCTGAAAAACGAGCGCGATTGCGAAATGATCGTGGTGATTGAAAACTTTATGACCTCATCGGCGAAATACGCCGACATCCTGTTGCCGGACCTGATGACCACCGAACAGGAGGATATCGTCCCCAACGATTACGCCGCCAATATGGGGTATCTGATTTTCGGCCAGCCCGCCACCTCGGCAAAATTCGAGCGCCGCTCGATTTACCAGATCACCAGCGATATCGCGCGGCGCCTCGGCGCGGATGTGGCGCAAAAATTTACCGAAGGGCGCACCCAGTCCGAATGGCTGCAATTTTTATATGCCAAGATGCTGGCCAAGGACCCGCAACTGCCGTCCTATGAGCAGTTAAAAGCCCAAGGCATCTATAAACGCCAGGATCCCGACGGCCACTTTGTCGCCTACCGTAAATTCCGCGCGGACCCGGCGGCCAATCCGCTGAAAACCCCTTCCGGCAAAATTGAAATCTATTCGGCGGCATTGGCGCAGCTGGCCGCCACCTGGCAACTGCAGGCGGATGAAAGCATCAGTCCGCTGCCCCGGTATGTCCCCACCTTCGAGGGCTGGGACGATCCGCTGCGCGCGCGTTTTCCGCTGCAGATGGCCGGTTTCCACTATAAGGCGCGCACCCACTCCAGCTACGGCAATATCGACGTGCTGCGGGCCGCCTGTCCGCAGGAGGTGTGGATCAATCCTATCGACGCCGAAAGCCGGGGCATTCGCAACGGCGATAAGGTGCGGGTCTTTAACGACCGGGGCGAGATCAGGATCGACGCCAAGGTAACGCCGCGCATCCTGCCCGGCGTGACGGCCGTCAGCCAGGGCGCCTGGCATCAGGCCGATATGGCCGGGGATAAAATCGATCACGGCGGCTGCATCAATACCCTGACCACGCAGCGTCCATCGCCGCTGGCCAAGGGCAATCCGCAGCATACCAACCTGATACAGATCGAAAAGGTGTAGTGAATGAGCACGCAATACGGTTTTTATATTGATTCGAGTCGCTGCACCGGCTGCAAGACCTGCGAGCTGGCCTGCAAGGATTACAAGAACCTGGGGCCGGATGTCAGTTTCCGCCGCATCTATGAGTATGCCGGCGGCACCTGGCAGGCGGACGGCGCCGGCTATCGCCAGGATGTGTTCGCTTATTACCTGTCCATCGCCTGTAATCATTGCGAGGATCCCGCCTGCGTCAAAGTGTGCCCGAGCGGCGCCATGCACAAAGGCGAAGACGGCTTTGTGGTAGTCAACGAGGACATTTGTATCGGCTGCCGCTATTGTCATATGGCCTGTCCCTACGGCGCGCCGCAGTTTAACGAGGCCAAGGGGCATATGACCAAATGCGACGGCTGCCATGAGCGCGTGGCGGTGGGACAAAAACCTGTCTGCGTGGAATCCTGCCCGCTGCGCGCGCTGGATTTGGCGCCTATCGGCGAACTGCGCGACAAGTATGGCGACCTGGCCGACGTGGCGCCGCTGCCGGCGGCGCATTTCACCATGCCCAACCTGGTGATCAAAGCCAATGCCAATTGCCGCCCGCAGGGCGACACCACCGGCTTTCTCGCCAATCCAAAGGAGGTGTGATATGGGTAACGGATGGCATGAATGGCCGCTGATGTTTTTTACCGTGGCGGGCCAGAGCGTAATCGGCGGTTATCTGGTGATGGCCATGGTGCTGCTGGCCGGCAACCTGACGGTGCAGCAGGCGCGGCGGGTGCATCTGGCCATGTTTTTCCTGTGGCTGCTGATGGGGCTGGGATTTATCGCCTCGATGATGCACCTGGGCTCGCCGATGCGCGCCATGAACGCGCTTAACCGCCTGGGCGCCTCGCCGCTGAGCAATGAAATCGCCACCGGTTCGCTGTTTTTCGCCCTCGGCGGCATCTACTGGCTGATGGCGGTGTTTAACCACATGCCCCGGGCGCTTAACAAGATCTGGCTGGTGATTACCGCGCTGTCGGGCCTGGTATTTCTTTATGCCATGGGCCGGGTCTATATGATTGATACCGTGCCCACCTGGGATAATATCTATACCCCGCTCGGCTTTGTGCTGACGGTGTTTATCGGCGGCCCGCTGCTGGGCTACCTGCTGCTGCAGGCCGCGGGCATCCGCGGGCCGGGCTGGCGCTACCTGCCCTGGATAAGCGTTATCGCGGTGATGATAAGCGTGGCGGCGGTGATGATGCAGGCCGCCGGGCTGGCCGCGATCCACAGTTCGGTGCAGCAGGCCTCGGCGCTTATCCCCGACTATGGCCTGCTGATGGCCGGACGGGTGCTGCTGCTGGCGCTGGGCCTCGCCTGCTGGCTGTGGCCGGTGGCGCGCGGCAACACGCCGCCGCTGGCGGGACTTACGCTGGGCCTGGTGCTGGTGCTCGGCGGCGAACTGATCGGCCGGGCGGTATTTTACGGCCTGCATATGACCGTGGGCATGGCGATTGCCGGTTAGGGGCGATGATATGAATGATGTGAATATGGCCCTGACCGGGCGCACGCTGGGGGCCTTGCTGTATTATCCGCCCCTGTCGGCGCCCAACGCCGGCCTGCTGAAAGCGCTGGCGGCCCCGGGCTGGGAGCGGGAATGGCCTGTCGAGAGCGGCGTCGAAGACGCGGCGGCGCTGATTCGCCAGGGCCTGGCCGCGCCTTGGCATGACGCTTTGGAGGAGACCTTTCAAAATCTGTTTATCGGCCCCTATGCCCTGCCCGCCCCGCCCTGGGGATCGGTCTATCTCGATAAGGAAAGCGTGCTGTTTGGGGAATCCACCGTGGCGCTGCGCCGCTGGCTGGCGCAGGAAGGCATCGCCTCCCGGCAGCAGGACGGCGAGCCGGAGGACCATATCGGCCTGCTGCTGATGCTGGCCGCCTGGCTGGCGGAAAATAATGAAAGCGTGCTGGACGCCCTGCTGGCGCAGCATATATTGCCCTGGTCGGGACGCTACCTGGCATTGCTGGAACAAGGCACGGAGCATCCGTTCTACCGGGGCGTGGCGCGCCTGGCCAGCCTGACGCTGGGCGACTGGCGAAGCAGGCGGAATCTGCAATCACCGGAGAGGGAGTTATACCGTTAACGGCCGCGCGATGAGGCCGTTTTACCGTCAACAGCACCGGATGCCAAAGCGGGTTATGCGTTTTTGACTGTAAGCCCCGGTACATTGCGGTCGCCTTCGAAACGGGCGCTGCCTTTCAATATAACGGTGCATTCATCCCCGTCAAACCTCAATGATTTCACCACTGCGTCATTTTCTATCGTTATGCTATTTTCTTGTGGTTGAGTTATGCGTCCGCTGGTAAAATCGTGATTTTGTGTGCTGAACCTAATATTATTTACCCCAACAAGGTTTAAGTTTCCGGGGGGGAAGTTAACGCCACTAACAATGATATTTATATTGCCAGAGTTGACTCCATTAATACTAATGATTTTTTGGTAATTAGAGTTAATAAAATTTTCTTCTATATTAGACTTTTTCATATAGACTTCATTAACGATTGAGTTAGCACCGATAGTGACATTATTCGAGCATATTTCCAACGTTTTATCTATGACAGAGTCTTTTATTGAAAAAACGCCTGCAGTAATGACATCACCTTTTACATGGCTTTTGTTTTCAAGTGACAAATTACCACTGGCGGTAGTCACACTGTCCGCAATGGAGTTATTAAGCGTAACCTTGCCTGACATTGATTTTATAAATCCGGCCTTTTCGACATTTTTTAAATTAATTTTTCCAGAGTCGGTTTCGACGTTAGACAGAATAACATGTTCACAGCTGATTTTTCCTGATTGAGATTGAACATTACAGTGGATATCTCCTTCAGAGATGGATATAGCACCGCTTTGGCTTTTGATATAAATGTCGTTATTACCCGCGCGAGTAAAACAGTTATGCAAATTTATTTTTTCGCAACCCGTTTCGATTACACTTTTTATTTCCTCGCCTGTAAGGTTGACAGAGTTACCTGAATTGTTTTTTATGATGATGACGTTACTGAGTTGAAAAGACTCATATTGGAAATTCACATTCATATATTAGCATCCTTAAATAAATCAAACGGTTCAACTATATATATTTAATGGCCATTATCAAAAAATAAGCACATAATCTGACTATTTCATAATAATCGTGGAATTATAGCCAATCCTGGCTAAACCTTGATTAAATAACCTAAATGCTACCGGTAGCTTTACATTCCCAGCGGCGTTTTCACGTTCGCCGTTCCCCGGTATGTCGCTCGCGATTGAGTGTTGTCGCGCACAATGTTAAGTTTTAAGGCGACATTGCAAAACACAACCAGAAACAGGGGCGCTATGGCCCCGGTGATTTATAACATTGCACGGCAATAGGATATGATCAGCATGGCGCCTCGCTCCGCATTACGCGACCTCTCGTTTTCCGCCGTCATCGCCGGTTTTATCGCCGTACTGGTGGGCTATGCCAGCTCGGCGGCCATTGTGTTTCAGGCGCTCCAGGCCACGGGGGCCAGCGTTGAGCAAATCGGCGGCTGGCTGACGATGCTGGGCCTGGGAATGGGCATAACCTCGCTGGGCCTGTCGCTGTATTACCGCGCGCCGATCCTCACCGCCTGGTCGACGCCCGGCGCGGCGCTGCTGGTCACCAGCCTGCCGGGCTACTCGATTAACGAGGCCGTCGGCGTCTTTATCTTTGCCTGCGCACTGATTTTACTGTGTGGCGTGACCGGGCTGTTCGCCCGGCTGATGCAGCATATTCCGCAAGCGATTTCGGCGGCGATGCTGGCGGGAATTTTGCTGCGTTTCGGACTGGATGCGTTTATCGCGCTGCAAAGTCATTTTGTGCTGGCGGCGGGCATGTGCCTGGCCTTTTTCCTGACGCGGCGCCTGGCGCCGCGCTATGCCGTCGTGGCGGCGCTTGGCGTCGGCCTGGCCGTTGCCGGCCTGCAGGGCCAGATTGCCTTCGCCGGTAAGCCGCTGACCTTCGCCGCCCCGCATTTTATCATGCCGCATTTTACCCTCTCCGCGCTGATGGGCGTCGGCATGCCGTTTTTTCTGGTGACCATGGCCTCGCAAAACGCGCCGGGCATCGCCACCCTGAAAGCCGCCGGCTATCGCGTGCCGACCTCGCCGCTGATCGCCTGGACGGGGCTGGCGTCGCTGATCCTGGCGCCCTTGGGCGGGTTTTCCATATGCATCGCCGCGATTACCGCCGCCATTTGCATGAGCCCGGAGGCCCATCCCGACCCCGCGCGCCGGTATATGGCCGCCGCCGCCGCGGGCGCGGCCTATCTGCTGGCCGGGCTGTTCGGCGGCTCCATCGGCATGGTGTTCGGCGCCCTGCCCGCGGCGCTTATCCATACCATCGCCGGGCTGGCGCTGCTGAGCACCATTGCCGGCAGCCTGCATCGCGCCCTGCTGGAAGAGACGCACCGGGATGCCGCTATCGTCACCTTTTTACTGACCGCGTCCGGCGTCGGTTTTTTCGGCATCGGCAGCGCTTTTTGGGGACTGGCGGGGGGGATTATCACCTGGGGTATCCTGGCGCTGCCGGGTAAGACAAAATAAGCGGAAACACGCCTCGCCGCCGGTACCGGTAGCGACATTCCTCGCGTCGCTAAGTCGTTGGCGTCCGCCGCCGCCGGCGGTGGATACCGGCATCATCGGGCCGCATCGCGATGACCCGGCTGGCTCATCGCGGGTATTATATGGCCGCCGATCGTGGCGTCACGCCGCTTAGCCTTTGGCCTCCTTATCCAGTAGCAGCCGTTTGCGGTCCACCCCCCAGCGATAGCCGGATAACGCCCCGTCGCTGCGCACCACCCGATGGCAGGGTATGGCCACCGCCAGCATATTGGCGGCGCAGGCGCCCGCCACGGCGCGCACCGCGGCGGGCGAACCGATGCGTTTCGCCACCTCCAGGTAGCTGGCCGTGCGCCCGGGCGGGATATCCCGCAGGGCCTGCCAGACGCGCTGCTGGAAGGCGGTGCCGCGAATATCCAGCGGCAGGTCCAGGCCAAGGGCCGGCGCATCGACAAACCCCACCACCAGCGCCATCCGCCGGGCAAAGGCCTCATCGTCCCCCGCCAGCGCCGCGTGGGGGAAGGTATCCTGCAACTGTTCCACCAGCCGCTGCGCATCGTCGCCCAACAGGATGGCGCAGATGCCGCGCGCGCTCTGGGCGACCAGGATATCACCCAGCGAGCAACGCCCGACCGCAAAGACGATAGCAACGCCCTTCCCTCCCGCCCGGTAAGCGGTGGGCGTCATCCCCAGCAGCGCATCGGCTCCGGCGTAAAAACGGCCCTGGGAGTTAAAGCCGGACTCCAGCACCGCGTCGGTCACCGAGGCGTCGCCCGCAAGCCGTTGCCGCACCCGCTGGTTACGCCGGGCCACGGCATAGGCTTTCGGCGTCAGGCCGGTAACGGACTTAAATAACCGGTGGAAATGGAACGGGCTTAAGGCGGCCTGTTGCGCCAGCTCCGCCAGTGTCGGCATCCCCTCAGCCCCGTCAATATAACGGCAGGCCAGCTGGATTTTCGCCGCCTGTTCCGCCGCTAGCGAAGGCCGGCCCTGGCGGCAGCGTTTGCAGGGACGGAAGCCCGCCCGCAACGCGTCTTCGGCATTGGCGAAAAACAGCACATTCGCCGCCAGAGGCAGGCGCGACGGGCAGGATGGCGAGCAGAATATCCCAGTGGTCCTGACGGCATAAACAAACCGGCCGTCGGCGGCTTTATCGCGCGCGACGATGGCCTGCCAGCGCGGGTCCTGCTCGGTGGGTATCATGGATGCAGTGTTACCTGGTTTCATGGCAAAGCCCCTTTGGTTTCATCATATCGCTACGGCCAGGTGGTGACCAGACTGATGATTAGGGTGGCATGCCCGCGGCGGTTAAACCCCCTGAAGCTTGCTTTTTAATGTATGCCGTTATGCCAATGGCTTTTATCGCCATGCCCGCGCCGGCATTATGCAAGACGCCCGTCGCGCATGGTCAGCACCCGGTTGGCATAACTCGACGCCTCCTGCGAATGCGTCACCATCACCACGGTCGTGCCTTCCCGGTTGATGTTTTTCAGCTGTTCCAGCACGTCGCGGCTGTTCTTACTGTCCAGGTTGCCGGTGGGTTCATCCGCCAGTATCAGGCCGGGGCGGGACACCATGGCGCGGGCAATGGCCACCCGCTGCTGCTGGCCGCCGGACAGCTGCGCCGGATAATGCCCGGCGCGATGCGTCAGGCCGAATACCGCCAGGATCTGATCAACCCGCCGCCGGCGCTCCGCCTTCGCCACGCCGCGGTATTTCAGCGGCAGAACCACGTTGTCATAGACCGACATGGAAGGGATCAGGTTAAACGATTGGAATATATAGCCGATAAGCCGCCGTCGTAAGGCGATTTTCTGCGCATAACCCAGGGCGGCGACGTTTTCGCCGGCCAGGGTCAGACGGCCTTCATCAAGGGGTTCGAACATTCCCAGCACGTTCAGCAGGGTGGATTTGCCTGAACCGGACGGCCCCATGACGGCAAGAAAGTCACCCGCCCCGACGTTAAGGCTTACCGCGTTCAGCGCCAGGGTCTTGATGGTCTTGGTGGTGTAGAACTTACCGCCTCTTTCCAGGGTAATCATATCAATCAAACTCAATGATATTGGATTTTTCGTAATCATTATCCGCGAAGGTCACCACCCGTTGCCCTTCGGCAAGCCCGCCGAGTATTTCCGCCTGTGCCGCGCCCTGCCGCTTTAACCGCACCGGCGTCTTAACCGCCCGCCGATCGTTTTCATCAAACACATAGACCAGCGCCTGGCCCTCGTTGAAAAACACCGCTTCGGAAGGGACGAGCAGCGCGTCCTGCTGCGTACTCAGAAACACATGCAGATCGATGGATTGCCCGCGCTTCAGGGCAATCTGCTGGGGCTGGGACGGCCGGAGCCTGGCCTTGAACTTACCGTTGTCCACCGCCGAGGATACCGATTCAATGGCCAGGGGGATTTCGATGCCGCCGGCCTGCGCCATGACATTGGCCTGGGGCTTGATTTTATCCAGGTAATATTCACTGAAATCGGCTTCAAAGTAGTAGGAATGCAGGTTGTCGACCATGGTAACCTTGTCGCCGGGTTTAATCTGCTGGCCGATTTTGATATCCAGCGATGAGAGGGTGCCGTCGATGGGCGAGACGATAATCAGCTGCTCCAGGCCGCCCTTGATCAAATCCACCAGTTTGCCCAGGCGTTTGATGGAGCGATCAATTTCCTGGAACTGCTGCGGCAGTATTTGGTCCTGCTGCCGATCGTGTCCGGACAAAATGGCGCAGGTTTTTTCCCAATGCGCTAACTCATCCAGCAGGTCTTCATATTTAGCCTTTTCGATAATGGCTTTTTCAAACAGCTTTTTATTGCGCCGGATGTCCTTGACCAGCTTCTGCCGGTTGTAATGGGATTTCTGCAGCTCAAGCTTGGTGTCGCGGCTGTTGCGTTCCAATAACATGCGCATATTGCGCAGATTATTGATCTGTTCGGTGGCGTCGGCGATGCGCGAGGTGACCTGCAGGACAAAATCATAATTGGACAGGCGGGCGATAATTTCGCCTTTTTTGACATAATCGGAAGAGGCTTTATAGATATCGACCACCTTCCCTCCGCGCTCCGTGGAAACGATAACGCTTTCGTTGGGGAGGGCGATGGCGCGGGTAACCAGGGTGTCGGTATAGGCCCCGCGCGTCACCGGATGCAAGGCCACGCTCGCCAACGGCAGGCGCAGGTAATTATCGGTGGTGGCCAGCTTATAGAGCCCTGCGCACAGCAGGATCAACAGCGCGGCGGCGATCCAGGCGATCCATCCGGCGCCCGGAAGCAGGGCGGGCTTTTTATCCAGTTTTACGTCCATAGCCGTGGCCCTCGCCGCAGGCGCGCCAGCCGGCCGCCACCGGCCAGCAGGGTCGCGACCATCACCGCCATCACCGCCAGGCCCAGGAGCATCAGGGCGGCGAAGGCATAGGTAAGGGCCAGACCGGTGACCACGTCGAATTGGCCCAGCCAGCGCCGCAGGAGCACAACCCCGATGCCGAGGGATAGCGACAACGTCAGCGTCAGCGCCAGCATGTTTTGCCGCAGGAAAAAGACCGCGCTGGTAGACACCGAGCCGCCCACCGCCGCCATGATCATCAGGGTCTGATTGAGCCGCCGGGCCTCCGACAGCCCGATGACCATCGCGCTGACCAGCATCAGGAACAGGGAAAGAGAAGCCACCAGCCTGATGACGTCCTGGATCAACAGGCTGTTTTTATAGTGTTCGGCATGCAGCTCTTCCACCGTGCGCACCTGCAGGTCCGCCAGGCCATAACCGCTGAGCGCGGAGATGATGCGATCCCGTTGCGCCGCGGTGGAAAACCCGATAGCGGCATACTTTTCCACCCGATCGTTAATGAACAGCATCAGCGGCGGCGGCTGGCGGGTACGCTCGCCCGGATAAAAGTTATCGACGACGCGCAGCACGCGCAGCCGGCGCCTCCCGCCGTCCACCTCGGCGTAGAAGGTCGTGTTAAGCGCTTCATCATAGGAAGACAGCCCCATCAGCCCGATAAAGGCCCGGGTGGCAATCACATGGCGCACCGCCGGATCGGCGCTTACGGCAATGGCATTTTCTCCGCCGCCCAGGGTTTCAAGGCCCCATACCCGGGTAAAGTGAGGGTCGACGTCGAGAGCGCTGACGGTCACGAACTGATCCTTGGCCTGCTGGCGGGCATGCTGGATAATGAGCGCGGTAGGCGTCATATCAAACGGGCGCCAGTTGCTCAAGGCGATATTGGCGCTGCCGGCGTCCTCTTTGAGGCGGTTTTGCAGCGCGCGCACGCTTTCAAGCGAATGGAGCCGTTCGCTGGGTTCAAACGTCAGCAGGTTCTTTTGGCGATAGCCGAAATCGGCTTGCATGACGTAACGGTTCTGCGCCGCCGTACCGGCCCAGGAGTAGACCAGGACGCCCGAGATCAGCAGTTGCGTCACCAGGGTAAGCCGGTTGAGGTAATAGGCCGCGGTGGTTTCGTGGCGGTGATTTGCCCGTCCCGCGCCGGCGGATACAACAAAACAGCAGAAATAAAGCACATGCGCGGCGATCACCACGCAGCCGATAAGCAGCAGCACCGCCAGGAACAGCGCGGCCAGCAATACGGCGCTGTGATGTGATATCAGCGCCAGGACGTAAGGCGACATGGCGGACGCCCCGAACAATATCAACAGCGCCAGCGCGCAGATGACGGCAAACTGCGGCACGATAACCGCCACCGACTCGGCGGCAAGCTGTTTATCCGACGCGCCCAGCGCGCGTTTGATATTCAGGCTGCGCCGTTTGGCGGCGTTAATGATGGCATTGACGTTAAAATAGTTTACCGCCGTGGTCAGCAGCACAAACAACGCGGCCGCATACAGGGCATGCAGCAAGGGTTTGGCGATAGTCGCGGCCATGTCATCGGCATAACCGTCGTCATAATGCATCTGCTGGATAGGTTTGGCGCGCAGGTGAATGAATGCCGTGGGAGTAATGGGCGTCCCGGATAGCGGCGGGGCGTGAAGCCCGACCAGTTTATCCAGCAGAGCGTTATCAAACGGCGCGGCCGGGGCGGTCCTGATAAAAATAAACAGGTGGCTGTGATACCAGTCTCTCCGCTTATCGTGATAACCCGCCATCGCCGCCGGTGAGAAGGCAATGACCGCCGGCATATCGATGCTGCTGTCGGAACGGGGTTCAAGCACGCCCTTGATCACAAACCGGCCTTTGTCGCCCAGATCGATAGTCTTGCCCACGGGGGACGCCAGGCCGAGATACCGGCGGTTAAAGGCCGGCGTGATATAAATTTCGTTCGCCGCAAGCAAGGCGGGGGCTTGGCGGTAGGGATTGAGCTGCGTCAGGAAGCCTGCGCTGACCGCGAACACCGGTACGCGATGGACAAACCGCCCCTCGCTGCGAACGGTAGTAAACAGCCGCAGGGCATAGACGACGCGGTCAATCCCCGGTTGTTTGCGCAGCGCGTCAAGCAACGGCAGCGGGGCCTGGGCGGAACGCACCTTATCGCCGTTGGGTGGGCAAAACAGGGTTTCGATGCGGTAAAGGCGTTCAGCGCCGGGATAAAACCGGTCTATTTTAACATCGTCGATAAAGAGCAGCAGAATTAAGAAGGTCGTGGCAAAACCGATGGCGGTAATAACGATCGCCAACAGGGAGGCAACAGGATTGGCTTTTATATCGTTAACAAACTCACTCAGGATCATC
Organism: Sodalis sp. RH20; assembly: GCF_047324205.1. NCBI lineage: Bacteria > Pseudomonadati > Pseudomonadota > Gammaproteobacteria > Enterobacterales > Bruguierivoracaceae > Sodalis > Sodalis sp. RH20. Next base: position 3,997,728 of record NZ_CP178733.1, read on the forward strand.
AGCGGATTATCTCGGTGGAGGGAGTAAAAAACCACTATGCCTTGCAATATATTATTTAATTTGTCTATTAATTATTAATTACTATATATTAATCACGCTAACTGATTGAAAATCATTATACTTATAAACAGGATTATCCTCTTATTGATTTAAGAAGGCATTAATAAAAGCGTCAATCTACTGGGTGTGTTTTTTAATATTATTTAATCTGCGTTTAACTTTACGCCATAAAAACGCGTACCGTTAATGAATAAAAAAACGGGCCGCCCGCCGGCGGCCCGTGGCGCAGAAACAGACCTTACACCCGTTTTTTGGTGGCGGTATCCATCCAAACCGCCAGCAGCAGGATGGCCCCTTTAACGATATATTGCCAGAACGTGGGCACGTCAAGCATGCTCATGCCGTTATCCAGCGACGCCATGATAAACGCGCCCATTACCGCGCCGGCCACGCTGCCGACGCCGCCGGCCAGGCTGGTGCCGCCGATGACGCAGGCGGCGATGGCGTCCAGTTCGGCGATATTGCCCGCCGACGGCGATCCGGCGCCAAGGCGGGAACTGAGGATAAGCCCGGCAATCGCCACCATCAGGCCGTTGATGGCGAATACCGCCAGCTTGGTGCGCTCGACATTCACGCCGGAAAGCCGGGCGGCGTCAATATTGCCGCCGATGGCATAGACGCGCCGGCCGAAGGCGGTGCGGGACGCCATAAACAGGCCGGCCAGCATCAGCGCCACCAGCATCAGCACCGGCGTGGGCACGCCACGGTAGTCGTTAAGCAAATAAATGGCGCCCAATACCACCACGGCGGTAATAGCCTGGCGCGTCATATCCCAGGTCTTGGCCGGCACGGACAATCCCAGACGCTGGCGATTGCCGCGCCGGCGCCATTGCCAGGCGATAAACAGCACCAGGCTGATAAACCCGATGCCGAACCCCGCGCCGCCCGGCAGATAGCTTTGCCCGATCTGCGACATGGCGGGCGATGTGGGCGATACCGTGGTCCCGTTGGTGACGCCGATTAAAATGCCGCGAAACGCCAGCATGCCCGCCAGGGTGACAATAAACGAAGGCACCTTGCGGTACGCCACCCACCAGCCGTTCCAGGCGCCGAGCAGCAACCCGAGCACCAGGGTCACTGCGATGGTCAGCGGCAGCGGCCATCCCAGCCAGACGTCGAAAATCGCCGCCGCCCCGCCCAGCAATCCCATCATGGAGCCGACCGACAGATCGATCTCCGCCGAGATGATGACAAATACCATGCCGACCGCGAGAATGCCGGTAATGGCGGTCTGGCGCAGCAGGTTGGAAATATTGCGCGCGCTCAGGTACGAGCCTTCGGTGGTAAACGTGAAAAACAGCATGATGACCACGATGGCGGCCAGCATGACGAACACCTGCAGGTTGAGGGACTTCCGCCTGCCGCCGGCAATCGCCGCACCGTCGGTGTGAATAATTTTAGACATGGGAATCACTCCTGAGCGCCGCTTCCATGACCTGTTCCTGGGTCAGGTTGCGGTTGATAAGTGAGGCTTTAATGACACCCTGGTGCATCGCCAGCACCCGATCGCTGATGCCCAGCACCTCGGGTAATTCCGAGGACACCACGATGACGGCGATGCCCTGGCGCACCAATTGATTAATCAGCAGGTAGATTTCCTGCTTGGCGCCGATATCGATACCGCGGGTCGGCTCGTCGAGTATCAGGATGTCCGGGTTTAGCAGCAGACATTTCGCCAGGATGGCTTTTTGCTGGTTGCCGCCGCTAAGCCGGCCGATGGCCAGTTCCGGGGAAGCGGTTTTCACCTTCAGCCGCCCGATGGCGTCACGCACCGCGGCCTGCTCGGCGGCCTCGTCCACCATGCCGAACCCGCCGGTGAATTGGTTGAGCGCCGCCAGGGTAATATTGGCGCCGACGCTCATCACCGGCACGATGCCGTCCTTTTTACGATCCTCGGGCACCATGGCTATCCCCCTGCGCATTGCCTGGCGGCAGTTGGCGAAACGTACCGGCGCGCCATGGAGCAGGATCGTGCCCTCCCAGCGCCCCGGATAACTGCCGAACAGGCACTGCACCAGTTCGGTACGACCCGATCCCACCAGCCCGGCGATGCCGAGGATTTCCCCTTTATGCAGGCTGAAGGCGGCATTATTGACGCGGCGGATATGCTGATTGACCGGATGCCAGGCTGTCAGGCCCTCCACCCGCAGGATTTCCTCGCCAATCACGTGAGGCTCATGGGGATAAAGCTCCGTCAGTTCGCGGCCCACCATCATGGTGATCAGCGCCTCTTCGCTCAGGCCCGCGGCCGGACGCGTGGCGATATGCCTGCCGTCGCGAATGACGCAGATCATGTCCGATATGGCTTTGACTTCATTAAGTTTATGGGAAATATAAATGCAGGCGATATCGTGATTGCGCAAATCGTCGACGATATCGAGCAGGATGGCGGTCTCGCTTTCGGTGAGCGACGCGGTGGGCTCGTCCAGGATCAGCAGGCGGACCTGCTTGTTGAGCGCCTTGGCGATTTCCACCAGCTGCTGCTGGCCCAGGCCCAGTTCGCCGACCCGCGTGTCGGGGTCGATATTGAGTTTGACCTGCGCCAGCATCCGCTGGCAGCGCAGGTACATATTGTCATAATCCATGACGCCGTATTTCGCCCACTCGGTGCCGAGGAAAATATTCTCCAGTACCGTCATTTGTTTCACCAGCGCCAGCTCCTGATGAATAATGGCGATGCCCTTTTGTTCGGTATCGCGTACCCCGTGCGCCACCAGAGGTTCGCCGCCGAACAGGATCTCGCCCTCGAAGGTGCCGTGCGGATACACCGCCGACAGCACTTTCATCAGCGTCGATTTACCCGAGCCGTTTTCGCCGCACAGCGACAGCACCTGGCCGGCCTCGATGGTCAGGGACACATTATCCACCGCCTTGACCTGGCCGAACCGCTTGGTGATATTTTTCATTTCCAGCAAATTTGATGCCACGATAATCAACCTCCGCAACCGGGCCGCTGTTTAGCGCGGCCCGGTTCAGTTAACGTCACAGACGACAGCCGGCGTTCAGGCGGATTAGTTCAGATCGGATTTCTTGTGGAAACCATCGGCGATGACCGTGCTCTCTATGTTGCTTTTATCCACCGAGATCGGCGTCAGCAAATAGGAGGGGACGTCCTTGAGGCCATTGTTAAGGGAGGCGTTGGACTTGGGTTTTTCACCATTGCCCAATTGAACCGCTATCTCGGCGGCAGTGGAGGCCAGCTGCTTGATCGGTTTATACACCGTCATGGTCTGGGTGCCCTGGTTAATCCGCTGAATACCGGCCAGATCCGCATCCTGGCCCGAGATGGCCACTTTGCCGGCCAGCCCCTGGGCGGCCAGCGCCTGGATGGCGCCGCCGGCGGTGGCATCGTTGGAGGCCACTACCGCGTCAATTTTATTGTTATTGGCGGTCAGGGCATTCTCCATGATTTTCAGGGCGTTTTCAGGTAACCAGCCGTCGGCCCATTGGTCGCCGACGATTTTTATCTTACCGCTGTCAATCAAGGGTTTAAGCACCGTCATCTGGCCGGCGCGGAACATTTTGGCGTTATTATCCACCGGCGAGCCGCCCATCAGGAAATAATTACCTTGCGGCACCCGCTTAACCAGGCTTTGCGCCTGCAGTTGCCCGACTTTTTCGTTATCAAAGGAAATATAAAAATCCACATCAGCATTATTTATCATTCGATCATAAGCGAGGACTTTTATGCCCTCCCGTTTCGCTTCGGCAATAACATTGCTTAACACTTGTCCGTTGTAAGGAATAATCACCAACACGTCAACGCCGCGATTGATCATATTCTCTATTTGTGACATTTGCGTTTCTTCATTGCCGTTGGAGGATTGAACAAAAACATCGGCACCCAGTGATTTGGCCTTGGCGACGAAAATATCGCGGTCTTTTTGCCAGCGTTCCAGACGCAGGTCGTCCACCGCCATGCCGATCTTGATTTGTTTGGCCATGCCCGGCTGGCTTAGCAATACCAGCGCCGCGCAGGCGGAAAGCAGGAGAGTTTTCAGTTTCATTTTAATTCCTTATGTTACTTTTATAAGAACAAATTCAGCAATGGAACTTGCCGAGCAACGGATAAGAATCAAACCTTTACAAATAATGTTGCGTAGGGGCGCCCAAGAGGCGACAGAGTTAACCCATGTAGTATTAGGGTCGGAAATCAGCAGCGGCAATTGCAAATTTTCACAACGGCATTATGATATTTTACTCAAATGCGTATTCTGTGAGCTGCGCCTTATTTTGCCGGTGAGGTTAAGGCCGGCCAAACATTAACTTCCGTATTTTCCCCGCCAAAAAGCGCTTTTATCCCCTATTCCTTGTGATCCCGCGCACAATTAATAATTTCATGAATGGCGATGTGAAATAACGTAATTGATCGCGCCGGGCGTTATTACCAGAATCAAGCACAGATTTGCTTATTGTGCCGTCATATTTACCCGCCGGCCTGATAAATCCCGTCCGCTTCAGAACGGACCTGGTGTTTCCAAGGAGTCATTATGTCTCAATTCTTTGATCAAGTTGAAAAAATCCGTTTTGAAGGTACGCAAAGCACCAATCCGCTGGCGTTTCATCACTATAACGCCGACGAAAAGATTTTGGGTAAACGCATGGAGGACCATTTGCGTTTTGCCGTCTGTTACTGGCATACCTTCTGCTGGGGCGGCACCGATATGTTCGGCGTGGGTTCTTTCGACCGTCCCTGGCAGCACGCGGGAGACGCGCTGGCCCAGGCGCGGCTGAAAACCGATGTGGCCTTTGAATTTTTCAGCAAACTGGGCGCGCCTTATTACTGTTTCCATGATATTGATATCCTGCCGGACAGTCCCACCATCAAAGACTATCTGAATAACTTCGCCATATTGACCGACGTGCTGGCGCAAAAGCAGCAGCAGACCGGCATCAAGCTGCTGTGGGGCACGGCGAATTGCTTTAGCCATCCGCGTTACGGCGCCGGCGCGGCCACCAGTCCGGATCCAGAAATCTTCGCCTGGGCCGCCACCCAGGTCAACAGCGCCATGGACGCCACCCGCAAACTCGGCGGGGAAAATTACGTGCTGTGGGGCGGACGCGAAGGCTATGAAACGCTGCTGAACACCGATTTACGCCAGGAACGCGAGCAGATCGGCCGCTTTATGCAAATGGTGGTGGAACATAAACACAAAACCGGTTTCCAGGGCGCGCTGCTTATCGAACCCAAACCCCAGGAGCCGACCAAACACCAGTACGACTATGACGTCGCCACGGTGTACGGCTTTTTAAAACAGTTCGGCCTGGAAAAAGAGATCCGGGTTAACGTCGAGGCCAACCACGCCACGCTCGCCGGGCATACGTTCCATCATGAAATCGCCACCGCCATAGCACTCGGGATCTTTGGTTCGGTAGATGCCAATCGCGGCGATCCGCAGTCCGGTTGGGATACCGACCAGTTCCCCAACAGCGTGGAGGAAAATGCGCTGGTGATGTATGAAATCCTCAAGGCCGGCGGCTTCACGACCGGCGGACTGAATTTCGATGCCAAGGTACGCCGGCAAAGCACCGATAAATACGATCTGTTCCACGGCCATATCGGCGGCATGGATACCATGGCGCTGGCGCTGAAAGTGGCGGCGAAGCTCATCGAAGACGGTCGCCTGGAGCAGATGGTGAAGGCGCGCTACGCGGGCTGGAACGGCGATTTGGGGCAGCGGATACTGCAGGGCAACCTTTCCCTTGCCGAGCTGGCCCAGTACGCCGGCAAGCACGCCCTGGCGCCGGAGCATCGCAGCGGACAGCAGGAACTGCTGGAAAATATCGTCAACCAGGTCTTGTTCAGCTAACGTCTCCGGCGGCGATCCCGGCGTCCGCGCTGGCGGACGGCCGCTATAGTCAACCCGCGCCGCCCCCGCCAACGCGGGGGCGGCGCGGTGACAATTCAGAAGGATAGCGTATGTATATCGGCATAGATTTGGGCACCTCCGGCGTGAAAGCCATTCTGCTGGACGAGGCGCAGCATATTCTGGGCAGCCATACGGAACCCCTGACCGTTTCCCGGCCCCGGCCACTGTGGTCCGAGCAGGACCCGGAGCAGTGGTGGCGGGCGGCCGACAGCGCCATGCGCGCCCTGGCCGCCCGGCATGATCTGAGCGGGGTGCGCGCCCTCGGGCTGACCGGCCAAATGCACGGCGCGACGTTGCTCGATAAGCAGCAGCGGGTATTGCGCCCGGCCATTTTGTGGAACGACGGGCGCAGCTTTGCCCAGTGCCGCTCGCTGGAAGACGACGTGCCCCGTTCCCGGGATATTACCGGCAACCTGATGATGCCCGGTTTTACCGCCCCCAAGCTGCGCTGGGTGCGCGAACAGGAACCGCAGATCTTTGCGCAAGTGGATAAGGTCCTGCTGCCGAAAGACTACCTCAGGCTGCGTCTAACCGGGGATTTCGCCACCGATATGTCCGATGCGGCGGGGACGATGTGGCTGGATGTCGGGCGCCGCGACTGGAGCGATGCGCTGCTGGGCGCCTGTGGGCTGTCCCGGGCGCAGATGCCGCGGTTGTTCGAGGGCAACCAGGCGACCGGCACCCTGTTGCCGCAGGTGGCGGCAAGCTGGGGCATGGCCGCGGTGCCGGTGGTGGCCGGCGGCGGCGACAACGCGGCCGGGGCCATCGGCGTCGGCCTGTATCGCCGGGGACAGGCCATGCTGTCGCTTGGCACCTCCGGCGTTTATTTTGCCGTCAGCGATGGGTTTCTCAGCAATCCCGAGCAGGCGGTGCACAGTTTTTGCCATGCGCTGCCGGGGACCTGGCATCTGATGTCGGTCATGCTCAGCGCCGCATCCTGCCTGGACTGGGCTGCCCGCCTGACCGGCATCGGCAGCGTGCCGGCACTGCTGGAAGCCGCCGCGCAGTCCCGCCCCGGCGCGGCGCCGGTGTGGTTTTTACCCTATCTTTCCGGCGAACGCACGCCGCACAATAATCCCAACGCCACCGGCGCGTTTTGGGGGCTGACCCATGAACACGGCCCGGCCGACCTGGCGCGCGCGGTGGTGGAAGGCGTCAGCTTCGGCCTGGCGGACGGTATGGACGCCCTGCACGGCACCGGCCTGCGGCCGGACAGCATCACGCTGATTGGCGGCGGGGCGCGCAGCGAATACTGGCGGCAGCTGCTGGCCGATGTCAGCGGCGAGGCGCTGGACTACCGCACCGGCGGCGACGTCGGTCCGGCGCTGGGCGCGGCGCGTCTGGCGCAGCTTAGCTGCCACCCCGGGACGTCCTGGGCGGACATGCTGCCCGCGCTGCCGCTGGAGGCCCGCTATACGCCGGATAAGGAGCGGCACGAGGCTTATGCGGAGCAACGGAAAGTATTCCGCCGGTTCTACCAGCAGGTGGCGCATTTGGGCGAGTAGAGCCTCGCCCGCACTTTATAATGAATTTGCTAGCTGGCGCACATCCGGTCAATTCTTTCTGATTGTTCAAAGGTATATGCTGGCCTTCGGCAGATTTTCGTGAGAACCCACCGTATGTTTGAAAAACGTTATCGTATAACTCTATTATTTAATGCCAATAAAGTGTACGACCGCCAGGTTATCGAGGGGGTGGGCGAGTATTTGCAGGCGTCGCAGTGCGATTGGGATATTTTTATCGAAGATGATTTCCGCTGCCGTATCAACCGTATTGAAGAGTGGCTGGGCGACGGCGTGATTGCCGATTACGACGATAAGGAAATTGAACTGCTGCTCAGCGAGGCCAAGGTGCCGATTGTCGGCGTCGGCGGCTCTTACCAGCATGCCGAGGAATATCCGCCGGTGCACTATATCGCCACCGATAACCATGCGCTGGTGGCCAGCGCTTTTTTGCACCTGAAGGAAAAAGGCCTGAACCGGTTTGCTTTTTACGGCCTGCCGGCCAGCAGCGGCAAGCGCTGGTCACACGAACGCGAGCAGGCGTTTCGCAAACTAACGGCGGATGAGTATTACCAGCCGATAGTCTACCAGGGCGTGGAAACCGCGGTGGATAACTGGCAGCATGCCCAAAACCGGCTGGCCGACTGGCTGCAGTCGCTGCCGCCGCAAACCGGCATCATCGCGGTAACCGATGCCCGCGCCCGCCATCTGCTGCAGGTATGTGAACACCTGAATATCGCCGTGCCGGAAAAACTGTGCATTATCGGCATCGATAATGAAGAGCTGGCGCGGTGCCTTTCCCGGGTAGCCTTATCGTCCGTCGCCCAGGGCACCCGCCAGATGGGCTACCAGGCCGCCAAGCTGCTGCACCAGTTGCTGAATAAATCACGGCTGCCGCTGCAGCGGATTCTGGTGCCGCCGCTGAAAGTCATGGAGCGCCGCTCGACGGACTTCCGCTCGCTGCGCGATCCGGCGGTGATACAGGCGATGCATTATATCCGCTATCATGCCTGCAAGGGCATCAAGGTCGAGCAGGTGCTGGACGTGGTGGGCATGTCCCGCTCCAACCTGGAAAAACGGTTTAAGGACGAAACCAGTAAAACAATTCATAACGTCATCCATGAGGAAAAGCTGGAGAGCGCGCGCAATTTATTGATCTCCACGTCGCTCACCATCAATGAAGTCTCGCAAATGTGCGGCTACCCTTCTTTGCAATATTTTTATTCGGTATTTAAAAAAGGGTTTGATATCACGCCCAAGGAATATCGTGAAAAATATGGCGAAATGTCTTATTAGCGCCGCGCGCTGCCGGTGCGGCTGACCATTGCGGCATCAGGCACGGCCAGGGCATCCGCTTCCCGCCGCGCCGGTTTTGCCTGCCGCGCCTGCATAATCTGCGGCAAATGGGTTTCTATCCAGTCGGCCAGGTGTTCCACGATAGCGCCGACCTCCAGTCCCAGCCCGCTAAGGCTATATTGCACATGGGGCGGCATCACCGGCAGGGATTGGCGGATGACCAGGCCGTCCTCCTCCAGGCACGAGAGGGTCTGCGCCAGCATTTTTTCACTGACGCCGCCCACTTTACGGCGCAGCTCGCTAAAACGATGGGTACCTTGCGACAAGGCGATCAGCACCAGTACGCCCCAGCGGCTGGTCAGGTGTTTCAACACCTCCCGCGACGGGCAATTGACGTCAAGCAATTCGCCGCGCTGCATTTGCCGCGCCAGCGTGGATTTGGGTGCCGCCTGAAAATTCATATACTTACCTTTTTGTTAGTACTTACTTTAAGTAAGTATAGGGGATATGATGCTCTTTCTGAAGCCCAAAGGAGAAAATGATGATTGTTATTACAGGCGCGACCGGCCAACTGGGCCGTTTAGTGATAGCTGAACTGTTAAAAACCCATCCGGCCGCGGATCTGGTGGCCGCCGTGCGCTCGCCGCAAAAAGCGCAGGATCTGGCGGCGCGCGGCGTTAACGTGCGCCAGGCCGATTATGACCGGCCCGAGACGCTGGACAGCGCGTTTAAGGGCGCGACGAAACTGCTGCTGATCTCCTCAAGCGAACTCGGCCAGCGCACGCGCCAGCATGGCGCCGCGATCGACGCCGCCAAACGCGCCGGGGTGGAATTACTGGCTTACACCAGCTTGCTGCATGCCGATACCAGCCCGCTGGGACTTGGCGAAGAGCACCGCGCAACCGAAGCGCTGCTGCGTGATTCCGGCCTGCCGGTCGTGCTGCTGCGCAACGGCTGGTACAACGAAAACCATGCCGCCGGCGTCCCCGCCGCCCTGGCCCACCACGCCCTGGCGGGCAGCGCCGGCGACGGCAGGATAGCCTCGGCCGCGCGCGCCGACTTTGCCGCTGCGGCGGCAAAGGTATTAACCCTGGACGGCCAGGCCGGTAAAGTGTATGAACTGGCGGGGGACAGCGCCTATACCCTGTCCGAACTGGCGGCGGAAATTACCCGCCAGTCCGGCGTGGCGGTGAAATATGTCGACCTGCCGCCATCGGAATACCAGGCGCTGCTCAGCCAGGCGGGACTGCCCGGGCCGGTTGCCGCGCTGCTGGCTGATTCTGATGCCGGCGCGTCGCAGGGCGGGCTGTTTGACGATGGCCGGCAGTTGAGCCGGCTGATAGGCCGCGCCACCACGCCCATCAGGGATACGGTGGCCGCCGTACTGAAAGCCGGGTAATCGCCCGCCGCGATGCGCGGCGTTGCCCGCGCTACAGCGGCTGCAGCACGATCAGCAGCACGCAGGCGATAAGCGCCACCAGGGTAAAGGCGGCGGCGTGGCGCAGGATGGCCGGGGCCGTCAGTTCGGCGCGGCCCAGGCTGCGGCGCAGCGATCCCGACTGCATACCGTGCAGCGCCGATAACGCCAGCACAAAGATGACCTTGATGATAAGCGACAGGGACGGCGGCCAATTGCCCATCAGGGTCAGCGCCAGCCCGGAAAGCCAGGTGACGATCATGGCCGGCAGCGTCACGGTTTGGTTAAAACGCTGCACGGCGCTGAATAGCCGCAGGCCGGGCGCGCGCTCGGCGGCGGGAGTGTGTTTCCAGGCGGTCATCGCCACCGCCAGCAGCAGCATACCGCCTATCCACAGCGTGAACGCCACCAGATGCAGCGCCTTTATCAGCATATAGGTCATTATATCCGTTTCTCCTTAACCGGCACGCCATCCACGCCCGGCCCGGCTTCACGCCGTTTAATCATGCCCACGTTAAAAAACGTCCCGAAAGGGATAAAAGCCAGGATCAGCAGGCGCGCCACCTGGGCTTTACGCCACATACCGCCGGCGGCGGTATTCACCACCATCCAGGCGTAAAACAGAAAAGCCAGTCCGTGGATCGGCCCCATCGCCGCACTCACCTGAGGAAAGCCGGCGAGGTGTTTTAACGGCACGGCAATGCACACCAGGATAACCAGCGTATAGCCTTCCACCACCGATGCGAGATGCAGGCGTCTTAACAGCGTAAGCTCCGCGCCGTCCAGACCCTGGCGCGATTGATTGTCGATGGCCACGTTCGCCCTTTTTGCCGCTGCGGCGGCGATAGCTACTGAAAAAGTAGGGTTATTCTAACCGCAGGTTGCCATGACGGCAAGCCAGCCGGCCAATGCCGCCGCCGGCGGGTAACACGTCAACCGGGGCAGGCGACGGCGCCGGACCCCGCTGACCGGAGGGCGCCGGCGACATCCCCCTATCCCATAACAGAACGCGTGGCGGTCGCCGGCGCATCGGGCGGCGTGGCCGCGGGCGGGCTGAAGGCGGTGGCATCGTAGGCGAAGACCCAGTGAGCTTCCAGGCCGGACGCATGGGGATTCATCAGGGCCTTGACCTTGTAGCTGAAATCACGCCGGAACTGCTGCCACGGCGAGGACAAATGATACAGCCGGCCCCGCTCGCGCGCCGAAAGCTGGACCCGGCTGGTGCGCGGCAGCCGTTCCGCCTCGTATAACCGCAGCGCCTGGGGGATATCGCCGGCATTGGCCGCCAGGACGCTGGCCAGCACATATCCGTCCTCCATGGCCATGGCGGCGCCCTGGGCCAGGAACGGCAGCATGGGATGCGCCGCATCGCCCAGCAGCGTGATATGCCCCAGCGACCAGCGCGGCATCGGATCCCGATCGAACAAGCCCCATTTCAGCACGTTTCGCGCGCAGGACAGAATGCGCAGCAGCTCGGGATGCCAGCCGCTGAACGTGCGCAACAGCTCGTCGCGATTACTGGGCAAATGCCAGGATGACTCCATCCAGTCGGCGGCTTCGCTGACCGCGACGATGTTCAACACCCGGCCGCCGCAGATGGTATAGGTCACGACATGTCCGTTGGGGCCAAGCCAGACGGCGGAAACCGGGCTGATAAAATCGGCGTGTTCGCCCAGGGTAATGGCGGCGCGCCAGCAGATATGGCCGGTAAAACGCGGCGCTTCGTCGCCAAACAGCGCGCCGCGCACCACCGAATGAACGCCGTCGGCGCCAACGATGACATCGGCCTCGTACTCCGCGCCGTTATCAAAGCGGGCGACCGCCGTCCCCTCATGGTTAAGCACCGAGACGCAGCGCGCGTTGTGGGTAATCAACCGCGCGTCGATAAGGCCGACCAGCATGGCCAGCAAATCGGCCCGGTGCAGGTGATAAAACTCCGCGCCAAACAGCTGCGGGCAGGCACTGGATAATGGCGTGCGAAACTTCTCCCGCCCGGTACGCCAGTTGCGCCCGACAATCGCCAGCGGCAGGTAGCCCAACCGCTGGAGTTCGCCGCCCAGGCCAAGGGCCTTTAACACTTTTACCGCGTTGGGCGTCATCTGCACCCCCGCGCCCACTTCTCTAAATGCCGCTGTACGCTCAAACAGATGTGCTTCCATGCCCCGTTGCTGCAATGATGCGGTCAATGCAGCGCCACCGATGCCTCCGCCAATGACGCCTATACGAAGCTTACGATTCATTCAGTTAACCTTTGGTGAATAAACGTTTAATGAAATAGTGCTACTTACCTTTTGTCGGAACCCGCCCAGGGTTCGCCGGGGACCCGGCGGGCGGGCGCAGCACATGTCGGGAAGCTTGGGGTTAAACGGCCGTCTCGGCATAGGGCGTGCTTATGTCAGTCTTGTTCACCACGGCGGGCGACGCAATGGCAGCGACGTTATAGACATATTGCTTATTATTTTATGAATAACGGCTAGCCGTATACGCTACCCTGAAGACGTTATGGCTGGCGGCCGCGCGGCGCCTCCCGGCGTCCGGCACCCCCTGCGGCCACGGAAATTAACGCCGGCGCGGCGCCGGCGTTAAGGCCCGGTTATTGCTCCACACGCAGGCCGTAGGTTTTGAATTTTTCCACCACGCGCGCAATTTCATCGTTGGACAATACCGGCACCGGATCGATAATCGGCAGGAGTTTTAAGTACAACGCGGCCAGCACCTCCACCTCATGGGCCAGCCACAGCGCCTTGGCCAGATTATCTTCCGCGGCGATAAGCCCATGATGCTGTAACAGGATGGCCTTACGGTGTTTGATCGCCGCAGCCACATGTTCGGACAAGGCCCGGCTGCCGAAGGTGGCGTAAGGCGCGCAGGGAATATCGCTGCCGCCGGCGGCGGCAATCATATAGTGGATCGCCGGAATCGGCCGGTTGAGGATCGACACGCCGGTACAGTTGACCGCATGGTTATGGACCACGGCGTTGGCGTCCGGCCGGGCCTGGTATACCGCCTGGTGGAAGCGCCATTCGCTGGAGGGGATCTTGTCCGTTTCGCCATGTCCCTGGCCGTCGACAAAGACAATGTGCTGCTCCGTCAGCTGCTCATAAGGGATACCGGACGGTGTAATCAGCATTCCGCCCTGGTAGCGGACGCTGACATTGCCGGCGGTACCCTGGTTCAATCCTAAACGCGTCATCTCCAGACACGTGGCGATAATCTCGTGCGCAAGCGTCGTTCTTGCCATGATTGCTCCTCAAGTTAATAAGTGCCATTTTTCCGCGTAATAATTAACTGAACGACTTACCCTGCCGTCGACGAGCATTATAATTGTGATAACATCGACATTATTTTAATGGTCATACGCTTTTCATCGTGCTGAAGTTAAATAGAAATGTCCGTTTAAACGCAGAACCGGCGTAAACGGTCAACCTGCTTTGTCTATTGTTAATAAGTGCCCGTTTTTTTACTAAACCTCTAATACGGTCATTTATCCGCCGCTATTTTTTTCGTGGCAGAAGAAAAATCATTTAACCGTCGTTTTTTTTAGTGATTAACTTCACAATTTATTTACATAACAGGCCTTACCTCTCCCCCGCCGTAGGTTTTTATCCGTATCTGCCTTAGATTTTTTCCAGCGGCAGGCTTTTACGGCAAACACGTTCATTACCCCGCGCCGTAACGTCCCCGCCCGAGAAGAAGGGATAAACCGTCAATAAAATTGTTTTTTATCAGTGTATTAATCTGACTGGCCCGATCGCCATCACAAAAGGGGGATAAATACTTTGTTTATCCGGGAAACATGTCTTAAATAGCTAACTCGAGTTAGCTATAGCGTTTAAACACCCAGAGCCCGTTTTGTCCGGAGGCAACATGTCCGCAGCGTTGTTAACCATGAAACATGTCACAAAACGATTCCCCGGGGTATTGGCCCTGGATAACGTTAACTTCGATTTAAACCGCGGGGAGGTTCATGCGCTGCTGGGTGAAAACGGCGCGGGCAAATCCACGCTGATGAAAATATTATCCGGTGTTTATTCTTGCGACGAGGGCCGGATAGAACTCGACGGCCGGCCGGTGACGATTACCAGCCCCATCCAGGCGGGGGCGTTGGGCATTGCCATTATTCACCAGGAATTCAATTTATTTCCTGATTTAACCGTGGAAGAAAATATTTATATCGGCCGGGAATTTCATCAACGCGCGCCATGGATCCTGGATGACGTCGCCCAGCGCCAGGCGGTCATGAATATCCTGCAGATGCTGAACCTGACCATCGATCCGGCCAGGCGCATCCGTGAATTGACCGTGGCGCAGCAGCAGATGGTGGAAATCGCTAAGGCGCTCTCGGTCAACGCCAAAATCCTGATCATGGACGAACCTACCGCGGCCCTGACCGAAAGTGAAATCGACAGTCTGTTCAAGGTGATCGAACTGCTTAAGTCGCAGGGGGTCGCCATCGTTTATATCTCCCACCGGCTGGAGGAACTGGCGCTTATCGCCGATCGGGCCACGGTCATGCGCGACGGTAAATATATCGCCACCGTCGATTACACCATGGTGCGCATCGAACAGCTGATCGCCATGATGGTGGGACGCGAGCTGGGCGATATCTACCCCGCCCGGGCCGCCATTCCCGGCGACGACGTGGTGCTCGACGTCCATAATCTCGGCCGTAAGGGCGTACTGCACGATATTACATTTGCGCTGCGCAAAGGCGAGATCCTCGGCATCGCCGGCCTGATGGGCGCCGGACGAACCGAGGTGGCGCGGGCGCTGTTTGGCGCCGATCCCATGGACCACGGGGAAATACGCCTGTCCGGACATCGCGTCAAAATAAGCAGCGTGCACGGCGCCATCGCCCTGGGCATCGGCTATCTGACCGAAGATCGCAAAAAAGACGGGCTGGCGCTGGGCCTGTCGGTCGGCACCAATATTATGCTCAGCAGTTACCGGCACTATGCCAACGGCTTAGGGATTATCGACGACAAAAGGTGTCACGCCGAAAGCGAGCGCCTGCGCCGCCAGCTGCGTATTAAAACGCCTGACCTGGAACAACTGGCGGTAAATTTAAGCGGCGGCAACCAGCAGAAAATTATTATCGCCAAATGGCTATGCAAGAATTCGGAAATATTGATTTTTGATGAACCGACACGCGGCATTGACGTCGGCGCCAAGCTCGAAATATACGATTTGATGAACCGTCTGACGGCGGAAGGTAAATCAATCATTATGATTTCGTCTGAATTACCGGAGATCTTGGGCATGTGCGACAGGATATTGGTAATGCGGCAGGGGCGTATTACCGCCGAGCTGTCGGCCGCGCAGGCCACCCAGGAAAATATAATGAAATATGCAACGCTTGAGGGGTAAATCATGATTGGCATAACCAAATATTTACAGAACGGCTCCAATAAAAAAATAAGCAATAAAGCGTTGCTGATGCGTTTTGCTCCGCTGCTCAGCCTGATTCTGCTGATGCTATTTTTCAGCCTCGGTTCGCCGTTTTTCCTGAACACCGAAAACCTGATGACCATCGCCCTGCAAACCTCGGTAATAGGCATCATGGCCATTGGCGTAACCTACGTCATTATTACCTCCGGCATTGACCTGTCGCTGGGGTCGGTGGTGGCGTTTTCCGGCGTGGCCATCGGCCTGGGGGCCGCGGCCGGGCTGCCGCTGGCGCTGTGTATCCTCTGCGGGGCGCTGGGCGGCGCGTTGTGCGGTTATATCAACGGTTTTCTGGTGGCCCGGGCGGCCATTCCCCCCTTTATCGCCACGCTCGGCCTGATGATGTCGGTGCGCGGCATCAATATGGTGCTGACCGACGGCCGCGCCATTTATTTTTCGCAATATCCCGGTTTTAAAACCCTGGCCCAGGGCAAGCTGTTCGATTTCCTGCCCTATCCGGTTATCTACCTGATCGTACTGGCGGCCATTGCCGCCTATATCCTGAAAAGAACCGTTATCGGCCGGTATATCTACGCCGTCGGCAGCAATGAGGACGCCGCCCATTTATCGGGAATCAAGGTGCGGAACGTCAAACTGTTCGTTTATCTGTTCTGCGGCATATTGACCGGCATCGCGGGAGTGGTGCTGGCATCACGGCTGAATTCCGGACAACCGACGGTGGGCGTGGGCTATGAGCTTGAGGCCATCGCCGCGGTGGTGATCGGCGGCACCAGCCTGATGGGCGGCATCGGTACCATCGGCGGCACTATTATCGGCGCCTTTATCATGAGCGTGCTGAAAAACGGACTGAATTTAATGGGCGTGTCGCAATTCTGGCAAATGGTTGCGATGGGCATTGTCGTGGTTGCGGCGGTGTATCTGGATACGCTGCGCAAAAAGATCTGATTCACCGACGTTCCTGTTATCTGGACAGTAAAAATATCACTTTGGAGGTTGTCATGATGAAATTAATCAGGTTGTGCGGCATCGCGCTGTTCACGCTTTGCGGCGCGGGCGGCGCTGATGCCGCCACCGGCGATATCTCTATTCCGGTGGTGAGCAAAGGCTACCAGCATGAATTTTTCCAAACGGTAAAACTGGGTTCGGAGGCGGCGGCAAAAGAATTAGGCATAAAAACCAGTTTTGTCGGCCCGTCCGATGAAACGCAAATCGCCGAACAAATCCAACTGATGGAAAATACCATCACGCGCCAGCCCAGCGGTATTCTGCTCGCGGCACTGGATGCCAACGCCCTGGTGCCGTTGGTGGAAATGGCGCACAGCAAAAAAATCGCTGTCGCCACCTTCGACTCCGGCGTCAACTCCGATATCCCGGTGAGTTTTGTCGCCACCAATAACGTCAAGGCCGGCTCCGCGGCGGCGGACGCCCTGGCGAAAGAGGTGGGAGGCAAAGGCAAGGTCGGCATTATCGCCCATGTGGCGGGCACCACCTCGGCGATAGAGCGTACCGAGGGTTTTACCAAGACCATCAAGGAAAAATATCCCGCCATTACCCTGCTGCCGGTGCAGTACAGCGACGGCGACCCGCAGAAAGCCATGGATAAAACCACCGATATGGTACAGGCCAATCCCGACCTGGCGGGCATCTATGCCACCAACGAGGGGTCGACGCTGGGCGTCGCCAACGCCATTGACAGCCTGAGCCTGGCCGGCAAGGTCAAGGTGATCGGTTTCGACAGTACCGAGGCCATTATCGGTTTCCTGAAATCCAATACCCTGCAGGGTTTTATCGTCCAGGACGCCTACCAGATCGGCTACCAGGGCATCAAGACCCTCGACAGCTTCCTGAAGGGACAGAAGGTGGCCAAGGTCATCGATATCCCGGTGAAATTCGTTACCCAAACCAATCTTAACGATCCGGCTATCCAGAAATTGCTCTATCCGTTCGGCAAAAAATAACCGTCAACGTCACAAGGAATTGCCATGAACAAGACAACAGCTTCCCCACAGCGGCATGACGATATGCCGGCCATCGGCATTCGCCCGGTTATTGACGGCCGTCGCCTGGGCATCCGCGAATCGCTGGAAGAACAAACGCTGTCAATGGCGCGCGCCACCGCCGACCTGCTAACCGCGTCCCTGCGCTACCCCAACGGCGAGCCGGTGGCGTGCGTCATCGCCGATACCTGCATTGCCGGGATGGCGGAATCCGCCGCCTGCGAGCGCAAATTCAGCGGCCGCAACATCGGCCTGACCATTACCGTAACGCCGTGCTGGTGCTACGGCAGCGAAACCATCGACATGGACCCCTTCCGGCCGAAAGCCATCTGGGGGTTTAACGGCACCGAGCGCCCCGGCGCGGTGTATCTTGCCGCCGCGCTGGCCGGCCATAACCAGAAAGGACTGCCGGCGTTCGCCATCTATGGCCGCGACGTGCAGGACGGCGGGGACGGCGCCATTCCCGACGACGTGCGGGAAAAGCTCCTGCGCTTCGCCCGCGCGGGCATTGCCGCGGCATCCCTGCGCGGTAAAAGCTATCTGTCCATCGGCGGCGTCGCCATGGGCATCGCCGGTTCCATTGTCGATCATGACTTTTTTGAATCCTGGCTGGGCATGAAGGTGCAGGCGGTGGATATGACCGAGCTGCGCCGCCGCATGGATCAGGGCATTTATGACGAGGAAGAACTGGCGCTGGCGCTGGCCTGGGCGGACAAGGCCTTTCGTTTCGGCCCGGACAAGAATGCGCAGCGGTACCGCCGCGATGCCGCGCAAAGCCGCGGCGTATTGCGCGACAGCCTGCTGATGGCGATCTGTATCCGCGACATGATGCAGGGCAGCGCTAAGGTGGCGGCCAAGGGCTTTATTGAGGAGTCTTTGGGCTATAACGCCATTGCCGCCGGCTTCCAGGGGCAGCGGCATTGGACCGATCAGTACCCCAACGGCGACACCGCCGAGGCGTTGCTCAACAGCGCGTTCGACTGGAACGGGGTACGCGCGCCGATGGTGGTGGCGACGGAAAACGATAGCCTGAACGCCGCCGCCATGCTGTTCGGCCGCGCCCTGACCGGCACCGCGCAGATTTTTGCCGATGTGCGCACCTACTGGTCGCCGCAGGCGGTGGAACGGGTTACCGGCCACCGGCTTGAAGGCCGGGCCGCGGCGGGCATTATCCATCTGATCAACTCCGGCTCGGCGGCGCTTGACGGCACCTGCCGCCAGACCGATGACGCGGGCAACCCCACCATCAAACCGCATTGGGAGATAACAGAACAGGACGCCCAGGCGTGCCTGGCGGCCACCGCGTGGTGCCCGGCCATTCATGAGTATTTTCGCGGCGGCGGCTATTCGTCATGCTTTTTAAGCCGGGGCGGCGTGCCGTTCACCATGACGCGCGTCAATATCATCCGCGGCATCGGACCGGTGCTGCAAATCGCCGAGGGCTGGAGCGTCGATTTGCCCGCCGGGGTCCACGATACGCTGAACCAACGCACCGACGCCACCTGGCCGACCACCTGGTTCGCCCCCCGGCTGACCGGGCAAGGACCGTTTCGCGACGTCTACTCGGTGATGGCCAACTGGGGCGCCAATCACGGGGTGCTCAGCGTGGGCCACGTCGGCGCGGATTTTATTACCCTGGCGGCGATGCTGCGCATCCCGGTTTGCATGCATAACGTGGCGCCGGAAGACATCTACCGGCCCTCCGCCTGGGCCGCCCACGGCATGGATCCGGAAGGACAGGATTACCGCGCCTGCGCCAACTACGGCGCGTTATATAAAAAATAATCCCGGCGGCGCGCGGCCGGATCCCGGCGCTATCGCGGGATTGCCGGCCCCGCCCCTTGACGCGAGTGGGGAGACGGTATGAAGCAAGATGTGGTTATCGTACTGGACTGCGGCGCCACCAATATCCGGGCGATCGCCATGGCCCCGGACGGCCGGACGGTCGCCAAGGCGGTTATGCCGAACGCCAGCCTGCCGGCGGCGGAGAACCCCGACTGGCAAACCTGGTCGCTGGACAGCATTATGGACGGCTTCAGCCAGTGCTCCCGCCGCCTGGCGGCCGAACTGGCGTCATGCCGGGTGCGCGGCCTGGCCGTGACCACCTTTGGCGTCGACGGTGCGCTGGTGGACGCGCAAGGCGCCTTGCTGTATCCGGTTATCAGTTGGAAGTGTCCGCGCACCGCGCCGGTGATGGCCGATATCGCCCGCTATATCAGCCCGGCGGAATTACAGGCGATATCGGGCGTCGGCCAGTTCAGTTTTAATACCCTGTATAAACTTATCTGGCTGAAACAGCATCATCCCGCATTGCTGGCGAAGGCCCGCGCCTGGCTGTTTATCTCGTCGCTTATCAACCACCGTCTGACCGGCGCGTTCACCACCGATCGCACCATGGCCGGCACCAGCCAACTGCTGGATGTCGGGCGCGAATGCTTTAGCGCGCGGATACTGGCGGCCGTCGGCCTGGACGCCGCGCTGTTTCCACCGCTGGTGAACGCCGGCGATATCATCGGCGCGCTGCTGCCCGCCGCCGCCGCCAGGCTTGGGCTGCCGCCGGGCCTGCCGGTGATCGCCGCCGGGCATGACACCCAGTTTGCCCTGTTCGGGTCGGGGGCCGGGCTGGACCAGCCGGTGCTGTCCTCCGGCACCTGGGAAATACTGATGGTACGCAGCCGGCGGGTGGACACCGGCATACTGCCGCGTATCGCCGGGTCCACCTGCGAGCTGGACAGCTGCGCCGGCCTGTTTAATCCCGGCCTGCAATGGCTGGCCTCCGGCGTACTGGAGTGGGTGCGCGAGCTTTGCTGGTCGGCAACGCCGACCAGCAGGGTCTATCAGGCGATGATTCGCGAGGCGCGCGAGGTGCCGCCGGGGGCGGACGGCGTCAGGATGAGCGGTTCCCTGCTGGCGGCGGGGGCGGGACTGGCAAGCTGGCAGGGACTTGCGCTGGCGGCGCGGCGCGGCCATATTTATCGCGCCGCGCTGGAAGGACTGGCCGTGACCCTGCGCGATAATCTGGCATTATTAGCGCAAATAGGACATTTCACCGTTAGTGAACTGACGCTGGTGGGCGGCGGCGGCCGCAATGCCCTGTGGAACCAAATCAAGGCCGACCTGCTGCAGGTGCCGATCAAAGTGATGGACGAGGCGGAAACCACGGTATTGGGCGCCTCGATGTTTATCTGGAGCGGCATCGGTTATGTTCCGTCGCCGGAAGATGCCCGCGCCCTGGTCGGCTATCGCTATCAATGGTTCAGGCCCGGCGGCGACTATGCCGATATTAAGTGGCCCCCGACCGGGCTCCCATCCCCTCGAACTGGAGTGCATGTATGTTAAAACTGATATCCCCGCTTATCTCGCCGTCGCTGCTAAAAACGCTGGCCGAAATGGGCCATGGCGACGAGATTGTTTTCGCCGATGCGCATTTTCCGGGGCATTCCCTCGGCCCGCAGGTGCTGCGCGCCGACGGGCTGGACATCGGACCGCTGCTGGCGGCGGTGATCCC
This sequence comes from Sodalis sp. RH20, assembly GCF_047324205.1. Taxonomy (NCBI): domain Bacteria; kingdom Pseudomonadati; phylum Pseudomonadota; class Gammaproteobacteria; order Enterobacterales; family Bruguierivoracaceae; genus Sodalis; species Sodalis sp. RH20. The sequence continues at coordinate 4,018,784 of NZ_CP178733.1, forward strand.
GCTGTTCCAGCTGGACAGCTATGCGCCGCCGCTGGTGATGATGATGCCCGGCGCAGGGGATGAACTGGACCCGGCGGTGGAAAACCGCTACCTGCAGGCCTTGTTTGGCGCGGGCGAACGCCTGCCGGTGACGCGCATCGACCGGTTTGCTTTTTACGAGCGCGCCCGGCGGGCGTTCGCCATCGTCATGACCGGCGAGCGGGCAAAATACGGTAATATCTTATTAAAAAAAGGGGTAACGCCCATATTTTGACCGTCCGTTGCCGTATCTTATGCCGACAACCGCTTTCACACCCTGGCCTGGGGCGCCGGAAGCGGGACATCGGGTAAGCGGGAGGGCAAGATGAAATCAACACGGCAGCAAGATATCCTGGCGTTAATATCCCAACAGGAGGTCCTGAAGGTGGATGAACTGGCGGCGTGGTTCGACGTCAGCAAGGAAACCATCCGCCGGGATTTCAACAGCCTGCAGGACCAGGGCCTGATCATCCGTCAACATGGCCGGGCCAAAGGCATTGCGCGCGGCAAACCCGACAGCGGCGACTCGTTTAATGCCCGCGTCAAAAGCCATTTAAACAGCAAGGCTGATATCGCCGGCCAGGCCCTGACCTGGGTTGACGAGGATATGGTGATTGCCCTGGATGCCAGCACCACGTGCTGGTACCTGGCCAAAAAGCTGCCTGACATCCCCCTAACCGTGTTTACCAATAGCGTCCGGGTGTGCAGCGAGCTGGAAAAAAAATCCCATATTACGCTGGTCAGCTCCGGCGGCACGTTGCAGCGTAAATATGCCTGTTACGTCAATCCAGCGCTGTTTTCCATCGTCAGGCACCTTGATATCGACCTGTTTATTTTTTCCTGCGAAGGCATTGATAATGACGATATCATGTGGGATTCGAACGCGATCAACGCCGATTACAAGACCTTGATGCTCAACAAGGCCACGCAGTCGCTGTTGCTGATGGACAAAAGCAAGCTCGGGCGCAGGAGCACGGTGAAAATCGGACCGCTGGCCCTGGTGGCGCGGGTCATTTCCGATACGGAGTACCGAAAGCCGCCAACGTGATGCGCCCGCCGCTATGGCCGGGGAAACGAAAAGCGGCGCATGGATATTAAAAACATAATATTTATTGCAAATAATTAAGTATATTAATGCTAAATCATTGAGCGAAAAATAACGTTAAAATTTTAACTTTATGATGATTTTTTTACATTAATGGCATAAGTTATTCTCCCGGCCATCAAGGAAGAATAAGCTATATGCTTAACATTATCGATATTAATCATCACGCACTTGAATTATTAAAGACTGGAAAATCCAACGCACGGGCAACCCATTTACCTATGGAAAGCGACGGCTTAATCAGTATTATTAATAACGAAGCCAAATACGACAGCGGCGCTCCTATTCCATTCCTCCCCTTCACCCGGCTTAATTCGGACAAAGAGCGGGCGGCGTGCCTGGAAGAAATGGAAAAAGTGGTGGCGTCAGGCCAGTTCACCAGCGGCGACTTTATCACCCGGCTGGAAAAACGGCTGGCGGCGTCTTACCGGGCGACGGCATGCATCGCCACCAGCAGCGGGACGGACGCGCTGAAAATTGCGCTGAAGGCCATCGGCGTCGGTGCGGGCGACGAAGTCATCGTGCCGCCCAACTCTTTCGCGGCCACGGAAAACGCCATATTTTCCATCGGGGCAAAGCCGGTCTACGCCAACATCGACGCCAGTTTCAATCTCAATCCAACCGAGATCCCGCGGCTGGTCACCCCGCGCACCAAGGCCATCCTGGCCGTTTGCCTGTACGGCTCCGTCAGAAATATGAGCGCCATATCCCAAGAGGCCAGGCATCATGAGCTGCGCGTCATCATTGACGCGGCCCAGTGTTTCGGCATACCGGATATCATCAACTACGGCGATGTGGTGACGCTGAGTTTTAACCCGTTTAAAAACATCGGCGGATTCGGCAAGGCGGGCGCGTTGCTGACCTGTTCCTCGGCCATCGCCAAACGCGCCCGGCAATTTTCCTATCATGGCTTTTGCGAGGGTAAAAAAAACGTCAAAGCGCAGAACTGGGGGTTTAACAGCCGGATGGATAATATCCAGGCGGCGACGTTATTAGCCAAATTAACTTTTTTTGCCCTGAATGCGTTAAAACGATCTTACCTGGCTTATCGTTATATTAATAAGCTCGCTCTCCTGGAACATCGCGGATTTATTACGCTGCCCATCGAACAAACGGCCAACACCTGGCATTTATTCCCCATCCGGGTCAACGCGGGCAAGCGGGACGAGTTGATACGTTTTGCCAAAATAATGAATATCGAATTTGATATCTATTATCCCATATTAGGGTATGACGGGGCCAACGAGTTTGCCTTAACCTACCAGGATAAAATAAGTTTCGCTACCAGCCGCAGCATTCATGCCACGGTGCTCCATATTCCACTGCACAATCATATGTCCCTGGCAGAGCAGGACCGGATCGTCGGCGTTATCAACCAATTTTTCCAGTGAGCGCGCGCGTGATGCCGGGACAAGCGTGGCCAATTACCCGCTTGTTGGGCTAGTATTGTGCTCTACGATACCGGCCCGCCGCTGCACGGCGCGGCCTGAAAAACCGGAGGAGCCATGCAGACGATAGCCATAGATATGGATGAGGTGATTGCCGATTTCAACAGCAAAATGATCCGGCATTTTAATGCCGAATTTGGCGAACATATCGGCTTAAACGATCTTGCCGGACAGACTATTCAGCAATTGCGTCCGGCGCTGCGCGAGAAAATCAACCTGATGATCGGCGAACCGGCGTTTTTCAGCGATCTGGATGTGATCGCCGGCGCGCAGGATGTGGTCCGGGAATTGAGCGGCAAATACCATGTTTTCATCACTACCGCCGCCATGGAATTCCCCGCCTCGTTTACCGCCAAGTTTAACTGGCTGCAAACCCACTTCGGTTTTTTAAGCGCCATGAATTTTGTCTTTTGCGGCAACAAGCGCATCCTCAACGCCGATTTTCTTATCGACGACAATGTCCGTCATTTTGAGCATTTCGTCGGCGAAGGCATCCTGTTTACCGCTCCGCATAATATCCATGCGCGCGGCTATCGCCGGGTCAACGACTGGCGGGAGGTGGCTGATCTTTTTTTGTAGGTTTGCGCCGCGGCGGACAGGGTTTGCTGATTAAATGAACCAATGTTTCTTAATAAAAGAAATAAAATTTTATAAATTTGAGCTTGATCGCCCCGCTCTTTGTTTTTTTGCCATTCAATCACCGGGTCTGGCAACGGGAGAAAGGTTTCTCGCCGCCCCAGGCGCTAGGGTTGACAGCGACAATGAGGATTACGGTCGGTTGACCGTTTTTTACCATGCCCTGTCAACGCCTTATCCGGGGAAGCATGACGATGAAAATACGCTCCATAGGTTTACCGCAATACCTGGCTTATGGCTCCGGCGATTTCCTGGGCGCGGGCACCACCGCCCTGACCGCCGCCTGGCTGCTTTATTTCTACACCACGTTTTGCGGCCTCTCGCCCATCGAGGCCACCTTTATCTTTGCCTGCGCCCGGGTGCTGGACGCCGTGGTCAGCCCGCTGATGGGCTACCTGACCGATAACTTCGGCGGCACCTGGCTGGGCAAGCGCTTCGGCCGCCGTAAGTTTTTTATCCTGCTCGGCATTCCCTGCGTGTTCAGCTACTGCCTGATGTGGGTCGGCGGCATGGGCTACGGTTATTACCTGCTGACCTATCTGCTGTTCGACGTGGTCTACACCATGATCCTGGTGCCCTACGAAACCCTGGTGCCGGAAATGACCGACGATTTTAAACAAAAATCCAAGTTCTCCGGCGCGCGCATCGCCCTGGCGCAGCTGTCCGCCATCCTGGCCGCCTTTTTGCCCGGCATCCTGCTGTCGCATTTCGGCAAGGACAACGCCATTTCCTTTTTCTACGCCAGCGTGGTGTTCGCGGTGATCTGCGCGCTGGTGCTGACCCTGGTCTACCTGTTTACCTGGGAGCGGCCGGCGGCGCTGAAATCGGAGGCGGTATTAAAGCTTGAGCGTGAAAAACAGCAGCTGACCCTGGGACAAAGCCTGCGGCGCCTGCATATCGAACTGTCCTCCACGCTGCGCGTGCGCATTTTTCGCCAGCATCTGGGCCTGTACCTCGGCGGCTACATCGCCCAGGACGTGTTCAACGCGGTGTTTACCTATTATGTGGTGTTCGTGCTGATGCAAAGCGCCACCGTGGCCTCCAACCTGATGGGGGTGATGGCGATCCTGCAGTTCGTGGCGGTGATCGGCATGATCCCGCTGTGCATCCGCTTCGGACCGGCGCCGTCCTACCGGCTGGTGGTCACCCTGTTCGGCCTGAGCGCGCTCTCCTACGGCGTGCTGTACTACGCCGGCCTGAGCGACACGTTCTCGCTGCTGCTGCTGGTATCGGCCGTGGCCGGCCTTGGCCGGGGCGGCATCAACTATGTGCCCTGGAATATCTACACCTATATCGCCGATGTGGACGAGGCGATCACCGCCCAGCGGCGCGAGGGCATCTTCGCCGGCATCATGACGCTGACGCGCAAGGCGTCCCAGGCCGGGGCGGTAATGCTGGTGGGGGTGTTCCTGCAGCTGTCGGGGTTCGTTTCCGGGCAGAAAGTGCAGTTGCCGCAGGTAAGCCACGCCATCCTGGCCATCCTGTGCATCGGCACGGTGCTGGTGCTGACCGCGGGTTTCATTATTTCCCTGCGCTTTAAGCTGAACCTGAAAACCCACCGCATCCTGCAGCTGGAAACGCAAAAAATGCGCGCGGCCAATCATCCGCTGCCGCAGCAGATCACGCCGGAGGCACGGGCCACCGTGGAGACGCTGACCGGCATGAAATACGAATCGCTGTGGGGCAATAACAACATCGGCTACCTTAACCGCCATAAAGGCGCGCCGGAAAAAGCCGCGCCCACCGGGCACCTGATTTAATCTATCTATAAAGACATCGGCAGGACGACATACATGACTATCTTTAGCGTAAAACACAGCCCGTTGCTCCGGCAGCCTGAATATCTGTTACCCCGCGACCGGTTAAAAGAATTGATCGGCAAGGTGACCGATAACCTGATCAATATCGAGGATCGCACCGGCGAGTTTTTACTGCGCCTCGACGACGGACGGGTCATCGACACCAAGGGATGGGCCGGGTGGGAATGGACGCACGGCATCGGCCTGTACGGCATTTATCAATACTACCAGCAAACCGGCGACGACCGGATGCGGGGGATTATCGACGACTGGTTCGCCGCCAGGCTGGCGGAGGGCACGCCCACCAAAAACGTGAACACGGTGTGTCCGCTGCTGACCCTGGCCTACCGCTATGAGGATACCGGCAATCCAGCCTGGCGCCCTTACCTGGAGCGCTGGGCGGAATGGGTGATGTACGAGATGCCGCGCACCGAAAAAAACGGGTTGCAGCATATCGTCTATAACAATGAAAACCATCAGCAGCTGTGGGACGATACGCTGATGATGAGCGTGCTGCCCCTGGCGAAAATCGGCAAATTGCTCAACCGGCCGGAGTTCGTGGCGGAAGCAACCTATCAATTTTTACTGCATATCCAGTACCTGATGGATCGTGAAACCGGGCTGTGGTTTCACGGCTGGAGTTTCGCCGGCCGGCATAATTTTGCCCGGGCGCGCTGGGCGCGCGGCAACAGCTGGCTGACGGTGGCCATTCCGGAATTTATCGAGTTGCTGGATTTGCCGGAAAAGGACCCCACGCGCCGCTATTTGCTCGAGGTACTGACCAGCCAAATCGACGCCCTGGGAAAATGCCAGGATGAGAGCGGCCTGTGGCATACGCTGCTTGATGAGCCGCAGTCGTACCTGGAAAGCTCAGCCACCGCCGGTTTTGCCTATGGCATACTGAAGGCGCTGCGCAAACGCTACATCGACCCGCGCTACCGGGCAATGGCGGAAAACGCGGTGCGCGGCGTCATCGGCCGCATAAACCAGGACGGCGAGTTGACCGATGTGTCGTTCGGCACGGCGATGGGCAGCGAGCTGGAATATTACCGCCAGATCCCCCTGACGTCCATGCCCTACGGCCAGGCCATGGCCATATTGTGCCTGACGGAGTATTTGCGGGTCTATATCTAAACCCGGCCATCGCCGCTCGCTTAGGCAAACTCCGCGGTATTATTCTCAAAAGAAGCAAATAACGTTGACCGGCTGCCGTCGCGAAAAAAGGCGCGCAGCCCGCTCAACGCGATATCATAATCGTTGAATAAAAAAAGCTTGTGGATGACCCTTAATGGCGGCCATCGTGTCCTTAGCAACCCCGCCGCTATAATGATCTGCGACAGGCTAAGCACGGGGACGGCATCGCCCGGCGTCCCGGCGGTGCGAGGGCGCGCGCTTTTCCAGAGCTGATGTAATTGCGTTGTCAGCCTGTTATAAATGACATCGGCGTATGTATCAGCGCTGGAGACCATATCATAATGCCCTTGGTCATTCACAGAGCATTTTAGTATACAATTAAGCCAGATAAGTTTATTACTGCCTTTGAGCACAGCCGTTAATTCTTGATAATAGCTGTCTATATTATTGTTTAGTGCGAAAATAATATTCACACAGTTGGCCTCGTCCAGCTCTTCGGTAATATGCCCGCGCATGCAGACCTGGCCCGCCAATTGTTTTTCCTGCGACGGCGTCAAATCTTTCATCGCTATCGCCGGCGGCGCCATGGACAGCACAATGGTGGCACCGTCGTCCCTGTCGCCTGCCGCCCAAGCCCCCGCGCCCGCCATAGGATCAAGATACGCCCGCTCGGTGGAAAAAGTCTCGATGCAAGAGCCGGTGCATTCACGGAAAACCCTGATGGCGTCGGCAAAATCCTCATGGGCATACATAACGTCGATGCAGCGCCAGCGAAGATGCGTAAATCCCTTATCGGTTAATAACCGGCTGATGACATATTCCGCCAAAAGTCCGCCGGCACCCAGTGAAATCAGGGTTAGCGGCTGTTGCCTGGGCAAGTCCATGGCAATGATGCGATCGACCAGACAGCGGGTAAAATGGATGCGCGCGCTAAGGGAAGCGGTATCGGCATGTTCAAACCAGCGCATGCCGTGATAAAGGCGATATGCGCCGTAGCGGCAGGGCTGCACATAGGTCTTCAGGATAAAATGATCAAGCGAAAAGCGAGGCGTTTCCGGCGGCCCATCATCAACGGCGTGCAGGCAGGCCGCCTCTCCCAATACATGGCCGGTTAATAACGGATCTGGCATGGCGTAGTCATCCTTATCAGTACGCAACAACGCGTTAGTGGATAGCTATGATCACTATGTATGGGTAATAAACCTAGTCCCGAATCGGCAAAGACTGCATAACGAAAAGCGGCCGATCCGTTGACGCATGCCCCTGATCACCATATAGTTAGCAAACTACCTAATTACATACTAACGATAGCGATGACTATGCCGAAAACCCGCGCGCAGGCGCTGATGGCGATGACCATGGCCCTGGGCCAGCTACAACGGGCCTATCGGGCCAAGGCGGATAAACTGGTCGCGCCGCTGGGACTCTCCTCCGCCATGGCCTGGCCGCTGGTGCTGATAGGCCGTCATCCCGAAGGGATACGTCCCGGCGGGCTGTCGGAAGAACTAGGGATCGAGGGCCCCTCCCTGGTGCGCTCGCTCAACCAACTGGTGGATGCCGGGCTGGTGTTGCGCCAGGACGACCTGGTGGACAAGCGCGCCAAGGTTCTGCACCTGACGCCGGCGGGCAGCGCTATCCAGATACGGATCGAGGCGATGCTGAACGACTTTCGCGCCACGCTGTTCGAGGACGTGCCGCAGGCGGACATTGACGCATGCCTGCGGACTTTTTGCCTGCTGGAACGGCGGCTGGGTATCAACGGATCTTCGTCCCTGGACGACGCGCTAATCAACACGCCGGCCTGATGACCATGACGTTGCCTGCCTTGAGGCTGTTTTCCCGCGCGGAAATGATTTATTCGCTGAAAAGCTTTACGGCGGCGATGATGGCACTCTATTTGTCCAGCCGCGCCGGGCTGCCCAATACCTTCTGGTCGATGATGACGGTCTATGTGGTCAGCCAGCCGCTGGCCGGCATGGTGCGATCGAAGGCGGTCTACCGCCTGTGCGGCACGTTTATCGGCAGCACCGCCACGGTATTTATCATTCCCGCCCTGTCCAACGCGCCGGTGCTGCTGGTGCTGGCCATGGCGCTGTGGGTCAGCGTCTGCCTGTTTATTTCCCTGCTCGACAGAACCCCGCGCTCCTACGCCTTTATGCTGGCCGGCTACACGGCGGCGCTGATCGGTTTTCCATCGGTACAGTCCCCGGATTTGATCTTTAATACCGCCATCACCCGGGTGGAGGAAATCTGCCTGGGGATTTTATGCGCCACCCTGGTACACAGCGTGGTGCTGCCGGCAGGCTTGACGGGCAGCGTCATGGGCCTGCTGGACAAAACCTTAACCGATACCCGGCGCTGGCTGAAGGATATTTTTTCCGCCCCGGCGCCGCTTCCCCCTACCGCAGGGGAGGACGGCGCCACTTCCGCGGCGCGCCTGCGCCTGTCGGTGGATATTACCCAACTGCGGCTGCTGGCCACCCATATCCCGTTTGATACCGGCAATCTGGCCTGGACGACGGGCGCTATGCGTACCATGCAGGACCGGGTGGCGGAACTGATCCCCACGCTCTCCGGGGTGGAGGATCGCCTGCAGGCGCTGTATCGGGCGGAAGGCGGCTGGAGCCCCGATGTGCTGGCGGTGCAACGGCAAATCAGCGCCTGGCTGGCGGCCAACGAACCGCTAATGGCCGGCGTCGAGGTCCGGCTCACCCCGGCGGAGTATCACGACCAGCGCCTGGCGCTGAGGGAATCGGCAACACGGCTGGAATCCGGCGGTAATCACAGCCCGTGGTCGCGGGCGTTGCGCATTTCGCTGGTCAGCTACCTGGAAGAACTGGTGATGAAATGGCAGGAGTGCATAGTGCTGCGCCAGGATATCGCCACCGCCATGCGGCTCGGCGTCATGCCCAGGCGCCGCCTGGCCGCCGTCGGCAACCGGGTGCTGCATCGGGATCTGGGCATGGCGCTGCTTTCGTCGCTGGCGGCCTTTATCGCCATCGGCCTGTGTTGCGTGTTCTGGATCCAAATCGGCTGGGCCGACGGCGCCACCGCGGCCATGATGGCGGCGGTGTTTTGCAGCTTTTTCGCCGTCATGGACGATCCGGTGCCCGCCATCAATAATTTCCTTAAATACACCTTCCTGTCGGCTCCCATATCGGCGATTTATATTCTGGTGCTGCTGCCCGCGGTACATGACTTCGGCATGCTGGTACTGATATGCGCGCCGCTGTTCCTGGTGCTGGGCTGCTACAGCGCCCGCCCGGCCCTGCTTATGGTGGCGCTGCCGCTGCTGTTCGGCGTGGCGGGCACCCTGTCGCTGCATGATACCGCCCATGCGGACGTCACCAGCTTTATCAACAGCACCACCGCCCAGTTATTGGGAACCTTCGTGGCGGCGCGGGTAACCCGGTTATTTCGCTCGGTCGGCGCCGACTGGAGCGCGCGCCGTATCCGCCGGGCAATACGCCGCGACCTGGTGGCGATGGCCAGGGGCGTAAAAGCGCAGCAGCTGCAAATTTTTGCCGTCAGGATGATCGATCGCATCGGCCTGCTGGTGACGCGCATCGCCCAGGGCGAAACCAACCGGCACCATAGCGTCGCCAGGGAAACCCTGCGCGATCTGCGCCTGGGGGTGAATATCATCGCGCTGCAGCAGGCGCGGCGGCATTTTCCGGCGGTGGACTTCGGCGCGCTGCTCGCCCAGTTGTCCCAGTTGTTCCGCTCGGCGGAAAACCTGCCCGCCGTGTCGTTGCATCGTGCCGTCGACCAGGCGCTGGGCACGATGCTCGACATGCCGGAACCCACCCCGCAGTGGCGCAGCGCCATTTCCGCCCTGGTGGGGCTGCGCAATAACCTGTTCCCCGACGCCCCCGTCGCCCTGAACGTTAAGGAGGAGGCGCCATGATTGGCGAAGCCAGTTTTTATGGTCTCTTTTTCCCCTGGCTGATGGTGCTGGCACTGGCCGCGCTGGGGCTATTCTGGGCGGTACGGCGCCTGCTGGCGATGGGCGGTTTTTATCGCTGGGTCTGGCATCCGGCCTTGTTCGATATCGCCGTTTATTTCCTTTTACTTTATGGGATTACCCATGTCACGTATCTTTTGCAGCGATAACCTACGATGAAATCCGACACTTTTGCCTTACGTTCGCGGCAAGCGATCCGCGTATTGATTACCCTGCTGGTGACGCTGGCGGCCATTTGGGCGGTATTGCAGCTATGGGATCATTATGAACTGGCCCCCTGGACCCGGGACGGCCGGGTGCGCGCCAACGTGGTGCCCATCGCGCCGGATGTTTCCGGCCTGGTGACCGAGGTGGCGGTGCATGATAACCAGCGCGTGGCGGCCGGCGCATTGTTATTCGTGGTGGATCGCAGCCGCTATGAACTGGCGGTGCGGCAGGCGGAAGTCGGCCTTAACTCCCAGCGCATCGCCATCGCCCAGGCCCAGCGCGAGGACAAGCGCAATGCCCAGTTGGGCACGCTGATCCCGCAGGAGGAACGGGAACGCACCCGCACCCAGCTCGACCAGGCGCAAAACGCCCTGGCCCAGGCCGAGGTCGCGCTGGACAGCGCCCGGCTGAACCTGCAGCGGGCCCAGGTGCGTTCGCCGGTCGACGGCATGGTGACCAATCTTGATCTGCGCCAGGGCAGCTATGCCACCACCGGCAAACCGGTGATGGCGCTGGTGGATACCGGATCGTTTTACGTCGAGGGTTATTTTGAGGAAACCAAGCTGCCGCGCATTCACCTTGGCGATCCGGTCCGGGTTATCCCCATGGGCGGCAATGGGCCGTTCAAGGGTACGGTGGAAAGCATCGCCGCCGGCATTGCCGAACGCGATCGGCTGACCGGCGATAACCTGCTGCCCAGCGTGAACCCGACCTTTAACTGGGTAAGGCTGGCGCAGCGTATCCCCGTACGGGTGAAAATCGGCGCTTTAGCGCCGGATCAGCGGCTGGTGGCTGGCGAGACGGTTACCGTGGAGGTGGCGGGGTCGTCCAGCGGCATCATTAACCTCCATCCCGTCGCGCAAGGACGCTAGCCATGCCGATGCAAGCCATGATTGCCGGATATCAAAAATTTCCGTTCGGGCCGGCCTGCGCCATAGTGCTGGCCCTGGCCGGCCTGAACGCCTGCTCGTTACAACCGGTCGGGCCGGACTACCGGGCTCCCGCATCAACGCTGGTCACCCGCGCCGGCAGCCTGCCGCTGGTGGATGAAAAAACGAACGCCCCGGCGCAGGCCGGAGCCGCGCCGGCCAGCGCCCAACCGCTGCCGGACCGCTGGTGGCAGCTTTACCGGGATGCCAGGCTTGACCGCCTGGTGGCCCAGGCGCTGGCGCGTAATACCGATCTGCGTGTCGCCATGGCCAATCTTGAGCGGGAGCAGGCCTTGCTCAGGGAAGCCGGCAGCGCGCAAAATCCCACGCTCGGCGTTAACGCCAGGCCTTATTACGGCCATCCGTCCGGGCTGTCCGAATTGCAGCCGGGTTATGTGCCGGATAACGCCTGGCACTACGACAGCGGCCTGAACTTGTCCTATCAGCTGGATTTGTTCGGCCAGATCCAGCGCGCCATCGAGGCCGCCAACGCCGACAGCGAGGCGGCCCGGGCGGCCCTTGATCTGGTCAGAATCAACGTGGCGGCGAACACCGCCCGCGCCTATGCCGAGATCTGCGCCACCGGCCTGCGGCTGCAAACCGCCCGGCGTTCTATCGACCTGCAGCGTCAATCGGTGGCGTTAACCGGCCGGCTGCTACAGGCGGGCCGCACCGGTGAACTGGATACCGTACGCGCCCGCGCGCAGTTGCAACAGCTCACGGCTACCCTGCCGCCACTGCTGGCCCAGCGCCAGAACGCGCTCTACCGTCTGGCCACCCTTACCGGGGCGCTGCCGCAGGATTTTCCGCATGATGTCGCCGACTGCGTGACGCCGCCCCGCCTCAGCCGGCTTATCCCGATGGGGGACGGCGCCGCGCTCCTGCGCCGCCGTCCGGATATCCGCCAGAACGAGCGTCAGTTGGCCGCCGCCACCGCCCGGGTCGGCGTGGCGATGGCCGATCTCTATCCCAAAATCACCCTGGGCCTGGCGGGCAGCTCCGCCGGCTTGATGAACGGCATCGGCGAAAAAGATACCTATGGCTGGAGCCTTGGACCGCTGATTTCCTGGACGATCCCCAATAATGGCGTGGCGCAGGCGCGCATCGCCCAGTCCCAGGCGGCCACAAAAGCCAGTCTGGCCCGCTTTGACGGTTCCGTCCTGACCGCGCTGCGGGAAGTGGAGACCGCCCTGAATAACTACGCCCGGGAACTGGACCGCTACCAGGCGCTGCGCGCTGCGGGTAAAGAAACCCGTGACGTGGCGGAAAAAACCCGCCGGCTGTACGCCAGCGGCAAAATAGGCTATCTGGATGTACTGGACGCGGAACGCAGCCTGGCCGACAGCGACGCCGCCCTGGCGCAGTCGCAGGCGCAACTGGCCGACGATCAGGTGATGCTGTTCCGGGCGCTGGGCGGGGGCTGGGAAACAGCGCAGGGCGCGATAAAATAGAGGCGCACGCCCTGCCGCTAAGGGGTATTGATAAATTCCACCTCGACGGGCAAATGCGCGGGGCGCTGCTTAATCATATTCTTGCTAACGTCGATAAGCTCCAGGTCACGCGGCACGTTGGTCATAATGGCTTTCAATTTATTGTCGGCGATGAAAATCTTTTTTATGCCGGCGGGCAAGTTTTCAGACAGGGACTGGATATGGTTTTGGTTCAGGTTGATCAGCCGCAGCCCGGGCGGGAAGTGGGTGTTTGCCAACGTGGTGATATCATTATGCTGTAGCCCTATAAACCTTATTTTAGGTGGCCAGGTTGGCGGCAGTTCCATGATAAAGTTGTGGTTTGCCGACAAGGTAATCAGCGTTGGCGGCAATAGCCGCTGTATATCACTTATCTGGTTGTTATTGAGTTTCAGATGCAACAACTGGCTGAACTGCCATTGCTGGGGTATTTTGTTGATTAAATTAAAGCTAAGATCCAGATTGGTTAATTTGTGCGGTAATACCGCCATTCCCTGCGCTAAAATATTATTCGCGGCGCTGAAAATAGTTAACGTCTCCGGTAACCGGGGCAACTCGGTCAGAAAATTATGGTCCAGGTAAAGACTTTTTAATTTCAGCTGGCTAATGTCGGGTAACGTGGTTAATTCATTATTATTAAGTTTTAACGACATCAATTTCCCATGGCTAATCAGGTTGACCATATTAATCTCGTTATAGCTGACGTCAAGTTCGGACAAGTTCGGCGCCTGCGTGGCGGGAAGTTTTTGTAACTGGTTGTGATGGACGATAAGGGTTTCCAGCTTATCCGCCTGCACCCGGGGTAACAGGCTAAAACGATTATGGCTGATATCCAGGTGCGTTAAATTGGGCAGCGGAACGCCTTGAAAGTGTCGCAGCTCATTGTGGCTAAGCTTCAGTTTCACCACCTGTGGCGGTAATGCCGTGGGTAAAGACCTCAGGCCCAACCCCCTTAAATCAAGTTCCTTCAGGTTATCTCGCAGGCAGAACTGCAATGTTACCACCGCATTGCCGCGCTGTTCGTGGCTGCTCCCGCCGGCTGCCCATCGATGCCATATGTCATTGAAATGGGCATGTTCTTTTGCCAGGAGCAAATCGGATTGCCGGGGAAAAAGCGCCAGGACGCGATGAGCGTTATCCGCTGCAGGAGAAGCAAGGCCGGTATGGCTTAATGTCCCCGGGTAGGAAGGACCCAGGATACGCTGTTGCATAGCAGGCGGCAGGTCAAGAATGCGACGCCATGTCACCGGCGCGGCGTTTTGCAACATCTCGCGCCCCCGGGCCGTTAATACCCCGTCCGGGCTTACATAGCCCCGCCATTGGCGCACAGAAATGCGCCACCGCGCGATAAGGGCCAGGGTAGTGGTCGGTAATGGACCGATGGCGTTTTCCACCCATGCCGCCAGGTGTTGGGCCGTGACCCAGGCATAGGGCTGGCCGGAAGATGCGGCGGCGAATGCTTTCCCCGCCCCCGGCGCGCCCCGCCCGCCCATACCCTGCTCCAGAATGTTTCGCAACCGTTTGGCCATGGGCAAAGGTATCGCCTGCAATATATTGCCAAGGGCCAACTGGTATTTTTTGCCGAAGGCTTCGCCGGTCTCGGGATTAAAACGGACATAAACGTCCTGGCCCGCCAGCTTATCGCCCCCGAGTTTTACCACCGGCAGTTCCTTGTCCAGCCCCGCCAGCCGAGCCATTATTACCGGTGTAGCGGGCGGCGCCATTACCGGCGGTAGACGCTGTTCAAGCCCCAGGCGTATTTTTTGCCATACCGGTAGTCGGCCGTTCATGAATTCGGCGATGGAGACCAGCTGTTTAAACGTCCGGGCGCCGGCGAAGCCCGCCAGTTCAACGCCGGGATCCATGGCCCTGATGGCCGTCAGGCCAAGCGAAATCATGGCCTGGCGGTTCAGCTCGCGCGACGCCGGCAGCACGGCGAAGTGGACGACATCCGTTCCGGCCCGGCGCAGCGTTTCCCTGAATGACGCGCGCACAACCAGGGCGCCGAGGCTGGCGCGCAGGGCAACTATGCCGCCCATGGCGCCGCGTTGTGCAAATCGGGCCGATAGCGCCACGCCCTGCCCAGCCAGGGGAACCAGGGAAAACGCGTCCGTCAGGCAGGGGATGATCGCCTCCCTGCGCCCTTCCTCGAGTCCCGTTAAGCAATCATGAAACGGAACCAGTGACAGCAGGAACTTTTGTGTTTTTTCCCATGACGTTTCTTCAAAACCGAATTGATGCAATTGGTCCATCAGCCGCTGCTTATGCCGCATGACCAAATTTTCGATCAACGGCCCCAGCGTATCGCCGGCACTTTTCATCAGCGGCGCATTGACGGCCTTCTCATAAATTTCCAACTGATAGTCCGGATCTTTTCTCGCCGTCGTGGGGTCCGTCATCAGCGCATAATAATGTGCCGTTATCTTATCCACGCGCTCAAGGCTATAACCCGCCTGCGAGGGTCGCAGGGCAAAAATCCGTATTTCGCTCCCCACGGACGCGGCCAGCAGGTCTACCTCGGGCAATAGCGCGATGGAATAAGCGTGTCGGGGAATATGCCTTGCGCCCATGAGATGCTTCAGGCTTTTAAAGGCGCTGAATTTTGCCGATATTAACCTCACCGCTGCGCCGGCGATAAATTCAGACGCCACCGACGCCCGATCCTCCAGCAACCGCGACAGCATTAATGCGTCCACCACGGCGTATTTAGCGGCAATATCCTCATTTTGACTCTGGAACAGCGCCGTAGCCTGCGCCAGATCCGGCGACAATGCGGTACGGGTTTGGTATTTCCCCAGCGCCGAGAGTAAAATTTCCGCCGGATTATGGTCGTTTTTATATTTTTCGCCGGCGGCAAAGAACGCCTCGAGGGCAACAGAGGAGGCATTCGTCCCATGGAAGATATTTTCCACCTGCCGCTCTGTCGCCGGCAACCTTTGTTGCCGGCTATAAAAAATCCTGGCCGGCGCGTCAAATAAAAACAACACTTCGGCATCAATCACCGCGGCGCTTAGCATCTCTTCCAGCGAATACCCTAGCTGGAGCAATTCTTCTTTCGACAGGAGAGAACCGTCCAGCGCCAGGCTGTCGGCATAACGCAGCCCGGCATGCAAATAGACCCATTCCACGCTGCCAACATCCATGCCGGCAAAAGGCGCGGTTTCGTTATAAAACCGCAAGGTCGGCATGTCGGCAAAGACCACATTGTCCAGGATATAGCGCTGGGCGGATTGGCTTAACGCCTGGCCCGCGTCCGGGGAAGCCGCGTCCTCTTGCGCCGTGGCGGGGGCCGCCAGCTCAGCTTCGATGGCGGAAAATAGGTGCCTTATGGCCGTGCGCGAGGGGGGATTTTCATCGTCGCCGGACCTGTCGCACACCAGGGCGCGGGCAATAAACTCGCCGATGCCGGGTTTAAAGACCACCGCATCCAGCCACTGGCTGAAAATACGCTGCTGCTGTTTTTCAGATAATAGCTCCGCGCGATATGATCCAAAATCACCCGACGGCTTGCTCAGTTCCCTGGCCAGGCTGGGTAATATGCCGGGATTATCCTGTAAAGAATCAATACATCGGTTGATCAAGGGGTAAATATGATTGGCGACATCGTCAACGGCGGCGAGACGTTCTTTTATCAGCCACGCCGTAATCCGGCGGGTTTGGGCTTTCACTTTATTGGCCGCCGGATCATCCACGCCGGACGGGCCGCGCAGGTTTATGCCATGATCATGCCTGGTTTTTAATGCCGCATGCCGACGCTGGCGCCGCGCGAGCGTGGAGCGGCCGGCGATTACGTCACCGCGCCCCATTTCGGCGTCGCCGGATTTTATCCACGCCGGGTTGACCATGGCGGGCAATATGCCCCCCTCACCCGCTTTCGCATCGGTTCGGGCGAGAATAAGGCTGGCGTGCCAATAATGGCGGCGATCGCCGGCGTTCCCCGTCTGGCGTTCAGCGGCGAGCGGGGCAGCCGGCGATACCGGCGAATGTGTGTTCTTTTTATGCGCCGCCGGCGGCAAAATGCGGGTCGACGTATGAGCCGTGATATTCGTTATAAATAGCAAACTTTGCAGCAGCAGATCCGCGCGCGCGCGTTTAAGCGGGTCGCCGGGGTGCTCGGATAAATAGCGAATGATTTGACGCTGATATTTTTGATCCGCAACGGTAATGGCGGTTTTATTATGATAAATACCAATGCAATTTCTGCTGGCAAGGGGACATTGCGGCATAATTAACTCCGGCAGCGGACATTAAAGAACCTTGGGATATTGATTATAACAGGGGGGAACCTCAATATTACCTAGCGGGACACTGTAAATGACGTGATTTCATTATCAGAGCCCATAAATAAAAATATTATATTTGTTTTAATGAAAGTAGTGTGAAGATAAGTAATTAATAAAATACCTCCCTAAGACGCTTCACGCCGTCATTCGCCTTTTACTGGCATCGGCGCGGCGCATTGATATATGCCGCGCGCCGATGCCTGCAAATATTGCACCAGGCGGGAGGCGCTAGGCTTTATTCGCCTCGTTTAGGCGCTTGCGACGATTCTCGCCCTGGCGCTCCAGCATCCAGCCGGGATATTCCGCCGGCAGGGCGCTGACCTTATCCAGCCGGGCCAGTTCATCCGGCGACAGGGTGATGGCGGTGGCGGCGATATTGTCTTCCAACTGCTCGATTTTTTTCGCCCCGATGATAACGCTGGTCACCACCGGCTGATGCAGCAGCCAGGCCAGGGCGATCTGCGCCACCGACACCCCTTTGGCATCGCCGATTTCGCGCATGACGTCAATACAGTCATACGCGCGTTCCTTATCAACCGGCGGAAAATCAAAGGTGGTGCGGCGGCTGCCTTCCACCCCGGCGGTATGGCGGTCGTATTTGCCGCTTAGCAAGCCGCCGGCCAAGGGGCTCCAGGTCAGCAGGCCGACCTTCTCGCTTTGCAGCAACGGCACCAGTTCCCGTTCCAGGTCCCGGCCGGCGATAGTGTAGTAGGCCTGCAGCGATTCAAACCTCGCCAATCCCAGGCGCGCGGAGATGCCCAGCGCCTTCATGATCTGCCACGCGCTCCAGTTTGAGACGCCGATATAACGCACATGCCCGTGCTGCACCAGATTATCCAGGGCATACAGCGTTTCCTCGATTGGCGTGGCAGGGTCGAAGCCGTGCACCTGGTAGAGATCGATATGATCAAGCTGCAGGCGCTTCAGGCTGGCCTTCACGCCCTCCATAATATGAAAGCGCGACAGTCCCGAGGAATTCACGCCCTGGGTGCCGCTGGCGCCGAAGACCTTGGTGGCCACCACCACGTCTTCCCGCGCCACCTTCAGGTTTTTCAGGGCCTGGCCGGTAATGGTTTCCGACCGGCCTTCCGAATAGACGTTGGCGGTATCGATAAAATTGATGCCGGCGTCCAGGGAGCGGCCGATAAGCCGTTCGGCGTCCGCCTGCTGCAGGTTGCCGATCTGTCCCCACATGCCGCCCTCGCCGCCAAAGGTCATGGTGCCCAGGCAGAGCTCGGAAACAAATAAACCGGTATTGCCGAATGTGCTGTAACGCATAATTCCTCCGAAAAAAAATCTCCCCGCCGTGGCCCGCCGCAACATGGACATCCGTGTTTAAATTAAACAAATGCGACGCGCATCAGCGGCAGGCACGGCAGGGAGGGAACAGAGAGGGGATGGATAACAGAACGCGGGGCCGGTGGTAGCGCGCCTACGCTTTGCCGATCCTGAGTATAGACCAGATTAATTTATACCGGATCACGCCGGTAAGCATGGCGGTTTAAGTAACTTTTTGTGTTTTTGTCAGGGGCGGTGCCGGCAGTGTGACGTCGATCCCTCTATTTTCCTTATTAATGACTATTCTGAAAATACTTTATATTCAATAGAATATATTTACCTGCATATAATTGGCATCGGTTTTTTTAGGAAAATATCAATGAAAAGAACACTCCCCGGTTATGCCCTTGGCCTGCTGGCGCTGCAATGTGCCATGTCTTCCGCCCCCCTGCGGGCAGCCGAAAACAACGCCCGGATCCCCGCGGGTTATACCCTGGAGCAAGTGGTGGCGCTCAGCCGCCACGGTATCCGCGCGCCGCTGGTGAATTATGGCGACGCGCTGGCGGAAGCGACGCCGCAAAAATGGCCGGTATGGCAAACCGACGGCGGACTGCTCACCCCCAAGGGCGGCGAAGTGGAACAACATGTCGGCCGCTATTTCCGGCAATGGCTGGCGCAAACCGGCCTGCTTCCCAGGGAGGGTTGCCCCGCGGACCAGCAGGTGTTTATCTATGCCAACAGCCTGCCGCGCACCATTGATACCGCAAAAGCATTTATCGCCGGCGCCTTTCCCACCTGCGGCATTGACGTTACCCATCAGGCCGCCGTCGGCACCATGGATCCGACGTTTAATCCGATCATCACCGCCGAGGTGACCGATAGCTTTAAGCAAAACGCGCTGGAATCGGTTAACCGGCACGCGGGGGACGGCGGCATCGACGGCCTGAACCAGCGGCTGCAGCCGAACTACCGCCTGCTGGAAACCGTATTGGATTATCGGCAAAGCACGGTCTGCCTGCGGGACCATACCTGTGATCTTGCCGCGCAACCGTCGTCGGTGACGCTGACCACCGGCAGGGAACCGGGCATCAACGGCCCGCTGCGCACCGCCACCGGCGCCACCGATGCGTTTATGCTGCAATATTATGAAGGCTTTCCGCTTAAGGATGTCGCCTGGGGCAAAGTGACCACCGATAAGCAATGGCGACAGTTGGAGACAATTAAAAACCTGTACCACGAAACGCTGTTCGGCTCGCCGGCCATCGCCGCCAATGCGGCCAAGCCCCTGCTGGGCTTTATCGCCGGCGCCCTGGATGTCCAGCCGGCGGCGGATGCCAATCAACAGGCCGCGCAGCGGGCGAAGCTGACGGTGCTGGCAGGTCATGATTCCAATATCGCCTCGCTCCTGGCGGCGCTGCGCACCGGCGATTATCAACTGCCGGGCCAGTTTGAACGCACCCCCATCAGCGGCGCCGTGGTATTTCAGCGCTGGCACGACGCTCGACACAATCGTGATCTGATGAAAATCGAATATGTGTATCCCACCGCCAGGCAAATTCGCAATACGCGTGCGCTGTCGCTTTCCGCGCCGCCGCAACGTGTCACTCTACATATTGCGGGATGTCCGGTGGATGCCCGCGGGTTCTGCCCGATGGCGCAGTTCAAACAGGCAGTACTCAAGGATTTACAGGGCTGACGCCGCAGGCGCGGCGGGAGGCAGTCACCCGGCGCCGCCCGGTGGCGCGGCGCCGGGATCGGTTTTAAGGGGGTAAGCATCATGGAAAACGCCAGACGCAAATCAACCGCGCCGCTGCTCTATGTTATCCGCAATCAACGCCTCACGCCCCCACCGCATTTGCTGGCCGGCGAGCGGGTGATCCTGTTTGACGGCGAATGCGTGTTATGCCAGCGGCTGGTGCGTTTTCTGATCCGCGCCGACCGGCGCAAAAAAATCCATCTGGCCACGGTGCAATCGCCGGCCGGCCAGGATCTTCTGCGCTGGGCCGGATTGCCCACCGATAACTTCAGCACCATCGCCTATATCGCCAACGGCGAGGTATCGACCCGCTCGACGGCCTTTTTCGCCGCCCTGGCCGAGCTTGGCTGGCCATGGCGCGCACTGCTGATCCTGCGTTTTTTCCCGCAGGTGATCAAAGACGGCATCTATAACGCCGTCGCCCGCAATCGCTATCGCTGGTTCGGCAAGCTGCCCGCCGGCACCCCGCCCCCCGATGACGGCCAGGGTCGTCGCTACCTGGATCACGGCAGGGGCTGAGGTGTTGCGCTTTACCCGTTGCCATGGCTGAACCCGGGCGCCGTAATGTCATAACAAGTTACCGGCATTAACATCCGCGCGCACTATTTATGAAGGATACCTTTGTAGTTTACCTGTATATCTGCTATTCATTCCGTTATGAAAACCCAATTGCTACCCAACGATGCCGATGCCGCGCGTACCTTGACCCTGGTCAGGGATTTTCGTGTCCTGATCGGCCAGCTGAAACGCCGGCTGCGCGAGGAAACTCGGCCGGGCGGACTGACGCCGGCGCAAACTGCCGTTATTATCCGCCTGGAGCGCGAGGGCCCCATGACCGTCACCGGCCTTGCCCGGTGCGAGGGCATGCGCCCGCAATCCATGGGCGCCACCGTGGCCGCCCTGCAAACGGCCGGACTGGTCGGCGCCACGGCGGACCCGGCCGACGGACGGCAGACCTTGCTCTCATTGACCGACGCCTGCCGGCAGTGGGTTGCCGACAATCGGGCGGCCCGGGAGGACTGGTTGTTCCAGGCCGTGCGGTCCAAATTCTCGCCGCAGGAACAGCGGGAACTGGCCAACGCGGTAGCATTGCTTCAACGCCTTGTCGACGACCCGCGCCCATGACCGGCCCAGGCGGTACGGCCACGGGGATGTTCCGTTCATTACGCAATGTCAATTACCGGATATGGGCCGGCGGCGCGCTGGTGTCCAATATCGGTACCTGGATGCAGCGCACCGCACAGGACTGGCTGGTGCTGACGCAACTTACCCATAATAACGCCACCGCCGTCGGGGTGGTGATGGCGCTGCAGTTTGGCCCGCAGATCCTGCTGCTGCCCCTGACGGGATTCGCCGCCGATTATGTCGACCGGCGAAAACTCCTGATCGCCACCCAGGCGTCCATGGGCATCTTGGCTCTGGCACTGGGTCTCCTGACGGTGACCGGGTTGGTGCAGTTATGGCACGTCTATGTATTTGCGTTCTTACTGGGCTGCGCCACGGCGTTCGACGCGCCGGCGCGCCAGACATTTGTCGCCGAGCTGGTGGCGCAAGCCGACCTGCCGAATGCGGTAGCGCTGAACTCCACCTCGTTCAACACGGCGCGCATGGTCGGCCCGGCCCTTGCCGGGATACTGATTGCCGTGGTGGGATCGGGCTGGCTGTTTCTTATCAATGCCGCCTCCTTTATCGCCGTGCTGGGCTCGCTGCATGCCCTGCGTCACGGTGAACTGTATGCGCGCGACCGGACGATGCGCGCGCCGGGAAGCTTCGCCGGGGGATTTCGTTATGTCTGGGCCCGGCCGGAACTCAAGACCATCCTGCTGATGATCTTTTTAATGGGTACCTTCGGGCTGAATTTCCCTATTTTTATCGCCACCATGTCGGTCAGCGTATTTCATACCGGCGCCAGCCAGTACGGATTGTTAACCTCGACGATGGCATTTGGCTCGGTTATCGGCGCGCTGCTCGCCGCCCGGCGCGCCACCACCGGCATCTCACTGCTGTTCACCCATACCCTCATCTTTGGTCTCGGCCTGGCGCTTGCCGCCGTTATGCCCAATTATCTGCTGTTCAGCGTCATGCTGGTGTTTATCGGCGTGACGGCGCAAACGTTAACCACCTCGGCAATCAGCCTGATGCAACTGACCACCGAACCCGCCATGCGCGGGCGCGTTATGGCCATTTTCCTGGCCATCGCCCTGGGCGGCACCCCCATCGGCGCCCCGGCGGTGGGCTGGGTGGCCGACAGGTTCGGCCCGCGCTGGGCAATGGGCATCGGCGCCGCCGCGGGACTGGCCGCCGCGCTGGTCGGCATGTACTACTTGGTTAAATATCGTCACCTGCGCGTGCGTGTCGAACAGCGGCGCCTGCGCTTTATCCTCGACGACGATCCCCTGGCCGCGCCGCGTTAACCCGGCCAACGCGTTTAGCGTACCTCGCCATAACCCACCGGCGTCCAACGGTATCCCTGTTGCCCGTTTTCGCTGACATAACCGATGCCGGGAAAGGTGATATGGGCGCCGGCAATCAGTGTTCTCTGATGCGCCATCAGTTTTAACAGGCCGGCACGGGTTTTCACCGCCTGGGCGCCGTCGGCGTCAAACCCCACCGCCAGCTGCGGATGGGCGAACTGCAGGGCGGAGTAGTGCACGATGTCGCCCCAGAAAAAAATACGCTGCCCGCTTTGTTCCAGGACAAAACCGCTGTGTCCCGGCGTATGGCCGGGCAAGGCAATGGGCTGCAGGCCGGGGAGCAGGTCTTTGCCGGCGGTAAAGGTTTTCAGTTTGCCTGCGTCTTTCAGCGGCGTCAGGATATCCCGCGCGCGCTGGAAACCCGCCTGCTGCGCCTGCGGCGCCTTGGCGGCCCGGCTTGCCGACAGCCAGTAGTCCACCTCCGGCTTAGCCGCCCAGACGGTGGCGTTCGGATAGGCCGGCCTGCCGTCGGCGGTCACCAGCCCGCCGATATGATCGCCATGCATATGGGTTAATAAAATAGTGTCCACTTGCTCCGGTGCGTATCCAGATGCCTTCAGATTGGCCATTACCTGACCGAAACCCGGGCCCAGCAGTTTGCCGCCGCCGCTGTCGATCAGGATCAGGTGTTCGCCGGTATTGATCAGAAAGCTGTTAACCGATCCGTTAACCACCTTGGGCGCGTCGCCGTCCACTTGCGCGACATAACGTTGCAATTCTTCAGGCGTGGCGTTTTTAAACAGGGTCAGGGGAAAGGTGGAGCTGCCGTCATACAGGGCGGTGACTTCCGCATTGCCGACCATAATCCGATAGTAGCCCGGGGCCTGGCTTTTGATCTGCGGCGTGGCGGCAGCCCACGCAAACGGCATCATTGCCGCGGCGCAGAGCAGGATAGCGGCGCGGGTAACGGCTTTAATCATCATGATAAGTCCTCCGGCGATGGGTTCAGGTAGTGAGAAGCCTTCCTACCTTACCTGCAATCGCTCACTTTTACATCAATATCATGACTAATCAATGCCCTATCCCTATGCCGGCGTGGCTTAGCGTGGGCCGACATCCCTAGGGAATACCGGCTTGCCATGCTGCCCAACGGCGCGCCTGCCGGGTGTACGGGCAACTATAGCCGGAAGGCCGCCCCGGTAAAGCGCCATGCGCGTGTTGCCTTCGCTACTGCGCCCGCTGTTGATGACTGGAGATAAACTGCCGGAAACGTTCGGACGGGTGGTGATTAAATAATTCCTCCGGCGTGCCCTGCGCCTCGATAGCGCCCTGATGCATAAACACCACTCGATTGGAAACGCCGCGGGCGAAACCCATTTCATGAGTGACCACCAGCATGGTGCGGCCCTCCTCCGCCAGCGCCCGCATGACCTTGAGCACCTCGCCCACAAGTTCTGGATCGAGCGCGGAAGTCGGCTCATCGAACAACATCACTTCCGGATCCATGGCCAGCGCGCGCGCAATGGCGACCCGCTGCTGCTGGCCGCCGGACATCTGGGACGGATAATAATTGCGGCGATCATATAACCCCACTTTCGCCAGCAGCTGTTCGCCCCGTTCGATACAGAGCTTGCGCGTTCGTTTCAGCACATGCTGTGGACCTTCGATCACATTTTGCAGCGCGGTCATATGGGGCCAAAGATTAAAATTCTGGAACACCATTCCGAGCCGGGCGCGGATCTTATCAATCTGGCGCCGATCGGCGGGCTGCTGATGCCCGCGCCGGTGTCGCTTCATGACGATGGTCTCGCCGCCAATGGCCACGGTGCCTTCATCCGGCGTTTCCAGCAAATTGATGCAGCGCAGAAAAGTGCTTTTGCCGGAGCCGCTGGCGCCCAATAGGGAAATCACCTCGCCCTGGCGCGCATCCAGCGATATGCCTTTTAATACTTCCTGGTCGCCAAAGGATTTGCGAATGCCGATCATCGACAGGGTTATGGGGGAAGGCATACGGCGGCTCCATCAGAAAATAACGCGAAGGTGGGACTTGTATAGACAAGAGCAAGCAATTACAGGGCCAATAATGAGCACAAAAAACACTCATGGTAACCGTATGATTAATCATGTTATTCGTGGATTTTTTCCAGGATGGCAAACGTACGCGGCGGCCATACTTCCGCTTTTGGTGCAAGAGAGGGGAGGAATGCACTACGGTGAGGCCCGGTCATAACGCATTGCGGCTCAGCGTGGCCCAAATGCCGCTGATCGGCCGCGCATCATGGCCCGGACGTTGAAAAAGGGCGGAGCTGCCCGCTCCGCCCTATGCGCTGCCGGTGCAAGCAACGCGGTTCCGTCAGCTCATCTGGCGGTCGTCGACATACTTACGCTTATCGGGAGGCGGCGGAAAATACTGGTACAGCCAGGTTTCGCTCAGCACATTGCCGCGCGTGCGCAGGAACATGCGCAGCTCCACCGGGTCAATCGAATCGCTGTCCGGCGTCCAGTCGAACAGGATACGATACCCGTCCATCGGTTCGACAAACAGGATCTCGATATTATCGATCTTGCCGCGCGTGGGGGTAATCACCGGTTCTATCCCCTGGGACGCTGCGGCCTTGATGTCGCCGCCGACAAAATCGATGGCGAAGCGGCGCGCCCAGGTGGCGGGATAGTGCTCGCCCGGCGCCCAGCCTTCAGGGAATCCGCCCATGCCGGTACGGGTGGCCTTAACCCGCGCCAGGGGACTGCTGACCGGCGGTTCGCCGCTCCAGTACAGACGATAGCTGAAGCTGAGCTCTTGCCCGGCCTGGATAGGCTCGGCGGGTTGCCAAAAGCAGACGATATTGTCCAGGGTTTCGCCGGTGGTCGGGATCTCCAGCAGGTTGACCGACCCTTTGCCCCAGTCGCCCACCGGCTCTACCCACAGGCTGGGCCGCTTATTATACCAACCGATCACATCCTGGTAATTGTCAAAATCATGATCGAGCTGCAGCAGGCCGAACCCCTTGGGATTTTCATCAAGGTACTCGTTAAACTGCAGTCGCTGGGGATTATTCAGCGGGCGGCAGATCCATTCGCCGTTGCCGCGCCACATCGCCAGGCGATCGGAATCGTGGATTTGCGGATGGATGGTATCGCAGGTGCGCCGTTCGTTGGTGCCGCAGCTGAACATACTGGTTATCGGCGTCACGCCGAGCTGCTTGATGGCCGTGCGGGCATGGATATGTTTCTCGATATCCATTACCACCCGTTCGGCCTCGCAATGGATGACAAAACGATAGGCGCCGGTGGCGCTGGGGCTGTCGAGCAGCGCGTACAACGTAAAGGTGGTATCGGCGGGCTGCGGTTTATCGAACCAGAAAGCGACAAAATCAGGAAATTCTTCCCGTTGATCGGTAAAGGTGTCGATGGCCAGCCCGCGCGCCGACAGGCCGTACTGATAGGTATCGTCCACCGCGCGGAAATAGCTGGCGCCAAGGAAGGAAACCACGTCGCGTCGGGTCAGCTCCGGCGCCTTATTGACTTTAAAACCGGCAAAACCCAGGTTATCGCGCCCCTGGAGCTGAGCGGTGTCCACCCCGGCGTTATGGTAGTTAAACAGCTCGGGCCGAAAATGGATCTCCTTGGCCAGATGGGCCTGCGGATCAACGGAATACATCCGCACCCGGCGCTTGAATCCCATGCCGACATGAAACAGATGCACATCCAGCTGACGGCCGGGGACGTCATGCCATAGCGAATGGTTGGCATCGTACTGGATATCGTTATAAGCCTGGGGAGTCAGTTCGGCCAGGGTCTTCGGCAGTTCTGCCGGAGGACCGCCAAAGGCCTGCCCCGCCAGATTGGCGGCCATGGTCTTCAGCCTGGAAAAATCAAACGCGGTTGCGCTGCCGTCGGCGACGGTGTCGGCGGCCTGCGCCGAGCGCACGAATAATGATGCCATGGCGGGCACGCCGCAATAGGCGGCCAGGGCCAATGAAGCTTTGATAAATGATCTTCGTTCCATGCCGGAAAAGGTTCCTATGACTGGCAGTATAGTGACCGCGCGGAGCCGTGCGCCGACAGGCGTCGCGGCGGGCTTCGGGCACTCGGCTCCTCCCGGGTTCGACTTTTTCGACAGCGGGCGGGATAAAAAATTCCACGGAAAAAAATTACAGCGCCAATGAGTTTACGGGAAATACGTCGCGGATGCGCGGGTTGGGCAAAAATATCTCTCTGCTTTGGGGTTAACGTAGCCATGAAGATAAATGAGACTTGGATCACTTTTTAAACCCCGGCGGCAATGTTAATAAAATGTTTTTGATTGCATGGGTTATTAATTATGTCTTCACCTGACTCCCACGCCGGGATTCACCAGGCCGGCATCATGACCGTCTTTCGCGTCACCAGCGGCAACTTCCTGGAAATGTACGATTTTATGGTCTTCGGCTATTACGCCAGCGCCATCGCCGCGGCGTTTTTCCCGAATAATAATCCGTTCGCCTCGTTAATGATGACCCTGATGACCTTCGGTGCCGGGTTCCTGATGCGCCCGCTGGGCGCCCTGGTGCTTGGGGCCTATATCGACCGCCACGGCCGCCGCAAGGGGCTGTTGCTTACCCTGGCGCTGATGGCGTTCGGCACCCTGACCATCGCCTGCGTGCCCGGCTACGCCACCCTGGGCGTGGCGGCGCCGGCGCTGGTGCTGCTGGGACGCCTGCTGCAAGGGTTTTCCGCCGGCGTGGAGCTGGGCGGCGTATCGGTTTACCTGGCCGAGATCGCCCCGCCGGGCAAGAAGGGCTTTTATGTCAGTTGGCAATCCGCCAGCCAGCAGGTGGCGGTTATCTTTGCCGCCCTGCTCGGCGTGGCGCTGCATCATCTGTTTGGCGAGGCCGTCATGGCGGCCTGGGGCTGGCGGGTACCGTTTTTTATCGGTTGCCTGATTGTGCCGGTGCTGTTCTGGATCCGGCGCATGCTGGAGGAAACCAATGCATTCAAACAGCGCCCCCACCATCCCCATACCGCCGATATCATGCGCTCAATGGCGGAAAACTGGCGGCTGGTGCTGGTGGGCATGTTTATGGTGACCACCACCACCGTGGCGTTTTATATGATCACCGCCTTTACGCCCACCTATGGCAAAAGCGTGCTGCATTTCAGCGAGCAGCAAAGTTTTATCGTCACGATGTGCGTCGGCGTTTCCAATCTGTTCTGGCTGCCGGTCATGGGCGCCATGTCGGATAAAATCGGCCGGCGGCCGCTGTTGCTGGCCTGTAGCGCCCTGATGTTGCTGACCGCTTATCCAGTGCTGCACTGGCTGGTGGTCGCCCCGGCGTTCGGCCGGCTGATGATGGCCCAGCTGTGGCTGTCTTTTCTCTACGCCAGCTATAACGCCGCCATGGTGGTCACGCTTGCCGAAGTCATGCCGGCCGACGTGCGCGCCACCGGTTTCTCCATGGCCTACAGCCTGGCGACGGCCATTTTCGGCGGTTTTACGCCGGCGGTTTCCAGCTATCTCATCCATGCCAGCGGCGATAAGGCCATGCCGGGGGCCTGGCTGTCGCTGGCAGCGCTGCTGGGCCTTATCGCGGCGCTGTTGTTGCCGAGGATGCGTCGCTACGGCGCGGTGTTCCGACGTGCACGGGCCATGCCGGCGGGCGTGGGACAAAATGACTAGCCGGGGCCAAAATGCGGCGGTACCCTGTTTTGCTTATGGCGTCGATAAGAGAAAGCGGCTACCCGGCGCGGAATTTCTGCATTATGCTGAACGCCTGATGTATTTGATTGACAGGCCGATAACGTGTCCATTACCCCCTTAAGCATCACCGACGCCACCGACGCGGATATGACCGCCATCCAGGCGATATACGCCTGGCATGTCCTGCACGGCATCGCCTCTTTCGAGACCGAACCACCCTGCCTGGCGGACATGGCGGCGCGGCGCGCCGGCGTGTTGGCGAAGGGATTGCCCTGGCTGGCGGCAAGGCTCGACGGTCGGGTGGTCGGCTACTGTTACCTGGGATTATATCGTCCGCGCCATGCCTACCGTTTTACCGTGGAGGACTCGGTCTATATTCATCCGGAAATGGGCGGCCAGGGAATAGGTTATGCCCTGCTGGCCGAGGCCATCGAGCGGGCGCAGCGGGGCGGCTGGCGCCAGATGCTGGCGGTTATCGGCGACAGCGGCAATATTGGTTCCATTCGTCTGCACGAAAAACTGGGATTCCGGCTTATCGGCACCCTGGCCGCCGTTGGGTTTAAGCATGGCCGCTGGGTCGACACGCTGCTGATGCAGCGGCCGCTGGGTGAAGGACAGGATACCTTGCCCGGGCCGGCCGCATAGCGGCCATGCCATAACGGATCCCCCGCCGCCGGGCGCCAGGCCCGTCATTGCCGACGCCGCGGTTTTAACGGGCTACTGGGCCGTGGTGTCCAGTATGCCCGGCGCCGACGGCGGCGAATTCTCGAAAATCATTTTCTGCGGCGTAGACAGCACGATGCCGGCGGCGCGCATGCGTTTAAGCATGTCAAACAACAGATCGCTTTTGGTGCCCGCCACGATACGCGGACTGCTGACGAACCCGGTTACGCTTAGCGTAATACCGCTGGGGCCAAGCTGGCTGAAGGTCACCGAGGGCGCGGGCGTATCCTGGATGGACTCATGATCGCGGTAGGTCTCAAGCAACAGATTACGCACCTGCTCCGGGTCGATATCCAACGGGAACGTCAGGGCGATGGTCGCCACGCCCTGGGCGTTGCCCATGGTGGCGTTACGCACGTTCTGGGAAATGAACTGTGAATTCGGCACGATAACGGTAGACCTGTCGCCCAGCTGGATTTCGGTGGCGCGCACGTTAATACGCCGGATGTCCCCCTCGACGCCGCTGATGGTGATCAAATCGCCTACTTTTACCGGGCGCTCAATCAGCAGGATAATGCCGGAAATAAAATTCTTCACGATTTCCTGCAAGCCGAAACCGATGCCCACCGACAGGGCGCTGACGATCCACGCCAGGTTGTTCCACTGGATGCCCAGCGTCGACAGCGTCAGCAGGGCGATCAGCACATACCCGATATTGCTGAACAGGATCACCAGCGAAGCGCGCATGCCGGGCTCCATCATGGTCTGCGGCAGGAAATCCTTATCCAGCCATCGCCTGGCCGAGCGCAGCACATAGATGCCGATGGCCAGGAAAATCAACGCGTTCATCACATGCGCCGGGACGATATTCAGCTTCTCCAGCCCCTTGCCGCCCCACATATCGATGGCCTTGTTCAGCAACGCCAGCGGGGTGGTGGAACCAAAGGTGCCGTTAAGCAACGCCACCGCGGCAAACAGGATCAGCACCGTTTTACCGATGGCCGACAACAGCGTGGAGGCCTGGGCCAGGTGGCGGTCGTCAAGGCCGAGGGAGTGTTTAATACGCTGGCCGACCAGGGTGGCAGGGGAAAACAGGCTATCGGACAGATCCACCACCAGGTGGATCAGCAGATAAAGGCAGGACAGGATAATGCCCACCCACACCAGCTCATATGTCAGGAACCGCGCCAGGGCGATATAGCCGATCAGCAGGGAAACAAGGATGGCGATGGCGGTGACGGTAATGCACAAGTGAATCAGCCCGGCCAGCGTCCTGCGCGCTTCCGGCTCCCCGCCTTCGGCCAGAAGCTTGCGCCGGGTACGGTTGGTGCGCAGCGGCGCGTAGCCTGCGGTCAGCGCCACCAGCAGCGCCGAAATGCCGTTGCCGAAAATCGTGGTGGCGACGCTGGTGCCGACCAGGTTATTCATCTGCTCCACCGCGCCGAACACCAGGATAAACGACGCCAGCATCGGCGGCAGCGAACGCATCGCCATGGCCACCGGATCGGCGATGGCCATCAGCCGCCACGAGGGGCGCTTGATGGAGAGCAATCCGCGGCCGAGCCCGGCAATCAACGCCGAAAACAGGGTGAGCTTAAAGATTTCGATGATAAAATCCGTCACCAGCTGCGAGACATCGGGATGGCGGAGAAACAGCAGCAAAATCAGCTGCGCCCCCAGCCCGACGCTGAATACGGTCACCAGCGCCGTGGCGCAGGCCAGGAAACTGCGCCGCAGGCGCCCTTCCGGCAGGATATTGATACAGAACCACGCCGTCAGCTTGTCCAATAACCGACTGGCCAACGCCCAGACGGCCAGCGCCATGATCAGCAGCGCGGCCGAGCCAAAGCGCCACTCGGGCTCCCAGGCCGCAAGCCAGGCCTCTTTTAACTGTTCTCCGAAATTGTCCAGACGCCGCTTGTCTTCCGGCGCGGTATTGAACAACGGCGACCAGAAGCTACCCGACAGGATGCTGCCCGAGTTCAGCGCCATCTGCGTGCGCAGCGCATTGCGGCGGATATCGACGATTTGCACTGATAAATTGGTGGCGCCGGTACTGATGGCCTTGGCATGTTCGAGCTGTCCGTCGATAAGCGTTTTGCTTTTATTCAGAGCATTGCGTTGCTGGGCGACCACGCTGGTCTCGGGCATCGCCCCCTCGGCGGGCGGCGGCCCCAGGATATCGAGCTGAGCCTGGACCTGGGCCCGATCCGGCTGGATGGCGGCCACCAGCGCGTCGGCGTCGGCGGCTAATTGCAGCGTCTCATCGTTCAGCGCGCTCAGCTGATTGTCATTGGTGGCGGCTGAGACGCGTTGCTTGATGCTGTCCAACTGCTTTTGCAGTTTGGGCAATTCCACGCTGGCCACCAGTTTCGGCGCGGCGGGGGCGGCGCCGGCCGGTGCGGGATCGGCGGCAAAGACAACATTGATGGGGGAAAAACCCGCCGCGATGATAAACACCATCAGGACGCAACGGTGCAAACATGTCCGAAAGAAAAAGTTATACATAGAGTAAATGATTCCGAAAATCAACGATGCCGTGGCCGCTACGCCGGTTGTTGTGCATGCGACGCTCACAGATAACTGCCGGTACTGATTATTATCTGCCGTCGTCCGCCGCTAGGCCGATAACGGTTTAATATTGTATGGCATTTTATTTGCCCACTAATATTACACTGAATACCATCAAGCGTGTTGCCGTCAGCGGAGGAAACTTGCACGATGGCTGCCGGTGACGGGGGCGTTGCCGACGGTATCGTAGGGCAAATCACGGATAAACGCGTTAAGACTTCTCTTGAACACGCCGGCGCCGGCAGGTGATAAGAATGCGTTAACGGCAAGGCGCGCGAAGGAAGGGATCGGCCGCCTATTCGTTTACCGCCGGATGAAATGCCGACTACGCTTAAGGAACCTGAACGTTAACCACCGCACGAGAAGTCGTTCACACGCCCGATGGCGTGCGCCTCTTCTGCGCAGTCACCGGCGGCTGTCCCCGAGCGTTAGAGCGCCAAGGCCACGGCCGCCTGATGGATGCCGATATTAGTACTTTATGACTAAACAAACGGAACTGAAAAAAATCAAACGGGTGGCTCTGCTGTTATTGGCCGTGGCCGCGGGCATATTTGTCGCGACGCTGTTTATACCGCCCGGCTTTTGGCGCGATGGAATCAAAGCCGTCGCCGAGGCGGCAATGGTCGGCGCCATGGCCGATTGGTTTGCCGTCGTAGCGCTGTTCAGGCGGGTGCCGCTCCCGTTCATCGCCGCCCACACCGCCATTATTCCGCGCAATAAAAACAAAATTGCCGATAACCTGGCGCTGTTCGTCCGGGAAAAATTCCTCAATACGTCGTCCCTTGCCGGCCTTATCAGGAAACACGATCCGGCGCAGACCATTGCCGGCTGGCTGACCGACCCCGCCAACGCCGATCGTCTGGGCGGCCAAATCCTGCAGCTGATGCGCGGCTTTCTCGACTTTACCGATGACCGGCGCATCCAGGGTTTTATCCGCCGCGCCCTGGACGCTGTGATTGATAAAATCGACCTGTCCGTTTCCGTCGGCGCCATCCTGGACAGCCTGACCAAAGACGGCCGGCATCAGGATTTGCTGGACGCGGGGCTGCGCCAACTGGTTAAACTGCTGAACAAATCTTCCACCCGCACGCTTATCGCCGATCAGATTATCCAATGGCTTAAACGTGAGCATCCGCTGAAAGAAAAGGTTTTGCCGACGGAATGGCTTGGCGAACACAGCGCCACGGCGGTGGCCAACGCGGTGAACGCCTGGCTGGATGAAATTGGCCGCGATCGCGGCCATGAGCTGCGCGGGCGGTTCGATCGGCTGGCGCAAAAATTGATCGAGCGGCTAAAACACGACCCCGCTACTGCCCGCCGGGCGGAGGAAATCAAACATTACTTGAAAAACGATGAGGTGTTGAATACCTATATCAGCGGCCTGTGGGGTGATGTGCGCGGCTGGCTGAAAGACGATCTGGATCGGCCGGACTCGGTATTGCATGGCAAGGTGACCGACGCCGGCCTCTGGATGGGCCGGACGCTGGCGGAGGATGCCAACCTGCGCGCTTCGTTAAACCAGCATCTGGAACAGGCGGCCCTGCGCATGGCGCCCGACTTCTCGGCCTTCCTGACCCAGCATATCAGCGATACGGTAAAAAGCTGGGACGCGCGCGATATGTCGCGGCAAATAGAACTGAACATCGGCAAGGATCTGCAGTTTATTCGCATCAACGGCACGCTGGTGGGGGGATTTATCGGCCTGGTGTTGTACCTGCTGTCGCAATTACCGGCTGTGCCGGCCATGCTGCGCCTATGGTTGCAATAACAATAAACAACGGCATTTTTTTGCGTTCGTTAGCAAGCGCTTTTTTATCACAAATACATTAACGAAAAATCCACTGTCCTTTCTTAATTAACATGCTCCAATATGCCTTATATAGCACGCCATAATATTATGGCGCCCCGCTTACTTTTCCCGCCGGCAAGCTGCACAGATGCCTATAAATCACTGGAGATACTATGTTAAATACAACTATCAGCCAATATAATTGCTTTTTAACAAAAGAATCCAACGTCGCTGTCGCAGGTCATGCCAACTCATCAACAATTAATAATTACTATCAAAAAATTAACAACGTTCAGAACCAACATGATACTAATCTGCCGTCAAAGCAGCGCGAATGCGTATCTAAACCACATAACGGTATTGACACTGAAGAAACAGCTGAACAAAAATTAAAAGCGGATCGGTTATACGCCTGCGTGGCTTTATTTAAAAAACATCCCGAAAGCGTATCCACGGCGACAACCGGAAAAAATATTACCATCACTATTGCCGATCAATCCCTTAGCATACCGACCCGCAAGATTGTCTTGCCTGGCGGCTATGGTGTTTATATCGCGGAAATGGACGGGCGGTGGCTGCTTTCCGATGGGGAGATCTATCATATTGACGATCTTGCCGGTCCGCCCCGCACCTGGATGGACAATTTGGTCAATCTGCTGGAGCATCTCGCGGGCGTGGTCAGCGGCTATTACGCGAGCCGGATTTTCCAGGCACAACCCCGGGGCACACCGGGGCCGCAACAAGCAAAAATCGCCGCATCGGGGCACCGGCCCAACGCGCAAGCACGCGATATCGGTCCTTCCCCGCTGCGTGCCTCCGGCATATTAACCACCCTGTGGCAATCCCGTCATAGGTTCTTTCTACCCACATTGTTACCTGGCGCCGGCGCGGCAGCGGTAGATGACATTGAGCGGCGGCATGACCACGCCTTGCCCTTGTTTTCCGACCCGCCGATAACAGAAAACGACGATAATGGAAAAAATCATATCTGTGAAACAAACTTACATATCGCTAATCATGCAGCCAAAGAATTATATACGGAAATTAAACAGCAATATATCCCATTGGCGAAAGGTAAAATTTA
The DNA here is from genome assembly GCF_047324205.1 of Sodalis sp. RH20. Lineage (NCBI taxonomy): Bacteria > Pseudomonadati > Pseudomonadota > Gammaproteobacteria > Enterobacterales > Bruguierivoracaceae > Sodalis > Sodalis sp. RH20. The sequence goes on from NZ_CP178733.1 coordinate 4,053,008, forward strand.
CTCGCTAGAATGGATGTACGATCTCAATATTTTTTTATACGACAAAATAACTGAACTATTTAACGATATTTCATACCTTAACAATATAGTGCAGTTTACTGATATTATAATGATCAAAAAATATATCGAAAACAATATTGAAGATTGTATTAAATCATCAGCCAAAATAACAAAATATGAAAATTCCAGCAGAAACTATTTCAAAGAGCAAAGGATGGTGGCCGATTTTTATCCTCAGATTAGCCACCACATTGAAGAGGCGTTGGGAAAAATCAATTTCAAACTTTTGCGTGAATTGATAGATTTTAAAAATGGCATTTCGTATGCCGATGCCAAAAAAAACCTGCTGCAACTGATTAAAGAATCATCATTAGACGATGTTGAAATGTATAGAGAACAATATACAATGCTTATTTTAATGCAAGAAGCGCAGCATAAATACGAAAGATCATTATTTAGTGATTCAATCCCAACAATAGACAGACTCATCTATTACAATTCCCGGGAAATATATATTGACATGCTCGATGAACAGCCCAAAAATCTCAAGCGGATTCTTATTAAGCGTTTTTTTTATTATATTTTCGAGTATAGCAGGAACAATGGCCTAAGCATTCAGGGCAATTATCTTTTTATTCCAGGAGAGCTGACTGAATACAGAAATCTTTTTGACCAGCCGGTCCCACCGTTAAGCGAAGAGGAAATAGCCGAGCTGGTGGCAAAGCAGATCGTGGATTTTATCCACGGCAGTGATAAATATCATCCCCATATCGACCGGTTGCTGCGTGACATCGCTTTTTATCGTACCCGCCTAGCTACTCACAACGCAGGCCAACGCTGGCAGGATGAAAGTTTGCTACCCTACCAAGAGACATTACATTGCCTTGAGAAAAGCGCGGCCACCAATCTTGCGCGTATGGACGATCCTGCCTATGCGCATAATCCTCAATGGATTAATACTTTATTCGATCAAATTAAATATGACAAGGAATGCATTTTATTGTTGAGTTTCCTTGAAAAGCTGCAAACCTCCTTAATAATTATAGTCGACGAGCATCAGCACGAACAAGTGTTGTTAGGCAGTAACACGGATGAGCAACGGCTGGCGGAAGCAAAAATCATGGCGATGATAATGGCCTTCCCCGGCGACGCCAGCAACAAATCAAAGCAGGACATACTCAACCAATACTTCCACCGCGTTACTATGGGCGATATTGAACTGCTTTTGAGAGCGTCAATCTACTGGTACATGGATTATCATCGCGTCCGGCCGGATCAGTTAAGCGAACTCAATTCATTATTTATCATCAAGCAATTTCAAGATGCAAAAAAAATGGTCGCGCTTGATTTCGAGTCGCGATCCGTTGAAAATTTCAAAAAAATATTTGAGTTGAAACCCTCGAGTGAATTTGATTCAGCCAGGGATTTTTATAACCAATTTATCCATTATAAAGCTTATTCCCTACAACAGGAAGCACGGCAATTTACATATAAAATTCTTTCCCGTTCGCAATTAGATTATTTGGATATGATCTATCCCCCCAAGGAAGTACATACTTTTAAAATCTATTCTAGGAATTACGTCCAGAATTCATTATCTCCCAATACTGATATCTTCGCGCCAAATAATAACTTTGGCACTTTTTCCCTGATTAAAACTTACAGTCATAAACTCATTATGGCATGCACTCTTTTTAGCGCTCCATTTATCAAAGAGATATCGATATCTCCTGAGAATGTCATACTTAGTTTTATTCGGGCTGAACATAAAAAAACCAATTTCGACCTTAACTGGCTTAATCGCCGGAAAATATCTATAACAACGGATGATTTATTAGAGCTTTTTAATATTCATTTTGACAACTCTACGTTGCGTATGTCGCCATTGAGTCTTTTCCTGATTGAACCAGAAGAAAACATTGCCAGCATGCCCACACCGGATTATGTTCTGGTGGCGGGAAAAGAAAAAGATGGATATAAGACGCTGATGGAAATAATGGACTACTGGAATACGCAAATGCTAAAGGAGATAACAGATCAGTTAAAAATTTCGCTACGAGAAAGAAAATGGTGGCAAGAGTTGCTGGCGTTAATACCCTTTTATGAAATCTTGTGGAAGGAATGGCATGACGCTGACAACCAGCCCAATGGCATAGAAATCATATTCGATACTTTTGATCTGGCTTTTATGCTCGCGCAATTAACCGGTAGTGCGGCCAAAGGAACCGGGATATTATACAAACGTTTATTTAACATTGCCAATATCGATAACCTGCCCGTTAAGCAGCTGAATAGGGCTATTTCAAAAATACTGGTTGAAGAATTACCCACTATTGCAAGAAAAAGCTCGGGTTCTGTTGTTAGCAGCCTTATCGGTTATCTAAATCCGTTGCCGATACATTCCATATTCTCAAGGCAGGTAAAGCATCACTTATCTAAAAATATGGCCACGGTAATTTCATGGATGAGCAATTTTATTCTAAATAATATGGAGCAAAGAATGACTAATTTTATTCTTTGGTCCGCTAAAATTGATAAAAATTTGCTCTCTCAAAAAAACAACGATGGCACATTTATCCTTGATCAGGGACAGGGGACCACGCAGAAATTTATCGAGATTGACGATTATTTCTTTCAGGTTATTTGGGATGCCGCGATAAAATCCTGGCGTGTCGTCAAACCGACCGAGGTTATAAATTTCAATTACGCCATCCCTATGTATAAAAACGATAAAGGCAAATGGAGTGCCACCTATTTTTTGGATAATGACCGCTTCCCTATATACATGCGCTCCGGCCGTCGAACCCGGCATATAAATAAAGAAATTGATATTTTTACCATGGAACCATTACGCGCCATACAATTTACGAAAGACCATTACCGGGACAATAAATGGATGTACATTTACATGTTAGAAATCATGGTAAATGACTACACCACCCATATGAAAAATTTATTTGACCAAAACAGCGACATAAGTAATATGTTAACCGACTTTGTAGATTGTCTTGCCGACGAGCATAAATTCCGTGAGGTCTTTACGCAGGGATCCGGTGAGGAAAACATTATGCTGCGCCACTTTGTAACCGGTTTAGCACTGGATGGGGGAGTGGGCGTCGCCTACCGCATGCAGCGCTTATGGCAGAATGAGCACGATCGTTTGCCGGTAGATCATATTGTTTTAGTCTTAAAGATAAATGGGAATAATTATATTGTTGATATGACCTACCTTCGTCCGTACGGAGCCGGGCTCATTGAAGACCGGCAGGTTTTTAATGAACCCGAATGGGCATATCTGATTAAAAAAACCATCAGCAACGATTACCCCCTGATAAAATACAAAGATTTCAGTAAAATTAAATCGGCTATCGCCTTTCCCTATCGTGAGGCGGAACATCCGGGAAAATACGTCAAAGGCGCGTTCTTGCTACGTGAACCTATATGGTATAAAACCGCAGGGATTAAATATTATTATCGCTATGTCAAGGAAAAATTACCTGCTGAGTATGATGATACCCCTTCCGTTTTGTCGGCAGCGCGTAACATGACCGCTGAATATGATCGTATTGATCGAACAGATGAAAATCATCATATGAAAGTGACCTTTCCTTTTCTCATTTTGAAAGAGGCTAAACTTCTCAGCGCCCAGGAAACGGAAGATATGCAGCAAAAAACCACGCTGGCATTAGGTCAAAATTATCCCAGCCAGAGCTACATGTCAGCCGGTGTCGAACTGCTGGAAATCGATGATTTGTTAAAAATAAAGCCGGGAAAATTGCTCGCGGTATTCTATGATGATTTATATTTAAGCCATTTGTTACTCAGCGTCGGCGATGGCCGCTTTGCAGGCGTAGGCAATAATTTATTTAACCCGCTGTTCGAGACCGGGCCTTCGATTATCCTGGCCGAAGAAATGGGTACTTTTTCCGAAGGCAAGCTCACGATAAGAAACACGTCCGAACAATATACCCTGATCGCAGGTAATCTTTTTAACGCGCCGCCTGATGAACCCGTTATGTCGGACAGGCTGGCGTTTCAGAAGATTGTTAACACCACTACGTATGGTGAAGAGGCCATCGCAGAATTTCCTGTGGCCGCAAGGGAAAAAACGCTGACCCAAAATACCTGGACGCTGGCGGCTTCGGCTGATAATCCCGCGGTGCTGACGCTTAAAATGGAGGCTGTCCCACAAAATATTTATCCCTCCCGCCCCCGCGAAATGGCGCACATTATCCGCGGTCTGGTTTATGCCAACAGCAAGCTGCCCGACCTCGCGCAGGTACGATATATGGAATTGATCACCCTCTTTGATGGATTTGCGCCTCATTCCCAGCGGGGACAGGTGCTGGCTAATGATCTCAGGCTCAACATCCAGCTGGGCCCCTATCTGGCGACAGATAACATCAGGCAACGGCAGCCCCATTGGTTTACCCGCTTTTCACCCTCTACCGTCGAACCGGGTGAAGCATTGCCAGCGCCGGTAACGCACAGGCATGGCGCTACTGAACATCGCCGGGGCTATGCAAAAACCAGGCGCCTGGCTGATATGGTGGAAATGCTTATTACCATCAGAAAATCACTCAATAACGCCCGCATCAAACGAAACGTCACTTTTTTACCCGATATTTTGAGTGATTTAGCGCGACTTATCATTCGCGATATGAATTTCTATGATTTTACCGGCATCTACCGGCAGCAGTTGGATAAAGAGTCTGAAGAAAAAATTTATCATATTCTCAGGGAGTACCAGGACTATATTGCGGAAGCGGACGAATATTACCTGCAGTGTTTTTTCGATATCCTTTTTTCCGTCAAGAATTTCCGCCGTCTTACCGAATTGATTTATCCCATGCCCATAACTACCGCGAACCATACGTTGCCATTATGGCCCTACAGCTGATGAACATCACCGCCGCGATCCGTCGCGGCGGTAACAGGATGGATGCCAGGCCATAAGCGCCTTGAGATACTACCGGTTGTGCGGTTTTAATAAGTCTTCCAGGCCGATGCGGCGGAACAGTTCGGCGCGCACCCGGTCCGCCATGCCATTGACCACTTCGCAGCCGTCCCCGGACGGGTCGATATGCACCCGGAACGGCCGGGTGCCGAAGGGCATATCCACGACCCGGACGATAGCCCTGGCCACCTCGGCGACATCGGCATTCGCCGGCTCCAGCGAAGACAACCCCTTCAGGCTCTGCTCCGCCAGCCCGGCATAGGGCCCCTGATCGTATTCCGCGGCGCGCGGCGCATCGGCCGGCGCCCCGGCATGGGAGAAGTGATGGGTGCCGCGGGTAAACGCTCCCGGCACGATAATGCTGGTTTCTATTCCCCAGCGACTCAGTTCCGCGGCATAAGAGACGGCCAGTGAATCCATCGCCGCCTTGGCGGCGAAGTACGCAGACAGGTAGGGCGGCGTGCCTCCCCTGGCGCTGCTGGACGACACCCATACCACCAATCCCCTGCCCTGCTTGCGCAGCTGCGGCAAGGCAGCGCGGTTTATGCGCTGGGTGCTGAGCACGTTGATATCGTACAGTTGGGCAAATTGTTCCGGGGTAAACGCCTCCGCCGGGCCGAACGACATATGACCGGCATTATGGATCACCACATCCAGCCTGCCGCATTCCCTGATAATGCCGGCAGTGGCGGACTGCACCGATGCGTCGGACACGACGTCCAGCTCCACAGGGCGCAGATCGACGCCCTGTTCGGCGGCATAGCGCCGGGCTTCAGCCGCCTGCGGCGCGTTGCGCCCGGCGGTTTCACGCATGCCGGCGTAAACGGTATGTCCGGCTGCGGCCAGCGCCCGTGCGGTCAGGGCGCCAAAGCCGCTGGAGGCGCCGGTTATCACGATCGCGTGTTTCATGGCCAAACCTCTTTTCAAGATGAAATGAATCGACTGAAAAGGCGTTAGATCAGCCCGCCGTTGGCGCGCAGCACCTGGCCATTGATCCAGGCACCGTCGGCACCCACCAGGAACGCCACCACGGCGGCAATATCCTCCGGCGTGCCCAGGCGTTCCAGCGGCGCCATTTTGGCCATGCGGTCAACCACTTCCTGCGGTTTGCCTTTTAAAAACAGATCGGTTCCCGTTGGTCCGGGAGCGACGGCATTGACGTTGATCGCGCGGCCGCGCAGTTCCTTAGCCAGGATGGCGGTCAGGGTTTCCACTGCCGCCTTGGTGGCGGCGTAGACGCCGTAGGTTTCAAGCCGCAGGCCGACGACGCTGGTGGAAAAATTGACGATGCTGCCGCCAGTGCGCAGGCGCCGCGCCGCTTCCCGCAATCCGTTAAAAGTGCCTTTCAGGTTGATGGCGATCTGGCGATCAAACAGCGCGTCGTCACTGTCCGCCAGGGTGCTCAGGTTCATGATGCCGGCATTATTGACCAGGATATCCACCCCGCCGAACGCCTCTTCCGCCCGATCAAACAAGGTGGTAAAAGTCGCCGGGTCGCTGACGTCGCCCTGGGCGCTGAGGGCATGGCCGCCGGCCTGCGCGATCTGGCTGACCAGCGCGTCGGCCTCTTGCTGCTGGCGCGAATAATTAATGATAACGGTATAACCGTCATGGGCCAGGCGCCGGGCGATGGCGGCGCCGATGCCTCTTGAGGCGCCGGTAATGATGGCGACGCGCGATGTAGCGTTATTCATGCTGTTCTCCTGTCGGGTTGCCGGCCATACCCTGTCGGGGCCGGTGAAAACAGCATGGACCTTTTTCTTTTCCGGATAATCCCCTATTATTCGTCATCACTATCCGAAAATGAGAAACAATGCCTTGGACAGATACGATGCCATGCGGGTATTTACCCGGGTGGTTGAACAGCGCAGTTTTACGCTGGCGGCGCGGGATTTGGTCATTCCGCGTTCCACCGCCACCGACGCCGTCAAGCAGTTGGAGAACCGGCTGCAGGTAAGGCTGCTGCATCGTACCACGCGCCAGGTAAGCCCGACGCTGGATGGCGAGGCGTATTACCAGCGCTGCCTGCTGATCCTGGCGGCGGTGGAGGATGCAGAGACCGCCTTTAGCGGCGCCCGGCCGAAGGGATTATTGCGGGTAGACGTACACGGCACCCTGGCACGCCATTTCCTACTGCCCGGCCTGCCCGGCTTTCTGGCGCGGTATCCGGAAATCGAGTTTTTCATGAGCGAGGGCGACCGGCTGGTGGATCTGGTGCGAGAGGGCATGGATTGCGTATTGCGGGTCGGCAACCTGAAAGACAGCGATATGGTGGCGCGGCGTCTCGGCGCGCTGGCACAAATCACCTGCGCTTCGCCTGATTATATTCAGCGTTTCGGCCTGCCGGCTTCGCCGGCGGATCTGGCAGACCACAGGATGGTCGGTTTCCGCTCGTCCGCCACCGGTACCCTTATGCCGTTGGAATTCATGATCGATGGCACCCTGCACACGCGCACACTGCAGGCCACGGTCTCGGTTACCGGCGCGGAGAGCCTGGTGGCGGCGGCGCGGCTGGGCATGGGGATAATCCAGGTGCCGCGCTACCATGTGGCCGGCGATTTGGCCAGCGGCGCCCTGTTGTCGCTGCTGGCGGATTATCCCGCCGCGCCGATTCCGGTTGCGGTGCTCTATCCGCATAATCGCCAGCTAGCACCCCGGGTGCGGGTATTTATAGACTGGCTGGGCCAGGAGTTCACCAACCGCAATGTCTGAGCGCGGGCGGTATCGCCTTAACCGGGCGTGAACTCAATCCAAATGGCTTGATGCTGTTTCAGATAGGAGGCCGGCGGCGGAGAAATGGCGACCGGGACAATTTGTTTTTCGATAAAGGCGCACAACGCCTTATCACCGGAAAACGACTTTTCCGGGCGCGTACCGCTGAAATCCAGTTTCACCGAGCAGGTCCTGCCGGCGAACTGACCGAATTCCTGATGCCAGATACAGCTCATCATGGCGGAGGCGGTATGGGCAAGATAGGTGCTTAATTCATCATCCATCCCGGCGTCCAGATAGGCCTGCCTGGTGGATTGATAATAATCCATTTCCGCGCCCGCATCCGGTTTGCCGCAAAGGGCCGGCGCGCTCGCAGCCCTTTGCGATAGCGCCGGCGCCTCGCGGTGCGGCGCCGGCGCGCAGGCGCTTAGTACGGCGCACAGCGCCGCCATAGAGAAGCTTTTATTGATGTCCATATCTCTACCTTAGGCTGAGCGAGGGCGCCCGGATGACGGTGAACCCATGAATCCGGCAATCATAGCAGCGATTTACGCTGCGGTCAGCGGCAAATTATGGATCCGGCCGGCGGGTGATGCCGGGTTTACTTTCCCGCGCCGCCGGCCTGAAAACATCCGCGCCGCTAACCGGGAAATGTCAGACCTGGCGCCAATGGTTCGGGCAGGGTCAATTGCTCGCTTTCCAGCGACGCCATGGGCCAGGCGCAATAATCCGCCGCGTAAAAAGCGCTGGGCCGGTGGTTGCCGGATGCGCCGATGCCGCCGAAAGGCGCGCTGCTGGCCGCACCGGTCAGCGGTTTATTCCAATTGACGATGCCGGCGCGGGCCTCAAGCAATAGCCGGTCGAAATGATGGCGATGGGGTGATATCAATCCCATGGCCAGCCCGAAACGGGTATTGTTGGCAATATGCAGGGCCTGGTCAAAATCGTCATAGCGGATAACGCTTAACAGCGGGCCAAAGTATTCTTCATCCGGGGCGTCAGGCACCGCGGTGATATCGATAATGCCCGGCGTCAGCAGGCTGCTTTCCGCCCGCGGCTGAGTCAGGGCCAGCAAGGCTTTGCCGCCCGCAGCCAGCAGTTGTTCCTGCGCCACGATAAGACTGGCCGCCGCCTGCAGGCTTATCACCCCGCCCATAAACGGCGGCGGTTGGCTATCCCAGGCGCCGATACGCAAGGCGGCGCTTACCTTTACCAGCCGGCCGAGCAGGGCATCCCCCGCCGCACCGCGCCTGACCAGCAGACGGCGGGCGCAGGTACAGCGCTGGCCTGCGGAGATGAACGCCGAGTGGATAATAACATTTACCGCCGCGTCCACGTCGTCCGCCTGTTCAACAATCAGGGCGTTGTTACCGCCCATTTCCAGCGTCAGCATTTTTTCCGGCCGGCCGGCCAATTGCCGGTGCAGTTGATAGCCGGTATGGGCGCTGCCGGTAAACAAGAGCCCGTCGGTCTCAGAAGATTGAGCCAGGGCCATGCCGGTTTGCCGGCCGCCCTGCACCAGGTTGATAACCCCCGGGGGCAGTCCGGCTTCTTGCCACAAACGCAAGGTCAGTTCGGCGGTCATCGGCGTCAGTTCGCTGGGTTTAAACACCAGGGTATTGCCCGCCAGCAGCGCGGGCACGATATGGCCGTTGGGTAAATGCCCCGGAAAGTTATACGGGCCGAATACCGCCAGCACGCCGTGCGGCCGGTGGCGCAAGCTGGCCTGGCCGTCGCCCTGGGCCGCGACGCTTTCTGCGGTGCGGGCGTGGTAAGCCGTCAGGGAAATAGCCACCTTATTGATCATGGCCTGCACTTCGGTCTGGCTTTCCCACAGCGGCTTGCTGGTCTCGCGGGAAATGACGCTCGCCAGCTCGGTTTTATGCTGGGCAAGCAAACCGGCGAATGCCTGCAGCAGCTCGACGCGTCCTGACAACGGCCGCCTGGCCCAGGCGGGAAACGCAGCGCGCGCGGCCCGACATGCCTCGTCGACCTGAAGCGCATTCGCTTCGTTACCCTGCCATAAAAGCGCGCCGCTGACAGGGCAAAGCTTGGTAAAAGGATCGCCTTTACCGCTGCGCCAGCTGCCGTTGATAAAATGGGTCATGACAATCTCTCCATGGCGAAAATTGACTCCCAGCGCCGGTACGCCGGGCGGTAAACACCGGTGGTATGGGTCAGATTGCCCACTACTATTCCATAAAACAGGCCGCGGGAATGGGATAACCCACCCTCATTTTATTAATATCCCTATTAGAAATATTAATAACAAGCCGGGCCCCCCAATGCAATACAGCCTGGAACGGCGTTTCCGGTAAGAGGATCAAAAAGCAGGCCGCCATGGGCGCGCCGAACGGCGCAGCTAGAAAAACGCACGATGCGTGTAGCTCGATTCGGCATTGCCTACCTTTGTTAATGACTTAACATTCTTGTTAATATATTGACGTTCCTTAGGCCATATTATCCCGCTGGCCAAAATATTGCGATAGGCCTCGTTCATACTGATTTTTTCGCTATCAAGCAGCAAAGTCTGGCCGACATAAAGATCTTCAGGCAAAGCGGTAATATTGGTACCCTGGATGTTCAGATAACCCCCTACGCACAGATTACTCGGTAACGTTCTTATCGGCGTATTTTCAAGATCCAATCCGCCGTCAACCTCGAAATTGTCCGGCAGCTCGCTCAACTGCGAATTTTCCAGGAAGATACTTCCGCCAACGTGCAGGTCCTGCGGTAATCGCTTGATCGGCGTGTTTTTCAAGTCCAGGTCATCAAAGACCTGTAACCCCTCGGGAAGATATTCAATGTCGCAATATCTCATAATAAGCGAATTAACAATTATCAATTTTTGCGGAATATGCCTGATTCCCGTATGGGTTAAATTCAAGGCGCCAAAAATTATTGTATTTCCATCAGGCTTCCTAATGAACTCAACATGACTATCAAAAAGGAACTCATAGAAGCAGGGGCTGAATTTACACATGCGTCTTCTCCTGCACCGGCAAATGTATAGTGTTATGTTGTTAAAATAGCTGCGTATTAAAACATATTTATTATCGAGTAGAAAGTACTCTACCACGTGGATTAGTGGACAGCGGCTAATTGTGATATACCAGTGATTAACAACGGGGCACATTGTGGCATAAAGCCCGGTATTGTCATGGCGCTGGCAGATTACGTTAAATCTTACCTGAACGATATATTCATTTTCCTTAAACACATAAAGAATTATTTTGAATATCAAAGAAGCGATCAGGATATCCGCCTTTTTCCGGACGCTGATACGCTTCCTGTTAATGTTATGGCATTTTACTTTACCAGGGGAGGGTTATTGTACATCGGCAACGCGCCTTGATTTAAGAGTACATATTATCCAATAGACAATAATGGAAACCATTAACGAATTAAGGGCCGCGATCCCCGCATCAAAGAGAAGGCCGGCCAGGATCCCCGTTACGCAGGCTATAACGGCCCGCCAGCCGATGACAGGCGTCAATGCCGGGTCCGGCAGGGCATGGTTGGCGCGCGTTTGGTCGAGGAGCCGGCGGCTGGTTCGCAGCAGATAATAATCACAAACCATAACGCCTGCCACCGGAGGGAAAACCACACCCATCAGGATAAGGAAATGCTGATATTGCTCCAGAATGCCGATTAGCGTCAATATCGTGCCGCAGGCACCCAAGATAATCGTCAGCCGGCGATAGCTTAACTTCCTGCCGGTAATGCCTTCGAAAGCGTTGGCCAGCGCCAGGGAAGACGAATACAAATTGGCGTCATTGATTTTCACCGCCGACAAGATCACCGCGGATACGCCTACCCATCCGGCGGTCTGCGTCATCACCGCGACCACGTCCGACGTTCCCAGCGCATGCGCTATCAGGATGGCGATACCGTTAACCACGAATTCGCCGATGATAATCGAGACGGTGATCATCCAGAAAACATGCCGGCCGTTTTTACAATAACGGCTGATATCCGCCGTGGTGACAGCGCCGACGATACAACCGCCCGCTACGCTGGTGGCCGCCATCCCCAGGGTCATGGGTTCGCCGATAGGCGCGGCGGCGACCAGGGCGGCAACATCATGGCCGGCCAGCAGCTCCAGCGCGATCCAGCCGACCACCAGGAAGAAGAGCGGTACCGATATCATGGCCGTCCAGCCCAGGGCGCGAAAACCGCAGGCGACCAGGGCGGTAAGCGCCATGCCGGTAATAACCGCGGAGCAGCCGAAACCGAGCCGCCCTCCCAGCATATAATCAACGCCATGGGCAAAAATGGCGTTCTGCACGCCAAACCACCCTAACAGGCTAAGGGCGATGACAACGCCAATCAGCACCGATCCCGCCTGGCCGAAACCGCACCAGCGGGCCAGCAGGCTGGTGGACAACCCCTCCCTGGCGGCGGCCAGTCCCAGCCCCAGGCCGACGAATTCCAGGATCAGGCTTCCCAGAAAGGTCGCGAACAGCGCCTGGTAAAATGTCATGGCATGGCCAAGCATCGCCCCAAGCAAAAATTGCCCGAGGGTGGTGGTAATGCCGATGCGTATCATGGTCACGGTGAGAAAGCCGGAGCGCCGCGCGTCCGGTACGCGCGCGCAGGCATAATCATTGGCGGCGATATTGATTTTTTCCATCACAAATATCCTTATAGTGTAAATAGCGCCAGATGCGGGATCGGCGGTTTATACGTTGGTTATATATCTAATTTTATAATTTACGTTTAATTAAAATTAAAAAAATGAAGGTGTAAGCTACACGGGCGCCTTCGGCTTAACGGCCTGCATTCTATAATGACAATGTATTTTTATCAGTTATTAATATCTTTTTTACCCCTCTGGACAGTACTATGTTTAAACATTATGATGGGGATATGGACAAGTTGTGATTAATTAGGTGGCACACTAATGGAAGTTAATATGAAATGCGCTGCTGGGATAGCCGAGCGATTTGCAATTGAAATATCACCACAGCTTTTGATGTTCTGGGATAATTCCAGCGAGCCGTGGGGCGTTAAAGATACAGAATCTCGTTATGCCTATGCAAATAAAGCTTATTATGACCTTATTAATGTAAAGCGCTCGTTACACAATATTGAAGGCTGCCTGGACGATCAGTTGCCCTCCTCCATTGCCGAATTCGCCTGGCATTTCAAAGAGCATGACCGCAGCACGCTGCAAGTCAAAGATCGGCTCTGTTCCCTGGAAATTCATCGTTATGGCGGCGAACAGCTGCTACAGCCCTATTATTTTGATAAATTCCCTTTATTTGACCATAGAATCGGCAAATGTATCGGCACCGTTTTCCATGCCCGCAAGTTTGAGCATTTTTCCCTGCTGAAACATATTAACGGCGAGCGTCCCACGTTCTTCTCTTTTTTCCCGCCGGAACAGCTGTTTTCCGAAGGCGAGTTGGACGTGATCTTTTATGCATTGCAATCCATGAGCAGTAAAATAATAGCCAAAAAACTTAACCTCTCGTTCAGGACCGTCGAGAATAGATTGCTTATTGTGTATAAAAAAGCCGGCGTGCACTGTTTAAGCGGGCTAGTGGATTTTTGCCGTGCCAAGGGGTTCGATCGTTACATTCCGCAAAAATTTTTCTGCGCCGGCAGCCAGCTGATCAACATCAATGCCAAAACCCGGCTCTCCGTGCCTGCCGCCTGAAATCATCCCTGCATAAACCCCATAGACTGGCGCGCATGAACGCGGATGCAAAGGCCAGGCCATTCATCCTGCGCTATAGTTAGTACTACATTGACTCAATCCAGCGGCATACGCGCCTTTTCAGGAAATCAGGGACATGGCTGACTTACCTCAAACCGACGCGATACGACGCATTGGGGAACACGGCATCATCGGCGATTTACAGACCTGCGCACTGATCGCCGTTGACGCCAGCATTGACTATTTCTGCTGGCCCGACCTTGACAGTCCGTCCGTGTTCAGCGCGCTGCTGGATACCGACGCGGCCGGGGTTTTCACCTTATCCCCCGATTGGCCGGATGCCCGCAGGCAACAGCTTTACCTGCCCGACAGCAATATCCTGCAAACCCGCTGGCTGGACACTACCGGCTTGGCGGAAATCACCGATTTTATGCCGATCTGCGACGATGAAAACCGCATGCCGCGCATTATACGTCGCCTGAAGGTGCTTCAGGGCGAAGCATGCTTTACGCTGCGCTGCGCGCCGGTGCACGACTATGCCCGCGCGGCCACCCGCGCCCGCCTGGACCATGAGACGGTGGTGTTTACCGCTCCCGGCCAGCCCAGCCTGCGCCTGGTGTCCAGCGTCCCCCTGCATACCGCCGCGGGCACCGCCGCCGTGGCCCGTTTTACGCTTAAAGCCGGTGAACACGCGGAATTTATCTTCGGCAGCGCCCGCGACCCGCAGGTCAATCTGGATAATACCCGGGTATGCTTCGATACCACGCTGCGCTATTGGCGGCGTTGGAGCGCCGCCAGCAGCTATAAAGGGCGCTGGCGGGAAATGGTCAACCGATCGGCGCTGGCGCTTAAGCTCCTGACCTCCTGGAAACACGGCTCCATTGCCGCCGCCGCCACTTTCGGCCTGCCTGAGCATCTGGGCGGCGCGCGCAACTGGGACTATCGCGCCTCCTGGATCCGCGACGCCTCGTTTAGCGTTTATGCCCTGATGCGCCTGGGTTATATCGAGGAAGCCGGCGCCTTTACCACATGGGTGGGCCGCTGCATGGAAAACAGTCAGTTTGAGCCGGATAAACTGCAGGTCATGTATCGGCTGGACAGCGGTACCGAACTGCCGGAGGCCAGCCTGCCGCATCTGTCGGGCTATGCCGGGTCGGTGCCGGTACGCATCGGCAACGGGGCTTACCGGCAGCTCCAGCTCGATATTTATGGCGAACTGATGGATGCCGTTTACCTGGCGAACAAATATGGCGAGGCTATTTCGCACCGCGGCTGGCAGCATATCGTCAGGATGATCGATCATGTCTGCAACAGCTGGAACCAGCCGGATGCGGGCATCTGGGAAATGCGCGGTGAACCCCAGCATTTCCTGCACTCCCGGCTGATGTGCTGGGTGGCCATCGATCGCGCGCTGCGCCTGGGGATGAAACGCTCCCTGCCCATGCCCTACGATCGCTGGGATCAGGCGCGCACCGATATCCGCGCGGATATCTGGACGCATTTCTGGAATGATGAGCTAGGCCATTTTACCGCCACGCGGCACGGTCAGGACCTGGACGCGTCCATGCTGCTGATGCCGCTGTTCCGTTTTGTCGGCGCCACCGATCCCGACTGGCTCGCCACCCTGGACGCCATCAGGGATACGCTGGTCCAGGACGGCCTGGTGCGGCGCTATAATAACGAAAACACGCCATCCGATACCTTGCCCGGCAGCGAGGGCGCCTTCGCCGCCTGCTCGTTTTGGTATGTAGAGTGCCTGGCGCGCGCGGATCGCCTGGAGGAAGCGCATTTCGAATTCGAAAAACTGCTCAGCTATGCCAATCCGCTCGGCCTGTACGCTGAAGAATTCGACCAGCGGGGCTACCCGCTGGGCAATACGCCGCAGGCGCTGACCCATCTGGCACTGATCAGCGCGGCGTTTTTCCTTGACCGTAAGCTCAGCGGACAGGAACCGCTATGGCAGCCCTGACCGCCCGCCGTTTATGCCGGGAGCTTACGCCGTCTCCGGCAGCAGGCCGATAAAGGTGGTCTTCTTGCGCGGTTCGGTCATCAGCGGCGCCAATTGCTCAACGCAGCGCAGGTAGTGCGCGGTTTTTTTATGCGCCGCCACCGCCTGTTCATCGCGATACGCCTCGTAAATATAAAATCGGGTCGGCACCTGCTCGTCCTGCAGCACGTCGAAGCGTAAATTGCCTGGTTCCTGAATCGAACCAAGATGATTTTGCCGGAAAACCGCAATAAAATCGTCTATCTTGTCGGCTTTGACATTGATCTCCACCAGCGTCACATGCATTACCTGCCCCCTTCTATCGGGTGTTGCTCGCTTTTGAACAGCGCATACGCGCGCTCGGCGTTTTCGCCGTGGTGCACCACCGCCTGCACGGCTTTCAGCATCGCCACCGGCGCCTCGGACTGGAAGATATTCCGCCCCATGTCGACCCCGGATGCGCCCTGGTCAATGGCGCGATAGCACATCTCCAGCGCCTCCCGTTCGGGCAGTTTTTTGCCGCCGGCAATGACGATCGGCACCGGACAGCCCGCCGCCACGCGTTCAAAACCGATATCGGTATAATAGGTCTTGATCACCTGCGCGCCGATTTCGGCGGCAATGCGTGTCGCCAGCGAAAAATAGCGCTGATCGCGCGCCATATCCTTTCCCACGCCCGTGACCGCCATGGTCGGCATGCCGTAGCGCGTGCCCTGGTCAATCAGCTGGATAATATTTTTTATCGACTGATGCTCGTATTCGCTGCCTATATACACCTGCGCCGCCATCGCCGCCACGTTCAGGCGCAGCGCATCTTCAATGGATACCGCCACCGCCTCGTTCGACAGTTCACCTAAGATGGAGTTGGCGCCGGACGCGCGCAGCACCACCGGTTTATTTACCGCCGGCGGCACCTGGCTGCGCAGGATGCCGCGCGTGCACATCAGCACGTCGGTATGGGCGAACAGCGGCGCGATGTGCAAAT
Source organism: Sodalis sp. RH20 (assembly GCF_047324205.1). Lineage (NCBI taxonomy): Bacteria > Pseudomonadati > Pseudomonadota > Gammaproteobacteria > Enterobacterales > Bruguierivoracaceae > Sodalis > Sodalis sp. RH20. The sequence goes on from NZ_CP178733.1 coordinate 4,069,311, forward strand.
CGATCCGCTCAAGACCGGTGGTCGGCCCCTGGAAATAACCATGGTCGAACGCCAGCATTACCGTACGGCCGGATACGGGATTGAAAATCCGCGCCAGGCGCGATTGCATGCCCCAGTCAAGCGCTCCGCTGCCCTTGAGGAAAAACGGCACATTGCGCTGCGCCACGCCGATGCCGAAATCCTTGCCGTCCTTGATATCGTCCAAATCAGCCATCATCATGTCTCCTACGCAGACCGGTTAAAAATCGTATTTATCGATATTGTCTTTATTGAACTGCACGCGTTCGGGCAGCAGGACGATGCCGTTGTTCTTGGCCTCATATTGATATCCCTGCACGCTGTTGGCGGAGACCTCCACCGCGCCCACCTGCGGGATATTCAGCTTATCGCCGACATTGAGGTCGCCCTTTTGCAGCATTTCATGCGCCACATACACCGCAATCTTGCCCTGCTGTACCACATCCCACAGGCCAAAGGTCTTCACCGTGCCGCGTTGCACATAGGGACGCATGACATTAGGCGTGCTGAAACCGACGATGGTCACGCCCTTACGGCCAAGATTCTCCGCGGCCTGCGCGGCGGCGGGCAGCGCGTTGGCGTCAGGCGCGATAATCGCATCCAGGTCCGGGTAGGCCTTCAGGATACCCTCGGCGGTTTGCAGGGATTTGGTGGCGTCGTTATAGCCGAACTGCGTGGTAACGATAGTCCAGCCGGGATGATCGGCGCTGATTTTGGCCTTTGCCTCTTTGACCCATTGATTTTGATCGGTAACGGTCGGGCTGGAGTAAAAAAACGCCACCTTGGCCTGCTCCCTGGTGATCTGTTTCGCCGCCATATCCACCAGCAGCGAGCCGAGCTGTTTCGGCGTACCCTGGTTGATATACACCGAACGGCACTCCGGTTTGGTATCGGAATCCCAGGTCAGCACCTTTACCCCGCGTTGCATGGCCCGCTTGAGCGCCGGACACAGGCCGTCGGGCGACACCGCCGATACGATGATGGCGTTGTAGCCCTGGTTGACAAAATTGTTGATTAACTGTACCTGCCCGGAGACGCTGGGCTCGGTAGGGCCGTCATAGGTAACGTCGACGCCCAGTTCCTTGCCCGCCGCCAGCGCGCCGTTGCCGCCGCTGGTAAAAAAACCCACGCCCACCAGCTTGGGGATAAAGGCGATGCGCTCGGCGGCCTGGGCGGTGGCGAACCCCGCGGCCGCCAGCAGGAACGCGCCCGCCATTGCTCTATTGCGCCAGATACTGTTATCCATGTTCGACTCCATTGATCTCAGAGATAGTCATCATAAGGAAACCCGCGGGCGCAGCCGGCGAGTCAGGAAGCGGGCCAATAGTTCCCGATGCAGGCTGGCGGAGCGGCCGATAACCACCAGGATCAGCAGCGCGCCCGACAGGGCGCTGGAGACCTGGTTGGCGACGCCCGCCATTTGCAGGCCCTGCTGCAAAAAGCCCACCAGCAGGGTCGCCAGCGCGGTGCCGAGGATGGAACCGGAGCCGCCGTAGATATTGGCCCCGCCGAGGACCGCGGCGGTAATCGCCGGCATCAGCAACGCGCCGCCGAGGTCGGACCGGGCGGAGCCGAAATAAGACACCAGCAGTACCGCGGCCACCGCCGACGCCAGGCCGGTCAAGCCATATACCGCGCACAGGGTGCGCCCGACCGGTACCGCGCTATAACGCGCCACGCGCGCGTTTTGGCCGATAACAAAGCAATTGCGGCCGAGCCGCGTGCGGTGCATCAGCAGCCAGAACCCGAGAAGCGTCAGCAGGAACAGCAGCAGCGGCATCGGCAGGCCGCCCGGCGCCAGGTTGGCGAAATCGCTGAAGGCCGCGGGAAAACCGCCGATGCCTTCAAACCCGGTGGCGCCCGCCAGGCCTGACAGCAGCAGGGCGCTGCCGCCGAACAGATACAGCGTGCCAAGGGTTATCACCAGCGGATTCACGCCGGTATAAAGAATCAGGGCGGCGTTAAGCAGCCCGCACGCCAGGCCAAGCAGCAGGGTCAAGGGGATCGCCAGGGACAGGGGCACCCCGCCCTGGAACAGGACCCCGAGCGCGATGGCGCACAGCCCGACGGTGGCGGCGAAAGAGATATCAATCCCGCCGCTGACGATAACCATGGTCAGCGGCAGGGCGACAATGCCGATGGCGATAAAATCACTGGTGCTGAACAACAGCATATTGAGATCCAGCATGCGCGGGTTGATGACGCCGAACAGCAGGATTTCCGCTATCAGCAGCACTATCAGCGCGCCTTCCCAGCCATAGCCTTTTAGTTTTGCCGGTTTCATCAGGCCACCCCGCTGTTCTTTTTAGTGGTGCCGGACGCCGCCGCGCGCGCGCCGCCGCCGGGGCGTTTTTTAGCGTCTTTGGCCTTCGCCGCCGGCGCCGGCATAAAACGGGCGTATTTCTGGCGGCGGCGGTTCAACTCCAGCGCCCGGCGCAGGCGGCCGTCGAAAATCAGCACGCCGAGCAGCACCAGGCCGGCGATAAAATCATTCCACCATGCCGGCAGACGCAGCAATACCAGCACGGTGTCGATTTGCGTCAGGAAATAGGCGCCGAGGATGGCGCCTATCACCGTACCGGTGCCGCCCAGCAAACTGATGCCGCCCAGCACGCAGGCGGCGATAGCCTTCATTTCCAGTCCGCTGCCGGTCTGGTTGGGGACAAAACCGATCTGCGAGGCAAACACGATGCCGGCAAGCGATGCCATCGCCCCGTTAACGGCAAACGCGGCGATACGGATGGCGTTTACCGGCACGCCTAATTGGCGCGCGCCCTGCAGATTGTCCCCCACCGCATAGAAGTTGCGCCCGAGCGCGCTGCGCGAGCATAGCCAGAACAGGCCGGCCAGCAACAGTATGATCACCCAGCCGATGGGCGAGACGCCAAACCAGGACGGATTGGACAAAGACTTTAACCCGGACGGCAGGCCTTCAATCCATTTGCCGCCGGTCAGCAACAGCATCAGTCCCCGGTACAGCCCCAGGGTACCAAGCGTGGCGACAATGGCGGGTATCCGGCACCAGGCGACCAGCACACCGTTAAACAGCCCCGCCGCCAGCCCGGTCAAAAGGGTAAACACAATGGCGGTGGCCAGCGGCCAGCCGGCATTGAGCAACAATCCCAGCGTTACCGCGCAAAGACCGGCGATGGACCCCACCGACACATCGATATTGCGCGTCAGCATAACCAGTGCGGCGCCCATCGCCAGCAGCATCAGGATCTGCGCGCTGCTGAAAATCATCAGCAGCGTCTGGAAACCGATATAACCGCGATCAAGCGCCCCCAGCAGCACAAACAGCACCAGGATGGCCAGCAAGGCGGTAAATTCACGGTTATTCTGCAATAGTCTAAGCATCCGCGATCTCCTCATCCGGGGCATGGGAGCCAAAGGCCATGCGCATCATGTGTTCTACGCTTACGCTGCCGCCCGTCATGGGCGCGCTTAATTGCCCCTGATGCATGACAAAGACCCGGTCCGCCAGCAGCGCTATCTCTTCCGGATCCGAGGAAATCAGCAGCAGCGCCACATTCTGCGCCACCACCCCGCGCAGCAGCCGGTAGATATCGGCGCGCGCCGATACGTCGACGCCGCGCGTCGGTTCGTCGACGATCAGCAGACGGGGCTGCGCTTCCAGGCATTTGGCGATCAATAGCTTTTGCTGGTTGCCGCCCGAGAGGGTGCGCGCCGGCTGATCGGGATCGGCATATCTGATGCCCAGCGCGCGATGGTAGCGTTCCAAGGTGGCTTTTTCCCGCCGGGGATGCAGCCACCAGCCGCGGCGGCCGGCGGTCAGCGCGGCGGTATTCCAGTACAGCGGCGCATCCAGGTACAATCCCGACGACTGCCGGTCCTCCGGCAGGTAGACCAGCCCGGCCGCCAGCCGCTGGGCCAGCGTCAGCGACCCGATATCGCGTCCCTCCAGCCGTAGCTGCCCGCCGCGGACCGGGCGCAGGCCGTAGAGTGTTTCCGCCAGTTCAGTCCGCCCGGCGCCCACCACGCCCGCCAGGCCGATGATTTCTCCGGCATTAACCGTGAAAGAGACGTCGCTAAATCCTTCGCCGGTAAGGCCCGACACGTCCAGTACCGGCCCGCGGGCGGCGAAGGTATGGCGCCGTCCCGGCAATTCCAGCCACATCTTCTGCTCCACCGGCAGGCTATCCACACGCGCCACGGGGGCGATCGCCTGGATAAGCGCGTCGGTGGTAAACGCACCGATGGCGCCGCTGAGGGTAATCGCGCCGTCGCGCATAACGCTGACCCGGTCCGCCAGGGCATGGACCTCCGGCAGTTTATGGGAGATAAACACCACTCCCACCCCTTGACCGGACAGGCCGCGCACCTGTTGAAACAAACGTTGGGTTTCCACGGGGGTCAGCGACGCCGTGGGTTCGTCGAGGATCAGGATACGCGCGTCGCGCATCAGGCCGCGCAGGATCTCGACTAACTGCTGGTCGGCCACTTCCAGCGTGCCGGCCGCGGCCTGCAGCGGCAGATCGCAGCCCAGGCGGTGCAACAGCGCCTGCAATTTCCGGCTATCGGCCTGATGGCGCGGCAGGCGGAACAGGATATTCTCCTTAACCGTCATGTTGGGAAACAGCATCGGCTCCTGGGGCACCAGATAGATACCCAACTGATGCGCCCGGGCGGGCGTCAGCGACGGGCAGGGCTCGCCCATGATGCTCAGGGCGCCGCTGTCCGGCGCCACCACGCCGGCGATGATTTTCATCAGCGTCGACTTACCCGCGCCGTTGCCGCCGAGCAAGGCATGCACTTGCCCCGGCATCAGGGTAAAGGCGATATCTTTTAATACCGCCACGCCTGAATAGTGTTTGCTGACGTTATGCACGCTGAGCAACGGCGTGGGGTCCATCGGGGATGGTAGTATCATGCTGCCTCGACGCGTATGAACAAATGAATTTAAAATTCAAAACTGTTCATAATCCTAGTTGGGCCGTTATAATAAAACCGCCAGATCGATCACATTTTGTGCATCACGGGGTTATTAACCGCCGTACCAGATGGCGGAAAGGTCTTTTTGTCGTCTCCATCACAATTTAGCGTTGTGAATAATTGAACAATTGATTTAAATTTTAATAAGTGTTCTATATGAAGAAAAATAATCCGGATCATTTCAACCCAGCGGACAGCAGCATGGCCGAGCAGGAACTGTTAGCGCGTATAGCGTGGTTTTATTATCACGACGGCATGACCCAGGGAGAGATTGGCGAGCAGCTTGGGCTGACCCGCCTCAAGGTGTCGCGTCTGCTGGAAAAAGGCCGCCAGTCGGGCGTCATCCGCGTACAAATTAACTCCCGTTACGAGGGATGCCTGGAGCTGGAAAACCAATTGCTGGAGCGTTTCGATTTGCGCCACGCGCGGGTGTTGCCGGCCTTGCCGCAGCGGGATATGAGCCAACGCATCGGCATCGGCGCCGCCCAGGAGATCATGAAGCAGCTTCAACCGCAGCAACTGCTGGCGGTGGGTTTTGGCGAAACCGCCATGAGCACGCTGCAGCATCTGAGCGGTTTTATCACCTCGCAGCAGATCAGGCTGGTGACCCTTTCCGGCGGGGTCGGTCCCTATATGACCGGCATCGGCCAGTTGGACGCCGCCTGCAGCGTCAGCATTATCCCGGCGCCGCTGCGCGCGTCCTCGGCAAGCGTGGCGGAAATTTTCCGCCAGGAGCGCAGCGTACAGGATGTCATGCTGACCGCCTGCGCCGCGGATATCGCGGTGGTAGGCATCGGTTCGCTAAGCCAGCGGCGCGAGGCCACCATCATGCGTTCCGGTTATATCAGCGAGGGGGAACAGCTGCTGTTCGGACGCAAGGGCGCGGTGGGCGATATTCTTGGCTATTTTATGCAGCGAAACGGCGAATTGACGGCGGCCATGCCAATCCACCAGGAACTGATCGGCATATCGCTGCGGGATTTGGACAATATTCCCTTGGTGATCGGCGTGGCGGGCGGCGTGGAAAAAGCCGAGGCCATCCTGGCGGCGCTGGCGGGCAAACATATCAACGCCCTGGTCACGGAAGAAAGTACGGTGAGGGCCATGCTCGATAGGCTGTAATCCATACCCATAACGCGCCCCGGCGCGGATAAAACAGAGATAAAACCATGACATCACTCTGTAACCCTACGCACAATGACCCCGCCCCCGGCGGCGATTATCTGATGGCGATCGATGCCGGCACCGGCAGCGTGCGGGCGGTAATTTTCGATACCGCAGGCAATCAGGTGGCCGTGAGCCAGGCTGAATGGCGGCACGTCTCCGACCCCGCCATCCCAGGGTCCATGGACTTTGATCTGGACAACAACTGGCAGCTGGCCTGCGGATGCATACGCCAGGCGCTGCAACGCGCCGGGCTTCCTCCCCTGGCGATTCGGGCGGTGGCCGCCTGCTCCATGCGCGAAGGCATCGTGCTCTATGATCGCCACGGCAAGCCCATCTGGGCCTGCGCCAACGTCGATGCCCGCGCCAGCCGCGAAGTGGCCGAGCTGAAAGAACTGCACGATTATTGTTTTGAGCGCGAGGTATATGAGTATTCCGGGCAAACCCTGGCGCTGAGCGCCATGCCGCGCCTATTGTGGCTGGCGCACCACCGGCCGGACGTGTATCGCCGGGCGGCGACGCTGACCATGATAAGCGACTGGCTGGCCTATATGCTTTCCGGGGAACTGGCGGTCGATCCCTCGAACGCCGGCACCACCGGCATGCTGAGTCTCTCCAGCCGCGACTGGCAACGCAGCCTGCTGGATATGGCCGGCCTGCGCGCCGACATGCTCTCGCCGGTGCGCGAGACCGGCACCCTATTGGGCGAGGTCACGCGCCTGGCCGCGCATGCCTGCGGACTGGCGGCGGGCACCCCGGTCGTCATGGGCGGCGGCGATGTACAGCTCGGCAGCCTGGGATTAGGCATCGTGCAGCCGGGACAAACCGCGGTGCTGGGCGGCACCTTTTGGCAGCAGGTGGTTAACCTGCCCGCGCCGATGACCGATCCGGATATGAACATCCGCATCAATCCCCATGTCATCCCCGGCATGACGCAGGCCGAGTGCATCAGCTTTTTTACCGGGCTTACCATGCGCTGGTTTCGCGACGCTTTTTGCAGCGAGGAAAAATCCATCGCCGCGCGCATGGGCGTGGACACCTATAGCCTGCTGGAGGAAATGGCGGCCCGCGTACCGGTGGGATCCCATGGCATCATGCCGATATTTTCCGACGCCATGCATTTTAAATCCTGGTATCACGCCGCCCCCTCGTTTATCAATTTGTCCATCGATCCCGATCGCTGCAATAAACAGACGCTGTTCCGCGCCCTGGAAGAAAACGCGGCCATCGTTTGTGCCTGCAATCTGGAGCAGATCGCCCGCTTCTCAGGCGTACAGGCGCCCTCGTTGGTTTTCGCCGGCGGCGGATCCAAAGGTAAGTTATGGTGCCAGATCCTCAGCGACGTTACCGGCCTGATGGTTAAAGTACCCGAGGTCAAGGAAGCCACGGCGCTGGGCTGCGCCATCGCCGCCGGGGTGGGCGCCGGCATCTATCCGGCGCTGGCCGAAACCGGCGAGCGCCTGGTGCGCTGGGAGCGTGAATACCAGCCCGACATGGAAAACCATCAGCGCTACCAGGAAATGAAAATCAATTGGCAGGCGGTGTACGCCGACCAGCTGGGCCTGGTGGATCATGGCCTGACCACCTCGATGTGGAAAGCGCCCGGGCTGTAAACGGCGGGGAGTGCCGGCCGCGTTGCAGGGATGGCAACGGTATGGCGCAGGTTATATCTCTTAACGGCAGTCATATAAAAAAGGTTGTGGCCTGATAGGTTGCGCCGAACTCCAGGATGTTGAACCCGCGCTTATTTTCCGTGAGTAGTGTTCTGGCGCCGTCTTGCCATTGAAACGAGGTCGCCGGGCATACGCTTATCATGCAATTATTTTGTATTTCCTGATATTCTGTATGCGCATGGCCGCAGCACAGCGCCTTGATTTCATCGTGAGCCTGACAGAGGGCGATAATGTCTTCGCCGTTAAGCAGCATGCAATCATCGACCAAAGGTATACCTACGGCAACGGGGTGATGATGCATAAATAATGCGATATTATTTTTTTCACCGCCGGCGATTTTCCTGCGCAATGTCTCCTGCGCCTGCGCGGACAGGAAACCGCTGTCCTGGTTATTTTGTACGGTGTCGACGCAGATAAATTGCCAATCGTCGCATAACAACGCCTCTATCTTGCCGACGTTTTTTTCCGCGCCGAATACCGCAGCCAGATTTATTGCGTTATCATGATTACCACCCAAATAATAAATCGGCAGACTCAGCCTTTTCATCTGTTGCAGCGCGAGCCGATAAGACGCGTGAGAACCGTCATCAGAGATATCACCGGTAACCAGCAGTGCTTCGCATGCAAAATTATGATGGTCAATAATAACGTCTATCACCGAGGTTAACCCCTCATAGGTATTATAGCCATGGATCGTCGCGCCAGGCGTTGAACGCAGGTGGCTGTCGGTGATCTGGATGATTTTCATTTCTTATCTCCGCTAATATTAATTCATATAACATTATCAAAACTTTTGAATACTATCTTATCGATGACATTATTATCGGATCGAATGACGGGTCATCCATCATGCGCCGATTAACAGGTCGGCCGGCACTTTTACCGCCAAGCGTCAACATATACGATTCAATAATCTATTAAGAATGGCATAATATATTTTATTTTAAAATCATATTATTAAATTCATTATAATTGAATAAAATGACATTTTCATGACCAGACCGGATCAAACAGCAGGTGGCGAAAATAATCCCGCGGTAATTGCCGCCGCAATATAAATCCCGGCCTGACGCTGGCTATTGAGACTGAATAGCGTGGATTATCACGGTAGTATTTTTCATAATCAACCGCTAGAAAGATATTTTCTTAACGCCATGCATTGCGTTTAGATTAACGTATCCTGTCCGCTCCGTGGCGCAGGCCCCATCCCAGACCGGGTTATGCGATGCCTGGGATGTCCGCGCGCTGAGTTGCATCCTCACCCATTTCTGGCGGATGATGGGGTTCTTCACTATTTAACAATAAGAAGGGAATACTATGCGGATCTTAGTTGTCGGCGCAGGCGCTACCGGAGGTTATTTTGGCGGCAGGCTGGCCCAGGCCGGACGCGACGTGACTTTTTTGGTGCGCGGCAAGCGTGCCGATGTGCTGCGCCATCACGGCCTGCGGTTAGTCACTCCCACAGGCGAGACGTCATTGCAACCGCAGCTGATAACCGCTGCGCAAATCAACCGCCCCTTTGACGTCATCCTGTTAACGGTAAAAGCCTTCGGCCTGGAAGCGGCGCTTAACGATATTGCCCCGGCGGTGGGCGCCGATACGATTATCATGCCGATACTCAACGGCATGAAGCATCTGGAGATCCTCATCGACCGCTTCGGCGGGCAGGCGGTTATCGGCGGGTTGTGCAAAATAGCCGCCACCCTTGACGAACAGGGACGGGTCGTGCAATTAAGCCCGCTGCATGAATTCACCTACGGCGAACTGGACGGCTCGCTGTCCGATCGCATCAGCCGGCTTGATGCGCTGTTCAAGGATGCGGGTTTTACCTCCCGGTTATCCACCACCATCATCAACGATATGTGGGAAAAATGGCTGCTGCTGGCAAGCCTCGGCGCCATTACCTGCCTGATGCGCGGCAATATCGGCCAGGTGGCCGCGGCCCCGGGCGGGGAACAGTTCGCCCGCGCGATGATAAACGAGATACTGGCGGTGATAACCTCGGCGGGCTATCAGCGGCGCGAAGACTATATCGCGCATACCACCGCGTTATTGACTCAGAAAAATTCAGCGCAAACCTCGTCCATGTACCGGGATATGAACCAGGGTTACCAGGTGGAGGCGGAGCAGGTGCTGGGCGATCTGGTGGCAATAGGCCAGCGCGCCGGGCTCGCCACTCCCCTGCTTTGCGCCGCCTATACCCATCTGGCGGTCTATCAGCGCGGCCGGGAGCACGCCGTAGCGTCATAGGCCGGTGAGAAAAATAATTTATAAAAAGCGAATAAATTGCCACGATGAGGTGTTTACTCTGTATTCCAACCAGGCAATCAGGATACAGGTATGTCAACCACACCTTCCGCGTCGGAAAAAACGCCCTCGCGACGCTATGATAAATGGACCATCACGTTGCATTGGGCAACGGCGTTAATCGTTATTTTTCTTTTTGCCAGCTCGCAGATATGGGAGCAACTGGAGCGCGGTACGCCCTGGCGTAAAGGGCTCCAGTCGCTGCACATCTCCTTCGGTATCATGCTCGCCGCTCTGATTGTCGCCCGGCTTATCTGGCGCGGTACGGCCGGGAAACGATTACCCGCCGCCTCGTCGTCATTATGGCTGCACCGTATCGCCAAGCTGACCCATTGGGCGCTATACCTGCTGCTGATCGGGCAGGTTACCCTGGGCTTTCTGTTCCGGTGGGCTCAGGGCGAACCTTTTCTGTTTTTCGGCCTGTTTCCTGTTCCTGATATTTTCGGCGTCGATCCCATGCTGCGCCGTACGTTCGGCATGCTGCATTTCTATACCGCGTGGACCATTATCATCCTTGCGGGCCTGCATGCCTGCGCGGCGTTATTCCATCACTACGTACTGCGCGACGATACGCTGAAAAGAATGTTCCCGCCGGCAGAATAACGTCCGGATATCCGCCCCTTAACCACCGGAGTACCAACCATGACTTACGCAGCGACTGTAAGGGTATTAAAAAAACGCGTCCTGCCGCTGGCGGGCGGCGTCATGCTGCTGCTGTCCGGCGCGGCGAACGCCATGGGCGACAGTTCGGCCACGACGCCCACCTGTCCCAAGGGACAGATCTACGATTCACGCACCAAAAGCTGCATGGTGGATAAAGGCGGCATGCTATCCGACGCCGATCGCGCCCGGTATGCCTATTCCCTGGCCAAGGCCGGGCGTTATGACGAGGCGCTGGGAGTATTGAATACCCTCAGGCAGCCCAATACCGCCCAGGCCTGGAATTATCGCGGTTACGCCACCCGCAAGCTGGGGCGCACCGACGAGGGCATCGGGTATTATCAGAAATCGATCGCCCTCGATCCGCATTATGCCCAGGTACGCGAATATCTTGGCGAAGCCTATATGATCAAGGGACGTCCGGACCTGGCCAGGGAACAGCTGGCCACGATCAAGACCCTGTGCGGTACCGGATGCGAGGAATATCGCGATCTGGCGGCGGCCATTGACGGCCACCCCGAGCTGTAGGCAGCGCATCCGGCAGTGAGAGGATAAGTGTGAAAGCAGACGAGATCAGAGGCGAACTGGAGCACCATCTGGCGCGCCTTTGGCGCTACGGCATAGTGTTATCGCGCAAACCGGATATCGCCGATGATTTGGTGCAGGCGACCTGCGTGCGCGCCCTGGAGCGTGCGGGGCAGTTTACCGCCGGCACCACCCTGGATCGCTGGCTGTTCACGATTCTGCATTCAATATGGGTCAATGAGATCAGGTCACGGTTAATCCGCCAGGGCCAGGGATTTGTTGATATCGATGGCGCCGATGTTCCAACCGACGACCATAGCGCGGTGAATGCTATTTGGGCGAATCAAGTCATGGCGCGGGTCAACCGGTTGCCGGAGGCGCAGCGCAATGCGGTATTCCTGGTTTATGTGGAAGGTTTTACCTATCAGGAAGCGGCACATACCTTGTCCGTACCTATCGGCACTATTATGAGCCGACTGGCGACCGCCCGGCAACGGTTGGCAAACGACACCGCCGTCGCGTCAGGACGGATCGTGGCAGAGGGGGATTTTTAATGACACAACAACACCCGGCTCCGCCGTTTTCCGATGAAACCCTGGTGGCTTACTTGGATAATGAAATCAGCGCGGCACAACGCCGTCAGATAGAGGAGCAGGTCAGCCGGGACCCACGGCTGGCGGCGCGTCTGGCCCATCTGGATTCCGCCAGCCTGCCGTTTGGCGCGGCTTATGCCGGCCTGCTGGAACAGGCGCCGGTGGCCCGCTTAAAGGCCGGGCTGGCAACGCTGTACGCCGGGTCTTCACCATTGCCGGCGTCGTCTGCGCGCGGGAATGGCGTCAGCCGGCGCCAGCTGATCGCGGCGGCGATAGCGTGCCTGGCGGTGGGCGGCGTGGCCGGACGGCTGTCGGCGGGGCTGGGAGACGGCGAAGCGCCCGAGGGCAACTGGCGCGGCCTGGTTGCGCAGTATATGTCGCTTTATACCAATGAAACCTTTGCCGACATGCCCGAATCCATGGCGCTGCAACACCGGCAACTGCGCACTATCGGCGCCAAGCTGGGCCTGGCGCTTGAGCCTTCACGCCTGTCCCTGCCGGGGATAGAGCTGAAGTTTGCCCGGATGCTGCGTTACGATAGCCAGCCCATTGCGCAAATCGCCTATCTGGACCCTAGCCATGGCCCACTGGCGTTCTGTATTACCACGGCCGATCGCGCGGGTAACCGCGGCGCGCAAAGCGAAGTCCGCCTGGAGATGAACGTGGTGTACTGGAGCGCGCAAAAGCACCATTTTATGCTGATCGGCCATAATCCGGCGGCGGAAATGCGTACGCTGGCGCAAAAATTAATGCTGGGGTAATCAGTGGTATCACGCAGGCAGCCGTGTAAAACGGACCAGCGCACGGCGGGGGATGTACACGCCCCCTGGCCGGCGCGCCAAGGGGGTGGGGGGCCAGGCTGCGCCGACGGGCCGCCGGGGGTAAAAGTCAGGCTTCGACGGCGGCAAGCAGCCTGAAGTCCGCGCCGATGCGGATTAATTCCGGCCAGACCGCCATAAGCGTGGAAACGATACTGTCCAAATCTTCCTGGGTTGCGCCGTCCCGGGCCTGGACCGACATGCCTTGCAGCGTGCAGGCCAGATATTTCGCCAACGCCGGGATGTTGGTGCCGGCGGGCAGTTCGTCCTGGGCCTGGCGGGCCAGCAGGAATTCCCGCAGCGTATTTTCCTGCAAATGGTGGCGCGTGCGCAGCAATTCGGCGACATCTTCCGAGGAGGCGGACAACGCCGCCGACGTGCAGATGATAAAGCACCCTGAAGGCAGGCTCTTATCGGTAAAGGTGGCCGCCGCGGCGCGGAAAAAACCTTCCACGGCTTCGGTGATGGAACTGCCGGGGCGTGTCAGCAAGGCTTTGCCTTTCTCGGCGAATTTGCTGACATAGCGTTCCACCGCCGCGCGAAACAACCCTTCTTTATTACCGAACTCGGCATACAGCGTCGGCGCCTTGGCGCCGGTGGCCTCGACCAAATCGGCCATTGAGGTGGCTTCATAACCATGCCGCCAGAACATTTCCAGCGCCTTGTCCAAAGCGATGTCGCGGTCAAACTGCTTAGGGCGTCCACGACCCTTCTTCAGACATGCTGCTTGTTCAATGCTCATGACATCCTCTCTGGCCCAAACTGCGGTGATTGAATAATTAATGGCCATTATAAAAAATCGCGACGCCAGTGTCGAGGTGGTTTTCAGATTTTGTCAAGGCTGTTGCCCCAGGGACATCCCGGCGCGAGGACCGCTTTCGACAGCGGAGAGCGGCAATAATGGTCGAAGGCGGAGGCAAGGTCCTCTCAACCGCGGCCGGGGCATGGAATATAATGCACAGACGTCATCTTTTTTTTAATTCAGGCAATAGCGGTTAATTATAAAAAATAATCGAATTTCATGCCGACACCCTCTCTTGTTACATACATTACTTAATACTTTAATAAGCAATTTTATGAACATGCATTACCAAGAAGTTCAATTTAACCCGGTGATTTTTATTTATTCTTTCTCAGTGTAACGTTTCGTTTAAAATTCTCGCCCTCAAACACGTTATTATACTCACGCGTTATAACACTATTGAACAATTGCATATATTTAATTTATAAATTAATTAAGGATGAGATAATGAAAAAAATATGCCTTGCGCTGGCCGCTTGCGCGACCCTGGGAACCAGTTTTGCCGCCGCCGCTAACGAACATACCCTGTCTTTGGGGTATGCGCAGAGTAAAATTTTAGACTCCCGTCCCAAAGGCGCGAATCTCAAGTATCGTTATGAAGGGGAGAGTCCGGTCGGTATTATTACTTCCATGACGTTTATGGGCTCCAATGATTCTTACTCCGCATTTGATCCTAAACAGAACTATCGCACCGGCGAAGAAAAAGAAAAATTCCGTTATCTGTCTCTTGCCGCCGGCCCGGCTTTCCGATTCAATGAATTTATCAGTATTTATGGCCTGGCTGGGGTTAACTTTAATAAATTGGACTATAACCGCAAGGCTTATGATAAAACAGGAAAGGTAATAAGAGAAAGCCAGGCTAACTATAAAAATACGTCCCTGATGTATGGAGCCGGTGTGCAGTTTAACCCCACTTCAAACCTGACGCTGGACGTGGGATATGAAGGCTCCCATTTCAAAGCCAGCGATAATCATAAATCACTGGCAATCAATGGGTTTAACGCGGGCGTGGGTTATCGCTTCTGATTAGCGCTGCCCGCCGACGGCAAGAATGATTGCCGGCGGCGGGCAGATGTCTTATCCGGACAGTGTGATTCACGCCCGTCTACGCGGTGGCTATCGGCATCCTCTTGAGCGGCTATGGACGCAAAGCCGCGTGGAGGGAATCATAGCAAGGCAAAGGCAATCATGCCCACCACCGCGCCGGTGGTGCCGAGAATGGTTTCCATAACCGTCCAGGTCTTTAACGTTTGCAGTTCGGTGGCGCCGGTCAGCTTGCCGAACAGCCAGAAGCCGGCATCGTTGACGTGACTGCAGACAATGGAGCCGCCGCCGATGCATACCGACAGCGCCGCCATCTGCGCGCCGCTGAATCCCAGCGGCGCGACCACCGGCATAATCAGGCCGACGGTGGTCAGGCAGGCAACGGTGGCGGACCCCTGGATAATGCGGATAGCGGCGGCCAGCACAAAGCAGGCCACGGCAATCGGCAGTCCGGTGCTGATCAGGGCATTGCCCAGCGCCGGCCCTACGCCGGAATCCACCAATACCTGTTTGAATACCCCGCCGGCGCCGGTCACCAGCAGGATGATGCCCGCCGGCTGCAACGCCGCCGAGCAAATCTCCATCACCTTATCCTTACTCATGCCCTGGCGATAAGCCAGACCGTAGATGGCCACCAGGCAGGCGAGCAGGATGGCGATAAACGGGTGACCGACCAGTTCCATCCAGCGATACATGGTTCCGCCCTGGGCCACAAAGCGCACGCCGATGGTTTTCAACCCCACCAGGATCAGCGGAAACAGCACCAGCGAGACGCTAAAACCAAACGACGGCAGCTCGCCCGTTTTCAGCTGCGGTTCAGCGACATCCGCCGGCACCGGGATAAAAACAGACTTGCTGATAAAGCTGCCGAATACCGGACCGGCCAACAGCATGCCCGGGATTGCCGCCATCAGGCCGATGGCAATCATCCAGCCAAAATCCGCGTGCATCTGCGAGGCGAGCAGCATTGGCGTCGGACCAGGCAGCAAAAATGCCGCCGCCGCCGCAACGCCGGCAAATAACGGCACCAATAACTTAACCAAATTACCGTCGGTACGACGGGCGACGGCAAAAACCACGCCAATCAGCAGCATGACCGCCACTTCAAAAAACAGCGGCAACGCGCAAATTAATCCCACGATACCCATAGCCAAAAAGGCGCGGCTTTCACCAAAGCACTTCACCATTTTACCGGCGATTTGATCCAGCGCGCCGGTCTCATGCAAAACCTTGCCAAACATCGACCCCAGAGCGACGACGATGGCCAGGAAGCCCAGCGTCCCGCCCATGCCCGCCTGCATGGTATCGGCAATTTTTTCCAGCGGCATTCCGGAGAAGATACCTGTGCCCACGGAAACCAACAGCAGGGCGACAAACGCGTGCATACGCGCTTTCATCACCAGGAACAGCAGGATAAGCACCGACCCGATGGCGGTGATAATCAATGTTAAGGTACTCATATTGCCTTATCCGCCATACCGGTCATGGCGCCGCCGGTCCTGACGGTAGTTCTTTTTTGTGCGATCACGCGCTGACTCCTAAAGAAAAAATGTTACCGGTAACAATAGTCCTTCCTGACTATAAAAAAGGCAAGAACTTAGAAGCAGATCACACTAAAAGTGTGATGTACCTCCAAAAAATGGGGTTATATCACATTTTTTTTGTAACGAATGTTGCTTTGCCCCAGACCGGGTCGAGTCACAGGGTGAATAAATAACTCACGGGTAGATTATGTAATGTTACTCATGGATTTAAGCAGATATTATTGCAAGATATGCCAAACCCTATTTAATTTATGACAGAGTTACTATTAAAATTAAAATTAATTGAACTTACCAAAATAAAAACCCTCCAAGGACAAGCTCATGGAGCATTTGGTATAAACGCCATTTAAGTAACATATAAAATTATTTAATTTAACTTGGCGATAAAAATGGCATACCCTGTTCTTCTGGCCGCTCCGTTTTGCCATCAGCATTTACGAATTTAACGATTTCCTGGCAATAATAGCGAATATTTTTTGGCCAGGTTATGTTATTATGCCTTTAATTCTCTTATTAATAAAATAACGCTATGAAAAGAAATAAGATCAATATTATCAACAAGATACTCTCTTGCTACACTTTTTTTAGCGGCTATAAAAAAGGCCGGGCGGACGAGTGCAACAATAATGACATTAGTTGTATTGTCATCTATTCCACTACTGCGCTAGGCGATTTAATTCTTAATACCCCTGCAATTCATGCGCTCAGGAAAAAATTCCCCCATGCCAGGCTGGTGCTGGTGTCCAGCCCGAAAAATAAGGAACTGGTACATAACAGCGCGCTGTTTGACGAGGTCATATACTGGAACAATAAGTTCAATAATATTATCTATTTTATCTATAAATTACGTCGCCTGCGTCCGCAATTGGCGGTGATCCTGCACTCCTATTTTCCTTACGATATCCTAAGCGTGGTACTGGCCGGATGCCGTTACATCTTTCGCGATCATTACGGCAGCGAAAGCCCGGCGCTCAACCCCTGGCTCACCGCCTACTCGCAAAAATTCGAGGGACATACCGTGCAACGCAAGCTGAATCTGCTGCAACCCCTGGGATGCGATACGACCGCGGTGCGGATGGCGATTCCAGTGGTCATCCCGCATCAGGCAAAACCCCTGGATAGGGTTCGCGTCGGCTTCCAGCTTGGCGCCTCGCGGGATTTCAGGCGCTGGCCGCCGGCGAGCTTCGCCGCGTTAAGCCGCAAACTGATGGATCAGGATTCAACGCTTGACGTGGTGCTTATCGGCGGCAAGAACGAGTTATCCCTGGTCGATGACTTCATGGCCCTGATACCGGCTGATAACCGGCGCCGGGTAATTTCACTGGTGGGTAAAACCAGCCTGCTGGAACTTGCCGCCGCGATAACCACTTTTGATACGCTGGTAACCGGCGATACCGGGCCACTGCATCTGGCGATTGCGCAGCAGGTGCGGACCGTAAGCCTGTTCGTGACCGCCAATCCCTTGTATACCGGGCCCTACCAGGACCAGCACCTGCACCATGTGTTTTATAAACCGCTGCACACGCTGGCGCCGGACCTGGCCAACAGCCCGTTCCCGATGACGGCCATTACCGTCGATGAAGTTTTTGCCGCCGTGCGCCGGAGTTACCGCCGCGGCCAGGACAACACGCCGGATCTGGCAATGAGCGAATACCATTATGGAACCTGATTTGCGCCAGCAGGTATTCGATTTTATCAGCCCGTTTCGCCAGCCCGATATCTGGGGCCGGAGCAAGCCCCTGTGCCCGGCCTTTTCCCTGCGCGAGGATCTGAATTTATCCCAAGACGAATTCGATCACCTGATGAACGACTTTTTTCTGCTTTTTCAGGTCGACGCCAGCCACTACGACCATTTGGCCTATTTCCCGGAAAACAACCGCCCGATCCCCATCAGGATAATGCAGCATTTGGGCCTGAGCATCGGTGCTGCGCCGCCAGACGGTCCGCGGCCATTAACCCTGGCGATGCTGGTCTCGGCCGCCCGCGCCGGCAGATGGCCGCGGCAGGAAAACTAGCGCGCTTCCGGCCTGAGCCCGCGCAACGCCTGATACACCCGTTCGGGTGTCAGAGACGCCACATTGTTATCCTCTGCCAGCAAAACCGTATGCGGCACCCGCCAGGGGGCCCAGCATATCGGATCGCTGTCGCCGAATAACGCGACAATGCCTTTGCCCAATCCGGCCG
This sequence comes from Sodalis sp. RH20, assembly GCF_047324205.1. NCBI lineage: Bacteria > Pseudomonadati > Pseudomonadota > Gammaproteobacteria > Enterobacterales > Bruguierivoracaceae > Sodalis > Sodalis sp. RH20. The sequence continues at coordinate 4,087,596 of NZ_CP178733.1, forward strand.
CGATATGCATCGCCCCGCCGTCGCTGGTCACCACGCTGTCGCACAGCTGCATGGCCGCCGTCAGCTCATCCAGCGATCGGGTGGCGATAGGGATCAAACCAGGTAAACGGCAGGCGGCCACAATGCGCGCAGCCAACGCGTCATCACCCGGATGCGTGGGATTATCCGCCGCGCCCGGCGACCAGAGCAGGATGATCCTGCCGGGACCGGCGGCGGCGATGAGCCTTGCCAAGGCGACAAAATGAGCCTCGGGCCAGCGCTGCAGAATTCTGCGGGCGCTGATTTGCAGCCCGATGACCGGCTGGCCGGGCTCGATGCCGTAACGTGCCGACAGCGCGTCGACCGCGGCCGGATCGGCGTTAAGCACCAGGGGTCCGGCGGGAGAACGTAGCCCCAGGGGGGCCAGCATACGGTGAAATCGCTGCACCAGATGTTCCCGGCTCCCTGGCGGCGGCGTGACCAAATCGGTAATCATCGGATGGGAAAGTTCGCCCAGGGCCAGGATCCTGGCGGCCCCCGACAATGTGCCCCATTTTAATACCCGCCGGTCCCAGCGACTTTTGGCAATCACGGCAATATCGTAATGCGTACGGCGGATAAGCCACATGATTTTTATCCGGCGCAGGAGAATACCGAGACGGGATGCGCCCGCGCCGCGATGGTGGCTTTTCTGATAGACGTAGATATTGCCGATATCGGGATTGCGCGCCAGCACCCCGGCATTGTAGCTGTTTGCCAGGACATCGACCTGGTAGCCGCCTTCCCTGGCCAGGGCGCGGATGAGCGGAGTGGTCAACAACGTATCGCCGATATTATCCCGACATACCACCAAGGCTCTCATGGCGTTGCTCCGCTGATAGAATTAACAGTCAGGTTAAAACCCCACCGGGCCACATAAGGATGGTTTATGACCGGTTATAGGACACCGGCGAATTAGACACGTTCAACCATTTGAAGATAAATGATAAGGCAATAAATGATATCAGCCCTGGACCAGGGCTGAAAGAGGGGGGTAACCGGCCGGGTCGCCGGCCAATTATTTCATCAGAAAGCGGTCCAGGCGCTGATGCAAACGCCGGTTCTCCGTTCTTAAGCGGGAGATTTCGTCAAGCAGGTTCACCGCCAGCGCAATGCCCGCCCAGTCCAGCTCCAAATCCTGGCGCAGGCGCTGCGCCCGCTTAAGCTCCCGCAACGCCGCCGGCTCGAAACGCCAGTCGTCGGTTGAGTTATCCTGCGGGGCAATAATGCCCAACGCCACCACTTCTAACAGTTCGTCCCGGGAAATACTGGCTGTTTGGCAAATTTCCGTGATTTCCAGGGTAACCCTGACATCGGTCATGGCCTTTTACTCCCATTCCGCACGAGGATTAAACGCACATTGCGCGGCGAGCTGCGTCCACAGGTCACGGGCCCGATCGTCGGCCTGCGGCGGCATCACCACTTTAATCAAAGCATATAAATCGCCGGTTCCCTGCTTATTCACCAGGCCCTTGCCCTTGACGCGCAGGTGCTGGCCGGTCTGGCTGTTGGCCGGCACGGTAAGGGTAATCTTGCCGGTGAGCGTGGGCACCGTGACTTTAGCGCCAAGCGCCGCTTCCCAAGGGGCCAGGGGCAAAGTGACCAGCAGGTTGTTGCCGTCGATGTCAAATAACGGATGCGGGGCGATGCGGATAACCAAATAAAGGTCGCCATTGTCGCCGCCGTTGCTGCCCGCGGGCCCCTGTCCTTTGATGCGGATGCGATCGCCGTCGCTGACGCCGGCGGGGATCTTCACCTTCAGCGTTTTGCCGATCGGCGCGCCCTGCCGCCCGCGCTCAACCGGGGCCGACAGTTGATAACTGATGGTGCGCTGGTGCTCCTCAAGGGTTTCCTCCAGGAATACCGCCACCTCAATTTCAGCATCCTGGCCGCGCCTGGGCGCGCGGGCGCGCTGTCCGCCACGGGCCTGGCCGCCGAACACCGATTCAAAAAAATCGGAATAGTCACGCGGCTCGAAATCGTTTTGCGCCTGGCCGCCGGCGCGCCCGCCGGGCTGCCAGCCGGGGGGTGCCTCGAAGCGCCCGCCCTGACCATATTTACGCAGTTCATCGTATTCGGCGCGACGGGCGCTGTCCTTGAGCACCTCATAGGCTTCTGCGATATCTTTGAATTTAGCTTCGGCATTGGGCTCGGTGCTGACGTCGGGATGATATTTACGCGCCAGCCGGCGATACGCGGTTTTGATCGTTTTAATATCGGCCGTGGGTTCGACACCCAGAGCGGCATAATAATCTTTAAAATCCATACAGCCCTACCGCCATATTTGATGTAGTGAATTGCGGCGTTTAAACCCACCGCTGACGGAAATACCTGCAATTTGATTAACTTTAGCACTTCGGCCAGTGCATTAAAAGTCTGTCCGGTCGCCGGCGCGCGGCATAAAAAAAGCGGGCAATCGTAAAGCTGTTTTATCCATTTTGTAGGGATTAACCAGCTAATAAATGTGATACACCTATCACAAATACCAGATAAGTAGCAGGACTCTCTATATCTTTAGCCGACCAAGTCTCACGCTGAACGGCAATGGGTTCCATGTTAAGCACCTGTCCGGCTGACCGCCGTTGTTATGCTTTGTATGGAGACTTCATGTCACACTCTGGCGAATACCCCTCCCCGGCCGCCGCTACCGGCATTCCGTTGGCCGGTAACGCGCGCTTTATGAATGCGTTTATCGCCTTCTCCGCCGCCATGGCCGGCCTGTTGTTCGGGCTGGATATCGGCGTGATTGCCGGCGCCCTGCCGCTTATCGCCGAGCATTTTTCCCTGAGCAATCAATTGCAGGAGTGGATAGTCAGCAGCATGATGCTGGGCGCGGCGATCGGGGCGCTGGCCAACGGCTGGTTCTCTTCCCGTCTGGGACGCAAATACAGCCTGATGATCGGCGCCGTGCTGTTTATCTTCGGCTCTGTTGGCTCGGCGCTGGCCCAGTCGGCGGAAATCCTGTTGCTCAGCCGTGTGCTGCTGGGTTTTGCCATCGGCATCGCGTCCTATACCGCGCCGCTTTATTTGTCCGAAATGGCCACCGAATCCATACGCGGCAAGCTTATCGCCATGTATCAGCTGATGGTGACCCTGGGCATATTGCTGGCCTTTTTGTCCGATACCGCCTTTAGCGCTAGCGGCAACTGGCGCGCCATGCTGGGCGTGCTGTGCATCCCGGCGATCGTCTTGCTGGCGGCGGTGTTTTTTCTGCCCAACAGTCCCCGCTGGCTGGCATCCAAGGGACGGCATATCGAGGCGGAACAGGTACTGCGGATGCTGCGCGACACCTCGGAAAAGGCGCGGCAAGAGCTCAATGATATCCGTGAAAGCCTGAAGCTCAAGCAAAACGGCTGGGCATTATTCAAGTCCAACGGCAATGTGCGCCGGGCGGTGTTTCTCGGCATGTTGTTGCAGGCAATGCAGCAATTTACCGGTATGAATATCATCATGTATTACGCGCCGAAAATTTTCAGCCTGGCGGGATTCACCACCACCCGCCAACAAATGATCGCGACGGTTATCGTCGGTCTGACGTTTGTGCTGGCGACGTTTATCGCCATCGGCATGGTGGACAAGGCGGGGCGCAAGCCGGCACTGAAAATCGGCTTTAGCGTCATCGCCGTCGGCACGCTGCTGCTGGGGGTTTGCCTGCAATTGATCGATAGCGGCAATCATTCCGCCGGCATTTCCTATCTGGCGGTGGGCATGACCATGATGTGCATCGCCGGTTACGCCATGAGCGCCGCGCCGGTGGTCTGGATCCTGTGTTCTGAAATCCAGCCGCTGAAAAGCCGCGACTTCGGCATTACCTGTTCCACCACCACCAACTGGGTCGCCAATATGATTATCGGCGCCACCTTCCTGACCCTGATGGGACATATTGGCGCCGCCGCCACGTTCTGGCTCTACAGCGCGCTTAATGTGGTCTTTGTGGTGATCACCTTTATCCTGATACCGGAAACCAAAAATATGTCGCTGGAAAAAATAGAGCACAACCTGCTGGCGGGTAAAAAGCTGCGGCATATCGGCCAGTAGCGGCTAATAGCGGCTAATAGCGGCTAATAGCGGCTAATATACCGCTATCGTCAGTCGTTGCCGGCGCCAATACCGATATTAGCCGCCACCTGCCTTCATACGTGCCGGGCGCCAATCCCCTGGGCTGGCGTAACGTTATCAGGAACAGCGGGTTGCCCCGGCGATTAACGACGCCGCTCCAGCATGGCGAAAAAGATGACCGTCATGGCGAGCACAATGAGCAGCAATACCAGTGCGGCGGCCGAGCCTTCGTTAATCGACAGGCCGAGGAAGGCCCGACGGTAGGCAAAAAAACTCAGTACCTCGGTGGCGGTACCGGGGCCGCCGCGGGTCAGCACATAAGGCAAATCATAGGTTCGCAGCTCGTTAATCAGCTGGATGACCACGGCGATGGCCGCCACCGGGCGCAGCATCGGCAAGGTAATATACCAAAATTGCTGCCATTGCCTGGCGCCGTCCATTTCGGCGGCCTCGTAAGGTTCACGTGGCAGCGCGGCAAGACCGGCCGCCAGGATCAGCACCACAAAAGACATTTGCTGCCAGACATCAATAAACGCCATGCTCCAGAACGCCAGGGTCGGATTGCCCAACCAGTCCATGCGCGGTAGTCCCCAGGACTCGAACACATGGTTGATAATACCCAGGTTGGGCTGCAGCAACATACGCCAAATCAGCGCAACGCATACCGGCGACATCGCCATCGGGATGGTCAGCAACGCGAAATAAAGCGGCCGGGTCCTGACCACCCGGTTAAGCATCAGAGCAATGCCCAGCCCCGCCAAAAACTCGCCGGTGACGGTAATCAGCGAATATTTAATAGTCAACCAGGCAGCCGCCCAAAATGCCCCATCGTTCAGTACGGCGACAAAGTTGTCGATGCCGGCAAACGGCGCCAGGGCAGGCCGCATCAGGGTAAAGGAAGAGAAAGCCAGGGCGACGGCATACAGCACAGGGAAACCCAGCACGATAGCCAATGCGGTCAAACCCGGTGAGGCAAACGCCCAGCCGGTCAGGCGAAACCGGTCAAACCCGACGCGGTCGGGTTTTGTCTGTCGCAGGGAAGCTGCGGAGGTTTTAGATAGCATCATCAATGACTTCTACTTCTTCATCAGCTTTTCAAGCTGGGCGGCGGATTCCGCCAGCGCCCCGTCAACGGTGCCGCTGCCGCCGGCCACTTGGGAAAGTTGGGTGCCGAGCACATCCTCATACTGGGCGGAATAGGTGAAGATAGGGAAAGATTTGCCGCTGGCGACCACCTGCTGCGCGGTTTGGTAATAGGGGAATTTAGCCAGCACCGCCGGGTCTTGGTAGACATCGGCGCGCACCGGCGCATGGCCCTGCAGCGCGCGCTCGGTTTCGGTTTTTTTACTTTGCACCCATTGGATAAAGGTCCAGGCGGCCTGTTTTTCTTCAGGTGAAACATTATGTGGAATGCCCCATCCCCAGCCGCCGCTTTCACCATGGCCGCCCGGCATCGTCGTCAGCGCCAGTTTACCCGCCACGGCCGGGCATGCCTGCTGGTTGTCCAGTTGCGGCAGCATCCACCAGTAGGTGATCATGCTGAAGGCCTTGCCGCCGCACATCAAACGCATGGTATCGTCGAGGGTGGCGGACAGCGCGCCAGCTTGGGCCCCATGCTGGATGGCATCGACATATAAGGCCAGGGCCTTTTTACCCGCCGGGCTATTGAGCACCACCTTATTATCCTGGTCCAGGTAATCGCCGCCGGCGGCAAACAGATAGTTGGAGAATTCCATGCTGTTGGGATCCCCGCGTTGCCCCTGCATGGCCGCCCCGGCAATACCCTGTTTTTCTTTAATATATTTAATTAACGCGACATAGTCTTGAAGCGTTTGCGGTGGCACCAACGCCTTATTGGCGCTGGCCTGGTATTGCTGCTGTAGCGTTTTATCCGCCAGAATATCAGTGCGATATATCAGCCCCATGGAATAGTTATACATCGGCAAAATAAATAATTTATCTTTGTCGTGGTTGAGCAGTGAAACGGTGGATGGGATAAACGCCGACGTATCAAAATTATCTTTTTTAATGAGCGGGGTGAGATTGGTTAGCCATTGCGCGGCGGGAAATTCACCGGCCCATAGAAAATCCACTTCCAGCAAATTGTAATAACTTTGTGGAGCAATTAATTGTGCTACCAGCTTATCATGCATATCGCCGTAGCCGATCTTTTCAAACTCAACCTTGATACCGCTCTCTTTTTCGAATTGCGGCAGCATTTGCTCGATAATATGAGTCTCAGGGACATCTTCCATCAGGGCGCGCAATACCACCTCTTTTGCCTGCGCTGCCATAACGGTGGACAACATAACCAAACCTGATAAGAATAATATTTTTGTCTTTATTAACATGACCGGCTCCTGTTTCGTCGGATTGATGATTTTCTCTGGTGAAAAAGAACAATGGGCCGTGAGGTTTTAACTATTAAACGCTTATATTATTTAACGCTACCGAACGTCAGGCCCTTGACGATAAAACGCTGGATAAAATGCGATGCGATAATCAGCGGTAAAATGGCCATTACCACCCCCGCCGACACTTTGCCAATCTGTACGCCGTTGGACGTTTGCAACGCGGCCAGCGCCACCGGAATAGTCGAGGTTTGCGGCCCGCTCAGCACCAGGGCGAATAGAAACTCGTTCCACGAAAGAATAAACCCCAGCACCGCGGCGGCGGCCAGGCCCGGCAGCGAAACCGGCAGCACCACGTGGCGGAAGGCGCCCCAGGCGGTGGCGCCGTCGGTCATGGCCGCCCATTCCAGGTCGACTGGTATACCCTCGAAAAAACCCATCAGGATCCAGGTCAGGAACGGCAGGTTCAGCGCGGCGTACACCAGCGTCAACCCGACCAGCGAGTTGGTCAGCCCGAGCGTGCGCAATAGGGCAAACGCCGGCAATACCAGCGCCACCGCCGGCAGCATTTGGGTTGCGAGCATAATAAAGCGCGCCGCCCGTCCGCCGGTCCTGAAACGGGCAAACGCATAACCGGTGGCGGCGGCAAACGGCATCGCCAGAATCACCGAACATATCGAGACAATCAGACTGTTGCGGTAATGAACCAGAAAATTGTTTTTCTCAAGCAGTCCCTGGTAATTTTCCCATGACCAGCCTGGGAACAAATCGGCGCTGTAGGCCATAGGCTCGGGTACCAGACTCGTGCGCAGCGCCCATAACGGCGGCAGTATCACCAGCAGGCAGGAAAGTATCAGCCCAAGATGCAGTGCAATTTTGCGTAACATACCATGCCCTCGGTGTAGCCTAGCTGGCGAGTGGAGGGGAGGCCCGGCGCGGCAGGACATCCCCCGTCAGGCTGTCAAATAAATGCAGTGGGTCGGGGTCCATATAGAGGGTGATGGTACTCCCGGGCGACGGCAGAGTATGCCGGTCAAGCCGCACCACGAACCGGACATCGGCAATGGTGCCGATGACGATGTTCTCCGCCCCCAGGGCTTCCACAGCCGTCACCTTTAACATCACCGGCTGCCAGTTGGCGTTAAGCTGCCGCGCATGGAAATCTTCCGGGCGGATTCCCAGGATCACAGGCTGTCCGTCATAGTGCCGGTAATCCCCCCGCGCGTAATCCGCCACCCGCAGGCGGCAGGTGGCGTTCAGCTCAAGAGATACTCCCTTGGCCCACGCGCGCACCACGCAGGGGATCAGGTTGATGGGCGGTGAGGAAAGAAAACGCGCCACAAAGGTATTGGCCGGGTTGGCGTAAACCTCCAACGGCGTGCCGCTCTGTACCAGGTATCCGTCGCGCATGATGCAGATGCGATCACCCATGGTCATCGCCTCTATCTGGTCGTGGGTGACATACACCATCGTTTTACCCAACCTGCGGTGCAGTTTTATCAGTTCGGTGCGCATTTCGGCGCGCAGTTGCGTATCCAGGTTGGATAAGGGCTCATCCAGCAGAAAAGCCTGCGGTTCCCGCACGATAGCGCGCCCCAGCGCCACCCGCTGCCGCTGGCCGCCGGACAGGGCGCCCGGTTTGCGATGCAGAAGTTGGTCCAGTCCCAGCATGGCGGCGGTTTCGGCGACCTTTTGCCGGATAACGCCGGTCGCGGTGCCGCGCATTTTCAAACCGAAACCCATGTTTTCCGCCACCGTCATATGGGGGTAGAGCGCGTAACTTTGAAATACCACGGCAATATTGCGATCGCGGGGCGCCACATGGTTAACATTTTGGTCATTGATGCGCAGTTCTCCGGAGGTAATGCTTTCCAGGCCGGCAATCATGCGCAGCGTCGTGGATTTGCCGCAGCCGGAGGGGCCGAGAAAGATCACAAACTCACCATCGCGAATCTTCAGGTCGACGTCACGTACGCTGTACTGATTGTTTTGATAGATCTTGGAAACCCGCCGCAGTTCAATAGAAGCCATGGTATTCCCTCTCTTTGACGTTAACGCAAAACCGACCATCATCGGGGCAAACGATTGCTTTTACCGGTGGCGCGCTTTCGCCGGTTGCCTATCGGATCCCGCAGAAGTGTTGTCCGCATCTGATTAGAATGTTTCTTTTTGTTGTATTTATCAGCCGGTATAAACGCCACCGGTGACATTAACACCCTGACCGGTCATAAAGCGGGCGGCGTCCGAGCACAAAAACGCCACCACATCGGCGACATCATCGGGGGTTTCCAGACGTCCCAACGGCGTCTGCGCGATATAATCGGCAATGACCCGTTCCGGCTCGACGGAACGCAGCTCCGCTTCCCATTCCACCTCTCGCGACTGCATCCCCGTTTTAACAAATCCGGGGCACACGGCATTCACCCTAATGCCATGTACCGCCAGTTCACGGGCCAGCGCCTGGGTCCAGCCCAGTACCGCGAATTTACTGGCGGAGTAGTGCGCCAGAAGCGGCGCGCCAACTTTCGCCGCCAGGGAAGCGGTATTGACTATCACCCCCCGGCCCTGGCCGACAAACTGGCGGGCGGCGATCTGATTGGTCAGAAACACCCCGCGCGCATTGACGTCAAAATTAAAATCCCATTCGTCATCGGTGAGTTTTAACGCATGCTGCATCGTAGAAACCCCGGCGTTGGCCGCTAAAATCTCAAAACCGCCAAAAACCTCATTTACCCGGGCAAACCCGGCGGTGACCGATGCGCGGGAGCATACGTCAAGATGAAAACCAAACGTCTCGCCGCCTAATTCCTCGGCGGTGCGTTTCGCCTTTACCTCATCGATATCACCAATGGCGACGCGCACACGCTGCGCGGCCAGCGCGGCGGCGATGGCCCGGCCGATACCGGTGGCGCCGCCCGTGACTACCGCGGCCTTTCCGGCCAGATCGTGATACTGATAGGGACTGGCAATATCATAGCTCATGTTGCTGCTCCTCTAAGTTATCCACTATTATCTACAACAAAATATCGAACAAATCAAAACATAAATATGTTTGATAAAAAAATAATTCTCCGTATTATGTGAATTATTGTTTGATCATAGACAAACCCAAACATTAAGCTGCAATGGATGTCGGAATGAATACCAATAAAGAACAGTTTTCGGCCTATGACGCGAAACCGGAACGCCCCAGGCTTCTGGCACAAGACCGCCATTTACATATCATCGAGACCTTGGCGCAGCAGGGATCCGTTTCGGTTACCGGCATCGCCGCCGAATTGGACGTTTCAGATATGACCATCAGGCGCGATCTCCTCGAGCTGGAGTCGGAAGGGAAACTGGTGCGGATCCACGGCGGGGCGGTGCTGCCGGACCACATTACGCCGGTGGCGATAGACCGCGAAGAACCCAGTTTTGACGCCCGCCTGGTAAAGCATTGCGAGGCAAAGGCCCGCATTGCGGCGATGGCGGCGGATATCGCCTGCGGTTACCGCACCGTGGCGCTGGATGTCGGCACCACCACCTATTTGGTGGCGGAAAGACTACTGGAGCGCCAGCGGATGAAAATTTTCACCAACAGCGTGCGCATTGCCCACCGTATGAGCAGCGGGGCGCCGGATATTTATCTCGCGGGCGGGCATATGCGCGGCGATGAAATGGCCATGGGCGGCCCGGCCGCCATCGCCCAGTTTGAACAGCTGTGGTTTGATGTCGCCTTTATCGGTGTTTCCGGCATTACCGCCGACGGCATTTATGACTACTCCTTTGAGGATGTGGACCTGAAACGGCTTTACCTAAACCGATCGGGTTATACCGTGGTGCTGTGCGATTCATCCAAATTCCAACGCATGTCGCTGGTGAACATCGCCCCGCTCGAGGGTGTGGACATGCTGATTACCGAGAGCTCGCCGCCACCGGCAATTGCCCTGGCGCTCGAGGCAGCCAGGATTAAGGTGGTCATCGCTCCGCCTTTGTCGGCAGGCTGCTGATACGTGGCCCGGGGATACCGGTCCCCGATAACATCGTCTGGAGTGTCCTATGATTTTTGATTTTTTTGGTAATAAAGCCAAGGCGGTTATAGCCATGGCGCATATCGGCGCGCTGCCGGGGTCCCCGCTCTATGATGCCGGCGGCGGCATTGATAAACTGATCGCCGATGTGCTGGCCGATGTGGAAAAGCTACAGGCGGGCGGCGTGGACGCCATCATGTTCGGCAACGAAAATGACCGGCCTTATGTGTTTAACGCGGCATTGGAAGGCGTCGCCGCCATGTCGGCGGTGGTGCAGGCCATTAAACCGGCGCTTAGGGTACCCTTCGGCGTCAACTACCTGTGGGATCCGAATGCCAGCGTCGCCATCGGCGCCGTCACCGGCGCCAGTTTTGTGCGGGAAATTTTTACCGGCGTGTTCGCCTCCGACATGGGCATCTGGCAGCCCGACTGCGCCACCGCGTCCCGGCTGCGCCATAATTTGGGCCGGGACGATATGAAGCTGCTGTTCAATATCAACGCCGAATTCGCCCATTCCCTGGACTGCCGGCCGATTGAGCTGCGCGCGCGCAGCGCGGTATTCTCCTCTCTGGCCGACGCCATTCTGGTTTCCGGCCAGATAACCGGCGAGGCGGCGGATAAATCCCATCTGCGTAAAGTCTGCGAAGCAGTTCCCGACGTGCCGGTATTCGCCAACACTGGCACCACCATCGATAACGTGCGCGACGTGTTAAGCATGGCCAGCGGCGTGGTTATTGGCACGCATTTCAAGGTGGACGGCTATACCTGGAACGCGGTGGACGGTGATCGGGTCAAGCGCTTTATGGATGTGGTGGAAAGCCTGCGTTAATGAACTGACATCGCGACGGCGGCCTGACGGGAGGGCGCATGAACTGCTTACTGGGTATTGATATAGGCACCACGTCCACCATCGGCATGCTGATCCGGCTCCCGGATGACGTATTGGGCTTGGTTTCCCGTCCGGTGCGGCTCTCCTCGCCGCAGCCGGGATGGGCCGAGGAGGATCCTGAACAATGGTGGCGCAACGTCGGCGAAATTTGCCGCGAGCTGCTGGAGAGTAGCGGCATAACCAACACCGATATCGCCTGCATCGGCATCACCGGCATGTTACCGGCCGTGGTGCTACTGGATGGAGAGGGTCGGCTATTGCGCCCCAGCATCCAGCAAAGCGACGGCCGTTGCGGTCGGGAAGTGGCAGAACTTCGCGCCGAACAGGATGAGCAGGCGTTTATCCGCCGTAGCGGCAACGGCATCAACCAGCAGTTGGTCGCCGCCAAGATCCGCTGGATCGAACGCCATGAACCCGCGATCTATCAACGGATCGCCACGGTATTCGGCTCCTATGACTTCATCAACTGGCGGCTGACCGGCGAAAAGGCCATCGAGCAGAACTGGGCGCTGGAAGCGGGTTTTATCGATATCGCCTCCCATAGGCTTGACGACGAACAGATTGCCCTTGCCCATCTGCCAAGATTGGCGGTGCCGCGCCTGGTACGATCCCATGACATCCTGGGCAGGGTATCGCCGGCGGCGACTAAGTCCACCGGCCTGGCGGCGGGCACGCCGGTTATCGGCGGCGCGGCGGATTTTATTGCCTCCGCGCTGGGCGCGGGCGTCACCCGGGAGGGCGACGTGTTGCTGAAATTCGGCGGGTCGGTGGATATATTGACCGCCACCGCCACGGTCAATCCGGATGCGCGCCTTTTTCTTGATTATCATCTGGTGCCGGGTATGTATATGCCGAACGGCTGTATGTCCACCGGCGGCTCGGGACTAAACTGGTTTGCGGAAAATTTTGCCGGCCAGCACCGGCCGGCGGCGGCGCAGGCCGGCCTTTCACTGCATCAATATATCGATAGCCTGGCGCAACAGAAACCGCCGGGGGCCGGCGGGGTGATATGCCTGCCCTATTTCCTGGGCGAAAAGACGCCGCTGCATGATCCGGCGGCGCGCGGCGTATTGTTCGGCCTGACGCTGTCCCACGACGCGGGTCATATCTGGCGCGCGTTATTGGAAGCCTACGCCTTTGCCATCAGGCACCATATCGACACGCTACATGATATCGGGTATCCCACCCGTCGTTATATCGTTTCCGACGGCGGTTCCGGCAGCCGGTTGTGGATGCAAATTGTCGCCGACGTGCTCGGTGAGCCGTTGCAGCGCCTGGAGGGACATCCCGGCTCTTGCCTGGGCGCCGCCTGGACCGCCGCCATTGGAGCGGGTCTAAGCGACGACTGGAACGGCGCCAGCCGGTTTGTGCGTTTCGGCGAGGTCATCCGGCCCAGTGCCGCGGCACGGGATTTTTACCACCAACTGTACCCGCGTTTTCGCGAGCTTTATCAGCAGTGCCGCCCCTTGACCGACGCTGCGCAGACGCGTTAATTTTAGGCGAAAACGGGCGTATGCACGCTCGTTGCATACGCCCGCACCCAGCGCTGGTTTGCCCACCAAAACCACATGCCCCGATCGGTTTGGCCGCTCTTCCCGCCGCCGTGGCTTTACGCCCGCGCCCGGGATTTAAAGCTTTCCAGCATCACCGCGATGATAATGATGGCGCCTTTGACCACCTGTTGGTTATAGCCGGAGATATTCATTAAATTCATCAGATTGGAGATGATACTGAGAATCAGCACGCCGATAATGGTATTGACCACCGTGCCGCGGCCACCCGCCAGGCTGGCGCCGCCCACCACCACCGCCGCGATCACATCCAGTTCGAAGCCGATGGACATCACCGGCGAACCCACGCCGGTACGGGTGGAGGCCAGCACGCCCGCCAGGCCGCAGGCCAGTCCGCTTAGGGCATAGACGGCAAATTTATACCAGTCGACCCGCACACCGGCGAAACGGGTGGCCGTTTCGTTGGACCCGATGGAAATCACCAGCCGGCCGAACACGGTGTACTGATAGACAAAATGGGCAATGATGGCAAATGCGATAAAGACATAGACCGGCAGGGGCAGTCCCAATAAATAGCCGGTGCCGAAATTCACATAAGACACATCGTCGATGAAAATCGGCTGCCCCTTGGCGGCAATCAGCGCCAGGCCGCGCGCAATGGTCATCATGGCGAGCGTGGCGATAAAGGGGGCGATATTAAAAAAGGTCACCAGGCAGCCGGCGGCGGCCCCCACCAGCGTGGCGATGCCCGCGCCCGCCACGATGGCCGGCATCACGCCGATTTCCGGGATCAGCAGCGCGACGGCCACCGATACCAGGGCCATGATCGACCCCACCGATAAATCAATGCCGCCGGTGAGGATAACAAACAGCATGCCGATGGCCGCCAGGCCCAGCGGCACGCTTTGCCTTAGCACATTGGTAATATTTTCCGGGCTGTAAAAGCGATCGGATAAAAAATTGGCCACAATCAACATCACGAAAAATACCAGTAGCGTGGAGTTGTTGGCGAAAAATTTCAGTACTTTGGCTCGCATGGCAAAGCCCGTCGTTTTAGTGGGATTGTTTACCGTTTCCATAATTTTTCCTCATCTACACTAAAGCACGTTTAGGTATGGCGAATCTCATGATGTTTTCCTCGGTAATCTGGGAGCCCTGCAACTCTTTGGTTATCGATCCCTCGCTCATCACATACACCCGGTGGGAGAGGGAGATAACCTCGATCATTTCCGACGAGATAACGATAATGGCGTAGCCTTTCTCGGCCAGTTCATGGATGACGTTGTAAATTTCCACCTTGGCGCCGACGTCGACGCCGCGCGTGGGCTCATCCAGGATCAGCAGATCGCATTCCGTGGCCAGCCATTTGGCGATAACCACCTTTTGCTGATTGCCGCCGCTCAGGCTGGATATCGGGTCCTCGACGGAGCCCAGCTTAATCGCCAGCCGTTGCCGCGACTGTTCGCTGAACGCCCGCTCACTGCGATAATTAATAATACCAAACCTATAACAAACGCGTTTCAGACTGGATAACGTCATATTTTCCCGAATCGGACGGGTTAAAATCGCGCCCTGCTCTTTGCGGCTTTCCGGCACCAGGCCGATGCCCTGGCGCATGGCGTCGGCCGGGTGGCGAATGGTGATTTCCTTGCCGTTTTTCACAATCCGGCCCTTGGTCATGCGGTCCAGGCCGAACAGGCAGCGGGAAATTTCCGTGCGCCCGGATCCGACCAGTCCCGCCAGCCCGACGATTTCCCCTTTCCTGGCGGTCAGGCTGATATCCTTTAACAGCGATTTGGTGGACATGCCGTACACCTCCAGCACCGTTTCGTCCTGGGGAATATTTTTGGTCGGATACAGGTTTTCAAATTTACGCCCCACCATGCTGGAAATGATGTCGTCTTCCGTGCAGGTCTTGGGGTCCAGATCGGTCACCGTCTCGCCATCCTTGATAACCGTAATGGCGTCGGCGATGGCGAATATTTCATCCAGGCGATGGGAGATGTACAAAATGGTGACTCCCTGCCCTTTCAGTAATTTCAGCTGGCTGAATAAAATATCGATTTCCCGGTTCGACAATACCGCCGAGGGTTCATCAAGAATCAATATCTTGACGTCCCGGGCCAGCGATTTGGCAATTTCCACCATCTGCTGGTAGGCGACGCTCAGCGTGCCCAGGCGCGCGGTGGGCGGTATATGGAAACCCAGGTTGGATAATACCCGGCCGGCTTTCTGGTTCATTTTCTTCCAGTTCACCAGTTGGCCACCGAACCCCAGGTCGCCGAGGAAAATATTTTCCGCCACGGTCAGATCCGGCGCCAGCGCCAGTTCCTGGTAGATAATGCCGATATTATTTTCCCGGCTTTGTTTTGGCGTGGTGAAATGCACCTCTTTACCGTTGATATAGATGGTGCCGCTATCCTTGACGTAGATACCGGAGAGGATTTTCATCAGCGTCGATTTACCCGCGCCGTTTTCACCGACGATGGCGTGGATGCTTCCTTTCTTCACCTTCAAATCAATACTCTTTAGCGCATGGACTCCGCCAAAGCTTTTTTTAACCTTTTCGATAACGACTGCATACTGGTCCATGAACATACCTCATATCAGCCCCCCTTGTGGCAAGGGGGGGGAGACGTTAGAAAAGCGATTTAGCATCGTAGACTTGTTTCACGTTATCTTTGGTAATGAGCACGGTGGGGGTGTAAACATAATCCGGGAAGTCTTTATTGCCCGCCTGGTATTTGGCGATAACATCCAGCACGGTATTGGTCAGCGTATTGGGGTTATTGGCCGCCGTCGCCTGCAGGTCGCCGCGTTCAATGGCTTCCAGGCCTTTTTTATAGCCGTCGTGGGCAAACACTTTTACGTCCTGGAGTTTATTGGCGCCTTTTAGCGACAAAATGGCGCCCAGGGCCATATCGTCCATTTCGCTGTAGACGCAGTTGATCTTATTGCCCTGGGCGACAATGATGTCTTCCATGGCTTTCAGGCCGCCCTGTTGATCCCAGTTGCCCCAGCCCTGGCTGACAATGGTCAGGTTGGTTTGGTTATATTTACGCAACTGCGCTTCCATCACGCCGCGAATAAAATTGGTGCGCCTGGCTTCACCCACCAGGTTGCCCTGGTTGCCGCTGATAATGACGCAGTTCATCGGCTTATTGCCAAACTGATCGACCGCGAATTCCCCGATGGCGATATTGTTCTTGGCGTTATTGGCCTGCACGCGGGTGATCACCGGCGCATCCAGTGAAATATCGCTGTCGAGGATAACGGTAGGAATACCCGCGCGTTTAGCGATTTGCGTAATACGCATGCCGGCTTCGGGATCCTGCGGATTGAGCACCAGATAATTAATGCCTTGGGAAATCATATCCTCGACATCGGAAATCTGCTTGTTCAAATCCCCGCGCGCATCGGTGGTGATCAAATCATAGCCCCGTTCCTTGGCATGGATTTTCATATACTCGGTCAGGCCGTTGAAAAAGGCACCATTGAGGGTTCGGTTGGCAAAACCGACTTTGATTTTATCTTCGGCATGGGCCGATATCGCCACCGAGGCCACGGCCAGCAAAAGACCCGCTAATACTTTTTTCATCGATATCCTTCCTTCTGTTTGTTTACGTTAGGGTAGAGGTAACGTCTTTATTGTTCTGTTCAGCGTGCGTGAATGGGGGCGGCCCGCCGGATACGGCGCCCGATCCGGCGGGCCGGGATCATAGCGCCAGTTTCCTGGCGTTCACCTGCTGGCGATAGAACAGCCGGTAGAGCGCCAATCGGTGTTGCAGCTGTTCGGTGCGGTCGGTCCCGGCGGTGAAACGGGTATGGATTGCCGGTTTGCGGCACACGTCCGCCTCGTTGCCGCCCGCCGCCAGCCAGCCCAGCCTGGCCGCGCCAAGCGCGCCGCCGGCCGCGCCGTCGCGATGGGTTACCACCGGGACGGCCACCACGTCGGCTATCAGCTGCGCCCACCACGGGCTGCGGGCGCCGCCGCCTATCAGCGAAAATTGTTCGATATGGCTGCCGGCCTGTTTCATTACCGCCAGGCCGTCGTCGAGACCGAACGCCACGCCTTCCAGCACCGCGTAGCCCAGCGATGCGCGCTCCGTGGAATGCGTCAAGCCATGGAACGATCCGCTGGCGACGGGATCGTTATGCGGGGTACGCTCGCCGGAAAGATAAGGCAGGAAGATCGGCGCCCGCCGCTGTTCCTCAAGACTCAACGCGGCCACCTCCGCCAGCAGGGTGGGTTCGTCGGTATGCAGAATCTGGCATAACCACCGCAGCGCGCTGGCGGCGGTGAGCATGACGCTCATCTGATGCCAGCGGCCCGGCAGGGCATGGCAAAACGCATGCACCGCCGACTGCGGGTTGGGGCGGAAACATTCGTTAACGGCAAAGATCACTCCGGAGGTGCCGAGTGAGATAAACGCATCGCCGGTATTCACCGCGCCGATGCCCACGGCGCTGGCCGCATTGTCGCCGCCGCCGCCGGCTATCACCACCGATGGCGGCAGGCCCCATTCCCGGGCGACATCCGCCTTCAGGGTGGCGGACGGCGCGGAGCCTTCCACCAGCGCCGGCATATGATCCCGGGTCAGGCCGCAGGCGCCGAGCAAGGAATCCGACCAGTCGCGTTTCGCCACATCCAGCCACAGCGTGCCCGCCGCGTCGGACATATCCGACACTTTTTCACCGCTCATCATCAGGCGCAGGTAATCTTTGGGTAACAGTACGGTCTTGACGCGGGCAAAGATCTCCGGCTCATGTTTCGCCACCCACAGCAGCTTAGGCGCGGTAAACCCCGGCATCGCCAGGTTACCGGCTATTTGATGCAGCTCCGGCGCCAGCCGGGTAAGCTGTTCGCACTCCTGCGCGCTGCGGGTGTCATTCCAGAGAATGGCCGGGCGCAGCACGTTATCCCGGGCGTCGAGCAATACCGCGCCATGCATCTGGCCGGAAAGGCCGATGGCGCGAATCCCCGCCCAAAGATCGGTATGCCGCGCGCGCAGGCGGCCGACGGCGCGGTTGGTGGCCGCCCACCACTGCGCGGGATCCTGCTCGGACCACTGCGGATGCGGGCGCTGCACCGTCAGCGGTTCGCCTTCACTGGCGACCAGTTGTCCCTTGTCATCGATAATCACTACTTTGATTTCCGAGGTGCCTAAATCAAGACCGAGATACATATTCGCTCCCCTTCGTTATTGGCTGATGCGGTTACTGAGCGGCGACCTTCGGGGCCTTGGCCAGCGCCCAGGCGTCAAGCCGGGTGATGGTCTCGCGCAGTAATTTTTCAAAATCCTGGTCGGTGGCCAGCGGCCCGAACAGTTTGGCGTCGCGGGCAAAGAGCGCGACGGGGTCGGCCGCGCTGAACATGGCGTGGGTGGCCGCCGCGTCCAGGATGCCGTCCTGGTAGTCGTAAGGCAGTTCGCCGTCATGCCAGCGGCGCATGAAGATAAAAAACAGCGCCGGCAGCACGGCCGTGGCCTTGGGCGGCTGTCCCCGGCGGTAACATTCAATCAGGGTCGGGGTGATCATGCCCGGGATCTTGGAGAAGCCATCGGCGGCGACCCGTTGATTGGTGTCGCGGATATAGGGATTGCTAAAGCGGTCCAGCACCACATCGCGGTATTGCGCCAGGTCCAGCGGGCTTGGCGTCAGCGAGGGGATCACGTCCTGAGTGACATAGTCGTAGGCCATGCGGCGGATATCCGCGGTGCCGGTACTTTCATGGATATAAGACTGGCCGATAAGCGTGCCCGCCCAGGCAATGCAGCTGTGGCTGGCGTTGAGGATGCGGATTTTCGCTTCTTCATAAGGCACCACGGAATCCACCATTTCGACGCCGACATTTTCCAGCGCCGGACGTCCGGCGATAAAATGGTCTTCCACCACCCATTGGATGAAAGACTCGCCCATCACCGGCGCGCGGTCGTCCATGCCCAGATTTTCCTTGACCCGGCCGGCAATATCAGCGGACGGACGGGGCGTGATGCGATCAACCATAGTGTTCGGCGTGGTAGTATTGGCCTGGAACCAGGCCAGCAGATCCTGCTCGCCGCGCAGGGTCAGGAATTCGGTCAGGCCGTCACGGAACCGTTCGCCGTTATGGCGCACATTGTCGCAGCTGAGCAGGGTGACGCCGCCGGTGTCCTGGCTGCGGCGGGTTTGCAGGATGCGCGCGATGGTGCCGTAAATCGTGCGCGCGCCGCCCTTCAGGTCGGCCTGCAGATCCGCGTTGGATTGGTCGAGTTTAAAATGGGTATCCAGGTAATAACCGCCTTCGGTCACGGTAAAGGAGATAACCCGGGTATCGGCGCTCGCGCCCTGCCCGACCAGCGCCGACAGTTGCTCGTCCCAGGGGATGATTTTGCGGATGGAGGTGATTTTTTCATAGCTGCGCTCCCCGGCGGGCGTCACGGTTTCCAGTGCATATTCCCCTTTCTGTGCCGCCAGGATATCCAGCAGTGGGTTGGCGTCGTCGCGGATATTACCCAGCGCAATCGACCAGCGTCCGTCGCCCTGCATCAGCAGACGGTGCAGATACCAGGCTTGGTGCGCGCGGTGGAAAGAACCGGCGCCGATGTGCATCCAGGTAAAGTGTTGTGAAGTGGTCATAATGTATAGTACCTCGCGAAAGGGAGATGAGCATAAGCTCACAAAATGAGTAATTGCCTAGATGGAGAGCTTAATCGAATAATAGCCCATCAAATGAGCTTTAGCTCACAGTTCGCACATGATCGATTTACGCCCTCCATAAATGATGGGTATAGTTCCACCACTGCTAAAAGCTGAGTATGATCAATGGGTAAAATCGACAGGAAATTGGATCAGGCCGCCCGGGCCGCCTGGATGTATTACGTGGCGGGCAAAACACAGCATGAAATCGCCGATGTGCTGGGGGTGTCGCGCCAGGCGGCGCAGCGCCTGGTGGCGCTGGCGTCGGAAAATGGCCTGGTCAGGGTGAATATCACCCATCCGGTGGCTGAATGCACGGCGCTTTCCCAACGGCTGGCCCGGTGTTTTGGCCTGTCGGTATGCCTGGTGGTGCCGTCGGGAGGCATGGATACCGGCAGTATTAACAGCATGATCGCGGTGGCCGGCGCGGAGGTGATGATGCAGTTTCTCGATCAGCCGCAGCCCAGGACCATCGCCGTCGGCTCCGGCCGGGCGCTGCGCGCCACCATTAACGAAATGGCGCCCATCGATCGCCCGCAGCATAGCTGCGTATCGCTTATCGGCGCCATCGCCTCCGACGGCTCCTGTACCCGTTACGATGTGCCGTTATGGATGGCGGAAAAAACCCAGGGTAAATATTTTATCCTGCCGGCGCCGCTGTTCGCCGATAACCTGACGGATAAAGAGCTGTGGTGTAATCACCGTATCTACCGCATGGTGACCGATAAGGCGGCGCAGGCGGATGTCACCTTTATCGGCATCGGCCAGATGAACTACCTTTGCCCGTTGCATAAGGATGGTTTTATCACCACCGACGAAGTCAACCGGCTGACGCAGGCGGGCGTAGTGGCGGAAATCGTCGGCCATTTTATCGGCGCAAACGGCCAGCGGGTGGCAAGCGAAATGGACGATCGCCTGACCAGCGTCGCTATCCAGACACGCCCCGAAAAACCGGTGATCGCCTTTGCCGGCGGCCGGGAAAAGTTCCAGGCTATCCAGGCGGTGCTCAGCGGCGGCTGGATTAACGGCCTGGTAACGGATGAGGATACCGCCGTAAAACTGCTGGCCGCCGCCGAGGCGTGATTCAGGCCGGATGCGGAATACGCAGTTCGAAATAATTACCTACCGCGCTTACCATCTTGCCGAAGGAAACGGTTTGCCAGGCGGTATGCAAGGCGTTGAGGGTCCCGCCGGGCCGTATATCCCGCGCATTACCCGCCGCGCGCAGCAGTTTGCCAAAGGATACGGTGCGCCGGGCGGTATCGGCCGCCTGGCCTATGCGGGTTATTTCCCCCCCGGTGTAAATATCGGCCACCTGCGTCACGCCGCCCAGGGTGCCCCCGGATATCGCCGCCAGCCATTCCGCGGGACCGGCCGCGGGTTCTTCCGATGTCCAGGGTAATAAATACCAGGATTTAGCGGTGTTGATATACTGATTTTGTATATTGCGAATCAAACCCAGCCCGAGGGGAGAAAAAATAAAATCATCGATTAAACGGCCAACTGACGCCCCGGTTTGGCTGCCAGACGCGGCGCCATCGGCAACTTTGCCAAGTTCGTGCTCCGCCAAATCACTGTACCATGCCAAACAGCCCGCCACGGCGGTGCCTACGGCCGCGCCCCATTGTTTAGCCACATTAGCCGTTCCACACATCATCGTATCCATTACGCCAACGGCTTTGCCAATGGGCGCCAACAAAACCTTGGTCAGTTCAGGTTTCCCGATTGTGGCGCAGCAATAACCGGCTATGCCGCCAACGTAGGCGGCGGTTTGCATTCCACGGGTGCTGGCATTGTGGCCAAATGCCGACATCAGAGCCACCGCGCCGCCGGTTTTGGCCTGGGTTTCGGCGGATTTATTTTTGACCACATGAACCGCAGCCTTGGCGAAAGCGCGGGATAAACCCTTGGCCGTTAAACTCACCAGCGCGCCAATGGCAAAACCTACCGCGACGACGATAAGCAAAGGTCCCCCCGCCACACCGACTAAGGTCGCCACGGCGGAGAATAGCGCGGCAGCGGTCATGGCCACGCCCACCACTCTGATGGCCTTGTTAATATTTTTAGCCGTAAATAACGACTTAATGAACATCTTAATGCGCTGGCTTGCCGTGGTTTCGGCGTTAGCGGGTATGGCCTTTATAGCGGTGGTCTTGTGTGCGGTGCCGGGGGCTACCGCCATGGAAGAACCCGCCGCGGCGCGCGCTGCCGCAACACCCGGATTGATAGGCTGAACCGGCAAAGGAAGGAATCCAGACGCACGATGGCCGTTTGGTGCTAACGGGCTTCCCGCCGGCCGGTTACTGACTTTGATGATATGTTGCGGCACGCCCGGCTGTTCATACGCTCCTTCGCTGCGATCATCTAACCGCAGCGCGCCCGACATTCTGTTCACGCCTGTGTTGAACGCATTATTATCCTCGGGACGGTAAAAAGAGTTGTTAGTGATGTTTGTCGTCATAACGAATTCTCCCCTGATTTACCGCCACAAGGTAGCGACCGTCCGCCAAAAAAACTTTCAAATTTAGATGATTTTGAAATTATTTTTTTAAAATCCGTGTTCGCGATCGCATAAGACGATAAACGGACGCGTCGCGCGGCGGATGGGGTTAAATTGATTTTCCCGACCGGACGTAGTACCGTCAAGCCCATAACATGTATCATTCTTTTCCCAAGCGGTCAGCCATGCCAATCATCCAATCCGTTGAACGAGCCCTGCATATTCTGGACCTGTTCGATGAACACGACACCGAACTAAAAATCACCGAAATCAGCAATAAAATGGGCCTGCACAAAAGCACCCTGCACTCCTTGCTTAAAACCCTGCAGGTGCAGGGTTATATCGATCAAAATCATGAAAACGGCAAATACCGTCTGGGCATGAAATTGGTCGAACGGGGAAACCTGGTGGTCAATTCCATTGATATCCGGCAAAAAGCCAGAAGTTTCCTGCTTGAATTATCGATTAAAACCGGCCAGACCACGCATTTGGGTATTCTTGACGGTAAAGAAGGCGTGTATATCGATAAAGTGGAAGGGAAGATGGCGGTAATTTCTTATTCCCGCATCGGGCGCAGGCTGCCGGTGCATGCCACAGCCATCGGCAAAGTGCTGTTATCCTTTCTTAAACCGGCGGATATCCAGGCGTTGCTGGAGAATTACGACTATACCCGGCAAACGCCGCAATCCATTACCGATGAAGGCCGGTTTTTAGCGGAACTGGCCGAGGTGCGCAGCCGGGGATATGCCCTCGATAACCAGGAAAATGAACAGGGAGTAAGATGTA
This sequence comes from Sodalis sp. RH20, assembly GCF_047324205.1. Lineage (NCBI taxonomy): Bacteria > Pseudomonadati > Pseudomonadota > Gammaproteobacteria > Enterobacterales > Bruguierivoracaceae > Sodalis > Sodalis sp. RH20. The sequence continues at coordinate 4,110,398 of NZ_CP178733.1, forward strand.
TTTCCGTGCCGATATGGAATGTTGAACGCAAGGTTATCGCCGCCATCAGTATCTCTACCTTAATTTCCCGCGTCAGTGATAACGAATTCGATGACTATATCCAATTATTAAAACAGGCCGGGCAGGAATTATCACAGCAATTAGGATATACGGCCGGGAACTGACGGCGACAAGGGTTACCGCGCTCCCGGCATCAAGATCGTCATTCATCACTCGCCGGGGGTTATACCACCAGGCTCAGTAATAAGATAAACCCCAACCCGGCCACCGAGACTATGGTGGACAGTACCGTCCAGGTGGCGAATGTCTCTTTCATGGTCAGGCCGAAGTATTCCTTGATCATCCAAAAACCGGCGTCGTTGACATGCGAGGCGATGGCGCTGCCGGCGCCGGTGGCCAGCGTCACCAGCGCCAGGTTGGCATCGCTGTGCGCCAGGGTGGGTATGACCAGCCCCGCCGTCGAGATAGCGGCCACGGTGGAGGAACCCAGCGAAATACGCAGGATCGCGGCGACCACCCAGGCCAGGATAATCGGCGAGGCGGCGGTGCCGGTGAATAAATCGGCCACATAGTGCCCGACGCCGCCATCGATCAGCACCTGTTTAAACGCCCCGCCGCCGCCGATAATCAGCAGCATCATGCCGATGCTGGTCACCGCCGAGCCACAGGAGGCCATAAGGTTTTTGATGGGGATATCGCGCGCCAGCCCCATGCTGTAGATGGCGAACAGCAGGGAAAGCAGCATGGCGACAGAAGCGTTGCCCAGCAGGCGGATAATGGCCAGCGCGGTATTATCGGCCAGCCCCGTTTCCTGCTGGATCATGGTAATAATGGTCGCTAACGACATCAATATCACCGGCAGCATGGCGGTCAGCATACTGATGGCGAAACCGGGGGTATCCTCAAGCCTGAACAGCTTTGATTCGCCAAGGGAATCGATATTGCCGATTTTGTTAAACCCCTCAGGCACGATTTTTTTGGCCAGTTTATTATAAACCGGACCGGCCAGGATCACCGTCGGCGTGCCGACAATAATGCCGTACAGCAGCACTGAACCGATATCGGCGCCATATTCCCCGGCGATCATCGTCGGCCCCGGATGCGGCGGTAAAAAGCCGTGGGTCACCAGCAGCGCCGAGGCCATGGGAATCCCCAGATGCAGGATTGACACCTTCAGCTGTTTGGCGATGGTGAAGATTATCGGGATCAGCAAGACCAGGCCCACTTCAAAAAACAGCGCGATGCCAACGATAAAAGACGCGACCATCACCGCCCATTCGATATTTTTCTCGCCAAATTTGCCGATAAGGGTAATGGCGATGCGCTGGGCGCCGCCGGCATCGGCAATAAGGCGTCCCAGCATGGCGCCGATACCGAATATCAGCGCGATATGACCGAGCGTGCCGCCCAGGCCGCCTTCGATGGATTTCACCACGTTATTCAGCGGTATGCCCAATGCCAACGCCACGCCGAATGAAACAATAATCAGCGAAACAAAAGTATTAAGCTTACACTTCATGATTAAAAATAAGAGGGTTACTATTCCCAAAGAAACAATAATTAAAGGCATTCTCTCACTCCGGTTTTATTGTGTTATCAATTAATAAAAAAGACACACGCTTTCGCCAACCTTATATAGAGAAATAAGGCTGCGGTTATTATCACTGGAGCTATAGTCAGCGCAGAGATATGTTCTATCATGACAACAATATGAAAAAAGAGGCGGCAATCCTGTTAATAAGATTGCCACTTCATATCAGTGAGCTATTAATAGCTTCGTCGTTATAGATCTGAATAGTAATTTAATTATGCGTTTTTTCCGCCAGGGCTTTCACGCCCGCATCGAGCACCGCGATAATACGGTCGGCGTCGTAGACGCAGCCGCGCCAGGTTCCACCGCTGACCGCCTGGAGCGCCGCCCAGAGCCGGGTGTCGTCGGGCAATTGGGGATGCGGGCGCAGCCCGGGGTGGCTGGGACGCTGCGCCAATACCGCGGCGCCTTCGCCGGGGGACAGCGCGGCGGAATCGGTGCCGATAAAATTAATCGATCCCACCAGCCGGTCGCGGTCGACGATCATTTCAATGATATCGCCGTCGCGCAGTTTGCCTATCGGGCCGCCCACCAGCGCTTCGGGCCCGATATGACCGACGCAGGCGCCGGTGGATACCCCGGAGAAACGCGCATCCGTCAGCAGGGAAACATGCTTGCCGTAGGAGAGGTGCTTTAACGCGGAGGTTAACTGATAGGTCTCCTCCATGCCGGTGCCCGACGGGCCGCCGCCGATCACCACCATCATGTCGCCGGCGTGGATATGACCCTGCTTGATGGCCTTGATGGCGTCGGACTCGGCGGTAAATACCCGGGCTTTGCCGGTATGGCGGTAAACGCCGTCGGCGCCGACCACCGAGGGGTCGATGGCGGTAGATTTGATGACCGACCCCTCGGGGGCGATATTACCGGTGGGGAAGGTAATGGTCGAGGTCAGGCCGCGTTCCTTTGCCTGGCGCGGCGACATGATTACCTCATCCGGATGCACGCCGTCAAGCTGTTGTAAACGTTCGCGGAACAGTGCGCGCCGCGGCGACGCCTCCCACCAGTCCAGATTGGCGCCCAGGGTTTCGCCGGTCACGGTCAGCGCATCCTCATGCAGCAAACCCAGCCGGCGCAGATGCAGCATCACCTCGGGAACGCCGCCGGCGAGGAACGCCCTTACCGTGGGGTGATATACCGGGCCGTTGGGCAACACGCTCACCAGCCTGGGCACGCGGCGGTTTATCGCCGCCCATTCGTCCACGGTGGGGATATGGCATCCGGCGGCGTGCGCGATGGCGGGAATATGCAGCAGCAGGTTGGTCGAACCGCCAAAAGCCGCATGGATGACCATGGCGTTTTCTATGGCTTTATCGGTGATGATATCCTTGGTGGCGAGTCCCTTGCGCCCCATCACCAGCGCGGCGCGGGCCGATTGGCGGGCAATTTCAAACCAGACGGCCTGGCCGGACGGCGCCAGCGCCGAATGCGGCAACGCCAGGCCCAGCCCTTCCGCCACTACCTGGGAAGTGCCGGCGGTGCCGAGGAACTGGCAGCCGCCGCCGGGTGATGCGCAGGCCCGGCAACCCAGCTCCGCCGCTTCCTCAAGGGTAAGCTCATGGTTGGCGAAACGGGCGCCGATGGTTTGCACCTTGCCCGCATCCTCACCCTGGGTGGGCGGCAGCGTCGCGCCGCCGGGCACGATAATCGTCGGCAGGTCGTGCATCGCCGCCAGGGCGATCATCATCGCCGGCAGCCCTTTGTCGCAGGTCGCCACGCCTATGACCGCCTTGCGCGTCGGCAGGGAGCGGATCAGGCGCCGGAATACCACGGCCGCGTCGTTGCGATAGGGCAAGGAATCAAACATGCCGGTGGTACCCTGGGAGCGTCCGTCACAAGGGTCGCTGACGTAACCGGCGAAAGGAACGCCGCCGTGCCGGCTGATTTCCTCCGCCGCGGCTTTCATTTGCAGGCCGATTTCCCAATGGCCGGTATGGTAACCCAGGGCGATGGGCGCGCCGTCATGATCGCGAATCCCGCCCTGGGTACCCAGGATCAGTACTTCGGTACCCAATAGCTTATTAGGATCCCAGCCCATGCCGGCATTCAGGGTCAGGCCGAAAATGTTGCCGCTGGGGGAATCCATCAGCATTTCCGGCGTCAGCGGCAGCGACCCCCTGGGCCCTTCCGCGTGCGTCTGGATATCATATATCGACGCATCGACATCAGTGAAAATAGTATTGATAGACATAATATTACTCACCTGCTGCTATGACTTCATTCTCTGTGATTCAACATACCGCGTAGCGGCGACATTAACGTTGCGGCGCATCATTGTTGGTTAATGACGCCGGCCCGTTGCAGTACCCGCCTGACGGCCGCTTTGCCCGCGCTATCCAGCGGCTGCGCCGGCGGCAGTACATAATCGGATACCGCCAGTCCGCATACCCGCATCGCCTCCTTGACCACATTGACGAACGGGCTGTCGATGGCATACAGCGCGGGCAGCATCAGCAAGGATTGGTTTAATTCGGCGGCCCTGGCCAGATCGCCGGCGCGTACCGCGTTATAAATGCCGACGGAGAGCTGGGGGGCGAAATTGACGCTGGCGGAAATCGCGCCGGCGCCGCCCAGCAACAGGGTATTAAGCAGATGATCGTCAAAACCGCAGAATACCGAGAAAGCGGGATGGGCATCCTTCAGCGTGATAATCATTTCACGCAGATGGGCCACGGAGTCGATCGTGTCCTTGATGCCGACGATATTGCCATGGGCATCGGCCAGGCGCTTGACCAGGGCCGGCGTCAGATCCTGCCCGGTCAGGAAAGGGAAATTGTATAAAATCACCGGCAGATCGACGCTTGCGGCGATGTCGCCGTAATAGCGCAACAGGTTGGCGTCGGTGAGATGCCAGTAATAGGGATTGATCACCACGATGGCGTCCGCGCCGATAGCCTGGGCATGGCGGCTCAGCGTCAGGGCCTCGCGCGTATTGGTGCTGCCGGTGCCAATCAGCACCGGCACCCGGTGGTTAACATAGCGCACGGCGAATTCGGCCACGGTCTGCCGTTCGGCGCACGACATTTGCGAAAATTCGCCGCCGGTCCCCAGGAAAAACAGGCCGTTGACCCCGGCGGCGATCAGATGGTCGATGGTCAGGCCCATGCCCGCCTCATCAAGCTGACCTTCCTGGGTCAGGATGGTGGACACCGGCGGAATAATCCCGCGAAACTTCTTGTTATCAATCATAATAGTAACCTTTTACAACCGGGAATGTGGGAAGGCGCATTATGCGGACCGGCCAAAAAATCAGGATCATTACCGGCAATCGTCAGTGGATTTGTTCTATATTATAGAACACGGTTGTATAATGCTTAACGAGATACTAGCACCGTCATTTTGGCGGTGTAAATACCCACCGTGGGAATGCGTGTTCGTTCTGTATCTTGGATCACAAAAACCCGCCGGATTGATCCTGGCGGGCCGGTCTTGCGTCGCGGGAGCGTTTGCGGGAAATAACAGGTGGGGAAATGGCCGCCGGACGGGCGCAAAGGTGGGACCGTCGTCGCCACCGGCGCGGCGAACGTGGCGTGCGGCGGCGGCGCAATGGCGGCGATGCCGGGCGCAGAAATCTACACCGGGAACGGGTTTCGGCCCGGTTTATCAGGGTTATATCGGTGCCGGCCGGTTAACCGCCCTGGCGTCCCGGCGCTGTTTCCGGCGCCTGGGCGTTATCGCCGGCGGACGCCTTCAGCCCATGCAGCGCCGTCAGGAAAAGCTCTTCCTCTTCTTCCTCGTCCAGCCCGCCATACACCATATGTAAAAATTCCACGGCGAATTCCTGATCATCGCCTAGCATCTCGATGATGGCGCGATCGTCATTACGTGGCTTACGCATATCTCCCCCCGCGTTGCACCTGTCCGGATATGGAGATCATAGTTCATACCACGCCGGTGTTTCAGTATGGCGTCAACTTATACTTATTTTGTTTAAGCTAACGCATTTTTTGCCTATTGGGCCGCAGGGCCGGCACCGGAACGCGATACCCGCCGTCGCCGGACCCAGCGCCGGCGCGGAAGAGGTTTTATTTTATCTTTCCTTACCGCTATACGGCCGTACATCCCGACGTCTAAACAGAGCAATATATTACTTTATGGCATATAAAGTAGTTATTTGTTCTTTAAACACCGGCTTGATTCAGCTCTATTATCCACGCAAATCATCCCCGGCACGTTAAAGGACATTGCCCATGCCATTACCTGATTCCGTTCTCGATCTGATAGGCCATACCCCGATGCTGGAACTTACGCGGCTGGACAGCGGCATCTGCCGGCTGTTTCTTAAGCTGGAAAACCAAAACCCGGCGGGATCGATCAAGGATCGCGTGGCGCTCGCCATGATCGAGCAGGCGGAGCGCCAGGGCATCCTGGCCCCCGGCGGCACCATTATCGAGGCCACGGCCGGCAATACCGGCCTGGGCCTGGCGCTGGTGGCCGCGCAAAAAGGCTATAGCCTGATATTGGTGGTGCCGGATAAAATGAGCCGCGAGAAAATATTCCATCTGCGGGCGCTGGGGGCGAAAGTGCTGCTGACCCGCTCCGACGTGGGTAAGGGACACCCCGATTATTATCAGGACTACGCCCGTCGCCTGGCCGGGGAAACCCCGGGCGCCTTTTATATCGATCAATTTAACAACCCCGCCAACCCGCTGGCCCATTACCAGGGCACCGCGCCCGAACTGTGGCAGCAGATGGATCAGGATATCGACGCCATCGTGGTCGGTGTCGGCTCCGGCGGCACCCTGGGCGGACTCAGGCGCTTTTTTGACGAGGTATCGCCCAAAACCGAATTTATCCTCGCCGATCCGGCGGGGTCAATCCTGGCGGATGTGGTGGAGCACGGCACCGCGCCCGAGGCCGGCAGTTGGCTGGTGGAGGGGATTGGCGAGGATTTTGTGCCGCCGCTCAGCCAGGTGGAGCGGCTGAGCCAGGCGTTTCGCATTACCGACGGCGAGGCATTCGCCACCGCCCGTACCCTGTTGCATAAGGAGGGCATCCTGGCCGGGTCGTCCACCGGCACCCTGCTGACGGCGGCGCTGCGCTACTGCCGGGCGCAGCGTACGCCCAAACGGGTGGTGACCTTCGCCTGCGACAGCGGCAACAAATATCTCTCCAAAATGTTCAACGACGACTGGCTGCGCCAGCAGGGTTTGCTGGCGCGTCCGGTTACCGGCGATCTGCGCGATTTTATCGCTTTTCGTCACGATGAAGGCGCCACCGTGTTCGCCCTGCCGGCGGATACCCTGGCCACAGCCCACGCCCGTATGCGCCTGTACGATATCTCACAACTGCCGGTGCTGGAAAACGGCCGGCTGGTGGGGCTTATCGATGAATGGGATATTCTTACCCAGGTACGGGCCGATGCCCGGCGGTTCGCCCTGACGGTCGACGCCGCCATGACGCGGGAGGTGATTACCCTGGCGAAAGAAGCCGACGAAGCGACGCTATTGCGTACTTTCGCCCAAGGCCATGTGGCGGTGGTAATGGATGGCGGGCAATTCCTGGGGCTCATCACCCGCGCCGATGTGCTGAACACGTGGCGCAACCGCCTGCCTTCAACATGATGTGCTGAACACCCGACGCAACCGCAACCTCCATAATCATAATAAGGATAATAGCATGACCCATATCGCCACCCTTGCCGTGCACAGCGGTTATACCCCGGACGCCACCGGCGCGGTAATGCCGCCGATTTACGCCACCTCCACCTTTGCGCAAACGGCGCCAGGCGAACACAGCGGCTACGAATATTCGCGCAGCGGCAATCCCACCCGCCACGCGCTGGAACAGGCCATCGCCCAGCTTGAGCAAGGCACCCGGGGATTCGCCTTCGCCTCCGGGCTGGCGGCCTGCTCAACGGTGCTGGAACTGCTGGATCAGGGTAGCCATATCGTGGCGGTGGACGATGTGTACGGCGGCACCTACCGGCTGCTGGAAAACGTGCGCGCCCGCACCGCCGGCCTGCGCGTCAGCTGGGTCAAGCCACAGGACGCGGACGCGCTGGAGCGGGCCATTCAACCCGATACCCGGATGATTTGGGTGGAGACCCCCACCAATCCGCTGCTTAAGCTTGCCGATCTGGCGGCGATTGCCGCTATCGCCCGCCGCCATAACCTGATAAGCGTGGCGGATAACACCTTTGCCTCGCCGGTATTGCAGCAGCCGCTGACGCTGGGGTTCGATATCGTGGTGCATTCGGCGACCAAATACATTAACGGCCATTCCGACGTGGTGGCCGGGCTGGCGGTGGTGGGGGATAATCCCGCGCTGGCGGAGCGGCTGGCCTATTTGCAAAACGCCATCGGCGGCGTGCTCGACCCGTTCAGCAGTTTTTTAACCCTGCGCGGCATTCGCACCCTGGCGCTGCGCATCGCCCGCCACAGCGAAAGCGCGTTGCGCATTGCCGCATGGCTGGAAACGCAGCCGCAGATTGAGAACGTTTATTACCCAGGCCTGGCGAGCCATCCGCAGCATGAGCTGGCGCGGCGCCAGATGCGCGGCGCGGGCGGCATGATTTCCATCCGCCTGCGCGGCGACGATGCGCAGGCGGCCAATCGCTTTATCCGGCAGCTTAGCCTGTTCACTCTGGCCGAAAGCCTGGGCGGCGTCGAAAGCCTGGTAAGCCAGCCCTTCGCCATGACCCACGCGTCCATTCCGCTGGAGCAACGGCTGGCCACCGGCATTACGCCGCAGCTGGTGCGGCTGTCGGTGGGCATTGAGGATGCCGGGGATTTGATGGCGGATCTGGCCCGCGGGCTGGCGGCGTTATAATAACGCCGGGATATCGGGGTAATAGCGCTGCGCCACATCGGGGTGGGAGCGCAACCGTCCTTTCAGATAATTCCAGCCGACGTCGCGCAGCAGCGGATTGCGCGGATCGCTTGCGGGGCCGCGCGCCTGGGCGGCCAGCGCGGGCGGCAGTTCAAACAGCGGCACCACCGCGTCCAGCCGGGCGCCAAGGAAAAAGGCGATGGACAGGCGTTCGGCGCCCGCGGGCGGCGACACCACCCGGTGCACCGTGGCGCGCAGGTAGCCGTTGGTGGCCAGTTCCAGCAGTTCGCCGATATTGACCACAAAGGTGCCGGCAACCGGCGCGGCATCCGTCCAATGACCTTCTTCCACTTCCACCTGCAGGCCCTTTTGCCGATCCTGCAGCAGGAAACTGAGAAAACCGGAATCCTTATGGGCGCCGACGCCCTGGCTGCTGCCGGTCTGGTTGCGGGCGGGATAACGGATAAGCTTAATATGCTCATTGGGCTTATCGCCGTACAGGGGATCGAACGCGTCCGCCGGCAGCGACAACGCCTCGGCAAAGGCGCGCAGCAGGCGCAGGGACATCGCGGTCATCGCGGCCTGCCAGCGCAGCAGCGCCGGTTTTAACCCGGGCAGTTCCGCCGGCCACTGGTTAGGCCCCTGCAACCGGGTCCACGCTGGCGTCCGCTCCGTCTGCGGCAGCGGCGCGCGCTCGGCGCCAATATCGAACTGTTCGCGCCAGTCGGGTTGTCCCCGGGTCAATTCCGACGCGGCGCGGTTATAGCCGCGAAAATGGGGAGAGTTGATCATCGCCACCGCATGTTTTTGCGCGTCGGACAGCGCAAAAAATTCACGCGACAGCCGCTGCACCTGGTCAAGCAACTGCGCATCCACGCCATGGCCGGCCAGGTAGAAAAAACCGATATCCCGCGCCGCGAGACGCAGCTCGGTTAAAAAGACCGTACGCTCCGCCTGGCCGCCATCAAGCCGGGAAAGATCGAGCAAGGGTAAAGATGCCGCTACTGCCGTACTCATAGGCTGCTCCGTTGTTCATACCTCAGAGCCCAACATGCATCATCTTTAAAACGTCGCCCAATACTGATCGGTTCTAAGTTATTGCCGGTACTGCTAAGAAATCGCGGCGCACCCTTCAACCGTTGCCGTTATACACCCCGGTGACCGCGGGCAGCCATAGCGAGATAATCGGCACATAGGTAATGATCAACAGCACGATAAACAGCACGCAGTAAAACGGCAGCATCGCCTTTACCACCGCCTCCATTTTCTGCTGGCTGACCGCGCTGGCGACAAACAGCACGGTGCCCACCGGCGGAGTGATCAGGCCGATGCCGAGATTGACCAGCATAATCATGCCGAAATGCACCGGGTCGATACCCAGCGAGGTGGTGACCGGCAGTAGCACCGGGGTCAGGATTAATATCAGCGGCGCCATATCCATCAGGCAGCCGACAATCAGCAGCATGATATTAATGCACATCAGGATAACGTATTTGTTTTCTGAAATGCTCAGGAAAAAGTCGGTAATAATCGTCGGCAGCTGCATAAAGGTCATCACCGAACCAAAGGCGGCGGCAAAGGCGATCAGCACCATGACGATAGTGACGGTTTTAATGGTGCGGAACAGCAGCAGGTGCAGATCGCGCCACCTGAATTCGCGGTAAATGAACATGGTGACAAAAAAAGCCCAGATACAGGCGATAGCCGCGGATTCAGCGGCGGTGAACACGCCGGAAAGAATACCGCCGAGTATAATCACGATGGTGAACAGGCCCCAGAACGCATCGATAAATATTTTCAACGCCTGGCGGAACGGCACCAGTTCGCCTTTGGGATAATTGCGCTTGCGCGCAAAGCCGATACACATGATAACCAGGCACAGTCCCAGCAATAAGCCGGGAAAGATACCCGCCATAAACATGGAGGAAATGGTTACGGTGCCGCCGGTGGCCAGCGAATAAATCACCGAATTATGGCTGGGCGGGGTTAACACCGCCTGCACCGAGCCGCTGGCGGTCACCGCGGCGGCGAAATCGCGCGGATAGCCCTGCGCCTCCATTTGCGGGATCATTACCGAGCCGATGGAGGCGGTATCCGCCAGCGACGAGCCGGAAATCGCGCCGAAAAAGGTCGACGCCACAATATTCACCAGCGACAGGCCGCCGCGGATAAAGCCGACGAAGATGTACGCGAAGTTCACCATTCGCCGCGCTATGCCCCCTTCGGCCATAATGGCGCCGGCCAGAATAAAGAACGGAATCGTCAGCAGGGAAAACTTGTTAATGCCGTTGGTCAGCTGGATAACAATCGCCTCCAGCGGTAAATCAATCCACCACGCGCCGATAAAAGCGCTTAAGCCCACGGCAAAGGCCACGGGAAACCCGAGGGCGAGAAGCACCACCAGGCTGCCTATCAAGATTAACGCATCCATAGCACCGCTCCGCTTTATTAATGGGAATTGCCCAGCATCACCAAAGGACGGTGATCCTGGGGCCCGGATATCATGCGTTCGATGACAAACAACATCATCAGGAACGAGCCTACGGGGATGGGCAGGTACATTTCTCCGTACGAAAAGCCCGGCAGCGAGGCCATCATCTGGTCCCACATGGCGGCGCACAGGCTGGTGCTGTACCAGATCATGATCAGGCAGATCACGCACATCAGGATATCGCAGGCCAGCTCGCAGAGACGCTTTCCGGCGGGGGACAGCCGATCGGTCATGATCGAGACGGAAATATGGGTGTTGGCGCGATACCCCACCGGCGCGCCGATAAAGGTAAAGATAATCATGCAGACAATCGCCACCGGCTCAGGCCAGGACAGGGCGTTATCAAACAAATAACGGGCGCCGATGCCGATGGGGATCACGGTGACCATAATCATCAGCGCGATGCTGGCGATCAGCAGACATATCGCATACAACCCGTCCATTAACCGGGAATAATTAAAAGGCATAATGTTCCACCTGAAAGGTTGCAGGCGGCGGGACGTTATCCCCGCCGCAGGGAGGGATAAGGATTAATGCACATCGGCAATACGTTTCATTAATTCTTCATGTCCTTTGCCAAACTGATCTCTTACCGGCTGCGTCGCCTTAATGAAATAATCATGATCGATATTCTGGAACGTCACGCCGGCGGCTTTCATTTTATCCAGCGATTGCTGGTTGTAGGTGGCCCATAATTGCCGCTCGTCCAGTTGCGCTTCCTTGCCCAATTTCAGCATGGTCTGCTGATCCGCGGCGGATAATTTATTCCACACCAGCGAGGATACCAAAATCATTTCCGGCTGGATAAAATGGCCGGTCAGGGTGTAATACTTGGCCACCGGAATATAATTATGGGCAACAAAGGTCGGCGGATTATTTTCGGTGCCGTCCACCACGCCGGTCTGCATGGCGCTGAAGACTTCGCTTACGCCCATGGCGACCGGATTGGCGCCCATGGCTTTTAATGTCGCCAGCGAAATCTGGCTATTCTGTACGCGGATCTTCATGCCGTGCAGATCCTCCGGCTTCACCACCGGTTTTTTGGTGATCATATTGCGCACGCCGGCGTCGGTCCAGCCGAGGAAGACCATTTTAGCCTTGGGATCCGCACTGACCTTGGCGGCGATTTCCTGCCCCACTTCGCCGTCAAGCACCTTATGCATATGATCTTCATCGCGAAAAATATACGGCAGGGTGAGCACGCTGGTTTCCGGGGCAATGGTGGTCATCGGCGCCAGCGAAACGCGAATCATATCCACCGCGCCGATTTGTACCTGCTGCAGCGTCTGCTCTTCATCCCCCAGCACGCCGCCGGAATAGACCTTCATCTCCAGGCGCCCGTCGGTAGCCTGCTTCAGCTTTTCCCCCATATGCTGCAGCGCCACCACCGTGGGATAGCCGTCGGGCTGCACCTCGGCGACCTTGAGCACCCTGGCCGTGGCGATGGGGGCGGACAATGCGGTGGCCAGGGTTATCGATAGTGCAATCAATAATTTATTCGTTTTCATTATTTTAACTCCGGACGGGTTTCAGAGGTCGCATACGCCTGGGCGGACGGGCAGCTCGCCGCTGGGCGCTAAAATGTATAAGCAAAAGGAAAGTAACAAAATGAATATATCTGGAACGGTGTTTTATAAAATACACCATCAATCAGTAGAATGAAGTGGGTCACATTTTTTGGTTATCAAAATGTGAAATTTTAATGTCTGTCACAAATTGAAATTAAATGCCAATTTTTGCGGCAAACCGTTTTGAAGAGCAATTAAAGAGAAATAGGCAACAAATCAAAAGGACTGTATATTCGCGCGCGGCGGACAACCCCGTACCATAGCATGGTCATTCTCCAGCCGGACGGCGTCGACGTCGGCAAACCGATCGCCCGTCAGACCGACGGCCCGTTTCATTATCCTGAGGAATAACTGCTATGCGCACCCTACCACCCAAGACTTGGTTTATTACCGGCGCCTCCAGGGGCCTCGGTCTGACCCTGGCCCGCCTGCTGCTGGCGCAGGGCCACAACGTGGCCGCCACCTCGAGAAACCGCGCGGCGCTGGAGCGCGCCGTGGCGCCCACCGCCGACCAGTTCCTGCTGTTCCTGCCGCTGGAAGCCGATCTCACCGACGAGGACAGCGTCGGCGCGGCGGTGGAGCAAACTATAAAGGCGTTCGGCGTTATCGATGTCGTGGTAAATAATGCCGGTTATGGCCTGCAGGGCACGGTGGAAGCGCTGACCGACGCCGAACTGCGCCGTAATTTCGACGTCAATGTCTTCGCGCCGCTAAACGTACTGCGCAAGACCTTGCCGCAGCTGCGCCGCCAGCGCGCAGGGCACATTATCAATATCGCGTCCGTTGCCGGTTTCCAGGGCGGCTATGCCGGCTGGGGCGGTTATGTCGCCGCCAAGTTCGCCCTGGCCGGACTGACGGAATCGCTGGCGGCCGAAACGCGGGAGTTGGGCATCCATGCCACCGTGATCTACCCCGGGCCGGTGCGCACCGACTTTCTCTCGGCCGGCTCCCTGGCGGTGGCGCAGCGCCAGATTGACGACTACGCCGCTGCCCAGGCGTCGCTGGATCTGCATAGGGACACCCTGGCGGGCAACCAGGCCGGCGATCCCGACAAGCTGGCCGCACTTATCGTCCGGATCGCGTCCGTGGAAAAACCGCCGCTGCATCTGTTTGCCGGCAATCTTGCCTGGGATCTGGCGTATCAGAAACTCGGCGAGGTTAAGCTGGATCTGGCGGCGTGGAAGGATGCGTCGCTGGCGACGGATTTCCCGCAGTGATATCAATGAGAGGTCGTTGATGATGGCGGGAATAATCCGGGACTTATGGCCTCCCTCAATTTAATGAACTAGCGTATTGATGGCAAACACGTAGTGCGCTTGGGGTAACCGCTTTATTTCTTTGATTTGTCATATTTTTGTCATCCGCTGTTCAACCCCTTTTTTTACCCTTGCGCTGCGCTTTATGGCCCGCCCCAGGGCGGGCAGCCGCGCGGCCGCGCAGATTTTATCCCCTGCGCACGTGATTTTTGTCTTATGATGTCAGGCAGAGCCCGTGGCGAAATCAACTCGACATTCATTCATTTTTGGCCTGACCCATGGAGAACAACCCTGTGATGAAAAAAGTGAATCGCGTTTTATTGACCAATGATGACGGCATCGACGCCCCCGGTCTGGAGCTGCTGGCCAAGGCCGCCCAGGAGATTGCAGAAGAGGTGTGGATAGTCGCCCCCGCCCAGGACAAAAGCGGCGTGGCCAACTCCCTGAGCATGCGCGAGCCGGTGCGGGTGATCAACAAAGGTCCGCGGCGGTTTGCCGTCTATGGCACGCCCGCCGACTGCGTGGCCTACGCCGTGCACCAGGCGATGCTCGGTTCCCCGCCCGACCTGGTGCTTTCCGGCGTCAACAACGGTTCCAACCTGGGATTTGAAACCCTGCTCTCAGGCACGGTGGGCGCGGCGATGACCGGCATGCTGTCGGGCATTCCCTCGATTGCGCTAAGCCAGAACCGCGATCCCGATCAACCGGTAAACTGGGATAGCGCCACGCGCTACCTGATACCGACCCTGCGGCATGTGTTGCAGGCGACATGGGACCGGCAGGTGTGCCTGAATGTGAATTTCCCGGATATGCCCGCCGATCGGGTGAAAGGCATCAGGGTCACCAAGCAGGGCATGGGCAATGTGGACGGCATGATGGTCATTCCCGCCAAGGATCCCCACGGCGAGGACTATTTCTGGATCCGGGTGCAGCACGGCGGCCTTGAACGCCCGGAGAACAGCGAGCTGAAGCTGAATGACGAAGGCTATATTTCGGTGACGCCGCTCACCTTCGAGCGGACTGAAATGAAAGAGTTCCAACGTCTCGGCAGCCTGTACGGCCAGGACTTTTAGCCCCTGCCTAACCGCGCCCCGCCGGTGCGGTTGCTCCCCCCGCGTTATCGCCGCCTGCGATATTTGCCTGAGGCTTAACAGAAATCCCGCCGGGATTCTGGAGTAATACCTCCCTTGATGCCGTTAATCCGGGGAGACGATACCTTGGTGCTGAAAACTGCCTTGCCCCACCCTGGCCGCGACGACCTGCCCAAGCGGGAACCGGCGTGCGCCGTTCCGGCCCTGGAGGAATCCCGGCGCCGCTGCCGCAAACTGATGCAGCCCGCCGACTGGCGTCCCGCGCACCGGGCCGCCGGCGTGACCTTCGCTTCCATTTGCCGGCGTAAGGACGATTTGCTGGTACTGGGACAGGCGGCGCTGGAGGATGCGTATGAGTATATGGAGTCGCGGCCCTGCGCGTTGCTGATCCTGGATGAAAGCGGCTGTACCCTGTGGGCGTGCGGCCATCCGTTTACCCAGGCCCGGCTGGAGGCGCTGGGCATCGGCCCCGGCAGTTACTGGACCGAAGGCCTGATCGGCACCAACGCGCCGGCGCTGGCCATCGCCGGGGGCTATCCGGTGCAACTGGCGGGAGAACAGCATTTCCGCCAGGCGCTGCACCCCTGGCACTTTTGCGCCGCCCCGGTGTACGACAACGGCGGCCGCCAGCGGGCGGTCATCGTGCTGGCCAGCCTGGTGGAGGACAAGGCCGCCAGCGATCTGTCGCTGACGCTGGTGCTGGCGCGCGAAGTGGGCAATTACCTGCACGCCGACAGCCTGCTGGCCGAAACCAACCGCCACCTTAACGCGCTCAACGCCCTGCTCGACGGCGTGGAAGACGGCGTGCTGGCCTGGGATCAGCACGGTTGCCTGCAATACCTTAACGCGCGCGCGGCGGCCATGCTGCGCCTCGATGAAACGGAGAGCCTCGGCAAGCCGGTGCTGACCCTGCTGACGCTGCCGGCGCTGGTGATCCAGGCCATGCATAACCGCAGCCCGCTGAGCCATGTCCAGGTCACGTTTGAGAACCGGCAGCAGTTTATCCCGGCGCTGCTGACGCTAAAGCCTATTCCCGACGGCGATCGCTGCGGTTTTATCGCCCTGCTTCACCCGCAGGAACTCCTGCAGCAGTTGGTGCATAACCAGCTGGGCCGGGTGAGTTATACCTTTGCGGATATGCCGCTGGCGTCGCTGGAAATGCGGCGGCTGGTGCGTTATGGCAAACAGGCGGCCAAAGGCAGCCATCCCATGCTGCTGCACGGCGAGGAAGGCGTGGGCAAGCAGCGTCTGGGACAGGCCATCCATAACGGCGGCGAACGCGCGCAGGGTCCGTTTATCGCCCTGAACTGCCAGGCGTTGCCGCAGGATTTGATGGCGCGGGAATTTCTGGGCAGCGATGCCAGCGAGGGCGAGGCCGGGCAGCCGAGTAAATTCGAACTCGCCAACGGCGGCACCCTGTATCTGGAACAGGTGGAATATCTGTCGCCGGAAATGCAGTCAGCCCTGCTGCAAATCATCAAGACCGGCATGCTGATGCGCGTCAATTCGAACCGGGTGATCCCGGTGAATGTGCGGGTCATCGCCGCCACCGGCGCCGATCTGCCGCTGCTGGTCAAGCAAAACCGTTTTCGCCGCCAGCTGTTTTACACGCTGCAATCCTTTGAACTGCATATCCCGCCGCTGCGCCTGCGGACGCAGGATATTCCCGTGCTGGTGCAGGACAGCCTGCAGGCGCTGGGCCGCCATTTCCAGTGCCGCTATCAGATTGGCGGGGACGTCATTCGCCAGCTGTGCCTGTACCCCTGGCCGGGCAACGATCAGGAGCTGAAAAGCGTGGTGGAGCGCGCCGCCATGACCTGCCGCAACAATCGTATCGAGCTTAACGATCTGCCGGAGCATTTGCTGCAGGAACGGGCGCTGGTGGAACCGGACGCGCCCGCGTCGCAGCCGGTGCTGTCGTTTCCGGACCTGGAGCGCCAGGCGATTATCCGCGCGGCGCTGGTATGCCGGGGTCAGCTAAACGAAATGGCGCCGCTGCTGGGCATCGGCCGCACCACGCTTTGGCGCAAGGTGAAGCAATACCACCTGGAAATGGCGCGGTTCAAAACGGGCGCCGAGGCGGAATAAGCGCCGGCGGGTCCGCCGGCGCCGGGAAAATACTCGCGTCAAACATCGCTGCGAAAGCGCCAGGCGTTAAACCAGCGCGCCGCCGCGCGGCTTTTTGTCTTCGCTCTCCTCCGTCCCCGCTTTTTTACCACCGGCGGGCTTGTCGACGGTGAGGGTGCCGGCGGCCATGTCCAGCGCCGCCGTTTGGCCGTTGCGGGTGGCCTGTAAACATCCGCTCACGCCCACTACCATCGGTATGCCCAGCCCCCGCGCCAGGATGGCGCTATGCGACCAGATATTCCCCGCGCTCAGGCAAATGCCTTTCACCTTTTGCCGGTCCAGGCCAAGCATCTCGGAAGGCATCAGTTCCTCGGCCACCAGCAGCACGCCGTCGCCGTCGCCAACGCCGGGCGGCGCCACCGGCCCGGCGCCAAGATGTCCCAGTACCCGGTTGAGGATATCGCGGATATCCAGTTCCCTGGCGCGCAGGTAGGGGTCCTCCATGGCGCGGTACTCGTCGACCATGGCCATCAGTTCCCGCGACGCCGCCGCCTCGGCGCTGGAGAGTTCCGTTGCGATGCGTTGATCCAGCGCCCGCAGTAGATCCGCATCCTCAATCAGCAGCGCGTGGGCGCTGAAAATGGCCGCCTGATCCGGCCCCATGGCATCGCCGGCCCGATGCGCCAGCCGCCGCAGATCGCCGCGGGTCGCCGCCAGCGCCGAACGCAGCCGCTGCTGCTGTCCGGTTATCTGCTGGCGCGAAATCGTCTCCGGCCGCGCATGATAACGGGCCGGACGCAGCTTCAGCACCGGCGCGCGAATACCGCCGGGGGGAACCGGTATGCCGGTAAGCGTCATGCCGGCGCGCACGTCGACCTGTTCGCCGAAACCCCGGCGCGCCAGGGCGATAAACGCGTCCAGCGCCGCCCCCGCCTCCGGTCCGCTGGCCAGCAGGCGCAGGGTATCGCCCTGGCGGATTTGCAGCGTCGCCAGTTGGTTAAGACTGCGCGGGTCGACGCCGCGCCCGCCCTTTTCAAGACGCAGGTCCGCCTTAAACGGCGCCAATACCCCGGCCAGCCGCGCCGCCGGACGGACATGGAGTCCGTTCGGGTTAAGCACCGTCCAGCTGACGCTTTGGCTGTCGGCGGGCATTACCGTCTTGCCCGGCCCCTCGTCGCCGGCGTCATCCGGCTCGCCAAGCTGGCGGGCCTTAGCCGCCAGCGCGCCCAGCGCCTCCGCCTTCACCTGCGCCAGGCTACCCCCCGCCGACGCCGCCACCACCGCCGCCAGGGTGCCTTCCACCAGCGGCGCGGCGCACAGCGTTACCCGCTGCGCCAGCGCGGGGTCCAGCAGTTCCAGTGCGGTTTCCGCGCTCAACAGGGCGCTGCCGAGATCCATCAGCACCAGCACCCCGGAGGGATCGTCCGCCGATTCAATGGCGTCCATCACCTTGACCGCATCGGTGCCGATGGGATGATCGCCGTCGTCCACCCCGGCGGCGATAACCAGCCGGCAGCCGCCCTGGATCATTTGTTCAGCCAGCTCAGCTACGCCCTGCGCCAGAAGAAGGCTGTGGGACACTACCACGATATTGACCATCTTTCCTCCTGCCCGCCCGGGCCTGCGACTAACGGGTCGTCACCTGGTAAAGCGCCTGGATCATCAGCATCGCCGAGGTGGCGCCGGGATCCTGGTGGCCGATGCTGCGTGCGCCCAGATAGCTGGCCCGTCCTTTACGCGCCTGCATGGTGATGGTGGACTCCAGCGCCCGCTGCGCCCGCTCGACGGCCTGGCGCAGGGCGTCGGGCAACGCCAGGTGGTCCCGGCTGTCCTGTTCCAGTTGCTCGACCACCGGCACCCAGACGTCGCACATGGTCTTGTCACCGGGTTCAGCCTTGCCGCGCATGACCACCCCTTCCACGCCCTCCTTCAGCATCTGGCACAGGGCCGGCAAATCGAGGCTTTGTTTGGCGTTGGCGCTTTGGGCGGCGCGGATAAAGAAGGTGCCGAACAACGGGCCGCTGGCGCCGCCCACGCTCGACAACAGCGTCATGCCGGTATTCTTGAGGATAAAGCCGATATCCTTGTCCGCGACTGAAGGCAATTTCTCCAGTACCTTATTAAAACCGCGGTTCATATTCAGACCGTGATCGCCGTCGCCGATATCCGAATCCAGTTGGGTAAGGAAGTCCCGCTGTTCGGTGAACACCTCGGCGCACAGTTGCAGCCAACTGACGATATGCTGTCTGGTAATAACCATTATTGCCTCCATAAATTAACAGCCCCAGCGCAGGGCCGGCGTGTTGACCGGCGCATCCCACAGTTCCAGCAGCGCGTCATCCACCTTCAGCAGGGTGATGGACATGCCTTGCATATCCAGCGAAGTGCAATAGGAACCGATTAATTTACGTTCCACCTGCAGGCCGAACGCCGCGCAGCGCTCCGCCAGGCGATGCCAGACGCCATACAGCTCCGACAGCGGCGTCGACCCCAGGTTATTGACCAGCGCAATAACCCGATCGCCTTTTGCCAACGGCTGCTTGGACTGGCGGGTTTCACGCCAATCGCCCGCCTGGCGATCCCAGTGCCGCAGGGTGCGCTGGTAGCCGCCGTTTTCGATCAGGGTGGCGAACAGGGTATCCACCGTGTCGTTAAGCGAGATAAACGGACGGCGCTCGATGCCCGGCTCGCCGTGGATGCCGATGCCGAATTCCATCTCGTTGTCCGCCAGCGCAAACGACGGTTTGCCGGCGGCGGGCACGGTGCAGGCGCCCAGGGCGATGCCCAGGGAATGCCCCTGGTTGTTGATGCGCTCCCCAAGCGCCGCGCAATCATCGAGCGAGTCGCCGCGCGCCGCCGCCGCGCCCAGCAATTTTTCCAGCAACACGGTATTGGCCACGCCACGCCGCCCGGTGGTAAACAGGCTGTCCTTTACCGCCACGTCATCGTCGACCACCAGGGTCGCCACCGCCGTCCCGCTGGCGTGCAGCAATTCCGCCGCCGTCTCGAAATTAAGGATATCGCCGGTATAGTTTTTAATCAGCATCAATACGCCCTGGCCGCCGTCAATCGCCTGTCCGCATTCATACATCTGATCCGGCGTGGGCGAGGTGAAGATTTCCCCGGGGCAGGCGCCGGCCAGCATACCCTGGCCGATATAACCGCAGTGCATCGGCTCATGGCCGCTGCCGCCGCCGGACATCAGCGCCACCCGCCCCGCCACCGGCGCGTCGGCGCGGGTGATAAACAGCGGTTCCTGGTGCAATGCCAGTGTGGGATGCGCCTCTACCAGGCCGTTGAGCTGTTCCTGCAACACCGTTTCAACGCTATTGATTAATTTTTTCATACGCTGCTCCGCCAGATGAATAGGAATAGATCATGACTATAAGGCAGCTTTGGCCGGACGGGATAACGACGTAAATAGTTCCGTTTTGGAACGTTGCGGCGCGGATAAGGTTTCATTTTGGAACATCAGGCGGGCGTAGCGCGGCAGAGGGTGAACTGACGCACATTACGGGCCGGCGATAACACCGGGGCGACGCGGCCGCGGCCGTTGGTTTTAAACCCGGGATCCGTTACCCTTAGCCGGGTCGGCATCTTTTGCCGCGCAACAGGGCACTTATGACACCACTTATCTATTTGCAGGGTTACCCGGAGCACCTCCTCGCCCAGGTGCGCACGCTTATCGCGGAGCAGCGGCTGGCGGCGGTGCTGGCGCAGCGCTATCCCGCCGCGCATGAGATCGCCAGCGACAAGGCGCTGTACGCATATACGCTGGAGCTGAAAAACCGCTACCTGCGCAATGCGGCCCCGATCAATAAAGTCGCCTGGGACAGTAAAATCCACGTGCTGAAGAATGCGCTGGGTTTGCACACCGCGGTATCGCGCGTGCAGGGCGGCAGACTGAAAGCCAAGGCGGAGATCCGCATCGCCACGGTATTCAAAACCGCGCCGGCGGATTTCCTGCGCATGATCGTGGTGCATGAGCTGGCCCACCTGAAAGAGAAAGAGCATGACAAGGCGTTCTATCAGCTTTGCTGCCATATGGAGCCGCGCTATCACCAGTTGGAATTCGATACCCGCCTGTGGCTGACGCAGCTCGCGCTGCAAGGCAAGCCGGATTGACGCCGGCGCCAGGATTAGCCGACGGCGCGCGCGGGCTATGCTATGCTCGCTTATCCTTGTGTGAACAGATAACCCCATGAAAAACAGTGATACTTATGCCCCAGACCGGTTGATTGCCCCTGGCGGGCGCGTATTGGGCTGGCGGGACCTTTTTTCCTTATGGTTCTCTTTAGGCCTGGGGCTGGCGGTGTTGCAGGCCGGCGCCCTTCTTACGCCGGGCCTGGGCATGCTGGGCGCCCTGTCCGCCATCGCCATCGGATCGCTGGCCGGCTGCGTGCTGCTGGCGCTGTCAGGCGTTATCGGTTATGACACCGGGCGATCGTCCATGGCGGGCATGGCCTTCAGCCTGGGTAATACCGGCGCGTCGGTACCCGCGCTGCTCAACTTTTTGCAGTTGGTCGGCTGGGGCGCGTTTGAAATTGTGATGATGCGTGACGCGGCCAGCCTGCTGGCGACGCGCGCCCTGGGTGGCGGCAGTCCGTGGGCGAATCCCATTCTGTGGACCTGGCTGTTCGGCCTGTGCGCCACGGCGCTGG
The DNA here is from genome assembly GCF_047324205.1 of Sodalis sp. RH20. Classification (NCBI taxonomy): domain Bacteria; kingdom Pseudomonadati; phylum Pseudomonadota; class Gammaproteobacteria; order Enterobacterales; family Bruguierivoracaceae; genus Sodalis; species Sodalis sp. RH20. The sequence continues at coordinate 4,131,894 of NZ_CP178733.1, forward strand.
CGTTGTCGGGGCCGCTGGCGTTTATCCGGGTGGTGCTGCGGCGCTTCGGCATCTGGCTGTTGATTATTGCCTGCGGCTGGCTGAGCTGGTCGTTATGGCGGCGGGCGGATATGGGCGCGCTGGCCGCCAGCCCCGGCGACGGCACGCTGCCGTTTGCGGCGGGCTGCGATATCGTGATTTCAATGGCCTTATCCTGGCTGCCGCTGGTGGGGGATTACACCCGTTTCGGCAAAAGCGCCCGGCAAACCTTTTTCGGCACCCTGGCCGGCTATCTGTGCGGCAGTCTGTGGATCATGGCCCTGGGCGGCGCCTATGCCCTGGCGTTCGTCAGCAATAACGATACCAGCGCGCTGCTGGTGGCGTTATCGGGCGCCGCCATGGGCATTCCCCTTTTGCTTATCCTTATCGATGAAAATGAAAACGCCTTTGCCGATATCCATTCTGCGGCGCTGTCGTCGGCGCTGCTGGTGCCGCTGCGGGTGAAACCGCTGACCCTGGTTATCGGCCTGGCCTGTACGCTGATAGCCTGGCGGGTGCCGCTGTCGCAGTATGAAAACTTTCTGCTGCTGATCGGGTCGGTGTTCGCGCCCCTGTTCGGCGTGGTGCTGGTGGAGCATTTCCTGGTGCGCCGCCGCCATGACCTGGCCCCGGGCGCCGCCTTGTCATGGCGGGCCTTCCTGGCCTGGGTCTGCGGCATCGCGGTCTACCAGGCCATGTCGCACTGGTTGCCGCAGGTGGGCGCCACCCTGCCGGCGCTGCTTATCTCGGGGCTGCTGCATTGTGCGTTGTCCCGCCGTCCCCGTCAGGTTTAACAGGAAAGCCATGCTTTTATACCGCGTTATCTCATTTTCACCTGTTGCCCAGGTCGCCGACAGGATCGGCGGCCAAGCGGGAAACCGCCCGGCGGCGGCATTATCGCGCGCCTGCCGCCCCTGGGCGGGCATCGCCCTGCTGCTGGCGCTGGCCGGCTGCGGCAGCCAGCAGCGCCAGCCCGCCAAGCCGCAGCCGGCGGACGTCCAGGCGCATATCATCCGGTTACTGCCGGCCAATACCGCCGATCGCGCGGGCTGGGCCAAGGATATCTATACGGCGTTCGCCGTTCGCAATATCGACCCCAATAGCGAGAATATCTGCTCGGTACTGGCGGTAGCCCAGCAGGAATCAGGGCTGCAGGCCGACGCGCCGGTAGCGGGCCTGGGCAAGATAGCCTGGGATGAAATCGACCGCCGCGCCGCGCAGGCGCATATCCCGGCGATCGTGGTCCATGCGGCGCTGCATATCAATTCGCCCAACGGCAAGACCTATAGCGAACGCCTGGACAACGTGCGCAATGAAAAGGAACTGAGCGGCATTTTCGAGGACTTTATCGGCATGGTGCCGATGGGGCAAAAACTGTTCGGCAACCTGAACCCGGTCCATACCGGCGGGCCGATGCAGGTCAGCATCGCCTTCGCCGCCGAACACGCCGACGGCTATCCCTACCCCATCGAGGGCTCGATCCGCCACGAAGTGTTCAGCCGGCGCGGCGGCATGTATTTCGGCATTGTGCATTTACTCGGCTACCCTACCCATTATCCCCGGCAGATCTTCCGCTTCGCCGATTTCAACGCCGGCTGGTATGCCAGCCGCAACGCCGCGTTCCAGAATGCCGTCAATCGCCTCTCCGGCAAGCAGCTGGCGCTTGACGGCGATCTGGTTAACTATGGGTCGGATGCGGCGAGCGCCACGGAACTGGCCGTACGGGCGATCGGCAAGCGTCTGGATATCGGCGACGCGGCCATCCGCCGGGCGCTGGAAAAGGGCGAACGTTTGGATTTTGAAGAAACGGATCTTTACCGGCGCGTGTTTGCCCTGGCCGATAAAACCCAGGGCCAGCCGTTGCCGCGCGCCATACTGCCGGGCATTACCCTGGAAAGCCCGAAAATAACCCGCAAGCTGACCACCGCCTGGTTCGCCAAACGGGTTGATGAACGGCGCCTGGCCTGCCTGGCCCGCGACCGGGCCGGCTGAGGCGTTGGCCTGCGTATGCTGTACCTGAAACCAATGCCGCCGGGTTATCACATTTCATAGCGATCGTTAAAAAAACATTGACGGGCCGGATGCCGCGCCCTAAGTTGATGGCGGGCAGAATCAACGGCCCGCTGTCTATCCTGATGTCCGATAACGATGAGAAGACGAAAAATGGCTAATCCGGCACAACATGACCTGACCTACTACCAGGCTTCGATCCCGGTATTTATCCGGGCACTGAACAATCTGTCCGCGCTGCTGCATAAAGCGGTCGCTTACGCCGCCGAGCAGGGCATCGACGAATCCCAACTGGTCAACGCCCGCCTGGCCCCCGATATGTTCAGCCTGGCCCGGCAGGTGCAGTCGTCCAGCGACGCGGCAAAATCCTGCGCGGCGCGCCTGTCCGGCGGCGACATTCCCAGTTTTCCCGATACCGAGACCACCTTTGAGCAGTTGCAGGAGCGTATCGCCAAAACCATCACCTACCTCAACAGCCTGTCCCAGGATCAGTTTGCCCATAGCGGCGAAAGGCCCATCGTGATGAATATGCGCGGTACGGCGAAAACCTTCACCGGCTATGATTATTTATTCCGCCTGGCGTTGCCGAACCTGTTTTTCCATATCACCACGGCCTATGACATCCTGCGTAACCAGGGCCTGGCTATAGGTAAAAGCGATTATCTGGGTTCATTTGAATAAGTGATTTGACAAGCGATGAGCACGCGAACGCGGCGGATAAACAGGGAGGTTAACGGCGGGAGAAACTATTAAGACGCCGCGCTGACGGCGCAATAATAGCGAATAAAAAAGAACGGAAGGCCGGTTAAACGGCGCTTCCGTTCTTTTTATATTATTCATAAATAACCGCGGTGCCGTGCAGGTTATTCTGACCGGTGGTCGAGGTGATCTGGAACGACTTGGCGCCGGACTGGGCGGCTTTATCGGCCAGCTGGCTTTCCAGCGAGGACAGGTTGCTGCCGCCGGTGGCGGAAATCACCCCGACCTGGCGCTGGTTGGCCGGCGCTGAATTAACCAGGTCGGCGGCGAAGCTACCGAAGGAAATAGCGCTCAGGGCGATGGCGGCAACGGCATATTTTACGTTTTTCATGATAGCGACTCTCTGTATTCAAATGACATTATCATTATCCGCGGGTAAGCGCATAATTAACGATTGTGGGTTTGTTATTTATCTGCGGCGCGGGGGATAGGCCCCGCGGCCGGCCACACTTATTGATAAATCACCGCGGTGCCGTGCAGGTTATTCTGGCCGGTAGTCGAGGTGATCTGGAACGACTTGGCGCCGGACTGCGCGGCTTTATCGGCCAGTTGGCTTTCCAGCGAGGACAGGTTGCTGCCGCCGGTGGCGGAAATCACCCCGACCTGCTGTTGGTCGGCCGGTGCGGCGTTAACCAGGTCGGCGGCGAAGCTACCGAAAGAAACAACGCTCAGGGCGATGGCGGCAACGGCATATTTTACGTTTTTCATGATGTGTACTCTCTAAAGTTAGTCAGGATTCAGTTGGCGACGTTAATTTATTAACGTTCGATAACTAAATACTATCCTCCCGCGGCGCGGCACGCAACTTCTTTTTATTATCGATCGTTAATTTAATAGTTAAGCAACTGATAATAATACGATTAAAGTTGAAAATTTTTTGTCTTTATCCCCTTTACGACCCCCTTGGCAATGCGTCACCTCCCTGCGTTGCCACGTGGTGCTTGTAATTTTCTTAATGATCGTTAATTATATACTGATACATCACCATCATTAAGAGAGGATTTTATGGACACACATCTGACTGCGTGTGTCAAAACCGCCAAAGGACCGGGCCGGCCAAAACAGTTCAGCCGGGAGTGCGCCCTGGATAAAGCGCTGGAACTGTTCTGGCGCCATGGCTATGAAGCCACCTCCATGTCCGATCTGGTGGCGGCCACCGGCGCCAAGGCGCCGACGCTTTATAGCGCGTTCGGTAATAAGGAGGGGCTGTTTCGCGCCGCCGCCGAACGTTATATCGCGCTGTACGCCGAGCGGGGTAAAAACCTGCTGGCCGATGCGGGCCGCCCGCTGGATGAGGTACTGAGGGATTACCTGCGCGACGCCGCAGCGATGTTTACCAATGAGACGCTGCCGCCGGGCTGCTTTTTAATCTGCACCTCTGCGGCGCTGTCTTCGTCCTCGCACAACGTGGCGCTGATGCTGCGCGCCCGCCATCACCGGCAGGAGGATATGCTGCTGGCATTTTTCCGCCAGCGCCAGACGACGGGAGAGCTGGCGGCGGATATTGACGCGGCAGGCCTGGCCAAGAATCTGGTCTGCGCGCTGCACGGCATGTCGGTACAGGCGCGCGAAGGCGCCAGCCGGGATGATCTGCTCGCCATCGCGGCCACCTGGATGGCGGTTTGGCCGGCGCTGACCGTACCCAAGCCTGACGCGGGAATGAGGGGCAAGGAGAGTAAAGCGTAGCGCCTTAGCCTTTCGGCAGGCTCAGGCGGCGTTCGACGGCGCTGGCGAGCACTTGCAGCAGGATCACCAGCACCACATAAAACGCGGCGGCCAGCAGGTAGGCCTGAAGATTAAGGAACGTGGCCGACGCCACCATCTGGGCATTGCGCATCAGCTCGGTAACGCCGATAACCGACGCCAGCGACGTTCCCTTAAGCACGATGATAAACTCATTACACAACGGCGGAAACGCCACCCGCAGCGCCTGCGGCAGGATAATGCGCCGCATGGCCTGCGGATAGGTCATGCCAATGGAGCGGGCGGCCTCCATCTGCTCGCTGTGAATCGAGGTAATGCTGGCGCGAATGCTTTCCGCGGTATAGGCGCCGGCGTTAACCGCAAACGCCAGGGTCGCCGCCAGCAGCCGGTTATCCAGCGGGCTGAGCAGGCTTATCAGCAGCGGGCTGCCGGCCTGGCTGGCCCAGGCCGGCAAGCCGAAATACACCAGATACAGCAATACCAGCGGCGGCACGCCGCGAAAAACAGTGACATACGCCAGACAAAACAGCCGCACCGGCATCCGCCGGGATAAACGCCCGAGCGCCACCAGCAAACCGATGACCAGGGCGCCCGCCATAGCGAAGACGGTTAAAGAAAGACCGACCAGCACGCCCTGCAAATACAGCGGCGAATAGGCCGCCACAAATTCCATCATAACCCGCGCCATCCTGTATCAAGATTAAATATTGCCGTCGCCGGCGCGCTTATTTTGCCTCGCTGGCCGTCAGGAACGCCCGGATACGCTCGTTGGGCGGCTCGGCAAAAAACTGCCGGGCCGGCAGGTCGGCCACCACGCGTCCCTGCTCCATAAACACGATGCGATCGGCCACATCGCGGGCAAAGCGCAGCTCGTGGGTGACCATCAGCATGGTACGCCCCTCCTCGCTGAGGCGGCGCATCACCGCCAGCACCTCGCCCACCAGTTCCGGGTCCAGCGCCGAGGTCACCTCGTCAAACAGCAGCACGTCCGGTTCCATACACAGGGCGCGCGCAATGCCGACCCGCTGCTGCTGGCCGCCGGAAAGCCGGGCCGGGTAGGCATGGGCCTTATCCGCCAGTCCCACGGACGCAAGCGTCGCGGTCGCGCGCGCCACCGCCTCGCGATGGGATTGTCCCAGCACCCGCGTCGGTCCCTCAATCAGGTTTTCCAGCACGCTCAGGTGCGGAAACAGCGCAAACCGCTGAAACACCATGCCGGTTTTACGGCGCATCCGGCTGATATTGGCGTCGCTATCCTCCACCCGCCGGTTGCCCAGCTGCCGGTAGCCGATTTGCTCGCCGCGCAGGGTCACGCTGCCGCTGTCGTAGGTATTTAAAAAATTGACGCAGCGCAGCAGTGTGGTCTTGCCGGCCCCGCTGGGGCCAATCACCGCCACGGTTTCCCCGCGCGCGATCTCAAGATTGACATCGGTCAGGACAGGCACGCCGTTAAACGACTTGCAGAGCTGGCTAATCCGCAGGATCGGCGGCTCTGGCGCCACCGACGGCGTTTCCGTCATTTCCGGCATCTGTTGACCTCATGGGTAACGTTGGCAGTACAATCAGTGTGGCACATTCAGGGTATTGCCGAACCACTTGGTGGCGATGGCGGCCAGGGTGCCGTCCGACTTCATTTTATCAATGGCGGCGTTAACCTGCGCCAGCCCGTCGGTATCCTGCTTGCGCAGCGCCACGCCGTTCAGCTTCACATCGTCGGTGAGCGGCTTCGGCACCACTTTCAGCTTGCCGGCATACTGGCTGGCGGCAATATAGGTACCATTAACGCTTTCCACCGCCACCACGTCGATGCGCCCGAGCATCAGATCATTATAGGCGTCCACCACGGTGTTATAGGTGGCCGGCGTTACCCCCTTCATGCCCTGCAGCGCGGTGGCGGCGGCGGTGTTGACCATCACCCCGACCTTAAGCCCCGGCAAGTCGGCGGCGGTCGCCTGCGGATGCTGGCTGTCGGCGCGCACCACCGCGACAATCGTTTGCGTCATGATCGGCTGGGAAAACGCCACGACTTTCTTGCGCTCGTCGCTTATTACCAGATTGGTGATGGCGTCTATTTTTCCGCCCTGGAGCGCCGGGATAATACCGTCCCACGCCATGCCCTCATAGGACACCGGCACCCCCATATGCTGGCCGAGGGCGGCGGCGAAATCGGCGTCGAAACCGATAAGCTTGCCCGACGGGTCGACGAAGGATATCGGCCGGTAGCTGGGATCGGCGCCAACGCGCAGCTGGGTCAGGCCCTGCGCCTGGGCCGACAGGGCGGCGACGGTCAGGCTGGCGGCCAGTACAATCAGCGCCGCGCCGTGCTTAGCAGAAAATCTCATAGGGTGCTCCTTCGGGTGAATGGTTTCAGTCGGTGTGTGGGTGGATGCGAATCGATAAGGCGCGCGTGCCGGGCAGGACCTCGGCGATATCGCCGCGGCCGAGTACGGTCACGGCGTCGAACTGTTCAATCACCAGCGGGCCTGTGGCGCGCCAGTGGTCCGGCAGCGTGGCGCGCTGATAGACCGGGCAGGCGACGCATTCGGCCTCATCAAGCCAGATATCGCGTTGACCGGCCGGTTCGGCCGCCGTCGCGGGCGCAGCGCCGACCTCGCCGCCGCCCCCGCGCGGCCGGCTGATTTTCAGCCGCAGGTTGAGCAGCTCCACCGCCGCAGTGGCGGAGGCGTGGCCGTAGCGCAGCAGATGCTCGGCCAAAAACGCCGAGCGGCTGACGGCCAGGCCCGCCGCGTCCGGCGACGGCAGCGCCACGGTCAGCGCATGGGACTGGCCGCGATAGCGCAGGTCGGCCGACCAGGCGATGGCCAGGTCGCCGGCGCTAAACCCGTCTTCGGCGGCGCGGGCCAGCAGCGCGCCGAGCATCTCGTCGGTCAGTTCCGCCAGTGCGTGGGCATCGATGGCGGACAGCTCCCGCAGCCAGGTGCGCTGGGCGTCATAGGCGATATCCACCGACAAAATACCGTGGGCCGAAAACACGCCGGAAAAATACGGAATCAGCACGCGCGGAATCTCAAGCGCGCGCGCCACGTCGACGGCGTGCAGCGGGCCGGCGCCGCCGAAGGCGATAAGCGTCATGGCGCGCGGATCGTGACCGCGTTCCACCGACATGGCGCGGATGGCGCGCACGATATTGGCGGTGGTGATTTGCAATATGCCGTGCGCCGCCCGCTGCCAGCTGACGCCCAGGGGCGCGGCGATATGCCGTCCGATGGCGGCGACGGCCGCCTCCCGGTCGAGGGGGAATCCGCCGCCGAGCATGCTGTCGACCCCCAGGCGATTGAGCGCCACATGCGCGTCGGTGACGGTGGGCAGTTCGCCGCCGCGGCCGTAGCTCACCGGCCCCGGCGTCGAGCCGGCGCTGCGCGGCCCGACCTTCAGGGATCCGGCGCGGTCCAGATACGCTATCGAACCGCCGCCGGCGCCGATGGTTTCAATTTCCGCCGAGGCCACCGCCACCGGATAGCCGCCGATCGCCCGCTCGTCGGTCACCGGGATGGCGCCGTTGCGCAGCAGGGCGATATCCGAACTGGTGCCGCCGATATCCAGCGTCAGCGCTTCCCCCAGGCCATGGCGGGCGCAGAGATCCAGCGCGCCCACCGCCCCGCCGGCGGGGCCGGACATGGCGCATTTTATCGGGAAACGGCGGGCTTCGGCAAAGGTCAGGCAGCCGCCGGCCGATCCCATGATAAAGGCCCGGGCCGGTCCCTGGTCTTTCAGGGTTTGCAGGCCGGCTAAAAACTGCGCCATCACCGGCATGGTGGCGGCGTTCAGCACCGTGGTGGCGGTGCGTTCGTATTCGCGGAATACCGGCAACACGTCGGAGGACAACGAGACCGGCACCCCCAGCACCGCCAGCTTTTCCAGAATGCGCCGCTCATGGTCGGGATTGACGAAGGAAAACAGCAGGCTGACCGCCACCGCCTCCACTTTTTCCTCAAGCAGCTGTTCGATACAGCGGTCCAGCGCGGCCTCATCCAGGGGCAGCAGCACCTCGCCACGATGATCGAGGCGTTCCGGCACCTCCAGGCGCAAATGCCGGGGCGCCACCACCGGCGCGCGCCGGGCGTGCAAATCATAGGAGGACGGCCGGGTCATGCGGGCAATTTCCAGCACGTCGCGAAAGCCCGCCGTGGTCACCAGGGCGGTCTTGGCCAACGCGCCTTCCAGCAAGGCATTGGTCACCACGGTGGTGCCCACCACCGCGGCATCGATGTCGGCGGCGCCGGCATTCATCTGCCGCGCCAGCCCGTCCAGCGCCGCCAGGATGTCATTGCCCTGATCGCCCTTGCGGTGCAGGACTTTGGCGATGCGGGTTTCGCCGGTGGCGGGATGGGTCACCACCACGTCGATAAAGGTGCCGCCGACGTCAACGGCGGCCAGTAATCCGCTCATGCCTGAGCCTCCCTGATCTGGATATCGCCATAGCCGTACAGCCGGTCCTGCGCGCGCGCCGGCGCGGCGCGTTCGCACGGCGGGCCGTAGCCGCCGCCGCCCGCCGTTTCCACCCGGATGACCGTGCCCGCCACAGCGGAGAGTTCGCTAAAACCCGTGATGGACAACGGCGCGGCGTCCGGCCCGGTGACGGTAATGCGCGTCGGCGCGCCGCCGCCGCCGCCCAGCAGGCCGCCCGGCCCGTGCGTGGGCATGCTGACCTGGAAAGAGCAGCGCACCGGCGTCAGCACCTGGAATTCCCGGCGCAGGCCAAAGCCGCCGCGCTGGCGTCCGGCGCCTGCGGAACCCGGCACCAGTTCATAACGTAAAATACGCACCGGCAAACTCATTTCCAGCACTTCCACCGGCGTGTCGTGCAAATTGGCCACCGGCGGGATCATGCCGCTCTCGCCGTCGGCCACGTTGCTGGCGCCCGAACCGCCGCCCAGCGCCTCGCCATAGGCAAAAAGCCGGCCGGTCAGCGGGTTCGTGCCGCCGAAGGAAAACACCCCGCCGCCGCCGGTGCCGGCCAGCACCCGTTCCGGCGCAAAGGCGGACAGCGCGTCCATCAGCGCCTCAAAGGTATGATAGGACACCTGGGTGGCGGCGGAAATGGCCGCCGGGAAAACGGGGTTGAGAATGGAACCCGCGGGAATGGCGATCTCAAGGGCGCGGTACATGCCGGCGTTGGCCGGGATGCCCTGCGCCAGGGTGATGCGGATGGCCATGTAGACGCAGGCCAGCGTATTGGCCAGGCAGGAATTAAACGGGCTGTTGGTCTGCGGGCCGCTGCCGGAGAAATCAATCTTCAGGCGATCGCCCTGATGGGAAATCGCCACCCGCAGCGGGATCATCTCGCCGCCGAAATCCGCCGCCGCCGCGCCGTACCAAACCTCGTCGGGCAGCGCGGCGATACAGGCGCGGGTCGCCGCCTCCGACCGGCGGATAATCTCGGCCAGGGCGTAACGCAGCTGATCGGTATCATAGCGGCGCGCCAGTTCGTCAATGCGGCTCTGGGCGACGCGGATGGTGGCGATTTGCGCGCCGAGATCCGCCATGCGCTCGTCGGGCAGGCGCGAGTTGGCGGCGATAATGGTCAGGATATTGTTATCCACCAGGCCGGCGGCCGCCAGCTTCACCGGCGGGATGCGCAGGCCCTCATGGAAGATCTCGGTGGCGGTGGCGGGCATGCTGCGCGGCGTCAGGCCGCCCACGTCGGTATGGTGCGCCATGCTGGCGCCGAAGCCGACCATCCGGCCGCCGGCGAACAAGGGCCCCGCGACGATAAAATCCGGCAGGTGATTGGCGCCATAATACGGATCGTTGACCAGGAACACGTCTCCCGGCGCCATCTCCGCCGCCGGGAACGCCGCCAGGATATGGCGCAGCGCCCCCGCCATCACACCGAGATGGATGGGAATATGCTCCGCCTGCACGGCGATATCGCCGGCCACGTCATAGACGCTGCATGAGCAGTCGCGCCGCTCCTTGATATTCGGCGAGTGGCTGGAACGCACCAGCGACTCGGCCATTTCATCGCAGATGGAATGGAAGGCGTTGCGGACAAGCTCGATGGCTATCTGGTCCAGCGGCGCTGTTTGGTTCATCGCGGATCCCGTATCAGGAAAAGATTGTGTTCCGAGTTCTAACACAGTAAAAATAAGTTCAGCAACAAGAATAGGGTTCACATACATGAACGAAGTCAAAAGCGCGGTGCGCGTATTGGAAGTACTCGAACTGCTGGCGCAGGCGGAAAAACCGCTCGCCCTGAAAGAGGTGGTGGACGAGTTGGGCTACCCGAAAAGCAGCACCCATAACCTGCTGGCGACCCTGGTGGCGCGCGGCTATGCGGTGCGCGGCGAGGCGGATCGGTATACGCTGAGCGACACGTACCGCAACGGCCCGGGCTGGATCTGCGGGCCGGAGGCCAGGCTGATTGAACTGGCCGGGCCGGTGATGCGCGAACTGCGCGACGGCTGCGGCGAAACCATCATGCTCGGGGTGCTGAACCACGATTGCCGGCTGAAAACCCTGGAGCGTTGCAGCGGCACCCAACCGGTGCGTTACGAGTCGCCGCTGGGCAGTTGCCTGCCGTCTTATTGCACCGCCATGGGGCGCGCCCTGCTGGCCGCCCGGGACGACGGCCAGATCGAGCGTTACCTCGCCCATGAACGCATCGTGCAATACACCCGGCATACCCTGGTGGACCGCGATCTTATCCGCCAGCATATCGCCAAGGCCCGCCGGGACGGCTTCGCGGTCTCGGATCAGGAGATGGATATTGGCGGTTCGGGGGTGGCGGCGCCGGTGCTGAACGCCAAGGGGGAAACCGTGGCCGCGCTGAATGTGGCGGCCCTTTCCAGCCGTTTTGCCGAGCGGCGCGAGGATATTATCGCGGCGGTGAAACGCCATGCACTAGTATTGAGCAACCGGCTGGGCTGGCACTGAAGCAGGCCGGCCGGCGATGAAACACGTCCGCCGGCATTAGCGCCCGGCGGGCCGTAACGGCATCAGGCGGCAAGCGTCGCGCCGCCGTCGATGACGATATCCTGCAAGGTAATATGGCCGGCATGTTCCGAGGCCAGGAACAGCACCGCGTCGGCAATCTCGCGCGGCCGGGCGATTTTCCCCAGCGGAATGCCCAGCTTGAATTGCCCGGGAAACCCGGCAATGGTCCGCTGTTCCGCATCCGCGCTTTGCCACAGGCCGCGCTGCATCGGCGTATCGGTCGAGCCGGGCGACACCAGGTTGCAGCGCACCCCGAACGGCGCCATTTCCAGCCCGACGGTCATGCACAGGCTTCTCAGCGCCGCTTTCGAGGCGCAGTAGGCGGACATGCCCACGCGCGGCACGTGGGCGGCGTTGGAGGCGATGCTGACGATGACGCCTGCCCGCTGGCGGCGAAATACCGGCAGGGTATGGTGAAAAAGGTTAAACGCGCCGCCGGCGTTGACCGCCATGCAGTCTTGCCAGTCCTGGAGGTCCAGGCTATCGGTGGCCCCCGTGCGCAGGATGCCGGCGCCGTTGACCAGGACATCCAGCCGTGGGTTTTCCTCAAGCAGCGCCCCGCACACCCGTCCGACCTGGGGGGCATCGGTGATATCCAGCAATTGCGTGCGAAACGGGTAGCCGTCGCCGGCAAAGCGCCGGTCCAGTCCGACCACGTCGGCTCCGGCCTCGCTGAACGCCAGCGCGGTCTGGTAGCCGATGCCCTGGCCGGCGCCGGTCACCCAAACGCGCTTACCGCTGAAATCCAGGCTGATAGTCATACGTTATGCTCCGGCGCCAGTAATTGCCACCAGCCGTTAAGGGTCGGGTTCCGCGCCAGCGCGACAAAATCCAGCCCCGCGCGCGCCTGCCGCCAGCGGGTGGCCAGCGTCATGATGCGCACCGAATCCAGGCCGTAGTCGATCAGGTTGTCATCATCGCCCAAATCACCGCAGTCGTCGTCGAGCATCGGCAGGATCAGCGCGCGCAGGTGCGCCTTGCTGATGGGCGCCGGCAACAAATCGGCGGTCATCAGCACGCGCCCGCAGCGGCCGGCGGCATAACGCAGGGCCATCAGATGGTCGTCGCGGGTAAAATCGGCCAGGGCGTCCGCCACCAGCAACGGTTTGATATTGCGCATAAACGCATCGGCGGCGGTCATCAGGCAGCCGATATGCGCATAAACGCCGCAGATAATAAGCTGGTTGCGGCCGCGCTCGGCCAGCATATCCGCCAGCGGGGCGCGGTGAAAGGCGCTGTAACGCCATTTGACCAGGACCTGGTCATCGGCGTCGGGCGCGAGGGCGGCGATGACCGCCTGCTGTTCGGGATACTGGTTTAACCCCGGCCCCCACATATCGTTTAACAGCCCGCGATCTTCCTCGCTCTGCCGCGCCGGTTGGGCGGTATAAAACACCGGGATGCCCTGCGATTTACAGTAGCGGCGCAGGGCGGCGATATTCTCCACCAGCCGGCTGACCAGCGCGCTGTCCCCGCCCCAAAAGTTAAGGAAATAGTCCTGCATATCATGGATAAGCAGCGCCGCGCGCTGCGGCTCAAAGGCCCAGTTGACCTTATTGGCGGGCAGTTCCGCCGGAGTGGGCATGGCATAGGAAACCAGTTTCGGGATGGCCATTTATTTTTCTCCTGTGGCGGGGGTGGCGGTGGCGGCGTCGATCAGCAGGCGCAGTCGTTTTTTATCGACCTTGCCCACCGGCGTAAGGGGCAATGCGTCCACCCGTTCAAAACGGTCGGGCAGTTTAAATTCCGCCACCCCCAGCTGGCGCAAATGGCGGCGCAGCGCCACCGGTTTGATCTCCTGCGTAACGACAATATAGGCGCAGCTCTTTTCCCCCATCAGCGCATCGGTCATGGATACCAGGGCCGCATTCACCACGTGCGGATGGCGCAGCAACAGGTTCTCGACTTCTTCGGCGGCAATCTTTTCCCCGCCGCGGTTGATCTGATCTTTTTCGCGTCCCTGTACTTTCAGGTAGCCGTCGTCCGTCAGCTCGATTAAATCGCCGGAACAATAAAACCCGTCGGCGTCAAACGCCGCGGCGTTGTGCTCCGGGCTTTGGTAATAACCGCGAAACGTATAAGGCCCGCGCGTCATCAGGCGTCCCACGCGGCCCGGCGGCAGCGGATTGCCCTGCCCGTCGGCCACCCAGACTTCATCATCCGGCGATATCGGACGGCCCTGGGTGGTAAAGATATGTTCGTCGTCATCGTCCAGCCGGGTGTAGTTCACCAGCCCTTCGGCCATGCCGAACACCTGCTGCAGCCGGCAGCCCAGCTCCGCCGGAATGCGCGCGGCCAGGGCCTCGCCAAGCTTGGCGCCGCCGACCTGCAATAATTGCAGGCTGGCCAACTGCCCGCTGTCGCCCCATTGTTCCATCGCCTGCAGCCACAGCGTCACGGCGGGCGGCACCAGCCCGGTGACGGTGATCCGATGTTGCGCTATCAGCGGGAAACAGACGTTGGCGCTCGGATCGCTGGCCAGTACCACGCTGCCGCCGCCGTAAAACACGCCCAGCGCGCCCGGCGAGCTCAGCGGGTAGTTATGGGCCGCGGGCAGCGCGCACAGGTAGCGGGTATCCTCATCGAAACGGCAGATGTCCACGCTGGCGCGAATACTGTAGTAGTAGTCGTTATGGGTGCGCGGAATCAGCTTCGGCGTGCCGGTGCTGCCGCCGGACAGCTGGAAAAAGGCCACCTCGTCGGCGGGCGACGGGGCGGCGGTGAACGCGCCCGGCGCTTCGTCGAATAATGCCTGTAAACTTGTTTGCGGCGCGTCGTCGCCGCGCATCGCCACCACCCGCAGCGACGAATGCTGCCGCCGCAGTTCATCGATAAAGCCATTATCGCTGAACAGCCCATGCTGCCGGTCGGCAATCAGCAGCGCCGGCCTGATTTGCAGCGCATAGGCGGTAAGTTCGCTGCGCTGGTGGCTGAACAGGGCATTTACCGGCGCCACGCCGATTTTCAGCAGGGCGAACAGCACCAGGTAAAATTCCGCCACGTTGCCCAGCTGCACCAGCGCGGTATCCCCCGCCGCCAGCCCGCGCCGGGCAAGGGCCGCGGCCAGCCGGTCGGACAAGGTGTTGACATCCCGGTAGCTCAGGCGGCGCTCGCCGCAGGCCACCGCCAGCGCGCCGCTGTCTTTACGGCGGTCGATAATATCGGTCAGGGGTAAGTCCAGCCAGTATCCCCTGGCGCGGTAGCGGGCCGCGAACTCATCCGGCCAACGGTTAAATACAATGCTCATCATCTCTCCTGTTAATGCAATCCAAACGCGCTCAGCATGGTATCGAGCTTGACGCCGGTTTCGCGCCACTCCGCGTCGGGGAGGGAGGCGGGCACGATGCCGGCGCCGGCGAACAGCCGCACCTGGTTGCCCGCCACCCTGGCGCAGCGGATGGTTACCACCCATTCGCCATTGCCCTCCTCGTCGCACCAGCCCACCATGCCGCCGAACAGATCGCGGTCGAAGGGCTCCAGGGTCTGGATTAAGCGCCGCGCGCGATCGGTGGGGGCGCCGCACAGCGCGGGCGTGGGATGCAGCAGGCAGGCCAGCGCCAGGGCGTTGACGGCGGGGTCCGCCACCTCGCCGTCGATGGCGGTGGCCAGATGCCAAAGGGTGGGCGTATTGACCAGGCCGGGTACGGGCGGCACGTTTAAACCCGCGCTGTAGGGCGCCAGCACTTCGCGCATCTGGTCGATAACCAGCTGATGCTCATAGCGGTCCTTGACTGAATCCAGCAATTGGCGGCCGGCGGCGGCGTCACGGCCCGGCTCGGCGTCGCGCCGGGCGGAACCCGCCAGCGGCGTGGAGTAAAACCGGTTGCCGGTCTTGCGCAGCAGCAGCTCCGGGCTGGCGCCCAGCAGGGCGCCGTTGTCGAGGGGAACATGGAAATTGTAACTGGCGGGATTTTGGGCCGCGATGCGCCGCATCAGGGCCGCGGTATTCACCGGTTCCCGGGTGGTGATATCCAGCAGGCGCGCGAGCACCACTTTACTCAGCCGTTGCTGGCCGGTGGCCTCCACCGCCCGCGCCACCATGTGTTTAAAGTCGCGCTCCGGCGGTCGCTCGATTTTGCCGGTTACCTGCGGCAAGGGTTCGGCGGGCACATTCCGGCTTTGCAAAAACATCTCGCGATCGAACCCCTGGCTGCGCTGCGGGATAAACAGCGCCGCGGGCCGGTCGGCATCGAAGGGAATGGCGCCCACCACCAGCGGCCGTTCAATGCCGGCGTTTCTGGCGCGCCGGAAGGCGTGGCGCAGCTCCCGCTGAAACACGCCATCGGGCTGATCACCCCTGCCCGCGGGCGCGCTGATGGCGCAGAAACGACCCTGGGTAACGAAGCTGCGATAAGGCGACATGAAAAAAAATCCGTTTATAAGGGCATCCGCGTCGCCTGGTGTTGTCTGTCGAAACAATGAAAATTCCACGTGACGATCTCCGCTATTATCAAATGATAAACACAATAATAATAATTATCATTTGTATTGATAGCACATAAACTACGTCGTAGAATCTGCCGTGTCAATGAACGTAAACACTGCCTCACCCGCGCAAGGGTGGATTTGATTGCCCGTTTTTTGTCATCATAAGGCGGACAAAACCAGCCCCTACCCCAGGAATACCAGACATGATCACTCTATTGTCCCGGCACCGATCCGCCTGCAATTGGCTCGCCCTGATGGCCCTGCCCTTACTGCTGGCGGCCGCGTCCCCGCGCGCCGCTGAGAACGGCTGGCCGCGGCAGGTGGCGGGCGCGCATGGCGCCATTACCCTGGATCACATGCCGCAGCGCATCGTATCCACAAGCGTCACCCTTACCGGCTCGCTATTGGCCATCGGGGCGCCGGTGATAGCCAGCGGCGCCACCACGCCGAATAACCGGGTCGCGGACGAACAGGGCTTTTTTCGCCAGTGGAGCGATGTCGCCCGGCAGCGCGGCGTCAAACGCCTGTACATCGGCGAGCCGGATGCCGAGGCCATCGCCGGCCAGAATCCCGATTTGATTATTATCGCCGCCACCGGCGGCGATTCGGCCCTGCGCCTTTACGATCAGTTGTCGCCGCTGGCGCCGACCCTGGTGGTCAATTATGACGATAAAAGCTGGCAGGACCTGGCCCGGGAGCTGGGACAAGCCACCGGCCATGAAGCGCAGGCCGCGGAGGTCATCGCCCGCTTCGACGCCCGCCGGCAGGCGCTGAAACAGCATCTGGCGCTGCCGCCGCAGCCGGTATCCGCCCTGGTATACCAGCCGGACGGCAAAGCCGCCAACCTGTGGACCGCCGATTCGCCGCAGGGCCAGCTGCTGCGCCAGCTGGGCTTTACGCTGGTCGAACCGCCCGCCACCCCCGTCGGCGGCCGAAGCATGGGCGTGCGCAAGGACATCGTCCAGCTGTCCGGCGAAAACCTGGCCGCCGGCCTGAACGGGCAAACCTTTCTGCTGTTTGCCGGCGATGACGCCAGCGCCCGGTTGCTCTTGGCCAATCCGTTCCTGGCGCATCTGCCGGCGGTGCAAAACCGCCGGGTCTACGCCCTTGGCAACGACACCTTCCGCCTTGATTACTACAGCGCCAGCAATGTGCTGGCCCGCCTGGAACAGCTGTTCGCCAAGCCGTGATCTTTCCCCATCCTGCCGCGTGGCTAACCGCGTCATGCCGCGGCCATTCCCGGCCGGGCGGGGATTCATGGCGGTTATGGCTCACTGCGGCCGGCGGGCGGGATTTCATCCGCCGGCCGGCCCTGATCCCGATGCCGCGCCATATCCACGGCGCGCAGGCCCCGCAGCGCCAGCGCCGGCAGTAGCCCCGCCAGGGCCGCCGCCAGGCCGAACGCCGCGGCGGCCAGCCCCGGCGGCATCAGGGTGCCCAACCCCCCCAATACCAGCGCCCCCAGCGCGTCGCCGGTGACGTTCTGCGCGGTCCACAGGCCGTTGATGCGGCCCAGCAGATGATCCGGCGTCAGCTGTTGTATCAATGCATATTGCAGCAGCGAGTTGATGGCGCTGAAATAACCAAAGCCCGCCAGACACAGCAGCGCCAGCGCGTAGCACGGCATCAGGCTGCATGCCGCGACGCAGATAAACGCCATGACGGCGGTAAGCAGCAGCATTCTTCCCGGCCGCGCCGTGGCGGCGACGCGGCCGCTGGTAAACGCGCCTATCGCCGCGCCCAGGGGCACCGCCGCATACATCAGCCCCAGCCGGGCGGCGTTGATATGCCAGCTTATCGCCAGCGCCGGGTAAAGCACCCGTACCGCGCTTGCCATGGTCAGCAGGGCGCCGATCAGCGCCACCAGGCCGATGGTTTTATGACGAAACAGATAGGCCATGCCGCCGGCCAGCGCGTGCAGCGGGTGTTCCCGGGGCTGGGGAGGCGGCGCCAGCCTGGGCAGGCGCAGCAGCGGCAACAGCGTCAGCAGCGTGCCAAGCGCCGCCAGCCCGTAGTTCCAGGCCACCCCGCCGGAGGCGATGACCAGGCCGCCCGCCGCCGGTGATAAAATGGCGCCGAAGCGCACGGTCAGCATGCTGATGGCGCCCGCCTGCATGACATTTTCCCGCCCGACCAGCGACGGCGTGGCGGCCAGCAGCGCCGTCACCCCCACCGCGCCAAAAAAACCATCCCACACCGCCAGCAGATAAATCGCGAACAGGGACGGTACCGGCAGCAGCGCGTTAAGGCACAGGCCGATAAACCCCACCCCGCAGGTTGCGCGGGCAAACAGGATAAGCCCGCGCCGCTCGCGGCGATCCGCCATCACCCCGCCGGCCAGCAGGCCGACGAACATACCGCCGCCCGCCAGCGTCACCGCCAGCCCGACCTGCAGGGTGGACCCCGTCATGGCCTGTATCTGCACCGGCACCGCCACCGCCAGCATGCCGAGCGCCAGGATGGACAAAAACCGCGCGATAAAAACCGCCCGGAAGGCGGGGTGGGTTTTCAGCAGGCTGATATCGAGTAAATACGAGGGTTTTTGCATAAGACGCTAACTATCCGGGGAATTCGACGCCACTGGGCGCTGCAATCAGGGAAGCAGTCATGCTATCATAAGTTATTGCGAGTAATAACGATAATAAATATCATTATCATATAATTTATGGTTTAGCCTTTTATGCGCCATTATTACGGATTGCTGTTAAGCGGCGTGCTGTTGGCATTATTGATGGCGGCGAGCCTGTTTATCGGCGCCAAAACCATTCCCGCCGACCAGGTATTGCCCGCGCTGACCGGCGCCTGCCGCAGCCCGGATTGTATTATTATCCTCGAGAGCCGCCTGCCGCGCACGCTGGCCGGGCTGCTGGCGGGCATCGCCCTGGGGCTGTCCGGCGCCCTGATGCAAACCCTGACCCGCAATCCGCTGGCCGACCCCGGCATTCTTGGCGTCAACGCCGGCGCGGGGTTCGCCGTGGTGCTGGGCATCACCTTTTTCGGCGCCGCCTCCATCGATCGCTACCTGTGGTTTGCCTTTGCCGGCGCGCTGGCCGCCGCCCTGCTGGTGGCGTTAATCGGCGCGGCAGGCGGCGGGCGGCTGAACCCCATTCGCCTCACCCTGGCGGGCGTGGCGCTGGGCGCGGTGCTGGACGGCATGGCCTCCGGTATTTCCTTGCTCAATCCCCTGGTCTACGACCAATTGCGCTTCTGGCAGGCCGGTTCGCTGGATATCCGCAGCATGGCGGCGGTAAACGCCGTTATCTGGCCTATCGTCCTGGGCACCGGCCTGACGCTTTGGCTAACGCGGGCGCTCAATACCCTGGGCATGGGCAGCGAACTGGCGACGGCGCTGGGCTCGCGGGTGGGCCTGACGCAGCTGCTCGGCCTGGCGGCCATTACCCTGTTATGCGGCGCGGCTACGGCGCTGGCGGGGCCGATAGCCTTTATCGGGCTGATGATGCCGCATATCGCGCGCTGGATAGCCGGCCCGGACCACCGCTGGCTGCTGCCCTGGACGCTGCTGCTTACGCCGCTGCTGCTGCTGGGCAGCGATATGGCGGGCCGGGTGATGGTGCCCGGCGAGCTGCGCGTATCGGTGATAACGGCGCTGCTCGGCGCGCCGGTGCTGATAGCCCTGGTACGCCGCCACCGGATGATAAGCCGGTGATGATGGCGAACCGGCACGCCCGGATCAGGACGTCGCTGACCGTCGGCATCCTGCTGCTTGCCTGCCTTGCGCTGGCGATTTACGCCCTCGGCGCCGGGTCGCTCCCGCTTCCGGCCCGGCAGGTGGTGGACGCCCTGCGCGGCGCGGCGGCGCACAATATCCAGGTTATCGTGACGCAATGGCGGTTGCCCAGGGTGGCGATGGCGTTATTGCTGGGCGCGGCGTTGGGCGCCAGCGGCGCTATTTTCCAGTCGTTGATGCGCAACCCGCTCGGCAGCCCGGATGTCATGGGTTTCAATACCGGCGCGCACAGCGCCGTATTGATAGCGATAGTGCTGTTCAACAGCAGCTATCTGGGCATAACCGGCGCGGCCCTTGCCGGCGGCCTGCTGACCGCCGCCGTAGTCTACCTGCTGGCCTGGCGCAACGGCATCCAGACCTTCCGGCTCATTATCGTCGGCATTGCCGTTCGCGCCCTGCTGGTATCGCTTAACACCTGGCTGGTGGTCAGCGCCTCGCTGGAATCCGCCCTGACCGCCGGGCTATGGAGCGCCGGATCGCTTAACGGCATGACCTGGGCGAAATGCCCGCCGGTGGCCGTGCCGATTGTCCTGGCCTTTGCCCTGGCCCTGGCTTTGTCGCGGCGCATGCGCCTGTTGGAAATGGGCGATGACGCCGCCTGCGCGCTCGGCGTGCCGGTGGAAAGATCGCGACTAGGATTGATGCTGGCGGGCGTGGCCCTGACCGCCGCCGCCACGGCCGCCGCCGGCCCCATTTCCTTTATCGCCCTGGTGGCGCCGCAGATTTCACGCCGCCTGGCGGGCAGCCAAACCCTGGCGATCCCCCTGGCGGCCCTGACCGGCGCGCTGCTGTTGCTGGCGGCCGACCTCGCCGCACAGCGTATGTTTACGCCTTATCAGCTTCCGGTCGGGGTGGTTACCGTCAGCATCGGCGGCCTCTATCTGATCGGCTTATTAATCCGGGAGTCGCGAAAAAAATGAGCGCCCTTACCCCGTCGTCCAGCCGCCTGCGGGCGGAAAATCTTACGCTCGCCTATGATAAAAAAGTGATTGCCCGCGATCTGTCCATCACCATCCCCGATGGTGAACTGACGGTGATCATCGGCCCCAACGCCTGCGGCAAATCGACGTTGCTGCGCACGCTCAGCCGCCTGATGCGGCCAGGCGAGGGCACCGTATGGCTGGACGGCCGGGAGATCGGCGCCTACGCCACCAAGGAGGTGGCGCGGCGCCTGGGATTGTTGCCGCAAAGCTCCAGCGCGCCCGGGGATATCACGGTGGGCGATCTGGTGGCGCGCGGACGCTACCCGCATCAATCGCTATTAAGCCGCTGGAGCGGGCGCGATGAACAAGCGGTGCAGGAAGCGATGCGCGCCACCGGCGTCGCCGGGCTGGCGGAACGGCCGGTGGATACCCTGTCCGGCGGCCAGCGGCAGCGGGTCTGGATCGCCATGGTGCTGGCGCAGCAAACGCCGCTGCTGCTGCTGGACGAACCCACCACCTGGCTGGATATCGCCCATCAAATAGATCTGCTGGAGCTGATGCGCGAGCTGCACCGCGCCGGCCATACGCTGGTGGTGGTGCTGCACGATCTTAATCACGCCTGCCGCTACGCCACCCATCTGGTGGCGATGCGCGACGGGCGTATCCTGGCCCAGGGGGCGCCCGTGGACATCGTCACCGCCGAACTGGTGGAGGCGGTATTCGGCCTGCGCTGCATGATCATCGACGATCCGGTCTCCCATACGCCGATGATCGTGCCGCTGGGCCGGGGCTGACGCCTACAGTTCCCTGAGCGCCTGGTTAAGCAAGGGTCCGAGCACCTGGAACGACGCGGGCGAAATAATATCCACATGGGCGCAGTCCAGTTCGTGCACGCGCAGCCGGTCCACATAATCTGACCAGGTCCGGCGCACGTCCATAGCGGCGGGCAGCGTGCGCCGGGCCACGAACAGCGTGGCTTCTCCGGCAAAATACGCGCTGCGGCTGGCCGCCAGCAGGCGTACCGAATCCGCATAGTTGCCCTCGATGGCATCGAACAGCCGCCGCTGTTCGTCCCCCGCCGGCTCCGCAATACCCTGTTGCGCGGCGATGAACTGCTCGCGCTCGCGCCGTACTTCCTCCAGCACTTCGGGGTCCAGCACATGTTTACCCTGCACCGCGTCCCAATTGCGCGTCTCCGGCGGGTAGGTATCGAGCAGGCCGAGAAACGCCACCGTTTCCCCCGCCGCGCGTAAACGGGCGGCAATGCCCTGCGCCAGCGTGCCGCCCAGCGAATAGCCGATAAAATGATAAGGGCCGTGCGGCTGTATGCCGCGCACCGTCAGCAGATGCGCGTCGCACACCTGCTCCAGCGTGCCGTACCGCTGCAGCGGACCGTCCGGACGCGGCGATTGGATACCCACCAGCGGCCAGCGCGGATCGATATAGCGCCGCAGCACGCTGAACTGCCAGGCGAAACCGGAGGCGGGATGAAAGCAAAACAGCGGCGGGCCCTCGCCCTGGCGCAGCGGCAGGACCGCGTCCAGTCCGGAACGCCGGATAGCATCGCCGGGGTCGTTATCCACCTCATCATCAAACAGCGCGGCCAAGCGCGCCACCGTCGAGGCCACCATCACCTGTCCGACGGTTACCGGCTTACCCACGTCGCGGCGCAGCTCCGCCGCCAGCCGCATCGCCAGCAGGGAATGGCCGCCAAGGGCAAAAAAGTCATCATCGACGGACCCGATCTCCTGTTGCAACAGTTGCGCAAACAGCGCGGCTACCCGCCGCTCGATGGCGGTTTGCGGCGCTCGCCCCCGTGTCGCCCGACGCGACTGGGGTAACGGCAGCGCCTTGCGATCCAGTTTACCGTTGGCGCTGAGCGGCAGGGCCGGAAGTTCGACCAGCGCCACCGGCACCATATGCGCCGGCAGCCGTTCGGCCAGGGCGTCGCGCAGCGCCTCGGGGTGCAGCTTTTCACCCGGCTGCGCCACCAGATAGCCGACCAGTTGCCGCGCATCGCCGCCGATGCCGCCATCAGGCGCGGCGCCCAATACCCGGGCATGGGTCACCGCCTGGCGCACGCCCGGCAATAACAGCAGCGCATGATCGATTTCACTTAACTCCACCCGCTGCCCGCGGATTTTAAGCTGATCATCGCTGCGGCCCAGGTACTCCACCGCGCCGTCGTCCAGCCAGCGGGCAACATCGCCGGTGCGGTACATCCGCCCGCCGTCGCCGTCGGGATCGGCCACGAACCGGCTGGCGGTCAGCTCCGGGCGCGCCAGGTAACCCTGGGCCAGTTGAACGCCGGTCAGGTAAAGATCGCCCGCAACGCCCGGCGGCACCGGCCGCAGCCGCCCGTCAAGAATGCGCAGGCCGGTATTCCATACCGGGAAGCCGATCGGCACATGCGCCCCGCGCACCGCCGCCAGCGTCTCGCCGTGGGCCGGGTACCAGCTGACGTCCACCGCGGCCTCGGTGGGGCCGTAGAGGTTATGCAGCTCCACCCCGGTGCGCCGCTGCCACAGGCGCGACAGTTCGGCGGGCAACGCCTCGCCGCTGCAAAATACCCGCCGCAGGGTGGCGCAGCAGGCGATGGCGCCGTCATCGGCAAGTGAGGCGACAAACGCCGCCAGCATCGAGGGGACGAAATGCAGGGTGGTAACGCGGTAATCGGCGATAAGCTGCAGCAACACCTGCGGATCGCGGTGGGCGTCCGGCGGCGCCATGACCAGCCGCGCGCCGTTGATAAGCGGCCAGAAAAATTCCCACACCGATACGTCAAAGCTACAGGGGGTTTTTTGCAGCACCGCGTCATCCGCGCTCAGCGGATAGCGATCCTGCATCCACAGCAGCCGGTTGACGATGGCGTCATGGGCCACCACCACGCCTTTCGGCCGTCCGGTCGACCCGGAGGTATAGATAATATAAGCGGGATGATGGGCCGACGGCCGGGGGAAATCCCGCGGCAGCCGCGGGTCCGCTGTCAACGGCGCCTCATACAGCAACAGATCGCCGCGGCCGTCGAACCGCGCGGCCTGTCCGGCGCAGGTGATAATCAGCCGCGGCCGCGCATCGTCCAGCATCAGTTGCAGCCGCTCGTCCGGATAACCGGTGTCCAGCGGCAGGTAGGCGGCGCCCACCTCGATAACCGCCATCAGCGCCAGCGTCAGGAATACCGAGCGCGGGAGCGCGACGGCGACGATATCGCCCGGGCGTACCCCCTGCGCCGCCAGCCGTTGCGCCAGCGCCAGCACCTGCCCGCGGGTTTCGCCGTAGGTCAGGCGGCGCCGCGCATCCGCCAGCGCCACGGCCTGGGGCGTGCGCAACGCCTGGCGTGCCAGCAGGGTGGCGAGCGTATCCGGCGCCAGCGTTTTACCGGTATCATTGATGCGCGCCAGCAGCGCGCGGTCGGCCTCGCCCAGCAAATCGGCCTGGCCGCATGGCAGCGCGGGATCGGCGGCAAACTGGAGCAGCAGCAGCGGCAGGCGCCGGGCATGGCCGGCCAGCTCGCCGGCGGTATACCGCTCGGCGTTGGCCACCAGTTCCACCGCTACCGTTTCTTCCCCAAGATAGAGCGCGATTTCCAGATCGCGCACCGGCCCGGAAGCCAGCGCGTGCGTCACGCCCTCCACCCCGGCGAAATCAAGCTGGAAGTCGAACATCTTCAGATTAAATACCGGGCCGAACAGCGGTTGTTCATCCCCTGTGCGGCCCAGGTCGCGCAGTACCTGTTCCGCATCATAACGCTGATGGCGGCGCAGGCTCTTGAGCTCGCCGGACAGGGCGGCGGCCAAGGCGCCCAGCGTCTGCCCCGGGCCGACGGTCACGGCCAGCGGCAGGACATTGATCACCGGACCGGTGGCATCCAGGGCGGCCGAGGCCATACGGCGCATAAAGATAAAACCGGCGGCATAGGACGGTTGCCCGCACAGCCGGGCAAACCATAACGCCACCAGCGCCAGGGCCAGATCGGCGATGCCCGGCGCGCGCTCCTCCCCCGTGACCAGGCCGGCGAACAGCCGGCTATCGAGATCAAGCGCATAACGCAGCACATGGGTGGTGGCGGCCTGGCCGGACAACGGTTTGAGCGACAGCGTGCCCGGCGCCGGCAGTCGGCCGGTTTTTTCGCGCCAGAAAGCGGCGTCGCGGCGCCAGGCATCCGACTGATAATACGCCTGATATTCCTCCACCACCCCCTGAAAGGGGGTAAAAGGCGACGGCGGCGGCGTTTCCCGGCGCATGAAGGCGCTATACAGCACGGCGATGCGGCGGGTGATGGCGGTAAAACTAAAGCCGTCGACGATCAGATGATGATAGCGCTGATACCAAAACCAGCGATCGCGGGCCACGCGAATCAGCAGATGCCGGTACAACGGTTTGCCGCTCAGCACCCGCAGATCTCCCGCCAGATCCTGCTGCATCAGCGCCAGCGCGGCGTTCCGGGCGTCGCCGGCGGCGCTGAGATCCACGCAATCGGGACGGTCAAAGGTCAGATCGCCGTCAACCCATTGCACCGCAATGCCGTCACGCTCGGCAAAACGCATGCGCAGGGTGTCGGCTTCGCCCATGCCCTGGTCGATGGCGCGCAGCAGGCAGCCTTCATCGATATCGCCCTTAACCTCGATATAGTGCGCCACCGCATAGGCGTTGGGCTGCGCGGAAAGTTGGTCTGCCACCCAGATACCGGGCTGCGCCGCCACCAGCGGCAGTTCGGCCGGCTGTCCATCGGCGCCGGTTGGCAAGGATATTTCTGACACGGCGGTAACTCCTTAAAAACGATGGGTTGCGCTGCTTATGCCCCGCGCAGCGCGGCGGGACGCATATCGGTCCAGTGGGTTTCCAGCCACCGGCCGCATTCCGGGCGCGGCGCCGGGCCAAAAACCGGCGTCCATCCGGCGGGCACCGGGCTGAAATCCGGCCAGAGGCTGTATTGGGCCTGGCGGTTTTGCAAAACCAGACAAATCTGTTGCGGATCGTCGAAGGGGTTGGGGTGTTCCAAAACGCACTCCTTATTTTGTGGCGATAGCGCCAATGACGGGGATTGCCCGGGGCGAAAATAGCCAGGCCGGGCATGGACGCGGGAAGCGCCGGCCAGGGGCGCTAGCGGCCGGGCGACCAGAGCGCGGCCAGCCCGTCCAGCAGGCCGCCGCGCCAGCACAGCGCGTCATGGCCGCCGTCCACCACCCGGTAATCAACCCGGTGCCCTTGCCGGCGCAGGAGTTCCACCACCCGGTCGTTTACCTGGTGAATAAGCCGCTCCCGGTTGCCGGCCTCGATAAAGACCTTAAGCGCCAGTCCGTCGCCCAGGCCCCGCCCGATCTGCGCCGGCAGCCCACGGTCATCGCCGGAGGCGTCCCGCGCCTGTGCCGCATCCCGGTCGGGCCACCAGAACGAACCGGACTGGCTGAGCACGCAGCCAAAATGCCCGGGCCAGTTTAAGGCGGCATACAGGGCGGACAGGCCGCCATAGCTTTGCCCCGCCACCACCGTCGTCGCCGGATCGGCGCGGTACGGCGCCCAGGCTGCCAGCTGCGGCAGCAGTTCTTCCCGTACCGCCCGCCAGAATTCAGGGTTGCAGGTTAATTCACGCCCGCGCCGTGGGCTATCGATGGCGTCAATCAATACATAGACCGCCTCGGGCAGGACCCCGGCGCGCGTCATATGCAGCAACGGCGACCAGACCGGCATCTGCCGCGCCCAGAACTGCCCGTCCAGCAGGATGGCCAGCGGACGCCCGGGCGCATGCCGGCGTCCGCTGGTGAATACCCAGATATCGCGGCTGTTGCCCAGGCGTTCGCTATGCCAGCGATGGCGCTCCAGCCCCGCGGGCGACGGCAGCGGCGGCAGGGTGCGCCCGGCCACCGGGCCAAGCCTGTCGTACTCGTTCCAGGCCGTCTGCGGGGGCGCCAGCGGCATATGCAGCGCGGAAACCGGATGGCCGCGTCCGTTGGTCCAGGCGCGCAGCGGATTAAGCCGGTCGGCGACCGCGCCGGAAAATAAACCACGCCAGGCGTTACGCAGCGCGGCGCGGTCCATGGGCGCCGCCGCCGCGCCGAACGCCCCGTCGTCCCGGCATGGGATAAAGCAATAACTGCCGCGCCACCGCGCGCCGAGACTGGTTTGCCAATACCAGACATCCGTGCCGGCAATACGCTCCAGGCTTTGCGGACCGGTATCGCTATGGTGGTCGGTCACGCCGCTGATGTTAATCCATACCCGGCGGATAGGGGACGCGCGCTCGTCGCCCCCGGGGTCGCGCCACAGGAATATCACGCCGCACTGCCCGGACGCACCGGCCTCCACCCAGGGCGCGCCCTGGCGTTCCACCTCCCGCCACCAGTCGTCGCCGCCCACATCGGCGCGGGCCAACATCATTTTTTTCACCGGGCGCGATTCCTTATGTAAACCGTGAATGTAGACGTTTTAATCTAAAACGTAAACTAAATACTATTGATAATTATTTCTATTTGCAATAGTGTGTAAAAGTTCCATTAAGGGTCGGTTTTATTTGTCAATGGCGTGGCCGAACGAGGGAATAACGTAATGTTAACAGCGATTTAACATTGCGTGCTAGCCGCCGGCAGTTGCTGAAAAAACTGCTTATTTTATCCAATTTATAACATAGCAGGCCGTCCATACTGCTGGCTTTCGCCGGAGCAGTCACGGGATCGGCTACAGATCAGGGAACATATGCATACCACATTCTCAGGTTACTCCTTAGCGACCCTAATCAGTCTGGGTCTGGGAACTCTGGCGCTTCCTTTGGCCGCGCCTGCGGCCGACAGCACGACCACAGCACCGGTATCAACCTCCGCGACGACGGACGACGCCACGGCAACCAGCGGCGGCAAAAGCGCGGCGGGCGATACCATCGTCGTCACCGCGGCAAAGCAAAATCTCCAGGCGCCTGGCGTATCCACCATCAGCGCCGATGAAATCAGGAAACGGCCGCCCGCCCGCGATGTGTCGGAAATCATCCGCACCATGCCCGGCGTCAACCTGACCGGCAATTCCACCAGCGGCCAGCGCGGCAACAACCGCCAAATCGATATCCGCGGCATGGGGCCGGAAAATACCCTGATCCTGATTGATGGCCTGCCGGTCAGCAGCCGCAACTCGGTGCGCCAGGGCTGGCGCGGCGAGCGCGACACCCGGGGCGATACCGCCTGGGTGCCGCCGGAAATGATCGATCATATCGAGGTGATCCGCGGACCGGCGGCGGCGCGCTACGGCAACGGCGCCGCCGGCGGCGTGGTGAATATTATTACCAAAAAAGACACCCGCGATTGGCATGGTTCATGGAATACCTACCTGAATATGCCGCAGCATGACGACGAAGGCGCGACCAAACGCACCAACTTCAGCCTGTCCGGGCCGCTGAGCGACGCGTTCAGCTTCCGCCTGACCGGCGGCTACAGCAAAACCCAGGCCGACGCCCAGGATATTAACGACGGTCATCAGTCCCTGCGCACCGGCACCTATGCCGATACTGTCCCGGCCGGACGCGAAGGGGTCAGGGACAAAAATATCGATGCCCTCCTGCACTGGGATTTGGCGCCGATGCAAAGCCTGGAATATGAAACCACCTACAGCCGCCAGGGCAATATCTACGCCGGCGATACCCAGAACACCAATACCAGCCAGTTGGTGCAGGACAACTACGGCCATGAAACCAACCGTATCTATCGCCAGACCCATGCCCTGACCTGGCGCGGCGCCTGGGACAGCGGCGTCAGCACCCTTAATTACCTGCAATATGAGCGCACAAAAAATACCCGCCTGGACGAGGGGCTGGCCGGCGGCACGGAGGGGATTTTCGCCAGCAATGATTTTTCCACCATCCAGCTGGACAGCGTGCTGGCGCATACCGAACTCAGCGTGCCGTTTGAGCTGGGGGTCAACCAGACCCTCACGGCCGGCAGCGAGTGGAACCAGCAGAAAATGAAGGATCCGGCGTCGAATACCCAGACCCTCCTGGGCGGCGCTATCCCGGGCGTGGCCAGCACCGGACGCAGCCCCTACTCCTCGGCCGATATTTTCTCGCTGTTCGCCGAGGATAATATGGAACTGACCGACAGCACCATGCTGGTGCCGGGGCTGCGCTTCGACCACCATTCCATCGTCGGCGACAACTGGAGTCCTTCGCTTAACCTCTCGCAGGGGCTGGGACAGGATTTCACCCTGAAAATGGGCATCGCCCGCGCCTATAAAGCGCCGAGCCTGTTCCAGACCAACCCCAACTACCTGCTCTATAGCCGCGGCCAGGGCTGTGCCGCCAGCACCGGCGGGTGTTATCTGCTGGGTAATGATGATCTCAAGGCGGAAACCAGCATCAACAAAGAAATCGGGCTGGAATTTAAACGCGACGGCTACCAGGCGGGCGTGACCTATTTCCGCAATGACTACCGCGATAAAATCGAGGCGGGTTATGTGCCGACCGGCGTCTCGACCAACGGCGCGTCCGATATCTATCGCTGGGAAAACGTACCCAAGGCGGTGGTGCAGGGATTGGAAGGTACGCTGAATATCCCGGTTAGCGAAACGGTTTCCTGGAATAACAATGTTACCTATATCATTGAAAGCAAAAATAAAGAGACCGGGGACTACCTGTCGATCATTCCGGAATATACGCTGAATTCCACCCTGAGCTGGCAGGCGCGCCAGGATCTGTCGCTACAGTCCACCCTTTCATGGTATGGACGCCAGAAACCGAAAAAATACAACTACAAGGGCGAACGCGTTACCGGCAGCGAAACCAATGAGGTCAGTCCTTACGCCATTGTCGGCCTGAGCGGCACCTACGATATCAACAAATACGCCAGCCTGACCCTGGGCATCGACAACGTCTTCGACAAGCGCCAGTTCCGCGCCGGTAACGCCCAGACCACCGGCAACGCCGCCACCAACGCTTATATGTACGGCGCCGGCGCCGCCACCTACAACGAACCGGGCAGGACCTTCTACCTTGGCCTTAACACCCACTTCTGAAGCCGTCGCCGGTAGCGGGGGAAAGGGTGTGCCGCTGGTATGTTGGGTTTGTTGACAACGGAGGGGCGCTGGCGGCGAGAGGTATGGCAGGCCGGAGAGGGTTTCGCTTGCTGTGTGCGGGGTAGGCTTATGTTGCCGTGGCCGGAGGAGGCTTATGTTGCCGTGGCGGAGGTTTCGCTTGCCGTGTGCGGGTAGGCTTATGCTGCCGTGGCGGAGGTTTCGCTTGCCGTGCGTTCGGTGGTGATATGTATTGCCGGGTGCCGGCAAGCGACAAAGAGGCCGTACCGCGACGGCCTCCTTGACCTCCGCGCGTCCGACAGATCGTGCGCCGCTGCGCGGTGCCCGGCATCACCCATCCCGGCTTGTGGACCGCCCGGTATGCGCTCCAGGCGCAATCCGGGCTTTCGCCGCTCCCGGCGGCTCATCCAGCCGTGACGTGCGCCGCCGGCGCACTCTATGCCGGCACCACGTCAACACCATCGCCTGCCAGCAAAACAGCGTTTTGGGGTCCTTAGCGGTATGCGCTTACCGGGAAAAGTCTCAGTATTCATTTTGCGCTAATGTTTACAGCCTGATGGCTAATGGCTGAAAGCGTAATGCTTACTGTTAAAACTCAAAACTGAATGATGAATGCCTTACTGCCTTACTGCATGACTGCATGACTGTATGCCTGCATGACTGTATGCCTGATTTTCGCTGTGCCAACGGTTTTCCATACGTGTTGCATTCCATAACCGTCAATCCTATGCCGACGCCAGCCCCCATCCAAAACAACAGCGCCGCTATCGCTTCATAACATGCAGTACGAACAGCGACATATGGACCGGCATAAAGCGCGCTGACGGCGCCTGTGACCCCGGCATGAGCCGCCGGGAGCGGCGAAAGGCCCGGTAGCGCCGGGAGCGCATACCGGGCCGGTGCATCACGGGGGCATGGGCGGCGGAAGGCATCGCGCAGCGACGCGCGACCTGCCGGGCGCGCGGAGGTCAAGGAGGCCGTCGCGGTACGGCCTCCTTGTCGCTTGCCGGCGCCAGGCAATACATATAACCACCGGACGCACGGCAAGCGAAACCTCTGCCGCAGCAACATAAGCCTACCCGCAAACGAAACTCTCGCCGACGCAGCATAAGCCTCCCCCGCAAGCGAACCTTCCGCAGCGGCAGTATAAGCCTCCCCCGCACACGGCAAGCGACCCCCCCCGACGCAACATTCAGCTGACCGCAAACAAAACCTTTGCCCACCGGGCTCAAGCCGCCACGAGGCCGCTGTAATACCGCCCCCTTTACCCATCACGCCCGAACGAAAACAAGCGCCGGCGCCGTCAACAGCCCGGACGCGTAATCGATACGCGCCTTATACCGCATAACCGATCATCGTCAGCATCTTTTTCACCTGCTGCACCGCGTCCTGCCGCTGCCCCACCCCCAGCTTCTGGTAAAGATTACGAATATGGGTTTTGATGGTGGTCGACGCCACGTCCAGCTCGCCGGCAATCTGGTTGTTACTGTAACCCGAATAAATCAGCCCCAGCACCTGCCACTCCCGCTGGGTCAGCGGACTGATGCGAATCAACTCGGGCACCTGCGGATGATGCAGCAATTGCTGGACAAAATCTTCGTCGAAATGGGCGAACTTATGGCGATGATGGGCATTAATATCGCGCAAAATGCGCCGGGTCCGCTGTTGTTCCAGCTCCGGCAGCACGCCGAGCTGCAGCAGTTGCCGCAGCTGCATCGCCATCGTTTCGCCTTCAATAACAAAATGGCTGATAAAACCGGTGCGATTGGCTAACGACAACGCCTCCATCAGCACCCGCTGGGCATCGTTCTTGCGCCCGGTGCGCCAATAAATAAGATTATTAAGCAACAGGTTACGGTTAAGATCGCTCACCAAATGCAGTTGTCGGGCATTATCATTAAGCTCGTCCAGCACCACTTCCGCCTCGTCGAACTGGCCGAGCAGAATCTGGGCGCGGGCAATATTACGCCACTGCCCCTGCAAAAAATGGTTATCGACGTTATCCGGTTTCACCGTCTGGTCCAGCCACCTCGCGGCGGCATCGACATCCCCGGTCAGTTGCCAGAACAGCACCCGCGGCTTATCGGCATTGGTCACCCAATCGCTATGGTATTGCGCGCCGCTTATCAGGTTCTCGCAACGGTGCAGATGGCTGCGGGCATTATCGAAATCGCCGCGCGCCAGCGCGATTTTGGCCAGCATCGCCAGGCACTGCAGCTGCTGCTGCGGTTCGGCGCTTTCCAGCACCTTCAGCCCGGCGCTGGCGGCCTGTTCGGCCTCGTCCAGGCGCGCCCAGGACCACAGCAGCTGCGCGCGCAGACGCAGCAGGAACTCATGCATCGGCAATTGTTCCAGATGCTGCTCGCCCACCAGTTCGAACGCCTTATCCTGTATTTCATACGCCGCCTGCAAATACCCCTGCGCTATCAGGATTTCGCTTTGCTGCAGCAAGGCCCACAAGGCGTAGTGATACACCCCATGCCGGCGGGCCATCCGATCGGTCTGCTGCATCATGCTCAAGGCTTTGACCAACTGTCCCTGGCAATGGGCGACTTCGCCGGTCACCGACGTGGCGACAATACGGCCGTAATAATTAAACTGCGGCAAAAACCGTAGCGCTTCGGCCGCCAGGGATTCCGCTTCAAGGGGCTTGCCGGTATTTATCGCCACCTGCGCCAGCAGGGCGTTAAACTCCGCCACCAGCCAGGGGGCAAGATCGAGTTTGCGCCGCGCCATCTCCGCTTTGTCATGGGCCAGCAGGCTCGCCACCTCGGCGCTCCGGTGCTGGCCCTGGGCCAGCCAGCCCTTGAGCAACACCAGCCTGGGCCGCAGGATCAGCACGTCGTAGGGCAAATGCTTCAGGCAACGGTCCAGCAACGCCAGCTCACCATGGTTAAATAACGTCCAGCCGCTATCAAGCAGTATCCGGCACATCATACCCACATCATTCGCCGCCATCGCGTGGTGGATGGCTTCGGCGGGATAGCCCTGCGCCAGCCAGCCCTCGGCGGCGGCGCAATGGATCTCGGGCAGCTCGGCCGCCAGTTCCCACTGGCAGCGCTGGCGCAGGAAACTGGCGAATAACGGATGAAAACGAAACCATTCGCCGCTGTCGTCCATACGCTGGATAAACAGCCCCTGGTGTTCGGTCTGCTCCAGCCGCTGCTGGCCGTTTCCCTCGCCCATCAGCCGGTCAATCAGCGCATCGTTCATCGAGCGCAGCAGCGAACAGCGCAGCAGGAAACGACGGGTGGCGCCATCGACCCGATCGAGCACCTCATCCACCAGGTAATCGGACAAATGACCGGCATTAATGCCCGACAGCCGCCGGGCGGTTTTGCTGGCCGGGGTATCGGACTGGCGGGAAGACAGCACAATCAGCTGCAGCGCCGTCGCCCAGCCCGCGACCTCGTCGCACAGCCGGTTGCTGTCCTGGGCTGCGATGGGCATATCCAGGCGTCCTGCGAAAAACTGCCTGGCCTCCTCATGGGTAAAGGCCAACTGCTGGCTGCCGATTTCCAACAGTTGATCGCGCACCCGCAGATTGGCGATGCCCAGCGACGGCAGGTTGCGCGACAGCAGAACCAGCTTGAGGCTATCCGGCTGCTGGCGCAGCAGGCCGCGCATGGCGTCATGGATAACCGTATTGGTGATCAGATGGTAATCGTCGATGACCAGGAAAAGCGGCGTGGTCCAGTCGGCCAGATCCACCGACAGCTGGGCAAACAAGGTTCCCAGGCTGGCATACTGATGCTTCTGCGCCAGCGCTTCGCTGCGCAGGCAATGGCCGCCCGTCGCCTGCTGGATCGCCGCCACCAGGTAATTGGCAAAGATCTCCGGTTCATTATCGCTATCGTCAAGGGAATACCAGCCCAGATCCTGCCTCGCCGCCGCCCACTGCGCAATAAGCGTCGTTTTGCCGTAACCGGCGGGGCTGGTAATCAGCGCCAGGCGATAGTTCGCCGCGCTATCCAGCCGGTCCAGCAAACGCTGGCGCGGCACGGCACTTTGCAGCCTCACTGGCCGTCTCAGTTTTGATGGGATTAGCATTGTTTTTATTTCCCCAGGGGTACACGGCAATGTGCTAAAACTAACTGTTAACCATTGTAATTATAATGTAAATAATTATTACCTAAGGTTATCCATATCCCATTTTAGTAAATTGCGCCCTATCACAATTTTAACTCAGCCTTGGCGCTCCTCCCCTTTTAACCCGCCGCCGGGAGGATGAAAAACGCCCCATGCCGCGTCATGATGGCCGGTGGCGGCAAACGGGCGACGGCTATCCACCGCGGGAAAAATAATGGAAGAACTCTTGTTGGAACAGATATCGGCCCAGGCCGGTATCGGCAGCGACTATATCAATGCCCTGGGCCAGCGGCAGGCCATCTCGGCACAAACCAAACGACGGTTGCTGGACGCCATGGGGCGCGGGTCAGGATTGGCGGCCGTCTCGCAGGACCCGCTGCCGCCGGTGGCCGTTTGGCGCCGGGATGCGCCGGCGG
Source organism: Sodalis sp. RH20 (assembly GCF_047324205.1). Taxonomy (NCBI): domain Bacteria; kingdom Pseudomonadati; phylum Pseudomonadota; class Gammaproteobacteria; order Enterobacterales; family Bruguierivoracaceae; genus Sodalis; species Sodalis sp. RH20. Next base: position 4,165,955 of record NZ_CP178733.1, read on the forward strand.
CGCTGACGCCCGGCGGCCGGGGCGATTACCGCTGGCAACTGCGCACCGAGCAGGGCGGAACCCTTCAGGGCGAGATAAGCGCCGGATCGCCGCTATCGCTGCCCCACACCCTGGCGTGCGGCTATCACCGGTTAACGTTAAGCCAGGGCGCGCGGGAGTGGCATTGCCGGGTAATCATCGCCCCGCCCCGCTGTTTTCAGCCAGGGGCGCTGCTGGCCGGGCAAAAGCTCTGGGGCGCCTGCATCCAGCTCTATACGCTGCGTTCGGCGGTCAATTGGGGTATCGGCGATACCGGCGATCTGAAAACGATGGTGCGGGAAGTCGCCCGGCGCGGCGGCGCGTTTGTCGGTCTCAATCCCATCCATGCGCTCTGCCCGGCCACGCCGGGCGATGCCAGTCCCTACAGCCCGTCGTCACGGCGCTGGCTGAATATGCTGTATATCGATATCAATAGCCTGGAGGATTTCCACCTTAGCCTGGCGGCGCGGTCATGGTGGGCGCGCGAAGAGGTGCAGCAAGCGCTGGCGCTGGCGCGCGCCGCTCCCGAGGTGGATTATCCCCGGGTCGGCGCGCTGAAATTAGCCGCGCTGCGTTTGTGCTGGCAACAGTTCAGCCTGCGCGGGGAGCAGGACGCGCAGCGCCTGGCGTTTGCCGCTTTTGTGCGCCTGGGCGGCGACAGCCTGCGCCATCAGGCTGAATTTGACGCCCTGCACGCGTACCTGCTGGCGCGGGATCCGTCCTGGCGCCGCTGGCAGGACTGGCCTGCCGAGTACCGCGCCAGCCAGGGCGCCGGAACGCAGGCGTTTCGCCGGCGGCATGCCGGTGAGATCGCATTTTATCTCTGGCTGCAGTGGCTGGCCGACCGTCAGTTTGCCGAATGTTCTGCGCTCTGCCGGGCGCTTGGCATGCCTCTCGGCTTATACCGCGATTTTGCGGTGGGGGTCAGCGCCGGCGGCGCGGAAACCTGGAGCGATCCGGCATTATATTGCCTGGAAGTAGCGATAGGCGCGCCACCGGATGTGCTCGGTCCGCAGGGGCAGAACTGGGGGCTGGCGCCCATGGATCCGCGGGTGATGGCCGCCCGCGGCTACCAGCCGTTTATCGATCTTGTGCGATCGAATATGCAGGGCTGCGGCGCGCTGCGCATCGATCACGTCATGTCGCTGCTGCGCCTGTGGTGGATCCCGCGCGGCGATACCGCCGGACAGGGCGCCTACGTCCACTACCCGCTGGACGATTTGCTCGCCATCCTGGCGCTTGAGAGCCTGCGCAACCAGTGCCTGGTGATCGGCGAGGATCTGGGCACCGTGCCGCATGAAATCCTCGCGCGGCTGCGCGACAGCGCTGTTTATTCCTATAAAGTGCTCTATTTCGAGCGGGACGCCCGGCATCATTTCCAGCCGCCGGAAGCCTACCCGCCGCAGTCGATGGCCACCGCCGCCACCCATGATTTACCGACGCTGCGCGGCTACTGGGGCGCCGGCGATCTCAGCCTTGGCAAAACGCTGGGACTGTATCCCGACGCGGCGGTGCTGCATTATCTGCATGAGGACCGACGGCGCGCGCGCCAGGGGCTGCTGGACGCCCTGCACCGTCACGGCGGCCTGCCGCGGCGGGTATCGCGCCGGGCCGATGGCCTGCCGATGTCGCGCATGCTTAACCATGCCATTCACCGCTATCTGGCCGACAGCGGCAGCGCGTTATTGGGATTACAGCCCGAGGACTGGCTGGATATCACCACGCCGGTCAACGTGCCCGGCACCAGCGATGGGTATCCGAACTGGCGCCGCAAACTGACGCGCAGCCTGGAGGAGATTTTCGCCGATAAGGGCATCAATGCCCTGCTGCGGGATATCAACCGGCGTCGCCAGTTGCGTTAGAGGCTGGGGTTCAGCCTTGGATCAAAGGTAAATTCGAGCGGCGTAACCGACGCCAGACAACCAGCAAACGCCGGATGCTCATTGTTAATCAATACATTGTATTCCATAGGCACAATGGCGGAAGGCACCATTAGCCCGACGCTCGATTTTCCCTGAAACCATTGTGTGCCGATATCCTTGGTGGCGGGAATCGGCACCGGCGCATTCCAGTTAGCAGGAAGATCTTGCGCATTGAGCTTGACAATGAAATCGTCGGGTACGTCAATACTCATTAACTGATAAAAATCTAATATGGATTCGTCCTGTAAATGCACTAATACTTCCAGAATGGCCAGTGACACTGCCGAGGAGATATACACCATCGGCGTACCCATTCTGTTCCATCTTGCCACCGAGCTGTTAAAAGCGCCAACGCCACTCCACGCGGTGGCGATATATTGCTTCTGGCAAAATCGATACAAGATCACATGACAACTCCATGTTTAATGCCTTCAATCAAACTGACCACATCACGGGCACCGGTTTCAGTGCCAATCGCCTGATTGGGTGTTTCGCCGCCTAAAACTTTGGCAGGTTTGTTCATCCAGGCAATGGTTTTCTGGAAGTCATTGCCGAACAGCGCTAAAGCCATATCAAAGGCGGTAACATAACGGGTAATAGATTCACTTTGAGCCGGAGAGAGCTTCTCTTTACGCCGGGCAATGCTGCGTCCACTTAACCCAAGCGTCGCCAAAAATTCTTCCCTTTTGAAGCCGACGATGGACCTGATATTATCAATTACCGACACTTCAAGCCCTTCCATCATCAGATGACGCAGCTCGGGACCGGACGCATCCGGCAAATGAGCGGAGGCCCACAGGCTATGTGCGGGCTCTTTCATTACGGGAGGGGTATATATTTTCATGCACGCCTCACTTTCTGCCAAATGTCATACTTCATGATAGCCATTTGGCAGAAAAAATCAATATTTTCGTGCCCGGCAAAAAAATGGCGACATAACGTCGCCAAAAACACAGGACACAGACACAGACACGTACGCAAGAACAACAACAGTGGCTTAACCTTTCAGGCCTCCGGCGGTAAGACCGCTTACCAGCCAGCGCTGGGCCAACAAAAACAGCAGGGTGATGGGTAGGGCGGACAGTACCGCCGCGGCGGCAAAATCCCCCCACAGATAGTTTTGCGGATTGAGATACTGCTGCATGCCCACCGCCAGGGTGAAATTATCCACATCGCGCAGCAGCAGCGACGCCACCGGCACCTCGGTAATGGCGGCAATAAACGACAGCACGAACACCACCGCCAGTATCGGCACCGACAGCGGCAGCAACACCAGCCGGAACGCCTGCCAGGGCGTGGCGCCGTCCAGCGCGGCCGCTTCCTCAAGCGAACCCTCGATAGTGTCGAAATAGCCCTTGATGGTCCAGACATGCAGCGTGATGCCGCCAAGATAGGCGAAGATCACCCCGCCATGGGTATTAAGCCCCATAAACGGCAGATACTGACCCAACCGGTCAAACAGCGCGTACAGCGCCACCAGCGACAGTACCGCCGGGAACATCTGGAAAATCAGCATGCCCTGAAGCAACGCGCTTTTACCGTGAAAACGCATGCGGGCAAAGGCGTAGGCGCAGGTGGTGGACAGCGCCACGATGCCCAGGGCGGTAATGGTCGCCACCTTTACCGAGTTCCATAACCACAGCAGCACCGGGAACGGCGGCGGGGTTATGCTGCCGTCCGCGTGCCGTACGCTCAAACCCAGCGCCAGCCGCCAGTGCTCCAGGGATATCTGCTGCGGGATCAGGCTGCCGGTGGCGAAGTTGCCGACGCGCAGTGAAATCGCCAGCACCATCAGCAATGGAAACACGATCAGGGCGATAAAACCCAGCAGCAGCACGTGCGTCGCCGCCAGCCGCAGGAAACGCGATGAAGATTGCACCATAGCCACCCGGGACCTCCTTAATCAAATGTCAGACGCGCCGTTTTCACATTCAGTATCGCCAACCCGCCCACCAGCAGGAAAATAAGGGTGGCGATGGCGGCGGCCAGGCCGAAATCCTGCCCGCCGCCGCCTTCAAAGGCGATACGGTAGGTATAACTTACCAGCAGGTCGGTATAACCGGCGGGAGTGCTGGTGCCAATGCGGTCAGGCCCGCCGTTGGTCAGCAGCTGGATCAGCACAAAATTATTAAAATTAAACGCAAAGCTGGCAATCATCAGCGGCGTAAGCGGCTTGAGCAGCAACGGCAGCGTAATACGGAAAAAATTCTGTAACGGTCCGGCACCGTCCATGGCCGAGGCTTCGTATAAGTCATCGGGTATGGATTTCAGCAGCCCCATGCACAAAATCATCATATAGGGATACCCGAGCCAGGCGTTCACCACCACCAGCATCAGCCGCGCCAGCAGCGGATCCTGAAACCAGGCGGGCCGGATGCCGAACACAGCGTTCAGCAGCATATTGATTTCCCCAAAACTCTGGTTGAACAATCCCTTGAAAATCAATATTGAAATAAACGACGGCACGGCATACGGCAAGATCAGCAGCAGCCGGTACAAAGCGCGGCCCCGCAGCGCCTCCCATTGCACCACGCAGGCCAACACCATGCCGATGGCCACCGTCAGGACCACGGTCAGCAACGAAAACACAATGGTCCAGACAAATATGGCCAGGAAAGGCTGCCGGATTCCCTGATCCTCTACCACCCGCATAAAATTTTGCCACCCCACCGGCACGGTATAACCCGGGCTGAGCTGCCCGGCGACAAAATGGCCTTCGGCATCGACCGCCTGGTAAAAACCCGTGGCCCGGTTGGGCCGGTAGACGGCCCCGGTGCGGCTGTCGGTCAGGCGGTCCTGGCCGCCCAGCGTATACAGCGGCCGCAGGCCGGAAAATTGCCGTAACGAGCTGATGCGCAGCCGGGCGCCGTCGGGCAATTGCAGCGTCAGCCGGCCGAGGGCCTGGCGATACTGTGTTACCACCCTGAGCGTGCCGCGCTCTCCCGGCGGCGGCGCGTCGCCCGGCGACATCATTAGCGTCTGGTCCCGGCCGCCGTCCAGGCTGAACGCCGGCGAGACCCATAACCGTCCGCCGTCGGCATCGGCCAGCGCCAGCCGCCATGCGGTTCCCTGGCCGTACAGGCTGAAGGCGTAGGCTTTGCCGATTTGCAACTGCCGATCCAGCAGCACCGATTGCGCGCGCTCAAAGGACAGCTGATGGACGCTGCTGTAGTTGGTAAAGGCGATGCCGACGGTGCACAGCAGCGGAAACAACACAAACAGCCCCACGCCCGCCAGTCCCGGATACACATAGCGCCAGGCATAGGCCCCGGCATTGGCGAAAACGGCCAGCCCCGCGCTTGTCAGGATGAGCGTCAGCAGGGCAAACAGATATTCACCCCGGGCATACAGCGGTATCACCATCCAGGCGATGGCCAGGGCGCAAAAAATCACGACCGCCCACTTCACAAACCGGTGATGCCGCCAGCGCGCGGGCTTGCGGGACAGAGGAACCGAGCCGGTGTTTGACATAACCCTTCCTATAACGGCGGATGACAACCCGCTTGAACGCAGGCCCCGTGACGGCGGCCGGCGGATTATTTGGTAATGCGGTCCTTCACGCCGTCCAGCGCCGCCTGCACGCTTTGTTTACCGTTTATGGCGTTGACCACCGCGCTGCGCTCGGCATACCAAAACGCGCTCATCTGGGGAATATTGGGCATGATTTCACCCTGTTGCGCATTCGCCATGGTGGCGGCGATCCGGGGATCCTTGGCCAGCTCCGCCTGATAGCTTTTCAGCGCCACCGCGCCGAGCGGCTTGTCTTTATTCATCGCATCCAGTCCGTCCCTGGTCAGCAGGTAATTTTCCAGGAATTCTTTCGCCAGTTCCTTATTGGGGCTGGCGGCGTTAATCCCGGCGCTTAGCACGCCGACAAAAGGTTTCGACGGCCGGCCCTGGAAGGTAGGCAACGGCGCCACGCCGTAGTGAACGCCGCTTTTTTCCATATTGCCCCAGGCCCAGGGGCCGTCGATGGTCAAGGCGGTCTGTCCTTTGTTGAAGGCGGCTTCGGAGACGGAATAATCGGTATCGGCGCTGATATGCCCGCTTTTGACCAAATCGACGATAAACTGCAGCCCGGCGCGGGAGCCGGCATTGTTCACCCCCACATCCTTGATATTGTAACCGCCGTTTTCCGGCTTGAAGGCATAACCGCCGGCGGCGGCGATAATCGGCCAGGTAAAGTAGGGTTCCTGCAGGTTCCACATAATGGCGCTTTTGCCTTTGGCGCGCAGTCGGGTATCCAGCGCCGGGATCTCTTCCCAGGTTTTCGGCGGCGCGCCGACCAGATCCTTGTTGTAAATCAGCGACAGGGACTCCACCGCGATGGGATAGCCGATCAGCTTGCCGTTATAGCGCACCGCGTCCCAGGTAAAGGGGAACAGCTTATCCTGGAACGCCTGATCCGGCGCCACTTCCGCCAGCAGGCCCGACTGGGCATAACCGCCAAAGCGGTCGTGCGCCCACAAGATAATATCCGGTCCGTCGCCGGTGGCCGCCACCTGGGGATATTTTTCCTCCAGCTTATCGGGATGCTCTACGCTCACCTTGATGCCGGTATCCTGTTCGAACTTCCTGCCGACTTCAGCCAGGCCGTTGTAACTCTTGTCGCCGTTGATCCAGATAAGCAGCCGGCCTTCTTCTATTTTGGCGAACGCCGAAGAACAGGCCATCGCCGACATCAGGGACGACAGCGCCAGGGTACGGAGAGTGCATTTGATGCGGGTCATAGTTCCATCCTTACTGGTGGCAGCGTTCCCAACGCGCGCAAAGCGGGTCCCGACAGGCATCGCACCTGCAACCGGCCCGGCGATGTTCGGGGCGCACGGAAAGCTGTGGTGAATTTATACACCGGACATACTGCGTTTAACCTCAGGCGCGCTCATCCTCCCCCGTCCTACGCCCCTGCGCCTCCCGATGTGACCGCATTAACACTCCGTGGACAATTTGCGGGGCAAGCCACAAAAAGCATGCTGGATATTTGCCGCCGCCGTCACGTTTTTGCCGGCTCGCCGCCGACGCGGCCGTGAATGGCGCTTTGCCGTCATCCCGCCGCCTCCCCCTTGAAAAAAACCGTCCCGGATGATTTCCCTGCCGCGCATTTCCCTCACACTTGCCGACACTTGATGTCAGCCTGCCGCCGCACCGCCGGGCGGCAGGGTAAACAGAGGCAGGAATCCGGGTCTATGGCAAGCGTGACGCTGCGCAATATCTGTAAAAGCTACGGTGAAAACGTGATTTCCCGCGATATCAACCTGGATATCGGCGAAGGGGAGTTCGTGGTGTTTGTCGGCCCGTCGGGCTGCGGCAAATCCACCTTGCTGAGAATGATTGCCGGGCTGGAGGACATCACCTCCGGCGAGCTGAAAATCAACGATCGCCGGATGAATGACGTGCCGCCCGCCGAACGCGGGGTCGGGATGGTTTTCCAGTCCTACGCGCTTTATCCGCACCTGTCGGTGGCGGGCAATATGTCCTTCGGCCTGAAGCTGGCCCGGGTGAAAAAAGAGGAAATAACGCGCCGGGTAAACCAGGTGGCGGAGATTCTCCAGCTCGGCCATTTGCTGGACCGCCGCCCCAAAGCGTTATCCGGCGGGCAGCGCCAGCGGGTCGCCATCGGCCGCACCCTGGTGGCGGAGCCGCAGGTGTTCCTGCTAGACGAACCCTTGTCGAACCTGGACGCCGCGCTGCGCGTCCAGATGCGTATCGAGATTTCACGTCTTCACCAGCGCCTGCGGCGCACCATGATTTACGTCACCCACGACCAGACCGAGGCCATGACGCTGGCGGACAAAATCGTGGTGCTCGACGGCGGGCGCGTGGCGCAGGTCGGCAAGCCGCTGGCGCTGTATCACTACCCGGAAAATCGGTTTGTCGCCGGGTTTATCGGTTCGCCGAAGATGAATTTCCTGCCGGTAAAAGTCACCGCCATCGCCATCGACCAGGTGCAGATCGCGCTGCACAACGGCCAGAAAGTGTGGCTGCCGGTGGAGAGCAGCCGGGTGGAGATCGGCGCCACGATGTCGCTGGGTATCCGGCCCGAGCATTTGCTGGCCGGCAACATCGCCGATGTCGTCCTGGAAGGCGTGGTGCAGGTGGTGGAGCAACTGGGGTATGAAACCCTGATCCATATTCAAATTCCCTCGCTCCGCCTCAATCTGGTTTATCGCCAGAATGACGTGGTGCTGGTAAACGAGGGTGCCCAATTCGCTATCGGCCTGCCGCCCGAGCGCTGCCATTTATTCCGCGAGGATGGCAGCGCCTGCCGACGGTTACATCAGGAACCGGGCGTATAAGTCTGCCTGTCCGCAGGCAATAATAATCAGGAGAAAATAATGACTAACCTACGCATTTTACCTTTGTCAGTGGCAATCATCGCCGGCGCGGCTTCCGCCCAGGCGATGGCGGTGGATTTTGGCGGTTATGCCCGTTCCGGCATCGGCTGGACCGGGAGCGGCGGCGAGCAGCAATGCTTCAAGGCCACCGGCGCCTCCAGTAAATACCGTCTCGGCAACGAATGCGAAACCTACGCCGAATTAAAACTCGGGCAGGAGCTGTGGCGCGAAGGCAACAAGAGCTTCTACTTCGATACCAACGTGGGGTACTCCGTTTCCCAGCGTAACGATGACGAACCGCTGGAACCCAGCTTCCGCGAAGTCAACGTGGTGGGCAAGAATCTGATCGACGCCTTGCCGGGCGCCAATATGTGGGCCGGGAAACGTTTCTATCAGCGTCACGACGTCCATATGATCGACTTCTACTACTGGGACATTTCCGGTCCCGGCGCCGGTTTGGAAAATATCGATCTGGGCGTAGGCAAGCTGTCCCTGGCGGTCACGCGCAACAGCGAGTCCGGCGGCTCTTATGGTTATATCGATAACCAGCTCAACCAGGTGCCGACCATTAACGACATCTACGACGTGCGTATCGCCGAACTGGAAACCAACCCCGGCGGCAAGCTGGAATTCGGCGTGGACTACGGCCGCGCCAACGTGCAGGACAATTTCAATCTGGCGGACGGGGCCACCAAAGACGGCACCATGGCCACGATGGAGCATACCCAGACCATCGGCAACGGCTTTAACAAGTTTGTGCTGCAATACGCCACCGACGCCATGACCACCGATAATACCGGGCGCCCGCACGGCTCCTACGTCGATAACGACGGCCATATGATCCGCGTGCTGGATCACGGCGGCCTGGACTTCAACGACAAGTGGGCAATGATGTACGTCGGCATGTATCAGGATATCGACCGCGATAACAATAACGGCACCACCTGGTACACCGTCGGCATACGCCCGATGTACAAATGGACCCCGATCATGAGCACCCTGCTGGAAGTCGGCTACGACAATGTCAAATCCCAGCGCACCAGCGATCGCAACGATCAGTATAAAGTGACGCTGGCGCAGCAGTGGCAGGCCGGGGACAGCATCTTCTCCCGTCCGGCGATCCGCCTGTTCGCCACCTACGCCAAATGGAATGAAAAATGGGGTTATGGCAATAACGACGCCGGTTTTACCAACGGCATCGCGTATAGCGATAACAGCTCGACCACCTTCAGCCGCGGTAAGGATGATGAAGTCTCCTTCGGCGTGCAGATGGAAGCCTGGTGGAAATAATCCCCGGCGCGTCCCGCCCCCGGGGGTAGGACGCGTGGGATAGTACCTGGCGGGCCGGCGCTACTTGCCCGGCGACGGCCCGTCGCTCGTCACGCTGAAAAGGCGATAATAATGAAAATAAAAATACTTTCCCTGTGCCTGATGGCCGCACTGAGCGCCACCCTGCCGGCCACCACGCTGGCGGATACCCTGACCAACCCCCAAGATATGTCGGTGGCGCCGGTGATACCGCAGTCCACCTTGCGGCAATTGCCCTGGCAGACGCTGATGCCCCCGGCCAGGCAGGAAATCATTCTCGACGCCGCCTCGCCCCGCATCCAGATGGGCGATATCACCGGGCCGGTGGCCGCCATTACGCTGCCGGCCAACCGCGGATCGCTGGCCATCACCCTCAGCAGCCTGGCTAAAGGCCAGTCGATCTATGCCCCCAACGTGCTGGTGCTGGATGAACAACTGCGTCCGGCGGCGTTTTTCCCCAGCAGCTATTTCCCCTATGAAAAACCGGGCGGCATGTCGATGGACCGGCTGGAAGGCACGCTTAAGCTCACTCCCGCCCTGGGACAGAAACAAATCTACCTGCTGATCTACACCACCCGCCAGGACCTGCTGACCACCACCACCATGACCAATCCGGCCAAGGCCTACGCCGAGGGCGTCGGTAATGCGGTGCCCGATATTCCCGATCCCATCGGCCGCCATAGCGACACCGGCACCATCAGGTTAAAAGTGGAGGCGGAACAGAAGAGCGGCAATATCACCATCGGCCAGATCTTCTCCGGCCCCGAGACGCAGCCGGTCGTGGTCGGCAATACCGCGCCGCCGGCGCCCCAGGCAGCGGCAGCGGGACCGGCCGCGCCGATGCTTAACGATACCGAGAGCTATTTTAATCAAGCCATTAAACAAGCGGTGCGCGACGGTAATATCGATAAGGCGCTGAAGCTGCTCAACGAAGCGGAGCGGCTGGGATCGTCATCGGCGCGGCAAACATTTATCAGTAGTGTAAAAGGCAAGGGGTAAGGTTATCCCGATACTGCTGATATTTGGCAGAATATTGGTGCGCCCAGGCGCACCTTTTTTTTCCGGCCGGCAAAAACCGGCAAAAATCACCCGGCACTAATCTAAATCATTGTTTCAGCCGTGCAAGGTCATTATGATGCCGCAGCCCTCCTTCGGCCGCAGAGCCATCTGCGCCGTCGCGGGACGCAACAGGACAGTCAGTCCACTTCATTTTGCTTTTTTCTGCTGAGGATATATGCATACCTTTAAGTTGGCGAACCCCGGCCCGCTGGGATTAATGGGCTTTGGGATGACCACCGTCTTGCTAAACCTGCATAACGCCGGTTTTTTCCCTTTAACCTCGATCATTATCAGTATGGGGATTTTTTACGGCGGCATTGCCCAAATCATCGCCGGTATCATGGAATATAAGCACGGCAATACCTTCGGCACCACGGCGTTTACCTCGTACGGCGCGTTCTGGCTGAGCCTGGTGGGGATTCTGATGCTGCCGCGCATGGGCCTGGCCGAGCCGAGCGACGCGGTATTTTTAGGCGTTTATCTGGCGCTGTGGGGCATTTTTACCCTGTTTATGTTTTTGGGCACCCTTAAATCCAGCCGTGGCCTGCAAATCGTGTTCGGCAGCCTGACCGTGCTGTTCGCCCTGCTGGCCGCCGGCAATATTACCGGCAATCATCAGATCATCGTCATTGCCGGCTATGAAGGCCTGTTCTGCGGCGCCAGCGCCATTTATCTGGCCATGGCGCAGGTGGTCAATGAACAGCTGGGCCGCCAGGTGATGCCGGTCGGCTGAGCATCACGACGCTTACCGCGGGATTTATGCCGAACCGGTGGGGGGGCGCCTAGGAGTAAGCTTTATGCCGCCTAGGCAAAACCCGCGCCGACACGGCAACCCCTCCCGCAAGCGCCAACGGCGGGTCCGTCTTATGCGGTCAGGCCGGTCGAGGCGGCCAAGGGGAACGGTATGTGTGCCTGCGTTTGCGGCTGCGCCACCGTCGTCGCCGGCGTTTTGTAATGGGCCGGTTCCTTGCCGCGCATCTGGTCCAGTACCCGTTCCGCTACCGCCAGCACCTGCTGGCAATACTCGGGGGTAATGGTCAGGGGCGGCTCGATGCGGATGGTTTTGGAATTGTTCAGCGTACCCGCCACCAGGATTTGATGACGGAACATACCCTGGGCAAAGGCATAACCGATATCGTTGCGTCTGAATTCCAATGCCTGCAACAGCCCGCGCCCGCGCGCCTCCACCATAAACTCTGGATACGCCGACGCCAGCCGGGCGAAACCGCTAAGCAAAATCTGGCCCTTAAGCGCCGCCTGCGCCGGCAAATCCTCGCTCAGCAGCACGTTAATGGTCGCCAGGGCCGCCGCGCAGGCCAGCGGATTGCCGCCAAAAGTGGTGGTATGCAAAAACGGGTTCTCGAACAGCACCGAGAATACCTCTTCGGTGGCGACGGTGGCGCCGATCGGCATTACGCCGCCGCCCAGCGCCTTGGCCAGGCACAGGATATCCGGCTGCACGCCTTCGTGCTCGCAGGCAAACATCCGGCCGGTGCGGCCCATGCCGGTCTGCACTTCGTCGAGGATCAGCAGCGCGCCCACCTCGTCGCACAGCGCCCGCACCGCCGTCAGGTATCCCTCCGGCGGAATAATGACCCCGCCCTCCCCCTGGATAGGCTCCAGGATAACCGCCGCCACGTCCGCGCCGGTGGACCGGCAGCGATAGACATGATCGCGCATCGCCCCGATATCGCCGAACGGCACATGATCGAAACCCTGCAGCATCGGCATAAAAGGACGGCGAAAGGTGGATTTGGCGGTGGCGGACAGCGCGCCGAGGGTTTTGCCGTGAAAGGCGCCGGTGGCGGCGATAAAGGTGGTTTTGCCGCGCGGGGTTTGATACGCCTTGGCCAGCTTCAGCGCGCCCTCGACGGCCTCGGTGCCGCTGTTGCTGAAAAAACTGTATTTCAGCGTGCCGGGGGTGACCGCCGCCAGGGTCCTGGCGAGCATGGAGCGCAGCGGATCAAGCAGTTCCTGGCTATGCAGCGGTTGTTTCGCCAGTTGGTTTTCGACGGCGGAAAGAACTTTTGGATTACGGTGCCCCACGTTAAATATGCCGAAACCACCCAGGCAATCGATATATTCCCTGCCCTGGGTGTCGACCAGCGTATTAAGACCGCCGGCCCGCCATTCTACGGCTCCGTAATCCCCGCCTACCGTCACGGATTTACGGTAATCGAGAAAACCAGGATTCACATACTCTTTAAAATTGTTTATCACTTCCTTATTCAGGTTAACCATCTCATCATGCGTCAGCGTTTTTTTCTCAATCCACGAAAGCGCCTGCTGAGTACATTCTAACGGGGTAAGCATGGGGGTTGAACGAGACAAAATAAGCTCCTTGGAAGGAGATATCATATGATATCGATCTGACAGATGCAGCGTCCGGGCCAACTGTAACTACATGCTTAGGTTTAGAACAAAATATAAATAAGACCAATAAAAAAAGTTATTCACATAGGGAGAGAGAAGAACTGCGGCCGGAAATGCTGATTACTGCCAAAGGAAATATAAGGGGGATTTATTGCGAAAATAACCATGCACCATAATAGATCGCGCCTGCATTAAATAGGTGCAATTGACCAGTGATATTTAGCCAATAATATTTGAACGCAGAATTTTATAACAGACGCGGAGCGGAACGGCAATCTTTTTATGTCGATGGCAGCGCTTTTTATGGCAATTTTTTCGCGGCCCCGGCGCGGCGGCGAAAAACCCTATTCCCGCCGCCGACCGGAGTGATAAGCCGCGGCTAATGGCGAATCATAACATGCCGCACCGCGGTATAATCTTCCAGCCCGTACATCGACAGATCCTTGCCGAAGCCGGACAGCTTCTGGCCGCCGTGGGGCATTTCGCTGACCAACATAAAATGGGTGTTGACCCAGGTGCAGCCGTACTGCAAACGGGCGCTAACCCGATGGGCGCGGCCGATATCCCGCGTCCATACCGACGAGGCCAGGCCGTAGGGGGAGGCGTTGGCCCAGCGTATCGCCTGCGCTTCGTCGTCAAAGACCGTGACGGTCACCACCGGCCCGAACACTTCGCGCTGGACAATTTCATCCTCCTGGCGCGCATCGGCCAGCACCGTGGGGGCAAAATAGAACCCGGGTCCGTCGATCGGCGCGCCGCCGGTAATCACCCGGATATGCGCCAACGCCCTGGCGCGCTCGACAAACCCGCTAACCCGCCGCAGGTGCTCAGCGGTAATCAACGGCCCCAGTTCAGTGCCGGCATCGGCCGGATCGCCGGTTTTAAGGGTGGCGACGCTTTTGCCCAAGGCGTCCACCAGCGCATCGTAAACGCCACGCTGCACATACAGCCGGCAGGCGGCGGTGCAGTCCTGGCCGGCATTATAAAATCCAAAGGTGCGCACACCGTCCACCACCTCGTCGATGTCGGCATCGTCAAACACAATCACCGGCGCCTTACCGCCCAGCTCCATATGGGTCTTTTTGATCCCCCCGGCGGTATGGGACAGGATATGCGCGCCGGTGGCAATCGAACCGGTCAGCGATACCATGCGCACCCGCTCATGGCCGGTCAGGGCGTCGCCCATTTCCGCGCCGGTGCCGAACAGCACGTTAACCACCCCCGCCGGCAAGATCGGCGCCATCAGCTGCGCCAGGAACAGCGCGGTCAGCGGCGTCTGCTCGGCGGGCTTGAACACCACGCAATTGCCGGCGGCCAGCGCCGGCGCCAGTTTCCACGCCGCCATCATCAGCGGATAGTTCCAGGGCGCGATGGAGGCGATGACGCCGATGGGATCGCGCCTGATCATGGAGGTATGCCCTTCCAGATATTCCCCGGCGGCGCTGCCGCCGAGGCAGCGGCTCGCGCCGGCAAAGAAACGGAATACGTCCGCCACCGCCGGGATTTCATCGTTGATAACGCAGTGGTACGGCTTGCCGCAGTTCAGGGATTCCAGGCGCGCCAGCGCCTCGCCGTGGCGCTCGATGGCGTCGGCCAATTGCAGCAACAGCGTGGCGCGGGTTTTCGGCGTGGTTTGCCCCCAGGTTTCAAACGCCGCGTCCGCCGCCAGCACCGCCGCGTCCACCTGCTCCAGGCTGGCCTCGTTAATGGTGATAATCGTTTCGCCGGTGGCGGGGTTTATCACCGGCGTCGGTTTGCCCGCGCCCGTCACCGACCTGCCGTCTATCAATAATGTGTCATGCATAGGAGAGTCCTTGGGTTATTTGCCGCTGCCCGCCACGCCCTCGCCGCCGCGTGTCAGGTAATAGGCCAGGAGTATCGGCAGCATGGTCACCAGGGTGACCAGCAGGGAAACGACATTGGTGATGGGCACATCGCGCGGACGACCCAGTTGGTTCATCAGCCACAGCGGCAGCGTGCGCTCATGGCCGGCGGTGAAGGTGGTGACGATAATTTCGTCAAACGACAGCGCGAACGCCAGCATGCCGCCGGCCAGCAGCGCCGAGGACAGCCCCGGCATCACCACATAGCGGAAGGTCTGCCAGCCGTCGGCGCCCAGGTCCATCGACGCCTCGATCAGGCTAAAAGAGGTGCGGCGCAGCCGGGCGATAACGTTATTGAAAACAATCACCACGCAGAAAGTGGCATGGCCGATAACGATGGTCATCAGGCCGGGGCTGATATCCAGCGCCTTGAAAGCGGACAGCAGGGCGATGCCGGTGATAATGCCCGGCAGGGCGATGGGCAGCACCATCATCATGGCGATGGCCTGTTTGCCCAAAAAATCCCGCCGGTACAAAGCCGCCGCCGCCAGGGTGCCCAGCAGCAGGGCAATCAGGGTCGCCAGGCAGGCCACCTGCAGGGACAGCCACAGGGCGGACAAAATATCCGGGCGCCCGGCGGCCAGTTCAAACCAGTGCAGGGTAAATCCCCGCGGCGGAAAACTGAACGCCGCGTCCTCGATGTTAAAGGCGTACAGGGCAATGATCCCCAGGGGAAAATGCAGGAACAGGATACCGCCCCAGGCGGCAAGCCTCAGCGCCAGCGGCGCGCGATCAGAGCGCATCGAAGGCCCCCAGACGTTTGGCCAGGGTAAGATACAAACCGATCAACACCATCGGCACCAGCGTAAACGCCGCCGCCATGGGCATATTGCCGATGGCGCCCTGCTGGGCGTAAACCATGCTGCCGATAAAATAACCCGGCGGCCCCACCAGCTGCGGCACGATAAAATCGCCCAGGGTCAGCGAAAAGGTAAAAATGGAGCCGGCGGCAATGCCCGGCACCGCCAGCGGCAGCACCACATAGCGCAACGTCTGGTCCGGACGGGCGCCAAGATCGGCGGAGGCCATCAGCAGCGACGGCGGCAGGCGCTCAAGCGCCGCCTGGATCGGCAAAATCATAAACGGCAGCCAGATATACACAAACACCATAAAGCGGCCCAAATGGGAGGTGGACAGGGTGCTGCCGCCGATGCCCGGCAGGGTAAGCACCGCCTGCAGCGCCGGCTGCAGGCCGAGATGCTGTAAAAACCACTGCAACACGCCGTCATGGGCCAGCAGCAGCGTCCAGGCATACGCCTTAACGATATAGCTGGCCCACATCGGCATCATCACCGCAATATAAAAAAACGCCTTCCAGCGGCCGCTGGTATAACGCGCCATATACCAGGCGATGGGAAACGCCAGCAGCGCGCTGGCAAGCGTGACCGCCACCGCCATCGCCAGGGTGCGCAGGATAATGTCGTAGTTGGCCGGACTGAACAGCGCGAGGATATTGGCCGTGGTCAGCTCCGGCAGCACGGTCATGGTGAAATCGTCAAAGGTATAGGCGCCCTGCCACAGCAGGCTGAGCAAGGCGCCCAGGTAAATGATGACAAACCACATCAGCGGCGGCAGCAGCAGTAACGCCAGCAGCACCGCCGGCCGGCGGTAGAGGAATGTCGCTATCGCGCGGCCCGGGCGCCGGGCGGTTTGCGGCCGATCGGCCAGGCTCATAGCCATACTCCTTACTCCTCGAGGACGGTCATGGCCGCCCGGGACCAGGACGCGGTCAGCCGCTGGCCGAGGGCAATCCCTTCCTGGCCGGATGAACGAACCGGGTGGGTCTCGCTGATGGAAAAATGGGTTCCCTCCGCCAACACCAGCTCATAGCGGGTCATCGCCCCCTGAAACAGGATATTGCTCACAACGCCGCTAACCGACAGCTCGCCGGCCGGCGCGGGCGCACCCGCTACGCTGATGCGGGCAAACTCCGGGCGCACGGCGAACAGGCCGTTTTCGCCGGTCAGTTCCCGGGCCAGCTCGCCGCCAATCACATTGGCGCTGCCGACAAAATTGGCGACGAACCGGCTCCTGGGCTGAAGATAAAGCCGGCGCGGCGTATCCACCTGTTCAATGCGTCCCTGGTTAAATACCGCCACCCGGTCGGACATGGAAAGCGCCTCGCCCTGATCGTGGGTGACAAAAATAAAAGTGATTCCCAGCTCGCGCTGCAGGGTTTTCAGCTCGCCCTGCATCTGTTCGCGCAGCTTAAGATCCAGCGCCCCCAGCGGTTCGTCCAGCAGCAGGATGCGCGGTTCGTTGACCAGCGCGCGCGCCAGCGCCACCCGCTGGCGCTGGCCGCCGGAAAGGTGGGCCGGCTTGCGATCGTGCACATCGCCCAGCGCCACCCGCGCCAGCGCGGCCCGGGCCCGGGCCATGCGCTCGGCGCGCCCCACCCCTTTGACCATCAGGCCATAGGCCACGTTGTCGAGCAGCGACATATGGGGAAACAGGGCATAATCCTGGAACACGGTATTGACGTCGCGCTGATAGGGCGGCAGGTTGGCGGTGTCGACGCCGTGCAGCCGGATAACGCCGCCGTCCGGCTGCTCAAAGCCGGCAATCAGGCGCAGGCAGGTGCTTTTGCCGGAACCCGACGGCCCCAGCAGCGCGAAAAATTCCCCGTCGGGAATATCCAGCGATACCCCGTCCACGGCGGCAACGCCGTTAAAACGGCGCGTTACGTTATCCAGGCTCACCGCACTGTTCATCATGGCCCCTCCTGCTGGCGCCCCGGCGCAGGCGCCGCGGGCAAATTACCGGCGCCCTAACGGCCGCCCATCATGGCGATATAATCCTGGGTCCAGCGGCTGTAGGATACGCACTGGCCGCCGTTGCCGCTGTCGCACTTCGCCATCGGCGTTTTCCAGAAGGCGATTTTGTCGAACTGGCTGAAGCCGTTGGTTTCACACCCTTTGCTCCCCAGCAGGGTACTGGCCTTGCAGCCTTCCGGCACCGCCGGCACCGACCCGAACCAGGCGGCGACATCCCCCTGCACTTTCGGCTCCAGCGACCAGTTCATCCAGCGGTAGGCGCAGTTGGGATGGGCGGCATCGCTGTGCAGCATGGTGGTATCCGCCCAGCCGGTAACCCCTTCTTTCGGGATCACCGTGGCGATCGGCTGCCCCTCGCCCGCCAGGGCATTGGCCTGATAAGGCCAGGCGCCGGACGCCACCACCCCTTCGTTTTTAAAATCGCTCATTTGCACCGAGGTGTCGTGCCAGTAGCGGTGAATCAGGGGATGCTGCTGTTTAAGCAGCGCCAGCACCGCCTGGTACTGGGTTTCATTGAGCTGGTAGGGGTCCTTGATGCCGAGCTGCGGCTGGGTACTTTTCAGGTACAGCGCCGCGTCGGCGATATAGATCGGGCCGTCGTAAGCCTGTACCCGGCCCTTATTGCTTTTGCCGTCCGGCAGGTTTTGCGGCTCGAACACCACCGACCAGCTGTCCGGCGGCGTGGTGAATACCCGGGTATTGTACATCAGCAGATTGGGTCCCCATTGATAAGGGGCGCCATAGGTTTTGCCGTCGACGTTATACCAGGCGCCGCCCGTCAGGCGCGGATCGATCTTGCTCCAGTTGGGGATCAGGGCGGTATTGATCGGCTGGACGCGTTTGCCGAGGATCAGGCGCAGCGAGGCGTCCCCGGAGGCGGTGACCAGATCGTAGCCGCCCTTGGCCATCAGGCTGACCATCTCGTCGGAGGTGGCGGCGGTCTTGACGTTGACCTGGCAGCCGGTTTCCTTTTCAAACGCCGTCACCCAGTCATACTGCTTGTCGGTCTGGCCGCGCTCGATATAACCGGGCCAGGCGATGATATCCACCCGCCCTTCGTTTTCACCCAGCCGGGTGGGAAGATCGGCGGCCCGGGCCAGGGCGCTGATACATAACACGCTGATACATAAGGCGCTTGACCGCATTATTTTATTCATTGCCTGTCTCCTGTCTCGGGGTCGGGGGGCGGGTGGGAAAACGGGTATCGAATTTGGCCATGATATGGCGCACCACGCTGTACTCCTGCAATGCCTCGCCGGAAAGATCCTTGCCGTAGCCCGAACCCTTCAGGCCGCCGTGGGGCATCTCGCTGACCAGGGTGAAATGGGTATTGATCCAGGTACAGCCGTATTGCAGCTTCGAGGCCAGGAAAAACGCCAGGTCGACATCACGGGTCCAGACCGAGGACGCCAGGCCGTACTCCGAGTCGTTGGCCCAGGCCAGCGCCTGGGCGATATCCTCGAAGCGGGTGACGCTGACCACCGGGCCGAACACCTCTTTTTTGATGACCTCATCGTGCTGCAGGCAGCCGGCCAGCAGCGTGGGCGGGTAATAAAAGCCGGGGCCGGCGTGGGCCTGGCCGCCGGTGACCAGGGAGATATGCGGCTGCTCCAGCGCGCGTTCGATAAAACTGGCCACCCGGTCGCGCTGACGCGAAGAAATCAACGGACCAAGCTCATTGTCTGCATCATCGGGCCGGGCATAACGCAGGCCGGCCACCGCCTCCCCCAGCGCGTCCACCAGCCGGGAGTAGATGCCGGCCTGGGCGTAGATGCGGCAGGCGGCGGTGCAGTCCTGGCCGGCGTTGTAATAGCCATAGCGGCGGATCCCCTCCACCACCGCCTGCAGATCCGCGTCGTCGCAGACAATCACCGGCGCGTTGCCTCCCAGCTCAAGATGGGTACGCTTGATGCCGCCGACCGCCGCCTGGAGGATCTTCTGACCGGTGACGGTATCGCCGGTCACGGAAATCATGCGCACCAGGGGATGATTGACCAGCGCCGCGCCGGTGGTCTCGCCGCGGCCGGAGATAACATTAACCACGCCGGGGGGAAGCAGGCCGTCCAGCCGGGACATCAGCGCCAGGATCGATAGCGGGGTATGTTCGGAGGGCTTGAAGACCAACGTATTGCCCGCCGCCAGCGCCGGGGCTATTTTCCAGGCGGCCATCATCAGCGGGTAGTTCCAGGGCGCAATGGAGGCCACCACGCCGAGCGGGTCGCGGCGCAGCATCGAGGTATGGCCGGCGATATACTCCCCGCCCAATTGCCCTTGCTGGCAACGCACTGCCCCGGCAAAAAAGCGGAACACGTCGGCGGCGGCGGCGATATCGTCCTGCCGCGCCTGGTGCAGGGGCTTGCCGCAGTTCAGCGCTTCCAGCCCGGACAGCAGGCCGGCGTGGCGGTCGATGACGGCCGCGATCTCCAGCAGGATGCCGGCGCGAAAGGCCGGGGTGGTGGCGGACCAGTGCGCAAAGGCGCGATGCGCGGCGTTAACCGCGCCGATCACCTGCTCCTCGCCGGCTTCGTTAAGCGCAAGGATGACCGCGCCGGTGGCGGGATTGATAATCGGCTGCGCGGCACCTTCGCCGGCGACGGTTGCGCCGTCGATGAAGTTGAGCCAACGGGTCTCGCTTAACAGGGAAAGGTCGGTCACGGCGTTGCCCTCGGGGATTGGCGCGGGTGTTAACAACGTAGGTACAATTGCTTACACATTGAGACTATCCCGCAGGCCTGCCAGCGACAAATTCTAAATAACGAACGCCCCGTTCGATTAAAGCGAAACCTTGCGCGCCGACGTCTTTTCGCGCGCCAGCGCCAGGAACGGCGTCACCAGCTCCGGCCGGCTGTTGCCCCGCCGCCAGGCCAGGCCGATATTGAGATGTTCATTCAGATCCGACAACTGGCGGGCCTCAATCATGCTGCCTTCCAGCGACCAGGGACGGTAGGCCATGTCCGGCTGGATCGACACGCCGAGCCCGGCGGCCACCATGCTGCGCACCGCCTCGGTGGACGCGGTGCGCATGGCGATGCAGGGATGCAGCCCGGCCCTGGCCCAGATTTGCCTGGCGTGCCTTTCCATTTCATCGGCGTTGAGCTGCACCAGCGGATAGGGCGCCACATCGCCCAGGGAAATGGCTTCCTGCTCCAACAGCGGATGCAGCGGCGGCAGCCATAACCGGTACGGGGAATGGACCAACACTTCGGTCTGCAGGGCGTGGCGGTCCTCCAGGTTGCTTAAGATCAGCACGCCGATATCGATCTCGCCGTTGACCAGCAGATGCTCGATATAACGGCGTTCATCTTCAATAATCTGCACCGTCACCTCGGGATAACAGGCGCGGAACCGGGTCAGCATATCCACTAAAAAATACCCGGACACCAGGCTGGTCACCCCCAGGGTCAGGTTGCCGCTCAGGCGCGCCATGCCCTGCTTGACGCTGAATTTGGCATTATCCACCGTCGCCAGGATCAGGTTGGCCTGGCGCAGGAACTGGTGGCCCTGATGGGTGAGCGTCATGCCTTTGGCGTGCCGTTCGAACAGCGGCGCCTCCAGTTCCTCCTCCAACTGCTGCACCGCCAGCGTCAGCGAGGACTGGGCGACGAAGGTGGCCTGGGCGGCGCCGGAAATGGAGCCGGCCTCGGCCACCGCAATAAAATGACGTAACTGCCGCAGTGTCAGCATCAGCGCCCGCCCCGTTATCCAAATAATAAGCAACCTTATCTAATAGTTATATAGAGCGGGTGACCCTATAGCCAGTAAATAGCGCGCATGCCGGACAGTTTCGGAAAAATCGAACGCCGCGATCGGCGCCCGCGCCCGCCCGGGGCGCAAAGCGGTGCCGGTGCCGGTCCCGGCCGCGCCCATGCATTTACCGTCGCGGTTGCTATAGTAAACAGGGGATGGAGGTAACAGGGGTAGCGCATGTCTAACTTTGCCATCAGAAATAATAAGGTGTACTGGCGCGCCAGCGGCCAGCAGTTAATCATGGAGGCCTGGGGCGAAGACAGCCTGCGGGTCAGGGTCAGCTACTATGCCAAACTGGATATGCAGCAGGATTGGGCGCTGCTGCCGGTGAAAAAAAAATCCAGGCCGGTCATCACGCATACCGATGGGCGGGTGACCCTGGTTAACGGCAAGATCAGGGCGGAAATCGATAAGCGCGGCCGGCTGGCGTTCTACAACCAGCGCGGCGAGCTGCTGCTGGCCGAACAGTGGCGCCAGCGCACCACCGACGGCATAGAACCGGGCGAGACCGATAAGGACAAATATATCAGCCCGCTGGAAATCGAGGCGCGGGAGTTCAATCCCATTCCCGGCGGCAAATATCAGCTGACGCAGTTTTTTGAAGCGCGGCGCGGCGAGAAAATCTACGGCATGGGGCAATATCAGCAGGGCATGCTGGATCTCAAAGGCTGCCTGCTGGAGCTGGCCCAGCGCAATTCGCAGTCCAGCGTGCCCTTTATGCTTTCAAGCCTCGGCTACGGTTTTTTATGGAACAATCCGGCGGTGGGCGAAGTCCATTTCGCCGCCAACCAGACGGTCTGGCGCGCGCGGGTCACCGACCGGCTGGATTACTGGATTACCGCCGGCGACAGCCCGGCCGCCATCGAGGAAAACTATGCCCGGGCCACCGGCACGGTCTCGGTGATGCCGGAATTCGCCACCGGCTTTTGGCAATCGAAGCTGCGCTACCGCACCCAGGAGGAAGTACTGGCGGTGGCGCGGGAGTACCGGCGGCGCGGGCTGCCGCTATCGGTGCTGGTGATCGACTCCTTCCATTGGCCCATCCAGGGCACCTGGTGTTTTGATCAACGCGACTGGCCGGACCCCAAGGGCATGGTGGACGAGCTGCGCGCCATGGGCATTGAGCTCATGGTCTCCATCTGGCCGACCGTCGACAGCCGGGCCGACAGTTTTGCCGATATGGAAACCAAGGGACTGCTGGTGCGCACCGACCGCGGGGTGCCCATCAATCTCGACTCGCGCGGCAGCACCACGTTTTTTGATCCCACCAACCCCAAGGCGCGCGCGTATGTCTGGAAAAAAATCAAAAAAAACTACTACGATATCGGCATTCGCCTGTTCTGGCTGGATATGGCGGAGCCGGAATACCGCACCTACCACTTCGATAATTATCGTTATGCCATGGGCACTGCGCTTGAAGTCGGCAATGTCTATCCGCAGAACTTCACCCAATGCCTGTATGACGGACAGCGCCGGGAGGGGCAAACCGGCATCGTCAACCTGGTGCGCTGCGCCTGGGCCGGCAGCCAGCGCTTCGACGCGCTCGCCTGGTCGGGAGACGTGCATTCCTCATTCACTTCACTGCGTATCCAGGTGGTCGCCGGGTTGAATATGGGGCTGGCGGGCATCCCCTGGTGGACGACGGATATCGGCGGTTTCCAGGGCGGGGACATCCACGACCCCGGCTTTCTGGAACTGCTGGTGCGCTGGTTCCAGTGGGGCGTGTTCTGCCCGGTCATGCGCCTGCACGGCTGTCGCGAGCCGCAAATCGATCCGCCGGAAAAGTTCCGCGACGGCGTCGAACAGTGCAACAGCGGCTCGGCAAACGAGCTGTGGAGCTTCGGCGAACGGAATTACCGCATTCTGTCGCGCTGGCTGCATATCCGCGAGCGCCTGCGGCCCTATATCCAGCGCCAGATGGTGGCGGCCCATGACAAAGGCACGCCGGTGATGCGCCCGCTGTTTTACGATTTTCCGCAGGATGAGCCCTGCTGGTCAATCGAGGATCAGTATCTGTTCGGGCCGGATATCCTGGTGGCGCCGGTGCTGGAGGCGGGGATGGCATCCCGGCGCGTCTATCTGCCGCCGCTGCCCCAGGGTATGCGCTGGCGGGATTTTTTCACCGGCCGGACCCACCCCGGCGGCGCCTGGATCGAGGTGGCGACCCCTATCGACACCATTCCGGTGTTTGTCAGGAACAAGGCGGATATCGACGCGGACGCGGGCGCTACAGCTTGATAATGGCCGTTTCCCACGGGCGGATAACGCCGTTTTCCCCCAGGGTCGGGTCGGGATAGTTATTGAGCAGCGGGACCGATCGCGCGCCAAGGCGCAGTTCCGCCGGGTCGATGGTAAGCGTAAGGCCGCTGAAATTGCCGAACACCAGATATTCCTCGCGTTCATACCGCCGGCAATAGGCAAACAGCTGGCCGTGGTCGGGCAACAGCAGTTCATAACTGCCGTAGACCAGCCAGTCCGCCGTCTTGCGCAGCGCCACCAGCCGCCGGTAATAATGGAATACCGAATCCTTATCCTCCACCGCCGACAAGGCGTTGATGTCCCAATAGTTGGGGTTTACCTTTATCCACGGCGTGCCGGCGCTGAAACCGGCATGCTCGCTGGTATCCCATTGCATGGGGGTGCGGGCGTTATCGCGGCTCTTGGCGTAGATCGCCGCCATGACGCCATGGGGCCGGTACCCGGCCGCCAGGCGGTCGCGGTACATGTTCAGGGTTTCAATATCGCGGTAATCGGCGATAGCGGCAAAACGCACGTTGGTCATGCCGATCTCCTCGCCCTGGTAGATATAGGGCGTGCCCGCCATGCCGTGCAACACCGTGGCCAGCATTTTGGCGCTTTCAACCCGATACCGGCCGTCATCGCCAAACCGCGACACCGCCCGCGGCAGGTCATGGTTGTTCCAGAACAGGCTGTTCCAGCCGCGGCCGTACAGTTCGGTCTGCCAGCGGCTTAACACGGTTTTCAGCTCACGCAGGTCATAGGGGATGATATCCCATTTTTCGCCACCGACCCGGGCCTGATCCAGCGTCAGGTGGCCAAACTGGAAGATCATGCTCAGTTGCCGGCTCTCGGGATCGCTCCAGCGCACCCCGGTCTGCGGGGTGGCTCCCCAGGCTTCGCCGACGGTCAGGATATCGTCATACTGACCGAAGCCGTCTTCATTGAGTTCCAGCACGTAGTCATGCAACCGGGGACCGTTGGCGATGATGCGCTGTTCAGGGATTTTGCCGATCAAATCGATGACATCGAAGCGAAAGCCGCCCACGCCT
Organism: Sodalis sp. RH20; assembly: GCF_047324205.1. Taxonomy (NCBI): domain Bacteria; kingdom Pseudomonadati; phylum Pseudomonadota; class Gammaproteobacteria; order Enterobacterales; family Bruguierivoracaceae; genus Sodalis; species Sodalis sp. RH20. The sequence goes on from NZ_CP178733.1 coordinate 4,190,664, forward strand.
TTTTCCAGCCAGAAGGTCAGCACATCGACGATTTCCCGGCGCACCTGGGGATTAGCCCAGTTCAGGTCCGGCTGTTTGCGCGAGAACAGATGCAGGTAATATTCATCGAGCCGTGGTTCATATTGCCAGGCGCTGCCGCCAAATACCGACATGAGATCGTTGGGTTGCTTGGTCCAGATATAATAATCATGATAAGGATTATCCGGCGATGTACGCGCCTCGCAAAACCAGCGGTGCTCGTCGCTGGTATGGTTAGCCACCACGTCCATCATGATCTTCATGCCGCGCCTGCCGGCTTCGGCGATCAGCAGATCCATATCGTCCATGGTGCCGAACTCGTCCATGATGCGGTAATAATCGGCAATGTCATAGCCGTTGTCATCGTTGGGCGACGCGTATACCGGGCATAACCACAGGACGCCCACGCCCAGCAGCGCCAGGTAATCCAGTTTGCGGATAATGCCCGCCAGATCGCCGATACCGTCGCCGTCGGCGTCATAAAAACTGCGGGGATAAATTTGATAGACTACGGAACGATGCCACCATTTATGCTCATGATTCATAAAAGACCCTTAATATCCGCCGGGAGGCTCCTCCTTCCCGGCTGCGCCGACGCGATGCTGGTTTAAGCACGATACTGTTAGGTATATGCCAAGCCGGCGAAAGTCGCCAGCGCCGGCCATGGCGCCGTTTTTGGCGTCAATGGGCCGGGGGCGTGGCCCGCGTTTGCGACGCGCGGGCCTTTTCATCCTCCGCCTCGCCCATGCGCTGCAGCAGCCGATGGCCGATATTATTGGTCCAGTTAAAGCTGTTTTGCAGCACCACCACCGCGATGTTATGCCGCGTGTCCAGCCCGATATAGCTGGAATAGCCGCCGATAAAACCGACCTGGTAGGTAATTTTCTGCGCGCCGAGATCATCGACGATCCAGCCCAGCGCCGCGGCTTCCCGCGTACGGCTATAACGTACGCTAAGGGAGTCCCGCAGCGCCGCGTCCAAGGCGGGATAACCGGTGGGGCGCAGATGTGCGCGCGCATACAGCAGCAGGTCGTCGGCATTGGTGTACAGCCCGGCGGCGCCCACCATATACGATGAAAAATGCCAGTCGGGCACCGCCTGCCCGCGGCGGATAAACTTGGGTTGATCGCCCGCGTGGCCGATGGCCCGGCGCGCATAACCAGGCAATGAGCCGGCGTCGTAGCCGGTATGCTCCAGGCCCAGCGGCCCGGTAATATTTTCCGCCAGCAGCTCTGTGACTTTTTTTCCGCCGCGGCGCTGCAGGATATAATCCAGCAAGGCATAGCCCAGGTTGGAATAGCGCGGTTCCAGGCGGGCGGGACGATGAAAACCGGCCAGCGCATCCATCAGCCGGTCATTATCCAGCGAAGAGTAGAAATTCTCGCCGGTAAATAAATAATGAACGAAAGAAGTTAATATCTCTAGGGAAAACATTTGCCTTGGCAGGCCGGAAGTATGGGTGACTAATTGCAGCAGGGTAATATTGCGCGCGTCCGGGCTGAGCGGCACGGTCGACGGTAATAGCGTCTCCAGCGTCTCATCCCAGCGCAAGAGGCCCTTATTAACCAGAATGACCGTCACCTCGGCAAGGAATCCCTTGCTCACCGATCCGACGGCAAAGAGCGTATCGCCCCGGACGGGGTATCCCCCGCGCTTATCGGTAACGCCATAACCAAAGGTGGCCATGGCGCCGTCGGGCCGCAGCACGCCGACCACCAGGCCGGGCGTTTGCCCGGCGGCGATCATGGGCAGCGCCAGGCTGTCCACCTGGGCGCGCAAATCGCCGTGGCCGGCAAGGCGCAGGCCCTCGACGGCCGAATTATCAATGGGCATGCTTGACAGGGTGGCGCAGGCGGAGAGGACAAATGTGCACGAATACATTAATCCTATTTTAATTAAATTTTTTATCATTGTTTCCAAAAATAATTTTGTCTCATACGTGCCCGCGCTTACCGTCCTGGCCGGCGGGCGCCGATTGTCCCACCCGCCCGCTCCGGTGGCAATAGCTGTCCGGACATTCTTTCAGCGCCTGGCGCGCTTATTAATGTGAGGGCGGTAATTGCGCTATGCGCGGCCCGGGGCGCCGCCGGCGGGGAATAATACGGCACGGGGAAAGGTCACTAAATGCAATAATTCCCTTCATAATAATAAAATGCGCAGAAGCAGACGAAAAATTAAGAAGGTCCTTCAGAATTTGCGCCAAATAGACCTGAATGGTTTACGCCGGCTGTTTATCCCGCGGTCCGGCCAGGCCGCAACCAGCGCGGCAGTGAAAGGCGATGGTTAAAAAAATCTGTCCGGTCGCGACTTTTGCCCTGGCCGCCGCCCGGCGAATAAATCAGCAGGCCTGTTAAATCCGCCGGAAAGGTATCCCAAATAAGATAAAAATATCTCATGATTTAATGTCATCAGTATAGCCTTATCCTCCGCCTAGTATAATCAACGGGTTAACCCACGACTATCCCAGGCCATTGCATACCGGCGCCTTATATAGCCAGGGTGGCAAAAAGCCGGCGCGGCGCGGCGGACATGGCTTTTATTCAGCGGCAATCATGGTTATGCCGGTGGAATAAAAAACAACGTTAAGTATTAACACACTCTTTTGCGGCCCTCAAAGTTCATACTTAATAATATTATTTATTCACCTATCTAATAACGGAAAATAAGCCGCCATTTTTAATGCGCACCCGATCTCAAATACGGCAAATGATTGACGACCAGAATACAGCGACGTGACATAGTTTATTGAGTAATGGCGTTTTTATTAACCCGCCGGCGGCGTGTTCCCGCAAGAATATCCTTAAGGATCGATAACTATGAGCTTAATAAATAACAGTCAGTCCATCTGGCCCGGCGCTGTTTCACCAGGTTACGGCAAAACCTCTAAATATCCCTGGCTGCTCCTGGTGGGAATACTCTATTTATTTTCGTCTGCCGCCCTGGCGGATGAAGGCGATTTCGCCATTCCCGGAGAAGCCCCGCCGCCGCCGGTCAATCACGAGGTGACCTTATTCCAGGATGTCCGCATCTTTGACGGTAAAAGCACCGCCCTGTCCGGTCCGGCCAACGTTCTGGTCAAGAACGGCGTCATTGCGCGCATCTCCGCCGACCCCATCGCCGTGGACAACGGCGACCATGCCCAGGTGATCGCCGGCAATGGGCGCGTGCTGATGCCGGGGCTTATCGACGCGCACTGGCATGCGTTTATGGCGGCAACCCCGCAGATGATGCTGATGACCGCCAGTCCGGACTATCTGCAGATGCGCGCGGCGCACGAGGCCGGCGACACCTTGATGCGCGGTTTTACCACGGTGCGCGACCTCGGCGGTCCGGTATTCGGCCTCAAGCGCGCCATCGACGAAGGGTTGATTACAGGCCCGCGCATTTATCCCTCCGGCGCGTTTATCTCGCAAACCTCCGGCCATGGCGACTTCCGCTTTATGTTCGAGCTGCCCCGCCAGCCTGGCGGCCCCTTAAGCTTTTCTGAACGCACGGGCATTGCCGCCATCGCCGACAGCCCCGACGAAGTCCGCCTGCGGGCCAGGGAACAATTAAGGCAGGGCGCCAGCCAAATCAAGCTGATGGCCGGCGGTGGCGTGGCCTCGCAGTACAATCCCCTCGAATCGGTACAATACACCGTGCCGGAAATTCGCGCGGCGGTGGAGGCCGCGGCCAACTGGGGCACCTATGTCACGGTGCACGCCTACACCCCGGCGGCAATACGCCAGGCGGTGGACGCCGGGGTTAAAAACATCGAGCATGGCCAGCTGATGGACGAGGACACCGCCAAATTACTGGCGGACAAAGGTATCTGGCTGAGCATCCAGCCGCTGCTCGACGATGAGGATGCCTCGCCGCTGCCAACGGAGCTATCCCGGCAAAAAGCCCAGCAGGTATTTGCCGGCACCGGCAACGCCTACCGGCTTGCCGGTAAATACCATATCAAGACGGCTTTCGGCACCGACGCGCTGTTCGACCAGCGGGTGGCCAGCCGCCAGGGCGCGCAGCTGGCCAAGCTGGTACGCTGGTTTACCCCGGCGGAAACGCTGAAAATGGCCACCGGCGACAACGGCGAGCTCATGGGATTATCCGGTTTTATCAATCCCTATCCCGGCCGGCTCGGCACGGTGGAGGAAGGATCGCTGGCGGATCTGCTGCTGGTGGACGGCGACCCGCTGGAAAATATCAAGCTTATCGAGGATCCGGGGAAGAATTTCGTGATCATCATGAAAGACGGCCATATCTATAAAGATATTTTGCCTAAATAGCACCGGGCCGTCTTTGCGCCGCCGGTAAATGGGTGGATTGGGCCGTTTACCGGCCGGGCTAAATTTTGGTATAGCGCAGCCAAACGCCATCGTGATCGGTTTTTTCCACCGATGCGAGCTTCAGGTAGTTCGGCGTTTTCCAGGCCTCGCGGGCAATTTCAAACGACGAGGGACGCCCGGGACGTCCGTCTACCAGCGGCAGGATTAGCACGCTGACCTCATCCACCAGGCCCGCGTTGACAAAAGCGCCGCTGACATGGGCTCCGCCTTCGACAATCAGCCTGGTCACGCCCAGTTCGGCCGCCAGCAGCGTAACCACCGCCGCCAAATCAATTTCCAGTTCGCCGCCAAACACATAGGACACCTCAATGGAGCGCAGGTAGGCCAGAAAATCGTCCGGGACCTGTTTTGTCACCACTTCAATCACATGTGAGTTAAGGGCGGTATTGCTTTTCCAGGCCACCAGACCCCGCGGATCGATGGATATGGCGTACTGTTCGGCATCGCGCCTGGCGAAATAATGGGTACGGGGCAGCGGCGTGCTCGCCAGCCTCTTGGGATAATCGGTGCCGTGGGATATTTCCTGCATGGTCACGCGGCCGCAAATCCAGCCATCGGCCTTAAAGGTGGCGGCGGTGGATTCATACAAGTCCGAGGCGTAGTCAAGGTTCCAGCCATCCGTCAGGCTGCGCCCGTCCACTGCCGACATCATGTGGCATACGATATAAGGTTTCATAATGGACATCTCCGGTGGAGTCATAACCTGAGGTAATTGTAGATCATGGCTGGGGATATTATGACAATACTCCGCCAGCGCGGCGGCAAAACATGAAAAAAGCCCTGACGGTGAGGTCAGGGCTTTCAGGGTGCTACGAATTTAAAATTTAACATTCAATACTTCAATTTTTTAACACAAACCACATTAACGATGTACATTTTCATACGGGAACATTAAGTATTTATAACGAGCTATCCTCCGGTATATTACTGAATAAAAGCTTCCCGACACTTATATTGGTTAATCAGTCCAGACGCCAACCGACTAACACAGCACATCACCCATCGCGATATATACTTTTGTTACAAGACCTTACTTTCTCCGTGATATTCTCAATCATTTGGCTACAAACCCACAATCACGAATATTCACTTCAACTACAAGGCTTTACTGTATCGCGCTAACATTTAAGACCCCATTGTGCGATGATAAAGCTTTATTACGTGGCCTTATTTACCATCGTGACGTCCGCCGTTTGGCAAACTCAAACCTTAAATCACGACTATTTTTACCACTTCGCTGCCTTTATCGCATCATCTTCTGGAACACAGGCTTAATTAAGTATTTCAAAACTGCCTTCGCCTGCGTTAATAATCAATCTACCCCTTTCCATCGTCATGTCAACACTGTAATTAATAACATCAACCCGGCATCACATAAGGACCGCTTATTTCTTAGCGTGCAATCCGCGCGCGGGACAGGAACCTGCGCCGCGACGGGCGCAGGATCATGACAATAGCCGGTTTTCCCTCAGCCTGAAGGATCAGTTGCTGCCCGGCACCCGGGAGGGCTGCGCTTTACGGCCCAGCTCATCAAGCAGGCGAAACTCCTCGTCGGTCAGGCGCACCTGGGTCGCCGCCAGGTTTTCCTCCAGATGTTTTACCTTACTGGTGCCGGGGATGGGCAACATGACCGGGCTGCGTTTTAATATCCATGCCAGCGCGATCTGCCCGGGAGTAAAGCCTTTTTCCTTCGCCAGGGTGTCAAGTATCGATCCGGGATTGGCCAGCTCGCCCGAGGCCAGCGGGAACCAGGGGATAAAGCCGATATTGTTGTCAGTACAATAATCCAGCACGGCTTCGTGGCCGCGCGACACCAGATTAAACATATTTTGCACCGAGACCACCGGGAAAAAGCGCTGGGCGTTTTTGATTTGCTGCACGTTGACTTCGCTCAGCCCGACGTGGCGGATCAACCCTTCTTTTTGCATCTGGGCAATGGCGTCGAACTGTTCATCCTCGGGGACCTTGGCGTCCACCCGGTGCAATTGCCATAACCCGATTTGCTCCACCTTGAGTTTGCGCAGGCTCATCAAAACCGCCTGACGCAGATATTCAGGACGCCCCACCGGCTGCCAGATATTCGGGCCGTGACGCGTTAAGCCGCCCTTGGTGGCGATAAGCAACCCGTCATAGGGATACAGCGCTTCCCGAATCAGGTTTTCGCTGACGTCCGGGCCGTAACTGTCGGCGGTATCGATAAAGTTAACACCCAGCTCCGGCAGGCGCCGCAGGGTATCCAGCGCGGCCTGCCGATCTTCCGGCTCGCCCCAGATGCCGTTGCCGGTGATGCGCATGGCGCCAAAACCCAACCGGTTGATGGTAATATCGCCTAGCGTAAATTGTCCTGAAGCCGCTGCGTTAATCGTGCTCATAATGGGTCCCCTTATGGAGTTGGTGTCTGGAATATCGCTAAGTGCCGCTATGGCGCTGACAGGATGGTGATGAAAATCGAAGGCGACAGCGTCGTGGCTATTTAGAACCGATTGGTTCAATTTATAGCGACACTTCGGGCTTAGCAAGATTTTTTGAACCAATTGGTTTTTTATTGCCGAACGGAACACCCCCCGGCCGGCAAACCAGGGTAAAGTATAGTGCAGGACTGGCCGGAGTGGTAAGCGGGCCCGCCCCGGCGGCCGGACGGCGGCTTTAGATGTACACGTCGACCTTATCGGCGTCGGCGGTGCGATTGACGCCATCGGCTTTAATCTCGTCGGTCGCGGCGGTTTTTTGCGTGCCGACGGATTTTTCGGCCTGCTGCTGGCGCAGTTGAGCAATTTGCGCTTCCAGCATTTTGATTTGCGCCTCAATAAGCTGTTGCTGCTCCTGTTTCAGGTCGGCAGTCAGGCTGGACTGGGAGACAGTTTTCAGTTGCTTGGTCAATTTGGTGATTTGCTGGGTAAGATTCTTGATTTGCGCGGCGACGTCGCTGCCGCCCCCGGACGATGTGGCCGACGCCGAGGATGTGATGGTATTGGACAAGGTAGGGCTCCTTTTTCTATGCACCCGGTAGGTTATCGGCAACCCTGCGGGCGTCTTCAGCGCGCACATTGCAAAGAAAGCGCAAAGAAACCGTAAAAAAAGCCCGATGACAAAGGCAAAGCGGCGCACGGGGGCGCTACGCTTTACGCTGTTTGCCCCATAGCGGCGGCAAATAGTCTGAACCCCGGTCAAAGCCGGGGTTCAGGGCCGGGCGGACAACACCGTTACGCCACATCATGCTCCAGCGCTTTCGGCGCATCCTGGTTGCGCTGTCCAATCGCTATTTTTCGCGGTTTTTCCGTTTCCGGTATTTCCTGCAGCAAATTCACCGTTAACAGGCCATTTTCCAGATTGGCGCCTTCAACCTTGACATGTTCCGGCAGCCGGTAGCTCAGGGAGAAATCAGTCCGGCTGATGCCGCGATGCACCCAGCCGTCTTGTTCTTCAGCGGTGTTTTCTTCTTTGCGTTTACCGCTGATGACCAGCGTGCCGCCCTGGGCGCTGATGTCCAGCTCGTCTTCCTTCCAGCCGGGAACGCTGAGGGTTAAATCATAGCGGTCGTCGCCATGCCGGCGTATATCATAAGACGGCGTCGTGGACAGCGGCGTGTCGCCGGTGAGTTGGCTGAACAGCCGGTCGATGCGATCGAACCGATCGCTGAAAATAGCATCGTTAAAGCTTGGGAATACGGATAATGTTGTGCGTGCCATGGTTAAACCTCCTGAATATCAGTTGCACATTCAAAAGCTCAAACCTGAAGGCAATATCATCTGTTGCCTTCGCTAGTTAAATAAGGGCGCTACCACGGCTTTCAAGGGGAAATTTTGTGATATTGATCACAAATTAAATCACTGGGCCCCGCGTCTTTCCGCCTGTGTGTCCTTACCCGGCGGCAGGCCGAACATCCGGCTATATTCCCGTGTAAACTGCGATACGCTTTCGTAGCCCACCGCAAACGCGGCGCTGCCCGCCGTCATACCTTCCGCGCGCAATAACCGGCGCGCCTCGATCAGGCGCAGCTGCTTTTGGAACTGCAGCGGCGAAAGCGAAGTGACGGCGCGAAAGTGATGGTGGAATGATGACGGACTCATGCCGGCCGCCTGCGCCAGGCTATCGACCCGCAGCGGCTGGGCGAACCCGGTGCGCAGGATGGCGACGGCGCGCGCCACGCGCCGGAAATGGCCGTCCGGCCAGCCCAGGCGGCGAATGGCCGCGCCATGCCGGCCGGCCAGGAGCCAATAATGCAGTTCGCGCACCAGCTGCGCATGCAGCACCGGCACCGCCGCCGGGCGGTCCAGCAGGCGCATCAGGCGCAGCGCCGCGTCGGCGACCTCGGCGTCGGTCGGCTGGGCATGCACCGGGATCCCGGCGGCTGCCGGGTCCGCCTGCATTTCCACCGTCAGCTCCGCTATCACCGCCAGATCCAGGTCCAGCACCAGCGAAAGGTAGGGCGCATCGCTGCTCGCGCCGGTAACCTGGCTTACCGTCGGCACATCCGCCGTGATCAGCAGCGAGTCGCCGGCGCGAAACGAGAACGCGCGGGTTCCCATCGCCACCTGCTTGCTTCCCTGCAGCACCAGGCAAACCAGCGGTCGGGAGATATCGTAAACCAGTCCGCTGGGCGCGGTCGCGCGGATGGTGGTCAGCCCGGCGATGGGAGTCTGGGCAAGTCCGGCGGGATCGGCGTAAGCCTCGACATACCGTCGCACGGCAGTAAGCAGGGTATCATTCATGCGCAGATGCTAGCCGATCGCCGGCCGGCAGGCAAATCAGTTTGGAGGAATAGGCAAAGAACGTCGAGGTTTCGGCAACGATGAAGGCACGGCGGACCGCTTATGATGGACATCCCAATCAAGAGGAGTGCCCCATGACTAAAATCGCCATCGTTACCGGCGCCAGCCGCGGACTCGGCCGCAGCAGCGCCTTAGCCATCGCCCGCCGCGGCGGGGATGTGATCATCACCTACCGCAGCCGCGGCGAAGACGCCCGATCCGTCGTCGCCGACATCAACGCCATGGGGCGCAAGGCGGTCGCCCTGCCCCTCGATACCGGCAATATCGCGGGCTTCGCGCCGTTTGCCGCGGCGGTGAAGGCGGCGCTGAGCGAAACCTGGCGGCGCGACAGCTTTGATCATCTGGTCAATAATGCCGGCCATGGTGATTACGCACCTATCGGACAAACGACCGAGGCGCAGTTCGACAGCCTGGTCAACGTCCATTTCAAAGGCGTGTTTTTCCTGACCCAGGCGCTGCTGCCGCACATGGCGGACGGCGGACGCATCGTGAACCTGTCCTCGGGCCTGACCCGGGTAGCGTATCCCGGCTACGCCGCTTATGCCGCGGTAAAGGGGGCGGTTGAGGTGTTAAGCCTCTACCTGGCGAAGGAACTGGGCAGCCGCGGGATTGCGGTCAATACCGTGGCGCCGGGCGCCATCGAAACCGACTTCGGCGGCGGCGCGGTGCGGGACAATCCGGAGATCAACAGGATTTTCGCCGCGATGACCGCACTCGGCCGCGCCGGCCTGCCCGACGATATCGGACCGATGATCGCCAGCCTGCTGTCTGAAGACAACCGCTGGATTAACGCCCAGCGTATCGAGGTCTCCGGCGGCCAAGGCATCTGAGGCGGATATCCGTGCGCCGCCGGACGCCGTTATTTCACCTCGCGGGCGATCCGCGGCGCCTGGAATAAGGGGATGTCATTACCGGTAATGTATTTCTTGCGCAGCAGGGACGAAATCTTATCCATGACCATCACAATTACCACCAGCACCAGGGTAATAAACATCACCACATCCCAATTCCACAGGCGCATATTTTCAGCGTAAACCAGCCCTACCCCGCCCGCGCCGACAAAGCCCAGCACCGCGGCGGAGCGGGTATTGGACTCAATCTGGTACAGGCTGAGCGCCAGGAAGGCGGGAAACGATTGCGTATAGATGCCGAAGCGCTGTTTTTGCACGTAGTTGGCGCCCACCGCGCTCAGGCCGCGGCCGGGCGATTTATCCACCGCCTCATGGCCTTCGGCGTACAGCTTGCCGAGCAGGCCGACATCCTGCACGATAATCGCCATCACCCCGGCCAGCGGCCCCATGCCGACGGCGCGCACGAACACCATTCCCCAGATAGCCATATCGATACCGCGGAAAATATCAAACGTGTGGCGGACCACAAGGGCGATAGGCCGCAGCGCCGGCGTGGACATCACGTTGCGCGCCGCCAGGAAAGACAGGGGCAAGGCAATCAGGGTGGCGGTAAGGGTGCCGACCCAGACAATGGCGATGGTGAGGAAGATCTGCCCGAGGTAATAGGCAAACGGCCAGTGGGCCACATCATGCCAAACCAGCATGCGCGCCATGTAATGGCCGATTTGCTGGCAACCGAGCAGGAAACGCGGCCACGGCAGGCCGAACGCCGAAAAAAAATAAACATAATACAGCGCGACGGCGGCGGTCAGCAGGCCCAGCCGGCGCAGGTAGCGGTTTTGCCGGGCGAAGATATCTTTATGCTGCCGCCTGGATTCCGCCAGCGCCTGCGGTGACAATGTTGTGGTCGGCATCAGCCTCTCCCCTCCACGACCCATTTGCGCAGCCTGCCGGAAATATAATCCAGCAGCGCCACCACCAGGATGATCAGCAGCAGCGTCATGCTGACCTGATCGTACTGATCGAGTTTAATATTGGTCATCAGCTCCTGGCCGATGCCTCCCGCCCCCACCAGCCCCAGAATGGTCGACAGGCGGAAATTGATTTCCAGGCGCATAAAGCTGTAGGACAGGAAGATCGGCTTCACCTGCGGCCACAGGCCGAAGCGCATGCGCTGCAATGTCCCCGCGCCGCAGGCGGACAGCCCGCGCACGGGTTTGTCCGAAGCCGACTCAATGGCTTCATAAAACAGTTTGGTCAGGCTGCCGACGGTATGCACCGCCAGCGTCAGGAACCCGGGGAACGCGCCGATGCCGAACGCCATCACAAACATCACCGCCCAGGCCAGCTCCGGCATGGTGCGCAAAAACGCCACCAGCGTACGCAGCGCGAAGCGCAGCGGCGCGGGACTGCGGGTATTATTGGCCGCCAGAAACGCCAGTACGCTGGCGACCAGCACCGATAATATCGTCGAAGCCAGCGCCAGCTGCACGGTATCCCAAATCAGCGGCAGCTGGATAGGCAGCCGGTAGCCCCAGTAAGGCAGCGAGCCCAGGGTATGGCGATCGGCGAACAATACCCGCCAATGCAGGACAGGGATGGTTTGCGCCAGATAGTCGAAAAAGTGGGGAATGGCGACCCAAACCGCGTACAGGTTGAATTCGGCGATATTGCCGGCGCCAAGATACAGCACCACCAGCGCCCCCGACCATAGCAGCGAGTCGCGTTTATGTTTGCGCCGGACCTGATGGTAATAGTGGTTGAAATCAGTATTCATAGGCCATCGTTTCAGAGCCGGCCGCCAACTGGCGGCCAGCGGGGGTTAACAACCCTACCGCGCCTTAGCGATTGCCTTTCACCAGCTCGCGTTTCAGGTCGATAATATCCTGGAATTCCTTCAGGGACGTGGGGGCGATATGCTGTTTGCCGCCAACCGCCTTGATAAAGCATGAGTGGTCTTGCTTATCCAACTGCTCGATAGCGTCGACCAGTTTGGCTTTAAAATCCGCCGGCAGGGAGTGGCGTACTAATATCGGGCCATTGGGAATTAACGGCGATTGCCAGATAATGCGGATTTGTTTCATCAAATCGGGATGGTCCGCCTTAATCAGGCGCACAAAGGCGCCGGTGTTGTAACCCTTATCGTAATCGCCCACCATCGACGCCCAGGTTACCGCCCCTTCGAACTGGCCGTTCAGCACGCCCAGAATATCCTGCTCATGACCGCCGGAAAAAGTAACGCTTGAGAAAAAGTTATTGTATTTATTATCAATATTGCCGCCAAATTGCTTCTTGAACACATGATCCGGGATCAGATAACCTGAGGTGGAATCCTGGTCGGCGTAACCAAAGGATTTACCTTTCAGATCTTCCAGCTTTTGATACGGGCTGTCGGCCTTGACCACCACTACAGAATGATAGCCCCTTGACTGATCGGTGTCGTCCACCACGATGCCCGCCAGATCGACCGCGTTGGGATTGGCGATATACACCGAGGCAAAGGACGACGGCGACATGCTCAATACCATATCCACCTTCTCGCCCAATAACCCCTGGATGACGCCGGAATAATCGGAGGAGTTGCGCAGCTTGGTATCGACATTTAATTTTTTATCCAGAAAATCTTTTACGCACATATTGTCTCCAATCTGCTGCGTCGCGTTCTGCCCGCCGAGAATACCCAGGTTAAGTTCTTTCGGGGCATCGGCCGCACCGGCATTCAATGTCATGAAGGCACCGGCCAGCAAGGTTATCAGGGAACATGTCTTTTTCATTAAAATAGCCTTTGTGAGTCAATGAATAAAATGGCAAAAAGTGTGGGTTAATCCAACCCGCCCGCTCTATTAACGGAGGCTGATCTGCTTATCAATGAACCTGGGCAATTTCATCGCCATATAATATCTGCAAGACGTGCTCATCCAGCAGATCGGGATGTCCGTCATAAACAATCCGTCCCTGGGAAATACCTATTACTCGCGTGCAATATTCTTTTACTAATTCAACGGAATGCAGGTTTATCAAAACGGAAATATTATTTTCGGCCACGTTCTTCAGCGCACCCATAATACGGTGGGTATTTTTGGGATCGAGAGAAGCCACCGGCTCGTCCGCCAGCATTATTTTCGGGTTTTGCATCAGCGCGCGGCAAATGGCCACCCGCTGCATTTGCCCGCCCGACAGATGCTCCGCCCGTTGCAGGGCGTGGGGCAGCATATTCAGCCATTGCAGGAGTTCGATCGCCCTGGCGCGATCGTTATCGTCGAATATTTTAAACAGGGATTTTAACGTCGATGTCTGGCTTAATCGTCCCAGCAGAACGTTGGTAATGACATCCAGGCGCGGCACCAGGCAAAAATCCTGGAAAATCATGCCGCACTGCGCCCGCCATCGCCGCATCTGGCGCGCGGGCAGACTGGCGATATCCAGCATGCCGCCGTCTTGCGCGTAATGCAGGATTTCGCCGCCGGAGGCGGGCAATGAGCCGTTGAGGATATGCAGCAGGGTGGATTTCCCCGCGCCGGAACGGCCGATGATCGCGACAAATTCACCGGCGTACAGGTCAAAGTTAATGTCCTGCAATACCTTATTTTGCGGATTAAAATGCTTATTCAATCCCCTGACCGCCAAGACCTTTTTTTGTTCCAGCGCCAGCAGTACGGGATCCTCGGGCTGCGCCAACTGCAACAGTGCCTGTGCCATAAGTTTGCTCCGGAATAAGTCTACCAAACCACTATGGATTGCTATTAACGGATTAATATATGACAGCAGGATGATATTATTATGATGCTCAGGTGACGCTGCCCCGGATTAAGTCATTCATCAGCCTGTTGCCCCAAAAAATATATTCCCGTCGCATGAGCAATATCTTTTTATCTCTTTAATTCAAATAGCTGCAGACGTTTCTTCTTTTATAAAAACAGTGAATGGCAAGTATTCATTCCGATGTCATCTTATTTTAACCGCACTGTCATCTTGCGCCGCCATCATGCTATGCAATGTCGTAACGGAAGCGTTGCCGTATGTTATGCCGCCACACCGCGCCATCCCGTTATTGCATACCCACTGTCCGCCGCCCCGTGGAGATTTTTATTATGATGCAGTTATCTAGACATCCGACCAGTTATCCCACGCTTTATCAGCATATCGCCGCGCAGCTGGAGCAGGAGCTGCGCACGCAGTACCGCAGCGGCGAATATTTGCCGTCGGAGCAGCGCCTGGCGCAGCGCTATCAGGTTAACCGCCACACCCTGAGGCGCGCGGTGGATCAACTGGTGGATCGCGGCTGGCTGCAGCGTCGGCACGGTATCGGCATCCTGGTGTTGATGCGGCCCTATGACTATCCGCTGCATGCCCAGGCGCATTTCAGCCAGAACCTGCTGGATCAGGGCAGCCACCCCACCAGCGAACTGCTGCTGGCGGTGCTGCGACCGTGCAGCGTGCCGGTGGCGGACGCGCTGTCGTGCCAGGCCGGCGCAACCGTGATTCATTTACGCACGCTGCGCCGGGTCAACGGCGTGCCGCTCAGCGTTATTGACCACTATCTGCCGGACCTGGCGTGGTGGCCCGAACTGCAGCAGTTCGCCAGCGGTTCGCTACATGAATTTATCACTACGCGCCTGGGCGAGAAGCTGGTGCGCAGGCAAACGCGCATCAGCGCGCGGCGGGCCCAGACCAAGGAAAGCCAGCTTCTGGAGGCGGCCCATCAAATCCCGCTGCTCTGCGTGCGCACGCTCAATACCCGCGGCGACAGCGACCGGATAGCGGAATACTCCTTTACCCTGGCGCGCGCCGATATGATTGAACTGACGATGGAGCACTGAATGTTTACCTTACAGCAAAGACAGCGCTGGATGTCGGTACTGGCGTCCTCCCCCGCCGCGGAAGTGCGGGCCGGCTGGCAGACCCTGGATCTTAACGTCCCGTTTGACATTATCCGCGCGCCGGAAACCGGGCTTACCCAGCTTGTCGCGCGCATGGGCGCCACAGGACGCCGTTTTGTCCTGGGCGACATGACGGTAACGCGGGCCGTGGTCCGCCTTGGCAGCGGCACCTATGGCTACAGCTACGTGGCCGGTCGCGATAAAGCCCATGCCGAGCTGTGCGCCCTGGCGGATGCCATGCTGCAACGGGCGGAGCATCATGAACGCCTGCATCGGCAATTAATCGAGCCCCTGTCCGCCCGGCGGCAAGAGCAACACCAATTACGGGCGCGTGAAATCGCCGCCAGCCGCGTGGACTTCTTTACCCTGGTGCGGGGGGATAACTGATGACGCTGCTGCCAGGATTTACCCAACCGGTGCACCAGTCCCAGCAGGCTTTTCGCCTGATCCTCAAAGCCCTGAGCGAACCCGGCTCCCGGGTGACCCTGCCGGTAAAGGACGGGTGGCATCCGCTCGGCAAGGCCGCCACCGGCGTACTGCTGACGCTGGCCGATGGGGAAACGCCGCTCGCCATCTGCCCGGCATTGGGCAGCGACGCCGTTATCAACAACCTGCGTTTCCATACCGGCGCGCCGCTGGCCGCACGCCCGGCGCTCGCCAGCCTTGCCGTATTCGATAACCGGCTTACCGCCGCGCAGCTCCAGGCGCTGGCGCACGGCACTGAAATTTCGCCCGAGCTCGGCGCCATGGTGGTAGTGCAAATCGACAGCCTGGACGATGGCGTACCGCTGCGCCTGAGCGGCCCGGGCATAGAGCATCCGCGCCGGGCGGCCCCGGCGCTGCCGGCGCCGCTGCTGGATTATCTGGTCAACCGGCCACAGCGTTTCCCGCTTGGCCTTGATTTCCTGCTGGCCTGCGAAGACGGCCTGATGGCCATTCCCAGGACCACCCATGTGGAGGTGTGCTGATGTATGTTGCGGTGAAAGGCGGGGAAAAGGCGATTGATGCCGCCCATCAACTACAGGAACATCTGCGTCGCGGCGACGACGCGATCCCGGCGATCGGCTGCGGGCAGATCGATCAACAGCTCGGCCTGGCGGTGGATCGGGTCATGACAGAAGGCGGCATCTACGATCGGCAACTGGCGTCGCTGGCGATAAAACAGGCCAGCGGCGATCTGGTCGAGGCCATCTTCCTGCTGCGGGCTTACCGCACCACTCTGCCGCGCCTGGCGGTGAGCGAACCGCTCGCCACGGAAAAAATGCGCCTGGAGCGCCGTATTTCGGCGGTTTATAAAGATCTGCCCGGCGGACAGGTGCTCGGGCCGACCTATGACTATACCCACCGGCTGCTGGACTTCGCCCTGCTGGCGGAGGGCGCGCCGGTGCCGGCCGCGCCGCGCGCCGACGCCGCGCTGCCCGATGAATGCGCCCATGTGTTCAGCCTGCTCGGCCAGCAGCAGCTGGCTCCCGGCGAACACGACGACGGCGCGGAACCGGACGATATCACCCGCCGTCCGCCCACCTATCCCAGCTCGCGCTCCGCCCGCCTACAGCAGCTGGTACGCGGCGACGAGGGTTTTCTGCTGGCGCTAAGTTACTCCGGCCAGCGCGGTTACGGCCGCACCCATCCGTTTGCCGGCGAGATCCGCAGCGGCTACGCGACGGTCACCGTCGTGCCGGAAGAGCTGGGTTTTGCCATTGATATCGGCGAAATCCTGCTGACGGAATGTGAAATGGTCAACGGCTTTGTCGACCCCGCGGACCGGCCGCCGCATTTTACCCGCGGCTACGGGCTGGTATTCGGCCGCGCCGAGCGCAAGGCGATGTCCATGGCGCTGGTCGATCGCGCGCTGCAATGCGGCGAGTACGGCGAGCAGGTCGATAGCCCGGCCCAGGACGAGGAGTTCGTGCTGGCCCATGCCGATAATGTGGAGGCGGCGGGATTTGTTTCCCATCTCAAGCTGCCGCACTACGTCGATTTCCAGGCTGAACTGGAATTGCTTAAACGCCTGCGCCAGGAATTTGTCCACGGCGCCGGCACCGGATCGGAGAACCCCCATGAGTGAGACATTGGCCGGCTATAATCCGGGCTATCTCGACGAACAAACCAAACGCATGATCCGCCGCGCCATTCTCAAGGCGGTGGCCATTCCGGGCTACCAGGTGCCGTTCGGCGGGCGTGAAATGCCGATGCCCTACGGCTGGGGCACCGGCGGGGTCCAGCTCACCGCCAGCATTATCGGCCGCAACGATGTGCTGAAGGTGATTGACCAGGGCGCGGACGATACCACCAACGCGGTGTCGATCCGCCGCTTTTTCCAGCGGGTGGCGGGCGTCGCCACCACCGGGCGCACGACCCAGGCCACGCTTATCCAGACCCGCCACCGTATCCCGGAAACGCCCCTGGCGGCGGACCAGATCCTGATTTACCAGGTGCCGATCCCCGAGCCGCTGCGCTTTATCGAACCGCGGGAAACCGAAACCCGTAAAATGCACGCCCTGGAAGAATACGGCGTCATGCAGGTCAAGCTGTACGAAGATATCGCCCGTTACGGCCATATCGCCACAACCTACGCTTATCCGGTAAAGGTGAACGATCGCTATGTCATGGATCCCTCGCCGATCCCCAAGTTCGATAATCCCAAAATGCATATGATGCCGGCGCTGCAGCTGTTCGGCGCCGGCCGTGAAAAACGCATCTACGCCCTGCCGCCCTTTACCAAGGTCAAGAGCCTGGATTTCGATGACCATCCCTTTAGCGTGCAGCGCTGGGAGCAGCCCTGCGCGCTGTGCGGATCCCGCGCCAGCTACCTGGACGAGGTGGTGCTCGACGACGCGGGCAATCGCATGTTTATCTGCTCCGATACCGATTTTTGCCAGCAGCAGTTGGCGCAACAGCCACAGGGGAATCCCGTATGACCTCCGCATCGCTTTCCCCGACACCGCTGCTGTCGGTTGAGCGCCTCACGCATCTCTACGCGCCGGGAAAAGGCTTCAGCGACGTCTCGTTCGATATCTATCCCGGCGAGGTGGTCGGCATTGTCGGCGAGTCCGGATCGGGCAAAACCACGCTGCTGAAAGCCATTTCCGCGCGGCTCACGCCGCAGGAGGGCAGGATAACCTATTGTCCGGCCACCGGTCCGGGGCGCGACCTGTACGCCATGGCGGAAAGCGACCGCCGCCGCCTGCTGCGCACCGAATGGGGCGTGGTGCACCAGCATCCCCTCGACGGACTGCGCCCGCGCGTCTCCGCCGGCGGCAATATCGGCGAGCGCCTGATGGCCGTCGGCCAGCGCCATTATGGCGAGATCCGGCAACAGGCCGCCCACTGGCTGGAGGATGTGGAAATCCCGGCGGCGCGCATTGATGATTTGCCCACCACGTTTTCCGGCGGCATGCAGCAGCGGCTGCAGATCGCCCGCAACCTGGTCACCCGGCCGCGGCTGGTGTTTATGGATGAGCCCACCGGCGGACTGGATGTGTCGGTGCAGGCCAGGCTGCTGGATCTGCTGCGCGGGCTGGTGGTCGAGATGCAGTTGGCGGCGGTGATCGTCACGCACGATCTCGGCGTGGCGCGCCTGCTGGCCCATCGGCTGCTGGTGATGAAGGAAGGACGGGTGGTGGAGAGCGGACTCACCGATCGGGTGCTGGACGATCCCCATCATCCCTACACCCAGCTCCTGGTCTCGTCGGTCTTATCCTGAGACAAAGGCATCTATCATGTGGAACCATCGGATGAATACGCAATTGCGGGTCGAACATCTCAGTAAAACCTTTGTGCTGCATCAGCAAAACGGCGTGCGCCTGCCGGTGCTGCGCGACGCCAACCTGACGGTCAAGGGCGGCGAATGCCTGGTGCTGCACGGCCATTCCGGCAGCGGCAAGTCCACCCTGCTGCGCTCGCTGTACGCCAATTACCTGCCCGACCAGGGCCATATCTGGATACGGCACCAGGGCGGATGGCTGGATATGGTCCAGGCCGAGGCCCGGCAAATCCTGGCGGTGCGCCGCCATACCGTCGGCTGGGTGAGCCAGTTTTTACGGGTGATCCCGCGCATCAGCGCCCTGGACCTGGTGATGCAGCCATTACTGGAGCTGGGCGTCGAACGCGTGCAGTGCCGCGAGCGCGCCGAGGCATTGCTCGACCGGCTGAATGTGCCCCGCCGGCTTTGGCATCTGGCGCCCTCCACCTTTTCCGGCGGCGAGCAGCAGCGGGTCAATATTGCGCGCGGTTTTATCATCGATTACCCGGTATTGCTGCTCGACGAGCCCACCGCGTCGCTCGACGGCCGCAACGGCGCGGCGGTGGTCGCCCTGATCGAACAGGCCAAACAGCGCGGCGCCGCCATTGTCGGCATTTTCCATGACGACGCCGTCCGCCAGCGGGTGGCGGACCGGCTCTACGCTATGCAACCGTCTCATGAGGTGAACACCCCCGATGATCATTAATAACGTCAAACTCATATTAAAAGATGAGATTGTCAGCGGTTCGCTGGAGATGCGCGACGGCATGATTCTCAGCTACGCCGACAGCGCCAGCCAATTGCCCCAGGCGCTGGACGGCGAGGGCGGCTGGCTGCTGCCCGGGTTAATCGAACTGCATACCGATAACCTGGATAAATTCTTTACCCCGCGCCCGAATGTCGACTGGCCGGCGCATTCCGCCATGAGCAGCCATGACGCGCTGATGGTGGCCAACGGCATCACCACCGTGCTGGACGCGGTGGCGATAGGCGATGTGCGCGACGGCGGACACCGGGCCGGCACGCTGCAAAAAATGATCGACGCCATTGTCGCCAGCCACGCCTCCGGCGCCACCCGCGCCGAACACCGGCTGCACCTGCGCTGTGAATTGCCCCATAGCAGCACCCTTGGGCTGTTTGAGCAATTTATGGATCAGCCGGCGGTGGCGCTGGTGTCATTAATGGATCATTCGCCGGGCCAGCGCCAGTTTGTCTCGTCGCTGAAATACCGTGAATATACC
This sequence comes from Sodalis sp. RH20, assembly GCF_047324205.1. Taxonomy (NCBI): domain Bacteria; kingdom Pseudomonadati; phylum Pseudomonadota; class Gammaproteobacteria; order Enterobacterales; family Bruguierivoracaceae; genus Sodalis; species Sodalis sp. RH20. The sequence continues at coordinate 4,210,499 of NZ_CP178733.1, forward strand.
CAGGGTAAATATCATCTCAGCGATCGGCAAATGGATGCCTTTGAACAGGAACAGACCGCCCTGGCCCTGCGCTGGTCGGCGCCCAACCGCGCGGCGATCGCCGCCCATTGCCGCCGGCGCAATATTACCCTGGCCAGCCATGACGACGCCACCGTGGCGCATGTGCAGGAATCGCGCGCCCTGGGCAGCGCCATCGCCGAATTTCCCACCACCGAGGCGGCGGCGCGCGCCTCGCACCGGCTGGGTTTGCAGGTATTGATGGGCGCGCCGAATATCGTGCGCGGCGCATCGCATTCCGGCAATGTGGCGGCCCATCATCTGGCCTCGATTGGGGTGCTGGATATCCTCTCCTCCGATTACTATCCCGCCAGCCTGCTGGATGCCGCGTTTCGCATCGCGGCGGATGAGACCAACGATTTTACCCTGCCGCAGGCGGTGATGCTGATGACCGGCAATCCGGCGCGGGCGCTGGGACTCGGCGATCGCGGCCTGATTGCCGAAGGCTTGCGCGCCGATCTGGTGCTGGCCCATCGCCATCACGGCCATGTGTCGGTGAAAAATGTCTGGCGGCAAGGGCGGCAGGTCTTCTGACCGCGGCCCCTTTCAGCCCGCGGCGGCGGGGCAGGCAGCGCCGATCCGCCGTGAAGAATGCGTTATTTTGACAGGAACCCAACTCATGACATCCCGGTCACAGCCGAAAATCGGCAACAACGTGATACTGAACAGCACCCGCCTCGGCCAGTATGTTCATCTGGCCGATGACGCCTTTCTCGAAGAGGTGGACATGGGCGATTACTCGTATACCGACGGCCATAACAAGATTTCGTACGCCACCATCGGTAAATTCGTCTCGATCGCCTCTTATGTGCGCATCAACCCGGGCAACCATCCCACCTATCAGCGCATCGCCCAGCATCATTTTACCTATCGCAGCTCGGCATACGGACTGGGCGCCGACGACGAGGCGTTTTTCGACTGGCGGCGCGAACGGCATGTCACCATCGGTCATGACGTGTGGATCGGCCATGGCGCCACCATTATGCCCGGCGTCACCATCGGCAACGGCGCGGTCATCGGCACCGCGTCGGTGGTGACCAAGGACGTCGCGCCCTACGCGATTGTCGCCGGCGTACCGGCGAAACCCATCGGCAGCCGTTTTGACGCGACGCTGATTGAACGTATCGAGCGCAGCCAGTGGTGGCATTGGGATCATGAGACGCTGCAACAGCGCCTGGCGGATTTTCGCGATCTGGACAGTTTTATCGCGCGCTATTTGTAAGGAACGCCGTCAGCCGCCTTGCCGGCAGCGGCAGACTGGCCTGGGAGCGCACGGCAATCATCAGCCGCCGCCGGGTCCAGTTTTCGTCCAGCGGGATAAAGGCCACGCCGTCGTCCGGCCCGTTCGCCGCCATGGCGATGGGCAATATGGCAATTCCCGCGCCGCCGGCCACCATGCGCCGGATATTATCCAGGCCGCGCACCCGGGCCCGCAGCCGCAGGGTTTTACCGGCGCGGATCGCGTGTCCTTCGATATGCCGCGCCAGCGCGCTGTCTTCCGGCAGGCCGATAAACTCATGGTCCAGCGCCTCGCTGAAGCTGACCCGCCGACGCCGTTCCAGCGCATGTCCCGGCGGCACCGCCAGCACTAAACAATCCTGCCTGAACGGCAGGATTTCCAGCCCGCTGAAATCCGCATGATCCGCCGCGATACCGATATCCGCCGCGCCGCACGCCACCGCGCGGGTAATCTCCTCGCTGGGCAGTTCATCGAGCTCAATATCCACGCCGGGATGCAGCCGCAGGAAATCACACAGCGGCCCGGGCAAAAACTGCCCCAGCGCCACGGTGTTCGCCAGCAGCCGCACCTGCCCCTTTATGCCTTGGGTAAAGGCGCTTAATTCGCCCGACAGCTGCGCGGCGTGTCCCAGGATGATTTTTGCCCGGTCATAGACCACCCGTCCCGCCGGCGTGGCCGTGACGCCCCGGTGGCGGCGCGCCAGCAGGCGGACGCCCGCCTCCCGTTCCAGCCCGGCGATGCGGGCGCTGGCGGACGACAGGGACAGGCAGGCCCTGCCCGCGCCGGCGGTAATGCTGCCGGCGTCGACGACCCACACCAGCAGACGTAAATCGGTCAGGTCGAAATGCATGATATTACCTCCCTACCCGTGTGCGGCCTGGCGTCCAGCCTTCGGCAATAACGAAGGCCGACTTAAAAACATACGCATTGTGCCGCATGCTTTACGCGGCAAAAATAGAAGGACCCGCACTTTGAGAAAAAAGCTTACCATGGAACCGACGCTGTATATCCTGTTAATCGGGCTGACATTCCTGATCGCCGGTATGGTAAAGGGCGTGATTGGCCTTGGCCTGCCTACCGTTGCCATGGGCGTGCTGGGCGTGGTGATGCCGCCCGCGCAAGCGGCCGCGCTGCTGATTATCCCTTCGCTGGTGACGAATATATGGCAACTGTGCAGCGGGCCGCACCGGGCGCGTTTATGCCGCAGGCTTTGGCCGATGCTGCTGGCCGTATGCCTCGGCACCTGGTACGGCGCAGGCATGATGGCGGGCGCAATGGCGGCGTGGACATCGCTGTGGCTGGGGATCCTGCTGATGGCCTATGCGCTGGTCAGCCTGCTTAACCGGCAGGCGCGGGTGCCGCCCGCGGCGGAGAAATGGCTGGGGCCGCTGGCGGGAGGAATCACCGGCCTGGTAACCGGCGCCACCGGCGTGTTTGTCCTCCCCGCCGTGCCCTATTTAAATGCCCTGGCCCTGGCGCGGGACGAGCTTATCCAGGCGCTGGGGCTGTCGTTTACCGTCTCGACCCTGGCGCTGGCGGCCAGCCTCGCCTGGCATCATATGCTGCCGATGCACGCGCTGGGCCTGTCGCTGCTGGCCGTTATTCCCGCGCTGGCGGGCATGTTTTTCGGCGCCTGGCTGCGCGCAGTCATCAGTCCCGGACTGTTTCGCCGCTGTTTTTTCCTGGGCCTGCTCGGCCTTGGCCTGGAAATCGCCTGGCAACATTTGCCTTAGGCCGCGCCGGCGCCGGATTCGTCGCCCCAGGCCCGATTTTGCAGCACCAGCCGATAACCGTCATGATCTTGGAAGGTCTTGCCCGCCACGTCCCAGTACGGATTAAACGATACCACCCGCTCGAAACCCGCCTCGCCCAGACGCTGGCACGATCGCCGCCACCGCGCCTCATCCGGCAGGTAGAGCACCAGCAGATCTTCCGGCGTCGGCGCCGGCGGCACCGGGTGCTGTTCGCAAACGGTAAATTCAAAATGCCAGGGCAGTCCCTGCGCGCCGAGCATGACGCCGTTAAACCCATTATGGCCGGTAAAACTGCCCAGCACCCGCATGCCGAGGCCCGAGCAGTACATTTCCCTGCTGAGTTCAAGGTTGGTGACGGGGCGGGCGATGCGCATATGCGATGTGAGCATGGTAAGATCTCCGGGTTAAACAGGACCGTGGCCCCTGGCATAACTATCCTGATCTCACTGTAATACATAACCGCCGTCCGGGCATCATCTCCAAACCGGATTGTTTCCCCGGATAACGCTAGCCGCCCGGGACGACTTACGGACGCTCCCGGGCGGTATCGAAAGTCGCCCGTGCCTGGCGAAATCGGTCGGCATTCTCCACCACCCATAACCACAGCGGTATCATTTGCCCCAGCAACTGCCTGCCCAGCTCCGACAGCTCATACTCCACGCGCGGGGATTTCTCAAAATAGTCATAACGCAGCACCAGCCCGTCGCGCTCCAGCTGCCGCAGCGAGCGGGTCAGCATACGCTGCGTAACCCCGCCCATGCGCCTGGCTATCTCCGCATGGCGCAGCCGTCCCCCCACGCCCAGGATGTGTACGATGCCGAGCGACCAGCGGTTGCCGGCATGGGTCAGCACCTCGCGCTTTAAACCATCGTCGTCGTCGCTCAACGCGTCGCACACGGCCTGCGACCGTGCAATCATATCGCTCATTTCCACATTGCCTCCCGGTATCACCGGTGTGCCTTCTTGTTCTTCATCATGGGAGATGTAACCCTGGTCGCAACTTAATAGGAGAAGTCCATGAACGTCAACCCTGAAAATACCCACGACGCTATCCTGGTGATCGGCGCCGGCGAGCTCGGCATGGCGGTGATCCGCAATTTGGCGCAGCGCGCCGCCTTATCCGCCGGCACCACCATCACCGTGCTGCTGCGCCAGGCATCCATACACAGCCGGGAACCAGGCAAACAACGTGATGTGGCCGAACTGCGCGCGCTGGGCGTACAGTTGCTCGCGGGCGATCTGCTCACCGCGACCACATCGGACCTGGCCGACCTCTTCCGGCCGTTTACCACCCTGGTGTGTTGCACCGGCTTTGCCGCCGGCGGCGGCACGCAGCTTAAAATAGCCCATGCTGTACTGGCGGCGGGAGTAAAACGCTATTTTCCCTGGCAATTCGGCGTCGATTACGATCTGATCGGCAAAGGCAGCGGCCAGGATCTGTTTGACGAACAGCTCGACGTGCGTCATCTCCTGCGGGCGCAAACGCGCACCGAATGGGTCATCGTTTCCACCGGCATCTTTACCAGCTATCTGTTCGAGCCGTCTTTCGGCATCGTGGATCTGGCGCACAACACCGTGCATGCCCTGGGCAGTTGGGATAACGCCGTTACCGTCACCACGCCCGAGGACATCGGCGTACTGACCGCGGCTATTCTGTTCGCCGCGCCGCGCATCGTCAACCAGGTGGTGTATATCGCCGGCGATACTCTGACCTATGCGCGGCTGGCGGATATCGTTGACGGCGTAACCGGCACCAAGGTTCGCCGTGTGACATGGGATATAGCGTACCTCGCCGCCGGGCTGGCGCGTGAACCTGGGGATACGGTGCGCAAATACCGGCTGGCCTTCGCCAAAGGAACCGGCGTGGCATGGGATATGAACCAGACGTTTAATCATAAGCACCATATCGGCATGACAAGCGCAGAGCAGTGGGCGCGGCAAAAAATCAGCGGACAATCCCGCAGCGCTGGCGACGCGGCCTAAAGCGACCCGGCCAGGCCGATGTGTTCTCTATAACGCGCCCGGACGGTAGCGCCTGGTCGCGTAGCGGCCGGAATAACGCCCGGTTTTCCTCTTGCCATAGCATGACAATGTCAGGCATCCTGTTTCGCAACGTTGCGAAAATGACTCGGCGCCGTGCCGATAATGCGCTTAAAGGCGCGGCTGAAGGACGCCTCGGAGTCATATCCCAGCCGCTGGGCCACCTCGGAAATGCGCGCGGAATCGCGGATAATCCACTGCCGCGCCTGGTGCATACGCACCTGCGCGACATAGCGGGCCGGCGTTTCCCCAACGATGGCGGCAAACTTGCTGGCGAAGCTGGAGCGCGACGCGCCCATCACGCCGGCCAGTTCGGACAACGGCCAGTCACGGTGGGGCGCCGCGTGGATAGCCGCCAGCACGCGGCCGATTTCCGGGTTGCGCACCGCGGCAATCCATCCCGCCGCGCTGCCGCAGCCGTGTTCTACCCAGGCGCGGATAATCTGCGCGGCCAGGACATCGGCCAGGCGCGTTACCATACCGCACGCGCCCACCCGGTTCATCGCCACCTCGCAGCCCATGGCCTCCAGCAAAGGCACGATCGCCGGCTCGTTACGCATCAGCTCATGGGCGCGCATCATATCGGGCATCATGCGCAGCAAGGGATGCAGGCTATCAAGATTAAAACGCATGGAACCGTAGAACAGCACGCAATGCTCGCCTTCGTCGCCGGCGTTTAAATCGAAGAAATTACCGGTAATCGATTGACACTGCCAGCGGGGAAAGGCTTGCGGCGCCACGCCCGGGGCGCTTGCCAGCGCGTGCGCGCTGCCGCGCGGCAACAGCACCGCGTCGCCCGCGTTCAGCTCTTCCCATGCGCCGGCCGGGGTCTGCAGCCAGCAGCCTTTTTCCGCCACGAACAGAAAACAGGCGTCCTGGCGGGCCGGAAACGCAAAGGCCCAGGGCGCGGCAAGTCGGCAGCGGCCATATTCCACCCCGTCCAGGCGCAGTCCCCGCAGCATATCGGTTAAAGGATCGTTTAACGGCGGCGCGCCAGATTTGGACGAATTGTCAAGCATTACGGGTTTCCTAGCATGGATGTTCCAACTCTTCAACTGTACCATCCGGATCATACCTTGCAAAGAATCTCGTGGAGTCTCCATGTCAGAAAAGTCCTGTACCGGTGATGAAAGCTTGTCATGCCCTGGGGCGCGTACCGATAACGGGCGCTCCGCCGCGGCCTGGAGCGCGGTGGTTTCACTGTCGCTCGGCGTATTTGCCCTGGTGACGGCGGAATTTTTACCCGCCAGCCTGCTGACGCCGGTCGCCGCCGATCTGGGCATTTCGGACGGTGCCGCCGGGCAGGCGGTAACGGCGACGGCGCTGGTGGCCGCCATCGCGGGCCCCGCGGTGGTGCTCGGCACGGGCAAAGTGGACCGGCGCATGGTCGTCTGGGGGCTGGCGCTGCTGCTGGTGCTGTCGAATCTGCTGGCCGCCGTCGCCGCCAATATCTGGGTGCTGATCGCAGCCCGGGTGCTGCTCGGCATTGCCCTGGGCGGCATCTGGTCGCTGGCGGCCGCCATTGCCCTGCGCCTGGTGCCGGCCCGGTTATTGCCGCGGGCCATGATGATTATTTTTACCGGCGTTTCGGCGGCCACGGTTTGCGCCCCGGCGCTGGGCGCCTATCTGGGCGATATCCTGGGCTGGCGCGCCACTTTTCTGGCGGCCGCCGGCATCAGCATCGCCGCCTTGCTGGCACAGCTGGTCACCCTGCCCCGGCTGCCGCCGGCGGATGTGCCGAGCCTCGGGACATTTTGGCTGCTGCTGCGCCGCCCGGGCATCCGCATCGGCCTGGTTACCGTGATATTCGTCATCTCGGGGCATTTTGCCGGCTTTACCTATGTACGCCCTTTTTTGGAACAGGTGCCGCACTTTGACGTGCGCATGATTTCCCTGGCGCTGCTGGCCTTCGGCATCGGCGGGTTTTTCGGCAATCTCGCCGGTGGCTTTATCGCTGAACGCAGCGCCCGCCTGGGCGTTGGGCTGGCGGCGCTCCTGCTCAGCGTCATGGCAGCATTACTGCTTGCCTACGGCGCGTTGGCCGGGCTGGCTTTTGCCGCCACGGCGACCTGGGGTTTTGCCTTTGGCGCGCTGCCGGTAAGCTTCCAGACCTGGAACACGCTGGCCGCGCCCGATCATGCGGAAACCGCCGGCGCCCTGCTGGTGACGACGTTCCAGATCGCCATCGCGCTGGGCGCAGTGGCGGGCGGCCTCTTGGTGGACGGCTTCGGGCCGCCGGGCGCCATCGCCTACAGCGGCCTGACGCTGCTGGCCGGCGGCCTTATCATGCTGATCGCGGGCCGGCGCAGCGAGCAGCGGCCGGCGTAAAGCGTCGCAATTTTATACCGCTAAACAGCCATGGCTATAAAATATAGCCATGGCTATACTTAATCCCATGTTTTTATTGTCTTTTTTTTCCTGCGATAACGCTGTATCATCCCCTCTTTCACTGATTAACCGGTATGCGCCCGCCGCGCAGGACGAACAGCGGCAGGATCGATGCCAGGCACCACCCGGTAATAATAATGAATATGTACGCCACCATGATCCTCGCCTTCGCCATGTCGATGGACGCCTTTGCCGCCTCCATCGGCAAAGGGGCGACGCTTGAACGCCCGGGGCTGAAAGAGGCGCTGAGAACCGGCGCCATCTTTGGCGCGGTGGAAGCGATCACGCCGGTAATCGGCTGGATAATGGGCATTGCCGCCAGCAAATACATCGTCGCCTGGGATCATTGGATCGCCTTCATCCTGCTGGGTATCCTGGGCGGCAGAATGATGATTCACGGCTGTTTTAACAAAACCACCGACGATCTGCCGCCGCGCAGAAAACACAGTTTCTGGCTGCTGGTCACCACGGCCATCGCCACCAGCCTGGATGCCATGGCGGTAGGGGTCGGCCTGGCCATCCTGCAGGTGAATATCGTCACCACGGCGCTGGCCATAGGTACGGCAACGCTGGTCATGACCTCATCCGGCGTGCTGCTTGGCCGCTTCCTGGGCCCGGTCATGGGTAAATGGGCCGAGATCCTGGGCGGCATGGTGCTGGTCGGCATCGGTTGTCATATCCTGATCGAGCATCTCGGCCTGTTCAGCTAAACCGCGGCGCCTTATGCGCCGAAGCCATGGGGGCCGAGGGCCTCGACCAGGTAATCGACAAAAGACTGGATCCGGGAAGACAGCGCCGTATTACGATAATACACCGCATTAATCGGCTGGCGGACATCCAGCGTCTGCCGCTGAAACAGTTGACACAACCTCCCCTCCCGCCGATCCGCGCATGTCATAAAATCCGACAGGCAGGTGATACCGGCGCCATTGAGCGCCAGTTGCCGCAATGTTTCGCCGCTGGACGCGCGGATGGACGGCTGGATATGCAGCGGCAGCCCGCTGTCATCGGGCAGCGGCCATTCATTCAGCGCCTCGGGTTGGTTAAAACCCAGCAGGGTATGCCGGGATAATTCCGCCACGCTTGCCGGCGTGCCGCGCGCGGCCAGATAAGCGGGACTGGCGAGCACGCGGATGCGGCTGTTGCCGATAAGCCGGGCGTGCAGCGTGGAATCCTTCAGCCGCCCGATGCGGATCGCCAGATCGGTGCGTTTTTCCAGTAAATCGATAATGCCCTCATTGCTGTTCAGCTCCAGCGCCACCTGGGGATAGCGCTCACAATACCCCGCCACCAGCGGCACGATGACGTGCAGCATAAACGGCGAGGCGGCATCCACGCGCAGCAGCCCGGACGGCTGGTTACGCCGCATGGACAGCAATTCCTCCGTCTCCTCGACGGCGCGGACGATATCCCGGGCGCGCTCGAGAAAGGCCCGGCCCTCCTCGGTAAGTTCCAGCCGGCGCGTGGTGCGCCTGAGCAGCGTGGTGCGCAGTTTCTCTTCCAACCGCCCGAGGGTGCGGCTGGTGGCGGAAATGGTTTGATCCAGCTGCGCGGCGGCGGCGGTAATGGAACCGCTGTCCACTACCGCGATAAACGCCTGCATTTCATCAAGAGTCGTTTTCATATTTGATTAATTATCAAATATGTTTGCCGGATATGCCACTTTTATGAAATATATTCCCGGCAATGGTTTTACCGCGGTTTTGCCGGGAAAAACAGGCTGAACCGGGTGAGCCGTTTACTGCTTTGCGCATGCCACCTGCCCTGATGCAGCATCATGATGCTGCGGACAATGGACAAACCCAGCCCGCTGGCGCTGGCGTCGCCGGTACGCGAAGCGTCCGCGCGGTAAAAACGGTCAAAAAGGCGTTCAAGGTGCTGCGGCGCAATGTCGGGGCCGGTATTCTCCACGCTGATGGTGGTTCCCTCAGGCTGCTGCACGGCCCGCAGCACGATGGCCGTGCCCGCGTCGGCATAACGTATCGCGTTGGCCAGCAGATTGGCCAGGGCGCGGCGCAGCAGCTCGGGGTCGGCCCACGCCGTGGCGCCGTCCCGCGCACAGACCAGCGTCAGGCCGCGTTCTCCGGCCGGCCCTTCAAAATACTCGCTCAAACGCCCGAATTCGTCCGCTAACGACAGCACCACGCGCTGGATGGCATGGCCCGCATCCCCGGCCCGGGCCAGGAACAGCATGTTATCAATCATTTTTGCCAGGCGCTGCAGTTCTTCGAAATTCGAGCCCAGCAGGTTTTCATAATAGTCATTATCACGTTTGAACCGCATCGCCACTTCCGTTTGCCCGAGCAGTATGCCGATGGGGGTGCGCAGGTCGTGGGCCATATCGGCGGATACCTGGCTAAGCTGGCGAAAGTTGATTTCCAGCCGTTCCAGCATGGTATTAAACGCCGCGATCAGTTCCCGCAGTTCGGGCGGCGCATGGGTGATACCGATGCGCCTGGACAAAAAGCGGACATCCATCATGGCGGTTTCAGCGGCCAGGCGGCGCAGCGGCGCCAGACCCCGGCGGGTGAAAATCCAGGCCAGCAGCGCGGTAAGCACGGTGGCGATCGACGCGACGAGGATGATCTGGTTGCGGTACATGGCCAGGGTACGGGTGCGCTCCGACATCAGGCGGCCGGTGGTGATTTTTACCTGATAAGGCGCGCTGGCGACGTTTGCCAGGGCGGAGGCGGAAATAAAGGGAATGCCGCCGGCGGCCACCGCATGCTGTACGGCGGCGAGCGTCAGGGGCGCGTCCGCGGGCACCGGATTGATGTGCGGAATGGGCGAATGGCCGGGATTGATTTCAATCAGGGGGGGCCGGTCGGTAAATTGCAGCACCAATAACGACTCCGTATTGCCGAGCATATTGGCAAACAGGCCGGGCTTATCGTGAATCAGCGTCATGACGTCTTCATTGAGCAACAGGGTACGGATCTGCTCGACGCGGGTGATTAGCGCCCCGTCGTCGCGGATAATCAGCTGTTGCTCAAGAGTACGGTACAGGGCGTATCCGACGGTGGCCATGACCAGCATGACCAGCATGGCCAGGGCCGATGACAGGCGGGAGGTCAGCGAGAAACGTTTCATGTTTCGTCTTCACAGCGATAACCCACCCCATGGACGGTATGGATCAATGGCTTGCCGAACGGCTCGTCTATTTTCTGCCGCAGACGCCGCACCGCCACATCCACCACGTTGGTGTCGCTGTCAAAATTCATATCCCACACCCTGGAGGCAATCAGCGAGCGGGTCAGCACCTGCCCCGGGCTCAGCATAAACAGATGCAACAGGTTAAACTCCTTGTTGGTGAGGTCGACGCGCACACCGTTGCGCTCCACGCGCCGTTTGGCGACATCCATCTGCAAATCGGCGACGGCCAGCACGTCATCCTGCCGGCCCTGTCCCGCGCGCCGCAAAACAATCCGGATGCGCGCCAGCAGCTCGGCGAAGGAAAACGGCTTCACCAGGTAATCGTCCGCGCCCAGCGCCAGCCCTTTGAGTTTATCCTGCAGGGTGCCTTTGGCGGTGAGGAAGATCACCGGGGTATCAATCCGTTTGTCCATCACCTCCATCACCGACCAGCCGTCCATTCCCGGCATCATCACATCCAGCAGGATCAGATCGTAGCGTTCTTCCAGGGCCATATGCAGGCCGTCCACGCCGCCCGACGCCACGTCGACCACATAACCTGATTCGGTCAGGCCGCTGCGCATATAGTCCCGGGCCTTGGGTTCATCTTCGATGACGAGAATCTTCATATAATCTCCGGCGCGGCCTGTCGCGGCCACGGTTTAGTCTAACGCATGGCGCGCCGCCTGTTCTATCAGCGCCGCGACCTCTTGGGGATGGGATTCGTATACCGAATGGCTGGCGCCGGCGACTTCCACCGTATGACTATGCGCCCGCGCCGCATACATCCGCTCCAGGTCGGGACTGATGATTTTGTCGGCCTGCGCCACCATGTACCAGCTCGGCTTGGTTTTCCAGGCCGGGTCGGCAATATTGGCGGTAAATACGCTGGCCGAGGTCGGCATCTGCGCCTGCGCCTCGAACTCGGCCTGTTTGCGCGGCAGATCGGCGGCGAAATCCGCCGGATAATTTGCCGGGTTGATGTACAGGTAGCCGTCGGGCGTTTTGGCGAAAGGTCGCGCGGTGTTGGGCATTTTTTTACCGTTACTGGCCTCGGTTTCGCCATTATCCAGGGCGTGGGCCGCGATATACACCAGGCCGGCGACATGGGAATCGTTACCCGCCTCCGTAATGATGGCGCCGCCGTAGCTATGCCCCACCAGCACCGCCGGACCGTCCTGCATGGCCAGCGTACGTTTGGCGGCGGCCACATCTTCCGGGAACGATGTCAGCGGCTCCTGCACCAGTGTGACGTGATAGCCGTCCCTGGTCAAAATATCATACACCGGCCGCCAGCCGGCGCCGCCGACAAATGCGCCGTGCACCAGGACGATATTCCTGACCGGCGCGGCCTGGGCGGAAACCATGCCTGCCGTAAGCAAAAGCGCGCAGGCGGCGGATGACAACATAGTACGGGTTAACAAAATACGCATGATTTTAAGCTCCATATACCGTGGTGGCAGTGGTCTGTACCACTTGTTTCAGGTAAGGAGTTTACGGCCCCGGCGCTGACACCGGCCTGACGCAATCATGACAAAGTTATGACGACGGCGTGGTCCCTGCGCAAAGCGTCAAACCGGCATCGCTGCCGCCCCGAAATTATTCGCTGGGACAGGCGTCCCGCGAAATAGCATTTCCCGCCTTATAGCGTGCGAGATAATTGATTCTTTCAGCGAGCCAGTCAGGTTTTATCCCTGCGAAGATCGCAAAGAAACGGTTAAACGGCACAGGAACGAAACGGCAGGAAGCATGATTATTCTCCGGCCGGCCGGGAATAATCCCCTGGCCGAGATTGTTGGTTAAGCGTGGCCGCCGGGGACGGCCGCGCGGCAACGGCAGGCGGTGCTACTAATGCCGGGCGTCCTGATAGGCGATATAATCGCCGGATTAAAAAGGATGTCCTGATGACCAGAAAAACAACATTCAGCATGGAGTTCAGGCGGGAGGCCGCAAGCCTGGTGCTCGATAAAAACCATACCTACAAGGAAGCCTGTGACGCCACCGGGGTCAACGAAAACATATTGTACCGCTGGGTCGCGCAGCTGCGGGCTGAACGCAGCGGCATCATGCCGCCGGGCATGGCGGTCACAGCGGATCAACAGCGCATCCAGGAGCTTGAGGAACGCATCAGGTGCCTGGAGATGGAAAGGGATATCCTGAAAAAAGCCGCCGCGCTGCTGATTACGGACGATTTTAAGAGCCTGCCCCGGGAAAATGGGCCGACATCACTCCTGCCGCCCCTGCCAAAACAGCACAAATAATTCCGACTGCGTTTTCACGCCCAGCTTGGCATAGATATGCTTTTTATGGGCGCGCACGGTTTCGATGGAGATACACAGGCGACGGGCGATTTCCTTGGTGGAGCAGCCGCTTAACATGAGCTGCGTCACCTCGCTTTCGCGTTCGGTCAGCATTTCGGTGCCCGGCAGGCCGGTCAGGAAAGGAGAGGCCACGCTCTCGGCGCGGGCGGTTTCAAAACGCATGCGCTGGCGCATCAGCGGCAGCAGCCAGGCCACGGACAGCCGCAGGAAGCCCATGTCGTGATCGCTGAAACGCCGCGCCCCGCCCAGCGATAAACACAAAATCCGCCGCTCATCCAATACCAGGTTTAACTGCACTTCATCCTCGACGATATTGCGCTGGAAATAACGGCGGTAATACTCGGAGTCGCGAAAATGAATCGGCGCCACCTCGTCCAGGCGCTGCAGCCCGCTGCGCGGATTGGCCCATACGCCAAGGTAAAAGGGGTCCAGCAGGTATAGGCCTTTCTGATAATCCAAAAACAATTTGGCGTCGCTGCCGTCACTTTCATCACTTTCGGCGAAGATCACCGGCGGCGCGTCGCGGATAAACAGCAGCGCCACCCAATTATCGAATACCAGCCGTCCATGCAAATAGCGCGCGGCTTTCAGCCAAAAATCCGCCTGGTCCAGGCTATCGATCAGCAGCCCGATATCATGGTGCCAGGCCAGGTCCTCCATTGATAAGTAAAGCTTATCACCCATTTGAGTCATCCCCGTTCGTGTTATAGGCAAGCATATCCCTACATGCATAATCGGACTAATGATTAACGCCATAAATATGCACAAAGGATAACAGTGTATGCAGCTTGAATTAATACAGGCACGCAACCGCGAGGGTGATATCAAAGGCAATATGGCGCAGGCAGTAATGCATATCGAACGTTGCAGTCCGCAAACACAGCTGGTGATTTTTCCGGAAACCTTTCTGACCGGCTTTGCCGAAAACGGCCATGTGGACGATCGCGCCCTGCGGCTGGACGGGCCGGAGATCGCAACGCTTAAGGCACTCAGCGTCCGGCGCGATATCGCCATCGCCATCGGCCTGCTGGAACGGGATGAACAGGGCGTCTTCAACACCACGGTTTTTATCACCCCGGAAGACGGCGTGGCGTTTAAATACCGCAAAACCCATTTATGGCCGGATGAACGCGCGCTGGTGCTGGCCGGCGATCGCCTGGTATGCGGCCTGTGGCGCGGCAAGCGGATCGGGCTGCTTATCTGTTATGACATTGAATTCCCGGAAACCGCCCGCGCCCTGGCCGCCATGGGCTGCGATCTGCTGGTCGTGACCAATGGCAATATGGATCCCTACGGTCCGGTACACCGGCATGCGGCGCTGGCCCGGGCGTTCGAAAACCAGATTTTTTTCGCGATGACCAACCGCGCCGGCGCCGGCGCCGGTTTCACGTTTGCCGGCGAAAGCGCGGTGGTGGATCCCTATGGCAACCTGCTCGGCGCGCTGGGCAGGCAGGAGGCGACGCTCAGGGTCACGCTGGATTTTACCCTGCCGGAAAAAGCCCGCAGCCAATATCACTATCTCAAGGACCGCCGGCTCATGTTATCCGGCCATATGGAAACCTGCCCCGACGGGCAACGCTGGTGGCCGCTTTAACGGCTTAACGTTCACTTTTTAAACTTGATGTTTAGTAAAGCTAAACACACACGGGAGTTTTCCATGTCGGCATTTAAAAAGACGCTTACCACCGGTCATCTGGTGCTGTTCGGCCTGGCCTATATGACGCCGATTATCGTTTTGGGCACCTTTGGCGTACTGGCGCAGATTACCGACGGCCATGTGCCCGGCGCCTATGTGCTGGCCCTGGTGGCCATGCTGTTTACCGCGTTTAGCTACAGCCGGATGGCCAGCGCCTTCCCGGTGGCGGGTTCCGCCTATATGTACGTGCGCAATGCCATCAGCGATAACCTGGGCTTTCTCGCCGGGTGGGCGATACTGCTTGATTACCTGTTCCTGCCGATGGTGATCTGGCTTATCGGCGCGGTCTACCTCTCCTCGGCGTTTCCCGCCGTTGGGCAGTACGTATGGCTGCTGGCGTTTATCGCCGTGACCACATGTATCAATATTATCGGCCTGAAAGTCGCCAGCGCCGTCAACAGCCTGCTGATGATAGTGCAACTGCTGGTGCTGGCGGCCTTTGTGGCTCTCGCGGTGCATTATATCTGGGGCGACGCGTCCCGGCCGTTCTGGAGCCTGGCGCCCTTTACCGCCGGCGGCGCCCATCTGCTGCCGCTGCTGGTCGCCGGCGCCGCCGTGGCCTGTTATTCCTTCCTCGGGTTTGATGCCATTACCACCCTGACGGAAGAAACCATCGACGCCAAACGCAGTATTCCGCGCGCCATTATGCTGATTACGCTTATCGGCGGCATTATTTTTATCGCGGTGTCCTGGTGCGTACAGCTGGCGCACCCCGGCGCGGCATTCGCGAATACCGACGCGGCCGCATTTGAGATTGCGCGCAATATTGGCGGCGATATTTTCGTCACCCTGTTTATGATTGGCCTGGTCTTCGGCCAGTTCGCCTCCGGTATCGCCGCCCAGGCCAGCGCCAGCCGGCTTATCTATACCCTGGGCCGCGACGGCGTGCTGCCCCGGGTCCTGGGCAGGCTGGGACGCTGTAATACCCCGGTGAACGCCATCCTGCTTTGCGCCGCGGTCGCCCTGCTCGCCTTGTTTATGAGCGTCACCACTTCCACGTCATTTATTAATTTCGGCGCTTTCCTGGCCTTTACCCTGGTCAATGTGTCCGTTATCAGCCACTACTTCATCCGCCAGCGCCGGCGAGACCCCCTGTCCACCCTGCTCTATTTGGTTTGCCCGGCGTTCGGTGCCGTCGCGACCTTATGGCTGCTGGTCAGCCTGGATAAAACCGCCATGATATTAGGCCTGATCTGGCTGGCGTTAGGCGGGCTGCGCCTGTACGGGTTTCGTCGCACCCACCGGCAGCCGGCGCCGGTATTACATTTTAACGGCGATGCCGAGTAACCAAGGCGCCGGCATTCTTTCGCCCCTGCCTGGGGATGTCGCCCTGGACACCATGGCACGCCATGGACTGGGCCGCCGGCCACAGCGCCAGCGCCATATCCGCCATGGCGTCAAGCGCAGCGAATCCGGCGCCGTCGCGTGCCTGGATGGACATCCCCTGCTGGATGCTAAAGTACATCCGCGCCAGCGCCGCGGTATCGATGCCGGCCGCCAACTCCCGCTCCGCCACCGCCTGATCCAGCCGGGCGGTGAGCTTATCGATACCGCGCTGGCGCGATCGTTTCACCTGCTCGCCCAGCCGCGCGTTTCCTTCACCCGCCACATTCGACAGCGTCACCATACAGCCTGGCGGCCACGCGTCCCGGGTCAGGATGTGCGCCGAGCATTTAAGCCATTCCCCCACCGCTTCACGCGCGGTCGGCGCGGTATCCAGCGGCGACCATATCAGCGGCGCGATAGATTTTTCGTAGCAGGCCACGGCTTCCAGGAACAAGTCTTCCTTATTGCCGAATGCGGCATACAGGCTTGGCGAATGAATACCCATCGCCTGATAGAGCTCCGCCATTGACGTCGCGGTGTACCCCTTCTGCCAGAAGAGTCTCATTGCCGCGGCCAACGCCGCCTCGCGATCGAAACCCCTGGGTCGTCCTCGTGCCGCCATAACCTGCGCCTGCCCTCATTAATTATGTGTCGATCATTATAATAATACGCTTGATCTTCGGCGGCAATTCCGTTTAAGTTATTTTTGTATCGATTAACACATAAAGAGGAAGCGACCATGAATTCACTGCAAGGCAAACGCGCGCTCGTTACCGGCGCCAGCCGCGGCCTGGGCAAGGCCATGGCGATATCGCTGGCGCGGGCCGGCGCCGACGTGGCTATTACCTATGAAAAATCCGCCGACAAGGCCAGCGCGGTGGTAGCGGAGATTGAGCGGCTTGGCCGCAAGGGGCTGGCCATCCAGGCCGACAGCGCATCGTCCGGCGCGGTACGCGATGCGGTAAGCCAAACCGTGGCCGGGCTGGGCGGTCTCGATATCCTGGTCAATAACGCGGGCATCGCGCGCGGCGGCATGCTGGAGGATATGGCGCTTGAGGATATCGACGCGATGATTAACGTCAATATCCGCGGCCTGGTGGTCGCCACCCAGGCCGCGCTGCCGCACCTGGGGCAAGGCGGGCGCATTATCAATATCGGCAGTTGCCTGGCCGATCGGGTGCCGATGCCGGGCATTGCCGTTTATGCGATGACCAAGTCGGCCCTGTTGTCGCTGACCCGCGGCCTGGCCCGCGATCTGGGCCCGCGCGGCATTACCGTTAACCTGGTCCACCCCGGCCCCACCGACAGCGATATGAACCCCGCCGACGGCGAAGGCGCCGAGACCCAGCGCCAGTATATTGCGCTGGGCCATTACGGCAAGGCAGAAGACGTGGCGGCCGCGGTCACGTTCCTGGCGTCTCCGGCGGCGGGGCATATTACCGGCACCGGCATCAATGTGGACGGCGGTATTAACGCGTAATCCTAGCCGTGGATAGTGCCCTCCTGAGCCTCGCGCCAGGGCGGGACCGGCGAAAACCGTTCCCGCAGAAAACGCATGAACTGGCGCGTGCGCAGCGGCAATCCCTCACGCTGGTGGGTCAAGGCAATCACATTGGCGTCGGGGGTTTTCCAGGCCGGCATCAGGCGCACCAGTTCCCCTTTATGCAAGGCCTCCGCCACATCCCATTCCGAGCGCATGATAATGCCCAGCCCGCGCGTCGCCCACAGCCGGATAATATCGCCGTCGTTGCTGGCAAGCGTTGAGCGCACGCGCACGCTGCTGCTGGTGCGTCCGCGGGTAAAATGCCACAGCAGCACGTCTTCATTATTTTCACGCAGGGCGATGCAGGGCAGGCGGGCCAACTCTTCCGGCGAGCTGGGCTGGCCATGGTGGGCGATAAAATCGGGCGAGGCGCAGACAAAACGTCTGTTGGCGGCAATAGCATGGCCAATCAAACTGGATGACCGCAATTGGCCGATATGAATCACGATATCAAACCGTTCGGCGGCTTCAACCAGCGGGCGGTCCGACAGGGTAAGCGACATCTCGACGTCGGGATAGCGCTGCTGAAAATCCGCGGCCGCCGCCGCCAGGTAACGCCGGCCGAAGCCAAACGGGGCGTTGATTTTCAAGGTGCCGGCAAAACCGCTGCGCCGCTTATCCAGCTCATGCATCAGGGCATCGTACTGCTCCACCAGCTGTTTACCGCGCAGGCATAACAGTTCCCCTTCGCCGGTAAAACACAAACCCCGTGCGGATCGGTCGATCAAGCGCACATTTAGCCGCTTCTCTATGGTCTGCAAACGCTGGGTCACCGCCGAAGGGGTCAGGCCCAGCTGATGGGCGGCGGCCACGAGGGTATCGTTATCGCGAATCGCCAGCAGCAGCTTCAGATCCCGCATATCGTGCATAGGACATTCCTGAATCTGGGATTAATAATGATAAATTATCATAGTCACCGCCCGTTACCATACTACTGTGACTAATATTGCAATCCTGCTAAATGCATGAATCAAGTATTAAGTAGTACTGAATCATAGATACAGAAAGATTCAATTTACTCCGCCAGCGGCGGTTTTTTATACTGTCACTATTCAGCCGGAGGACCTATGCCCGATATAAGCGCCACCATGGAAACCCCTTACCTGACGCTGGATGTTGCGCGTCTGGACAACAATATTCAGCGCATGCGCCGCCAGGTTGCGCCGTTTAACGTTACGCTGCGCCCTCATGTGAAGACCAATAAATCCCTTCAGGTCAGCGAGCGTCTTTTTGCCGGGGAAAAAGGCCCGATTACCGTGTCCACCCTGCGCGAGGCGGATTTCTTTTTCGCCGCCGGCTACCGGGATATTCTGTACGGCGTGGGAATTGCGCCGAATAAATTAGCCCATGCCGCCAGGCTTATCGGCGCCGGCTGCCGGTTGCTGCTGATCCTCGATAACCTCGCCAGCGCCCGCGCGCTGACGGCCTTTGCCGGCCGTCACCAGGTCGATTTCGCCGTCCTGCTGGAAATTGATTGCGACGGCCACCGTTCCGGCGTGCCGCCGGCCTCGTCCTTGCTTATCGATATCGCCCGCGTGCTGCAAGACAGCAGGGTGCGGCTACGGGGCGTCATGACCCACGCCGGCGGCTCTTATCACTGCCGCTCCGCCGCCGCGCTGGAGCAGTGCGCCATGGATGAACGCGACGCGGTGGTCACCAGCGCCGATATGCTGCGCCGGGCCGGTTTTCCCATAGAGATCGTCAGTGTGGGTTCCACGCCCACCGCGCTGTTTGCCCGCGACCTTAGCGGCGTAACCGAAGTGCGCGCCGGGGTATTCGCGTTTTTTGATTTGGTGATGGCCGGACTGGGTGTCTGTCGTGCCGGGGATATTGCGCTGTCGGTGGCGACCACGGTCATCGGCCATCAGCCGGCCAAAGGCTGGACCCTTATCGATGCGGGCTGGATGGCCCTGTCGCGCGATCGCGGCACCGCGGCCCAACCCGTCGATCAGGGGTACGGCCTGGTGTGCGATAATCAGGGCAACCCCATCGCCGACCTGATCGTCGCCGACGCCAATCAGGAGCACGGCATTATCGCCTCCCGTTCCGGCGCGCGCGATCTGCCGGCGCTGCCGATCGGCACCCTGCTGCGGATATTGCCCAACCACGCCTGCGCTACCGCCGCGCAGTTCAGCGGTTATTACCTGGCCGATACCCAGCCTCCGGTATTCTGGCCGCGCATCAACGGCTGGTAGGCAATACGGGGCACGTCAAGGCGGACATCAGCGCCATCGCGCAACCAGACTAAGGCCAGGCAAGGAGAAACCCATGGACCAAACCGCTATCCAGGCAGGGGCACCCGTATTGCCGGTGGAGCTGGTGTTATTTGATTTGCTTACCGCCGTGCTGGACTCATGGACGGTATGGAACCGGGCCGCCGGGTCCGAAGACGCGGGACGCGCCTGGCGCATGGCCTATCTGGGGCTGACCTACGGCTGCGGCGCCTACCGGCCTTATGAAACCCTGGTGGCGGAAGCCGCCGCCGGGGTCGGCCTGGGTCAAGCCGCCGCCCGGCGCCTGGAGGAGGGCTGGCGCGATTTGCGTCCCTGGCCGGAAGCCGCGGGCGTGCTTAGGGCGTTAGCGCGGCATTACCGGCTGGGCGTGGTCACCAACTGCTCGCAGCGCCTGGGTCTGGCCGCGGCCCGCGGCGTCGGCGTGCCCTTTGATGTGGTGGTCACCTCGGAACAGGCCGGCTTCTATAAACCCGATCCGCGCCTCTATCAACTGGCCCTGGATATCGCCGGCGTCAGCGCCGATCGGGCGGTATTCGTGGCCGGTTCGGCCTATGACCTGTTCGGCACGGCCAAAGTGGGTCTGCCCACGTTCTGGCACAACCGGGTGGGACTGCCCGCCCCCGATGACGCCCCCCGGCCGGTGGCGGAGCTGGCGACGCTGGCGACATTGCCGCAGGAGATAAGGCGGCGGCGTTAAACGCGGCGCTGCCTCCTGGGTTAACGAATAACGCTAAAGCTCGCCGAATCCTGTTGCTCCACCCAATCTCCAGCGCCAGTCCCGGCACCAGCGCAAATTCTCTGATATTATTGGTCACCAGCATGGCGCCGGGAAGCCTTCTGGCCGATTGTCCCGAAGCGCATTTCGGCGTAGGTGATGGCCGATACCACGATACGGTGATTACGCAGCACCCTCTGCTCCAGGTGTTTAAATCACTATATATAATTAACATTATAATTAAAATAATCTATCTATAACTTGCAAAAAATGAATAATGATTTTAAAAAATGGATGAACTTTACCGCCCACCCAACATCCAACCCTATATAAAAACACACCACAATAGTCTATTTTAAATAGCAGTATGCGAGCATTGCATTCCGGTTAGATTATTCTGGGTCATTTTTATTTTACTTAAAATAATTTTAAAGTGAATAATTGGCATAATTTTTTTAATTAACGCGTTTTTAATAAAAATAAATTTAACGAGGATATAAGATGAAAAAATTGCTTTGCATGCTATTACCAATCGTAACGCTTAGCCCACTCACGTATGCGCACACCACACATGAGTCAGTAAAGCTGAGGGAAAACGAGAGTGAGCGGATAAAAAGCTGTACCAGGCTGCTGCCTGACGGCCATGAGTACCTCATAGATATCAAAGTGGCGGTTGATAAAAAATCACCGGGCAATCAGGATAAAATAACGAGGGAACTGAATATTAGCGACGAAACAAGCCAACCCGTCAGTCAGGACCGGCAAGAGCAAGTCAAACCTTTCCTCCAGTGTATGATCGATAATGTACTTTGATAGATAAAATGTGAAGACTTGAGGGCCTGAATGCTAATCAGGCCCATTTCCGGCCATTGCGATTTCGGTAAGAGCGTTAACGGCACAGCCGGTAATATTGCCGCCATGCCTTCCTGGCCCAGGCGATAAGCGGGGCTGATTTTTTTGATCTGTCTCATTGTGATCGCAATTTCCCCACCATTTCCCCGGCAAAATCGGTAGAATTTTCGCCCCAAAGACGCCATCCGCTTAAGAGTTCCCCGTGCCGACAAGCCTGATCCGCCCCGAACGCCAGCTGTTCTCCTATCCGCTTTACTGGGCCGAATGTTTTGGCACCGCGCCCTTTCTGCCCATGTCCCGCGCGGAGATGGACCAATTGGGCTGGGACAGCTGCGATATTATCGTGGTCACCGGCGACGCCTATGTCGATCATCCAAGCTTCGGCATGGCGATAATCGGCCGCATGCTGGAGGCGCAGGGCTTTCGGGTGGGCATCATCGCCCAGCCGGATTGGCGCGGCAAAGCGGACTTTATGCGCCTGGGCAAGCCGAACCTGTTTTTTGGCGTTACGGCCGGCAATATGGACTCGATGATCAACCACTACACGGCGGATCGTAAAGCGCGCCATGACGATGCCTATACGCCTGGCAATCTCGCCGGCAAACGCCCGGACCGCGCCACGCTGGTCTATACCCAGCGCTGCAAGGAGGCGTTCAGCGATGTGCCGGTGGTGCTGGGCGGCATCGAGGCCAGCCTGCGCCGTATCGCCCATTACGACTACTGGTCGGATACCGTGCGCCGCTCGGTACTGGTGGATGCCAAGGCCGATATGCTCATTTACGGCAACGGCGAGCGTCCGCTGGTGGAAGTGGCCCACCGCCTGGCGGCGGGAGAGCCCATCGCTGATATCAACGATGTGCGTAATACCGCCGTACTGCGTAAAACGGCGCTGCCCGGCTGGACCGGCGTCGATTCCACGCGCCTTGATGCGCCGGGGCGTATCGAGCCCATGGTTAATCCTTACGGCGACGACCTGCCCTGCGCCACCCGGACGGTAAACGCCGGCGACGCCCGGCCGGTAAGCGTGCGCGCGCCCAAACCCAAGCCCTGGGAAAAAACCTACGTCCTGTTGCCCTCGTTTGAAAAGGTCAGGAACGACAAGGTGATGTACGCCCATGCCTCGCGCATCCTGCATCATGAAACCAATCCCGGCTGCGCCCGCGCCCTGATGCAAAAACACGGCGACCGCTATGTCTGGATCAACCCGCCGGCCATTCCGCTGCTGACGGAAGAAATGGACTCGGTATTTGCCCTGCCTTACCAGCGCGTGCCGCATCCGGCCTATGGCAATACCGCTATCCCGGCCTACGATATGATCCGCTTCTCGGTGAATATTATGCGCGGCTGCTTTGGCGGCTGCGCGTTCTGCTCGATTACCGAACATGAAGGCCGCATTATCCAAAGCCGCTCGGAAACCTCCATTACGCGGGAAATCGAGCAAATCCGCGACAACGTGCCGGGCTTTACCGGCGTGATCTCCGATCTGGGCGGTCCCACCGCCAATATGTATATGCTGCGCTGCCAGGCGCCGCGCGCCGAGCAGACCTGCCGCCGGGCATCCTGCGTCTATCCGGAAATCTGCCCGCATATGGATACCAACCACGAGCCGACCATCAAACTTTATCGCCGCGCCCGGGCGCTGGCGGGCGTCAAGAAGATCCTGATCGCCTCGGGCGTGCGTTACGACCTGGCGGTGGCGGACCCGCGTTATATTAAGGAACTGGCGGAGCATCACGTTGGCGGTTATTTAAAGATTGCGCCGGAGCATACCGAGGCAGGTCCGCTGGTCAAGATGATGAAACCGGGCATGGGCAGCTATCAGCGCTTTAAGCAGCTGTTCGATACCTATTCCCGGCAGGCCGGCAAGGAGCAATACCTGATCCCCTATTTTATCGCGGCGCATCCCGGCACCCGCGACGAGGATATGGTGAACCTGGCGCTGTGGCTGAAGAAAAACCGCTTCCGGCTGAACCAGGTGCAGAATTTTTACCCCTCGCCGCTGGCCAGCGCCACCACCATGTATTACAGCGGTAAAAATCCGCTGGCGAAGGTGGATTATCACAGCGAAGAGGTGGTGATCCCGCGCGGCGAGCGCCAGCGGCGCTTGCATAAAGCGCTGCTGCGTTATCACGACCCGGCCAACTGGCCGCTGATACGCGAGGCGCTGACGGCAATGGATATGAAGCAGCTGATCGGCAACCGCAGGGAGTGCTTGATTCCGCCGGCCACCGTGGATGAGCTCAGGACGGGCAAAAAGCGGGATCGCAACGCTCAGCCGGCGTTAACGCGATTTACGGGGATGGGGGCACAGGCCGCGGGCAAGCCGGCACGCTCGGGTGGCAAGGCTCCCGGGCGAGGGAAAAAAGCAGGATAAGATCGTGCGCTATCCGTTTAATCGATAATTGCAGCCGCCATCGCAAAGTGGATAGGGTAAATTAAATGATTTAATCGAGAAATTTAATGCGATGACTTAAGAGCCTAATAACTCATTAGGCCCTTAAAAAATTATTTATTCCCAACCCAACTGGGATTCATCGGTACGTTAGGCATGGGCGCACTAATAGGCATATGATTCGCGGCCCTGCCTAACACATCGGTGGCAACCGCAATTCCGACGCCTACAGGAGTGGGAATAGCCCGCATAACCGTTGTTCCAATGCCTATTCCTAAAGGCAATAAACCATTGGTATTGTAATTAGTATTGCCCACGGGATTGGGTTGATTGCAGGCTGGGTTAGGGGTAATACCAAACTGTGGTCTGATCATAATTATCTCCTTTTGTAAAAAATGTTAATGAAATTCCATTTATTTATAATCTCACCAATATCAATAAGGTTTAATTCTTAAAAACATTAAGTGTGCAAAAGCAGCAATGAATAAACTTATGAAAAAAATAGTTATAAATACATCAAATGACATAATCAACTCAGGCGACGATGAGCTATAATTTCTGATAAAATAAGTAATAAAAAACAGGGTCATACATATGGAAAATACATTTATAAAATTAATCGTTTTATTTAATTCGGTTTTATTCTTAAAGTAAAAGCCCATTAATGATACTGAAAGTATCAACACGATCAATGACATTGTTTCTCCAGCGGTCAGCGCATGAGGTAACCCTAATGTTTATCCTTCAAAAAGTCAATATAGACAATGCACACAAGTTCGCCATGGTTTATTCAACAATATTTTTCAAGCACGCTCACATCATAACGATGACATGTTAAGTGAGCGTGCCATCTTGAACCGCATTACTGGGAACTATTCTCTTTTAGTAATTCAGTTAGTTCATTAATAGAATAGGGCGGTTTGCGCCGATGCAGCATAGCATGGCAATTCGGACATACGGGGCGCAGATCTTCAACGGGGTCGAGTTGATACTCCGCCCCGATCCCAGCCAGCGGCTTGAGATGATGGACGTGGATAAAACCTTTGCCGATCTCCCCATAGACCTTAGCAAAGTTAAACCCGCATACGGCACAAGACACGCCATGTTTATCGATGCACAGCCTACGCGCCTGGGGGTTGCGTTCATAGATATTCACTGAAATCGTTTTAGTGGCGCCTTCATAGAACTTTTCCGGCTCCACCTCTTCTTGCGCCAGCACCTCAACGCGTTGCTCTCCCGATTGTAGAAAACCCCATAGGATTTCAACCGGTCGTATATCGCGCACCTGTATCGCCTTGGCGTTGCCCGCGAAGGTGAAGGGGGAGCGATCGTCGGTGCGATAAAAGATGAAATTATTGCCGATTCCATCCCGCATTGATTTGATGGAAGGCTGATTGATATGGGAGTCGGTCTTGCCATACCACAACAGATCATCCCCAACGAATCTATTGCCATAGTTATGGCCCGTACGCCCCGGCATGCCGATATTACAAAAGATAAACCAATCCCCATCGTACTGGGTATAGCCGGTATTCCAACTGCCTTTTTGCTTTTCTACGGGAATACGGCACAGGGTATAAAGATCATTTTTGGTATAACTATTCCCTACTACAAAATCATATGTTGCCATCCCACTTTCCTGCATGCATGATTGCAATCATTATCTTGCTTATAATCAATGATTACATATTACTACATATGATTTTGATTCTGGTACTATTATTACACCGACATCAACGTAACGTGCTGTCGTTTCCTCGCCTTTATTCGTTGGGGTGACGTCCCGCTACCCGGCCCGTCTGACCTTACGATCGGCGGTGGACTGCCCGACCATGAGTCCGCGATGCAGGTGGGTGATGGATTAATCGGCGGCGGGAATATTTCCGGCCAACTCAGCGACAATCGAGATAGTATGACCGCGACATAAAATTCCAGGACGGATATTAACGAGCCTCCAGTCTGGCATTTATGCATGCAAAAAATATTTTCACAGCATACAAATATTGTATAAGTTCTCTTTATACATATTTTGTATAAAACGGAAATATACCTATTGTGTATAAAAAAGCGATATCAACCTGAATCCCCGGGACGTTTAACATAAGTTCGTACAGCGCCCTTGTTGTTGAGACGTCATCCAAGGGCAAATGAGCAATAAAAAGGGCCGTCGCCGGCCCTTATTCAGTATGTCCGGCAGAGCGATTACACCTCGTGCTCCTCCACCGCCACCTTCTTCCTGGCGGCAACGTTATAAATCACCAGCAGCACAAATACCCCGGTTATCGCCATGGTAATGGTGCCTCGGTCCATAAAGCGCGCCATGTTGCCCAGCATAATCCCCACCACGCCAAAATCGGTATCCGAGAAAGTAGTGTTGGCCAGGCCCATGGCGCCGAGCACCGGCAGCAGCGCCACGGGCAGGAAGGTGATTAATACACCGTGGGCAAAGGCCCCCGCCATGGCGCCGCGCCTGCCGCCGGTGGCATTGCCGAAGACGCCGGCGGTGGCGCCGCAGAAAAAGTGCGGTACTACGCCCGGCAGAATTAATACCCAGTGCAATTGCCCGAGGAAAAACAACCCCACCAGCCCGCCGATAAAACTGAAAATAAAGCCCAGCAGCACGGCGTTGGGCGCATAGGGATAGACAATCGGGCAGTCCAGCGCCGGACGGGCGTTAGGCACCAGCCGTTCCGAAAAGCCGGTAAAGGCGGGAACAATCTCCGCTAAAATCAAGCGCACGCCCTGCAGGATAATAAACACGCCGGCGGCGAAGGTTATCGCCTGCACAAATGAATAGACCAGATAGTTTTGGCCATGGCTGAACTGGCTTTCGACATATTCCCGGCCCGCTGAAATCGCCAGAATAAAATAAATAATCATCATGGTGATGGAGATCGAGATGGTACTGTCGCGCAAAAAACTCAGGTTTTTCGGCATGTTCATCTCTTCGGTGGATTTAGATCCCTTACCCACCAGCGAGCCTATCCAGCCGGAAAGAACATAACCCACGGTGCCGGTATGGGCCAAAGCCACCTGGTCGTTGCCGATGATCTTGCGCATATACGGCTGGGCCATCGCCGGGAAAATCGCCATCAGCAGGCCCAGCGTCAGGGACCCGGTATAAATCAGCTGCACGCCCGTAAATCCGGCCACCGACAAAATAATCGCCACCATACAGGCCATATAGAAGGTGACATGGCCGGAAAGGTAAATGTATTTCAGCCGGGTAAAGCGCGCGACGATAATGTTGGCCACCATGCCGAAAGCCATAATCAACGTGGTCGAGGCGCCATATTTTTCCAGGGCGATGGACACCATGGCTTCATTGTTGGGGATGATGCCCTGCACATCAAAGGCATGCTTGAAGATATCCCCCAGCGGCGACAGGGAACCGACCAGGACCGATGCCCCGCCGGCCAGCACCAAAAACCCCAGGATGGTTTTGACCGTGCCCTTGATGACGTCGGGAAAAGGCTTTTTCTGGGCGACCAGGCCGAACAGCGCCACCAGTCCGACCAGGATAGACGGCACCTTGAGCACGTCGACCACGACCAGTAAAAGGTTTTGTATAAACATAGCAACCTCAGCGGTAAGATGTATAACCTGTTATTGTTTCTGAAAATATTCGCTTATCTTGGTTTCCAGCTCTTTGATATCAATGATGCTGTTGACAATAATAAGCTTGTTTTCAGGTAGGTTGGCGCTATAGGCGATATCCCGGCCCATAACAAACACATCGGCCGCGTCCGGTGTTACCGACCCCAGATCCGAATGTTCAACGTCCGCGGAAATGTTCAGGTTTTTCAGGACCTTCTTGATATTCATTTCCATCATAAAGCTGCTGCCTAAGCCTGCGCCGCACACCGCCATAATTTTCATGCTTCACCTCGTTGGTCATAGTGAATAAGTGTCGATACTCAGTTAAAAACTGTTCACGATCTTGATTAATTCCGCCCGATCCCGCGCGTTAAATACGCTCGCCATCACGTCGTCATCCGACAAAAACTCCGCCAGTTGGGCAATCAGCTCCACATGGCTGTTGCCGTCAGGCGCGGCGAACATCACTACAAAATCAACCGGATCGTTTTCCTGCGCGCCGAACACCACGCCCTCGCGCAGCTTGAGGATGGACAACCCCAGGCGGTTGGCGCCTTCCTCCGGCCGGGCATGCGGCATGGCGATACGCGGCGCGATTACAAAATAAGGGCCGATGGCCTCTTTTTGCTTGATGATGTTCGCCACATAGTCCGCGGAAATAGTCCCGTCCTGTAACAGCGGCTCGGCCACCCGTTTGATGGCCTCCCGCCAGTCGCCGACGGTGTTGACATACTGGATGCGATCTTCATTTAACCATGTTGATAAAGCTGGCATATTTAACCCATTCAATTGATTGACCTTGCATTCGCCGGCGCGCGTTAAGCCGTAAGCAGCGCGCGGGCGGCCGCCAGGGCATTATCTTTCGTAAAGCCGAAATGCCCGAACAGCACCGCCGCCGGCGCCGACTCGCCAAAGCTGTTCATACCGATAACCTTGCCGTCCAATCCCGCATACCCTTGCCAAAATCCAGCGATGCTGGCTTCAATCACCAGACGTTTACGCACCGCGATGGGCAGCACGCTTTCGCGCCAGGCCGCGTCCTGTTTTTCGAAGCGTTCAACGCAGGGCAGGGAGACCACGCGTACCCGCCTGCCTTGCTCCGTGAGCCCGGCGGCGGCATAAACGGCCAGCTCGATCTCCGACCCGCTCGAGATAATGATAAGTTCAGGAACACCGTCGCAATCGCGCAGCACGTAGCCGCCCCGGGCGATATCCGCCAGCTGTCGCGCGTTCCTGGGCTGCTGCTCCAGCGGCTGGCGGGTAAACACCAGCGCGCTGGGACCGTCGTTACGCTCGATGGCCTGCTGCCAGGACACGGCGGCCTCAACCTGATCGCAGCCGCGCCAGGTTTCCATATTCGGCGTCAGACGTAATGCGGCGAGCTGTTCCACCGGCTGGTGCGTCGGCCCGTCCTCACCTAAACCAATGGAATCATGAGTATAGACAAAAATGCTGCGTATCTTCATCAGCGCGGCCATGCGTACGGCGTTGCGGGCGTATTCCATAAACATCAGGAAGGTGCCGCCGTAAGGGATAAAACCGCCGTGCAGCGCCACGCCGTTCATCATCGCCGACATGCCGAATTCGCGCACGCCATAGGAGATATAGTTGCCCGAGGCATCATCCGGCGTAATATCGCGCGCCTGGCCGTGGCGGGTTAAATTGGAGGGCGACAGGTCAGCCGATCCGCCCAGCAGTTCCGGCAGCCATTGGATAAACTGGTCAAGCGCTTTCTGGCTGGCCTGGCGGGTGGCCAGGTTGGCCGGGTTAGCCTGCAGCCGGCGGATATACTCCTGGCTGTTGGCATGCCAGTCCGCCGGCAGGATTTTCTGGCTGCGCCGTACTAAGCCGGCGGCTTCTTCGGGGTATTCCCGGCGATAGCGCGTAAACAGCTGTTGCCATTCCGCCTGGGCGGCGGCGCCTGTTTCGCGCGCGTCCCAGTGGGCGTAGATATCCGGCGGGATCTCGAACGCGGCATGGGTCCAGCCCAGGGTTTGCCGGACCAGCGCCACTTCCGCCGCCCCCAGCGCCGAGCCATGGCTGTCATGGCTATCGGCCTTGTTGGGTGAACCGTAGCCGATGGTGGTCTTGCAGCAAATAAGCGTGGGCCGGTGTGGTTCATTTCTGGCCTGTTCCAGCGCCGCCGCCACCTGCCCGGGGTTATGGCCATCGATATCGGCGATGACCTGCCAGCCGTAGGCGCGGAAACGGGCCGGGGTATCATCGCTAAACCAGCCGTCGACATGGCCGTCGATGGAGATATTGTTGTTGTCCCAAAGCGCGATAAGCTTGCCGAGTTTAAGGGTGCCGGCAAGCGAACAGGCTTCATGCGAAATCCCCTCCATCAGGCAGCCGTCGCCCATAAATACATAGGTGAAATGGTCAACCACCGGAAAACCTTCCCGGTTAAACTGCGCGGCCAGCGTCTTTTCCGCCAGGGCCATGCCCACCGCGTTGGCAATGCCCTGGCCCAGCGGCCCGGAGGTGGTTTCCACCCCGGGGGTATAACCGTATTCGGGATGCCCCGGGGTTTTGGCATGCAGCTGGCGGAAATTGCGTAAATCCTCGGTACCGAGGTCATAACCGGTCAGATGGAGCAGGGAATACAGCAGCATTGAGCTATGGCCATTGGACAGCACAAAGCGGTCGCGGTTAATCCACTGCGGATCGGCCGGGTTGTGTTTTAAAAACTTCCGCCATAACACAGTCGCCATATCCGCCATGCCCAGCGGCGCGCCGGGATGTCCCGAGTTGGCCTTCTGCACGGCATCGATGCTCAGAAACCTTATGGCGTTCGCCAGCTGCTTCTCTTCCACGATTTTCCCCTATCCGACTGAATCCATGAACCTTATGTGGTGCTGCCAAGCCGAGGGGATTGCCCCTGAGCCTGAAACGCAGACGATAAAAACACACAGAATCCATAGCAGTATGTACATGTTGAATTTGTATAGTCATCTTTAGAATGCACCTGGACGTGACTATACACAAGAGGTAAGCTTGCAAAGATGAGCAGACAGGATGGCTTTACAGTAAAGCTGTTAACTTGATCACATTTATCATGCACATCGTGCCGGCTGGTGGACTTCTGTTCCCCGCTCCGGAAACTATGCCTTTGGTGTGCGCAATCTGATAACGCGGCGGAAGATGACGAGATGACCGACAATATTACGGAAAAACAAAAAGAGGTTATCGACTATATCCTCGCTAAAATAAAGGAAGCGGATCTGCAGCCCGGGGATAAACTGGACACGGAAATAGCCATTGCACGGGCGCTATGCCTCACCCGCGCCACGGTGCGCGAAGCCACCCGCATCCTTATCGATCAGCGCCGGATTTATCGCATCAAGGGGTCGGGTATCTATATCGGCTCCATTGGTAAAAATAATCAATCCGGCCGGTTCCATGCGCTGTCTCCTTTTGATTACCAGGCGCAAAAAGGCGGCCATCGCGCCGGCCGCAAAGTGATTTCCGCCAGTATTGTCGCCGTTCCCGACGCCGCGATGGCCCAGGCGTTGCGTATTAAAAACAGCGATTCGGTTTATAAAATACTGCGGCTGATGAGCTTCGACGACATTCCGGTTTCGCTGGAGTATATCCATTTCCCGGTATCCCTGTTTAATTCAATAGAGTTTAAAGAGCTGGAAAATTCCAAATATTCTTATATCGAGCGGATTACCGGGAAAAAGGTTTATAAACGTGATCAAAATTTTCATGCATTTAATGCTACTGATCTGGAAATGATCAAGCATATGAATATAAAACCAAATGACGCCATGATGGAGTTATATGAGGTCGTGTATCTGGATGACGGTACGCCTTTTGAAGTGAATATCGCCATCGTCAATACCAATATGCTGCACCTGAGCCAGGTATCGGTACGCGGCGATTGATAGCCGGCCGTAGCGGCATAAGATGACTGAGACCGCGTTGCCGGCATAAAAACCCCTGCATATATTCCTGCTTTGTATAATGGCCGGGCCTTAGCAAACGGCGCCCGGTGACGTTGCGCGCCCAACCGCACAAATAGTTTAAATGAGTTATTGCTCTATTTGCGCAAAAATAGCATTAAAAGCTTATTGCGTCGCCACGATATTATGAAAATCACCACCGTTATAATCACATTTAAATAGCGATTTTTTTCGCTGATATGTAAATTATCGCCGTATTTTTCCGTGTCAACAGAAGCAGCGGCGATAAAAATATTTGTCATATCATCAGGTTATGTATTTTTTCTATTAATGCGTACTAATTAAAATAATTAATTAATAAAAATATCTTGCAACTATTTTTACTTATTAGATCATATGTGCAATAAGTCATTTTTATCGCTAACGGTTATTATAAACAGGCTAAGATTAAGGTAGACTTCCCGTACGGCAAACTGCCGGGTTCTGAACAAAGGGGTGACCATGGCAACAACCGCCAGGCTTGAAGCCCGTATTCCGCTGGCGCTTCACGCGTTAATCAAACATGCCGCCGACCTGCAGGGAATCACCATGACGGACTTTATCATTACCGCCACCCACGACGCCGCAAAACAGGCGATAGAAGAAGCGGCGGTACTGCAATTGGCGATGGAAGATCAGCTGCGGTTCGCCGAGACATTGCTGGAGGATCGCAAGACGCCGGCCGGATTGCTGCACGCCATGGGCCGGCGCAGGGAGTTCGGCGGAAGATAATGCGCGCGCTGACCTTTACGCTGCTCGGTGACCAGCATAACAAAACGGATTTCGATTGCGGCGTCCCCTGCCTGAACCTTTATCTGGCGAAATATGCCGGACAGGAAAGCCGCGAACGCTTTACCCAATGTTATGCGGCCGCGGATAATAATAATAACGTGCTGGGCTTTTACACCCTCTCGTCCTACGCCGTGAATATCAATGCCCTGGCGGCATCCGCCACCCAAAAGCTGCCGCGCTACCCGACCGTGCCCACCGCCCTGCTTGGCCGGCTGGCGGTCGATATTCGTTATCAGGGTAAAGGCCTGGGCGGCTCGCTTATCGTCGACGCCATCGTTAATACCCTTAACTCCGCCATAGGGGTCTGGGCTATTAACGCGCAGGCAAAACATCCCCGGGCCAAGGCATTTTATATAAAATATGGTTTCTATTCTTTTGAAAAAAATGAGCATGCCTTGTATTTACCGTTAAACGGCGATATCACCCGCACCCTCTCTTCCTTAAATCGGCATTAATGCACCTGCGCGCCCCGCGTGTGGAATAAAACCGTTTATCGCCGGCCGATTCCCTCATATTGTCCTTAGCGGTGTGGGCAAGTCGCCCGATGAAATGCTATGGTAAAGATGTACCCCGGCATTCCATAGCCGCCGTTAAGGTGAGATGTTACACCGGCTTCCCGTTGGGAACGTCCGCAAGGGCCTTGATCATGCTGACAAACCTGAGTCATGACGAAAAAAAACGATTGGCGGCCATTGAGCTGCTGAAAGCGGATGAGCATGATCGCGACGAAATACTGGGCAGGATGACCCGGCTGACCGGCAAGACGCTGGGCATCGCCACCAGCTTTATCGCTATCCTCGACGGCGATACCCAGTATTTAAAAGCGCCCTACGCGCTTCCGGCGCCGGTGACGGAAACGCGGCGGGAAGACGCATTTTGCCTGACCGCCGTGGCCGCCGACGATATCACGGTCTGCGCCGATATGCGCCTGGACCCCCGGTTTCGCGATAACCCGTTTGTGCGGGGCGCGCCCTATGTCAGGTTTTACGCCGGCGCGCCGCTGCGGTCGCGGGACGGCGTGATTATCGGCACCCTGTGCCTGATTGATATCCAGCCCCGTCTCTTTACCAGCGAGCAGATCGCGACCTTGCGCATTATGGCCGGGCTGGTTTCGGCGTTCCTGGAAGCCTGGCATAACATTGGCTATATCGACGCGGTGACCCTGCTGCCCAACCGCCAGCGGTTGATGAACGATCTGCGCCTGTTGCAAACGCCCGGCGCGGTCAGGCGCTATCGCCTGATGCTGTTTGACTGTATCGATATGCCCTTCGCCTACGAAATCGCCCGTTCCCTGGGCATGACGGTGGTGGAGGATATGCTCAGGGATATGGCCACCCTGCTCAGGCTGAAACTGGAGTGGCATGATACGCTGTATAGCGTCGCCACCGGACGGTACGCGGTGATTATGGACGATGACAGCCCGATACCGCCCGCGGAGCTTAACGACCATCTGGCGGGGCTTAGCGCCCATATCAACACGCAAATCAACATTGACCTGCATATTTCAGCGGGTTATGTCGGCTTTGCGCCGGGTGAGCTGGATCCTACCGAAATCCTGCGCCGGGCGGTAAGCGCCCTGCATGACGCCATCGGCCGCAAAAAACGCGTCATGGCGTATGACGCCGCCAGCGACGCCCGGCAAAAAGAGGATTTCCGGCTGCTGAATGATTTCTACCCGTACCTGCATGGCAAACCCGGCCTGTATCTGGTGTTCCAGCCCAAAATCGCCTTACGCAACGGGCGGGTAACGGGGCTCGAAGCCCTGATCCGCTGGCAGCATCCGGCGCTGGGCAATATCACCCCCGACCGGTTTATCCCGCTGCTGGAAAAAACCACCCTGATGGCCGCGCTGACCGACTGGGTCATCAACGCGGCCCTGGACCAGGTTAAGCAATGGTCGGCAAAAGGGATACATTTGCCGGTTTCCATTAACGTCGGCGTCAGCGATTTATCCCGGCCGCATTTTGCCGATGCGCTGGCGGAAAAAATAACGGCGCACGGGCTGCCGCCCGCGCTGCTGGGCATTGAATGCCTGGAGACGGAAAGGGTGCTGGAAAGCGCCGAGGCGCTGCACGGCCTGGAGAGGTTAAAACAGCGGGGCTTTACCATTTCGCTGGATGACTTCGGCACCGGCTACAGCAATATCGGCTATCTGCGCAAAATGCCCCTGGATATCATCAAACTCGATCGTTCCCTTATCAAAACCCTGACCACCGACAAGGCCAGCCATACTATCGTCAGCCATGTGATCAGCATGCTTAAGGCGCTGGACTATACCGTGCTGGCGGAAGGCGTCGAGGACGCCGGCACATTTACATCGCTGCGCGCGCTGGGCTGTGATGAAGTCCAGGGCTTTTATCACTCGCCGCCGCTGACGGCGGCGCATCTGGAAACCTGGCTGGGGCATTATCAAACGGCGCACGGTTAATCCCGGCGTTTGCCCGCCGACGCGGCGGCCCGGTCAGGATTTTGCCGGCGCCGTGCTGTCCCTGACGGCTAATAGCGTCGGCAGGAGGGTGGTGGCGAACGGCGTGCCCGGCTGCGCCATGCGCTTTAGCAGGGCGTCGCCCGCCAGGCGGCCCAGTTGCCGTTTTGGCTGATCGATGGTGGTCAGCCCCTGCGCGCGCAGCGCATACAGGCCGCCGACACCCAGCTTGAACGCATCGTCAAAACCGGTCACCGAGATATCGTCCGGTACCCGTAAGCCGCGTTCATTTAAAAAAGCGATAATTTCCAGGGCGACAAAGTCATTGGGCGCCAGGATGGCGGTGGGCGGCGGGCCGCACGCTAATAAAGCCGCCGCGGCCAGTCGCCCGCTTTCCCCCTGGTAGGACCCCGCGATAATAAATCCCTCCGGCACGGGGCAGCCCAGGCGCGCCATTTCCCGGATAAAACAGGCCCGCCGCTCCTGGGCGGTAGAGGACGCCGCCGGACCGGCCACATAGGCCATGCGGCGATGCCCCAGCGCGTAAAGATGCGCCAGCAGCTGCGCCACCCCCATGGCGTTATCGGGGCCGATATAATCGCCGAACAGGGGGTCGGGCCGGCGATTGACAAAGACGCAGGGCGGGCCCGCCTGCAGCAATGCGAGCGCTTCATCCGCGACGGTCTGGGATATGAGGATAAGCCCGTCCACCTGGCGGTCCAGCAGGGAGCGGATCAAGGCGCGTTGCTTAACGACGTCCTCATCGGTGTTGCACAGAAACAGGGTGTAGTTGTCCACGGATACCGCTTCGTCTATGCCCTTGACGATCTCGGGAAAGATGGGATTGGTGATATCGGCAATCAGCACGCCGATGGTGGCGGATTTCTGGGTGCGCAGCGCGCGGGCGATGGCCGAGGTGCGGTATCCCAGGCGTTCGGCGGTATCATGGATAAGCTGCCTGCGCTGGGGATTGACGTATCCCTTGCCGGACAACGCGCGGGCCACCGTCGCGCGCGAGAGGCCGCATTCGCGGGCGATATCCAGCAGCGTCGGGCGTTTGGCCGCCGCCGTGATGGTAGTGGTGTTATTCATTGCGCCTTCTTCCCGCCGGCCCATAGGTTTCCTCCCGGGTTATACACTGGTTAACGATGTTAAAACTGGGATCGATCTCACAGCCAGCGCGCGCAAAGCCCGATAATTTATAAACCAGGTCGCCGCCGTCATGACCACGTGCGTTACCGCCGGGTATTCACCGCAGAGCGACGCTTCATCCGCCCCGTTGGGCGTTTTTTTTCATTATATATGAGATCGATCTCATATACGATTCATAACCTGCCGGGCTGACGATGGACGGGCGATAAGACGCCGGATAAGGGGGGATAGTGAGCCGCACGACAAAACTGACTACGCTTGAAACCGCGGTGCATACCGTGAGGGACGGGCAGCGCATCGCCCTGGGCGGGTTCGCCATCTACCAGCGGCCCATGGCCCTGACGCGCGAACTGGTCCGTCAGCAACGGCGCAACCTGACCATTGTCGGCATCGTTAACGCCATCGAGGCCGATTGGCTTATCGGCGCCGGGGCCGTGGCGCGTATCGAGACCTCCTATGTCGGGCTGGAAAAATTCGGCCTGGCGAAAAATTTCCGCCGGGCGGTGGAAGCCGGCCGGCTGGAGGTGGTGGATTATCCTGAACTGCTGGCCTGGGACCGCTTTCGCGCCTCCCAGGAAGGGTTGCCGTTCTGGCCTTGCACCTTTCTCGGCGGCAGCGGCGTGGCGCAATACAATGCGGATATCGTGCCGTTCACCTGCCCCGTCACCGCCGCTCAGCTTTGGGCGGTGCCGCCCGCCCGGCCGGATGTGGTGCTGGTGCACGCGCCGATTGGCGACGAATACGGTAACGTGGCGTTTCACCGGCGCAAGATGTTGCCGCAAAGCGTGGATATCACCTTAACCCGCGCCTGCGATACGGTGATTGTCAGCGTGGAAAAAATCGTCACCCCGCGGGAGCTGCAAAAACAGCCGCACCTGGTGGAAATCCCGGCCTTTCGCACCACGCATATCGTCGAGGCGCCATTTGGCGCGCACCCTACCTCGCTGCCCGGTATTTACGACTGCGACGACGCGGCCTTCGCGGAATATGTGGCGGCCAGCGCGACGCCTGGGCAATTCGCCGCCTGGCAGGACGAAACACGGGCGTTGACGCCGATGGGCTGGCTGGAGCGCATCGGACTGACGCGCCTGCTGGCCCTGCGCAATACGGAGTTGCCCGCATGAGTGCGAATGACTGTACGCTTGAGGAAATCATCACCATTACGCTCGCCAGGCGCTTTCGCGACGGCGAAGTGGGTTTTACCGGTCTTGCGACCGGCGGCGCGGCCGCCCTGTATATTACCGGCATTCCCCTGGCCGCCATGGAATTTGCCCGCCATACCCATGCCCCCAATTTAACCATCCTGCTGGCCGGCTGGTGTATTAATCCCGATTTTTCCGCCCTCAGGGCGCTGCCCACCGCGGAATTCGACACCCGCTTGCAGGATCTGCCCTGCGAGGCGCAAATGCAAAGTTACCCCGGCCACTACGCCGTACGGCGCGGGGATGTGGATTTTGGTTTCGGCTCCGGCGTGCAGGTGGACCGGCAGGGCAATATCAACAGCACCTGCATCGGCGATTATCGCCGCCCGGACGTGCGCCTGGTCGGCTCCATCCTGCTGCCGGAGCATATGACCTGCTTCGGCCGCGAATACCTGATGATGCCCCATCACCAGGCGCGCAGCCTGGTCGGACAGGTGGACTATGTGTCCGGCGTCGGTTATCCGGGCGGCCGGGACGGGCGCCGGGCCCTGGGCCTGAACCACGGCGGGCCGGAATGGATAGTGACGCCGAAATGCATTTTCGCCTTCGACGACGTTTCCGGCCACGCGCGGGTGGTCAGCATCCATCCCGGCATCGACCCGGACGACGTGCGGCGCAGCACCGGGTTCCCGGTGTCCGTTGCGGACGCGCCGGTCACCCCGCTGCCCACCCGCGAGGAGCTCGCCATTTTGCGCCGCCGGGTCGACCCCCATCACGTGCTGATCCCCCATGGGCGGGGAAGCGGCTCCCCCACGGCATACTGCGCCACCACACGAGGAACGCCATGAAATCCAAACTGACCACCCTACCCGACGCGGTGTCCCGTATCCCCTCGGGCGCCACTGTCGCCCTGGGCGGCTCGCTGCTGCGCCGCCAGCCGATGGCGTTGGTGCACGAACTGATCCGCCAGGATATTACCGGCCTGCATTTGCTGACCTGGGCGACCACGCTCGCCACCGATATGCTCGCCGCCGCCGGCGCCATCCGGCGCTGGGAGGGCATTTACGCCGGTTTCTTCCGCCACGGGCTGGCGCCCAATTTCCGCCGCGCGGTGCAGGACGGCGCGATCGAGACCCATGATTATTCCGAATCCGCCTTCGTGGCCCGCTTTCGCGCGGCGGCCATGGGGCTGAGCTTCCTGCCGTCGAAAGCCCTGCTGGGCACCGGCATGCGCGCCAACAGCCCCGAGGAAATCAAACCTATTACCTGTCCGTTTAGCGGCGACACCTACCTGGCGCTGAAAGCGGCGGAAACGGATTTTACCCTGCTGCACGGCTATGTGGCCGATGAATACGGCAATGTGCAGTGGCCGGTGGTGCGCGACAGCGATGACATCGATCAGATGATGGCTTGCGCGTCCAGGCGCCTGATCGTTACCGTGGAGAAAATCGTGCCCCATGCGGAAATATGCCGGCGCCCGGCGCTGACCTACATTCCGCACACCCTGGTGGAGGCGGTGATCGAAACGCCTTACGGCGCGCATCCCACCGCCACCGATGGGTTTTATAACGAAGACGAGGCGGCGCTGAAAGCCTGGCTGGCGGCGGCAAAAGAGCCGGACGGCCCGGCGCGGTACCTGCGCGACTATATTCTCGCCACCCGGGATCGCGCCGGCTACCTGGACAAATTCGGTTCCCATACCGCGCTCCGCGCCTTTGACGTCGCCAGGGAGATGTAAGCTTATGACCGCAGATGATTACACCACGGAAGAACTGATGATAACCGCCATCGCCCGCGAACTGCGCGATGACGAGCTGGGTTTTGTCGGCCTGGGCACCGCCGCCCGCGCCTTTACCCTGGCGGTGGGCATCCCCATCGCCGCCGCGCGCCTGGCGCAGCTCCGGCACGCGCCCGGATTCTCCATTTACTGGGGCAACCTGCTGACCCCGTCCCTTGACGCCATTCCCGACGCGCTGCTGCAGGATGCCTATACCCGCTGGCCGGCCGCCGCGTCCCCCGCCGATGTGGGCTATAAAATCGATATGGTGACCCGCGGCCGGTTTGATGTGTCCTTTGAGTCCGCGCCGCAGGTTGATCGGTACGGCAACCTCAATATTACCGCCCTCGGCGGCGGCAGCCCGCCGAAAACCAGGCTGGTGGGCTGCCTGGCGCAAACCGAGCACCTGGCTTTTATCAAACGCCCGATTATCGTCACCGATCTGTCCCGGCGCGGGTTTGTGCCGAAGGTGGATTTTATCACCAGCGTCGGGTATCTCGACGGCGGCGACAGCCGCCGGGCGCTCGGCCTGCCCGGCCCGGGTCCCAGCCTGTGCGTAACCGACAAAGCCATTTTCGATTTCCATCCGGCGTCGAAAATGATGCGTTTACGCTCGATACATCCGGGTTTTACCCTGGAGCAGGTGCTGGACAATATGGGGTTCGAGCCGGTTATTGAAGGCGAGCCCCGGCCAACCGCGCCGCCGACGGCGGAAGAGGTGCGTTTGATTCGCAAGGTGATCGATCCGCACGGCACGCTGTTCCAGCCAGGATCGGTTTAACCGGATTATCGCGCCGGTTCCGGCCTGGAACCGGCCAAGGAATAGCGCGCGGCGTATGGCCCCTGACGCCGCCGGTTAGTCCGCTTTGGCCGGCCCGGTGGACCCGCGCACGATAAGCTTCATCGGGAAGATTTTCTTTTTAGGCTTGGGCGTGCTTTTCTGGCGAATCATTTTCATCAGCAGCGTGCTGGCCGCCGCGCCCATTTCACGCCGCTGCAGGGCAATGGTGGTCAGGTTGATGGGCGAAAACGACGCCATCTCGATATCATCCAGGCCGATTAACGAAAAATCGGCCGGTATGGCCAGGCCCGCCTCATGGGCGGCATTCATCACGCCGATGGCGCTCATATCATTGGCCGCCAGTATCGCGGTGGGCCGCGGGTTCATGGCGAAAAACCGTTTGGCGGCCTGGTACCCGCCCATGACATGGTAATCGCCCTGTACCACATAGCCGGGCGGCACCGGCAGCCGATGCGCCGCCATGGCCTGGAGGTAGGCCTCATAACGTTCGTCGGCGGTGGAGGAGTCGCCGGGGCCGCGAATCAGGCCGATACGCCGGTGCCCCAGGCCGGCCAGGTGCTTCACCGCCGCGCCGATGCCTTCCTCGTTATTGGCGCCGACATAGGTGTCTTCATGCGCAAGCGATCGGCGTTGCAGCAGCACGTAGGGCGTATCGCCCGCCAGCAGTTCCCTGACCTCCGGCTGCCCGCAGTGCTGCGACAGCAGCACCAGGCCATCCACCCGGCGGTCAAGCAGCACGCGCATCTGCTCGAGCTGTTTTTCCAGCCTGCCGTCGGTGTTGCACACCAGCAGGCTGCACTGTTCTTGATCGGCCACATCCTCGATGCCGCGCAGGAAATCCGGCGACGACGGGTTGGCCACGTCGGCCAGCAGCACGCCCAGCGTAAAGGTGCGGCGCATGCGCAGGGACCGCGCCACCACCGATACCCGGTAGCCCAGCCGGTCGGCCGCCGCCTGTACTTTCAGCCGGGTGTCCGCCCTGACATTGTCCTTGCCGCTCAGCGCGTTGGATACCGTGGACAGGGCAACCCCCGCTTCGCGGGCCACATCGTGGATGGAGACTTTGTTAGTCGATGACGGGCGCTTACCTGGCGCCGATTTTTTTGCCATTCAATCCGAACCTTGCACCCTTAAGCGAGATGAGCCGGGAAACCTTCGTGAACGTTATTGTACCGTCGCGCCCGCTTAAAAAAACGTTTTTATTCACATAATCAGAGATATCCCGGCGCCGCTGCAGGCGTGAAAGAAGAAAACCGTTAAGCGAAGCGCGCCGGGGCGATAGCATCCGGCCGGTGTCGGCGCGCCGCGCCTTCGCCCCGGGACACGCGATTAGCGCGTTTTCAGCAGGTACGATTCGGCGTTACCTTTATGCTTTTTTACCGGCATCATATCGCTGTTCAGATCGCGCCCGAGCGTTTCACCCGCCCCGAGGGCGCACAGCGCGGTAATCAGGCCGCAGACGATAATCATCAGGGCTATGGGCCAGAATGCGCCGCCGGCCCAGGCCACCAGCACGGTGGCGACCGCGGGGGTAAAGCCGCCGAAGATGCCGGCAATCTGCGAGCCGACGGAGACGCCGGTATAACGTACTTCGGTGGAAAACAGTTCCGACAAATAGCAGGGTTCGATACTGTACATCGACCCGACAATAAAACTGTAGGCCAGCACCAGGCCGGCATAAATACCCCAGATATTGCCGGTGTTGATCAAGTAGTAAAACGGATAGGCCAGCAGGCACGAACCCAGGGAGCCGATGAGGAATACCGACCGGCGGCCTATTTTATCGGAAAGCAGTCCCCACAGCGGGAAGGTGATAATCCCCGACGCCGCCGCAATCATGACGCCGAGTAACACCGTATTGCCCTGCATGCCAAAGTGAGAGGTGCAATATTGCAAGACAAAACTAATAACCAGGTAACCCACCACGCTTTCACTGACGCGCAGCCCGGCCGCCAGGAAAATCTGTTTGGGAAACTTTTTAAATACCACGACGATGGGCAGCTTATTTTTCTCGCGTTCCGCCTGCACTTTGCGAAACATCGGCGGTTCCTGGATTTTCAGGCGGATAAAGATGCCCACGAACATCAGCAAAATACTGGCGAGGAAAGGAATGCGCCAGCCCCAGTCCAGGAAGATGTCCTTCGGCAATGACGAGGCCAGCGCAAACGCCATGGTCGAGACCAGAACGCCGAATACGTTGCCCAACTGGACAAAGGTGCCGTAAAAGCCGCGCCGGTTAGGCGGCGCGTATTCAATCATCATGGTGGTGGCTCCGCCCCACTCGCCGCCCACCGCCAGCCCCTGGATTAACCGGGTTATCACCAGCAGGATGGGCGCGGCCACGCCGATGGTTTCATAGGTGGGCAACAGGCCGATGACCACGGTCGCGCCGCCCATAATGGTCACCGAGGCCAGCAGCATCGCCTTGCGCCCGATTGTATCGCCGAAATGGCCGAATATTACGGCGCCGATGGGACGCGTAATAAAGGCCACGCCCAGCGTGGCGAACGAAACGATGGTGGCGACGGTGGGCGGCATATCGCTGAAAAACAGATGGGGAAATACCAGCCCCGCCGCCGCGCCATAAATAAAGTAGTCATAAAATTCGATAAAAGTGCCAATCAGGCTGGCAAACGCCACACGCGACAATTCCTTTTTATTTATTTTCTCCGCCGCGGGCTGTTGCGCGGTTTCGTTCGTTACGTTAGTCATATAACCTCCGTCAGGAGCTATTAGTGTAGGGTTGTTTTTATGCGCGCGGTTTCCCGCACGCTTTATAGAGCGTGATGACAATAAAAATAAAGATGTGCCGTTAACTACCGCTAACGGCGTTATGCGTTATGTGCTTTATCGGCGCTTGCCCACCCCACGGCGGTCATGTCTCCATGCTGGTTCTCGGCCCAGACATGGAAGGTCACCCGTTGCCCGACGATGTCCTGGACCACGGCTTTGCAGGTGATGCGGTCGGCACGATAGACCGGTTTGATATAGGCCATTTTTATCCAGCCCGAGGTATGCCACGACGGGCCGATAAAACCGGCCAGCATTTCCGCCACCCAGCAGGTTTCCATCATGCCCTGGGCCAGGGTGTCGCGAAAACCGGCCTTAAGCGCCACCTCGATATCGGTATGGATGTTGTACCACTGGGTATTGCCGCCGGAAAACACCGTCATTTGCCCCTGTTCCGGGCATTTGGTGAGCGGCGTAACCGGCGTGCCCGGGCGCAGCGCGGCGTCCGCTTTCGCCGCGGGCGTCACATGCGCGGGCCAGTGCGGTTCGATATGGCCCGGCGCGGGCGCGGCGCGGGACCCGCCGGCGCCCAGCTGGATATTGTCCGGAATGCGCATGATCTCGGTGCTGATCTGGCGCACGTAGAGTTCGCCGGTATCGGCGTCGCGGGCCTCGGTATCAAACACGGTATAGCCCTTGCCGCGCTTCATATATTTATCGGTGTATTTGCCGGTGTAACGCAGCCCGGCGTTTAGCGGAACCGGGTTCACAAACCAGATCTCTTCCTTTTGATGCAGCCCCACCGTGCGGCTGGGATCGTAAACGCTGCAGAACAGGGCCACCAGATCGCGGCCCAGCATGGCGGCCGGCACGTACGGCCCGGACGCAGGGCAATAGTCCGCGCTGTAGTCGTCCAGGGCAAAACAGGCGCGGCGGCGATAGGCTTCATCCGCCGTTACCGCCAGCGGGCCGATTAATTCGCCGACCACCACATTTTCATAGGTCGGATCCCGAAGCTCAGGGTTGATACGGGCCATATAATCCTCCTCCTGGCGGCGTTTACGCCTTATGGGTATGGGTGATGCCGCACCACTCGGCCAGCACTTCGCCGGTATGCTCCCCCACCAGAGGCGGCGGGCGGCGGATCATGCCGGGCGTGTCCGACAGGCCGACGGTAACGCCATGGGTGGTATAGACGCCGGCGGTGGGATGCGTAATATCCACCAGTTGGTTGCGCGCCCTGAGCTGCGGATTCTCCAGCACCTCGTCAATGGTGGCGACCTTGGAGCAGGGCACGCCGGCCAGATCCATCCTGGCCACGACGTCCTCTGCGGTATGGTTTTTTATCCAGTCCGCCACCACCCCGTCGATGGCGCGGTAGTTTTCCAGGCGCGCGTGATAGGTGCTGAAGCGGTCATCCGCCAGCAAATCGGCGCGCTCCATGGCCTGCGCCAGGCGGCCGAACAGCGTATCGGTGCCGGCGGACAGGTAAATCCAGGCGTCGTCGCCGGTCTGGTAGCTGTTTACCGGCGCGGAGAAACGATCGAGATTGCCGATGCGCGACATGGTGCTGCCAAGCTGGGCCTGTTCCGGGATGGCTGAAATCAGCATGCTGATGGCGCTGTCGAGCAGGCAGGCCTCCACCAGCTGGCCGCGCCCGGTCAGGTGACGGGCGTTCAGCGCCGCCAGCGTGCCGATGGTGGCGTAAAGGGCGGAGGCATAATCCACCATAAAGGTGCCGGACATGGTCGGCGGACCGTCGGGCTGGCCGCAAATGCTCATCAGGCCGCTCATCGCCTGGGCGATGGCGTCAAAGCAGGGACGCTGCGCCAGCGGGCCGGTTTGGCCGAACCCTGAGATGCGTACCATGATCAGGCGCGGGTTGAGTTGTTTCAGGGCTTCCCACCCGCAGCCCATTTTTTCCATGGTGCCGGGGCGAAAGTTTTCGATCAGCACATCGGCCGCGGCGATCAGCTGCCGCAGCTGTTCCTGGTCTTGCGGGTCGCGAAAATCCAGCGCCAGGCTGCGCTTATTG
The DNA here is from genome assembly GCF_047324205.1 of Sodalis sp. RH20. Lineage (NCBI taxonomy): Bacteria > Pseudomonadati > Pseudomonadota > Gammaproteobacteria > Enterobacterales > Bruguierivoracaceae > Sodalis > Sodalis sp. RH20. The sequence continues at coordinate 4,254,588 of NZ_CP178733.1, forward strand.
CGGTTGAACGACAGGAAATAGAGGCTTTGTCCGTTTAGCTGCGGCTTGTTCTGGCGCGTGTCCTCCCCCTTGCCCCGCCGCTCGACTTTTACCACGTCCGCGCCCAGATCGGCCAGTTGCATGGCGCACAGGGGACCGGCTATAAAACGCGACAGGTCGAGCACTTTCAGTCCTTCCAGGGATCCTGGCATCATGACACCTCCTGAGGGATTGCCGCATGGCCGGCGGCGGCGTGCACCAGACAGGCAAAAGCCACCATACCGGGATCGTCCAAACCGATGGAACGTTCGGCGAACATGCGCGCGCGGCCGATTTTATTGGGTTTTTGCCGGTATTCTTCCAGCGTGGCGCGCACCGCGCCGACGGCAAGGGCGTGATAATCGTCGCCCGGCGCCGCCGCCTGCAGCGCCCGGCGCACCGCATCCAGCGGGTCCAGCACCGTTTTATCGCCAAGGCTTGCGCCGCCGCGCGCCATCAGCGCCGCCAGCACCGCCTCCAGCAAAGGCGCGATATCCTCGCGCCGCAGCGTGGTTTTGCCGGCGCATTGTTGCGCCGCGGTCAGCAGCGCCACCCCCAGCAGGGTGCCAAAGCTTGATCCCGAGGCGCGCACGCAGGCCATGGCCGCGGCCTGGAATACCGGGGCGATATCCGCGGGCGCCGCCGCCAGGGCCTGGTCGGTTAACCGCGCGCATTTCTCAAGGGTCGCCCCCAAATCGCCGTCGCCCAAACGGCCGTCCAGCTCGTTAAGCCTGGGCGAGACCTCGCGGATTTTGGCGGTACATCGCGTCAACAGCGCAATCAATTCCTGATTGGTCATCAGAGATTACTCCAGTAGGGACAATGGGCCGGCTCCAGCAGCAGGGATTCAAGTTCCCGGTCCAGCCTGATGAGAGACAATGACATGCCGGCCATTTCCATCGAGGTGGCATAACGGCCGGTGCGGGGCGCCACGACCTGGATGCCCTGGTCACGCAGGCGCCGGTCTACATGGCGATACAGTATAAACAACTCTTCCAGCGGCGTGGCGCCGAGGGAATTGACCATGACCGACACCCGGTCGCCGGCGGCGTAACCGCCGTCCTGAATCAGCGTATCCAGCATTTCACCCACCATTTCATCGGCGCTTAGCAGCGGGCCGCGGCGGATGCCCGGCTCGCCGTGGATGCCCATGCCGATTTCCATCTCGTCGTCGCCCAGCGTAAAGGTCGGTTTGCCCGCCTCCGGTACGGTACAAGACGACAGCGCCACGCCGAGCGTGACCGTGTTGTCCAGGGCGCGCGCGGCGACGGCGGCGACGGATTCCAGCGTGGCGCCGGGCTGCTCGGCCCTGGCGCCGGCAATTTTATAGGCATAAACCAGGCCGGCGACGCCGCGGCGTTTGTGCCGTTCCGCGCGCGGCGCGCTGCCGGCGTCGTCGGCGGCCAGCACCGTCGCCGTGCGGATATTTTCCGCCGCCAGCATCTCGGCGGCCATGGCGAAATTCATCTTGTCGCCGCCGTAATTGCCGAACAACAGCAGCACGCCCCGGCCGTTATCGGCGGCGCGAATGGCGTCCATGCAGTCCATCACGGCGGGGCCGGCAAACACGTTACCCACCGCGCAGGCATCCAGCAGGCCCTGGCCGACATAACCGGCAAACAAAGGCAAATGCCCGCTGCCGCCGCCGGAAACAATCGCCACTTTATCTTTTTTGACGCCGGCGTTGCGCACCACGACCCGGCCCTCTTCCCCGATCTGCCGATAGAGATGGGGATGCGCCAGGCACATACCCGCCAGCGCCTCATCGGCATAGGCGTCGGGGGAGTTCAGTATTTTTTTCATAGCGTCTCTCCGCCTGTCAGTAATCCAGGTTCTTTTGCCCGTCGAACATCGTCACCGGGGGGTAGGCGCGCTGTTCGGTAATCACATCGATAACGGTGGTGTTATCGGCGCTGAAGGCGTGTTTCAGGGCCGGTAAAAAATCAGCGGGATTCTCGATACGCACCCCCTCGCAGCCGCAGGCGCGGGCAATGGCGGCATGGTCCACCGGCTTGAAATCACAGGCGTCGGAATAATCGCCGAACAGCGTTTTCTCCGCGTGTTTTTCGTAGCCGAGGATTTCATTATTCAGCACCACCAGCACCACATTGGCCCCCATGCGCCGGGCGGTTTCCAGCTCCGACCATACATGGGCGAAACCGCCGTCGCCCACCAGCGCGAAGACCGGCGCCTCGGGACGGGCGATCTTGGCGCCTACCGCATAGGGAAATCCCCACCCCAGGCCGGCCAGGCCGCGCGGGGTAACAAACCGGGCGCCGACGGCGCGCGCCTTGAGAAAATTGGCCACCCAGATCGAGGAATAGCTGGCGTCGGAGACCACGATCGTCTCCGGCGTTAAGAGGGAATCCAGATCGAGCATCAGGCGTTCCGGGCGAATCGGGCGGGCGTTGAGATCCAGGGTTTGCTGCACCTCCGATTGCCAGGTTTCATGGGCGGCGGCAATCCTGGCGGCAATGGCGGAACGGGCGCCGCGGCGCTTGCCGAGATCCTGCCGTTTCATGGCCGCCGTCAGCGCCTGCAGGGTCAGTTTGGCGTCGCCCACCAGACGCAGCGCGTCGTAGTTGCGGCCCACTTCCTGGCTGTCGATATCCAGGTGGATATATTTGGCCTCCTGCGGATACAGGCTCCAGCTATCGGTGCCGTTCTGGTTGGTACGGTTGCCAATCAGCAGGATGACATCGGCGTCGGCCACCATATCGCGCAGATGGCGGGTACGGCCGCGCGCGCCCATAAAATACCCGACCACGCCCAACGAAAGCTCATGGTCCTCGCTGACCGCCCCTTTGCCCATGGCGGTGGTGGCCACCGGCAGGCAGGCCGCATCCTGCAGCGCCGCAACCTCCCGGGCGGCATCGGAAATATGCACGCCGCCGCCGGCGATAATCAACGGCGCCGCGGCCCCGGCCAGCAGGCGCGCCGCTTCTTCAATCGCCTCGGGCGCGGCCACCGTGCGATCCAGCGGAAAATGCCCGAGCGAGGAGGCATGCCGGCGGGGATGTTGCGGCGCGGCCTCGTTAAACAGATCGATGGGAACGATAATCACCACCGGGCCGGGGCGGCCCGACGCGGCGGCGGTAAACGCCATGTCGATATAATCATCAAGCCGGTCGATGTCGGTAACGCGGCGCGTCCACTTCGACACGCCTTTAAACAAATCGAGATGGTCCAGTTCCTGGAACGCGTTTTTATCGGTCATTTTGCGATGCACATCCTGCACCACCGCCACCACCGGCACCGAGGCCTTATAACACTCCGCCAGCCCGGCCACCAGCAGGGTGGCCGCCGGACCGTTTTGCGCGGTGACCACCGCCACCTTATGGGACAGGCGCGCATAAGCGTCCGCCATATACGTACCGGCGTTTTCCGCACGATAGCCCACCTGGCGGATACCGTATTCCGGCGTGGCCAAAAACAGCGCGGCCGGAATGCTTTGGCCAAAAATCACCTCCACGCCATGGCGTTTCAGCGCGGCGGCGAAGATATGCGCCCCGGTCCTGCGCTGCCCTGTGTTTTTCCCGCTACCTTCTGTGTCCATGCATGACTCCCCTTCGTTGTTTCCGCGCTCCCCGTTATCCAGACCTCAATCAAGGTTAACAGAGTGGCAACCAAGCCGTAACATAGCGCCAGCCTCCCATAAAAACGTTTCTAATAAAAACGTTTTTATTAGGATTTGTGGGACAGGATCACAGAATAAACACTTTCAGAAATACCGAAAAAACATTAACCCATTGTTTTAAATTAATTTATTAATTCAATGGTTTTTTAGGAAGGAGGCGGGGCAGCCTTGCGCGCCGGCAAGCCGCCTTATCACCGCTGGCGCGCCATCGCCCGGTCAGCTATCCGGTTTTTTTGCGTCCGACAGATAGATTTCCGCCATGGCATAGCTGCCGTTACCCGGCGAACCGGCGCTAAATTCGCCGATATCGTGAAAAACCAGCAGCCGGTCAAAAGCATTATTAAATTGGAGCACCATCTGCTTTTGTTTGGGATAGCTGATGCCCGCCAGATTAAACAGTGCCTCGGGCACGCTTACGCCGCCAAGAGAAATGCCCATGCCGGCGTTATTCTCATCATCGATACGGTATATTTCAATGTAACCGTCGGAGAAACCAACCGCGACCAGCGCATTCAACGCTGAGAACGCGACGCTGACCACCTTGCCCAGGCGAAAGTTCTCCAGGTTGAAAGGCCGTCCGCGCCGCAGTATCAAGCGGTTATCGGTAACGGTATCGATCAGCATTATCTCATGCTGGCGTAATGGGCTACCGTGCCCGCTATAACCGAGAAAACGCTGGTCGGGGGAGACGAAATCCGGCTGGTAACCTTCAGGCGCGCGCCAGCGGGGTTGCGGGTCATCCTGCAAGGACCAATAATGTTGCCGCGGTACAAACAGCTCGCCCCGATCGGTAACCCACCATGCCCGGCCATGGGCCACCGAACCGGTAACAACGACTTCCCTCGAATAAGCAATATCCGCCTCCCCGGTCCGCGCGCCCATGGCCGGCATGGCGTAAAACAGCGCGCGCTGCGTTATCGGTGCGCTGAAGTGAAGCACCACCACCGTGGCGCCGTCGGGAGAAACGATAATATCATCCACCGGCTGGCGGCTGTCATTGCGCAATAAGCGTCTTTTAACGCCGTCGGGTGTTTGCGCCCAGAGATGATCCGCTTCATCACACCAGAACACCGGCTGCTGTGTTTCCGCCAGGGCATGTTTGGTCACCGTCGTCCGCTGCGGGTCCTCAAACAGCGGCAGCCAACGACGGAATCCGTCCTCGCTGACGAGTTCCTGTATGGCTATCCGGTCGACAAACAGCCGTATGACAAATTTTTTTTCCTGGTGCGGCCCCGCCGGAACCGGTGTATGGCTGACAATAAACAGCATGGGCTCCGGCCCTTCGGCAATCAGGACTGGCGCCGGGAAACCCCATTCCTGTCCCGCCAACTGCGCCAACTGCCGGCTTGCCAGCAGGCTCTCTCCCTCGTTACGCCGGCCGCAGGCCGTCGCCACGTTTTCCAGCGTGGCCCAGAGTGCCAGGGGATGGAAGTCGGCAATCCACTCCATCGGCAGGCGGTCGTCTTTCCTGAACGCGCGCAGCGCTACGCTTGAAGCATGCAAAAGCTCCGATCGGCGATGAGGATCAAGACGAAGCAGCAGCGCCACCTGGCGCAGACGACCGCCAAGATGCGATTGCCGCGCGGGAGAAAGGCCGTCAGTCATGTTGCCCGGCTGGCATAACGCCGCCAGGGTGGGGTATTTTTTTTTCGCAAAGGCGCGAACGGCAAGCTTTTCAAACCGGGAAAGGAATTCGTCGTCTCCCTGGCCCGGCAGGTGAAAAGACGACCGGAGGACGGACAGCTCAAAACTTCCGGTGAACAATTCATAGCGTAAGGTCCATACGCCCTCATGGCTATCCCCTTCCTCCCCCGGCAGACCATGGTAATACGCGCCGGCGGGCGTGATGGATAAAAACCGATCGCCGTTTTTCAGGAACATGCGTTTACCGTAGCGGAAAGCGCCGTTGAAAAGCGGCGGCTGCAGGATATCGCCGGGGAATGCCCGGGCGGACGGCGGGATAGCGTCCATTTTCCGGCGCAAATCCTCGCCGATCCGGTGGGAATTGAGCCGATCGAGCGGCGAGGCAAAAACAAAATCAGCCTCGTCGGGAAGATACGCCACGCGAAAAGCCGGCGCTGCTGCGTTTCGCGGATGACGCAACAGGAAGGTGGCGGCATTCTTTTCCGGCGCAAGGAGAAATTTTGCCTCGCCGATTGCCACATCCAGGTGTGCGTCATCGTAAATATTGGCGGCGAATCCGGAAATTTCCCCCTCATCATCCAGCCGGTAATCCGTCAATAATTGACGCCACGTGCGCAGGCTGCGCGATCCCGTATCCCGTTTACGGCGTCCTGGCAACTGCATCAGGCGCAGCCTAAAAGTCCTGTCGTCAGCGCCGCGATCAATCATCGAGATAAAATCTCCGGCCACGGGGGGAGAGATATGCCATTCATCGGTATTATCCGCCGGCATCAGAATGCCGCTGTCATGGGCGAAGGCCCAGCGCCGGCCATTGATTTCAAATAGCACCCACCGATTGCCAACATATTCGACCTGATAAATAGGATGCACCACCACCAGGTTTATCGGTAAGGTGGTGTTAAGCAACCAGACAAAATGTCCCTCCTGCGCCTGGGAGATATTGGCGGCCTTTTCAATCTTGAAGTCCGGATGGCGATAGGTCTCCAGCCGGCATTGCGCATCGCCGGTATAGATGCAGTAATATTTTTTATAGATGCCGAACCGGCTCTGCAAATCCAACTGGGAAAACATTAATTCGCCGTGGGGCATGCGCTCGCCGGTCTGCGCCGCCACCATGCTGCTGTTTTGTATCTGCAATACCAAATAGGAAATCCCTTTCACATTGATGGTAAGGGGTGTATCTGCCTGGTCCCCATAGGTCAATTGATAATTCTGGGTAGCATTGATAGAGACGTACTGAGGGATTTTCCCGGTGATTTTGGCCAGGCTAGACCGCCATGGTATCAGCCCAACCGCCGTTCTGCCGAGCACCGCAAGGTAGACCCCTTTGGTCAGGAGACTCAGCGATCGCAGCGCGGCAAAACCGGGGTCGAAGCTTTTCAACACCTCTTTGCCCATCACATCCATAAATCCCGCGAGTTGCGTTTGGGCGGCCGTGACGCCGCCGGCAATTTGTGTCGAGGCCGGCACCCTGTTGGCGAAAATTTCCCGCTCCGATGCGATGAACCTCGGTCCGCCCAGTGTTTCGGCGGCACCGATAGCCGCCTCCCGGTACAGGCCCAGACCGGCTTTTACCCCGACAAATATCAGCGGCAACCCCACCAGCGCGCCGTCCACCAGACAATGTGTAAAGGCGGATTGTTGCTGGCCCGCGATAAGAGAATTTACACAGGTGTAAAAGGGAATAAACATGCCGGCCGCCTTATCCAAAATGCGGGGAAAAGGCGACTCGATGGCCTGATAGCCCTGTTCATAAATTTTTTGCCGATAGGATTGGTAGTGAATTTCGGCATAACGCTCCAGGAAAACCGCCAGTGTTTCATTTCGTTGTTTTAGGGGCGCGTTGTGATTCAGGACCGCGAGCGAAAATCGGAAGTGCGGCAGCAATCCCGGCGCCGGCCAACCCTCCATAAAGGGTTTCAGTGCCTCAAGATGGGCATTGTCATAAACAATCCTGCGCAACAGGTAGCCCTGTTCCGTGGTCCGCAACGCAAACAGCCGGCGCTCATGGGTCAGCCGGGCCTGGAAAAAAAACGTATCGGATTTACCCACATTTTGTACGGGCACGCTGGAATAAAACATGTCCGGCACGCGCCGGATGCGCTCCAGCTTCGCAATCACCCAGTCTATGCCGGCATGTTCCAGAAACTTTACGTCCACTGACTGGAGGAGGTGATCATGAAAATCGCTGGGCAGAAAGGCCGCAGCCAGAAGGGCGCCATCCAGGCTTTTGATTTTATTGGAAAAATTTTCCACTTCCTGGCGATAAAAGGCATCGAGATCCGGTATGGTCGTACCGTTTTCAGCACATTGCTGGCCGGCAGGCCGGATCATCAGTTGCCGTACCGGATTCTGCTCATAATAGCGGAAATGCCTGGCAGCCGGAGCATGTTTCCTTGACAGTGGAAGCGAAGCCGATCCGCAATACTGCCTGAGCAATTCCTCCGCGGCGCCCTGACGGGTACGCCATGCCGGGCGTTGGTAATCCGCCTGGTAATCGCTGACGCTGTCGTACAGGCGCTGGGCGATAATATGCCTGTTTTCTAATTCTTCTTTGAGAAGCGCGAAAGCAGGGCCCAGCGTTTCATTAACGACTATCTGCCCAAGGTCCAGCTCCGGCCGAGCACGCAGGTAATACAGCAGCAGGCCCAGATGAAACGTAGGTTCCACGCCGGTTGCCAGTAATCCTTGCCGGAAAAGAGCGACCAGCCCCAAGCCCAATTCCATCATGGAAAAAGGAGAGGTGGCGTTAAGGTTGTCCATATCTTTCAGCGCGATAGACCTGGCGCCGAATTGTATTAACGTCCAGGTCAGGCTGCCGACCCAAAGGTTATCCAGATCGAGAAAAAAGGGATAATCATTTTTGTGCCACGCCTGCCCTTCCGTCAGGGTATAAAGGCTGTTGAGGTATAGAACAGGAATTTCCGCCGCTTCATAATTTTTTCGCCATAACCGTTCACCTGTCTCGAAGCCCTCGGCGTAGGGCCAGGTCCGCACTACCGCGGCAAACTCTTTTTGCGTCACCTGACGATTTACCGCAAATAATTTTGCCATGCGCAGGGGGATGCTTTCTTCCTGGTAGATAAGCCGGCACAGCATTTGCCCGACCAGGCCGCGTTGTTGCAACGAGCTGAGCGTTTCCCCCCGACGCTCGCCGTAGAGATTGCTGCCGGAAAGCGCCATGCGGGCAATATCCGGTATCAGGGAAGGCTGCCGGGCGACGACGTCGAGCAACTTTGCCGCCAGTTGCAGATCGCCGCAGGTTTCCGGGTCGAGACTCGCCGTTGCGTTTCTGTTGAGAAACAGTGCCAGGAGATAGAATCTATCGGTCCTGATCCGCCGCGAATCCGGTTTCGCCGCGCGTTTAACCTTGCCGCCTTGCGGCAGGCCTAAGAGACGCTGACCCCGGCGCGGCGTAGCGGACATTACGCAAAGCGTATTCCCGCCGCGCAAGGGGGTTGCCCACAACGCCTCCTTCCCCATGACGGGAGACACCATCAGCAAAGCATAAGCGAGTCTGTGCCACAGGTTTTGGGGCGCTGTCGGCGTTAATGATTCCTCCGCCCCGCAGTGATGAGCGCGCTCCGTATTTAATTGCGCCGCCCGCTGGAAAAGATCGTCGCCGGTTATGGAAGTATTATCTTCCTTTAAATTATTAATCGATGAATAAGCAGAAATAAAAGCATTACTAATATTATTATGCAACAACCGTTCATGATGGCGTGAATGATTTGATGGTGGTATTGTATCGCTGACGCCGCTTACCATAATGGATACCTTTCCCCATGTCACCTGTTGCTTTGAGTATCTGCCGATAATGATGAGTTAATAAAATAAATTTAAAATATATACTAAATTAAAAAATTAAATTTTTTATCACTTATTCAATTCAATAATAATTATTTCTATATGCGAAAGATATAACACCGCCGCATTCAAGTTTGGCGAATAAAGAACATGCTTGAAAGATATTTATCGCTAAAGATATTTTTCTGTCCCGATGCGCCTGGCGCGCCCTATCGGTGCGGGTCGCCTCCTTGCGCCGCCCTGCTCCTATACTACATAGTCTAACCGGCGCCGGTAATGTCGCGCCTGGGTTCGTCGCCCGCCGGGCCTTCCGCCAGCGTCAGCACCGCCTCCAGATAAGCCCGGATCGCCGCCGCCACGTCCGCCATGGCGACCGCTTCATCGGGATGGTGGCTTATTCCCCGTTCGCAGCGCACGAACAGCATGCCCACCGGCCAGCGTTGCGCCACGGCAATGGCGTCATGACCGGCGCCGCTGGGCAATAACAGGCTTTTTTGCTGCACGGCCTGCACGCTGCCGGCCAGCACGGCTTGCAGGCGTCGATCGCAGGGCGTGGCGTCGATGCGGTAAAACTCCTCGCTGCCGAAGGCACAGGCGTGCTGCCCGGCGATAGCGGCGGCACAGTCCAGCAGGCCGGCAAGCAATGCCGCCAGCGCGCGGTCGTCGGGGCCGCGGACATCCAGCGTTAGCCGGACCTCGCCCGGGATCACGTTTACCGCGCCCGGCAGGCAGTGCAGCTCGCCCACCGTCGCCACCATCTCCGGGCCGTGGGCGGCGACGATATCGTTGATGCGCGCTATCCAGCGCGCGGCGGTATTCAGCGCGTCCGCGCGGTTTGCCATCGGCACGGTGCCCGCATGCCCGGCCGAGCCGGTAAAGCGGCAGTTCAGGCGCCTGGCGCCGTTAATGGCCGAGACCACGCCCAGCGCCAGTCCCGCATTTTCCAGGCAGGGCCCCTGCTCGATATGCAGCTCCAGGTAAGCGCTGAAGGCTGTTTTCTCCCGTTTGGCCCGGCCGATAAGTCCCGCATCCAGCCCGGCGGCGCGCAGCGCCTGGGCGACGCTTATCCCTTCGGCGTCGCACCGCTCCAGCCAGTCCGGCGGCCAGGTGCCGGTAAGGCCCCGGCTGCCGAGCAGGGCGATGCCGAAGCGCGTGCCCTCCTCGTCGGCAAAAGCGATGACCTCAATCGCCATCGGCAACCGCAGCCGGTGCTGGTACAGGTAATGCACCACCTCCAGGGCGGTGAGCACGCCCAGCATACCGTCGTAGCGCCCCGCGTTGCGCACCGTATCCAGATGGGAACCGAGCAGGATGGCCGGCAGCGCCGGCTGCAACCCCTCGTAACGGCCGCACAGGTTGCCGACCTCGTCCTGCCAGACACGCATCCCTATCGCGCGCATCCATGCGCCGACCTGCAGATTGGCGCGCAGATGTTCCGCAGAAAGATAGACCCGCGTCAGCTCGCCCGGCGTCGCGCTGATTTCCGCCAGCGTATCGCAGCGCGCCATCACCCTGAGCGCGGCGCTGCCGGCCAAATCCGCCGTCATTCTCGGTTGCGTCATTACACCTCCGCCGCGGCTGCGTAATGATCCCAGGCCGCCTGCGTGCCGGCGCCCTGCCCGCTGGCAAAACCCAGCCGGTTCAGCACCGCTTCCAGCGCGGCCAGGGTCTGCATCACGCAATCCTTGCGCGCGTTATAGCCCATGGTGCCGATACGCCAGATCTTGCCGTGCAGCGGGCCGAACGAAGTGCCGATTTCAATGGCGAAATCGTTCAGCAGCAGTTGCCGTACCTGTTCGCCGTTGATGCCGTCGGGTATCACCACTCCCAGCACATTATTCATTTTATGGCGTATATCGCCGAAGACGCCCAGCCCCATGGCCTGGATACCGGCCAGCATCGCCGCGCCGTGCAGTTCATGGCGGGCGATGGCGTTATCCAGCCCTTCCTGCAGCAGGATGCGCGCGCACTCCCGGGCGGCGAATAGCATGCTGGTGGCCTCGGTATGATGATTAAGCCGCTCCGGCCCCCAGTAATCCATGATCATGCCGAGATCAAAATAGTTGGAATAGATCATTTCATCATCGCCGTCCCGATGATCGGCGGTGCGGATCCCCTGCTCCACGCATTTGCGGCGGCGGATCTGCTCTTCAAAGCGCGGGCTCAACGTGACCGGCGCGCTGCCGGACGGGCCGCCGAGGCATTTCTGCAGGCCGGCGGATACCGCGTCCAGGCCCCAGGCGTCGGTGTCCAGACGGTTGCCGCCGAACGAGGCGGTGGCGTCGGTATAAAACAGCGCGCCGTAACGGCGGCAGATATCGCCCAGCTCCGCCAGCGGCTGCAGCATGGTGGTGGAGGTATCGCCCTGCACCGTCAGTAAAACACGCGGACGGATCCGTTTCACGGCGTCCTCGATTTGGCCGGGGCTGAAGACGTCTCCCCAGGGAACCTCAAGGGTGTGTACCTCGGCGCGGCAGCGGCGGGCGATTTCGCATAACAGATGGCCGAAGCGGCCGAATACCGGCACCAGGACCTTATCACCGGGCCGGATCACGGAAAGCAGCACCGCCTCGATGCCGGCGCGCGATGTGCCGTCTACCAGCAGGGTCCAGCGGTTGGCGGTGTTGAACAGCCGGCGGTACAACGCCATCACCTCGTTCATATAGCCGGTCATCGCCGGATCATACTGGCCGATAAGCTGGGCCGACATCGCCCTGAGCACGCGCGGATCGGCATTAATCGGCCCCGGCCCCATCAGCAGCCGGGCCGGCGGATTCATCTGGTCATAGCTCGCAATATCCAACATGATTTATCCTTCCGAGAACGCTATTAATCTATTTAGTAATACGCCAAGTAAGTCGGCAACGGGGAACCGCCTCACCGGTCCTGAACCCCGCTGCCCGCCGCGCCCAATCCAGGCGGCGGCAGGGATGCAGATCCTGGCGCCGGACAGCCAGGCCTAGGCGTCGCCGAGGCCCCGTACCGAGGCAATAAACTGTTTCAGTTCCGCCGTCCGCGGCCGGGCGAACAGTTCTCGGCTTGCGCCCTGCTCCCACACCGTGCCCTGGTGCATAAACACCACCCGGTCGCCGACTTCGCGGGCAAAGCTCATTTCATGGGTGACCAGGATCAGGGTCATGCCTTCGCCGGCCAGTTTTTCCAGCACTTTCAACACTTCCCCCACCAGTTCCGGATCCAGCGCCGAGGTGATCTCATCGCACAGCAGCACCTTGGGATCCATCGCCAGCGCGCGGGCGATGGCCACCCGCTGCTGCTGGCCGCCGGAAAGGCTGGCGGGGTGGTAATCCAACCGGTCGCCCAGGCCGACCTTGTCCAGCATCGATACCGCCAGTTCGCGGCATTCGGCCGCATTTTTCCCCAGCACCCGGCGCGGCGCCAGCATCACGTTTTGCAGCGCGGTCATATGCGGGAACAGATTGAAATTCTGAAACACCATCCCCACCGAACGACTGATTTCCCGCGCCTGGGCATCACGGTGGGTCACCGTCATGCCGCCCAGCTTAATGCTGCCTTCCTGATACTCTTCCAGGCCGTTGATGCAGCGCAGCAGGGTGCTTTTGCCGGAACCGCTGCGCCCGATAATCGACACCACCTCGCCGGCGTCGATATCCAGATCGATCCCCTTCAGCACATGGTTCTGGCCGTAATATTTCTGCACCTGGTTAATGGTTATCAGCGGCATGATACTTTTTCTCCAGATAATGGCTGAGGCGGGAAAGGGGATAACACATCAGGAAATACCCCAGCGCCACCAGGCCGAAGACTTTAAACGGCTGGAAGGTGACGTTGGTGAGCATGGTCCCCGCCTTGGTCAGCTCGACAAAACCGATGATGGACGCCAGCGCGGTGCCTTTAACCACCTGTACCGAAAACCCCACCGTCGGCGCAATGGCGATGCGGATGGCCTGCGGCGCCATGACCCGCAGCAGGGTCTGGCCGAAGCTTAAGCCCAGGCAGCGGGACGCTTCCCACTGTCCTTTCGGCAGGGCATCGATACTGCCGCACCAGATATCCACCAGGAACGCGCTGGTGAACAACGTCAATGCCAGCGCCGCCGCCAGCCAGGGGCTGACATCAATGCCGAACAGCGCCAGGCCGAAAAAGGCCAGGAACAGCTGCATCAGCAGCGGCGTGCCCTGGAACAGGTTACTGTAGGCGCGAACACCCTGCTTTAGCCAGCGCCGGCGCGACAGGCGCATCAACATCAGCGGCAGGGTCACCAGGCCGCCGCCGGCAAAGGCCACCAGCGACAACAGCAGCGTCCAGCGCGCGGCCAGCAGCAGGTTGCGCAGGATATCCCAGTCGGTAAACGACGTCATGCCCCTTCTCCGCCGAAGATCAGGCGCCCGGCCCGTAGCAATACCTGGCGCATCAGCAGCGACAGCATCAGATACATCAGCGTCACCACCAGGTACACCTCAAAACTCAGGAACGTGCGCGACTGGATAAGACTGCCGGCAAACGTCAGCTCCTCATAAGACACCTGGGAAACCACCGACGATCCGAGCATCACGATCACGCACTGGCTCACCAGCGCGGGGTAGATGCGTTTTAATGCCGGCGGCAGCACCACCCGCAGGAAGACCTGGCCGCGCGACAGGCCGAGCACCCGGCCGGCCTCCCACTGCCCCTTCGGCGTGGCCTGGATGCCCGCGCGGATGATTTCAGTGCTGTAGGCGCCGAGATTCACCACCATCGCCAGCAGCGCCGCCTCGCCGGCGGTCATTTTCAGCCCCAGCGCCGGCAGGCCGAAGACGATAAAAAACAGCTGCACCACAAACGGCGTATTGCGGATAAGCTCCACATAGACGCCCCATAACCGGCCCGGCACGACATACCGGCCGCTGCGGATAGCCGCGCCGCACACGCCGAGGGTAATACCGCCCGCCGTGGCGGCGGTGGTCAGCATCAGGGTCACCCACAGCCCGGACAGCAGTTCGGGCGTATAGGGCCACAGGGCGGCGAAATTAAGCTGATAGGTCATGGGCGCGGCGTCCTCAGGCGCCCAAATCGGCCGGCAGCGGCGCTTTCATCCATTTTTCGGACAGACTGTTGAGGGTATTGTCTTTCAGCGCTTCGTCGATCAGGGCGTTAACCTTCTCCTTCAGCGCCGGCTCATCCTTGCGCAGGCCGACATAGCACGGCGAGTCCTTAAGCATAAATTTCGCCGCCGGCGCCTTGGCCGGGTTCTGGCGGGCAATGGCGCTCACCACCAGATTACCGGTCGCCACATACTGCACCTGGCCGGACATATAGGCCGACAGCGTGGTGTTGTTATCTTCATAACGCTTGATCTGGGCATCCTTCGGCGCCAGATCGGTCAGCACCATATCCTCCACCGCGCCGCGGGTCACCCCCACCGTTTTGCCGGCCAGTTCCGCCGGCGCTTTCAGCCCGTCGTCCTTCGGCCCGAAGACGCCGAGGAAAAACGGCGCGTAAGCGCGGCTGAAATCAATGGTTTTTTCGCGCTCGGCGTTTTTACCCAAACTGGAAATCACCAGATCGACCTTGTCCGTTTGCAAATAAGGCACCCGGTTGGCGCTGGTCACCGGCACCAGTTGCAATTTCAGCTTCATCTTGTCGGCCAGGTAACGCGCCATGTCGATATCGTAGCCCTGGGGCTGCAGATCGGTGCCGACCGACCCAAAAGGGGGGAAGTCCTGTGGAATGGCGACCCGCAGCACGCCGCGCTGCTGGATTTGCTGTAACTGATCGGCCAGGGCCGCCCCCGCCTGGGTAAACAACAGGACCGCGCCCGCCAGGGCTATAAGCTGTTTTCTGATTTGCATACCGGGTTCCCAAGATGAAGTAATGAAACAAATGATTCTCAGGCTAATTATCTGCAACTAATGTGCCAAATGAAACCATCGATTCACTCCGGGGGACGCAAAGGGAAAACATCAGGCCTGCCCCGCCATAAGCGGGGTTATGCTAACAAGAATGGCAAAGCCTTGGCCCTGCGGCGGGAAAATAACGCACCCATAAAGTGCAAGCGCACCGCTATGTCGCGCTGTTTTTTTATGAACCCCGGGGTTCAAGCTCATCCAGTTCGCCATACCCATCGGCGATACTGTGGATGCGCGCCCGTCCCTGGGCCAGGGTATGATGCAGCAATGCGTTGCTGATAAGGTTCGCCAGGCTCATGGCAGACGAGTAGGAATCAAACGCCGATACGCTGTCAAGCGTTGCGGCGATATGCCAGCGCGCCAGCGGAATCAGCGCCTGCGCCTGGGGCTCGCTTATCAGCAGCACCGGCACGGCGTTATTTTTAAGCTGCAATAATAACGGCCGGATTTGCGGCGTGCGCCGGCGAAACGCCACCACCACCACCATATCCTCGGCGGTCAGATCCACTATTTCTTCGGCCAGCGTCTGCCCCGGCTGCGGCAGCAGGCTCACCCGCCCGCGCACCTGCAGCAGTTGCTGGCGCAGGTGCATCGCCACCGGATAGCTGTTGCGCAAGCCCACCAGACACAGACGCCGGGCATTATCCATCGCCGTTATCACCGCGGAAAACTGCGCGCCGTCCAGCCGGTTGACCCAGTAGGTCAGGTTAGCCATTTCCTGTTTGTAATGCCGTGACAACAGCGTGTTGCCCTGGACCGCGTCGCGGCTATCGGTTAACGGCATCCCGCTTTGGCGCAACACCCGCAGTTCGTCGCGCATCTGGCGATAGTTATCATAACCCAGGCGTTTGAACAGCCGGCTGACGGTCGCCTTGGAGACGCCGCTTAAACGCGACAGCTCCGCGCTGTTATAACTGATCAGATCGTCGAAATGATCGAGGATAAACGCGGCGACCCGCTGTTCCTGCGGTGAAAGCTGCGCATAAGCGGCGCGCAGGCGCTCATCGAATTGCTTCATATCTCCTTCCCGGCTGCAACCTTTGTTTCATATTACCCTAGCATATCCTGCCGCGGCGCAGGCAAATGAATCCGGCGGCGCGGGTTGGAACGCCTCTTGCTTAACTGTTGCCAGCCTCCGCCCGTTAACAAGAGATATTGACCACGATGAACAACAGTTCCATGGCGCCGATGGGCATGGCGGTAACGCCTCATCATCTTGCCAGTGAAAGCGCGCTGGCCGTCCTGCGCGCGGGCGGCAACGCCATTGAAGCGATGGTGGCCGCCGCCGCGTCCATCGCGGTGGTCTACCCGCATATGAACGGCCTGGGCGGCGATGGTTTCTGGCTTATCGTGCCGCCGCGCGGCGAGCCGGTCGCCATCGATGCCGGCGGCCCGGCGGGTTCGCTGGCGACCTTCGATTTTTACCGGGATGAGGCGCTTATCCCCCATCGCGGCGCGATGTCGGCGCTGACGGTGGCGGGCACGGTGGCCGGCTGGGCTGAGGCGCTGTCGCTCTCGGCGGAAATGGGCTACCCGCGGCTGCCGCTATCAAGCCTGCTCGCGGACGCCATCCGTTATGCCGCCGACGGCATGCCGGTTTCCCTGTCGCAGGAACAGGCTTCCCGCGCCAAATTCTCCGAACTGGCGGGCCGGGCGGATTTTGCCCGGGTGTTTTTTCCCCATCGGGAGATTCCGCTGGCCGGCAGCCGCTTTACCCAGCCGCGGCTCGCCGAAACCCTTATCGCCCTGGCGGAGCAGGGACTGGACAGTTTTTACCGCGGCCCGGTAGCCGCCGGCATGGCCCAGGAAATGAAGGCGATCGGCATGCCGGTCACCGCCGCGGATTTGGCCGCTTACCGCGCCAGACGGCGCGCCCCGCTGCGCCTGGCGCACGGCAAAGGCGAGCTGTTTAACCTGGCGCCACCCACCCAGGGCCTGGTGTCGCTGGCCATCCTCGGCATTACCGATCGCCTGTCCATGGCCGCGCAGTCTGAAACCCAGACCATCCATCGCATCGTCGAGGCCACCAAGCTGGCGTTCGCGCTGCGCGATGAAGTTATCACCGACCCGGCGCACCTGGCCTGCGATCCTGACGCCCTGCTGGCGCCCGCTTTCCTGGACGGCCTGGCGCGCCGGGTGGACGCCGAACGCGCCGCGCCCTGGGGCAGTATGCTGGCGCCGGGGGATACGGTATGGATGGGCACGGTGGACAGCAGCGGGCTGGCGGTGTCCTTTATCCAGAGCATTTACCACGAATTCGGCAGCGGCGTGGTGCTGCCGAAAAGCGGTATATTGTGGCAAAACCGCGGCGCCGCCTTTAGCCTGGAGCCCGGGCATTTGCGGGCGCTGGCGCCGGGCAAATATCCGTTCCATACGCTTAATCCGGCCGCCGCAAAGCTGCATGACG
Organism: Sodalis sp. RH20; assembly: GCF_047324205.1. Taxonomy (NCBI): domain Bacteria; kingdom Pseudomonadati; phylum Pseudomonadota; class Gammaproteobacteria; order Enterobacterales; family Bruguierivoracaceae; genus Sodalis; species Sodalis sp. RH20. The sequence goes on from NZ_CP178733.1 coordinate 4,271,968, forward strand.
GCCGGGTCATGGTCTACGGCGCCATGGGCGGGGACGGCCAGCCGCAGACCCAGGCGGCGATATTTACCCGCCATATCATGCAGGGCATGCCGTTGCAGCAAGCCGTCAACGCGCCCCGCTGGCTGCTGGGGCGGACCTGGGGGCAGGCCACCGATACCCTGAAACTCGAAGGGCGTTTTAGCGGCGCCACCTTTGATGCCCTGCGCGTGCTCGGCCACGAGGTGGAGTCCCTGCCGGATTTCAGCGAAGCGGTCGGACACGCCGGCGCGATAGTGCGCCATACCAACGGGATGCTGGAGGGCGCGTTTGACCCGCGCAGCAACGGCAGCGCCGCCGGATTTTAGTGTTAGCAAAACCTGGAGAACCTGATGGATAAGCCCTTGATTCCGACCGATGCGGTACCCATGGTTTCAGTACCGGGCGATTCAGCGCCCGGCGACTCAATGCCAAACGATTCCCCGCCTGGCGATGCCGTTCCCATCGATTGCGCGGCCTATATCCGCCAGATGGAAAGCGTGCTGGCGCTTAAGCTTGATGACGCCAGGCGCGCGGAGCTGCTGGCGCAGTTTGAGCGCATCGCCGCCATGGCGGCCCCACTGATGGCCTTTCCGCTGGATGACCGGCTGGACGTGGCGGGAGTCTATAAGGCATGAACATCACCACCCTGGCGTCATTATCGATAGCCGAGATCACCGCCCTGCTGGCCGGGGGCGAGGTATCGGCCCGTGAGATCGCCCGCGCCGTCCTGGACGCCATCGACGCCGCCAATCCGGCGCTGAACGCCTGGACCCGGGTCACGGCGCAGAGAATGTTAAGCGAAGCCGACGCCCTGGACGCGCTGCGCCGTGCCGGCTCCCCCCTGCCGCCGCTGGCGGGCGTCCCTTATGGCGTGAAAAACCTGTTTGACGTGGCGGGCGAAACAACCCTGGCCGGCGCCAGCCTGTACAGCGATCGCGCCGCGGCGCAGCGGGACGCCTGGGCGGTGGCCAAACTGGCCGGCAGCGGCGCCCTGCTGTCCGGCATGCTGAATATGGATGCCTACGCCTATGGTTTTACCACCGAGAACAGCCATTATGGCGCTACCCGCAATCCACGCGACCCGGCGCGCATCGCCGGCGGCTCCTCCGGCGGGTCGGCCGCCGCGGTGGCCGCCGGGCTGGTAAAGTTTTCCCTGGGCAGCGATACCAACGGTTCCATCCGGGTGCCGTCGTCACTGTGCGGCATCCTGGGCTTAAAACCCACCTTTGGCCGGCTGTCGCGCGGCGGTACGCATTCATTTGTCGCCAGTCTGGATCATATCGGGCCGATGGCGCTGTGCTGTGAAGATCTCAGCGCGGTCTATGACGCGTTGCAGGGCATTGACCCCGGGGACGGGTTCCAGGCCGACCGGCCGGTCAGCCCGACGCTGCCGCTGCTGGACCGGGGACAGGAGGGGCTGCGCTGCGCGGTGCTGGGCGGGTATTTCCGCGCTTGGTGCGACGCGGATGCCGCCAGGGCGCTGGACACCGTCGCCCGGGCGCTGGGCGCGGACGAAGAGGTGATGTTCCCCGAGGCGGCGCTCGCCCGCTCGGCGGCCTTTATCCTCAGCGCGTCGGAGGGAGGCAACCGTTACCTGCCGGCGTTGCGGCGGGAGCCGCACCGTTTTGAGCCGCTGTCGCGCGAGCGCCTGCTGGCCGGCGCGATGCTCCCTTCCGCGTGGTATATCCAGGCGCAGCGTTTTCGCCGCTATTTGCAGGAGCGCATCCAGCCGCTATTCGCCCACTGGGATATTTTGCTGGCGCCGGCCACGCCCTGCTGCGCCACGCTTATCGGCCAGGACACGTTTACCGTTAATGGCCAGGCGCTGCCGGTGCGCGCCAGCATGGGCATGCTGACCCAGCCGGTGTCGTTTCTGGGTCTGCCGGTGGTGACCGTACCGCTCACCATCGCGGGCGGGATGCCGATCGGCGTGCAGCTGATCGCCGCGCCGTGGCGTGAGGATCTCTGCCTGCGCGCCGCGCGGGCGCTGGAGCAAAGCGGCGTGGTAGCGGCGACCGCCGCCTGCCAAAAAGCGGCCTGACGGCTGACGACGCAGGCCACGGCGGGCAACGTTAAATGCCGGGTTTTACGGGCTGGTCTACAGGTTCAGCCCGTTAAAATGGCCGCTGATCTCTTTTGGCAGCGGATAATCCAGATCGCCGTATTTGCTGGTGGACAATCCCATGGCGTACAGGGATTCAATCAGCTTAATGGCGGCGCTGACGCCGTCTATCACCGGCAGCTGCAGTTCCCCGGTCAGTTCCTGCGCCAGGTCGGCCATTCCGGCGCAGCCCAGTATAATGGCGCCGATACCGTCTTCCCGCTTGGCCCGGATGCAATGCTCCCGCACCTGCTGCTGCGCCAGCCCCGAATGATCCTCCAGCGCCAGCACCGGTAAATCAATGGCGCGCAGCCCGGAACAGTGCCGCTCGAAACCGTAGCTGTGCAATAGCTGGCGGGCGATAACCAGCGTGCGCGGCAGGGTGGTGACCACCGAAAAACGGGTCGCCACCAGGGTCGCCATATGCATCGCCGCCTCGGCAATGCCGACCACCGGCGCGCCGGCCAGTTCCCGCGCCGCCAGCAGGCCCGGATCGCCGAAGCAGGCGATCACATGCCCGTTCATCCCCTGTTCGCGGCCCTGTTTCACCCGTTGCAGCACGCCCATGGTCGCCACCGCTTCGTCGAAATGCCCTTCCACCGACGACACGCCCTCCGCCGGACAGACCGCGACGATATCGGTGCCCGGCGCGGCAACGCGCCGCGCGGCCGCCTGGATCCGCTCGGTCATGGCAACGCTGGTGTTGGGATTGATTAATTGTATACGACAAGCGGCCATTATCGCGGCTCCTTTCTACCTGTGCCTGCACCGAATATACGGCGATGGTTATCCGGTTACGCCCGGGCGGGCGGCCAGATTTCTGTGCCGCCCAGGGCCGGAACCGGGCAAGTACTACCCTTTTACCGCCGGCGAGAATAAGCGCGCAAAGTCCGGCGTGGTTTCGCCGCTGCGCTCGAAATGAAGATTCGCCAGGATATCGTCGAAATGCTGTTCCATCTGCCGCACCAGCGATGGGGTATCCCCCGCCTTTAACACCGCGACCAGCTGCTGGTGATCATGGCAGCGGCAACCCTGCTGCCACGGCGCGCCATAAGCGGCAATCACCAGCGAGGAGCGCAGGGTGAGCTGCGAGACCATTTGCGTCAGCACCTCGTTGCCGGAAATCGCCTGCAGCTGCACATGGAACAGCGCGGAAAGACGAATCGCGGTGGCGCCGTCCCGCTCTTCATGCGCCCTCGCCTCCCCGGCCAGCAGATCCTCCAGCGCGCTGATATGCACCGCCTCGCAGTGTGCCGCCACCTGCGGTAAATTCGCGCACTCCAGCATGCGGCGGGTCAGCAGGACATGACGCGCCTCATCCACCCCCGGGGTGATCACCTGCGCACCACGCTTGGGCGTAAGCCGGATCAAATGCACTGCGGCAAGGCGCTGCAGCACTTTGCGAATGCCGGTACGGCTGATGCCGAAGGCCGCCGCCAGCGCTTCCTCCGGCAATTTGCTGCCGGGCGGCAGCTGATGCTCGACGATGGCTTTGACTATGGCGTGATAAATCTCATCGTCCTTATCCTGCGAAAAAACAGTACTTTTCAGGCCGTACCAACTGGACATTCACCGCTCCTGTATACGATAGAGATCTATTTCCGTATACCAAAATTAAAAATTAAGTATACACATTTTGTCGCATTGGCCTGGATCCTGCAAATCATTCCTCAGTACCGACATCCAAGGGTAGTGATAAGAGGAGCACATTTCATGCCAAACACTCATCAGGTAAGCGATAGCATTGGATCCACCGATCACAGCCGTTACAGCCCCAAGCTCTGCAACGAGGATTTAGCCCCTACCCGCCAGCAGGACTGGAGCTGGTACAATATTTTTTCATTCTGGATGTCGGACGTGCACAGCATGGGCGGCTACGTGGTGGCCGCCAGCTTTTTCACCCTGGGACTGGCGAGCTGGCAGGTATTGTTATGCCTGCTGCTCGGCATTTGCATCGTGCAAATCTGCGCCAACCTGGTGGCGAAACCCAGCCAGATGGCCGGCGTGCCCTACGCGGTGATCTGCCGCCAGGCATTCGGCGTATTCGGCGCCAATATCCCGGCGGTGATCCGCGGGCTTATCGCCTTTGCCTGGTACGGCATCCAGACCTATCTGGCGGCGAACGCCCTGATGCTGGTATTGCTGAAATTCGTGCCGTCATTACAGGCGCTGACGCAAAGCCACTGGCTGGGGCTTTCCACGCTGGGATGGCTCTGTTTTGGCGTGATGTGGCTGCTCCAGGCGATGGTGTTCTGGCACGGCATGAACGCCATCAAGAAGTTTATCGATTTTGCCGGACCGGCGGTCTACGTGGTGATGCTGGCGCTGGCCGGCTGGATCCTGTTCCAGACCGGGATAAGCAATATCTCCTTTACCCTGAGCAGCAAAGCGCTGACCCCGGGCCAGCAGGCCTGGGAAATGCTCACCGCGGTGGCGTTGGTGGTCTCCTATTTTTCGGGACCGCTGCTGAACTTCGGCGATTTCTCCCGCTACGGTAAAAGCATGGATGAAATCCGCCGGGGCAACCGCTGGGGCCTGCCGTTCAATTTCCTGCTGTTTTCCATTGTCACCGTGGTCATCGTCTCCGGTACCCAGAGTCTGTTCGGCCAGATGATTACCGATCCGATTGAAACCGTCAGCCGGGTCGGCAGCAGCGTGGCGGTGGCATTGGGCCTGCTGACCATGATTATCGCGACGATAGGCATTAATATCGTGGCGAACTTTGTCTCGCCGGCATTCGATTTTTCCAACTGTTCGCCGCAGAAAATCAGCTTTCGCACCGGCGGCATGATCGCGGCGGTGGGCTCGGTATTGCTGACGCCGTGGAATCTGTTCCAGTCGCCGGAGCTTATCCATTACACGCTGGACGTGCTGGGCGCGTTTATCGGCCCGCTGTTCGGGATCCTGATCGCCGACTTCTATTTTATCAAGCGCGGCAAGGTATGGGTGGACGACCTGTTTAACGCCACGCCGTCCGGTCGTTATTGGTATAATAATGGTTTTAACCCCAAGGCGATCATGGCCCTGGCGCCGGCAGTGCTGATAGGGCTGGCGATAAGCTTTACCCCCAGCCTGCATCAGGTGGCGAACTTCAGCTGGTTTATCGGCGTCTTTCTGGGCGCAGGCTGCTATCGCTATCTGGCGCGGCGCGATATCGTCGCCAGCGCCGGCATGCATTACGCGGGCCTGGCGCCGGCGCCGAAAGAATAGGTTTTAGCCCTGGCACCGCCCCGGGTATCCGGGGTTGATGCTGCGCGGCGGATGATTATAAATTGTGGTGATGCTAATCCGCGTGACAGGGCCGCACAAAACGCTGTTCCATCACTTCCCGGCCCCATTGCCGGCCGGGAGACGCCTCGGCCAGGACAAAACCCTGTGACTCATAAAGACGCCGCGCCGCATCCAGCCCGCTGAAAGTCCACAGCTGAGTGGCGGTAAAAGCCCGGCGGTCGCAGAACGCCAGCGCTTCTTGCAGCAAACGCCGGCCGATACCCGCCCCGTGCAGGCCCTCTTCCACGATAAACCAGCGCAAATGCGCCTGCCGCCCGGGCAGATCCTCGCCGTCAATGGCGACCGAACCCACGATCCGCCCGCTGTCGACGGCGGTCCATAATTGGTTGTCAGGGTGCGCCAGCCTGGCGGTAAATTCAGCCAAACCGCTGGCTACCTTGGCTTCAAAAAACTGGCCGAACCCCGTATGGCGGGAATAAAAATGCGCATGCATTTGTACGATGCGCCCGATAACGGCGGGCTGATAACCCGTATCTATACGCACCGGCGCGGCGATCTGCGCTGGCGCCTGGCCATGGGACGTCAGGGCTTGGGCATAAAGAGCCAAACCCCGGGCAACCGCCTGCCGCTCCGCTTGCTGCATGCGTTCCATTGCCGCCCTTACTTGTTGCCGCGCAAACGCCTCAATAACGGCCCGGGTGCGCTGGCCCGCCGCGGTTAAGGCCAGGAGTTTGACGCGCCCATCGACGGCGCTGGCGGTTTCTTTCACTTCCCCGGCGTTAATCAGCTTACGCACCATGCGGCTGACGCTGGACTTTTCCAGGCCCAGCAGCTCAGTGAGCTGCGCCGCCGTCATATCGCCCCGCGCGCCAATTTCCACCATGGCATGCACAGCCGAAGGCGGATAGTCGGTTGCAGCCAGGGTTGATTGCATAAACCCCAGTTTACGCACCATCTGGCGCGAGGCCGCGCGAATGCCGTCAACCAGCGGCAGATCATCCTCTGTCATGCAAATTGCCCATATAGTTGTATTATGCAACTTACTATAGGGCCTAATCCGGCATCCTGTCGAGGCCTGGACGCGATGTAACGGCGGGGACATAGAGGGTCATCACATAATAAGATCGGCAATAACGGTATCCGCGGGGCCGGAACCATCACTCCGTCGGTGCCCCGCGCGTCCGGTGTGTGAGGCCGTGATATCATGGCCGCCCGGGGCCGGCATTTCCCTCAATGGGCTGTAAGACACCCCAAGCCCATCAGCGTTGTTTCCACCGCCTGCTCCAGCGGCGTATGGGGTTCGCTGCCCAGCATCGCCTGCAGGCGGCTGTTATCAAGCCTAACCGGCTGGCGCCAGAGATAACGCATTTCCTGCAGTTCACGCAGGGTGGGCACCACCGGCGCCAACAGCGAGGTAAGCCACCACGGAAAAGCGCGCAACGCTGGCTGCCCGCCGTGGCGCATGACCACGCGGCGAATAGCGTGCGCCATTTGCATGCCGTCATCATCCCAGTGCCCCGCCATATGGAAGGTGCTGAAAGGCGATAATGTCTCACGCCGGGCCAGCAACGCCGCCATCGTCTCGGCGATGTCCGGCAGATAACACCACTGATGGCCGATACCGGCCTTCCCGGGGCTATTGATCACCTTCACCGCCCGTCCCGGTTTGATCACGCCTTGCGAGAACCAGGTATTGCCCGCTCGTGGGCCAAAAAAATCCCCGGCCCGCACCACGATGGCCCGCGCCCCCCGATCGGCCGCCGCCTGCAAACGCCGTTCAAGCTCGACGCGAATGGCGCCCTTACGGGTCAGCGGATGCTGCGGGGCATCTTCATTCAGCAATGGAAAAGCATCCGGTCCATAATTGTAAACCGTGCCCGGCAGCATAATGGTGGCGTTTTCGGCGACGGCGGCGCGGATGCTATTGTCGATCATCGGCAGCACCAGCTCTGCCCAGCGTCGGTAGCCCGGCGGATTAACGGCATGGACAATCACGCCGCACCCCCGCGCCGCGCGCATCACATCCCCGGGGTTCATCGCGTCGCCGCGCAGCCAGTGGATGCCGTCCCGGTATTCGCCGGCGGCCGGCGCCTGCCGGTAAAGCGCCCGCACCTGCCAGCCGGCGTGATGCAATTTGCGCGCCGCTTCGCCGCCAATGCCGCCAGTCGCGCCAAGGACCAAAGCCGTATGCGCCGGATTGTCCGTTATGTTCATCGCATTTCTCCCCAAGGGTTATAAGAGAATTTTAATGCGGCGGCGTATAAAAGAAATTGTCTATGTCAGGCTACAACCTATACATTTATGTATGGTCAACAAGAGAGGGGAGTTTATGGGCTCAACTATCGGCTGGGAATACTACCGCACTTTTCTCGCCGTGCTCACCGAAGGGTCGCTCTCAGGCGCGGCGCGTGCCCTGGGCATTACCCAACCAACAGCGGGCCGCCATATCGCCGCCATGGAATCCTCATTCGGCCAGCCCTTGTTTATCCGATCGCGTAACGGCTTATCCCCGACGGAGGGCGCAATAGCCTTACGGGGGTATGCCGAAACCATGCGCGATACCGCCGCGGCGCTGGAAAGGGCGGCCACCGGCCGTGGCCGGGAAATCGCCGGTACGGTACGGATTTCGGCCAGCGAAGTGATAGGGACGGAAGTATTGCCGCCAATGCTGGCGCAGCTAAAACAATCGCATCCGCTGCTGCGCCTTGAACTGGTGACCACTAACCGGGTACAGGACTTACTGCGGCGCGAAGCCGATATTGCCGTTCGTATGACCCCGCCCAAACAGGAATCGCTTATCGCCAGACGCGTGGGCGATGTGAAGCTCGGCCTCTACGCGCATCGCGACTATCTGCGCCGGCACGGCGTACCGTCCGCGCCCGCCGACCTGACCCGGCATGCGCTGATCGGATTCGATGAAGAAACGCCTTATCTGCGGGCCGCGCGCAGGCAGTTGCCGGTATGGACGCGCGATGCCTTCACCTTTCGCACCGACAGCGATCTGGCCCAACTGGCGCTTATCCGCGCCGGCTGCGGCATCGGCATATGCCAAACGGCGCTGGCAGGGGACCTGGTGCGCGTACTGCCGCAACAGTACGGGTTTATCCTGCCCACCTGGATCATCGTGCATGAGGATCTGCGCGCCAGCCCGCGCTGCAAAGCGACCTTCGACGCGCTGGTGCTTTGCCTGCAACGGCATACCGGAGCGCTGGGCTAGCGTTTAGAGAGCAAGGTTTTAAAGGCGCGGTGCTGAGATCAGGAAAATACTGCATGATGGGCTAAAGCAGGCGGTGATGAAGAGGATAGCCGGCGGGGCAAATCACGTTCACGAATGCGAAAATCAACTGGTAACATCACGCTACGGATGGCCAACACGGATAATAAAAATAAGCCGTCATTCTTGCTTGTAAAATTAAATCCCGGCACGGACGGCAGTCAACGCGCCGGGGTAACAGAGTTATAGGCACCTATGTATAGGTACTTACATCTTTATAGGCACTTACCTCTGTTGATAGTGCGTTTTGCACTGAACAGCACTAGCTGCGGCTGCTGTTCTGACCGCCTTTCTTACCGGCTTCAGACGCTTTTTCACGATCGTTCTTGAAATTACCGCCACTATTCTGGCCGCCTTTTTTACCGGCTTGGGAGGCTTTTTCACGATCTTCAGCGAAATTACCTGAACCACCACGATGTTCGGTCATAATAATATTCCTCTTATTCATGGTTTACTTATTTGCATACCTTTATCTGTAGGTATATCAGGAGATAAAGTGTATGCGCGTCTTACATTTTTAACTTTAGCGCATTATGCCCAAAACGCAAGGTTTGCTTATTTTTCATAAAAAGCATTCCTATTCAAATTGTTATTTGTTGCCGTTACATTTTGTAAAAAAATTAAAGAAAATTTCTTATTTATATTCCCGGCAACCTGACGGGTAAACGCATAAAAAACAGGCAATATTTTATTATTGCCATGCGCCGTGCTTTCGCCGGCAGAAGCGTCAGCGGTAAATTAAGCTTAGAATTTGGTGAAACGCGATACCCGCATAAACATCGCGAATAATATGATAGTTTGAGATAAAAAAATCCCGCCGTTCCACAACGGAGCGAGTGGTGGCGGGCAAAACTTCACCAGGGAAAAACGTCATCACATCTTATCGTTATAAGACTACAATATCATTATGTGTCCGCACTTCATTATTTCAAGGAGGCCATCATAAATAAACGCCATGCCCTGGCGGCGTACCCAAAAAAAGCCTGCCAGAGAAGCATGTCTGTTATGCCTACTGGTCTAATATTTTATCAGTGGGCTATTTTCAATCCTGCCATGCTCATTATCATTCTTAATATCAGAGAAACAATAAACAACGCCATCACACTGCCACACCAAATCACCACCAGCCAAAATATACGGCCCCACCAGGACGGCAAGGACGGTGAATGTTTCATTTTTCGTATCAGCGCCATAGCTCTGTCCCCCTCAATGGTAGCCTTCATTATGGCTAACCTTGCCCCGGAACACATAATAACTCCAAAACGTATAGACCAGGATCAGGGGAATAATAAACAAGGCGCCGACCAGCATGAATCCCTGGCTCTGCGGCGGCGCGGCGGCGTCCCGAAAGGTAATCGACGGCGGGATAAGATGAGGCCAGATACTGATGCCCAGGCCGCTATAGCCCATAAAAATAAGAAACAGGGTCAGCAGAAAAGGTGAATAATGGGTATCGTCCCGCATAATCGCGCGCCGCAGCGCCCAGGCCGTGAGTAATACCAACACCGGCACGGGTAAAAAGAAAAACACATTCGGCAGGCTAAACCAGCGATGCGCAATCGCCGGCTGCGCCAAAGGCGTCCAGACGCTGATAATGGCGATAATGGCCAGCAACGCCAGGGTTAACAGCCCGGCCCACCGTTTCATGTCGCTATGCAGCCGGTCACCGGTTTTCATGATTAACCAGGTGCTGCCCAGCAAGGCATAGGCCGCCATAAGTCCCAGGCCGCAAAACAGGCTGAACGGCGTAAGCCAGTCCAGGACGCCGCCGCTGTAGTGGCGCGCCTGCACCGTAAAGCCATTGATAAACCCGCCCAATACCACCCCTTGCGAAAAGGTGGCGATAAGGGAACCGGCAAAAAATGATTTATCCCAGATATGCTGGCGCTCCGGGGCGGCCTTAAAGCGGAATTCAAACGCCACGCCGCGAAATATCAATCCGATAAGCATCAGGGTAAGTGGGATTGCCAACGCGTCCAGAATCACCGAATAGGCAAGCGGGAATGCGCCGAATAATCCGGCCCCGCCCATCACCAGCCAGGTTTCATTCCCATCCCACACCGGCGCAATGGTATTCATCATAACATCGCGATCGTGGCGTTCTTTCACCAGCGGAAAAAGCAGGCCGATGCCCAGATCAAAACCATCCATGACCACATACATCATGATGCTGAAAATAATGATGATCAGCCAAATCAGCGGAAGATCGATGCCCATAATTAGTGTCTCCCCTCAGGAAAACCCTCGTCGCCGGCGGCGCCATTGTCCGCCGCCGACAACGGCCGGGCCGGCGTCCGCTTCTGTCCGGGGCCGCCTTCCGGCGCGTGCCGTCCGCTGCTGGATTGCGGCCCCTGCCTGATAAGCCGGAGCATATAGATAATGCCGGTGCCAAAGACGGCAAAATAAACCACGATAAACGCCAGCAGGCTGATGCTCATATGCAGCGCGCCGTGGGCCGACACCGCGTCCCTGGTACGCAGCAGGCCATAAACAACCCATGGCTGGCGGCCTATTTCAGTGGTAAACCAGCCGGCAATGATCGCCAGCAACCCTGAAGGGCCCATATATAAAACAAATTGATGAAACGGGCGGCTGTGAAATAATGTGCCGCGCCAGCGCAAATACAGGCCGGCGACGCCCACGGTGATCATCAATAAGCCCAGGCCGACCATGATCCGGAATGACCAAAAGATAATGGTGGAGTTCGGACGTTCATCCGGCGGAAAATCCTTCAGCGCGGGAATGGGCTTGTCCAGGCTATGGGTAAGAATAAGACTGCCGAGATAAGGTATTTCCAGCGCAAAGCGCGTTTTTTCCGCGCGCATGTCGGGCAAGCCGAACACAATCAGCGGCGTGGCCCGGCCGGCGGTATTCTCCCAATGCCCCTCTATGGCGGCGATTTTGGCGGGCTGATGTTCAAGCGTATTAAGACCGTGCGCGTCGCCGACAAAAGCTTGTATGGGGGCGACGCACAGCGCCATCCACATCGCCATTGAAAACATGATACGTACCGGCGCGCTATTATTGCCGCGCAGCAAATGCCAGGCGCCGGAGGCGCCGACGAAAAAAGCGGAGGCCAGAAACGCGGCGATGGTCATATGCAGCAATCGATAAGGAAACGAGGGATTAAAAATCACCGCCAGCCAATCCACCGGGATAACCTGGCCGTTGACAATCTCGAACCCCTGCGGCGTATGCATCCAGCTATTGGAGGCCAGGATCCAGAACGTGGACATTATCGTGCCCAGCATCACCATACAGGTGGAAAAGAAATGTAATCCCGGCCCAACCCTATCCCAGCCAAATAGCATAACGCCGAGAAATCCGGCTTCAAGGAAAAAGGCGGTCAGGACTTCATAGGTCAGCAAAGGGCCGGTGATGGATCCGGCAAATGCCGAAAACCCGCTCCAGTTGGTGCCGAATTGATAGGCCATAACCAGCCCCGAGACCACGCCCATACCAAAATTAATGGCAAATATTTTTAGCCAGAAATGATAAAGATCGCGATAGCTTTCCCGCCGGGTTTTAAGCCATAGGGCTTCCAGCACCGCCAGGAAACTGGCCAGACCGATAGTAATAGCGGGGAAAATGATATGAAAAGAAACGGTAAAGGCAAACTGTATCCTTGCCAGTATAAACGCGTGCACATCGCCCATGCTTACCTCTGCTTGCCCGGCTCTCCTGAGAGGGGCTTTTAGCCGTTGCCACCGTCCTGAGACGTCGCGATAAGCCGCATTGCTGCGCTCACGCCCAGGCACGGCAATTAAGGGATAACATTGGTTGCTCAGTCTGGCCAGGATCCTGCCCGTGTAATAAAAATAGCCTTATTGATGAGAGGCATTAAGCAGCGTGACGGGAAGCAATGGGCAAAGATGTTTTCCAGGCCAGCTCACCTATTATAAGCCAATAACGCCAATAGCAGCGGTTTACCCACGGCAAAAAATGCCGTGGGTAAACCGCGGGGTTTTTATTTTTTCTTGCTTTTCTTCGCGGGTTTGGTCTGCCCGGCCGCCTCGTTTTCAATCGGGGGCACCGCGCCGATTTCCGCGCCGGTGATGGGATTCACCTGCGGATCGGATTGGGTACGCAGCGTCAGGGTATCCACATTGGCCTGCTGCTTGGGCGGCAGCGCCACGCTGGCGCCGCCATCCCCCCCGTCAACCGCCGGCGCGGGATCTGCGACGTACGCGAAGTTTTCATCCGAGTTCCAGCTACCGCGCACCTCGCCGCCATCCGACATATTAAAATACGTGGTGGCATATTTTTCAATAGGCGGAAGCTTGCCCGGCGGAAAGTTATTGCGAATGGAATACAACGCCTTTTCAAACGAAATCTGGTGCGCCACTTCACGCGTCATCAGAAAACCCAACGCATCCTTTACCCCGGGATCGTCCGTCAGATTAATCAGACGTTCATAGATGATTTTCGCCCGCGCTTCGGCGGCGATATTCGATCGCAGATCGGCGGTCACTTCACCGATGGTATCGATATACGCCGCGGTCCAGGGCACACCGGCGGAATTCGTCAATGCCGGTCCGCCGCCATACAGCAATGCCGTCGTATGGCTGCTATTGCCGTTGCCGGTTAATGAACGATACAATTCCGCCTCTTGTTCGGTGCCCTCCGCCAGATCGCCCTTGGCGCCTTTATTAAGCATGCCGACCAATGAGCCGATAATTTCCAGATGGCTCAGTTCTTCCGTGGCGATATCCAGCAGCAAATCCTTGCGTCCCGGATCTTCATCCCCGAGGCCCTGGGTGAAATAGCGGCACGCCGCCGCCAGCTCGCCCTGCGGACCGCCGAATTGCTCCAGCAGAAGATTCGCCAGGCCTGGATTAGGCTGGGCGACACGAACGGTAAATTGAAGTTGTTTTACGTGTCTAAACATGCTCACTCCCGACAAAAGTTATTATTTTCAATGCTTCCATGCCGGTTTTCCCTTATTCTCGCCACGGACGAAGCAACCTGTCGCTTTATCCGGCAAGATCATTTTTTCGCCTCGACATCGGGCGTGGCGGAACGCACCATAAACTGTTCCGTGACATTCGGCAGATGGGTAAAGGCCCATTCGGCCATGGCGAGTTCCTGTTCGCGGATTTGCTCAAAAACCCTGGCGCCTTCAACATCCCCGGCCAGCTTGGCGGCGGCGATAAGCGATGTGTAGCAAGCGGCTTCAAAATGCTCAAAGACATAACCGCTGATGGCGCCTTTAACCACTTCGTCCTCGGCGGTCATGCCGCCCACCGCCTGCCCAAAGGCCGACATTTTCCCCATGACGTCTTTTAAGGTTGAACGGGAAATGTTATTACGATCAATCACGTCCTCAAGCAGCACCAGTTGCTGACGGGTTTCTTCTCTATGCAGTTCAAGACGCGCCTTCAGATCGGGATAATGCTCCAGCCGGCCGGCCATTTTTTCCAGCATGCTTTCCGCTTGTTTTTCCATGGCGTGCGCGTCACGAAGCCAATCGTGGTAATTTTCTTCGTAAGTCATGATTCACCTCTCAATTGATTAAACAAACCTGCCTGTCGTGGTATCCGTGGTCTTTTTGCCAGGAACGTATGCACCAGGGAGGTAGGGTGGCTTAGCTGCCGTGCCAAAAAAACCGGGCCTTGAATTTGAAGTAATGGTTAACAAGATACGGCGCGCGGAAAAAAGAAAATATTTCTGCAGCCGCGCTTTCATTTTGTGGTTATCCGGCAACAACCATGGGGGAAAAAGAGAGGACATAACGACCCTGCCCTGCACGGCGCAGCGTCAATTTCTTTATTTTCCAATGCCATTTCGCCCGGGCTATGAAATATAATACGTTGCAGGCATACAATAATGTTCCATTGCTTAAAATAGCTGTCATTGCGTCATTTTATGCCCGTGATGATAAATACGCCTGGCACTTTAGCCTGGTTTACATTGACCGGGTTTAAATGGATGGGTGCCGTCGAATAATTTATCTCACCGCATTAAAGATGAACAATTAACCCCAGCGCGGATGATACTCTTAATAAAAATAAAGCGTCTGCGGTATATTTAATCCGCTGACTACCCTATTTCACAGGGTCCAGTAATCTTCCCCCGCCCTATCACTGCGCGGCCATAAGAATATTCTCCTGCAACTCTGCGCAACACTCATAACATTAGAGGGTGCTTGATGTTAATTGTTTAGTTAATGTCTCGCTTGTTGTACCTATTAAAATGTAGCGCATCTTAAGATAAGCGCAAGTTTGAATCGATATTTTTGACTTTATAAAAAAACCATTTTATTCATAGCGTTATCATCGCACCCCGCCATGGAAAATTAAAAAAATAAACTTTTACCATCAACGCGCCGGCTCTTTTTATGCCAGTGATAATGATTGTTTGGCGTGGCGCCAATCCGGAAATTAAGCGAAGCGGGGAGCTGTTTCATTAGATTAGATTTATGTTTTATGCAACTCTATAAAAAATTCACATTAAATCCGTCTGTTATGGAATTTTCCTCTTTCCAGGGCGGCCGCTATTTTTCAGCAGTCGCCATCGCCGGGAAAGGATTATTACGCGCATGTCACGTCACAGATGAGAATGATATATATTATCAACGCGCTAACCAAACCGACTGTTAGCCAAAAAAACCACGGTCGCGAAAAATAAGAATAATGCCACGGCAACGGTGGGCTTGCGTATGGAGACTCAGCCGGGACCAGGGAAAAAACCTCGCGCGCCGCCGGTTAAAGTGTCCGGGGGAATGGCCCCCATCCAAGGAAAGCGCATAAAATAATAAGGTCCCTGTCCTGTTACAGCGGACAGGGGCCAAAGGGTATAAACCCATCAATTAAAAGGTGGCGGCTGATGCCGGCCAGTTCCCTACGCCTGAAACAACCTAGGCCATATCCAGCGATGCCATATCAATCACAAAGCGATATTTCACCTCGCCACGCTCCATACGTTCAAAAGCATGATTGATATGCTGTATGGGAATGATTTCACAGTCGGGAAGGATGTTTTGCCTGGCGCAGAAATCCAGCATTTCCTGGGTTTCGGCAATACCGCCCGAGGGTGAACCGGTTATGCGCCGGCGTCCCATAATCAACGGCAGGCTGCTAAAGCCCGCCATATTCCCCAAATTGCCGACAATCACCAGCGCGCCTTCAATATCCAGCAGTTGCACGTAGGGCGACACATCATGAGAAACGGGAATGGTATCGATAATCACGTCAAAAGAAGCCCCTGCCGCCGCCATATCGTCTCGTGATGTGGACAGCAGCATTTTTTCCGCGCCCAGCGCTGTTGCTTCCGCCGCTTTTTCACCGGTGCGGGTAATCACCGTCACCGCGGCGCCCAGGCCCGCGGCCAGCCGAACCGCCAGGTGACCAAGACCGCCGATGCCGATGACCCCGACCCGGGTCCCGGGTCCAACGTTCCAGGTACGTAACGGGGAATAAACGGTAATACCCGCGCAAAGCAACGGCGCTGCGCGGGCCGGATCGAGCCCCTGCGGCAATGTCAGGACAAACTCTTCCCGCACGACGATATGCTTGGAGTAACCGCCGCGGGTGATCTCGCCGGTGAGGCGATCGTGGCCGTTATAGGTCACCGTGGGGTATTCCCGGCACATCTGTTCCTGATCTTTGCGGCACTGGTCGCAATGCTGGCAACTGTCGACAATAGTTCCCACCGCCACCAATTGACCAACGGCGTGGCGCGTAACGCCGGCGCCGATCTCAATCACCCGGCCGATGATTTCATGGCCCGGAACGCAAGGATAGGTCGTCGGCCCCCAATCTTGCCAGTCGTCCCGGCTTTGGTGGAGATCGCTATGGCAAACGCCGCAGTACAAAATCTCAATCGCCACATCATTGCCGCGCAGGGCGCGCCGTTCAAAGGAAAAGGGCGCCAGTGGGGTACCGGCCTTCAGCGCCGCATAACCGATAGTCTTCATACATCTCTCCCAGTTGATTGAATTGCGTTCCCTGACTTTACACGCGCCCGGCGGGCCGGCGTCAGTCCGATCCTTCCGGATTATTGCCTATTCCGCTTGATTTCTTGCGCCACGCGAACCGCGCGCCGGCGCGCCTATGCCGCTGAATACGCTGCGCTAACGGTACAAACCCCCTTCCCTCTCATCGGGCAAATTCTCTCTTGCTGATGCAGCCCGCGGGCTTTTGTTTTATGCTCAGATAACACGCAATCATTCACGGGCACGGGCATGGACGAACGCAATACGGTCAACGGCAACCTGCGGTTCCTGGGCATTATCGGCGATCCGGTGGCACAGGCTAAATCCCCCATGTTAATCAATGCCGCGCTGCGCGAGCGACGGATCACGGACACGCTGATGATCCCTTTGCATGTCGACTCCGCCGGTTTAGCGGACGCCATTAACGGGCTGAAGGCCTGTCGCAATTTTTGCGGCGCGGTCGTCACCATGCCGCACAAGCGCAACGTGTTGCCCCTGCTGGATAGGGTATCCGACTCAGCCAGGGCCATCGGAGCCTGTAACGTATTTAAGCGCGCTCCCGACGGCCGGTTAAGCGGCACCATGATGGATGGGGAAGGGTTTGTCGCCGGTTTGCAAACACGGGGATATGGCATCCGGGGCAAAAGCGTTTATCTGGCCGGCGCCGGCGGCGCGGCGGCGGCGATTGCCTTTGCGGTGGCCGCCCATGGCGCCCGTCGGCTGGTTATCTTCAATCGCACCGCCGGTAAAGCCTCCGCGCTGTGTCAACAGCTGCGGTCCCTTTATCCCGGAGTGTTAATTGAGCAGGGCAATGAATTTCCCCGGGAGGTGGATATCGCCATTAACGGCACCTCCGTCGGCATGGGCGGCGATACCGCACAGCCCTTTTCATTGCGCTACCTGGATGCCTCCACGGTGGTGTGCGATATTGTGGTGTTCCCGGAGCAAACACCCCTGCTGGCCAACGCCGCCCAGGCCGGATTGCCGGTCCATTACGGCAAGGAAATGATCATGGCGCAGGTCCCGCTGCTTATCGACTTTATGCTGAGCTGATGAGCGGCTCTCCCGCCAGGCCATGGGCCACGCCGGGAAGTTTGAGCCGGAATGATACGAACGAACCTGTCTATAATTCCGCCAGGGAGATCTCTGAAACAGCGTAGGTCCCATTGCCCTGATGGTCTGCCCGGAAATCACCCACATCGTGGAACACCAGCAATTGGTCAAAAGCATTGTTAAATTTCATCACCATCTGTTTTGGTTTGGGCAGAACCGTATCCGTCAGGATGAACCGGCCCATCGGCAGCCGCGCATAACCAAGCGAAAAAACGCCTCCGGTCTCCTCGCCGCCGCCAATACGGAATATTTCAATATAACCATCGGCAAAACCTACCGCCACCAGCGCGTTCAGGGCTGAGAACGCGGCGCTCACCATTCTGCCCAATCCAATGCCCTCGCAGAATAAGGGCTGGCTGCGTGGCAATAGGTGTTGTTTATTGTTGGTCGTATCATGTAACAGGATTTCATGGTCGGCCATATTCACATCGCGCTTAACAAAACCAAGAAAACGCTGGTCGGGGGACACAAAATCCGGCTGGAAACCCTCAGGCGTCGCCCAGCGTGGATGGTCGTCTTCCAAAAAAGACCAGTGCTTTTCCCAGGGTGCGTATAAATCGCCCTGGTTTGTAACCCACAACGCCCGGCCGGGGACAAAGATACCCGTCAGCAAGGCTTCTTCGAAGAATTCTTTATCCTGTCCCGCCGACGGACTGCCCATAAACGGCAGATGATAATATAAGGCCCGGATCCTGCCTTGTGTGCGCTCGGTAACCAATACGACGATATCGCCGTCCGGTGAAACGATAATATCGTCGACGGGATGGTGGCTGGCTTGCCGATATAGCCGGGTTTTAACGCCGTCGGGCGTCTGCGCCCAGATCTGGTTATCCCCGTCCACCCAGAAAATGGGCTGCTGTGTCTCCGCCAGGATGAATTTGGTCACTATTGTCGGCTGATTGCCGCCCGGGGCCGGAAACCAGCGACGGTATCCCGTTTCCGATGCCAATGGCGCCAGCGCTATTCCTTTCTGCTCGAAAATAACTTCATGGGCCGCGTCTTCACTAATGAGGGTTGCTCTGCAATCGGGGCCTTGGGTTATCAATAACGGCGGGAAAAAGTGCCATGGATGATCAGCGATGAAAGCCAATTGCCTGCTTGACCACGGGTTGCCTTGCGAACGGTCGCGCTGGCAGGCCGCCACCACATTAACCAACGTGGCCCAGAGCGCCAAAGGCGGGTATTCCGCCGTCCACTCCGCCGGCAGGGTTTTATCCATTTTAAAGGTACGCAGCGCACTGCTTGAGGCGTGCAGGATCTCGTCTCGCCGCAGCGGATCAAGACGCAGCAGCAACGCCACCTGCCGTAAGCGGGTACGAAGCGGATGCCCCTGGGCCAACGCCGCGTCCTGAGTCGCGTTTTCCCTGCGGCAAAGCGCCGCCAGGGAGGGAAACCTGCTTTTTGCATATGTCCGTGCGGCGAGTTTCTCAAACCGCGAGAGCGAGCCTGCGTCATGACCGGGCGCGGGAGGTCGGTCGCTTATGTCAATGATATCGAAGCAGCCCGTAAATAATTCATAACGCAGGGTCCAGTAACTATTAACGGACCCCGCCTCACCCTCGTCCAGGGACAGTGTGTGATAAACCCCGTTAAACGGCGCGATATGTAAAAACCGCCCGCCGAGATTAAGGAACATTTTATTGCCGTAGCGGAAGGCGCCGTTCACCAAAGGCGGCAACAGGATATTAATATAAGGCTCCTGGGTGGCCTGGGGATGATCGGCAATTTTCCGGCGCAATAATTCACCGATATGGTGGGCATTGAGCGGTTCGCAAGGCGAGGCAAAAACGAAATCGCCCTTACCAACCTGATATGCCACCCGGAACACCGGCGCGTTAGCCTGCGCCGGGTGGCACATCAGGAAGGTGGCGGCGTTTTTTTCGGGCAATAATAAATAGCGCGCATCGCCTATCTGCACGTCCAGGTGCGTTTCGTCATGGATCAGGGCGTTAAAACCCGTGGATTCATCTTCATTGAGCGTATAGTTAGTCAATAACTGATGCCAGTCCAAAACCCGCGGCAGAGCGGCTTCGCGCTTTTTTTGATGCCGCATTGGCGTGAAACGCAGCGAGAATGTCCGGTCGTTATCGCCCGTGTGGATCATGGCAATGGCTTCGCCGCTTCGGCGGACGCGCACCTGCGCATCATCGAGATTATCCGCCGGCATCAGGGTGCCATTGTCCCTGGAGAAAGCCCAGCGTCTGCCGTTGATCTCAAACATCACCCATGTCTTGTCGGCTATATCCAGAATATGGAGCGGATGCACAACCAACAAATAAATAGGCGTGCTGCTGGAAAGCGGCCAAAAAAGCTGCACCTCTGTTGCAGGAGGTATTTCGGCATTTTTTTCAATCCTGAAATCCGGCAGGCTATATTCGGCCAGATTACACACGGCACTACCCGTTTCCAGACAATAGTATTTCTTATAAATACCGAACTGGCTTTGCAGATCCATTTGGACAAACAGCAGCTTGCCGTCGGGGGTACGCTCACCGGTCTCAACCGCCACTATGCTGCTGTTTTGTACTTTCGCCACAGGATAGATGACGCCCTTGATGGCCACGGTTAAAGGGACCCTGCCCTCGGCGCCAAAGACTATTTTTGCATCCTGTACGTGGATTGCGGGCACAAATTTCGGCAGTCCGCTGGTCACTTTTGCAATATTGGATCGCCACGCCACCACCCCGACGGTCGTCCTGCCAAGGAGGGCCAGATACAGGCCTTTAGTCAATATACTCAGCGATCGGGCGGCGGCAAAACCAGGGTCGACACTTTTCAGTATGCCTTTTCCCACGGTATCCATAAATGGCCATAATTGGGCGTGGGTAGCCTCGATACCCCCGGCGAGTTGTATCCTTGTCGGCACTATATTCCTGAAGACTTCTTGTCCCGAGGCGCTGAATACCGGCCCGCTCAAGGTCCTGGCGGCGCCAATCGCCGCGCTCCTGAACAACCCCAGACCGGCCCTGACGCCGGTAAACACCAGCGGCAAGCCCACCAGAGCGCCGTCCATCAGGCATGAGGTAAAGGCATCCTGGGCTTGTCCGGCGTGCAGGGCGTTGGCACAACCATAGAAAGGGATGATAAGCCCCGGCAACGATGCCATAAGCTGATGAAAACCAGACTTCTCCTCTTCGTACCCCATTTCATGGATTTTGAGCCGGTAAAGCTGGTAATGGAAATCGGCATAACGCTCCAGAAACAGGGACAATGTTTCATTCGGCTCTTTTGAGATGCCGGTATTATTTAATGGCAGAAGGGTAAATTCGTGCTGCGAGACCCGCTCCGGGAGCGGCCAGTCCGCCATAAACGGCATCAGGGTGCCAAGATGCGGATCATTAACCGCAATCTTGCGCAGCAGATAGCCCATATCTGTGATCCGAAGTGCAAATAGCCGGCGATCGCTCCCCTGACCGCCCTGGAAAAAAAACGTATCCGGTTTACTAAGATAATGAATAGGCTTATTTGAATAAAACATATCCTGTATGGTCCGGCGCTGAGTCAGCCGCGGGGCCACCCATTTAATTTCCGCTCCTTGCAGAAACCGCTCATCATCCGCTTGTAGATTATCATCAAGAACATCACTGGGCATAAATACCGCTTCCAGCAGCGCCGTGTCCAGGGCGCGGATTTTCATCGCGAACCGGTCCACCTCCCGACGATAAAAAGTATCCAGATTCGGGATCGACGCACCGTTAGCCACGCATTGCCGGGCCGTGGACGATCTCATTAACTGCCCGACAGGGTCCGGAGCATGCGATGGGGGGTCATGTCTATCCAGATTGTCATAGCCCATAATGAGAGCTTGCGCGCTGCCGCAGTGCTGCTTGAGTAATTCCTCCGCCGCCGACTTGCGCGAACGCCATACGGGCCGTTGAAAATTGATTTTGTAATAGCTAAAACTGTCATAAAGATGTTGCGCGGTGAGATGCCGCTTTTCCAGATCGGCCTTAAACCAGGCAAACACTTCATCCAAGCTGCCCTCGGCCATTATCTGCCCAATGCTCAGCTCAGGGCGGGCGCGCAAATAATACAACACCAATCCCAGATACATTGTCGATTCCGCGCTTGTGGCCAGCAAGCCATGCCAGGATGTACTGACCAGGCCAATACCTAATTCAATCAGGGATGACAGGGATGACGATATAAGGTTATCCGGGTTATCAAGCACAATTGCCCGGGCGCCGAAATGCAATAATGTCCAGGTCAGGCTGCCGACCCACAAATTATCGAGATCAAGGATGGCAGTCTGATTTTGCGCCATCCATGCCGGCTGGTCCTTGACGTGAAAATAGCTTTTCAGATACAGCGTCGGAATTTCCATTGCCTCGTACTTTTCCTGCCACAACCATTTATTCCGCACATAACTTTCTGACAACGGCCATGTTTCCACCAGGGCGGCAAACGCCTGGTGCGTGATGCTGCGATTAGCATCAAATAATTTCGCTATGCGCAGAGCGATATTGTCTTCCCTGAAAATAAGCTGGCAAAGCAGTTGTCCTATCAGTCCCTTTTGCTGTAAAGGCCTGAGTGTCTCTCCCCTGCGTTCTCCATAGAGCTGACTACCGTACAACGTCAGCCGGGCAACATCAGGCATAAGCTCCGGATGCCGATCGATGCTGTCGATAATTATTATGGCCAGATGTTTATCATCCGTGAAGTCGGGATTAATTCCGACGCCTATATTTTTATTAAGGTATGTGGCAAGGCGATAATTTCTTTCGGCGGCGTAATCGTGCAGGGCTGGCAAAGCCTCGCGTTTTATCCTTCGCTCCGGAGGGAGGAATGGCCGTGGGAAAGAAGAAGACATTGCCGGTGGTTTTACCTGATGTTGCTGTGCTACTTTTAAGGAGGACACCAGCAAAAGACCATAGAGGATGCGCTCGAAAATATTTTGGGGTTGATTTAGCGTGGCTATTTGGCGAGGCTTATCATCAAGCTGCCGGCTGCTTTCTTGTTTGAGAACGTGCGCCCTATGGAAAAGTTCTTCTCCGCTAAGAATGGCATTCTTTCGCTGCGGGGCATGGTGGTATAGGTAGCCGGCAGTTAAATTATTATTTAATTTGTTATGGCCTTTCTTTTCATAGTCAGGGTACGCCTGCGGCGGCCATAGCGATGGAAAAATAGTGTTCATTTTATTTCCCCCAATGATGATAATGGATATTTATATTTTAAAGATCTTTTATATAGCACTCGCGTTGTTAACCCAAAATACACACCGGGCTATTGCAAACACTAATAACATATATTTAATATATAAATTACCTTACAGAATTCACGATTAAAAAATTGATTAATATACAATAGCTAAATTAATATCTTATTAAAGAAGAAATCATATAAATTACTCACAAATAAAAACCTTCATCAGCAATAAACGTTTTCAAAAGCGACATTGACGGCGGGAATGATAAAAACCCGCCGCATTCCTTTTTTGATTTTTTATTGGATTGTCAGCAGCCGGCGCGCCTGAAGCCTTTGTAAAGGCAACCTTGGCCCAGGTTCCCTTCCCGAAGGACGCTGCCGGCGCTATTATTATCGCAGCCGCCCGGCCATCACGGGCGCCATCACTCCGCTCCGGACAAGGATTTATCTCTGAACACCTACGCCTTATCCGCGGGCGGCGATCGGGTCAGGGCCTGCCCTTGCCCGGTAGCGCCCCCGGCCAGTCCTTTTGCCGCGCAGATCAGCGCCAGATGGCTCAAGCCCTGCGGCATATTGCCGCGCCAGGTCTGGGTTTTAGTATCAAACATCTCATTGAAGACCTGCACATTCCCCGTCTGGCAAAGCGTCGCTAAAATCTCTTCCATGGCGTTATCCGCCGCCGCCTGGCGCCCCATATTCGCCAGCGCTTCCACCAGCCAAAAGGCGCAGGCGACAAATGCGCTTTCCTCTTTGTCCATGCCGGAGTAGCGATAAACCAGCGGGCCGCCCTCGCCAAGTTCCCGCTGGATAACGCCAAGCGTGGAGAGCATGCGTGCCGGATTGACCTTGCTGCCATAATAGTGGGTCAGCGCGATGGCTGCGTCCAGCCTGTCGCTGCCGGCGTAAAAGGTATACGCATGGCGCTGTTCAGACCAGCAGTGCCGCTCAATCCAGGCGCTGATGCGGTCGCGCTCCCGTTGCCAGCGCCCTTTCCAGGTCGGTTCGATATGGCCCGCGTCCGCCAGGGCGACAGCCTGGTCCAATGCCAGCCAGCAGGCCATCTTTGAATGCGTATAATGCTGTTTTTCCGGCAGTTCCCAGATACCGCTGTCCTGTTCGCGCCAGCTGTCGGCGCAGCGGTTGGCGAGATGGCCCAACAGCCGCGACGTTGAGAGATCCAGGATATGACCGGCATCGATAAAGAGGCGCGCGGTAGCCAGCATATCGCCATACATGCTGAGCTGGACCTGGTCGCTGGCATTATTGCCGGACCGTACCGGCTGGGTGCCCCGGTACCCTTTCAACGGCAGGAAGCGCTCCTCGGGCACCAGCCCGCCCTCAAGGGTATAGCAGGCGCGCAGTACGCCATCATGGCGGATAATGGTATTGGTCAGCCAGGAGAAGGCCGCTTTGCAATCCTCCAGCGCGCCAAGATAAACAAACGCCTTGATGATCAGGCAGGCGTCGCGTACCCAGGCATAGCGGTAATCGTAATTTTTCCCGCCGCCCAGCCCTTCCGGCAGCGAAGCGGTGGCCGCCGCGGCCAGTGCGCCGGTGGGCGCATACCACAGGAACTTCAGGGCCAGGGCCGAACGTTTAACGTGATCGGTATAAGGGCCATCCCAGGTGAGATTGTCCGCCCAGTCGCGCCAGGCGCGATCGCTGGTCTCGATACGCTGGTCAATCTTCGCCAGCGGCGGCACCGCCAGCGGCTCCCGTTCCGTGGCCACCAGCGCCACCAGCGAGCGGGACTCGGGGTGGGTAATAAAAAAGCCGCTTACCCCTTCATCGCCGCTGTCGGTAAGGGTGATATCCTCGGAAAAACGCAGCATCGCCATCAGATCGCCAAGATGAAACACCGGTATGCCCTGCGCGTCATCCAGCCAGGGCGACTGCGTTTCGGCGCGCGTACCCAGCTTTAATCGCAACAGCATGCGCACCGTCCCCTCCAGCCCCTCGACGCGCCGCGCCAGTTCGCTCCACGGCAGGCGGCCCGCCAAGGTACTGTTCAGCGATTCCGTTATCCGCACGCTGCCGCTTGCCGTCTCGTAATGGGTTTCCAGCACATTGCTATCCTGTCGGTAACCGCGCCGCATACGCCAGGCCCCCTCTGGAACCAGCTGAAAATACCCGCCGATACCGGCATCAAGTATGCGGTCGAACAGCGGCGGTGAATCGATATTGGGCGCGCACCACCAGTCAATGGCGCCGTCCGGGGCGATCAGCGCCACGGAACGGCCCTCGCCAATCGCGGCATAGTCGCCCAGCTCCGCGTACCCCTGTTCCCGGGCGGGTGAGATAAAGGTTTTGTTCTTCACAACTGGCTGATTCCTGGCTAATCAATGAACGCCGGCGGCCGCGGCGTGGGATACGATTAAGCGTAGTACAACCGTGATCATTGTCACAGGCTTCAGCATTCCACTACCCGGCGCGTTGCCGGCGCCCGGGAATAAACCCCTGATCCCCTAGCCAGGAGTTAATGGGCGGGATGCCACAAGTGGCAGTGGTACTAAAAACCGGAGGGGCTAAACAACTATCGGTGCTGTAATAACACAACGCCTATCAGTGGCTTACCAGGTAGTTGCACGCCTCGCCGTATCGGCCCGGCGCAGGGTCTCGGTCTTGGCTGGCAACGGACGGCGCATATGGATATCAAGGATTTTACGCCGGCTGTGGGCCATGCAGCCGACCTCGCGGATACAAACATGATCGAAGCGGGATATAGCCACAATTGTACTATTGTCAGTAAGTTGATGTTGATTGAATCCAGTACTTATGTTGACTGGGAAAGCGTGGAAAGCCTTGCGGCGACTGAATTTCAAGCATAAATAAGCCACCCGCGGATGACCTGTAACGCTGAATGTATAACTGGTCAAACCAGATTGCGAGGCTCTGTTCAACGCCATTTTAAAACTGATATCTATATCAAACGTAGCCCATCAAACACTCATTTCCATTCCTGGCGGATCTGGCTTTCAAAGAAAATCCCGTCAGTATTGCTTTTAGCCCATAGGCCAAACGCATTATTATTACTACCGGTGCAATTATCTGCAAGGTAGCCGGACAAGGCTTGCCTGATTAACCCTGCCCGGGAGAGAGGGCGAATAGCGGCCAGATTATCCCATTGCCGCAGATCTTCGTCAGATAAATCGATCGCGATGCGGGTCATCAGCACCCTCTCCCGGATGATTCCTTATGTGTATCATGATCGATCACAATAGTGCTCCGAACCACTTATTTAATTACCATCATCAACGGCTGACCGATGACATAGGCAAGACCTTTCATCATGTACTGATATAAAGAAAAGATAACACCCAGGGATCTAAACAAGCTAATTAATGTAATTAGATTAAAATATAAAATGAAAAAATTAAGTTGCTGCATGATTAAAATCATACTTTTAATTTACCGAAAAATATTATGCTGTCTAGCCTATATAAAAAAAGCCCCCGGGGGCATGCTTGCGCAGAGGTCGCGCCGGGGGTCTACAAGCATGATATTAACCTTTCACTGTTGTTTAATCAACAGGGTGGCATAACATAGAGAAGAAGCAGAAAGCATCCAGCAAAAGACTTCCCAGATTGAATGTAAGCAATCAAATCGTTGATAAAGGCTTAATTAAGCGCTTTATGTTTTTTTAAAAATTCGTCTATAGACATGCCATTGATGGTCGGCGGTGCGCCGGGCATGAAAGGCGTAGGTCCTATAGGAACCGTTGGCATAGTTACAGCCACGGGGCCGTGTTTCACCGCTCCTTGCACCACATTTTGCACGGCGGCACAACCGGCCCCCACCATTGCCCCGACGGGGCCGCCGGACACCGCGCCGAACGTCGCGCCCCAAGCCATGTCGCTACCTATACCACGCGCTACTTCAGCATTATCCGGTCCTGCATTGACATTATTCATTTTTTCCCCTTTTGCAAAGATAATAAAGAAATAACACGATAAGCATGATAATTATCGTGAGTGATGATGCAGAGAGGTACGATAACATACCGTCTTGAGTGATATTATCAATACTTAGGTTATCGGGCGCGAGCAATATCACAAAATTGGCCAGAAAAGAATAACATATGCCTTTGTAAATACTATTGCGGCTCAGGCCATGATTGCTCACCGTAAAATACATCGCTATTAGGACATAGGTTAGCGGCATATATATTTGCATTAACATTATTATCATTCCATATAGCATTTTTAGCATTAAAATATAACAAATCTGGATGTTGTTCATCCAACTTCATATCGCAATCAGTTATTTTTCATTTACGCCAACAATAATTGTGATAAGAGTTATAAATTAATTCTGCTGGACACAGTATATTTCCATTGACCCATGTTGACATCTCCAACCTCAGTGGGTCTTTTTACATTGGCGGCAATAAATAAACTATGGATGGGTTATGAAAATTATCAACTGTGACATACGAGACGTGACTACCGGAGATAATGTCAAAGTGATGGTACCGTCAAACATTTATGGATGTGAGCTTCATGACGATGTGTTTGTCGGCCCCTTCGTTGAGATTCAGAAAGGATGTGTCATTGGGCGCGGCAGCCGTGTGCAGTCACACACGTTCATTTGTGAGAACGTGTCATTGGGGGAGAACTGTTTTATTGGGCATAATGTCACATTCGCCAATGATTTATTCAGGTGTGGTGCGCCAGACCCAAATCCAGCAAGTTGGATTAAAATCAGCCTTGGCGATAATGTCACCATCGGCAGCGGTGCGACGATATTAACCGATTTCATTTGCAGCGGGTCGGTGATAGGGGCTGGGGGGGTTGTGGTCAATCCCGTGACGGTGAAAGGGATTTATGCCGGCAACCCAGCCCGATTGATTAGAACGTTGTAAAAGGCTCGGCCCTTTTTAACAGTCCCATAGGCCCGAGTTCTACTAAAGATAAATTTGAGAATAGGGCAACTCGGCGTAAAACAGCGACGTCGATCGGGCGGCGTTAATGTATATGCTGATCGGCAGTTGCAAACTGAACGGCGTGGGGCCGGAAGCGTATCTGCGCCATGTGCTGGAAATTATCGCGGATCATCCCATCAATAAAATCACAGATCCCCTGCCGTGGAACCTCAAAATCCCTACTGAATAAGCGTCAATACGGCCCAGAGTTGACGCTGTGAGTACCGGCATCCACCACCGCTAAAACGTACCGTCAGAGCTCATGCAACATATTCAAGGTGCTCACTCCATATCTAAAGGACTCGCACTCGCCTTACAACTGGCGCTGCTCCAGGCTGGTATAAATCGTGTTGATTTCACCTTTTAAGCTCTCGCCGCGATAAACCATCGACGTATCGTACCGTTGATACTTCTCTTCTCTCGTGGCGCTGAACCAGTTAAACGACCCTACGCACAGTAGTCCCTCGTCCCCAATCACAATTTTACTGTGGACGCGCTCAACTAGCTTCGTAGTGATACCCATCTCGTTCAACTTTTCCAATGCTACGTGAAGACGCTGTTGCTTCTCTTTACGCTTTTCATAATCGGCGTGTTCGGTATTGTAATATCTGTCTGTCACCACCGTGATATTAATGCCGCGCGAGCACGCCTTAATCATTGATGTCAGAAAGCCGGTTTGTTCCAGCTTTTGCCAGGTCAACCAAGGGGAAACAATGGTAATACTCTTCCCGATAGTGTCAAAAGCCTGGTTCAAAAACGCATCATGCTGCTCCACCCCGTGCAGGGTAGAGACCTGCGTTTGTGCTGCGCTTAAATCTTTGCGCTCCTGAAACTCAAACTGCAATGCGTTGCTGTCTGAGGCGAACACGTATTTTGCCAGCAATCCTCGTGGCGAAGAACCGGGCTGGATCTCAAACAAATCCATATCGCCGAAGACCAGAAAGCTGTCCTTAGCGCGGGAGACGGCGACATTCAGCATGCTGCTGTCACTGTCGATAAACCCGCCATCCTCATGTTTGGAATAGACCGGGGAGAAGAGCACAATCGCTCTTTCCGCCCCCTGCAGGGAGTGCACCGTGCCGACCGTCAGGGAATCTTCATCACCGCTACAGTTAATGTCAAGCTTACGCAACGCCGCTTTGATGGCGTTGACCTGCGCCGAAAATGGCGTAACGACCCCCACCACTTTATGCAGCGGTTTGTCGTAATGACGCTCGATTTCCTCTTTGTGCGACGCCAGCCAGGCCGCTATCGTCCCGGCCTCAAAGGCGTTGTAGCGGCTGCCACCGTTTGTCTGCTGACCCAGACCATCTATATGCAGATAACCCATCGCCGGAAGAAGCGTCTCTTTTTGTGCGCCCCGTTTCGGCTGTAATTTGCCGTGGTAGCAGAGCGCGTTACAGTAGCCAATGATGTTATCGAAGCAGCGTCGGTGCTCGTACAGGTACATCCCGCGGACCAGATCCAGATCGTACTGATAGCGCGAATTAAATTGCGCGACCTTCATGACGCTGCCCGACGCCGCGCTTTTACCTGAATCACACATCAGCGCATAGGCATCCGTCAGCTCTTCCTGAGTGCCGCCGGGGAGGATGTTCTCCTCCACCATATTGCCCATATCAATACCGGGCAAACTGTTCCAGATAGGCGCGATTTGTTCCGTATCGCCAATCACTAACGCTTTTTTCGCCAGCGCGAAGGAGGCTGCCGCCACCTCCGGGAGCACCTGCCCCGCTTCATCGACGATTAGCAGATCAGCAAGATTATAAAAATAGCTTTTATCAAATGGCTTTCCCTTACCTGCAAATTCACTGGTTTTCATATGGTAAGGCAGCATATAACAGGTCATCACCACACAGGGGGTGAGCTTCATTCTGCGCTGCCAGCGAGCCTTAACTGTTTTCGCGCCGTTTCGGCCTTTTTCTTTTTGAAGATTATCAATAGCGGCCATATCCATCAGCCAGCGACCTTCCCAGTAGTGGGTCGCCAGCAGGAACGCCGGAAAGCGAATCTGCGTATCAGCAAGCTCATCAGCTCCGGCCAGGCCCAGCTCTTCTTCGCCTGAATGTCCCAATGCCCCGGTCAGTTGGCGCCAATGCTTGACGGCCGCGCTTTCGCGCCGGGAAACGTCCTGTGCAAGATCGATTTGTTGCTGATACTCACCCTGCTCTTTTTGCGTTTGCGCAATCAAACCGTCGATATACGCGTCAATACCTTCCGGCGCAATTCCCTGGAACCCGGCCATTCGTGTGCCAAACGTAGTGTCCAGGAAGAGGTTAATTTGATAATGGCGCTTAGTACGAACTGCGGGGATCCATGAAAAGAACGCATACATCATCGACTCACCCGCGCGATATTGCTGCCACTGCTTTTTGCCCAGTGTTAAAAGCGCAATTTCATTCGTGCGGTCGAGCAATAACGTACTTTTGTCCTGAATGTACTGGTCAAGATCTTCGCTGATAGCGCTCCGTTCCTGGCGGATGCGGCTCAGGCTGTACCATGCTGAATCGATTTGCTTGAGCTGCGCGGACTGCTCGGTTAAACGCTCATGCAGGAGATCCACGACGCGTTCGGGCGAACTGCATTCCTCCGACGGAAACGCCACCCTTGCCCTTGCAAGATAGAAGGCCTGCGCATCTTCAACATACTCCAGGGATTCAACACGGTTAAAAAAGTCATCCGTCTGGTATTTTTTCACAGCCTCGGCCTTACGGCCCGAAGACGGGAAGTACGCGCCATAGCTTTTCAGCTCAGGCAGCCAGCGCCCGGCCATTGCTCCGGTGCCAGTGGCAAAATCTTTACCGAACGCTTCAATAATGTTGGTCACTGCCTGGTTATTGGTTGATGTGGCAATCACCACCGGCGGTTCGGTTTTATTGAGAGCAGCTCTTGCCCATTCAGTAGCAATGATAGAGAGAACCAGAGTGGTTTTTCCGGTTCCCGGCGGGCCGTTGACGGCGAGGATATCACCCTGCTTTTGGGTGAGATAATGGCTCAGGGCGTCTCGCTGCGCCACAGCCAGTGGGAACTCGTCCCCGGAATGCCCCAGACGCTCGCTGAACTTTGCATTGGCGGCAAGGAGAGGTTCTACGGGGGGCATTTCCGTCGAGGCAAAGCACGCCAGTAACGGAACCTCTTTTTTACACATCAGCAGATGATCATACAGAGGAAGGATATGGAGGCTGGCCCCGCTGGGCTGGTTCGCTTTGATAATGTAGCCATACCCTGCCGGTTCGTATTGCTCGTGGGTGGCGATCCATTTTCCGGCCACGCTTTCCAGGAGATTATTTGTCTCAGTCAGGTACCTTTGCCACTGCTGCTGATGCTTTTCATAACGCTTAACCCGCTGCTCGTCATTTTCCTCGCGGCGTTGCTGTTCGTCATCCTCGCCAAAAGTGGTCGAATTATGCGTGGTTTTGTATCTGTCATATTGCGCCATCTCGCCAATGGAGAAGGTGCCTTTGGGAAGCGGTTCTAGCAGGTCACGAGGGATAGTGGCAGGTGCAGTGGGGAACAAAAAGCCTTCACGGTTCAGGAGAGCGGAAGTCACCAGCGGTGTGGCGATACCTGGCGCGCCTGCCGTTCGCTCTTTACCATGCTTTAGCTGGCGGATCCAAGCTTTTGGTCGTAACAATACCTCGACGGTTTTTACCGTGTCGCTTTCACCCTCAAAGAATGCGTTAATAACTTCTTCATCCAGCCGTCCCGTGGAGATGTCCATCCACCGGATGAATTTATCCGCGTCTTTACGCTCAAATGCCCCTTTACCAGACTCGGCGTCTGCTAAGGAGTTACGCCAGTATGATGTGAACCCCTGAGTATTCTTGTCCATTCCCCGTCCCTGACTTAACAAAAATTATTGATTTCATTGATATAAACGCAGCACATTGTTAAGCATTCCACGATGCGAACACGATCGCAATAGTTTGTTTGTGTTGGGAAGGAATTGAGCATGACTGGGTTTACTTATGGCGACAGGCATTCAAAATTTTTTATTATTCAGCTTGTGTTTACTATTACGCGATTAATAAATAGAGGTGTTATTTAACACGATTTGGGTATGTAGAATGCCCCCATAACCGCCAGGATCCGGCACATTATTGATGGAATGGTCCGCAATTGTCGCCTGCACAGGGCGCAGGTACGCTTCCGGCGTTGCCTCATTTAGTTTATAGACTGTTTTGTCTTCGACCCAATGCGTTTTGTATGCTAGAAAATGGTTATAGATCAATCCAGATGGCGCACGTAAAACATTTTAGAATATGTCGATAAAAATGATTTTTTTAAATATACGGCCCGAACGTATTTACAATATCGACATGTCTCGGCCATGTGTCGATGAAATTTTTTTTTAAACATATGGCCGGGATAGGCTTATGGTATCGACACGTTTTAGCCATGTGTCGATAAAACACGATTTTTTAAACATGATGGCGTGACATGTTTTTTGAGTACATCCACCCGTTCCCGGACGGGAACAGGTGAACGAGTCGTATCCTGAATATCCTGTACCTGATTCAGTCTGGGTTGCTTTCGCTGCCTATACTGTATTTGTCCCGCCCCAACCTGGAGAGGCGTGATGATTACCACACATTCCTGCGCGGGGTGACAGAATAAGGGATTTTAATGTTCCGAAAATCGATTCTGATGACTTTACTTCTGCTGACGACGTCGGTATTCCTGCTGACAGGATGCCCCCCAGCACCGGATCTAACACAGTGGCAGCGTCCTGATACGGATATCGACGGCGTGCGCGTCGCGATGGGTAAATGCGGCGTGCAACTCCCCGGCTCCGATATCCCCAAAACGGATAATGAGTCCGTTCTGTATTACCAATGCATGGAAAATATGGGGTTTACCCGCAAAGACGGATTCAAAATTTGCAGCGTTCGTGTTTACCATGATACACCAGCCTGCCTCCAGCAAAAGCAGGGGCA
The DNA here is from genome assembly GCF_047324205.1 of Sodalis sp. RH20. Taxonomy (NCBI): domain Bacteria; kingdom Pseudomonadati; phylum Pseudomonadota; class Gammaproteobacteria; order Enterobacterales; family Bruguierivoracaceae; genus Sodalis; species Sodalis sp. RH20. The sequence goes on from NZ_CP178733.1 coordinate 4,304,641, forward strand.
CCCCTTGAGCCAGAGCCAGCAGGAAGCGCTGCCTTTTGTCGCAGACAGCGGGTTTCATCCGATTAAGCCGGATTCCGGCGTGAGCAAGTTTTCCTTGATTACTTGGCGTAAAGTGGGGGCCTCGCTGCATTTTTCTCATGAAGTTGAAAACGACAAACAAGCACTGGCGGTGATGTATCAATGCGGTTATCCGCAACCTTTGGGCTCGGCGCCTTACGTGCCCACGCTGCGCAAAGCCGCTAATGTTCAGCGATGCATGCTGGATAAAGGTTTCGAACCGAAAAACAAACTCGATCTCGTATGTCGCAATTACCCGCAAGTCACGGGCTGTCAAAAAACATAGCGCGTCTCCCTGAACTTACCCCGAAGAAGCTGTATAGACACTGTCGGCACCTCTCCCAGTGTAAACATACGCCCAGGGCCGTATTGACCGTTATTCCGCAGGGATGTGAGGTTCCATGGCAGGAGCGCGTTGATTTTGTTTGTTGCAAACGGGAAGCCGCATCCATGGACCGGATATTAATGGATGAAAAACGGCCAGCATGGAAGAATGAGAACTCGACACGGAAGGAAAGATGGATATATTTCTTTATATAAAAGAAGATTATGAACTTGCAGAAGAATATGGACAGAAAAAGCCACCCTTGGGTGACCTGATTATGTAGTAATGGGAAGGCCGAAATCGAACACCAAATAATTATTTAATTTTAGTAAGTTAGAAAGCCTTTCTATCGAAGCCCTCAAAAAGGCCCCCAATTTGTTAAGATGGGGCGGAGCCGACATATTTTTACGCTGAATCCAGAACTGGTCAAACCAGATTGCGAGGACTTTTTCAGCGCCATTTTAAAACTGATAGCGATGTCAAACGAAGCCCATCGAACACTCATTCCCAGTCATGATTGCGGACCTGACTTTCATAGAGGATGCCGTCAGTGTTGCTATTAGCCCATAGGCCAAACGCATTATTACTATCAGCACGATTATCTGCAAGATAGCCAGACAAGGCTTGCCTGATTAACTCTGGCCGGGAGAGATGGCGTATAGCGGCCAGATTATCCCATTGCCGGAGATCTTCTTCAGGTAAATCGATCGCGATGCGTGTCATCAACGTCCTCTCCCGGATGAATATTGATAGGTATATCATCGATCAAAATAGTGCTTCCCTCCACTAATTTCATTAGCATCAAAGCAAGCTGACGTAACCGACGACAAAGGAGACTTGTATCATGACTGCGTCGCACAACGATTTATCCCGGCAAAATGTGTACGATGACCCTGATTTTTTCGAAGGATATAAAATATTACGCCAGAATGACTCCGGCCTGAACGGCGCGCTGGAGCTGCCCGCGATCCGCGCGTTACTGCCGGAACTGAGCTACTTGAACGTGCTCGATCTTGGCAGCGGCTTTGGCGATTTTGCGCGATACGCCCGCGCCAAGGGCGCCGCCCATGTCACGGGAATTGAACTGTCAACGCGTATGCTGGCTGAGGCGCAACGCCTGACGGATGATCCGGGCATTACCTTTCAGCCTATTTCGATGGAGGATTTTGCGGCTGATGACAATATCTATGATCTGGTGGTGTCGTCATTAGCCTTGCATTACGTCGAGGATTACACGGGAATATGCCGCAAGGTTTATAAGGCGCTAAAACCCGGTGGCTATTTTATTTTCAGCGTTGAACATCCTGTTTGTACCGCCTGGCCGGTGGGATGGATCACCACTGAAGCCGGTGAGCATTGGCCGCTGGATAATTATCACGATCAGTCGATACGCCATACTCAGTGGTTTATAAATGACGTCATTAAATACCATCGCACGACAGAAAACTATGTGAATACCTTGCTGGGTTGTGGTTTTACCCTGCGCACATTGTCTGAGCCGCAACCGACAGAAGAAGCCCTGGCGAAACGGCCCAAATTAGTGAAACACTGCCGTCGGCCACCTTTTTTAATACTTAAAGCGCAAAAGTAACTGTCAGCACCAATACTCAATTTGCGTTGACCGCTATTTTCCACGACTAAGGCAAGTCCGCCCATCCTACTTACCGTCCCAAATAAACAGTAGTGATCTGGGTACGCTCGTGCCCCAACTCTCGGCTTATGGTCTGGCGGGCGATCGCATCCTGGGTACGCTCTAAGGGTGATAACATGTGGCTAGGCTTACCACCTGCCGCCGGAGCTGGCCATCCCGTCAATGCCTGATATCGGGCCTGGGCGTAATGATGTCGCAGCCCATGCATATTACTCAGCCCTGCCGCTTTGCATTGCCCGTCATAGACATCGCGCTGCTGTATATACGTCTTATGCGCTGGTATCAGCGAACCCGCGCCAGCCATTCTATGCGACCGATCGAGCACATCTCGTTGCTCAGCAGTAGTTATGGGGATCGTTCGTTCACGCCCGCCCTTGGTCCATGTTCTCTTGAGAACAATACAATCTCCACGGTCAGCATAGCCGGGTCGGAACTTGATGGACTCCTCGCGGCGCAGACCAAAGGCCTTTTGCAAAAGCAGGCTCATGCGTACATAGGGATCATTCACTTTATCCAAACTGTCGCCTAAGTCACGCGCCTTGTTCTCGCTGGCGACAAATCGCCGTTCGGGGATGCCCAGTTGCGTGTTATCGGCTAGAATAACGCCAGCCTTGCCGACCTTCTCGGCCCACCATCGCAAATGCGCCAGGCGATTTTTGAGGGTGCCTGCTGATAATCCTTCGCCCTGCCAACGTTCCAGTAATACCGCGACATGCTTACCCTTAAGCGATGTTGCCCGCATCTGCCGAAATCCCGCCTCGTGTAGCTGGCGGCTGACCAAGGCCAGTGACCGCACACGGTCAGCCTGCGTGGCATGGCTGCCATCGCGATTACGCTGGCAAAGCTGGCGTAGCGTATAGGTAAGATCATCCATCGATATCTCCTGTTTAACCGTAGTATTTTCTGTCCTGAGCTAAAAAAGGTGAGTGTTATTGCCAACTCGCTAAAGCGAGATCCCCGAAGGGCATGGGCCAGGTGCTCAGATCACCTGTTGCCTCGAATGAGGCCACCGTCCCGCTTCCCATGGGAAGACCGGAAGGTGTTTATCGCAAGGAATAGCAATGCAAACAATTTGGATAATAACCTCCTATGAAGTGATGAGAAGAAGATGGGCGGTTACGCCAGATATACATTTATAACGCCAAACTGAAACGATAAAAGAAGCGCAGGTAGGCGCGATGTGATGATGGCTGGGTATATCAATGCAGGGATAAGTAAGGCTCCCCTATGGGTAAGGGCGGCGCGCGAAGTTGAGCCGAAACACGCCAGGGATGGGCAACCGGGTGGGTACGGAATCGGTGAAGTGGCGACTTCAGCCGTAGTGGCGCTTATTGCCCTGCGCCTAGTATACCGGCATTTAAACCTGCCGGTGGGTTATTACCCTGCCAGTGTGTCAGGGCATCATCATGTGCGAAGCATGAAATAGGATACGGCGCCAACCCGCATTGTTGCTGCAATTCCCAGGGCCGTCACTGCGGTGTGCAGTGACGGCCCATGGCGTGGCATTGGAGTCGTGCAAAGCGAAAAGGCGCGGAGGCAGGAATGCACATTACCCGACTGCTGCACTGACGCGGCCTTCGGCTTTGTCGGCTACCTGCGCAGGGGCGACATGGTGCTCATGCCGCTCCTGCGCAGGCAGCTTGAGTGTAAAGCCCATGCGACGGCATCCGAAGAAATTGCCCGACAAGCAGGAAAAATCCGCGCGAAGTGGGAGTCAATGGCGGGCGCGCAAGCCGCAGCGGAGCGCAGCCGTAGGTGAGCACCGAACGAGTGAGCACCCGGCGCAGCGCACCATTGACGCCCATACAGCGCACTAGCCTATCAACTGGCTGTAGGGGATGTTCGCCCCCTGCAGCCCTGCCCTTCGGCGAGAACGGAGTTCCAAGAGGCGGCGCCTCTTGGTCAAGGCCGTAGGCCGCGAAGGCATAGTGGGCATCAAGCAGGGCGAGTATGCCACCCCTTGGCCTGCATCACCTGAGCGGCAAGGTCTCCGGCGTTCACCGGCATGTTCAGCATCTTGCGGATGTCGGCGATATGCGCGAGCGCGGTTTCGCGTGATACGAGTTTAGGGGTTGGCCCCTGGCAAATTTCGGCACGTTGGATTCTCGCCATCATGCAGGGAGCAGCCTGTTGCGGACGGCTAGCCGGTTGTGCGGCCTTGCGGCCTGCCCACAAGCGAAACTCGCCGGCAAGCACCCGCCTCACCAAACCGAAGAAATAAGCGATGACGTTGCGCACGGTGCCGCTTTGGCTGCGTGCCTGCAATTCATCCAGCACGTCCTGGCGATACTGGGGCGGCAGCCGATGCAAGGCCGTTCGCACGTCGTTTTGCTGCTCCGCCTTGGCACTACCCAGACAAGGCGGCAATGCTACTGGTGGTGACACCGGACCGACATCCTCGTGCGCTCGTGCGCGGTACGTACGTTCTTTTTTATTTAAATACTTACTATACGTACTGTCTTGCTCGGGAGTTGTCTGCTGGGCAGGGTCGGTCTGCTGCGGACCTGCCGTGGTGCTGACGGAATCGCCGGGGGTTGGCGCTTGTGCTGTGTTTTGGTCTCCCCGGACAGGCGACATACGTGATGCCGGCGGCTCATCATCATCGCTGCCTTGGTCTTCGGCATGACTCGGGGCCGCGGTGGGCGCGTGTTCAAGCGTCTCCTGGATGTACATGGCGACGCGATCGACCTGATTATTTCCGTGGCCGATGGATGTTTGCAGAAGCTCCGGGAGAGTTGCATCGAGTGCGCACGCCTGATGGAAGGTCAGCGTGCTTTCATGGACTTGATACAGCTCGCTGAGAACATGGTCGGTCATGGGGTCCCGATGCTGCCCCACCAGGCTGATCCAGCCAGTGAGCCGCAATACCACGAGGACGCGCCAGGCCGTCTCATAACCAGCGCGCTGCCCTAAAGGCGTGGAGGTGAGATAGCGTCGCAATTGCCCCAGGCTCGCCAGCGGGCTGAGTCCGTCCGCAGCGCGCAGCATGCGCAGAACTTGCCAGCAGTTGCGCTCCAGTGGCGTGAGCCGGGTATCGAGCATAAGTGCGGTGGGCGTGGTAAACAGGGCATCGTGCCCCTGCATATTGTGGTGGTGGTGTGCCATGAGAAGTCTCCGGGATAGGGGCCAGGCTGGCTCGTTCCTTCGCATCTCATCGGAATCCTGCATGCGTGTCAGGCAACAATACGGTCTGCACCACAACCGTATTGATCGGCGTCCAGGTAGTGCGGGTAGGGCCATCAAGTCTGGTTTATGTGCTCCGTAACCTCTTGTGTGTAAGCTGTTCTTCCAATAATGTGAGGGAAAAGGCTTACACATTAGTGTTTTTTTTCTAATTCCCTTATGATAATCGCTACTTAGGTGGTTAAATTTCCATAGTTTTGGAACACCTTGATGCTGAATGATAGACAACCAATTGATAAGATACACAATTTTCTCTATTAGGGGATTTACATGGCTTTTCTGTCAGAAGATGAAGTGGCCGCTTTAACTATCAATAGGATGATATTTCACGTTGTGGGGAAAGGGTTAGAAGTACCTGTACTATTGAACGAAATATCCCCGCCCCAACACGTTGATTTTTTCCTAGCACGTATACAAAGTTCCCTTAAGGGAAATATGTTTGAATTTCTTGAACTATCTAATACAGAAAGAATCCTGAGAATAATTCATTCAGATGCTGACAATGATCAAACATGCTTCAGTGAGCAATCTAAACTTCTTGCCAGTGATTTCCAATCCCGTCACTCGGGAAATACTAGTCAAGGAGTATTTTTCCTATTTGAATTAATAAATAACAACGAAAAATTATACGCTTTAATAAAATACGATAATGAAGATGTTGTTCGTTATGTTTTAGATGAAGATCCCAATATAGCCCAGGTGCCAAGATTAGAACGGTTTCATGAAACGTTTGTGAAAAAAGCTGAAGCTATGCAAAAAATTGCACTTGTTAAATTATCATTAAATAAAGGAGGATTAATAGCAGTTATCGACCGAAGTAAAAGGTCAAATATATCAGATTATTTTGAAGGTTTTTTGCAAGTTAAAAGAATAAATGATGAAAAGACTCTTACAGAAAAATTGGTAGATATATTAAAAAAAGTATTCAAACAGCATAAGGATATTCTTCCTGACCATATTAAGCAAAACGGTATAAATCGCATTTACGAAACATTAAGTGGCGCGGAGCAAGAATTCAATACTACGGAACCAACAGTTAACTTATCTGCAATATTTGGACATCTTGAAGATGACTCACCAATTATCAGAAGTTTTAAGCGAGAATCACGTAATCAAGGAATATTAGGAGAATCGTTTACAATAAAACCAGAATATATAAAAAAACCGAAAAGAAGGCGAATTGAAACCACTGAAAATGTAGTTATACTTTTTGATGATGATAATACACCTGAAATAAATAATTTAGAAGATGGGCGACAGGAAATAAAAATAGTTACAGCGAGGATAATCCGCGATGATATTGATACTAGAAAGAATTAAACAGGCCATAAATTTTTCACGAGAGAGTGTTCTTTTTGATATCAATGAAACAATTGTAGATAATGAAGGCCGCTTATTCTTAAAATCTAAAATGACAAAAAGTGCACTAATAAAATGGCAGGAAGTTTCTGATTGTCATTGTGATTGGTTAAAGATTTCCTTCTCAGATATTGATCATGATGAAATAAATCCCAATGATGGTATAGAAGGACATGAACACACTGTAAAATTAACTTACCCTTGTTTTAAGGAGAATGCATATTTATTTACTAACGAGGGTTGGTCTATACTTTTACATGACGAAAAAAAACTTATACGTTTTAGAAGAATAAGGTTAAATTTCATTGATACGTCTTTTTCTACTTTGACTTTCGAGGCCCTTCCATGGATAGATAAGCCATCAGAAGATTCAAATTTTTTTGAAGAAAAAAAAGAGCATTCACGTGTAAGGAGCTACGTTAAAAATTATGAGTCTCATAACTTAGCACCAAGCTGTGTAGAACCCTGGATATTAAATTCATTGGAAATAGAAAATGAAGCATTTGAGACATGGAAAGCATTATCCTGCCTCTTGCTAGTGAAATGTTTGCCTGATGAGTTATTTTACAATGAAGATGGCATTGAAATTGCTGGATTATCAGGCAGACCACCCAGAAAACTAGTCATTGACAAAAATAATTTGGATATCTCGATATACGATGACCTTCAAGAAACCATTAAGTGGATTTATTTGCAAGGCAATGAAATTGAACTGAAACATACATTTCTTGCAAGCGAGCTAGCTAGAGAGTGGCCTGCAAATATAGATTTTTACTCTGGCTTATCTAGGAAACTACCACTTGCTCTAGAGTCCGCTTCTCTTTTATATAAAGCACATATTAGATCTAGTAGTAAAGAAACAATCAAAACACTCGCTGATTTGCGAAAAACTTTATCTGAAGATGTCCAAAAGATAGTACAGCAGACAAGGGATATATCAAATAATATCTGGAAGGACATTGCTATTGTGATGGGGGCTGTTATTTTTAAATACACCATTAATATAGCAAAATCACCCGACCTAAATAATATATATAGTTTTATTTTCCTAACTTTAGGCATTTATATGATAATGTCGTTTTCACTTACAATATATATAAATAAAAAGTTCACAAACCTTCTCGAAAAAAACAGAAAAGCTTGGAGAGGGAAACTTTATGGATTTTTAGACGATAATGACTACCAAACCCTAGCTAATGGGCCGATAGAGGATGCAATAAAGGCCTACAAAAGAGTTAAATTAATTACAGGAATACTTGTGTGCTTGATTACATTAGTACTTTTCTCACTGGCAGAGAATGAATTTTTTGGTCTCTCAAAGCTATTCCGCTTGATATACAATTATATTCGATAAACTTATCATCACATTAAATTGCTAATAGCTATTTTCAATATATACCCCCAATTTACCATCACCCATAACAAAAAAATTAATATTTATTATACATTATCCTGCCAAGAATAAAATTTATGAAGTTTCCATTTTCTTCCTTATGAGCTTGATTGCAGACAACGTTTACAGACAGCTGTTTAACCGTAAAACGTAAAAATGATAAATGGGTAATTTTTAACATTAAACTAGCGTGACGTAAATATTTTAGGATTTATGGCATGACCATTCCTGACTTTTTTGGAAGGAAAAGAGATCGCTAGCTATCTCGGTGATATCTACTACGAGGCGGCGACCAAAGTATCCCGACGTTTTACATATCGAATGGCATCATCACTATTCAGTAAAATCAAAAATTTCAAGGGGACTATATCCTCAGGGGACTAATATATACTTTGTAAAAGATTTTACGCATAGTGATCTTCACGTTAGCATTTTCATTATTCTGGAAGATCTCCAAACGTGAATGTCATAATTATGTGGGCAAATTACAAAACCGACGAGGTGTCCCCTGAACGACATAGAGGGCACCTCGCTCTCCTAACTAAAGAGGCTCCGGACCTTTTGGTGAGCCTCGGGAAGGTTGGATCTAAGTAAGTACTCATTCAAAGCCAGACGTCCTTGAACATTACATGCGTTATAAACGGCATGGACGAACTCTGGCCTACCGATGAGTCCAGGATAGCAACCTAAAGCCACATAGCGACCGTCATGCTTGACAAGCAAAGGAATTTCCTGGGTTCCCCCTTCCGAACAGTTAAAGCCGTCCAACTCTAGGCTGGCCCGCAACTGAGTCAGTGAATTTATTTGAACCTCCGGAAGTGAGCAATGGGGTACCTCGCCATAAATTGCGTAGCGAAGTAAAGATGCACCGAGTTTCCTATCCAAACGGCCTTGGATGTGTTGGTTATGAAAATGGTTGAGACATTCGGTGCAGGATGTATCGCAGTTGCAACCTTCTAGCAAAGCTAGTGTATTTTCCAAAATCTCATTAAGGTTTCTAGCCGCAAGTTCGGCATACCCGGCGCCGCCTGAAAGAGTGTCGTACAAAAAGAGATCTAACGTCTGGGCTTCGCTCTCTAGAGCGGGCAAAATTCGGAAACCAGAACCAAATTCAGATGGGTCAAGGTCCAACTGCCTGTGGCGACTAGCCGCAAGACGGAGTGCTTCAGCAATTGAATGTAATGCATCCTCAAGCATCCGCAGGACCACGATGTCGGCGGTATCAGTTACAAGCGGGGCTGCAACCTTCAATCTCAAAAGTAGAAGGTCGGTGCGGAAGTCGTGGCCAAGAAGCACGCGCCGGTACTCACCAGAGCAGCGGCGCGGTGTACCTTTAGGCCCAAGATGCTTGTAAGGCCGTTCGTGCGATCCCTTCGCAGGGGAGTATGAATCGAAAACCGAAGCGGCACCACATTCAGTACAAACGGAGAAACCAAAAGACTCCCCTTCATCTTTTCCCCGATTAACGGTCACTAGCCTTTGATCCGTCGCATGAGTGAAGAAAGCATTATCTCCACATTCACTGAATGTGAATACTTCAGGATCAACTGGCTGTGGGAATTGGGCCATTGTTGCAAAAGTAATTTCTTGTTCACGGTCGTCCTCGTACAATTCCCTAGCACCCTCTGCTCCAAATACCTCCGGTTGTATCATTACCTCTTCTTTCAATGCACTTCCACAGATAGGACAAATACTGATGCCTTTCTGAGAGTTATGCGGATCACGTACAAAGGAACATTTCTCACAATGGACGAATTTTTTCGGATTCTTAAAAAGTGGCTTGGCTCGGTTAACTTCACCTGCCGGCATATCTGCGAACACGCCTCCAGATCGATAGGTCTTCTTATCAATGACGATAAGCCTTCCGGGGGCATATTCGCTCAATGCCTGCGAAATCGACTGCTGTGGCCGCTGGACAGTATGAACCTCCCAGTAGCCTCTGGAGTTCTTTTCGCTCTTTTCAACCAAGAAGCTGCAAAGACTAGTGGGGAACGCATAGCTTGGTAATAGACCATGGAAAAATAGAAAGTTCAAAAGCTCCTCCTGTTCCAATTTTGGTCCTGCGTCCTCGTCGTCCTCGTCTTCCCCCCCTTCCCCATCTTCACTCGGGGCAAAAGGTTGAGGGACATTTTCGCCAATTTTGTGGAGAGTCTGCAAAAATTCTAATGAAACCTTTGCAAACCATGCACCGAGTGTAAGACCGCCTGTATCGAGGGACGGGGGAAGCCATGCCGCAACAGAAATTCTCAAGTCACCTTCTGTTGCGAGAATACGACGCGATACCCATTTCTCAAAGTCATCAAGATTGAGGCCCGTGTCCTTAGCCCCATGGAAAAACTCTCTGGTCGGGCCAAGCGCCTTCTCCAACATTGACGTCTTTTCAACAGGGCCAAAAACAATCTGTTCCATGAGCTCATGAAAGAAGGTCTGGACCAAGTAAGAATGCACATGCCTTCGGGCTATCTTGGGATTGTCCACCTTAACCTCTGGCGTGCGAGGAGAGCCCGCCACAATATGCTCAGGGTTTAGAAAGTAGTAACTGTCATGTGGTCCGTTTTGAGAGTATGTCACCACGGTTGATACCGAGGCGCCACGCCGACCTGCCCGCCCGGCCCGTTGCTGATAGTTTTCGCGTTGTGGAGGCACATTCCTCAACGCGACCGCGACAAGGGAACCAATGTCGACGCCGACCTCCATGGTGGTGGTACAACTTAGTACGTCAATCGGCCTATCGGAATCATCAATAAGGACATCCTGAAATCTCAGTTCATAAAGTTCGGTGGTCGCATGGACGCTGGCACGATCTCTATGCGAAAGTTGAGCTGTGTGCTCCTCAACGCTGAGATTTAAGAGTCTGGAACCGGGAGTGAGGGCTTCTTGTACTGGCAATCGCCAAAAGCCTTTCCGGGCAGTAATATAATTGCTTTCCGAGGGGGCGATACTTCTAACATTTTCGCCCCCACATGCAAGACAGGTAGTGTTTTCGAAGGTAAACGGCATAAGGGCGGTACAATCTGAACATTGGTTCCATAAGTGTGAAAGATCGATTTGTAGGCGGAGGGAATTAGGAGAAAGAAACCAAACACCCTCTTTCTCAGATGCCAGTTGGCTACAAAAAATTGACTCAACGGCCTCTACAGAAGATTCACTCCAGCCAGGACGACGAATTAGCGCAGCCCTTAAAGCATAGCCAAAAAGCCCTTTACTCCCCCAATTAGGTTTGTAATAGCCTGCCGCCTTGCAGCGAAGAGTCTGATCTAGTGATGGATCAAAAGCGAAATCATTGAGCAATGCATCGATCCAAGCGATTGCAAGTACGCTGACGCTTTCATCCCCGATTGCAATTCCTTTTGCCTTAAAAGCTTCCCTCAATTTCTTCATCTTCTGCTTTGCTGGCTCAACAAAGCCAACAGTTGTCCCTGATAGAGAATAATAATTGCTACATAGAAGTTTAAGCAAAGCGATTCTATATCGAGAGGGAGCATCTGCGGGATTGAAGCCATCCTCAAAGGCTTGCGCCAGATCGCAATCACAGTCACGTTCAAACTCAGCGCGGGCAGTCGCGATCTTCTTAGCATCATCACCATCGAAAATAGTCAAATCATGCTCAGAAAGTACAGATAGGAAAGCAAGATAAAGGTTTGAGTTCGGCCGTGGCTCCTGTGAGACCGCCTTTAATCGCAAACACGCGAGTGCTACTGTCTGTCGAATTAAGTCGAGTTCAATGTCCCTCGGAATGTCGCGCGCCAACCGAGCTGCCTTCTGGCGACCATCAGAGAAAATAAGAACCTTCCTCCCTCCGTTAGGATGCCTAGGATCAATAACGCGGCTGGCAGGCTGGCGAGCCATTTGCGTGCGAACCAAAGTGGTAAAGGGCGCTTCCCCCTTTGTCACGTGATCCATCACTTTGGAGGGGTCCTCCTTCGAACTTCGAGTTCTTCGCATACAGACAGGGCAGTCATCGAATGTGATATCCCGACCAACAGGAACCTTGTCCGGCACAAACACCTTGCGATAACCCGATTCATCTTTGGGACATATCTTCGAAAGTCGTCCAGTTGGAATATGTAGCCACATGTCCTTATAACGGCTATTTGGATGAGTCTTTTCCTCGACCAAAATTTCGATGAGCATAAGATGAACATCATTGCCTTCAGATAAAGGGCCGTTAGGTTGGTGCCAGACAAAATCCATTTCAGGACTTACATAACCGCGGATGAAAGCGGCACCGCAGTCACGATGAGTGAGCAATTCATAGACTCTTCCATTTGACTCACAGCTACATCGATCCAAGGGTTTTGTGTATAGTCGTCCCAATATTGTGGGAACAGTATGTTCGCCGAGTCTTTGAGTACATTTCGGGTCTATGCATGCGTAGAGTCCTGGTAGCCCCCGGTGAAAGAGATGCATGCGGGTAGGAATGAGAACACGTCCGTCGGAGCGACGCTGGGCATAGCTTCCTAAAGCAAGCAGTGAGTCTGTAGCTCGAGTCGCAGTCTCCAATGGGCAATTTTGGAAAAGGATTCCACTGAGAGCGTCGAGTCTTACCGCCTTTCCAGACACTGTCTCAATTAACTTTTCTAGAGGACCGAAACCAGACATACTTTCAAAAAGCCACTCACGAAACGATGCATGATCTTTTGCTGTTGGCTTTTGCCAGGCGAGTCTTGAAGCGAGTACAGACGTAGTCTCCCAAGCAGCATAAAAATCGTTGGCTACATTCTGAAATGCACTAAGGTCAAAAAGCGCCAGAGCTTCCGCTTCTTTACTCGTAGCAGGACGAACATCTGGACGTAGTTCGGGTGTACCTTGTATTACTCTAACGCGTCGAGAAGAAACCTTAGACAATCCAGTTAGGTCACGAGCGAAACGCTCGCCGTCTGTGATCGCTGTTGGTCCGGAACCAAGGCTTGCACTGGTCAGGATGCAGCGCATACGTTCCCGAGGGATATCCAGGCGAGCACAAAGACGACGAATCAGAAGAGCAACCTCTGCGCCACCGGCCCCCCTATACATATGCGCTTCGTCGAGTACAAGGATGAATTCGTTCCGTGAATCAGTCTTGAGCCAATCTCTAGTTTGCTCAAAAATGCTACGTTCAATGGGCCGCATGAGCATATATTCAAGCATGGAATAGTTGGTGATGAGCAATTCGGGGCATCTGCTCTGTATTTCATGTCGGGTCATCAGTTCGCGGTCGCCAGACTGCGTAATAAGTCGATCTCTCCAGTTGTTAGCGACGAACTGCTTGCCAATTTTTTTGCCTGAAGAGTAAGTTTTACTTTGGACTGCTCCAATCTTATAAAATGCGCCAAGATCCTTGCTAGGCCAGCGGCCTATACGTTCGAGTTCTATCCGGACTGGAGAGTCCTCTGCAAGTTTGCCATAGAATTTTTCGAAAAGCGGCTTGATGAAACGTTCGTCCCGTTGGGAAGTCCCCCTGTGTCAGAGTAGTTGAGAAGATCCCTTTTTCGGGATTTCATTCTCAATCCAGGGGGCCGGAGCATCACCATGTCGCGTTTACCTCAGGCTCGCAAGGACGCCATTTTAAGTAAAATGCTTGCCCCTCATCCGCCGACCATCCGTGAATTGGCACAAAGAGAAGGGATTTCAGAAGCTACACTGTACAATTGGCGTAATCAGCTTCGCAAAGAAGGTCGCCCTGTGCCCGAACATGATCGCAGCAGTGAGAATTGGTCTGCGCAAACTAAATTCGCCGTCGTCGTCGAAACCTCGTCGATGTCGGAGATCGAGTTGAGCGAGTATTGCCGAGCCAAAGGTCTTTTCCCAGAGCAGGTTAAGCAGTGGCGCGAAATATCGATCCAGGCCCATGCAGAGCCAGGCGGTTTTAATGATGCGGCCAGCGCACAGCAGAATAAGGCCCAGCGTAAGCAAATTAAACGTCTTGAGCGCGAAGTCCTGCGTAAAGATAAAGCACTGGCGGAGGCAGCGGCATTACTGATCCTGCAAAAAAAAGTTCGCGCCCTTTGGGGCGACAACGAGGACGATTAACTCCTCTGGCGTACCGGGAACAGATCACCGCCTGGGTTCAGCAGGCGTGCAATGATGGCGCATCGTTGTACCGTTCTTGCGAGGGGGTAGGGATCTCTGTTCACAGTTGGTATCGGTGGCAACAGGATGGTGCTGTTATTGCGGATCAGCGTCCATTGATTGACCGCCCTGAGCCGGCCAACAAACTGAGCTCAACGGAACGCCAGTCGGTGTTGGCGGTATGCAATAGCGCGCGTTTCGACAGCGTTCCGCCGAGTCAGATCGTACCGATTCTGGCAGACGAGGGTTGCTACATGGCCTCTGAATCGACGATGTATCGGGTATTAAGAGAGGCGGGTCAAGTGCAGCATCGTGGACGTGCCGCCAAGGCTGTGCGCGTGGCAAAACCGACCAGCTTTACCGCCACCGCCCCTAACCAGGTCTGGATGTGGGACGTGACCTGGTTGCCGAGTAGTGTTAAGGGGCTGTATTATAAGCTGTATTTATTTGAAGACCTATTCAGTCGCTACCCGGTGGGTTGGGAAGTCCATGATGAAGAGACCGGCGAGCTGGCGGCAGATCTGCTACAACGATGTGTCCTGGGGCAGCGCTGTGCTATGCAACCCTTGGTACTGCACTCGGATAACGGTGCGCCGATGAAAAGTTATACGCTGAAGGCCAAGATGGAAGCCCTGGGTATAACGTCATCCTTTAGTCGGCCGCGGGTATCCAATGACAATCCGTACGCAGAATCAATCTTTCGTACATTGAAATATTGGCCGTCCTGGCCGCGCAAAGGATTTACCTCGATTGATGCTGCACGGCAGTGGGTGAAGCGCTTCATTGATTGGTATTGCCACGTCCACCGCCACAGCGGGATCAAATTCGTGACGCCGGCGCAGCGCCATCAGGGCAAGGATAAAGCCTTGCTGTTAAAGCGTCACCAAGTCTATCAAGCCGCCCGCGCTGCGTGCCCGGAACGGTGGCGAGGTGAGACAAGAAATTGGGGTTGGGACAAGGAAGTTCAACTCAATCCAGATCGGCCGTTGACACAAGAAAACGCCGAGAATTTACAGGCTGCATAAATCGCAATTTTATCTCAACATCTTTGACAAACACCGAAGTCCGGCGACCAGGATAAGGGGTTCGTCCTGTATAGCTACCGAAACGTACTGGCATACTCCTTCCCTTAGAGAGTATCTTTGCTACGTCAGTATCCCCGAACAAGCGCCGTATGCGAGCTAACTGGTCGTTGACCAAAGCATTCATTGGATACAGTAGCATGGCTCTGCAACCAGGAAGAGCCGCAGATTCTGGTCTTTCTGCCCCCTCTATTGCCAATTTACCGATGATTGGCATTAGGAAACTTTCAGTCTTACCCGAGCCCGTACCAGTGGCAACGATCAATTCGGCCGCTTCATCGCCAAGAAAAGATGTTAGTGCCTGTGACTGGTGCTCATAGGGCCGGGGGTAAAGGCCAACACCCATCGCCGATAGTTGAATCAATACATCCTTTGCTACCTTGGGAATCGGTAGGCTAGCGTAAGGAGCCCCTATTTTATATACTGGAGTGGCCTCTATGTATGGGACTTGTGCAATAGTGGCATCCTGCAGAAGAAGCGCGTGACGTTCTTTTATTAGACCTTCATCCCGGATGTGATACTGGGCCTCAATATACTGTCTTAAGTTCTCGGCCAAACTATTTGCTGTTTCGTGTATGCCAAAATTTTCGGATATCTTAGATGTCTCGCTCATAAATCCCGTCTCCTCGCTCCACTTCGCTCGACCACACAATACCAAGTCCCTCAAATGCCCTGCGCACTATCGGCAATGTCTCTTCAGGAAATACGTGGTGTGTCACCCCAGGGTGTTCGTCCATAGGGCTGGAGACCTGCCAGCCTAGAAGCAGTACCTTCGCTTCTCTCTTGGGCAATCGTCGCACTAACCGGAGTTTCACTAAACCGTTTGATGTGGCAGCTTCGATTCTGAGAGGACAATTTGCTTGCACATCTAGGTGGAAACGAAGCCTTCTTGCATCGTCCGAGGATTCTATAGAGCTCAATTTCCGAAGACGACCTCTGACAAACTGACCAATGAAGTATGAGAAAGCTAGTCCGACACGCGCCCGACACAATAATATCCCCCCCACGTTTAATGGCAGCACTGAAAGCCCAATCCATTTACGATGCAAATAGACTGCAGAGTCACCCATGTCATCAGGTGCATCCGTGAACCGTGCTGCGATTTCTGCCAACATCCGCGACGACCATACATCAAGTCCTTCTATAGGGGCACCAATCCATTCGTCCACCTCCCAAAGCTCCGCCCAATCTTTACAAGAGGTCTGTTCAATCAAGCGTATCCGTCCAGCTACTAGTGGTGTTACCGAAGGGGGGAATCCCACGGCCGGACCTCCACCCATCAGCACTGCCATACCATCCCCAACCCTTACTGCATGCACTGGAGCCGCAAGCCACTTGCCACCGTCTAACCTTACCATGTCGCCCAACTCGGCCAGGCTGTTCAGAACAGCCATCACCCCCGGATGCATATCATCCCCGTTGTCCGTAATTTCAGGCCATAGCGGCACTAACCTATGCCTCACCATACTGGTAAGGCGTATAGAGGCTGTAGATTCCCATACACCATACCTATCTGTAGGAACTGAGCACAGATACGACATAGTTCGTAAGCACTCCGATACTGCCGATATCCGTAGTCCTTCCCCAGATAATCTGCAACGCATTCCGGCGGCGACGATTTTTTGAGCCCTTTCACGGGTGACCGCTAACCATTCCATCGTCACCCCCTCAAGCTGTAGTTTCGTCTGGGCGTTCGGAAAACTCACGTTCAGCAATTCGTGCTATCTCCTTATCTGGTCCCCCTAAAGCTTTAGCCCAAGGGACAGCCCAAGAAATTAATAGCGAATGGAGGTCACCTGCAAGGTTCCCATTAGGCATTCCCATGAGGATCGCGTAGATACGGTTGACCATGCGTCGCCACAAATTGCCTCCTTCAAATCCGGCCTCATCAATTAGCTCTCTAAATTCTTCCATATCTGGCTTAGGACAGTCGGTTTCTTGACCTTCAAGTCGCCCCCATGTTTCTTTCGTCAGGCGCCCGAATTTCAACTGTGGTAGCTTTGCGGAGATTCCTCGCATCTGAAGTGTATCTGTGTCAAATACAGGCCCCAGCTCAGCAAGCATACCACCATCAGGAAATGCGGCAGGTCCCTGCGTCCAAGTGGTTATCAGAGCAAGATGATCGTAGCCGGATACGGAAAATTGGCGTCGAACGACAATGTCGCGAACCGCTGTGCCGTAGACTTCAAACGCTGAGAGGTTCGCCCCTTTCAATAGTAAACAACCCGACGATTCAGCTATCGTCTCGATGCACTCTGATGCAGCCTCGTCAGAAAATAGTCCAACCGGCACCCGCCATTCATGGTAAGTCGGGCCGCCTATAGCAGCAGCGACTGCGTCAGCCACAATGTCAGCAAGTGAGCCAGAAAATTGGATTATCTGTCCGGCAATAAAGGCTGCAACAATATGACGAGCTACAAAAATCGATGCCCCTTTAGCAACACCGACTGCTTGCAGGTTTGATTCAAGAATTTTGCAGGCACTATCGATGGACAAAATATCGATGAATGGTCCTTCCGGATTATTTTCAAGAAGCCTTACACGTTGTTTTATTCCGGAACCAGCGTTGTTTTCTACTAAGCGACCCTCCAGAAAAGTTGCTCGTTCTGTAAGAGTAGCAATGGATTCGATTACACCTACCCTCTTAGCCTCATGTTCAGAAAGCGCGGAGATCGTAGATTTGAGTTCTACAAACTCGTTTACGACTCCATCCCACCTATCTCCGCGTAACGAAAACTCTTGCAAGCTTTGAGCAAGAACATCTAGTTGGAAGTTAACTTTAGTTAATACTTCATTATTTTTTTGGCTCGCCGCACCGAGTTCATAAACTACTGTCTCAACCATCCCTGAATGTTTCGTTTCTACATCCAGCAAGGTCCTTAGTTCATTAACTGCCGCAGTATTCCAAGTGATATCATTCGAGACTTTATCCACATCTTCGATAAGAGAAGTAGAAATGGATTGAAGCCGTCCGATCCGTTCGTCCGCACCCGCAATTGCCGCTTCGATAACTTCAAGACGACTCCTGATCCCTTTCAAAAGGGCTGGAAGCTCATCGACTATCTTGTCGCGCATAAGATCTGAGGCAAGCCGAAAGTGAGCTAGCGCTACTGCTGTATCGGGATGGTCGGGAAAGCTACTAAATGTTAATAAACGTTCAACGTCTTCTCTAGCAACTCCAGGAAAACTGTCAGCAAGCTCTCTAATGAATATTGGGCTTGATACAAAGGAAGGGGAAGAAATGTCATAATTTGGCAAGGCTTTTCCAAAACGGTCCTCAGCCCAAGCACCCCAAAAAAGAGCGAAGCTCTTCCAAGCGCCCTCATCCTCTAAGCTTGTTTGTGGCCGGAACATGCGCCCAATTAGCCGCTTCTGTTTCTCCTTAACTTCAGCTTGTGAACCCTGTCTAAAACCCTGCACCCGTGGCAATTTGCTATATACAGCCCGGCGTAAATACAGAGGGATCTCCTCGATGAACTTGGTGACCGCAGTTTGTCCCAATGCGGAAATTCGCTCCTTGGCCTCTTTGCTGTATTGGTAACTCATGATGAGACACCTTTTCTCAAACGTTTTAGCTCAAAGCCGCTTGCAAGAATTTCGCTTACCAGCGAACGGTAATGAGGAATGAGTGGTAGTTCGGGGCTAATGTCAACTAAAGCCTCAACCAGCATAAGATCATCCATCTGTGCGGCTCTCGGCGAAGCAAGCTGCATTTGAAAAATGAAACTGAGCAGCCTAGTCCTTAGCTCTGGGGCGAGTTTTGTATTTATGCCATCCGGTGTAGCACATATTGGAGTGCCGGAAAGATAAATGCGACCAAAGCCACCGAATTCGATTTCCACGTGGTAAGTCGGATCGGCCAAAAAGAATGTCAATTTTGCTAATGCATCTGTACGCAGCAAGCGCATGTGTTGATTGTGCGGTGGTGCGTCACTCCCTGAAGAAAGCTTTGATATACTGCGCCCGGACATTCCTTCAACGAAAAGTATCCCCTCCGCGCCCAAAGGCATGGACAGGTATTCCAACCTGACGCCCTGTGACCTGACCTCAGCGAAAGCCTTCATGCATCCTCGTCGATGTAATGGAACTATATTACGAATACCGTCAGGAGTGAGGAAAGCTAATTCAACCGAAGGATAACTACTAAGGCACTCTGGAGGCTGGGAGAAGACAAAAAATTCTTTTACATCCTGTTTGGTTGCTTCAGATATTCCAACTAGATCACTATAATAGGGTTTAAGAGAAAAGAATGCCGGTGAACTTTCCACCCCAATTACCGAAAGTATGGTGGATGCATCTTGGACACTCATGTTAGGCCCATAGCCCTGCTGTGCCACTGGCATCGTATTCGCAGATACTAGTACTACGTCCGATCGAATACATGTGACCTCGTTAACGCTAGTTTTTCTTGTGAGAAATGGCCAAACTGGAACAATAGATGGCTTGGGAAGTGCTACAGGCAGACCAGTGAAAAACCGAAGCCAGGCAATACAATCCGCTGACATGGCATCTGGCAGAGTAACAAGGGACAAATTCCACCCCTGCCTTCCAGGAAGTTTATCAATCACAAACTCATCGGGGAAATCAGGCTCAATTGGCTCTCTCCAAAGAAACGCGAAAGTTTCAAATCTTCTCAATTCCTGAATTCGGGGAAACCCAAAGGTCGATCCGTCCCCCGAAGCAGCAAAAGCGGCAGCACCGAAAGAGGGTAAACCCGGCAGTTCTCTCTCCACCCCAGCTTCGAATAAAGGATCAGGCGTGCCAGAAAAAGATAGGATGCGATAAGATGCCGTCGAAAGTTCGGCGCTTACTCGGCGACGCTTCACCATACTATGCATATCGATCGTTTGGTTCCTACCACCTAAGTCCAGAGTAACTTTGGCTCGACATATTCGGCACGAGGGTAAAACCAACTCAATCGACCATCCTCTACGTTCAACCCCTGTAGGTATCAGCAGACGGAGTTCCATTTTCTGCCTAATAATAGTTGCGGTATTAGCAATATTAGATTGTACTTCAACATGCTGAGTATGCTGCCCAGGTACAAAATTCTCACATTCCGTCGTTCCCCATCCAGGCCAATGGGCGAAATATGATTTTTTTATCTTTCCAACGCGTAGGCTGACCTTCATTTTGCACACCGGACATATATATAAAGCAAACTTTGATGCCTGTGCTGCCGATTCAACCCTGCCTAACATTTTGTTAATGGCGTAATCCAATTGCTCTCCCCCGCGCATTGAAAGATAAAAGATTACTGGGTCATCCTATTATTTTTAACTTATCCATTTGAATGTGTAGACTTCCCGCTTGATTACCAAATAATTCAATGAAGTCGTTCGACGTCCAACTACGGTATTCAGGTCTACGTCTCGAACGGGCAATAATCCACCTGTCCATAGCCCGTTCAGCAATCTCTTTTGCTGACAGAAGCGAAGTTAGATCTGGTTGACCTTTGCCTGTATTAAGTATACTGATTGCATTATCCGCCAGTTGACTTATGAAAACCTCGCGATGAATACCGTGTTTCATCAAATCATTTCTAAAACCAAGGGCAGTTAGTGCCGCCCGTGTCGTTCGCAAACGCCAATTTGGCCCTTGTCCGAACGCATGTTGGTCTGCATAGGTGTGATCAATATCACGCAGGTAATCACGCAATTCCAAGAACAATCGGTCCGGTATGTGAAAGTGTCCCCATCCACCGGTGTAACCAATTGATTTGAGATATTGAATACCATCTAACTTTAGCCGGTTATAAACCGATGAGCGCCCCATCGACGATGTAGTTGTAATGGCTAGGAGTCGCGCTTTTTTCTCTTCTCCAGATATAACACCGATAGTATTGCCATAAGCTCTAGCAAAATCGTCATACAGATCGCGACTTCGAAGCAGGCACGCTATCAGTTTACCTCCTAGAAGAGAATTATATGGGGGAATTGCTCCAAGCACGTAGGCATCCATTATATTGACAAGACGGGCACTTCTATCATGCGTATCCCAACCTATTAACTTATCACGTACAGCAAGGTTAAAAACAGGATCTCCAATAGCAATAAGTCCCATTAGTTTCCCATTGTTTTCGTCCCATACAAGATAACGAAGACGCCGACCAAACCCGTTTGAAACAGGAACAGACCATGATAACGCTGCTAGTCTAAAGAGATCGCCTAGCTGTGTCCCAGAAGAGACTCTTTCAAGAATCGGTGATATTTTCTCAGGGTCAAGATCTCGACCTGAAGCAAAGAATTGCATCAATTTTCCAGCTTTCTGCGAAACGAAATCCTTGTTTGAGAAAAGCCGATCTTCCCTCTGGGCACGGTGGAGAGTACGGATCACATCTTTTGTACTACCAGGCGCACGTAAGCCACCTTCTTCAGATCTTGTAAAACCAAGGGACTGCAGGTGTTCCCGCAATTTTCTTTTTAGATTAGCTTCACGCGGATTGACACTAACTACAACTGTGTTGCCTTTTGGCATTTTTCTTCTTGTTTCCTCTAAGTCCTTGCCCAGTCAAAACTCTAAATGGAGCATTTGACCTGAAATGCCCCGGATTGTGTGAAAGCAGTTTTGTTTGAGGAAGGCTCGAATTAACGGTTCATTCAGACTACAGTCTCTAGGAATAGTTTGCATCAACTTAGCTTGGAGAGATACACATTTACACCAATTTAGTGAGCTCTAAGGATTTATAGTATTAGCCCTGTATTAGCCCTGTATTAGCCCCCTGATGATCCATACACCTATTCTAACTTAGGCTAATATTGCCTTGACGAGCGATATACTAGTACGCTGTAGCGGTGTTACATGCCAGCCTAGACAGCGCGGAATAGGCCGTGTGGTGACAACAGTATTTGTCTATCGACGTAGGGCGGTAGCTGTCCTTGCCTAAATTGAGATAAATTTATTTGAATTCATACGGCACTACATACCCCTCCCTATTCGCATCCAGGTAATCCGCCCACCACTGCACCATCAGCTTACGTTCTTCAATATGCTCAGCCCGATGGATATACGCCGCCCGCACCCCGCTACGCTCCTGGTGGCTCATCTGCCGCTCCACCGCATCCCGTGACCAAAGTCCCGACTCCACCAGCGCGCTACAGGCCATGGTGCGAAAACCATGGCCGCATACTTCGGTTTTCGTATCGTACCCCATCGCCCGCAGCGCCTTATTAACGGTGTTTTCGCTCATCAGCTTTTTAGGATCATGGTCGCCCGGGAATACCAACGTCTGGTTATCACCGCATAGCGCCCTAATCCGCTTAAGCAATACCACCGCCTGCCGTGACAGCGGCACCAGATGCGGCGTATGCATCTTGGAACCGCGCTGGGAGAACTTCACCCCTTCAATAGGCTCACGTTCGGCCGGCAGGGTCCACATCGCCCGTTTCAGGTCAATTTCCTGCCAGCGGGCAAAGCGCAATTCGCTGGAACGGATAAAGATCACCAGCGCCAGTTGCACCGCCAGACGGGTTAATTTCCTGCCGCCATAATCCTCCAGGCGTTCTAAAAAATCCGGCAACTGTTCCAACGGCAATGCGGGATGATGCTTCGCTTTACGGGTGGCAATCGCGCCGACCAAATCCTGGGCGGGGTTATAGTCAATCAAGCCGTTTTGCATGGCGTAACGCATTACACCGGTGACCCGTTGTTGCAACCGGGAGGCCACGTCCAGTTTGCCAGTCGCCTCTACCGCTTTTAGCGGTTCCAGTAAATCGCGTATTTTCAACTCGGTGATATCGCGATCACCCAGGCTCGGGAAGAGGTAGACCTCAAGGTAATGCATTACCCTGGCGGCATGGTCCGCCGACCAGCGCTGGTTGCTGGCATGCCAGTCGCGCGCCACCGAGGCAAAGGTATTCGCCGGCGCATTGGCCAGCTTTTCTGCTTTGCGCTGTTCGGCGGGGTCGAGGCCGTCTGCCAGTAAAACGCGGGCTTTTTCACGCAGTTCACGGGCCTTGGCTAAACCAATAAGGGGATAAGCGCCGAAGGAGAGTTTTTTTTCTTTACCCTGGTAGCGATATTTAAGCTGCCATAATTTTGATCCGGCTGGTTTTACCAGCAGATATAGGCCGTGGGCATCGCTGAGCTTGTAGGGTTTTTCGAGCGGTTTTGCGTTGTGGGCAGCGCGATCTGATAAAGGCATTTTGGGGGCCTCGTGTAAATCGAACCGAAAGAGCCCCCATTAAAGCCCCCAAATGGACCGGATGTCAATGGATGAAAAACGACCAGTATGGAAGAGGGAAAAATCGACAGGTCAGAAAGGCGTGAAAGAATTTCTTTATTTAACAGACGACTATGGAACACAGTGGAAGATTATGGACACAAAAAAAGCCACCCTTGGGTGACCTGATGGTGTACTAATGGTGCCGAAGGCCGGAATCGAACCGGCATGCCCGAAGGCGGTTGATTTTGAATCAACTGCGTCTACCGATTTCGCCACTTCGGCACTGAAGTTAGTATACGGAAAACGAGGTGCATTATACCGTTAACGCATCCCGGCGCAATACTAATCAGCTTCAGGTGCTGCCGACTGCTGAAAAAACACCCTTCCGGGCGGGTTCATGCGGCCGGTATGTGAACCCATCCCGCGCCGGCGCCTTTTTTACCGCTGGCATCCCGGGCACCAGTAAAACGGCCGCGATGTTACCGTGGTTTTTTCTATCGGCCGGCCGCAGCGCTCGCAGGGCTTGCCCGCGCGGTGAAAGACCCGGAAGCGGAATACCGCGCCGTGGTGCTTATCGATATCGCTTTGTCCACGGGTGGCGTAGGACAAGCGCGGGATGTCAAGGATGGCCTCGCACAGGCGGCGCAGCTGCTGCGCGCTTAAATCACGCGCCTTGTGCTGCGCGGTCAGGCCCGCCTGCCAGAGAATCTCCACCCGCAGGTAGTTGCCCAGGCCGGCGATAAACGACTGGTCCAGCAGCAGGCCGCCGAACTGGCGGCCGCTAAAGCGGGGCGACGATAGGCGATCGATGACCTCCTCCACCGTCAGGGCCATATCCAGGGCGTCGGGACCGATGCGCAGTAAAAACGGATGCGCGGCCAGTTCATCGGCACTGAGGATTTTGATATCCGAGGCGCTGTAGAGCAGGATGGCCTGGTCGGCGTTTTCCAGGCGTACCCGCAGATCGCGTTTGGTGACCGGTGATTCCCCGGCCGCGGCCACCCGCCAGACGCCATAGAGCTGGTTATGGCTGTAAAGCACCTGGCCATTGGAAAACCAGGTTAGCAGGGCTTTGCCCCGGGTATCGATTTTCTCGATATGCTGGCCCACCAATCCGTCCTCATAAGGCTTAAGGTGGGGAAAAGCGAACCAGGCCCGGGTTATGGGCCTGTTTGCCATCGCCGCCAGCAGGGTATCGGCGGCGCGGCGGATTTCCGGTCCTTCCGGCATTGCTGCACTCCGTTATGTTCCGTTTATGTTTCGTTTCTGTACTTAAGATAGCACCGGCCGTCGGGAATAGTCTTAATTTGCCGTCCGGCGGGGGGTTTTCACCCGTCCGCGCTGGCGGTGCGGCGCGGGTGTGGGGTAGGTTATTCGCAGATTAACAGCCGGCGCGTCCGGCGCGACTATTTCAGGAGTATGCTTATTATGATCACCACCCACCGCAGGTTAATGGCGCTGGCCGTTGCCGCCGCGCTCTGTACCGGTTTGGCCTCGGGCGTGGCCCAGGCGGCCGGCAACTGGATGGATTCGGTTAACAGCGCGGTTACCGAGCTGAATAAATCGTCCACCGGCAACGGGTCCGGCACCGCCGGCGCCACCACCGGCAATAACGCCAGTTCGCTGGCCGCCCTGTCGGGCCTGCTGAACGGCGGCGACAAGGCGTTAAGCTCCAGCAGCATGACCAATGCCGCCGGCGTGCTGCAATACTGTGTTAAAAATAACCTGCTGTCCGCCAACGGCACCTCGACGCTGAAGGACCAGTTGCTTGGCAAGCTGGGGATTACCAGCACCGCCAACGCCAAAAGCCAGGATTATCAGGAAGGCCTGGGCGGCCTGCTGACCACCGGTAAAAACGGCCAGGTGAATCTTAACGATTTGAGCAATTCCCAACTGGGGCAGAAGGTGAAAACCAAGGCCTGCGATGTGGTGCTGAAACAAAGCAAGAATTTCATTTCCTGACCGCGCGGGATAAGGCGCGGGAACTACCGCGCCGGATATGCCGTCCGGCATGGCATATGCCCGCGGGCGACAACGCCACCTATACTAAAGGGTAGTTGCAATTCTCAGACTAAGTTCAACATAAGGCACATCCACAGTCAGTTTGTGTGTATTAGTTTCCCTCCCCCGCTTATATTCGGTTATCATAAAACCGCCCTTCACATGGTAAACATAATATTAATATCATGCTATTTACACTCAATTAACTATATTATGAAACGCAACAATAATGGCAAGACATGCCAGCGCCAGCGCCCTTTCGCGGTCATTTTATGGCCTTCTCCGGCGCTGAGGCATTTCATTGGAGATATTTTCGCCTTGTCATCGTTAAAAAATAAAAGATAAAATCATTAGTCACTGAAAGCAGTACGTTAATAATTCTCATGCTATCGATATATAGGAGCAGTAGAAGCAGGATAATAATTTATTTTGCATTTATATCCGTTTAGCTATCGGATATCCCTCAAACCAGCGTTCTAGATCATGACAATTATATGAATAACTTTGATTTCAATTTATTGATAGTACTCAATGCGCTGCTGGAAGACTGTAGCGTAAATCTGGCGGCCAGGAAACTGAACGTCACCGCGCCGGCCATCAGCAAATCGCTGAATAAGATTCGGGGGCTGTTCAACGATCCCATCCTGGTGCGCAGCGGCACAAAACTGATCCCCACGCCCAAGGCTATCGCACTTAAGGAGGATGTGCGCCAACTGGTCAACCGCATAGAGTCGATGCTCAATACCAATATGGCCTTTGAACCCCATACCACCACGGTGTCCTTCACCATCGCGGCGAACGCCACCATCGTCTTTACCCTTAACGCCTCGTTATTCAGCGAAATACAGCGCAGCGCGCCGAATGTCTTTATTAATATGGTGCATGATTCGGAATTTGATGATGATTTCCTGCGCTCCAACGATATTGATCTCTACATTGGCGAAATGCGCGATCTCAATCCGGAAATTACCATCCGCACCATTCACTCGGCCAAATGTTATTTTATGTGCCGCTGCGGTCACCCTATTATTTGTGGGGATAAAAATATGGATAACTTATTGAAATATCATTTTGTCCAGACCAAGGAAAAATACCCGGCCGGGTCGGACGAAGCAATGAAATATTTTTGGTCCACGCGCCATGTGATGGGCACCACGCCCGGTTATATGGCCACCATGAACGCCATTACCCATTCCGACGCGCTGGCCATCGTGCCGGATTTTGTGGTGAATAACCTGCGTAAACTGAATATCGCGGTGGAGTTTTTCAGCGCCGATTTTGATTTGGGCAAACGCAGCATCATCCAGGCTTGGCATTCCAAGCATAATCACTCGCCCTGCCATAAATGGCTGCGCGACCTGACCAAGGTGATGTTTGTCGAGAGTATTAAATGAGTTTTTTACGGTTGTAATAAGAGAGCTGAATCTGAAGGTCGATGCAATGGGCCTGCGCCAATCCAACCCGGCGCTAACAGGTTTTGCCTGTTAGCGCGTCGGGATATCTTTACCGTTTCTTCAAGAGCAACGCCACGCTTATCACCAGGAAGGCCATGCTGGGGAGCAGCGCGCCGAACAGCGGCGGCATATTGTACACCAGGCTGAGCGGTCCGAAGATCTGATCCAACACGTAGAACAAGAAGCCGAAGCTGATACCGGTGATCATCCGCACGCCCATCGCCACGCTGCGCAGCGGGCCGAAAATAAACGACAGGGCCATCAGCATCATCACCGCCACCGAGAAGGGCGAGAAGATCTTGCTCCACATATTCAGCTGGTAGCGGCTGGCTTCCTGCCCGCTCTGCTTGAGATATTTGACATAGTCGTATAGCCCGGAAATAGACAGTGATTCCGGGTCGAGCGCCACCACGCCCAGCTTATCGGGGGTGAGGTTGGTTTTCCATTCCCCGCTGAGCGTTTGCCGGCCGGTGATCTGCTGGCTGTCGGTCAGGTCGGATTCATCCACCTGCGCCAGGCGCCAGGTGCCGTCGGTAAAGGTGGCGCTGGCGGCGTAGCGCAGCGTCTGCAGGCGGTTCTCGTGGTTGAAGTGATAGATATTCACCCCCGACAGCTGGTTGTCGCTGACCACCCGTTCGATGTAGATAAAATCGCTGCCGTCCTTGGCCCAGAGACCGTTTTGCACCGACAGCATGGAGCCGCCGTATAACGACTGCGAGCGGAAATTACGCGCCATCTGCTCGCCCTGGGGGGCGACCCATTCGCCGATGGCCATGGTCAGCAGCACCAGCGGGATGGCGGTTTTCATTACCGCCGCGGCGATTTGCATGCGGGTGAAACCGGAGGCTTGCATCACCACCAGCTCGCTGCGGCTGGCCAAAGTGCCGAGCCCCATCAGCGCGCCGAGCAGCGCCGCCATCGGGAAAAAGATTTCAATATCCTTCGGCACGCTCAGCAGGGTATAGAGCCCGGCGCCCGCCGCGGAGTAATCGCCCTGCCCCACCTTGCGCAGCTGATCGACGAATTTGATGATGCCCGACAACGACACCAGCATGAACAGGGTCATCATGATGGTGTTGAAGATGGTTTTACCGATATAGCGGTCCAGTACTCCAAACATCAGGCCGCTCCTCTGATATGTAAACGTTCGCGCGCCCGTCTGAACGGTACGCTGTCCCACAGGTTAAGCAGCAGGGCGATGCCCAGGTAGGCCAGGTTGACCAGCCACATCCATATCACCGGATCAAGCTTGCCCTTGGCGCCGTTGGAGCGCAGCGAGCTTTGCAGCAAAAAGAACACCAGGTACAGCAGCATTGCGGGCAGCATGCTTAATACCCTGCCCTGGCGCGGGTTGACCGCGCTGAGCGGCACCACCATGATAGCCATGATAAACACCGATATGATAAGGGTAAGGCGCCACTGCAGCTCCGCGCGCGCTTCCGGCTGGCTGGATTGCCACAGGGCCTGCAGGGTCATCTGCTCGGCGTCGTTGTTGTTCACCGATACCGCCTGGTGGCCGATGACCGCCTGGTACTGGGTAAAATCGGTAATGCGAAAATCACGCAGCAGCGCGGTGCCCTCGTAGCGGGTGCCTTTATTGAGGTTAACCACCTGCGAGCCGTCGGGACGCTGGGTCATATGGCCCTGGTCCGCCACCACCACCGAGGGGCGCGAGTTACCATGCGGGCGCAGCTGCGCGAGGAAGACGTTCTGGAATTCCTGCCCTTTGACGTTGCCGACAAAGAGGACGGAGTTGCCGTTTTGCGCCGCCTGGAACTGCCCGCCCACCATGGCCGCCATGCTGGGGTTGGCCTTGGCCTCCGCCAGCACCTCGTCCTGGTGCCGGGACGACCAGGGCGACAGCCAGATGACATTGGCGGCCGCGAATAACGCCGTCAGCACGCTTAACAGCAGCGCCGCCTTGATCAGTACGCTCTTGCCCAGCCCGCATGCGTGCATGACGGTTATTTCGCTTTCGGCATACAACCGGCTCAGGGTCATCAGTAACCCAAGGAACAGGCTAAGGGGAAGAATCAACTGCGCCATTTCCGGCACGCCTAAACCGAGCAGGGATAACACCAGGTTTGTCGGGATATCGCCGTCTACCGCCGCGCCCAGGACCCGCACCAGCTTCTGACAGAAAAAAATCAGCAGCAGGATAAACAGGATGGCCAGCTGGCTTTTAAAGGTTTCCCGAACCAGATATCTAATGATGATCACGCTTATTTCGCCTGTGAAAACTTGTCTTTTTGCAGGAAAATCGATAATTTCTTCGCTAATGCACTATTAATGCGTATCAATTAGTCACCTTTATCGCCAGATAGAGTATAACAACATTAAGCGTTCGGCTGTGCTATGAGAACGCACTGATTATTGCCGGAATAACGTCCTTTGCGTCGTTCAGATTAACACATAAGAGTTAATGCAAAGGCGGGGGATACGATAGGGAATGAAATATTTTATCCCGGTTGGCCGTCTTTGTCTTTAAGATTCAGGAGAGTGCATGGAGTTCAGTGTAAAAAGCGGTAGCCCGGAAAAACAACGCAGTGCCTGTATTGTCGTCGGCGTCTTCGAACCGCGCCGTCTGTCGCCGATTGCCGAACAGCTCGACAAAATCAGCGATGGTTATATCAGTGCCTTACTGCGCCGCGGCGAACTGGAAGGGAAGGTGGGCCAGACATTGCTGCTGCACCATGTTCCCAATGTGCTTTCCGAGCGTATCCTGCTTATCGGATGCGGCAAGGAACGCGAGCTGGATGAGCGCCAGTACAAGCAGGTGATCCAGAAAACCATTAATACGCTGAATGACACCGGATCAATGGAAGCCGTCTGCTTTTTGACCGAACTGCATGTCAAGGGGCGTAACACCTACTGGAAAGTGCGCCAGGCGGTGGAAACCTCCAAAGAGTCGCTTTATACCTTCGACCAGCTGAAAAGCAATAAGGCCGAACCGCGCCGGCCGCTGCGTAAGATGGTGTTTAACGTGCCCACCCGCCGCGAGCTTACCGGCGGCGAGCGCGCCATCCAGCATGGACTGGCCATCGCCTCCGGCATCAAGGCCGCGAAGGACCTGGGCAATATGCCGCCCAATATCTGCAATCCGGCCTACCTGGCATCCCAGGCGCGCCAGCTGGCGGATAAGTACGGCAAGACCACCACCACCCGCGTTATCGGCGAGCAGCAGATGAAAGAGCTGGGCATGAACGCCTATCTGGCGGTCGGCCAGGGCTCGCAAAACGAATCCCTGATGTCGGTTATCGAATATAAGGGCAATCCGGATCCGGAAGCGCGTCCGATCGTGCTGGTGGGCAAAGGCTTGACCTTTGATGCCGGCGGCATCTCCATCAAGCCCGCCGACAGCATGGACGAGATGAAATACGATATGTGCGGCGCCGCCACCGTGTACGGCGTGATGCGCATGGCGCTGGAGCTGAGCCTGCCGCTGAACCTGGTGGGCGTGCTGGCGGGATGCGAAAATATGGTCGACGGGCGATCCTTCCGTCCCGGCGATGTGTTGACCACCCTGTCCGGCCAGACGGTGGAAGTGCTGAACACCGACGCCGAGGGGCGGCTGGTGCTGTGCGACGCGCTGACCTATGTCGAGCGTTTCGACCCCGAACTGGTGATTGACGTCGCCACCCTGACCGGCGCCTGCGTTATCGCCCTGGGCCATCACTTGACCGGGCTGATGTCCAACCATAATCCGCTGGCCCACGAGCTTATCGCCGCCGCCGAGCAGTCGGGCGACCGCGCCTGGCGCCTGCCGCTGGGAGATGAGTTCCAGGAGCAGCTGGAGTCCAATTTCGCCGATATGGCCAATATCGGCGGGCGGCCGGGCGGCGCCATTACCGCCGGCTGCTTCCTGTCCCGTTTCGCCCGCAAATACAGCTGGGCGCATCTGGATATCGCAGGCACCGCCTGGCGTTCTGGCAAGGCCAAGGGCGCCACCGGGCGTCCGGTCTCCATGCTGGCGCAGTTTCTGCTCAATCGCTCCGGTCTCAACGGTGACGAGTAGGCCTAAAAAAGGTAAACTTGTCCGGGCGGCCCAGGCCGCCCGTTATTTTTCCGTTCTCCCCCTCAGGCTTGACTAAAACGGTACATGAAAAACGCAACCTTTTATCTTCTCGACCGGCAGGATCTCCAGGAAGGGCTTAGCCCCATGGAGCGGCTGGCCTGCGATCTGGCGGCGCTCCACTGGCGCGCCGGTAAAAGGGTGCTGATAGCCTGTGACGACGAGGAGCAGGCACTGAGGCTGGACGAAGCCCTATGGCAGCGGGACCCGGCCGCCTTTGTTCCCCATAACCTGGCGGGCGAGGGGCCGCGCTATGGCGCGCCGGTGGAGCTGTGCTGGCCCAAGCGCCGCGGCAATGCGCCGCGCGAGCTGCTGATAAGCCTGCTGCCGCAGTGCGCGGATTTTGCCTCCGCTTTCCATGAAGTGATAGACTTCGTCCCGGACGAAGACGCATTAAAACAGTTGGCGCGCGACCGGTATAAAGCCTATCGCAGCGTCGGCTTCCAATTGACCACGGCCACGCCGCCAACGCAGTGAAATACGACGCATAATGGAAAAGACATATAACCCGCACGATATCGAGCAGCCGCTGTACGAGCACTGGGAAAAACAGGGCTATTTCAAGCCGCATAACGATACCAGCAAAGAAAGCTTCTGCATCATGATCCCGCCGCCGAACGTGACCGGCAGCCTGCATATGGGTCATGCCTTTCAGCAGACCATTATGGACATTATCGTGCGTTACCAGCGCATGCAGGGTAAAAACACCCTGTGGCAGGTGGGGACCGATCACGCGGGCATCGCCACGCAGATGGTGGTGGAGCGTAAAATCGCCGCCGAAGAGGGCAAGACCCGCCACGATTACGGCCGCGACGCCTTTATCGAAAAAATCTGGCAGTGGAAGGCGGAATCCGGCGGCACCATTACCCGCCAGATGCGCCGCCTGGGCGCCTCGGTGGATTGGGAGCGCGAGCGCTTTACCATGGACGCCGGGCTGTCCGAGGCGGTGAAGGAAGTGTTCGTCCAGCTGTTCAAGCAGGATTTGATTTACCGCGGCAAACGCCTGGTGAACTGGGATCCCAAGCTGCGCACCGCCATTTCCGATCTGGAGGTGGAAAACCGCGAATCACAGGGATCCATGTGGCACCTGCGCTACCCGCTGGCCGACGGCGCCAGGACCGCGGACGGCCGGGACTACCTGGTGGTGGCCACCACCCGTCCGGAAACCATGCTGGGCGATACCGGCGTGGCGGTGAACCCCGCGGACCCGCGCTATAAAGACCTGATCGGCAAATTCGTCCTGTTGCCGCTGGTCGGCCGCCGCATCCCCATCCTCGGCGACGAGCATGCCGATATGACCAAGGGCACCGGCTGCGTGAAGATCACCCCGGCCCATGACTTTAACGACTATGAGGTCGGCAAGCGCCACGGCCTGCCGATGATCAATATCCTGACCCTGGACGGCGATATCCGCGAACAGGCGGAAGTGTTCGACACCCTGGGCGAGGCCAGCGACGCCTGGAGCGGCGAGATCCCGGCCGAATTCCGCTCCCTTGAGCGTTTTGCCGCCCGCAAGGCGGTGGTCGCCGCCTTCGACGCCCTGGGCCTGCTTGATGAAATCAAACCCCATGCCCTGACCGTGCCTTACGGCGATCGCGGCGGCGTGGTGATTGAACCCATGCTGACCGATCAGTGGTATGTGCGTACCGCGCCGCTGGCCAAGGTGGCCATCGAGGCGGTGGAAAACGACGCTATCCGGTTCGTGCCGAAGCAGTATGAAAATATGTATTTCAGCTGGATGCGCGATATTCAGGACTGGTGTATTTCCCGCCAGCTGTGGTGGGGACATCGCATCCCGGCCTGGTACGACGCCGCCGGCAAGGTCTATGTCGGACGCGACGAGGCCGAGGTGCGCCGCGAAAACGGCCTTGACGCCTCGGTGGCGCTGCGCCAGGACGAGGACGTGCTGGATACCTGGTTCTCCTCCGGCCTATGGACCTTCTCCACCCTGGGCTGGCCGGAGCCGACCGAGGCGCTGAAGACCTTCCACCCCACCAGCGTGCTGGTGAGCGGGTTTGATATTATCTTCTTCTGGATCGCCCGCATGATCATGCTGACCATGCATTTCGTCAAGGATGAACAGGGGCGTGCGCAGGTGCCGTTCAAGACCGTGTATATGACCGGCCTTATCCGCGACGACGAAGGCCAGAAGATGTCGAAATCCAAAGGCAACGTTATCGACCCGCTGGACATGGTGGACGGCATCTCGCTGCCGGCGCTTATCGAAAAGCGCACCGGCAATATGATGCAGCCGCAGCTGGCGGACAAAATCCGCAAGCGCACCGAAAAGCAGTTCCCCAACGGCATCGAGCCGCACGGCACAGACGCGCTGCGCTTTACCCTGGCGGCGCTGGCGTCCACCGGGCGCGATATCAACTGGGATATGAAGCGCCTGGAAGGCTATCGCAACTTTTGTAATAAGCTGTGGAACGCCAGCCGCTTTGTGCTGATGAACACCGAGGACCAGGATTGCGGCCAGCATGGCGGCGAGATGAGCCTGTCGCTGGCGGACCGCTGGATCCTGGCGGAATTCAACCGTACGGTAAAAGCCTATCGCGACGCGCTTGACGGCTACCGCTTCGATATGGCGGCCAATATCCTCTATGACTTTACCTGGAACCAGTTCTGCGACTGGTATCTTGAGCTGACCAAACCGGTCATGACCGGCGGCGCCGAGGCCGAATTGCGCGGCACCCGCCATACCCTGGTGGAGGTGCTGGAAGGCCTGCTGCGCCTGGCGCATCCCATAGTGCCGTTTATTACCGAAACCATCTGGCAGCGGGTGAAAGTGCTCAAGGGCATTACCGACGATACGCTGATGCTGCAAGCCTTCCCGCAGTTTGACGCCACGCTTGACGATACGCAGGCGCTGGCGGACGTGGAATGGATTAAACAGCTGGTTATCGCCGTGCGCACCATTCGCAGCGAGATGAATATCGCCCCCGGCAAACCGCTGGATGTCCTGGTGCGCGGCGCCACGGCGCTGACCCGCCGGCGGATTGCGGATAACAAGAGCTTTATCCAGACGCTGGCGCGGCTGCAGAGCCTGGATATCCTGGCGGACGGCGAGAAAGGCCCGGTCTCCATCGTCAAGCTGGTGGAGGAAGGCGAACTGCTGATCCCGATGGCGGGCATTATCGACAAAGCCCTGGAGCTGGACCGGCTGGCCAACGAAGTGCTGAAAATCGATACCGAGATCGGGCGCATCGAGAGCAAGCTGTCCAACGAAGGTTTTGTCGCCCGCGCGCCGGAAGCGGTGGTGGCGAAAGAGCGGGAAAAACTGGCGGGTTATGCCGACGCCAAGGCCAAGCTGCTGGAGCAGCAGGCGACCATCGCCAATTTATAGCTGACAACGAAAGCGTCACCCGCGGGCGTTTGCCGGTCAGGCCATGCCCGCGGGCATGAGGGCGAGCGTAAATCGTCCCTGGCGACATAGACGCGCGCTTATGGCTCACACGGAGGTGAGCCATAAGCGCGTGCCAACGTCCGCGCCGTCGTGCAAAGACGTGGGCGCTCGCTCGGTTCCCGGCCCGGCACACCCGCTTTCAGCGCGTGTGGAGGTTTGCCGGCAATCGACAAAAGTTTAACCGCCGTTTAATTTATTTGCATCCGCCGCCCGCGCGATGCTATTACTCATAACAATAAATCCAGAACGCTTAGTGTCTTTTTTCTTTTTTGGGTAATGACGATGTCCACAGCTACTTCAGTCAATATTCTGGTGCGCCCCATTACGCCGGAAGATAACCATGCCATTGCCGACGTCATTCGCCAGGTATCGGCCGAGTTCGGCCTGACGGCGGATAAAGGCTATACCGTCTCCGACCCGAACCTGGATAATCTGTACCAGCTCTACAGCCAGCCGCGCAGCGCGTACTGGGTGATTGAGTTTGAAGGCAGGATTGCCGGCGGCGGCGGCATTGCCCCGCTGGCCGGCGCGGATGTGGGGATATGTGAACTGCAGAAGATGTATTTTTTATCGGTCCTGCGCGGGC
Organism: Sodalis sp. RH20; assembly: GCF_047324205.1. Classification (NCBI taxonomy): domain Bacteria; kingdom Pseudomonadati; phylum Pseudomonadota; class Gammaproteobacteria; order Enterobacterales; family Bruguierivoracaceae; genus Sodalis; species Sodalis sp. RH20. The sequence goes on from NZ_CP178733.1 coordinate 4,339,425, forward strand.
GCGGCCTGGCCCATGAGCTGGCGCTTAAGGCGCTGGACTTTGCCCGCGGGCAGGGGTTTACCCACTGTTACCTGGAAACCACCGCCACCCTGACCCGGGCCATAGCGCTGTATGAACGGCTGGGGTTTGGGCATATCGCCGGGCCGATGGGCCACACCGGACATGTGGATTGCGAAGTCACGATGCTTAAGCCTTTGATCTGACGGCGCGTATGGCCTTAGTGGCGGGTGCCGTTGTCGTCCTGATCCAGAAGGCCGCGCGCCGGCGGGGCCGAGCCGTCAATCCCCTCTTCGCCGTCCTCATCCGCTTCGTCGTCTTCGTCGTCTTCGCCGTCTTCAAAATACGTGCCCCAGCCGTCATAGTTGACGCCCAGGCGCTCGGCCAGGGTAAACAGCTGTTCGACCTGGGTGTCGATAAGTTCCGCGTTCAGCGCGATTTCGCTGACGGCGTCGCAGCACATCAGCACGGAGCCGTCTTCCACTTCCAGCTCTTCGGCATCGGTGACTTCATAACCCAGCTTGAAGGCTTCGACCGCGGCTTTTTCCAGCGTATCGAAATTCTCGGCGGACAGATGGTGTTCGATGGTGTAAAGCGCTTCCGGATCGCTGCCATCTTCCAGCAGCTCTTCGATTATCAAACGCGTTTCGTCACGCTGCTCTTCCAGAAATTGATGTGCCATGCCCTCAATCCTCAATGCGTCGGTCGGCCTGTTAGGAACCTATTTTCCCACAGCCGGGGGTAAGGCTCCAGCTTAAACATGAAAGAATTGATATCAACACTTGAAATTGAATATTCATACATATAAAGTGAATTTAAATTCAATTTACAATTGATTAAGACCGGAGAACGCCGCATATGAGCCAGTTCTATCACCGTCATTTCCTGAAGTTATTGGATTTCACGCCCGCCGAGATCCATGAATTACTGGCCCTGGCCGCCAGCCTGAAGCGGGAAAAACAGTCCGGGCGGGAAACGCCGCGCCTGGCGGGTAAAAATATCGCGCTCATCTTCGAAAAAGACTCGACCCGCACCCGCTGCTCTTTCGAAGTCGCCGCATTCGATCAGGGCGCGCGCGTCACCTATCTCGGCCCGAGCGGCAGCCAGATCGGACATAAGGAATCCATTAAGGATACCGCCCGGGTCCTGGGCCGGCTTTACGACGGCATTCAATACCGCGGCTATGGCCAGGAGATCGTCGAGACACTGGCGCGCCATGCCGGCGTGCCGGTGTGGAACGGGTTAACCACCGAGTTCCACCCTACCCAGTTACTGGCCGATCTGCTGACCATGCAGGAACACCTGCCGCAGAAAACCTTCGCGCAGATGGCGTTCGCCTACGTGGGGGACGCCCGCAACAATATGGGCAACAGCATGCTGGAAGCGGCGGCGCTGACCGGCCTGGATTTACGCCTGGTCGCCCCCAGCGCCTGTTGGCCGGATAAGCGGCTGGTGGCCCATTGCCGCGAACTGGCGCAACAGCGCGGCGGCAATATTACCCTGACCGAGGATATCGCGGCGGGCGTGCGCGAGGTGGATTTTATCTACACCGACGTTTGGGTTTCCATGGGCGAGGAGAAAGCCCTGTGGGGAGAGCGTATCGCCCTGCTGCGTCCCTACCAGGTCAATATGGCGATGCTCCGGCTGACCGGCAACCCAGAGGTGAAATTTCTGCACTGCCTGCCCGCGTTCCATGACGACCAGACCGGCGTAGGCAAACAAATGGCCGAACAATATGGCCTGGCCGGCGGCATGGAAGTGACCGACGAGGTGTTTGAATCGGCGCACAGCCTGGTATTCGATCAGGCGGAGAACCGGTTGCACACCATCAAAGCGGTGATGGTGGCAACGCTCGCGCGGGAATAAGCCGGCGTACTATCTGTTCAGCGAACCAGGGCGGTGTCGATTTTCACCACCGCTTTGCGCACATGGGCCGGCGCGCCGACCGCGCACAGCGGTTTATGCACTTCGCCGGGGTAATACACCACAAAGTCGCCCGCCTGCATCACAAACTGTTTTTCCTGCTCGCCCGCGGCCAGGAAGGCAATATCCTTATCCGCCAGCCAGTCGGTATCGGTCTTGCCCGCCGGCAGGTTGCTGAAGGTCATGCCTTCCACGCCGTCCAGCACGATCTGGATATCGAGATATTTAGCGTGGAACTCGGCGCGGCGCTTTTCCAGCAGATCGGTGCTGTCGTTGGAGATCAGCACAAATACCCGGTCGCCGTCGATATCATGCTTACCCAGCGGCGTCTCGCTGGTAATGTGTTGTTTGACATAGTCGATGGCGTCACGCAGCTTGGCGGGCAGATAAGGCACGAGATCGAGATGATGGATATTACCGGTGATCATAATTTTTCCTTAAAATGAAATATCGTTTCATTATAAATCAGATTGCGCGCGAAAAAAGAGAGTTATTTAACACTTATTTTGATTAGCAAGCCAATCGTTTGCTTATTCATAAATATCGGCGTCTTGGCCCTTGAAGTGTGCCGGCACGCGCGTATAATTCCGGGCAATTTGCCGGGAGGATCAATGAACAGCTGCGTGATTTTTGCTGCCTATGACTGCCGCCGCCTGCCCGCAGGCGGCCAGCTGCCGTTGCTGCTCCCGTTGCCCGTTTTTATCTATCCGTATCAGGCCCCTCGTTGAGGGGCTTTTTTTTGCGCGCTATCCCGGACCGCGATCTACACTTGCGCAAGGCCGGCGTCAACGACACCCGTAAGGAGGACATACATGGCTAACCCCCTTTATCAAAAACACATCATTTCCATTAATGACCTGAACCGCGAGGAGCTGGAGCTGGTACTGCGCACCGCAGCCGGCCTGAAAGCCCGTCCGCAACCGGAGCTGTTGAAACATAAAGTGGTGGCCAGCTGTTTTTTTGAAGCCTCCACCCGTACCAGGCTGTCGTTTGAAACCGCCATCCACCGCCTGGGCGCCTCGGTGGTCGGGTTCTCCGACGCCGGCAATACCTCCCTGGGCAAAAAGGGCGAAACCCTGGCGGACACTATTTCGGTTATCAGCACCTACGTCGACGCCATCGTCATGCGCCATCCGCAGGAAGGGGCCGCCCGGCTCGCCACCGAATTTTCCGGCGGCGTGCCCATCCTCAACGCCGGCGACGGCGCCAACCAGCACCCGACCCAGACCCTGCTTGACCTGTTTACCATTCAGGAAACCCAGGGACGGCTGAATAACCTTAACGTGGCCCTGGTGGGCGACCTGAAGTACGGCCGCACCGTCCACTCCCTGGCCCAGGCGCTGGCCAAGTTCGACGGCAATCACTTTTTCCTGATCGCGCCGGAAGCGCTGGCGATGCCCGCCTATATCCTGAATATGCTGGCGGATAAAGGCATCGGGTACAGCGTGCATGCCACCATCGAGGAAGTGATGCCGCAGTTGGATATCCTGTATATGACCCGGGTGCAGAAAGAACGGCTGGATCCGTCGGAATACGCCAACGTCAAGGCCCAGTTTGTGCTGCGCGCCGTGGATCTGCTGAAGGCGCGCGCGAATCTCAAGGTGCTGCATCCGCTGCCCAGGGTGGATGAAATTGCCCACGAGGTGGACGCCACGCCCTACGCGTATTATTTCCAGCAGGCCGGCAACGGCATTTTCGCGCGCCAGGCGTTATTGTCCCTGGTGTTAAACGATCAACTGGCAGGCTAAGGGGAAAGAGAATGACTCAGGATAATAAACTGCAGGTCGAGGCAATCAAGCGCGGCACGGTGATCGACCATATCCCGGCGCAGGTGGGTTTTAAGCTGCTGACCCTGTTTAAGCTGACCGCCACCGATCAGCGCATCACCATCGGGTTGAACCTGCCGTCGAACCAGTTGGGGAAAAAAGATCTGATCAAGATCGAGAACGTGTTCCTTACCGAACAGCAGGCGAACCAGCTGGCGATGTACGCCCCCCACGCCACCGTGAATCGTATCGATAACTATGAAGTGGTGCGCAAGCTGACCCTGACGCTGCCGGATCGCATCGACGGCGTGCTGACCTGCCCCAACAGCAACTGCATCAGCCGCAGCGAGCCGGTGGCCTCGGGTTTTACGGTCAAAAGCCGCGACAACCAGGTGCACCTGAAATGCAAATATTGTGAAAAAGAGTTCGAGCATCAGGCGGTTATCCAGAACGCCTGAGCTGGGCACGCGCCGGTTTAGTCTTTATAATGGCCGGCAATGCTTTTTGATTCGCCTATCAACCCCAGGAGCCAGCATGTCCCGTATTATCAGTACTGAAAACGCACCGGCCGCCATCGGACCCTACGTTCAGGCGGTCGATCTCGGCACTATGCTTTTCACCTCAGGCCAGATCCCCATTAACCCGCAAACCGGGCTGGTGGCCGATGATATCGCGGCGCAGGCCCGTCAATCGCTGGACAACGTGCGGGCGATTGTGGAAGCCGCCGGCCTGAAGGTGGCGGATATTATTAAAACCACGGTGTTCGTCAAGGATTTAAACGACTTCGGCACCGTCAACGCCGCTTACGAAGCTTTTTTCACCGAACATAACGCGCCCTTCCCGGCCCGTTCATGCGTGGAAGTGGCGCGCCTGCCGAAAGACGTGCAGATTGAAATCGAGGCCATCGCCGTACGGCGCTAGGCCATGACAGGCGCGCGCGGCGCCTTAGTTAATCCAGTTTTCAATCAGCAAACCCTCGACCCGGCTGAATTCCGCCGGGTTGTTGGTGACGACGACCAAACCCTCGCTGCGGGCATGGGCCGCGATATGCACCTCGTTTACCCCTATCGGCAGGCCCGTCTGTTCCAGATGGGCCAGGATATCGCCATAATGCCGCGCCGCTTTCGCGCCATACCCCAGGACTTCCATGCGCGAAACAAAACTCTCCACCGCCCGGTAATTGCGCGCCGCATCCGCGCTTTTTTCCGCGGCGTGCATCAGCTCGGCCAGCGTAATGGACGATAACACCATGCGCCCCGCATTGGCGTTAAACAGGTCGAGCATCTCAAGCGGACGCCGTTTTATCACGTAGATGACAAAATTCGTCTCGAGCATATATTTATACATTAAAAGGACTCACGCTCAGGTTGCGGTTGAGAGGGTCTTTCCTCCGGAAAATCTTCCGAGACCGCCGGGTCGGTCAAAAAAAAGCTATCCCAGCGGTGCTGCGCGGGAGAGATAATCCGCTCATTCCCCACCGCGCGGACATTCACCACCTTCACATCATCGGCAAAGCGTAACTCAGCCGGGATGCGCACGGCCTGCGAGCGATTATTGATAAAGATTGTACTCGTGGACATCCAACCTCTCCTTTAGCCTGTTTATTCATCAAATTATACGTCATTACGGTATATAGCAAGTGTATATGGCAGGCAAGCGTCCGCGTGCAACAGGTTAATTTTACGCACCATTTTGGGTAGTAAAAGGCGGCGGCGGCGTTGCGCGCACTAAAATAATGCAGGCGGACGCCCCGCGGCATGGTTTTCTCCGGTGGCCGCGGTTCCCGGGCTGGCGCGTTTTATGCATGGGTTGTCAATGGAGCTGCTAACGGGGTTTTATCAGCGTTGATGGGCCAGCAAAGGTAAACAGATGATTAAAATAAATCTTTCCGGGTCGCCCTTTTTTGATGAGATGCTGTTGGCCGACGGCGGACATCGCGGCCACTACGGCGCTTACTGGCAATGGCTGCAGCAGGCGGACCGGCAGGCCATTCAGCAGAAAAAAGAAGAAGCCGAGCTGTTGTTTCACCGGGTTGGCATTACCTTTAACGTCTACGGAGAAGAGGGCGGCACCGAGCGCTTGATCCCGTTCGACAGCGTGCCGCGCATTATCCCGGCCAAGGAGTGGGCCTGGATGGATCGCGGCATTCGCCAGCGGGTCAAGGCCCTGAACGCGTTCCTTTATGATATCTACCACGGGCAAAATATCCTAAAGGCGGGTATCGTGCCGACGGAACAGGTGCTGGCCAACGAACAATACCAGCCCTGCATGCAGGGGATCGATCTGCATAATAATACCTATGCGCATATCGTCGGCACCGATATGGTGCGCAACAGCGACGGGCACTATTATGTGCTGGAAGATAACCTGCGCACGCCGTCCGGCGTTTCCTATATGCTGGAAAACCGCAAAATGATGATGCGGCTTTATCCGGATCTGTTCGCCAGCCAGCATATCGCCCCCATCGAGCGCTATCCTTTCGACCTGCTGCAAACCCTGCGCGAAAGCACGGCGGTGGAAGACCCGACGGTGGTGGTGATGACGCCGGGGCGTTTTAACAGCGCCTACTTCGAGCACAGTTTCCTGGCGCAGCAGATGGGCGTGGAGCTGGTGGAGGCCGCCGATCTGTTCGTCAAACAGGGCGCGGTTTATATGCGCACCACCGAGGGACCGTGCAAGGTGGATGTGATCTACCGCCGTATCGACGACGCCTATATCGATCCGCTGGCCTTTCGCGCCGACTCCACGCTGGGCGTGCCCGGGCTGCTGTCGGTCTACCGCGCCGGCGGCGTGGTGCTGGCCAACGCGCTGGGCACCGGGGTGGCGGATGATAAATCCATCTATCCCTATGTGCCGGAGATGATCCGGTTTTATCTTTCCGAAGAGCCCATCCTCGGCAATATCCCCACCTGGCAGTGCCGCGATCCCAGCGCCCTGTCCTACGTGCTGGCCAACCTGGAAAAGCTGGTGGTGAAAGAGGTGCACGGCGCCGGCGGCTACGGCATGCTGGTGGGGCCGAAAGCCTCGCGCGCCGAACTGGCTGAATTCCGCCAGCGGCTGCTGGCCAACCCCAGCAACTATATCGCCCAGGAGACGCTGGCGCTGTCCACCTGCCCGACCTTTGTCGAGGAAGGCCTGGCGCCGCGCCATATCGACCTGCGGCCGTTCGCCCTGACCGGCGATGAGGTGCGGCTGGTGCCGGGCGGGCTGACCCGGGTGGCGCTGAACGCCGGCTCGCTGGTGGTGAACTCGTCCCAGGGCGGCGGCACCAAGGATACCTGGATTATGGAGGACGACGCATGCTAAGCAGAACCGCCAGCGAACTCTACTGGATGGCCCGATACCTGGAGCGGGCCGAGAGCATTGCCCGGGTATTGGACGTGACCTATAAGCTGTCGCTGATGCCGCTGCGCAGCCAGCAAAACGAGGATTTAACCCTGCCGCTTAACCTGACCGGCACCCACGAGCTGTTTGCCGAGCATTATCCCCGCCTGAGCATGACCAATCTGCTGAACTTTTTCGCCCTGGATCCCCACAATCCGAGCAGCATCTACAGTTGCTTCGAGGTGGCCTGGAACAACGCCCATGCGGTGCGCGGCAGCCTGTCATCCGAGGTGTGGGAAAGCATTAACGCCACCTGGATCGAAATGAAGCTGATGCGCGGCAAGGGCGTGGCCAAGGTGGGCACCGACGCGTTCTTTGACTGGGTCAAGGAACGGGCGCACCTGTTTCGCGGCGCCATGTTCGGCACCCTGCTGCGCAACGACGCCCTGTGTTTTATCCGCCTCGGCACGCTTATCGAGCGCGCCTACGCCACGGCGCAATTGCTGGGCGTCAAGGACCAGCAGCTGGATGCCGACTCCGATCCGGTGCGCGAATATTATCGCCTGGATACCCTGCTGCGCGCGGTCAGCGCCCGCGAGGCCTACCACAGCCTGTATAAGCATCCCGTCAGCCGCGAAACGGTGGCCGAGCTGCTGGTGCTGCGCAACGATATGCCGCGCTCCCTGCGCGCCTGCGTGGGCGACGTGGTGCAGCAGCTGGAGCGGATCGGCGGCCAGCGGGCCAATGTGCCCCGGCGGCTGGCCCATACCCTGAACGTGGAGCTGCGCTTCAGCACGCTGGATGAAGTGCTGGCGCTGGGGTTGCAGGCTTATATGATGCAATTCCAGGGCAAGATCAACGCGCTGGCGGAAAGCATTAACCATACGTATCTGGAGGCGTTATGAAACTGGCCGTCGATCACCTGACCCATTATCGCTACGATCACGAGGTCAAATTCAGCACGCAATACCTGCGCCTGACGCCGCAGAACACCGCCCGGCAACGGATTATGGAATGGTCGCTTAACCTGCCGGAGCAGGCGACGCAGGTTATCGACGGCTTCGGCAACCTGCAGCATGTGCTGACCCTCGACCGGCCGCATGAGGTGATCGCCATCCGCGCCAAAGGCGTGGTGGAGATTGCCGATAACAGCGAGGAAATCATGGAGGAATGCGGCCCGCTGTCGCCGCTGGTCTTCTTGCGTCCCAGCCCGCTGACGCGGGCGGACGAGGCCATCCGCACTTTCGCCGCGCGTTATTACCGCGCCGCCGCCGCGGACGAAAGCCTGCGCGAACTGATGGCGGAACTGCGCGAACGCATGCCCTATACCCCCGGCGCCACCCAGGTGCAGGATTCGGCGGCTAAAGTATTTGCCGCCCAGCACGGAGTCTGTCAGGATCATTCCCATGTATTCCTGGCCTGTTGCCGCAGCCTGCATATCCCCGCGCGCTACGTCAGCGGCTATATTTACAGCGAAGACACCAAACACGTGGCGATGCACGCCTGGGTGGAAGTGTGGCTGAACGAGCACTGGCAAAGTTTCGATATTACCAATAATACCTGTAACCCCAGCCAGCATCTGAAGCTGGCGGTCGGCTTCGATTATCTCGACGCCTGCCCGGTGCGCGGCTCGCGTATCGGCGGCGGCTACGAGGAGATGTTTTCAGAAGCGACGGTGGAGCAGACCGAGGGAAGCCACCCGCCAGGCAAGGAGAGCCAGGCCGGCGCCCAACAACAATAACCTGCATAACGAGGATATATTTCTATGACCTACTGCGTGGCGATGCGCCTGTCGGACGGACTGGTGTTTGCCTCCGACTCCCGTACCAATGCCGGAGTGGATCATATCTCGACCTTCCGCAAGCTGCATGTCCTGCATCAGGACAGCGAGCGCACGCTGGTGCTGCAAAGCGCCGGCAACCTGGCGACCACCCAGAGCATCATCAACCTGCTGCGGCTGCGCACCCGGGATATGGAACGGCCGAACCTGCTGACCGTGCCTACGCTGTTCGACGCCGCCAGCCTGATTGGCGAAACGGTGCGGGAAGTCATTTTCCGCGACAGCAGCGCGCAGCAAAGCGGTTCCAGCACCGATTTCAGCTGCAGCATCCTGCTGGGCGGGCAAATCGCCGGCGAAGGGCCCCGGCTGTTCCATATCTACCCGGAGGGCAATTTTATCGAGGCCACGGAAGATACCCCCTACTTTCAGATTGGCGAGAGCAAATACGGCAAACCGATTATCGACCGGGTATTGTCCTTTGACACCCCCCTGGAACAGGCCATGTGCTGCGCGCTGATTTCCATCGACTCGACGCTGCGCAGCAACCTGTCGGTGGGCCTGCCGCTGGATGTGATGATCTATCGCCGCGACAGCTTCGCCAGCGACGAGCAGTATCGCATTACCGAGCAGCACCCCTACTTCGCCACTATCCGCAAAGCCTGGGCCGAAGGACTGCTGAACACCTTCCTGCAGCTGCCGCCGCTGAAGCTGGCGGAGAATTAGCCGGCGCGGGACGAGGCTTGGCGCCGGCGTGCACTTATTGCCAGCCATACCGGCGCACGAACCAGCCTTTCATGGACTGGACCAGCGCCATATAGCCGGCGAGTATCGCCACCAGCCAGGGCCAGTAGCCGCCCGGCAGCGCCTGCAGGTGCAGGAATCCGGCCAGCGGCGTAAAGGTCATGCCGACGGTGGCGGCGATGACCGCCAGGGTGGTGATGCCAAGCTGCCAGGACGGGCGACTGTGCAAAAACGGTATTTTACGCGTGCGCAGCATATGCACCACCAGGGTTTGCGACAGCACGCCCACCACAAACCAGCCGGTCTGGAACAGAGTCTGTTGCTCGGGCGTGTTGGCTTTGAATACCCACCACATCAGGCAAAAGGTCAGGATATCGAAGATGGAGCTGATGGGGCCGAAAAACACCATAAAACGCCCCAGGTCCCCGCTGCGCCACCGTTGCGGGCGCCGTAGCTGCTCCTCGTCCACCTTATCGAACGGGATGGCAATCTGCGAGATATCATAAATCAGGTTCTGCACCAGCAGATGCAGCGGCAGCATCGGCAGGAACGGTAAAAAGGCGCTGGCCACCAGCACGCTGAAGACATTGCCGAAGTTGGAGCTGGCGGTCATGCGGATATACTTCATCATATTAACGAAGGTGCGCCGGCCCTCGATTACGCCCGCCTCCAGCACCATCAGGCTTTTTTCCAGCAGGATGATATCCGCCGCCTCCTTGGCGATGTCCACCGCCGAGTCCACCGAGATGCCGATATCCGCCGCGCGCAGGGCCGGCGCGTCGTTAATGCCGTCGCCCATAAACCCCACCACGTGCCCTTCCCGGCGCAGGGCGCCGACAATGCGCGCTTTTTGCAGCGGCGTCAGTTTGGCGAACACCGTGGTCGCCCGGGCGATAAGCGCCAGCTGCCTGTCGTCCATGCCCTCGATCTCATCGCCGGTCAGCACCCGGTCGACCGCCAGGCCGACGTCCCGGCAGACCTTGGCCGCCACCCGTTCGTTATCGCCGGTGAGTATCTTCACCGTGACGCCGTGCCTGGCCAGCGCCTCCAGCGCCGGCGCGGTGCTTTCTTTCGGCGGGTCGAGAAAGGCGATATAACCCTCGAGGATCAGGTCCGCCTCATCCAGCCGGCTGAAGTCGCCGCGTTCCATGGCGACGGGTTTACCGGCCACCGCCACCACCCGCAGCCCTTGCAGCGACAGCTCGCCGGCCACGGCGCTGATTTGCGCAAGCGACGCGGCGCCGAGCGGCACGATATCGTCGCCGTGGCGCACCCGGCTGCAAACGCCCAGCACCTCCTCCAGCGCGCCTTTACAGATAAGCCGCGCCTGGCCGTCGTCGGCGCCGACAATCACCGACATCCGGCGGCGCTCAAAATCAAAGGGGATTTCGTCGATTTTGCGCCACCGCGCCTGCGCCAGGCCGGCGTCTTCCTGCGCCATCTTTTCCAGCACCGCCTTATCCAGCAGGTTTTTCAGGCCGGTCTGGTAGTAGCTGTTCAGCCAGGCGTTTCGCAGCACCCGCTCACAGCGCTTGCCGAACGCATCGGTATGGCTGGCCAGCACAATTTTATCCTGGGTCAGCGTGCCGGTTTTATCGGTGCACAGGATATCCATCGCGCCGAAGTTCTGGATGGCGTCCAGCCGCTTGACGATCACCTTCTGGCGCGAGAGCTGCACCGCCCCCTTCGCCAGGGACGAAGTGACAATCATCGGCAGCATTTCGGGCGTCAGGCCCACGGCCACCGAGAGCGAAAACAGCGCCGCTTCCCACCAGTCGCCCTTGGTAAAGCCGTTCACCAGCAACACCACCGGCGTCATGACCAGCATAAAGCGGATCAGCAGCCAGCTGACCCGGCTGATGCCCAGCTGGAACGCGTTTGGCGGCGCGCATTGCGCCGTGGACTGGCCGGCAAGCTGACCGAACCAGGTGCTATCGCCGGTACCGATGACCAACGCCTGCGCCGTGCCGCTTACCACATTGGTGCCCATAAAACACAGGTTGCCGCATTCCAGGGGATTGCGCCCGGCCTCCCCTGCGACGCCGGCTTTTTTTTCCACCGGCAGCGCTTCGCCGGTCAGCGCCGCCTGGCCGATAAACAGATCCCGGGCATGCAGGATGCGTAAATCCGCCGGGATCATATCCCCGGCGGACAGTTTGACGATATCCCCCGGCACCAGGCTGGCCATGGCGATCTCCTGGTACACGCCGCTGCCGCCCGGCCCGTCGGCGCGCAGTACCGTGGCGGTATTGCTCACCATGGCCTTGAGCGCGTCGGCGGCCTTGTTGGAGCGCGCCTCCTGGATAAAATTAAGCAGGGTGGCAATCATCACCATCAGGGCGATCACCCCGGCGGCAATAATGTCGTCGGTGCCGTAGGACACGATGCCCAGCACCGTCAGCAGGATATTGAAGGGATTGCGATAGCAGGACCATAAGTGCCGCCGCCAGGTCAGCGGCTGCTCGGCGGCCACGCTGTTCAGGCCATGCCGCCGGTGCGCGATGGCAACGCCGGCCGCGTCCAGGCCCTGCGGGCCGCTGGCGAAACGCGCGTAGAGTTCCGCTTGCGTGGCCTGCGCGCACTCCAGGCAAGCGCGGGTCAGGGCGGCGGGCACAGTGCGGCTGGCGCCGGCTTTCAGCCCATCCAGCATCAGGTCGCGCTGGAACAGGCGGCGGGGCAAATGATGATAGAGCCGCGTAAAAAGTTGACGTGCGTAAAGTGTAATCATGATGCTGTCTTCCGTGCCGATCCGGACGAATACCGCCGGGCAGGGCAAAAAGTTCATCAGCAGAAGAGCGTCGCTTCTGCCTGCCGTTTATCATCCGGCAAGGCAGGCGCGAAAAAGCGCAGGGGCTTTACCGGATGGGAGAATAACAATCAGGGTTGGGTACGGGGTCCATACAGGTGATCCACCTCCGGTGAGACAAAAAACATGCGGTTATCGACAAATCCGCCCGCGGGAAGACGAAACTACTGTCCCTGGCGCGGCAACTTCTTTAGGGTAGGTAACGTCAGGCATAAACTGTATTGCAGGCAGCCGCGTTTATTTCCTGGCGGACTATACGGCCCCAGACATCAACGAAAAATAAACAACTATGCGTTTGCCGGCTGATAATTGAACCCCTTGGTCGCGACAGCACATTTTGCCCCGTTGCCAGGCAATCGTTATACCGTCACGATGAAAAACAACCGGGAGACCAGCGCATCGACAATCATAACGACACCGGCGGCAGGCCGGCTGCGGGGCGGAGGCTAGCATGACGGTCCCGTGGTGGCGCAACGGCGTTATTTACCAGATTTACCCGAAAAGTTTTCAGGACAGCACCGGCAATGGCTGCGGCGATCTGGCCGGGATCACCCGGCGTCTGGATTACCTGCACCAGTTGGGAGTGGATGCGCTGTGGCTGACGCCTGTCTATCGCTCGCCCCAGGTGGACAGCGGTTATGATATTGCCGATTATTACGCCATCGACCCGGCCTACGGCACGATGGCGGATTTTGACGCGCTTGTGGCCGGCGCCCACCGGCGGGGCATGCGCATCATTATGGATATGGTGCTTAACCACAGCTCCACTTCCCATCCCTGGTTTATCGCCTCGAAAGACCCGCACGGCCCGTACCGCTCCTATTATTTCTGGCGCGACGGCCGGGACGACGGCCCGCCCAATAACTGGCTGTCAAAATTCGGCGGCAGCGCCTGGCACCAGCCGGCGCCGGGCGGACAATACTACCTGCATTTGTATTCCCGGGAGCAGGCGGACCTGAACTGGGCGCATCCGCCGCTGCGCGCGGAGCTGAAAAATATCTGCCGGTTTTGGGCCGATCGCGGTATCGACGGCCTGCGCCTGGACGTGATCAACGTGATAGCCAAGCACCCGCGGCTGCCCGATGCGACCGGGGGCGACGGCCGGCCTTTTTATACCGATCTGCCGCAGGTGCAGGATTATCTGCGCGAGATGAACCGGGAAATCTTTACGCCGCTGGCGCTGACGACGGTGGGGGAAATGTCGTCCACTTCCCTGGAGAAATGCCGCCAGTACGCCAATCTCAACGGCGAACAGCTGTCCATGGCCGCCCATTTCCATCACCTTAAAGTGGATTACGCCGACGGAGAAAAATGGGCGCTGGCGCCGCCGGATTTTGTGCTGCTCAAGCAGATATTCAACCGCTGGCAACGGGGGATGCACCGCCACGCCTGGAACACGCTGTTTTGGTGTAATCACGATCAGCCGCGCATCGTTTCCCGCTTCGGCGACGAGGGCGAGCTGCGGGTCGTCTCGGCCAAGATGCTGGCCATGACGCTGCACGGCATGCAGGGAACGCCGTTTATCTTCCAGGGCGAGGAACTGGGCATGACCAACCCCGCGTTCAGCGCCATTACCGACTACCGCGACGTCGAAAGCCTGAATATGTATGCCGACGCCATGGCGCGTGGCCTGGGCCGCCAGCAGACGCTGGACGTCCTGGCCGCCCGATCCCGCGACAACAGCCGCACGCCGATGCAATGGGATGACGGCGTCAACGCCGGGTTCAGCACCGGCACGCCGTGGATTGCCGGCGCCGGCAATGCCGCCCGGATCAACGCGCGGGCCGCCCTGGCCGACGCGGATTCGGTATTTTATTGTTATCAGCGGCTGATTGCGCTGCGCAAAACCCTGCCGATCCTGACGGAGGGGGATTATCGCGACCTGAGCCCGGCGCACCCCGCGCTTTGGCATTACCGGCGCGCCTGGCGCGGCCAGCGGCTGCTGGTGCTGGCGAATCTGGGCCGGCAACCGCAGCAGTGGCAGCCGGCAACCGCCTGGCGCGGCCCGTGGCGGCGGCTGATGAGCAATTATGCCGATACGCCCCACTCGCCGGAGCCGCTGACATTGCGGCCTTATGAGGCGGTTTTCTGGCTGCGGGAATAATCACGCGCGCGGATAAAACCCGCCGGTCGCCCCGCCCGCCCGTCGGTAACGGCGACCGGAAAATCGCGCGAAAAATTTTTTAACGCCCCAAGCCGCCCCGGGGGAAATTTATTGATTTATTTTCAGCGGCATAAACCGCGACGGCCGGTTTATCGGCTAAAAACCGCGCTGTACAACTCTTCGACCACGGGTCGATTTTATTGCGTTAGGTCAAGTTTAGTGACATCTGACTAGCTCATACTCTACATCTAGTGGCATTATTGATTATAACAAACTAGATATAGTGTTTACCTTCTCTACCGCTGGTATCGCGCCCGGCCAGGCCCGCCGGGAAAACGGCCGGTAAAAGAAGGAAACACCTAACCCGCCCCCAGGCGTAAAGGAGTCGCATCGTGAAACCGGTAGTGATCAAACGAGACGGTTGTCAGGTCAATTTCGATGAGCAACGGATTTACCAGGCGATAGTGCATGCCGCGCAGGCCGCCGGTGTTCAGGATAACGATTATTGCGCCACCGTCGCCGCCCTGGTGGGCCAGCAGATGAATTCCCGCTCCCATGTCGATATCCGCGATATCCAGGACGCGGTGGAAAACCAGCTGATGGCGGGGCCGCATAAAACGCTGGCCCGTTTGTATATCGAATACCGCCACGATCGTGACGTCGCCCGTGAACAACGCGGCCGCCTGAACCAGGAAATCCGCGGCCTGGTCGAGCAGAGCAATATGGCGCTGCTCAACGAAAACGCCAATAAAGACAGCAAGGTCATCCCCACCCAGCGCGATCTGTTGGCCGGCATCGTCGCCAAGCATTACGCGCGCCAGCACATTCTGCCGCGCGACGTGGTGCTGGCCCATGAACGCGGCGAAATCCATTACCACGACCTGGATTACGCGCCGTTCTTCCCAATGTTCAACTGTATGTTGATCGATCTGGAAGGCATGCTGACCAAAGGCTTTAAAATGGGCAACGCGGAAATCGAGCCCCCCCGCTCCATCTCCACCGCCACGGCGGTAACCGCGCAGATTATCGCCCAGGTGGCCAGCCATATCTACGGCGGCACCACCATTAACCGGATCGACGAGATCCTGGCGCCCTACGTGGCCGCCAGCTACGACAAACATCGCAATACCGCCACGAAGTGGAAGATTCCCGACGCGGAAGGGTATGCCCTGTCGCGCACCGAAAAAGAATGTTACGACGCTTTCCAGTCGCTGGAATATGAAGTCAATACCCTGCATACCGCCAACGGCCAGACGCCGTTCGTCACCTTCGGTTTTGGCCTGGGCACCAGCCGTGAATCGCGCCTGATCCAACAATCCATCCTGCGCAACCGCATTGCCGGGCTGGGTAAAAACCGCAAAACCGCCGTTTTCCCGAAGCTGGTGTTCGCCATTCGCGACGGCCTGAACCATAAATTCAGCGATCCCAACTATGATATCAAGCAGTTGGCGCTGGAATGCGCCAGCAAACGCATGTACCCGGATATCCTGAATTACGATCAGGTGGTGAAGGTTACCGGTTCATTTAAGACGCCGATGGGCTGCCGCAGCTTCCTCGGCGTTTACGAGGAGAACGGCAGGCAGATCCACGACGGGCGCAACAACCTGGGCGTTATCAGCCTCAACCTGCCGCGCATCGCCCTGGAGGCCAAACGGGACGAAGCCCGTTTCTGGCAATTGCTGGATGAACGCCTGGTGCTGGCGAAAAAAGCGCTGATGACCCGTATCGCCCGGCTTGACGGCGTCAAGGCCCGCGTGGCGCCGATCCTGTATATGGAAGGGGCCTGCGGCGTGCGCTTGAAAGCCGATGACGACGTGGCCGACATTTTCAAGAACGGCCGGGCTTCCATTTCGCTTGGCTATATCGGCGTGCATGAAACCATTAACGCCCTGTTCGGCGGCCAGACCCATGTCTATGACGATCAGACGTTGCGCGCGAAGGCCGTGTCCATCGTGGCCCACCTGAAGGCGGCCACCGACCGCTGGAAAGAAGAGACCGGCTACGGCTTCAGCCTGTACAGCACGCCGAGCGAAAACCTGTGCGACCGCTTCTGCCGTCTGGACGCCGCCGAGTTCGGCATCGTCGAAGGCGTGACCGATAAGGGCTATTACACCAACAGCTTCCACCTTGACGTGGAAAAGCAGGTCAATCCTTACGACAAGCTGGATTTTGAAGCGCCCTATCCCCCGGTCTCCAACGGCGGGTTTATATGCTACGGCGAATATCCGAACCTGCAGCATAACCTGAAAGCGCTGGAAGACGTCTGGGACTATAGCTATACCCGGGTTCCCTACTACGGCACCAACACGCCCATTGACGAATGCTACGAGTGCGGTTTTACCGGCGAGTTTTCCTGTACCAGCAAAGGCTTTACCTGCCCGAAATGCGGCAATCACAATCCGGCCAAAGTGTCGGTAACCCGCAGGGTGTGTGGTTATCTCGGCAGCCCGGACGCGCGGCCGTTCAACGCCGGCAAGCAGGAAGAGGTGAAACGGCGGGTGAAACATCTGCCCGACGGCCAGCTGGGCTGACAGGGATGAATTATCACCAGTATTACCCGGTGGATGTGATTAACGGCCCCGGCACGCGCTGTACGCTGTTTGTGTCCGGCTGCGTGCACCAATGCCCGGGCTGTTATAACAAAAGCACCTGGCGGCTTAACTCCGGGGTGCCCTTTACCCCGGCCATGGAAGACCGGATTATCGCCGATTTACAGGATACCCGTATCCACCGCCAGGGGCTGACGCTCTCGGGCGGCGATCCGCTGCATCCGCAGAATCTCTCCGCCGTGCTGCAGCTGGTGCGGCGCGTGCGCGCCGAGTGCCCGGCCAAGGATATCTGGGTCTGGACCGGTTACCGGCTGGCGGAATTAACCGACGCCCAGCAGGAGGTGGCCGCGTTGATAAACGTGCTGATCGACGGTAAATTTATCCAGGCGCTGCGGGACCCGGCGCTGATCTGGCGCGGCAGCAGCAACCAGGTGGTGCATCATCTGCGTTAACATCCGCCATCATCCGCGAAACCGTCGCGATTACGCCGTATCGCGGCGGGCATCGCGGCTTACCCCCTGATTTGTCAGTTAGTGCAAATTACCCTTGCCAGTTTTTGCTTATCAAGTAAAAATTGATGCGCATCAATAAGCTGTCCGCGCTTTTCGCGTTCACTTAAGCCGACCGGCGCCTTTTCCACGCCGGAGTCGCCAAACAAGGGAATTATCGTGTCCTCCGCTTCAGTAACAGAATTCATGGTCAAGCTACGCTGCCGCAGGCGGCGGGTGTTCGCTATGATTCTGCTGGCCTTTTGGCTGTTACTGAACGCCCAGCTGGCGCTGGCCAGCCACCAGTGCTCAATGCCGGTTACCGCGCTGCCGGCGGCCCTTGAGCATAGCGAGCATATGCTGCATGACAATATGCCTTCGCAGCAGCGCGCCGCCGCGCCCGGGTTATTATGCGATAAGCACTGCGTGCCGGATTCCGCGCAAAAAGACACCCAGCACGCGCCGTTCGTGGTCCTGCCCAGCCAAACCGATCTCCAGGTGGCCGAGTGGCGCGACGAACCGCGCCTGCCGGATGTCGCCTGGCTTACCCCGCCCATAGCAGGGCCGCCGGCGGAGATTCAATTCTGCCGGTACCGGTTATAGATCCTGACATAACGCCAACGGTTGCCGTCGCCTGAACGCGACGGTAGTGGATGACTTATGTTCAGGAATCAATGCAATGCGCACATTATTTATTGTTGTTCTCTCCGCTGTTTCTGTTTTTGCCTTGCCCGCGTTTGCCGACGACATGGCCGGTATGGGCGATATGCCCGGTATGCATCATGATCACGGCGTCACGGCCGCGTCAAACGTTAACACCTCCCCCGCCGACTACCATGCAAGCGGCATTATCAAGCGCTGGGATAACCAGCATGTGGCCATTGCCCATCAGGCCATTGCGGCGCTGAAATGGCCGCCGATGACCATGACCTTCGCCGTGCCGGCCGACCTGGACGCAGGAAAGCTGGCCGCCGGCACGCAGGTGGATTTCAGTTTCCGCCAGGACGCCCAGGGCTATACGCTCACCGCCATTCATTCTCTCCAGCAGTAAGCGAGGATCGTTATGTTGCTACCATGCTCCTCCCGGACGTGGCTGGTCCTCATGCTGTTCGTTTCCGCCGCGGCTCCCGCGGCGCAAATGAGCCTGGATGAGACGCTGGCCCGGGCCGAACGCTATTCGGCGGATCTTTCCGCCAACCTTCATCAGCGCCAGGCGCTGGAAAATATGGCCGATTCCGCCCTGCAGCTGCCCGACCCCAAGCTGAAATTCGGCATTGATAACCTGCCGGTGGGCGGCGGCAATGCCCGGCGTTTTACCCGTGAAGACATGACCATGCAGCGCATCGGCGTCATGCAGGATTATGTCAGCAGTACCAAACGCGAACGCAAAGCGGACGCGATCAGGGCCGAGGCGGCCTCCACCGCCGCCGGTTATCAAAACCTGCGCGCGCAGCTGCAGCGGGATACCGCCCAGGCCTGGCTGGATTTGGCCCTGTCGCAACAGGCGGTCGAGGCGGCGACCCATCTGCTGACGGAAAGCGAACGGCAGATCGCGGTGCAGAAGGCGGCGATAGCCGGCGGGGGCAGCGCCGGCGCGGTGCTGGACGGCCGCCTGGTGGTGATCGATATGCGCGATGCGCTTACCGACGCGCAGCGGGACGTGGCGATGGCGCAGGCGCGCCTGATGCAGCTGACCGGCATCGATCGTATCCAGACCGCCGGCCCCCTGCCGCGGTTCGACCGCCTGCCGGCCGATCCGCAGGCACTGGCCCAGGGTGTGAACCAGCATCCTGAAATAGTGCAGGCGCGGCGCGAGGCGGAAGTCTCGCAGGCCCGTTCCGCGCAGTCGGCGGTGGCGGCGATTCCGGATGTCGGCGTGGAAGTGTATTACGGCAAGCGCGACAGCGGCCGCGACGATATGGCCGGCATTATGTTTACCGTCGATCTGCCGCTGTTCCAGTCGCAACGGCAGGATAAGGATCATGCCGCCGACCAGTCGCGTACCTTCGAGGCCAACGATCGCCTGGCGCAGACCATTCGGGATCATACCGCGCAGCTGAATATCCTGGTGGCCCAGTACCAGGCCGCCCAGGCCCGCTGGCTGCGGCAGCGGGACGAGGTACTGCCGCTGCAAAAGCAGCGACTGCAGCTGATGCAGGCGCAGTATCGCGCCGGCAGCGCCACGCTCGCCGAACTGCTGGGCGCGCGCAGCGCCCTGCTGGCCAGCGAGCAGAATGAAACCCGCGCCGCCAGGGAACTGGCGCAAAGCTGGGCCGCCATTCGTTATCTTATCCCGCAGGAGAACAGGTCATGAACCGTATTACCACCGGACGTACCGTCGCCGTCGTCCTGGCCCTGGCCGCGCTCTGCGCCGCCTTTGCCGCCGGTTATTTCCTGCGCCGGCCGCCGGAAGCGGCAAGCACGCCGGCCCAGGCCAATCCCGCGGCCGACAGCGGCCGCCGGGTACTGTATTGGTACGACCCCATGTCGCCGGCACAGCGCTTTGATAAACCCGGCAAATCGCCGTTTATGGATATGCCGTTGACGCCGCGTTATGCCGACGAGACGCAGCAGGACGGCGGAGTGACCGTCAGCGCCCGCCAGCAGCAAAACCTGGGCGTGCGCCTGGGCACGGTGGCATTGAGAACCGTGCAGCCGCGTTTCGAGGCGTTCGGCACCGTCAGCATTGACGATCGGGGAATACAGGTGATACCGGCGCGCGCCAACGGTCTGGTGGAAAAACTCTATGTCCGCGCCGAGCAGCAGTTGGTGAAAAAGGACCAGCCGCTGGCGCGGCTGTGGATTCCGGAATGGAGCGCCGCCCAGCAGGAGTATCTGGCGGTGCGGCATTTGGGGGATGCGTCGCTCACCGCCGCGGCGCGCCAGCGTCTGCAACTGCTGTTTATGCCGGAGGACATTATCCGCGCTATTGAAAAAACCGGCCGACCGCAAACCCGTATCGAAGTACGGGCGCCGGAGCAGGGTTTTATCAGCCGCCTGGAGGTGCGCGAAGGCAGCCAGGTCGGCACGTCCCAGGCGATGTTTGAACTCAGCTCGCTCGATCCGGTCTGGGTGGTGGTGGATTATCCTGAATCCCAGGCCGGGGCCCTCCAGCCCGGCAGCGATATCCAGGCCACGACGTCACGCTGGCCGGGGGACCTGTTTCACGGCCGGATTGCGGAAATGCTGCCGGTGGTGGATAACGCCACCCGCACCTACCGGGCGCGCATCGCGCTGGAAAATCATGACGGCAAGCTGCAGCCCGGCATGTACCTTAACATCCGCCTGGCGCAGGCGGCGCGGGGCGAAACGGTGTTGACCATGCCGCAGGACGCGCTGATCCAGACCGGCAGCCGCAATACCGTGCTGCTGGCCAAGGGCGACGGGCATTTCACCCCGGTAAGCGTTATCGCCGGCCGGGAGTTCGGCGACTGGGTGGAAGTGCGTAAAGGGCTGGCCGCCGGCGATCGGGTGGTCACCTCGGGCCAGTTCCTGATTGATTCCGAAGCCAGCCTGCGCAGCGCTCTGCCGCAGATGGCGGACGATACGGATGCCTCTTCGCCGGCGGCAACCGGCGTAAATCCTGGCGCCGGCGCGGATGATGCCCCCCCGTCCGCCGCTACGCCGGCTGACAGCGCCGCGACGCAATCGCCGCCGCCCGGCGCCGCGCAGGAATATGCCACCGAGGGCGTTATCGACGCGGTTAACGGCGAAATGGCGACGTTGTCGCACCATGCCGTGCCCGGCCTGAACTGGCCGCCGATGACCATGGATTTTATCCTGCCCGCGGGCGGACTGCCCAAGGGCATCGCCGTCGGCAGCCGTGTCATGTTCCACTTTACGCTTGACGACAGCGGTGCGCGCATCACCCAAATGATGCCGCTGGGGAGTGCCAAATGATCGCCTTTATCATTCGCTGGTCGCTGCGCAACCGTCTGCTGGTGCTGCTGGCCGCCGGGCTGCTGACCGCCTGGGGCATCTGGTCTTTGCAGCGTATGCCGGTGGACGCGCTGCCCGACCTGTCCGACGTACAGGTGATTATCCGCGTCAGTTATCCCGGCAAGGCGCCGCAGGTGGTGGAGGATCAGGTGACCTATCCGCTGACCACCACCATGCTGTCGGTGCCCGGCGCCACCACCGTGCGCGGCTTCTCGATGTTTGGCGACGCCTATGTCTATATCCTGTTCGCGGACGGCACCGATCCCTACTGGGCGCGATCTAGGGTGCTTGAGTATCTCAGCCAGGTGCAGTCTACGCTGCCGGCGGAGGCCAAGGCCAGCCTTGGGCCGGACGCCACCGGCGTCGGCTGGGTCTATGAATACGCGCTGGTGGATAAAACCGGGCGCCACAGCCTGGCCGATCTGCGCGCCATCCAGGATTGGGTGCTGAAATTCGAATTGAAAACCGTGCCGAACGTGTCGGAAGTGGCCAGCGTCGGCGGCATGGTGCGCCAATACCAAATCCTGCTGAAACCGGACCGGCTGCGGGCGCTTAACCTGTCTCACCAGCAGGTCATCGACGCGGTTAAGCAAGCCAACCAGGAGGGCGGCGGATCGGTACTGGAAATGAGCGAGGCCGAATATATGGTGCGCGCCGCCGGTTACCTTAAAACCCCGGAGGATTTTGATCATATCGTCATCACCTCGCGCGGCGGCGTGCCGGTGTTGCTGTCCGATGTGGCCGATATCCGCCTGGGTCCTGAAATGCGGCGCGGCGTGGCCGAACTGAACGGCGAGGGGGAAGTGGCCGGCGGCATTGTTATCATGCGCTATGGCAAAAATGCGCTGGAGACCATCAACGCGGTCAAACAAAAGCTGAACGAGGTGCGCCGCAGCCTGCCGCCAGGCGTGCAAATCGTGCCGGTCTATGACCGTTCCAGCCTTATCAAGCAGGCCATAGAAACCCTCTCCCATAAGCTGCTGGAAGAGTTTATCGTCGTGGCGCTGGTGTGCAGCCTGTTCCTGTTTCACTTCCGTTCGGCGCTGGTGGCGATCATCACCCTGCCGCTGGGCATCCTCGGCGCCTTTATCGTCATGCATTACCAGGGGGTTAACGCCAATATCATGTCGCTCGGCGGCATCGCCATCGCCATCGGCGCCATGGTGGACGCGGCGATAGTCATGATTGAAAATATGCACAAGGTGCTGGAGAAATGGCGGCACGATCATCCCGGACAGACGCCGAAAAGCGAGGATTACTGGGAAATCTCCGCCCGCGCATCCACCGAGGTGGGGCCGGCGCTGTTTTGCAGCCTGCTGATCATCACCCTGTCCTTTATTCCGGTATTTTCACTGGAGGCGCAGGAGGGCAAGATGTTCGGCCCGCTGGCGTTCACCAAAACCTATGCCATGGCGATCTCGGCGGGACTGGGCATTACCCTGGTGCCGGTATTGATGGGGTACTTTATCCGTGGGCGTATCCCGGACGAACACGCCAACCCGCTCAACCGGGGGCTAATCCGCATGTATCAGCCGCTGCTGGACAAGGTTTTGGCGTGGCCGAAAACCACGCTTGCCCTGTCGCTGGCGCTGCTGGTGGTCACCCTGCTGCCGCTCAGCCGCCTGGGCACCGAGTTTATGCCGGCGCTGGACGAGGGGGATTTATTATATATGCCCTCCACGCTGCCCGGCATATCGGCGCGGGAAGCCGCCCGGCTGTTGCAGCAAACCGACCGGCTGATTAAAACCGTGCCGGAAGTGGCCACTGTTTTCGGCAAGGCGGGACGCGCCGAAACCGCCACCGACCCGGCGACGCTGACCATGCTGGAAACCACCATCCATTTCAAGCCCAGGGATCAATGGCGGCCCGGCATGACCACCGATAAGCTGGTGCAGGAACTGGACCGGACGGTGTCGCTGCCGGGGGTAGCCAATATCTGGGTGCCCCCCATCCGCAACCGGCTCGATATGCTGGCCACCGGGATTAAAAGCCCGGTGGGGATCAAAGTGAACGGCAATAATATCGAGCAGGTCGAGGCGGTGGCCCAGCAGATCGAACGGGTGGTGAAAAACGTCCCCGGCGTCACCTCCGCGCTGGCGGAACGGCTCAACGGCGGGCGCTATATCGATATCAATATCGATCGGGTGCGCGCCGCCCGCTACGGCGTGTCGGTGGGTGAACTGCAGTCCATCGTGGCGGCGGTTATCGGCGGTGATAATATCGGCGAGACCATTGAAGGCCGCGAACGTTTCCCCATCAACGTACGTTATCCGCGCGAGCTGCGCGACTCGGTGCAGAAACTGCGCGACTTGCCGGTAGTGACTGCCGGGGGCGCGCAGGTCAGCCTGGCCGATCTGGCGGATATCCGCGTCAGCGAAGGCCCGCCGATGCTAAAAAGCGAGAACGCCCGCCTGTCGGACTGGATCTACGTCGATTTACGCGGCCGCGATCTCAAATCCGCCGTGCAGGAAATGCAGCGGACGGTGGCGCAGCAGGTCAAGCTGCCGGAAGGCGTCTCGTTAAGCTGGTCGGGGCAATTTGAATACCTGGAGCGCGCCAGCGCCAAGCTGAAAATCGTGCTGCCCTTTACGCTGGCGATTATTTTTGTCCTGCTGTATGTCACCTTCGGCCGGGTCAGGGACGCGCTGCTGATTATGGGCACGCTGCCCTTTGCCCTGATTGGGGGCGTCTGGCTGCTTTACCTGCTGCATTATAATCTGTCGGTGGCGGCGGCGGTGGGCTTTATCGCCCTGGCGGGGGTGGCGGCGGAGTTCGGGGTGATTATGGTGCTGTACCTTAATCATGCCATGGAAAACCATCGCACCGGCAACGAACCGCTCAGCGAGGCTCAACTGCTGGCGGCCATCCGCGAAGGCGCGGTGCTGCGCGTACGCCCCAAGGTGATGACGGTGGCCACCATCATGGCCGGGCTGCTGCCCATCATGTGGGGGGGCGGCGTCGGATCCGAGGTGATGCAACGCATCGCCGCGCCGATGATCGGCGGCATGGTCAGCGCGCCGCTGCTGTCGATGCTGGTGATCCCGGCGCTGTATCGCCTATTGCACCGCAAAGGTTAACGCACCCACGGCACGCTGGGCCCGCCATCACCAGACCGACAGAAGTCGTGTTAAAGGGAGAGCATGCCGATGGGGTCGAATCGGGCGTGCTTTTCCCGCCCGACCGAGCGCCCCATGGCAGGGTATGCCCGCCAACACCCATCTCAAAGCAGACGTGTTCAAGGGAGAGCGTGCCAATGGGGTCGAATCGGGCGTGCTTTTCCCGCCCGACCGAGGCCCCATGGCAGGGTATGCCCGCCAACACCCATCTCAAAGCAAACGTGTTCAAGGGAGAGCGTGCCAATGGGGTCGAATCGGGCGTGCTTTTCCCGCCCGACCGAGCGCCCCATGGCAGGGTATGCCCGCCAACACCCATCTCAAAGCAAACGTGTTAAAGGGAGAGCGTGCCAATGGGGTCGAATCGGGCGTGCTTTTCCCGCCCGACCGAGCGCCCCACGGCACGCTGGGCCCGCCATCACCAAACCGACAGAAGCCGTGTTAAAGGGAGAGCATGCCGATGGGGTCGGATCGGGCGTGCTTTTCCCGCCCGACCGAGGCCCCATGGCAGGG
Organism: Sodalis sp. RH20; assembly: GCF_047324205.1. Taxonomy (NCBI): domain Bacteria; kingdom Pseudomonadati; phylum Pseudomonadota; class Gammaproteobacteria; order Enterobacterales; family Bruguierivoracaceae; genus Sodalis; species Sodalis sp. RH20. The sequence goes on from NZ_CP178733.1 coordinate 4,364,468, forward strand.
TATGCCCGCCAACACCCATCTCAAAGCAAACGTGTTAAAGGGAGAGCGTGCCAATGGGGTCGAATCGGGCGTGCTTTTCCCGCCCGACCGAGGCCCCATGGCAGGGTATGCCCGCCAACACCCATCTCAAAGCAAACGTGTTAAAGGGAGAGCGTGCCAATGGGGTCGAATCGGGCGTGCTTTTCCCGCCCGACCGAGCGCCCCATGGCAGGGTATGCCCGCCAACACCCATCTCAAAGCAAACGTGTTAAAGGGAGAGCGTGCCAATGGGGTCGAATCGGGCGTGCTTTTCCCGCCCGACCGAGCGCCCCACGGCACGCTGGGCCCGCCGTCACCAAACCGACAGAAGGCATGTTAAAGGGAGCGCGCGCCGCCTTCAGAAGGGCGTCGCGGCCGACGTCTTTAGCATCAGTACCTGCTGTTCATACGCCAGGGCCTTATCGCTATCGAACTGGTTTTCCCACTTGGCTATCACCAGCACCGCCAGCGCGTTGCCCACCACGTTCAGGGCGGTACGAGCCATATCCAAAATGCGATCGACGCCGGCGATAAACGCCAGCCCCTCCAACGGAATACCCACGCTGCCAAGCGTCGCCAGCAGCACCACAAAAGACACCCCCGGCACGCCGGCAATCCCCTTGGACGTCACCATCAGGGTCAACACCAGCACGATTTCCTGGCCGATGGACAGATCGATACCATACAGCTGGGCGATAAAAATAGCCGCGATGCTCTGGTACAGCGTGGAACCGTCCAGGTTAAAGGAATACCCGGTCGGCACCACAAAACTGGTGATTGCCGCAGGCGCGCCATAGGCTTCCATCTTCTCGATAATACGCGGCAGCACGCTTTCCGAACTGGCGGTGGAATAGGCCAGGATCAGCTCCTCCTTCAGGATGCGGATCAGCGTCCAGATGCGCAAATGGCACAACCGCGCCACCAGCCCCAACACCACCAGGGCAAAAAACAGGATCGCGGCATACACCAACAGCACCAGCTTGGCCAGCGGCAGCAGCGAGGCAAAACCAAAATTGGCCACCGTCACCGCAATCAAGGCGAATACCCCCACCGGCGCATAGCGCATGATCATATGGGTCACTTTAAACATGGTCTCGGCCACGGCCTTAAACACATTAAGCAGCGGCGTCTTGGTCTCGCCGGGCAAAGCCGCCAGACCCAAACCGAACAACACCGAGAAAAAAATAATCGGCAGCATATCGCCGCGCGCCATGGCGGCGAAAATATTCGGCGGGATCAGCGAAAGCAGCGTGCCCACCAGGCTATGGTTGCCGCTTTGCACCTGTTCCGTGGTCTTTTCATATTGGGAAATATCCACCGCCGCAAGCGTGGACATATCAATCCCGTGCCCCGGCTGGAACACGTTGGCAAGCGTAATGCCCAACACAATGGCAAGGGTGGTGATAATCTCGAAATAAACAATGGTCTTCAGGCCCAGGCGTCCAAGCTTTTTCGCATCGCCGACGCCCGCAATGCCCACAATCAGCGTGGAGATAACAATAGGCACCACGATCATCTTGATAAGACGGATAAAAATATCGCCCGCCGGCGCAAGAATATTGCCGATAAACCATACCCTGGCTTCAATCTGGTTATGCAGCAACGCCCCGGCGCCGATGCCCAGGATCAGGGCCAGGAGAATTTGCCAGGCAAGACTAATTTTTAACTTTTTCATAACATTTACAATTTCCCGAAGTGATTCCGTCGTGGCCGATTGCGGCCTGAATACGTCGTCGCGCGCATTTTTTAGCGCCCTGTCATCGGACGCGGCGGAGCCTGTTTACAGACTGCCTAAAAAAAAGGACGTCACTCTGTACCATCTTGAAAAGCCCGAATGCAAGCGCTGATTTATAGGGAGTTGGCGACGATTTAACTTATTGCGGTGGAATTAGGCCTAATATCTCATATAACCGTTTGTTATAATTTGATAAATTTTATCCATTTACGCATTATAATCAGGTTTACCCTTCTCTTTTCGGTCCTTATTTTTCTTTTTTGGCGCTTTAATCGGCGATGAAAAAGCGACCAAAAAAATATTTATGTATGATAAATAAACTCCCTACAAACGGACAAAAAGTTCAGTTCGCGGCAGATTTTTGTACACTGAGGTAAAACCTCAGTTTTGCTGCGTGATCTAACGCGCAAAAAAGAAACAAAGCCCTCAGGGCAGGTTCAATTAACCCTCGCTTGACATATTATTAACAAATCCAAGGAGGAAACCATGAGCCATCCCCATACGTACCCGATTCCCGACGCGATTGCGCAACGCGCCCTGTTATCCCAGGAGCAATATCGCCAGCTTTATCAACAGTCTGTCACCGACCCCGATACCTTCTGGGGTGAACAGGGCAAGATTATTGATTGGATCACGCCTTACCAAAGGGTGAAAAATACCTCTTTCGACCCCGGCCACGTGCGAATCCGCTGGTTCGAAGACGGAACCCTCAATGTATCCGCCAACTGCCTGGACCGGCACCTGGCGGAACGCGGCGATCAGACCGCCATTATCTGGGAAGGGGACGACGCCCGCGAAAGCGAGACCCTGACCTACCGGCAACTGCATCAGGCGGTGTGTCGCTTCGCCAATGTACTGAAAGAGCAAGGCGTCGCCAAAGGCGATGTGGTGGCGATTTACATGCCCATGGTGCCGGAAGCGGCGGTGGCGATGCTGGCCTGCGCCCGTATCGGGGCGATACATTCGGTGATCTTCGGCGGCTTTTCCCCCGAGGCCATTGCCGGACGGATTGTCGACTCCAGCGCCAAACTGGTGATCACTGCCGACGAAGGCATTCGCGCCGGGCGCAAGATCCCCTTGAAAAAGAATATCGACGACGCGCTGAAAAACCCGACGGTAAAAACCATAGAACGGGTAATTGTCTTTAAGCGCACCGGTAAAGACATCGACTGGACCGAGGGGCGCGATCTCTGGTGGCATGACGCGGTGGCGCGCGCCGCTGACGACTGCCCGCCGGCGGCAATGAACGCCGAGGATCCGCTGTTTATCCTTTACACCTCCGGCTCGACCGGTAAACCCAAAGGCGTGCTGCATACCAGCGGCGGTTACCTGGTCTACGCCGCCATGACCTTTAAATATGTCTTTGATTATCATCCCGGCGATATTTACTGGTGCACCGCCGACGTGGGCTGGGTAACCGGCCACAGCTATTTGCTTTACGGCCCGCTGGCCTGCGGCGCCATCACCCTGATGTTCGAAGGGGTGCCGAACTGGCCCGACGCCCGGCGCATGGCCCAGGTGGTGGATAAACACCAGGTCAATATCCTGTACACGGCGCCGACCGCCATCCGCGCGCTGATGGCCGAGGGCGACAAGGCCATCGAGGGCACAAGCCGCGCATCCCTGCGCATCATGGGGTCGGTGGGCGAACCCATCAACCCGGAAGCCTGGGAATGGTATTACCATAAAATCGGCAACGCCAAATGCCCAATCATGGATACCTGGTGGCAAACCGAAACCGGCGGTTTCATGATCACGCCCTTGCCGGGGGCCGTGGCGCTGAAGGCCGGCTCCGCCACCCTGCCGTTTTTTGGCGTCCAGCCCGCGCTGGTGGATAACGGCGGCGCTATCCAGGAAGGCGCCGGCGAGGGAAACCTGGTGATCACCGATTCCTGGCCGGGGCAGGCGCGCACCCTGTATGGCGATCACGACCGCTTCGAGCAAACCTATTTTTCCACCTTTAAAGGCATGTATTTCAGCGGCGACGGGGCCAGGCGCGATGAAGACGGTTATTTCTGGATCACCGGCCGGGTGGACGATGTGCTGAATGTGTCCGGCCACCGCCTCGGCACCGCGGAAATCGAGTCGGCGCTGGTATCGCATCCGAAAATCGCCGAGGCGGCGGTGGTCGGTATTCCGCATGCGATCAAAGGCCAGGCTATTTACGCCTACATTACCCTAAACCACGGCGAAATGCCCACCGCCGAACTGTATAACGAGGTGAAGCGCTGGGTGCGCAAGGAAATTGGCTCCATCGCCACCCCGGATATCCTGCACTGGACCGATTCATTGCCTAAAACCCGCTCCGGCAAGATTATGCGCCGCATCCTGCGCAAAATTGCCGCCGGCGACACCAGTAATCTGGGCGACACCTCGACGCTTGCCGATCCGGGCGTCGTTGAAAAGCTGTTAGAAGAAAAACAATCCATGGATATGCCTTCATAAAAACTCCGCCGTCTCCGGACGGCGCTTTCCGATCTTTACCTCTACCCTACTGGAGAGTCCCTGATGAATGACGTCATTTATCAAAGGATAGCGAGTAACCCACACTTCAAGGAACTGGTGGCCAAACGACAGCATTTTGCGGTGCTGCTCTCGTTGATAATGCTTATGATCTACTATGGTTTTATCATGCTGATCGCCTTTGCGCCGGGCTGGCTGGGCACGCCGATCCATGAGGGGACCAGCATCACGCGCGGTATCCCGATAGGTGTCGGCATTATCATCCTCTCATTTGTCCTGACCGCGGTTTATGTCATCCGCGCCAATGGCGAATTTGAACGCCTGACCCAACAGCTCCTGCGCGAGGTACGGTACGATGCATAAATTCATCAGATTCCCCGCGGGCTTGCTGTTGGCCTTTCCCCTGCTGGCACAGGCGGCGCCGGGGGACCGGCAGCCGCTGAACATCCAGGCCATCATCCTGTTCGTGCTGTTTGTCGCCATGACGCTGTATATCACCTATTGGGCCTCGAAACGGACCCGCTCGCGCAAGGACTATTACACCGCCGGCGGCAATATCACCGGCCTGCAAAACGGTCTGGCCATCTCCGGCGACTATATGTCGGCGGCGTCGTTTCTCGGTATTTCCGCGCTGGTGTATACCTCGGGTTATGACGGCCTGATCTATTCGCTGGGTTTCCTGGTCGGCTGGCCGATTATCCTGTTCTTGATCGCCGAACGGTTGCGCAACCTCGGCCGCTATACCTTTGCCGACGTGGCTTCCTACCGCCTTAAGCAAATGCCGATTCGTACCCTGTCCGCCTGCGGTTCGCTGGTGGTGGTGGCGCTGTACCTGATTGCCCAGATGGTGGGCGCGGGTAAGCTTATCCAGCTGCTGTTCGGCCTGAATTACCATGTGGCGGTGGTGCTGGTCGGCATCCTGATGGTGATGTATGTGCTGTTCGGCGGCATGCTGGCCACCACCTGGGTGCAGATTATCAAAGCGGTGCTGTTGCTGGCGGGGGCCACGTTTATCGCGCTGATGGTGATGAAAACCGTCCACTTCAGTTTTGACACGCTGTTTTCCGAGGCCATGAAGGTGCATAGCAAAGGCGCCGCCATCATGCGCCCCGGCGGGCTGGTCTCCGATCCCATCTCCGCGCTCTCGCTGGGACTGGCGCTGATGTTCGGCACCGCCGGCCTGCCCCATATCCTGATGCGCTTTTTTACCGTCAGCGACGCCAAGGAAGCGCGCAAGAGCGTGCTCTACGCCACCGGTTTTATGGGTTATTTTTACTTTTTAACCTTTATCATCGGTTTCGGCGCTATTTTGCTGGTCGGCGCCAACCCGGTGTTTAAGGACAGCTCCGGCGCGTTATTGGGCGGCGCCAATATGGCGGCCATCCACCTGGCGAACGCCGTGGGCGGCAACTTCTTCCTGGGCTTTATCTCGGCGGTGGCTTTCGCCACTATCCTTGCGGTGGTGGCGGGACTGACCCTGGCCGGGGCGTCGGCGGTTTCCCACGATCTTTACGCCAGCGTCATCAAGCGCGGCAACGCCACCGAACGCGACGAGCTCAGGGTGTCAAAAATCACCGTGGTGATCCTGGGCATCGTCGCCATTGCGCTGGGCATTGCCTTTGAAAAGCAGAACATCGCCTTTATGGTCGGGCTGGCCTTCTCCATTGCCGCCAGCTGTAACTTCCCCATTATCCTGCTGTCGATGTACTGGTCGAAGCTCACCACGCGCGGAGCCATGGTGGGCGGCTGGCTGGGGTTGATTACCGCCGTGATGCTGATGATCCTGGGGCCGACCGTCTGGGTGCAGGTGCTGGGCCATGCCGCGCCGATTTATCCGTATGAATATCCGGCGCTGTTCTCGATGCTGGTGGCGTTTATCGGTATCTGGGTGTTTTCGATTACCGATACCTCGGCGCAGGGCGCCAGCGAGCGCGCGCTGTTCTTCGCCCAGTTTATCCGCTCGCAGACCGGCGTGCGCGAACCCAACGCCGTGCGGCCGGAAACACCGGCCCCGGCCGCATTCAAAAAGGCCTGATCGCGGCGGCGATAAAGGTGTCGCTTGCGACCGCCGGTGGGGTTTCCATCGCCTAGGCAGGGTTACGCGTGCCATGGACTGGGCGATAGAGGAATTGCCCGGCGCAGGCAAGCGGCCCGGCGGTCCGTGCGGACGGACCGCCTTTACCAGCGCGCGTCCGGCGCCCGCGCCACTCAAGTCTTTTACCCATAAAATCAACTTACTGATGCGGCTTTACCACATCACCCGCCCAATCAGCGGCGCCACCATCACCGTAAGCACTCCCGCCAGCATCATCACCAGGCTCGACACCACGCCCTCCTCCCGGCCCAGCTCATAGGCGCGCGCGGTGCCCGCGCCGTGGGATGACGCGCCGAGGCCGGCGCCTTTGGCCATCTTGCCCGTGACCGACAAACGCAAAAAAACAATATCGCCCATCGCCATGCCGAACACGCCGGTGATCACCACGAACAGCGCCACCAGATCCGGCTGGCCGCCCATCTGCCGGGCCGCCTCGAGCGCGAACGGCGTGGTGATGGAACGCACCGCCAGGCTGCGCTGGATAACCTCGGGCAACGCCAGCAGACGCGCCAGCCATACCGAGCTGATGACCGCCGTTAGGGTCGCGGCGATAACGCCGGCGCAAAGCGACAGCCAATGCTGGCGGATAATCGCCAGGTTTTCGTATACCGGCACCGCAAACGCGATGGTGGCAGGGCCCAACAGCCATAACAACCAATGGGTTTCCACCAGATAGTGCTGATAGGACACATGGGTTTACCGCCAGCAATGCCACCAGCACCGCGGGGGTAAAAATCAGCGGCATCAGCATCAGGTGGTGATGAAGGCGATAAAGGTGCTTATTAGCGAAATACAGCACCAAGGTCACTAATAAACAAGCCAGACCCAGGATCAGATTAATCATGTCGGGCCTTTTGGCGCGCCAGCCACAGCTCAAAACGATACACCCGGTCGACCACCAGGCCGGTAACCCCCAGCACCAGCACGGTGCTGATGGCAATCACCACAAAAATACGCCAGCCGTCCAGCATCAGCAATTGGGTATAATTAATCACCGCCACCACGGCGGGGACGAAAAACAGCAACATTTCCGCCAACAGCCAGCGCGCCCCGGCCGCCACCCACGCCACCGGCACGATACCCGATAAAATCAGCGCCAGCAGCATAAACATGCCCACCACATTGGCGGGCAGCGGCAGATGAAAACGCGCCACCAATTGCTGGGCTATCAGGAACAGGCCGATATACAACCCCACCTGGACCGGGAGTTGATATTGCAGCACGCGCGGCGGCAGGTTCAGGCGCCCTTGCGACAGCATGACAGCATCCTTTTTTGCTTCGAAGAAACGGCATTATAGGCGGACGGGTAAACTTGCTTAAAATGAATTAATATCATGGATATCATTACCCATTGGAATAGTCATGGATATCCGCACCCTGCGATATTTTGTGGAAGTGGTCAAACAGCAAAGCTTTACGCGCGCGGCGCAAAGCTTATTCGTTACCCAGCCCACCATCAGCAAAATGCTCAAACATCTGGAGGAGGAGCTGGACTGCACGTTGCTGATCCGCGAGGGACGCAGGCTGCGCCTGACCGACAGCGGGCAGGCGGTGTATCACCGCGGGCTGGGCATTCTGGATCAATTCCGCCAGCTGGAGACGGAGCTGGAGGATATCGGCTCGCTGAAAAAAGGCCGCCTGCGGCTGGGCATTCCCCCCATGGTCGGTACGCAGATGGCGGATCTGATCCGCGATTTCCGCCGCCAGTACCCCGGTATAGAATTGCAGATCGCCGAGTTTGGCGGTTTGACGGTACAGCAGGCGGTATTGTCCGGCGAGCTGGATGTGGCGCTGACCGCGCTGACGCCTGATACCGAAGCCGCCCTGGCCATATTGCCCCTGTTTGGCCACCCGTTATGCGCGGTGGTGCCGCGCGCAGCGCCGTGGCTCAGGCGCGACACAGTGCCTTTTGCCGAGTTGGGGAGCTGGCCGATATTAATCTATAACGAGGATTTTGCGCTTTACCGGCAGTTGATGACCGCCTTCCAGGCCGGGGGCATCACGGCGCAAATCGCTGTGCGCAGCGGGCAATGGGATTTTCTGGCGGCCATGGTGGAAGCGGGCATCGGCATCGCCATCCTGCCCGAGCCCATCTGCCGGCGGCTGGACAAAACCCGGCTGCTGTCGCTGCCGGTAGCGCCGTTGATGATGTGGCGACTGGGGCTTATTTGGCGCCAGGACAGTTATCTGTCCCATGGCGCCCAGGCCTGGATAACCGCCTGCCGCCAGCATTGGCCGCAGCCGAAACCCGCCGATGCGCGCTAAACGGCACGCCAGCGGATAGCCGCACGCGGCCATAAACGGACATCAGCGCGCTTCCCCGCCGGACGCCCCCGGGCACTATTCCCGCTCGATGAGCAGCGCCTCGAGCAAATCCAGATCGTGCAGCAGCTTCATCAGGGTTTCATTGCTGATTTTCTGCTGGGCGCGCAGATGATAATACTCGCCCCGTTCGGCGCGCAGCGCATTGAGCCGCATGCGCCGCTCCAGGTTTTCCGCCAGCAGCGCGTCGCCCTGATCGCTTTTGCCGTCGACGCGCCGGCGCAGGTTGCCGACAACCCGCGCGCTAACCTCGTTAAGCAGCTGGGTGTCGATATTTTCTTCGTTATCGTTGGCCAGCCGCTCCTGCATTTTACGCAGGCTTTCAATAGCCACCTCGGCGGCGGCGGCGCGCGCCATGCGCTCTTCCTTGCGGTTCAGCGCCTTATCCGATACCACGATGCCGCGCAGCAGCAGCGGTAGGGCGACCACCCCGCAGATCAGCGAAAACAGGATCACCCCGGCGGCGATAAACACCAGTTGGTAGCGGGAAGGAAACGCGGCGCCGTCGCTCAGCAGCAGCGGGATCGACAACACGCCGGCCAGGGTGATGGCGCCGCGCACCCCGGCAAAGGAGGCGATAAGGATTTCGCGCATGCTGTAGTCGCCAAACACCATCGGCCGTTTATGCAAAAACCGCTGGCTGAATTTTTTCATCAACAATAGCCAGACGAACCGCAGCAGCATCAGCGCCGCATAGATCACTACGATATCGGTAAACAGCATCCAGGTTTCGATGGTCGGATCCAGCTCGGCCTGGGTAATGGAGGTGGCCAGGATTTCCGGGAACTGCAGGCCCAGCAGGATAAACACCATGCCGTTAAACACGAACTCCAGCATCGCCCAGACGCTATTGGCGCGCAGGCGCATGGCCAGCGGCGCGTTGCGGATAATGCCGGACTGGCCGATGGTCATGCCGGAGGCCACCGCCGCCAGGATACCGGACACGCCGAGATGTTCGGCTATCAGGTAGGAGGCGAAGGGCAACAACAGCAGCAATACCGTTTGGGTGGCGGGGTCGTCGCCGCTCCAGCGGTTGATCAGCCGCAACGACTTGCTATAGGCCCAGGTCACCGCCACGCCGGCCAGTAAACCGCCGGCCGCCACTTTCACGAACTCAAGCGTGGCGCCGCCCACAGTAAACACCATGGTGCCCATGGCCACGGCAATGGCGAACTTCAGCGAGACCAGGCCGGACGCATCGTTCATCAGCGCCTCGCCCTGCAGGATGTCCATCAGCTTCTTGGGGATGCGGCCTTCGCCGACGATGCCGGAAAGCGCCACGGCATCGGTGGGCGACAATACCGCCGCCAGCGCCAGCGCCGCCACCAGCGGAATGCCGGGCACCATCCAGTAAATCAGGTAACCGACCCCGACCACGGTAATCAGCACCAGCACCAGGGCCAGCGCCACGATTTCGCCGCCGTGGCGTAAAAATTCCCGCGCCGGGGTTTTCCAGCCGTCGGCGAACAGCAGCGGCGGGATAAACAGCACCAGGAACAGCTCCGGGTTAAAATCCACGTGCAGGCCGAACTGCGGCCAGGCCAGCAGCGCGCCCAGCGCAATCTGCATTAACGGCAGGGGAATTTGAAACGGCAAAATACGCGTAATCACACCCGACAGGGATACAATCAAGGTGAGGATCAGAATTGTAAAAAAGATTTCCATGCTTACCTTAGTCTGTCCTTCTGGCAACGTTTACCGTCTGGCCCTGGAGCGGGGTCCTGGCCTGAAACGCGAGTTTTGATAGTAGATCATTTTGCCAAAAGTTAAAAACCTGTTATCGGCCATGGGCGGTTTTTTTTTATCCCCCGATCGGGTAGCGGCGCCGGGATAGCAATAAAAAACCGCGCCGGTTAAAGAAACCGGCGCGGCCTGGAAGCAAGATAAAGCTGCGCAAATAACCCGCGCGACGGCGGGTAGCCGCGTCACGCCGGCATTAAACCCCTCAGATAGCCCAGCCGCCGGCGTAAAACGTGACCAGCGCCACGGCGATAAGCACCGTGCCGACGTTAAGCCTGCGCCATTCCCCGGCAAAAACCCGGCCGATAACCAGCGATCCGAAGCCCAGCATGATACCGGTGACGATATTGCAGGTCAGCACGATAAAGGTCGCGCACAGCAGTCCCGACATCGCGTCGACAAAATCGCTGAAATCCAGTTTGGCGACGTTGCTGAGCATCAGCAGGCCGACATACATCAGCGCGGGTGCTGTGGCGTACGCCGGCACCAGATAAGACAGCGGCGATAAAAACAGGATCACCAGGAACAGCAGGCCGACAATGGTCGCGGTCAGCCCGGTCTTGCCGCCGGCGGCGGTCCCGGCGGCGGATTCGATATAGACCGCGGCCGGGGACGCGCCCACCAGCGACGAAAAGATACTGCTCAGGGAATCCGCGGTCAGCGCGCGGCCGCCGTTGATAATCTGGCCATCCTTATCCAACAGATTGGCCTGCCCGGCCACCGCGCGAATGGTGCCGGTGGCGTCGAACACCGCCGTCATCACCAGCGCCAGCACGCTTGGCAATACCGCCGGCTGCAGCGCGCCCTTGATATCCAGGTTAAAAATCAGCGAATGCCCCTCGGCGTCGGACAGAGTCGGCAAGGCAAACAGCCCGCGATAGCTGACCTGGGGATCAAATATCAGGCCCAGCAGCGAGATGGCGATAATCACCAGCAGAATGCCGCCCGGCACCCGTAGCTTTTCCAGGCCAAAAATGGCCGCCAGCCCCGTCAGCGCCATCATGACCGGGAACGAGGCAAAATGACCCAAGGCCACCGGCAGGCCTTCGATAGGGTTCTTTACCACCAGGCCGACGCCGTTGGCGGCAATAATCAATAAAAACAGGCCGATGCCGATACCGGTGCCGTGGGCCACGCCCATAGGCAGGTTATGCAGGATCCAGGAGCGGATGCCGGTGGCGGAAATCAGGGTAAACGCCACCCCCATCAGGAATACCGCGCCCAACGCCACCGGCACGCTGATATGCTGGCCCAAGACCAGGCTGAACGCGGTAAAGGCGGTAAGGGAAATGGCGCAGCCGATCGCCATCGGCAGGTTGGCCCATAGCCCCATCAACAGCGAACCGAACGCCGCCACCAGGCAGGTGGCGACAAATACCGCCGCCGGCGGAAACCCGGCCTTGCCCAACATGCCGGGCACCACGATCACCGAATACACCATGGCCAGAAACGTGGTCAGGCCGGCTAATACTTCCTGGCGCAGAGTACTGCCGCGCGCGGAAATCTGGAACCAGGCATCAAGCGAGGAGCGCGGCCGGGCGTTGTCGCTGGCCGGTTGGATGGAACTGGACATAAAAAATCCCCTGGGATTATGTTGCTTCATCATCACTTACCGTCACGATTGCGATGATATAACCATGCGAGGGCGGGGATTATCCTGCCCCCGGCGGGGGGATTTCAACCGAAAGTTCCTTTAGCTGACACTTTATTGATTTGGCGGGGGTCCTCAGGCTGTCCCGGGCGGCTGCTCGCGCTCTTTCGCCCGCTGGTAGGCCGGCCGCTGCCGCAGTTTATCAAGATAAGACCGCAGCGACGGGTACCCGTCAATGCCCACGCGCGTCGCCAGGCCCTCCAGCGGAAAGCTCATCTGGATATCCGCCGCGCTGAACCGGTCGCCGGCGAACCAGAGATACTGGCTGAGATGATTCTCCAGATACCGGCAATGGGTCAGCAACTGGGGATCGAGATATTTGCGCGATACCCCCTTGCCCACCGCCGCGCCGATGGGCCTTGCCAGCAGCGGTACCGGTGGTTTACCCAGCATGCCGAAAATCAGCTTCATCACCAGTAACGGCATTAACGACCCCTCGGCATAATGCAGCCAGTAGCGATACCGTACCCACTCCTCGCTGCCACTGTCCTGCGGCGCAAGCAGGAACGCGCCGTCGTAGCGATCCAGCACATAATCAATAATGGCGCCCGATTCCGCCAGGGTCAGCGCGCCGTCGGTAAGAATGGGTGATTTGCCCAGCGGATGGATTATTTTCAGCGTTTCAGGCGCCAGCATATGTTTATCCCGCTGGTAATAAAAAACGTCGTAGGGCAGATCAAGCTCTTCCAATAGCCACAGGATACGGTGTGATCTGGATTTATTCAGGTGATGAACGGATAGCATCGCGCGCTCCTTGAAGGGATTGCCTGTTATTACTGTAGACCACCCCTTGCGCCATCCGCTGTGATCGCCAGGTTTTTCGCAGGCAATTGCAAATGTAATTCTTACTAATTGTTGCAAATGAATTCCAATTATTGATAATTAGCCACCTAAGAATGAAACTCATTATCTTTATCATTAAGGGATGTTATGCGTATGTGTTCACTGGTAGGGCGGCGGTTTAGGGTTCGCCGTTCCCTGGCCCTAGTCCTCAGTTCCGTATTAAGTGGCCATGTCGCTGGGGCAACGCTGCTCCCCGCCGCCCCTACAGCGCCCCCCGCCGCCACCGGTGCAAAGGACGACGTGATTACCGTGGTCGCCGCGCCGCAGGCGTTTAAACCCGGTGGTGACCAGCCGGTGCCGGCATACCTGGACGGACAAGTGGCCAATGGCGCTCGCTTGGGCATCCTGGGGGAACAGAGCGCGCTTGACGTGCCATTCAATGTAATAAGCTTTACCGCCAAGATGATTGAGGATCAGCAGGCGAAAACGCTGTCCGATGTCGTGCGCAACGATGCATCGGTACAGTTGGCCGGCGGCTACGGTAATATTGCCGAAAGCTATCGGATCCGGGGTTTCCAGGTCGACGGCCAGGATATTTCCCTGGGAGGGCTTTATGGTGTGATGCCGCGTCAGATTATTTCCACCCAGATGATAGATCGAGTCGAAATTTTCAAAGGTTCCAACGCCTTCCTCAACGGCGTACCGCCGGGAGGCAGCGGCGTCGGGGGCGCAATTAACCTGGAGCCGAAACACGCCGGCGACGACCCGCTGGTGCGTCTGGGAACGGACTACAGCACCAAATCACGCATCGGGACATCGGTGGATGCCGGGCGCCGCTTTGGCGATAACAACCAGTTTGGCGTACGCGCCAACGTCCTGCAGCGCGAAGGGGAAACGGCGGTGCACGACGCGAAGGAACGCACCACCCTGGCCTCGGTCGGCCTGGATTACCGCGGCGATCGTTTTCGCGCGTCGCTGGACGGGGGTTACCAGAAACAGACCGACCACGGCGGCCGGATGGGATTGAAGCTTGGGCCCAACATGACGGACCTGCCCGCCCTGCCGGATGCTTCCACCAATTACAGCCCGCAGTGGGCCTATTCCGATCTGAAGACCCAATTCGGCATGCTGCGCGGCGAATATGACATCACTGAGAACTGGACGTTTTATTCCGCCATCGGCGCCAGCCGTAACGATGAATTGGGCTCCTATACCGCTGCGACGGTGCTTAACAGCCAGGGCGACGCGAGCATAAGCCGTCTGTCAACCGGTTACAGCAGCGATAATTTCTCCGGCATGACCGGCATCCGCGGGACGTTTCATACCGGCGTGATCAAGCATAACGTGAACGTCGGCTATTCGGGTGTCAATACCCAAACCCGCGCCGGCTATACCCTATCGGGCTCGACATCGCGGACTAACATATACGATCCGGTGCAGGTTGATAATCCGCCGACGCTGTATTCCGCCAGTTCACTGCATCATCCGGTGACCCGCAGCCGCACCAATACCACCGGCGCGTCCGTATCCGATACGCTCTCGGCGCTGGACGATCGGGTACTGCTAACGCTTGGGGCGCGGCGCCAGGAAATTCGCATCCGCAATTACAGCTACACCGGCGTCGAAGACGGCGCCAGTGCCTTTGACGCGATGAAAATCACGCCCGCATATGGCCTGGTGGTCAAACCCTGGGAACATATTTCCCTTTACGCCAACCATATCGAAGCGCTGCAGCCGGGCAAGACCGCGCCTTCGAGAACGGCTAACGCCGGTTATGTTACCGGCACGGTGTTATCCAAACAGAATGAAATGGGGATTAAAGCCGATTTCGGCCGCGTCGCCGGTTCGGTGGCGTTGTTTGAAATTAAACGGCCCAACGGCTTTACCGATCCGACCAGCAATATTTACGGCCTGAACGGCGAACAAAAAAATCGCGGCATAGAGCTCAATGTGTTCGGCGAGCCGCTATACGGCGTGCGCCTGCTTGGCAGCGTCACCTGGATAGACAGCGAACTGTCCCGAACCCTTAATGGGGTCAATGATGGCAACGATGCCGTCGGCGTGCCGAAATACCAAGCGGTGCTGAACGGGGAATGGGATATCCCGGGCGTTGAAGGACTGACCGCCACCGGCACCGTGACTCACGCCGGCTCGCAATATATGAACGAGGCTAATACGGTAAAGCTTGATTCCTGGACCCGCCTGGACCTGGCCGCGCGCTACACCACCAGCCTTAAGGAGCATAACGTGGTCTGGCGCGCCGGTGTCGAAAACGTCACTAATGAAAATTACTGGTCATCGGTGGAAGAAACCGGCACCTATGTTTTCCAGGGCGACCCGCGTGAATTGAAGCTTTCCATGAGCGTCGACTTCTAATAGGTCGACCGCGTGCGGCCAACGCTGCACGCGTGACGCATCTAACGGCGGACATGTCGTCAAAGGCGGCGCAAATACCAGAAAAAAAACCGCAACGGCCGGGGCCGGTGCGGTTTTTTTATGCCCGGCGCGTTATCAGAAGTCGACCGTCATGGACACTTTCGCTTGGCGCGGGTCGCCCTGGGTCAGGTAACCGCCGGTGGCCGAAGCCCAATACTTCTCGTTGGTGACGTTTTCCACGCCGGCACGCCAGATAATATTGTTTTTCGGCAGGTTCATATTGTAGCGCAGGCCCAGGTCCAGGCGGTTCCAGCTATCCACCTTCAGGTTGTTGGCCGAATCGGCATACTGCGAGCCGGTATGAATCACCTTGCCGGTGGCGGTAATGCCGGTCAGGCCGGGAATATCCCATTCGCCGCCCAGCACCATCTGGTAGCGCGGGATACCGATGGCGTCATTGCCGTCGTAAGTGCCGTCCTGGGTCTTGGTCATTTCCGGGTCCATCCAGGCCATGCTGCCGTTTAAGCGCACGCCGTAGATCGGTTCGCCAAAGACGTTCAGCTCCAGGCCGCGGTTACGCACCTCGCCGCTGTTGTTGAACGAATAGCTGTCGGCGCCGTTGCGGGTATACACGCCGACCGGTTTCTTGATTTCAAACAGCGCCACCGAACCGGCGACGCGGCCATAGTCCGCCTTGATCCCCACTTCGTTTTGCTTGGAGGTCTGGATGCCGGCCACCTGCCCGCCGTTGGTTACCAGATCGCCGTTATAGGTCAGGCCCGCGCTATCACCGGCCTGCAACGCTTCGATATGGTTGGCGTACAGCGAAATATGATCCCAGGGTTTAACCACCAGGCCGAAGGCCGGGGTCACCTTGGTTTCATCGAACTGGCTGCTTTGCTCGCCGGTGTAGGCGTAATTGGCCACCACTACGTTTTGGCGCCGGGCGCCGGCGGTCAGCTGCACTTTGTCATCCAGTACCGACATGGTGTCGGCGATGGCGATACCGTTGTTGCGCACCCGGTTGAAGACGCCCGGATCGCCCATATGACCGCCGGTATAGAGGTTTTCCTCCGGCCTGTCGGAATAGTGCGGATCGTAGATATTATTGGTTATCGTCGCGCCTGACATGGTGTAGGCGGTGCTCACCTTACGGTTGAGGGTGGAGAAGCCGACATTGACGTTGTGTTTCACGAAGCCGGTATTGAATTTACCGCGAATCCCCGCCTGGCTGGCAAAACTGTCGGAAAAATACGGTACTGTCAGCCGGCTCATGGTGCCGTTGCCGTTATCATCGCTCAACGTCGGCGACGAGTAATCGCCGTTCTCATGATCGTGATTGGCGCCGACCGCGCCATAGAGGGTCCAGGAATCCGTCAGGTCATATTCTCCGCGCAGCATGCCGAACTCGTTTTCCGTATCGGTATAAGCCCATTTCTGGCTGTAGTTATTCGTCGCGGAAGGCGCGTCGGGAATCTTGGTGGCGTTGCCCAGGTAGACCACCGAACGGCCGCCATGTACCGTCTGTTTACTGGCGCCCAGATCAAGCGAGGTGCGAAAACGATCGCCCCGGTAATCCAGGCCGATGGAGGCCATGGTCAGGCGGCGTTTTTCATCATCAATGGCGCTGCCGCCTTCGCGGTGCGCCGCGTTGATGCGCACGCCGAACTGGTTGTTATCGCCATAACGACGGGCGATATCGACCCCGCCGCCCACCTGGGATTTGGAGGTATAATCCAGGGAAACGCGGTTAAGCGGTTCATCGCCGGCGCGTTTGGGCTCGACGTTTACCGTACCGCCGACCCCGGTGCCGCCGGGCGGCACGCCGTTGAGGAATGCGCTGGATCCCTTCAGTAATTCGATACGTTCGGCAAACTCGGTGGGCAATATCTGGCGCGGCAATATGCCGTACAAACCGCCGTAGGAGATATCGTCGCCATTAAGGGTAAATCCCCGCACCACGAAGTTTTCCGCATAGTTGCCGTACCCGTAGCCGCGTTGCACCGAGGCATCGTTATTCAGCACATCCGCCAGCGTGCGCGCCTGCTGATCCTGGATAAGCTTCGACGTGAACCCGACGACGCTGAAGGGCACATTACTGGCGTCCTGCTGCCCCAAAAATCCCACCCGGCCGCCGTTGGCGATCTGGCCATCCATATACGCCGGCACCAGTTGATCGCCGCCCGGACGGAAGTTGGTCTCCGGCGCGGCCACCACGGTAATGGTATCACCCTTGCCCGCGGCCGTATTGGCGGCAGGCGTGGCGGCGGTAGACGCGGCGGCGTTAGCAGCGCTGGATGCGGCGGCGGCGTTGGCGGGTAACGCCATCGCGCCGCAGCACGCGCCGATAACCACGGCCAGCAGACGTGGAGAGGACGTGATTCGCCCTACGGGAGAAAAATCGGCAGTACGCATGTGCAGAAAACCCTTGCTGAATAATAATGAGAATGATTCTTATGAGAGTTCAGGATTATGCAAGAGGATGCATTATTTGCAAGACAATATTTTAGATATTAGTAATTCTTTTGTCTTAAATTAACAAATCTCATGCGTCGACGGGTATTTGCCCGGTATTCCCCTGTAACACGCGGGGGAATACCGGGCTATGAACCGTTCCGAGGCCAGGCGCACCGGTCTGTTAACCGGTCCGCCGGCGCGGTGTGTAAATAGATTAGCGCGCCTGATGCCAGGGTAATACATCAGCCGGCCTGCCGGCGCAGTAAATAGATAAAATAGGGCGCGCCGAAGAAGGTGGCCAATAGCCCGGCGGGAATTTGATAAGGGAAAATAATAAATCGGCCGCACCAATCGGCGATCATCATCAGCACGCCGCCCAGCAGGCAGGCCGCCAGCATCTGTGGCATGGGACGGCGAAATCCGGTCAGCCGGGCCATATGCGGCGCCATCAGGCCGATAAAACTGAGCGGGCCAACGTTCAGGGTGGCGGTGGCAATCAACCCGGCGGCCAGCAATAGAATGGCCATACGCGCCGGTTTTAACGCCACGCCCGCCGCGCGCGCGGTGGCGCCGCCCAGCGGCAGCAGGTCCAGCCAGCGGCGCAACAGGGGCGCCGCCGCCAGCAGTACCACGGCGATAACGGCGGTGCGTATGGCCTGGGCGCCGCTGACCTTGTAGGTGGAGCCGGATAGCCAGGTCAGCACCGATGACATGCGCGGATCGCCGCTGACCAGCAGCAGGGTAAGCAAGGTGGTGAACAGCGTGCTCAGCGCTATGCCCACCAGCAGCAAACGCCCGCTGGAAAACCCGCCGCGCTGCGAGAGCACTATAATCAGCAGCAGCGTCAGGGCCGCCCCCAGGCTACCGGCCGGCAGCAGCCAGGCAAACGCGTCGTCCGGCACCAGCAGCAACAGCAGCACCACGCCAAAGGCCGCGCCGGAACTGATGCCCAGCACTTCCGGGCTGGCCATCGGGTTGCCGGTCATTTTCTGAATCAGGGTGCCCGCCGCCGCCAGCATCGCGCCGGCCGCGCCGGCCGCCAGCACGCGCGGCCAGCGCCAGCGCCACATCTCCTGTAGCGACCAATACCAGCCGTAATTATCGCGTCCCAGCGTCAGCGCCACGACGGCGACCAGTATCAGCAGCGCAACCCCTGCCAGTACGGCCGGCGGCGTCATCCGCCGCTCCGGCCTGAGCGTCTGGGCGTTATCCGCGGCCATGGCGCGGGTCTCCCTGAGCTTGGGCAACAGCCATAGCAACAGGGGGGCGCCGATCAGGGCGGTGGCGGCGCCGGTGGGGATTTCCCGCCACAGCCGAGCCAGCAGGATCATCAGTTGATCGCTGAGCAACAGCAGCAGCGCGCCCAGCAGGCAGGAAAACCCTAAACGGGGCAGCAGGCGCCGGGCCCCGAGCATACGCGCCAGCAGCGGCGCGAACAGGCCGATAAAACCAATAATGCCGGCGGCGTTGACCAGAAAGGCGCTTAACACGATCGCCACGCCGATGCCGCCGACGCGCGCGGCGATAAGGCCCAGGCCCAGGTTGCGCGCCACGCCGTCATCCAATCCCATCAGCATCAGCGGTCGCAGCATCAGCAATATCAGCAGCAGGCCGACGGCCAGCCGGGGCAGCAGGAACTGTACCCTGCTCCAATCCTGCTGGTTGAGCATGCCGCTGCTCCAGAGAAAAAGGGTTTGCAGCCGCTCATAGTTAAGCAGCGCCAGCAGGCTTTTGGCCGCCCCGCAGTAAAGCCCCAGGACCAATCCCGCCAGAATCAGGGTGACCGGCGACAACCGGCGCCCCCAGGAAACGCCGAACACCAGGCCGCCCACCGCCAGCGCGCCGGCTATCGTCGCCAGTTGGCGGGTCGCCTCGTCGCCCGGCAACGCCAGGAGGGTCGCCACCGTGAGCCCCAGTTGCGCGCCCGCCGACACCCCGAGCGTGGTGGGTTCGGCCAGCGGATTGCGCAGTATTTGCTGGAACACCACCCCCACCAGCCCCAGCCCGGCGCCCACCAGCAGCGAGAGCGCGGTGCGCGGCAGCAGGCTGTAGTGAAACAGCATTTGATCAATACTGCCGGTATCGGGATGGCACGCCGCCCGCCACCATAAACCGGGCGCGAGCTGAAGGGTTAAATTAAATACCGCAAGCGACAGCGCGGCAAGCGACAACGCCAGGACCAATGCGGCGGATAAGCGCGGAACGCGTTTACTCATGCCCGTGGCTCCATCGCCTGCCCGAGCATCCGGCAAAAGCGCATGGCGGCAAGGGTGGCGCCGAAAAACCACACCGCGGGCAGCACCCGCAGCTGTTTTTGCCGGACAAAAGGCAGCGTTTGCCAAAGCGTGGAACCGGCCACTTCCGCCAGGGGATCCTGGGCGCCGCGATGAAAACACAGCGCCCTGACGCCCCGGAACTGCGCCAGCCGCTCAAGGCCCACCGTTGCGCTGCCCCAGACATTTTCCTCGCCGTCCCAGGCGTTCGCCACCCCCACCCGATCCAGCACATCCTGGAGCAGGCTGTTTTTGCCGATAACCATGATGCGGCGGCTGTCGATAAAGGAAAACAGCAAGACGGGGGGAAGCGGAAGGGATCCAGACGCCAGCCGCTGCCGGGTCTGGTCCAGTTGCCGGTCGAGATCGGCCATATGTCGTTGCGCCCGATCCGGCATCCCCAGGCGCCCGGCCAGGGCGACGATATCCTGGCTGGCCACGGCCAAAGGCCGATCGCCTTGCCGGCTAAAACGGAAGGTCATGGTGGGCGCAATGGACGCGACGCTTGCAGGCGCCGGGCCAAAACCCTCCGATAGCAGGATCAGCGAGGGCGCCAGGCGCTGCATCGCTTCCATATTCGGTTCGTTGCGCAGCCCCACGTCCAGCACCGACGGCGGCAGCGCCGGCTCCGCCACCCAGCTGCGGTAATTCGGCGCGTCGGCAATGGCCATCGGCGTCACGCCAAGGGCCAGCAGCAGCTCCGCCGGGCGCCACTCCAGCGCGATAATACGTGCCGCATCGGGTATGGGCGCGGCGGCGGCGCGGCGGGAAAACCACCAGGGCAACACGGCCATCGCCTGTAAAAGACGTCGGCGATAGGCATCATGAGTCTGCATAAATTTTAAATATTAATAGTTATCATTCTGATTTTGATCGCCTATTATGCGCATTCGGAGAGAGACCGCAAGCCGCCCGCCTGCCGGAAGCTCTTTGCCTTGTCCTTAATCAATAGTCCCGATCGATACAGGAAGCGTATGAAGCCTGACGCAGCAGCACCCACCCCCGGATGCGCCATTGATATCAACGGCAGTTTTCTCTTCTCCGTTCCCAGCGGCGGAACGGGCTATTCGGCGGCGGATTTATGCGCGCCGGAAACGGCGCTGGCGCTACTGGAGCCGTTCCTGCGGCTGAACGAAGGGGGCGACCGGGCGGCGGTGATCTCCATGTGGTCGCAGTGGTATTTTGCCCTGCTGCTGGCGCCCTGGACAAGGATCGCGCTGCTGCATGACTGGCGGCTGCCGGCGGATCCGCGCGCGATTCAATTTACCCAGGGAGCGCAATCCGCCGTGCCGGAAAAATTTATCCTGGCCGATCGCGGCGCAAAAATCGCCGGCGGCGTCGCCATCCCCGCGCTGTTCGGGCAGTTGGTGGAGACGCATGTGCTGCCGGTTTGCCGGACCTTCGGCCAGTTGGCCGGCATCAGGCCGGGCCTGTTCTGGAACAACGCCGCCATCCGCGTCGCCCACGGCATCGATATGGCCGCGGAACAAGGCGCCGATACCGGGGAAGCCAGGGCGTTTCTCGCCACCAAAACCCTGACGGACGGCGCGCCCAACCGGCTGTATCAGCCGGTACGGGTGGTGGAGCACGACGCCGGCCCGAAAATCATCCGCCGGCTGTGCTGCCTGCGCTATAAGCTCAGCGGCCTGGAATATTGCCCGAGCTGCCCGCTGTTGGTGGCGCAAGAGCGTAAATGCCGGCATCGGGAACAGCAGGGCTAAGCGTTCGCCACTGCGGGCATGACGCCGGGCAAGACGTATTTCTCCGCGCCCCAGGCCTCGCACCGGCGGCCGCTCGCGCCGCGGGTACTCCCGCCGCATAAACGGCTCCCCGCACGGTGCCTTGCCCGGGCGGCGATCAGAGCAGTTCCATCACGCGCCGGGTTTCTTCGACACCCACCTGCCAGAGGGCCAGCATCTCCTCGTCGGCGCGCTGATAATACCCGCCGTAGTTGCCGTCGCCCAGCATCGCGCGGGCCTTGGCCGGATTGAGCTTGCGAAAGCCGACCAGATCGAGCATCGGTTTTTGCCGGTCCGGCTGGGCGACGCCCGCCAGCCGGGTCCAGGGGAAATTTTCCATCCATGAGGCATGCGAGGCCACCGGATCGGTTTGCTGTACCTTTGCCCAGGTGAGCGGCGCGCACCACCAGTTATGCAGCTGTACCATCACCTCGGGATTGGCCACCATCCATTCGCTGATAATATGCTGCGCCGGCATATTACCGCCGTGGCCGTTAACCAGCAGAACGCGCTTAAAGCCCTGCCGTTTCAGATTATCGAGAATATCGTACAGCAGCCGGAGGTAAGTGCCGACCCGCAGGCTGATGGTGCCGGGAAAATCGCTGAACGCCGGCGTCATGCCGAACGGCATTACCGGGAATACCGGTATGCCCAGCGGCTCGGCCGCCTCGACGGCGACCTTTTCGGCCAGGATGGAATCCACCGACAGGCTGAGAAACGCATGCTGCTCCGTACTGCCCAGCGGCACCACCACCCGATCGTCCCGGCCCAGGTATTCTTCCAACTGCTGCCAATTCATTTCACTGATTTTCATGATATTTCCTTCAATCCGGTCACGGAGGGCACATCCGGCGTCAGCAGCGGCATCACCACACGCCTGATATCGCCGCTGTCAGGAATATGCCGGTATTCAAACGCCTGTTGGCCAGGAGATAAGGCGTCCTGTAACGCCTCGGCGCCGGTGGCGTAGACCAGCACATCGGCATGCGCCAGATAGCGGTTCAGTTCAGGGTCGTCCCGATGCACCACGGTAATGGACTGCACATGCGGGGCGAAGCGCTGCACCCCGGTTTTCATCAGCGCGGTAAACTCCGGGAAGATCGACACCACCAGCACCCTGGCAAGGGGATCAAGCGACGCCAGCGCCCGCCGGGTCTGCTCGGAGGGGATAAAGCTGATATTAATAACCCGCATACCGGGCAGCAGGCTCATCACCTCGCGCCGGCGGTGGGCAAAGGTCAGGATCAGATCGGCGCTGTGCGCCTGCTCGCGCGCGCGGTTATCGGCGGTCAGTATCGACAGCGTCGTCGCGTCCAGCTGCGCGCCGTCGCCCAGGGTGCCGGCGATAATCTGCGCATAATCGCGGGCGGACTCGATAAAATTACCCACCACCAGCACCGTTTTGGTCCTGGCGCGCCGCTGGCGGTGATGGAACCGGTTGGTGACCAGGGCGGCGAGGTCGGCCGCCGATAAAGACAGGTCCTGCGCCCGATCGATCAGGGCGTCGATGTGCTGATGCAGATCGGTCAACCGCTTGTCGCTGTGGCGCAGGACCTGGGCGGCGTCGGCGATAAAGGTACCGGAGCCGGGCTTGCTGTAGATCAGTTCAGCCTGTTTCAACTCGCGATAAACCTGCGCCACGGTCATCGGCGCCACGCCGACCCGCTCGGCCATGTCGCGCACCGAGGGCAATTTATCCCCCGGCTTCAGCGCGCCGAAGGTGATGGCATACTCCACCAGCCCCCGCAACTGCATCCCCAACGGGAGCGACAATGTTCTATCAAGTTGGAAGTCCACAAACCGCCCATTAATGCGTGCTAATTTACTAATACACTATCGTTATAAGCTTAGCTAACGCAAGCACAGCGGGCATATTTTCCTATTCAACGGGCTATAGCATTTTCCTATGACAAAATAATGCCTTTTTTACTGCCTTTTATTGACATTAAACGATCATTGCTTCAAATATCGTACTACTGCATTAGAACAGTGACGCGGGATTTTCCGGCGGGGATCATTTTCCAAGCGATAAGGGGATGGGCACAATGAAGGTTATGCATCGGATAACGTTAATCGCCTTGCTGACGGCGGGCGCGCTACCACTGGCCCACGCCTGGGCGGCGGATACCGTGCAGCGCGGCGGCACGCTGGTCTATGGCCGCTATAGCGATAGTTCGTTCCTGGAACCGGTATTGAATGAAAACAATACCGATATCTGGATCCTGTCGAATCTGTATGACACGCTCCTGTTTCCCACCGCCGACGGCAAAGGCATCGAACCGGGCCTGGCGGACAAATGGAATATCGCCGCCGACGGCAAAAGCGTCAGCCTGACCCTGCGCGATAATATCAAGTTCTCCGATGGATCGCCGATTACCGCAGAAGATGTTAAATGGTCGCTGGAACGCGCCAGCAAGCCCGGCAACGGGGTATGGCAATTTATGGTCGATTCCATCGCCAGCGTCTCCATTGACGGCGCCAACGCCATTACCCTGCATCTGAAACACCCGGACCCGGCCATCCTCAGCGCCCTGACGGCGTTTAATACCTCCATCATGCCGAAAAAGCAGTTCGAGGCGACGCCGGGCGCCACCGACCAGCAAAAAGCGGAAGCTTTCGCCGAGCATCCGGTGGGGTCCGGCCCCTATGTGCTGAAATCCTGGCAGCATAACGCCACCATGACACTGGTGCGCAACCCGTATTACTGGCGCAACGGCGCCGACGGCAAGCCGCTGCCCTATCTCGACGGCATTACCTTCGAGATCGTCCCGGACGACGCCACGCGCATCCTGAAGTTACAGTCGGGCGAGCTGGACGCCACCGAGTTTATCCCGTATTCGCGCGTCAACGAATTGAAGGCCAATCCGGCCATTGATATGAAACTGTTTCCCTCCACCCGGGTGGAATACGTCAGCCTGAACGTGCGCCCGCAGTACCAGGGCGCGGCCAATCCGCTGGCCAATGAAAAGGTGCGCCAGGCGCTGAACTACGCCACCGATAAGCAAGGCATTATCCAACTGGTGACCTATGGCATCGGCACGCCGATGACGTCTTATATTTCCAGCGGCACGCCGGGGCACGTAGGCGACAAACCGCTCTATCCGGTGGATACGGCCAAGGCCAAACAGCTGCTGGATCAGGCCGGTTTCGCCAGCGGTTTCAGCGCCAATATCATGGTGCTGGCCGGCAATGAGGACGAAATCAGCATCGCCACCGCCCTGCAGCAAATGTGGGCGCAGGTGGGCGTTAAACTCACCATCACCCAGGTGGACCACGCCACGGAAACCGACCGCTATCGCAAGGGCGATTTCGGCATGCGCTTATCCACCTGGACCGATGATATTGCCGATCCCAATGAAATCACCTCTTACTTCGCTTATTCGAAAAATATCCAGGCGGTGCATTCGGGCTGGAAAAACGATCGGGTAGACCAGCTGTTTGAGCAATCCCAGCAGGAAATCGATCCGCAAAAACGCGCGGCCGATTATCAACAAATTCAGGCGATCTTTAACGCCCAGGGGCCGATCGTGCCGCTGTATGAAAGCCCTTATCCGGTGGCGTTGAATAAGACGGTGCACGGCTTTGTGCAGATTCCGCTGGGCAATAACCTGTTTGCCGAAACCTACCTGACGCGCAAATAACGTCGACGCAGGTTAACGGCCGGAACCTGGAACAGGAGAAGAGAGGGGTGTCAGAGTTTGCCTATATCGTTAAACGTATTTTGCTGATTATCCCCACGTTGCTGGTGATCCTGGTGGTGACTTTCGCCATTGTACGGCTGCTGCCGGGCGATCCCGCCAGCGCCATGATTGGCGATCGCAGCACCGAGGCCGACGTGGCGAGGATCAACGCACAGCTGGGACTGGACAAACCGCTGCCGGTGCAATTTTTCTTTTTTGCCCGCCAGGTGCTGACCGGCAACCTGGGCGACTCCTATGTGCTGCACAGCCCGGTGACCAGGGTGATTGCCGAGCGCCTGCCGGTCAGCCTGATGCTGACCGCCATGGCCGGCCTGTTCGCGCTGCTGATGGCGATTCCGCTGGCCTTTGTCTCGGCGCTTAAGCGTAATAGCGCCGCCGATATGACTATCCGCGGTTCTTTCCAGGTGACGCTGTCCATGCCGTCGTTTTATATCGGCCTGGTGTTGCTGACGGTGTTTTCCGCCCATCTGCACTGGTTTCCGGTGGGCGGCTACGGCGCCACTTTCACGGATAAGCTGTACCATCTGTTCCTGCCGTCGATGACCCTGGCCCTGAGCCTGGCGGCAGTGCTTATCAATAACCTGCGCACGTCTATTATCGCGGTGCTGGACGCGGAATACATTACCTTTGCCCGCGCCAAGGGGCTGAAAAACCGGGTGATTATGCTGCGCCATGTGATGCGTAATTCGCTTATCCCCACCGTCAGTCTGTTTGCCCTTAATATCGGCACCATTATCGGCAGCGCGGTGATCACCGAAACGGTATTTGCCGTCCCCGGCATCTGCCGCCTGATGGTCGACAGCATCTTCAGCCGCGACTACCCCATGGTCCAGGGACTGGTCATCGTGCTGTCGGTAATGGTGTCGCTTATTTTCCTGGTGACCGATATCGTCCAGGTCATGATCGACCCGAGGAGAGCGCGATGACGGTCCATCCGGCGCCATCAATGCCGGCCCGTACCTGGCGGCGGCATATCCCCTGGCCACTGCTGACCACGGCCATCATCCTGTTGTTCAGCCTGGCCGCCGGTTTTTTCCCGCAGCTGATCGCCCCCTACGATCCGCTGGCGTTCGATTACCGCGCCATCCTGAAACCGCCCGGCCCGCATCACCTGTTCGGCACCGATAATTTTGGCCGCGATATTTTTTCACGTGTTATCTACGCCTATCGGGTGGATTTGCAAATCGCCCTGTTTACCACGCTGTTCCCCATGGTTTTCGGCACGCTGGTCGGGCTATTGGTGGGTTTTTACGGCGGCTGGGCGGAAACGCTGTTCCAGCGGGTGGTGGACGCGGTGATCACGTTCCCGCTGCTGGTGCTGGTGATAGCCATCGTAGCAATCCTCGGCCCGGGCCTGGGCAGCATGTATGTGGCGGTCGGCATTATCTATTGGGTGTTCTATGCCCGGCTGATCGCCGGTGAAGTCAGTATCCAGAAACGCCTGGACTATATTGCCGCCGGCCAGGTGATGGGGTATAGCCGGCCGCGCATTATTTTCCGACATTTGTTGCCCAACGTCATGACCACCACCCTGGTGTACTGGATGACCGATATGGCGCTGGCTATTTTGCTCGGCTCCAGCCTGGGCTATCTCGGCCTGGGGGCGCAGCCGCCCACCGCGGAGTGGGGAGTATTAATCGCCGCCGGCAAGAATTTTATGGATACCGCCTGGTGGATCACTATTTTCCCCGGCCTGGCCATCGTGCTTACCGGACTGGGATTCAGCCTGCTGGGCGATGTGCTGGCCGAACGGCTCCGGCCCGGACACCGCTGATGAGGGAGGTCGAGAATGCATGCCACAACAGCGCCAGGCCCTGAATTACCAGGCAAGGCGCCGGGCGCGCCGGGTGACGATACCCTGCGGGTCAGCAACCTGAACACCGTTATCCATACCCCGCGCGGGATGATAAAGGCCATCCAGGATATCAGTTTTGAACTGCGGCCCGGCGAAATACTCGGGCTGGTGGGCGAATCCGGCTCCGGCAAAAGCGTGACGCTGCGTTCCCTGCTGCGCCTTATGCCCGGATCGGCCCAGGTTAGCGGTTCGGTGACCTGGCGGGGACGGGAACTCATCGACGCCGCGCCGCAAGAATTGCAACGCATCCGCGGCGGCGATATCGCCATGATTTTCCAGGAACCGATGATCGCCCTCAATCCGGTGTTAACGGTACACCGGCAAATTGACGAGACGCTGCGCGCCCATACGCGGCTTAACGGTCGCCAGCGGCTGGCGCGCACCGTTGAACTGCTTAACCAGGTCGGCATTCCCGATGCCCGGCGCCGGCTGGAAAACTACCCCCACGAGTTTTCCGGCGGCATGCGCCAGCGGGTGATGATTGCCATCGCGCTGGCGGGAGAACCCAGCCTGCTGCTGGCGGATGAGCCGACCACCGCGCTGGACGTCACCATCCAGCAGCAAATCCTTAATCTGCTGCTGTCCCTGCGGGACAGGCTGCATATGGGCATTATTTTCGTCACCCACGATCTGGGGGTGGTGGCGCAGCTGTGCGATCGGGTGGCGGTGATGTACGCCGGCCGCATCGTGGAATCGGGCGAGGTGGGCGCGGTATTTGCAACGCCACGCCACCCCTATACCCAGGGTTTGATGGGCTCGGTGCCGCGGGTCGGCGTGGAACGCACGCCGCTGCTCTCCATCGAGGGCACGCCGCCCTCGCTGTTGGACCCGCCGCCGGGCTGCAGCTTTAACCCGCGCTGCGCGTACGCCACGGATCTGTGCCGCCAGCAGGTACCGCCGCTGCTGTCCCTGGCGGACCACCGGGGCGTGGCCTGCCACCATTATCAACATCTGGTCAAAACGCGGAGCCTGTGATGAACGGATTAACCCCGGCGGACGAACAACCGATTATCTGCGTCGAGGACGCACAGGTGCGTTTTGCGGTAAAACAATCGCTTTGGCACCGGTTGCAGGGGCACCCGCCCCAGTTTATCCAGGCGCTTAACGGCGTCAGGCTGGAATTACAGCGGGGTGAAACCCTGGGGGTGGTGGGCGAATCGGGTTGCGGCAAATCAACGCTGGCGCGGGCGCTGGTGGGCCTGCTGGCGGCCGATGACGGCCGTATCCGCTTTAAAGGCCAGGATATCGCCGCGCTGCGCGGCAAGGGAAGGCGCGATTTCAACCGCCAGGTGCAGATGATCTTCCAGGACCCGTATGGTTCGCTTAACCCGCGCATGACGGTGGGACAGGTATTGCGCGAGGCGCTCTCGGTACACAGGATGTGCCCGCGCGCCGCGATCCCGGCGCGCATCATGGCGCTGCTCGAACTGGTACGCCTGCCCGCCGACGCGGTGGATAAGCTGCCCCATGAATTTTCCGGCGGCCAACGCCAGCGCATCGGCATTGCCCGGGCGCTGGCGGTGGCGCCGGAAGTGCTGGTGGCGGACGAACTGGTGTCGGCGCTGGATGTCTCGGTACAGGCGCAAGTGGTGAACCTGCTGCTGGATTTACAGCAAAAGCTGGCGCTGACGGTGCTGTTTGTCGCCCATGACCTGCGGCTGGTACGGCATATTTCCCATCGCGTGGCGGTGATGTATCTGGGTGAAGTCATTGAAACCGGCGCGACGGAGGTCCTGTACCGGCAGCCGCTGCATCCCTATACCCAGGCGCTGCTGCGCGCGGCGCCCGGCATGGATCCGGCCAACCGCGTCGCCACGGTCAGCCTGGCCGGCGAGTTGCCAAGCCCCCTGTCGCCGCCCCCGGGCTGCCGTTTCCATACCCGCTGCCCCTATGTCACGGACCGCTGCCGCGCGGAACATCCCATCCTGCGCGCCAAACCTTCCGGGCAGCAGGTGGCCTGCCATTTGGCCTGAGGAATTTTTTTGTCACTATATAACTGAATTAATTGAAAATATTGGCAATCAGGCGCGGCCATATTGACCACGCCGACCGGCGCGGGCATAAGGCAGCAAGCCATACCGGCTATCTTGCTGGTTAGATGACGGGGACAAAAGCGCGGCGTTTGATATTGGCTGGACAGCTAAAGCCAACTCTGACAGCATGGCGATATCCATAAAATCAGCCGTGCCATTGGCTTAACTGAACGGGCGCTATGAAGGGACAAAGTCGTTTAGATCAGATTATGGAATACCTTAAAAGCCATAATCTGGTCACCGTGGAACAACTGGTCGAGGCGATAACCGCCTCCCCCGCGACCATTCGCCGCGATTTAATCAAACTTGATGAGCAGGGCGTTATCAGCCGTACCCACGGCGGCGTCACGCTCAACCGTTTTATCCCCGCGCAGCCGACCACCAACGAAAAACAGCAGCGCAACCTGCTGGAGAAACAGGCCATCGCCGAACTGGCGGCGCAATGCGTGCGGCCCGGCGACGCCGTCGTGCTGGATGCGGGCACCACCATGCTGGAACTGGCGCGCCATCTGACCCATCTGCCGTTGCGGGTTATCACCTCGGATTTGCATATCGCGCTGTTCTTATCGGAATTCAAGCAAATCGAGGTGACGATTACCGGCGGACGTATTGATGACAGCAGCCAGTCCTGCATCGGCGACCACGGCCGCCAGCTGCTGCAGAAAATCTATCCGGACGTGGCCTTTATCAGTTGCAACTCCTGGAGCCTGGAAAAGGGCGTGACCACGCCGACCGAGGATAAAGCGGCGCTCAAACGGGATCTCGCCGCCCATGCCGGACGGCGTATCCTGCTGGCGGACAGCAGTAAATACGGCGCTTACTCGCTGTTCTGCGCCATGCCCCTGGCGGACTTAACCGACATCATCACCGACGACAAACTCCCGCCGCCGGTCATGGCGGAACTGCGCCGGCAGCCCTGCGCCCTGCAACTGGCGGACAGCGCGGCCCGGCGCGTCAGATAAACATGCCGCCGGAGGCTTCGATACGCTGGCCGGTCATCCAATGAGTACCATCGGCAAGCAGGGCGGCCACCGCGCCGCCGATATCGTCGGGCAGACCCGCCCGGCCCAGGGCGGTGTTGGCGGCGATAAGCTGATTGACCTGCTGGTTATCGCGCACTATCCCACCGCCGAAGTCCGTTTCTATCGCCCCGGGAGCCAGGGCATTTACGCTGATGCCCCTGCCGCCCAATTCTTTGGCCTGATAGCGGGTCAACACCTCAAGGCCGCCTTTCATGGTGGCGTACGCGGCGGCGGCCGTCGAGGCGGTGAAACGCGTCAGGCCGGTGGAAATATTCAGGATGCGCCCGCCGTCGGCTATCAGCGGCAGCAGTTTTTGCGTCAGGAAAAACGGGCCTTTCAAATGAATCCTGAACAGCTCATCAAACTGCTGTTCGGTGGTGTCGGCGATAGCGGCATGCAGCCCAATGCCCGCATTGTTGACCAGATAATCAAACCGATCGCATTGAAACTCCCCGGCCAGGGTGCGGCCGACTTCGGCGGCGAATTCACTGAACCGGCTACTGTCGCCGACGTCCAGCTGCAGCATGACCGCCTTGCTGCCGGCCCGTTGAATCTCCGCCACCAGCGCCTGCGCTTCCTCGGCCCGGCTATGATAGGTGCCGATAATATCCACGCCCTTTGCCGCCAGGTGCAGAGCGGCGTTTTTGCCCAGTCCACGGCTGGCGCCGGTAATTAAAGCAATTTTGTGACTCATCTCGATGTGCTCCTGTGGGTAGGTAAATCTGTCGGTCTACAGCTTATTAGCCGGCGGGGTATAGATAAACCCGCAAAAAGCGGAAATACTGTTCGGTATGACAGGACAATAATCCGGACATACGATGGTCAACAAGCTTGAGCTGCTGCGCAGTTTTATTCGCGTCAGCGAACTGTCCAGTTTTACCCAGGCGGGCGAGAGCCTTGGCCTGCCTAAATCAACGGTATCGGAACATGTCCAGACCCTGGAAGCCCTGGTGGGCGCCAGGCTGCTGCATCGCACGACCCGCCGCGTCACGGCCACCCAGGACGGGCTGGCGCTGTATGAGCGCGGCAAGGATATGCTGGCGAACATGGATGAACTTGAGGGATTATTCCGTCAGGACGGCCTGGTGCTGGCCGGGCGATTGCGGGTGGATATGCCCGCCGGTATTGCCCGCGCCCTGGTATTGCCGCAATTGGGCGAATTTATGCAAAAATATCCCAACCTGCGCATTGAAATCAGCTGCACCGATCGCCGGGTGGATATCGTGCGCGAAGGTTTTGACTGCGTCCTGCGCATCGGCGAACTGACCGAGGCTTCCCTGGTCGCCCGGCGGCTGGGCCGGCTGCCCATGGTGAACTGCGCCAGTCCGTCTTACCTGGCGGCCTATGGCATACCCAGGACGCCGGCGGATCTGGCCGGCCATGTGCTGATCCATTATGTCTCCAGCCTGGGATCGCGCGCGGAGGGATTTGTTTACCGCCATCAGGGCAAGTACCTGAGCCAGGAGCTTCCCTCGCTGGTCACGGTGAACAATGTCGATGCCTATAACGCGGCCTGTCTCGGCGGCCTGGGTATTATCCAGGCGCCGGCCATCGGCCTGGAGGAGCATCTGGCCGCCGGACGACTGGTGGCGATCCTGCCCGACTGCCCCGCGCCGCCTATGGACGTTTCGCTGGTCTATGCCGATCGCCGTTATCTGCCCCAGCGCGCGCGGGTGTTTATGGACTGGCTGGCGGCACAGCTTGCGCCGCATATCAGCGCGCAGCGGCCATAGGCGCCACTGTGATAAACCGCTGGGCGGTGGCGGCCGCACCGCCCCGCCATTATCCCGGGATTTGCGGCGCCGCTCGCTAATCCACTGTTAAATAACCCGTTATACTCTCTTCTTGCGAAAGATTTGTTACTCTCAGCCGGCAGGAGACTGCCATCCATCGTTGACAAGCGTCAACACTTCTAATACATTAACCCAAGCAATAGGGAGGGAGATGAAGGATCATCCCAACAAGCATATTCAGGCGGCGATTGAATATGCTCTCTCCAAAGGCTGGCGATTTCGCCATGGCAAAGGGCATGCGTTTGGCCGCCTGACCTGCGGCGTGCCCGGCCATGAAGAACATCAAATGCGTGTCTGGTCTACGCCCCGCAGCGCGGAAAACCATGCCAGGCAGCTTCGCCGCAAGATCAATCACTGCCGGTAACATGGCCACATGCTTTATTACGCAAAGGCGGATCTCCGCCTTTAATCGAGGTGACAATGGCATTGTACAATTTTGCGCTTACCCTCTCCGGCGTAACCGCAGAGACCAAAGGACTGGAAGACCGACTGTTCGAGAGCGGCTGCGATGACGCCCTGGTGTGTTTTTATGGTAAATCCGTGTACCTGGAATTCGATCGCGACAGCGCGTCTTTCGCCCAGGCGGTGTTAAGCGCCATCGGTGATATCGAATCGGCGGATTTGGGCGCCAGGGTCATCTCGGTGGATGCCAACCTGGTTGGTTTAAGCGATATCGCCGAGCTGTCGGATATGTCGCGGCAGGCGGTTGCCATGCTCAAGGACGGCACCCGCGGCAGCGGCGATTTCCCCTCGCCGGTGCAAAGGATCAAAGGCGTCTCGCCGTTATGGCGCTGGGCCGACGTGGCCGAATGGCTCGCGGCAAAAGGAAAGCTACACCCTGATATCGCCGTCAACGCCCGGCAGCTCGATATTATCAATATGGCCCTGCAACTGCGCGAAACCAAGCAGCGCAAGCAAATCGGCGATTATCTGGCCCTATTGGAAGCGTCCTGATCCATAACCTATCAGGACGCGGCGCAGCCTGCCTATTCACAGGGCCGGGATGGCTTAATCCTGCTGTATAAAGGCCAACAAATCCTGATTCAATCGGTCTTTATGGGTAAAACACAGGGCATGGGGGGCGCCGGGATACACTTTCAGGATGGCCGACGGGATTGCCGCCGCCGCAAGTTTACCCGTCGCCGCAAAAGGCACCACCTGATCGTCATCGCCATGGATGACCAGGGTCGGCAATGAAAATGCCGGCATATCCTGGCGAAAATCCGTTTCCGAGAACGCGGTGACGCAGTCCAGGGTGCCTTTAAGGGAGGCCAGCAGGGCGATATTCAGCGTTTGGGTGAGGATGCCGGCCGAAACCTTGCTATCGGGGCGATTGGTACCGTAGAACACCGTGCTGAAATCGCTTAAAAACTGCGGCCGGTCGGCGGCCAGGCCCGCTTTTATGCCATCGAAGACCGATTTATCCACGCCTTCGGGATGATCGGCGGTTTTGATAAACAACGGGGTTACCGCGCTTATCAGCACCGCCTTTGCCAACCGCCGGGTGCCGTGGCGGGCAATGTAGCGCGCGACTTCGCCGCCACCCATGGAAAACCCCACCAGCACCGCGTGCTGGATCTCCAGCTTTTGCAGCAGTTCCTCCAGATCATCGGCGAAGGTATCATAATCATAACCCTCCCAGGGCTGGCTGGAACGGCCGAAACCACGGCGATCGTAGGCAATCGCGCGATAACCTTTTGCCGCCAGGATCGTCATCTGGTATTCCCACATATCGGCATCCAGCGGCCAGCCGTGGACAAAGATCACCGGCTGTCCCTGCCCCCAGTCCTTGAAATAGATTTCTGTGCCGTCACGGGTCATAAAAGTAGTCATAGGTATACTCCTTACAGGGTGTGTGCGGGAAAACTGAAGGTGTGTACATCCCCGGATTCAGGACGTCATATCTGTTGCCGTAATGCGCTATTCAGGCGCCACCAGATGGCGCACCACCGGCGGCTGCTCGCCATGATGGAATGCGCGCACCCGATCCTGGATGCGTTTATCATTCACCGTGTGACGCTCATGCTGTCGCAGATGTTCAAGCCAGGAACCGACGACAAACACCTCGACACACTTGCCGGGAAACTCGATGTCCTCATACACCGCCCAGGTCAGCGCGCCGCCGCGCCGGCGGACGCGCCGCATTTCCTGGATCGCGCGCATAAAGGCGGGTATTTCCCCGGATTCAACCTGATACTCGACGCTTATCATCACCGGGCCCCGGTCATGCTCTATGGCGGACTCCGGCGCCAGGGGGTGATCCGTGGGTTCAAGGTTTAAATCGGGATCTTGGTTTAACCGCCAGCGCAGGGCGGTGGCGGTGCCCAATACCATGCCGATGGCGGCCACGGCCAGGGAGGTGGATATAGTCAGCTGCGACGCCAGCTTCCCCCAGACAGCGCTGCCGGCGGTCATGGAGCCGAAAAATACCGTCAGGTAAACGGCCAGGGCGCGCGCCTTTACCCAGCGCGCCGCGCTGCGCTGCGCGCCGACATTCAGGGTCGACAGCACGGTTATCCAGGCAAAACCGGTAAAAAACTGGATGCCGGCAAGCCACCAGAAATGGCGGACAAAAGCGAGCGCCAGCATGGTAAGCGCAAACAGCAGGCTGGCCAGTACCGTCAGGCTGTCGGGCGTCAGCTTTTTACGCAGCCCCGGCAGCAGGATGGCGCCGCAAATCGCGCCGATGCCGATGGCCGCCAGCAGCACGCCATATCCGCCTGGCCCCAGGCCCAATTCGCGTTGCGCCACCAGCGGCAATAATGCCCAGCCGGCGCTGCCGAAAAGGAAGAACGCCATGGCCCGCACCAGTACCGTGCGCAACACCGGCGCCGCATGGACATAACGCAGCCCCACGCGCATGGCGGAAAAAAAATGTTCGGGCGGCAGGCGCTGGATGGCGGTGTCGGTTTTCCAGCGGTACAGCACGACGATGACGCCCACCACCGACAGGGCATTCAGCATAAAGACCACCGCCGGACCGGAAAACGATAAAATCAGGCCGCCCAGGGCGGGGCCGATGGCGCGGCTGATATTGATGCCAAGCGAGTTCAGGGCGATGGCGGGCGCCAGATCCGCGCGCGGTATCAGATCCGGCACGATGGCCTGGAACGGCGGCGAGCTCATGGCGGCGCCGGTGCTTAGCAGGAACGCCGCGGCCAGCAGCAGGGGCGGCGTCATCTGGCCTGACAATGCCAGCAGCGCCATGGCCACCGCCACCGCCAGTACCCAGGCCTGCGAAAACAGCAGGTATTTGCGTCTGTCGACGATGTCGGCCATCACCCCCGAGGGCAGCGCAAACAGGAACATGGGCAGGCTGCCGGCGGCCTGGACCATAGCCACCATCAGCGGGTCGGAATTAAGGGTGAGCATCATCCAGCTGGTGCCCACATCACTCATCCAGGAACCGATATTGGAGGCCACCGTGGCAATCCACAACATACGGAAGACGCGCTGGCGCAGCGGGCTCCACGAGGAGGGCGGCGCGGCCGCCGCGCTGTCCCCGCCGGCGGCATCCTGATTGAAAACCTGTTTGTCCGATGTCGTCATAAGATACCTCCCCGCGCCGCCGGCCGCAGGCTCCAGCGGCCGGGACCGCATAACCCGATGGTGGTAAAGATAATCAGCAGCAGCCAGCCGAATTGTCCTTCCGCTACCGACCAGTCCGGATGAACCGCCAGCATGGCGATAAGCAATACCGCGATGATGGGCAGACAGGCCGCCCTGGCGGCCACGCCCAACGCGATAAACACCGGGCAGACCACTTCGGCGAAAATGGCGGCCCACAGGCTCAAGGACGCCCCCAGCCCAAAAGGATCCTCAATCCTGGTGAGCTCATCGGCGTAGTGCAGCACTTTAGGCGCGCCGTGTACGTACAACAGCATAAAACAGCCGGTCAGGCGCAGGAACAGCAGGCCCAGGTCGACCTGCGGGGTGAGGTAAAACCGCCCGGTGGTTTTCATGGTCAAAACGCAAAGCAGCTGCAGCCCAGCGCGCCCCAAAAACCGGCGTGATTGGCGACCGGCACCGAGGAACCGCGCGCGGCGTCATGGGCATGGCCGTGGACGCCGCAGGCACCGGCGCAGGCATGGGGCAACATCGGGGCGCGGGCGGCGGTCAGTTGGCGGTAATGTCCCGGCACCAGGGCGACGGGCGACCAGTCCGGCAGCACCGGAATTGCCGCCGGGCCGTGGGAGGTAAACTCGCCGTCCGCATACACGACTTTACCGCCGACGAGGGTCATCAGCGACGCGATGGATTTGATCTCATCCTCGTGCACGGCAAAAAAATCCGCGGTCAATACCGCCATATCGGCAAGCTGGCCGGCCTTGATCCGCCCTTTTTTATCCTGCTCGCCGGAGAACCAGGCGCTGCCGGCGGTCCACAGCTCAAGGGCAATATCACGGGGCAGACGATCCGCACTATCATAAAGTTTCATACCGCCGACGGTGCGGCCCGATACCAGCCAGTAGAGCGCGGTCCAGGGGTTATAGCTGGCCACGCGGGTGGCATCCGTGCCGCCGCCCACCGGCACGCCCATCGCCAGCATGCGCGCGATGGGCGGCGTATGGCTCGCCGCCGCCGCGCCGTAGCGATCGACAAAATATTCGCCCTGAAAAGCCATGCGGTGCTGGATGGCAATACCGCCGCCCAGGGCGCGCACCCGCTCGATATTGGGCGGCGTAATGGTTTCGCAGTGGTCAAATAACCAATGCAAGCCGTCGAAGGGGATCTCGCGATTCACCTTTTCAAACACGTCCAGCATGCGGCTGATGGATTCGTTATAAGTGGCGTGCAAACGGAAGGGCCAGCGATTGGAGACCAAATGCCGGACTACCTGCTCAAGTTCGTTCTCCATGCCGGCGGCCAAATCCGGCCTCGGCTCCAGGAAGTCCTCGAAATCGGCGGCGGAGAACACCAGCATTTCGCCCGCGCCGTTGTGCCGGTAAAAGTCATCCCCCTGCCCGGGCTTGACCATGGCGGTCCATTTTTGAAAATCCTCCAGCTCCGCGCCTTTGCGCTGGGTAAACAAATTGTAGGCGATGCGCACCGTCAGCTGGCCTTCCCGCGCCAGTTGATCCACCACGTCATAATCCTCGGGGTAGTTCTGGAAACCGCCGCCGGCATCGATGGCGCTGGTGACGCCGAGCCGGTTGAGCTCACGCATAAACTGCCGGGTGGAATTCACCTGGTACTCCAGCGGCAACGTCGGCCCTTTTGCCAGGGTGGCATACAGGATCATGGCGTTCGGGCGGGCTATCAGCATACCGGTGGGATTACCCGCCGCATCGCGCTGGATTTCGCCGCCCGGGGGATTGGGCGTCTCCCTGGTATAGCCGACGACCCGCAGCGCGGCGCGGTTAAGCAGCGCGCGATCGTAAAGATGCAGTACAAAGACCGGCGTATCCGGCGCCGCCGCATTAAGCTCGTCCAGGGTCGGCATCCGGCGCTCCGCAAACTGGAACTCGGTCCACCCGCCCACGACCCTGACCCACTGCGGATGTGGCGTGCGGTCCGCCTGCGCCTTTAACATCGCCAGGGCGTCGGACAATGACGGCACCCCTTCCCAGCGCAGTTCGAGATTATAGTTCAGCCCGCCGCGGATCAGGTGAAGATGGGAGTCGTTCAGACCGGGAACGACGGTTCGCCCCCCCAGATCAATAACCTTGGTCTGCGTACCGCGGTAACGCATCGCCGACGCGGCGTCGCCGACGTCCAGGAATGTCCCCTTGCCGACGGCTACCGCGTCGGCAAGGGGATTTTGCCGGTCCAGGGTATGAAACCTTCCGTTCACCAGGATTAATTCGGCTGTCTCTGCTTTATCGGGCGAAACCATAAAACCTCCGGAACTGTGGGCAGCGCCAGGCTGCGGGCTGAAACGCGCGCCGGGTGGTCAGGCGTGGTCGCGTTGGCAATGGCTGGATTATTATCGCCGGCGCGGATCACCGTCTAGTTATACATAGAGATAATGGTTTCGCTTATTTCCCCGGCCTACCATCTCGGCAGATGGATGTTCCGCTG
Source organism: Sodalis sp. RH20 (assembly GCF_047324205.1). NCBI lineage: Bacteria > Pseudomonadati > Pseudomonadota > Gammaproteobacteria > Enterobacterales > Bruguierivoracaceae > Sodalis > Sodalis sp. RH20. The sequence continues at coordinate 4,402,545 of NZ_CP178733.1, forward strand.
ACTTCCGGCTTCCATCGTCCCAACCGGCGCGCCGCGTAAGCGCGGGCGATCCTTTCCTTCCACCCTCTCGGGATACCATTATGATTGATTCAAAACTTGACGTGCTGACGCCCTCCAACTGCCAAATGATTTTTATCGATCAGCAGCCGCAAATGGCGTTCGGCGTGCAGTCGATAGATCGCCAGGTGTTAAAGAACAATACGGTGGCGCTGGCGAAAGCGGCGAAGGTGTTCGGCATTCCCACCATCATCACTACGGTGGAAACCCTGAGTTTTTCCGGCCATACCTATCCGGAACTGCTGGATGTATTTCCCACCCACGACATCCTTGAACGCTCGTCGATGAACTCCTGGGACGACCAGAAAGTGCGCGATGCGCTGGCCGCCACCGGCAAGAAAAAAGTCGTGGTGTCGGGACTGTGGACCGAGGTATGCAACAACAGTTTTGCCCTGTGCGCCATGGCGGAGGGCGATTATGAAATCTATATGGTGGCCGACGCGTCGGGCGGCACGTCCAGGGAAGCCCATGATTACGCCATGCAGCGCATGATCCAGGCCGGCGTGATCCCGGTGACCTGGCAACAGGTGATGCTGGAGTGGCAGCGGGACTGGGCGCGCAAGGAAACTTACGACGCCGTGATGGCTATCGTGCGGGAGCATTCCGGCGCCTACGGCATGGGCGTGGATTATGCCTATACCATGGTGCATAAGGCGCCGGAAAGGGGCCATGGCGATCACCATACCCTGGCGCCGGTTCCCGCGAAATAACCGCTCTCCCGGCCGGCGTGTCCCCATGGCGCGCCCGGCCGCTTCCCGTTAAAGCAGGGGTGAATATGAATGCTTATTGTATTTCGCTGGGCGCCGGGGTTCTGATCGGCCTGGTCTATGCGCTGTTGAAAGTGCGCTCCCCCGCCCCGCCCGCCATCGCCCTCATCGGCCTGCTGGGGATGCTTATCGGCGAACAGCTGTCGGCGCTGGTGATAAGCCAGGCCTTTGCGGCGCAACCCACGACACGCCACGCGGCAAACGCCGCCCCGGCAAAAAAGACCGTTGCCTCCTTAACGGCGCAAGACGCGGCTCTCACGCCCAATCGATCCCTGCGCGGCGAGTCATCCGCTCCGGGAGGAGGTCTATGAAATCCTACGTTGTTTCCCTGCTGGCCGGGGTGTTAGCCGGCGTGATTTATTCATTGCTGCAGGTACGTTCACCCGCGCCGCCGGTTATTGCCCTGCTGGGCCTGCTCGGTATGCTGATAGGAGAGCAGATTGTGCCGGTCTGCCGGCGCCTGCTGAAGCGGGAGCCGCTGACCCTGGCATGGTTTCGCACGGAGTGTGTCCCCAAGATCAGCGGCGCGCCACCGCCCGATACCCGAAAGCCCCCGCCATCCTAGGGACGACCGTCATGACGCCCTCGTTGCTTATAGCCATTATCGACGACGATCGTTCCGTAAGAAGCGGATTAAGTAATTTATTGCAATCCGCCGGTTATGCGACGATATCTTTTGAATCGGCGGAGCAATTCCTGAATGATGAAGCGCGGGATAGCATCGATTTCGTCATCCTGGATGTCAAATTGAAAGGGATAAACGGGTTTGAACTTATCAGCCGCCTGGGACAATCCCGACCGGGGCTGCCGGTCATGCTGATTTCCGGCCATGGCGACGAGGACATGGCACAAAGGGCGCTAAACGCCGGCGCGGTTTCTTTTATGCGTAAACCTATCGATGTGGATATGCTGTTGGAGCATATCCAGCGGGTATTAGCCCAACGCGGGGGAAGTCCATGATCAATGCAATGCCGCCGGCGCCACGATCGCGCTTAACCGATGACAAGACGCACACTGCCCCCGATCCCTTATCCGCCCCGGCGAATGGCGCCATCGCCGCTTTTCTCTCCCAGGCCCTGAGTATTTGCGCCGCGCTGCGGCTGTTGCATGCCGAGGGGATAATCCATGGCGCGCTGACGCCCGCCGCGCTGTCGATGACCGACGATGGCGCTTGCCGCCTTGATATGGGCGGCCCGGCGACGCGCGCGGCGGCGGCGCCGGCGGGCATGCCGGTCAGCAAGGATATGCTGGCCTATATGTCGCCCGAACATACGGGACGGACCCAATGCGGCGTCGACGCCCGCAGCGATCTGTATTCCCTGGGGATGATTTTTTATGAACGGCTGGCCGGCCGGCCGCCGTTTGTGTTCCCCGGCGGCGGCGGGGTAGCCGAATGGATACATCACCATATCGCCTGCGAGCCGGCGGCGCCCCATACCCTGCGGCCGTCTGTGCCGGAAATGTTATCGCAGGTGGTGATGAAACTGCTGGCTAAATCTGCGCAAAGCCGCTACCAGACCATCGAAGGGTTGATGGCGGATTTCAGGCGATGCCGTTCTGCGCTGGCGGCGTACGGCCATATCCGGCACTTTATGCCGGGGCTGCAGGATGTTTCCCCGTCGTTGCGGCCGTCCGATGGCCGCTTCACGCCGCCCAGCGGTCTCCAGGCTTTTTCCACTGCGTTTACCCGGGTGAAAAGCCAGGGAACCCATGCGCTGGTGGTGGTCGGCGGCCCTCCTGGGATCGGCAGATCATCGCTGATTGCCCGCGCCCTGGCGGGACTGCGGGGAGAAGACGCGCTCCTGGCCGTCGCCCGGGTCTGCCGGTATCGACAGGTACTGCCGTTCGCCGTGCTGTCGGAGGCGTTCAGATCGCTTACCCTGTATATGCTCGGGCAACCGGCGGCGCAAATCGATGCGCTGAAAACACGTCTCGCGTCGTCGCTTGGCGATGATGCGGGGCTGGCCATCAATCTGGTACCGGAACTGGCATTGATATTGGGTAAAAAAAGCCCGCTGTACGCGCTTTCCGCCGAGGCGGGAGAGGCGCGGTTTAACCCTATGATATATGGTCTGGCCAGCGCCTTTGCCTCTTTGGGCCGCCCGCTGGTATTGGCCATCGACGACATTCAGTGGATAGACCCGGCCAGCATGGGCCTGCTGGAGCACCTGATGGCCCATACCGCCATGCTGCCGCTGCTGCTGGTGGTTGCGTTACGCGACGCGACATCCCCCGGGGACCCGTCGCGTCCCGCGCCGCTTGCCACGCTGCGCCATAACGCGGCGCGGGTGGTGGATATCCAGCCCGCGCCCTTAAGCCCCGCCGCCCTGGCCCGATGGCTGGCGCGCGATTTTCGTACCACACCCGCCAATATGGCGGCGCTTGCCGGTTTGGCGCATGCCGAGACCGGCGGCAATCCTTTACTCGCCCGGCAGTTTATCAACGGCGTTATCAATGACGGACTGGCCACCAGGGACAGGCGCAACGGTAAATGGCAATTTTCCCTGGCGGCCATACGGGCGCGCCGGGGCGCTAAAAACGCAGCCGGGCTGATGCGAAAGGAGATGTTCGCTTTACTGGAGAGCCGGGAGAAAAACGGCGATGGCGGCGGTTTCCCCGCGGGGGTTTCCTTTAGGCAGGCCCAGGAAAACCAGGATCTGCAAAGCGTTATCATCGCCTCAAGGGCATTATCCGAGGAAATCGATCTCGGCCGGCTGATTCATATCCTGATGAAAATGACGCTGGAGCACGCGGGCGCCCAGCGCGGCCTGCTGATCAGGGTGATCGCCGGTTCGCCGGTTATCGAGGCGCGGGCCGACACCACCGTCGCCGGCGTAAACGTACAGGTGGTCAAGGCCGCGCCGGTGGCGGCAGATCTGCCGGTATCCATGCTTAACGCCGTCATTCGCACCGGCCAGGAAATCCGCCTGGGCGCGCCGGGGGAGTTCAGCCCGTTCAGCCACGACCCCTACCTGATGGCTTCCGGCGCGGCGGCGCTGTGCGTGCCCATGTTTAAACAGGCCCGGCTGGTGGGGGTGCTCTACCTGGAAAACCGGCTGATACCTGATGCCTTTACCGCCGAACATTCGAAGGTAATTGCGCTGTTGGTGGCGCAGGCCGCCATCTCCATTGAAACCGCCACCCTGTACGCGGAATTGCTCGAGGAGAATATCCAGCGCCGTCGCGTCGAGAACGAGCTGCGCACCAGCCAGACCTCATTAATGCTGGGGGAAAAGATCAGCCACACCGGCAGCTGGCGCTGGGAAACCACCCAGGAAACGCTGGAAATATCGGCCGAATTCGCGCGTATATTCGGTTTGGATGAAGAGCAGCAGGCTATCTCCTATACCGCCTATATCGGTTTTGTCCACCCCGATGACCGAAACCGGATACTCAACCAGATCGACTATTGCCTGGGTAAAGGATTGTCCATGCAAGCCGAGTATCGCATCGTCAGGACTGACGGCACTGTTCGCTACGTGGCGGGAATCGGCGAGCCGATCCCGGCCTGCGGCAATGCCCACGAGTATTTTGGCACCATAACCGATATCACCGCCCGCAAACAGGCCGAGGACGCGGTCAGGGCCGCGCAGGCCGACTTGGCGCGTGTGGCGAGGGCCACGACGGTCGGGCAGCTCACCGCCTCGATTGCCCATGAAATCAACCAGCCGCTGATGTCCATCGTGGCCAACGCCGGCGCCAGCCTGCGCTGGCTGAACCGCGACCCGGCCAGGCTGGATAATGTCCGCACCGGCCTGGAGGATATCATTGCCGAAGGCAAGCGCGCGGGAGAGATGATCCGCAGCCTGCAGGCGCTCACCCGCAACGCGCCGCCCCATTTTGCCCCGGTCGATTTGCACCATACCGCGCATCATATCCTTACCCTTTCCCATAGCGAACTGGAAAGACGCCGGATTGCCATCGAAGATAAGCTATGGGCCGATGCCTTTATCGTCTATGGCGACAGCGTGCAAATCCAGCAGGTGCTGCTTAACCTGGTGATGAACGCCGCGGAAGCCATGGCGGACGTGGATGACCGGCCGCGCATCCTCACCTTGTCCTCCGTCAATCCGGCGCCGGGCAAGATAACCTTCGCCATGGCCGATACCGGTATCGGCCTGAGCGACGAGGTCAGGGCGCGGGTATTCGAGTCTTTTTATACCACCAAGAAGCAGGGCATGGGCATGGGGCTTGCCATCAGCCATGCCATAATCGAAAACCACCGGGGGCAGATGGCGGCGTCACAGCGCCATCCCCACGGCAGCTGTTTTTCGTTCACCCTGCCTGCGCTGCCCACCGGCGCTTAAAGGCAAAACCAGGCCGCGCCGCGGCGGCGTTCGCCCTAATGGCTAAATTCTGAATCCCGCCCCGGCGCCCCGGGAAAGGGTCGCCAGCCGGGTATTCTGTGGTTTACTGTGGGTCTGCAGCGATCCTTGTTGTTGCGTGCGCCGCGTGCGCAGTCTAAGCCGACGACATTCACCGGGAGCGTAAAAAATCGATACTATCACCTCGCCAGTCAACCCGCTGGCCACCGGCGCGGCGCGGCTGGTCGTCAGCCGCCATAGGGAAACCATGCCGCCGGAACACGCGCCGGTTATCGCCATTCCCCATCACGAAGCCTTTTCCGTTATCGTGCAACTGCGGGATTTCGCCTCGCACCGACTCTGGCATGACGGCCGCCTGGTCCACGCGGGCGGACACGCGCAGCAGGCCGTCGCGATTACCAGGCTTACCGAGGACTGGCGTTGCCAGCATTTGAGCGCCTTTGATAACGTACGATTTTTAATTACCCGCCAGGCGCTGGACGAATTCACCTATGACAGCGGACAAAAGCGCATCGGTCATTTTGACTGCGCTCCCGGTGCGCTGGATCCGGTGATTTATCATCTGGCACAGGCGCTGATCCCGTTATTGGGTCAACCCGGCGGCATGCATGATTTTATGTTTGATCATATCTCCCTGGCGCTGTTCGCCCATATTGCCGAAGTCTACGGCAAGGCATCCCAGGACTGGACCCGGCAAAAAGGCCGGCTGGCGCCCTGGCAGGAACAACGGGCCAAGGATTTTATGCTGGAAAACCTGGCGAAGGGCGTTTCGCTTGAATTGATTGCCCGGGAATGCGGCCTGTCCCGCGCGCACTTTGCGCGCAATTTCAAAAATACCACCGGCACTTCCGCCTGTGTCTGGCTGCAAAACATGCGCATCCGGAAAGCGCTGGAACTCCTGGGCGCCAGGCAACAGACGCTGACGGAGATCGCGCTCGAATGCGGTTTTACCGACCAAAGCCATTTTTCACGGGTATTTAAAACCTTTACCGGCACATCGCCGGGTTATTGGCAACGCACCCAGGGCGGCAGCCTGGCCGTACCGACGGCGCCGTGGCCCCCGGCACAGCCCTGAGCCTATGCATCATGCCGGCGCATTACCCGGCGCGCCTGACGTATCATTGGCTAAAAACAGGAGATGACGCAGCGCCCCGTGCGCCATCGCCACCTCGGTGGATTCCTGCAGCGCGGCGATATATTTTTTAGCGAATTCCGTGTCGTTTTCCGGCCCGAGGGCAAGTAAACGCTCAATGACGGTTTTATATGACAGGACCGTTGCGGCATCGATGTCGTCCGGTTCATCCAGCCGTTCGTCCAATTCCACCAAGATCTCCGACAGGCGCCGGATCCAGGCAAACTGCGGATGGCTGCTCACCAGTTGCAAATGCTCAAACGGGCCGCCGATCGGGCCGAAGCGCGCCGTTTCCAGGTCAATCAAGGCCTTATGCAGCTTACGTAATGAGGTTGAAACGGTTTTGAGGCTGGCGCGATAATCGCCATTGACATGCTCCGGCATAATGATGTTCCTCATAAGAAGGGAAGCGTTAACGACTTTGTGATTTAACAATATGCAGCCGTTCCGCCGCCCGCACCAGATCGGCCAGGGAGCGGGTCTGCATTTTTTCCATCACCCGCCGTTTATGGACCTTGGCGGTAATTTCACTGACGCCCAGCGCCGTGGCGATTTGTTTATTCAGCAGGCCGCCGATGGCCAGTCCCAGTACTTCGCGCTCCCGGGGCGTCAGGGTTTGATGCCGTTGGGCCAGGCTCGACTGCTCGCTCACGAACGAGAGGTTTTTTTCCGCCGCCGACAGCCCCTCGCGCACGGCGTTAAGCAGGTCTTCCGCGTCGATCGGTTTGGTTAAAAACTCGCAGGCCCCGGCCTTCATCGCTCGCACCGAAAGAGGAATGGTGCCAAACCCGGTGATAAAAATAATCGGCAATTCCCTGCCCTTTTTTTCCAGCGCGGCCAGAACCTGGAACCCATCCGCCACCGGCATATTCATATCGAGGATCAAGCAACTGGGGAGCGGGCCAAAATGCTGGTTCAGGAACATCTCCGCCGAGGCGAAATCGGCAACGTTAAAGTCTTCCGACTGTAGCAGCCGAACGATGGCTTGTCTTACCGCATCATCATCGTCAACAACATACACAATATGATCCATGGCATGGTCCTATTATTGATACGACGCGTGTCTACGCTTCGATAATCCCTGGAAGGCCGCTGCCGATCTTGTAAAATAGTACGATTTTTTAACGAAACAAGTGATATTAGCCAACAAAAGCCGGACAAGTGAGGGCAATTCAGGGATAGTAGCCCGGGCCATAATGTCATAACACCATGGCCATACCAACTTGGCCGGATAGACTGATAAACATAATTAATTTTAATGTTTAACAATTTATCTTGTAGACATATACATATTGGTGTCATGATTGTTGTAAATAAATATTGATATTAAATTCCGCCACAGGTAGGAGGCTGAGTGATTTAACATGGCCAGAGCGAAACGTCCGACAGATGAAAATATGCAGGCCGCGGCCACGCTATGTGCCCGGGATCGCAGCGCGGTGTATGAGAAATTAATGAATGCCATCTCGGAACACCGCCTGAAGCCCGGCACCAAGCTTACGGAAGAAAAGCTGGCGGCCATTTTCAAGGTCTCCCGCACCGTCGTAAGAGAGGCTTTGCAACAAATGGCTTTCGAGCGCGTGGTGGAAATCCTGCCCAACCGTGGCGCTTTTATTGCCAGCCCCACCATTGCGGAAGCGAAGGAATTTTTCCAGGCCCGGCGCTATGTCGAGATTCCCTTGCTGGAAAATATATGTCAGCGGGTGACCGCGCAGGAAATCACGCTGCTGCGCCAGCACGTTAAACAGGAAGAAAAAGCCAGGCATTCAGGCGATCGCCGCAAGATTGTGCGCTTGTCCGGCGAGTTTCATGTGCTGCTGGCCTCCCTGGCGGGAAATCGTTTTCTTGAAAGAACCGTACGCGGCCTGCAGTTATTGACGTGCTTGACTATCCTGCTGTATGACACCCCCACGGACGTCACCTGCCAGCACAACGAGCATGAACGGCTGGTCGATGCGGTAGAGGCGCGGGACAGCATGCGCGCGCAAAAACTGATGTTGGATCACCTGTTGGGGATCGAAAATTCGCTTCATCTGGAAGAGCCGGAAGAAGAGGAAGACGATCTGGAAGAGATCCTGCTCGGCACGGGAAACTGAATTTCTTATATCTGGCGCATGCGGTCCGGCAGCCTCGATGTCCCCCTATCCTTTACATCCACCGGTTTTCCCCTGTAGAAAGAGCGCTTTAGGCGCTCTTTTTTTCACTTTGTATTTTCCTTTCTTTTTGCCCGCAAAACGCTATATATAAGAAATGCATATCACGAAAATAAAACTGATGAACAATTTAAATAATTATTGACTTCAATTTTGCATGATCTTATTGTCAAATTTAATCCATATCCTCTGCCGCAACGATCCCGACGCTATTTCGCCGCAGATGATTGTTGACAATCTTTAAGCATTTTGTGGAGCACCGCATGTCTGAACTGGTATTGGCTCATGGTGAAGCGCTTTCCAACCTGCCGTTATTTGTGGCGCAGGCATGCGGTTACTTTCGCGAACAGGGATTAACGGTAAGGGTGCCGGAACTCAGCGGCACGGCGTCAACCATCGCCTTGCTCAGAAGCGGCGCGGCGCAGATTGGCACCACGGGATTTACCCAGCCGCTGAGCGATTTCAGCGCGCCGGATCCGCTGCGCATTATCGCCGGAAGCGGCGTTGGCGGCATGGCGGTAATGATCCATCCGGACAGCGTGGCCGCGGCGCCTTCTGCCCTGCGCTTCGGCACCTTCTTCGAGGACCCGATGGAAGTGTTGCTGCACGATACGATCACCCATTACCGCGGCGCCTGGCAACACAGCGATATTCGTTATTTCGACACCTTGCACCAGGCGATTACCGCCATGCAGCGGCGTGAAATAGACGCCTGCACTTTTATCGAGCCGGTGATTAGCCAGCTCGAAATGCTGGGTTTTCAAAAAATGTGCGACGCCGCCGAAGTGTGGGGAACCGGTTACCCCGATACCGTATTGGTCACACGCCAGAGCTTTTTACATCAATACCCGGATGTGGTGGATGCGGTGATAAAGGCCCTGTTGCAGGCGGAAACCACGATAAAGGCGGATCCGCAGGGCGCCCTGGCAAGCGTAACCCGATTTTATCCCGGCGTTCCCCCGGCGACGATGATGCAAGGCTTGGCGCGGCAACCGCCGCAAATCGATATTCGCCCTCTTGCCGGCGCCATTATCAGCCGGTTCCAGGCGCTGGCGGCGATGGGCAGGCTGGCGCCGCCGGAGAATCCGTATTCCGTACTCGATTTCAGCCGGTTATCCGCCCTGCTGGCGCAAACGGAGTATACGCACTAATACGCGGCTTCGCCTACCACCAGGCCGCGACAGCCATCCACTGGACATTATGCCTTGCAGGCAGGGGTTCGTTCGCTCTTTTATCAACACCAGGAGACAAACATCATGTCAACAAAACGGGTTTTTCCGCGGCTTAATGGCTTTGATATCAATCGCCGCCATTTCCTGAAACACAGCGCGCTGGCGGCCGGCGGCCTGGCGTTGGGCAAATACCTTATCAGCACCCCCGCCCTGGCGGCGGATATCACCACCTTTAAGGCCACCCATGGGACGGGCTTATGCAACTGTCCCTTCTTCCTGGTCAAGGAACGCGGGCTGGCGAAAAACGTCGCGCTGGATTTTGTCACCACCCCGACTAACGCCGATATAGCCGCCTTGTTCGGCGCCGGGCTGGTGGATGTGACGGTAGTCCCCTACACCAACTTTATTACGCTTTTCGCCCAGGGCGCGCCAATCAAGATCGTCGCCGGCTCAGGCGTGCAGGGCTGCGTAATCGTCAGCCAGCAGGGCATCGATTCCGCCGAAAAGCTGCGCGGCAAGACGCTGGGCACCTTCCAGGCGGATACGCTGGAAATGCTGCCTTATGACTACCTGAAAAAAGCGGGCATGGGCTTTGCCGACGTCAAAGTGCGCTACTTCGGCACCTCCCCGGAACTGGCCCAGGCGTTTATCAACGGCAATATCGACGCCATGTGCCATATCGAACCTTATGCTACCCAGGCATTGCAGGCGCGCCCTGGCGCAGTACGGCTTTCCGACGGCGTCGACATCTATGGCAAGAACTATAGCGATTGCGTGCTGGCGGTACGCTCCTCCGTGCTGGCGGAAAATCGCGAGGCGGTGAAGGCGCTTATCAAGGGCATGATGATCGGCCAGCATCAGGAAGAGACCGACCGCGCCTCGGCGGTCAAGGATACCGTGGGCAAATATTTCAAGACCAGCTACGAAGCCACCCTGGACGCCGCCGCCAAACAGCCGGCGATGATAGACCAGCGGCAGAACCAGGATTTTATCCTGCAGCGCGCCAATAACCTGAAAGAGCTGCGTTACATCCAGAAGGTACCAGGAACGGATATCTTCGACTGGTCATTGCTCAATGAGGTGATTAAGGAAAATCCCGACTTGTATGGTTCGCTGGAGCTGAAAAGCGCATGAAGGTGAATACCCTGCGAAAGCCGGTAAAAGCCGCCGGTGTTTCACCGGTCGAGATCATTCCTCCGGTCAGGAAAACCCGCCGCCGCGGCTGGCCGGCGTTTTTCTCGCGCCTCGGCTGGGGCGTGGCTTCCGTCGCCCTGTTTGCCGGGATCTGGGAAGCGTGCTGGGCTTTTGGGGGATTAAATCCGCTGTTGTTGCCGCCGCCACATATCTTCCTGGCGAATTTTGCCCAGCAGGCGCAATACTTTATCCCAACCGATGTGATTGGCCAGGTCACCAACGACACCGCCTTATTGTCGTTGGGAAAAACCATTCTCGCCACGGTGGGCCGCGTGATGGCGGGCCTGACTCTTGGTTTCATCCTGAGCCTGGTGTGTGGCCTGGCCATTTGCTATTTCCGTCTGTTTGGCAAGCTGGTATTGCCGACCATCACACTGCTGGCGCCTATTTCGCCTATCGCCTGGCTGCCGGTGGCCATTTTTATTTTCGGCATCGGCAATCCGCCGGCGATTTTCATGGTGTTTATTTCACTGTTTTTCGTCATGACGGTATCCACTATCAGCCAGATTGAGAGCGTGAGCAAAACCCATCTCAACGTGGCGGCGGTTATGGGGGCCACCCGGGCGCAAACCTTCCGTTACGTCATTATCCCCGCCATTCTGCCCGCGTTATTTTTCGTACTGCGCATGAACCTGTTCGGCGCCTGGATGATTGTGCTAGTGGCTGAGGCGACAGGCGTTGGCAGCGGGTTGGGGCAAATCGTCATGCAGGCGCGCAATACCTTCAATTCCAGCCTGTCGTTTTTCACCATGACCATCATCGGCATTACCGGATTTGTTTTCGATCTGCTGTTGCGCTATGTGCAGAAAAAGCTCCTTTACTGGGTACCTGACAACCGCGCCGGAGGCCAGAAATGACGCAAAATACCCTCCCACAGCCGCCGCTGATTGATTGCAATAGCGTGGGCAAAGTTTGGACCGACGCGCAAGGCGGCGCTGTCGTCGCGCTGAAAAATGTCGACTTGCAGGTGGCGCGCGGAGAGTTTGTCGTGCTGCTTGGGCCCAGCGGCTGCGGTAAAAGCACCCTGCTGTATATGATAGCCGGGCTGGAATCGGTCAGCGAAGGCTCAATCCGCTGCGGCGGCGCCGAGGTGTCGCAACCGGGCACCGATCGCGGATTTGTCTTCCAGGAAGCGTCGCTCTATCCCTGGCTTTCGGTTGCGGAAAATGTCGCCTTCGGCCTGAAGATGCAGGGTATGTCGAAAGAACAAAGGCTGAAACGGGCGCAGTCCATCTTGCAAAACGTCGGCCTCGCCGATGCCGCGGAGAAACGGCCCGATCAGTTATCCGGCGGCATGCGCCAGCGGGTGGCGATGGCCAGGGCGCTGGCGCTGAATCCCGAGGCGCTGCTGCTGGATGAACCCTTTGCGGCATTGGATGTGCAAACGCGGGCGAAGATGCAGGACTTTCTTATCCGCATATGGCGTCAAACCGGCGTATCGATGATTTTTGTCACCCATCATATTGATGAAGCCGTGGCGCTGGCCGATCGCGTGGTGGTTTTTACCGCGCGTCCGGGCGGCATCAAAGAAATCATTCCCATCGATCTCCCGCGGCCGCGCGACCCCAAAAGCCCGCTCTTCCACCAGCTCAGCGATCATCTTATCGATTTGCTGCGCGATGAAGTCGATCGCGCCTTTGCCGAACAGGAGGTGGGCTGATGATATCACCCTACCTGCCGGTGGCCGCGCTGCAAATGCCGCCGGGTTGCGAGGATTTGGCGCTTAATCGCCGGCAGCTGGAGGCGGCCATTACCCGCGCCGCTCAAGCCGGCGCACGGCTGGTGGCGCTGCCCGAGCTGGCGCTGACGCCCTATTTTTGCGCCGCGCCGGCGGAAAAATATCGCCACTGGGCCGAATCCGTCCGGGGCGAGAGCGCCGGATGGTGCGCGGCGCTGGCCCAGCGGCTGGGATGCGCTATTTTATTGCCGCTCTATGAGCACGATAGCCAAACCGGCTGTTACCACAACGCCGTTATCGGTTTTGACCGCCTGGGGAAACGGCTGGGCGACGGCGCCCTGGCCAGGAAGCTGCATTTGCCGGCCAGCGACTATCCGCCGCCCGGCTATGACGAGGCCGCGCATTTCACGCCGGGCGACGGACTGCAAAGGTTCGCTATTGAAGGCTGGCGCTGTGCGATTTTGATCTGTTATGACCGCCGCTTTCCTGAATGCTGGCGCGCGCTGCGCCAGGCGGGGGTTGAGGTGGTCATTGTTCCCGTCGCCGGCAGCGGCGGCGATGACGCAGCCTTCTTCCTCGGCGAATTGCGTACCCATGCCAAAGAGAACGGCCTGATAGTCGTTTGCGCCAATAAAGTGGGCGAGGAATGGCTGGACGAAATAGCGACGGATAATTACGGCGAGTCGTGTGTGATCAACGCCGACGGCACGCTGCTGGCGCACCGCCCTCGCCACCTTGGGGCGGGGGAAGTGAACGCAACGCTGGATTACCGGCAATTCAGTCAAATTCGTCAGCAAATGCGCTATTTCAACGATCGGCGCGACGATTTGTTCGGCCCCGTGCCATACGGCTGGGTACGATAAACTCACAGCTACAGGATATCCCTATGTCTGAATCATTGATCTTGGCGGGCACCCTTATCCAGGGGATCGGCGACGATGGTCGCCCGATCGCGGTGGAACGGAGCGCGCTTTACCAAAAAGACGGTGTTATAGAGGACATCGGCAATGCCGATGATTTGATCCATAAATATCCCCAGGTCCGCCGCTACGGGTCCATGCAACACGTGCTGATGCCGGGATTTGTCAACAGCCATCATCATGTGGGCTTAACCCCGCTGCAGTTGGGTTCGCCCGATTATGCGCTGGAACTGTGGTTTGCCAGCCGCATGGGCGCGCGCGAGGTGGATTTGCGGCTGGATACGCTTTATTCCGCTTTTGAGATGATCGCCTCCGGCATCACCACCGTACAGCATATCCACGGCTGGCGCCCCGGCACGCTGGAGACGATACACCAGGCGGCTGGCGCGGTGCTTGCCGCCTACCGTGAGATAGGCATGCGCGCCTCCTACAGCTTCGCGGTGCGTGAGCAGAATCTGCTGGTCTATGAAGCCGATGAACGGTTTGTGGCCCGCGTGCCGGCTGAAATCCAGCCGCAGTTGGCTGCCCATTTGAAAAAACAGCGGCTGCCGCTGGGCGATCACCTCAAACTGTTCCGCATGCTGGCGGCAGATAATAGCGGCCAATCGCTGACCCGTATTCAACTGGCGCCCGCCAACCTGCACTGGTGCAGCGACGAAGGGTTACAGGCGATCAAAGCGGAGGCGGATAACGCCGGCGTGCCGATGCATATGCATCTGGTCGAAACCGCCTACCAGCGGGAATATGCCCGTAGACGCACCGGCACCACGGCACTGGCGCACCTGCACAAGCTGGGCCTGCTGGGACCATCGCTGACCCTGGGACATGGCGTTTGGCTGAACGAGGCCGATATTGAACTGGCGGCGGCGACGGGAACCTGCGTTTGCCATAACTGCAGTTCTAATTTGCGCCTGCGCAGCGGCGTCGCGCCGCTGAACGCCTTCCGCCGCCATGGGCTGACCGTCGGCCTGGGGCTGGATGAGGCGGGAATTAACGAAGATCGCGATATGCTGCAGGAGATGCGTCTGGCGTTGCGGGTGCATCGCGTGCCCGGCATTGAGGACGATGAAGTGCCGTCCTGTGGGGAAATCGTGCGCATGGCCACCGAGGGCGGGGCAAAAACCACCCCCTTTGCCGGACGGATCGGCCGGCTGGAGCCGGGAAAACTGGCGGATGCGGTGCTGTTCGATTGGCAAAGTATCACCTGGCCGTATCAGGATGAGGATATTCCCCTGCTGGATGTGCTGGTGCAGCGGGCGCGCGCCAAGGATATCGAGAGCGTATTCATCCAGGGCGAGGAAGTCTGCCATCGGGGGCGGTTTACCCGGGTCGATCGCGCCGCCGTGCTCAATGATATCGCGCAAAAGCTGGCCGCGCCGCGCAGCGCGGACGAGCAGGCCCGGCGCGAGCTGGGCAAGGCCGTATTCCCGCATGTAAAAGATTTTTACCGCGATTATCTGGCGCAGGAAACGCCGCGCGCACCGTTCTACGCGCCGTCGTCCCGTCGCTAGCAGGATACATTCCGCCGCCACACGTCATGACGGCCAGTGGCGGATTTCATCAGCGGATATCACGTCCCCCGGTTCGGCTTAGCGCTGAGTGACGGCGAAAATACAAAACCCCCGCGATGCGGGGGTTTTAAGCCTGGATGTGGCAAGATGGGCTGGGTAGCTAGTTGGGTAGGGTACGTGCGTCCTGACGGATTAGCCGTTACCCCCCCACCGAACCGGACTTGCACATTTCTATGCATCCGGCTCTCCATTGGATCAAACAAAGCTTCTTCGGTCTGGCAGTGTTCCTCTGTGAAGGTTGACGTGACAGATCCGGCAGATCACTAATGTTTTCCTGTTACGGGCAATCATCAGCGTCTTCCAGTTATCTGTACCCGACTTGATATCCTTAAGTTTCCTCACATGGTGGACTTCAAAAGGGCCGGTTCTGGTACCGCAATATTCACATTGGCATGCAGCCATCCTGTCCAGCAATTCAGTTCTGCCAGAATATTTATACGTATTCGGCAATATATCCGGTGAACTGTGTTTGGGCGCACTCCTGTTTTTGAGTCTAAATACCTCCAACTCATATACCTTTCCATTACGATTTTCCCGATAAACATACCTGTCATCCGCTTGCCTTAACCGCCGCGCGATTTTGGTGCGAGATATCCGATGCTTACCTGCCAGCGTCTTATAAAGACTGTTTTCCCATATCCAATGCAACTTATTGAGATAGAGAACGGGGGCAAGATTGTAGTAATTCGCGTAGCCGCGCATTTCAGCGTTGTACTGACTAATGATTTCATAGTCAGACATGTGCATCATTGCTGGCCGACCAGCACTATTACCATATCCGCCATCGTAATTCCCATAGCCACGTAGAGAGCAGAATTTCAGGATTCTTTCCCTCGGTACACCCAGATGGACGTGTTCCGTTATCGTACGTTTTACCGCATGAGTTTTACTTCCATCTGTATTAAGCCCTACAACACATTTGACCTGTTTTCTTTCACGGCGTGTTTTTATTTCATAACCGAGAAAAGTGAATCCTTTCTTCGGGTCAATAATGCCGGATTTTTCCTTTGATATTTCCAGATGAAGTTCGGATTCAACAAAATAGACAACCTCTTCCATTATCTTTTTTGCCTCACCTTTACTTCCTATCACTCCAATCAGAAAATCATCAGCATATCGAACATACCGCATTCTTTTGAATTCAGTATCATCCATAATAACACTGGATAGTGTGCGCAATTGTTTCTCCAGTTCATCCGCTTCCTGTTTCCACTTTTGGATTTTCTGCTCATCAGCAGGCATTCCTGAAGCGCCGAAACCTTGCCTGATCCATTTAATACGATTTGTCCGGTTTTGTAGTGCTCTTCTGTATATGGGATTGGGTTTCCTCCGTCCTCCTTTGCCGAATTCGGTGATTCTATTTTTCATAAATTCATCAAGCTCGTGGAGAAATACATTGGCAAGAATAGGGGAGATAATGCCACCTTGTGGTGTTCCGCTATGAGTGCCAAAGTAACGCCAGTTGTCCAGATAGCCAGCTTTCAGGAACTTCTTGAGAAGCGCCAGAAATTTGTTATCAGCGATCCGCTTGCTCAGGAATTTCAGCAGCAGATCGTGGTCAATGTTGTCGAAGTAACCTTTGATATCAACATCACATACCCATTTTGTTCCTTTCCAACCGTTTCTGATTTCTTTTAATGCAGAATGACAGGAACGCTTAGGCCTGAATCCATAGCTCCAGTCGCTAAAAACCGGTTCATAGATTTCTTCCAATAACATTCTCATTACTTCCTGTATTAATTTATCGTCTCCGGTTGGAATACCTAATGGACCTTTCTTTCCATTCGGTTTTCGGGCATCTTTGGGTATGTGCGTGCGCTTACAAGGTTTGGGTATGTACGAACCGGACTCTATGAGGTGAATAAGACTAATAATCCTGTCCACACTCATTCCATCCATCGTATTGTTATTTATTCCTCTCGTCATGGCTCCCTGGTTAGAATAAATATTAGCATAGGCCTGTGCCCAAAGATCTTTATTACTGCACATAATTTTATGCAGTTTCTTGATCTTATAACCTTGTATACTGGCTTTGTTTATACCATTTAGAGCATTGAGTGTTCTCTGTGATAGCACTGACTATCGAACCCCGCTTCTATTAGTATAGATCCAACTGACTCCCTTCCCCCTTACGAATATAGTTTCACTGATAATTACTTATCAATTTATATATATTTTTCAGATTGGTTAGCCAATTGCGACTCCATTACAGAGGTACGTTGGGTACTACGGAGTCTCCGTTACCCTATTGGTTAATTACTTAACCAACTTAGGTAATCCCGTATTTCTTTGTAGTCAAGGTGCATCCCACTTAGGTTTCACTTACGTTCAATTACCACTCTCACCGAGCAGGTGCCAACATTGTTGGATATAGTAACCTTCTAAAAATAATTACTATAAATATTGGTATGACTCCTAAATAACCGTGAGCCATCGATATCCCGAAACCCACTATGAACTATGATTCAACCAATCAGGCTTAACCATATGGGATTTGCAATGGCTGGCGCAAAGTAGGTTATTTCCCCGCAACCAGCCTTTTCCTGACATGCTACACTCCCCTCCCTCTTTCGAGGTTCAAACCCATTACTGGGTAAGGATAAGTCAGGCTTGCAATAGGCACTCCAACAGCCTATGATTAATTCAATAACTCGAATTAACCACTTGATTTACAAAGCAAAACGGCACACTTAAAACGGGATATCGTCGTCAAAATCCATCGGCGGCTCATTGCCCGCGGCCGGCGCATTGTTCTGCGCGGCGGGACGACTGGCCGCGGGCGCTGCCGGCGCCGCGCCGCCCGGATTGCCGCTGAACTGCGCGTTGCCGCCCTGCGGCTGCTGCGGCTGGCCCCAGCCCTGCTGGCCGCCGCCCGCGCCCGCGCCGGCACCCGCCGCGCCGCCGCCCTGGCGGCCGCCCAGCATCTGCATGGTGCCGCCGACGTTAACCACGACTTCGGTGGTGTAACGTTCCTGGCCGCCCTGATCGGTCCATTTACGCGTTTGCAACGCGCCTTCGATATAGACCTGCGACCCTTTTTTCAGATATTCGCCGGCCACTTCCGCCAGCTTGCCGAACAGCACCACGCGGTGCCATTCCGTTTTTTCCTTGGTCTCGCCGGTCTGCTTGTCGCGCCAGCTCTCGGAAGTGGCCAGAGTCATGTTGGCCACGGCGCCACCGTTCGGCATGTAGCGGACTTCCGGATCCTGGCCCAGATTTCCGACTAGAATCACTTTATTAACGCCTCTGCTGGCCATGTCGACTCTCCTGATAAGATGTTTTACTTAAACGTTTACGTAAGTGTAATCGGTAAAGTTTACCACGCAAATGCCCAAAGGACACGGGTGAAAATCATTGCGGCTGCGATCGCAGCCCGATGAATGCAGAGTTCAGCGTTACAATCAATACTGGATATTCGTTCAGCTTTTTTTGTGTCATAATTGTCCGTTTCGCGCCAGGTGTGTCGTTGCAGGCATCACCGGCGGCAAATATTCATCCGGTGTCGGGATTAAGTTGAATGGATAAGATCGAAGTTCGGGGTGCGCGTACCCACAATCTGAAAAACATTAGTCTGATTATTCCCCGCGACAAGCTCATAGTGATTACCGGCCTGTCCGGCTCCGGCAAGTCCTCGCTGGCGTTCGACACTCTGTATGCCGAAGGGCAGCGCCGCTACGTCGAATCGCTGTCCGCTTATGCCCGCCAGTTCCTGTCGCTGATGGAAAAACCGGATGTCGACCATATCGAGGGGTTGTCCCCCGCTATTTCCATCGAGCAGAAATCCACCTCGCATAACCCGCGCTCAACCGTCGGGACGATTACCGAAATCCACGACTACCTGCGCCTGCTGTTCGCCCGCGTCGGCGAGCCGCGCTGTCCCGATCACGACGTGCCGCTGGCGGCGCAAACCGTCAGCCAGATGGTGGATAACGTGCTGTCGCAGCCGGAGGGCAAGCGCCTGATGCTACTGGCGCCGATCGTCAAAGACCGCAAAGGCGAGCACAGCAAAACCCTGGAAGGCCTGGCCACCCAGGGCTATATCCGCGCCCGCATCGACGGCGAAGTATGCGATCTCTCCGATCCGCCCAAACTGGAACTGCAAAAGAAACACACCATCGAAGTGGTGGTCGACAGGTTCAAGGTGCGCGAAGATCTGGCTCAGCGCCTGGCGGAATCGTTTGAAACCGCGCTCGGCCTGTCAGGCGGCACGGCGGTGGTGGCCGAGATGGACGGCGGCGATGCCGAGGAGATGCTGTTTTCGGCCAACTTTGCCTGCCCGATCTGCGGTTATAGCATGCCGGAGCTGGAACCCCGGCTGTTCTCATTTAATAACCCGGCCGGCGCCTGCCCCACCTGCGACGGACTGGGCGTGCAGCAATACTTCGATCCGGAACGTGTATTGCAGAACGAGGAAATCTCGCTGGCGGGCGGCGCCATTCGCGGCTGGGATCGGCGCAACTTTTACTATTTCCAAATGCTGCGCTCCCTGGCGGACCATTATAAGTTCGATGTGGAAGCGCCGTTCAATGCGCTGGACGCCTCGGTACAGCAAAAAATCCTGTTCGGCTCCGGCAAGGAAACCATTGAGTTCAGGTATATCAACGATCGCGGCGACAGCTCGGTCAGGCGCCATCCTTTCGAGGGCGTGCTGCCGAACATGGAGCGCCGCTATAAGGAAACCGAATCCTCGGCGGTGCGCGAGGAACTGGCGAAATACATCAGCAACCGGCCCTGCGCCAGCTGCGGCGGCACCCGCCTCAGGCGCGAGGCGCGCCATGTGTTTGTGGAAAACACCACCCTGCCGACCATTTCCGATATGGGCATCGGCAATGCGCTGGGGTTCTTTGATGAGATGAAACTCAGCGGCCAGCGCGCGCAGATTGCGGACAAAATCCTCAAGGAGATCCGCGATCGGCTGAAATTCCTGGTGAACGTGGGCCTGAACTACCTCTCGCTGTCCCGCTCGGCGGAAACCCTGTCCGGCGGCGAGGCGCAGCGCATCCGCCTGGCCAGCCAGATCGGCGCCGGCCTGGTGGGGGTGATGTATGTGCTGGACGAACCGTCCATCGGGCTGCACCAGCGCGATAACGAACGCCTGCTGGAAACGCTTATTCATTTGCGCAACCTCGGCAATACGGTGATTGTGGTCGAACATGACGAAGACGCCATCCGGTCGGCGGATCATATTATCGATATCGGCCCGGGCGCGGGGGTGCACGGCGGCGAAATCGTCGCGGAAGGCACCGCCGAGCAGATCATGGCCAATCCGGCCTCGCTGACCGGCCAGTTCCTAAGCGGCAAGCGGGAAATCGCCATCCCCGAACACCGCATACCGGCCGACCCCACCAAGGTGCTGAAGCTTATCGGCGCCCGGGGCAATAACCTCAAGGATGTTACGCTGACCCTGCCGGTGGGCCTGTTTACCTGCATCACCGGCGTCTCGGGTTCCGGTAAATCGACGCTTATCAATGACACGCTGTTCCCGGTGGCGCAGCGCCAGCTCAACGGCGCCACCACCACCGAGGTCGCCCCTTATCGCGATATCCAGGGCCTGGAACATTTCGATAAGGTCATTGATATCGACCAAAGCCCCATCGGGCGCACGCCGCGCTCCAACCCGGCGACCTATACCGGCGTATTCACGCCGGTGCGTGAACTGTTTGCCGGCGTGCCTGAATCCCGTACCCGCGGTTATACGCCGGGGCGTTTCAGTTTTAACGTGCGCGGCGGACGTTGCGAAGCCTGCCAGGGCGACGGGGTGATAAAAGTGGAAATGCACTTTCTGCCGGATATCTACGTGCCCTGCGATCAGTGCAAAGGGCAGCGTTACAACCGTGAAACCCTGGAAGTGAAGTATAAGGGTAAAAATATCCACGAGGTGCTGGATATGACCATCGAGGACGCCCGCGAGTTTTTTGACGCGGTGCCCGCACTGGCGCGCAAGCTGCAAACCCTGATCGACGTGGGCCTGTCCTATATCCGGCTGGGCCAGTCGGCGACCACGTTGTCCGGCGGCGAGGCGCAGCGCGTGAAGCTGGCGCGCGAACTGTCGAAACGCGGCACCGGGCAGACGCTGTATATCCTTGACGAACCCACCACCGGGTTGCATTTTGCCGATATCGAACAGCTGCTGGCGGTACTGCACCAGCTGCGCGATCAGGGCAATACCATCGTGGTTATCGAGCATAACCTGGACGTGATTAAAACCGCGGACTGGATTGTCGATTTGGGTCCGGAAGGGGGCAACGGCGGCGGCGAAATCCTGATCTCCGGCACGCCGGAAACGGTGGCGGCCTGTGAAACCTCGCATACCGCGCGTTTTCTCAAGCCGATCCTGGCGCGCAAACATCATCCGGTAACCTCCGTCGGGTGATGGCGCAAAGCCGCCCTACCCAACGCCGGGCAACCACCCGGCGTTGTTTCCCTGCCTTATTGGGTATACGCCGCCTCGTGAAAATCAATTTCCCACACCAGCACCTGGCGGTAAAGGGCGGAAAGGCGCCGGCGCTCCGTCTCCGGCAGGGCCGCGGCGAGGGCGTCCAATTCCTCTTTTAACCAGCGCGCCTGGGCAAAAAACGCCTCGGCGGCATGCATCTCCACCCAATGGCGCAAATCGGCGTCCGACTGCGCCGACTCGCTGACGCGCCGACACCAGGCGTAATACATCCACTCGGCGCCGAACATCAGGGTAATAATATCCGCATAGCCCCCCTGCCGCGCCGCCGCCAGCATACCGTCGCGAAAACGGGCGACCGCCGGCACATCGCGCCTGTAGTTGTTAATATCGATGCCGCGCCTTGCCAGCACGTCCTCAAAATAGCCCATCTGCTCGTCCACCAGCGCGTTTAGCACGCCCACCAGCCAGCGCTGCTGGCGGATGCCAGGCGCCTTGCTCACCGCCAGGGCAAAAATGCCGATGGCCGTGGCGACAAAATCGCCTTCAAACACCAGGTACTGGTTAAACACCCGCGCCGGCAGCCGATCCTGCCCGATATCGGTGACAAAACGATGCTGCTGCATGGCCTGCCAGGTGGATTGATGTTCCGCCAGCAATTGTTCGCTAAAACTTATCACGATCACGCCTCCAGCGCGGCCCGCGCCGCGGCCATAAAATGTTTAACCCGCGCCGGCTCCACTTCGTTCCACCATACGCCGCCCACTTTCAGGGTGCTGGCCACGATCACCCCCTGGGTGCGCTGCAGGATCTGTCCTACGTTATCTGGCGTGACGCCCGACCCGACCAGCAACGGCAACGCCGTGGCCGAACGGATTTCGTCAATTTCCTCCAGGGTGGCGCTGTCGCCGGTGCGCTGGCCGGTGGCGATCACCGCGTCGGCCTGGAAAAAATCCACATCGCGGGTCAGTTCCTGGATGGAGCGATCGGCGACAATGGCATGGCTGCCGTGTTTTACATGGCTGTCGGCAAATACCCGGATATGCTCGGCGCGCAGCAGGCTGCGATAACGCAGCGCCCTGGCCGCCGCCCCCTCGATAAAACCTTCGTTGGCGATGTAGGCGTTCGCCCATTGGTTGACCCGGATAAAATCCGCGCCGCCCGCCAACGCCGTGGCCAATGCCGGCAACGCCGCATTGGCCAATACATTGATGCCGAGCGGCACGCCGAATGCCATCTTAATACGATCGGTAATCACCGACATTAACGCCGCCGTTTCCGGGCCGATATCCTCGGGTTTAGAAAAAGGAATATCGCCGTGGTTCTCGACAATTAATCCATGCACACCGCCTTCAATATAACTTTTTGCGTCATAGAGCGCGCGATCAATTATTTTAGCAAAAGACTGGCCTTTATATTGTGGCGAGCCGGGAAAGGCTTCGCAATGGACCACGCCAATAATCGCTTTGTTTATTGAAAATATATCTTGTATTGCGCTTGGTTTTTCTGCTGATATAGATGCCATTATGTTTCACCTTCTAAGGAATAAGTTATGCACGTCTATGTCGTGGGTAATATGGGCGTTGACCAGACCTATCAAATCGATGAACTGCCGGAAAAAGGCGCATCGATCCATGGCCGAAAAATATCGCAGGATCTTGGCGGTAAAGGCGCCAATCAGGCCGTAATATTGGCCCGCTGCGGAATAAGCACCACGTTAATCGCCGCCCGCGGCAACGATCATCAGGGTGACTGGTGTCGCGATAAATTAGCTCAGGAATCATTAACATTATTTCCAGAAGAACCCTTGGATTGTGCGACCGATACCTCGATTATCTTAAACAGCGCCGACGGTGATAACGCCAATATTACCACCACCACCGCCGCCGGGATGTTATCGCTGGCGCAGATAACTTCCGTCCTGGCCGATGCCCGGCCGGGCGATATCGTCTTGCAGCAGGGTAATTTCTCCTTTGATAAAACGCGCGCCATTTTTGAATATTGCCGCAGCCGCCGGTTATACACCGTGTTTAATCCCTCGCCGGTCAAAACGGAATTCGCCCGGCTCTGGCCGCTGGTCGATTTGGCCGTGGTGAACAGCGTCGAGGCCCGTTTGCTCAACGCCGCCCTGGAAAACAGGACCGACGCCGCACGGCGCCTGCTGGCCGGCGGCAACGGCGCCCTGGTCATGACCCTGGGCGCCGACGGCGCGGTATTGTTCAGGGACGGCCGGCAACTGCGGGCCGAAGCCGCGCCCTGCCGGGTCGTCGACACCACCGGCGCGGGCGATACCTTTTTGGCGGCCATGCTGGCCTCCGCGCTGCGGCGCGACCTGCCGGTTGATGCTATCGCCCTGCGGCACGCGGGCCTGGCGGCGGCAGTCACCATCGGCCGCAGCGGTACGCTGCGCGCGTTTCCCACCCGCGCCGAGCTTGACGCCATCCTGGCGTGACCGGACGCGTTCATCCATCCCGGCCCGGGCCGGGATGCCGTACGGGTAATGGCGTTATCACCCATGACCATCAACACCGATCCGATCGGCGTTATTTAAACAATGGCCGATAGGTATCGACGTTGGTTTTGGTCACCACCGCGGCCGGTACCAGGATATTTTTCTCCACGCTGTTGCCGGCGGTTACCGCGTTTAGCGCCTTCAACGCCTCGGCGCCCATTTTCTGCGGATCCTGCTGCAGTACCGCCGCCACATACCCCTGATCGATACCGGCAATCGCCTGGGCGGTCAAATCCCAGCCGAAGACCTTGATATCGCCCTGGCGTCCCTGGTTGACCACCGCCGCCATGGCACCCAGCAGCGCCGGCTCGCCGGTGGCGTAAATCGCGGTCATATCCGGGTTGCCGGTGATCAGGTTTTCCGCCGCGGTCAGGGCATCATCCTGGATATTGCGTCCGTCCACCACATCGGCGACGGTAATCGCCGGATTCTTTTTTAACGCGTCTTCAAAACCTTTCTGCCGGGCATTCTGAATGGCTGAGTTCAGGGCGCCGACAATACCGACCTTCGCTTTGCCGTTCATATTTTTTTGTACATAATCGGTAAAATAATCGCCCAGGATCTGGCCTCCTTTGACATTATCCACGCCCACCTGGGATTTTTGCGGGCCGTCCGGGAGTACCGCGTCGATGGCGATAACCGGTATATGGGCGTCCGCCGCTTCCTTAATGGCGGGCATAATGCCGTTGACATCAATAGCATCCACCAGGATGCCTTTCACTCCCTGCTGGATATAGTTTTCGATGGCGTCATTCTGCGCCACCGGATTGTCGTTGGCATTAAAGATGACCAATGATTTACCGCTCTCTTTCGCGGCTTCCTGCGCGCCTTTATTCATCAGGTTAAAGAACAACGCCTGCTGGTTAATTTGCACCAGCGCGTAGGTGGGCGGCGCGTCCTTGGCCATTGCCCCGGCGGAGAAAACCCCGCCGGCCACGAGCGCGGCGGCGCTTAGCGAGCATGCTACAGTACGGATAATTTTTTTACTGGCATAGAATGACATAACGTTGTCCTCGTCGGAAATAAACGCTCAGGGCATGATGGGAAATGTAAAGCGGCAGCCGCGTTACGCATCAAGGATTATTTTTTGGCGGGACAAATATCTGATAGCGCGAAGAAACATTCCCGGGCTTAAATCGTTTTCGCCGGGTTTGCATACATCGTCACTGCTGAATCCTTACCATAACCTGTCCATGTAGGCTATTTCACGGCAGGAACCAACAGGCTTGGGAATAACTCCCGGTTACTCTTTGGTGCAGGTAAACTGTTAATTACAATTAATCGGCGCCGTTTTTTTGTCAAGCGCTAATTTTTTTATGGCTAGCAGCCGGGAGCCCGCGCCGGCTAAAAAAAGGCTGTAAACGCCTGACCAAAATGTGTTAACAATACCGCTGGATTCACTGACAGCGGTGGGCTGGATGGGTAAAAAAAGGGTCGTACTGTCGGATGTCGCCGCTCTGGCGGGCCTGTCCAAGGCTACCGTTTCGCGCTACCTGAATAACAGCATCGTCCTGCCGCAGGCCACTATAACGCGTATCGAGGATGCCATTGCCAGTCTGGACTATCGGGCCAACAGCCTGGCGCGCCGCCTGAGCAAGGGCGGCAGCGAGACTATCGGCCTGGTGCTGCCGGATATTACCAATCCGTTTTTTGCCGAGCTGGCCGATGCGGCGGAAGAGGCGGCCTCTGAACACCACTACAGCCTGGTGCTGTGCATTACCCGCAATAATCCCGACAAGGAGCGTCAGTTTATCCGCTGGCTGGATACCTGCCAGGTGGACGGCCTGCTGTTCACGACCAACCGGCCCGATAACGGCCTGCTGCGCGAGGAGTTGCTGGGCCATCAGCGCATCGTGCTGATTGACGAGGATATCCCGGGCAGCGCCGTGCCTAAGGTCTTTGTCGATAATGTCCAGGGCGGAATACTGGCCACCCAGCATTTGCTTGATGCCGGACACCGGCGTATCGCCTTTGTCGGCGGTCCCGACGCCCTGATGAGCGTGCGGGAACGGCATGAAGGATTCAGGCAGGCGATGGCGCGCGCCGGTTTGAGCTGCCCGCCGGAATGGGTACTGTATGGCGATTACAGCCGCGAGTTCGGCCAGGCCGCCCTGCACCGGCTGCTGGCGCTGCCGGATGCGCCGAGCGCGGTATTCGCCGCCAGTGATTATCTGGTGCTGGGTCTGCTGGACGGACTGCGCCAACGGGGCCAAAGCGCCCCCGACGCACTATCGCTGGTCGGCTTCGATGACGCCAGCTATGCCGAGCTTATCACCCCGCGGCTGTCCACCATTCGCCAGCCCGCCCGGCTGCTGGGCCGCACCGCCATTGAGATTATGATGAAGCTGCTTGGCGGCGGCCAGGCGGTGGCCCAGGTTACCCGCATCCCGGTGGAATGGATTGGCCGCGATTCGGTTAAACCTTATGCCCCGGTCTAACGCTTTTGCACCATAACGGCGCATGCCTGCACAACCCTGCGTCACGGCGCGGTAATCCGCGCCGGTCCCCCTGACCGGCAAGTCCGGGATCGCAATGTTGCGAATAATTTTTATTATCTTAAAAAACAGTTAAATACCTGTTCATTACACCAATATGTCGCCCCCGCCCCATCCTGAATGGCATGAAAGCTGCTTGATGGCGTATGGCGATACAAATATCCATGAGCAGCGCGTTATTGCGAGTGGAGCGGCGAAAGTGGATTCCCGTTATTTTGGTAAACCGGTTTACAAAGGAATGCAAACCGAAAATAACGGCAATTTCCGACGCCGGCGTGACGGCCCTGCGGGCCGGCATGCCCCCCCTTCGTATTTGTTAACACGAGTGGAGGTTAATCAATGGCTGTAGCACAGAGGGTGCCACCCCGGGTGGAGATGGTGGCCATCACCAAAACCTACGGATCCATACGTTCGCTACGCGGCGTCAATCTCAAGCTGGCGCCGGGCGAGGTGCTGGGACTGGTCGGCGATAACGGCGCGGGCAAATCCACGCTGACCAAGATTTTATCCGGCGCGGTGGTCCCCTCCAGCGGCGCCATCCGCATCGACGGCAGCGAACAGCGATTCGCCACGCCCGCCGATGCCCGCCGCTGCCATATCGAAATGGTCTATCAGGATTTATCGTTGTGCGACACGGTGGATGTGGCCGGTAATTTATTTATGGGCCGGGAGCCGCAGACGCGGCTACTGGGCATGCCGTTCCTGGATGAAAAAAGAATGCATGCCGAGGCGCGGGACATGCTGCAGGGGCTGGGCATTTCCATTCCCGATACCCGTCTGCTGGTGCGCAACCTGTCCGGCGGGCAACGGCAGGCCATCGCCATCGCCCGCGCCGCGGCATTCGAACCCAAGGTGCTGATCATGGATGAGCCGACCGCCGCGCTGGCGGTGGCCGAGGTGGAGGCGGTTCTGGCGTTAATCAAACGCGTCAGCGCCCGCGGGGTCAGCGTGATCCTGATTACCCACCGCTTACAGGATCTGTTCCTGGTATGCGATCGCATTATGGTGATGTACGAGGGCACGAATGTTGCCGACCGCCGGGTGGCCGATACCAGCCTGGCGGAAATCGTTAACCTTATCGTTGGCGAAAAGTTCGAGGCGCATTCCGCCCGCGCCCATTAACGGGGGATCTCCGCATGAGTATGATAAATATGACCAGTACCCGAATGATCCGGCACTCCCTGCCAAGACGCATCCTGCACAATCACTCCGGCGTGGTCAGCATCGCGCTGTTTTGCCTGTTCTGCTGCGTGGTGTTTGCGCTGATTACCGATAACTTCCTCAGCGGCGCCAACTGGCTGAATATTATTCGCCAGAGCGCGCCGCTGCTCATTGTCGCCACGGCCATGACGCTTGTGATCACCACCGGCGGCATCGACCTGTCGGTAGGATCCACCCTGGCCCTGGTGGGCGCGCTGTCCGCCATTGCCCTGAATAACTGGGGATTGCCCTGGCCGGTGGTGCTGCTGGGCGGCCTGGCGCTCGGCGGGATGATAGGCGTGCTTAACGGGTATTTTATCGCCTACGAAGGCATCCCGGCCTTTATCGTCACCCTGGCGACGCTTGCGGTGGTGCGCGGCGTGGCGCTGCTGATAACCCAGGGCTATTCCATTCCCATCCCGGCCGATAGCCCTTTTACCCTGCTGGGACGGGCATGGGTGATAGGGTTGCCCTTGCCGGCCATCCTGGGCGTGCTGGCCCTGCTTTGCGGGCATGTTTTGCTTAATCACACCCGTTTCGGCCGTTATGTCACCGGCATCGGCTCCAACACCGAAGGAGTCAGGCGCGCGGGGGTCAATACCCGCGCCACCACCCTGTGGGTGTATGTGCTAAGCGGCATGAGCGCCGCGCTGGCGGGAATGATTATTACCGCCCGCCTGGGCAGCGGTTCCTCCAACCAGGGCGAGGGATTCGAGCTGCAGGTTATCGCCGCGGTGGTGCTCGGCAGCACCAGCCTGTTCGGCGGATTCGGCACCATTATCGGTACCCTGCTGGGGGCCCTGTCCATTGCCGTAATCCAAAACGGACTGATCCTGTCGCATATATCGCCGTTTTATACCCAAATTGCCACCGGCACCATAATCCTGCTGGCAATCTGGCTCAATACCCGCATTTTTAATCCCGTGCCGACCAAAGGATAGACAGGATGCAAAACTCGATTTTCCGCCATGCCGATCCGCTGCCGCTCGGCGTGGACAGCGGTTATGTGATGACGGTGCTCGGCCCGCTGCCGGTGGCGCGGATGGGGGTGACCCTGATGCATGAGCATATTCTGCTGGATGCTTCCGGCAAATGGGTGCCGCCCTGCTGCTGCAGCGAACGCCACCTGGCCGAAATGCCGGTGCGGATGGAAAACCTCGGCGAACTGGCGCTCAATCCCCTGGCCAGCCGCGATAATTGCCAGCTGTTCGACCCGGAGCTGGCGGTGGCGGAGCTGATGAAATTTCGCGCGCTCGGCGGCGAAACGGTAGTTGATCCCACGAATATCGGCATCGGCCGCGATCCGCTGGCGTTGCAGCGCATTTCGCGCCTTACCGGCCTGAATATCGTGATGGGCACCGGCTTTTACCTGGAACCCTCGCATCCGGCCTACGTCAAGACCCGATCGGTGGAACAGTTAACGGAGCAGCTTATCTACGATGTCGGCGGCGCCGTGGAAAAACCGCTGGTTATCGCCGGGCTTATCGGCGAAATCGGCGTATCCGCCGCGTTTACGCCGGATGAAGAAAAATCGCTGCGCGCCGCCGGACGCGCCAGCGCCGCCACCGGCGTGCCGATGGAAATCCATTTGCCGGGCTGGGAACGCCACGGCCACCGGGTGCTGGACATCCTGGAGCATGAGGGCGCCGACCTGCGCCATGTGGTGCTGTGCCATATGAACCCCAGTTTCCAGGATAAAACCTATCAGCGCGATCTGGCGCGGCGCGGCGCGTTCCTGGAATACGATATGATCGGCATGGGTTATTATTATGCCGATGAAGCCGCGCAATCGCCGTCGGACGAAGAAAACGCCCGCGCCATTCGCGAGCTTATCGACGACGGGTTTATTCAACAGGTGCTGCTGTCCCAGGATGTGTTCCTGAAAACCATGCTGACCCGCTATGGCGGCCATGGCTATGGTTATATTCTCAAGCATTTTGTACCGCGCCTGCGGCGCCACGGCATCAGCGGCGAGCAGTTGGAAACCCTGATGATCGATAATCCCCGGCGTGTCTTTACGCGCTGAATGCCGCGGGGCATCGCCCCCGTGGCGCTGATTGCGGACCAAGCCATGAACCCGAACGATGACGTTATTTCACTCACCCGCGCCCTGGTGCGGTTTAATACCATCAATCCGCCCGGCGACGAGTCTTTATGCATGGCATTCCTGGCGGATTATCTGCGGGAACAGGGATTCAGCATCGATCTCAAGCGGTTCGGCGAGCGGCGGTTTAACCTGGTGGCCCGCCTCGCGGGCCGGCGGGCCGACGAGAAACCGCTGGCGTTCACCGGCCATGTGGATACCGTGCCGCTCGGCAACGCGGAGTGGCGTTTTGACCCCTTTGCGGGCGAAATCAGCGACGGCCGGCTGTACGGGCGCGGCGCCAGCGATATGAAAGCGGCCATCGCCGCCTTTATCGTCGCCTGCCGCCAGTATCGCGATGCCATCCTGGCAGGCCCCGGCGTGGTGCTGGTCTTAACCGGCGGCGAGGAAACCGGCTGCGACGGCGCCCGGGCGTTGATCGACGCGGCGCGCGACACATTGCCGGCGGCAGGCGCGCTGATTGTCGGCGAACCCACCGCCAACTATCCGGTCATCGGCCATAAGGGCGCCTTGTGGCTGCGCTGCGAAACCCGGGGAAAAACCGCCCACGGCGCCATGCCGGAGTTGGGTATCAACGCCATTTACCTGGCCGCCGAGGCAATAGGCAAGATCCGTCATTTCACGCCGGGCGCGCCGCATCCGCTGATGAAACAGCCCACCCTGAACGTCGGCACCATCCGCGGCGGGCTGAATATCAATTCGGTACCGGACCATAGCCAATTTGACGTGGATATCCGCACCGCGCCCAATCTGCGTCATGACGAAATCCGCCAGCGGCTGACCACCGCGCTGGGCGATACCGTGACGGTGACGACGCTTGTGGATCTGCCCGCGATACTGACCGAGCCCCGCAACGCCTGGATCCGCCGGGTATTCGAACGCTGCGCCCCGCTGCATGACGCGCAGCCAGAGCCGCGCGTGGTGCCCTATTTTACCGACGCCTCGCTGCTGCTGGGCGCGCTGGGCGCGCCGCCGTGCATTATCCTCGGCCCCGGTGAACCGACGATGGCGCATCAAACCAACGAATACTGCGCGGTGGATAAACTACGGCAGGCCGTAGCGCTGTATGGCGCTTTAATTAGCGACTGGGGAAAATACGGCGCGGCGTAACGGCACAGGCGCCGCCGCAGGGTGAGCGCGTTTTCGCCCTGTCAGATATTCAGTTCCTGGCGCCGCGCGTCCGGCAGCGATTCCACCGCCAGCTGCCAGGAGGCGTCGGCCAGGTGATAAAACTGCGAATCAGGGATATCCCCGTCCAGGAACAGCGTATTCCAGTGCGTTTTATTCAACAGGCCGCACGGCACGATGGCTTGATATTCCGCGCGCAGCGATGCCGCCATTTCCGGACTGCTTTTCAGTGAAATCACGGGCTTGCCATTCATTTCGTGGGTCATGGCGAACATAACCTCCCCCACTTTTACCTGACTGGCCTGCCATTCTTGCCGCAGGCTCTGTTCCGTGCCCGGCTTATCCATGCAATACGCCAGAAATGTGGATTGATCCATATTTACTCCCCTTGCAGGGTAGCGACGATGCGGCGCTCCCCTCCCCGATTACGATGTTCACCCAGCCAGATGCCCTGCCAGGTCCCCAATAGCAATTTACCCCGACCGATGGGGATCAACAGTGACGCACCCAGTAAAGACGATTTAATGTGCGCGGGCATATCGTCCGCGCCTTCGTAATCATGTTCATAGGGGGCGTCCTCGGGCACCTGGCGCAGGAAATGGCTTTCCATATCGGTTCTGACGCTGGGGTCGCAGTTTTCATTCAGCGTCAGCGAGGCGGAAGTATGCTGCAGCAATAAATGCAGCAGGCCGGTGCGAATATCGGCAAGCGCGGGGAGCTGGCCGGCTATCTCGTCGGTGACCAGGTGAAAACCGCGCGCGCGGGCTTTCAGGATCAGGGTTTGTTGATGCCACATAGTTCAGGCTCCTTTCAGTAAGTTTAAGTATAGCAGCGCGAGCATAGGGGCATACCGGCGTGGAAAGGGGTGATTAATAGAGGGGGAACCGGAGAAAAGCGGGCGTTCATGGCAGGCGCCGGCGGCCCGCCGCCGGCAAAACGCGCGACGGGCCGTCAGGGCATTGCCGGGCACATTACAGCGCGGCGATAGCCCGCGCTACCCGCTGGACGTTATCGGTGTTCAGCCCGGCGAGGCACATCCGGCCGCTGCCAATCAGATAAACGCCAAACTCGTCGCGCAGCCGGTCCACCTGCCGCGGGCTAAGGCCGGTATAGCTGAACATGCCGCGCTGCTCCAGCAAATAGTCAAAACGACGCGCGGGCAACGCGACTTTCAGCGCGCCCACCAGGTCCCGGCGCATCTGCAGGATACGCGCGCGCATGGCGGCGACTTCCTCACGCCACAGCGCGTACAGCGCCGGATCGTTAAGCACCCGCGCCACCACCTGCGCACCAAAATTAGGCGGGCTGGAATAGTTACGGCGCACGGTGGACGTCAGCTGGCCCAGAACGCGCCCGGCTTCTTCCGCGCTGGCGCAGACCACGGACAACGTTCCCACCCGCTCGGCATAGAGCGAGAAAATTTTCGAGAACGACTGGCTTACCAGGCAGGGCAGTCCCAGCCGCGCCATTTCGCGCACCGCATAGGCATCCTCATCTAATCCTTCGCCAAAGCCCTGGTAGGCAATATCCAGGAACGGGATGAGTTCCCGCTCCGCCACCACGCTGATAACCCGGTCCCATTGTTCGCGGGTGAGATCGGAACCGGTGGGGTTGTGGCAGCACGGATGCAGCAGCACGATGCTCTGGGCCGGCAACTGGCGCAGGCATTCCAGCATGGCGCTGACATTGACCGTCAGCGTTTCGCCGTCAAAATAGGGATAACGGTTGACCTTAAACCCTGCGCCGGAAAAAATGGCCACATGATTTTCCCAAGTCGGATCGCTGACCCAGACTTCGGACTGCGGGAAATAATCCCTGAGGAAATCCGCGCCAATCCTTAACCCTCCCGAGCCGCCCAGGGTCTGGATGGTGGCGATGCGCAACGCCGCGCGCATCGGATGATGCTCACCGAACAGCAGCGACTGGCTGGCGGAACGGTACGAGGCCAGTCCCGCCATCGGCAGGTAGGATGATGCCTGCGTCGGGCTGACTTCTAGCAGGGATTCGGCTTGCGCCACCGATTTCAATTGCGGAATAATCGCCTGCTCATTGTAATACAGCCCTATGCTCAGGTTGACTTTGTCCGGTCGCGGGTCCTGTTTGTAGGTTTCCATCAGCGACAGGATTGGATCCCCCGCATAAGCATCAACATTCTGGAACACAGTGCAGCTCTCCTGGGTTGTCGGGTTCAAATATGAAACCTCGCCACTACATTACCAAATAAATATAATTATTTGTCATAACCCTAATTAAAATTTAACGGATGTCGCCGCCATCCACATACTCGCGCGCGACCCGCGAGGTGACCTTGGTGATAAGCTCATAGGCGCTGATGCCGCTGGCGGCGGCAATGCGTTCCACCGGAAGCCGCGGCCCCCACAGCTCGACGCGGTCGCCCACGCGCTCACGCCCGTCCGGCCCGAGATCGACGGTCAGCATATCCATGGACACCCTCCCCGCCAGCGGCACTTCGCGGCCATTAACCAGCACCGGGGTGCCGTTCGGCGCGCTGCGCGGATAACCGTCGCCGTAGCCGAACGCCACCACGCCGAGGCGGGTATCGCGCGGGCTGACCCAGGTGCCGCCGTAACCGCAGGCTTCGCCGGCACGATGGCGGCGCACCGCAATCAGCACGGAGGCGAGGGTCATCGCCGGGCGAAAACCGTCGTTCGCCGCCGTGTTGTTATCAAGCGGCGAGACGCCGTAGAGCAGGATGCCGGGGCGCACCATATCGCGGTGGGATTGCGGCCACAGCAGGATGCCGCCGGAAGCGGCAATGGATTGTTTGCCCGGCCTGCCCTGCGCGAAGGCGTCGAAAACGGCCAGTTGCCGGCGGGTGGTATCCAGCTCCGGCTCGTCGGCGCGGGCAAAGTGGCTCATGATATTTACCGGCCCGGCGACATTCCGACTGGCCGCCAGCCGGGTATAGAACGCCTCGGCCTGGGACGGACGTACGCCCAGGCGGTGCATGCCGGTATCCAGCTTCAGCCAGACCTCGAGGGGATGCGCCAGCGTAGCCTGTTCCAGCGCCTGCAGCTCCTCGGGGCTGTGCACCGCGGTGGCGAGACGGTATTCGGCCAGGAGCGGCAGCTCATCGGCGCTGAAAAATCCCTCCAACAGCAAAATCGGCTTGGTGATGCCGGCTTTGCGCAGCTGAAGCGCCTCGTCAAGGCGCGCAACGCCAAAATAATCGGCCTCATCCTGCACGGCGAACGCGGTTTCCAGCAGCCCATGACCATATGCCTGCGCTTTTACCACCGCCACCACGCGGCTATGCGGCGCCAACCGGCGAACCTGCCGCAGGTTATGGCGCAACGCATCACGGTCAATAACGGCGATTGCCGTTTTCATTATCCTTGTCCTGGTTGTTAATCATCATCATATTGCGGCCCGGCGTAACTATCGAACCGCGACCACTGTCCGTTAAAGGTCAGCCGTACCGTCCCGATCGGGCCGTTACGTTGCTTGCCGAGAATAATTTCCGCGATACCTTTCATATCGCTGTTTTCGTGATAGACCTCGTCACGATAGATAAACATGATCAGATCGGCATCCTGCTCGATGGAGCCGGATTCACGCAGATCGGAGTTGATCGGACGTTTATCGGCGCGCTGCTCCAGGCCGCGATTGAGCTGGGACAGCGCCACTACCGGTACCTGCAATTCTTTTGCCAACGCTTTCAGCGAACGGGAAATTTCGGCGATTTCCAGGGTACGGTTTTCCGACAACTGCGGCACGCGCATCAGCTGCAGGTAGTCGATCATGATAAGGCTCAGGCCGTCGTGCTCGCGAAAAACCCGCCGGGCGCGCGAGCGTACATCGGTCGGCGTCAGCCCCGACGAGTCATCGATATACATATTGCGTTTTTCCAGCAGGATGCCCATGGTGCTGGAAATTCGCGCCCAGTCCTCATCGTCCAGCTGGCCGGTGCGGATACGCGTCTGATCGACGCGGGACAGTGACGCCAGCATACGCATCATGATTTGCTCGCCGGGCATTTCCAGGCTGAAAATCAGCACCGGTTTATCCTCGGTCATAGCGGCGTTTTCACACAGGTTCATGGCGAACGTGGTTTTACCCATCGACGGGCGCGCCGCGATGATAATCAAATCGGATTTCTGCAGGCCGGCGGTTTTTTTATCCAGATCGGAATAACCGCTTGAGACGCCGGTAACGCCGTCATGCGGTTTTTGGTACAACTGCTCGATGCGCGCCACGGTGTCTTCCAGGATGCGGTCGATGCTCTTGGGACCTTCATCCTTGCTGGCGCGGTTTTCGGCAATCTGGAATACCCTGGATTCCGCCAGATCGAGCAAATCCTCGCTGCTGCGCCCCTGGGGATCGTAACCGGCGTCGGCGATTTCGTGGGCGACGGCGATCATTTCACGCACCACCGCCCGTTCCCGCACGATATCGGCATAGGCCGAGATATTGGCCGCGCTGGGCGTGTTTTTGGATAATTCCGCCAGGTAGGCGAACCCGCCCACCGAATCCAAATCGCCTTTCTGCTCCAGCGACTCGGAAAGGGTGATTAGATCGATCGGCTTGTTCAGCTCCAGCAAACGCTGCATCTCGCCAAAAATCAGGCGGTGGGGACGATTGAAGAAGTCCTTGGCGGTGACGCGTTCCGCGACGTTATCCCAACGTTCATTATCCAGCATCAATCCGCCCAATACCGACTGCTCCGCTTCCAGCGAATGGGGAGGAAGTTTCAGACCCTCGACCTGGCGGTCACGGGAAAATTGTGTTTTGGCGGCTGGTTTTTTTTCTGACATGGAATAATGGTTTTGCCTGATAGATGCGACATTGGGTAAAACAGCATTGTAGCGTTGATTGTCGCCAAATCCTATGCGGCTTTGCAAACCGGTATTAAGCGCTTATGGTTAAATAAAGGGTAAATAACATTGTCCAAGCGAGGAACAGACATGGCCAAGCGCATTCAGTTTGCCGCCAACGGCGGACCGGAAGTGATGCAATACGTGGAGTTTAACCCGGCGGATCCGGCGGCGGGCGAGGTGCAGGTTGCGAATAAAGCCATAGGCATCAATTACATCGATACCTATGTACGCAGCGGGTTATACCCGACGCCCGCCAAGCCGTCGGGCCTGGGGACCGAGGCCGCCGGCATTATCATCAAGGTGGGCGCCGGTGTCTCCGGGCTGAAGGCGGGCGATCGGGTGGTGTATGCGCAGTCGCCCCTGGGCGCCTATAGCGACGTGCATAACGTGCCGGAAAAAAATATCGCCCTCCTGCCCGACGCCATTTCGTTTGAGCAGGCCGCAGCGTCATTTTTGAAAGGCCTGACCGTCTTTTACCTGCTGCGCCAGACCTACGAAATCAAACCGAATGAAATTTTCCTGTTTCACGCCGCCGCCGGAGGTGTCGGCCGCATTGCCTGCCAGTGGGCCAAGGCGCTGGGCGCCAAGATGATTGGCACCGTCGGCTCGCAGGAAAAAGCCGCCCTGGCCAAAGAGGCCGGCGCCTGGGAAATCATCAACTACCGGGAAGAAAACGTGCCGGAACGCGTTGCGGCGCTGACCCAGGGGAACAAGGTGAGCGTGGTGTATGATTCAGTGGGTAAAAACACCTGGGAAGCTTCGCTGGACAGCCTGCGCCGGCGCGGCCTGATGGTCAGCTTCGGCAACTCGTCCGGCCCGGTGACCGGCGTTAACCTGGCCATCCTGAACCAAAAAGGCTCGCTGTACGTTACCCGTCCCTCGCTTAACGGATATGTCACCAATCGCGAAGAGCTGAAATTTGCCAGTAACGAATTGTTCTCGATGATTGCCAGCGGCGCCATCAAGATCACGGTACCGGAGCGGCAAAAATACCCCCTGGGCGAGGCACGGCGGGCGCATGAGGCACTGGAAAACCGTGAAACCAACGGCTCCTCATTATTAATACCCTGATTAAGTTCGGCCACATTATCCCTTCCCTTCTCCGACCGCGGGGATAATCCATGGCCAAAGCATGCCTTGCGCCATGCAAAAAAACGGGCCTTCTCACGAAGGCCCGTCGATTACAACGAACTGCAAAACGCGTGTGTAGGTAGGACAGTGGCTTAAACAACGGTGTATGCTGCTTATACAGCTATTATTCACCGATGCCGATGAAACGCTTATGCTAAAACCGAGGTATTATTCTAACAGGATAGATAAGTAAAATGCATACTTTGCCGCTGACTGACGTCGGCAAAACATCAAAGTGTGATCCATCGCCCACATTTCCCTTCCTTACTTATACGCATACGCCGCGCGCCTCATTTTTTGATAGTGGCATCCGGCCATGCGGTGCGAGGAAAAGCGCCTTGGGTGTAATAAGGCGAAAAAGGCAATGGACTTCCGATTATTGCCGCGCTTAATATTGAATTAGCCGATTTCATTGATGCTGATAAACATATGCTTTATCTATGCTGATTTATTTCCGCATTGCCCATGTGTGTGCAACAAATCCGATTGGGAATGAACAAACAAAAGATAATTTTGCCGGTATTTGTGCCGGCAATTTTAGCGTAATTTCTTAGAGGGGTGCTTATGTCTGACACATTTTATCAACCTGATTATGCACCAGAGCACAATTCGGTATGCCCGGTAAATCCGCTGGCGGTAGAGATATCCTTGACCTCTGAGACCTATTATATTAACCCACAAGTCATCCCGGATGTAACGCTGAGCCTTTTCGCCAGTTCGGCGGGGGTGCCCCATAGAGACGCGTTGGTAACCTGGAGTTCTTCTTTTGGTGAAATTACACAGGTCACTGAGACGGACAATAATGGGATCACCACTAATACGCTGATGAATTCAGTGGCAAATCCTCAATTCGGCACCGCGACGGTAACAGCTTCTGTCGGCGGTAATAGCGCATCCATTAATATAATCTATTTTAATGCCAGTTTGCTGCCGGTGCGCGTGAATGGTCTGACGACACAAAATGTCTTGCCCGGTAGCGTTATCAAACAAGGCGTCCAGGCACTCATATATCGCCCGGTTGTGCTGGCAATTGGCGACGTATTCACTTTTTACTGGGGGTCTTTTAAAACGCAAAGATTCTATGATGGTACGAATATCCCTTGGGTCATAGATATTTCCGGTCTAGTGGATGCAGGAGTCGACCTCGTTGACGGAACCTACCTTGTTTATTATGAAGTAGAAAGTCAGAACGGCTTTTTTCCCTCCACGCCATTGCTTCTTGCTATTGAAGGAAGCCCCTATAGTCTTCCAACTCTGGCCGCGCCAACATTACCCTACATATCCGATTATCGTATAACTTATAATGCCGCGGTCCAGGGCGTCATAGTGCAAATTCCCGGTGGCCAGCCGAATGTCTCCAACGGGGACCATTACAGAATAACGTTAGCACTCAGCACCTACGCCGGCGTACCTATCCGTAGTACGGTGGTAGCGGAGGGTGACGTGACCAACTCAACGGTGGGCACAAACGCCACTATAAATTATTTCAATCTCCGGGAACTCAGTGGCGTAAACGGCAGTATTTCTTATAGCATTATCAATCGTATTACAAATGCAGTTAGTGTTTCCAATATTACAAGAGTATTGATCAATACAGTGTTACCCGGATAGACGTATTACCAAAATATCCCGAGCCAGAACATAACCCTGGCTCTCATCGTCCGTAATAGTGAATTATGGACAAAAAGGGGAAACGCTATGGCATTGCCTGAACCTACAGTTCCTCAAAAAAAAGAGGGTGTCGTTACCGGAAACGATTTGGCGGTGGCGGGGGGACTGATTGTAATTGTTCCCCGCTATGTGACCGCAGGGCTGGGCGATTATATTGATCTCGTATTTAATGGAACATCAGTACTCCAGCGCATTATTATGGATTTAGCCAATGAACCGCCATTTTCTACAATTATCCCGGCGTATAATGTTCCGAACGGAAATAACACGCTATTCTATACGGTCACAGATACGTTTAATCAAACGAGTACATCGCCGGCGGCGGAGGTCTTTATAACCGGCAATAGCCAGGCGCCTTCACCCCCGTTGGCTATGGCGGTTTCAACCAATGCCGCCAGTATTGATTACGACGCTATTAATGTAGAACCCTTTAATCAAGGGGCATTGGTGGGGAGGCCAACTGCCCAGGTTAATGTCACTGTTAGCGAACCTGCTTTTATTTATGAGTCGCACAGTCAGAAATATAGCTTTTTTTTAGACCAAAATGGGCTTGGATTTTTTAAGGTGTATTCGCCAAGACAAGTAATGATATATTTAACAGCCTATGAAACCGACAGGCCCGATCGCGTATTGCACGACACCATGATTTTTGGTCCTTATAAAATTGGCAATGAAAATATCGAAGCCATAAACTTTACCACTCATGCTCCGGCGAATGGCCGCACGCAGAATTCTATTTACCTGCAAACCCGCCCCCAGGCCGGGGGCATATATATCACCGAAATCGACGTTAGGGTAAACGGGCATGCCGTTATTGCCGGCTACAACGCGCAAGCCGCCACCATCGCGTTGAACAGCGACAATTCGGTCGCTATCAATATCACTGATACCTATGTCGAGAGGGTGACGGTGATCCTGCGGCTGCCGCAGGTTGCCGGTGGGGCATTCACGCTGAATACCGATTTCGTCGCGCAACCGGTCCCCGGCATTGCGGCACCCGGTTATGTCAGGGATAGATAGGAGAATCGCCTATGTATTATCTTGCAAACATGCGCCAGGAATTTTCAGTATCGCTATCCGCCACCTCATCCGCAACCGCAGACGGGCAGGATACCAATAGCGCGACGGCAACAGCCTTACGGGATAACGACATTTTGCTGGCAAATGAAGATACCCTGTTTACCTTATCCGGCAACGCGCGATTTACCAATGGCTTAGCAACACAGCAACTTCGTACCGGCGTAACGGGCAGGGCCCAGGTTTTTTTCACTAATCAAAGTGCGGAAACTGTTATCGTACAGGCCATTCTCATTAACCGACCCGGCGCCATCGATACCGTTACATCGCAATTCCACCCGCCGGGGACGCCGGGCATGATACCCTGGGTCATGGGGCGGCGATCCCAGCAAACGGCGAGATACACGGGGAATCCCACGCTGTTAACCGCGCTTAACCGTATGGATCGCACATTACTTAACGCCCATTGGCAATATGAAGGTGAATCGATTAGCGTCAGCGGCGCGTATTTTATTGATACCAAGCCTGAAAAAATTTTGCGGGTCACGGCCGGCGGTGCGACGGCGCGGATACGACCGTTGAACGTAATAATCAATGACAATCATTTCGGTGCGGTGGCCGCCTGCCTTAATAATGGCAGCGTTGTAGCATGGGGGAATGCTGAAGCAACGGTGCCGGGGGCAATAGCCGGCCTGCGCGATATCGTGACGCTTTGCGCCACGCTTAACGCCTTTGCCGGCCTGAGGCAAAATGGCGGCGTGATCGGCTGGGGGATCGCGGGCCGGGGCGGGGAGGTACCTGCCGACATAGGTAATTTACGTGACATTATAAGCCTGTGCGCCTGTGATTTTGCTTTTGCCGCCATTCGGCAAAACGGCGGGGTGGTGGCCTGGGGTTCGCCGTCCGAAGGCGGGTCGGTGCCCTACAACATCAGCCAACTTCGCGATATCGTCAGCCTGCGGGCAACGGCTAATGCCTTTAGCGCGTTGCGCCAGGACGGTAGCGTGGTGGCCTGGGGCACAGTTTCAGGCGGTGGCATCGTGCCACCGGAAGCCGAAGTATTACGCGATATCATAAGCGTAAGCGCATCAAACCTTACCTTCACCCTACTCAGGCGCAATGGCAGCGTATTGTCCTGGGGAGGGGGGCAGC
Source organism: Sodalis sp. RH20 (assembly GCF_047324205.1). NCBI lineage: Bacteria > Pseudomonadati > Pseudomonadota > Gammaproteobacteria > Enterobacterales > Bruguierivoracaceae > Sodalis > Sodalis sp. RH20. Next base: position 4,443,156 of record NZ_CP178733.1, read on the forward strand.
AACTCCCGCCGGAAATCGGCGCGCTAACCGATATTATCAGCGTAGTGTCGGCAAACTATGCATTTGCGGCCTTACGCAGAGGCGGAGGCGTCGTCGCATGGGGTACCGCGCAGTATGGCGGGTCTGTGCCTATGGCAATCGCCACGTTACGGGATATCATCGCCCTGTGCGGCAACGGAGGCGCGTTTGCCGCTCTACGCCAAAATGGCAGTGTCGTAGCATGGGGTCATGAATACTTTGGCGGCCCCCTGCCGGGCGTCATCGGCAGTTTAAGGGATATTGTCTCTCTGAGCAGTACGGAAACAGCCTTTGCCGCCCTGCGCGCCGATGGTAGCGTGGCGGCATGGGGCTCGTCATTCGCAGGGGGAAACCCTCCATTAAATATCACATACTTACGTAATATACGCGCTATCTATGGCGGTAGAAGGTCTTTCGCCGCGCTACAGGATGACTCACGGGTCAGCGTATGGGGCGGCGGCGAAGCCGCGCAACAAGCCAATGTTCCCGCCGTGCTGGCCGGCAATATTTCCTATACCCTGCCGGTGTAACGACGGATCCGCTTGTCAATTATCCGCGGTTATAGTCACCGTTTATTTTATAGAAAATTCATATAATTACCTGTACTGTTTATTTGCATGCCCAGGTTATAAGCGGCTAATGCCCCCAGGACCACCACATTTGCTTCCGCCGAGCCATTGGTTGCTTCAAGGGTGGCGATACCGTCAGCACCGGTAAAAACAGGGTTGACGACGGCCGCGGCAGTTGACGGCAGCTGGACACCAGACTGTACCCGGACAAAGGTGATATCTATTCTTGCGTTAGGCACCGGTTCGCCTCGCGGCGAAAGAAGGTCTATTTCGATTCTATTACGTGAAAAGCCGTCAGCGGGCTGATTATTGGTGATAACACGCCAGGTAGCGGTAGGCGACGCGAAACGGCCGCCGGTGCTGGAGTAGTTTTGCCCATTTCCCAATGCGGCGGTGAGAACCACGCTGCCATTGCTGGTACTGGTATAACGCACCTCCGCCCTGCCATTGCCATCTGTCACCGGGTTGGTTGACGAATCAATGGTTAAGGTCCCCGGGTTTGAAGGCAGGGTATAGGTGGCGCTTAACGCAAGCTGGACATTTGGCAAAGGAATGCCGTTAACATCTTTGGCAATAATTTCAGCGACATTTTGCTGGAGGCCGTTGCTTAAACCATCATTTGCCGTAACGGCGATACTCAGCATCACCACCTGCTCGATAAAATGCATTTCCCCGGAGGTTTTGCTGATACCTTCGACCGCCGCCGTCACCTTGACCGGCCCCGGCCGATCGGTGGTGACGCTTGCCATCAAGGTACCGTCATCACGCGTGCGTCCGCTGGCAGGATTCACCCTGGCGTCATTATCCGCCGAGAAGGTCACCGGCAGATCGGCCAGGGGCTGATTGTTTATATCCCTTACCGTAAGTTTAATCTGGTGGGCGTCAATATTGTCGGCCACTTTATCGCCGCTGGTTAAAATCTCAAGCGTCGTGTTGGCTTCGTCCGGCGCGGCGACAGCAGCAAAATGCACATCCACCGCGCGGCTGCTGCCCGCGACCGTCGCCCTCACCTGGCTGGTACCGCCTTTCAACGAGGTAATCCGGGCGGTGGCGATACCAAAGCGGTCCGTGACCACTGGACTTGGCACCGTGGCCTCATTGGTGGCGCTAAAGTTGACCGCCTGCCCGGCGACCGCCCGCCCGGCCAGGGTGACGGTGGCCTGAACCTCATTAGCCGCGGCGCCGTTCGCTTCGGCGTTATCCACCGTCACCGCAAGCCCACTTATCACTAGCTGTTCGGCGGGGGCCACGATGTTGATGACCACCTGTGCCTGGTTTGACCCATTGCCCTGTTGGTCGATGGCGCGCGCGCGCAGATGATAGCGGTTGGCCGAAGCTCCTCCCTGCCGGAACGGCGGCAGCACGATGTCGATGGCATCCGTGGCAGGAAGGGTTACCGCGCCCCCCGCCCCCACAAGCTCCGCGGCATCCCAATCAATCCTTGCCAGCCCATATTTTGCCATAACCTGCGCGCTGATATGCATTGTCTCACCGGCGGTTCCGGTCAACTGCTCTGGTAAAATCAGGCGGATTAATTCTTGCTTCTGGTATTCGAGAACAATATCGTTGTTACGTTCGACCAGATCATAACGGCTTACGGCCAGAGTACGCATAACGGCAACGTCCGCGGGGTCGATTTGTTTTTGCCACGTCTCGCCGATGCGATAGTTTAGCTGCAGGTTGATAGAGGTATCCTCATTATTACCTTTTCCGATGCGGTAATTTGCGCCCAGGGTTAATAACGGGAAAGGGGTATAATTCACCCCCAGCGTCACGGCATAAGGATTTTGCACCCGGGTTCCCCTGCCGAACAAGGCCACATCATCTCCGCGGTATTTTTCATAGATGAGTTTCCCGCCTAATTGCGGCCAGGCCGGTAGCCAGGCTTGTGCGCGCACATCATAGCCGTCCGCCGGCCGTTCATTATAATCGGCATAATCCCGCGACTGATGCCAGCCGGACAAAGCAAAGTAGTTGTTGGCGGATAATTTCAGGTAATCGGTCCAGGCCTCCGCGCCTACGCCTGCCCGACGATTGTTGCCGGTCAGGTCGTTATCGTAGAAAAAATTCATCCCGTACAGCCAGGCATCATGATAGGTTCTTATTCCCCATCCCATATTAAGGGTGTTCCTATCGTCGTTATTCCGCCCGCCCAATTGCACAAATAACATAGCAGAGTCGTCGTCATACAGAGGTAATAAAAAATCCAGCGAGCTATTTACGAAGCGGAAACGATTATCGGTATTGATCTTCACCCTGGCGGTACCATAGTGATTTAACCATTTCTGCATGGCCGCGCCTGCCTCGCCGGTCACCAGCGAGCCAACCCTTGCTCCCATCTCCCCATCGGATTGATCGGCGGACATCATCGTGCCAAGCGTGGTAAACCTATTGATGAACCGCTGATCATCGTCGGTCGCCACGGCTATGGGCAAACCAGGCTTACTCAAGGTGTCGCCAGCCGGCACGTCAATTTCATCCCCTGCCGTCAATGAAGCGAAAGGTTTCGAAAAAGTACGGAATTTATTCAAATTTTTTAAATTTTCCGCTGTAATATGATATTTCCTTGCTACAGAATCAACCGTTTCCCCTTCCCCTAAAATATAAGTCCGACTCATAAATACAGCGGCACCTGGCGTCTCAGCAGCATGCACATCAATGATAACAGAGTGCAACATCAGGATTATAAAAACAAAAAGCCAAATAAAACACTTAAAAAAAGCTAATCGATAAAATAACGATTTATGTATTTTAACTTTAGTTAGCTGCATGATATACCACGCATTATAAATAATATATATTAAAAATGCACACCAGCTTCAATGAAATGCAGCTCTCATTTATATAGCGATGTGAGTGGACGCATAGCTTTAAATAACGAGAGCTACTATAGCAATCTATAAATAAGCAATATCGAGATATTCGCTGGGTTTTTGAAAAGCTTATGGGATACTAATATTATTATATCAAAAATAACGTTTTGGCACCTTGCCCTTGTCAGGTAAGGCGCCAGCTGGAAGACTTCGGATTAGATATAACACCTATGCCGCCCATCCCGGGCGGGTAGCTTAATAGCGGGGAAAACGGGGCGGGTTAACCGTACGCCAGATCCAGGCCACCACCAGCGCGAGTAACAGCCAGGGGAGCAGTTTCAACGCCATGACCAGCACGCCGGCAAACATCATGACCAGGAAACCCACCGCCAGCGCCGCCAGTACGCCCAGGAATGAGATACCGGTCAACAGCAGCATGAAAAAGAATGCGATGACAAAGACGAATTCCACCATTACAGGCTCCTGAAATCGGGGTGACACAGCAGGCTGGACCTTCTGCGCCTATTGCGATGATAATAAACATATTACAAAAATCGTGCCAATAAAGTAGCGCGCCAGGCCATTGAAAAATAATGAAAAATAGTGTTGTGCTCAAAGCAGGAATGGTATTTTTGACTAATTAATAGTTATTATCGCCGCTATCAGCAGCCTCAATCCCGCGCCATGGCCGCAATAGCCCTCATGACGCGCTTTCGCCCCCGGCGGCGCATGGCGGTACCCATTGGCTGGGGGCAGCCGGCAAAAGTTATTCGGCAACGCACCGCATCGGTTCAGCTTTTGCCACTTTGGCCAATGCCTGACGTACCACCTCAATACCGGCGCCGGGCTTGTGGGCGTTTTCGCTCAGATGACGTCGCCATTGCCGCGCGCCCGGCACGCCCTGGAATATCCCAAGCATATGGCGGGTGATATGGCCGAGGTAAGTGCCGTTCGCCAGCTCGCGTTCCATATAAGGAAACATGGCTTCCACCACCGCTGTCATGGTGTCATGGGGATCAACGACACCAAATAACCGGCTGTCCACCTGGCACAGCATACCGGGATTCTGGTAGGCCTCGCGTCCTATCATCACGCCATCCAGGCAGCTCAGATGCCGCTGGGCGTCGTCAAGCGTCGTGATGCCGCCATTAATGGCAAACGTCAAGGAAGGAAAATCGCGTTTTAGCTGATAGACGCGTTCATAATCCAGCGGCGGTATCTCGCGATTTTCCTTCGGGCTCAGCCCCGATAGCCACGCCTTACGCGCATGGATAATAAAGGTCTCGCAGCCGCCCTGCTCAGCCACAGTCTGGATAAACTCGCACAAGAATTCATAACTATCCTGTTCGTCTATACCAATACGGGTTTTCACTGTCACCGGAATCGACACCGCCGAGCGCATAGCGGCGATACAATGGGCCACCCGCTCGCGCTCAGCCATCAGGCAGGCGCCGAAGCGGCCGTTTTGTACCCGGTCGGAAGGGCAGCCGACATTAAGATTAATTTCGTCATAACCGCGCAGCGCGCCCATGCGCGCGCATTGCGCCAATGCATCCGGCTCGCTGCCGCCCAATTGCAACGCCACCGGATGCTCGGCCTCGTTATAGGCCAGGTAGTCGCCCTTGCCGTATAGCAATGCGCCGGTGGTCACCATCTCCGTATACAGCAATGCATGACGGGTCAGCTGGCGCAGAAAATAGCGGCAGTGACGATCGGTCCAGTCCAGCATCGGCGCGACGGAAAAGCGCTGCGGGGAAAATGGCGCTACGGCCAGCCGGCTGTTAGCCTCGGTTGAAAATGTCATAACGTCATATGCAGGCATAAAAATGGGTTTAAGGAATACAGGGAGATTATCTGTGTAGTGTATCACAGAAACCCTATTAGGTAGCGAACACCCAATGCGGCGATTCATCAAACATGTTAATGTTTAATGCTTACTAAACATAGGTAAATGTTTAAAGATTGTTAAATAATCATGCTTCCAGAATGCGCGAAAAGGCCACGGCGTCTCAAATAAGCACCATTTCATCCCAATACCTCCCCAAGTGATTTACAAAGCGATCATAATCATTTATCACATGATCTTAATTCAAATTTATCCAGCCATGCTGATAAAAGGTTGAAAAATGATAAATCGATATAGACAGTAATTTTTATATTTTAATATTCCCCTATGTCATTTTTTATCCGAATCCTTTTTATTTCAGGATGAATCTAATTGCAGATATTATTATGACAGTATTTATACTCGATCCTTGCACTTATACTAAATGCGCGCTTAAAAGCTCATTGTCGGCAAGCGGTATCAAAGGCGCCATTCGCGATGTGGACAATATCAGCACGTTGCGAATGAGATGCAAAAACGCCAATCCTTCGATAGTTTTTATTAATCAAAACTCTTATCAGTATCAAGGGGATGGAGAAGGATTAAAATCCATTATTGACGAACGGCCTTTGACGCTTTTTTTTATTTTCATTGGTAATGAGAATATTAAGTTCCATGATTTCGTGCCAATCAGGGACAATGTGATTATTTTATCAAAATTTATAAAGATCAGCACATTGTTAATGATAATCCGTTACTTTATGGACACCAAAGCCTGGCGCAATGACGATTCCGCCATCGGGTTCTCTCCGCTGCGTTTTAGCAAGACCGAAGTAGAAATTTTAACCATGTGGATGTCAGGTTATGACACCATGTATATCTGTACCCAATTGCACATTAAAGAAAAAACGCTTTCTTCTCACAAAATAAATATTAAGCGGAAAACCAAGGCCAGTAATAAACAGGTGATATACCATTTAATTGCTATTGCCAACAGCGTCACAGATAGTATCAATATCCGTTATCCCGTTTGATGAAAACCAGCGGCTCCGTTCGAACGCCACAGCTAAAGAAACCTGCCCCCGATCCCCGTCCCCTCACCCTTTTGCCGGTGACAATATGGGTTAAAACACGCCAATATTCGGCGTTTTTCCGCCTTCATGATAAGATAGAGGGCGGAAATCAGCAGTGGGGGAAACGCTATGAATACCACCGATCAGTCTCAATTGCTCAGCCAGGCTGAACAATTATGTGAGCAACGCAACGTGCGCCTGACGCCACAGCGACTGGAAGTGTTGCGCCTGATGACACAGCAGGATGGCGCGATCAGTGCTTACGACCTGCTTGATCTGCTGCGGGCGACGGAACCGCAGGCAAAGCCGCCGACAATTTACCGCGCGCTGGATTTCCTTCTGGAACAAGGTTTTATCCATAGAGTGGAATCCACTAACAGCTTTGTTCTTTGCCACCATTTTGAGCAGCCCAGTCACACCTCCGCCTTCTTTATCTGCGATCGCTGCGGCCAGGTGACTGAACAATCAACCGAAGGCATTGAAGATATTTTGCAAAAAATGGCGCAAGCCACGGGTTTCGCCATGCGCCATAATGTCGTCGAGGCACACGGGTTTTGTACCTTATGCGCCGAAGTGCAAGCTTGTGACAATCCCCAGGACTGCGGACACGATCATAGCGTAGCGATAAAGAAACGCTAGCGTCCCATTTTGGCTTTTACAAGAACCCGGGAGCAAATGACGTTTATTATGGCTGAAGTGAGATAACGCGTTTGGTTAATACATTGGAGAGGCCGCAAAACAGAGGAATGCTGATAGGATCATATTAAATAGGTGGTACGTCCTTGTACCTTTGGGTAGGAACACTTAAGGAAGCCATAACCGCACAGTGAATATGCATTAGTCATCATTAGTCATGATTTCCAAAAATCATTACCAACGATATTTGTTACGTGTTTCCCAGTCCTTTACTTCCGTTTCCGCGGCTTCTTTACCGTAACCGTAACGTTCCTGGATCTTACCGATTAACTGATCGCGTTTACCTTCAACTACCGTCAGATCATCGTCAGTAAGCTTACCCCATTGTTCTTTCATTTTACCTTTGAACTGTTTCCAATTACCGCTGGCTTGATCTTTGTTCATCGGAGTTCTCCTTGGTTATCGGTTTCTCAGTCAACATCTGCCACTCCAGGTTTTGTTAGCGCATAGCGAGGACACGTATTGCGTCCCAAAACCTGCATGTCATAAGTTAACCCTATGTCTAAAGTATAGCAGGGGATTTGGCATAAGGTTTATTCAGCAGATGATTAGACCATATTGGCAGGGTTATAAACGCCGTATGGGCTATAAGGTGAAATAAAACAGTAGGTAGAAGGTATCAGCCCGTACACCGCTAATTGTAACTAAATATAAATACCGCTAGCGGCAGCGGCCGCGCCGCAGCACTTTTATGGCGGCGAACCCGCATTCCGCGTCGCCGGTTATCCGCCATAAAATCCTCGCTGACGCGGGATAAGGGATATTCAGGATGCCATGGAGCACCGTGAGTTAAATCCAGTTGCCGTTGCGGATAACGCCGACCGCTAAACCTTCGATGGACATTTCCTGCTCGCGCAAATCGACAATAATGGGCGAAAACTCGCTGTTTTCCGGTAGCAACTCAACGATGTTACCGTGTCTTTTCAGGCGTTTTACCGTGACCTCGTCATTGATTCGCGCCACCACGACCTGACCGTTATGGGCATCCTGGGTTTTATGCACCGCCAGCAGATCGCCGTCCATGATGCCGATATCCTTCATGGACATGCCGCTGACACGCAGCAGGAAATCCGCGTGGGGCTTAAACAGATCGGGATCGATCTGGTAATGGCTTTCGATATGCTGTTCGGCCAGCAGGGGTTCTCCGGCGGCCACGCGGCCGATCAGCGGCAGGCCGGTTTCTTCTTCTATCAATAACCGGATGCCGCGCGAGGCGCCGGAAACGATTTCAATGGCGCCCTTGCGCGCCAGCGCCTTAAGGTGCTCTTCGGCGGCGTTAGGGGATTTAAATCCCAGACGATGCGCGATCTCCGCCCGGGTCGGCGGCATGCCGGTTTGCGCAAGATGATCGCGGATGAGGTCAAATACCTCTTGTTGTCTGGCGGTTAATGCTTTCATTCCGTCCCCTGTTTGTTTATACAGTCTTTCTGTGAGTATATACAGGTCCGCAGCAATTGAAAACCACAAGCGTTGCAAAATGTGATAAAACCCTGCCGACGACCGGCCGCGCCGGCCATTTTAAGGAATATACCGCCATAACAGCGTTATCCACACGAACAGCGCCAAAACAATGGCCAGGGTCACCGCCGCCGAGCCCAGGTCCTTCGCCCGGCCAGAAAGTGGATGCAGCTCCGGCCCGATGCGATCCACCACCGCTTCAATAGCACTATTCACGATCTCAACGATCAGCACCAGCCATACCGAACCGATCAATAAAATCCGCGCCACGGGTTCTGGCTCCAGGTAACAGGCAAGGGCAACCGCCACCACGGCAACCACCACTTCCTGGCGAAAAGCGGCTTCATGCCGCCAGGCGGCGCGATATCCTTTTATGGAATAGCCCATGGCGTTAAAGATGCGCCGAAGTCCGTTGGTTTGGTTTGCCATAATTTTGCGCGCTAAAGAAAAATTGTGCCTATATTACCGTTTCTTCTCGTTCGCATCACCACAGATCTGTCGCGCGGTTTCTGGTATTCTTGTGGCGCAATGCTAACAAGAGGCTTCACGAAGATATGTCAGGCTGGCGTACTATTTATTATACGTTGTTGAATTTACCGCTCAGGCTACTGGTGCGGAGTAAAGCCATTCCCGCCAATCCCCGGCAAGAAGCCGGCTTGGACCCGCTGCGGCCAATGATGTATGTTTTGCCCTATAACTCCAAGACGGACCTGCTCACCCTGCGCGCGCAATGTCTGCAACTGGGGTTGTCCGATCCGCTGATACCGATAGAGATCGATGGCGTCGTCTTGCCGCGCTACGTCTTTATCCACGATGGCCCCCGTATTTTTCGCTATTTTTCCGAAAAACTGGAATCCGTGAAGCTGTTTCACGATTATCTGGATTTACATCGCAATAATCCGCAGCTTGATGTCCAGATGGTGCCGGTATCCGTTATGTTCGGACGATCGCCCGGCCGTGAAGCGCAGCTGAACCAGCCGGCGCCCCAGTTGCGCCTCCTCAATGGTTTCCAGAAGTTTATCGCCGTCTTGTGGTTGGGGCGCGACAGCTTTGTGCGTTTTTCCCGTCCGCTGTCCATGCGCTATATGGCGACCGAGCATGGCACCGATAAAACCATCGCGCAGAAGCTGGCACGCGTCGCCATGATTCATTTTGCCCGCCAACGCCTGGTGGCTGTGGGGCCGCGACTGCCTGTCCGTCAGGATTTATTTAATAAGCTGCTGGCGTCCAAGGCGATTGAAAAAGCCGTGGAGGACGAAGCCCGCGCCAAAAAAATCTCGACGGATAAAGCGCAGCAAAACGCCATCGAGCTGATGGAAGAAATTGCGGCGGATTTTTCCTATGAAGCCGTGCGCTTGTCGGATCGGGTATTAAGCTGGACCTGGAACCGGCTATACCAGGGCCTGCACGTGCGCAATGCCGAACGCGTCCGGCAACTGGCCGAGGACGGCCATGAGATTGTCTATGTGCCCTGTCACCGCAGCCATATGGATTATCTGCTGCTGTCCTATGTCCTGTATCATCAGGGGCTGGTGCCGCCGCATATCGCCGCCGGCATTAACCTGAACTTCTGGCCGGCGGGTCCGATTTTTCGTCGGCTGGGCGCGTTTTTTATCCGGCGTACCTTCAAGGGCAATAAACTTTACTCCACCATATTCCGCGAATATCTGGGTGAGTTATTTACCCGGGGTTATTCGGTGGAATATTTTATGGAAGGCGGGCGGTCGCGTACCGGGCGCCTGCTCGATCCCAAGACCGGCACATTGACCATGACCATCCAGGCGATGCTGCGCGGCGGCAACCGGCCTATTACGCTGGTGCCCATCTATGTCGGCTATGAACATGTTATGGAAGTGGCGACCTACGCCAAGGAATTACGGGGCGCCACCAAGGAAAAAGAAGGCTTTGTGCAGATGGTGCGCGGTTTACGTAAGTTACGCAACCTGGGACAGGGTTATGTCAATTTTGGCGAGCCGCTGTCGTTAAGCGCCTATCTTAACCAGCAGGTACCGCACTGGCGTGATTCCATCGACCCCATCGAAGCCCAGCGTCCCGGCTGGCTGGCGCCGGCGGTGGATGACATCGCCGCGAAAATCATGGTGCGCATTAATAACGCCGCGGCGGCAAACGCCATCAACCTGTGTTCCACGGTGTTGCTGGCCTCCCGCCAGCGTTCGTTAACCCGCGAGCAGCTTTTGCAGCAGTTGGCCTGCTATCTGGAACTGATGCGCAATGTGCCCTACGCCGATGACGTCACGGTGCCGGACACCACGGCGCAGGACCTATTGGAGCATGCCCTGGCGATGAACAAATTCAGCGTCGAGCAGGATACCATTGGCGATATCATCTACCTGTCCCGCGAGCAGGCGGTACTGATGACCTATTACCGCAATAATATCCAGCATCTGTTTATCCTGCCCGCGTTGGTCGCCAGTATCATTATCGGCCATCCCGGCATCGATCGCGCGCAGCTGGCACGCCGTATCGATTTGCTTTACCCACTGATGAAAGCCGAGCTGTTCATGCGCTACGAGACGTCGCAGCTCGGCCCGGTCATCGACGCGCTCATCGGGGAACTGTCGCGCCAGGAGCTGATTGCCGAGCGCGAGGGGCGGTTGTTCTTGAACCCTCCGCAATCATTTACCTTGCAACTGCTGGCGGCGGGCGTGCGCGAGACATTGCAACGGTATGCCATTACCTTTTCATTGCTGCGTTTTAATCCCCGGATCAATCGCGGCACATTGGAGAAGGAAAGCCGGATTATGGCCCAGCGACTTTCGGTGTTGCATGGCATCAACGCGCCGGAGTTTTTTGATAAAGCGGTATTCTCCACCCTGGTGGCGACGCTGCGGGATGAACATTATATTAGCGACACCGGCGATGCCATCGGCGAGAAGGTCAATGAGATGAGCGAAATCCTGAGCGAACTGATGACGCCGGAGGTACAGCTGACCATTAACAGCGCCAGCCTGCTGGCCGCAACGCCGGAAGACGCCTCCCCGTCCACGGTGTAAGAAAGCAACGGGCGTATGCCGACGCATCGCCCGTCTTTACCGCGCTGCTATAAACGGCCCTGGCCGAAAAAACTCAGGGCAATACCGATAAAAATCAGCATGCCCACCAGGTTATTGTTTAAAAAAGCTTTAAAACAGGCATCCCGTTCCCGCCGCGCGATCAGTTTTTGCTGATAGACAAATAACGCCCCCGCCAGCGCCAGGGACGTATAGAACATCACCCCCAGCGCAGACCGTATTCCCAGCCAGACCAGCAACAGCAGCGTCGCCGCTTGCAGCAGGCCGATAATCAGTTTGTCATGGCGCCCAAAAAGGATGGCGGTGGATTTGACGCCGATACGGATATCGTCATCGCGATCCACCATGGCGTACTGCGTATCGTACGCCACCGTCCAGAGGATATTGGCGGCAAACAGCAGCCAGCAGGAAAGAGGTAAGGACTCACTGACCGCCGCGTAGCCCATCGGTATCGACCAGCCGAACGCCGCGCCCAGCACCAGTTGCGGCAGATGGGTTACCCGCTTCATAAAGGGGTACGCCCAGGCCAGCGCCAGTCCCGCCACCGATAGCGCAATGGTCATGGTATTAAGCGTCAGCACCAGCCCAAACGACACCCCCACCAGGACCACAAAGATGATCTTGGCTTCTTTTTCGCTGATAAGACCGCTGGGCAAAGGGCGGGATGCCGTACGCTTGACGTGGCCGTCTATCTTGCGATCGGCATAATCATTGACGACACACCCCGCGGCGCGCATGAAAAACACCCCGAGGACAAATACCACCAGCGTGCCGAAAGCGGGCGTGCCGCTTCCCGCCAGCCATAAAGCCCACAGGGTCGGCCAAAGCAATAACAGAGAACCAATGGGTTTATCAATGCGCATCAGGCGGCACCAGGCCTGCCATTTGCCCATCGTGGCGCTTTGTTCCACTTATTTCTCCTTTACTTCATCATTCTCGCACGGCGCTTAACAATACAGCGGGGCTTGGGGTAAAAACAGTTCGGTCAGCAATAACGGCTTACCGTCCGGCCGCAGGCAGGAGCGCCGCGCCCACAGGCCGTCAGCGCGGCCCAGTTGGATAAAGTCCCGCTCCGGCGCCCGGCCGCGGAACAGCCAGCGGCCCAGGGGGATATCTCCCAGCGTGGTGAGCGCCCACTCCGCTCCGTTCATGGCGTTTTCGGGCACCAAGGTGCGGCCGGCCAGCCAGGGCCGTTCATCGCCGCATAAGACGATTTCGCGCAGCCAGTAGCGATCGCTTGGCGGCAACAGAGCGATATCGTCTCCCAGCGCCTGGGCCGGGAAATAACCTTCGCGGCCGCGGCGGATGGTAACCCGCCGGCAATGGCGCTCGAGGCGCCGGGTCATCGACCCTTGTTCCATCAACCAGTCCGCCAGGGCGGGCGATGGCGGCGGATCCTGGTCAGTCAGCCAGGTGATGGATGCCAATAAGGCGATAGAGGGATCGTCCGTCATCCTGTTCCCCATGGTTTCAGGTGGTCAGCTCCGATATTGTAGCTCAGAACGCCATTTTATTAACCTGCCGATGCGGGAAGAATGCGTTTCTTCAGGCGGCAATATACCGGTCGCCGGGCGCTAAGGCGCCGGCGGCAAAAAAAAGGCCTCCGCAGGGAGGCCGTTAAAATCAGATCTGCCCGCCGCTATTCCAGCGCCGGCGAACGTTCTTCGGTTAGACCGTACAGATAGTATTTCCGGCCGACCATCTGGCCGCCGTCACGCGTCAGCGGGATCCAGTTCAGCTGCGCCCGGCTGCGGTTCGGCGTCGGCGTCAGCAGATCCAACGGAATCGAGAGATAGAATCCTTTGGTAAACGACCCTTCGCCATAGTCCTCTTTGGAGACATTGGTAAAGGTGGCAAAGGCGCCGGCGGTGACCCCGCTGTCGAAGCGGCGCGAGACATCGAAGGTGACGCCCTTATCCTTGGCCAGGTATCGTCCGACGCTGGCTTTAACCAGTACGCCGTCCAAAAAGCCGGGCTGCCAGTAGCCGGTCAGGTTGCCGGTCGCCACGGTATAGTCGGCGAACTGCATCATATTGTCCCAGTCGCGCTGCTTGACGTAGTTACCGTCAAGACCCACCGCCCAGTTCTTGTCCAGCGGGCGATACAGTACTTCACCGCCGACGCCGCCGTACATCATTTCCAGGTAGCCGCCGTAGAGCTGGCCGTACCAGCCGTCGCCCAGGCGATCCATATAGGTGGTTTGCAGGTTGCTGATATAAACATCGTTCTGCACATATTCCCGAATCCGGGTACGGACGCGCGGCAAATGCGAGTCGCTCGGCGGCGCGGTGAACTTAAACCGGTCATAGTTATTGGTGATATTGCCGAACAGGGTACCGGAAGTCACCCAGTGGTCGGTCAGCCAATAATTGGCCGAGCCTTCGACGCCGATTTGATACATATAAAACGATTCCGGCCCGCCGAACGATTGGTTAAGCACCGGCGCCCAGCCAAGCTGCAGGCGGTCCCGTTCGATATAGTAACCCTGTTCGGCGTTTTTCGGCACATCCGGCTCGGTGCGGCGCTGCTTGAGCGGCTGCTCATGCCCCAGGGGGTAGCCCGCCAGCGTGTCTTGCAAACTCTTCACGTCGGTTTCCGTGGTCACCAGCGGCAGGTTCTGCCGGGTCTGGGTCACCTTCAGCTTATCGATATTCTCCGGCAGGTTATTGACCAGGATCCGATTGGCGCGATCGACACCCTCTGCATTATCCCGGTACTTATACTGCTCGCCGGTCATATACAAGGTGCGATCTTTAACCTGGATATGCGGGCCGGCAAAACCGGCGTTGCTGTCCATATCGGTCAGCTGCTGCGCCACCACCTGATGCTGGAGCATGTCGGTCTGCGGCTGCGGCGCATATGCCGGTTTTTCGCTGTCGCGGTGCTGCTGGGTCAGGTCGTTAAAGTTGGTGCGAAGCGTCACGCCGAACATCACGGTATTGCCGCGTTCATAGCTCAGGTTAAGATCCGTCCATTTGCCAAGCCGGTATATGGCGCCGACATTGACCGGCGAGTCCTGCTTCAGCCGGCCGGCAAAATCCCCTTCGTAATCATTGCCTTCATATTCCAGCTTAAGGCGCAGCGGCTGCCACGGCGTTTGGTATTCCACGCCGCCAAACAGCGAGGCCGGGCCATGGAAGAAGTCGCCGCCGTTAAATGAACCGGCGCTGCGGTGGGCATTATTGCGGGTACAGTAGCCATCGGAAACTTCGCAGAACGGGTTTTTCACATTGCCGCTATTGCCCAGGTAGCCCCAACCAAGCCCCAGGGTGAAGTCCAGGGGGCCCCAGGCTTTGCTGGCGGCGATAAACTCGCTGTCAAACAGGCCGGTACCGCCAAAATCACGGATACCCACCGATGTCTCGGGCAGCCAGTATCCTTCCTCCCATAACCGCAGCTTGAAATCGATGCCCTTATCTTTATAGGTTTGATCGCCGCTGAAGTTCTCATTGCCGCTGTATTGCCGGGTACGGACGTCGGTATAGCGGATAGTACTTTCAAGCCAGGGGAACAGCTGCACGTTGATGGAATAAAAGCGGTACTGATCGTTATCCCGGTAGTTCAGGCTGAATTCACCGTCCTTCGCCATGCGCCCGGAGGGGGTTTGCAATAATCCGGCGCCGCCCATATCCATCTGCGATGGCCCCAGCGGCTCGGTATAGGAGGCCGCCTGGCAAGCGGAGGCCACTGACAGCGCGATGAGACTTAATAGATATTGTGTTTTCATCAGTCAGGGATCCGGTGTGTCAGCAAGGAAACAATTTTTTCGTTTACGTCCTGATAGGCCCGCGGCAATGACCACGAGGAAAAACCCACGTAAATCGCACTGCCCGGCGCCACTTCATTGTGGCGCCGGTTCCAGTAGGCCACCGGCACCGATTTGGCCTGCCCATCCGGCAGGATTATCCAGGCATAACTTCTTTCGGCTCCGCTCAGGCGCTGGTGGGTCTGCAGATAATCATCCGCATCGCGACCCACCTGAAACGGCTGTGAACCGGTGGGCGTCACCGCGCCGAACACATAAACGCTGGTCGGCTTAGCCAGCGTATACAGGCTGTAGTCGCCCACGAGCCTGCGGTTGGCGCCGGTCTGCAGGCGAATCACGTCCGCGTCCAGCGAGACGAACTGACGCCCGGTCACCTTCAGGGCGGCGATCTGGCCGCGCACCCGATCAACGGCATCGGCCAGATCCAAGTCGTTGTCCTGGCGGAAATCGGCGCTCAGGGCGCTCAGGCGCGCCAGCAATTGCCGCTGTTGCTCCTGCTGGACGGCGGTGGCCAGGTTTTCCGCGATAACGGTGCCGGGCCACCAGGTACGCCCGGCCAGTTTCGGATCCAGGGTCAGCTGCTGGAGGGTATTAATCCCCGTCAGGACCACGGGCTGCGATTGACCTGGAGAATAAACCGCCACACGACTGTCGGCTGCGGCGGAGGCAATAAAACCAGCACATAAACTCACTACGAGTAAGAGTTGTTTTTTCATGGCTTATAAGGATTTAAAGTGATGGTTTCAATCGGGAAATTACCCGGCCCGACATATTGTTGGGCTTTGCGCACGGCGCCGGTGCCTGGTTCGATCCAAAAGCGGTTTTGATAATGCGTGTTGAGCTCGGCCACCGTAACATCCTCATTGATGACGCGGTAGGCGTGCGGCGCATTCAATACGGTAATAGTCTCGGTGCCCGCCAGGGTGAAACGGGAGGTCAGGGTTGCCGAACGTAGTTGTTTATCTTCCGTCCAGGACTGGATGCGGGTCCATTCAGTGCCGTCGGTAATCCTTTGAGCGTGGGCCAGCGGATCGGAGGCCAGGTTGGTGACTTCGAGGAGATTATCGGGCAGGCCCAGGGTTTTGATCAGGCGACCATTGCGGGTCACCAGCATGGCTTTATCGCGCGAAACCCATTTTAAATCGCCGTTTTCGGCATAAGCCAAGACCATGAAGATCTGCGCGCCGTCATTGATGCGCGCGTAAATACTGGCGTAGGGAATGTCATGGACCTGCTCCGGCGTTAACTCAACGTCCGGCGTGCCGAACAGCGCCAGTTTGAATGTTTCACCAATACCTTGTTGCGACTGACTGCAAGCGGCCACCAGAAAGCACACCACCACCATAAATAAATAGCGCACGTCGTTTATCCCAAACGAAAGGAGACCAAAAAATAACCACACTTGCGTGTGGTTATCGAATAGTTATTATTACTGCACCGTTGAGGTGGTGGTGCCGGTACCGGTATTGCCATTACCGTCACCGTTATCGTCATTATGAGCGCCGATTAAGGCCACTCCAGCTAACAGTGCGACCGCACCAACGCCGACTGCCGTGGCAGCCCCGGCGCTCAGACCAGAAGCAGTCTCGGTGTTACCGCTACTGTTACCCGGCGTGGCAGCTAACGCATAAGAACCACTAGCCATCAACATTGCAGCCATTACTACACTAAACAGTTTATTCATATTTATTACCTTTGATTCATGAGGATGATGACTATAAAGCAATGAAATGATGATTTGCCTTATATAAGCATCATAAAGGAATATAATGCAATAAAATATATCTTGCATTCATCATCCCTGATTTAGCCGAAAAAATGCGCGACACCGCATTGGTACGCGGCAAAGTAGTGAAATGCCCTCTTTTGTTGCATGAAAGCAAAATTAATCACCAGTAATGCGATTTAGGGCACAATTTTTCGGTGAATGAGAAGTTCACGCCAAGGGGCAAAATCAGATAATTCCGCTGTCAGTACCTCAATGAGGAGGCTTATACGCCCAAAAGTATATAAGCCGTCTGCGTGTTTTAAAATAAGGCCTTAGAGCCGGTTTTTATATTCCCTGCCCGCAACGATGCGCCTTATTCTGAAAACTAGCGCCATGGGTTTTTAGGAAAATCCTTAAAGAGTGCCAAAAAGCCGCCAAGTAACAAACAGTTAACACCACGGCTGTTTTCTGCAACACCCGGCGCAAGCAGCGCAACCGCCGGGGACGCCGGCCCCCCGGCGGCCGTTCCCTGGCCGTCCTGCAAGGCCTTCGGCGCGTATCAGCCGCGCCAGTTTTTAAAGCGGTTAATCAGGCCATTGGTGGAGCTGTCATGGCTGGTGACCCGGTCATCGGCCGCCAGTTCCGGCAGGATCCGGTTCGCCAGCTGTTTACCCAGTTCCACGCCCCATTGGTCAAAGGTGTAGATGTTCAGGATAACGCCCTGGGTGAAGATTTTATGTTCATACAGCGCAATCAGCGCGCCCAGGCTGTAAGGGGTGATTTCCCTGAGCAGTATGGAATTGGTCGGCCGATTGCCGGCGAAGACTTTGAAAGGCGCCACGTGCCCGACCTGATCCGGGGTTTTACCCGCCGCCGCGAATTCGTCCTCGACCACCTGCAAAGATTTACCAAACGCCAGGGCCTCAGTTTGCGCAAAGAAGTTCGACAGCAGCTTGGCGTGATGATCGCTGAGCGGATTATGGCTTATCGCCGGGGCGATAAAATCGCAGGGGACCACTTTGGTGCCCTGGTGAATCAGCTGGTAAAAGGCATGCTGGCCGTTGGTGCCCGGTTCACCCCAAATAATCGGGCCGGTTTGGTAATCCACCGGATGGCCGTTGCGATCCACGTACTTGCCGTTGGACTCCATATTACCCTGCTGGAAATACGCGGGGAAACGGTGCATATACTGATCGTAGGGCAGGATGGCTTCTGTTTCCATGCCGTAGAAATTGTTATACCAAATGCCGATCAAGGCCAGCAGCACCGGCAGGTTTTGTTCCGCCGGGGTGTCCCGGAAATGACGATCCATGGCATGGGCGCCGCTGAGCAGCTGTTCAAAATTGTCAAAACCCACGGACAAGGCAATGGACAGGCCGATGGCCGACCACAGGGAATAACGGCCGCCGACCCAGTCCCAGAACTCAAACATATTGTCGGTATCGATGCCGAATTCACCCACGGCCTTGGCATTGGTGGACAGGGCGGCAAAGTGCCTGGCGACGTGTTTTTCATCGCCGGCGGTCTGCAGGAACCAATCGCGCGCGCTGTGGGCGTTGGTCATGGTTTCCTGGGTGGTAAAGGTTTTCGACGCCACCAGGAACAGGGTGGTGGCCGGGTCGAGGTGCTTGACCGTTTCGGCGATATGGGTGCCGTCGACATTGGATACGAAGTGCATGGTCAGGTGGTTTTTAAACGGGCGCAGCGCTTCGGTCGCCATATAAGGCCCGAGATCCGAGCCGCCGATACCGATATTCACCACGTCGGTGATCGCTTTGCCGGTATAGCCTTTCCATTCACCGCCGATGACCCGGTGGCAGAATTGCTTGATCTTGGCCAATACCGCGTTCACATCCGGCATCACGTCTTTGCCGTCCACCAGGATCGGCGTGTTGCTGCGGTTACGCAGGGCCACGTGCAACACCGCGCGATCTTCGGTGCGGTTGATCTTTTCACCGGAGAACATCGACTTGATGGCCCCGTCGAGATCGCACTCCCGGGCCAGGGCCTGCAATTTTTCCAGCGTTTCATGGGTAATGCGATTTTTGGAATAATCGACCAGCATCTGGTCGTCAAAGGTGGCGGAGAAGGTGTCGAAACGGGAGTTGTCCCTGGCGAACAGTTCGCTGATGGTAACATCCTTCATGTGTTCAAAATGCTGCTGCAGCGCTTTCCAGGCCGCGGTGTGGCTAGGGTTTATGTTTTTCATAGGCAACGCTCTTATTGAGAATAAAAAGACGTGATGACAATGATTGTATCGCGTAGCTCACGAGTTGCGACCCCTTTTCTTGCGATTGCCCTCTTTTCAGGATAAATGCGTTTGCATCATGCGCTGCCCGTTGACACCGGGGTAATTACCCGCTATTTGTAAGGTCCTAGTAGCGCACCCGTTGCGTGAACCAGAAGAGGCGCGTCGCCCAGGCAAGGTTTCGGAGGATCCGTTTTCCGCTGATGAAACCCAAGGGGGAGCGACGCCGAGGCAGCGTACGGCAAACGGGCCGGCGTTACCGGCCGCATGGGCTGAATCCCATGGGTTGTCACCGGCATTTTCGCCATTGGCGATAGGCACGGTGGGGCGCTTCTGGGTGTACCGTAGTCTTCTACGCCTGCTCCCTGTTTCCCGCCCCTGACTCGTGCCAAAAGCTTAATATGTTGTCATCAAGGATGGCATCCTGACACGAGGCATTAGAGGCATTAATAGCATGGCAGAATCAATACAGTCCCCTATCGTGGCGAAGTTCGGCGGCACCAGCGTCGCCGATTACGACGCGATGAACCGCAGCGCGGATATCGTGCTGTCCAATGCCGCCGTCCGTCTGGTGGTGTTGTCCGCCTCGGCGGGCGTCACCAATTTGCTGGTGGCGCTGGCTGAAGGCAAAGAACCCGAGCGCCGCGCCTTTCATCTGGATGAAATCCGCCGCATCCAGTATGCCATTATCGACCGGCTGGCCGATTCGCGGGTGATTCGCGAGGAAATTGACCGCATGCTCGATAATATCGCCATGCTGTCCGAGGCGGCGGGCCTCGCCACATCCCATGCCCTGACCGATGAGCTGGTCAGCCACGGCGAACTGATGTCGACGCTGCTGTTCGTTGAGGTGCTGCGCCAGCGCCAGGCGCAGGCCAAATGGTTCGATATTCGCAAGGTGATGCGTACCAATGACCGTTTCGGCCATGCCGAGCCGGAGATCGCCGTCCTGAAGGAATTAACCCAAAGCCTGCTGCTGCCGCGCATCGACGCGGCGCTGATCATTACCCAGGGCTTTATCGGCAGTGAGGCCAAAGGGCGCACCACCACGTTGGGACGGGGCGGCAGCGATTATACCGCCGCCCTGCTGGGCGAAGCGCTGCAGGCCCAGCGCATCGACATCTGGACCGATGTGCCCGGTATCTATACCACCGACCCGCGCGTCGTGCCCGAGGCCAAGCGCATTGATGAAATCAGTTTCGAGGAGGCGGCGGAAATGGCCACCTTCGGCGCCAAAATCCTGCATCCCGCCACCTTGTTGCCGGCGGTGCGCAGCGATATTCCGGTTTTTGTCGGGTCCAGTAAGGACCCTCATGCCGGCGGCACCCTGGTGTGCAATAAAACGCTCAATCCACCGCTGTTCCGCGCCATTGCCCTGCGCCGCCGGCAAACGCTGCTGACCCTGCACAGTCTGAATATGCTGCAGGCGCGCGGATTCCTGGCCGAAGTGTTCAATATCCTGGCGCGCCATTATATTTCCGTGGATTTGATTACCACGTCCGAGGTGAGCGTGGCGCTGACCATGGACACCACGGGATCGACTTCGTCCAGCGCCAGCCTGTTGACCACGTCCCTGCTGACGGAACTCTCATCCCTGTGCCGGGTGGAGGTTGAAGAGAACCTGGCGCTGATCGCCCTGATCGGCAATAAGCTCTCCCAGGCCTGCGGGGTGGGTAAAGATGTATTTGGCGTACTGGACCCGTTTAATATCCGGCTGATCTGCTATGGCGCCAGCAGCCATAACCTGTGCCTGCTGGTGCCGGGACAGGACGCGGAACAAGTGGTCAAGACCCTGCACCACAACCTGTTTGGTTGACGTTATCCCCGCACGGGCGCCTGGGCGCCCGGACCAACCAGGGATGACGGGCCTTTAGAGCGGGGTGGATGCTTTGTCGCGCCGCTCCTCATTCTCTTCCGCCTCGTCCTCTTCATTGAGTTCCAACGCGTTATAGGCCACCGAACAGAATAGGGAGTTCATCCGCTTCATATCCCCGAGCAGCCCAAGGTGCAGCGAACTGGTTTCCAGGCTCTGCACATTTTGCTGGTGGAGGCGATCCACATGGGCATGGGCATAGCGCCGGTCGGTAATGCGAAACCGATGTTTGGCGCGGCGCAGGCGCCGCGCGCTGGTGATATCGCCGGTCAGGAACACCGACAGGCTCAGGCGCAGGTTGGACATCAGCTGTTCGTGCAGCGTATCAAGCTCCTGCAGCCCCTCGGTGGAAAAGGCCCGGCGCGTGGCCAGAGACTTGGCGGCCACATCCCCGGCCATGCGCTCGATAATATCCCCGGCCTGTTCCAGGTTGAGCGCCATTTCGATAATCTCGGCCCAGCGGCGGGAATCCGCTTCCTCCAGATCCTCTTTCGGCATCTGGGCCAGGTAGAGTTTGATGGCGGTGTAGAGCACGTCGACATCATCATCCAGCCGGCGTATTTCCCGGTCTTTATTCGGCTGGCCGTGCAGCACTTCACGAAGCAGCAGCAGCATGCTTTCCACCACATCGCCCATGCGCAGTGTTTCCCGTGAGGCATTGGCCAGCGCCAGCGCGGGCGTATCCAGGGCGCTGGTATCCAGATGACGCGGGCGCACGCCCACGTCGCCGACCGCCGTATCGCCGATCCATTGTGTACATAAGCGCGCCATCGGCCCGGCGAACGGCACCAGGAGCAGGCAGCGAATCAGGTTATAAAAAACATGGAAATAGATCACCAGCTCCGAGGCGCTGACCGGCAGGCGCCCAAGCAGGCCGGCCAGGAATGAGATGGCCGGCAATACCACCAGGCCGCCCACCAGCTTGAACAGCAGGCTGCCCAGCGCCACGCGTTTGCCTTCCGCGTTTTGCCCGCTGGCGTTGATCATCGCCAGGATGCCGCTGCCCAGGTTGGCGCCGATAACCAGGCACAGGGCCACCTTAAAGGAAATCACATCGGTGGCGGTCAGCGTCGCGGTCAGCAGCACCGCCGCCAGGCTTGAGTAGCTGATAATGGCGAACAGCGCGCCGAGCAGGGCGTCGAGCACCACATCGCCGGTCAGTGATGAGAACAGCACCTTGACGCCGTTGGCCTGGGTAATGGGGGTCGAGGCGGCGACAATCAGCTCCAGCGCCAGCAGGATCAGGCCCAGGCCGATACACACCCGGCCTATCTGGCCGACGCGCGATTGCTTACGGCTCAGGAACAGGCAGACGCCGATAAAGATCAGCAGGGGGGAGAGCCAGGATAAGTCAAACGTCAGCACCCGGGCCATCAGCGCGGTACCGACATCGGCGCCCAGGATAATCACCAGGGCCGGCGTCAGCGCCACCAGGCCCTGGGCGACAAACGAGGTGACCAGCATTGCCGTGGCGTTACTGCTTTGGACCAGCGCCGTAACGCCGATGCCCGCCATGAACGCCATCGGTTTTTTTTCTACGCTTCTGCTCAGCACCTGCCGCAGGCGGGCACCGTAGACACGCATGATCCCGGTACGGACAATATGCGTCCCCCAAACCAGCAGCGCTACCGCGGAAAGCAGATGCAACAATGTTAACACGCTTCTTACAACTCCTTGATGACCCACTGTTTACCATTGCAAAACCGGCCATCCAGCCTGTTGTGCATGCCGAAGCAGGATACCGTCGGGATTAACGGCATAAGGATAACCCACCTGACTTAATAACGGCAGGTCATTACACGAGTCGGAATAAAAGCTGGCCTGCGCCAACATTGACTCCTTGCCCTCGATCAGGTCCAGCAGCCTGGACACTTTCCCCTCCCGATAAGTTAATACGCCACAGGTTTTACCGGTATAAGAATCGTCATAAACTTCAAGTTGTATCGACAAGGTTTCAGCGACGCCGAAGCGGCGCGCAATCGGCGTCACCAAATGTTCGCCGGACGCCGAAATAATAACGTTCCGATCCCCGCGGCGTTGATGTTCGGCGATACAGCGCCGGGCGGGCTCACGTATGCAGGGAACGATCGCCTCGTCGATAAAGGCCTCCACGCACTGCGCCACTTCATCCGTAGAACGGCCGATCAGCGGCTCCAGGGTAAACGACATATATTCTTCCATGGATAATGTCCCCTGCCGGTACTGTAGCATTAATGCCTGTTCCCGTTGCACAAATCCGTCGCGTTGCGCCCAGCCCAGCGTCAGCATGTACTGGCTCCACAGGCTGGCGCAGTCTCCATCAATCAGTGTGTCATCCAAATCAAATAACGCCAGGCTCATGCCACCTCACATAATGTCGTTATATCTAACTGTAGACCAACCGGCGTGCCATTTGGGTGCAGATCGGCCACCGATCGGTTCAACACATCCACCAGCAGTTCGACCCCCTGCGCCGACACGCGATAACGGATCACATTACCCAACAGGCTGTGGCCGTCGACGCGCGCGCTAATGCCCTGCCCGGCCGGCAACAGCATAATAGACTCAGGCCGCACGGCGACCCGGCCCCGCCAGCCGCGCCCGGTCAACAGCGCGGCCTGATCCGGGCTTAACAGGTTATAACTGCCGATAAACCCGGCGGCAAAGGCGTCCACCGGCTGGGTATAAAGCGTTTCGGCGCTGCCGTTTTGCACGATTTTACCTTTATTCATCAGCACCACGCGGTCGGATAAGGTCAGCGCTTCTTCCTGATCGTGCGTAACAAAAATGGCGGTCAGCCGCAATTCTTGCTGAATACGCCGGATTTGGTCGCGCAAATGCTTGCGGATGCGGGCATCCAGGGCCGATAGCGGCTCATCCAGCAGCAGCAGCCGGGGACGGGTGACGAGCGAACGCGCCAGAGCCACCCGCTGGCATTGGCCGCCGGAGAGCTGATGCGGATACCGGTGGGCGAACTCATGCAGTTCCACCAGTTCCAGCACCTCGTTGACGCGGCGCGTGATCTCGGTCGCCGCCAGCTTTTGCATTTTCAGGCCAAAGGCCACGTTGCCGGTGACCGTCATATTCGGGAACAACGCATAGCTCTGGAATACCATGCCGATACCGCGGTCCTGGGGCGACAACGGCACTAAATCCGCGCCTTGCAACAAGATTTGCCCACTGTCCACCGGCGTCAGGCCCGCCAGGCAACGCAACAGGGTAGACTTGCCGCAGCCGCTCGGCCCGAGCAGGGTAACAAATTCGCCTTCCGCAGCATCGAAATCGATATTTTCGAACACCTGGGTCGGACCATAATGTTTATTAAGCTGTTTTACCGCCAGATAAGACATGATTATTCCTTGCCCTTATTCACGGAATTCGCCACCAGCGTCAGCAGCAAGACCACCAGGAAATAGGAGATCACCAGGGCGCTGGTGAAATGGCCGCTGCCGTTGCGGCTATTATAAAGATAGACCTGCAGCGTCTCGAAACGGTTGCCCACCAGCAGGTTGGCAAAGACAAACTCGCCGATAAGGAACGAGAACGACAGCAATACGGCAATCATGCAGCCCTTGCGCAGGTTGGGCAGCACCACCAGCAGCGCCGCCCGCCAGGTACTGGCGCCGAGCAATTGGGCGGCATCCATCAAATCACGCAGGTGGATGGCCTGCATATTGTTGGTGATCGCCCGATAGATAAACGGCAGCGCGATGGTGAAATAACAGCCGATTAAAATCCACGGCGTGCCGGTCATGGCCAGCGGACCGTCGGAATACAGCTGCAGCAGGCCCACCGACGACACTACCGGCGGCACGGCGAACGGCAGCAGGATCAGAATATTCATCAGGGCATCAAGCTGCGGGAAATAGTAAGCAATCACAAACATTAATGGCAATACCAGTACAACGGCAAGGGCCAGCGCGCCAAAACAAATCAGCAGCGAATGCCACAGCGCCGTCAGGAAACGCGGATCCTGCCAGAGCTGGGCCATCCATTTTAAGGTGAACCCTTCCGGCAACACCGTCGACCCCCACTGGCTGGAAAAAGCGTAAACCAGCGTCGCCACCAAAGGCAGCAGCAGGATAAACAGCAGCACCGCGACCACGGCGCGGTGATAAATGTTTTCAGCACGCGTCATCAACCCCCTCCCGTTTTGCCGCCAACTAACTTATCAGGATCGTACATGGGTATAGCTCCTGCGCATCACCCAGCGATGAACCAGGGTGATAAACACCATCAGCAGTACCAGGAACATGCCCAGCGCGCTGGCCATATTCGGGTCAAGTTCCAGATCGCCCGCCACCAGGGCGGCGATACGGATTGGGATAACGTTGAAATTGCCGCTGGTCAGGGCAAAAATCGTGGCGTAGGCGCCCAGGGCGTTAGCCAACAGGATAACAAAGGTGCCCAGCAGGGCCGGCGCCAGCACCGGCAGGCCGATATGCCGCCAGTAACGCACCTTGCCCGCGCCCAGCAACGCGGCGGATTCGCGCCAGTCCTCGCGCAGGCCGTCAAAGGCCGGATACAGCAACAGCACCCCGAGCGGGATCTGGAAGTAGGTGTACAGCACCATCAGGCCGGTTTTGGAATAGATGCTGAAGTCCCCGAGCCAGCCATAACGGCGCAGAATAAGCGTAACGCAGCCGTTGGTGCCGAGCAGGATGACAAAAGCGAACGCCAGCGGGACGCCGGTAAAATTGCTGGTCATATTGGTAAAGGACATCACGGCGGTGCGCAGGCGCGTCACCCCGAGCTGGCGCAGCGAGTAACTGCCCACCAGGGCGATCAGCAACCCGAATACGCTGGACCAGAAGGTGATTTGCAGGGAGAAGTAGATCGCCTGCCGGTAAAACGGCGAGCCGAGGATTTGCCGATAGTTATCCATCCCCCAGCCTTCGATGTCGCTGTTGAAGCTATGCACCGCCATCCACGCCAGCGGCGCGATTTGGAAAGCACAGAACACCAGCGCAAAAGGCAGCATGACCAATACCGCCAGCCATTTGGCCTTCATTTCAACAGCTCCGCGCAGGCCGGCCGATCGTGTTCAACCCCCAGCAGGCTGCAAAGGGTGCCGCACAGTTCCGTCTGGCGCGGCGCGGCGGGCGCCTGGCTAAAAGCCGCGCCGAACACAAATAACGGCACCTGGCGCTCTTCGGGCAGGATGCCGCCATGGCTGCGATCGTCGTTCATGCCGTGATCCGCCGTGACGATCACCTGATAACCGGCTGCCAGCCACGCGGGCATATATTGCGACAACAGGCCGTCCGCGGTGCGGGCCATATTACGGTATTGCGGCGACGACAGGCCGAAGCGATGGCCCGCGTCGTCGATATTCATGGGATGAAGCAGCAGGAAATCCGGTTGGTGGCGCTGGCGCAGGCTTTCCGCATCTTCAAACAGATGGGAGTCGGGATAATGGTCCGCATGATAAAAATGCCCGTACTGGATAGCCGCCTCCGGCGCGACGGTATGGCGATCGCGCACGGCATCGAAGGGGGCGCGGTTATACAGTTCGCTCACCCAATAATAGGCCGCCGCCGCGGTGGTAAGGCCGGCGGCGCGGGCAAAATGAAAAATGCTGCGATGATGCGAAAGCCTCACCACGTTATTATGCACGACGCCGCTCGCCACCGGCGGCACGCCGGTAAGGATACACTCATAGAGCGGTCGCGATAATGACGGCAGCTCGCAGTCCAGTTGATAGAGGCATCCATGCCCCGCCGCGCACTCAGCGTGCAGATATCCCATGGCGTCGTAGGCCACCGGATAGCTTAGTCCGTCCAGTATCACCAGCAGGGTTTTCATCACGCCTCCTTTACTGCGGCATGACCATCATGACATTCTCCTGCCACAGGCGCGGCAGTTCCTTGGCGCTCTTTTCCCAGGCAACCGGATCGGCGATGGGATGGGCGTTTTTATACTGTTCGATAGGCAGCAGCTTGGCTTTCACGTCATCCGGCAGCGTCAGCTTTTCCACGCGGATCGGGCGGGCATAGCCCCGGGCCAGGTTGATCTGTCCGGCATCGGAAAAAATATATTCGCGCGCAAACTTGGCCGCATTGGGATGTTTGGCATATTTATTTATAATCGTGGTATAGCCGGAGGTAATGGAGCCATCGGAGGGGATCAATACATCAAAACGGGTCTTGTCGATGGTGTCGCGGTAATTAAGGCCGTTGAAATCCCAGACGATGCCCACATCCACTTCGCCTTTTTCCAGCGACGCTATAGTCGGGTTGTTCAGTCCCAGGCGTCCCGCCTTGGCCAGCTTGGCAAAAAATTCCAGGCCCGGCTTCAGATTCTTTTCATCGCCGCCCATGGCATAGCTCGCCGCCAGCACGCCGTTGGTCGCTTGCGCCGCGGTACTGACATCGCCGACGGTCACCTTATAATCGCCTTTCAGCAAATCGGCCCAGCTATGCGGCGTTTCTTTTACCGTTTGCTTGTTCACGATAAAAGCGATGGTGCCGGTATACGCCAGCGCCCAATGGCCGTCTTTGTCCTTCGCCCAGTCGGGAACCTGATCCCAGGTACTGGGTTTGTAAGGCAGCGTTACGCCTTTTTGTACCGCCACCGGCCCAAAGGACGATCCCACATCGCCGATATCCGCGCTGGCGTTGCCTTTCTCAGCCAGGAATTTGGCAATCTCCTGCGCTGAACTCATATCGGTATCGCTATGCTTCAGGCCATATTTGCCGGCCAAATCCGCCCAGGTATCCTTCCAGTTTGCCCAGCTGTCAGGCATGCCGACACTATTGACCTCGCCTTCCTGGCGCGCCGCTTTCTCCAGGGCCGCGACATCCGCGGGCGCGGCGAAACCGGCCGGGCTTGCCATCAGGATGGCGGTGGTTAACACAGAAGCGAACAGAAGTTTCATAAATGATGCTCCGGGTGAAGGAATGAAGGTGACGAACTCTACTGGTCTAGTCCAGCAAGAACCAAGCCAATCTACCGAAGTAAGATGAATATTTGATGTCAGTAATTCTTTTAGCCGATTTTTTGTTATGGTTTTACCACCCCATCCGCAAAGGCAGAAAAATGTGCACTATGAACAGGCAGGCCGGTAAAAAAAATGCTGCATAATGGCGCTTCTTTCAGCGCCAGCCTGTCCCGGCAAAAAACCGTTACCGCGATTTGCCAGGCGATCGCCGGCTGGATTGCACAAGGGGACTTGACGCACAACGATCGCTTGCCCGCCGAGAGGATGCTAAGCGAACAATTTGCCACGACCCGCATTACCCTGCGGGAAGCGTTGGGGCAGTTGGAAGCCCAGGGGCTGATTTACCGCGAGGAACGCCGCGGCTGGTTTGTCAGCCCGCCGCGTATTATCTATAACCCGCTGACGCGCAGCCATTTCCATGCCATGGTGCGCGAGCAGGGACGTAAACCCGCCACCGAGGTATTGGATGCCAGCGAAATGACGACGCCGGCGGCGATATGCGCACATTTGGCATTGCCGTCCGGTTCACGGGTATATTGCATACGCCGGGTCAGGCGCATTGACGGGCGTGCGGTGCTTTACGTGGAACATTACCTGAATCCGGCGTATTTTCCGGCGATTTTGCATGAGGATCTGACATCCTCGCTTACGGAACTGTATGCCAACCAGTATGGCATCCGTTACGGCAAAGTACGTTTCGCCATGCTGCCCACCACCTTTCCGCAGGCGGCGTCGCAGGCGCTGAAATTGGCGGATAACAGCCCGGCGCTGTTTATTACCCGTATCAATCGCGATCAGTATGGCCGCATTATTGACTGCGACCTGGAGTACTGGCGCTACGATACCCTGCATATCGACGTAGAGGCGCAGTAGCGCCGGGGGTCATTCACAATGCGTTTTCATGTCCCCACAGATCAAACACCAGCACGGACCCCGCGCCGTCCGCCAGTACCGGGAACAGGATATTTTCACACACGTAAAGATGATGGCGATGGGCCAGATACTGGTCCAGGGCTGCGCTGTCGGCAAAAAAAAGCCGGAGCAGATGCCTGAAGCCCTTATCCCGTTGTTCCCGGCTGGCATTGTCATGCCACGATGCCTTCAGGATGCCGGGAATATACCGATCCATCGCCAGCAGCGTCGCGGCGACCTGCTGGATCTCCGCCGGCGCCAATGCCGGCCTGAACCGGAACAGAACATTATGTTCAATCATCTTTCTCTCCGATTTTTCATCCCTTGAAGCACGCCGCCTTTCAGGGGGAAGGAGGGCTTTTCGCCCCGCTCTTGCCATAAGGATAATTGCGCTTCATATAACGATGTGTCGATCTGAAGGCCGCCACCAGCGTCGTCAGAAATATTTTTTGTTCATGTTGATTCATCAGTTACCCTCTTACCGCTTATTATTTTGTCATGCTAAGTCCGCCATCCCGTCTGTGCGCGCGGTCCTGTACGCCAGGGTGCCTTTTCATGAAGGGTGTCCACAGAGTTGCCTCAATAATAGGGATTGATTACACTCATCCTTGCGTTGCCAGCGGAAAGTGGCGCTAAGTATTTTAAAAAAAATTAATATAATTAAAATAATATAAAACTTTTCTTTCTCAGCTTGTCCTTGAGTACGATTAAATTTAACCCGTCCATCCCAATAGGTAAAATAATTATATTATTAGCTATAATTAATTAGCGTTAAATCATTTAAAACAAAAATTGAATATTGCTAATAGATTCAATATTAAGCATATCGATATTTTTTTCTTATGAAACCGCGCGGGGGGAATGGGGAAAGCACAATGAAGCAGCGCGGCGCGTCAACGCCGGGCCGCCCCGCTATTTTACCGCTGTGACATCTGTGACCGATCAGTCCGCATCGTAGCCCAGGTTCGGCGCCAGCCAGCGTTCAACTTCAGCGATAGGCATATTTTTACGCCGGGCATAATCTTCCACCTGATCCCGCTGGATCTGCGCCACGGCATAATATTTACTGTCGGGATGGCTGAAATACCAGCCGGAGACCGACGCGCCGGGCCACATGGCATAGGACTCCGTCAGGCGCATCCCGGCGGTGTCGTCCACATTCAGCAATTGCCAGATAGCCGCTTTCTCGGTGTGGTCGGGACAGGCCGGATAGCCGGGCGCCGGGCGGATGCCCTGGTAGTTTTCCCGAATCAATTCGTCATTGCTCAGGTTCTCGTTGGGCGCGTAGCCCCAGTAGACTTTACGCACCCGCTCATGGAGATATTCGGCAAAGGCTTCAGCCAGACGGTCGCAAAGGGCTTTGACCATGATTTTATTATAATCGTCCTGTTGGGCGTCAAAGGCCGCCGCCAGCGCATCTTCCTCCAGACCGCCGGTGACGGCGAACGCGCCCAGGTAGTCCGCCTTGCCACTGTCTTTCGGCGCCACAAAATCCGCCAGGCAATAATTGGCGAATTCGCTTTTCTCCGTCTGCTGACGCAGATGATGGCTGACCACCAGGACTTCGCGCCGGCTTTCATCGCGATAGATTTCGATGTCGTCGCCCACCCGGTTGGCGGGAAAAATACCCACCACCCCGCGCGGGTTAAGGGATTTTTGCGCGGAAAGCTGGTCCAGCAGGGCATTGGCGTCGTCAAACACGCGTTTCGCCTCGGCGCCGACCACTTCATCCTCCAGGATGCGGGGGTATTTACCCGCCAGCGACCAGGTCATAAAAAACGGCGTCCAGTCAATATAGTTGCGCAATGTCTCGATAGAGGCGCTGACGGACTGAATGCCCAGGCGATGGGCCACCGGGGGAATATAGCTATCCCAATCGATGGCCAGGTCGTTATCGCGCGCGGCCTGCAGCGAGACCGGCGGCGTACGGGGCTTTTTGCGGCCATGCTGGATGCGCACCGTGTCATACTCCTTACGGGTACGCAGTATAAATTCATCCCGCTGCTCGTCCGACAGCAGGGCCGACACCACCCCCACGCTGCGCGAGGCATTCTGCACATACACCGTCGGCCCGCTGTAGTTTTTCTCGATTTTAACCGCGGTGTGCGCCTTCGAGGTGGTGGCGCCGCCAATCAGCAACGGCAGGGTAAATCCCTGGCGTTCCATCTCTTTGGCGACGTTGACCATCTCATCGAGCGAGGGCGTGATCAAGCCCGACAGGCCGATAATATCCACGTTGAATTCCCGCGCCGCTTTCAGGATCTTATCCATCGAGACCATCACACCCAGGTCGATGATTTCGTAGTTATTGCATTGCAGCACCACGCCGACGATATTTTTGCCGATATCATGCACATCGCCTTTCACCGTCGCCAGCAGAATCTTGCCGGCCGCCTTTTGCTTTTCTTTTCCCGCCTTGATAAAGGGTTCCAGATAGGCAACCGCCTGCTTCATGACCCGCGCCGACTTGACCACCTGCGGCAGGAACATCTTCCCGGCGCCGAACAGGTCGCCCACCACGTTCATGCCGGCCATCAGCGGCCCTTCAATCACCTCAATGGGCCGCGCCGCCTGTTGCCGCGATTCTTCGGTATCCGCTTCGATGTATTCGGTAATGCCTTTTACCAGCGCGTACTCCAGCCGTTTATTGACCGGCCAGCCGCGCCATTCCGCCTGCTGTTGTTTCGTATCGTCGTCGTTTTTGCCAACGCGGTATTTCTCCGCCAGATCCAGGAGTCTTTCGGTGCCGTCGGCGCGCCGGTTGAGCACCACGTCCTCTACCGCCTCGCGCAGCTCATCGGACAGGTCGTCATAGATGGCCAGCTGGCCGGCGTTGACGATCCCCATATCCAGGCCGTTCTTGATGGCGTAATAAAGGAACACCGCGTGTATGGCCTCGCGTACCGGCTCGTTGCCGCGAAACGAAAACGACACGTTGGATACCCCGCCGGAAATCAGCGCATGGGGCAGCTCGGCCTTGATATCGGCACAGGCGCCGATAAAGTCCTGGGCATAGTTATTGTGTTCTTCAATCCCTGTGGCGATGGCAAAAATATTGGGGTCGAAGATAATATCTTCCGGCGGGAAACCCACGGTTTCGGTCAGGATGCGGTAAGCGCGGCGGCAAATGTCTATCTTGCGCTGCCGGGTATCCGCCTGGCCCTCTTCATCAAACGCCATCACTACGACCGCGGCGCCGTAACGGCGCACCAAACGGGCATGGTGGATAAAGGCGGCCTCGCCTTCCTTCATCGAGATGGAATTAACGATGCCCTTACCCTGGATGCACTTCAGCCCTTGCTCGATGACGTCCCATTTCGACGAATCGATCATAATCGGCACCCGGGATATATCCGGTTCGCCGGCGATCAAATGCAGAAAACGCACCATGGCGGCGGCGGAATCCAGCATGCCTTCATCCATGTTGATATCAATGATCTGCGCGCCGCTTTCCACCTGCTGCAACGCCACCGCCAGCGCCTCATTATATTTTTCTTCTTTGATCAGGCGCTTGAAGCGCGCCGAACCGGTAACGTTGGTGCGCTCGCCCACGTTGACGAACAGCGTATCCTTGGCGATATTCAGCGGTTCCAGGCCCGCCAGACGGCAAGCTATGGGCCGTTCCGGCAGGACGCGCGGCGCTATGCCCTCGACGGCGCGCGCCATGGCGGCGATGTGCGCGGGCGTGGTGCCGCAGCAGCCGCCGACGATATTCAGGAAACCGGAAACGGCCCATTCCTTGATCTGCCCGGCCATTTCATCCGGGCCGAGATCGTATTCGCCAAAGGCGTTCGGCAATCCGGCGTTGGGATGGGCGCTGACATAACAATCGGCAATGCGCGACAGCTCGGCCACATACTGGCGCAGCTCATCGGGGCCTAAGGCGCAGTTCAGGCCAAAGGACAGGGGCTTGACGTGGCGCAGGGAATTATAGAAGGCCTCGGTGGTCTGGCCGGAAAGGGTGCGCCCCGAGGCATCGGTAATAGTGCCGGAAATCATCACCGGCAACTGCACGCCCATGGCCTCGAATTCGGTTTCGATGGCGAATATCGCGGCCTTGGCGTTAAGGGTATCGAAAATGGTTTCCACCATAATCAAGTCCACGCCGCCCGTCACCAGAGCGTGAACCGCCTCACGGTAAGCGCTCACTAACTGATCAAAACTGACGTTGCGGAACGCCGGATCGTTAACGTCCGGCGAAATGGAGGCGGTGCGGTTGGTGGGGCCGAGGACGCCGGCCACATAGCGGGGTTTCTCCGGCGTGCGCGCCGTCCATTCGTCGGCGCTGCGCCGGGCCAGCCGGGCGGCCTCGGTATTCAGCTCGCCGACCAGCGACTCCATATGGTAGTCGGCCATGGCGATGGCGGTAGAGTTAAAGGTGTTGGTCTCAAGGATATCGGCGCCCGCCGCCAGATAGTCGTGATGGATGGCGGCGATCACCTCGGGCTTGCTCAGCACCAGCAGATCGTTATTGCCTTTCAGATCGCTCGGCCAGTCGGCGAAACGCGCCCCCCGGTAGTCCTCTTCCTCAAGCCGGTAACTCTGGATCATGGTGCCCATGCCACCGTCCAGCACCATGATGCGCTGTGCTAATTGCCTGCGCAGTCCGTCCACTCGATTGTTCACCATTACCCCATCCACCGCTGAAAAAATCATCTTTTATGAAGCCAAAACAGGCAGAACATCCTAGCATAAATTACAGGCAATCGACGCCGAAGGCGCATGAGACTTTTTCAAATCCCACCGGTCCGGCCCGAAACGATGCTGTACGATGTAAAAAGAATGTTTCAGATTACATTTTTAATTTGAAGCAGATCACAATTAGCGCGAAAAAACGACAAAGCATCTGGAAACCGCAGCAAAAATCGGGATAATGTTACCGGTAACATCACTACACTCTTTTCTGGCCACGGAGCCTTACGATGACAACAACAGCTAACCATATCTTCGTTTTAATGGGCGTTTCAGGCAGCGGCAAGTCCGTGGTGGCCAACGCCCTGGCCCGTGAGCTATCGGCCGCGTTCCTTGACGGCGACTTTTTGCATCCGCGCGCCAACATCAACAAGATGGCGGCGGGACAGGCGCTTAACGACGACGATCGCGCGCCCTGGCTGGCGGCAATCAATGATGCCGCGTTTGCGATGCAACGTACCAACGCCATTTCCATTATCGTCTGTTCGGCGCTGAAAAAACATTATCGCGATCGACTGCGGGAAGGCAACGCCAACCTGTCCTTCCTGTATCTCAAGGGCGAATTCGATGTGATAGAAGCCCGGATGAAAGCGCGCAAAGGTCATTTCTTCAAGACCCAAATGCTGGTCACTCAATTCGATACCCTGGAAGAACCGGGCGCCGATGAAAAGGACGTCCTGGTGGTGGATATCAACCAGCCGGTGGACGGGGTCATCAACGATGCCCTGCGCTGCATCAAGGAACAGATCGCGCGCAACGGCGGCTAACCTCCTGTGCGCTAAAGCAGCGACAGGCACAGCAACTATGCTTGTTATGCCAGGGATAATCATTGTCATACCCGGCCGGTAATCTCCAGAGGGTGCATCCGGCTGTTTAAGCATTTTTAGCTGAAACGATTCAATTTCACAATATCGCTGTAATAGCCGGCAGGCCGCTTCGCTACTAATAGGTTGTCATTATAAAAAAAAGCGATTCGACGGTTTGTCCGGCGGCTGGGACACCAATTCCGTTGTTGAGCCAGGCTTCGCCGACGGCAAGAGCCAGGCTTGACCATTCAATCTTAAGTGTGAGGCAGATATGAATCCTACCGTAGCCCGGGTGACACAACGCGTTATCGACCGTTCTTTACCCACCCGCACCGCTTATCTGGCGCGCATCGACGCCGCACGCGTCAAAACGGTTCACCGGTCGCAGCTGGCCTGCGGCAACCTGGCCCACGGCTTCGCCGCCTGCCAGCCCGATGATAAGCTGGCGCTGAAAAGCATGACCCGCAATGATATCGCCATTATCAATTCATACAACGATATGCTGTCCGCCCACCAGCCTTACGAGCATTACCCGCAACGCCTGAAGGACGCCCTGCACAGCGTCGGCGCGGTAGGCCAGGTAGCCGCCGGGGTACCGGCGATGTGCGACGGCGTGACCCAGGGACAGGACGGCATGGAGCTGTCGCTGATGAGCCGGGAGATCATCGCCATGTCCGCCGCCATTGGTTTATCCCATAATATGTTCGACGGCGCCTTATACCTCGGGATTTGCGACAAGATCGTCCCCGGGCTGGTGATGGCGGCGCTGTCCTTTGGACATCTGCCGGCGGTATTCGTCCCCGCCGGACCGATGGCCAGCGGTTTGCCGAATAAAGAAAAAGTACGCGTACGCCAGCTCTATGCCGAGGGCAAGATAGACCGCGCGGCCATGCTGGATGCCGAAGCGGCGTCATATCACAGCGCCGGCACCTGCACCTTTTACGGCACCGCCAACTCCAACCAGATGGTCATGGAAATGATGGGCCTGCATTTACCCGGCTCATCGTTTATCCAGCCCAATACCCCGCTGCGCGACGCCCTGACCGATGCCGCCGCCGTACAGGTTACGCGCCTGACGGAAAACAGCGGCAACTATCTGCCGATTGGCCGGCTGGTGGACGAGAAGGTGATCGTCAACGGCATTATCGCCCTGCTGACCACCGGCGGTTCCACCAACCACACCATGCATTTGGTCGCCATGGCCCGCGCCGCCGGCATTATCATTAACTGGGACGACTTCTCCGAATTGTCGGACGTCGTGCCGTTGCTGTCGCGCATTTACCCCAACGGACCGGCGGATATTAATCAATTCCACGATGCCGGCGGCGTCCAGCTTGTGATACGCGAATTGCTAAAAGGCGGCCTGCTGAATGAAGAGGTCAATACCGTCGCCGGTTTCGGTTTAAGCCGTTACACCATGGAACCCTGGCTGGATCAAGGAGTGCTGGCCTGGCGCGAAAGCACCGAAATCTCGCTCGATCCCAAGGTGATAGCCAGCATCGATAATCCGTTTGAACATCACGGCGGCACCAAGGTTCTGGACGGCAATCTGGGGCGCGCGGTGATGAAAACCTCAGCCGTACCCGTGGCCAACCAGGTTATCGAGGGGCCGGCGATGGTGTTTGAAAGCCAGCATGACGTGGGTCCGGCCTTTGATGCCGGCGAATTGAACAAAGACTGCGTGATCGTGGTGCGCTACCAGGGACCGCGCGCCAACGGCATGCCGGAGCTGCATAAACTGATGCCACCGCTGGGCGTGCTGCTGGATCGCGGCTACAAGGTCGCCCTGGTCACCGACGGACGTTTATCCGGCGCGTCAGGCAAGGTGCCAGCGGCCATCCATGTCACGCCGGAGGCCTATAACGGCGGATTGCTGGCGAAAATCCAGACGGGCGATCGGGTGCGGGTGAACGGCGTTACCGGCGAGCTGTCGTTGCTGGTGGACGCCGACGAACTGGCGCGGCGGATCGTGGCGCGGCCTGATTTAAGCGCGGAGCATATCGGCTGCGGCCGCGAACTGTTCGGCGCGCTGCGCGGGCAACTCTCCGGCGCGGAACAGGGTGCGAGCTGCATTCCCTTTTAATCCAGGGTGGGATTCATTTTTTTCAGATCGTATGGCGTAATCTGGTAAACGTAGTAGTTCAGCCAGTTGGCGAACAATAAATGCCCATGGCTGCGCCAGCTGGCCCTGGGCGGCAGGTCTGGATTATTATCCGGGAAATAGTTAACCGGGATGGCGGGATTCAGGCCGGCCGCCAGATCGCGATGATATTCGCCGGCCAGGGTTAAGGCGTCGTATTCCGGATGACCGGTGACGAAGGCCAGGCGTTTATCGGGACTGGCGAATAGATAGGCGCCGGTTTGCTCCGATTCCGCCAGGATCTCCAGGTCGGTATATTGACGGATAACGTCGGAGGGGAAGTCGGCATAGCGGGAATGCGGCGCCAGAAACGTCTCGTCAAACCCCCGGGTCAGCAAGGCATGCGGCTTAAGGGTGTTATGCTGATATACGCCGGCCAGCTTCTCCCGCCGGGTCATTTTGGGAATGTCGTATAAAATATTCAGCGCCGCCTGTACCGCCCAACAGACGAACAGGGTCGAGGTGACATGCCCTTTAGCCCATTGCAACACCCGGTCTATCTGCGGCCAGAAAATCACGTCCTGAAAGTCCACCAGCCCCAGCGGCGCGCCGGTCACCACCAGACCATCGTAGTTTTCATCCTGGATATCCTCAAAATCACAGTAAAAGGTGTTGAGGTGTTCCGCCGGGGTGTTTTTCGACTCATGATTGTCAATACGCAACAGCTGAATATCAATTTGCAGCGGCGAGTTGGACAGCAGTCTCAGGAACTGATTTTCCGTCTCGATTTTTTTCGGCATCAGATTAAGGATCAGCACCTTTAGCGGACGTATTTCCTGGGTGCGCGCGCGGGAAGTGGTCATAACAAACACGTTTTCGTTACGCAGGAAATTCACTGCTGGCAACTCATCAAGAACCCGAATCGGCATAACTATAGAACCTCAAAGCATACGTATAAACGTTTAGACATCCAGATGCCCACGATAGCGTTTTTAGTAAATGATGTCGAGTGTTCAACCATTAGTTGAAAATGTTTCATCTTTAGCGAAACATTTTCTTTATTATTTCCAGCTTGCCGAACCGCTGATTATTACCGGACGGGGGGCAGGCCCGCGGCATCGGCCAGCATCTGGATAAAGGGCAGCGTCAGGGCGGAGGTATCGCAGGCCTGACGGTGGAGCAGCCAGGTTCTGTTCTTAACCGCCTGGCCGTCCACAGTGATGGGTAGACGGAACAGCGAATCCGGCAACGGCAAATAGCTGGAGATAATGGCGTAACCTAAGCCATGGTTCACCATGGCCAGGCAAACCTCCAGTTTGTCCACCGTCATGGCGATACGCGGCGCCAGGGAAAAATTGGCATTCCACCAGCGCTCAATCAGTTGGGTAATATGCGGCCCATGATTAATTTTAATCTGCGGCAAATGAGGCAGCAGGCTGAAATTAAGCTCATGCTGGCTTATCAGGTAATAACAATCCTCATCGATCAGCCGCTTGCCCTCTTTCCAGTTAAAATCATCTTTCACCAGCGCCAGATGAATCTCATCCCGTTGCAGGCGCTGGAAAATTTCTTCGCTGTAACCACTGGTAAGGCTAATGCTGACGCCGGGATATTGCCGGCGAAAACGTTCCAGCAAGGCGGGCAGGCGGTAGGCGGCATAATTACTCGACACCCCGATGCGGATCTCCCCTTGCTGTTGCTCATCCAGGCTATGCAGGTTGATTTTCAGCTGCTGCATGTCCCTAAGCACCTTATCGGCATGGCTGGCCAGAAATTCCCCCTGCGCGCTGAACGCCAGGCCTTTGCTGTTCTCGTCAAATAACTGGATCGCCAGTTTGCGCTCGATTTGTTTTAAGCGATAACTCAGCGCGGGCTGGGAGGTATATAACTGTTCCGCGGCGCGGGTGATATTTTTATGCTGGTAAACGGCCCGGATAATGAGCCAGTCTTTTTCATTCACGGCCGGTGTCCATGGGAAATTATCTTCCACTATAAAATATTTTTTGGCTTAAGGATGCAAGTCATAAAAACGCTCGATTGGGCTTAGCAGGGAAAATCGCCTATATCTGCGGTATAAGATATTGATGCTGCGCTGAAAACGCACCAAAACAGGGAGACACCATGGCGATTGGCACCATAAGCGAGCAAAAGAATAAAATTATTTATGCTGTTGATGACATGGCTGCGCAGTTAGAACAGCTGGCGTTGCAGATCCATGGCAATCCGGAGCTGAGCTTTAACGAAACGCAGTCCGCCGCCGCGCTGATCGCGCCACTGAGGAGCGCGGGTTTTGTCATTGAACAACCGCTGGGCGGCCTTCCTACCGCCTTTCGCGCCACTTTTGACAGCGGCAAACCCGGACCGGTGGTGGCGCTGCTTGCGGAATACGACGCGCTGCCAGAACTGGGGCATGCCTGCGGCCATAATCTTATCGGCACCGCCGCGGTGGGCGCCGCGCTGGCGTTAAAGGCCGCCTGCCCTGAATTAGGCGGGCGCCTGCTGGTGATCGGTACCCCGGCGGAGGAAGAAGGCGGCGGTAAAATCATTCTCGCCGATCTGGGCATATTCGATGCAGTGGATGCGGTGATGATGGTCCACCCGCGCGAGAAAACCATGGTGGTGCGCGGCGGACTGGCGTGCGTGGATGCGGTATTTAAATTTTACGGCAAGGCGGCGCATGCCTCGTCGGCACCGCAGAAAGGCATTAGCGCCCTGGACGCGGTCATCCATACGTTTGTCGGCATTAATGCCCTGCGCCAGTTCTTCACCGACGATGTGCGGGTACATGGGATTATTACCGATGGCGGCAGCGCCACTAATATCGTGCCGGCCTATGCCGAGGCAAAATTCCTGATGCGCGCGGCGACGGTTAACGGGTTACGGCTGGTGCGGGATAAAGTGTTCGCCGCAGCGCAAGGCGCCGCAGCGATAAGCGGCGCCAGGCTGGAAATCGAGCCGGGCCTGACCTATGCCGAACGCAACAACAACCGGGCCCTGGCCATGGGTTTTCAACGCAACCTTGAGCTGTTGGGCATCGACGTGTTCGATCCGCCGGTAACCGGTGGTATCGGCTCGTCCGATATCGGTAATGTCAGCCAGGTCACCGCGGCCATCCATCCTTATATCCGCATTGGCGACGTTTTCCCGCATACCCCTGAGTTTGCCCAGGCGGCGGCTTCGCCCGCCGGCCTGGACGGCATGCTGCAGGCCGCCAAGGCGCTGGCGATGACCGCCTTTGACCTGAATCAGGATCGCTCGCTATTGCAGGCGGTAAGAGATGAATTTTCGCGCTGGAAGCTCGCCAACCAGGCCGGGCAGGAGGAATAAAATGAAAAACAGAGGGGTACTCGCGTTACTCGGCATGGTTATGGGCGCAACGGCGGCACAGGCGGCCGGTGAAACGGTGCGTATCGGCGCCGATCTGACCTATCCCCCGTTTCAGTACCGGGAAGCGGACGGTACGCCGCGGGGCTTTGAAATCGATATTACCCATGCCGTCTGCCGGGCAATGGCGGTGCAATGTCAATTCGTGGTCAGTAGCTTTGACGCGGAGATTCCCTCGCTGCTGGCTAAAAAAGTCGATGTTATTTCGCCGCTGGGAGCGACCGAAAAACGCAGGAAAGCCATCGACTTCAGTGATTTCGTTTACCATATCCCCACCCGGCTGGTGGCGCGCAAGGGCAGCAACCTGCAGCCGGACGTGGCATCGCTGCAGGGCAAGCATATCGCCGTCCAGCAGGGCACCATCCAGGAGATGTATGCCAACCAGTTCTGGGCCGCCAAGGGCATCGATATCGTCCCTTACGCCGATCAGGATATGATTTATCAGGATTTGGCGGCGGGACGGCTGGACGGCGCATTAAGCCCGGCGGTAGCGGTCACCTATGGTTTCCTGAATAAACCCGAAGGCAAGGATTTCGCCCTGACCGGACCCGAAGTACGCGATGATAAACTCTTCAGCATCGGTTCGGCCTATGGTTTTCGCAAAGATGACGAAAAGATCAGGGCATTGCTAAACGAAGGTTTGGCTAAAATCAAGGCCGACGGCACGTGGGAAAAGATCAAACAGCAGTACTTTGGTGATATCGATTTGTCGGTTCATCAACCGGAGCAGGCCGATGCCAGTCACTGAGCCGCACGCAGGGACGCTATTGCCGCTGATGGACAGCCTGTTGCGGCAGTTCTCGCAGTTGCACCGGTTATCCGGCAGCGACGACGCCGAACGCTCGGCCGGCTATCTGGCAGAGGTGCTGAGCCGTCATGGCCTGTCGCCGCGCATTGAGCAATGTTCATTGTTGTTAAGCAATCCCCTTTCCGGCAGTCTGCAACTGCCGGACTACCCGGCATGGCGCTGCGCGGCCAAGACTCGCTCTTTCTCGGCCAGTTGCCCGCTGGGCGTGGACGCTGCGCTGTTTTACGACGCGCGCTCCACGGACCCGATACCGGATAATCAGATGGCGCAATGGTCCGCCCAGGTGAAAGGTAAGATTGTCATTGCCGATCAGGGTTTTGAAGATTATGTACAGCGGCTTGATGCCGCCGGCGCGTTGGGTCTCATCCATATCTGGTGGTCGGGCGAAACGGCGTTGCATGAGGAAACCGTCGGGCCGATCTGGGGCACCCCGGTGCCCGACGATCGCCATCGTTATCCGCGCCTGCCGGTCATCTCGATCAACCAGCAGCAGGGGCGCGAGCTGCTGGCGCTTTATCAACGGCACCCCGCCCCGCTTACCGCGCGTCTGCGCACCGAGCTGCAGGTGGCGGTTTCCACATGCAGCCTGCCGGTGGTGGAGATAGCGGGAGAATCTCCCGAGTTTGTCCTGTTATCTTCCCATTATGATTCCTGGCATGAAGGCGTTACCGACAATGCCACCGGCAATGCGTTATGTCTGGCGATGGCCGTTCATTTTCATCAGCATCGCCACGAGTTAACACGGGGTCTGCGGATTGCCTGGTGGCCGGGCCATTCGAATGCCCGCTATGGGGGGTCGACCTGGTATGCCGACCGGTTTCGTCATCCGTTGGCTCAACATTGCGTGGCGCATATTAACGTTGATTCCCCCGGCTGTATGGAAGCATTGCAGGTAGTGATCAACGCCAGTGGGGCCGAACAGCCTGATTTCCTTAACCGCGCGGTGCGTCGGGTAACCGGTAGTGCGGCACAACGCATTACGCCGTTGGGCAAAGGAGGCGACCAGTCTTTTTGGGGCAGCGGTTTGCCGCTGCATTTCGCCCTGCGCGAAGAGCCGGTAAATAAGAATACGCTGTCGCCGGGCAGCGGCGGCGGCTGGTGGTGGCATACCGAAGCGGATACCTATGATAAGGTCGATCTGGCTATTTTATGGCGTGACAGCCGGATCCATGGTTACTGGCTGGCGGAGCTTCTAACCGCTACGGCGTTGCCGCTGGATCCGCTGGGCTATCGGGATCGGCTGTATAAAGAAATGGCGGCGTTGCAAGATCAGCTGGATCCTGCGTTTGACCTGAGTCCGGCGCTTGACGCCATGGTGGGTCTGCTGGACGATTTGCAGCGGGTGGTAGCATGTTGGCAATACGATACTCAGGCATGGCAGCCGGCAATAATCAAGGTGCTGGCCTTATGGCACCGCCTGCGCTATAGCTCGGTCGATGATTTTCATTACGACCTGAGTTATCACGGCGGCGCATTTCCCGGGCTGCGGATCCTTAAAGATCAGGCCGCCCAGGCCACGCCTGAAACCTTTTTGATGATGACCACCCAGTTCCATCGCCAGCGGGATCGGGCGCTGGATCTGCTGGAGCGCAGCGCGCAAGTCCTGCGTACGGCATTATCGCGGGATCGGCCATAGCGCCCGGGTAGCGAACCGCCAGGGTCACGCACATGAAAAAGCCCTCTGTTTTCTTTGAGGGCTTCGCCAATTGGATGCCTGGCAGTGGATGCCTGACTGCGTCAGGCACCCTGCGGGCCGTCGCCTGCGGCTCCGTTCCACCGGCGTTGCCGGGGGTCCTACTCTCTTACTCGAGTAGCGAACCGCCAGGGTTACGCACATGAAAAAGCCCTCTGTTTGCACAGAGGGCTCCGTCAATTGGATGCCTGGCAGTTGATGCCTGACTGCGTCAGGCCCCCTGCGGGCCGTCGCCTGCGGCTCCGTTCCACCGGCGTTGCCGGTGGTCCTACTCTCTTACTCGAGTAGCGAACCGCCAGGGTTACGCACATGAAAAAGCCCTCTGTTCTCACAGAGGGCTTCGTCAATTGGATGCCTGGCAGTTCCCTACTCTCGCATGGGGAGACCCCACACTACCATCGGCGCTACGGCGTTTCACTGCTGAGTTCGGCATGGGGTCAGGTGGGACCACCGCGCTAGTGCCGCCAGGCAAATTTCTCGTCTCATCCTGAGACTCGCCCTGCGGGCCAGCGCTGTGCGCTGTACAAAATCGCTCCCGGCGATTTTGTCATTTCCCCTGTGCAAGGCCAACGCTCCGCGTTGTTGACAACCCGTCAATATCTCGACCGGCTGTATTTAATACTTTCCGTTACAAGCTGAAAATTCTCTCGCCACCCCTCGGGGCGACGCTCTCTTTGCGTCAAACACTTTAGGTGTTGTAAGGTTAAGCCTCACGGGTCATTAGTATCGGTTAGCTCAACGCATCGCTGCGCTTACACACCCGACCTATCAACGTCATCGTCTTTAACGTCCCTTCAGGTGGCTTAAAGCCACAGGGAAGACTCATCTCGAGGCAAGTTTCCCGCTTAGATGCTTTCAGCGGTTATCTCTTCCGCACGTAGCTACCGGGCAATGCCATTGGCATGACAACCCGAACACCAGTGGTGCGTCCACTCCGGTCCTCTCGTACTAGGAGCAGCCCCTCTCAATCTTCCAACGCCCACGGCAGATAGGGACCGAACTGTCTCACGACGTTCTAAACCCAGCTCGCGTACCACTTTAAATGGCGAACAGCCATACCCTTGGGACCTACTTCAGCCCCAGGATGTGATGAGCCGACATCGAGGTGCCAAACACCGCCGTCGATATGAACTCTTGGGCGGTATCAGCCTGTTATCCCCGGAGTACCTTTTATCCGTTGAGCGATGGCCCTTCCATTCAGAACCACCGGATCACTAAGACCTGCTTTCGCACCTGCTCGAGCC
This sequence comes from Sodalis sp. RH20, assembly GCF_047324205.1. Classification (NCBI taxonomy): domain Bacteria; kingdom Pseudomonadati; phylum Pseudomonadota; class Gammaproteobacteria; order Enterobacterales; family Bruguierivoracaceae; genus Sodalis; species Sodalis sp. RH20. Next base: position 4,486,773 of record NZ_CP178733.1, read on the forward strand.
GTCACTCTCGCAGTCAAGCTAGCTTATGCCTTTGCACTAACCTCACGATGTCCGACCGTGATTAGCTAACCTTCGTGCTCCTCCGTTACTCTTTAGGAGGAGACCGCCCCAGTCAAACTACCCACCAGACACTGTCCTCGACCCAGATTATGGGCCGGAGTTAGAACATCAAACATTAAAGGGTGGTATTTCAAGGTTGGCTCCATGCAGACTGGCGTCCACACTTCAAAGCCTCCCACCTATCCTACACATCAAGGCTCAATGTTCAGTGTCAAGCTATAGTAAAGGTTCACGGGGTCTTTCCGTCTTGCCGCGGGTACACTGCATCTTCACAGCGAGTTCAATTTCACTGAGTCTCGGGTGGAGACAGCCTGGCCATCATTACGCCATTCGTGCAGGTCGGAACTTACCCGACAAGGAATTTCGCTACCTTAGGACCGTTATAGTTACGGCCGCCGTTTACCGGGGCTTCGATCAAGAGCTTCTCCTTACGGATAACCCCATCAATTAACCTTCCGGCACCGGGCAGGCGTCACACCGTATACGTCCACTTTCGTGTTTGCACAGTGCTGTGTTTTTAATAAACAGTTGCAGCCAGCTGGTATCTGCGACTGGCTTCAGCTCGGGGAGCAAGTCCCTCCACCTAATGCCAGCGTGCCTTCTCCCGAAGTTACGGCACCATTTTGCCTAGTTCCTTCACCCGAGTTCTCTCAAGCGCCTTGGTATTCTCTACCTGACCACCTGTGTCGGTTTGGGGTACGATTCGATGTGACCTGGAGCTTAGAGGCTTTTCCTGGAAGCGTAGCATCAATTCCTTCACCACCGTAGTGGCTCGTTATCACGCCTCAGTGTTGAATGAAAGAGCGGATTTACCTGCTCTTTCCACCTTCACGCTTAAACCGGGACAACCGTCGCCCGGCGAACCTAGCTTTCTCCGTCCCCCCTTCGCAGTCACACCCAGTACAGGAATATTAACCTGTTTCCCATCGACTACGCCTTTCGGCCTCGCCTTAGGGGTCGACTCACCCTGCCCCGATTAACGTTGGACAGGAACCCTTGGTCTTCCGGCGAGCGGGCTTTTCACCCGCTTTATCGTTACTTATGTCAGCATTCGCACTTCTGATACCTCCAGCAACCCTCACAGGCCACCTTCGCAGGCTTACAGAACGCTCCCCTACCCAACAATACCCGAAGGTATCGCTGCCGCAGCTTCGGTGCATGGTTTAGCCCCGTTACATCTTCCGCGCAGGCCGACTCGACCAGTGAGCTATTACGCTTTCTTTAAATGATGGCTGCTTCTAAGCCAACATCCTGGCTGTCTGTGCCTTCCCACATCGTTTCCCACTTAACCATGACTTTGGGACCTTAGCTGGCGGTCTGGGTTGTTTCCCTCTTCACGACGGACGTTAGCACCCGCCGTGTGTCTCCCGTGGTAACATTCTTCGGTATTCGCAGTTTGCATCGGGTTGGTAATCCGGGGTGGACCCCTAGCCGAAACAGTGCTCTACCCCCGAAGATGAATTCACGAGGCGCTACCTAAATAGCTTTCGGGGAGAACCAGCTATCTCCCGGTTTGATTGGCCTTTCACCCCCAGCCACAAGTCATCCGCTAATTTTTCAACATTAGTCGGTTCGGTCCTCCAGTTAGTGTTACCCAACCTTCAACCTGCCCATGGCTAGATCACCGGGTTTCGGGTCTATACCCTGCAACTTAACGCCCAGTTAAGACTCGGTTTCCCTACGGCTCCCCTATTCGGTTAACCTTGCTACAGAATATAAGTCGCTGACCCATTATACAAAAGGTACGCAGTCACCCTGATAAATCAAGGCTCCCACTGCTTGTACGTACACGGTTTCAGGTTCTATTTCACTCCCCTCGCCGGGGTTCTTTTCGCCTTTCCCTCACGGTACTGGTTCACTATCGGTCAGTCAGGAGTATTTAGCCTTGGAGGATGGTCCCCCCATCTTCAGACAGGATATCACGTGTCCCGCCCTACTCATCGAGCTCACAGCACTTGTACCTTCGGATACGGGGCTATCACCCTGTGTTGCCGGACTTTCCAGACCGTTCTCCTGATACAAACGCTGATGGTGACTCTGGGCTGTTCCCCGTTCGCTCGCCGCTACTAGGGGAATCTCGGTTGATTTCTTTTCCTCGGGGTACTGAGATGTTTCAGTTCCCCCGGTTCGCCTCAATACGCTATGGATTCACGTAATGATAGTGCAACGAATTGCACTGGGTTTCCCCATTCGGACATCGCCGGCTGATAGCGCTTCATATCAGCTCACCGGCGCATTTCGCGGATTAGCACGTCCTTCATCGCCTCTGACTGCCTAGGCATCCACCGTGTACGCTTATTCACTTAACCTCACAACCCTAAAGTGTCTGTGTTGCGACTGGCTGCACACTGCCATGGCATCGTTGCGCGGTGCTCGCCATGCTCATGGACATTGAGTCCACTCCGCTGGCTGCGCGCCGTGCGCCTTGCCCTGACACTGTTCGCACAGTCTCACCCTGGTGAGAGTAAACCCTCGCCTGGGCTACAGAGATTGCCATCGACACGGCAATCATTAGGTTTGCTTGCTTTGAGAGAATCGCATACTGATTTTGCTCAGCATGTTTTTTTTCAAATTTTCAGCTTGTTCCGGATTGTTAAAGAGCATGTATTTCGCAGCATACTCATAAGAGTGTGCTCTGAAATAGACAGCGGGATATGGCGTCCCCTAGGGGGTTCGAACCCCTGTTACCGCCGTGAAAGGGCAGTGTCCTAGGCCACTAGACGAAGGGGACAAAGATAGGATCACGAAGCAGTGCTGCTTCGCAAAAAAACCATACGAGCTGTTTGCTCATTACAGTTATCAGACAATCTGTGTGGACACTACACAATTAGTATCTATTTCGGTAAGGAGGTGATCCAACCGCAGGTTCCCCTACGGTTACCTTGTTACGACTTCACCCCAGTCATGAATCACAAAGTGGTAAGCGCCCTCCCGAAGGTTAAGCTACCTACTTCTTTTGCAACCCACTCCCATGGTGTGACGGGCGGTGTGTACAAGGCCCGGGAACGTATTCACCGTGGCATTCTGATCCACGATTACTAGCGATTCCGACTTCATGGAGTCGAGTTGCAGACTCCAATCCGGACTACGACGCACTTTGTGAGGTCCGCTTACTCTCGCGAGTTCGCTTCTCTTTGTATGCGCCATTGTAGCACGTGTGTAGCCCTACTCGTAAGGGCCATGATGACTTGACGTCATCCCCACCTTCCTCCGGTTTGTCACCGGCAGTCTCCTTTGAGTTCCCGACATTACTCGCTGGCAACAAAGGATAAGGGTTGCGCTCGTTGCGGGACTTAACCCAACATTTCACAACACGAGCTGACGACAGCCATGCAGCACCTGTCTCAGAGCTCCCGAAGGCACGTTCGCATCTCTGCAAACTTCTCTGGATGTCAAGAGTAGGTAAGGTTCTTCGCGTTGCATCGAATTAAACCACATGCTCCACCGCTTGTGCGGGCCCCCGTCAATTCATTTGAGTTTTAACCTTGCGGCCGTACTCCCCAGGCGGTCGATTTAACGCGTTAGCTCCGAAAGCCACGGCTCAAGGCCACAACCTTCAAATCGACATCGTTTACAGCGTGGACTACCAGGGTATCTAATCCTGTTTGCTCCCCACGCTTTCGTACCTGAGCGTCAGTCTTCGTCCAGGGGGCCGCCTTCGCCACCGGTATTCCTCCAGATCTCTACGCATTTCACCGCTACACCTGGAATTCTACCCCCCTCTACGAGACTCTAGCCTGCCAGTTTCAAATGCAGTTCCCGGGTTAAGCCCGGGGATTTCACATCTGACTTAACAGACCGCCTGCGTACGCTTTACGCCCAGTAATTCCGATTAACGCTCGCACCCTCCGTATTACCGCGGCTGCTGGCACGGAGTTAGCCGGTGCTTCTTCTGCGGGTAACGTCAATCAACAAGGTTATTAACCTTGTCGCCTTCCTCCCCGCTGAAAGTGCTTTACAACCCGAAGGCCTTCTTCACACACGCGGCATGGCTGCATCAGGCTTGCGCCCATTGTGCAATATTCCCCACTGCTGCCTCCCGTAGGAGTCTGGACCGTGTCTCAGTTCCAGTGTGGCTGGTCATCCTCTCAGACCAGCTAGGGATCGTCGCCTAGGTGAGCCATTACCTCACCTACTAGCTAATCCCATCTGGGTTCATCCGATGGCGTGAGGCCCGAAGGTCCCCCACTTTGGTCTTGCGACGTTATGCGGTATTAGCTACCGTTTCCAGTAGTTATCCCCCACCATCAGGCAGATCCCCAGACATTACTCACCCGTCCGCCGCTCGCCGGCAAAGTAGCAAGCTACTTTCCGCTGCCGCTCGACTTGCATGTGTTAGGCCTGCCGCCAGCGTTCAATCTGAGCCATGATCAAACTCTTCAATTAAAAGCTTGATGCTCAAAGATTGTCATACTGTTAATCTTATGAATTAACTGTTTGTTCACTCTTCAAGACTTGGTATTTTGTGTTTCGATACGGTCTTGTGAGTGCCCACACAGATTGTCTGATAAATTGTTAAAGAGCAGTGCGCCGCTGTAATCAGTCTGGCGCGAGGTGGCGTATGTTACGCTTTCCTCTTTCAGTGTCAAGCCCGTTCGGCCTGTCTTCTGACTCGTTTCCGCTACCCTGCGATGTGCTGCACGGTGCCGGTCGATGGAGGCGCATTATAGGGATTTCAACCGAAGCCGCAACAGCTAATTTGCCCAATCCGAACTGTTTGCTGCATTCCACAGCAATACCGGGGTTTATACCCTCTTTTGCACAAACTTATCCACAGATGATTGCCGCAGGCAAAAATTGCCGAGCATCGCGCAATCGTTTTCGCTACAATTCACGCAAATTTTATCGGCTCGCGTATTTTATCAAGCGGCGGCTTTTTTCAGTAAAAAACCGCCGCTTGATACCAGTTTTTTATTAAAGCTATCCAATCAAGGGATAAATTGACCATGCAACAACCACGTCCTGTTCGCCGCGCCTTGCTCAGTGTGTCTGACAAAGCCGGTATCGTAGAATTCGCTCAGTCATTATCGCAACGCGGCATCACGCTGCTCTCCACCGGCGGCACCGCGCGGCTGCTGGCGGAGGCAGGGCTGCCGGTGACCGAGGTTTCCGATTACACCGGTTTTCCAGAAATGATGGATGGACGGGTGAAAACCCTGCATCCCAAGGTCCATGGCGGCATTCTGGGGCGACGCGGCCAGGACGATGCAATTATGCAACAGCACCATATCGACCCCATCGATATGGTGGTGGTTAATCTTTATCCGTTTGCCAGCACAGTGGCGCGTGAAGGCTGTACCCGCGAGGAAGCGGTGGAGAATATCGATATCGGCGGGCCTACCATGGTGCGCTCCGCCGCCAAGAATCATAAAGACGTGGCGATCGTGGTTAACAGCGGCGATTACGCCGGGATCATTGCCGAGCTGGATGCGCATAACGGCTCGCTGACGCTGGCGACCCGTTTTGATCTGGCCATCAAGGCCTTTGAGCATACCGCCGCCTACGACAGCATGATCGCCAACTACTTCGGCAGCCAGGTACCGGCCTATCACGGCGATACCACCGTACCCGCCGGACGTTTCCCACGCACCCTTAACCTGAACTTTATCAAAAAACAGGATATGCGCTACGGAGAAAACAGCCATCAGCTGGCCGCCTTCTATATAGAAGAGCCGGTGCGGGAAGCCTCGGTCGCCACCGCGCGGCAGTTGCAGGGCAAGGCGCTATCCTATAACAATATCGCCGATACCGACGCCGCCCTGGAGTGCGTAAAGGAATTCGCCGAGCCGGCCTGCGTGATTGTCAAGCATGCCAATCCTTGCGGCGTGGCCACCGGCGGCGCGTTGCTCGAGGCATATGAGCGCGCCTATAAAACCGATCCCACCTCGGCGTTTGGCGGCATTATCGCCTTTAACCGCCCTCTTGACGCCGCCGCCGCGCAAGCCATTATCAGCCGCCAGTTCGTGGAAGTGATTATCGCGCCGTCCGTTAACGACGACGCCCTGGCCATCCTTGCCGCCAAGCAAAATGTCCGTGTACTGGCCAGCGGCGTCTGGTCGTCCCGGGTGCCGGCGCTGGACTTCAAGCGGGTTAACGGCGGCCTGTTGATACAGGATCGCGACTTAGGCATGGTCGGCGAGGCGGATCTGCGCATCGTCACCGAACGCCGGCCGACCGCAAGCGAGCTGCGCGACGCGCTTTTTTGCTGGAAAGTGGCTAAATTCGTTAAATCCAACGCCATCGTTTATGCCCGCGATAACATGACCATTGGTATCGGGGCGGGCCAGATGAGCCGCGTTTATTCGGCGAAAATCGCCGGCATCAAGGCGGCGGACGAAGGGCTGGACGTGCGCGGCTCGGCCATGGCCTCCGATGCGTTTTTCCCGTTTCGCGACGGAATTGACGCGGCGGCGGTCGGCATCAGCTGCGTGATCCAACCCGGCGGTTCCATTCGCGATGACGAAGTCATTGCCGCGGCCAACGAACATGGCATCGCCATGATCTTTACCGGTATGCGTCATTTCCGCCACTAAGCCCAGGAGCGACCAATGAATATCTTAATTATCGGGAACGGCGGCCGCGAGCATGCCCTGGCCTGGAAAGCCGCCCAATCGCCGCTGGCGGATAAAGTCTACGTGGCGCCCGGCAATGCCGGCACCGCCCTCGAACCGGCGCTTGAAAACGTCGACATCGGCCCGACCGATATCCCGGCGCTGGTCGCCTTCGCCCAAAGCCACGCCATCGGCCTGACCATCGTCGGCCCCGAAGCGCCGCTGGTGATGGGCGTGGTGGATGCGTTCCGCTCAGCCGGCCTGCCGGTATTCGGCCCGACCAAAGCGGCGGCGCAGTTGGAAGGCTCGAAGGCGTTTACCAAGGATTTCCTGGCCCGCCACCATATCCCCAGCGCGGAATACGGTAACTTTACCGATATCGACCAGGCGCTGGCCTACGTGCGCAGCAAAGGCGCGCCCATTGTTATCAAAGCGGACGGCCTGGCCGCCGGCAAAGGCGTGATCGTGGCTATGACGCTTGCGCAAGCGGAAGCGGCCATTGAGGATATGCTGGCCGGTAACGCCTTCGGCGATGCCGGGCACCGCATCGTGGTGGAGGAATTCCTGGAAGGCGAGGAAGCCAGCTTTATCGTGATGGTGGACGGCGATCATGTCGTGCCGATGGCCACCAGCCAGGACCATAAACGGGTCGGCGACGGCGATACCGGTCCCAACACGGGCGGCATGGGGGCATATTCCCCCGCCCCGGTGGTTACGGATGAAATCCACCAGCGTGTTATGGATCAGGTTATCTGGCCGACGGTGCGCGGCATGGCGTCGGAAGGGAATATCTATACCGGCTTTTTATATGCCGGACTGATGATCAACGCCGATGGCCAGCCAAAGGTGATTGAATTTAACTGCCGCTTCGGCGATCCGGAAACCCAGCCCATCATGCTGCGCATGCGTTCCGATCTGGTGGCGCTGTGCCTGGCGGCCACCGAAGGGCATCTGGATCGGGAAAGCTCGTTATGGGATGAGCGACCGGCCCTGGGTGTGGTCCTGGCCGCCGGCGGCTATCCGGGGGACTACCGCACCGGGGACGAAATCAGCGGCCTGCCGACGGCTGAGACAGCAGGCGAAAAAGTCTTTCATGCCGGCACCTGTCTGGCGGACGGTAAGGTACTGACGCAGGGAGGGCGGGTTTTGTGCGTTACCGCGCTGGGCGAAACGGTGGCGGATGCTCAGGCCAGGGCCTATCACGCGGCGAAGTCTATTCGCTGGCAGGACAGTTTCTGCCGGTCGGATATCGGCTATCGCGCGATCCAACGCGAGCAATAATCCTGTCATCATCTGGTGTCGCGCATTCATGACGTTGGGCAATGCGCGGCGCCCTGTCGATGTTGGCTTGCAGGCGGGTGACTACAACTCGCTTTTTTTAGGTTGCCAGTGGCAGAAGTCTTCATTGGCGACCAGTAACAGCTGCGTCCCTTCCGGTGCCTCCAGCCAGGCGATGCCCAGTTGCCCGGTGGAATGTTGGGCGCGCGCCGCAATCCACGAGGCCGAGCGCTGGTCAAAATCAGGCCGCGCCGTCTTGCCGTCGCAGGTGGCTATCACGCCGTCGCGCCATATCCCCTGCATCAGCTTTACCTGTCCGGCACGTAGCGTGCTGCTGACATCCAGCAGTCGCCTGGCTTCAAACTGATACAACGCCAGTTCGTCATCACTGAGTTTTTCACGCAGCCCATCGCGCTGACGCTGCATATAGCTGGGATTACCCTGATCGTCAAAGCGGATTTGCACGGTTTGCGGATGTGCGCCGTTTTGCGTCCGGTTAATCTGGCGCACGTCGTCATGGAGGAATTGATAGCGGGTAATGATGGTATTTTCGCCCTGATAGGGGCTGTAGACGCTGACGATATTGACCGTTTGCTGTGCCGCGTCGTCTTTACGCCATAAACGCATGGCGCCCCGATCGGCGACATAACCGCTGGCGGTGAACGCAGGCGGCGCCTTGGAATGCGAACCGCATGCCGTGAGGAGACAGGCCAGCAGCCCGAGCCAACCGCACCGGCGCAAAAACAAAAGGGGCACGGTTGCCCCTATGCTTAATCTTTTCACCAACACACGGTGGTTACTTAACAGCGTCTTTCAGAGCCTTGCCAGAAACAAATGCCGGAACATTGGCCGCGGCGATTTTGATTTCTTTACCGGTCTGAGGATTACGGCCAGTGCGTTCGTTGCGATGATTAATTTTGAAAGTACCGAAACCAACCAATTGTACTGCATCACCCTCTTTAAGAGACTCGGTAATTGCTGCCAAAGTGGATTCCAGAGCCGACTTCGCCTGCGCCTTCGAAAGATCGGCCTTATCAGCAATTACATCAATCAGTTGAGTCTTGTTCATATGTTATCCTTACAGTGTGTTTATCGCTTGCTAAGCATCGAGTACGACGGATAAGCCGGAATACGGCACTCTCCTGCAAACACGCACCGATAGCCACTTTTTTTATGCCCCCCCAAATGTAGACCAGACGGGGTGCAGATGTGAAGTATTAAGACATGGCAAAACAGGTCTTAAATCACGTTTTATTGCCTTATTGCTGTAAAATTATTCCAATATTGCTAATTCCGGCTTCGCGCAGGTCTGCGCGCAGCCCTTTGATCAATTCTACGTCGCGGTTTTCACAATCAGCTAACAGGCGAAAAATTTCCCACTGAATGTCCCATTCCTCTTCAATCGAGGGCAGGGCATTCAGCTCCTCTTCGGTCATTTCCCGCTCCGCATGGGTCATTTCCAGCATGGCCACGGTGCGGATAGAGGTTTCGCTGACGGTGACGGCATGCTCCAGCGTTTCACCGCTCAGCCGCGAGTGCAATAATTCACTCAGGGCCACACAGGCATCAATCGCCGGATAAACGCCGTAAAAATCGTAATCATCCGCTGCGGGAATGCATTCTTCCAGCTTTTCCAATTGTAAATCAAAATTGACCTTAGCATCTTTAACAACCTGTGTCTCCCAAACCAGGTCGAGAATACGCCGGTAGACGGCAGGGTCGCCAAAGCCGGTCTGTACGCAGAACAGTTGATAATTGGGGTACATCCGTTCACACAGCGACGCCATAAAAATGACGTGCTGCCAGGCTTCCTGCTTTTCCAGACGTAAATGTATCGGGTTACGTAACATCGCGCTATTCCATTACTCTTAATCTGCGTCGCAGTGTACCTGAAATTAGCCGGTTACCCTATTCCAGGTCGAAAAAGTCCGGTTCGCCGCGCCCCTGCTCCCACTGTTTAAACGCGGTGCGATTAGAGGCCACCGCATCCGCCCAGCGGGTAGGCTCCGGCAAGCGGTAGCCGCGCATGCATTGTTGTACCCAATACAGGGCAGTGTCCATGCCGACGCGATGGCCGGTGGAGATGAATAAAGGATTGCAGCGGATCTTGCTGCGCCATACCCAGGCAAGCTGTTCACCTTTATCCATCAGCGGCGCCCTGGCGCCCGCCTCATCGCTCAAGGGCTCAAACCGGCCGCACAGCCGGCGCTTAGCCACGCCGATAGTCGGCTGGTCGACCAACAGGCCAAAATGGCTGGCGACGCCCAGACGGCGCGGGTGGGAAATACCATGGCCATCGACGAACAGCAAATCCGGCCGCTGATTCAGCTGTTCCCAGGCGGCCAGCAGGGCGGGATACTCGCGAAACGACAAAAAACCCGGAATATAAGGCATGGTGGTCGTTACACGGGCAATGCGGTATTCGAGAAGCTCCAGCGACGGAAAACGCAGCAGCGCGATAGCCGCGCGGGTAACGTCGCCCCCCTGTTCGAACCCCACATCGGCGCCGGCGATTATCGCGGGCGTGGAAAAAGCGAAATCGTCATGGCGTATGACCCTACTGGCGGTGGCGACCTGCTCGGCGCGCAATGCTGTTATATCCATGTTTTTTCCACCTTTTTCACCAGTCTTTACAGATGATAGGGGCGCGACAGGCGATGCACCGCCTCAACAAAAATGCCCGCATGTGCCGGCGGCACGTCCTGATGGATACCGTGCCCCAGATTGCAGACATGCCCCTCACCCCGGCCGAAACCGGCCAGAATGGACTCCACTTCCTGTTCAATACGCGCCGGCGGCGCGTACAACACCGAAGGATCCATATTGCCCTGCAGCGCGACCTTATCGCCCACGCGACGGCGCGCCGCCTGAATATCGGTGCTCCAGTCCAGGCCCAGCGCATCGCAACCGGTTTGCGCCATGGCTTCAAGCCATTGGCCTCCGCCTTTGGTAAACAGCGTTACCGGCACCCGGCGGCCTTCATGCTCCCGCTGCAGGCCGTCGATGATTTTTTGCATGTAATCAAGGGAAAACTCAAGATAGCCGCTGCCGGTCAGCACGCCGCCCCAGGTATCAAAGATCATCACCGACTGCGCCCCGGCGCGAATCTGGGCGTTCAGGTACAGCGTTACGCTCGCCGCCAGCTTATCGAGCAATAAATGCAGCGTCTGCGGCTCGGCGTACATCATTTGTTTGATTTTAGTGAAGACTTTGCTGGTGCCGCCTTCAACCATATAGGTGGCCAGGGTCCAGGGACTGCCGGAGAAGCCAATCAACGGCACTTCTCCGCGCAGGTTGCGCCGGATGGTGCGTACGGCGTCCATCACATACCCCAGCTCCACCTCCGGATCCGGTATCGGCAACTGCTCCACGTCGGCTTTACAGGTAATCGGACGGGCAAAGCACGGCCCCTCCCCCTGTTCAAAATACAATTCCAGTCCCATGGCGTCGGGAACCGTCAGGATATCCGAAAACAGGATCGCGGCATCAAGCGGAAAACGACGCAACGGCTGCAAGGTCACTTCACAGGCCAGTTCGGCATTCCTGCACAGTGACATAAAATCACCGGCCTCGGCGCGGGTGGCTTTATATTCCGGCAGATAACGCCCGGCCTGGCGCATCATCCATACGGGCGTGACATCAACAGGCTGGCGCAGCAGGGCGCGCAGATAGCGGTCGTTCTTCAGTTCATGCATACAGGATTCCCTTGCAGTTATGAATGGAGTGTAGCATGCGGGCCGTCATTTTCCCGATCGGCGCGGCAGAGCGCGACCGTGTCCTCAATTAAGCGCCTGGCCACGGTGCCGGGCGGCGGCAGCAGGGGCAGCGCGTCATAACGGTACCAGCCGGCATCAAGGATTTCATTATGATCGGGGGTGATTTCGCCGCCGGCGTACTCCGCCATAAACGCCATCATCAGCGAATGCGGGAAAGGCCAGGGCTGCGAGGTGACATAACGGACGTTTTTCACCTTAATCCGCGTCTCCTCCATGACCTCGCGGGCCACGGTCTGCTCCAGGGTTTCCCCCACCTCGGCAAAACCGGCCAGCACCGTGTAAATGCCGCCGCGATGGCGGGTATGCTGGGCCAGCAGGATATCGTCGCCGCGGCGGATCGCCACGATAATACAGGGCGCGATTTGCGGATAATACCGTTCATGGCAATGATCGCACAGGCAGGCCCATTCCCGGTTACTGACGCGCATCTCATGGCCGCAGTAGCCGCAATAGCGATGGGAACGATAAAACTCCGCCAGTTGCACGCCCCGGCCCGCCAGTTGGAACAAGCCTGGGTCGCTATCGATGATCTGGCGCACCGAGCCCATATCCCGGGGCATGGCGTGGCGTACCAGCCAGGCGGGCGACCCCTCCCATTCGCCGATAAGCGTCGCTGTCAATCCTTGAAGTGACCAGGCCGATGCCGTTCCAAATGGCAGTTCCCCCTTGGGTAACCACAATTTGCTGTCCTGGCTGACGATCCACCAGCCATTTTCGCTACCGTTGAGTTCTTGTTCCATTTTAGTTGCACTACCTCTTATTCACTGGCAAGCTAGAAATTAGCTTTAATTGATGAGTAACGCAGCGTTACTTTATTACATCGGAGTCAATCATGCTAAACCAGCTGGACATTCTGGCTCAACGCGTTGGCGGCAGTAACGAACTGATCGATCAGTGGATACTGGCCCGCAGGAAGTTGCTCATTGCGTATTACCATCTCATCGGTCTTAAGCCCAATAAAGAAAAGCATACTCCCCTGGACGAAAACGCGCTGGACGACTTTTGCCATAAACTGGTGGACTACCTTTCCGCCGGCCATTTCCATATCTACGATCGTATCGTTCAGGACGCGGACGATACCAGCAGCAGCAAAAGAATCATCAGTACCCAGTTGTATCCGGCGTTGCAGGAAAATACCAAACAAATCATGGCATTTTATGATAGCCAATTGGAAACGGCCATCGATCATGATAACTGTATGGAGTTCCAACAGGCGCTTTCCGGCGTGGGCGAGGCCCTGGCCACGCGTTTTGCCCTGGAGGACAAACTGATCCAGCAGGCGCTGGAATATAAAGCGGACTACCTGGCCTCGGTGCCGGCCGCCAATAATCCGGACGTATCGCGTCTGGCGTAATTTTGCGGTAAGCAGTAAGTCGTAACCGGTCCTTCACGGGCCGCTATATCTTGTCGGAGTGCCTAGCGCGTACATTACGCCAGGCTGAGACCGTTAATTCGGGATCCGCGGAACCTGATCGGGTTAATACCTGCGAAGGGAACAAGAGTAAAGCAACGCTTTGATTTATAGTCTATTTTGCTAAATTCAAAGCCCGGCCTCATTACTCCCGTAGCGCTCCTGACAAGCAATTTTCCCGTTTATTGTGAGGAATTGCTATGTCGTTATCCAAAACCACCCCTTCCCGCCGTGAGCAGCGCGCCCAGGCGCAGGAATTCATCCATCGTCTGAAAGGCGAAGCCTTCCCCAACTCCCGGCGTATTTATCTCCAGGGCAACAGCGCCGACATCCGGGTGCCGATGCGGGAGATCGCGCTTAGCCCCACGCTTATCGGCGGCAACGGCAAAACGCCGCGCTACGAAGAAAACGAGCCGGTGCCGGTATACGACACCGCCGGACCCTATGGCGATCCGGCGACAGAGATAGACGTGCGCGCCGGCCTTCACCGCCTGCGTTCTGGCTGGATTGAGCAGCGCGGGGACAGCGAGGCGTTGAACAGCCTAAGCTCGCGTTATACCGGCGAACGCCGGGCCGACGAGGGCCTGGATGAGGTTCGTTTCGCCCCCAGCCATACGCCGCGGCGCGCCAAATCCGGCCGGCGCGTCACGCAATTGCATTATGCCCGCGCTGGCGTCATTACGCCGGAAATGGAGTTTATCGCCCTGCGGGAAAATATGGGCCGTGAACGCATCCGCGGCGACGTATTGCTGCAACAGCATCCCGGCCAGAGCTTCGGCGCGCATTTGCCGCCGGATATTACCCCGGAGTTCGTGCGCCGGGAAGTGGCCGACGGTCGTGCCATTATCCCCGCCAATATCAACCATCCGGAGTCGGAGCCGATGATTATCGGCCGCAATTTCCTGGTCAAGGTCAACGCCAATATCGGCAACTCGGCCGTCAGTTCATCCATTGAGGAAGAGGTCGAGAAGCTGGTCTGGGCGACCCGTTGGGGAGCGGATACGGTGATGGACCTGTCCACCGGCCGCTATATCCATGAAACCCGCGAGTGGATCCTGCGCAACAGTCCGGTGCCCATCGGCACGGTGCCCATCTACCAGGCGCTGGAAAAAGTCAACGGCGTGGCGGAAAACCTGACCTGGGAATGCTTTCGCGACACCTTGCTCGAGCAGGCGGAACAGGGCGTGGACTATTTTACCATCCATGCCGGCGTGCTGTTGCGTTACGTGCCGATGACCGCCAAACGGTTGACCGGCATCGTGTCGCGCGGCGGATCCATTATGGCCAAATGGTGCCTGTCGCATCACCAGGAAAGCTTCCTGTACGAGCATTTTCGCGATATTTGCCAGATTTGCGCCGACTACGACGTCTCATTATCCCTCGGGGACGGCCTGCGTCCCGGCTCCATCCAGGATGCCAACGACGAAGCGCAGTTTGCCGAACTCTATACCCTGGGCGAATTGACCAAAGTTGCCTGGGAGTACGACGTGCAGGTGATGATCGAAGGCCCTGGCCATGTTCCCATGCAGATGATCCGGCGCAACATGACCGAACAGCTGGAGCATTGCCACGAAGCGCCGTTTTATACCCTGGGGCCGCTGACCACCGATATCGCGCCGGGTTACGACCATTTTACCTCCGGCATCGGCGCCGCGCTTATCGGCTGGTTCGGCTGTGCGATGCTGTGCTACGTCACGCCGAAAGAGCATCTGGGCCTGCCGAACAAAGAAGATGTTAAGCAGGGGCTTATTACCTATAAAATCGCCGCTCACGCCGCCGATCTGGCCAAAGGCCATCCCGGGGCGCAAATACGCGATAACGCCATGTCCAAGGCACGCTTTGAATTCCGTTGGGAGGACCAGTTTAATCTGGCCCTGGATCCGGCCACCGCCCGCGCCTATCACGATGAAACGCTGCCGCAGGAATCCGGCAAAGTAGCCCATTTTTGCTCCATGTGCGGTCCGAAATTCTGCTCGATGAAAATCTCCCAGGAGGTCAGGGATTATGCCGCCGCCCAGGCGATTGAGGTACGGGAAAGCGGCATGGCGGAGATGTCGTCGGCGTTTCGCGCCAGCGGCGGGGAAATCTATCTTGCGCCTGAGGATACGGGGGTGGCGAAATGATTGCGCCCGACGCGCCCTTTGCGGCGACCGAGCCCAGGCTCGGGCTCTATCCGGTAGTGGATTCGCTGGCATGGCTGGTCCGGCTGCTGGACGCCGGCGTCGCCACGCTGCAGTTGCGCATCAAGGACCAGCCGGAAGACCGGGTCGAACCGGATATCGAGGCCGCGATTTTGCTGGGACGGAAATACCGCGCCCGGATTTTCATCAACGATTATTGGCGGCTGGCGGTTAAACACGGCGCCTATGGCGTGCACCTGGGACAAGAGGATTTGGCTACGGCGGATTTGGCCGTCATCCAGCGCGCCGGATTGCGACTCGGTCTTTCCACCCACGACGATAGCGAACTGGCCCGCGCTTTGGCGCTACAGCCATCCTATATCGCGCTCGGCCATATCTTCCCTACCCAGACCAAAGCCATGCCGTCACAGCCGCAGGGCCTGGCGGAGCTGAAACGCCTGGTGGCCGGCATGCCCGGCATCTCCACCGTGGCCATCGGCGGTATTGGTATCGATCGGGTGGACGACGTGCTGCGCTGCGGCGTCGGCAGCATCGCGGTGGTCAGCGCCATCACCAAGGCCGCCGACTGGCGGCAGGCGACCGCCACGTTATTGCGGAAAATCGAAGGCCGGGAGGTGCGCAATGCTTAGCGACCAGGCTTTTTTGCGCTACAGCCGCCAATTGCTGCTGGAGGAGATAGGCCCCGGAGGCCAGGAGCATCTGAGCGCAGCAACCGTGCTGATCGCCGGACTGGGCGGCCTGGGCTCGCCGGCGGCGCTCTATCTTGCCGCCGCCGGGGTCGGCACGCTGCTGCTGGCCGACGACGATAACCTGGACGTGAGCAATCTCCAGCGCCAAATCCTTTATCGCACCGGGGATATCGCCCGGCCCAAGGCGGCGGCGGCGCTACGGCAGCTGCAGGCGCTTAATCCCCTGGGCCATTATGTCGCGCTGAGCCGGCGCCTGGCCGGGGATGACCTCGATCAGGCGGTGGCGCTGGCCGATATGGTACTGGACTGCAGTGATAATATGCAGACCCGTCACGACATCAATGCCGCCTGTATCCGCCGGGGGAAAACCCTGGTCAGCGCCAGCGCGGTGGGGTTCAGCGGTCAATTGCTGGTGCTGCGGCCGCCCTACCGGCACGGCTGTTATGCCTGCCTGTTTCCCGACGCCGTCGAGCCGCGGCGTAATTGCCGCACCGCGGGCGTGCTCGGGCCGTTGGTCGGCATCATGGGCGCCATGCAGGCCCTGGAGACGATCAAAATCCTGTGCGGCATGCCGTCTACGCTGGACGGCCAGCTGCGGCTGTTCGACGGCAAGTCGATGAACTGGCGCACCCTGCGCCTGTCCCGCGCGGCCGGCTGTCCGGTGTGCGCCGCGGCGGTTCAGCGGGAAGAGGCGCTATGAACATTACCCTTAACGATACCCCCGTCGCGCTTTCAGGCACGCCCTCGCTGCTGGACATGCTGGAGCTGCTCGGCCACCCGCCCGAGGGCAGCGCGCTGGCGGTCAATCAAACCATTATTCCCCGTAGCCGGTGGGCCCAACAGCCGGTAAACGAGGGCGACGATATCTTACTTTTCCAGGCCATTGCCGGAGGCTGACCATGTTAACCATTGCCGATACCACTTTTACGTCCCGGCTGTTTACCGGCACCGGTAAATTCGCCACCGCGGAATTAATGCGGCAAGCCATCGCCGCGTCCGGCAGCCAATTGGTCACCCTGGCGATGCGCCGGGTGGACCTGCGCGGCGGTAATGACGCCATCCTGCCCGCCCTGCGCCAGGCAGGGGTAAAGTTACTGCCCAATACCTCAGGCGCAAAAACCGCCGAGGAGGCGGTGTTCGCCGCCCGCCTGGCGCGCGAGGCGCTGGGCACCCGTTGGATAAAACTGGAAATCCATCCGGATATGAAATACCTGCTGCCCGATGCGGTCGAAACGTTGAAAGCGGCCGAACAGCTGGTGCGCGAAGGTTTTGTGGTCTTGCCCTACTGCGGCGCGGATCCGGTATTATGCCGCCGTCTGGAGGAGGCCGGCTGTGCGGCGGTGATGCCGCTAGGTTCGCCGATCGGCTCCAATCAGGGTTTGATCACCCGCGATTTCCTGCGCATTATCATTGAACAGTCGGGCGTGCCGGTGGTGGTGGACGCCGGTATCGGCGCCCCCAGCCAGGCCCTGGAAGCGCTGGAAATGGGCGCCGACGCGGTACTGGTCAATACCGCCATCGCCGTGGCCCGCAACCCGGTGGCCATGGCCGGCGCGTTCAGGCTGGCGCTGGAAGCCGGCGCCCTGGCGCGCGAGGCCGGGCTTGCCGCCACGCTAACCCAGGCCAGCGCCACCAGCCCGCTAACCGGATTTTTGCGCCATCCCCAGGAAGAGGGGGCCGCCTGATGACTTCTTTTCTTGACCACTGGCGCCGGCTCGGCTGGGACGACGCCGGACTGCAAATCCACGCCAAGACCGCGCGCGACGTGGAGCGGGCGCTGAATGCCCCGCGCCTGGACCGGCAGGATTTCATGGCGCTGCTGTCACCGGCGGCGCTGCCTTATCTTGAACCCATGGCGCAGCGTGCCCAGCAACTGACCCGCCAGCGTTTCGGCAATGTGGTGGGGTTTTATCTGCCGCTCTATCTTTCCAACCTGTGCGCCAATGATTGTACCTATTGCGGTTTTTCCATGAGCAATCACCTGAAACGCAAGACGCTGGATGAGCAGGAAATCATCCAGGAATGCGAGGCCATCCGGGCGATGGGTTTTGATAATCTGCTGCTGGTCACCGGCGAGCATAAGACCAAGGTGGGCATGGACTATTTCCGCCGTTACGTGCCGTTGATCCGCCGGTATTTCAGCGCGCTGATGATGGAAGTACAGCCATTATCCCAGGAAGATTACGCCGAGTTGAAAACCCTCGGCCTGGACGGGGTGATGGTTTATCAGGAAACCTACCATGAGCCAACCTATCAAAAACATCATCTGCGCGGGCAAAAAATGGATTTTGCCTGGCGGCTGGAAACGCCGGATCGGCTGGCGCGGGCCGGAATCGACAAGATTGGCCTGGGGGCGCTGATAGGATTGTCGGATAACTGGCGCACAGACTGCTATATGGTGGCCGAGCATTTGCTGTATCTGCAAAAGACCTACTGGCAAAGCCGCTATTCGCTTTCGTTCCCGCGCCTGCGCCCCTGCGCCGGAGGCATTACGCCTGCGTCCCTGATGAATGAATCACAGCTGTTGCAAGTGATGTGCGCCTTCCGGTTATTGGCCCCTGACGTAGAGCTGTCGTTGTCCACCCGGGAATCGCCCTGGTTTCGCGATCACGCGGTGCCCATCATGGTGAACAGCCTCAGCGCCGGGTCCAAGACCCAACCGGGCGGTTATGCCGGCGGCCGGCCGGAGCTGGAGCAGTTCGAGCCGCATGATAACCGCTCGCCGCAGGCCGTGGCGCGGATGGTAACAAAGGCCGGGTTGCAACCGGTATGGAAGGATTGGGACAATTATCTGGGCAGGTCGCCGACGCTGGTTAAATAAACGATGATGAGCACTTCGAGGATTTTAATCTGATTTATCGGCGGGACAATCATCAGTCCCGCCGATAAGTATGCCTTAATCAGCGCCAGCCTAGATTACTCCGGGCAGCGGAACATTTTTAATCGGCGCACACCACAAATCCCGCGTTCTCGCCTGATATCCCCATGAGCAATTTCAGTCCGTTCTGTTTGTTGAGAGCTTCGACGGCCGGGCCGGCTAAAACAATTGGGGATGCCGTACCAGACCAAATAAAGCCGCCGGGGGATAAGGGCCATCCACTCGTGCGCATTGTGCTATAGGCTGCCTGCAGAGAAGTAAAGGACGGCAATCTACAGTGTGAGCTTGCCAGTGAATAACTCGCCACTGCCCAATTTTCATGATTAAAACTCTCGCTGTAGCCGCCGGTGAGTTCTGAGGTAAGCCTGGGGCGCTGGATACCGCCGATGGACTCTACCATATGACCATAATAATTGGCGGCCGGAACGTTCGGGCTGGTGGCTACGGTAAAGATAACGTCTTGCGTCACACTTTTCCCCCCGGGTGCGACAACCTCAATAGTGGTTTTAACCCCCTTCCCCACGGGGTCGGTTAACGGAATGCTGATTTTACCCGTCGCCATCGCCACTCTGCCTTCATATTTTGGCGCATCGTTAATCAACAGCGTGGCACTTTCCGACCTGTTTTGCCGATTGACGGCGCCAAGGGAATGGATATTGATGAGCACATCGCCTGCCGGCGAACCGTCTCCCAAGGTCGCGTCCACCGTCAACATAATCTGCTCGCCGGCTTGCGCCTGCGCCTTGTCCACTGTGACTTTTAACTCAATGCTATCAGGAGTGAAATTCAGCTCTTTTACCATTTCGCTGATTTCGACGCCGTCCACTTTGGGCGCGACCCTGACTATGCCGGGTTTAGTACCCCGCACGGTGGCGGTATACGTGCCATCACTCTCGCTAAGAGGCGAGAGGGTCACGTTATCTCCCGGCGAAGCGCTGAAAGCAAGCCGGGCGCCCAATCCGGCTACTGCCCGGCCGCTCGTATCCCTGGCGCTAAAGGTCAGCGTAGCGGTCTCGGTGTTATCCGCCGTCAGCGTATCCTTATCGATTGCAAAGGCGGATTCGGCTGCATCCACCGCCACGGCGATCAGGGTGATGGGCTTACTCAGGCTCGCCATGCGATCGCCTCCAACCGACGGCGTTATCGTATAGTGTCCCGGTACGGAGCCGAACAATCGGGCGACATAGGCCCCCTCACCATCAAACCGCGCATTTTCTTGTCTGAAACCCGTTAACGATGAAGGATGAAAATCAATATTGCCTACTGTTTTGGTCAGGTTGCCATATTCATCCCGCGGTATCAGCTTAAGCTCTACGCTATCTTCATCATTGGCTTTAAGCGGGTCCCCGCTGATGCTGAATACGGAATGAAGCTCGCTGAACGGGCCTGGCGTCAAGGTTATCACTTTCACCAAGTTGCTTAATTGCTGGCCGTCGATTGACGGCGCGATATCGATACTGCCCGCCACGATACCGCTCAGCCGGGCGGTATAATGCCCGTCGGTTTCCACCATGTCTGAAATCGAGATCCCCGCTGACGGCAAAGCGATAAATTTCAAACGCTCGCCCAGCGCCGTGACAAGCTTGCCGTCCTTGTCCCTGGCGATAAAACGCAAGACAGTAAAGACATCGCCCACCGTAAGCGCCTCTTCATCCACGCTGAAATCAGAGTGGCCTTCGTATGCCTGGGCCGCGCGCAGGCTGACGGTTTTCGCCAAGGCGTCCCTATTCACGCCGTCCACAACCGGCGTAATGGTCACCGTCCCCGGTTGAGTGCCCTTTAAAGCGCTGCTATAGCTACCGTTATCTTCCTCTATCTCGGTCAAAACGGCGCCCTCTAACGCCGTCATAGCAAACACTAAGCGCGGACCGAGGCCGGTGAGGGCATTGCCGGCGCCATCCCTGGCGCTGAAGACGACCGTAGCCTGTTCGGCGCCGTCGGCAAGAATATTGTCGCGACTGATATCAAGCCCCGATCGGCTATGATCCAGATCCAACGACAGCAAGACAACGCTGATTGGCTGCAACGCTTGTCCGTGAATCATCGGCGTAATGACTGTCCGTCCGGTATCGCTGCCGGCGGCCAGGGTGGCCGAATAGACGCCGGCGGCGGTTTCACTGATATCACCCACCACCGGCGCGGCGCCGGTTACGCCGGCGCTTGCCGCGGCGAAAGCCTGGCCGTCCCCGCGTTCAAATGTGATATCCAACGTCAGCGCCTCCGCCATTCCACTCAACGGTTGATGGCTTTCATCCCTAAGACTGATTGATAGCAGGCTGGTTGAAACACCATCCGCCGGTAACCTGTCCGGCGTTGCCGTCGTGGACGTCGACGCCAGGCTGATGCCCAGACCGGTCACCGTAAGCTGGGTATAGGCGGGGCTTGAAGCGTTGCCTTTTTTATCATGGGCCGTTGCACCAATGGTATAACGATTTGTCGTGCCGGCGGGCAGATAGGACGGCAGGGTCACCGCCAGGATATGAGGCGCCGATTGCGTGATGGAACCGCCGGCGGCGATCAATTCCGCAGCATTCCACTCCACGCGGTCCAGGGCATGGGTAGCGGTAACCTGGGCGGTGATGGTGAGCTGTTGGCCGGAATTCCCGTTCAATCGCTCCGGCATCAGCAGGCGGATAGCATCCTGCTTTTGATAGTCCAGCACGATATGATTATTGCGCTCCACCAGATCATAACGGCTACCTGCCAGGGTTCGCCCGGCCGCAACGGCGGATGGGTCCACCTGGTCAAGCCACGAATCCCCCAGGCGGTAATTGATTTGCAGGTTGATACGGGAATCATGCTGCCCGCTCTTACCCTGGCGATGCTCACCGCCTAGGGTCAATAGCGGAAACGGCGTATAATTAAGCCCCAAGGTAAACGCATAGGGATCCCTTTGCCGATTGTTTTTGCCAAATAACGCCACCTCGTCGCCGCGATAGCTTTCATACATCAGCTTGCCGCCCAATTGCGGATGCGACGGCAGAAAAGCCTCGGCACGCAGGTCATAACCATTGGCCGGTCGTTCGTTATAATCCGCGAAATCCCGCGATTGGCGCCAACTGCTCAAGCGAAAATAGCTGTTGGCCGATAATTTCAGGTAATGGGTCCAGGCTTCCGCGCCGATCCCGGCCCGGCGATTTCTTCCGGTAAAGTCATTATCATAAAAAGTATTCACTCCGTACATCCAATCGCCGTAAAAAGTCCGCACGCCGCCGCCGATATTACCGGTATTACGGTGATCGTTATTGCGTATGCCCCCTTGGATGAATACCATAGCATCCTGGTTTTCATATAACGGCACCAAGAGATCGAGCGCGCTATTGTCCAGTTTGAATCGCTCATTGAGATTGAGCTGTAACCGCACGGTGCCGAATTGATCAAACCAGTCTTTGGCATAATGGCCCGCCCCGCTTACCAGCGCCGAACGCGCCATATTGAGCGCCGCTTTATCGCTTGGTTGTTCTGACAGCATATTCCCCGCCGACAGCGCATGGACGGCAATCTTATTCTCCACCGCGGCGGACTCCGGTTGTCCTAAGGCTGTCGCTGGAGCAGATGCTATACTGAGTGGGAACACGGCCTGCGCGGCAATGGCCACCCAGGCGACGGGCCGCCATAATGGGAAACGCCGGTTGTCGGCGGGTGTACGGGTGACTGAACATTTCTTAGGATCGGATGTAGGGTATGAGGGCTTTCCTGGCATGAATTTTTCCTATTAATCGTCAGGGCGCGCTATTACATGGATAGTTATTATTCAGATATGGCTTCACTAATTCCTTTTTAATTTATTTATAATAACGATGCATAATTCCCCTTATCTTATGTCGTTAATGCAGCTTAATATTTTTTGGAAAATTAATTATTTGAATTACATTATCTGCAGGAAAAATAAAAACATCTTGATGAGATTATGATGTATTTCAGGGGAATTATTAAGGCGGATATTTAAATTACCAGAAACTCGTATTCTGAAAGAGAACACTATTTAAGTTAGTCACCATTAATATAATTCATACCAATAACTTCAATCTATGACTCAAACCCAGGCAAAAAAAAACCGCCCGGTCAGGGCGGTTTTATAGGACGTCAGGGGGAAGGATTAACGATTATTTATCGTTATTGCCACCCAGACCGGCGTTAAGCAGTTCCGCCATGTTGGCGGACGCTTCATCAGCGGTGACCGACGGTACTACCGGCACTTCGCCCAAGGCGCGACGGCGCGCGCGATCCTGATGGTAGGCATAGCCGGTACCGGCTGGGATCAGCCGGCCGACGATGACGTTTTCCTTCAGGCCGCGCAGTTCATCGCGTTTCCCGGCAACGGCGGCTTCGGTAAGCACGCGCGTTGTCTCCTGGAACGAGGCCGCGGAGATAAAGGACTCCGTGGCCAACGAGGCTTTAGTGATACCCAGCAGATCGCGGCTAAACGTCATTTCAATCTTGCCGTCCGCATCCAGCTGGCGGTTGGCAATCTTGACGCGTGAGTATTCAGCCTGTTCGCCTTCCAGGAAGTCGGTGCCGCCGGCGTTAACGATGGTTGCTTTGCGCAGCATCTGACGAACGATAACTTCGATATGTTTATCGTTAATCTTAACGCCCTGCAGACGGTAAACATCCTGGACTTCGTTGACAATGTAACGGGTCACGGCATGGACACCACGCAGACGCAGGATGTCATGCGGTGATTCCGGTCCGTCGGAAATCACGTCGCCGCGTTCCACGCGTTCGCCTTCGAACACGTTGAGCTGGCGCCATTTCGGTATCATCTCCTCGTAGGCATCGCTGCCATCGATCGGCGAAATGACCAGGCGACGTTTGCCCTTGGTTTCTTTACCGAAAGAAACAATACCGCTGATTTCAGCCAGGATGGCCGGCTCTTTCGGACGACGGGCTTCGAACAGGTCGGCTACACGCGGCAGACCACCGGTGATATCCTTGGTACCGCTCGATTCCTGCGGCAAACGCGCCAGGGTGTCGCCGCCGGTGATAGCCAAGCCATCTTCCAGCTGGACGATGGTTTTACCCGGCAGGAAGTACTGCGCCGGCATATCGGTACCGGGGATCAGCACGTCATTGCCATTGGCATCGACGATTTTCAGCGCCGGGCGCAGGTCTTTACCGCCACCGGTACGTTCCGCCGTATCCAATACCACGATAGAAGACAAACCGGTAAGTTCGTCGGTCTGGCGGGTAATGGTCTGGCCGTCGATCATGTCGGTGAAGCGCATAAAGCCGCTCACTTCGGTGATCACAGGCATGGTATGCGGATCCCAGTTGGCAACCGTTTCGCCGCCCAGGACTTCGGAACCGTCGCCCTTGGCCATGACAGCACCGTAAGGCACTTTATAGCTTTCCTTGGTACGGCCGAATTCGTCGATCAGCTTCAGTTCGGTGTTACGCGACGTGATAACCAGTTTACCCACGCCATTGACAACGAACTTGGCGTTGTTCAAGCGGATGGTACCCTTGTTTTTCACCTGAATGCTGGATTCGGCGGCGTTACGCGAGGCGGCGCCACCGATATGGAACGTACGCATGGTCAGCTGGGTGCCCGGTTCGCCGATGGACTGCGCGGCGATAACGCCGATAGCCTCACCTTTGTTGACCAGATGCCCGCGGGCCAGATCGCGGCCGTAGCAGTTCGCGCACACGCCGAAGTCGGTTTCGCAGGTGACGACCGAACGCACCTTGATGATATCCACGGAATTTTCTTCCAGGATGTCACACCATTGTTCGTTCAGCAGCGTATTGCGCGGCATCAGAATGTCGGCGGTACCCGGCTTGAGAACGTCTTCAGCCGTAACACGGCCCAATACACGTTCACGCAGCGGTTCCTTAACATCGCCACCCTCGATGACCGGGGTCATGGTCACGCCGGCATGCGTACCGCAATCGTCTTCGGTCACCACCAGATCCTGCGCCACGTCGACCAGGCGACGGGTCAGGTAACCGGAGTTCGCGGTCTTCAACGCGGTATCCGCCAAGCCTTTACGAGCACCATGGGTCGAGATGAAGTACTGAAGCACGTTCAGGCCTTCACGGAAGTTCGCGGTGATCGGCGTTTCGATGATGGAGCCGTCAGGCTTGGCCATCAGGCCACGCATACCCGCCAGCTGGCGAATCTGCGCCGCCGAACCACGGGCGCCGGAGTCGGCCATCATAAAGATGCTGTTGAAGGAAACCTGGCGCTCTTCCACGCCGTCACGGTTAATCACCGCTTCGGTGGACAGGTTGTCCATCATCGCCTTGGCAACGCGTTCGTTGGCCGCGGCCCAGATATCGATCACCTTGTTGTAGCGTTCGCCCGCGGTCACCAAACCAGACTGGAACTGCTCCTGGATTTCGGCCACTTCGGCTTCGGCTTCTTCAATGATGCCCGCTTTCTTATCCGGGATAACCATATCGTCGATACCTACCGACGAGCCCGAACGGGCGGCGTAGGCAAAACCGGTATACATGATCTGGTCGGCAAAGATAACGGTCGGCTTCAGGCCCAGCACGCGGTAACAGGTATTAAGCATCTTGGAGATGGCTTTTTTACCCAGCGCCTGGTTAACCAGCGCAAACGGCAGGCCCTTGGGCACGATCATCCACAGAATGGCGCGACCGACGGTCGTATCCACGATGTGGGTGTTCTCTACCCATTCGCCTTCTTCGTTCTTGGCATGCTCGGTGATACGCACCTTAACGCGCGCATGCAGCTCGGCAATGCCGCCGCGATAGATGCGTTCGGCTTCCTTCGGCCCGGTCAATACCATGCCTTCGCCTTTACCGTTCACACGGTCGCGGGTCATGTAATACAGACCCAATACCACGTCCTGGGACGGAACGATGATAGGCTCGCCGTTGGCCGGCGACAGGATGTTATTGGTGGACATCATCAGCGCGCGCGCTTCGAGCTGTGCTTCCAGCGTCAGCGGCACGTGCACGGCCATCTGGTCACCGTCGAAGTCGGCATTGTATGCCGCGCAAACCAACGGATGCAGCTGGATGGCCTTACCTTCAATCAGTACCGGTTCAAACGCCTGGATACCCAAACGGTGCAGGGTTGGCGCACGGTTCAGCAGTACCGGGTGTTCGCGGATGACTTCATCCAGGATATCCCAAACAACGGCTTCCTCACGTTCAACCATCTTCTTGGCTGCTTTAATGGTGGTCGCGAGGCCACGCAGTTCCAGCTTGCCGTAAATGAAGGGTTTGAACAGTTCGAGCGCCATTTTTTTCGGCAGGCCGCACTGATGCAGACGCAGGTACGGGCCTACGGTAATCACGGAACGACCGGAGTAGTCCACGCGCTTGCCGAGCAGGTTCTGACGGAAACGACCCTGCTTGCCCTTGATCATGTCGGCCAGGGATTTCAGCGGACGCTTGTTGGAGCCGGTAATGGCCCGGCCGCGACGGCCGTTATCCAACAGCGCATCCACCGCTTCCTGCAGCATGCGTTTTTCATTACGCACGATGATATCCGGCGCGGCCAGATCCAGCAGACGTTTCAAACGGTTGTTACGGTTGATCACGCGGCGGTACAAATCGTTCAGATCGGAGGTCGCGAAACGACCGCCGTCCAACGGCACCAGCGGACGCAGGTCTGGCGGCAGTACCGGCAGCACCGTCAGGATCATCCACTCCGGCTTGTTGCCGGACTGGACAAAGGCTTCCAGCAGCTTGATACGCTTGGTCAGCTTTTTACGTTTGGTTTCGGAGTTGGTTTCATTCAACTCTTCACGCAGCGTTTCGCATTCCGCTTCCAGATCCATGTTTTTCAGCAAGGCCTGGATCGCTTCGGCGCCCATCTTGGCGTCGAATTCATCACCGAACTCTTCCAGCGCGTCCAGATACTGCTCTTCAGTCAGGATCTGACGACGCTCCAGATTGGTCATGCCGCCTTCGACCACCACATAGGATTCGAAGTACAGCACGCGTTCGATATCACGCAGCGGCATATCCAGCAGCAGGCCGATACGGGACGGCAGCGATTTCAGGAACCAGATATGCGCGGTCGGGGAGGCCAGCTCAATATGACCCATGCGTTCGCGACGCACTTTGGTCTGAGTGACTTCAACGCCGCATTTTTCACAGATAACGCCACGGTGTTTCAGGCGCTTGTACTTACCGCACAAGCACTCGTAATCTTTTACCGGCCCGAAGATTCGCGCGCAGAAAAGCCCGTCACGTTCAGGTTTAAACGTACGGTAGTTAATGGTTTCCGGCTTCTTGACTTCGCCGAACGACCAGGAACGGATCATATCTGGCGAGGCCAGAGCTATTTTGATCGCATCAAACTCTTCGGTCTTGGTTTGTGCTTTCAGAAACTTAAGCAAATCTTTCACGGATTGGCTCCTGTCGGAGTTAGACCTGTTAGGCGCCTGAAACGCTCAGGCGCCCTTATTACCGGTGCGAACGCACCCAAGCTGATCCCCCATCGTCTTTCAAGCCGCAGGTGCGCTGGCTGAAAGCCATAGGGGGTGAATTACTCTTCTTCCAGCTCGATGTTGATGCCCAGAGAGCGGATTTCCTTCAGCAACACGTTGAAGGACTCCGGCATGCCTGGCTCCATCGTATGATTGCCATCCACGATGTTTTTGTACATCTTGGTACGACCGTTAACATCATCCGACTTAACTGTCAGCATTTCCTGCAGGGTGTACGCGGCGCCATAGGCTTCCAGCGCCCACACTTCCATCTCACCGAAGCGTTGACCGCCGAACTGCGCCTTACCACCCAACGGCTGTTGGGTAACCAGGCTGTAGGAACCGGTGGAACGGGCATGCATCTTGTCATCAACCAAATGGTTGAGTTTCAGCATGTACATATAACCCACGGTAACCTGCCGTTCGAACTGTTCACCGGTACGGCCGTCAAACAAGGTGATCTGGCCGGAGGTCGGCAAGCCGCCCAACTGCAGCAGTTCCTTGATTTCTTTTTCCTTGGCGCCGTCAAACACCGGTGTCGCGATGGGCATGCCCTTCTTCAGGTTTTCAGCCAAACGGAACACTTCGTCATCCGTGAAGGTAGTCAAATCCACTTTCTGGCGCACATCATCACCCAGATCGTAGGCTTTCTGGATAAACTCGCGCAGCTTGGACACGTCTTCCTGGCGTTTAAGCATGGCGTTAATCTTGTCGCCGATGCCTTTGGCAGCCATGCCCAAATGGGTTTCCAGGATCTGGCCGATGTTCATACGCGACGGTACGCCCAGCGGGTTCAGAACGATATCCACGGGGACGCCGTTTTCATCGTAAGGCATATCCTCGATCGGGTTGATCTTGGAAATAACACCCTTGTTACCGTGACGGCCGGCCATCTTATCGCCCGGTTGGATCTGACGTTTCACCGCCAGGTAAACCTTAACGATTTTCAGCACGCCCGGCGCCAGATCATCGCCCTGGGTGATCTTGCGGCGTTTCGCTTCCAGCTTCTTCTCGAACACGGTTTTCAGTTCGTCGTACTGTTCCGCCAGTTGCTCAAGCTGATTCTGCTTGTCTTCATCGGTCAGACCCAGTTCCAGCCAGCGTTCGCGGGTCAGCTTGGACAGTTTTTCGTCTTCGATGCCGCCGGAAACCAGCACGTCATGGATACGGGCAAACAGGCCGGCTTCAAAAATCTGCAGCTCTTCGGTCAGGTCTTTCTTGACCTGCTTAAGCTGCATTTCTTCGATTTCCAGCGCGCGTTTGTCTTTTTCCACGCCGTCGCGGGTAAACACCTGCACATCGATAACCGTACCGGAAACGCCGTTAGGCACGCGCAGCGACGAATCTTTCACGTCGGAGGCTTTTTCGCCGAAGATGGCGCGCAGCAGTTTTTCTTCCGGAGTCAGCTGGGTCTCGCCCTTCGGCGTAACCTTACCCACCAGGATATCGCCGCCGGTCACTTCGGCACCGATATACACGATACCGGACTCATCCAGCTTGGAAAGCGCAGCTTCACCCACGTTCGGGATGTCGGCGGTGATTTCCTCAGGCCCCAGCTTGGTGTCGCGCGACACGCAGGCCAATTCCTGAATATGGATGGTGGTAAAGCGATCTTCCTGCACCACGCGTTCGGAGACCAAAATGGAGTCTTCGAAGTTGTAGCCGTTCCACGGCATGAACGCCACGCGCATATTCTGGCCCAATGCCAGTTCACCCAAATCGGTGGACGGGCCATCGGCCAGCACATCGCCGCGTTCTACCGGTTCGCCCAAGGACACGCACGGCATCTGGCTGATGCAGGTGTTCTGGTTGGAACGGGTATATTTAGTCAGGTTGTAGATATCGATACCCGCTTCGCCGGCCACCATTTCGTCCGGGTTAACGTTAATCACGATACGCGACGCATCAACATACTGGATGGTCCCGCCACGCTTGGCCACGGCGGTTACGCCGGAGTCAACGGCCACGGCGCGTTCCATGCCGGTGCCTACCAGTGGCTTGTCGGCGCGCAGGGTCGGCACGGCCTGGCGTTGCATGTTCGCACCCATCAGGGCGCGGTTGGCGTCATCGTGTTCCAGGAAGGGAATCAACGACGCGCCCACCGAGACGATCTGCTGGGTCGAGACGTCCATATAGTCGACCTGGTCGCGGGTGAACAGGCTCGATTCGCCTTTGCTGCGGCACGTGATCAAATCATCGACGAAATGGCCTTCTTCGTCGAGATTGGTATTGGCCTGGGCAATAACGAAGTTGCCTTCTTCAATCGCGGACAGGTAGTGGATCTCATCGGTGACCACATCTTCACGCACCCGGCGGTACGGCGTCTCAAGGAAGCCATATTCATTGGTCTGCGCATAGACGGACAGGGAGTTGATCAGACCGATGTTCGGGCCTTCCGGCGTTTCGATGGGACATACCCGGCCGTAATGGGTCGGATGCACGTCACGTACTTCGAAACCGGCGCGTTCACGGGTCAAGCCGCCTGGGCCCAACGCGGAAATACGGCGTTTATGGGTAATTTCCGACAGCGGGTTGTTCTGGTCCATAAATTGCGACAGTTGGCTGGAACCAAAGAACTCCTTCACCGCGGCCGAAATCGGCTTGGCGTTGATCATATCCTGCGGCATCAGCGTATCCAGATCGCCCAGGGACAGACGTTCTTTCACCGCACGCTCGACACGCACCAGGCCGACGCGGAATTGGTTTTCCGCCATTTCGCCCACGGAACGGATACGACGGTTGCCCAGGTGGTCGATATCATCGACTTCGCCTTTACCGTTACGGATGTCGATAAGCTTCTTCATCACTTCAATGATGTCGAGCTTGCTCAGGATGCCCGAGCCTTCGATTTCCTCACGCAGCAGCGACCGGTTGAACTTCATGCGGCCAACCGCGGACAGATCGTAACGATCTTCCGAGAAGAACAGGTTTTCGAACAGGTTTTCAGCCGCTTCGCGGGTCGGCGGCTCGCCGGGACGCATCATGCGGTAGATTTCAACCAGCGCGCTCAGGCGATCGCTGGTCGGGTCGACGCGCAGGGTCTCGGAGATATACGAGCCATGGTCCAGATCGTTGGTAAACAGCGTTTCGATACGCTTATGTCCCGCCTGGCTCAGTTTCGCCAGCAGGTCCAGCGTCAGTTCCATATTGGCCGGACAAATGATTTCACCGGTATTTTCGTCGATGTAATCCTTGACCACCACTTTACCGATAATGTACTCAACCGGTACCTGGATTTTATCGATGCCGTCTTTTTCCAGCAGGCGAATATGACGCGCGGTAATACGGCGGCCTTTTTCGACATAGACGGTACCGTTGGCTTCGATATCAAACGAAGCGGTTTCACCACGTAAACGCTCAGGAACCAGTTCCATCTGCAGTTTATTGTCGTGAATTTCATAAATGACTTTGTCAAAGAACGTATCGAGAATCTGCGCGGTGGTGAAGTTAAGCGCGCGCAGTACGATAGTCGCGGGCAGCTTGCGCCGACGGTCGATACGTACGAACAGGTTGTCTTTGGGATCGAATTCAAAATCCAGCCAGGAACCGCGGTAAGGGATGATACGTGCGTTATACAGCACTTTACCGGACGAATGCGTCTTGCCCTTATCGCTGTCAAAGAATACGCCGGGGCTACGATGCAACTGGGAGACGATAACACGCTCGGTCCCGTTGATAACAAACGTCCCGTTATCGGTCATGAGCGGAATTTCGCCCATGTAGACTTCTTGTTCCTTGATATCTTTAACCGTGCCTTCCGGTGCTTCACGCTCGTAAATCACGAGGCGCAGTTTTACACGCAGCGGTGCGGAGAAGGTGACTCCACGAATCTGGCACTCTTTGACATCAAATACAGGCTCGCCCAGACGGTAACTGACGTATTGCAGTTCCGAATTGCCGCTGTAGCTTTGGATGGGGAACACAGAACGGAATGCTGCTTCTAGTCCGTACTGCCCTTCCGGATCTTGCTCGATAAACTTCTGGAACGAGTCAAGCTGTATGGAAAGGAGATATGGGATGTCCAACACTTGGGGACGTTTCCCAAAATCCTTACGAATGCGTTTTTTTTCGGTATAGGAGTAAACCATAGGGTTCCTCAGCTCGCTGATCAGTGACCCACTCTGTCCGCCCAAGAAGGACAGGTCATGCAACACAATTTCTCTCGTTCGGAAAGAAAATTCCCCTTCCGCAATACCTGTTTCTATCACTCTTAAACCATTTCGTCGCACTTTGCTAAACCAGGGAGGCTCGACAGGAGGTGCAATATATTAAGTCGTCGATAGAGAAAGATATTGGGGTTGGCCAGTGGTTAAATCGTGTCAAACCCCACTGACGCCCTACAGCGCAAAAAGGCTGGTGACCAAAAAGTCACCAGCCATCAGCCTAGGTTCAGGCTGCAACCTGGGAGGTCTTACTTAACCTCAACAGAAGCACCAGCTTCTTCCAGGGCTTTCTTCAGTGCTTCGGCGTCGTCTTTGTTCACGCCTTCTTTCATGGTTGCCGGAGCAGATTCAACCAGATCCTTGGCTTCTTTCAGGCCCAGGCCGGTAGCAGCACGGACGGCTTTGATAACCGATACCTTGTTGCCGCCGATAGCGGTCAGGACAACGTCGAACTCGGTTTTTTCTTCAACGACTTCAGCCGGGCCGGCAGCAGCTGCAACAGCGGTAGCAGCGGAAACGCCGAATTTGGTTTCCATCATGGAGATCAGTTCAACGACGTCCATGACGGACATTTCTGCAACTGCGTCCAGAATTTGTTCTTTAGTGATAGACATAACAATAGTTCCTAAAATTCAGAAAGTGTTTATACGTTCGCAATAACAACCGAAAGGGTTGGCCAATTAAGCCGCTTCTTTCTGATCGCGCAGTGCAGCCAGTGTACGGACCAATTTGCCTGCAGAGGCTTCTTTCATGGCCGACATCAGGCGTGAGATTGCTTCATCGTAAGTCGGCAGAGTTGCCAGGCGATCGATATTGGCCGCCGTGATAACTTCGCCTTCAAAGGCTGCTGCTTTAACCTCAAATTTGGCATTTTCCTTGGCAAAAGCCTTGAACAGGCGAGCGGCAGCGCCCGGATGTTCGTGAGAAAATGCAATCAGGGTCGGACCGACAAACGTGTCTTTCAGGCATTCGAAAGGAGTGCCTTCTACGACGCGACGCAGCAAGGTGTTGCGAACAACACGCATGTATACGCCGGCTTCACGACCTGCTTTACGCAGTTCAGTCATTTTACCTACTGTAACGCCGCGAGAATCCGCAACGACAGCAGACAGCGCGCCTTTGGCTACTTCGCTGACTTCAGCAACAATCGCTTGTTTGTCTTGAAGGTTTAATGCCATTAGCTTGTGCTCCTGGATTTAGCCGGGGAAAAGCACCCGACACTCACTAGCTTAACGCCACAATGGCGATAAGCGGCTAAACACGGTGAGCAGAATCCAGCAAACGAATATGTTATTCAGCTTCTGTCACCGTCTACGCAGGACGATTAAGCATTTTACCCGCTCTATTTCATACTGCGAATGCCTTGGCTGCCCGCATTCACTCCAGCCCCTTACGTAAGTAAGCCACTGGCGATCGCTTGGTTGCCGCCTTCCTGCACCTCGAAATAGTTTAGGTAATATGCACCTGCGGTCTTGGACGGAGGCTTGGATAAGGCCAAGCTCCAACCGAAAATCTTGTTTTTTTTTCGTCCAGGCTAAACAACGGCCAATGACGAAACAATGGGCGTTAGATTCTAGACAAATCTTTCGCCCAAGTCAAAGGGGTAATTATGCAACAACCGTTGCCAGACCGCTTTGATCGATAGCCAGACCTGCGCCCATGGTGGTGGAGAGACTGATTTTCTTGATGTACACGCCTTTGGCCTGTGTCGGTTTGGCTTTTTTCAGCGCAACCAGCAGGGATTCCAGGTTTTCTCTCAATTTGTCAGTATCGAAGTCCACTTTACCGATGGTGGTGTGGATAATACCGTTTTTGTCGTTGCGATAACGAACCTGACCGGCTTTGGCGTTTTTAACCGCTTCGGCGACGTTCGGGGTAACGGTACCCACTTTCGGGTTAGGCATCAGGCCGCGCGGCCCGAGGATCTGGCCCAGCTGGCCCACGACGCGCATGGCATCCGGGGAAGCGATAACAACGTCAAAGTTGAATTCGCCTTTTTTGATCTGATCGGCCAGGTCATCCATACCGACCAGGTCCGCGCCGGCTGCCTTGGCAGCTTCGACGTTGGCGCCCTGGGTGAAGACGGCTACACGTACGGTACGGCCGGTGCCGTTAGGCAGGACGGTGGCGCCACGAACGTTTTGATCGGACTTACGGGCATCAATCCCGAGGTTTACGGCAACGTCGATGCTTTCAACGAACTTGGCGGTAGCCAGTTCCTTGAGCAGCGCAACGGCTTCGTTGATGTCATATTGCTTAGTGGAATCAACTTTGTCGCGGATTACACGCATGCGCTTGGTCAGTTTAGCCATTTCTTAATCCTCCACTACCAGGCCCATGGAACGAGCAGTACCTTCAATGGAGCGGGACATCGCTTCCACATCGGCACCCGTCATATCCGCCGCTTTGGTTTCCGCGATTTCGCGAACCTGGGCGTGCGTTACTTTACCGACTTTTTCTTTGTTCGGCTTACCAGAACCAGACTTCACGCCTGCGGCTTTCTTGAGCAGCACGGCAGCCGGCGGGGTTTTGGTAACGAAGGTGAAAGAGCGGTCGGAGTAAACGGTGATAACAACCGGGATTGGCAGACCTTTTTCAATGCTTTCAGTCTTGGCATTGAAGGCTTTACAGAATTCCATGATGTTAACGCCCTGCTGACCCAGCGCTGGGCCGACCGGCGGACTTGGATTCGCCATGCCTGCTGCAACCTGCAGTTTTACATAGGCTTGTACTTTCTTGGCCATTTGAATTTCCTCTAGCGGGTGATAGCGCCGGTTAAGGCTCCCCAGTGTATAAGCTATTACATGCCCGTGGGCACATAAAAACGAAAGGCGCGAAATTCTAGTTCAATTTCGCGCCTTGAGCAAGCATTAATCATTATCGATAGGGGGTCGGCTATCAGCCCTTCTCAACCTGGCCGAAGTCCAGCTCGACCGGAGTGGCGCGACCGAAAATCGACACCGACACTTTCAGGCGGCTTTTTTCGTAGTCGACTTCTTCCACCACGCCGTTGAAATCGGCAAACGGCCCGTCGTTGACGCGCACCAGTTCGCCGGGTTCGAACAGCGTCTTCGGCCGCGGCTTGTCACCCACTTGCTGGAGGCGATTCATGATCGCATCCACTTCTTTATCGCTGATAGGCGCCGGGCGATCGGAAGTGCCGCCGATAAACCCCATCACGCGGGGCACGCTGCGCACTAAATGCCAGCTGGCGTCATTCATCACCATTTGTACCAGCACATAGCCCGGGAAGAATTTGCGTTCGCTCTTGCGGCGCTGACCGCCGCGGATTTCGACGACTTCTTCCGTTGGCACCATGACTTCGCCAAACAGCTCTTCCATATTGTGCAATTTAATATGTTCGCGTAGAGACTGCGATACGCGACCTTCAAAACCGGAAAACGCCTGGACGACGTACCAACGTTTCTTCGGAGCTTCGGACATCTTAGAACCTCAGGCCAGTAATAAACGATACCAGACGGACCAGAATACCATCCAGTCCCCACAGGATCAGTGACATCACGGCGGTCACCGCGGCGACGATTAACGTGGTGTGCAACGTTTCCTGGCGGGTCGGCCATATCACTTTGCGTACTTCGGTACGCGCTTCACGGGCAAACGCGACGGTCGATTTGCCTTTCACTGTCATCAGGGCAATACCGCCTGCAATGGCGATAATCAGTACGACAGCCAGCGCTCGCAGGGGTAAGCTAAAATCACGATAATAATAATTACCGACGATCGCAACCACCAGCAGTACAGCGACCGCTGCCCACTTTACCACTTCCAGGCTACGCCCGCTTCCTTGAGCTTCGGTATTCGCACTCATAAAAAAAACCTGTCACGTAGGATTCACACAAACAACTTAGCCCCGCAGAGGGCGAGGCTACCAAGCGAAGAGTGCTCTTTAAAAGCAACAAAACTTCGAAGCTTCACGCCGCTGATGAAGAGCCCATCTCACCAATGATTATGACGTAAAATCGCTGATGAGATAGGTTCTCTGTCACAGCGTAGAAAAAAGGCATCAAATGATGCCCTTTTACTGCGCGCTACGTCAAATGTTATTCAACATCTTTCGAAGACTTATACGCCAGTCTTACGCGATAACCTTGGCAACCACGCCGGCGCCAACGGTACGGCCGCCTTCGCGGATAGCGAAACGCAGACCGTCGTCCATGGCGATCGGGGCAATCAGGTTAACAATCATCTTGATGTTGTCGCCAGGCATAACCATTTCCACGCCTTCCGGCAGTTCGATGGTACCGGTCACGTCAGTGGTACGGAAGTAGAACTGAGGACGGTAGCCTTTGAAGAACGGCGTATGACGGCCGCCTTCATCCTTGGATAGGATGTAGACTTCGGATTCGAACTGGGTATGCGGTTTAATGGAGCCCGGTTTAGCCAGTACCTGGCCGCGTTCCACGTCGTCACGCTTGGTGCCGCGCAGCAGAACGCCGACGTTTTCACCGGCACGGCCTTCGTCCAGCAGTTTGCGGAACATTTCAACGCCGGTACAGGTGGTCTTGACGGTATCCTTGATGCCGACGATTTCAACTTCTTCGCCCACTTTAACGATGCCGCGTTCCACACGACCGGTTACCACGGTGCCGCGGCCGGAGATGGAGAATACGTCTTCGATGGGCAGCAGGAACGGTTTGTCGATTGCGCGTTCCGGTTCCGGGATGTAGGAATCCAGGGCTTCGGCCAGTTCCAGGATTTTAGAGGTCCAGGCTTCGTCGCCTTCCAGCGCTTTGAGCGCGGAACCACGGATTACCGGGGTGTCGTCGCCTGGGAAGTCGTACTGGGACAGCAGTTCGCGCACTTCCATTTCAACCAGTTCCAGCAGCTCTTCGTCATCGACCATGTCGCATTTGTTCATGAAGACGATGATGTAAGGAACGCCTACCTGGCGGCCCAGCAGGATGTGTTCGCGGGTCTGCGGCATCGGGCCGTCGGTTGCGGCAACCACCAGGATGGCGCCATCCATCTGGGCGGCGCCGGTGATCATGTTTTTCACATAGTCGGCGTGTCCCGGGCAGTCTACGTGCGCGTAGTGGCGGGCCGGGGTGTCGTATTCAACGTGGGACGTGTTGATGGTGATACCACGGGCTTTTTCTTCCGGCGCGTTGTCGATCTGATCGAAAGCACGGGCGCTGCCGCCGTAAGCTTTGGCCAGCACGGTAGTGATGGCGGCGGTCAGGGTCGTTTTACCATGGTCAACGTGGCCGATAGTACCGACGTTAACGTGTGGTTTTGTACGTTGAAACTTTTCTTTAGACATCGATTGTCCCTCTAAGACACGAATAAATCGGTGGTATCACCACATTAACCAGACATAGGCCTGATAAATTTATTTTCTAACAGAAAGTGAATCAGGAGGGAGACTAGAAGTGGTGCTGATAGGCAGATTCGAACTGCCGACCTCACCCTTACCAAGGGTGCGCTCTACCAACTGAGCTATATCAGCACATTTGGAGCGGGCAGTGGGAATCGAACCCACGTCATCAGCTTGGAAGGCTGAGGTAATAGCCATTATACGATGCCCGCATCTTGGAACTCGGCTACCTGATATTTCTGTAGATTGTTGAAAGGTTCATATCATACAAACCTTGGTCGAAGGTTTTCAACCTTCCCCTGGCGCATGATGTTGCTTTGCATCAGGGATTGCCTTGGTTGCCCGCGGCGAATTTGGTGGTGGGGGAAGGATTATTCGTCACTTCGTTCCTCACCCTTCGGGCCGTCGCAAGCGACGTTGTCTCGCTTTGCTCGACTCGAACCTTAATCGAAGGTTCTCAACCTTCCCCCTGACGCATAATGTTGCTTTGCATCAGGGATTGCCTTGGTTGCCCGCGGCGAATTTGGTGGTGGGGGAAGGATTCGAACCTTCGAAGTCAGTGACGGCAGATTTACAGTCTGCTCCCTTTGGCCGCTCGGGAACCCCACCAGATTTTTGTTGGTGCCGGCAGAAGGAGTCGAACCCTCGACCTACTGATTACAAGTCAGTTGCTCTACCAACTGAGCTATGCCGGCATCAAGTGCAGCGCATTCTAGGTAGAGCCGGCGACCTATGCAACAAAAAAATCGCGTAAATCGCACTTTCGCTCATAAAATACCCAAAATTAGAAAATGTCTCACAAATTTGTTTGTTATTCATGCACCGAGAGAAGCGCCCCGGCCGGCCAGGGCGAGTCTGCACCACGATGGGCGTATTGCACCGCCGTGGCGCCCGGAACATCGCCGCTTCCCGCACGGTGCCTCTGTTGGCCATGATCGCCAGCTGGCACGCGTCTTGCTTTATTTATACCGTAGTATCTGTGATATCACCGGCCGGAGGATGACATCATGAAAATAGTACAGCTGAATGCCGCCACGCTTCCCGTTTACCGCAGCGAGCTCGCAGGCCTGCTGAGGGACGCCGTTGCGTACGGCGCCTCGGTAGGCTACACCAATCCCCTGACCCAGGATGAGGCGGAGGGCTATATCCACGGCCTGCGCTCCGCCATGGCTAAGAATGACTTATTGTTATGGATTGCACGTGACGAGCGGGGCATTGTCGGCAGTATCCAGCTGGAGTTATGCCGTAAGCCAAACGGGCAAAACCGGGCGGAAATACAAAAACTCCTGGTGCACAGCCGCGCCAGGCGCGAAGGGATTGGGAAATCGCTGATAGGCGCCCTTGAGCGCACCGCCCGCGATCTGCAGCGCGGCCTGCTCTACCTGGATACCCAATCCGGTTCCCCCGCGGAAGCCTTTTACCGCGCGCTCGGCTACCGCTGCCTGGGTGAAATTCCCGATTACGCCTGCACGCCGGACGGTTATTACCATCCCACGGTTATCTATTACAAACGCTTATTCGCCGTCAACCAGCAGCTAAACGCCATCGCCAGCTAAGCTCATAAGCGGCGGGTACGGATCTTTGTCCTGTGACCCAAGTGTCCCCGGGCCGTACCCTTCCGCCCATTGTCAAGATTCCATGGTTTAAGCAGAAAAAACACTCTACGATGTTAACGAAGCTGTCTATACTATGCAGCTTGTTTTCGTTCCGGGTGGGCTCGGCTGCCCCGATTGGACCTGCGCAACAGGCTGGCTAAGCTTATGATAAATCGTGATCAATCACTTACCACACCCTATCTTCAGTTCAACCGGCAGCAATGGGCCGCTTTGCGTGATACGGTTCCCCTGACGTTAACCCAGGAAGAAATAATAAAACTGAAAGGGATTAACGAAGATCTTTCCCTTGATGAAGTGGCGGAAATTTATCTGCCGCTCTCGCGTTTAATCAATTTCTACATCAGCTCCAATCTGCGCCGCCAGGCGGTATTGGAACAGTTCCTTGGCACCAACGGCCAGCACATCCCGTATGTTATCGGCATTGCCGGCAGCGTGGCGGTGGGTAAAAGCACCACCGCGCGCGTATTACAGGCGTTGCTGAGCCGTTGGCCTGAACACCGCTCGGTCGAGCTGGTCACCACCGATGGTTTTTTATATCCCAACCGCGTACTGAAAGAACGGGAATTAATGAAGAAAAAGGGATTCCCGCAATCCTACGATATGCGCAGCCTGGTTAATTTTGTTTCCGAAGTAAAATCAGGCGCCAGTGAAGTTACTGCTCCGGTATATTCCCATCTGATCTACGATATCGTGCCGGAAGATAATAAAGTCATCTCGCAACCCGATATATTAATTCTTGAAGGATTAAACGTGTTGCAGAGTGGCATGGATTATCAGCATGCCTCCCATCATGTTTTTGTTTCCGATTTCGTCGATTTTTCCATTTATGTGGATGCACCGGAAGATTTACTAAAAAGCTGGTATATCAACCGTTTCCTGCGTTTTCGGCAGGGTGCGTTTTCCAATCCGCATTCTTACTTTCATAATTATGCCAAGCTGACGGAAGAAGAAGCCGTACAAATTGCCAGCCAGCTTTGGGAAGAAATTAACGGATTAAACCTGAAAGAAAATATCCTGCCCACGCGTGAGCGCGCGAGTCTGATTTTATCCAAAAGCGCCAATCACGCAGTGGGGAATATCAGGCTGCGGAAATAGTCCATAACGTCCGGGCGCGCTGTAATCCATAAATAACAGGAAACGGCGCCCTATAAATCGTCAGTGATTGTCTGTTACGGCATTATTGGCCGTAGCCATATGACCCCGCGCGGGATGAACATGTCAAAGTCCCCGCAGCGAGATTTCACCACCGAGGTAGGCTTTTACCTTACCGTCTTGTTCCAGCAACAAGGCCCCCTGCGCATCGATGCCGCGTGAAATACCTTTGATTTCACGCTCGCCAATCAGCAGCTTAACCGGGCGATGATAAAAGTTATCCAGTGCCTGCCAACGCGTTACGAACGCGGCGAAGCCGTCCCGTTCAAAAATCGGCAATGCCAGCCTGAGCCCGTTGATAAGCTTCGCGGCCAGAGCGTTACGATCGATCTGGATACCCGCTTCCTGTAAATTAATCCAGCCCTGATTGATGACCGGCTCGGCCGCTTCCCTCATCGCCAGGTTAATTCCGGCGCCTATCACCAGATGCGCGGCATCGCCTGCCTTGCCGCTGATCTCCACCAGGATGCCGGCCAGCTTGCGATCGTGCAGATAGAGATCGTTAGGCCATTTTACCCGCACCTCGCGCGCGCCCAGTTCATGCAGCACTTCCGCCATGATGATGCCGATCACCAGGCTAAGGCCGATCGCCGCCGCCGGGCCTTGCTCCAGCCGCCAATACAGGGACAGATAGAGATTGGCGCCAAACGGCGAGACCCATTGCCGGCCGCGCCTCCCCCGTCCCGCCATCTGGTACTCTGCGACACAGGCGTCGCCGGAGCGCAGGACGGCGGTGCGCTCCATCAAGTACTGATTGGTGGAATCAATCACCGGCAGCACCGTGACCCCGCCCCGCGGCAGCAGCGACAGGATTTTCCCCTCATCCAAAAGTTGCAGCGGGGCATAGAGGCGATACCCTTTACCGGGAACGGTGAAAACATCAATACCCCACTCCCGCAGGGTCTGGATATGTTTATTGATGGCCGCGCGGCTCATGCCCAGCGAATCGCCGAACTGCTCGCCGGAGTGGAATTCCCCGTCGGCCAGCAGCCCGATTAATTTTAGCGGAACGGTGATATCTTTCATGACAGAGTATCCACCGCGTCTACTTCACCGCCGGCGGCGATAAACCGCACTTCTGGCTCCAGCCAGACGTTAAACCGTTCCGCTACGCTATTGCGCACCAGTTTCGCCAGCGCGACGATAGCCCGCCCATCAGCCTGGCCGTTATTGATCAATACCAGCGCCTGTTTGGCATGCACCGCGGCGGCGCCCAGCACATAGCCTTTCAGGTCGCACCGATCTATCAGCCATCCCGCCGCCAGTTTTACGCTACCGTCCGGCTGCGGATAGTGCGGCGCATCGGGATACCGTTGCAACAGGCGCCGTGCGTCCTCAGCGCCGACCAGTGGATTTTTAAAAAAGCTGCCGGCATTGCCGGTAATGGCGGGGTCGGGTAATTTGCTGCGGCGCATGGCGCAAACGGTATCAAAAACCTGGCGCGGGGTGACGGTCCGGCTATCCAGGCGGACAAGATCGCCGTAGGTAAGCACCGGGCGCCAGGTTTTGTCCAGGGTAAACCCCACCGCCACGATAGCGTAGCTGGCCCGATAACGGTGTTTAAACACACTGTCGCGATAACCGAACCGGCACTCCGCGGCGCTAAGGCGTATCTTCTCGC
Organism: Sodalis sp. RH20; assembly: GCF_047324205.1. Taxonomy (NCBI): domain Bacteria; kingdom Pseudomonadati; phylum Pseudomonadota; class Gammaproteobacteria; order Enterobacterales; family Bruguierivoracaceae; genus Sodalis; species Sodalis sp. RH20. The sequence goes on from NZ_CP178733.1 coordinate 4,527,855, forward strand.
CGTTATTCAAATCAAGCAGATCGACGTATTCGCATACCGATTCCAGCTCCACGCCGTAGGCGCCGATATTCTGGATGGGCGCGGACCCGACACGGCCGGGGATTAACGCCAGGTTTTCCAGCCCCGCCATGTCCTGCGCCAACGCGAAGGACACCAGTCCATGCCAGTCCTCGCCGGCGCCGACATGCAGATGCCAGGCATGGTTGTCTTCGCTGACCTGTATTCCTTTAATGCGATTTAGCAATACGGTGCCGGCAAAATTTTCCAAAAAAAGGACATTACTGCCGCCGCCCAGCAGCAGTACCGCTCCAGGCCGCCGTTGGGCGTCGCGCCAAAGCGTCAACAATTCAGTTTCGGTATGGGCAGTGGCGATATGGGCGGCTACCGCGTCGATGGCAAAGGTATTCAGGTGTTTTAACGCCACACCATGCATTGTCATGGTAAAAACCTTTCTTAATCACTCTTGAGCCTAGTTTACCCGATCGGGACGGATTTCAGCGACTAACTTTAGCGCCTTCCCGATCTGGCGGGCAGGATTCCGTTACCCCTTAGGGTATGAGGCCGTTATGATAAGAAAAGTGTAAACATGACCAGACTATCTGCATTTTCCCCAACATTTCCTTTTATCACCGTTACGAAACGCTGGATTTGCCGTGCTACGCTATTTTAACCACCGATTGATAATGACCAGGAGTATTTAAGATTATAATCTCGCGTACAGGGCTATTATTATCCGCCTCATCGCCAGAGTACTCTCCTTCAGTAATGTAGTGATTACCGTCATCTACAATATTAGGAGAAATCAATTTAACCTTGATGTTTTCACCAAGAGCCTGATTGACTAAATTAACAATAAAAGTGGCGTCGCCGCTATTACTACCCGTGGAATTATTGTTATCAAAAAAGAGGCCTTGGTTTTCACTTCCTGGTTTTACTGCATCATAAAACATACGCAGCTCAAATGCTTTATGCCCGATAGAGTCGGTAATTCCTTTATCGTGGTAAATACACTGGACAATGGAATGAAATAAGCAATTGTTATTCTCACCACTACTATCCCGTATAACGTATCCCGTTTCAGATAGAAACTTTTCTAACGCCGGCATCGCGCTGAGATGGGCCATTGCCTGCGTTTCGAGCTGTACCGTATTCTTATTTGCCTCGGCTGCAGGCCCTGCCATGCCCACACGGCCATTTCCTACGGAAGTGGTGCTGGCCAAACTTGCTTCCATTGCTCGCCTGATCTCCTCATCTTCAAGGGCGCTTTGCTGGCTGGCAGCCAGTGCCCTTAGGAAATCATCATCCTTTTCACCGGAGGGCAGGTTAGCGGAGGACAAACTGGCGTCAATGGTTTGCCTGAATATAGCATCTTCTTTTAAACTCTTCAGACTCCGGGACCACACCTCTGATAAATCGAGGTCGTCATCGGTGCTTGCGCTAGCACCTATAATCAGTGGTAAGCTTACATTACTTACTTCTGACAATATCCGACCATTCGGAAGTTCCTTTAGAGAACAAAGTGGCTGATTATTCATCCCCAATACATATGGGTTGTTAATCTCTCTATGGTTATTGATCATTTCATAAAAATCCTGACTGATTTAATTGTGTCTCATAATATAGATCAGCCCATAAACAGTAATCAAACAACCATCCGGTCTATTATAAATACTCGCTTTGATGATAATATTAATCTTGAGTATTTAGTAAAATATCAGCAATTTTATTACATAAACTATTAAAAGATGATATTGGGATAAATATATTATATAAAGCGGCCATTTACTACTATCACACTATGGCCTATTTTATTATATGCCTGGCTGCGACAGCCGCCTTAGGGCCGTCGCCTGCGGCTCCGTTCCACCGGCGTTGCCGGTGGTCCTACTCTCTTACTCGAGTAGCGAACCGCCAGGGTCACGGACATGAAAAAGCCCTCTGTTCTCACAGAGGGCTTCGTCAATTGGATGCCTGGCAGTTCCCTACTCTCGCATGGGGAGACCCCACACTACCATCGGCGCTACGGCGTTTCACTGCTGAGTTCGGCATGGGGTCAGGTGGGACCACCGCGCTAGTGCCGCCAGGCAAATTCGTTACCAACCGTCATCCTGTTACTGATGACCATCGGCCTTTATCCGGAACTTCGCTGAAAATTCTCTCGCCGCCCCTCGGGGCAACGCTCTCTTCGCGTCAAACACTTTAGGTGTTGTAAGGTTAAGCCTCACGGGTCATTAGTATCGGTTAGCTCAACGCATCGCTGCGCTTACACACCCGACCTATCAACGTCATCGTCTTTAACGTCCCTTCAGGTGGCTTAAAGCCACAGGGAAGACTCATCTCGAGGCAAGTTTCCCGCTTAGATGCTTTCAGCGGTTATCTCTTCCGCACGTAGCTACCGGGCAATGCCATTGGCATGACAACCCGAACACCAGTGGTGCGTCCACTCCGGTCCTCTCGTACTAGGAGCAGCCCCTCTCAATCTTCCAACGCCCACGGCAGATAGGGACCGAACTGTCTCACGACGTTCTAAACCCAGCTCGCGTACCACTTTAAATGGCGAACAGCCATACCCTTGGGACCTACTTCAGCCCCAGGATGTGATGAGCCGACATCGAGGTGCCAAACACCGCCGTCGATATGAACTCTTGGGCGGTATCAGCCTGTTATCCCCGGAGTACCTTTTATCCGTTGAGCGATGGCCCTTCCATTCAGAACCACCGGATCACTAAGACCTGCTTTCGCACCTGCTCGAGCCGTCACTCTCGCAGTCAAGCTAGCTTATGCCTTTGCACTAACCTCACGATGTCCGACCGTGATTAGCTAACCTTCGTGCTCCTCCGTTACTCTTTAGGAGGAGACCGCCCCAGTCAAACTACCCACCAGACACTGTCCTCGACCCGGATTACGGGCCGGAGTTAGAACATCAAACATTAAAGGGTGGTATTTCAAGGTTGGCTCCATGCAGACTGGCGTCCACACTTCAAAGCCTCCCACCTATCCTACACATCAAGGCTCAATGTTCAGTGTCAAGCTATAGTAAAGGTTCACGGGGTCTTTCCGTCTTGCCGCGGGTACACTGCATCTTCACAGCGAGTTCAATTTCACTGAGTCTCGGGTGGAGACAGCCTGGCCATCATTACGCCATTCGTGCAGGTCGGAACTTACCCGACAAGGAATTTCGCTACCTTAGGACCGTTATAGTTACGGCCGCCGTTTACCGGGGCTTCGATCAAGAGCTTCTCCTTGCGGATAACCCCATCAATTAACCTTCCGGCACCGGGCAGGCGTCACACCGTATACGTCCACTTTCGTGTTTGCACAGTGCTGTGTTTTTAATAAACAGTTGCAGCCAGCTGGTATCTGCGACTGGCTTCAGCTCGGGGAGCAAGTCCCTCCACCTAATGCCAGCGTGCCTTCTCCCGAAGTTACGGCACCATTTTGCCTAGTTCCTTCACCCGAGTTCTCTCAAGCGCCTTGGTATTCTCTACCTGACCACCTGTGTCGGTTTGGGGTACGATTCGATGTGACCTGGAGCTTAGAGGCTTTTCCTGGAAGCGTAGCATCAATTCCTTCACCACCGTAGTGGCTCGTTATCACGCCTCAGTGTTGAATAAAAGAGCGGATTTACCTGCTCTTTCCACCTTCACGCTTAAACCGGGACAACCGTCGCCCGGCGAACCTAGCTTTCTCCGTCCCCCCTTCGCAGTCACACCCAGTACAGGAATATTAACCTGTTTCCCATCGACTACGCCTTTCGGCCTCGCCTTAGGGGTCGACTCACCCTGCCCCGATTAACGTTGGACAGGAACCCTTGGTCTTCCGGCGAGCGGGCTTTTCACCCGCTTTATCGTTACTTATGTCAGCATTCGCACTTCTGATACCTCCAGCAGCCCTCACAGGCCACCTTCGCAGGCTTACAGAACGCTCCCCTACCCAACAATACCCGAAGGTATCGCTGCCGCAGCTTCGGTGCATGGTTTAGCCCCGTTACATCTTCCGCGCAGGCCGACTCGACCAGTGAGCTATTACGCTTTCTTTAAATGATGGCTGCTTCTAAGCCAACATCCTGGCTGTCTATGCCTTCCCACATCGTTTCCCACTTAACCATGACTTTGGGACCTTAGCTGGCGGTCTGGGTTGTTTCCCTCTTCACGACGGACGTTAGCACCCGCCGTGTGTCTCCCGTGGTAACATTCTTCGGTATTCGCAGTTTGCATCGGGTTGGTAATCCGGGGTGGACCCCTAGCCGAAACAGTGCTCTACCCCCGAAGATGAATTCACGAGGCGCTACCTAAATAGCTTTCGGGGAGAACCAGCTATCTCCCGGTTTGATTGGCCTTTCACCCCCAGCCACAAGTCATCCGCTAATTTTTCAACATTAGTCGGTTCGGTCCTCCAGTTAGTGTTACCCAACCTTCAACCTGCCCATGGCTAGATCACCGGGTTTCGGGTCTATACCCTGCAACTTAACGCCCAGTTAAGACTCGGTTTCCCTACGGCTCCCCTAAACGGTTAACCTTGCTACAGAATATAAGTCGCTGACCCATTATACAAAAGGTACGCAGTCACCCTGATAAATCAAGGCTCCCACTGCTTGTACGTACACGGTTTCAGGTTCTATTTCACTCCCCTCGCCGGGGTTCTTTTCGCCTTTCCCTCACGGTACTGGTTCACTATCGGTCAGTCAGGAGTATTTAGCCTTGGAGGATGGTCCCCCCATCTTCAGACAGGATATCACGTGTCCCGCCCTACTCATCGAGCTCACAGCACTTGCACCTTCGGATACGGGGCTATCACCCTGTGTTGCCGGACTTTCCAGACCGTTCTCCTGATACAAATGCTGATGGTGACTCTGGGCTGTTCCCCGTTCGCTCGCCGCTACTAGGGGAATCTCGGTTGATTTCTTTTCCTCGGGGTACTGAGATGTTTCAGTTCCCCCGGTTCGCCTCAATACGCTATGGATTCACGTAATGATAGTGCAACGAATTGCACTGGGTTTCCCCATTCGGACATCGCCGGCTGATAGCGCTTCATATCAGCTCACCGGCGCATTTCGCGGATTAGCACGTCCTTCATCGCCTCTGACTGCCTAGGCATCCACCGTGTACGCTTATTCACTTAACCTCACAACCCTAAAGTGTCTGTGTTGCGACTGGCTGCACACCGCCATGGCATCGTTGCGCGGTGCTCGCCATGCTCATGGACATTGAGTCCACTCCGCTGGCTGCGCGCCGTGCGCCTTGCCCTGACACTGTTCGCACAGTCTCACCCTGGTGAGAGTAAACCCTCGCCTGGGCTACAGAGATTGCCATCGACACGGCAATCATTAGGTTTGCTTGCTTTGAGAGAATCGCATACTGATTTTGCTCAGCATGTTTTTTTCAAATTTTCAGCTTGTTCCGGATTGTTAAAGAGCATGTATTTCGCAGCATACTGATACGCGGTTGCATAACAATGTGCTCTGAAATAAATAAGAAAAACCAGACAATCTTACCACCCATCCCGTCAGGAAATGGTGGAGCTAAGCGGGATCGAACCGCTGACCCCCTGCGTGCAAAGCAGGTGCTCTCCCAGCTGAGCTATAGCCCCAAGTCGTTTAACCTTTTTATATCCACCGCATTCTTTTCCATGCGCTTATGACCGGGCACCGGTTAAGGATACTCAGCAATGTCACATCGGGGAGGATTTCGGTACGATAGCCAGTTCGCTTAGCCGCAGACAGTTTCGGCGCGAGTAACGCAGTGTGCGCAAGCACATGAGTCACGCAGCGGTGAAAATGACCAGGGTAAGTAGAACTGGTAGGCCTGAGTGGACTCGAACCACCGACCTCACCCTTATCAGGGGTGCGCTCTAACCACCTGAGCTACAAGCCTATAGAAGGTTTTTCTTGCTCGTTACAGTTATCAGACAATCTGTGTGGACACTACACAATTAGTATCTATTTCGGTAAGGAGGTGATCCAACCGCAGGTTCCCCTACGGTTACCTTGTTACGACTTCACCCCAGTCATGAATCACAAAGTGGTAAGCGCCCTCCCGAAGGTTAAGCTACCTACTTCTTTTGCAACCCACTCCCATGGTGTGACGGGCGGTGTGTACAAGGCCCGGGAACGTATTCACCGTGGCATTCTGATCCACGATTACTAGCGATTCCGACTTCATGGAGTCGAGTTGCAGACTCCAATCCGGACTACGACGCACTTTGTGAGGTCCGCTTACTCTCGCGAGTTCGCTTCTCTTTGTATGCGCCATTGTAGCACGTGTGTAGCCCTACTCGTAAGGGCCATGATGACTTGACGTCATCCCCACCTTCCTCCGGTTTGTCACCGGCAGTCTCCTTTGAGTTCCCACCATTACGTGCTGGCAACAAAGGATAAGGGTTGCGCTCGTTGCGGGACTTAACCCAACATTTCACAACACGAGCTGACGACAGCCATGCAGCACCTGTCTCAGAGTTCCCGAAGGCACATTCGCATCTCTGCAAACTTCTCTGGATGTCAAGAGTAGGTAAGGTTCTTCGCGTTGCATCGAATTAAACCACATGCTCCACCGCTTGTGCGGGCCCCCGTCAATTCATTTGAGTTTTAACCTTGCGGCCGTACTCCCCAGGCGGTCGATTTAACGCGTTAGCTCCGAAAGCCACGGCTCAAGGCCACAACCTTCAAATCGACATCGTTTACAGCGTGGACTACCAGGGTATCTAATCCTGTTTGCTCCCCACGCTTTCGTACCTGAGCGTCAGTCTTCGTCCAGGGGGCCGCCTTCGCCACCGGTATTCCTCCAGATCTCTACGCATTTCACCGCTACACCTGGAATTCTACCCCCCTCTACGAGACTCTAGCCTGCCAGTTTCAAATGCAGTTCCCGGGTTAAGCCCGGGGATTTCACATCTGACTTAACAGACCGCCTGCGTACGCTTTACGCCCAGTAATTCCGATTAACGCTCGCACCCTCCGTATTACCGCGGCTGCTGGCACGGAGTTAGCCGGTGCTTCTTCTGCGGGTAACGTCAATCAACAAGGTTATTAACCTTATCGCCTTCCTCCCCGCTGAAAGTGCTTTACAACCCGAAGGCCTTCTTCACACACGCGGCATGGCTGCATCAGGCTTGCGCCCATTGTGCAATATTCCCCACTGCTGCCTCCCGTAGGAGTCTGGACCGTGTCTCAGTTCCAGTGTGGCTGGTCATCCTCTCAGACCAGCTAGGGATCGTCGCCTAGGTGAGCCATTACCTCACCTACTAGCTAATCCCATCTGGGTTCATCCGATGGCGTGAGGCCCGAAGGTCCCCCACTTTGGTCTTGCGACGTTATGCGGTATTAGCTACCGTTTCCAGTAGTTATCCCCCACCATCAGGCAGATCCCCAGACATTACTCACCCGTCCGCCGCTCGCCGGCAAAGTAGCAAGCTACTTCCCGCTGCCGCTCGACTTGCATGTGTTAGGCCTGCCGCCAGCGTTCAATCTGAGCCATGATCAAACTCTTCAATTAAAAGCTTGATGCTCAAAGATTGTCATACTGTTAATCTTATGAATTAACTGTTTGTTCACTCTTCAAGACTTGGTATTTTGTGTTTCGATACGGTCTTGTGAGTGCCCACACAGATTGTCTGATAAATTGTTAAAGAGCATGGCCAGCGTGCATCAATCTCACCTGGCGCGGGTTGCGTATATTACGTTTTCCCGCTGAAGAGTCAAGCTTTTATTTGCCCGAACCGGGCGCTTTTCCCTTCCCGACCCGGCATCGCGTTAGCGTTTGTTCCCGGTCAGTGGAGGCGCATTATAGGGACTTTCCCCAGCCTGACAAGTACTTATTTCACATATTGCGCCGACCGCTGAATTATCACACAACCGCAGGCTGCATCGGCAATTTTTCCAGCGAAACGAAGCCATAGCGCTGTAATACCGGTACCAGCTCCATGGCCTGCGGTGAAGCCACCAGGCAATAGGCCTGGTTCGCTTCCGTCGAATAAGCACCGTCTATTTCATGGGCGATAAGCCAGGCCGCGCGTTTGGCGATCGCTGAACCGGAATCCACCAGCCGGGTACCGTCCGGCAACACCGCTTTAAGCTCGTCGCCTAATAATGGAAAATGGGTACAACCAAGGACCACAGTGTCGGGCGGCTCGGGAAGCCGCAACCAGGGGCGCAGGATTTTCTGCAGCACCGGCAGGGCGATGGTTTCGCCATGAAGCTTGGCTTCAGCAAGCTCCACCAGCTCGGCGGATCCAAGCGTAATGATATGGCAATCCGCGGCGAATTTAGCGATCAGCTCATGGGTATAGCTACGGTGCACGGTGGCGCGGGTAGCCAACAGCCCGACGATACCATTACGGGTTAGCTTGGCGGCGGGTTTTATCGCCGGCACTACGCCGACAATAGGGCACTCAAACCGCTCGCGCAGGGCCGGCAGGGAAATGGTGCTGGCGGTATTGCAGGCGACAATCACCATATCAAGCACGTGCAGGCGCTGCACCGCCGCAACGATATTCACGACCCGCTGGACAATAAAGTCTTCCGGCTTTTCGCCATACGGAAAAGCCTCATTGTCGAATACGTAGATATAATGCGGGTCCGGCAACAGTTGCCGCACTTCATCATAGATAGATAAACCGCCCACGCCAGAGTCGAAAATCAGGATCGTGGGCCGTTTGATGTTGCTACCGTCAGAAGGAATAAGTTCCGGTGAGATAAAATTCTCGCTCTGCGGTCTGGTAGCCATAAGCCGTCTCATAGTCTTTGTCGAACAGATTGGCTATTCTACCACGAACCGTCAGATGGGGGGTTAGCGGATAAGAGGCGGCGATGTCCCACAAACTGACGCCGCCCATTCGCACCCGGTCATTCGTGTTGTAGTTGGTATCGTAACGCTCGCCGAGATAACGGTAGTTAAGCGACCAGTCGATATCGGCCACCTGCCAATCCAGCTGATATTTCACCTGCTGCTTGGCGCGTCGCGCCAGCACCTGATTGGTGGTGGCGTCGCGGGGATCGAGGTACTCCAGCGTCAGTTGATGCTGCAGCGGGCCGGTATAGACCGAGCCGGTCCATTCCACACCTTTGATCCGCGCCTTGCCGATATTCTTATAAGTGTCGTCGTTGGTGTCATAATCAATCAGGTTGTCGATATCGTTGCGGTATGCCGAGACGCGCCAGGTCAGCGGGCCGGTCAGCCCTTCCATCCCGCCCTCCCACTGCTTGCTCTCCTCGGGTTTTAAATCTTCGTTGCCGCCAAAACCACTGTAAAGCTGACTCAGGTTGGGTGCCTTGTAGGCGGTGCCGTAAGACCCGATAAGCCGGTAGCCCTCAATGAACTCCCAGGCGGCGCTGGTTTGCCACGTGCCGTGCCAGCCGAACTGCGAATTATCATCACCGCGCACCGCGCCCTCGAGGGTAACCGGCCCGACAAGCTGCGAAGCGGTGGCGTAGATACCGGTATTGCGTTGCTCATAGCCGTCGGTAAGGTAACCGGTGCCTGGTTCGGTGGTCTGCTTTTGCCAGTCCACCCCAGCGCCTGCCGTGCCATGGCCTGTCTGCAGGGTATTGCTCCACTGCGCATTATACTGTTTGGAATCGTCAAGGGTGGCGGAGGCGGAATAGGGTCCATATTGAGGATCGTAGTTATAATCCTGAGTATGGTTATAGCTAAAGGACAGCTGCGACGCGTAGATCCCGTCCTGGTAACGCATGCCGGTATCGTAAGTACGGCTGTAGAGTTTACGGGTATCGGGCAGCGCGTCAAAATGATCAGGGTCGGTATAGGCGTAGCTGCCGTCATAGCCGCTGCGGTTGTCGTAGCCATAGGCGCGGGCAAAACCGCTGAACTGCTGGTTAAAGATATGATCAAGCGAGGCAAACAGCGTTTTGCTCATAAAACCATCGCGGTCGGGCTGCGCGGGATCGCCATAGGTATCCGGCAGGTTGGCGCGCACATCAAAACCATGGGTATAGGTATAGTTGCCCGCAACGGTGGCGGTGGTGTCCTCTCCAAGCTGTTGCTGGGTGGAGCCATCATAGGTTTGATAGCCATGGGACCCTATGCCGGTGCTGAGGGTGGTGCCCGGCTGCTCGCGTGTGGTAATGATATTCACCACGCCGCCGATGGCGTCCGACCCATAGACCGCGGAACGCGGGCCACGGATATATTCGATGCGCTGCACCAGGGACAGCGGAATCTGGCTAAGGTCGGAAGAACCTGAGATGCCGGCCTGGTTCAGCCTCACGCCGTCTATCAGCACCAGGGCATGGCTTGAATCGGTGCCGCGGATAAACAGTGAGCTTTGCTGCCCCAATCCGCCGGATTGGGCGATATCCACGCCCGGCAGACGGCTTAGCGCTTCGGCCACCGATTTGATCTGGCCGCGGTCGATATCGCTGCGGGTAACCACGCTGGTCGGTGCCAGTACGGTGGATATTGGCTGGGGAAAACGGTTGGCGGATACGACCATCATTTGCGCGGCCTGATCCTGGGCGCCGTCTTGCGCCCACCCGGAGAATGCCGTGACGCAGAGCGCCAGCAGCACGGTATTGTTAATCTTAGGCATTGCCATAGCATCCAAATGATAAAATAGGATGCCGCAGGTTCCATGTTTGATGGCTCGCGATAAACAGGGATATTGCGACAGAATACCGGCAGGTTTTCGGGCTTGGGATGCGTATAATACGCCAGGCGACGACTTCCCATCATAAAGACAGTGTCTGCTTGCGCGATCGCCCTGAAGTCCCCTTACCGCTGCGCGTCAGCTCCAGCTTTCCACTGGATTCCCTTTTAACTTACGAAAGACCGGACAATAATCCTACAATCAAAGAGATAAGCATGTCTATAGCACTAATAATCAAACTATTTATAAGCGCAACAACACTGGACATCACCGGTTTATCCCCTACAATCCCCCATAAAGTGGTACAAATAACGGATATTAGCGAGAGATCATCATGACCGACGAGACGTTACCCATTAGCGCGTATGAAACCCAACTGGCGGAAAAAGCCGCTCGACTGAACGCGATGATGGCGGCGTTTCAGGCGCCCGAGGCGGAAATATTCCGCTCGCAGCCCGAACATTACCGGATGCGTGCTGAATTCCGGGTCTGGCATGATGAGCAGGATTTGTATCATATAATGTTTGATCAGCAGACCAAGGACCGGATCCGCATCGATCACTTCGCCGCCGGCGGCGAACTGATGAACCGATTGATGGTCGCCATGATGGACGCATTGCGGCCATCGCCGATCCTGCGGCGCAAGCTGTTCCAGCTTGATTACCTGACGACCCTGAGCGGTGAAGCGGTGATTACCCTTATCTATCATCGTCCGTTAGACGACGAATGGCGCGAGCATGCGGGCGCGCTGCGCGATCATCTGAGGACGCAGGGTTTTGCGGTCAACCTGATTGGCCGCGCCACCAAAACCAAAATTTGCCTGGACCGTGATTATGTCGATGAGCGCTTGCCGGTGGCGGGACGGGAAATCATTTACCGTCAAATCGAAAATAGCTTTACCCAACCCAACGCCGCCGTGAATATCCAGATGCTTGAGTGGGCGCTCTCGGCCACTGAACCGGCACAAGGGGATCTGCTGGAGCTGTATTGCGGCAACGGCAATTTTTCCCTGGCGCTGGCGGGCAATTTTAACCGGGTGCTGGCCACGGAAATAGCCAAGCCTTCGGTGGAAGCGGCACAGTTTAATATCGCCGCCAATCGAATGACCAACGTGCAGATTATCCGCATGTCGGCTGAGGAGTTTACCCAAGCCATGCAAGGGGTGCGGGAGTTTACCCGCCTGAAGGACATCGACCTGGCAAGCTACCGCTGCGAAACCATATTTGTCGACCCGCCGCGCAGCGGGTTGGATGATGCCACCGTCAGGCTGGTGCAGGGGTATCCGCGCATCCTGTATATCTCATGTAACCCGGAATCGTTGTGCGGTAATTTGACAACGTTGGCGGAAACCCACCGTATCGAACGATTGGCGCTGTTTGATCAATTTCCTTATACCCGCCATATGGAATGCGGAGTGCTGTTAACCGCCAAAACGCAGCCATAGATCAATGGCACCTAAAATGAGGCTCTTATGCATGCTTCGTGCCCGCCTAGAGCCGCTGATTTTCCTTAAAGGATGTTTATTTGTCGCTCTCATAGTCAATGCTGGTGACATTTCAGCTTGACCGCCCGCTCCCGGGGTGCGGACAGCAAAGGCGCTGAACTAGCAATCGAAGCCTAAAGCGGTATCGTTTATCTTCATGAGACCGAGATAAAATAACGCACCCATAAAAAAACTGACCATGGACATCTTTAACATGCCAGGCTTATGATTAAACTGGTTATGGGCGGCTTGATAAACATAATCTATTACAAAGGCTGCAGCGCCGGCCATAAGTCCGGTCATGAAACAATTTACCAGCGTATTTTCAAATAGCTCGTGGCGCCACTGTTCTGTATCGCATCTCGTGCGGATTTCACTGCATATCTCCTTCAACTCTGCGCAAGACTTTTCCATCGCTAACGTTTTATCAATGTTAATCCTGCAATCTTGCAGCGGTTTCCAGCACCCTTCCAACTCAAGCTGGAAGTAGCATCGGTCGGCCCTTGCGGCTTTCAGGCTACCTAACAAATCATAAATTAACTTATTTGTTAATGATACGGTAAGCGGGATGGAAATCACCGATAAAGGATTAGAGCAACAAAACGCCGTGGCGGAATTGCAGGCACGTGCCAATTTCGTCATCAACTTAAAAAATTTGCTTGTCGTATTATTGTGATATTTATCGGCATGAGACACTTGGCTGACCATCCCGGCATTATTCTTTTCTCGATTATTAATTTCAGGGTTCATATAATGATTCCTCGGCAAGGGATTAAATGGCATAACGATGTAAAAAGACGAAAGCGCTGATAGACTATTTTCACAAATAAAGGTTAAACTCCCCGAAGCCGGTAATATTCCTAACAACCGCCCGGGTCGGTGCCTGCAAGCGGCAAAATTGATTCCGAAGTTAGCCGGTTCGCTTACAGTAGCCGCCTGACCAGATTAACTATCCTATTGGGTAATATTGTCCAGTTCAATGTCGATAAAGTTTGTATAAGCCACACCGGCTAAAGCGCCTACGATAAAACCAATTCCTACGGTATAAAAAACACTATCACGATGACGCAGCGGATCCGCACCACAAAATGATTTGCATGATTCTAGCGCACAGCCTGCGGCGAATCCCGCAGCGCCGCCGCCCAACATGCCGATGCTCAAACCCAGGCCCATGATTTTGCCTTTCCATTCCCTGACGTCCAGATGGGTAACGGGGGGCGGCTTGCTGATATTTTGGATTGAAACAGCGATAAGCCGTTGGGCGCCAAAGACGATACCTATTGCCGACGCGGCAGACAAAGTGACTACAGACAGGGTCTTGATAAAGGGTAAGGCGCTGTTGGCCGCGCCGCTAAATGATCTGGCAAAACGCGTAACGCCCTGACCGAAACCATTATCCCCCTGGCTAATCTCCTCTAAAGGGCAATGGGTTGTTGTGGTCGGCATTGTTGGGTCTGAGACAGGCATCATTAACTCCTATCAATACTAACTAATTTTCTATTACATAAAATCGATCCGAAGATAAACTGAAGGCTGATATTTCTACCTATCATCATAAGAATACCCCCCGCCATAGGCCTTTTTAAGAATCACAGATAATTAAGCGCACTTGAAAAGTGAGGGTACCATAACAAGCCTAGAGAGAAATAGAATAAGGCGACTATACAGTACATAGCTAATGGAACTCTAGCAATACGATTAAAATTAAATAACTTATTAATTAACGAGTTTATATTACCGAGCGTAAACCCAGCGACAAAACAAGCCGCCATGATACCCATACATAGCTTATAGTTGAAAATATTATACTGCGGATCATATATCTGCAAGCTGGTAGAACCCATAGGGGGTGCTTCATTTCGGTTGGTCACAATAGAAATTCCTCGGAAATAGCTATTTGCCGACAGCGCCGTGGACAGGGCAACCCCTGCTTTATAGCAAATTTTAGGTAGCGTCATTACAGCATTGTTGATCTGGACTAATGGCTGGGAAAACAGGGGGCGCGCAGAAAACTCATCGTCAGTCTCATCATCCGATGAAATATAAAAAAAATTGTCATGTATTATTGTATTACTAATATTTATGTTGGAGAAATTAGAATTACACATAATTAACACCCTATTTTACTTGAAGTAAAACTTCATTTGCTTATATTTTACAAGGCTAACCGCAGGAAAAAAACTTTACTATAAATACATAAAAAACAACAGGAGAGAATATCTTAATGAAAATTTTTGTATAGCATTCAAAAAAATTAACAATTATACTTTTCTCTTTGATAAATTAGCAACCTTTGAGCATAGCGGAGTTCATTTTGTAAAACGACGGATTATACGTCATTTAAAAATAGCAGATGCGGTCTTCGCGTTCAGTATTGGCTATTGTTTAATAATCCAGGCTCAAGAAATTTATGAATCCCGTTGGATTTTGTCTAGCCGTTTCAATTTGCGCCCAATCCAGAATACCAGGACCACCATCAGGATGGCTGGAATAAAATTTGAGCCGATAACCGGGTATTCCACCCGGATAATAGCACTGTACATCAACAGGCCCAGCAGGAAGCTTGCCGCCGCCAGGGAAGGATAACCCTCCGGCATGGCGCAGTCGCGATAATGATGGTGCAGGCAGTATACCGACAGCACCAGCGAAATCAGCGGGAAGATGGAAAAAGGCACAATAGTGCTGAACAGGGCCGCGAAGGAGCCGTTAATGGATAAACCGGCAATCAGCGCCAATAGGAGCGTGCCTTTTTCACCCAGGGGTCGTGTCGTCATATTATCTACCTGCTTGCGTCAAAAGAGAGGGCGGTCGACTTTTCCTGTTCCCGGCGATACCAGTAAAACGCGCCCTTCGAAATCATGCGCAACTGAAGGACCAGCCTCTCTTCCAGCAGCCTGCGCTGATTGACGTCCACATCCAGCGCTTCCGCGCCGGCGTTAAAGACAATGATAACCATGGCCTCGGCCTGGGCTTCGGTGAAGCTGCGCGGCATATGGTTTTCCAGCTCGAGGTAATCGGCCAACTCCGCGATAAAATGCTGTATTTCCCGGGCGACGGCGGCGCGAAACGCCGCCGAAGTGCCGGATCGCTCGCGTAGCAACAGGCGAAAGGCGTTAGGGTTATTGCCGATAAACTCCATAAACGTGGCCACCGACGTACGGATAACGCTGCCGCCTTTAGCGATACGCTGGCGCGCCTGGCGCATCAGTTGGCGCAGCATCAGGCCGCTTTCGTCCACCATGGTCAGGCCCAGTTCATCGACATCGCGAAAGTGGCGATAGAACGAGGTGGGCGCAATGCCGGCTTCACGGGCTACTTCGCGCAGGCTCAGGCTGGCAAAACTACGCTCGGCGCTTAACTGGCTAAAGGCCGCTTCGACAAGGGAACGACGGGTCCGCTCTTTTTGTTGCGCTCTGACGCCCATAGTCCTGACCTGCCCCACATTACCGGTAAAAATGCCACTATATCAAAATTTGTTGCAACAGCGTTGATACAAACTGCGAATTTTGACGTAATGTTGTTCGCCGTAGGCGCCGGTGCCATAGACCAAGAAAAAAGGCCGTTAAGATTGGGATCTCCCGTCTACAATGTTACATTGACGTTGTGATTTTGTATAAATATAGGCTAAGCCGGTATGCAACCACAGTACGATTACGATGCCATTATCATTGGTTCAGGCCCGGGTGGGGAAGGCGCCGCCATGGGACTGACGAAACAGGGCGCCCGCGTCGCGGTTATCGAACGCTATAACAGCGTCGGCGGCGGCTGTACCCATTGGGGGACCATTCCCTCCAAGGCGCTGCGCCAGGCGGTTAGCCGGATTATCGAATTTAACCAGAATCCGCTGTATAACGGTAGTCAACATCTGCCGCGCGCCAGCTTCGCCGATATCCTGCATCACGCCGATAGCGTGATAAAACAGCAGATCCGGATGCGCCAGGGATTTTATGAACGTAATCAGTGCCGGATTATTACCGGCGACGCAACTTTTGTGGATGCCCATACCGTCAAGGTCCAGTATCCGGATAATACCGCCGAGCATTTCAGCGCGGCGCATATCGTTATCGCCTGTGGTTCCCGTCCGTATCATCCCAACGATGTCGATTTCACCCATCCGCGCATTTATGACAGCGATTCCATCCTGGATTTAAAGCACGATCCGCAGCATGTGATTATTTATGGCGCCGGCGTGATCGGCTGTGAATATGCATCAATCTTTCGCGGCATGAACGTCAAGGTGGATCTGATCAATACGCGCGACAGGCTGTTGGCCTTTCTCGACCAGGAAATGTCGGACGCGCTGTCATACCATTTTTGGGAAAACGGCGTGGTTATCCGCCATAACGAAGAATATGAAAAAATCGAAGGCACCGAGAATGGCGTGGAAGTCCACTTCCGTTCCGGCAAAAGGATGCGCGCGGACTGCCTGCTGTATGCCAATGGGCGCACCGGCAATACCGATTCGCTGTCCCTTGGCAACGTGGGACTGGAGGCGGACAGCCGGGGGCTGATTAAAGTCAACAGCATGTACCAGACCGCCCTGACGCATATTTACGCCGTCGGCGATGTTATCGGCTACCCAAGCCTTGCCTCGGCCGCTTATGACCAGGGGCGAATCGCCGCACAGGTGATCATCAAGGGCCAGGCCAATGTGCAGCTGATTGAAAATATACCCACCGGTATCTATACCATTCCCGAAATCAGCTCGGTGGGTAAAACCGAACAGGAATTAACGCTGCTGAAGGTGCCGTACGAAGTGGGACGGGCGCAGTTCAAGCATCTGGCGCGCGCGCAGATTGTCGGCATGAATGTCGGCAGCCTGAAAATCCTTTTTCACCGTGATACCCGGCAGATACTCGGCATCCACTGCTTTGGCGAGCGCGCCGCGGAGATCATCCATATCGGCCAGGCCATCATGGAGCAAAAAGGCGAAGGCAATACTATCGATTATTTCGTTAATACCACCTTCAACTATCCCACCATGGCGGAAGCCTTCCGTGTGGCGGCGCTGAACGGCTTAAACCGCCTCTTTTAAGTCGGTACCCATATAGGCCTGCATATGGGTGCGTATCGACTCGGCCAACTGCTCATAGCGGGCGCGCAGCGGTGAGCCGGGCCGGTAGACCAACGCCACGGTGCGTTTCGGCTCGGGTTTATAGCATTTCATATAACAGACGCCGTCACGCTTACGCTCATTAGGCACCGCCAATGCGGGCAGCAAGGTAATGCCGCTGCCGGCCGCCACCATGTTGCGCAGGGTTTCCAGGCTGGTGGCGCGAAAATGCGTATCCTCGTCGGCGCCGGCCTGGAAGCAGAAGCCCAGCGCCTGATCGCGCAGGCAATGGCCGTCTTCCAGCATCAACAGCTTCTCCCCCGATAAATCCGACATCGGCACACGTTCACGGTCCGCCCAGGGATGATCGGCATAAACAGCCAGTTGCATTGGTTCATCGAATAACGGGATTTCGATAAAAGCTTCGCTCTCTTTTACCAAGGCCAGGATGGCGCAATCGAGTTTGCCGCTGTCCAGTTGCAGCAGCAGTTGACTGGTCTGGGCCTCGTGCAGGTACATTTCCAGCTTCGGGTAGGTCTCATGCAGGGTGGGGATAATATGCGGCAGTAAATAGGGGCCGACGGTAGGGATCAGGCCGATATGCAATGGGCCGGACATGGACTCCCCCTGCTGGCTGGCCATCTCGCGCAGTATTTTCACTTCGCGCAGGACCGTGCGGGCCTGATCCACCAGCAGCAGCCCGGCCTGGGTGAACAGGACCTTACGGCTGGTGCGCTCCAGCAGCATCACGCCCAGTTCGTCTTCCAGCTTACGAATCTGGCCGCTTAGGGTGGGCTGGCTGACATGACTGGCATCGGCCGCCCGTCGGAAATGACGGTGCTCGGCCAGGGCCACCAAATACTCAAGATCGCGAATATTCATTAACATCCTCCGTGCCGCGATAGTTCGCGTCGATAGATAGGATAGCAATCAACGATTATCCCTATCAATAGTTAATCTTAATAATAATTCCCGCGCAGTATGACAAGCTGTTAAAGTCACTTTTTTCTTTTCTGTTAAGAGGTTCTTCAATGTTTAGTAGTCATGAAGGCAAGAAAGTCCCATCGGTTACTTTCCACACCCGTAAGGATGACAACTGGGTCGATATCTCTTCCGACGAACTGTTCAAGCATAAAACGGTTATCGTATTTTCACTGCCGGGCGCCTTTACGCCTACCTGCTCCTCCAGCCATTTACCGCGCTACAATGAGCTGGCCGGGTTATTCCACAAGCACGGCGTGGACAGCATCGTCTGTATTTCGGTTAACGATACGTTTGTCATGAACGCCTGGCAAGCCGACCAAAACGCCGAACATATTACCTTTATCCCCGACGGCAACGGTGAATTTACCCAGGGCATGGGCATGCTGGTGGAAAAAGCCGAGCTGGGATTCGGCCCGCGCTCATGGCGTTATTCGATGCTGGTACGCGACGGCGTGGTGGAAAAAATGTTTGTTGAACCGAACAAACCGGGCGACCCGTTCGAAGTTTCCGACGCCGATACCATGCTGTGTTACCTGGCGCCGGAATGCAAAGTCCAGGAGTCCGTTTCGCTGTTTACCAAACCAGGCTGTCCGTTCTGCGCCAAAGCCAAGCAGATGCTGCGCGACAACGGAATCCAGTATGAAGAAATCTCATTGGGTAAAGACGCCACCACCGTCAGTCTGCGCGCGGTAACCGGCCGTTCCACCGTGCCGCAGGTGTTTATCGGCGGGCGCCATATCGGCGGCAGCGAAGAGCTGGAAGCGTTTTTACTGCAACCGGCCTGACAGCTACGCCAAACGGTTTTTCGCCTCGGCAATGGCGGCCGCCACCTGCTGCGGCGACACGCCGCCTTTTGCCGAGCGTTTGTCCAGGCACGATTGCAGCGACAGGGCCGGATAAACATCCTCGCCAATAACCGGGCTGAACGCCTGCAATTCAGCCAGCTCCAGCGCTTCCAGGGCTTTGCCCTGGCCGATGGCCTCGACTACCGCCTCGCCGACGATATGATGCGCCTCGCGAAACGGGATGCCCTTGGCGACCAGGTAATCGGCCAGTTCGGTGGCATTGGCATAGCCCTGCTGCGCCGCCTCGCGGCAACGCGCACGCTTCACCTGTAGCCCTTCCAGCACCAGCGCGGCCATATGCAGGCAATCCAGCCAGGTATCCAGCGCATCGAACAGGCCCTCCTTGTCTTCCTGCATATCCTTGTTATACGCCAGCGGCAGCCCTTTCAGGGTCACCATCATGCCGGTAAGCGCCCCCTGGACCCGGCCGCACTTGCCGCGGATAAGCTCCAGCGCATCGGGATTTTTCTTTTGCGGCATCAGGGACGAGCCGGAAGTGACCCGATCGGACAATTCGATAAACGCCGCCTCGCCGCTGTTGAACAGAATCAGGTCTTCGGCAAAACGCGAGAGATGGACCATGCTGATGGCGGCATTGGACAGCAACTCCAGCACATGGTCACGATCGGACACGCTATCAAGGCTATTTCGCGTTGCCGTGGCAAAACCCAGCCAGCCGGCCAACTGGTCGCGATCGATGGCGTAAGCGGTGCCGGCCAGCGCCCCGGAACCCAGCGGGCTGACGTCAAGACGTTTTAGGGTGTCCCGCAGGCGGCTTTCATCGCGCGCCAGCATTTCGCCATAGGCCAGGCACCAATGGGCAAAGGTGACCGGCTGGGCGCGCTGCAAATGCGTATAACCAGGCATCACCGCGTCCTGGTTGACCTCGGCGGTGGCGACCAGCGCGGTTTGCAACTGGCGCACGGCGGCCAGCAGCTCGGACAGTTGCATCTTGCACCACAGCTTCAGATCGGTGGCCACCTGATCGTTGCGGCTGCGGCCGGTATGCAGTTTTTTGCCCAGGTCGCCGACTTTTTCAATCAGGCGCTGCTCCACCCAGCTATGAATATCCTCGGCGTCGCTGGCAAGGATGGACTCGGGCGCGGCACTCACTTCCTCCAGAAGAAAAGACAGGGCTTCCTCCAGGCGCAGCTGTTCCTCCGCCGTCAGCACACCGACGGTAACCAGCGCTTTCGACCAGGCCACCGAGCCGATAATATCCTGCTCCGCCAGCCGGTAATCAAAGCGCAGCGAGTCGTTAAATGATTTAAACCGCTGATCCGCCGCCTGGCTGAACCGTCCGCCCCAAAGTGCCATAACCGTGCTCCATTATTTTTTTTGCCGGCGCGCTCGCCGCCGCGCGCCCATGCCGAATGATGAGGGGACGCCGGAAACGGCGCTCCCATGGAAATGCTGCTGAACCTGCGCCAGGCCCCCCGGATAGCCATGCGGCCGCGCATGTTATCTTACCCAGCCGGTATCCCGCCGGCAACGTCAGGCCAGGATGCGCGTGCCGATGGGCTCGCCGTTAAACAACGCCGGCAGTTGCTCCGCATGCCGCCAGCCGGCGATGTCCACCGGACGGCCCAGCGTGCGGGCCGCATCCAGCGCCGCGTTGACTTTTACAATCATGCCGTCGGTAATGATCCCCTGCGCTATCAGCTGCTCCGCTTTATGGGCGGTCATTTCGGCAATGCGCTGGCCTTTGCCGTCGAGAATGCCGCTGACATCGGACAATAAGATCAGATCGGCCCCCAGGGTGGCGGCCAGCGCGGTGGCGGCCTGGTCCGCATTGACGTTCATCAGCCGGCCGTCGGCGGTAATGCCGATAGAGCTGATAACCGGCAGGTAACCGGCGCCAAGCAAGGTATTTAACAACGCCGGCGAACCCGGCTGCGCCTTGCCGACATGGCCGAGTTTCTCATCAAGCGTTGTAACATCGACGCTATTGCCGTCGCCCAGGCATAACCCGACCGCCGGGATGGCATGTTTTTTTGACCAGGCCAGCAGGGTCTTATTGGCCGTGCCGGCCAGCGCGCCGGTGATGATATCAATCTGGTCCGCCGGCGTAACCCGCAGGCCGTTGACCTTGGTCACCGGCAGCGCCAGTTTTTTCATCAGCTCGTCCACCAGGCAACCGCCGCCATGGACAATCAGCAACGGGCGTTGATGCTGCGCGCGATAGCTGTCCAGCGCCGAAAATAAACGCTCCAGCGCCTCTTCGCTATCGAGTAACACGCCACCCAGTTTTATAATTAACGGATTCATTATTTTTATTACCTCGTCGCCAGCCGTTACAGCAGCGCCTGCGTTTGTGCAAAACCAAAGCGGATATTAGCGCATTGTACTGCCTGCGCGGCCGCTCCTTTTAATAAATTATCTTCGGTGGCCACCACGATTAAATGCTCGCCCTGCACCGCGAAGCCAATATCGCAAAACGGCAGTCCCACTACCGCCTTCAGCGCCGGCACGCCTTTCTCATACAACCGTACCAGGGGTTTATCGTGATAGGCGTTATGATAGGATTCGGCCACATCGCCCGCCGTCACGCCCGCGTTTAAGCGGCAGGTGATGGTGGCCAGGATACCGCGGGCAAAATTGCCTAAATGGGGGGTAAATATCACCGGGATGCCAAGATGGGCGGCGATTTCCGGCTGGTGGCGATGGGTAAATATGCCGTAGGGTTGCAGACTGACCTCGCAGACGCTGGTGGCAAGCGACGCTTTCCGGCCAGCGCCGCTGACGCCGCTGACGGCGTTGATCACCGGCCACTGGGCGCCGTTAAGCAGACCGCCGTCGACCAGCGGCTTGAGCGCCAGCTGGGACGCGGTGGGATAGCAGCCCGGCACGGCAATCAGCTGGGCCTGCTGCAACGCCTCGCCCTGCCATTCCGCCAGGCCGTAGACCGCCTTCGCCAGCCAGTCGGCATGCTGGTGTTCAAAACCATAATACTGGCTGTAGAACGATGCCTGATTGACGCGGAACGCGCCGGAGAGGTCGAACACCACGCAGCCGGCGGCCAGGAATACCGGCGCTAGATCGTGGCTGACCTCATGGGCGGTGGCGAGAAACACCACATCCACCGTTTTCGCCAGTTCAGCGGCGTCGGTCAGGGGCAGCAGTGGTAAATCGACCACTCCCTTAAGCTGGGGATGCAGTTCGGACAGTAATTTCCCGGCATCCGCACTTTGCGCTGAAACCGCCAAAGCGGTTATGTTCATATGCGGGTGACGGTTGAGATAGGCCGCAAGCTCAGCTCCGGCGTATCCGCTGGCACCAACAATCAGCGTATTCAGCATGACTTTTGTTCACCTTCTTGATTTGCTATCACGACGAGAAGGGATCTCCAGCAACTCTTTGTCGCCTAAGTCGTCGCTTAAGCAACTATTCGCTGTTCACCCGCGAGGTCAAGCGTAGTAGTCTGGTAAGTATCCGTTTACTTTACGCTCAACGTTAGTGTATTTTTATTCACTATTATTGCATGAATATTGATACTATCCAAACTAAAGGCTGTCAACAGTGAAGACAAAATTACCCCCGTTTATGGAGTTGTACCGCGCCCTGATCGCCACGCCGTCCATCAGTGCCACCGACAGCGCCCTGGATCAAAGTAATCAGACCTTAATCAATTTGCTGGCGGGGTGGTTCACGACGCTGGGTTTCCAGGTCGAAATCCAGCCGGTGCCGGGCACGCGCAACAAATATAATATGCTGGCCCGTATCGGCAGCGGCGCCGGCGGCCTGCTGCTGACGGGGCACACCGATACCGTCCCGTTTGACGACGGACGCTGGACACGCGATCCCTTTACCCTGACCGAAGACAATAATAAGCTGTATGGCCTGGGCACCGCCGATATGAAAGGCTTTTTTGCCTTTATCCTCGACACGCTGCGCGATATCGATACCAGCAAGCTGCAAAAGCCATTATATATCCTCGCCACCGCCGATGAGGAAACCAGTATGGCGGGAGCCAGCTATTTCGCCCAGTCCAGCGAGCTGCGCCCGGATTGCGCCATTATCGGCGAACCGACCTCGCTGCAGCCGGT
Source organism: Sodalis sp. RH20 (assembly GCF_047324205.1). Taxonomy (NCBI): domain Bacteria; kingdom Pseudomonadati; phylum Pseudomonadota; class Gammaproteobacteria; order Enterobacterales; family Bruguierivoracaceae; genus Sodalis; species Sodalis sp. RH20. The sequence goes on from NZ_CP178733.1 coordinate 4,550,865, forward strand.
GCGCGCCCATAAAGGCCATATTTCCAATGCGGTGCGTATCCAGGGCCAATCAGGCCACTCCAGCGACCCGAGCCTGGGCGTTAACGCTATCGAACTGATGCACGAGGCCATTTCCCACCTGATGATACTACGCAATACGTTGCAGGAACGTTACCATCACCCGGCCTTCGACATCCCCTACCCCACCATGAATTTCGGCCACATCCACGGCGGTGATTCCGCCAATCGCATTTGCGGCTGCTGCGAGCTGCATATGGATATCCGCCCGTTGCCCGGCCTGACGCTCGGCGACCTGGACGGGTTATTGACCGAGGCCCTGGCGCCGGTAAGCGCGCGCTGGCCGGGACGGTTAACCATTACCGCCCTGCATCCGCCCATCCCCGGTTATGAATGCCCGGCGGACCATCGTCTGGTGGCAGTGGTGGAGACGTTGCTGGGCGTCAAAACCGATGTGGTCAATTATTGTACCGAAGCGCCGTTTATCCAGCAGCTGTGCCCCACTCTCGTCTTGGGCCCGGGATCGATAAAACAGGCGCATCAGCCCGACGAATATATTGATACCGCCTTTATTAAACCGACGCGGGAATTAATTTCCCAAGTGATACGACATTTCTGCCTGCAATGATCATCGCTGACTTTTTGTCCTTTGCCCCAGACTTCGCGCGCCTGGCCCCGTATGAAAGGCGCGGCCAGGTTTATGGCGATAAGTATTTCTTATAATCATTACATGTTGTTAACTTTCAAGAATTGACGCGATTTTAATGTTATATGGCGTGAATTGATGTCATTTGACGAATGAATGGATACATGGCTAGATAACGGTGGGTGATTTACGTCATTCGGGTGAAATAAATTTTCAGGTGAGTTGGATCAGGGTCCTTATGAACGAACAATATTCGGCAATGCGAAGCAACGTTAGTATGCTCGGGAAACTTCTGGGCGACACCATAAAAGATGCGATGGGCGAGAATATCCTGGATAAGGTAGAGACCATCCGCAAGCTGTCAAAGTCCTCCCGTGCGGGTAGCGAAACCCATCGCCAGGAACTGCTTTCCACTTTACAGAACTTATCCAATGACGAGTTGCTGCCCGTGGCACGCGCCTTCAGTCAGTTTTTGAACCTGACCAATACCGCGGAACAGTTCCACGTCATTTCCCCCCACGGCGAGGCGGCGAATAACCCGGAAGGCCTGGGTAAGGTCTTTGCCCGTCTGAAAGAGAATAACGCGCTGGATGATAAAGATATTCGCGCCGCGGTGGAGTCACTGTCAATCGAACTGGTATTAACCGCCCATCCCACCGAAATTGCCCGCCGCACCCTGATCCATATGATGGTTGAAGTCAACAGCTGCCTGAAACAGCTGGATCACAGCGATCTGGCGGACTATGAGCGTAAACAGATTATGCGGCGTCTGCGCCAGCTGGTGTCGCAATACTGGCATACGGACGAGATACGCAAAAACCGTCCATCGCCGGTGGACGAGGCAAAATGGGGTTTCGCCAATGTGGAAAACAGCCTGTGGGAAGGCGTGCCGCAGTATTTGCGCGAACTGAACGAACAGCTGGAAACGGTGTTCGGTTATAAACTGCCGGTGGAGAACGTGCCGGTGCGATTTACCTCCTGGATGGGCGGCGATCGGGACGGCAACCCCAACGTCACCGCCGATATCACCCGGCGCGTGTTGTTGTTAAGCCGCTGGAAAGCCGCCGATCTGTTTATCCGCGACATTCAGGTACTGGTCTCCGAGCTGTCGATGACGGAATGCACGCCGGAGCTACGGGCATTGGCCGGCGGCGACGAAATCCAGGAACCTTATCGGGTCATCATGAAGCGGTTGCGCGCCCAATTGATCGGCACCCAGAACTGGCTGTCGGCGAAACTCAGGGGCGAGCTGGTGCTGCCGCCGGAAGATCTGCTGGAGCACAACGATCAGCTTTGGGCGCCCTTGTTTGCCTGTTACGAATCGCTGAAAGCCTGCGGCATGGGCATTATTGCCAGCGGCCAGTTGCTGGATACCCTACGGCGTATCAAGTGCTTCGGCATCCAGCTGGTGCGTATCGACGTGCGCCAGGAAAGCACGCGTCACACGGAAGCGTTAAGCGAAGTCACCCGCTACCTGGGGCTGGGGGATTACGAAAGCTGGTCTGAAAGCGATAAACAGGCGTTTCTGATCCGCGAATTGAACTCCAAACGCCCGCTGTTGCCCCGTCATTACCAGCTCAGCGACGAAACCCGCGAGGTGCTCGATACCTGCCGGGTGATCGCCGACGCGCCGGAAGGCTCCATTGCCGCCTATGTCATCTCCATGGCCAAGACGCCCTCCGATGTGCTGGCGGTACATTTGCTGCTTAAGGAAGCCGGCTGCCAGTTTATCCTGCCGGTGGCGCCGCTGTTTGAAACCCTGGACGATTTGAATAATGCCGATGAGGTGATGAGCCAGCTGCTCAGCATTGACTGGTACCGCGGCATTATCCAGGGCAAACAGATGGTCATGATTGGCTATTCGGATTCGGCCAAGGATGCGGGGGTCATGGCGGCCTCATGGGCGCAATACCGCGCGCAGGACGCGTTAATCAAAACCTGCGAAAAAGTGGGCATCGCCCTGACGCTGTTCCACGGCCGCGGCGGTTCTATTGGCCGTGGCGGCGCGCCGGCCCACGCGGCCCTGCTGTCGCAACCCCCGGGCAGCCTGAAGGGCGGCCTGCGGGTGACCGAACAAGGCGAAATGATCCGCTTTAAATTCGGCCTGCCGGAAGTGGCCATCAGCAGCCTGGCGCTGTACACCGGTGCGATCCTCGAAGCCAACCTGCTGCCGCCGCCGGAACCGAAGCAGGAATGGCGCGCCCTGATGGACGACCTTTCAACCACCTCATGCAATATGTATCGCGGCTACGTGCGTGAAAACCCCGATTTTGTACCTTACTTCCGTTCGGCTACGCCGGAGCAGGAACTGGGTAAACTGCCCCTGGGCTCGCGTCCTGCCAAACGGCGTCCCTCCGGCGGCGTTGAGAGCCTGCGCGCCATTCCGTGGATTTTTGCCTGGACGCAAAATCGCCTGATGCTGCCCGCGTGGCTGGGCGCCGGCGCGGCGCTGCAAAAAGCGGTGGAAGAAGGCAAACAAGATCAGCTGGAAGCCATGTGCAGCGATTGGCCGTTTTTCTCCACCCGCATCGGCATGCTGGAAATGGTGTTCGCCAAGGCCGACCTGTGGCTGGCGGAATATTACGATCAGCGCCTGGTGGAAGAAAAGCTCTGGCCGCTGGGTAAACAGCTGCGCAAGCAATTGGCGGACGACATTAACGTGGTGCTGACCATTGCCAACGACGATCATTTAATGGCCGATCTGCCGTGGATTGCGGAGTCCATCGCGCTGCGCAATGTTTATACCGACCCGCTGAATGTACTGCAGGCTGAATTGTTGCATCGCTCGCGCCAGCAGGAACACCCCGACCCACGGGTCGAGCAGGCGCTGATGGTGACCATTGCCGGCGTGGCGGCGGGAATGCGTAATACCGGTTAATGTGAAACCTTGATCTCTATACCCTGAAGCCGGACCTGTTATGGTCCGGTTTTTTTATGATTGCCGGGTGAAGATGCTTTTTAACGCGCGGACGGGGCGGTGGCTATCTGCGGCCGCACACCCAGGGTATGGCAGATGGCATAGGTTAAATCGGCGCGATTGAGGGTATAAAAATGAAAATCCTTCACCCCTTCCCGGCTGAGGATTTTCACCATGTCCATGGCAATGGACGCGCCGACCATTTTGCGCGTCTCGGCATCGTCGTCCAGTCCTTCGAACATACTGGTCATCCAGTTAGGGACCTTGACATTGGTCATGGCGGCAAAACGCTGCAACTGCTTAAAATTGGAGACCGGCAGGATACCGGGCACAATTTCGGTATCAATCCCGGTCGCCACGCAGCGATCGCGAAAGCGCAGGTAACTTTCCACATCAAAAAAGAATTGGGTAATCGCCCGGTTGGCGCCCGCGTCCACTTTCTTTTTCAGGTTAATCAAATCCGATTGCGCGCTTTTCGCTTCCGGGTGTACTTCTGGATACGCGGCCACGGAGATATCAAAATCGCCGACTTTTTTCAGCAATGTCACCAGATCGGCGGCATACATGGCTGGCGCCCCGCTGCCGGGGGGTAAATCCCCGCGCAGCGCCACGATATGACGGATACCGCTATGCCAGTAATCCTCGGCGATTTTTTTCAGCTCGTCCGGGGTGGCGTCGATACAGGTCAGGTGGGGCGCGGCCTCCAGGCCGGTGCGCTCCTTGATATCCTTGATAATGCTATGGGTGCGGTCGCGCTCGCCGGAATTGGCGCCGTAGGTCACCGAGACAAAGGTGGGCTTGAGGGCGCTTAGCCGGTCGATGGAATGCCACAGGGTTTGCTCCATATCACTGGTGCGCGGAGGGAAAAACTCAAACGAGACATTAATGCTGCCCTGTAATTCAGCCAGGTTTTGGTTCAGGGCTTCCCGCTGATTGGCGTGAAAAAAACTCATACCTTTTCCTCTTAACGCGTGTGATGGTTCACTAACACTCTACGCCGGTGGTGGTCCGTTGCGATCGGTTGTTTTATGCGTCTATACGTTTAGACGGCTAAATAGAATTTGACTGAAATCGTTAGTGGAGTCAACAAAATCATTTGGCAGGATGGGGAGTAATCTTCACGCATTATGAAAAAAATTCACTTTATCCGCCGCTGTGATGTTCAACCGATTCTGATGTCCGAGGCCGCCGGTCGCGCAGTCGTCTTTGTTCTAATAAACGTACAATATCGGCAAATCCTCCGGAATGCGCTATTTGTTGCGGTGTCCACAGTCCGCGGTTGCGGGCATCAATATTTATCTTTGACGCAGTAAGTAATCTGTCGACTGTTTCTTTGGCGCCTTTTATCACCGCAATATGCAAAGCGGTGTCGCCCCGACGGTCCTCAATATTTACATCGGCCAGGGTTTCCAGCAGATCCGGCAAGATATCATCATTGCCGCCCAGCACGGCGGTATGCAGCAATTCGCGACACCGTTGGTCTTGCTGGCACAGAATAATATCATTTCTTTTTAACAACCGGCGAACCATTTCATTTTGTTTCTTGAAAATTGCTTTCATTAAAGCAGTGTTACCGTTCTGGTCAACAATATTGACATCCGTGTTTTCATTTTTACATATAGCGTCGAACACCTCAACATTACCGGCATCGACGGCAAAATGGAGAGCGGTGGCGCCTGAATTATATTTATGCGAGAGGGCGAATACAAAATCATATTCTCCAAAACCATAAATACCTCTATCACTGATATCATAACTAATATTCATGTTAATGCCAGGCGCATTGATCAGCTTATTAACCGCAACAATATCTTCCTTTTTTACCGCCATCAGCAATGGCGTGAATCCTGTAAGATTTTTGGTATTAACATCTATCGTTCCTGGCTCTAAAAGGGCTTCCATTACTGTAGGTTGATTAGCATTCACCGCTTCATGCAATAGCGTATTACCCGTTTCATGATCAATGCTATGGTCGAGGTTCTGGCCCAGCTTGATAAGAGTACGCAAGGCACTATCATCGCCACTGGCGACCAATTGAAAATAAATTTCCGATTTAGACTTTTCCTGTAATAAATTCAGAATACGTTGAGATTCCGCCTCGAAATCTGGCGTCGTCTGTGACAATCGGATCAAGTCCGGCACCGGTAGCCTACCCAAAATATCGCCGATAATCTCCTTGGGCAATCTATCAAAATAGAGCGCGATGCAGTTATTTTTTATGCTAACACATGATTTCAGCCCCGGGATACAGTCGTTCTGTTGCTGTAGAGGTTTGAGATTAGTCTTGATGATACTAAGGGATTCGGCCTGCAATTGATGGCATCCATTCATCCTTTGACAACTCCTTTTATTATCTACTGACGATGGGTATTACCCGCTATATTTACGGCAATAAGTAAAATACACAATATGATAAATTTCAGAAGCAGACAAAAAATTAATGAATTTTCAAAGCTAAGGTTATACTTCGTTTAATTAAGCAGATACCGAATTCTGCTCAATAGAGGGGGAGATAAACACAGGTAGCAGCGGGCGGATTTCTCCGCCCGTGAATGGCATTATAATAATTGCGCCAGCCGGTTCAAATCCGACTGGATGGCGCCGGCGGTAACATCCCGGCCCGCGCCCGGCCCACGGATGACCAACGGGTTATCGCGGTACCAGCGGCTTTCGATGGCGAACACGTTATCGCAAGGCAGCAACGACGCCAGCGGGTGCTCGGGACGTACCGCCTCCACCCCGACCCGCGCCTTGCCGTTGGCGTCAAAACGCGCCACATAGCGCAGCACCAGGCCCATCTCATTCGCCGCCTCCAGACGTTGGACCATTTGTTCATTAAGGGCATGGCCGTCCTCAAAAAACTGATCCACCGACCCGAGCACGCTGTCGGGCGATACCAGCGATTCCACCCGCACGTGGTTCGGCTCGATTTCATAACCCGCTTCGCGCGCCAGGATCACCAGCTTGCGCATCACGTCCTGGCCGGATAAATCCACCCGCGGATCGGGTTCGGTCAGCCCCTGCTGCCAGGCCTGTTCCACCAAATCGGTAAAAGGCACCGTGCCGTCGAATTGCAGAAAAAGCCAGGAAAGGGTACCGGAGAAAATGCCGCTTATGGACAAGATGCTGTCGCCGCTGTCGCGCAGATCGCGCACCGTATGGTTAACCGGCAGGCCGGCGCCCACGGTGGCGTTGTATAACCAATGACGACCGGTTTTGGCAAAGGCGTCGCGGATTTGGCGGTAGTTGTCACCGCTGGAGGCGCCCGCCAGCTTATTGGCGCTGATAACGTGAAAACCATAGCTGGCGAAATCCAGATATTGTCCGGCCAGCGCTTCGCTGGCGGTGACATCGAGCACCACCAAATCATCATAGGGATGGGCGCGCATCCATAAAAACAGGTCTTCCGGCTCCTGCTCGACGGCCTCATCATGAAAGAAAGCCAGCGCCCGGCTGGCGTTCAGCCCGTCATAGCTGAGCAGGCTGCGCCGGCTGTCCACCACGCCGCTGAGGATAAACTCAAAACCAGTGCGCGCCGACAGGCTTTCCTGCTCGCGGGCGAACAACTCCAGCCAGCGCGAGCCGATATTGCCTTTGCCGAACAGGATCAGGCCGATGCGCTTTTCGGCGCGGAACAACGAGGTGTGCAATCCCTGCACCACATGTTCGGTGGGACCGACGCGCAATACCGCCACCAGGCTGATGCCGTCCTCCGCCTGCCAGAAAAATTCCACCGGCTGATATTTTAACTGTTGGTAAAAACGATGGCAGTGCAGCGGGTTTTTAGTAACCCCCGCGCCGACCATCGCCACCAGCGCCAGTCCTGCGCGCAGCTTAAGCTCTCCCGGCAGCTCCGCCTGCTGCAGGGTCTGGAACACGCTATGGACCAGTTCGGAGGTATAGCACAGCTGCAACAGCCGCCGATCGCGATGGACGCCTACCGCCAGCGGCTTGATTTGCGCGCGCTTTAACGCCTGGTCGAGTTCTTTCTGCGCCAGGGAAAAGTCGTGCTGCGGCGCAATGGTCAGCTCGATCAGGCAGACATCGTCGTGGCTGGTGACGATTTTCGCCCCGGTGCCGGAAGCCAGTACCCGCTCGATACGTGTAGACCCCTGTTCCGGCTGATAGCTGCAGCGCAATAACAGATCGATATCGCTGCCGGATACCGGCTGCAGGGTGCGGGTATGCAATACCGGCGCCGCCAGGCGCGCCAGCTCGCTGGCTTCGTCCAATCGCAGTAGGGGCAGCAGGCAGGCGTCTTTCACCTTGCGCGGATCGGCGCTATAGACTCCGGCCACGTCGCTCCAGATGGTCACCCTGGCCACACCGGCCAGCGCGCCGATTTGGGTGGCGGAATAGTCGCTGCCGTTACGCCCAAGCAATACTGTTTCCCCGGCCTGATTGCGGCAGATAAAGCCGGTGACCACCAGACGTTGGCTGGGGTATTGGGTCAATAGCTGCTGTAATAAGGGCCATGAACGCCCTTCGTCTACCTGCGGCTGGGCGGCATATTCAGCGCGCAGGAAATCCCGCGCGTCCAGCCAGACCGCCTCGATATCCTGGCAGTTGAGTACCGCCGCCATAAGACGCGCCGACCAGATTTCACCGTGGCCGACCACTTCCGCATACACGCTATCGGTCACCGCGCCGTCCAGCAATACCGCCAAACGCTCCAGATCGCGGATAAATTCCGTCATCATCGCATCCGCCAGGTCGGGCGGCAGCAGGCCGGCGAACAGTTGCTGCTGGTAGCGGCGCAGGGTCTGCTGGACCTGATGCGCGGAAAGGCGATCGGTTTGGCTCAGCTTAAGCCAGCTGATCAGCTGGTTGGTGGTGGAGCCCGCCGCGGAGACCACCATTAAATCACCGGGTTGGCTGTAATCGGCCATAATGCCCGCGACCCGTTGGTAACACTTCACATCGGCCAGACTACTGCCGCCAAACTTGTGCAGTTGCCTGCCGGCCAAGCGTACCGTCGTTCCCAGAGCACTCATAACTACCTCTTCGCCGCCGCCTGGAAAGCCTGTTCCAGATCGGCAATTAAATCTTCGCTGTCTTCAATGCCGACGGACACCCGCAATAATGTTTCCGATATACCGGCCGCAGCGCGTGCCGCAGGCGCCATACCCGCGTGGGTCATGGTGGCGGCATGGGAAATCAGGCTCTCTACGCCGCCAAGGGATTCCGCCAGGGTAAATAATTCCAGGCTGGCTAAAAAGCGGCGCAGCACGGATTCATCGCCGTTCACTTCAAAGCTGAGCATGGCGCCGAACCCTTTTTGCTGGCGACAGGCGATTTCATGACCGGCATTGTCCGGCAGGCCGGGGTAATATAATTTTTTCACCAGCGGCTGCTGTTGCAAATAGGCAACGATATCCAGGGCATTGCTTTGCTGCTGGCGTATGCGCGGCGCCAGGGTTCGGATGCCGCGCAACAAAAGATAGCTATCGAAGGCGGCGCCGGTCACGCCGATGTTATTGGCCCACCAGGCAAGCTCGGTGGCAAGCGCGTCGTCCTTGGCTATCACCGTGCCGGCCACCACGTCGGAGTGCCCGTTAAGGTATTTGGTACAGGAGTGCACCACCAGATCGGCCCCCAGGGCCAGCGGCTGCTGCAGGGCCGGGCTCATAAAGGTATTATCCACCACGCACAGGGCGCCCGCCCGATGGGCGGCCTGGCATATAGCGGTGATGTCCACCACCCGCAGCAGCGGGTTGCTGGGCGTTTCGATCAGTACCAGCTTGGGTTTTTCGTCAAGCGCCGCCTGCAACGCCCCCGCATCCCCCTGATCGACAAATTTGACCCGGTACGCGCCGCGTTTGCTCAGACTGTCGAACAGGCGATAGCTGCCGCCGTAGCAATCATGCGGCGCCACCAGCAGATCGCCGGGTTGCAGGAATACGGTACAGACAAGATGTATCGCCGACATGCCGCTGCTGGTCATCACCGCGCCCGCGCCGCCCTCCAGTTCCGCCAACGCGCGCTGCACCACATCCCGGGTCGGGTTACCGCGCCTCGAGTAATCATGCACGCGCGGTTGATTGAAGTCGGTAAAGTTATAGGTGCTGGAAAGGGTGATGGGGGGAACGACGCAGCCGAACTGTTCATCATTATTTAACCCGCTGCGAACTGCGATGGTGGCCTGCTTACGCGTCATGTACTCGCATCCTGACTGTGTGCGTGAGAGTGAAGGTCAAAGAGTAAACCGCCCGGCGATAGACGTCAATACATCTGGACATCTAAACTTCTTTGCGTATAGATTGAGCAATGCATTAATAACAGCTAAAATTATGCGGGTTTTAAGTGTTAAAATCTAACTGACTTTTTACCGCAGCCGCCAGGCCAGGTCGAGGGCGGGGTGATAGGAAAAGTTGATAAATCGCAAAATAAGCGGGCATACGGTAGTGAGAGACAGACAGTTACGGCATAATCTGCCCGTTTTTAGCATATTATATTCATTTGATGAGAGTTAAGGTATCCCATGGCGGAATGGAAAGGTGAGTATGTCAGCCCTTATGCTGAACATGGTAAAAAAAGCGAGCAGGTAAAAAAAATTACGGTATCCATTCCGCTGAAGGTTCTCAAAATCCTGACCGACGAAAGAACCCGGCGCCAGGTCAATAACCTGCGGCATGCCACCAATAGCGAACTGCTTTGCGAGGCGTTCCTGCATGCGTTTACCGGCCAGCCGCTGCCAGACGATAACGACCTGCGTAAAGAACGTAGCGACGAAATTCCCGAAGCCGCCAAGGAGCTGATGCGCGAAATGGGCATCAATCCCGACACGTGGGAATACTAACCCCGTCCAGGTAAAGATAGCGCGTGGCGAAGGCTTCGCGCTAGCGCCATCCGCGCGCGGGCAATCGTTGCCGGCGTCCCCCGTTGCCTGGCATAAATGCCTGTGCCGTTGCACGCTGCTGGTCGTTAACTGACGGGCATTAACATTATAAGCGGCTCCCTTTACCCTCCGCCCAACTCTAGCCGGCCGCAATAATGAAAAAAAGCCCTTCAAAATCAGAAAAATAAATTCACCCCATCCCTGCGTGCCTGTCGGGGGACGCCGCCATCGTCGCATAGCCGCGATAAAATAAGCTGATTTCCCTGTTGTAACCATTATCATAAAAATCCTTGTATCCTATAGGCTTAACATTATGCATCCTTTTTGTTTACCTATTTCCGGGGCCCCTGCGCCAATCTGCTTATTTTCGACGCAACGCCGTTTGCCATATTCTCAGGAGATATCGTTGCCTCAACGCTTCCTCAAAAAAATACAATCGGTAACGTCATGGCCGGAAACACTGTCTCGCCCCGGCGGCCGGGTGAAGAAAAAGGCGCAAGCCCTCGCCGGGCGCGCGATCGTGCATAGCCAAGGCGTGGACATGGCCCGGGCATTTGCTGCGCGCCCTATCCTCCAGATAAAAAATGTCGTTCCGCCTTCCGGGCCGGATTTCGCCGCCATGCCATCCGAAATAAAGGCCGCTATTTTCCGCAACCTGGACTTGGGTGATTTGCTTAATGTGATGAGATTGGGCGGTATCGACCGGGACGAGGCGCTTTTTGCGTTTCGGCGCATTGAAAAAACTGCGCTGGCGCAGCAAATATTTGCCCAAGTTTGCCAGGGAAATACGCGAATAGTGCCGTTTTGCCAAGCCATGGCCTTGGATATCGCCACGCTCACTAAAGCAGAAAATGACAGGACGCTGTTAATGGAGGCGATCCGGCATCATCATCCCGTTATCGTCAGACAACTGCTTGCGCTGCCGAAAATAGACGTCAATGCCGCCGATCGGAATAGACTCAGCGCCCTGCATTTTGTCGCCCTGAACAATGATGACGCTATCAGCGCGCAACTGCTGGCCCAGCCCGGCGTTAATATCCACGCCGTTAACCATCTCGGTTCAACGGCGCTGCATTGCGCCGCCGCGTTCGGTCATGTCGCCGTGCTGGAGTTACTGCTGGCAAGGCGGGAGATTAACGTTAACGCCGGCGATCATATCGGTGCCACCCCTCTGCACTATGCCGCCATGACTCTCGGTCCGGCGGATGTTGCAAAGGACATGCTTGTCGGGAAAATAACGGCGATACAACAATTACTGGCCACCCCTGGCATTGATGTGAACCGTTGTGATAACGACGGCTGTACCCCCTTGCAACTCGCGGCCAAGGACGGCCTTGATCCCATCGTTCACCGGCTGCTGTCCGCGCCCGGGATTAATGCTGATTGCGCCGACAGCCTCGGCTACACGGCGTTGCTAAGCGCGCTGGCCCTGTTGCGCACCGATATCGCTATCCGCTTGATTGCATTGCCGGACATCGATATCAATTCCGCCCAGGCTGAAGGCTGGACAGCGCTGCATTATGCCGCGGCCCAAGGCAATACCGTTTTGGTGGACCTTCTGTTGCGCAAACCCAATATCCAGATCAACAGGCGCCAGAATGACGGATGGACCCCGTTGCATTGCGCCGTCCTCAATGGTCATACCAAGGCGATAAGACGTTTGCTTGACGAGCCGGATATCGATATTAAAGCCACGGATAATTATGGCTGCAACGCATTATTCTATGCGTTAATCCGGCGCGAAGGCGGCATTACCAGGCTGCTGAAAGAAAGGTAACGACCAGCGCGGCACTTTTCTGCGGGGGGCTTGAACATCAAGGGCGATCAACACAGCGGGGCGGGCGCGTTCTTTTCCTGCCGTTAAAAAACGAAGCCCCAGCCTTGCGGCCGGGGCTTCGTTAAACAGCAAAAGTCACACTGGGTGATTTTTGTGCTGTCGGTCAGGCAATTATTTTTTACTGACCGGAACGCTGAAACGTTTGTTAAAGCGATCAACACGTCCGCCGGTATCAACAACACGTTGTTTACCGGTGTAGAACGGATGGCAGGCGCCGCAAACGTCCAGGGTCAAATCGTGGCCCAGGGTGGAGTGGGTCTTGATAACGTTACCGCAAGAACAGGTTGCAGTAATTTCTACGTATTTCGGATGGATATCTTTTTTCATGGAAAACCTCGTCGTAAGGCCGCGTCGCTATCCAGTCTTCTTCCGCCGGACACCACGCGAAGGGAGTTGAGTTTCTCTAATGCCGGATGGCACCAAAGGCGGCGAATCATACAGAATGCCGCCGGGCTTTGCAAACACATCCGTGCATTGAAGGCGACACAGTGTACACTATCAGCGCAATTTTTCCACCCTGGATGAGTCGATGCCTGTTGTTCACGTTGCGCTACCGGTGCCATTGGCACGCACGTTCGATTATCTTTTGCCCGGCCATCTGCGCCCCGCGGTGGGTGGGCGCGTCCGCGTTCCCTTTGGACAACGCCACGCCATCGGCATCGTCACCGGCATCAGCGAAGAAAGCGAACTGCCGCTGGATAAACTCAAAAGCATCACCGACGTGCTTGATGAACATTCCCTATTCCCGCAAAGTCTGTGGCGGATTCTGAACTGGGCCATCGGTTATTATCATTACCCGGTCGGGGAAGTGCTGTTCCACGCGTTGCCGGTATTGATTCGCCAGGGCAAAGCGGCGGAAACGGCGCCGTTATGGCAATGGTTCGCCACCGAGCAGGGACGCGCTACGGCGCTTGACACCCTGAAACGGGCGCCGAAACAGCAGCAGGCGCTGGCCGCCCTGTTGCAAGGCCCTGTCTACCGGCATCAGGTTGGGGAACTCATGCTGGCCGACAGCGCGCTGCAGGCCCTGCGCGCCAAGGGGTTGAGTGATTTACGTTCCAGCCCCGCCGCCGTCGGCGACTGGCGCGAGAGTTATCGGGTCGAGGGGGAACGACTGCGGCTTAATACCGAACAGGCCACCGCCGTCGGCGCCATCCGCAGCGAAGACGATCGGTTCGCCGCCTGGCTGCTGGCCGGGGTTACCGGCTCGGGCAAGACAGAAGTCTATTTGACGGTGCTGGAAAATATCCTGGCCAAAGGCAAGCAGGCACTGATCCTGGTGCCGGAAATAGGCCTGACCCCGCAGACGATTGCCCGCTTTCGTGAACGCTTTCACGCGCCGGTGGAGGTGCTGCATTCCGGTTTAAACGACAGTGAACGCATGGCGGTCTGGCTGAACGCGCGCAGCGGCGAAACGGCGATTGTCATCGGCACCCGATCGGCGCTGTTTACGCCCTTTGCCCGCCTGGGCATTATCGTTATCGACGAAGAGCATGACAGCTCTTATAAACAACACGAGGGCTGGCGTTATCATGCCCGCGACCTGGCGGTATTCCGCGCGCGCGAAGAAAACATTCCCATTGTGCTGGGGTCGGCGACGCCCGCGCTGGAAACGCTGTATAACGTCCAACTGAAAAAATACCGCAGCCTGACGCTTGGCAAACGCGCAGGAAACGCCAGGCCCGCCACGCAGCAGTTGCAGGATCTGAAGGGACTGGCGCTGACCAACGGCATGTCGCAGCCGCTGTTGAAAAAAATGCGTACCCATCTTGATGCCGGCAACCAGGTGATGCTGTTCCTGAACCGGCGCGGCTTCGCCCCGGCGCTGTTATGCCACGAATGCGGCTGGATCGCCGAATGCCAGCGCTGCGATCATTATTATACCCTTCACCAGCAGCAGCGCCTGATGCGTTGCCATCATTGCGACAGCCAGCGACCGATCCCCAATCAATGCCCGCAGTGCGGTTCAACCCAGTTGGTGCCGGTCGGCCTCGGTACCGAGCAGCTTGAAGAAACGCTGACGGCATTATTCCCCACCACCCCCATTACCCGTGTCGATCGCGACACCACGTCGCGCAAAGGCGCGTTGGAACACCATTTGGCCGAAGTGCATAAAGGCGGCGCCCGTATTTTAATCGGCACCCAGATGCTGGCGAAAGGGCACCATTTCCCGGACGTCACGCTGGTGTCGCTGCTGGATGTGGACGGCGCGCTGTTTTCGGCCGATTTCCGCTCGGCGGAGCGGTTCGCGCAGCTCTATACCCAGGTTTCGGGACGCGCGGGGCGCGCCGGTAAACCGGGCGAAGTGTTCTTGCAAACGCATCATCCCGATCATCCGTTATTGCAGGTATTACTGCATGAAGGGTATATGGCTTTTGCGCTACAGGCGCTGGCCGAACGCCAGACGGTGCTGTTGCCGCCCTTTACCAGCCATATTCTGTTTCGGGCGGAAGACCACGATAACCAACAGGCCAGGCAGTTCCTGGAGCGACTGCGCCAGTTGCTGGATGCCAGCCCGTTACGCGATGAGTCCCTGTGGCTGATGGGACCTATCCCGGCGCTGCAGCCCAAACGCGGCGGACGTTTTCGCTGGCAACTGCTGCTGCAGCACCCTTCGCGCGCGCAATTGCAACGACTGGTCGCCGCCAGCCTGCCGCTGGTGGGCACCATGACCCAGGCGCGCAAGGTAAAGTGGTCGCTGGATGTGGATCCGGTGGATATTTAATCCTGACGGGGTTATCAGTATTTTGCGCATCACATTCGGATAATATTCAAAGTTTGTACCGGAACGATCTTTTTAGTCACTCAAGTAACGCACTATCTGATAGAAAAGACGGGCCAGGGGACACTGGGATCGTCCCGTGCCGCCACGCGCGGCCGGCATCTTTCCGGGCGCTGGTGTTGAGGGTCGCACCGGAACACCGTATGGAACATGCGCGATAAAACGTGCCTATTGCGCTGACATCAGGAGAAAGATGTGGAATCTAAAAAGTTTGCCGGCCTGGCGACCATGAAGGATGTGGCGGAAAAAGCCGGCGTGTCGACAGCCACGGTTTCCAGGGCGCTCATGAATCCGGAGAAAGTCTCCGTCACCACGCGTAGAAAAGTCCAGCTCGCCGTAAGCGATGTCGGCTATTCCCCGCAGCCTCTCGGCCGCCAGGTAAAACGAAATGAAACCTGCAACCTGCTGGCCCTGGTGCCGGATATCTGCGATCCCTTTTTCTCTGAAATCCTGCGCGGCATTGAGGAAACCGCCGATGAAAACGGCTATCTGGTCCTGATTGCCGACTACGCCCACCAGCGCCCACATAAAAAAAGCTTCAGTGATTTGATCATTGCCAGGCAGATAGATGGTATGTTGCTGCTCGGGTCCGAGCCGCCATTTGCCATTGATATCGCAGAGCAGCAAAACCTGCCGCCGATGGTGATGGTCAATGAGTTTGTTCCGGAGCTTGCATTGCCCACGGTGCATATCGATAATCTTACCGCGGCCTATGAGGCGGTGGATTATCTGTTCAGCCTTGGCCACCAGCGTATCGCCTGCATTAGCGGCCCGGAGCATCTGACGCTTTGTCATTATCGGGTACAGGGGTATATTCAGGCGCTGCGACGTCATGGCATCCCGCCCGAAGATCATATTGTCATCCAGGGCGACGTGAGTTACGAGGCAGGCGCGGCGGGACTTAATGCATTAATTTCGCGAACGTATCCGCCTACTGCTATCTTTTGTCACAGTGATATCATAGCGTTTGGCGTTTTATCCCAGGCGAAGAAAATTGGGCTGGACGTGCCGGGGGATTTGTCCCTGGTCGGCTTCGACGATATAACGCTTGCGAAATTCTGCGACCCACCGTTGACTACCGTGGCCCAGCCGAGCTACCAGCTTGGCCGAGAGGCGTTATTGTTACTCTTGCAGCAGCTCAGGCAACAGGCGGTAGCGAATACCTCCCTGCTATTGGATAGCAAACTGATCGTCCGGGGCAGTACCGCCATGCCCCGCATAAAACGAAATGCGCTTTAGGACTACAGGCGCTGGTCAAATATTATTGCCTTCAGTAACATGACGGGCTGGTTACTTTCTCAAACTTAGCGAAACGACAGTGGCACAAAGAGACTATGTAGGCCGTGGAAGGACAAACACGCGGCGCAAAAAAACCAACAGTCGAAAAAAACGCACCTCTTCCGGCATCTCAAAGACCATGATCGCATTGGCCGTTGCCGTATTGATTACGTTTATTGGCGGTCTCTACTTTATTGCCCACAATAAGACGGAGGAGGCAGTCATTCTGCCGAGCCACGGCAACCATACCAGCAACGGCCTGCCGCCTAAACCGGAAGAGCGTTGGCGTTATATTAAAGAGCTGGAAAATCGCCAGATAGGGGTGCAAACGCCTACCGAGCCCACCGCGGGCGGCGAGGTGCAAACACCCGCCCAGTTGACCGACGAGCAGCGCCAGTTGCTTGAGCAGATGCAAGCGGACATGCGCCAGCAGCCGACCCACCTCAACGAAGTGCCTTATAACGACCAGGTGAAATCGTCGGCGGCAAATCACGCCCGTAACCAGCAGAACCAGCAATCATTCCAGACGACGCCTGCGCCGCGTCCAACGCCTGCCGCCACGCCGGTACAACCGCGCCAGGTTTTCTCCGCGCCGGTTGAGCAACAGCCGCCGCGCCAGGCGCCGGCCGTACAGCAGGTGCAACAGCCGCCGCGCCAGGCGCCGGCCGTACAGCAGGTGCAACAGCCGCCGCGCCAGGCGCCGGCCGTACAGCAGGTGCAACAGCCGCCGCGCCAGGCGCCGGCCGCACAGCAGGTGCAACAGCCGCCGCGCCAGGCGCCGGCCGCACAGCAGGTGCAACAGCCGCCGCGCCAGGCGCCGGCCGCACAGCAGGTGCAACAGCCTCATCAGGCGCCGGTGACCGCCATACAACCGGCGCCCCAGACGAAAACGGAAGCCCGCGCCGAACCCAAGGCCGAAGCGAAGGCGGAAAAAGAACCGGCGGAAAAAGCCCAACGCTGGCTGATCCAGTGTGGTTCGTTTAAAGCGATGGATCAGGCCGAGTCTATCCGCGCCCAGCTCGCCTTCGGCGGCATTGAAAGCCGGATCACCAGCAATGGCGGCTGGAACCGCGTCATGTTGGGCCCCTATTCCACCCGCGCCGGCGCCGATAAGTCGCTGCAAAATTTACGCGCGTCCGGGGTGTCAAATTGCATTCCCATTGCCAGTGGGGGTTGAAAACCCTTAATCCCACCCCATCTATAAATTCAATATGTCTCATACTCATTATGAGACGCTTGAATCTATAGTTACCGGAGGGTTGCACGTGACAACAATCGTAAGCGTACGCCGCAATGGCCGTGTGGCCATCGGCGGCGACGGCCAGGCTACCCTGGGTAATACCGTGATGAAAGGGAATGTGCGCAAAGTCCGTACGCTTTACCATGATCAAGTGATAGCGGGTTTTGCCGGCGGCACCGCGGATGCCTTTACCTTATTCGAACTGTTCGAGCGTAAGCTGGAACTGCATCAAGGCCATCTGACCAAGGCGGCCGTGGAGTTGGCTAAGGACTGGCGTACGGATCGCATGTTACGCAAGCTGGAGGCCATACTGGCGGTGGCGGATGAACAGACGTCGCTTATCATTACCGGCAATGGCGATGTTATCCAGCCGGAAGACGATCTGATCGCCATTGGTTCCGGCGGGCCGTATGCCCAGGCCGCCGCGCGCGCCTTGCTTGATAACACCGAGCTTGGCGCGCGGGATATCGTGGAGAAAGCATTGACGATCGCGGGAGACATCTGCATTTACACCAATCAATTCCACACGATTAAAGAAATCACCTCCAAAGTGAAGGAGCCTGAAAATGTCTGAGATGACTCCACGCGAAATCGTCAGCGAACTCGACGACTATATTATCGGACAGCATAATGCAAAACGCGCGGTTGCCATCGCGCTGCGCAATCGCTGGCGCCGCATGCAGCTGGACGAAGCATTGCGTCATGAAGTGACGCCAAAAAATATCCTGATGATCGGCCCGACCGGCGTCGGTAAAACAGAAATCGCCCGCCGTCTGGCAAAACTGGCCAACGCGCCGTTTATCAAGGTGGAAGCCACTAAATTTACCGAAGTCGGTTACGTCGGCAAAGAAGTGGATTCAATCATCCGCGATCTCACCGACGCGGCGGTAAAAATGGTGCGCCTGCAATCCATGGATAAAAACCGCCAGCGCGCTGAAGAGTTAGCGGAAGAACGCGTGCTGGATGTGCTGATCCCGCCGCCGAAAAATAATTGGGGCCAGCCGGAGGAGACCGCCGAACCGTCGGCGGCGCGTCAGAATTTCCGTAAAAAGCTGCGCGAAGGCCAGCTGGACGATAAAGAGATCGAGATAAACCTGGCCGCCGCGCCGATGGGCGTCGAGATTATGGCGCCGCCGGGAATGGAGGAGATGACCAATCAGCTGCAATCGATGTTCAAAAACCTGGCCGGGCAAAAACAAAAACCACGCAAGATTAAAATCAAGGAAGCGCTGAAGCTGCTGGTCGAGGAAGAGGCGGCAAAGCTGGTCAATCCGGAAGAGCTGAAAGAGCTGGCTATCGAAGCCGTCGAACAGCACGGCATCGTATTTATCGATGAAATTGATAAAATCTGCAAACGCGGCGAAACGTCCGGCCCGGATGTCTCCCGCGAGGGCGTGCAACGGGATTTACTGCCGTTGGTGGAAGGCTGTACCGTCTCGACGAAACACGGCATGGTAAAAACCGACCATATCCTGTTTATCGCCTCCGGCGCGTTCCAGGTGTCCAGCCCGTCCGATTTGATTCCGGAGCTGCAAGGCCGGCTGCCGATCCGAGTCGCGCTTGAAGCCCTGACGACCAACGATTTCGAGCGTATCCTGACCGAACCCAGCGCTTCCCTGACGATTCAGTACAAAGCGCTGATGGCCACCGAAGGCGTCAGCATCGAATTTACCGCCGACGGCATCCGACGCATCGCCGAGGCCGCCTGGCAGGTCAACGAACGCACCGAGAATATCGGCGCCCGTCGCCTGCATACCGTGCTTGAGCGCCTGATGGAAGATATTTCCTATGACGCCAGCGAATGGGATGGTAAAACAATTTCAATTGATGCAGATTATGTTCGTAGCCATCTGGATGAGCTAATATCTGACGAAGATTTGAGCCGATTTATCCTGTAAGCGCCAAGGGGTAAACGACATCCGCAATGGGAGGCTCCGGCCTCCCGTTTTTTTTGCCAAAACCGGGTATTACACATAAGATTCGTTAATTATGAGCGAAACCGTCACCATCAGCCCGACCAAAGCCTGGATGGTCAGCCTGCGCCTGCGCACGCTGCCGCTGGCGCTGGCCTCTATCGTCACCGGCTCGGCGATTGCCGGCTGGCAAGGCCATTTTAAACCCGGCGTCGCGCTGCTGGCGCTGCTTACCGCCGCGCTGCTGCAAATCCTGTCCAATCTGGCCAACGATTATGGCGATTCAGTGAAAGGCAGCGACGATCACGGCCGCATCGGGCCGCTGCGCGGTATGCAGATGGGCGTTATCTCCCGCGGGCAGATGAAACTGGCGTTGATTATCGCCATCGCCCTGTCGCTGATTTCCGGCGCAACGCTTATTGCCGTGGCCTGCGAAAAACCCGCCGATATCCTGGGTTTCCTGGCCCTCGGCGTACTGTCGATTATCGCCGCCATTACTTATACCATGGGTACGCGCCCCTACGGTTATATGGGCTTGGGCGATCTGTCGGTGCTGATTTTTTTCGGCTGGCTCAGCGTCGGCGGCAGCTATTATCTGCAAACCGGCGCCTTCCATACCATCGTGATGCTACCGGCTACCGCCTGTGGGCTATTGGCGGCCGCCGTGTTGAATATCAATAATCTGCGGGATATCGAAACCGATCGCCTGACCGGGAAGAACACGCTCGCGGTGCGTCTCGGGCCGCTGCGGGCGCGTTATTATCATGCGGGCCTGCTGGCGTGCGCGGTGTTGTGCCTGGCCGTTTTCACCCTGCTTGAGTTGCGCAACCTGGTAGGCTGGCTGTTCGCCCTGGCCGTGCCGGCGCTGTATATGCAGGCGCGTTATGTCCTGCACGAGCCAGACCCGTCAGGCATCCGTCCCATGCTGGAAAAAACCGTAAAATGCGCGCTGCTGATCAATATCCTGTTTGCCGTGGGGCTGCTGTTTAGCTAAACGTTTTCTGACGCGCATCAAGTTAACAATTGATGGTTTTGGCAACTGGCGCGAGAACGCGATATACTTTCCGCTCCAGCGGCAAACCGACGTAAATCCTATGAAATACGATACTTCAGAACTATGCGACATTTATCATGAAGACGTGAATGTTGTCGAACCTCTCTTCAGCAATTTCGGCGGGAGGACATCGTTTGGCGGGCAAATCGTTACCGTGAAATGCTTCGAGGATAATGGTTTGCTTTATGACGTGCTTGAAGAAAACGGCCTTGGCCGCGTGTTGGTCGTTGATGGCGGCGGGTCGGTCAGGCGCGCGCTGATTAATGCCGAGCTGGGCACGCTTGCGGTGCAAAACGAGTGGGAAGGTATCGTGGTTTACGGCGCGGTGCGCCAGGTGGACGATCTTGAAGAGCTTGACCTAGGCATCCAGGCCATGGCCGCCACGCCTGCCGGCGCCGCGAGCGAAGGCATAGGCGAGAGCGATATCCGGGTCAATTTTGGCGGGGTAACCTTCTTTTCCGGCGATCATCTTTACGCCGACAATACCGGTATTATCCTGTCGGAAGACGCGCTAGATCTCGAGTAATTGGCGGCAACGCGCAAAAGGGCGATCTGGCATCGCCCTTGTTGTTGCCCGCAAGCCGGCGTTACACTTCCTCCATCTTACTGAGCAATGCGCGTAAACGCTCTTGCCACACGCCCTGCTCCTGCTTCAACTGCTCATTTTCGTTAACCAGCGACTCGCGGTTGCTGGACGCTTGCTGAATTTCCTGAGCCAGACTGTTATTCTTCTCTTTCAATTCTTCAATTTCCATTTGCAACAGCGTGATGGTATCTATCGCCTGCTGTACCTTCGCTTCTAATTTTTCAAATACTTCAAAAGCCATTTCAGCCCCCTTAAGCCTACAAGGTGTAATCATGAATGGGAGCTACACGCCGGCGTGTAGCCCTTAAATCGTCTTGGCGTCAGCACCGCTACAGGCGCGTATCACATTGCCCCGGGTACAGCCTGGAGAGGGGATTTTATGTAGCGCCTCCCCCAGTGTCCAGCCGCAATCGTCTAAACGGCCGAATGAGTCGGTTATTGTACGCTATGAACCCAACGTGCAGCGGAAAGTTTTGCCGGCGATGAGATGCTCGTTTTAGCAATTAACACATTTTGTTAAAAAAGGTGATAGCCAGCACACAGAAATTTTGCCCATAACAGCCTAAATTAAGCGAATACGCTCATTTTTATGACGTACTGCACACAATTTGATTTCGATATTTCTCGTTTCTGCTCGTTAACGATAAATTTACAACATACCTACATGCCTTACTAGGTAAGATTTGATTCGGTAAGCAGACATGTCCACCACTGCTACCCCACTTTTCGCCAGCAGGAAAAGATTATGAGCCAACAAAAAACTCCAACACTGAAAGGCCAATGTATCGCTGAATTTCTGGGCACCGCCTTGCTGATTTTCTTCGGCGCCGGCTGCGTTGCCGCACTGAAGCTGGCCGGCGCCAGCTTTGGCCAATGGGAAATCAGTATCATCTGGGGCTTTGGCGTCGCCATGGCGGTTTATCTTACCGCCGCCGTTTCCGGCGCGCATCTCAGCCCCGCGGTGTCCATCGCGCTATGGCTGTTCGCCAATTTCGAGCGCCGCAAGGTGGTGCCCTACATCGTTGCGCAAATGCTCGGCGCCTTCTGCGGCGCAGCGGTGGTCTACGGTCTTTACTACAACCTGTTCATCGACTTCGAGCAGGCAAACCATATGGTCCGCGGCAGCGTGGAAAGCCTCCAGCTGGCCGGGGTATTCTCAACCTATCCTAACCCGCATATTTCCGTGATCCAGGCGTTTTTAGTGGAAACGGTGATTACCGCCATTCTGTTATGCCTGATCCTGGCCTTGACCGACGACGGCAATGGCATTCCCCGCGGCCCGCTGGCGCCGCTGCTGATCGGTATCCTTATCGCGGTCATCGGCGCATCCATGGGGCCGTTGACCGGGTTCGCCCTTAACCCCGCCCGTGATTTCGGTCCCAAGGTATTCGCCTACCTGATGGGCTGGGGCAAGGTAGCCTTTACCGGCGGCCGTGAAATTCCCTACTTCCTGGTGCCGCTGATTGCACCGATCATCGGCGGCTGCCTTGGCGCCTTTATCTATCGCTCGCTGATCAGCCCTTACCTTCCTTCTAATATTATCGAGGATGGTTTGGAAGAGACCCGCTCGGCAAACACAGCAAAATCCGAACGCAAAGCGTAATGCTTACTGTGCCAATGTTAACTTTTGCAGGAATCTATTATGTCATCAGATAAAAAATATATTGTGGCTCTCGATCAGGGAACGACCAGCTCACGCGCCATTGTCATGGATCATGACGCCAATATCGTCAGCGTTTCGCAGCGCGAATTCACCCAGATTTATCCCAAACCAGGCTGGGTAGAGCACGACCCGATGGAAATTTGGGCATCGCAAAGCTCGACACTGGTGGAAGTGCTGGCTAAAGCCGACATCCGCTCCGACCAGATCGCGGGCATCGGCATTACCAACCAGCGTGAAACGGCGGTGGTCTGGGATAAGGAATCCGGCAAGCCTGTTTACAACGCCATCGTCTGGCAGTGCCGCCGTACTTCGGATATGTGTGAGAAGCTTAAACGCGACGGCCATGAGGAGTACGTACGCAAAACCACCGGGCTGGTTATCGATCCCTATTTCTCGGGCACCAAGGTGAAATGGATCCTGGATAATGTCGAGGGCGCCCGGGAACGCGCCAAACGCGGCGAACTGCTGTTCGGCACCATAGATACGTGGCTTATCTGGCGCATGACCCAGGGTCGCGTGCACGTTACCGACTATACCAACGCCTCCCGTACCATGCTGTATGACATCCATAACCTGCAATGGGACGACAAGCTGCTGGAAATCCTGGATATTCCCCGCTCCATGCTGCCCGAGGTCCGTCCCTCGTCCGAAGTGTACGGCCAGACCAATATCGGCGGTAAAGGCGGGACCCGTATTCCCATCGCCGGTATTGCCGGCGATCAGCAAGCCGCGCTGTTCGGACAACTGTGCGTCCAGCCGGGTATGGCCAAGAATACCTACGGCACCGGCTGCTTCCTGCTGATGAATACCGGCACCAAGGCGGTGCAATCGAAACACGGCCTGCTGACCACCATCGCCTGCGGACCGCGTGGGGAAGTCAATTACGCCCTGGAGGGCGCGGTGTTTGTTGCCGGCGCCGCCATCCAGTGGCTGCGCGACGAAATGAAACTGATAAGCGACGCCACCGATTCGGAGTATTTCGCCAGCAAGGTGAAGGATACCAACGGGGTGTACGTGGTGCCGGCGTTCACCGGCCTGGGCGCGCCGTATTGGGATCCCTATGCGCGCGGCGCGATATTCGGTTTGACCCGCGGCGTTAATGCGAATCATATTATTCGCGCCACGTTGGAATCCATCGCCTTCCAGACCCGCGATCTTCTTGACGCCATGCAGGCCGATTCCGGCGCCCGCCTGCAGTCCCTGCGGGTTGACGGCGGCGCCGTGGCCAATAATTTCCTGATGCAGTTCCAGTCCGATATCCTCGGCACCCGCGTCGAGCGTCCCGAAGTACGGGAAGTGACCGCACTGGGCGCGGCGTATCTGGCCGGCCTGGCGGTAGGCTTCTGGAGCGATTTGGAGGAGGTCAGGAGCAAGGCGATTATCGAGCGAGAATTCCGCCCAAGCATTGAAACGGTGGAACGCAACGTTCGCTATAGCGGCTGGCAAAAAGCGGTTGAGCGCGCCCGCTCATGGGAAGAACGCTCGGACGAATAATACCCCGGCCGGCACGTTTTTTTACCCTGGCCGCATTGCGCCGCGGTCCCCGCGCCCGGAATGCGCGCCAGGTGTGATAAACTTTGCGATAAACTTCTCTTAAGTGGATACGCAAGGTTTAAGCATGAAACGTGAATTAGCCATCGAATTCTCCCGGGTGACCGAAGCCGCCGCGCTGGCGGGCTATAGCTGGCTGGGCCGCGGCGATAAGAACGCGGCCGACAATGCGGCGGTTCAGGCCATGCGCATTATGCTCAACCAGGTGCAGATCGACGGCCGGATTGTGATTGGCGAAGGCGAAATTGACGAAGCGCCGATGCTTTTCATCGGCGAAGCCGTCGGCACCGGCCAGGGAGACGCGGTGGATATCGCGGTGGACCCTATCGAAGGCACCCGTATGACGGCCATGGGCCAGGCAAATGCGCTGGCGGTATTGGCGGTGGGTGAAAAAGGCGCTTTTCTGCATGCGCCTGATATGTATATGGAAAAGCTGGTGGTCGGCCCGGATGCCAAAGGCGCCATTAACCTTAGCCTGCCCCTGGACGAAAACCTGCGTAATATTGCCCATACGCTGAATAAGCCGCTTTCGCAGCTGACCGTGGCCATTCTGGCCAAACCCCGTCATGACGACTGTATTGCCGCTTTGCAGCGGCTTGGCGTGCGCGTATTTACCATTCCCGACGGCGATGTGGCCGCCTCCCTGCTTACCTGCATGCCGGATAGCGAAGTGGACGTGATGTACGGTATAGGCGGCGCGCCTGAAGGGGTTATCTCGGCGGCGGCCATCCGCGCGATGGATGGCGATATGCAGGGCCGGCTGTTGCCCCGCCATCAGGTCAAAGGCGACACCGCGGCCAACCGCCTGATAGGCGACGATGAGCTGGCGCGCTGCGCCGCCATGGGCATCAGCGCCAATACCGTGCTGACGCTTAACGATATGGCGCGCAATGACAACGTGGTCTTTTCCGCCACCGGCATTACCAAAGGGGATCTGTTAAACGGCATCACCCGCAAAGGCAACCTGGCCACCACTGAAACCTTGTTGATCCGCGGCAACAGCCGCACCATCAGGCGTATCGCCTCAACCCATTACCTTGATCGCAAGGATGCCGCCCTGCACCCCTTTATTCTTTAACCCGCGGATTTCGCGCCATGGCATCAATTGCAAAACGTATTGTTAACAATTACAGTCGTCCCGCTGGATGCCAAGGCTGAATTAGCCGATAATGACGCGTTCGCGGCGTAACAAAAAAGGTAGCGCAGGCAACCATGCCGGCGCTTACCGGATCCGCTATCATCACCAGCCGCTGTGACAGAGTGGAGAATCGTTAGCCGGTCCGGGTACCGGCCGGAAAGACCAAGGGGAAAGTGAGTTATGGCAGAATGGGTGACCGGGAAAATCATACATGTGGAACACTGGACGGAGAGCCTGTTTAGCTTAACCGTTAACGCTCCCGTCGATCCTTTTACCGCCGGACAGTTTGCCAAACTCGGCCTGGAGATCAACGGCGAGCGTGTCCAGCGCGCGTATTCCTACGTCAACGCGCCGCACAGCGATAACCTGGAATTCTACCTGGTGACGGTGCCGGAGGGTAAGCTTAGCCCGCCGCTCCACGCCTTGCAGCCTGGGGATTCGTTAATGATCACCAAAGAGGCCGCCGGCTTTTTTGTCCTTGATGAAATCCCGGAATGTGAAACGCTATGGATGCTGGCGACCGGCACGGCGCTGGGGCCTTTTCTGTCCATCCTGCAGCAGGGGGAGGGACTGGAGCGCTTTAAGGATATCGTGCTGGTACACGCCGCGCGTTTTGCCCGTGACCTCAGCTACCTGCCCCTGATGCTGGAACTGCAGCAGCGTTTTAACGGCAAGCTGCATGTGCAGACGGTGGTCAGCCGCGAGGAGGTTCCCGGCTCGCTGACCGGCCGCGTTCCCGCCCTGATAGCCGACGGGTCCCTGGAAGCCGCGGTTGGGCTGCCGTTAAATGCCCAAACCGGCCATGTGATGTTATGCGGTAATCCGCAAATGGTCAGGGACACCCAGCAGATATTAAAAGATACCCGCGAAATGCGTAAACATCTGCGGCGCAAGCCGGGCCATATTACCAGCGAGCACTACTGGTAAGCGCCATGCGAATTTACTGGTTAAGATCACTGGGAATCTACGCACTGTGAACAGCAAAATCCGCTTCGTTATCCCGGCCCTGTTGCTGGCATTGCTGTTCCCGGCGGCGATGGGCGCGGCGGCGGAAAACCCCGCCGACACGCCCGCCCCCGCGCCTTATTTGCTGGCCGGCGCCCCCACCTTTGATCTGACGGTGGTGACATTCCGCGAGCAGTTTAATGCGCACAATCCCGCGCTGCAGATAGGCGAGTTCCGGGCTATCGACAGCCGTGGCGACGGCATGAATCTCACGCGCGCCGCCAGTAAAATCAACGGCACCCTGTATGCGTCCACCGCCCTGGAAAAGGGCAGCGGCAAGATCAAGACCTTGCAACTGACCTATCTGGCGGTGGAAGGCGGCAGCGAAAAAGCGGCGCGCGCCGTGGCCGTGAGTTATATGGCCGCGCTGCTGCGGGAGTTCGAGCCGGCATTGACGGCGGCGCAAAGTAACGCCCGGGTGGCCGACCTGCTGGCCAAAGGGAAAGGCTCGCGCTTTTTCCAGCAGTCCTGGGGAGCCTTGCGTTATGTGGTGGCCGATAATGGTGATAAAGGTCTCACTTTTGCCATAGAGCCGGTTAAGCTCGCCTTATCCGAACCCTGAGCGGCCGCGGTTTCATGACAAAAAACAAAGCCACCGCGGCGCTTTCTCTCTATACTGGGGACAGGTAATGCTGTCCCCGGGACAGTCAATTTTTTTATTTCGCGTTCCCTATTGGAGATTTTAAAATGCGATATCCGTTAGTGATGGGTAACTGGAAGCTGAACGGCAGCAAGCGTTTGGTTAACGATCTGATCGCCGCGCTGCGCACGGAATTAAACGGCGTGACCGGCTGTGGCGTGGCTATTGCGCCGCCGGTCGTCTATCTGGAGCAGGCTAAGCGCCAGCTTGCCGGCAGCCAACTGGCGCTGGGCGCCCAAAACGTCGATACCAATCTCTCCGGCGCGTTTACCGGTGAAGTGTCCGCCGAGATGCTAAAGGATATTGGCGCCAAATATATCATCATCGGCCACTCCGAGCGCCGCACCTATCATAAAGAAAGCGACGAACTTATCGCCGAGAAATTCGCAGTTCTGAAAGAAGCGGGCCTGATCCCGGTATTGTGTATCGGCGAAAGCGAAGCCGAAAACGAAGCCGGTGAGACCGAAGCGGTCTGTGCCCGCCAGTTGGACGCGGTATTAAACGCCATGGGCGCCAAGGCCTTTGACAACGCGGTTATCGCCTACGAACCTATCTGGGCCATCGGTACCGGCAAATCGGCCACCCCGGCGCAGGCGCAGGCGGTTCATAAATTTATCCGCGGCCATATCGCCAAACACGACGCCGCGGTGGCTGAACAGGTTATTATTCAGTACGGCGGCTCGGTGAATGCCGGCAACGCGGCGGAACTGTTTACCCAGCCGGATATCGACGGCGCGCTGGTAGGCGGCGCCTCGCTGAAAGCCGACGCCTTTGCGGTGATCGTCAAAGCGGCGGCGCAGGCCAAACAGGCCTGAGATAACGCCACGGGCGGGTTCACGACGCGTTAACCGTCCCGCCCCCTCGTTATCGTCGCCCTGAACCGTAAACCGGGTCTCATCCCCCGTGTTTGCGGTTTTTTTTTCGCCATGATTAAACCCACGGCACAACTCAGCGACGGCCGACCGACGCCCGCTCCACCAGCTCGGGGGTCAGCACCAGCACCTGGGGTTCGGTATCGGGATGTTCCAACCGGTAAAGCAGGGTGTCGATCGCCAATTGGCCAAGCGAGTCTTTCGGCTGGTTAATCGTGGTCAGCGGCGGGGTAAGGTATTTTGCCAGCTCGATATCATCATAACCGATGACCGCCATATCTCCCGGCACCGACAGCCCGGCCTGGTACAGCGCCTGGTAGACGCCCACCGCAACCGCATCGTTGCCGGTAAATACCGCATGGGGCGGCTCGCTGAGGGACAGCAGTTGTTGCATCGCGCTTACGCCGCCGCCAAATTCGAAATCGCTGAAAACCTCATAACCGGCCGGCACCGCCAGCCCGGCGCGCGCCATGGCGAGGCGATACCCCTGCAGGCGATGGCGGGCGGTGGTTTTATCCTGCGGGCCGGATATACAGGCGATTTTGCTGTAGCCGCGCGCAATCAGATAGTCGGTAGCCAGGCACCCGCCCAATAACGAGTTATCCTGGATAATATCCAGCGCGTCCTCAAACGGCGTCCAATCCATCATGACAATCGGCAGCGAGGGGTAGCGGCGCAGCGCCAGACGGGAAGGCCGGTTATTTTCGGTACACATGATAAGCAGCCCGTCGACGCGTTTTTGCAGCAGCGTCTCCATACTACGGCTCATGCGATCGGCATCCTCTTCGGTATTACACAGGATCAGGCTGTAGCCCCGCTCGTAGCAACTGCGTTCGACGCCGTGCACCACCTCCGCGTAAAACGGGTTATTACTGGAGGTAATCAGCATGCCGATAGTGCGCGTCTGGTTGATCTTTAAACTGCGGGCCAGGGCCGACGGCGCGTAGTTGAGCTGTTCCACCACCGCCATCACTTTAGCGCGCACCCGATCGCTGACAAACCGGTTGTTATTGATCACGTGCGATACGGTGGACGTGGAAACGCCCGCCAGACGGGCAACATCCTTCATGGTGGCCAAATAAGCTCCTAACCCTGCAGAAAAGCGTCGATTTCATCACGCCAGGGAATTGACGGCTGCGCCCCCGGACGGGTTACCGCCAACGCGGCGGCGGCATGGGCGAACCTGACGGCGTTATCCAGGTCCTGGTCTTCGAGCAGCGCGGTCATCAGCGCGCCGTTAAACGTATCGCCCGCCGCGATGGTATCCACCGCCTTGACCTTGAATCCGGGAACCCGCTTGCCATTGCCACGTTCGCTCAGCCACACACCGCGGCGGCCAAGGGTAATGATAACCGTAGCGATGCCCTTATCATGCAAAATCCGCGCGGCGCGGGCGGCGCTGGCGTCATCGGTGACGGCGACGCCGGTCAGTTGCTCCGCCTCGGTTTCATTGGGCGTAATAATGTCTACCAAGGCCAGCAATTCGTCCGGCAGCTGACGCGCCGGGGCCGGGTTTAATATCACCTGGGTCTGGTGATCGCGCGCCAGGCGGGCGGCGGCGATCACGGTATCAAGGGGGGATTCCAACTGCATCAGTAATGCCGCGGCATGGATGACCAACTGCTCATAGCGGGCCAGGTAGGCCGGCGTTACCGCGGCGTTAGCGCCGGGATGGATGCCGATGACATTTTCACCCTCCGCGTTGACAAAAATCAGCGCGACGCCGGTGCTGGCGCCAGGGCTGGGTTCCACGGGCAGAATATCAATGTTGTCCGCCTGCAGCTGCCGGCGAATCTGCGCGCCGATGGCATCCTCGCCCACGCAGGCGATAAAGGCGATATCGGCGCCGCTGCGGCCGGCGGCCACCGCCTGATTAGCGCCTTTGCCGCCGAACGCCACCTGATAGCTGCCGCCAATTACCGTTTCACCGGGACGGGGAAACTGTTGTAGATTAAGTATATGATCCGCGTTAATGCTGCCGAGAACCACCAGCTTTTTTATTGCCATAGCCTGTATCCTGGTTAGAAGCGTTATCGCCGGCGCGCGGCGATAACGCAAGGCGCTGCTGTCGAGGTTTTACGGGCTTATTTGGTGACCAGCTTCAGGGCAACCGGGATCACCGCATCCACTTTTTCGCCTTTCAGAACCTTGTCTGCGGTTTCCACGCCGATTATACCGATCTGGTCGGGCTGCTGCGCCACGGTGGCGGCAAGTTTACCACTTTGCACCGCTTTGATGCCGTCGGCGGTGCCGTCAAAACCCACCACCAGCACATCGGTTTTATTCACGGTTTGCAGGGCGCGCATGGCGCCCAGGGCCATTTCGTCGTTCTGCGCGAATACCGCCTGCACCGCCGGATGCGCGGTCAGCAGGTTCTGCATCACGTTAAGCCCTTTGGTGCGATCGAAATCGGCGGGCTGGCTGGCCAGCATAGTAAATTTATACTGATCGGCCGATTGTTTAAACCCTTCGCCGCGCTCACGCGCAACAGACGTGCCGGCGATACCTTCCAGCTGGATAACCTTGGCGTTCTGGCCCAGTTTTTCACCGATAAAATCACCGGCCATTTTGCCGCCGACCCGGTTGTCGGAGGCGATATGGCTGACGACGGCCCCTTTGCTGGCCTTACGATCGAGGGTGATCACCGGGATCTTGGCCTGGTTGGCAATAATGACCGCGTTGCCCACCGCGTCGGAATCGCTTGGGTTGATAAGCAAAAGCTTAACGCCGCGCACCGTCAGATCCTGCACATTGGCCAGTTCCTTGGCCGGATTGTTTTGCGAATCGAGCACCACCAGCTGATAACCCAATTTATCCGCTTCCTGCTGGGCGCCGTCTTTCATGGAAACGAAGAACGGATTATTCAGCGTGGACACCACCAGCGCGATGCTGTCTTTCGCCAGGGCATTGGCGCTGAGAGTGGCGCTTAACGCCACGGCGGACATCAAAAAAGCTAATTTTTTCATTTTCATCTTTATCATTCCTGCGGGAGAGGTTATTTACTGCTTTTGTTATCTACCAGCACCGCCAACAAAATCACCACGGCTTTAACAATCATCTGGTAGTAGGAGGAAACGCTCAATAAATTCAGTCCGTTATTAAGAAAGCCCAGGATCAGCGCGCCGACCAGCGTCCCCATGATGCGCCCTTTCCCGCCGGACAGGCTGGTACCGCCCAGCACCACCGCGGCGATGGCGTCCAGCTCATAGCCGGTACCCGCCGTGGGCTGCGCCGAGGACAGGCGCGCCACTTCGATAACGCCCGCCAACGCCGCGAGCAACCCGCACAGCGCGTAGACGATGACCTTGACCCGATCGACGCTAATGCCGGACAGCCGGGTGGCGGCTTCATTACCGCCCAGCGCATAGATATAACGGCCCAGGCGGGTGTGATGCAGCATGTACCAGGCGGCAAGAAACACCACGGCCATGATCCATACCGGCGTGGGCACGCCAAGGGGACGACCGATGCCAAACCAGCCAAACGCGTCGGCCGTATCGCTGAAACCGGTGTTTACCGGACTGCCGTTGGTATACACCATGGTGATACCGCGCAGCAGCAGCATCATGACCAGGGTGGCGATAAAGGCCTGTACCCTGCCCTTCGCCACAATCAGGCCGGTGATGGCGCCGATGGCCGCGCCCAGCGCCAGGGAGGCGCCCACCGCCACCATGACATTCATTTCCAGCCCCACCACCGAGGCGGCTACCGCGCCGGTCAGCGCCAGCAGGGACCCGACGGACAAGTCAATGCCTGCGGTGAGGATCACCAGCGTCATACCCACCGCCATGATGGCGTTGACCGAGGTCTGCTGGAGAATATTGAACAGATTGTTGAGGCTGAAAAAATTGGCGCTCATTGAAGAAACCACGGCGATCAGCACCAGCAGCGCAATCAACGATTTTTGCTCCAGCAGCCAGGCTTTGCTGATGCCGCGTTTAACGGGGATAGTCCGGGAATTCATTACTGATTCTCCTGCTGGGTACGATAAAGCTTGCCGACGGCCGCGGCCATCAGCACTTCCTGGGTGGCCTGTTCGATGGGGAATATGCCGCTTAAGCGGCCTTCATGCATCACCATGACGCGATCGCTCATGCCAAGGACCTCCGGCATCTCGGAGGACACCAGGATGATGGAGAGCCCTTCCTGTTTAAACTGGTTGATCAACTGGTAAATCTCTTTCTTGGCGCCCACGTCGACGCCCCGGGTCGGCTCATCCAGGATCAGCACCTTAGGGCGTGTCATCAGGCCGCGCGCAATGGCGACTTTTTGCTGGTTGCCACCGGACAGCAGGCCGATAGGCTGCTCCATCGACGGCGTTTTGATATTAAATAAACGGATAAAATCCCCGACAGCCACCCGCTCGTCGGCGTGTTTCAGCCAACCGGCCTGATGGCTAAAGTAGCGCAGGGCGGTTAAAGTCATGTTTTCCTTTACCGACATGCCCAGCACCAGTCCGTCGCGCTTGCGATCCTCGGAAATATAGACAATGCCGTTGGCAAGCCCGTCCTGGGGCGACCTGGCGACCACGGCACGTCCGTCGAGCGTCACGCTGCCGCCGGTGCGCCTGGCGGCGCCATAGAGGGTTTTCATCAGTTCGGTACGGCCGGCGCCCATCAGCCCGGCGCAGCCCAGGATTTCCCCCTGGCGTAGGGAGAAACTGACGTCATGCACCCCGGGGCCCGACAGGTGGCTGACCAGCAGGCGCTCCTCGCCCGGACGCTGTGTGACGCGCGGATACTGTTCCTCCAGGCGGCGGCCCACCATCATTTCAATCAGCCTGTCTTCCTGCAGCTCGTTTACCGGCCGTTCGGCAATAAACTGCCCGTCGCGCATCACCGTGACATCGTCGCAGATCTCGAAAATTTCCTTTAGCCGATGGGAGATATAGACAATGCCGCACCCCTGCTGCTTCAGTTCGTTTATCACACTGAACAGCGATGCCGTTTCCGTATCGGTTAACGCATCGGTGGGCTCGTCCATGATGATCACCTGCGACTTAAAGCTGATTACCTTGGCGATTTCCACCATCTGCTGATCGCCAATCGATAATTCCCCCACCAACCGGTGGCTGCTATAGCCCAGGTTCAGGCGGCCCAGGAGTCGGTCCGCTTCGCGATACATCCGCTTCCAGTCGATGCCGCCGATACGGTTAAGGAATTCGCGCCCCAGGAAGATATTTTCGGCGATCGTCAGTTCAGGGATCAGGTTAAGTTCCTGATGGATGATACCGATACCGGCCTCCTGCGACGCCTTGGGGCCGCTGAAGGCAACTTCCTTTCCCATAAATATGAGCGTACCGGCATCCTTGCTGTAAATCCCGGTCAACACCTTCATCATGGTGGATTTACCGGCGCCGTTCTCCCCCACCAGCGCCATCACGCGGCCGGGATACACGGTCAGCGCCGCGCCGGAAAGCGCTTTGACGCCCGGAAACGACTTGTCTATCCCGCTCAGTTGCAGTAAGGGTTGCATAAATGCCTCAGAAGGTGACGCCGGAGCAGAGGATAACGTTGGCGAAGGGCGAGCACTCCCCGCTGCGAATAACGGCCCGGCTGTGGGCGGTCTGCGCTTTGAATGCCTGATGGCTGATATAGTCGATGACGATGGTATTGCCCTGCGCTTGCTCCAGCTGGGACAGCCCGGCCAGCAACGCCTGGTGCAGCGCGGGATTATGGGCGGCCATTTCGCTGGCGATTATCGCCCTTTCCACCTGCATCTCACTGGCCACGACGTCGAACACCTGTAAAAAGCCCGGCACGCCCTGGGTCAACGCCAGATCGATCCTGGCGGCTGTCGCGGGTATGGGCAACCCGGCATCGGCAATGACGATTTCATCGGTATGCCCCAAGCGGGAAATCAACGCGGAAACCTCGGCGTTGAGCAGTAATCCTTTTTTCATTGGCAGATCCTCCCAGCGAAACGTTTCGCTGGGCTGAAAATAATCACAAACGGGCCAAGCCACAAGCGGGAAACATCAAAAATGTGATCGCCATCGAAACGTTTCGCTGGACCAGGCGGCACGGCGGCGGCTGGCGTGACCACCGGCGCGTTGTTCATTATCGCCGGATAAAGAGCGGCCGCATCCTTGCCATGGCCTCAGGGCGCCATCTTTTGTTTGATCTCATAAATCACATCGTCCCATCTTTCTTCGCCACGCATGTTTAGACTGTGTTTATAGTCGTTGCCGCTGCGAAAAAAATCTTTTTTAATATCAATGATATCAATGGGGAAAAACATTTCACTTTCTGCATCCCACAACATATTCGCCCCATGGAGATCAGCGTGTATCATATTGACATTATTTAGTTTTTCCAGCATATCGACAAAGCGTTCAACTGCATCGTGCGGCAGGGAGCCCTCGGGAAGTGAATCTAACGTTATGCCGGGAATTTTGTACATTCTGTTATAAAAATTACCATCATTATCAGCAAATACCTTTGCCGATTCCGGGCCATAATATAAACGAAAGCTTTCAGCCTCCTTTTCCGCCAACATTTCAATATCTATATCGGCGTCGCCATCCGGATGTGGGCGCATCATCTTGATATACCAATTGGGATCCTGGCCATCCTGGAAAACGATACCGTAATCACCTTCACCAATCTGCGTACCGAGCAGGAGTTCAAGGTTAACGGATTCGTCATCGGGATCAAACACAGGCACTTTCCGCCCTTGCGCCGGCGCCACATTGACGGCGCTTTCATCAATTTTAAACCGTTTTGCCCAGGGAGGAATTTCACTAAACTGTTCAATATGCAAGGCAAACGAATATTCGTTAAACAGTCCCTCCTGGGGGAAATGGTATTGAGACAGCAGTGTTTTGGCCTGTTCAAGGTCGAACCCATCCAGGTCCTTGAGAATATCCACAGCATGCTTACGCGGCCTGAGTCCCCCCCGGCCGCTCATGCCAATCTTAAGGAGATCGTTAATCCTTTCCCTAAAATTTTCGACATGAAATTTATTTTTCTTGAAGCGAAGGTTGATTTTTCGATGATTATTCATCAGAAAAAACTTGTATGCGGTTTGCGGATATCTTTTCACTTTAAAATATTTATTTTTAATTTTCAGATATGAATTATTATTTATATCCCAGCGCAGGCCAAGCTTATCAGGCGTGGACAAATCGAACGCGTTGACGCTCTCCCCGACAATATCCTTGGCAATGGCGCGTCGCAGCGTTTTGGCGACATGGATTGACGTCGGCGCTTCAAACAACCAGCGGCGACCGTCAAACTCGACGGGATGGCCGCGCCGGCCAGGCATAGCCCGATTAAAAATTTCATATTTAAGGCCTCTTTTGGGCACTACCGCCGCGCGCACAGGCACTAATTCTCCCTTCAGCTCAACCACCCTCATTATGACATTATCACCCATAGCCATTGTGTCTTTTGACCTGACTTCAATAATTTTACCGGCACCATAGTGTTTGGGATTAAGGTTATCAACCTGAATATATTCATAGGCGCCGTCAAACCTCACCTTGAACGACTTAATTCTTTTCTCTTGTCTAAACGTGAAGGCAGGTTTGTTATTGTGTGTGCCAAGATGCCAAGAATGGCTGATTTTTTCATGATATACCGGAATCCGGGATTCCGTTCCGTCATGGTTCCGCAATTTCACTTCGTGCGTTCTTTTCCCCGCGCTATACTTAAGTTCATAATTCTCGCCATATAATTTAATAAATTTCTTACCGTTTTGTACTGTATAATCAACTCCCTGCCCTTCAGGCACATCTCCGTCGATATGGATCTTATCATTTATCGCGTCATAAAAAACTTTCCGGCCAGTTTTAGCGTTATTACCCTGCTGCCCAGTTGGAATAATGTATTCACCCGCTTCTGTTTGCCGAACACGCTGGATGGCGCCATCCAGGTCAACGGCAAGATGTTTGACAGTATTGATACCGGTCGGATATTTTTCGTGAACAAATACCCCGTCTGGATCAAAGGCATTAGCCTTTTGCAATTCCCGTGGTTTGTGATGTAACAGTGGATTTGAAAAAGCCCTGCGGTCGGTAATGCCAACCTCGGTATTGAACAGCAGATTGGCCATTTCCTCAGCCGAAAATTCGTTCCTGACGCAGTTGCTGTCACCATTGATGGAATGGCCTGATACAGACAAGGCTTTTGCCGAAGTATATTTTATAATCGGGTACGCGCCAATAGTGTAAATCCCGAAAATGATGTCATGACCAAGATTGACAACTTCAAACAGTATGGCTCCTATTTCAGAAAGTTCACCATTACCCCAGATCCACTCCTTAAGTTTTTCGGCGAAACCACGAACGGGATTCCTGATATATTCGCCGGTGACAAGCAGACTATCCCCCAATACTTTCCCTTGGTTGGTTTTGGTCCTGATATGGCAATTCTTTTCAATATAATCCCGGTAATCCTGTTCTTGCAGACCGACTGAGATATCTAAAGATATTCGCTTCTGTCTAAAAGACTTATCCTTTTTTGACGAAATATACATAAACGCAATCGCGTCTTGACCGATGCCATGCTCCGCATAGCCTTGTCCCGCGCTTAACATGTTAAACAGTAGCCGTTGTGGTGCCTTGCCCTTCATTTCATGGATGCTGTTTGCGGGTGGTGGCGCCGCCGGGCCTGCGGGCGCGGCCTGGCGAGAAAGCAACGGAGAAACGGCGCGCCCGGATGGCCGCACGGCTGCCGGCGCCAGGCTCACTGATATATTGGTGGCCAGCGTGAGCGCCTGAAGCATGAGATGCGCCCTGGCGCCCACGACCCCATCGCCTGGCGACGCGGCCATGCCGTTCAATTTTTGCTGGATTTTTTTATTACTGACATAATCGTGAGTCTGGCTGTGGTAGCGTCCGATATGTTCCCTGTGCTGAATAGCGGATGATGGCATAATGTGAATCCCTTCCCTCCCTCTATCATGATGTTATTCAAGTCGCAATGACCTTTGCCAAGGCAAAAAACCCTTAATCATGACAAGCCGGGTGTTCATTAATTGAGAATTTGGTGCTGTTATCCATATGTTGCATAAAAAATTAGCGGGAGATAATTAAAATATGGAATACAGTGGGTTAACGATAGATTAACGAAGCGGCCAGCCCTTGTGCCGGCGGCAGACCGCGCTGCGGGATATTTTAAACGGCTGTCATACAAATCATAAAAATGCCGTACGGTGTCGCCGCACGGCATTTTTTTAAGATAAAACTTCGTATTGAGTTAATTTATAATTAACGCTGGCTGATTTGATCGTAACTGCCACCGGTGGAGAAATGGACTTTTTGCACTTTCTGCCAGTCGCCGAAGTCATCCTTAAGGGTAAATAATTTAATCTGCGGAAACTCCTTGGCGAACTCTTTGGCGATTGCCGGATCGCGCGGGCGATAATAATTCTTGGCGGCGATACGTTGACCTTCGGTTGAATAAAGATACTTCAGATATTCGGTCGCGATGTCACGCGTGCCCCGCTTGTCGACCACCTTGTCAACCACCGATACGGTAGGCTCAGCCAGGATGGATTCACTTGGCGCCACGATATCGAATTTATCTTTGCCGACTTCATTGACGGCCAGCAGCGCTTCGTTTTCCCAGGCGATCAGCACATCACCGATGCCGCGTTCCACAAACGTATTGGTAGAGGCACGCGCGCCGGAATCCTGTACTTCGACGTTTTTAAACAGGGCCTTGACAAAGTCCTGGGCCTTCGCCTGATCGTTATTATTATGATGCAGGGCGTAACCCCAGGCAGCCAGGTAATTCCAGCGCGCGCCGCCGGAGGTTTTCGGGTTTGGCGTAATGACCGAAATACCCGGTTTAATCAGATCCGGCCAGTCATGGATCTGTTTAGGATTACCTTTACGCACCAGGAAGACAATGGTGGAGGTGTAGGGGGCGGAGTTATCGGGCAGGCGGGTTATCCAGTTTTTATCGATGCTGCCGCGCTCGGCAATCGCATCCACATCGTATGCCAGCGCCAGGGTTACGACATCCGCGTCGAGTCCGTTGATAACCGAAGTGGCCTGTTTGCCGGAGCCGCCGTGCGACTGGCGCACCGTCACCTTATCTCCGGTCTTGTCCTGCCAATACTTACTGAAAGCCACGTTATAATCCTGGTATAACTCACGCGTCGGGTCATAGGATACGTTTAATAATTGAACATCCTTTGCCAGTGCGCTTCCAGATAACAGCATCAACAACAGCCCTGCTTGCCATTTCGACATCGTTCCACTCCCCAAGAGAATTTTTTGTCATGTGAATAGTGCTTAACCAGAGAGTGTCAGAAATCGCTGCGTGTTTTAAAGAATAAAAACGTAATTTATATAATCAAAAGAGATAACCAGTGAATGTGCCGCAACGGCACGGCAAAGGAACGGCGGCGTAACGGGCGTGCTCTGGGATTGGCGTCTACGAGAGGTTGGGCGGAGTAAAGGCGGGTGAGGCAAGAAAGGCCGGGTATTATTCTAAGGGTGCCGGGAAACGCCGCAATGGCGTTCTCATCCGTGAGAACCAGGGCCTTGTCCTTTGGCGGCGCCGTGGCCATCGGCTTGCGGCGCGGATATCAATACAGTTTTTTAGCGCATTCCAGCAAATCGCTTTTAAATGGTCGCTTCATATTTTCTATGGCATCGACGATGTCATGGTGAACCAGTTTTTCGTTTTGCACCCCGACGCAACGCCCGCCGTAGCCTTGCAGCAGCAGCTCAATCGAAAACGCGCCCATGCGCGAGGCGAGGATGCGATCGTAGGCCACGGGGCTGCCGCCGCGCTGGATATGCCCTAAAACCGTGGCGCGGGTCTCGCGGCCGGTCTCTTTTTCGATATATTGCGCCAGCTCGGCAACATTACAGATATGTTCGGTAATGGCGACGATGGCGTGTTTTTTACCTTTGGCGATCCCGGCTTTGATTTCATACACCAGATCGTCTGGTTTGAATTCCACTTCCGGCAGCACGATGAATTCACAGCCGCCGGCGATAGCCGCGGACATAGTCAGGTCGCCGCAATAGCGCCCCATAACTTCGACGATGGAGATGCGCTGGTGCGAGGAGGACGTATCGCGCAGCCTGTCTATCGCCTCGACCACCGTTTCAAGCGCGGTGAAATAGCCGATGGTATAATCGGTGCCGGCGACGTCGTTATCGATGGTGCCGGGCAGGCCAATACAGGGGAAACCCATTTCGGTAAGGCGTTTCGCCCCCATATAGGAACCGTCGCCGCCGATGACCACCAGGGCGTCAAGGTCGCGCTTTTTCATATTTTCTATGGCTATCGCGCGGGTACCCTCTTCCCGGAATTCTGGAAAGCGGGCGGAGCCGAGGAAGGTGCCGCCACGGTTAATCATATCCGACACGCTATAACGGTCCAGCTTCTTCATCCGATCCTGAAACAAGCCGAGGTAGCCGTCATAGACGCCGTACACTTCCAATCCCTCGGACAGGCCGGCGCGCACCACGCCCCGGATCGCTGCATTCATGCCTGGTGAATCACCGCCGCTTGTCAGTACACCGATTTTCTTAATCATGACTACCTCTGAACTTTAAATATAATTGTAGAATACACTATGCCGGCTGAATATCGGGTCCCATTTGCACTAAGGCCCTTGGCTTATGGTAAAAATAGTATCTCAAATCCGATTTGCTGAATTGATTCAGGTCAGGCAACATCCGACTATCTGCTGGTTTTAAGCCATATGATAATGCATTGCATTTCCGCTTGCCCGCGCTTTTTTTCGCCACAAAAAGGATATGGGGTGCCGATAAACGCAGCCGCGTAATACCATAATGCCGCCGCCGGATGAATGCAGCATTGCAGTTGATAACAGATGTTACCGTCTTGCTGTAGGCCTCCGATGCCATATGGCCGACGCCCGGTTTTTCCGAGCGGGTCGCATCCAGGATCTTCAGGCAAAAAAAACCCCACCTTTCGGTGGGGAAGACAGGGATGGTGTCTATGGCAAGGAAAAATGGGAATGCACTATTTACTTACTTACGCGTTACGGTACTCATCACAACTTTTCACATCTCACATCACTACACTGGGCGTTGCTACTCGTTACTCAACGCTGGCTTCTGGGACGAAGTTTGGGTCATTTCCGCCATCTGCAGCTGGATCTCGGCGATACGCTGCTGATGTTTTTGATTCAAAATTTGTCTTTGCTCCGGGGTCAGCAGGTTGTACATTTGGTTGCGTACTTTGGCCATTTCAACCTGACGGATCACCTGCTGCTGCGCCATTTTTTCCGTTTGGGCCCGCACTGCCGGTTCGTCAAAATTTTCCGCCGTCACCAATGTATGCAGCCGTTCCATTTCGCTAATATTAAAGCGAGGAGTGGCAAGCAGGGCCTGACTCATTAAATCACGCATTTGTTGCCGCTGTTGTTCGGTGAGCCTGACGCCGTCAAACATGCTGTAATGGCTATCGCTTAGCCGACTGGCGATATCATCGTGATGCCAACTTTCCGTAGCGGTCTGCTCGCCGGCCAGGGTGCTTCCTGTTACCAGGGCGGCGGCGATGACCAATACGTTAAGCTTGTGCATCCTTAACCCCTTGACTCTTTCTTTGTTGCTTAACCATGAAGTCATTCTACTGAGGCCGCTGCAAACATGCGTCAGGGGATGTAAAGCTACGTAAAGTCATGGATTGGTAGTGATTGTTGACGTATTTTGCATCATGAGGTGAATAAAAATGAATAAAATCCTTTTGGTTGATGACGATCGCGAATTAACAGCATTATTAAAAGAATTGCTCGAGATGGAAGGCTTTGAAGTCCTGGTCGCCTATGACGGCGAGCAGGCGCTGAACATGCTGGACAGCTCGGTGGATTTGTTATTGCTTGATGTGATGATGCCGCGTAAAAACGGTATCGATACGCTTAAGGAGCTGCGCCAGCAGCATCAAACGCCGGTGATTATGCTGACCGCGCGCGGCAGCGAACTGGATCGGGTGCTGGGGCTTGAGCTGGGCGCGGATGACTATCTGCCCAAACCGTTCAACGATCGCGAGCTGGTGGCGCGTATCCGGGCCATTTTACGCCGTTCGCACTGGACCGAGCAGCAGCAGGCCGGCGATGCCGGCACGCCCGCGCTGGAGGTGGATTTTCTGCGCCTGAATCCGGGGCGTCAGGAAGCCACCTTCGACGGCGTTGCGCTGGAGCTGACCGGTACCGAGTTTACGCTGCTTTACCTGCTGGCCCAGCATCTTGGCCAAGTGGTCTCCCGCGAACACCTGAGCCAGGAGGTGCTGGGCAAACGCCTGACGCCGTTCGACCGGGCGATCGATATGCATATCTCCAACCTGCGGCGTAAACTGCCGGAACGCAGGGACGGGCATCCGTGGTTTAAAACCCTGCGGGGACGAGGCTACCTGATGGTATCCGCCGCATGATAAACAGTTTAACCGCCAGGATCTTCGCCATTTTCTGGCTGACCCTGGCGTTGGTGCTGATGCTGGTGCTGATGGTGCCCAAGCTGGACTCCCGTCAGTTGACGCCGCTGCTCGACAGCGAACAGCGTCAGGGCATTATGCTGCAACAGCATGTGGAAGCGGAGCTGGCGGGAGATCCAGCCAACGACCTGATGTGGTGGCGGCGGCTGTTCCGTTCCATCGATAAATGGGCGCCTCCCGGGCAGCGGCTAATTCTGGTCACCAGCGAAGGGCGGGTCATCGGCGCCCAGCGTAATGAAATGCAGGTTATCCGTAATTTTATCGGCCAGTCCGACAACTCCGATCATCCGCAAAAGAAAAAATATGGCCGCGTGGAATTGGTGGGGCCGTTCCCGGTGCGGGACGGCGAGGATAACTATCAGCTGTATCAAATCCGCCCCGCCGGCAATTCACAGTCGGACTTCATCAGCCTGATGTTCGACCGGCCGCTGCTGCTGTTGATTGTCACCATGCTTATCAGCATCCCGCTGCTGCTCTGGCTGGCCTGGAGCCTGGCGAAACCGGCGCGTAAACTCAAGCATGCCGCCGATGAGGTGGCCCGGGGCAATTTGCGCCAGCAT
Organism: Sodalis sp. RH20; assembly: GCF_047324205.1. Lineage (NCBI taxonomy): Bacteria > Pseudomonadati > Pseudomonadota > Gammaproteobacteria > Enterobacterales > Bruguierivoracaceae > Sodalis > Sodalis sp. RH20. The sequence continues at coordinate 4,592,806 of NZ_CP178733.1, forward strand.
CCCGAGCTGGAAGCCGGTCCACAAGAATTTCTGGCCACCGGCGTCAGCTTCAACCAGATGGTCAGCGCCCTGGAAAGAATGGTTAATGCCCAGCAACGCCTGCTGTCCGATATTTCCCACGAACTGCGCACCCCCCTGACGCGTTTACAGCTGGCCACCGCCCTGATGCGGCGTAAACATGGCGAGGGCCATGAACTGGCCCGTATCGAGACCGAGGCGCAGCGTCTGGACTCGATGATTAATGATTTGCTGGTGCTGTCGCGCAATCAGCATAAGAACGAATTGACCCGCGAATACGTCACGGCCGGCGATTTGTGGAACGATGTGCTGGACGATGCCAAATTCGAAGCCGAACAGATGGGCAAAACCCTGCGCATCGCCTCGCCTCCCGGCAATTGGATGCTGGTCTGCAATCCCGCCGCGCTCGACAGCGCGCTGGAAAATGTGGTGCGCAACGCCCTGCGTTACTCGAATCAGCAAATTTCGGTGACGTTTACCGCCGATCAGCAGGGGGTCACCATTATCGTCGATGACGACGGGCCGGGCGTCAGCGCTGAAGATCGCGAACAGATTTTTCGCCCGTTCTATCGCACCGATGAAGCGCGCGATCGCGCATCCGGCGGCTCGGGACTGGGCCTGGCCATTGTCGAAAAAGCGGTGGAGCAGCATCACGGCTGGGTTAAAGCGCAAGACAGCCCGCTTGGCGGGCTGCGGCTGGTCATGTGGCTGCCGTTGCATCACCGGCGCCCGGCGGCGGGCACGGAGAACAAAGCCGAGAGCAAATAAGACGCGGCCGGAAGTGGGCAATTGCGGCATGGCGGCGTTTTATTTGCTATCCTTCGCCCTCGTCAAGGGGGCACCATGCTACACATCGTTTTATTCGAGCCGGAAATCCCGCCAAATACCGGCAATATCATACGCCTGTGCGCTAATACCGGGTTTCAGCTGCATCTGATCGAGCCGTTGGGGTTTACCTGGGATGATAAGCGCCTGCGCCGCGCCGGGCTGGATTACCATGAGTTCGCCGATATCAGGCGTCACCATGATTATGGCGCCTTCCTGGCCGCGCAGGCGCCGCGGCGGCTGTTTGCCCTGACCACCAAGGGCAGTCCCGCCCACAGCGCGGTGAGCTATCAGCCGGGAGATTATTTGCTGTTCGGTCCGGAAACGCGCGGCTTACCGCCCGCCATTCTCGATACCCTGCCCGGGGATCATAAAATCCGCATTCCAATGCAACCCGGCAGCCGCAGCATGAATCTGTCCAATGCCGTCGCAGTGGTGGTTTATGAAGCCTGGCGCCAATTAGGGTATGAAAGCGCGCGCCCGTAGCCGTTAACGCCGGTCAAATGCCGTCGCCATATTCAAAACCATGGCCGCCGAAGAACTGGTCCATATCCATGGAGGGCTTATCGCTATCCGGCCGGCCGACAATCCTTGCGGGCACGCCGGCGGCGGTGGTATGGGGCGGCACCGATTGCAGCACCACGGAACCCGCGCCGATTTTGGCGCCCCGCCCGACCTCGATATTGCCAAGGATAGTTGCGCCGGCGCCAATCATTACGCCTTCGCGGATCTTGGGGTGGCGATCGCCGCTGGTTTTTCCGGTCCCGCCGAGCGTGACCGACTGGAGGATGGAGACATCGTTTTCCACAACGGCCGTTTCACCGATAACGATACCGGTGGCATGATCGAGCATAATGCCGCAGCCGATATTGGCGGCCGGATGGATATCGACGCCGAAGGAAACCGAAATCTGGTTTTGGAAATAGATCGCCATCGCCTTGCGATCCTGGCGCCACAACCAGTGGCCGATGCGATAGGCCTGCAGGGCGTGGAACCCCTTGAGATACAGCAGCGGGGTGGAAAATTTATCCACCGCCGGATCGCGCAGGCGCACCGCGTGGATATCGCGCGCGGCCGAAATAATCATCTGCAGATCGGCGCTGTAGGCCTCTTCGACGATTTCCCGGATGGCGATGGCCGGCATAATCGGGTTGGCGAGCTTATTGGCCAGCATATAGCTGAGCGCGCTGCCGAGGTTTTCATGTTTGAGCAGGGTCGCATGAAAAAAACTGGCCAGCATGGGTTCACAATCCGCCAGCAAACGTGCTTCAGCTTTAATGTTATTCCAGACTAATTCCAATTCTTCAGTGGACATACTCACTACCTTCCGCGGATGGCTATCTTCTGACATACCGGCGTCAGCCGCCGGTTTTCTCATCTTTCTGCGCCCGGCCCAGCAAGGTCAGGGCGGCTTCCCGGGCATTTTTATCCCGGTAGAGCACCTGGTAGATTTGCTCGGTGATCGGCATTTCCACCCCTGCGCGCCCGGCCAGCGCCAGTACTTCCTTGGTGTTACGGTAACCTTCCACCACCTGGCCGATGGTATCCTGCGCGGACTGCACATCGATGCCCTGGCCCAGGAGCATGCCGAAACGCCGGTTACGGGATTGATTGTCGGTACAGGTCAATACCAGGTCGCCCAAACCGGCCATGCCCATGAACGTGCTCGGATCGGCGCCCAGCGCCGTGCCGAGGCGGGTCATTTCAGCCAGTCCGCGGGTAATCAGGGCGGTACGGGCGTTGGCGCCGAAACCGATGCCGTCGGACATGCCGGCGCCGATGGCAATGACATTTTTAACCGCGCCGCCGAGCTGGACGCCGATAAAATCAGGGTTGCCATAGACCCGGAAACTTTTGCCGCAGTGGAGTAAATTCTGTAAATCCGCCGAAAAAACGGCGTCGGTGGCGGCCAGGGCGATAGCGGTGGGCAGGCCCGCCGCCAGTTCCTTGGCAAAGGTCGGTCCGGAGATGACCGCCAGGGGAATAGCGTCACCCAGCACGTCGCGCGCGACATCCGCCAGCAACCGTCCGGTTTCCGTCTCCAGGCCCTTGGTCGCCCAGACCACCCGCGCATCCGGCCGCAGGTGCGGCTTAAGCTGCGTCAGGACGCTGCCGAACACGTGGCTGGGGACTACGATCAACACATCGCGGCCGGCGGCGAGCGCCAGCGATAAATCGCTCTCCAGGCGCAGCGAGGGCGGGAAAGGCACATCGGGCAAGAACGCCTGGTTGCACCGCGCCGCCTGCAGCGCCTGGATATGTTGCGGATCGTGCCCCCACAGCACCACCTCATGACCGTTGCGTGCCAGGGTAATAGCCAGGGCCGTACCGTAGGAACCGGCACCGATAACAATCATTGAGGCGTTAGCGTGCATTATCAGGCTTCCTGCGCCGGTTGGCTTCCTTCGCTTTCCGACTGCTGTTGCAGGTAGTTCATGAACAAGGCGTCAAAGTTTACCGGCGCCAGGTTCAACTGCGGGAACGTGCCGCGCGAAACCTGGCTGGTGATGCATTCACGGGCATACGGGAACAGGATATTCGGGCAGTACGCGCCCAGGCAATGGGCCATTTGCGTGCCGTCGATGCCGGAGATGGTGAAAATCCCCGCCTGCTGGACTTCACATAAAAACGCGGTTTCCTCGCCCAGCGAGGCAGTGACGGTAACCCGCAGCACCACTTCATAGATGCCTTCCGCCAGCTGGCTGGAAGCGGTATCCAGATCCAGTTTGATTTCCGGCTGCCATTCCAGCTGGAAAACCTTCGGCGCGTTCGGCGCTTCAAACGAGACGTCTTTGGTGTAGATACGCTGGATCTGAAACGCCATCTCGGTACTATTTTGTTCTGACATTAAAAAAACCCTATGGTTAATTTGCTGCATGCGCCCGCGCACGTCAGCCGGCCCCGTCTATTTCAGCAGGGGATCCAGGCCGCCGCGCGCATCAAGCGCGTGTAAATCATCACAGCCACCCACGTGCTGTCCGTCGATGAAAATTTGTGGAACCGTGGTGCGCCCGCTGCGTTTAATCATTTCTTCCCGTTTATCCGCGTCCCCGTCAATGGGTATTTCCTGGAACACGGCGTTCTTGCGGGTGAGTAAAGCCTTGGCGCGATGGCAATATGGACACGTTGATTTAGTGTAGATTTCTATATTGGCCATGGTTCCCCCTCTCAGGTAATAATTTATTTACCCCGGACCAGCGGTAAATTTTCTCCGCTCCAGCCGGATATGCCTTCTTTCAGAACATAAACCCGATCAAAGCCTGCTTTATTCAGGTTTTCGGCCGGTTCGCGAGACGTGCTGCCGGTAGCGCAAACGACAATAACCGGTTTGGTCTTGGCCTTGTCAAGCTCGCCCAGGCTGCCGCTTTTTATCTCGGCCGACGTCAGGTTAAGCGCGTTGGCGATATGCCCTTTACGGTAATCATCCCGGGTACGCAGATCAACGATCACTGCGTCTTCCTTGTTGATCAAGCGGATGGCTTCGCCGCGGGAAATTTCATTAACCTTGGAAAAACGATTTTTGAACGTTGTTACGATGACGGCGATCAATAAAGCGACCCACGCCAAACATAGCATAGGGTGATCGCTGACAAACTGCGTAATTTCTTGCATGGGGTGTAAAAGCTCCCGTTAGTTGTGGCCACGCTTTAAAGCCTTCGAGTATACCCTCGCATTACGGCAAATTCAGCCAATATACATGACCGGAAAGAAGAAACTACCTGCAATGCGCGTCATGTCGCTAAAAACCGGGCGGTTTATCAACCGTTTCCTCCGGTCCGCGCGCGCCGCCGCCGCGGTATTGCCGCAAGAGATGACTGGTAAGCGGCTGGTCAACGTGGAATAATCCAGACAATGAGGGGAAAGGCATCGTTGAACAGATTGAGTCACAGGGAAAACGGCCCGCAGCGCCGTCCTTCCGCGCGAAAACTTACCATGTACGCCAGCATTATCTTCGCTGGCGTTATGTTATTGCCTGCCAGCAGCCATGCCGAGGATAACAAGGAACAGCTCAAAACCCTGCAGCAAAGCATTGCCGAAAAAGAAAAAAACGTGCATTTGCAACAGCAGCAGCGCGGCAAACTGCTCGGACAGTTGAAACAGCAGGAAATCGCCGTTTCCCAATCCAGCCGCATCCTGCACGAAACGCAGACCACGCTTGCGGCGCTGGACAAGGCTATCGCCCGGCTGAACCAGTCCATCAAACAATTGGAAGCGCGTTTGGCCGAGCAGCAAAAACTGCTGGCACAACAGCTTGACGCCGCGTTCCGCCAAGGCCGCAATGCGGGCATGCAGCTGATTCTGAGCGGTGAGCAGAGCCAGCGTAACGAGCGTATCTTCGCTTATTACAGCTACCTGAATGAAGCGCGGGAAAAATCCATCCGCGACCTGGGCGCGACCCGGCAGGCGCTGGCGGACCAGAAAAAAGACCTGCAGCAAAAGCAGCAGCAGCAAACCGCCCTGTTGCAACAGCAGCACGCGCAGCAAGATGCGCTGGAAAAAGCCCGCGCGGCCAGGCGTAAAACCCTCTCCGGTCTCGACTCGTCTATCGCGCAGGATCAGCAAACACTGAACGAACTGCGCCAGAACGAATCGCGACTGCGGGATAATATCGCCCGGGCGGAGCGGGAAGCGCGGGCGCGGGCCGAGCGTGAAGCGCGGGAGGCGCAGCAGGTGCGCGAACGTCAGGAACAGGCCAAACGCAAAGGCGATACGTATAAACCTTCGCCCAGCGAACGCGCCCTGGTATCCCGCACCGGCGGCCTGGGCCAGCCGGCGGGCCAGGATCTGTGGCCGGTCCGGGGACGTACGCTGCATCGGTTTGGTGAATCCCTGCAGGGTGAACTACGCTGGAAGGGCATGGTCATCGCCGCGGCCGAAGGCAGCGAAGTCAGGGCCATCGCCGACGGACGCGTCCTGATGGCCGACTGGCTGCAGGGATATGGGCTGGTGGTGGTGGTTGAACATGGCAAAGGCGATATGAGCCTTTACGGTTATAACCAGAGCGCGCTGGTCAGCGTAGGCGCCCAGGTCCGATCCGGCCAGCCTATTGCGCTGGTGGGCAGCAGCGGCGGCCAGGGCACTCCTGCGCTTTATTTTGAAATTCGTCGCCAGGGCCAGGCGGTGAATCCGTTACCCTGGTTAGGAAGATAGTTTGCTAAGGAAAAACCTTCATCGCATTTTAGTCTGCACGCTGCTCGCCGCCTCCACCGGTGTGGACGCCGGCAAACTGGCCATCGTCATTGATGACTTCGGCTATCAGCCGCATAACGAGTATCAGGTACTCGCCATGCCGACGGCGGTTTCGATTGCGGTGCTGCCGAATGCACCCTACGCGCGGGAAATGGCCACCAGGGCGCATCAGCAGGGGCGCGAAGTGCTGATCCACCTGCCGATGGCGCCCCTGAGCAAGCAACCCCTGGAACGCGATACCCTGCGCCCCGAGATGAGCCGCGATGAAATAACGCGCATCGTGCGCGACGCGGTCGGCAAGGTGCCCTTCGCCGTGGGGGTCAACAACCATATGGGCAGCGCCATGACCTCAAGCCTTGGCGGCATGCAGAATGTCATGCAGGTGCTGAAACAATACCCCTTTTATTTTCTCGATAGCATGACCATCGGCAACAGCCAGTCGCGCCAGGCGGCGGCGGGCACCGGCATCAGCGTCATCAGGCGCAACGTTTTTTTGGACGATACCAGCAACGAAGCGGACATTCGCCAGCAGTTCAACCGCGCCGTGGCCCTGGCCCGGCGTAACGGTTCAGCCATCGCCATCGGTCACCCCCACCCCAATACCGTCAGGGTCTTGGCGCAAATGTTGCCCACGCTGCCCGCGGATATTGTGCTGGTGCGCCCGAGCATGTTATTGAATGAACGTTACGCCCCGGCCCCCGCGCCGGAACCGAAGCCCGTCAGGCCGCGCAATCCGTTCCACGGTATCCCGCAATGTACCGTGAAACAGGCGCCGCCGCCGGTGTACGCCGACGCCATGTTCAAGGCCATATTCTCTAGCCTGGATGAGACGCGGCGGGTTATGCTCGGGGAGCATGGCAAACCGCTCCCGGCGCCGCTGCGCCCGGAAAAATAGCGGATCCCGGCAATAAATAACGGAATAGTGACGGGGCGGTGCCCGCGTTAATGTACCTTAAATGATAATCATTCAAATATTGGGAATGCATGACGATGCCACAAAGCCGGATGAAAATTCTTCTCTTGGACAGCGGCAAGGAATGGGGCGGCGGCACCAACAGCATGCTGGAATTGCTTAAACGCATCGACCGCGAAAAATTCGACATCAGCTGCTGTTTTTACAATAATTATGCCCGCGATAATAACGAAACGGTCAGCGAGGTCCTGGCTGCGCTGGGGATTCAGGTGTTCTTCATTCCCCAGACCCGGCAACCTGCCTGGGCCAAATGGGGCAAGGAAATCCTGCGCACCCTGCTTTTCTTCAATAAAAAGGTTCGTCTCGCCGCGATTTACGCCATCGACAAAATCTGGCGAATTGATCCCAATATCAATAAAATCAGTTCATTACTGGAAATGGGCCAATATGATATTTTATATATGAACAACCAGCCCAGCTCCAATGTCGAGGGGTACTACGCCACCATGGGCTTATCGACCACCGTGGTGCAACATTGCCGTATCGAACCCGTGATGAGCCGCCAGATAGTCAGAATGGTCAATACCCTGTGCCATGCCATTATCTCGGTATCCTCCGGGGTGCAGGACAAGCTGATCCAAAGCGGCGTGCAGCCGGAGATCTGTTATACGGTGTTTAACGGTATCGACATCGATCAGCCCCTGCCGGACGGACTCCCGCTGCGCCACACCCTTGGCGCCGACGATCACACCTTTATCTTCGGCAGCATAGGCTCGCTTATCCCGCGCAAGGCCCATCACCATACCCTGCAAGCCCTGCATTTATTCAACCAGGCCTACCCCGAGGCACGCTGGAAAATGGTGATCGTCGGCGCGGGTCCCGAGCATCAGCGATTGGTCCGGATGGCCGCCGGCTTTCGTCTGCTGGATAAGGTGATTTTTACCGGTTTCAAAAGCAACGCCATGGAATACCTGGCCGCCTTTGATACCTTCATCCTGGCGTCGCGCAGCGAAGGACTGCCGCGCGTGATCCTTGAAGCCATGCTGCTGAATACGGTGGTCATCGGTTCCGATGTCACCGGCACCATGGAATTGATTAAACATCAGGAAACCGGACTGCTATTCCCCTACGGCGATACCCAGGCCCTGTTCAAACAGTTGAAAACGGTTTACCTGGACGCCCAATACCGCCGCACGCTGGCCCAGCAGGCCAACCATATGGTAAAGACCCACTTCACCATTGATAAATATGTCCTGGGTGTCGAAGCCGTGCTCGGCAGCATAAAAACGCTTTGAGGTAGATATGTTCGAATTTCTTAACGCCAAATATCGCCATATCGTCCGTCGTCATAATATCGCTTATGACGAAAAAATAGACGCTTCCCTGCCTTGGGTGCCGGTAACGTCCGTCGTGATCCCCTCGGTGGGCGAGGATTATATTGAGGAAGCGATGCTGAGCGCCACCTTTGCGCAGCGTTATGCGCAGGAGGTGCGTGAAATCGTGATTGTCACCGACCAGCCGGCGCATAAATTTCCGCCGCTGCCCGAAAAGGTCAGGATAGTTACCCTGGCGCTGGAAACCCGTGACGGCGATTATCGCTATAAACAAATCTATCTCAGCCGCCTGGTCAAGCTGCAGGCGCCTCTGCAGGCCCGCACCGAGGGTATATTGATGATCGATTCCGATTTGAACCTGCTGCGGATGCCCGTTATCCGCCTGGTGGACGATCATATTTACTCCAGTTTCCGGCAGGGGAAAATGACGGCTAAACTCAGCCGCGCCGCGCCGGAACGCATCCCGGCATATTATCGCGATGCCGTGCGGCCGGGCCTGCTGGATCATGTTAACGGCGCTTTTCTTGCGGCTACGGCCAGCACCTGGCGGCGGATGTGTCCCATATGGACGGCTTTTTTCATCGATACCTGGACGCAGTTGGGCGATGATCAGCCGCCGACCGACCAATTGCCTCTGGCCGCCATGCTCGATACGCTTGATATCCGCACCATCAACCTGGGCGACTGGATGAATTGGCCGGTGTCGAAAAAAATCGGCGGCACGCCCTCGGTGATTCCAGCGCAGGTAGTGGGGGCGCATGGGGGTTTTCCGCTGGCGGAGTGGCAAAAATATCTGGCGTCCCCCGATGGCGAACTGCTGTTCAAATCACAGGATTATACCCGAAAAGTGCGCTATCTCACTGATAATGAAAAGCAATCATTATGACTGCATGTATTCCTCATGGCATGGCGATAACCCGGCGGCATTTTACCGCACGGATACTAAGGTCACAGAGGAAATGGTATCATAGTGGACATAAAGGAGCAGACACAGTGCCAGCTCCGCGTAAGCTCAACAAGGGTATCCCATGATAGTCGTCACAGGTGGGGCCGGATTTATCGGCAGTAATATTGTTAAGTCGCTGAACAACCTCGGGCACAGCGATATCCTGGTGGTGGATAACCTCAAGGACGGCACAAAATTCATTAATCTGGTAGAGGCGAATATCACCGATTATATGGATAAGGAAGATTTTATCGCCAGCATCATGGCCGGCGATGATTTTGGCGATATCGAAGCCGTATTCCATGAGGGCGCCTGTTCCTCCACCACCGAATGGGACGGCAAGTATATGATGGATAACAACTATCAATACTCCAAGGAGCTGCTGCATTATTGCCTTGAGCGTTCGATTCCCTTTCTGTACGCCTCCTCCGCCGCCACCTACGGCGGCAGGACGGAACATTTTATCGAACAACGGCAGTACGAGCAGCCGCTGAATGTGTACGGCTACTCAAAATTCCTGTTCGATCAGTATGTTCGCGCTATATTGCCGGAAGCCGAGTCCCAGATTTGCGGTTTTCGCTACTTTAACGTGTATGGTCCGCATGAAGGTCATAAAGGCAGCATGGCCAGCGTCGCGTTCCATTTGAATAACCAGATCAATGCCGGTGAAAACCCCAAATTATTTTCCGGCAGCGAAGGCTTTAAACGTGATTTCATCTACGTCGGCGATGTGGCCGAGGTGAATTTATGGTTTTGGCAAAAAGGGGTTTCCGGTATTTTCAACTGCGGCACCGGACGGGCGGAGTCCTTCCAGGCGGTAGCGGACGCGGTGCTGGATTTCCATAAAAAAGGCCAGATTGAGTATATCGATTTCCCCGAGAAACTCAGGGGGCGTTACCAGGCTTACACCCAGGCCGATCTGACCCAGCTGCGGGCCGCGGGCTACACTAAGTCGTTCAAAACCGTGGCCGAAGGCGTGGGCGAATATTTAGCATGGTTAAATCGCAACCATTAATGCACAGGCAAGGATGATATCAGCGGTATGAAAATACTGGTTATCGGGCCGTCGTGGGTTGGCGATATGATGATGTCGCAAAGCCTGTACCGTACCCTGCTGAGCCTTCATCCCGGCGCGGAAATAGAGGTGATGGCGCCCGATTGGTGCCGTCCGTTGCTAAACCGTATGCCGGAGGTGAAGCAGGCGCTGTCGATGCCGCTTGGCCATGGCGCGTTGGCGTTGGCGCAGCGGCGGCGGCTTGGCCTCAGCCTGAAAAAGCAGCATTATCAGCAGGCCATCGTACTGCCCAACTCCTTCAAATCCGCCCTGGTGCCTTTTTTTGCCGGCATCGCCAGGCGCACCGGCTGGCGCGGTGAAATGCGCTACGGCCTGTTAAACGATCTGCGCGTGCTGGATAAAACCGCGTTTCCCCTCATGGTGCAGCGCTATGTGGCGCTGGCATATGATAAAGCGGATATCCGCAGCGCGGAGGATTTACCGCAGCCATTGCTCTGGCCGCGCCTTGAGGTCCGGCGGGATGAAATCCTGGCTGCCCGCGCCGCCTTTTCCCTCACCACGGAACGGCCGGCCATCGGTTTTTGTCCCGGCGCGGAATTCGGGCCGGCCAAGCGCTGGCCCCATTATCATTACGCCGCGCTGGCAGGCACGCTTATCGCCCGCGGCTATCAGGTCCTGCTGTTCGGCTCGGCGAAAGATCGCGCCACCGGCGACGAGATAACCGGCATGCTGGAGGCGTCCGCGGGCGAACACTGCCGCAATCTGGCGGGGCAAACATCCCTTGAACAGGCGGTGGCCCTGCTGGCCGGTTGTCGGGCGGTGGTCAGCAACGATTCCGGCTTGATGCATATCGCCGCCGCGCTGGAGAGACCCCTGGTGGCGCTTTACGGCCCCAGCAGTCCCGATTTTACCCCGCCGCTGGCCCGGCATGCCAAAGTGATCCGTTTAATCAGCGGTTATCAGCGCATCCGTAAAGGGAGCGACGCACAAGGCTATCATCAAAGCCTGATGGATATCCAGCCCGAGCGGGTGGCGGCAGAGCTGGACACACTGCTCGCTGCGGATGAGGGGCGCTGATGCAGGTGCTGATTGTCAAAACCTCCTCCATGGGCGACGTGCTGCATACGCTGCCCGCCCTGACCGACGCCATGCATGCGTTGCCGGGCATTCGTTTTGATTGGGTGGTGGAAGAAGGTTTTGCGCAGATCCCCTCATGGCACCCGGCGGTCGACCGGGTGATACCGGTGGCAATCAGGCGTTGGCGCAAAAACTGGTTTGGCGCGGCAACCCGCCAGGAACGCTGCGACTTTAAGCGCCAGCTGCAGCTAAAACGCTACGATCGGGTGATCGATGCGCAGGGATTGATAAAAAGCGCCGCGCTGGTGACCCGGGTTGCCCGGGGGGAAAAACATGGACTGGATGGCAAAAGCGCGCGTGAACCTTTTGCGAGCTGGTTTTATAATCATCGCCATCACATCGATCGCCAGCAGCACGCCGTTGAGCGCATTCGCCAGCTGTTTGCCGTCAGCCTCGGTTATGACGTGCCGGCGGGACCCGGGGATTATGCCATTGCCGGACATTTTACCGGCGCCGCCGCCCGGCATGATCCTGTCGCGCCTTATCTGGTTTTTTTGCATGCCACCACCCGGAAAGAAAAACATTGGCCGGAAACGCATTGGCGCGAGCTGATAGAATTGTTATCGCCCAGCGGTTTTGACATCAGGCTGCCCTGGGGCACCGCGTCGGAATATGAACGCGCCCTGCGTCTTTCGGACAATTTCCCTTCAGTTGTGGTGCTTCCCAGGCTTAATCTGGCGGGAGTGGCCGACGTGCTGGCCGGCGCGACGGCGGTGGTCTCGGTTGACACCGGCTTAAGCCATCTTGCCGCCGCGCTCGATCGGCCGAATATTACGCTATACGGTCCCACCGATCCCGGGCTTATTGGTGGTTACGGCAATAATCAGCATGCATTGCAGTCAGAGGATAACCGGCTGGAGAATCTCCCGGCAACGCGTGTTTACGCCGAGTTGGCTGCCCTGTTATCGCGTGAGGCAAGCGGACGAATTAACTAATGAGCTATGTGTTTCTGTTTATTTTATTGCTACCAATAAAGTTAGCGCTAAAGCCATTCCAAAAGCACACTGGTAGAAATTTAATTATCCAAACCGCCAAGATTGGCGATTTTGTCAATATCACGCCGCTGCTGCAGCAGCTTGGCCGATCGGACGCGCTGCTTAGCCGGACGGTGGCGCCGCTCGCCTCCCGCGACAGCACGCTGGCGGACTACTTTTTTATTGAAGAATACAAATCCGGCTTGTTAAAAAAAATGCGTTTGGCGCTGAAGCTGCTTAACCGCTATAGCAATGTCTACCTGCTGCAACCCAATAGCACCAACCTGTTTTACGCCGCCGTCTGCAATGCGCCCAATAAACAGTTTCTTACCGTCTACACGCGCAAATGGTACCACGGCATTTTTTATCTGACGGCCTCAGGCTGCGTTGAACACCGCCGCGACACGCTGACGCTTGAGAACTACCTGAAGCTTGCCGACCGCTCTCTGACCTGGCGCAGCCAGCCCAAACATGCCACGTTTCCGCTCTGGCAACCGCCGCGGGCATTGCCGATACCTGACGCGCCGGGGAAAATAAAAATCGGCATCAGCATCTCCGCCGGCAATAAAGCCAAAACCATTCCCGCCGCCGTCTGGGGGCAAATCCTGGCCACCCTTGCGCCCCTGCCCTGTGTTTTTTATGTTTTCGGGCCACAGGATGAACAGCGCTACCTGGACGAGTTTTACCAGGTTAACGGCGACGCCGGCAATGTGGTTAGCCTGGTCGGACAGTTGCGGCTTGAGGAAATTCCCTGCGCCATAGCGCGCATGGATTGCTACATAGCATCGGATTCGGGCAACGTGTATATCGCCGACGCGCAGCGGGTACCGGTAATCTGCCTGGCGGGCCCATGCTGTATGGCCGAACAGCGGCCTTTGGGCCAGGTGCTTATCATCGCGCCGGCGGATATTGCGCCATCATCGTTTGTATTTTCCGCGCCTTACCGCTTTGAACACTCGCCGCTCAGATTATTTGCGCTAACGCCGGCTAATCGCGACGATATTTTCGCCTTTGTTGCTAGACTTAGTCATAAGGAAGTGATCAATGGATAGCAAAGTCGTGACAAACATGATTGAGCATCAAGAGATGCTCATTGATACGTTGCCGGCCGCCTCCCAACCTGTCTGTCATATTGCGTTTGGCGTTGATAACCAGTATGCGCGCGGTATGGGTGTAACGTTGTTTTCTTTGCTGGAAAATAATCCGGATAGCTATTTTCATATCCATATTTTCAGCAACGGCTTGGCCGATGACGTCAAAAAGAAGCTGCTTACCCTGGTGGCGGGGCGCGCGCTTGCCATGACATTATACAAATACCATAGCGGCTGTTTTGATGACATGCCCTGTATCGGCCGGTATGCCAAAACGATTTACTACCGTATTTTTATTCCGTTAATACTTAAGGACAGGGTGTCGCGGGTGATCTATCTGGACGCGGATACGTTGTGCATTGGTAGCATCAAGCCCTTGATTGATCTCTCTTTTGATAATTACACCCTCTGCGCGGTCAACGATAATAAACGCGCGCGCGCTACGCTTTGCCCGGAGCTGAGCCTGGCCTCGGGAAATTATTTTAATTCGGGGTTTCTGTATATCAATGTCCCGCTATGGCTGGAGCGTAACACCACCGCGCGCTTGCTGAAGGTACTGAACGAAAAGGGCGATTATTTCCGTTTTCCCGACCAGGATGCGCTTAACCTGGTGTTGGAAAAAGAAGTCCTGCTATTGCCTAAAAAATATAACTACATCTATGATATTATTGCCAATAAGGTCAATCATCGGCCCAAACTCCCCGCCGATACCGTGCTGATCCACTACACCGGCAAATGTAAACCCTGGCATTTATGGGGCTCGGGGCCGTTGGCCGATCTCTACAGTACGTATTATCTGCGTACGCCCTGGCAATCCGAACCCTTGGATATCCCGGTCAAACATAAGGAAATGAAGCGCTACGCTTATGTGCTTTGGTTTCAAAAGCGTTATTCTGATAGCCTGATGTGGCTGATAAGATACATAAAAAATAAATATTTCCATGCTGGAACCGCTAAATGATTGCTTTGAATAATGCTTATCGCTGGCGCAATGTTGATCACGTTCTTTCGCTGACCTACTTTTTTCTCATCAGTATTTCCATCGCTTTTTTTTTGTTTTCAGGACCGGTGAGCCGCAATGCGTTTTACATCCTGACCTATATCAGCGTCATACATTTCCTCATCCTGGTTTTCAAAGTCGATAAAAAAATTCATTTTTACGTTTTTCCGACCTTGTTTTTCCTGTTGGGCCTGAGCAAATTAGTGTGGCTGTCGTTAACCAGCAGTCCCGATTTCCCCTTGGTTGCCTACCATTATCAAATTAGCGGTAAGCGTATGGTTCTGGGGGCTTTTGTGCTTTACTGCATCGAACGCAACAGGACAACCTGGCATTTCAGCTTCCGCGCCGCCAACCTCGCCGGCTACCTGATGTTTGCGCTGCTGGCGCTCATCGCTATTACCGATACGCTGCAATACCTGAAGACCGGCGTGCGGATAAAAATCAACGCCGATGCCGCCACCTCGGGCGCCTATATGCTGGTGCTGTTTTCAATGATCGCCGTCTACTGCCTGCGCCGATTTGCGCCGCATCTCTACCGTCCGCTCTGCCTGCTGGCCATCGGCCTGACCCTGGTGACATTGTTGGCCACCGAGACCCGTTCGGCCTTGGTGTTTTATGGGATATTCGTGATCTTTTGCCTGGGGCATGAATTGTTTTACGGCAAAAAAAACCATAAACGCATTTTTGCCACCGCCATTGTGATTTTAGGCGTCTGCGCCCTGCTCTACGGCAAATCCTATTATCACCCGGCGTTGGACCGCCTGGACGGTATCCAGCAAGAGGCGGAGCTCTATATGCAAGGTCAAAACAGCACCTCGCTGGGAGCGCGCCTTAGCTTATGGAAATCCGCCTGGCACAGTTTTGGCGAGCACCCGTTCGGACAATCGGTGGACAGCCGCAATGCGCTGGCAACGCGCTATATTCAGCAGCACGAAGCGGGAAACCAGGAAGCATTGAATAACGTACAATATCACATGCATAACGATCTGCTGGATACGCTCTCATTACAGGGTATCTTTGGCGCGCTTTTGATGCTGGCGGTGTTTGTGGCGCTGCTGGTTTACCCGTTTGTCCTGTTTTCGGGCGCGGGGGCATTTTTACTGCTGTCGCTGCCGGTGGTTATCTTTAGCCAGGTCGACTGTCAATTTTATAATCGCGAATCGCCCTACTTTATCATGATGGTTTTGGGTTATCTGCTGCTGTTGCGCCAGGTCGCCCCGGCCCCCGAAACGGTAAAAAGCCGGGTAGACAGCGCTGATAAGACCACCAATGCCGTTTAACCATGCAAGCCTATCGGCCGATACGGCCCGGGGGTATAGCGTCACTTTGGCCGGAAAGTTTATTGTATGACTGCTAACATGCCGTCCGTAGCCCCCGTTAAGCTGAGCGTCATTATCCCCCTGTATAACGCGGGCGAAAAGTTTGCCGCTTTTATGGATTCGCTGCTCGCCCAGACGCTGCATGACATTGAGATCATTATCGTCAACGACGGTTCCACCGACGGTTCGCAAACCCTGGCCCAAAAATATGCGCAAGACTACGGGCATATTACCGTTATCAACCAGCCCAACGGCGGCGTATCGCGCGCGCGCAATGCCGGCCTGGCCATTGCCCGCGGCGCTTATGTCACCTTCCCCGATGCCGACGATCTGCTGTATCCCGCGCTGTACCAGACGCTCATGGACATGGCCGAGGGGGATGACCTTGACGTCGCCCAATGTAACGGCGAGCGTTTTTTCCTTGGCTCGAAGCGCATTAAAACGTTAATACCGCCGGAGCGCCTGACATCCACCGGGGTGCTGGACGGACCGACCTGGCTGCGCAAGGCCCTGGCGACCAGACGCTATCTGCATGTGGTATGGCTTGGCATCTATCGCCTGGCGTTGATAAGACAGCTCAACCTCAGCTTTGAGCCGGGATTGCATCATCAGGATATTCCCTGGACCACGGAGCTGATGTTTAACGCCCGCCGGGTGCGCTATACCCAAGAGGTGCTGTACCGCTATTACATCCATGATCAGTCCATCAGCAATCAAAAAAGAACCGGCATGAAAAACGTTGAGTACCAGCGCCATTACATCCGCATTGCGCAACGCCTGGAAGAAATAAACCAACGCTATCGCGGCAAGATAACAATGTATCCCGAATTCGCCTTCCAGGTGACGCATGAAGCATTATCCGTTTGTCATTCCCTGCGCCGCGAACCTGACCCGGCGGCCAGGCAAATCATGATTAATGATATCTTTGCCAGCGGAACCCATAAGCGTATGATCCGCAATGCCCGCGGCATTAAGCAGTGGTACCAGCTATTGCTGTGGCTGCGCAGGATCTATGCGTGGCGCGAGCGCTGAATTTTAGCGTAATTCCATGGTCTGAGTTATCAGAATATCAATAGGTCTGCGCCAACATGTCCATTCGCCATGCCGTTCCATCCGCCCCGGTAAAAAGAATTCTGTTAATCAAACTACGCCATCACGGCGATATGCTGTTGACCACGCCGGTTATCAATACCCTGCGCGGGCACTATCCTGATTGCGAAATCGATGTTCTGCTCTACAAAGAAACCGAAGCCATACTCCGCTACCATCCGGCAATAGCGGTTATCCATGCCATCGATCGTTCCTGGAAAAAACAAGGCATCCGCTATCAGCTTAAACAGGAGCTGGCGCTGCTGAAAAGCATTCGCGCCCGCCATTTCGACCTGGTGATCAACCTGGCCGATCAGTGGCGCAGCGCCGCCATCACGTTATTAAGCGGGGCGCCGGTGCGCATCGGCTTCAATTATCAAAAACGGCAGTCGTTTATCTGGCGCAGGGCGCATACCTGCCTGGTCGCCACCGACAACCATGGCGCGCTGCATACCGTTGAGCAAAACCTCAGTATCCTGGCGCCGCTGAATATCGCGATTACCGACCGCCGCGCCTCGATGCACTACTCCCCCGACGACGAGGCCAGCCGGCGGCGCCTGCTGGCCGAACGCGCCGTCACCGGCGAATATATCGTTATCCAGCCCACGTCGCGCTGGACCTACAAATGCTGGGACGACGCCAAGATGGCGCAGTTAATCGACGCCCTGCAATCCCAGGGATTAGCCATTATCCTCACCGCCGGGCCGGATAAAAAAGAGCGCGACATGATCGCGCATATCCAGTCCCTTTGCCATAATCCCCAGGTCGTCTCCCTGGCGGGGGAGCTGACGCTGACCCAGCTGGCGGCGCTTATCGATCATGCCAGGCTGTTTATCGGCGTCGATTCGGCGCCGATGCATATGGCCGCGGCGCTCAATACCCCCTGCGTGGCCTTGTTCGGCCCGACCAAACTGCAGCACTGGCGGCCGTGGAGCGATAACAGCACCGTGATCTGGGCCGGCGATTTTGCCGAGATCCCGCGGCCCGACGCCATAGATACCCGGACACGGGAGCGTTATCTCGACGCCATTCCCGTTGAGACGGTATTGGACGCCGCGCGGTATTATTTATCAACAGCACCGTAAGCAGGGCATGATGAAAAAAACCAGGCTGGCGATAGTCCGGCAAAAGTACCGCCCCGACGGCGGCGCGGAGCGTTTTATTACCCGGGCGCTGGATGCCCTGGATAATTCCGGGCTGGAACTGAATATCCTGACACGGCAATGGTCGGGCGAACCCCGGCCCGACTGGCATGTGCATATCTGCAACCCGGCCAAATGGGGCCGGGTGTCCCGTGAGCGCGGTTTTGCCCGGGCCGCCCGGCGTTGCTGGCAACATGAGCATTTCGATTTAGTGCAAAGCCATGAGCGTATCGCCGGCTGCGATGTTTTCCGCGCCGGCGACGGCGTGCACCGGGTCTGGCTTGAGCAGCGGGCGCGTATTATCCCGGCGCACCAGCGGTGGCTGACCTCGTTAAGCGGCTATCACCGTTATGTGCTGGCGGCGGAAGAGGCGATGTTTCACGCGCCCGAGTTAAAAAAGATCATTTGCAATTCCCTGATGGTGAAAAACGACATTATCCGTTGCTATCAAGTGCCGGAAGAGAAATTTTCCCTGATTTACAACGCCATCGATTCGACCCGCTTTTATCCCGCCGCGCCGGAACAGCGCAGGCGCGTCAGGGAGCACATGGTTATCCCGGAGCAGGCCTGCGCCCTGATCTATGTCGGTTCCGGATTTGAACGCAAAGGGTTGAAAGCGGCCATCGCCGCCATCGCCGCCACCGATCGCTACCTGATCGTGGTGGGCCAGGATAAGCAGCAGGATAAATATCGCGCTTTCGCCCAGGGATTAGGCTGCCTGCAGCGCATTCGTTTTGTCGGGGTACAAACGGACGTACTCCCCTTTTATCATGGGGCCGACGGTTTGATTTTACCCACCCTCTACGATCCGTTCCCAAACGTAATACTGGAAGCCATGGCCTGCGGCCTGCCGGTGATTACCAGCGAGCGCTGCGGCGGCGCGGAGTTTATCGAGGCCGGGAGAGAAGGATTTGTCTGCGATGCGCTGGATATCAAAACGCTGACGGAGTGCGCCAACGCCATACCTTCACGCCAGCGCCAGCCCGGGATGGGCCTGGCCGCCCGCGAACGGGTGAAAGACTGTACTCCCGCGCGTCTTTCCCAGCAATTGACCGGGCTATACACCCAATTGTTATCCGTATAAAAACACTTGATATAATGTGGGAAAGCGACTTATCTGTTAGCATGGACGCGCTTAAAATGCGCTTTTAATAATTTGGTTAAACATTAACTCTGCACACCAGCCGCGGTGCCTTACTATAGCTAACTATAATGATCTATAACATACTCATCTATCTTATCCAGCCGCTGATATGGATTCGGTTATTATGGCGCAGCCGTAAGGCGCCGGCATATCGCCGCCGCTGGGCTGAACGCTACGGATATTGCCAGGGCAAGGTAAAACCCGGCGGCATTATGCTGCATTCGGTATCGGTCGGCGAGACCCTGGCGGCGATACCTTTGGTACGCGCACTGCGCCACCGTTACCCATTTTTGCCCATTACCGTCACCACCATGACGCCCACCGGCTCGGAGCGGGTCCAGTCCGCCTTCGGCAAGGATGTGCACCATGTTTATTTGCCCTACGATCTGCCGGGGGCCATGAACCGTTTCCTGAACCAGGTGAATCCCAAGCTGGTTATCGTGATGGAAACCGAACTTTGGCCTAACCTGATCAAAGCCCTGCACAAACGTAAAATCCCCCTGGTGGTCGCCAACGCGCGTTTATCCGCCCGCTCCGCCGCCGGTTACAAAAAATTCAGCACGTTTATCGCCCGGATCATGGAGCGGATTACGCTTATCGCCGCGCAAACCCAGGAAGACGGCGACCGCTTTCTGCAACTGGGGCTGAAACGAAACCAGCTGGCCGTCACCGGCAGCCTGAAATTCGATATATCAGTCACCCCGGAACTGGCGGCGCGGGCGCTGACGCTGCGGCGCCAGTGGGCGTCGCGCCGCCCGGTATGGATTGCCACCAGCACCCACGAAGGTGAGGAAACCCTTCTCCTGCAGGCCCATCGCCAGCTGCTGGCCGCCTTTCCCGATCTGCTGCTGATCCTGGTGCCGCGCCATCCGGAACGCTTCCCGGTGGCGCGGGAAATGACGCAAAAGGCCGGTTTAACCTCGATATTACGCAGCTCCGGCGATATTCCCGCTCATGATACGCAGGTGGTGATCGGCGACACCATGGGCGAGCTGATGCTGCTGTACGGTATTGCCGATCTGGCCTTTGTCGGCGGCAGCCTGGTCGAGCGCGGCGGCCATAATCCGCTGGAGGCCGCGGCCCATGCCATCCCGGTGCTGATGGGCCCCCATACCATCAATTTCAAGGACATCTGCGGCAAGCTTGCCGAAGCCGGGGGATTGATTACCGTGACCGACGTCCCGACGCTGGTCAAGGAAATCACTACCCTGTTGACCGACGAAGATTATCGCCTGTATTACGGCCGTCACGCGGTGGAAGTGTTGCACCAAAACCAGGGCGCCCTGCAGCGGCTGCTACACTTGCTGGAGCCATACCTGCCACAGCGGAGTCAATAAATGCCGTCGCAAACGCGTCTGTCGGTGGTGCTCATTACCCATAACGAAGCCGGGCTGCTGCCGGACTGCCTGGCATCGGTGCAATGGGCGGACGAAATCGTGGTGCTGGACTCATCCAGCACCGACTCGACGCGCCACATCGCCCTGCAGGCCGGCGCCCGGGTTTTTGAAGCCGAAGGGTGGCCGGGCTTCGGTAAACAGCGCCAGCGCGCGCAGGGGTACGCCACCGGGGATTTTATCCTGATGCTCGACGCCGATGAACGGGTAACACCCGGCCTCAAGCGCGCCATTGAACAGATAATCCGCCTGCCCCCCCAACCTGATACCGTTTACAGCTGCGCGCGCTCCAACCTGTTTCTCGGCCGCTTTATGCGCCACAGCGGCTGGTATCCGGATCGGGTGGTACGGCTGTATGCCCGCGAACACTTTCGCTACAACGATAATCCGGTGCATGAATCCCTGGATATCGGCAGCGCGCGGGTCGTCAAACTTGAAGGTTGCCTGCAACATCTTACCTGCCGCGATCTGATGGCCTTCCAGCGCAAACAGCTGCAATATGCCGAGGCCTGGGCGCTTGAGCGCCACCGGCAAAATAAAAAATGTGGTTTTTTCGCCATCATCGGACATACGCTCGGCGCGTTTATCAAGACCTGGCTGCTCCGCGCCGGTTTTCTGGACGGCAAGCAGGGTTTGTTGCTGGCAATAGTGAACGCGCAGTATACATTTAATAAGTATGCCGCCCTGTGGGCGCTTGGCCGCACTATCAAGAGAGAAGCCTGATGACAACCAAAGCCATTTATCCGGGCACCTTTGATCCGCTCACCAATGGCCATCTCGATTTGGTGACCCGCGCCGCGAAGATGTTCGACCACGTGATCTTGGCCATTGCCTACAGTCCGAGCAAAAAGCCGCTGTTTTCCCTTGAGGAACGCGTCGACCTGGCCCGGCAGGTTACCGGCCATTTGCCCAACGTCGAGGTTATTGGTTTTAGCGATCTGATGGCCAACTTTGCCCGCCAGCAGCAGGCCAATATCCTGGTGCGCGGACTGCGGGCGGTATCGGATTTCGAATATGAAATGCAGCTGGCCAAGATGAACCAGCACCTGATGCCGGAACTGGAAAGCGTGTTCCTGATGCCGGCCCAGGCGTGGTCTTATATCTCATCGACGCTGGTCAAAGAGGTCGCCCTGCACGGCGGCAACGTCGATCATTTCCTGCCGGACCCTATCGCCCGGGAAGTTAACGCGCGCCTGCAGCCCTGACTCAATGCTGGCAGTGGGGGCAAAAGAAGGTGCTGCGCTGGCCGTGCTTCGCCGTCTGGATCGGTGTCCCGCATACCCGGCAGCTTTCTCCCCCGCGCCCATAGACCTGCAGTTCCTGCACAAAATAGCCGGGCTTGCCGTCCGTTTGCATAAAATCGCGCAGCGTGGTGCCGCCCTGCGCTATAGAACGCAGCAATACCGCCTTGATGGTTTCCGCCAGCAGCCCGGACTCGGCCTCGGTCAGCGAACCGGCGGGGCGCCCGGGCAGGATGCCCGCCACAAACAGCGACTCGCTGGCATAGATATTGCCCACGCCCACCACCAGTTTATTATCCATCAGCCAGGGTTTGACCGGCGTGCGCTTATTGCGTGATTTGCCGAACAGCCAGCGGCCGTTAAATTCATCGCTCAGCGGCTCCGGCCCCAGATGCGCGAGCACGCGGCTGGTGGCCAGATCGGCGCTCCACAGCCAGGCGCCGAAACGCCTGGGGTCGGTATAGCGGATGGTGCAGCCGTTGCTCATCAGCAGATCCACATGGTCATGTTTTTCCGGCGCCGCCGGCTGAGGCAAGACACGCAGGCTGCCGGACATACCCAGGTGGATAATGATCCAGCCGTCGCCAAGCTCCAGCAGCAGATATTTGGCCCGCCGCTGCACGCTGATGACCAGACGGTCGCGCAGGGCGATGATTTCGTCGGACACCGGCCAGCGCAGGCGCGCGTTGCGCACCACCGCCCGGACAATATGCTGACCGGCGACCCAAGGCTCTATGCCGCGCCGGCTGGTTTCCACCTCGGGTAGTTCTGGCATATACCACCTGTTGTTTTTTTAATGCCGCGCAGGCACATGTTGCTCAGGTAAAATAACATGATGATAAAGAGCGCGAAGCACAATGGCCCTTTTCAACAAAACGCCTGCAAAACACGTCATAAAAAAACCCGGCCGGGGCCGGGTTTTTTGCAATCCGCTAAAATTATTTGATTTTAGCTTCTTTGTAAAGTACGTGCTGGCGTACAACCGGATCGAATTTTTTCAATTCCAACTTTTCCGGTTTGGTACGTTTATTCTTCGTAGTGGTATAGTAGTGACCAGTACCAGCAGAAGAAACCAGCTTGATCTTCTCGCGAACACCTTTAGCCATGATTCAGTTCCTTAATACTTTTCACCGCGGGCACGCAAATCGGTCAAGACCGTTTCGATGCCCTTCTTATCAATCACACGCATACCTTTAGCAGATACACGCAGCGTAACAAAGCGTTTTTCGCTCTCAACCCAAAAACGGTGAGAGTGCAGGTTAGGCAGAAAACGGCGTTTGGTCGCATTCATTGCGTGGGAGCGGTTGTTGCCGCTCACCGGGCGCTTGCCGGTAACTTGGCAGACTCGGGACATGTCTATTCTCCAAAAATCTAATCAGCTCGAGCTTCGTAAAAAGGTGTTAGCCGCCTCGTCAGGCTTTAGAGCCCATCTCAGCACATTCACTGAGGAGAGACTTTCAACAGATTTAAATCTGCTGAGATAGGCTCTCAACGCTACACCCAGGATTCTCAAAGGTGGCGTAGTATACGCTTTGAAGCGCAAGTGCTCAAGTCCCGCGCAACTAAAGATCCCGGAGGATCGCAGGAAAGCGTCTCACAACCACCCTTTTTCGGCAAAAGAGACGTATTCTCCCGCCCCAATGACCAAATGATCGAGTACCCGGATATCCAGGAACAAGCACGCTTTGACCACCAGATCGGTTACATCCCGATCGGCGCGGCTGGGTTCGGCTTTTCCCGACGGATGATTGTGCGCTAAAATTATCGCCGCCGCATTGACTTTAAGCGCCTCGCGCAGGATTTCACGCGGATGCACCTCAACGCTGTTCACCGTGCCCTGGAACATCTCCTGATGGCTAATCAGGCGGTGCTGGTTATCCAGGAACATGACCACGAAGACTTCGCGCTCCCGGCGCGCCAGTAATAATTGCAGGTAGCCGCGGGTGATCTCCGGGCTGGTCATGGCGTTTTCGCGCATCAGATGGGAGCAATAAAAACGATGCGCCATCTCGCCAATGGCCTGCAACTGGGCGTATTTAGAATTGCCCAGTCCCTTGACGGCGCAAAGGGTCTGCCGGTCCGCCGTGATGAGTTTATGGACGGAGCCGAACCGCGCCAGCAGGCTTTCGGCATATTGCATAACGTGCATGCCCGGCACGCCGGTACGCAGGAACAGCGCCAGCAGCTCCGCATCGCTGAGCATTGCCGGGCCGAACAACAGTAATTTCTCGCGCGGCGCCAGTTTATCGCGCCATCCTTTCACCTTATGCTGCTCTTCCATCCGCCCGCCTCCATTCATCCGCCCGCCTATCATGCCACCATGCGCGGCCCGGCTCGACGCGATAAGAGAGAAGTTGCGGCCGGCGCTGCAATTTAACACTGGGTGCTTCTTGACGAGAGAGATGCCTGTTCTCGGAAGGGTTATGATAAAATGTTTTTTACTTAAGCTTACAAGCGGACAACCGAAATGACGGAACTTGCCGGCAAGCATATTGTGCTGGGTGTGAGCGGTGGCATCGCAGCCTATAAAAGCCCTGAACTCGTGCGCCGTCTGCGCGACAGGGGAGCGGATGTGCGGGTGGTCATGACGCCCGCGGCCAAAGCGTTTATTACTCCGCTGACAATGCAGGCGGTATCGGGCCATACTGTTTCCGACGATCTGCTCGACCCCGCCGCCGAAGCGGCCATGGGCCATATCGAGCTGGGCAAATGGGCGGATCTGGTCCTGATTGCCCCCGCCAGCGCCGATCTGATGGCCCGTATCGCCGCGGGCATGGCCAACGATTTGCTCACTACCGTTTGCCTGGCCACCGCCGCCAGGATCGCCATAGCGCCGGCCATGAACCAGCAAATGTACCGGGCGCCGGCTACCCAGGCCAACCTGCGCACCCTGGAGTCCCGCGGCGTATTGCTCTGGGGCCCGGATATCGGCAGCCAGGCCTGCGGCGATATCGGCCCGGGCAGGATGCTCGATCCCACGGATCTGGTCGATCTGGCGCGCCGGCATTTTACCGTCGATCGCTCGTTGGAACATCTCAATATCATGGTGACCGCCGGCCCCACCCGCGAAGCCCTCGATCCGGTGCGCTATATCAGCAACCATAGCTCCGGCAAGATGGGTTACGCCATTGCCATGGCGGCGGCCCGGAAAGGCGCCCACGTCACGCTGGTGACCGGCCCGGTGAATTTACCCACGCCGGCCGGCGTCTGGCGCGTCAATGTCACCACCGCGCAGGAAATGCAGGATGCGGTGATGAAAGACATCGGCAATCAGCACATCTTTATCGGCTGCGCCGCCGTGGCGGATTACCGCGCGGCCGAGCCGGCGGAGGAAAAAATCAAAACCCGGGGTGAGGAAATCACCATCAGGATGATCAAGAACCCGGATATCGTGGCAAGCGTCGGCGCGCTAACGCAACATCGTCCCTATGTGGTCGGATTTGCCGCTGAAACCCAGAATATGGAAGAATACGCCCGGCGCAAACGCGCGGCGAAAAATATGGATTTGATTTGCGCCAATGATGTTTCCCAGCCGGGACAGGGTTTTAACAGCGAGACCAACGCGCTGCATCTGTTTTGGCAAGACGGGGATACCCGGTTACCGCTAAGCGATAAGTCCCTGCTTGGTCAACGTTTAATTGACGAGATTGTCAGCCGTTATGATGAAAAAAATCGACCTTAAGATCCTCGATAGCCGCATAGGCGATCGTTTCCCCTTGCCCGCCTATGCCACGACGGGCTCCGCCGGGCTGGATTTACGCGCCTGTATCGACGACGCCGTGGTGCTGGCGCCCGGTGAAACCACCCTTATCCCCACCGGCCTGGCGGTACATATCGCCGATACCGGCCTGGCGGCAGTGGTGCTGCCCCGTTCAGGGCTGGGCCATAAGCACGGCATCGTGCTGGGCAATCTGGTGGGGCTCATCGATTCGGATTACCAGGGACCGCTGATGGTGTCCGTCTGGAATCGCGGCCAGCATGTGTTCACCATCGAACCGGGAGAACGCCTGGCGCAAATGGTGTTTGTACCCATCGTCCAGGTGGAATTCAACGTCGTCGACGAGTTTACCGCCAGCTCCCGCGGGGAAGGCGGTTTCGGCCATTCCGGCCGCCAGTAGGCGTTAACGGGCGGATCTTCCCCGGCATCGACAATTCACTCTTTTAACGCCGTAACACATCATGCTGTTACGGCCGATGCCTGATGTTAATTCATTATTGATGTTGTTACTCAGGGACCTATTCGGCATGGTAGAAAAAAAGAATACGAAACGTAATCGCCGCGAGGAGATTCTTCAGGCATTGGCGCAAATGCTTGAATCCGGCGACGGTAGCCAACGTATCACCACCGCCAAGCTGGCGGCCACCGTCGGCGTTTCGGAAGCGGCGCTGTATCGCCACTTTCCCAGCAAAACGCGGATGTTCGACAGCCTGATTGAGTTTATCGAAGATAGCCTGATTTCCCGTATCAACCTGATCCTGCAAGATGAAAAGGACACCCTTAATCGTCTGCGCCTGATTCTGCAGCTGATCCTGGGTTTTGCCGAACGCAACCCGGGGCTGACCCGCATCATGACCGGTCATGCGCTGATGTTTGAGCAGGACCGGTTGCAGGGCCGGATTAACCAGCTGTATGAGCGTATCGAAGTGCAGCTGCGCCAGGTGCTGCGCGAGCGGAAATTGCGGGAAGGACAGGCGTTTGAACTGGATGAGGCCCTGCTGGCCAGCCAGCTGCTGGCGTACTGCGAGGGCATGCTATCGCGTTTCGTGCGTACTGAGTTCCGCTATTCGCCGATGCATGAGTTCGACGTGCGCTGGCCGCTGTTGGTGGCCCAGCTGCGCTGAGCGGGTCCAGCCGCGCTTTTCGGCGCTGAGCCCTTAGCGCGCGGCATGGTCCGGCGGCAGCCGATTGATAACTATTCTGCCCGCCGGGTTAACTTAGACACCATATTGACGCTGATAGGCGCGCACCGCCGCCAGGTGGTCGGCCATTTCGCTTTTCTCTTCCAGGTAATCGATAAGATCGCGCAGCGTGACGATAGCGATCACCCGGCAATGGTAATCGCGTTCCACTTCCTGTATCGCCGAGATCTCGGCCCGGCCTTTTTCCTGCCGGTCGAGAGAGATCAGCACGCCGGCCAGCTGCGCCTTATGGGCCTCGATAATCGCCATGGATTCGCGGATGGCGGTGCCGGCGGTGATAACGTCGTCCACCAGCATAATCTTGCCCTGCAGCGGGCTGCCGACCAGGCTGCCGCCTTCGCCGTGGTTCTTGGCTTCCTTGCGGTTGAAGCAGTAGGGCACGTCGCGCTCAAAGTGTTCCGCCAGCGCCACGACCGTGGTGGTGGCGATGGGGATGCCTTTATAGGCCGGACCGAACACCAAATCAAAATCGATGCCGGAATCCATCAGCGCGGCGGCGTAAAAACGCCCGAGCAGCGCCAGGTCGCGACCGGTATTAAACAGTCCGGCGTTAAAAAAATAAGGACTTATCCGGCCCGACTTCAGCGTAAATTCGCCGAATTTCAAGACCTGTTTATTTAAAGCAAACTCGATAAACTCACGCTGATACGCTTTCACGGCTACCACTCCTCACAACGGGGCGACTAACGCCGCCCGATATTACCGGCCTTTACCCGGCCAGGGCGGCCTTTTGCGCCTGGATTAACGTTTCTATGCCGCCGCGGGCCAGCTCCAGCAGGGTGATGAGCTCTTCCTGGCTGAAGGGTTCGCCTTCGGCGGTGCCCTGCACTTCAATCATGCGGCCGTCTTCCATCATCACCACATTCATGTCGGTTTCGGCGATCGAGTCTTCCACATATTCCAGATCGCAGCGCGCTTCTCCCGCCACGATGCCGACGGAGATAGCCGCGACAAATCCCTTAAACGGGCTGGTCTTGAGCTGGCCCTTTTTCTGCATTACCGCCAGGGCGTCGGCCAGCGCCACGCAGGCGCCGGTAATGGACGCGGTGCGGGTGCCGCCGTCGGCCTGCAACACATCGCAGTCGAGGGTAATGGTATATTCGCCAAGCTTCTTCAAGTCCACCGCGGCGCGCAGCGAGCGCGCAATCAGGCGCTGGATTTCCAGGGTGCGGCCGCCCTGCTTGCCGCGGGACGCCTCGCGGGCGTTACGGGTATGGGTGGCGCGCGGCAGCATGCCGTACTCGGCGGTGATCCAGCCCTGGCCCTGGCCTTTCAGAAAACGCGGCACGCCCTCCTCCACCGTGGCGGTGCACAGCACCCGGGTCTCGCCGAATTCAATCAGCACCGAACCTTCGGCGTGCTTGGTAAAATGGCGGGTAATGGTGACGGGACGGACTTGCTGAATGTTTCTGCCTGCTGGACGCATGGCTCTCTCCGGGCTGGTATTTCGTGTATTGGCTGCGCATTATACGGTCTTCGGGACCATATGCCTATCATGCCCGGCCATGCGACGGTATAATCCCCCCAACTTTTTTATCGAGACGGGTACGCATATGATCCGCAGTATGACCGCATTCGCACGGCGCGAAGTTAAAGGTGATTGGGGCAACGCCGCCTGGGAGCTGCGCTCCGTTAATCAACGCTATCTGGAAACCTATATTCGTTTACCGGAGCAGTTTCGCGGCCTGGAGCCTGCCATCAGGGAACGCACCCGCACCCGCCTCACCCGCGGCAAGATTGAATGCAACCTGCGTTTCGAGGTCAATCCCAATACGCAAAGCGCGCTGATTTTAAACCAGCCGCTGGCCAAGCAGCTGGTGGAAGCGGCCCAATGGGTCAAGATGCAAAGCGACGAAGGCGAAATCGACCCGATGGAAATCCTGCGCTGGCCCGGCGTGATGGCGGCCGAAGAGCAGGATCTGGACGCCATCGGCGCGGAGCTGCTGGCCGCCCTGGATGCCGCCCTCGATGACTTTATCCTCGCCCGCGAATCCGAAGGCGCGGCGATTAAAATCATGATTGAGCAACGCCTGGCCGGCGTCAGCGCCGAAGTGGCCAAAGTGCGCCAGCAGATGCCCGATATCCTGGTATGGCAGCGCGAGCGCCTGCTGGCCAAAATGGAAGACGCGCAGGTACAGCTGGAAAACAACCGCCTGGAGCAGGAGCTGGTGCTGCTGGCCCAGCGGGTGGACGTCTCCGAGGAGCTGGACCGCCTGGATGCCCATGTCAAGGAAACCTATAATATCCTGACCAAGCAAGAAGCCGTCGGCCGCCGCCTGGACTTTATGATGCAGGAATTTAACCGCGAGTCGAATACGCTGGGCTCGAAGTCGATTAATGCCAGCGTGACGACGTCGGCGATTGAACTGAAGGTGCTGATTGAACAGATGCGGGAGCAGATACAGAATATCGAATAATTTCTGCTGACATCCTCTGAATGCCGCAATGCCCTGTTTTCAGGGCATTTTTATTGCCACTAACGTCCAGTTCGCTTTTGATCTGCGCCCCGGGTACTGGACAATCTCATCTGAACTGATGGTCGGCTATGTGCCAAGAGCAGACGTTGAGTGTATCCTGCCATGTTGATCAGGTCGAAGGGAAAATGCTAATTGCTTATTGCTATACAAATGCACAAGATAAGAATTTTTACGAGTCCAACTGCGTTAAACATTCTGCATAGATATCCACCAAGTTTAGTAAATACACATTTGACTAAAAGGCGCTGCATTTATTAGCAAGAATCCCGCCATGGCCTTCGACGGCAGTTAACCAATTCGTTATTATATAAACCCAACGGCATTGTCTGCCGGATGTTCGAAATCCCCAAACCGTTTAACATGAAAAGCAGGTGAACATGGAATTGGATGAAATAACAGAAACGGCGATGACTTCACCTGCGAATCACGTACCAGATTTTGTGGCCGTACGTTCTGTTACGATGACGTTGCCTTTTGCTGAGCTGACTTGGGAAAACTTCGAAAAACTCTGCTATCGGTTAGCGGGGAAGGATGCGGATGTTGAGTCACACAGCCTGTATGGCAGAACAGGCCAGGCCCAGCAGGGAATCGATATCTTCGCGAGGAAGCGCAACGGGCGATACAACACCTGGCAAGCAAAACGCTATAAAAAATACACGCATAACGATCTTAACAGTGCTTGTGCGACATTTCTGTCAGGCGGATGGGCGGGCAAAACGGACATCTTTTATATTGCCGTACAATGTCCTGTTGATGATGTAAACCTTCAAGACGCCATTGAAAAACAGGCTGAGAACTTTCATGCGCGGAATATTGTGTTAAAAGTTCTGGGCGGGCATGACTTGTGCACCGACCTGCGTGACCATACGGATATCGTTCTGGAATTTTTTGGACGAGAATGCGCAAAACAATTTTTTGGCGATACTGTCAGTCAGGATCTTCTTAATAAGCTTGATGGCGGGGAAATCCAGAAAGTCAGATCGCAACTGCTGAGGGTCTACCAAGCGGGATTTGAGCTACTTGATAAAATCCCGGTCAATGCCCCAACGCCTTTTTCCGACCAGACGATTGAACCCATTTCTTTACTCGAACGTTTCTCCGCTCCCGATGTTTTATTGAGAGAAAACGTCAAGAATCATGCACCCGAAAAAAAACCTGCCGAAAAGAAAGTTCTCGCGCATGATCAGCAGTCGATTGAACCGCATCCGCAATCCCGGAGTGAAGAAAGCCGTCAGGCTGAACAATACCGACGAACCCCCATTCTGAGCTGGCTAGCGGAATCTGATCAGATTGCTGTTATTGGTCATGCCGGCACAGGAAAGAGCACAGTGCTGCGCTGTCTGGCGCTTGATCTGCTTGGGGAGCAGAATCATTTCACGCACGTGGCAAAAAAATGGGGACGCCATCTTCCCCTATTCATCTCATTCGCAAAATGGGTACGTCTGACGGAAGCGAATGGCGGTGTCGTGAGCATTAAAGCGTTAATCCGGGAAACGTGGCAGCAGCAGTTGACGGCAGATCTGGTTGCTTTGATCGATAAGGCGATTGATGAAAGCCGTGTGGTACTTTTTGTGGATGGCCTTGACGAGTGGGCTAACGAGCAGGCTGCACGTACCACGCTTCAGGCGATGCTGACTGTGGTTTCTGCACATCGCATTCCCATTCTGGTCAGTGCTCGCCCTGGGGGGCTGACAACCATTGGGGGCATTCCAGATAACTGGGCCGTGGGCGTACTTGCGCCTTTATCGAAAAGGCAGCAAACACAAATTGCCACCATCTGGTTTTCAAGAAACGTAGATCAACATCGCGATCCGGTTCAAAGCGCAGAGTCCGTACTCTGGCAGACAAACCGCTTTTTTGATGAGTTAAACAAGGGCCGTGGGCTGTCCACCCTGGCTGAAACACCACTACTGCTGTTGGGACTTATTGCTCTTGCTATCCGCCAGCTGGTTCTGCCTATTAACAAAGTTCAGGCTCTGAGTCAGCTCACTGAACTTCTATTAGAACGCCATCCTCACAGCCGTGCAACCGCTGCGGGAGATGTCGTTCCGCGCTTTTCACCTGCAGCTTCAAATGATGTGCGACGGGAAGCACTTGCCGCACTCGCTTTTAAAATCCGCTTTGAGGGTGGCGATGCCGGGTATCCCATTCATCTGGCCCGAAAATGCATTCAAACGTTTCTGACGGATCCTGAGGGGTTCAGCTATACGCAACGAGAAGCAATGGAAGTTGCCAATGAGATCCTGGCTGTGAACTCAGAAACCATGGGACTGCTGGTCGAAAAAGGACGTGCAGAAGTCGGATTTGTACATGCAAGTTTGGAAGAATATCTGGCATCGGTTCACATCCACGGCTGGCCCATTGAGCGTATTTTAGAGTTTGTCCGGGCCAATGCTAGCCACTTTCGCTGGAGAAGTGTTTTTGGCGATTTGATTGCAAGAAATAACCGGCGTTCCGAGGCAGAGAATATCGTCAGGGTTATTGCCGAACCTGAGAGTGATGCTGTCGGTGCATTGCAGCGCCGTTTACTGCTGGCTAATGTCGCGTTTGGCGGCGCTGAGATCAACAAGCCAACCGCCATCAGGCTTGCTGAGCAAAGTTTCAATATCATAACAGGTTCGGGCTGGATAGGGGAAAGGCGTGCGCATCTTGCCGCCACCTTTGAGGGGGTTTATAACACAACTCTCAGAGAAAAAGCCTCAACAGCTATCAGTAGCTGGGGCACCAAAAGCGCCGATTACCTGCATAACTTCTATCACACCTTATCAGCATCCCCCTGTGTCAGAGTAGTTGAGAAGATCCCTTTTTCGGGATTTCATTCTCAATCCAGGGGGCCGGAGCATCACCATGTCGCGTTTACCTCAGGCTCGCAAGGACGCCATTTTAAGTAAAATGCTTGCCCCTCATCCGCCGACCATCCGTGAATTGGCACAAAGAGAAGGGATTTCAGAAGCTACACTGTACAATTGGCGTAATCAGCTTCGCAAAGAAGGTCGCCCTGTGCCCGAACATGATCGCAGCAGTGAGAATTGGTCTGCGCAAACTAAATTCGCCGTCGTCGTCGAAACCTCGTCGATGTCGGAGATCGAGTTGAGCGAGTATTGCCGAGCCAAAGGTCTTTTCCCAGAGCAGGTTAAGCAGTGGCGCGAAATATCGATCCAGGCCCATGCAGAGCCAGGCGGTTTTAATGATGCGGCCAGCGCACAGCAGAATAAGGCCCAGCGTAAGCAAATTAAACGTCTTGAGCGCGAAGTCCTGCGTAAAGATAAAGCACTGGCGGAGGCAGCGGCATTACTGATCCTGCAAAAAAAAGTTCGCGCCCTTTGGGGCGACAACGAGGACGATTAACTCCTCTGGCGTACCGGGAACAGATCACCGCCTGGGTTCAGCAGGCGTGCAATGATGGCGCATCGTTGTACCGTTCTTGCGAGGGGGTAGGGATCTCTGTTCACAGTTGGTATCGGTGGCAACAGGATGGTGCTGTTATTGCGGATCAGCGTCCATTGATTGACCGCCCTGAGCCGGCCAACAAACTGAGCTCAACGGAACGCCAGTCGGTGTTGGCGGTATGCAATAGCGCGCGTTTCGACAGCGTTCCGCCGAGTCAGATCGTACCGATTCTGGCAGACGAGGGTTGCTACATGGCCTCTGAATCGACGATGTATCGGGTATTAAGAGAGGCGGGTCAAGTGCAGCATCGTGGACGTGCCGCCAAGGCTGTGCGCGTGGCAAAACCGACCAGCTTTACCGCCACCGCCCCTAACCAGGTCTGGATGTGGGACGTGACCTGGTTGCCGAGTAGTGTTAAGGGGCTGTATTATAAGCTGTATTTATTTGAAGACCTATTCAGTCGCTACCCGGTGGGTTGGGAAGTCCATGATGAAGAGACCGGCGAGCTGGCGGCAGATCTGCTACAACGATGTGTCCTGGGGCAGCGCTGTGCTATGCAACCCTTGGTACTGCACTCGGATAACGGTGCGCCGATGAAAAGTTATACGCTGAAGGCCAAGATGGAAGCCCTGGGTATAACGTCATCCTTTAGTCGGCCGCGGGTATCCAATGACAATCCGTACGCAGAATCAATCTTTCGTACATTGAAATATTGGCCGTCCTGGCCGCGCAAAGGATTTACCTCGATTGATGCTGCACGGCAGTGGGTGAAGCGCTTCATTGATTGGTATTGCCACGTCCACCGCCACAGCGGGATCAAATTCGTGACGCCGGCGCAGCGCCATCAGGGCAAGGATAAAGCCTTGCTGTTAAAGCGTCACCAAGTCTATCAAGCCGCCCGCGCTGCGTGCCCGGAACGGTGGCGAGGTGAGACAAGAAATTGGGGTTGGGACAAGGAAGTTCAACTCAATCCAGATCGGCCGTTGACACAAGAAAACGCCGAGAATTTACAGGCTGCATAAATCGCAATTTTATCTCAACATCTTTGACAAACACCGGCATGGCCGCATTCAGATGAAACGCTGAATATCCTTAAGCACGGTATGAAGGACGAAAGCTTCTACAATGCACGGCCTGCTGCTCATGTTCTTGCTTTAAAATACGCCGGAGATGCCGGGGTAGAGGAATGGTTACTGTCATTCTTTCGGGGTGATTCAGAATTAATGATCGTGGGGATAGCGTTAGAGACACTTGTGCTTGGATGGCCGAAAAATGGTGCATTACCTGCGCTGATTTCTTCTGCGGCAGCCTCAAAAGACCCACACCTGCGGCTCAGTGCGATTTTTTGCAAAGTGAAACTATCCATACATGATGATCAAGACCTGGATGCATTGTTGGATTTGCTTTGCTGGTATAGCCGCATCGATTATCACTGCAGAGATCTCGCTGGACAATGCCTAATATTGGGTTGGAAGGATAATGAGTCAGTCATTAAGAAATGCCTAGATTCGTTTAATAATACGTTTAGGAGAGGCGAAGGGATTGAAAAAGACATAGCGCAGCTATACCTCACAAACTGCAACGCGAAAAATACCGACGTCATTGCCTGGATTTTACGCGAACTGGAATCAAAACATCCCTTCGTGGCCCATTTCGGGCGGAGCTGGGAATGGTTGTTACGGTTTACTGAGGCAAATGAAGAGATCCGTGAAAAAGTCATTTCCACCATGTTGTCTGAAAGGATGGAGCACATAGAATATGTGTTGAATCCTGTCCTTAGTGAAATTGAAGATCCACGAATCAAACAGCACCTAATAAATAAGGTAAAAACTGCTAAAGGATTTAGAATTTTCTGGTTTTTAAGCCCCTTACTTCACAAGCGAAAGGCCGGCGACCACGAAGTGGATTCTCTTGTTAACGAAATTCTGCAATGGCCAGATGAAAGAAAGCGGCATATTGTCAGTTTATTCCCCCAAATGCTGGACAGGGAGGAATGCATTGAAGCTTTGATTAGGATTACCAAGACCACGGATGGCGTCAGGACAGACCTGCTCATGTCTGCTTTTACGCAACTTGATGTTGGTTCAGATACTGACATCACTGGCTTCCTGGTTACCCACTTTTTAACTGAGCCAGACAATAGGTACTCAGGCCTCAACAATTTGCTGTTGATCTGTCCGGATGAGCCAAGGTTAAAAGAATACGCGCTTTCAAAACTTGAAGATCGTAATCCGCCCCTTGCAATGATTGCCTCTACTTATCACAAACTGCCTGAAGTCCGTTTACAAATAGCGAAACATGTAGGGTCTCTTTCCGTTGCCATGCGCCATCAAATTATGGACGCTGCAGCCAGTGAATTCGATAGAAATGAGACTGCAGAAAAAATACTCAGCCGATATGACGATGAGGTTGACAGTCAGTTAAAAATCGAAGGTGCAATAAAATACCATCAGGCATTATTACCCGCAAACGTGGAGCGTCAAACGATTATTGACCGTTTGATATCAGATGCTCAGGTTGCAGCACCGGATTTTGAAGAGCGCCATGCAGCTGCTTTTGCGGGACTGGTGGCTTACGGCGCCGTAAACGAGTTTGTTCGCCTCGAATGGAATAATAAGCCATTAACTGTTTCACTGGGGCCATACAGCAGAGAATCTAAAGCCCTTTTAAGATTAGTTGCTGAGCACTGGGATGAAATTGATGTGTGTTTCGATAAAACATTTATGTCTCGAATTAGCGAAATAAATTCAGAAGACCATTTCTGGTCTCTCATATCCCCATAT
This sequence comes from Sodalis sp. RH20, assembly GCF_047324205.1. Classification (NCBI taxonomy): domain Bacteria; kingdom Pseudomonadati; phylum Pseudomonadota; class Gammaproteobacteria; order Enterobacterales; family Bruguierivoracaceae; genus Sodalis; species Sodalis sp. RH20. Next base: position 4,628,148 of record NZ_CP178733.1, read on the forward strand.
GTTGGTAGGAGTGCATCTTTACGAGAAAAGTTCATCGCTTACTGTGAAAATTCATCCCATGTTCTGGATACCCAGACTTTACAGTCACTCGCAAAGGAATTTCCAAAAAGTGATTTGCTTCAGAGGCACTGCATATCAGCCATTCGAGCGTTGGAAAAAGTAAAAACCAATGACACATGGTCGCTATACCAAAGCTACATCGAAGCTTCCTATATATTACGTGACCAATTTCCTGGCACGTCTGAGCTGACAGTTCAAATACTAAAAGTACTCCAGGATACTGATTATAGTCATGGCATTGCTGCTATGGCGATTTATGATCCTCACCATTCCAGCCTTGATAATCTTGTCGAAAAGGTTTTTCAAGAGGCAGAGTCTCAATTACAGTTTGTGACACCTATCATTCTTGGCTCAGCAAGATCTGACAGCCAGCAACTCGGTGTTATCGTCAAAAAAATGATAAACCGCCATGATCATGATCTGTGGGATTTTCAGGACAGAATTAACCAAGCACTCAAATTCAGGATGGGAAACGACGCGCATTTTGTCACATTGATGGGAGAATGGCTGGCATCGACCCCCACTGAAAGTGAAATTTCGAGTTTTTCTCGTTATCTGGCGTCCTCAGGAAAACTTGTCGAAGATACTCAGAAATTATGCCAGCATTATCTCAACGAGAGATATATCACTTCAGGAATCCCGGCTCATGGTTACGATGCCCTCTCTGACCTCATAAGACCTGTCACGCACTCCTTACTTGATGTGTTGGCAGGACCTATACACTAAAAACATGGAATGTGAGAGGCATAGAAATGATAGGAGTTTCTTTCACTTCAGCTGATTAACCGACTCATAATTTTTAAATCGCACTGATTTGCTATTCGTAGATTAACAGCAATGTTAGGAATGTCTTCATTAGTTGGAAGAACAACTGCGAACTCCCGCTGTTCGCTCATAGCAGCCGTCTAGATACGGCATCAAATCAACGTTCGATGGACAGAAACACCTGAAGATCCATACCGTTGCACAAATTACCAAATGCGGTAGTAAGTGTTTTGTTGGCGAGGCTTTTCACCCAAAATATTTTGATGTGACATGAATTCAGCTGTTTTGGCCTGCCGTTTTGCCCGTTCTTTCACATCATCTTCGTCAACTTCGGAAAATTTACCGTCAACTCGTTCAACTGTTTGACAGAATTTTTTAGCTTCAAACCATTCTAAGCTCTTACTGATGTCTTTTGGACAGTTATAAATTTCATTGCCGTGATAACTTTTGCTTTGAAGCCAAGCTACAACAGTATTACCAATCCAAACAAGCGCGACCATAAGCAAGATCACAAGCAAAGAGTTGATGAGATAAATGGTTGATTTTGGCATTTTGTCACTTCCTAAGGCATCAGTATTCAAAGATTAATCTTACCGCAGCCAGACAGAATCATGCACTATGGGCAGAAATGCCTGACTGTCCCAGTTGAAAGAATGATTACGTCACAGCGGCGATTTTCCAGTAGGTCTGCAAGTGAACCGGCGGACAGAATGCGAGTTTTGCCAGCATCTTTGCTACTGGCCGCGCTGCTGCTGCTTGTTGAATGCCAGCAATGGATAGAATTAACTGAGTGTCCAGGCTGACAGTTGTTGCGCCACAACCGTGATGATTTTTCATATCTTTTGTGTGCCAAGAGCGGACGTTGATGGCATCGAACTATATAATTTTATGGGCAATAGTTTAGCGTAATGCGGGCGTGTAAAGTAAAGTCACGGCAAAGAGTCAAAAGACTCAACTTATCATTAAGGAGCAGTTTTGAAGCTTTTTGATTATTTGAAGATGGAGTTTCCGGATCTGACACCTGAAACCACCAAAGTCCATCTTGCGCAAATGAATGATTACAAAGAGGATCCGCTGGTTAAATTCCGGGAAGAGACTTTCGACGACTGGCAGTGTTGGCAGAAGAAGCTGGATTTTACACGCAGGTATGTCGTTTCACTGATTAAGATCCCAGGGACTGAAACCTGGATGTTTGCGGGAGCCTTTCAACAAACAGGCAATGCAGGAAAGAAAACCTACCCTAACCGTAAGGAACTTTATTATCAGTACTATCTTCATAAAATCCTTGAGACTGAAGAATACGCGGGGCGGATGTATATCAGCTTTAAAAATCCGGCCCGCAACTTCATCCGTCTGGGCGAAAGTATTCAGAACAAATTGATAATAAACTCTATCTCCCCGGTACGTCAGAGCTTCGGCGAGTTTCCCGGTTACCGTAACATTGTGCTAGACCGTAACAGCATAGGAGCGATCCTCAGGCTTAATTTGCAATCTTGGCGCACCGCACTATCTGTTGTTAAAGGTATTTATGTATTAACTGATCGTGATGGCGGAAAGCTCTATGTGGGAAAAGCCGATGGAATAGAGGGAATATGGGGTAGATGGGAATATTATTTTGGCTCCGGACATGGTGGGAATGTAGGGCTTAAGGAAGCTTTCGGTACTGGCGATGAAAACAGGCTGCAGAATATCACTTTTTCGATCCTCGAAGTTATGGACTCCAATGCCGAGGACGGAGAGATTGACCGCCGCGAAAGCCACTGGAAACAAATACTGCTCTCACGGGAGTTTGGCCATAACCGAAACTAATAAAGCCTGTGAAAACACTCTGGCATGTTCTCCATTGATTAGCACACATGATCCACTGTGGGAGCAATTACGAGCTTCCGCTTTTCGCTCACAGCAGACCTTCAGCTCAGTTAACTCATCCCGGTGTTTGTCAAAGATGTTGAGATAAAATTGCGATTTATGCAGCCTGTAAATTCTCGGCGTTTTCTTGTGTCAACGGCCGATCTGGATTGAGTTGAACTTCCTTGTCCCAACCCCAATTTCTTGTCTCACCTCGCCACCGTTCCGGGCACGCAGCGCGGGCGGCTTGATAGACTTGGTGACGCTTTAACAGCAAGGCTTTATCCTTGCCCTGATGGCGCTGCGCCGGCGTCACGAATTTGATCCCGCTGTGGCGGTGGACGTGGCAATACCAATCAATGAAGCGCTTCACCCACTGCCGTGCAGCATCAATCGAGGTAAATCCTTTGCGCGGCCAGGACGGCCAATATTTCAATGTACGAAAGATTGATTCTGCGTACGGATTGTCATTGGATACCCGCGGCCGACTAAAGGATGACGTTATACCCAGGGCTTCCATCTTGGCCTTCAGCGTATAACTTTTCATCGGCGCACCGTTATCCGAGTGCAGTACCAAGGGTTGCATAGCACAGCGCTGCCCCAGGACACATCGTTGTAGCAGATCTGCCGCCAGCTCGCCGGTCTCTTCATCATGGACTTCCCAACCCACCGGGTAGCGACTGAATAGGTCTTCAAATAAATACAGCTTATAATACAGCCCCTTAACACTACTCGGCAACCAGGTCACGTCCCACATCCAGACCTGGTTAGGGGCGGTGGCGGTAAAGCTGGTCGGTTTTGCCACGCGCACAGCCTTGGCGGCACGTCCACGATGCTGCACTTGACCCGCCTCTCTTAATACCCGATACATCGTCGATTCAGAGGCCATGTAGCAACCCTCGTCTGCCAGAATCGGTACGATCTGACTCGGCGGAACGCTGTCGAAACGCGCGCTATTGCATACCGCCAACACCGACTGGCGTTCCGTTGAGCTCAGTTTGTTGGCCGGCTCAGGGCGGTCAATCAATGGACGCTGATCCGCAATAACAGCACCATCCTGTTGCCACCGATACCAACTGTGAACAGAGATCCCTACCCCCTCGCAAGAACGGTACAACGATGCGCCATCATTGCACGCCTGCTGAACCCAGGCGGTGATCTGTTCCCGGTACGCCAGAGGAGTTAATCGTCCTCGTTGTCGCCCCAAAGGGCGCGAACTTTTTTTTGCAGGATCAGTAATGCCGCTGCCTCCGCCAGTGCTTTATCTTTACGCAGGACTTCGCGCTCAAGACGTTTAATTTGCTTACGCTGGGCCTTATTCTGCTGTGCGCTGGCCGCATCATTAAAACCGCCTGGCTCTGCATGGGCCTGGATCGATATTTCGCGCCACTGCTTAACCTGCTCTGGGAAAAGACCTTTGGCTCGGCAATACTCGCTCAACTCGATCTCCGACATCGACGAGGTTTCGACGACGACGGCGAATTTAGTTTGCGCAGACCAATTCTCACTGCTGCGATCATGTTCGGGCACAGGGCGACCTTCTTTGCGAAGCTGATTACGCCAATTGTACAGTGTAGCTTCTGAAATCCCTTCTCTTTGTGCCAATTCACGGATGGTCGGCGGATGAGGGGCAAGCATTTTACTTAAAATGGCGTCCTTGCGAGCCTGAGGTAAACGCGACATGGTGATGCTCCGGCCCCCTGGATTGAGAATGAAATCCCGAAAAAGGGATCTTCTCAACTACTCTGACACAGGGGGATCCGCTTCGAGTCAGAAGCGGAAGTAGTTAATACTGTCCACGTTCAGATTTCAGTAATGTAAAAAAGACCGCCAAGAAAATCTAATCCTTTAGCGGCCTCTTTAGCAAAACATTATTATGCGAACAGATTATTTTTTCTCTAATCCTTTAATACTATGTATTAACTTAGCAACATCGCCGTGTTTCGTGTTTGCTGGTAGATTATCTTTAATTAACTCTCTATTAGCTGCCGTTTCTCTGTAACCGTGCTTGCTTAGAAGGTCGTTAAGTTCATAATCTTGTGAGGTATTTACATAGTCCCAATCTGACTTAGGCATTTATTTTCTTCCTCTCTTGTTGTACATAGATAAACAGTAATCCTTGGGTAAAAACAAGCAAGCAGTCCTTGATGCTTTTGTTAATTAATTGATTTTGATCAACTAAATATGAGTTGTTAATGTAAGAGTTTTCGCTATATATTGTGAGTTATGATTTGGTTAAAAATAAAAATTATTCAAAAATTTTTGATGAGCTAAAAAGACTTGGTGCTCGGCGCATGCTCGAGTCTAACTGGTGTTTAACTCGATCTGCTTCCGGTGAATCAAAAAATTTACGAGGTAACTTTCAAAATTTTATTGATAGTGACGATCGCCTAGTGGTATCCGAGGTAACTGATTGGGCGGGTTTGAGAATGATGAAAAATCCGAATAATCTATGATAATCAAATATATGGTTGGTAGATACCATTCACATGAAGTAAAAATCTGACTTAATATTTACTTCATGTGGGATATGCCCTCAGCCATTAATAGCCAAACAACTTTTTCTATGAAGACAAGCAGCAACATCCGCTCCTCGCTCTTGAGGGACAACCATACTCAAATCTCCCACATTGCATGAGATTTGAGTATGAACACATCACCGTGGAACAAAGACCGTATCATCGGCCAGAAAAGACCACTTCAGATATCTCATATCTGGGGGATTAGAATCAGGCTTGAACTGGAGGGTAGAACACGCGATCTGGCTCTGTTCAACATGGCTTTGGACAGCAAACTGCGTGGCTGTGATCTGGTTAAACTAAAAGTGTCAGATGTTTCATATGGTAATTCTGTTTCAAGCAGAGCGACGGTGTTGCAACAGAAGACCGGTAGCCCTGTACAGTTCGAGTTAACTAAGGGGACGAGAGAATCTGTCGCCGAGTTGATAAAACTTGGCAAGCTGCACAGTAAAGACTATTTGTTCCAATCCCGCGTCGGTTCTTGCCAACATATATCAACTCGGCAATACAACCGAATTTTTCATGGCTGGGTCGCAAAGCTTGGTCTCGAAGTTTCGCTGTACGGCACACATTCCATGAGAAGAACAAAACCTTACCTGATATACAAGAAAACCAAGAATCTCAGGGTGATCTAACTTCTGTTGGGTCATAAGAAACTGGAAAGCACGGTTCGTTACCTAGGCATTGAAGTCGATGATGCGTTGGAGATCTCTGAGTCGATTGAAGTATGAGGTCGTCAGGGCTGCTACAGCAGCCTTGTGCCAGAAGCTGACCCTGGCGCTTTGGGTGACCAACGCGCAAAAGATCGTACTCAGGTGCGGCATGGATATCTGTAACCTGTGCTATTAGCATGAACACATCACTAGGGGCGGGTACAGGCAGATGACACGAGAGCGGTTTGAGCGCGGACATCCTGCTAGCGGATTGAGTAAATTAAACGTCATCATTAATTTCAGTGAGTTGCATTTATGCTACGCTTGTATTATCGGTTTCTTTTCGAGGTTTTTTTATGTTAAAAAAGTCAGTTAACAACATTTCTCATCAACTCATGTGCGTTCACCATTTACTCCGCAGATAACCGTTAAGACAACGGTTACTGAATTTTTATTACTGATCTGACAACCAGAGGTTGTTGACTTGATATAAGGGAAAAGAATGCTAATGATATTCGATGAGTTATCTGGTGCTCCAATTTGGGTGCCTGCGGTATTGCTCGTCATTCTCTCACTCGCACTGGGGTTCCTGGCCCGATTTATACTTCTCAGGTTCATCCGCTACTGGCAGAATCGTGACCGAAAGCTCTTCAAATCACTTGAAAAACATCTTCGTGGCTCAATGTTTCTTTTCATTCCCTTACTGTTGATAAATGTAGGGGTTAATTATATTAACATTCAGCCAAACTCCCTTGATTTTATTACATCCACCCTTAATATCTTTATTATATTATCATTTTGCTCCATTTTAATTCGATTAGTTAATGTTGCGCAAGATATGCTTTTTATCCGCTATGACATTAATCTTTCGAATAATCTTCGTGCCCGTAAAATTCGCACTCAAATAATGTATGTAAAAAAAGTCGCTATTGTATTGCTCGTGTCATTCTGCCTTACTCTGATACTTCTCAGTTTTCCCGGTTTCCGAAAATTCGGCACGACAATCTTAGCCGGCGCGGGGGTTGCCGGAATAATCATTGGGTTTGCCCTTCAGAAGTCGCTTGTCAACTTGTTTGCCGGAATTCAGATAGCTTTTACGCAACCTATAAAAATTGATGATGCTGTAGTCGTCGAAAATGAATGGGGCTGGATAGAGGAGATAAATCTGACTTATGTCGTTGTGCGTATCTGGGACCTGCGCCGACTGGTCCTGCCCATTACATACTTTACAGAAAATCCTTTCCAGAACTGGACGCGTAATAACGCACAGATATTAGGCTCTGTTTTTCTTTACCTCGATTATTCCATGCCATTAGATCCTCTCCGTAAGCATTTTGAAAAAGTCCTCAGTGAAACAAAACTCTGGGATCAACAGACTCAGGTGCTCCAGGTAACCGAAACTACTGACAAAACCATGACCATCAGATTATTGATGACTGCACAGAATTCCCCCATCGCCTGGGATTTACGCTGCCACGTGCGGGAAAAAATGATTGAGTTTATTCAGCAAAATTATCCGCAGAGCCTTCCTCACGTGAGGGCTACACTGACCGATTCGGTGTGTGATCGTCCGAAAGATCAGTAGTTAATCGTTTTCATTTTTTCTGTATACCGTGGAACGTACAGATACTTTAAGCGTGCTGCGTGAGCACCAGGACAACTGAGCTTCCGCTCCTCGCTCAAAGCAGCTGGTCAACTTCGCTTTATTCCCTGCTTAATGAGGCTTTGCGGCTGACCTGCAGGCTATGTGAGGCGAACCGCAGGACCCATTAAACGGCCTGCGCCAATATCCGGACATCTTTCGCCGTTCGCTGTAGAGTGATAATCGCATGTGTCTGGGCAGCTATATGGATGGCCGCTGAAGACAATGAGCTACCCAAAGCGGTGAAAATAGCCAGGAGACGGCCCGTTCTCAGCTTGTTTGATGGATTAATACAAAGTTATCGAACTGCTGGCCTGCTCCAGGCATAATGGGAAGCCAATGATTTATTGGTGAGTTTAAACTGATTTAACGTCAGCGAGTTATAAGGAAATCACATGATCGATACACATGCGGTTCTTACCGTGCTGTTGATTTATCTCGCTGGCGTGGTGATACCCGGGCCAAACTTTGTCGCCGTGGTGCATAAAGCGGTCGCTTCCACGCGCTCGGCCGCCCTTGCGCTGGTTGCTGGCATTGTGGTGGTCAACCTATTATGGGCAAGTTGCGCTATCGGCGGAATCGGTTTGCTATTTGCCGCATTCCCTTGGGTTGCGCTGATTGTGAAAATAGTAGGGGCAGGATATCTGCTGTGGTTTGGCTTACGCCTTATCCTCAATGCGGGAAGCCAACCCGTTGCGAACGAAAATGCCGTATTGCCAGGTCATTTCCGCCAATCCTTTATTCAGGGCGTGATGACTAATATCGGTAATCCGAAATCCATGGCTTTTTACGCCGCTATATTCTCTACTGCCGCTCCGGCGCATGTTTCTGCGGGCACCTTTATCGCCATGCTCAGCGTTGTCGGCATCATTGCATCACTCTGGTACGGAGCGGTTGCCATCACCCTTTCTCAACCTCGCATTTCTTCCGCCTATCAGCGGGCCAAAAAAGTCATTGATAGGCTTTGCGGCGGGTTGATCATACTGTTAGGGATCAGGCAGATTATTAATTAATCAGCCAAAATTATCCCTGCAGCAGCTTAACCAGTAAAGCAACGTTATAAAATGCATCTTTAACCAGAGCGGCACCGGGCATGGCCCTACCCCAATATTCTGCTCCACCCAGAACTGGAAATCCGGCATGATAAATCCATGCCGTTGACGGAGGTGAGGCCGATGAAAAAATCCCGCTACACCGCAAGGCGTTATCACTCACGGCGCTGTTCTGTATTGGGGTACTTCCCGCAGGGGATCAGGCTGCTTTTACCGCTCTGATTTTTTTTGTGCCGGCATCAGCATTGTTATCGGTTTCCATGCTTTCCGATTCATCTGCGGGCGCCTGAGCGCCGATGGCTTCCGGCAATTTACTGGTGCGCAGTATATGCTGGACGTCGTCTTTATGCTCGGCCAAATAAAGACCCAGCTTTTCAGCCTGCGGTTCATCCAACGGCATCCCGCTGGTCAACAACCAGTCGCTGAATGCTTCAGCCATATCGAGCATCTTGTCGTAGGCCTCCGCTTCTTTCTTACTGGCAAATGTCATTTTCTCTTCACCCTTTCTGACGACCACATATTTTGTTTCAATAGCCATAACCGCCTCCAATACTGTGATTATAGCCAGTATATCAGCAAGTGTCGCTCATCGTCCACCACACATTCAACGGCTGTATGTGCTGTAATCCATTCCCATTAAACAAGTCTTGCTGGTCTCATGCCGGGAGCCATGCAAGCCGCTATGCGATTCATCTGCCGCTGGGATACTAAACCAGCAGCAACTTACGCGCATCTTTGCGCAATAACGGCAACTGCTGCTCCCGGGCAGGTGAAACGGCGAAACCGTAACGCTGGTGGAAACGTGCTGCTTTATTATCCCGGTTTTGAGCGCGATGTCTTGCTGGGTCAGGTACATAGCCTTGCGTGCCGTCTTGACATCCGCGCCGTATCAACCGAACTGCCGCGCCCAGTGGTCCGCCAGCGCGATATCCTTTTCCGCCGGCAAACCGCTTATGCCGATTGCGCCCACCAGGGCGCCGTTTATCACGATCGGCACGCCGCCGGGCATTGGCAATAAGGCGGCGTCATTGAGCATGCGCATATCCAGGGAACCGTTTTTCACCTCCTCCGACACCAGACGGGTACTGCGCCTGAGCATCAGCGCAGTATAGGCTTTACGTTGCGCCAACAGCCGCGGCAAAGGCGGACAGGAGTGATGGGCGCCGAAGGCCGCCAATTCGCCGTGAACGCCCACCACGGCCACCGCCAGCCCAGTGGTGGCGGGATCCAGCGAAGCCGAGGCGATGATTTCGGCGACTTTACCGATAGCCACCTTATCCTGCAGGATATAACGCGCGGCAAGGCCGGCAGGTTCATTGGCCATGCGCGATACCCTCCCGGATAGTGTCATTGAGCACGCCCAGCTCGTGTTTTTGCCGGTCCGTCAAGGGAACGAACGGCTCCCGCACCGGCCCGAGGTCCTCCAGGCCAAGGCCCGTCATATACTTCGCCGACTGAAAGATCCCCCGCGCCACCATAAATTCGACGGCATTGTTAATCTGCAGCTGGATTTCCCGCGCCCGGCTGAGCTCGCCCCGCCGGAATAAGTCGCGAATGGCCAAAAATCGCTCGGGCTGCAGATTGACCGTGGTGCCGATGGTGGCGGTCGCGCCGGCCGATAGCGCCGACAGGTAGATCTCATCAAAGCCGTTGAAAAAAACCTTGCCGGGATATTTTGCCGCCATGCGCTCCAGCGAATAGAGGTTGTGCGAGGTATGCTTCACCCCCAGCACCTGTTCATCGGTTAATAGCGCGTCGGCGGTTTCTTCGTCAAGTTCAACCGAGGTGAATTGCGGGATATTATAAACAATCACCGGCAGCGATATGGCCGCAAGCACCCGCCGGTAATACGCGATGATCTCTTTTTTGGAGAATTTGTAATAATAAGGAGGCACCAGCGATACCGCGTCGGCGCCATCCTGCTCCGCCTGCCGGGCCAGAGAGACCGCGTCAGCGGTCCTCACCGTACCGACATGGGAGATCACCGGCACCCGGCCTTTCACCTGCGCCGCCAGAACGCGCAGCAGCTGTGCCCGCTCCTCCATGCCCAGAAGCGGGCCCTCACCGGAAGATCCGCAGCAATAAAATCCCTCCACTCCGCGCGCGAGCTGATGTTCCACCACCTTCGCCAGCACATCGTAATTGACGGATTCATCCTCATGCATCGGTGTGACCAGCGCTGAAATGACCCCCCGATACTTATCCCATCCTCCGTTCTTTACCATGCCGTCCATCCTCCGTCCACCACCACATTGGCGCCGGTCATATACACTGATGCGTCGGAAAGGAGAAACACGATAGTGCCGTTATATTCATCTTCATTGGCCATGCGGCCGATGGGCATGCGGGCGATATAATTTTTCTGGAACCGCGGATCCTGATCCGGCCGCGCCACGCCGGAGATGGTCAGCGTATTGACCCGGATACCGTCCCGGCCCCAGTAGGTGGCGCAATAACGGGTAAAATTGTACAGTCCCGATTTGGCCGCGGAATAGGCGACCGGCTTGATGAAGGGCACGCCGGTATCCTCTTTTTTGTAGCTGTAGATATCCTGCACCGGCGATACCACGCCGTAGATCGATCCGACATTGATGATGGATCCCTTTTTCCCCGCCGCTTTCATCCTGGCGCCTACCTGCTGGGTCGCCAGAAATGTGCCCACCAGGTTGACCTCCACCACTTTACGGAAGACGTCCACGGGGAACTGCTCAAAGGGGCCGGAGACCTCCGGCGGCGCGCTGGGCTGGGTATCGATGCCGGCATTATTCACCAGCCCGTCTGGTACGCCCCATTGCCGCTCGATATCATCCAGCGCACGATTGATACTGCCGCTGTCGGTGATATCAACCTGATAAAACGCCAGGCGCGGGGATTCCCGCTGCTCGCCGAACACCTTCAGCAGCCGTTCTTCAGCGATGTTCTGCGCGAAAACCGCCACCCTGGCCTGCCGTTTATGCAGCTCCTTGACATATTGGGCGCCCAGTTGCCCCAGGCCGCCGGTCACGACGATAATCTTATCTTTGACGGAAAATAAGGTATCTTCCATATGCATCTCCTGCTATCGAGTGATGACGTTATATTTTGTGGGCATGCAAATAGTCTCTGTCCAAAATGATGCCGTGACCGGCCCGCTCGCTGGGAACGTAGTACCCGTCCACCTCCTCGCCGGCGGATAATACGATGCGCAGATCTTTCCAGCGTCCGCCGTCGGTGACTTCCGCATAGGACACATTGGGCACCGCGGCCAGCAGGCTGGCGCTCAGTTCCAGGACGAAATGCGGCGTCATCGGCAGGTTATGCGCGCGGGCGACCGTCGCGACATCCAGGTATCCGGTGATACCGCCGACGCGCCCCAGGTCGGCCTGGACAAAATCCACGGAACCGTTGTCGATATATTGGCTGAACTGGCTGAGATTATAGACATTCTCGCCCAGGGCAATCGGCGTGCTGGTCCTCTCGCGCAGCTGTTTATGACCGGCGATATTGTCCGACGGCAGCGGCTCCTCAATCCACAGCAGGTTCAACGGATCAAACAGCTTGAATGCCCGCAGGGCCTGGGGGAAATTCCATCCCTGATTGGCATCCACCGCCAGAGGGAATCCCGGCACGGCTTCCTGGATTTTGATTAAGCGCTCGACATCCTCTTCCAGGTCGGGTTTACCCACCTTGACCTTGGCCGCGAGGTACCCCTTCGATTTCCAGCGGCGCACCTGTTCGATCACCTCCTCCACCGACATGTGCAGGTTGATGCCGCTGCCATACAACGGCACGCGATCGCGCACCCGTCCGAGCAAGTCGATGAGAGGCACATTCAGCGTTTTGCCCAGCAAATCCCAGTAGGCGATATCCAGGGCGGAAAGCGCATGGGTGGTGACGCCGGCGCCGCCGACATCGTGAATATATTTGTAACTGCGATCCCAGAGCGCGCGCGGCGACAAGCGCTGTCCGATAACATCCGGGATGATTTCCTTGATCAAGGCCGAAATGGTGGCGCCGCACCAGCCGGAAGTGTGGCTGAAGCCGGTGCCCACCAGTCCGTTGGAGCCATGCACATCGACGATTGCCACCTCAATATCGGTGACGTGGTGGATCTGGTCGCCCCAGGGTCCTTCCGGCAGCGGTACGCGCGCCGTCATCAGTTCGATATTTTCAATTACCGGCATTTTGGTGATAGTCATGATCAGTCCTCTTTCTTTAGTCCGTTCAACAATTCCGGATGCGTGAATCCCGACATCCCGTGGGAAGTGTCTTGCACATCATTTTCATATTCATTGTCGCCGGCGACATGGCCGAAGACTTCGGGCAGCAGGAATGTCGCGGCCAGAAAAGCCAGGAACGGCGCGATGGCGATAAGCGATGAGGCCAGCGGCACGCCCAGGGTGTCAAACAGCGGCGGGAAGACCAGGGTGGTCAGGAACGCGGTGATTTTTACGATGGTATAGCCGATGCCGGATGCCACGCCGCGGTATTTCGGTTTGGCCACCAGCGATACCACGGTCATGCCGCTTTCCGAATCCCAGTAATGGCCCCACAGCATCAGGGCGGCGCCGCTGGTGATCATCAGATAATTCAGTTTGAATACACCGTAGGCGGCTAACAATATGCCGAAAGTCACCAGCAGGAAGCCGAGCTGGCTTAAGCCGCGATGTCCCAGCCGTTTGAGCAACAGCGGTCCGACAAAGGCCGAAAGCGCCGCCACGCAGTTCACCGCCAGCAGCGCCAGGTTGTTCTGGATCTGGCCGGAAATGCCGATGGTCACCAGGATCAGGGGCAGGTAAAAGGAAAAAGCGTAGTTTTCAAACGACTGGACCGCGCAGGAAATCCAGCCGAACAGCGTGGTGCGGCGCGAAAATTTGCGACTGAACAAATCTTTTAGCGCTTCGCCCATGCTCGGCTGTTGGATAGTGACATCGTGTTCAGGCAGCAGATCGTCCAGCAGTTGTCCATCGCGATCGCCATAGTACTGGCGCGCTGCCTTGCGGGCGTCGACAAACCGGCCCCGTTCCACAAACCAGGCGGGGGTTTCGGGCAGTTCACGGCGCAGCATCAGCAGTATAAAGGCGGGGATGGCGGGTACCGCCAGGACGATGCGCCAAACATGATCGCTATGCACGCCAAGGGCGACCAACAGAGTGACCAGGGAAATCGCCGCGAGGATGCCGAGGGCGAACATAAACTGCCATCGGTTGGCCATCACCTCCCGTTTGCCTTTCGGCATCACCTCCATGATGTAGGTGAAGCCGTTGGCGACATCGGCGCCCACCGGAATGCCGGCGAAGCAGCGGATAATCGCCAGCCAGTAGATATTCGGCGCCAGCCCCTGCAGTATGGCGAACAGCGCAAACATCAGCATTGAGCCGAGGAAGATTTTACGCCTGCCCACCTTGTCCGTTAGCCAGCCGCCCAACATGGCGCCGATAATGGCGCCGAACTGGGTGCCGGCGGCGGTGAATCCCAGCAGCCAGCTGCTCGGATGATAGATATCTTTGAGAGCGTAGATAATAAACGCCATCGAATAGATATCCCATGACTCGATAAGCAGGGCGGTGATCATCAGCCATCCTGCTTTGGTGGATCCGGGAGCCTCCTGCAAATCCAGCCGTTTCTTGGCCATCAGGATCAGCTTGTCGATATTCATATTCTGGTGCATATATACTCCCATTTACCTTGCTTATTGAGGTACACGAGTATTTCGCCGTTCTGTCTGTCCTACTCATCCTTCGTTGATGCCGGCGCTTCCTGTTGGCCGCGCCAGACGCAGCGGCCGGCAACAGGGTCACGCGTTGCTAGGTTTCACCGCATCGCCGGCGATAAAGACCCGTCTATATTGCGTCAGCGCCCGGGCGCCAAATGCCATGACGTGTATCCAATGACATTTAACAGGCTGCTTCGAGTTAGCTTTGGCGACAAAAAAAATACAGGGGAAACAATGCTTAAGCTCACAGGCGCGGCATTGCGCGTTATCCGCCCACCGGCGGCTCTGCCTCACAACCCGCCCCATGGGCCGTCAATACGGGTCCGCCGCCATCGCCGCCGGGTGAAGACGAAACCTCACCCGTCCCGTTACATCATTAAGCATTTTCAAAACAATGCGTTAACATGCTTGCCTGTATAAAATGAGCACAGGCTTTGCCGCCGGCACGTTTTTTCAGGTAAAGATATTCTTGCTAATTCGAGTTAGCATTTTTACCGAAGATTTTTACCCCGGCAATAATGCCCTGTAAGATTTGTGATAACGTTCACGACAATTTGATTAAGAAACTGAAAAATAATTAATACATATTTTAGCCTGGGTAGCTTTATGTCATTAAAAATAATCACGTTTTCCGCCACCCGCAAAGGCGGCCGAAATATCTGCGCGGGATTCGGATGCCTGGCGGCCGCCCCGGAATTGCGGCTGGATAAGGGTGGGTGAGGAGATCGCATTGAGAGAAGTGAAGTGCACGTTGTATTGGGGCGAATGATCCTCAATCCGCTTTTGCAGGCGCGCCGGCGGCAAACGCGCTATGCCGGGCGAGACGTCGTCCTATGGCCTCACTACGCTGATTTGGCAAGATTAGGAACAGTTAGGGAACCATTAAGATTCGTTCTGCCACTATACAGTCTCATTCAAGCTTTGGTTCTGTGAGCTATGGGCGGGTTGCATTGGTAGGCTAATGTTGCTGGCCGGGCTTTCGGGCCCGGCGATTTTTACACCCTGCCGGATCCATTTTTGCTCCAATACCCTCATCTATTGACTGAGTGCCGATAATTTAAGCAAGGGGATCCCGGCCGTTAAGGCGATGCCATGCTTTCTGACCGCGGGTGGGCAAGCCTTCCCCCGCGCGCGTCTCTTTCTAAGCCCATACCGGTCATCAATAGCGGGGATCATCAAAGACGTTAACAGGCCAGGATGGCCTTTACCCATGGTGGCTCAACGTTCAAACCTGGCATAATTCTATCGTGGCATGCATATCCAGCAGGCACAGGAAAACATGAATCGACTTGTCGTTATTTCCGGCTGTTCCGGTGGTGGGAAATCCACGTTACTCGCCGAGCTGAAGCGACGCGGCTATACCGTTGTCGAAGAACCCGGCCGGCGCGTCGTGAGCGAAGAGTTGAAACGAGGCGGCCAGGCATTACCCTGGATTGATATGGCGGCGTTCTTACGCAACGTTATCCAACTGTCCATAACCGATTGGACCAGGGCCGGCACCGCAAACGAATGGATATTTTTCGATCGCGGGGTGGTGGACGCGGCGGCCAACCTTGAGCACATCACGGGTAAGCCTTATTTAAAGCGCTATGGCATTTCTTTGCGCTATCATCACAAGGTTTTTTTAACGCCGCCCTGGGCCGAAATTTATGCCGAAGATCCAGAACGGCGGCATTCTTTTGACGCGGCTTTGGCTGAATACGGCCTGCTGGTCACCGCCTACCCGGCATTGGATTATGACATTTTGGCAATACCAAAAACCAACGTAGCGGATCGGGCCACGTTTGTTCTTGATGCTCTGTCCGGCAACGGAGAATAATACCACCGCCGCACCGCACGCCGCCGGTGAAGTAAACGTTGCCAGCGCCCCGACTATTCCATTGCTGCCGGCATTCCTGACCCCCGTATCCGGCACGGCATTCGCTCAGACTGTTGTGTTTGCGTCGTTATCGCCATCGGCATTTAGCGCTTTCCCCTGCACCACCAGCCACTGCTCAAACGCTTGGTGCAATACGGTTTTTTGCACGCTCACCGGCGTTAAGGCCTGGTATTGACAGGGGGCAACGGTAAATTGCGGAAACAGCGGGACAAGACGGCCATGCATTATCTCCGCCGACAGCGTGTTGACCGGCCCCAATCCCACCCCGATCCCTTCCAGCATCGCCTGCAGGGAAACGTGGAAATGGTCGTAACGGCGAAATAAGCTCGCGGGTGTTTTTCGCAGGCCGGCCGCCGCCAGCCACAGATTCCACTGCTCAGGCCTTGTCAGGGTTTCAATGCGGGGACAGGCGAGGACATCCGCGGGCAGGCGGAGCGGATAACGCTTAAGCAGCGCGGGGGAGGCCATCAGGCAATGCTGATCTTGCAAAAACGCGATCGCGGAATACTCCGCTACGCTGATATCACGCCGGATCAACAGGTCATAGTGCCCGATAATGTGCAATTGCTCGGTATTGGCCGTGGAAATCTGCAAATTTGCCTGGGGAAAGCGCGTATAAAAATCATCGAGGCGGGGCAGCAGCCATTTCAGGCACAGTGTGGTCGGCACGCTGACATTAAAGACATTATTACGTCCACCGTTGCCGTAGCGCAGGGCGATGTCGGACAGGTTATCAAACGCGCTCCCCAGCTCCCGGGCCAGCGTCAGGGCGTAAGGCGTCGGCACGCGTCGCTGGCCTTCCCGGCTGAATAAATTAACGCCGAACCATTTTTCAACCACCTGCATATGGCGGCTGACCGCCCCATGGGTAATACATAATTCTTTGGCGGCGGCGGTATAGCTGCCGGCATGGCATGCAACCAAAAATGCCCGTAATGCCGCCAGGGGTGGGAGTGAATGCATAACCAGTCCTTTTTTATCACTATTGCGTGATATTTTATCACGAGCCATTCCATTTCTGATCGCTATCATCATGGTTACTACCCCCTGAAAAAGGACGTGCCGGCGTGATGTATCTGATCATTGTCATTATTGGAATAGCGGCCGGCATCATCAGCGGCATGGTGGGCACAGGCGCTTCCATCATGCTGTTGCCGGCGCTGGCGTATACCTTTGGTCCCAAGGCCGCGGTTCCCATCATGGCCATCGCCGCCATTATGGGTAATGTTTCGCGTGTGCTTATGTGGCGCAGGGACATCAATATCAGGGCCTTTCTGTGGTATTCCCTGCCGGGTATCCCCGCCGCCGTCCTGGGCGCCAATACGCTGTGGCTGATGCCTGCGCCCCTCTCCAACTTCTGCATCGGCCTGTTTTTCTTCCTGCTGATCCCGGCGCGCCACTGGGCCAATGCCCGGGCAATAACGCTCAACCCCATGCAACTGGCGCTGGCGGGCGCACTGGTCGGTTACCTCACCGGGGTGGTTTTCTCCACGGGCCCGCTGACCATCCCCCTTTTTGCCGGGTATGGGCTGACAAAAGGCGCGCTGCTGTCGACGGAAGCGGCCGCCTCCTTTGCTATCTACCTTGCCAAGGCATCGGCGTTCGGGGCCATCGGCGCCCTGCCGCGGTCCGTCGTTATCAGTGGCCTGATGGTAGGCGGTACGCTGGTTGCCGGCATGTACATCGGTAAAATATTCTTGGTGAAAATGGCTGAAAAAACCTTTAACCGCCTGATTGACGCCATGATGCTGGTGGCGGGCGCCTCAATGATTTGGGACGCGCTTAATTGATAAATGATTCCCTGCGGAATATAACGCGCTATAAAATCCATAAAAATAAAAAATAGAACCCAATGGCCAAGCATACATAAAGCCAGCACCGGCAACCGACAATGCCTGGACAGGCGGCGGCGGTAACTATCGCCTGTTTATCAGAGGCGTACTCTCGCGATCCGTAATAATGAGGGATAGCAAATACCTAATAACATAATTAGCATCTATTTAGCGGCCAATTTACCATACCGGGTTATTCACATTATTTCTTGTTCATTTTGAACGGAGGTTGCTTTTTATTAAGTCAATCACGTTATGCGTTACATCATTTTCGTTACATCATTTTTAAGTGACATCCATCACAGTTTTGCACATCCATAGCCGTTTAACTGCACCTCAACGACATTACCGTTGAGGAAATAAAAATGAACGTTGATACCCAGTCTTGCGTGGTTACCGGAAAAAAAGCCGTTGCCGTGGTGGCGCAAAACGTAGAATATTCCGGCCAGGGGACCTTGGTTAAAATATCCCGCGGCGGGATTTGCGGATCCGATCTGCATTATTACCAGGAGGGTGCGGTCGGAAATTTCAAAGTGCGCCAGCCCATGATTCTGGGGCACGAAGTTATCGGCCATGTGGTAAAAAGCGATGCCCCGGGGTTATCCGTTAACCAGAGCGTGGCCATTAACCCCAGCAAGCCCTGTAAACAGTGTAAATATTGCCTGTCCGGTGAGGAAAATCAATGTATTAATATGCGCTTTTTCGGCAGCGCCATGTATTTCCCGCATGTGGATGGCGGATTCACGCAATTTAAAGTCGTGGATACGGAACAATGCATCCCCTTTAACAATGCCCTCGATGAACGCGTCATGGCTTTTGCCGAACCGCTGGCGGTGGCCATTCACGCCGTGAATCAGGCCGGGGACGTTAAGGGTAAAACCGTTTTTGTCTCCGGCGTCGGGCCTATCGGCAGCTTGCTGGTGGCGGCCGCCAAGGCCTCGGGCGCGCGGGAAATCATCTGCGCCGACCTGAGCCAGCGTTGCCTGGATATCGCCGCCCAAATGGGCGCCACCAAAACCCTGCATGCGGCGGCCGGTGATTTCTCCGCGTATGCCGATCAAAAAGGCTACTTCGATATCGCGTTCGAAGCCTCGGGCCATCCCCAGTCCATTACGCGCTGCCTGGAATTAACCCGGGCCAGGGGTACCTTAGTCCAGGTCGGCATGGGCGGCGTGACGCCGGAGTTCCCCATGATGATGGTCATAGCCAAGGAAATCAGGCTGGTGGGGAGTTTTCGTTTCACCACCGAATTTAATACCGCCGTGGCCTGGCTGGGCAACGGCACCATCGACCCGCTGCCGTTGTTATCCGGTGAATATCCGCAGGCCGAACTTGAACAGGCGTTGATCTTCGCGGCGGACAAATCGTTAGCGTCAAAAGTACAGTTGGTTTTTTGAAAATAGGGATCCAAAATGAACGATATTTTTTCATTAAAAAATAAAAAAGCGCTGATTACCGGCTCCGCCCAAGGCATTGGTTTTTTATTGGCCAACGGACTGGCGCAATCGGGTGCGGAAATCATCATCAATGATATTACCGCCGCCCGCGCGGAAAAAGCGGCGCAGCAGTTACGGGACCAAGGGTATACCGCTTATTCTGTCGCATTTGATGTGACGAAAAGCCAGGCCGTTAATAGCGCTATTGAGCAAATTGAGTCCGATATCGGCCCTATTGATATTTTGATTAACAATGCCGGCATCCAGCGACGCCATCCGTTTACCGAATTTCCTGAGAAAGACTGGAACGATATTATCGCGGTAAATCAAACGGCGGTATTTTTGGTTTCACAAGCGGTTGCCCGTAACATGATCAAACGCAACCGGGGTAAAATCATCAATATTTGCTCCATGCAAAGCGAACTCGGCCGTGACACCATTACCCCCTATGCGGCGTCAAAGGGCGCGGTTAAAATGCTGACCCGCGGCATGTGTGTGGAACTGGCCCGTTATAATATTCAGGTTAACGGCATCGCCCCCGGCTATTTTAATACCGAAATGACCAAGGCCCTGGTCGATAACCAGGAATTTACCGCCTGGCTGACCAAACGCACCCCGGCCGCCCGCTGGGGAGACCCGCAGGAACTTATCGGCGCCGCGGTATTCCTGGCGGCGAAAGCCTCTGATTTTGTCAACGGTCACCTGATCTTTGTTGACGGCGGTATGTTGGCGGCAGTCTGAAAGTAAAAAAAATAACGAATAATAAATAAATGACGGGAGCCGCCCGCGGGCGACTTTTCGTCATTAGCATGGGGATTGGATATGCCGATTATAATTATTGCATTAGGGGTAATATTACTCCTGATATTGATGATCAAATTTAAAGTCAATGGTTTTATCGCCCTGGTGTTTGTGGCGGCGGTGGTGGGTATCGCCGAGGGCATGAAACCGCTGGCGGTCATGCACTCGATTCAAAACGGTATTGGCGGCACCTTGGGTGGTTTGGCGATGATCCTGGGATTCGGCGCTATGCTCGGACGCCTGATCTCCGATACCGGCGCCGCCCAGCGCATCGCCACGACGCTGATACAGTTTTTTGGCAAACAACGCATCCAGTGGGCGCTGGTGATAACCGGGCTGGTGGTCGGCCTGGCAATGTTCTATGAAGTCGGTTTCGTCCTCTTGTTGCCGTTGGTATTTACCATTGTGGCCGCCTCGGGGCTGCCTTTGCTGTATGTGGGCATTCCGATGGTTGCCGCCCTGTCGGTGACCCACTGCTTTTTGCCGCCGCATCCCGGCCCTACCGCTATCGCCATCATTTTTAACGCCAACCTGGGCACCACGCTGATTTATGGCCTGATCATCGCTATTCCGACCGTTATTATCGCCGGCCCCCTTTTTTCCAAACTGCTGAAAAAATTTGAAAAAGAACCGCCGGCGGGATTATTCAACCCGAAAATTTTTACCGAACAGGAAATGCCCGGTTTTGCCGTCAGTGTGACCGTGGCCATTATCCCGGTCATTCTGATGGCATTGGCTGCGATCGCCGATATGACCATGGCGAAAGACGACGGCGTGCGTCTGTTGCTGGAATTTATCGGTAATCCCGCCGTGGCGCTGTTTGCCGCCATCGTACTGGGTATTTTTACTCTCGGCCTGCGCAGCGGGCGCCAGATCGGCCAGGTGATGGATATCCTGGGCGATTCCATTGCCGCCATCGCCATGATCATCTTTATTATCGCCGGCGGCGGCGCCTTTAAACAGGTACTGGTGGACAGCGGCGTCGGTGATTTTATCGCCAATATCATGCGCGGCACGTCGCTGTCGCCGCTTGTCATGTGCTGGTGCGTCGCGGCGTTATTGCGCATCGCGCTGGGGTCGGCCACCGTGGCGGCGATCACCACCTCGGGCATTGTTTTACCGATTATCGCCGTCACCCATGCCGATCCGGCGCTTATGGTGCTGGCGACCGGCGCGGGCAGCGTGATCGCATCCCATGTCAACGACCCGGGCTTTTGGCTGTTTAAGGGTTATTTTAACCTGAGCGTGGCTGAAACCTTGAAAACCTGGACGGTCATGGAAACACTGATCTCGTTTATCGGATTAGCCGGTGTACTATTGCTCAATATGATTATCCATTAGTTGGCACAGATTTTTTGGAGCGTAACGCGAAAGGATATTCCCGGTCTGCCGGCCATGGCTGCCGGACCGGGATCATCAGAGAGGGTGGAATGAAAAAATACCGGGTCAGCATGCAAGACATCGCCACCTTTGCCGGCGTCACCAAAACCACGGTCAGCCGTTATCTGCGCACGCCGGAAAAAGTTGCCAAGGCGACCGGGACCAAAATAGCCGGTATTATCGAAGAGTTGAATTATATTCCAAACAGGGCGCCGGAGATGATGCTGAATTCCATCAGCCACTCCATCGGCATCCTGGTGCCGTCGTTTAATAATCAGGTATTTTCCGACGTGCTGGCCGGTATCGAGTCCGTAACCTCGGTTAATAATTACCAGACATTAATCGCCAATTATAATTACAGCAAGGAAACGGAAGAGCAGCAGATTGTTAATCTGCTTTCCTACAGCATCGACGGCATTATTTTGATGGAAAAAGAACATACCCTGCGCAGTATAAAAAGCCTGCTGGCCGCTAAAATCCCCGTTGTTGAAGTGATGGATACCCGTGAGGAATTTATGGATATCCAGGTGGGCTATGATAACCAGGAAGCGGCTTTCGATATGATGTCGACCATGCTGGCCAGCGGCAAACGCCGGGTTGTCTATCTTGGTTCGCGGGATGATCTGCGCGACCGCCAGCGCTACCAGGGGTATGCCCAGGCGATGAAGTCTTACGATTTAACCCCGCTGATGCTCACCGCCAATGAAATATCCTCGTTTTCCCTCGGCGCCGATATTTTTAACCAGGCGCTAAAACGCTTCCCCGATCTGGACGGTCTGTTTTGCACCAATGACGACATCGCCGTGGGCGCGCTGCTGGAATGCCTGCGGCAAAATATCCCCGTCCCCGGCGATATCGCCATCGCCGGTTTCCATGGGCTGGATATCGGCCGGGCCATAACCCCCCGCCTGGCAAGCGTCATTACCCCGCGCATCGGCATGGGAAAATGCGCGGCGGAAATGGTGCTGAAAAAAATCCGCCATGAAGATGTCAATTACTCTATTGACCTAGGCTACCAGATTTTTAAAGGAGGAACGATTTGACGCCGCTGTTAAAACCGCGGTTTAACGGGTATGGATGCCAGAAGACAAGGCGGGATATCTCCCGCCCTGTCTATGATCAGAAGGTGTAACCCACCGTTACCGACATATTGCGCGGCGCGCCATATACCGCGTAAGGACCGAGGTAGTCATAGTACTCTTTGTCGAACAGGTTGTTGATATTGGCCTGCACCGAAAGCTGGCGGGTAACCTGGTAGCGACTGAACAGGCTGACCAGCGCGTAGCTGCCCTGATCGGCGCGCATCGTACCCTGCGGGCCGGCGGCATCCTGCCAGGTATGGTTCTGCCAGTTTACGCCGCCGCCCACCGCCAGATCGGGCAGCATCGGCAGTTGATAACGGGTAAACAATTTCAGCGAGGTGCGCGGCAGTTCGGCGTTGATGGCGTTGCCGTCCTGATCGTCGGCCACATAACGCGCGCCGCCAAAAGTGACTTGCCAGTTGTCGGTTACCGCGCCGTTAAGTTCGAACTCGACGCCTTTGCTGACGGTGCCGTCGACGCCGCGATAGGCCATTTCCGTCGTACCGGGAATATAGGTGCCTTCGCTTTGCGCCACATTATCCTGCTCGATACGGAAAATCGCCAAAGACGCGGTCAGGCGGCTGTTGTACCAGTCGCCTTTCAGGCCGGCTTCATAGTTTTTACCCGTCGTCGGGTCCAGATAGTTTTTACTGGCGTCCCGGTAGGTCTGCGGCTGGAAGATGGCGGTATAGCTGGCATAAGCGGACCAGGTGTCGTTGATATCATAAATCAGGCCGGCGTAGGGCGTGACGTCGTCTTTATCGCTGGTGGCGGTCGAACCATTGGCGCGCCAGTCGGTGTAGCGCGCGCCGACGATCAGGTGCAGCGGATCGGCCAGCGAAAAACGGGCCGCGGTATAGACCGATTTTTGCCGGATGGTGTCGTTGGAATAATCAACCCATGGACTCCAGTCCGCATCGGCGATATGGCCGTTCCAGTTGTTATAATTGCCGATATCGGACTCGGTGATGGTGGCCTGGGAGTTAAAAAAATGATTATTTTGTTTGCTGTAGCTGGCGCCGGCCACCAGCTCATGCTGTCGGCCCAGCAGCTCAAAGGGTCCCGTGGCGTAGGTATCGACGGAATCCAGCTTACGTTTGCCTTTATTCCAGCCGCCGTAGGCGGAAACGCCCTCGCCGGTGTCCTTATCCGGGAAACCGTCGGCATACATCAGCTTGGAGTCGAAATCGGTTTCGGCATGGGTGCCGTTGACGCGCAGCTGCCAGCCGTTGGCAAAACGCTGGGTCAGATCGGCAAAGACTTTTTTCGACTCATGACTGGAGTAGCTCCAGTCCGGCGCCGGATTAAAGCTGCGGTCAAAATGCGTGCGGCTGCCGTCGCTGTACCAGGTCGGCAACCCGCCCCAGGTGGGATTGCTGGTATCGCTTTCCTGATAATCATAGCCCAGTGATAGCGTGGTGGAATCCGTCAGGTCGGCGTCAATAACGCCATAAATGAATTTTTTGCGGTTATGATAGCGATCAAGCCAGGTATCGTTATCCTGGTAGCCGGCAATAACGCGGCCGCGCACATTGCCTGATTCCGTCAGCGGCGCGGAAAGATCGGCTACCATCCGTTGCTTATCCCACGTGCCGTAAGTGCCGGAAACAGAGCCTTGGAATTCGCGGCTATCGGCACGTTTGCGCACCATATTGATAGCGGCGGAGGGATTGCCCGATCCGGTCAGGAGCCCCGTTGCGCCGCGCACCACTTCGATACGATCATAAATGGCGGTATCCGAACCGGCGTCGCCGAAGTTCCAAACGTCGCTCAGGGTGGTGGGAATATCATCATAAAGAAAATTGTTGATGAAAAAACCGCGGGAATAATACGTTGAACGATCGGAGTCGATATTATTGGCGGTTATGCCCGTGGTATTGGTCAGCACCTCGCCCACGGTTTGCAGGTCTTGATCCTGCATGCGCTGTTTGCTGATAATGCTGACGGACTGAGGAATATCACGCGGCACCAGCAGCATTTTTGTTCCGGCGCGGGTGACCGGCACACTGTAATCCTGCCGGGCGGCATCGGTTGCGCCGCTTGCCTGGGCATTGACCACCATCGTTTCATCAGAAGACGCTTTTTCGCCGGCCGGCTCATCCGCCCATGCCGGATTGACAAAGGATGAAATCAACGTGGCAATAAGGGACAAAGAGCATGTCCAGCCTGAATGAGTTACCCGTTGCCCCGCGCTGCGTTTCATTACCCCTGGCACTGCCGACATTCTCTTTCTCCACAAGACCGTTATTGTTTTAAATCAATGATTTAACCGCTACTTTTATGATTCTTGCCCGCCCCGCGCAGCCTGATGAGTCTGGCATAGAAGGGCGCGCAAAGAAGATAATGAGAATACTACTCATTAGCTTTACATATGTAAATAAATTTAACCAATGTCAGTTCGGCGGGCGGAATCGGTAAGGTGACTGGCGCTGCGGGATATTTTCCAAGTGGGTGATAAATCTTTTAAGCGATTGCCCAGGGGTGGTGCAATGCCGCGGGGCCGGTGCATTATTCTGCCCCGGTATGATCCGCCGGGGCGATGGCGGCATTTTTAAGCGCATCACGAAATAACTTCACCACGGAATTTAACGCCGCGCCTCTTTTTACCACCAGATTAAACGGCGTGGTCACCGAGATATTCTCCGGTTTGAGCGCTTTGATTTTTCCTTCGCGCTCATAGCGGCTGATATAATGTGCGGGCAAAAATCCGACATAATTACCGGTAAGGATAAGCATGGTAACCGCTTCGACCTGTACCGCCACGGCGTTGGAAGAGGAAAAATGAAGCCCGGGATTTTGATGGCCATGATTGGTGTAGAAATGCCTGATTAAACTGGCGCTGGCAATACGCTCATTGGTTAATGCGTTAGGCGCCAAAGAAAACAGCTCATGCCGGTTTGAACAGCAAAGATAGGCTATTTCATGATAAAGGAAGAAATAATCAAAATCGGGTTTTTCCTGGTAGACGGGTATTATGCCACAGGTGAAACGGCCGTCGATAACGCCGCGCTCGATTTCCTCAAGCTGGGTGGCATGGAGACGCACGCTGACCTTGGGCGCCTGGCGGTGTATCTCGCTTAGCGCCCCCACCACCGGTGACTGCGCGTCGGTGATGGTATTATCGATAATGCCGATATTTAATTCACCGAATATTTCATGGCGGGCATGATTTAACGTATCCCGGAACTGATTTATCGATGAGAACAAATCAAGACACGCCAGATAAGCCACTTTACCATGCTCGGTAAGATAAAATCCTTCACGTCCCCGGGTGCACAGTTTCATGCCGAAACGGATTTCAAGATCGGATATTTGTTTACTTATCGCCGCCAGTCCGATATTTAATTCATTGCAGGCCGCGGTAAACCCTCCGGCCTCAACTACCGTTTTGAATACCCGCAAAAGCTTTAAATCGGCAACGCCAATGTTCTGCTGATTAATATCACTTTTGACTGGCGACGTGTTTCCAAATTTGGAAAGTGGACTTTCCATAATAACTATTTACCCCCACGCCCTCGTTCTCCATTATCAATTTAACAGCCTCTTTTATCTCATTTCGCCATGGCCAGCGGATGTTTGTCCTCTTTTCTTCCGGTCTTCATCACCGACCGCGGATAAAGCAAAGATTGCAACATCCATGCCATGAAAGGAGCATGCCATGCCACAACCGGTAGAACGTTTATGGGGAGCACGCTTCAAAAGCGGCCCCGCCGCCGCGCTCAGCGCGCTGTCGCGCAGCCCCGACGCCTATTTTGCCCTCACCGCCTACGACCTGGAAGGCTGCCGCGCCCATGCTTACGAATTGCAGCGCGCCGGGCTGCTGGACGCGCGGGAAACCGACCTGATGGTGGCGGCCATCGGGCAATTGGCCGATGACCACCGCCAGGGCCGTATCCAGCCCAGTATTGATGATGAGGATGTGCATACCTTTATTGAGCGCATGCTGACCGAGCGGCTGGGGGAACTGGGCGGTAAACTGCGCGCCGGCCGGTCCCGCAATGACCAGACCGCCAACGATTTGCGCCTTTACCTGCGCGATAACGCGCGGAAAATCGTCCTCGCCCTGCTGGGATTGCAAACGGCGCTGGTGCAGCAGGCGCAGCAGCATATCAACAGCATCGCCCCCGGCTTTACCCACCTGCAGCAGGCCCAGCCCATCGTGTTCGGTCATCAGCTCCTGGCCCATGCCCAATCGTTTGCCCGCGACGTCGAGCGCTTGCAGGACTGGGATAAACGTTGCGCGCTGTCCCCCCTGGGCGCCGCCGCCATGGCCGGTTCGGCGATTGCCATGCACCCCGAGCTGTCGGCGCGGGATCTGGGTTACGACGGCCCCTGCGAAAATTCCATCGACGCGGTGGCCAGCCGCGATCATGTGGCGGAATTTCTGTTTGCCGGCGGCATGCTCGGCGTCAATCTCTCCAGGCTGTGCGAAGAGGTCTGCCTGTGGGCCTCGCGCCAGTTCCGCTGGGTATCGCTGCATGATGCGTACGCCACCGGCAGTTCCATTATGCCGCAGAAAAAAAACCCCGATATCGCCGAGCTGACCCGCGGCAAAAGCGGGCGCTTAATCGGCAACGTGACGGCGATGCTGGCCACCATGAAAAGCCTGCCGCTGTCCTATAACCGCGATCTGATCGAAGACAAGCGCAATGCCATGGATACGGTTGAACAGCTGTTATTGGTTCTGCCGGCCATGGCCGGCATGATCGAGACCCTGGTCGTCGACCGCGAACGACTTCTGCAGCAGGCGCCGGAGGGCTTTACCCTGGCCACCGAGGTGGCGGACTGGCTGTCCCGCCGGGGTGTGCCGTTTAAAGAAGCCCATGAAATCACCGGCCGGCTGGTACAGCTGTGCGAACAGCAACAACTGGCGTTGCACCAGCTCAGCGACGATCAGCTGGCCGGGGTGGATGCCCGCCTGACCGGCGAGGTGCGCCAGTGCCTGACCCTGGAGGCGGCTATCAACGCGCGTTGCGCCTGGGGCGGAACCGCGCCGGTCCGCGTAGCCGAACAAATCGCCCGGCTACGCCTGAAACTGGCGGCCCAGGCCGCCTGGGTGACCAGCTATGCCGGTCTGACGTTAACCTCTGTTGAATAACCGGCGGGAGTGGCTATGAACGAACAGCGCTATCCTGGCGGCGACCCGTCCGCCAGGATCGATCTCAGCGAATATCAGCACGTGCCGCAGCGCTATTATGGCCGGATTTTCTCCTCGGTGATTATTCTGGCGCTGCTGGCGTTGCTGATCAATGCCTTCGCCCACGGCAACATCGAGTGGCGCTTCGTCGGCCAGTTCCTGACCGCCAAAGCCATTCTGTTCGGCCTGGGCAATACTATCGTGATGTCTGTCCTGGCGATGCTGCTGGGCGTCATCTTCGGCGTCGTTATCGCGGTGATGCGCATGTCGCAAAACCCGGTACTGCGCGCCGTTGCTATCGGCTACACCTGGATTTTCCGCGGTACCCCATTGATATTGCAATTACTGCTGTGGTTCAACCTGGCGCTGATCTTCCCGGTCATGGGCATTCCCGGGCTATTCAGCGTTCACACCGTCGATATCATGACGCCGTTTATGGCCGCGCTGCTCGGCCTGAGCATCAATCAGGGCGCCTATACCTCGGAAGTGGTGCGCGCCGGCCTGCTGTCGGTGGACCAGGGCCAGTATGAAGCCGCTAAAACCATTGGCATGACCCGCCTGCATGCCCTGCGGCGCATTATTTTACCCCAGGCGATGCGGGTGATTATCCCCCCCATCGGCAACGAATTTATCAGCATGGTGAAGACCACCAGCCTGGCCAGCATGATCCAGTATTCCGAGCTGCTGTATAACGCCCAGACCATCTATTTCGCCAACGCCCGGGTAATGGAACTGCTGTTTGTCGCCGGCATTTGGTATCTGGTGGCGGTGACTCTGCTGTCGCTTGGACAGGTGCGTCTGGAACGGTATTTCGGCCGTGGCACCCGGCGCCGCGATCGCTAACGGGAGGACCGATGAAAAACATCATCAACGCCGTCAATGTGAATAAGTATTTCGACCAATTTCAGGCCCTTAAGAACATTAACCTGTCTGTAGACCACGGCGAGGTCATGTGCGTTATCGGCCCTTCCGGCTCGGGGAAAAGCACGTTTTTACGCTGTATCAACCAGCTGGAGCGCATCGACAGCGGCGGCATCTGGGTGGATGACGAGCTGGTGGGCTACCGCATCGTGGGTAAAAAGCTCTATCCGCTCAATGACCGTCAGGTGGCCCGCCAGCGCCTGAAGACCGGCATGGTATTCCAGCGCTTTAACCTGTTTCCCGATAAAACCGCCCTGGAAAATATTATCGAGGGGCCGACGCAGGTGCTGCTGCGGCCGGCAAAAGAAGCCACCGAGGAAGCCATGGCGCTGCTGGACAGGGTGGGGCTGGCCCACAAGCGCGACGCCTATCCGCTGGAACTGTCCGGCGGACAGCAGCAGCGGGTGGCGATTGCCCGCGCGCTGGCCATGAAACCCAAGCTGATGCTGTTTGACGAACCCACCTCCGCGCTGGATCCGGAGATGGTGGGCGAGGTGCTGGCGGTGATGCGCGGCCTCGCCGCCGAGGGAATGACGATGATCGTGGTCACCCATGAGTTGGGTTTTGCCCGGGAAGTCGCCAACCGCGTGGTCTTTATGGATGAAGGCGGGATCATTGAGAGTGGTAATCCGGAAGATGTTTTGCTCCATCCCCAGAATCCGCGGACCCAGAATTTTATCTCTGCCGTCCTGATTTAAACATCATTACATAATGAGAACCTGATCATGAAAAAAACGCTGTTGTCCTTGTTAACCGCCGGCGTGTTGCTCAATACGGCGGCCGGCATCACGACTGCCGGTGCCGCGGAACTGACGCAAAAAGACGAAATCAAAGTGGCCATGATGCCTAACTATCCGCCGCTGGAATTCAAGGATCCCGCCACCGGCGAGCTGACCGGCATGGATTACGATCTGGGCATGGAGATCGGCAAACGCCTGAACCGCAAAATCAACTGGCAGGAAATCGGCTTTGAACAAATGGTCAATGCGGTGGCGACCAAGCGCATCGATATGATCCTCTCCGGCATGACCGATACCAAAGCCCGCCAGCCCATAGCGACCTTCGTGGATTATTACCACAGCGGGCCGCAGTTCTACACCACCGTCGCCCACAGTGAAATAAACCAGATGCTGGATCTGTGCGGCAAGAAGGTCGGCACCAGCCGGCGCACCACCTTCCCAGCGGAAATTGCCGCCTGGAGCCAGGCCAACTGCGAGGCCGCCGGTAAACCAGCCATCGTGGTGGTGGGCGCGGAAGGCACTGCCGATGCCCGTACCCAGCTGCGCCAGGGCCGCATCGACGGCGTGGTGCAGGGCAGCGAAACCCTGCCGTATATCATGAACCTGGAGAAAAATACCTATAAACCGCTGGGCAAGGCGTTTGCCTACCAGGTCACCGGCATGGGCATCGCCAAGGACGACAGCGCCCTTATCGACGGCGTGAAATCGGCCCTGACCGCGATGATTGCCGACGGCACCTACATGAAAATACTGACGAAATGGGGCATGCAGGACGGCGCGGTAACCGAGGTCACCATCAACGACGGCAAATAACCGGTCGTGGTTTTACCGCGTGGACGGTTTGCGGCCGCGCGGCCTGTTAGCGGAGAAAGCGCGTAATCATGTCTTCTACTTCCACCCGCTGGCCCGGGGGTAAAACGGGCTGTATGGCGCTGGCGTTCGATGTCGACGGCCCTACCGGCGATGCCATGCTGGACGGCAGCATTTGGCGCAAAGCGGATTATTTTACCTTCGGCGGCTACGGTCCTTTCCGCGCGCTGGGGCGCATCCTCGATCTGCTCAAGGCGCACCAGCTGCCCGCCACGTTTTTTGTGCCGGCCTGGGTCGTGGAGAACTGGCCGGCACAGTGCCGGGCCATTGTGGAGCAGGGTCACGAGGTGGCCTACCACGGCTACCGGCATGAGTCGTTCTATGCCCTGAGTCCTGAACAGCAGCGTTGGGTGATGGACACATCCCGGGATATTTTCCAGCAGGTATTGGGCGTTCGCGCCGAGGGCTTTCGTACGCCGTCCGGCGACTGGCACCAGGAAACCCCGGCGATGCTGCTCAACGCGGGCGTAACCTATTCCAGCAGCATGCGCGGTGATGACCGGCCTTATCTGATACGGGTGCCGGGACAGCCGCGGCCGCTGGTGGAAATCCCCGGACGCTGGGAGATGGACGATTATTCCTCCCTGGCCTATACCCGCGAGCCGAACTTTCCCTCGGGCCTGGATCGCACCGCCGGTTATGCGCTGACGCTGGATAACTGGTGCCGCGAATTTGACGGCGCGATGGACGAAGGCCTGAGCCTGACCACATTATTCCATCCGAAGATTTCCGGTAAACCGGGCCGCATTATGCTGCTCGACCGGTTTTTTGACCATTTGCGCCGGCGCGACGACGTGTGGTTCGCCCGCTGCCGCGATGTGGCGCGCTGGTGGCTACAGGAGCATGGCAATGAATAATGACGCGGGTTTATCCCCGGGACGCTGGCCCGGCGGCAAACGCTGCGCCGTGGCGGTGACGGTTGATTTTAATGATATCCACGGCATCCTGAGCCAGGTGCCGGCGGTGGCCGGCCGGGAAAAAACGCTGTCGGTATGGCGCTACGGCACCCTGCGCGGCATCGATCGTTTACTGGCGCTGCTGGCGGCAAAAAACGTCCCCGCCAGTTGGTGCGTGCCGGGCGTGGTGGCGGAAGAACATCCCGACCGGATAAGGCAAATCCGGCAGGGCGGCCATGAGCTTGCCGGCCGCGGCTATCGGTTTGAATCGTTTGACGCCCTGACGCTGGCGGAGCAGATAAAAAGCGTGCGGCGCGGCAACGCCGCCATCGCCAATATAACCGGCGCCGCGCCGCGGGGTTTTCGCCTGCCGGCGGGCAATTGGGCCGACGGCCTGCCCGATGCCCTGGTGGCTGAAGGCCTATGCTGGACCTCGGGCTGGCGCGGCGACGATCTGCCTTTTTTTATTCCCTTACACTCGCCTGCGGATGCGGTACCCGCGCCCCGGCTGGTGGAACTGCCGCTGCACTATGAGCTGG
The DNA here is from genome assembly GCF_047324205.1 of Sodalis sp. RH20. Taxonomy (NCBI): domain Bacteria; kingdom Pseudomonadati; phylum Pseudomonadota; class Gammaproteobacteria; order Enterobacterales; family Bruguierivoracaceae; genus Sodalis; species Sodalis sp. RH20. The sequence goes on from NZ_CP178733.1 coordinate 4,659,895, forward strand.
AAGACGAACCCTATTTTGCCTTTAACCTCAGCCCGGCGGTGCCGCCGGCGCAGTCGCGCATCGCGTCCTATAGCCAGACCCTGGGCAATATGAAGATGGATTTCGACGGATTTTACCGCTTCGGCCTGTGCTATGTCCTGCGTTTGCATCCCGAGGTGATCGGCACCGCCGGCCGCATCGGCGTACTGGGCGAACTGCTTGATTATATTGCCGCGCATTCCGACGTCTGGGTCGCCACCGCCGGCGACGTTGCCGACTGGTGGCGGCGCAGCCAGCCGGATAACGATCCCGCGCATCCGGCCGAAGTCTGGCGGCGCCATCGCGGGCGGGAAAATCCTGCCGGCCCCTTCCCCGCAGGGGAGTTACCGAAGAGGATGCCCCATGACTGACGCACCACTGCAGAACACCGGCGCGCCCGTCGCGGCCAATCCCCAGCAGGCGCTGGTGGATTTTATCGCTAATACCTCCTTCGATCGGCTGCCGCCGGCGCTGGTGGCGCGCTGTAAACGGCATATTCTTGATACCCTGGGGGCGGGCCTGGCGGGCGCGGGCAGCCAGGTGGCGCAGGAGATGACCCGGCTGCTGGCGGAGGAAGGCGCCGCGCCGCAGGCGGTAGTCTGGGGCACCTCACTGGCAACCTCGGCCCGCAACGCGGCGTTGCTCAATGGCGTGGCCGCCCATGCGCTGGAGCTTGACGATACCGGCGGCTGCGACCATTCCGGCGCGGTAGTGATCCCCGCCCTGCTGGCGGTGTTGCCGCTGTGCCCGCAGCCGGTCAGCGGCAAGGCCTTGATCCTGGCGACCGTCATAGGCTATGACATTGCCCGCCGGGTACTGGAAGCCTGCGGCGGTTATGCCGCCCATAACGGCGCCGGATGGCATTCCACCGCCACCTGCGGCGTGTTCGGCGCGGCGGCGGCGGCGGCCAGCCTGCTGCGGCTGGACGCCGCGCAGGCCAGCTCCGCGCTGGGTATTGCCGGCAGCTTCAGCGGCGGACTGTGGGGATTTATTCACGACGGCTCGCAAAGTAAAAAACTGCATGCCGGCCGCGCCGCCGAGGGCGGCGTACTGGCGGCGCTCAGCGCGCGCCGGGGTATCACCGGTCCCGGGGCGCTGTTTGACGATCGCTGGGGCGGTTTCCTGTCCACCTTCGCCGCCGCCGGCGCCGCTCCCGGGGCGCTAACACATGAGCTGGCGCGGATATGGAAGCTGGAGCGCTGCTCGATAAAACCCTATGCCTCCTGTCGCGGCACCCATGCGGCGATTGACGCCGCCGGTTTGTTGCTCGGCAGGCTTAATGCCGGCTATCAGGAAATTGAAAAAATCGAGGTCCGTCTCTGCCCGTTTCTTAACGATATGTGCGGCAATATGCATCTGCAGACGCTGGCGGCCGCGCAGATGAGCCTGCCCTATGCGGTGGCGGCGCGGCTGGTATTGGGTCACGCGGGCCTGGACGCCTATGGGGAACAGCAGCGTCGGGACCCCCGGCTGCTGGCCATGATGTCCCGCATTGAATTACGGGTGGATCCGGCGCTAAGCGCGGACGGCGAACCGGAAATTACCCTGCATACCCGCGAGGGCGATCGCCTGACGCTGCGGGTGGACATCGCGCTCGGCAATCCGGCCAATCCCGTCAGCGACCGGCAGCTGCGGGATAAATTTTTATCCCTGGCGGCTCATGCGTTGCCGGCCACCCAGGCGCAGACGTTGTGGGCCAGGGGAATGGATCTGGAGCATGAAACGGATATCGGCGCGCTGGCCAGACTGCTGATCCCCAGTCATGATGTTATCTGAGCGCCGCCAAGAACCCCCGGGCAGAGCGTGGGAATATCAGGATCACGCGCATCACCCCGGACGCGCACAGGGCCGGCCGCAGGCGCAAGCAGCCGGACGATCCGGCTTATGCATGACATGCCGGTTAACTTATTAGCCTTTATTGAGAACAACATGTCATCGGAGATAGGACATATGCAGGCACAATCCATTATTTTCCCGGCGCAGATCCTGCGCGGTCCCGGCACCCTGTCCCGGCTGGGTGAGGTGTGCGGCAAACTCGGGCGGCGCGCGCTGCTTATAGGTGGCCACCAGGCGCTGGCGGCGGTGGACGCGGCCGTTAAAACACAGCTGGCCGCCGGCCCGGTGACGCTGGTCGACAGCGCATGGTTCGGCGGCGAATGCAGCGCAACGCACATCCACCGGTTAACGCAAAGGGTGACTGAGCTGGGTATCGATTTGATCATTGGCGCCGGCGGCGGCAAGGCGCTGGATACCTGTAAAGCGGTGGGCGTGGCCGCCGCCGTGCCGGTGGTCGCCGTCCCCACTATCGCCGCCACCTGCGCGGCGGTTACACCGCTGTCGATACGCTATTTTGATGACGGCCGGTTCCAGGATCTTTATCCGCTGCCGCAGGCGCCGGCGGCGGTGATTATCGACAGTGATTTGCTGGCACGCGCGCCGATGCGCTGGCTGGCGGCCGGCCTTGGCGATACGCTGGCGAAATGGTACGAATTCCGCGCCATCAGCGCGCAACAGACCCGGTTGATAGGGATCCAGCGCTCGTCCCAGGCCAATAGTTTAATTTGTTACGACCTGATTGCCGCCTACGGGCCGGCGGCTTGCCAGGCGGTGCGTGACGGCCGGGCCAATGCGGAGCTGGATCAGGTGCTGGACGCCATTTTTATGTTCGCGGGCCTGACGTCGCTGATGAGCAACGGCGCCCATGCCGCCGCCGCCCACGCCATTTACGAAGGCTTTACCGTCTGCCATAAAACCCGTGATTTCGGCCACGGCCTGCTGGTGGGGTTCGGCAATCTTTGCCTGCTGGCGTTGGAAAACCGTTGCGACGACGAACTGCGCGCGGCCATCACGCTGGCGCAAGCCTGCGCGGTGCCGCTGCGGTTAAACGAGATAGCGGAATTGACCGCTGAAGAGCTGGACAGCATTGTGCGGGCGTCGGTACATGCGCCGGATATGGCAAATATGCCGGGGAAGGTTACGGCGGCGGATCTGTATGCGGCCATCAGGCGTGTGGAGGCGATGGCGGAGACGATTGGCAAGCCCGGAGGGTTATAGTCAATCCCGAAAACACCCGCTTATCGCCCAACGCGGTAAATGTTTGCGGTAATCATTGCAAAAGTAAAACGATCGGTTTACTTTTGCGGTTATGCACAAAAAACAAGACATCATCCAGGCCGCGGAGCGGCTGTTTTATACCAACGGTTTCCACGCCACCAGTACGGACCGGATCTGCAGCGAGGCGGGCGTATCAACGCGCACCCTGTATCGTTATTTTCCTTCACGCGAGGCATTGACGGCGGCGGTGATGCACGATCGTAAAAACCGGTTTTTTTCGGCGCTGTATCCTGCGCGGCATCCGGAGGCGGTCAGCAGGCTTTTCGCGGTGCTCGGGCAGTGGATGCGGGACTACGGCACATCGGGATGCTTCTTCCTGAAGGCCTGGGGCGAATATGCGCAGCAGGATATCAGGCTGGCGGCGCAGGCTCTTGACTATCGCTATGCGATGCGGGACTACATCGCGACCTGTAGCGGGAATTCGCCCTGCGCGGCCGGCGCCGCCCTTTCCGACGCCATATGGATGCTGTTTGAAGGCGCCATCACGTCGGCGCTGATTATCGGTCCCGAAGCCGCGACCCGCGCGGGGGAAGCCGCCGCGCTGCTTATCGCCGGCGGGGAACGGCGATGAAAGCGTCCGTGGCGCTCGGAATCACCGGTTTCTCGCTGATCGCCGTCACCTACGGCATGGCCAGGTTCTCATGGGGACTGATGCTGCCCGCCATCATGAGCGATATTCCCTTCAGCCCCCGGGTGGCCGGCATCATTTCCGCCTGCAGCTTTGCGGCTTATTGTCTGTCCACCCTATGCGCATCGGTACTGGCCGCACGTTTTGGCCCGCGCTTGCCGGCGGCGGCGGCGGCCTGTTGCGCCGCCGCCGGCCTGATGCTGCTTGCCCTCGCTTTTTCTCCTGTTATGCTCGCGGCCGGGCTTTTTATTGCCGGCCTGGGTTCAGGCCTGGCCTCGCCATCCCTTGCCGCCGCGGTCAGCCGGGTTATTTCCGTCACACAACAGCCGCTGGTGAATACCGTCATCAACGCCGGTTCCGGGGCGGGCATTATCCTGTCCGTGCCGGTGTTGCTCTATCTGCCGGGCGGATGGCGCGCAGCCTGCACGGTATTCGGCATCGTGGCGCTGGCCAGCCTGGCGCCGGTGATATGCTGCCTGCCCGGCGGTCGCCTCAATATCCGTCTGGGGGAAAAAAACCGGCGCGAAACGCTTCTGCGGCGTCCGGTAGCGCGGCTGGTCATCATCGCCTTCGCCAGCGGAATGGCCAGCGCGGCCTGGTGGAGTTTTGGGCCGGACGTGCTGCGCCATCATTCCGGCGTGGATGAAAATACCGCGAGTATGCTCTGGCTGGTCAGCGGCGGCGCGGGCATACTCGGCGCAATGACCGGCCCCATGGCCACGTATGCCGGTCTTAATCAGGTTTACCGTATTTCACAGCTGTTTATGGCGGCGCCGCTTCTGCTGCTGGCGTTCAGCCACGGGTTCTCATGGTGGTTCTTTCCGGCGGTTGCGCTGTGCGGCGCCGGCTATGTCACGCTGACCGGCGTATTGCTGGTCTGCGGGACCTCAGCGGCGCAAGACGCCCCGGCCTCAGGCGCAGGAGCGGTGTTTTTCATGCTGGCGGCGGGGCAGGTCGCGGGGTCGGTGGTCTTTGGTATGCTCTATACCGAAACGGGAGCCGCCTTCGCCCTTACGATGTTTGCCGTTCTCTCCGTGCTGATGACGTTTTATACCCCGCAGAAAAGGTACGTTGACAACGAGATACCGGCCCGTTAAATAACGCTTTGTCCACACGACGGAAACCCGGCGTCACGCAAGACATCTTTGGCCGGCGCGTTGATCCTGGCCTCCATTGGCGGTCGTTCAGTGCGGCCAAGCCATTGTCCGGCAAGCTCATAACCCAGGGTATAACCAAGCCAAAGCGGATAACGGCCGGTACCGAAAAACCATTCCGCATGGTTATAGCCGGTCGCTTCCAATTGTGTTTGGTCCGGCAACCAGCGGCCAAGGGAGGCCACGGGCAATGCCGCTTCCCATAATTCCGGCGGCGTGCCCAGCAGATAGGAGACAAATTGCCCGGCCAGGCCCTCGCTGACCAGCGCCTCACCGAGCGTATAACCGTAGCCGGGGCCGGCCATGCGCATACAGTGATGAATTTCGTGCAGCAGTTGACGTGTAAACGCGCCGTTATCCAGGCTGACGGCCAGGTTGGGGTTATCGGGATCGACATACAGAGAAAACAGCGCCGGCTCCCAAGCCCGTCCGCATAAACCCAATTGCGCTATGACCTGTGTGGTTGAACGGTGAAAAAGAATATCCAGCGGCGGCGGGGACATTTGCCCGGATAACACGTCGAAGGCGCGCTGGCATTCCCGTACAAATGCATGTTGGTGAGCCTGCAGGCTGCCCCGCGCCGCAAGCCAGTGCAGATGCCATAGGCCGCCGATAATATCCGTCATACGCCATTCCTCCGATGCCAGGCGACATCACAAACATATCATTTTAGCGGCAAGCCCCGCCAGACCACCAGTGCCAGAAAAAGATGGCTAAGCATCGACACCAGCATCAGCGTAGCCAGAGGCGAGGAGATAAGCGTAAAGGCCAGCCCAGCCAGCGCAACGCCCATTAGCGAGCCTAGTTGGCGTAGCGTAGTGTGCACCGCCGAGGCGGTGGCCGCCATGGATAAAGGTGCGCTATGCAGCACGGCGGCAGTCATCGGCGGCACCACAAAAGCGGCGCCGCCGGCCAATACCGCCATCGCGGCGATTACCAGGGGGGTAATATGATCCTGTAAACATGCCATGCCAAAATAACCGCAGGCGCTTAGCACTAGTCCGATAATCATCTGCTTTTTTATTCCCCAACGCGCCATGAGCCTGCCAGAGAGTATATTGCCGATCATCAGGAAAACCGCCAGCGGCAGCAGCGCTATCCCCGTGCGCAAAGGGGAAAAACGCAAATGTTGCTGCAGGACCAGGCTGAGCGCGTAGATGCCACCAAAATAGCACACGTTAATTATCATGCCGGTAAGATTGGCGATGTTAAACGTGCGCTGCATAAACAGGGACTGCGGGATCAGCGGCGAGACGGCGCGCCGTTCAGCCAGGATAAAACCCGCCGCACCCGCCAGCGCAACACCCGCGCTAAGTTGGATTAAGCCATTGGTCCATCCCCGCGTAGGCAGCTCAATCAGTAGATAACTTATCCCAGCGCACGTTGCGATACCAAGACCCTGTCCCGCCGGATCAAAGCCACGCCCGTGACCGCCGGTTACCACCGGTAACAAACGAAACGCCGCCAGCAGTCCGCACAGGCCGATGGGGATGTTTATCAAGAAGACGCTGCGCCAGCTGAAAAAGCCGACCAGGAAACCGCCCAGTACCGGTCCCGCCGCGGCAGCAAGGGAAACGATGCCGCCAAACAGGCCGATCGCGCGCTGCCTGGCCGCGTTAATAGGCCAGATAAGCGGCATCAGCGCAAACGACGCGGGGATAAATAATGCCGCACCCATACCCTGGGCCAACCGCAGCACAATCAATTGAACGATTGAATGGCTCAGACCGCATCCCAATGACGCGCCGGTAAACAACAACAGGCCCAGCATCCATATACGACGGGCGCCATGGCGATCGGCCAGCGCCCCGGCGGACAGCATCAGGCCGGTCAGCGCCAGATTGTAGGCATCCACCGCCCAGGTCATACCCGCAACCGTCGTCCGGAATTCCGACTGTATGCTGACGATGGCAATATTCATCACATTCACATCCAGTATCGCCATGAACATACCGGCACAGAGCACCAGCAACACGGCAAATTGCCCTATGTGTCCGGAAATGGCACCGTCGCTCGTTACCAGCCTGGTTTCAGGCATGATGAATTCCTTCTATTTATGCATAAGCAGTGAGTGTAAAAGGAAATCCAAAGTCTTAAAATGCAGCAGGAATAACACCAGGTGCGGCAAAATTGCCGTGGGGAGAGCATGAACTGGGATAACACGCGTTATTTCTTGGCAATCGCCCGTACCGGCAGTTTACGCGCGGCAGCCCTCAGCCTCGGCGTCGATCAGGCCACCGTCGCCCGCCGCCTGCGTACCCTGGAACGGGAGTTAATAACCAGCCTGTTTACCCGTCATCCCGAGGGCTATAGACTGACGGCGGCAGGAAAATTATTGGTGCCGGAAGCGGAAATGATGGAAGCCGCAGCCGCGGCAATACGGCGCAAAACCGTCGGTTTGGATAGCTCGCTCGCCGGCACGGTACATATCGCCTCGACGGAAGCGCTGGCGCGTTGTTTTTTATTACCGGCCCTGCGCGGACTGCGCCGGTCCCATCCCAATATTACCGTGACGCTCTCCACCGCTCCTGCGCTATTGGACATCAAACGAGGCGAGGCCGATCTGGCGGTGCGCAGTGCACGTCCGACGGACGGCAGTTTAATCATACGTCGCCTGGCCACTGTCCATATGGGGTTGTACGCCTCGGCGGACTATGTGTCACGGCATGGCCTGCCGTTGGCCGGCAGCGCCTTTGCGGGGCATGATCTGGTAATGTTCCCCCGCGAGGTGTTGCCACAGTACTGGCAGGAGTTGTGTGGCGAGCCCCTGACCAACGGCACTGTCGTGATGGAAACCGCCTCGCAGTTATTGCTGATGGATGCCGTTAGGGAAGGGATGGGTATCAGCATGATGGCGCGCGAAATAGTGCAACGATGCTGCCCGGAACTGATTAACGTGATGCCGTCGCGCATCGACTCCGCCGATATTTGGCTGGTGGTCAATCCTGATGTTTGGACTTCTGGGCGAGTGAGAGTGGTGACAGCGGCGATTAATGACGCGTTTGCCTGCTCCCCGGTGGTTAAAACGCCTGTATGTCGAGACAATAAGCCATGACTTCATTCCGGCAGCTCGGTTTTTTCTGCTGGTTAATGTCATGATACGTTAAGCTCATCTTCGACTATGTCCACCCGATCGGGCCGGTTTTTATCTTCTATTATCGGTTTTGCTTGGCGCCCATCAGGTTTCCTGACTACTGCAAGAGATCAGTATCATCACCCCCTACAAACTCATACTGGTCGCCAATCTCTCCGCCAGACGGTCCACCGCCAGCCGGACCTTCAGCGGCAGGTGAGTGGTCTTGGGCCATACGGCATAGGACTGAAAAAAAACGCCCGCGTATTCCGCCAGTACCTGGACCAATTCACCTTGCTGCAATCGTTGCCGTACCAGCCAGCAGGGCAGCCAGGCAATACCGAAGCCGGCGGCGGCGGTATCCGCGATCGCCTGTAAATCATCCATTAACAGACGCGTTTTTGGCACCACTTCTTCCACCGTGCCGTCGGGCAGACTAACCTGCCAATGCTGTAACATTCCCGCGCGCAAATAAGCCACCGTCTCAAGGCGGGCCAGTGACGCAAGGGTATGCGGCGTGCCGGCCCGTGCCAGGTAACCGGGCGAGGCGCAGAAGGTCATGCGGTGATCGCCGATACGGCGCGCCACCAGCCGGGCGCTGTCGGGTAAAGGCCCGTTGCGGATAGCCAAATCGTAGCCGTCCTCGATCAAATCCACGATACGATCGCTGAACGAAAGCTCCAGCTCCAGCCCGGGATGCTCCCGTGTCAGCTCGATCAACAGCGGCGCGGCGCACAGACGGCCGAACAGCACCGGCATTGATACCCGTAAGCGACCGCTGACCTGCTGTTTACCGGTTTCCAGCAAGGTTTCGGCGGTGTGGATCTCCTCCAGCGCCCGCTGGCAGCGTTCGTAAAATAACGCGCCGTCAGCGGTCAGGCTTTGGCTGCGGGTGGTGCGCTGGAACAAACGTACGCCGAGGCGCTGCTCAAGCCGGGCTATGGTCTTGCCCACCGCCGAACGGGAGAGATGCAGCCGGCTGGCCGCCAGGGCAAAACTGCCCGCTTCGACCGAGGTGACAAACACCGAAATACCTTTCAGCCGATCCGTCATAGGTTGTCGCCTTTTTGGAAACAATAATTGGAAATATTATCGCCACTGGCGACGTGATATCAACGCTATCCTGACGTAACACATTTTATTATCAGGAGGACATCATGGCCGACACCATGCAACGCTGGACGATGGACGCTATTGGGCGTGGAAATCTTAAGCTGACCGAGATCGCCGTCCCGCAGCCGGGACCCCGTGAAATCCGGGTAAAAGTGAACGCCGTTTCCCTCAATTACCGCGATAAGCTGGCTATCGAAACCGGCATGGGGCTGGATCTGCCGCTGCCGTTTACCCCGGCGTCGGATATGGCCGGCGTGATTGATGCCACCGGCGCGGGCACCACCCGGTTCAAGGCCGGCGATCGGGTGATATCGAATTTTACGCCCGGCTGGATCGACGGGAAGCCAGGGGGTAATGCCCGCACGCCGCCCTATATTACCCTGGGCGGCGCCCTGCAAGGCGTACTGGCGGAATATGTGATTTTGCATGAAGACTGGGTATCCGCCTCCCCCGCCACGCTTGACGACGCGCAGGCCAGTACCCTGCCTTGCGCCGGTCTGACCGCCTGGTTCGCCCTGGTGGAACGCGGCCGCCTGCGCGCCGGGGACTCGGTGCTGGTGCAGGGCACCGGCGGCGTGGCGCTGCTGGCCCTGCAGATTGCCAAAGCGCACGGCGCAACGGTGTACGTCACCTCCGGCAGCGATGAAAAGCTGGCCCGCGCCAAGGCCCTGGGCGCCGATTACGGCATCAACCGCCTGAACGGCGATTGGGTGGAATCGGTTTATAGCCTGACGCAGGACCGGGGCATCGACCATATTATCGATACCGTGGGCGGCCCCAACCTGGCGAATTCGATTCGCGCCGTGGCCGTCCACGGTACTATTTCAGCGATCGGCGTGTTTGAGGGATTTGACATCAACGGCCCCGGCGGCCCATTGCTGCTGAAATCGCCGGTCATCCAGGGCATTGGCGTCGGCCACCGACGCGCGCTGGAAGATCTGGTGCGCGCCGTGGATGCTATCGGCCTGAAGCCGGTGATCGACCGGCAATACGGATTCGATCAACTGCCCGATGCCTTGGATCATCTCGATCGCGGCCCGTTCGGAAAAATAGTGCTGACGTGCTGAATACGCCCTTGCGCAGCGCGGAAGCAGGCGGCGGCACATCAGGTCGGGAGCGCTCATGGCAGACCGCCGGCCGATGGCGCAGCGGCGCCGGGGCTGTCATGCGCGGGACAGTACGCTTTGCAGGAAGGTCCTGGTCCGCGCTTCCCTCGGCGCGCCGAAAATAGCGGCGGGCGGGCCCGCCTCGATTATCACCCCGCCGTCCATGACCACCACCACATCGGCCACTTCCTGGGCGAAGGCCATTTCATGCGTCACCACAATCATGGTCATGCCGTCCTGGGCTAACATTTTCATGACCCGCAGCACCTCGCCCACCAGTTCGGGATCCAACGCGGACGTCGGCTCGTCGAACAGCATCACCAGCGGCTCCATCGCCAGCGCGCGGGCAATGGCGACCCGCTGTTTTTGACCGCCGGACAGGCTGTTGGGCATGGCATCCGCTTTGGCGGCCAAACCGACTTTGCCCAACAGTTTAATCGCCTGCGCCCGGGCGTCGGTTTTTTTAAGGTTACGCAGCATCTGGGGGGCGACGCAAATATTGTCCAGTACGCTCAGATGAGGAAATAAATTAAACGACTGGAAAACCATGCCGACGTTTTTGCGCAGTTCGTTAAGCTCAACGTCAGGCAACATTTTCCCCTGTTTTATCAGGGTGCTGCCGCAAATCTCAATGTCGCCTTCTTCCGCTTGCTCAAGCCCGTTGCAGCAGCGCAGGAAAGTGCTTTTGCCCGACCCGCTGGGCCCGATAATCACGACAACCTGGCCGGGGAAGACCTCAAAATCGATACCGTTAAGTACCCGGTTGGCGCCAAAGCGTTTGCCGAGACGGCGGATCCTGATAATGGGATTGCCCATAGCGCGTGATTCTGTCATTGCAGCGCCCCCTTCGATTTGAGCCGTTGTTCACAATAACGCAACGCCAGCACCGAGATTCCGGTCAGGAAAAAATACACGGCGGCTATCACCAGATAGGTTTCCAGATCCCGGTAAGAGTTACTGATAATCGTCGAGCCCGCCTGCATCACATCCTGTATGGTGATAAGCGACACCAGCGCCGAGTTCTTGATTAACGCGATAAACTCATTGCCGAGCGGCGGTATCATCCGGATAACCGCCTGCGGCAGGATAATCTTATACATTGCCTGGCCGCCGGACATACCCAGCGATCGCGCCGCTTCATTCTGCCCTTTTTCGATGGACTGGATCGCGCCGCGCACCACTTCCGCCACGTAGGCGCTCGAATACAATCCCAGGCCGATAACACCGCAGAAAAACGACGGCAGCACCAGGCCAAGCCGGGGAAGGCCGTAATACCAAATAAACAGCTGCACCAGAAGCGGCGTGCCCCTGATCAACGCGACGTAGGCGCTGCAAAGGGCATAGATAACGCGCCGTTCGGGATTGAGACGGCCGATGCCTAACAGCAATCCAAGCGTACAACTCAACAGCAATGCGCAAAGCGTGATTTCAACGGTCACTATCGTGCCTTGAAGCAACAGTCCGGCCCCGGCAAAGACGGGTGAAAAGTTCAGGTCTAGGGTCATAGTATTTCCGTCGATTGTGCCTCGGATACAAAGTGTTACATCAAAGCGTAACAGCCGAAAACAGGATGCCAATGCCTCATCGCGCCATGCTTACTTGGCCGCGGTAGGGAACCATTTTTGCACCAGGGCGGCATAAGTACCGTTGGCCTTGAGCTGGTCAAGCGCCCCGTTGATCTCCGCCGTAAGCTTTGGCTGGTTCTTCTGTACGGCAATACCATATTCTTCGGATGTCAGCTGATCGGCCAATATCCGGACGCCGCCTTTGGTGCGCGCATATTGGAACGCCGCCGGTTTGCCGGTGACCGCGGCATCGACACGTCCGATATCCACCAGGCTGAACATCTGCTGGTTTTTCTCCACCTCGACCAATTGGGCCGACGGAATATTGTCGTGCAGCCATTGCACCGATTTGGTCCCCACCTGGACGCTTATTTTTTTGCCTTTCAGGTCATCCAGGGTTTTGATCGTCGTGTTGTCCTCTTTGACCATCGCCACCAGGCCGCCGCTCAGGTAAGCGTGGGTAAAGTCGACGACTTCCGCGCGCGCCGGGGTGATATAGATAGCGGAGACGGCGATATCGGCCCGGTTGGCGGTCACGCTGGGCACCAGTCCTTTAAAATCCACATTGGTCCAGGCGATGGGCCGGTTAAGTACCTTGCCAATCGCCTCGACCAGCTCGATATCAAACCCGGCAAACTTTCCGTTTTCCATATATTCCATGGGCGGGAAAGTGGCGTCTGTTACCGCTTTAATCGGTTCGGCGGCCTGGGTAAAAGACGTTGCGGACAGGCATAACATGCCGGCGACAAACAGGCGGGTTAATACGGGACGGATAATGGACATGGTTCTTTCCTTTTGAATGAATAAAAGAGTAAAAATCAGCTTGCCCGCAGGCGCTTATTGATACGTCCCGCGGCCTCGATGGCGAGGCCTATCAATTGCGACTGCCGATCAACGGCCCGTTGCCAAGGCGCCATCAGCGATAACACGCCCAGCACAAACGCGCCGGAGGCAAACAAGGGTGCGCTAATCCCCCAGACGCCGTCGTCAACCTCACCCTGGCTGCAGGCATAACCTTGGGTACGGATGTCCTGTAATTGCGCCAGCCTGTCGTTTCTCTCGGCCGGATCGGGAAATTCCGCCTGCAGGATAGATTGCTGTTGCAGGTCAGGCAGGTGGGCCAACAGACATTTAGCGGTGGCGCCATCCCTTAACGGCAGGCTGCGTCCTTTTTCGAAAGAGCAGCGCAGAGACTGGGGCGCCTCGATCATATCGACGCAGACCGCCTGGGCATCCACGGCAACCGTGATGGCCACCGTTTCACGTGCAAGATCCGAGAGCCATTGCATTTCCGGCCGGCCATGGTGCGTCAGCAGCGACACGGTGTTAAAGCCCAGGGCGAGCTGCAGGCTGACCGGGCCGGGGGCATATAAATTGCCTGATTCAAAAACAAACCCCCAACGCTTCAACATCACCAACTGGCGGTAAAGCGTACTCTTGGCCAGGCCGGTCGCCTTCATTAACTCCGCCGCGTTGACCGGACGGCCAAATTGCGCCAGCACTTTTAAAATCATTAAAACACGTTCATGGGAGGAAATATTTTCCCGACCCTGGACCGGCATGGATGCTGAGTTAATGGACATCGGCGGCTTCGTATTAAGCAAAGGACGTAACCTTGGCAAGCAGGATCCATGCCACAGTATGGGAACAGAATCCCATTACACGGGAATGCTGGTTTTTACCTGGGCACCCTCGGGTTATTAACCTCTTTAAAACGCGCGACAAAAGGGATGTCTGCACTAAAAAGGGACGGACGCACCACCGTGGTGAAAAGCGCGGAGGGTGCAGACAAGCGTAAAATAGGCCAGTAATATACCGTCATACAGTCGGCGAAATAAAACCGCCTGATGCTGACCCGCATAACCTGTTTAACCCGTCAATCACGCTCAGGTGAACCATGCCCGGCATTTTTCCCATCATGGTGAAAAGCTAACATTATGACCCTATCTTCTATCCCGGTAACCGCACGGCAGGCCCGCGCGATCTGGCTGCGGGCGCAGCGGCTCGATATCCCCGCCCCTTTCGGCGAAGGGCCTGACGCCGTACGTTTAGCCACCGAACATCTCGGGTATGTGCAGATCGATACCATCAACGTCATCGAGCGCAGCCACCATCATATTCTCCATACCCGTATTCCCACCTATCGACGCGCCGACCTTGAGCAGTCCCAGTCGGAGGCTAAATCGGTCTTTGAATACTGGACACATGCCCTGGCCTACGTGCCGACGTCGGATTACCGCATGTACCTGCCGGCCATGAATCAGTTTCGCGCCAGGCCTCATGCGTCGTATGCCGACATGGATGCACAGCATTACGCCGCGCTGCTAAAACGCATCCGTGACGACGGGGCGCTGTCGATCCGGGATATCAACGATGACGTGCTGGTTGAGAAGACGCATCCGTGGGGCAGCCGCAAGCCGTCACGGCGCGCGCTGCGTTATGGCTTTTTCAGCGGCGACCTGACGGTGAGCAAACGCACCGGCATGCTAAAAAGCTATGATTTATCCGCCCGCCATTTCGCTTGGCCCCGCCGGCCCCGCCCGGCAACCGCCCAGCAGTTCGCCCACTATCTTTTGGCGCGCGCCGTGCGTTCCCAGGGCATGGTCAGCCTGGATTCCATTTGTTTCGGCAATGCCGGGGCCAAGGCGGCGGTGCGTACGCTGATTGACGCGGCGGTAAAGAAAAAGCAATTGGTGCCGGTCCATATCGAGAACCACGCGAAAAGCCAGCATTGGGTCGTCCCGGCGGCGCTGGAAAATAGCATTGAACCGTTAGTGACTCCCCGTACCGCCATTCTGTCACCCTTCGATCCCCTGATCATCCAGCGCAAGCGGCTACACCTGTTTTTTGGGTATGAACATCGGTTCGAGGCCTATGTGCCCGCCGATAAAAGGGTACTGGGTTATTTTGCGCTGCCGGTGCTGGTAGGGGATGAGATCGTGGCCGCGCTCGATCTCAAGATGGATCGTCCGGCGGGCAGGCTAATGGTACAAAAGTGGACCTGGTTCACGGAGCCGCGGCCGGATCTGCGCATTGCCATCGACGAGGCCTTGGGCCGGTTCGAACTGTTCCAAAAAGGGTAGATAGCCGGCGGGTGGCGCGCAAAAACCTTCATACGGTGAAATGCCGCCCGCGGCGTGCCCACGACAAGGCCATGGCAGCAGCTGATGGGTTGTTTATCGTGCATAAGTACAGGCAGCGTAACAAGCGTACCACACAGTGAATAATGAGATGATTCATCTCGCGCTGCAAGAAAATTAATCCGGCCTGCAACAGCACTCTATTCAATTAGCAAATTATATAATCACATAAATTATTTTTCACTTGATTTGAGAATACTCGCGGAAGAAAGGGTAAAAATTAACACTTCCTCTATCAGAGCAGTTAATTTAATTTTGATATTGCAATCTTCATTCCTATGATTTAGGGTAAAGTCATTGGCCACATTTAAGGGTTATCCATCATAAGTCATTACAAAAGCAAAGTTTATTACAATAAAATAAATACTATCATTATTACTTATTTATTATTATCTTTATAAATAACTGTGTATTTTTACGCGCATATTGACTTCAATAATAATTTAAATAGATATTTTACCACTTTACATTGCAAAATAAATTAAATATCACGTGCGTGTTGATAGCCGGCACGCATTTTAACCCAAAGGAGAAGCAATCATGAATATGACTAAACGCAAAATTATCATTGTGGCTAAAAAAACCCGTCCTGTCCTGATGCCATCGCACCTATGATAACCCAAACCAATAAGGCATCTCCATGAGATGCCTTTCTTCATGGAGTCATTGTCATGAGCGACTTAAACTACTGTCCCCATTTAAATTGTACGCTTTCATTGTCTAACAATCATTTATTGGCGATCACTGATGAAGATGAGTTCACCATTAACGTATTACCGGTGACGCCAAACGAAGCCTATGAATTCTTGTTATTATTAGATGGAAAAACATCCATTCCTGACATCATTAAGAAAAACAAAACCCACCTGACCTGTGAAGACGCCACCTTGCTGATAGAATGCCTGTCTGAATCTGGGTTGCTCACCAGAAACATTCCAACAGAGTTTATCACCGGAAAACAGGCCATACTCGAAATAGAAGATCTCCAAAATCGTCTGATGGATAAATCATTATATAACAACATATTCTGGCAAAAATGTAATGAACCCGATGACGTGCCGGAAAATGTCTTTATCGGTATGGCGATTGAAAATTATCATTTGCTTGCCCGTGGCAGCTCGTTCGATGCCCATGCCCTTTATTTCCACGGATGCAGGAAGACCCGGCAGGCAATGAACGCCGTCTTTTGCAGCGAGCATGGCCATGCTGAGATTATCCTTTCAGCGTTGGCATTACTCGGTATTGACGAAAACAATATCATCGCGTCGGTCCCGCTGCCGGAAACGCTGGGGCTGGCCAATTCCCTCGCCTATTGGTCGGCCAGCGATCCGCTGTTCTTCTTTAGCACCATGGAAGTACTGGAGGGTAAAGACTGCGCGGTAGACAGCTATGTCATTGCCATGGAAAAATCCGGCAAGATGGATGCCCAATTTATCGAAAAAATAAAATCTCATTCGCTGATAAATATTGAACATAACCATGCCAGCTTTGGCCGACAATTACTATCAACCATCCCCGTAGTATCTAGAGAAAATTTGATCAGGATGAAAAGGCAAACCCACCTTTTTGTAGAATTATACGACGCCTATTATCGTGCCATTTGGGAGCATTATTCTGATGCCACCAGCCTTGTGCGATCGATATAACCCAGCAAGGGAGGATATCTCTTATGAACAATTTTTTCTGTTTACCACGGCTCAGGAAAGGGGTCGCCATTACGGTTATTGATAGCGGGATTTCGTTGCACTACCATGAGCAGGGTTGCGACATTACCGTAGAAACGCAGGCCAAAAACAGCCTGCTTGCCTTTCTGAAAACCTTAGCCAAAGGTAAATACAATATCTTGCAATTGATAGAAAAATTCCCTGAAGAAGAAAGTTTCAGCTGCAATGACGTTATCAAACACCTCGACCAACTGGGGCTGATAGACGACGGTATGCAAACACAACCCTCCGGAGCGCTCAGCGGGGATGATTTTTATTACTCTCGCCTGATACCCGTCATCAGAAAGTGGCAATACAATGCTGGTGATTCACCATTTTATAGCAGAATGCTTTCTGGTAAAATTACCAATAATGAAATAATAGGTTTTGCCATGGAGTACTATCATCTGGTACACATGTCCCCGGCGATTATTGCGCCCGCCTTAAGCCATAACGTCAATAACCCTATCCGCAGCCGGCTGTTAAACCTGTTTGTCGAGGAATATGATCATGATAAAATGCTAATAGCCTGCCTTGATACGGTTGGCATTGATGAATCGGTTTTATCAGCCCGCCAGCCGTTACCTGCTACTTTTATGGCCAATGCCAGCCTTGGCGTCTATGCCAGGCAGCATTTATTAAGCTTCATTTGTGCGCTGTTGTTGTTTGAAACGCCAAGCCATATTTTTAATGAAGCATTCATTAACGCTTGCATTAAAAATGGCCTTCCGGAAAATTTCTATACGCCAATAATAAAACATTCTGATATCAATGAAGAAGGAGAGCATGGCCTTATCACGCTGAACCTGCTGAAGGAGATCCCAGTCATCTCCGCTGAAGAGCAGAATGTGATATTAGTACATATTTGCAGCCTCATTGAAATGCTCAATGAGGAGGATAGGCAGATAGTCGATTTTTATAGCCAAAAAAACGACCTGAGAAGAGTGTATAATTACTGATGTTAAACTTATTAAACAAAGGAAATGTTGCCGGAAAAAATGAAAGGGCCATCAGGCTTGCGGGATACCGTTTGTTTAATTTGCTATCCGCGCATTTTCTAGAACGCCTGCTCTTTCTCGGCGTCGCGATTGTTTTACCGTTGAAAATGACAGGCGCCGGACAAATGAGTATTGCACAAACGGGATTATTTTACTCATTTCTCCTATTTATGTACCGCTGCACGCCGCTACTGTTCAGTTACCTGAGCCGGTTTATCCGGCGGGAACTGATCTTTATCACTGGGATAATAATTGAATCGGCATCCTTACTGTTTATGGCCTACGTCCAGGTTCCGCATTGGTCATATGGCTTCGCGCTGCTGGCGGGCATTGGCGGCGGGGCCGCCGCCACGATGATGGTGAGCTTGATTGAATCAGCCGATCGGGATGCCAAAATGCTGGCGGGGAATAGCGTCAATCATGATATTTTCAATATTCACTTAATGCTGATAAATGCGTCGGCATTTATTAGTCCATTTTTCGCTTTTTTTCCCACCCGATTCTACCAAGGCATGATGACGGTTATTCTATTAATTTTAATGATGTTTATTGGTAATTTTTTCCGTCTCGGCCAGGTTGGCTCACAGGAGCATCGCATCATGGGATGCGATAAGCTGCCAAGTTTTGATAAAAGGTTTTTCCTTATTTGGGTCGCGGTGCTTTCCGTATGGGCGGCCTGTTCTGTTGTTTATATCATTTTGCCCTCGCTTGATGCACATTTCCTGGGGCGGGACGGTGTAAATATCTGGCTATCGTTTGATGCCGTCGTCGTTGTGGCGCTGTTCTTCCTGCTCAAACATATCAATCTATTCCAGCATAACACGACGTTTAATGCCGGTATCGGCTTGATGGCGATTCTGGCGGCATTGCTGTTATTCGTACTGTGTCAGCATAATTTTTATATTCTGCTGTTTGCGCTGTCGGTCTTGGCCTTCGGCGGCTATCTCGCCTTCGGGCAGTTGTACGGTCTGGCCATGCGGACCCGATTTACCCAGCGCAAGACATTTTACCTCGGATTATTATCATTTTCCGGCGCGCTGGGTGAAGGCGGCACTCAGGCTATTTTTTGGCTGACCCGCAATGCCGACGCCAGCCTGGCCATTACGTTTACCATCGTCCTGATGGGCCTGATCGCGCTGCTTCGCCTGGGTAACGATTAAGCCACCGCCATCCGCCTTTGTTGGCGTGTTGGCGTGTTGGCGTGTTGGCGTGTTGGCGGTGGTGGTTTCACCCTTTTTCAGGCAACGGTAGCGGGTTTCACACCATGACATATTAATAATTAATTAACTTATCATGAAAATATCAATATATATTTTTTATAATATCTCCACACCATGCACGCCATTTCTCGCTTAACAGAGCCTATATTTTACCCTATTTTTCATATCGGCAATGGTATATTCGACTGGTTAACCTCTGTTATTATTGCCAATATCATTGCTAATGAGTTTATTTAACACATAATGCCGATATATAAAAATAAGGCATATTCCATAAGAAAATATTATGTGCAAAGAATTATTTCTGACGAGTTAAGCCGATATTTATTCCCGATCCTTAATCAGCTCTCTCCTGAAAAAACAGGTCAACACAACTCATTTAATAAAAATTGTGCCATTTTTAAAATAACATTTTTTCCATCTGCAATGGATTATCAGGATTGACAAACTGATTGCGGACAACCAATCTTAAAGCGGTTAATTTTTATTAATTAGAGATGTCATTCAGCGCATTAACTTATTATAAAGATATTATGGAGCCATACAAAAAATGCCTACACTGCACAAACCAGCCATTTACCTTCCGGAATATGTTATTACCTTGGAAGATACGATTGAATTAGCGAAAAGGGAATTCAAGGACAGTCCCAACCTGGACAAGGCAATCGAACTCATCACCCACACCGGAGTTAAAAAAAGACATATCATTCAACCCATTGAGCTTGCATCCCTTCATCCTGGCTTTGGTTACAGGAATGCGATTTTTGAATATCAATCAAAACGGCTTGTTCCGGGTGTGATTGAAGAAGCCCTGAGCCATGCGGATATTTCCGCCAGGGATGTTTCAGCGATAATTTATGTTTCCTGCTCGGGCTTTTTGATGCCGTCCTTGACCGCATGGCTTATCAATAAAATGGGCATGCCGCTTGATACCGTGCAAATCCCTATATCACAAATGGGCTGTGCCGCGGGCGGCGCTGCGATAAACCGGGCGCTTGATTTTATCAGCGCGCATCCCGGCAGCAATGTGTTGATCGTCAGCTGCGAATTCTGTTCGCTAAGCTACCAGCCTACCGACGATGATATCGGCAGTCTTCTTTCCGACGGCCTGTTTGGCGATGCGATAACCGCGGCGGCGGTCACCTCCCATTCCGGCCACGGGCTGGAGCTACAGCGCAACTGCAGTTATCTCATTGCGCAGACCGATGAATGGATCCGCTACGCCGTAAAAGATACCGGCTTCCATTTCCGGCTGGATAAACGCGTGCCGGGTACGATGAAACCCCTGGCGCCGGTGATGACAGAGTTTGCCCAGAAGCATGGCTGGGAGATCGACAAGCTTGATTATTATATTATCCATGCGGGCGGACCAAGAATACTGGATGATTTGTGTAAATATCTGGGCGTACAAAGGGAGCAATTTTCATTTAGCCGCGACACGCTGGTGAATTGCGGCAATATCGCCAGTTCCGTGGTCTTCGAAGCCTACCGGCGAATGCATGAATCCAGCGTATTCAGCGCAGGGGGCAAAGCAATAATCGCGGGTTTCGGGCCGGGCATCGTCGCTGAAATGAGCTTATCGCAATGGGAATAATGCCGATATATTTATCCCGGGCCGGCGGCGCGGCCCGACGATGATAAGGCTGTCATCGAGAAGCCTGCGCCGCGGGCTGCTGGTTTAGCGGGACCCTGCTTACGCTGACGGCGGCCGGTAATTATCCATGCCGATATGGGGTATGCCGTCTTCGTCATACACCTCCGTTACCGCGCGGAAACCTAACCGGGCATAAAACGGCTGCAAATGCGCCTGGGCGGACAGATGAACGGTCCGTTCAGGCCAATGCGCCGCGCATGCCGACAGCGCACGCGCCATCAACTGCAGGCCCAGGTTCATGCCGCGGGCCTTGGCCGCCACGATGACGCGGCCGATGGCCAATTGGTCACCCTCATCCAGAATACGGGCATACGCGCTAAGCTCACCGTCCAGATAACCCGCCACATGGCGGTTGTCGCCCACCAGATCCCGGCCGTCCACATCCTGGTAAATGCAATTTTGCTCGATAATAAACACCGCGTTACGCAAGGCCAGGATGTCATACAGTCTCTGTGGCGTCAGTTCGCTTTGGTGCCAGTCATACCAGTCCAGGTTCATCGGATTCCTACAGCAAGGGTCGGGCTTGAAGAGATGCCGGCGCGGTGTCATTAACGCCGGCGCTGTTTGAGATGGCCGCAAATCCGGCGCGCACTCGCTTGGCAGGGCATGCCGTCCCTAAGGCGCGATGCGTCCCGCCGAATATAGTACGTCAATTTCCCGCGGGACAATAGGGTATGCTTACCAGGCCGCGCACGCGGCAGGGACGACCTCCCCCCCGGCCCGGCCCCGGCTGGAAAATGTGTCGTATTTATGGCAAATCTTGTCGTATTCATCATGGCCCGCGCCTGCCGCTGTGTAAAGATAGAACCATGACGACCAGCGCGGAAAAATGCCCATGCGGATAGAGGAAACGGTATGGATTACCCTGGCGGACGGCTGCCGGCTGGCGGCGCGCCTCTGGCTGCCTGACAGCCCGGAACCGGTGCCGGCGATACTGGAATACCTGCCCTACCGGCGGCGGGATCGCCATCGCGGCGACGATGCCATCCTGCATCCGGCGCTGGCCGGCGCCGGTTATGCCGCGATCAGGGTCGATATGCGCGGCGCGGGCGATTCCGACGGCCTGATGAACGACGAATATACGGCGCAGGAATGGGCGGATGCCTGTGAAGTGATTGCCTGGATTGCCGCGCAGCCTTGGTGCGCGGGCGCGGTGGGCATGATAGGCATTTCCTGGAGCGGCTTTAACGCGCTGCAAATCGCCGCCCTGCGCCCGCCTGCGCTGAAGGCAATTGTCACCGCCTGCTCGACCGATGACCGCTATGCCGACGATATGCATTATATGGGCGGCGTGCTGCTTAACGATAACCTGCAATACGGCGCCACGCTGTTTACCTGGACGCCGACACCGCCCGATCCCGCCATCGTCGGTGAACGCTGGCGGGAGATGTGGCTGGAACGGCTCCAGGCCATGGACCCGCCGCCCGCCGCGCGCTGGATGCGACATGCGGTGCGTGATGACTATTGGCGCAGCGGATCGGTGTGCGAGGACTATTCCGCTATCCAGATACCGGTACTGGCGATCGGCGGCTGGGCGGACGGCTATACCAATACCGTACTGCGCCTGCTGGAAAACCTGTCCGGACCGCGTAAAGGGCTGATCGGCCCCTGGGGACACGCCTTCCCCCATATCGCCACGCCGGGGCCGCAAATTGATTTTATCGGTTATGTCACCCGCTGGTTCGATCACTGGCTCGGCAATAAACCGACCGGCATCATGGACGAACCGATGCTGACCTACTGGCTGCAGGAGGCGGAACCTCCCCGCGCCCGTTATACCGTGCGGCGCGGCCGGTGGGCCGCCGAGCGTCAATGGCCCGCCGGCGCTACAGTCCCGCGGCGCTTGCACCTCTCTCCCGGGGGGTTGCGCGAGGACGCGCCGGAGCCGTTTGCCGTCAGCGTCTGCTCGCCGGCCACCACCGGTATCGCCTCGGGCGAATGGTGCCCCTATGGGTGGGGCCCGGATATGCCCGGCGACCAGCGCGGGGATGATGCCGGCTCCGCCTGTTTTGACGGCCCGGCAACGGCGGCGGCGCTGCAAATCGTGGGCCGGCCGGTCATCAATATTCAGTTGGCCGCCGATCGCCGGCAGGCCATGATAGCGGTACGCCTGAACGCGGTGGGCCCGGACGGCGTCTCTATCCGTATCACCTACGGTCTGCTTAACCTGACCCAGCGTAACGGCCACGATCGCTGCGAGCCGCTGGTGCCCGGCGAGCGTTATACCGTCCGGCTGCCGCTTAAGGCCGTCGCGTTTGAGCTGCCCGCCGGCTTTCGCCTGCGCGTGGCCGTTTCCACCGCCTACTGGCCGCTGGCCGCGCCTCTCCCGGCGCGCGCGGTCCTGACGCTGCACGGCGGCGCTATTGACCTGCCGCTGCGCGGCGGGGACACGGCCCCCTGCGCCGCGCCGGATTTGGGCGCGCCCTGGTCGCCGCCGGCCGTGCCCGCACGGGTTCTGGTGCCGCCGCAGCGGGGGCGCCTGCGCCTGATCCGGGATATGGATGACGGCGACACTACCCTGGAAGTGGTGCGCAACCTGGGGGCGCTGCTGCTGGAAGAAACCGGCCTGCGCCTGGATGCCCTGGGCCGGGAAACCTATAAAGTGAATGCCCTCGACCCGTTATCCGCCACCTCGCAGGCGGTGCGCAGCGCCGGTTTCCAGCGCGGCGACTGGCATGCCAGGCTGGAGGTGGCCCACCGCCTGAGCGCGGATAACGACGGATGGCGGCTCGAATCCAGCCTGGACGCGTTTGATCATGACCGCCCCTTCTTTTCGCGCCGCTGGGATGAGTATTTCCCCTTTTTCCCCGCCGCCCTTCCTGACGGAGAGACGCCATGAACATCGGTATCGCCCAGGTCGCCGGCGCGCCCGGCGGGCGGGAGGAGATCGTGGCCTGGGTACGCGCGGCGATGGAGGCCCTGCCGCAGGCCGATCTGGTGATGCTGCCGGAGCTGGCCCTGTGCGGTTATGACGAACCCGGACGCATCCGCAGTATGGCGTTGGCGCAGGGCGACGCCATACTGCGGGCGCTGGCGGAGCTGGCCCGGGAAAAACGGCAGGCATTGGCCTTCGGTTATGCCGAGCAGGGCGCCGACGGGCTGTACAATGCGCTGCGCCTGATCGATCGCCATGGCCGGGTGCTGGCGAATTACCGTAAGGTCCATCTGTGGTCCGGTTATGAAACCACGCTGTTCCGTCCCGGCGGACGCCTGGTCAACGTGGTGCTTGAGGGGGTGAACTTTGGTTTGCTTATCTGCTACGACCTGGATTTTCCCGAAGCGGCGCGTTTTCTGGCGGCAAACGGCATGGATTGCCTGCTGTGCGTCAGCGCCACCAGCGTCGGTTATGACGTGGTGCCGCGCCATACGGTGCCCGCCCGCGCCTATGAAAACGGCTGTTTTGTCGCGTTTGCCAATCGCGGCGACGACAGCGGCGCGTTCCCCTGCGTCGGGCAAAGCCGCGTAGCCGGCCCGGACGGCGCCATTATCGCGACGGCGTCCTCCGGCGCAGCGGCGTTTATCACGGCGCAAATCAGCCTGGAAACGTTAAAAGCCTGGCGGCGCGACCATCCTTATCTGGCGGACCGCAGGGCCGATCTTTATTAAATCCGTCCGGATTTGACTTTCGATATGACCGGCCGAGCGCCGGCCAAGCGTTGCCGCGGGATGCGGGCTGGCGCCACAGCGGCAGGTCCGCCGCGGTATTGAGCGGCATCAGCGGTTTCGGGCATGCCTGGCGCGCCGCATATCCGACGGCAGGACGCCGAACGCGCGCCTGAAGCCGCCGGCGAAGTGCGATGTGGAACTGAAGCCGACGGATACCGCGATATCGATAATCGACAGGTCGGAATAGATCAGCATTTCCCGCGCCTGCTCCAGGCGCAGTTCCAGATAATAACGCTGCGGCGTCCTGGCGAAATAGCGGGCGAAGAGCCGTTCCAGCTGGCGGCTGCCGATACCCACCCGTGCCGAGATATCCGGCAGCGGCAGGGGGTCTTCGATATGGGTCTGCATAATGGCGATGGCCGATGCGAGCGTCGCCGGGATCGGTCCCTGGGTGGGGCGGCCGCCCCGCTGATCGTCGGCGGCGCTGCGGATGCGTTCATGATGGAACTGATTGGCGACGGCGGTGGCGCGATCGTCGCCATAACGCTCGGCAATCAGGGTCAGCATCATATCCATCGCCGCCGTTCCGCCGGAGCAGGTCAGCCGGTTGCGATCGATCTCGAAGATTTTACGGGTACAGTTAATCTCCGGATAACTTTCCCCGAACGCCGTGCGGCTTTCCCAATGAATAGTACAGCGATATCCCTTCAGCAGGCCGCATTTGGCCAACAGAAAGGTGCCGGTGGACAGCGAGCCGATAAACAGTCCGGCCCGGGCCGCCTGCCGCACCGCCTTAAGGTAGCCGCGCTCGAACCTGGGCGCCACCACGCGTTCGCCGCCGCAGATAAACAGATAGTGGGACACCGGCAGCACATCGTTAACCGGCACGGTAGGAAAGGGAATGCCGTTGGCCGCCTCGACCGGCTCCCCGGCCAGGCTGGCCAGGTGCCAGGCGAAGGTTTTCGCCTCGTAGAGCCGGTTATAGGAGCGCAGCGGCTCGATAGCCGATGCCAGGCTCATCATGGAAAAATCATGACCCAGCAGGAAAGTGAACACGATGGGGTCGTTTGACTGCATATTACTGAATCCGGTTACGCACCAATAAGCCCGTCATGTTCACCATAGTAACGTAATCAGCCGCGTTTGCCGCTAATTCTGGCGGCGAAGTGTTGTTCCCACCGCCGCTCGAACACCACCTGCCCGTTTTCCTGCGCCTCATAAGCCGAGGTCAGGATCAGGCCGCCGTCCTTCCAGGCCAGGGAGGTTTCGCTGCGTAGCGCGATATGCCAGCCGGGCCGGGTGTAACGCTGCATCCGCACCGCCTCCCAGCGGGCGCTTTCAGGGGTGGCGCCAATGACGTAAGACTCATGGCCCTCGCCGTCAAAACTCAGCTCGCCGATACGGGTTTGCTGTCGCTGGGCATCCATGGTCAGGCGGTGCGTGCCGCTGGCCGCGTCCCACAGCGCCTGGCGCGACGTGATTTCCGGGGCCAGCACTTCATGCGCAAGCGCGGGTGCCGAGCGGGCGGGGCCAAACGGCCGCGCGCGATCCACTACGCCGGCAGGCCGGGACGGCAGGCGCAACACCGCGCCGTGCGGCCACAGCGTAACCGGCCCCTGCCCCGGTTCCGCCCAGGCCATCGGCCAATAGGTGGTGGAGAGCGCCAGACGTATCCGGCAACCGGCGGAGAAACGGTAGGCCACGCCTTTCAACGGCAAGACCACCCGGAAAGCCTGCCCCGCCGGCACATCGGGGCGCACCAGCCGGTGAATGCCAAAGGTAATGCGGGCTGAGCGGCCGTCGGCCGCCACCTCGTTAAGGCGCAATATCAGCATGGCGGAGGGGCTGTCAAAGGCGATATCCACCTCCAGCCCGGCTTTGCCGCACAGGGTAAGCGGCTCGCCGAGGACCGGCGTATCAAAACAGACCGACAGGCCGTCGTCCTGACGCTGATCGGCCTGGAATTCAGGGGCATTGCCGCCGCCGTCCAGCGGGCACCATTCGCCGCCCATCAGGCCGCAGTGCATGGGCGTGGCTATCACCCGCGGTGAGGCGGGCGCGGGCGCGCTGTCGGCTAGCCCGCCGCCGGACAGGTAGAAATCCCGGGTTTGCGATCCCACCGGCCAGCCCGGCGCGCTGATCCAATGACCGTCCAGGGTCAGCGACGACGGTTCGGAACGCAGGTTTTCCCCCTGCCAGAGATCCAGCATCGGCTCGTCCATGATGCCGGTCTCCTCCCCCAGCAGCCATTGCCGCCAGAAGCGCAGGCAAACGCCGAGGAAGTCGATAGCCGGCCCCGGCGTGCCCCAGTTGGGATAGATATGGGTCCAGGGACCGATTAGCCCTTTGCGCGGCACCTTCAGATTAGCCATCAGGCGCAGAATGGCGTCTGAATAACCGTCGGTCCAGCCGCCCACCGCATAGACCGCGCATTGGATATCATCGTAGTTTTCGCACACCGAACCATGCCGCCAGAAATCGTCGCGCTCCATATGCGCCAGCCACCGGCCAAGCGGCGGCTCCATGCCGTTAAGGCGTTCCAGCCACAGGCTGCGCCAGCTTTCGCCCACATGGGCCGGGTCCAGCGGCCGTCCCAGTTGGGTAAACAAGCCGCTGCCCCATTGCAGCCCGTCGGTCAGCAGCGCCCCGCCCATAAAATGCACGTCGTCGGCATAACGATCGTCGGTGGAGCAGCAGGTAATAATGGCCTTCAACGCCGGCGGGCGGCGGGCGGCGATTTGCAGCGCGGCAAAACCGCCCCAGGAGATGCCGATCATGCCGACGCTGCCGTTGCTCCATTCCTGGGCGGCAATCCAGGCGATGACTTCCACCGCGTCGTCCTGCTCCCGGGCCAGATACTCGTCTTGCAGCAGCCCGGTGGAGTTGCCGCTGCCGCGCAGGTCGATACGCATGGCGGCCATGCCGTGGGCGGCGAAAAAACCATGGATCATCGCATCCCCCACCGCCGTATTATCGGACTGGCGGTACGGGATCCATTCCAGCACCAGGGGGACCCGCGCCGCGCCTTCCGGCAGCCATAGCCGGGCGGCGAGCTGCACGCCATCCGACAGCGGAATAACGATTTGGCGATATGGCGGTACCACGAGTGATGGTTCAACAATGTCAGACATGCGGGTGCCTCCCGGCGATAAGGGCTGAAAAGGGGAAATCATGCGTTGCGCCGGGCGCCGAAATGGTCCCAGCCGGCAATGGCGGCGACTCCCGCCAGGCATGCCAGGCCGCCGATGATCATGGTCAGCGGCAGGCCGAGCAGTTCGGCCGCGCCGCCGCAGATGATGGCGCCGATGGGCACGGTGCCTATCAGCATCATGGAATAAAACGACATCAGCCGGCCGCGCAGGGCGTCGGGCACCCGGTGCTGGAGCAGCGAGTTCGAGCTGAGGTTCTGGGTCAATATGGCATAGCCTATCGGCGCGGCTATCAGGGCGCTGAGCCAGAACAGATGCGACAGGCCCAGGCATATCTGCGAGATGCCCAGCATCAGCGCCGCCCACATCGGCCAGGGGCGCATCTTGCCGATATCGCTGCTCCATGCCAGGCGCAGGGCGGCCATAAGCGCGCCAACGCCGGTAATGCTCATTAAAATGCCCGACCCGGCGGGGCCCCCTTGCAACACCGTATCCGCCAGCATGGGCAGAAAGGAAAAATAGGGCACGCTGGTCAGGCTGCACAGCCCGACCAGCAGCAGGATGCGCAGGGCGTCGGGATCCTGGCGCAGAAAGGCCAACCCTTCCGCCATTTCCGTCAGCAGGTTGCCGTCGCGCGTTACCGGTGGACGCTGAGGAATACGCATGGTGGATAAAAACAGAATCAGCGGCACATAAGAGGCGGCGATAAAGGCGAAACACCACCCTTCCCCGACGGTATCCACCAGCACGCCGCCCAGCGCCGGTCCAATCAGGCGGGCGCCGTTAAAAATAACCGAGTTCAGCGCCAGCGCGTTGCCCAGGTCGTTATATTCCACCAGGTCGACCACCAGTGACTGCCGGCCCGGCAGATCAAACGCGCTGATAAGGCCCAGGCCGAGGGCGATGACAATAGCGATTTCCCCGGTAATCCAATGGCTTAACGTCAGTATCGACAGCAGCGCCACCAGCAGCGTCAGGCCGATTTGCGTGGCCAGCACCAGACGGCGCCGATCGCAGCGATCGACGATAACGCCGGTAAACAAACCAAACAGCAGAATGGGTCCCTGGCTGCAAAACGCCAGCAGCCCGAGCATCACCGGCGACGACACGCCCAGCCGCCAAATCAGCCAGCCCAGGGCGATGGTATGAATCCAGCTGCCAATCACCGATAACAGCTGACCGCCGAAAAACCGTCGGTAGTTGGGATGTCTCAGTGCGCTGGCGGCGGTGCGTACGCTTTTTTTCGGGGCGAGGGGAATACGGGCAGTAGTCAAGGAAGCTCCCACATCCGGCGCCGGGCGCACTCAACAGCCCGGGCCGATATTCTTTTTTTCAGTGATAAAGCCCGGCGCTACCCGCCCGGGCGGTAAAACCGGCCGATCAGACGCTTTTGATTTCGCGGAACAACGGCCACTGGCCGTCGGGCGTCCAGGCGCCATGGATAGCGGCGGGTGTCACCCAGGCGTTACTGCCGTGATATAAAAAGACATAGGCGCCGGTCTCTTCCAGCTGATCCTGCAGCTTGACGTACATGGCGGCCCGTTTAGCCTGATCCAGCTCATTGGCCGCCTCAAGATTCAACTGATCCCATGCCTTGTCGCAGGTGCGCTGGGTGTTCCAGATGCCCACCTGGCTGCAGGTAAACCACGCGGTAACCCAGCTGGCGTCCGGCGCGGTGGTGAATGTGGTCATGCGCAGCTGCGCGTCCTTCCAGGCGGTGCCTTCGGATTCCTGGCCCGCGGCGACAAAAGCGGCGCCATCCATCTGATTGATTTTAAGCGTGATGCCCACTTCGGCCAGCTGCGCCTGGATCACCTGCGCCACGGTGCCGCCGTCGGTGGAGGTGGTTAAGTCCAGCCGCAGTTGCAGATTGGACACGCCCGCTTCCTTGAGCAGCTTTTTGGCGGCCTCCGGGGAGTACGGATAGATATTTTTGCCGCGCGCGCCGGGCAGCGGCGGCGGCACCAGGCCAAACGCCGGTTTTACCGCGCCGCCGAAGGCGGCATCCAGGATGGACGGCACGTCGATCGCCTGCTGGATGGCCCGGCGCACCCGCAGGTCTTTCAGCAGCGGATGATCAACGTTCATGCCGAGCCAGGTATAGGCCAGCGCCGGCCGCACGGTAAGCGTGGTGCCTTCAACGCCGCCCTGGTACTTGGGTATGGCGCTGATGTTGATTTTGGTCATATCCAGATCGCCGGCTTCAAAGGCGATTTCCGCCGTGTTCAAATCGCCAATCGGCACCAGTTGGATCTGATCATAAAAACTGTGCGGGCCGCTCCATTTTTCATTGCGCACCAGGGTCAGCCGCTCGCGCGGCAGCCATTCGCCAATCTTATACGGGCCGGAAGACGCCAGCGGATCGGTGGCGATTTTTTTGTCCTTGGCGGCTTCCACCGCTTTTTTACAGACGATCAGGCCTGAGGCGTGCGGCAGAGTGCTGGTGAACAACGGCGCAAACGGGTGCTTGAGATGGATAACGCCCTCATAGGTGCCCTTGATTTCCACGTGATCCAACGCCTCCCAGTCGGAGGCATAGATGGCGGACAGTTTTGGGTCAAGGAAACGTTCATAAGAGTATTTAACATCCTCCGCCGTCATCTCGCCGAAGTCGCCGGTCCATTTTATGCCCGGCTTCAGCTTGAAATGCACCGTCAGCGGGTCCACCTGCTCCAGCGATTCAGCCGCATCCAACTGCCAGCCCCACTCGGTGCCCGCCTTGTACTGGCACAGGCCGGAGTACACCGCGAACATCACCATTTCGTCATACCAGCCGCTGCGGTTGGCCGGATCGAGGTTGGTAATATCCAGGTCGTTTTGCACCCGCAGGATCTTATTTTTATTATCCGCGGCAAAGGCCAGCCTCTGGCCGCCGATCATCAGCGAGCTGGAAGCCCCCGCGGCGAGAATCGCCATCGTCTTGAGAAGGGAACGTCTGTTCATCGAGGGGCCTTTCATGGATGCATCTCCTTAACTATGATGCGGCTGGGCTGAGCCTGTTGGGGTTGCGCGTTAATCAAAGGGGTATGACAGGAAACCTGGTGCTCCCCGCTGAGGGGACGTAATACGGGTGCGGCGGTCCGGCACAGCAGGGTCGCCAGGGGACAACGGGTATGGAATTCACAGCCGGAAGGCCGGCGCGCCAGGGTGGGCACCTCGCCGGTCAGCACGCCGGCATTGGGCGGATTATGTTTGCTTTTCGCGCTCAGCAGCGCCCGGGTATAGGGATGGGCCGGCTGGCGGAACACCACGTCGGTCGGACCGGTTTCCACGATGCGCCCTAGATACATAATGGCGATACGGTCGGTAACGTGGCGGGTGATGGCCAGGTTATGGGTAATGATCAGGTAACTCATGCCCAGCTCGCGCTGCAGGGCGGTCAACAGGTTCAGCAACTCGCCCTGCACCGACAGATCCAGCCCCGCCGTGGGTTCGTCGGCGATGATAAGCTTCGGACGCAGTGCCAGCGCCCGCGCCACCGCCACCCGCCGCGCCTGGCCGCCGGACAGCTGATGGGGATAGCGGTCGAGGAACAGCGACGGCAACCCCACCAGGTCGAGCAGCCGGGAGGCCTCCACCCGGCGTTTAATCTCCCGGCCGTTGACGGTAAACGGCTCAGTAACCAGATGTTCGACGGTCATGCGCGGGTCGAGCGCGGCCATCGGGTCCTGGAATATCAGCCCGGTTTCCCGTCGAATGGCGCGCCAGGACAAATCGCTGGCGTCATGCGGTTCGCGGCCGTTGACCTGAATGCTGCCGCGCGCCGTAGGCGCCAGGCCGATAACCGCGCGGCCGAGGGTGGTTTTGCCGCTGCCGCTTTCACCGATAAGGCCCAACGTCTTGCCCGGCGGCACATGCAGGCTGACGCCCGCCAACACATCGACATGGCGGACCGCGCCGGGCCGCAGGCGGCTCAGCAGGGTGCCCGTCTTGTAGCGGACGACTAAATCCCGGATCTCAAGCATGGGCATTCACCTTATGGCAACGAACCACCCAACCGTCGGCGTCAAGCAGGGTGTCGGGCGGGTTTTGCACGCCGCACGGAGCAAAGGCCACACCGCAGCGGGGCTGGAAAGGACAGCCGACGCGATTGATGCTGGGCATGGGCACCGAGCCGGCGATAAACGGCAGTTCCCGCGTCGCCACCTCGATACGTTCAGGATCACAGGCCAGCAACGCCTGGGTATACGGATGGGACGGCGCGGAAAAAATCTGCTTTATCGGCCCGGCTTCGACAATTTCCCCGGCGTACATCACCGCCACCTTGTCGCACAGGGCGCTGACCAGATGTAAATCGTGGGTGACAAAAATAATGGCGCCGTCCACCAGCTTCCGGCTGGCCCTGAGCACCTCCACCACCTGCATTTCGGTGGTGGCGTCCAGCGCGGTGGTGGGTTCGTCGGCGATCAGCAGTTCCGGTTCGGTCAGCAGGGCAGCGGCGATGGCGATGCGCTGGCGAATGCCGCCGCTCAGCTCATGCGGGTATTGCTTTAACCGCCCTTTGGGGTCGGAAATTCCGACGCGCTCAAGCATTACCAGGGCGCGCGCCAGCTTTTCCGCTTTAGATCCCGATTTATGGTGCTGAAACGCCAGCAGTTGCCTGCCGATGGTAATCACCGGATTCAGGGCCGTAAACGGGTCCTGGGAAACCGTGGCGATGCCGTTGCCGCGCAGCCGTCGCTTGGCGTATTCCGGCAGGTCGAGCAGGTTTTGGTCCTTGTAGCGCAGTTGACCGCTCGCATGGGCGTTGGCCGGCAGCAGGGTCAGCATGGCGCCGACCAGCGTCGATTTGCCCGAGCCGCTCTCCCCCACCAATCCCAATACCTCGCCCTTGTCCACGGACAGGGAAATATTACGCACCGCTTTCAGCGGACCTTTGGCCGAGTCATAGGTGACCGACAGATCGTGGATGTCCAGCAGGGCCATCAGCTCTCTCCTCTGGATTGCCGGGCGGTGCGCGGGTCAAGCGCGTCGCGCAGCGCCTCGCCAAGAAAGGTGAACCCCAGGGTGGCCAGGATAATGGGGATGCCGGCGGCGATAACGATATGCGGCGCCTGGCGGATATAGGAATAACCGTCGTTGAGCACCGTGCCCCAGCTGGCGTCGGGAGGCTGCACGCCCTGGCCGAGGAAACTCAGGCCGGATTCGATGGCGATCACCGCCGGGATATCCATGGCCACCAGTACCAGCAAGGTACCCACCAGATTGGGGATCAGGTGGCGGAATACCACGCTCAGGGGAGAGGCGCCCATGGCGCGGGCGGCGACAATATATTCCATACGTTTCAGCACCCGCGTCTGGCTGCGCACGACCCGGAAATACCCCGGCACCATAAAGGTGACGATGATCATGATGATGGTGACGACGCTTGAGCCGATAAGCGTCACCACCGCCAGCGCGAATAAAATCATCGGAATCGACATCAGCGCGTCGCAAAACAACATCAGCAGCGTATCGACTTGCCGTGGGCCATACCCGGCCAGCAGCCCCAGCATGGACCCGATCAACAGCGCGCCGCCGGTGCCGATAAACGCCACCGTCATGGCGATACGGCTGCCATAAATCAGGCGCGAGAGAATATCGCGCCCCAGCTGATCGTTGCCCAGCCAATATTCCATGCTTGGCCCCTTCAGCCTGAGCGCCGCCTTGATGGCAATGGGATCGTGCGGGGCCAGCCACGGGGCGAAAACGGCACAGGCCAGCAGCGCGGCGACGCAGATCAGGGCAAAACGGCCCATCCCGCCCGACCAGACCTGGCGCAGCACGCGAAAGGCGCCGGGACGCGGCGCGGCGGCGGAAACCGGGGTGGCCGCGACCGGGGTATTGGTGGTGATAAGAGCCATGGTCAAAGCTCCTGCCGCACGCGCGGATCGAGAAAAGTGTTAATCAAATCGGCAATCAGGTTGGCCAGCACATAAAAGCCGGAGGTCACCACCACCGTGCCCATCACCACCGGAAAATTACGTGAAATCACCGAATCAAAGGCCAGCTTGCCCAGGCCGGGACGGGCAAAAACGATTTCAGTCAGCACCGCGCCGGATAACAGCGAGCCGATGCCGACCCCCAGCACAGATACCACCGGCACTACCGCAATCGGCAGCGCATAACGCATGGCGATAAGCCGCTCGCCGATGCCGAACGCCCGATAGGTGCGGATATGGTTCTCCTTAAGCACTTCCAACATGGACGCCCGCACCAGCCGCGATAGATAACCGATCCAGCTCAGGCCCACCGTCAGCGACGGCAGTACCAGGGCATTCAGCTGGGAAACGGGATCGTCCCGCTGTCCCGCGCCAATGGCGGGAAACCATTTCAGGGTGACCGCGAAAATCAGCAGGGCATAGATAGCCACCACAAAGGCCGGCAGGGCGATAACGCTGGTGGACATCAGGCCGATAAGGCGGTCGGCCAGGCTGTTCTGGCGCAGCGCCGCCCAGCAGCCCAGCGGGATGCCCAGGAGAACGGCCCAGGCGATGGCCGACAGCGCCAGAATCAGGGTATTGGGCAGGGCGCGGGCAATCAATTGGGCCACCGGCCGGTGGGTGAGGACGTCTTCGCCCAGATCGCCGGTGGCCACGTTAGCGATAAAGCGGGCGATCTGCACGACGGCCGGCCGGTCCAGCCCCATATGTTCGCGCAGCGCCTGTTTTTGCGCTTCGCTGGCGCGCGGCCCCAGCGCCACCGACGCCGGATCGCCCGGCACCAGGAACACCAGGCAAAAAAGTAACGAGATGGCGAGCAACATCACTGACGCCGCCAGCATAAGCCGCCGAAGCAGGTAAAAAAACATAAGCCCAGCCTGTTTAAGTTTTCGCTAAGGAACATCCGCCGGCACACCGGTAAGGCCGCGGTGGACAGGCCGGATTCTGCTTGATGGCAGCAGGAAACGTAAGCAAGCTTGCCAGTGTTTACACCCATTGAACGTCGTTATTACGACGCGTTTTAGCAAAAAAACGACATATAAGAACGCCGTATGCCTCGCCGCGCTTCCCGCTAGGGATTTACCCCGCCGGCATGGACGAAGCAGAGTTTATTGCCTTCGGGATCGCGGCAGTAGGCGGCGTAAAAATCATCGGCATAGATGGCGCGGACACCGGGCTCGCCCTCGTCGATTCCACCCTGGCTGAGGGCCACCGACCAGGCTGAGGCCACCGCGTCCTGCGATGGCGCGGCAAAACTCACCTGGCAACCGTTGCCCCAGGTGGCGGGCAGGCCGTTGATGGGACGCCGGACCACAAACTGCGGCCAGCGCTGACCGGCTTTGCTCCAGATAATGCCGGCGGGGCAGTCCAGCTCCTGCGGCGTCATCCTTACTAAGTCCAGCTCGGCGAGAACGCGATCATAAAAGGCAATCATGCGCGGCAGCTCCCGTGCGCCCAGTTGGATATGGCTAAACATCGGCTATCCTCCGAAATGAACAGATACGTATTGATTATAGGTGTCCCGGCCCTACCCACCCCTATTCGCGGCGCGACAATAGATTTATCCCCGACGCATTTACAGCCTGGCGCTGGAGTATAAAATAATAACGCCTTGATACTTCACGGTTATTCGTCGACGTCTTAGCCGGGTTTTGGTAAAACGAAAAAATTATGATTATAAATCAGTTATTTAAATGAAAATTTCCCGGAAATTATTCCGCGGTGATGTTTTTGTGAGGAATTTATTTAAATTAATTTTTTTAAATCTTTATTATTTTATTACTTAACAATATAAGTGAGTCACTTTTTTAATTGATGTTATTTGTAAAATACCTATATATATCATGAAGTTATTATTTTTTACTTTTTGTAAAAATATAAAGATAGCAGGCTATAAAGTTAATATAAAAGTAATAAAATAAAATAAAATATCACTGCCGTGATATTTCAATATTACATGCGTATTTTTCTATTAGCCATGTTTCAAAATAGAAAATATTCATATAAACTGCACTGGCTTTAACAATCAATATTGTAAATGGCTCTTCTTAGGGAAGGGCAATTCATGATTCTTGTAGCGCTTTGCGCGAACTATATTGACGGTTTCTTTGCTACCGGTGGATTGCGGGTAGAACGTTATTGCTGTGCAAGGCGTTTTTCACTAACTCAATGCCGGAGGGATAAATTAATCCCTGTATCAATATAACAGCTTTTAACCTGCCATCGCGGCGAGTAAATCGTCTTAATTTACAGAGAGGAACGACAATGGACAAAAAAATAGACATGTCAGTTACCGTAGAATCTTTATCTCGCATCTATCATCGCCTGAGAAAAGAAGTGAACGGCCAATTGGTCAATGAAGGACTTTCATTGTCCAAAATGAAGATCCTGCAATTGATTACCCATGGCAAGACCAGCGCCACGGATATCAAAAATTATATGGGATTTTCTTCCCGTACGGTAGTGACGGTGCTGGACGCCCTGGAGAAAGACGAAATGCTGCAGCGCCAGCAAAGCCCGACCGACCGCCGGGTTAAACATGTTTATATTACAGAAAAAGGACGCGATAAACTGGAAATTGCTCAGCAGACTCATCGTACTATCCTTGAGCGTATTCTGGCGCCTTTATCTGAAGCGCAATTGGAAAAATTCGGTGAAATTTGCAATACCCTCGAAGCAGGCCAGCGTTAATTGTCGGTTTAGACCGCTGCATATCCTATTTAATGGGCGGCATAAACCATGCCGCTCTAAAATATAAGCAGTATCAAATTTCCCTCATCCACAGGGCGTTATTTGTCGATGAGGGAACGCCTTCGGGTAGCAAAAGTATAAGCAATTCTTGATAAATGCATGTCT
This sequence comes from Sodalis sp. RH20, assembly GCF_047324205.1. Lineage (NCBI taxonomy): Bacteria > Pseudomonadati > Pseudomonadota > Gammaproteobacteria > Enterobacterales > Bruguierivoracaceae > Sodalis > Sodalis sp. RH20. The sequence goes on from NZ_CP178733.1 coordinate 4,695,913, forward strand.
ATTGCTTTTTCGGCCACACCGGGTTGAATGGAAAACTGGCCGTTAATAAAGCCCAACCTCGCTGGATATATGCGACTACTATCGGGGCAACGTTGACCATGACATCCCATCCCCCTATGATTCTGAAATAGTTAGCGGCTCATCACTTAAGTTTCCTTTATGTAATAATCGAAAAAGCGTAAACCACATCCATTATTTGAGCGCCCGCTATGCTTGCCGCCGCCGTCACCCTGGCGCCAAGGGCGCAAAAGCCCGGCGCTAAACAGCAAGGGAAGCTGCAACCTGCATCAATGCCGTGTATAATGTGAGACGATATCGTCTTCACGCGTCGATTCATCAACGACGGTTATCCACTAAAGACATCAACTACAGCCGAAAAATTCCCACTATGGTTCATGGTACGCTTTACATTGTTTCCGCTCCCAGCGGCGCGGGAAAATCAAGCCTGATCCAGGCGTTGCTTAAAACACAACCGCTTTACGACACCCAGGTATCGATCTCCCACACCACGCGGCCCATACGTCCGGGGGAAAAAGACGGGGAACATTATTTTTTTATTTCGGAGGCTGAGTTCAAGCGCATGATCGGGGAGGAGTGCTTCCTCGAATACGCCAACGTCTTCGGCAATTATTACGGCACGTCACGCGAGGCCATCGAACAGGTGTTGTCCACCGGCGTGGACGTGTTTTTGGATATCGACTGGCAGGGCGCGCAGCAAATTCGCGAGCGCATGCCCCAGGCCCGCAGCATCTTTGTGCTGCCGCCGTCCAGGGAAGAGCTGGATCGGCGCCTGCGCGGCCGCGGGCAGGATAGCGAAGAGGTCATTGCCCGCCGTATGGCGCAGGCGGTGGCGGAAATGTCGCATTATGCCGAGTATGATTACCTGATTGTGAATGACGAGTTCAATACGGCCCTGATGGATTTAAAAACCATTATTCGTGCCGAACGTCTGCGTCTGGGCCGGCAAAAATTACGGCATGACGCTTTAATCACCAAACTGTTGGCGGACTGAAACAACTTTCAGTATGATGCCCAGTCATTTCTCTATTTGCGGAGTAGCTCACATATGGCACGCGTAACTGTACAAGACGCCGTTGAAAAAATTGGTAATCGTTTTGACCTGGTGCTGGTCGCTGCCCGTCGCGCTCGCCAACTTCAGGTCGGCGGTAAAGATCCCCTGGTGGCGGAAGAAAACGACAAATTCACCGTTATCGCCCTGCGTGAAATAGAAGAAGGCCTGATTACCAATCAGATCCTCGACTTGCGGGATCGCCAGGAACAGCAGGAGCAGGAAGCCGCGGAAATCCAGGCGGTAACCGCTATTGCTGAAGGTCGTCGCTAAATTCGGACAACGGTTCACAATTGTATCTGTTTGAAAGCCTGAATCTGCTGATTCAACGATACCTGCCCGAGGATCAGATTAAACTCCTCCGGCAGGCATACCTTGTCGCCCGTGATGCTCACGAGGGACAGTCACGCTCCAGCGGCGAGCCTTATATCACCCATCCGGTGGCCGTGGCCTGTATTCTGGCCGAAATGCGTCTTGACCATGAGACGCTGATGGCGGCGCTGCTGCATGATGTGATTGAGGATACCCCGGCCACCTACCAGGACATGGAGCAGTTGTTCGGTAAAACCGTGGCCGAGTTGGTCGAAGGCGTGTCGAAACTCGATAAGCTTAAGTTTCGCGACAAAAAAGAAGCCCAGGCGGAAAATTTCCGCAAAATGATCATGGCCATGGTGCAGGATATCCGGGTGGTGCTGATAAAGCTGGCCGACCGGACCCACAATATGCGCACCCTTGGCGCGCTGCGTCCTGATAAACGCCGCCGCATCGCCCGCGAAACCCTGGAAATCTATAGCCCGCTGGCCCACCGGCTGGGTATCCATCACCTTAAGACCGAACTTGAGGAACTGGGCTTCGAGGCGCTGTATCCCAACCGCTACCGGGTGATCAAGGAAGTGGTCAAGTCGGCGCGCGGCAACCGCAAAGAGATGATCCAGAAAATCCTGGCGGAAATTGAAGGACGGCTGACCGAAGCGGGCATTCCCTGTCGCGTCAGCGGACGCGAAAAACATCTGTACTCCATTTATTGCAAAATGCATCTCAAAGAGCAGCGCTTTCACTCCATTATGGATATCTACGCCTTCCGGGTCATCGTCGGCGAAGTGGATACCTGCTACCGGGTACTGGGACAGATGCACAGCCTGTATAAACCGCGTCCGGGACGGGTGAAGGACTATATCGCCATTCCCAAGGCCAATGGCTATCAATCCCTGCATACCTCGATGATCGGCCCCCACGGCGTACCGGTGGAAGTACAAATCCGCACCGAGGACATGGACCAGATGGCGGAAATGGGCGTGGCGGCGCACTGGGCTTATAAAGAACAGGGTGAAACCGGCACCACGGCGCAGATCCGCGCGCAGCGCTGGATGCAAAGCCTGCTGGAGCTGCAGCAAAGCGCCGGCAGCTCGTTTGAATTTATTGAAAGCGTTAAGTCCGATCTGTTTCCGGACGAAATTTACGTCTTTACCCCGGAAGGACGCATCGTCGAACTGCCGGCGGGCGCCACGCCGGTGGACTTTGCCTACGCGGTGCATACCGATATCGGCCATGCCTGCGTCGGCGCCAGGGTCGATCGCCAGCCTTACCCCTTGTCCCAGGCCCTGACCAGCGGACAGGCGGTGGAAATTATTACCGCCCCCGGCGCCCGTCCCAACGCCGCCTGGCTGAATTTTGTCGTCAGTTCCAAGGCGCGGGCCAAAATTCGCCAGATGCTGAAAAACCTCAAACGCGACGATTCCGTCAGTTTGGGCCGGCGTTTATTGAACCACGCCCTTGGCGGCAGCCGTAAACTGGCCGAGGTGCCGCCGGAAAATATCCAGCATGAACTGGACCGGATGAAACTGGCCTCCCTGGACGATCTGCTGGCGGAAATCGGCCTGGGCAACGCCATGAGCGTGGTGATTGCCCGTAATCTGCAGGGCGACCAGTCCAATATGGCGCCGTCCGGCGCCTCCGTTTCCGGTCCCAAAACCCTGCCGATCAAAGGCGCGGAAGGCGTGCTTATCACCTTTGCCAAATGCTGCCGCCCTATTCCCGGCGATCCGATTATCGCCCATGTCAGCCCGGGTAAAGGGCTGGTGGTTCATCATGAATCCTGCCGCAATATCCGCGGCTACCAGAAAGAAGCGGAAAAATTCATGGCGGTGGAATGGGATCTGGATACCGAGCAGGAGTTTATCGCCGAGATTAAAGCGGATATGTTTAATCACCAGGGCGCGCTGGCCAACCTGACCGCGGCTATCAATGCCGCCGATTCCAATATCCAAAGCCTGAACACCGAAGAGAAAGACGGGCGGGTCTATAGCGCGTTTATCCGCCTGACCGTGCGCGACCGTGTCCATCTGGCGAATATTATGCGTAAAATACGCGTTATGCCGGATGTCATCCGGGTCACCCGTAACCGCAACTAACAACCTGGCCGCCAACCGGCGCGACATCATGGCCGTTCCGCCATTGCGGGCCAGTTTACCTGCCACGGAGTGCTGAATGATGGAAGGCCGTCTGCTGAATGCCATACCGCTGAGTTCGCTTTCAGGGGTCGGCCCCGCCCAGTCGGCAAGGCTTGCGCGGCTTGGCCTGGAAAACCTGCAGGACCTGCTGCTGCATCTGCCCTCGCGCTACGAGGATCGCACCCGTCTCTACCCCATTGGCGATGCGCTGCCCGGCATGTTTGTCACCGTGCAGGGCGAGGTGCTGGCCTGCGATATCAGCTTTGGCCGGCGGCGCATGTTGACCTGCCGCATGCGCGACGACAGCGGCATGATGACCCTGCGGTTTTTCAACTTTAACGCCGCGATGAAAAATAGCCTGGCTCCCGGCCGGCGCGTTACCGCCTATGGCGAAATCCGCCGCGGCCAGCAGGGCGCCGAAATTATCCATCCTGAATATCATGTGCTCGGCGATCATGACGACGTCACCCTCGCGCCGTCGTTAACTCCCGTCTATCCCACCACCGAAGGCGTGCGCCAGGCGACGTTGCGCAGCCTGACAGACCAGGCGCTGACCCTGCTTGATACCTGCCCGATTGCCGAGCTGCTGCCGCCGGAGCTGAGCCGGGGCCTGATAAGCCTGCCCGACGCCCTGCGCACTCTGCACCGTCCGGCGCCGGACATTTCGCTCGCCGATCTGGAGCTGGGCAAACACCCGGCGCAACGGCGGCTGATCCTGGAGGAGCTGCTAGCCCATAATCTCAGTATGCTGGCGGTGCGGGCTGGGGTACGCAAGGAGCTGGCGCTGGCGCTGACCGCCGATCATCATCTCAAGCAGCAATTCCTTGGCCGGCTGCCCTTCGCGCCCACCGGCGCCCAGCAACGGGTGGCGACGGAAATCGAGAGCGACCTGGCTCTACCCGTGCCGATGATGCGTCTGGTGCAGGGCGACGTCGGCTCGGGTAAAACCCTGGTGGCGGCCCTGGCGGCGCTGCGAGCCATTGCCCAGGGCAAGCAGGTGGCCTTGATGGCGCCCACCGAACTGCTGGCCGAGCAGCATGCGCAAACGTTTCGCAACTGGTTTGAGCCATTGGGCATTGAGGTGGGCTGGCTGGCCGGCAAACAAAAAGGCAAGGCGCGCATTGCCCAGCAAGATGCCATCGCCGCCGGCAGGGTGGCGATGGTGGTGGGTACCCATGCCATTTTCCAGGAACAGGTGCAATTCTCGGGGCTGGCGCTGGTGATTATCGACGAGCAGCACCGCTTTGGCGTGCATCAGCGCCTGGCATTATGGGAGAAGGGCCTGGCGCAGGGGTTCCATCCCCACCAGCTCATCATGACCGCCACTCCCATCCCGCGCACGCTCGCCATGACCGCCTACGCCGATCTGGATACCTCGGTTATCGATGAGCTGCCCCCCGGCCGCACGCCCGTGACCACGGTGGCCATTCCCGACACCCGGCGCGAAGATGTCATCCAGCGGGTGCGCCAAGCCTGCTTACAGGAGCAGCGCCAGGCCTATTGGGTCTGCACCATCATCGAGGAATCCGATCTGCTGGAAGCCCAGGCGGCGCAGGCCACCTGGGAGGGGCTCGCCGCCGCCCTGCCGGAACTGACCGTCGGGATGGTGCATGGGCGCATGAAATCACAGGAAAAACAGCAGATTATGCAGGCATTCAAGGCCGGTGAGGTTCACTTGCTGGTGGCGACCACCGTTATCGAGGTCGGCGTCGATGTGCCCAACGCCAGCCTGATGATTATCGAAAACCCGGAACGCCTGGGACTGGCGCAGCTGCATCAGCTGCGCGGCCGCGTGGGGCGCGGCGCGGTGGCCTCGCACTGCGTGCTGCTCTATAAATCGCCCCTGAGCAAAACCGCGCAGCGGCGTCTACAGGTGCTGCGGGATACCAACGACGGTTTTATCATCGCGCAACAAGATCTGGAGATCCGCGGCCCCGGGGAATTGCTGGGCACGCGCCAGACCGGCAACGCGGAATTCAAAGTGGCCGATCTGCTGCGCGACCAGGCCATGATCCCGGAAGTCCAGCGGCTGGCGCGCCATATCCACCAACACTATCCCGCCGCCGCCCAGGCGCTGATTGAGCGCTGGATGCCGGAGCGCGTGCGCTATACCAACGCCTGAGCCATAAGTATTCCCTCTTGTTCCCTCCCGCCGGCATCGGCACCCGGGGCGCCGGCCTGAAATCTGCGCCGGCATTGACCTATATCAACCGGCGCGGGCGCAGGTCGCGAGCAATCGTTTGCTTTTAAAAACAGGATGATTAAAATGCCTCCTTTGCCGCCCAGGAATGTTTCCCCCCATGACCATGCCAGCCACTGACGTTGATGACGCGCCGATTCCCGTTGCCAAAAGCGAGCTGATTTATCACCTCGACGATCGTCCGCCGCTGGCGGAAACCCTGTTTGCCGCCTGCCAGCATCTGCTGGCCATGTTTGTCGCCGTGATTACGCCCGGCCTGTTAATCTGCCAGGCGCTGGGGCTCCCGGCGCAGGACACGCAGCATATTATCAGCATGTCGCTGTTTGCCTCCGGCCTGGCCTCACTGCTGCAAATCAAGACCTGGGGACCGGTGGGATCGGGCCTGCTGTCCATCCAGGGCACCAGCTTTAACTTTGTCACGCCGCTTATCATGGGCGGCCTGGCGCTGAAAAACGGCGGCGCCGATGTGCCCACGATGATGGCGGCCCTGTTCGGCACGCTGATGGTGGCGTCCTGCACGGAAATTTTATTATCCCGCGTGCTGCACCTGGCCCGGCGCATCATTACGCCGCTGGTATCGGGTATCGTGGTGATGATTATCGGCATTTCCCTGATCCAGGTCGGCCTGACTTCCATCGGCGGCGGTTTCGCCGCCATGGGCGATCATACCTTCGGCGCGCCGAAAAACCTGATGCTGGCGGGCGTGGTGCTGCTGGTCATCATCCTGCTCAATCGTCAGCGCAATCCCTATCTGCGGGTCGCCTCGCTGGTGATCGCCATGGCGGTGGGCTATCTGGCGGCCTGGATGATGGGCATGTTGCCGCAGACCGCTCCCGCGCCGGCGCAATCCATAATCATGGTGCCGACCCCGCTGTATTACGGCCTGGGTTTTGACTGGGATCTGCTTATCCCGCTGATGCTGGTATTTATGGTCACTTCGCTGGAGACCATCGGCGATATTACCGCCACCTCCGACGTCTCGGAACAGCCGGTACGCGGCCCCATCTATATGCGGCGCCTGAAAGGCGGCGTGCTGGCCAACGGCCTGAATTCAATGCTGTCGGCCGTGTTCAACACTTTCCCAAACTCCTGTTTCGGTCAAAATAACGGCGTCATCCAACTGACCGGCGTCGCCAGCCGCTATGTCGGCTTTGTGGTGTCGCTGATGCTGATTGCGCTGGGGCTGTTTCCGGTGGTCAGCGGCTTTGTACAGCATATTCCCGAGCCGGTGCTGGGCGGCGCGACCATCGTCATGTTCGGCACCATCGCCGCGTCCGGCGTACGTATCGTATCCCGTGAACGGCTTAATCGCCGCGCCATTATGATTATCGCCCTATCGTTGGCGGTAGGGCTGGGCGTGTCGCAGCAGCCGCTGATTTTGCAGTTCGCGCCGCAGTGGCTGAAGACCCTGATGTCCTCCGGAATTGCCGCCGGCGGCATTACCGCCATCATCTTGAATTTATTGTTCCCGCCGGAACATAATTAATTAGTTAGCTATCATTTTTTTGCGGTCGCCGTATCAATACGGCGGCTTTTTTTTGTCTGAAGCACATTGGCTATTGAGAAGCCCCGTTAATTACGGCATAAACTGGGTAACCTTTATGACAGCGATGGATTTGAGCAATGAAATTTATTGGGAAACTCTTATTATCAATACTTTTGATAGTGCTATTGATAATTATCCTGATCTACGTGTTGCTGCAAACCACCTGGGGCGCCGGCTGGGTTAGCCGGTTAGTCACCCAGCATACCGGCTACCAATTATCGTTTAATAAGATCACCCACAACTGGTCCGATCCGGGCGACATTTATTTCGACAACATCTCTTTCGGGCAAAAAGAACGCCGGGCTACGCTTGTGGCCAAACGGCTGGTGGCCGGATTCAGCATCCGCCAATTCACCGATCCCTATCACTTCTACCGCATCCAGCTGCAGGACGGCACCCTAAACCTGGACCCCGCCTCGCTGGCATTCCCGCTGCAGGCGGATGTGCTGCAGCTCAATGGCATGGCCATCCAGTCCCCTTACGGCGGCTGGGAGCTGAACGGTCAAAACGTCAATGCCGGCATCACTCCCTGGCAACCGCAGACCGGCTTTCCCTTGGGGCGTAACGCCCGTTTCCAGATCAGCGCCCGTTCCCTCACCCTTAACGGCATCCCGGCGGAAAACGTCCTGGTGCAGGGCGAAATCAATAATAACCAGCTGCGGCTGGATAATCTGGGCGCCGATTTATCCCAGGGGGAATTAACCGGCAATGCGCGGCGCGACGAAGACGGCGCCTGGCAGGTGGATAACCTGCGCCTGAGCAATGTACGCATGCAGACCACGCAAAGCCTGGATGAGTTTCTGCGCCAGCTATCGGAGGTGCCTAAAATCACCATCCATCGCTTCGATTTGATTGATGCGCGTATGGAAGGCAAGAACTGGGCCTTTAGCGATCTTGATTTAACCCTGCGCAATATTACCTTTCAGGATGGCGACTGGTCGTCGGATGACGGTAGCCTGTCGTTTAACGCCAGCGACCTGATTAACGGCGCCGTGCATTTAAACGATCCCATAGCCAATATGACCCTGTCGCCGCAGGGCATCGAAATACGCCAGTTCAGCGGGCGCTGGCAGGGGGGACTGATGCGCACCTCGGGTCGCTGGCTGCGGGACGGCCAGCGTCTTGAATTGGACGAATTCATGGTGGCTGGGCTGGAATATACCTTGCCCGGGCAATGGCTGGACAGTTGGCTGCAACCCCTGCCCTCGTGGCTGGCCGACGTGCAGGTGAACAAATTTACCGCCAACCGCAATCTGCTGATAGATATTAATCCCGCGTTTCCATTTCAAATCACCGCGCTGGACGGCTATGGCAAAAACCTGGTATTGGCGCGGGATCATCAATGGGGCATCTGGTCCGGCAGCCTGACCCTTAACGGCAGCGACGCCACCTTTAACAAAATCGATGTCCGGCGCCCGTCGCTGGCGTTAACCGCCGACCAGGGCAGGATCGCCGTCACCGAACTGAGCGCCTTTGCCGGCGAGGGGCTGTTTGAGGCCACGGCGGTGATCAACCAGCAGGGCGAACGGGGATTTACCCTGAATCTTAACGGACGGGCGGTGCCGTTAAACATACTGCAGCGCTGGGGCTGGCCCGTGGCGCCCTTGCCGGGCAACGGCAATACGCAGCTCACGCTGGCCGGGAAAATGCCCGCCAACGCGCCGTTTAAACCCACCCTGAACGGCAGGCTGCATGCGCTGAACGTACAGGGCCAAACGGTGGATCAAACCATGGTCAACGGAGAACTGGCGCCGGCGGCGCCGTAAACGGCATGACTTGTCCCTCATGCCCACTTTTTGCCCATATTAGCCGGCCTGGGAGCCGCCGCGCTCCAGCGGCTTGTCCGGCGTTGGCGGCAATACCAGGTAAACGCCTTTGAATATGGCGCCTTTATCTTCATTGCCGAACAACTCGACCTCAAGCTGTACCCGCGCCTTGCGTCCGCGCGCCAGGCGATCGAGATCGCCGCTCAGCGAACCCAGATCCGCCACGGCGCAGGGCCGGCCGGTCACCGGGGTGAGATAGCGGATATGGGCATCGGCCAGGATAATAGTGCCGCCCAATTGGCGCTCACGCAGCAATAGCCATATCAGCCCCCAGCCGGTCAGGGTCGCCAGCGAAAACAGGCTGCCGGCGAACAGGGTATGGTGGGGATTCTGGTTCCCGGTTTCAGGCATGGTGGTCATAAACTTCTGGCCGGTGTACTGGCTGATGCGCACGCCCATCTTTTCGCTGAGCGGAATATGCTGGTACCAGGCCTGCTGCAATTGGCCGCACCAGTCCGGCCGGTGCAAAATATCATCCAGGGTCACGATGGGCTTGATCATTAAAAAATGGCGTATCGGCGTGGTGGACGGCACCGTGATTTCGCCCTGGTTGATAAACCCCAGCTTGGCGAAGAAGTCCACCGCGTCCTCGCGCGCGCTGCAGACCACCCGTTTGACCCCTTCCTGGCGCGCCACGGACTCCAGCGTCATGGCCACCAGCGTGCCCAGGCCTTTATCCTGTACCTGAGGGTCGACCGCCAGGAACCGGATGGAGGCTTCATTGTCGGCATTGATGTACAGCCGGCCGATGGCCACCGGCTTGCCGTTTTCGTCGACCACCATCTGGTGATGCGCCGTCGCGTCATAGGCGTCCCTTTCGGAACCTTGCGGCTGATGCAACGGCTTGCGTAGCATTTCCCAGCGGAACTGATAGTAGTCGCTGAGTTCTTGTTCGGTGTGTGGAACGCGCAGGTGATACATGCCATGTTCTCTCTATAAAGGGCTTTAACGTCTTATACCTGAAGCCAGAAGGTCACCGGGCCGTCATTCACCAGCGAGACCTGCATATCAGCGCCGAAGCGGCCGGTCTCGGTCCTGATATCCTTCTTACGGCAGCAGTCGTTAAAATACTCATACAGTTCTTCGGCCAGGGCGGGCGGCGCGGCGTGCGAAAAGCCGGGGCGCAGCCCCTTATCGGTTTGCGCCGCCAGCGTGAACTGGGAAACTACCAGCACGTCGCCGCCGGCCTGGCGGACATTAAGATTCATTTTACCCTGCCCGTCGCCGAAGATGCGGTAGGCCAAAACGCGCTCGCATAACGTTGCCGCCTTTTGCCTGTCGTCATCCCGTTCGACGCCGAGCAGGATCAGCAAACCGGGACCGATGGCGCCCACGCTTAAGCCCCCGATGGCGACATCCGCGCGCAACACCCGTTGTATCAAGGCAATCATCGCGATAACCGCTCCTCTTGCCGCAACCGCCGGTGCTCCGTCAGCGAGGCGGTGATCTCCGCCCCCAGTAATACAATACACCAGCTCCAATAGACCCAAAGAAATAAGATGGGTATCACCGCCAGCACGCCGTAAATCAGCTGATACGATGGGAACATGGTGACATATAAGCCGAAGGCCTTTTTACCCAGTTCGAACAGCGCGCCCGCCACCACCGCGCCGATCAGGGCATCCCGGCCGGGAACGCGCACCGTGGGCACGACGCAATACAATAACCAGAATGAGGCGCAGGAAAGCACCAACGGGAATATCCGCAGCACCAGGGTGACGAATGTCGTGGTGCCGGTATTGTTAAGCCAGGTCAGGGAGATTAAATATGAGCTTATCACCATACTGGCGCCGGTCAGTATCGGCCCCAGCGTCAACACCATCCAGTAAACCGCGAAAGAGAAAATGATCGGCCGCTTGTTTTTGCTGCGCCAGATGGTGTTCAGCACCGTATCGACCGAATAAATCAGCAACAGCGCGGTCACGATAAGCCCGCAGGTTCCCACCGCCGTCATCTGGCTGGTATTAAGGATAAACTGCTCGAGATAGCGCTGGATAACGTCGCCGGTGGCCGGCATGAAGTTATGGAAGATAAACGACTTCAGCTGGACGCTGGCGCCGGAAAAGACCGGAAAAGCGGCGATAAGCGCAAATACGACGGTAACCAGCGGCACCAGCGAAAGCAGGGATACATAGGCCAGATGGCCGGCCAGCACCGTCATCCCGTCATGGTCGATACGTTTATATAACAGGGAACAGAACGAGAAAAAACGGATAAATTTTTTCCGATAAGCAGCTCTCATCGCCACAGCCTCCCCGATGAATACGCCACTTACGCAAAATAAGCGGGTATTACGCCCGGATCCGTTACATGAACCGACTGTAAGCCAATGCTTTGCGCGCCCTTGATATTCTCGGCGTTATCATCGAAGAAAACCGCGTCCTGGGCGCTTACCCCTTCCTGCTCGAGCACGGCGCGATAAATCGCCGGGTCGGGTTTGCGCATGCCCAGGTCCTGCGATAAATAGAGCTTATCCACGCACTGCTGGATCTCGGGATACTGGCTCGGCCAATAGTCGCAGTGCAAACGGTTGGTATTGGACAATATCACTACCCGGTGGCCCTGTTCGCGCAGGCGATGGATGATGTCGATAACCTCGGGACGCACGCCGACGAACACCGCCTGCCAGCCGGCGGTAAACTGCTCAAAACTCAGGGCGATGCCCAATTCATTGCAGATCAGGGCGGCAAACGCCTCATCGGTAATATCGCCCCTTTCGTGCTGCTCGAAAGCATCGCCCATGACGAACTGTTTCTTCAGACGGGCCAGGGGCACACCGCTGAGATTACTCCATACACCCAAAACGCGGTTAAAATCGATATCTATCACGACATTACCTAAATCAAAGATATAAAGCATGGCTCCCTCCCGATCTTTACTCATGTTCCCACTGTAGCGGGAAAAGGGCCAACTGAACAGCCATGAACACGCATTCGGATGCTTTCGCCGGCCGGCCGTTGACCTCAGCCATGCTGATTCGGTTGTGCCGCGTCCTGAAGGCTAACCGGCCAGTCCGGTCTCCACGCTGAATTCCCGCGTCGCGCCCGGCTCCAGCGCAATCAGTGTGCCGGCCCGGCTGGCGGCGATATGGCCTTCGGGACGGCAGGTGGCCGGCAGGATAAACGCCGCCACTTTTTGATCGCCGTTATGGAGTATCCAGCGCGTGGCATGGTTAAACTGCGCCGTATCGAAACGGGTGACAAAGCGCGGCCCCGTCCCCGGCGCCTGCATAACACATTCCACCCGATCGGTATAGGTTGCCAGGTTGTCGGCAAAAAAGACAATTTCCGGATCGTAGAACTGCGGTTGGTCCAGCGCCTTAAGCGCCGACGGATCGCGGGCCAGCCCGGCGGTATATTCCAGCCATTGCGGCGTGGGGTGCACATGGCCTGGAATCGAGGTACGCAGCGCAAACGCCGCGGCAGGAATATTCTGGCTGAAGGTCGCCAGGGGAACATAGGCGTAGTTCATATGGCACATATACTGGAGCGGCATCGGCACGCTGGCCAGATTGGTGACCCGCATGGCGATGGTCATCAGTGTCGCGCCGGCGCCCAGCCTGACCGAGGGCGACGCCAGGTAATGATCACCAAAGCCTTTAACATATTCATAGCCGCCGCCCAGGGTTACGCTGTCGCCATCCACCAGCAGGAAAGCGCTATCCATACGTGCGCAGGGCATTTCGCCATGCAGGGGATGGGTATCTTCCGGCGCCGGGCAGCCGTTGCTCAGCAGGCCGGAGTGGAACGCAAAGCAGCCATAGGTATCCACCACCGACTCGCCCCATTTGGGTTCGCTAAAGGGGTTCTCCATGCGCAGGCTATGGCCGTCGAACTGCGCGTCCCATACCATCTGCCCGTAAAAGGGCAGCAGGGTGATAAACCCCCGGCTATTGCGCAGGGTCACGGCTTCGATACCCGAAGGATAGGTAAATAACGTGACGCTAAGTTCACCATTCTCCACCAGACGAAACGGCTGTCCGGTGAATTGCTGGCGCGTAAGATGAATAACAGCGGCCATAATATCGACTCCTTGCTTAAAGTTGGTTATCCATCATCGATTCCGCGGTCGCGATTCGCGGTTGTTTATTGCGCAGTTCGCCCCAGAAATAGTAACCGACATAGGCAAAGCACAATAATGACACGCCGAACGCCTGTTTCATCGACCCGAGATGATCGGAGACATACCCCTGGATTGCCGGCACCACGGCGGCGCCGACGATGGCCATAACGATCACCGCGCCGGCCACTTCGGTATATTTATTATCCACCGTATCGAGCGTGCCGGCATAAATGGTGGCCCAGCAGGGTCCGAACAGTACGCTGACAAATACCGCGGCATAGACGGCGGTGAAGTTCGGCACCAGCACCACATAGGCCAACGTCGCCACGCCCAGGATAGAATAGGCGATAAGGACTTTTTGCGGGTTAAAGCGCGTCATCAGGAAATTGGCGACAAATTTACCGATAAAAAAACAAATAAAGCTGTAAATCATAAAGTTGGACGCGTCACGCTCATTTACCGCCCCCAGGTTCAGCGCCAAACGGATGGTAAACGACCATACGGCCACCTGCATGCCCACATAGAGAAACTGCGCCGCGATGCCCTTGCGAAAGCGCGCATTGCCGGCAAGATAACGCAGCGTTTCGCCCATGCCGGGCGCGGCGCGGCGGTTTTGCTTATCGGGCTGCGGTTTGCAGTGGGGATACCGGGTGAGCATAAACAGCACCATCACCACCACCAGCACCATAATCAGGTATTTATAGGGTTCCAGGGTCAGTTCCAGCATATTGAGACGGAACTGATGCACCTGCTCCGGCGTCATGGCGGCCATTTGGCTGCTTAAACTGCCGCCTTCCTGAAACACCAGGTATTTCCCCAGCACAATACCCATCAGCGCGCCGATGGGATAAAACGTCTGGCTGATGTTCAGCCGCAGGGTCGCGTAATCGCGATGACCGATCATCGAGCTGTAGGTATTGGCCGCGGTCTCAAGAAAGCTTAAGCCGATGGCGATGGCAAAAATGGCCGCCAGGAACATGGTATAGGTGGCCATATGGGAGGCGGGATAGAACAGTACGCAGCCGATGATATACAGCGACAGGCCGATCATAATGGCCATTTTGTAGCTGCTTTTGCGGATAACCATCGACGCCGGGATGGCAATCAGGAAATAACCGCCGTAAAAGGCGCTTTGCACCAGGGCGCTGGCAAAATCGCTCAATGCGAACACCGTTTTGAACTGGGTGATCAGGATATCGTTAAGGCTGGCGGCGCAGCCCCATAGCGGAAACAGGCAGGACAGCAGGATAAATTGAAACAACGGTGTTTTGTTTAAATAGCCGTCAGGCATTTGTACCGTATTGTGGCGCATGATGTTATTCCTGATGAAGGGTGGCAAGGAAATCATGGAACTGGGAAGCCTCGGCATAGGAACGCTGGGTGCCTTTACCCCGGACGCTGTAGGCGGCATAGGCGGACGCGTAGCGCATGGCCTGTTTGATATCGCCGCGCGCGACAAAATAATGCGCAAAACAGCCGATAAACGCATCGCCGGCGCCGCTGGTATCCACGGCGTCGACCGGTACCGGATCGACCCGGTACACCTCGTTGCCGCTTAGCCACATCGAGCCGCGATGCCCCATGGTAATAATCAGGTTCTTCAATCCTTTGGCCAGCAGCGAACGGCCGGCCAGCAGGATATGCTCCTCGCTGTCCACCGGCATGCCGGTCAGAATTTCCAGCTCTGTCTCGTTAGGCATAAAAAAGTCGCACCGGCAGGCATACGCGATATCCAGTTCCCGGGTGGCGGGCGCCGGATTAAGGATTACGGGAACCTGATGCCGGGCGGCAAAATCAATGGCGTGATAGACGGTGGCGAGCGGAATTTCCAGCTGCAGGATAATCAGCCGGCAGCCCTTGAGCTGTTCCGACGCCCGATCGATGTCCTGCGCGCCGAGGTGATCGTTGGCGCCTTTGATAATCAGGATGCGATTATGTGAATCTGGATCGACAAAAATCGGCGCTACGCCGCTGGATACGCCCGCCACCGTTTCCACATAGCGGGTATCGACCCCATGGCGCACCAGGTTGTTAACGGTATTGTCCGCAAAGAGATCCTCGCCGACTTTACTGACCATCATCACCTCCGCCCCTAGCTTGGCGGCGGCTACCGCCTGATTGGCGCCCTTGCCGCCGCAGCCGATTTCAAAACCGGGGGCTTCCAGCGTTTCCCCGGTTTTAGGCATCTCTTTGATATAGGTGATTAAATCCACCATGTTGGAACCGATAACTGCGATATCCATAATTATTAGCCCTCATATTTTTAACCTTATTCAATGTTATTTTATTAACACTAACAAGACAAAAATGTTAGTAACATGACAATGATCACATCGTTTAATGAAAATTAAATTGCCACATGCCTATTGTAAGAGGCTTCTGTAATGTTATTATTCTCACATTATTATCGTGATAATCCACATAAAGGACATTAACATGACTTCCCCTGAAATCGATTTTGCCCCTTACATCGACCATACCCTGCTGGCGCAGGATGCCACCGAAGCGCAGATCACCACGTTATGCGGCGAGGCTAAACAGTGCGGATTTTATGCGGTCTGCGTCAATTCCGGGTATGTGCCGCTTGCCGCGCGCTTGCTGTGCGACAGCCCGGTAAAGGTCTGCTCGGTGATCGGTTTTCCGTTGGGCGCCAGCCTGACCTCCGCCAAGGCGTTCGAGGCGCAGGCGGCGATTGCGGCGGGTGCGCAGGAAATAGATATGGTGATTAACGTCGGTTGGCTCAAAAGCGGCAATATTGACGCGGTAACCGCCGATATCCGCGCGGTCCGCGAGGTTTGCGCGGCTATTCCGTTGAAGGTAATATTGGAAACCTGTTTGTTGAGTTCACCACAAATTGTCGCGGTTTGCCGGATATGCCGCGAACTGAAGGTGGCGTTTGTGAAAACATCCACCGGCTTCAGCACCGGCGGCGCAAAAGAAGAACATGTCAGGCTGATGCGCGAAACCGTCGGCGGGGAGCTGGGCGTAAAGGCCTCCGGCGCCGTACGCGATCGCCAGACCGCCACCGCCATGATCCTGGCCGGCGCCACCCGAATCGGCACCAGTTCAGGTGTCGCGATCGTATCGGGCAAGGCGTCCGCCAGCGACTATTAATTTCTGAGAACCCGGCGGAAATCGGGTCTGATAACGCAGGATGTCATATGGAAACGCGGCGCGAAGAAAGGATTAATAAACTGATACTCGCCCTGAAGCGGGAAGATAAGCTTCATTTGAAAGATGCCGCCGTCCTGCTGGGCGTCTCGGAGATGACCATCCGCCGCGATCTCAGCGCCGAACCCGCGCAGGTCGTACTGCTGGGCGGTTACGTGGTTAACGATCCGCGCAATAATAACGTTACCCACTATTTTGTTTCGGATCAAAAAGCCAAGCACGTTGAGGAAAAAACCCTTACCGGCCGCCTGGCGGCGGCGCTGATCGAGCCGGACGACACGGTTTTTTTCGACTGCGGCACCACCACCCCGTTTATCATCGATGCGATTGACGATGACCTGGCGTTTACCGCCGTCTGCTATTCCCTGAATACTTTCCTGGCGTTACAAGATCATCCTAATTGCAAAGTTATCTTATGCGGCGGCGAGTTCCATCCCGCCAACTGCATCTTTACGCCGCTGACCCAATATTCCATCCTGGATAATATCCGCCCCGATAAAGCGTTTATCTCCGCGGCGGGTATTGATATAGGTTTCGGCGCCACCTGCTTTAACTTTGACGAACTCACCATGAAGCATCGCGCGTTGTCCATGTCGCAGCAGGCAATCCTGGTGGCCGATCACAGTAAATTCGACAACATCAAACCCGCCTTTATCGGTGCTTTATCCTTGTTCCATACCCTGATAACCGATCAATCGCCGCCGCCGAAATTTCATGAGTATTGCCAACAGCATGACATCAGGCTGCTTTATCGCCGGGAATAGCTGAACCGTGGGCAAAAAAATGCCGGGCTGCTTACGCAGACCGGCATTGTTACGTTATCGCCGCCTGGGCCGACGGGTTTAAGCTTCTTTACCCGAACGGTTAGCGCGTTTACGGTCATTTTCGGTCAAATGACGTTTACGTAAACGCACGGACAGCGGTGTCACTTCCACCAGTTCATCATCATCGATAAACTCCAGGGCCTGTTCCAGCGACATCTTGATCGGTGTCACCAGCGTCGTGGCCTCATCGGTGCCGGAAGCACGCATGTTGGTCAGTTTTTTACCTGTCAGGCAGTTTACCGTCAGGTCGTTGGAACGGGTGTGAATGCCGATAATCTGGCCTTCGTACACTTCCGCGCCGTGGCCCAGGAACAAACGGCCGCGATCCTGCAGGCTGTACAAGGCATAGGCTACCGCTTTGCCCTGGCCGTTGGAAATCATCACGCCGTTCTGGCGTTGGCCGATTTCACCCGGACGGACATCGTCATAATGACTGAACGACGAATACAGCAGGCCGGTGCCGGACGTCATGGTTAAAAAGTCGGTACGAAAACCAATCAAGCCGCGGCTGGGGATGATGTAATCAAGACGGATGCGTCCTTTGCCATCCGGCAGCATATCGCGCATTTCACCTTTACGGATGCCCATGGCTTCCATAACCGGGCCCTGGTTCTGTTCTTCGATATCCAGGGTAACCTGTTCGAACGGCTCTTGTTTCTTGCCGTCGACGGTACGATAGATAACTTTCGGGCGCGATACGGCGATTTCAAAACCTTCACGCCGCATGTTTTCGATCAGCACCGACAAATGCAGCTCGCCGCGGCCCGAGACCAGGAAGGTGTCCGGATCGACGGTTTCTTCCACGCGCAGGGCCACGTTGTGCACCAGCTCTTTGTTCAGGCGCTCAAGGATCTGGCGGGAGGTGACGTATTTGCCTTCCTTGCCGCAGAACGGCGAGGTGTTGACGCCGAACGACATGGAAACGGTAGGTTCGTCCACCGTCAGCGGCGGCAACGCTTCGACCAGGGCCTGATCGCAAATGGTATCGGAGATATTCAGCTCGCCAAGGCCGGTAACGGCGATGATATCACCCGCTTCCGCCAGCTTGGACTCGATGCGCAGCAGGCCCATATGGCCCAGCACCTGGCCCACTTTGCCGTTGCGACGCTTACCTTCATGGTCGATGATGGTAACAGACTGGTTCGGTTTAACCGAGCCGCGTTTGATGCGGCCGATACCGATGACGCCAACATAGCTGTTGTAGTCAAGCTGCGAAATCTGCATCTGGAACGCGCCGTCGCTGTCGACGTTCGGCGCTTCGACGTTCTTGACGATGGATTCAAACAGCGGGGTCATGTCGCTGGCCATGTTCTCGTGCTCATAGCCCGCAACACCGTTTAACGCGGAGGCATATATGATCGGAAAATCCAGTTGCTCATCGGTTGCGCCGAGGTTGACAAATAAATCAAACACCTGGTCCACTACCCAATCAGGGCGGGCGCCGGGACGGTCGACTTTATTGATGACCACAATGGGTTTGAGACCGTAAGCAAAGGCTTTCTGGGTCACGAACCGGGTTTGCGGCATGGGTCCGTCCATGGCGTCGACCAGCAGCAATACCGAGTCAACCATGGACATCACGCGCTCAACCTCGCCGCCGAAATCGGCATGTCCGGGGGTATCAACGATGTTGATACGGTAGTCGTGCCAGTTAATAGCGGTATTTTTAGCGAGGATGGTAATCCCGCGCTCTTTCTCCAAATCGTTGGAGTCCATGACGCGCTCGGTGGCGTCGTTGCGGTCACCCAATGTTCCGGATTGTTGCAACAGCTTATCGACCAGGGTAGTTTTACCATGGTCGACGTGCGCGATGATGGCGATGTTACGCAAATTTTCGATCACAACTTTGCCTCAGGCATTAGAAATAGCGCGTTATTGTACACGTAATAAGCGAGGGACTAAACAAGATCGCGACGATCTCTGCATTTGCGTCATTTTTGACGCTTCGTCATCCCTTTCTCAGTGCATTATTTCACCTCGCCCCATTTATTGCACCAAAATAGTGCCCACTTACTGCCCAAATGCACTAATATAGCGCTATCCCACCAATCTGGTGCAGGCGGACTTTGGTTAATAAGGCCGGAAACGCGGCCCTTCTCATCATTTTGGCAATGTTGGCACACTTTTAGCTACTGTTTATACCAGTCCAGTTTAGCCTAGCCCAGCTAAGTTAAATAAAATTCGATCCATACGATTTCGTTCCACGACGACAATGGCACATCCGGGAGAATACAAGTTATGTCCGCTGAACACGTTTTGACGATGCTTAACGAGCACGAAGTAAAATTCGTCGACCTGCGTTTCACTGATACGAAAGGTAAAGAACAGCACGTCACTATACCAGCCCATCAGGTAGATGCCGACTTCTTTGAAGATGGAAAAATGTTTGACGGCTCCTCCATTGGCGGCTGGAAAGGCATTAACGAGTCCGACATGGTGCTGATGCCCGATGCCAGCACGGCGATGCTCGACCCCTTCTATGAAGAAACCACCCTGATTATCCGTTGCGACATCCTTGAGCCTGCCACCATGCAAGGCTACGATCGCGACCCGCGTTCCATCGCCAAACGCGCCGAAGAGTTTCTGAAAACCTCCGGCATTGCCGATACCGTGCTGTTTGGGCCGGAACCTGAATTTTTCCTGTTTGACGATATCCGCTTTGGTTCGTCCATTTCCGGTTCCCATGTCGCTATTGACGACGTTGAAGCCGCATGGAATACCGATAAAGTTTACGAAGGCGGCAATAAAGGCCATCGTCCCGGCATCAAAGGCGGTTATTTCCCGGTTCCCCCGGTGGATTCATCACAGGATCTGCGTTCCGCCATGTGTTTGACCCTGGAAGAAATGGGCCTGGTGGTTGAAGCTCATCACCATGAAGTCGCCACCGCCGGCCAGAACGAAATCGCCACCCGCTTCAACAGCCTGACGAAAAAAGCCGACGAGATCCAAATTTATAAATATGTCGTGCATAACGTTGCCCATGCCTTCGGCAAAACGGCGACCTTTATGCCGAAACCGATGTTCGGCGATAACGGCTCGGGCATGCACTGCCATATGTCGTTGACCAAAGACGGCAATAACCTGTTCTCCGGCGACAAGTACGGCGGCCTGTCCGAAACCGCCTTGTTCTACATTGGCGGCGTCATCAAACATGCCAAGGCCATCAACGCCCTGACCAACCCGACCACCAACTCCTACAAGCGTCTGGTCCCGGGATATGAAGCGCCGGTTATGCTGGCCTACTCCGCCCGCAACCGCTCAGCCTCCATCCGTATCCCGGTGGTCGCCAGCCCGAAAGCCCGTCGTATCGAAGTGCGCTTCCCGGACCCGGCCGCCAACCCATACCTGGCGTTTGCCGCCCTGCTGATGGCCGGTCTGGACGGGGTTATCAACAAAATCCATCCTGGCGATGCCATGGACAAAAACCTCTACGATCTGCCGCCGGAAGAAGCGAAAGAAATCCCACAGGTGGCCGGTTCGCTGGAAGAAGCCCTTAAGGCGCTGGACGCGGATCGCGAGTTCCTGACCCGTGGCGGTGTTTTCACCGACGACTCCATCGACGCCTATATCACTTTACGCACGGAAGAAGTAGACCGTATTCGCATGACGCCGCATCCGGTGGAATTCGAGCTGTATTACAGCGTATAACTTGACGTTTTTTTGTTGCCGTGGAAACTTTCAGCCCATCTTCGGATGGGCTTTTTTCTCCAGCAAAGCTTGCGCGCAGCCATGCGCATGACGACATAACGGACTAAATGCACTGGTAGAGTGCGGGAGACTGCTTTATGGCTACAGGCTCATTGCCCGATGCTGGGCAGATCCTTAATTCCCTGATCAACAGCATATTGCTGCTGGATAATGACCTTGCCGTTCATTACGCCAATCCGGCGGCGCAACAACTTTTAGCGCAAAGCTCGCGCAAGCTTTTTGGCACGCCGTTGCCTGAGCTGCTGGGCTATTTTTCGCTCAACGTCGAACTGATGCGCGAAAGCCTTAACGCCGGCCAGGGGTTTACCGATAACGAGGTCACGTTGGTGGTTGACGGGCGGGCGCATATCCTTTCCCTTACCGTGCAACGCCTGCCCGAGGATTTTTTCCTGATGGAGCTGGCGCCGATGGATAATCAGCGCCGCCTCAGCCAGGAACAGATTCAGCATGCCCAGCAGGTGGCGGCACGGGATCTGGTGCGCGGCCTGGCCCATGAAATCAAAAACCCGCTGGGCGGTCTGCGCGGCGCGGCGCAACTGCTGGCCAAAGCATTGCCCGATCCCTCGCTGCTGGAATACACCAAGGTGATCATTGAACAGGCCGACCGCCTGCGCAACCTGGTCGACCGATTGCTCGGGCCGCAGCAGCCCGGCATGCACGTTACGCAAAGCATTCACCAGGTGGCCGAGCGGGTTTTCCAACTGGTCTCGCTGGAAAAGCCGGATAACGTCACTCTCCTGCGGGATTACGATCCCAGCCTGCCTGAACTGGCTCACGATCCCGATCAAATGGAACAGGTATTGCTGAATATTACCCGTAATTCGCTGCAGGCGCTGGGTGAAGACGGTGGCACGATCACGATACGCACCCGTACCGCGTTCCAGTTAACGTTGCACGGCGTTCGTTATCGTTTGGTAGCGCGAATTGATATAGAAGACGACGGCCCGGGCGTACCGGCGCAATTACAGGATACGCTGTTCTACCCCATGGTCAGCGGCCGTGAGGGCGGGACCGGTTTAGGGTTATCCATTGCCCGCAGTCTTATCGATCAAAATTCGGGTAAAATTGAATTCAACAGTTGGCCGGGGCATACCGAATTTTCGGTGTTCCTGCCTATTCGCCAGTGAGGTCACTATGCAACGAGGGATAGTCTGGATCGTCGACGACGATAGCTCCATCCGCTGGGTGCTTGAACGCGCCCTCACTGGAGCCGGACTGACTTGCGCCACTTTTGAAGGCGGCAATGAAGTGCTGGAAGCGCTCTCCACCCAAACTCCGGACGTATTGTTATCAGATATCCGCATGCCAGGCATGGACGGCCTGGCATTACTTAAACAGATTAAACAGCGCCATCCGATGCTGCCGGTCATCATCATGACCGCACACTCCGATTTGGACGCCGCGGT
This sequence comes from Sodalis sp. RH20, assembly GCF_047324205.1. Lineage (NCBI taxonomy): Bacteria > Pseudomonadati > Pseudomonadota > Gammaproteobacteria > Enterobacterales > Bruguierivoracaceae > Sodalis > Sodalis sp. RH20. The sequence continues at coordinate 4,718,175 of NZ_CP178733.1, forward strand.
CAGCGCTTACCAGCAGGGCGCGTTTGATTACCTGCCCAAGCCGTTCGATATCGATGAGGCGGTGGCGCTGGTTGAGCGCGCGGTCAGCCACTATCTGGAACAGCAGCAGCCGGCGCGCGCGCAGCCGCCTAATGGCCCGACTACCGATATCATTGGCGAGGCGCCGGCCATGCAGGACGTCTTCCGCATTATCGGACGCCTGTCCCGCTCCTCCATCAGCGTCTTGATTAACGGTGAATCCGGTACCGGTAAGGAACTGGTTGCCCATGCCCTGCACCGCCATAGCCCGCGCGCCAAGGCATCGTTCATCGCGCTGAATATGGCGGCAATCCCGAAGGATTTGATTGAATCGGAACTGTTCGGCCATGAGAAAGGCGCCTTTACCGGCGCCAATCAGGTACGCCAGGGACGTTTTGAGCAAGCGGACGGCGGTACCCTGTTCCTGGACGAAATCGGCGATATGCCGCTGGATGTCCAGACCCGCCTGCTGCGCGTATTGGCGGACGGCCAGTTTTACCGGGTCGGCGGTTATGCGCCGGTCAAAGTCGACGTCAGGATTATCGCCGCCACCCATCAGAATCTGGAGGTACGGGTGCAAGAGGGCAAATTCCGCGAGGATTTGTTCCATCGCCTGAACGTTATCCGGGTGCATTTACCGCCGCTGCGGGAACGGCGGGAGGATATTCCCCGCCTGGCGCGCTATTTCCTGCAGGTGGCGGCCAAGGAGCTGGGCGTTGAACCGAAAAACCTGCATCCGGAAACCGAAACCGCGCTGACCCGCCTGCCATGGCAAGGCAATGTCCGTCAGTTGGAAAATACCTGCCGCTGGCTAACCGTCATGGCCGCCGGCCAGGAAGTGTTGATCCAGGATCTGCCGCCGGAATTATTTGAAAGCACGGCACCGGACGCCACGGTTCAATCATTGCCGGACAGTTGGGCCACCCTGCTGGCGCAATGGGCGGACCGCGCCCTGCGTTCCGGTCACCAGAACCTGCTTTCCGAAGCCCAGCCGGAGATGGAAAGAACCCTGCTGACCACCGCCCTGCGCCACACCCAAGGTCATAAACAGGAAGCGGCCAGGCTGCTGGGCTGGGGCCGCAATACCCTGACGCGTAAGCTAAAAGAGCTGGGCATGGAATAAAAGTCCAGGTTTTATAACCTGGCGGAATAGCGGCGTAGAAAAAAGCAAAATAACGTGCAAAACGGCGTTATTTTGCCCTTTACATCCCGATTGCAGACAGTATGATCTTGTCGCTGACCGGGAGGAAGACCATGTTAGATTCATTAATCAATTTGCTGTCCCAGGGCGCGGATATGACCGCCGCGGTGGGCCATGCACCGCAAACCGCGCTGGCCGCCATCCTTTGCGCCGCGCTGCTTAACTTTTTCAGCTGATCAAATCACCCGCGAGAACTGGTGCTGGCGCGATTTAGTGCGCAGGTAAGCGTCAAAGCACATGCAAATGTTGCGGATCAGCAGGCGACCTTTGGCCGTGACCGTAATCGCTCGGTCGGCCACAGCCACCAGCCCGTCGCGCTCCAGGGGCCGCAGCAGGGCGATGTCATCGGCGAAATACTCGTTAAAAACGATGCCATAGCGGCTTTCCAGCACATTAAAATCGATATAAAACTGACAAATCAACGCCTTGATCACATCACGCCGCAGACAGTCGTCTTCCGACAGCGCCACGCCGCGCCATAAGCCGTTGCCCTGGCGCGCAACGCTTGCCACGTAGCTTTTCATCTCTTTCTGGTTCTGCGCATAACTATCCCCGATCATACTTATCGCCGAGATACCCAGCCCCAACAAATCACAGTCGCCCTGGGTGGTATAGCCCTGGAAATTGCGATGCAGCTTGCCGGCGCGCTGCGCCAGGGCTAATTCGTCGTCGGGGCGCGCAAAGTGATCCATGCCGATAAACTGGTAGCCCGCGTCGCATAGCGCAGCAATGGAATACTGTAAAATGTCCATTTTCTGCGCGGCATCGGGTAAATCAGCGGTGTTGATTTTTCGCTGGGCGGCAAACAGCGCCGGCATATGCGCATAATTGAATACGCTCAGGCGCTGGGGGTTAAGCGCTATCACCCGTTCCAGGGTGTGCCGGAAGCTTGCCAGCGTTTGGCGCGGCAACCCGTAAATCAGGTCGATATTGGTGGAAAGGAAACCCAGCGCCTTGGCGCGGCCGATCAGGTCGAAAATCAGCTGCTCGTCCTGCTCACGGTTAACCAGCCGCTGGACCTCAGGGTTAAAATCCTGCACACCCATGCTGATGCGGTTAAACCCTTCGCCATGCAGATGATCCATCATGTCCAGCGCGATATCGCGCGGGTCGATTTCAATGGACATTTCCGCGCCGGGGGCAAAGCGGAATTGCGCGCGCACCACCGCCACCAGGCGCGATATTTGCGCCGGCGACAAAAAGGTAGGCGTGCCGCCGCCCCAGTGCATCTGGGTAACCAGCCGGTCCTGGAACAACGGCGCCCGGCGCCGGATTTCCTGCTCGAGCACATCCAGGTAACGATCGACTTTTTCCGGCTGGCGGGTCACGATTTTATTACAGCCGCAGAAGTAACAGATCTTATGGCAAAAAGGCAGATGCAGATACAGCGACAGCGGCCGGGCGGGATAGCGCGCCACCGCCTGGAGGAAAGCCGGCTCGCCATACCCTTCGCTAAACTCCAGGGCAGTGGGGTAGGACGTGTAGCGCGGCCCGGATTGGTTATATTTTTGAATGAGGGCCGAATCCCATTCTATCGCTGGCACTGACATGGCTGCTTACTCCTTACCAAATTTACGCCGTCCCCGCCGTTTTACGGGCGCGGCCGGTTTTCGCCTGGCGACCCGGGCCAAACGTAACCGTTCTTTACGTCGCGAGAGCCGCCATAGTTTACTCAATAACCACACTAAATAACATGTCAACGGCGTCGCGATCAGCAGCAGCAGCGGGTTCAAAGATTAAAAGGAATCTTTCTGGCCGCGCTTGAGCAATTGCAGCATATCTTCATTTTTGGCGTCGTCGTCTTCATCATCTTCGATCTCAATGCCCAGTTGGGTCATCAGCTCATCGATGCGATCCAGCGTCTTATCCACATAGGCCTGTTCGGGCGCCGACAGTTCTTTGCCTTGCTCCAAACGTTGCAATAATTCATCCAGGCGTTCGTCGTTTTCCAGATTCTCCAGCTCCACTTCCGGCAGGATAGCGGTGGTGACGGGAATAACGATGTCCGGCGCCACCGGTTTTTTTACCGTGGGGCCGTCGGCGAGAAGCGGCACGGGTTTTTTGCTGCCGATGCGGCGATCGGGGGCGTGCGCCTGAGTATTACGGCTCCCGCTTTTATTACCTTCCTGCGCCCGCGAGCCGGAAGCCAGGCCGCGCCGTTTTTTCTGACGCTGGCGGGCGCGCCCTTCGGTATTCAACTCTTCGCGGCTTTTGCGCTTGTTCTTGGCGACGACGGGTTTACCGCGCCCGCCTTTTGCTGATGGATTCATGTTGTCTGCTCTGTCGTAAGTGTCATTAAGTATGGAATTGCGGCGAAATCTATCAGAAACCCTGCCAATAAAAAAGGTGGCAGTTAATCTGCCACCATAAAGTAAAGGTGCTTCGCGAGAAAAACAGTCCCCACGGCAATGAACCTGACGGTCCACATCCTGTGTATCGGGTCGTCGCTGCGATGATGTTTTATTCTACGCTATACGAAGCGGATTGGTTAGGGTGTATTCCCTTACGCGCTCATCCTGAGCAGAATTCATCCCTGGGAAAGGTAGGAAAAGGGCTTTGTGCCGGGCTAAAGCGGAGCACTGGGCCAAGTATGGCGCTTTGCGCGCTGCAAAGTGCCACTTTCAGGCGCTCCATGCCTTGTCTGCTAATGTAGCCTAATGAGCTTTACCCGCAATACGCTCCGCGCGCGCCAACGGGCTCTTGTTAACGCGATGATTATTTAACGTTATGATTTATAATTAATTAATTCTAATTTAAACGAGAATGCTTAGTGAGTAGCGAGCCGATCTCTTACAAAGACAAAATGCCGATTACTCACGTGAACCGGCCTGGTTGTTCACATCAGGCCATAACAATGGCGGCGGCGCGGTTGCGGATAAAGATAAAAACCGCTTTTTAGCGTTTACCCCGTATAATTGGCGGCAATAAGTCATCCCGAGGGAGAGGAAAATTTGATCACCTCATACAACTACCATATGGCGCATTTTGTCATGAGCGCTCCCGATATCCGCCATTTGCCCGCGGATACCGGCATCGAAGTCGCGTTTGCCGGGCGCTCCAACGCCGGCAAGTCCAGCGCCCTGAATACCCTGACCAATCAAAAAAGCCTGGCCAGGACCAGTAAAACGCCCGGACGCACACAGCTCATCAATCTGTTCGAGGTCGAGCCGGAAATACGCCTGGTGGATCTGCCGGGCTATGGCTACGCCGAAGTGCCTGAAGAAATGAAACGTAAGTGGCAGCGCGCCCTGGGCGAATACCTGCAAAAACGTCATAGTTTAAAAGGGTTGGTGGTACTGATGGATATCCGCCATCCGATGAAAGACCTGGATCAGCAAATGGTGCAGTGGGCCGTTGGGGTGGATATCCCGGTCCTGGTGCTGCTGACCAAATCCGATAAACTGGCTTCCGGCGCGTGCAAAGCCCAGTTGAACCTGGTGCGGGAAGCCGCGGCGGCTTTTGAGGGAGATATACAGGTGGAAGCGTTTTCGTCGCTGAAAAAAACCGGCGTCGACAAGCTGCGCCTTAAGCTGGACACCTGGTTCAGTGAAACCCCGCCGGCGACGGATGAAGAACCGCCGTATACGGAATAACCCGCGGCGCCGGTATGGCGCACAATAAAAAACGCCCCAGCCAATAATGACTGGGGCGGCTAATATTTAGCCAAATCCGATTACGTGAAGTAAAAGGTCTGAAAGATAGAACATCTTACCTCTGTACCCTACATCTGTAACTTTACATCAAATTATCGCTGTGCAAAAGAATTTTTTGTAGTTTAATTTCACTTTTTTGGTGTTCCCAGCGCCATAATCCCAGCCCAAATCACCTTTTTATGTAGCTTAATTACGAAAAATGCTTAGTGTATCGCCACTTAGTGCGCTTGATCCCAATTTTCCCCCATACCCACATCGACCCGCAACGGCACATCCAGGGCGAAACAGCCTTCCATCAGGGATTTGATGCGCGGCGTGGCCGACTCCACGGCGTCACGCCGCACCTCGAACACCAGTTCATCGTGGACCTGCATAATCATGCGCACCTCCGGCCGGTCTTTTTGCAGCCAGGCGTCAATGGCGATCATCGCGCGTTTGATGATATCGGCGGCGGTGCCCTGCATGGGGGCGTTTATCGCCGCGCGCTCGGCGGCTTTTTTGCGCGTCCCGTTACGGGAATGGATATCGGGCAGATACAGCCGGCGGCCGTCGAGGGTGGACACATAGCCCTGCTCCTCTGCCTGCCTGCGGGTACGCTCCATATATTCCAGCACGCCCGGATACCGCTCGAAGTAAAGGTTCATATAGCGCTGCGCCTCCGCGCGGCCAACCGAAAGCTGGCGCGCCAGACCAAACGCGCTCATGCCGTAAATCAGGCCGAAGTTAATCGCCTTGGCGCTGCGGCGCTGCTCATTAGACACCTTCTCAAGCGCCAGGCCGAAGACTTCGGCGGCGGTGGCCCGATGTATATCCTTGCCCTCGGCGAAGGCCTTGAGCAGGCCCTGGTCGCGCGAGAGATGCGCCATGATGCGCAGTTCGATTTGCGAATAGTCCGCCGCCACGATAACGGCATCTTTCGGCGCGATAAATGCCTGCCTGATCCGCCGTCCTTCCTCATTGCGCACCGGGATATTTTGCAGGTTCGGATCGGTTGAGGACAGCCGGCCGGTGGCGGTAACCGCCTGCTGATAAGACGTATGCACGCGTTTTGAGTGCGGGTTAATCATCAGCGGCAATTTATCGGTATAGGTCGATTTCAGCTTGGCCAGGCCGCGATATTCGAGAAGAAGCTTCGGCAGCGGGTAATCCAGCGCCAGCTCCGCCAGCACCTCCTCGTTGGTCGACGGCGCGCCGCCCGGCGTTTTTTTCAGGATCGGCAGTTTCTGCTTATCATATAAAATCGCCTGCAACTGCTTGGTGGAGGAGAGATTAAAGGCTTCCCCCGCCAGTTCATGCGCCTCGGTTTCCAGCTCGCCCAACCGTTTCGTCAGCTCAACCGAATGTGCAGCCAGGATCTTCTCGTCGATCAATACCCCGGTACGCTCAATGCGCGACAGCACCGGCACCAGCGGCATTTCGATTTCCTCGAAGACCTTTTTCAGGCCGTCCTCGCGCTCAATCTGCGGCCAGAGTTTTTCATGCAGCCGCAGCGTCACGTCCACATCCTCAGCGGCATAGGGTCCCGCCTGCTCCAGAGCGATTTGATTGAAGGTCAGCTGGTTTTTGCCTTTGCCGGCAATGTCTTCAAAGGTCACCGTGGTGTGTTTCAGGAAACGATCGGCCATGCTATCCATATCATGACGGCCCGACACGCTGTTAAGCACATAGGATTCAAGCATGGTGTCAAAGGCGATGCCGGCCAGTTCGATATCATAACGTTGCAACACGCCGCGATCGAATTTCAGGTTCTGGCCGATTTTGCGAATGGCCGGGTCTTCAAGCACCGGTTTCAGCAGCCTGAGCACGTCGTCGCGATTTAGCTGGTCCGGCGCGTCGAGATAATCGTGGCCCACCGGCAAATAAGCGGCGTCGCCGGGGACAATGGCGAAAGAAAGCCCGATCAGGTTGGCGCTCAGGGTATCCAGACTGTCGGTTTCGGTATCGAAGGTGAACTGCCCCGCCTGTTTTATCCGCTCTATCCAGCTGTTGAGGTCCGCCAGCGCGTAGATGACCTGGTAACCCTCCTGGGAAAGCTGCACCGCCTCCTCAACATCCTCATCGGCCTGGGCCGGCGGGGCATTAAACGGGGTGCGCGCGACGGGAGCCGAGCTGATGCGGCCTTGCAGCCATTTGCCCGCTTCCAAATCCGCCAGCCAGCGTTTGAATTCGTATTTCTTGAACAGCAGCAGCAATGCCGCCGCGTCGGGTTCGGTCACGATGAGCTTATCGAAAGGCAAATCAAGCGGCACATCGGTCTTAATCGTCGCCAATTGATAAGATAAATACGCCAGCTCTTTATTTTGTTCCAGCTTTGGCGCCAACGTCTTGGCGCCGCGAAATGGCAACCCGCCCACGCTTGCCAGGTCGCTGTAAATATTATCCAGGCTACCCAGTCCCTGCAGCAGCGCCTGGGCGGTTTTCTCGCCTACGCCCGGCACACCCGGAATGTTATCCGAACTGTCGCCCATTAACGCCAGGTAATCAATTATCAGTTCCGGTGGAACACCGAATTTTTCCCGCACTTCCTCCGGCCCGAGAATGGTGTTGGACATAGTATTGATAAGCGTAATCGTCGGCGATACCAGCTGCGCCATATCTTTATCGCCGGTGCTGATCAGAACTTCGCGGCCGGTACGCGCCGCCTCGAGCGCCAGCGTGCCAATCACATCGTCCGCCTCGACGCCGGATACCGCCAGCAAGGGTAATCCCATCGCCTTGACCATGCTGTGCAGCGGCTCGATTTGGCTGCGCAAATCATCCGGCATCGAGGGGCGGTGAGCTTTGTAGTGTTCGAACAATTCGTCGCGAAAAGTTTTACCCTTGGCGTCGAACACCACCGCCACATGACTGGGCTTATACTGCGTGAGCAGGCTTTTCAGCATATTCAACACGCCGTACATGGCGCCGGTCGGTTCTCCCGCGCTATTGGTTAACGGCGGAAAGGCGTGGTAGGCACGATAGAGATAGGAGGAACCATCAACCAGGATTAACGGATTGTCTGCAATATGAGCCATAGCGTAATTCGATCTTTTTAGTCAGCCATCATAGGGGGTAGCATGCCACAGCTGGCCGCCTGAGACGAATGTTTGCGTAGCAAAAGGACGATAAAAAAACTGGCGATTGGACTTGATCCGCGCGATCGTGCTGTGGATAACTTTGTGAGTAAAAAAAACCGCTAATATGTTTATATCTTTAATAACGTTGAGATTTACAAAAAAACCTTTCTTTATCAGTGCGTTATGGGTATTTTTTCACTAATCCCATATTTATCAGTAGCATTTCGCGTTTGTGGATATAACCCGCCGCTTAAAGTCCTGCATAAAATGATAAGCGCTTTTGGCTAAAAAAGGATATACACAAAACCTCCAGACCGACAGGCGCAACGCGGGAAATAACTTAGTGAGGCAGGTTAATCAATTGCATAAAAAACGCCGGACATGGCCGGCGTTTTGAAGTAATACATTAAAGTATTTAATTCTGCGTTAGCAGGAATTTTACCACGTCGGCAAATTGTTTGACGTAGACATCCTTTGACGACATATCCAGACCATCGTTCTTGACCATATATTTGCCATTCACGAACATGGCTGGAACACCGCGTAATTGCAAATCGGACGCGGCTTTTTCCTGCTGTACCACCAGGGATTTGACCACAAAGCTATTCCAGGCGCCGTCATATTCCTCGCCGCTCACACCGGCCTGGATAAAGACATTACGCAGATCGGCGGGTGTTTGCACCGTCTGAGTTTTTTGAATACCGTCAAACAACAGCGGACTGACTTTGTCCTCCACGCCCAACGCCATGGCAACGGCCCAGGCCTGGGTAACCTGCTTGCCCATATCGCCGCCCAGGAAATCCACATGATATTTGATCATTTTGGTTCCTGCGGGCAAAGCCTGTTTTACGGTACTGGAAACATGGAAGTTTTGTTCAAATTCATAGCAGTGCGGGCAATAAAACGAGAAAAATTCCAATACCTGCGGCTCACCGGTCGCTGGCTTATCAAGTTGGATATATTGCTGCCCTTCGGTAAATTGCGCGGCCGAAACGCTAAACGCCAACGCGAGCCCCATAAGCGCCAACCAAATCTTCTTCATTAAGTTATTCTCCAAATGTTTAATACGTAGGCATAAGCTGTAAAGGTGGTTCATGCAATAGCTTCACCTGCTCTGTAAAGATGAGTGTTTGCTGTGACCAGAACTCAGCTTCCACCATCCAGGGGAAACTATAGGGAAATGCGGGATCGCCCCACCGCCGACTAATCCAGGCCAGGTAATAGATCATCCGCATCGCGCGTAATGGTTCTATCAACGCCAATTCGCGCGGATTAAAATCCATGAATTCACTATAAGCCTCAAGCAAAAGCGACAGCTGATATTGCTGTTCGATACGATCGCCATTAAGCAGCATCCAAAGATCCTGAACCGCGGGTCCGTTTCTGGCATCATCCAGGTCAACAAACATCGGACCGTCCCGCCACATAATATTACCCGCATGCAGATCGCCATGCAGACGCAGCGGACGCCATTGCGTCGTCCAACATAACTTAACTTCGGCTATTAGGGTGTCAACGGATTGTAAAAAAGCGGTTTTTTGTTTGCCCGCGATAAGCGTGCTGCGTTCAAATTCACGCCTTGGCTCATACAGATACTCATCCAGGCCGATAGTCGGACGGGTAGTGAAGCATTTATCGCCGTTATTGCGATGGATACGTCCGATAAAACGCCCCACCCATTCAAGCTGTTCGTCATTATCCTGTTCAAATTGCCTGCCGCCGACGCTTGGAAATACGGCAAAATGAAAGCCTTCATGCTGCAAAAGCGTGGATCCATTGATAAGCATCGGCGGCACCACCGGGATTTCCGCCTCGTTCAATCCCAATGAAAGCTCATGTTCCTCAAGGATCTGCTCAACCGACCAGCGCTCAGGTCGATAAAATTTCACCACGTAGCGTTTTCTGTCTTCATCCAGGAATTGGTAAACGCGGTTTTCGTAGCTATTGAGGGCGGTAAGCCCAGAATCTATGCGTAAACCGACGTTTTCCAGGGCATCCATTATAAGCTCCGGCATCAACGTCTTGAAATTAAATGCGGTTATATTCATAAAACGCTCATTTCGTCGCCCTTGCCTAGTCTTTAATGATGCCGCGCGCCCGCAGAATCGCGGTTTTGAAATCCTCTTCATAATCCTTTTGCAGACCCGGGATAGCTTGCGTTTTGTCGGCACCGCGCATTTTTAAGTGATAAATTAACGTATCATCCGACAAAGCGGTTAAATCACCGTCATAACCGGCCTCTTGCGCCAATTTATGCAGGAATTGCAGCAAATTCAAATCCGGCTCTTTTTGCCATGCCGGATGCAGCAGTTCGATAAGCTCATTAAGGCGGTGATATTTCATAACGCAATCCCTCTCTATAGGTCCCAGTGTTAATGTATCAAGATCCACCAGGCAGGATAAACATGATTGTTCTGTAACATGTGAAACATTGTATCTTAATATGTGAGCCTGCCTATCAATGATTAGGCTTTGGAGGAGAGTTATTATAAAAGCGGACATCACAGGCGTAATCCTGGCCGGCGGCCAAGCAACACGTATGGCCGGCAAAGACAAAGGGTTGGTTATGGTCAATCAAATCCCCCTTTATCGCTATGTCCTGGACGGCCTGGCGCCCCAGGTCGGTACCGTGCTGCTTAACGCCAACCGCAATATCGCTCTCTACCGGCAAAGCGGGTTGCGGGTTGTGAGCGATAGCATGCCCGGTTATCCCGGACCGCTTGCCGGCATGCTGGCGGGGTTACAAGCAGCGCCGACCCAATGGGTGGTGTTCGCCCCTTGCGATGTGCCGGTTTTCCCGGGGGATTTAGTGCAACGGTTATGGGATGGTAAGCGGGAAGCTCTTGCCGCCTTTGCCAGCGCAGGAGGGCGGGAACATCCGGCTTTTGCGCTGCTCCACCGGGTATTGATTTCTCAGCTGGAGGCCTTCCTGGCGCAGGGAGAACGCAAGGTAATGTTGTTTTTTAACCGCATCGCCGCCGAAAGAGTGATATTCCCGGTGAAAAACCCGAATTTCCATAATCTCAATACCCCCCTTGACGTGCAGAACTGGGTAAAAACCTAAGGACTATTTTATGTCGCATGCCGTTCCCCCTTTGTTGGCGTTTACCGCCTTCAGCGGCACTGGAAAGACCACCTTGCTGACCCAGCTCATTCCCCGGCTTAACCAGGCCGGCATACGCGTGGGCATCATCAAGCACACCCATCATAACGTGGATGTCGATACACCCGGGAAAGACAGCTATGAACTGCGTAAGGCAGGCGCGAGGCAAACCATGGTGGCAAGCGAGGCGCGCTGGGCGTTGATGACCGAAACACCGGACCTGGCGATGCCGACATTACCCTGGCTGGCCGGTCAAATGGACAGCGGGCTTATCGATGTGATCCTGGTCGAAGGGTTCAAAGACGAGCCGGTGCCTAAAATCGCCCTGTTTCGCCAGGATACCGGCAAAGAGTGGCGGCCATTGATTGACGGCCATGTCATTGCCGTGGCCTGCGACGTGCAGATTGACGTCAACCTGCCGCTGCTGGATATCAACCAACCCGATGCTATCGCGATTTTTATCGCCAACTGGCTGCGTGTACAGCAGCAGTCCGGCGTAGGTTGATTGGGCAACGCCGGCGCGAACGGCGCGCGAACGGCGATCCCGGACGCAGACGGATGGGGCATTGAAATCCCTTTTAAATAAGTTTTAAGAGTGGATTGGATTTTCATCACTTGCCTAAAAAAGATATTTCTTCAAATAAGTTATCAACTGTTTATATAGATTAAATTACAATCATCAGGTCAAGACGAGAATTATCATCGTTTCATTCAGATAAATCGTATTTTAAAAAATCCCAAGATGGCTTTATAACAGGCCATCGAGGGATGAGTTTATTTTTATTTATTATACTGGTCCCGGCATGCCGATGGGGGCATTTCCTTGATCGTGCCTGTTTTGCTGCTAAGCGGCCCTGAAAGGAGCGAACCTGTGTTTTAATCATAGATTAAATAATCATTAAACATGCAGTGAAGCCTGCCAGAGAAAACTGATTATTCATTCTCTTTTAATTTATAACTTCCTGCATATAAATATAATCATGTGGCAGTATTGGCAACTGCTTGAAATATTTACTTTACGGCATTATATATGATTTATACAAAATGGCACGTTACCGTTATTAGTATAGCGGCCTTGTTGGCCGGCTGTTTTTCAACTGACAAAAAAAAGGAACTTAAAAAAACCAGCACCCATAAAGGCGAAGATATTACCATCAGGGAAAAATTACCCCAACCCAATTTTAACGACCATACATTACATGAATCTTTACTATCAATCCCTTCGCTCAATGAAAATGCCCTTTCCTCCAAGGACAACACGACAGCCCCGCGCGTTAAACACGGAACGCCGTCTGGCACCTCGGCAGTCAATTTGCCAATAAAACACAATTTATTGACTGGCGCCTCATTTGATTTCCTGGTGCCCTTGACAAACAGGGACGAGCGGATGCTCTTCAGCCAGCTCGGTATAAGACGGCATAATGCCAAAAGTATCATCAATATTGGTGTGGGGCAGCGTCATTTTTTCGAGAGCTGGATGCTGGGATATAACGCCTTTTACGACGCGCAAATCTCAGGCAATCATCATCAACGGGCAGGTATCGGATTTGAAGTCTGGGGAGATAATATTAAGCTTGCGGCTAACGGCTATTATCGCCTGTCGGATTGGAAAACGTCTTCATTACTCACAGGTACCAAGGAACGCGCCGCGAATGGTTTTGATCTTGTAGCGGAGACGTTTTTACCGGCATACCCCCAGGTGGGCGCCAAAGTAAAATATGAGCGCTATTTCGGCGCTGAGGTCGTAACCCTCAGCCGCAATGAACGGTATCGAAACCCCTCGGCGCTTACCGCGGGCTTGACCTATTCTCCGGTACCGCTGATTACATTTGGCGCGGATCATGCGCGTTGGAATAATGGCAAAACAGAGGGTAAAGCCAATCTTTCATTAAATTATCATTTTAATGTACCTTTAGCAAAACAGCTGGATCCGCATTATACGCCGCTGCGGCGCAGCCTGGCCGGCAGCCGATTGGATGTTGTGGCGCGTAATAATAATATTGTGCTTGAGTATCAGCGCAGGGAACAAATTCATTTCCAGCTACCCACGGAGCTGAGCGGGGTTGAAGGCGAACGAAAACACATTAATTTTAGGGTCTCGGCTAAACATGATATTAGCCGTATTGAATGGGACGACAGCGCGCTGAAGCCTGCAGGGGGTCAAGTCGTTACCCTCAACAATAATGCTTACCAGGTACAATTTCCGGACTTCAGCAGCCATGGTACCAACCAGTATGTCGTCTCAGCCGTTGCGTATGATAAGCGGGGAAATGCGTCAAATCGCAGTGAGATGACCATAAACACCGAGCCCTACCCGTGGCGTCAGCTTAACGAACAAAATACCGCAGATGAGAGCAAGATGGTTATATCAACGCAGGATAATATAAATCAACCTGAGATTATCCAGCCTATAGTTAATCCGGGCGGAAATGAAAAAAAGGATGTGAAGTCAGTGTCTTCACAGACAGATGATGATGGCATCCCCGATGACACTAGCGATATTAATAGTGATATGAGCGACAGAGGAAAAAAGAATTCTAAGTCAGTGTCTTCACAGACAGATGATGATGGCATCCCCACTGACACTAGCGATATTAATAGTGATATGAGCGACAGAGGAAAAAATAATTCTAAGTCAGTGTCTTCACAGACAGATGATGATGGCATCCCCACTGACGCTAGCGATATTAATAGTGATATGAGCGACAGAGGAAAAAATAATTCTAAGTCAGTGTCTTCACAGACAGAAGATAATGGAATCGCCACTGACACTAGCGGTACCAATGGTTCGCCGCCACCGCCGCCGCCGCCACCACCGCCGCCTTTCAATAGTGAATCCAAGGAAAGGCGAATTCTCAAAAAAAGCTCTGGGCAACAGCCACCGCACCGGCCGGAGATAACATTGGATGTTATTCAGAAAGCGCGGGAGGGGTTAAGAAAAGTATCGGGGCAGCCCAGTAATTTCTCGAATGAACATCATGACCAATTGGGGCGGCAACCGTCTGAGCATGATTTACTTTCTAAAATTAAAGCCTCAGTGCCCCAGGTGCTTAAAAAGGATATTCCATCAAATGAGTCAAAAGATCCTTCTCACTCCGCAAAAAAACTTGATGAAAGTCTTATTGAAACACTTGCTCGCCGTCGAGGACATGTAATTGGTGATAAAAATGAAGATATTGATGATAAACATAATGGTGATGAAGTTAGTACTGAGGTTATTTCCGCGACGCAGGTGGACGCTAATAAACCAATATTTGTTCAACCGATAATAGTATAAAATACGTCAGGCCAGCCAGATGCTATTTTATTACCAATGGGTACCCTTTTGCCCTGCTGGCTTGCCTGTTTTATCGCTATGAAAAAGCCCTCTGTTTGCACAGAGGGCTTCGTCAATGGGATGCCTGACAGTTGATGCCTGACTGCGCCAGGCACCCTGCGGGCCGTCGCCTGCGGCTCCGTTCCACCGGCGTTGCCGGGGGTCCTACTCTCTTACTCGAGTAGCGAACCGCCAGGGTTACGGACATGAAAAAGCCCTCTGTTTTCTTTGAGGGCTTCGTCAATGGGATGCCTGGCAGTTGATGTCCGCCTGCGGCGGCCACCCTGCGGGCCGCCGCAAGCGGCGTTCAACAGGCTCCGCCTGTTGTCCTGCTCTCTGACTCGAGTAGCGAACTGCCAGGGTTACGCACATGAAAAAGCCCTCTGTTTTCTTTGAGGGCTTCGTCAATGGGATGCCTGGCAGTGGATGCCTGACTGCGTCAGGCACCCTGCGGGCCGTCGCCTGCGGCTCCGTTCCACCGGCGTTGCCGGTGGTCCTACTCTCTTACTCGAGTAGCGAACTGCCAGGGTTACGCACATGAAAAAGCCCTCTGTTTTCTTTGAGGGCTTCGTCAATGGGATGCCTGGCAGTGGATGCCTGACTGCGTCAGGCACCCTGCGGGCCGTCGCCTGCGGCTCCGTTCCACCGGCGTTGCCGGTGGTCCTACTCTCTTACTCGAGTAGCGAACCGCCAGGGTTACGGACATGAAAAAGCCCTCTGTTCTCACAGAGGGCTTCGTCAATTGGATGCCTGGCAGTTCCCTACTCTCGCATGGGGAGACCCCACACTACCATCGGCGCTACGGCGTTTCACTGCTGAGTTCGGCATGGGGTCAGGTGGGACCACCGCGCTAGTGCCGCCAGGCAAATTCGTTTACCAACCGTCATCCTGTTACTGATGACCATCGGCCTTTATCCGGAACTTCGCTGAAAATTCTCTCGCCACCCCTCGGGGCAACGCTCTCTTCGCGTCAAACACTTTAGGTGTTGTAAGGTTAAGCCTCACGGGTCATTAGTATCGGTTAGCTCAACGCATCGCTGCGCTTACACACCCGACCTATCAACGTCATCGTCTTTAACGTCCCTTCAGGTGGCTTAAAGCCACAGGGAAGACTCATCTCGAGGCAAGTTTCCCGCTTAGATGCTTTCAGCGGTTATCTCTTCCGCACGTAGCTACCGGGCAATGCCATTGGCATGACAACCCGAACACCAGTGGTGCGTCCACTCCGGTCCTCTCGTACTAGGAGCAGCCCCTCTCAATCTTCCAACGCCCACGGCAGATAGGGACCGAACTGTCTCACGACGTTCTAAACCCAGCTCGCGTACCACTTTAAATGGCGAACAGCCATACCCTTGGGACCTACTTCAGCCCCAGGATGTGATGAGCCGACATCGAGGTGCCAAACACCGCCGTCGATATGAACTCTTGGGCGGTATCAGCCTGTTATCCCCGGAGTACCTTTTATCCGTTGAGCGATGGCCCTTCCATTCAGAACCACCGGATCACTAAGACCTGCTTTCGCACCTGCTCGAGCCGTCACTCTCGCAGTCAAGCTAGCTTATGCCTTTGCACTAACCTCACGATGTCCGACCGTGATTAGCTAACCTTCGTGCTCCTCCGTTACTCTTTAGGAGGAGACCGCCCCAGTCAAACTACCCACCAGACACTGTCCTCGACCCGGATTACGGGCCGGAGTTAGAACATCAAACATTAAAGGGTGGTATTTCAAGGTTGGCTCCATGCAGACTGGCGTCCACACTTCAAAGCCTCCCACCTATCCTACACATCAAGGCTCAATGTTCAGTGTCAAGCTATAGTAAAGGTTCACGGGGTCTTTCCGTCTTGCCGCGGGTACACTGCATCTTCACAGCGAGTTCAATTTCACTGAGTCTCGGGTGGAGACAGCCTGGCCATCATTACGCCATTCGTGCAGGTCGGAACTTACCCGACAAGGAATTTCGCTACCTTAGGACCGTTATAGTTACGGCCGCCGTTTACCGGGGCTTCGATCAAGAGCTTCTCCTTGCGGATAACCCCATCAATTAACCTTCCGGCACCGGGCAGGCGTCACACCGTATACGTCCACTTTCGTGTTTGCACAGTGCTGTGTTTTTAATAAACAGTTGCAGCCAGCTGGTATCTGCGACTGGCTTCAGCTCGGGGAGCAAGTCCCTCCACCTAATGCCAGCGTGCCTTCTCCCGAAGTTACGGCACCATTTTGCCTAGTTCCTTCACCCGAGTTCTCTCAAGCGCCTTGGTATTCTCTACCTGACCACCTGTGTCGGTTTGGGGTACGATTCGATGTGACCTGGAGCTTAGAGGCTTTTCCTGGAAGCGTAGCATCAATTCCTTCACCACCGTAGTGGCTCGTTATCACGCCTCAGTGTTGAATGAAAGAGCGGATTTACCTGCTCTTTCCACCTTCACGCTTAAACCGGGACAACCGTCGCCCGGCGAACCTAGCTTTCTCCGTCCCCCCTTCGCAGTCACACCCAGTACAGGAATATTAACCTGTTTCCCATCGACTACGCCTTTCGGCCTCGCCTTAGGGGTCGACTCACCCTGCCCCGATTAACGTTGGACAGGAACCCTTGGTCTTCCGGCGAGCGGGCTTTTCACCCGCTTTATCGTTACTTATGTCAGCATTCGCACTTCTGATACCTCCAGCAACCCTCACAGGCCACCTTCGCAGGCTTACAGAACGCTCCCCTACCCAACGGACATATCCTTAAGCCAACTCGACGTGATGAACGCATTGACGTCGCTGCGCTCCGTCAATCGTTTTCCGTACAATTGTCTTAAGTGATATGTCCGCTGCCGCAGCTTCGGTGCATGGTTTAGCCCCGTTACATCTTCCGCGCAGGCCGACTCGACCAGTGAGCTATTACGCTTTCTTTAAATGATGGCTGCTTCTAAGCCAACATCCTGGCTGTCTGTGCCTTCCCACATCGTTTCCCACTTAACCATGACTTTGGGACCTTAGCTGGCGGTCTGGGTTGTTTCCCTCTTCACGACGGACGTTAGCACCCGCCGTGTGTCTCCCGTGGTAACATTCTTCGGTATTCGCAGTTTGCATCGGGTTGGTAATCCGGGGTGGACCCCTAGCCGAAACAGTGCTCTACCCCCGAAGATGAATTCACGAGGCGCTACCTAAATAGCTTTCGGGGAGAACCAGCTATCTCCCGGTTTGATTGGCCTTTCACCCCCAGCCACAAGTCATCCGCTAATTTTTCAACATTAGTCGGTTCGGTCCTCCAGTTAGTGTTACCCAACCTTCAACCTGCCCATGGCTAGATCACCGGGTTTCGGGTCTATACCCTGCAACTTAACGCCCAGTTAAGACTCGGTTTCCCTACGGCTCCCCTATTCGGTTAACCTTGCTACAGAATATAAGTCGCTGACCCATTATACAAAAGGTACGCAGTCACCCTGATAAATCAAGGCTCCCACTGCTTGTACGTACACGGTTTCAGGTTCTATTTCACTCCCCTCGCCGGGGTTCTTTTCGCCTTTCCCTCACGGTACTGGTTCACTATCGGTCAGTCAGGAGTATTTAGCCTTGGAGGATGGTCCCCCCATCTTCAGACAGGATATCACGTGTCCCGCCCTACTCATCGAGCTCACAGCACTTGCACCTTCGGATACGGGGCTATCACCCTGTGTTGCCGGACTTTCCAGACCGTTCTCCTGATGCAGGCGCTGATGGTGACTCTGGGCTGTTCCCCGTTCGCTCGCCGCTACTAGGGGAATCTCGGTTGATTTCTTTTCCTCGGGGTACTGAGATGTTTCAGTTCCCCCGGTTCGCCTCAATACGCTATGGATTCACGTAATGATAGTGCAACGAATTGCACTGGGTTTCCCCATTCGGACATCGCCGGCTGATAGCGCTTCATATCAGCTCACCGGCGCATTTCGCGGATTAGCACGTCCTTCATCGCCTCTGACTGCCTAGGCATCCACCGTGTACGCTTATTCACTTAACCTCACAACCCTAAAGTGTCTTCGGAATGGCTGCGAAAGGTCCCTGCCGGTGTTGCGCGGTGCTCGCCATGCTCATGGACATACAGTCCACTCCGCTGGCTGCGCGCCGTGCGCCTTGGCCGGGACTTTCTCGCTCATTCCTCAACAAGGGCGCCATCGACACGGCGACCTTATTAGGTTTGCTTGCTTTGAGAGAATCGCATACTGATTTTGCTCAGCATGTTTTTTTCAAATTTTCAGCTTGTTCCGGATTGTTAAAGAGCATGTATTTCGCAGCATACTCATAAGAGTGTGCTCTGAAATAAATAAGAAAAACCAGACAATCTTACCACCCATCCCATCAGGAAATGGTGGAGCTAAGCGGGATCGAACCGCTGACCCCCTGCGTGCAAAGCAGGTGCTCTCCCAGCTGAGCTATAGCCCCAAGTCGTTTAACCTTTTAACATCAACCAGACTCTTTCCCGCACTGAAATTGCTGTGCATCAATTAAGCTACAAAGCAATGGCATTTAGAAAGGAGAACAACTTGATAGCCCATTCGTTTCCAGGCAAGGCGTGGGGTCACGAAGTTTATTGAAATAAACGAGTGGCGCCGCAACGCAGCATGGGAAGGAATGGTAGGCCTGAGTGGACTCGAACCACCGACCTCACCCTTATCAGGGGTGCGCTCTAACCACCTGAGCTACAAGCCTATAGAAGGTTTTTCTTGCTCGTTACAGTTATCAGACAATCTGTGTGGACACTACACAATTAGTATCTATTTCGGTAAGGAGGTGATCCAACCGCAGGTTCCCCTACGGTTACCTTGTTACGACTTCACCCCAGTCATGAATCACAAAGTGGTAAGCGCCCTCCCGAAGGTTAAGCTACCTACTTCTTTTGCAACCCACTCCCATGGTGTGACGGGCGGTGTGTACAAGGCCCGGGAACGTATTCACCGTGGCATTCTGATCCACGATTACTAGCGATTCCGACTTCATGGAGTCGAGTTGCAGACTCCAATCCGGACTACGACGCACTTTGTGAGGTCCGCTTACTCTCGCGAGTTCGCTTCTCTTTGTATGCGCCATTGTAGCACGTGTGTAGCCCTACTCGTAAGGGCCATGATGACTTGACGTCATCCCCACCTTCCTCCGGTTTGTCACCGGCAGTCTCCTTTGAGTTCCCGACATTACTCGCTGGCAACAAAGGATAAGGGTTGCGCTCGTTGCGGGACTTAACCCAACATTTCACAACACGAGCTGACGACAGCCATGCAGCACCTGTCTCAGAGTTCCCGAAGGCACATTCGCATCTCTGCAAACTTCTCTGGATGTCAAGAGTAGGTAAGGTTCTTCGCGTTGCATCGAATTAAACCACATGCTCCACCGCTTGTGCGGGCCCCCGTCAATTCATTTGAGTTTTAACCTTGCGGCCGTACTCCCCAGGCGGTCGATTTAACGCGTTAGCTCCGAAAGCCACGGCTCAAGGCCACAACCTTCAAATCGACATCGTTTACAGCGTGGACTACCAGGGTATCTAATCCTGTTTGCTCCCCACGCTTTCGTACCTGAGCGTCAGTCTTCGTCCAGGGGGCCGCCTTCGCCACCGGTATTCCTCCAGATCTCTACGCATTTCACCGCTACACCTGGAATTCTACCCCCCTCTACGAGACTCTAGCCTGCCAGTTTCAAATGCAGTTCCCGGGTTAAGCCCGGGGATTTCACATCTGACTTAACAGACCGCCTGCGTACGCTTTACGCCCAGTAATTCCGATTAACGCTCGCACCCTCCGTATTACCGCGGCTGCTGGCACGGAGTTAGCCGGTGCTTCTTCTGCGGGTAACGTCAATCGACAAGGTTATTAACCTTGTCGCCTTCCTCCCCGCTGAAAGTGCTTTACAACCCGAAGGCCTTCTTCACACACGCGGCATGGCTGCATCAGGCTTGCGCCCATTGTGCAATATTCCCCACTGCTGCCTCCCGTAGGAGTCTGGACCGTGTCTCAGTTCCAGTGTGGCTGGTCATCCTCTCAGACCAGCTAGGGATCGTCGCCTAGGTGAGCCATTACCTCACCTACTAGCTAATCCCATCTGGGTTCATCCGATGGCGTGAGGCCCGAAGGTCCCCCACTTTGGTCTTGCGACGTTATGCGGTATTAGCTACCGTTTCCAGTAGTTATCCCCCACCATCAGGCAGATCCCCAGACATTACTCACCCGTCCGCCGCTCGCCGGCAAAGTAGCAAGCTACTTCCCGCTGCCGCTCGACTTGCATGTGTTAGGCCTGCCGCCAGCGTTCAATCTGAGCCATGATCAAACTCTTCAATTAAAAGCTTGATGCTCAAAGATTGTCATACTGTTAATCTTATGAATTAACTGTTTGTTCACTCTTCAAGACTTGGTATTTTGTGTTTCGATACGGTCTTGTGAGTGCCCACACAGATTGTCTGATAAATTGTTAAAGAGCATGGCCAGCGTGCATTAATCTCACCTGGCGCGGGTTGCGTATATTACGTTTTCCCGCTGAAGAGTCAAGCTTTTATTTGCCCGTACCGGGCGCTTTTCCCTTCCCGACCCGGCATCGCGTTAGCGTTTGTTCCCGGTCAGTGGAGGCGCATTATAGGGACTTTCCCCAGCCTGACAAGGGTTAATTGGTAAAAATAAGCCAATCGGTTTATTTTTCAGCAAATCTTGGATAAATTCAGGGATCGGGACTGCATTTACGACATTTACCCCGCCATATGCCCGTGCGCAGGCATAATATAGAGTCAATTAAAACACATGGGACGGGACGCGATGCATTTGACACCGCAACAACAAGCCGCACAACGAAACCTTTCCTATATTCTGGCCGAGAAGCTGGGACAACGCATCCTGGCGGGAGAATATGCCGCCGGCGACATTTTGCCGGGTGAAATTGAGCTGGGCGATCTGTTTGGCGTCAGCCGTACCGCGGTCAGGGAGGCGGTGAAAATATTGGCGGCAAAAGGCATGCTCTTGCCCCGGCCGCGTATCGGCACGCGCGTCTTACCGCGCCACCAGTGGAATTTTCTGGATCAGGAATTACTAGGGTGGTGGGTCACCCGCGAGAATTTTGACGGCGTGATGGATCACTTCCTGGTCATGCGCACCAGCCTTGAGCCGCAGGCCTGCGCGCTGGCGGCGGTGAATGCCACCGATGAGGAAAAAAACAGGCTGGTGATGCTGATGGAGGAGATGCAGTTGCTGCATGCGCATTTTGACCGTGAACGCTGGATACACGTCGATGCCCAGTTCCACCGGCATATCTATGAAATCAGCGGCAATCCATTCCTTTCATCTTTTGCCAATCTGTTCAGTTCCATCTATCAGAACTATTTTCGCGCCATCGTCAGCGATGAAAACGTGAAGGCCGACCCGCACCAGGCTATCGTGGATGCCATTCTGGCCGGCGATTCGCGGGAGGCGATGGCGGCCTGCCAGCGGCTGCTGGCAGGAAACGATTAGTCAGCGGCGCAAGACGGCAAGCGGCCCCCGCGCCGCCGTTAACAAACGGCCTGCCGGGCTGGCTCGCCTGGAGTACAGATCAGCCGGCGACTTAGATTTCCACCTGGGTGCCCAGCTCGATAACCCGGTTAGGTGGAATCAGGTATTGATCGGGCGCACGCAGGGCGTTGCGGCTTAAGGCGATGAACAGCTTGCCCCTCACCAGCAGATACCAGGGGCGTTTACCCAGGATCAGCGATTCGTGGGACATAAAGAAAGAGGTCTCCATCATCCGGCACGACAGCCCTTCCAGGCCGCAGCGATGGAAAATTTCCTCCATATCCGGCGTTTCTTTAAAGCCGTAGCTCGCAACCACCCGCCAGAAGGTCGGCGAAAGCTGCTCGATGGTGACGCGCCGCACATTGTGTACAAATGGCGCGTCTTCGGTGCGCAGCGTCAACAGCACCACGCGTTCGTGCAGCACCTTGTTGTGCTTGAGATTGTGCAGTAGCGCAAAAGGAATGACGTTCATCGCCCGCGACATAAATACCGCCGTGCCCGCTACCCTGACCGGCGGCGATTTTTCCAGCGAGGCGATCAGCGCCTCCAGGGAATTGCCGTGCTCATGCATCCTGCGCAACAGCCGGAAGCGTTCGCTCTTCCAGGTGGTCATGACGATAAACATCAGGAAACCCAGCAGCAGCGGCAGCCAGCCGCCGGAGAAAATCTTCAGGGCGTTGGCGGCGAACATGGGAATATCCATGCCCAGCAGCAATATCAGCAATACCAACACCAGCAAACGGTTCCAATGCCAGTTTTTTATGGCGACGGTGCAGGACAGGATGCTGGTCAGCACCATGGTGCCGGTAACCGCGATACCGTACGCCGCCGCCAGATTGCTGGAATGCTCGAAGCTCATGATCACCAGCACCACGGCAACATACAGCAGCCAGTTAATAAAGGGGATATAGATCTGGCCGGATTCCATCTCGGAAGTATGGACGATGCGCATCGGCGGCAGGTAACCCAGGCGCACCGCCTGTCGGGTGAGGGAAAAGACGCCGGATATCACCGCCTGGGAGGCAATCACCGTGGCGAGGGTGGCCAATATCAATAAGGGAATCAGCGCCCAGTCCGGCGCCAGCAAAAAGAAAGGGTTCTTGATGGCGGCGGGGTATTTCAGCAATAACGCGCCCTGGCCGAAATAGTTTAATACCAGCGAGGGCAGAACCGCGCTGAACCAGGCGATACGGATCGGCAGCTTGCCGAAATGGCCCATATCGGCATACAGCGCTTCCACGCCGGTAATCGACAACACCACCGCGCCAAGGGCAAAAAACGAAATGGTTTTATATTGAATAAAAAAGCTTACCGCCCATTTGGGATTGAGGGCGTACAGCACTTCGGGATTGTCCATGATGCCGCGCGCGCCCAACACCGCCAGGGCCAGAAACCACACCACCATGACCGGCGCGAACAATTTGCCTATGCCGCCGGTGCCTTTTTTCTGGATAAGGAACAGCAGCGTCAGGACAGCTACGGATAAGGGGACGATATAGGCATCAAGCGACGGCGCGGCGATTTGCAGCCCTTCAATGGCCGACAACACCGAGATGGCCGGCGTAATCACAACCTCGCCGTAAAAGAAACTGCCGCCGATAAGCCCCATGATAACCAGCACCGAGGTCATGCGCGCCGACGTATTCCTGCCGGCCAGCGACATCAGGGTTAAAATACCGCCTTCCCCGGCGTTATCCGCCCGCATGACGAAAGACAGGTATTTGAAGGAAACAATAAGGATCAGCAGCCAGAAGATGAGCGACAGGAAACCAAGCACCGCGCCCCGTTCAACGCCGAAACCATAGTGCCCTGCCAGGCATTCTCTGAGGGTATATAGAGGACTTGTGCCGATATCTCCATAAACCACGCCGATAGCGGCCAATGTTACCGCCGATAGGGATTGCTTATTCTCTCTACTCATAACCTCTTTCGCGCTGTAATGTATCCGTAGCGTTTGGTGGGCTTAATCCATAGCTCATCAAAAAGCGCACAGTATGCATGAAACTAGCAGAATACCTAATCTAATATCATCTTTCTTCGCATCGATATCAGCCCGTCGGGAAGAAATGACCCTGCCTCCCGCCTGTTTTCAGTCCTATCATTATAAAAAGCGGTAGTTTATTGTTGCGTCATCATAATTACTCGGGATCAGACATTTATTATGGCTCATTCATCCCCGCTGGTTGAGAGAATTTATCGCCTGAGCAGCGCGCTGGAAAGCGGGCTGTACGAACGGCAGCATACCGTGCGCCTGTGCCTGCTGGCGGCGTTATGCGGCGAAAGCGTGTTTTTATTGGGTCCGCCCGGCATCGCCAAAAGTCTTATCGCGCGCCGTCTTAAACTGGCGTTCAGCCATGCGCGGGCCTTTGATTATCTGATGACGCGCTTTTCCACACCGGAAGAAGTGTTCGGCCCCCTGTCCATCCAGGCCCTGAAAGAAGACGGGCGTTACCATCGCCTGACCAAAGGCTACCTGCCGGAGGCGGAAATTGTCTTTCTTGATGAAATATGGAAAGCCGGACCGGCCATTTTGAATACCCTGCTGACGGCCATTAACGAGCGGCGTTTTCGCAACGGCGATACCGAGCAGGTATTGCCGATGCGGCTGCTGATAACCGCGTCCAATGAACTCCCGGATAATGACAGCGGCCTGGAAGCCCTGTATGACCGTATGCTGATCCGTTTGTGGCTGCATAAGGTCAAAGAGAAAGCCAATTTCCACGCGTTGCTGATTCACACGGCTGATAGCGGGGAGCAGGCTTTACCCGACGGCCTGGGCGTTACCGACGAAGAATATCTGGCATGGCAGCCGAAAATAGATCTCATCAGCCTGCCGGCGGAATGTTTTGAATTGATTTACCTGCTGCGCCAGCGCCTGGATGCCGTGACTCAGGCGCCTTATGTCTCCGACCGGCGGTGGAAAAAAGCGTTGCGCCTGCTGCGGGCAAGCGCGTTTTTCAGCGACCGGCAGGCCATCGCCCCGATAGACATCATCTTGTTAAAGGATTGCCTGTGGCACGATCCGGACAGTCTGCAACTGGTGGAACGCCAGGTTGAATTGTTGCTTATCGAGCAAGGCTATCAACAGCAAACCATGCTGTTGAAAATCCAGGATATACAGCGGGAAAGCCTGGCGCACCGTCGCCGGCAAAACCAACGGCAGGCCCTGGCGTTCGAGTCGCGCAAAGGATTGATAAATCGTAAACCGGTCTATTCCCTGCCCGCAGCGATAACCGACGGCACCCTGCGGCTGGTATTGCAAACACCGCTGGTATTGCATGACGTCAACGTGACCCATATCGCCGTCGAGCGTGAGGCGCTGCGACAGTGGCTGCTTAAAGATACGGTTTTAAAAGGGCGGCTCAATAATATCGGCTTTGCCCAGCCCCTGGAGGTACGCATCAACGCCGAGCGACAGCTGGAAATATTGGATATCAGCCGGCAAGCCTCGCTATTGGCGCTGGAGGAGCAACTCCCGCCGGCGGCACCGCCGCAAGCGCTGCAAGAGGCGTTGGCCTTGGTGGAGAGGCAGTATCGCCAGCAGCGCGCCCGGTTCAGCGAACAGCAAGCCTGTCTGTTCATCCCGCGCGATTGGGTGGCTAAAATAGAAGATAGCCTGCTGGAAGTGTCCCGCCAGCTCGCGCAAGCCGGACAAGGTTAACCCATCATGCTGGCCTTGAGCACTCTGGATTTATTTTTATCCATCAACGAAGGCGAGCTGCTGGACGATTTTATCCTGACGCTGCTTGCCAGCCCGCAGTTAGCCGTGTTCATGGAAAAATACCCGCTGTTCAAAACCGTTTTGCTCAAGCGCATGCCGGTTATCCGGCAACGTTTGGCACGGGTATTGATGGAAACCCGGGTTTCATCCGAACTGGCCACGGAGTTTTACCACTTCCAACACTGCCAACTGCTATCGCCAGGCGAGTTCAGGGACGCGCTTACCCCCACCCTGGAACTGCTGCAGCGGCTTTCCTCGCCTTTTTATCCGGAGGCCGCAAGCCTGGCCGCGGCGGCGACCTTTGCCCGGGCGCGCCCGCAGGAAAGCTTTCATCCCCTGTTTTTACAGCGCTGGCGCATCGACCTGACGCTGAGGGCGGTCACCCTGCACCATCAGTTGCTGGATACGGAACGCGAGCTGCTGCTTGACGAGCTCGCGCAGCAGCTGGCGCCCCTGATGGCGGAAAACGAAGCCGCGGCCGGACGTTTGTGGGACATGGCCGCCGCGCAAAGGCAGCAGCAGGATTACCGCCAGTTGGTCCATTACGGCGAGTTTTTACGTCGGCAACCGGAATTACGCCGGCTGGCCGAAAGCTTGGGACGCAGCCGGGAAGCCCACGCCGCCGCCGCTCCCGAGGCGCCGCAGCAATGGATGCGGCTGCGGGTGCGCGAACCCATGGTACAACCCGAGGAAGTCGGCGGTATTCACCAAAGCGACGATCTGTTGCGGTTGCTGCCCACCGAGCTGGCAACACTGGGTATTGATGAATTGGAGTATGAATTCTACCGGCGGTTGCTGGAGAAACGCTTGCTGACCTATCGCCTGCAGGGCGAGGGCTGGCGGGAGCGGGTGGTAAAACAGTCGGCGCAGGGCGAGCAGCGGCAACCGCAGCCGCGGGGGCCGTTTATCGTCTGCGTCGATACGTCCGGTTCGATGGGCGGATTTAACGAGCAATGCGCAAAGGCGTTCTGCCTGGCGCTGATGCGTATTGCGCTGGCGGATAACCGGCGCTGCTATATTACGCTGTTCTCCACCGGCATGGTCAGCTATGAGCTTAGCGCCCTATCCGGGCTGGAACAGGCGATCCGTTTTCTCGGCCAGCGCTTTAGCGGCGGCACCGACTTGACCGCCTGCATCGCCGCCCTGGCCGATCGGCTGGATACGCCCGAGTGGCGGGACGCGGACGCGGTAGTGATCTCCGATTTTATCGCCCAGCGTTTGCCGGACAACCTGGCCGCCAGGATAAAACAGCAGCGGCAGCGGCAGCTTCAGCGGTTTCATGCCGTTGCGCTGTCGTCCCTGGGAAAACCGGGTATCCTGAAGATATTCGATCATATCTGGCGCTTCGATACCGGCCTGAAAAACCGTTTGCTACGACGCTGGCGCCGTCAGGACTGACCGCCGGCAGCAGGGGTCGCCTGTTGTCACCAAAGAGGAAATAATGCCGGAAAATTATCAGATAGATGCGCTCGATCGCGCCATTTTGCAGGCGCTGATGGCCAATGCCCGTACCGCCTATGCCGAGCTTGCCAAGCAATTAGCGGTCAGCGCCGGCACCATTCATGTGCGGGTGGAGAAAATGAAGCAGGCGGGTATTATTACCGGCGCCCGGGTAGACGTCAGCGCCAAGCACCTGGGTTATGACGTCTGCTGCTTTATCGGCATCATTCTCAAGAGCGCCAAGGACTACCCGTCGGCGCTGAAAAAACTCGATGCGCTGGAGGAAGTGGTGGAAGCCTATTACACCACGGGGCATTACAGCATTTTTATCAAAGTCATGTGCCGCTCCATCGATGCCTTGCAGGAAGTACTTATCAACAAGATCCAGACCATTGATGAAATCCAATCCACGGAAACGCTGATCTCGCTGCAAAACCCCATCAGCCGTACGATCGTCCCCTGACGGCAAATTGTTATACCCCTATTGTCCACAGGTAGATCCCAGGCGATACACAGCGTACAATATCGGCTCTTTGATCAGACGGAAAGAATATGGCCGATATAACGATCGTCAGTGGCAGCACCCTGGGCAGCGCCGAATACGTGGCGGAACACCTTGCCGGTATTCTTGAAAATCAGGGATTTACCGCCACTGTGCTGCACGGTCCCGAATTGGAAGAGATGGCTCTGGAAGGCCTGTGGCTGATCGTATCCTCGACCCACGGCGCCGGGGATCTGCCGGATAATTTGCAGCCGCTGTTTGAACAACTGGAAACCGAGCAGCCGTCGCTGGCCAATGTTAGATATGGCGCGGTCGGCATCGGCAGCAGTGAATACGATACCTTTTGCGGGGCGATCGATGCTATCGATCGTCACATGATCGCGCGCGGCGCGGTGCGCATCGGCGAAATATTAAAGATCGATATCACGCAACATGAAATTCCCGAGGATCCGGCGGAAGAATGGGCGGAAAGCTGGATCGACTTAATAAAAACTAAAAAAGATCGCTGATTTTTTGTGTATAAGTATGCTTAAAACCCGCCTATAACCGGTATTTATCCACTGTATAACCCTTGTGCGTTTTTCAATCAGTGGATAAGTACCGATCTTGATCCCAGCTTATACCGTTTGGGATCACCGATCATTCACAGCAAACGATCGTCGACAACGATCTGATATTGCGGCTGTTTAAAGGCTTATCCACAGAGGATCGCGATCATAGTAGTAGACATAATAAAGAGATCTTTAAATAAAAAGATCTTTCTTTAATTACCTGCGGATCCCCAGGGCTTGTATCACCCGCAAAGTTGAGTAGAATCCACTTTCCCAACCGCCCTTGACGATCGTTCGCCCCAGGCGATGGCCCCATGCGAGGAAGAGTTATCATGTTTTATCCCGATCAATTTGACGTCATCATCATCGGTGGCGGCCATGCCGGCACCGAAGCTGCCATGGCGGCGGCCAGGATGGGCCGCAAGACCCTGCTGTTGACGCATAATATTGATACGCTTGGACAAATGTCCTGTAATCCGGCAATCGGCGGGATAGGCAAAGGCCATTTGGTCAAGGAAATCGACGCCATGGGCGGCCTGATGGCCAAGGCGATCGACCTGGCGGGGATACAGTTTAGGATACTAAACGCCAGCAAAGGGCCGGCGGTGCGCGCCACCCGTGCCCAGGCGGATCGGCTGCTGTATCGCCTGGCGATCCGAACCGCATTGGAGAACCAGCCCAACCTGATGATCTTCCAGCAGGCGGTGGAAGATCTTATCGTCGAAAACGATCGCGTGGTCGGGGCGGTGACCCAGATGGGCCTGAAATTCAGGGCCAGGGCGGTGGTACTGACCGTCGGGACTTTCCTGGACGGCAAGATCCACATCGGCATGGATCATTACAGCGGTGGCCGGGCGGGCGATCCGCCGTCGATCTCATTGTCCAAACGTCTGCGTGAGCTGCCGTTCCGGGTAAAACGCCTGAAAACCGGCACCCCGCCGCGCCTGGACGCCAGAACCATCGACTTCAGCCAGCTGGCGACCCAGCAGGGCGATGTGCCGTTACCGGTATTCTCGTTTATGGGCTCGGTTGAACAGCATCCGCGCCAGGTGCCTTGTTATATTACCTACACCAATGAGAACACCCATGAGGTGATCCGGCAGAACCTGGATCGCAGCCCGATGTACGCCGGCGTCATCGAAGGCGTGGGACCGCGCTATTGTCCTTCCATCGAAGACAAGGTCATGCGTTTTGCCGATCGCGACTCCCATCAGATTTTCCTTGAACCTGAAGGGCTGACCAGCAATGAAGTTTATCCCAACGGTATTTCCACCAGCCTGCCGTTTGATGTGCAGATGAAAATCGTGCATTCGATGAAAGGACTGGAAAACGCCGCCATCGTTCGGCCCGGCTATGCCATCGAGTATGATTTTTTTGATCCGCGCGATTTGAAGCAGACGCTTGAGAGCAAATACATTGCCGGATTATTCTTCGCCGGGCAGATCAACGGCACCACCGGCTACGAAGAAGCCGCCGCCCAGGGCATGCTGGCGGGCATCAACGCCGGCCGCCTGGCCAATGACCAGGAAGGGTGGTTCCCACGCCGCGATCAGGCCTATCTGGGCGTGCTGGTGGATGATCTTTGCACCCTGGGCACCAAGGAACCCTATCGTATGTTTACCTCGCGCGCTGAATACCGGCTGCTGCTGCGCGAGGATAACGCGGATTTACGCCTGACCGAAACCGGCCGGCAGCTGGGGCTGGTGGACGATGAGCGTTGGGCGCGCTTTAGCGAGAAACTGGACAATATCGAGCGGGAGCGCCAGCGCCTGCGCGACGTCTGGGTTAATCCCCGCACCGCCGAGGTTGAACAGATCAACCTGCTGCTTAAGGCGCCTTTGTCACGCGAAGCCAGCGGCGAAGAACTACTCAGGCGTCCGGAGATGACTTACGGCGTCCTGACCGGGCTACCGATGTTTTCGCCCGCGCTTACCGATCCGCAGGCGGCGGAGCAGGTGGAAATCCAGATTAAATATGCGGGTTACATCACCCGTCAGCAGGAAGAGATCGACCGCCAGCTGCGTAATGAAAATACCCTGCTGCCGGCGGAGCTGGATTACCGGCAGGTATCAGGCTTGTCCAATGAAGCGATCGCCAAGCTTAACGATCACAAACCCAATTCCATTGGGCAGGCCTCACGCATTTCCGGCATCACCCCGGCGGCGATTTCCATTTTGCTGGTATGGCTGAAAAAGCAGGGCATGCTGCGCCGCAGCGCCTGAGATGACATGTCCGCCACCCCGCTTATTTTTAAGGATCCCGCCATGCTGGCCAAACTGGAAGTCTTACTCAACGCCGCCGGCATTGCGCTGCCCGATGGGCAAAAGCGGCAGCTGGTACGCTACGTTGAACTGCTGGATAAATGGAACAAGGCGTATAACCTGACGTCAGTGCGCGATCCAGCGCAAATGCTGATCCGCCATATTCTGGATAGCATCGTGGTCGATCCGCATCTGCGCGGCCGGCATTTTATCGATGTGGGCACCGGCGCCGGCTTGCCCGGCATTCCGCTGGCCATCGTCCGCCCCGATTCCCGCTTTACCCTGCTCGATAGCCTGGGCAAGCGCATTCGCTTCCTGCGCCAGGTGCAACACGAACTGCGGCTGGACAATATCGAACCGGTGCAGAGCCGGGTGGAGGACTATGCGCCGGTCATGGGTTTTGACGGCGTTATCAGCCGCGCCTTTGCTTCGGTGGGCGATATGCTGGCCTGGTGTCATCATTTGCCCGCCGTGCCGGCAGGCCGTTTTTATGCGCTGAAAGGGCAGGTGCCGGCGGAGGAATTGTCCGCGTTGCCGGAAAAATACGTGCTGGAATCAGTGATTACGCTGTCCGTGCCGCAATTGCAGGGCGAGCGGCATTTAGTGGTGATCGGGGTGCGTTAAATTTGTTTTTTATCAATAAAAGATTGAATAGAATTATCGCGGTTTTTGCCGGACGGCCGCATTTCCCGGCGGTGTAATTTCAAATCTCGGTTACTTAAATTTTACATTATTTTATCATATTGTATTGTCGCTCATTTAGTTCTAAGGCTAATAGTCACTGTGTAAAATATATGTGTCCAAAAATGTCAGTGATATTACCGCCGGCTTTGGCGGAGAATAAGCCGCCTCATCACACTCCGGCGCGATTGTGATGATATAAGGCTTTTTAAGGACACGTTAATATATAACTGTTTGAAAATTAATGTGTTTTTATAGTTATTTTAATCAGAGGCAAAAAAAGCCCGCCGACGAGCCATAAAAATTAGCGAACTATAACGTGATCAGACGCACAGTTTCAGAAGCAATAATTGCCCAAGCAGTATAAAGTTATGCATGGTATCATTCCCGCGCTTTAGCGGGGAAAACGGGTAAAACGAAGGAATTTAAATTATTGTTCACCTTTTCGCTACTTATGCATTGAATTCGTAGTGTCTACCCGTATAATTTGCACGTTTTTCGCTACTTGACTCATCGCGCTAAAGGCAGTTTTATACACCTTCAGCCTGACCGGAACAGGTATGGGGGAAGTGAAATAATGTCCTTTTCCCTCTACAGTGGGAAAGTTGCTGGAAAAGTGTTGTTTATCCAGTTATTGACGTTGGGCCTGCTGGGCGCGTTGTTCGCCTTGCGCAGCCCGCAGTGGGCCGCATCCGCCCTGGGCGGAGGATTGGCGGCCTGGCTGCCGAACGTGTTGTTTGTACTCTTTACCTGGCGCCATCAGGTGAAAGTTCCGGCCGCGGGGCGTGTTGCCTGGTCTTTTGCCATCGGAGAGGCGCTCAAGGTCGTCGCTACCATAGCTTTGCTTATCGTAGCGCTTGGGATGTTCAGGGCCGCGTTTGTTCCATTGGGCCTGACCTATTTATCGGTGCTGATTGTGCAGATATTGGCACCGGCCGTAATTAACAACAAAGGGTAAGAGGCATCATGTCTGCATCAGGAGAAATCTCTACTCCACAGGAATACATAGGCCACCACCTGAACAACCTTCAGTTGGACCTGCGTACTTTTGAACTGGTTAATCCCCATAACGGCCCGGCAACATTCTGGACGCTGAACATTGACTCCATGTTCTTTTCCGTTCTGCTCGGCGTGATTTTTATTACGATTTTCTCGCGCGTCGCCAGAAGGGCTACCAGCGGCGTTCCCGGTAAACTGCAGACGGCGGTTGAACTGATTATCGGGTTTGTCGACGGCAGCGTGCGGGATATGTTCCACGGTAAAAGCAAACTTATCGCGCCGCTGGCGCTGACCATCTTCGTCTGGGTTTTCCTGATGAACCTGATGGATTTGCTGCCTATCGATCTGCTGCCGACCATCGCCGAGCGTTATATGGGACTACCGGCGCTGCGCGTGGTGCCTTCCGCCGACGTGAATATCACCATATCCATGGCGCTGGGGGTCTTTATCCTCATTCTCATCTATAGCGTGCGGATGAAAGGGATCGGTGGTTTTGTCAAAGAACTCACCATGCAGCCGTTTAACCATTGGGCGTTTATACCCATCAACCTGATTCTCGAAGGCGTGAGCTTACTGTCCAAACCAGTTTCCTTAGGCCTTCGGTTGTTCGGCAATATGTATGCGGGTGAGTTGATCTTCATTCTGATTGCCGGTCTGTTACCGTGGTGGTCGCAGTGGATCCTGAATGTGCCCTGGGCCATTTTCCACATACTGATCATTACGTTGCAAGCCTTTATCTTTATGGTGCTGACGATTGTCTATCTAGCGATGGCGTCCGAAGAACACTGATATTTTTACAATACTGTTGCGTTTAATCTGAAACAAACTGGAGACTGTCATGGAAAACCTGAATCTCGATCTGCTGTACATGGCTGCCGCTGTGATGATGGGTCTGGCGGCAATCGGTGCTGCGATCGGTATCGGCATCCTGGGTGGTAAATTTTTGGAAGGTGCAGCGCGTCAGCCGGATCTGATCCCTCTGCTGCGTACTCAGTTCTTTATCGTTATGGGTCTGGTCGACGCCATCCCGATGATTGCCGTGGGTCTGGGACTGTACGTGATGTTTGCCGTAGCGTAGTGTGTAGCATTGCGTGAAATTAATACAACATCAAACCGTTAACTTTATAAGAGGCATTGTGCTGTGAATCTTAACGCAACAATCCTCGGCCAGGCCATCGCGTTCATCCTGTTTGTCCTGTTCTGCATGAAATACATATGGCCGCCGCTTATCGCAGCCATAGAGAAGCGTCAGAAAGAAATTGCTGATGGCCTCGCTTCTGCGGATCTGGCGAAAAAAGAGGTGGATATCGCGCAAGCCAATGCGACCGATCAACTGAAGAAGGCCAGAGCCGAAGCCCAGGCAATCATCGAGCAAGCCAACAAGCGCAAAGCTCAGATTATGGACGAAGCGAAAGCGGAAGCGGAAGACGAACGTAACAGAATCGTAGCGCAGGCTCAGGCAGAAATTCAGGCCGAAACCAAACGGGCTCGTGAAGAGCTGCGGAAACAGGTCGCGCTGCTGGCTTTAGCGGGTGCCGAGAAGATCATCGAACGTTCCGTGGATGAAGCTGCCAACAGCGACATCGTAGATAAACTGGTCGCTGAACTGTAGGGAGGGAGGGGCTGATGTCTGAATTAGTAACGGTAGCTCGCCCCTACGCCAAAGCAGCTTTTGACTTTGCCGTCGAGCATCAAAGCGTTGAACAGTGGCAGGCTATGCTGTCGTTTACCGCCGAGGTTAGCCGCAACGATCAGATGGCTGAACTGTTATCCGGTGCGGTTGCACCAGAAACACTGTCGGAAACGTTTATCGCGGTATGCGGCGATCAACTCGACCAGGCGGGCCAGAATCTTATCAAGGTCATGGCCGAAAACGGACGATTAGCAGTTTTGCCGGATGTGCTGGAACAGTTTATGGAGATGCGCGCCGCGCACGAATCGACTGTGGAAGTGGACGTCATTTCCGTAAGCCATCTAAAAGACGAGCAACTGGCGAAAATTACTGCCGCGATGGAACAACGTCTGTCACGCAAAGTTAAGCTGAATTGCAAAATTGATAAGTCTGTCATTGCCGGCGTGATTATTCGCGCG
The DNA here is from genome assembly GCF_047324205.1 of Sodalis sp. RH20. Classification (NCBI taxonomy): domain Bacteria; kingdom Pseudomonadati; phylum Pseudomonadota; class Gammaproteobacteria; order Enterobacterales; family Bruguierivoracaceae; genus Sodalis; species Sodalis sp. RH20. Next base: position 4,752,253 of record NZ_CP178733.1, read on the forward strand.
GGCGATATGGTGATAGACGGCAGCGTACGCGGTCGTCTCGAACGACTGGCAGACGTATTGCAGTCTTAAGGGGACTGGAGCATGCAACTGAATTCCACCGAAATCAGCGAACTGATCAAGCAGCGCATTGCTCAGTTCAATGTGGTGAGCGAAGCTCACAATGAAGGTACTATCGTTTCCGTGAGTGACGGGATTATCCGTATTCACGGCCTGGCCGAAGTCATGCAGGGTGAAATGATCGCCCTGCCGGGCAACCGCTTCGCTATCGCCCTGAACCTGGAACGCGACTCCGTCGGCGCCGTGGTGATGGGACCCTATGAAGATCTGGCCGAAGGCATGAAGGTCAAGTGCACCGGCCGCATTCTGGAAGTGCCGGTTGGCCGTGGCCTGCTGGGCCGCGTGGTCAACACGCTGGGCGCGCCCATCGATGGCAAGGGTCCGGTAGAGAACGACGGTTTTTCCGCCGTCGAGGCTATTGCGCCGGGCGTTATTGAACGCCAATCCGTGGATGAGCCGGTACAGACCGGTTATAAATCCGTGGATGCCATGATTCCCATCGGCCGCGGCCAGCGCGAGCTGATCATCGGCGACCGCCAGACCGGTAAATCGGCTCTGGCGATCGATGCGATTATCAATCAGCGCGAATCCGGCATCAAGTGCGTCTATGTCGCCATCGGCCAGAAAGCCTCCACCGTGGCGAACGTCGTGCGCAAGCTGGAAGAGCACGGCGCCCTGGCCAATACCATTGTCGTGGTTGCCACCGCGTCCGAATCCGCCGCCCTGCAATACCTGGCGCCGTATTCAGGCTGCGCCATGGGCGAGTATTTCCGCGATCGCGGCGAAGATGCGCTGATCATCTATGATGATTTGTCCAAACAAGCCGTGGCTTACCGTCAGATTTCCCTGTTGCTCCGTCGTCCGCCTGGACGTGAAGCCTATCCCGGGGACGTATTCTATCTTCACTCCCGTCTTCTGGAACGTGCGTCGCGCGTCAACGCCGAATACGTAGAAGCCTTTACCAAGGGTGAAGTGAAGGGCAAGACCGGCTCGCTGACCGCATTACCGATCATCGAAACCCAGGCGGGCGACGTTTCCGCGTTTGTTCCGACCAACGTGATTTCCATCACCGATGGCCAGATCTTCCTGGAATCAAGCCTGTTCAACGCCGGTATTCGTCCCGCCGTTAACCCCGGTATTTCCGTATCCCGTGTGGGCGGCGCAGCCCAGACGAAGATTATGAAAAAACTGTCGGGCGGTATTCGTACGGCTTTGGCTCAGTACCGTGAGCTGGCCGCGTTCTCCCAGTTTGCTTCCGATCTGGATGAAGCAACGCGTAAGCAGCTGAATCATGGACAAAAAGTGACCGAACTGTTGAAGCAGAAACAATATGCTCCCATGTCGGTATCGCAGCAGTCCCTGGTGTTGTTCGCCGCTGAACGTGGTTACCTGGAAGACATCGAACTGGCAAAGGTCGGCGACTTCGAGGCCGCGCTGCTGGCCTACGTAGACCGCGAGCAAGGCGATTTGATGCAACAAATCAACCAGACCGGCGCTTATAACGATGAAATCGAAGGCAAGCTGAAAGGCATCCTCGATAACTTCAAGGCAACCCAGTCCTGGTAACGCGCTATGGCCTGTTTCGGCAGGCCATGACGCCATGAGGAGAAGCAGAGATGGCCAGCGCCAAAGAAATACGTACTAAGATCGCCAGCGTGCAAAACACGCAGAAGATCACCAAAGCGATGGAGATGGTTGCCGCATCCAAAATGCGCAAATCGCAGGAGCGTATGGCGGCCAGCCGTCCTTATGCAGAAACTATGCGTAATGTGATTGGTCACCTTGCTTTGGGAAATCTGGAATATAAACATCCTTACCTGGAAGAGCGCGACGTCAAGCGCGTCGGGTATCTGGTGGTGGCCACCGACCGTGGTCTGGCCGGCGGCCTGAACATTAACCTGTTCAAAAAAGTGCTGACGGACATGAAAGCCTGGAGTGAAAAGGGCGTTGATGCGGAACTGGCGCTGATCGGCTCCAAGGCGGTGTCGTTCTTTAACGCCGTCGGCAGCAACGTGGTTGCCCAGGTCACCGGCATGGGGGATAACCCCACGCTGTCTGAACTGATTGGGCCGGTTAAAGTCATGCTGCAGGCGTATGACGAAGGCCGCCTGGATAAGCTCTATATTGTCAGCAACAAATTCGTTAATACCATGTCCCAGGTACCGCAACTGCTTCAGGTCCTGCCCTTGCCGCCCGCGGAAGATGGGGAAGAGCTGAAGAAGAAAACCTGGGATTACCTGTATGAACCCGATCCCAAGGCGCTGCTGGATACATTGTTGCGCCGTTATGTGGAATCGCAGGTTTATCAGGGCGTCGTTGAAAACCTGGCCAGCGAACAGGCCGCGCGAATGGTAGCGATGAAAGCCGCAACGGATAACGGTGGCAACCTGATCAAAGAGTTGCAACTTGTTTACAATAAGGCTCGTCAATTCAGCATCACTCAGGAACTCACCGAGATCGTTTCGGGAGCCGCCGCGGTTTAGGTTTAGGGTTACGAATTACGTAGAGGATTCAAGATGGCTACTGGAAATGTTATCCAGGTTATCGGCGCCGTGGTTGACGTCGAGTTCCCGCAGGATGCTGTACCTAAGGTGTACAACGCCCTTGAAGTGGAAAACGGCGCCGCCAAATTGGTGCTGGAAGTAGAACAGCAGTTAGGCGGCGGCGTTGTCCGTTGCATCGCCATGGGCTCGTCCGACGGTCTGCGTCGCGGCCTGAAAGTGACCAACCTGGAACGTTCGATCGAAGTGCCGGTGGGTAAAGCCACGCTGGGCCGCATCATGAACGTGCTGGGCGAACCGGTCGATATGAAAGGCGAGATCGGCGAGGAAGAACGTTGGTCCATCCATCGTCCGGCGCCGAGCTATGAAGATTTGTCCAGTTCGCAGGAACTGCTGGAAACCGGCATCAAGGTTATCGACCTGATGTGCCCGTTTGCCAAAGGCGGTAAAGTCGGCCTGTTCGGCGGCGCCGGCGTGGGTAAAACCGTCAACATGATGGAGCTTATCCGTAATATCGCCATCGAGCATTCCGGTTATTCGGTGTTTGCCGGCGTGGGCGAACGTACCCGCGAAGGGAACGACTTCTACCACGAAATGACCGATTCGAACGTTATCGACAAAGTATCCCTGGTGTACGGCCAGATGAACGAGCCGCCGGGAAACCGTCTGCGCGTGGCGCTGACCGGGCTGACCATGGCGGAAAAATTCCGTGATGAAGGCCGCGACGTCCTGCTGTTTATCGATAACATTTATCGTTATACCCTGGCCGGGACCGAAGTATCCGCGCTGCTGGGCCGTATGCCTTCAGCGGTAGGCTACCAGCCGACGCTGGCGGAAGAAATGGGCGTGCTGCAAGAACGCATCACCTCCACCAAAACCGGTTCCATCACCTCGGTACAGGCGGTATATGTGCCTGCGGATGACTTAACCGACCCGTCGCCGGCGACCACCTTCGCCCACCTTGACGCCACCGTGGTATTGAGCCGTCAAATCGCCTCACTGGGTATCTACCCGGCGGTTGACCCGCTCGACTCCACCAGCCGTCAGCTGGATCCGTTGGTTGTCGGCCAGGAACACTACGACGTGGCCCGTGGCGTGCAGTCCATCCTTCAGCGTTATCAGGAGCTGAAAGATATTATCGCCATCCTGGGTATGGACGAACTGTCAGAAGATGACAAACTGGTGGTGTCCCGCGCACGTAAGATCCAGCGTTTCTTGTCGCAACCGTTCTTCGTCGCCGAAGTGTTCACCGGTTCGCCGGGTAAATATGTTTCCCTGAAAGACACTATCCGCGGCTTTAAAGGCATCATGGACGGTGAATACGATCACCTGCCCGAGCAGGCGTTCTATATGGTCGGTTCCATTGATGAAGCAGTGGAAAAAGGCAAGAAACTGTAACGCTGTGATAGGAGGGTGATATGGCTGCAAATACTTACCATCTGGATGTCGTCAGCGCGGAACAGAAAATGTTTTCCGGGCTGGTGGAAAAAATCCAGGTGACGGGAAGCGAAGGCGAACTGGGGATTTTTCCCGGCCATGCCCCGCTGCTCACTGCCATTAAGCCCGGTATGGTGCGTATCGTCAAAGAACATAACGAAGAAGAGTATATCTACCTGTCGGGGGGCATCCTCGAGGTGCAACCGGACATCGTTACCGTTTTGGCCGATACCGCCATTCGTGGCAAAGATCTTGATGAAGCGCGCGCAATGGAATCCAAGCGCATGGCGGAAGAGCATATCAATAATTCACATGGTGACGTGGATTATGCTCAGGCCTCGGCCGAACTGTCCAGGGCCATCGCCAAGCTGCGGGTCATTGAATTGACCAGAAAAGCAATGTAATCAAGCTAGTGTGATTAAAAAGCCAGTCCTTTGTGACTGGCTTTTTTATTGGAATTCATTCTCTTCCACGCATAGAGTGTCACAACTTGACGCTCTTATTTTTCGATCTGAAATAAGTTTCACCTTCTTCGCCTACCTAAACCGCTAATTCCAGCCTGTACCTGCGGTAATTGGCCCCGAAACGCCCACTATTTCCGCATTGCGTCCTAAACCGGGTAAAATGATCCCGGCTTACGTCATTATGCGGCCATAATGTGTTTTTCGGCCCAAAATATGTGGTAATCCCTTCTCTGAACGGGTTTACTTTCGTCTATTGAATCAGGTTCATCAGGATGGTTATGTCGAATCGATTGATGAGCGTAGTGATCCTTGCCGCCGGCAAGGGCACCCGCATGTATTCCGATCTGCCCAAGGTCTTGCATCCGTTGGCTGGCAAACCGCTTGTCAGGCATGTTATTGACGCCGCCGCCGCCCTGGGCGCGGCGCGTATCCATTTGGTTTACGGCCACGGCGGCGAGCGACTGCGGCAGGCGTTGGCCGGCCCTGGTCCGGAACTGAGCTGGGTATTGCAGGCCGAACAGCGCGGCACCGGCCATGCCATGCAGCAGGCGGCGCCGTTTTTCCAGGATGATGAAGATATCCTGATGCTGTACGGCGATGTGCCGTTGATAGCGCCGTCAACCCTTGAGCGCCTGGTGGCCGCCAAGCCCGAGGGCGGTATCGGCCTGCTGACCGTTACCCTGGACGATCCTACCGGCTATGGCCGCATCGTGCGGGAAAACGGCAATGTATGCGGTATCGTCGAGCACAAAGACGCCGACGAGGCGCAGCGGGGCATCCGCGAAATCAATACCGGCATCCTGGTGGCCAATGGCGCCGACCTGAAGCGCTGGTTAAGCCGGCTGACCACCAATAACGCCCAGGGAGAGTATTACCTTACCGATATTATCGCCCTGGCCTGGGGCGAGGGCCGGCGTATCAATACCGTTAACCCCGATCGCCTAAGCGAAGTGGAGGGCGTGAATAATCGTTTGCAGCTGGCAACCCTTGAGCGGGTTTATCAGCGCCAGCAGGCCGAAAATCTGCTGTTGGCCGGGGTCATGCTGCTCGACCCGGCGCGTTTTGATTTGCGCGGCGAGCTGACGCACGGCCGTGATGTGACCATTGACACCAATGTCATTATTGAGGGCCGGGTATCCTTGGGCAACAATGTGGTTATCGGTACCGGCTGCGTATTAAAAGACTGCGACATTGGCGATAACGTGGTGGTCAGCCCCTACACGGTCATAGATCAAGCCCGGCTGCGTGCGGACTGTACCGTCGGGCCGTTCGCCCGCCTGCGGCCCGGTGCGGAGCTGGAAGAGGGCGCCCATGTCGGCAATTTTGTCGAGATGAAAAAAGCGCGCCTGGGGCGCGGATCCAAGGCCGGGCACCTGAGCTATCTGGGTGATGCGGAAATTGGCGCCGGTGTGAATATCGGCGCCGGCACCATTACCTGCAATTATGACGGCGCCAATAAACACCAGACCGTGATCGGCGATGATGTCTTTGTCGGCTCGGATACCCAACTGGTGGCGCCGGTTACCATAGGCAACGGCGCCACCATCGGCGCCGGCACCACAGTTACGCGCAGCGTGGGGGAAAACGAACTGGTGCTTAGCCGGGTGCGGCAGGTGCATATCACCGGCTGGCAACGGCCGGTTAAGAAGCATCGTTAATGGTATTACGCGCAGTTTGTCAAATCTGGGCATGAGTTTGCCGCGGGTATGATGCGCAATGAGAGTAAAGCCTGGCGCCGGGAAGAGAGATAGGGCGTCTTTACCATCTTGCCCATCATGCCCGTTATCATGGTTTTGTCAGCCATTTTCACGAGAGTGGCTGACAAAACATAATAATCCCCAGTTCTACAGGCTCGGGGAAACCGGAAAAACCGGTCTCTGTCAGGTCAAAGACATCGATACGGCGGAGCATGCCGTTCATTTAGGAATAACACTGATGTGTGGAATAGTAGGCGCGGTTGCGCAGCGTGATATTGCCGAAATCCTGTTAGAGGGATTACGCCGGCTAGAGTATCGTGGGTATGATTCCGCCGGCCTGGCGGTGGTGGATAACGAGGGGCATTTGCAACGGCTGCGCCGGGTCGGCAAGGTTGCCGCGTTGTCGCAGGCGGCGGCGGAGCATCCGCTGACCGGCGGCACGGGCATCGCCCATACCCGTTGGGCCACCCACGGGGAACCCTCGGAAAATAATGCCCATCCCCATGTCTCCGGGCATATCGTGGTGGTGCATAACGGTATCATTGAAAACCATGAACCGCTGCGTAAACTGCTGGTGGAGCGCGGCTATGTATTCGCGTCCGAAACCGATACCGAGGTTATCGCCCACCTGGTGCATTGGGAACAGCGCCAGGGCGGCGGCACGCTGGCTGAAGTGATCCTGCGCGTGATCCCGCAGCTGCGCGGCGCCTATGGCACAGTTATCATGGACAGCAAGGACCCAAGCGTGCTGGTGGCGGCGCGATCCGGTAGTCCGCTGGTGATTGGCCTGGGCGTGGGCGAAAACTTCCTGGCGTCCGATCAGCTGGCGCTGCTGCCGGTCACCCGCCGGTTTATGTTCCTGGAAGAGGGCGATATCGCCGAAATTACCCGCCGCACGGTGCGCGTATGGGATACGCGCGGCAACCCGGTGCAACGGGCGGAGATTGAGTCCCAGGTAAAATACGACGCCGGCGATAAGGGCATCTATCGCCACTACATGCAAAAAGAGATTTTTGAACAGCCGCAGGCGATTAAAAACACCCTGGCGGGCCGTTTTTTACACGGCCAGATCACGTTATCCGAACTGGGCGAGGCCGGCGATCGTTTGCTGGAGCAGGTACAGCATGTGCAAATCATCGCCTGCGGCACCTCGTACCATTCGGCCATGGTATCGAAATACTGGTTCGAGGCGCTGGCCGGCGTGCCCTGCGATGTGGAAATCGCCTCCGAGTTCCGCTATCGCAAATCCGCCGTGCGGCCGGGCAGCCTGATCATTACCCTGTCGCAATCCGGCGAAACCGCCGATACCCTGGCGGCCCTGCGCCTGACCAAAACCCTGGGCTACCTCGGCTCGCTGGCGGTGTGTAACGTGGCCGGCTCCTCGCTGGTGCGCGAATCCGATCTGGCGCTGATGACCCGCGCCGGGACGGAAATCGGCGTGGCTTCCACCAAGGCCTTCACCACCCAGTTAACGGTATTGCTGATGCTGGTGGCGCGCCTGGGCCGCCTGAAGGGCATGGATAGCCAGGTCGAGCAGCAGATTGTGCATGCGCTGCAGGCCCTGCCGGCCCGTATCGAGCAAATGCTGGCGCTGGATAAGCCGATTGAACAGCTGGCGGAAGGGTTCTCTGATAAACATCACGCCCTGTTTCTCGGGCGCGGCGAGCTTTACCCCATCGCCATGGAAGGCGCGCTGAAGCTCAAGGAAATTTCGTATATCCACGCCGAAGCCTATGCGGCGGGCGAGCTGAAACACGGCCCGCTGGCGCTGATCGACGCCGATATGCCGGTAATCGTTATTGCCCCCAATAATGAATTGCTGGAAAAACTCAAGTCGAACATCGAGGAAGTGCGCGCCCGCGGCGGCCTGTTATATGTCTTTGCCGAAGAGAACGCCGGTTTTACCGACAGCGAAAATATGAAAATCATCCCGCTGCCGCACGTAGAAGAGATTGTGGCGCCGATATTCTACACGGTGCCGTTGCAGCTGCTGGCGTATCATATTGCGCTGATCAAAGGCACGGATGTCGACCAGCCGCGTAATCTGGCAAAATCGGTGACGGTGGAGTAACCCCGCGTCTGCGGCGGCACCTAAGCCGCCGCTTGCAAAGTGATCGCAAAAACCGACACAGCGTTAATCGGATCCGGTGGGGATGGCAAAGCCCCAGCGGATTTTTTTTTGCCCGATCACACCCCAATAAATCCTTTTCCTTATATTGATATTGCAAATGCGTAATTCAAATAAGCTTAATTAATTTACGCATGGTTATTTACGAGAAACTTCTTGTTCCCACCCGGAATATAACAATAATGATTATGTGAGCGGGGTCATGCCGGCTTATGACAACGGTCATAAAAATAGGGTGCTGAAAAGTGTAAAACATCTGTCATGTCAACAATACACTATTACCGGCTTGTCTGGCCTGCGACGACTTTCTCCTGGGTTTTTACCGCGGGAAATGCCGCCTGACGTGCGGCATGGTTCCGCTCGCCGCTTGCCTGTACCGAACGGAATAATCGTAACGGCTTAAGCTGCGCATTTCTCTCATTAATCGACCGCCCACTATTCTGATTTTATTGGAAGGGTCACATCTATGCTGATATTTTTATAACTAAAAGGTGCGATTTATGAATAGCCTACAGATATTTTCTTTTGTATTTTTTACGTGCCTTGTCGCTATTGTTACCTGGTGGAAAGTAAGGAAAAACGATACCCATACCCAGCAGGGCTATTTCCTGGCCGGTCGTTCCCTTAAAGCGCCAATAATTGCCGCATCGCTGATGCTGACCAATCTTTCAACGGAACAATTGGTCGGCCTGAGCGGACAGGCCTATAAATTCGGCATGTCGGTGATGGCATGGGAGGTGATTTCAGCTATTCCCCTGGTCCTGCTGGCGCTGGTGTTTTTACCGCGTTATTTGCAGCGGGGCATTATTACCATTCCGGATTTTATCGAAGAACGCTACGACAAAACCACGCGTATTATGGTGGACTGCTGTTTTTTAATCGCCACCGGCGTCTGTTTTCTGCCCATAGTACTCTACTCCGGCTCGCTGGCGCTCAACAGCCTGTTTCATTTCAGCGACCTTACCGGGCTGAGCCAGGGCAGCGCGACGATAGTCATGGTGATAGCCCTTGGCGCGATAGGCACCCTGTACGCGGTTATCGGCGGACTGCGCGCGATTGCCGTCGCCGATGTCGTCAATGGCATCGGCCTGGTGATTGGCGGGCTGATGGTGCCGTTTTTCGGGCTGATGGCGCTTGGCGGCGGCAGTGTTATCGCCGGCCTGAATACACTGACGGCGGATCATGCCGAGCGCCTCAACTCCATCGGTGGCGCCCATGACCCGGTGCCCATCGGCGCCGCCTTGACCGGCCTGGTGCTGGTGAATACCTTTTACTGGTGTACCAACCAGGGCATCGTCCAGCGTACCCTGGCCGCCAAGAACCTGGCCGAAGGGCAAAAAGGCGCGCTGCTGACGGCGCTGCTGAAAATGCTCGACCCGATAATCCTGGTCCTGCCCGGCGTTATCGCCTATCACCTGTATCAAGGGCTGCCCAAGGCGGATATGGCCTACCCGGTGCTGGTCAACCAGATCCTGCCCGCGCCCCTGGTCGGTTTTTTCGGCGCCGTGCTGTTCGGCGCCATTATCAGCGTGTTCAACGGGTTTTTAAACAGCGCCAGCACCTTATTCAGCATGGGTATCTACAGCCGTATTATCAATCCTGACGCCACGTCCAAAAAACAGGTGTTGGTGGGGCGTTATTTCGCCCTGATCCTGGCGCTGGTGTCGGTGGTGGTGGCCCCCGGCATTGCCAATGCCCCCGAAGGATTATACAGCTGGATGAAGCAGCTTAACGGGGTGTACAACGTTCCCCTGGTCACCATTATCATCATGGGGTTCTTTTTCCCGCGTATCCCGGCCATGGCGGCTAAGCTGGCGCTGCTGTTAGGTATCGTCAGCTATATCCTGATCAATTACGTTTTCCATTTCCCTATTCATTTCCTGTATGTGCTGGCGATAACGTTTTGCCTGAACGCGTTGGTGATGCTGGTTATCGGTAAACTTGCGCCGCGCGCCACCCCGTTTGTCTTCCATGATTCCCTGGCGGTGGATATGTCGCCGTGGCGGTCGGTAAAAATCGCCTCCGTCGGCGTTATTGCGGCGATGATATTTATTTATGCCTTTCTCGCCCGCTTCGGTGGCTGGCACAGCCTCTGGTTATGCTGGATCGCGGGCATAACCGTTGTCGCCATTTCCGGCTGGCTGATATTCGCCGGTTTGAGAAAAACCAAAACCCGGGAGGAAATCGCCTGATGCAACCTAATATTATTTTTATCATGACCGATACGCAGGCCACCAATATGGTCGGGTGCTATACCGGCCTTCCCCTGCATACCGAGCATATCGATGCGCTGGCCGGGCGCGGGGCCAAATTCAATTCGGCATTTACCACCGCGCCGCTGTGCACCCCGGCGCGCGCGGGCCTGTTCACCGGCCTGTATTCCAACCAAAGCGGTCCCTGGACCAATAATCTGGCGCCGGGTAAGAATATGCGCACCCTGGGCAACTATTTTCAGGATGCCGGCTGGCAAACCGCCTATATCGGTAAATGGCATCTTGATGGCCACGACTATTTCGGCACCGGCATCTGTCCGCCGGAATGGGCGGCGGAATATTGGTACGATGGCGCTAATTACCTGCATGACCTGCCGGAAGAAAAAATCAGCTTATGGCGCAACGGGCTGAATTCAAAGGAAGAACTTGAACAACATCAGATTGATGATGAATTTACCTGGGGCTATCGCATCAGCCAGCGCGCGATACATTTTATCGATAAGCAGCGCCTGCGGCGCGAGAAACCGTTCCTGCTGGTGCTTTCTTACGATGAGCCGCATCATCCCTTTACCTGCCCGCCGCGTTATCTCGACCGTTTTGCCGATTTCCATTACCCGCTGGGCGCAAAAGGAACCGATGATCTCAGCGATAAACCGATGCACCAGCGTTTGTGGGCCAGGGCGATGCCGTCGCCGGTAACGGATGGCGCCACCTATCATCATCCGATTTATTTTGCCTGCAATGATTTTGTCGACGACCAGATAGGACGCGTGCTGAACCACCTTACCCCCGACGAATGGGAAAATACCTGGATAGTGTATACCTCCGATCACGGTGAAATGATGGGAGCGCATCAACTTATCAGCAAAGGCTCGGCAGGCTATGACGACATCTGCCGCATTCCCTTTATCATCCACGGGCCCGGCCTGCCGGCGCGGGAGATTGATACACCGGTGAGCCATATCGACCTGTTGCCGACGTTATTATCGATTGCCGGTATCCCGGTGCCGCCGTCGCTGCACGGCGAAAGCCTGCTGCCTATGCTGTCGTCGGCGGAGCGGGAACGGGAGCGGTCGGTCATGGTGGAATTTAACCGTTATGAAATAGAACATGACAGCTTCGGCGGTTTTATCCCGATGCGCGCCTGGGTCACCAATGATTTAAAACTGGTGATTAATCTGTTTGACGATGATGAACTCTATGACCGGCGCAACGATCCCGAGGAACTGATAAACCTGATTGGCCGGGACGACTATGCGGAACGGCGTAATGCATTGCATGATAGCTTAGTAGACTATATGGATAGTATTCGCGATCCGTTTCGCAGCTATCGCTGGGCCATGCGCCCGTGGCGGCCCGACAGGCATGAGCAATGGCTGGGCGCGTTTCGTCCTAAACCGGATGATTACGTCTCGCCGGTGGTCAGGGATTATGATACCGGCCTGCCGACCAAGGGAGTAAAAATTGAGGAAAAAAGACAAAAATTCTGAGGATGGGGACGAGGGCCGCGCCGTATTCGCAGAATTGTCCGGCAGCGAACACGCCATGTTTACCCGGCTGGATCAGTTGCCGAAGCAAACGCGCATTTATCCCCAGGAGGATGAGGCCCTCTCTTTTTATTACCTGCACAGTGGATTGGTGGGGCTGTACCATATGCTGGAGAACGGTAAGGTGTGCCTGATCCGCCTGTTTGGCCCCGGTGATTTTTTCGGCTACCGCAGCCTGTTCGGTAATACGTTTTACCACTGTTCCTCGCGCGTGCAGCGCACCGCTACGGTAACGCGCATTACCCCCTATCAGCCGCAGCGGTTTTTATGCCGCTATCCGCGCCTGAATGTCTATTTGTTCATGCGGCTGGCGCGTGATCTGGGCGAGGCGGAAAAAAGGCTGGCCAGCATGGCCTACGATAAATCCCAGCAACGGGTATTACTGGGCATTCACTATTTATACCGGCAATGGCCGGGCTATGAATGGACCTGGCGTGAAATTGCCGAATACGCGGGTTGCGAAACGGAAACCGCCATCCGCCATGGCAGTGAGCTCAAGCTACAGGGACTGTTGCCGGATGAATTTACCGGTTAACTGCCGCCGCTGCCGGTGCGGCATGGTATTTGACGCGCAATATTGTTTGGAGTCGCGGTTATGAAACGCCCGTTTTCCCTGATGGCGAAACCCACCAGTTATCAATGCAATATTCACTGCGATTATTGTTTTTATGTGGACAAAAAAAATACCCTGTTACCCGCCGGAGCATCGGCGTCGAAGCATATGGCCGACGATGTGCTCAGGGAATTTATTAAGCAGTATATTGACGCCAGCGCTGGCGACGAGGTCATGTTTGCCTGGCAGGGCGGCGAGCCGACCCTGGCCGGAATTGACTTTTATGCCGCCGCGCTGCGCTATCAGCAGCGTTACGCACGGGGAAAAAGGATTACCAACAGCATGCAAACCAACGGCGTATTGATAAACGATCAATGGGGCCGTTTTCTTGCCGATAATCATTTCCTGCTGGGTATTTCCGTGGACGGCACCGCCAGGCTGCATAATCATTATCGCCATACCGCCAGCGGCCGGCCGGTATTTGACAGCGTGATCAACGCCATCCGGATATTTAAGGAATATCATATAGATTACAACGTATTGAGCGTGGTGAACGATAAAACCGCCCAGGCGCCGCTGGAAATATATCTTTTTATCACGCAAGAGCTGGGCGCGCAGTATGTGCAATTTATCCCGGCCGTGGAACAAAGGTTGTCCGGAGCCGCGCGGGGGGAATTGATTTATCCCCGGTCGACGGCGGATAAAACGCTGACGCCATGGTCGGTGAGCGGCGAAGCCTACGGCACGTTTATCAATACCCTGTTTGACTACTGGGTACGGCATGATGTCGGCACGGTGTTTGTGCAGCTATTCGATAATGCGCTGGCCGCCTGGTGCGGCGTGATGCCAAGCCTGTGCGTGATGCAGCCCACCTGCGGCCAGGGCCTGGTCGTCGAGCAGAACGGCGATATCTATAGCTGCGATCATTTCGTCTACCCTGAGCATAGACTGGGCAATCTGATGACAGGGAACCTGGCCGCCATGGCCGGTGGGAAAAAACAGCGCCAGTTCGGCCAGCTAAAAGCCAATGTGGCGACGCCGTGTTTGTCATGCGACTATCGGTTTGCCTGTCACGGCGGCTGTCCTAAGCACCGTATTCACCGCATCGGGGGCCAGTGGCATAATCATCTTTGCCCCGGCTATAAAGCTATTTTTTCCCATATCGCGCCCTATATGGCGTATATGGCCGGCGAACTGGCGCACCATCGGCCGGCCGCCGGCATTATGCGCGATATTGATCGGATTGCGGAGGCGGGGATTGAAAAAAAAGGCTAATATGCCATTAAAATAGGTACCCATCCCGGTGTCATAAAAATGTCATATTACCGACATGTATCTGTAACCTAATTGTCCTATTTTCCCTCCTGCAGCAATTATAATAATTGAAGAAAACGGCCATGGGCCGATTTTAAATATCCCACAGGAGGGATTATGAGACTGATGCATACCACCGTTGCCAGTGTTGTAGCAGCTACGTTCGCCCTGGCGAGTATTTCTTCGTTCGCTGCCGCCAACCTGACAGGTGCCGGCGGCACATTCCCCGCCCCGGTTTATGCTAAATGGGCTGATACCTATCAAAAAGAAACCGGCGTAAAGGTTAACTACCAGGGCATCGGTTCTTCCGGCGGCATTAAACAGATTATCGCCAATACCGTTGATTTCGGCGCGTCCGATGCTCCTTTAAGCGATGGCGACCTGAAGAAAGAAGGTTTATTCCAATTTCCGACCGTGATTGGCGGCGTGGTGCTGGCCATCAACGTACCGGGAATCAAAAGCGGCGAACTGACCCTGGACGGCCATACCCTGGGTGAAATTTACCTGGGCAACATCAAAAAATGGAACGACCCGGCCATCACCAAGCTGAACCCGGGCCTGAAGCTGCCTGATCAGAATATCGCCGTGGTACGCCGCGCCGATGGTTCCGGCACGTCGTTTGTCTTCACCAGCTATCTGTCCAAGGTGAATGCGACCTGGAAAGAAAAAATCGGCGCCGGTTCCACGGTTAACTGGCCGGTCGGACTGGGCGGCAAGGGCAATGACGGCATCGCCGCCTTTGTCCAGCGTTTGCCGGGTTCCATCGGTTATGTGGAGTACGCCTACGCTAAGCAGAACAACCTGGCCTACACCAAGCTGATTTCCGCCGACGGCAAGCCGGTAATGCCGACGCAGGATAACTTCAGCGCGGCGGCGAAAGGCGTCAACTGGCAGCAATCTTTTGCCCAGGATCTGACTAACCAGAAGGGCAACAATGCCTGGCCGATCACCTCCACCACGTTTATTATGTTGCATACTACCCAAACCAAGCCTGAGCAGGGCCGCGAAACCCTGAAATTCTTCGATTGGGCCTACAACAAGGGTGCCGACCAGGCTAACGCCCTTGACTACGCCACCTTGCCAAAGGACGTGGTCGAACAGATCCGCGCCGCCTGGAAGGCCAATATCAAAGACAGTAACGGTAAAGCGCTCTACTAAGTCCTTGTGTTTCGTCCCTTCCCTTACGGGAAGGGATTACGAACCAACAAAAAGAGTACTCTATGGCTGACAATACGCCGGCACGGCATGCCCCCGGTAAACAAGGCGACCTGATATTCGGTACGTTGGTCAGGTTGGCCGCATTGATTACCTTATTGATGTTGGGCGGAATTATCGTTTCGCTGATTGTCGCTTCGTGGCCGAGCATGGAAAAGTTCGGCTTCGCGTTCCTGTGGACCAAGGAGTGGGATCCGCCCGGTGAAAAATTCGGCGCGCTGGTTCCTATCTACGGCACCCTGGTGACCTCTTTTATCGCGTTGCTGATTGCCGTTCCGGTCAGCTTCGGCATCGCCCTGTTCCTTACCGAGCTTGCCCCCAACTGGTTGAAGCGTCCCCTTGGCGTCGCCATTGAGCTGTTGGCGGCCATCCCAAGCATTGTCTACGGCATGTGGGGGTTGTTTGTTTTTGCTCCCCTGTTCGCCCAGTATTTTCAACAGCCCCTGGGCGATGTGATGTCGACCATCCCTTTTATCGGCGTCCTGTTTTCGGGGCCGGCGTTTGGTATCGGCATCCTGGCCGCCGGTATTATCCTGGCTATCATGATCATCCCGTATATTGCCGCCGTGATGCGCGATGTGTTTGAGCAAACGCCGGTGTTGATGAAGGAGTCGGCCTACGGTATCGGCTGCACCACCTGGGAAGTGATCTGGCGTATCGTGCTGCCCTTCACCAAAAACGGCGTGATCGGCGGCGTGATGCTGGGCCTGGGACGGGCGCTGGGCGAAACCATGGCGGTGACCTTTATCATCGGCAATACCAACCAGCTGGACAGCATTTCCCTGTTTAGCCCGGGCAACAGCATTACCTCGGCGCTGGCCAATGAGTTCGCCGAAGCCCAGGCGGGTCTGCATACCGCCGCGCTGATGGAGCTGGGGTTAATCCTGTTTGTGATTACCTTTATCGTGCTGGCCTGCTCCAAATTCATGATAATGCGCCTGGCGAAAAACGAGGGGGTCAAATAATGGCGACCGTCGAGCACCAAATGACCCATACCGCGCCACAAATGGAAGCGCGGCGTAAAATGCAGTCCTGGCGGCGGCAGAAGAACCGTCTGGCGCTGTTATTATCCATGATCACCATGGCCTTCGGCCTGTTCTGGTTATGCTGGATCTTGCTGACCACGGTAAGCCGGGGTTTTGACGGTATGTCGCTGGCGTTGTTTACCGAAATGACGCCGCCGCCCAATACCGCCGGCGGAGGGCTGGCCAATGCCCTGGCCGGCAGCGGATTGCTGATTCTCTGGGCCACTGTTTTCGGCACGCCCCTGGGCATCATGGCGGGGATTTACCTGGCGGAATACGGGCGTAAGTCCGCGCTGGCGGAAGTGATCCGTTTTATTAACGATATCCTGCTGTCCGCGCCGTCCATCGTTATCGGTTTGTTTGTCTATACGCTGGTGGTGGCGAAAATGGAGCATTTCTCCGGCTGGGCCGGGGTGATCGCCCTGGCGCTGCTGCAGGTGCCGATTGTTATCCGTACCACGGAAAACATGATGCGGCTGGTGCCCGATACGCTGCGTGAGGCTGCCTATGCGTTGGGTACGCCGAAATGGAAAATGATTTCCGCCATCACGCTTAAGGCCTCGGTTTCCGGCATCATCACCGGCGTATTGCTGGCGGTGGCGCGCATTGCCGGCGAAACGGCGCCGCTGCTGTTTACCTCGCTCTCCAACCAGTTCTGGAGTACCGATCTCATGCAGCCCATCGCCAACCTGCCGGTGACGATTTTCAAATTCGCCATGAGCCCGTTTGCCGAATGGCAACAGCTGGCCTGGGCCGGCGTGCTGCTGATTACCCTGTGCGTGCTGTTGCTGAACATTATCGCGCGGATTATTTTCGCCAAAAAAACCTATTAAGCGTCAGGCGCCGACGCGTCTTTGATCGAAAGAGAGAGTGTTGCATGAGCGGGATCAACAACGCCAACGACAGCAAAGTACAGGTTCGCGATCTGAATTTTTATTACGGTAAATTTCATGCGCTGAAAAATATCAGCCTGGACATTGCCCGTAACCAGGTGACGGCTTTTATCGGCCCGTCCGGCTGCGGTAAATCCACGCTGTTGCGTTGCTTTAATAAAATGTACCAGCTTTATCCGGAGCAGCGCGCCGAAGGGGAGATCCTGCTGGACGGGGACAATATCCTCACCGATAAGCGCGATGTTTCCCTGCTGCGCGCCCGGGTCGGCATGGTGTTCCAGAAGCCGACCCCCTTTCCGATGTCTATTTATGACAATATCGCGTTCGGCGTGCGCCTGTTTGAGAAACTGTCGCGCAGCGAGATGGAGGAGCGCGTGCAGTGGTCGCTGACCAAAGCGGCGCTGTGGAACGAAACCAAGGACAAATTGCACCAGAGCGGTTATAGCCTGTCCGGCGGCCAGCAGCAGCGTTTATGTATCGCGCGCGGCATTGCCATTCGCCCCGATGTGCTGTTGCTCGATGAGCCCTGTTCAGCCCTGGATCCGATCTCGACCGGACGTATCGAAGAGCTGATTTCAGAATTGAAAGCGGATTATACCGTGGTGATAGTGACGCATAATATGCAGCAGGCGGCGCGTTGCTCCGATCACACGGCATTTATGTATCTCGGCGAGTTAATTGAATTCAACGATACGGATAGCATTTTCACCGCACCGAAGAACAAACAAACCGAAGATTATATTACTGGCCGCTATGGTTAATAACGGGATATATCATGGAAAACCTGAATCTCAATAAGCATATTTCCGGCCAGTTTAACGCCGAACTGGAACACATACGCACCCAGGTGATGGCGATGGGCGGCCTGGTGGAGCAACAGCTTACCGACGCCATCAGCGCGATGCACAGCCAGGATGAAGAATTGGCCAAACGGGTCATCGCCGGGGACGTCAAGGTGAATGCGATGGAGGTGGCCATTGATGAGGCCTGTGTGCGTATTATTGCCAAGCGCCAGCCTACCGCCAGCGATTTACGCCTGGTGATATCGATCATCAAAACCATATCCGAACTGGAGCGTATCGGCGACGGCGCGGATAAAATCTGCCGTACCGCGCTGGAAAAATACTCCCAGCAGCATTTGCAGATGCTGGTCAGCCTGGAGTCGCTTGGACGCCATACGGTGCAGATGCTTCATGACGTGCTGGACGCCTTTGCGCGCATGGATTTGGATGAGGCGATCCGGATTTATCGCGAGGATAAAAAAGTCGACCAGGAATACGAGGGTATCGTCCGTCAGCTGATGACCTATATGATGGAAGATCCCCGCACTATTCCCAGCGTGCTGACGGCGCTGTTTTGCGCCCGCTCCATCGAGCGTATCGGCGATCGCTGCCAGAATATCTGCGAATATATTTTCTATTTTGTTAAGGGACAGGACTTCCGCCATGTGGGCGGCGACGCGCTGGAAACGCTGCTGACGGGCACGGGTAAAGATAAGGCCGCGGATGCCGGCGGCGAGGCCAGTCCGCCGAAGGAATAATAATCCTGGCCGATCATACCAATACTTCCGGTGCGCCGGTCAACGCCCATCCCCGCGCGCGCCATAACGCCGGCAGCTGACCCATATCATCAAAGCGGGTGACCAGCGGGTGGTCAATCGGCGGATTATGCGCATCGGCGCAATAGTAAAATACCGGCATGCCGGCGGCGATGCCCGCCTGGACGCCGGACACCGAATCCTCGACTAAAATGCATTGCGCCACCGGTACCCCCAGCTGGGCGGCGGCATGATGGATCACCGCCGGGTCGGGCTTCCAGCGCTGCACATCGTAACCGCTGAACAGACGTTGCGCAAAAAACGGCAGCAGCGACGTCAGGCCAAGCGAGTGCTCCATTTTACTGACCGGACCGTTGGACACCACCGCCATCGGTACGACGATCCGCTGCAAAAGCTCGCGCACGCCCTCGATGGCAACCAGCCGCTCATCAAACAGCCGGGCTACATGCGCGCGGTACTCGGCTTCCAGGATATCCGCCCGCTGGCGCAGGCCGTGCTGTTCCCTCATACGATCGAAGATGTCATTGAGTTTTACGCCTTTGAAATCCCTGATGGCATCGGTAAGCGTCAGCGCAATGCCGTATTGGGCGAACAGGAGCACATAGGCCTCGCAACACAAGATCTCGCTGTCCACCAGCGTGCCGTCACAATCAAATAATACGCATGTTTTGTCCGTCATTAACCCTGTCCTTATACCGTTGCCGGGAATATCCGCTCTTACTTTACCCGATCAGGGCGGACAAGCGATCGCTTAACCCGTTGCCGCGCCTGTTTTTTGGCCCCGGCCGCGGGCAGCGGTGGATACCCGCTTAACCCGGCTGGTGGGTGTTACACAGTGGAACACACGGCCATAATGTTTTTTATAATATAAACAATTATATATCAACAACATATATAAGGATAATAGTGTAGTTAAAAATATATTGTCATCTCAGTGTGTAAAATTACACATCGATCACATTTAGCGATTCATTAACATGTTTTAATCATCCCACTTCTTCGACTGGGAACTGACTATGAAACATATGATGATTTGCTGCGGCGCCGGCGTTGCCACCAGCACCGTGGCGCTGAAAAAACTGGAAGCTTACCTGCAGGGGGAAAACTTGCTGGATAAGGTGCGCATATCACAGGGTACCGTGGCGGAAGCCGCCACCCGCGACGATGTGGACTTTATCGTTTCCACCTCGCCGGTGAAAGTGTCCGTACCGGTCATTAACGCTTTGCCCCTGTTGACCGGCATGGGGACCGACAAAGTATTCAGCAGCGTTAAAGAATTGATTCTCGCCGAGGGTTAATACCATGTTTGTTATCGATTATATCGTGAGCATGGGGGCCTCGGTCATGATGCCCCTGATCTTCATTCTGCTGGGATTGCTGCTGCGTTTATCCATCGCCAAATCGATTAAAGCCGGGCTGATGGTGGGGATCGGTTTTATCGGATTAAGCATTACCGTTAACCTGATGATTGATTCGTTAACGCCCGTCAGCCATGCCATTGTCGAGCGGTTCGGCCTGAACCTGACGGTATTGGACATGGGATGGCCCGCCGCCGCCGCCGTGGCCATGGGTACCCGGGTCGGCGCGCTGGTGATCCCGGTGTGCGTCGCCATCAATGTCCTGATGCTCTATACCAAGACCACCCGTATCCTGAACGTGGATATCTGGAACCTGTGGCATCACGCGTTTACCGGCTCGCTGGTGGCCATTATCACCGGTAACCTCTGGCTGGGGGTGCTGGCCGCCGGGCTGAACTGTATCGTCACCATGGTGATAGCCGATCGCACCACCGCCGATGTGGAAAAATACCTCAATTTGCCGGGTATCTCGGTGCCGCATGGTTTTTCCGCGTCGTTTGTGCCCGCCGCCTGGCTGGTTAACGCGATAGTCGATCGTATCCCCGGCGTGCGCGATATTAAAATCGATACCGATGTGATTCAAAAGCGCTTATCGATATTAGGCGATCCCGCCTGCCTGGGCGCGATTATCGGCGCCATCCTGGCCGTTATCGCCGGGGTTGATGTGAAGGCCATCCTGCAAACCGCCATCACCATGGCCGCGGTGATGACCATTATCCCCCGCATGGCCAAGATGTTGATGGAAGGGGTCTATCCCATCAGCGAGCGTATCCAGGAAATTGCGCAGTCCCGGGCCGGTTCGTTCGGCAAAATTTCCATCGGGCTGGATTCCGCCGTCAGCGTCGGCCATCCGGTTACCCTGTCGGTGTCGATGCTGATGATCCCGATTATGCTGGTGCTGGCGGCGATTATCCCCGGTAATCAGTTTCTGCCGTTCGCCTCGCTGACGGGCCTGCCGTTTGCCTTTGTGCTGGTGACCGCCGTATGCCGGGGCGATATGTTCCGCACCCTGCTCACCGGCCTGCTTACCCTGAGCCTGGCGCTGTTAATCGGCACCAGCCTGGCGCCGCTGGTGACCAGTACCGCCGTCAGCACCGGGTTCTCGTTACCCCATGGCGCAACCAGTATCAGCAGCGTTGATTATGCCGGCGCAATGCTGCCCTGGGTCATTATCCAGGGGTTCTATTTCAAGGCCATCGGCGTCGGCGTGCTGATCCTCTTGGCGCTGCTGCTGGCGCTATGGAACCGCAAAAAAATCCTCCGTGAGGACCGGTTGGCGGCGCAAACGGGCGCCGCCGGCACAGAGATGGGAGAATAATCATGATGTTCAGCGCCGAGCGCGTCTTCACCATTACCCAGCCGATAAGCCGTGATGAACTGCTGACCCTGATGGCGGACAGCCTGTACGCGGACGGCTTGGTCAAAGCAAGCTTTCGCCAGGGCGTGCTTGATCGGGAAGCGGTTTATCCCACCGGCATCGATATGGAGACGCACAGTATCGCCATACCCCATACCGAGTTTGAACATGTGCTCGCCACCGGCTTTGCCGTCGCGGTAAACCAGGCGGGGGTGGAGTTCCATCGCACCGATGAGCCACAAGCGGTGGTAAAACCGGCCGTCGTGGTGTTAATGGCCATCGATCCGTCGTGCGAAAAAGTGGCCATTATCCAATCCCTGTTTGCATTGCTGGGGGATATTGAGCAGGTTAACAAAATCGGCGGAAACTCGCCGGAGGGCATCGCGAAACTGTTCACTGAATCCATCACTACCCGTTAGAATGAAGCCGGAATCTCCCTACGCCTTCAGAGAAATGCGATGTTAAGAATAAGCCAGGTGATTGAGATAGCAATGGTCAGCCGCAAGACGGTTTATAACGCCATCAACAGCGGCCGCCTGAAATATCAGATGGTTAACCTGGATAACCGTCAGGTGCGCATGTTTCATGAACATGACGTGCTTGACGCGTTTCCCAAAGCCAACCGCACTTCGCTCGAAGTGCGGGCGCTGCAGCAGGAGATCGCCTCCCTGAAATTCGCCCTGGCGGAGCTGCAAAAGGCGGTGGAGGCCATGGATCCTTCCGTTCAGGTGGAGATGATCGCGGCAAAACCTAAAAAATAGGCGTCCGGTGTTCGCTTGCTGTCCCGGTTTGTTTGGTTTAAGCAATATTAAGCAAGGATCGTCAAATTATCATTGCATAAAAGTACATGTACAACCGCGTTGGTTTATCATTAAATGGGCCGGGAAAAGGTGCTTATATTTAATTTATCGTTACCAAGGAAGGTTATGTGGTATTTTTCGGCAACCAATATACGGCATGATATAAATAATGATTACCTTGATTATGCTGAGGAGGCCAATCAACCGCTTATATCCGAGGTAAACTCGATCAGTAATAGTCAAATATCTATAAATGCTAGCGCTACTAATATGCCCGTTCACAAGCCTTTTTTCCGGCGCGTAATGCAGCGCATGGCCGATATGCTGGCTTATGTCGGCAATTATTTTCATCATGGCGACCAACAGTGGTCTTTTGGCGCCACAAACAGTTCTCACCCCAAGATGGGCGCTATCGTACCATTACTTGATGAGCCGTCAATGGCAAGAGCTACCCTTATCATTAACGACCTTATGGTCCCTTTGCCGTCCCTGGGAGATAAACAACAGACAGTTGAAGAAAAGGTTTATTTTATCGGGATTGCCGTTATACGGCTGGCTGAATCGAAAGCGCAGAACTTAATTCATGGCCGCGCAAAGAAAAAGGCATGTGAAATAATAAATAAGGGTGATGACCATCCGGGCATCGGTATGCTGAGGCATATAGATAGCAGCTGCAAAGGGCAGAAAAGTTTTGCCGTGTCGCTGCTCGTTCTGGCCATGGAAATAGGCCGTATGGATTTGTCGTGTTCCGGTTCTAAAGAATATGGCGATTCACTGCATGCCATGGCCGTGTTATGGGGCTATATTCTTGCCAATGCCGCGACCGGCGGCACCAATGGAACGGGCATCGGCTTGGTGGATGAGCGCGCGGGCGGCGTCAGTGTGCCCAGCGTTTAATAATCAGTGAAGTATTAATACCGCCGAAGGCAAAGTTATTGGACTGGATATAACCGGTGTCGATGAGCCTGGGCTGGCCGGTGATATAGTCCAAATCGCCGCATTCCGGGTCCGGCTGGCGCAGGTTAAGCGTTGGGGCAAACCAGCCCTCGCGCATCATTTCCAGGCTCATCCAGGCTTCCAGCGCGCCGCAGGCGCCCAGCGTGTGGCCGAAATAGCTCTTCAGCGAGGATATCGGCGTGGTATTACCGAATAGCGCGGCGGTGGCGCGGCTCTCGGCAATGTCGCCGCGTTCCGTGGCGGTGCCGTGCGCGCTGATATAGCCGATGTCCCCGCTGGACACGCCGGCGTTTTGCAGCGCCTGCGCCATACAGATTTGCATGGTGGACTGCTGCGGCTGGGTAATATGGCTGGCATCGCAGTTGGTGGCGAACCCCACCAGCTCGCCATAAATAGTGGCGCCCCTGGCCCGGGCAAAATCCAGCGCTTCCAATACCAGCGTGCCCGCACCTTCGCCAATGACCAGTCCGTCCCGGTTGACATCAAAGGGGGCGGGTGTGAGCTTCGGCGCGTCGTTAAGCTGGCTGGTGGCAAACAGCGTATCGAAGGCCGCCGCCTCGGAAGGACAGAGTTCCTCGGCGCCGCCGGCCACCATGACCGTTTGGTAGCCATGCTTGATGGCTTCATAGGCATACCCGATGGCCTGGCTGCCGGAGGTGCAGGCGCTGGAGGTGGGGATTACCCGGCCGCGCAGGCCGAAGAACAATCCGGCATTGACCGCCGTGGTATGCGGCATCATCTGCACATAGGTGGTGCCGGTGATATTGTGGGTGTGTTTCTCCGTCAGCATGGTGGCGAAATCGCTGATGGGTTTGGTGCTGCCGGTGGACGAGCCGTAGGCAATGCCTGTTTCGCCGCCGGTCAGGATGGCATCATTCAGCAGCCCCGCCTGTTCCAGCGCCAGTTCGGTGGCCCGGGTCGCCAGCAGCGCTACCCGGCCCATGGAGCGGATGCGCTTGCGGGTATAATGTTCGGGCAGCGCAAAGGCGGGCAGCGGGGCGGCCAGCAGGGTATTCAACCCGTCGAACTCGCGCCACTGCGGCATGGCGACCACGGCGTTTTCCAGGCGCTTAAGGCCTTGCGCCACCGCCTGCCAGCTTTCGCCAAAGGCGGTGACGCCGCCCATGCCGGTAATCACCACGCGGCGGTTCATAGCATGCCTCCGTTAATGGAGATGACCTGGCGTGTGATATAACCGGCTATGTCCGACATCAGGTAGCCGGCAAGTCCCGCCACTTCATCCGCCTGCCCCATGCGTTTCATCGGGATAAGGCCCATGGCCTGGTCCAGGGCGCGCGCGTCCAGGTCGATCATGCCGGTATCAATCAGCCCCGGCGCAATGCAGTTAACGGTGATATGCCGTTTCGCCAGCTCAACCGCCAGCGCCTTGGTGGCGCCGATAATGCCGGCCTTGGCCGCGCTGTAGTTGACCTGTCCCCGGTTGCCGATGAGACCGGATACCGAGGACAGGGTGATGATGCGCCCGCCGTCGCGCAGGCCGATCATCCGCATGATGCAGGGATGCAACACGTTATAGAAACTGTCGAGATTGGTATGCATTACACTGTCCCAATCCTCGCCGTCCAGCGCCGGGAAGGCGCCGTCGCGGGTCATGCCGGCATTGCTGACCACGCCGTAATACGCGCCGTGCTGGTCGATATCCGCCGTTATCGCCTGACGGCATGCGTCGCGGTCGGCGACATCAAAGGCGATAATCCGTCCCCGGCCGCCCTGCGCCGTTATCCGCAGCAGCGTTTCCTCCGCCCCTGCCCGGTCATGATGATAGTGAACGATTGCCGTAAAGCCGTCCCGCGCCAGCTGGCAGGCTATCGCGCGTCCTATTCCCTTACTGGCTCCCGTCACCAATACCGAGCGTGTCATCGTCTTATTCCTGTAATAATGGGTTAATTTCATTTTCATCGGGCTGATAAGTATTCAGCCGCCCGGAAGCAAGGGTGTCGCCGGCGCACTCTATCCGGCATTCAAAGCTGCCGATACGCTCATCCCGCAGCAACAGGCTGATACTGATATCCAGCTCGCTGCCATGGGGGAATACCGGCCGGGCGCAGTGTAAGGCGCGCGCGCCCAATAGCAGTCCGGGACGGGGCGGCTCGCCGCGCTGCCGCCCATGCCAGCCGGACCAGACGCCGATGGTTTGCGCCATCATCTCCAGTGCGTACCAGGCGGGCAAATCGCCGTGCATATTCAGAAAGGGACCCAGCACGCCTTCGCGGCCGACGGCGACCCGGCAGCGGGCATGCAGATCGTCGATAGCGCAGACGTGTTCGATCAGCACCATCGGCGTGTCGTGCGGCAGATAGTGCGCGGCGGGCAAGGCATCGGGCATGACGGGTGTTTCAGGCAACATGGCTTACCTCGTTATCGCCCAGAATAAGGCAGGTATTATTGCCGCCGAAGGCGAACGAGTTGGACATGATATAACGCCGGGCCAGGCGGGCGGGCGCGGTCAGCAGGCCGAACTCCGCCAGGCCGGGATCGAGGGTGGCGGCGGAGAAATCCTGCGGCGGCAGCGGCAGGGAGTCGGTCAGCAATAACCAGCCGAGCGCCGCCTCGATTGCCCCGGCGGCGCCCAGCGTATGGCCGGTCAGGTGTTTGGTTGAACTGCAGGGAACCTGTTGACCGAACAGACGGTGAATCACCAGCGCTTCGATGCGGTCGTTCAGCGGGGTGGCGGTACCGTGTAGATTAATGTAACCGATATCCGACGCCGCGAGATTGGCGTCCGCCAGGGCCATTTCAATGGCGCGGATCGCGCCGCTGCCTTCGGGATGGGGCGCTGACATATGCCAGGCGTCGGAGGATTCGCCGATGCCCCGCAGGGCAACGGCGCCCGGCGCCCGGGTCAGCAGCAGCAGCGCCGCGCCTTCGCCGATGCTGATGCCGTCGCGTTCGGCGCTGAACGGCCGGCAGCGTTCCGCGGATAACGATTCCAGGCTGTCGAACCCGTTGATCGGCATCCGGCTCAGGCTATCGGCGCCGCCGACGATGGCCGCGTCCGCCATGCCGGTTTCAATCAGCCGGCGTCCGCTGATAATCGCCCGCGCGCTGGAAGAGCAGGCGGTGGATAAGGTATAGGCCGGGCCCTCCAATTGCAGGAACGCGGCGAGAAAACGCGCCGGATCCCCTAATTCCTGCATCTGATAATAATATCCTGGCGATGTTTCCCCGCGCGCGGCGGCGGTAACCTGCCGATCGCATTCATCCAGGCCCGAGGTGCTGGTGCCCAGCACGATGGCCACGCGCTCCGCGCCGAAGGCGGCCACGGCGTCGTCCACCTGGGCGCGGATTTGCGCCAGCGCCCCCAGCAGCAGGCGATTATTACGGCTATCGTGGCGCTGAAGCCGGGCGGGTATCCGCGGCAGAGGGCCGGTAACCGCTCCCAGCCAGCAGGGACGCCCCCGCAATAGCCAGTCATGGCTCAGTTTCATCCCCGGCGCCACGCCGCGCGTAAGATTGGCGGCGATCTCCGCCATATCGTTACCCAGGGCATTTAGCATGCCGACCGCTGAAATTGAAATCATCGTTTAGTCGTCCAGATGTTGAATGGCGATCTGGTAATGGAAAACCAGGTTATGCAGCTCGACCGGCTGACGCCGGCCCGCAATTAACCCATAGCGTATCTCGGTTACGCTATGGCCGCCGGGATCCGCCAGCACCCGCCGGTCGGCCTGGTCCACCAGCGTCCAGCCTGGCGGCAGCACCTCGCCCCAGGCCGCGGCCGGCCAATAGCTTAGCATGATATCCGCCAAAACCTGGCTCGCCGGCGGCAGCTGCGGCAGCACCACCGATTGCTCGGTATGGATCCCCTGCCGGTCGTAGGCGACTTTAAACAGGCGGATACCGAGCGATGACAGCCCCACCAGGGTTAACCGCTGCCCATCGGCATTCAGCAGCACCAGCAGGGATTGCGCCCCGTGTCCCGGTACTGTGGCGGTCAGTAACTGCTGTTCGCTGATGGCCGGTGTTATGCCGGGCTGCGGCAGCCTTACGGACACCCCGGGTTTTAGCCAGGCCGACGGCGCTTTCGGTCCGGCGGCGCAGGCGGCAAGCAGCAGGGCCGGCAGCAGCACCAGTGCGGATAATGCTTTCATCAATAATCCCCCCGCCCGGGCGGCAAAGCCAGCGGCGACAATAAAAAGGCGGTGAAAATACCGCTGCAGAGAACGATGCCGAAGCTGGCGATGGCCTGGGTATGGCTGAACACCAGCATGCCCAGGGTCAGGGAAGTGGTCATCACCGCCAGGGTCACCGCCAGCATCGACGTGGAGGGTGTGCCGCGCGGATTGGCGAAAAACAGCTGATAGTTGATGCCGATGCCCAGCACCAATACCAGCGCCAGCATGGAAAATAAATTCAGCGTATGGCCGCTTAACGCCAGCACCGACAGGCCCGCCCCCAGGGATAATAGCGTCGGGATCAGGCTTAGCAGGCCCTGCCGCCAGCCCTGGCGCGCGATAAAGCTCGCGGCAATCACCCCAATCGAGGCCAGCAGCAGCCAGCCGAGCTTATGCCGGTAGGCGGCGAACATCGCATCGAAGTCCGCCTTGCGATCCACCCAGCTGACGCCGGGCCGGGATTGGGCAAGGTGTCGCAGCGCCGCACTGTCGGTCACGCCGCTTACCGGGATCAGTACCGCGCTTTGCCCGTCGGCCAGGCTAAGCCATAACAGGCGCCAGCCTTCGCTGACCACGCTCGCCAGCCAGTCCGTGGGCGATACCGGCATCGGACTGAGATCGGGCGCCGCGGCGCCCACCCCGATTTGCCCCAGGCGCTCGACCGCCGCCGGCGCCGCCCGGGTCAGCAAGGCCAGATCCTCGCGCTGGCGCCGCTGCGACGACAACGGCGGCATCCGGTAGCCCGCCAGAATGCCCCGGCTTTGCGCCTGCGCCAGGGCCGGCGCCAGTTGCTCCATGCGCTGCAGCGTCTGCTCCGCGCTGGCGCCGGTAACCACCAACCATTTTTGATCCTGTTCCTGACCGGAGAGCCGGGCGATGTCTTCTTCCTGCTGATGAATCTGCTGCGGCAGCGCCTGCAATTGGGCGATATCATCGTCAATCCGCAGTTGCAGCAGCCCGGCCAGGGTAAATACGGCCAGCGCCAGCGGCAGGCCGACGCGCAGGACCTTACGATGCCGCCAGGCGGACAGCCAGGCGCGGATAAGCGGCAACGCCGGGGTGGGCCGCACCGGCAAACGCCTGGTGAGCAGCGGGTACCAGCAGATCACCGTCAGGCAGGCGGCGCTCAGCCCGGCGGCGGCGAACACCGCCAGCTGACGCAGGCCGGGGAAGGGGGCCAGCACCATGATAAGGTAGGCCGCCACCGTGGTCGCCAGCGCCGCCGACAGCGCCGGCAGTACCTTGCGCAGGCTGGCCATCGGTGTATTTTGCCGGCCGTGTACCAGGCGCTCGGTCAGGTAGTAGAGCGTGTAGTCGGCGGAAATGCCGACGATGCTGATGCTCATCATCAGCGTCATGACATGCAGCTCGCCAAAGAGCAGCAGGCAGGCCACGGTGCCCGCCAGCGCGCCGACGGCCACCGACAGGGCGCAGCATAGCAGGGGCAGCGGCGAACGGAATACCAGCCCGATCAGCAGCAGCACGCCGATGACCGTCGCCAGTCCCAGGGTGGAAATATCATGCCTGGCCTGCTGGCTGGCGTAGTCGCTGTAAAACAGCGTGCCGCGGGATAACAGCCGCGCGCCCGGCCAGCGCGTTTCCAATTGCTGGCGCAGTTGCGCCAGCCGCAGGGCCACCTGATGGGACGACTGCATATCATAGGAGGAGGCGGCCAGCTCTGCGTGGATCAGATACCATGCGGCGCCCTGCGGGTCCCGGCTCATCAGCCAGCCCTGGTCAAGGGTCAGGCGGCCGGCGGACTGTTGCAGCGCCAGCTGGGACCCGCGCACCAGCAGCAGCGGGTCGTGCTGCAGTTCCTGGCCGCCGACCCCGGCAAACGCGGAGTAAAGCTGGCCGGCAATCCAATCGGCCTGCGCGCCGCCGCCCTGTTGCAGCCGCGCGCGGGTCTGGTCGTCAATCATGGCGTTACGATGCTGGAAATAAAACCGGCCCCATTGCTGCTGCTGCTGTTCGGTCATCGGGCCTTTCACCGCGCCCATGCCGGGCAGGGCAGCCACCTGTTGCGCCCACCATTGCACCGGCGCCAATCCCTGCCCGTCGGCGGGACTGACCATCCAGACCAGCTGGCGGTCGAGGCGTTGCATAAAACCGTCGTACACCGCCGGCGGCAACGGGCCCATGGCCTGGCGCGGCAGCAACGCCAATACGCTGCTGTTAATCTGGCTGCGCGGCAGCAGCAGCGCCAACGCCAGCAACAGCCCCAGGCAGATCAGCAGCCAGGCCGCCGCCGCGCGCAGGTAGAATTTACTGAAGGATTCACTGCTCAAAGCGCTGCTGCTCGTCATGGCTCAGTACCCCGGGCTGCGTGCGCTGCCGGCTGAAGGTAATGGCGGTGCTGTCTCCCTGCTTATCCTCCAGCAGGATATGATCAAGATAGGTTTGGCCGGTAAGCGTGATGGCCGTGAAGAGCTTATCCAGCGGTGAAGTCTTTGGCACCAGCACCAGTTGCCAGTTTTCCTGGCCTTTATCGGTGAATTGCAGGGTAAAGTTTTGCTCCAGCACCGCGCGGTCGGCCTGGAACAGGGCGCGCAGCAGATGATTAAAGCGGAACATCTGCGGATTACCGGCGGCGGTGACCACCTCAGGCGGCTGGTTGCCGGTGATTTGCACCATTTTGCTGTCGTTGAGGATCAGGGTTAGCAGAAACGGCTGCTGCTGCTGCCACCACAGACCGTTTTGCCGGGCGATAAGCAGCTCGCCCGATGAGCGCAGCGGGCGGGCGATGCCGCTGATGCTGCGCTGCTGATCAAAATGCGCGCGCACCACCGGCTGCCCGGCGAAACGCTGCTGCAGCGCATCAAGCGTAACCGCCCGGGCGTTGACGGCGGCAAGGCAGCAAAGCAGCAGGCCCGGCAACAGCTTTTTCATCATACTATCCCCATGCGTTGCAACAGTGCCTGCGGGCTGACAAAACAGAGCTCGCGGCTGTGGCGCTCCACCGCCACCTGGATGGTGTAGCCGGTGGTGGTTTTATTACCGCTCGGCCGGTCGAAAATGCTGTAGCCGATGCGCAGGCGGTTCTCGTATTCCTCAATGCGCGCCTGAACGCGGATGGATTGCTCAAAGGTCAGCGGCGCGCGGTATTTGACGCGCGCATCCACTACCGGCCACAGATAACCGGAAGCTTCCATCTGCCGGTAGCCGTAATCGAACTGATTAAGCAGCGCCTCGCGCGCGATCTCCATATACCGCAAATAGTGGCCGTGCCAAACGACGCCCATGGCGTCGACATCATGAAACGGAACGGTTATCTCTATTTCCGCGCTAAACCGCGGATCGGTTAACAGCATATCAGGCCTCGGGTGGCTGCGGCGCCTGCTCGTCGGGCAGGCGCCAGAAATCAAAAAAATTAAACCAGTCGAGCGGCGAGCGCAGGCAGTAGTGCTGCAACCGCCCCGCATACCTGTCGACGGTTTGCTGCAGCGCCTGCTGCCGCTGCTGGCGCGGCAGTTCGAGCCGGTCGGCGAAATGTTCGTAATAAATACGTAGCTTGCCCTGCTCTTTCAGGGCAAACATTAGGGCTACAGGGCAGCGCAGGGCCGCCGCCAGCACAAACGGGCCTTGGGGGAACGGCGCGGGCCGGCCGAGGAATTCACTCCATATTACCCGGCGTCCGGCGCCCCGTTGCTGCGCCTGTACCGGCGTGCGATCGCCGACGATGGCCACCCATTCCCCCAGATCCAGCTTCTCGCGCAGCAGGATGGCGGTTTCCGGCCCGATATCCGTCACCGGGATCAGGTTGATGCCCGCATCCGGGTTGATCTGTTCCAGCAGCCTCCTGAAACGCTGCGCGTGGGCGCTGAATACCAGCGCGTTGATCCTGACCCGGCCGCCGCCCTGCGCCAGGGCGCGGCAGACTTCAATATCGCCCAGGTGGGAGGCCAGGATCAGCAGGCCGCGCTGGCGGTCGATATCCGGCTGCGCCGGGGACTGTTCGGCAAAATCAATCTGCTCCCCGAGCCTGATATCGCCTTGCCAGCCGGCCAGCTTATCCAGCATCGCGTCGCCGAAGCGCATAAAATGGCGAAAACTGGACAAGCGGCCCGGCAGCTCAATACCCTGGAGGGCGGCGGTCTGTCTCAGCCGGTGCAAATACTGCCCGGACGCGCGGCGCTGGGCCCGGCCGGTGAGCCAAAAATAACCGATAACCGGATAGAGCAAGGCGTTAAATAGCCTGCGGCCGCCGCAACGGTAGGCGGCCAGCATAAAACGCATACCCATGGCGCCGTGCCGCTCGGCCATGCCGGACCAATGCAGGGACGGCGGGCGCCGCCGCCAGTTGCGCCGCAACAGCGCGGGAATACGCGGCAACATGCCGAAAAACAGCCGGGTATGCATCCAGGAAATGCGGCAGTTATCGCGCAGCCCGTCAAAATGGGATAATCCGTCCACGGGGTAGATGACCCGGGTCGGCACAAACAGGCTCTCGTTGCCCTGCCAATAAAGGCGGACCATCACCTCGGTATCGAAGTCCATGCGCGCGCCAAGCGTAACCCGCCGGCCAAGCGACAGGGTGGCGGCGATGGGATAGACGCGAAAGCCGCACATGCTGTCTTGCAGCGACAGCGACAGCGTTTCGATCCATACCCAGACATGGGTAATATAGCGGCCATACAGCCTGGCGCGCGGCACCGAATCATCGTATACCGGCCGGCCGGAAATCAGCTTATCCGGCGCGGCGGCGGCGGCGCGCAGCAGCAGGGGGATGTCCTCCAACTGATGCTGGCCGTCGGCGTCCACCTGCAGCGCATGGGTATAACCGGCCGCCGCCGCGGCGGCAAGTCCCGTCATTACCGCCCGGCCCTTACCCTGGTTTGCTGCCAGGCGCAGCAGGGTGATGCCGTCTTGCCCGGCGCAAAGCCGCTCAAGAATGTTCCGGGTAGGGGCGCCGCTGCCGTCGTCGATAATAAAGCAGTGCAGGCCGTAGGGCCGCAGGCGCGTCAGTACCCCGGTCAGCATGGGACCATGGTTGAAACAGGGGATGATGACACAGGTCGTCGGCTCCGCGGCGCGGGCATCGGTCAGGGACATAGCATTATTTTCCCGCTGCTGACCGTGGGCCCGTCCTTGAGATCGGCATCGCAAAGCGTATAGCGAAAGCGTAATAACCGGTGCGGCGCCTGCCACTCCAGATGCAGGCGCAGCGTTTGGCCCGGTTTAACCGGAAGCTGGAACTTAACGTTCTCAATGCCGCTGAACTGAACGGCGGGCGCCGGCTGATCGCCGCCCGGCGCTTCACGCGCCAGCAGCTCCCGGAAATAGTGCAGCGCCCAATCTACCTGCGCCACCCCCGGTAATATCGGCCGTGCGGGAAAATGGCCGCGAAACCAGAACAGAGCCGGATCCAGCCGCAGCAGCAGTTCGGCCCGGTTCCAGTCCGGCGTCAGGCGGGAAATCTCAGTGGGAAGCATAATAAAAAACAACTCCTTGAGCCGATCCCAGTCGTATTTGCCTCGCGCCGTACGCGGCAGCGCGCCGGCCACGCGCCAGTAACGCGGCACGGCCACCGGTTCGAGCCAGGCGCCGAGCGCGCGCCGGTATTGCCGCACCAGCGCCGGCAGGGAGCCTGCGGCCAGGCGTTCTTTTCCCGCCGGCGACAGCACTATCACCGCGCCGAGGGTGTGGCGGCCGTGCCTGGTCAGCGGCAGCGCCACCGCCTCGGCGATATCCGGCAGCGCGTTCAGGCGCTGCTCGATGTCGGCCAGCGACAGCCGCTTTTCTTCGATATTGACCACCCGATCGTCGCGTCCCGCCAGGGAAAACTGACGGCCATCTTCGCCGAATACCAGCCGATCGTCCAGTAATTGCCCTTCAGGCCCGGCTATCAGCGCCGAAGTCGCTCTGATCCCGCCCGCGGCGGCATGAAATTCAACGCCGTCGAACGGTTGCCATAAATCAGTCTCGCCAAAGCGGCGCCGCCAGGCCAGAATTCCGGTTTCGGTGGCGCCGTAAATATCGGTCACCGCGGCCGACAGCCATTGACCGGCGGCCCGTGCGTCGGGCCAGGACAGCGGCCCGCCGGCGGAAAATAGCGCAATACAGCGCGGCGCGGGCAGCCGGGGGTCGATGCGCGCCAGAAAGGCCGGACTGCTGATAAACAGCACCGGGTGCCCGGCGCACTGGCGGATAAATTGTTCCGGATAACGCGCGATTTCCAGGGTAAAGGGCAGGCCCAGGCTCATCGGTAGAAAAAGGGCGAAGGTCAGTCCGTATAAATGCTGATGGGTAACGCTTGAGATCACCCGGCACCCGGCAAGCGTATCCCCCCCCGCCTGGTCGCGCGTCAGCGCCGCCAGCCAGCGGGATTCGGTTTCCATGGCGCGCAGCGTTTTGGTCACCTCTTTCGGCCGGCCGGTGGAGCCGGAGGTGAACAGTACCAGACGGGCGTCTTCCGCCAGCGGCGGCAGGGGCAGGGCGGCGGGCTGTTGATGCTGCCGGGGGTCAAGCAGCGGGCAGTCCAGGGCCAGCGGCAGGGTGCTGATGACGCCGTCGAATAAATGCCGTTGCTCCGCCAGCAGCGCCTGCCGGTTATGGCCGGGAATGACCGGCGTTTTGCCGCTATGCCAAAGCGCGAGCAGCGCCACCAGGAAGCCGTAGGCATCGTCGAAGCACAGCGCCCACCGAGTGCCGCCGGCATCGGCCAGGGCATGCCATAATACCGTGACGTCATGGCGCAATTGCCCCAGGTCGAGGCATCGATCGCCCTGCCAGGCGACAGGCGTGGCATCGGGGCGCTCCCGGCTCAGCCAGCGCGCGGGAGGGAAAAATGGCAAAGGCGCTAGCCGGCTTGTGTCCGTTTCCTGATTATCCATTCCGTTCCCATCAGCAGCCCCATCAGCAGATAACTGATGACGCCGTTATACAGCGCCCATAAGGACATATTCCCGTACAGGCAGGTAAACAGCGCCACGCCGCCGTTAATCATAAAAAACAGGCACCAGGCCTGGGTCACCCGCCGTGTATAGGCTATCGCCCGCGGCGGCAGACGGGGTCGCCGCAGCCGGGCCAGACGTTCCACCACGCTGGCCCGGCTGAGCAGCGATGCGCCAAACAGCAGCAGCATCAATAGGTTCATCATCACCGGATACCAGAGCAGTAAATGATGGCTTCGCAGCAGCCAACTGGCCGCGCACAGCAGAATGCCGAACAGCGCCAGCGCTTTGGCCAGCCAGTCCAGCGCCGGCAGCAGGCCCCGCAGCACCAGCAGACGCAGCAGGAAAACGGCGGCCAGCGCCAGCGCCGTCAGGCCGGGTCGCCCATGGGCGCTGCCGTACCACACGGCGAACGGATACAGTATCATCCCCCCCAGGCTGAACAGGCGGGCCGCCCCGAGCGCCAGGAAGCGGGCCGGGACAGCCGCGCAACGGGCAGTCACGGCGTTATTCCGCCAGCAGTATGGCCACCGCATCCACCACATCCTGCACCGTGCGTACGGATTTAAATGCCTCGGGCTTGATTTTCCTGCCGGTTTTTTTCTGCAAATGCACCACCATATCCACGGCGTCGATGCTGTCGAGATCCAAATCCTCATACAGGCGCGCCTGTGGCGTGATAAGTGCCGGGTCGATTTCAAATAATGCGATCAGCAGTTGCGTCACGTCTTGGTAAATTGCGTGTTTATCCATCTTTGGACCTGTTTTTATAAGCACTGCTTTGAAGAATACTTATCCGGCGGCGCGTTGCGACTGAATAAACGCCGCCAAGGTAGCCACCGAAAAAAAGTGCCTGCGTATTTCCTGGTTTTCCGCCGAAAGTACGACGTTATAACGGTTTTTTACCGCCAGCCCCAATTCCAGGGCGTCGATAGAGTCCAAGCCCAGCCCATCGCCAAACAGCGGTGCGTCGGTGTCGATGTCGTCCCTGCCGATCCCTTCCAGATTCAGGGTGTCGATTATCAACTGTTTAATTTCCTGGTTAAGCTGTTCCATGATGTTATCTCAAAAAATTTAGCTATGTTCCGGTGCCAGGATCCCGGCCAAATGCCGGGTCAGACGCCGCGCCGCCAGCGCGGGCGACGGGTCCCCACCGGCAAAAAAATCACCGGCGGAAAACCGCGTCTTGACCTCAACGGTGAACAGCGGCTTGGTCCGCGGGATCTGGTACCACTTGCTGCCCTTGCTGAGAAACAGCTGGCTGCAGTGGATATGGACAATACGGATATCGCATGCGCTGCGCACCGCCAGGTTCGCCGCCCCGCGGTGCAGCTTCATCGGTACGCCGGGGCGCGATCGCGTTCCTTCCGGAAAAATCAGCAGGCTGCTCCCCGCGTGCAGCCGTTTACTGCTTTCCATGAGCAGCAGCTCCGCCTGCGTATTAATCAGGTAATCCGCCGCCCTGATGGCCCCGCGGACATAAATGTTATCCAATAGCGCCCGCTTGACGATGCAATCGCATTGCGGCATGACCGAGGCCAGCAGTACGTAATCAAGCAGCGTCGGATGATTCGCCAGTACCAGGTTACCGCTATCTTCGCGCAACAGATGCGCGCCGTGGATATGGTAATCCAGAACGCCCAGCCGTCGCGTGACCCCGAGGAATAACCGGAAGCTGCCGGAAATGACCGCGCGCGCGCGGCGGGTGCGCGCATGCGGATCTTTTTGCCGCAGGCACAGGATATGAAACCACGCCGTCAGCAGCAATCCGCCGATTCCGAATAAAGCGAAGCAACAGCCGGTCATCAGCATGCGCCAGACAAACTTCAGTTGATTATCGGGCCGGCGGACGGCGGGTGTGGCCACGCGGGTGCTCATTAACAACTCCAGTGCCAGCTCAGGCGCTCGCTGGTCAGGGTAAACGCCGGCGCGCCGCTTAACCAGCCGTGCAGGAAAGCCAGGCTTTGCGGCAGCATGCCGGGAGAAACGGGCTTATCCAGGCGCTGCGATCGGCAGCGCAGCGTAGCGCCCGGCGTCAGCAACAGCGCCACTGCATAAGGATAATCCGGGGTCTGTTCCGCCAGGTACGGGCGGTAGAATGCCGGGATGGTATTATCGAAATCCACCAGCAGCACCCGCTGATAACCGCTGTGCAAAAATAGCTGCGCTTCAACCAGGCCCTGCTGGAAACTGTCTTCCCCGGCGGAAAGAGAGGCGGATGCCAGCGGCGCCTTCGCCACTATCGTCAGGCTGCCGACGGCGGCATTGTGTACCGACATGGCGAAATCGGTGGGAGACGGCGGCGTGAGCCCCGCCAGCGCCTCGAGTATACGCTGGTTGCGCTCCAGCTCGCCGTGACGGCTGGAAAAAATTACCGCATCGGGCTGATGGCGCTGCAACAACGCCAGGCCGTTGTCTACCGCCAGCCGGCTGCCCGCGCTCAGGCGCCGGGCCGTCATCATCGGCAGGTGAGGGCAGTCCGGCAGCGGCGCATCGCGGGCGATAAGCGGCGCGGCAACGCTCCAGCGCCGCCAGTCGTCCCGCCCGGACAAGCCGGGCGCCGAGGCCTGCCAGTCAAGGATGTTTAACGATATTTGCATATAATCTCACTGGCATCACCCTTTCAGGTCTCTTATCTATCATAGCCGATACGTTGATGCCACGTTTACATTTGTTTACAATGCATAAATGCGCCGTTGGCCGCCAACCCGCGCATGCCGACGGCAGGATAGCATGGCTGTTTGGCGCAATCCGGCCGCTCCGGCGAGAATTAGCCGGACTGTCGGGCAGCTTGCCGTGATGAGAAACCAGGAAAGGTCAAGGCCTGCAAAAATGGCCGGTTATAGACCGGCCCTGAAATCACTGGCTTGACTTATTGCGCGGTTGCGGACAATTTTAACTGGATATCCTTATCGAGGTTATTTATCCAGTTATTATAATTGCGGTGAATATGGCCTTTGCCGTCTGCCAACAGATTTTTACTGGCAATATAATTGATCTTATAACCCGTAGCGCTGTAGACGATTTGAATATCGGCCTGATGGCCGCGCAGGTCAAGCCGGCCGTTAATGATACCGGGCTGGACCGGGGTCATTTTCCATTGCCGCGCCAGGCCCGCTTGTAAAATAGCGTTTTTTACCCGATCGTCGGAATAGTGGGCCGCCAGCGGGGTAGTGACGTTGGCGATGGCGGCGGTGCGGGCGCAGCCGGCCAGGGAGATAATACATACCAAAAAAACAACAGCCGGTTTTAAAAGATTCATTTTCTACATTTCCCTGTAAATGATTTAAGTATTAATGGTGTCGGTAAAGTTTCTTTAGGTCAGTTTAATAGACTAATAAAAAAATTAACGTGCTGATGGAAAGCCGCTAAAGAAATAGTTTTATCCTGATGATGTCCGCTGCGGCGTAAACATCATAAACAACCGGGCCGGGGATGTAAATATCGCTATGCAGGGGTGAAGGGCCGCCCGCAATTAACAGTTATCATTTACAGGTACGGGTATGTTTAATAACGAGGTGATAACAGATGCAGGCCCGCCGCCGCCGGCGCGGGCGTTTTATCCGGCCACCAGATCGCCGCGGATCACCAGCGGGCCGCGGCCGTCGGCATCGGTTATCATCGCCAGCGCCTGTTCCGCCAGTTTTTCCAGGGGGTATTCAATGGCCGGCAGCGGCCGCAGGGATCCGGGCAGGGGCGTGGCGCCATCCAGGCTGATGATGGCCAATTGCTCCGGTACGTCGCGCCGGTAGGCGTGCAGTACCGAGATGGCCTCCTGGGCGTCGGCCTGGTTCATGACGACCAGCCCGTTGAAAGGGGTACCGCTGTTGATCAGCGCCTGGAGCGCCGCGCGTGGCGAGGGCGCGCGGCAGGCGACCAGTCGGCGGTTATAGGGCACCAGATGGTATTCGAGCCCCTGGCGGTAGCCGTGCAGTACGTTTTCCGCGGTTTCGCCGTCGGGGTAGTTCAGCAGCGCCAGCTGGCGGCGGCCGTGGCTTATCAGGTACTGGCAGGCGGTTTCGGCGGCAAAGGCGTGATCGAAGCTGATGCTGAGCGCGCCCGGCGCGTTCAGGCAGTCGATTAGCACCACGCTGCCGTCCAATGGCGGCAGTTCGAAACGCGCGCCGATAACAATCATGGCATCGCATAACCCCCGTCCCAGCGACGATACGGCGCTCTCGACGCCGGCGGCGCTGTCGGCAAAGCGCAGCAGCAGATGCTTGTTATGGCGGCGGAACTGTTTTTCCAGCGCCGGCAGGTAATTCACCGCATGCTGCATGGACTCCATCGCGCAGATGACCCCCACGCAACCGGTGGACTGGGCGCTTAGGGACTGGGCAATCAGGTTGGGCTGGTAGTTCAGCGCCTGGGCGGCCTTCAGCACCGCCTGGCGGCTCTCTTCCCTGACGCCGCGATTACCGCTGAGCACACGGGATACCGTGGCTTTTGATACCCGCGCCAAACGGGAAACATCATTTATGGTCGCCATAATCCTGCTGTGCTTGTTGCCGTTGATAAAGTATCACCATCTCATTAATCAATTCCCGCGCCAAGATGGCATTCATTAAATGATCCTGCGCATGCACCAAAATCAGGGTCATGGGGATTTTGCCTTCGCCCTGGTCCGCGCCGATAAGGCCGGTCTGGAGGCGATGGGCGGCTTTGATAAAGTTATCCGCGTCCGCCAGCAGCATCCCGGCGCGGTCGACATCGCCGTCGCGGGCGCAGGCCAGCGCCGTCATGCACAGGCTGCGGGCTTCGCCGGCGTTGACCAGCAGGGTCATTATCGTGGTTTCCATATCTATCATGTACTTTCTCCGTCAAAGCCGTGATTGCGCGCCACGCCGGCAAACCAGCGGCCGCTTTTTTTCACCGTGCGCCGCTGCGTGGCGAGGTCGAGCTGCACCAGGCCGTAACGGTTTTTATAGGCGTTGCTCCAGGACCAGTTATCGATAAAGGTCCACATATGATAACCGAGGCAGCGGCTGCCCTCCGCCAGCGCGCGGTGTACCCAGATAAGATGTTCGCGTACGAAATCGATGCGATAGTCATCCTCGATCCTGCCGTTTTGCATAAAACGCAGTTCATCCTCTACGCCCATGCCGTTTTCGGAAATAAAACAGCGCGGGTTATGATAGTTTTCCCGCAGGTTGGTGAGAATATCGTAGACGCCGCGCTCGTAGATTTCCCAGCCGCGCCAGGGATTCATTTTACGCCCGGGCATCTGGTAATGATCGAACAGCCATTCGGGCATAAACGGGCTGTCGGGGTTGACCTGGTTCATCCGGCACTGCACCCGGCGCGGCTGGTAATAATTGATGCCGAGCAGGTCCACGATGCCCGCGGCCAGCAGTTCGTCGTCGCCGTGACGGCAGGCCGGCAGTTGATCGTAACGCGTCAGCAGCGCGATCAGCTCCTGCGGATAATGCCCGCGCAGCGCCGGGTCGAGGAAGCTGCGGTTAAACAGCAGATCGGCGTTATTCGCCGCCGCCAGATCCGCCGGGTGCTGCGAGCGGGGATAGGAGGGGGTCAGGTTGAGGATAATGCCGATGTCGCCGTCCCGGCCGTCCTGGCGAAAACGCCGTACCGCCGCGGCGTGCGCCAGCATGGTGTGATAGGCCACGGTGGCGGCGCGTTTGAAATCCACCACGTTGGGATAGTGGAAATCATATAAATACCCCCCTTCCACCGGCACGATCGGTTCGTTAAAGGTAAACCAGTGCCTGACCCGATCGCCGAACAGGGCAAAACACCGGGCGGCATAATCGGCATAGGCGTCCACCACCTGGCGGTTTTCAAAGCCGCCCAGCGCCTGCATGCTCATCGGCATATCGAAATGGAACAGGTTAATAAAAGGCGTAATGCCCTGCGCCAACAGTTCGTCGATAACCTGGTTATAAAACGCCACCGCCTGCGGATTGCAGTCGCCCCGGCCGTCCGGGATCAGCCGCGCCCAGGATATCGAGGTGCGAAAGCTGTTATGGCCGGTTTGTTTGAGCAGGGCGATATCGTCGCGCCAGTGGCGGTAAAAGGTCGAGGTATCCCCCGGCCCGACCCGTTGGAAAAAACGTTCGGGCTGCAAGGCGTACCAGTGATCCCAGACGGTGGCGGCTTTGCCGTGGCCCAGGCTCTCGCCCTCGGTTTGCGGCGCCGAGCTGGCGCTGCCCCACCAAAAATCAGCCGGAAATTGATACTGCATAAAATGATCTCCATGTCATGCCGGCGGCATCGGGCGTCTTGCCTGCTCCCTTCCCGCCGGCTGGATCTGCCGGGGTTTATGGCGTCACGCCGTCACGAATCCAGCGCCATGCGCGCGTCCGCGGCCAGGCTCTCGTCCTGTTTTCTCAGCAGCGCGCGTTCGT
This sequence comes from Sodalis sp. RH20, assembly GCF_047324205.1. NCBI lineage: Bacteria > Pseudomonadati > Pseudomonadota > Gammaproteobacteria > Enterobacterales > Bruguierivoracaceae > Sodalis > Sodalis sp. RH20. Next base: position 4,792,718 of record NZ_CP178733.1, read on the forward strand.
AGGCTTTCAGGAACGGGTAGTACATTACCGCCGACATCACCATACAAAACAGGCACATGATCACCGGGCTCAGGGTCCAGTTGGCGGCCCAGGACGCGCCGATGGGCGCCGGGGTCGTCCAGGGGGTCAGCTGTACCACCTGCGCGACCCAGCCCAGTCTGGTGGCGGTCCAGGCGAAGGTGGCGTTAATCATCGGCACCAGGGTAAACGGGAGGAACATCACCGGGTTCATGATAATCGGCGTGCCGAACAAAATGGGTTCGTTGATATTAAAGAAGCTCGGCACCACGCCCATGCGTCCGATGGTGCGCAGATGGACCGAACGGCTGACCAGCAGCAGGAACGCCAGCGGCAGGGTGGACCCGACGCCGCCTATCAGCAGGTAATGATCCCAGAACCCCTGCAGGTAGATATGCGGCAAGGGGGTTCCCGCGGCCAGGGCGCTTTGGTTCAGCGCCAGGTTGGTCATCCAGAAGGGATTCATGATGCCGGTGACGATCAGCGCGCCGTGGATACCGGCAAACCACAGGATCTGGCATACCAGCACCGACAGCAGCATGGCGGGCAGCGAGTCCGACGCGGACACCAGCGGCGCCAGCAGCTGCATAATGGCTTCGGGAATGATCATGCCGGTGAAATGCGCCACCAGCAGGTTCAGCGGATGCAGGGTGGCGACGATGACCACCACCGGGATCAGGATTTCAAACGAGCGCGCCACGCCGGTCGGCACCTCTTTCGGCAGCCGGATGGTGACATGGCGGCGTTTTAGCCAGGCGTACATTTCGCTGGCGTAGATGGCGGCAAGAATGGCGGTAAAAATGCCCTGGCCGGAGAAATAGGCCACCGAAATCTGTTTGTCGTGATAGGGAGCGGCCACCAGAAGGAAGGCCATAAAAGACAGCAGGCCGGTCATGATGGGGTCAAGCTTATCATGCTTGCCGAGACTGGCGCCGATGCCCACCGAGATAAAAAACGTCATCACGCCCATGCTGAGATTAAACGGCAGCATCAGCTGGTCGCGATAGCGCACGGAAAAATCCAGCCAGCCGCGGGCGAAACGCCACTGGGTATCGGGTGAAAACGGCGGAAAAATAAACACCAGCATAAACGAGCCGATAATCATAAACGGCAGCGCGGCCAGAAAGCCGTCGCGGATGGCGATAATGTGTTTTTGCTGGCCGACGCGACCGGCCATGGGGGTGATATAACGCTCAATGACCTCGACCATAGCTTGGTAAAGAGTACTCATGGTGTCGTCCTGTTTTGATTATGCGCGGTTATTTAATCAGGGAAAGGGCGAAATCCAGCACCTTGTCGCCGCGCTGCATGCCGTAATCCATCATATCGATGGCGGCCACCGGGATATCCTGCGCCGCCGTTTTGGCCGAAAGCGAAGCCAACATATATTTGACCTGCGGACCCAGCAGCACCACCTGGTAGCGGGCGAACTGCCCGTCGAATTCGCTCACGCCGTAGGCGTCGATTTTCACATCCAGCCCGCGTTTTTCAGCCTCGGCCTGCATTTTTCTCACCAGCATGCTGGTGGACATCCCGGCGGAACAGCACAACATAATGCTTTTCATTTTCAGCCTCTGGGGAAAGGGAAGTTACGAGCGCAATTGGACACAAAACGGAAACCGGTTTCCATTCATTTGCGCCGCTTTTGTGAGGCCACTCAAGTAAACGGGGCGGGGCGGGTGGGAATGTGTGAAACAGCTCACGCGGCCAATGCCTGGCGGGTGCCAGGGGTTGGCCGGACGCGCCCCATGGCGGTAATTCGCCGGCGCCGGCGGCCGGGGTCGCTTTCTCCGGCGGCGGATGATAATTTGGTGGGCATCGGCGCGGCAAGCGGCCAGGCATTATCACCGGAGTCAATATGCGTTATCAGCGTCAGCGGACATTAAGCCTGGCAGCGGCGGTCCTGCTGTTATCGGCCTGCAGCACCACCATGCCGACCAAAGCCAGTGGGTTTCTCGGTTCCTACGATCGCCTGGCGCCATCGCCCGACGGCAGCCAACGCAGGCTGCGCACGCCGTATGCGCTGGATCCGGCGCATACGGTTATCGCCACGGTGGAATGGCGGGTAAAGAAGGGCGATTCGCTGTCCCCGCTCGAGCGCGCCAGGCTGCTCAACGAACTGCGCGCGGGACTCCAGGCGCAGATCAACCGCCTGCCGGCGGCGGCTGACGGCCGCCCGGCGGAAATCCGCGCCGCGATCACCGATATCGCCACCGTATCCCCCTCGTTAAACGTGCTGAGCGTGGCGATGTTTGCCGCGCCCCTGGACCGGGGCGGGGCGTCGGTGGAAATCGAGGCGCTGGATCCCGGCTCCCGTCAGCAGCTGGCGGCCATCAGCATCGGCTATTTTGCCCCGCTTAGCGATCTCAAGGCGCGGTTCAGCGCCCTCGCCCCGGCATCCATTGCGCTGAATAAGGCGGCCGCGGAATTCGGTCCGTTATTACGTCCGGCCGATTGAGATAATAATAAGTTTCCGGCGCGCGGGTATTTATTCTCGCCAAATACGCTATATTAAGGGAATTGCACCGCAACCAATTAAATTGTATTTAAAGAAAATAGGTAACGAATAGTTAATCATCAATTTTTTGCAATATTTCCGTAAACTCTATCCCCATATCCTGGGCAGGGTGCGCTCCGAGCGTTGAGGACTATTTAAATGGAACGGAAAGGAATCATTCTCGCCGGCGGTGCGGGCACACGCCTGCATCCTGCCACCTTGGCCATCTCTAAACAGCTTTTGCCTGTATTCGATAAACCGATGATATATTATCCGCTAAGCACCCTGATGCTTGCCGGTATAAAAAATATATTAATTATCTCCACCGAGCAGGATACGCCGCGCTTCCAACAATTGTTAGGCAGCGGGGAACAATGGGGAATCAATCTGAATTACCAGGTACAGCCCTCCCCCGATGGCCTCGCGCAGGCGTTTATCCTGGCGGAATCATTTTTGAATGGCCACCCCTGCGCGCTGATCCTGGGGGATAATATCTTTCACGGTCATGATTTGCCAAAACTACTGAATACAGCCATGGGTTGCGATAAGGGGGCCTGCGCCTTCGCTTATCACGTCCATGACCCGCAACGCTACGGTATCGTAAAATTCGGCCCGGGAGGAAAAGTCGTCAGTCTCGAGGAAAAACCGATCAATCCTAATTCCACCTGCGCGGTAACCGGACTGTATTTTTACGATGAGGAGGTCTGTGAATTAACTAAAACGTTAACACCTTCACCGCGCGGTGAATTGGAAATTACCGATTTAAACCGGCTCTATCTGGAAAAAGAGGCGCTGACGGTGCACGTCATGGGCCGGGGATACACCTGGCTGGACGCGGGCACTCATACGGCGTTATTGGAGGCGGGGCAATTTATCGCCACGCTTGAAAGCCGGCAGGGATTAAAAGTGTCTTGCCCGGAGGAAATTGCTTACAAACAGCGGTGGATCGACGAACGGCAGCTTGCCGCGCTGGCCCGGCCGTTAATGAAAAATAGTTATGGACAATATCTGAAATTTTTACTGGAAGAAAATACGCCATGAAATTCACCCCCCAGTCTATTTCCGACGTCGTGTTAATTGAACCCACGTTATTTGCAGATGGACGCGGTTATTTTTATGAAAGTTTTAATTTGGAGAAATTCCAATGGGCCGTTAAGCGCGACCTGTGTTTTGTCCAGAACAATGAATCTTTTTCCGGGCAGCATGTGATTCGCGGCTTGCATTATCAAATTCACCGGCCGCAGGGCAAACTGGTGCGCGTGGTGGCGGGAGAGGTGTTTGATGTGGCGGTGGATTTGCGCCGCCAGTCACCGACTTTCGGCCGCTGGACGGGAGCGCTGCTGTCCGCGGACAATCACCACCAGCTGTGGATCCCGCAGGGGTTTGCCCACGGATTCCAGGTCATGTCCGCCACGGCCAAACTGCAATATATGGTGACCGATTACTGGTGTCCGCAATACGACCGCTGCATCCGTTTCGACGATCCCGATATCCGGGTGACATGGCGGGAGATCACGGCGCCCGACGGCGGACCCGTTGAACCGACATTATCCGCCAAGGACCAGCGCGGCAACCTGCTGGCCGATGCCGAGGTATTTTAACGTTATGGAAAAAATATTCCTTACCGGCGGTACCGGCATGCTCGGTAGCTATGTCACCGTCACGCTTAACGATCGCGGCTACGAGATTATCGTTGCCGATCGCCGCCATTTCGATTTAGCCAATCACAAGGCCATCTATGACTACGTAAAAGAGATCGCGCCGGATGTGGTCCTGCATTTTGCCGCCGAAACCGATGTGGATCTCTGTGAGCGCGAACCGGCGCGGGCCGGCATCTGCAATCACCTGGCAACGGAACAAATCGCCAGGGCGGCCCAGGCCTGCGGTGCCTGGATGTTATATATTTCCTCGTCGAACGTTTTTGGCGCCGAGGGCAAGATAAGCTATAACGAACTGGATATCCCCCTGCCGACCAATTATTACGGACGCTCGAAACTTAACGGCGAAGAGGCGGTCAGGTCCAACTGTCCGGATAATCACCTGATATTGCGCGCCGGCTGGATGATAGGTGGCGGTCCGGGGAAGGATCATAAATTTGTCGGCAAGATTGTCCGGCAAATCAAGGACGGCGCTACCGAACTTAAAGCGGTCAGCGATCGTCTGGGCAGTATTACCTCCGCCGGTCAGTTGAGCGCTTTTATTATGAATGCGATGGCCCATCGCCAGACGGGAACCTTTCATTTTGCCAGCCACGGTACCATCAGTCGTTTTGATATCGCGCGCGCCATCGGCGATATATTAAAGTTCCAGGGCGATATCGTGCCGGTGGAGTCGTCCCGATTCCCTTTGTCCGCGCCGCGTCCCTTTTCCGAGGGCATCCAATCCATTTATCTTCCGTCGTTGGATACTGCGTGCGCACCGGGTTATTGGAAGGATGATCTGGCAAGCTATGTTGCCTCATTTCAGGGATGAAACGGCATGATAAAAAGTAAAATGCACTATTTTTTTCACTATGCCCGTGAATTTGGCTATGGCAACGCGCTGATATTTTCGTTATTCAAGCTCTGTCCCCGCTTTTTTGTTTTATTGCATCAAAAAGTCAATGCCGGCACGAATACGGTGTGGCCGGAAATGGCGACGGTGGACCCTGTCGTTTCTGCTAACGCCGTGCTGGATTATATCCCCTGGACCGCCTATGGCGGCGCGCCGGTTGCCGCCCGCAGTAAAGAGGAACGGCCGGCCTTTATCTGGTTTGTCCCGGATTGGTCTAATGTCTGGGGCGGGGGCCATTATACCTTATTTCGTTTTGCCAACCATTTTGCTAAATATGATACCCGGAATATTATATTTATTTATAACAATGAACGCCACGCTTCTCCGGCGCAATTACAGGAGGAGTTAATGCAAGCCTTGCCCGGCTGTTTATTGGAAGTGATTACCGACCCCACCCTGCTTCCCGCGTGCGCCGGCGCTATCGCCACCACCTGGCAATCCGCATACCAGGTGCGGGCATTCCCGTTCGCGCGCCAGAAATTCTATTTTATGCAGGATTATGAAAGCCTGTTTTATGCCTATGGCACGGCGTCCATGCAGGCCAACGCCACCTATGGTTTTGGTTTTACCGGTATTACCGGCGGGGGCTGGCTTAAGCAATGTTACGAGTCCCATGGCGGCCGCGCGCGGAACTATGTGTTTGCCGCCGATCGCAACATCTTTTATCCGGCGGCGGGCGAACCGAGGGTGCGCAAGACGGTATCTAGGCTGTTCTTTTACGGCCGGCCGTCTACGGAGCGCCGCTGCTTCGATTTGGGCATGGCGTCGCTGAAGAAAATCGCCCGCCATTTCCCCGATGTCGACATCGTGATTGCCGGCCTGGACTTAAAAGCCCGCCCGCCGTTCCCGGCCACCCTGCTGGGCAATATGACGCTTAAAGACACCGGGGATCTGTATCGCACCTGCGATCTGGGCATGGCGTTCTCCGGTACTAATCTGTCGTACCTGCCGGTGGAGTTAATGGCCTGCGGCGTGCCGGTTATTTCCAATAATGGACCGCAGGTGGAGTGGTTTTGCCGCCACGGCGTCAACGCCTGGCTGGCGGATCCCACCCCGCAGGCCATGCTGGAGGCGTTTACCGCGCTCTATCACGATCGCATGCTGCGGCAAACCCTGGCGGACGGCGGTTTGGCCGCCATGGCGCCGCTGGACTGGGAAGGGCAGATGACGGACATCTATGAGTACGTCGCGGCTAATAGCGGATGACATAGCCTGTTTTCCCACCCGGCTTGGCGCGGGACAACCGCGCCGGGCCTATTCGCCCGGCGTAATCTTGCCGCGGTCAATCATGCCCTCCACCCCCATTACGCCGTCCCGGATGCCGCGCAGCATCATGCGCAGGCGCCGCGCCCGACGCTTGCCGGCAAGCAGGAAGAAGACCAGGAACAGCGCCAGGCGATAAAGATGGGCGAGACGCCAGGTCATGCTCATCGGCGTGCGGCGTACCATAACAAGGGTATTGCGGAAGAGATAATAATTTCTCAGCGGGTTATGTTGCGGCACCTCGCGCCAGCGGCCGCACCAGATTTTGACTACCCCGTGGCCTAACGTATGGCGCAGAACCGCCTGCTGCGCGCCAAACAGGCGGTAGCCGCGGTGAGCGGCGCGAAAGCACCATTCGGTATCGACGTGATCGATAAAAAAGCCGCTGTTCATCAGGCCAATCTCCCGCAGCGCCGTGGCGCGGATCAGCATGCCGGAGGAGATAAGGAAATCTGTTTCCGCGTAGCCCCCGCGGCGGGGATAGCGGCGGCGAATAAACAGGCTTTGTTTGCGCACGAAGCCTGAACGGGTGGCGGTGCGTCTGTCCACTTGGGTCGGACCGACCGCGCCGACCTGGATATTGTCGGCTAAGAGCCGGGTTTCCAGCAGCAACAGCTGCGCCACCATATCGGCGGCCGGGATACTGTCGTGATCCAGCAGCAACACATGGGTGCAATGCAGGTCCAGCGCCCGCCTGATGCCACGGTTCTGGGCGGCGGCGATGCCGAGATTGCCGGGCTGGGGCAGGATATGCCGGCGCGGCGAGCCGTGGGCGAATGCCAGCAGGCCCGCTACGCATGCGGCGGCGGATCCGTTATCGACGATCACCACTTCCTGTACCTGCCCGTCGACGGCGGCGAGCAGTTCGGACAGCACGTCCGGGTCGGGATGATAGGTGACGATTACCGCGCCAACACAAGGCGAAGCCATTTTTCTATACGTCCCGACGCGTATCCACGGACATCAGGGGCAACATCATAAATACTGTTTCTCCACCCAGCGGGTATACGCGCCGTTGACGACGTTGCCGACCCAGTCCTGATGGTCCAGATACCATTGTACGGTCTTGCGGATGCCGGTCTCGAAGGTTTCCGCCGGCCGCCAGCCCAGTTCGGCCTCGATCTTCGTGGCGTCGATGGCATAACGGCGATCGTGCCCCGGCCGGTCTTTGATAAAGCGGATTTGCCCGGCGTAAGGCTTGCCGTCCGCCCTTGGCCGCAGCGTATCAAGCAGGAAGCAGATTTTAGTTATTACATCGATATTGCTATGCTCGTTCCATCCGCCGATGTTATAGGTTTCCCCCACCCGGCCGGAGGCCAGGACGCAGCGAATGGCCGCGCAGTGATCCTTCACGTATAGCCAGTCCCTGATTTGCCGTCCGTCGCCGTAGACCGGCAGGGGGTTGCCTGCCAGCGCCTGGTGGATTACCAGCGGGATCAGCTTTTCCGGAAAATGATACGGGCCATAGTTGTTCGAACAATGGGTGGTAATCGCCGGCAGGCCGTAGGTATGGCAATAGGCCCGCACCAAAAGATCGCTTGCCGCCTTGCTGGCGGAATAGGGGCTATTGGGCAGATAGTTATCGGTTTCACGAAAGGCCGGCGCGCCGGCGTCCAGGGTGCCGTAGACTTCGTCGGTGGACACGTGAATAAAACGAAAACCGGTCCTGACGGCGCTATCGGCGCAGTCCAGGTATAACCGCACGCTGTCGAGTAAATTGAAGGTGCCGACCACATTGGTCTGGATAAACTCGCCGGGGTTGAGAATGGAGCGATCGACGTGGCTTTCGGCGGCAAAATGGACCACGCACCGGGGCTGATAGATTTTCAGCAGACTGTCGACCACATCGCGATCGCCAATATCGCCACGGATAAAGATATAGCGCGGATCGTCGGCCAGCCCCGCCAGGTTTTGCCGGTTGCCGGCATAGGTCAGCTTGTCGAGGTTGATTACCCGTTCGTCATGCTGCGCCAACCAATCCAGGACAAAGTTCGCGCCGATAAATCCCGCCCCGCCCGTTACCAATATACTCATAGCCTCAAATCTTCCTGAAAATCACGGCGAAAAATAACCCTATGTTTCCCAATAGAGTCTGACGATAGATGCCGGTCTGCTTTAACACTTTCAACCTGGCGAACAAGGGCACATCACGGCCGCGGATAAAGGTATGCAGCAGCCCGATGTTTTCCCGCTTTAATTGATTTTTGGCTAGCAGCAGCGCCATGATATTGCGATCGACCCACTGGCGGAATTCGCCGCGCCATAACATCTTGAGGCGGCGTATTTTGTTGTTAACGCCTTTATTGGTGCCCACCAGATTATTGGCATGCTGGCGATAGCGTACCGACGGATAGTCGTCATAAATCACGCAGCCGCCGCAGCCGGTGACCAGCAGATAGGTCCACCAGTCATGGGAGACAATATTGACCCGCCCGGCTTCCAGCAGCAGGCCGCGCGCCGCGTGGTTAAATATCATGGTATTGCCGCCGCCCAGGCTTTGCGTCAGCGCGTTGGCAAAACTCGGCGGCTTGCGAAATAACGGCGAAAAACCGATTTCACGGTTGCATTCATCCACCAGCCGGGTTCTGGAGCAGTACATGGCAGGCTCCGTCTGTCCTTTGGGCGCGAGAATAGCCAGCGCCCGCGCCAGTTTATCCGGCTCCCAGATATCGTCCTGATCGGCGTAAGCATAATAATCCGCCTTGATTGCCGGGTTACATATCAGCGACAGGAAATTACCGGCGAAGCCCTGGCGCGGACCTGCCAGCAGGGTAAGCCTGCGCGCGCCGCAGCGTTGCGCGAAGGTGGAAATTATCGCCAGGCTTGCGTCCTGCGAGCCGTCGTCGGAAATCCATAACGACCAATCATTGCAGGTTTGCCGCGCAATGGATTCCAATTGCATAGCAAGAAATTCCTGGGCGTTGTAGGTGCCCATCACTATTGCGACCTTATTCCTGTCGGCGTTCTGCGGCTGCAAGGTATCCAAACGAGTCCCTCTCCCTCTCCGGCAAATAATGGCCTCGATACGGCGATGAGGCAGGCATCCATTGCGGAAATGCTAGTACAGGAATGGTCGCCGGCGCAGGGAATAGAGTGTTTACCCGGGTGAAAAAGATATTGCGGCTGTAGCAATTGGTGGCGTGCCGGTAAATCACTACACTGGGTGCCACGGAGGCGGGACCTGATGACGCCCCCGGGTCCGGGCAATGCCGGATGTGAACTTTTATCCTTTCTACCACCGCGCTTTAGGATGAGCCGCCGCAATGGACTTTGCTTTTAACGACTTGCTTAACAGTCTGCGCCACCTGCCGCTGATCGGCCATTTGGCCTACAGCGACACCAAAGCGCGGTATAAGCGCAGCATGCTGGGGCCGCTGTGGCTCACGCTTGGCGCGGCCATCGGCGTGGTCGGCCTGGGCCTGGTCTGGAGCCAGCTGCTCAACCAGGAGCGCAGCCAGCTTATCCCTTCGCTGACCGTGGGATTGCTGTTATGGCAATTCATCTCAGGCTGCGTGACGGAAAGCACCTCGGTGTTTGTGCGCCAGGCGCAGATTATCCGCAACCTGCAATTGCCTTTTTTTATCCATCCCATCCAGCTGATGGCGCGCCAGTCCATTACGCTGCTGCATAACCTGATAGTGCTGGTCCTGGTGCTGCTGGTCTATCCCCAGCCGGCGGGATGGGTCACGTTGCTCTGCCTGCCCGGCCTGGCGCTGGTGCTGGTTAACCTGCTGTGGATGTCGGTGCTGCTGGGGTTAATCGGCGCCCGGTTCCGCGACGTGGAGCAAATCGTGCAGTCGCTGATGCCGATAGTCTTTTTCCTGACGCCGGTTATCTATAAGGCGGGCCATGCCGGCGTGAACCAGGCGATTATCTGGATGAATCCTTTTACCTATTTTATCGCCCTGGTGCGTGAACCTCTTTTCGGCGCGGCGCCGGGGGCCTTTGTCTACCTGACGGCGGGGGCCATGGCCGTGCTGGGCTGGACGGCGACGCTGATACTGTTTAACCGCCGCGCTCCGCGTCTGGCATTTTGGATTTAACCGCGCGGTTCTTTGGGGTGGAACTCTTCTTATGGCTTCTCTTGTCTTTGATAATGTCACGGTCGCGTATCCGATTTACAACGCCCATGCGCAATCCCTGCGTAATCAGCTGGTCAGGATCGGCACCGGCGGCCGCATCGGCAAGGGCGCCGGCGCCATCGTCACGGTGACCGCGCTGGATCGGGTGAGTTTTCGCTTGCAGAGCGGCGATGCCGTGGGGTTGATTGGACATAACGGCGCAGGCAAGAGCACCCTGCTGCGAACCATGGCCGGCATTTACAGCGCTACCGCCGGCGTGGTGACGCGCACGGGGTCGGTGGCGACGGTGTTCGAGCTGGGCGCAGGCATGGACCCCGAATTGTCCGGTTATGAAAATATCATGCGCATGCTGCTGTTGATGGGGCATTCCCGGGCACAGGCCAGGGCCGCCGTGGCGGATATCGAGGATTTTAGCGAACTGGGCAACTTTCTGGCCCTGCCGGTGCGCACCTATTCATCGGGGATGACCATGCGGCTGATGTTTGCCGTGGCCACCTCGGTGCGGCCCGATATCCTGCTGATTGACGAAATGTTCGGCACGGGCGACGCCGCTTTTCGGCAAAAGGCCGAGACGCGCATGCAGGACTGGATTGCCGGGACCGATATTTTTGTTTTTGCCTCCCATGACCTGGGATTGGTCAAACGGTTGTGCAATCGCCTTTTCCGCCTGGAGCACGGCGCTATCCATGAGGAGGATATCCAGGCGCTCTGACGGTCGCCGCGCATCCTAGAGCGCGATGGCCAGCAGCACCGCCGCCAGTAAACCGACGTATATCCCGGCATGTAGCGCGTCGTTTACCGGCGGGATACACTTTTTCGCCAGCCAGATGCCGCTAAAACCCGCGATAATCAGCAAACCCAGGATCTTGAGATTGATAAAACCGATATAATCCAGGCCCCAGTCGCGGCCCCACGCCGCAACGGCGTATATCGCCGAACCCGCCAGCGCCACCGGCAGGGATAAAGGATTGGCGGCGCTGACGCAATGCTTCATCGCGTAGCCGTGCCGGCGCAGTAAAGGCACCGTCATAACGCTGCCGCCCACCCCCAGCATGGCGGCAACGGCGCCGATGGCGAGACCCGCTCCCGCCGAGACGGTGCCTGACAAGCGTTTTTCCGCCGGACGGTCGAGAAAACCGCGGCGAAAAACACAATCCATTAGGGTCAGCAGCATATAGAGAATAAACAATACCCGGATGATCCGATCCGTTAATATTAAGGATAATAGCGCGCCGCCCAGCGCACCCGCGGCAATAAAATAGATCATGGGCAATACGGTTTCTTTTAGCAGGCCCCCCGCGCGCCATTGCATGATAGTGGCATAACCTGAATTCACCACCATCACCGCCGTCGAGGTGGCGACCGCGATATGCATAGCCTCATGAGATAGCCCGGGCGTGGCCGATACCAGATGATAAACGAAGGGCACCACCACAAAACCGCCGCCGAAGCCGAACATAATGGTGGTAATACCGGTGAGCAAGCCGGCGGCGAGTATGATGATGATTTCGTTCATATCCTATTTCCTGCGGTTAATGATGCCTGATAGCCCTGGCGGTGAATAAGCAAGGCTTGGGGTTATTCCGGGCGGGTTTATACGGGGCAGGGGGATAATAGGCGTCCGTGGCGGCGTTTACTTGATATTACCAATCAACTATCATCGAGATTCGGTCATTTCACGTCATGCCGGGCGGTGAATGTACAATATTGCCATAAACGATGTCGATCATGTGGCGCGTCCGGTCGTCGCCATCGGCACTGATTATCCGCGGGGGTTTTTCCTGCCCGCCCACCGGCACCGGCGCGCGCAGCTGCTGTACGGCGCGTCGGGCGTGATGCATGTCCGCACCCGTACCGGCAGTTGGATCGTGCCCCCGCAGCATGCGGTCTGGGTGCCGCCGGAGATGGAGCACAGCGTACGTTTCGAGGGGGTTTCTACCCGCAGCCTGTATATCGAACCGGAATCGGTCCGGCCGCTGTTTGCCATAGACCGTTGCCGTATCGTCACGGTATCCCCCTTGCTGCGCCAGCTGCTTATCGAGGCGGTGGCCGTAACGCCGCTGTATGATCCGGCGGGGCGCGACGGACAGTTGATTAACCTGTTGCTGCATGAGCTGGCGCTAATGCCCGGCGTACCGTTTGATATTCCCTTGCCGGAGGATGCGCGCCTGCTGGCGCTGTGCCGGCAGTTCCTCGAACACCCGACCATACACCAGCCGCCGGAAGAATGGGCGGCGCGGTTTTTTATGAGCATCAGCACCTTCAGGCGTTTTTTCCGCCAGCAAACCGGCATGGCTTGCGCGCAATGGCGCCGCAGGGCATGTGTCGTACTGGCGCTGGCCCGGCTCGCCGACGGCGAACCGGTCACCGCCATCGCCTTCGATCTCGGTTACGAAAGCAGCGCCGCGTTCGCCACCATGTTCAGACGCGAACTGGGTCATGCGCCGTCGATCTACTTCCCGCAGCGGATGGGGTTGGCGCAAAGCTGACGGCGGCGAGCTCAGGCACCGTGTTTATCGACGATAAAATCAAACTTGGTCAGACCGACGCTCTGTGCGCTGGTCATGATAAATGAGACGCGGCCATATTCCGACGCTTTATCGGCGTAAATGCGCAGGTGGGGAAGTTGCGGCAGTTTTGCCGTCTCTTCCAGCCGGATTTTAAAGGTGGCGTCATCCACCGCCTGCTTATCCCAGGCGATACTGCCGTCGGCCATGACCGAGATATCAACGGATTTAACGTCTTTATCCACCACGCTGGCATTGGCTTTGGGCAGATTTACCTTTACCGAGTGATTGATCACCGGCAGGGTGATCATAAATACAATCAGTAGCACCAGCATGACATCGATAAACGGCGTCATATTGATATCGTTGACCAGGGGCTCTTCGTCTATCTCGAATTGTGAATTACCGGATATGCTCATTTTTACTCCTCTCACTTGCCTTTACATCGACTGACCGGCGCGAAACGGCTGGACACGATTACCGGCCGTGGCGTCGCCGGCCCGCAGTTCGGTGACATCGCCGGTGGTAATACGCGAGCCGGTGAGATAGTAGGCATGCAGATCGTGGGCGAAGCGGGCGATGGCATGCTGCAGGCCGCGGTTGCGCCGGCTGATGGTGTTGAATCCCAGCACCGCCGGAATAGCGACGAACAGGCCGAACGCCGTCATGATCAACGCTTCGCCCACCGGGCCGGCGACGTGGGCCAGATCCGGCTGATCCGCCAGGCTGATGGACTGCAGCGCATGATAGATGCCCCAGACGGTACCTAATAGCCCGACAAACGGCGCGGTGCTGCCGATGGAGGCAAGGATGCCAAGGCCCGCTTGCAGACGCGCGCTGCTGTCGTCGATACTGTTTTTCAGGCCGCGCGCCAGCCAGTCGCTGATATCCAGATTATTACTGATACTGGTCTCTACATTGTATTGGTGAGACATCGCGGCATGGCCGGCGATCGCCAGTTCGCGAAACGGATTGTTGCCGCCGTCGCCCAATGAATCAATGGCGGACGGTAAATTCTTTTCGCTCCAAAACCGGTTTTTAGTGCGCTGGGCGATTTTACGCAGTCCCGCTCCCTGGATGCATTTAATCACAATCACCGACCAGGACATTACGGACATGACCAGCAGCACCAGGGCCACCGCGCGGGTGATTATGTCGCCCTGCTGCCAAACGTGCTCAATGCCAAACTCATTCATTTTGCTACCTCGATTATCAAAAAAGGCTATCGGTAATATTCATGCGCCGCCCGTGAGAGCTAGCGGGTTAATTTAAACGTAATGGGCTGCACCGTCATAACAGCGATCGCCTGGCCGTTTTCCACATAGGGGTTGCAGCGTATCCGGGATACTGCCGCCATTGCCGCCTGATCCAGGTCGTCATAACCGCTGCTGCGCGCAACGTCGCTGCGGCCCAGGGTGCCGTTGGCGTTGATCACCAGCCGGATCAGTACCTCGCCTTCCTCCTGCAGCCGTTTTGCCTTGCGCGGATAGTCTGGCGCCGGTACCTGGCAGCCGACGGTGGAAACCGTCTTCGGCACGGCATTGGGCACGCTTTTCAGCATTTCACCCTGAGAGGTCGCCGGCAGGGCCGCCTGGTCGGCGACCTTGGCATTTTGTAGCGGTGACGGCTTTGCCTGTGCTTGCGAACGAGATATCACCGGCCCAGGCTTGGGTTTTACGATGATTTTGGGTTTCGGCTTGAGCTGCGGTTTTGGCGGCGGCGGTGTTTCCGGCTTGATTTCCGGCGCAGCCACAACCGGAGCCGCCTCGGTTTGCGCCACGTCGCGTTCGCCGTTATCCGCGGTCAGCACCGGCGGCGTTTCAGTAACCTGGGGCACCGGCGGCGCCTCGGGCTGCGGCGCTTCGACCATGGTCACCTCGACGCTGGTCTGCTCGGCGGGATTGATGATGTCCAGCGGTCGATATTGCGTGGTATGGGTAATCGCCACGGCAATCAGCGCCAAATGCGCCAGCACCACGGCGGCAATGGTTAATTTAGGCTGATGATTTTTTTTCGGCGCCGAGGCGAGCGCGGACAACAGCGTCGCCGTCGCCGTCAGTGCAGGCACTTCGATTTTATCTTTCAACATCCGGTGCTGTGCTTTCACCCCTACCTCGTGATAAATCCTGACTGCCCGCAAATATGTATTACCAGCAATCTCTGGAAGACTTATTTTCTATGTGCAACGAGGAATAAAAAGTGACACCGGCGTTGGCAAAAAAAAGCGCAGAATTGAAAAAAATCATGCGTCGGCCGCGGTGATGCGGATCCAATAGCCGGTGGTGCGGGTAATGGCAATCGGCATGGTCTGAGCCAAGGCGTCGAGCGCATAGGGTACATCGTCCAGCGGGAAGTTGCCGCTGACGCGCAGATTGGCTATCGCCGGATCCAGGCGGATAACCGCCGGGCTGTAATTTTTCAGCGCAGCGATCACCGAGCTTAACGGCGTATCCCTCACTTCCAGCCTGCCCTGGGTCCAGGCTATTTCCGCGTAAGGGGAAATGCCCACCGGCATCAACGTATGCTGATTAAACCACAGGCCGTGGCCGGCCCCGACTTGTTGGCTGCCGCCGCGCCGGTTCGTCACCTTTACCACCGACTCCAGCACCGCCAGATGAATACCCCCGGATTCCTGGCGTACGTGAAAAAGTCCCTCCCCGGCCAGGATTTGTCCCATGGCGGTATTGACGCTAAACGGGCGATTGCCGTCGCCCACCACGCGGGCAATAATGCCGCCGGTGCGTAACTCAACGCTGCGCACGGTCTCGCTGAGGGAAATATTCAGCGCCGTGCGGGCGTTCAAATCCAGGGTGCTGCCGTCATCGAGCTCAATACGCCGCCGTTGGCCGGTGTCGGTATGCACATCGGTCAACAGATAGGGCAAAGGGTATTTTTGGTTTACCACCGTCCCGCCGACCATGGCAATAGCGGCCACGCCCAGCGCGTTTTGCAGGAATTTACGCCGGCTGGAAGGCGCCAGCAGAGTCTGGCGCACGTTTTCCGGCGGCATGGCGTGCGTCAGGAACTGGATTTTACCCAGGGTGGTTTCAATTTTGGCGCAGGCGGCGTCATGGCTGGCATCGGCATAACGCCAGCGTTCATATTCCCTGAAATCCTCCTCCGTGGCTTCGCCGGAACGCAGCAGCACCATCCATTCAATGGCGTGCTGGGCGGCGGCGTCGGGATGCTGGGTTAATTTTATCATGCGTTGTTCAACCGGTTATTCATGTTGGCCAGCGGTTATCAGATAACAGCTGGTGAGCGCTTTCGCCACATACTTGCGCACCATACTGGTGGAGACGCCCAGCTCTTGTGCTATTTCCGCATAGGTCATGCCGTCAAGCTGATTAAACAAGAACGCCTTGCGGGCATTAATGGATAAACCGTCCAGCGCCCGGTCAATGGCCAGTAAAGACTCAATTACCAGTTCCTGTTCTTCCGGCGAAGGATGACAGAGCTGCGGGTTGCCCGCTAACGCTTTCAGATAGGCCTGCTCCAGGTCGCGGCGCCGCCAGTTTTCATACAACACCCGCTGGGCGAGCGTGGTGAGCATGGCCCGCGGCTCGCGGATATTGAGCAGTTCAGGAATTGCCGCCAGCCGTACAAACGCCTCGGACGCAATATCCTCCGCGCCGGTGCCATGGCTGATACGCCGTCTTAATTTGTCAGTGAGCCAACGGTAATCACTGCGAAAAATAAACGTTAATACATCTGAACGGTTGGTAAATTCGCCAGGCATCGTCTTGTCCGTCTTGCTAAATCTAACGTAAATACCTTTCTCAGGCTTTCAAATAAGGACCGTTACGGCCAATCCTCAGTTTTGCCGCTCTTTCCTGCGTTGCGTGTCAGCGCGGGGGGAGTGGAATGAGCATTCAAGCCTGGCCAGCAATAAGCGAGCCAATAATTTTTACATCTAGGTTATATCCATAGAGTATAAGTATATTTTTTTATTAACTAAGGCCGCTTTTGTTATAAGGCCGTAACTGCAAGCCGTTTTGTACAACAAACGAAAACCAACGTGCACTGTTGTCGATCAATGCACGTTTTTTTGCACCAATTCAGTACCGCAGAAGCCATTTTACCCTCAGCTTTTGAGCGTTAACCGAAAGTCTACGCGCAACAACTGTATCCGTTAAAATAAAAACAGTAATGTAATTAATAAATTAAGTTAAAAATCCCGATAAGTCGCAAAAAAATAAATATAACCCGGTGACACATTTTTTCCCTCATTGCACATACCCACTGAGATGAAACGCAGACCCCTACCAAACTGGCGTCGCTTAACCTTTGCCTTTTCTCCGGGAGCCGTAACAATGAATGCAGTACTGCAACGCGCAAGGAAAACTCGTTTTACCCCAGGCCGGCTGGCGTTGGCGATTGATTTAACATTTGCCGTGGCGGGTATGGCGCTGATATTGCCGCAAACGGCTTATGCCGCGCCGGCGGCTTTAGCACATTATTCAGTACCGGCGGGTTCCCTGGAGCAAGGGCTATTAACCATAGCGCGGCAAAGCCAACAGACCATCTCATTTGATCCTAAACTGGTGGCCCCTTACCAGGCTAAACCCGTTGACGGCCGCTATACCCTGGAACAGGTCATTTTACAACAGTTGCAGGGTACGCCGCTGTCTGTCACCACCACTGCCAACGGCACCCTGACCATTGATGCCGTCACCACGGCCAAGCCGCTCACCGCCTCATCGGATTTACAGGCGGCGCAGGACAGCGGCCAGACGCTGCCGACTATTACCGTCAGCGGCGGCGCCGAGCAAAGCGAAGACGCCACGGTCTATAATCCTTCAATGTCCAGTTCCGCCACCCGCACTAATTTATCATTGCAGGATACCGCGCAATCGGTGCAGGTGGTCAGCCGCAAACTGATCGAAGACCGCCAGGCGGTCTCGGTGGAGGATGCGTTGCGCAACGCCGGCGGCGTCACGATGCAGGGCGGTAATCGCGGTATTAATTCGATAAATATTCGTGGATTTAACGTCACCTCCGGCTCTACGGACGGCGTTTCCAACCCCAACAGCACCATGAACGGCAGCGCCACCGGCTATTCCAATATCGACGGTATCGAGCGTGTCGAGGTACTGAAAGGGCCACAGGCGGTGCTGGCGGGCAACAGTTCTCCCGCCGGTTCGGTCAACATAGTGCGTAAAGCCCCCACGGCCGATCCGCTGCATACGCTAAAATTCGAGGTCGCCAAGTATGGCGAAGTGAAAACCGCCATCGATCTCGGCGGCCCGATAAACGATGACAAAACCTTTCAATACCGTTTTAACGCTTCCACTATGCGGGCAGATAACAGCTTTCCTGATTTTAACGGCAAGCGCGCCGATTATGTCGCGCCGGTGCTGGCCTGGGTAACGGATAAAACCAAATTTAAAGTAGGCGCGGAATTCAGTACCGGCAGAACCTCAGGACCTGCGGCGACCCTGTATAACAACGGCCGTATTCAGCGCCTGCCGGAATATCGTCTGGGGGATAAAGATAATCATTTTGCGGGCAATGCGAAAACCGCCTATTATGAATTCAACCAGAATTTAAGCGACAACTGGTCTTTTAACAGTAAAGCCACCTATCTTGATAATACCCTTAATTATCGCATTCATGAGACTTACGTGGCGTACCCCAACGGCTCGTTGGTCACTCATGAGCTGGGCAATAAGCAGGATTTAAATTCATTAAGCCTGCAAAACGATATTCGCGGCAAGATTGATATGGGCCCGTTAACCCATAATATCTTGGTCGGCTACGACTATCAGCATTCAAAAACCACCAGCTGGGATTTATCTGACGGCAGGATTTTCACCACCGCCAACTACAACGATCCCGACAGCCTGTCGTTTCCCGATATCCCCGACCCCACCTTTAAATCCTATAAAAACACCCAGGATCAAAGGGGGCTGATATTGCAAGACCAGATCGATTTCTGGAAAAAATTGCATCTCCAGCTTTCCGCTAAGCGGGCTGAATGGACGATGCAAAGCACGGCGAATTACTCCGCCACCCGTCATGTGACCTCGTTTTCAGATGAGACCAAATGGATACCCAGCTATGGCATCAGCTATGATATCACGCCGGAAGTGACGGTCTATGCCAACCTGCTTAATAGCTTCGAAACCGTCGGCACGATCAATACCCTTACCGGTAAACCGTTGGCGCCGTCGACCGGTAAATCCAAGGAGGCTGGGTTTAAATTTAACCTGCTGGACGATAACCTGACCATTACCACAGCGGTATTCCATATCGTGCAGGACAATGTGGTGGTCTACAATATCGCCGGCGACGCGGTCGGCGCGCAGGGGCGGGAAACCAAAGGCTTCGATTTTGATTTAAACGGCCAGATTTTATCGGGATGGAATATCACCACCAGCTACACCTTTGCCCAGCCTAAGGATCCGGATACCACCGATCTTACCGGCTATAAAACCAAGGTTACCGCACAGCCCAAACACTCCGGTAGCCTCTGGACTACCTACGAACTACAGCAGGGGAGTTTGCAAGGCCTGGGCGCCGGCGTAGGCGTAGAGGCGGCCAGCAACACGGTCAACGGCTATACGGGTAATTACTTCAAAATGGGTGGCTGGGCCCAGACCGACGCCTCTATTTTTTACCATCAGCCGAAATATACCGTCACCCTGGGCGTGAAAAATATCTTTGACCGCGATCTGTATTATTACTCGACCACACCAACGTATATCGGCGTCAAGCCAGGCCGTACCGCCAGGTTATCGGTGACCTATTCGTTCTAAGTAATGGACATTATGACGGCTCAAAAGTTTACAAAAGAAATACCCAATGATGGTAATCGACCGGGGATATGGCAATTAATCCGTCCTTTCTGGGTATCGCCGGAAAAGTGGCTGGCCATATTATTAATTGCCGTCATCCTGACCATTAATTTCACCACCACCTATGCGTTTGTGGCTTTAAATAAACTGCAGGGGCAGTTAACCGACGCATTGGTGGCGCTGAATTGGAGCCTCATCAGCGCTACGATGGTAAGAAGCCTGGCCATTGGCACTATAACGGTATTATTGCCGCTGGTGAGCGTGTTGGCGATTAATTACTTGACGCTGCGCTGGCGTACCTGGATGACCGCCCGCTTTGTAGAACGCTGGACCCGTCATCCAGCGTATTACCAACTGGAGCGCGACAATTTAATCAGCAACGGCGATCAGCGTATCGCCGAGGATATCAATCTCTTTACCGATGTGACGATTAACCTGTCCACCAATATTATCAACGTCGTGGTCAGCGTCATCACTTTCACTATTATGCTTTGGGGACTCTCCGGCACGTTGTCGTTTCCCCTTGGCGGCAGGACCTGGTCTATCCCCGGCTATATGGTGTTTGCCGTGTACCTTTATTCATTTGCCCATCTCGCCCTGGCCCACTGGCTGGGTAAGGTGCTGATCGGCGTGAATATGAATAAACAAACCGTAGAAGCCGATTTTCGTTTTCTCGGCATGCAGGTGCGGGAAAACGCCGAACAAATCGCTTTTTTTTGCGGCGGCGAGCGCGAGGGAGAAAGATTACTGTCCCGTTTTATACGGGTACGGAATAATACCCTGTTGATGATGCGTAAAACCTTTAAGCTGAATTTCTTCCAGAGCATTTTCTCCCAGATATTTTCCCCGCTACCTACCCTGCTGGCGCTGCCGTTACTGCTGTCGGGGAAAATTACCCTCGGCGGCCTGACCCAGATCACCATGGCTTACGGCACGCTATTGAGCACCCTGGCCTTTTTCCCGCAGGCTTACCAATCCTTTACTAACTGGGTGGCGCTGGCCAATCGGCTGCGGGATATGCTGTGGGCGTTAAACAAAGCCCGCGACCAGCCTCATGGCATTCAGCTAATGCGCCAGGGCACAGCGCTTTGCTGCGATGCGTTAACCCTGCGGCGTCCGGACGGCGCGGCATTATGCCAAGTAGCGCGCTGGCAGGTCGAGGCCGGCGAACGCTGGGTGATTCGCGGTCAGTCCGGCAGCGGCAAAAGCACCTTGCTGCGGGCCTGCGCGGGGTTATGGCCTTTTGGTGAAGGCAGCATCACCCGGCCGGATACGGCGCGTAGTCTATTTATACCGCAAAAAAGCTATATCCCGGTAGGCACATTAAAAAGCGCGCTGGCCTATCCAGACGAGCCGGAGGCTTTTACCGATCGGCAGTACCGCCAGGCGCTGACGGACTGTTGCCTGGCGGAACGGGCCGATTCGCTTACCCAGTCCGACCGCTGGCAGCAGGTGTTGTCCGGCGGCGAGCAGCAGCGGCTGGCCATGGCGCGGGTACTGCTGCATCGCCCGGAGGTTCTCTTCCTTGACGAGGCGACCAGCGCCCTGGACCCGGAAACAGAACGCCGTTTATACCAGGCGCTGATCGATCAATTGCCCGGCAGCACCATTATCAGCGTGGCCCATCGCAAAGAGCTGGAACACTTCCACCAGCATGTCCTAACCCTGACACCCGATCAGGGTCGCTAACATTTTATAGGAACCTATATGTCGCTCAAACCCAACGAGTTAACCGATAGCAATTTTGATAACTACCTGGCGGGCGCGCGACTGCCGGTGCTGGTGGATCTCTGGGCGCCCTGGTGCGTACCTTGCCGCGCCATGGCGCCCGTTATCGATAAGCTGGCCAATAATACCAAAGGCAAGTTAGTGGTCGCCAAGATTGATGTGGAAAAATACCCGGCCATCATGGAGCGCTATGGCGTGCGCGGCATTCCCACCCTGTTGCTGTTCAGAGGCGAGGCGGAACCGGTACGCCAGGTGGGTGCCCAATCCCTGGGCCAGTTGAATGCCTGGCTGGCGGCTCATGAGGTGGACGTCGTTTCGCAACCGCCGGTACGTCAGACGGAGGCGCTGGAGTGGAGCAGTTTTTACGGCGATGAGGGCTTGCATGGTTTTATCGCGCAACGCACCCTCGGACATGCTAAGGCCGGGGATATTACTGTTGCCCCCGGGAGCTTTTGGCTTGACGGCAAAGGCACTACTATGGCGGCCATGATTCATCAGCCGGATAGCGTTGCCTTTGAACGTATTACCGGGTTACCGATTGCTCTGGGTAGGCTGCTGGACCGCTGCGGCTACCTGACCCCGGAGCAGATCGGCGGTTTGTTCGCCGCGTTACGCCCAGGCAAGGATTACCGGCTGGTGCCGCAGCGATTTATGCACTGGTGGCTGAGTGAGGAATCGGCGCCATGGGCTGATTACCTGCGCGATCCTAGGCTGGGGCAATTGCTCATGCGCTGGCTGGCATTGAGCGCCGGGCGGCTCGCGGGGCGTG
Source organism: Sodalis sp. RH20 (assembly GCF_047324205.1). Lineage (NCBI taxonomy): Bacteria > Pseudomonadati > Pseudomonadota > Gammaproteobacteria > Enterobacterales > Bruguierivoracaceae > Sodalis > Sodalis sp. RH20. The sequence continues at coordinate 4,814,932 of NZ_CP178733.1, forward strand.
AGACGGCACCGGGCGACTGGTCGGCCATCAAGGCGCAGGCGGATCTGCTGCTGCATGATTACCAGCAGCCGGAACGCCAGCTGGAAAAAATCATCGCCACGCTTTTGCAGCACCTCTCGTCGTTGCCCGCCGCCGGCGATGACGAAAAATGGGGCAACATAGCCCTTGGCGTAAGCTGGGCCCAGTTCCAGCAATTGCAGATCCTAGCAGGGTGGAGCGACGATGATCGCGCCACGCCCGATATACGTTTCGCCTGGTTTACCGAAAAAGAGCGTTTGTCCCCGGCCGGCAAGCTTAGCCAGGAGGAAATCACTTTGTTAAGAGAGGAGTGGCTGGCGCAAAATCCGGCGTTTATCGCCAAAGAAAAGGCCTTTCATCAAAATTACAACCAGCTCAGCGAACCAATAAATACCCAGATCCAGCGGGCGTTGAACCGGCTGCTGGCCGAGGCGCCGGACTTTTAAACCATGACCTTTGACCAGGAGGCATCCATGCCGAATACTTTTGCGCACAACCAGCAGCAATTGGCTGAACTGGCCGATAGCGTCATAGCGCAGGCTGTCCGGGAAGGCGCATCCGATGCGCAGGTGATATTTTCCGAAAGCAACGGCTTGCTGATTGAAATGCGCCAGGGCCGGCTGCGGGCGCGCACCCGCGATGCGCAGTCCAGCATGTCGCTCACCGTCTATCGCGGACAGCATCAGGGCACCACCGGCTCCACCGATTTTTCACCCGCGCGCCTGCGCGAAACGGTGCAGGCGGCATGTCGTATCGCCGGTTATACCGGCGAGGATGAATTTACCGGCCTGCCACCGGAGCAGTTGTTATGTCGGGAGCCGCGACAGCTCGATTTATGGCATCCCTGGGATCTGGACGAGCCCGGTGCGCAAGCGCTGGCTCATCGTATCGAGTCCGGTATTTCATCAGCGGGCAAGGGCGCGATGAGTGACGGTGTTTGGGTACGTTCCGGTCAGTCCCATTGGTTTTTGATGAACAGCCGTGGTTTCGCCCAGGGCCAGCGGCAAACCGACCATGTGATGAGCGCCAAGGCGCTGGCCAAAAATCAGGGCCACAGCCAACTGGATTTCTGTAATTCCCATTCCCATCTTGCTTCGATGATGATGACGCCGGAAGCTATTGGGCGCCGGGCCGCGAGCGGTGCGCTGGCCGCCCTGGATAGCGCGCCGCTGGCCGGTAGTCGACGCTGTCCGGTGTTGTTCGATCCCCTTTGCGCCCTCACGCTGCTTGATCATTTGGTGCAGGCCGCCGGCGGCGCGGCGTTGTATCGCCGTAACAGTTTTCTCGCCGGACGGCTTGGCCAGGCGATCTTTAGCGGGCATATCACCGTTGAGGAAAATCCCTTTATCCCGCAGGGGCTCGCCAGCCGGGCGTTCGATAGCGACGGTATCGGCGGTGCGGTGCGGCGGGTGGTGGACGACGGACACCTTACAGGCTTTTTTCTGTCGGCCTATGCGGCGCGGCGCCTCGGAATGACGCCCACCGGCAACGGTTGGGGACCGGGCAATTTGACGCTGCGCAGCAGCCTGACCCAGCCTGGCGATGACTTTGCCGCCATGGTGAAAAAACTGCATACAGGTCTTCTGATTACCGGATTTAGCGGCGGCGGAGCGCGTTTGATAACCGGTGATTACTCCCGCAGCCTGCGTGGCTTTTGGGTCGAGGGCGGTGAAATCCGCCATGCCGTTGACGGAGTGACCGTGGCGGGCAACCTGGCGGATATATTCCGGGGTATTGCCGCTGTCGGCACCGATAATTTCACCCAGGGCGCCTTTACCAGCGGTTCCGTGTTAATCAACAGCCTGCAGGTGGCAGGACGCTAAGCCAGAGGAATTTTATCATGATTGAAACAGTAGCCACCTCCCATCTGGCGCCGGCTAAACAGCAGTTGCTGGAATCGCATGGCATATCCGATGGGCACCTACAGGAGGTGATGGATCAGGTGCTGTCGCACCGGGTGGATTACGCCGATCTTTTTGTCCAGAGTCTGAGGCGTGAAAGCTGGGCCATGGAGAACGGCGTGGTGAATTTCGGCTCTTTTGACGTCGATCAGGGCTTCGGCCTGCGTGCGGTCGAACATGACCAGACCGCGTTCGCTTATTCTCAGCATATTGATCTTAAGCATTTGCGAGAGGCCGCCCGCTCGGTAAAAAGCATCGCGGTGCCGGGCCGGCTCTCTTTGCCAGCGCCTGCGGCTTACCCCCCGGCACGGCTGCGTTTTATCGACGATGACCCGCTGCTGGCGTGCGACGCGGCGCAGAAAATCGGCTTGCTGCAAAAAATTAACCGCATGACCAGGGCTCTCGATCCGCGGGTCGTCCAGGTTACCGCCAGCCTGGAATTAACCCATTCTGTCAATTATATTCTGCGTCATGATTTCCATCAGGCAGCGGATATCAGGCCGATGCTGGTGTTGCATGTCGGCGTGGTGGTCGAGCAGCGCGGCAATAAGGAATCGGCCGGTACCGGCATAGGCGGGCGCGGGGATTTCGGCATGTTCAATGACGTCGCGCTGCAGGTCTCATTGCGCGCTATGGTTGAAAAGGCATTGATTAACCTGGAGGCGGTAGCGGCACCATCCGGCAGCATGCCGGTGGTGATAGCAGCCGGCTGGCCCGGCATGTTGCTGCATGAAGCCATGGGGCACGGCTTTGAGGGCGATTTTAACCGATTGGGTACCTCGGTTTATTCCGGGCGCATCGGCGAACGGGTGGCGCAGCCGGGGGTCAATATCGTCGACGATGGCACGGTGGCGGGACGACGCGGGTCGCTGAATGTGGACGACGAGGGACAGCCGACACAGTGCACGTCCCTTATCGAAGATGGCGTCTTACAAGGCTATATGCACGACAATCTTAGCGCGCGCCTGATGAAGCTGCCGCCCACAGGCAACGGCCGCCGCCAGTCCTATGCGCATTTGCCGATGCCGCGCATGACCAATACCTTTATGCGCAGCGGGCAATATGATCCCGGTGAGATTATCGCCTCGGTCAAACGCGGATTATATCTGGCTGATTTGGGCAGCGGGCAGGTGGATATCGTCAGCGGGCAATACAGTTTCCAGACCGCCCTGGCGTACCTGATTGAGGATGGCAAAATCACCGCGCCGGTCAAGGGCGCCACCCTGACCGGTAATGGCCCGGAAACCCTGCAACAAATCAGCATGGTCGGCAACGACCTGGCGCTGGATCGCGGCACCGCCGTGTGCGGCAAGGCGGGGCAAAACGTGCCGGTATGCGTGGGACAGCCGACGCTTAAGGTGGATAACCTGGTGGTGGGCGGCACCCGCCAGGGCTGACGATAGGCGACGGCTATAATGTCCAGACTAACGCTCCGGCATCGCGGCTGGTCGCCACAGCTTTCATAACGCAGCGTTTGCAGGAGAAAATATCGTAGAGGACAGGGCGCAGCATCTGTGCGCGAGTCATGACTGGTCACAGATGCCAGAGCGTTCTTATTTACCGTTTCAGCGAAACCTGCGGCACCCCATACTCCGCATGGGGCCGCACCACCAGATCCGCCTGATACCACCGCGTTAGCCGCGCTTCGGTCAGGACATCGCCCGGCGCGCCGCTTGCCGCCAGCCTGCCTTCATGCAACAGCAAAATCCGATCGGACCACAGCGCCGCCAGGTTCAGATCGTGCAGTACGCAGCAGACCGTCAGGCGGCCGGTCTGCGTAAGCCGGCGCAGCAGGCGCAGGATATGCTGCTGATGATATAAGTCCAGCGCGGAGGTGGGTTCATCCAGAAACAGCCAGCCGGCCGGGCCGTCGTCCTGCCACAGCTGCGCCAAGGTGCGGGCCAGCTGCACCCGCTGCTGCTCGCCGCCGGACAGACGACGGAAATCGCGCCCCGCCAGGGCATCGCAGCCGGTAAACGCCATGATTTCCGCCACGCGGTCGCGGTTTGGCTGCGTTGGCCAGGGCGCGCGGCCCATGGCCACCACTTCGGCCACGGTAAACGGAAAGGAGAGACTGCTTTGCTGGCGCATGACCGCCCGCTGCCGTGCCAGTTCCTGCGCCGGCCATTGGCGCAGGGGGCGGCCCAGCAGGCGGCATTCCCCAACGCCTGGCGTCAGGTAACCGGTCAACAGGCGCAGCAGGGTGGATTTTCCGGCGCCGTTGGGGCCTATCAGCGCAACCAGCTCGCCGGGGGCCAGCGATAACGAGATATCCTCTAATAACGTCCGGTTGGATACGCGATAGCCCACGCCTTCGGCGGTTAAGCCCTTATTCATTTTCGCCTCCGCGCCGGCGCAGGATAAGCCACAAAAACCAGGGGCCGCCCAGCAGGCTGGTGAGCAATCCCACCGGCATTTCCGCCGGCGCCACCGCCGTGCGGGCGAGGGTATCGGCCAGCAGCAGCAGGGCGGCGCCGGCCAGTGTGGCGCCCGGCAACAGCCAGCGATGGTCGGCCCCCAGGCACATGCGCACCAGATGCGGGATTACCAGGCCGATAAAGCCGATAATGCCGCTGACCGCCACCGACGCCGCCACCAGCAGCGCGCTGAGCATCAGCAACAGCCGCTGGGTGCGTTTCACGTCCACGCCAAGATAATGAGCTTCCTCGTCGCCCAGTTGCAGCAGGTTTAACCGCGCCGCCTGACGCTGCACCAGCAGGGCGGCGGGCAGCACCAGGGAGGCGCAGGCCAGTACCGTCGGCCATTGCGCCTGCCCCAGGCTGCCCATGCCCCATAACGACAACTGCCGCAGCTGCCGGTCGTCGCTTATCCAGGACAAGACGCCGATGGCCGCGCCGCACAGGGTGTTAATGGCAATGCCCAGCAGCAGCAGGCGCGACAAAGAGCGATGACCGGGACGTCCGAGGGAAAAAATAATAAGCGTCACCGCCAGGCTGCCGATAAAAGCCGCCAGCATGGGAGAATAAAGCGCCAGCAGCGGCGGCAGCGTCACGGACAGGACCACCGACAGGGCCACCGCCAGCGCCGCGCCGCTGCTGATGCCCAGCAGGCCCGGGTCGGCCAGCGGATTGCGGAATAGCCCCTGCATCACGCCGCCGGACAGCGCCAGCGCCGCGCCGATGATCACCGCCAGCAGGATGCGCGGTAGCCGGATATGCCACCAGATATGCCAGAGCGCCGCGTCAAAAGGCCGGCGCCAGAGGCTAACCAGCGACAAATGCATCGCGCCGACATTTACCGCCAGCGCCGCCATGGCCAGCAGCACCAGTGCCAGCAACAGTAAAAACCGTCCCGGTCGGGCTTGGCGCATCATGGCAGCGTTTCAGCGGTCTGGCGCAGGCGGGCAATGGCCGCCGGCGTTTCAAGGCCGAACCCCAGCAGCGCCATATCGTCCAGAACCAGCAGCCGTCGCGCCTTGCCCGCCGGCGTCAATGCCAGCCCCGGCAGCGCCCAGACCTTCTCCTCGCCGCCCAGGGTTTTTACCCCGTCGGTGGTAATCAGCACCAGATCCGGCGCGCTGCCGATGACGCCTTCCTGCGACAGCGGCTGGTAATGTTTAAATCCCTGCATGGCATTTTGCAGGCCGGCGGCGCGAATGGCCGCATCGGCCGCCGTTTCCTGGCCGGCGGCCATGGTGGTCATGCCGCTATGGTTGAAAATAAACAGGACTTTTACCGGCAGCGGCGTGGCGGGGATGGCCGCCATCTGGCGGCGGATATCCGCGCGCAGCGTCTCGCCCTGCGTTTGCCGGCCCAGCGCCGAGGCGATGCGGGCGATTTTACTGTCGATGACGGCGATATCGGGCGTACCGGGCACCGTAACCACCGTGACGCCGTTATCGGCTACCTGTTGCAGCGCCACCGACGGTTTGGCCTGATCGCTGGCCAATACCATCCCGGGGTGCATGGCCAGGATGCCCTCGGCGTTGAGCATGCGCATATAACCCACGTCGGGCAAGGCGACGGCCGCGGCGGGATGCTGGCTGGTGCTGTCGCGCGCCACCAGCTCGTCGCCCGCGCCGAGGGCATAGATGATTTCCGTTACATCGCCGCCGATGCTGACCACCCGCGTTTGCGCCAGCGCCGCCATCGGCAGGGCCAGCAAAACGATAAGCCATTTTTTCATGCCGGTAGGCCTTTTTGCGTCAGCAGGGCCATTTGTCCGCGCCAGGCGATCTGCTCGGGTTGCCCTTCGCTGCGCTGACCGAACAATTGGGCGATTTGCGTGCCGTCGGCGGCAAACAGTTCCAGGCTGGTGACCATGCCGTCCCGGGTCGGTTTGCGCGTTACCCAGGTTTCGGCAATGGCGTCTTCCACCAGATGCAGCGTAAACCGGCGGTTAAAGATATTGATCCACTTTTCCATCGGCACCACTTTCTCTATGGCGCCGGTAAATATCTGCACGCAGCCGCGGTTACCAACAAACACCATGATTTCGTTGGCATCCGCAAGCGCCGCTTGCAATACCCGGCTCAGCGCCCGGTTATCCACACGTATGGCCAGGTCGTCGCCCACCGCGCGAAACGCCTGCTGCCGGGTAATGTTGTGGCGTTTAAGCAAGGGGAAAAACTGATGCACATCGGTCATGGCGCGCCAGTCCAGTTCGATGCGCCGGTTATCCGGACTGTCGTTGTGCGCCGGTTTATCCGCCGCCGCCGCCAGCGCCAGCGCCGCATTATCTTCACTGACGAAACGCGCGATAAGCTGTTCCCAGGCATGGCGATCGGTTTGCTCCGTGGCATAGATTTTCAGTACCGCGTCGCCCTGATGATCAAAAATCTGCAGGCTTTGGCGCTCGCCGCGCGGACCCGATTCGATAAGTGCAAAGGCGCAGTTCCACTGGCCGACGAACAGGCGCAGATCCAACGCCCGCGGGTTTAAGACCAGGCCGCCGTGCTCGCCGAGACGCAGGTTGTCGTAATGGCCGATCTGTTCATGTACCGCATATTCATTACGGGTAATGGATTTTGTCTCGCCCACGGCGGCTAGCGCCTGCAATAGCGCCGGCATATCGCCGTCCAGGCGCCGCGCGTCATGCCCGACCCTGGCCCAGGCCAGCTCCGCTTCGCTGATATTCAGCAACTGCGCCAATTCCCGGGCATATTTTTTCGGATGCTGCTGTTTTAGCTCAAGGTAATGCTGATAACGCTGGTTCATTCATGGTTCCTTTTTGTGCCGGCGAAAGCGGATGTTAGCGGGATACGGCTGCGAATGGGCCTGCTTAATGGGCGTGTAAATCATTCGCAGTGAAACTGTTGCAAATATAACTTAAAAATGTATAAAGATGATAATGATTTCTGTTATCGTAAAGATTATCGTTATCAATTGTGAATATGCCTTCGGCTCACCACTTTTTATTAGGGATATAACACCACGCCAGCAAGCGTCAACGCCTGAAGCCGTCAGATAACCGTAATTAAAATAATGTTATCGTCAGCGAATAGGAAAGCAAAAACCTGACTTTTATAACGGGTAGCCAGACTAATACTGCTTATTTCCGTAGGGTTTTTACGTCATTAAATGCAGTGCGTTTTAGCAATAATAATAATTGGGATAGCTATTCCCTTACTAATACTCCGGCAATGGTTGAGCATTAACTTATAATTTGACCGCTTTGAGGCTCTATTATGTTCACTGAAAAAAGGCGAAACAGGCCTTTTAACGCCCTTATTTCGGCGATGCTATTTACCCTGCCGGCCTGGCATGCAAGCGCCGTGGAAAACAAAGTGCCGCCGGCCGCTTCGGATAATGACGCCAAGGGGCAGCCGGCAAAAGAACCGGCCGCCGTTGAGGATGTCATGAAGGTCAATGCGCCCCGCCTGGTGAAACAGGCCGGCACCGCTACGCGCATCAGCGCGGAGGATATGCAACGCCACGGCGGCAATGATTTCGGCACCATCATGCGCTACCAGCCGTTAATCAGCGCCACCGGTTCAAGCGCCGGTTCGTCGTCGGGTAAAAGCGGCTTCGATCGCAGCGGTTATACCGGCTATAACATCCGCGGACTGGAAAGCAACCGCGTCGCCATCGACGTGGACGGCATCCCCTTGCCCAACGCCACCGGCCGCGCCTACGCCAGCCGCGCCGGCTTGGGAACCTTCGGCATCGGCCGCGACTATATCGACCCCTATATGTACGGCCAGGTGGATATCGCCTCCGGCGCCACGCCCACCGAGCGCGCCAACACCGCCATCGGCGGCGCGGTATCCTTTCTGCCCAAGTCGCCTGACGATTACCTGAGCTATAAAAAGAACACCTATTTTGGTTATCAAAGCGATTATGATTCGGCCAACCGCGCCTGGCACAACGGCATTACCGCCGCGGCGGGCGATGAGGAGCTGCGGGGCCTGGTGGTGATAAGCCGCCGGGACGGACAGGAGACGCGGACCAATAGCGACAGCGCCGACGCCTTCCCGGCCAACTGGCATTCCACCGCCATCATGACCAGCGGCATCTGGCAACCCAACGAAGAGCATCAGTTCACCGGGACGGCGGAATATTACGATAAGACCAACCATACCCACTTTGATACCTGGAACAGCGCGGGCAGCAGCGTGATCGGCACGTCCCGGCAGCAAAGCGATACCCGCCGCTGGAGCCTGAGCGTGAAGGATCGCTGGACGCCGATTGACCTGGGCTGGGTAGACCAGCTGGATACGCAGCTCTATTACCAGAACGCCGAGGCCCACGACAACACCGACATGCCGCTGACCGCCGCCACGCGCGAGCGGGTGCAGTCGGATTACAATGTCGATACCTGGGGCTTTGATAGCCGTTGGCTGAAAACCGTCGGCATTCATGCGCTGAGCGCCGGCCTTAATGCGCGTCAATCAGAAACGGAGCGGCCGTTCGCGCAATTCCCGGCCCCGAGCATCTATACCGCCATTATGCAGCCCGAGGCCGACAGCCGCACCTACACCCTGGGCGGTTTTGTTCAGGACCGCATCAGCCTTGACCTGGCCGGGCACGGCTTTGCCATTGTGCCCGGGGCGCGGGCGGTCTACCAGAACAGTAAACCCACCAACCTGTCCAGCCTGGCCTCGGGCAGCGCGGTGCTCACTCCGGGCGAGGTGGAATCCCTGTACGGCAAGACCAACAGCGATACCCAGATACTGCCGTCCCTGAGTTTCCTGTACGATCTCACCCCGGCCATGACCACCTACCTGCAATATAAACGCGGCGCGCAATTCCCCGACGCCAGCCAGTTATATGGGTCGTGGAATCTCGGCTCGAGCTATGCCGGCAGCCAGCAATATGCCCTGATTGGCAATAGCGATCTGAAAACGGAGACCAGTAATAACTTTGAATGGGGCCTGAAAGGCGATATTACTCCCGGCGTGACCTTTAACGGCGCGCTGTTCTACAACACCTATAAAAACTTTATTGCCAATACCCGCTATACCCGCAGCGCCAATCCGGGGGAATTTACCCGCGTTCCGGGTAATATTTTTGTCGCTTATAAAGCTGAGAACCGCGACAAAGCCTATATCTACGGCGGAGAATTCAGCAGCAAATTTAATTTCGGCACCTGGTTTGAATCGGTCAATGGCTTAAGCGCCACCGTCGCGTTCGGTTATAATAAGGGCAAGTCCAAATCCAGCTATATGGGCGACGACTATGTCGATTTAGACAGCGTCGCGCCGATGAAAGCCATTGTGGGACTGGCCTGGGACGATCCGGGCCGGCGCTACGGCACCGCCCTTACCTCGACATTCCAGAAGGGGAAAAAGGCCACCGCCACCAACCGCCAAAGCTATACCAATAGCGGTGGCGCATTAACCGACGCCACCACGGACTATATGCGTATTCCCGGTTACGGCCTGGTGGATCTTACCGCCTATTGGCAGGTGGCGAAAAACGTCAAACTCAGCGGCGGCATTTATAACCTGACCGATCGCAAATACTGGGATTATCTGAGCAGCCGCCAGTTAACCAATGTCACCCGGCAGGATTTCGCCAACCAGGCGCTGGCCGTCGAGCCGGGACGCTCGTTCCAAGTGGGGGTCAACGTCGATTTTTAAATCGTGATAATAATATCCCCGGCCCGGAATGGGCGGGGGTATTTATCGGTTTTTCCATCCTGCGCGGCGGGAGAGTCATTATTGTTCCCGTCCCGCCGCGGACGGGAGGCGGTGTTGTTATGCGTGGTGGCAGGCGGTGCGCAGTTTCGGCAACAGCGCGATCGTGTAAATAGCGCATAGCCCCACCAGCGCATAAATAATCCGTGATACGACGGCGGCCTGTCCGCCGAACAGGGCGGCGACAAGATCATATTGAAACAGTCCGACCAGTAGCCAGTTCAATCCGCCAATGATTAACAGGACCAGCACAACAGTGGTTAATATTTTCATCATTCCTCCGCAAAAAAGTAAATACTGTGGCTAATACAAATTTTTATAAATAAACGGCTGGATAGGGTTGGTTCAATAAAATATCTATATTTAATAGATTATATTTACAGTATACATTCTTTAACCATCGCCATAATAACCTTTGCGACAGATCACTTTTCAGCGGGATATAAACCCCCTAAACATCCGGCCGGATGAGACGAGGCCCTTGTTTACACCGACGCCGCGATATGGCCGCGCAGCCATTGATGCGCCGGGTCGTGATGGGCGCGATCGTGCCATAGCATGGCCAGTTCGAATCCTTCGACCTCCACCGGCGGTTCGGTCACCCGCAGCGCGGTGGCGTCGCGCACCAGGCGCGAAGGCAGCATGGCCACCAGATCGGTGCGGGCCAGCACCGCCATCACCAGCAGGAAATGGGGCACTGACAGCACCACCCGGCGCGCCAGCCCCAGATCGGCAAGCGTTTTGTCTGTAATGCCGTAAAATCCCCCGCCGTCCGGCGATACGATCACCTGATCGAGTTCGCAGAACTGCGCCAGGGTCGGCGGTTTTTTCAAGCGCGGATGACCGGCGCGGCCGACCAGTACATAGCGCTCCGCGAACAGCACCCGGCGATGCAGGCCGGGCGGCGATCCTTCGCTGGTATGAAAGGCCAGGTCAATTTCACCCTGTTCCGCTTGCCGGGCGATAAGCGACGGCACCGGCGCGAGCACCGCCAGCCTGCTGCCGGGGGACATCAGGCGTAATCCCGGCAGCGCGGGCAGCAGCGCCGTCGATTCGCTGTAGTCGGAGGCGGCGACGCGCCAGGTATGGCTGGATGTGGCGGGGTCAAAGGGCGCGCCGGGCGACATCGCATGCGAAAGCGCGTCAAGCGCTTGCCGTAACGGCGCGCGCAGCTCCTCGGCCCTTGGCGTGGGGATCATGCCCCTGGGTCCCGGCAGCAGCAGGGGATCGCCAAAGGTTTCCCTTAATTTGGCGAGATGGACGCTGACCGAGGGCTGCGACAGGTTCAGCCGCCGCGCCGCGCGCGTAACGTTATGTTCCGCGAGCAGCACATCCAGCGTCACCAGCAGGTTAAGATCCAGCCGTTGGAGATTAATCATCGCTATACCCGGAATAGAATAAATTAATTTCTACTATACCTGAATACGGCCTATTCTGCCTTTTTGCCATCACCAAGGTCCTGCTATGAATATCCTGATCGTCTATGCCCATCCCGAGCCTCAATCCTTAAACGGCGCGCTGAAAAATTTCGCGGTTACCCATTTAGAACAGGCGGGCCACCGGGTCCAGGTATCGGACCTCTATGCCATGAAGTGGAAAGCCGCGCTTGATGCCAACGATAGCCTGGACGGACCGGCCGGCGCGCGCTTCGATCCCTCGCTGGATTCCAGGCTCGCCTTCGAAAACGGCCGGCAAAGCGCGGATATCGCCCAGGAGCAGGACAAGTTGCGCTGGGCGGATGCGGTGATTTTGCAGTTTCCGCTGTGGTGGTTCTCGATGCCGGCCATCCTGAAGGGCTGGGTGGAGCGCGTTTATGCGTATGGCTTCGCTTACGGTGTGGGAGAACACTCCGACGCGCGCTGGGGCGATCGCTACGGGGAAGGCGCCATGGCGGGAAAACGGGCGATGCTGATCGTGACCACGGGGGGATGGGAGCCGCATTATAGCCCGCGCGGCATCAATGGCCCGATGGAGGATATTTTGTTCCCGATCCAACACGGGATCCTCTATTATCCCGGGTTCGACGTCTTGCCGCCCTTCCTGGTCTATCGCACCGGCCGCATGGACGAGGCGCGGTTTTCGGCTATCAGCGACACGCTCGCGCAACGCCTGGACAACCTGTGGCGCACCCCGCCCCTCTCTTTTCGTCCGCAGAATGCCGGCGAGTATAGTATTCCCGAACTGACGCTGCGGCCTGAGATTGCGCCGGGGCAGTCCGGTTTTGCCGCGCACCGGCGTCCGACCGTGGCGGGTGATTCCGAGCCCGGCGCGGCCTGAGCCTGGCGCATCACAGCGCTATCCGCCGGCAAGGTTCGCGCCGGGCTGGAAACACCCGGCCAGATAATCGATAAAAACCCGGGTCTTTAACGGCAGGTACGGCCCGGAAGGCCATAACAGCCATAACGGCTCCGCCCTGACGGCATACTCATCCAGTACGCTGACCAGGGCGCCCTCATCCAGCGCGGGGCGGACAATATAATCCGGCAGCCATGCCAGCCCCGCGCCGCGCCGGGCAAAGCTCAGCCGTCCCTGAGTGTTATTGCACACCATGGCGACAGGCAGCGGGTTGGCCGATGCCGGATCCACGCCCAGCAATTGCCAGGATTCAAGTTTACCGCTGTGGGGGAAACGGTAATGCAGGCAGGCATGGCGCTGTAAATCATCCGGATGCAGAGGAATGCCGGCCCTGGCAAGATAAGCGGGCGAGGCGACCACTTTTGAACTGAAGACCGCCAGTTTTTTGGCCATCAATTGGGAATCACGGATAGCGCCGCTGCGCACCACCACGTCGAAGCCTTCCGCGATAACATTCACCATGCGATCGGAAAAATCCAGTTCCAGCTCTATCGCCGGCCAGGCCAGGGCAAAGTCGGCCAGGCGTGGCAATACCATGCTTTCATCCGCCAGGCTGACCTTAAGCTTGCCCCGGGGATATTCCTTTATCTGGGTCAGCTCATTTTCCGCGGTTTCAACAGCGCGCAGGATAGTCTGGCTGCTGTCGTAAAAGCGGGCGCCTTCCGCCGTCAGGGCGACGCTGCGGGTGCTTCGGTTCAGCAAACGGACGCTTAAACGCGCCTCCAGCCGGGCGATGCCTTTGCTCACCGCCGAGGGCGACAGGCCGCAAAGACGGGCCGCCTCGACAAAACTGCCCGCTCTGACCACCTGGACAAAAAGTTCCAGGCCGTTTAAAGAGCCCATGCTCCCTCCATTCATGACGTAAATGTCATCTGAGAAGTGAATAGTATCGTATTTTTCTTTAATCCTTTAGCGGTTATGGTTAACGCCATCTGTCGGTCTTTACGCACCTCCCGTTCATTACTGGATATCCAAAAGATGATACGTGCGTTGCTGGTATTGATGTTGGGCGCGTTTGTTTCCCAAACCACCGAGTACCTGCCTATTGGACTGCTGTCGCGCATTGCCGCGGATCTGCGGGTTTCCCACGCCGCGGTCGGCTCGCTGGTGACGGGGTATGCCTGGATCATTACCCTGACGGTAATCCCCCTGACGCTCTCGACCAACCGCATTGATCGCCGGCCGCTATTTTTGGTCCTGCTGGGGATTATTACCCTGTGCAACGGCCTGGCCCTGATAACCCATTCCTGGGGACAGCTGATGGGACTGCGGATCGTGGCGGCATTGGGGCATGGCGTCTTCTGGTCCAGCCTGGCGTCCTACGCGGTCAGAATTGCGCCGAGCATGGCGGCCAGCCGCGCCACCGCCTGGGTGTTCTCGGGGATTTCCCTGGCCATCGTGGCCGGCGTGCCGTTATCAACCGCCCTGGGGCAGGCTTTTGACTGGCAGCAGGGCTTCGCGATCTTCGGCGCGTTCGGGCTGATAATCCTTATCATGGGCTATTTCTGGCTGCCGCCGATGGCCGTGGCGGCGCGCGGCGAGGGCGCGGGGTTTCCCCATCGCAACTGGCCGCTCTACGGGGCCGCTGCGGTAACGCTGTTGATAATTACCGCCCATTTTAACGGCTATACCTATATCACCCCGCTGGTGACCGAGACCCTGGGGATGCGCGGCGCGCGCCTGCCGTTGGCGTTACTGGTCTTCGGCCTGGCGGGTGCCGCGGGTACGCTGCTGGCCGGCTGGCTGGGACCGCGGCCGATGCGCCTGGCGGTGGTTTCCGCCATCGGTATTGTTATCAGCCAACTGCTGATGCTGTGCTTCGCCGGGCTGCCGGGTATTTCCTGGCTGGTGATGGCGCTATGGGGCGCATCCATCGCCATGCTGATTATCGGCCTGCAGAGCTGGGTAATAGTGCTGGCGCCCGGGCAGGCGGAGGCGGCGTCGGCGCTGTACGTGATGACCTTTAATATCGGCATCGGCGCCGGCGCCATGTCGGGCGGAATCTGGATGGATCACTACGGCGCCCAAACATTATTGCTGGCGGGGGCGGGGCTGGGCATTATTGCCGTGGCCAGCTTTCTGCTACCGCCTTATTGGCAGAAGACGGGCCGGAAACCGGCGGGTGAAATATCGCAACGCAAAGCCGGGAATACCGCTGAAAATAGGGAATAATATCCCGCCGGAAGAAATCCGTGGCGATGTTTACCCGCGGATATTCTTCCCCTGGCGCTAATCAAACCAGGTGCTTTTATTGTTTTTTATAATCTCCAGGCTGGTTGCAATTTCTACCGGCACGATGCGGGTTAACGATAACGGCGGCAGGTCGAGGGGGTCGAAAAAATCAACGTCCAGCGAGTCCTCGCTTAAGCGGATTTCACCGCCCAGTTCCCGGCAATGAAATATCAGCTTATAGACATGCCAGGGATAAGGCGGATGGCCATGCTGATTACGGTCCCATACGCCCAGCAAGCGCTCCACGCTGGCGGTAAGGCCGGTTTCTTCCCAGACCTCACGACACACCGCGCCGGACGGGCTATCGCCGACATCGGCCCAGCCGCCGGGCAGGCTCCACAGCCGATCATCGGCCTCTTTCACCAGCAGTATTTTACCCTGGCGCAGAATTACCGCCCTGGTGTCGACCTTTGGCGTGGCATACCCTTCCTGTTGTTTGAACATGTCCAATACCGGCGGCTTATCTAACGCCAATACGTCGGCTGTCAGTTGCGCGGCGATATTCCGTAGCTCCAGGTAACGCTCGATATCATAACGATCTTTGGTATAGGTCAGCCCGGTTTGCGCCAAAGCCTGTAATTTTTGCGCCAGGGCGATGGCCGATAAGGAAGCGGGGTTGTCGTTTTCACTGTTTTTTGCCGTCATCATGTCCTCGCGGGAAAAATAATCGCTGAATTACCGTAACGCCGGTTTGCCCGCCAGGCAAATGGTTATTGCAACGCTAAAGCATGTGACGCGATCAGTTCCCTGAACCAGCGCTGGGCCGGGTGCTGATCGCTTTTCCGGTGCCAGATCAGGTGGAATTCTATCGGCGGCAATACCACCGGCGGCGCAAACAAGGCCAGTTCGTGCCGGACGGGCGAATTCAGCACGACCCGCCGCAGCAGGGTTGCCGTCAATGCGGTCCGCGCCACGACGCCGGGCACCGCGAACATCTGGGGCAGCGTCAGCGCCAGGATACGCTGCCTGCCCATCTGCGCCAGCGCCTGGTCCACCAGGCCGTGCCGGTCGTCCTCCGGGGACGCGAGGACATGGCGCAGGGCCAGGAAGCGTTCCAATGTCATCGCGTCTTCCACCGCCGCGCCGGCGCGGCGGGTAATGGTGACAAACTCGTCCCGCAGGATGGGCCGGGTCATTATCCGGGTCTCCGGACGGGTGGGCATGACCCCGACCGCGACGTCGATAGTGCCCGCGTCCAGCAGATCGACGGCGCTATCCCGGCCGGTAAAGGCGCGCACGTTTAACGACACGCCCGGCGCCTGCTTTTCCAGCGCCGTGACCAGGGCCGCCAGCAGCACAAAGGCCGGATAGTCGGGCACCCCGAGGGTAAAGGCCAGCGACGCCTTCGCCGGCATGAACGCCGGTTTGGCCACCAGGGCCGCTTCTATCTGCCGCAGCGCCTGAGCGATGGGTTGCGCGATATCCCTGGCGCGCGGCGTGGGCAGCAGCCCCTCGGCGCTGCGCAGGAACAACGGATCGCCAAATAACGCGCGC
Source organism: Sodalis sp. RH20 (assembly GCF_047324205.1). Taxonomy (NCBI): domain Bacteria; kingdom Pseudomonadati; phylum Pseudomonadota; class Gammaproteobacteria; order Enterobacterales; family Bruguierivoracaceae; genus Sodalis; species Sodalis sp. RH20. The sequence goes on from NZ_CP178733.1 coordinate 4,831,030, forward strand.
AGACGCGACAGCGCCGCGCTCATCGCCGGCTGGCTTACCCCTACGCGCGCCGCCGCGCGGGTGACGTTCCGCTCGTCCATCAGCGCGTCAAAGGCGGCCAGCAAATTCAGATCGATACCGTGGAAATCCATAAATCAAATACTCATTCATATCTTATATCTGTTGGACAAATAATAGCGGATTCATCAGACTCCAACCTTATATTTCCACTTATCAGAAAGGAACGGCCGCAAATGACATCCTCTACCGCGCTCGCTGAAACAGAACAACTGCGTGTTGAACGGCAAACGGTCGACATGCTCTACCGTGCGTTTAACGACCAGAACCCGGATTTGCTGGATATCGCCGTCACCGCCGACTGGGACGATATTCCCCTGGCGCCCGGCCAGGGTCCCGGCCCCGATGGTCTTAAGCCGATTATCCGCGCCTTTATCGCGGCGATGCCCGACGTCAAAATCACTATCCTCGATGTCATCCAGACGGCCGGGCGCATGGGGGTGCGGGCGGAGATTACCGGCACCCATCTAGGGCCTTTGTTCGGCATTCCGGCGACGGGCAAACAGGTCGGTTTTGCTATCCATGAATTCCACGAATTCGAAGGGGCGCGCATTAAGAGGACCTGGCATCTCGAGGACTGGTTCGGTTTGTTTCAGCAGTTGGGCCGGTTTCCCACGCCTGAACAGCCGTAAGTCAGGCGACAATGCGCAAAACCGCGCGCCTGCGCTGATGTGACCGCCTAGGGGGCGTCATACCGGGTGGGCGCGCCGTCATGACGGCCTCTGCTTATTGACGGGCCGGTGATAATGCGGCTTTAATAAGCACTGGGAAATGGCCAGAAAGCAGAGGAAAACATGGAGCTATCCATCGCAGGGGCACAAGAACTGGACGGCGTGGCGGAACTGGTTAACCAGGCCTACAGAGGCCTCTCGGCGCCGGATTGGACCACTGAAGTCGGGCTGATCGACGGGCCGCGCACCAGCCGGCGCGACCTGGCCGACATGATAGAGAATGGCGCGTCGATCATTCTTCTGGCGGTGGAGCCCGCTCGCGGCGAATTATGCGGGTGCGTGGCGCTCACGCCCTTGGATCAAGGCGAATGGTATCTCTCGATGCTGGCCGTAAGCCCGCATGCGCAAAGCGCCGGTCTCGGCAAAAGCATCATGGCGGGCGCGGAGAAATTTGCCCGCGACGCGGGTGCCGGGAGCCTCAAGATTTCCGTTATCAATGTGCGGGATAAGCTGATTGCGTGGTACGAACGGCGCGGTTTTGCCAAAACCGGTGATACGGAGCCCTTTCCCTATAATGATCCCAACGTGGGCGTGCCTTTACGCGACGATCTGGCGCTTATCACGCTGACTAAATCATTGGCTGTTTAAGGTCCGGACGAAATCAGGGTTGCTCCAGCAACTGCTGAACCTTCATACCGATCTGCCGTATGGCCTGCTTTATCTCGTCTGAAAGCGGGCGCGCGTAATTTATCCGCAGGCAGTTGTCATATTTACCGGCGGCGGAAAACACCGCGCCGATGGCTATGGAAACCGCCTGGTCTGATAATGCCTGGTTCAGTCGCTGGGCATCGATACGGCGATCCAGCTCAATCCATAATAAAAAGCCCCCCTGCGGGCGGCTTACCCGCGTACCGCAGGGAAAATAATCCGTCACCCATCCGGTTATCACATCCCGATTATGCTGGTACTGACCACGCATACGCCTGACATGCTTGAGGTAATGCCCCTGCCTGATAAAATCGGCGATGGCCAGCTGCGGCAGGCTGGCGGTGGGGCCGGTGCCGATATATTTCATATGGACGGCGCGGTTCATATAGCTGCCGGGGGCAAGCCAGCCGACCCTTAAGCCCGGCGCAAGGGTTTTGGAAAAGGAGCTGCATAACAGCACATTGCCGGAAAAATCCATTGACGTAATCGTGGCCGGCCGGGGATAGGGATAAGACAGCTCGCCGTAGACATCGTCTTCAACGATGGCCACATCATGTCCCTGAGCCAGCTCCAGCAGCGCCTTGCGGCGCGCGATCGGCATATGGCAGCCCAGCGGGTTTTGCCCCGTGGGCGTGACCAGGATGGCTTTTACCGGCCATTGCTCCAGCGCCAGTTCCAGCGCCTCGACGCTGATGCCCGTTACCGGGTCGGTGGGGATTTCCAGGATATGCATGCCCAGTCCGTGCAACAGTTGCAAACCGGCCGGGAAACAGGGTTTTTCCACCGCCACCAGATCCCCTGGCTTGCAGACGCAGCGAATCGCAATCGACAGCGCTTCCCGGCCGCCGTCGGTAATCAGGATGTTGCCGGCATCCATGCGGCTGCCGCCGTCAATCATCAGCCGGGCGATTTGCCCGCGCAGCTCAACGCTACCCCGGATATCCTCGTCATCGAACGTCCGCAGGTGTTGCCGCTGGCTCACATGGCTCAACGCCCGGGTTAACGGCTTGAGGCTACTGGCGGTAACGTCGGGCGCGGCGGTCCCAAAGGCCGTCTCGCCCGCCTGCGCCGGGCCGGCCATGCCAAGCACCAGGTCCCACTGCGGGATGGCCAGCGAGCATTGGGTCATATCACAACCGGCGGGCAGGCCGGGGCGCAGTTTGCGGTGAGCGACAAAATAGCCGGATTTAGCCCGTGCCTCGACCAGCTGTTGTTCTTCAAGCTCGCGGTAAGCCTGCTGTACGGTGGTGATGCTGACCCCGTGCTCTTTGCTGAGCACCCTGATAGAGGGCAGGCGAACACCGATGGGATATAAACCTTGTTCAATACGCTGGCCCAGCAGGGCAGCCAGATTGTGGTAGCGGGTCATAGCCATATGCGTGTCGTCAATTAACCCATGTTGGTAGCGGTCAGCCAGGAAAAGGATACAGATGGCCTCTATAAATAACATAATGTGTCATGGTGACGCCATCTGTCTATGACAAACCATTAATCGGTTGAATCTACTCGTTTTTAGGCAAAGGATTCATGCTGTTGCCATCAATTGCGGATGGACGACAGCCATGAAGAATCTTATTACGGCGGACCCTGATAACGCGCCTGAGCGCATCGCTTGCGGCAATACCGGCTGGTGGCGGCGGTTATATGGCCGGTATCAACAGTGGCGGCGACACTCCCGCAGCCGCAAGGCGCTGAGGTCGCTTAATGACGCGCAATTGCGGGACATCGGCCTTACCCGTGATGACCTGCCGTATAAAGATGAGCGCGGCCCGTCAGCGCAGTAGCCGGTATCCCGCCTGTTCAGCGGCGGCTGCCCGCCGCGCCAGCAACTGATAGTCGCGTGGGTCGGGGATCTTAAATCCTTGCAGCTGCAGGGCCGCCAGCAGCGCGGAGCCGTTACTGTCCTGGGCTAAGGCGATAAACGCGCGTTGCAGGGCGGCAAGCGCGGCCGGCGGCAGTGAAGCCGACGCCACCAGCAGGGGCATCGGAGCCGGCGCGGTGTGATCTATCACCCGTACTTTTTCTATCAGCGCCGGCTCGTCGCGCGCCAGCAGTTCATAGGCATAGCTGTCCACCGGGCCGATATCGGCGTCGCCGCCGGCGACGGCCTCCACGACCCGGCGCGGGGTCACCAGCGGGCCGGTGGTTTCGCGATACAATGTGGTTTGCCCGGGGCGCAGGAACGGCAGCAGGTGAAAGCGCAGGGCGCTGTAGCCGGAGTGCGATTCCGGGTTGGTAAACGCCAGGCGCCCGCCGAAGGTATCCCGCAATTGCCGGTAGGGCGCATCGCGGGCGACGATCAGGCGGCTGCGGTAGCTGCCGGGGCCATCGGGCAGCGAATGCAGCGGAACCGGCGCGGCAATGGCCACGACGGGAAACAGCCCGAGCGAAAACGGCAGGCCGCACATAAATACCCCGGCCAGATCCGGACGTTGCCATAGCGCTTCCAGCGGGGCAGGGGCCGGATAATCAATCACTTCCCCAGAGATGCCGGCGCGCCGGTAGACCGCCTGCAGCAGCGTTTTCCAGCCCGCCGCCGCCGCCGCGGTGACCGAATACATACGTCCGTTGGCGATCATGCGTAGCGTAACTCCTGTCCGATACCAAGCCTGCGCGCCTTTTCCAGCATCGCATGACCCAGGGCAATATCGCTGAGCGACAGACCGCGATGCCAGAACAGGATAGTTTCATCGTCGTTCTCGCGTCCGCTTTTAACACCGGCGACGATCTGGCCCAATTCGCCATGCAGCGTTTCCCCGCTAAGCTTGCCGGCTTCAACGTGCGCCCGCAGGGAGCCAAACATGCCGCCTTTGCACTGGCCCCAATCATCCACCACCAGTTTATCCATGATGTCGGTCAGCGACAGCTCAACCGCGCTCATCGTGCCGTAGGGCACGACCAATGCGCCGGGTTTGATCCAGGCGGTTTTCAGCATGGGCGCCGGCTTTTCCAGCCGTGACGCCTCGACCACGATATCCGCATCGCGCACACAGCTTTCCCAATCGGCGGTGACGATAATCTTTTTGCCCAAATCCTGTTCCAGGCGCTGCGCGAAGGCGTTGCGACTTTCCGGACGGCGGGAGTGAACGCGGATTTCATCGAAGTCATACAGACTGTCCAGCAGGCGTACATTCCAGTAAGCGGTGCCGCGCGCGCCGATATGCCCGAGTATTTTGCTGTTTTTACGCGCCAGATGGCGGGCGCCCAGCGCGGTAATCGCTCCGGTGCGCATATCGGTAATGGCCGATGCGTCCATGATGGCCACCGGCATGCCGGTGCGCGGGTTAAATAGATTGAGCATCGCCATCTCGGACGGCAGGCCCAGTTGGTAGTTATTCACGTAGTCGCCCACCACCTTCACGCCCGCCAGGTTAAGCGGCGCGATATAGCCGCGCAGTACGTTGAAATGGCCGTTAAACGCCGGATCGGGGATCAGGTGCATGCGGGGCTCGATGACCGTTTGGTTTTGCCCCTGCGCCAGCAGTCCGGCTTCGACGGCGGCGAGGATTTCGCTGTCGGTCATCGCCAGTTGCTGGATGTCCGGGCCATTGAGGTAACTGATATTGACGTGTGCAGTCATTTAATTCCCTTAGTCCGGCGCTCAGGCCGCAAGCAATGTTTGCTGATAATGAAAAAGCTGCTGACGGTTTAATTCCCCCAGCACCTGGTGTTGGTCATCGGTAATGCGCACGCCTGGCGCATCCTGGGCCAGCATCAGGGCCAGCACGTCTTTCAGGCTCGCCCGGGCGTTGACCGAGAGGGTATAGCCGCTTTGGGCGCCGGGCGTCATCGCATGACCGACCGGCGTCAGCGCCAGCAGTTTTAACGACGCGTCGCTGCCGATAAACGCGGCGACAAAGTCATCGGCCGGTTTGCTGAGGATAGCCGCGGGCGTGTCGTACTGACAGAGTTTACCGTCGCGCATAATGGCGATGCGATCGCCCATCTTGATGGCTTCGTCGAGATCGTGGGTCACAATTACCACGGTTTTCTTAACCCGCTGCAGGATTTGCTTAAATTCGTTTTGCAACCGGCCGCGTACCAGCGGATCGATGGCCCCGAAGGGCTCATCCATCAGCATGACCGGCGGGTCGGCCGCCAGCGCCCTGGCCACCCCGACGCGCTGGCGCTGTCCGCCCGACAGTTCCGCCGGATAGCGGCCGCGATCGACGGGATCGAGACCGACCAGATGCAGCAACTCATCGACACGCGCGTCGGTTTTGCGGCGATCCCAGCCCAGTAGACGCGGCACGGTGGCGATATTGTCCGCGATGTTCATATGCGGAAACAGGCCGACGTTCTGGATAACATACCCGATCTGGCGGCGCAGTTGCACGGGATCGACGGCGGTCACATCTTCGCCATTAACGAAGACGCGTCCCCGGGTGGCGTCCTCCAGCCGGTTAATCAGCCGCATGGTGGTGGTTTTTCCGCAGCCGGAGGGGCCAATCAGCGCGGTGGTGGAACCTTCCGGAATCTCAAGCGTCAGGTCAAATACCGCTTTTGCCGTTGTCCCGGGATAAATCTTGGTAATATTTTCCAGTCTGATCATGGGGTTTACCCTTTAGGGACGTGTTTGAACCCGATTTTTTCAACGGCGCCGAACAGCAGTTCGGCGCCGATGGCCAACAGGATGATGGGGATGGCGCCCACCAGCAGGCGCGACATATCCATAATGGCGATGCCGGTGGTGACAAAATCACCCAGCCCGCCGCCGCCGATAAAGGAGGCCAGCGCCGCGCCGCCGATCACCTGCACGGCGGCCGTGCGCACGCCCGCCAGAATGCCGGGCGCCGCCAGCGGCAGAATGACCCGGCGCGTTGTTTGCGCGCGCGTCAGCCCCATTCCCTTGGCGGCGGAGAGCGTGTCGTTATCCACCGCCTGAATGCTGGTGCAGGTATTCAGCAGGATCGGCGGCAGGGCGAGAATCACCAGCGCCACCACCGACGGCAGCAGCCCGATGCCCAAAAACGGCAGCGCCGCCGCCAGGATCGCCAGGCTGGGAATGGTTCTCAGGGTGCTGGCGATATTGGTGGCGATAAACGTGGCGCGCGGCGAGGCCGCCACTTTCACCCCAATCGGAATAGCCAGCAGCAGCGAAAACAACAGCGCCAGCCCGCACATCACCAGGTGTTGGCGCAGGGCGTCGAGGAACTGATCCGGATTAGCCGCAATCCAGCGCCACGCATCCAAAAAAATCATGCGTTTGCCTCCACGCGAACGACGGCATGGACGCGTCGCGCCAGGCGCCGTTGCAGCAGCAGGAACAGCGCGTCGACACCGATGGCCAGCAAAGAGGTCAGGCCGCCGCCCACCAGGATTTTTTCCGGATAACGCTGGTCCAGCCCGGCGAAAATAATGGTGCCCAGACCGCCCGCGTTAATATAGGCGGCCACCGTGGCGATGCCGATAAGAGTGGTGGTGGCGATGCGCAGCCCGGTGATAATAAACGGCAGCGCCAGCGGCAGCTCAATCTCCCACAGCATGCGCCAGTAGCCATAACCCATACCGCGCGCCGCATTCAGCACGTCGGGCGCAATGGCGTGAAAGCCGGTAGCGATATTACGCACCATGATCATCAGCGCGTAGGCGGTGAGGCCGACAATCGCCGGCAGCAGGCCAATTCCCAGCCATGGAATAAACAGCGCGAACAGCGCCAGGCTGGGAATGGAAAACAGCATGCCGGTGAAGGTCAGCACCAGCGCATAGGTTTTGGGCCGGCGGGCGCTCCAGATGCCTAATATCATGGCGATGATGAAGGCGCCGCTTATCGATATGCCCACCAGGTAAAGATGTTGCCATAAGGCCAGGCCGATATCATCAAGGTGTTTGGGAGCCCAACGCATGGCACTCAGTCTCCAGAAGCTGTTCGCCGGCGTTCAGCCAGCCGGGGGCGGTAATGGCCTTAGCCAGATTTTCAATATCGCGGGCGGTGGAGCGATCCTGATCCAATACGGCGACCCGTCCGCGCACGCGGGCATAAACGGCCGCGCTGCCCTGGCCAAGCCGCGCCTGTGGGTCCTGGCGCAAATCGACGGCCTGCGCCGCCACCATCAATTCAATGGCTACCAGATAGCGCAGGCTTTCCACCAGGCGCGCCGTTTTACTGATGACGGCCATGGCCTGCGAGGCGTAGTCCTCCACCCGATCGGCCACCGGTATGGTGATAGCGGACAGCGGATTGGCCTGATGCACAATATCGCCGGTCAGCGCGGAAATGGTTTTTTGCAGCGTGGCAAACCCCGTCTGCCCGCGGTGCGGCGTCAGGAAGCGCGGCAGCCCGCTGGCCCCCTCGGACATCAGTTTCATCATGCGTTCAGCGGCGCAGCTGGCCTGGCGCGCCAGCGCCAAACCCAGGGCTTCAAATGCCAGCGCCAAATGCGTGGCGTCAAAATTGGCGTTGGCCAACACTATCCCGGCCTCGGCTATCAGGGCCGGATTATCATCAGCGCTGTTCAGCTCAAGTTCAGTCGCCTGCCGGGCCAGGTTGAAGGCCTGATAGACGCTTGCCAGCACCGACGCCGCGCAACGGAAGCTCAGCGGGTCTTGCAGCAGACGCGCGCCGCCGGGCTGGCATAAAACACCGCCGGCCAGCAGCGACAGCAGATGGGACGCGCATTCCGCTCCTCCCGGCAGCCGGCGGATACGGCTGGCCCATGACGACAGCGGGGAGATGTTGGCGCGGAACGCTTCGAACGACAGGGCAATGGCGCCGGCCTGGACGTTAACCAGTTGGGCAATATCGGCCAGCAGCAAGGCGGCCAGGCCGACGCTTGCCGCATTGGAGGAAACCAGCGCCAGTCCATCCTTGCCGGTCAGAGCCGGCAGGGTGAAACCCAGGGTGCGCGCCAGCGCGCGGATATCGGTGACCTGTCCCCGGTATTCCGCCTCTCCGTCGCCCGCCAGCGCGCAGCCGATATGCGCCAGCGGCGCCAGATCGGCTTCGCCGATCGAACCCAGCAATGGCACCTGCGGATGCACGCCAAGATTTAATAAATTAAGTAAGGCCTGCGCGCTCGGCAATGAGATGCCGGAATACCCTTCGGCAATGCCGGCAAGCCGCGCCAGCATCATTGCCCTGACCTGTACGCTATCGGCAAGCGGGCCGACGCCTACCGCGCGCGCCAGTGGAATACGCTGCTGGATGGCGTGCAGGCGCGCGCTATCCTGGCGCCCGTCGGCGCCATTGAGCACCGCGGTATCCACGCCGGCGCCCAGGCCGGTGGTCACGCCGTAGATCCGATCGCCGGCGTCTATGCGCTGGTAAAGAAAAGAAAAGCCGTTTTTTATGCGCTCAAGCGCCGCCGGACTAAACGCCACCGGCTGATTTTCCCGCGCTATGCGCGCAAGCGTTGCCACGGTTAAAGCACTGTCGCCACCGAGATGAAACGTCATGATCACTTTTGCCCGGTTGTCAGGGTTTCACAATGCCTTTTTCACGCAGAAACGCTTGCGCGACGTCGGCCGGTTCTTCTTTGTCTTTTTCCACCGCGGCGTTAAGTTTTTGCATGGTGGCGTTATCAAGCAGCGCGCTGACCTTATTAAGCGCCGCTTCCGCGTTGGGATAGGCCTTTAGCGCCTGGTCGCGGACCACCGGGGCGACGAAATACGGTGGGAAGAGATGCTTATCGTCCGCAAGCGAGACATATTGTCCGTCGGCGATTTGCCAGTCGGTGGCGAAACCGTTGGCGACATCGATCTGTCCGGCGGCCAGTGCATCATAGCGCAGGCCGACTTTAGCGAACTGGCGGAAGGATTTGAATTTAATGCCGTAAACCTGCTCCAGTCCTTTCAGGCCGTCCTGGCGATCGCCGAACTCCGCCCCCGCGCCGATGGTCAGTTGCGGCGCCACCTTGGCGAGATCGGAGAGGGTTTTTAAGCGATATTTATCGGCGGTGGCTTTACTGACCAGCAGAGCATAGCCATTGTTCAGCCTGGCCGGGGCCAGCCAGGTAAGCTGATATCTCTCGGCGTAGGCGGTTTTGACCTGCTGGTAGACTTTGTCCGGGTCGGATGATAATTCACCTTTCACCACCGCGCTCAGGGCGGTACCGGTGTATTCGGGATACATATCGATATCGCCTTTTACCAGCGCCGCCTGCGCTATCAGCGTGCCGCCCAGGTTAATTTTGCGTTCAACCGGAATGCCCGCCTGCTCCAATGCCGAGGCATAGATTTCCGCCAGAATATACTGTTCGGTAAAGCTCTTGCTGCCGACGATAAAATCCGCTGCCTGGGCCGCTGACGCTAAGGCGCTTAATCCGGCAATGAAAAATACCATCTGCTTAAGGGGGGTTATGCGCATTTTTTTCCAGAGTAGAATGAGTTGTGTGAATAGACAGGTATATACAATTTCTATGCCAACAATATAAAACATCAATACTCATTGGCTTAGGCCCATCAGCCGCTATTGTCGCGGAGTAAACACGCGCAATTGCACCAGCATATGAGAACGGCCCTTCGAAAGTAGCGCATAAACACCGCGCGGGTGAAATTCGTTTTCGCCATAAGTTATAGCGTTAGTAGCAAAGACAGATCGGATCGGTCGGGATGACCAGCCGCAAGAAAATCAGTCCAGGGGAGGGATAACGCCCTCGGCCAGCGTCTTGAGCAGGCGCGCGCGGCGGCGCTCGAGGTCGGCTATCTGGCGCTCGATGGAATCCAGGCGCTTGCGCTGGACCTCGGTGGTCTGGGGGCAGGCGCTCGCCCCTTCGATCATCCGCATGCAGTCGGGGAACGCGCGGATCTCCGCCAGGCTAAAGCCGGTGGCGATCATGCGCTGGATCTGCCTGACCTGAGCCACCGCCGCCGGGGGAAATGACCGGTAGCCGTTACAGGTGCGGATGGACGTGAGCAACCCCTGCTCATCGTAGTGGCGGATAGAGCGGACGCTGGCGCCGGTTGCGCGCGCGAGCTGGCCAACGGTCAGCGAGTCTGGCGTAATCGTTTTATTCATGGCAACAGCATAGCACATTTTTACCTTGACCCTGACATCAGTGTGAGGGTTGAGTCTGTGGGCTCTTGTCCAACCGAAGAGCATTGCTTATGTCCACATTTACGTTTAGCCGCATCTTGTCCGCGCTGGTGGTGACCGCCACGCTGTTCACTTTTTCCCCGGCAGCGCTTGCCGACACGAAAAACTACACTATTACCGCGCCGGACGGCGTAAAAATAGCCGTCCAGGAAGCGGGCAATCCCGACGGCGCCGCCATTATTTTTATCCATGGCCTGCTTGGCAGCCATCTTAACTGGGAGGGGCAAATCAACAGCCCGCAGCTTGCGCGCTATCGTCTGATTACCTACGATATGCGCGGCCACGGCCTGTCCGGTAAGCCCACCGACGCCGCGTCTTACACCGACGGACGGCGCTGGGCGGAAGATCTCGCCGCGGTCATCAAAACGTCGCATGCGCGAAAACCGGTGCTGGTGGGGTGGTCGCTGGGCGGGGTCGTTATCTCCAATTATCTGGAAGAGTACGGCGATAGTCCTATCGCCGGCGCGGTTTATGTTGACGGCGTGATTGAACTTAAGCCCGATCAGCTACCGCCGCATCCTGCGGTCTATCGCGATTTGAATGCGCCTGATTTAAAGGCCCACCTCGACGCCGTACGTGATTTCCTCAGCCTGTGCTTCTATACCCAGCCGGACGCGGCCACTTTCGGGCGTCTATACGCCAATGCCGCCATGGCCTCATGGGATATGCAGCGAGCCGTGATGTCGATAACAGTCGATGCGGCCAGGGCCCTGGGCAAGGTCCGGGTGCCGGTGCTGCTGATTTATGGCGCCCGGGACGCGCTAGTGCGGCCAACGACGACCATGGCCCGCGCGCAGGCGCTGAATCCGGCGATACAAAAGAAGCTTTACGCCAATTCGGGCCATGCGCCTTTTATCGAGGAGCCGGAGCGCTTTAACCGCGATCTGTCCGCCTTTACCGATAAGACGTTGCCGCGCTAAGCCCGTTTGACGGGATGGCCGCAAGAACAACGCGCGGGTGATTACGTTCTGCCATGCCGCGGGGCTAAAATGCCCGGCGGCATGTATTAGTTTCTGGCTCAGCGGCAAGTATCTTCGTTATTTACCAGCGGGTAACGGCGCTGACCGGGGACGTCTGACGCCATCATTGCGACCGGCGGTAATATTATAAAAATGCGTTATGCCACCCGGATAAACGATAAAAAAAGCTTATAAATAAAATGATCAATGGAATATTAATAACAAGGTTATTTATTTAACTCTCTCTGCCATTGGAATATTAAGAATAATTACTCTTATTCCGTACCGCGATCACAATTTAATTTTTACTCGAGATGAACTCTATTTTTTAATAGAGATTATTTACAAACGGAGAGCTGACGCAATTTTTGCCAGGTTAAACAGGCTTATACTGACCGAAATCTGATAATAATGATCTGTGCGGGGAGTTAACCATGCTTACCTTTGCGCTGCGTAATAGCCTGTGGCTGCTGGTTTATCTGTTCTTTATTTCGGCTCCGCTGTTTGTCCTGCTGTTAGGCTCGCTGCCGCCCGCACGTGATTTCTGGACCGAGTTATCCATGGCCCTGGGATATTCGGGATTAGCGATCATGGGGCTGCAATTCGGCCTGACGGCGCGCTTTCGCTGGGTAACCAAACCCTGGGGCGAGGATGTTATCTATCATTTCCACCGGCGCATCTCGTTAATCGCCCTTGGCCTGGTGCTGGCCCATCCGCTGATTTTGTTTATTATCCGCCCGGAGCTGCTCGCGCTGCTTAATTTTTTCGCGGCCCCCTGGCGCGCCAGGCTGGCGGCGATATCCACCTATTCGCTGATTGCCCTGATCGTCATGACGCTATGGCGGGTGAAACTCAGGCTCAGCTATGAGGTGTGGCACCTCACCCATATCATCCTGGCTGTGGCGGCCGTGGCGGCGGGACTTTTGCATATGGCCGCATGGGGCTTTTATCTTAATGACCCGGTAAAAAAAGCGTTGTGGTGCGGGCTGATGCTGTTCTGGCTGGCGTTGCTGCTGTATGTCCGCCTGGTAAAACCTCTTTTTATGCTACGCCGGCCCTACCGGGTAACGCAGGTGAAAGCCGAACGCGGCGCCACCACCACCTTGGTGATGATGCCGGAGGGACATAAGGGGTTTGGTTTTACGCCGGGCCAGTTCGGCTGGCTGACGCTGTGGAAGGGTCCGTTTAATATTACTGGCCATCCCTTCTCGTTCTCCTCCAGCGCGGAGGCGGAAGGCGGACGCGTAGAGATGTCGATCCGCAACTTGGGCGATTTCACCGCTAAAATCGCCCGGGTTACCGCCGGACAACGGGTGTATCTCGACGGTCCGTACGGAGCATTCACCATCGGCAACCCGGCCGACATGCATGTGCTGATTGCCGGGGGCGTGGGTATTACCCCCATGATGAGCATGTTGCGCACCCTGGCCGATCGTGGCGATAAACGCCCGGTGGTACTGATATACGGCAGCAAGGACTGGGAATCCATTACTTTTCGCGAGGAGCTGGACGCCTTGCGGGCACGGCTTGATCTGACGCTGGTGCATGTTCTGTCCCACCCCCATGAGGGCTGGACGGGAGAGACCGGCTTTATTAACGCCGCCTTGTTCAGGCGTCACCTGCCGCCGCCGTATAATTTGCATGAATACTTTATTTGCGGGCCGAACGTGATGATGGATGCCATTGAACACGCCTTGTCCGAGATGGATGTGCCGATGGCCAAATACCATACCGAACGCTATAACTTCGCTTGAGGAACATAGATTATGCAACGACGTGTCGCCGAACAGTTGGCTTTGATCAGCGGGCTTATTATCGTGATGCTGGCGCTACTGTTCGCCTGTTTACGGGTCTATGGATGATTGCCCGGCACGCCCCTTTTACAGTGACGGCCGGGACGAAAAGATCCGGTTAATCCTGTGTTTGGTATGCCAGCCCGGCGCCGATGGCCGGGCCTTTGGACTTAGGCCGCGTTAGCCGTGGTTCTTAACCGGGCAAACACCCATTTTTCAATTTCAACAATAATGAATATACCGATGCTGACCAGCAGGGTAACGCCCCAGTAAAAAGCCGGCAGCGGCTCGGTGCCGAACGCCCGATTCATAAACGGCAGGTAGATAATGGCCAGTTGCAGCACTATCAGCACGCCGGTGACCAGCCATAATCCCCGGTTGAGGAATATTTCCCGGTTCAATGGGAAGCGGTCCATTACCCGGCAATTGAACATATAAATCCATTGCGCGGTGACCAGCGTTTGCATGACCAGCGTGCGGATAAATTCGCCGCTGTAGCCGCGCGGCAGCAGCAATGATTCCAGCCAAAAGGCGCTGCAGGCGATAAGCGTGCCGACAAAAGCGATACGCCAGATGGCATGGCCGTCCAGCACATGCCGGGCGGGATCGCGCGGTGGGCGCAGCATCACGCCTTTTTCCGCCGGTTCAAAGGCCAGGCCGAACGACAGCGTGGTGGACGTGGCCATATTCACCCACAATATTTGCAGGGCGGTCAGGGGGATCACCGCGCCGGCCAGGATGGCGAAGATAATCAACAGCCCTTGCGCCAGGTTGGTGGGCAAAATAAACAGGATGGTTTTTTTCAGGTTGTCGTAAACGCGTCGCCCTTCTTTAACCGCGTTGGCGATAGTGGCGAAATTATCATCGGTTAATACCATGTCCGCCGCTTCCTTGGTGACCTCGGTACCCTTAATTCCCATGGCGATACCCACATCGGCCTGTTTCAGCGCCGGTGCATCGTTAACGCCGTCGCCGGTCATGCCGACCACCCCGCCTTTGTCCTGCAGCGCTTTGACCAACCGCAGCTTATGCTCCGGGCTGGTGCGGGCAAAAATATCATAATGCATCGCGGCGCCGGCCAGCTGGTTGTCATCCATATGCTCCAGCTGGCTGCCGGTAATGGATTCAACCCCATTGCCGATCCCAAGCATGGCGCCGATGGCCATGGCGGTTTCCTGATGGTCGCCGGTAATCATTTTCACGCGGATGCCGGCACGCTGGCACAGGGCGATGGCTTCGATGGCCTCGGGACGCGGCGGATCCATCATGCCGGCGATGCCGGCAAATACCATGCCCCGCTGGATATCCGCATGCTCCAGGCCCGTCTCTCCTGGTATGGGGTGTTTAAAGGCGGCGGCCACCATCCGCAATCCCTGCCTGGCATAGCGCGCCATTTCCTCTTCCCAGAAATCACGGCGAAACGGGCGTAATCCCTCTTGCGCCAGTTCCTGGTGACAGAAGGTAAACAGCACGTCCGGCGCGCCGGTAAGGAAAACCAGGGTCTCATCGCCGATCTGATGGCGGGTCGCCATGTATTTATACGCGGAGTCAAAGGGGATTTTATCCAGCAGGCTGACCTCGCCAAGCCGCAGGCCGGACTTAGCGGCCAGTACCTTCAGCGCGCCCTCCGTCGGCCCGCCGGTAATGCCCCACAGGCCCCGTTCGTCCTGCCGGATTTGGCTGTCATTACACAATTCCACCGCGGTAATAAAGCGCGCCAGGGCGGCATCCTCGCTCAGTGCCACCGCCTGCTCGCTTTCCTGCGGGTAAATTTTACCCACCGGCTCATAACTTTCCCCGGCCACCCGATAGCTGCGATCCGCCACCACCACCGCTTTTACCGTCATTTCATTCATCGTCAGCGTGCCGGTTTTATCGGAGCAGACCACGGTCATGGCTCCCAGGGTTTCCACCGTCGGCAGCTTGCGGATAATCGCCCGCGCCCGCGCCATGGACTGTACGCCCAGCGACAGGATAATGGAGATGATCGCCGGCAATCCTTCGGGCACCGCGGCGACGGCAAGGCTTATCAGCGCCAGCAGCAGGTCGGTGAACGGCATATCGCGCAGGAAAAAAGCAAAGATAAACAACAGCCCCATCATCACCAGGATCAGCATGAAAATGCCTTTGCCCAGGCGATCCATTTGCGTCAACAGCGGTGTGCGGTGCGGATCGATGGCGGCCATCATCTGGTTAATATGGCCTAACTCGGTATCGCCGCCGCTGGCTATCACCACGCCTTTGGCCGTGCCCGCGCTGATGGTGGTGCCGGAAAACAGCAAATTAACGCGATCGCCAATCGTCACCTCCCGATCAATCGCGCCGATATGTTTGGCCACCACCGTCGATTCACCGGTTAGAATGGCCTCTTCCACCAGCAGGTTATGGGCCTCCAACAACCGCAGGTCGGCCGGGATTTTGTCGCCCGGGCGCAGGGTGACGATATCACCGGGCACCAAATCCCGGGCTGCAATGGTTTGGGTAATCCCCGCGCGAATCACCACCGCCGTGCTGGACAGCATGCCCTGAATGCTTTTCAGCGATTTTTCAGCGTTGCTTTCCTGCACAAAACCAATCAGCGCATTAATCACCGCCACCGCCAGGATAATGACCATATCGACCCACTGCGCCATAATCCCTTTTAATACCGCCGCAATCAGCAGTATATAAATCAGCACATCATTAAAGTGCGCCAGGAATTGTAATAACGGATGCCGGGTTTTGCGCGCGGGCAGTTCATTGGCGCCATGGCGGCGCAGCCGTTCGGCGGCCTCGTGCGCGCTTAATCCGGCATCGGTGGTGTCAAGCTGGCGCAACGTTTCCTTCGTATCCAGCCTGTACCAGGCTTGGTCCGGGTTCGTTGGTGAAACAGATGGTTTTACCGGTGCGGTAGCCATGTAATGACCTCCAAAGGGCAAACAAATAATAGATTATGTTTACAAGACAATGACGCGTTGTTTTATTCCGCAGCGAAATAACATTGACCCGCCGCGTGGCCACACCCGGCCGACGGCGGCGTTTGGGTAGTAAAAAGGCGATGAAAAGTAACCTAATAATAACAGCCTCATGCCGTTATCAATGAGAGATCGGTCAGCTTATTAACAGGAGTGTAATAATTAATTAGCCGGATATTTTTCGGTGAGCCTGGTTGAACGGGGACGGTGCTTGCCGGTAAAAGCACAATTAATATTAAACGGGCGGCTGTTTATTAAATAAATTTATTCTTTAGTCTCTTAAATATCAATTTTTATTAATGAATGGTCTGACTTATTATGTCGCTATATAGAGTTACTGTTGCTACTCGCGAATAAAATCAATAAAGGCGCGCAGCGGCGCCGGCACCAGCCGCCGGTCCGGGTAATACAGATAAGGACCGGAAAAATCCGTCCACCAGGATTCCAGTATCGGCTCCAGCGCGCCGCTGGCGAGATGGGGACGCAGCCACTCTTCGAACAGCTGGATCACCCCGATGCCCGCCACCGCCGCTTCCACCGCCAGATCCACCGCCGCCCCTACGCTTACGATAAGCGGTCCCGAGGGCTGCACCCTGACCCTCTCGCCATCTTTGGCAAATTCCCATTCCGGCATGATGCCGCTGGCATATTTACCGCGCAGGCACGCGTGGCGCAGCAGGTCCCGGGGATGCACCGGCCGGCCCCGGCGGTCAAGGTAGCCGGGCGCCGCGGCGACGGCAAAACGCTGTCGCCTGGGGCCGATGGGGACGGCAATCATATCCTGCTCCAGCTTTTCGTCGTAGCGTATGCCCGCGTCGCAGCCGGCGGAAAAGATATCCACCACATTGCTGTCTGCCATTATTTCGAGCTGTATTTCAGGATATCGGGCCAGAAACGCCGGGATGATGCCGGGTAAGACCAAACGCACCGCACTGACGGGCACATTCAGCCGCAGGGTGCCGCTGGGGGTATCGCGAAAGGCGTTGACGGCATCAAGCGCCGATTCCACTTCGTTCATTGCCGGCAGCAACCGATCCAATAACATCTTTCCGGCGGCGGTCAGCGCCACGGAACGGGTGGTGCGATTAAACAACCGCACGCCGAGCTGCTGCTCGGCGCGGCGCACGGCATCGCTCAGGCGCGAGGGATTGCTGTTGATGGCCCGGGCCGCTTCCCGGAAACCGCCGGCTTTGGCCACTGCCATTACCGCGTTCAGCAGCCCAAGATCGATTTGCATTGTCCAGAATCCCGCACAGCCCGTCTCTATTTAACCCTATAGTCGCACAGGACCGCAGCGCCTACAATGGTGGATATATTGCACAGGAGAGCCACTATGACAAACAACAACACCGCCGCCGGCACTTATCAACTCGGCCACCGCCAGGTCAACCGTATCGGCTATGGGGCCATGCAACTGGCGGGGCCGGGCGTATTCGGCCCACCCAAGGATCCCGCCATGTGCCTGCGTGTGCTGCAAGACGCGGTGGCCGCCGGCGTCAACCATATTGATACCTCCGATTTTTATGGGCCGCACATCACCAACCGGCTGATCAAAGACGCGCTCCACCCCTATGCCGCCGATCTGTGTATTGTGACCAAGGTAGGCGCGCGCCGGGATGACAAGGGGGGTTGGCACCCGGTCTCTTCAAAGGAAGAGCTCACTCAAGCGGTCGAAGATAACCTGCGTCATCTGGGGCTGGATGTGATCGAGGTGGTCAACCTGCGCAGTATGCTGGATATTCAGCATCCGGTGGAAGGCTCCCTGGAAGCGCCGCTTACCGCGCTGGCCGAGTTAAAGCAGCGCGGCCTGATTCGCCATATCGGCCTGAGTAACGTCACGCCAACGCAGATAGACGATGCCCGGAAGATCACCCCCATCGCCTGTGTACAGAATTTCTATAATCTCGCTAATCGCCAGGACGACGCCCTCATTGATACGCTTGCCGCCCAGGGTATTCCCCTGGTGCCGTTTTTCCCGCTGGGCGGATTTTCGCCGCTGCAATCCGGGGCGCTCAATGATGTCGCGCGCCGGCTGAATGCCACCCCCATGCAGGTGGCTTTGGCCTGGCTGTTGCAGCGCTCGCCGAATATTTTGCTTATCCCCGGCACGTCGTCGCCGGCGCATCTGCGGGAAAATCTGGCGGCAGCCGAAGTGCGGCTATCGGCGGAAGATGTCGCGCTGCTGGAGCAGTAGGGCGGTCGGCGGCTAAACGCGGCTTGTGCTTATCTTACTACTGGATAGGTCGTGGGGCGTTTTCACGTTATTGAGCCACCATGATAAGTTGTATCAAGAGGCAGCGGCAGACTGCTGGCGGCATGTTCCCAGGGCGGAAATGTCGCTTTTATGCCCCGGCGTCCGCCAGGGCATCAAGCTCCGCGTCGCCCAGGCCGGTAACCTGTGATACCGTGGCCCGCTCCAGGCCCATGGCCAGCATGTTACGGGCGATTTCTTTATCTCGCTCGCTGCGTCCTTCATTTCGTCCTTCCTGTCGTCCTTTCAATACCCAGTGCTCTGCGATGGTCATCATCTCCTCCTTGTAGCGTGGCGTATCTCTTCCCAGATTACGGAAAAAAATCTCCGGGTCAAGGCTATTTGCTTCTTGCGCCAGGTAGTGCATCAGGCATACCACCAGCTCTTTGCCGGGAGGCGCCAACTCCAGCAATAAGGCGATATCCCGCAGCCGAAGGTTAATATCCCTGTCCCGGATATGCTTTTGTACATACTCCAGCAACGCCGCTTTACGGTGGGTTTTGATTTCATCGTCGGGGATAACCGTCACATCCACCAGGGGAAACGGCTGACAATACAGCGCCTGCGCCAACGCCGGGTCGTGAAAGCCGTCCAGCCAGCGGGTGCTGTAGGGATAGGGGCTGCGGGTCCCGTGGTAGAACAACAGCGGTATCACCAGCGGCAGCGTGTTATTGCCCTGGGCAAGGTGGCGGTGCATCGCCGCCACGCTATAGCGCAGAAGGCGAAACGCCATCATCTCATCGGCGCTGGACTGATGCTCAATCAGGCAATAGATATACCCCGCTCCCGCCGTGGTACGCAGGCTGTAAAGGATATCGCAGCACTGTGTGCTCATGTCGTCCTCGATAAAGGTGCCGGAGGTGATGGCCAGCGTCCCTAAGTCGCACATTTCCCGCAGCGCCGGGGGCAAATGTATGTGCAGGAAATCGGTTACGACGCCGATATCGCTAAAAAATTGCCTGAATAACGAATCATGGGGTGTGGGGAATGTTTTCATCGGCGTACTGTAGCGGCGTTATGGTATACAGGATATAAACGCCATTGCGGGGGGAGGGAGGCCGATATCAATTTGGGGGGAGGTGCGCATTTTAATGAAACGTCTATGCACGCGCCCCTTTATGTTTGATAATTATTTTTTAAATTAATGCGATAATGCCATTATTTAATAGCTGACTTTCGCTGTTCGATCGGCTTTTTGTAATTTTCGTGGATTTTCTCTTTCTTCATCGATAACACCGACAGTGTTATTCCGCTCGTGTTTTGCCGCGCCGCTCAAGGCGAAGAGTATTATTCATTCTAGCCACATCGGAATAATGGACACAGCGAGCAGAATGCCCAATAAAGCGTTGAGCGCATGCCATTGCGTATCTGTCCGAAGCAGGCGGGCGAGTAGCAAGCCGGCGATGCACCAAAGGGACAGGGAAAGGATCGCCGCCAGCCCGAACGAACCTCCGAGGGTGAGGGCGAGATGAATTGGCCCGGCCGCCAGCGAGGCGAAGGAGGCGGCGGCGCCTAAGGTCATCGCCCAGCCTTTCGGGTTGTGCCAGACCAGCCAGACCGCGCCGAAGAATCCCGTGGGCCTGGCAATGTTCGAATGCAGGTGTGGCGGGCCGCTGCGCGCCATTTTCCATGCGAGCCATAACAGGTAAAGGGTGCCGACGAGCTTCATGGCAAGCTGGAGAGATGGAAACGCCAAAATAACGCTTCCTAGTCCGGCAGCGGCACCGGCGGCCATGGCGGCAAGACCCACCGCGATTCCGCACATCAATGGCAAGGAGCGGCGATAGCCAAAATGGGCGCCGGACGCGGTAGCTAACGTCGTGGCGCCGCCCGGCGTTATCGTCGAGACCATGACAAACAGAACCAATGGCAAAAACTCAGCGATGGACATGCAATTCTCCCCACGCATCTCAAACGTATTGGGGAACTCTATCGCGGCGCCATGCATAATTGAATCTCATATTGTGCATGGCATGCATTACAAGTCATAATGCATGCCATGGCTCGCAATCTCGATATCGTTCTACTTCGCACCTTCGTCGCCGTCGCCGATCACGCCAGCATGACAGCGGCCGGTAATGCTTTGCATCTTACGCAGAGCGCGGTCAGCCAGCAGATTGCCCGGCTGGAGGACTTATCCGGCGCATTATTTATACGTCAGAACAGAGCTCTTCGCCTGACCTCAAACGGAGAGCGGTTCCTGGCAAAGGCAAGGCGCCTTATCACTTTGAATGACGAGCTGTGGGCCGAGATGGCGGAAGGACCCATAGATGGCCTCGTCCGCCTTGGCGCGCCTTATGATCTGGTCGGAACCTGGCTACCTCCGATCCTGAAGGCTTTTTCGCAAGCGTATCCGCAGGTGGATATCAAACTTGTTTGTCTTGCTTCCCCTGAACTGTTGACCGCCATTACTGATGGCGCAATAGATCTCGCCCTGATCGAGGAGCCGGTCGGGACGTCGGGGGGAGAATGCCTGGCGGTGGATCGTCTGGTCTGGGTCGGCGCGAAGGGCGGCGCGGCGTATCTGAAGAACCCGCTTCCGGTTTCCATGGTCGCGGAAACCTGCGCTTTTCGCCCCGTTGTTTTGCAGGCGCTCAGCGCATGCGATCTTGCCTGGCGAACGATGTTCGAGAGCGGCAGCATTGATGCGACACGGGCCACGGTTCAGGCTGATTTGGCGGTAACGGTGTGGCTGGCCTCGACCGTTCCGAACGATCTCAGCATCCTGCCCTTTGGCGAGAACCTGCCCAAACTTCCCCCGTTCGCCATCAATCTTTACCACGCGAAAGGACAGCTTCCACGTGCAGTGAGCGAACTCGCGCAGCAAATACGCCATAGCGTGGGCGTCCCCTCTTACAGAAGCTAAAAATGTATATGCAATTGATTTAAAAGTTTATTTTCGGGTAATAAACTCACGGCGGCGAATTAACGGGGTTGCGGTTCGCTCTGAGATGATGAGTTGTGGCATTCAGGACTATCCTTGCCCGCTTCTGTTCCCCAATCACGCAGCCAGGCGTAGATTTCATCACCGGTCAGATGCAAACCGCTCTCCTGGTAGTGATGCCAAGAGTCGATGGCTTCCCGCTTAAAACTCTCGCGTGCATCCGCCCACTCTTTGACACGCGTTTTAAGCCTGTCGTCGATTTTGAGAGGGATAGCGGGTGTTGACATGATGGCGTCCAACAAAGCAAAAGATGTTATTTTTTCCAAGATTACCTTTCCGTTCTCACTTCCCGATACAAAAACTCGAAAATATCCTCCCCAGCAAATCATCCGAGCTGAATTCCCCGGTAATTTCGCTGAGCGCCTGCTGCGCCAGCCGCAGTTCCTCCGCCAGCAACTCCCCCGCGTAAGCACTTACTAACTGTTCTTTACCCTGTACCAGATGCGCGCCAGCGATATCCAGCGCCTGTAAATGCCGCCGCCTGGCCAGGAACCCGCCCTCAAGGCTGCCGTTAAAGCCCACGCTCTGCTGTAAATGCGCGCGCAGCAGATCAACGCCATCGCCGGACTGGGCGGAAAGGGTAATAAGTGAGTGGCCATTTACTTCGGTGATACCCGGTGCTTCACCGGTCAGGTCGGCCTTATTGCGGATTACCGTCAGCGGCATGGCCGGCGGAAGGCGGGCAATCAGTTCCGGCCACAGCTGGTCTGGGTCGTTAACGGCGGTGCGGGCGCCGTCCACCATCAGCAATACGTGGTCGGCCTGCTCGATTTCCCGCCAGGCGCGTTCAATGCCGATGCGCTCCACTTCGTCGCCGGCTTCGCGCAGGCCGGCGGTGTCGATAATATGCAGCGGCATGCCGTTGAGCAGGATATGTTCGCGCAGCACGTCGCGGGTAGTGCCGGCGATGGCGGTGACGATAGCCGCCTCGCGCCCGGCCAGGGCGTTCAGCAGGCTGGATTTGCCGGCGTTGGGCCGCCCCGCGATGACGACCTTCATGCCCTCGCGCAGCAGGCTGCCCTGGCGGGCCTCTGAGCGTACCTGGCGCAGGTCGTCCATGACGCGGTTAAGGCTGCCTTCGATTTTGCCATCGGAAAGGAAATCAATTTCCTCATCCGGGAAGTCGATGGCCGCTTCGACATAGATGCGCAAGTTAGTAAGTGCTTCCACCAAATGATGTACGCGCTGGGAAAATACGCCCTGTAATGAGTTTACCGCCGAACGGGCCGCCTGCTCGGAGCTGGCGTCGATTAAGTCGGCAATGGCCTCGGCCTGGGCCAGATCCAGCTTATCATTGAGAAACGCGCGCT
The DNA here is from genome assembly GCF_047324205.1 of Sodalis sp. RH20. Taxonomy (NCBI): domain Bacteria; kingdom Pseudomonadati; phylum Pseudomonadota; class Gammaproteobacteria; order Enterobacterales; family Bruguierivoracaceae; genus Sodalis; species Sodalis sp. RH20. Next base: position 4,853,711 of record NZ_CP178733.1, read on the forward strand.
CGGAGAACTCTCCCGGACGGGCGATACGCAGCCCTGGCAGGGCCAGGATGCGTTTTAACAGCATATCCAGTATTACCGGGCCGCCGTGGCCCTGCAGCTCCAGCACGTCCTCGCCGGTGAAGGAATGGGGGCCGGGAAAAAACAGTGCGATGCCCTGGTCCAGCGTGGTGCCGTCTACCGCGCGAAACGGCAGGTAATCGGCATAACGGGGCTTGGGCAACGTGCCGAGCACCTGGCGCGCCACCTCCGCGGCCATGGGCCCGGAAACGCGCAGCATGCCTACCCCGCCGCGTCCGGGCGGCGTCGCTTGGGCAACGATGGTATCCATTTGGCTCATACTGTTCTCTCTTCGCGCCGCTGGCGCGCTTAAAAAAACCAAGGCGGTCAGATGACCGCCTTGGCAGGGTTTAGCGTCCGGAAAACCGACTGGGGTTATTTCTTTTTGTCCCGGCTGTGCAGGCCGCGTTTTTCCAGGCCGCGATAAATCAGCTGCTGCTGGATAATGGTCACCATGTTGCTGACGATATAGTACAGCACCAGGCCGGAGGGGAACCACAGGAAGAACACCGTAAAGATGACCGGCATGAAGGTCATCACTTTCTGCTGCATCGGATCGGCGACGGTGGTCGGCGACATCTTCTGAATGAAGAACATCGTGATGCCCATCAGGATCGGCAGGATATAGTACGGGTCTTGGGCGGACAGGTCTTGTATCCACAGGATAAACGGCGCGCCGCGCAGCTCGATGGAGCCCATCAGCATATAGTACAGCGCCAGGAATATCGGCATCTGCACCACCAGCGGCAGGCAGCCGCCCAGCGGATTGACCTTCTCGGATTTATACAGCGCCATCATTTCCTGGCTCATGCGCTGCTTATCGTCGCCGATTTTCTCGCGCATGGCCGCCAGCTTCGGCTGCAACATGCGCATCTTCGCCATGGAGGTGTACTGCGCCTTGGTCAGCGGGTACATAATGCCACGGACGATAAAGGTGATGACGATGATCGAGAAGCCCCAGTTACCCACATAGCTGTGGATAAACTTCAGCAGCTTAAACAGCGGCTGGCTGATAAACCACAGCCAGCCGTAGTCCACGGTCAAATCCAGATGCGGGGCGATGGCCGCCATCTTGTCCTGGATTTCGGGGCCGACCCATAACGTGGCGTCCAGGGTGCTTTCACCGCCCGGGGCAACGGTGACCGGCGAGGATTTAAACCCCACCGCGGCCTGGCCGTTATCCATATGGGTGGTAAAAAACGTATTGGTGCCCTGGGTGCCCGGGATCCAGGCGGTGGCGAAATATTGTTGCAGCATGGCTACCCAGCCGCCCTGGGTATTGATGCTCAGCGGCCCGTCTTTAATATCGCTGAAGCTGTATTTCTTATATTTGGTGTCGCTGGACGAGTAGGCCGCGCCGCGATAGGTGTGCAGGGCAAAGTTGCTGCTGCCGGTATCGCGATGCTTGGGTAAATCGACGGATTGCTTCAGCTGGCCGAACAGGGCCAGTTCAAGCGGCTTATCGCCGGTGTTCTTAACAGCGTACTCGACGCCCACCGCGTAGTCGCCCCGTTTCAGGATAAAGGTCTTGGTGTACACCACGCCGTCGGCGCCGGTGTAGGTCAGCGGCACGCGCAGCTCGCCCTGGTTATCGGCCAGCACATAGGTGTCCTGGTTGATGTTATACAGCGGGCGCTCGCCGTTGGCCGGGTTGTCCGGGCCGTTTTTGCCGGTCAGGCCGCTTTGCGCCTGGTAGACAAACTCGGGGGAGGTTTCCAGCAGGTGGAACGGCTGATCGGAACCCAGTTTATCCGGATAAGTCAGCAGATGGGCCTGCTCGATATCGCCGCCGCGGGTATTGATGGTCAGTGAAAGCACATCGGTTTTCACGTTGATCAGTTGCCCCTGCCCGCTGGCGGGTAGTCCCTGAGTTACTGCTGCGTCACCGGTTGCCGTGTTCGCTGTCTGTTGCGTTGTCGTGACGGCCTGCTGCTGCGGATTGTGGTCCGTCTGCCAGGTCTGCCAGATCATGAAAGACACGAACAGCAGAGCGATGACAAGAAGATTGCGTTGCGAATCCATCTTTAATGTTCTCTGTTATCGTTGGTTTTCGGCGGCACGGGGTCATCGCCACCTGGGTTCAAAGGATGGCATTTTAATACGCGTTTCAATGTCAACCAACTGCCTTTTAACATTCCGAACCGGCGTATCGCCTCAATACCGTACTGCGAGCAACTGGGCTGGAACCGGCAGTGAGATCCCAGCAACGGGCTGATAAACAGTTGATACCCGCGTATCAACCCGATTAACAACCAGGAGACTGGCGACAATGGCGGCGCCATAATTTTTCCAACGCTTCCGTCAAGGCATGGTTATCCAAATCCTGCACCCCTTTCTTGGCGATGACGACAAAATCCATGGCGGGCAGGGCGTGCTGGTGCGTCCGGAAACTTTCGCGGGTAAGCCGCTTGATCCGGTTGCGTTCATGGGCCCGTTTGACATGTTTTTTGGCGACCGTCAGACCGACGCGGGGATGCCCCAGCGTATTCAGGCGGCCGAGGATGGTGATTTGCGGCGTGCCGGCCCGTTGTGGCTGCTGGAAGACGAAAGTAAAATGATTGGGAGTTAACAACCGTAACTCCCTGGGAAATGCTAGCTTAACCACCGGGGGGGTTAGCTTTATTACTTAGAAGATACGGACAGACGTGTACGGCCTTTAGCACGACGACGTGCCAAAACCAGACGACCATTCTTCGTTGCCATACGAGTACGGAAACCGTGGGTACGGTTGCGTTTCAAGACGGACGGTTGGAAAGTGCGTTTCATAGCGATTTATACCTAACAAATGTGTGACTTCACAGTAAACGCGTTTGGCTACTCGGCGTGAAAAAGACCGACGCCTCAATCGCATCAAAGGACAAAGAGGCGGGGATTGTAATAATTGTACAGTCCTGAGTCAATTCTCATCACGTTTTACCCACCTGGATACCCGTGTCCATCCCGGCAACCCCGTCTGAAAATCAAACTTAACCAGACAAGCTGACCAGGTGTCACGCGTAGGGCTGAGAATTATACGGGTTCCGGGGCAAAGCGCAAGGATCTGCCGGGATCAAGCGCATTATTATTAGGATCCCGCGGCGGCGGGCAGTGGTCGAAAATCAGACTATGCTTAATTTCACTGATATAAGAGTTACATTTTATCCAGCGAATGGAGAATCGGTTACACTCTTTCGCGCCCCTGGGAGCCTGTGGATAAAAAGGATCAAAACTGTGTAGAAGAGGAGGATCTTGGACGCGCTTTGCGTTATGATCCGCAGTCCCTGACGGGGATCCTCCGGGGATTTCGTCGCGGTAAACCGTTAAAGGCGGTTCGCGGGCTGCCATCGCGGTAGCCGGTGTCAAAAAGATGATCCTGAATCATACAGTTGTGTTTCTTTTCTTTTGTTGATCTTGTTCGATTGGAGTCCGCCGTGTCACTTTCGCTTTGGCAGCAATGCCTTGCCCGACTACAGGATGAATTACCTGCCACAGAATTCAGTATGTGGATTCGCCCTTTGCAGGCGGAGCTCAACGACAACACGCTGGCGCTATATGCTCCGAATCGTTTTGTCCTGGATTGGGTGCGCGATAAATATCTGAATAATATCAATGGGTTGTTAAACGATTTTTGCGGCACCGATGCGCCTTTGCTGCGTTTTGAAGTCGGCAGCAAGCCGCCGTTATCGGTGGTGGTGGCCCATCAGCAGCCGGTCAGCCATGCCAGCGAGGCGCCGGTGCAGGCGTCCCGTCCCAGGCCCGCGCGGCCAAGCTGGGACAGCTCGCCGGTGCAGCCTGAATTGTCCTACCGTTCAAATTTAAATCCGAAACATAATTTTGATAATTTCGTCGAGGGTAAATCCAACCAGCTGGCGCGCGCGGCGGCGCGGCAGGTGGCGGACAATCCCGGCGGCGCGTATAACCCGCTGTTTTTGTACGGCGGTACCGGCCTGGGCAAGACCCATCTGCTGCAGGCGGTGGGCAACGGCATCATGGCGCGTAAGGCCAATGCCCGGGTGGTGTATATGCATTCCGAGCGTTTTGTGCAGGATATGGTGAAGGCCCTGCAGAACAACGCCATTGAAGAATTTAAACGCTACTATCGCTCCGTCGATGCCCTGCTGATCGATGATATCCAGTTTTTCGCCAATAAAGAGCGTTCGCAGGAAGAGTTTTTCCATACCTTTAATGCGCTTTTGGAAGGTAATCAGCAAATCATCCTGACCTCCGATCGTTATCCCAAGGAGATCAACGGGGTGGAGGATCGTCTGAAATCACGTTTCGGTTGGGGTCTGACGGTCGCGATCGAACCGCCGGAGCTGGAGACCCGCGTGGCGATCCTGATGAAAAAAGCCGACGAGAACGATATCCGCCTGCCGGGGGAAGTGGCTTTTTTTATCGCCAAACGGCTACGCTCCAATGTGCGTGAGCTGGAGGGCGCGCTGAACCGGGTGATCGCCAACGCCAACTTTACCGGCCGCGCCATTACCATCGATTTTGTGCGCGAGGCGTTGCGCGATCTGCTGGCGCTGCAGGAAAAACTGGTCACCATCGATAATATCCAGAAAACCGTGGCGGAATATTATAAAATCAAGGTGGCCGATCTGCTGTCGAAGCGGCGATCCCGCTCCGTGGCGCGTCCGCGGCAGATGGCGATGGCGCTGTCGAAAGAACTGACCAACCATAGCCTGCCGGAAATCGGCGACGCGTTCGGCGGACGCGATCATACGACGGTGCTGCATGCCTGCCGGAAAATCGAGCAGCTGCGTGAAGAGAGCCACGATATCAAAGAAGATTACTCCAACTTAATCAGAACATTATCTTCCTAAACTATGAAATTTATCGTTGAACGAGAGCATCTGCTTAAACCACTGCAACAGGTCAGCAGCCCGCTGGGCGGCCGTCCCACCCTGCCGATCCTGGGCAATTTGTTATTGCAGGTCGCCGAAGACAGCCTGTTGCTGACCGGCACCGACCTGGAAATGGAGATGGTGGCGAAAGTGGCCCTGTCCCAGCCCCATGAGCCGGGGGCGACCACCGTGCCGGCACGGAAATTTTTTGATATCTGCCGCGGCTTGCCCGATGGGGCGGAGATCACGGTGATATTGGAAAGCGATCGCATGTTGATCCGCTCCGGGCGCAGCCGTTTTTCGCTGTCGACCCTGCCGGCGACCGATTTTCCCAATCTGGACGACTGGCAGAGCGATGTCGAATTCACCCTGCCCCAGTCCACGCTTAAGCGCCTGATTGAATCGACCCAGTTTTCCATGGCCCATCAGGATGTGCGCTATTACCTCAACGGCATGCTGTTTGAAACCGAAGGCGAAGAGTTGCGTACCGTGGCCACCGACGGCCATCGCCTGGCGGTGTGTTCGATGCCGGTGGGCCAGCAGTTGCCCACCCATTCGGTGATCGTGCCGCGTAAAGGGGTCATGGAGCTGGTCAGGATGCTGGACGGCGGCGAGACGCCGCTGAAACTGCAGATAGGCACCAACAATATTCGCGCCAGCGTCGGTGATTATATCTTTACCTCCAAGCTGGTCGACGGACGTTTCCCGGATTATCGCCGCGTATTGCCGAAAAATCCCGACAAAACCCTGGAAGCGGGCTGCGATGTGCTTAAGCAGGCCTTCGCCCGCGCCGCCATTCTCTCCAACGAAAAATTCCGCGGCGTGCGGCTGTACCTCAGCACCGATCAACTGAAGATTACCGCCAACAATCCCGAACAGGAAGAAGCCGAGGAAATCCTGGACGTTGTTTACCAGGGAACCGAGATGGAAATTGGTTTTAACGTCAGCTACGTACTGGATGTGCTTAACGCCCTGAAAAGCGAAAACGTCCGTTTATTGCTTACCGATGGGGTGTCCAGCGTGCAGATCGAAGACTGCGCCAGCCAGGCGGCAGCGTATGTTGTTATGCCGATGCGTCTCTAGAGATGTGGTAAGGTAGTGTGTTAAATGGCCTTGTCCCGCCTGCTTATCCGTGATTTTCGTAATATCGAGTCCGCCGATCTGGCCCTGGCGGCCGATTTTAATTTTCTGGTCGGCGCCAACGGCAGCGGGAAGACCAGCGTGCTGGAAGCCATTTACACCCTCGGGCACGGCCGGGCGTTCCGCAGTTTGCAGATTGGGCGCGTTATCCGCCATGAGCAGCCGGAATTTACCCTCCATGGCCGCATTGACGGCAATACGGCGGACGACCGCCAATCCTCGGTGGGCTTAAGTAAAAGCCGCCAGGGCGACAGCCGGGTGCGCATCGACGGCAGCGACGGCCATAAAATCGCCGAACTGGCCCAACTGCTGCCGATGCAGCTGATTACTCCCGAAGGATTCACCCTGCTTAACGGGGGGCCGAAATACCGTCGCGCCTTTATGGACTGGGGGTGCTTTCATCACGATCCCGATTTTTTCAATGCCTGGAGCAACCTCAAGCGCCTGCTCCGGCAGCGGAATGCGGCGCTGCGCCAGGTCAGCCGGTACGCGCAGCTGCGCGCCTGGGATCAGGAACTGGTACCCCTGACCGCCAGGATTAGCCAATGGCGCGCCGACTACAGCGCGGCGATAGCGGTGGATATCACCGCCACCTGCGCCCAGTTTTTGCCGGAGTTCCAGCTGGATTTCAGCTTCCAGCGCGGATGGGATCGCGAGAGCGATTACGGCGAGCTGCTGGAGCGCCAGTTTGAGCGCGATCGGGCCTTGACCTATACTGCATCCGGCCCGCATAAAGCGGACTTTCGCATTCGCGCCGACGGGGTGCCGGTGGAGGATATCCTCTCGCGCGGGCAGCTTAAATTATTGATGTGCGCCCTGCGTTTGGCGCAGGGCGAATTTCTCACCCGCCAGAGCGGGCGGCGGTGTCTCTACCTGATAGACGACTTCGCTTCCGAGCTGGATACCGGCCGGCGCCGGTTACTGGCGGAGCGCCTGAAAGCCACCCGGGCACAGGTGTTTGTCAGCGCGCTGAGCGCTGAACAAATCCGTGATATTACGGACGAAAAGGGCAGGATGTTCCAGGTGGAACAAGGTAAAATACGTATTCAATCCGAAGTTTAAAATGAGCGAGAAACGTTGATGTCGAATTCTTATGACTCCTCAAGTATCAAAGTACTCAAAGGACTGGACGCGGTGCGTAAACGCCCAGGGATGTACATCGGTGATACGGATGACGGCACCGGTCTGCACCATATGGTATTCGAGGTTGTGGATAACTCAATTGACGAAGCCCTCGCCGGCCATTGTAAAGAAATCGTGGTTACAATCCACGAAGATAACTCCGTATCGGTCCAGGATGACGGGCGTGGGATCCCCACCGGCATCCATGAAGAAGAAGGCATTTCCGCCGCAGAAGTGATCATGACCGTACTGCATGCCGGCGGTAAGTTCGATGATAACTCGTATAAAGTGTCGGGTGGATTGCACGGCGTGGGTATTTCCGTCGTCAATGCCCTGTCGGAAAAGCTGGAACTGGTGGTCCGGCGCGAAGGCCGCGTCCATGAGCAGACCTACCTGGGCGGGATTCCGCAGGCGCCGCTGGCGGTGGTCGGTGAAACCGACCAGACCGGCACCACCATCCGCTTCTGGCCGAGCTTCGCTACCTTTACCAATAACGTAGAATTTCAATATGAAATCCTGGCCAAGCGCCTGCGCGAGCTGTCCTTCCTGAACTCCGGCGTGTCCATCCGCCTGAAGGACAAGCGTAACGATAAAGAAGATCACTTCCACTACCAGGGCGGCATCAAGGCGTTTGTGGAATACCTGAGCAAGAATAAAAACCCGATCCATCCCACCGTGTTTTATTTCTCCACGGAAAAAGACGGTATCGGCGTGGAAATCGCGCTGCAGTGGAACGATGGTTTCCAGGAAAACATTTATTGCTTTACCAACAATATCCCGCAGCGTGACGGCGGTACCCATCTGGTCGGCTTTCGCGCCGCCATGACCCGTACCCTGAATTCGTACATGGATAAAGAAGGCTACAGCAAAAAGGCCAAGGTCAGCGCCACCGGCGACGACGCCCGCGAAGGCCTGATTGCCGTGGTATCGGTGAAAGTGCCCGATCCTAAGTTCTCTTCCCAGACCAAGGACAAACTGGTGTCGTCGGAAGTGAAAACCGCGGTGGAAACCCAGATGAACGAGCGTCTGGTGGCCTATTTGCTGGAAAACCCCACCGACGCCAAAATCGTGGTGGGCAAGATCATCGACGCCGCGCGCGCCCGTGAAGCAGCCCGCAAAGCGCGTGAAATGACCCGCCGCAAAGGCGCGCTTGACCTGGCGGGCCTGCCGGGCAAGCTGGCGGATTGCCAGGAACGCGATCCGGCCTTATCAGAACTGTACCTGGTGGAAGGGGACTCGGCCGGCGGATCCGCCAAGCAGGGCCGTAACCGTAAAAACCAGGCGATTTTGCCGCTGAAGGGCAAGATCCTCAACGTCGAGAAAGCGCGCTTTGACAAAATGCTCTCCTCCCAGGAGGTGGCCACGCTGATTACCGCGCTGGGCTGCGGCATCGGCCGGGATGAATATAATCCCGATAAACTGCGCTATCACAATATCATCATCATGACCGATGCCGACGTCGACGGTTCCCATATCCGTACCCTGCTGCTGACGTTCTTCTATCGTCAGATGCCGGAAATCATCGAGCGCGGCCATGTGTTCATTGCCCAGCCGCCGTTGTATAAGGTGAAAAAAGGCAAGCAGGAACAGTACATCAAGGACGATGACGCCATGGACCAATACCAGATTGCCCTAGCGATGGACGGCGCGGCCCTGCATACCAACGAGCACGCTCCGTCGCTGGCCGGCGCGCCGCTGGAAAGCCTGGTGGCCGAACACTATGCGGTACAGAAAATGATTGGCCGCATGGAACGCCGCTACCCGCGCGCGCTGCTCAATCACCTGATTTACCAGCCTTCGCTCAATGAAGCGGATCTGGCCGACCGGGACCGCGTGACCGCCTGGATTGCCGCGCTGGTGGCGGATTTGAACCAGAACGAAAAGCACGGCAGCAACTACAGTTTTGAAGTTCGTGAAAACCGCGAGCGTCAGCAGTATGAGGCGGTGCTGCGCATCCGTACCCATGGCGTCGATACCGACTATGTGCTTGATTTTGAATTTGTCCATGGCGGCGAATACCGCAAGCTCTGCACCCTGGGTGAAAAACTGCGCGGCCTGGTGGAAGAAGACGCCTTTGTGGAACGCGGCGAACGCCGTTTGACGGTGACCACCTTTGAGCAGGCGCTGGAGTGGCTGGTGAAGGAATCCCGTCGCGGGCTGGCTATCCAGCGCTATAAAGGCCTGGGGGAAATGAACCCGGAGCAATTGTGGGAGACCACCATGGACCCGGAAAGCCGCCGTATGCTGCGTGTCACGGTCAAGGACGCCATTGCCGCCGACCTGCTGTTTACCACGCTGATGGGCGACGCGGTGGAACCACGCCGCGCCTTTATTGAAGAGAATGCCCTGAAGGCGGCCAATATCGATATCTGATATTATGCTAAAGATAAAATGCCCGTGCGCCTTTGGCTGCACGGGTTTTTTTTTGGCATCCGTTATATGCTGCGGTTGTTTTTTGTCTGGGCATTAAAGAATAAATAATATAACAACAACCTTAAAAGAAACAATCTGGGGTTCTATCACATCTTGTATTTACTATTAGTAACGCACATCATAATGAAACGGGTAAGATCTGCGTTTATCTCCAACCAGTCTAACCGTGTCAAATTAATTAAAAATGCATCATTTGTTTCGTTTCCGTTTAATTTAAAATGTCTCATCAGGAGAGCTTATGCAGGTTATAACAGCGTCTGTTTATTACCCCCCTTCCGCCTCTGAACACTCAGCCATGGAACAGAATCACCCGATGGAAAGAATAATTTATACGGCGGAAAAATACGGCAGTTATGAGAATTTTGAAAAGAGCGACGCGTTCAAACACTATATTAAGCAAACAGAGAATGATTTAATCGCTATTGCGGAACTTCTGGAGTGCCATGATCAATTCCGTACAGATATCATCAGTTTTTGCGAAAAATTAAATCATTATGAAAATTTCAGTGCTGAATCAAAAAGGCTTCTGTACATCAATCTTAACCAATGTTTGCATAGTTTTAGACAGTTAAATTCCAATTGTTTTTCTATTGCAAACGTTCATATTAAAGACTCGTTTGGCGATATTTTCAAAAGTTTGAAAAAAAACGTAGGGGAAGTTTTGACCGCCATCTTACTTGCGGATTCGGCGATTGATGGCTTTAAAGCGGTTAGCGGGCATGTATACACCAGAAGGTGCGACATCATTAACGCCATGCTGGCACAACATGTCGCATGCCATCATCAATATTTTGATGATGGCAAAAGGAAGCAATACATTAATGCGTACAAAGGTCATTTGACAAAAGCTAATTGGTTATATCAATATTTATATAAAAATAACACTGTCGGCAAGTATATACTATCCGAGACGGAGCCTTATTTCTTGCCTTTGCTTGAACAACTTAACCGGGCAGTAGATATTGTCAGTGTTATTAAAGACATTGGCAACATGATACGCCATAGGATAGAGAAGATCCTTAATGAGCCGGGGCATCACCTGGACATTGAAGGGATGCGGTATTTTAGCGAGCGCGGTCATCAGGCGGTGGAAAAATTTGCGCAATTATCGAGCCCGCCGGTCGATCTCAACACTGTCCTGGCGCGCAATGTGGATAACAATCGGCCCTTCTTACTTAAGGATGCCGATGCTATTTATGGCGCTTTAGCGGAAGCATTGGCGGCGGAAAATAATAAAGAGATTGTATTTCATATTAAGCATGTTCTTATTTTTGGTAGAATTATTGTAAAATCATTTAATGGTTTTTTTTGGGTGGAGTACGAAAGTGTCTTTAGAGGGCCGTTAACCCTGGTGGCATTGTGTTCGGAAAAGGTTCAAGGCGTTTTAGACGACGATCTACTCCGCTTTGCTATTATCAATACACCGTCGGAATTGCTGCTCAATAATTTTTGTTTAGACTGGTGCGGCGATCGTTACAGTGTTTTAAATGATTTTATGGAAGAAAATATTTTTGCGTTGTATAAATGGTATTTCATTAATGGAAAGGTAAATCCTCTTAATAAAGATAAAAATGGCAATACCTTTCTTCATGCCGCCGTCTGCCATAATGACGATAATGCGTACGATTATGTGAAGGATAAACTTGATGTTATTATAAATTGTAAAAATAACTTCGGCGTTACCGCCCTGATGCAGGCTGTGGTTAAGGGAGAAACAAAAATGGTGTTGAATTTATTAGACTGTGAGGAAATTGATATACATATCGCCGAAAAAAATGGCTTTACAGCCTTAGGGTTGGCGGTAAAAAACCAACGCAAAGATATCGAGGTAATATTAAAAAGCCATTCTGTCGCAATGAATAGCCGCAAATGGGCGTTAGGATATGCGAGCAATCAAAAATCCACGGCAATGAACCCCCGAATATAGATGCCACGCGCCGGAGAATTCTTTAACCCGCAGCATTCGGCGTGATAAATTGCTATTTTTATAACATCAAATTGAGCTATTATTATATCGTTAGCGCGCTAATCTGAAAGCGGTACGCCACGGCGGTGTTCAGGTCGTGATGATATTATATAACGAGGATAAGATGGCGATAAAACTGATAGCAATTGATATGGACGGGACGCTGCTGAACCCGCAGCATGAGATCACCCCGGCGGTCAGGCAGGCCATAGACGCGGCGCGAAAGAAAGGCGTTTATGTGGCGCTGGCCACCGGCCGGCCTTTTATCGGGGTGCAGCGCTATCTGCTGGAGTTGAATCTGCTTGGCGAAGGACAATACTGCATCACCAATAACGGCGCCCTGGTGCAGAAAACGGTAAACGGTGAATGCATATCGCAGACCACGCTCGATATCAACGATTACCGCTATCTGGAGGCGCTGTCGCGACAACTGAACGTCCATTTTCACGCGCTGGACTTCGATACCCTCTATACCGCTAATCGGGATATCAGCCCTTATACCGTTCATGAAGCCTATCTAACCGGTATGCCGTTTAAATTCCGCCGCGTGGATGAAATGGACCCCACCATGCGCTTTCCGAAGGTGATGATGATTGACCCGCCGGCCATCCTGGACCGTGCGATTAGCCACATTCCCGCGCAGGCTTATGAGCGCTACACCATTATGAAAAGCGCCGAATACTATCTGGAATTGCTGAATAAACAGGCTAATAAAGGCGAGGGCGTTAAAGCGCTGGCGGAACATCTGCACCTGACGGCGGACGAGGTCATGACCATTGGCGATCAGGCCAACGACCTGGCGATGATTAACTACGCCGGCACCGGCGTCGCCATGGGCAATGCCATCGACGAGATCAAGGCGGCCAGCCAGTTTGTCACTAAAACCAATTGGGAAGACGGCGTGGCGGTGGCCATTCGCCAGCTCGTGCTGGACGCGTGAGGCGTGTGGAACGGAGAGCGCCCGCCCCCGGTCGGGAACGGGCGGCATTCAGCGGTGATACGCCTTAGTCGTTAAAAAAAGTCTGCTTAAGCGCCAGCTCGACGCCACGCACTTCCGCCAATCCGCGCAGCCGTCCGATAGCCGAATAACCGGGATTGGTTTTTTTCTTTAAATCATCCAGCATCTGGTGGCCATGGTCCGGGCGCATGGGAATGGCGCGGGTATTGCCCTGTTTGCGCCGGCGCTGCTCTTCGGCCAGGATGACTTTAACCACGCCTACCATATCCACGTCGCCGTCCAGGTGATCGGCCTCGTGGAAGCTTTTCGGGTTTTCCTCCCGGCGGGTGGCGCGCAGGTGGGCAAAATGGATGCGGTCGGCAAAGGTTTCGGCCATCTTAACCAGATCGTTATCGGCGCGCACGCCGTAGGAACCGGTGCACATGCAAAAGCCGTTATTGATGCTGTCGACGGTCTCTTTCAGCCATTGCATATCCTCGATGGTGGAGACAATGCGCGGCAGGCCGAGGATCGGACGCGGCGGATCGTCCGGGTGTACCGCCATCACGATGCCGGATTCCTGCGCCGCCGGCACGATGGCCTTGAGGAATTCGGCCATATGTTCGCGCAGTTTGGCTTTATCGATGCCGTCGTAGCGCGCCAGCTGCGCCAGGAACTGTTCCAGCGTGTAGCCTTCCTCGGCGCCCGGCAGGCCGGCGATGATATTGGCGGTCAGCTGGTCGATTTGTTCCTGGCTCATGGCGGCAAAATACTCCGCCGCCTGGCGCTGCTCATCGGCGTTATAGTCCTCTTTGGCGCCCGGACGCTTGAGGATATGCAGTTCAAATGCCGCGAAGGCGATAGCGTCGAAGCGCAGCGCCCGGGATCCGTCGGGCATCGGGTAGGCCAGATCGGTGCGGGTCCAGTCCAGTATCGGCATAAAGTTGTAGCAAACGGTGTCGATGCCGCAGGCGCCCAGGTTGCGCAGGGACTGCTGGTAATTGGCGATATACTGGCGGTAATTGCCGGTGTGGGTCTTGATATCCTCATGCACCGGGACGCTTTCCACCACCGACCATACCAGTCCTTTTTCCGCCAGGATGGCCTGGCGTTTCTTGATTTCCTCGACGGTCCAGATTTCGCCGTTGGGAATATGGTGCAGGGCGGTAACGATACCGGTGGCTCCCGCCTGGCGGGCGTCGTCCAGCGATACCGGATCGTTAGGGCCGTACCAGCGCCATGTATGTTCCATAATTCACTCCTTGCTGTTTAACGTAGCGGTGCGTAGCCGGGCTTTGAGCCGCAAAGGGCTACGCAGCGGATTGTTCTTCAATCGGATTTTTGACGATAAAGAAATAAGATAACGCGCCGGCGAAAGTGACGCATGAACAAATAATCAAGGCCAGATTAAACGAGTGGGTGGTATCTACCACCCAGCCGGTCACAATTGGCGCAAAAGAGGCGCAGATAAAGCTGCCGAAGTTCTGGATGCTGCTTACCGACGCCACCATGCGCGAGGGCGCCATGACCTGCACCAGCCCCCAGGCGGAGGTACCGGCGAAATGGATAAAAAACAGCGCCAGGCTGATAAAGGCCACCGCCATGGTGGTGGACGTGGATTGTACCACCAGCAGGGTGCAGGCGGCGGAGCACACCAGGCCAAAGCAGATCAGCGTCTTGCGGCTTTTAATCAGGGAATAGCCTTTCTTGGCCAGCCGGTCGGCCACCACGCCGTTGACCAGCATGCCGATGGAGCCGAACAGGAAGGGGATTGCCGCCACCCAGCCGGTATTGGCCAGGCTTAGCCCGCGTTCGGCCTGCAGGTAGCCCGGCAGCCAGGACAAATACAGCCAGCCGGTATAGTTCACGCCGCTGAAACCCAGGATCATGCCCCATACCGTGCGGCGTTTAAACAGCGCGCCCCATTCGCCGAAGGACAGGCGGGTGACGTTGCGCGGCGTGGCGGAAGCATCCAGGTATTGCTGCTCCTCGGCGGTAAGCGGAAAGCGCTCACGGTTGCGATACCAGACGCACCAGCATAACGCGATGACAATGCCGGCGACCCCAATCATCACAAACATGGTGCGCCAGCCGAACGCCAGCAGGAGCGCAACCAGGATCGGCGGGGCAAAAGCTTGCCCGAGGGTGGTGGAGGAATTGAATATGCCCACCGGCACGCCGCGTTCCCTGGGATGGAACCAGTCGCCGATCACCTTTACACCGCTGGGCATAAACGGCGCTTCGCCGATGCCAAGGCCGATGCGCAGCATAATAAAATGGGAAAATGAATTCACCGAACCGGCCAGCGCCTGCATCAGCGACCAGAAGAACAGGCCGCCGCCAAGCACGATGCGCGGGCCAAAGCGGTCGAGCAGGATACCGCTGGGCAATTGGGCTATGCCGTAGGATAACGAAAAGGCCGACAGCAAGACGCCGAATTCGGTGGCGGATAATCCCAGATCGCCGCGGATCGCCTGGTTGGCGACGGACAGCGAGCCGCGATCGAGAAAGTTAATGATCCCGGCGATAAATAATAAAATCAGCGAGACCGTTTGGATCTTTTTGATCCGGGCCGTTTTTTGCAGCGGCTGCAATTGATCAAGGGCAATGGTGGGCATACAAGGATCCTCACAGCGATTTTTTTGTTGTCTTATTGACCCTGTAAGAGAATCACTTCACGATGGTTACAGGGAAAAGGACTGAAGGTCTGGTGGTCAGGCCACTGGACCTGGCTACTATTCCTTAACATTTGGTTGATTTCCGTGATGCAGATCTCATTAATCGTCTTAAGCGCAGAGATCCGCGGCGATTAATTTTTTTTGCCGTCCCGGCCGCTGTGTTAAGCTCTCGCCAATTTAACGGCTGACGTGCCGGCGATACGGGTTTTGCGCTGGAGGCAATATGGAATTACCTACGCTTAAAGTTGAACGTCTTTACCGGCAGATTTCCAATTTACTGATCGGGTGTATCAATACCGGTCAGTTCAAGCCAGGCGAAATGATTCCCGCCGAGCGGGAACTGGCGAAACAGCTCGGCGTCAGCCGTTCTTCCATCCGCGAGGCGCTGATTGCGCTGGAAATTACCGGCTGGGTGGAAATCCGCACCGGCAACGGCGTTTTTGTCGCCGATCCCTTGCCCAAACTCTCCCAGCCCCACGCCGATGAAGAGTTCAGCCTGAAATCCCTGATCAAGGCGCGGCAAATCTTCGAGTCAACGATGGCGGAACTGGCCGCGCGCAACGGCACCGATGACCAACGCGCCGAATTGCGGGAAGTGACCCACGATTTAACCCAGCTGCATGTCAACGATGAAAAATTCCTGCGCGAGGATAAGCGTTTTCATGTGCTGATCAGTGAAATGACCGGCAATGAAGTGCTGCGCGATATGATGGAATATCTGTGGAACAAACGTAAAAGCTCGCGTTTTGTCCGGCTGGAAAGCCATTATGCCGATAACGATTTTCCGTTGTCCATGAATCGCGATCACAATGATATCGCCCAGGCGATTATCGAGCGCGACGCCGCGCGTGCCAGGCTGTGCATGGAATTGCATCTGCAGCATGTCTACGATCGCCTGTTCGACGACGGGAAGTAGCCCGCGCGGCATTGGCGGTTTACCGTAGCAGTGTATCCTCCCCGCTTTTCCATCTTCCGGCCATGCGCGTGGCGTTCGCCGCCCATGGCATGTCTAAAACGTGATCCAGATTGTAGTACAATATAAAAATATGGTGCTACAATAGTTCACAGGTTCTTAGCGCTTAAAGCAAAATTGTGCAGCAGTGCCGCGACATAAAACCATTAAATGATAAAGTGGCCTTATTTTTATCACTTTGTGGGAAATGTTATGGACCGTCAGGCTCTCAGCAAAACCGATCGCATCATCCATGAAATGGGCCAGCAGATCGTCAGCGGTAAGTATATCCCCGGAACGGGACTGCCGTCGGAAGCGGATTTGTGCGAGGAGTTCGAAACCTCGCGCAATATCATACGTGAAGTGCTGCGCGCCCTGATGGCCAAGAATTTAATCGAGATTATTCGTTATCGCGGCGCCTTCGTTTGCGCGCGCAATAAGTGGAATTACCTGGATACCGATGTCTTGCAGTGGGTGCTGGCGCTGGATTATGACCCGCGGTTAATCGCCTCGCTGACCGAGGTGCGCCATCTGGTGGAACCGACCATCGCGCGGTGGGCGGCCGAGCGGGCCACCTCCGGCGAACTGGCGGTTATCGAGACGGCGCTGAACGAGATGATTGCCAACAGTCACGATCGTGATGCCTTTAATGAGGCGGATATCCGTTACCACCAGGCGGTGCTGAGCGCGGTGCATAATCCGGTGTTGCAACAGCTGGGCGTGGCCATCAGCTCGTTGCAACGCGCGGTGTTCGAGCGCACCTATATGGCGGACGAAGGCAATATGCCGCGCACGCTGCAAGAGCATAAAAACTTATACGACGCCATCAGGCATCAGGATTGCGAGGCGGCGGAGCAGGCGGCGGTCACCATGATTGCCAGCTCGACCAAAAGGCTGAAGGACATAACATGAGCAACAGTTATATCGCCATAGATTGGGGATCGACAAACTTACGCGCCTGGCTGTACCTGGACGGCGAACTGGCCGGCAGCCAGCAGTCCGAGGCCGGGGTCACCCGTTTGGGCTCGCGCACGGCGGAGCAGGTATTCCATGAGGTGCTGGCGCCCTGGCGGCAGCACGATGTGCCGGTGGTGATGGCCGGCATGGTGGGCAGCAATGCCGGCTGGGTGCCGGTGCCCTACCTGCCGTGCCCCACGCGGCTGGGCGACCTGGCCGGACGGCTGACCCTGGTGGCGCAGGCCGCGCCGCGGAAGGCCTGGATTATTCCCGGCATCAGCATTATCGGCGACGGCAACTGCAACGTGATGCGCGGCGAGGAGACCCAGCTTCTCGGGGCCTACTGTTCCCAGCCCGGCGCCCTGTACCTGATGCCCGGCACCCACAGTAAATGGGTGCGCGTCAATGACGGCGTGATCGATGATTTCCGCACGGTGATGACCGGAGAACTGCACCATTTATTGATGAAGCAGTCGCTGGTGGGCGTCGGCGTCGGCGAACAGCGGCCGAACCCGGATATTTTCCGCCAGGGAATGGAGCAGGGCTTTCGTGAAAGCCATATTCTGCGGTGCCTGTTCGAAACCCGCGCCGCCCACGTGCTGGGCCAGCTGGATACCAGCGCGGTGAGCGAATGGCTCTCCGGCCTGTTGATTGGCAATGAAGTGGCGCAGATGCAGCGCGGCTGGGCCATCGGCGGCGGTGAAACCATTACCATTATCGGCAATCCGTCGCTTGCGGCCCGCTATCGGCAGGCGCTGCAATATGCGGGTCTTAACGACCGGTTACTGGATGGCGATGCGTCATTCCAGGCCGGCATAAGGAGCATAGTCAATGAACTGGAACGATAAACTACCCCTGATCGCCATCCTGCGCGGTATTACGCCCGGCGAAGTGCTGGAGCATGTCGAGGCGCTGCTGGCGGCGGGATTTGACGCGGTGGAAATCCCCTTGAACTCGCCGAACTGGCAGGAAAGTATCGGCAAAACGGTGCAGGCGTTTGGCGACCGCGCGCTGATCGGCGGCGGCACGGTGCTGAAGCCCGCGCAGGTGGACGAGCTGGCATGGCTGGGCGGCAAGCTGCTGGTCACGCCCAATATCCAGCCTGACGTGATCCGCCGCGGCGTAAGCCACGGCATGACGGTATGTCCCGGGTGCGCCACCGCCACCGAGGCTTTTATCGCTCTGGACGCCGGCGCGCAGGCGCTGAAAATTTTCCCGTCGGTGTCGTTCGGTCCGGATTATATTAAAGCGCTGAAAGCGGTACTGCCGCCGGAAATACCGGTATTCGCCGTCGGCGGCATTACGCCGGAAAATCTGCATCTCTACCTGAAGGCCGGATGTATCGGCGCGGGCCTGGGTAGCGATCTTTACCGCGCCGGCCAGCCGGTCGGCCGCACGCGGGAGCAGGCCGCGGCTTTTGTCGCCGCTTACCGGGCCGCGGCGCAGGCACGCTAGTCCCGCCGGCCGGCGCGCGCGGCAAGCCGCGTGATGCCCTTCCGTGCGCCCGGCGAGGCGACCAAGGCTGTGTTACGCTTAACGGAAAGGGGGAATACCATGACGGGTTTATTTGATTTGTCCGGCCGCACAGCGCTGGTCACCGGATCGGCGCGCGGCCTGGGTTTTGCCTATGCCAAGGGCCTGGCGGGGGCCGGGGCCGCCGTGATCCTTAACGGCCGGCATGAGGATACCCTGGCGGCGGCGGTGGCCGAGCTCCGCGGGCAAGGGCTGGCCGTGCGCGGTATGGCGTTTGACGTCACCGATGAGCAGCAGGTGGCGGCGGTATTCGCCCGGCTGGATGACGAGGGCGCGCACGTGGATATCCTGATAAACAATGCCGGTATCCAGCATCGCCAGCCGCTGGTCGACCTGAAGCTTGCCGACTGGCGGCGGGTGATCGACACCAACCTGACCAGCGCGTTTATCGTATCCCGCGAGGCGGCATCCAGGATGATCGCCAAAGGCGACGGCGGTAAAATTATCAATATCTGTTCATTGACCAGCGAGGCCGCGCGCGCAACCGTTGCGCCCTATACGGCGGCGAAAGGCGGCATCAAGATGCTGACCCGCGCCATGGCGGCGGAGTGGGCCGGGTATAATATCCAGGCCAACGGCATTGGCCCGGGCTATTTTATTACCGAAATGAATACCGATCTGGTGAACAACGCGGAATTTGACGCCTGGGTTAAAAGCAGCAATCCGTCCAAACGCTGGGGTAAACCGGAAGAGCTGATCGGCACCGCCATATACCTGGCCTCTTCGGCGTCCGACTATGTCAGCGGGCAGATCATCTACGTCGACGGCGGATGGCTTTCAGTGCTGTAGCGCGCCTGGGTGCCGGGCAGGGTTTCACCCGGCCCGCAAACCTTTTTCGTCCCGCCGGTCAGAATATGACCGGCTTTTTTATGCCTGGCGTCCAGAATACGCCGTTGTCAGTCCCGGGCGCCGGCGTTTTCCCGCCGTTGGATTGCCTAAAGTGTGATCCAGATTGTAGTACAATATAAAATGATGGTGCTACAATCATGGGCATGATAGCGCTGCTTCACACCGCAGGCTGGAGTCATTAAAGTCAGGCTTGAGAGGAAAACAGAGTATGAAAGTCACCAAACTCACCACCTACCGGCTGCCGCCGCGCTGGATGTTCCTGAAAATCGAAACAGACGAGGGCATCGTCGGCTGGGGCGAGCCGGTAATTGAAGGCCGTGCCAAGAGCGTCGAGGCCGCGGTGCATGAACTGGCGGATTATGTCATCGGCCAGGATCCGGCGCGCATCAACGATATTTGGCAGACGATGTACCGCGCCGGTTTTTACCGCGGCGGGCCAATTTTGATGAGCGCCATCGCCGGCATCGATCAGGCGTTGTGGGATATCAAGGGCAAGGCGCTGGGCGTACCGGTATATCAACTGCTGGGCGGCCTGGTGCGCGATCGCATCAAGGCCTATAGCTGGGTCGGCGGCGATCGCCCGGCCGATGTGATCGCGGGCATGAAAAAACTCACCGCGATTGGCTTTGATACCTTTAAGCTGAACGGCTGCGAAGAGATGGGCCTGCTCGACAATTCACGCAAGGTGGATGCGGCGGTGGCGGTGGCGGCCCAGGTGCGTGAAGCCATGGGTAATGATATCGAGTTCGGCCTCGACTTCCATGGGCGGGTTAACGCCCCGATGGCGAAGCTGCTGATCAAGGAGCTGGAGCCCTACCGGCCGCTGTTTATCGAAGAACCAGTGCTGGCGGAACAGGCGGAGTACTATCCGCGCCTGGCGGCGCAAACCTCGATCCCCATCGCCGCCGGCGAGCGTATGTTCTCGCGCTTTGAATTTAAACGCGTGCTGGCGGCCGGCGGCCTGGCGATTGCCCAGCCCGACCTGTCCCATGCGGGCGGCATTACCGAATGCCTGAAAATCGCGTCAATGGCGGAGGCTTACGATGTCACGCTGGCGCCGCATTGCCCGTTAGGCCCTATTGCCCTGGCGTCCTGTCTGGCGGTGGACTTTGTTTCCTATAACGCGGTTTTGCAGGAACAAAGCATGGGTATTCATTATAACCAGGGTGCGGAACTGCTGGATTATGTGATTAATAAAGATGACTTTAAAATGACTGACGGTTATTTTTATCCATTAAATAAACCGGGTCTGGGCGTGGAAATTAATGAGGAACTGGTGATTGAGCGCAGTAAAAACGCCGGTGAATGGCGTAATCCGGTATGGCGTTATCCTGACGGTGCGGTGGCGGAGTGGTAATTACCCGCTATAGATGAGTGCCATTATAGTAATGCCATAATATTAAGCAGTACCATCCCGCGTTGCTTCACCACGCCCAGTCAGGAGTCCTGTGCTCCCAGGCCGGGCGTGGCCTAAAGGTGATGATATGAATATCGATTTAAGTACCTCTACCCTGGCCAAGCTGAATTTAAAAATAATCCCGTTTATTATCTTGTGCTATTTTATTTCCAACCTGGATAAAACCAATATTTCCGTGGCGGCGTTGCAAATGAACGCCGACCTGGGATTGACCACCAGCATGTATGGGCTGGGCGTGGGCATGTTTTATATTTCCTACATTCTCTTCGAAGTGCCCAGCAATATTTTAATGACGAAGGTCGGCGCCAAATTATGGATTGCGCGCATCATGATAACCTGGGGGCTGGTCAGCACCGGCATGGGCTTTATCCATACCCCGACCCAGCTGTATGTCATGCGTTTCTTGTTGGGGATGGCGGAGGCGGGTTTTGCTCCCGGTATTATTTATTATATTTCCTGCTGGTTCCCGAAAAGCAACCGGGCCAGGGCCATGTCGTTTTTTTATATGGGTTCGGTGCTGGCGTCGATTATCGGCCTGCCGGTTTCCGGCAGTCTCCTGGGTCTGCATGGCCTGGGCGGTATCGAGGGATGGCGCTGGCTGTTCTTTATTGAAGGCATCCCCGCGGTTGTGATGGGCGTGATGGTGTTGTTTTACCTTTCCGACAGCCCGGATAAAGCCCACTGGCTGAGTGCGGAGCAAAAAAGCTGGCTGAAGGCGACCCTGGCGGCGGATAACGCCGACGCGGTCGTGGGCCAGGACCATTCCTGGGGCAGCGCGCTGAAAAATAAAGTGGTGTGGCTGTTGAGCCTGGTGTGGTTCCTGCAAGCGTTTTGCTCCATCGGCATTACCTTATTCCTGCCCTTGATATTAAAAAGCATGGTGGCGGACAAGAGCAATTTTGTTATCAGCGTGCTGGCGGCGGTGCCCTTTGTCTTCGCCTGCCTGTTTATGTATCTCAACGGCCGTCATTCGGACAAAACCAAAGAGCGCGCGCTGCATTTGGGCGTGCCGCTGATCATCTCCGGGCTGCTGCTGGGCATCTCCATTTTTACCGCCAACCTGTGGCTGGCCTATATTCTGCTGGTATTGACGGTGGGCTTTAACTTTGCCCTGACGCCGATATTCTGGGCGGTGACCACCGAGAAACTGACCGGGGTGGCGGCGGCGGCCTCCATTGCCTTTATCAATGCCATCGCCAATTTCGCCGGCCTGGGCCTGCCGCCGCTGCTGGGGAAAATCAAGGATTTGACCAATAGCTATCATTACGGGCTGATGATTATCGCCGTCGCGCTGGTGATTGGCGGCGTGGTGGGCATCTTTGTCGGCCGGACCCGGACGCCTGCGGTAAAGCCAGGCGCCGTTTCACCGTTATCACATTAATCGCAGGGATTATTTATGACTTATTCCGTTATCAAGGCCGCCATGTTACCCGACGCGCTGACGCGCCGCCTGGAAGAGCAATTCCATATGGTGGATTATTCCTCGCTGCCGGAGCCGGAACGGTTGCCGGCCGCGCAGCAGGCCAGGGTGCTGGTGGTGAACGGCGAATCCACCGTCACCGAGGCGTTTATCGCGCAATTCCCGCAGCTTGAGCTGATTGCCGATTTCGGCGTGGGTTATGACGGTATTGACGTGGCCGCGGCCACGCGTCGGGGCATTGCGGTGTGCAATACGCCTGACGTGCTGACCGAGGACGTGGCGGATATGGCGATGGGGCTGTTGTTGGCGACCTCGCGGCAGATCGTGGGCGCGCAGCGGTTTATCGAGCGGGGCGGCTGGCGGGACGGGGGGTATCCCTGGACCAAAAAAGTATCCGGCGGGCGGCTGGGGATTATCGGCATGGGGCGTATCGGCCAGGCGATTGCCAGGCGGGCCGCGGCCTTTGATATGGCGATTTCATATCATGATTATCGTCAGTTGCCTGACAGTCCCTGGCCGTTTTATACCTCGGTAGTGGAACTGGCGGCCGCCAGCGATTTCCTGGTGGTGTGCGTTAACGGTGGGGAGAAAACCCGTTCGCTGGTGAACGCGCCGGTATTGGCCGCCCTCGGCGCCCAGGGGATCTTGATTAATATCGCCCGGGGTACGGTAGTGGATGAGGGTGATTTGATCGAGGCGGTTGAGCGGGGGATTATCGGCGGCGCGGGGCTGGATGTGTTCAGCCACGAGCCGGAGGTGCCCGCGGCGTTGTTTAACCGGCCGAATGTGGTGATTACGCCGCATATGGCCAGCGCAACCCATGATACGCGGCGCGCGATGTCGGATCTGGTGTTTGATAATATCGCGGCGTTTTTGGCGGGCAAGCCGCTGTTGACGCCGGTGGCGCCGTACTAATCCGCTTGGCGCGCTATGGGCTGATGTGGCCTGGCAATATGGGGTGCCCGCGAAGATGAATGCCGCCACGTTTATGTCGCTTCGGCGCGGGTTTCGCTTGCCATATGCCGGGCGGAGAGATGAACTGCCCGGCGCGGGCAAGTGACCAGGGGAGCCGTATGCAGGGTCCCCCTGGCCGCTCATAAAACACCTTAACGCACGGCAAGCGAAGCCCACACCGCGGCAACATAAGCCCCCGCAAGCTCAAGAGAAACCCCTGCCAAGGCTGGCTGCCCCGCATTTAAATGCGGGAGAAAGGTTCGGCTATCAATGTTATGGCGTGCTGCTTGGCCTGCCCGGCGGGGCCGGTGCGCAGAGGGCCTGCCGCGCCCGGCGGTAAAGAAAGATCAGGCCGTTATAATTTTTTGATTATCATCGCCTTACGTCTCGCTTCCCGATCCAGCTCACAAATCCCATAAAATTCATTTGTCACCGCCAATACCTTTGCTTAAATTGCTAACTCGACTTAGCAAAGGGGTGCGAGCATGAAAAACCAGTGCTTTATCGGTGTGGACGTGGGGTCGGCCAGCGTCCGGGCCGGCGTGTTTGATAAGCAAGGCGCCCGGCTGGGCTTTGCCGTGCGCCCCATCAGTCAGTTCCATCCCCGGCCGGATGTGGTCGAACAATCGTCACAGGAAATCTGGTCGCAGGCCTGCGCGGCGATTCAAGAGGCGGTGGCCACCGCAGGCGTGGCGCCTGAATCGGTGGTTTCCCTGGCCTTTGACGCGACCTGTTCGCTGGTGGCGGTGGATAGCGCCGGCGAGGGGGTTTCGCTGGCCGAGGATAACGCCGCCGGGCACGATATTATTATGTGGATGGATCATCGGGCGGTGCGGGAAGCCCAGGATATCAACGCCACAGGCGATCGGGCGCTGGACTATGTCGGCGGCGAGGTGAGCGTGGAAATGGAATTGCCGAAAGTCCTGTGGCTGAAGCGTCATTTTCCCGAGCGTTACCAACGGGCCTGGCGACTGTTTGATCTGGCGGATTTCCTGGTCTGGCGCGCCACGGGCGTGGATGCCGCCAGCACCTGCACGCTGACCTGTAAGTGGAATTACCTGGCCCATGAAAACCAGTTCAGCGCCCCGCTGCTGCGGGCGATTGACCTGGAAGACCTGCTGGAGAAGGTGCCGCCGGCGATCCTGGAACTGGGCCGGCCCGCGGGGCAACTCAGCGACCGGGCGGCGCGGGAGTGCGGCCTGACCACCGCCGTGACCGTGGCAGGCGGCATTATCGACGCCCATGCGGGCGGACTGGCGCTGGTGGCAACCCAACCCGAGGGCGCCCTGGCCATTATCAGCGGTACGTCGAATTGCCATATGCTGGTTAACCGGCGTGAGATTCATGTCCCGGGCGTTTGGGGACCCTATTGGGGCGCGATGCTGCCGGACTGGTGGCTGAGCGAGGGCGGCCAGAGCGCCGCCGGCGCGCTGGTGGAATGGACGCTGCGGGGGCATGCCGCCTGGCCGTTGCTGCAACAGCAGGCCCGTGAGCGGCAGTGCAGCGACTATGAGCTGCTTAATGCCTGGGTGGACGCCCTTGAACGGCGCGATCCGTTCCCCACCCGCCATCTGCATGTGCTGGCGGATCATCATGGCAACCGTTCGCCCCGCGCCAATCCGCTCGCCCGCGGCGCGGTGATAGGCCTGACGCTGGAGCAGGGACCGGATGCGCTGGCCCGGCTCTACCTGGCTACCCTGCAGGCCATTGCCTACGGCACCCGCCATATTATCGACGCCATGAACCAGGCCGGTCATCATATTACCCGGCTGCTGATCTGCGGCGGCGCCACCAAAAACCCCCTCTGGCTGCGCGAATACGCCAACGTCACCGGCTGCGATATCGAGCTGTCGGCCGAGGATGACGCCGTCACTCTCGGCGCGGCCTTGTTGGGCGCGGTGGCGGCCGGTGTCTTTCCCACCCTGACCGACGCGGCGCGCGCGTTGGTGCGTCCCGGCGAGGTTATCCGCGCCGATGCGGGCAGCGCGGCATTCCATCAGGCGAAATACCAGGTTTACCTGCGGCTTTATGACGATGCGCAGCGGGCCGAAAACGACATGCGCGTTTGGCGCTGACCTTATTATTTACCAGGAGCAAACCATGTTGAAATTTACCCTTCCGCCTTCACCGGCGATGATCCAGGCAGGCAATCGGGAAGTGTTGCTGGTCGCCAATGCCGATTTGCGTGAACCGGCTAATGTCACCTGTTGGCCGACCCAGCAGGATTATGAACAAAAGCTGCAGGCGGCGCTGGAAAAGCTGGGATACCGCATCAAGCGCGCCCATCCGGTCCATGCCGATCGCGGCCATGGCTTTATCAGCAGCCAGAAAGAAGGCGGCGATTTGTTCGCCGCCATTGACCCCGACGCGCCGGTTATCGTGCTGCTGACCGCGTGGCAGTATTCCCATCATATCGCGCCGTCGCTGGCGCATCATCGCGGCCCGGTATTACTGCTGGCCAATTTCGACGGCACTTGGCCGGGCCTGGTGGGTATGCTTTGCATGGCGGGTACCCTGACCAGCCTGGGCACCGCCTATTCCCGCCTGTGGTCGGAAAATTTTGACGACGAGTTGTTCTACCAGGGATTAAGCACCTGGCTGCGCGACGGCGCGTTGAGCCATAAGACCGGCTATTTGCGCGATATCGCGCCCACCCATGCGCTGATGGCAAGCCCGGCCGGGCAAATCGGCCGGGCGGCGGGGGAATACATCCTGCGTCATAAGGCGATTATCGGCCTGTTCGATACCTTTTGCATGGGCATGATTAATGGGGTCTTTCCGCAGCAGGCGCTGGTAAACGCGGGCATCCCGCTGGAATCCCTGTCGCAATCGGCGCTGTTGGTGGAAATGGCCAAGGTGCCGGCGTCATTGCGCGAGGAGTGCCTCGCCTGGTATGAGCAGCGCGGCATGACATTTGACTTCGGCACGGACGGCGCCCAGTCGCTGACGCGTGAGCAGGTATTGGAACAGTGCGCGATGATGATTGCCATGGCGCGTTTCGTGCAGCGTTTCGGTCTGGCGGCGGTGGGGGTGCAATATCAGCAGGGCCTGAAGGATTGCTGCGCCGCGTCCGATTTTGCCGAAGGCGCTATCGGCAACGCCGAGCGGTTTCCCATTCCGGATGAGCAGGGCGGGATTATCTGGCCGGGCAAGGCCATTCCCTGCATCAATGAAGTGGATATGGGCAGCGCCATCCCGCAGGTGATGATGTGGCGCCTGCTGGATGGCCTGGGCCTGCCCGCCGAGACCACCCTGCACGATATCCGCTGGGGCAGCGACTACCAGGGTACGTTTTATTGGGATCTGGAAATCTCCGGCGCGGTGCCGTTTGCCCACCTGAAGGGCGGTATCGCCGGGGCCACCGGTTATCGTCAGCCGGCGATGTTTTTCCCCTACGGCGGCTCCACCATCGCCGGGCAGGGCAAAGCCGGGCGTTTTATCTGGGCGCGCGCCCATTACGAAGGCACGCAGGTGGTCATGCATATGGGCACCGGCACCGCCGTTGAGCTGCCGCCGGAGGAATTCGAGCACCGCCGCCGCGCCACCAACTATGAATGGCCGCTGCTGAATGCGGTGCTGGACGGCATCGGGCGCGACGATCTGATGGCGGGCCATCAAAGCAACCATTTGACGCTGGCCTATGTGGATCAGGATCTGCTGGGCGAGGTCTATCAAGCGTTTGTCGCCCAGGCCTTGACGCTCGGCGTGCGGGTACGGGCGGCGGGCAGCGCGGTTGATCTGCTGGCGGGGCCACGGGCATGACGCAATCGGCGCGGGATGGGCAAAAATACGCCGGCATTTGGCCGGTGATGTTAACGCCCTTTGACGAACGGGGCGAGATTGACTGGGCGTCGCTGGAAAAGCTGGTGGAGTGGTATCTGGCGGCCGGGGTGCACGGCCTGTTCGCCGACTGCCAGTCGAGCGAGATGTTTTTCCTCAGTGATAAAGAATCACGCGAACTGGTCGGGCGCATCGTCGCCCAGGTGGACGGACGCGTGCCGGTCGTGGCGTCGGGACACACCGCCAGCGGGCTGAGCCAGCAGGTGGAACAGCTCGGCGCCATGGCGCAGACCGGCATTGACGCTTTGATCCTGATAAGCAACCGTCTGGCGCTGCAAGGCGAGAGCGATGAAAAAACGCTGGCTACCCTGCAACGACTGACGCAACAGCTGCCGGCGACGCTGGATTTAGGTATTTACGAATGTCCCTGGCCGTATAAACGCCTGCTGTCGGATGAGATTATCCGCTGGTGCGCGTTAAGCGATCGCTACACCTTTATCAAGGACACCAGTTGCCATTTGCCCACCATGCGGCGCCGGCTGGCGCTGACGCAGGGTTCCCGGCTGCACCTGGCCAACGCCAACAGCCAAACCCTGCTGGCATCCTGGCAGGCGGGTTGCCACGCCTACAGCGGCGTGATGGCCAATTTCCATCCGCAGCTCTATGTCTGGCTCTATGAAAACTGGCATGGCCAGCCGCAACAGGCGCGGCGGGTGGCTGATTATCTCGCCACCGCCGCCCTGATCGAGAGCTTGGATTATCCCGCCTGCGCTAAATACTGGCAGCGGGAACTGGGCAACTTCACTACCATGCAGTGCCGGGTGCGCGGCATCGGCGCGTTCAACGACAGCTTTTTCCCGGCGGCGGTGGACAGCATGGCGCGCCTGGGCGACGAAATACGGCAACTGGTGCTCCCGCAGTAAACCCGACGCCGGCCACAAGAGTTTTAAGACGATCTTTGCCCTACGCCCGTGGCGCGCGGCTGCGCGCCACAACCTATAACCTGTCCGGCCCAGGCGGGACAGATAAGAAATAATGAGGAACCCATGTCTATTTCTCTTGATATAACCCAAGACCGCAAACTGCTCGACAGGTCGAATATTCGCCGGGTGGTGATCTCCAGCTGGATTGGCAATACCATCGAATTTTATGACTTCCTGCTGTACGGGCTGGCCAGCGCCCTGGTGTTCGGCAAAATATTTTTCCCGACCATCAGCCCGCTGGCGGCGATGTTGGCGTCGTTCGCCACCTTCGGCGTCGGGTTTATCGCCCGGCCGCTGGGCGGTATTTTTTTCGGCCATATGGGCGATACCCTGGGCCGTAAATACACGCTGATGATTACCCTGGGCGGCATGGGGGTGGCAACGTTCCTGGTCGGCTGCCTGCCTACCTGGGCGCAAATCGGCGTCTGGGCGCCCATTCTGCTCGTCGTGCTGCGCTTTACCCAGGGTTTCCTGGTCGGCGGCGAGTGGGGCGGCGCCATGCTGATGGTGGTGGAAAGCGCGCCGGCCAACCGGCGCGGCCTGTTGGGGTCCATCCCGCAAACCGGCGGCTTTTCCGGCCAGCTGCTGGCCACCGGGATTTTTGCGCTCATCACGTTGTTGCCGGAAGATCAGCTGTTGTCGTGGGGCTGGCGTATTCCCTTTATGCTGAGCTTCGCCCTGGTGCTGGTCGGCCTGTATATGCGCCGCCGCCTGGAAGAAACGCCGGTATTTCAAGCGGTGCAACGACGCGAGCGGCAAAATCCCACCACCGCGCCCGGCGAAAAAGCCAGCAGCCCGGTGGTGGAGGTGGTGCGTCACCAATGGCGCAGCATTCTGCTGATCATGGTGTTGCGCTTTGCCGAAAGCGTGCCGTTCTTTCTGGCCACGGTATTTGCCGTTTCGTACGCCACCTCGCAGTTGGGGGTGGATAAGCAAACCATGCTCAATGTGGTGATGACCACCTGCGTGCTGGCGTTTCCGATGCATGCGTTCTTCGGCATGCTGTCCGACAGGGTCGGCCGTCGTCCTATCTATATCTTCGGCGCGCTGTTCGCCGCCGCCATGGCGTTTCCGTTTTTCTGGCTGCTCGAAAGCGGCTCGTTTGTCCTGATGGTGTTGGGGTATATCCTGCTGATCAATATCGCCCATAATTCCATTAACGCCGTACAGCCGGCCTTCTTTACCGAACTGTTCGGCCCCAAGGTGCGCTACAGCGGCGCGTCCATCGGCGCGCAGCTGGGCGCGATCGTCGCCGGCGGGTTTACTCCTTTTATCGCCAAGGGACTGACCGCGCTGGATCATGACGACTGGACCTATGTGGCGACGTACGTGGTGGTTGCCGCGCTGGTGGCTGCCTACGCCGCCTGGCGCGCGCCGGAGACCTCGCGTCGCGACCTGACGCTCGATCACTGATTGCCGGGGCGGTGCAACGGATCTTCCCCTGCCAGGGGGTTTGCCCGCCGTTTAATTTTCCGTCCGTCGTTCGTCGTTTTTTCCGGCGGCCGGCGGCGTTGCCCCTGGCTGTATCGTAACGTCATCATGGCGTTAACACTTTCGCCTCGATCCTGCTCACACTTCATAACAAAACCCTTTGCCAGCCCATCTGCCGTTAGCTAAATTGCTAACTCGACTTAGCAAGAAATGAGACGTTGACGCCGTCCGCAGGAATATCACGGCGCCATTATCTTCCTGGCGCCCGATGCTTCCTTTTATATGACGGGCTGCAGCCTGAACGTCGATGGCGGCGGGTCCGTCTGGTAATGATTCCCTCTATCCATAAGGAATGAGTTATGTCTATCTTAACTGATTCAACATTGGCCGACGCCGGCACCAGCGCAGAGGCAAAAAAGGCGCAGAATAAAAAATTGATGACGGTGCTCGGTTCGGGGCTGAGCGGCACCACCATCGAATTTTATGATTTTTTTATTTACGGCACCGCCGCCGCGCTGGTGTTCCCGAAATTATTCTTTCCCAATCTCACGCCGTTTATGGGTCTGATCGTTTCTTTTCTTACCCTGTCGATTACCTTTGTCAGCCGGCCTATCGGCGCCATCGTTTTTGGTCATTACGGCGATAAAATCGGCCGTAAAAAATCGCTGGTGCTGTCGCTGATGATCATGGGCGCCTCGACATTCTGTATCGGCCTGGTGCCCAGCTACGCCGCCATCGGCAATCTGGCGCCGCTGCTGCTGATTTTCCTGCGCTTGTGCCAGGGATTCGCCATCGGCGGCGAGTGGGGCGGCGCCACCACGCTGGTCACGGAATACGCGCCGGTGCACCGGCGCGGTTTTTTCGGCACCTTTGTCCAGTTGGGCAATGTGCTGGGGCTGTTTATCGCCACGGCGGTGTTTGCCATCGTCGCCTGGCTGCCGGAACCGCAGCTGATGAGCTGGGGATGGCGCATTCCGTTCCTGCTCAGCGTCGCCCTGTTGTTTGTCGGCCTGTATATCCGCTCGAAAATTGAAGAAACGCCGGTATTTACCGAAGGCAAAGCCACCGGCCAAAAACATGATTTCCCGATTATCGCGGTACTGAAATACCATTGGCGTGCGGTGCTGACCGCCATGGGCATGCGCATGGGCGAAATCGTGCTCGGCTGGCTGACCGTGGCGTTTTTTATGTCCTATGTCACCCGACAATTAAACTTCAGCCGCGAAACCGCCCTCAACGGCTTATTGCTGGCCAGTTTTGTCGGTATTTTTACCTTCCCGTTTTTCGGTTATCTGTCGGATAAAATCGGCCGGCGGCCGGTGTATCTGGCCGGCGCGGCTATTACGCTGATTTTTGCGTTTCCGTTGTTTTGGATGATCGATACCGGCTCGGTGAAAATGTTCTATTTCGCCACCACCTTTTGTTATTCCGTCGGCCTGGGCATGATGTTTAGCGTGCAGCCGGCCTTTTTTTCCGAATTATTCGATACCAATGTGCGTTATACCGGCGTGTCGCTGGGGTTCCAATTGGCCAATATTGTCGGCGGCCTGACGCCGATGATCGGTACCCTGCTGATTGCCTGGTCCGGCGGCGATTCCTGGCCGGTATCGCTATTCTTAGCCGTGATGGCGACGATTACCATTTGCTGCGTGTGTATTACCAAGGAGAGCTATCGGGCGGATCTGTCCGCGATAAAAGAGCGCTGAACCTGATCAACATGACGAAAATAACCCAGCGGCGCTATTTTCATTACGCCACCGGCGAGTCGCTATTGCAAAGCAGCGCTGAGGGTGAGGCGATCTTGACATTCGTTGCCGGGCCCATTGCCCGGCAACGGACGCAGAAAGCGCGGCAACAGGGCGTGACACTCTGACCGGAATGGACGCATCCGCGCCGTCAGGAGGGGAAAAACCACTTTTTATTGAGCAAGGCGTGAGTATTTGGCGTAATTATCCGCTGATTCGAGTTAGCCAGTCCGTTATACTGCGTTATCTACAGAATTCGATAACAGGATTAACCGATAAGATGGCCAAGACCGTAGAGCAGATAGCTAAAGCGCTGGGTATTTCAATCACCACCGTTCGCCTGGTGCTTAACGGTAAAGCCGGGCAATATCGTATCAGCGCCAAAACGCAAAGCAGGATTGCCAGCTATGTGGGCGAATACGGTTATACCATTAATCATGCCGCCCGCAGCCTGAAGCTGAACAAAACCGATACCCTTGGGCTCATTATTCCCAGGTTATCCAATCTGTTTTTCTCCACCCTGGCGGAAAAACTGGAAATCCGCTGCCGCGAGGCGGGCTATCAACTGACCACCAGCTGTACCTATAGCGATACCGAGCGCGAAAATACCCTGGTGGAAACCATGCAGCAGCGCAATGTCGACGGGTTGTTCGTGGTGCCCTCGTCATTGCCGGCGCAAAATCACCATATCAAGCGTTTTACCAAACCCCTGGTCTTTCTCGATCGCGATTTCAGCGACAGCGCGGTGTCGCTGGTGGTCAGCGATAACGTCAACGGCAGCGCGGCGTTAACCCATGCCATCATTGATGCCGGGACATTGCCGCTGTTTTTTATGGCCGGCGATATGCAACAGCCGACCATAAAACAGCGCTTACAGGGTTTTACCGAGACCCTGGCCGCCCATGGCATCAGCGAAAACGCGGACTGGGTACTGACCGCCCAGCATAACCGGCGCGAAGACGGCCAGCTGTTGATGCAGCGTTTTTTCGAATTGCACCAGGACGCGCCGCCGGCCTTTATCGCCTCGTCGCTGCCGGTACTGGAAGGCGCGCTTAACGTCTTGCGCGAACATTATGGCTATATTCCCGCCGAGATGAATATCGGCACTTTCGATGAGCATCCCATGTTGGGTTTTTTACCCAATAACACCTGGTCGATGCGCCAGGACGAGGATGCCTGGGTCGAGCATGCGTTCCAGGCGATGACGCGGGCCATGGAGGGCGAAACGGCGCCGGTCAAGTCGGTCATTCCCATGACGCTTAAGCACCGCCGGCGGGCGGCGTTCTGTCAACAGGCCCAGGGCAAGGCCGATCCGGCCGGGCAAGCTTAAACGCCCCCGGTTGCCGGCGTGGCGGCTTATAGGGTATGGGCGCCGCCGGCCTTGTTTTTATGCCGGGAACCGCCGGGGCTGTTGGCGCCGCTGTGCAGCATACGTTCGCGCGGTGAATCGGCGGATTTATCGCTATCCTTGCGCAGATAATCATACGGCAACAGCAGGGTATCCAGCACCGCCGAGAACGGCAGATCGATAAGCGCCAGCGGCACCATGGCCCAACTGGTATCCTCATCCCGGATGACATTCACACTGGCGCGGGTACCCGGATAATAACCCTGGTCGGGCCCGGTGTGGCTCATCACGCTTGAGCACCCGTTGCTGGCCAGCAACGCGCAGCCTGTTGTCAGAATGAATAATACTTGTTTCAACATGATTCCTATACATCCATTAGGGTGGTAATTTTACTAACGCTATGCATTCCGCCCGGTATTGCGGTAAGTATTCCCTACTGCCGTTATCAGTGTAATGGATATTCAGCCCGTGACTTGCAGTTTTTGCTAAATGGAGGAGATTTTTTTCTTATTGACGCTTGAAAATGCCGCGGCCGGCTCCATTTTATTAATGTGACCCCAGATAAGTACGCCGTAAGGGTATTTAGGTCACTGACCTGTCCATCCGGAAGGTTGTTTGTCACCTCGCTGAATGTTGGAGGCTGTTGTATGCGTAATTTTGATCTGTCACCCCTGTACCGTTCCGCTATTGGCTTTGATCGGCTGGTAAATCTGCTTGAATCAGGACAAAGTCAGGGCAATGGCGGTTATCCTCCCTACAATGTTGAACTGGTTAATGAAAACCAGTACCGCATTGCCATCGCCGTAGCCGGTTTCGCCGAACATGAGCTGGATATTACCGCCCATGATAATTTATTAACGGTTAAAGGCGCTCATGCGCAAGAACCCGCCGAGCGGAACTATTTATACCAGGGGATTGCCGAACGCAATTTCGAGCGTAAATTCCAATTGGCCGAGCATATCCAAATTAAAGGCGCCAATCTGGAAAACGGCTTGCTCTATATTGATTTAGAACGTGTCGTGCCGGAAACACTAAAGCCGCGGCGTATCGAAATCAATTAAACCGATCGCGGCCGATCGCCGCGATAATGTAATAACATCCGCCTGCCGTAACCGGGGGCTAACCCAGCCGCGGGCTGGGGAAAATAATCTCGCTTCATAGAAGGAGTTAATACCATGCGTAATTACGATCTGTCACCTTTACTGCGTCAGTGGATCGGTTTCGATAAATTAGCCAGCACCATGCAGGGCAATCAGGAAGCCTTTAGCTTCCCGCCGTATAATATTGAAAAAAGCGATGATAACCATTATCGCATCACCCTGGCGCTGGCGGGCTTTAAGCAAGAAGAGCTCACGCTTGAAGTGGAAGGGCCGCGCCTGACCATTGCCGGCAAGCCCACCCCGCCCGAACGCGAGGTTGAATATTTGCATCAGGGGCTGGTCTGCAAAGAATTCTCCCTGAGCTTCACCCTGGCGGAACATATGACGGTAACGCAGGCGGAGTTCGTTAACGGGCTGCTGCATATTGCGCTGGAACGCCATGTGCCGGAATCTTTGCAGCCGCGCAAGATCGCCATCGGCGACGCCCAGCCCCAGGTGCTTGAGCATCAGGCTGAAGCCCCGGCGGCCGGCCAGTAATAACACCGGTCTTGATCGTGAAAACGCCGCGCGGAGTTACCGCGCGGCGTTTTCGCTCATTAAAAACCGCGGCCAGGTTATTGGCCAGCGCTGCCCGCCGTTTCCCGAAACGCCCGCTCCACCTCTTGCGCCAATATCGCGATGCCCCGCTCGATTTTATCGGCGTCGGGCACATAATTCATACGCATACACTGCTGCGCATGCGGCCACTCGGTTTCCAGCCCGGGGAAAAAATAATGCCCCGGCACCATCAGCACGCCGCGCTGTTTAAGCCGCTGGTAGAG
The DNA here is from genome assembly GCF_047324205.1 of Sodalis sp. RH20. Lineage (NCBI taxonomy): Bacteria > Pseudomonadati > Pseudomonadota > Gammaproteobacteria > Enterobacterales > Bruguierivoracaceae > Sodalis > Sodalis sp. RH20. The sequence goes on from NZ_CP178733.1 coordinate 4,888,160, forward strand.
GGTCTCGGTGGTAATCGGCAGGTTCTGGAACCACAGCCAGAGGAAAATCGCCCCTTCCGGCGTGTGGATAAGGCAACGCTCCGGCGGCAGGTAGCGGCGCAGGATGGCTATGGTTTCCCGCACCCGTTGTTGATAGAACGGGCGGATCACCGTTTGCGACAGGCGCATTAAATCGCCGCGCCGGATCATCTCGGCGGCCAGCGCCGGGCCGAGCCCGCCCGGCGCCAGGCTGATAATGCCGTTCATATTGCTGACGGCGTCGATAACCTCTTCATTGGCAATGATAATACCGCAGCGCGCCCCCGGCAGGCCCAGCTTGGACAGGCTCATGCACAGGATAATATTGGGATTCCACAACGGCGCGGCCTGGCTGAAGATAATGCCGGGAAACGGCAGGCCGTAGGCATTATCAATCAGCAGGGGCACCTGATGCTGGCGGGCCAGCGCGTCAAGGCGCAGCAGCTCCTGGTCGGTAATCACGTTGCCGGTGGGGTTGGTCGGTCTGGAAACACAAATCAGCCCGATATCCCCGCCCACTTTTAAATGTTCGAAATCCACATGGTATTTGAACTGGCCGTCCGGCAACTGCGCAATGGTCGGCTTGGCGGCGACAAACATATCCTCCTCCAGCCCGGCATCGGCATAACCCAGGTATTCCGGCGCCAGGGGAAACAGCACCCGACGCAGGCCGCCGTCCGCGCCGCGCCCGGCAAACAGGTTGAAGAGGTAGAAAAAAGCGCTTTGGCTGCCGTTGGTCAGCGCGATATTGCGCGTGGTCACCGGCCAGCCCAGCTCCTGGCGCAGCATGGCCGCCAACGCGGTCAGCAGCGCGTTTTTGCCCTGGGGGCCGTCGTAGTTGCACAGAGCTTCGCCCAGGGTGCCGTCGGCCAGCATGGACTGGCACAGCGCGTGAAAATAACGCTCCATTTCGGGGATGGCGGCGGGGTTGCCGCCGCCGAGCATAATGGCGTCCGGTGCGCGCAGGCCATCGTTCATATCGGCCATCAGCTGGGTGATGCCGGAATGGCGGGTGAATTTTTTACCGAAAAGCGAGTAGGTCATAAAATGGGTTCGGATAATATTAACGTAAGCCTGAGTGTTACCATACCGTTTGCGTCACGCCAGGCAACCGCTATTTTGCGACGGCGCTTCAGATAAGATCCAGACCGCGCAATTCGGTCTTCAGGTAGGCGTAATAGATGGGGGCGGCCACCAGCCCTTCCAGTCCAAACGCCGCTTCAAACACCAGCATGGCCAGCAGCAGCTCCCAGGATTTGGCCTGGATGCGATTGCCGACAATCTCGGCGTTGAGGAAATATTCCAGCTTATGGATCAGCATCAAATATACCAGCACCACGCCCGCTATCGGCAGCGAGACGGAGAGCGCCGAGATAATCATCAGGAAATTGGATATCAGGTTGCCGATAATCGGCAGCAGGCCAAAGATAAAGGTGGCCACCACCAGCGTCTTGGATAACGGCAGATGCACCTTGAACAGCGGAAAAATCACCAGCAGCAGGATAGAGGTCAGGATGGTATTGACCAGCGAAATCTTGATCTGGGCAAACACGATATTACGAAAAGAGCTGGATAAATTCTGTACGCGCTGCAGCATTTGCTCGCGAAAATAGGTGGTGCGTCCCGATGGCTTATTCAATGAGATAATCGCGCCGATAATCAGCCCGATAAGGATGGTGATTAAGCCGTGCAAAAAACTGCGTCCCATATTGCGGATGGTAATGAGGTTTTTTTCCACCACGGCGAAAACCTGGTTTTTCAGCTCTTCCGCGCTGTCCGGCAGGTAGGCTGGCAATATATCGGGCAGACGATTTTTGACGCCGGAGAAAATGCGGTTGGTTTCGGCGGTTAAATCAATGCCGCGCTGGATATTCGAGGTCAGGAAACTGACCAGGCTGACAATGGATAACGTCATGACAATCACTACCACGGCGGCGATGATGCTGACCACGACCCAGCGCGCCCGGCCGCCGATGATGCGCTCAAACCAGGGCGTAAGGGCGAAAATGATTTCATAGGCCAGGAACCCCGCGACAAAACAGGGAAATAAGTGCAAAGGGATAATGATCGCAATAAACAGCAACATCAACACAAAGGTGCTGATTTTGATGTGAGTATGACTAATAGTCATTATTGTTCCTTTCCATACCGCTTGATTCCATTTTATCGCATACCATAAAAAAGCATAGCGTAGCGCTGATGCCGGCAACGTTTATTTTAGCGGCCATGATACGCTTTTCCCGCCCGGGTGGACGGGGAATCGTTATGTAAAGGCGATGGGAGCAAGGGTTATTTGATGACCTGGGGATTAACGCAGTTTTCCCTAATCCGGCCGGTAAGGGCGTTGATCAGATTATCCACCGCGGTGGCGGCCATTTGATAGCGGGTTTCATCGGTGGCGGAGCCCACATGCGGCATGGCCACCACGTTCGGCAGGCGCAGCAGCGGCGAATCCACCGGCAGCGGTTCCTGCTCGTAGACATCCAGGCCGGCGCCGCGGATGGTACGGTTTTCCAGCGCCTCGATAAGCGCCGCTTCGTCCACTACCGGACCGCGTCCGGCATTGATAAGGATAGCGCCGGGTTTCATAAGGGCCAGCTTCTCGCGGCCGATCAGATGATGGGTTTCATCCGTCAGCGGCAGGATGATACAGACAAAATCAGACCGGGCCAGCAGGGTATCCAGATCGCAATACTCGGCGTCAAAACGGCTTTCCGCCTCGGCGTGCTGACGACGGGCGTTATAGAGCACCGGCATGGAAAACCCCAGGTTCGCACGCTGCGCCAGCGCCAGGCCGATACGTCCCATGCCGACCACGCCCAGGGTTTTATGATGCACGTCGGTGCCAAACCAGGTGCTGTCGACGCTCTCACGCCATTCGCCCGCCTTGGTCCTCTCCGCCAGTTCCACCAGGCGCCGCGCGGTGGCCAGCACCAGCCCCATCAGCAGGTCGGCCACGGTTTCCGTCAGGGCGTGGGGAGTATGCATCAGCGCAATGCCGCGCGCGCTCATCTCGTCGACGTCGAACTGATCGTAGCCGGCGGAAATGGTGGAGGCGGCCCTGAGGTTGGGCAGCGCGTCGAGCATTGTTTTATCGAATTTACCGCCGGAGCCGATGATACCCTGAGCCTGTTGCAATATGTCCGCATGCCTGCGCACATTTTCTGCGCCCACATCCCCGATTTCGGTCACGTCAAAATGCTCATCCAGACGTTGGCGCAGGTCGTCGGGCAACGATTTGTACAATACTACGGCAGGTTTCATCATGATCTCCGTTGGTCGGTTATGTCATTTGGCGATAAAGACCAGCATACCATTTTTGCCTGTTAACGGAACAGGCGGCGCCGGCTTTAGGCCATGCGCGGCACGGCGTTTTCCGCCGGTTTGACAATTAACGTCAACCACACCGATACCAGCAGCGCCACCGCCATAAAGACATAGGACGCCGAGGGCGAACCGGTGGCGCCGTTAAGGTAGCCGACCACCCACGAGCCGACGAAGGAACCGAGGGCGCCCATGCTGTTAATCAGCGCCATCGCCCCGCCGGCGACGTTGCGCGGCAGCATTTCCGGCACTATGGCGAAGAACGGTCCATAAGGCGCATACATGGCGGCGCCGGCGATAACCAGCAGCGCATAGGAACCCCAGAAATGGTGGGCGCCCAGCAGGTAGGAACCGATAAAGGCCAGGGCGCCAATCAGCAGCAGCGGCCAGACGAATATTTTGCGTTTCTGTAGCTTGTCCGATGCCCAGGAGACGATGATCATGGCAATGGTGGCCGCCAGGTAAGGCACCGCGGATAACCAGCCGGCCTGCACCATGCCCATTTCCATGCCGTTGCGCAGAATGGACGGCAGCCATAATACAAACCCGTAAACGCCGATGCTCCAGGCGAAATACTGGATGCACAGAATAATCACATTACGCGAACGGAACGCCTCGGCGTAATTATGCACCGCTTTAATGCCTTCCTGTTCCTTGGCCAATTGCCGTTGCAGCGCCTGCTTTTCTTCCTCCGACAGCCATTTTGCCTGGGCGGGTTTATCGTTAACCAACACCCACCAGCAAAAAGCCCAGATAACCGCCGGGATGCCTTCGAAGATAAACATTTCCCGCCAGCCGAAGGCGTTGATCAAATACCCCGAAACCACCGACATCCACAGTACCGTCACCGGGTTGCCGAGGATCAGGAACGTATTGGCACGTGAGCGTTCGGCTTTGGTAAACCAGTTGCTGATATAAATCAGCAACGCCGGCATCACCGCCGCCTCCACCACGCCCAGCGCAAACCGGATCGCCATCAGCATGGGAATATTACTGACGATGCCGGTGAGCGCGGCGAAACCGCCCCATAAGACCAGGCACCAGAAAATCAGCGTCTTGACGCTGCGGCGTTCGGCATAAATAGCGCCCGGTATCTGAAAAAAGAAATAACCGAGAAAGAACAGCGCGCCCAATAATGACGATACCCCTTTGGTTATTCCCAGGTCATCGTTAATACCGGCGGCGGAGGCAAAACTGAAGTTGGCCCGGTCGAGATATGCCAGACTGTAGCTGATAAATACAATCGGCATAATATACCACCAACGTTTTGGTGCTAATTTCGCTAAGCTCATAGATGTATTCCTTCATTGATATCGCTGCTGTCTCAACCGCCGCAGGGTAGGGCCGGGGCGGGTGTTCCGATGTCGTTGTTATTGTTTCGACGCGGTGCGTCAATAGCCTGCCCGGCCATCCGCCGCCGCGCGCGCTGGCATCATCATGTTCTTTGGTATCGGTTCCATCCCTATGTCGAATAAATTACCCCGGCGCCCGGGCGCACACCGCGGGGGCGGGGCCGTCGTGACGCCGGCGGCCGGACCCGGCTACCGCCGGAAAGAGGCCCGGTCATAAGCCGGCCAGGCGGCGCGCTTATTGCAATAGCGCGATGAACCGGCGGGTTACCGCCGCCAGATCGTCCCCTTCCAGCGGAAACTCAATGGCGCGCGGCACATCGTCCGGCAGGCTTGCCAGCAACCGCCGCCAGTCCTGCCCGTCGGATAACGGCGCCGTGGCGCGCCAGCCGTTATCCGACGGGAGCGCGACCTTGATATGGATATAGCTGACAAAAGAGGCCAGCTCCGCGGCCGCCGCCTGCGGATCTTCCCCGACCCAGCGCCAGTTGCCCATATCAAACGTCATGCCGACCGGCAGCCGCGCATCCCGCGCCCGGCGCAAAAACGCGCTGATGGGGGCCAGCGCGCCGCATTCGGTCTGGTCGTTCTCCACCATTAACAGCACGCGCCGGGATGTCAGCAGCGCGTCCAGGCCGGCCATATCCCCGGTGGCGGAATAATGGCCTAGGGATAATTTTAGCCGCTCGGCGCCAAGGCGTTCGGCTTCGTCGAACAGCTGCGGCAACAACGGGTTGGGCGCGCCGTCCCGGGTAAATAAGGCCTCCGGCGCGGAATAGAAGCAGCGCAGCCCCAGGCCGGCTATCTCCCGGGCCAGTTCCGGCAGGCGGGCCAGGTCGGTTTCCGTCAGCAGCTCGCGGCGCATTTCCACCCCGGCGGCGCCCGCCCCGGCGATGGTCGGCAGCAGTTTTTGCTGCCCGCCCATGGCGAGGACATTGTCATTGCCGTACGCGGCGGTAACCACAAACACATCATGTTTCATCTTGGACTCCCATGCGGAGACATTTTCCGCGGTGATGGTTTTACGGTAGATGGTACCGGTTCCATTGAGAAGTCCGTTATGTCAGATTTATGATCGCTGTCACTAATTTAGCCAACTGGCATCCGGGGCGGGGCGGGGAGGTGCGCGGCGATTAACGGCGCGTGGTCGCCGCAGGGAGGAAACTATTATCTGACTTTTCCGTTTCCTAAGGGTGCCTTACGGTCTTATCCACTTCGCTAACGGGTAGTGGACCCCCGCACGATCAGCTCGCCGCTGAACGCTTGTTCGCTGACCGGTTCGTCGGCCCCCTGGATGCGCTTTAACAATTGTTCCAGCGCGGCGTAGCCGATTTGGTAGGTCGGCTGCTTAAAGGTGGTAATGCCCACGCCCGCCAGCTCCGCCCACTCCAGTTCGTCAAATCCCAGCAGGCCGATATCGCTGCCCCAGTTCAGGCCCTGGCGCCGCAGTACGCGTGCGATGTGCAGCGTCAGCGCGCCGTTGGCCGACAGAATGGCCTTGCGCATGCCGCGGTGGCGGCGGTTAAAGTCCTGGATAACGGCGGCCAGGGTGTCGGTATCGTTCAGCGCGCACTCCGCCTCTTCCGCCGCCAGATCCGGATGGGCCGCCAGGCAGGCGCGAAAGGCCTGCAGCCGTTCGATGCGGGTATTCACCGTGCCCAGGGGCTCGCTGAGGAACATAATGGCTTCAAATCCCTGCGCGATCAGGTGCCCGGTGGCGCGGGTCGCCGCCTCGCGGTTGTCCAGGCCCACCATGTCGCAGGCGAAACCGGGAATTTTGCGGTCAATCAGCACCATCGGCAGCAAGGACTGCTGCAACATGGCAAGCGCATCTTCATGCATGCCCACCGCGTTGACCACGATCCCTTCCACCTGATAGCCGTTAAGCAGCTGAAGATAGTGGCGTTCCTGGTTCACTTCGTTGTTGGTGTTGCATACCAGCAGGGTGAAGCCGTGCCGGCGGCAGGCGGCCTCGATGCCGCGCATCACGTCAACGGAATAGGGATTGGTAATATCGGCGATAATCAGGCCTATCAGCCTGGTCTGTCCCCCCTTCAGGCTGCGGGCCATCTGGCTGGGGCGGTAATTGAGCTGCACGATGGCCGCTTCGATGCGCGCCTTAAGGTCGTCGGAAAGCAGGTGCAGCTCGCCGTTCAAATAGCGCGACACGCTGGTCTTGCCGCTGTTGGCGGCTCTGGCCACATCGCTGATGGTGGCGCGTCCCGATGCGCGGGTCCCTTTTTGCTGGCTCACGGCGTACCTCTCCTGATAGAAATTCATGCACCTGAGCGGCTGATAAATTTATCCGCGCCCCGGCGGCGCGTATTATTAAACCATTGAACAACGTGCATGTGCGGATTATGTGCCTGCGTCCCGGCGGCATTGGTTTGCTTGCCGCGCCAGCGCATGCATGGGCAACGTTTCGCCCCGGGTAAATAACCTGCTGACCAGCGTTAGCATAGCCAATCCTGAAGCGGTAACAACCGCTTTTAACCGGCGCGCCATTGCAGGGTCAGCAGCATATGGCCGGTTTCGGCGTTAAACGCCTTGCCGATTTCGCGGAAATCCTGGCGGTAGTAAAAATGACAGGCGGCGCGGTTTAACTGGTAGACCTCAAGGGTCAACACCGGGTAGCGCTGTTTTACCCGCGCCATCAGCGCCTGGCCGATGCCCTGGCGATGGTAGCGGGGCGCGACAAAAACCGCGCCGACAAACTGCGCCATCATCACGCTGATAAAGCCGGTGATGACGCCGTCGCGCTCAGCCACCCAGCTCCGGGCTTGCGGCAGGTAGTCGTCGCGCACCAACGGCAGGCTCTCAAGCCAGTAGCCGGCGCGGATAAAGGGATGGGCGCGGGTGGTGCTGTCCAGCCACAGCGCCAGCAGCGCGGGCATATCGCCCGGCACAAACGGGCGGATCATCGCCTTACTCCTTAATTGGGCTGTATATCTTACCGCCAGAGGGTATACTGGCGCATTCTTAATATATCCACTTTTATCGCGTGCGAATTCAACATGCAAAAGTTTGATCCCAAGACCTTTCAGGGCCTGATCCTGACCTTACAGGACTACTGGGCGCGCCAAGGCTGCACCATTGTCCAACCGCTGGATATGGAAGTCGGCGCGGGCACCTCCCATCCCATGACCTGCCTGCGGGCGCTGGGACCGGAGCCGATTGCCGCCGCCTACGTGCAGCCGTCGCGTCGTCCCACCGACGGCCGGTACGGCGAAAATCCCAACCGCCTGCAGCACTACTATCAGTTTCAGGTCATCATCAAGCCTTCCCCGGACAATATCCAGGAATTATACCTCGGCTCGCTGAAAGAAGTCGGGCTGGATCCGACCATTAACGATATCCGTTTTGTCGAGGACAACTGGGAAAACCCGACGCTTGGCGCCTGGGGCCTCGGCTGGGAAGTGTGGCTCAACGGCATGGAAGTGACGCAGTTTACCTACTTCCAGCAGGTGGGCGGGCTGGAATGCCGCCCGGTGACCGGCGAAATCACCTATGGCCTGGAACGCCTGGCCATGTACCTGCAGGGCGTGGACAGCGTCTATGACCTGACCTGGAGCGACGGCCCGCTGGGCAAAACCACCTACGGCGATGTATTCCATCAAAACGAAGTGGAGCAATCCACCTATAACTTCGAATACGCCGACGTCGACTTCCTGTTTGTTTGTTTCGATCAGTACGAAAAAGAAGCGCAGACGCTGCTGGCGCTGGAAAAACCCCTGCCGCTGCCGGCGTATGAACGTATTCTCAAGGCGGCGCACAGCTTTAATTTATTGGATGCCCGCAAGGCCATCTCGGTTACCGAACGTCAGCGTTATATTCTGCGGATCCGCACCCTGACCAAAGCGGTCGCCGAAGCCTACTACGCTTCCCGGGAAGCCCTGGGTTTTCCGATGTGCAAAAAGAACGAGAAATAAGAGGCCGGCCATGACGCAACACACTTTCCTGGTGGAAATCGGCACGGAAGAGCTGCCGCCAAAAGCGCTTCGCCAACTGGCGCAGTCGTTCGCCACCCTGTTTACCGCCGAACTCGACGGCGCCAACCTGCCCCACGGCGAGGTGCAATGGTTCGCCTCGCCCCGCCGCCTGGCGCTTAAGGTGCTAAACCTTGGCGCCGCCCAGGCCGACAGCAACATTGAAAAACGCGGTCCCGCCGTTGCCCAGGCGTTTGACGCCGAGGGCAAACCCACCAAGGCGGCCGAGGGCTGGGCGCGCGGCTGCGGCATCACCGTCGAGCAGGCGGAACGCCAGGTGACCGACAAGGGCGAATGGCTGCTCTACCGGGCGTCGGTTAAAGGCAAGCGCGCGCAGGAACTGCTGCCGGGCATGGTCACCACCGCGCTGGCTAAACTGCCGATCCCGCGCATGATGCGCTGGGGCGACAGCGACACGCAGTTTATCCGTCCGGTGCATACCGTCGTCCTGCTGCTGGGCGACGAGCTGATTCCGGGGCGTATCTTGGGCATAGACTCCGCCCGCGCCGTGCGCGGCCACCGTTTTATGGGCGAGTCCGAACTGACGCTGGACAACGCGGACCAATACCCGGCCCTGCTGCTGGAACGTGGCAAGGTGATGGCCGATTACGAGCTGCGCAAGGCCCAGATCAAGCGCGACGCCGAGGCGGCGGCCAGGGAAATCGGCGGTACTGCCGATTTGACCGACAGTTTGCTGGAAGAAGTGACCTCGCTGGTGGAATGGCCGGTGGTGCTCACCGCGCGGTTTGAGGAAAAATTCCTCGCCGTACCGGCCGAGGCCCTGGTCTACACCATGAAGGGCGATCAAAAATACTTCCCGGTGTACGACGCCCAGGGCAAGCTGCTGCCGCACTTTATCTTTGTTTCCAATATCGCCTCCAAAGACCCAAGCCAGGTGATATCCGGCAATGAAAAAGTCGTGCGCCCACGTTTGGCCGACGCCGAATTTTTCTATAACACCGATTTGAAAACACGCCTGGAAGACCGGCTGCCCCGGCTGGATACCGTATTATTCCAGCAGCAGCTGGGCACCGTGCGCGATAAAAGCGATCGTATCGAGTCGCTTGCCGGCTGGATTGCCGGCCGGATTGGCGCCGACGTGCAGCATGCCGCCCGCGCCGGGCTGCTGTCCAAGTGCGACCTGGTGACCAATATGGTGTTTGAGTTTACCGACACCCAGGGCGTGATGGGCATGCACTACGCCCGCCACGACGGCGAGCCGGAAGACGTGGCGCTGGCGCTAAAAGAACAGTACCAGCCGCGTTTCTCCGGCGATGCCCTGCCGTCCACGCCGGTATCCTCGGCGGTGGCCATCGCCGAGAAAATGGATACCCTGGCCGGTATTTTCGGCATCGGCCAGCATCCGAAAGGGGATAAAGATCCGTTTGCCCTCAGGCGCGCCGCCCTGGGCGTGCTGCGCATTATCGTCGAGAACAACCTGCCGCTGGATTTATCGGCCCTGGCCGCCGAAGCCGCGCGCCTGTACGGTGAAAAACTCACCAATGCCAGGGTGGTGGACGATGTGGTCGACTTTATGCTCGGCCGCTTCCGCGCCTGGTACCAGGAAGCGGGCCACAGCGTCGACACCATCCAGGCGGTGCTGGCGCGCCGGCCTACCCGACCGGCGGATTTCGACGCCCGCATGCGCGCGGTCACCTATTTCCGCACCCTGGACGCCGCCGCCGCGTTGGCGGCCGCCAACAAGCGCGTGTCCAATATCCTGGCCAAGGCCACCGACACCCTGAACGGCGACGTGCGCGCCGCGGTGCTGAAAGACGCGGCGGAGATCCAGCTGGCGACGCATCTTACGGTGTTGCGCGATAAGCTGGAGCCGCTGTTTGCCGCGGGCCGCTACCAGGAAGCGCTGGCGGAACTGGCCACCCTGCGCGAGCCGGTGGACGCGTTTTTCGATAAAGTGATGGTGATGGACGACAACGCCGAGGTGCGGGTTAACCGCCTGACGCTGCTCAGCCAGCTGCAACAGCTGTTTTTGCGGGTGGCGGATATTTCGCTGCTGCAATAGCATTTCGGACGTAACCGCGTAGCGGGTAACAGAACCGGTCAGTGAATACTGGCCGGTTTTTTTTTAGCAAAGAGCTTAATCCAGCAAATGGTTTTTCTCTGACGCCTCGTTATCGATCATATTGATGAAACTTATTGATATGACATTTTTTAACTTTTACTCGACATAAATTAAAATATTAATGCCCGATGGCAATTTACTGCTGGTACTATTGTTATATAGCGAGTGAGCGAAAAATTTATAACAGCAATGTGATCTGTTTTTATCTTAGAATAAAGTTTTTTAATGTATGCACCTCTCTCTTATTTATTCTTTAAATGATTGAAAAAAAAGAATTTTGTAGCGTTTATGAATTCCATTTATTGACATCCTTTTGAATTACTTTTCCTTTAACAATAATTAAGGAGTTTTAATGAAAATAAATACATATTGTTTTATATAGGAAAAAATATAAAAATAATGTTAATGAAAAAATCTTCTCTCGTTTCAGTTAATGAAATTCAGTAATTGGAATTTGAATTTTACAAAAATAATTTTAGCTTCTTGAGTATCGATTGTGATTTTATAATGATAGGAGGTAAAAAATGGCTTGGTCTGATATCAAATCTATTGAATCCTTGCAGGTTTCATTTACTACAACTAACCGTGTTGCATATATCTATGGAAATGGTTTCAACACCGTAGAAGTTATCATTTATATAAAAGCATTGGATGAATTCGGCCAGGAATTCACGGATTATTCATTGGACGAGTTTCGACGTAATGTAAATCTAATAGAGGTTATTAGGACAGCGCATCTAAGCCAGAATCCTAACAACAGTACTTGGTTTGTTGTTTATGGTTCCCTTGGGTTCGATATTCTCCCTCCGGCACCATCATTTGCGCCAGTCCAGGATACACCGTCTACGTACATACTGCCTGACAATACTGAGACAAATGCAGATGCCCATCAGACTACATTTGAAAAAGATCATATGTTGGAAAACAGCTATTCATCAACGGGATATTACCAAGGTGATATCAATGAGATGAACATGTCCGAAAGGTTCAGGGAAACCGAAACTCAAATGGTGCCTGTGGATGGACTTATCGAGACAAGTGGCAGAACGTTTAGTTATTTCGTAGAACGTGGGGCAGCTAGTCCTTCCAGAACCATTGAAATCGCGGTGCAACTAACCTTGACCCATCCGGCCGCTTCGCCAAAGGTGATAAGTACAGGTTTATACGGTACCCCCGGATTTTTCAGTTCTGTTACAATTAATGCCTTGGACCCCATTGATTATTCTGACGCGAGAAACGTTACTCTCAGTCAACGATCGAGAGAAACTTTACGGGATAATATTTATTGGGAGTCCCATAGACTAGTTACCTATTATCATTATAATGGAACGCTCGATTGTGTAACTATCAATCTTTATCCAAAAATAGGAGGAACTTTTTTATTAGCAGAACCTATGGATATTATTTCGGACGCCGATTTGAATTTAGGTAATGACCCTTGGGGGGGGGCAGGATTTACAGGAATTGCTCAAGGCTCTAGTTACCTTTATAGTCGGCCTTTTTCTGTGATGGAGCGTGGCTGGGGCCGCTCTTATTATCAAGTGAATTTTTGGTATGTAAAGCCATTTAATCCAGAAGTTCAAGGCCATTTCTTGGGGTATGCTTCTGGTTTCGCGTTTAAATTATTTACCTCTTTAAATGCCGGTGACGTAGATAATAATATTACGAATCCGGCAACGTTGGTCATGTATCAGTTTTCTATATGGGGTGAGACTGACATTGTGGCTCATTATTGGAGTAGCGGCCAAGCGAGCACGCGTGTTATTAGTCTCACTGATAAATACGGTAATAAAGGCAATCTCACACTGTATTTTAATACCAATGATTACTTCGATGTGCCTCAGTTACGATGATTGTATAAACGAAAAAAGTAAATAAACTCGCAAGGATTGATCTATGAGCAATTTATTTTCTTCCCAGGCCTCAAATTCTATCGAGGGTCTGCAGGGCGGAGTCGATCCCCGCACGGGCCTGTTTGTAATCGCGCTTCCCATTGCCAATTTGGTGGGTAACGGCGGTGTTGGCCCGGCATTTGACGCCAGGTTGACATATTCACCGCTTAGCACTGGAAATGATGGTTACGGAATAGGTATCTCACTGGGTTATTCCTATTATGACTTCGCGAATCGGCTATTAGTGCTTAATACCGGCGAGCGATATAATATTATTGAAACCGGAGATCAACCGATCATTGTTCAGCATAAGCTGGACAGCTTTCGCTTTATGCGGACCAGTACCAATTATTTTATTATCTGGAAAAACGGCACCGTGGAAGTGCTGACCGGCCCACAGGACGCGCGGTCGATGAAAGTCCCGGAATATATTCATGCACCCACCGGTCAGTGGCTTAAGTTTGATTGGAACATCCTCGGCTCTCTGACGCGCCTGGAAAGAATTACCGATAGCACCGGCAAACTGTTGCTGTCGGCGGTCTACTCCGGCACTAACGCCTCCACGTTTACCCTTTGGCCGGGGAGCAGCGAAAGTTATGTCCTGACGATGATTTACCGTAATAATAATCTGTACCAGTTGACGAATAACGCGGTGACGCCGCCCTTGACCTGGACGTTTGACTATACAACGGTCGGGTCTTGGTATCCGATTACCGGTATTCACTATCCCACCGGGCTCAGGGAGCAGGTCTGGTATCAAAACGCCCGGATGTTGTTTCCGACCAGTGCGGGCCTGCCGGCCCTGCCGGCGGTATCAAGGCATTTAAAATCTCCCGGCGCCGGTCAGGAGGGGATTGACACTACTTATACCTACTCCAACTCGAATTACCTCGGCTACGGCACCGCCGGCAGTTGGTCGCCGGACCGCGATAACCTTTTCGGCGTTCTCAACGCCTATACCTATTGGTCGCGCAGAACAGTGACCAGCGGCGGCGTCTCGCGGGCGACGATCTGCACATACAATAACTTCCATCTGCAAATCGAAGAGGAAACGCAAAGCCTGGGTGCCAGCACTCGTACCATTACCGAGTATTATGCCTTGCCGGGCACGGTTTTTGACAATCAGCCCCCGCAGTTTCAGCTGCCGCGCAGCCGGACTGTTATATGGCGCTATCTCTCCGGTACGCCGCGTAGCGAAATTACCCTGACGGAATTCGATGCCTCAGGCAATCCCACCCGCACGCAAACCCCGGACGGTATGGTTACCGAGCTGTTTTATTATTCGCCCGCCGGGGAACCCGGCTGCCCGCCCGACCCATGGGGATTTACACGCTTTATACGGCGGAAAAATACAATCCCGGCCCCCTCGGCGTTCTCCACCCCCGCGCGCGACGAGAACTACAACTATATTTCCCTGCCCGCCATGGCCGGCGCCCCCGCCCCTTATAGCGTGCTGATGGAAGACCGCTTTGACGCCAGCGGCGCAACCCGGATACTGCATACCCAGCAGTTCTACCTTAACCAGCGCGCCAGCCCGACGATGCATGGGCGACCTGCGCGCACGGTGCGCTGGTTTTATGACCTCAACAACAGTAGTCTGAGTTATCCGAATTTCCTCGAACAACTTTATACGTTAAACGCAAATGTGCTGACCACCAGCGAGCGGGTCACCGGTCACGATAAGCTAACGCTCACTACCAGCCGGGAAGTATCGATATTAAGTGGGCGGGTGCTGGCCGAGACCGATGAGCAGGGCAACCGCACGGTAAATGTCTATGATAATCTCGGTCGCCCTACCCGCTCCACCCGCAATGCCGGCAGCGCGTTCCAGCAGGTGACCACGCTTACCTATGCAACCCAGCCGGTAACCGGCGGCACCGCTATTTACACCGCCACCACCGATCCGCTCGGCAATATCACGCGCAGCTGGTTTGACGGCCTGGGGCGGGTGACGCGCCAGGAAGTTAGCGATCCGGATACAAACGGTCAGTGGTTTGAGGCGCAAACCGCCGCCTATAATGCTTTTGGCGAGCGGGTCGCCGAAAGCGTGTTTGACTATCCCCGCAGCGGCCAGGTCGCCCGTATGGCGCGTACGGCGGCGATCACGTATGACATTTGGGGGAACCTATTGCGTACCGCGTTCAACGACGGAACCACGTTGATAACCCAAAGCGACCCGATTGCACTGACCCAGGCTGAGACCCGCGAGGGCTTCGCCAATAATCAGACGCTGTATGCCGGCTGGACCCTGACCACTCTGGACGTCCGCGGGCTGCCGCTGACCATTGTCCGGCGCGATCGGTCGGGCGTGACGCTGGGGCAGGTCACCCGCCGTTATGATGGCCTGGGTCGTTTGCGTCAGGAAACCGATGAAATGGGCCGCACCACCGATTACCAGTATGATGCCTTCGATCGGGTAGTAGGCCAACGTCTGCCCGACGGTAGCGTGGTGAGTAAAATGTACGTGCCGTTTAGCGACCAGCTATGGGCTACCGCCATCCGTGTTACTAATTCCGCTGCGCGTATTTTTCAGTTGGGCTCCCAGGTATATGACAGCAGTGGGCGCATCATGCAAAGTACCAGCGGCGGTCGCCTGACCCGTTTTGGCTGGACTGGCGCCAGCCCGCTGCCGTCCACTGTGACCACGCCGATGGGCGAAGTGCTGCGCTATGAATATATTCCCCAATTGGATAATGCCGTCAGGAGCGTGACCAGCGGCACCCTGCGCCAGGATTTTACCTGGGACCCCCTGAGCGGCAGAATGACGCGAGCCACGGGCGATAATGGCGTGGTTACCACGCGCGCGTTTACCCGCTCCGGCCAGTTGCAGGGAGAAACCTTTACCGTGCCGGGCCAGCCGTTGCGTGGGGTAAACCACGCCTGGAGCCTGATGGGCAGCCAGACGCAGTATACCGATGTCACCGGCACGCAGACCCAATATCAGTATAATGCGGTGGGGCAACTGGTTCGGGTCAGCGATGCGGATATGGTTATAACACTGACCTACGATGCGCTGGGCAGACTGGAAACGCGGCACACCGCCGACCCACGCGGTCTGCATGGCTGCACCATCAGGCTGGGCTACGATCAGTTTGACCGCGAGATTGCCCGCTCGGTCACAGCGGCCAATAACGAAACGCTGACCATAAGCCAGACCTGGTATGCCAACGACCAGCGGCGCAGCAGCGAAACACGGCACAATAATGTAATACTGCGCCAGGAAGCCTGGTTTTACGACAGCCGCAACCGGCTGGAACGCTATACCTGCGCCGGCGCCGCGCCGCCGGTAGACCCCTACGGCAAGTCTATCTCGTTACAGACCTTTGTCTATGACGCCATCGACAACATTACCCAATGCGGCACCACGTTTCCCGGCGGCGTGGACAATGCGCTGTTTCAATTTAATAACCCCAGCGATCCCACTCAGCTCAGCCGGGTGCAGCACAGCCATCCGGATTATCCCGCCGTGATAGCGCTGACGTATGACGCCAACGGCCAGATGACGCTGGACGAGGCCGGACGCCGGCTTGCTTATGACCCGCTGGGCCGTTTGATTTCGGTGACGGGCGGCCCCGCTCCGGGCGGCGGTTATGGCTATGACGCCCTCAATCGATTGGTCGGACAATCGGTAACCGGGCGCGGCGCGCATGCGCTTTATTACCGCAGTGATGAGAGGGTCAACGAGCAGCAACCCGGCGCGTTGCGGCCGGTGCGGCTAGCCAAACTGGGCGGCGCCACTGCAGCGGTGCATGACGGTACTAACTTGCGACTGACGGCCACCAATGATCAGAACAGCCTGCTGTGGTCACGGGCCGAAAATCAGACCTCGGAGCTGGTCCGTTATACCCCCTGGGGCTTTAGTCCTGCCTTCCGCCCGTCGTTGCCCGGTTTTACCGGCGAGCGTCCCGATCCGGTGAGCGGCGCTTATCACCTGGGCAACGGCTATCGCGCTTATAACCCGGTGCTGATGCGTTTTAATACGCCGGATTCGTTAAGTCCGTTCGGCGCGGGCGGTATCAATGCCTATGTCTATTGCGCCGGCGACCCGGTCAATAACGCCGATCCGAGCGGCCATATCAGCTGGCAGGGCATTCTGGGTATCGTTTTGGCTGTCGTAGGCTTTGCCTTGAGCATCCCCACCGGCGGCGCCTCACTATCATTGGTCGCGGGCGTCTTGATTACCCTTGAAGCGGCGGCGGCGGCGACAGGCATTGCCTCCATCGCGCTGGAGGAAAAGAATCCGCAGGCCTCGGCGGCGCTGGGATGGGCATCGCTGGCTCTGGGATTAGGCGCGGGGGCGGGGGCGGGCGTCGGCAAATTGGCGGCCAGACGCGCTAACACCGCCAGGGGAGGAGGTCTTGAAGATATCGCGCTTGGCAACAGGATAGAGTTGGGCGACGATCTGTATTTATTTAAAGGGTCTGAAAATTCAGAACGCCTTATTATTTCGTCCCATGGAAAATATCACCAAGAGGCGGGTTTTTTCACGCCGCCGCAAGGGACTCAAGTGAGGTATGGTATAAAAGAGGGAAGAAGGCTAAGGTTGGGATTGCGGCAAGCAGCCGACAATAGCTTTACGCCCGCAGAGGTCACTCGCCGTGATTTTCAGCACAATTACCGGTTAGAGCGATTCCCTAAGGATGACGATCTTTTTGCGTCCCGCCTTGCAAGTGAGTATAAAGTGGATATTATCACCGTGCGTTCTCATGCCTCGCAAGATTTTGAAATGGTTACAATACGTACCTTGTTAAAAAACTTGGAGGACAAAGGATTGCGTTATAAAACTATTGACGGTATTTTTTGCCGCGTATGGGAGTGGGACGCCCCGAATACCTTCGTAATCAAAGATCCCATGCGCTTTCACTTGACCAAGAAATTCAGTCTTAAATAAAGCGACGGAATATCTGAATCAAGTCATCGTTTATATACAGTAATAATTGTGTGCGCGGCATGACTATAAATGTGGTGTTTTATTAGCATGTTTTCATCTTGATAAAACCTAAGAAAATCCGCGTTAATGATTTAAGTATCATAAAAGAGCTGCTGTCGTGCCATTTCATTTCGTTAAAATGATCACATGATAGAGGTAAGTGACCTGATGCAATAAAGTAATCTTATTGATTTTATTATCGAGACCGATGTTTACGATGCGTCTGCCGGCCCCTCGCCGGCTGGTGATAACGTTTGGGGCTTCAGTCTGACCGGCAACGGCTTTATTCCTCCGGCCTTGCCGTTGCGGTTGACGGACCGCTATGGCAATAGCGGATGTGCCTCCCTTACCCTTGATGCCGTGGATGGGTTCGATGCGCCGCGGGTTTTGTAAAAAAATGAGACCATCGGTAGGGCTTTGAGCATATTTATTCCTCGCAAAGTGGACTATCCTTACTCTGCAAACAGGACGCGTTAATTGGGTAACCAGGGAAAGGGGTGAGCTATTTTACAGGAGTAGTTGGTCATGATGTTAAGGGACAGACTGGCGCAGTTGCGCTATGCGCTGATGATTCCAGTGCTATTGATGCTGGCGCTGCAGATTACCGCCTGCGGCGACAAGGAGCCGGAGCAGCGCAAGGCGTTTATGGCGTTTTTACAAACCACCGTGCTGCCGGGCGGCGAGCGCCTGCCGACGCTGACCGACGATCAGAAAAAACAGTTCGGCACCTATGTGGCCGACTACCAGATCCTGCTGACCTTTACCCAGCAATATACCCAGGCGGTCAATGCCAGCCTGCTGCCGGTGCTGGATCAGGTCAGCCAGATCCGCGTGCCGCAGGATTATCTTACCCACCGGGTGGATTTGCAGCAGTCCGCAGGGGCACTGAATCTGCTGGGGCCGCAGATAGAACGCCTGAAAAAACAGGCGGATGACTCCCGCGCCGCGCTAAAGCAGCCCGACGACCTGAAGGCGGTATACGAACAGGCCTATACCAAGCTGGTGATTCAGCCGGCACAGCAGGTGACGCCGGTGGTGACCAGCGCGGCGCAGCTTGCGGAAACCCTGATCCAGGTGGGCAATTTCCTGAATATGCAGGGCAGCCAGGTGACCTACAGCCCCACGTCGGTGGCCTTTCCCACCCGGCTGCAGGCGACGCAATATAATGAGCTGATGGCCGGCCTGCAAAGCCAGCACCAGCAGCTGATGCAGGCGCAGACCGCCGCAGGGACGGCCCTGCGCTAATGACGCGCCGCGTTACACCAAGGTGGCCCGCCGGGTCACCTTTTTGTAACATATCCGCGTCATGATGGCTGTCGTGCGTGCGAGAAAACGCAGGTATTACAGCGGTAATTTTCTTACAGCTTTAGCTACGCAATTCCGCCTTTTAGCGTCTAAATCAGCCGCTATCGCCCTCTCTTCGCCGATGCCCGGCTGGGATGATAAATAATTTGTGATACAAATCACATTTATCAAACAAATACCCAGCAAGCAAGAGTGATCTCTATCACAATTTACCCGCCGTTAACTCCCTGAAGTTATAATTGTGGTTTTTTTTCATACGGAATTTGTGATGAATATCACCGATATAGGGGATAAACAGGGGGTGACATGGTGATATTCGTCACAGTTACGCCGCTGAGTACGCATTCGGCACGCAGCGTGGTAGAGTCCCGCTGCTTATAGAACTACCGACAGAGAATGCAACACTGTCGCAACAATTTTCACGCGCCCTTATTGTCCGGCGCGTATCAATAGGGGTGTTTTTTATGTCTTCTTCGGATATCAAGGTCAGAGTACAAAATTTTGGCCGTTTCCTGAGCAATATGGTGATGCCGAATATCGGCGCCTTTATTGCCTGGGGGATTATCACCGCGCTGTTCATCCCCACCGGGTGGACACCCAACGCGACGCTGGCTAAATTAGTCGGCCCGATGATCACCTACCTGCTGCCGTTGCTGATCGGTTATACCGGCGGACGGCTGGCCGGCGGCGAACGCGGCGGCGTGGTGGGCGCCATTACCACCATGGGCGTGATTGCCGGGGCGGATATGCCGATGTTCCTCGGCGCCATGCTGGCCGGTCCGTTGGGCGGCTGGGCGATTAAACGTTTTGACCGTATGGTGGACGGCAAGATCAAAAGCGGCTTCGAGATGTTGGTCAACAACTTCTCCGCCGGCATCATCGGCATGATCCTGGCGATTATCGCCTTCCTGGCCATCGGGCCGCTGGTTGAAATCCTGTCCCATATCCTGGCGGCGGGCGTGAACCTGATGGTACGCCACGATTTATTGCCGCTGGCCTCGATCTTTGTCGAACCGGCAAAAATCCTGTTCCTGAATAACGCCATCAACCACGGCATCTTCTCGCCGTTGGGCATCCAGCAGGCTACCGCCACCGGCAAATCAATTTTCTTCCTGATTGAAGCCAACCCGGGTCCGGGCATGGGCGTGCTGATTGCCTACATGATTTTCGGTCGCGGCAACGCCAAACAGTCCGCCGGCGGCGCGGCCATCATCCATTTCCTGGGTGGTATCCACGAAATCTATTTCCCTTACGTGCTGATGAACCCGCGTCTGCTGATAGCGGTAATCCTCGGCGGCATGACCGGCGTGTTTACCCTGAGCGTGCTGCACGGCGGCCTGGTTTCCCCCGCGTCGCCGGGTTCCATCCTGGCGGTGCTGGCCATGACGCCTAAAGGCGCCTATTTTGCCAATATTACCGCGGTAGTCGCGGCGTTTGCCGTGTCCTTCGTTATCGCCTCGATCCTGCTGAAAAGCATGAAGGCCAAGGAAGGGGACGACCTTGAAGACGCCACCCGTCGTATAAAAGATATGAAAGCGCAGTCCAAAGGCATGGCCGCGCCGGTTACCGCCGGCGCCACCGGCGACCTGGCTTCGGTACGTAAAATCATCGTGGCCTGCGATGCCGGCATGGGCTCCAGCGCCATGGGCGCCGGGGTACTGCGTAAAAAAGTCAAGGAAGCCGGGCTGACCAATATCAGCGTGACCAACACGGCCATCAACAGCCTGCCTGAGGATGTTGACCTGGTGATCACCCACCGCGACCTGACCGAGCGGGCCATGCGCCACGCCCCGCAGGCGCAGCATATCTCGCTGACCAACTTCCTGGACAGCGGGCTGTATACCGATCTGGTGGCGCGTCTGGTTGCGGTGCAAAAGACCGAAACCAATCAGAATAAAGTCATCACCACCCTGGACGACAGCTTCGAAGACAGCGAGCAGAACCTGTTCCGCCTGACCGCGGCCAATATCTTCCTCGGACGTCAGGCCGACAATAAGGAACAGGCAATCCGTTTTGCCGGTGAGCAACTGGTCAACGGCGGTTACGTGCTGCCGGAGTATGTGGAAGCGATGCTGGATCGTGAAAAGCTGACCTCCACCTACCTGGGCGAGTCCATTGCGGTTCCCCATGGCACCATCGAGGCCAAGGATAAGGTGCTGCGCACCGGCGTGGTATTCTGCCAGTATCCGGCGGGCGTGCGTTTCGGTGATGAGGAAGACGATATTGCCCGTCTGGTGATTGGTATCGCCGCGCGCAATAACGAGCACATCCAGGTCATTACCAGCCTGACCAACGCGCTGGACGACGATGCGGTTATCCAACGCCTGATCAACACCACCGACGTAGATGAAGTGCTTGAGCTGCTCAAAGGCGGCAAAACGGCCTAACCACAGCGCGGGCGATGGAAACGGTTGTATTTGAGAGGGGGCCTGCGTTGGCCCCTTTTTAACTAAGAGAATCCAAGGTTAAATCTATGAAAGCATTACATTTCGGAGCAGGTAATATCGGACGCGGCTTTATCGGTAAATTATTGGCCGATGCCGGGGTGGACGTGGTGTTTGCCGACGTTAACCAAACGGTGCTTGACGCCTTGAACGCCAGGCATGAATACGAGGTCCATGTCGTGGGCGAGCAGTCCCATGTGGAAAGGGTCCGGGGCGTCAGCGCCGTTAACAGCACCGGCGCGGAAGTGGTGGCATTGATAGCCGACGTTGATTTGGTAACCACCGCCGTAGGGCCGCAGATCCTGGAACGCATCGCCGGTACCGTCGCCAAAGGGTTGATCGCGCGCCATGACGCGGGCAATACCCGGCCGCTGAATATTATCGCCTGTGAAAATATGGTGCGCGGCACCAGCCAGTTGAAACAGCATGTCTTAAAGGCACTGCCCGAGCAGTATCACGCCTGGGTGGCGCAGCACGTCGGTTTCGTCGATTCCGCGGTGGATCGCATCGTACCCCCGGCCGAAGCCGGAACCCAGGATCCGCTGGCGGTGACGGTGGAAACCTTTAGCGAATGGATTGTGGATAAAACCCAGTTCATCGGCGAGCCGCCGGCTATCGCCGGCATGGAGCTGACCGATAACCTGATGGCGTTTGTCGAACGTAAGCTGTTTACGCTTAACACCGGCCATGCCATCACCGCCTATCTGGGCCAGCATGCCGGGCATAAGACCATCCGCGACGCGATCCTCGACCCCGACATCCGCCAGGTGGTGAAAGGCGCCATGGAAGAAAGCGGCGCGGTGCTGATTAACCGTTACGGTTTTGAAGCCGCGAAACACGCCGCCTATATCAATAAGATCCTGCAGCGCTTTGAGAATCCCTATTTACATGACGACGTAGAGCGCGTCGGCCGCCAGCCGCTGCGTAAGCTCAGCGCCGGCGACCGGTTGATCAAACCGCTGCGCGGCACCATGGAATACGGCCTGCGCCACGACAACCTGCTTAAGGGCATCGCCGCCGCCATGCATTATCATAGCGAGCAGGATCCCCAGGCGCAGGAATGGGCGGCATTGCTGGAAAAATCAGGCCCCGGAGCGGCGCTGGCGCAGGTCTCCGGTCTTGAGGAAGACGGCGAGGTGGTAGCGCAGGTGGTGGATCTTTATAACGCCATGCAATGATGATGAAGATCCGGAGGCGGGCAATATCCCGCCTCCGGGGGTTACATGGTGTTCGGTGATGACGGAAAATACTCAACTGTACGAAAACCAGGTCCTCGAACAACTGAACGCCGGCACAACGGTCAGGGATTTGATGGGCGCGGCGGTGGAATTATTGGCCGAGGCGGTCAATATTCTGGTGCTGCAAATCTTTCGCAAGGATGATTACGCGGTAAAATATGCCGTGGAGCCGCTACTGATTGGCGCCGGTCCGCTGGGCGAACTACCGGTGCGCCTGAAGCTGGTATACGCCCTGGGCGTTATCAGCCGACAGGAGTATGAGGACGCCGAGCTGCTGATGGCCTTGCACGAGGCCTTGCAGGACGATCCCAAGGAATACCGGTTTACCGACGATGAAATCCTCGGCCCGTTCAGCGAACTGCACTGCGTCGCGGCGTTCCCGCCGTTGCCGGAATTTTCCCGCGTACCGGCGGATGACGCGCTGGTGCGTATGCAGCAGCAGCGCTACCAGCAGATTGTCCGTTCCACCATGGTGCTGTCGACCACCGAGTATTTAGTCCGCATCAGCGCGAAAAAAGCCTTCACTGACAAGTTGTTACTGAAATAAGCCTGCTTCAGGGAGCAACGGTACCTGAAATGCAAACGTCCCGGCCGTAAGGCCGGGACGTTTGCGATCAACCGAACCATCCCGCGGGATGGTTTTTACATTTAACGGACGCCGGTTATTTGGCTTCGCCGAAACGTTTGGCCGCTTCGTCCCAGTTCACCACGTTCCAGAAGGCCTTGATATAGTCCGGGCGACGGTTTTGATATTTCAGGTAGTAGGCATGTTCCCACACGTCCAGGCCCAGGATCGGGTAGCCGGAGGTGCCGGCGATGGCTTCGCCCATCAGCGGGTTGTCCTGGTTGGCGGTGGAGACCACGGCCAGTTTACCGTCTTTCAATACCAGCCAGGCCCAGCCGGAACCAAAACGGGTGGCGGCGGCTTTTTCAAACGCTTCCTTGAACGCGTCGACGGAACCCAGATCGCGCTCAATGGCGGTTTTCAGATCGCCCGAAAGGGTGGTGCCCAGCTTCAGGCCTTTCCAGAATAGGCTGTGGTTGGCGTGACCGCCGGCGTTGTTGCGCAGTACGGTTTTTTTGTCCGCCGGCACCTGATCGAGTTTTTGGATCAGTTCGTCAACCGGCAGGCTGGCGAGTTCAGGCAGGCTTTCGAGCGCGGCGTTGGCATTGTTGACATAGGTTTGATGATGCTTGGTGTGATGGATTTCCATCGTTTGTTTGTCGAAATGCGGTTCCAGGGCGTCATAAGCATAAGGCAAGGATGGCAGAGTATAGCTCATATTTATCTTCTCCATTTTAGGTGAGCGGCACCCTGAATGAATGTTAGTGCCGCGTAAGCAATCCGATCATTATAGTTAATTAAACGTTTATTAAAACGTTTATCAGTCCCTTTTAAAGAACATGTTTAGCTTTTGCTGTCAACGATTCGGCAGGGATGCGTATAAACCGCGGCCCGCCCCGGCTTGCTGAATCCCACCAGCGTCAGCCCGCAGCGTTCGGCCACGTCTACCGCCAGGGCGGTGGCGGCCGAGACGGCGAACAGGATTTCCACGCCGCACATGGCGGATTTCTGCACCATTTCATAACTAGCCCGGCTGGAGACCAGCACCGCGCCGGGCGCGGCGCCCTGGCGCGCCCGGCAGCCGAGCAGCTTGTCCAGCGCCACGTGGCGGCCGACGTCTTCGCAGCCCAGCGTCAGTTCGCCTTCGGGGGTGATCCAGGCCGCCGCGTGGGTACAACCGGTCAGCCTGCCGATGGGCTGCACGCTTTTCAACTGCGCCAGCGCATGGTCCAGCCGCGCCAGCGGCCAGGTTTGGGTAAAGGGCAGGGGAGCGATGGGTTTGCCTATCTCCTCAAGCTGCTCGACGCCGCAGACACCGCAGCCGGTGCGTCCGGTCATGGCGCGCCGATGCTCTTTCAGCGCCATAAAACGGCGGCTGGACAGTTCGATATGCACCTCCAGGCCGTTGCAGGCCGTCACCACGTCCATACCGTAAATCTCGCCCGGCGCGCTGATAATGCCTTCGGACAGCGAGAAGCCCAGGGCAAATTGCTCCAGCTCTTTCGGCGAGGCCATCATGACCACATGGGAAATGCCGTTGTAGACCAGCGCCACCGGCACTTCCTCGGCCAGCCAGTCGGGTAGCTCCCGGTCGAGCTGCCCCCGTTTGCGAACGCCGAGCCGGCTTATCCCGGCAAGGGTGGTGGGGTCGGTATCCTGTATGGGAAGAGGGTCGGTCACGATGGTTTACTCGCCGTTGTGCTGGTGGGCCTGATGTCCCTAGTCTACTCCACCGGCGGCGCGGTAACAAAATGCGCATGTGGCGCGCCGCTGCGCTTAAAAAGGGGCTATGCTTTTGCTTAACGATGTTTTCACAGCAGGCTGCCGTTGGCGGCCACTCCGTTGATTGCGAGAAGGATGTTTGACATGGCAAGGCGTATTATCAGGATTATGACCGCGATCGCCCTGGCGGGCGTATCGGTGCTGGGCGTTACGGCGGCATCGGCGCCGGCGGCGTCCTCTTCCGCCGCCGCGCCGGCGCCGGAACTGAAAAACAGTGTCCGGGTCGCGTTGCTCGACGGCAAGATAACCTTACAACTGCCGCCGGATTTTGTTAACCAGACGCGGGAGGACGCCAACGCGCAAAATACCGGCGTGGTGGTCCAGCTGTTCGCCAACCGGGCGCATTCGCAGGCGGTGGGCATCAGCGAGGTGCGCACGGTCAACGGCGATGCCAACGACACCAGCGACGCGGCATTTAATAAAATGGCGCAGGGCGCGCTGTCGGGCCTGAAAACCCAGTTCAAGAATGTCAGGAAAACCGGCCAGGTCCCGGTAATGGTGGATAAGCATAAATTCCTGCGCATCGACTCCCAACAAGAAATGCAGGGCAAAGCCATGCTGGGCACCTTGTTGATAACGCCTTACCTGGATCGCGTCATCACCATCCAGGTATTGACGCCGACCTCCGGCGCAGCCGTTCATGACGACCTGGTAGGCAACATCTTGGGCACGTTGTCATTCCATTAAATACGGCTTCTCTAACTTAAACTTCTGTGTCATGAGCCATACTGATTTGTGCGACCACGGCCACCGGAGGCGAACCAATGAAACTGTTAGGCAGCTATACCAGTCCTTACGTGCGGAAAATCTCAGTTATCCTGCTGGAAAAGGATATTGCCTTTGAATTGGTCAGCGCCTCTCCTAACGGTCGTGATGCCTGCGTCACGGCGGTGAACCCGTTGGGCAAGGTGCCGGTACTGCTTAACGAGCGGGGCGAGGGTATCTTTGATTCGCCCATCATCGCGGAATATCTGGAGTTGGCCCATCCCGAACCGCCGCTGCTGCCGGCCGATCGCCTGGAAGCGCTGCGGGTGAGGCAAATTGAAGCGCTGGCCGACGGCGTGACGGATGCGGCCATGGCCATCGTCCGCGAATGCGGGCGCGGCGGCGGCCCCGATGAAAACGTGCTGTTGAACCAGCGCGCAAAAATCTGCCGCGGCCTGGACGCGCTGGAGGAACATGCCCACGAGGGCAGGCGGCTTAACGGCCCCACCCTGACGCTTGCCGATATTGCCGTGGCCTGCACGCTGGGGTTTATCAATTATCGCCGCGTGATGCCCAACTGGTGCGTGAATCGGCCTATGCTGGTGGCGCTGGCGGAACGGCTGTTTGCGCGCACCAGTTTTGCCCGTACTGCGCCGCCAGTAGCAGCGGCACTGTATGGCACTGAAATGTTATGACACAAACTGTGAACCCTCTCGAATAGTTAAAATTCATTCCCTCCTTACCTGTCTCGTGGTGTCCGCTGCGGCTAACGTTAAAGGATAGCGTTTATCAGCCCAGCCCACTCTTGGTAAAGTCACAGTGTCTAGGAGAAAACATGGCTTACAATCCCCCCTCAAGCCGGTTAATACCCGGCGAATATGGTTATCCGCTCGAACTTAAACCCCGTTACGACAACTTTATCGGCGGTGCTTGGGTCGCGCCGGTAAAAGGTGATTATTTTGTCAACCTGACGCCGGTAACCGGCCTGCCGCTGTGCGAAATCGCCAGTTCCAGCTCTGACGACGTCGACCTTGCGCTGGATGCCGCCCATAAGGCGAAAGCGGAGTGGGGCGCGATGTCGGTACAGACCCGCGCCAATATCATGCTGCGTATCGCCGATCGCCTGGAGCAAAACGTCGAGCTGCTGGCGGCGGTGGAAACCTGGGACAACGGCAAGCCGATTCGTGAGACCAGCGCCGCCGACGTGCCCCTGGCTATCGACCATTTTCGTTATTTCGCCTCCTGCGCGCGCGCCCAGGAAGGGGGCATCAGTGAAATCGACGGCGATACGGTCGCCTACCATTTTCATGAACCGCTGGGCGTGGTGGCGCAAATTATTCCTTGGAATTTCCCGCTGCTGATGGCCTGCTGGAAAATGGCCCCGGCGCTGGCCGCCGGCAACTGTATCGTCCTTAAGCCGGCCAAGCTGACCCCGCTTTCCGTCCTGGTGATGATGGAGCTGATTCAGGATTTGCTGCCGGCGGGGGTGATTAACGTGGTCAACGGGGCGGGCGCCGAAATCGGCGAATACCTCGCCACCTCAAAGCGCGTGGCCAAAGTGGCCTTTACCGGCTCCACGGAAGTAGGCCAGCGCATCATGAGCTATGCGGCGCAAAACATCATTCCCGTCACGCTGGAACTGGGCGGCAAATCGCCGAATATCTTTTTTGCCGACGTCATGAACCAGGAAGATGCGTTTTTTGATAAGGCGCTGGAAGGGTTTGCCCTGTTTGCCTTTAACCAGGGCGAAGTCTGCACCTGCCCAAGCCGGGCGCTGGTGCAGGAATCGATTTACGAGCGGTTTATGGAGCGGGCGGTAAAACGCGTCGAGGCCATCCGCAGCGGCAATCCCCTTGATGCCCGGACCCAGCTGGGGGCGCAGGTATCCTCGGGGCAAATGGACACCATTCTCAACTATATTGATATCGGCAAAAAAGAAGGCGCCGAGATCCTCACCGGCGGGCGGCGCAAACAGATGGAGGGGCAACTGTCCGAGGGCTACTACCTGGAGCCGACCATTTTGTTCGGCAAAAACAGTATGCGCGTCTTCCAGGAGGAAATCTTCGGTCCGGTGCTGGCGGTAACCACCTTTAAGGATATGGATGAGGCGCTGGCGCTGGCCAACGATACGGATTACGGCTTGGGCGCCGGGGTCTGGAGCCGCGACGGCAACGTGGCCTATAAAATGGGCCGCGGCATCCAGGCCGGCCGGGTATGGACCAATTGCTACCATGCCTATCCCGCCCATGCCGCCTTCGGCGGTTATAAGCAGTCCGGTATCGGGCGCGAAACCCATAAGATGATGCTCGAGCATTACCAGCAGACCAAATGCCTGCTGGTCAGCTACTCCGATCAGCCGATGGGGCTGTTTTAACCCCAGGGTGACAAAGGCCGGCCTTTGCCGGCCTTTCTCTTGCTGACGCTTATAGCGCGGGCGTGGGAATGGACGTCAGCGTGGATGCGCGGCGGCGGATAAACAGCCGCACCAGCGTATACCAGCCCAGCACGCTTATCAGGTTAAACAGGTTGAACAGGCCGCTGCCACCCTGGGCGTACAGCGTTTTTGCCAGTTCGATGCCCAGGGTATAGACCATAATGTTCAGCATGCCCAGCGCGGCGGACACGGTGCCCTTGCTCATGGCGCAGGAAAACAGCGTCAGCCGGTACAGGCCGGCGTTGGCGACGCCGATGCCGTAGGCGTACAGGCTCATGCCGGCGGTCATCCACAGATAGGCGTGGGGCGAGAACAGGGTGGCCGCGGTGGCCAGCACCAGCCCGCCGATGATCGGCGCGGCGCCGAGCTTGATCAGCCGATCCACGGTACGCCGGCCGCTTAATCGCGCCAGGGTGATGTTGCCCAGGATCAGCGCGCCGAACACCGGCATCTGCAGCAAGCCGTATTCCATCGGCGTCATCCCCCCGTCGCCCATCAGGATCACCGGCGACTGGGCCAGCCAGGACAGCAACGGCAGGCAGGCCAGTCCGATGGCCATGGCGCCGTACAGGAACTGGCGGTTGGTCAGCACCACCTTATAGTCGCGCCACAGGCCGCCCGGAGAAAACGACTCCCCCAGGCGCGAGGCGGTTTCGGGCATGGCGCGCCACAAGCCCGCCAGCGCGATGGCCGAGAGGCCGGCAAACAGCACGAACATGACCTGCCAGGAAGCCAGCTGGATAATAATGGAGCCGGCCAGCGGGCCTAATAACGGGGCAATCAGCGCGACGTTGGCCATCAGCGCGGTAATTTTGATGCAGGTGGCTTCATCGAACGACTCCTGGATGGTGGCATAGCCCACCGCGCCGATAAAACACAGTCCGAACCCTTGTAAAAAACGCAGCGCCATAAATTGCTCAATGGTTTGCGCCAGCAGAATGCCGAGGCAGGCGGCAATAAAAAACATCACCCCGGCCAGCATTACCGGGCGCCGGCCACGGCGATCCGACAATGGCCCCAGCAGCCATTGCAGCACCATGCCGCCGCCCAGGTAGGCGGTCATGGAGGTCGGAACCCATTCCCGGCCCGCATTAAAGGATGCGACCACCGCCATCATGCCCGGCTGGATCATGTCGTTGCCGATATAGACGGCAAATTCGAACAGCACCAGGCATAACGGAAATAGCAACGCCCTCCGGCCTAAACGAACGGAGGGAGATAATGAGCTTTGCATATTATAACCAGCTGAAATATAGAGTTAAAAACAAAATAATCCGTCAATGTTTTTAACATTGGCCGGCTATTTTGCATTTATTTTAAATCCCACGCAACCCCGGCCGAAATTATCCTTCATCCGGATAATTCATTTTTTACTTTGCTTCCTCATTTGTAGATATATAGCCTATTTTTAAGATATTGAAGATTAAGCGTATGCATACAAAATGCGGATAGGGATGAAGTGAGTGGACGAAGATAAAAGAATTGACTGGATAGATAATCTGCGTGCGCTGGCCTGCATGATGGTGATAATGATCCACACCACCTCGTTTTATGTTACCCATGGCCTGGACATCGGTGAGCACAACTGGCTGCTGGCCAATGTGCTTAACTCCGCGTCGCGGGTTGCCGTTCCGCTATTTTTTATGATATCGGGCTTTCTTTTTTTCGGCGCCAGGCGCGCCGGCGCCAGACATTTCCTGCGCATGGGGCTATGCCTGCTGTTTTACAGCCTGATCGGGCTGCTGTATATGGCGCTTTTTACCCCCATCAACGCGGCGCGGGCGCTGGAAGGGGCTTTGCAGAAGCCGGTTTTCTACCATCTTTGGTTTTTCTACGCGGTGATGGTCATTTATCTGCTGTCGCCGCTGATCGAAATCAAACCGGTGTCCGCCGGTTTTCTGGCGACGATAATAGTGCTGCTGGCGGTGATGGCCAATCCCAACACCGTAACGTTCAATCGCGGCCATATAACCTTGCTGCCGGTAAACCTGTTTATCAGCGGCGATACGTTTTATTACATCTTGTATGCGGTGCTGGGCCGGGCCGTGGGTATGCTTGATCTGCGCGGTAAAAAAATCCCCGTGATCGCCGCGGCGCTGTTTATTATCAGTGTCGTGCTGGTGGCGGTGGGCACGAAAAAGCAGCTGATCGTTAATGGCGACTTCGCCGATACCTATTACCTTTATTGCGGCCCCCTGGTATGTATTGGCGCCGTCAGCCTGTTTGTATTTTTTAAACAGGCCTGCCGGCGGCAATGGTGGCCGCCGCTACGCCTGATCTCGCGCTATTCGCTGGCTATTTATGGCTTTCATGCGTTTATCATTCATTTTATCCGCACCCATGGCCTGGATTTTAAAGCGGCGCCGCCGCTGGATATCATGTATGTGTTTATCGCCACGCTGTTGGTGAGCCTGCTGCTGGCGGCGGGGCTACGGCGCGTTGATGTGCGCCGCTGGGTCAGCTGAAATCCCGGATCCGGGGTTGATATGCCGGCAGGGCGTTATTCCTGCCAGCGCTGCTGCGCCCGGCGCAACTGGCGGCTGGAGGAAAAACCGGCGGCCAGCGCCGATTTCTCGATGCCCTGGCCCTGCTGTAAACGCTGCTGCGCCACCGCCAGTCGCAGCTGTTCGTGATATTCCCTGACGCTAAGCCCTAGATGTTCCCGGAACAGCCGGGTCAAATGGCGGCTGCTCATAAATACCTGCCGCGCCAGCGCGTCAAGGCGCCATTCCGCCTCCGGCTCATGGGCCAGGATGTCCTGGGCGCGGTGTACCGCCGGGTGCAGGTGATTACGGTGGCGCAGCCAGGGCGAAAGCTGCGGGTCGTCGCCGCCGCGGCGGAAATAAACCACCATTTCCCGGGCAGTGGCCATGGCCTGCTGCGGCCCGACATACAGGCTGACCAGGTACAGGGCCAGGTCAATACCGGCGGTAATGCCGGCGCTGGTAAATACCCCCCGATCCTCGACAAAAATCCGGTTGTCCTTGACCAGGGCCGCGGGAGCCTGCTGGCGCAGGCGCTCCATCACGTCATGGTGGGTGGTGCAGCGATACCCGTCCAGCAGGCCGGCCCGCCCGGCCAGCAGCGACCCGGAGCAAACGCACACCAGCGTCCATGTTCGATCCTGAAAGGATGATCGGCGCTCACGCAGCCACCGCTGCGCCTCCAGCGCCGGCGCGCTGTCCAGCTGCTGGCGGGAGTCGGCGACACCCGCCAGCACCACGATGCTGTCCGGCGGCAGGGAGGCCGGCAGCGGCGCAATCCGGCTGACGGTCATGCCGATGGAGGTGGTAATCTCCTCCTGTGGGCCGATGTAGTGCAGCCTGAAGGCGCCGGACAGCGCCAGCACCTCCGCCGGGCCGGTGAGATCCAGCGCCATGACCTGGGGCAATACCAGGAAATAAACATCACGCATCACGCTTGCTCCAGTTCCTCCAGGCAGCCGGCCACGGTGCGGATAGCGGCGAAACGGTCGATAAGCACCGTTTCGGTGTGGTGCTTGAGATCCGCGCTGCTCAGGGTCCGGCCGTCATGGGTCATGGGAAACGTCAGCGTCGCCTCGGTCACGAAAGTGACGCGATACCCCAGGTCCGACGCCACCCGGGCCGTGGTTTCGCAACACTGCTCGGTGCGGATGCCGGCGATGATCACGTGCTTGATGTCCCGCTCATCCAGCCATGCGCGCAGGCCGGATTCGGTCAGGGCGTTATGGACATGTTTGTGGAACGTGGCGTCGGCGGTATGGGTCAGGAACGGCAGCGGTTTTACCAGGCCGGACTGCGGGCTAAAGGGGCCGTCGCCGCTGTTATGGAAAATATCCACCAGCGCCGCGCCGCGCTGCCGGCACCCGGCGATAAGGGACAGCAGCGCCTGTTGAAAGGCGGGCACGTCGTCTTCCGACCAGAAGGGACGCTGCAGGAAAGATTGCTGGACATCGATAATCAATAACGCGCTTTGTGCCATTTCCGGACTCCGTGATAATGCTGTAGCACTATAGTGCCCATGGGTAGGGCACATAAACAGGCTAAATCCGGCCATGATCGGGCTAATTCGGGACAATACCGCCTAACGGCGCTGACGTGCGCCAGTAATCGTAATAGATATGCTCAACCTGGAAGTCGGTCTTTTGTTGATCGCCGGTGAGGCGATAGGCCAGGGAAAAGGCAAAATCAAAGGCGACGCCCAGTCCTTTACCGCTGAGCAGGTTGCCGTCCTCGACCACTTTCTCATCAATAAAGCGGCCGTCGCTGACTCCCCGGTGCAGATCGCCGGAGCACACATAGCGGCGTCCCTTGAGTAAATCGTTGCCGCCCAGCACCCGGGCCGCGGCCGAGCATAACGGACAAATCCATTTGCCAGCCTCATCGTGGCGGCGGATAAAATCCGTTACCAGCGGATTGGCGGCCAGGTTGACCGTACCCTCAAGGCCGCCGGGGATCACCACCGCGTCATAGAGCGTCTCCCGGCGATGCTCAAGCAGGGCGTCGGCGAACATCCGGATCTGGTGATAGCTCACCAGCTCAAGCCTATCCTGACATGAGAGGGTTTCAACCTTGATATCCAAGCGGCGCAGCACATCAATTACGATGATGGCTTCCGCTTCCTCAAAACCCTTCGCCAGCAATACGGCGACTGTCTTGGACATAATTCCTCCTGTTATCCTATGAAGTCATGACCTGATGCCATAGGGTAGCATGACGGCGTCGCAAAAATAGAACGCTGTTTTATTTTTGACAGGAGGATCGCAGATTTTCCGCGCCGGCTAATCTTCCGTCCAAACGCCTAATATGTAGCCGTCGGGATCCTTGAAATGAAAGCGTTGCCCGCCGGGGAAGGCGAATATCGGCTTGACGATTTCCGCGCCGGCGGCTTCCAGCTTTTTCAGCGTGCCGGGCAGATCGCTGGCGTAGAAAATGACCAGCGGGCCGCCGCCCGGGGTAATCGCCTCGGTGGAGGTAAAGCCGCCGGTAATCCTGCCATCGTAGAATTCGGTATAGGTCGGGCCGTAATCCGTAAACGCCCAACCGAACGCCGAACCATAGAACTGTTTGGCACGCTGGATATCGCTGACGTTGAACTCAACGTAATCCACCTGGCCGTTTGCGCCGATCTCTTTCATCAGGAATTTCTCCTTGTGAGTGGGGGTCACCTAAGTATGGCCCAGGTTCCGCTATATGACAGGCGGGTCCATTGCCCGGCCGCGTATTACTCCTGTTTGCCGTAATGCATGCCTTCCAGCTTCAGGCCGTCGGGATCGAGGAAAAAGACCGCATAATAGTCCGCATAATATTCGCCGGCCGGGTCGACGATGCTGGCGCCGTTGTGTTCCAGCCATGCCTGCAGCTCATCGACGTCCCGCCGGCTGTTCAGCGACCAGGCATAATGGTGGAATCCCACGTCGCCTTTACGATAAGGATGCTTTTTACCCTGCTCGTCCGCCTGGTAAATCCAAAAGCGCGTCGTGCCGTTGCTCCAGCCCATCGCCGCGGGCATTTCGTCCATCACGTCAAAACCCAGGAACGTAAACAATCCGCTGTAGAATTTCTTGGAAACGGCAATATCGCTAACGCTGATAACCAAATGATCGACTGCCTGGACTCGAGACATAGTTTCCTCCTGTTCTGCGCCGGCTTATGCTTGTTCCGGATTATGCCATAGCGTGGTAATGCCGCCCCGATCGCCGCTGATCGGATCGGTGGCCGGTAACGGCACCTGCCCGATATGCTGTTGCACCGAGGCCAGCCTGGCGGGATCGTCGCGGCATAAATCGGCGTTCATGCCGTTGGGATAAGCGCCGACCACCATAAAATCCTCGCTTGATTGCAGCGCTTTATGGCCGACGCCGGCTGGGATCAGCACCACATCGCCTAGGGACAAAGTGACGACCGGCCCGCTTTCACCGCCGAACTGCACCTGGGATTCGCCGGCGTAAACACCTAGCAGCTCGTGGCAATTGGAATGGAAATGGGTGAAGTTATAGATAATATACCGCCACTGGGCCGGCCAATCATTGGCGGCAAAATGACGTTCCAGCCAGGCCGCCGGATCGGGCGTTTGCGCTGGTATCACGCGGCGATAGATGACCAGGGGCAGCGGACTGTTGGGAACGCCGCCCACCGCTTCATTTAACTCGAGGGTTTCTATGGTCATAAGATCATCGCTCCTGCTCGTCTGGTAGGTCATGGGCTAATGCCATGAAGATCCGCAATAAGTCTTATCAGCATAGTTAATCGAGAGAATGATGCGAATGATTTACAGATTACACCGACAAGGCATAAGCTAGCCGGTGCGATGAACCGCATGTAGCCGCCGTTCATTAATTTCCCTTTAACAGGAGTAGATCTATGAGCAATGCATTTCTGGACGTCATCAAAGCCCGCCGGTCAATTTACGCCATCGGCAGGAATGTCGCGCTATCGGAAGACCAGATCGCCTCGCTGGTGAAAGACGCGGTCAAACATAGCCCCTCGTCCTTTAATTCTCAAAGCTCCCGTGTTGTCGTGCTCTTTGGTGAACAGCATGAAAAATTATGGAATATCATTAAAGAAACGCTGAGGAAGATTGTGCCCGCGCAATCCTTCGCCGCCACTGAAACCAAACTGGCCTCATTTGCCGCAGGCAAAGGGACGGTGCTGTTTTTTGAAGACACCAAGGTCATTGATGTTTTGCAAAAGCAATTTGCCGCCTATGCCGATAACTTCCCCATCTGGTCGGAACATTCCACCGGCATTGCGCAATTTTCAGTATGGACGGCCCTGGCTCAGGAGCGTATCGGCGCGACCTTGCAGCATTATAATCCCCTGATTGACGATGAGGTTAAACGCACCTGGGAATTGCCGGACAGCTGGAAACTGCGCGCGCAAATGCCGTTTGGCTCCATTGAGCAGGCGGCGGGCGAAAAAACATTTATCGACGATGAAGAACGTTTCCGCATTTTTAAATAACATCCCGGGCATGTTGTGCTTGGGCTAAGACGGGTCTGATGGCAAAACCCGGCTTGCGGGAGTGGCGGACATGCGTCCATCGCTCCCGCCTCCAGCTTGTTTGCATGTCTGCCGGCACGGGCACGGGATGGCGAACGTTTTTTTTTGCACAGATGTTTTTCAGGTTCGGCCGGCGCGGCTATAGTATAACAGGGCTGGTCAAAAAACAGGCAATCTATTGATAAGGAGCGAAGCGATGACCCGAATTCTGCTGGTATTTTTATTCTTTGTGGCAATCTGCGCCGGTATCATGGTGGTACAAATGGGCGGCCGTTATCCCTGGATTTAACTGTTCCTGGCGGGGATCTTGCGAAAGCCCGACCAGAGCTGCACCGTATTGATCAGCACCATCAAGGCCGTGAATAAAAACACCCAGCGAAAGCCCAGTACCGCCGAGACGCTGGAGCCGATGAGCGGCCCTACCACATTCCCCATATACATAAACGACTGGTTATAACCGAAGATACGGCCGGTGACTTTATCGCTGGAATATTTTACCAGCAGCGTCTGGACGGCGGGCATCAGCGCGCCGTCGGTGAACCCGAGCAAGAAGCGCAACACGCCCAGTTGCAAGGGCGTCTTCACCAGGGCCATGCAACAAAACAGCGCTATGCTTGCCATCATCGCCGCCATCAAGATACGCGAGGTGCCGATGCGGTCGCCCAACTGGCCCAGGCGCGGCGCGGCCAGCAGCGCCGACACGCCCGGCACGGCGGCGATCACGCCGCTGATAAACGCCAGATTGCCGGTATCGTTGTAGATATCTTTGATAAACAAAGTC
This sequence comes from Sodalis sp. RH20, assembly GCF_047324205.1. Taxonomy (NCBI): domain Bacteria; kingdom Pseudomonadati; phylum Pseudomonadota; class Gammaproteobacteria; order Enterobacterales; family Bruguierivoracaceae; genus Sodalis; species Sodalis sp. RH20. Next base: position 4,923,979 of record NZ_CP178733.1, read on the forward strand.
AGAATAGGGCTTATCGAGCTGTTGGTCAGCTGGATCATCATGGTGGTAATAAACAGGCTGAAAATCAGGCCTGGATAGGGCAATGAATGAAAGATTGCCCGGCCCTTGAGCTGATCGGCTTTTTTGATGTTAACCGTTTTCTCTTTAATCAAGAACAGCGTCACCAGAAAGCTGGTAAACATCAGTGCCGACGTCACCAGGAATACCACCCGCAGACCCAGGTGATCGGCCATAAAGCCGCCGAGCAGCGGGCCGACAATCACGCCGGCCACCTGGCCGGTGGAAAGGGTGCCGAGCGCCCAACCGCTTTTCTCGCGCGGCACCTGCGATGCCACCAGCGCCATGGCGTTGGGAATATAACCTGATGTCAGGCCCATCAGCGCCCGCAGCAGGAATAACTGATAGACATTACTGGCAAAACCCTGCAGCGCAATCACCACCGCCATGCCAAGCGACGCGCGCAACAGCATCAGCTTGCGCCCCCGCCGGTCCGCCAGGCTGCCCCACAGCGGCGCCACTACCGCGGAAACCAGGAACGTCGCGCTGAATACCAATCCCGACCAGATGCTGAGCGCCTCATGGGATCGCACGCCAAGTTGCTCAACGTACAGCGGCAAAAAAGGCAGGATTTGGCTCATGGCCAGGCCGGTGAAAAAACAGCCTAACCAAACGGAAAAGATATTGATCTTCCAGGCTTCCATGGGTCACACGCAGTAGGTAAGGATTAATAGCAAGTTTGCTAATGATATCATCGATGTGAAAAGTTACGGTAACGACTTACCGATAAAAAGTGTAGCAAAAACGCACGGTATGTTTTCCGCGCCGCCAGTCCAGACGGGGGAAGGTGGGCAAAAAAATAACTTGCGATTCTATCGCGCGCTATTTATAATAACACCATGAAAACGAAACATGATGACCCAAAAGCGACGGCTACGCCTTTAGCCCTTGACCAGCAGTTCTGCTTTGCCCTGTACTCGGCGAACCTGGCCTTGAACAAGGTCTATCGCAAATTATTGGTCAAGCTGGATCTCACTTACCCGCAATATCTGGTTATGCTGGTACTGTGGGAGCGTGACGAGGTAATGGTATCGGATATCGGCGAACGGCTGTATCTCGATTCCGCCACGCTGACCCCGCTGCTCAAGCGCCTGGAAACCGCCGGCCTGCTCGGACGCTTTCGCTCCGCGGCGGACGAACGCCAGGTGATTATCCGTCTGACCGACAAGGGCCGGGCATTACGGGAAACCGCGCGCACTGTGCCGGACGATATCCTGTGCGCCACGGCCTGCAGTGAAGAAAAGCTTAACGACTTAAAACGGCAGTTGCAAACCCTGCGCGCCCAGCTGGCGCAGTGGTAACCGCCCTGGGGGCCTGAGCGGCGACCAGGCTACCGCGATGGGCTATACTGGATAAAGCCCCTGCTTTTAAGTTGCAAGCGATTTAATCGCTTGCAATATATCTTCGTCCGGCACTCGGTCCGGCGAAGGCATCATCCAACAACGTAAGAGGGAAATAACCATGTCTATTGAAAAAGTTGTGTACCGCGCAAAAGCCAAAGCCACCGGCGGGCGTGATGGCCGGGCCACCTCATCCGACGGCGTGCTGGATGTCAAACTGGGCGTGCCGAAAGAAATGGGCGGCCCGGGCGGGGAATTCACCAACCCGGAGCAACTGTTCGCCGCCGGCTATTCCGCCTGCTTTCTGGGTGCGTTAAAACATGTCGCCGCGCAGGAGAAAGTGAAGCTGCCGGCGGACGCGTTTATCGAAGGCACGGTCGGCATCGGCGCGGTGCCGACCGGTTTTGCCATTGAAGCCCAGCTGGATATTCATTTAGCCGGCATGGATCGCGGCCTGGCCGAGTCGTTAGTGCAGAAAGCGCATGTGGTCTGCCCGTATTCCAACGCGACCCGCAATAACATTGATGTTAAACTTAACGTCATTAATTAGTTTTCAGCGTTAAACCGGTGCCGCCGCTCAGCGCGGCTGCCGGTGAAACCGGTTGGATAACGCCGCGAGCCTTTGCTTGCGGCGTTTTTTTTTGCCCGGCGCGTCCGCCGCAGGATAAACCGTTACTACCCAAAACTTTTTAATATGAAATTTGTCAAAATGGTTTCGCACATTAAAGGTATGCTTATCCATTCGTTGTTAGCCATGGCGGCATAAGTCGGGTGCGAATCCGCTAGCCAAATCGCCGGCAGCGAGACCTTAATTTATTGATTATCATGGACTATTGCCTTGATTAAATTAGTCAAACAGCTGTCGCAGCAAAAACTATCGATAATAATCGCTGTTTATGTGGGTTTTTTTCTTAACCTGTCGGTTTTTATCCGGCGTTTCGATGTGCTTCATCCGGTTACCACCGTCGGCCACATGGTTATCGCCCTTACCGAAATTATGGTGACGGTGCTATCCACCTTCTTTTTGCTGCGGCTGATTTCGCTGGGCGGGCGTCATTTCTACCGTACTGTGGCTACAGTATTGTTGTTAATCTCGGTTGCCGCCAGTTATTACATGACCTATTTTAATGTCGTTATTGGCTACGGCATTATTGCCTCTGTCATGACCACGGATATTGATTTATCAAAAGAGGTGGTCGGGTTTTATTTTGTCCTGTGGATGGTGGCGGTCAGCGCCTTGCCGTTGTTTTTGATCTGGAAACACTCGGTGAGCGGTACCCTGATCCAGCAGATGAAGACCCCCGGCCAGCGCATTAAGCCTCTGTTGATCCTACTGGTTACGTTGGCGCTGATCTGGCTGCCGGTGCGCTATCAGGATAAGGCGCAGAACGTGCGCGAAAAAATCACCAATATCGATCTGCCCAGCTACGGCGGCGTTATCGCGCATTCCTACCTGCCGGTTAACTGGATGGCGGCCCTTGGCCTGTTCGCCTACACCCATTTCGACGAAAACCAGGACAATGACACGCTGTTCGATCCCGCCAAGCAGTTTACCTATGTGACTCCGGCCGGTATCGATGATACCTATGTGGTTTTTATCATCGGCGAAACCACCCGCTGGGACCATATGGGGCTGCTGGGCTATCACCGCGATACCACGCCCAAATTATCCCGCGAGAAAAACCTGGTGGCGTTTCGCGGGCAATCCTGCGATACCTCCACCAAACTCTCCCTGCGCTGCATGTTCGTGCGCGAGGGCGGGACAGCGGATAACCAGCAGCGGACGTTAAAAGAGCAGAATATCTTTGCGGTAATGCGTTCGCTCGGCTTTACCTCGGAGCTGTTCGCCATGCAGAGCGAGGTGTGGTTTTATAAAAATACCTATGCCAATAACTTCTCGTTTCGCGAGATGATCGCCGCGGAAAAACGCAACGACGGCAAATCCGTGGATGATATGCTGCTGGTGGATGAGATGAGCGAATCGCTTAAACGCTACCCCAAAGGCAAGCACCTGATGGTGTTGCATACCAAAGGCTCGCATTACCTCTATTCGCAGCGTTATCCGCGGGATTTTGCCCGCTACCAGCCTGAATGCATGGGCGTGGATCATGCCTGCTCCAAAGCGCAGCTTATCAATGCCTTCGATAACAGCGTGTTGTATACCGATAGTTTTATCGCAAGCGTCATCGACAGGATGCGCAATAAAAAAGCCCTGGTGTTCTACGCCTCCGACCATGGCGAGTCCATTGATGAAAACTACCATTTACACGGCACGCCGCGCGATATGGCGCCGCCGGAACAGTTCCGCGTACCGATGATGGTCTGGGCGTCGGATGCGTTCCTGGCCGACCAGCCCCATCGGGAGGCGTTCGACCGCCTGCAGGCCCAGCAGCGTATCGGCGCCACCCATCGCCATGAAGAGCTGTTTGATACCATTCTCGGCTGCCTGGGCTATACGTCGCCGAACGGCGGCATCAACCCGCGGAACAACTGGTGCGCCAAGCCTGCGGCCAAGGGGATGGCCCTGTAAGCGACAGGTACCGCCGGCGGCGCTTTTGTAAACAGTCGGCAGTATTTCTTGAAAAAGGGATTGACGCAAAAAGACGGCCGCAGTAAGATGCGCCCGCATTCGGTGAGTGGCGCAGCCTGGTAGCGCAATACGTTCGGGACGTATGGGTCGGAGGTTCAAATCCTCTCTCACCGACCAACCTCTTCAAGGTCTTGTCTCCAGCAGTCCAGACAAGGCAGAAAAAAAGCACGTCTTAGGACGTGCTTTTTTTTTTGCAGCAAACCTCGTCCCTGACCAGCGCGCCCGTTTTGGGAAAAACACTTCAGCCCCGCCAGCCGATATTATCGGGAACAGGTGATTTCCTGTGTAAAAATAACCGCGGCACGACGGCCGGCAAGGATTTGAGGCCCGGGTGGGGATAAGCAAATCCATCATTCGTTTTACAAAATATATTAATTATAAAAATTTACCTGACTGGCATTTGAGATTATATGTTTATCTGCGGGTGAAAATATAAAAAGCACGCGGCGGGCTAAAATACACTTCTATAAAAGGCAATCAATTGGCATCGATAAATCATGCCCGTAAATTCTCTTGTCGCTAACGCATTATCTTAAGTGGCAAAGCTGCATTTTTTCTTAAGCATTGCTGATGAATTGCTGAACAACTCTTTGAATAAATTTACCTTTACAACAGGAAATTAGCATTGGTATTGCCTGGATATGTCAAATAAATGTTAAAAAAGCTTGTATCTGCCGGCTTGACGGCGCATGTTATAAATTAGTCTGGATATTGTTTTGCTGTCGGCATTGGATGCTATTTTAGGGAGACGATGAATTCGTATAATAAAGTCAGGCCCTGGGGGCATTTTTAAACGATATAACAAGCGATGCGGGGATGATATGAAAGTTGATTTCTTTTTGATTGAAAATGACAGGAAAACGTCTATTTATCATGATGAATTCAGGCTTGGACGTATTCTGGTCATGCCAAAAACAACGCTTCAGCTGATGTCTCGCAGGACAAAGCGGAGAAAAGAAACCTCTGGTAAAAGCTACGATACTGTTGTGCATATCAGTTCAGGGGGACAAAGGTATGCCGTCGCCTTTTCCGGCGAGGCTATTCCGGCGTTCGAAACGGATGAATTGATCAGGAAGTCGGTGCCAAAACCCACGCCTCTGGCGTAGCGTCCGCTAACGCCCGCCCAGGGTGCCGCAAAAATCCACTCTTTAAAAAACGTCAATGGATTGGTTATTGATAATAGCGATATTCGTGAAATTAAGCCCTTTCCACTCTTTATTGTTTAACGCCTGCCGCACGGCCTAGAACGACAGATCGATAACCACATTATCGGTATAATTGCCCGGCGGCGGCGTAGGCTGGTTTGGCAAAATCCGCGCGACATAATTGTAGGTACGCAGGGTGCCGTCGCTGCTGACGCTATTGGATAGCGCGCTGGACCAACGGTCATTGCCGTTGTCACGCCAGGACTCGGCGCCGTTGGATTTAGAGATCTCATAGCCGAGCAGACTGCCGCCGCTGGCCATGTGCCTGACGTTGCCGACCGCATGATTGCCGTTATTCATCCCCACCGTATACGTGCTGCCTTTGGTACAGACGATGCCGATCGTCTGCGATACCGGATTAAAACCGCTCACCAGCGGCGCGGCGCCAAAGCTGATGTCGGGGGCGGTAATAGTGACGCAGTCGTTGGTGATGACCAGGTTAACCGTCAGCGGCACCATGGCGGAACCCATCTGGCTGCTGCCCGGCATACATTGTCCCAGCGCGCCTATACCGGTGCAGATAGCGTAGTTCACCAGGATATTCAGGGTGACGGTATAGGTTCCCGCCGCCACGTTCTGGCCCGTCATGGTGTGCAGATACAGCGGGATACTGAAGTTCGCCCCCCCCATCAGCCCGACCAGGTTTACCAGCTCGGCGGAATGGTATCTCACCGGGGCGCCGTTAAGCGCCAGTTGCGTGGCGCAGTTGGCGGCGGTGCATACCTGGATGGGGATAACATCGCCGCCGTCGATGGCTTTCAGCGCCGCCTGTCCGCTGCTGGTGGCATTGGCGGAATAGAGCTGCAGATCAATATGGTCGGTGCTCAGCAGGGCAAGCGTGCTGCCGGCGCCGCAGTTAACCTCGATACTGTTGCTGGACGTGCTGACGGTGCTGTTAATGCTGAAAGAGCTTGCCTTGCCAAAGGCGACGGTACGGCCGGGCAAGGCGCAGGCGGCAAGGGCGGACTGGCATAATAATGCGAGCAACAGCAATCCCGGGGAAAGGGTTTTCATCAAGCGTTCCTTAAGGTGTCGCGGACAGCGGGCATGGCAACGGCCCGTAGGTATGTAAAGCCCGGGGCCTGCCGTCCGGCAGCGTCAGGCGGGCGGCGCAGCGCCGTCCGTCCGGGGTGACGGCGCGCAGCCGGTTGTCGGTTGCCAGGTTTTCCAGCCAGGCAAGGCCTTCCCAGCCCACATAATCATCGGGCAGCCCGTCGCGCACGACCCGGGTGCCTACGGGCAGCGGCCGGCCCTGGCCGTCATGCAGGATGATGCTGGCCGCGCGCAGCGGCTCGATAGGGAAATGGAGCAGGTAGCCGCTCTGGCGGGGCACCGAGAAACGTTGCTCGATAGCGGGCGCCGTCAAATCAGCGGGGATATTTAAGATATCGATGCCGTATTTAGCCGGGTAGTAGGCGATAACATTGGGAATCAGCAGGTAGCCCGCTTGGTCGGTCACGCCCGCCGGCTGGTTTTCATAACGCACCAGCACTTGCGGCTGCCCGGTTTTTATCAGCACAAACGCATTATTTAACTGGTTTGCCGCCAGCAGCCGCCCATCCATCGTCACCAGCGCGCCGCTGATATCCGCCCATTGCACGTCGCTGCCGCTGACGCCGTAAAAGCCGCCGGAGGCGTCGACATAACGGTTACGCCAGTCGAGCGTGGCCTGGCGATAATCTTTGTCTCTTTGCTGGCGGGCATAGGAGGCGTCCCAGCTGAAACCGCCGTCGGAGGGCATGGCGCGGGACACCGTCAGGCGCTGGGCGTCGCCGCCGGGCCTGTCGCGCTCCAGGCCGACGCTGGCGCTGGCCAGGCCGCCAAAGGGCATGATCAACGAGAGGGCGCCGGAATAGTCCCGCTGTTGCCGATCGAAACCCGCGGTCGCAAACAGGCTGGCGTCGCCCCACAGATTCCTGCTCCATGACAGATTCCATAAGCGGGTACGATCGCCCCTCCGGCCGCGGATATCGATCATTGCCGCGCCGAGGCTGCCATAACGATGCAGCGTGACGCCGGCGTTATATTGCGCGCTGGCCCGGCTTAACGTCGAGGCGGTGCGCGGCCGATGACGGGCGCCGGCATCATAGAGCGCCAGATGGGCAAAGTGACTGCTGCGCCAGGTATGCTGCGTGCCGATGCTGGCGACCCGGTTACTGTATTGATAACCGCAGCCATATTGTTCTCCGGTCCATCCGCCAAAACGGCTGTGGGTCCAGGAGCCGTTGATCACTCCCGCGCGTCCCACCCGCAACAGGCTGCCCGCGCCGGCCAGGGCCAGGTTTTGCGCGCCCTCGGCATGGCCTTCCAGCGTCAGCCAGTCCGTTGTTCCCCGGCGGTAGGAACCGCTGGCCACCGGCGGGCCGTAATCGGCGTTTTTTACGCCATACGCGCGGCGCAGCGCGCCGGCGCCCACGGAATAATCGGATAAGCCGGGTTTGAGCAGGGTACTGGACACATAGAACGGCAGGGTAGTGATCACCTGGCGGCCTACCGCGTCCGTGGTGACGATAACCGCCTCGCCGGCGCCGTTGATAAAAGGCATATTGTTGAGCGAGTAAGGACCTGGCTGGAGGTTGTTGCTGCTGGTTTTATAACCGTTGATAAACATATCGACGGTGGTGGGCACCGCCGCCTGTCCCGCGAACGAAGGCAGAGGATAGGTCACGATATCCGGGCGTACCGAAAAATCACGTGCGAGCTGGATGCCGCCGATACGCACGCTGCTGCTCCACGATAGCGCGTCGGTGATCACATCGCCCGCCGCCCAGCGCAGGGCATGCTCCTCGTTCTGGCTGGCCCAATAGGTATCGTAGCGCATATAGCCGCCGCCGCCGGGCGCGCCGGTTATCTGGCGCTGCGCCACGCCGTCAATGGAAAAGTGGCCGGCATCGCCAAAGGTACGCAATTCATGCCATACGGCTAAGCGCACGTCGCCGCTGATGCGACTGCCATAAATATCATAGTTGAACAACGCGCCGGGGCTGACGCGTGCAGGATGGCGCCGGCCGCCCGGCTCCAGGCTTATCGATTGTTCCGGCAGCCAACTGGCTGGCACCGCCAGCAACAGCCGCTGCCGCGGCCGGTCATAAGTCGCCGTTACGCCGGGCAGGGCGGTGACATCCGTTTGCTGCGCGTTTAGCCGATCGGCCGGCAGCCCGGCTTGCACCAGATCGGCGGTGGGCACGGTATAATGCCCGTCGCGAAACGCCACCGGCACGATCCGGCCGACGGCGGATTCATTCACCACCAGCTCCAGCATATATTGACGCTGCGCCTGCCCGGGCGCCATCCCCGGCGGCGGCGGCAGCGAAGAGAACGTTTCCGCGTTGCCGTCCATGGAAAACCCGCAAGCCCAATAACTTAACAGGGTAACGGCGCAACGGCGGAGAAAGGTCGGCGCAGGACGGTCCATTATCTAGCGCGCGGAAGACGTGCCGCGCCATACCTTGTTGCGGTTATCGACCCGGGTCTCCAGCACCGCGTGAGCGTCAACGCCGGCGTTAAGCGGCCAGCGATGGCGGGCGTTGGCCAGTACGTAACCGAACAATCCGTCGGTGAGCTGATATTTCCCCAGCCGCGTTTTGCTGAGCCGGGCGTGTACCGGTCCTTGGTTGCGGATCTCCAGATAAGGCTCGCCCCGTACCTGGACCAGACGCCAGCTTAACAGCGGCATGCCGCTGTCCGGCGACGATTGGCCGCCGTAGACAAACAGCGGAATGGAGTAACGCATCTGGAACATCAGCGAATTGGCGGGATCGTCGGCCCGGTCGTTAGGGGTGGGAATTTCGTCGAGCAGGATGCGAAAGGCTTGTTCCGGGCCGGAAGCCGGCGGCGCTTGCCTGATAATGCGGATCAGCTGTTTTTGTCCGGCATCCAGCCTGAGCATGGGCGGGCTGGCGATAATATCCTGTTGCGTATGAAAGCGCTCCCCGCCCTCCGTCTGATCCCAGGAAAAGATCCGCACCTGCAGCAAGGTGGCGGCGGCGCCCTTGTTTTCCACCCACAGCTCGGTGGCTTTTTGCGTGCCGGCCAAAAAGGGATCCACCGGCCAGATCAGGACGGCGTGCCCCGCCCAGGCGATGGGCAGCCACAGGCCCAGCAGCAGCGACAACAGAAAGCGCCCGACGGCGAGAATGGTCATATTCAGATCCTTCTAAATCGTTACCAGGACAGGGTTACCGTAATGCTATCGGTATAGGTTCCTGCCGGGTGAAAGCCATCCAACTGCAGCTGTCCGTAAACCGGCAGCTGGATGTGGTCGCCATCGCCGTGGCTGATGGCGATATCCTGGTTAACCGGAATTTCACTGGCCGGCGATAAACTGGCGCTGGTGAAAAGGCGGTAGGCAATCAGATCGGTATTATTCAATCGCTGAAGATGACGCGTTGTGGTGAAATGATTACCGCCGCCCAGATTCATGGTTAAGGTCGTGCCCGGGGTGCAGGCGATGGCAAACGAGGCGCTTTGCACCAGCGCGGCATTGGCGGCCCGGGTATCGATACCGGACAAGGTACCGAAATCCAGCGTCCCGAGCACACCGCCGCCCTGGATCTGGCAGCCCGACACCACCGACGCCGATATCTGAAAATTTTGCGTCGGCAAGGCGGACAGCGGTCCTGGATACAGCGCCAGCAGCGACCCGAGCGCCACGCCCAGGCAATGAGGCCGTTGCCGTCGGTTGAGTACTGACATCCCTTAAGCATTCCGCTATCAATAAATGACCTGGACATTAATCACGTCGCTATAAGTACCCGCCGGCACGCTGGTATTATTCCCGCCCTGGGTGACCCGACCATATACCGGATAAATATTGCCGTTTACCGGATCCGGGACACCGGTAGCCCTCAGGCCGGTATTGTTGGCAATAGGCGTGGTAAACGCGGCGTCGTTATACAGCGTATACGCAATGCCCTGTGATGCGTCGCTGCCGAGCACCAGATAACGCGGGCTGGCGGTTTCCGCGCCATACACATTCACCGGCGCGGGGTTGCTGCCGGTTATCTGCACGCTAAAGGTTGCCCCGGTGGTACAACGAACACGGATGCCGTCGCCGGTGGCGCCGCTCAGTGTCGCGCTCAGCTCCTCGAAAGTGGCGGGATGGGTACCGAAATCGAGCGTGCCGAAGTTAACATTGCTGGTGGCCGGGTCGCCGTTGATCAGGCAACCGTTGGTTAAGGTCAGCGAGGCGTTAATGGCTCCGGTGGTGGTTACCGCCCGGGCAACACCCGCCAGGCCACAGCCCAGCCAGCACGCCAGGAAAAAAAACTTCTTATTCATATCCTTACCTCAAAGGAATCTTAGAGAATACTCAACGGGATATTTATTAAAATTAAAACATTATTTTTTGAAAAATATATTGAATAATAATTAAAGGTTCGATGAATCAATGTTAATAAGCCATGGCTAGATGGCCGATGTTTTATAGTAGTCATAAATAAATCCGGCGACGGATAATAACTTTTTCCTTCCCTTGGCGAGCACATTGCGAAACGTCGGGTATCCCCAGAAGCGCAAGGGGGTTGTTAAGATGAACGGCGGGCCTTTATCAGGTATCCTGGGGAAACAGGCCGCGCCGGCCCGGTCATTTTCCTGGTGAGTCATAACTTAAATAAACGCCGTCCGGGATATATGGCATAAAAGTTGCTGCGTATTGGCAGGGATAGTGACTTTTTGCCCAGGCTTCCTTTTACCTTCTGGAGAAGACTATGCTGACATCCGCAAGAAACCATCTTACCGGCACCGTAACGGCCATTGTCGCCGGCGCGGTCAATGATGAAATAGAAATCACCCTGGCGGGCGGCAAGAAGCTGGTCGCCACCATTACCCATAGCAGCGTGCACTATCTCGACCTGCGCCTTGGCGGCGAAGCCAGCGCGTTTATCAAAGCGCCCTGGGTGATCCTGACGACCGCCGGCACCGGCCTGCGTTTTTCGGCGCGCAATCAATTTACCGGCAGCATCACCAACATCGTCAAAGGCGCCATCAACAGCGAAGTCACGGTCGCCGTCGATGCCAGCATGTCATTGGTTTCGGTCATTACCAATGAGAGCGTCGCCGGCATGCGCCTCAAGGACGGTGATGAAGTGATTGCCCTGGTCAAGGCGTCCAGCATTGTGCTGGCGACCCACGACTCACCGCCAATAACGGCCGGAAATCCCTAATACCTTACGGCGTGCGCTGTTGAGACGCGAAGCGGATGACGGCGGTATCACTTGGCGGGATACAGCCGGACGCCGATATCGGCGGGCGGACTGTAGTAAGGCATCGAGGTGATTGCCAGCTCAATGCCGGTGCGGGCGTATTCCCCGATATTGCCGGAATGGATCCCGCCCGCCGCCGCCAGCCGGCAACCGGTAGCCTGGCTGTTGGCATAGGCCAGCGCCCGGCTTACCGCGGCGGGACTGAATTTATCCAGTTGCACCAGGTCCGGGCCGGCGTCTATAGCCGCCATGGCTTCGGTTTCATTATCCGCTTCCACCACGATTAACCGGTCCGGCGCCGCGCCGCGCAGTGTGGCCACATGCTGGCGCCAATCCGCCGGATCGGCGCAGAAATGACGGTGGTTGGCGAACAACAGTACCGTATCCGCGGTTCCGCAGCGATGCAGGATGCCGCCGCCGTCAATCACCGCGCCCAGCGCCAGCGTTTTGGTGCCGGGAATGGTTTTGCGGGTGCAGGCGATGCGCATCCTGGGGTTTACCGCTTGCGCCATGGCGACCATCTCATGAGTGGCCTGGGCGACGCCGCTGCACCATTCCAAGAGGTTTTGCGCCACTTTCCAGCCCTGGTGTAATCTTTCGGCCGGCCCGGCTGCGGTTAACAGCACATCGCCGGCCTGCGCCATCTGCCCGTCGGCCATCGCCATCACCACGCTGAGCCCCAGCCGTTGCAGGACCCTTGCTGCGGCGTCCAGCCCGCTGACTTTCCCGGCGGTGCGCCGGCTAAAGCTCATGACGCCCTGACGGTTGCCGATGCCCAGGGCGCGGGTAGTCAGGTCGCCGTAGCGGATATCTTCCTGCAGTAGCGAATCCAGTTCCTGATCGGAAAGATAAAGCATGATCGTGCCTCGTCGTGTTGAGAGAGATGATGTAAATGCGCCGTCGCCACTTCCTGATATATCACCAATAACACAACCGGCGCTAAAACGTGAATGATACGGATCAAGCGCCGGGCCGGTCGGGTCCTCCCACCGGATAAAACACCGTCGTGAACTTTTATTTTTAATAATGTTCGCGAATGTACTAAATGCGCGGATATGCATTTTCCCGTCAGCAACCGGCGGTATGTAAAATACGATTTCGCCGCATGGTGATATTGCCAATAAATACAGGCGGTAACGTATTCCCGCTACAAAAAAATACGCATTATTATCGCGGCCGTACGGACTGTTTTACGCCTTGGCATGGGGATTGCTCTATTCATGCTGTCTTTACTATTTTTTATTCATTATACATTATTCATCAGAGGAGTTCTTTATTGTGACTCGCAAACTGGCAATCTATGGCAAGGGTGGTATTGGTAAATCGACCACCACACAAAATACCGCCGCCGCATTAGCCTATTATCATGGTCAAAAAGTGTTTATTCATGGCTGTGATCCGAAGGCGGATTCCACGCGGCTGATATTAGGCGGCATGCATCAGGAAACCCTGATGGACGTGCTGCGCGATCGGGGCGCCGAAAAGATCACCAATGACATGGTGGTCAAAACCGGCGTGTTCGGCATCAGCTGCGTTGAGTCCGGCGGCCCTGAGCCGGGCGTAGGCTGCGCCGGACGAGGCGTCATCACCGCCATCGACCTGATGGAAAATAATCGCGCCTACTCCGAGGATCTGGATTTTATCTTCTTTGACGTTTTGGGCGACGTGGTCTGCGGCGGATTCGCCATGCCGATCCGCGAAGGCAAGGCCCAGGAAGTCTATATTGTCGCCTCGGGGGAAATGATGGCGATCTATGCCGCCAATAATATTTGCAAAGGCTTGGTGAAATATGCCAAGCAAAGCGGTGTCCGTCTCGGCGGTATTATTTGTAATAGCCGCAAGGTTGACGGGGAGCGGGAATTTGTTGAGGAGTTCACCGCGGCCATCGGCACGCAATTACTGCATTTTGTACCGCGGGATAATATCGTGCAGAAAGCGGAATTCAATAAAAAAACCGTTACTGAATTTGATCCGGAATCTAACCAGGCCCATGAATACAGCGAGCTGGGACGTAAGATTATTGAAAATAAAAACCTGGTTATCCCTAAACCCATGACCATGGAAGCGCTGGAAGCCATGGTGGTCAAATACGGTCTGGCCGATTGATTGAACAGCGCCAAGGGCTAAAGGACCGGATCGCCGCCGGCCGGCAAGATGACCAGTTACTTAATCGGGGAATGAACCATGCCACATCATGAGTTTGAGGTTAGCAAGTGTATACCGGAGCGGAAACTCCATGCCGTAGTCAAAGGCGCCGGGGAGGACTTAACCTCGGTGCTGCCCCTGGGCTATCTGAATACCATCCCGGGAACATTGTCCGAACGCGGCTGCGTCTATTGCGGCGCCAAGCATGTTATCGGCACGCCGATGAAGGATGTCATCCATATCAGCCACGGACCGGTGGGATGTACTTACGATACCTGGCAAACCAAACGCTACATCAGCGATAACGACAACTTCCAGCTGAAATATACCTTTGCCACCGATATGAAGGAAAAACATATCGTGTTCGGCGCGGAAGGGGTGCTGAAGCAGAATATCCTGGAGGCGTTTAAGGCCCAGCCCACCATTAAGCGCATGACCATTTACCAAACCTGCGCGTCGGCGCTGATCGGCGACGATATCGCCGCCGTGGCGCAGGACGTGATGGACGAATTGCCGGATGTGGATATTTTTGTCTGCAATTCGCCGGGTTTCGCCGGCCCCAGCCAGTCCGGCGGCCATCATAAAATCAATATCGCCTGGATTAACCAGAAGGTCGGCACCGTCGAGCCGAAAATCACCAGCGATCATGTCATCAACTATGTGGGCGAATACAATATCCAGGGCGATCAGGAAGTGATGGTGGATTACTTTAAGCGCATGGGTATCCAGGTGCTGTCCACCTTTACCGGCAACGGCTCCTACGATGATTTGCGCGGCATGCATAAAGCCCACCTTAATGTGCTGGAATGCGCGCGCTCGGCGGAATATATCGCCAATGAACTGCGGGTGCGCTACGGCATTCCGCGCCTGGATATCGACGGTTTTGGTTTTGGCCCCTTATCGGATTCCCTGCGCAAGATCGGACTGTTTTTTGGTATCGAAGACCGCGCGCAGGCCATTATCGACGAGGAAACCGCCCGCTGGAAACCGGAGCTTGACTGGTATATGGCGCGCCTGAAAGGCAAAAAAGTCTGCTTATGGCCGGGCGGTTCCAAACTCTGGCACTGGGCGCACGTGATCCATGCGGAAATGGGCGTGGAAGTGGTGTCGGTCTATACCAAATTCGGCCATCAGGGCGATATGGAAAAAGGCATTGCCCGCTGCGAGGCCGGCGCCATGGCCATCGACGATCCCAATGAACTGGAAACCCTGGAAGCGATGTACCAGCTCAAGCCGGATGTCATCTTTACCGGCAAGCGCCCGGGCGAAGTGGCGAAAAAAATCCGCGTCCCCTACCTGAACGCCCATGCGTACCATAACGGTCCCTATAAGGGGTACGAAGGCTGGGTGCGTTTTGCGCGCGATATCTATAACGCCATTTATTCACCCATCCATCAGCTGGCCCTGCTGGATATCAGCAAGGATGCCATCCCCACCGACCGGGGTTTCGCCACACAGAAAATGCTCGCTGCCGCAGGCCTTGACGATCAGACCCTGGCGTCCACCACCCTGCGCCAGTATAGCGGCGGTTATGACAGCGTTTCCAGGCTGCGTGAGCGCGTTTACCCCACCTTTCCCGGCCAGACGGTCATTCCGGCGGAATAAGGAGAACCATCGATGGCAAACCAGATTGAAGACCGTATCGAGCCGCTGGTGGATTACATCATGAAAAATTGCCTCTGGCAGTTTCATTCCCGCGTCTGGGACCGGGAAAAGCAGAATGAAGGCATTTTGCATATCGTCGCGCAATTGCTGTGTGACGAACCGGTGGATCTCAGTACCCCGGCCAATCGCTGCTACTGGGCCGACGCCGTGGTACTGGTGGAGGCGTATAAAACGCGCTTTTCCTGGCTGGGCATGATGGGTAAGGCGGAGATCGCCGCGCTTATCACCGCGCTCCATGAACGGCTGAACTACCTGACGATTACCGGATCGCTAAACGCGGAATTAACCGATCGGCGCTATTAGAGGGCACTAGCATGTCGTGTGAATTAAGAAAGAAAGATCGTACCGGCGTTATCAATCCGATATTCACCTGCCAGCCGGCGGGGGCGCAATATGTCAGCATCGGCGTCAAGGATTGTATCGGCATCGTGCACGGCGGCCAGGGCTGCGTGATGTTCGTGCGTTTGCTGATTTCCCAGCATTTAAAGGAGAGCTTTGAAATCGCCTCTTCCTCGGTGCATGAGGACGGCGCGGTATTCGGCGCGCTCGATCGCGTGGAGCAGGCGGTGGACGTGCTGCTGATGCGCTATCCCCATGTCAGGGTGGTGCCGATTATCACCACCTGCTCCACCGAGGTGATCGGCGACGACGTGGACGGCGTGGTGCGCAAGCTTAACGATGGGCTGTTGAAAGAGAAATTTCCCGGCCGCGAGGTCTATCTGATCCCGATCCATACCCCGAGTTTTGTCGGCAGCATGATAAGCGGCTACGATGTGACGGTGCGGGATTTCATCAAATATTTTGCCAAGAAAAGCGAACCCAACGGCAAGATTAACCTGTTCACCGGCTGGGTTAACCCCGGCGACGTGACGGCGCTGAAACATCTGCTGGCGGAAATGCGCATCGATGCCACCGTGCTGTTTGAAATTGAAAATTTCGACTCCCCGGTGATGCCCAGCGGCAACACTGTTTCCCACGGCAATACCACCGTCGAGGACCTGGTGGGAACGGCCAACGCCCTGGGCACCCTCGCGCTGAACCGTTATGAAGGACGCAAGGCGGCGGATTACCTGGCGGAACAATTCGCCATCCCCACCATTATCGGGCCTACGCCCATTGGTATCCGTAATACCGACACGTTCCTGCAAAACCTGCGGCAGCTGACCGGCAAGGCAATTCCGGAATCGCTGGTGCGCGAGCGCGGCATCGCCATCGACGCCTTGACCGATCTGGTGCATATGTTCCTGGCCGATAAGCGGGTGGCGATTTACGGCAATCCCGATCTGGTCATCGGCCTGGCCGAGTTTTGCCTGGATCTGGAAATGAAGCCGGTACTGCTGCTGCTGGGCGACGATAATGCGTTTTATGATACCGATCCCCGCATTATCGCCCTACAGGAGCAGGTGGATCACGGCATGGAGATCATTACCAATGCCGACCTGTGGGAACTGGAAAACCGCATTACCCACCAAGGGCTGGAACTGGATTTGATCCTCGGCCATTCCAAAGGGCGCTTTACCGCCATCGACAATCAGATCCCCATGGTCCGGGTTGGGTTTCCCACCTATGACCGCGCCGGATTATGGCGCCATCCGGTGGTGGGCTATGCGGGGGCCATCTGGCTGGCGGAGCAGTTTGCCAACGCGCTGTTCACCGATATGGAATACAAGAAAAACAAAGAGTGGATCCTTAACGTCTGGTAATGGGTATCGGCCTGTCATTCATAAGGATAAAACCAATGTCAAAACTGTTATTTGAATCCGATCGGCAAAAGTTTATCCGGCTTTCCCATGATGCCGAAGGCTATCACCGGCGGGCGGAACTGTTCGCCGAACAGGCGCAGTCGCCCGGTCTGGTTTTCAACGTGGCGTCCATTGCCGTGGAGTGTTATCTCATCGCACTCTGCGCCTGGTACGGCAGCATGCCGTATAACCACAACTATGGCAGTCTCATGGATACGGCGGAGGAGGTTATTCTCTTTTCGCCGGCATTAAGCGGCAAAATCCGCGCGCTGGATGACATCTTTGGTCTCTGTTCGCTGGAAAACTACCACCACGGCACCCCAACCCTGGCGGATTCGGTCGGCATTATCGCCATTTGCCGGGAATTATCGGGGATTTTAACCGCTTTGGGCACCCAGGGTTCCCAGGCGCGATAAAGGAGGGCACGACCTATGCAGTCGACAGAACCGCGCGCGGCCCCGGGACATCCGCACGGCGCCATGCGTCGCGATGAACGGGAAATAACGCAACCGGCCGAAATAGCGGCGATCCTGGACTCCGCCAGGGTGATGTATATCGCCCTGGCGCAGGACAATATCCCTTTTATGGTACCGGTATTTTACGCCTGGGACGGCACGTCGCTTTATTTCCATTCCGCCAGGGCCGGCACAAAAATAGCGATGCTGAAAAAAAACAGCACCCTGTGTTTTGCGGTTTCCACCGAACAGGGCGTGGTGGAAGACGAGGTGATCTGTAATTTCGAGGCCAGGCACCGTACGGTCATCGGTCTGGGCAACGCGGTGTTTATCCGGGACGAGGCGGAAAAGATCGCCGCGCTTAACCTGATTGTCGCCCGCTTCAGCGACAAAGCCTGGACCTTTCCCGCCGCCAATGTGCGCGCCACCCTGGTGCTGCGTATTGATATCATTTCAATGAAGGGTAAACAGCACGGATTTTAGGGAGTGGAAAATGAAGATAGCGGTATTTATCGATGCCGGCGGCCGGGCCGCCTCGCTGTACCAGCCAGGCGCGGTGCGGGTGTATGAATCAACCGCCGACGGTTGGCGGCCGGTTGCGGATATTCCGTTTACCCTGCGCCCGCAAATGGGATTAAGCGAAATCAGAACCCGCACCCTGGAGATGCTGACGTCCCTCGACGGCTGCCGCCATTTTGTCGCCGCCGCTATTCACGGCGCGCTGCTGTCCTATTTTGACGGCATGGGCATCACTATGTGGCGGCTGACCGGGGAACCCGCCGGTTTCCTGACGCGTATCCGGCAGTTTGTGGAAGAAAACGCACCGCGGGAGCAGGCAGCGGCGGCCCAAAGCGTTATCAAGCCCGGCCAGGGCGCGGGGGAATATTGCCTTAACCTTATCGACGCGCTGAAAAGCGATGGCGCCTTAACCTCGAAACAGGTGCTGCTGCCATTTTTCCGCGCGGGAGCCTTTAAACAAATCGACATTACCTGCGATCATGTGCCGAAATGGTTTAAACATGAACTGCCGGCATTAAAGCTGGCGCTTACGGTGGCGCAACAACCGGACGGGCGTTGCCGGGCGTTGGTGCTCAATATCGCAGGCAACGCTTGAGTTGCCTGCTTGGGCGTTTAAAAAGTCAAGCCCGCTTCTGGCGCAAATTCTGGGCACTTGACCTGCCTGTGGCTCGGCAATCAATCAGGTGTCCTCGACCTCCGTTCCTTGCGCCGTCATTGTCCAGGGGATGATTTTCCGCAGGTATCGCCCATGCTAAATGCCTATTTGGGTGCTGGTGATAACCCCGGCAGTAGTCGGGGTAAGCTGCCTCTAATCATTCCATTTGATACTGTAATCGGTTAATTGATTATCAAGATATTCTCTTTTTTCAAACCAATAATCAAAGACCACCTTATCACTGTTCTGAAATATTAAATAATAGCCACCAGTATCACCCAGGGTATCATCTACAACCTGTATTTCCCATCCATTATACTCTCCACTAACTATGGTTCCATTTTTCATAATCATCATCTTTCCTTAATCTTCGTAAGGAACATGGTTATTCGAACTATACTTACCCGTTACCGGGTCTTTTACACTAAAATGAACATGCGGAATACCGGGAGCATGCATGCCGCTTATAGAACCTGAATCTATTCTAAATTCTTTTGTTCCGTCTGCACTATGGTAGACCCCTGAACCAGTCTTGCCAATTTCCTTGTAATTTGAGCCTAAAAACTTCAAACCCGCAGCTAATGCTTTGTCAGTAGTTAACGTCGTCGAGCTGGTGAAGTTTTTTTTACCCGATAATGTTTCAGTGATGACGTTTTCAATTTTACTGTTAGATTATTGAGAAAGGTAAACCAGATCTCTCATAGTAAGAGGATCCGCACCAGGATTTGCAAAAATATTTCCGCCCCTTACCGGTTTACCGCCTATGTTGCCGGTATGCCTAGAACCTTGCTCACGGCGTTGATCAGGCGATATCAGTGCCGTTTTACCGTCCTGGCTCGAGGGAGAACCCCGGTGCTAGGCCGGGGTTTTAATCAAAAAATTACTCACTGGAGATCACCGGTGGAACTAACGATAGTACATCTATCACATCTTCAATTGTAACTATTGAATAGTGAACAACACCTTCTTTCGCATGGATATCAGCACTCTGTTCATTAAACCACTTCAAATATGGTGAATGTAAAATAGTATAAATGCCAGCGACCATTTCACCTTTTTGTTCTTCTTGCATTTTCAATAAATCACCCTCGTCAATAACGCGGAAACAATAAATCCAATCAAAGGCAATTTTTATTTTTTTATTGTTTGCAAGTAAAGATAAAAAAAGCGCCCCAGAAGCATAGTTACAATTAATCAATTGGCTACCAACCAGCGTGGAGCATTCATCATATGCAAGTTTAACTAATTTTTCCTTCATATATAATCACTCCTCATATCTGAATTTTATTCTATTCCTGCCAGATTGTATCTCTAATGTAGGTCTGCCGTCAGTACTACGTTCGCGGATAATGACTGTCCGTCCATCAGACAATGAACCGACCCTGCCACCGGGAATTTGTTTAACATTATCAGGCGCTAAGGCATCAAATTCTTTATTAGCTGCGTTTTTTCCACCTGCTCGTTCAAAAAGCTTTGATCTGCCTAAAGTTTCTTGCCCCCTTGAGGAGGTGGACCTCAGCTCTTCAACAGTAATAACTTTTCGGTCATTATTTCTGGCTTTCTCTTCGTCTTCCGGCCCCCAACCTCCCGGTGTTCCCGATCCCACTCCGCCCAGCTCGGCTTTTTGCGCATCGGCGGCTTTGGCTATGTCTTTGCCCAGATTCGGTTTAGCCTCGCCGCCCTCTTCGTTGCGACTTTCCATCCGTCCCGGCCCGCGCGTTCCATCACGTACCGAACACTGTTCGCGCGTGCCTTCACAGATGTCTCCACCCATATCGAAGCCGTCGTCATCGTTCGACTCCGACTGGCTGCCATGACCTACTGCTCCCGCTATCGCTGCACTTTCCGCCGCACCACCTACGATCGCGCCCAGCAGGTTATTCTCCACAGCGTTACCTGCGGAAAAGCTGATCCCTGGCGCAGACGCCGGTCCAGACGGAGCCGCTGGAGCAGATGAAAAGCGTTGCGCCAGGTCGCGCCCCGGCACTTTATCGCTGCCTTCGCCCACGTTGCCGCTGTAGGCTAACAGCCCCACCCCCAGGCCGAGGGGATGTTTTGCCAGCCCGAGCGCGGCCGCGCCTAATTGTGGCGGCTGACCGGGGAACCCGCCGGTTTCCTGACGCGTATCCGGCAGTTTGTGGAAGAGAACGCGCCGCGGGAGCAGGCAGCGGCGGCCCAAAGCGTTATCAAGCCCGGCCAGGGCGCGGGGGAATATTGCCTTAACCTTATCGACGCGCTGAAAAGCGATGGCGCCTTAACCTCGAAACAGGTGCTGCTGCCATTTTTCCGCGCGGGAGCCTTTAAACAAATCGACATTACCTGCGATCATGTGCCGAAATGGTTTAAACATGAACTGCCGGCATTAAAGCTGGCGCTTACGGTGGCGCAACAACCGGACGGGCGTTGCCGGGCGCGGGTACTCAACATAGGTAAGAGTTGAACGGGTTCTTGTTCAATCCACTTTTTTAACTGCTGCTATCCAGTTTTCCCATACCGCTGGATCGGCAGGTTTGGATGAATCACGCCATATCGTCCAATCCATTGAGCCAAGTAACGCTCCTAAATCATCGGATACGGACTGGCATATAAGTTAAAAATACCGGCGTAGGTGCCGGAATTTTAGTCAACTATATAGCATCTTTGATTGGGAGTTGTGCGAACACATTACTGATAGTACCTTTCTTAAATATGGCTTTTTTAGCTGTATTACCGTAATCCGCTGTGTATATCAAGTATTCTTCATCTTCATCTTTAGGATAATAAAACAAATAAAAGCCAACGTCTGATACTTCAAGTGGGCTTAAAAAAACGCCTAACGGCTTTGCGTCAGGCAATTCCAAATCTTGAGGATCACTATCAAGAAGCATTCCATGCGAATGTGCCAGTTTTCTTAACAGTTCTAAATCGCTGTCGGGAAAAAGGAGCTCATTATTTTTGCAATTAGTTATTTCAGGCTCACAATCCTTTAGATAATCAATAGCCATTGACAATGTATAATTAGATCCCTTTGCTGGATATATTTCGTCCTCAATAAAAAAACTAAAAAGTCCATATTTCCAGTAATTGTCCTCTGTTTTTTCCAGTAATTCGTAAAAAACAGCAAATACAAAAGGTTGTCCGAAAATCATTTTTTATCCTTCAGCTCTTTGATTTCTCTGTTAAAGTTCCCCAATTCCCTGTTACCTAAAGCATTTTTTTCATCTCCCGAGCTGCCACTCCAGTGAAAATTGCCCTTTCCATCTTTGCTAGTGTTGAAGAACCGATGAATATTCCCATTATTATCAATGGCTAGCCTTATCTTCGGATCTTTCGTAGCAATAGAATGGTCAAATAGTTCTAAAGAATTTCTCGGCTCCACCCCGGCATTAGGCCTAGATCCTTGTGCTCCAGGTGTATGTTTAGCATTAGATTCAACTTTCAATCCATTATTTGCCACCGTAGGTTCTGAAATGGGTAATCTATTATCTTTGCCATTAGACAGATAAATGAATTTATCTTTACTATGTTCCGGTATCGGCGTTACCGTCGTACTCTCATCCGTATACGGTTTGCGTTCGATATTGCCGGTGTGACGGAATCTCTGATCTCCTCGCTGATCCGGTGAGATAAATACGTTCTTATTATCCTGATTTGACGATGGGTTTTCAAGTTTACCGCCCGTCAAATCATCCGCAACAGGCACAGTTTCCGTTGTACTACCGCTTTGTCCAGTCAGGATAAGTTTCGCCACACACAGCAGGCTGTCGCGACAAACAGCGGCCTGAACCTCGGTTGCAGCCTTACCAAGCGCCAGCGCTGCGTCTTTTTTGCCTTCTTTGGCAGCATCGCAAGCAGCTCCGGCCACCGGTGCGCTTTCCACTGCAGCCCCGGCGACAGCGCCCAGCAGGTTATTTTTTACAGCGTTACCTGCGGCACAGCTGACCCCTGGCGCAGACGCCAGTTCAGACGGATCTAACGGAGCAGTGGCGAAGCGTTGCGCCAGGTCGCGCCCCGGCACCTTGTCGCTACCTTCGCCCACGTTGCCGCTGTAGGCTAACAACCCCACCCCCAGGCCAAGGGGATGTTTTGCCAGCCCGAGCGTGGCCGCGCCTAATTCGCTTATCGCGGTGCGTAGCGCGAGACCATTAACCCCGCCGGCGGCGGCGTTTGCCATACCGCCATTTACGCCGGCGGCGACCGGCGCCAGCGCCATCCTGGGCGATGGGGCCACTGCCATACCGGATAACGCTATGGCGCGCCGCGCGTTAACCTGCGCCATGGAGGGCATTACCGATGTGGGAATGGCATTACGGTCCACCATGGACGGCGATACCGATGCGGGAATAGCAGTATTGCCCACCATGGAGGGCGTTGCCGATGCGGGTATAGCACTTTTATCCGCCAAGGGTTCGCTACGGGAGTTTGCGGCGTTTTCAGCGTTGACAACAGCTTTCCGCGCTTCAGGGGGAGCTCCCGCAGCCTTTTGTTCTGCAATAGAGTTTCTTATTGCCGCTAAAATTTGCCCGGTTTCATTTTTCCGTTTGAGCGCGTTATCCACCTGTCCAGCCCTTGCCCGGGCGGCATGGTCAAGATTATTCCGTTTGGTCTTTTCTAGATTGAGCTGATGTTCTTGCCGTAAATAGCGTTCCCGAACAGACGTACTCGGGTTAGTGCTTAGTTCTTTATGTAATGCGATAACGCCGGTACTGAGATGGCAAAGGCGGTCGTTAATCTCACTCAGCGCTTGGTAGGCGGATTGCTTTTTATGCTGGGCGGAAAACACCTGCGCCCGCATATCATTGTCCAGCGCCTCCGCCGCCGCCAATGTGGCAGGCCTTGGCTGGGAGTGATAGCCATCATGATCTTCCTGGCATTCCGCCAGGGCTTTATCCAACACTTCTTTTGATAAATTAATGTGATATTGAAATTGTTCCGTAAGTGCTTGAAAATCCCTTCTTCTCGCCGTCTCTAATTGCTGTGTATTATTAAAACCTCCGCTCCCGCTGGTATTACCGCCGTTGCCGCCGCCATGCAGACGAAAATGATGATTAGCGGAGTGGTGTCTGCCAGGGGTGGCGGTTACGGTCATGACATCTTCATTTCTCGACGAGGTGACCCGGCCGGCATAATCACCGCCACCCCCGCCGCTGTTCGTCGCGCATGCTCCACGGGAATTGCCGCCGCCACAGCCCCTGGATGAGCTGCCGCATCTGTTGCCCGATGAACTGCCACAGCCGCCGATATTCATTTATTCCCTTATTTGAATGATAATAAATTATTCCCGATTAATTTGGTTCATCACATAAGACGCGGATAGGGGTGTGCTAATAGGGCAAGTAAAGCATGAAAAAGTTAACAAAGAGTTAAACGGCAATATCAAAGAGAAACCTTTTTAAAACCGGCATTGTTGTCCATGGGTGAAAATATTATTAATTGAAAGTCAATTGAAAGCTATATTGCCGCAATATTTTTTGGGTTGCTGGCGACAGGTTATTGTCTATGAATGTATTTGTTGAATAACAAATTCAGCGGCACGGATGATATTATTTTTTTAATTTCCTAAATCATTATCTTTGCTTAAATAAGATAAACGAGTTAGCCAGCATTTTGGCATATTTATTTTTTTATTAAAAATTTTAACCTTCCTGATTAGCATTATTCCTGTGTGAGCAGTAAAAAATACTGCGTATTCTCTAAGATGCTGAAGGCGGATGGTCTAATAATAATGTGTTAAAACGCGTGCCGGCACCACCTATCGGGATAATCAGCCTGCTATCCCATTATCGCTGCGGTTTGTCCACAGCGCGGTATGAGTGTCCCCATCCCGGTTTTTATCAACATGATGATGCGGACTCAGGCTGCTGCAGGGCGCGCCGCTTCAGCCGGGCGCCTGACTCCGGCGTGAAACGTACATTGTTGATTATCCGTTGTCACATACAAGACAAAAAAGCCACTGGCGTCAATGCGCCAATGGGAAAACGACGTCAAATCATATCGTTATATATTTAATTATATAACGATAGATGGCCGGCAACTTGCACCACTCTCACTCGGGCCGGAAAACCTATGCCGGCACATCGGTTTTTTGACCTTCACCGCCCATTGGGCGCCAAAGGGAGGCGCGCTTTATGCCACCGGCCATGCTTAATGACACCGCATCCGCCCATCCGACGCTGGCGGATTCGTTATCCTTTACCTGCCAACTGGGCGAGTGCCGCTCCGAACTGCTGCCCCTGCTGTCCGAGGTCAGCAAGGTGGTCAGCAGGGAAGGCTCTTTATCCAAGACGCTCAAGCTGGTGCTGGAGCTGATGCAAAAACATTTGCAGGTTACCCGGGCGATGATCTCGCTCTACGATGCCAGCTGCGACCAGATTTTTATCCATGAAAGCTACGGTTTATCCAAGGATGAAATCGAAAAGGGCGTCTATTATCCCGGCGAGGGCATCACCGGCAGGGTGGTGGAAACCCGCCAGCCCATTATTGTCCCGATCATTGCCGAAGAGCCGTTGTTTCTCAATCGCACCGGCAGTTGGGATAAAACGGTCGATGGCCATCTTTCCTTTATTTGCGTGCCCATCATGCGCGGCATGAAAGTGATGGGCACCATTGGGGTGGAACGTTTATACAATAACCGGCAACTGTTAAATCTGGATTTGGAGGTGCTGGCCATTATCGCCACCACTATTGCCCAGGCGGTGGAGCTGCATCTGCTGGAGCGCGCCCATAAGCAGGTATTGCAGGCTCAAAGCGCCCGGCTGGATAAAGAGCTGAAGGAAAAATTCAAGCCGGCGAATATCATCGGCAACTCCAGGGCGATGCAGTCGGTTTACCTGATGATTGACAAAGTCAGCCACGCCCGCACCACGGTGCTGATCCTCGGTGAAAGCGGGGTCGGCAAGGAACGGGTCGCCAGCGCCATCCACTATAACAGCAGCTGCGGCAGCGGGCCGTTTGTCAAATTCAACTGCGCCTCGCTGCCGGAAAGCGTCATCGAAAGTGAGCTGTTCGGCCATGAAAAAGGCGCCTTTACCGGTGCCGTCGCGCGCCGGGCCGGAAGGTTCGAGGAGGCGGATGGCGGCACGATTTTCCTGGATGAAGTGGGCGAATTATCTCTTTCGGCCCAGGCCAAGCTATTGCGGGTGATCCAGGAACGGTGCTTTGAACGCCTGGGCAGCAACGAGTCAATTAAGGTCAACGTGCGCATCCTGGCGGCGACGCACTGCGATTTAACCGCCATGGTCACCAACGGCACCTTTCGCGAGGATCTGTACTATCGTCTGAATGTCTTCCCTATTACTATTCCAGCGCTGCGTGAGCGGGGCAACGATATCCTGATCCTGGCCGAACATTTCAACGCCTGGTTTGCCCGGGAACAGGGGGTTGATGTCCCTGCCATTTCCACGCCCGCGCTGAATTTAATGCTCAACTACGACTGGCCGGGCAACGTGCGGGAGCTGGAAAATATGATGGAGCGTGCGGTATTGCTGGCGGAAGAGGGGGTGGTCCACAGCTATCATCTGCCCGCCGCCCTGCAACCGGCCGTGCTGGGCACGCTTGGCGAACAGTCGGGCCTGGAGGCCCGTTTATCCATGATGGAGTATGAACTGATCGTCGAGGCGCTGGCCCGCTTCCAGGGCAATATGTCCAGGGCGGCGGCGCAGCTGGGCCTGACCCGGCGCATGCTCGGCCTGCGCATGGCGAAATATCAGCTGAACTATAAAGATTACCGGAGCGGAGACTGATATGGCCGGCACCGGGGATCTCGCCGCGGGGCGGTTAGCCATTCCGCGCTGCGCCATCGACCTTTGCGGGCCGGCGGGAAAAGCGCGCTCACGTAAAGGACGCGGCGGCCATGCGGTCGATCAGATCATTGCCCATTCCCATGCCATGAAACGCACCCTGGCGGCGGTGGCAAACATTGCGCCCACCCGCTCAGCGGTATTATTGCGCGGCGAGCCGGGTACCGGTAAGGATGTTATCGCCCGGGCGATTCACCTCCAGTCGCAACATCGCGCCGGTCCGTTTATTAAAGTGTGCTGCGATTACCTTGCCAGCGACGATATCATGCGCGAATTGTTCGGTTGTGAAGCGGGCTTTTCCGGCAGCGTCGCCGGCTATCCCGGCGATATTGCCCTGGCGGCGGGCGGAACGCTGTTTATCAGCGAAATCGGCCATTTTTCCCTGTTATTGCAAAAGCGGCTGCTGCGCATTTTACAAGAACAGCGGTATAAGCCGCTCGGCGGCTCCCGCACCCTGGCCTGCGATGTGCGCATAATTTGCGCCACCGAGAAAAACCTGGAGCAGAGGATGGCGCAGGGGACCTTTTTAGCCGAACTCTATTATCGCATCCATATCGCCACCATTGCCCTGCCGGCCCTGCGCGAGCGTAAAGAAGACATTCCCGGCCTGGTTAACTATTTTTTCGAACGTTATAACCGCGATAATCACAGGACGCTCACGCTGACCGAGGCGGCCCAGGCGCCACTCTATCTGTGCCATTGGCCGGGGAATGTGCGCGATATCGAGAATTGCCTTGAGCATGCCGCCATCCAGGCCCGGGATGGCGTTATCCAGCAATTGCCCTGCCTGTCCGGGCGCTGCCTGCGCCAGCGTTTGAACCAGGAAATCAGCCGGCAGCAGGAGACGGTGCCGCAGGAGGCGGGCCACGAGGCGGGGTATGGCCCGGCTACGCCGCTATGGCCGGCGGAAATAATGATGAGCGCCATGACCGCGACGGCCGGCGCCCCTGACGACGCCGATGAGGAGCTGCGCTATCGCCTGGTCGCCGCCCTGGAAAAAAGCGGCGGGGTCAAAGCCAAAGCCGCCCGTTTGCTCCATATCACCCCCCGGCAGCTTTATTATGCCTTGAAAAAACTGCACATTGAGGTAAAGAAATTTTAACTGCGCCGTCATGGTACCGATTTCCCGGCAAGCGCATATTCTCTCTAAGGTTAATAACTTATTTATTTTATGGCAGCAAATAGTTAATTTATTTATTTTGTTTTTATCAGGGAAAATATGACGCCGTTATTTGATCTTATCGCGATTTATAGCCGATAAAGCGGTTTGTTGCATTGCGCCTCATTTTATTACGCCCCCCGATAAAACGTCCTGCGGAGTCAATACTGCAGAGAGCGATTAGCGTTAAAAATAAGCATAATTATCAGTATATTACAAAGTTATCCTTATTTTCGGCATCAATAAACAAGGTTTTCTTATGGTCGGTCATAACCTTTGTTTATGGCTGATGGATAGCGCGCAGATAGTATGGCAGACTGGACGGAAAGGTTGTCGATATGGTCATCAAGGCGAACCAATGTCAGCATTTTTACCTGCTTTCATCCGGAAATTCTGAAATAACAGTTCATATATTCGCCACACGATCAAATTTTTTTTTAGTTTTTAAATAGTATGTATGACTGCTTACTCATTGTCATAAAGTGAATTACTTCACAGTTTAGCTATATTGACTGGCGATCGTGCTTCATTTTTGGCCAAACACCTGTGGATTGTTTTCGTTTGCTGCGTCTCACAAAATGTGTAAATCCCTACGGGTTATATTGACGTATTGGCAAACAGTTGCCAAATTGGGAGCCTCGGAATTCAGGAGGGGCAATGGATTGTTTGAATGGTCCCACGCATTCAACGCGTCGGGGGGTGCTGCCTCATGGGCATCCCGGCATATATTCCCTTCTTTGGTTCTGATGCCGCAAGGCGCACTGCACAGACCGCAGCATTAAAAAAAACAGCGTCTGGCCGTACAACACACAACATCACATCACACAATGGAGCAGAATGATGACAATTTCCTTGACCAAATCAGGGATACTGAAGGTCGGCATTAGCCTGGCGGCATTAGCCGTGGCGGCCAGCGTTCAGGCAAAGACTCTGGTATATTGTTCAGAGGGCTCGCCTGAAGGGTTCAACCCGCAGTTATTCACGTCCGGCACCAGTTTTGATGCCAGTTCCGTGCCGATCTACAATCGTCTGGTCGATTTCAAGCTGGGCACCACGGAAGTGATTCCGAGCCTGGCCGAAAAGTGGGAAGTCAGCGCCGACGGCAAAACCTATACTTTCCATCTGCGTAAAGGCGTGAAGTGGCAGGAAAGCAAGGATTTCAAACCGACCCGCGATTTCAACGCAGACGACGTGATCTTCTCCTTTATGCGGCAGAAAGACGCCAACCATCCTTACCATAAAGTCTCCGGCGGCAATTACGAGTACTTTGACGGCATGGGCATGGGCGATTTGATCGCCAGCGTGGAAAAAGTCGACGACTACACCGTGCGCTTCAACCTGACCCGTGAGGAATCGCCATTCCTGGCCGACCTGGCCATGGACTTCGCCTCCATCATGTCCGCCCAGTATGCCGATCTGATGCAAAAAGCGGGCACGCCGGAAAAAATCGATCTCAACCCGATCGGTACCGGCCCCTTCCAACTGCTGCAGTACCAGAAAGATTCCCGCATCCTGTACAAAGCGTTTGA
This sequence comes from Sodalis sp. RH20, assembly GCF_047324205.1. Classification (NCBI taxonomy): domain Bacteria; kingdom Pseudomonadati; phylum Pseudomonadota; class Gammaproteobacteria; order Enterobacterales; family Bruguierivoracaceae; genus Sodalis; species Sodalis sp. RH20. The sequence continues at coordinate 4,953,021 of NZ_CP178733.1, forward strand.
AAACTATTGGGGCACCAAGCCGAAAATCGACCGCCTGGTGTTCTCCATTACGCCGGACGCGTCCGTACGTTATGCCAAGCTGCAGAAAAACGAATGCCAGATCATGCCGTATCCTAATCCGGCCGACATCGCGCGCATGAAAGAAGACAAAACCATCAACCTGATGGAACAGCCGGGCCTGAACGTGGGCTACCTGGCGTTTAACGTCGAGAAAAAACCGCTGGATAACCTGAAGGTTCGCCAGGCGCTGATCACCGCGGTAAACAAATCCGCCATCATCGACGCGGTATACCAGGGCGCGGGCCAGCCGGCGAAAAACCTGATTCCGCCGACCATGTGGAGCTATAACGACGCGGTGCAGGATTACGCTTACGATCCGGCCAAAGCGAAAGAACTGCTGAAGGAAGCGGGCTTGCCGGAGGGTTTCTCCATCGATTTGTGGGCTATGCCGGTACAGCGTCCCTACAACCCGAACGCCAGGCGCATGGCGGAAATGATTCAGTCCGACTGGGCTAAAATCGGCGTTAAGGCCAAGATCGTCAGCTACGAATGGGGCGAATACCTCAAACGCGCCAAGGCCGGCGAGCATCAGTCTGTTATGATGGGCTGGACCGGGGACAATGGGGATCCGGATAACTTCTTCGCCACCCTGTTCAGCTGCGATGCGGCAAAAGACGGCTCCAACTACTCAAGGTGGTGCTACAAGCCGTTTGAAGACCTGATCCAGCCGGCGCGCAGCACGTCCGATCATGCGAAACGCGTGGATCTGTACAAACAGGCCCAGGTGGTCATGCACGATCAGGCGCCGGCGCTTATCGTTGCCCATTCCACGGTATACGAGCCTGTGCGTAAGGAAGTGAAAGGGTATGTGGTCGATCCACTGGGTAAACATCATTTCGAGAACGTATCTTTAGACTAAAGGTCAATTAACCCCCCATATCCCTAAAGGGAGCTTCCCCCACCCATGCGGGGAAGCGGGAGTGTTCCCCGGTGCCGCACCGGGGAAGGAATCGCGCCAGCGAGGCCAGGGGGGAATCCTGAAGATGTGAGCTTTGATAACCCGGGCGCGTAATGCGCCCGGGTAAACTATCTACAGAAACAGAGAGTTCGGAATATGTTGCAGTTCATACTCCGACGTTTGGGACTCGTAATCCCGACGTTTATTGGTATTACCTTGCTGACGTTTGCGTTTGTCCATTTGATTCCCGGCGATCCGGTGCTGATCATGGCGGGTGAACGCGGAATGTCCCCCGAGCGCCACGCAGAGATGATGGCGGCGCTGGGCCTGGATAAACCCTTATTTCAGCAATATGTTCATTATGTCGTCGGCATTATGCACGGTGACCTGGGCATTTCGCTTAAAAGCCGCATCCCCGTTTGGCAGGAATTCGTGCCGCGTTTCCAGGCAACCCTGGAACTGGGTGTTTGCGCAATGATTTTTGCCGTGCTGGTCGGTATCCCGGCCGGGGTGCTGGCGGCGGTCAAACGCGGTTCGCTGTTTGATCATACCGCCGTCAGTATTTCGCTGGCCGGCTATTCGATGCCTATTTTCTGGTGGGGCATGATGCTCATCATGCTGGTGTCGGTGCACTTTAACCTCACCCCGGTGTCCGGGAGGGTGGGCGACACGGTCTTCCTGGACGACAGCATGCCGCTTACCGGCTTTATGCTGATCGATACCCTGATTTGGGGCCAGCCGGGGGATTTTAAAGACGCCGTGATGCATATGGTGCTGCCGGCCATCGTGCTCGGCACTATCCCGCTGGCGGTGATTGTGCGCATGACCCGTTCGGCGATGCTGGAAGTGCTGAGCGAAGATTATATCCGCACCGCCCGCGCCAAAGGCCTGAGCCGCATGCGCGTCATTATTGTCCATGCCCTTCGCAACGCCCTGTTGCCGGTGGTGACGGTTATCGGGCTGCAGGTCGGCACCCTGTTGGCGGGCGCTATCCTGACGGAAACGATTTTCTCCTGGCCGGGCCTGGGCCGCTGGCTGGTCGAGGCCTTGCAGCGCCGTGATTATCCGGTGGTACAGGGCGGGGTGTTATTGGTGGCGATCCTGATTATTGTGGTGAACCTGCTGGTGGACGTGCTGTATGGCGTGGTTAACCCGCGTATTCGCCACAAGAAATAGGGGAATGGAAAATGACTGAAATCTCTGAGCCGGTAATAACCGGCGCACCGAAGCCCATGACCCCGCTCCAGGAGTTCTGGCACTATTTTAAACGCAACAAGGGCGCGGTCATCGGCCTGGGCTATATCGTCCTGATGTTCGTCGTCGCCATCGGCGCCGGGGTCATCGCGCCCCATGGCCCGGCGGAGCAATTCCGCGAGGCCTTGCTGCGCCCGCCGGTATGGATGGAGGGCGGTAGCTGGCAGTTTATCCTGGGCACCGATGACGTCGGGCGCGATATCATGACCCGCCTGATGTACGGCGCGCGCCTTTCGCTACTGGTCGGTTGCCTGGTGGTGGTCCTGTCGCTGATATTCGGCGTGATATTCGGGCTGTTGTCCGGTTATATCGGCGGATTGGTGGACGTGGTCATCATGCGCGTGGTGGATATCATGCTGGCGCTGCCCAGCCTGCTGCTGGCGCTGGTGCTGGTGGCCATCTTCGGCCCCTCCATCGTCAACGCCTCGCTGGCGCTGACGTTCGTCGCCCTGCCGCATTACGTGCGCCTGACGCGCGCGGCGGTGCTGGGCGAGGTGAACCGCGACTATGTGACCGCCTCGGGCGTGGCCGGCGCCGGACCCCTGCGCCAGATGTTTATCAACATCCTTCCCAACTGCCTGGCACCCTTGATCGTGCAGGCGTCGCTGGGCTTCTCCAATGCCATCCTTGACATGGCCGCGTTGGGCTTCCTGGGCATGGGCGCGCAGCCGCCGACACCGGAGTGGGGCACCATGCTCTCCGATGTGCTGCAGTTTGCGCAGAGTGCCTGGTGGGTGGTGACCTTCCCGGGGGTCATTATCCTGCTCACCGTGTTAGCCTTTAATTTGATGGGGGACGGACTGCGTGACGCGCTCGACCCCAAACTCAAGCAGTAACGAGGAAGCAATGGCGTTATTAACCATAGATAAATTATCGGTACATTTCGGTGATGAAGGAACACCGTTTCGTGCCGTCGACCGCATCAGCTACCAGGTGGAACAGGGCCAGGTCGTGGGCATCGTCGGTGAGTCCGGCTCCGGCAAGTCCGTCAGCTCGCTGGCCATTATGGGCCTGATTGATTTTCCCGGCCGCGTCATGGCGGAAAACCTGGTATTCAACGGCCGGGATTTGCAGAAAATCTCCAACAGCGAGCGCCGTCAGCTGATTGGCGCCGACATCGCCATGATTTTCCAGGACCCGATGACCAGCCTTAACCCTTGCTACACCGTAGGCTACCAGATTATGGAAGCCATCAAGGTGCACCAGGGCGGCAACCGCAGGACCCGGCGCCAGCGCGCCATCGATCTGCTGACCCTGGTGGGCATTCCCGCGCCGGCATCCAGGCTGGATGTCTATCCGCACCAGCTGTCCGGCGGCATGAGCCAGCGCGTGATGATCGCCATGGCGATTGCCTGCCGTCCCAAGCTGCTGATTGCCGATGAGCCCACCACCGCGCTGGATGTGACCATCCAGGCGCAGATCATCGAGCTGCTGCTGGATTTGCAGCAGCGGGAAAATATGGCGCTGGTGCTGATTACCCATGACCTGGCGCTGGTGGCGGAAGCCGCGCATCATATTATCGTCATGTACGCCGGCCAGGTGGTGGAAACCGGCAAGGCGACGGAAATCTTCCGCGCGCCGCGCCACCCCTATACCCAGGCGCTGCTGCGCTCCCTGCCGGAATTTGCCACCGACAAGGCCAGGCTGGCCTCGCTGCCGGGCATGGTGCCAGGCAAATACGATCGCCCCACCGGCTGCCTGCTGAACCCGCGCTGTCCCTATGCCACCGATTATTGCCGCCAGGTAGAGCCGGAGCTGCGGGATTTGCCGGATCGTCAGTCTAAATGTCACTATCCGCTGGATGATGCGGGGAGACCCACCCGATGAGCGAGACTATTTACGATCCGCAGGCAACCGCCTTGCTGCACGCGGTGGATTTAAAGAAATACTACCCGGTGAAAAAAGGGTTGTTCGGCAAGGAGGTCATGGTCAAGGCCCTGGACGGGGTATCCTTTACCCTGGAGCGCGGCAAGACGCTGGCGGTGGTCGGCGAATCCGGCTGCGGCAAGTCCACCCTCGGCCGTCTGCTGACCATGATTGAAACGCCCACGGGCGGGCAGTTGCATTACCTGGGCCAGGATCTGCTGAAACCTGATGTGACCGCCGCGCACCTGCGGCGCCAGAAGATCCAGATCGTGTTCCAGAACCCCTACGGCTCGCTGAACCCGCGCAAGAAGGTGGGGCAAATCCTCGAGGAGCCGCTGCAAATCAATACCTCGCTCAACCGCGCCGAACGGCGTGAGAAAGCGCTGGCGATGATGGCGAAGGTGGGGCTGCGTACCGAATACTATGATCGTTATCCGCATATGTTTTCCGGCGGCCAGCGCCAGCGTATCGCCATTGCCCGCGGGCTGATGCTCGACCCCGACGTGGTCATCGCCGATGAGCCGGTATCGGCCCTGGACGTATCGGTGCGCGCCCAGGTACTGAACCTGATGATGGACCTGCAGCAGGATATGGGGTTGTCGTATGTGTTTATTTCCCATGACCTGTCGGTGGTGGAACACATTGCCGACGAAGTGATGGTGATGTACCTGGGCCGTTGCGTGGAGAAGGGCAGCAAAGAGGCGATTTTCAGTAATCCGCGCCATCCCTATACCCAGGCGCTGCTGTCGGCCACACCCAGGCTGAACCCGGATCTGCGCCGCGAACGCATCAAGCTGACCGGCGAGCTGCCAAGCCCGCTGAACCCGCCCCCGGGATGCGCCTTCAGCGCCCGCTGCCGCCGCCGTTTCGGTACCTGTACCGAACTGCAGCCGCAGCTTAAGCGCTACGGCGACCAGCTGGTGGCCTGTTTTGCCGTCGATCAGGACGAGGCGCAGGGCATTCGCTGAGAGTCCAGCGGATAGTGCCGATAGCCGGACGTTAAAAAGGGCCGGGGATAATTCCCCGGCCCTTTTTTATTCACTGCCGGGCCAGGGGAATTTGCGCCGTTGTCCATGTCGACGATAATAAGCGCCATCTGAAATATAAATATCTTTGCGTGTATATTCAAATTATTATATTTTAAAACTCAATGGATTTATATTATGAAATATTGAATGCAATTATGGCGTAATGATGGTTGTTATATGGCGTGTAGTGTTTTATTTTTAAAAATAAATAAAAATGGCTTTGGAAAAATAACGCATTCATGATATCAATTTATCCTTCTTGCACGTCCCAAGTAATATGTATTTTAGTATAGTGATATTTTATCGATTAAATATAGACATTATTAAATATTTAGACAGGGAGCTATATGAACACAGATTACAAGTTATATGGTCTATTTGTCGGGTTAACCGTGACTATCATGGTCATGTGCGATACCTTGATGTTTAAGGTGTTCAATTTAGGTGATTTCAGAATCACCGCCAGTGGCATTGTGTTTTCTTTATTCTATCTATTATCAACTATTTCCACGGAAGTTTATGGTTATAAATTAGGGGGGCGTACGGTTTGGATTGTGGTTTTATGCCAAACAATATATGTTTTTTTAATAAATATATGTGCAGTTATTCAAGTTGATTCGAATGCCTATTCCCAGCACTATTATGGCCTCTACAATGACTTTTGGCGGGTAACCGTTGCGACCTGGGTCTCGATGCCGGCATCTTATTTTTGCAATAGCTTTTTAATATCCAAGCTTAAAGTGTATTTCAACGGCCGCTTTTTCATCATCCGCTATACCTTATCCGCCATGATGGCCCAGGCGGTATTGCTGATTACCGATTATCCAATCAGTTTATCATCTAAATATTCATTTTATGAATTAGTTAATATCATATCTACTACGTGGTGCTATAAAGTGGTTATGTCAATTATACTTTTACCCGTTGGCATTTACATCGTACACAAAATTAAAAAGATTGAAAAAACGGACTATTACGACTGGGGAATCTCTTATAATCCGTTAACTGTATTCAAGGGGACCAATGATGATGTTAAGAGGAATAAATTCGATGATAAAGGGTAACATTTTTTATGCATGTGGCCCTGTCGAGGGCCGCACGCGACTGCACTTGTAGTTCGGGTAATTATTTCAGCGACCAGTACGTCAGCATCCGCAGGCTGGCGGAATAGTAGTCTTCCTGCGGCTGGATATTGTCATTGACCTGCGCGCCGTTGCCCATGATGGCGTCACGAATGGCCAGCATGCCCGGCGATAGCATGAAATCGGCCTTGGCGCCGGTCAGCACATCGACCCAGGCGGGAGTGGCCAGCCGGTCGAACTGGCGCCAGTAGGCGACGTACGGCCCAAGCGCCAGGCTGTTGCGCTGCGCCCAGTTGATATACAGCGGTATGCGCACCGCGTCAAAGCTAAAGCGCGACGGCCAGCGATCGGAAGGCGTCAAGGAGCCATCCGCCCGCAGGGTGACCCAATCGGTGGGCAGCCGGGGGTCGCCAAAGCGCATCAGCCCCAGGATTTTAAGGGAATCGGCGGTTAAATCGTTCCAGATCTTCAAATGGCCGGCCTGGTAAAACGCCTGCCAGGCGGGGAAGATAAAGTATGACGGATTGAGCGTCACCGAGCTGGTCTGGTTAAAGCCCGACGCCCCCGGCAACAGCAGGTTGAAGCCGGCGAACTTAATCACATTGTGTTTGATTATCGCCGCCTGCAGCGCGTTCGACGCCGCGGTATAGTTCGGCAGTTTCCACTTGTCCCCGGCCTGGAGCAGCGCCCAGGCGATCAGGGTGTCGCCGTCGGAGGCATTGTTGATGTCGGCCACCGGCGGGGTAGCGGCGGGATCGTAGCGCCAGGAGTACAGGCCGATGTCTTTACGGTACAGATGCTGGTTGGTCCAATTCAACAGGGTATCGAAGGCGGCGCGGTCGTTATAGTTTACCGCCAGCAGCATGGCGTAGCCCTGCCCCTCGGTATGGCTGACATTGTGGTTGCCGGTATCGATAATGCGGCCTTCCGGCAGCATATAGCGGCTTTTATAATGTTGCCAGCCGGCGCTGTCGGCCTGCGCCGCGCCCGTCAGCAGGGCGAAAAACATAGCGAGCAGCAGCGGCAAATGGCGGGCAAATTTCATAACGCTTCAATCCCTTAAATAGTGTTTTGATAACTAAAAGTCATTATGCCTTCCGCGCTGTCCTGCTGCCAACGCAGCGCGACATGAGGCTGTCCGCCCTGGGCTAATATCCATTCAGCATAGGCGCCTTCCAGGATCGCCGCCAGCCCGGCGGTCCACTCCTCCGGCTCAGCGCCCGTAGCCGCGGGAGGAACGGCATGATGTATCAACGTGAGATGGGTTTCACCCGGCTGCAGCCGCACAAAGCCCCAATTGAATTCCGACCAGAGCCGGTTAAAGCCATCTTCCAGATCCCCGACCGTTTCGGCATGGGGTAAAGGAAAGCGCCCGGCCAGTTGGCTACCCATCAGGTTAAGGAACTGGCGGCGATCTTCGTCGCCGGCATTGGCGGCGATGCCGGAGATCATGATATCAAGCAGATCCTGCCAGCCGGGCTGATATTGCCGCCGGCGGAAGTAAACCAGCTCGGACGTTGCGTCAGATATATCCTGCATACTTATTTACCACCCAATAAATATTTAAAGTACACCAGCGCGGTGCTCTCGGAGTAGTCGCCAAAGGTGTCGTAGCCCACCTGCCCGCCCACGGACATATTGGGATTGATTTTATAGCTGCCGTTGGCGTGCACATTATAGCTGACGCCGTTTTCATTACGGGCGTCGTAATAGGCCGAATCGACATATCCGCCGGCCACTAGTGATTCCAGGGCGGTTTGCAGCGCCGGATTATTCGGATAGTAGGCGCTTTTATCCTGTGAATAGGACTGATAGCCCACCGAGCCGCCCAGCGTCAGGTCCCAGTCGTCATATTTTTGGGTGTAATCCACCGGCAGCGAGACGCTGATATAGTTTTGCGGACTGAAATAGCCTCCCTGGCCGTAGCTGTAATAGCTGAGGTTTTTATCATAATCCATAAAGGTAATGTTAATACCGGTCTTCACCTCGCTATGGTCCTCGCGTAGCGGGCGGACATAAAATCCCGCCGATGAGGTGATGCCGGTATTGCCGGGAATATTGTCGCCCTGGTAACTGTAACCACCGACGCCGGCATACAGGCCCGCGTCGCCGTCGTCGTAGGAGTACTGGACGCCGCCGCCGTTTTTGGTGACCTGCCCCCATTTTTTACCGCTAATCTTATCCCGCGTGCCCACGTAGGAAAGCAGGCTGTCGGTGACCGCGCGTCGTTCGGCGGTAAAGATAAGCTTACTGAAGGTGGTCAGGCTGGGGGACCATTGAAGACCGCCCACCAGCGAGCTCAGATCCTCGCCCAGAGGCGTGGTGCCGACATCGGCCTTGTAGCTGTCGCCGCTGAGCGCCAGGTTGACCTCCACGCCGGAGGCCTGCTGCGAACCGGAGGAATCGGCGGCGTAATCGCCGGGATTGACGGTGGAGGCGGCATCCGCGGTGGAGGACGTGGTGGTGGTGGTGCTGCTCTGGGTGCCGTCGGAATTGGTGGTGGTGGACGTGGTGGTGGTCGACGTGGTGGCGCCGGCGGCGGCGGTGGCGTTATTGGTGGCGTTTTCCACCATGCGTCCCTGCTGCAGCGCGCCGGTGCCGAAACGGTTGCTGACCGTGCCGCTGGTGGAGCCGGAATTTAACGAAACCGGCGTGACCGATAGTTTCAGCCGCGAGCTGTCGAACGGCACGCCGGAGAGCACCAGCGGCGCCTTGATTTCCGTCAGGCCGCTCAGGCCGCTTTCGCCGTCGCGGCTGCGGATCCCCACATCGCCTTCCACCCAGGTGGCGGTTTTTTGCTGTTCCTGATCAAGCAACTGATTGATTTGTTTAAGCGTACGGTCTTCCGGCGTTTCGGCGCTGGCGGTTGCCAGCGTCAAGCCGGTCAGCGGCAGCGGCGCCGGGCTATCGGAGCGCTGCCACGGCAATATGGTGCCGTAGGCGGAAGCGGTGCGCGGCGCGGCCGCGGCCACGGTTTTATTAACGAAGGGATTGTCGGCGGTTTCCAGCCCACCGACAACCGGCGCGCCGCCGGGGCCGGCGGTATTCAGGCCGATGACCCGGCCTTTGGCGGAGCGCAGCAGGGCGATGGCCTGCTCATGATCCCCTGCCGCTTCCGCAATGCGCGCCTCGAGCACCATGCGATCTACCGAACGCGGTCCCTGCATGCCGGCCACCAGCCGTTTGGCGCGGGCGATATCGCCCTGGGCCAGGGCCGCGTTGGCGGCGCCTTCGCGGGCGCCTTCGTTTTGCGGTTCGCGCACCAGCACATAATCATAGACCCGCGCCGCCTGTTCGTTCATTTTGCCGGACTGGTAAAGACGCGCCATGGCCAGCATCAGATCGACGTTTTGCGGATCGCTTTGCATCGCCACGATGAGCTTATCGTAGGCCGCCGCGTATTGTCCACGTTCGCGCAGTTCATCCGCCTGGTTAATCACCGAGCCCTGGCGAATGCGGCTCAGTTCGGCCGGCGTGCTGCTGGCCACGATGCGCGGATTATTCATCCAGGCCTCCGCCTCCGCGGTCAGGCCGGCCTGGTTGAGCACGCCGACCTGGGCCGCATAATCACCGGCATTGCCGTTAACGCCGGCGCGCATATTATTACGTACCAGCGCCACCGCGGCGGCGCTGTCGCCCAGGGTCATCAGATCCTGCGCCAGTTTGCCCACATCTGCCGGCGCGGCGGGTGGCGTTTGCGCCAGGGCGCGCAGGGTGTTTAACGCCGCCGTGCGGTTGCCCTCCTGGATATAACGTTCGGCGCCCGCCATCTGCTGGTTAAAGTTTACCCGCGCGGCCAGATCGCGCATGGCGCGGTTGCGCCGGCTGTCGGGAATATAGGCCAGCAGCTGCGCCGCCGCGGCCCAGCGCTGAGTTTCGCTGGCGAACAGGGCGGCGGCGTAAAGGTTGTCCGCCGGCGCGCCGCGCTGGCCGGCGGCGGCCATCATGGCCTGGGCCTGCGCGCTGTCTCCCTGCTTTTGCAGGATGCGCGCCATATCCAGGCGCACCCAGATATTGGACGGTTGTTTTTCCAGCGCCTGCTGCAGCAAATTCAACGCCCGCTGCGGATCGTTGGCTTGCATTGCCTGCGCGGCCTGGCGGCGCAACGGCTCGACGTTGACGCCGCCCGCCGCCACCTGCGGGCGCTTATCCGCCGGTATTGTTTCCAGCACCTGCTGCGCGTCGGCGGTCTTATTGGCCTGGCGCAGGGTATAGTAGAGTCCCAGCTTGGTATCGGTATTCTGCGGATCGCTCGACAGCGCGGTGCGATAGGCCTGCTCCGCGCCGGCCAGGTCGCCCCTGCGGCGCAAGACGTCGGCGCGGAATAGCTCCGCCGAGACGCCTTTGCTGCCTTCCGCCTGCGCCAGCGGCTCGCTGAGCGCCAGCGCCGCGTTCAGGTCGCCGGACGAGACGGCGCCTTTGGCTTTGTTCAGTTCGCCGTAAAAATGCGCGTCCTTGGCCAGCGCCGCCCATTGGGCGCTGTTCGGGCCGCCTTGCTTCATTGCCTGGTTAAGGTAGTTTTCCGCCGCGCTGAAATCACCGCCGCGCATAGCGATATAACCCAGCCCGGCCAAGGCGTCGCCGTCGTTGGGGTTGGTGGTCAGCACCGCCTCGAACCGGCTGCGCGCCGCCGTAAGATCGCCGCTGTTCAGGGCTGTGTAGCCCTGTCCCTTTTCAGCGCCGCCCACGCTTTCCTGAAAATGGCGTAATACCGCGCCGTCGCTGGGGTGGCGTTGCATATAATCGTCATAGGCGGTTTTATCCCCGGGCTGCGGCGCCATCCAGATCAGCGCCTGGCGCAGGGCGTTGTCCGCCGCCTTGTTATTGGCCGCCATCGGCGCCAGCAGCCCGACGCCTTCGCGACGGGTGTTTTCGTCATAGGTCAGGATCCTGCCCAGCGCCATCCTGGCGGCCGTATCGGACGGCTGCTGGCTGACGCGGCTGCGCAGGCCGGCGATAGCGTCCGGGCGCGAGGCCGGAACCCCGGCCAGGGTTTCGTAATACTCTACCGCCAGGCTGTCCAGCGGCTGGTTGCCCTGGAACAGGGTGCGGTAGCTTTCGATGGCGCGCGCCGTGTTGCCCTGCGCCGCCAGTTGGCGCGCATTGGCTAATTGGGTCGGCGAGATGGTTTGCAGTACGCTGGCGCTGTCGAGATTCTGCAGGCGCGCGTCGCCTGGCGAGGCCTTGACCAGCCGCTGGCGCCATTTTTGGGCCTCGGCCTTTTGTCCGTCGCGTAACGCGTAGAGCGAGAGCAGATACAGGGCATCGGCGTTATTTTCATCCACCGCCAGGATTTTCTGTAACGATTCCTGGGCCAAATCGTTATGGGCTTTTTCGTGCCAATAGGCTGCCTGCTGCAGCAACGCGTTAATGGCCGGGCTATTATCCGCTGCCTGCGCCAGGGCGGAAAACAGCGACAGGCCCGCCAGGCCGGCGACATACAGCGTTTTTAAGTCTTTTTTTATTTGCCGTTTCATTTTCTTTTACCCATATGGCCCAGTCAGGCAACGCATCTTATCGATACGGTTATTTGTTCGCGCTATTGGCCAGGCGTTTAGCCGCATGCCGCGCCAGCAGAACGTAAATACAACTTCCTATCAGTACCGCGAACACCAGGCCGCTTAAGGAAAGGAAAATAATATGCTGATTGGCGTACCAGATTATCATCATGTACCAGGGCATCTCCCCGCTGGGGAACTGGCTGCCCACGGTAAAACTTTTTACGCCGTTTTCCGCATTGATCACCGCTATATCGCCGCGAACGCCGGCATTAATGGCCGGTACCTGTAAATCAGCGTTAATATGCGACAACTGATCGCTGTCGGTGGCCGTGGCCAGTACCACTACCCGTTTGCCGGCCCAGGGCGAGGCGAAACTCAGGAATCCCCGCCAGGCGTCGGTGGAGGCCAGATAACGGTCCGCTTCCACGCCCTGACGGAAAAAACGCCCGGTAAAATAGCCTTTCAGGCGGGCGGTAAGCGTCTCTTCCTTGACCGACAGCAGGCCGTTGCGCATTTCATACGGCGAACCGGCCAGCAAATCGCGCACCAGATCGGTCTGCTTAAGCGAGGCGAAGGCGAGAATATCCTTATCCGCCAGGGGAATGCCGCCGGCGGCATGGTCTTGCAGGCCCAGGCGTACATCCACATGATTGAGGGCGATGCCGGTGGCATTGCCGGCGCGGGCGGCCATCGCCAGCAGCGTGGCGATTTCACCGGCCTCCGGTTTGGCGGGCAGCAGCATCACCGTTTGGGAGAAATCCGCCAGCCGGCTAAAGGGAAATGACGCGCCGACGTAATAGGACAGGTTGGGCAATAGCGTAAAATGGTGAGTCCGGCTCAGGTCGATGGTTGAGTCCGGGTCGATGCGGCTTTTGATATTATTGCTGGTCAGCAGGCTGCAGGGCGCGTCGGCCTTAGGCTTCAGGGCGAAATAAAATTCCATTTGGTTATCGCCGTAAATCAGATAAGGCGCCAGCTGCAGGGTAAAGGTTTCCTGGCGGGTATCGCCGCCCAGCTTGCGCCAGGCGGTTTCCACCAGCCCGTGCTTATTGACCGGTAAACTGTGCAGGAAGGTGCCGTTAAGCGTAATGCTCAATTGCGACGAATCTTCGTCTATCCAGTTTTCGGTCGGAAAGCGGTAATCAATTTTTACCGGGATGAAATCGCCATCCCACATAAACAGATCCGGGGCGGCGCGAAAGCCGATGCGTATGCCGTCGTGATACAGGCCGTTGGCGGTCAGCGATTCCGGGTTTTGCGCCAGATCCTTCAGATAGACCGGCTTGGTGGTGTCAATCCAGCGCGGCGCGTCGTAGGGCTGGCGTAACGGGATAGTCTGGTTCTGCACCTGGATGACATCCTGCCTGGCCGGCAGCGGCGACGAAATCAGGCGATAGGCGGCCTGGCGCATTTCATTACCGTTGCGCCCCACCACCAGCAACAGCTTATACACCGGATTGAGCGGATTATCGATCATCTGCAGCGTGGGGCCGGTTACCTGCGGCAGGGTGATATCGGCGATTTTATCGCCGGGCTGGCCGAACAGGATGCCGTTTTGCGCCGGCAGCTCGTTCAGGTGCACCGGGAATTCCATATTACGGTAGCTGGACAGCAGGCCAAAATAGGACGCCAGCATGCTGGCGGCCGCCACCGCGTCGGATTTGACCGTCTGGCCGAAGATAAACGCCACCGACGAGCCCTTCATCGACAGCGGATCGTAAAACGGGCGCGGGAAATGGCTTAAGTCGCGGCCGATATCCAGTATCTGGCTGCTCAACTGCAAATGGCTGGTGGGCAGGACGGTCACCCAATATTTATCCGACAGATCCCGCTCGCACGTCAGGGTATTGTCGTCATTCACGCTAAAGCTAAGGTTGTTGTTACTGACAATCATCGCCGCCGGAATATCCAGCTCATAGACATTATCCGTGGCGCTGGCCTGGCTAAGCGCCACATTGCCCAGTTCCTGGCCGTTGAGCATCAGGCGCAGGCTGGTGTCCCGCGCGGCCAGGGCCGGGGAGACTTTCAGCGCCAGGTATAGCCGGGCGGTGGTCGCCACCTGATCGCGGGGCAGGGTAAACACAATGCCGGACTGGAGCTGGCCGCCGCTCAGCGTGAGGCCGTTCGGCTGGCCCATGCCGGCAACACTGATAGTGTCATCGTTGAGGGGGGTCACCTGCGCCAGTTGGCTATCCACGCCCTGGCCCGGCGCGGCGGCCTGCGGCGCCACGCTTATTACCGGCGGGGGAAAATCCATCGGCAGGCCGCCGGCAGGTGTGCCGACGGCGCTTGCGGTTGGTGGCGCGCTGCCATCGGCCGCCGCGCCGGCACCGGTTGCCGCCGGGTCGGCGGCCGGGGATTGGCGCGTATCGTCAGCGGACTGGGCGCCCGCGCCGCCAGTATCCTGCGCCGCCGGAAGCGGCGGCAGGTGATAAACCGGCGCGGCCTGCGGATCGGCGGCAAAGGCCGCCCCGACGCATGCCGTGGCGCCGAGGCCGCCCAAGGCGGCGATCAGTAATACACAATGGGCTATCTTCCTGATACGAAATGGCATGCAATTTTTTCCGCGTGAGCTTAGGTCGCTTCGCCAGGTCCTGCGGACTTGGCATTCTTTCTTTTTTGGCCGCGCTCTTTCCAGGTGTTGTAAAAGAGCTCGAAGACGCAGCGGACAATGCTGGCAAATGAGTGCAGCGGCCGATCTTTCGGATAGGGCGGCACAATCCAGGCATCCGCGCGTGCCAGCACCACGCGCACCAGCTCACGTCGTTTTTCCAGCGGCATCGCTTCGAACATCAGGCGAATAACGCTGGCGTCGGCACCAATCAGGCTTACCGGGATACAGACCGCGCCGGACTGCAGCCGCAGTTCCACTTCCTCGATGCGATCGGTTTGATAGCGGTCGTCGGGGGTTACCAGCTTCATCCCGCCCATGGAGAGGTCCAGGGTTTCGGTGCGCACCGAAATACCGCTGGCGTAGTGGATAATGGCCGGGATGCTGACATCGATACGGATGGTCTTGCGGATCTGGCGCGTTTCCTTGGCCACCGCAATCGCCGCCAGCAAAATGATGACGCTCAGGGACGCCCAGACGATATTGAGCAAAATCACCCGGGGATCGACGTTAAAATAGTCATGCATGACCGCGCGCACCACCCCGGCGGCAATACCCATGCCCAGAAGCACCGCCACGATCAGATGGGGTTTGACGATATGGAAATCAAAGAAGCCGACATCCAGTAACCCGCCTTTATCGGTGACGTTAAACTTACCGTGCCGGGGGGAAATCAGGGTCAGCAGGGTGGGGATAATCAAATGGAACGCCATGGTCGTTTCGTAAATTTCACCCCAGAAGGTATAGCGGAAACGCCCGTTCATGCGGGAATTGATATAGATGGCCAGGAACAAATGCGGCAAAACATAGGCAAATATGGCGCTGGCGGAAGAGGCGATAATATTTTGGTTAAACAATAAATACGCCAGCGGCGCGGTCAGGAACGCCACGCGCGGCAGGCCGTATTGGAAATGCAGCATGGCGTTGAGATAACACAAACGCTGTTGCCACTTGAGGCCGCGGCCGAATAACGGATTGTCCAGACGAAAAATCTGGGTCATGCCCCGCGCCCAGCGGGTACGCTGGATAACATGCAGCCCCAGGCGCTCGGTGGCAAGACCCGCCGCCAGCGGAATGGACAGAAAGGCGGAGTTCCAGCCCAGCCGCTGCAGCTTCAGCGCGGTATGGGCGTCCTCGGTGACGGTTTCCACCGCGAATCCGCCGATTTCTTCCAGCGCGCTGCGCCGGATCACCGCACAGGACCCGCAAAAAAAGGTGGCGTTCCAGTTATCGTTGCCTTGCTGCACCGGCCCGTAGAACAGCGCGCCTTCGTTGGGGATATCGCGCGCCGCCGACAGGTTGCGCTCGAACGGATCGGGAGAATAGAAGTGGTGGGGCGTTTGGATCAGCGCCAGGCGATCGTCAATCAAAAAGCTGCCCACGGTGGCCTGCAGGAAACCACGGGTGGCGACATGATCGCAGTCGAATACGCAGATAAACTCGCCTTTGGTCACGGTCATCGCATGGTTAAGGTTGCCGGCCTTGGCATGCTTATTATCGTTACGGGTGATATAACCCACCCCGGCATCGGCGGCAAACACCGCGAATTCATTGCGTTTACCGTCGTCCAGAATATAGATTTTCATCTTGTCGCGCGGGTAGTCGATACACTGCGCCGCAAGGACGGTATCACGCACCACGTCCAGGCTCTCGTTATAGGACGGGACGTAGACATCCACCGTCGGCCAGGTGGCCGGGTCGTCCGGCATAGGTTCAATTTTGCGCTTTAACGGCCAGGTGGTTTGCAGGTAACCCAGCACCAGGATAACCCAGGCATACATTTCGGCAATAAACAGGCCGATCCCCAATACCGCTTCAATCACCGAATTAAAGTGCAGCGTTTCGGTAGCGCGCCAATAGATATAGCGGGTGGACATCAAAAAAGACATCACTATCATGATGACGCTGATTAAATGGCTTTTACTTACGCCCAGCAGCAACATCAGTCCGATACTGAACAGGCCGAAGATGTATTGTTTGTCGCTGTCCATCGGCGTGATGATGATAAGCACGGCAACAGGCAGTAACAGTAAAAGCAGTATAGAAAATAGAAACTTATTCATGCCTGTTCCTGTGCTTATTATTTGATGCCGTGATTAGGCATGGCATAAAACTCGCCATCGCCCACTTTCACGCCGACAATGGCGGCGACTTTTTTGCTGATGAGTTCTATATCGAACGCGGCGGCGGACACCGGGCTGAATTCAATGATTGA
Source organism: Sodalis sp. RH20 (assembly GCF_047324205.1). Lineage (NCBI taxonomy): Bacteria > Pseudomonadati > Pseudomonadota > Gammaproteobacteria > Enterobacterales > Bruguierivoracaceae > Sodalis > Sodalis sp. RH20. The sequence continues at coordinate 4,969,536 of NZ_CP178733.1, forward strand.
ACGCTGCGACGCGTTGGCTTCGGGTACGCACTCATCGCGGTGTATGGTGCCTAATAACCGGTCGCCCAGACGCTGTTCAAAAAACTGCGATACGTCGCGGCTTAAGTTGCGGCGCATATCGCTTTGATTAACCACATAATATTCCCCAAGGCGGTTATTCATCGGCGCGCCGAGGAATTTGTGGTTTTCCATTTGCGGTAATAAGGAAAGCGAGGCGGTATCCGCCAGCATGACCACAATGTGCATATCCGCGAAGGGTTGCACGGCTTTTAACGCCGCCACCGGGCCGGGAGGAAAATCGGCGATGACCACCAGGCCGGGGTAATTTAATACCGTGTTTAATCCGCGCAGCAGGAAATGCGGATCGCGGCTGATGGCGTTTTCAAACGCCAGACGCTGTTCTTCCTCCACCTCGCCATAGGGCAGGACAAACAGATTGGCGTCGGCTTTCAGGATAAACTGACTCCAGTCCACGGCGGTGGTGGCCTGTGCCACGTAGCCGCGGGTATCGGAAATCGGTACGCCGAAATGCAGCCGCAGCGCGTTTTGCACATCGAAATCGATAACCAGCACCTTGCTGCCGCTGCGGGCCAGGGCGTAGGCAAGATTGGCGCTGACGGTTGTTTTACCCACGCCGCCCTTCGGCGAACAGACACAGACTAACGGCATAACGCAATATTCTCTAAAAGAAGTGAAAGGGGCGTATCCCGACCCGACGGCATTGCCGATGACTGGGATTTCCGGTTAAACAGACCATTAAAGCGCATGGTACCGGCGGCATTGGCCGGCGCCCGGACCGATGACGCCGCCGTAGAAGACGTCCGGGCGGGTTGGTCATGCCGCGCTGCGTCAAAGAGCGATGCCGCGGCGGGGCGGCCGTGTTGCCCGGCGTCGAAAAGCGATGCCGCGGCGGGGCGGCCGTGTTGCCCGGCGTCGAAAGGCGATGCCGCGGCGGGGCGGCCATGTTGCCCGGCGTCGAAGGGCGATGCCGCGGCGGGTTCCTGTGACCGCGTGGGCACGGCGGCGGGCGGAGCGGCAAATTCCTGCTGTATGGCGTTAAGAAACGCGGCGCCCGCGGGCGCATTGCCGTCCTGGGGCGTGGCGACGGGCGCCACGGGGCCTATCGCCGGCAGCGCCTTGCCGACCGCGCTCATCAGGGGGGAAGCAAAAGACTCCGCCGCTGTTGAGGCCTGCGGCTGATAGTGGGCGTTTATGGCGCCAATGTCCCGATTAATATTTCCGCCCGCGCGCGGCTGCTGGGCCGCCAGCGGTTGCCCCAGCGGCGATGCGCTGAATTCTTTATCCGAGACGGGAGCGGGGGTGGGCTGTGTGGGGCGCCCCTGCTCCAGGGGATGAAAAGGTTCATCGGCCGTGGCCACTTGTTTTATAATCGCCCAGTTATGCGCGGTAATATTAGGATTGCTTTCAGCGATTTCTTTATAATCAATGCCTTCCATATTGAGTTTTTCTTTAAACCGCTTAATATCATCGTAATTATTCATTCCTACCTCACCGGATAAATTTGCGCGACCACTCTGCGGACCGCATTATCTTATGAACAAGACGGCGCCCGCGGGTTATGTTAGGGATGGTAATGGGCCTCGAGCCTGGCACAATGAAATGAATGAGAAGGTCCTCAAGACAAACTAATACAAGTTTCAATTTTTTACAAAGTTAAATCAAATGAAACACATTGAGCTGCGGTAAAATTATAGTCCCGTCTTGAGTGCCGAAGCAGTGAAAATGTAAATCTTCAACGCCGGCATGGGGCGGCTATGAATAAAAGCGATAGCCTGGGAAATGCCATTATCCTCTGCTCATGCTATCCCATTCGTGATGCCTGCGAAAAATTATAAAGAAAACGTAATGTCTTGTTAAAATAATGGCATTTCAAACTGCAACAAAACTGATGTAAGGCGCTGATTGCATTTTACACAGCTGTTGTTCTTCACGCCAGCGCCGCAACGTCAGGGATGCGCGGGGATTAATGCCCTATCTACCCCACCGGCGCGCGCCAGGACCGCCATGAATCAGAATATTCCTAGGTAAAACGTCGTCATTATAACCGAGTGTCGCCGATAAGCGTTAAAGAGACGAAATGCCTGTTTTAAAAAATAAAACCCGGCGTGAGATAGTATATATTAGTATGCACAAAATCGCTCTGCGGCCCGCCCGGCAACTTTTGCTGCCCGAATCGCGAAAATATGCGCTGTCCTTCGTCATGGCCGGGGCCGGGGTGAGCCGGGTAACCGTCCGCCGGGTTAGGGAGCGTAACGGGTCGAGCTGAAAAACGCCTTGGAGAACAGTTTGCGGATCAGACGTTCATTAACGATTAAACAAATGGCTACGGTGTCAGGCGTGGCGCTGGTGACTATTTGCATTTTCATTGTGATCCAGCTGTTCCATTTTGTGCAGCAGCGCCGTGAGGATTACGCCCAGCAGCTGCAAAATATAGCCATGTCGGTGCGTCAGCCTTTATCCAGCGCGGTATTAAAGGGAGACGTGCCGCAGGCCGAGCGGATTCTCGCCACCCTGAAGCCGGTGGGCATCCTGAGCCGGGCGGATGTGGTGCTGCCGGATGATTTCCAGGTGCTGCACGCGGATTTTCCGCCGGAGCGGCCGGTGCCGGCGCTGATAGAGCGCCTGTTCCGGCTGCCAGTGGAAATCTCGGTGCCGCTGTACGCGCTTCCGCGGCCTTCGCATCCACGGGCCCTGGCGTCGCTGGTATTGCAAGCCGACTCCTACCGGTTGTACCAGTTTATCGCCAGCGCGTTTTCCACCATGATGTCCACCTATCTCCTGCTGGCGCTGGTGCTGACGATTGCGATCACCTGGTGTATTAACCGCCTGATGGTCCATCCCCTGCGTGAAATCGCCCGCAGTCTGGAAACGCTGCCGGCGCAGGACATTCCCCGCCACCAGCTTTCGCTGCCGGATATGCACCGCGACGACGAGCTTGGCGTGCTGGTGCGCAGCTATAATCGCAACCAGCAGATACTGGCCGGCATGTTCGACGATCTTAACCGGCTGTCGACCCGCCATGCCGAGACCGCGCTGCCGAATAAAAACCTGTTTACCGCCATGCTGGATTCGCGCATGGCCCTGTGCCGGGATATGCAGCAATATTGCCTGCTGGTCATCAGTATCAGCACGCTACAGGAAGCCACCGGCATTCTTACCGAGGCGCAACGGGGCATCCTGCTGATGACGCTGACCCGGCAGCTTAAGCGGCACCTTAACGATCATCGTTTTCTCGGCCAGCTCAATCACAATGAATTCGCGTTGTTCGATCACGGAATCCAGAACGCTTACGAAGGAATGCAGCTGGCGCAGGGCATCATGAAAAGCATTAATGCCCCCCTGGCCATCGGTAGCCTGTCGCTGCGTCCCGCCGCCAGCATCGGCATTGCCCTGAGACTGCGCAACGACGAGTCCGCGCATCAACTGCTGCGGCGCGCCACGTCCGCCATGATGCTGGCCCATGACAACGGCAAAAACCAGATCTTATTCTTCGAGCCCAAGCTCACCGCCATGGTTCACCGGCGCATGACGCTGGAAAGCACCATCCTGGAAGGCATAGAGCAGGAACGCTGCGCACTGTTCTTCCAGCCGCAGGTGGATATTCGCGACCGGCGGCTGATTGGCGCGGAGGTCTTGCTGCGCTGGCGCCAGGATGACGGCAGTTACTCGCTGCCGTCGGATTTCATCAGCGGCGCCGAAGAAATCGGCGCGATGGTGCCGCTGGGCAACTGGGTCTTGGAAGCCTCCTGCCGCATTCTGGCGCAATGGCGTAAACGCGGTATCCATCTCCAGCTGGCGGTGAACCTCTCGGCCAAACAACTGCAGGAATCCAATCTGGTGCCGTTTCTCAAAGTGCTGCTGGCCCGCTACGAGATCGCGCCCGCACAACTGGTGCTGGAAATCACCGAGACCGCGCGCATTACTGAATTCGAGCACTCCCTCGGCCTGCTGCGGCAAATGCGCGAGCTGGGGATTTTGATTGCGCTGGATGACTTCGGCATGGGCTACTCCAGCCTTTATTATCTGGACCGGTTGCGCAACCTGCCCATTGATTTGCTGAAAATCGACCGGAGTTTTATCGAAAAACTGCCGGAGGATTTGGTGATGCTGCGTATTGTCAGCGCCATTGCCGAGGTGCTGTCGCTGCCGGTTATCGCTGAAGGCGTGGAAACCCAGGCGCAGCTGCAATGCCTGCTGGATCATAACATCAGCTGGGGACAGGGCTACCTGTTTTCCGAGCCTCTGCCCCAGGAGGATTTCGAGCAGCGTTTCCTGCATCTCGCCGCCGTTTGATCGCCGGTGCGGCCGTGTGCCGCTTCCCATGGCCGGTTACTATAGTTTCTAAAGTCCAACTGAAGCGTTTCAATTCTAATTTCTCTCCGTTGCCTGCCGACAACCCCCGCGCGGTGGTGTATTGGTATTTCGAGATATGTAATTCATTATCAAATCATTAATATCCTTGCTACATATTCAACCCACTTAAACGCGTATAACTAATGAATAAGGTTGGCGTATGACATTCAACCCGTTTAAAAGCCTTTATCTTCAGGTCCTGGTGGCCATTGCGGCAGGGATCCTGCTCGGGCATTTCTATCCGGAACTGGGCGCGGACATGAAACCCCTGGGCGATGGTTTTGTTAAATTAATCAAGATGATCATTGCACCGGTTATCTTTTGTACCGTGGTCACCGGTATCGCGGGCATGGAAAGCCTGAAAGAGGTGGGCCGCACCGGGGCGGTGGCGCTGCTGTATTTTGAGATCGTCAGCACCATAGCGCTGATTATCGGCCTGATTATCGTTAACGTGGTGCAACCGGGCGCTGGCATGAATATCGATCCGGCCACCCTGGATGCCAAGGCGGTGGCGATCTATGCGCAGCAGGCCGAGCAGCAGGGACTGGTGGCGTTTCTGATGGATATCATCCCGGCGAGCGTAATCGGCGCTTTCGCCAGCGGCAATATCCTGCAGGTGCTTCTGTTCGCGGTGTTGTTCGGTTTCGCCCTCCACCGCCTGGGCGAAAAGGGCCAGGTGATTTTTAACGTTATCGACAGCTTCGCCAAGGTGATTTTCGGCATTATCAATATGATCATGCGCCTGGCGCCGATAGGCGCATTCGGGGCCATGGCCTTTACCATCGGCAAGTATGGCCTGGGGTCGCTGATACAGCTGGGGCAGCTTATCGCCTGTTTCTATCTGACCTGCATCCTGTTCGTGGTGGTGGTGCTGGGGCTGATTGCGCGGGTCACCGGCTTTAATATCTTCCGTTTTATCAACTATATCAAAGAAGAACTGCTGATTGTGCTCGGCACCTCTTCTTCCGAGTCGGCGCTGCCGCGCATGCTTGATAAAATGGAGCGCGCCGGCTGCGAAAAATCGGTGGTGGGCCTGGTGATCCCCACCGGCTATTCCTTTAACCTCGATGGCACGTCCATCTACCTGACCATGGCGGCGGTGTTTATCGCCCAGGCCACCAATAGCCATATGGACATCATCCATCAGGTGACCCTGCTGGTGGTATTGCTGCTGTCAAGCAAGGGGGCGGCGGGCGTCACCGGCAGCGGCTTTATCGTCCTGGCCGCGACCCTGTCGGCGGTCGGGCACCTGCCGGTGGCCGGGCTGGCGCTTATCCTCGGCATTGACCGGTTTATGTCCGAGGCCCGCGCGCTGACCAACCTGGTGGGCAATGGCGTCGCCACTATCGTCGTGGCCAAGTGGTGTGATCAACTGGATGAAAAACAGCTGAACGCGGTGCTTAAACCCACGAAAACGGCCGCCTCCGGAACCTGATCATTTCCTGCTGTTTTTGCCCCCCTTTTACCGGCCGATGCATGGCGATACGGCCGGTAATGCCCTGTTACGCCTATTTTTATCTCGTTTATACCCCAGGCGGTACTATTTTATGCCGTGCCGTGACATCCGCAAAGGTCTGCGGTCTAACAACATGGTACACTTTGCGCCACGCTTTTTTCCGACGGAAAAAGTACTAATCGATGGAACGCACGGTAAACCGTCTGAGTGAGATTACATATTTTAATAGGCAGTTATTGAGTAGGGGTTCACATGCAGGGCACCGGAATTCGTCTTTTCATGAGTGGAGTGTTACTGGCGACGGTGGGTGGCAATGTTCAGGCAGAAGCATTACAACCCGATCCCGCCTGGCAACAGGGTAAACTCAGTAATGGCTTCTCCTGGCAAGTGTTGGCAACACCGCAACGGCCGAACGATCGTATTGAATTACGCTTAATGGTGAATACCGGTTCGCTGGCTGAAAACGCGCAGCAGACCGGTTTTGCGCGCCTGCTTCCGCGCCTGGCGTTGACACACAGTGAAAACTTTTCCTCCGCGCAGCTGAAATCACTCTGGCAACAGGGCGTGGACCGCGAACGTCCGCAGCCTCCGGCCGTCATCTCCTACGATTACACGCTTTACAGCCTGAGCCTGCCCAACGGCCGCCCCGAGCTGTTGAAAGAGGCGCTGAAATGGATGATGAACACCGGCGGCCATTTAACCATTAATCCCACCACGCTGCATGCCGCCCTGGAAGGGGCCGATCCGGTGGCGACCGCCCCCGCCAATGCCGGCAGCCCCTGGTGGCATTACCGCCTTAAAGGGTCGGTCTTGCTGGCCCACGATCCGAGCCGGCAGGCGGCCGCGCCGGTGAGCGGCCAGCAGTTGCAGCAATTCTATCAGCGCTGGTATACGCCGGACGCCATGACGCTGTATGTGGTGGGCAACGTCGACAATCGCGGGCTGAACGAGCAGATCGTCAAAACGTTCTCATCGCTGAAGGGCAAGCGCGATACGCCTTCCACGCTGCCGGCGTTGTCGCCGCTGGTGGCACAGCCGGTCAGCCTGATGAGCGAGGACGCCAAAGAAGATAGCCTGAAGCTGGTATGGGATACTCCCTGGCAGCCTATCCGCGATTCGCGCTCCCTGGATCGCTACTGGCGCAGCGATCTGGCCCGCGAGGCGCTGTTCTTGCATGTCCAGCAGGCCATGCAAGACAGCAACCTGAAGCAGACCAACCTGCGTTTCGATTGTAATGTGCATTACCAGCGCTCCCAGTGCGCCGTGCATATGGACACCGCCATGGACAACCTGGCGGCCGCGTTGACCTTCGTTTCCCATGAGCTGGCGAACCTGCGCAATAACGGCCTGAGCAAGGCGGAGTTCGACGCGCTTATGGCGCGCAAGACCGGCGAGCTGGGCACGCTGTTCGCCACTTACGCCCGTACCGATACCGACATATTAATGAGCCAGCGTCTGCGTTCACAGCAAAATGACGTGGTGGATATCGCGCCGGAGCAGTACCAGAAGCTGCGCAACGCGTTTTTGTCTAAGCTGACGCTGCAGATGCTTAATGAAGAGTTGCGCTCGCAGCTATCGCAAAACGCCACGCTGGTGCTGATGCAGCCCAAGGGCGAGCCGGAAATGAATATGAAGGCGCTGCAGGAAACCTACGAGCATATCATGGCGCCGGGACCGCAGCCGGCAGCCGTCGATGAGAGCAAACCGGAAGTCACGGATATCCCGCCGCCGTCTTGATGCGGGCTGGGCGGGGCTGGTTTCAACGCAATAACGGCGGGCATGATGGCGGCGATAGCCAGGAAAGGGCATTCGCCGCCTCACGCATCATGGGCTTATGCAGGTATTGCGGGCATTGCGTCGCGTGGAATGATGGCGCCGCGATATTGGATCACCGTGCTGGCGGTCAGGTGGCCGCATTTGGCCGCAGAGACCGCGTCGCCGCCGGTCAGGCGCACCGCCAGATAGCCGGCGCTGAACGAGTCGCCCGCGGCGGTGGTATCGACCACCTTGTCCTTCGGCAGTTTGATCGCCGGCACGTCCAGCAGTTCCCCTTCCCGGGTCGTTACCAGACAGGACTCGGCGCCGCGTTTGATGACAATTTCCTGCACGCCCCAGCCGCGGGTGCGCTTAATGACCTCGTCCACCGGCTGTTTGCCCCACAGCATATCTTCATCGTCCAGGGTCAGGAAGGCGATATCGGTGTGGGTGAGGATATCCCGATATGCGCTTTGGGTTTCTTCCCTGCTCGCCCACAGGCGCGGACGATAGTTATTGTCAAAGATGACCTTGCCGCCGTTATCCCGGCAGGTTTTCAGCAGCGCCAGCAGGCGCTGGCGGCTTTCGGCGCTGAGGATGGCGATGCTGATGCCGCTCAAATAAAGATAATCAAAACCCGCCAGCTCCCGGCAGATACGCTCTGAATCCGCGCTTTCCAGCCAGTAGCGCGCGGCGGCTTCATTACGCCAGTAATAGAAGGTGCGCTCGCCGGTGGCGTCGGTCTCGATATAATATAAGCCCGGCAAACGGTTATCCAGGCGCTGGATAAGATCGGTTTTCACCCCTTCCTGCCGCCATGCGCCGATCATGTCTTCACTGAAGGTGTCGGTGCCGAGCGCGGTGACGTAATGTACGTCCAGCTCGCCCGAGGTGACCAGCCGCGCAATATACACCGAGGTATTGAGGGTATCGCCGCCAAACCCGCGTTTAACATCGGTGCCTTTTTCGGACAGTTCAATCATGCATTCGCCGATAACGGCAATGTTTTTGGTTGTCATTTACTGCGAGCCTGTATGAATAAAGTGAATAGAAAGGGGTTAACGCACTTAGTCTCACTAGATTGGTCGCCGCCGTCAATAGCACTGAAACGTTGTTTTAATTTTTCATGACTTAGATCGCGCCCTGCGGGGGCCCTTGTGCAGGGATAATCACTATTTTCAGTAACAAATTCAATCATTATCCTGCCTCAGGTCCGAAATCCTCAACTATGATTAATGACATAAGGCCGTTTAATGAGGAATGTTATCACCATGACCCGGACGAAAAAGGCGATCTTAGGCATTGTATTATTTTTAGTGGTGGTATTGATTGCCATCGTTATTTTTATCGCCACCTACGATCTGAATCGCCTGAAGCCCACGATCAATGAAAAGGTTACCGCCGAGCTGCACCGGCCCTTCGCCATTAACGGCGACCTGGGCGTACAGTGGTCGCGCCAGCGGGACGAGGCGGGATGGCGGGCATGGATCCCCTGGCCGCATCTGCATGCGGAAGACGTGGTACTCGGCAACCCGCCCGACGTGCCCGGGGATTATACCGCCCGGCTGAAACGGGTGGAGGCCAGTCTGTCGCCGCTGGCGTTGCTGCATAAGGAGATCTACCTCCCGCGCATTACTCTTTTCAGCCCCGACGCCGCGTTAAAGCGTTTGGCCAACGGTAAGAACAACTGGACCTTTAACCTGGCCAACAGCGATCAGCCGCAGCAGGACACGCCGCCTTCCGCCTGGTCATTCAAGGTGGACGATATTGCCTTTGACCAGGGGAAAATTGACTTTCTCGACCCGATAACCAAGGCCGACATTCATATGACGGTCAATCCGCTGGGCAAGCCTATCCCTTACGCGGAGCTGGCCGGCGCCAGCACCAAGGATAATACCACCCGGGGCGACGCCTCCAGCGCGGGCGGCGACAAAACGGCCAAGGCCGATGATACCTCGGCCAAATCTGGCGGCGATGATAAAACGGCCAAGGCCGATACCGCCGCCAAGTCCAGTGGTGATGAAAAAACGGCCAAGGCCGATACCGCGGCCAAGTCCAGTGGTGATGATAAAACGGCCAAGGCCGATACCGCCGCCAAGTCCAGTGGTGATGAAAAAACGGCCAAGGCCGATACCGCGGCCAAGTCCAGTGGTGATGAAAAAACGGCCAAGGCCGATACCGCGGCCAAGTCCAGTGGTGATGAAAAAACGGCCAAGGCCGATACCGCGGCCAAGTCCGGCGGCGATGAAAAAACGGCCAAGGACGATACCGCCGTCAATCCGGATGGCAGCGGCGCGGCGCGGCGTACCGACGACTATATCTTCGGCTGGAAGGTGACGGGGAAATATAACAACGAGCCCCTGAGCGGCGACGGTAAAATCGGCGGCATGCTGGCGCTGCGCAGCGCCAGCCGGCCCTTCCCTTTGCAGGCGGACGTGCGCTCCGGCGCGACCCGGGTCGCTATCCAGGGGACGCTGGAAGATCCGATGAACCTGGGCGGCCTGGATTTGCGGCTGCGGCTGGCGGGCGATAACCTGGGGGATCTGCATGCCCTGACCGGTGTCGTATTGCCGGATTCACCGCCGTATTCAACGGACGGGCACCTGATTGCCCATTTCCAGGGCAAGGAGGCCGGGCATTATCGCTATGAGAAATTTAACGGCAAAATCGGCTCAAGCGATATCCACGGCACGCTGGAGTTCGTGCAGGGTAAACCGCGACCTTCCCTGACCGGGGAAGTGGTGTCGAATGAACTGCGCTTTGCCGATTTGGGGCCGCTTATCGGCGCAGATTCCGGCACGGAAAGCGGTAAGCAGAAAGCCAAAACCCAGTCGGTACAGCCGGCGGATAAGGTGCTGCCCTACGATAAATTCGATACCGCCAAGTGGGATACCATGGACGCGGATGTGAAATTCACCGGCAAGCGCATCGAACACGGCAAAAATCTGCCAATCAGCGATCTTTATACCCACGTTAAGCTAGATGACGGCGTGCTGCTGCTTGACCCGCTGCGTTTTGGCATGGCGCGCGGCAACCTGAATTCCACTATTAAGCTTGAGGGCAACAAGACGCCGATGCGGGGCCGGGCGGATTTGCACGCGCGCGGACTGCAGCTTAAGGCGTTGTTCCCCGACGTGGAAGCCATGCGCAGCAGCATGGGGCAGTTGAACGGCGATGCGCAGTTTACCGGCACCGGTAATTCCGTGGCCGCGCTGTTGGGCAGCGCCAATGGCGATGTGCGTATTCTGATGAACGACGGCGTTATCAGCCGTAATCTGATGGAAATCGCCGGCCTGAACGTGGGTAACTATGTGGTCGGCAAACTGTTTGGCGACGAACAGGTGAAGATTAACTGCGCGGCGGCGGACCTGGGGGTGCGTAACGGGTTGGCTACGCCGCGCTTGTTTGTGTTTGATACGGAGAATGCGGTCATTAATATTGCCGGCACGACTAATTTTTCCAGCGAACGGCTGGATTTATCCATCAATCCGGACAGTAAAGGGATGCGTATCGTGACATTGCGCTCGCCGTTGTATGTGCGCGGCACCTTTAAGAACCCGGACGCCGGGGTAAAACCCGGCCCGCTGATTGCGCGCGGGGCGGCGGCGGTGGCGCTTGGCGCGGTTCTGGCGCCGGCGGCGGCGCTGCTGGCGTTGATTTCGCCCAGCGGCGGTGAAGAGAATCAGTGCGGTCCGATTTTGCAGGAAATGAAAAACAAAAAATAACAGGGCGGCACGCTCTCCCTTTAATATGCCGAGTGGAGATTTTGCGATCGCGGTCCTGATGCGTGATGGGGCTGATGCGGTCCGGCAATATTGGCCGCCCCGGGAAGTAAATGTCGCGCTGTTTATGTCGCCTCGTTAGGGGCTTCGTTTGCGGCTGGCGGGGCGATTTATGTCGCCGCGGTGTGAGTTTCGCTTGTCGTGTGCGGGGCGATTTATGTCGCCGTGGCGGAGGTTTCGCTTGTCGTGTGCGGGGCGATTTATGTCGCCGTGGCGGAGGTTTCGCTTGTCGTGTGCGGGGCGATTTATGTCGCCGTGGCGGAGGTTTCGCTTGTCGTGTGCGGGGCGATTTATGTCGCCGTGGCGGAGGTTTCGCTTGTCGTGTGCGGGGCGATTTATGTCGCCATGGCGAAGGTTTCGCTTGTCGTGTGCGGGGCGATTTATGTCGCCATGGCGAAGGTTTCGCTTGTCGTGTGCGGGGCGATTTATGTCGCCGTGGTGGAGGTTTCGCTTGTCGTGTGCGGGGCGATTTATGTCGCCGTGGCGAGGTTTCGCTTGTCGTGTGCGGGGCGATTTATGTCGCCGTGGCGGAGGTTTCGCTTGTCGTGTGCGGGGCGATTTATGTCGCCGTGGCGAGGTTTCGCTTGTCGTGTGCGGGGCGATTTATGTCGCCGTGGCGGAGGTTTCGCTTGTCGTGTGCGGGGCGATTTATGTCGCCATGGCGGAGGTTTCGCTTGTCGTGTGCGGGGCGATTTATGTCGCCGTGGCGGAGGTTTCGCTTGCCATGCGTCGGGTTGCTTTATGTATTGCCGGGTGCCGGCAAGCGACAAAGAGGCCGTAGCGCGACGGCCTCCTTGACCTCCGCGCGCCCGGCAGGTCGCGCGTCGCTGCGCGATGCCTTCCGCCGCCCATGCCCCCGTGATGCACCGGCCCGGTTAGCGCTCCCGGCGCTACCGGGCCTTTCGCCGCTCCCGGCGGCTCATGCCGGGGTCACAGGCGCCGTCAGCGCGCTTTATGCCGGTCCCTATGTCGCGGTTCGCACCGCATATTATGAAACAACAGCGGCGCTGATGCTTGGGATAAGGTCTGGCGCCGGGATACGGTTAACCATTACAGAATGCAACGGGTCTGGAATGCCGCTGACATAGCGAAAAGCAGGCATACCGAAAGAGACTTATCAGTCATGCCATATGACATTCATCATTCAATTTTGAGTTTTAACATTAAGCATTACGCTTTCAGCCATTAGCCATCAGCCTGTAAACATTAGCGCAAAATGAATACTGAGACCTTTCCCGGTAAGCGCATACCGCTAAGAACCCCAAAACGCTGTTTTGCTGGCAGGCGATGGTGTTGACGTGGTGCCGGCATAGAGTGCGCCGGCAGTGCGCATCTTGGCTGGATGAGCCGCCGGGAGCGGCGAAAGCCCGGGCTGCGCCGGGAGCGCATGCCGGGCGGTCCAAAAGCCGGGATGGGTGATGCCGGGCACCGCGCAGCGGCGCACGATCTGCCGGACGCGCGGAGGTCAAGGAGGCCGTCGCGGTACGGCCTCTTTGTCGCTTGCCGGCGCCCGGCACTGCATAAAACAACCTAACGCATGGCAAGCGAAACCCTCGCCGCGGCAACATAAACCTCACCCGCAAGCCGTACGCGAAAACCCTCGCCGCGGCAACATAAACCCCACCCGCAAGCCGTACGCGAAAATCCCGCCGCGGCAACATAAACCCCACCCGCAAGCATCAGCGAAACCCTCGCCGCGGCAACATAAACCTCACCCGCAAGCCGTACGCGAAAATCCCGCCAGGGGACACGACCCGGACATGTCCGCTTAGCGCAGGATGGCGCAGTTGTGATCCTGGATCTCCTCGCTGGAAGCCAGATTACCGCGCAGCAGGTTGCGCTCGCCGGCCAGCAGCGCGAAGCCGCCGTCGGCCAGCGGCACCAGGGCCAGCGTAAAATGCCCCATGTTATCCGCCGCGTCCGGCACGCCGCGCGCCAGCATCAGAAACGGGCTCTGCGCCGCCAGTTCGGCGGCGGTAACGTGCATTGCCAGGTACGGATGCCCCATCAGCGGTTCGCCCAGGGGGCGCCAGGCATTGCCGAGGGCGGCGGCTTCGCTGTCAAGCCGGCGCCGCACATCGGGACGCAGGCAGGAGATATGGATATGCAACTGGTTCTGCGTGCGGCCCGAGGCGGAATTAATCGCCAGGGAGAGGGCGCTGTCCGGGATTGGCGCGCCGCGTTTTTCGGCGAGATAGTGCCGCGCCCGCCAGGCGTCATAAAAGAAGTTGGGGGTCTGGGGCTGTAACAACTGCGGGCTTTCCATACCGGTTATTTTTTCGGTCGGCATCAACAAATACTGCAGGGGGCCGTTCAGGTCCTTAAGTATCACGTACCCCGCCGCCAGGTTGACTTGCGCACAAGGCGCCGGCTGTCCGGTTTTTTGCTGTCCGGGTACGCATTTCTGGCTGACGATCTTCCACAGCGCATCGGGGTTGCCGCCGGGCAAGCGGCTGTAATAGACGCCGGCGCCAAGGGCCGCGATAACCAGCAACAGTATCGGCAGGAAATATCGGTTACGCCGCATATTCATTACAGCCCTCATTATTTTCGCATAATCAAAAAAAACGGGCCGCACCACTGGGGATCCGGCCCGTCATTCTCCAGCCGGCCGGGGGATGGCCCCTGACTGCCGGCGCGCTTATTTTAACAGCTACAATGACCGATGCCGAGTCTCGTGCGTGGCCAGCAGCGCCAGCAGCGTCAGGGTCGCCATTGAGGCCAGGTAGATGCCGACATAGAACAGACCATAATTGGCGGTCAGCCAGGTGGCGATATAGGGCGCGACCGAAGCCCCGATAATCGAGGAAACGTTATAGGAGAACGACGCGCCAGTATAACGCACCTCGGTGGGGAACAGCTCGGGCAGCAGCGCGCCCATGGGCCCGAAGGTGAGGCCCATAACGGTAAAACCGCACAGCAGGAACGCCATTACCAGCCAGATATTGCCCGAGCCAAGCATGGACGGGAAAACCAGCGCGAACAGAATGATAATCAGGGTTACGGTGATCATGGTCCGCCGGCGGCCGAAGCTGTCGGCCAGCTGGCCCGACACCGGCACCAGCAGCCCGAAACCGATGACCCCGACCATCAGCATCAGCAGAAAATCATTGCGGGGGATCCCCAGGCCAATCGGCTTGGGGGTCGTGCCGTAGGTCAGTGAATAGACGGTCATGATATAAAACAGCGTATAGGTCGCCACCATGATAAAGGTGCCGAGCACGGTGGCTTTCAGATGCTTGCTAAACAGCGTGCCGATGGGCATGCGCACCTGCGCCTTGGCCAGGGCTATCTTGGCGAATACCGGCGTTTCGTGCAGCGAGACGCGCACATACAGGCCGATCAGCACCAGTACCGCCGACAGGATAAAAGGCACGCGCCAGCCCCAGCTCAGGAACTGCTCGTCGGTCAGCAGCCAGGACAGGGCTAAAAACATGGCGTTGGCGAAAAAGAAGCCGATGGGCGCCCCCAGTTGCGGGAACGAGCCGTACAGCGCGCGCTTATGCGCCGGCGCGTTTTCCGTGGCCAGCAGCGCCGCGCCGCCCCATTCGCCGCCCAGCCCCAGGCCCTGGCCGAAACGGGCCACCGCCAGCAGTATCGGCGCCGCGATGCCGATGGTTTGGTAACCCGGCAGCAGGCCGATGAGCACGGTGGAAATACCCATGGTCAGCAGCGAGGCCACCAGCGTCACCTTGCGTCCGACGCGATCGCCAAAATGCCCGAACAGGGCGGAGCCGATGGGCCGGGCGACGAAGGCCAGCGCGAACGTCGCCAGCGATTGCAGCGTGGCGGCGGTAGCATCGCCCTGCGGAAAGAAAATATGCGGGAAAACGATGACCGCCGCGGTAGCGTAAATATAGAAGTCGAAAAATTCGATGGCGGTACCGATTAACGACGCCACAATCACTTTACCCCGGGAGTTTACCGGGACGGATGGCGCATTGGGTTCGATGGCTGGTGCGATGGAGGCTGGCATGTTGTTTCTTATTGATCAAATGCGTAAAAGAAAGGCATCTTAGACATAGAAAAAAGCATTTTCAATGGCGTATTTTTGACCACCCGGCGACTTTGCCTGCCAAAAAGCAGATTATGTGACGCAGGCGCTTGTTTGCAGAGAGAACACCGTGATAAGCGCCAACCGGCAGAGTTTAACCCTGCCCCGGGGGCAAATAAAAGGACGGGGTAAGTGTTATATGCTGGTTTATGGTTATATTTTTGTTAAAAGCAGCAACATTAACTGCCTTTAGCGCATTTTATTGAAATAATACACTGCTATACCGGCGGTAAGCACCATTAGATAGGGCAATAGGCGGTCCTGTCCCGATGCCGCCTGGGCGGCGCAGAGGCGCCGGGCCGCCGGCGGTTTTCCAGGCGCGCCGTAAGATATGCCGGCGCCGGTATTGTCCCGGCCGCGATTCGCCGCGGGAGGCGCTTTCGTCCCCGGCGGCGTGGGGGTGTCGTCGTCGCGGTATTTTGCCGTGGCTATCCAGGCGGCGCAAAACAACGTCAGGCGGGCAAAAAAGTAGAAAAACGCCATCAGCCCGATCACCGAGCCAAACGCCGCCCCCGAAGGCGAGGTGGCCAGCTTGGGCAGCGTCAGGGTCATGATAATTTTGATGATTTCAAAACCCACCGCCGCCAGGAGCGCCCCGCGGAACATGGCTTTGCTGTGCGGCTTATGGCGGGGGATGACCCAGTAGATCCACAAAAACAGCAGGTAATTGGCCAGCACCGAGACTATCAGCGTGACCACTGTCATGACCGGCCGCAGCCATTCAACGGTGTCCAGCCCCAGGGCTTTGACGATACTTTCCTGGGCGGCGCCGGCGATGGAGGTCAGGGACAGGGTGACAATCAGCGCCACGATAAGTCCAATCAGCGAAATCAGATCGCGCAGGTATTTAAGATAGAATTTTTCCTCATCCTGGGGATTGCGCTCCCATTCGTCGCGCAGCTGGGCGCGGATGGCCTCGCGCAGGTTGCCCATCCAGTTCAGGCCGGAATACAGCGCTATCAGCAGCCCGGTAATACCCACCGTGGTACGCTGTGCGATGGCGGTCTTGACCGTGGTTTTCAGCGTATCCGCCAGGGTCCGGTCGCTGATGCTGTCGGCAATCTTGTTAATCAGGTTGGTCAGGATATCCGGATTGGACGCCAGGAAAAACCCCACCCCGGCGAAGGACACCATTAAAATGGGTATCAGGGACAGGAAGGAAAAATAGGTGATCGCCGCGCCGAACTGGCTGCCCATACGGTCGTTAAAACGCTCCACGGCGCGGATCACGTGCGCCACAGCCGGATAGGCGCTGACTTTCCCGATCAGGCGGCCGGAACGTAACGCCACCTTATCAATCTTTTCGTTGCCGGTATGGATATTGCCGAACAGCGAACTGCCGGATTGCCCGGGGGACGGGGTTGATGTCGTCGATTTTTCAGCCATGATCCTCTCATCTCTATCGCGATATTAGTTCGCCATGCAATTGATTATAGATAAGGATCGCTAAAAACGGCACGGGCGGATCAATCCGGCCACAGCCAGGCGGCGCCGCGCACCCCGCTGGAATCGCCGTGGGCCGCCTTGCGCACCGGCGTTTCGCACTCGCCGCCGAACGTCCAGCCTTTAATCAACGCCGGCAGGGTACGGTATAAGCGGTCGACGTTGCTCATGCCGCCGCCCAGCACCACCACGTCGGGGTCGAGGATATTGATCACATGGGCCAGCGACTTGGCCAGCCGCTGCTCATAGCGGCTGACGGCCATGCCGGCCAGCGCGTCCCCCGCTGCCGCCCGCTGCATAATCTCCGCGCCGGTGGACGGCGGCCCGCCCAGGCGGGTGTAGTCGCCGGCAAAACCGGTGCCGGACACAAAGGTCTCGATACAGCCCGTTTTGCCGCAGTAGCAGGGTACTTCCCGGGCATGGCGCTGTTCGTCCCCGTCCTGCCAGGGCAGGGGATTATGGCCCCACTCTCCGGCGATGCCGTTGCCGCCGGCATGAACCCGGCCGTTGATCGCAAGCCCCGCGCCGCAGCCGGTGCCGATAATCACCGCAAACACGGTGGCGGCGCCGGCGGCCGCGCCGTCGGTGGCCTCGGATACCGCCAGGCAATTGGCGTCGTTGGCGATGCGTACCGGTCGTCCCAGCAGCGCCGTTAAATCCTTATCGATCTCCCGGCCGTTGAGCCAGACCGAATTGGCATTTTTCACCCGTTGGGTATACGGCGACAGGGTGCCCGGGATGCCGATGCCGACGCTGCCCTGCCGGCCGGCGGCCTGTTCGGCGCCGGCCACCAGCGAGGCGATGGCGCGTAGGGTCTGGTCATAATCGTCGCGCGGCGTGGGGATACGCTGGCGATATATCGCCTGTCCGTCCTCGCCCAGCGCCACCACTTCTGTTTTGGTCCCGCCCAGATCTATGCCAATACGCATTGTCACCTCCTCCATTTAATCCGCCGCCGGCCATCGCGTCCCCGATGCGGCATGAGAGACGTCTCACACATCCACATCCTGAACCATGCTATCGATTTGGCTTAATGTACACTCTATTATCATTCCCGTAACACAGCGAAGACGGCATATGAAACCCAGTATTCTTGTCGTGGACGACGACCCCGCCATCTGTGAACTGTTAAACGACATGCTCAGCGAGCATGTATTTACCGTGCACGTCCGCCATCAGGGCCGGTCGGCGCTGGCGCTGCTTGAGCAATCGCCGGAGATTGCGCTGGTGCTGCTGGACCTGATGCTGCCGGATACCAACGGCCTGCTGGTATTGCAGCAGATCCAGCGCCTGCGGCCGCATTTGCCGGTGGTGATGCTCACCGGCATGGGATCGGAATCCGATATCATCGTCGGTCTGGAAATGGGCGCCGATGATTATATCGTCAAACCCTTTCATCCGCGCGTGGTGATTGCGCGCATCAAGGCGGTGCTGCGCCGCGGCGGTTCGCCGTCCATGGCGCCGCCGGCCGCCGGCCGTCACAACGGCTGGCTGTTTAACGGCTGGCGGCTCGACAGCGACAGCTGCACGCTGTTTAATCCCGGCGGGGACCCGGTGGTCCTGACGCAGGGCGAATACAGCCTGCTGCTGGCGCTGATTGCGCACGCCCGTAAAGTGCTTACCCGCGATCAACTGCTGGAGCTGACCCACAGCGAAACCCTGGACGTCTTCGATCGCACCGTCGACGTGCTGATCATGCGGCTGCGCCGTAAGATAGAATCCAATCCCCACCAGCCGACGCTTATCCGCACCATCCGCCGGCTGGGATATGTGTTTGCGGCCGATGTGGTGCGCGCCGATACCGCCATCGCCCAGACCGCCTGAGCGCGTCAGGCCGGTAAGAGGGGGTAGTCGTTGCATAGCAGCCAACGCGGCGCCTCGTCTTCGGTTATCGGGCTAAAACGCGCCTGTCCCCGCAGGAAACGGTTATCATGCTGGTCGTCATTGGTCATGGAGACTTCGCCCACCAGCACATCGCCATAACCCTCCTCCCCCCAGAAACTGTGGTAAATACCGGGCGTGAGGCAAATGCTTTCCCCGGGCGCCAGCCGCACCCGGGAGCCGGCGGCGTGGGTTTGCCGGCAACCGTCGATGACGACCGTCACTTTCGAGGCGGCGAGCTGTTCCCCCTCATCGCTGTTATACATTTCCACCATCAGGTTGCCGCCGCCCCGGTTGATAATATCCTCGCGCTTATGCCAATGAAAATGCAGCGGCGTGATTTGTGCTTCCCGACAATGGATGGCTTTTTCGGCATAGGTTTTGGCATAAGGCGCGCCGTCGGGGGAGCCGTTGCGCAAGGTGAACAGCGTCAGGCCGGTATGGCTAAAATCATCGCCGCCGAAATCGGTGACATCCCAGCCCAGGCGCAGATCAAACACCTCGCGCCAGTGCCGGCGCTCCAGGGCCAGCCAGTCCGGGGGGGAAAAACGGGCAAACGGCGGCAGATGCATGCCGTTGCGGGCAAAAAATTGCTGGGTCTGCTGCAGGATACTGTTGACCTGAGAGCGTTTCATATCGCCTCCGCTGTCATCGGGAGCGGGCGGCGCGATACCTCGCCGCCCATAGGAGGATGATGGCGGGCCGGCGCGGAGTCGACCGCGCCGGCCCGCCGGCGCTGTGGATTATTTCACCGTCCAGCCCTTGTAGCTGCCGACATTGTTGCGATCGATCATTTTCACCGGGATCAGCACCGGGTCCTTGGGTGCCGGCTTGCCTTGTAAAATGTCATAACCGATTTCCACCGCCTTGGCGGCCATGAC
The DNA here is from genome assembly GCF_047324205.1 of Sodalis sp. RH20. Lineage (NCBI taxonomy): Bacteria > Pseudomonadati > Pseudomonadota > Gammaproteobacteria > Enterobacterales > Bruguierivoracaceae > Sodalis > Sodalis sp. RH20. The sequence continues at coordinate 4,989,162 of NZ_CP178733.1, forward strand.
CTGCGGATCCTGGGCCGGCGTGGCGACAAACAGCGAGTTTTCGCGTTTCAGCGCTTCCTCGCCGTCCGGCGAGCCGTCGACGCCGACGATAAAGAACTCTTTACGCTGGGCCTGCTTGGCGGCCAGATCGGCGCCGATGGCCGTCGGGTCGTTAATGGCGAAGACCGCGTCGATATGCGGGTTGGCCGCCAGCAGCGAAGTCATCACTTCCAATCCTCCCTCGCGGCTGCCCTTGGCATTCTGGTTATAGGACAGCAGTTTGATATCCGGGTGTTTTTTCAGCTCGTTCATGCAGCCTTCCACCCGGTTTTGCACCGCGGACACCGGCGGGCCGTTAACAATCACCACCTGGCCTTTGCCTTTCAGCTTATCGGTAATGTATTGGCAGGCCAGTTCCCCGGCCTGGGTATTGTTGGAGGTGATGGTGGCGTCGGCCCCCTCGGCCGCCACATCGACCGCCACCACCACGATGCCCGCGGCCTGGGCGCGTTTCACCGCCGGACCTATGCCTTTGGAATCCGCCGCGTTCAGGATAATCATATCGACCTTGGCGGCGATGAAATTATCGATTTGCCCCACCTGCTGGCCCAGATCGTAGCCGCTGGACACCAGCGTCACGTTAACTTTATCGCCGGCCAGTTCCCGGGCTTTCATTTCCGCCCCTTTGGTTATCTGGACAAAAAACGGGTTGGCGAGATCGCCCACCGTTACGCCGATGGCCTTCAGATCCTTGGCCTGCGCCAGGGGGGCGGCGGTCAGCATGGCCGCCGTCAGCAACGCGGTATAAACAGGATTAAATCGCATGGTTTCTCTCCGGTATGGGTTATGCCTGATGATGTCGGGTACGGTATTTGTCAATCAGCACCGCTATGATGATCACCGCCCCTTTGATCACCAGCTGCCAGAAATAGGAGACGCCCATCAGCGTCATGCCGTTGTTAAGCGTGGCGATAATCAGCGCCCCCACCAGCGTGCCGGTGATGGTGCCGATGCCGCCGACAAAGCTGGTGCCGCCGAGGATCACCGCGGCAATGGCGTCCAGCTCGTACCCCATGCCCAGGTTGCCGTTGGCGCTGTAGAGCCTGGAGGCGCTCATCAATCCGCCCAGGCCGGAAAGCAGGCCGCTGGCGGCATAGACGAACAGCAGCACGAAGCTGACCCGGATGCCGGTCAGGCGCGCCGCCTGCATATTGCCGCCCACCGCGTAGATATGCACGCCGAGGGTGGTGCGCCTGAGGATAAACCAGCACACCGCAATCACCGCCAGGGCAATGATAATCAGCCAGGGCACCGGCCCCAGGTAGGAATTGCCGATCCATTCGAAATTGATATAGGAATTGATCACCGTGGTGCCGTCCGCCAGCAGGTAGGCGGCGCCGCGCAGCGCGGTATAGGTGCCGAGGGTGACGATAAACGGCGGCAGGCCGGCGTAGGCCACCAGGATGCCGTTGAACAGCCCCATGCCCAGCCCCGCCAGCAGCGCCAGCGGAATCGACAGCCAGGCCAGCGCCGGATTGAGCGAGACCACCATGGCCACCACCGCCGTGGCGCCAAGCATCGACCCCACCGACAGATCGATGCCGCCGGTCAGGATAATAAAGGTCATCCCGGCCGCCAGGACGATGTTTATGGAAGCCTGGCGGGCGATATTCAGCAGGTTGCTGTCGGTGAAGAAATTGGGCGCGACAAAGCCGAAAATCGCCACGATCAGCACCAGTATCGGCAGGATGCCGACAGTTTGCATCAGGTCGTTCAGCCAGGGCCGTTTGGCGGCGGCCGGCGTGGCGTCGGGGGTAGCGGAATTGGTGGCCATGGCGGCTCCTTAAACGGACGACGGTGTCAGTGCGACGCCGGTGGCCAGCGTCATGATATTTTCCTGCGAAATCTCGCCGCGGCTGAGCTCCCCTGCCAGTCGGCCCTCACACATCACGTATACGCGATCGCTCATCCCGACCACCTCAGGCAGTTCGCTGGAGATCATTAAAATGGCCACGCCCTGCTGCGCCATTTGTCCCATCATGCGATAGATCTCGCTTTTGGCGCCCACGTCCACCCCGCGCGTCGGCTCGTCAAGGATCAGGATGCGCGGATGGATCGCCACCCAGCGCGACACCAGCAGCTTTTGCTGGTTGCCGCCGGACAGCCCGCCGGCGCGCACCTGAGCGTGGGGCACGCGGATATTGAGCGCGCGGATGGCCTCGGACGAAATCGACAGTCCCTTGCGTCGGTTAAGCAGGCCGAAGCGCGCGTCGCGCTCCAGGATCGGCATAACGATATTTTCATGGGCGGCCATATCCAGGAACAGCCCCTGTTCCTTACGGTTCTCGGGCAAAAAGCCGATGCCCAGCGCAATGGCGTCGCGCGGCGAGCGGATGGCGACGGGATTGCCGTCCACACGCACGACGCCGCCGGTGGGTTTATGGACGCCGAACACCAGCTGCGCCAGCTCGGATCGGCCGGCGCCCACCAGTCCAGACAGCGCGACGATCTCGCCGGAACGCACCGTCAGGCTGACGGGCTTGACTTTTTTACCGTCGGTAAGGTCCCGCAGCTCCAGGCGCACATCGCCGACCGGGATATGGACGTCCTTATTAAACAGATCGCTTAGCGGCCGCCCGACCATCATGCGCACCAGCTCGGCGGCGGAAAGCTGCTCGCGCGTCAGGCTGCCGACATACTGGCCGTCGCGCAGCACGCTGACCCGATCGGAGAGTTCATAGACTTCCGCCATGCGATGGCTGATATAGATAATGGCCATCCCTTCCTGGCGCAGCCGTTTTATCAGCTCGAACAGGCGCTGCGTTTCGCGGGACGAGAGCGCGGCGGTGGGTTCGTCCATTACCAGGATGCGGCTGTTGCGGTGCAGCGCGCGGCCGATTTCCACCTGCTGCTGTTCGGCGATGGTCAGCGACATGACCAGGTCGGTGGCGTGAAACTGGGCGCCCAGGCGATCGATAACCTGCTGGGCCTCCTGGACCATTTTGCCGCGCTGCACCAGGCCGCCGCGCGCCAGCTCACTGCCGAGGAAGATGTTTTCCGCCACCGTCAGGTTGGGCGCCAGATTCATTTCCTGGTAGATAAGCGTAATGCCCGCCGCCAGGGCGTCTTTCGGGCTTTTAATCGGCCTGGGCTCGCCGTCGATGACGATCTCGCCGCTGGTGGCTGTGTAAGCGCCGGCCAGGATTTTCATCAGGGTGCTTTTGCCCGCGCCGTTTTCCCCCATCAAGGCATGGATTTCGCCCAGCCAGACTTTGAGGTTGACCGACTTCAGGGCATGGAAATGGCCGAAACGTTTGCCGATATCGCGCATTTCGAGAATCGGGGTAGCTGTCATCCGGTTGGCGCCTTCGTTAAGCCGTCATAGGCGCAGTAAAGCAGGCGCAGATAAATGCAAAATGTCAGCGGTCGTTCATGTTTGTCATAATTAGCCACGGCATGGGTTTTATACTGGCGCCCTGCCCGTCGCGGAGCCCTGATATGACGTCGTTGTTCTCCCCAAGGCCGATCCTGGCAGGCGCCCGGGGCCGCCTGCTGATGTTTAACCTGCTGGTGGTGGCGGTGACGCTGATGGTCAGCGTGGTGGCGATCGTGGGGTTCCGCCATGCCGGCAACCTGCAGGAACAAATGCAGGCCCGTACCCTCAGTGAAATGACCGGCAGCATGGAGCTGGGACGCGATACCGCCAACGTGGCCATTGCCGCCATCCGCCTGTCCCAGGTGGTGGGCGCGCTGGAATACCAGAGCGAGGCTATGCGACTGGCGCAAACGCAGCTGGCGCTGCAATCTTCCCTGCGCCGGTTGGCGCAATCGCCGCTGGCCAGGAGCGAACCGGCGCTGGTGGAGCGCATCACCGGGCGCAGCGGCGCCCTGGAAGCCAGCGTCACCCGCCTGCTTGAGCTGGGCCATCAGCGGCATATGCAGCGCAACCAGCTGCTGAGCGAGCTGTACCAGTGCCAAATGTACCTGCGCCAGATTGATACCATCGCGGCCCGTGAACACCAGTTGGCGCCGACAGTCGCCCTCAGGGGCGAAATCGACCGCCTGCTGGATATCGCCATTCACACTACCAGCCCCCGGTCGGCGCTAATCCAACTGGATCAGGTGATGGCCGGCTGGCCGCCGGCCGGCGACGCCAGCGCCCTGCTGGGCGATAAAATCCGGTTATTTATGCTGAGCCAGCACAGTCTCGGCCCCCTGGGCCGCGAGCTGTCTGGCAGCGATCTGGCCATCGCCTATTACACCTATCATATCAAGGCGCTGGTCGGCATGCTGAACGGCGATATCAACCTGTATGTGCAAAAAGTGGCGGGGGAGTCGCGGGAGCGGATGCGCCAGACGCATAACGAACTGGCGTCAATCATCTATTTCATCGGCCTGTTTGCCCTGCTGTCGCTGGTCATCACCCTGTTCGCCGGCTGGTATATCTATCGCAACCTGGGGTCCAACCTGTCGGTTATCGCCGACGCCATGTCCCGTCTGGCCAGGGGCGAGCGCCAGGTCAGCGTGCCGGGACTGCACCGGCGCGACGAACTGGGCGATCTGGCGCGGGCCTTTAACGTCTTTGCCGGCAATACCGCGTCTTTGGAGCATACCTCGCGTCTGCTGAAAGAAAAAAGCACCCAGCTGGAAAATACCTTCCTGGCCATGCGCGACGGGTTTGCCCTGTTCGATCGGCGCGGCCACCTGGTGGTGTGGAACCCGCAATACCCGCTGCTGCTGGGGCTGCCGGCAACGCTGCTGTTTCGTGGCCAGCATTACCGGGAATTGCTGGCGTTCCTCGGCCGCAACCAGGCAAAGGCGCCCGGTTATCGCGACTGGCGCGAGGTGGCGGCCCACCTGCGCGCGCTTCAACCCCGCGCGCTGGAAATACACCTGGGAAACGGCCCTATCCTCGAGCTGCGTTTCAGCCCGGTGCCGCGCCACGGCATGGTCAATGTGGTCTTGGACCGCTCGGAGCGCAAGGCGCTGGAGCAGGCGCTGGTCCATAGCCAGAAAATGAAGGCGGTGGGACAGCTGACCGGCGGCCTGGCCCATGACTTCAATAACCTGCTGGCGGTGATTATCGGCAGCCTTGAGCTGTGCGCAAACGGCGACGGCCGCGACGGCGAGCGCATCGATCGCGCCCTGAAAGCCGCCGGGCGCGGCGCCCAGCTGACGCAGCGCCTGCTGGCCTTTTCCCGCAAACAGGCGCTGCATCCCCAGGCGGTGCAGTTGGCCGGACTGGTGGATAACCTGAGCGAACTGCTGCGCCAAACGCTTGCGGTCAACCTCGCGCTGAAGCTTGAGCCTCAACTGCCCGGCTGGTTTGCCTGGATCGATGTCAACCAGTTGGAAAACGCCATCATGAACCTGGTGGTCAACGCCCGCGACGCCATGGAGGGACGCGGCGGCGAAATTATTATCCGTACCTATAACCAGCGGGTGGTGCGCGCCGGCGGCAGGAAGCAGGATATGGTGACGCTGGAGGTCGCCGACAGCGGCTGCGGCATGTCGGCCGAGGTGCAATCGCAGGTATTCGAGCCCTTTTTCACCACCAAAACGGTCGGCAGCGGCAGCGGCCTGGGGCTGTCGATGGTCTATGGCTTTATCCGCCAGTCCGGCGGCCGGGTGCAGATTGAATCGTCACCGGGCGCCGGCACGCTGGTGCGCCTGCAACTGCCGCGCGCGCCGGCCGCGACCCCGGCCCCGGCGCCGCCGGCCGAACCCGCTCCCGAGGCGCGCGAGGACTTGCTGGTGCTGATCCTTGACGATCAGGACGATGTGCGCGAAACCCTGCGCGAACAGCTGCATCAGTTGGGATACCTGACGCTCGCCACCGGCGACAGCGCCGAGGCCCTGATGCTGCTCGGGCGCACGCCGGATATCGCCCTGCTGATTAGCGATTTAATGCTGCCCGGCGCGCACAGCGGCGCCGATGTTATTCGCCTGGCCCGCCGGACGAATCCGGCGCTGGCTACCCTGCTTATCAGCGGTCAGGATATGCGCCGCGACGGCTGCGGATTGCCCGACGCCGTCACGCTGCTGCGCAAGCCGTTTAGCCTGGCGCAATTGGCCCAGGCGCTGCGGCAGGCCTTAGGCGCAAGGCTAAACGGCCATGGGTGATGCTTAACGGTTACCCATCGATTAGACGTTTCGATCAATAAAAAAAACTGTTTGGTCCGACGATAACGCGCCGGATGATACCGGCAAATCCCCTCGCGTGGAAAACAGAAAAACCACGGCCCCGGTCAAGCGCCCATGCCGCCGCGTAGCGGACCCGGCATGATAAAAAACGGCATAATGGTCTTCGCGGCATATTTAAAGGCGCAGCGGTGCGAGAAATAATAACTATGATATCGGCGGATATTCCACCGCGTTTTTTTAATGTTGTTAGGTAATATGTAATAAATATAATTAATATGATTTCCTTCTAAAATTAACTTTCGTATTAAAAATAATTCATCATTTAGTTTCTATGGATATAGAAATCATGGCGACAGGCATGCCGCCAAAGGCATGGAATGGATATATTGCAAAAATCTAAAATCACGAAAAGATCACAATACATTGCGTAAAAAATGAGTTAATTTATGATTTACCGCAAGACATTGAGAATATATATGACAAACTCAGCAGACGCGAAATTGTCTCTATGGTCGCTTACGGCTTTGGTGGTGGGGTCGATGATCGGCGCCGGTATATTTTCCCTGCCGGCCACCTTCGGTCGCGCCACCGGCGGCTTCGGCGCCCTGATCGCCTGGTGTATCGCGGGCGGCGGTATGCTGATGCTGGCTTTTGTCTTCCAGACGCTGGCCCAGCGCAAGCCTGAACTCAATTCCGGGGTATTTATTTATGCCAAGGAAGGATTCGGCGATTATTTAGGTTTTGCCTCCGCCCTGGGATTCTGGGCGGGCACCTGTATAGGCAACGTTTCTTATTATATTTTAATAAAATCCACGCTTGGCGCCTTTTTTCCGATATTCGGCAATGGCGATACCGTGCCGGCGGTATTGGTGGCTTCGGTTATTCTCTGGGCATTCCATGTGCTGTTGTTGCGTGGCGTAAAAGGCGCCGCGTCAATCAATACCATCGCCACCTTCGCCAAAGTTATTCCGATATTCTGTTTTGTCATTGTCTTGATTTTCGCCTTCAAAGGCGATTTTTTTGCCGCCAATTTCTGGGGCGTCCCGGATTTGGCGCGCGGCGGCGACGTATCGCACCTCAACGACTACGGCTATGCCGGCCATGCCGCCCTGGCGATGGCGCCGGCGGCGCAGCCCGAATCGCTGTTTTCCCAGGTACGGAGCACCATGCTGGTGACGGTATTTGTCTTTTTAGGAATCGAGGGCGCCAGCGTCTATTCCCGCTATGCCCGGCAGCGCAGCCATATCGGCATTGCCACGGTGCTGGGTTTTATCGGCGTGCTGTGCCTGATGATCCTGGTGACCATGCTGTCCTACGGCGTATTGCTGCGCCCGGACCTGGCCGCCTTGCGCCAGCCGTCCATGGCCGGCGTGCTGGAAGCGGTGGTGGGCCGCTGGGGTGCGGTGTTTATCAGCGCGGGGCTGATTATTTCGGTGCTCGGCGCATATCTCTCCTGGTCGCTGCTGGCGGCGGAAGTGCTGTTCTGCGCCGCCAAAAGCCAAAGCATGCCGAAGATATTCGCCACGGAAAATAGCCGGGCGGTCCCCTCCGCCGCCGTATGGCTGACCAATATCACCATCCAGGTTTTCCTGGTCCTGACGTTGTTTAGTGATTATGCCTTTCAGCTGGCGCTTGAATTGACCAGCTCGCTGACGCTTATCCCTTATTTATTGGTCGGCGCCTACGCCTTAAAGCTGGCCTGGACCGGCGAAACCTATGAAACCGATTGGCGGGGGCATAAAAAAGACCTGCTTTTTGCGGCAATCGCTACCTTTTACGCGTTGCTGATGATTTATGCCGGCGGATTAAAGTATCTGCTGTTGTCCGCCGTGATCTACGGACCCGGCACCGTGCTGTTTATTCTCGCAAAACGTGAACAGAAGGCGGAATTATTCACCGCGGCGGAACGGACAGTCTTTATCGTCGTGATGCTGGCGGCCATTGCGGCGCTGTGGAGTCTCGCCACCGGGGTTATCACCATCTAAATGACGGGAGCTGATATGACAGAGAAGCAAAAACCTGCGGAGTATGGCGTTTATTCGGAAGTGGGACGACTGCGCAAGGTCTTGGTGTGCGCGCCGGGGAGGGCGCATAATCGCCTGACGCCCAGTAACTGTGATGAACTGTTATTTGACGACGTGCTGTGGGTGGAGCGCGCCAAACGCGATCATTTCGACTTTATGACCAAAATGCGCGAGCAGGGCGTCGAGGTGGTGGAAATGCATAACCTGCTGGCGACGACCCTGGAAAATCCGTTGGCCAGGAGCTGGCTGCTGGATCAGCAAATCGTGCCCGATGAGGTAACGCTTGGGATATTAAGCGAAACCCGCAGTTTCCTCGATGGCCTGCCGCCGCGGATCCTGGCCGAAGTGCTGATAGGCGGCCTCTCCACCACCGAACTGGCCGCGCAGGGATATGCCGATCATGAGGAACTGACGCTGATCCGTGAAGCGGTGGGCATTACCGAGTACCTGCTGCCGCCGTTGCCCAATACCCTGTATACCCGCGACACGACCTGCTGGATCTACGGCGGCGTCACGCTTAACCCGCTTTACTGGCCGGCCCGCCATGAGGAAACATTGCTGATGGCGGCTATCTATAAATTCCATCCGGATTTTGCCCATGCCCATTTCGATGTCTGGTATGGCGATCCGACGGTTCACCACGGCACCGCCACCCTGGAAGGCGGCGATGTGATGCCTATCGGCAATAAAACGGTGCTCATCGGCATGAGCGAACGTACCTCGCACCAGGCCATTACCCAACTGGCGGCGTCGCTGTTCGCTAAAAAACAGTCCGGGGTGGAACGGGTAATGATTGCCGCCATGCCGAAACTGCGCGCGGCGATGCATCTGGATACGGTATTCACCTTCTGCGATCGGGATGTGGTGACGCTGTATCCGGCCATCGTCAATCAAATCAAAACGTTTTCCCTGCGTCCGGACGACGGCCCGACCGGCATGAAGCTCAGCCGCGACCCGGGCTCCTTTGTCGAGGCGGTGGCCGCGGCGTTAAACCTGGATACGCTGCGCGTGGTCGAAACCGAGGGCAATGATTACGATACCGAACGCCAGCAGTGGGACAGCGGCAATAACATGGTGGCGCTGTCTCCCGGCAAGGTCATGGCCTATGATCGCAATACCAAAACCAATACCCGGCTGCGTAAAGAAGGGGTGGAGGTCATTGAAATCGTGGGCAGCGAGCTGGGCCGCGGACGCGGCGGCGGTCATTGCATGACCTGTCCGCTGATTCGCGACGCGGTTGAGTGATCCCGCGCGCCAAGGGACAAGGCCGTCGGGATTGCGCCGATAACATCCGCCCGTTCACGCGGCGGCATCAACAAGAGAAGCAGTGGAACGGCGCGCTCTGCATAACGCCTGCCGGCGGCAACCTGACGGCGGGCGCCGGGGAGCGCGCCGTTTTTTACGTCATGAGCCCCGCCGCGTTTCCTCGCCGCCATAAGATACTGTGGCTTAATGAGCGGTGAATTGAGTCAAAAATCCGGCGCAAAATGCACTACTCTTCTTTATCCCGGGTACGCCCAGCTTAAACGAGATGAGAGGATTGTGATGCTGTACCGCCGTTTCGAAAAATTTATCGACGTTTTCCAGGAAGCGCCGACGAAGGCGCCACCCGGCCGGGTATGGCCTTTCTATTGGTATTATCTGCGCCAGGTCTGGCCGAGCTTTGCCGCGCTGCTGGTGGTGGGTTTGGTCGGCGCGCTTATCGAGGTGGCGATGTTCAGCTACCTGAGCCGGATTATCGACCTGGTCAACGGCACGCCCGGCACGCGTTTTTTCAGCGAGCACGGCGGCGAACTGCTGTGGATGACGGTGGTGATCCTGTTGCTGCGTCCGGTGTTCATCGGCCTGCACGACCTGCTGGTGCACCAGACCATCAGCCCGGGTATGACCAGCCTGATCCGCTGGCAAAATCATAACTACGTGCTGCGCCAGAGCCTGAATTTTTTCCAGAATGATTTTGCCGGCCGCATCGCCCAGCGCATTATGCAAACCGGCAATTCACTGCGCGACTCGCTGGTGCAGGCGGTGGACGCCCTGTGGCATGTGCTGATTTACGCCATCACCACGCTGGTGCTGTTTGCCGAGGCGGATTGGCGTCTGGTGATCCCCCTGGTGGCCTGGATTTTCGGCTACCTGGTCTGCCTGTATTATTTCGTGCCCAGGGTCAAAGCCCGCTCGGTGGCGTCTTCAGAGGCGCGTTCCAAGCTGATGGGCTGTATTGTCGACGGCTATACCAATATCACCACCCTGAAACTGTTCGCGCATACGGCGCTGGAGCAGCAGTATGCCCGCGAGGCTATCAGCGAGCAGACGTATAAAACCCAGCTGGCAAGCCGTGTGGTCACCAGTATGGACGTGGCGATCACCACGCTCAACGGCCTGCTGATCGTCGGCACCACCGGGCTGGCGCTGTGGTTATGGACCCAGTCGCTGTTAAGCGTGGGCGCCATTGCGCTGGCCACCGGCCTGGTGATCCGCATCGTCAATATGTCGGGCTGGATCATGTGGGTGGTTAACGGCATTTTTGAAAATATCGGCATGGTGCAGGACGGCCTGGAAACCATCGCCCAACCGGTCAGCGTCACCGACCGGCCGCGGGCGCAGCGGCTGGTGGTCGACCGCGGCGCCATTCGGTTTGATCATGTTGATTTTAACTACGGCCGGGAGCGGCCGGTGATAAACGGGTTGGATCTGTTTATCCAACCCGGCGAAAAAATCGGTCTGATCGGCCCCTCCGGAGCCGGCAAGTCGACGCTGGTGAACCTGCTGCTGCGCCTGTACGACCTGGACGGCGGCCGGATTCTTATCGACGGGCAGGATATCGCCCACGTCAGCCAGGAAAGCCTGCGGGCGCAGATCGGCATGATCACCCAGGATACCTCCCTGCTGCACCGTTCTATCCGCGATAACCTGCTGTATGGCAAACCCGGTGCCAGCGACGAGCAACTGTGGGATGCCATTCGCCGCGCCCGCGCCGACGAGTTTATCCCGCTGCTGTCCGACCCGCAGGGCCGTACCGGCCTGGATGCCCATGTCGGCGAGCGCGGCGTGAAGCTCTCCGGCGGGCAGCGCCAGCGTATCGCCATCGCCCGGGTATTGCTGAAGGACGCGCCGATCCTGATTATGGACGAGGCGACCTCGGCGCTGGATTCGGAGGTGGAGGCGGCCATCCAGGAAAGCCTGGAGCTGCTGATGCGCGGCAAGACGGTCATTGCCATCGCCCACCGGCTGTCGACCATTATCAAGATGGATCGGCTGGTGGTGCTGGATAATGGGCGCATCGCCGAGGTCGGCAGCCATAACGAACTGCTGGCCCGCCAGGGGTTGTATGCCCGGTTATGGCAATACCAGACCGGCGGATTTGTCGGGGCGGAGTAATCAGGGCGGCGGCATGGCGCTTGGTCGGTGCCGGTTATCGCCACGTTTTGCTCAGTCCTGGCGGTAGGGTAGCGACTGCCTGGCGTCCTGCGCCCAGGCGCGCACGGCCTGTTGTTCTTGCGTCAGGAAATCGGCCACCGCCTCGCGCAGGCCGGGGTGGCGCAGGTAGTGCCATGAGTCGGTCAGCACCGGCTCGAAACCGCGGATAAGCTTATGCTCGCCCTGGGCGCCGGCGTCAAAACGCGCCAGCCCATGGGCAATGGCATAATCAATGCCCTGGTAAAAACAGGTTTCGAAATGCAGCCGATCGAATTCCGCCAGGCAGCCCCAATAGCGCCCGTAAAACGTATCGCCGTCCACCAGGCTGAAGGCCATGGCCACCGGGCGGCCCCGTTGGCTGGCCAGCACCACCCGGACGGCGTCGGGCATCCGTGCGGCCAGCAGGCTAAAAAAGTCCCGTGCCAGGTAGGGCGTGCGGCCGCGCACCTCATAGGTATTGGCGTAGCAGGCGTAAATAAAGTCCCACTGTGCCTCGCTCACCTGCCCGCCCGCAAGCCAGGCGAACTCAATGCCCTGCGCCAGGACCTGCCCGCGTTCCTTGCGCATTTGCTTGCGTTTGCGCGAGGTCAGGGCATCAAGAAAATCCTGGAAATCCCGGTAGCCGCGATTAAACCAATGGTACTGGCAGCCCAGGCGCCTGAGCCAGTCCGGCTCGGCCGCCAGCAGACCGTTGGCGTGGGAATCGGTAAAGTTGATATGCGCGCCCGAGAGGCCGTGGCGGGCCAGATGCCCCGGCAGCGCCGCCAGCAGCCGGGCGCCGGGCGCCGGGTCGCCGAGCAGCCTGGCGCCGGTTACCGGACTGAAGGGCACGGCGCCCAGCCATTTGGGATAATACTGAATACCGGCGCGTTCGCAGGCTTCCGCCCAGCCCTGATCGAAAACATATTCGCCATAGGAGTGGTGTTTCCGGTAGCCGGGCATGGCGGCAAGGGTACGGCCGTCCTCCACCCATAACAGATGGTCGGCTTGCCAGCCCGAACGCGGATCAAGGCTGCCGCTGTCCTCAAGCGACGACAGAAAAGCGTGGCGCAGAAAGGGTTGTCCGGCCGGGACCAGGGCATCCCACTCGCCGGCGGGAATATCGCGCAGGCGCGCCAGGGACGTTAAAGACATCACAATATGCTCCGGTGAAGTGCCGACAATCAGAAAGAACAGTAGCCAGTTGCCGCGCGATACGCAAGGGCGGGGGCACGCAGTGGCAAAGGCGCGGTATCTCAAGGCGGGTTAGTTTTCCAGCGTGAAGCGATGTGCCGTGCCGGGGTGCCGATAGTCCGTCCACACATAATCAGAGCGAATAAAAAAAATAGATCATACTTAGAGGGGAATAACGACATTATCAGGGGAACGCATGGGTTTTACGGGATGGACAGCGGCCGTGGGCGGCTTGTTATTAGTCATGTCGCTGGCGTCCGGCTGGATCCATCGCGGGCCCGTCACCTCATTCGGCGTATATCTGTTGGCGGGCATCGTCTGCGGTCCCTGGGTGCTGAACCTGCTGCGGGTGGATGTGGCCGCCCACGCGATGTTAATCGCGCATGTCACCGAAATTGCCATGGCCGCCTCGCTGTTTATTACCGGCCTCAAGCTGCGATTGCCGTTCCAGGACCAGGGCTGGCGCATGGGACTGCGCCTGGCTTTCCCGGCGATGATCCTGACGGTCGGCGGCGTGACGCTGGCCGCCCACTGGCTGACCGGATTCTCCTGGCCGCTATCCCTGGCCTTCGGCGCGATAGTGGCGCCGACCGATCCGGTGCTGGCCAGCCTGATTTCGGTTAACGACGCCCGCGACGACGATAGCCTGCGGGTCTCCCTGTCCAGCGAAGCGGGCATGAACGACGGCACGGCGCTGCCGATTTTGATGTTGGCCATGCTGCTGCTGACCACCCATGAGCCGCTGTCGTTCGGCATGCTGGGCCACTGGGCGCTGCGCGATGTCGCCTGGGCGCTGCTGGGCGGGCTGGGCATCGGTTTTGGCATGGGCCGGCTGATTGGCCATCTGGCCACGCACCTGAAAAGTACCCGGAACGACACCGCGCCCAATGATTTCCTGGCCCTGGCGCTGGTGGCCTTAAGCTACGCCGCGGCGCAAAGCCTGGACGCGTCGGGCTTTTTAGCCACGTTTGCCGCCGGCGTCGGGCTCAGGCGCACCGAGCTGGGCATCTTTTCCCGGCATTCGCCGGACCATTTGCCGGAGGACGCGCGCGGCGGCACGGCGGAATCCCTGGTCAATCCCAACCAGCGCCATGAGTCCGGTGCGTCGGGGCCGCTGCGCTCCGTCGGCCTGGTGGTCAGCGACGCGCTCTCCTTTGGCGATACCATGGAACGGTTGTTTGCCGCCGGTATCGTTATCGTGTTGGGCGTCACCCTGGCGCTGCATTGGGATCCCATGGGATTGGTGCTGGCGGCAATCGTATTTTTGCTGGTTCGCCCGCTCGCAGTGTATGCGGCGACCATCGGCAGCGGCACGCCGCGCCTGCACCGGGTCTTGATCGGCTGGCTGGGTATCCGCGGCATCGGCAGCATCAACTATATTACCTGGGCCTATATCCACGGCCTGTCCGGCCCTGATGCCGAGCGCATGGCCAATATGGCGTTTACGCTGATTGTGGCAAGCGTTATCGTGCACGGTATCTCGGTCTCGCCGCTGCTCAACTGGCGGCAGGACAAAATGGCGGCGGCCGCGCAACGCCGGGACAGGCCCGACTCTTCCGGGGATGGCTGAACCGGTTGCCGCGCCGGTGTTTTTGGCTCAGGCCGCGCGCGATATGCGCAACGGCAGGAGCATCGCCGCCGCCAACGCCAACAGGTGCAGGCCCGAAAGCAGCGCAAAGGCCAGCAAGAATTGCCGCGGTTGGGCATGGCCGGGATGAACCTGGGTTAACGAGACGGCCATGACCAGGAGCGTGGTCGCCACCGGCCCGCCGATCCGTTGTGCGATATTCAGCGCGGTGTTCGCCACGGCAAGCCTCGCTTTCGGTAGCGACGCATACGCGGCCGATATGGACGGTATGCTGATGGTTCCCTGGCCCACGCCGGCGAGAAACAGGCTTCCCATGGCCCAGGCGGGGGAGAACAGATGGCTTGCCATCCACAGGAACGCCAGGGTGCTCAGGAACGCCAGCAACGCGCCGCCCGCCGAGACCGCGCGGCAGCCGTACCTGTCTGTCAACGCCCCCAGCAACGCAAACGAGCACATCATGCCCATCCCCGTCGCGGCGATAAGCCAGCCCGCGTGCGCGGCGGATAACCCACAGCCGGCTATCAGGTACAGCGGGACGATCAGCTGCCGGCCGTACATGATGCCGCTGGCGAAAAATTGTGTGATCGCGGCGACAGAGAAGGTCCGGTGCGAGAAAATCCGTACGTCGATCAGGGCTGAATCCCCCTTGCGCAAGGAATAGCGTACGAACCCGGCCAGAACCACGACGGCCGCAAGCAGCAGCCATCGTCCCCCGGCGTGCGCCGCATTTTGCAGCCCGTAAATCAACGCCACGAGGCCGGGGGAAATCAGCGCGAAACCGGGAAAATCGAACGGCCGCGATGGCAAGGTGACGGCATCGCCCGGCAGCAGTAACGCCGCCAGTGCGACACCTGCCACCCCCACCGGTACGTTAAGGTAGAACAACCAGGACCAGGTGGCCTGCGTCAGGATCGTCCCGGCCACCACCGGACCGAGAATGGGTGCGAGCAGGATAGGCAGCGTGGCGTAGCCCATCACCCGCGCCATGTTTTTCCCCGCCGCGCGCGCAATCATCATCTGCGTCATGGGCGCCAGCACGCCGCCCACCAGACCCTGGAACACCCGGGCGGCGATCAATCCGCCCATCGTTTGCGACGCGCCGCACAGAACGGACGCCAGGATAAAGACCGCGAAACAGATAAGATAAAGCCGCTTTGCGCCGATACGATCCACGAGCCAGCCGTTGAGCGGCAGCATCAGGGTCATCGCCAGCAGATAGCCGCTGACGATCCACTGCGCCGTCGCAATCGATGAGCCGAGCGTATGGCTGATGGTCGGGAGTGAAACGTTGACCACGGTCGAATCGAGCTGCGTCATAAACGACCCGATCAAGACGACGACGGCCACTTTCCACACGGATGAGCCGATTTCGCCGGGCGCGTTGCCGCGCTTCGTTCCCGGGTTCATTTTTCGGCCAGTCGTTTGATGATCCCGCCGGCCTTGAAAAGCATGGCGCGTTCTTCCACGTCAAGTTCCGCGATCGCCTGCGATAACCACAGCCGTTTCGCCTCGCGGTTTTTCTTGCGTAGCTCAACCCCGCGCGCCGTCAGCTCGATAAGCACCTGGCGGCCGTCGGTGGCATGCGGCGTACGCCTGACGATGCCCATGTCTTCAAGCGCGGCAATGGTCGCGCCCATAGACTGCGGCTTCATCCTTTCGGCACGCGCCAGCGCCGCCGTGGTGGCGGGGCCGTCGTTAGCCAGCCGCGACATGACGACAGACTCGGTCATTGAAAGTTCTCCCGCCCCGGATTCATTGCGGGTACGCCGGATAAGCATCCCTATCGCCTGCATAAAATCGAAAACGTCTTGCTCCGGGGTATTGGCTGACATGACCTGGTCACCATAATGGGTAAATGATAGGGAAAGCATGAATGTTGCCAGTCAAACTTGCAAGATAAACTTGCAAGTTTGACTGTTAAGTGCAAATCTCATTCCTGGCGCCGCGCACCTGGCGCCGTCAACCCGCGCCGCCGGGCGAAGCCATCGGCCGCTGCGCGGCAAGCGGCGGGCAACACACTGATATGGCCATTGGAGGATCCCCGCATGCCGTGGTATCACTACCTGTCGTATTTCTTGGGCGGAGCCGTTGTCGCCAACGCGATTCCACATTTGGTCAGCGGAATGATGGGGCGGTCTTTCCAAAGTCCCTTTGCCACGCCGCCGGGCCAGGGGCTGTCATCGGCAACCGTTAATGTGTTGTGGGGGGCATTCAATGTGGCGCTGGCCTATTTTTTGATTTACCAGGTGGGATCTTTCACTCTACGCGCTATGGCGGACGCGGGCGCCGCCGGCCTGGGCGCGCTGTTAATGGCGCTGGTGTGCGCCCGCGCGTTCGGGCGTTTCCATGGCGGTGCCGGAAAATGACACTGGCGGTAGATCAGGGGATCTATCGCCAGTGAACGCGTTTTCCGGATTTTTACCGGGATGGGACGATGGGGTATAGCCTTATCGCATGGTGACCAATTCTTCCGCCGCGGTGGGATGAATCGCCACGGTATTATCAAAATCACGCTTGGTGGCGCCCATCTTCATGGCCACGGCAAAGCCCTGAAGGATCTCATCCATGCCCAGGCCGATGCCGTGCAGGCCGATAATTTTTTCCTCCGGCCCCAGGCACACCAGCTTCATCCTGCATGGCTGGCGATGGCTTGTCACGGCGGTGTACATGGAGGTAAACGCTGTTTTGTATATCTTGATCTGTTTTTCACCGTATTTGGCGATCGCTTCCGGCTCGGTCAGGCCGATGGTGCCGATGGGCGGATGGCTGAACACGACGGTTGGGATGAGATTGTAATCCAGATGTTCTTCCGGCTTGCCGTTAAACAAGCGTTCCGACAGGCGGCGACCCGCGGCCACCGCCACCGGGGTCAGTTCCACCGCGCCGGTATTGTCGCCGACGGCGTAGATGCCCTGGACATTGGTATTCTGGTATTTATCCACCCGGATATAGCCGTTGCTGTCGGTTTCCACCCCGGCCGCGGCCAGGTTGAGGTTATCAGTGGACGGCTCGCGCCCGATGGCCCAAATCAGCGCGTCGACGGTAAATACCTGGCCGTTTTCCAGCGTCAGCGTCAGGCTGCCGTCCTGGTTTTTCACAATGGTTTCGGGAATTGAGCCGGTATGCAGGTTCGGGCCTTCCGCCTGCATGATTTCCACCAGCGTCTCCACCACCAGCGGATCGAAGGTGCGCAGCGGCGCGTGCTTACGCACAAACAAATGGGTCTGCGCGCCCAGCGCATTCACCACCCCGGCAAGCTCCACCGCGATATAACCGGCGCCGACCACCGCCACGCGCTGCGGCATGGCGTCCAGCGCGAAAAAACCGTCGGAATCGATACCGTATTCGGCGCCGGGGATATCGATATGGCTGGGGCGTCCGCCGGTCGCGATCAGAATATGATCGGCGGTGATGTGTTCGCCGTTGACTGCTACGGTATGCGCGTCAACAAAGGTGGCGAAACCCTCGATAACATCGACGTTGTTATTGCCCAGCACCCGTTCGTAGGACTGATGGATGCGGTCGATATAGGCGCTGCGGCTCTTGACCAGGGTCTGCCAGTCAAAATGGTTAATGGTGGTGTCGAAACCATAATCCGGACCGTAGAGCTTGATCGCCTCGGCGATTTGCGCCGCGTGCCACATGATTTTTTTCGGGACGCAACCGACATTGACGCAGGTGCCGCCAAGATATTTGGCCTCGATCAGCGCGCACTTCCGGCCGTACGATGCGGCACGGTTAATCGAGGCGATACCGCCGCTGCCGCCGCCAATAGCAAGATAGTCGTAATGTCTGGTCATCAGGATTCCCTTTTGGTCTTTTGATGGGCACAAGTTTAACGCGCAAAACGCATTTGTCGCAAAGTTTGCATCAATCCCTCCGATAGGCGCAGAGCGGGGCGCCGTGGCAATGCGCCGGCCTGGGCGTTGGCCCGGCGCTGCCCGATCTGTCGGCGTTGGCCGCCGCCCGGGCGCCGCCGGATTCGCCCGCGGTTATTCCGGCACCACCCAGCGCACCAGCGTATGGCCGTGTCCGGTGGGCACCAGCGCCTGGTGCAGCCAGGGCAACAGCTCGGTCATCTGTTGCTCCAGCATCCACGGCGGATTGATCACAATCATGCCCGAGCCGGTCATGCCGCGCTGGTCGCTGTCCGGCCTGACCGCCAGTTCGATTTGCAGGATGCGGCGGATGCCGGTTTTCTCAAGCGATGCCAGGATTTTTTTCACATGCTGGCGCAGCACTACCGGATACCACAGAGCGTAAATGCCGGTGGCAAAACGCTTGTAGCCCTCCTCAATGCCGGACACTACGTCGGGATAATCGGATTTCAGCTCATAGGACGGGTCCATCAGGATCATCCCGCGCCGGCTCTGCGGCGGCAGTTGGGATTTCAACTGGGCATAACCGTCGGCGCGCAATACTTCGGCGCGCGCGTCTTTCTGGAACTCATTACGCAGCAGCGGATAATCGCTGGTATGCAGTTCCGTCAGGTGCAGCTTGTCCTGCGCGCGCAGCATCTGGCGCGCAATCAGCGGCGAGCCGGGGTAATAACGCAGGGTACCGCTGCGGTTATAATGACGGATTACCGTCAGGTAGGGGTCCAGCAGCGCCGGACAATCGTCCCGCTGCCAGATCTTGCCGATGCCATCCAGGTATTCCCCGGTGCGTTCGGCGCGCTCGCTGCTGAGCAAATAGCGCCCGGCACCCGCATGGGTATCAAGATAAAGGAAAGGTTTTTCTTTTTCCTTCATGGCCGTCAGGATCAGACTCTGGACGGTGTGTTTCAGCACATCGGCGTGATTACCGGCATGAAAACTGTGGCGATAACTTAACATAGTGTTTTGCGCTTTCAGATGATGTTGTTATTTACAGTATAATCAGTGCGTTACCGAAAGTGACTACTGTGCGTCGTTGCGGTGCTGAAGATTTACGGCCCTAACGGCAAGACAGGTACGGGGCGCGCTACAGGGCACAGCATATCATGGGCGCTAGTATAAACCGCCTTGGGGATAAAAAGGGAAAAGCATTGCCCGCGACCTGCGGGCTTTTTTATGCCTGGATAGCGCCAGGGCGGGGGAAAACGAGGGGGAAAACCAGGTAAAGCCTGCCGATGGGCGTTAACCCATCGGCAGGAAAAGGCGTTAGTTATGCAGCATGCTGCCGACGATAATGGACGTTATCACTCCGGTCGCCACCGCCATCAGTACATAATTACCGTCGATATAGGCCCATTGCTCGCCTCTGGGCGGCTCGTACAGGCCACGGCTACGCCAGTCATCAACGCGGTAATGTTCGCGGTAATAGCGCGGTACCGGATGTCCGCGCCTGAAATCATGGCCGTTCCAGGCGAAATGGTCGCGTTCACGGCCGCGCGGGCCGCCCCGGTCGCCATGGCCCCGGTTATCATGGCCGCCCCGGTTGTCATGGCCGCCTTGTCCGCCCGGGCCGCCATTACCGTGATGGTCGCCGCCCCCGTTGCGGGGCTGCCAATCCTGGCCGTCGTGTCCGCCGGGACCGTCGGCGTATGACGCTGTCGGGAGGCAGGCGCTTGCTGAAATTAATGTGATTACCATTAGCAGCGTAGATTTTTTCATTTTTTGTCACCCTCAATTAAGCGACTGCTTCGCCAAGCCAGTAAGCACACTATCAGCGAGATCAGACGGGACGACATCAGGAAATATCTTAAAAAAATGCCCTACTGACAATGATTTACCGCCCTTATCGCATTCCTTACATATGTGAAGGTAATGCGGGCGCCCCCCGGCTATCAGCCATGGTTAAACGCGCGCGGCATAGTGTCCGGCCCCGGTGGTGATGCCGCGGGAAGGAACCGGCTTCCTTAGGCGTTACGCATGACGCTATCCTTTAAAATCCAGTATCCGGCCGTCGGCCAGGGTTGCGCGCAGGCCTTGGGCGGGAATATCCGCAAAGGCGCTTTGGCTGAAGTTGGCGACAATCACCGACCCGTCGCTAAACGTGGTTTGCTGCACCCAGCCGGCGTCGTCCAGCCAGCGGAAACCCGTCAGCGCTTGATTCCACAGTGCGGTATGCAGCGGGCGGAAGACAGCATCCGTTTTGAGTATTTCCGGTAGTCTGGCGGCGAGCGTGGCGCGATTAAGATGATACATCGGTGCCGTGTTATACAGCCCGCTAAGCAAGGTCCGGGTCGTTTTCACCTCGCTTAACTTGAGGTTGTCGGTGTGCCAGTGATGGCTGCTGATAAGGGCATCGTGAAAAACGGCCTGATAAAGCGGGATACGATTGCGCGGGTCGAATACAACGCTGCGATAAGGCTCCTTCACCTTTGCCGGGGCAAAAAAGAATGCCGGCTGGGCATCCGGCCACCAGGCGCCGAGATACCAGGGGGAACGGCGATCCTGATACATATCCTTGCGGCCCCAGCCAAATCCCCAGGTCTGGGTGCCATGCGCAAACATCAGCTGACCGGCATTGGCCGCGTTGCCGTCCTCTGATCCCAAGGGCAGTTTAAAGGTGGTATTAAACCAGGCCATGCGGGCATTGCGGGCGGCAATGGTGTGCTGCGCGCCGCTCGGGTGGACCGGATGATAGTCATCCGCGGCCATGCCGGTGCCGTCGACATCCAGGAACAGGCTGTTCAGATTCCCCAGATGCATCAGTTCGCTTATTCTTCGCTGCGAAAAGGACAGCATACAGCTGGGGTTAAGATAATACCCTTTTTGGCCAAAACCGGGCTTTTTGCCGCCATGCGCTTCCACGATGGCGCAGTTTTCGCGCAGCGCCGCGGGTATCTGCGCGCTTAACCAGCTGTCATTAACGCCGCGCGGGATAGCCGTATCGTATGAATCATAGGTGGCGATCAGATAGCCTGATTTTTTTGCCAGCGCCACCGCCCGCGCCGCCATAAAATTAGCGGTCCACTTTTCCGTTGCCAGCCATAACCGCGGCAGCCCCGCCTGATGCAATGCGGTTATCAATGGCGTGCTTAACCCCTGGCCCCAGGCTGCGGCAGGGGCAAGAAAGGGGCCCAGGCGCTGTTCGGCAAGCCGGCGTATGGCGTTGGCCTGTGCCTGCTGCGCCGGCAGGAAATCAGGATCATCGGGCGTGGCGTTAACAGGAACGCTGTCGATTAAGGCTGCATTCAGCGCGGCGGTCAGCGAGGCTTGCTGCCATGGCTGCGGAATCCGGGTTTTAACGGTCTCAAGGGTTTGCCTGCCCTCTTTATCGATTTTATCCCACAGGGATAATCCCCCTGGCGATTGCAGATACAGCGCCAGTCCGGGCCAGTCAATAACATCGGACACATCGAGCGGGCCGTTGCCCCATAGATAAACATGGGTGGCCCCGATCAGTTTTTCGCCCTCCGGCGCCAGGCGGATTTTATCCTGTAATGATGTGAACTGACCGGTTTGCTGCAGATATTGCCGATAGCGCAAGGCGCCGGAAAGCTCTGAACGCCCCGCATAAAGCAGGACCTGCAAAGGCTGATGTTGATTAAATCGATTGAATTCATGCGCGGCGACCATCTTCACCGCGGTTTCTGCGCCGGAAAATGCCACCTCATTATGCATCGGCGTGAGTAAGAGCCAACTGACGACCTGGCCGCCCTGCAACTGGCTCCATAACGGCAGTTTTAAATCCATATTGGTATTGAGCGATGACATCTCGCCCAACAGATACTGTTGCCAGTGCGGATCCTTAAGTGACACCCGGCTGCCTTCGGCCAGCGGCAACAGCAGTGTTTTCACCGGCTCGGGCAGGGAAAACCAGATAAAGCGCTGCGGCTTGGCGGTCGTGAAATCAAGATATAACTCGTTATCCCCCAGCCGCAGGGCGACGTTCATTGCCCGCTGCGGCCAGTACCAGTTAGCCTGGGTGGGGCCGTGGCTCAATGCAGTGACTTTCTGCGGCGCCTGCGGCTGATTTACTGGCATATTGCCGATACGGATGGCAAGCGTGGACGGGTCGACGGTAAAGATCATGTCATCGCGTTGCAAGGTTAACGCGCTGGCCGATCCCGCCAGCAGTAACAGGCCGCAGGTCACGCTTTTGGCCAGGCAATGCCATTGCCCGGCGAGGCGGGGCGTCTTGTTCATGATGTCACCTCGGGATACCGCGTTACTATTTTATATTTATAGGGGGAATGCTTGCTGTTGCTTCAGCCGGATTTGGCGATGTCGTGAACCCTAGCATGGCGGCGTGGCAATGCCATTTACTTTACTCAATACGGCTTTTCTGTTAATGGATCGTTTAGATTTTTTCCAGGTAATTTATTGAAAGGGTGGGGTTATCATGCGGATTGTTCTTGCGGACCGTTATCCCGGCGCCCAATTCTGGGCTTTTGGCGACAGCGCCGAGATGGCCGATACTCTGCTGGCCCTGGTCCTGCGCGGCGAAAAAACCGCGTCCTGCTGTTCTTATACCGCTTTCCGGCAGGACGGGGCCCCGGCTGTCGGCGGTTATCATGTGATACTGGACGGCACCGACAATCCCGCCTGCGTCATCCGCACCGTGGCGCAACGGTTGGTGCGTTATTGCGACGTGACCGCCGACATGGCCGCCCTGGAAGGCGAGGGAGATAAGAGCCTGGACTACTGGCGGGCGGCGCATCGGGATTTTTTTCAGCGCGAGGGCGGCTTTTCACCGGAGATGCTGCTGGTATTCGAGCAATTCACGCTGATAGAAAGACTTCAATGAAAAACGGCGTATCGCCCGCAGCCGCCGTCCCCGGGCCGGGATGGCGGGGTATTTCCCGCACGGCGCCATGCCTTGCCGGCCATCCAAGCCGGCGGGGGCGGGCGTTTAACGCAGGTTAGGATTGCTCATCACGCTATACCGGCCGCAGCCCAACAGCGCTATGGCGATGCCGGCGAACAGGTAAACGGCGATAACCTCAAAACCCCAGCCGCCCACTTTGTCCAGGGTCAATATCATGCCCGGATTGGTAATCAGCCAGGCAAAGAGCATGGTAAAACAAAATACCAGCGCGGCGGGGCGTACCAGGATGCCGAGGATAAACAGCACCGGCACCACTATCTCGCCGAGAAACACACCGTAGGCAACAAACGCCGGCATGCCGTGCCGCTCCACCATGCCGACGATACCGTCAATACCATAGATCGCTTTATGGATGCCATGAAGCATCATCATGCCGCCAAAAGCGACGCGCAGCACTAATCTTCCTAAATCCGGTTTATCCAGCATACGGTTAAAAGCAGCAATCATTTTACACCATCCCATTTGCAATAAATTTGAATGATTATCGTTGTAACCATTATTACTCTTTTCAGCGACAAAAGCCCACCGCTTAAATGAGCCAGATCAACCAAATAGCAGCAATAACGAAAATAAATTTCCCCTACGGCCGCGGGGCATATTGGCATCCCTCAGCCTGGGGTGTGGGGCGGCAACCGCGCTGTTCTCTCCCCGCGCCGCCGCTATTTTCCACGGGCCGTTAGCCGTCGGCGGCGTTAACGGCATAACACATTCCGTTGCCCGCCATTGATTTTCGCTATAGTTAGCCTCATGTTACTTTCATATCTTTTAAACAATGATCAGGGCCGCGCTATGACAAATCCGTTGTTGACTCCATTTTCCTTGCCGCCGTTTTCCGCCATTCTTCCTGAGCATATCGTCCCGGCGGTAAAATCCGCCCTTGCCGACTGCCGACAGACCGTTGAGCGCATCGTTGCGCTATCGGGTCCGTATACCTGGGACACCTTGTGCCAGCCGCTTGCGGAAGCGGACGATCGCCTGGGCCGCATCTGGTCGCCGGTCGGCCATCTGAACGCGGTGCAGAACAGCCCGGAGCTGCGCGAAGCCTATGAGCAAAGCCTGCCGTTATTGTCGGAATACAGTACCTGGGTGGGCCAGAACAAGGGGTTGTACGACGCGTATCGCGATTTGCGCAACGGCGAATACTACGATGAGCTGAGCGTGGCGCAAAAAAAAGCGGTTGATAACGCCCTGCGCGACTTCGAGCTGTCGGGGATCGGCCTTTCACCCGAGAAACAAAAGCGCTATGGCGAGATTGCCGCGCGCCTGTCGGAGCTGGGTTCGGCCTATAGCAATAATGTGCTGGACGCCACCATGGGGTGGAGCAAGCTGATTACCGACGAAGGCGAACTCGGCGGCATGCCGGAAAGCGCGCTGGCCGCGGCCCGCGCCCAGGCGGAGGCGAAGGGGCAGGAAGGCTGGCTGATTACCCTTGATATCCCCAGCTATCTGCCGGTGATGACGTATTGCGATAACGCCGCCCTGCGTGAAGAACTGTACCGCGCCTATGTCACCCGCGCCTCCGACCAGGGTCCCAATGCCGGCAAATGGGACAACGGCCCGATCATGGAGGAAATCCTGGCGCTGCGGCACGAATTCGCCCAACTGCTGGGTTTCGCCAGCTATGCTGATAAGTCCCTGGCGACCAAAATGGCGCAAAATCCGCAGCAGGTGCTGGATTTTCTCACCGATCTGGCCCGGCGCGCCCGTCCGCAGGGCGAGCAGGAACTGGAGCAGCTGCGCGCCTTCGCGGCCAAACACCACGGCCGCGATGCGTTAAATCCCTGGGATATTACCTACTATAGCGAAAAGCAAAAACAACATCTTTACGCCATCAGCGATGAGCAGCTGCGGCCTTATTTCCCCGAGCAGCGGGTGGTAAACGGCCTGTTTGAGGTGGTGAACCGCATCTATGGCATCACCGCCGAGGAGCGTACGGATGTGGATACCTGGCATCCCGAGGTGCGTTTTTTCGATTTGTTCGACGAACAGGGCGAGCTGCGCGGTAGTTTCTACCTGGATTTATATGCCCGCGACAATAAGCGCGGCGGCGCCTGGATGGACGATTGCGTCGGCATGCTGCGCAAAGCCGACGGCAGCCTGCAAAAGCCGGTGGCCTACCTGACCTGCAATTTTAACCGCCCGGTCAGCGGCAAGCCGGCGCTGTTTACCCACGACGAGGTCACCACCCTGTTCCACGAATTCGGCCACGGCCTGCATCATATGCTGACCCGCATCGACACTCCCGGGGTTGCCGGCATCAGCGGTGTGCCCTGGGACGCGGTGGAACTGCCCAGCCAGTTTATGGAAAACTTCTGCTGGCGGCCCGAGGCGCTGGCCTTTATCTCCGGCCATTATGAAACCCACGAGCCGTTGCCCAAAGCCATGCTGGATAAGCTGCTGGCGGCGAAAAATTACCAGGCGGCCCTGTTTATCCTGCGCCAGCTGGAATTCGGCCTGTTTGATTTCCGCATGCATTTCGAATACAGCCAGGAACAGGGCGCGCGCATCCTGCAAACGCTGGCGGAGGTGAAACAGCAGGTGGCGGTCATGCCGGCGGTGGAATGGAGCCGTTTCCCCCATGCGTTCAGCCATATATTCGCCGGCGGTTACGCGGCGGGCTACTACAGCTATCTCTGGGCCGACGTGCTGGCGGCGGACGCCTGGTCGCGCTTTGAGGAAGAGGGGATCTTCAATCGGCAAACCGGCCAGTCGTTCCTGGACAATATTCTCTCGCGCGGCGGTTCCGAGGAGCCGATGGCGCTGTTTGTCCGTTTCCGCGGCCGTGAACCCGAGCTGGACGCCATGCTGCATCATTACGGTATCCGCGGATAATGCCGCTGGAGCCGCTGGCGCTGCGTTGTGAACCGGGCGTGGACAAGGCGCGTTTAGCGGCCCTGGCTGAACGCTGGGGCCTGCTGCACGATGCGTCGGCGGTGATGGAACTGGTGCTGACGCCGGAGCGCCTTGAGCTGCGCAAGCGCGATGAGCCGAAGCTCGGCGCCATCTTCGTCGATTTTACCGGCGGGGTAATGGCACATCGCCGCCGCTTCGGCGGCGGACGCGGCGAAGCCATCGCCCGGGCGGTGGGTGTAAAGGGTAAAACGCTGCCGGACGTGGTGGACGCGACGGCGGGCCTGGGGCGCGATGCGTTTGTCCTGGCGTCCCTCGGCTGCCGTGTGCGCATGTTCGAGCGCCATCCCGTGGTGGCGGCGCTGCTGGACGACGGGCTGCAACGGGCCTATGACGACCCGGAGGTGGGGACATGGCTGCGTGAGCGCCTGACGCTGGTGCACGGCTCCAGCCTGATCGGGTTAACCGGGCTGCGGCCGCGTCCGGATGCGGTTTATCTTGATCCGATGTTTCCGCACCGGCAGAAAAGCGCGCTGGTTAAAAAAGAGATGCGGGTGTTTCAATCGCTGGTGGGCGCCGACGAGGACGCCGACGAACTGCTTTTACCCGCGCGCGCGCTGGCGACCCGGCGGGTGGTGGTCAAACGCCCGGA
The DNA here is from genome assembly GCF_047324205.1 of Sodalis sp. RH20. Taxonomy (NCBI): domain Bacteria; kingdom Pseudomonadati; phylum Pseudomonadota; class Gammaproteobacteria; order Enterobacterales; family Bruguierivoracaceae; genus Sodalis; species Sodalis sp. RH20. The sequence continues at coordinate 5,015,746 of NZ_CP178733.1, forward strand.
CTATGCTCCGCCGCTGGCGGGCATTGCCGCCCAGGCCCATATCACCACAAAAAATCATCGTTTCGATATCTATACCCCGCAAGCAATCCCCGCAGAGCAACAGGTTACGGCGGATTAAACCCGCCGGAGAGGCGCAATGTCGGGGTGAAACCATGCATGCGCCGGCCCCCGCCCCGCAGGGCGGAGGCTGTGCGCATCAACACGCTTAATCCTCGTAGACTTCTTCGTCGTTCAACGGCACGATCAGCATATCCACATGGACGGTGTTGATCAGCTGGCGGGCCGACGACATCAGCTTGCTCCAGAAATCCTGATGATGTCCGCACAGGACCAGATCGACATCGTACTTATTGATGGCATCCACCAGCACCTGGCCTAAATCGCCGCTGCCGCTGAGGATTTCGGCAATCGGATAATGGGCGTTCTGCGACAGCTGCGTCATCGCATTTTGGGTTTCCTCGGAGATGCGTTTTTGCATATCCCCGAGATTGACGTCGATAAGTCCGGTATAGAGATCGGAATAATTGACGTCAACATGGATCAACGAAATCTTCGCGTTGTACGGTCTGGCCATCGATACTGCTTTTTCCACCAACACATTGCTTTCCGGTGAAAGGTCAACGGCGATAAGGATGTGTTTATAAGACATAATCAGACTCCTTGCAAAATGTCACTCGTTAACTCCGCGCGACGTGGGTACTCATCCGGCATGTCTGTGACGCCTTAAGTTTAACACTCGGCGGCGTTCCAGAAGTGATGCCGTGATCACACCTATCCGTATGATATTTATCAACCCGCCCAGCATTTTCGGCTGGGGCGATACTCCGGCGGTAAAACCTTAACAGCAATAACTAACATAATTGAATTATAATTATTAATTTTTCAACGCACTAAATTTAGTATAGCTTTTATTAGAAAGGGCATCGCGCATTATCCGGGGAGGATGCGACGTAGCCCGTATGCCGGGGTGACCCGGCAAGGCGCGGTCGCGTTGCTGAAAAAAAACCGGCTAAAAGAACAATTTTTGTCGCTTCGATTGCTTTCTTTAGACAAACTTTTCTACACTCAATATTGCAAGGTCCGGCAGTATTTTTACTGCGTATATCCATTCTCGGTTATATCAATTTTTGGGGTGGGCTTCTTCAGCTCTGTGGTTAGTTGCTATCGCGCGTAAACCGCTGCCGGCCCGGATGTCGGAAGGTTGTGTGGAGTCGCGTTGCCGGGGGGGATTTATGATCAACACCGTTGCGCTTTTCTGGGCTTTATGTGTCGTCTGTGTCGTTAATATGGCGCGTTATTACTCATCGTTGCGGGCATTATTGGTGGTACTGCGGGGGTGCGATCCGCTGCTCTACCAGTACGTGGACGGCGGCGGGTTTTTCACCGCGCACGGACAGCCCAGCAAGCAGCTCAGGCTGGTACGCTACATCATTGCCCAGCGGTATCTCGATCATCACGATCCGGAATTTATCCGCCGCTGCGAGCGGGTGCGCCGGCAATTTATGCTGACCAGCGCGCTGTGCGGATTCATCGTCGTCAGCCTGATTGCCCTGGCTATCTGGCACTGAGACGTAAAGAAACCGTGCTGGGAATCAAACAATTAAAAAGGCGACCCGCAGGCCGCCCTTTTCACTACGCCTGCCGGATGCGTTAAATCAGCTTCAATGCCAGCCAGTAAAGACTACCCGAGAGCACGATAGCCACCGGCAGGGTGAGTACCCATGCCAGCAGGATATTTTGTACGGTCTTACCCTGGACGCCGCCGCCGTCCACCAGCATGGTGCCCGCCACCGCGGAGGACAATACATGGGTGGTGGAAACCGGCATGCCGGTATAGCTGGCGGCGCCGATGGACACGGCGGCGGTCATCTGCGCCGACAGTCCCTGCGCGTAGGTCATGCCCTTCTTGCCGATCTTTTCGCCGATGGTGGTGGCAACGCGCCGCCAGCCAATCATGGTGCCCAGCGACAAGGCCAGCGCCACGGCAACGATAATCCACAGCGGCGCGTACTCCACGGTTGCCAGCAGATCCTTACGCAAATTATTCAGGAAGCGTTTATCTTCGCCGGTGGTTTGCGGCAGCTTGGCGGTCCGGTCCGCGGTATCGGCGACGCACATCAACAGGCGGCGCACATGCGCGCGCTCGAAGGGCGTGATCTTATCGTAGCTCTGCAAATTATCCAGCAGCGCCATGGCGCGGGTGATGGCCAGCAGCGCCCGGGAACTGTCGCAGTGAAACTCGGCCGGCGTGGACGGCAGGGCGTTGACATCCGGCGTCGGAATCGCCGGCGGTTCGGCGTTAACCACCTGCGGCAGGGCGCCTTGATGCTGCAGGTAAAATTGCTGCAGGTTGCCGACCGCGTCGCGGGTGCGGGCGATATCATAGCCGGTGGAATTCATATTCACCACGAACCCGGCCGGCGCGACGCCTATCAATACCAGCATGATCAGGCCGATACCTTTCTGTCCGTCATTGGCGCCGTGGGCAAAACTCACCCCGGCGGCCGACAGGATAAGCGCAGTGCGGGTCCAGAACGGCGGTTTGCGTTTGCCGTCTTTCTTCTCCCGTTCCGCCGGCGTCAAATGAATGCGGCGCCGTTTCGGGGTGCTGCTCCAGTAACGGCGCAGCGCGAAGACCATGATACCGGCCACCACCAGCCCGACGATGGGCGAAATGATCAGCGACAGGAAGATCTCGATAAGCTTCGGGATATTCAGCGCGTCCAGCACCGACGAGTCGGTTACCATGGCGTTGGTCAGGCCGATGCCGATAATGGCGCCAATCAAGGTATGCGAGCTGGAGGCCGGCAAACCGAAGTACCAGGTTCCCAGGTTCCAGATAATGGCCGCCAACAGCATGGAAAACATCATTGCCAGGCCGTGGGTGGAGCTGACGTTTAACAACAGGTCGACCGGCAGCAGATGCACGATGGCATACGCCACGCTCAGGCCGCCGAGCAGTACGCCGAGAAAATTGAAGATTCCCGACATGCCCACGGCCAGCTGCGAGCGCAGGGCACGTGTGTAGATTACGGTTGCTACCGCATTGGCGGTATCATGAAACCCGTTGATGGCTTCATATACCAGGACAAAAATCAATGCGAGCACCAGCATAAGACCGGTATGAAACTCCAGGCCGGTAAATAGATGTAGCATAGGGTTACGCCATAGATTGGACATGAACGGGGCGCATTATCTGCGACAACAGGGGCCGTGGAAAAGAGAAATATGACCTTTTTATGACATTTCTGTCGGCACTGCGCGGGCTTGTCCGCACTTTACTCTGTAAAATCATGAGGATAACTATGCTTACTGATTTTATCATCCTGTTACGTTGGCATAAGGCCACCGGGGACATTACAATCGACCCCCGCGTGGAACGCACAATAGCCGGACGGACGCCCTTTTTCATGATTAAGCAGGCATAAGCAGAGAGCAAGTATGGTGGAACAGTTTGACGTAGTGGTGATCGGCGCCGGCGCCGCGGGCATGTTTTGCGCCGCGCAGGCCGGCCGGCTGGGCCGCAGGGTATTGCTGCTGGATAACGGCAAAAAGCCGGGACGGAAAATTCTCATGTCCGGCGGCGGCCGCTGTAATTTCACCAATTTGTATGTCGAGCCGGCGGCGTTCCTCTCGCAAAATCCGCATTTCTGCAAGTCCGCCCTGTCGCGTTATACCCAGTGGGACTTTATTGCCCTGATGCAGCAATACGGCATCGCCTGGCATGAAAAAACCCTCGGCCAGCTTTTTTGCGACGACTCGGCGCAGCAGGTGGTGGATTTGCTGCTCAAGGAGTGCGAATTGGGCCAGGTGACGCTGCGCTGCCGCAGCGAGGTAGGGGCCGTGGAAAAACGCGGCGATGATTTTTTCCTGACCCTGCCGGGCGGCGCCATCAAAACCGCCCGCCTGGTGATCGCGACAGGCGGCCTGTCCATGCCCGGCCTGGGCGCCACGCCCTTCGGTTATAAAATTGCCCAACAGTTCGGACTGCCGGTCATCCCCACCCGCGCCGCGCTGGTGCCTTTTACCCTGCATAAGCCCCTGCTGGAACAGTTAAGCGTGCTGTCCGGCATCGGCGTGCCCGCGGTGGTCGTTGCTGAAAACGGCGTCTCGTTCCGGGAAAACCTGCTGTTTACCCATCGTGGACTGTCGGGACCCGCCATATTGCAGATTTCCAGCTTCTGGCAAAGCGGCGAGTACCTGACGCTTAACCTGCTGCCTGATACCGATTTAGCCACGTTCCTGGCGGCAGAATTGCGCGAACACCCCAACCAAAGCCTGAAAAACACCCTGGCAAAACTGTTGCCGCGTCGTTTTGTCGAGATGTGGTTCGCCCTGCTGGCCATTCCGGAATGCACGCTAAAACAGCTCACCCACCGCCAGCAGGCCGATTGGATTCTGGCCCTGCAGCAGTGGCGGCTGCAGCCGAACGGCACCGAGGGCTATCGCACCGCCGAGGTCACCCAGGGCGGCGTGGATACCCGCTATCTCTCGTCCAAAACCATGGAAAGCCGGCAGGTGCCGGGACTGTATTTTATCGGCGAGGTGGTGGATGTGATAGGCTGGCTGGGCGGCTATAACTTCCAATGGGCCTGGAGCTCGGCGTGGGCCTGCGCGCAGGCGCTGGGGGCCGCGGAACGCCCTAACCCTGCCTGAGGGTCACGCGGTGACTTAACGCAGCCGCCTGATCTCATGATCCCGGTACTTGTAGTTACAACGCAGTTCCACGCCTGCGGGGATATCAGCCAGCGTGAACACCGCGATAACCGATACCGTGCGCTTATTCGCCAGAATCGCCGGAAACCGGGCCATTTCCACATTATAGCCGGATCGGGCCTGGCGGCAGGGACGGCCATGCTCGTCATATTCAACCAGGGTGTTTATTTTGGATATGATGCCGTCGCCGTCAAGAATGATCTCCTCTTCCTGATCATCGGCCGCTATGGATATCAGATAGTCATGATCGAAAACGGTTTTGTCGCACACCCCTTCCGGTACCAGGACACCGGCGTAGATTCCCACGCACGTCCCTTTCGCCAACGGCCTGGCGGCCATCACCCCCCATTGGCCGATAAGGGATTTTTCCCGCTCCGGCACATCGTTCCTGGTGAGCTTACGGCACTGCAACAAGCCTGCATAAAGCGCGGCCCGATCGGCGCCGCTCACATCTCCGCTGGCAAAGGGCACTACCTGGTCATTGGCATAGCGGTTATTGGCGGTGGTCGCCAGCGAAAAACGGTTGAGATGGATGATCGTCACGGCATTGCCGTCCACGTCCCGATAGGGCGGCAGGGCATCGAGACCGGTGTGATAACTTCTGTTCCTGGCAATGATGGTGCTGCGGATCTCGCTTTTCATAAAGTGGGTCAGCACGCCGTTCATAAACACCCGGGCAATCAAATGCGTCGCCGCGCATTCTTCTTCACTGGCCTGGTCGGGCGGTTGCCCGGCCCGGCCATCCACTAATTTAAGCGCGTGCAACCGCGCACTCCAATTCAAACCATGGCGGCGGTTAACGTGTATGCTCATTCCTGCAAGCGCGGCATGGTCTTGCGGCGTCATCAATTTGTCAGCCAATGCCCGGACACACTGCAGCCCGATAATGACCGCGCGATAGGGGTGCTTTTCCTTTTCACCCGCCTTACGCAAGGTACTTTCCAGAATGGCATGCCACTGGCGCCAAACCGGGCGGCACCGGTCACAGCAGTTCTCCGCCACCTTCAGGTGACTGGTTAGCCTGGACAGCCCGCCTGGCCGACGGACCTTGCCCGCCGGGAGGGAATGTATGGCGGGTGGGCCGCCGGGGGAATGAATATTGTACATACTAAGTGGACCTCCCTATCATCATTGCTGCGCGTCGCTTCTCTGCTTTACAGCCGGTAAGCCATGGACGTGGCTTTCATACGGAGCTTATCGGGAGGGGATACGCGGCACAACAAGGCCGGCTGACATAAGATTTTTCCCCGCGCCGGGTTCGCGGCTTCGCGTTTAGCCGCTATTGTTCATCAGGTTCTGTTATCGGCAGTGGTGTTATATTCCGGCGGCGTCAGGGAATAAATACGCAGTTCCTCACCGGCGGCGATGTTCCTTAAGGCAAATATCGCCAATACATAAATTTTCCTGCCATCCGCCAGTTCCGCCAAAAATTTGGCCGCCTCGACATTGCAGCTTTCCGCTGCGGGCTTATGCGCAGCCCTGGGATCGTCGTAAGCGAAACCGGCCCTTATTTTCGCCAAAATGCCATCACTGTCCAGATAAGTGTCAGGCCCGCCACACACTGAAATATCGACGATATATTCCATATTGAAAAACTGCCGGTGCGCCATAAGATATTCATCGACCAGCGTCCCTGACAGCACGCCTACGCAGGTATCCTTAGCGATCGGGCTGCGCGCCATCACCCTCCACTGTGGCGCCGCCTCCGCCTCCGGTCGCGACGGTTTATCCAATGCTGCATGGCGCAACATAACCTGCGCATATAATTTCAATCTCGCCAAGGGCGCCGTTGTCGAGGTTATAAACGGTTTAACCCCATCATTGGCGTAAACTTTGCCTGAAACGACTTTTTTTGAGTCGGCGCTGATGCTTTTTATTTTCAATATCGTGTCGTCCGAGCGACGAAACGGATAAAGGCCGTTCAGGAGGGGCTCGTAGCAGCGGCTTCGTTCCAATTGTGCCTGGTGGAACTTGGCGTGCAAAAATTCATCAAGCAAGCCTCTCATCAGTAGTTTGGCGAACAGATGAGTCGCTGCGCGTTCTTCCGGTTTTTGTTCATGCTGTTTTTTTCTGCCCGCAAGCGCAAAGATATGGTCGAGAAGCTGTTTTTCGTGCAGGTCGGTTACTAACAGGCTGACGCCAAGTATATTCTCGTCCGCCGCGCTCACCAGCCGTTCGGCAATGTCATATCTGGCCTGCATGCTATGCAGCATCCTTGCCGGTGGATGCGGCGCGGTCAGCATGCCGTCCTCCATTTTAGCGACTTCCTGATTCCATCTTTCCCAGAGGGTCGCGCATCTTTCACAGCAATTTTGTATCCGGGCAAAATGGCTCGCGATCCGGGTTAACGCCTTTGCGGGTTGCGGTGCCGACAGGCTGCGCAAGGTGATAAATTCCTTGAGATAGGGCGAAGCGATTTGGTCCATCATCCGTTCCTGTTTTTATCGTCATAAGGTGGGGCTAAAGCTAAACGGCTAAAACAGGGCTGGCAAGCAGTCTGGCGGGAGAGAGTTTTTTGCCAGGCGGCAAGAAAGGGAGAGCGCTGAGGCTACGTGAGCTGCGGGCATCAGGCCACAGACGCCGCCGGGCATCGCACGGCGCTGCGATGACAGCTTGGCGGCCTGGAACAATACTCTGATCTCTTACGGCAACTGCAGGGGTTGTCGGCGGCGGTCCGGTATTTTTAATCCAGGATTTTTAACGCCAGCGCCACCAGCTCCGCCATGTCGTCAAGCGAGCGGCCGGTTTTCCCCACCACCCGCATCCCAAGCAGGATGGTTAACATCATCCTGGCGGCGGCCGCGCTGTTAACGCCGGGTTTAATTGAACCGTCGGCCTTGCCCTGATCAATCAGCGCCGCCAGCAGGTTTTCATTGCCTCGCAGCGTCCCGGCGACAGCCTCCGCCAGTGCCGGATCAAAGGTATCCAGCCCGATGGCGCTGCCGACGACCAGGCAGCCGCGTTGTCCTTCAATATCATGGGATGATTCGGCGTAAAACCGCAGCACCGTGCGCAGGCGCTCGCGGCCGGTGGCGACGGCGGCGAGCCGGTCGGCCAAATCCGCGTTACGCAGGGACGTATAACGATCGAATGCCGCCAGGAACAGGGTGCGCTTATCGCTGAAGGCTTTGTAAATACTGCCGGCCGACAACCCCATCGCCTGGGCCAGATCGCTGATGGAGGCGGCGGTGTAGCCTTTGGATCTGAAGATCAGGATGGCCTGATCAAGCGCCAGGTCCATCGCGAACCCGCGCGGTCGCCCGGGGCTGCGGGCGTGGTGGGGAACAGTGTCTGTATTCATTGTGCCATTATAAGGAAATGGTCGTTTCCCAAACAAGGGTTATTTTACACCCTATGGCGCGGCGTAGCCGCCATAAAGACGCCGGCCAGGATTGCCAGCGTGATGGCAAAATAGCCCACGCCATGCCAGCCGACCCGTTCCCAGGCCATCATCGCGCCCATGGAGCCCAGGGTGCCGCCGAGGAACATGCCGCCCATAAACAGGGTGTTTACCCGTCCCTTGGCTTCTTCCCGCAGACCGTAGATGACATGCTGGTTGGCGACCAGCGCGCTCTGTACGCCGAGGTCGAGCAAAATCACACCGACCGTCAGGCCGATAAGCGACGTCCAGCCCATAAATACCAGCCAGGCAATCAGCGTCAGCGCGGCGCCCATGATAATCACGGGGCGTCCGCCGAGGCGATCGGCCATCCTGCCGGCGGCCGGAGCGGCAAATACGCCCACCGCGCCCACGACCCCGAACAATCCGGCAATACCGGATCCCAGATGGTAGGCCGAATGATCCAGATAAATAGCCAGGATAGTCCAGAAGGCGCTAAAAGAGGCAAACAGCGCGGCTTGGGTCAGGGTCGCCTGGCGCAGGCGCGGCTCTTCGCGCCATAAGTGGATCAGGGAAGCCATCAGCGCCGGATAGCTCAGGGCGGCGCGCGCCGTCGCGGTCGTTTTAGGCAGCATGCGGTACATCAGCAGCGCGCCGAGCAGCGCCAGCGGCACGCCCAGCAGGAACATGGCGCGCCAGCCGGCATATTCGGCCACCAGGCCGGCCAGGGTGCGGCTCAGCAGAATACCGCTTAACAACCCGCTCATCACGCTGCCCACCACCGCGCCGCGCCGGGCGGGAGAGGCCAGGGTCGCCGCCACCGGCACGATCTGCTGCGCCGCCGTGGCGCCAATGCCCAGCAATAGCGACGCGCCCAGCAGCGTCCAGCCCGTAGGCGCGAACGCCGCCAGCAGCGAGGCTAGCGCCAGCATCAGGAACTGCAGCACAATCAGCCGGCGCCGTTCAAACAAATCGCCCAGCGGCACCAGCAGCAGCAGCCCGGCCGCGTAGCCCAGCTGGGTGATGGTCGGTATAAGGCCGGGGGCAGACTGACCGGGAAAACTCGCCGCGATCACCACCATCATCGGCTGGTTGTAATAAATATTCGCCACGGCGATGCCGCTGGCCGCCGCCATGGCGAAAATCAACAGTTGGCTGATGACGCCGGTTTGCCTCTGGGAGGCATTGGTTACAATAGACATGATTTTTTCCGTCAAGTGAAATGCCGTCGCCACCGCGACGACCGTTGACGTTAAGACTACCGGTCGGCGGAGTGCGCCGGTAGACCGTGGAAATCGATAGCTTTTATTCCGCTGGGGAATAGGTGGCGTTCAGCGCGGCGGCGGGGCCCGGCCCGAGGATAGCGGCAAAATACTCGACGAATGCGCGCGCCTTGGCGCTGGCCAGACGGCCGGTGGGAAATACCGCCCACAAATCCATCATCGGCAGGTGCCAGTCGTCGAGCACCGTAATCACTTCGCCGCGCGCCTGCTCCGGGGCGAACATCCAAAGCGATGCCATGGCCAGGCCAACGCCCGAACGCACCAGGGTGCGAATACCCTCTGCGGCCGAGACCTGTATCCGTCCCTGGGCATTAATGGTGCGCGTCTCTTCGCCACGGGTAAAAACCCATCGCGCGCCGCCGCCCCGGCTTTGGGTGTAGACCACCGCCTGGTGGCCGAGGAGATCCTCCGGTTTCAGGGGCATGCCGCAGCGGGCAAAATACGCCGGCGTGCCGACAATCTGCAGCGGCGCCGAGCTGAGCTTGCGCGCAATCAGGCTGGAGTCGCTGAGCGCGCCCAGGCGCAGCGCCACGTCGATCCCCTCGGCAATCAGGTCGATATTGCGGTCATCAAGCACGACGTCGACGTGCAGTTCGGGATGACGGGACAAAAAAAGACCGAGGTGCGGCAAGACATTCATCCGGGCAAAGGTCACCGGCGCGCAGATCCGCAACCGGCCGGTCAAACCATGGCCCGCGCCGCGCGCCGACGCATCGGCGTCATTGATGTCGTCGATGGCCCGTTTGGCGCGCTGGTAATACTCTTCGCCCGCCGCGGTGGGGGTCAGGCCGCGGGTCGAGCGCAACAGCAGCCTGACGCCGAGCCGCTCCTCCAGTTGCGCGATGGTCTTGGATACCGCCGGCTGGCCGATGGCAAGCCGGCGGGCGGCGGCGGAAAAAGAGCCGGTTTCCACGACATAGACCAAAGCTTCCATCGCCGCTAATCGATCCACGCTATTCCTCCGGGGAATGGGATATCACTGCCCGCAGTTTACCCGTCTTAAGCCGTAATCCGCCAGTGCCGGGTGAGGTGCGCCCCGGGGGCATCGCTAATCAATTTGGGGGTGCTGAACCGCCAGCGCCTGCCGTTTGATTTCCAGCTCCTTGATTTGACTATCGATATCCTCGATACGTTGCTCGATATTATCGTATTGTTCCTGCAACAGTTCCTTGGCTTCCGTTTTGTCCGAGGCCGCCGGCGCGGCGCCCTTCAGGGGCAGGTTGGCGGTTTCTTTCATATACAGCCCCGTCAGCAGGCCGATAACGGCGACCAGCATCAGGTAATAGGCGGGCATATACAGATTCCGCGTCTCCTCGACAATCCAGGCGATAAGCGTAGGCGTCAGGCCCGCCACCAGAATCGAGATATTGAACGAAATGGCCAGCGCGCTATAGCGGATATGCGTCGGGAACATGGCCGGCAAGGTAGAGGCCATCACGCCGGTAAACGCGTTCAGCAATACCGCCAGGATCAAGAGTCCCAGGAAAATTAGCCCGATAATCCCGCTGTTGATCATGATAAAGCAGGGAATAGCGCAAATAAACAACCCGATGCTGCCGCCAATCACAAAAGGTTTGCGTCCATACCTATCGCTCATCAGGCCGATAAGGGGTTGCACAAACAGCATGCCCACCATAATGGCGATAATAATCAGTACGCCGCGGTTTTCCGAATAATGCAGGCTATGGGACAGATAGCTCGGCATATAGGTCAGCAGCATGTAATAGGTGACATTCGTGGCAATAACCAGGCCTACGCAGCTCAGCAGGCTTTTCCATTGGGTGGTGGCTATCTCGCGAAAGGACACCTTGGGCGGCGCCTGGAGGGTGGTTTTGGCGTCTTTATCGATGCTATCGATATGCTGCTGAAAGGTGGGCGTCTCCTCCAGGGCATTACGCAGATAGATGCCGATAAGCCCCAGTGGCGCGGCCAGGTAAAACGGAATCCGCCAGCCCCAACTGATAAAATTGTCTTCTCCCACCATGCTGGAAATAAACACCACGCAACCCGCCCCCAACACGAAGCCGGCAATGGAGCCGAAATCAAGCCAACTGCCGAGGAAACCACGCTTCCTATCGGGAGAATATTCGGCGACAAAGATGGCTGCGCCGGAATATTCGCCGCCTACCGAGAACCCCTGCGCCAGTTTGGCCGTCAGCAATAGGATCGGCGCCCAGATGCCAATCGAGGCGTAAGAAGGGATAAGACCGATACAAAACGTACTGGCCGACATAATAATGATGGTTACCGACAGCACTTTCTGCCGTCCAAACTTATCGCCCAGCCCGCCAAAAAACAGGCCGCCCAGGGGCCTGACCAAAAACGGCACCGAAAAGGTCGCCAGCGCCGCGATCATCTGCACGCCGGCATTGGCGCCGGGAAAGAATACCTGTCCCAGCGCGTAGGCGACAAAACCATATACGCCAAAATCGAACCATTCCATGGCGTTGCCCAGCGCGGCCGCGGTAATGGCCTTTTTGAGCTTCACGTCGTCGATGATCGTGATGTCTTGTATTCGCATGGGTTTCATGCGTTTTTTTCTTAATAGCATTGCTCGGTTCCTCGGTCCATAAGCGCTCTCCCGACAGCCTGGACAGTCACTATGCCATGATGCCGGTAGGACTAAATTCGCGAGGAGTATAGTGTGAAATGACCAGGCTGGCAGAATATATCGTTCATTTCGTCAATTTAGCGGCCTGGTTGGCGCCAATGGCGGCATTTTTGGCGTTTTATTCCGCAGGTTTGATCCGCCGCCGGATTGCCGCAATGGGGCGGAGGCCGCGCCGGCCTTTATCGACGGGCCGCTGTGCCGATCGCCGCGTCATGTAAATCAAGGCGTTGCCAAAAATTCTGCTCGCCGTTGCCCCCGGACAGGGGGTAGCCGTCCGCCAGGGCGGTTTTTACCAGCAACGCGCGGCGCTGCGCGCCAGAAAGGCCAGGCAGCGGCGCTTCCAGCAGCACCTCCGCGCCCGCGGGCACGCTGACGGGCCTGGCGGCGGTTTTCTGCGCCGGCAGGCCGTAGGTCATGGTATAGCGATAAAACGCCGTCATGGCGCTATCGCGATAGGGGTCGCTCCCGGCGTCGCTTTGGGCGCAAGCCGCCAGCGCCATGCCGCATTCTTTTTCCAGCGCGCCGCGCAGTTGGCTTTTGGCCTGCTCGAACAGCGCGCGGTATGGCGCGTCATTCAGGAAATGCGCCACGTTGCGCTCGGCAACCATCCGCGAACCAATGATATCCAATGGATAATGTACGCCCAGCACGATACGGGAATAGCCGTAGCGGGCGCCGCGATCGAGAAGCGGCACAAACCGCTCGGGCAGCATCTCCGCCAGCAGCAGGGCATCGGTATAACCGGTATTGGTATGGCCGCTGGGAAAAGCGCCGGCGGTGGCGGTATAAGGATGGCCGTCTTTTACCACGCTGTCGTCCGGCACCAGATGGATTTGATTGGCCGGACGTAAAAAGGGCCGGTCATAATTAAAATGATCCTTGGCGGCCGAGGTACTGATTTCCGAGTTTTTGATTAATGCGGCGGCCTTGGCGATTTCGCCTTTTTCATAGGCGTCGAGAAAGGCTTTGCCCAGCCGTGGGCCCAACGCGTCGGCGAGGAAAAACAGGTAATTCTGCCCTTCGGCGTCCACCAGCGCCTGCCGGCGCTGTCCCTGGGTGGCGTCGCGGTTAATCTGGGTGACCGTGGCCAGGCTTTGCGCCTGTACCGCCGGCGATAACCGCGTGAATTCCTCCAGCAGCGCGATGTCGGCCTGCTGGTTCTGCTTGACGGCAAAATCATAACCGCTGGCGGCCAGCCACTGTTTATCCGCTTGTTTTGGCGTTTGTTTGGCTTTGTCCAATTGGGACCGGGCCAGCGTGGCGGCGCCGCCTTGCAGGGCCTGGCGCAAGTCCTGCTGGATACGCTGCTCAAGGGCGACAAATTGCGGATCCTGGCTGGCCGGCGTGGTGGCGTCGACGATGGCGACGATGCGGTGCGGATCCAGGGTCGTGGACTGCGCCAGGGCCGGGCCGATAAATAATATCGCCGTGGAGGCGATAACCAGGGAAGTGAGAGAGCGCATGGCGAATCCTTCTGTTTTATTTCGTGGGGGAAAAGCAATTAACATCACGAAATAAAACTAGGCCGGATTTATGACAGTTTAATGTCAGCGGGGCACCGGCGATAAAAGGCGGTTTGCCGCCATGGCGCGGGCATCAGTTCAACCCGGCCGCGGCCGCGATATTATCCACCGAGGCCGGGCAGCGCGCCGTTGGCCGCATCCCGCTGCCTTTGCCGCAGCCGGCGTGCCAATTCGTCCGCGCGCATCAGTTCCAGCGCGCCGGTGGGACAGGCTTCGACACAGGCCGGTCCCCGCGCCCGCCCGCTGCAGATATCGCATTTGTGCGCCGTGGCCCGATACGACGCCGGCCGGGTCGCGGTTGCGGCCACGGAGACGGCGCTAACGGAAATCATGCCGTAGGGGCAGGCCAGCGCGCAGGATTTGCAGCCGACGCATAACGACTGCAACACCTGGACGCTATTGTCGAGATAACGAATGGCGCCGGTGGGGCAGGCGTTGGCGCAAGGGGCGTTTTCGCACTGGCGGCAAAGCACCGGCGTGGTGATGCGGGAGGTTTTGACCACCTTGAGGCGCGGCGCAAAATTCTGCGGACTGATGCCGCGTTCACCGCCGTGCGCCGTGGCGCAGGCGATCTCGCAGGTGCGGCAGCCGATGCACTGGCTGCTGTCGGCGATAATAAACTGGTTCATCGTTCGCTCCCGCCGCCCTTAGCGCACATGCAAATAACAGCTGATGCTTTCGGCGGCCTTGCGCCCTTCGGCGATGGCGGTCACGATCAGATCCGCGCCGCGCACGATGTCGCCGCCGGCAAAAATCTTGGCATTGCTGGTCTGGTAGGGATAGCCGGAGACCGTGGGCGCCACGACCCGTCCCTGCTTATCCAGCACCACGTTATGATCCGCCAGCCAGTTCATGCGGTGCGGCTTGAACCCAAACGCCATGATCACCGCGTCGGCGGCGATCAAATGCTCGGAGCCGGCCACCGGCACCGCCTGGCGCCGGCCGTTTTCATCCGGTTCGCCCATGGCGGTGGTTACCATGGTGACGCCGGTAACCCGGCCCGCCCCGTCGACTTCAATGCGCAGCGGCTGCTGGTTGAACATAAATTCCGCCCCTTCCTCACGGGCGTTTTTTACCTCGCGCTTAGAGCCGGGCATATTTTTTTCATCCCGGCGATAGGCACAGATCACCTGGCGCGCGTCGTGGCGCAGCGACGTCCGCACGCAGTCCATGGCGGTATCGCCGCCGCCCAGCACCAGCACGGTTTTACCCTCCAGGCTGATATAGGTATGCTCGTCGGTATCGGGATATCCCATCAGGTGGCGGGTATTGGCGATCAGGAAAGGCAGGGCGTCGAGCACGCCTTCGGCCTGCTCGTTGTCAAGCCCGGAACGCATCGACTGGTACGTGCCGACGCCCAGGAACAGCGCATCGAACTCGCTTAACAGTTGCTCCATGGTGATATCCCGGCCAATTTCCGTATTGAGCCGGAATTCGACGCCCATGGCGCTGAAAATCTCGCGCCGGCGGCTCATAACGCTTTTTTCCAGCTTAAAGGCCGGGATGCCGAACGTCAGCAGCCCGCCGATTTCCGGGTACCGGTCGAATACCACCGGCGTAATGCCGTTGCGTACCAGGATATCGGCGCAGCCAAGGCCGGCCGGTCCGGCGCCGATGACCGCCACCCGTTTGCCGCTGGGTATCACCTGCGACATATCCGGCCGCCAGCCCATAGTGAACGCCGTTTCGGTAATATAACGCTCGATATGGCCGATGGTCACCGCTCCCTGGCGGTCGTTTAAGGTACAGGACTGCTCGCACAGGCGATCCTGTGGACAGACGCGGCCGCAGACTTCAGGCAGGCTGCTGGTCTTGTGGCTCAGTTCGGCCGCTTCCAGGATCCGTCCCTGATGGGCCAGCTTAATCCACTGTGGAATCGCGTTATGCAGCGGGCAGGTCCACTGGCAAATGGTGCGTTCGCCGCAGTTAAGGCAGCGCTCGGACTGTTCGCCAATCTGCGTTTCGTTAAACGGCTGGTAGATTTCGGCGAAACTGGTTTTGCGCTGTTCAAGCGGGATTTTGGCCGCTTCCAGCCTGGGCGTGCGCGGCATATCAAGCAGGTTAACCCTTGGATGCCGGCTGCGCGCCTGGCTTGCGGGCGGCGAGCTGACCGGGCGTGCGCCGGCCAGCAGGTAGCTGGCGGGATCTTTTAACGCGGCGGCGAAGCGCTTTTGCTGCTGACGCACGGCGATCTCCTGCTCATCCACCAATGTCAGTGCCTGTGTCGGGCAGGCGCCGACACAGGCGGGCGTGTAATTTTCCGCCGCGCACAAATCGCATTTTTGCGCCTCGGTTCTTTCATAGGCCTCGGCCAGACGCTGGCTGGCGGGCTGTACGGTCTCGGTCACCACCGTCATCATGCCGAACGGGCAGGCGATAACGCAGCTTTTGCAGCCGATGCATTTTTCCTGCAATACCTGGATGGAATCATGGCTGCGCACTATGGCGTCGTTGGGACAGGCGCTGGCGCAGGGGGCGTCTTCGCAATGATGGCAGGAAACCGCGATACTGGCTTTTGTGCCCTTGATGACCCTAAGCCGCGGCGTAAAGTATTCGCGTTTGCTGGGGAACTGGCCGCCATGATGGGCAACAACACAGGCCACTTCGCAACTGCGGCAGCCGATACAGGTTTCTGACTCTGCCACGATAAATCGGTTCATACGTCTTTCCTGCCGCGGTAGGCCCCACGGCGCAGCGTTATAGGTATTTTGCCCGTGCCGGTACGGGCGTGCCGCCAAAATAATAGCCCTATCTTTATAATGGTTACTGTTTCTTTAATGCAATCTTTTTTCTCGGTGAAAGGCGAAAGTTCGCTGCTTTTGCTACCTGGATGCAGCCGTTTTGTGCAGGTCGTGAAATAAACCGGCGGTCGTTGGGGTAAATGCCCAAGGCGGGAGGGCGCGGATTTTCAGGTATCGCCCGGTCGGCAAAAGATGCTTTTTTGGGCAAATGTCTGGAAATTTAGGCATCGCCACCATGATCGCCCGGGGACATTTCGTTATACTTGTTAATTATTTGTTCACCGGGCGGGTCCCGGTACAGCCGCCCTTTGCCGTGAGTATGATGTCGATGCCTGGTTCTTCACCTCAGCAGGCCGCCAGCGGATGGCGTCTTAATCTGAATATTCTCTCCATCGTTGTCTTCAACTTCGTGAATTATTTATCCATTGGCCTGCCGCTGGCGGTATTGCCCGGTTATGTGCATAACCATATGGGCTACAGTGCGTTTTGGGCCGGCCTGGTGATCAGCCTGCAATATCTCGCTACCCTTCTGAGCCGTCCCTGGGCCGGGCGTTATGCCGACCGGGTCGGGCCGAAACGCATCGTGGTGCTGGGCTTGTTCGGCTGCCTGCTGAGCGGGGTATTTTACCTGTTGTCATTGCTGGGCGACGCCCTGCCGGTCGCGGCGTTAATCCTGTTATGCGCCGGACGGGTGATACTGGGCATCGGGCAAAGTTTTGTCGGCACCGGCGCCACCCTGTGGGGGGTGGGCGCGGTCGGCTCGCTGCATATCGGCCGCGTGATCTCCTGGAACGGCGTGGCAAGCTACGGCGCCCTGGCCGTAGGCGCGCCGCTGGGGGTATGGTTGTACTATCTGGGCGGCTTGGGATTAATGGCGGCGGCGATCATTGTGGTTTGCGCCATGGCGATTATGGCGGCGGTGCGCAAACCGCCGGTGAAGACCGCCACCGGTAAGCAGATGCCCTTTAGCGCGGTGGTGGGGCTTATCTGGCGTTACGGGCTGGTGCTGGCGTTCGCGTCCTGCGGGTTTGGCGTGATCGCCACCTTCATTACCCTGTTTTATGGCGATAAAGGCTGGGACGGCGCCGCTTTCGCCCTGACGCTGTTCAGCGTTGCGTTTGTCGGCACCCGGCTATTTTTTCCCAACAGTATTAACCGCTATGGCGGATTACGGGTTTCCATGGCCTGTTTTAGCGTGGAAGCCGCCGGCCTGCTGCTGGTGTGGCTCTCAGGCTCGCCCTGGATGGCGGAGGTGGGCGCGTTCCTGACGGGCGCCGGTTTCTCGTTGGTTTTCCCTGCGCTGGGGGTGGTGGCGATGAAGGAAGTGCCGCCGCAGAACCAGGGCAGCGCGCTGGCCACCTTTACCGCGTTTATGGATTTATCGCTGGGTATCGTCGGACCGCTGGCGGGCGTGTTGATGGCCCATGCAGGCGTTTCGTCGATTTATCTTTCAGCCGCCCTGCTGGTGCTGCTGGCACTGTTGATGACGCTGTCGCTCAGGCGGCGGGTGCTGCGCAACCACGCGTCCGGCCAGGCGCGTTAGAGCCGGCCCGCGGGGGCCGGACGGTTTATTTTACCACCAGGGTATTGAGGATAGACTCAGCCGCGGTTTGCGCCGTTTGCTGGTTTTCGGCGGGGAGGGTGATTTGCATGGTCAGCAGATGATTATCCACCCGGCCGATGACCACCGACGAATAGGCCGGTTTGCCGCCGCTGGAGACGATGCTGTCCAGCTGCTGAAACGTTTGGCCATTGACGGTAACGGCTTTATTGGTGACGACCTGCAGGTCCGGGTCGCGCGAGCGCTGCTGATCTTCCAGCCGCTGGGCCAGTACATCCAGCCCTTCGGTGGTATTATCGCCGAGGATGACGATCACCGCCTTGTGGCCCGTTTCATCGGCATAGACGTGCATATTATTGGCCTGGGTGCCCACCTTGCCGCTCTGATCGCTCATATCCCCGGGCAGGGCGAAGGTGAGCTTGCCGTCAAGCAGGCTGACTTTGGTTTGTGCCTGGCTATGCGCCGCGCCGTTGTCGACCGTGGCGTTGCGATCGTTTTTATTGTCACAGGCCGCCAGCCCGAAAACCAGTAAACCGATGCCGAGATACTTCGCTGCTTTCTGCATAAATTTCCTTAATGACTCCATTTATTCAGCCGTTCAGCTGTTTATAATCCGATGCGCTTGGGAAAGGCAACCAACTGATTGTCATAACTTTTTCTCAAGCCAAACCTGATTTTCCCCTTCATCATCCTGCGTTCCGTTCCGCGTCGGCAGGTAATGATTTGATATAAGAAACAATAGCATCCCCTGGAAGCTGCTGCGCGTATTTACGTTAATGGTGTGATATCCCTGCGCTTTTGCCCATGTTTCCTGCGCGGCCAGCAGCGCCCGCGCCACTCCCTGACGGCGGAAATCGGGCAAAACGCCCGCCAGCCACAGGTGAAATTCGCCGGCATTAAGGGCATATCCCGCAATAAAGCCTACGGGGCGGCCGTTGATCTCGGCGATAAGCAATTGATGCGGCCGGTGCTGCAGCCGCATTTCGATATCCATCAGGGAGTGGTGCGCATTCAGCTCCGGCAACTGAGCATACAATAGATGGATCTCTTTCGCGCTGGCGGTACGGTGGTTAATTATCATGGCAATCTCCCAAAAGCGAGTAAGCCAAGAATAACGCAATATGGAGGTTAACTCAGTTGGAGAAATCCGTTATTGCCCGGCCGTGCCATCCGTTTAAGCAGCATATTCAGCAAGATACCGTACATCGGCAGAAAAAACACCATGCTTATCAGTAGCTTGAAGCTATAATCCACCAAGGCGATCTCCACCCAATGCGCGGCCATAAACGGATCGGTGCTTTTATAAAACGCGATAAAAAAGAACGCCAGCGTATCGCTGATATTCCCAAGCAGCGTGGAGGCCGTCGGCGCCACCCACCACGGAAAACCGCGGCGCAGCCGGTTAAAGACATGGACATCCAGGATCTGGCCCAGGGCGTAGGCCATAAAACTGGCGCAGGCGATGCGGGCGACAAACAGATTAAGCTGCGCGAGTACGGCCATACCCTGCCATTCCCCCTGGTAAAACAGCGATGAAACGATATAGGAGATCACTAGCGCCGGCACCATTACAGCCAGGATAATCCTGCGGGCCAGCGGCGCGCCGAATATCCGTACCGTCAGGTCGGTTGCCAGGAAGATAAAAGGAAAAGTAAAGGCGCCCCAGGTGGTTTTGAAGCCGAAAACAGCAATCGGCAACTGCACCAGATAATTGCTTGAGGTGATAATGATAATGTGGAACAGTGCCAGCCAGAGCAGCGCATGCAGCCGCTGGCGCGGGGTAAATTTGAACATATATGGCCTTTTTTTGATAAATGGGGTGAGGGAACCCAGAACAAGAGATGCGCCGTTCAGCTATTAATTAACCACTTATGGGCGCGGCGCGCATAATACCTGCTTGTATTTAAAATGCAACCGTTGAGTTTATCATCAAATTCAGCCAAGCTTGTACAGACTCACGAACGCTGGAAATGTTATGTCTGACTGCTTTGCCGATGCCGACCTCACCCTTGATGCCCAGGGCTTGCGCTGCCCTGAGCCGGTTATGATGGTGCGTAAAACCGTCCGCCAGATGCAAACCGGCCAAACGCTGCTGGTCATCGCCGACGATCCGGCCACAACCCGCGACATTCCCGGCTTTTGCCGGTACATGGAACATGCCCTGCTGGCGCAGTCGACCGGGGAATTACCCTACCGTTATCTGTTGCGCAAAGGCTAATCAAAAATACAGGGACCGCACAATCAGGAAGTGGCCGGCGAAATAACTGGCCGCAATCACCGCTTTCGCCGCCCCGAAAGGGTAACGGAAATGGCTGATAAGCCACAGCACGGTGGTCAGCAGCAGCAGGCTCGCGCCCGCCAGCAGTGAAAAACTGTGATCGGTGCTGCGGGCAAAGTACTGTTCACCGGCGATCCATACCATCAGCAGGGTCATGCCGATATACGTACAAATCGCCCAGCGCAGCTCCGCCAGGCGCGACCACAGCACGGCTATCAGCGCCGCGCCGATAATCAGCAGCACCACGGGCAGCGGCCAGAAGACGGTAAAGGTCATCTGGCTGGCGAACCCTATGGTATAGAGCAGGTACGATAAGAAATAGGCGCCGATAACGTACATCATGCGTTCATTGGTCAGCAGCAGCAGCGCATCGCCCACCATGGTCGCCACCAGGCCGAGGATAATCAGGTAACCGGCGACGGTCAGCACCGGCGCCTGCGCCGCCAGGGCCAGGAGCAGCAGCAGGGTAACCGGCTTGAATAACCAGCGTTGCCATACCGGGCCTCGATAGGTGGCGTCGACAAACAACCAACCTGAAAAAACGACAGCGATAAATGACCAGAGCATAGTGTTTTTATCCTTATGTGCAGTGAGGGGGCGTTCCCTGATGTCTCATTTGGTACGATTAGCGCAGAGAAATTATGACGATCGTAAATTCAGTGTAGGGGATCGATATGGGTTTAACCCAGATTTAGGGACTGAGTGTGTTGTTACGGCGCTTTATGCTATGTTAGCGCCAGAATTTTTCCATGCAAATGACAATTACCCAGAAATGTGGGAGATAGCCGGGTTATGAGCAGCGAACTGCCCTTATATCGGATTCAATTTATCAATAACGGCAAAAACTATCAGCTTTATGTGCGCGAACTCAGCCAAAGCCCTATGTTCGGCTTTATCGAAATCGGCGAGTTTGTGTTTTACAGCCAAAGCGCCGTGTTGGTCGACCCGTCCGAAGAAAAACTGAAAACCGAATTTGCCGGCGTCAGCCGCAGCTATATTCCGCTGCACGCGGTGATCCGTATTGATGTCGTGACGGAAAAAGGCAGCGCGCGTATTTCCGATCTTGGCGATAATGTCACCACGTTCCCCTATTTTCCCGGCAAAAAACCCTCTTAAGCGCTCGTCCCGCGCGCTATTTATCCAGGCCGGCCGGCTTTTGCGCGCGTTGTTTCTTTTGCCAGGCCAGCATTTCAAATACGCCGAATAAAAACATGCGCGCCTGGAAAAGACGGCTGAGCTTGGGTTCGTCGCGGGTCAGGGTGGCTTTGAGCAGCGTGAGCTGTAACCCGTGCATAATCACCATAAAAATCATGGCGATATCAAGGAAATATTTTAACGGGCGCGGAAAGGGATGGATCAGGTTAAACACCAGGAATCCCCAGATAAGCAACATCAGTAAACGGCCCAGATTAATCCACATCATGTCGCTCCTGAAAGGGGCCATCTTGACGAATGTACAACCGGCAGGCCACCTGGCCGGCGACTTTTTCGCGGTGCAGGCGCCAGTGCGCGGGCGTCGCGACGTCGTGGTTTTCCGTTTCGGTCTCAAGATAAATCCAGGCGCCGGGCGCCAGCCAGTGATGCTGTTCCAGTAATTGCACCGTCTGGCCGATAAGCCCGCGGCGAAAAGGGGGATCGAGAAAGACCAGATCGTGCGGGGTACCCGGCTGCGCCAGCCAGCGCAGGCTGTCGGTCACGACAACCCGGCCGTTGGCGGCGCCCAGCAACTGCATGTTTTTATCCAACTGGGCGGCTACGGATCGGTCTTGTTCCAGCAGCGTGGCGGCGCCGGCGTGACGGGACAGCGCCTCCAGGCCCAGCGCGCCGCTGCCGGCAAAACAATCCAGGCAGCGCGCGCCCTGGATCATCGGCGCCAGCCAGTTGAACAGCGTTTCCCGCACCCGGTCGGTGGTAGGGCGCAGCCCCGGGCTATCCGGCACCGGCAGTTTACGCCCGCGCCATTGACCGCCGATAATGCGGATTTGCCCGGCGGGACGCGAAGGGATTTTTTTTGCCATAGATGTCTTATTGTTCGCCAAATCAGTCAAAAAACCGGGTCAGGGTCTGTTGCCGGCTATTCTACCGGGCCGGCGACGCTTGGGGAATGTTATTTCGCTCTTGTTCGCCGACGGCGGGGAAAAGCCAACGCCAGGCGTGTTGAGCGGCCGCGAAGGTGATAAACTATCAGGTTTATCAGTCACGTTATTCATCCGCCATGATTCTTCGGCGAGGAGTGTAGTCGCAAATGGCAAAAGAGAAAAAACGCGGTTTCCTTTCCTGGTTAGGCATTAAGCGTCAGGATGACGAACCGGAACAGGAAAAACCGGTTGACCAGGATGCGCCGATCGCGGCCGAGGATGCCGCCGCGTCATCGCCCCCGGCCGGCGAGGCGGCGGCTCGCGATACGGCACGGGATATCGTCGATATCACCGAACAGGTATCGGCGCGACAAACGGAGGGCGACCACGCCGGGCGTGATGACGCGAGTCTGGCCCTTGCCGAAGATGTCCGTCCTGAAGATACGCAACCGCCGGCGCAGGACGATATCGCCGTGGCCGACGGGGATCGCGCCGGATATGGCGAATCAGGCCTGGCCCTCGCAGAAGACGTCCGTCCCGGCGAAGGGGCGTTGGCGGCCGCGGAAGATCTCGCCTGGCGCGACGAGGATAGCGTCGGCGTTCCGGAGATCGACGGGGCCGGCGGCGTGCCCCTGACCGAGCAGCAACGCCCGACCCGGGAAGGTTTTTTCGCCCGCCTGAAGCGGGGGCTGCTTAAGACCAAACAAAACCTCGGATCCGGATTTATCGGATTGTTTACCGGTAAGAAAATAGACGATGATCTGTTTGAACAGCTTGAAGAACAATTGCTGATTGCCGACGTGGGGGTGGAAACCACCCGCAAGATTATCGCCGGCCTTATCGAGCATGCCGACCGCCGGCACCTGAAGGACGCGGACTCGCTTTACGTCAAATTAAAAGAAGAAATGGGCGCCATCCTCGCCAGGGTCGATCGGCCGCTGGACGTGGGCGGCAAGACGCCGTTTGTCATTTTGATGGTCGGCGTCAACGGCGTCGGCAAGACCACCACCATCGGTAAATTGGCGCGCCAGTACCAGGCGCAGGGCAAAACCGTGATGCTGGCGGCCGGCGACACCTTCCGCGCGGCGGCGGTGGAGCAGCTGCAGGTCTGGGGCCAGCGTAACCGGATCCCGGTTATCGCCCAGCACACCGGCGCCGATTCCGCATCGGTCATCTTTGATGCCATCCAGGCGGCCAAGGCCCGCGGCGTTGATGTCCTTATCGCCGATACCGCCGGGCGCCTGCAGAACAAAAGCCATTTGATGGATGAACTGAAGAAAATCGTGCGGGTCATGAAAAAGCTGGACGACGACGCCCCCCATGAGGTTATGCTGACCCTGGACGCCAGCACCGGCCAGAACGCCGTCAGCCAGGCGCGGTTATTTAACGAAACGGTGCCGCTCACCGGCATTACCCTGACTAAACTGGACGGTACCGCCAAAGGCGGCGTGATCTTCGCGGTGGCCGACCAGTTCGGTATCCCGATCCGTTATATCGGCGTGGGCGAGGGCATTGAGGATTTGCGGCCGTTTAACGCCCCGGATTTTATTGAGGCGCTATTTTCACGGGATGTTACACAAGAACATTGATTGGTTGCCCAACAGGGTCCATTTTGCCCGAGAGGATTAATTAGGATGATTCGCTTTGAACAGGTCAGCAAAGCGTATCTTGGCGGACGACAGGCGCTGCAAAGCGTCAATTTTCATCTTCGTCCCGCCGAGATGGCCTTTCTGACCGGCCATTCAGGCGCGGGGAAAAGTACCCTGCTGAAACTGATATGCGGTATTGAACGGCCTAGCGCGGGTCATATATTTTTCGGCGGCCACGACATCAGTCGCCTGAAAAATGGCGAGGTGCCCTTTTTACGCCGCCAGATCGGCATGATCTTTCAGGATCATCATTTGCTGCTCGATCGCACCGTCTATGACAATGTGGCGATGCCGCTGATTATCGCCGGCGCCAGCGTCGAGGATATCAGGCGTCGCGTTTCGGCGGCCCTGGACAAGGTCGGCCTGCTGGATAAGGCGCGTAATTTCCCCATCCAGCTGTCGGGCGGCGAACAGCAGCGGGTCGGCATTGCCCGGGCGGTGGTGAATAAACCCGCGGTGCTGCTGGCGGACGAGCCTACCGGTAATCTGGATGACGCCTTGTCGGAGGAGATTTTACGCTTGTTTGAGGAATTTAACCGGGCCGGCGTGACGGTATTGATGGCCACCCATGACCTGAGCCTGATTGCCCGGCGGCGCTATCGCATCATGTCCCTTAGCCAGGGCAGGTTAGACGGGGGCCAGGATGGTGAATAAGCTTAACCGGCCCAAGGGCGCGCGCAGCGCCAAGCCGTTAAAAAACAAAAGTAAGGCGCTGCAAAGCGGCTGGCGCGAGCAATGGGGCTATGCCTGGAAAAGCGCGCTGGCGGATTTGCGCCTGCAGCCCCTGGCGACCTTATTAACTATTGCGGTAATTGCCATTTCGTTAACCTTGCCCAGCGTATGTTATCTGGTATGGAAAAATGTCAGCCAGGCGGCGGAGCAATGGTATCCCGCGCCGCAGTTGACCGTCTACCTGGACAAGGCCCTGGACGACGACGCGGCGCTTAAGGTGCTGGGAAGGCTTAAGCAGGAAGCCGGCGTGGAAAAGGTCAACTATCTGTCCCGCGAGGAGGCGATGGGGGAATTCCGTAACTGGTCGGGCTTCGGCGGCGCGCTTGATATGCTGGAGGAAAATCCGTTGCCCGCGGTGGCCATTATTACGCCTAAGCTGGATTTTCAGAGCGCCGACACCCTCAAGACCCTGCGCGACCGGGTCGCGGCGGTGCCGGGAGTGGATGAAGTCCGCATGGACGACAGCTGGTTTGCTCGCCTGGCGGCGTTAACCGGGCTGGTGGGGCAGGTTGCCGCCACCATTGGTCTGCTGATGATTATCGCGGTGTTCCTGGTTATCGGCAACAGCATCAGGCTGAGTATTTTCAGCCGCCGCGAAACCATTAATGTAATGAAGCTGCTGGGCGCCACCGACGGCTTTATCCTGCGGCCGTTTCTTAACGGCGGCGCGCTGCTGGGCCTGGGGGGCGCGATTTTGTCGCTGATCCTTTCGGAAACACTGGTCTGGCGGCTGGAGTCGGTGGTGGCGAAGGTCGCCGCGGTATTCGGCACCTCCTTTGCGCTGCACGGACTGGACTGGGAAGAGACGCTGCTGCTGCTGCTGATTTCCGCCATGATAGGCTGGGTGGCCGCCTGGATGGCGACGGTGCAACATTTACGTCATTTTACACCCCAATAACGTTTTTTTGTTATAATAGGGCATCGGATGTTGCGACCGCACGAGCTGATCCCCGTAGATAATGGTTATGAACTAAAATCGCTGTGAGCTAAAAATGGCAATGAACTAAGGTGTTCATCCCCGGTCTCATTAATGGCTAGCTGATTAATGAGGCCCATCAACCGGGCGCGCCATAAGGCAGCAGCATCAGAACATATTACGAGAGGACTTGAATGATTAAAGATATGCAAGCTTTAGCCCTGATTCCCCAAGGCAGTCTGGAAGCCTATATCCGGGCAGCCAACGCCTATCCTATGCTTACAGCGGAGGAAGAGCGGTCATTGGCTGAACAGCTGCATTATCAGGGCGACCTGGAGGCGGCCAAGCGGCTAATCCTGTCACACCTGCGCTTTGTCGTTCATATTGCGCGTAATTATTCCGGCTACGGCCTGCCGCAGGCCGACCTGATCCAGGAAGGCAACATCGGGCTGATGAAGGCGGTCCGCCGCTTTAACCCCGAAGTCGGGGTGCGCCTGGTTTCCTTTGCCGTCCATTGGATCAAGGCCGAAATCCACGAATATGTATTGCGCAATTGGCGCATCGTGAAGGTGGCCACCACCAAGGCGCAGCGCAAGCTGTTCTTCAACCTGCGCAAGAGCAAGCAGCGCCTGGGGTGGTTTAACCAGGACGAAGTGGAGATGGTGGCCAAAACCCTGGGCGTGACCAGCAAGGACGTGCGGGAAATGGAATCGCGCATGGCGGCGCAGGATATGACCTTCGATCCAACGCCGGATGAAGAAGCCCGTGACGGGCAAGCGATGTCCCCCATGCTGTACCTGCAGGACAAGTCCTCCGACTTTGCCGACGGTATCGAGGAGGATAACTGGGACGATCATGCGGCGGATAAGCTCAGCGTGGCGCTGGAAGGGTTGGATGAACGCAGCCAGCACATCATCCGCGCGCGCTGGCTTGACGATGACAACAAATCCACGCTGCAGGAGCTGGCGGATAAATATGGCGTCTCGGCGGAACGCGTGCGCCAGCTGGAAAAAAACGCCATGAAAAAGATGCGTCTGGCGATAGAATCCTGACGGGTTTTTCAATCAAATCATAATTCCAAACGGCCGGTATATATACCGGCCGTTCTCATTTTGAGCTCCCGCCCGCTCATCAATAAGTGACGTATTAAATATTTATTTAGTTAAATAACTCTGCAATAAATTATGAATGTAATGGAATATTTTTTTGTACTTAATGATGAATATTATTTTTACTAAAAATAGGCAGGGAATAACAATTTTCTGATTGATGTAGTCATCGTTATTTTATTATTGAACAAGTCTGCCTTTATCATCCCTATTGAAGTCGATAAACTTAACGGGTAAAGTTATACATAATCCGCTTATAATATTCTGCTATAGAGAAATAAAATAGTAACAGGAGATAATATGGAAAAGGTTAATGGGAATATTCCCACTGACAATGGAGTGATCGCATTTACGCCCCCACCTGCCGACAGCATGGTCGCACATAATACGATACTGGCCGGAAGACTACGCAACGCCGGAAACGCGCCCGGTTGCACAGCACTGAATCAGTGTCATCACCCCATGGGCCATTATCCAATGCCAACGGCCATCTATCTCCCCGTTTATCCCGTCTATATGGGATGTTATACGCCGGGATATGTTTATCCGCCCCGGGCTATGGTGCATAACCAAATAAACCTGTCTGTCTGCACTTCGCCTGAAATAGCCGCTTATCCGCAAGAGAGCCGGCAGCAAGCCGTTGGTAAAGAAAGACTCCCGGTTTTTCCCAGCCGGTTCCAAGGTACCTATCGCGGCCCGCTACGCAGCAAGAAAGATATCGCTAAGCCGTCCATGCCTAATCCTGTTGACTCAGCTATTGATACCGGCTCATTAAATGAAAATAAGAAATTCATATTAAAGTGAGCGGAATAATATAAATAGCCATAGTGGTATGTGATCATGCTGCCGCTTTACCCGCCCTAATGCATTCCCGGAAGCCGGCTGGAATCAACGGCGTTTGTGCCAGCCGTCCGGCTCCTGGCAAAAACCGCAGGCATCCATAAACTGCGCCATCACCGCCAGGTCTTCGAAGTATTGGTTATTGCCTAGCCACCAATGATTGATTTCCGGCAGCAGCCGCTGCACTTCCGTCATAAGATAGAGCCCTACGCCGCGGCGGCGGGTTACCGCGCGCACCTGCGGCGCCACCAGGCGGCCTTCGTTCCATTCGTTATCAATGATCACCTGCACCGCGCCTAATAACCTGTCGTTAAAACGGGCGGCGAACACCGCGTGCGAGCCGGAAAGGCGGGCGTTGAGCAACGCGATATCGGTATTTGGCCAAATTTTCGCCAAATCAATCATATCCTGCGGGGTAAAACGGGATAACTGCTCAATAGTCAATTTCATACGTGTAATCACTTAAGACATAAAAAAATAATGTAGCGAATTTGTTGACAAAAGATTGTCTAAATCTTGCGATGATTAAAATAGCAATAAGTGATGCCCATCACAATAATTCCGGGTAAACGATCTCCCTGAATAGCCTAACCTAGCACGACCCGCTAGAAGATGATGAAAATACCGATAATAATATCATTATTTTGTGCTGTCCATGCAGGTTATTTCTGAAAGTATAAGTTGATTTACAGCATAATATTTCTGTTTAATAATATGAAAAATAAAGCTTATTAGAGAATCTTCGCAATCTGTAGGCTAAAGCATTATTACATATAATAAAAATACCAAATAGCGGTGAAAAACCGGCCAAAAAACAGGCAGCAAACACAACAAAACGGAGAACAGTGGATGAAATTCAACAAAGGCAACGCTTTGCTGGCCGGCTGTATGGCCATGGCAATGAGCCATTCCGTCTGGGCACAAGATATCAAGGTCGCCGTGGTCGGCGCAATGTCCGGTCCGGTTGCCCAATATGGCGACATGGAATTTACCGGGGCGCGCCAGGCCATTGCCGATATTAACGCCAAGGGCGGGGTAAAGGGCAACAAACTGGTGGGCGTCGAATATGATGACGCCTGCGATCCAAAGCAGGCGGTGGCGGTGGCCAATAAAGTCATCAACGATGGCATAAAGTATGTCATCGGCCATCTTTGCTCCTCCTCCACCCAGCCGGCGTCCGATATCTATGAAGACGAGGGCGTCATCATGATCACCCCGGCGGCCACCAATGCCGACCTGACCACGCGCGGCTATAAGATGATTATGCGTACCACCGGCCTGGACTCCGATCAGGGGCCGACCGCCGCGAAATACATCCTTGACGCGGTCAAACCTAAACGCATCGCCGTGGTTCACGACAAACAGCAGTACGGCGAGGGTCTGGCGCGTTCGGTACAGGACAGCCTGAAGAAAAATGGCGGCAACGTGGTGCTGTTCGAAGGGATTACCGCCGGTGATAAGGATTTCTCAACCCTGGTGGCGCGCCTGAAGAAAGAGAACGTTGATTTCGTTTATTTCGGCGGGTATTACCCGGAAATGGGGCAAATCCTGCGCCAGGCTAAACAGGCCGGACTGACCACCAAATTCATGGGGCCGGAAGGGGTAGGCAATTCCTCGTTATCCAACATCGCCGGCGCCGCCTCCGAAGGCATGCTGGTGACCCTGCCGAAGCGTTATGATCAGGTACCGTCCAACCAGCCGATAGTCGCCGCGCTGAAGGCGAAAAAGCTCGATCCCACCGGTCCGTTCGTCTGGACTACCTATGCGGCGGTACAGTCCCTGGCGGCCGGTATGGAAAGCGCCGGCATGGAACCGGCCGATATCGTCAAGGACCTGAAAGCCAGGACCGTGGAAACCGTTATGGGTCCATTGAGCTGGGATGAGAAGGGCGATCTGAAAGGATTTGAGTTCGGCGTATTTACATGGCACGCAGACGGTACTTCCACACCGATTAAATAATCTGCCGTTCCTCCCTGGTTAAAAAAATATCGCCGCTCCCGTTGGCCTCGCGTCACCGGGAGCGGCTTCGAAGGTTAAGGTATGTCCGAGCAGTTCCTTTATTTTATGCAGCAGTTGTTCAACGGCCTGACGTTGGGCAGCACCTATGCATTGATTGCCATTGGCTACACCATGGTTTACGGCATTATCGGCATGATTAACTTCGCCCACGGCGAAGTCTATATGATCGGCAGTTATGTCTCCTTTATTGTTATTGCCGCGCTGATGATGATGGGCATCGACGCCGGCTGGC
Source organism: Sodalis sp. RH20 (assembly GCF_047324205.1). Classification (NCBI taxonomy): domain Bacteria; kingdom Pseudomonadati; phylum Pseudomonadota; class Gammaproteobacteria; order Enterobacterales; family Bruguierivoracaceae; genus Sodalis; species Sodalis sp. RH20. Next base: position 5,045,374 of record NZ_CP178733.1, read on the forward strand.
TGCTGATCGGCGCCGGGTTTATCGCCGCCATCGTGATTTCCAGCGCCTACGGCTGGAGCATAGAACGGGTGGCCTATAAGCCGGTACGCTCCTCCAAGCGCCTGATTGCCCTGATTTCAGCCATCGGCATGTCTATTTTCCTGCAAAACTACGTTAGCCTGACGCAGGGTTCGCGGGATCTGGCGCTGCCGAGCCTGGCCAGCGGCCAATGGGTGCTGGGCGAAAGCAATGGTTTTGTCACCAGCATCAGCACCATGCAATTTACCATCTGGGCGGTGACCTTTGTCGCCATGCTGGCCCTGACGTTGTTTATTCGTTATTCACGCATGGGCCGCGCCTGTCGCGCCTGCGCGGAAGATTTGAAAATGGCCAGCCTGCTCGGCATCAGCACCGACCGGGTTATTTCACTGACCTTTGTGATTGGCGCGGCGATGGCGGCGGTGGCCGGCGTGCTGCTGGGCCAGTTTTATGGCGTCATCAACCCCTATATCGGCTTCATGGCCGGCATGAAGGCGTTTACCGCCGCGGTGCTGGGCGGTATCGGCAGCATTCCCGGCGCGATGCTGGGCGGGTTGATCCTGGGGGTAGCAGAGGCGCTGACCTCGGCCTACCTGAGCAGCGAATATAAAGACGTGGTCTCGTTCGCGTTGCTTATCGTGGTGTTGCTGGTGCTGCCCACCGGCATCCTGGGCCGTCCGGAGGTTGAGAAGGTATGAAGATCAACCATTTATTAAACGCGCTGTTCTGCGCGTTTATGCTGCTGGTGCTGGCCGCCTTTATGATGGGTATGCGCCTGAGCCTGGACGGTACCCACCTGGTGGTGCATAACGCCGGTGCGGTACGCTGGTATTGGATCGGTGCCGGCTGCGCGGTGGTGTTCGTGTTCCAGCTGTTGCGGCCGGTTTTCCAGCATAGCCTGAAAAAAATCAGCGGGCCGTCCTGGGTATTGCCGAGCTTTGACGGCTCCACGCCGCGCCAGAAATGGCTCGCGCTGGTAATGATCCTGGCCGCCATCGCCTGGCCGTTCCTGGTATCGCGCGGCACGGTGGATATCGCCACCCTGACGCTTATCTATGTGATGCTGGGCCTGGGGTTGAACGTGGTGGTGGGATTATCCGGCCTGCTGGTACTGGGCTACGGTGGATTCTATGCCATCGGCGCCTACACCTATGCGTTGCTGAATCATTACTGCGGCCTGGGTTTTTGGGAAAGCCTGCCCCTGGCGGGGCTGGTCGCCGCCGGTTTTGGCCTGTTGCTGGGTTTTCCTGTGCTGCGCCTGCGCGGCGATTATCTGGCCATCGTTACCCTGGGATTTGGCGAGATCGTCCGTATCCTGCTGCTTAACAATACCGAGATAACCGGCGGGCCGAACGGGATCAGCCAGATCCCGAAACCCACCTTTTTTGGCCTGGAGTTTAACCGCAGCCCGCGCGACGGCGGTTGGGACACCTTCCATAACTTTTTTGGCCTGACCTACGACCCCAGCGACCGGATTATCTTTTTATATATGGTGGCGCTGCTGTTGGTGATTTTAACCTTGTTTGTGATAAACCGTCTGCTGCGCATGCCGCTGGGCCGGGCCTGGGAGGCGCTGCGCGAGGATGAAATCGCCTGTCGTTCGCTGGGCCTGAGCCCGACCCGTATCAAACTGACCGCCTTTACCATCAGCGCGGCGTTCGCCGGTTTTGCCGGGACGCTGTTTGCCGCGCGCCAGGGTTTTGTCAGCCCGGAGTCGTTTACCTTCGTCGAATCCGCCTTTGTGCTGGCCATTGTGGTGTTGGGCGGTATGGGGTCGCAGTTCGCGGTGATCCTGGCGGCCATCCTGCTGGTGGTGTCCCGCGAGCTGATGCGTGACCTGAACCAGTACAGCATGCTGCTGCTGGGCGCCTTGATGGTGCTGATGATGATCTGGCGACCGCAGGGCCTGTTGCCGATGAAACGTCCGCAGATGAAAATGAAGACCGGTAAAGGAGCGCAGGCATGACGTCCACGGCATTGCAGCCCCTGTTATCCGTTAAGGCGTTGACCATGCGTTTTGGCGGTCTGCTGGCGGTTAACCAGGTTGAACTGGAATTATTCCCCGGCGAAATCGTGTCGCTGATTGGCCCCAACGGCGCCGGTAAAACGACGGTGTTTAACTGCCTGACCGGGTTTTATCGTCCCACCGGCGGCACTATCATGCTGCGCGATCAGCATCTGGAAGGGCTTCCGGGCCAAACCATCGCCCGTATGGGGGTGGTGCGTACCTTCCAGCATGTGCGCTTATTCCGGGAAATGACGGTAATCGAAAACCTGCTGGTGGCGCAGCATCAGCATCTTAAAAGCGGCGTATTTGCCGGCTTGCTGAAAACCCGCGCCTTCCGCCAGGCGGAAGCCGAGGCGCAGGATTATGCCGGCGCCTGGCTTGACCGCGTGGGTTTACTGGAGTTGGCTAACCGTCAGGCGGGTAACCTGGCCTATGGCCAGCAGCGCCGGCTGGAGATTGCCCGGTGCATGGTGACGCGCCCGTCGCTGCTGATGCTTGATGAACCGGCCGCCGGCCTGAACCCGAACGAGACCGCCGAGCTGAACCTGCTGATTGCCGAACTGCGGTCACAGCATAATGTATCGGTGTTATTGATTGAGCATGATATGAAGTTGGTGATGGGTATTTCCGATCGCATTTATGTGGTTAACCAGGGCATGCCGTTGGCAAAGGGTACGCCCGCCGAGATTCGCAGTAACCCGGACGTGATTCGGGCCTATTTGGGAGAGGCCTGATGACTCAGGATACCGCTATGCTGTCATTGCACCGGGTGTCGGCGCATTACGGTAAAATCCAGGCGTTGCATGAGGTGAGCCTGCATATTAATCCGGGCGAGATCGTGACGCTTATCGGCGCCAACGGCGCCGGCAAAACCACGTTGTTGGGTACGCTGTGTGGTGATCCGCGCGCCTCCAAGGGCCGGATTATGTTTGAGGGCGGCGATATTACCGATTGGCCGACGGCGCGGATCATGCGTGCCTCGATTGCCATCGTGCCGGAAGGGCGGCGGGTGTTTTCGCGGATGACGGTGGAAGAGAACCTGGCGATGGGGGGGTTCTTTGCCGACCGTCCGCAGTATCAGCAGCGGATTAAGCGGGTGTTCGAGCTTTTCCCGCGTTTGTATGAGCGTCGTGTGCAGCGCGCGGGCACCATGTCCGGGGGCGAGCAGCAGATGCTGGCCATTGGGCGGGCGTTGATGAGCCAGCCGCGATTGCTGCTGCTGGATGAGCCTTCGCTGGGACTGGCGCCGATTATTATCCAGCAGATATTCGATACCATCGAGCAGTTGCGTCAGGAGGGGATGACCATTTTCCTGGTGGAGCAGAATGCGAACCAGGCGCTGAAACTGGCTGACCGCGGCTATGTGTTGGAAAACGGCCATGTGGTGCTGGAGGATAGCGGCGAGGCGTTGCTGGCGAACGAGGCGGTGCGCAGCGCTTATCTGGGCGGGTGAGGTTATGTTGCCGCGGCGAGGGTTTGGCTGATGCTTGCGGGGAGGTTTATGTTGCCGCGGCTGGGGTTTCGCTGACACTTGCGGGTGAGGTTTATGTTGCCGCGGCGAGGGCTTCGCTTGCCATGCGTTCGGTTGTTTTATGTCGTGCCGGGCGCCGGCAAGCGACAAAGAGGCCGTACCGCGACGGCCTCCTTGACCTCCGCGCGTCCGGCAGATCGTGCGCCGCTGCGCGGTGCCCGGCATCACCCATCCCGGCTTGTGGACCGCCCGGCATGCGTTCCAGACGCAAGCCGGGCTTTCGCCGCTCCCGGCGGCTCATCCAGCCGTGATGTGCGCCGCCGGCGCACTCTATGCCGGCACCACGTCAACACCATCGCCTGCCAGCAAAACAGCGTTTTGGGGTCCTTAGCGGTATGCGCTTACCGGGAAAGGTCTCAGTATTCCTTTTGCGCTAATGTTTACAGGCTGATGGCTGATGGCTGATGGCTAATGGCTAATGGCTGAAAGCGTAATGCTTAATGTTAAAACTCAAAACTCAAAACTCAAAATTGAATGATGAATGTCATATGGCATAACTGCATGACTGCATGACTGCATGACTGATAAGTCTCTTTCGGTATGCCTGCTTTTCGCTATGTCAGCGGCATTCCAGACCCGTTGCATTCTGTAATGGTTAACCGTATCCCGGCGCCAGACCTTATCCCAAGCATCAGCGCCGCTGTTGTTTCATAATATGCGGTGCGAACCGCGAAATAGGGACCGGCATAAAGCGCGCTGACGGCGCCTGTGACCCCGGCATGAGCCGCCGGGAGCGGCGAAAGGCCCGGTAGCGCCGGGAGCGCATACCGGGCCGGTGCATCACGGGGGCATGGGCGGCGGAAGGCATCGCGCAGCGACGCGCGACCTGCCGGGCGCGCGGAGGTCAAGGAGGCCGTCGCGGTACGGCCTCTTTGTCGCTTGCCGGCACCCGGCATTCCATATAACCGCCGAACGCACGGCAAGCGAAACCTTCGCCGCGGCAACATAAACCTCCCCGCCGCCCGCCACCAGTCGCAAGCCGCCAGCAGCCAGCAGATTAATTGTGATGCTTGCCGGCCCGCCTGTAAGCTCAAAGCGCCTGCCGCGCCGGGGTGCGCTCCGGTGAACTGAGACTGCCGCTTCGCCCCCATCGGCAGGCTTTCCCGCTGGGAATTAAGGGCGTTAAGCCGACTCGCCGGTTGATTCCGACACCGTCAGGCCCGCCTGGCGACGCGCTGGGCGGAGAATTCGCCGCGCGCTGTCACCCCGCTGTCATAAGGGTGTTATTTTTCTGTCATTTCAGCATGTCATGTTACAGGCCGATGAACTTTTCCGGCATTCAGGAGCATGGCATGTTGAAGCACTCAATTCGTATCGCCGCCTTAAGCGTGGCGTTGACGCTGGCCGTGAGCACCAGCGCCCAGGCAGTGACCGAAATTCCTTTCTGGCATTCAATGGATAGCGTGCTGGGCACCGAGGTGGATTCCCTGGCCGCGCGCTTTAACCAGACGCATCCTGATTATCATGTCGTGCCGGTGTACAAGGGGAATTACGAGCAGGGCCTGACGGCGGGCATCGCGGCATTCCGTACCGGCACCGCGCCGGCGATTTTGCAGGTGTATGAAGTCGGCACCGCCACCATGATGGCCAGCAAGGCCTATAAGCCGGTGTACCAGGTGTTTGAACAGGCCGGCATCAAGAATGACGAGTCGGCGTTTGTACCCACCGTTTCCGGCTACTACAGCGACAGTAAGACCGGGCATCTGTTGTCCCAACCCTTCAACAGCTCGACCCCGGTATTGTATTACAACAAGGACGCCTTTAAAAAAGCCGGACTGGATCCGGAACATGCCCCGCAAACCTGGCAGGAACTGGCCGCGGCGGCCGCTAAACTGCGCGCCAGCGGTATGGCATGCGGTTATGCCAGCGGCTGGCAGGGTTGGATCCAAATCGAGAACTTCAGCGCCTGGCATGGCCTGCCGGTGGCGACCAAGGATAACGGCTTTGCCGGCAACGACGCGGAGCTGATTTTTAATAAGCCCGAGCAGGTGAAGCATATCCAATTGCTGTCGGACATGAACAAGAAAGGGGATTTCAGCTATTTCGGCCGTAAGGACGAGTCCACCGAGAAGTTTTACAACGGCTCATGCGGCATGACCACCGCCTCGTCAGGCTCCCTGGCCGCGATTCGCCAGTATGCCAAGTTTAATTACGGCGTGGGTATGATGCCGTATGACGCCGACGTGAAGAACGCGCCGCAAAACGCCATTATCGGCGGCGCCAGCCTGTGGGTGATGAGCGGTAAGGATGACGCGACCTATAAAGGGGTGGCGGAGTTCCTGCAGTTCCTTGCCCAGCCTGATATCGCCGCCGAGTGGCATCAGAAAACCGGTTACCTGCCCATCACCACCGCCGCGTATGAGCTGACCCGAACCCAGGGTTTTTATGACAAAAACCCCGGCGCCGATATCGCCACCCGCCAGATGCTGAATAAACCGCCGTTGCCGTTCACCAAAGGCATGCGGTTGGGCAATATGCAGCAAATCCGCACCGTGGTGGACGAAGAGCTGGAACGCGTCTGGACCGGCAAGGCCACGCCTCAGGAGGCCCTGGACAGCGCGGTTAAACGCGGCAACCAGTTGCTGCGCCGGTTTGAACAATCGCTGAAGTAAACCTCAGTTGGCGACCCGCCGCGCCGTGCGGCGGGTACATTTTTGCATTGCGGGTTGGGTTGTTTATGGCTATCGCGCCCCATCGCGGATTCAAACAACGCTGGCTGGCCTATCTTCTGGTGCTGCCGCAGTTGGTGATTACCGCGATTTTTTTTCTTTGGCCGGCGGGGACCGCGCTGTGGTATTCGGTGCAGCGGGTGGACCCGTTCGGAATAGAGAATACCTTTGTCGGCCTGGATAATTTTGTCCAGCTGACAGAGGATGAATATTATCTGGATTCCCTGGTCACGACGCTTATCTTCAGCGGCCTGGTGACCGGCATCGGCCTGCTGGTGGCGCTGTTGCTGGCGGCGCTGGTGGATTATGTGCTGCGCGGCAAACGTATTTACCAGACGCTGCTGCTATTGCCCTACGCGGTGGCGCCGGCGGTGGCTGCGGTATTATGGATGTTCCTGTTCAGCCCCGGGCTGGGGCTTATCGCCTATCTGCTTAATAATCTGGGGTATCACTGGAATCATGCGCAAAACAGCGGGCAGGCGATGTTCCTGGTGGTGCTGATCTCCATCTGGCAGCAGGTAAGCTATAACTTTTTGTTTTTCCTCGCCGCGCTGCAATCCATTCCGCGTTCACTGGTGGAGGCCGCAGCCATCGACGGCGCCGGCCCGGTACGGCGATTTATCGATTTATCGCTGCCGCTTATCACGCCGGTGAGCTTTTTCCTGCTGGTCATCAACCTGGTGTACGCTTTTTTCGATACCTTTCCGGTCATCGACGCGGCAACCGCCGGCGGGCCGGTGCAGGCCACCACTACCCTGATTTACAAAATCTACCGCGAGGGTTTTGCCGGCCTGGATCTCTCCAGTTCCGCCGCGCAGTCGGTGGTGCTGATGATGGTGGTGATTGTGCTGACGGTCATCCAGTTTCGTTTTGTCGAGCGTAAGGTGCGATATCAATGATAGAACATCGCCGCGGACTGGATATCTTCAGCCATTTAATACTGATACTAAGCGTTGCCGTTATTCTGCTGCCGTTATATATCGCGCTGGTGGCGGCCACCATGGACAACCGCCAGGTGTTCCAGGTGCCGTTGAGCCTGGTGCCGGGCAGCCATCTGTGGGAAAACATCCGCCATGTCTGGCAAGAGGGCGTGGGCAGCCAGGCGGTGCCGTTCAGCCGGCTGCTGTTCAATAGCTTGGTCATGGCGCTGGGAATCACCCTGGGCAAGATCAGCGTGTCGATGTTATCCGCCTACGCCATCGTTTATTTTCGCTTTCCATTGCGCAACCTGTTTTTCTGGCTGATCTTCATGACGCTGATGCTGCCGGTGGAAGTGCGTATTTTTCCCACCGTCGATGTGATAGCCAATCTGCATTTGCTTGATAGCTATACCGGCCTGACGTTGCCGTTGATGGCATCCGCCACCGCAACATTCCTGTTCCGCCAGTTCTTTATGACCATTCCCCATGAACTGCTGGAGGCGGCGCGCATCGACGGCGCCGGGCCGCTGCGGTTTTTGTGGGATATCCTGCTGCCGCTGTCGAAAACCAATCTGGCGGCGCTGTTTGTGATCATCTTTATCTACGGCTGGAACCAGTATCTGTGGCCGATCCTGATTATCAACAACAGCGCGATGGGCACCGCGGTGGCGGGCATCCGCAGCATGATCGCCAGCGGCGACAGCGCCACGCAATGGAATTATGTGATGGCGGCGATGCTGCTGACCATGATCCCGCCCCTGGCAATCGTATTGCTGATGCAGCGCTGGTTTGTGCGCGGCCTGGTTGATAGCGAGAAATAAAACATTATGGCGAGTTTGATTTTACAAGCGGTCGAAAAGACCTATGACGGCAAGACGTCGGTGATAGCGCCCTTAAACCTGGACGTGGCCGACGGGGAGTTTATCGTAATGGTCGGGCCTTCCGGCTGCGGCAAATCGACCCTGCTGCGCATGGTCGCGGGGCTGGAGAGCGTCAGCAGCGGCGATATTTATATTGATGGCGAACGGGTGACGGAGCGTGAACCCAAGGATCGCGGCATTGCCATGGTGTTTCAGAATTATGCGCTCTACCCCCATATGAGCGTCTATGACAATATGGCCTACGGCCTGAAAATTCGCGGTTTCGGCAAACAGCATATCCAACGGCTGGTGGAGCGCGTGGCGCAGATATTGGAACTTGGGGAACTGCTGAAACGCAAGCCGCGCGAACTGTCCGGCGGGCAGCGCCAGCGCGTGGCGATGGGGCGAGCGCTGGTGCGGGAGCCGGCGGTATTCCTGTTTGATGAGCCGTTATCCAATCTTGACGCCAAATTACGCACCCAGATGCGGCTGGAACTGCAAATACTGCATCGGCGGCTGAGGACCACCAGTCTGTATGTGACCCACGATCAGGTAGAGGCCATGACGCTGGCGGAGCGGGTGATCGTAATGAATAAGGGGCGGGTGGAGCAAATCGGCACCCCGACGGAGATTTATCGCCGCCCGGCATCGCTGTTTGTCGCCGGTTTTATGGGGTCTCCCGCCATGAATTTGCTGCCGGGACGCGTAAGCGAGGATGGCGGCAGCTTCCAGGTCAGCGGCGGCCCGTCGCTGCCCTTGCCCGCCGTCGGCGCGCAATGGCGCGGGCGCGAGTTGACCGCGGGTATCCGTCCGGAGCATATTGAACAGTCAGGGCGCGCAACTGACGGCCCGGCGCTGGAAATTATTTCACTTGAGCAACTGGGTGCGGATAACCTGGTCCATGGGCGCTGGGGTGGGCGTTCCATGGTGATACGACTGCCGCATGATGAGCAGCCCGCCATTGGGACGATACTTTATTTACGGTGTCCTGCCCATGCATGGCACTTTTTTGATCCCTTAAGCGGATCCCGGGTGGACTTATGACAAAAAACTGGCCTTATCCGACCATCGTCGCGCATCGCGGCGGCGGCTCGCTGGCACCTGAAAACACCCTGGCGGCCATTGATACCGGCGCACGCTATGGCCATAAAATGATTGAGCTGGATGCGAAGCTTTCAGCCGACGGACAGATTTTTTTATTGCATGACGATACGCTGGATCGTACCAGCAACGGCCATGGCATCGCCGGCCACTTTGCCTGGGACGATCTGGCGCTGCTGGATGCCGGGGCCTGGTTCAACGATAAGTTCCGCGGCGAACCCTTGCCGCTGCTGGCGGACGTTGCCGCCCGCTGCGAGCGGCATGGCCTGGCGGTGAATATCGAAATCAAACCCACCACCGGCACCGATATCGGCACCGGTCGCGCCGTGGCGCAGGCGGCGGTTCAGCTGTGGCAAGAGTGCGACGTACCGCCGCTGTTGTCCTCGTTTTCCGTCGACGCGCTGGCGGCCGCTTTGCAGGTTGCTCCCCAACTGCCGCGCGGGTTGTTGCTGCACTTTTGGGATGATAATTGGCCGCGGCTCGCCCAGGAACTCCAGTGCAGCGCGCTGCACCTGAATCATGAAGTGCTGACTGAAGAGCGGGTGGCGAAAATCACCGATGCCGGCCTGCATATCCTGGCTTATACCGTGAATAGCCCTTATAGAGCGCGCGCCCTGCTGAGCTGGGGGGTTGATACCCTGTGTACTGACCGGATTGATTTGATCGGGCCCAATTTTGCCAATAGCTAGCGCCACCTTTTAGCTATGCGGGCGCGCTGACGCCTGGCATGCTGACATCCTATATCCTGCGAACCGCCAGGCCGCCACCGGTAGGGTCCGCGGCATAAACCCGCACCAACCCGGGCTCCTCGCCTGACGACAGGCACCGCGAATTTCGCGCCGGGTTGACCCCTGGCTCAGGGATTTTGCTGCGGCTGTTTTAGCGGCGTGTTCTGCTGCGCCCGCTGACGATCGTTGTTAAGCTGCGATTGCAGCTGGCTGCGCTGCTGTTGCTGCTGGGCTTGCTGCTGTTGCTGCAAGCGGAGCTGCTGCTGCTGCGCGCTGGATTGCATCTGCTGTTTCAACTGTTGCTGGGCCGGGCTTTGCGCAAACGGATCGTTGCGCTGCGCGGGCGTGAGGGGTTTAACCGCCGCCGTAACCGCAAACGACGCCAGCATGACCGGCAGCAATAGCCAAAAATAGGTTTTCATGAGTGGCTCCGTGATGATGACTTTATCATTTTAACCGTTAAACGCGCCAAACGCAGGGTGAAGCGTGCGTATTTGCGTGCGGCGTCCCAGGTAAATATTGAAACTGCCGTTAAATTGGTTAATAAGTAAATAAATAAAACCATCAGGAAGAAAACCTTATGCCTATTCTTTCCTCCGGTCGCTTGTTGTCGCTGGTCCTTGCCCTGTTGCTGATCATGCCGCCTGCCGGCGCCGCGCCGTTGTCCTACGGCATTGAAAATGATATCCAGCATCCGGTGTATGCCCGGCACGGCATGGTTTCCACGGTAGACGAGACGGCAACGGGGGTGGGGTTGGATATCCTGCGCGCGGGCGGCAACGCGGTGGATGCGGCGGTGGCGGTAGGGTACGCGCTGGCGGTAACCCACCCGCAGGCGGGCAACCTGGGCGGCGGCGGTTTTATGCTGGTGCGCACGCGACAGGGCGAAACGGTGGCGATTGATTTTCGTGAAATGGCGCCGGCCGGGGCCACGCGCGATATGTTTATCGGCCCGGACGGCAACGCCGACAGCAAACGTTCGCTGACCAGTCCGCTGGCCTCCGGTACGCCGGGTACCGTCGCGGGTATGTCGCTGGCGCTGGACCGTTTCGGCACCCTGCCGCTGGCCCGGGTGATGCAGCCGGCCATTAAGCTGGCCCGGGAGGGGTTTAGCGTTGATAAGGCCCTGGCCGACGACCTGGCCTCTTATGGCAGAGAAGCGCTTATCAACCATCCGAACAGCAAGGCGGTATTTTTTAAAGCCGACGGCCAGCCCTATGCCGAGGGGGAGAGACTCAGCCAGCCGCAGCTGGCCCACAGCCTTACGCTTATCGCCGAGCAGGGGCCGCAGGCGTTTTATCAGGGCGTCATCGCTGACGAAATCGCCGCCGAGATGCAGCGTGACGGCGGGCTTATCGGCAAGGCCGATCTCGCCGCCTACCGGGCGGTGGCGCGCCAGCCGGTATCCGGCAGCTATCGGGGATATCAGGTCTTTTCCATGCCGCCGCCTTCCTCCGGCGGCATCCATATTATCCAGATCCTGAATATCCTGGAGAATTTTGACCTGGCGCATATGGGCGCCGGCAGCGCTGACGCCATCCAGGTGATGGCGGAGGCAATGAAATTCGCCTATGCCGATCGCTCGGAATATCTCGGCGATCCGGACTTCGTCAAGGTTCCGGTCCAGGCGCTGACCAGCAAGGCCTATGCCAAAACCCTGGCGCAGCGCATCGATGTCAACCGGGCCAATCCGTCGGTCACCATCAAGCCTGGCCAGTTGCAGCCCTACGAGAGCGATCAGACCACCCATTACTCGGTGGTGGATGGGCAGGGCAACGCGGTGGCGGTAACGTATACCCTCAACACGTATTTCGGCAGCGGCATCATGGCCGGCGACAGCGGCATTCTGCTCAATAACGAAATGGATGATTTTTCCGCCAAACCCGGCGTGCCGAATATGTATGGGCTGGTGGGCGGGGACGCCAACGCCGTCCAGGCCGGTAAGCGGCCGTTGTCCTCCATGTCGCCCACCATCGTGGTAAAGGACGGCAAGACCTGGCTGGTTACCGGCAGCCCCGGCGGCAGCCGCATTATCACCACCGTGCTGCAAATGCTGGTCAATACCATCGATTTTCAGATGAATGTCGCCGAGGCGAGCGCCGCGCCGCGGTTTCATCAGCAGTGGACCCCGGACGAGCTCCGGGTGGAAAAAGGCTTTAGCCCCGATACCCTCAAGCTGCTGGGCGAACGGGGACAGCACATCAAGGTCTTGCCGGTAATGGGCAGTACGCAGAGCATCATGGTGATGCCCGACGGCACATTTACCGGCGCCTCGGACCCGCGCACCATTGATGACCTGACCGCCGGTTATTAACGCCGCCTTGGGGCGGCACAGGCTGGGGCCGGCGGCCGGTCTCCGCCTGTGTGCTCATTAAACATCCATCTGTAAACCCGATTAATCAAAATTATCTGAACGAATCCGCTAGAATAGCGCTTTGGTTTTACAGGATAACCCAACGTGCCGCTGCTTATCATCACCACCATTTTATGGGCGTTTTCATTCAGCCTGATCGGCGTATACCTGGCCGGACAGGTCGACAGCTATTTTTCGGTGCTGGTGCGTCTTACGCTTGCGGCGCTGGTTTTCCTGCCGTTCTTGCGCTGGCGCGGCTACCGCGTCAAGCCGCTGCTGCTGTATATGGCGATCGGCGCCTGCCAGTTGGGCATCATGTATATGATTAGCTACCGGGCCTATCTCTATCTGTCGGTGCCGGAATTTTTACTGTTTACCGTCATGACGCCCTTATACGTGACGCTGGTATACGACCTGCTGCGCCGTCGCCGGCTGCGCTGGGGATATGTGCTCAGCGCCATGCTGGCGGTGGCCGGCGCGGCTATCATCCGCTACGACGGCGTCAGTGCGCATTATTGGCACGGCCTGCTGCTGGTGCAGGCGGCCAATTTGATGTTCGCTATCGGCCAGGTGGGCTACAAACGGCTGATGGAGGTATACCCGATGCCGCAGCATACGGCGTTTTCCTGGTTTTACCTCGGTTCGTTTATCGTGGCGCTGGCGGGCTGGTGTCTGTTCGGCAATGCGCAGCAGTTGCCCGCCACCTCATTGCAATGGGGCGTGCTGATCTGGCTGGGGGTCGGCGCTTCGGCGCTGGGGTATTTTATGTGGAACTACGGCGCCACCCAGGTGGATGCGGGTACGCTCGGTATTATGAATAATTTTCATGTTCCCGCCGGCCTGCTGGTCAATTTCGCCATCTGGCAACAACAGCCGCACTGGCCGAGTTTTATCGTCGGCGCGTTGGTGATCATGGCGTCGCTGTGGGTTCACCGCCGCTGGATCGTTGGGCATCCCGCACATACGGCAAATGCGCGCAGGCATGCTGACGAGACGAGCGAATAAAGGCCTCGATGACGGGCTGGCGCTGCTCGCCGTCCCTGACCGCGGCGTAAAGCCGGCTCCACAGCCCTTTACCCAGGGTCTTGGTCACAATCAGTCCCTGGCGCTCAAAACTTTCCACCACCCAATGTGGCAGCGCGGCGATGCCCATGCGCGCCGACACCATCTGTATCAGCAGTAGGGTATTGTCCACGCTCTTGAGTACCGGACTTATGCCCGCCGGCTGCAGGAAATGCCGCCAGATATCCATACGCTGGCGCTGAACCGGGTAAATCATCAGCACTTCCTCGCTTAAATCCGCGGGCGCTATCCGCTCTTTTAACGCCAGCGGATGATCGGGCGCCAGCACCAGCCGCACCTCATAATCAAACATCGGCACATAAAACAGCCCGCTGCGCGGCAGGATATCCGAGGTCAGCACCAGGTCCAGCTCGCCCTGCTGCAGGGCGGGCTGCGGATCGAAGGTTACGCCCGAGCGAAAATCCACCAGTACCTGCGGCCATAGCTCGCGAAATTCGGTAAGCGCGGGCGTTAGCCATTGAATACAGCTATGGCACTCAATGGCCAGGCGCAGCGTGGTCTGGCGCGGCTCCAGGCAGTTTTGCAGCGCCTGCTGCACCTGGGGCAGGATTTGTTCGGCCAGCTGCAGCAGGATCTCGCCCTGAGGGGTAAAACGCAGCGGCTGGCTTTTGCGCACGAACAACCGGAAGCCCAGCCGCTGCTCCAGATCGCTGAACTGATGCGAGAGCGCGGATTGCGTCTGGTGAAGCTGCGCCGACGCGGCGGCCAGCGAGCCGCTGTTACGCAGCGCCTGCAGCGTGCGCAGATGTTTAAGTTCGATCATGAGGGTGTTTCACCTGGAAGTGAATAATTTGCGCTTGTGGATAATACAGTACATGGTGAATATGGATGTGTAAACATCCGGACGTCTAAATGGGAGAGAGCAATGGCAATTTTAAGTCACACACTGGGTTTTCCGCGCGTGGGCTTGCACCGCGAACTGAAAAAAGCGCAGGAAAGCTATTGGGCAGGGAAATCGTCGCAGCAGGACTTGCTGGCCGTGGGCCGCGAACTGCGCGCGCGCCACTGGCAACAGCAGAAAGATGCCGGCGTGGACCTGCTGCCGGTGGGCGATTTTGCCTGGTATGATCATGTTCTGACCACCAGCCTGATGTTGGATAATGTGCCGGCGCGCCATCGCGACGGCGCCAATGCGTCCGATCTTGATACCCTGTTTCGCATCGGCCGCGGCCGGGCGCCTACCGGTGAACCCGCCGCCGCCGCGGAAATGACCAAATGGTTTAATACTAATTATCACTATATGGTGCCGGAGTTTTCCCGCGGCCAATCTTTCCGCCTGGGCTGGACGCAACTGCTGGACGAAGTGGACGAAGCCCTGGCGCTGGGCCATAACGTCAAGCCGGTGCTGCTGGGGCCTGTCAGCTATCTGTGGCTGGGTAAGGTAAAGGGTGAAGCCTTCGACCGCCTGTCGCTGCTGACCGGAATATTGCCGGTGTATCGCCAGGTACTGGCGGAGCTGGCTAAACGCGGTATCGAATGGGTGCAAATCGACGAGCCGGCGCTGGTATTGGAACTGCCGCAGGCCTGGCGTGACGCCTATCAAACCGCCTATCAGGATTTGCAGGGATCGGTCAAGCTGCTGCTGACCACCTATTTCGACAGTATCGGCCACCATCTGGACCAGATTCGCGCGTTGCCGGTCCAGGGCCTGCATGTAGACCTGGTGGCGGGCAAGGATAATCTTGCTGTACTGCACGCGCAGTTGCCGGCGGACTGGCTGCTGTCGCTGGGCATCATCAACGGCCGCAACGTCTGGCGCGCCGACCTTGCCGCCTGCCTTGAGCGCATCCAGCCGCTGGCCGGCCAGCGCCCGCTATGGGTGGCAACCTCTTGTTCGCTGTTGCACAGCCCCATAGATTTAAGCGTCGAGACCCGTCTGGACGACGAGGTGAAAAGCTGGTTCGCCTTTGCCCTGCAAAAATGCGCCGAGCTGGGACTGCTGCGGGCGGCGCTGGCGCAGCCCGATGACGCGCATCTGCGGGAACTGGCGCAATACAGCCAGCCTATCCGCAATCGCCGTCATTCCAGCCGGGTCAATAATCAGCAGGTCAGCGCCCGCCTGGAAAAAATCACCGCGCAGGACAGCCGGCGCCAACAGCCTTATACGCAGCGCGCCCAGGTGCAGCGCCGGCGTTTTGACCTGCCGGCATGGCCGACCACTACCATAGGTTCATTCCCGCAAACCGCCGATATCCGCGGCCTGCGCCTGGACTTCAAACGCGGGCGCCTGGATAAAGCGCGTTACCGCACCGGGATTGGCGAGCATATTAAACACGCCATCGCCGAACAGGAACGCCTGGGGCTTGATGTGCTGGTGCACGGCGAGGCCGAGCGCAACGATATGGTGGAGTACTTCGGCGAACATCTGGACGGCTTTGTCTTTACGCAAAACGGCTGGGTGCAAAGCTACGGCTCCCGCTGTGTAAAACCGCCGATTATCATCGGCGATATCAGCCGCCCGTCGCCCATCACCGTGGAATGGGCGCAATATGCCCAGTCGCTGACCGACAAGCCGGTGAAAGGCATGCTTACCGGTCCGGTGACCATCCTGTGCTGGTCGTTCCCGCGCGAGGATGTCAGCCGTAAGACGATTGCGCGCCAGATAGCTTTGGCGCTGCGCGATGAAGTGGCGGATTTGGAGCAGGCGGGCATCGGCATTATCCAGATCGACGAACCGGCGCTGCGTGAAGGGCTGCCGCTGCGGCAAAGCGAGTGGCCGGCCTACCTGGCATGGGCGGTGGAGGCCTTTCGTTTGAACGCCGCGGTGGCGCGCGACGACACCCAGATCCATACCCATATGTGCTACTGCGAGTTTAACGACATCATGGATGCCATTGCGGCGCTGGACGCCGATGTGATCACCATCGAAACTTCGCGTTCGGATATGGAGCTGCTGGAAAGCTTTAAGGAATTTGATTATCCCAATGAAATCGGACCCGGCGTTTATGATATCCATTCCCCGAACGTGCCGAGCGAGGAGTGGATCGTCACGCTGCTGCGCAAGGCCGCCGAGCGTATTCCGGCGGAACGCCTGTGGGTCAATCCGGATTGCGGACTTAAAACCCGCGCCTGGCCGGAAACCCGCCAGTCACTGGCGAATATGGTCAGCGCCGCGAAACGACTGCGCGCCGAACAAAGATAAGCCAATTAAGAGGCGCCTTCCGGCGCCTTAATTTATTTCACGCCGTACTTATCAAACCATGCCAGCATACGCCGCCAGCCGTCGATGGCCGACGGCGCATGGTAACTGGCGCGGTAATCGGCATTAAACGCATGTCCCGCATCGGGGTAGACCATAATCTCCGCAACCGCGTTGGCGGCGCTGACCGCCTGGCGCATGGCATCAATACTCGCCTGCGGAATACTGGTATCCTGCCCGCCGTACAAACCCAGCACCGGCGCGGTGAGCTCCGCGGCGACATCCACCGGATGGCGTGGCGTAGTCAGGGTTTTGTCACCCACCAGTTTGCCATACCAGGCCGTCGCCGCCTTGAGCTGCGGATTATGGGCGGCATACAGCCACGCGATTCGCCCTCCCCAGCAAAAACCGGTGATCGCCAGGCGCCGGCTGTCGCCGCCATGGCGCGCCGCCCAATGCGCGGTATGATCCAAATCGGCCATCACCTGAGAATCCGGTACCTTGCTGACCAACTGTTGGAATAATGTAGGAATATCATCATAAGCGCTCGGATCGCCCTGGCGGAAATAAAGCTCCGGGGCCACGGCCAGATAGCCCTGTTTTGCCAGGCGGCGGCACAGGTCGCGGATATGCTCATGCACGCCAAAAATTTCCTGGACGACCAGCACTATCGGAAAGCGTTCGCCATCCCCGGCGGGACGCGCCATATAGGCCGGCATTTCCTTACCCTGGGTGGTAATCGTCGTCATGGCCGCAATCAGCCCGATGTCGTCGGTATGGATCGCAGAGGAAGCCGGTGTACCGGCGGCCGGCGCAAATCCGGCGCGGGAGGTTACCGAAGCGATGGTGTCGTCAGGAGTCATTGGGATACCTTGGTTATCCAGTGATTGCAGCCCTTATTATAGTCAAGTCGGCGGGTTATTGAACCGTCGAGAACGGCCATTTTTTTGCATGGAAAAGCTTTCTAAATAGGTGATAAATATCACGTCACCGGCGAAAAGAGCTTTTTTTTAAAGTTTTTATGGTTTTTGTTAGTTAAGGTCAGCTTGGTTTAACAGATAAGAATATTTTAAGTATTTAGTTTATCTATTGCTTCTGACAGGAATATTTCAATATGGTTAATATGGACACTGTATATATAAATCACCACCCCCCCGCCTTGGCGGATGGCTTTCTTCACCTCCGTGGATCACATTGCCTTGATAGATTAAAAAACAGCCTAAAAGAGATTGTGAATAGCGTAATAAGCATGGCCAATTCATTTTATTATATAAGCCAGATCGCCTTCGCTGCCGAACATTTATGTGAGCGAATGTATTTCCGTAAAATGTCAACTCTTATGAAATACGTAGGAAATGTGACTCATTTTTGCGCTAACGGGGGCCTTTTTATGCAGAAAATGCCGGCAATAGGCGGGTTCGCCCTAAATGCAACCGAGCATTATCCGGGCCATGGCCCTAGAAATCAGGATATGCCCCTTGTCGGCATGATTAAATTTATCACCCATAGCCATTTACCTGATCTTATTAATAGAATAGTAAACCCCGAACATGAGAAAGCATTTTGCGTCCCGTTGAGTATGGCCGAACTGGTGAGCAAGAGCACACATGATATTATCAATCTCGTTGAGAAAGAAAAAAACGACTATGAAAAAGGTCTGTTTTTTTTAAAAGCATTGCAGAAATCAGTGGCTTTTTTTATTCAAGTGAAAAATTTAATAGATAATATAGTGGCCGCATTCAAATTCCTAAGCGGTAAGATAAATACAGCTATTGAGCGTGCAGTTTTGACGATAAAAGATCTTATCATCAATCCTTTTTTTGATGCGCTGAAAAATATGACGCAAAAGATATTCCTCTTGCTCAGCCACCTTTTTATGCAGCCATCGAGGCAATGAAGATAATTTTGACGTGGTAATAATAACGCAACAAGTGAGTAGTTTATTTATATTCACGTACTAAAGTTTGCAGGATGAGACAAATTCTGCCGGGTGTTTTTACAATTTTAAAGGTTTTTTCATGACGATATCCATTGCCCATCTACCCCCACCGGTGGCGATCGGCGTAAACGCCGCCGCCGATAACGCCCCCAGCGGTTTGGCGGGTATGCTGAAAATGGTCAGGAACGGTGTCGACACCCTGTCCACCATTGCGCCACAACTGGTCACACTCATGCAAGGCGCGGCGCTCGGTTGCGCCGTTATCGGGCTCGGGTCCAGTCCCCTGGCCGCTTCATTCGCGGGAGCCGGGAGGGCATTCGTGATTGCGGGAACGGTAAGCGGTTCGATGGCTATCCTGGCCAAAGTCTATGATTATCTTGCCGACGCGGTGCAAAAAGGCGCATCGCCCCTACTGGAGGAAATAACCTCTTTCTCCCGGGAAACGTTATACCCTATGCTGCAAACCTGCCTTGATAAAGTGAGCGAGATGATGAATGTCGGCGCGGGAGTCGTTCGTGAGTACTTAGCGGCATGTATTAGTGAACATCCCATAATCAACTATCTGCTGATAACCTTCTCTATGTCCTAACGTGTTTGGGGAGGGGGATATAGAGCTGATTTCCCCGGCCGGTGAGCCTCCTTTCGGGGAATGGCTCTCTCTATAAATATCTCGGCCGGTTTGGGCGCCATTAATCTTACTTATATAGCGCCCAATAAAAATAGCATTAAATGAAAATTGTCTTTGACGAAAATGCAACGTTCATTCAAAGTGCTGCGCTTGAATTATATTCCGTATTCTCATTTTTTGCATTTCACTACCCAGAAAAAGGATATTTCCTTTTATGATAGCCAAGAAACTATTATCAGGAGTAATTAATAGCTATGTTAAAAGGGCAGGCCTTATCAAATTCCATGTCACGGGAGAATTGTCATGTATATCTCTGCCAGTCATTCCATGCCAGACAGTACTGTAGTCCCAAAAACCACTGAACAAAACAGCGGTCCGGGCAAAAAGATATTAGCCAAACGTGTTTTCGGGGTTAAAAACGCTCCGGAGGCCTCCGCCACCTCGCCCTTTACGGCCGTCGCCCGCTTCGCGCAAAAAATAGTTAACGCCAGCGGGCTGACGAAACTGGTCTCGGGGCTTGCCGGCGTCGGCAACGCGGTGGGGCGCCTGTTCGGTATCGGCCGCGAGGTCTCGTCAGTCGCGTCTTTGTTTGCTACAGGAATAAAAGTTGCGCAATACGGCGTCCAGAAACTGCTGTATGAGGTGATGTCCCTGATGAAAGAGCAGGCGTGGACCATAATCGGTACCTGGCTGAGGGGAATCATCGACGATGGGGGGCATATGACGCCTTATGAGGTCTTCGCCAGCCTGATTACGGCCATTCGGGACAATGAGAAAATGAAGCTATTGTTCCATGAGGTGGCGACGGCTTAGCCTGTCTCAGTGAATGTGACATGCCACCGGACAATGGCGGATAAAAAATGGATAATGTCGATATTATCTGCGTGCTAACATTTTATTCTCAGAGGTATCTGCCATGTCCGCTTCCGATGTCTTTCATCTTGGCCTGACGCATGCCGATCTGCGCGGCGCCACCCTGGCCATCATTCCCGGCGATCCGCAGCGGGTGGAGAAAATCGCCCGTTTGATGGACGATCCCGAGCCGCTGGCCAGCCACCGCGAATTCACCTCCTGGCGCGCGGGTCTTGCCGGTCAGACGGTGATTGTCTGTTCCACCGGCATCGGCGGCCCGTCCACCTCCATCGCCGTCGAGGAATTGGCGCAATTGGGCATCCGGACATTTTTGCGGGTGGGCACCACCGGCGCCATACAGCCGCAAATCCCGGTAGGGGATGTGCTGGTGACCACCGCCGCGGTGCGACTCGACGGCGCCAGCCTGCATTTCGCGCCCATGGAATATCCCGCGGTGGCCGATTTCGACTGTACCACCGCGCTGGTGACGGCGGCCCGGCGACTCGGGGCCGGGGTCCATATCGGCGTTACCGCCTCGTCGGATACTTTTTATCCGGGGCAGGAAAGGTATGACACCTTTTCGGGACGGGTGGTCAGCCGCTTCAAGGGGTCCATGCGCGAATGGCAGGAAATGGGGGTGATGAATTATGAAATGGAATCCGCTACCTTATTGACCATGTGCTCCACCCAGGGGTTACGCGCCGGCATGGTGGCGGGGGTGATCGTCAACCGCACCCAGCAGGAAATCCCCGACGCGTTGACGATGCAGCAAACGGAAAGCGCGGCGGTAAGCATTGTGGTCGAGGCCGCCCGGCTGCTGCTTGCCTGAGCCTTTTTCGCGGCCGGGATAAAGTTCCCGGTCGTTTGCCCCCGGTTTAATCTACCCGCGCTTTGTCATGGCATCATAGGATACAAACTCCCCCTACCGGTCTTCCCGGTACTTTACCGCCCTGCGCCAAGGGAGCCGCCTTGTCATTGGATGAAATCATTGCCCATACCACCGAATTTGTCCGCCAGCAGCAATTCTGGGCCATTCCGCTCGTGTTTATTCTCGCTTTTGGCGAATCCCTGGCGTTTTTATCGCTGCTGCTGCCCGCCACCGTCATTTTGCTGGCGCTGGGCGCGCTTATCGGCGAGGCCGGCATTGCTTTCTGGCCGGTCTATGCCGCGGCGGTGGCCGGGGGTTTTTTTGGCGACTGGCTCTCCTATTGGCTGGGATATCATTACCAGGAGCGGCTGGAGCATCTCTGGCCGTTTTCCCGGCATCCCCATATGCTGGCGCGCGGGCAGGCCTTTTTCGACCGCTGGGGTATCGCCGGCGCCTTTTTCGGGCGTTTTTTCGGCCCGCTGCGCGCGGTGGTGCCGTTGGTAGCCGGCATTTGCGGCATGCCCAGATTCTATTTCCAACTGGCCAATCTCGGCTCGGCCGCGGTCTGGGCTTTCGGCCTGCTGGCGCCCGGGGCGTTTGGCATCCAATGGCTTAGCCGCTTCATCGGCTGATAAAACCCGCTGGACATCTATACAGTTCGCCCTTAACGTGGCAGTCAGTATTGTTTTAGGCGGAGGTAACATGGATTTCAGCCTGTTTTACGGCCTGGGCGGCTTGGCAATCGGGGTGCTGGCCGGTCTGCTTATCGCCGCGACCCGTTATCAGCGGCAGCAGGGGCGCGCTGAGGCGGAGCTGCGCCTGCGCACGCAATCTCTGGCGACGGCGCAGCAGGAGGTGGAACGTGCGCAAGCCGCTTATCGCCAGTGCGAGCAGCAGCTGCGCGCCGCTGAGCGGGAGATGCGCGACCTGTACGGGCGTCTCGCCACCGCCGAGGAACGGCTGGCGCCGTTGGCGCACTGGCGCGGCGAATGCGAGCAACTGAACCAGGAACTGCGGGCGCAGCGCGAGGTGAACAGCGCGCAGGAAGCGGAACTGCGCGAAGTCACCATTCGCCTGGAGGAAACCCGTCTGGCCGCCGAGGAAAAACAGCGCCTGCTGGTCAACAGCGAGCAGCGGCTGGCGGCGCAGTTTGAAAACCTGGCCAACCGGATCTTCGAACAAAGCGGGCGTAAAGTGGATGAACTCAATCGGCAAAGCCTGGATTTGCTGCTTATCCCCCTGCGCGAGCAGTTGGACGGCTTTCGCCGGCAGGTCCAGGACAGTTTCGGGCAGGAGGCGCGCGAGCGCCATACCCTCACCCATGAAATCCGCAGCCTGCAGCAGCTTAACGCCGAAATGGCGCGGGAAGCGGTTAACCTTACCCGCGCGTTGAAAGGCGATAACAAAACCCAGGGCAATTGGGGCGAGGTGGTATTGAGCCGGGTGCTGGAAGCCTCGGGACTGCGGGAAGGGTATGAATACCAGACCCAGGTGAATATCCAGGTCGATGCTGTCCACCGCATGCAGCCCGACGTGATCGTGCGCCTGCCGCAGGGCAAGGATGTG
Source organism: Sodalis sp. RH20 (assembly GCF_047324205.1). Lineage (NCBI taxonomy): Bacteria > Pseudomonadati > Pseudomonadota > Gammaproteobacteria > Enterobacterales > Bruguierivoracaceae > Sodalis > Sodalis sp. RH20. The sequence goes on from NZ_CP178733.1 coordinate 5,067,637, forward strand.
GTCATCGACGCCAAAATGTCCCTGGTGGCGTATGAACGTTTTTTCAACAGCGATGACGACCTGGAGCGCCAGGCCGCGCTGCTGGAGCATATCAATTCGCTGCGCGGGCACATGCGTTTGCTCGGCAGAAAAGATTACCAACAATTGCCTGGTTTACGCTCGCTGGATTATGTGTTGATGTTTATCCCCGTCGAACCGGCCTTTATGCTGGCTATAGATAAGCAGCCGGAGCTGATTGGCGAGGCGCTGAAGCAGAATATCATGCTCGTCAGCCCGACCACGCTGCTGGTGGCGCTGCGCACCATTAATAACCTGTGGCGCTATGAGCACCAGAGTCGCAACGCGCAGCATATTGCCGAGCGGGCGGCGCGGCTGTACGACAAAATGCGGCTGTTCGTCGACGATATGACCGCCGTCGGCCAAAGCCTGGACAAAGCGCAGGCAGTCTATCGCCAGGCCATGAATAAACTGGCGCAGGGGCGTGGTAATCTCATCAGCCAGGCTGAAGGATTCAGGGCGCTCGGCGTTGAAATCAAACGTCCGATCAATCCGGTCCTGGCGGAGGAATCCGGGCGCCAACCCTATACCGACCCGCCGGGGGAAGGGGCGGTCTCAGGGCTGTATGACGATGACGGCGCGCTGTCCGCGGACGAAGCGGGCGCGCGCGGCGGCGATCTGAAACCCGGCGGGGATGAATTAACGCCGCCGGTTGACGGGGACGCCCCGGCGGCGGAGACTTCGCACCGGGAGCAGGAAGAATACCCGCTCAGGTAGGGGGTGTCGGAGTGGGGCTTTCAGCCCGCTTCTGTTACACTTCTCTGATAACTGATCAAGCAGGGCATAAAAACATGGCAGATGAAGACCAGCGTGAAACGACCCATTTCGGCTTCCGCACCGTTGCTAAGGACGAGAAGGCGGTCATGGTGGCGGATGTCTTTCATTCCGTTGCGGCAAAATATGATTTGATGAATGACCTGATGTCGTTTGGCATCCACCGTCTGTGGAAACGTTTCGCCATTCATTGCAGCGGCGTGCGCCGCGGGCAGAAGGTTCTGGATCTGGCCGGCGGCACCGGCGATCTGACCGCCAAGTTTTCCCGCCTGGTGGGCGAGGAGGGCGAAGTGGTGCTGGCCGATATCAATGATTCCATGTTAAAGGTGGGCCGCGAAAAGCTGCGTAATAAAGGCATCATCGGCAACGTGCGTTATGTGCAGGCCAATGCCGAGGCATTGCCGTTCCCGGACGACACCTTCGATTGCATCACCATCTCGTTCGGATTGCGTAACGTGACCGAAAAAGAGCAGGCGCTGCGCTCCATGTACCGGGTGCTTAAGCCGGGCGGACGCCTGCTGATCCTGGAATTCTCCACGCCATTGTTCAAGCCGTTGAACAAGGCCTACGACCTCTACTCCTTCCATGTCTTGCCGCGCATCGGCGAGATGGTGGCGCGCGACGCCGGCAGCTACCGTTACCTGGCCGAATCCATCCGCATGCATCCGGACCAGGAAACGCTGAAAGCCATGATGCTGGACGCCGGTTTTGACAGCGCCGAATATTTTAATATGACCGGAGGTATCGTTGCCCTGCACCGCGGTTACAAATTCTGATCGGGAAATGACATGCTGATGTTATTGGTTACCGCAACGCTTGAAACCGCGCTGAAACGCCTGCTGTATAAAGATGGGTTTTTGAAGCCGGCGCGCCAGCGCCTGAAGGGCAAGGTGCTGCGCTTTGAGCTGGCCGAACTGGACAGCCCGGTTATCCTGGTGTTCGGCGAGAGCCAGGTGGATGTATTGGCCGCCTGGGACGGACCGGCCGACTGTACCGTCAGAACGCACTTCTCCGCCCTGCCGGCCCTGCGCCGGCGCCAGCAGTTGCCGTTATTAATCAAACAAGGCTCACTGGACGTAGACGGGGATTTGCAGGTGGTGCAGCAGTTTGTCGCGCTGCTGGACATGGCCGAGGTAGACCCGGCGGAGCTACTGGCGCCTTATGTGGGCGATATCGTCGCCGAAGGCTTGACACAAAAATTACGCGCCCATGCCTGCGGGCTGCGACGGCGCCTGGGCGAACAGCAAACCCGGCTGGGCCAGGCGGTAACCGAGGAGTGGCGCTTATCGCCTTCCTCCCTGGAGCTGGCGTGGTTCAGTGACGAAGTCGATGCGATAGACCGCGCTGGGGCCGCCTTAACGGCCCGCCTGGCAAAACTGGAGTCCGGCCGATGATTGTGGGAGAACTGCGTCGCCTTTATTTTATCGTGCGGGTGCTGCTCAGTTACGGGCTGGACGAGCTGATTCCCAAAATACGCCTCACCCTGCCGCTGCGCCTGGGACGCCGGCTGATATTCTGGCTTCCCAATGAGCATCTTGATGAGCCGTTGGGGGTCCGGTTGCGCCTGGCGCTTCAGGAACTGGGGCCGGTTTGGATCAAGTTCGGCCAGATGTTGTCGACCCGGCGTGATTTGTTTCCCCCGGTGATTGCCGATCAGCTGGCCATGCTGCAGGATCGGGTCAAGCCTTTCGACGGCGCGCTGGCGCGCCAGCATATTGAAAAAGCCATGGGACAGCCGCTGGAGGCCTGGTTCGATGATTTCGATCAGGTCGCCCTGGCATCGGCTTCTATTGCCCAGGTGCATACCGCGCGTTTAAAAGAAAACGGCAAAGAGGTGGTGATCAAAGTGATCCGCCCGGATATCATGCCGATGATCAAGGCCGATATGCGCCTGATGTACCGCCTGGCCAGCTGGCTGCCCCGGCTGTTGCCGGACGGCCGCCGCCTGCGGCCGGTGGAAGTGGTGCTGGAATATGAAAAAACCCTGCTTGATGAACTGAACCTGCTGCGCGAAACCGCCAACTGCATCCAGCTGCGGCGCAACTTCGAGAACAGTCCGATGCTGTATATCCCCGAGGTTTACCCGGATTATTGCAGTGAAACCATGATGGTGATGGAGCGCATCTACGGTGTGCCGGTTTCCGACGTGGCGGCGCTGGAAAAACAGGGAACCAATATGAAATTATTGGCGGAACGCGGCGTGCAGCTCTTCTTTACGCAGGTGTTTCGTGATAGTTTTTTTCATGCGGACATGCATCCCGGCAATATTTTCGTCAGTTTTGAACATCCGGACGACCCGCAGTATATCGGGATAGATTGCGGCATCGTCGGCTCGCTGAATAAAGAAGATAAGCGCTATCTGGCTGAGAATTTTATCGCTTTTTTCAATCGCGATTACCGTAAGGTGGCGGAACTCCATGTAGATTCGGGCTGGGTGCCGCCCGATACCAACGTGGAGGATTTTGAGTTTGCCATCCGTACCGTGTGTGAGCCCATATTCGAAAAACCCCTGGCGGATATTTCCTTCGGCCACGTCTTGCTGAATCTGTTCAACACCGCCCGGCGGTTTAATATGGAAGTGCAGCCGCAGCTGGTATTGCTGCAAAAAACGCTGCTCTACATTGAGGGTATCGGCCGCCAGCTTTATCCGCAGCTGGATTTATGGAAAACGGCCAAACCCTTCCTGGAAACCTGGATCAAGGATCAGGTGGGTATCCCGGCTATTTTGCGGGCGATGAAGGAAAAGGCGCCGTTCTGGGCGGAAAAACTGCCCGAACTGCCGGAACTGATTTATGAAGGATTCAAGCATCATAGATCGCTGCAAAAGAGCGTCGACAAGCTGACCGTCGAGCTAAAAGGACAGCACGTCCGGCAGGGGCAGGCGCGGTTTTTATTCGGTATCGGCGCCACGCTGCTGCTGTGCGGTACTTTTTTATTATCATTGGGTAACGAGATGTCATCGTTTCCCGCCTGGTTAATGGCTGCCGGCATAGTAAGCTGGATCGTTGGCTGGAAACGCACTGCGTAAATTTTGCGGGTCCGGCAAAATCCGGTAACTCGAATTAACCCCTAAACAGAGGTAATATCATGGGCGGCATCAGTATTTGGCAATTATTAATTATCGCGGTCATCGTGGTGCTGCTATTCGGCACCAACAAGCTGCGCGGCATGGGCGCGGATTTGGGCGCGTCCATCAAGGGCTTCAAAAAGGCCATGAACGATGATGACAAACCTGCTCCGCGGGACACGGATAAAACCGACCAGGATGCTGACTTTGCGGCGAAGACCATCGCACAACCGCAGCAGCCTCAACCCCAGCAATCCCAGCCGCAGCCGCAGCAATCCCAGCCGCCGCAGCAACCCCTTCAGCCGCAGCCGCCGCGGCCGGACGAAACGGTAAACAAAGACAACAAGCAGGTATAAGCTGTGTTTGACATTGGATTTGGTGAACTGGCCCTGGTGTTCGTGATTGGGCTTGTGGTTCTCGGCCCCGAGCGTTTGCCCGTGGCCGTGCGTACCGTGGTCGGTTGGGTCAGGGCGCTACGCTCGCTGGCCTCCACGGTACAAAACGAATTGAGCCAAGAGCTTAAGCTGCAGGAATTGCAGGACAGCCTGAAAAAAGTCGAGCAGGCCAGCAAGGATAACCTGTCGCCGGAACTGAAAGCCTCAATGGAAGAGCTGCGCGAAGCGGCCGATTCCATGAAAAAAAGCTTTCACAGCAAAATGGTTCCCGATAACGAGACCACGCCCCAGACGATCCATAACCCGTTGATAACCGATCCGGAAGCGATTCATGACGGCGTGACGCCGGCGGAAGGCGCAACCCAGGCAGAAGCGCCGCCGATGGCGCCGGCGGCGACGCCCGGACCGATAACGGCCGAAGCGCCGGCAACGTCCCAGCCGGCCCAGGCCGAAGCACCGCCGGCGACGCCCAAGCCGGCCCAGGCCGAAGCACCGCCTGCGACGCCCAAGCCCGCTCAGGCCGAAGCACCGCCGGCGACGCCCACGCCGGCCAATAACGGCCCGTTCCCACATGATGCTACCCTGCTCCGGCACGGACAGGCTCCGGCGCCGGACAGCGCGGCCGCCCCCACACCCCTTAAAAATAATGATCGCGAATAATGGCCGTTGAAGATACCCAACCGCTTATCAGCCATTTAATCGAGCTGCGTAAGCGTTTACTGTACTGCATTCTCAGTGTGCTGGCGGTGTTCCTGGCGCTGGTCTATTTCGCCAATGATATCTATCAGATCGTTTCGGCACCTTTGATCAAACATTTGCCGGCCGGCGCCAGTATGATCGCAACCGATGTGGCGTCGCCGTTTTTTACGCCTATCAAGCTGACGATTATCGTTTCGGTATTTGCTTCCGCGCCCCTGCTGCTGTACCAGGTCTGGGCCTTTATCGCGCCGGCGTTATATAAGCATGAACGGCGTCTGATGATGCCGCTGCTGTTCTCCAGCACGCTGTTGTTTTATGCGGGCATGGCCTTTGCTTATTTTATCGTCTTTCCACTGGCCTTCAGCTTCTTTGCCCAAACCGCGCCGCGCGGGGTGTTGATCGCCACCGACATCAATAATTACCTCGATTTTGTCATGGCGCTGTTTATGGCCTTCGGCGTGTCGTTCCAGGTGCCGATAGCCATAGTGCTGTTATGCTGGACCGGCGTGGTCACACCCGACGATCTGAAGAAAAAACGGCCTTATGTACTGGTCGGCGCCTTTGTGGTCGGTATGCTCTTGACGCCGCCGGACGTTTTTTCCCAAACGCTGCTGGCGATCCCGATGTACCTGCTGTTTGAAATCGGCCTTTTTTGCGCCCGGTTTTACGTCGGCAAAGGACGGCGCGGCCAGGAGGGCACATCGGACGACAATACCGAAGATCCCCAGGATGGGGACTAAGCGTCGTTTGTCAGCTTCTGAACCGCCCTTTCGGGCGGTTCTGGTTTTAAACAGAATAATCTAAACGTCGCCAGCGTCACGGACGGCGTTATTCAGGAGAAAGACTATGAGCACTGTATTTGGCAACTTCCCCCATCGCCGCCTGCGCAGGGTGAGACGCTATGATTTCAGCCGCCGCCTGGTGGCGGAAAACCATCTGTCCGTCAATGATCTGATTTATCCGGTATTTGTCATGGAAGGCAAACAGCGCCAGCAGGAAGTGCCGTCCATGCCGGGAGTGTATCGCATGACGCTTGATCTGCTGATCAAGGAAGCGGAAGCGGTGGCCAAGCTGGGTGTGCCGGTGCTGTCGTTGTTTCCGGTTATTGAAGCGCCCTACAAATCGCTGCTGGCGGAAGAAGCCTATAATCCCGAGGGCCTGATTCCGCGCACTATCCGCGCGCTGAAAGACGCGGTACCGGAATTGGGGCTGCTGACCGATGTCGCGCTGGATCCCTACACGACCCATGGCCAGGACGGCATCATCGACGACCAGGGTTATGTGATTAACGACATCACCAAGGAAATCCTGGTGCGCCAGGCGCTGTGTCACGCCGAAGCGGGCGCGGAAATCGTCGCGCCCAGCGATATGATGGATGGGCGCATCGGCGCGATACGCGAAAAATTCGAGCAGCAGGGATTGGTCAACAATCAGATCATGGCGTATTCGGCGAAATATGCGTCTTGCTATTACGGCCCGTTTCGCGATGCGGTAGGCTCAAGCGCCAACCTGAAGGGCGGCGATAAAAAAACCTATCAAATGGATCCGGCCAATAGCGACGAAGCGTTGCAGGAAGTGGCGCAGGACCTGCAGGAAGGCGCCGATATGGTGATGGTGAAACCGGGCATGCCTTATCTGGATATGATCCATCGGGTGAAGGAAACCTTCGGCGTGCCGACCTTTGCCTATCAGGTGTCCGGCGAGTATGCCATGCATATGGCGGCGATCCAGAACGGCTGGCTGCAGGAAAAGCCGGCCATCATGGAATCGCTGCTGTGCTTCAAGCGCGCCGGCGCCGACGGTATCCTGACCTACTTCTCCAAACGCGTCGCCCAATGGCTGCATGACGATCACCTGAGGCGCTGAATAAACAAGCCGCTCCTTCGCAACGCGTCAGCGGGCGGCTTAGTCCTCAGGGGCTAATTCCCGGCGGTTTATCAGGCTACAAAATCTTTTGAAACTGTTTGTTGTCTATGCTTTGACAGACCTGTTTGTTGAGGAAATTGAGCAGCAGCATGGAGCGCGCTTCGCCGTCGGGCTCGCTATAAATCGCCTGGAGCCCTTCGAAGACGCCGTCGGTAATCACGACCAGATCGCCGACATACGGCGTTTGCGGGTCGGTCACCCCTTCGTAGGCATGATCGCGCAGCTCCTCGATAACCTCGGCCGCAATGGTCACCGGCAGGTTGCCGAAACGCACGAAATGGCTCACGCCGCGGGTGGCGCTGATGGTGGTGGTATGAATACGTTCCGGATCAAACTCAATAAACAGATAGTTGGGAAACAACGGTTCGTTGACGGTCGTGCGTTTGCCGCGGACGATTTTTTCCAGGGTGACCATTGGACTCATACACGCCACCGCCTGTCTTTCCAAATGCTCTTTCGCCCTCATCATCTGGCCGCGTTTACAATACAATAAATACCATGCTTCCATAATCTGATGCACCCCTATCTCCGGTGGCCCAGCATAACAAAGGCCTCCCTAAATAAATAGCGTGACATTATTATAGGCCGCAGCGCGCGGCGCATAAAAAAACAGCATATTTACCATCAATTTTGACAAAAGGGCGGCATGGCTGTTAAACAGACTTTATAATGCAAATATAACCCGGCATCCGATGACGCTATGAAATACCGAGACTTGCGCGATTTTTTATCCTTGCTGGAACAGCGGGGAGAATTGAAACGAATCACCCTGCCCATTGATCCCTATTTGGAAATGACGGAAATCGCCGACCGTACTCTACGCGCGGGCGGGCCGGCGCTGCTGTTTGAACACCCCAAAGGCTATGCCATGCCGGTGCTGTGCAATCTGTTCGGCACGCCGGAACGGGTGGCGCTGGGCATGGGCCAGGAGAGCGTGGCGGCGCTCAGGGAGGTGGGGGAACTCCTGGCCTTCCTGAAAGAACCGGAGCCGCCAAAAGGCTTTCGCGATCTGCTGGATAAGGCGCCGAAATTCCGCCAGGTGCTGAATATGCCGACCAAACGGCTTAGCTCCGCGCCGTGCCAGGAGCAAATCTGGCAGGGCCAGGATGTCGATCTCGGCCGTATTCCCATTATGCACTGCTGGCCGGGCGACGTGGCGCCGCTTATCACCTGGGGCCTGACGGTCACCCGCGGACCGCACAAGGAACGCCAGAACCTGGGCATTTACCGCCAGCAGGTGCTGGGTAAAAACAAAGTCATCATGCGCTGGCTGTCGCATCGCGGCGGCGCGCTGGACTTCCAGGAATGGCGCGCGGCCCATCCGGGCGAACGCTTTCCGGTGGCGGTGGCGCTGGGCGCCGATCCGGCCACCATCCTGGCCGCCGTCACGCCGGTGCCCGACAGCCTGTCCGAATATGCGTTCGCCGGCCTGCTGCGCGGCTATAAGACCGAGGTGGTAAAGTGCATCTCCTGCGATCTCGAGGTGCCCGCCAGCGCCGAAATCGTGCTGGAAGGATATCTTGAACCGGGTGAAACGGCTCCCGAAGGCCCTTATGGCGATCACACCGGCTATTATAACGAAGTGGATGAGTTCCCGGTATTCACCATTACCCATATCACCCAGCGGCGGAACGCCATTTATCATTCCACCTACACCGGCCGGCCGCCGGATGAACCGGCGGTCATGGGCGTGGCGCTTAACGAAGTCTTCGTTCCCATTTTACAAAAACAGTTTCCGGAAATCGTCGATTTTTACCTGCCGCCCGAAGGCTGTTCCTACCGCCTGGCGGTAGTAACCATCAAGAAACAATATGCGGGCCATGCCAAACGGGTCATGATGGGGGTGTGGTCGTTTCTGCGTCAATTCATGTATACCAAATTTGTCATCGTATGCGATGATGATATCAACGCGCGTAACTGGCAGGATGTTATCTGGGCCATCACGACCCGGATGGACCCCGCGCGCGATACGGTGTTAATGGAAAATACGCCGATAGATTACCTGGATTTTGCCTCGCCGGTTTCCGGATTGGGTTCAAAAATGGGAATGGACGCCACCAACAAATGGCCGGGGGAAACTTCGCGCGAGTGGGGCACCCCGATTCGCATGGACGACGGGGTTCGCGCCCGCGTTGATGCGTTGTGGGACGAACTGGCCATATTAAAAGACAGTGGTAAAGGGCGATGATAGTTACAGCCCTCCATTCCATTTTGCTTATTAGCCCGACAGAGGGAATGCATGACAACATTGACCTGTAAGGTCACTTCCGTGGATGCCATCACCGATACGGTATATCGGGTATGCCTGGTCCCGGAAGCGGCTTTTAGTTTTCGCGCCGGTCAGTATCTGATGGTAGTGATGGATGAACGCGACAAACGCCCCTTTTCCCTGGCGTCGACGCCCATGGAGAACGCGATAATCGAGCTGCATATCGGGGCTTCCGAACTGAATCTGTATGCGATGGCCGTTATGGATCGCATCTTGAAAGATCGTGAAATTACCGTCGATATCCCGCATGGCGAGGCTTGGCTGCGTGACGATACCGAGCGGCCCATGGTCCTTATCGCCGGCGGCACCGGTTTTTCTTATGCCCGCTCAATCCTCCTGACCGTGCTCGCCAATCAACCTGAGCGGGAAGTGGCTATTTATTGGGGCGGCAGGGAGTTACAGCATCTCTACGATCTGGGCGAACTGGAAGCGCTGACCCTGCTGCATCCGCGCCTGAAAGTGGTGCCGGTGGTCGAACAGCCGGACGAAAACTGGCAGGGCCGGACCGGAACGGTGCTCAGCGCGGTGCTGCAGGACTACGGTTCCCTGGCGGCGCACGATATCTATATCGCCGGCCGTTTCGAAATGGCTAAAATCGCCCGCGAGCGTTTTTGCGCGGAACGCGACGCCATTCCCGGCCGGATCTTCGGCGATGCGTTTGCCTTTATCTGATCGCTGCGGCGGGAGGGTTCATCCGCCGGGACGCTATGCTAAGATGGCGGCAATTGCGCGGTAAAATAAGGTCAGACCATGGAATCTTTTTCTACTCTTTACCAGGACCATCTCGCGACGCTGCAAAAACGCACGCGCGAGGTGCTGGCCCTGCATAACCTGGATGCGCTGCTGATCCATTCCGGCGAACCGATCACGGCGTTCCTCGACGACCATGATTATCCTTTTAAGGTCAATCCACAGTTCAAGGCCTGGCTGCCGGTCACCGGCGTGCCGCATTGCTGGCTCTGGGTCGACGGCGTCAATAAGCCCAAACTTTGGTTCTATGCGCCGGTCGATTATTGGTACAGCGTCGAGCCGTTGCCTGAGAGTTTCTGGACCCCTTTCATCGATATCATCCCGATTGCGAATCCCGACGATATCGGTTCATTGCTGCCGTCCGGGCGTGGCAACGCGGCCTATATTGGCTCGTCGCCGCAAAGGGCGTCGTCCCTGGGCCTGAAAGCCGACCAGCTTAACCCCCAACCGGTACTGGATTATTTTCACTACCACCGCGCCTATAAGACCGATTACGAGCTGGCCTGTATGCGCGAGGCGCAAAAGACCGCGGTCATAGGGCATCGGGCGGCGCATGAGGCCTTTCAGGCCGGCATGAGCGAGTTCGATATCAATATTGCTTACCTGTCGGCAACCGGCCATCGTGATATCGATGTACCCTATGGCAACATCATTGCCCTGAATGAGCACGCCGCGGTATTGCACTACACTAAACTCGATCAGCGCCTGCCCGAGCGGGTACACAGCTTCCTGATTGACGCCGGTACCGAATACAATGGCTATGCGGCCGACCTGACCCGTACCTACGCGGCGCAAAAAGATTCCGAGTTCGCTCAGTTGGTCGCCGCCATGAATACCGAGCAGCAGGCCCTTATCGGTACCATGGAGGCGGGCGTCAATTACATTGAATATCATATCCAGATGCACCGGCGCATCGCCCGTCTGCTGGCCCGGTTTGATCTCGTGACCGGTCTTGATGAAGAGACCATGGTGAGCGAAGGCATCACCGGCCCGTTCCTTCCCCACGGGCTGGGACATCCGCTTGGGCTGCAGGTGCATGACGCCGGCGGCTTTTTGCAGGACGATCGCGGCACCCGCCTGGCGGCGCCGGCCCTGTACCCTTATCTACGCTGTACCCGCGTTATGGAACCGCGCATGGTGATGACCATCGAACCGGGTTTCTATTTTATTGAATCACTGCTTGCCCCGTGGCGCGCGGGCAGCTTTAGCCGGCATTTCAACTGGCGGCGCATCGAACTGTTTAAACCCTATGGCGGTATCCGTATCGAGGATAATATCGTTATCATGGATAAGCAGATCGAAAATATGACACGCAATCTGAAACTGGCATAATGCACGCCTATTTTGTTCCCGCGGCGCCGGTAACGGCGTCTATGGAGATCAAAAAAAGCCGCTTTATCACCCTCCTTGCCCCCACCCCGGGCATCGAGGCCGCCAGGGAGCTGATCCGGCAAAGCCGCTGCGAGCATCCCGGGGCGGCCCATCATTGCTGGGCGTATATCGCCGGGCCTCCGCAGGATTCGCAACAGCTTGGTTTTTCCGATGACGGCGAGCCGTCGGGAACCGCCGGCAAACCTATGCTGGCGCAACTGATGGGGTCGGGACTCGGCGAGATTACCGCGGTGGTGGTGCGTTACTATGGCGGCATCAGGCTTGGCACCGGCGGGCTGGTGAAGGCCTACGGCGGCGGCGTGCGGGAGGCGTTACAACGCATGGCCCGCACGCAGAGGGTTCCCCAGGCCGAGTTTATGGTGTCATGTCGTTATGAGCAGCAGGCCTGGATTGACGCGGTGGTCAACCAGACCGGGGGACGCGTCGTCCAGTGCGATTATGGCGAATCCATTATACTCAGGGTAGCCATTCCTATCGCCCGGGTCGCAATGGCCGAGGAAAAGCTGCGCGATCTCAGCCGGGGGGCATTGCAATTAGCGCCCGTTGCGCAATAGCTCCATACCCGGCCACAGTTAAATAAAATATTAAGGATCGTGCTGAAATGCATTTTCGCGCCATAACCCGTATTGTCGGCCTACTGGTCATGCTCTTCTCGGGAACGATGATTGTTCCCGGCCTGGTGGCGCTGATCTACCGTGACGGCGCCGGCAGCGCTTTTACGCAAACCTTTTTTTTCGCCCTATTGATTGGATTGGTATTATGGTTGCCCAATCGTCAGCAGAAACATGAGCTGAAATCACGGGAGGGGTTTCTGATAGTCGTCCTGTTCTGGACCGTATTAGGCAGCGTAGGGGCCTTGCCGTTCTTGTTTGCCGAACATCCCGATTTGTCGGTAACCGATGCGTTTTTTGAGTCGTTTTCCGCCCTGACCACCACCGGCGCCACCTCCCTGGTGGGGCTTGACGGCCTGCCCAAGGCCATCCTGTTCTACCGCCAGATGCTGCAGTGGTTCGGCGGCATGGGTATCATCGTACTGGCGGTGGCGATCCTGCCGATTCTCGGCGTCGGCGGCATGCAGCTTTACCGCGCCGAAATGCCCGGCCCGCTGAAAGATAACAAAATGCGACCGCGGATCGCCGAAACCGCCAAAACGTTATGGCTTATCTATATCACCCTGACCATCGCCTGCGCGCTGGCGCTGTGGGGCGCGGGCATGTCGGTTTTCGATGCCATCAGCCATAGCTTTTCCACCATTGCGCTGGGGGGCTTTTCCACCCACGATGCCAGTATCGGCTATTACAACAGTCCGATGATCAACACCATCGTAGCGGTGTTCCTGCTGATTTCCGGCTGCAACTACGGTCTGCATTTCGCCGTGCTGAGCGGCCATAACCTGCGGGTCTACTGGCGCGATCCGGAATTCAGGATGTTTATCAGCGTGCAGTTTATCCTGGTCATGGTGTGTACGCTTATCCTCTGGCGCTACGATGTTTACCAAAGCGGCTTGCAAACCCTCAACCAAGCCTTTTTCCAGGTGGTTTCCATGGCGACCACTGCCGGCTTTACTACCGACAGCATCGCCCGCTGGCCGTTGTTCCTGCCTATTTTGTTGCTTTGCTCGGCATTTATCGGCGGCTGCGCCGGTTCGACGGGCGGCGGTTTGAAAGTAATCCGTATCCTGCTGCTGTACCTGCAGGGTTCGCGGGAACTGAAGCGATTGGTCCATCCCAACGCCGTCTATACTATCAAGCTCGGCAACCGTGCGCTGCCGGAGCGTATCCTGGAAGCAGTCTGGGGGTTCTTTTCCGCGTATGTATTAGTCTTTATCGTCAGCATGCTGGCGATTATCGCCACCGGCGTTGATAATTTTTCCGCCTTTGCCGCCGTGACCGCGACGCTGAACAACCTGGGTCCCGGCCTGGGGGTGGTGGCGGAAAATTTCTCCTCCATGAACGCGGTGGCGAAATGGATTCTGATCCTGACCATGCTGTTCGGCCGCCTGGAGGTCTTTACCTTGCTGGTATTGTTTACCCCGACGTTCTGGCGCGAATAACCGAGGATTTGTTATGTACACTCTGATTCTGTATTCCACCCGGGATGGGCAGACGCTGAAAATCGCCCGGTTTATCGCCGAACGCCTTATCGCGGATAATCACGCCTGCGATGTTGTCGACCTGGGCCTGGCTGGGCAATGCGATTTGCAACGTTACGATCGGGTGCTGATCGGGGCCGCGATCCGCTACGGACATTTTGCCGCCGAGCTGCATGATTTTATCAAACAGCACCTGGATTGGCTTAACCGGTTGCCCAGCGCGTTTTTTGCCGTCAACCTGACCGCCCGCAAAGCGGATAAACGCACGCCGCAAACCAATGCCTATACACGCAAATTTCTCGCGGCTACGCCCTGGCGACCGGATAGTTGCGCGGTTTTCGCCGGTGCGCTGCGCTATCCGCATTACCGCTGGTTCGATCGTGTCATGATCCAGCTGATCATGCGCATGACCGGCGGCGAAACCGACAGCACAAAAGAAGTGGAATATACCGACTGGCAACAGGTGGGCGATTTTGCCCGCGGTTTTGCCGGGTTAACCGGTAAAAACGGGCTCAAGTCACGAGAAACGCATCAGTTTGTCGAAAATTAAACCAATCAACTTAAAATAAGCAATTAGCGCTTGTCACGCTGCGGGAATTCCCTATAATGCGCCTCCACTGACCGGGAACAAACGCTAACGCGACGCCGGGTCGGGAAGGGAAAAGCGCCCGGTACGGGCAAATAAAAGCTTGACTCTTCAACGGGAAAGCGTAATATACGCAACCCGCGCCGGGTGAGTTTTGTTATCACGCTGGCCATGCTCTTTAACAATTTATCAGACAATCTGTGTGGGCACTCACAAGACCGTATCGAAACACAAAAATACCAAGTCTTGAAGAGTGAACAAACAGTTAATTCATAAGATTAACAGTATGACAATCTTTGAGCATCAAGCTTTTAATTGAAGAGTTTGATCATGGCTCAGATTGAACGCTGGCGGCAGGCCTAACACATGCAAGTCGAGCGGCAGCGGGAAGTAGCTTGCTACTTTGCCGGCGAGCGGCGGACGGGTGAGTAATGTCTGGGGATCTGCCTGATGGTGGGGGATAACTACTGGAAACGGTAGCTAATACCGCATAACGTCGCAAGACCAAAGTGGGGGACCTTCGGGCCTCACGCCATCGGATGAACCCAGATGGGATTAGCTAGTAGGTGAGGTAATGGCTCACCTAGGCGACGATCCCTAGCTGGTCTGAGAGGATGACCAGCCACACTGGAACTGAGACACGGTCCAGACTCCTACGGGAGGCAGCAGTGGGGAATATTGCACAATGGGCGCAAGCCTGATGCAGCCATGCCGCGTGTGTGAAGAAGGCCTTCGGGTTGTAAAGCACTTTCAGCGGGGAGGAAGGCGATAAGGTTAATAACCTTGTTGATTGACGTTACCCGCAGAAGAAGCACCGGCTAACTCCGTGCCAGCAGCCGCGGTAATACGGAGGGTGCGAGCGTTAATCGGAATTACTGGGCGTAAAGCGTACGCAGGCGGTCTGTTAAGTCAGATGTGAAATCCCCGGGCTTAACCCGGGAACTGCATTTGAAACTGGCAGGCTAGAGTCTCGTAGAGGGGGGTAGAATTCCAGGTGTAGCGGTGAAATGCGTAGAGATCTGGAGGAATACCGGTGGCGAAGGCGGCCCCCTGGACGAAGACTGACGCTCAGGTACGAAAGCGTGGGGAGCAAACAGGATTAGATACCCTGGTAGTCCACGCTGTAAACGATGTCGATTTGAAGGTTGTGGCCTTGAGCCGTGGCTTTCGGAGCTAACGCGTTAAATCGACCGCCTGGGGAGTACGGCCGCAAGGTTAAAACTCAAATGAATTGACGGGGGCCCGCACAAGCGGTGGAGCATGTGGTTTAATTCGATGCAACGCGAAGAACCTTACCTACTCTTGACATCCAGAGAAGACTTCAGAGATGAGGTTGTGCCTTCGGGAACTCTGAGACAGGTGCTGCATGGCTGTCGTCAGCTCGTGTTGTGAAATGTTGGGTTAAGTCCCGCAACGAGCGCAACCCTTATCCTTTGTTGCCAGCGAGTAATGTCGGGAACTCAAAGGAGACTGCCGGTGACAAACCGGAGGAAGGTGGGGATGACGTCAAGTCATCATGGCCCTTACGAGTAGGGCTACACACGTGCTACAATGGCGCATACAAAGAGAAGCGAACTCGCGAGAGTAAGCGGACCTCACAAAGTGCGTCGTAGTCCGGATTGGAGTCTGCAACTCGACTCCATGAAGTCGGAATCGCTAGTAATCGTGGATCAGAATGCCACGGTGAATACGTTCCCGGGCCTTGTACACACCGCCCGTCACACCATGGGAGTGGGTTGCAAAAGAAGTAGGTAGCTTAACCTTCGGGAGGGCGCTTACCACTTTGTGATTCATGACTGGGGTGAAGTCGTAACAAGGTAACCGTAGGGGAACCTGCGGTTGGATCACCTCCTTACCGAAAGATACGTAATGTGAAGTGTCCACACAGATTGTCTGATAACTGTAATGAGCAAACAGCTCGTATGGTTTTTTTTGCGAAGCAGCACTGCTTCGTGATCCTATCTTTGTCCCCTTCGTCTAGTGGCCTAGGACACTGCCCTTTCACGGCGGTAACAGGGGTTCGAACCCCCTAGGGGACGCCATATCCCGCTGTCTATTTCAGAGCACACTCTTATGAGTATGCTGCGAAATACATGCTCTTTAACAATCCGGAACAAGCTGAAAATTTGAAAAAAACATGCTGAGCAAAATCAGTATGCGATTCTCTCAAAGCAAGCAAACCTAATAAGGTCGCCGTGTCGATGGCGCCCTTGTTGAGGAATGAGCGAGAAAGTCCCGGCCAAGGCGCACGGCGCGCAGCCAGCGGAGTGGACTGTATGTCCATGAGCATGGCGAGCACCGCGCAACACCGGCAGGGACCTTTCGCAGCCATTCCGAAGACACTTTAGGGTTGTGAGGTTAAGTGAATAAGCGTACACGGTGGATGCCTAGGCAGTCAGAGGCGATGAAGGACGTGCTAATCCGCGAAATGCGCCGGTGAGCTGATATGAAGCGCTATCAGCCGGCGATGTCCGAATGGGGAAACCCAGTGCAATTCGTTGCACTATCATTACGTGAATCCATAGCGTATTGAGGCGAACCGGGGGAACTGAAACATCTCAGTACCCCGAGGAAAAGAAATCAACCGAGATTCCCCTAGTAGCGGCGAGCGAACGGGGAACAGCCCAGAGTCACCATCAGCGTTTGTATCAGGAGAACGGTCTGGAAAGTCCGGCAACACAGGGTGATAGCCCCGTATCCGAAGGTACAAGTGCTGTGAGCTCGATGAGTAGGGCGGGACACGTGATATCCTGTCTGAAGATGGGGGGACCATCCTCCAAGGCTAAATACTCCTGACTGACCGATAGTGAACCAGTACCGTGAGGGAAAGGCGAAAAGAACCCCGGCGAGGGGAGTGAAATAGAACCTGAAACCGTGTACGTACAAGCAGTGGGAGCCTTGATTTATCAGGGTGACTGCGTACCTTTTGTATAATGGGTCAGCGACTTATATTCTGTAGCAAGGTTAACCGAATAGGGGAGCCGTAGGGAAACCGAGTCTTAACTGGGCGTTAAGTTGCAGGGTATAGACCCGAAACCCGGTGATCTAGCCATGGGCAGGTTGAAGGTTGGGTAACACTAACTGGAGGACCGAACCGACTAATGTTGAAAAATTAGCGGATGACTTGTGGCTGGGGGTGAAAGGCCAATCAAACCGGGAGATAGCTGGTTCTCCCCGAAAGCTATTTAGGTAGCGCCTCGTGAATTCATCTTCGGGGGTAGAGCACTGTTTCGGCTAGGGGTCCACCCCGGATTACCAACCCGATGCAAACTGCGAATACCGAAGAATGTTACCACGGGAGACACACGGCGGGTGCTAACGTCCGTCGTGAAGAGGGAAACAACCCAGACCGCCAGCTAAGGTCCCAAAGTCATGGTTAAGTGGGAAACGATGTGGGAAGGCACAGACAGCCAGGATGTTGGCTTAGAAGCAGCCATCATTTAAAGAAAGCGTAATAGCTCACTGGTCGAGTCGGCCTGCGCGGAAGATGTAACGGGGCTAAACCATGCACCGAAGCTGCGGCAGCGGACATATCACTTAAGACAATTGTACGGAAAACGATTGACGGAGCGCAGCGACGTCAATGCGTTCATCACGTCGAGTTGACTTAAGGATATGTCCGTTGGGTAGGGGAGCGTTCTGTAAGCCTGCGAAGGTGGCCTGTGAGGGCTGCTGGAGGTATCAGAAGTGCGAATGCTGACATAAGTAACGATAAAGCGGGTGAAAAGCCCGCTCGCCGGAAGACCAAGGGTTCCTGTCCAACGTTAATCGGGGCAGGGTGAGTCGACCCCTAAGGCGAGGCCGAAAGGCGTAGTCGATGGGAAACAGGTTAATATTCCTGTACTGGGTGTGACTGCGAAGGGGGGACGGAGAAAGCTAGGTTCGCCGGGCGACGGTTGTCCCGGTTTAAGCGTGAAGGTGGAAAGAGCAGGTAAATCCGCTTTTTCATTCAACACTGAGGCGTGATAACGAGCCACTACGGTGGTGAAGGAATTGATGCTACGCTTCCAGGAAAAGCCTCTAAGCTCCAGGTCACATCGAATCGTACCCCAAACCGACACAGGTGGTCAGGTAGAGAATACCAAGGCGCTTGAGAGAACTCGGGTGAAGGAACTAGGCAAAATGGTGCCGTAACTTCGGGAGAAGGCACGCTGGCATTAGGTGGAGGGACTTGCTCCCCGAGCTGAAGCCAGTCGCAGATACCAGCTGGCTGCAACTGTTTATTAAAAACACAGCACTGTGCAAACACGAAAGTGGACGTATACGGTGTGACGCCTGCCCGGTGCCGGAAGGTTAATTGATGGGGTTATCCGCAAGGAGAAGCTCTTGATCGAAGCCCCGGTAAACGGCGGCCGTAACTATAACGGTCCTAAGGTAGCGAAATTCCTTGTCGGGTAAGTTCCGACCTGCACGAATGGCGTAATGATGGCCAGGCTGTCTCCACCCGAGACTCAGTGAAATTGAACTCGCTGTGAAGATGCAGTGTACCCGCGGCAAGACGGAAAGACCCCGTGAACCTTTACTATAGCTTGACACTGAACATTGAGCCTTGATGTGTAGGATAGGTGGGAGGCTTTGAAGTGTGGACGCCAGTCTGCATGGAGCCAACCTTGAAATACCACCCTTTAATGTTTGATGTTCTAACTCCGGCCCGTAATCCGGGTCGAGGACAGTGTCTGGTGGGTAGTTTGACTGGGGCGGTCTCCTCCTAAAGAGTAACGGAGGAGCACGAAGGTTAGCTAATCACGGTCGGACATCGTGAGGTTAGTGCAAAGGCATAAGCTAGCTTGACTGCGAGAGTGACGGCTCGAGCAGGTGCGAAAGCAGGTCTTAGTGATCCGGTGGTTCTGAATGGAAGGGCCATCGCTCAACGGATAAAAGGTACTCCGGGGATAACAGGCTGATACCGCCCAAGAGTTCATATCGACGGCGGTGTTTGGCACCTCGATGTCGGCTCATCACATCCTGGGGCTGAAGTAGGTCCCAAGGGTATGGCTGTTCGCCATTTAAAGTGGTACGCGAGCTGGGTTTAGAACGTCGTGAGACAGTTCGGTCCCTATCTGCCGTGGGCGTTGGAAGATTGAGAGGGGCTGCTCCTAGTACGAGAGGACCGGAGTGGACGCACCACTGGTGTTCGGGTTGTCATGCCAATGGCATTGCCCGGTAGCTACGTGCGGAAGAGATAACCGCTGAAAGCATCTAAGCGGGAAACTTGCCTCGAGATGAGTCTTCCCTGTGGCTTTAAGTCACCTGAAGGGACGTTAAAGACGATGACGTTGATAGGTCGGGTGTGTAAGCGCAGCGATGCGTTGAGCTAACCGATACTAATGACCCGTGAGGCTTAACCTTACAACACCTAAAGTGTTTGACGCGAAGAGAGCGTCGCCCCAAGGGGCGGCGAGAGAATTTTCAGCGAAGTTCCGGATAAAGGCCGATGGTCATCAGTAGCAGGATGACGGTTGGTAAACGAATTTGCCTGGCGGCACTAGCGCGGTGGTCCCACCTGACCCCATGCCGAACTCAGCAGTGAAACGCCGTAGCGCCGATGGTAGTGTGGGGTCTCCCCATGCGAGAGTAGGGAACTGCCAGGCATCCATTAAGACCAATACCTTGAGCGAAGCGAAAGGCGTTGTGAAGTAACCCTGGCAGTTCGCTACTCGAGTCAGAGAGCAGGACAACAGGCGGAGCCTGTTGAACGCCGCTTGCGGCGGCCCGAAGGGGGCCTGACGCAGTCAGGCATCAACTGCCAGGCATCCATTAAGACCAATACCTTGAGCGAAGCGAGGGGCGTTGGTCAAGCACCGCAAACGGTTTTAACAGGCGTTGACCCCGCAAATGTTATGTTTGGGTGTAGTACCGAATCGTGGTGCGGTAGTTCAGTCGGTTAGAATACCGGCCTGTCACGCCGGGGGTCGCGGGTTCGAGTCCCGTCCGCACCGCCACCCTATTTAGGGGCGTAGTTCAATTGGTAGAGCACCGGTCTCCAAAACCGGGTGTTGGGAGTTCGAGTCTCTCCGCCCCTGCCAGATACAAAAAAAGCCCTTCGCTTACGCGAGGGGCTTTTTTTCGTCTGCATTACTGTAAACGCAACGCAGTCCATCCCCTGGCGTTGGGACTATTGGGCGTTAAAACGCGCTTTATTTGCTCGCTTTCACTCAATAACGCAATCTTCGATTATATTTCCCGGCCGTTTTTTTGACGACCGGCAGTGTGCGGTGACTCATTACAGAAATGGGCTTCATTATCCTAATAAATATTGGGGATAAATAATCCTGCCAGCATTTTTATCCGGGTATTTATTAAATAACTGTTGGCCGGTTTAACGCCATCCTGCCCACAATTTTTCTCGTTGCCCGCTGGGAATAGCTGCACCGCGCGGTTGAAAGACAAAAGCAAAATTATCCATATAAAAAAATTGATTCAGCTATGGTAATTCTAGTTATCGGAAAAATGCCACAATCCCACCCTGCGCACCATCGTTAAATACACCCTCTCTCTTCTGATGAAGACATAAAAAACACCAGCTGATTTATACATAGCCGCGCCCATGTTACGGGTAAAGCAAAAAAAACAGATGGCGTGTAATTGCTTATTAATAAAGCAATTATGTCGTCATACTCTCTGGGGCTGGACAAAAATATATCCATAAGCTACAGATTTAAATAAAGAAGTTGCTGTTAGATCCGGCTCTTATTTATCAAAAGTGTGATGCGCCCCGATATAAAAAAGCGGTTTTTTGTTTAGTTTTATTATTGCTATCAAACTAATGATACCAGCACATTTTATGATTATAAGAGGATGATGACTATGTGGAAGCGTTTACTTTTAGTGTCCGCCATTTCTGTCGCCATGTCTTCAGTGGCTTTTGCCGAGTCGTTGACCGTCGGTTTTTCGCAAGTGGGTTCTGAATCGGGCTGGCGCGCGGCGGAAACGTCGGTGGCGAAAAGTGAAGCCCAGAAGCGCGGCATTACCTTAAAAATTGCCGACGGGCAGCAAAAACAAGAAAACCAGATTAAGGCGGTCCGTTCATTTATTGCCCAAGGCGTCGATGCCATCTTTATCGCGCCGGTAGTTCAGACGGGTTGGGAGCCGGTACTGCAGGAAGCCAAGAGCGCCAAGATCCCGGTATTCCTGCTCGACCGGGCCATTAAAGTGAAAGATGATTCTCTCTATTTAACGGTGGTTACCGCCGATAACGTGCTTGAAGGCCAATTGATTGGCGACTGGCTGGTCAAGACCGTGGGCGATAAACCCTGTAATGTGGTGGAATTGCAGGGAACCGTGGGTGCAAGCGTCGCCATCGACCGTAAGAAAGGTTTTGCCGACGCCATTGCCAAGGCGCATAACATCAAAATCATTCGTTCCCAGTCCGGTGACTTTACCCGCAGCAAAGGGAAAGAGGTCATGGAAAGCTTTATCAAGGCCGAAAACAACGGCAAAAATATCTGTATGGTCTTTGCCCATAACGACGATATGGCGATCGGCGCCATCCAGGCCATTAAAGAAGCCGGCCTGAAACCGGGTAAAGATATTCTTACCGGCTCCATCGACGGCGTTCCGGATATCTATAAAGCCATGCTTGCGGGCGAGGCCAACGCCAATGTGGAGTTAACGCCGAATATGGCCGGACCGGCGTTTGACGCCCTGGCGAAATACAAAAAAGACGGTACCAAGCCCACCAAAATCATCAAGACGGAAAGCAAACTGTTCCTGCCGGCCGATGCCCAGGCCCAATTGGATAAGAAAAGCGGCATGGGTTACTAAAACTCAGGGGATCCTGCCGGCAGCGATGGGGATTAAGCCTGCGTCCGCGTAGCCAGGGAGCGACCTGGATCGGCGCAAAAAGAAATACGTTGTAAACGCGTCCCTGGGATTGGGGTTTTGGCGCCAAGACCCCAGCCGCCAGGGCGCATATCTACCCTGTTGTTTGCATGCACTCCAGGCGCATTGGTAGCTGGCGAATAGCATCCATTTCTTTTACCCCAATAATGACCGTTAACCTTCAATACCGGGGCACAGGGTCGGGGTGTAACGGTACTGATAGCGTGTTTATCCGGCTACGTCTTTAGGAGGATTTACCGTGGGTATTATCGATAGTCATGATGATGTATTACTCAACATTACCGGCCTAAGCAAAACCTTTCCCGGCGTAAAAGCGTTAAACAACGTGTCGTTAACTCTCAATCGCGGCGAAATCATGGGATTGCTCGGCGAGAATGGTGCGGGGAAATCAACCCTTATCAAAGCGTTAACCGGTGTTTACCAACGTGACGGCGGTACGATTAACCTGGATGGACAAGATATTCATCCCAAGAATACCGCCCATGCGCAAGAGCTTGGCATCGGCACCGTGTACCAGGAAGTCAATCTGCTGCCGAATCTTTCGGTGGCGGATAATTTATTTATCGGTCGCGAACCGCGACGGTTTGGTTTTATCGATCGTAAAGAGGTTAATCGCCGCGCGGAAATCTTACTGGCGGGTTATGGTTTTGCGCTGGACGTAACGGAGCCGTTGGGGCATTTTTCCGTGGCGATGCAGCAGATCGTGGCCATTTGCCGGGCGGTGGATCTGTCGGCCAAGGTGCTGATCCTGGATGAGCCGACCGCCAGCCTGGACGCCAACGAAGTCGAGATGCTGTTTACCATTATGCGCCAGCTGCGCGACCGGGGTATCAGCCTGATCTTTGTGACCCACTTTCTCGACCAGGTCTATAAAATTACCGATCGCATCACCGTGCTGCGCAACGGCGAGTTTGTCGGCACGCGTTATACCCGCGAATTGCCCCATATTGAATTGATCAAGATGATGCTGGGTCGTGAACTGGATGAGCATGCCTTGCAGCGCGCCGGCCGTACCCTGCATAGCGAAAAGCCGGTGGCGGCCTTTGCCGGTTATGGCAAGAAAGGCACGATCGCTCCCTTTGATCTGGAGGTCAGACCGGGCGAGATCGTCGGGCTTGCCGGATTGCTGGGGTCGGGGCGTACCGAAACCGCCGAAGTGATTTTCGGCATTCGCCCGGCGGATTCGGGCACCGCCTGGATCAAGGGCACCGAGCGGGTGATCCGTTCGCCCAACCAGGCGGGAAAGCTGGGACTGGGCTTCTGTCCGGAAGATCGTAAAACAGACGGCATTATCGCCGCCGCCTCGGTGCGGGAAAATATTATCCTGGCCCTGCAGGTACAGCGCGGATGGCTGCGGCCCATCCCGCGCAAGGAACAAAATAACATTGCCGAGCGTTTTATCCGCCAACTGGATATCCGCACGCCCAGCGCCGAGCAGCCGATTGAGTTCCTGTCCGGCGGCAATCAGCAAAAGGTGCTGCTGTCGCGCTGGCTGCTGACCAAACCGCAGTTCCTGATCCTGGACGAACCGACACGGGGCATTGATGTGGGCGCCCATGCCGAAATCATCCGTTTAATCGAATCCTTGTGCGCCGATGGGCTGGCCCTGCTGGTTATCTCCTCAGAGCTTGAAGAACTGGTGGGTTATGCCGACCGGGTTGTTATTCTGCGCGACCGGAAACATATCGCGGATATTCCGCTCGATAAGCTATCGGTGAGCGCCATTATGAATGCCATTGCCGCCTAAGGAGCGTGACTGTTATGTCTGGTTCAATGTCATCCGATACTAAAGTCGTTGTCGCCAAACGCTGGCCGGTGGGAATGCCGCAGCTGGCCGCGTTGGTGGTTGTGTTAGTGGTTGACAGTATTGTCGCCAATAATTTTTTCTCCATCCATATCCAGGATGGACGGTTGTTCGGCAGTCTCATTGATATCTTAAATCGCTGTGCGCCGGTCGCCCTGCTGTCCATCGGCATGACGCTGGTTATCGCCACCGGGGGTATCGATCTGTCGGTGGGCGCCGTCATGGCCATTGCCGGCGCGGTGACCGCGACGTTAACCGTACAGGGCTATAGCCTGACGGTTATCATCCTGGCGACCCTGGGCGTGGGCGTGCTGTCGGGTTTATGGAACGGCGTCCTGGTGGCGCTGCTGAAAATACAGCCCTTCGTGGCAACGCTTATCCTGATGGTGGCCGGGCGCGGCGTGGCGCAGCTGGTGACCGAAGGCCAGATCATTACTTTCAATAATCCGTCGCTGTCCTGGATCGGCAGCGGCTCGCTGTTCTATTTTCCCGTGCCGGTGTTTATTACCCTGATTACCCTGGTACTGGCCTGGCTGCTGACGCGCAAAACCGCCCTGGGATTGTTTATCGAGGCGGTGGGCATCAATATCCGCGCGGCCAAGAATGCGGGGGTGAAGACACGGGTTATCGTCATGTCCACTTACATCTTGAGCGGCTTATGCGCCGCGGTCGCCGGACTGATCGTCACCGCCGACATTCGCGGCGCGGATGCCAACAATGCCGGCCTGTGGCTGGAACTGGACGCTATTCTGGCGGTGGTGATCGGCGGGGCCTCGCTGATGGGCGGGCGTTTTAACCTGTTGCTGTCAATCCTGGGGGCGCTGATTATCCAGGGGATGAATACCGGCATTTTGCTGTCGGGCTTCCAGCCGGAGCTTAACCAGGTGGTGAAAGCCGTGGTGGTGCTTTGCGTGCTGGTCATGCAGTCCTCCAGCTTTATCGCTTTTATTCGCAGGAGCCGTCGCCATGCTTAAACGTAACCTTCCCCTGGTCATTACCATCGCGGTATTTATTGTCGGTTATTTGTTTTGCCTGAGCCGTTTTCCCGGTTTCGCCTCCACCAGGGTTATCTGCAATATCCTGACGGATAACGCGTTCTTGGGCATTATCGCCGTCGGCATGACTTTTGTGATTATTTCCGGCGGCATCGATCTTTCCGTGGGGTCGGTTATCGCGTTTACCGGCGTCTTCCTGGCGCGCGTGATCGGCGATTATCATCTGTCGCCGCTGCTCGCGTTTCCGCTGATCTTGATCATGGGCTGCGGATTCGGCGCGTTTATGGGCTGGCTTATCGATACATTAAAAATCCCGGCGTTTATCATTACCCTGGCCGGCATGTTTTTCCTGCGCGGCGCCAGTTACCTGGTGTCGGAAGAGTCCCTGCCCATCGACCATCCGATCTATGAAACCCTCTCGGGCCTCGCCTGGCAAATGCCC
Source organism: Sodalis sp. RH20 (assembly GCF_047324205.1). Classification (NCBI taxonomy): domain Bacteria; kingdom Pseudomonadati; phylum Pseudomonadota; class Gammaproteobacteria; order Enterobacterales; family Bruguierivoracaceae; genus Sodalis; species Sodalis sp. RH20. Next base: position 5,092,727 of record NZ_CP178733.1, read on the forward strand.
GGCGGCGGACGTCTTAGCGCCATGGGGGTGCTGATGCTGCTGGTGATGGTGTTCGGCATCCTGCTGGCGCGGTATACGCAGTTCGGCAATCAGGTGTACGCCATCGGCGGCAATGCGACGGCCGCCAACCTGATGGGGGTATCGACCCGCAGCACCACGATTCGTATTTATATGCTGTCCACGGGGCTGGCGACGCTTGCGGGCATTGTGTTTTCGATTTACACCTCGGCCGGCTACGCGTTGGCCGGCATGGGCGTGGAACTCGACGCCATCGCCTCGGTGGTGATCGGCGGCACGCTGTTGAGCGGCGGCATCGGCACGGTGTTCGGCACCTTGTTCGGCGTCATGATCCAGGGGCTTATCCAGACCTATATCAACTTTGACGGCACCCTGAGTTCCTGGTGGACCAAAATCGTCATCGGCATCCTGCTGTTTGCGTTTATCGCCTTGCAACGGCTGCTGAACTCGCTGTGGGAGAATAAGCAAAATGCCAAGGTCACCAGTATTCCCCGCACCGGCATCCCGGCGGAAAGCCAACAGCAGGCTCATAAGGCACCCGCGGCCGGCTACCCGGGGGATGGCTCGTCCTGATGGCCGCCAGGGACGTGACGGGCTTCACAGGCTTAAATGACCGGTGTTTTCAACAGCTGCCGTATCTGGGTGCGCTGATCGCTGTTTTGCAGCCATACGGCATAGAGCGGCCTGACCAGGGGAGGGATATCGGCGATGGCAGCCAGGTCGGGATATAACTCGCCCCAATGGCTGGGTAAAAATACGCATGCCCCGGTGGTCGGCAGCAGGCTGCGGGCCAGCAGGGCCGAGGTGGTGCTCATGACCGGCAGGGGGTTATTCACCAGCAGCCGGCTTTCATGGGTATGGAAATCGGCCCCCCATTCCAGACGGATATAAGGCCGATCCCCCGTTTCGGGAGGTGCCGAGGCGGTAAACAGCGACAACGAAAAATTCCCCAGCAACTGACAGGTCAGCTCCTCCATCTTCGGCGCTTCGGTGCTGATCAGCAAATCCAGCTGGCGCTCATGCAGCTGGCTTATCAGCGCGTGGCGCTGCGCTATGCGGGCTTCTATCTGCAGGGTGGGGCGCTGCTGGTATAACACGTGCAGCCATTGCCCCAACCAGGCCTCCCACAGCGAGGCGGTGGCGCCGATGGATAACAGGCTATGCTGCAGCGATCGGGTCACCTCTTTTTTGGCCAGTTGCCAGGTGGACATCAGGTTTTCCGCATAAGGCAACAGGCTTTCTCCCGCAGGCGTCAGACGGATATTATTGCGGTGCCGGGTAAATAAACTGACGCCCAATTGCGTTTCCAATTGACGAATGCGGAAGCTCACCGCCGACTGCGTCAAATAAAGCGCTTCCGCGGCGCGACCAAAGTGGCGGGTCCTGCTAACTTCCAAAAAGGTTTTCAGTAATTCCGTATCCACGCCCATCTCCAGAAATTTTTATCGTAACGATTTAAATGTTTTGTTTTACAGAAAGTCAAGCCTATCTAATACTCCGCGCCATAAACAGTACGGCTTATGAAAGGATGGGGAGCGCTTAAGATGGCGGACAGCTTTTCTAGTACCAATCGTTATTTTGATAACAAAAATTACCCGCGTGGCTTTTCCCGGCATGGTCATTTCACCATTCGGGAAGCCCAGCTGCTGGAGCGCTATGGGCATGCCTACAACGATCTGGACAGCGGCAAGCGCGAACCGGTTACCGATGAAGAGACGCAATTTGTCGCGGTATGCCAGGGCCAGCGCGAGCCTTCCACCGAGCACGAAAAAGTGTGGTTCAAGTATATCGAGCACATTCGTCGTCCCAAGCGCTTCCATACCTTATCCGGCGGCAAGCCGCAGATGGACGTGGTGGAAGACTATACCGACAGCGAAGATTAATCCTGGCATGGGGCTGCGGCCCCATGTTATTCCATGTGCCGCCAAAGCTGTTGCAGCAGACGATCAATGGTGCGATAGCTGACGGCCTCCGCCAGATGATCGCGCTGTATTTCGGCCGCGCCCGCCAAATCCGCCAGCGTTCGGGCAACCTTGAGCGTCCGGTGCCAGGCGCGTACCGACAAACCCAGCGTTTCCATCACCTCTTCCAGGAAAACCGCGTCCTCTTCAGCAAGCCGGCAATATAATGCAACTTCCTGGTTATTGAGATACGCATTGATTTTCCGGCCGCGCCGCAGCTGGATGTCGCGCGCCGCTTGCACCCTGGCGCGCACCATCGCGCTGGTCTCGCCCGCCGGGTTCTGCCGGCGCAGCATTCCCGGCGGCAGCAGCGGCACCTCGATGGACAGGTCAAAACGATCCAGGAAGGGGCCGGATAACCGGTTCAGGTAACGCAGGGTCTGCGCGAGGCCGCTGCGGCCGTGGACGCCCTGGTAATCGCCGGACGGACTGGGGTTCATGGCGCCCACCAGTTGGAAACGCGCCGGGTATTGTACCTTGGCCTGGGCGCGGGAGATAACGATTTCACCCGCTTCCAGCGGTTCGCGCAGCGCGTCCAGCACCCGGCGCTGGAACTCCGGCAGCTCATCTAGGAATAACACCCCGTTATGGGCCAGGGATATCTCGCCGGGCCGGGGTAGGGAACCGCCGCCGACCAGGGCCGCCATCGAGGCGCTGTGATGCGGGGCGCGAAACGGTCTTTGGCGCCAATGCCGGCGGGCGGCCCCGGCGCTCATCAGACTGATCAGCGCGGCGGTCTCTACGGCCTCCGCATCGCTTAAGGGGGGCATCAACCCCGGCAGCCGGCTGGCCAGCATGGTCTTGCCGGTGCCCGGCGGACCGATAAGCAGCAGGTTATGCCCGCCGGCGGCGGCGATTTCCAGGGCGCGTTTGGCCTGCGGCTGGCCGGTGATGTCGCTGAGATCGGCGCCGTCGTATGCCGGCGGCGTCGGGTCCTGGCCCGGCACGGCATTGAGTTCGGCGCCGCCCTGCAGGAAGGCGCATACATCGCGCAGATGCCCGGCGACCAGCACGCGGCTATCCGGTATCAGGGCCGCCTCGCCGCTGTTATGGCTGGACAGGATCAGACGCCGCCCGGCCTGTTGTGCCGCCAGCGCCGCCGGAATGGCGCCCTGCACCGGCCGCAGTTCGCCGGACAGCGCCAGTTCGCCGAGAAATTCATGGCAAGCGAGCTTATCGGCGGCAATTTGTTCCGACGCGGCCAGGATCGCCAGCGCAATAGGCAAATCATAGCGCCCGCCTTCCTTGGGCAGATCGGCCGGCGCCAGGCTGACGGTTATCCGCCGGGCGGGAAAATCGAAACCGTTGTTCAGCAGCGCGCTGCGTACCCGATCGCGCGCCCCTTTTATCGTCGCGTCAGGCAACCCCACCAGGGTAAAGCCGGGCAGACCTTTGCTGATATGGGCCTCCACTGAAATCAACGGCGCCTGGACGCCGATCGACGCCCGGGTATAAATTAACGCAAGGGACATGCCCATCCTCCATCACTATCCTGGATGCCGCACCCGCGATGACGGCATCGGCCCTTATCATGCCCGCTTTGCGCCTGCAGCCCAGGGGCAGGCTCCCGCCCTGCGGAACGGCCCGTAAAAAAATTTCGGCGTTTGCCGTGCTTCGCAGCCGTGCGCGGCGGCGCCCCAAGGTTAATCCTGTGCAGAGAAGAGAGCGTGGCGGGGGAGATGGCCGCCGAAGATGAAAAATATTCATGACTCATCAAATTATTGAAAAACGGTCTATTTAGAATTTTCGCCGCCGCGCGATCCCAGCGAAAATAATAAAAAAGATTGTCATAACCCCATTTACTGTGATAACTCTGTAGGTATTCATTCGACCAGAAGTGATGAAACCCTATTTATGAAAGCCTTTGTCCAAGTGATAAGCCTAGTCGTGATTAGCGTGGTGGTGATTATTATCCCACCGTGCGGGGCTGCACTTGGACGAAGAAAAGCTTATTAAACAAGCTTAAATCTCAAGAAAACCCCCGCACCGAAAGGACGGGGGTTTTTTTTTGGCACTTTTTTATGGCCACCAAGATATATTATGAATAAGGAACAGAAAAATGATTAACAGCATAAAATCCTGTTCCCAGCGCAGACAGGCGGGGAACTAACTATGAACGGTGCTCAGTGGGTAGTGTCAGCGTTGCGCGCACAGGGTGTGGATATGGTTTTCGGTTATCCCGGCGGCGCCATCATGCCGGTATACGATGCGCTCTTTGACGGCGGGGTGGAACATCTCCTATGCCGGCATGAACAGGGAGCGGCCATGGCGGCGATTGGCTATGCGCGAGCTACCGGTAAAGTCGGCGTCTGTATCGCCACCTCCGGCCCCGGGGCGACCAATCTCATCACCGGCCTGGCCGATGCCCTGCTGGACTCCGTGCCGCTGGTGGCCATTACCGGCCAGGTTGGCTCGGCGCTTATCGGCACCGACGCGTTCCAGGAAATCGACGTGCTCGGGCTGTCCCTGGCCTGCACCAAACACAGTTTCCTGGTGGAAAGCCTGGACGAACTGCCGGCCATCATGGCCGAGGCCTTCGCCGTCGCCACCAGCGGGCGTCCGGGGCCGGTATTGATCGATATCCCCAAGGATATCCAGCTGGCCACCGGCGAACTCAGCCCGCATCTGGTCGCCATGGACAGTCAGGACGGGGCCGTCCAGGGGGACGTGGCGGCGGCCCGCGACCTGCTGCGCCTGGCGCGCAAACCCATGCTGTATGTGGGCGGCGGCGTCGGCATGGCGCGCGCGGTGCCGGCCTTGCGTGATTTCATTCATCGCACCGGCATCCCGAGCGTGGCGACCCTGAAAGGCCTGGGCGCGCCTGACCGTGAAGATCCCTGTTACCTGGGCATGCTGGGCATGCACGGCAACCAGGCGGCCAACCTGGCGGTGCAGTCCTGCGATTTGCTTATGGCGGTCGGCGCCCGTTTTGACGACCGGGTTACCGGCCGGCTGAATTCCTTTGCGCCCCACGCCAAAGTGATCCATCTGGATATCGACCCGGCGGAACTGGGTAAACTGCGTCAGCCCCACGTGGCGTTGCAGGGTGATTTAAACCAGCTGTTTCCCGCCCTGGCGCAGGCGCTGTCGATTGACGATTGGCGTCGTGAAACCCAGGCGCTGAAATCGGAATACCGCTGGCGTTACGATCATCCGGGCGAGGCTATTTACGCGCCGGCATTGCTGAACGCGCTTTCCCGGCGGGTACCGGATAATACCGTGATCACCACCGACGTCGGACAGCACCAGATGTGGGCCGCCCAGCATATGAGCTTCACCCGTCCGGAGAACTTCATCACCTCCAGCGGCCTGGGCACCATGGGTTTCGGCGTGCCGGCCGCGGTCGGCGCCCAAGTGGCGCGTCCCGATGACACCGTGGTCTGTGTCTCCGGCGACGGCTCGTTTATGATGAATGTCCAGGAATTGACCACCATCAAGCGAAAACGGCTGCCGCTGAAAATCGTCTTGATCGACAATCAGCGATTAGGCATGGTCCGACAGTGGCAACAACTGTTTTTCGACGGACGCTATAGCGAGACCACCCTGACAGATAACCCCGATTTTCTCATCCTGGCCAGCGCGTTTGATATCCCCGGCCAACGAATTACCCGAAAAGACCAGATCGATGCCGCCTTTGACGCCATGTTTTCCCACCAGGGCCCCTACCTGCTGCATGTCTCCATCGACGAAAACGAAAATGTCTGGCCACTGGTGCCGCCCGGCGCCGGCAATGAAACCATGCTGGAGAAATTATCATGATGCAACATCAGCTTTCCATCGAGGCGCGTTCCCGTCCGGAAATCCTGGAACGCGTCCTGCGCGTGGTGCGCCACCGCGGATTCCGGGTTTGCGCATTAAATATGACGCCGCAGATCAATCCGGAATGTATAAATATTCAATTGACGGTTGCAAGCATTCGCCCGGTCGATTTACTGTCTTCACAATTAAGTAAACTTATGGATGTCGCCTGTGTCGAGATCCAGCAATTGACATCACAACAAATACGCGCCTAAGGCACGAGTAAGGAAAAGAAAATGACGACGAAGAAAGCTGATTTTATTTGGTTCAACGGCGAGATGGTTCCATGGGCGGAGGCCAAGGTCCATGTGATGTCCCATGCGCTGCATTATGGATCGTCAGTCTTCGAAGGTGTCCGTTGCTACGACTCGCATAAAGGGCCGGTGGTGTTCCGCCATCGTGAACATATGCAACGCCTGCATGATTCGGCCAAGATCTACCGTATGCCGGTAAGCCACAGTGTTGATGACCTGATGGAAGCCTGCCGTTCCGTGCTGCGCAAGAATAAGCTGGTCAGCGCCTATATCCGTCCGCTGGTGTTTGTCGGCGACGTGGGCATGGGCGTTAACCCGCCGGCCGGTTATACCACCGATGTGATTATCGCCGCGTTCCCCTGGGGCGCCTACCTGGGCGAAGACGCGCTGGACCAGGGCATCGACGCCATGGTGTCGTCATGGAACCGCGTGGCGGCCAATACCATCCCGACCGCGGCCAAGGCCGGCGGTAACTATCTTTCTTCCATGCTGGTGGGCAGCGAAGCCCGCCGCCACGGCTATCAGGAAGGCATCGCGCTGGATGTCCACGGTTATGTTTCCGAAGGCGCGGGGGAAAACCTGTTTGAAGTGAAGGAAGGCATCCTGTTTACGCCGCCGTTCACCTCTTCCGCCCTGCCGGGCATTACCCGCGACGCCATCATCAAATTGGCGAAAGATCGCGGTCTCGAAGTGCGCGAGCAAGTGCTTTCCCGTGAATCGCTTTATCTGGCCGACGAAGTGTTTATGTCCGGCACCGCGGCGGAAATCACCCCGGTGCGCAGCGTTGACGGCATCCAGGTGGGCATCGGCCGCTGCGGTCCGGTGACCAAACAGCTGCAACAGGCGTTTTTCGGCCTGTTCACCGGCGAGACCGAAGATAAATGGGGCTGGCTGGACCCGGTCAATAACTAAAACTATAGGTTTTTAACAGCAGGCGGGTTAACCGCCTGCCAAAAGATTAACTGGAGTATTGAGCATGCCAAAGTATCGTTCCGCTACCACCACCCACGGCCGCAATATGGCCGGCGCCCGTGCCTTATGGCGCGCCACCGGCATGACCGATGATGATTTCGACAAGCCGATTATCGCCGTGGTCAACTCCTTTACCCAATTTGTGCCGGGCCATGTGCACCTGCGCGATTTGGGTAAACTGGTTGCCGAGCAGATTGAAGCCTCCGGCGGCGTGGCGAAAGAATTCAATACCATCGCGGTGGACGACGGCATCGCCATGGGTCACGGCGGCATGCTGTATTCCCTGCCGTCGCGCGAGCTGATTGCCGATTCGGTGGAGTATATGGTCAACGCCCACTGCGCCGACGCCATGGTCTGTATTTCCAACTGCGATAAAATCACCCCGGGGATGCTGATGGCGGCGCTGCGCCTGAATATCCCGGTGATATTTGTCTCCGGCGGCCCGATGGAGGCCGGCAAGACCAAGCTGTCCGATAAAATTATCAAGCTCGATTTGATTGACGCTATGATCCAGGGCGCCAATCCGAACGTGTCCGATGCCGACAGCAACCAGATCGAACGTTCCGCCTGTCCCACCTGCGGCTCCTGTTCCGGCATGTTTACCGCCAACTCCATGAACTGCCTGACCGAAGCCCTGGGCCTGTCCCAGCCTGGCAATGGTTCGCTGCTTGCCACCCATGCCGACCGGCGTCAGCTGTTTCTCAATGCCGGCAAGCGCATCGTCGAACTGACCAAGCGCTATTATGAACAGGATGATGAAAGCGCGCTGCCGCGCAGCATTGCCTGTAAAGCGTCGTTTGAAAACGCCATGACGCTGGATATCGCCATGGGCGGCTCCACCAATACCGTACTGCATCTGCTGGCGGCGGCGCAGGAAGGGGACGTGGATTTCACCATGGCCGATATCGACCGTTTATCGCGCCGGGTGCCGCATTTGTGCAAGGTGGCGCCAAGCACACAGAAATACCATATGGAAGACGTCCACCGCGCCGGCGGCGTCTGGGGCATCCTGGGCGAACTGGACCGCGCGGGCCTGCTGAACCGCGAGGTCGGCAATATCCTCGGGCTGACGCTGCCGGAAACGCTGCAACAGTATGATGTGATGCTGACCGAAGACGCGGAAGTGAAAAGCATGTATTCCGCCGGCCCTGCCGGCATCCGCACCACCAAGGCGTTCTCGCAGGACTGCCGCTGGCCGTCCCTGGATACCGACCGTCAGGAAGGCTGTATCCGCTCCCGCGAGTTCGCCTATAGCCAGGACGGCGGGCTGGCGACGCTGTACGGCAATATCGCCGAAGACGGCTGTATCGTCAAAACCGCCGGCGTGGATAAGGGCAGCCTGATCTTCAGCGGCCCGGCTAAAGTGTATGAAAGCCAGGAAGCCGCCACCGAGGCCATCCTGGGCGGCAAAGTGGTGGCCGGCGACGTGGTGGTCATCCGTTACGAAGGACCCAAAGGCGGGCCGGGCATGCAGGAAATGCTGTATCCCACCACCTACCTGAAATCCATGGGGTTGGGCAAGCAGTGCGCGCTGATTACCGACGGCCGTTTTTCCGGCGGCACCTCCGGCCTGTCCATCGGCCATGTTTCGCCTGAAGCCGCCAGCGGCGGCCTGATCGGACTGGTACAGGACGGCGATATTATCGACATCAACATCCATGAGCGCAGCATCGCGCTGGCCGTGGCGGACAGCGAACTGGCCGCCCGGCGGGAAAGACAGACGGCACGCGGCGCGGACGCCTGGAAACCGGTGGATCGCCAGCGTCAGGTGTCCTTTGCCCTGCGGGCCTACGCCTTGCTCGCCACCAGCGCCGATAAGGGCGCAGTGCGCGATAAAAGCAAGCTGGGAGGCTAACGGTCATGGCCGACTCCCTACCGTTGCCCGCCGCGCCCTGCGCGGCGGAATACCTGCGCGCCACGCTGCGTTCGCCGGTATACGAGGTGGCCCAGGTCACCCCGTTGCAAGTCATGGAAAAACTCTCCGCGCGCCTGGACAATACCGTCCTGGTAAAGCGGGAAGACCGGCAGCCGGTGCACAGCTTTAAGCTGCGCGGCGCCTATGCGATGATTTCCGGCCTCAATGAAGAGCAAAAAGCCCATGGCGTGGTGACCGCCTCGGCGGGCAATCATGCCCAGGGCGTGGCGCTCTCCGCGACCAGGCTTGGCATCAAGTCGCTGATCGTGATGCCGGTTGCCACGGCGGATATCAAGGTGGACGCCGTGCGCAGTTTCGGCGGCGAAGCCTTTCTCTATGGCGCCAATTTCGACGAGGCCAAGGCCAAGGCTATCGAGCTGGCGCGCGAGTGTCATTACACCTTCGTGCCGCCGTTCGACCATCCGGCGGTGATCGCCGGCCAGGGTACGCTGGCGATGGAACTGCTGCAGCAGGACGCGCATCTGGACCGGATTTTTGTACCGGTGGGCGGCGGCGGCCTGGCCGCGGGCGTAGCGGTGCTGATCAAGCACCTGATGCCGCAGATTCAGGTGATCGGCGTGGAGGCCGAGGAATCCGCCTGCCTGTGCGCGGCGCTCAAGGCCGGCGAACCGGTGGACCTCCCCCGGGTCGGTATGTTCGCCGAAGGCGTGGCGGTCAGGCGTATCGGCGACGAAACGTTCCGCTTATGCCGCGAGTACCTGGATGACGTAATTACCGTGGACAGCGACGCCATCTGCGCGGCAATCAAGGATCTGTTCGAGGACGTGCGGGCGATAGCGGAACCCGCGGGCGCGCTGGCGCTGGCGGGCATGAAAAAATATATTCAGCTGCATAATATCCGGGGCGAACGATTGGCCCATGTGCTGTCCGGCGCCAACGTCAATTTCCACGGCCTGCGTTATGTTTCCGAGCGCTGCGAGCTTGGCGAGCAGCGCGAAGCGCTGATGGCGGTTACCATTCCCGAGCAGAAGGGCAGTTTCCTGAAATTTTGCCAGCTGCTGGGCGGCCGCGCGGTAACCGAGTTTAACTATCGCTACGCCGACGCGGATAACGCCTGCATTTTTGTCGGCGTGCGCCTGACCCGGGGACGCGTGGAGCGCGATGAGATCTTAAGCGAGCTGACCGCCGGCGGCTACCAGGTGGTGGATCTGTCCGACGACGAGATGGCCAAGCTGCACGTGCGTTATATGGTGGGCGGACGCCCGTCGAAACCGCTGCGCGAACGCCTGTACAGTTTTGAATTCCCGGAATCGCCGGGCGCGCTGTTGAAATTCCTGCATACTTTGGGGACGCATTGGAATATTTCCCTGTTCCATTACCGCAGCCACGGCACCGATTACGGTCGCGTCATGGCGGGTTTCGAGCTGGGCGAGCAGGAGCCGGAGTTTGACCGCCACCTGTCCGCGCTGGGTTATGAATGCCACGACGAAACCCAAAATCCGGCTTTCCGCTTCTTTCTGCAAGGATAACCGGGCATCCCGGCCTGGCCGGCAACCAGGATAACGGGCATGCTTCCCGGCGCCGGGATGGGTAGCGTCCCGTCCCGGCGTTCCGGGCCGCTATAGCGCAACGATCTTAAGCGGCTCCTGCCGGAAGGGCGCGACCGTCGAAAAAAATTCAGCAATGGCGCTTCGCCGCCATTAACCAGGCCATTGCACCCTGGCTGCGTTGCCCCTTAACGTTCCAGCAGTTGCCAGAACGCTTCAATCAACGGTTCCTGCAAGCGTTTGCGCTGTACGCATACCCCTAATTCCAGCGGTTCTACCGGCGTACCGTGCTCGACAATCTGCACGCGGTTGCGCACCGGTTCGGGGCTGTTGTCTACTACTACCGAGGGGATCAGCGCAATGCCGCAGCCGAGCGCCACCATGGAAACAATGGCCTCGTGCCCGGCGACGGTGGCGTAAATCTGCGGATTGGCGAGGCGGTTGTCGCGAAACCAGTGATCGATACGGCGGCGCGCCGGACCGTGCTCCGGTAAGATAAAGGGGATATGCGACCAGTCCGGCGTGGCGACCAGCGCCTGCGCGCGTACCGGGCAGGGCAGGGCCGGGGCTATCAGGATCATCGGTATTGCGCCGATCGGAGTAAAATCAATGCTGGCCGGCAGGATTTCGGGATGGCCGGCAATGCCTAAATCGGCGTCGCCGGACTGCACTTTTTCCACGGCGTCGGCGGGGTCGCCGGTGGTCAGTTTTATTTCCACCAACGGGTGCCGGGCGCGGAAATGGTCGAGGATCGGCGGCAGGTGGCTATAGGCGGCGGTAACAGAGCAGAACAGCCGCAGCTCGCCGCTAAGCGACGGACCGTGCTGGCCCAGGCGATGGGACAGCTGCTGGTACTGCAGCAGCGTCTGCTGGGCAAAAATCTTCAACTGCTCGCCGGCGTCGGTAAGCTGTACCGTGCGGTTGTCGCGCAGGAACAAGACCCGTCCCACGTCTTCCTCCAGACGCTGGATCTGGCGCGACAGCGTCGACGGGCTAACGTGGGTCGCTTTCGCGGTGCGGCCGAAATGGCGGCTTTCCGCGAGGTGAAGGAACAATTTAAGATCGCGCAGATCCATAGGGGCAGCACCTTTAAACCGCTTTTTCCATGCGCAGCGCGCACGTTGCACAATATGCAATATCAGATTGTTAATATATCAATTTAAGCAACACGATTCCTGCTTTATAGTGGCAAACATCCTATTCCCGTCCGGCGGGAACCCTTATACCAGAAGTACCATACCCTATTACGGAGTAGCACCATGGCTAACTATTTTAACACCCTGAACCTGCGCCAGCAGCTGGAGCAGCTGGGTAAATGCCGCTTTATGGCCCGGGATGAATTCGCCGATGAAGCGGGCTACCTGAAAGGTAAAAAAGTGGTCATTATCGGCTGCGGGGCGCAGGGGCTGAACCAGGGCCTGAACATGCGTGATTCCGGACTTGATATTTCCTACGCGCTGCGCAAGGCGGCCATTGACGAGAAGCGCCCGTCCTGGCGCAAGGCCACCGAAAACGGCTTTAAGGTCGGTACCTATGAAGAACTGATCCCGCAGGCCGATCTGGTGGTCAACCTGACGCCGGACAAACAGCATTCGGTCGTGGTGCAGGCCGTGCAGCCGCTGATGAAAAAAGGCGCAGCGCTGGGCTACTCCCATGGGTTTAACATCGTCGAGGTGGGCGAGCAAATCCGTAAAGACATCACTGTTATCATGGTGGCGCCCAAATGCCCCGGCACCGAAGTGCGCGAAGAGTACAAACGCGGTTTCGGCGTGCCGACCCTGATTGCGGTACATCCGGAAAACGACCCGCAGGGTGAAGGCATGGCGCTGGCCAAGGCCTGGGCGGCCGCTACCGGCGGCCATCGCGCCGGCGTCCTGGCGTCATCGTTTGTCGCCGAGGTAAAATCCGACCTGATGGGCGAACAAACCATCCTGTGCGGCATGCTGCAGGCCGGCTCGCTGCTGTGCTTCGATAAAATGGTCGCGGACGGCATCGACCCGGCCTACGCCGGGAAACTGGTGCAGTTCGGCTGGGAAACCACCACCGAAGCGCTTAAGCAAGGCGGCATTACGCTGATGATGGACCGTTTGTCCAATAGCGCCAAGCTGCGCGCCTTTGCCTTGTCCGAGCAGTTAAAAGCCCTGATGCAGCCCTTGTTCGAAAAACATATGGACGACATCATCACCGGCGCCTTCTCCAGCGGCATGATGGAAGACTGGGCTAATGACGACGTGAAATTGCTGACCTGGCGCGAAGAGACTGGCGCCTCGGCGTTTGAAAACGCTCCGCAGTTTGAAGGCAAAATCAGCGAGCAGGAATATTTCGACCACGGCGTGCTGATGATAGCCATGGCCAAGGCCGGCGTGGAGCTGGCGTTTGAAACCATGACCCGCTCCGGTATCATCGCCGAATCGGCTTACTACGAATCGCTGCATGAGCTGCCGCTGATCGCCAATACCGTGGCGCGCAAGCGCCTGTATGAAATGAATGTGGTGATTTCCGATACCGCCGAATACGGCAACTACCTGTTCGCCAACGCCGCCGTGCCGCTGCTGAAAGCCAACTTTATGGACAGCCTGCAGCCGGGCGATATCGGCAAGGCCGCGCCTGCCGCCGAGATTGATAATGCGCAGCTGCGCGATGTCAACGAAGCCATCCGCCACCATCCGATTGAAATTATCGGCGCCACCCTGCGCGGGTATATGAAAGATATGAAGCGCATTGCGGTTGCCGGCTGATTCTTCCACCGGCGACAGTCGCTGATATTTCACAAGGCCCCGCGCTGATGCGCGGGGCTTTTTTTTCAGCGCGTGAGATTGCCGACAACGGCCTGACACCGTAGACAGGACGCTGATCCCATCGGGATAGTCTTTATACGTTACGACCGCAATCTGCGCCGATGCGGCAGGCTATGAATAATGTATAACCCATGATTCATTAAACGTAATAACGTGCAATATAGCGTTCAATTTCGAGACGGCCCTCGACGATAATGATACTCACGGCGAAAGGCATGGCGGATAGTCGCCCGCCATTATATCGTGCTTTTGCGCCTGCAAATCAGGCGCTGGGATTGGTCTCCCTGATACAAAACTTAGTGGCGGCATTTGACGCTTATGCGTATTTTGATGTCGTGAATTCAGCTCACCCTGAAACTACGTAATTCAGGCAATTCGGTGGTGGTTTATGAATATCACTTAGTGGAGGCTGCCTTATGGCTACGATCCCAACCCAAACTCATGCATTACTTTCTGTCCCCTTCCGTTCAACCACGGATTTCACCGTGCTCGCCGGGCATTGCGAACAGTTCGCTGAAACCCTGCGTGAAAGTAGCGATACCACACGCCGGCAGGCGCTTAGCGCACGGCTTGCCGAATGCCTTGCCCAGTTGCAACCCACGCTGAACGACCCAATCCCGCCTCACTTGATTGTAAGCCTGACCGTGGATGATTTCCCGGTGACCTCGCCCCGCTTTGAACCTGACGCCGAGCTGCTTTGCGAATATTGCCAGGCGCTGGCGCGAATTCTGATGGACCGGGCTCTATTTCCGGAAATGGAGCACACCCTCACCGGATTGCTGTTTGAACTGGTCAGTTATTTTGCCGATGAGTTGAGAGCGCTGCGCTGGATACGTACCGCCCATGGGGTGAAATTTATCGCGGAGGTGGAGAGGGCTGGGGAAAGCGGAATATCCTGAATAAAGGAACACGCCCTTACCGCGTGTTAATCTTGTAGAAAAAGTCCTGAGCCCTAGGCCAGGACTTAGATTGCACAGGGAAAGGCTAGAAATAGCGGCATACAAAAGCGCCTGGGACGTTCAATACTGTCACCGTGAGGGCAAATAACGCAACAATCGCTCTGTATCGTCATGTTCAAACGACCTTTCCATTCGCATAATTTCCTCGCCTCGCAGACCATTGCCTTTCGCTATATTTCGCCATTGTGAAACTGCTTGGGCAATCTTGGTCAACGCTGCGTTAACTTCAGCTTTCCCAGCATCGAAAAATTCAGCTAGCGCCAGACAGGTGTCCAGAGAGGGTTTGGAGCGGTCACCATCGAATGACAAGTTATGATTACGGCGCGCAAAATGTTCCGTTGTCGGATTGATATCGTAAGCTGGAGAAAGCCGCCAACCTTGTGGTTCGCGTAAAAAACCATGATTACGCAGATGGTCATCAATGTTGCCCGTCATGGCATTAAAGATCATACGGCTAAACAGTTCCAGCCGGTCTGCCCCGGGTCGCGATGAGTAATGGGTGAGAGCATCCGCAATTTCAATATAGCTGGCGCCTTCTTTATTATTTTCGTTACGTTCCAGTAACGTCATGGCGGAAATAAAGGGGATGCGTTTACCGTCCAGGCGGTCAAAACGCTCCACCAGAAGCACTGGTCTGTCACCACCGGCATTCAAAACCCGGTGATGTGCGGTGCGAATACCCGCTTTTCTTGCGAGACCCAGCATGGTGGCTTCCCAGAGTGATACGCGTTCTGTGTCGGTATTGCTTTGAAACTTCGCCAGCCACAGCTTATGCTTGTCTTCCACCGAGGCTTTGGGATGAGCGCCCCCCAGAGAAGAACCGGGTTGCGCAATCATAGCCAGATCTGACGCGCTTTCCCGCCCGGCTTCAAAGCGGTGAACGGCGGCTTCCAGTTCCCGCAAATTGACCAGTTTTGGCACGTCATGGTTATCCGCTAAAAAAACGTCTGGCTGTGCGGCATCGCTGAGGCGTAACGCCCCCATTCTCATATAATCGCTGACGCCAAGGAGAAAATCGCACTCGGACAGATGGCGGTTGTTGACCCTGGTCTGGACTAGGCGCCCCCATCTATCAGGAGAAATATCCTGGAATGCGCCCCACAGCTTATTATCTACATAAGGTGTTCTGGGGATAAGCTCCAGCGCCGGATCAATGGCGAATCCGTTCCTGGCCCAGTCTGCCGCATAGGTAAATTGATAACGTTCCGTGCCTCTGGCGACATACACGTCCAGTTGGCCGACAAGTCGCGCGTTATCTTGCCAGTCAATGGTGACGTTAATGCTCTTCATTCTGTTCTCCGTGTGCGGATACGGACGGGCAACTCATCATCCATCAAATCCAGCCCGAGTGGATCCTGAGTCCGGTCTATGATGTTTTCCAACTGATCCAACTTACCAAGCACATACAGCGCTATTGCATAACTCCCCATTGACACTTTTGCATCGCCGGCCTCAAGCCTGCTGAGCGTGGCGCGGGTGATACCGATTCGCTCAGCCATCAGCGAGGTACTTATGCGGCGGCGTTTGCGCGCATCCTGTATATCGCGGCCCAGTTTCTTCAATGCCTGCTCTACCCGGAATACTCTCATTTTGCATACTCCGTGATACACTAAAGTTTATATTGCTAAATATAGCATACAGAATGACGACATTTCATAAAGAAATAGAGACAGCGGTCGAGAATTCAGGTTGTTTGTTTACCACCGTTAAAATAGAGCACATCCTCACAGGGCTGCTGTTCGACGTGGTGAGCTATCTTGCCGATGAACTGAAAGCGCCGTGCTGGATATGTATCGCCGAAGTGATAAAGTTTATAATAGAAGTGGAGATGGCAGGATAAAGATACGTGCCACGTTATCAAAATCCGTCATCAGGGCGGATTTCTTCATTGTGGTGTCGGACTCAATGAGAGAAAACTTTTTGAAAGCGCGATAGCAATCGTTTTCCCCGCTGGAAGCGTGACATCAATACCCCGATCTCAGCCAGACGCTATCACATAACATTTTAATATTGACGGCTGAGCCATCGCCATCAGGGCCACATTGGCTTGTTTACTGCCCATTGCTTTCAGCTGTTCAGTCTGATAAATGTTGGGTGCTTACCTGACCGGACACCCCCCTTGGCGCGGAAACGCTATTGTGACGCTTCACTTACGACCGGATACACAGCATATGAAAAATAAAATTACCCTGATAACCGGCGGCGATCGCGGCATCGGCCGGGCTACGGCATTATGCCTCGCCAGTAAAGGACACCAGGTTTGTATTGGCTATCATACCCGTGAAGCCAGTGCGCAAGCGGTTATCGATGACATTCGCCATGGCGGCGGGAATGCCATTGCGGTTCAGGTAGATATCGCCCAGGAAGAACAGGTGGTGGAACTGTTCAGGCAAATAGATAAACAGCTTGGCCCCATTACCGGGTTGGTCAATAACGCGGCAATGCTGATGCCTCAAGCCTCTATCGAACAGTTGGATGCAACACGGCTTGCCACCCTGTTTGCCACCAATGTCAGCGGCAGCTTTATCTGCGCCCGGGAAGCGGTTAAACGGATGGCGCATCGCCATGGCGGCCAGGGGGGAGCCATCGTTAACGTATCCTCGGCGGCATCACGGCTCGGTTCACCCCATGAATATGTGGATTATGCCGCTTCGAAAGGCGCCATTGATACGTTAACCATTGGCCTGTCCCTGGAGGTCGCGGCCCAGGGAATTCGCGTTAACGCCGTGCGCCCCGGCTTTATTTACACCGAAATGCACGCCGATGGCGGCGAGCCAAAACGGGTGGATCGTGTTAAAGGTAATTTGCCGATGCAACGCGGCGGCCAGCCAGAAGAAGTGGCTCAGGCTATCGCATGGTTATTGTCTGATGAGGCTTCCTATGTCACAGGCAGTTTCCTTGATCTTGCGGGAGGAAAATAGTTCGCATAATAAAAGAACAAAAAATATTGCGGGGCTCATCACTGATCTGACACTATTTCTCAATTACTGGCGTCCTTTGCGCTTACCATTATTTCGCTGATGAACTTAATGAATATCAACCTCATCAGTCAGCCTTATCATATATATTATTCATGCTGGATCTTTGGTGGTTGTTTTATTATTTTCCGCGGAATAGATTAATAATTTCACTTTTCTTTCATCAGGCCGACTTTTCGGCGATATATAGCTTAGCCCGTGAAATTATAATTCCCCAGCAGTGGCTTGCTTCAACTCAAGGTTTAATAATGGTTTAATAATGTTGCCGATTTTGAATTGATTTTTTTCTGGGCTCATACGCATAATGCCACTATCTCAAAACGGATATTCACCCTGCGTTATATCTTGATGCAAATGACTCACTTTATCGGGTGAGAACCATTGTCCTGCGATATTTGAGTAATGGACAAGATGTCCATTGATTGACATTGAATAAGGAGCCATGGATGGGCCATGATTACGCCGGCAGTATACCGCTGCTAACCCGATGGGCATTTCTTTTGCTGTCCATCTTCATCTCTGCTCCGCTGATTGCCGGCCCCTTTTCTGGGGGAGCCGCACAAAGCGCGTCGGCTATTGACGCCCAGGAACAGTTTAGACAGCAGGAACGTGCGCGCGCGTTACAAAAGCAAAATGCCCCTGTTTCAGACATCCACCTTGACCGTCCCGGCATAACTCTGCCTGATTATCCTGTCGATGAACATCCCTGTTTTACTATTAATACTCTTCAATTGGATGGCGATTCCGCCAGCAATTTCCAGTGGGCGCTGGAAGCCGCCGGCGACGCCAAAGGCCGCTGCCTGGGGAGTCAGGGGATAACGCTGGTCATCAATAAAGTCCAGAATGCCATCCTGAAAAAAGGCTATGTCACCACCCGCGTGATGGCCCGGGAGCAAGATCTGACGACAGGCGTGCTGACGCTGACGCTTCAGCCCGGACGCATTGGCAGCATCCGCTTTGATGGGCCGGTTTCCTGGCGCGCCAGATTATGGAATGCCATGCCGGCGGCATCAGGCGACATTCTTAATCTGCGCGATATCGAGCAGGCGCTGGAGAACTTGAAACGGGCGCCCAGCGTTGCGGTCGATATCAAGATTATGCCCGGTGAGCAAGAGGCCACCAGCGATCTCGTCGTGAGCTGGAAAGAAGGCCGCCCGGTTCGTCTCAGTTTAGGGCTGGATGACAGCGGCGCCAAAAGCACCGGCCGTTATCTGAGATCCGCGACCCTGGCGATTGACGCGCCTTTAGCTCATAACGATCTGTTTTATATCAATATGGGCAGTGATGTGTTTCAGCGCGGGCCGTTTGGTAACCGCTCCCGTACCCTTAATTATGCAATTCCAATCGGGTACTGGGGGTTTTCCGCCAACTACAACGATTACACCTATCATCAGAATATCGCCAACGCCAACCAGCTACTGACCTACAGCGGCAAGAGCGAGAACATGCAGTTGACGGTGTCCCGGCTGCTGTTTCGCAATCAGTCGCATAAAACCACTCTCAACGTGCGTGCCCATCGTCGGCATTCCACCAATGCCGTGAACGGTCAAGATATGGATACTCAGCATCGCCGTACCGCTGCCTGGGAGCTGGGGCTTAACCAGCGCAGCTATCTCGGCAAGGCCACGCTGGATGCAAACATTAACTGGCGTCGAGGGACGGGAGCGTTTGGCGCCCGGTCGGCGCCCGAAGAGGCCACGCACCGCGGCAGCGCCCGCACGGGCTTCGCCGTGGGGGATATCAGCCTGAATTATCCATTCGCCTGTGTTGCGCAGCCCTGGCGCTATTACACCAGCCTGCGCGGTCAGTGGAGCAAGCATCCACTGACGCCGCAAGACCGCATGGCCATTGCCGGGCGTTATACCGTGCGCGGGTTTGACGGCGAGCAAATGCTAGCGGGTGAAAAAGGCCTGCTTTGGCGTAATCAACTGGCCTGGAATGTGATGTCGCGCGGTCATGAGCTTTACTGGGCTGTGGACTTTGGACGTGTCGGCGGGCCGGCTGCCCACAAGTTGGCCGGACGCCAACTGGCGGGCGGCGCTCTAGGGCTGAGCGGCGCGTTCTGGGGGCGGTTCAGCTACGACGTGTTTGCCGGAATGCCCCTTTATAAACCGGAAGGCTTTCATACCTCAGGCGTTACCAGCGGTTTTAACCTCAACCTGCAAATTTAATGTCAACCGGCATGTTTGTCCGTGTCAGATCAACACTTTTGCTGCTTGGGCTGTATTTTCACAGGGACGGAACCCATGAACAAACATTGCTATCGTCTTATCTTTAGCCGCAGCCAGGGTGAATTACGGGTGGTGTCCGAGCTGGCGCGCGGTTGCAGCATCTGGCCCGGTCAAAGGCGCGGAACCGGCGCCTCGCGTCTTTGGGTGACGGTGCGCCGGGCCGAGTGGCTGCTGGGGCTGGCCCTGTTTGCCGGGCCGGCGCTGGCGCATGGCATTGTTGCTGATGGGCGCGTGGCGCATGAGTTGCGTCCGGAAGTGATATCCACGCGGAATGGCCTGCCGCAGGTGAATATCACAGCACCTAATCAGGCCGGGTTGTCACATAATCATTTTCAGCAGTTCGATGTTGGCCCTCAGGGCGCCATCCTTAACAATTCGGCGGAGATGATCACGACCCAGATGGCAGGGATTATTCAGGGCAATCCCAACCTTAATCCGAATGCCGCGCCGGCACGGGTCATTCTTAATGAAGTTAACAGTGACAATCCCAGCCAACTGCGGGGTTTTCTGGAAGTGGCGGGCGGCATGGCGCAGGTGATTGTGGCCAACCCGTCGGGGATTGTGTGTGACGGCTGCGGCACCATTAATGCCGGACGCATGACCCTTACCACCGGGAGGCCGCAGTTAAACGCCGACGGTAGTCTGGCAGGATACCAGGTCGAACGGGGCCTGGTACGAGTCGAGGGCGGCGGACTTAACAACGATGCGCGGCATGATACCCGGTATGTCGATATTCTGGCGCGCGCGGTGAAATTGAATGCCTCCGTCAGGGCCGAAAATGAAATCTTAGTGGTGGCGGGCCGCAACCATATCAGTGCGAACGGTCAGGCGGTGACGCCCCTGGCCTCTGACAGCACGGCACCCGAGCTGGCGATAGATATGGGACAACTGGGAGGCATGTATAGCGGTCAGATCCGCATGATAGGCACCGAAGCGGGTGTTGGCGTGCGCGGCCAGGGCGGACACCTGCGCGCGGGCGCGACCCTGGCTGTGAGCAGCGAAGGCCGCCTTAGCTGGCAATCAGGCGCGGTGGAGATGGTTACCCAGGCCGGAGGCGATATCACTCTTGCCGCCAGAGGCACTATCGAACATCACGGCAAACTCCACAGCGGAGGGCGGCTGGTGGTGCAAAGCCGCGAGGGGGTTATTCGCCAGTCGGGCACCCTGGCGGCGACGGGTGACGTCCGGCTGGACGCTGCCAGGGGCATTCAAGGCAGCGGGCATATGCTGGCGGGGAGCAATGAGAATAGTGCGCTGATACGTGGGGCGGACTTGACGTTGCATAGTCAGGACGACATTCGGGTCAGCGGCAGCCTGTTGAGCCAGAAAGATGTCAATATAACCGGGCGCCGAATAGATATCGGTCAAGGTCGCCTGGCGGCCGAACGCGCCGTCTTTGTGGCACAAGCTGGCGGAGTCGTCCTGCAGCAGGCAACGGTCGACAGCGGTCAGCTCACGATCAACACGACGGGCAATATTGATGCGCAGAAGGCCCAAGTGCGCGCCGGCCATTGGGATATTAATGCCGATAGTCTGTTTACTCCGGGAGGCGTCTGGTCGCAGGTCGGCCCTGGCGGTAGCCGACTCATCCTAACCGGCTCACTGGATAATACCGATGGCGACATCGATGCCCGGCAACTCACCCTGGATGTGGCATCCGTTAATAACCGGCATGGCCGCCTGGCCGCGTTAGACGAGATAGCGCAGCATTGGCGGGTGCGAGGCCGGCTGAGCAACCACGAGGGCGTGGTAGGATGCCATGGCAATCTGACGCTTGAGCTAGGGGACCTGGATAACCAGGATGGCACGGTGAAAAGTCAGTCCGAGCTTAGCATCAAGGTGCAGGAAAATATCCATAGCCTGGGTGGTAAGCTGCTGGCCGGTCAGAAACTGACGCTGAATACTTTGGGAACAGTCGACAACCGGTCCGGAAGGGTGCAGGGCGGGCATCTGCAACTTAGGGCACAAGGTCTGAATAATGCGCATGGGCACTTGGTCAGCGGGGGACACCTGCATCTGAGTGCACGTCAGTCTGTTGACAATCAACACGGCCTTATCGATGCCGGTCACGCGCTTGATGTCAGTACCGATGGCGACTGGAGTAATCAGGGTGGCAAACTGGTGAGCAAAGGAGACTTGCACCTCAATGCACACCAGTCGGTGGATAACCGAAACGGCCTTATCGAAGCGGCCGAGACGCTGGATATGCGCACCGGCGGCGGCTGGGACAACCGCGAAGGTACGGCGCTTGGCGCTGGCCAGGTCAGCGTTGTGGCCAGGGATCTTGATAACACCGCCGGCAAGGTGCGTTCGGGGGGCGGCATGATGCTCGGCACCGCCGGCAACCTCATCAATCAGGCCGGAACCCTGTCGGCAACGCAGGAGTTAAGCTGGCAGGGCGGCACGGACAGCCTGCTGGAGAACGATGCGGGCACATTGCTCAGCGGCGCGCAGATGTCACTGCGGGGCGGGCATCTGCACAACCGGCAGAAGGGAACCATACAAAGCCAGCAGGCGGTGACGCTGGACCTGGATGGCGTTTGGGATAATCAGGGCGGAGAATTGGTCAGCGAGGGACACCTGCACCTCAATGCGCATCAGTCGGTGGATAACCGAAACGGTCTTATTGAAGCGGCTGGGACTCTGGATATGCGCACCGACGGCGGCTGGAACAACCGCGAAGGTACAGCGTTAGGCGCCGGCCAGGTCAACGTTGTGGCCAGGGATCTCAATAACGCCGCCGGCAAGGTGCGTTCGGGGGGCGGCATGATGCTCAGCACCGCCGGCAACCTCATCAATCAGGCCGGAACCCTGTCGGCAACGCAGGGGTTAAGCTGGCAGGGCGGCACGGACAGCCTGCTGGAGAACGATGCGGGCACATTGCTCAGCGGCGCGCAGATGTCGCTGCGGGGCGGGCATCTGTACAACCGGCAGAAGGGAACCATACAAAGCCAGCAGGCGGTGACGTTGGACCTGGAGGGGGTTTGGGATAATCAGGGCGGAGAATTGGTCAGCGAGGGGAGCCTGCACCTCAATGCGCATCAGGCGGTGGATAACCGAAACGGGCTTATCGAAGCGGCTGGGACTCTGGATATGCGCACCGGCGGCGGCTGGGACAACCGCGAAGGTACAGCGTTAGGCGCCGGCCAGGTCAACGTTGTGGCCAGGGATCTCAATAACGCCGCCGGCAAGGTGCGTTCGGGGGGCGGCATGATGCTCAGCACCGCCGGCAACCTCATCAATCAGGCCGGAACCCTGTCGGCAACGCAGGGGTTAAGCTGGCAGGGCGGCACGGACAGCCTGCTGGAGAACGATGCGGGCACATTGCTCAGCGGCGCGCAGATGTCGCTGCGGGGCGGGCATCTGCACAACCGGCAGAAGGGAACCATACAAAGCCAGCAGGCGGTGACGTTGGATCTGGATGGCGTTTGGGATAATCAGGGCGGCAAACTGATTAGCATGGATCACGGCGCGATACGCGCCCTCAGCCTCCTTAACGCAATGGGTGATATCCAGGCGTTCGACGCACTGGATGTGCATCTCATTCGCACGCTTGATAATAGTAATGGCCTCGTCTCCAGCCAGGGCTCTCAGTCCCTGAGGGCGGAAAACATTCTCAACGCGGGGGGGGAAATGGGCAGCCAGGGCGGTTGGTTCGCAGTCACCCGGCGGTTTGACAATAGCGAGGGCAGCGTACTGAGCATGCAGGATGCGGCGCTTACCGTCACCGGCCTGGATAATCGGCAGGGCTTGCTGCAGTCGAAGGGTTCGCTGATGTTGCGAGCAGTGCAGGACATCCGCAACGAACTGGGAAAAATCAGCGCCCAGGCGCGCCTGGATGTGCAAGGTGTCACCGACGGGGCGGCAGGGGGTAAGCTGCGTAACGCCGGCGGCCAATTGACGTCTGGTGACGCTCTCAATGTGACGGCGCAGAGCGTGGATAATCAACAAAACGGCTTAATCTATAGTCAGAAGCAGATGAGGTTGGCTTTGACCGATGCCCTGGATAACCGTCAGGGTAAACTGGTAAGCGGTGAGGGAGTACAGATTAGCGCCCGGTCGCTGCTGAATACGCAGGGAACGCTGAAAAGCAGCGGTGACCAGCAAATTTCAGCGGACCGGGTAGACAACCTGCAGGGGGGGGTATTGTGCAGTTTGGATGCGCTGACGCTTGCCGCGCGGACGCTGTCCAATCTGGGCGGTATGCTTATCAGCCGGAGCGCAGGCGTATACCGTATTGATGTGCTTAATAATCAGGAGGGAAAAATCCACAGTGACGGTACGCTGACTTTGAACGGCGATCAAATCAACAACCCGGCGGGGGATTTGGCATCGACCGGGACGCTGACGCTTGTCAGCGCGCAGCTGGATAACAGCGGCCAGGGTAAAATTACCAGCCGGGATGCGCTGGACGTGGGGGTAAACCGGCTGAACAACCGCGATGGCGGACTGCTGTTGGGTACAACACACACTGATATAACGGCCCATGAGCTGGAAAACAGCGCGGGGTGGGTACAAAGTGTCGGTACGCTGACCTTGTCGCAAATGACGCGATTGGATAACCGACAGGGGCATCTTCTGGCCAACGGTACGTTGAGTATCAATGCCACCGATCCTAACGCGCTAGTGCTGTTCAATCAGGGCGGCAACATCAAGAGCGGAGATAGAACCGTTGTCAACACACAAACTCTGAATAACCAGGGTGGAACAATATTTAGCCAGCAGGCATTGACGGCAACCGTGCAACAGGACTACACCCACCAGGTCGGCGATACGATTAATAGTAATGGTGAGACAATATTATCTGTCGGCGGCGTGCTGATTAATCTTGCCGACTGGCTACTATCCGGTGACCTAACCGTCAACAGCGCCCATTTCACCAATTTGGGCTCCCTGGTCGGGAAAACGCTGAACTTGACAACCGGCGCGTTAATCAATCAAGGCCGCATTGAAGCCGACAGTGTGACACTTATCAGCGACACCACGAATAACCGCGCGACCCTAGTTGGCGGTGACGTGAATGTGCGCAGCAGGATTATCGACAACGACGGACGCGATGTGGTGATGGCCGCCACGGAGAGTCTCAACCTTACGGCCGGCGAGCGCCTGACCAACCGGGATGGTGGCCTGATCTACAGCGCCAACACACTGCAGCTTGTTAGTGATGACAACATTGAGAATCGTGCAAGCAGAATCGAGGCCGATGGAGATGTTTTGGTCGATGCCCAGCGACTGGATAATCTGCGTGAAGGACTGGATATCGAACACGATGCGGAAAAAAGCAACTATAAATGGCGCCGTGCCAACCTCTACTGGCGTTCTTACGGCTCAAAGGTTAATCCCGATAAAAGCACTATCGCGCCCACCACCCAGCGACTGACGTTCAACGATGACGATGCGGCGGCAAACAGCCGTTACGGTACCCTGCTGGAAATAGATGCCGCCGGCAAAAAGGCGCAGCTTTATGTTAAGGATAATAAGGGGAAGATGCGCAGTGTGTGGGTGGATTACCTGGAGCTGACGCCAGGAAGCGACGGTGGCTACGACATGACGTTCTATGAGACGCGGGGTTTTCGGCAGAAAGGGGTTCCGACGCCTTACCATAATACGTTCTGGCGTGAACACGACCGCGGCCGGATTGATACGTGGGATCCTGACCGATACATCGACGTTGCCGAGGCTCCTTTTGTAACCGACTACAGCAATTTCCGTGAGCGGACGGTCACAGGTAGTTCGTCCACGGACAAGCTGGTATCAGCGGGCTCCGGCGCCCACATTCTGGCGGGCGGCAACATGGTGTTGCGCATTGCCGGTCAGTTATTCAATGACGCCAGTACGCTGAGCGCCAACCGCGACCTGTCGGTTGAGGGCGACGGCAAGCTGATCAACCAGGGGTATTCGGTAAATAGACGCGATCAGGAGTATATCGTCGATCATTATGACAAGGACACAATACATTGGTATCCAACGTTCAATCGCGACGAGACCACGGCGCTGGCCACAATTGACAGCATATTAACCGGCCACGGCAATGTCGCCATCAAAGGTACTCATATTGAGAATACCACGGTCAACCCGGCGCAAATCAGCACGGTGCAGGCAGCACAGAAAGCAGCAGAAGCCGAGCGCGCAGAATGGCAACACAATCCGCTGGCGTTCGCGGTTGATAAAGCCAAATGGAGCACGACCCATTTCCAGCTGACGCCCCGTAGCCGGCCGCTCACACAGTCAGAACTTGAGCTCATCCCGGCCGGAAGAAGGCTCGCGCCGGGAGAATGGGCTCTTACGTCGGCGCAACGAAATCTCCCGACGGCTAACCTGACGCTTACGCCGGGCAGTAGGCCGCTCACGCCGGCTGAAATTACCCTGACCCACCAGCAGCACCTTGGCAGAGTGGCGACGTCTATTCCCAATAATGGACTGTTCCGTCAGCAGCCCGACGCGGGAAGCGCCTATTTGGTGGTGACAGACCGCCGATTCACCGATCGAGGCAAATTCATCAGCAGTGATTACTTATTGCAGCGTATAGGATATGACCCCGCAAAAGTCCATAAGCGCCTGAGCGATGGCTACTATGAACAGCGTCTGGTGCGCGAGCAATTGCTGCAGTTGACCGGTCGTCCCTCCGTGCGCGGCGAAAATGCAATGGCACAATATCAGTCATTGATGAACAACGGGAGCCGCGTGGCTTCAGACTTTCAGCTGGTACCGGGAATAGCGCTGACGCCGGCGCAAATTGCCGCGTTGCAACAGGATATCGTCTGGCTGGTGAGCGAAACGGTCGACACTGCTGAAGGGCCACAAACGGTTTGGGTGCCGAAGGTATACCTGGCCGGGAACACATTACGTTTGACGGGGGAGGGCGCATTGATTGGCGGGGGCAATCTGTCTGTGTCGACCCGAAGCCTTGACAATGCCGGCAACCTGTTTGCCGATGAGGCGCTCAAAATAGACACCAGTCACTTCCTGCAAGAGGGTGGTGAAGTCCGTGCTGATGCCATCAGCATCCATGCCGACAGCCTTACCCTGAGTACCCGTCTGCAGGATGCGCTGCGCCAGGCGACAATGACCGCGCGTGAACTCAGTCTCACCAGTGGGGATATCCTCCTGCGGGGGGCCAGACTG
The DNA here is from genome assembly GCF_047324205.1 of Sodalis sp. RH20. Lineage (NCBI taxonomy): Bacteria > Pseudomonadati > Pseudomonadota > Gammaproteobacteria > Enterobacterales > Bruguierivoracaceae > Sodalis > Sodalis sp. RH20. The sequence continues at coordinate 5,119,244 of NZ_CP178733.1, forward strand.
AAGGCGGCACAGAACCTCAGCCTGAACGCGCGCAATAATCTTGATATCACCACGGCCAAAAACAGCACGGAGGCGGATCTTAGGGTATTAACCGGAACGATAGGTAACCGGGCCGGTGATTCTTTAAGAGAGGACGGAAATCGTCTGGCACAGGTCAGCGGCGAGTGGCAACAGGCCCTGGGTAGTGAGCTAAGCGCGGGTGGCAATCTCAGCCTTAAGGCGGGTCAGAATCTCTCCCTGCTAGGCAGTCAGGCCCAAGCCGGAGGCAACACACATGTACGGGCCGGCGGGGACGTGAAGCTATTGGCGGATACTACCACCAACACTACCCACCTCAGCGCGGGCAGCCGTACATCGTCGGTGAGTAACCGCCGTGAGGAGGATAGGCTGCATCTCAGCACCCTGAGTGGAGATAAGGGCTTAACTGTTCAGGCGGGAACAACCCTTTTGGCCAAAGGGGCACAAATCGACAGTACCTCCGGCAGTATTGGCCTGAGCGCGCGGCAGGTCACGATCGGGGAAGCGCGTCAGCGTGTCTCGGATCGGGACAGCGAGCGCAAACGCGATGGCAAAACGCAAAGCCGGCGGGATATGGTAACGACGAGTGATAGCGCCGTGAGCAGCACTCTCACCGCCCGTGACGAGATGATGATCGTGGCTCGTGACGGTGATATATCGGTAACGGGCAGTACGCTGCACAGCGAACAAGGGGGGCTGGTTGTGCAGGCGAGCAAGGATATTCATCTTAATAGCGCCACTGAAAGCCAGTACCAATTCTCGGATGAACGCTCGGAGAAAAAGGGATACCTGTCGAAGAGCAGCAGCCACAGGGTTAAGGAAGATCACGTCACCCGCGAAACAGGCACTCTGCTGAGCGGTAATACGGTATTGCTCTCCGCTGGCAACGACCTGACTGTGACCGGGTCGGCGGTGGTGGGCGACAATGATGTCACCCTGCAGGCGGGAAACAATATCGCCATTACTGCCGCCACTGAAACGCAATACCACTATTTACTGGAAGAGCAGAAAAAAAGCGGGTTGATGGGCAGCGGAGGCATCGGTTTTACCGTGGGCAGTAAGTCATCTCGCCACCAGGTCAAGGAAGATGGGGCCACGCAAAGCCAAAGCGTCAGCACGCTGGGCAGCAGCAAGGGCAACCTGAATCTTACGGCCGGCAACCGAATGTATATCGGCGGAGCCGATCTGGTTGCCGGACAGGACCTGACGATCACCGGCGACAGCGTGCAAATTGATCCGGGGTATGACAAACGCACCCGTAAAGAGACGTTTGAGTCAAAACAAAGCGGCCTGAGTCTGGCGCTATCGGGAACGGTGGGCGGCGCGCTTAATACCGCCGTCAGCACGGCGCAGCAGGCAAACAAAGAGAGCGACGGCCGCCTGAGGGCCCTGCAGGGCACCAAGGCAGCGCTTTCGGGTACCCAGGCGGCACTGGCGTATGGGCAAGATAACGCCCTGACGGAGGCGGCGGATGCTAAAAACGCCGCCGCCGGGCTCAAGGCAGGCGACGAAGGTGCACAGCAAGGAGCCACCAACACGGTTGGCATTAGCCTGTCCTATGGTAGCCAGTCATCCCGGAGCGAAACGCGTACGGAAAGCGCACGGTCACACGGAAGTACGCTCAATGCAGGCAAAGACCTGACGATTACGGCCACCGGAAACGGTGCGGACGGTCGGGGAAATATCAGCGTTCAGGGTAGCCAACTGAAAGCGGGCGCGGATATTGCGCTTGCCGCCACACAGGATATCACCCTGCTGTCTGCACAGAATACCGAACGCATCGACAGTAAAAACAGCAGTAAGGGCGGCAGCGTTGGTGTCGGCATCGGCGTCGGAGCCGGCGGTTACGGCGTCAGCGTATCGGCGAGCGTCAATGCCGGCAAAGGGCATGAGAAAGGCCGCAGCCTGACCCATTCGGTAACCACCCTTGATGCGGGACAATCTCTCTCCCTCACCAGCGGTCGCGATACTACCCTGAAAGGGGCGCAGGTCAGCGGAGAGATGATCAGCGCTAATGTCGGCCGCAATCTAACCCTAACCTCCGAGCAGGACAGCGATCGCTATGATAGTCAGCAGCAGAACGCCAGCGCCGGCGGCAGCTTTACCTTTGGATCGATGACCGGTTCTGCCAGCGTGAACGTCAGCCGGAATACGCTGCACAGCAACTATGACTCGGTTACGGAACAGACCGGGCTGTTTGCGGGAAAAGGCGGCTATGATATCAAGGTTAAAGATCACACCCAACTGGACGGAGCGGTTATCGCTGCCACGGCAACGCCGGACAAAAACACGCTGGACACCGGCACGCTGGGCTGGACGGACATTGATAACCAGGCCGACTATAAGTCTGAACATCAGAGCGCGGGCTTTAACAGCGGCGGACCGGTTGGCGGTAATGTGCTAAGTAACGTCAGCGCGCTGCCGCTGGCGGGCACGAACCATGAGAATCATGCTTCCGGCACGACGAAAGCGGCGGTATCGGCAGGCAGTCTGATCGTTCGGGATCAGGTGAATCAGCAACAGGATATCAGCCAGCTCAGCCGGGATCCAGACCATGCCAACGACGGCAGCATCAGCCCCACCTTTGATAAAGAAAAAGAGCAGAAACGGCTGCAAAAGACACAACTTATTAGTGATATTGGCACGCAGGTGCTTGATATCTATAATACCCATGCGGAGACGAAAGCCACCCGCGAGGCCACGGCTGTGATGTCCGATAATGCGGCCCTTTCCCAACTTAAGGCGCAGGCGAAAATGGAGCTCGATACGGTGAAGCGTGCCAACCCCGCAGTTGAGAATGGCCCGCAGGCAGTAAGGGATAAGGCCTGGCAGATGGCTTACGACAATGCCCTCTCAGCACAAAGCGCCGGAATGGGCGGCAGTGTCAGGATGGGGGTCAATGCCGTGGTGGGCGCGCTGCAGGGACTGGCCGGCGGGGATATCAAGGCGGCGCTGGCGCAGGGTGCGGCGCCCTACCTGGCGGACAAGGTCAAGACTAATACCACGCAGGGCAAGCCGCATAGCGAACTGAGCGATGAGGAGAAGCGGAATAACGTGGTGGCGCATGCCATCCTGGGCGGGGTAATAGCCGAGTTGAGCGGCGCCAATGCCGTAGCGGGAGCGACCGGTGCGGCAAGCGGCGAAATGGCCGCGCCGGCGATAGCACTGGCATTATACGGCACGGCGGACAGCGATAAATTGACATCGCAACAAAAGGAGAACCTGGGCGCGCTGTCGACGCTGGCGTCGGGGATCGCGGCGGGAGTCAGCAGCGGCAGCATATCAGGTGCGACTGCGGGGGCGCAGGCTGGCAAAAACGCGGTGGAGAATAACTTCCTGAATGGTGATGAAGCCCGTGCGTTTGAGAAAGAGTGGACGGAATGCAAGGCTACGGGCGGTGACTGTGGCGCAGTTCGGGACAAATACGCAGCGATAAATGCCCGACGCAACGAAGAACTCCAGCAAATATGTACCGACAGCCCCCTCACCTGTGCGAGCTATCAAAAACAGCTGGTTGATACCGGTATCGATGCGGCCACACGCCCCACATGGATGCCAGACTGGTTCGGTGCGCCAATACGAGATGATGAGATCCGTGGCGTGGTACAGACGGAAAATGCCAAGGCGTTGGAGTATATCCATAAAAACACCGATAACTGGGACCGACTGGGATCGTTTGTGGCGGAGCCGGAAAATGTCCTAGGACTTGCCGGAACAGCGAAGTCATTCGTGGCCTCATCCGCGACCACAACAGCGAAAGCCACGGGTGCCGCCATGAGTCTGGGGGCAAATGCCGGTGTACAGGTGTTAGAGGGGAAAACAGGCGAAAAATTTGATTACACCAGTTTCTTCACGTCAGGTGTGAGTGGAACCGCCGGGGTAGGGAAATCGCTTAACTCTAATGTCAGGTTGAATGTAGGGGGAGCCTATTTTAGCAGCCATGTAACGGGCGAAAACTCAGAGGCTGCAATGATGGGGGCGGCGGGTGGAACTGCTATTGGTTTTGGCTTGGGTACAACGATCACGCGCCCATGGGAAGCTAAACTTATCAAAGAACATTTTGGCATGGAAGCGAGTAAAAATGCCCTTAAATATTCCGAGACAACATTCGGGCCAGGTTATTTATTCAAAGAAGTAAAACTAAGCCCTATACCTGGGATTGCAGGCAGTACAAGTGCAGCTACAGTGCAGGAAGCGACAAGTACCCTAATACAAAAGGATGGTATTGAAAATTGAAGAGGCCGTATTTATCGTTAATTGTAATCATGGCCTATTTTTCAGCAGGATTCAGTGTTGGAATACCACTTGCTATTTGGCTTTCATTGAAAAACATCACTGAAATCAATTTTTCTGATTATGCCATTCTAGGAGCATGTTATGGTGCTATTTGTGGACTTGCTATATGGCTGCTATATAGATTTAATTTACATTAATAGGTGTTAACAACTTTTAAGCTTTATATATCCCGGCCCCTGCGCCGGGATTTTATCTTACAGACCCGCTTGTTATTCCGTAAGCGATGAGATGCTCTTCCCCCTTCTTCACGACAGCATCCATTTCCGCCATGATGGATAAACTTTAATCAGAAGAAAAAGTAAGAGGGATACCCTGTCTGAAATGAAAATTACCGGTATCGATCTGGCTAAAACGAACTTTTATCTCTTCAGCGCCTCGCCAGTTCTACTCTCCAGAACTGAAGTTAAAACTGGCTCAGCTTGCGCTACAACCAGGCGCATCCGTTGACGAGAACGTGAATGACAATGTCCTGTTCAAATGGATACGCTTGTTCGAGTGTGGAGGACGGGTTACCCGCCGTCAGCCCAAAGCCGGCCACACCCCGCCAGCCACCACGCTTTTACCTATCCATATCACCGGGAATCCCGCGACGCCTGCGGCCCCGCAGAGATCTCAGCTGGAGCACCCCTGTTCCTGTGAAATCACATTTCCCCGGGGACGGATGATGTTGACGTCACCTTCGGCCGCGTTGCTGACCGTCCTGGTTCGTGAGCTCATGCAAGGCCCGCAATCATGATCGGCTTACCGGCGGGCACCCGTATCTGGCTGGTCGCCGGTCAGACTGACATGCGAAAGGGCTTCCAGGGCCTGGCCGGCCAGGTCGTATCCGCCCTCCAGCAAGACCCGCTGTCCGGCCATGTCTTCGTCTTCCGGGAAAAACGCGGCAACCTGACAAAGGTGTTTTGGTCGACCGGGGACGGCCTGTGCCTGCCGGCAAAACGCCTTGGGCGCGGCCGCTTGGTCTGGCCGCAATCCCGGGAGGGAAAAGTCTTCCTGACGCCAGCCCGGTTATCGATGCTGTTTAAAGACATAAATTGGAAACAACCGGAACGCACTTCGTTTAACCTGGCGATATTGTAATAACCCGATAGCTTCCCTTAACATCCTGGCATGAAACGAAAAAATCATGCCTTGCCCACTGATGTGCCCGCGCTGCAAGCGCTGGTACTGCAACAACAAACGCTGGTCGCGCAACAACAGGCGACCATCGCATCCCTGCACAATGACCTTAACGCACGCAAAGCAGAAATCGACCGCCTGCTGGCGCAACTGGCGAAACTGCGGCGCCTGTACTTCGGCCGCAGCTCGGAAAAGGCCGGGCGACAGATAGTCCAACTGGAGCATCGCCTGGAAGCGCTACTGACGAAAGAGACGTCCCAGTCTGCGCGTGTCGAGGACCCGGCGGTGCCGCCGGCCTTACGCCCCTCACCGGTACGTCGGCCTTTACCGTCACACCTGCCGCGTGAAGAGTGCTGCCTGGAGCCGCACGAGCCGGCCTGTCCCGCCTGCGGCGGCGATCTTAAGCCGCTGGGCGAAAATGTCAGCGAACAGCTTGAGCTGATTAAAAGCGCGTTCAAGGTGATAAAAACCCGGCGTAAGAAGAAGGCCTGCGCCCGCTGCGATGTCATCGTCCAGGTGCCGGCGCCGTCGCACCCCATCGAACGTGGCATCGCCGGTCCGGGCCTGCTGGCGCGCGTGATGACGGCGAAATACGCCGAGCACTCGCCGCTATATCGACAATCGGAAATCTTTGCCCGTCAGGGCGTCACACTGAGCCGGGCCACCATGGCCGGCTGGGTGGGGTTGTGCAGTAATCTGCTGGCGCCGCTGGCCGACGCGGTATGCGACTATGTTATGGACACCGGCAAGGTGCACGTCGACGACACGCCGGTGGACGTGCTGCAACCCGGCAAAGGTAAACCGAAAACCGGCCGGCTGTGGGTCTATGTGCGTGACGACCGCAATGCCGGTTCGCGACTTCCACCCGCGGTGTGGTTCACCTACAGCCCGGACCGCAAGGGGATTCATCCGCCAACGCATCTGGCCGGGTTCAGCGGACTGTTGCAGGCGGATGCGTACGCGGGCTTCAACCCGCTATACGAAGAAGGCCCTATCCGCGAGGTCGGCTGCATGGCCCACGCCCGGCGTAAAATCCATGATATCCATGTTCGCCATCCGTCGCCAACCACCACCGAAGCCCTGCAGAGGATCGGCGAGCTGTATGCGATCGAAGCCGACATCCGGGGGCGCCCGGCCGAAGAACGACAACAGGTGCGCGAAGCGCGATCCCAGCCGTTACTGATGGGCCTGGAGAGCTGCATCAGGGAAAAACTCACCACATTGCCGCGACAGGCCGATACGGCAAAGGCGTTCAACTATCTGATGAACCACTGGCCGGCGTTGTGTTACTACGCCGGCGATGGCTGGGCGGAGATCGATAACAATATCGCGGAAAACGCGCTGCGGATGGTGAGCCTGGGCCGGAAAAATGATCTCTTCATGGGGTCGGACAGCGGCGGCGAACGCGCCGCGCTGATGTATACGCTGATCGTCAGTTGCAAACTGAACGGGGTGGAGCCCGAAGCGTATCTGCGCCATGTGCTCGCCATTATCGGGGATCATCCCATCAATAAGATCAAAGAGCTCCTGCCATGGAATCTCAATATTCCTGCTGAATAACTGTCAATACGGCGCTGGGCGTGCGCTTACTCTGCCGTGGACTTCCGGTAGGCTAATGTTGCCAACCGGGCTGTAGGGGCCCGGATATTTTAACGACCAGGCCGGTTCCGTTTGTGGTGTCCTTTAATCCGCGCCCGGAGAAAATCCCGCGCATAATCTGGTTGGATACTATGCGGGCATCGTCCTGCGTTAGGTATCAACCTCGTCCCGCCTTTCTGCTACAATCCCAGGCCGTCGTTTATCATTATCAATCCCAGGAAATCACCATGCGCCTGAACCCCAGCCAGCAGCACGCCGTCGAATTTGTTACCGGGCCTTGCCTGGTGCTGGCCGGCGCCGGATCGGGCAAGACGCGCGTCATTACCAATAAAATCGCCCACCTTATCCGCCAGTGCGGCTATCAGGCGCGGCATATCGCAGCGGTGACCTTTACCAACAAAGCCTCGCGGGAAATGAGGGAGCGCGTGGCGCAGACCCTGGGACGGCAGGAGGCGCGCGGTTTAACCATCGCCACCTTCCATACCCTGGGCCTGGAGATTATCAAGCGGGAATACAAAGCGCTGGGCATGAAGGCGAAGTTCTCGCTGTTTGACGAGCACGATCAATCGGCTTTGTTAAAAGATCTGACGGAACAGTGGCTGGAAGGGGATAAGGATCTGCTCAAGCAACTGGCGTCGGCGATCGGCAACTGGAAAAACGATCTGCTCGATCCTGTCCAGGCGCAGGCTGCGGCGCGTACCGAACGCGACAAACTGTTCGCCCATTGCTATGCGCTCTATGACGCCCATCTGCGCGCCTGCAACGTGCTGGATTTCGACGATCTGATCCTGCGGCCAACCCTGTTGCTGCAACGCGACGCCGAGGCGCGCGAGCGCTGGCAGAACCGCCTGCGCTATTTGCTGGTGGATGAGTATCAGGATACCAATACCAGCCAGTATGAACTGGTGAAGATGCTGGTGGGCAGCCGCGCGCGTTTTACCGTGGTGGGGGATGACGACCAGTCCATTTACTCCTGGCGCGGCGCGCGCCCGCAAAACCTGGAACTGCTGCAGCGCGATTTTCCAGCGCTTGCGGTGATCAAGCTGGAACAAAATTACCGCTCCACGGAGCGTATTTTGAAAGCCGCCAATATCCTGATCGCCAATAACCCGCACCTGTTTGAAAAAAAGCTTTTTTCCCAACTGGGCTACGGCGAGGCGCTGAAGGTGATCACCGCCAATAATGAGGATCACGAGGCGGAGCGGGTGGTGGGGGAGCTGATCGCCCACCATTTTATCCGTAAAACCCGTTATCGCGATTACGCTATTCTCTACCGGGGCAACCATCAGTCGCGGCTGTTTGAAAAAATGCTGATGCAAAACCGCATTCCCTATAAAATTTCCGGCGGCACCTCGTTTTTTTCCCGGCCGGAGATCAAGGACCTGCTGTGTTACCTGCGCGTTCTGACCAATCAGGATGACGACAGCGCCTTTTTGCGCGTGGTGAATACGCCGCGGCGGGAAATCGGTCCGGCCACCCTGCAAAAGCTGGGGGAATGGGCTTCGGCACGCAATAAAAGCCTGTTTGACGCCAGTTTTGACCTGGGTTTAAGCCAGACGCTGAGCGGGCGCGGGCTGGAATCCCTGCAACGTTTTACCCATTGGATGGCCGGCATTGCCCGGCTGGCGGAGCAGGAGCCGGTGCCGGCGGTGCGCGATTTGATCCACGGTATGGAATATGAAAGCTGGCTGCATGAAACCTCGCCCAGCCCCAAGGCCGCTGAAATGCGCATGAAAAACGTCAACCAGCTGTTCAGCTGGATGACCGAGATGCTGGAGGGGTCGGATCTTAACGAGCCGATGACCCTCGATCAGGTGGTAACCCGTTTTACCCTGCGCGAAATGATGGAGCGGGGCGAGAACGATGAAGAACTGGATCAGGTACAGCTGATGACCCTGCATGCGTCCAAGGGGCTGGAGTTTCCCTACGTGTTCCTGGTGGGGATGGAAGAGGGCCTGTTGCCCCATCAAAGCAGCATTGATGAAAATAACATTGATGAAGAGCGGCGGCTGGCGTATGTGGGCATCACCCGGGCGCAAAAAGAGCTTACCTTCACGTTATGCCGCGAGCGCCGTCAGTACGGCGAGACTATCCGGCCGGAGCCGAGCCGTTTCCTGCTGGAGCTACCGCAGGACGATCTGGCTTGGGAAAGCGTGCGCAAAGTGGTCAGCCCGGAGGATCGCATGTCACGGGGACAAAGCCATCTGGCCAGCATCAAGGCGCAATTGGCGAAAGCCAAGGGACAGGAACACTGACCGCCCGGCACCGCAGCGGATAGCGGTGCCGGCCGATTGGGTTGCGCACCGTGCCGGGGAACCGGCGCATAACCCCGCGCAGTGCGGGGTTACGGCAGTTTGTGCTAAAGCGGATCCATTTCCTCAAGCAGCATCGGCCAGTGGACATAACTTTGCCACTGGCTTTCCTGCTCCAGGTATTCGGCGCGCAGCGGATGCTGCGCCAGCCATGCGTGGGGTAACAGCACGTGCAGGGTATCGTCCAGGGCCCGCAGCTTCACCTCCGGCACCGTTTCGTCCCGACGGCGACTGGCGAAGATAATCGCCAGGCGCATCAACCGGCACAGCCGCTGCGCCATGCGCGGCGGCAGGCTGTTTTGCTGGCTGAGCTGCGCCACATCGATCTGATGGCTCTGGTTTTGCAACAGGGTGGCGATAAGCTTTTGCTGGGCCGGGGTAAAACCCGGTAAATCGGTATGGCGCACCAAATAGGCGGCGTGCTGCGGGGCGTTTTTAATATCGATGCTCAGTCCAATCTCATGAATCATGGTCGCACAGTGCAGGATGGCAAAACATCGTTCGTCCAGCTGCCACGCCTTGGCCACCTGCAGGGCGAAATCCGCCGCCAGGGAACTGACCCGCTGCGCCTGCTCGGTATCCAGCAGGTAGCGGCGCTGCATATTCTGCAGCGTGCGTTCGCGAATATCCTCGCACACCGGTAAATCCAGCATACCGTACATAATGCCTTCGCGCAGCGCGCCGCCGGCGAGCGTCATGGTCTTGATGCCCAGCTCATGGAATACCGCCAGCAGGATTGACAGGCCGCTGGGGAAAACCAGCGCCCGATCGAGGGTCAGGCCTTCGATTTCCAGCTCTTCGAGCTTACCGCACTGGATAGCCCGCTGTTTGAGCTGCAACAGCTTGCTCAGGGTTATCTGTTCGTCCATGCCCTGGGCGACCATGATTTCCTGCAACGCCTGCACCGTGCCCGAGGCGCCCACGCAGACCTGCCAGCCGCAGGCCAGGAGTTTCGACACCACCGGGCGGATCATGGCGCGCGCCGCCTGTTCCGCCTGATCAAAATTTTCCCTGGTCAGGCTGCGATCGCTGAACCAGCGATCGAGCCAGGTGACGCAGCCCATTTCCAGGCTGAACAGCTCAAGCGCCTGCGCGCCGCGTCCCACCACCAGTTCCGTGCTGCCGCCGCCGATATCCACCACCAGGCGCTCATCCGACCCGCCGGTGGTATGGGCCACGCCCTGATAAATCAGCCGGGCCTCCTCTTCGCCGCTAATCACCTGGACATCGCAACCCAGGATTTCCCGCGCGGTCACCAGGAACGTCTCGGCGTTGGTGGCGATGCGCAGGGTGGCGGTGGCGACCACGCGGATATGCGCCGCGGGAATGTCCTGCAGATGTTCGGCGAACAGCCGCAGGCATTGCCAGCCGCGCTGCATGGCCTCGGGAGTCAGCGCCTTGCCGGCATTGAGCCCGGAGGCCAGGCGCACCTTGCGCTTGATGCGCGCCAGCGTCTGGACGGTGCCGGCCACCTCGCGCACCACCAACATATGAAAACTATTGGAACCTAAGTCAATGGCGGCATAGAGCGAGGTGCAACTTAGCATGGTGTTCAGCCCGGACGTTTACGGTTATGACGTGGCGCCCCGCCCGCACCGCTGCGGCGGGATGCCGAGTGGCGGCGCGGACCCGTGCCCGGCCGTGCGCGGGTCAGGCGTTTCGGCGCCGGCAGGTCGGTCATCAGCGCGTCGCTGTTATACTTACTGACAGGGATCTGATGGCCAATATAGCTTTCAATCGCCGTCAGGTTCAACGCATATTCCTCACATGCCAGGCTGATGGAGCTGCCGCTTTCGCCGGCACGTCCCGTGCGGCCGATGCGGTGCACGTAATCCTCGCAGTCATCGGGCAAATCATAGTTGAATACATGCGTGACCAAAGGGATGTGCAGGCCGCGCGCCGCCACGTCGGTGGCTACCAGGATGTCCAGCGTGCCCTGGGTAAAATCCTCCAGGATGCGCAGGCGCCTTTTTTGCGATACGTCGCCGGTCAATAACCCGACCCGATGGCCGTCGGCGGCCAGATGGCCCCAGATATCCTCGCACCGGTGCTTGGTGTTGGCGAAAATAATGCAGCGATCCGGCCACTCTTCTTCAATCAGCGTCTGTAACAGGCGCATCTTTTCTTCATTGGAAGGATAAAAAAGCTCTTCCTGGATACGATAGCCGGTTTTTTGCAGCGGCTCGATCTCCACATACTCAGCGTTGTTCATATGTTCAAACGCCAGCTCACGTACACGATATGAAAGGGTGGCGGAGAACAGCATATTCAAACGTTGTTCAACGGCGGGCATACGACGGAACAACCAGCGGATGTCCTTGATAAAGCCCAGATCGAACATACGATCGGCTTCGTCGAGCACCACCACCTGGATAGCGCCCATATCAATATAATTCTGCTTGGTATAATCGATCAGGCGGCCGGTGGTGCCAACCAGGATATCCACCCCGGATTCGAGCACTTTCAGCTGCTTGTCGTAACCATCGCCACCGTAGGCCAGACCCATTTTCAGGCCGGTGGCCTGGGCTAAGAGTTCAGCATCGGAGTGGATTTGCACCGCCAGTTCGCGGGTTGGCGCCATGATCAGCGCCCTTGGCTGATTGGTCTGGCGCTGCTCGCTGGCAGGCTGGGTGAGTAGATGATGAAACGTGGCGGCGAGGAATGCCAACGTTTTTCCGGTACCGGTTTGCGCTTGTCCCGCGACATCTTTCCCGTCAAGGGTGATGGGTAATGTCAGCGCCTGAATAGGCGTACAATTATTAAACCCTTGTTTTTCAAGAGATTCAACAATCAGCGGGTGCAGGGCGAAGTCGGAAAACTTCTTTTCGGTTAAGTGTGTTTTGCTCATAGTGTGGTAGAATAACAGTTAACTATTGCATTACGAAAGCGTATCCAGTGAAATAAAGTCAACCCGTCGTTGGTTAACCTTAAACCAGCCGGGTAATGATAATCCTGTGGAGTAGAACATGAGCGATAAAATTATTCACGTAAGTGACGACAGCTTCGAAAAGGACGTGTTGCAGGCAAAGGGACTGTTCCTGGTGGATTTCTGGGCGGAATGGTGCGGCCCCTGTAAGATGATCGCGCCCATCCTGGCGGAAGTCGCTGATGAATTCGAAGGTAAATTGACTATCGCCAAGCTGAACATCGACGAAAATCCGGCCACCGCGCCCAAATACGGCATCCGCGGCATTCCCACCCTGCTGTTGTTCAAAGACGGCGAAGTGGTGGCGACTAAAGTCGGCGCGCTGTCCCGCAGCCAGTTGAAAGAGTTCCTGAATAAAAACCTGTAATCGGCAAAAAACGGTTATCTCAACGGGCCCTGACGTTCACTATGTTTTCTCGTATTGACCGCTAGACGCCCGCCAAGAACCGTGCTAAGTTTATGTCCACTGCATTTAGATCTTACCTGTAGTTTGAATCTGAGCTTTACTCTTTGTCCGAGTCCTGTTGTTGAACAGTTGGTCGAACCGTTTGTTGAACCATAAACGGCTGATAAACGGCACAGGCGTTACAAGCAAGGTGTTCAAGCCACCTGGATTTGAATTGATCCGTTTTTAGGCGCTCTCAATCTTCAGTCTTCTTGTACTCATTTTGCATGAATTGCTGTTCATCAGCCCAAACGGGATGCGCTGGGATTAAATGCCGTTAGACAGGCACGATTTTACGCTGCCATACCATTCACAAAAACAGTTCGAGAAATACCCCGAGTTTAAGAACCCACCATTATGAACCTTACCGAATTAAAAAATACGCCGGTTTCTGAGCTAATTACTCTCGGCGAAAACATGGGGCTGGAAAACCTGGCCCGTATGCGCAAGCAGGACATCATCTTCGCCATTTTAAAGCAGCACGCGAAAAGTGGAGAGGATATCTTTGGCGACGGCGTGTTGGAAATATTGCAGGATGGATTCGGTTTCCTCCGCTCCGGCGACAGCTCATACCTGGCCGGCCCTGATGATATCTATGTTTCCCCCAGCCAGATCCGCCGCTTCAACCTTCGCACCGGCGATACCATTTCCGGCAAGATTCGTCCGCCGAAAGAGGGCGAGCGTTACTTTGCGCTGCTGAAGGTGAATGAAGTCAACTACGACAAACCGGAAAATGCCCGTAACAAAATCCTGTTTGAAAACTTAACCCCGCTGCATGCCAACTCCAGGTTGCGCATGGAACGAGGCAACGGGTCCACCGAAGATCTGACGGCGCGCGTGCTGGACTTGGCCGCGCCTATCGGTCGCGGCCAGCGCGGCCTGATCGTGGCGCCGCCGAAGGCCGGTAAGACCATGCTGTTGCAGAATATCGCGCAGAGCATCGCCTACAACCATCCGGATTGCGTCCTGATGGTCCTGCTGATCGATGAGCGGCCGGAAGAAGTGACCGAAATGCAGCGACTGGTCAAAGGCGAAGTGATTGCGTCAACGTTCGATGAGCCGGCGTCCCGCCACGTTCAGGTCGCCGAAATGGTGATTGAAAAAGCCAAGCGTCTGGTCGAACATAAAAAAGACGTCATCATCCTGCTCGACTCCATTACCCGTCTGGCCCGCGCTTACAACACCGTGGTCCCCGCCTCGGGTAAAGTGCTGACCGGTGGTGTGGACGCCAACGCCCTGCACCGGCCAAAACGCTTCTTCGGCGCGGCGCGTAATATGGAAGAGGGCGGCAGCCTGACTATCATCGCCACGGCGTTGATTGACACCGGCTCGAAGATGGATGAAGTGATTTACGAAGAATTTAAAGGTACCGGTAATATGGAACTGCACCTCTCGCGCAAAATCGCCGAGAAACGTGTCTTCCCGGCGATTGACTATAACCGCTCCGGTACCCGTAAGGAAGAGTTGCTGACTACCCAGGAAGAGCTGCAGAAAATGTGGATCCTGCGCAAGATCATCCACCCGATGGGCGAAACCGACGCCATGGAATTCCTGATGAATAAATTAGCGATGACCAAAACCAATGACGAGTTTTTCGATATGATGAAACGCTCGTAATTCACAAAAACTCGGGTAACGCCACGTCAAGACGTGGCGTTTTTTGTTTCTGATGCTAGGATAGTGAGTTCTTACTTGCCGCTGCCTGACGAATAGAGGTTTAGCCAAGCGGCCTTTTGCTTCAGTTCACCCGACGGAGATTCGGGTGTGACGAAAAAAATGACAAATCAATATTTCAGTGTCACCTAACCCAGTGACGATTGAGGCAGAGAGTGGGGGGCGTCTACATCGGTGGCGCTTCTAACAGCCTGATGGATGCAGAGAGCTTTCTATTGTGAACCTACTCAATATGAGTACTGATTTTTTCGCTATTTTTTTATTTTCAATGGTTTTTTTGTTTTTCTCCCGCAAGGTTGCGCAAAAGATCGGCCTGGTTGATAAACCCAATTACCGCAAACGACACCATGGGCAAATCCCGTTGGTGGGCGGTATCTCCATTTATGCCGGCATCTGTTTCACGTTCATTTATACCGATCACTTCGTGCCGCATATTGGCCTGTATCTGCTATGCTCCGGCGTCCTGGTGCTGACCGGGGCGCTCGACGATCGTTTTGATATCAGCGTCAAGTCCCGCGCCACCATCCAGGCGCTGGTCGCCGTCACCATGATGTACTTCGGCGGCTTATATATTAATAGCCTGGGATATGTGTTCGGCCCTTGGGAAATGGTGCTCGGACCTTATTTTGGTTATCCGGTCACGCTGTTCGCCGTGTGGGCGGCAATCAACGCGTTTAACATGGTGGACGGCATCGACGGGCTGCTCGGCGGGTTATCCTGCGTCTCGCTCGGCGCCATGGGCATCCTGATGTTCAAGGACAACAATCCCAGCCTCGGCTTGTGGTGTTTTGCCCTGATTGCCGCCATTTTGCCGTATATCCTGCTGAATCTCGGCCTGTTCGGCCGCCACTATAAAGTGTTTATGGGCGACGCCGGCAGCACCATGATCGGCTTCAGCATTATCTGGATTATCCTGCAAAGCACCCAGGGCACCGGGCATCCCATGAACCCGGTCACCGGCCTGTGGATTATCGCCATCCCCCTGATGGATATGATTGCCATCATGTACCGCCGCATGCGTAAAGGCATGAGCCCCTTTTCTCCCGATCGGCAGCATATCCACCACCTTATCATGCGCGCCGGCTTCAGTTCACGGCAAGCCTTTGTTATTATTACCGTTACCGCCGCCATCCTGGCCGCGTTCGGCGTGGCGGGCGAACAGTGGTTCATCTGGCCCGATTGGCTGATGTTTATGTTGTTCATCCTGGTTTTTTTACTCTACGGCTATTTGCTGAAATGCGCCTGGCGGGTGGCGCGCTTCGTTAAACGCACCAAGCGGCGGTTCGGCGCCAAACAGAGACCCACTAACCGTAATGCGGGACAAAAATGAGATCAGAAACCCAACCGACGGCCCGCGATGCGGCGCTGGATAACGAGCTGGATATCCGGGGGCTTTTTTGCGCCCTGTGGCGCGGCAAGCGCTGGATTATCGGCACCGCCCTGGTGTTTGCGGTTCTTGCCCTGGTCTATTCTTATCTGGTAAAGCAGGAATGGACCGCGGCGGCGGTCACCGATAAACCGACGGTGAACATGCTCGGCAGCTATTTTTCCCAGCAGCAGTTCCTGCGTAACCTGGATGTTAAAAATACCGCCTTGCCCACCTCGGATATGCCGGGCATCGGCGACGAGGCGTACCAGGAATTTATCCGCCAGCTGTCCTCCTATGACACCCGCCGCGATTTCTGGCTGGCAGCCGATTACTATACCTCGCGCAAACAGGGCGACGCCCATGCCGATGCGGTCTTGCTGGATGAAATGATCGGCAATATCCAGTTTTCGCCGAGGGATGATGCCAAAAAATTGCCGGATCAGGTGACCCTCACCGCCGAAACGGCGGCGGACGCCAGTCTGCTGCTGCGTCGTTATGTGGCGTTTGCCAGCCAGCGCGCCGCCGGTCATCTGAATGAAGATATCATCGGCGCCTGGACGGCGCGCACCATCTCACTCAAGGCGCAGGTCAAGCGCCAGGAGGCGGTGGCCAATGCCGTTTATGATCGCGACCTTAGCGCGCTGCGCCATGCCCTGGATATTGCCAAGCGGCAGGGCATCAGTCATAGTCAGATCACGGTCCCCGAGGAGCAATTGCCGCAGTCGGGGTTGTTCCTGTTGGGAGAACAAGTGCTGCAGGCGCGGCTGGAAGCCCTGCAGGCGGCCGGTCCCGGTTTTGATGTGGAATACGATCAGAATCGGGCCATGCTGGCCACGCTTAATGTCGGCCCGACGCTGCAGAATACATTCCAGACTTACCGTTATTTAAGGACGCCCGAGGAACCGGTTAAACGCGATAAACCGCGCCGGATTTTCCTGCTCATTCTCTGGGGCGCTATGGGCGGCCTGGTCGGGGCCGGCGTTGCGCTGGGCCGCCGCCGCTAAGGGCAAAGCCCCGGGACTGCCATTAATCCGAATGGGTGCGCCGCCACTACGCGGCAGAATAGAGAAGCCACGCGTAAGGCTTATTTGAGACGGAAAGGAATTTGCTGTGAAAGTGTTGACAGTCTTCGGCACAAGGCCGGAAGCCATAAAAATGGCGCCGCTTATCCTGGCCCTGGCCAAGGACCCGGCCTTTGAATCCAGGATTTGCGTCACGGCCCAACACCGGGAAATGCTCGATCAGGTGTTACGTTTGTTTGAAATCGTACCTGATTATGATTTAGATATCATGCGTCCGGATCAGGGCCTGACGGAAATCACCAGTCGTATCCTCACCGGCATGAAACCGGTGCTGGCGTCATTTCGTCCGGATGTGGTGCTGGTACACGGCGACACCACCACGACACTGGCCGCCAGCCTGGCGGCATTTTACCAGCAAATCCCGGTCGGCCACGTGGAGGCCGGATTGCGCACCGGCAATCTTTATTCGCCCTGGCCGGAGGAAGCCAACCGTAAATTAACCGGCCATCTGGCGATGTATCACTTTTCGCCCACCGAGAACGCGCGGCAAAACCTGCTGCGCGAAGGACTGGCGGGGGAACGGATATTCGTTACCGGCAATACGGTTATCGATGCGCTGTTTTGGGTTCGCGATAGCATTTTAAATGACGCCGGGTTGCGCGCCGGGCTTGAGACGCGCTACGATTTTCTCGACCCGCAGAAAAAGATGATCCTGGTCACCGGCCACCGGCGCGAAAGCTTCGGCGACGGCTTCGAGCGCATTTGCAGCGCGCTGGCGCATATTGCCCGCCATCATCCCGAGGTGCAGGTGGTCTACCCGGTCCATCTCAATCCCAATGTCGGCGAGCCGGTTAACCGCATTTTAAGCGGTATCCCCAATATTAAACTTATCGATCCGCAGGACTACCTGCCGTTTGTTTACCTGATGGACCGGGCCTATATGATCCTGACGGATTCCGGCGGCATCCAGGAGGAGGCGCCGTCCCTCGGTAAACCGGTGCTGGTGATGCGCGACGCCACCGAGCGCCCGGAAGCGGTGGCGGCGGGTACCGTGAGATTGGTGGGTACCGATCCCAAAACCATCCAGGCGGCGGTCTCCCGTTTATTGACCGACGCCGATGAATATCTGGCCATGAGCCGGGCGCATAATCCCTATGGGGATGGGCAGGCCTGCCAGCGAATTATCGACGCGTTAAAGAATAATCAGGTGACAGTATGAGTTTTGACCAGATCTCCGTTATCGGCCTGGGTTATATCGGCCTGCCCACTGCCGCCGCCTTTGCTTCGCGCGGCAAAAAAGTGGTGGGTGTGGACGTGAACCAGCGTGCGGTGGAGACCATTAACCGCGGCGAAATTCACATTGTCGAGCCGGACCTGGCCGACGTGGTGCAACGCGCCGTCGAAGAGGGACATCTTACGGCGGTAACCCGGCCGGTGGCGGCCGACGCGTTTCTGATTGCGGTGCCGACACCGTTTATGGACGGGCATGAACCCGACCTTAACTATGTGCGCGCGGCGGCGCTTTCGCTGGCTCCGGTCCTTAAAGCCGGGGATCTGGTTATCCTGGAGTCCACCTCGCCGGTGGGCACCACCGAGCAGATGGCGCGATGGCTGGCCGAGGCGCGCCCCGACCTGCGTTTTCCGCAGACGGCGGGCGAGGAGGCGGATATCAATATCGCCTATTGCCCCGAGCGCGTGCTGCCCGGCAAAATCATGGCCGAGCTGATCAAAAACGATCGGGTGATCGGCGGCATGACCGCGCGCTGTTCGGCGCGCGCCAGCGAGCTCTACCGGATTTTCCTGCAAGGTGAGTGTGTGGTCACTAACTCCCGTACCGCCGAGATGTGCAAGCTGACCGAAAACAGCTTTCGGGATGTCAATATCGCCTTCGCCAATGAGCTGTCGCTGATTTGCGCCGATCAGGATATTAATGTCTGGGAACTGATCCGCCTGGCCAACCGCCATCCGCGGGTTAATATCCTGCAGCCGGGTCCCGGCGTCGGCGGGCATTGCATCGCGGTCGACCCCTGGTTTATCGTCGCGCAGAATCCAGGCCAGGCCCGCCTTATCCGTACCGCCCGCCTGGTCAACGACGGCAAGCCGCTCTGGGTGGTGGACCGGGTCAAGGCGGCGGTGGCTGATTGCCTGGCGCACAGCGGCAAACGCGCCCATGAGCTGACCATCGCCTGCTTCGGCCTGGCGTTTAAGCCGGATATCGACGATCTGCGCGAAAGCCCCGCGGTCGCCATTACCCGGCTGATAGCCCAATGGCATGTGGGCAAGACCCTGGCGGTGGAGCCGAACGTGACGCAACTGCCCGCGTCGCTCGCGGGTCTCGCCACCCTGGCGGGGCTGGACAGCGCGCTGGATAGCGCGGATATACTGGTAATGCTGGTGGATCACCGTCAATTCAGGGCGCGCCCCCCGGCCGATATTACGCAACGCTGGATTATCGATACCAAAGGTGTCTGGCGCTAAGCTGCAACCCCGGCTTCGGCCGCTAGCCATCGGGTGGACCCTATGTCCGTGCATGCCACTATCGAACCGCTGGAGTGGGAAAGTGATTTTTTCACCTTAACCAGCGGCAAACTCAATTTTGATCCCGCCGCCGCGCCGCTGACCCTTTCCGCCCTGGATGCGTTCCAGGTGGTACAGGCCAAGGTGGCGGCCGACAGCCTGGCGCTGGCGGATGCGCTGGCTGTGCTGGGCTTCCGGCTGGTGGAAGGCGAAATTGATTGCTGCCTGCGGGTGCCGAAACGGGACGGCGGCGGTGATGCCCAGGATGTCATTAACGGCGCGACCACCGGCGCGGCGCGAAACCGCGCCCAAAGCGGGCGCAGCGGCGCGCTGCGCATGGCCGGCCGCGACGACATGGCGGCCGTCGGCCTGCTGGCGTCGGCGGCGTTCAGGCTAAGCCGGTTTCGCGAACCCTGGTACCGCGGCGCGGACTGCCGTCGTTTCTATGCCGTTTGGGCACAAAATGCCATCCTGGGCGCTTTTGACGATCTCTGCCTGGTCAAGGGCCGGCCCGGGGCCGTCGAAGGCATGGTGACGCTCCGGCGACTCGGCACGGATGAGGCGCGTATCGGCCTGCTGGCGGTGGACCCGGCGCTTACCGGCCGGGGCATCGGGCGCATCCTATGCGCCGGCGCGCTGGCATGGTGCCGCCTGCAGGGGATATCGCGCCTGCGTGTCGCCACCCAGGCCGGCAATATCGCCGCGCTACGACTCTACATCGCATGCGGTGCCAACGTTGACAGCACCGCCTACTGGTTATACAGGTGACAACATGATCCCGTTTAATTCCCCACCGGTGGTGGGCACTGAAATCGACTTTATCCGCACGGCGATGGGCAGCGGCAAGCTGTGTGGCGACGGCGATTTTACCAAGCGTTGCCAGCGGTGGCTGGAGCAGCGTTTTGGCAGCCCCAAGGCACTCCTGACGCCTTCCTGCACCGCGTCGCTTGAGATGGCGGCCATATTGTTGAATATCCGGCCGGGCGATGAAGTGATCATGCCCAGCTATACCTTTGTCTCCACCGCCAACGCGTTTGTCCTGCGCGGCGCGACCATTGTGTTCGTCGATATCCGACCCGACACCATGAACATGGATGAAACGCTTATCGAGGCGGCCATCACCGCGAAAACCCGCGCTATCGTGCCGGTGCATTATGCCGGCATCGCCTGCGAAATGGACGCCATCATGGCGCTGGCGGCGAAATACCGCCTGGCGGTCATCGAGGATGCCGCCCAGGGCGTGATGTCCGCCTATCGCGGGAAACCGCTCGGTACCCTGGGACATATCGGCTGTTTCAGTTTCCATGAAACCAAAAACTACACCGCCGGCGGCGAGGGCGGCGCCACGCTCATCAACGACGCCACCCTGGTTGACCGGGCCGAGATCGTGCGTGAAAAAGGCACCAATCGCAGCCAGTTCTTTCGCGGCCAGGCGGATAAATACACCTGGCGCGATATCGGCTCCAGCTACCTGATGGCCGATTTGCAGGCCGCCTATCTCTGGGGGCAACTGGATGCCGCCGATATCATTAACCGCCGCCGCCTGGAACTGTGGAACCGCTATCGCGACGCGCTGCTCCCGCTGGCGGAACGGGGGCGTATCGAACTGCCGACGGTGCCGGAAGGCTGCCGGCAAAATGCCCATATGTTTTATATAAAGCTGCGGGATATCGCCGATCGCTCGGCGTTTATCGCGCATATGAAAACGGCGGATATCCTGACGGTATTTCATTATATTCCGCTGCATGACAGCCCGGCCGGGCTGCGATTCGGCCGTTTCAGCGGCGAGGATCGTTATACCACCCTGGAGAGCCAGCGCCTGGTGCGGCTGCCGTTGTTCTACAACTTAACCGACGAGCATCAATCCCAGGTCATCGGCGCGATTAACCGGTATTTCGCCTGATATGTCGCTGGCCCGCGCCTCGTTATGGACTGCCGGTTCGACGCTTGTCAAGATTGGCGTCGGCCTGCTGGTGGTCAAACTGCTGGCGGTGTCTTTCGGGCCGTCCGGCGTCGGCCAGGCGGGCAACTTCCGGCAGCTGGTGACCGTGCTCGGCGTGCTGTCCGGCGCGGGTATTTTTAACGGCATTACCAAATATGTGGCGCAGTACCAGCACCAGCCGCAACAATTGCGCGCCGTGCTGGGCACCGGGTCGGCCATGGTGCTGGGGTTTTCCACGCTGCTGGCGGTGATTTTTTTAACGGCCGCCGAATCCATCAGCCGCGGGCTGTTCGGCCATGGCGACTATGCCGGCGTGGTGCGTGCGGTGGCCTTTATCCAGTTGGGTATCGCCTATGCCAACCTGATGCTGGCTATTCTGAAAGGTTTTCGCGACGCCGCCGGCAACGCCCTGGCCGTCAGCTGCGGCAGCGTGCTGGGCGCGGGCGCTTTTTTCCTCTGCTATAGGCTGGGCGGTTACCCCGGGGCGCTGGCCGGACTGGCGCTGGTGCCGGCCGTGACGCTGCTGCCCGCGGCCCTGGTGGTGGCCCGGCGGCGGCGGATTAGCCCGGGCGATTTGCGTCCGTCATGGGATAGGCAGCTTGCCGGCCAATTGGGCAAATTTACCCTGATGGCGCTGATGACATCGTTCACCCTGCCGCTGGCCTATATTCTGATGCGTAATCTCCTGGCCCAGCGCTATAGCTGGGAAGAGGTGGGTATCTGGCAGGGGGTCAGCAGTATCTCCGACGCTTATCTGCAGTTTATTACCGCCTCGTTTACCGTTTACCTGCTGCCGACCCTGTCGCGTTTAAGCGATAAGCGCGCCGTCGCCCGGGAAATCGGGCGGTCGCTGCTGTTTGTGATGCCCGCGGTGGCGGTGGTTAGCCTGGTCTTGTGGCTGTTAAGGGATGTGGCTATCCGCCTGCTGTTTTCCGCCGAGTTCGAGGCGATGCGCGACCTGTTCGCCTGGCAGCTGGTAGGCGACGTATTGAAAGTGGGCGCTTACGTATTCGGTTATCTGGTCATAGCCCGGGCCTCGCTGCGTTTTTACCTGCTGACGGAAATCAGCCAGTTCGCGTTGTTGACCGGTTTTTCGCACTGGCTGATTCCCCTGCATGGCGCGCTTGGCGCGACGCAGGCTTATATGGCAACCTATATAGTGTATTTTTTACTTTGTAGCGGCGTATTTCTTCTTTATTGCAGGGAAAAATGATCCCATTAACCCATGTGCTTGGCGCGGATATCCCGCATCATAACCTGACGGTGCTGCGTTTTTTCAACGATCGGCTGGCGGGCGATCTCCCCGAGGGACAACCCCATCATTTTATGGTGGCCGCCGCCGACAGCGCACCGTTCGCGCCCTTTACGCGGCTTATTATCGCTACCTACGCGGATAAACGGGCGCTGGCGCGGGCGGTGGTGCGTTTAGCCGCCGCCGAACCGGCGAGGCGTTTCTTCCTGCACGGGCAGTTCAACCCGCGGCTCTGGCTGGCCCTGCTGCTGGGGACCTTGCCCGCCGCCCGGGTCAGCTGGCATATCTGGGGCGCCGATCTCTATGAAGAATCCCAGAGCGTAAAACACCGTTTGTTTTATTTGTTGCGCCGCCGCGCCCAGGGGCGGGTCGGCCATGTGTTCGCCACTCTCGGCGATTTGTCGGTCTATCGCCCGCGCTATCCCCAGGTGCCGGCGGCGCCGCTGTATTTTCCCACCCGCATGGACCCGGCGCTGGGTTTTGACCGGCCGCCGCCGGTGGGTAAAACCCTCACTGTGCTGGTGGGAAACTCCGGCGATGCCGCCAATCGCCACCTGGAGGCGCTGGAAGCGATTCACCGCCAGTTCGGCGCCGACGTGCGGGTGATTGTGCCGCTGGGGTATCCGGCCAATAACGAGGCCTATATCGCCCGGGTGCGGGCGCAAGGGGAGAAACTGTTTCCGGCGGACCGGCTGGAGCTGCTGACGCGCCCGGTGGCGTTTGACGCTTACCTGACGCTGTTGCGCCAGTGCGATGTGGGGTATTTCCTGTTTAACCGCCAGCAGGGCATCGGCACGCTCTGCCTGCTGATCCAGTTCGGCGTGCCGTTTGTCCTGAGTCGGCGCAACCCGTTTTGGCAGGATTTGGCCGCGGAACAGGTGCCGGTGCTTTTTCACGGCGACAGGCTCGACCGATCGGTGGTGCGCGCGGCGCAACGGCAACTGGCCGGCGTGGATAAAAGCCGTATCGCCTTTTTTTATCCCAATTATCTGCAGGGATGGCGCCGGGCGCTGGCCGTCGCCGCGGGGACAAGCTCATGACCCTTGGCCAGTTCGGCGGATTGCTGGTGGTCTATGTGCTCTCGGTGCTGCTGGTGCTGACCCTGACCTATCGGGAATTTCGCCGGATACGCTTTAATTTCAACGTCTTTTTTTCACTGCTTTATTTATTGACCTTCTATCTGGGTTTTCCGCTGACCTGCATTCTCGCGTTTCGCTTTAATGTCCAGGTGGCGCCGGTGGAAAACCTGCTGGAAGCGCTGCTGGCCGCCACCGCTTTTTACGGGATTTATTATGTCAGTTATAAAACCCGCTGGTTTTCTTCTTCCCGGTCCGCCGCCGGGCCGGTATTGTCCCTGAACCGGGTGGAAACGCATTTGACCTGGATCCTGCTGGCGCTGACCGCCGTCGGCACGGTGGCGATATTCTTTATGCATAACGGGTTTTTATTATTCCGCCTGCAGTCCTACAGCCAGATATTTTCCCGCGATGTTACCGGGGTGGCGCTGAAGCGCTTTTTCTATTTTTTTATCCCGGCAATGTTAATTATTTATTTCCTTAACCCCACCCGGCGCAATTGGCTATTATTTTTATGCAGCACCGTGGCCTTCGGTATTTTCACCTATATGGTGGTCGGCGGGACCCGGGCCAATATCATTATCGCCTTCGCCTTGTTTTTGTTTATCGGCATCCAGCGCAACTGGATAAGCCTGTGGATGCTGGGCGCGTCCGGTCTGGTGGCCGTGGCCGCCATGTTCTGGCTGGCGTTAAAGCGCTACGGCCTGAACGTCAGCGGCGACGAGGGGTTTTATACGTTTTTGTATCTGACGCGCGACACCTTCTCCCCCTGGGAAAATCTGGCGCTGTTACTGCAAAACTACCCTAAGATAGCCTTCCAGGGCCTGGCGCCTGTGATTCGCGACTTTTATGTCTTTATCCCTGGCTGGTTATGGCCGGACCGCCCCAGCCTGGTGCTCAATACCGCCAATTATTTTACCTGGGAGGTTTTGGACAATCATTCCGGCCTGGCGATTTCGCCCACGCTTATCGGTTCGCTGCTGGTCATGGGCGGCGTGGTGTTTATTCCCTTAGGCGCCATCCTGGTGGGGCTTATCCTGAAAGGATTCGATACCCTGTATGAACGGGGCAAGGCGGCGTCGGACCGTTATCGTTCGGCGGTGCTGCAGGCATTTTGTTTTGGCGCCGTGTTTAATATGATAGTACTGGCCCGCGAGGGATTGGATGCCTTTACGTCGCGCGTGGTGTTTTTCGCCCTGGTATTCGGCATGTGCCTGTTGCTGGCAAAATTACTCTTTTGGCTGCTTAACCGCGCGGGGCTGATCCGTCCCAGGCGCGCGCGTGGGGCGACAGAGGCATCATCGTAAGCGCGTCAGCCTTTGTAAGGATAATAAATGGAAATTCAGGACGGAATCGCCCTATACCGTATTCGCGGTTTGGTTATCTGGGGTTTTCGCGATCAGCGGCAGTGCGTCGATTACCTGTTTGCCGGCGGACGGGTCAAGACCGGCACCCTGGTGGCCGTCAACGCGGAAAAGGTGCTGACCTCGGAGCGGGATGCCGCGCTTGCCCAACTGCTGGCGGAGGCGCAATACAAGTACGCCGACGGCATCAGCATCGTGCGGTCGATTCGCCGCAAATATCCCGCCGCCGAGGTGGCGCGCATCGCGGGCGCCGATCTGTGGGAGGGTATTATGGCGCGGGCGGGCAAGGAGGGCACGGCGGTTTTTCTTATCGGCGGCCGGCCGGATGTGCTCGGGCAGACGGCCGAGCGCCTGCGCGCGAAATGGAACGTTAACATCGTCGGGACGCAGGACGGCTTTTTTGCCCCGGCCGGGCAGGAATCGCTGTTCGCCCGGGTCCGGGCCAGCGGCGCCGCTATCGTTACCGTGGCGATGGGCTCGCCCAGGCAGGAAAAGTTGATGCGCGATTGCCGCGCCAGCTATCCCGACGCGCTCTATATGGGCGTGGGCGGCACCTACGATGTTTTTACCGGCCATGTAAAGCGCGCGCCCCTCCTCTGGCAACGCATGGGCCTGGAGTGGCTATACCGCCTGTTCAGCCAGCCCAGCCGTTTCCGGCGCCAACTGAAACTGTTACGCTTTATCGGCTATTATATCAGCGGACGTTTGTAGGCGCGCGGCCCCCCGCCGGGGGGTAAGTACCCGAAAAGAAGGGCTCATGGCGTTTTGACGGCGGGGAAAACGACCTAAGCGGGCAGGAAATGAGCAAAGGGTCATTAAACCCGGCAAAAGTAGTAAAAAGCACTAGACAGTCAGGCCGCGATTCCGTACTATCCCCACCCGCAACGGCGCTAAGCGCCCGTAGCTCAGCTGGATAGAGCGCTGCCCTCCGGAGGCAGAGGTCTCAGGTTCGAATCCTGTCGGGCGCACCATATTTAGTGCGCAAGTGCCGTGTCAGCAGTATCTTCACGTTGCGGTAAGCAGTATCAGTAATGGTGATTGTAGCTCAGTTGGTAGAGCCCTGGATTGTGATTCCAGTTGTCGTGGGTTCGAGCCCCATCAGTCACCCCAACATTAGTGGCCATGCGAAGGTGGCGGAATTGGTAGACGCGCTAGCTTCAGGTGTTAGTGTCTTAACGGACGTGAGGGTTCAAGTCCCTCTCTTCGCACCACAACCTTTAAGTACCCTTTTTAAGATGTTGCAGTACGGCGAGTAGCGCAGCTTGGTAGCGCAACTGGTTTGGGACCAGTGGGTCGGAGGTTCGAATCCTCTCTCGCCGACCACATTCCCGATGGTGTTGCCCAAGCGGTAGCGGGCAGGGCCAGAAAAAAGAAGAGCGGCAGGTCATCATGACCTGCCGTTTTTTTTTATGGAGTTTAGGTGGCGTCAGGTGGTGGCATCTGCGCCGTCGGCGCGTTGGACCCGTCGGCCGCACAACACGCTCCTGCCCGCTCAGCGGCCCGGAGAAGCACCTCGGTAAATACTTCGGCCGGTTGCGCCCCCGAAATCACCTCGCCATCGATGTCGACGCTGGGAACGCCGCGAATGCCGGCATCGTGCAAGGCCCGTTCAATGGCTCTGACAGCGTCGCTTTCTTCTTCACCGGCGAGGAAGGTGGCGACGGCATCCCGAGCGAGTCCCCGTTCAACGGCGATCTCCGCGAGTGTAGCCCGGTTGCCGATGTCGCGGCCCTGCTCGAAATAAGCTGAGAGCAAGGCGTTGCCGAGCGCATCGGCAACGCCGTGGCGCTGTGCAAATCGCATCAGTCGGTGGGCCTGGAAGGTGTTGGCGGTCCTTTCTATTGCATCATAATCAAATGCGACATCATCGCCGTGCGCGGCGGTGACGGTCTGGGCGTCGAGCTGGCGGCTGCGCTCCCAACTGCCAAACTTAAGCGCGCGATAGACTTTACGGTCCATGCCTTCGGCCGGCATGTCCGGGTTGAGCTCAAACGGTCGCCAGCTAACTTCGACGCAAACGCCCGCGGGAAGCGTACGAATTGCCCTGGCCAGACGGCGGTGGCCGATCAGGCACCAGGGGCAGATAAAGTCAGACGTAACAGTGACAGGAATGGACATGATGGATCTCCCGTAATGAAGTAAAATTATTGTCACTCATTACCCTTATGATGATAATCAGTGCAATATCGAAAAGTTCATTGCATAAAATGCAAAGGTGACGTATGGACAAATTCGCGGCGATCGGCGCCTTCGTGGCGGTGGTTGAACACGGGGGGTTCGCACCGGCGGCAAGACGGCTGGGGGTGGCGGCATCCTCGCTGACGCGGCAGGTAAATGGGTTGGAAGAAAGCCTTGGCACGCTGCTGATGAACCGTTCGACTCGTAGCGTGACGCTGACCGAGGCTGGACGACAATATTACGAGGATGGCCGCCGTATACTTGAAGATCTGGTGAACGCTGACCGATCGGCCGGCGAGCTGTCCGGGCCGCCTAGCGGCCTGCTCAAGGTGACGATGCCCGTTGCCTTCGGGCGGCTCCACGTTGCGCCGGCTCTCCTCGCTTTCCTGCAACTCTTTCCCCAAATCCATCTCGAACTCCATTTGAGCGACGCCATGGCCAATCTGGTCGAGGACCGGCTTGATATCGCCCTCAGGCTGGGCGTGCCCGGTCCATCGACGCTGATTGCACGCAAGCTGGCGCCCCATCATCGCGTTATCTGCGCCAGCCCTGATTATCTCGGTGAGCATGGCGCGCCGCGGGAGCCCGGCGATTTGACCGCGCACAACTGCCTGTTGTTCGACTACCAGGCAACCGGTAACCGGTGGACATTGAGCCGGGGCGGCAAACAGGAGAAGGTCGCCGTTTCCGGAAGCCTGCGCGCCAACAACTCGGAAATGCTGCGCGAAGCCGCCATTGGCGGCGCCGGCCTGTTGTTGATGCCGACCTGGCTGGTGGGAGGGGATATCGCCGCCGGCCGGCTCGTCCCCGTACTACGGGAATGGACCCCCTCTCCGGCCGCGGAAGAAGGCGCGGTCTGGGCCGTTTATCTGGCTAACCGGCGCGGGTCCAGTAAGATTGCCAGTTTCATTGATTTCCTCGCCGTCCATTTTGGTTCCCCACCCTATTGGGATAAGGCGTGCGACTGGCTGTGAACACCCGATGACGGTAGCGTTTATCTTTGCGTAATGCGCAAAGATGATAGTTAAAATGAGATAATTGTTGTCATAAATTAATGGGTGCATAGTGATTGCCATCAACCAGGAGGCACGCTATGCACACCATCACTACGCACCAGATAAAACGCAGGGCGCTGATTATAGGCGGTTCGCTCGGGGGGCTTTTTGCCGGCACCATGCTACGCGCCATCGGCTGGAACGTGGATATTTTCGAACGTTCGCCTCACGATCTCGACAGCCGTGGCGGCGGCATCGTTCTCCAGCCTGAGGTGAAAGAGGTATTCCGGCGCGGTGGCATTACCCTGGACAATGACAGGCTCGGCGTCCGTTCAGCCTATCGTACGGTCTTCCTGCCGGATGGCGCGATCCAATCCCGGCATTTAGCACCCCAGACCCAGACTTCATGGTCACTTATCTACACGACCCTCAAAACGGCGTTCGGTGAGTCGCACTATCATCGAGGCAAGCGCCTGGCGCGGATCGAACAGGATTTTTCAACCGCTACCGTTACGGCGTTATTTGAAGACGGAAGCCGTGAAAGCGGCGACCTGCTGATCGGGGCGGATGGCGGCGGCTCGACCGTGCGTTCGCTCTTTTGGCCGCAGGTACAGCCGCGCTATGCCGGCTACCTCGCCTGGCGCGGACTGGTACCGGAGGATGCCATGCCCGCTGCCGCGCGCGAGGCTCTGCACGGCGATTTCGGGTTCGCCAACAACAGCGGGTCGCATATTCTCGGCTACCTGATGCCTGGCGAAGACAATGATGTCAGGCCCGGCCATCGACTTTATAACTGGGTCTGGTACCGGGTGGCCGATGGCGGGCAGCTTGCACAAATAATGACCGATCGTGCCGGCCTTGAACGCCATTATTCCATTCCCGAGGGGATGCTGGCGGATCGATGGCGTGCCCATTTGCGTGACGATGCCCGTTCACTGCTGCCGCCGCCTTTCAGCGCGATTGTGGCGGCCACGGAGCATCCCTTCGCCCAGGCGATCCGCGATCTTGCCGCGGATGAAATGGTTTCAGGTCGTGTGGCGATATTGGGCGATGCAGCCTCGATCCCGCGGCCACATACCGCGGCGAGCACGGCCAAAGCTGCGGCCAATGCCCTGGCGCTCGCCGACGAGCTTGCCGCCTCTCCGGATGACATCGCCGCCGCGCTTGCCCGTTGGGAATTGCCGCAGGTGATGTACGGTAAGTACCTGGAAAAGCAGGGTACGCAAGCCGGTAATTATCTGATGTTCCCAAGCCGCTCGTGAGGCTTTCGCTTAAGCGCCGTTCACTGAGCGACGCTTAAGACTTTGGTCGCTTTCGCCAAAAGCCGAGTGCCTTAGGGCGCGGTGAGCCCCCTACGCGTTTCCAACCGCAGGGCGGCGGGCAATACAGCAAAATAACAGCGGCAGGTCGCCATGATCTGCCGTATTTTATTGGCTGTCATATTTTCCCTGCTATAGTGGAATCCAAAGGAGAAACATAAAATATGCATACCGACATGTGTCACGCGTCCGGGCTGCCGCCGCTTCCAGCCGATATTGTCTCCAAGCTCAACTTGATAGCGTCCTGGCTGGCGGTTGACGATTTTTCCGCCCGGCAGGACCATTTAAGCGCCGATGCCATCATCCTGGCGGGAAATGCAGTATTAGCCACCATTGACGGCGCGTGCGCACTGGCGCGGGCCCGCCATATTCCCCTGGTTATCTCCGGCGGCATCGGCCATTCCACCTCGTTTCTCATCGCGGCGGTGGCCCAACATCCCCGTTATCAGGCCATTGAAACCGCCGCCCGGCCTGAAGCCGCCATATTGCATGAGATTGCCTGCCGATTCTGGGAATTACCTGGAAAACAGGTCGTTATGGAAACCGCGTCGCGCAATTCCGGCGAAAATGCCGGCTTTACGCGCGCCCTGCTGGAAGAACGGGGATGTACGCCGCAAGATATTATTCTTATTCAGGATCCCTTGCTGCAGCGCCGGACCGACGCCACCTTTCGCCGCTGCTGGGTTGATTCTGCCCAAAGTCCGCATTTTATTAACTGGCCGACCTGTGTCCCGCAACTGGTGAGTGACATAAACGGGACCGGCTTTACCCATGATAGCGATGGCCTCTGGCCGGTAAACCGGTTTATATCCTTGTTACTGGGCGAAATTCCCCGTCTGCGGGATGATAAACAAGGCTATGGCCCGAAAGGGAAAGATTATATCTGCCATGTGGATATTCCGAACGAGATTGAAGA
This sequence comes from Sodalis sp. RH20, assembly GCF_047324205.1. Classification (NCBI taxonomy): domain Bacteria; kingdom Pseudomonadati; phylum Pseudomonadota; class Gammaproteobacteria; order Enterobacterales; family Bruguierivoracaceae; genus Sodalis; species Sodalis sp. RH20. Next base: position 5,149,583 of record NZ_CP178733.1, read on the forward strand.
CGCCTGGGAATATCTGATGCATAACCAGGGGATCCCGGGTGAATGGCGCGATCGTATTGAGATTCCAACGCTCAATGGATAAGCCACGACAATAGCCGCTATATTAAGGTCAAGGATTGCAGGAAATGCGCTTTTAGCGGCGCGGCCTCCACGCCCAGGCAGATTTTTTGCAATCCGCAGCCGGCAAAAGGATCAAAGCGCGTGGCGAGCGCGGTGGTACGGCGCAAGGTCTGGCCGCGCGACAGGCCTTCGGTCACTACCCTTATCGGCGAGGTCGACACCCTGAACCAGTCGGGATTGATCAAATAGGATAGGGTCAGGGTATCATGCAGCGCCATGCCCTCGAACCCCTCGCTTTGCAAGCTGTAGTCCAGGTAGCCGCGGGAAATGGCGGTCAATACCGGCTGCCCGGTTGCGCGAATTTCCTCTCCGGTAATTAATACTTCATGGGTAACGTCCAGCGGCAGCATCACCACCGGCAGGGCGGAGGAGAGAACCTGATCCGCAGCGTGGGGATCTTTCCAGATATTAAATTCGCAGTGGGGCGTCACGTTGCCGGCATGGCCGTGGGTGCCGAAGGCGCCGCCCATGATAACCACTTCCCTCACCAGGGGAACAATCTCCGGCGCCAGGTTGATGACGGTGGCGATATTGGTCAGCGGCCCGATGGCCACCAGGGTAATTTCGCCGGGATTGGCCTTTACGCTGTCGATAATAAAGCGGATGCCATCTTGCGCCGAGGCGTCATAGGGATTGTCAAACGCGTCACCCAATCCGTCTTTGCCGTGTATCTTGCCGCTAACAGGCGTGGGGTCAAGAGCCAGCGGACGCGAACAGCCGCGATAAATGTCGGCGCGGATCGCCATTTTGGCGCAGAATAGCCGGGCATTTTTAACCGCCTGATCCCGGGTAACATTGCCAAATACTGCGCAGACACCCAGGATTTCCATATGGCGGGCGGCGTAGGCAAGCGCAAAAGCGTCATCCACGCCAATATCGGTATCGATAATAATTTTACGCATAAACGACTCCGTCCTATGAAAAGGTGTTTTACTGTGTCTCTTCCGCATCTTCGGGTAGCGAAGGGGCCTGGGCTACCGGCAGGGAGATGTAAAAACAGGCGCCGCCTTCCGACCGGTTGCCGGCGCGAATCTGCCCTTCATGCATTTCTATAATCGCCTTGCAGATGGCCAGCCCCAGTCCAACGCCGGGCACGGCCGATTCCTTATTGCCGCGGGCGAATTTTTCAAAAATCTTTTGTTCCTGCCCCACCGGGATGCCCGGCCCGTTGTCCCACACCTCGATTTCCAGCCGATGACGTTGTTCATAGGCCCGGATGCCCAGTTGCGCGTTGTCGCCGGCATACTTTAACGCATTCTCCAACAGGTTGGTGAACACCCGCTCCAAGAGCGCGCCGTCGGCTTTGATCAATACCAGATGGTCGGGCAACTCCAGCCTGACCTGACGCTGGGCCAGCAGCGGTTTCATGATTTTCAGCGTGCTGCCGATCACCTCCTCCAGCGCCACCCATTCGGCGCGCAGGTTAAGTCCGCCAGACTGGATGCGCGCCATATCCAGCATATTGTTGACCAGCCGGATGGTGCTCAGGGTTTGTTGCCGGATCTGGCTAGCCTGCGGCGCGTATTTCGATCCTTCCGCCGCCAGGTCAAGGGTCAAAATTTCCGACTGGCCGAACAGCACCGTCAGCGGGGTGCGCAGATCGTGGGATAGGGCCGACAACAGGGCATTGCGCAGCTCCTCGCGCTCGGCGGCCAGGCGCGCGTGTTCTTCGCTGCGGGTCAGCGCCATGCGTTCCAGCGCGCCGGCGATAAGTACCGTAAAAGTTTCCAGCATACGCTGCTGTTCGGGGATCAGCAGATGGCGCAGGTTGGCGGGTTCAATCACCAGCAGCCCGAGTGATTTGCCGGTGGTTTTCAGCGGCAGTATCTGATAGGGCACGCCTGGCAGGGTATCGGTGCCGGCGCCGGCCGGCTGCCCTTTATCAAAACTCCAGCGGGAAATGGCGGCGTCTGGCAGGGTCGTCAGGTTGCCGGCGGCGCCAATGGCCTTCAGCTCGCCATTTTCCTGCGCCAGCAGCAGCTCGCTGCGTGCCTGTAGCGTACTGTCGATGACGCGCTGGCAGGTTTGGGCAATCTCGTCCATGCCGCGCGCGCCGCTCAGCGCCTTGGAAATTTCATAAAGATGGCGCACGCGCTGTTCCCGATAACGCGCCACGCGCGCCTGGTAACGTACCCCCGACGTCAGGTTGCCGATAATGATGCCGACGGTCAGCATCACGCCGAAGGTGAACAGGTATTGCACATCCGATACCGCCATGGTGCCGGTAGGCGCGATAAACACCATGTCGAAAATAACGATGTTCAGCACGGTCGCCACTACCGACGGCCAGCGGCCGTAGCGCAGGGCCACGATCACCACGCCGAGCAGATAGATCATCACCATATTGGTGGGATCCACGCCGGGCAGCAGCCAGTGGCCGCCGACGGTAATCAGGGCGCAGAGCGCCGCCGCCGCCAGGCAGCCGCGCAGCTGCACCCGCCATTTATCGGTAAAAGATCGGCTGTCCGCCAGCCTGCCGGGAGGATCGGCCGGCGGTTCATCCAGCGCCACGATGATCAGGTCCAGGTCGGGCCCAAGGCGGCCCAGCCGGTCGGCAAAGCTGTCCCTGCGCCAGGGTTTGGCCGGGCGGCGGCCGGTGATGATTTTTCCCAGGTTGTGCTCGCGGGCGTAGCGCAGCACCGCGTTGACCTCGCTGGGATCGGATAGGGTGGCCGTTTCCGCGCCCAATTCCTGGGCCAGCTGCAGGGTGCGCAGGATGCCGCGCCGGCGCGACTCGGCCAGGCGGTGCAGCGAGGGGGTTTCCACGTAGACGGCATGCCAGACGCTGCCGAGCTTGGCCGCCAGCCTGGCCGCCGTGCGCACCAGCTTTTCGCTGCCGGTGTTATTGCCGATGCACAGCAAGATGGCGTCGCGCGTATGCCACACCTTGTCCTCGCCGCCGCTGGCGTCGCGCCAGACCCGCATCTGGTCGTCCACCCGATCGGCGGTGCGGCGCAAGGCCAGTTCGCGCAGGGCGAATAGGTTGCCTTTGCGGAAAAAATTTTCTATGGCCCGTTCGGCGCGATCGCCGATATACACCTTGCCCTCTTTTAATCGCTGGCGCAGATCGTCGGGGGGCAGATCCACCAGCACCACTTCATCCGCCGAATCGAAAAACGGGTCCGGCACGGTTTCCCGTACCCGGATGCCGGTGACGCCGCTCACCACGTCGTTCAGGCTTTCCAGATGCTGGACATTGATGGTGGTCAGCACGTCGATGCCGGCATCCAGCAGCTCGTCGACATCCTGCCAGCGCTTGGGATGGCGCGAGCCGCGCGCGTTGGTATGCGCCAGCTCGTCCATCAGGATCACCGCCGGACGCCGGGCCAGCGCGGCGTCCAGATCAAACTCCTGATGCCGGTGCCGGCCGGTGGGGCGCCGGGGCAGCACGGTCAGCCCGTCCAGCAAGGCCTCGGTTTCAGCGCGGCCGTGCGTTTCCACCACCCCCACCAGCACATCGAGCCCCTGCGCCCGCAGGCGACGGGCTTCCGTAAGCATCGACCAGGTTTTTCCCACGCCGGCGCAGGCGCCGAAATAGATTTTCAGTTTGCCGCGTTGCTTATTGGCCGCCTGCAGCAATAACGCGTCCGGGTCGGGACGCTGGGGTTCATCGTCGCTCATGGCGGTCCTTAAGACTGGGGAAGTTTATCCAGCGCTACGTTAAGTTCCAGTACGTTTACCGTCGGTTCGCCGAGAAAAGCGAGCAACGGCCGCGACGTCTGTTGTTCAACCAATTGGCGCACCTGTTCCTGGGCCAGTCTACGCGCTGCCGCGACCCGAGGCACCTGCCAAAGGGCTGCCTGCGGCGAAATATGCGGATCCAGGCCGCTGCCCGATGCCGTCACCAGATCCACCGGGATGGGGCCGCCGGCCTGCGGGTTGGCCGCGCGCAGCGCCGCCACGCGTTGTTTTACCGCTTCGTCCAGCGCCGGATTGCTCGCGGCCAGATTGCTGCCCGACGAGGCCAGGGGGTTATTGGGCGTATCGCCGGTGGCCGACGGACGGCCCTGGAAATACTCGGGCCGGGTAAAATTCTGCCCGATAAGCGCGGAACCCCGCGTTTCGCCGCCGGCCTCCAGCAATGAGCCATTGGCCTGCGCGGGAAACCACCACTGCGCCAACTGGGTGGTCAATAAAGGATAAACAACGCCGGTGATAAGTGTCAGCAGCACCAGTAAAATCAAGGCGGGTCGTAATTGGCTCATGATGGTTCCTCTTAGCCCAGACCTAAAACGGTCAAAATCAAATCAATCAGCTTGATGCCGGCAAAGGGTATCAGCAGCCCGCCCATGCCGTAGATCCACAGGTTGCGGCGCAGCAGGGCGGCGGCGCCCATGGGACGGTAACTTACCCCATTCAGCGCCAGCGGGATCAGGAAGACGATCACCAGGGCGTTAAATATCACCGCCGACAAAATGGCGGAGCCGGGCGAGTGCAGATGCATTACGTTCAGCATATTTAATTGCGGATAGGTCACCGCAAAGGCGGCCGGGATGATGGCAAAATATTTGGCGACGTCGTTGGCGATACTGAACGTGGTCAGCGACCCGCGCGTCATCAGCATTTGCTTGCCGATATGCACCACTTCCAGCAGCTTGGTGGGGTTGGAGTCCAGGTCGACCATATTGCCCGCCTCTTTTGCCGCCTGGGTACCGGAATTCATCGCCACCGCCACATCCGCCTGCGCCAGCGCCGGCGCATCGTTGGTGCCGTCGCCGGTCATGGCCACCAGCCGTCCTTCGGCCTGGTATTGGCGAATCAAGGCCAGCTTGGCCTCGGGCGTCGCTTCGGAGAGGAAATCATCCACCCCGGCCTCGGCCGCGATGGCGGCGGCGGTCAGCGGATTATCGCCGGTCACCATCACGGTCTTGATGCCCATCTTGCGCAGTTCGGCAAAACGTTCTTTTATGCCGCCCTTAACAATGTCCTTCAGGGCCACAACACCCAGAACGCGCGCATCTTCCGCCACCACCAGCGGCGTGCCGCCGCTGCGCGCCACCTCTTCCACCAGGCTGCTGACCCCGGCGGGAAAACGGCCGCCGTTGCTTTCGATATGGCGGCGAATGGAATCCACCGCCCCTTTACGGATCATGCGCTGCTGGATATTGACGCCGCTCATGCGCGTCTGGGCCGAGAACGGGATAAAGGTGGCGTCAAGGCTCTGTAAATTGCGTTCGCGCAGATTAAATTTCTGCTTGGCGAGCACCACGATACTGCGGCCTTCCGGCGTTTCATCGGCAAGCGACGCCAGCTGGGCCGCGTCCGCCAGCGCTTCTTCGCTGACGCCGGGGGCGGGCATAAAGCGGGTGGCCTGACGGTTGCCAAGCGTAATGGTGCCGGTTTTATCCAGCAGCAGGACATCGATATCGCCGGCCGCCTCCACCGCGCGCCCACTGGTGGCGATAACGTTGGCCGCCAGCATCCGACTCATCCCGGCCACGCCGATGGCCGACAGCAGGCCGCCGATGGTGGTGGGGATCAGGCAGACCAGCAGGGCCACCAGCACCGTGATGCTCACCGGCGCGCCGCCCCAGGCCGAGAACGGATACAGCGTCGCCGTCGCCAGCAGGAACACAATGGTCAGCGCCACCAGCAGGATGGTCAGGGCGATTTCATTGGGGGTTTTACGCCGCTTGGCCCCCTCTACCATGGCAATCATGCGATCCAGGAAAGTTTCGCCGGGATTGGCGCTGCATGTTATCACCAGCCAGTCGGACAGAATGCGCGTCCCGCCGGTCACCGAGGCGAAGTCGCCGCCGGACTCGCGGATTACCGGCGCGGATTCACCGGTAATGGCGCTTTCATCCACGGACGCGCCCCCTTCAATCACTTCGCCGTCGCAGGGGATAATATCCCCGGCCTCGGCCAACACCACATCACCCTTGCGCAACGCGTCGGCGGCCACTTTGCTGGTGGCGGCGCCATAACGCGGCTCGGCGAGCTTTTTCGCCCAGCTGGTTTTTTTCACGCCTTTCAGGCTTTCCGCCTGGGCCTTGCTGCGCCCTTCCGCCAGCGCCTCGGCAAAATTGGCGAACAACACGGTAAACCACAGCCAGAGCGAAACATGGGCGGTAAAACCGACATTCCCTGCGGTCAGTCCCGCCGCCATGCCTGCCGCCAGCAGCAGCGTCAGGATACTGCCCAGGTACACGACAAACATCACCGGATTGCGAAACTGCACGCGCGGATCCAGCTTTTTAAACGCATCCGCAAGAGCGACGCGCATCAGCGCTCCGTCAAACAGCGCTTTTTGATTACGACTCATGGCTTCAAACTCCCGCGATTAATGACCAAGCAGTTGCAAATGTTCCGCCACCGGGCCAAGCGCCAGCGCGGGGATAAAGTTAAGCGCGCCGACCAACAGCACCGAGCCGATGACCAGGGAAATAAACAGCGGGCCGTGGGTGGGCAACGTGCCGCTGCCGACCGGCTGCACCTTCTTGATCGCCAGCGAGCCGGCAATCGCCATCACCGGCACAATCACCGCGAAACGGCCCAGCAGCATGGCGACCGCCAGCAGCAGGTTCCAGAACGGGGTGTTGGCGCTCAGGCCGGCGAAGGCGCTGCCGTTGTTATTCGCGGCGGAGGACACGGCGTAGAGCACCTCGCTAAAGCCGTGCGCGCCGGGATTGAACATGCCGGCGCGCCCGGCTTCGGTCATCATGGCCAGCGCGGTGCCCAGCAGCGACAGGGCGGGGGTAATAAGGATGGCGATGGCGGTCATTTTCATTTCCCACACTTCGATCTTTTTACCCAGGTATTCCGGAGTACGGCCGATCATCAACCCGGCGATAAACACCGCCAGCAGCACAAACAGCAGCATGCCGTACAGGCCCGAGCCGACGCCGCCGAATATCACCTCGCCGATTTGCATCAGCCACATCGGCATCATGCCGCCGAGCGCGGTAAAGGAATCGTGCATGGCGTTAACCGCCCCGCAGGAGGCCGATGTGGTGATCACCGCGAACAGGCTGGAATTAAGGATGCCGAAACGGCTTTCCTTGCCTTCCATGTTGATGGCGCTGTCCGCCCCGAATTGCAGGAAGTGCGGGTTGCCGTTCAGCTCCGCCCACATCACCACCGCTACCGCGGCGATAAACATCAGCGACATGGCCCAGAGCAAGGCATGGCCCTGGCGATGGTCGCGCACGACATTGCCGAAGGCAAAGCACAGCGCCGCCGGAATGAGGAAGATGGCAATCATCTGGATAAAATTAGTGATGTAATTCGGGTTTTCAAACGGATGGGCGGAGTTAACGTTAAAGAAGCCGCCGCCGTTGGTGCCGAGCATTTTTATCGCTTCCTGCGACGCTACCGGCCCCATCGGCAACGTTTGCTTGGCGCCCTCAAGCGTCGTCAGGCTGAGATAATCACTGAAATTTTGCAGGGTGCCCTGGCTGATGCTGATCAGGGCGATCAGCAGCGCCAGCGGCAGCAGGATATAAAGCGTGATGCGCGCCATATCACGCCAGGCGTTGCCGAGCGTGGCCACCGACCGGTTGGCAAACCCCCTGATCAGCGCAAACGCCACGGCGATGCCGGTGGCCGCCGACAGGAAGTTCTGCACGGTTAAACCCACCATCTGGCTAAAATAGCTCATGGTGCTTTCGCCGGCGTAGGACTGCCAGTTGGTATTAGTGACGAAGCTGATGGCGGTATTCAGCGCCAGATGCCAGGAGAGGGCCGGCAAATGCTGCGGGTTTAACGGCAAGCGATCCTGGAGCATTAACATCGCCAGCAATAGGATAATGCCGAGCACATTGAACAATAAAATGGCCAACAGGTAGCCGCGCCAGTTCATGTCCTGTTTATACACGCCGCACAATCGCCATAACCGGCGCTCGATGCCGGCGAAACCGGGCGCGGGCCGATCGTTAATGAATCTGCTTAGCCCTAGCCCCAAAGGGCGCGCCAGGATCAGCAGCACGGCCATGTAGCTGAAAATCAACAAAAACGCGCTGGAAGCCATCAGAATTCCTCCGCGTTAATCAGGGCATAAACCAAATAGCCCAACAGTAAAAACACCAGCACGATACCGGTTATCAAAGCCATACCCACAGTGCACCTCCAGAGGAAATTCTCAGGTGCTGCGAGTGTAAATTTTTGTCTGAAAAGTTAATGTAAAATTACTCCTGCCGGGTGTAAAAATTTTATAAAAATAGCGCAAATGCCGCGGCAGGTTTTGTAGATGGTTTAATTCCAGAAATGTATATAAAAAATTTATAGCCCGGCCCTTTATTTTTATAAAGGTTTTATAGTTGCTTGGTTATATTGGCTTTATCAGGAACGCGTAAGGCAAGACGAATAACCAGCTCAATAGATATTTGCCTGGTTAACGATATTCGACGGCGCGTCTATAACGTATTGAGAATATGTCCGGCAGCGGTAAGAGGTCGACAAGAAAATGAAATATATCGTCGTTAATATACTGTTGTTTTTAGCCTGCCTGCTGGCATCCGGTCTGCTATGGGCGGTGTCGCCGGTGCCCGCGCCGGCGCAGAGGCCGGCGAGCGGCGATTTTTCGCCGCAACAACAGGCGGAGATTGAACATATCGTGGAAAACTATTTAGTCGCCCATCCGGACATCCTGGCAAAAATGAACCCGCCGCCGGTCAGCCCGGGTGGCTGCCGGCCAGTGCGTTGAGCCGGCATGGTGGCGATGTGGGGCGCCGTCTACCCGCGCCGGGCGGCGGAGGCCATCGCCCGGGGATTATCCATTATTGCGGGTAGGGCACCCAGCCGCCGCCATTGAGGCGGATATACACTTTGCCCTGGTATTCCATCACCACCGCGTTTTCATTTTCCGCCACCTTGGGGGTGGTGGGCAGATTGGCGCCTAACGCCGGCCAATCCAGGAGGGACGTGGTGAAGACCTTGCCGTCCACCGAACGGGCCACCAGTTCGGAAATGGCCAGATAGCTGCTGGGGGCGGTGATGTTCAGCGCCTGGGCCGGATGCGGCGCGCGCGTGCCGAAGAATTTTACGCCGACCGGAATATGGGTAATGGCGGGGCTGGGAATATCGCGCAGGCCGGAGATCTGCATTTTATCGCCAACAAGCCCGGCGCCGTGTTCCGGCACCACGATCAGCATCACCCGGCGGCCGGATTTATCCAACTGGTCCATAAAGGCGTTGAGCTGGGAAAGCAGGGTTTGCGCGCGTGTACGGTAATCGGCGCCTTTGGCTGCGCCGACAAAACGATTGCCGTCGTGCAACGCGATCAGGTTAAAAAATGTCGCGCTGCGCCCGGTGGCCGCCCGGGACTGGTTTGCCAGCCAGCGGGCCATCAGTTGCCCATCGTCAAAAATAGGCTCGCCGTCGAAGGAGGCCAGTTCATGACCCAGGCCCGCCTGCGACATGATAGGCGCCTGCATATCAGCGTCCTGGCGCAGGTTGCCGATGTAATTACCGAAGACGCCGCTATGATCCATCGCCAGCTGTTCGCCAAAGCCCAGTTTCGCCAGGTTGTCGAACAGATAGCATTGCCGGGCGGCGGGTTGGTACAAATCATGATGGGATGTTTGACCACAGCTGGCGCGCAGCAGACGAATTGACGCCGGGCCGCTGTAGGCGGTGGCGGAGTTGAAGTCGGTGAACAGCAGGTCAAATCGCGACCACAGCGGGGACGCGGACAGCTGGGCGGCATCCAGATCCGACCAGGCCAGGGAACAGATATTGATCACCAGTAAATCAAACGGCTGGGCATCGGGGGGCAGCGTCTGCGGGAACGGCGTTTGCCTGGCCTGCTCGCGCTGATAAAATTGCTGCAGGTAGGCATCGAGATTGGCGTTGGTCGGTGGACCGCTGACCGTATTGGGCAGGTTTTGCGCCGGCGCCGTTTCCTGCGCGCGCTGGGCGACGGGCGCAGGCGTGGCGGCCGCGGGCGGCGCCTGGGTCAGCCCCGGGGGCAACAGCAGGCTCAGGTTGAGCCACAGCAGGCCCGCCACCGTGAAGGTGGTAATGCGCAGCCATTGCGCCACAAACAGATACCCTACCAATAGCACGAAGGCGACGCCAATCCATCGCCAGTTGATAAACCGATCGGTCAATTCCAGCAAATAGTCGATGCTAAAGCCGCTGACATCCGCGCCCTGATGGAGAATGGAACGCCAGCCCGGCAGCCAGGTATCATGGTAAAACAAGGCCAGGCCAAACGGCAGCGCCAGCCATTGGCGCCAGCGGTGCAGACGCGCCGTGGGCAGGGGAAACAGCAGACAGGAGGCGAAAAACAGGTTGGCCAGCGCGTCGACATGCAAATAGCCCAGCCAGAGCAGGATAAATTTCAGTAAAAAATAATAATTCCAGCCACCCAGTCCGCGCCAGGTCTGCCCGATCTGAAAAACGGAGGTGTTAACGCGCGGGTTATTCATCATGTGCCGGCTTATCCGCCGTTGACCGGTGGTTTATTTTCATCGCCAGGTGGGTTTTGACATGGCTTGCCCTGATCGGACGCAGATAGCGGGGGGATAAAAACCATGCATTAAAGCGATTACGCCACAGCGGCAAATATTTATGCGCCATAAACCCGAGCGGGATAAATATCACCGCCGCCAAGCAGAACATTTGCAGGATATCGACGATGTTCATTGTCCGTAGCCTTTATTATTGCGCGGGGGTGAAAACGAAGGCGGTAATGGCTTGCCGTCCAGTTGCACGATGAGGGGTACGGGTAGCCGGCGTCTTTTACCCGGCGGCGCGTCCCGGGACGGCTCGGCGGCGGCGGGCGGCGGCTCAGGCGGCACGGCCAGCCCCGACAGGCGGCGAACCTCCGCCTGGATAGCATTATCCTGATACCACAGGGTGCGGTTTTGGAACATGTCGGCGGCAGGCAGGCTGAATAAGAAATTAAGCACGCTATCCACATCGCTGGTCTGGCAGTTGGATAAAAACAAATACAGATGGCTGTCGGTGAGGGTAAGCACGTCGCCGTCGCGGCGCAGATGGCACAACGACATGGCCTGCTGCGGGCTGATGCCGCCGACCGGGCGCAGGGCAAGCAGTACGCCGCGGGTTTCTACCGCAAGGGTAGGCTGTCCCAGGATGGATTGCATCACCTCGCAAAATACCGGCAGCGGCAAAAAACCTTTGTGGCGGTCGGGCAGCCGCCCTTGCAGCAATAATTCAATATTTTCCGGTACATAGCGATTAAACGTGCCTTGCTGGATGTCGTCCAGCAGCGTCAGGAAGCTGGATAGCCTCGCCGCGTGCGGCACGATTAAATTAGCGCCGCAGGCCTGTAATAAGCGTTGATCGATATAGCGCAGGGCGGGGTACATTTCCCTGACGACAATTTTGAGCGCGTTGCCGCGCCGGATACGCAGGAGATGAATTTGCCGGGCCAGCGTTTCAATCTGGTCGTTGGCGCTGAGGGCAAAAATCAGCGTGGCGGCGCGTGCGCGCAGGCCACGGTCCACCAGGCGCTGGTTGTCGGCAAAAATAAACCACTTATCCGATAAGGGCGGCGCGCCTTCCAAAATACTGTTTTCCGCAAGATACATCCATTGATCGTCACTGTGGTTATTAATATGTTGCGCGGATGCCGGAGAGGCCGCTATTTCCCAGCCGGGACTGCGCGGCTGTAAAGCGTACGCGGTATTTGCTTCCACGCCGAATTGATTGTGCCACCAGGACATTACATATTGCGGTGGGTAATGGGCTGAATTTAGCGTAGCCAATCCATATAATACGCGGTTTTGGACATATAAACGCGGAATGAGGGCATGAATTCCCTTGCCATAACAGAGAATGAGCATAGCGCAATTCTGGCGCGCGCATTGGCTGGCAATTTCAAGCAGCCACTGGTTAAAATCATTTGGCGCCAGATCATTCCCTGCCGCGGCGGTCAACATAAATATCAACAGTTGATTTTTGATCTGCGGCAGGCGACTGATATCAACCGGCAAGCCGGTTAACGCTTTTTTCCCTGCCGCCTGATGATAATAATGGGTTTTATCCTCGGCTGATAATAAACGGACGATCAGGGCATGTTCAGGCGGCAATGTCGAGGTGCAGGGGAGGGACGTGGGGTTATCTTTCTGATATATAACTGAAATTATTACATCTGGCCGCTGTGCGTCCACCACTTGCCCGCACAGCTCATAGGCGGCCGGCTCGGTATCGGTATTGACCCAGTACAGCCCCCGGGGTTGCATTAAAGACGTATCATCCCAACAATTTTTTATGCCAAAAGGAAAAGACAGTGCCATTTTTATCTGCTTGCAGTAGGTGTAAAAGCAACGGGATTGAAAGTCTTTAAAGTGTGCTTGGGCCGGCATCGAATACTGGAGTATAATAAATATTACCATTCTGGAATGAAATGACCAGTTAATTAGCTACATCAGAACCCTATTTTACGCTGATTTAATTTTTGCTGGATTAATGCCAAACCCAGGTAATGGCACCGTATAAAGGAAAATAAAACTGGATAGCATAGACCCTGGCGCGGCAGCGCATGATGAGAGTGATGATTTTGCTGTGTTAAGTCACCTCTTTTCCCTGCCGGAATTAAATTATGTCGATATAACCCGGGCGGAAAAAATTCCGCTGATGATGTCGCGCTGGCCGCTATTGGCCGAATTGGCCGGCGTGGCGTATGACGCATCCCAGGCGGAAGCTTCATGAAGCCTGCCGTGGCCATGGTTTACCGTTCTTGCGGAGTCATATCATGCCGGTCATAGCCCTGCGGGGTATCCGGGGCGCGACGGGCACGACATCGGTGGCCGCCGGCCTGAGCTGGGCGCTGGCCCAATTGGGCGAGAACGTATTGGCAATTGATTTTTCACCGGATAACCTGTTGCGCCTGCATTTCGCCATGCCTTTTTCCGCCCCGCGCGGTTGGGCCAGCGCCGTGCAGGCCGGCGCCGGCTGGCAGCATGGCGCCATGCGCTATAGCCAACTGCTCGATTTTCTGCCCTTCGGCCGGCTGGCCGACGGGACGCAGGCGTTGGACTCATTGACCGACTGGCGGGAGAACATTGCCCAATTGAAATCCCTGTCGGCCTATCATTGGATCGTGCTGGACGTCCCCGCCGGCGAGTCTGCCCTGGCGACCCAGGCGGTATCCCTGGCCGACGGCGTGTTTACCCTCCTGCAGGCCGACGCCCAGTGCCATGTGCGCCTGCATCAGCAATCCTTGCCCCGGCATGCTCATTATGTGGTTAACCAATTTGTTCCCGCCAGCGCCTTGCAGCAGGACCTGCTGCTGCTCTGGCAGCAAAGCCTGCCGAACTTGCTGCCGGTGGTATTGCATCGCGACGAGGCGATGGCGGAGTCCCTGGCGGCGCTGCAACCGGTGGGCGCATTTATGCCGCACAGCAAAATCAGCCAGGAGCTGACTACTCTGGCCAATTGGTGCCTGATCCATTTGCGCAACGGTGAACAATGAATTCCCGGCGGCCCGGCGTCCTGTCGGTGTTCTTGCCGCCGCCGGTGCATTCGGCGCTGCGTGACCGCTACCGTGGCTACCGCCGGGCGGGCGCTTCCCGGCCGGCCGCGGCGCTGATGATGGTTTGCGTGATTGCCGGCTGGCTGTTGCTGCGGTTCGAAACGCCGGCCTGGCAACGCATCCGTCGCCAGCGCGGGCGCTGGTATCCCCATGTTTCCGCCGCGCGTCCCCGCCCGCTCGATCTGGTCCGCTATGTGCTGCAAACGCTGTGGCTATTGCTGATTATGCCCGCCGGGGGCGTGCGCCAGCGGGCGCTTTATGGCGATATTTCCCGGCGCTGGCGGGCGCGTTTGCGCCGCCGGCTGCGTACTGTGGCCGGGCGCCGGGCGCCTGCCGCGCGGATTGCCGCCGCGCCGGTTGCAAGCGCGCGTCTGCGCCGCCTGTTAAGCCGCGCGTTAATGATCCTGGCCGGGCTTGTCGCGGCGGTGCTGGCCGGTTTTTGCATTTCCCAGCCCTTCGGCTATCTGGCGCAGTTTGTGTTTGTGATGCTGTTGTGGGGCATCGCGATGATCGTGCGCGATATGGCGGGGCGCTTCCCGGCCCTGATGCTGATTGTTTTGTCGTTAACCGTGTCATGCCGGTATCTGTGGTGGCGCTATACCGCCACGCTGAACTGGAGCGATCCGGTGAGCCTGGTATGGGGGTTGCTGTTGCTTGGCGCGGAGACGTATTCCTGGACGGTGCTGGTGCTGGGCTATTTCCAGACCCTGTGGCCGCTTAATCGCCAGCCGACGCCCATGCCGGCGGATATCGCCAGCTGGCCGACCATTGATGTGCTGATCCCCACCTATAACGAAGCCCTCAGCGTGGTGAAACCCACGCTGTATTCGGCTCTCGGCATCGACTGGCCGAAAGAGAAAATCACCCTGTATCTGCTTGATGACGGTAACCGTGCGGAATTCGCCGAGTTTGCCCGGGAAATCGGCGTGGAATATATCGCCCGGCCTCGTCATGAACACGCCAAGGCGGGCAATATCAACTACGCGCTCCAACAGGCCAAAGGCGAGCTGGTGGCTATTTTTGACTGCGATCATGTGCCGACGCGCTCGTTCCTGCAACTGACCGTCGGCTGGTTTTTCAAGGACGCGCGCCTGGGCATGCTGCAAACGCCCCATCACTTTTTTTCGCCGGACCCTTTTGAGCGCAACCTGGGTCGTGTACGCCGCACGCCGCACGAGGGAAAGCTGTTTTACGGCCTGGTACAGGACGGCAACGACCTGTGGGACGCCAGTTTCTTCTGCGGCTCCTGCGCGGTATTGCGCCGCTCTGCGCTGGATGAGATCGGCGGTATTGCGGTGGAAACCGTCACCGAGGACGCCCATACGTCGCTGCGGATGCACCGGCATGGCTACAGTTCAGCCTACATCCGTATTCCGCAGGCCGCCGGCCTGGCAACCGAAAGCCTGTCGGCGCATATCAGCCAGCGCATTCGCTGGGCGCGGGGCATGGTGCAGATTTTCCGCATCGATAACCCGCTGCTCGGCAAAGGGCTGAAACTGGCGCAGCGTTTATGTTACGCCAACGCCATGCTGCATTTCCTAGCGGGCATCCCACGGCTGATATTCCTGACCGCGCCGCTGGCGTTTCTGCTGCTGCATGCCTATATCATCTACGCGCCGGCCGTCGCCATCGCCCTGTATGTTTTGCCCCATATGGTCCATGCCAGCCTGACGACCTCCCGGGTGCAGGGCAAGTACCGCCACTCGTTCTGGAGCGAGATCTACGAAACGGTGCTGGCCTGGTATATCGCGCGGCCGACCACCATGGCGCTGCTCAATCCCTACGCCGGCACGTTTAACGTCACCGCCAAGGGCCGCCTGAACGATCAATCCTATATCGACTGGACAATCACCCGTCCCTATCTGGTGCTGATGCTGCTGAACGTCGCCGGGCTGGCGGCCGGCGCCTGGCGCCTGACCTATAGCCGCGGCGACGAACTGCTGACCGTGGTGATAAGCCTTGCCTGGGTGCTGTACAACCTGATTATTCTTGGCGGCGCCATTGCCGTGGCCTTCGAGGCTAAACAGATTCGCGCGGCGCACCGGGTGGATACCGTGCTGCCGGCGGCGATCGCCACCCGGGACGGCCATGTGCACGGCTGCGTCATGCACAATTTTTCGGACAGCGGCGCGGGGCTTGAGATGCACACCTGCGATGTATTGCAGCCCGGTCAGGATATCACCCTGCTGCTCAGCCGCGGACGGCAGGAGTATGCCTTTCCCTGCCGCGTTAGCCGCGCGGGCGGCCGCCAGGCCGGCATCCAGCTGGCACCCCTGACGCTTCAGCAGCATGTGGATTTTATCCAGTGTACCTTTGCCCGCGCCGACAGCTGGGTGGTGCGCGGCGATAGCTTTCCGGAGGACAAGCCGCTGGAAAGCCTGGGCGAAGTGCTGGCCCTCGGCGCGCGCGGCTATCTGCGCATGCTGGATATCGCGCCGCCGGCGCTGCGTCCGCTAATCGTCCTTATTTTTAACGCCGGTGGCTGGATCGCTTCTTTCCTGCCACGCAATCCCCCGCGGCCCGTCCGCAGCGATGAAACCCCTCAATGATGACTAACCGATGAAAAACCTGATATGGACTTTGCTCACCGTCGCGCTATTCGCCAGCGCGGCGCCGGTATCCGGCGCCGGCGGCCCGGCAGAGGCGGCGCCCCCGGCGTTGACGTTAAACGGGGCCGCAACCGGGACGCGGGATGAGCAGGCGCCTGCGCCCGATGCGGCTTTCCGCGGGCCGGATGCGCCGATGCCAGGCGCCCCGGTGCGCGACATCACGCTGCCCTTTGCCGTCATCGCGCCGCCGCCCGGCACCATGACCCTGCGCGGCATCCAGCCTAACGGCCAGGTTGAATTCGGCGTGCGCGGCGATGAGGTGGTTACCCAGGCGATGCTGAATTTACACTATACGCCGTCGCCGTCGCTTATCCCGGTGCAGTCGCATCTGAAGGTTTATCTTAACGATCAGCTGATGGCGGTGCAGGCTATCGGTCAGCAGCAGTTGGGCAAGGAAAACCAGGTACAGGTACCCATCGATCCGCGCTATATCACCGATTTTAATCGTATCCGGCTGGAGTTTGTCGGCCACTACCAGAATATCTGCGAGAATCCGGCCAATACCACCCTGTGGCTGGAGATCGGCAAAGGCAGCTCGCTGGCGCTGCGCTATCAAACACTGCCGCTGAAGAATGATTTATCGCGTTTCCCCATGCCGTTTTTCGATGCGCGCGATACCGGGCCGCTGACGCTGCCGATGGTCTTTGCCGCCGCGCCGGATGCGGGCCAGCAGCAGGCCGCGGCGATGTTGGCCTCCTGGTTCGGCGTCAGGGCGCAATGGCGCGGCCAGACGTTCCCGGTGTTGTACAATCGCGAGCCCGATCGCCATGCGGTGGTGTTCGCCACCAACGCCGGCCGGCCGGATTTCCTGCGTGATATGCCGCCGGCCACCGGCCCGGCGGTGGCGATGGTCAGCCCGCGCGATAATCCTTTTATTAAACTGCTGCTGATAACCGGGCGCGATGATGCGGATCTGCTTACGGCGGTGAAAGGCATTGCGCAGGGCAACATGCTGTTTCGCGGGCAGGCGGTGGCGGTGGAAAGCGTGGAGCAGCTTCAGCCGCGCCAGCCCTATGACGCGCCCAACTGGGTCCGCACCGACCGGCCGATGAATTTTGGCGAGCTTAAGCAGTACCCCGAACAGCTGCAGGCGGACGGGATCGTGCCCACGCCCATTAGCCTGAATATGAACCTGCCGCCCGATCTGTTTTTGATCAACAGCCAGGGTATCGATATGCGTTTGCGCTACCGCTACACCTCGCCCCAGCTGAAAAATACCTCGCGGCTGAGCGTCAGCCTGAATAATCAGTTTGTGCAGGACTTTATCCTGCTGCCCGGCCATGACGACGGTCCGCAGCTGCTGCACCTGTCGCTGTTGCGGGGCCTGCTGGCCGATCACCGGGACTTGATGATTCCGGCGCTGAAGCTTGGCGCGGTTAACCAGATCCGTTTTGCTTTCGACTATACCTCGCTATTGGCCGGCGGCGCGGAGGGGCGTTGTGAAACCTACACCACGGTGCCCAATCATGTGGTGATCGACGACAGTTCGACTATCGATTTTTCCGGCTACCGGCATTTTATGGCGATGCCGGATCTGCGCGCTTTCGCCAACGCGGGTTATCCCTTCAGCCGCCTGGCCGATCTGTCGCAGACGCTGGTGCTGGTGCCGCCGAAACCGCAGCCGCTACAGTTGACCACCCTGCTGAACACGCTGGGTAATATCGGCGCGCTAACCGGTTATCCGGCCCTGGGCATGCGCCTGAGCGAGGACGGGTCGCAGGTGAGCGCCGTCGATGCCGATATTTTGCTGATAGGTGATCTGCCCGCGGTCTTGCGAAACGACGGCATGCGCGACGGCAAAAAAGCCCAGTTGCTGCTGGCCGCCACCCGCGATTGGATCAACCAGCCGGTGCGCCAGGCGGCGCTGCCGGACAATACCACGCCGGACGTGGACGCCCTGGCCGATACCAGTACCCAGATCGCCGCGCAGGGATCCATCGCCGCCGTGGTCGGCCTGCAGTCGCCTTACTTCAATCAGCGCAGCATCGTGGCGCTGCTGGCGAAGGGACCGGACGGCAACGCCCTGCTTAACAATGCCATGGCGGATAATCTGCAAAAGGCGCGGGTTTTCGGTTCGGTGGCGCTTATCCGCGATTCCGGCGTCAACAGCCTGAAGGTGGGCGATACCTATTACGTCGGTCATTTGCCCTGGTGGGAACGTGTCTGGAATGCCCTGGCCCATCATCCGGTAATACTGGCGCTGATGGCGGTGATCGCCGTGGTGCTGGCCGCCATGGTGCTCTGGTGTGGTTTACGCGCCCTCAGCCGCCGTCGTTTATCCGCGGGCGACGGGGAATAACGCATGCCCACCGTTCGTTTTATCGCGCCATGGGGCGCCGGGGGCAGCCTTCCGGCCGCCATACGCCGCCCCGCACAAGGGCCGGTGGGCAAGGCGCTGATGATGGTGTTGGGCGTGGCCTTGTCGCTAGCCGTTATGCCGCCCGTACGCGCCGGGCAGCCGCCGGCCATAGCGCCGGAGCAGTGGCTGCTGGCGCAGGTCAGACTGGGCGAGGCTAATCATCAGGACCCGCTGGTGCGCCAGTCACTGGACCGTTTAGCGTTAATCGCGCCCGATAGTCCGCAAGTGCTGGCGGCCCAGCTGCGTCTGGATCTGCGTGAAGGCAACCAGGACCAGGCGCGGGAGCGGCTGGAAAAAATCCAGCGGCTGGCGCCGGATTCAACGGAATTTCGCCAGGCGCGGCTCAGCCTGGAGCTGGCGCGGCCGGAAACACAGCAGCGGCTGCAGCAGGCGCGCCTGCTGGCCACGGCGGGCCGGCTGGCGGAGGCCCGCGCCTTGTACGACCAGGTGTTCGGCGGCCAGCCGCCGCCGGTGGAGCTGGCGCTGGAATATTGGCAACTGGTGGCCCGCGTACCCGGCCACCAAGACGAGGCCGAACGTCAATTGGCCGACCTTGACCGGCAGTATCCGGGCAATGTCGCCCTGCGCCTGCAACTGGCCCAATACGCCTTTGCCGCCGGCCGGAGCGAACAGGCTATCGACTGGCTGCGGCAGGTGGCGAATACCCCGGCGGGCCGGCAGCCCGCCGCCGAAATGTGGCTGGCGCGGATAAAGGCAGCGCCGGTGGACGCGCAAAGCGTGTCGGCCCTGCAATTTTACCTTAGGGTATTCAACGACGGCGCGTCTGCCGACGCCGCGCAGCAGGAACTGCGGCGGCGGCAGGCGCTGCTGGCCGACCCGCGCTATCAGGCCAGGATGGTGGGTTTGGCAAAAATTGAACAGGGCGCCTCCTCCGGCGCCATTGCGCCGTTAACCGAGGCTTTGGCCGCCACGCCGGACGATGCCCAAGTGCTGGGCGCCATGGGGCTGGCCTATGCGCGCTCCGGCCAACGCCTGCGGGCGCTGGACTATTTTACGCGGGCGCAGCAGGCTGAACAAAATGGCTTTAATGGCGCAAAATGGCGGGGCCTGATTCAAACCAACCGTTACTGGTGGGCGTTGGAGCAGGGCGATCGCGCGCTTAAGTCCGGGCATCTCGCTGAGGCGGATGGCTATTACCGGCAGGCGCGCGGTATTGACGATCGGGACGCCTGGGCTTGGGTCGGCCTGGGCGATGTGGCGGTGGCGCGCGATAATGACTCGGCGGCCGAATATGCTTATCGCCGCGCGCTGGCCCTTGAGCACGACAACGGCAGCGCCCAGCGCGGGCTGGTCAATCTTTACCAGCGCCGCTCGCCGCAGCTGGCGCTGGATTATCTCGGGCAGCTTCCCCCGGGCCAGCGGCAAGAGCTGCGGGATAAGCAGCTCGCTATCCAATTGACATTACTCACGGACCAGGGCGGGCGCGACGCCGGCGCGGGACACTGGGCGCAGGCGGCGCAGCGTTACCGGCAGGCGCTGGACCTGGAGCCGGGCGCTATCTGGACCGCGTATCATTATGCCCAGGCGCTGCGCCATACGGCCCGGGTGTCAGAGGCTGACACCCTGATGGCCGCGCTGGCGCGGCGCTATCCCGGCGATCCCGCACAGGTGTACGCTTATGCGCTGTATCTGGCGGGCAGCGGGCGGGACGATGCGGCGCTGACCCATCTGCGCGGGCTGCCGTCCGGTCAGTGGAGCGAAGGGATGCGCCAGCTGGCGCAGCGGCTGGAGCGGGAGAAACGCGCGGAAGACATAGACCGCCGGCTTGACGTCATCGAGCGGAGGCTTGCCGACGGCGACCCGGCAGGAGCGCGCGGGGCGTTGCAATACCTGCGATCGACGACCGATGGACTGAGCCTGTATCAGCAGCGGCGCATCGCCATGGCCTGGCTGGACGCCGGCGATGCGGCGCAGGCGGCGGCCGGGCTGCGGCAACTGAAAAAACGGGTACAAACAGCGCCGAACGGGCAGGATAAAACGCTGATTTATCGTGATTTAGCGCGTGTCGAGCAACGGGGCGGCCAGCCGGAAGCAGCGCGCGCGGACTATCAATCCGCCATGCAGGCCGCGGGCCTCAGCGCCGGCGTCCCAGCGAATAACGATGAGTATACCCGCCTGACGCGTCATAACCCCGGCGACGACTGGCTGCGCCGCGGTATCCGCGCCGACGCCGGCGGGCTGTATCGTCAACAGGACGTTAACTTTACCCTGGACCATGATTTCTGGAGCGATGGCGGAACCCCCGGCAAATCGGATCTGAGCGCTAATACCACCATGCTGCAGGCGGATATGCCCTGGGATCAGGGGCGGGCTTTTGGCCGCGCCGATATTGTGCGTATGGACGCGGGAACGCTGGCTAATGATTACGGCGGCACCTTCGGCACGTGCGCCGATTTGCCCTGTCACGGCAATCGCCGCCAAACGGCGACCGGCGTTAGCCTGGGCGCCGGCTGGGAAAATGACCAATGGAAAACCGATATCGGCACCACGCCGCTGGGTTTTCCGGTGGTCGACTGGGTGGGCGGTGTCGCTTATCGCGGCGATTGGCGCAGTCTCGGCTGGACCGCCACCGCCTCGCGCCGGCCGGTTTCCAGCTCGCTGCTGTCCTTTGCCGGCGCTCGCGATCCCGGCACCGGCATGACCTGGGGCGGCGTGCGCGCCACCGGCGGCGGCCTGGGCCTGAGTTATGATCAGGGTAACGCCAACGGCCTGTGGGGCGATCTGAGCGCGCATCAGCTGACCGGTAAAAACGTGGCCGACAATAGCCGCGAACGGCTGATGGGCGGGTATTATTATAAGGTGATTAACGAAGAGGATCGGCGGGCCACCGTGGGGCTGAATTCGATGCTGTGGCATTATCGCCGGGATTTGAGCGGCTATACGCTGGGGCAGGGCGGGTATTATAGCCCGCAGCGCTATTTTTCCCTGGCCGTGCCGGTAAATTATCGCGCGCGCGCGGAAAATGTCGCCTGGCAGCTCGGCGCCTCGTTATCCTGGTCGCACGCCTCGACGGAAGAGCGGCGGCGTTATCCCCTGGCGGGGGTGGGCGCCGCCGACATCCTATCGTCGGGCGGCGACAGTTCCGGGTTTGGCTATACCGTCCAGGCGTTAATCGAACGGCGCCTGTCGTCGCACTGGACTCTTGGCGCCGGTATCGATATCCAGCAGGCCAAGGACTACACGCCCAGCCATATCCTTGCTTACCTGCGCTATTCGATGGCGGGCTGGCAGGGCGACCTCGCAATGCCGCCGCAGCCGCTGAACCCCTATGCGGATTTTAAATAACCCGGCCGGAAAATCCCCTCCGGTGTCGTCATCCCCGGCGCGCCTGGTTGAACGGTTTTCCGCCGTTGAGGAAAAGAATCAGCGCGCCGGCCAATGCCATAATGGCCCGTCGTCGTCCACCACCAGCGTTTCCCCCAGCCGTTTTTGCAGCACAATGGCCGTGATTGACGATGCCGCGCGCAGTGCGTCCACCAGGGCCGCCGCATGGGAAACAATCACGATCTGCGTTCTGCGCCCGGCGGCGGTAATCAAGCGCGCCAGCGCCGGCAGCAGCTCAGGATGCAGGCTGGTTTCCGGCTCATTGAGAATCATCAGCTCAGGGGGACGAGGCGAATGCAGCGCCGCCGCCAGCAGCAAAAAGCGCAGCGTGCCGTCCGACAGTTCCGCGGCCTTCAGGGGGCGCAGCAGCCCGTGTTGCGTCATGCGCAGCTCCAGGTAACCGTCGTTTTGCGCGACGCGCAGCGCCGCGCCGGGGAATGCGTCGTCGATGGTCTCGTCCAAATCCTCGGCAAAGCCGATGTCATAAATGGTCTGGATGGCGGCGGCCAGGTCGGCGCCGTCCCCAGACAGCACCGGCGTATAGGTGCCAATCTGCGGCCGGCGCGCCGGGGCGTCGCGGTCGGTACGCAGATGATCGTAAAAGCGCCAGCCGCGCATGGTCTCCCGCAGCATCAGCAGCTCCGGCGCATTAAGCGGATCGATACAGTGTGTCATCATACTGTCGAAGACCGCCAGGTGCTGGAACGGCGTTTGCCACACGCCGCGTTCATCGCGTATCCGCACGGCGGGCCCATGGCGATCCGCAAGCGTCGCGCTTTTGCTGTACAGCGGACCATGCCAGACCACTTCTGTTTTAATGTGGGGATCGCGGTTAAACATCGCTTTGCCGGGGGGCATGTCGCGTTTCTCAGGCAAACCCAAATCAATGGCATAACCAAAGGTATCGCCGGAAAATCCCAGCTTCAGGCTGACAGGCGCCTGCCGGGACTGGGTCCCCTGCACGGGAAGCGTGCCGTTGATCATCGCGCGCGAAAACGTTTCCGGGCCGGCCCATAGGGTGGAATGCAGCCCTCCGTCCGCGGCCAGCGACTGCACTATGCGGTCCTGGGCAATGTCGGCCAGGAGATTCAGCGCGCGGTAGATACTGGATTTGCCCGCGCCGTTCGGCCCGGTTATCACGGTAATTTGCCCGATTTCCAGCGTCAGATCACGCAGGGAACGGTAGCCGGAAACGGCAAGCAGGTTAATCAGCGGGGCACGGCTCCATGGCTGACGCGACGGCTAAACCATACCACAGAAAAATAACCCTGGGTCGCGGTTTTCCAACGGCTATCCACCGCCAACGGCCTCCCCGCCGGTAATGTTAGCGGGTTGCGGGCCACGCCGGCAACGCAATGGTTGAGCATAAAATCAGGTAAACGCCGTAGCGGTTTTTTCCCCGTTGTTTGATAGCGTGGTCACCACTGTTTTTGGCCTGGCGCCGCTGGCGAAAAGGGAATAGGGGTATGTTTGCGAATTGTCAATTATTCGGCATGGATTTGGCGTTTCCCGACGTCTGCCTGACGCCGGCGCCGGTGCCCGTACCGGTGCCTTACCCCAATATGGCGCTGGGCTGCACGGCGACGCCGCATACCTATACCATCCTGTTCGGCGGGCTGCCCGCGCATAATATGGCCACCCTGACCTATGCCAGCTTCGGCGACAATGCCGGCATTAGCCTGGGAGTGATGTCGGGTACGGTAATGGGGACCTCGCGCCATTTAACCGGCGCGTTCACCACCCTGATCAAAGGTTCTCCCGCCACCCGCATGACCAGCCTGAGCCTGCAGAACGGTACCAATATGGTGGGCATGCGGCTGCTTCCCAGCCAGCTGAAAATCATGATGCTTGGAATGTGACCCCCGCCGGTAACAGGATTCTTTATATGTCTTCACTGTTTTTTCGGCTTCGTTTTCCCGGCCTCCTGGCGCTGACGGCGTTTATCAGCGCCTGCGCGCCGGCGGAAATAACCCCGCAAGACAGTGGCGGCGGCGACCGCCTGGCGTTGAACGCCCGCGGCCGGCTGAATAATGGATCACCGCTAAAAATAACCATATTGCAGCTTACCGATCCCTCCCGCTTTTTGTCGGCCGGCTATGAGGACCTGCAACGTGACGCGCATAAGACGCTGCGCGGGCAGGTGCGCGCCGGAGAAGAAATTTTCCTGCTGCCCGACGATAAGTGCCGGGTCCTGCCGCTGCCAACGGCGGACGATGTTCATTACCTGGGCATCTTTGCCGAGTACCAGGATCTCGCCCATAAACGCTGGCGGCTGCTATTGCCTCTGCCGCCGCGGCCTGCGGCCTCGGTATGGACGATGCTCCGGCCGCCTCCGCCCGTTTTGCGCCGGGTTACCGTGACCCCGGACGGTTTGCAGGGAAATGATAATGAAAAATAACCATAAAGTGCTGTGGGTGGAGGGGATGTTCCTGCGTCCTCATCATTTCCAGCAGGCCGAGGAGTATCTGGAGCAGCGCCAATGGCACCTGCGGGATGGCCGCTATCCCTGGGGATTTTCCATCCTGCGGGTGGATGAAAGCCTGCTGGCGCTGGGCAAGGTGGCGCTGGCCGCCGGCGCCGGCATCCTGCCGGACGGTACGCTGTTCGACTTCACCGATCCCTGCGATGCGCCGGCGGCGCTGGATATCCGCGCCGGCTGCGGCGGAGTGACCATCGTTCTGGCATTGCCGGTCCGGCGCGCGGGACGGGAAACGGTCATTTTTACCGAAGCGGCGGATTCGCTGGCCCGTCACATGGCGTTTGAAAAAGAGGTTGCCGACACCAACGCGTTGTCCTCGGGCGGCGCGAAGATCCAGTGCGGCAGGCTGCGTCTGCGGCTGCTGCCGGAACATGAACTTAACGGCGAATGGATAGCCATGGGCGCGGT
The DNA here is from genome assembly GCF_047324205.1 of Sodalis sp. RH20. Taxonomy (NCBI): domain Bacteria; kingdom Pseudomonadati; phylum Pseudomonadota; class Gammaproteobacteria; order Enterobacterales; family Bruguierivoracaceae; genus Sodalis; species Sodalis sp. RH20. The sequence continues at coordinate 5,174,347 of NZ_CP178733.1, forward strand.
ACGGGTGCTGGCGAAGGATCGGGACGGCGGCGTGTTGCTGGATCCCGGTTATCTTCCTCCCCTGCTGGACAGCCGCGCCAGCCCGGCGCTGCAGGAATATGTCCGGGAGCTGGCGGGCTTGCTGCAACAGCGACGCCAGCGGCTGGGCCGCCAGCTGCAACAGCGGGACGAAGGGCACAATAGGGCGGCGGACCTGATGCTGCAGGCGCTTATCCACCGGTTCAGCGCCAGGGTAGATCATCTGCTGCACGCCCCGCGGGTACATCCGGAGCGCCTGTTCTCCGCATGGCTGCCGTTTGCGCTGGAGCTGGCGGTGTACCGGGCGCCGCATGTCTTTACCGGCGACATCCCGGTGTATGATCATGCGGATATCGGCGGCTGCTTTGGCCTCTTGATGTCGCTGCTGCGCCAGGGATTGTTTATCGCGCTTGAAGACAGCGCCATCCCCCTGCCGCTGACCGAGAAGATGCCGGGCTTGAGCGTGGCTACCCTGCCGGATAAAGAGATGCCGGACCGGTTTGACTTTGTCTTAAGGGTGGCGGAACTCGAGGGCGGGGCGCAAACGAGCGCGTTTCTGGCGCAAATCAAGATTGCGCCGGCGTGCTGCATCCGCGACGTGGTGCAACTGCAATTGCCGGGTATCCCCTTGCGGCCCCTAGCGCAGGCGCCGCGCCAGCTGCCTTCCCGAACGGGCGCCAGCTGCTTTGCCCTGGAAAATAGCGGCGCATTATGGCCGCAGTTGGCCAAAACCGGGGCCTTCGCCCTGTACCTTACCGACGAATTCGCCCGGCTGGACATTCAATTATGGGCCATAAGGCGTCAATCCCCGCCGGGTGGACCACCGCCATGACAGACCACGCTCGCATGCAGCACGCGCAGCCCAACCGGCTGCTGGCGGCGGCCGGTCCGCTGCTGAACGCCGTGGCGCATTTACGTTACGCGCAGCCGCCCGAGGATGCCGGGGCGCTGCGCCTGCGGATGATCGATGAAATGCGCCGTTTCGAGCAGGTTTGCCAGGAAGCGGCGCTGGGCTATAACGTGATTATCGGCGCGCGCTATTGCCTGTGTACCGCCCTGGACGAGGCGGTGGCGCTGACCTCCTGGGGGCAAAGCAGCATTTGGGCGGGCAACGGCCTGCTGGTGGCTTTTCATAATGAAACCAACGGCGGCGAGAAATTTTTCCAACTGATGGCGACATTGTTGCAACAGCCCGGGCAGCATATCGATCTGCTGGAGCTGCTCTATTTTTGTTTGTTATTGGGTTTCGGCGGCCGCTACCGGGTCATGGAAAACGGCATTTACCGGCTGGAAATCCTGACCCAGCGGCTGGCGCGGCAGATTCGCAGCATCAGGGGTGAATACGCCCGTCCCCTGGGTGAACCGCGCGCGCAACACCCCGCCCCCCGGCGGACCTCCAGGGCGCGGCTGGCGCCGCCGCTATGCGTCTTGTTGGGCGGGATGCTGCTTGGCTTGCTGTATATCGTCCTTAATAACCGGCTGGACGTCGCTGCCACCGGGGTGCAAAACAGGCTGTTCAGCCTGCAACTGCCCAAGGCGCCCCCGTCGGTGGCCGGGATGTCGCTGCCGGAGCTGATGCAGGCCCTGGCGGCGGATATTGCCGCTAACCGCGTGGCGGTGTCCCTGCGGGATGAGCAGGGGGTTATCACGCTGCGCGGCGGCGACGTATTCGCGTCGGCCTCCGCGACGCTCCACCCATCGTATCAAGACGTTATCTTCCTGATTGCCCGGCATCTGGCGCAGACCACCGGCGTGGTAACGGTGCGCGGGCATAGCGATAACCAGCCGATCCATGGCGCCGCTTTTACTTCTAATGACGCGCTGGCGCTGGCGCGCGCCGAAACCGTCGCCCTGATGCTGCGCCAGGCGCTGGATCAGCCGGGACGGGTGGTGGCGCAAAGCGCCGCCGGCAAGACGCCGCTGGTGCCGAATACCACGGCGGAAAATCGCGCCCTTAACCGACGCATCGATATTGCCTTTAACCTGGCCGGCGGCGACACAGAATGAGGCGGGGAGCACGAACATGTTAAAAATGATGGGGGCGCTGTACGGCGGCGGAATCTGGCGTGGCGTTTGCGCGGCGGCGGGAGTTGGCCTGGCCGTCTGGTTTGTGGGCCCCCGGCTTGACGTCGGCGGGGTGCATCCCCTGGCGTCTGACGCTGTCCGTTATCAGGTTATCGGCGCGGTGGCGGCGTTTTGGCTGCTGTCGCGATCCCTCTCCTCAATGCGTCAGACCCGTTTCCGGCGCAGTGTGCGACGGCAACTGCTGACGGCGGAGCGGACGCCGTCAGCGAGGGAGGAAACCCCGCTTGCCGCAGGGTTTAAACTGGCGGCCAGGATCCTCAAGCGGCATCATGGTTATGGCGCCGGGCTGAAAAAGGAGGGACTGCCGGTCTTCGGGCGCGCGTATTTGTATCGGCTGCCGTGGTACCTGATGCTGGGCGCCGGCGGCAGCGGCAAGTCCAGGGCCCTGCAAAACGCTGAGCTCGATTTTCTCGAACCCCAGGCCCCGGACGCCGGCGCGGCGGACGGGCCGGGCCGTTGCGACTGGTATTTTACCTCCCTGGGCGTGGTGATCAGTCCCTGCGGCAGCTTTCTGGCCGACGGCGACAGCCGTTGGCAACAGATGCTGGCATTGCTCAAGCGCCATCGCGCCCGCCGGCCGCTTAACGGGGTGGTGCTGACAATAAGCGCGCAGGATCTGCTGCAGCCCTCGCGGGAAGAGCACTGCCGGCAGGCCGGATTGTTGCGCCGACGCCTGCTGGAGCTGGGGCGGCAGCTTAAAATTGTCCTGCCGGTGTATATCATGATCACCAAGACCGATTGCCTGGCGGGGTTTAGCCAGTATTTCAGCCGCTTCGACGGTCCTGAATTGGCGCAGCCCTGGGGCATGGATTTTCCTTGGCGGGGCGGGTCCGAAGATGGGTTCTCGCTGCCAGAAGCCTTTGCGCAGGCCTTCGACCGGTTGCAGCGGCGGTTAGATGACGCCTTGGCGGATACGCTGCTGGCGGAGCCCGATGCCAGGCAGCGCGGCAAATGCCTGGCCCTGCCCCAGGCCTTTGCCGCGCTGCGCCAGCCGCTGCTGCGTTACCTGGAGATTATCTTTGCCTCCTTTCCCGAGGGGGCCGCGCCCGCGCCACGGGGCGTCTGGTTTACCAGCGCCAACCAGAAAACCGGACCGGCCGCCGGCGCGTTAACGGCCCGCCAGGACGATTTGTTCGATTACCGCTTCACGCCGGCGGATATGGCCACGGCCAATGTGGCCGCGCCGACGCCGCAAAGCTATTTCCTCAAGACGCTGTTTCGGGACATTATCCTGGCCGAAGGCGACCTGGCGGGCACCCGCCGCTGGGCCATATGCCGTCGCCGGTTGGGTTACCTCGCGGGCTACGGCCTGTTATCGGCGCTGCTGCTGGCGGCGGGGAGCCTGGGTATCGCCAGCTACCATAATAACCATCAGTACCTGGCACGGGTACAGGCGCGCACCCAGGCGCTGGAACAGCTTAGCGCCGCTATCTTGCGTGCGCCCGACCCCGGGCTGGCCCAGATAATGCCCTTCTTTAACGGACTGGGCGTCTGGGCCGAAACCGGGGTCTTTGATTATCGCCGCCCCCCGCTGGACCATCGTATGGGCCTGTACCGGGGCCGGATGCTGCACGGCGCCGGCGAACTGGTCTACCGGCACGCCCTGAAGCGCGTGCTGCTGCCGCTGGTGACGCAGCAGCTTGCCGCGGTGCTGGCCCGGGCGCATGGCGGCGAGACGGATTTCACTTATCAGGCGCTGAAAGCCTATCAAATGCTGTATGAGCCGCAGCATTACGACGGCGGGTTTTTACGCTCCTGGGTGCTGATGACCCTGCCGGCGATGCCGGGCGCGGCGCAGCTCGACAGCGCCGGGAATGAACAATTGCGCCGGCATCTCGCGCAACTGATAACCGACGCGCCGCTGCTGTCGCCCAACGACAAAGACCAGCGTCTGATCGAGACGGCTCAGTCTGCCATCCGTCAGCACCCGCTTGCCCAGCGCGTCTACCAGCGGCTGAAACCATTGCTTATTAACGACAGCCGGTTCAAGGCCATCAGCCTTATCGATCTGGCGGGCGCCGAGGCGGAGCAGGTACTGATACGCAACAGCGGCCTTCCGGCCACGGATACGCTCCCCGGTCTGTTTACCCCCGCAGGGTATTGGCTGGGCTTTCATCCCCGGGTCGCCGTCGCCCTGCGCCGGCTACAGGAGGAGGACCGCTGGGTGCTGAACCAGACCCTGGCGGCGGATGAGGACGAACTGGCCGCCAACGTACGGCATTGTTATATGAACGAATTTATTACCCGCTGGGATAACTTTCTCGGCGATATCGGCCTGATGCCCGCGCCGGACCTGAACCGGCGCATCGACAGCGCGCGTATCCTGTCCGGCGAACATTCGCCGCTGCGTTGCCTGGTGACGCGTATCGGCGACATCCTCGCCTTGTCGCCGCCGGGCGATGCGCAGGCGTCATCGCCGGACCTCGGGCGGCAGCTCGGCGCCGGCACCCGCGGGTTGCTGAACACACTGTTTCCCCAGCGGGGGAACCGGGAAGGTCAGGAAGGGCCCGAGCTGAAGGTAAGGCACCACTACCGGGATCTTATCGCGCTGTCCCGCCCGGGCGATGAAAACGGCGCCGCCATCGCCTTTGACGCTATTCTCACACAGCTGGGCTGCGTATACCGCTATCTGGTCGCGCTGCACAACAGCGGCGATACGGCGCCTGCGCCAGGAGAGACCCTCTCCCGGCTGCGGGCGGATGCCTTGCGTTTGCCGCAGCCGATGCGCCGCCTGATCCTTGAGCTTGCCGAGGGCGCCGGCCATGATACCCGGCGCCAAACGCAGCGGCGGCTGCGGCGGCTGTTCGATACCCAGATCGGCGCGTATTGCCGGCAGGTCGCCGATGGCCGTTATCCTTTATCGCCGCAGGGCGCGATCGATCTCAGTCCGGACGATATGGCGCGTCTGTTTGCGCCGGAAACGGGGCTGGCCGATCGTTTTTGGCGACAGCACCTGGCGGACAGCGTGGAAGCCTGCGCCAATCGCTGGCATTTTTTCCCCGGGATCAACGCCGGCGACGAGGCGGCCGGGGAGGCATTGCTGCACTTTTTCCGCGCCGCCCGTGCTATCGGCGATGCGTTCTTCCCGCCGGGCGCGACCCGCCCCGTCTTTTCCTTTACCCTGCGCCCCGTAAAGATGGACAACGGCATTCTCAGCCTGTCGCTTGATATCGACGGGCAGATGCTCAGCTATAACCACGGCCCGTCGATTGCCTATCACCTGAACTGGCCGGGCGCGCGGGGTACGGGCAAAGCGCGGCTGAGCGCCGGCCTGGCCGACGGCACCATCGCCACCCTGGAACGGGAGGGGCCGTGGGCGCTGAACCGGCTGCTCGACGGCGGCCAAAGCCGGCGGACGGGCAACGACGGCGCGCAGCATATCACCTTCACCCTGGCTGGCCGCAACGTGACGCTGGAAATTATCCCGGACAACGTGCGCAACCCCTTTACCCTGCCGCACTTCAGCTGTGCCGCGCAACCGGAACCGCTATGAACATCAACGCCCTGCTTACGCCGGTAAGCACCGACGCGCCCTGCGGCGAAAACCTGGAATACGACCTGGCCTTTATTCAGCTGCACCAGCTGGCGCGCGGTAAAGCGGAACAACAGTTCGGCGATATGCTGATCCCGGCGCTGGAACCGGACTGGCGCCGGGTGGAGCAACAAGCCCTCGGACTGCTGGCGCGCAGCAAGGATCTGCGCGTGATGCTGTTGCTGGCGCAATCCTGGACCGCCCTGCGCGGCGTGCCCGGTTACGCCGACGGCATTATGCTGATGGTCGAAGCGCTCGAGCGGTATTGGTCGACGCTGTTGCCGCCGCTGGCGCTGGAGGGCGAGTCCGATCCCCTGATGCGCATTAACGTGCTGCGCGAGCTGGGCGATGGCTTTGAGCTGGCGAAATTGCTGCGCCATAGCCTGTTTGTACGCGAAGCGGGCCACAGCCTGTCGTTTGCCGATGCCGCGGCCGCCCTCGACGGTATAAGGGCCGCGGAGCCTCCCGGCGAATCGGCGCGGCTGTCCGTCCTCATCCGGCGGGGGCTGGAGACGCACGCGCGCTATCTGCCGTTGATCTGTTCCGCCCTGGAGCGGCTTTTCAACCTGCTGCGCACGCATTTGGGCGAAACGGCGATCCCGGACATGCCCGGCGTGCTGGCTTCCCTGCGCGCCCTGTCCCAGCCGCTGATGGTCCACGATACCGCGCCGCCGCCTCCCGCGCCGGCGGAAGGTTCCTTATTTCCCCGCCGCACCCCGCCCGATAACGGCGCGGCGACCACACCGTCGTCCCGGCGCGAGGACGATATCCTCACCCGCGACGACGCCTACCAGGCGCTGGAACAGGTAAAGATCTATTTCCGGCGCTACGAGTCCAGCCATCCGGCGCCGTTGATGATTGCGCGTATCCAGCGGTTAATGAGCCAGGACTTTCTGGCGATAGTGCGCAACCTGGCGCCGGAGGCGGCAAGCCAGTTAGAGCATTTTTTCGGCTGCGAGAGCCTTAAGGAGTAAGAGAGATGAAAGAAGCACACAGCGGACAAAAATTGATCGCCCGCCATCGCGCGCCGCGCGTGCAAATCGAGTATGAGGTGGAATTATACGGCGCCGAACGCACGGTTCAACTGCCGTTTGTCATGGGCGTCATGGCGGATTTGAGCGGCGGGGCGCACGAACCGCCGGTACGGATCGATGACCGGAAATTCCTCGATATCGATAGTGATAATTTTAATGAACGGATGAAATCGTTCCAGCCGGGTATCGCCATCCGGGTGGAAAATACCCTGACCGGCGTCGACGACCTGCCGGTGTCGCTCGTCTTTAACGAGATGGACGACTTTTTGCCGGAGGCGATAGCGCACCAGGTCGAACCGCTGAACGCGCTGCTGGAGGCGCACATCCAGCTCTCCAACCTGCTTTCCTATATGGATGGCAAACATGGCGCCGAGGAACTGATGGCCTCGGTGCTGAATGATGACCAGCTGCTGCGGGGCCTGGCCGGCGCGTCGGCCGATACCGGCGGGCAGGATCTATTACCCTACTCGCCGATGTACGCCGCCGGGGGCGGCGGACGCATTTTGCCGCCGGCCATCGGCGCGGTGATCGAAGAGCAGTTCCGTACCAAGACCGACGAAGCGCGCGCCGCGCTGGAGTTGGCGGTTAGGGCCATGGCGCAGCAGGCGCTGGCCTACCGGGTGACATTATCCCGGGATGCCTTCAGCACCATTCAGGGCCTGATTGCGCTTATCGATCAAACCCTGTCGCGGCAAATCAACATCATCCTCCATCATCCCGAATTCCAGCGGCTGGAAGGGGCCTGGCGCGGGCTGCATTATCTGGTCGCCAATACCGCCAGCAGCGATATGCTGAAAATCCGCGTGATGAACCTGAGCAAAAAAGAACTGGGGCTCACGCTTAAACGCTATAAAGGCGCCAGCTGGGATCAAAGCCCGATCTTTAAACGCGTTTATGAAGAGGAGTACGGCCAGTTTGGCGGCGAGCCGCTGGGCTGTCTCGTCGGCGATTATTATTTTGATCACAGTCCGCAGGATGTGGAACTATTACGCGAGCTGTCGCTTATCGCCTCCGCCGCCCATTGCCCTTTTATCAGCGGCGCGTCGCCCGGGGTGATGCAGATGGAGTCGTGGCAGGAGCTGTCCAATCCCCGCGACTTGGGCAAGATCGTGCAGAATACCGAATACGCCGCCTGGCGCATGCTGCGGGAATCGGAAGACTCCCGCTATCTCGGGCTGGTATTGCCGCGCCTGCTGGCGCGTTTGCCTTATGGCCTGGCCGGCAATCCCGTCCACGCCTTTTTGTTTGAAGAGCAGACCGACGGCGCCACCCATGCCAATTTCACCTGGATGAACGCCGCGTACGCCATGGCGGTGAATATCAACCGTTCGTTCCAGGAATACGGCTGGTGTACTTCCATTCGCGGCGTGGAGTCGGGCGGCGCGGTGGATAATCTCTTATGCCATATGTTCCCCACCGACGACGGCGGCGTGGATCTAAAATGCCCGACCGAAATCGCCATCAGTGACAGGCGCGAGGCGGAGCTGGCCAAAAACGGTTTTATGCCGCTGGTGTACCGTAAAAACTCCGATTTCGCGGCGTTTATCGGCGCCCAGTCGCTGCAAAAACCCGCGGAATACAGCGATCCCGACGCCAGCGCCAACGCCAATCTGGCCGCGCGCCTGCCTTATCTTTTCGCCTGCTGCCGTTTCGCCCATTACCTGAAGTGCATCGTGCGCGACAAGGTGGGAACCTTCCAAACCCGCAGTGAAATGGAGCTATGGCTAAATAATTGGATAATAAATTATGTTGATGGAGATCCGGTTAACTCATCGCAGCAAACCAAAGCGCGCCGCCCGCTGGCGGCGGCCGAGGTGCAGGTGAGCGAGCTGGCGGACAATCCGGGTTATTACCAGGCGAAATTTTTCCTGCGCCCGCATTACCAACTGGAGGGCCTGACGGTGTCGCTACGCCTGGTGTCCAAGCTGCCGTCGCTGAAAGGTGGCAATTAACATCCCTTTTCCCGCGGTAAGAAAGGATTCCTGAGTATGAATAACAGTATTTATTTGCAGGTGGACAGCGTTAAAGGCGAAGCCAAGGACGAGGAACATAAGGACTGGATCGACGTGCAGCATTTCCGCTGGCAGATAGTCCAGCCCTCGGAGAACAGCGTGGGCGGCGGCGGCGGTATCGGCAAGGCGGTAGTGCGCGAGTTGGAGGTGCTGGCGCGGATTGATAAGGCCCTGCCCACCATGATGAAAAAATGCGTCGAGGGCACGCATCTGCCCGCGGTAACCCTGGGGCTGAGAAAGGCGGCCGAGTCCAGCGAGGATTACCTGCTGATTAAACTGCAGGAGGTGATGCTGAGCGCGGTGGAAATCGTGCCCCATACCGGCACCGGCGCGGGGGAAGGACACGCGGTGGCGCCCGGCGCCATGGCGGTGCTGTATCGCTTTTCACCCGCCGTGATGGGCGTGACCTGCGGAGAACAGTTAAGCACCGGCGCCCTGAGCGCGAAGGTTGAATTTGGTTGGGATGTGAAAAAAAATGCCGCTGCCCAAGTCAAGTTTAAATAATGACCCATTGATAGACGACCGCCGCCCGCAAGAGACCTGGGAAAACTTTCTCAATGAATTTCCGGGCGCGACGGTACGGGAAAATGATATCGATCGGGTATTGGGGGCGCTTTTCGACGCGCCCCCCGCGTCCGGCCGGATCGCGGCGGCGGAGGCGCCCGGCGGATCGCGGCTTTACGGCGCTGGGGAAACCGATCCGTTGCGGTTGTTCACGGCACGGGCGGATGATGCGTCCGCGGCGGAACATGGCCCGGGCGCGCTGCCGCCGGCGGATATCGCCACGGGCGGGGTGACTCCGGCGCAGCGGCGAGCGATGCTGGCGGCGCTGGGCGCCTGTCTCGGCACGCTGTCGCAAAACGATGCCGACGCCTTGTTTACCCAGACTTTTTTACCGGTCTATCAGCGGGAGATGACCCATAACGCCTGCTGAGTTTACCAACCCATCGGCTCATCGGGACGATAAACAAAATCGTCGCGGTGGGCCGACGGCAGGTTATATCCCAGCCAACTGCCTTGTCCCAGCGGCTGGCCGCCTCCCAGCGTACAGCCGCGATATTCCTCCCGCGCCAGGACCACTCTTAGCTCCCAGGAAAATTCCACCGCGGCGTAATGGCTCACCCACTTGCGCAACCGGTCAAGCGTGCCGGAATGCCCGGCGGGTAAAAAACGACGGTATTGCCGCCACGGCAGCGGACCGATATCGACGGCGAACCGGGACTGCCTGTCCGGAACGGCAAGGCCCAGGCAATGTGTGCCCCCCAGGCGGGCGCGGTGTTGACCGGCGTGCAGCCGTAGCCGGGCGCCGGCTGGCAGCGGCAGCCAATGGAACAGGTTTTCCCGCAGCCTGGCCGGCACGGCAAAAAAGTGACGTATCAGCGAGCGTAGCCCCTCGGCGCTGCGCGGGCCGCGGGTTAAATGCCCCGACATATAATAACGCGCCTGCGCGTCCGGCGCGCCAACGCGCGCGGCGGGCTGGCCTGTTCCCAACAGGCAGGCGGCATACCCATCGAAGCGCCGGCTGTCCGGCCGATCGAACGAGACGCAGTGCTGGGCGTCGGCCCAGGCGCGATAAAACAGTGTAATCAACCGGTGGTGAAACAGGTTGGCGAAGGCCGTCAGCGCCGGTTCCTGGCCGGGGCGCCGGCGTTGGTAAACCTCTTCGGTCAGATGCAGCGGCAGGGGACCGTTGGGGCCGAACAGCCCGAAGCCGTTAATATCCACCCGCCGCAACCGCGCGTCTGTCCCCGGCGCGATGGCGGCGATATTGGCGGCGGCGAAACCCAGCGCCGGCCGCTGGCCCAGGCGCAGCGGTTCGTCGCGCGGCAGCGGCGCGCGTCCCAGCGCGTAGCGCAGCCCGCCCTGCGCATCAACGCGGCGCAGCAGTTGAAACAGATCATACTCCCAGGGATGGCGCTCGCGCAGGGCCCAGCTATTGGTATCGCCATCAGCGGCTGGAGCGGATGGCGCAGTGACGCGGCGGCGTGAAACCGGAGATAAGCGGCGTTGGGCGGGGCAGGGACGGACGCGGTGAATTTTCATAAAGGTGTCGCCGCCCCGGGACGCGGCGGCCAATAGCCGATGGCGCCCCGCTGTATCGAGCTGAGCGTGGTTTCGGTAAAGCTGTTAATGGTGGCCAGACGCGTAAACAGCCGCGCCAGCACGCTGCCCAGCAGCCACGGGCTCAGGCCGGAAAATGCCTGTTCATCGACGCTTAGCCGCACGCTGATGCCGCGTACGGCAAGGGCCGGGGACGCCATGACGCGATGGCAGGGAAGGAGCTGGCACTGACGAATGCCGGCAATTTGCTGCCTGACGGTCATATCGGCCCTGCGGGCGTGGAAGTCTACTAGCTGGCGCAGGGCCGCGCCGCCGTCGTGGTTATCCATCAGGCTGAAGTAATTGAGGCGCAGCTGGTTAATCAGCGGCCAGCAGGACGCGCTTTCCGCCAGCGCCGGGCGGGGCTGGCTGGGTCCGTTGCGTAACACCACCCGTTGCACCGGCAGAGAGTCGCGCATCACGAATTGCCTATCTTGCTGCAACAACGTGAGCGGCAGGTCGCGATTGCAGCACAGCACCTCGGGGCTGAGATAGGCCAGTTCTCCATGCCAGGGCGGATGCCGTTCGTCTGCCAGGGAGACATAGGCCAGCGAACCGCTGTAGCCGGTATACGCCATCGACGGATCGGCGGCCGATGGCCAGTGGCGCTGCTCCCGGCGCAGGGAAAACCAGCCCGGGCCCTCAGGCCCCTCTTCATCGTGGCGATCGTAAACCGGCCTGAATAGCCGCCGGTAGCCGTTTTCGCCTTTGCTGCCGAAGCCGTGCAGCTGTATGACGGAGTGGACTTCATAATCCAGCGGATGCAGCGTATCCACGATAACCGGGTATTCAGTTTGGCGTTCATTGAGAACAATGCGTTCAGCGGTGCGGGGGAACAGATTGATGACCGGCGTGCAGTGCAGCGCCAGATGCTGCCGATCTACCTGGCGCTCCAGTTCGGGCGCGGCCTGATCCAGCAGCAGGATAATCTCCAGCTGTTGCTGTTTGCCGCCGCGGTCGAACAAGGGCTGCAATCCCTCCAGGCTGAAAAACTGTAGCCGGGCGGGAAAACAAAAATATTCCTGCAACAGGCGAAATGCGTCCAGGTTGCGCAGGTCCGGCGGCAGCATGGCCTGATCGGCGTCAAGTCCTTCATGGCGCAGCGCCTCCCGGCCCAGGTTCAGGCGCACGGACGCGCCGCCGCCGGTCTGCGCCAGCACCGTTTGCGTATGCTGCATGATCAGCTCCAGCAGTTGCCGGGCCGGGATATCGCCGCCGCTGAGATAAAACATCAGCCGATCGCAACGCATTTCACCAAGCGTAACCGGGCCGATACAGGAAAGCCTGATGCGCAGCGCGCAGGCGCAGCCCTCCAGACCCAGCGCGCCGGGCCGGATCTCCGCCGGAATCCCGCCCAACGCCACCTGCTCGATGCGTAACGGCTGGAGGTCGACGTCATGGGCGGTGCGAAAGCGGCAGGTGACGCCGCGGGACTTACGTTCCAGGCTGTCCATCACCGTGCCGCGCGGCACCCGGTAACCCTGGCTGATATCTCCCTTGGCGACATCCGGCCGCAGTTCCACGATGGCCATCGACGGCGTGGCGGCCAGATAATTAGGGTGCAGCATCTCCAGCAGTTGCCGGGAGAACTGCGGAAATTCCGCGTCCATTTTCAACTGGACGCGCGCGGTCAGGAAAGCAACGCCTTCCAGCAGCCGCTCGACATACGGATCGGCCGGTTCGGCGCTGTGTAAGCCCAGGCGCCCGGCGACCTTGGGATACTGTTCAGCGAACTCCGTGCCCATTTCCCGCAGCCAGGCCAATTCCCGGTTGTAGTAGTCCAATAGCCGGCTATCCATCAGTTATCCCTTATCACTCAGTTCAAAATGGCCGTTTTCCAGATCCACGCGGCTGGTAAACCTGAACTCCACCGGCGCCGGCGACCACCACAGGCGCCCCTGGATAATAAACGACAGCAGGTTATGCGACGCCAGCCCGGCATCGTCATCAATGCAATCAATACACAGCTCCGGGACGATGATGCGCGGCTCGAAGCAAGCGATCGCCCTGGCGATGGCGACTTCGATATCCTGCCAGGCGATCTCGGTGCGCACCTTGCCGGCCAGCGGCGGCAAGCCGAAGTTCAGCGTACTGGCGTAAATATGGGGCCAGCGCGCCAGCTCGCCGCGGGAGGCGAAACGCGTGCAGTTGAACAGCGCCTGCAGGTTGGTTAACACCGACTGTTTCAGCCTGTCGCGCAGGCACGCCATGTCCGGCGGCGAGTCGTCCGGATTTTCCGGATCGTCGTCCAGCAGCCGTTCCCATAACAAGGGCGCGGCGCGTTGCCGGCCGCCGGCCGAGATAGTCTGTCCGGCGGCGCGTTGCGCCGGGGGGTGGCTTATTTTTTTCGCCATTTCCGCTCCATTTTTACGGCAAATCCGGCGGCTGCCGCATCAGCCCATATGAATGTGTTCAGCATCGATCTTGGTGACGGCGTCGGCGGTGATCATGAGGTTCCGGCCGTGGAGGCGGGCATAATCGGCGGCCTGGTAATCCAGCTGGCCGACCCTGGCGTGCTCCGTTTGCGTCACTTTGCGCAGCCACCGGTGGCTGATATGCACCAGGGTGCGCCATACCGATTCCAGCCGCTTGCCGACGATACAGCCGACATCCACCCGGGCCGACAACGACTTGCCCTGGTAGCGCATCCGCCCGATACGGCATTCCCCGCGATCGGCGCCGATATCCAGCGCCGGGGCGCGCAACGCCAGCCGTTCGGCGCCATGCAGGCTTAACTCGCCCCGGGCGGCGATATGCAGGTCGCCGGCAACCGTCAGGGACCAGGGCGACAGCGTGTCCGCGCGATCCAGCACCGCCAGCAGCCACAGCTGCGCCCGGTTGCCGGCAACCAGCACCGTATCGCCCGGCTGCGGCGCCAGCAGGCAGCTGGCGGCCCGGCGGCACTGCCAGCCGCGCTGTTCATGGCGCACGATATAGCAGCCGTCCGGCAGCAGGTTGACCACCCGGCCTACGGCCTGGCCGGGCGGCGATACAATCTGGTCGCGCAATGCCTGTTGGTTCATCATAAGGTGTCTCAAATAAGGGATGGCTAAGGGTCCGGTGTCACATCTGGCCGCCGGCGGCTCCACTCTTCGGCGGCATGGAGCGCTGCATCCGCCTCCAGCAGCCCCTTGCGGCCGGAAAACAGCGCCGCCGTTTGCCGGGCGCGGTGCATGCTGGTGCGCATAAAGCGCGCGTGCCGCAGGTCGGCGTCCTGGAGATCGGCCTCGCGAAAATCCGCATACGCCAGGTTGCAGCCGGTAAATCGGCATTGTCCGGCCGCGGCGCGATGCAGCAGGGCCTGCTCCAGGCTGGCGTGGGAAAAATCCGCCTGTCGCAGGTCGGCGCCGATAAACTGCCCCTGGTCAAAATGGCCGCGGCGGCATTGCGCCCGCGCCAGGTTGCTGTCGATAAACAGCGCCTGGCCGCACCGGGCGTGATTGAAACGCGCCATGCCCAGCGAGGCGCCTTTAAAACAGCTGCGGGTCAGCGTGCCGTGGCTGAAATCGACGTTATCCATGGCATTACCGGTAAACTGGCAGGCGATAAAGGTCTGGCGGCGATAGTCGTTATGGCGGTGGTCGCATTCGGCAAAGATAACGCGGTCGAATTGGCTCTGGCTGAACGTGGTGGCGGTAAGGTCGATGCCGAACAATGTGGTCAGGACCGCCCGGCATTGATGCAGCCGGGCCTGGAGCAGCGGCGTTTTAAACAGTGTCACCTGCTCCAGCGAGCAGGTATCAAAGGTCGCGCCGGTCAGCGGGCACTCCAGGAACTGGGTTAATGTCAGGCCGCTGGCGCCAAATCGGCTGCCCATCAGCCGGCAATGATTAAATACTGTGCCGGTAATATCGCACCCGCTGAAATCGGCCGCGGGCAGCGCGCAGTGGTTAAACCGGCAGTCCTTGATATTCCCGCCGCAAAAGCTGGCCCGTTCCAGCCGGCAATGATCAAACAGCGTGTCTTCCAGCTGGCGCCGGCGAAAGTCCGCCCCGGTGAAATCCACGTTGCTGAATACCGCGCCGCGCAGCCGTACGCCGGCAAGCTGTTCCTCGCCCAGCGTCACCGAGTCAACCGCTTCCCCCCGGTCGATGCGGTGCTGTAATTCCCGCGCGGTGAGGTGAGTCATGACGAAGGCTCCTGCGCGCGCGGCAGGGTTTTGCATTGGTGCGTATAGGCGCCCTGCAGGCGGGTATGGCGGTCGATGGTCGCTAACGACAGATCGGCGCGAAACAGGTTGGCGGCGCGCAGGTCGGCGCCGGCGAGCCGGGATTTTTGCAACAGGGCGCCGATCAGGTCGGCGCGGGTCAGCGAGGCGTGGCTGAGGTCGGCGCGGATAAACAGGCAGCCGCCGGCGTTGATACCGTCCAGGCGCGCGCGCGTAAGCACGGCGCCGCTAAAGTCACAACTTTGCGCCTCGACCTGTGAAAAATCCGCCCGGTCTAGCGGCGTTTGCCGGAAGTTGCAGCTTGTTAGCCGGGCGCGCCGGAATGCCGCGCCTCCGGCATGGGTGCCGCCGGTAAAAACACAGCTGTCCAGGGCGGCCTCCTGAAACCGGATCTCATCCAACGCCAGGGTGATAAACGAGCAGCCGGACAACCGCGCGGCGTTAAAACAGGCCGCGTCCAGACGGCCCTGGTTGAACGTCACCTTTTCCAGGCGGCAATGGCTGAAATCCGGCGCCGTGGCGTCGGCATCAAGAAACGTGCAGTTCGTCAGGGCGGCATGGCTGAAGCGGCAGCGGTGGATGGCGGTGTGGTAAAACAGCAGCCCGCTGAGCTGCGCCCGATCAAAACAACAGTCTGCAAACGCCGCCCGGGTCACTGTCGTCCCGGACAGCTGCGCCCCGGAGAACAGCGTGTTGTGACAGCGGGCGCCGGTCAGGCAGGCTTCGGCAAGGCGCGCGTCGCGCAGCGAAGCGCCGGTCAACGAGGCGTGGGCCAGCATGGCGTCGCTGAGATCGGCGCCGTCCAGCAGGCAGTTATCCAGCCTGGCGCTTTCCAGCAGGGCCCGCTGCAGATTAACGCCGCGTAGATCCAGGCCGCGCAGATCGGCGCCGGTCAAATCCATGTCGCCGAGATCGCGCGTTTGCGCCAGCAGGGCCTGAAGGCGAGGGCGGCACTCCGCCGCCGCCTGCGGGGCCGCAGGGCGGGCAGCGGCGGCCAGCCGGTACATCTGGTGCAGGGCCAGGCGGGCTTCAGGCGTATCAATAGACGGCCCGGCGCCGGCGCTGTCCTCAGCCTCCCGCCGCAGCGCCGCCAGCATCCGGTGGTAGTGCGCCGGCCCGGCGCCGTCCACGGCATCCGTCATATCGGCGCCCAGGGCCGCGGCTTTTTCCAGCGCCCGTTGTTGCAGCGCCGCCGCCTGTCGTTCCACCCGCGCCATATACCGCGGCAGCTCGCCGGGCAGCGGCCCCGGCTCCTGCGCGCGGGCCACCAGGTTACCGGCGCTATCTCCTGCGTCCGTATCGCCGTCGCCTGCGCCCGTGTCGCCGTCGCGCAGGCTTATCCGCGCGTCAGCGGCGCCCTGGTGCCGGCCGGGGCTCCGGTCAGCCGGGGTTGCCTGCCCGGGTAAGGTCGTATGAACGCCGCTGTCCGGCAGGGGCTGTCCGCGCTTTTCCCGCAGGTCCGCTTCCCGGCGGGCCAGATTGGCCGCCAGCGGGCTTTCCGGCGGCCGGGGGGCGGTATCCAGCCATGGGCCGATCAGGCTTTCCGTGACCAAATCCTGTTCACACAGGGCATGGGCGGCGGCGGTAGCCTTTCGGCTGCGGGCCTGGAGAACGTCCCGGTAATGCGCCAGGGGCCGGCTCTCCCGTGCCGCTTCAAGGGCGACCAGCATATTGTCGACGTCCAGCGCATCGTCTTCCTGGATCCCGCAGCTGCCCTGCCAAATCAGCACCATCTGTTCCACATGAGGAAAAAACCACAAGGTGGTGGCGCGCAGGGTGATTTCTTCCAGCGCCGGCGGCGCGCAAGCGTGATGATCGTCGGGAACGGCGGCGCGCGTGATAAAACACCGGGCGCGCCAGTCGGGCAGCACGCCCTGCTGCAGCGGTTGCTCCGGGTGCATATTCCAGATACGCCAGGGCGCGCCCAGCGGTAATGACGGCGACCGCGGCCACCACTGATCGCGTCCGGCCCGGTTAAATACATGCCAGTCGATATCGCGGGCGAACCCGGGGTACTCCTGCTCCAGCCAGCGACGGTCGTAGCTTTTGCCGATACGGCTGAACTGCTCCGGCAGGCAAAAGTCCAGCGGGCCGAAACAGTCGGGTTTTATCCTGCGACGCGATGCGCCATAACCCGCCTCCGGTTCGATATGGGCCAGCGGATGGCATATGACGCCGTTACGCTCTACGGGGTGCGCGCCCAGGCCACGCGGGTTGCGGGTATCGTTTTCGCCGCCGAAGGCGTTTTGCCAGTCCAGGCGCAGCCGTGCAAACGGCAGCGCCTCGGTGGGGCGTCCGCTGACCCAGAAACGTTCCCCGAACACCATCAGGCTCTTTTCCAGCGCGTCCACCTGGATTTTAACCATACAGGCATTATTTTGCCGCTGATGGCGAGTATAGGCATAACCGGTGGCCAGGAATTCCGCGCAGGCTTTGGGAATGGCCAGGTCCAGCAAACCGCCGTCGCCGGCCAGTTCCCGCGCCGCCAGTTGCCACAGCTCCGGTTCGGGACGCAGCCGTGGCGCGGGCCCCATGTCAGCCAGGGCCAGCACGGACACGCCTAACTGGTTTTGGCCCAGCCAGCGCCAGGGGCGGTGCAGCACGCCCAGACGCAGGGGTTTGATGATGTTCATGGCGGCCGGCTCAGATAAAAAGGGTGATGGCGCTGGTGTGCAGGCTCAGCAGCGTGGTGCGGATATCCAACTGCCCCTGGCTGATATTGACGCCCACCGTTTCGACCCGCACCGCGGTCGTGGCCAGGTTCAGCCGGGTGCTGGACGTCAATACCTCATCGGTGGTTACCGCCATTTTTGTCATGGCAACGCGCATGTTATAGATGCTTTCCGCCGCGCCGGCGACGTGAAGCATATTGCCGGCATGGGTTTCGCTGCTTCCCTTGATTTTCAGCACCCGTTTTTTGGCTGTCACCTGAATCTCATTGCCGCCGTCAATGCTGATATCGCCGCCGGCGCGCACGGCCAGATCCCTGTCAACCTGCTCATCCAGCCTGCCGTGGATATGGCGGCGCGCGTCGCCCTTTATCTCCACGTGCCGATTGCCGGCGATGGATTGCCGATCCACGCCATTGATGGTGGTATCCACCCCTTTGGCATATTCCACCCGGGTGGGATCCGGGCGCTGGTATTGCCGCTCGGCCCGGCGGCGATCCGCCAGCTCCTGCGCGGTGGCGGGCCGGGCCTGCGCCAGGGCGGCCTGGGCCGGCCCTGGGGCATCCGCCGCCAGCACGCCGGGATAGCGCGTCCGGCCGAACACGATTTTATTGCCGGCGTCAAACATCAGATCATTCAGGGCATGGTGGCTGATAGTATCACCGGCATGCTGGGTCAGGCTGCCGCTGACAATCTGCGCCGCGTGCCCGGTCACCTGCCGGTATTCGCCGCCGGTAACGGCGTCTGCCCTGCCGCCGGCGGTAATCAGGCTGGTTTTGCCTAAGTGGAAGGTCTGTATATCGGGTTTAAATTTGAAGGTGGCGCAGGGACCTTGGTGGATAAAGCGGCTCTGGCCTTTTATCTCCTGCGCCAGATCGCCGTCGACGCTGATGCGTTGGTCATGTTCCACCGAGAGGGTCATATCCCGCTCGGCATGCAGGTTAAAGGACTCGCGTCCCGGCGCGTCCTCCATAAACCAGTAGCTGGCGTTGCCCGTGCCGCCATCCCTGCTGCGGCTCATAAATCCCATGCGGGCGGCGGCGGCCGGCAGTTCCCAGGGCGGCAGGGCGTCTTCGTTGTAGACCCGTCCGGTAATAATGGGACGATCGGGATCGCCGTTGATAAAATCCACGATCACCTCTTCGCCCACCCGCGGCACCTGTACGCCGCCATATTTCCACCCGGCCCAATGGCTGGATACCCGCACCCAGCAGGAATCGGTGTCGTCGCCCGCGCCGTGCCGGTCCCAGCGGAATTTTAGCTTTACGCGGCCATATTTATCGGTCCAAATGCTGTTGCCGGGCGGACCGGCCACCTCGGCGGTTTGCGGCCCCTGGGTTTTAGGCCAGGGGGTGGCGCGGGGCGGACGCCAGGTGACCTGGGCCGGTATAACGGTAAAAGCCACGCTGAACTCAGCCATGGCGGCGCCGGGTGCGGATTGAGCATCTGCGGCATGCCAGCGGTTATCCTGGATGCTGTAATCGACGCCGGTGACCAGATAAGATTGCTCATCCTGCGGGCGCGGACAGTGATGAACCCGGAAAGTGTAGCCGGGCGCCATGCCGCGCGCCGTTGCCAGTCCCGAGACGCGGCATTGCCGGGAGGCCAGCTCCTGCTGGCGGATTTGCGCCAGGAACTCCCCATGCCCATGATCGGCATACCCCCCCGGCCAGTCGTATATTTCGCTTTTGTTGGCGGCAAACGAGGCGCGGTTTTGGCACGTTTGCCCCAGATGGGCGCGCGGCTGCCGAAAGTCATAATCGTCCATGCTGCACAACCGGGGGGTGATTTCATGGGACAATGTCCAGCGGTGAATGGCTTCGCGATGTGCGTTAAGACCGGCGCCCGGCTGCCGGTAAACCAGATCCTCGTAGCCGGGGAAAGGCTGGTGCGCCTGGGGGGCGTCGGCCAGCACCAGCGTATGGCCCCGGTCATGGTGGCGGAAAAAATAATAAATGCCCTCATGCTCCATCAGACGGCTCAGGAAATCGAAGGTGCTTTCGCGATATTGCACGATGTAGGGGTAGCGATGATAGGCGCTGGTCAGCCGATTTTCACAGTCAATATTATAGTCGGCCAGGACATGGGTAATAATATCCGGCAGGGTTTTCTCCTGCCAGACGCGGCAATCGCGATTTTGCGTCAGATACCACAGGGCGGGATGCAGGGTGAAGGTATACAGCTTATATTTTTCATGCAGCAGATCGTAGCCGTTGAAATCAATGCGGGTGATATGGCCATGCAAAAAACGGCGCTCGCCATTAATGAGCTTTATTTCAATGGTGATATCCTTTCCTAATAATGCATTCATATCTAAATCGTTATGAGTGCTAAGAAATTCCGCGTTGAACCGGTATAAGGCCGAAAAGGATTCCCGGCCGGTCAGCCGTTTAAATATCAGCTCACTTTCGGCGGTGCCGCTTAACGGCGTATGAACATTAATCCAGTCGGGCATGCTGTTCCCCAATACGCGAGATCGTCGGTAATAAGCCGAATTATTTTTTACAACGTCTCTATTTTATTCTGCTAACTATTGGCTTTATAAGACTATTGCCATCATAGGCGGCGAATGAAGATGAAACATCAGGTAATTCCCTGACATCCTTCCTGAATTTTTGTCTAACGGTATTCCACCAATCCCAACCGGAACGACCAATGCACCAGGTCAATGGCTTTATGCACGTCAAGTTTACGCATAATATTCAAACGATGGGTCTCGACTGTTTTAGGGCTGATGGATAAGTTACCGGCGATGGCGTGGTTGCCCGCGCCCTCGGCGATTTGCTTTAATACCTGGCGCTCCCTCAGCGTCAGGGACAAAGGGTGATGGCCGCTTTCGTTCATCAGCTGGAACACGCGAAAATGATCCAGCGCCGGATCAAGGTAACGCTTGCGGTTAAAAACGTACTGCAGCGCGGTCAGCAGGCAATGCTGCGGGCTGCTTTTCAGCACAAAGCCCAGGGCGCCCAGGCGCAGCACCCCGGCGGCATAATGCTCTCCCCGCCTGGAGGTAAGCACGATAATGCGCAGGGCGGGCCAGCGCTTAAGCAATTGCGCGATCACATCCTGCCCATCCATGCCGGGCAATCCCAAATCCAATATCACGATATCCGGGTGGGTCTCGCCGCACAGGCGATAGACCTCAAGTCCATTGTCCACCTGGCCCGCTATCTGATAACGCGGATAGGGGGTAAGCAATGCTTTAATGCCGTTGATGATCAGTTCATGATCGTCAACCAGCACGAGTTTTATGTTCATAAAACGATTCCCTGGAAAATACATGAAGAGTATTTATTGGCATATTGTTGAAATAAAAAACGCACAGAACCGCCGGCCGCTACTATTATCGCGGACAGCGCTAAAGACAATAACGGATACAGGCTTAAAAGCTGGCAATTACACATTCGGGAAATGATTTTAAATAAAATATTCTACGTTATCATCTGGATAATGAAACGCCACGAGCATAATGGAACCCTGAAATAAATCAAGGACGAGACAGGAAAAAATAAGGCTATATTCAGCATATTTCAATGCGGTTTAGGCGCTGTGCTTAATTAGCGCTTCCTGTTAAAGAAATGGCAGCAGCGAACGTTCATGGTTGCGGCGCGTTACTCATTCATCGCACCTTGATGGGCAACCCGCCTGAAAGTGATCTTCTTCAAGTATTTGATGTCTGTCCGGTGGTTTTGATGGCCGGCAGCGGTTACGGGGCATATATTTTCACCCGTTGTCATTTTAAAAAAACGGAGTACGTCATGAAATTATTGCGCTATGGCCCGCCCGGCGAGGAACGCCCAGGCATTCTGGATAACGAGGGACGCATACGGAGCCTGGCCGGTCATATCGCCGATATCGGCGGGGACGCCCTGCTGCCCGCCGCGCTCGCCACATTACGCGCCCTGGATATCGCCCAGCTGCCGCTGGTGGCCGGCCAGCCCAGGCTGGGGCCCTGCGTCGGCCAGGTAGGCAAGTTTGTCTGTATCGGCCTCAACTACGCCGACCATGCGGCGGAAACCGGGGCGGCCATTCCCACCGAGCCTATCGTGTTTAATAAATGGGTCAGCGCCATCAACGGCCCCAATGACGATGTGCAGATTCCCCGCCAGTCGCGTAAGACCGATTGGGAAGTGGAGCTGGGCGTGGTCATCGGCCAGGGCGGGCGTTACATCGACGAGGGGGAAGCCATGGACCATGTGGCCGGTTATTGCGTGGTGAACGATATTTCCGAGCGGGAGTGGCAAATAGAACGCGGCGGCACCTGGGATAAAGGAAAAGGCTGCGATACCTTCGGTCCCATTGGCCCCTGGCTGGTCACGGCGGATGAAATAGCCGACCCGCAGGCGCTGAACCTTTGGCTGGAGGTGGACGGCACGCGTTACCAGAATGGGAATACCGCCACCATGATTTTTGGCGTCAGGCATATTATCAGCTACCTGAGCCGTTTTATGAGCCTGCGGCCCGGGGATATTATCGCCACCGGCACGCCGCCGGGAGTGGGTATGGGACATAAGCCGGAAGCCATTTTCCTGCGCGCCGGGCAGACCCTGCGTTTGGGCGTAGAGGGCCTGGGCGAGCAGCTTGCGCGCACGGTCTCGGCCTGATCGCGGGATGGCAGGGGCCTCTCTCTGGCGGGGCGGCCCCGCTTGCCCCAGGCCGGATTTTGGGCCGCGGGGCGCGCGGCATTGTTTTGCCGCAATGCTTTTACTTTATTTTTTTCACCGTTTTCTGGGCGGATGGATTAACGCGGTTAATGAATTAAGTTTCACCGCCGGTGTCTGAATAAGTTAAGGTCAGAGGAAATTACGATACCTGCCTCTCCCCGGGCTGTTTAAACGTGCCGGTCCGTGCTAGGTTGTCTTTTTTCTGTAAAATAAAACGGCTAGTATTATTCGGTTCTATTTTTCTTTTGACGCTTGGTGAACGGCCGGAAAAGCCTGTTTTTTTATAATTGAATATCTTTTAATGCACCCATGCGGCGAGAGTCAGTGTCCTCGTTAAGCTCATCGTAGTAAGTAATAACCCAGGTTATTACCTATGCCGAATTATTGACGCCGTCCCGTGCTGCGGAACCATCCCTATGATCCAACGTTGGCTATTGCCGTTAAGTTATATGCACCCCAGGTATTGGTTACTTTGGCTGGGGCTTGGCCTGTTGTTTTTATTAGTGCAGCTGCCTTATCCGCTGCTACTGCGCCTGGGCGGGGGTATGGGGTTGTTATCCATGCGCTTTTTAAAAAGGCGCGTTGCCATCGCCAAACGTAATCTTGAGCTCAGTTTCCCTACTCTCGAGCCGGAACAAATCAAAATAAAATTGGCCGATAACTTTTCTTCCCTGGGCATGGGCCTGATGGAAACCGGAATGGCGTGGTTTTGGTCCGACCAGCGTATAAAAAAATGGTTCGATGTGGTCGGCCTGGAAAACCTGGATTCCCCCATAGGGGAGAAAAATGGGGTTATCGTTATCGGCGTGCATTTTATGACGCTGGAGCTGCATTTTCGTATTTTAGGCCACTGCAAACCCATGACCGTCATGTATCGTCCCCATAACAGCAAAATTATGGAACTGGTGCAGAAGTGGGGCCGTTCCCGCTCGGGGAATTCCCTGGTCAGCCGTAAAAAACTGGTTTGCATGGTACACACGTTAAAACGCGGCGGCGTGGTCTGGTTTGCCCCGGATCAGGATAACGGCCCGAAGGGCAGCGTATTTGTGCCGTTTTTCGGCGTCAATCAAACCGCTACCACCAACGGCACCTTTACCATCGCCAAGCTGGCCCGGCCGAAGCTGGTCAGCGCCGTGGTCATCCGCAAACCCGACCGCCTGGGCTACCAGTTAATTATTTCGCCGGAGCTGCAAAACTACCCTTACGACGACAGCCTGGCGGCCGCCAACTATGTCAACCGGGTGATAGAGACTGAAATCATGAAAGCCCCCGGCCAATATCTATGGCTGCACCGGCGGTTTAAAACCCGGCCGCTGGGGGAGAAGTCATTATATATTTAGCGCGGGCGGCGTTGCGTATACTCTAGGGGTATATGTCTCGATATGGAGACATATAACCATTTGAATTAAATATAAATAATTATTTCAGCCTATTTGTGTCTCTCACAGGTAACAGGTTCCGCCGGCGGCGTCCGCGCAATAAGCGCGGCCTGTCTGTTATCGTCTGTCCGGCAGGCGGCAATGATTTGCACGGCGATGGCGGGGTAAAGTCCGGCGAAATCAATTTAAGTTATTGCTTATCAATATGTTGATATTGTTATTCGCAGCCATGATGCGGAAAGAATGAGGCCGGCCGTACCCTTATTGATGCGCTTCAGCCGCGGGTAAAAAAATATCCCGCGGCAAAACCTGTCCTGGCACGCAAACTGCACTACCCTTGTTGTAGATGCTCATTCCACCCTCTTATGTTCGCGTTTACGCCTCATAAACCCCGGAATGACGCAGAGCCAAACTTGTGGCGCCTATTGTCCAGCTCCATGATGAGTCCCTCATCAGAACCTTCGGACAAAACGTTGAGTGAGGCGCCAAACTGTTGTCTTATGACCTGACCTTGTTAAACACTTGCCGTGATGGCAAGTGTTTTTTTTAATCCAAACCGGGGCGGGTTACCTATGGCAAAGGTTTCAGCGCCGGGTCTGGCTGCGGGACGGGCTGCGCCTGCTGCGGGGCTTGCAGCGATAGGTTGATGGATTCCTGGCGCATTTGCGTGGCCTCTTCCGGCAGACGCAGGCGATCGAGCACATCGGCCAGCCAGGCGTAGTCATGGGCGTCCGGACGCTGGGCAAGCGCGGCGCGGAACGCGTCGGCGGCGGCCTGCCATTCGCCGCGCTTCATCAAGAGCTGGCCCATGGTGCTGTTAAGCAATGGGGACGCGCCCTGCTGCTTGATCTGCTGGCGCAGTACTTTTTCCAGCTGCTCCGGATCGCCGGTTTTCAGGCGCGGCACCAGCAACAGCAGCTGTTCGTTGTAATGGTCCTTCAATCCCTTGACGATAATAGCCTGGGCGGTTTCATGATCGTTGCAGACGATCAGATGTTCCGCCAGCGCGATCTGTAGTTGGGGATCGTTGCGGGTGCGGCGGCTTTGATTGCGCCACCAGCTATTCAGGCCCTCGCTGCCCTCGTTCTCCATGATCTGGTCCATCAATCCGCTGTAGGCCTGGTGCTCCAGCGACTGGATTTTACTCTCTTCATAGACCCGCACTTTGCGCATGGCCGGCAGGATATCCAGCAGCGCCTGCCAGGCGCGGGTACGGATAAACGCCTGCTCGGCGAGGCGCAGCACCTCCGGATGACGCGGAGCGATCTCCAGCAAACGGTCGGCGCCGTGACGGGCGGCATGGTTTTCATTGCGCGCCAACTGGATGCGCACCCGGGTGATATCCACCGGCAGCTGATCGTTATCCGCCGCCTCCATGGCCCGCTCCAGATGCTGGTTGGCGCGAATATCGTCGCCCCGTTGCTGCGCCGCCTCGGCGGCCAGCAGGTAATTGACCACTGGCTGATCGGCGTGGTCGGCGTTGCGGGTCAGCAATTTTTCCACCTGCCGGTAATCGCCTTCCGCCAGTTTCATCAGCGCGGCTTTGGTATGTTTGCGGGCGCGGTGGTTTTTACGCACCAGGAACCAGCGGCGGGTACGCGCGCCGGTACGGAAAACGCGCCGCAACACCCACTCCACGATAAACAGCGCCACCAGCGCCACGATCAGGATAATCACCAGACCGGTCACGCTGGTCTCGATATTGTAGTTATCGGTCTGGATCAGTACATAACCCTGATGGCCGGCGATAATCGGCCCGATCACAATCCCGGCAATCAGCAGGATGAACAGCAACAATACGCGTAGCATCGTTTATTCTCCCTGAGCGGCGGCGGCGGGGGCATTAGCAACCGCGGCCGACGGCTGCGCCAGCAGGTTGCGCACGCGCGTCTGCACCAGTTTCTCCAGCAGCGGCTGGCTGCTTAACTGTGCCGGCACATCCATGGTGATATTCTGCTGGCTCAGGTCGTCCAGTTCGCTGAGAAAGGCGCGGGTATTGGCATCATCGGCGTCGAAATAGGCGCGTACCCAGGTAGAGACGCTTTCCAGGGATTGCCGGTAGATTTCATTTTGGTGGCGCGGCACCGCTTGCGCCGCAATCAGCAGGCGCGAGCGGATATTTTCACGCAGGTAGATATCCTGGTTTGGCGCCAGCAGCGGCTCGGCGCTGGTATCGCGACGGCGGATGGTAATAAAGTCATTCATAAAGTTGTGCCAGCTTTTGCTGAGGTTTTGCCGCCATTCACGCACCGAGCTTGACAGCTCGCTGCCGCCGTCGCTGTCCATGGGGGATTCATCGCTGTCGTTGTCGGCCAGACGCAGGTTGTCCACCTGGTTTGACAACTGATTCACTTTCAGAATAATCCCGTCAAAATCCACCTGGCTGACGCCTGAGAGGGCGGCAATATCCTCGGTTATGGCGCGACGCACGTTCATCAGGCTGGGATCGTTCATATCCGCCAGGCTGGCATCGGCGCTCTTGAGCAGCGCGCCGGCGGTGACGATATCCTGATCGCTCCAGAGCTTGCGGCCGGCCTGCTTGACCAGGAAATCCGCCTGGGCCAATAGCCAGGTATTGGCATCGGAGCCGGAGATGGTGGCGACTTTATCACGCAATTCGCTTAACTGCCTGTCCTGGACGGCCGCCTGCTGCTGGGCGGCGCCAAGCTGCCGGCCCTGCTGCTGCAACGCCGCCTGGGATTGCTGCTGCTGCTGTTGCTGCGCCTGCTGCAATGCCTCGATGCGGGATTGCAGCTGTTGATTCAGCGCGTTTTGCGTTTTTGCCTGCCGGACGCCGTACATATAGAGCGCGGCGGCCAGCAGCAGGGACAGGATAATGGCGATAGCCGCCAGGATGACGCCTAGGGGCTTTTTGCCGCTCTTGGGGGCCTTCGTCCCGCCGACCGGAGGATTGGCCTTGGCGGTACCCGCCGCCGTATCGCCGGGCGCGAATGACGAGGGCTTAGGCGTATCCGCCGCCCGGGTTGCATCTTCCTGCGGAGTCGTTGGAGTAGTGTGTTCCGTCATATTGGCCTATCCCATGATTAGATTTAGAGCAGCACACGCATAAGCGCATCGTTGTCTGCCGCGTTTGCTACGACGATGTCCGTCCAGCCCAATTGGCGGGCTAAAGCCCCGATTCGTTCACTCACCACGACCAGCCGGCATTGCAACAGCCATGAGACGCGATAGTACTCAGGAATTAAAGTATAGAATTGTTGTAACATTTCGCCGCTGGTAATGATCAAAGTATTGATGCCCAGTTGCTGACAGCGCCGGCTTTGCTGCTCGCCGTCGTAATGCACCGGGCTGCGCTGATAGCATTCACAATACGCGACCTCGGCGCCACGTTGCCGCAACGTCTCCTCCAGTACTTCCCGCCCGCCGTTGCCGCGCAGGATCAGCGCCCGCAATCCGGCGACGCGCTGTAGCGACGGCAGGCGCAGCAGATGTTCGCTGCTTTCGCCGTCGTGGGGGTAATCCACCGGCAGGCCGGAGGCGGTGTGCATCAGCAGGCCGCTGGTGCGGCCGACCGCGAGGTATTGCAGCGTTTCCGGCCAGGACAGGCCCCGACGGGTCAGAAACGGGTGGGCATAATTGACCGCGTGTTTCGAGACGATAAACACCAGATCGCCCGGCCGCAGCGCGCCCAGGCGTTCGGGCAGCCGGGCCAGTTCGTCTCCGGGGGCAAAATCAATCAGCGGCAGGTGCCAGGCGGATCGGCCGCGCGCGCGCAAGCGGTTCACCAGCTCTTCGCCGGCGGGGGACGGGCGCGTGACCAGGATGCTCATTGCGGCGAATCCTGGTTTTCCGCCGCATAGACCTGATCGAGGATTTCCCGGGCGCCCTGCCTGAGCAACTCCTCCGCCAGGCG
Source organism: Sodalis sp. RH20 (assembly GCF_047324205.1). NCBI lineage: Bacteria > Pseudomonadati > Pseudomonadota > Gammaproteobacteria > Enterobacterales > Bruguierivoracaceae > Sodalis > Sodalis sp. RH20. The sequence goes on from NZ_CP178733.1 coordinate 5,201,882, forward strand.
GATACCCAACGCTTCCGCTTCCTCCAGGGGGGCGCTGCTTTCGGCGCGGATAACCCTGCCGCCGTCGGGGCTGCCCACCAGCGCGCGTAGCCAGATCCGGTCGCCCTGGATTTCGGCGTAGCTGCCGATAGGCACCTGGCAACCGCCGTCAAGACGGGCGTTCATGGCGCGCTCCGCGCTGATGCGAGTGGCGGTGGCGCGGTGATGCAGCGGGGCCAGCAGCGCGCGGGTACGTCGGTCGTCCAGACGGCATTCCACGCCGACCGCCCCCTGGCCGACAGCGGGCAGGCACAGCTCGGGTTCCAGCGGCGTACGGATGCGATCCTGCAGATCCAGGCGCTTCAGTCCGGCCACCGCCAGGATGATCGCATCGTATTCGCCCCGATCCAGCCTGGCCAGGCGCGTGCCCACGTTGCCGCGCAGATCGCGGATCACCAGATCCGGACGGCGTTCCCGTACCTGGCACTGCCGGCGCAGGCTGGACGTGCCCACCACGGCGCCCGGCGGCAGCTCGTCCAGGCTGGCGTAGGCCGGGGAGACGAAGGCGTCGCGGGGATCCTCGCGCTCACAAATGGTCACCAGCCCCAGCCCGTCGGGGAATGAGACGGTCACGTCCTTCATGGAGTGCACGGCGATATCGGCGCGATCCTCAAGCAGGGCGCGCTCCAGCTCCTTGATAAAAAGCCCTTTGCCGCCCACCTTGGCCAGCGGCGTATCCAGCAAAATGTCGCCGCGGGTCACCATGGGTACCAGTTCCACCCGTAAATCGGGATGATGAAGCTGCAGCTGGCGCTGAACATACTGTGCTTGCCATAGCGCCAGCGGGCTCTGCCGGGTGGCGATGCGTATCAGGGTATCTTGCATTCTGGGTTACCGTTTCTCACATTCTTTAACCATTCTACCATCGATAGTAAAACGCTGTAAGTTATCAGGATCCGGTGATGGCGGCATGGGGTGAAGTGCCGATAATCGGGAATTAAAGGTTGCCGCGGGGAAAAGTGTTATAATTAACGGGTAGCTTAACTTTCTTTACGGTCAAACAGCAAGGTGTTAAATTGATCACGTTTCCAGCAATTACCGGCCGACCCATCTTCAAAACAACACTCCGGCCGGGTATGGAAATAGGCTCTTAGGCACCGGGATAACCAGGCGAGACGTCTTGTACTTCTACATCGAGACATTGAAACAGAGACTGGACGCGATCAACCAATTACGGGTGGATCGGGCGTTGGCGGCCATGGGGCCGGCCTTTCAGCAAGTCTACAGTCTGCTGCCAACCTTATTACATTATCATCATCCAATGCTTCCGGGTTACCTAGAAGGTAACGTTCCGTGCGGCGTTTGCTTCTACACGTGCGATGAAAGCCAGGCCGCCTGGATAGCCGATATCGAGCGCCAGTCCGGGCAGCCGATGGTGACGCCCGCCAGCGGGGAAAGGCCGATCACCGGGGTTTACTCCATGGGCAGCACCTCGTCCATCGGGCAGAACGCCAATTCCGACCTGGATATCTGGGTCTGCCATCAGTCCTGGCTGGATAACGAAGAACGTTATCAGTTGCAGCGCAAATGCGCCCTGCTGGAAAAATGGGCCGGCACCAAGGGCGTGGACGTCAACTTCTTCCTGATTGATGAAAACCGCTTCCGCCATAACGAAAGCGGCAGCCTGGGTGATGAAGACTGCGGTTCCACCCAGCATATCCTGTTGCTGGACGAATTCTACCGCACCGCGGTGCGCATGGCCGGCAAGCGCATTTTATGGAATATGGTGCCGGGCGACGAAGAAGAGCATTATGACGATTACGTCATGTCGCTTTATGCCCGCGGCGCGCTGACCCCCAATGAATGGCTCGATCTGGGCGGGCTGGGCACGCTGTCCGCCGAAGAATATTTCGGCGCCAGCCTGTGGCAACTGTATAAAAGCATCGATTCCCCGTACAAAGCGGTGCTCAAGACCCTGCTGCTGGAAGCCTATTCCTGGGAATATCCCCATACCCAGCTGCTGGCCATGAATATCAAGCAGCATTTGCACGACGGCGAGATAGTCTCCTACGGCCTCGATCCTTATTGCATGATGCTCGAGCGCGTGACCCACTACCTGACCCAGATTAACGACACCACCCGGCTGGACCTGGTGCGGCGCTGTTTCTACCTCAAGGTCTGCGAAAAGCTCTCGCTGACGCCTGAAAGCGTCGTCTGGCGCCGCGAGATCCTAAGCCAGCAGGTCAAGGAGTGGGGCTGGGACGAAGCGCGCCTGAGCATGCTCGACGACCGCGCCAACTGGAAAATCGGCCAGGTGCGTGAGGCGCATAACGAACTGCTCGACGCCATGATGCAAAGCTACCGTAACCTGATTCGCTTTGCGCGCCGCAATAACCTGAGCGTCAGCGCCAGCCCGCAGGATATCGGGGTGCTGACCCGTAAACTCTACGCGGCGTTTGAAGCGCTGCCGGGCAAGGTGACGCTGATTAACCCGCAGATCTCCCCCGATCTGTCCGAACCGAACCTCACGTTTATCCATGTGCCCCAGGGCCGGGCCAACCGGGCCGGCTGGTACCTGTATAACCAGTCGCCGGCGATGGAATCCATCATCAGCCACCAGCCGCTGGAATATAACCGCTACCTGAACAAGCTGGTGGCCTGGGCGTGGTTTAACGGCCTGCTGACCGAAAAGACCCAGTTGCATATCAAGGGCAGCGACCTGTGCGATCTGCCCCGGCTGCAGGAACTGGTGGCGGATGTGTCGCGCAATTTCCCGCTGCGGGTGCCGGCGCCGACGCCCAAGGCGCTCTACAGCCCCTGCGAAATCCGCCATCTGGCGATCATCGTCAACCTTGAACACGATCCGACCGCGGTTTTCCGCAACCAGGTGGTGCATTTTGATTTCCGCAAGCTGGACGTGTTCAGCTTCGGCCAACAGCAGGAGTGCCTGGTGGGCAGTATCGACCTGCTGTACCGCAATTCGTGGAATGAGGTGCGCACCCTGCATTTCAACGGCGAGCAGGCGGTACTGGAAGCGTTGAAAACCATCCTCGGCAAGATGCATCAGGACGCCGCGCCGCCTGATACGGTGGAAGTGTTCTGCTACAGCCAGCATTTGCGCGGACTTATCCGCACCCGGGTGCAGCAATTGGTGGCGGATTGCATCGAACTGCGTCTATCCAGCACCCGCCAGGATCCGGCGCGGTTTAAAGCGGTCCGGGTAGCCGGCCAGACCTGGGGATTGTTTTTTGAACGCCTGAGTGTCTCGGTGCAGAAACTGGAAAACGCCATTGAATTTTACGGCGCCATTTCCAACAATAAGCTGCATGGCCTGTCGATCCAGATGGAAACGGAAAAAATTCATTTACCGCCGGTGGTGGACGGTTTCGCCAGCGAAGGCATAATCCAGTTCTTTTTTGAAGACAGCGCCGACGACCAGGGCTTTAACATTTATATCCTGGACGAGACCAACCGGGTCGAGGCTTACCACCATTGCGAAGGCAGCAAGGAAGAGCTGGTGCGCGATGTGAGCCGTTTTTATTCGTCGTCCCACGACCGCTTCACCTACGGTTCCAGCTTTATCAACTTCAACCTGCCGCAGTTTTACCAGATTGTGCAGCTGGACGGCCGTATCCAGGTGGTGCCGTTTCGCAGCAGCGTACTGTCCCATTTGTGCGCGCCGGCCTATGAGCATGACGCGTCGTCACTGCCGCAGCAGGCACGGTTGAACTAGCCGTCCCGCCCGTGTGGCGCGCCTGTTTCCCCCCGCCGATGCCCGGCGCCCGGCGGCGCCGGCATTCGATTCCTATTGCTTTTCAGCATCTAACTGCGATGATAGTTAGCCTGAAAGTATGAATAACAGGTAGCTAAGCGCATGAAAAACCCGTTACGCCTTATTACCCTGGCGTTTTTAGTTCTGGGATTGAACGGATGTGGGCTGAAAGGTCCGCTATATTACCCGCCGGCCGAGAAAACCACCGCCAAACCGAAACCCGCCAGGACGGTTACGCCAACGCCTGTGCAAACCGCGAATCCCGGCGGCGCCTCGACGTCGGCGCAGCCGTAACCGCGATTCAGTCGCATCGGCTTTAGAGACGCGCTATGCTGCGCGTAAGGTTACTCAGCGGAGTGAATTATGCAGTTTTCCAAAATGCACGGTCTGGGAAACGACTTTATGGTCGTGGACGCCGTGACGCAAAATGTCTACTTTTCGCCGGAGCTGATCCGTCGCCTGGCGGACCGGCATTATGGCGTCGGGTTCGACCAACTGCTGGTAGTGGAGCCTCCCTACGACCCGGAACTGGATTTTCATTACCGTATTTTTAACGCCGACGGCAGCGAAGTGGCGCAATGCGGCAACGGCGCGCGGTGTTTTGCCCGTTTTGTCAGGATGAAAAGTTTAACCAACAAACGTGAAATACACGTCAGTACCCAAACCGGCCGTATGATATTAACCATTACCGATGATGAACTGGTAAGGGTCAATATGGGCGAACCCAATTTTGACCCGCAGATGGTGCCCTTCCGCGCCACCAAGGCGGAAAAGACCTATATCATGCGGGTGGCGGAGCAAACCGTGCTGTGCGGCGTGGTATCCATGGGCAATCCCCACTGCGTGATAACGGTGGAGGATATCGATACCGCGCCGGTGGAGACGCTGGGGCCGCTGCTTGAAAACCACGAGCGTTTCCCGGAGCGGGCGAACATCGGTTTTATGCAGGTGATAGACCCGCAGCACATCCGCCTGCGGGTTTACGAGCGCGGCGCCGGGGAAACACGCGCCTGCGGCAGCGGCGCCTGCGCGGCGGTGGCCATCGGCATCCAGCAGGCGCTGCTGGCGGAGCGCGTCAGCGTCGACCTGCCGGGCGGCACGCTGGACATCAGCTGGAAAGGACCGGGCAATCCGCTGTATATGACCGGGCCGGCAACCCATATCTACGACGGATTTATACATCTATGAAGCATGTCGGGGAACAACTGGAGACCGCGGCGCGGCTGGACGACAGCACGGTGGCGCAATTTCTGCTGGAAAACCCGGATTTTTTTATCCGCAACGCTTGCCAGGTCGAGCAGATGCGCGTGCCCCATGTCAACCGGGGCAGCGTTTCCCTGCTGGAGTGGCAGCTGGCCCGCCAGCGTAATCATATCCGCCAACTGGAGGAAGAGATTACCCTGTTGATGGAGCAGGCGAGCGCCAACGAACAGCTGTTTAACCGGCTGTTGCATCTGCAGTCCGATCTGGCGGCCGCCGACAGCCTGCTGGATATGCTTAACCGCCTGCAGCGCTGGGCGCGCGGCCTGGGCTTGTCCGGGGCGCATGTCAGGCTGTTCACCGATAAATGGTATATCGGCGCACCGTCGGATTTTACCCACCTGGGCATTTCCCGCACCGCGTTTGAGCCCCTGCGCATCCAGCGGCTGGGGCAGGGCAACCATTATCTGGGCGGCCTGAACGGCCCCGAACTGCTGCAGCTGTTGCCCCAGGCGCGGCAGGTCGGCTCGGTGGCGATTTCCCTGATGGGGGAAAAAGGCGACCTGGGCGTGCTGACCTTTACCAGCCGCGACAGCCAGCATTATCAGTCCGGCATGGGCACGGTGCTGTTACAGCAACTGGCCATCCTGCTGCCCGGCCTGCTGGCCCGCTGGGTCGGGCGTTCATGACCCTCCAGGTCTCGCCGCTGCGCCCGGAGGTGGATGCGTTTTTGCGCTACCTGCGGGTAGAGCGGCAGCTCAGTCCGCTGACGCAGTCCAGTTACGATCGCCAGTTAACCGCATTGATCGATATAGCCGGCGAGCTGGGCCTGACCGCCTGGCCCCAGCTCGACGTGACCCATGTCCGCGCGATGGCCACCCGCAGCAAACGCCGCGGTCTGCAGGCCGCCAGCCTGGCGCTGCGGCTCTCGGCGCTGCGCAGCTTTCTCGACTGGCTGGTCGGACGCGGCGAGTTGAAGGCCAATCCGGCCAAAGGCGTGCCGGCGCCGCGCAGCGGCCGCCACCTGCCGAAAAACATGGATGTGGACGAAGTGAACCGTCTGCTGGATATCAATACCGACGATCCGCTGGCGGTACGGGATCGTGCCATGCTGGAACTGATGTATGGCGACGGCCTGCGTTTGGCGGAGCTGGTCAACCTGGACCGCGGCCATATCGATTTGGCGGCGGGCGAAGTCTGGGTGGTGGGCAAGGGCAACAAAGAACGCAAGCTGCCGCTGGGCAAGACCGCCATCGTCTGGCTGGAGCACTGGCTGGCGCTGCGTGAGCGGTTCGCCCCGGTGGATAACGCGGTATTTGTCGCCAGGACCGGCAAGCGCATCTCCATGCGCAACGTGCAAAAGCGTTTTGCCGAGTGGGGCGTCAAACAGGGACTGGAGAGCCATGTCCATCCGCATAAGCTGCGCCATTCGTTCGCCACCCATATGCTGGAATCCAGCGGCAACCTGCGCGCGGTACAGGAATTGCTCGGCCACGCCAATGTATCCACCACCCAGATCTATACCCACCTTGATTTCCAGCACCTGGCATTGGTTTACGATGCGGCGCATCCACGAGCCAAACGAGGTAAAAGCTGATGCATTTTTATCGCCCCCTGCGCGAGATTCGCGCATTGACCTTCGATCTGGACGACACGCTGTATGATAACCGTCCGGTTATCGCCCGTACCGAGCGGGAATCGACGCTTTTCCTGCAACGGTACCATCCGGCGCTGAAAGATCTGGACGCCGGCCACTTCCAGCGCATCCGCGCCGAGCTGCGCCGGCGCGAGCCGGATATCTACCATGACGTCAGCCAGTGGCGCTGGCGCGCGGTCGAGCTGACCATGCGCAACCAGGGGCTGGACGCGCGCGCGGCCCGGGCCGGCGCGGACGCCTTTATGGCGAGTTTTGCCCGCTGGCGCAGCGACATCGATGTGCCGGCCGACACCCACCGGACCTTAAGCGCTTTGGGCGAACGCTGGCCGCTGGTGGCCATCACCAACGGCAACGCCTCCCCCGAGGCCTGCGGGCTGGGCGGCTATTTTGCTTTTGTGCTGCGCGCCGGCCCCGACGGACGCGCCAAACCGTACCGGGACATGTATCATATCGCGGCGCAAAGGCTGGGGCTGGCGCCGGAAAACATCCTGCACGTCGGTGATGATTTAACCGCCGATATCACCGGCGCCGTCGCTTCGGGCCTGCAGGCGTGCTGGGTAAACGATCGCGGCGGCAATTTTTTCCAGGCCGCGGATGCCCGTTTGTTGCCTCATATTGAAATTTCGCAGTTGGCTTCCCTGACAGCCTTGTTATAATCCTCACTATGTCTGTATAAATAACCAGTACCTTAACGCCGGATAAAGAAGGCCTTCTATGGACGTTTCCGATCTGCTCAACAGCCTGAACGACAAACAGCGCGAAGCCGTAGCGGCGCCGCGCGGCAATTTGCTGGTCCTGGCGGGCGCCGGCAGCGGCAAAACGCGGGTATTGGTGCATCGCATCGCCTGGCTGCTGTCGGTGGAGAACTGCTCGCCCTATTCTATCCTGTCGGTGACCTTTACCAACAAGGCGGCGGCGGAAATGCGCCATCGCATCGAACATCTGATCGGCACCGCCCAGGGCGGCATGTGGATCGGCACCTTCCATGGCCTGGCCCACCGCCTGCTGCGCGCCCATCATATGGACGCCAATCTGCCGCAGGATTTCCAGATCCTCGACAGCGAGGACCAGCTGCGGCTGCTCAGGCGCATTATCCGCGCGCTCAATATCGACGAGAAGCAATGGCCGCCGCGCCAGGCCATGTGGTATATCGGCGGCAAAAAAGACGAGGGCCTGCGCCCGCAGCATGTGGAGAGCTACGGCAACCCCGTGGAGGCCACCTGGCTGCGCATCTACCAGGCCTACCAGGAAGCCTGCGATCGCGCGGGGCTGGTGGATTTTGCCGAACTGCTGCTGCGCGCCCACGAGCTGTGGCTGAACAAACCCCATATTCTCAAGCACTACCGCGAACGCTTCAGTAATATCCTGGTGGACGAATTCCAGGACACCAACCGCATCCAGTATGCCTGGATAAGGCTCCTGGCCGGCGATAGCGGCAATGTCATGATTGTCGGCGACGACGATCAGTCAATCTACGGCTGGCGCGGCGCGCAGGTGGAGAATATCCAGCGCTTCCTGGATGATTTTCCCGGCGCCCACACCGTGCGCCTGGAGCAGAACTACCGCTCCACCAGCAATATCCTCAAAGCGGCCAATGCCCTCATCGCCCATAACGGCGGCCGGCTGGGGAAAAACCTTTGGACCGAGGACGCCGAGGGCGAGCCGATTTCGGTTTACTGCGCGTTCAACGAGCTGGACGAGGCGCGCTTTGTGGTCAACCGCATCCGCACCTGGCAGGAAACGGGCAATGCGCTTAGCGACAGCGCTATCCTCTATCGCAGCAACGCCCAGTCCCGGGTGCTGGAAGAGGCGCTGTTGCAAAACGCCATGCCTTACCGCATTTACGGCGGCCAGCGCTTTTTTGAACGCCAGGAAATCAAGGACGCGCTGGCCTACCTGCGCCTGATCGCCAACCGGAATGACGACGCGGCGTTCGAGCGCGTGGTCAACACCCCGACGCGCGGCATCGGCGACCGTACGCTGGACGTGGTGCGCCAGGCGGCCCGGGATCGGCAACTGACCCTCTGGCAGGCAACCCGCGAGTTATTGCGCGATCGGGTGCTGGCCGGGCGCGCCGCGTCGGCCATGCAGCGCTTTGTCGAACTGGTGGATGCCCTGGCGGAGGAAACGGTCGACCTGCCGCTGCATGTGCAAACGGACCGGGTGATCAGGAACTCGGGCCTGTGGATCATGTATGAGCAGGAAAAGGGCGAGAAGGGCCAGGCGCGCATCGAAAACCTGGAGGAACTGGTGACCGCCACGCGGCAGTACAGCTACCAGGATGAAGACCAGGATTTGATGCCGCTGCAGGCGTTTTTATCCCACGCCGCCCTGGAGGCGGGGGAAGGACAGGCCCATGCCAACCAGGACGCGGTGCAGCTGATGACCCTGCATTCCGCCAAGGGGCTGGAATTCCGCCAGGTGTTTATCGTCGGCATGGAGGAGGGCATGTTCCCAAGCCAAATGTCCCTGGACGAGGGTGGTCGGCTGGAGGAAGAGCGCCGCCTGGCCTATGTGGGCGTCACCCGCGCCATGGAAAAGCTGACCATCACCTACGCGGAAACCCGCCGGCTGTACGGCAAGGAGGCCTTTCACCGGCCCTCGCGATTTGTCGGCGAACTGCCCGAGGAATGTATCGAGGAGGTGCGGCTGCGCGCAAGCGTCACCCGGCCGGCCAACCATCAGCGCATGGGTACCCCGGTCAGTGAAAACGACAGCGGATTTACGCTGGGGCAGCGGGTGCGCCATCCCAAGTTCGGCGAAGGCACGGTGATAAACCTCGAGGGCACCGGCGAGCACAGCCGGTTGCAGATTGCTTTCCAGGGTCAGGGCATCAAGTGGCTGGTGGCGGCTTACGCCCGCCTGGAAACGGTATAATCCCCCTGGTTTCGGCTAACGGGTCCGTTCACGCGCGGTTACTGATTAAATCAGCCGATCGTACGCGAAATATACAGTTTTGCGCCGCTTGCGTATTGACAGTCTTTTTCATCTCGGCGTAACATGCGCGCACTATTATGATTAGAGGATTACGCCTTGGACGCCCCCAGTAGATACTGGCTCGTTAATCTGTTTATCAGGTACACCCACTAAGGCTATCCCTATTGCTGATGGCCTCAGTGGTTGTCAGCGACCCGCGTTTATGTGTCGCTCTGAGTCAGATCTGTGATGGTCTGAAACTTGCCGGTGACATTCTCACCCCCGGTTTCTGCTTTCTAATGCGTTTCCCGATTGTCACCGCTAAGGAAGCTATGGCGTATGCTTAACGCGTTTAAATTGGATCACAATCGCTTGTCCCGCCTTGAGCTGGATGAAGCCGACAGGTTAGCTGATTCCGTCTGGGTGGATCTGATTGAACCCGGCAACGATGAGCGGGACCGGGTGCAGGATGAGCTGGGCCAAAGCCTGGCGACCCGGCTGGACCTGGAGGATATCGAGGCGTCGGCGCGTTTTTTCGAAGACGAAGACGGGCTGCATATCCACTCCTTCTTTTTTTACGAGGACGCCGAAGACCACGCCGGCAACGCCACCGTGGCGTTCACCATCCGCGACGGGCGCCTCTATACCCTGCGCGAGCGGGAGCTGCCCGCATTCCGCCTCTACCGCATGCGCGCCCGCAGCCAGCGGCTTACCGACGGCAACGCCTACGAGCTGCTGCTGGATCTGTTTGAAACGAAAATCGAGCAGTTGGCCGACGAAATAGAAAATATCTACAGCGATCTGGAAGCTTTGAGCCTGGTTATTATGGAAGGGCACCAGGGCGACGAGTACGACGAGGCGCTTTCCACCCTGGCGGAGCTGGAAGACGTCGGCTGGAAGGTACGGCTGTGCCTTATGGATACCCAGCGCGCCCTCAACTTCCTGGTGCGCAAGGCGCGGCTGCCGTCGGGACAGCTGGAGCAGGCGCGGGAAATCCTGCGCGATATCGAGTCCCTGCTGCCCCACAACGAATCGCTGTTCCAGAAGGTGAACTTCCTGATGCAGGCGGCGATGGGGTTTATCAATATCGAGCAAAACCGCATCATCAAAATCTTCTCGGTGGTCTCGGTGGTGTTCCTGCCTCCCACCCTGGTGGCCTCCAGCTACGGCATGAATTTCACCTTTATGCCCGAGCTGAAATGGTCGTTTGGTTATCCCGGCGCCATCGGTCTGATGATCCTGGCGGGACTGGCGCCTTATCTCTACTTTAAGCGCAAGAACTGGCTATAGCGGCGGCGGTTCAACGGATATTATTGTACGATAAATGATTGCCCCGCCGGGCGAATATGATAAAACAGGATGGCCTGGCTAAAACATCCTGCTTTAGCGCACCTGATAAACGTTGCGAACGTTGCCGATGAAACATTTGCCGCTTACCGCCCAATGGGCCGTGTTACTGTTTTGCTCGCTGTCCCTGGGATTTACCCTGCAATATTTCCACTTCCCGGCCGCCCTGCTGATGGGACCGATGCTGGTGGGCGTGGTCATGGCGCTCTGCGGCGCCACCATTGATATTCCCCCGCGCATTTTTGTCGGCTGCCAGGCGGTTCTGGGCTGCATGATAGCCCTGACCCTCTCCCCCACGATCCTACATGTCCTCATTTCCGACTGGCTGCTGGTGCTGATTGTGCTGGCGCTGACCCTGTTGGCCAGCGGCCTGTCGGGCTGGCTTCTGGTGCGGTTTAGCAGCCTGCCTGGCCCTACCGGGGCCTGGGGCGCGTCTCCGGGCGGGGCGTCGGCCATGGTGGCCATGGCGGGGGAGTTCGGCGCGGATGTGCGGCTGGTGGCGTTCATGCAGTATCTGCGCGTGCTGTTTGTGGCGGCGGCGGCGGCCCTGGTGGCGCATATCAGCATGGGGGAACAGGGTGTCGCGGCGGCGGACGTAATATGGTTTCCGGCGCTCGATTACCGTTTTGCCGCCACCCTGGCCATTGCCGTCGCCGGCGCCTGGCTGGGGCGGAAACTGCATATTCCCGCCGGCGCGCTGCTGATTCCTATGCTGGCCGGCGCCGCCCTGCACATCACCGGCACGCTGACGATGCAGGTGCCGGAATGGCTGTTGGCGCTGGCCTATGCGTTTATCGGCTGGACCGTCGGGCTACGCTTTACCCCCGCCATTGTGATGCTGGCGTTAAAAACGCTGCCGCAGATGGTGGCGTCCATCGTGGGATTAATTCTGTTATGCGGGTTTATGGCCTGGGTGCTGACGCTGGTGCTGCCGGTGGATCTGCTCACCGCCTATCTCGCCACCAGCCCCGGCGGGCTGGATACCGTGGCGATTATCGCCGCGGGCAGCCACGCCGATATCGGTTTTGTCATGGCGATGCAAAGCCTGCGGCTGTTCTCGATTTTATTGATCGGCCCGGCCATGGCGCGCTTTATCTCCCGCCACGCCGTGCCGCCCATGACGTGATTTTTGCTGCGTGAGCGCCGCGTCAAAGATAAACACCGCCAGCGCCAGCCAGATAAATCCAAAGGCGAACAGCTTATCCTCCGTCATGGCTTCGCCGTAAAACACCACCGCCAGCAGGAACATCAGCGTCGGGCCGAGATACTGGAAAAAGCCCAGCGTCGAGAGGCGCAGATTGTTGGCGGCGGCGGCAAACAGCAGCAGCGGTATTGTGGTGATAATGCCCGCCGCCACCAGCAGCATATTGAGCTGCCACGGATTGGCGCTCAAATGGCTGGTGGGGCTGTCGGCGAAGATAAAGAGATACCAGGCGCCCGCCGGCAGCAGCCAGAGCGTTTCGATCAGCATGCCGGTCTGCGGGTCGACGCCCAGTTTTTTGCGCAGCAGGCCGTAAAACGCAAAGCTGAAGGCCAGGCCCAGGGCAATCCAGGGCAGCGAGCCGAATTTCCACAGCTGTATCAGCACGCCGCAGATGGCCAGGCCTACCGCCAGCCACTGCAATTTGCGAAAGCGCTCGCCGAGAAATACCATCCCCAGCAATATATTGACCAGCGGATTGATAAAATAGCCCAGGCTGGCTTCCAGCATATGGTGATGATTAACCGCCCAGATATACAGCAGCCAATTGCTGCCCACCAGCAATGACGTCACGCCCAGCAGCAGCGCCTTGGGTCGGCGGCATACCTCGCGCACCTGCCGCCATTTACGGCACAGGGTCAGCAACGCCAGCATAAAAAAAACCGACCAGATAATGCGGTGGGTAAGGATTTCCGTGGCGGGAACTTGTTGGATCAGTTTGAAATACGCCGGCGCCAACCCCCAGATAAGATACGCGCCCAGCGCGCATAGCACGCCCTGGCGCGTGGATGTTTCATTCATGGGTTAACCTGGTTAGCAAAAATAAGCTGGCCAGTATAAGCGAAAGTTATGACTTATTCACCTGCGGATCATCGCCGGCGCCTTCCCGCGGCGCAGGCGTTGATATGGCGCCGCAGGCGGCAGCCATAGGATTTTAAGTGCAAGCGATCGCTTACATGCATGTACGAATAGTGTGTAATTCGCTAAAAGAAATAGTTGATAGTGTGTAAAATGATCCGCTTGCATGGGTTTTATGCATTCTTACATTGCGCACTTCGGAGAAAAATATATGCGTAAGCTGTTGGGAGCCGCTGTTTTCTTTTTAGGATCAACGACGTTTGCGAATGCACAAGAAGCGACGGTGGTTAAAATCCACGACGCGCCGGCTGTCAGGGGCAGTATTATCGCTAATATGCTGCAGGAGCATGATAATGCTTTTGTGCTGTATCCGTATGAAAGCAATTTCGTCATGTACACCTATACCAGCGATATTAACAAAGAAGCCATTAAATCCTATGACTGGGCCGATGGCGCCCGCCGCGACGAACTGGACTTCCAGCTGAGCCTGGGCTTCCCGCTGTGGCGCGGCATCGCCGGGGATAATTCCGTATTGGGCGCGTCCTATACCCAGCATTCCTTTTGGCAGACGTCCAATACCGACGAATCGTCGCCGTTTCGTGAAACGAATTATGAACCCCAGCTGTTCCTCGGCTGGGCAACGGATTATGATTTTGCCGGCTGGACCCTGCGCGATATCGAAGTCGGCGTCAATCATCAGTCCAACGGCAGATCCGACCCCACCTCGCGCAGCTGGGACCGCGCCTACACCCGCCTGATGGCGCAAAACGGCAACTGGCAGGTGGAAGTGAAGCCCTGGTTTACCTTCGGTAGCACCGATGACAACCCTGATATCACCAAGTATTTGGGTTATTATCGGCTCAAGATAGGCTATGCGTGGGGTGAAAGCGTGTTCAGCGTTGAAAGCCACTACAACTGGAACAGCGGCTACGGCAGCGGCCAACTGGGCTGGAGTTATCCCATTTCCCGCCATGTGCGCTTTTATACCCAGGTATTCAGCGGGTACGGCGAGTCGCTCATCGATTATGATCACCGGCAAACCCGCGTCGGGGTCGGTTTTATGCTTAACGACTTTATGTAAGCCGGCAGGTATCCTTACAGGCGCCGGAATGTCCGGCGCATGAACGTAATAAATTGGGGAAGATGTGTCAACGGTGGCTGTAATAGATCGGGAAGCGCTGGCGGAGCAGATACTGCATGATACCTTCGGCTACCAGCAGTTCCGCCCGGGTCAGCAAGCGCTGATCAACGCCGTGATGAGCGGCAGGGATTGCCTGGCGGTCATGCCGACCGGCGGCGGCAAATCCTTGTGCTACCAGATTCCGGCGCTGGTGATGGACGGGTTGACTATCGTGGTGTCGCCCCTGATTTCCCTGATGAAGGATCAGGTGGATCAACTGCTGGCCTACGGCGTGGCCGCGGGATGCCTGAATTCAACGCAAACCCGCGAACAGCAGCATGAAGTGATGACCGGCTGCCGCGATGGCCGCATCAAGCTGCTCTATATCGCGCCGGAACGCCTGATGATGGACAATATGCTGGAGCAGCTGCTCACGTGGCATCCGGCGATGATTGCGGTGGACGAAGCGCACTGCATCTCGCAGTGGGGGCATGATTTTCGCCCGGAATACCGCACCCTGGGGCAAATCAAGCGGCATTTCCCCGGCCTGCCGTTTATCGCGCTCACCGCCACGGCCGACGAAACCACCCGTCTTGATATTGTGCGCCTGCTGGACCTGCGCGACCCGCTAATCCAAATCAGCAGTTTCGATCGCCCCAATATCCGCTATACCCTGGTGGAAAAATATAAACCCTTCGAGCAGCTTTGGCACTATGTGCAGGGCCAGCGCGGCAAGTGCGGCATTATCTATTGCAACAGCCGCGCCAAGGTGGAGGACGTCAGCGCGCGCCTGCAAAGCCGCGGGGTCAGCGCCGACGCTTATCATGCCGGCCTGAGCAATGACCGGCGCGGGCAGGTGCAGGAAGCATTCCAGCGCGACGATTTGCAGGTGGTGGTGGCGACCGTCGCCTTCGGCATGGGCATCAACAAGCCCAACGTGCGGTTTGTGCTGCATTTTGATATCCCGCGCAATATCGAGTCCTATTACCAGGAAACCGGCCGCGCCGGCCGCGACGGCTTGCCCGCCGAGGCCATTTTGTTTTACGATCCGGCGGATATGGCCTGGCTGCGCCGGTGCCTGGAAGAAAAGGCCCCCGGCGAGCAGCAGGATATCGAGCGCCATAAGCTTAACGCCATGGGCGCGTTCGCCGAGGCGCAGACCTGTCGCCGCCTGGTGTTGCTGAATTATTTTGGCGAGGGGCGCCAACAGCCCTGCGGCAACTGCGATATTTGCCTCGATCCTCCCAAGCGCTACGATGGGCTGGAGGAAGCGCGCAAGGCGTTGTCCTGTATTTATCGGGTGGGCCAGCGTTTCGGCATGGGGTATATCGTCGAAGTATTGCGCGGCGCCAATAGCCAGCGTATCCGCGACTACGCCCATGATAAACTGCCGGTGTACGGCATCGGCCGCGACCGCACCAACGAGCACTGGGTCAGCGTGCTGCGCCAGCTTATCCATCTTGGGCTGGTCAGCCAGAACATTACCCAGCATTCGGCGCTGCAGCTGACCGAGTCGGCGCGTCCGGTGTTACGCGGCGAAGTGCCGCTGATGCTGGCCGAGCCGCGGCTGCCCAACCTTAAGGCGCGCAGCACCGCGCCGAAAACCTACGGCGGCAATTATGACCGCCAGCTGTTCGCCAAGCTGCGCAAGCTGCGCAAATCCCTGGCGGATGAGGCCAACGTGCCGCCGTACGTGGTATTTAACGACGCGACGCTGCTGGAAATGGCCGAACAACTGCCGGTGACGCCCGGGGACATGCTGCGGGTGAACGGTGTCGGCAATCGTAAACTCGATCGCTTCGGTATGCCGTTCCTTACCATGATCCGCGAACACCTGGTTGATGACGACCCCCTATAGGGGCCGGCCGTGCACAGCCGTATGCCGTTATCCGCGTCCGGCGCGGCGGCCGGGGTGAAGCGGGACCAGCGTTAGCCAAGGATTTTATGCAAGCCGTGAACCGGTTGCCGGGGCGGCAACCGTTACCAGGAGCGTCCACCGATGTTAATTTTATTTGTTACCGTGGCCATGGTGCATTTGATTGCCCTGATGAGCCCGGGTCCGGATTTTTTCTTTATCTCCCAGACCGCGGCCAGCCGTTCGCGCCGCGACGCCATGATGGGCGTGCTGGGCATTAGCCTGGGCGTGGCGGTATGGGCCGCCGTGGCGCTGATGGGCCTGCACCTGCTGCTGATGAAGATGAAGTGGCTGCACAGCCTTATCACCGTCGGCGGCGGGCTTTACCTGTGCTGGATGGGGTGGCAGCTGCTGCGCGCGGCCCGGCGTCCGGCCGCGCCGCAGGCGGGCGGCCATCCGGCCGCCGCGTTACTACGTTCCGGCCGCACCTTTGTGCGCGGCCTGCTGACCAATCTGGCTAATCCCAAGGCGGTGATCTATTTCGGCAGCGTGTTCTCCCTGTTTGTCGGCGATGATGTGCCGGCCGGGGCGCGCTGGGGCTTATTTATCCTGATCATCGCCGAAACCCTGATGTGGTTCAGCATCGTGGCGGTGGTGTTTGCCTTACCGGCCATGCGCCGCGGCTACCAGCGCCTGGCGCGCTGGATTGACGGCGTGGCGGGCGTGTTTTTTGCCGGCTTCGGCATCAGCCTGATTATTTCGCGCTAGCCAGCAGCGCGCCGACCATGATAAACAGCGACCCAAAGGTGCGGTTAAGACGCCGCAGTTGGCGCGGCCCCTTAAGCCAATGCGCCAGGCGGGTCGCCAGGGTCGCGTAGCCAATCATCACGATAGTATCCACCGCCAGGGTGGTGACGCCGAGCACCAGGTACTGGGATGCCTGCGGTTGGTGCGGCAGCACGAACTGCGGGAACAGCGCGGCCAGGAAGACGATGCTTTTCGGGTTGGTCAGGTTAACGAAAACCGCCCGTTGAAATAACCGGCGTCTGGACAGCAGGGCGGCCCCCGACACGTCCAGGCTGAAACTGCCGGCGGCGCGCCATTGCTGGATGCCGAGCCAGACCAGGTAGGCCACCCCCAGCCATTTCAGGATTTCAAACGCCAACAGCGAATGGGCGAACAATGCCCCCAATCCGATGCCCACCAGCACGATATGCGTGGCCAGCCCGACCTGCAGGCCGGCGATGGACGCCGCCGCGCCGCGATAACCGTGGGTGATGCCGGTGCTCATGGTGTTAATCGCCCCTGAGCCGGGCGACAGGCTCAACAGGGTGGTCGTGAGCAGATAGGTCAGCCACCAGTCCCAGGTCATTAATTGCGCTCCCTGAAATGTTATTTTTATGTCACACTATGTCGATAGGGTAGAGTAGCCTTTTCCCCGCCAGGACGGCAATGATTTTCCAGCGCGCAGGACAGTCTCAACTGCCCCGTGTTTTGCCAGTGCCAGGAGTAGCGCAGGTGGTGTCGGTACATAAAAAAAAATGGTTAAACCGCGAACAACAGTTTGCCGCCTTTTCCACCGGTCCGTTACTGGATTTCTGGCATCAACGGGAAGAGGGCGAGTTTGTCGGGGCGCAGGGCATGCCGATTCGCTTTGTCCGTCTGCGCTCGCCCCGGCACGATAAGGTCATCGTCATCAGCACCGGGCGTATTGAAAGCTACGTCAAATACCCTGAGGTGGCCTACGATCTTTTTCACTGCGGCTACGACGTGATGATTATCGATCACCGCGGCCAGGGGCGTTCCGGCCGCCTGCTCGAAGATACCCACCGCGGGCATGTGCTGCAGTTTGGCGATTACGTCAGCGATTTTACCCAGTTCTGGCAGCAGTATGTGGCTCCCGGGCGCTATAAACGCCGTTTTGCCCTGGCGCATTCCATGGGCGGGGCGATTCTGGCCCTGTTTCTGGCGGCAATGCCGGACGCCTGCGACGCCGCGGTGCTCTGCGCGCCCATGTTCGGCATCCGCCTGCCGATGCCGCACTGGCTGGCCTGGCAAATCCTGGAGTGGACCGAGCAGCGCCCGGCCATGCGCGACTATTATGCCATCGGCACCGGTCAGTGGCGGCCTATGCCGTTTATGCTCAATATGCTGACGCACAGCGGCCAGCGCTACCGGCGCAGTTTGCGTTTTTACGCTGACGATCCTGAATTGCGGGTCGGCGGACCGACCTATCATTGGGTCAGGGAAGGGGTGTTGGCGGGTCATGACGTGCTGGCCAAGGCCGCCGCCATCACCACTCCGGTATTGCTGCTGCAGGCCGGGGAAGACCGGATTGTCGATAACCGCAGCCACGATATTTTTTGCCAGGCCATGGCGGCGGCGGGACATCCGTGCGCGGAAAATAAACCGGTCAGGATCGAAGGCGCCAGACATGAAATCCTGTTTGAAAAAGACAGCCTGCGCGCCGAGGCGCTGGAGAAAATTGTCGCGTTTTTTAGCTGCGATCACTTTATTCCCGGCGGTGATCAACCGCCGATAACACCAGAGGTTTAATAAAGGCTTATGTATTACGTTGTTGCTTCCGATCTTGACGGTACCCTGCTTGCGCCGGACCATACTCTCAAACCTTACACCAAGGAAACCTTGCAGCTGCTGACCGCCCGGGGCATCAACTTTGTCTTTGCCACCGGCCGTCATCATATTGATGTTTCCCAAATTCGCGACGGCCTCGGTATTTCAGCCTATATGATCACCTCCAACGGCGCGCGGGTACATAGTCCTGACGGCGAGATGATTTTTGCCCATGACGTGGACGAAGATATCGCCGCCGATCTGTTCGGCCTGGTGCACGACGATCCGGAAATCCTCACCAACGTCTATCGCCGCGATGACTGGTATATGAATCGTAACCGGTTAGATCAACAGGACTTTTTCCGCGAGTCCGAATTTAACTACCAACTGTTCGAACCGGGGATGCTGCCTACCGACGGTATCTGCAAGGTGTATTACACCAGCGACAACCATGAACGGCTGGTGGCGCTGGAAAATGCGTTGAATGCGCGCTGGGGAGATCGGGTCAACGTCAGTTTTTCGTTGCCGGTATGCCTGGAAGTGATGGCCGGCGGCGTCTCCAAGGGGCATGCGTTGGATCAGGTGGCGAAAACGCTGGGGTTTGCCTTATCCGACTGTATTTCGTTTGGCGACGGCATGAATGATAAAGAAATGCTTGCCATGGCCGGCAAGGGCTGCATCATGAAAAATTCGCAGCAGCGCCTGAAAGATCTTCTGCCGGAGCTGGAGATCATCGGCACCAATGCCGATGAGTCGGTGCCGCGCTTTCTGCGCAACATGTTTTTGTGAAAATTGCTTCCAGTCGTTTTTAAGCCGGCTCTGACGCCGGCTTTTTTATCTGTATTCCCGCCGTCCCCCCCATGCGCAAAACCGCTGAATGCGGCCAGACTCTATGTTCAGTTTTTTTGAACAGAGCGATGAGATTTTTACCCTTTTATATTCCCGGCGTAAGTCTAGACTAGAAAAAAACGTTGAGGAGAGTTGAACATGATTTACTTAAGAGCAGCAAACGATCGCGGTCATGCTAACCATGGGTGGCTCGACAGCTGGCATACCTTTTCTTTTGCCGACTATTATGACGCCAAATTCATGGGTTTTTCCGCGCTGCGGGTGATTAACGAAGACCGTATCGCGCAAGGCCAGGGTTTCGGTACCCATCCCCATAAGGATATGGAAATTCTGACCTATGTGCTGGACGGTACGGTGGAACATCAGGACAGCATGGGTAATAAAGAACAAATCCATGCCGGGGAATTCCAGATCATGAGCGCCGGCACCGGGATACGCCATTCCGAATATAACGGACGTGACGATAAGGCGCTGCATTTATACCAAATCTGGATTATCCCGCAGCAAACCGGCCTGACGCCGCGTTATGAGCAGCGCCGTTTTGATGCCCCGCAGGGCCGTCAGCTGGTGCTCTCGCCGGATGCGCGCGAGGGTTCGCTGAAGGTGTTCCAGGATATGACCCTGTCGCGCTGGGCGTTGCCCGCCGGCCAGCAGGAAACGCTGGACGTGGCGCCGGGACGGCGTGTCTGGATCCAGGTGGTGCGCGGTGAACTGGATATCAACGGCCAGCGGGCCGGCGCCAGCGATGCGCTCGCCGTTTGGGACGAAACCGTACTGACCCTCAAGGCGGGGCCGGACAGCGAAATCCTGGTATTCGACCTGCCGCCGGTGTGATAGCGCATGAGTGACAGCAAGCGGGCCACGGCCCGCTTGAATTGAATGACCAAACCTTGCCAGCGGGTATGCCGGACAAGCTCGTAACGACGCCGTAAATACGTCCATGTAGGCTCGGGCGCGTCATCCCTGGCGCGCTACGCGTTACTCTCCATGCCCAACATACCCGCTTCACGCTTATGGGTGAGTTTGTCGGCAGTCTGAAGCGGGCCACGGCCCGCTTTTTTATGCCTGGGGACTGCGCCGCCGGATAAACATACTCGCCGCGTCTTTTTTTTGCTAAACTCCGTCCATTCCAGGTAGGAGCTGTCATGTCGCCAATCAAGAAAAAAAGACCGGGACTTCAGGACGTTGCCGATAAAGTCGGCGTCACTAAAATGACGGTCAGCCGCTATTTGCGCAATCCGGCGCTGGTATCGGAGGCATTGCAGCTGAAAATAGCCCATTCCCTGGATGAATTGGGTTACATTCCCAACCGGGCGCCGGATATCCTTTCCAATGCCACCAGCCGGGCTATCGGCGTGCTGCTGCCTTCCCTGACCAACCAGGTATTCGCCGAAGTGCTGCGCGGCATCGAAACGGTCACCGACGCCCACGGCTACCAGACCATGCTGGCCCACTACGGCTACCAGCCCGAAACCGAAGAATTACGCCTGACCTCGCTGCTGAGCTATAACATCGACGGCCTGATCCTAGCCGAGCGCACCCACACGCCGCGCACCCTGAAGATGATCGAAGTGGCCGGCATCCCGGTGGTGGAAATCATGGACAGCGTTTCCCCTTGCCTGGATATCGCGGTGGGCTTCGATAACTTCGAGGCGGCGCGGCAAATGACCCTGCATATCATTGCGCGCGGGCACCGGCATGTGGTGTATTTCGGCGCGCGCCTCGATGAGCGCACCATCATTAAGCAGCGGGGTTATGAGCAGGCGATGGCGGAGCAGGGACTACGGGCCCACAGTGTCATGATTACCGAATCGTCCTCTTACTCCACCGGCGCCGAGCTGTTACGCCAGGCCCAGCGTGAATATCCCGTCATGGACAGTATCGTTTGCACCAACGATGACCTGGCCATCGGCGCGGTATTTGAATGCCAGCGCCAGGGGCTGCGTATCCCCGAGGATATGGCTATCGCCGGCTTCCACGGTCACGATGTCGGCCAGGCGATGCAGCCGCGGCTCGCCAGCGTGCTCACGCCCCGTGAGGAAATGGGCCGCCTGAGCGCCGAAAAGCTCCTGGCCCGCCTGCGCGGCGAAACGGTTGATCCGCTAAAAACGGACGTCGGTTTTACCTTATTGCCAGGGGACAGCATCTGAATTTCCGCCTTAACCTCTCCCCGCGCGCCGTGAAGTTCATCGTTACGTCATTTTATCTCATCATAATTATGATCTACCTCCCAAAACGTTAATTTTGTCCCGCAGGTGGATTCCTTATCGTGATGTTACCCGTATCATGATACCGGTAACATCACGATACACACTATGCTCTTACGGTTGGCCGGGGAATATCCCCGACTTGCACATCACTAACCCAAATGCATAACTACTCGAAGGCAAGGTATTCCAAATCCTTGCCGGGAAAAAAGCCATTGAGGACTTTTTATGCCGCTCTTTATCGTTGCTATCGGCGTGGCGTTGCTGCTGTTGCTGATGATTCGTTTTAAACTGAATGGTTTTATCGCTTTAATTCTGGTGGCGCTGATTGTCGGCGTGCTTGAGGGAATGCCGGTCAGCAAGGTATTGGTATCCATCAAGAACGGTGTCGGCGGCACCTTGGGCAGCCTGGCGCTGATTATCGGTTTTGGCGCCATGCTGGGTAAGCTGCTGGCGGATTGTGGCGGCGCGCAGCGTATCGCCACTACCCTTATCGATAAATTCGGCAAGCAGAATATCCAGTGGGCCGTGGTGGTCACCGGTTTTACCGTGGGTTTTGCCCTGTTTTATGAGATCGGCTTTGTCCTGATGCTGCCGCTGGTGTTCAGCCTGGCCGCGACGGCGCGCATTCCGCTGCTGTATGTCGGCGTACCGATGGCGGCCGCGCTATCGGTAACCCATGGTTTCCTGCCGCCGCATCCGGGGCCGACCGCCATCGCCACCATTTTCCATGCGGATATGGGCAAGACCCTGCTGTACGGCGCCATTCTGGCGGTGCCCACGGTGATCCTGGCCGGGCCGGTCTACAGCCGGTTCCTGAAAGGGATCGATAAGCCGGTGCCTGAAGGTCTGTACAATCCGAAAATCTTTACCGAACAGGAAATGCCGAGCTTCGCGGTCAGCGTCTGGACCGCGCTGGTCCCCGTGGTGCTGATGGCGCTGCGCGCCGTGGCTGAGATGGTGCTGCCCGCCGGGCATCCCATCCTGCCTTACGCCGAATTCTTTGGCGATCCGATCATGGCAACCCTGATTTCGGTGCTTATTGCCATCTTCACCTTCGGCATCAACCGTGGCCGCAGCGTGCAGCAGGTTATGGACACCATCAGCGATTCCATCAAGATTATCGCCATGATCCTGCTGATTATCGGCGGTGGCGGCGCATTCAAGCAGGTTCTGGTGGATAGCGGCGTCGGTACTTATATTGCCTCGCTGATGGAAGGCAGCACCATTTCGCCGTTACTGCTGGCCTGGAGCATCGCCGCCGTACTGCGTGTCGCCCTCGGCTCCGCCACGGTCGCCGCCATCACCGCCGGCGGCATCGCCGCGCCGCTGATCGCCACCACCGGCGCCAGCCCCGAACTGATGGTCATCGCCGTCGGGTCCGGCAGCGTCATTTTCTCCCACGTCAACGATCCGGGCTTCTGGCTGTTCAAGGAATATTTCAACCTGACCATTCTGGAAACCATCAAATCCTGGTCGGCGCTGGAAACCATTATTTCGGTCTGCGGCCTGATAGGTTGCCTGCTGATGAATATGGCCATTTCTTAACCCATACCGCCCGCGGCATGCCGCTGCGGGGGATATCAGCAATCGCAGGGGCGCATCACGCGCCCCTGTTTTTATGCTGACGGCCACGTCGTCAACTGCGCAAATAGACCCGCACGCCGTCCAGGAACATTTGCGTGGACAGCATCACCAGCAGCAGCCCCATCAATCTTTCCAATGCGTTGACGCCTTTGTCGCCCAGCAGCCGTATAAACAGCGACGATTGCATCAGGATAAACACCGACATGCCCCAGGCTATCAGCAATGCCACCACCAGATGATTAATCTGGTGCGGATACTGGTGGGATAACAGCATCAGGGTGGCCAGAATCGAGGGCCCGGCCACCAGCGGAATGGCAAGCGGCACCAGGAACGGCTCTTCGCCGGCCGGCAATCCGCTGCTGTTGCCCTCTTGCGACGGGAAAATCATTTTAATGGCAATCAGGAACATAATGATGCCGCCGGAGATAGACACGGTTTCCGAACGCAGGTTAAGAAAAGAGAGGATCTTTTCACCGGCAAACAAAAACAGCAGCATCAGCAATAATGCGATTAACAGCTCGCGGATCACGATCGCGCGGCGCCGTTTCGGTTCAAGGTGTTTTAATACCGACATAAAAATCGGTAAATTGCCCAGCGGATCCATTATTAAAAACAGCAATACGGTTGCCGAAATCATTTCAGTCATTTTTGCCTCTTTTTTTTCCGTTTTTTCCCCTGACTCCTCCAGCCGGGATGATTATTAGCGTCACTGCTGAAAAACTTTTCCTTATCGATTAATTTCGCTTGCAGCTGTTCGGCCACATTTTGTAAGGTGGTCATTGTATAGCCGGCGTGTTTTTGCCGCGGCTGACGCCAGAATATCCTTTGTCACCCTCCAAGGCAGGACAGTTAACATGAAAAACGTTGGTTTTATTGGCTGGCGCGGTATGGTCGGTTCGGTGCTCATGCAACGCATGAACGAAGAACGCGATTTTGACGCCATCCGTCCGGTATTCTTCTCAACTTCCCAGCCAGGCCAGGCCGCGCCGGTATTCGGCGGGCAGCAAGGGACGTTGCAGGATGCCTATTCCCTGGACGCCCTGAGCGCCCTGGATATTATCGTCACCTGCCAGGGCGGCGATTATACCAACGAAATCTACCCTAAGCTTAAGGAAATCGGCTGGCAGGGATACTGGATCGACGCGGCGTCCTCGCTGCGTATGCAGGATGACGCCATTATCATTCTTGACCCGGTAAACCAGGCGGTGATCCAGCAGGGCCTGAACGATGGCGTCAAGGCCTTTGTCGGCGGCAACTGCACCGTCAGTCTGATGTTGATGTCGCTTGGCGGCCTGTTCGCCCAGGATTTGGTGGACTGGGTGTCCGTCGCCACCTACCAGGCCGCTTCCGGCGGCGGGGCGCGCCATATGCGCGAGCTGCTGGCGCAAATGGGCCGGTTGTATAATGAAGTGGCGAAAGAGTTGCAGGATCCGGCCTCGGCCATTCTGGATATCGAGCGTAAAGTGACGACGCTAACCCGCAGCGGCACCCTGCCTGTCGATAACTTCGGCGTGCCGCTGGCCGGCAGCCTGATCCCCTGGATCGACAAACAGCTGGACAACGGCCAGAGCCGTGAAGAGTGGAAGGGCCAGGCTGAAACCAATAAGATCCTCAATACCCGCCGGGTCATTCCGGTGGATGGCCTGTGCGTGCGCGTCGGCGCGCTGCGCTGCCACAGCCAGGCGTTTACTATTAAGCTTAAACGCGATGTCGGCCTGCCGGAAATCGAGCAAATCCTTGCCACCCATAATGACTGGGTGCATGTGGTGCCCAACGATCGCGAGCTGTCGATGCGGGAATTAACGCCGGCCGCCGTCACCGGCACCCTGAAAACGCCGGTCGGGCGGTTGCGTAAACTGAACATGGGGCCGGAATATCTGTCGGCGTTTACCGTGGGCGATCAATTGTTATGGGGTGCGGCGGAACCATTGCGGCGCATGCTGCGCTTACTGGCCTGACCTGATATCACCCTGCCGACAAAGCCCGTCCGTTTCGCGACGGATGGGCCGCGATTGCCTCCCCTATTTCCTTGCGCCGCTTGAGCAAAGTTAAAAATAAGTGAGCGACAAAATTTCACTTTTTTAACTTTTGTGCAAAGACACTATTTCATATTTCTCTGATTAATATAAGAATCTTTTTTTCTAACTCAAAGTATTTCAATAGCTTATTAGATAATTAAAATTTTCATCAGCTAAGGTTATTCTTTCTTTTAAACCTTTGTCTATGCTTATTATTGTGAGATCTATGATTGCGCATAAGATGTAATCAATACTACCCCGAATCTCTGCACCGTTTTATGCACCCGCGCCGGTCCCGCCGTCGCGGGCGCCCGTGCCTTAGGGAAACCATGGGGGTGGTGTAAGCATCGGATAATTTTTTGGAAATATTGTTTTATTTCATGGAGTAATGAAAGGAATAACACCATGTCAGGATTTCCCGACCATGAGGTCATTACAGCTTTGGTTTCCGGCCGGTATGCCGATCCGTTTTCATTATTAGGCATGCATCAGACCAGCGAAGGGCTGGTGGTGCGCGCGTTATTACCGGATGCCAGCGCGGTAACGCTTATTGATAAAAAAAATGGGCGCAAGATCACAGAATTAACCTGTGAAGACGACCGCGGTTTGTTTATGGCGCAATTAGGCCGGCGTAAAAAACCTTTTACCTATCAATTGGCCGTCACCTGGCATGAGCATACTTATATCATTGAGGACCCGTACCGTTTCGGACCGCTCTTGCAGGATATCGACAGCTGGCTACTGGCGGAAGGCACCCATTTACGTCCTTATGAACGTCTCGGCGCCCACCCGGACGAGCTGGACGGGGTGGCGGGCATGCGTTTTGCCGTTTGGGCGCCCAATGCCCAGCGGGTATCGGTGGTGGGCGAGTTTAATTATTGGGACGGCCGCCGGCATCCTATGCGCCAGCGGCGCGAAAACGGCATTTGGGAACTGTTCCTGCCCTCCGTCACCGTCGGCCAACTGTATAAATACGAAATCATCGACTGTCACGGACAAACGCGCCTGAAAGCCGACCCCTATGCCTTCGAGGCGCAAATGCGCCCGGAAACCGCGTCCCTGACCCGGGGATTGCCGCCGGTGATAGCGCCGGACGCGGCCAGGAGCGCGGCCAATACGTTCAACCAGCCGATTGCCATTTATGAAGTGCATTTGGGATCCTGGCGGCGCCACGCCGACAATAATTTCTGGCTCAGCTACCTGGAACTCGCGGAGCAACTGGTCGATTACGTCAAATATATGGGATTTACCCATATCGAGCTGCTGCCGATTAACGAGCACCCTTTTGACGGCAGCTGGGGCTACCAGCCGCTCGGCATCTATGCGCCCACCCGCCGGTTCGGCACCCCCGAGGATTTCCGGGTACTGATTGACGCCGCCCACCGGGCGGGCATCAACGTGTTGCTCGATTGGGTGCCCGGCCATTTCCCCGGCGACGAGTTCGGCCTGGCGAAATTCGACGGCACGTCGCTGTATGAGTACGCCGACCCGCGCGAGGGGCTGCACCAGGACTGGAATACGCTGATCTACAACTACGGCCGCAACGAAGTACGCAACTTCCTGGCGGGCAATGCGCTATTTTGGCTGGAAAGATACGGTATCGACGGTTTACGCGTCGATGCGGTGGCCTCGATGATCTATCGCGACTACAGCCGTCCTGCGGGGCAATGGGTGCCTAACCATTATGGCGGCAACGAGAACCTCGAGGCGATAGCCTTCCTGCGCTATACCAACCATACCGTGGGCACCCAGCGCGACGGCGCCATTACCGTGGCCGAGGAATCCACCTCATTTTCCGGCGTGACCGCGCCGCCGGAAAACGGCGGTCTCGGTTTCCATTACAAATGGAATATGGGCTGGATGAACGACACGCTGAAATATATGCAGCTCGATCCGGTTCACCGCAAATACCATCATCACCAGATGACGTTCAGCATGGTATACGCCTACAGCGAAAATTTCGTGCTGCCGCTGTCCCATGATGAAGTCGTGCACGGCAAACACTCCATCCTGAACCGCATGCCCGGCGATATGTGGCAAAAATTCGCCAACGTGCGCGCCTACTACGGTTTTATGTGGGGACACCCCGGTAAAAAACTGCTGTTTATGGGCAACGAGTTCGCGCAGCTGCGTGAATGGAACCACGACATGAGTCTCGACTGGCACCTGCTGGACGACCCGGACGGCATGCACAGCGGCGTGCAGCGGCTGGTGCGCGACTTAAACCAGTGCTATCGCACCCATGCGCCGTTGTATGAATTGGATTATCGCTATAACGGTTTTGAATGGCTGGTGGCGGACGACAGCGAAAACTCGGTATTCGCTTTTCTGCGCCGCGACGCCAGCGGCGGCGAAATGATCGTGGTCAGCAACTTTACCCCGGTGCCGCGCCCCGGCTATCGCATCGGCATCCCGTCCCCCGGACGTTGGCGCGAGGTGCTGAATACCGACTCCCATTATTATAACGGCAGCAATATGGGCAATAGCGGCGAGCTGTACAGCGAACCTGTTTCCAGTCATCACCGGGAGCATTCGCTGCTACTGACCGTACCACCGCTGGCGACGATTTTCCTGGTACGGGAGAATTAATGGAGACGCTGTCCGCAGGTTCAGCCAGCCCCATGGGAGCCCGATTTGACGGCAAAGGCGTCAACTTCAGCCTGTATTCGGCCCATGCCGAGCGCGTGCTGTTGTGCCTGTTCGACGACAAAGGCGATGAACGGCAAATCGCATTGACGGCGCGCAGCGGGAATATCTGGCACGGCTACCTGCCGGGCGCCGGCCCCGGCCAGCGTTATGGCTATCGGGTACAGGGCCCGTTTGAGCCGCGAAAGGGACTGCGCTTTAATCCGGCCAAGCTGTTGATCGATCCCTGCGCCCGCGCGCTTGACGGCGCGGTCGGCGACCATCCGTCGCTGTATGACCCGGGCGACACGCCGGACGGGGCCGACAGCGCCGCGGCGGCGCCGAAAAGCGTGGTGGTGGATGAGCGCTATGATTGGCGTGACGATACGCCGCCCGCGACGCCCTGGGGCGAGACGGTAATTTATGAAGCCCATGTGCGCGGACTGACCCGGCTGCATCCCGGGATCCCGCAGGGGCTGCGCGGCACTTATGCCGGCCTGGCCCATCCGCTGATGACGGGGTATTTGCGGCAACTGGGCATTACCGCAGTCGAGCTGCTGCCGGTGCAGCAGCACGTGGACGAACCGCGTTTGCAACGCCTGGGGCTGCGCAATTACTGGGGATACAACGTGCTGGCGCCCTATGCGGTCGAGCCGGGCTATGCCTGCGGCCATCAGGATCTGTCGGCGCTGGACGAGTTTCGCGCCATGGTGCGCGCCCTGCACCAGGCCGGTATCGAAGTCATCCTCGACGTGGTGTTCAACCACAGCGCCGAGCTGGATTTGACCGGTCCCGTGCTGTCGCTGCGCGGCATCGACAACCCCGGCTGGTATTGGCTGGACGAACGCGGGGATTATCAAAACTGGACCGGCTGCGGCAATACGCTGCGCCTCGATAATCCCGATGTTACCGCCTGGGTGCTGGACTGCCTGCGCTTCTGGCGCGAGACGTGCCATGTCGACGGCTTTCGTTTTGATTTAGGCACGGTGCTGGGGCGCACGCCGGAATTCAGCGCCAGCGCGCGGCTATTCGCCGCGCTGCAGGAGCATCCGGCGCTTAACGGCTGCAAACTGATCGCCGAACCTTGGGATATCGGACCCGGCGGTTATCAGGTCGGCGCTTTCCCGCCGCCGTTCGCGGAATGGAACGACCGTTTTCGCGACGATATGCGCCGCTTCTGGCTGCGCGGCGACCTGGCGCCGGGAGATTTTGCCCGCCGTTTTGCCGCGTCCAGCGACCTGTTCAACACGACCGGGCGCTTACCCTGCGCCACGGTCAATATGCTGACCGCCCATGATGGCTTTACCCTGCAGGACCTGGTCAGCTTCAGCGAAAAACACAACCAGGCCAACGGCGAGGATAACCGCGACGGCGCCTGGGATAACCTTAGCGACAACCACGGCGTCGAGGGCCCCGACGCCGGACAGGATATCCGGGAACGCCGCCGCCGCAGCCAGCAGGCGCTGCTGGCGACGCTGCTGCTGTCGCAGGGCACGCCGATGCTCCTGGCGGGGGACGAGTTCGGCCATAGCCAGCAGGGCAACAATAACGCCTATTGCCAGGATAATGAACTGACCTGGCTGGACTGGCCGCGCGCGGATGCCGGCCTGATAGGTTATACCGCCGACCTTATCAGCCTGCGCCGGCGTATTCCCGCCCTGATGCAGAACCGCTGGTGGCGTGAAAGCGACCCGCAAACGGTCGAATGGCTGAACGAGCATGGCGAGGCGCTGAGCGCCGGGGAGTGGGAGCGGGGAGAACATCGATTGCAGATCCGTCTGTCACGAGATTACCTGTTTGTGATCAATGCCACTACAAAAGCCTGCGAAATGACCTTACCTGAAGGGACATGGGCGCTGGCGGCACCGTTTCAGCGCCCAGGGCAACCGGATCCGGAGCGCCGCTTACCGCTGGCGGCCCGTACGGTTAATGTGCTGGTAAAACAATAATAAGGAGTCGGCGATGGTTAGGTATGAAGGTAGTGACCCGGTGATGCTGGCCAGACAATTGCCGATCCAAAGCGTCGCGCTGATCCTGGCGGGCGGACGCGGTTCGCGGTTAAAAGATTTGACGGCCAAGCGTGCCAAGCCCGCGGTTCATTTCGGCGGTAAGTTCCGTATTATTGATTTTGCGCTCTCCAACTGCCTGAACTCCGGTATCCGCCGGATAGGCGTGATAACCCAGTACCAGTCGCATACCCTGGTGCAGCATATCCAGCGCGGCTGGTCTTTCCTCAACGAGGAGATGAACGAATTTGTCGATCTGCTGCCGGCGCAGCAGCGTTTTGCCACCGAACACTGGTATCGCGGCACGGCGGACGCGGTATCGCAAAACCTGGATATCATCCGCCGCTACCGCGCCAAATACATCGTCATCCTGGCGGGTGATCATATCTATAAAATGGATTACTCCCGCCTGCTTATCGATCATGTGGAAAAAGGCGCCAAATGCACCGTGGCCTGCCTGCCTGTGCCCCGCATGGAGGGCAGGGACTTCGGCGTTATGGCGGTCGATGATGAATACCGGGTGCTGGACTTTGTCGAAAAACCGCCGGAACCGCCGGCCATGCCCGGTTTCCCGGATCTGGCGCTGGCCAGCATGGGTATTTACGTCTTTGATGCCGATTATCTCTTTGCCCTGCTGGAAGAGGATATGCGCACCGAAGGCTCCAATCATGATTTCGGCAAGGACATTATCCCGAAAATCACCGCCCTGGGCGAAGCCTGGGCGCATCCGTTCACCCTGTCGTGCGTCTCTTCCGCCGACGATGACCAAACCCCGCCCTACTGGCGTGACGTGGGCACGCTGGACGCTTACTGGCGGGCGAATCTGGATCTGGCTTCGGTAACCCCGGAACTGGATATGTACGATCAAAACTGGCCGATACGCACGCATATGGAACCGCTGCCGCCGGCCAAATTTGTTCAGGATCGCGCCGGTAACCACGGCGTGACCCTGAACTCACTGGTTTCCGGCGGTTGCATCCTTTCCGGTGCGCATGTCACGCACTCTGTACTGTTTCCCCGCGTGCGCGTTAATTCGTTTTGCACGCTGGACGGCGCGGTAATTTTACCGGATGTGATCGTGGGACGCTCTTGCCGATTGCGGCGGTGCATTATCGATCGTGCCTGCGAAATACCGGAAGGCATGGTGATCGGTGAAAACGCCGCGGACGATGAACGACGATTCTATCGCTCTGAGGAAGGAATCGTGCTGGTAACACGTAAGATGCTGGCCAACGTCAATTAGGAAGATCTGTAGCCATCAGTCAAAAAATAATAGGCCTTAACAGGAGCGATAATGCAGGTTTTACATGTGTGTTCTGAACTGTTTCCCCTACTGAAAACCGGGGGACTGGCAGATGTGGTCGGGGCATTACCCGCGGCTCAGATTGTGGAAGGGGATGACGTGCGGGTTTTATTGCCGGCGTTTCCGGATTTGCGCAAAGGTATCCCGGATACCCGCGTGGTCAATGAATTCGACGCGTTTTCACGCCGCGTCAAACTGTTATATGGTCGTTTCAACGGCGTTGGCATCTATCTTATCGATGCCCCCGATCTTTACGATCGCCCCGGCAGCCCTTACCATGACCAGGATCAGTATGCCTATATGGATAACTATCTGCGGTTTGCGCTATTGGGCTGGGTCGGCGCCGAAATGGCCAGCGGACTGGACCGGGCCTGGCAACCGGATATCATCCAGGCCCATGACTGGCACGCCGGCCTGACCTGTGCTTACCTGGCGGCCAAGGGACGACCGGCGAAATCGGTGTTTACGGTGCATAACCTGGCTTACCAGGGATTGTTCAACGCCCGACACCTGCCGGAGCTGGGCCTGCCGGATGCGTTTTTCCACACCTACGGCATGGAGTTTTTCGGCCAGATCTCCTATCTGAAGGCCGGGCTGTTCTATGCCGATCACGTCACCACCGTCAGCCCTACCTACGCCCGGGAAATCACCCAGCCGGCCTACGGCTACGGTATGGAAGGGCTATTGGCGTCGCTGCAGTCCCAGGGACGGCTGACCGGCATCCTCAACGGCGTGGACGATGCCATCTGGAATCCGACCCATGACGCCATGCTGTCCACGCGCTATAACCGTGATGTGCTGGAGGCGAAAGTCAACAATAAGCGCCATCTGCAGACCGCCATGGGCCTGACGGTGGACGAAAAGGTCCCGCTGTTTGCCGTGGTCAGCCGCCTGACCAGCCAAAAGGGGCTGGATCTGGTGCTGGAAGTCCTGCCGGACCTGCTGGAGCAGGGCGGCCAGCTGACGCTGCTCGGCGCCGGCGACGCCAACCTGCAGCAGGGGTTCCTGGCGGCGGCGGCGGAATATCCCAGCCAGGTGGGGGTACAGTTAGGGTATCACGAGGCGTTTTCCCACCGCATTATCGGCGGCGCGGACGTGATTATGGTGCCGAGCCGGTTCGAGCCCTGCGGCCTGACGCAGCTCTACGGCCTGAAATACGGTACCCTGCCGCTGGTACGGCGCACCGGCGGGCTGGCGGACACGGTGACCGACAGCTCGCTTGAGAACCTCTCCGACGGCATCGCCAGCGGTTTTGTTTTCGAAGATGCCACCGCCAGCGCGTTGCAGCGGGCTATCCGCCGCGCTTTTGTGTTATGGTCAAGGCCTGCCCTGTGGCGTTATGTCCAGCGTCAGGCGATGGGTTTAGATTTCAGTTGGCATGTCGCCGCCCGGGCTTATCAGTCTCTTTATCAACGCTTGTAGATATTCACTGATTGGGAATGAATGCCATGAACTCTCCGTTTATTTATGCTTCACCCACCCTCAGCGTGGAAGCGCTGAAACATTCGATTGCCTATAAGCTGATGTTTACCATCGGTAAAGATCCTTCCGCCGCCAATAAGCATGAGTGGCTGAACGCCACGCTGCTGGCGGTACGGGATCGTATGGTGGAGCGGTGGTTGCGCTCCAATCGCGCCCAACTGTCGCAGGACGTGCGCCAGGTCTATTACCTGTCGATGGAGTTTCTGCTCGGCCGGACCTTGTCCAACGCGCTGCTGGCGATGGGGATTTACGACGATACCAAGGCCGCCCTGGAGGATATGGGGTTCGAGCTGGACGATCTGCTGGAGGAAGAGAACGACCCGGGGTTAGGCAACGGCGGGCTGGGGAGGCTGGCGGCCTGTTTCCTCGATTCCATGGCGACGCTGGCGCTGCCGGGACGGGGTTACGGCATTCGTTATGAATACGGTATGTTCAAGCAGAATATTATCAACGGGCAGCAGGCGGAATCGCCGGATTACTGGCTTGAATACGGCAATCCCTGGGAGTTTCCCCGCCACTCCACCCGCTATAAGGTCCGCTTCGGCGGCCGCGTGCAGCAGGAGGGGGCGAAAACCCGCTGGGTGGAGACCGAGGAAGTGCTGGCCTGCGCCTATGACCAGATTATTCCCGGCTTTGATACCGACGCCACCAACACCTTAAGGCTGTGGAGCGCCCAGGCCAGCAATGAAATCAACCTGGGCAAATTCAACCAGGGCGATTATTTCGCCGCCGTGGAAGATAAAAACTATTCTGAAAACGTTTCCCGGGTGCTCTATCCGGATGATTCCACCTATTCAGGCCGCGAATTGCGCCTGCGCCAGGAATACTTTTTAGTCTCCGCCACCATGCAGGATATTCTCACCCGTCACTGGATGATGCATCAGACCTTCGACAACCTGGCGGATAAAATCGCGGTGCATCTCAACGATACCCACCCGGTGCTGTCGATTCCCGAGCTGATGCGGCTTTTGATCGACGAACATAAATTTACCTGGCAGCAGGCATGGGACGTGGTGGGCAAGGTATTCTCCTATACCAACCATACCCTGATGAGCGAAGCGCTGGAAAGGTGGCCGGTGGACATGCTGGGCAAGATCCTGCCGCGCCAACTGCAGATTATCTTTGAAATCAACGATCATTTTTTAACCGGCGTACAGGAACAGTTTCCCGGCGACAGCGCCCTGCTGTCACGCGTGTCGATCGTTGATGAACATGACGGGCGGATGATACGCATGGCCTGGCTGGCGGTGATTGCCAGCCATAAGGTCAACGGGGTATCGGAACTGCATTCCGACCTGATGGTGCAATCGCTGTTTGCCGATTTCGCGCGCATCTATCCCGACAAGTTTTGCAATAAAACCAACGGCGTCACGCCACGCCGCTGGCTGGCGCTGGCGAACCGGCCGCTGTCGGCGGTGCTGGACGACGCCATCGGCCAGATGTGGCGTACCGATTTGAGCCAACTGGAGGAAATCAAATCCCATATCGATTTCCCGGCGTTTATCCAGGATGTGCAAAAGGCCAAGCTGGAAAATAAAAAGGCGCTGGCTCTCTATATGGCCAAAGAGCTTAATGTGGTGGCCGACCCGGCGGCGTTATTTGATGTGCAAATCAAGCGTATCCATGAATATAAGCGCCAGTTGATGAATGTGCTGCACATTATTACCCGCTATAACCGGATTAAACAGGATCCCGATGCCGACTGGGTGCCGCGGGTGAATATCTTTGCCGGCAAAGCGGCCTCGGCCTATCATATGGCCAAGCAGATTATCCATTTAATCAACGATGTGGCCACGGTGATTAACAGCGATCCGCAGGTGAAGAACCGCTTGAAGGTGGTATTTATTCCCAACTATAGCGTCAGCCTGGCGCAGCTGATTATCCCGGCGGCGGATTTATCGGAACAGATCTCCTTGGCGGGCACCGAAGCTTCCGGCACCAGTAATATGAAGTTCGCGCTTAACGGCGCGCTGACCATCGGCACCCTGGACGGCGCCAATATCGAGATGAGCAGCCGCATGGGCGAGGAAAACATCTTTATCTTCGGCAATACCGCCGAGCAGGTGGAAGCGCTGCGTCGCGACGGTTACAACCCGCGCCAGTTCTATGAGCAGGATGCGGAGCTTAACCAGGCCCTGACCCAGATCGCCACCGGCGTATTCAGTCCGGGCGAGGCCAATCGCTACCGTAATCTGTTCGATACACTGGTGAATTTCGGCGATTATTACCAGTTGCTGGCGGATTATCGCAGTTATGTCGATACCCAGGATCGGGTGGACCAGCTTTATCAGCAGCCGGAGGAGTGGACAAGGCGGGCGGTAATGAATATTGCCAGTATGGGCTATTTCTCGTCGGACCGGACCATCCAGGAATATGCCGATGAGATATGGCATGTGAAGCCGATCCGGCTGTAGCGGAGCAAGCGACAGGCTGTCACCGTATTGACGTCTACAGGGACACGCGGAGCTGGCGTGTTTATGGCCTGGCGGCGCTGATCATTTCTCTATAAACAGCGCTCCAGGGCGATCAAACAAGGCCGCGTCGTTACGCGGCCTTGTTGCTTAAAATGCGCTGGCCGAATCCGGCCGCCCTTGCCTAGGAGGCCAGCGACAGCTTCCTCCCGCCGCGCGCATGATGGGCCAGCCATTCGCTCACATGCTGTTTTTCGCCGTCATCAAGCCACATGCCGAGTTTGGTGCGGCGCCAGATGGCGTCTTCAAGGGTAACCACCCATTCTTTTTCCACCAGGTAATGCAGCTCCGCCTCGTACAATTCGTGGCCGAAATGCTCGCCAAGGTCGGCGAACGTGGCCGCGCCTTTCAGGATCTGCTCGCTTTGGGTGCCGTAGGTGCGGCTGTAGCGGCGTGCCAGGCTTTCGGTCAGGAAGGCGTATTTGCGCCGCAGCTGGGCGGCATAATCGTCGCGGCTGCCGTTAAAATCGCCGCCCGGCAATACCGCCCCTTTGGTCCAGGCGCCGTAGGCGTCAGGATAATATTTATGCAGCTTTTCCAAAGCGTGTTCAGCCAGTTTGCGGTAGGTGGTCAGCTTGCCGCCGAACACCGATAGCAGCGGGGCCTTGCCGTGGTCGTCGGTGACCGCGAGGGTATAGTCGCGGGTCACCGCCTGCGGCGAGTCGGACTCGTCATCGCACAGAGGACGCACGCCGGAATAGGACCAGACGATGTCCGCGCGGCTGAGCGGCTTCTTGAAATGCGCGTTATAGACGTTAAGCAGGTAATCCGTCTCGCCGTCGTCGATATGCACGGCTTTCGGATCGCCGTGGTATTCCACGTCGGTGGTGCCGATGATGGAGAACTCGTCCAGCCAGGGAATGACAAACACGATGCGGTGGTCTTCATTTTGCAGGATATAGGCGTGCTGGCCGTTATGCACGCGCGGCACCACGATATGGCTGCCTTTGATTAAGCGTATACCGTACTGGGAGGGCAGCTTCAGGCTGTCGTCGATAAATTCCTTTACCCATGGGCCGGTGGCGTTGGCCAGGCCCTTGGCCTGCCAGGTCAGGGTCTGGCCGGTAATCACATCCTGCGCTTCCACCGTCCACAGGCCGTTCTCGCGCCAGGCGCGGGTTACTTTGGTGCGGGTGCGCACTTCGCCGCCCTTGGCGACCACCTCCTGCGCGTTCAGTACCACCAGCCGGGCATCGTCCACCCAGCAGTCGGAGTATTCAAAACCGCGCACGATGGAAGGCTTGAGGATGGAATCCGCGCCGAAACGCAACCCTTTACTGGCCGGCAGGCTGGTGCGTTTGCCCAGATGATCGTACATAAACAGTCCGATGCGGATCATCCAGGCCGGCCGCAGATGCGGCCGGTGCGGCAGACGAAAGCGCATGGGGAAGGCGATATGCGGCGCCATCTTTAATAGCACCTCGCGTTCCGCCAGCGCTTCGCTGACCAGGCGGAACTCATAATGCTCGAGATAGCGCAGGCCGCCGTGAATCAGTTTTGAACTGGCGGAAGAGGTCGCGCAGGCCAGGTCATCCGCCTCAAGCAGCAGCACGGATAAGCCGCGCCCCGCTGCGTCTGCCGCGATGCCGGCGCCGTTAATGCCGCCGCCGATCACGATCAAGTCTTTGGTTTCCACGTTACCTTCCTCCAGGTGCTCGTTACAGTTCTTTTATTTTCGTTTTCGCTCATAATTGTAATCGAAAACCAACATCAGCGCCAAGGCCCATGCTGAAAAAAACGTCTATGCGTGACGCAGGTAACAGTTTATGTTTACACTATGTGGAAAAAACGTTAACAAGCGAGGCGACGCAGGCGATGGAACACTTCGAGGCAATAAGCGTGGAACAGGCGTATGAACGCTGGCGGCAGGGCGACGCGATTCTGGTGGATATCCGCGATCCGCAGAGTTTTGCCGTCGGCCATGCGCCGGGGGCGGTTCACCTTACCAACGAAACCCTGGGCGCGTTTATGCAGCAGACGGACTTTACCCGTCCGGTGATGGTGATGTGCTATCACGGCAACAGCAGCAAGGGCGCTGCGCAGTATCTTCTGCAACAGGGGTTTAACGCCGCCTATAGCATAGACGGTGGTTTCGATGCCTGGCAGAAAGCGTTTCCCTCCGACGTCGCCACCCCGACGGCAGGCTGACCCGCGCCAGGCGCCGGCGTTTCCCTGCGCGGGCGCCGCTTTTTTCAGCGGGCGATAATCACCGGTGCGTCGATTGTGACGCGCTCGCGATTATCCCTGCCCGCAAGCGGATACTGTTCCCCTTCTTATCAAAACCGTTCATTTTCCCCCGTAAGCAAAAAACCCTGCGGCCGTTGATGCCATGATGGGGGATGCCGCAGGGAACATGTTATGATAGTAATCAGCTGATTATCGCGCCGCGGGCGCTATGCCAGCGCTATGCCAGCACGATATCGCCGGTCTTGCCGGCGCCCGAACATCATGATTAAAGGACTCGCCCCACGCTATGATTCGTGTAACGACCCTGTCCAATGCCCGCCTTGCCCAGGCTTTTATCGACTATATGAAAACCCAGGGCGTGACGATTGAAATGCAGCAGCAAGGCAGGATAGCCGAGCTATGGCTTGCAGATGACGCGGAGCTGGCCCGGGTAGAGGCCGCGCTGGAAATCTTTCTGCTGGACCCGACGCACCCACGTTACCAGGCGGCCAGCTGGCGCACGGGCAGCGCCGAGCGCGGGCAGTTTCATTATCAGCGCACCGCCTGGCTGCCGGCGCTGCGCAGCCAGGCGGGGCCGCTGACCCTCGGCGTGTTGTTATGCTGCGTCCTGGTGTTTATTTTAATGAACGTCCTGGGCGATGATGTCGTTATGTACTGGCTGGCGTTTCCCGCCGGTCCGTCGCGCTACCTGCAGGTATGGCGCTGGGTAAGCCATATTTTGTTGCATTTTTCGTTACTGCATTTATTGTTCAATATAGTGTGGTGGTGGTATCTCGCCAGCGCGGTGGAAAAATATCGCGGCGTGACGACCCTGGCGATATTGACCCTGGTCTCGGCGGTGGTCAGCGGCCTGGTGCAATCCCATTTCAGCGGCGCCCTGTTCGGCGGTCTTTCCGGCGTGGTGTATGCCTTGATGGGGTATGTCTGGTGGTATGGCGAGAAAAACCCCAACGGCCCGCTGATGATGCCTCGC
The DNA here is from genome assembly GCF_047324205.1 of Sodalis sp. RH20. Lineage (NCBI taxonomy): Bacteria > Pseudomonadati > Pseudomonadota > Gammaproteobacteria > Enterobacterales > Bruguierivoracaceae > Sodalis > Sodalis sp. RH20. The sequence goes on from NZ_CP178733.1 coordinate 5,240,069, forward strand.
GGTGTCATTGTGTTTGCCCTGCTATGGCTTATCGCCGGTTATTTCGATATTTTCGGCATTGCCGTGGCTAATGCCGCCCATGTGGCGGGGCTGGTTATCGGATTATTAATGGCTTTCTGGGATACGCGCCATGCGATTGGTCGCCGGCGATAGGGTCCAGGCAGCAGAGGATTTAACGTGAAGCAAACGCAGCGGCATGATGCCATTATTGAATTGGTACGGCGGCAGGGTTATGTCAGTACCGAAGAGTTGGTGGAGCATTTCTCGGTCAGCCCGCAAACCATCCGGCGCGATCTGAACGATTTGGCCGAGCACAATAAGATTCATCGTCATCATGGCGGCGCGGCGTTGCCGTCCAGTTCGGTGAATACGGCCTACCAGGATCGCAAGATCATGTGGTCGGCGGAAAAAGCGCGCATCGCCCAGCGGGTAGCCAGTCAGATACCGGACGGTGCCACGCTGTTTATCGATATCGGCACCACCCCCGAGGCGGTGGCCCATGCCTTGCTGAACCATAAGAACCTGCGGGTGGTCACCAATAACCTCAATGTCGCCACGCTGCTGACCGCCAAAGAGGATTTCCGCCTGATCCTGGCCGGCGGCGAGGTGCGCACCCGCGACGGCGGCATTATGGGCGAAGCCACGCTGGATTTTATTTCCCAGTTCCGCCTGGATTTCGGCATCCTCGGCATCAGCGGCATCGATATGGACGGATCGCTGCTGGAGTTCGATTATCACGAAATGCGCACCAAGCGGGCGATTATCGACAACTCCCGCTGCGTTATGCTGGTCACCGACCATTCCAAATTCGGCCGCAACGCCATGGTCAACCTGGGCAAAATGTCCCTGGTGGATTTTCTGTTTACCGACGAGCTGCCGCCGCCGAGCGTAATGAGCATTATCGAACAGTCCGAGGTTAAGCTGGAGCTGTGCTGAGGGCAGGATGCCCCGTTCCGCCAGGCCGCGCCATCGTGGGCGCGGGCCGCTTGCCGGCCCCGGCGCGCCGGTCGTTTTAACCGGCCGCGCGCCCCGGTAGATTATTTTTTCGCTAATTAATTAAAATTTTTTGCCAGCGCCCCTCTTTTTAACGCCCTTGACTATTCTTTGATCATAAACGAACAAACCCCGTTGTTTTACGATAACTTATAACATGGGTCCGTCGCTCCCGCGACGGCCGCCCGGTAGAGATATCCCGTGAATATGACAGTCCGCGCAGGCTGTCGGCCCGTTTCCGGCGTTGACCCACTTTTATCAACAGGATAGAGACGCTTTTATGCCAAAAATGAAGCTTGATAAAGTCGCCTTTCAATCGGCCCTGGACCGCCAGTGGCAACGTTTAGGCCTGCAGGAAGCGCAGGAAATGACCGCCTATCAATGGTGGCACGCGGTCAGCGCGGCGGTGAATGAATTAATCTCCCGGCAGCCGGCGCGTCAGCAGGACCAAAAAAATCCAAGGCACGTCAACTATCTCTCCATGGAATTCCTGATTGGCCGCTTGACCGGCAACAACCTGATTAACCTGGGCTGGTACGATACGGTGAAAAAGGTGCTGGGGGGCTACGGCATCGAGCTTGCCGACCTGCTGGAGCAGGAGATCGACCCGGCCCTGGGCAACGGCGGACTGGGGCGTCTGGCGGCCTGTTACCTGGATTCCATGGCGACGGTGGGGCAAGATGCCACCGGCTACGGCCTGGATTATCAGTACGGCCTGTTCCGCCAGCATTTTGCCGCGGGCAGGCAATGCGAAACGCCGGATGACTGGCAGCGGGAACAGTATCCCTGGTTCAGGCACAACCCGGCGCTGACGGTGCGGGTGGGGCTGGGCGGCAAACTGGTGAAAAATGAGCAAGGCGGCGTGAACTGGGAACCGGCGTTTACCCTCAACGGCGAAGCCTGGGACCTGCCGGTGGTCGGCTATGAAAACGGCATCATCCTGCCGCTGCGCCTGTGGCAAGCCACCCATCCCCATCCCTTTGACCTGGGGCTGTTTAACGACGGCAAGTTCCTGAAAGCGGAGCAGGCCGGCATCGACGCCGCCAAGCTGACCAAGGTGCTGTATCCTAACGATAATCACCTGGAAGGCAAACAGCTGCGCCTGATGCAGCAATATTTCCAGTGCGCCTGCGCGGTAGCCGATATCCTGCGCCGCCACCATCTGGCGGGCCGGACGATCCAGAGCTTGCCTGATTACGAAGTCATCCAGCTCAACGATACCCATCCCACCATCGCCATCCCTGAAATGCTGCGCGTGCTGCTTGATGAACATCAGCTTTCCTGGCAGGACGCCTGGGCGATTACCTCGCGCACTTTCGCGTATACCAACCATACCCTGATGCCGGAGGCGCTGGAGCGCTGGGACGAAAAGCTGGTACGCGCCCTGCTGCCGCGCCATTTCGACATTATCAGGCAGATAGACCGCGAATTTAAGAAAGTGGTGCGGCAGCGCTGGCCGGATGATAAAGAGATATGGCCGAAGGTGGCGGTGAACTATGACAAACAGGTGCGCATGGCCAATCTGTGCGTGGTGTGCGGTTTTGCGGTTAACGGCGTAGCCGCCCTGCATTCCGATCTGGTGAAAACCGACCTGTTCCCGGAATACTTCACGCTCTGGCCGGAAAAATTCCATAATGTCACCAACGGCATTACGCCGCGCCGCTGGCTGAAGGCGTGCAATCCCGCGCTTGCGAAGCTTATCGATGCCACCATCGGCAAGGGCTGGGTGACCCGGCTGGAAAAACTCAGGGAGCTGGAACCCTATGCGGACCAGACGGAGTTCCGCCAGCGCTTCCAGCAGATCAAGCGCGACAATAAGCACTACCTGGCGGCGAAAATCAGGCAATTGACCGATATCACCGTCAACCCGGAAGCGCTGTTCGACGTGCAAATCAAACGGCTGCATGAATATAAACGCCAGCATCTTAACCTGCTGCATATCCTGTCGCTTTATCGCCAGCTGCGCGATAACCCGGCGCTTGATATCGTGCCGCGCGTGTTTTTGTTCGGCGCCAAGGCCGCGCCGGGCTATGCCCTGGCCAAGAATATTATTTATGCCATCAATCAGGTGGCGGAGAAGATCAACAACGATCGTAAGATAAACGATCGGCTTAAAGTGATCTTCCTGCCCGATTACCGGGTATCGGTGGCGGAGTGGATGATCCCGGCGGCGGACCTGTCGGAACAGATTTCCACCGCCGGCAAGGAGGCGTCCGGCACCGGTAACATGAAGCTGGCGCTTAACGGCGCGCTGACCATCGGCACCCTGGACGGCGCCAATGTGGAAATTGCCGAACAGGTCGGCGAGGAGAATATATTCATCTTCGGCCTGACCGACCCGGAGGTCAAAGCGCTGCTGGCCGGGGGGTATAAACCGGCTCAGTACCTGAAAAAGGATAAAGCGCTGAAAGGCCTGCTGACCGAGCTGGGCAGCGGTGTTTTCAGCCATAAGCATAAACATGCGTTCGAACCGCTGCTGCACAGCCTGCAGGAGGGCGGCGATCCCTACCTGGTGCTGGCGGATTTCGCCGCGTATTGCGAGGCGCAGCGGCGGGTGGATGCCCTGTTCCGCCGTCCGGACGACTGGACGCGCAGCGCGGTGCTCAATACCGCCCGGGTAGGGTTCTTCAGTTCGGACCGTTCGATACGCGATTATCAGCAACGCATCTGGCAAGCAAAACGTTAAGGAGTTTTGATGGATCCCAAGGTATTGGAGCGGTCCGCCGGACGGGCGGGAATTATTCCGGAATATGTGGATGCCTGGGGACAGCGCAAAATCATCAGCGAGGAGACCAAGCGGCAGCTGCTGGCCGCCATGGCGGGGTTAAGCGACGATGCCGATCGAACGGCGGCGCTGCCGCCGGTGTGGGTGGTCAGGACCGGCCAAGAACGACCGCTGCCGGTGACGCTTGCGCAGCCGGCCGGCTGGGAGCTTATCGAGGAATCGGGCCGCCGCCATCAGGGCGGGACGGTGGATGGCCACGTGGCGTTGCCTGCCGCGCTGCCGCCCGGCTATCACCGGCTCACCCTGCGCGCCGGCGACAGCCAATGGTCCTGCCAGATTATCGTGGCGCCGCCGCGCTGTTATGAACCGCCGGCGCTGCTGGCGGGGCATAAGCTCTGGGGCGCCTGCGTGCAGCTGTATACCCTGCGTTCGCGCCATAACTGGGGCATCGGCGATTTCGGCGATTTGGCCTTGATGATCGAGGGCACCGCGCGCCACGGCGGCGCCTTTGTCGGCCTGAATCCTATCCATGCGCTGTATCCCGCCGCGCCCGGCTGGGCCAGCCCCTATAGTCCGTCCTCCCGGCGCTGGCTCAATATCCTGTATATCGATGTCGGCGCGCTGGAGGACTTCCAGCAAAGCCCGGCGGCGCAAGAGTGGCTGGCATCGCCGCGGACCCAGCAGCGCCTTGCCGCCCTGCGCGCCGATGAGCTGGTGGATTATCCGCAGGTGACGGAATGCAAGCTGGCGGCGCTGACCCACGCTTATGCGCAGTTCAACACCCGCGCGCCCGATGATCCCGAGCGGCGGGCATTTAGCGGGTTTATCCACGACGGCGGCGACAGCCTGCGCCAGCAGGCCACCTTCGATGCGCTCCACCGTTACCTGACCCGCGAGGGCCATCCCTCGGCGGGCTGGCAGCAGTGGCCGCCGGAGTATCAGCAGGCTGACGGCGCCGCGGTGCGGGAATTCTGTCAACGGCACGAAAACGAAATCCTGTTTTTCAGCTGGCTGCAATGGCAGGCCGCGCGCCAGTTCGACGCCTGCTTTCGCCTGAGCCGGCGTCTGGAAATGCCCATCGGCCTGTATCGCGATCTGGCGGTCGGCGTGAGTGAAGGGGGCATGGAGACCTGGAGCGATCGCACGTTGTATTGCCTGGCGGCCTCGGTCGGCGCACCGCCGGACAAGCTGGGACCGCAGGGCCAGAACTGGTGCCTGCCGCCGCAGGACCCGAACGTGCTCATCGCCCGGGCCTATGAGCCGTTTATCGCGATGCTGCGTGCCAATATGCGCCACTGCGGCGCGTTGCGTATCGATCATGTCATGTCGCTCCTGCGGCTGTGGTGGATACCGCGCGGGCAGACGGCGCAGCACGGCGCTTACGTGCAATATCCGGTGGATGATTTGCTGGCGGTGCTGGCGCTGGAAAGCCACCGGCAGCAGTGCATGGTTATCGGCGAGGACCTGGGTACCGTGCCGCGCGAAATCACCGGTAAACTGCAGGCCGCCGGCGTGTACTCCTACAAGGTATTGCTGTTCGAGCGTACCGACGCCACCCATTTCCGCCCGCCCGATGAATATATGGCGCAGGCCATGGCCACCCTGACCACACACGATCTCGCCACCCTGCGCGGCTTTTGGCAGCAGGAGGATCTGCGGCTGGGACGGGAACTGAAAATCTACCCCTCGCAGGAGGTGTATCAGCTTTTGCTGGACGATAGGCAGAAAGCGCGTCAGGCGCTGCTGGCGGCCCTGCACGCCTGGAAATGCGTACCGGCAAAGATGAGCGCCAATGCGGACCGGGTGATGATGTCGCCATTGCTGAACCGCGGGCTGCACCGCTACGTGGCGCGCAGCAATTCGGCGCTGTTGGGGCTACAGCCTGAGGATTGGCTGGATATGGCGCTGCCGGTCAATGTGCCGGGCACCACCGATCAATATCCGAACTGGCGGCGTAAGCTGACGCGGGAGGTGGACGAAATGTTTGACGACCCCACCTTGATGCGCCTGCTCAGGGAAGTAGATCGCCTGCGCAAGGCAGCGATAGGCAATACGCCGACGGGTGAGCGGTAAACGCAGGTTATACAGTGGCGCTCAGGCGCCGTGCGGCGGGTAAAAAGGGGCTTGGGCAGGGATGCGCCGGCCCGTCGCAGCGGACCGGTAATTCACGGTAAGGCCGACGGCCGCGCCGCCGTTAATAGAACGAGTGCTCGCCGCGCTGGTGCTCGGTCAGATCGCGCACGCCTTTTAGCTCGGGGAATTTTTCCAGCAGCTCTTTTTCAATGCCTTCCTTCAGGGTGTAATCGACCATGGAACAGCCGTTGCAACCGCCGCCGAACTGCAGGATAGCCAGGTTATCGTCGGTGATTTCCATCAGCGAAACCTGGCCGCCGTGGCCTGCCAGCTGCGGGTTGATTTGCGATTGCAACACATATTCCACCCGTTCAATCAGCGGCGCGTCGTCGGAGACTTTACGCATCTTGGCGTTTGGCGCTTTCAGGGTGAGCTGCGAACCGAGCTTGTCGGTAACAAAATCGATTTCCGCATCCACAAGATAAGGCGCGCTGAGCTCATCGACATACGCATTGATTTTCTCGAACTTCAGCTCGGTATCGGTGGCTTCAACCGCGTCGGGAGGACAATATGACACGCCGCATTCCGCATTCGGCGTGCCTGGATTAATGACAAATACACGAATCTGGGTGCCAGCTTCCTGATTGGCCAGTAATTTAGCAAAATGTTCCTGGGCAGCATCGGTAATCCGGATCATATCATTCACTCAATAGTTGACTAATCTAGTCGGTTATAATACTCCCATTAACCTGAGCACTACAAGGTCCGGCAAACTGACCAGACCTGCACCGCCCTGGCCTGTCGGGCCAGCAGGAGATGGGTAATTTCGTCCATGGTGCTGCCGGTGGTGACCACGTCATCCACCAGCGCCACGGTCTTGCCGGCCACATCGGCATGGCAGGCAAAGGCGCCGCGCAGGTTGCGCCTGCGGGCGCCGGCATGCAGCGTTTGCTGCGGCGCCACGGCGCGGGTGCGCTCCAGTCCCTGGCTGAGGTATTCCACGCCCAGCCAGCGCGCCAGCGGCCGGGCGAGAAGATCTGTTTGATTATAGCCCCTGCGCCAGTGGCGGTAAGTATGCAAAGGCACGTTTAGTACAAGATCCGGCTTATCGCGCCCGTACAAATGGCGTTCTTCCTGCCAGCGCAACACCAGCAGGCGGGCGAGCACGCGCGCAAGCCCGGTGCCGCCCTGGTATTTGAGTTTTTTTACCAGCCGGCTCAGCGGCGGCCGGTAATCAGCGACATACAGCAATGATTGCCACGGCGGCGATTTCAGCACACAGCGTCCGCAGCAAAGCCTGCGGCTTCCGGCCGGCAGCCCGCAGCGCGGGCAGCAGGTCTCGCGCCGGTTAAGCAGGTGGCCGGCGCAGCACCGGCAAATTCCCTGGTGGCTAAACCATAATGGCTGTTGGCATAGCCAACAAAGGGCGTTGATTGTTAGCATGGGAGGTCCTCCATAACCTGGGTACCGGGAACTATAACTGATGACATCTCTCTATTGGCATACCCTCGGCAGCGGTTCCGTTGATCTTGTGCTGCTGCATGGCTGGGGCCTGAACGCCGGCGTCTGGTCTTGCATCGAAGCGCGGCTGTCGCCGCATTTTCGCCTGCATCTGGTGGATCTGCCGGGCTACGGCCGCAGCCAGGGTTATGGGCCGTTGTCCTTGCAGCAGATGGCGCAGGAAGTGGCCGCCGGAGCGCCGGAGGGCGCGTGGTGGCTGGGCTGGTCGCTGGGCGGCCTGGTGGCGGCGCAGGCGGCGCTGGCGCGCCCGGATCGAGTCGCCGGCCTGATTACCGTCGCCTCGTCGCCCAGGTTCAGCGCCGGCGACCAATGGCCGGGCATCAAACCCGAGGTGCTGGCGGGTTTTGCGCAGCAGCTGAGCCAGGATTTTCACCGCACGGTGGAACGTTTCCTGGCCCTGCAAACCCTCGGCACCGACACCGCCCGCCAGGATGCCCGCCGGTTAAAGCAGGTGGTGCTTGAGCACCCGCTGCCGCCGGTGGCGGTATTAACCGGCGGGCTGGAGATCCTGCGCACCGCGGATTTGCGCGCGCAGCTTGACGCGCTCGATCTGCCGCTGCTGCGTCTGTACGGCTATCTGGACGGACTGGTGCCGCGCAAGGTGGCCGCGCTGCTGGACGCGCGCTGGCCTCATAGCCGCGGCGTGGTGATCCCCAAAGCCGCCCACGCGCCCTTTATTTCCCATCCCGATTTGTTTTGCCAATACATTATCGACTTTGCCGGCGGGAAAACACTTCCTGACGCCAGGTGAAAAGGATTAAACAAAAACTCTTCTATAGTTAGTGGCACGTTCCACCGTAAAAGAGATGAAGGAATACCGATGAAGACGATAACCTTTATGGCAATGACACTGGCCGGCACGCTATTTACCCTAAGCGCCCTGGCGGCGGAAGAAATTACCCCGCAGGAGGCCAAGGAAAAAGGCTACGAGAAAATTGCCACCGTGCATACCACCGCCAAGACGACCTCGCCGATGGATGCCAAGGCCATACTCTCCAAACGGGCGGATGAAAAAGGCGGTAAATATTATGTCATTATCGCCGGCCGCCAGCATGGCAGGTTCAGCGCTACCGCCGATGTCTATAAATAAAGACTGACGCCCCGGGCCGGACGCGGCCAATAAATTCCATCCTGATCCGGTAGCGGTCTTCACGCTGATACCGGTTTTTTTTTGTCTTTTTCCGCCGCGGGGCGGCACAACGCATTCGTTACCCTTACGCTAACGATTGACCGCCGGGGTTAATTGATGAGCCCATCTTGACCGCCTTACACTCCCTCTACCGTTTATGACCACTGTCCCATGTTGCGACAGTTTATGAACCGAGGAGGTCAATAATGCCGCTTCATCAAGCGTCCCCCAGAGTCTGGGATACCCGCCGCACTGAAAAGAAACGCCGGCTGGAGCAGGTTCGCGCTATAGCCGACGGCAAGGTGTTGCCCACCGACGCCATTACCGCCGTGCTCGAAGCGCTGATCCTGCCCGGCGATCGGGTGGTGCTGGAAGGCAATAACCAGAAGCAGGCTGATTTTTTATCGCGCATGCTGGCGAAAGTCAGCCCGCAAAAAATCCACGATTTGCATATGATCATGCCCAGCGTCAGCCTGCCGGAGCATTTGGATCTGTTTGAGCAGGGCATTGCCCGCAAATTGGATTTTGCCTTTTCCGGCTCGCAAAGCCTGCGCATTTCTCAATTGCTGGAAGACGGGCAGTTGGAAATCGGCGCTATTCACACCTATATCGAGCTTTATGCCCGCCTGTTTGTCGATTTAGTGCCTAATGTCGCGCTGATTGCCGGTTTCAAGGCCGACCGCAAAGGCAACCTTTATACCGGCGCCAGCACCGAGGATACCCCGGCGCTGGTGGAAGCGACGGCGTTTAAGGACGGCATCGTTATCGCCCAGGTGAATGAACTGGTGGATGACGAAAATGATTTGCCGCGCGTCGATATTCCCGGCTCCTGGGTTGATTTTGTGGTGGTGGCGGACCGGCCGTTCTTTATCGAACCGTTGTTTACCCGCGATCCGCGTTTAATCAAGCCGGTACATGTGCTGATGGCGATGATGGCGATCAAAGGCATCTACGCCAAACACCAGGTGCAGTCCCTTAACCACGGCATCGGGTTTAATACCGCAGCCATTGAGCTATTGCTGCCGACTTACGGCGAGCAGTTGGGCCTGAAAGGCAAAATCTGCCGGCACTGGACCCTGAATCCCCATCCGACGCTGATCCCGGCCATTGAAAGCGGCTGGGTGGAAACGGTGCACTGTTTTGGCGGCGAATTAGGCATGGAAGAATATATCCGCGCCCGTCCGGACGTCTTTTTTACCGGCGCCGACGGTTCGATGCGCTCCAACCGCGCCTTCTGCCAGCTGGCCGGTCAATATGCCGTGGATATGTTTATCGGCTCCACCCTGCAGATCGACGGACTTGCCAATTCTTCCACCGTAACCCGAGGTCGGCTGTCCGGTTTCGGCGGCGCGCCGAATATGGGCCATGATCCTCACGGCCGGCGCCACGCCACCCCGGCCTGGCTGGATATGATCGAAGAGCCTGACCCGATGCTGCCCGGCCGCAAGCTGGTGGTGCAAATGGTGGAAACCTATCAGGCCGGCGCTAAACCGTCCTTTGTGGAAAAACTCGAGGCGGTGGAGGTCGGCAAAGGCGCCGGCATGCCGCTGGCGCCGGTAATGATTTACGGCCAGGACGTCACCCATGTGCTGACCGAGGAAGGCATCGCCTATCTCTACCGCGCGCGTTCGATGGAGGAACGCCGGGCCATGGTGGCGGCGGTGGCGGGCATCACCGATATCGGCCTGGGCGTCGATGCCAAACGGGTGGACGATCTGCGCCGCCGCGAGCTGGTGGTTTATCCGGAAGATATGGGCATCCGTCGTTCCGACGCCAGCCGTTCCTTATTGGCCGCCGGCAGCATTGCCGATCTGGTCGAGTGGTCCGGCGGCTTATATCAGCCCCCGGCTAAATTCCGGAGCTGGTAATGAACGCCTTGCCCTTAGGCCAGCCGTACGATGCCGAGGCGCGGGCCGCCGCCCTCGCGGCGCTTGCCGTAACGGCGTTGATCGAGGAAGCGCGCCTTAGCCCGAAACCGGGCCTGGTGGACAGCCGCGGTCCCGGGGCGCATCAGGATTTGAGCCTGGCGCTGATGGAGCGCTCGGCGCATAGCCTGCGGCCGACGTTTTACCGCCTGGCGCTGCACAGCTGGCAACGCCCGCCCGATATGGCGCTGCGCCAGGAAATCGGCCGGCTGGGGCGGATGGGCGAGCGGCATATGATGAGCGCCACCGGCGGCGTCAATACCCATCGCGGCGCGATCTGGGCCTTGGGATTACTGGTCAGCGCCAGCGCCATGCTGGGGGGCCGGGGGACGGCGGCGGACATCGCCGCCCACGCGGCGCGGCTGGCCGTACTGCCCGACGCCGCGCAGCCGAAAAGCTTCAGCAAGGGGCAGCGGGCCACGCAGCGCTATCAGGTTCCCGGCGCGCGCGAAGAGGCCATCGGCGGATTTCCCCATATCACCGACCGGGCGTTGCCGCAGCTGCGGCGCAGCCGGCTGGCGGGCGCCGGTGAGCCGCAGGCCCGGCTGGACGCGTTAATGGCCATTATGACCACCCTGACCGATACCTGCGTGCTGAGCCGGGGCGGCATGGCGGCGCTTGCCGCCATGCACCGGGGCGCGGCGGCGGTATTGGCGGCGGGCGGCACCGGCAGTCCGGCCGGACGCGCGGCGCTGGCCGCGCTCGAGCGGCGCATGCTGGCGGATAACGCCTCGCCGGGCGGCGCGGCCGACCTGCTGGCGGCCACGTTTTTCCTCGATTGGGTTAGCGCCTGATCATCTACATCATCAAGAGGATGTTATGGAACGAATCGAACTGCATTTTCCCGCCGGCGACGCCTTGCCCGCCAAGGCCTTGGCCGGCGTGGTGGGCTCCGGCGATCTGGAGGCGATATACCAACCGGCCCCGGGCCGGTCGCTGCGCGTGATTATTACCTCGTCGGTGGAGGGCGGCGGACAGCGCTGGCAACATCTGTTCGAACGGGTCGGCAATGCGCGCGCCTTGCCGGGCGGACGCCTGGATATCAATGATTTTGGCGCCACGCCGGGCGTGGCCCGTCTTAGGATCGAACAGGTTTTCGAGGAGGCCAGCCATGTCTGAACGCACCAGTTTTATTGAATTGGGCGCCCGGCAGCGCGCCCGCGCCATGCTTGACGAAGGCAGTTTCCGCGAACTGCTGGGCCCTTATGAGCACATCACCTCGCCGTGGCTTGAACCGCAGGGCATCGTCCCGCAGGCGGACGACGGCATGGTGGTGGCCCGTGGAACCATCGAGGGCAAGCCCGCCGTGGCGGTCGCCATCGAGGGCGCTTTCCAGGGCGGCAGCATGGGCGAGGTGTCCGGCGCTAAAATGGCCGCGGCCCTGGAGCTGGCGGCGGAAGACAACCGCAACGGCATTCCCACCCAGGCGGTGCTGATGCTGGAAACCGGCGGGGTGCGCCTGCAGGAGGCCAACCTGGGCCTGGCCGCCATCGCCGATATCCATGCCGCGATTGTCGATTTGCGGCGCTATACGCCGGTTATCGGTATCGTGGCGGGCACCGTGGGCTGCTTCGGCGGCATGTCCATTGCCGCCGCGCTGTGCAGCCGGCTGATCGTCACCCGCGAAGCGCGCCTGGGGCTGAACGGCCCGCAGGTGATTGAGCAGGAGGCGGGCATCGAGGAATACGATTCCCGCGATCGGCCGTTTATCTGGAGCCTCACCGGCGGCGAAACGCGTTACCAGTCCGGGTTTGTCGACGCGCTGGTGGCGGATTCAGTGGCGGACGTGAAGCAGGCCGCGCTGGCCTTCCTGCGCCAGGGCGTGCCCGCCCGGCTGCGTACCGACGACTACCGCGCCTACCTGGATCGCCTCAATCAATTCGATACCCGTAAACAAGTGGATAAGCAGCAGGTACTGGCGCTGTTTACCCGGGAGGATCGCCTATGAACAGCACCTATCTGAGCCGGGGAGATTATTGGTTCTCCCTGCTGGCCGACGGCGCACGCCAACGCCAGGGCCAATGCGCCTCGGTAAAAGTCGCCGACGGCACCCTTAACGATCGGCCGGCGCGCTACGTCGCCGTGGTGCCGGATGCCGGCAATCATTATCCGCGCGCGGCGCGCGGCGAAGTGGGTCTACTGGAGGGCTGGACGCTGGGGGAAGTGGTGGCGGAGGCCATAGCACAGGATCGGGATAACGCGGTTAAACGCGCCATCGTGGCGGTGGTGGATGTGCCGAGCCAGGCCTACGGCCGCCGCGAGGAAGCCTTTGGCATCCACCAGGCGCTGGCGGGGGCCGCCGCGGCCTATGCCCAGGCGCGTCTGGCCGGTCACCCGGTGATTGCGCTGATTGTCGGTAAAGCCATGTCCGGCGCGTTCCTGGCCCACGGGTATCAGGCCAATGCGCTGATCGCCTTTAACGACCCGGCGGTGATGGTCCATGCCATGGGCAAAGAATCCGCCGCGCGCATTACCCTGCGCTCGGTGGACGCGCTGGAAAAACTGGCCAAGACCATTCCGCCGATGGCCTACGACATCAACAATTACGCCACGCTCGGCCTGCTGGCGCAGCTGATGGATATCCGCGATCCCGATCGGGCCGGCGATGACGATCTGGCCCGGGTGCGCGCCGCGCTCTCACAGGCCATTGACCAGGCGCTGAAGCAGGGCACCGGCCTGGCCAACCGGCTGGGCGCGGAAAACCGGCGCAGCTCTGCGCTTGTCAGGGAACGCATGCGCCAGGAATGGTAGCCACGAACCAGCACCGGTAACACATCTGCCGTCCCCCCGGCGGCCGGCGTAAGCGGGGATAGCGTTAGCGCTATCCTGGTCCGCCGCGCGCCGCCGGCGGGGAACGTATCATAAAAAACACATCGCGCCGGTGCTGGCCATTTATTTTATTGCTTAATTTCAGGCGGTTATATGACCTATATTATTATTCATGCCCTGGCGCCAATCTTTGTGATTATGCTGCTGGGCTATTATGCCGGCAAGGCGAAAATGGTGGTGAACTCCAACGTTTCATTGCTTAACGTTTTTGTTATGGACTTCGCGCTGCCCGCGGCCCTGTTCAGCGCCACGGTGCAAACGTCCTGGCACGGCATTATCTCGCAGTCGCCGTTGATCCTGCTGCTGGTGCTGTCCATGTGGATTGCGTATGCCGCGCTGTATTTTATCTGCACCCTGGGCTTTAAGAAATCCCCCCAGGACGCCGCGGTGTTAACCCTGACGGTGGCCTTGCCGAACTATGCCGCCCTGGGCCTGCCGATTTTAGGCAGCGTGCTGGGTGAAACCCCGGGAACCTCTTTATCGGTGGCGGTCTCAATCGCCTGCGGTTCGGTGCTGATGACGCCGTTCTGCCTGCTGATCCTGGAACGTGAAAAGGCGCGCGCCGGCGGTGAAAACCAAAAATCCACGCTGATGCTGCTGCCGGTGCTGATGTGGCGCTCGGTGACCAAACCCATCGTCTGGGGACCGCTGCTGGGGGTGTTGCTCTCGGCCATTGGGATCAAAATGCCGGATATCGTGCTGGCGTCGATCAAGCCCCTGGGCCTGGCCGCCACCGCTTCGGCGCTGTTTTTGACCGGGGTGATCCTCTCCGCGCGCCAGTTGAAGATTAACGCGCCGGTGCTGCTCTCGTGCGTAGCGAAAAACCTGGTGCAGCCGTTTATTACCTGGGGACTGCTGTACCTGTTCGGCATCACCGGCACGGTGGCGATTACCGCGGTGCTGATGGTGGCGCTGTCGGCGGGCTTTTTTGGCATCGTGTTCGGCAACCGTTTCGGCGTGCAGTCGCCGGATGCCGAGGCGACGTTATTGATAAGCTCCGTGCTCTGTATCCTGACCCTGCCGCTGTTTATCTCACTGACCGCCGGCCTGTAGCCGGCAGGAGCAAGACCATGCCAATGCCCCGGCCGCACGATCTGTTATGGATTGATAATCCGCAGCGGCTTATCTGGCGCCAGGCCGCGCCCGCCTGGGCGGCGGCGCCGGGGCTGGCGGCGCTGCCGCTGGTCGTGCGGCGCGACAGCGATCCCAGCGGGGAACGGGTGCCGGTCGGCCTGCGCGGGGCGTTGCGCTCGCAGCGCGCCGCGGCCTGGGTGCCGGGGGACGCCGTTACCCGTGTCGTGACCCCCGAGATGCTGATCGCGCGGTTATTATTCGCCGCCACCCCCGATGCCCAGGCCTTGCCGGTAATGCGTGCGCTGCGCCTGCTGGCGGCGAAGCACTGGCCGTGGCCGTGGGGCGTCACCGGCAGCTGCGGTTATATGCTGGCCACCGGTTTACCGGTCAGCCGGCCGGACAGCGATCTGGATTTGCTGATTCGTTGCCCGCATCCGGCGGCGCCCGGGGACTTTACCCCATTGCTGAATCTGTTGCCGTCGTTGCCCTGCCGGACCGATATTCAGCTGGAAACGCCGCAGGGCGGCTGCGCGCTGACGGAATGGCTGCGCGGCGGCAGGGTGATGGTAAAGACCGCGCGCGGTCCCATCCTGACGGACAATCCCTGGGATAGCGACCATTCGCACCCTACTGGAAAATAACGCCCTATGAAAATGTTACTGACCTTTCCCGGCCAGGGGCCGCAGGTCCCCGGCATGCTGCACCAGCTACCCGACGATGGCGACACCCGCCGCCTGCTGGAACGCGCGTCGGCCATCCTGGGCGAGCCGGTGCTTGATCTCGATAGCGACGACGCGCTGCGCGCCACGCGCGCCGTGCAGATATGCCTGTTTATCGCGGGGGTGGTCTATGCCCGGCAAATCCTGCGCGCCGGCGTACAGGTGGATTATACCAGCGGATTATCCATCGGCGCCTTTCCGGCGGCGGTCATCGCCGGGGCGCTGGAGTTCGAGGCGGGGCTGCGGCTGGTGGCCCTGCGCGGCGAGCTGATGGAGCAGGCCTATCCTGACGGCTACGGCCTGTCGGCCATCAGCGGCCTGCTCCAGCCGCAGCTTGAGCGTATTATCGCCCGGGTGCATCGGCCGGATAATCCGGTATACCTGGCCAATCTTAACGCCGAGGATCAGTTTGTCATCGCGGGCAGCGAGGCGGCGATGGCGCAAACCTGCGCGCTGTGCCGTGAACAGGGCGCGGGGCGCACCCAGCGCCTGGCGGTCAGCGTGCCGTCGCACTGCGAATTACTCAGCGAACCGGCGCGTCGACTGGCCGCCGCCATGGCCGGGGTCGCGCTCAGGCGTCCGGACATCGGGTACCTGAGCGGCAGCACCGGCCGCGTTTTATGGCAGCCGGACCGCATCGCCGAGGATCTGGCGCTGAATATGGCGCGGCCGGTGCACTGGCGCGACGCCATGATCAGCGCCTATGAGCGCGACGTGCGCCTGGCGGTGGAAATGCCGCCGGGCGCGGTACTCACCGGCCTGACCAAGCGCGTGATGGCGCAGGGCGAGGCCATTGCCTTCAGCCAGAATCCGCTGTCGCTGATTACGGCGCTGGCCGGGCGGTTGACGCGGCGTTAAGCGGCCCGCCGCCGATGTCGCCGTGATCGCGCGCGTACATGCGGCCTTCCGCCACCAACGCCAGCATATCGGGGTCATGCTCGCGGCTGCGGGCAAATACCAGGGCGATGGTCTGGCGCATTTGATACGGGGCGGACAGCGTCATCAGGCGCACCGAATGTTCATAAATACGCTTCATGCGGCCCGGCAGCAGGGTATAACCCACTCCCGCCTGCACCAGGTTGATCATCGAGAAAATATCATTGACCCGGGTAACGATCTGCGGCTCGAATCCGGCGATATGGAACGCTTCCTGGAAACCATGATACGTGGCGAATCCTTCGGTGAGCGAAACAAATTTTTCGTGTTTGAAATCGCGCAGATCCGCCGGTCCCGTGGCATACAGCCGGGACGAGGCCGGCGCGGCGAGGTAAATGTCATCAATAAACAGCGGCAGGGTCTCGAAGCGGGCGGGATCGATCTGCGTATCGCTGATGGAAATCAGGATAGCGTCCAACTGCTGATCCTCAAGCTTCACCAGCAGATCCTGATTGGATCCCATCAGCAGCTCCAGCTCCAGCTCCGGGCGCCGCAGTTTTAAGCCCATAATCAGCCGCGGGATGGTATCAAGGGTCAGGGAGTACATGGTGCCCAGTTTCAGCCGGCCCTGGCCGATACCGCCGCATTTGCGGGTTTCCTCAATGCCCTTGCGCATCAGGTCCGAGACCTCGCGGGCATACTCGGCCAGGGTCTCGGCGGCCGGCAGCGGTGAAAGATTACGTCCCTGGTGGATAAACAGCGGGCAGCGTACGCCTTCTTCCAGGGTGTGCAGGGCGCGATGGACGCTGACGGTGCTGAGCCCCAGCAGATCGGCGGTGCGGCTGATGTTGCGCTTATCCATAAATGCCAGGAAAATCTCAAGCTTACGGAAAGTGATATCGTTATCGATCATAACAGGGGTCCCATCCCGACGGGAAAAGTGTTCGGCACGGGCGGCCCCGAAACCGGTCGCGTGGAGTCAGGCGAGGGTTTCCAGCCAGAAGAATTGATACGGCGCCAGGCTCAGCGGGGTATCGCCCGTCAATAACCGATAATTTACCACGTCCCGGTAGCGTCCCGGCGGTAAAGTGCAGGTCATGGTTTTGGCGCTGAGGTTAAAAACGCACAAAATGGCCTGCCGGGCGGCGCGGCGGTAAAAAGCAAACAGCGCGTTATCCCATTCCAGCACCTCCATGGCGGCATCCGGATGAAAGGCCGGCTGTCCGCGGCGCCGTTGGATCACATCGCTGAGATGATGAAATACCCGCGAGCGCAGCGAGGTTTCGTCCGCGAGCGCCGCTTCGATAGCCTTCAGCGGATATTTTTCCCGGTTCACCGCGCGGTTGTAGCCGGCGGCCTTTACCCCCTCGTAATCATTGCGCGAGCCGAGGATGCTTTGGATATACACCGCCGGTACGCCGGGAAACGCCAGCAGAATGGCGTGCGCCAGCAAAAAACGCGCCAGGCGCGTATCGTCGGTGTCCTGGCGCCGGTTAAGGGCATCAAGAAAGGTGACGTTGATTTCATAAGGACTGGTGGTGCCGTCGGTATTTTGTTTATAGGACACCAGCGCCCCCTCGGATTCCAGATCGCGCACCAGGCTGTTGATTTCCACTTCAGGCAGGATGCCGCGCAGCGGGTTCATGCCGATGCCGTCGTGGGAGGCGAGGAAATTGAAAAAGGTGATGTGGGGATTGCCGGTGTCAAGGGTTGCCGCCCACTGGCGCAGGGCGCGGCTGCTGCCGTTATGGATGGCGTGCAGCACCAGGGGCGGCAGCGGGAACTGATAGACCATTTGCGCCTCGTCCCGCCCATTGCCGAAATAGCTGATGTTATCTTTATGCGGCACGTTGGTTTCGGTAATGATCACCGTGCCGGGCGCCACTTCGTCAACGATGGCGCGCATCAGCTTGACCAGCAGATGGGTCTTGGGCAGGTGGATGCAGCGCGTGCCGATTTCCTTCCACAGATAGCCCACCGCGTCGAGGCGGATGTAATCCGCCCCCTGCGTCAGGTAATGCAGCAAGACCCCGATAATGCTTATCAGCACGTGGGGATCGGCAAAGTTAAGATCAACCTGATCGGCGCTGAAGGTGGTCCACAGATAGCGGGTTTCCCCCTCCTTCATGGTAAAGGGCGTCAACAGCGGCGAGGTGCGCGGGCGGGTCACGGTGCTTAAATCAGTGGCGGGCGGCACGTTGATAAAAAAGTTTTCAAACCCCGTCTGCTGTTCCCGGTAGCCCGCCAGCCATTTGCTGTGCGCGGAAATATGATTGCAGACGAAATCGAACATCAGCCGGGTGGATTGATTCAGCCGGCTGATATGCTGCCAACTGCCGACGATGGGATTGACCTGATGGTAGTCGATGACCGAAAAACCGTCGTCCGACGAATAGGGATAAAACGGCAACAGGTGCACCAGGTTAAACGTGTCCTGGAGCCGCTGTTCAAAAAAGGTGGTCAGGGTCGCCAGGGTGGGTTGTTCCGCTTCCATAAACTGATCGGCATAGGTAATCAGCACGACGTCCTGCTCATCCCAGTGTAATTTGCGTGGCTGCTGTTGCGTCGATTTGGCAAAGCTGATTTTACTCTTGATGGTGTCCAGCTGCGCCTGGGTCAGGGATGAGGCGTAAATCTCTTCAAGTAAATGGGTAATGGCTTCCATCATGGCACCTTGTAAAAGTGACGACGTCCTGAAACAGCATGACCGTGGCGTTGACGCCATGTTGTCAATGTAGCCATTCGCAAGAAAAGCGCAAACCCTCTTATTTCTTCTTATGACGCCCCCGCCGGCGATATTGGCCGCGCCGGATCGATAAATAACCCGATTAACAGCGGGTTAGGGTCTTGGCGGTCCGTGCGCCGCCGGAGAGGGGGAAACACATTTGCGGAGCAGTCCGATACGCTGCGGCGCGGAGCGGGGGGGGCGGCGCCGGGAAGGTTAATCCCGCCGTGGCGTCAGCCGGTAAACCGGCGTTCGGCAACCGCCGCCCTGGGGACAGTGCCGGCACCCGGCGGGCAGGTCGGCTCCCGCCGCGACGCGCAGGCGTTCAGCCTTGCCCATCATCACCAGTTGTTCAAGCATGGCCTGCGTCATGGCGGCGGACAGATTGAGCTGCGCGCTTAACTGGCGAGCGTCGGCCTGGCCCCGGAGCGCCAGGGCATCGCGTAATCGCAACAGATCGGCCATCGGCGGCGCGCCTTAATGACAACCGCCGCCGGTTGGCGTGGCGCAGCGCGCGCATCCTCCGTCCGGCGGCAGGGAAACGTCAAATCGGCGGCGCATCAGGTAAAGCGTTGCGATAAACACCATGTTGAACAGCAGGACCACGCCAATACAAAGGGCGCTATAGGCCGGGTGCGCGGTGAATGTCGCCGCCTGGTAAAACAGGGTGGCCAGGGAATAAGCGACGTTAACGCCCCAGACGATGGACAGCGTCATCCAGCCCCGGCTGCTTTCACGGGCGATGGCGCCCATCACCGACACGCAAGGAACATACAGCAGCACAAAAATCAGGTAACTGTAGGCGGCAACGGCGTTGCCGAATTTTCCGGCCATCACGCCCATGGAGCGCCCGTTCATCTCGCCGTCGCCTTTGCTGGCCTCAATCGGATTGGCCAGCACGCTGAGGCTGAAGGTGTCTTTCAGGTTGCGCCACGTTTCGGCCAGCGCACCGGTCAATTCCGCCGCCAGATCAAAACGCTGCGGGTCGAAGGGCGAGGCGGCGATATGTTCGGCGGTGTATAGGGTATTCAACGTGCCGACCACCACTTCCTTGGCCATGGCGCCGGTCACCAGGCCCACCGTCGCCTGCCAGTTATCCGCGTGAACGCCCATCGGCGCCAGCAGCGGCGTCAGCACTTTGCTGACCGACGCCAGCGCCGAGTCGTTAATATCATCCACCGCCGCGCCGCGCAGCGAAAAACTGTTGAGCGCGCCGATAAACATACTGGCGACGATAATCACTTTGCCCGCGCGCAGTACAAATCCCTGGAGCTTTTGCCAGGTTTGCAACAGCAGGCTTTTGAGATGCGGCACGTGGTACACCGGCAGCTCCATGATAAACGGCATGGCCTCGCCACGCATGATGGTGTGCTTGAGCATCAGTCCGGTCAGCACCGCGACGACAATGCCGAGCAGATAGAGCGAAAAGACCACCGTCGCCCCCTCCTGGCCGAAAAACGCCGCGGCAAACACCGCGAAAATCGCCAGCCGGGCACCGCAGGACATAAAGGGCGCCATCATGATGGTCATCAGGCGTTCGCGGTGTGCATCCAGCGTGCGCGCCCCCATCACCGCGGGGACGTTGCAGCCGAAGCCGACAATCAGCGGCACGAAGGATTTGCCCGGCAGCCCGAGCGCTTGCATCATCCGGTCCATGACAAACGCCGCGCGCGCCATGTAGCCGGAATCCTCGAGGAAAGAGAGAAACAGATACATCATGCCGATTTGCGGAATCAGCGGCAGCACCGTATTAATGCCGCCGCCAACGCCCTGGGCCAGGAACACCGTCAGCCAGCGCGGAAACGCCAGCGTATGCCCGAGCCATTGGGCGCCGTCGACAAACAGGGCGGCGGATCCGATGTCAAACAGCGGCTGCAGCGCGCCGCCGACATTGATGGCCAGCAGGAACATCAGGTACATGACAAAAAAGAAGATGGGCACCCCGAGCCAGCGGTTAAGCACCACGGCGTCAAGCCTGGCGGTCATGGCGTTTGCCGCCGTCAGATGGCCGTTGCTGGCCGCCGTGCAGATCGCGGCGATGCCGCGATAACGGGCATCGGCGATCAGCAGCGACGGATCGTCCGCCAGGGTGGCCGTCATCCGGTCTAGCTGACCGGCCGCGGCGCTGAAGCGGGCGCGGGCGTAAACATCCCCCTCCAGCAGTTGCAGCGCCAGCCAGCGGCGCTGGACCCTGGGCAGTTCGGCCGGCAGCATGGGCAGTAAATGCCGCACCGCCCGCAGGATATCCGCCGGATAGGGCGCCTGGAATGGTTCCCTCGGCCGCGCTCCCAGGGTTATCGCCTGTTTTAACGCGCCGATGCCCCTGGCGCGGGTGGAGACCAGCGGCACCACCGGGCAACCGAGCCGCCGTGACAGCATGGGGATATCAATGACCACCCGCTGATTTTCGGCGATATCCAGCATGTTCAACGCCAGGATGCAAGGAATGCCCAGCTCGAGGATCTGCAGGGTCAGGTACAGGTTGCGCTCAAGATTGGAGGCGTCGACCACATTCACCAGCACGTCGGCTTCCCCGCTGAATATAAAACGACAGGCTATTTGCTCGTCAAGCGAGGATTGCGGCGACAGGGTGGTTAATGAATAAGTGCCCGGTAAATCAATTACCGCCACCTGATGGCCAGCGCTGACAAAAAAGCCCTCTTTACGTTCAACCGTGACGCCGGCCCAATTGCCGACCCGCTGGTGCGCGCCGGTTAATTGATTAAATAACGTGGTTTTGCCGGCGTTCGGATTACCGATTAAACCAATGCTGAGCTTTTTCATAGCCTGTAAATATCCATAAACAGAAATGATCCCTATATCGGGCGAACCGCGTTCGGCGTCAGGACCAGGGGACGGCTGGCCGGGTCAGGCCTGGACGGCCAGTCTCAGCTGGGAGAGATCCTTCCTGCGCACCGCCAGCTGCATCCGGCGTGTCTCTATCTGGATCGGATCGCCCAGCGGCGCCACGCGGATGACCTGGAAAGAGGCGCCGGGCAGCATGCCCAGCGACAATAGCTTTTGCCGGTATGCCGGGCTTATCTCTGCGGCATAGCCGATAATTTCATAATGGTGGTGGGGTAACAGCTGCATATAACCTTCTTAAACAATTCACGTACTGCTCTTTGAATAAAGCCTGCGCCCAATAAAAAACGCTTTTTTTGATTTTATTTCCCTGTTTTAACATCAATGGCTCGCATTGGCAAATGAAACTTATTCGTAAATAGATTCGCGCAGGCAGGAATACATTAATTGAAATAATAATTATTATTTCAAAATAATATTAATGCATTATTAATATAATATATTTGTTGAGTGTTTTTTTGGCGGTCACGTTATTATAAGCGGGATTAACGTTATGAATGTTGATGTGATGAAATAAGAATGTTAAACCGGAGCTTCATTAATAGCGGCGCGATGTTTTGCGCCGCACGCCGGTAATCAGCGCCGGCATTGACTCGCGCGCCGGCACCGCGGGGAGAGTGATGACCTCAGCGTTTTTTGCCGAGCGCGGCCGCCAGTGCATCGCCTAGCACGCTGTTGCCGGCGGCGGACGGGCTGCCGGGGCGGGGTTTGGCCGCCGGACGCGCAGGCGCGTCGCGCCGTTTATCGCCGCCGCCGTCGCGACGGCTTGAGGTTTCGCCGGGCTGCTCGTCCAGGCGCATGGTCAGGGCGATACGCTTGCGCGGCAAATCCACGTCCATCACTTTCACCTTGACGATATCCCCGGCCTTGACCACTTTATGCGGGTCCTCGACAAAGCTCGCCGACAGGGAGGAGATATGCACCAACCCGTCCTGATGCACGCCGATATCCACGAACGCGCCGAAGTTGGTGACATTGGTGACGGTGCCTTCCAGTATCATGCCCAGGGTTAAATCCTGCAGGGTTTCCACACCCTCGGCGAACGTAGCGGTCTTGAATTCCGGCCGCGGATCGCGTCCCGGTTTTTCCAGTTCCCGGATAATATCGGTCACCGTGGGCAGGCCGACGCGCTCATCGGTAAAGCGAACCGGGTCGATGCCGCGCAGCGCGCCCGCGTTGCCCAGCAGCTTGTCAAGGGTAAGCTCGGTGGCCTTGAGGATGCGCTCTACCACCGGATAGCTTTCCGGATGCACGGTGGAGGCGTCCAGCGGATTGTCGCCATGGTTGATGCGCAGGAACCCGGCGCATTGTTCAAAGGCTTTCGGCCCGAGCCGGCCCACTTTCAGCAACTGGCTGCGATCGCGGAAACGGCCGTTTTCGTCGCGCCAGTTCACGATATTCTGCGCCATCATGCGCGTCAGTCCCGCCACCCGGGTCAACAGCGGCACCGAGGCGGTATTCAGATCCACGCCGACGGCGTTCACGCAGTCCTCCACCACTGTATCGAGCTTTTTCGCCAGCAGGCTTTGGCTGACGTCATGCTGATACTGGCCGACGCCGATGGATTTCGGGTCGATCTTGACCAGTTCCGCCAGCGGATCCTGCAACCGGCGGGCGATGGACACCGCGCCGCGCAGCGAGACGTCCAGGTCGGGGAATTCCAGCGCCGCCAGCTCCGAGGCGGAATAGACCGATGCCCCGGCCTCGCTGACAATCACCTTCTGCGCGGTGACCTTGGGGAACTGTTCCTTGACCAGGGCGAAAAAGCGTTCGGTTTCCCGGGACGCGGTGCCGTTGCCGATGGCCACCAGTTCCACCTGATGCTTCAGGCACAGGGCCGCCACCGCCGCCACGGCTTTTGCCGTCTGGCCGGTGTGAGGATAGATGGTATCGGTGGCCACCAGCTTGCCGGTGGCGTCCACCACCGCCACCTTGACGCCGGTGCGCAGCCCCGGATCCAGTCCCATGGTCGGACGCAGGCCCGCCGGCGCGGCCATCATCAGGTCGTGCATATTGCGGGCAAAGACCTGGATGGCCTCTTCCTCGGCTTTTTCGCGGATGCTGCCCATCAGTTCGGTTTCCAGGTGCAGCAGGATCTTGATGCGCCAGGTCCAGTTAATCACCGCCCGGCGCCAGGCGTCGCCCGGGGCCTGATTGAGGCGCACCTGCAAGTGATCGATAATCATCTGCTCGCAGTGGCTTTCACGCGGCGGCTCGTCCGAATGCGGATCGGCATTCAGCGAAAGTTGCAAAATACCCTCGTTACGGCCGCGGAACATAGCCAGGGCACGGTGGGAGGGCACCTGCGCCAGCGGCTCGTGATGGGCAAAATAATCGCGGAACTTGGCGCCTTCCTCTTCTTTGCCGGCAATCACGCTGGCCACGAGATGGGCGTTTTTCCATAGGTAATGGCGGATTTTCGCCAGCAGCGCCGCGTCTTCGGCAAAACGCTCCATCAGGATATAACGCGCGCCGTCCAGCGCCGCCTTGACATCGGCCACGCCTTTTTCGGCGTCGACATACGCCGCGGCCACGTCTTCCGGCTGCCGGCTGGCATCCCGCCATAGGGTCTCGGCCAGGGGTTCGAGGCCGGCCTCAAGGGCGATTTGCCCGCGCGTGCGGCGTTTGAGCTTGTAGGGCAGGTAGAGATCCTCGAGTTCGGTTTTGCTCAGCGTGCCGTTGATAGCCGTCGCCAGCTGTTCGGTCAGCTTGCCCTGATCGTCTATGGCTTTCAGAATTGTCTGGCGCCGTTCCTCAAGCTCGCGCAGGTAACCAAGGCGGGTTTCCAGCTGGCGCAACTGGGTATCGTCCAGGCCGCCGGTGACCTCTTTACGATAGCGCGAGATAAAAGGCACGGTATTGCCTTCGTCCAGCAGGCGGATAGCGGCGTCGACCTGCTCCGGGCGGGCCTTCAGCTCGGCGGCAATGAGGCGATTCAAAGGATCATTCATCATTCTGTTTTGTTCGTCATCACGTTATGGGTTACTTATGCAGTGGACAGTTATACGTATTGCGCCGCCAAAATGCCAGTCATCTGATGGATGCGGGCGCGGTAAGCGGCGAAAATTGCGCGATTGTTCAAGAAGCCGCGGCTGGGGCGCGGGGATGGGCGCCGGCGCAGCGCCGCGAGGCGGCGGTCTATGGTATATTTCCCGGGTACGGCTTCTCACATTTGCTAAACGGTCACGATGAAAACCAATCTAATTACCCGTCAGGGCTATCGGGAACTCCAGGAAGAGTTAGATCACCTCTGGAAGCACTATCGTCCCGAAATTACCGAAAAGGTGTCCTGGGCCGCCAGTCTTGGCGATCGCAGCGAAAACGCCGATTATCATTACAACAAAAAGATCCTGCGTGAAATCGATCGCCGGGTGCGCTATTTGCGCCGGGTACTAAAAGAAGCGCGGGTCGTGGATTATTCGCCGCAGCAGGAAGGCCGGGTATTTTTCGGCGCCTGGGTGGAGGTGGAAAATGATCAGGGTGAGCGGCTCCGCTTCCGCATTGCCGGGCCGGATGAAATCTTCAAGCACAAATCTTATATTTCCATTGATTCCCCCATGGCGCGGGCTTTAATCAAAAAAGCGGTGGACGATGAAGCGGTGGTCGCCACGCCCACCGGTTTAAAAACCTGGTATGTGAATAAAATTTCTTATCAGGAACCGTTGGGAGAATAAATGAAATATGCGAAATATAAGGCCGCTAAGGTTTACTTTGCCAGGGGTAAAGTGAACAATCATCCTACCCGGTCGGTTTAATTATCGTCATGCCGGCATTTGTGGATAAATACCGGTAAAGACCGGCGATGATCGTCATAAAGCGCTTTTTTTTGCCGAATATGTGGATAACTACGTATTTCCATATGCTTTGTAACAATTTTGCTTAGAATATACACCTGAAACCGCTGTCAGTGCCTTACAGGTTTCTGAACAATACGCTTACGGGCGTATCGCCTTTGGGAGAGAGAACAATGCAAGAGAATTACAAGATTCTGGTCGTGGACGATGATATGCGTTTAAGGGCCCTGCTGGAGCGTTATTTAACCGAACAGGGATTCCAGGTGCGCAGCGTCGCCAATGCCGAGCAGATGGATCGCCTGCTGACGCGCGAGTCCTTCCATCTGATGGTGCTGGACCTGATGCTGCCGGGCGAGGATGGCCTGTCCATTTGCCGCCGGCTGCGCAGCCAGAGCAATCCGATGCCGATCATTATGGTCACGGCCAAAGGCGAAGAGGTGGATCGGATCGTCGGTCTGGAAATCGGCGCTGACGACTATATTCCCAAGCCCTTTAATCCCCGCGAGCTACTGGCGCGCATCCGCGCGGTGCTCAGGCGCCAGGCCAATGAGCTGCCGGGCGCGCCTTCGCAGGAAGAGGCGATTATCGCCTTCGGTAAATTCAAGCTGAATCTCGGCACCCGCGAGATGTTCCGCGAGGATGAGCCCATGCCGTTGACCAGCGGCGAATTCGCGGTACTTAAGGCGCTGGTAAGCCATCCCCGCGAGCCGTTATCGCGCGATAAGCTGATGAACCTGGCCCGTGGCCGGGAGTACAGCGCCATGGAGCGCTCCATAGACGTGCAGATTTCCCGCCTGCGCCGTATGGTCGAGGAAGACCCCGCCCACCCGCGCTATATCCAGACCGTTTGGGGTTTGGGATACGTATTCGTGCCGGACGGCAGTAAAGCATGAGGCGATGGCGCTTCTCTCCGCGCAGTTCTTTTGCACGGAGTCTGTTGTTAATCGTTACCCTGCTGTTCGTCAGCCTGGTGACGACCTATCTTGTGGTACTGAATTTCGCGATATTACCCAGCCTGCAGCAGTTCAATAAAGTGCTGGCGTACGAAGTGCGCATGCTGATGACCGACCGTCTGCAGCTTGAGGACGGTACGCTGCTTGAAGTCCCGCCGGCGTTCCGGCGCGAGATTTACCGGGAGTTGGGCATTTCCCTTTATACCAATGCAGCGGCCGAGGACAGCGGGCTGCGGTGGGCTCAGCATTATGAGTTCCTCAGCCAGCAGATGGCGCAGCAGCTCGGCGGCCCCACCGATGTGCGGGTGGAGGTCACCAAGAATTCGCCGGTGGTCTGGCTGAAGACCTGGCTGTCGCCGGATATCTGGGTGCGCATTCCGTTAACAGAAATCCATCAGGGCGATTTTTCGCCTTTATTCCGCTATACCCTGGCCATTATGCTGCTGGCAATAGGCGGCGCCTGGTTGTTTATCCGGATGCAGAACCGTCCGCTGGTGGACCTGGAGCACGCCGCGCTGCAGGTGGGCAAAGGCATTATACCGCCGCCGCTGCGGGAATACGGCGCCTCGGAGGTGCGTTCGGTCACCCGGGCGTTTAACCAGATGACCTCCGGCGTCAAGATGCTGGCCGACGATCGGACCCTGCTGATGGCCGGCGTCAGCCACGATTTGCGCACGCCGTTGACGCGTATCCGCCTGGCCACCGAGATGATGAACGCCGAGGATGGCTATCTGGCCGAGTCGATCAATAAGGATATTGAAGAGTGTAACGCCATTATCGAGCAATTTATCGATTATCTGCGTACCGGGCAGGAGATGCAGACCGAGATGGCGGATCTGAACGGCATCCTGGCGGAAGTGGTGGCGGCTGAAAGCGGTTATGAACGTATTATCGAAACCGCGCTGTTCGATGATGAGCTGATTGTTAACGTGAATCCGTTGTCGATTAAACGGGCGGCGGTGAATATGGTGGTTAACGCAGCCCGTTACGGTAACGGCTGGATCCGCGTGAACAGCGGGCGGGACGCGCACCGGGTTTGGTTTGAGGTGGAGGACGATGGGCCGGGCATCGAACCTTCGCAGCTGAAATATCTGTTCCAGCCCTTCGTGCGCGGGGACAGCGCGCGCAGCACCAGCGGCACCGGGCTGGGGCTGGCTATTGTGCAGCGTATTGTCGACGCCCACGACGGTACGCTGGATATCGGCAGCAGCGAGCGCGGCGGCCTGCGTATTCGCGCGTACCTGCCGTTGCCTGTGAATGCGCATGACGTTCCCGTCGTGACCTCGGTAAAGAAAACGGCGTAATCCCGCCGCGGCAACGACCGCGGGGCAAAAAAAAGCCTCCGTTACGCGGAGGCATGATGTGGACTGGCAAGCGCCGGATTTAAGCCCGGTGTCAGCGGGCCTAGCATGCCATGGGGCACTCTGGCGGCCAGGAAAACCATGGCCGCTTCGACCCCATTGGCACGCTCTCCCTTGAACACGTCTGCTTTAGGTTCGGCGTTGGCGGGCCTAGCATGCCATGGGGCGCTCTGGCGGCCAGGAAAACCATGGCCGCTTCGACCCCATTGGCACGCTCTGCCTTTAACACGCCGGATTTACGTCCGGTGTCAGTGGGCTTACCGCGCCGGGGTTTAGCCCGGCGCCGGGGTGCTTAAAGCTTCGGTCCCGCTTTAACCAGCGCCTTGCCTGCCGGCGTGTCGGTGTATTTATCAAAATTGGTGATAAACCGTTTCGCCAGGTCGTCGGCCTTTTCCTGCCACAGACCGGGTTCGGCGTAGGTATGGCGCGGGTCGAGAATCTGGCTGTCGACGCCGGCCAGCGTCATCGGCACCGCCAGGTTGAATACCGGTAGCGTGAGGGTTTCCGCATCGTCGATAGCGCCGCTCAGGATCGCGTCGATAATGGCGCGGGTATTTTTGATGGAAATGCGTTTACCGGTGCCGTTCCAGCCGGTATTCACCAGATAGGCCTTGGCGCCGGCGGCGTTCATGCGTTTGGCCAGTACCTCCGCGTACTGGGTCGGGTGCAGCGACAGGAACGCCGCGCCGAAGCAGGCCGAGAAAGTGGGGGTCGGCGCGGTGATGCCGCGTTCGGTGCCGGCAAGCTTGGCGGTAAAGCCGGACAGGAAGTGATATTGCGCCTGTTCCACCGTCAGTCTGGCCACCGGCGGCAGTACCCCGAAGGCGTCGGCGGTCAGGAAGATGACCCTGGACGCATGGCCCGCTTTCGATACCGGTTTGACGATATTCTCGATATGGTAGATAGGGTATGAGACGCGGGTATTTTCGGTTTTGCTGCCGTCGTCAAAGTCTACGCTGCCGTCGGCCCGGACAACCACGTTTTCCAGCAGGGCGTCGCGGCGGATGGCGTGGAAAATTTCCGGCTCGGCTTCCTCCGACAGATGGATGGTCTTGGCGTAGCAGCCGCCCTCGAAGTTAAAGACGCCGTCGTCGTCCCAGCCGTGCTCATCGTCGCCGATAAGCCGGCGGTGCGGATCGGTGGACAGCGTGGTTTTGCCGGTGCCCGACAGGCCAAAGAAAATGGCGACATCTTCGGCGGCGCCGACATTGGCCGAGCAGTGCATCGAGGCGATGCCTTTTAACGGCAGCAGGTAGTTCATGATCGAGAACATGCCTTTTTTCATTTCGCCGCCGTACCAGGTGCCGCCAATCAGCTGCATCCGTTCCGTCAGGTTAAAGGCGATAAAGTTTTCCGAGTGCATGCCCTGCTGTTGCCAGTCCGGATTGGTGCATTTGGCCCCGTTCATGACCACGAAATCAGGTTTGAAGTCCCGCAGTTCCTCTTCATCGGGGCGGATAAACATGTTTTTGACGAAGTGCGCCTGCCAGGCCACCTCGGTGATAAAGCGTACCTTTAACCGGCTGTTTTCATTGGCGCCGCAAAACGCATCCACGATAAACAGGCGTTTGCCCGACAGCTGGTTGCCGACGAGTTGTTTCAGGTGGCTCCAGGTCTCCTGACTGAGCGGATGATTGTCGTTGTTGCCTTTACCCTGATCCGACCACCAGACGGTATCGCGCGTTACGTCGTCGCGCACCAGGTATTTGTCCTTCGGCGAGCGGCCGGTAAAGATACCGGTATCGACGGCCACGGCGCCGGTGCTGGTGACGGTGCCGCGCTCAAATCCTTGCAGTGAATCGGCGGTTTCTTCCTGGAACAATAAGGCAAAATCCGGGTTGTAAATCACCTCGCTACAGTTAGTAATGCCATAGCCGACCAGGTCTTGCGCGTTGATACCATGACTTGCCATATGACGACTCCTTAGCTTTAAATTATTACCTGTAGCGATTGTAAGGGTTACCCAGTGGATCACCGAGAGGTAGGTCATGAAATAACCGACGTCAGCAAGTTTTACACTGTATTGGGAGCTGACGCATAAATAAAGCTTCAGCATGCGCTACCATAGGCAAGTCTATCTGTCCTGTGCCCGCCGGCGCCTATCTCAGTGTAATTGTGTCTCAGGGCCCGTGCGGTCTGACTTTATCGCCGCGACATCCCCGGCGGTAAAGACATAATGACTACCGCAGAAATCACAATGCATGTCGATGGTTTCGTCCTGATCGAGCATTTCATCAAGCTCATGCTCCGGCAGCGTCAGCAGCGCGTCAGCACAACGCTGCCGGGAGCAGGTGCAAAGAAAACGGACGTCCTGGGCGGGGTAAAGCGATACCTTATCCTGATGATAGAGGCGATATAATACGTCATCGGCCGGCAGGGTGAACAGCTCTTCCGCCTTGACTGTGGCGGTCAACTGCGCCAGGCGGTCAAAGTCGTCGTGGCTGGCATCGCGCGCGGGCAGCACCTGTAGCAGCATACCGGCGGCCGCGACCTGGCCGTTGGCTTCGCCGGTGCGGATAAACAGGCGGGTCAGCAGCTGTTCAGACTGCAGGAAGTAGTTTTCCAGGCAATCGGCCAGGTGTTCTCCTTCCAGGCCCACCACGCCCTGGTAACGCTCGCCCTCATCCGGGGTGAGCGTAATGACCAGGTAGCCGTTGCCGACCATTTGTCTGAGCGTGCTGTTTTCGGCGATGTCGCCGTCGATGCGCGCCACGCCGCGCATATTCTGCTGGTGATCGCCGTTAATGACCACCAGGCGCAGCGGCCCGTCGCCCTGCAGTTGCACGGTAATCTCGCCGCTGAATTTCAGCGTAGCGGTCAGCAGGCTGGTGACCACCAGCATTTCCCCCAGCAGGTTTTTGACGCTGGGCGGGTAATCATGCTGGCCAAGGACCTGCCGGTAGGTATCATGCAATGAAACCAGTTCACCGCGCACGGCATAATCTTCAAATAAATAACGGTGTAGCTGGTCGTGAATGGCCATAATTCTCTCTCTTGCCGGTGGCGGCGGGCTTATTCCCCCGACTCGCCATATTTAAATTTAATCAGGTTGCGGCGCTCTTTTTTATCCGGCCGCCGGTCCGGGTGGGTCACGTTCTGGGCATTGATTTTGCGCGCGGCGGCCAGCTTTTCGCGTTTGGCCACGCTTTGCGCCGTTTCCTGGTAGAACAGTTGCGCTTCGCTGGCGGGCCGGCGCTGTACCGTTAGGGTAAGCGCCACCACGGTGCGCTCGTCATCACCCTGGCGCAGGGTGATCTCCGCGCCGCTCTCCATGATTTTGCCGGGTTTGGTGCGCTGTCCGTTGTAATGGACTTTGCCGCCTTCCACCATTTCCCGGGCGATGGCGCGGGTTTTGTAAAATCGTGCCGCCCAAAGCCATTTATCAAGGCGGACGGCCTCTTCCTGTCCGCCTTTGTCCTTATCCTGGTTTTTCATCGTGCCTCCTGTGTGCTGGCCGGGAACGGGCGCTTTTTCAGTACCCGGTCCGCCGGGTGGATGCCGCGCTGGTGTGCCGCCGGTATCAGGATACATTAGGGTATTATACCAGTCGTTGGCGGATGACATGCAAATTCCGTGCGCATGACGCGCCGGGCAAACCGGGGCGCCGCGGGTTAACGCAGCGTTTTTAATGCCACGGTGGGCAGGTGGGTATTAAAACAGCTTTCATAATAACGCTGAATATCCTGGGCGCGATGCCGGCTTTTGCCCAGGCGGCGGATCAGCAGTACGGCGTTGACCAATGCGATGATAATCAACAGGAAAAGCAGTACGCTGGTGCCAAGGTAGCGCCAGACGGTGATGACATCGGGTTCGCTGTGCAGCGAAATATGGCGGGTGCCGTTGGCGTCGACGGTGATATTGGTAATGACGCCCTGGGCGCGGAACGGCGTGTGCAGCAGCATGGCGGAGAGGCGCTGCAGTTCATTCCATTGCGCCAGCCCGGTGTAATCATATAAGGAACTGGCCGGCAATGGATGATCCACCAGTAATTTTCCCTCGTCGCTGTGGATCAGGAATCCGCCCGGCGGGGGACTGTTGAGGGCATTGGTCGCCTGGCGGGTCTCTCCGGTGAAAATGGACGAGGTGGCGCTGGTCACCAGGTTTTGCAGCGTTTCCGCGCTGACCGGGCGCAGCAGGACGTTGACGCCTTTGAGCGTGCCATTGCGCGCCCGCTTCACAAGCGAGGGCCAATCCCGGCCGTTGGCCAGGTTGACCAGCGCGGTTTTCAGCCGGCCGCAGGCGCTGTCGTCATGGCAAAGGTCCTGCGTTTTCAGCACGATGTCCGCAAAATCATCCAGCAGTATCATGCCCGATTTCTGGATGGCGGTCGCCAGGCCTGGATTGATCTTGGGATCGTTATCCAACTGGGGGTGCAGTTGGGTATTGACGGTATTGAGCAATAATACCGCCTTATCCACCGTGTCGGACTCCGGCAAAGGCAGCGGTTCGGCGTTATTCCAATAAATGCTGGAACAGTCGAAAGGGACAAACGGTTCCCGGGCATCCGCGGGTAGGGCGGTATTGATATAGCACATGCCTGAGCCCTGGGCGTGCAGCGTATCGCCGATGCGCAGCTGCGCCTGCGCCAGCGTATTGACATCCACCGCCTGGATATTCTGCGCGCCTTTTAACCAGGCGGTGCTCAGCGTCAGCGGCAAGGTCAGCGGCACGTAGATCAGCAGCAGGCACAGGATTAGGGCCGAGCTGCACAGCAATACCAGGTTGCCGCCAAAGCGCTGGAGCGGGAAATGCCTCATTTCGTCGTGCAGGGACAGATATTTCCCCTGGCGCACCACCTGGCGGTTGACGTAGATATCGACATCGGTCTTTTTGCCCATATCATGGCCGATAAAAGGCAGCCAGTGGGGCGGGTAGTTCAGGTCGATAATGCCGAACGAGATGGTGCTGATGCGGCTTTGGTCAGATTCCCCGAACAGGCCCCAGCGCTTGGGCGTGCCGCGCAGGCAGTGCACATCCCGCAGCGCGCTCTCGGCCGGCCGGCGCAACAGCCGCCAGCCGCCCCAGCCCATCAGCACGCCGGCGACGGCCACCAGCCATGGCACGGCCAGCACCGGCGCCAGCAGGCTGACAAACAGCAATAATAGCGCCACGCTCAGCAAGGCGGCCTCATAGATGCCCTTTGGCCGGCTGAGCGCATATTCCTCGGGGGTTTCCTTGCGGATGTTAAGCAATTCGACCTGCTCGGTTTCCTGCTCGCGCATGGACGAGTTCGGTACTAACTGCGGCGGGCTGGGCGCTTGCGGGTCGGCGGACATGTAATCCACCAGCGAGTGGCCGTTGAGCGCAATCACCAGGGGGATCCCGGCGGTTTTTATCAGTTCGACATGATTTTCGTCGGCAATATACTGTTCCCAGAGCGGGGGGAGATGCACTTCGGTACTGTCGAGGAAATAGCGCCACTTATGGGGCGCGTCGGTGGCCAAACCATAACGGGTGATGGCGTGGGTGACCGCATAGATATTCTCGCTTTGCGGGGTTAACGCCAGGGTCTCCGCCACCGGCGCGGGGGGCGAGGCCAGGGGCAAGCTATACTGGAGGTGTTTATTCAGCTGGAAATAGTGTTCGATGGCCTCGCGTTCCTGCGGGGCCAGTTTGCGGGGCAAGGGTTGCAGCGACGGCATGCGCTTTATCGGCGCGGGGATGTGGCGCCGGCGGTAGGCCCGGTAAGCGGATAACGCGATCGCACAGGTCAACAGTAAGGCCAATACAATGACTATTGTGCTCATGCCATCCCCATCGAAACACGAAAAAACGACGATACATCGATAATATGATACGCATCCGGCAAGCGGCGTGACGCCACGCTCGTCATAGAGAAACGAACACTCGATTGTTTAATTGACAGCCGCGCGGGAAAAAAACGTGACAACTATCAACGCTAATCTCAGGGTAGCAATCCATTCTTTAGCGACATATCGGTATTTTCCTATTTTAATCCCAATTCTTTTCTTTTACTTGCCATGCTATAACTAATTGCATCCGTTTTACCCGGCCTCGCGTTGGCGGAATGGCAGGTAAAGATCGGGTTAGCCGGCGCGGAAACGGCGCCGCTGGCGGGCGGGGGATTTAACGTGGATGCCCTGATCCTGTTGTTTGCGCGCATAGGCGGTTATGCTGTGACATGTATTTTGTCTGCTCGGGACCATTATGGATAAGCATCTGCAAAAACCAAAAATTCATAAAGTTGAAACCGTGGCGCGCTCCCGATTGTTTAATGTAGAAACCGTCGACCTCGAGTTCAGCAATGGGGCGCGGCGGATTTATGAAAGGATGCAGCCGTCCGATCGGGAGGCGGTGATGATCGTACCGATAATCGATGATCATCTGGTGTTGATCCGTGAGTATGCGGTGGGCATTGAGGATTATGAGCTGGGGTTTCCCAAGGGGCTGATTGATCCCGGCGAGGAGATCCTGGAAGCGGCGAACCGGGAACTGATGGAAGAGGTGGGTTTCGGCGCGCGGCGCATGGATATTTTAACCAAGCTGACCATGGCGCCGTCCTATTTTTCCAGCAAAATGAATATCGTGGTGGCGCGGGATCTGTATGCGCAGCAGCGCGAGGGCGATGAGCCCGAACCGTTGCCGCAGGTGCGCTGGCCCATCGATCGCATGATGGAGTTGCTTAATGAGCCGGATTTTCGCGAGGCGCGTAACGTCAGCGCGCTGTTTCTGGCCCATGCGTGGCTGGTGCGGAAATAAAACAACCGGAGTCCGGTTATCCCTTTGGATGCCTGCTTTGAGTGCGGAGTTGGCGGGCATACCGCGCCATGGGGCGCTCGGTCGGGCGGGAAAACCACGCCCGATTCGACCCCATTGGCACGCTCTCCCTTAACACGTCTGCTTTGAGTGCGGTGTTGGCGGGCATACCGCGCCATGGGGCGCTCGGTCGGGCGGGAAAACCACGCCCGATTCGACCCCATTGGCACGCTCTCCCTTAACACGTCTGCTTTGAGTGCGGTGTTGGCGGGCATACCGCGCCATGGGGCGCTCGGTCGGGCGGGAAAACCACGCCCGATTCGACCCCATTGGCACGCTCTCCCTTGACACGTCTGCTTTGGGCGCGGTGTTGGCGGGCCTGCCGTGCCATGGGGCGCTCGGTCGGGCGGGAAAACCACGCCCGATTCGACCCCATTGGCACGCTCTCCCTTGACATGTCTGCTTTGAGTGCGGTGTTGGCGGGCATACCGCGCCATGGGGCGCTCGGTCGGGCGGGAAAACCACGCCCGATTCGACCCCATTGGCACGCTCTCCCTTAACACGTCTGCTTTGGGCGCGGTGTTGGCGGGCCTGCCGTGCCATGAGGCGCTCGGTCGGGCGGGAAAACCACGCCCGATTCGACCCCATTGGCACGCTCTCCCTTGACATGTCTGCTTTGAGTGCGGTGTTGGCGGGCCTGCCGTGGCAGGCCGCCGCATTAGAACAGTTCGTGCGATTCGCCGCCGTTATCCGTCACCACGGTACCCACCTCGTGCACCACCCGGTCCCTCGGCTGCGTACCGTCGATAAAGTATTCCTCGCGACTGTTGCCGCCGCCGTCGGAGAGTTTGCCGCTGCTCTTATCGATGCTGACGGTGACGATGCCCGGCGGGGGCGTGACTTTTTGCTCCGGTATTCCTTCCAGCGCGACCTTCATAAAATCATCCCAGGCCGGCTGGGCGCTTTTGGCACCGCCTTCGCCGCCGGAAATCTGATCGCTGATGGCGCCGGACGCCGTGGCCCGGCCCAGGTTGCGGCGATGATCGTCGAAGCCAATCCATACGGTGGTGACGGTTTGCGGGCCGTAGCCTGAGAACCAGGCATCCTTGGAATCGTTGGTGGTACCGGTCTTGCCGCCGATATCATGGCGCTTCAAGTCCTTGCCCGCGCGCCAGCCGGTGCCCATCCAGCCGGGTTCGCCAAAGATGTTGCTGTTAAGCGCGTCGTGGATCAGGAACGCCAGCGGCGTACTGATGACGTGCGGCGCATAAAGCTGGCTGCCGTCAGCGGCCTGTTGCGCCGGGGAAACGGTTTCCAGGCGGGGCATCGGCACGGCGGCGTTATTATCGGGTTGGCGCGACACGGCGACGTTTTCCATGCTGTCATCGGACAGGACGGCGGATTTGTTGGTGTCGCCGTAGATTACCGGCAGGTTGCAGGTGTCGCAGACCACTTTGGGCTTGGCTGCAAACAGAACATGGCCGGCTTCGTCCTCGATGCGGGTAATCAGGTAGGGGTCGACCAGATAACCGCCGTTGGAGAGCACCGAGTACCCGCGCACCATCTGCAGCGGAGTAAACGACGCCGAGCCTAGCGCCAGCGATTCGGTATGCACGATATTCTGCGCGGGAAAACCAAAGCGCAGCAGGTATTCCGCGGCATAATCCACGCCCATGGCGCGCATGGCGCGCACCATCATCACGTTTTTCGATTGCCCCAGCCCCTGGCGCAGGCGGATGGGGCCGTCATAGGTCGGAGGCGAGTTTTTCGGCCGCCAGTCGGCGCCGGCGCCGGCGTCCCAACGGGAAATGGGCACGTCGTTAAGGATGGTGGCCAGGGTCAGCCCTTTATCCATGGCGGCGGTATACAGGAACGGCTTGATATTCGACCCGACCTGCCGCAGCGATTGGGTGACGCGGTTGAATTTGCTCTGGTTGAAATCGAACCCTCCCACCAACGCCTTGACCGCGCCGTCCTGCGGATTGAGGGACACCAGCGCCGAGTTGACGTCGGGCACCTGCGCCAGCCACCAGATATCGCCGACCTTGCGCACCCAAATTTGCTCGCCCGGCTTGACGACGTCCGAAACCTTGCGCGGCAGAGGGCCTTGCAGCGTATCGGTTTTAAACGCTCGCGCCCAACGCACCCCTGCCATCGGCAGGGCGACGCTGCTGCCGTCCGCCATTACGGCGGTGGCCTGTTCGGCGTCGGCCTGCGTTACCACCGCCGGGAACAGCGGTCCGTAAACCGGCAGCGTTTTTAAAGTATCGACGATATGCTTCTGGTCCCAGGCCATTTCACCCACCTTCCACAGCACGTTGCTCGGTCCGCGGTAGCCGTGGCGGATATCGTAATCGAGCACGTTGTTGCGCACGGCGTCCTGCGCCGCCAGCTGTAGTTTTTTGGTGATGGTGGTGTAGACCTTATAACCATCGGTATAGGCATTTTCCCCGTAGCGTTTCATCATGTCCTGACGCACCATTTCAGAGACATAAGGCGCCGAAAACGCCATTTGCGGCACGTGATAATTCGCCACCAGATCGCTGTTGCGGGCCTGTTCGAACTGTTCGCGCGTAATGAAGTTTTCATCCAGCATGCGCGACAGCACGAAATTACGCCGCGCCAGCGCCCGATCGTGGGAATAAAGCGGATTGAAGGTCGAGGGCGCTTTCGGCAGGCCGGCAATGACCGCCATCTCGCTCAGGGTCAGCTGGTCGACATTCTTGCCAAAATACACCTGCGCCGCCGCGCCGACGCCATAGGCGCGGTAACCCAGATAAATCTTGTTGAGATACAGCTCGATGATTTCATCTTTCGTCAGCAGCTGCTCGATACGGATGGCCAGGAAAGCTTCTTTGATTTTGCGAATCAACGTCCGCTCTGGGCTGAGGAAGAAATTGCGCGCCAGCTGCTGCGTGATGGTGCTGGCGCCCTGGGACGCATGGCCGGACATCAGCGCGATGGAGGCGGCGCGCATGATGCCCACCGGGTCAACCCCATGGTGCTCATAGAAGCGGCTGTCTTCCGTGGCCACGAACGCGTGGACCAGTTCCGGCGGTATTTGCTGCAGCTTCAGGGGGATACGGCGTTTTTCCCCAAACTGCGCTATCAGCTCACCGTCCGCGCTATAGACCTGCATCGGGGTCTGCAGCCGAATGTCTTTCAGGGTGGCGACGTCAGGCAACTGCGGCTCGATATATTTGTACATGCCAAATATCGAGGCGGCTCCCAACAGAATGCAACACACTGCAAAGATTAAAAAATATTTTACGAACTTCACCTGAGATTTCCCATTTCATGTCATTTGGGCAGTTTATAAACAACCGCGCGCTAGTATAAAGGTAAGCCAGCACGTTGGATACGTACTTTTAATGACGGACGATAACGAATGAGAAGGAGCTCGGCAAACATGGAATTTTGCACCTGGCAAGTGGGATTGGCGTTTGAAAACGGCACCGCGCGGGCGCTGGCGGTGCAGCGGCGGCGCCAGGGCTGGCAGCTTCGCCATTGGTGGCAGCAGCCCATGCCGGAGGGGGCTGAGGGCACGCCGTCCGCCGCCCTGGAGCAACTGTTGGCGGTGTGGCGCAGGCAACTGCCCGGACGCATTTCGTTACGAGTTTGTTTGCCGTCAACCGAGTTTCTGCACCGGCGCATGGCCGCGCCGGACCATCGCCTCGGCGAGCCGGAACGGGAGTGGTATATCACCGCGCAGGCCCGCCGCCATTTCCCCGCCGGCCGTGAAAAGCTGCTGCTCGATTACCGTGACGATCCGCAGGCGCCCGGCACGCTGCTGGTGACCGCAGCCCGGCAGGAGGCCGTGGCGCGGTGGCTATCCTGTCTGGAGCGCGCCGGTCTGGCTCCGCAAGTGCTGGATATCGCGCCCAGCGCCCTGCGCTGCATGGCAAGCGCCGCGGGCCTGGCGCGGGACCGGCTGCTGATCCACGCTGCGCGCACGGGATGGCACTGGGTCTCGCCGCTGGCGCGTCCCCTGGAATTCGGCGTTATCGCCACCGGCGAGGCCGCGGCGCTGCCGGCGGCGCGCGGACTCATCCACCAGCGCTATCCTGATGCCTGCGGCAGGGGCGAGCCGGTCTATATCAGCAGCGACGCCATCTGCCCGCCGCAGACGGATGCCCTGCAATGGTCGCCATTTGCCGCCCTGTGGCAGGCGCATCCCCCGCTACCGGCGTGGCCGGCGGCATTCGCCATCGCGGGCGGGCTGGCCGTGCGCCGCGGCGATGAATAATGTATCAGGTCAACTTGCTGCCGTGGCGGCGCCAACGCCGGCGGCGGCGCGCAAGAATCATGTCCCTGGCGCTGGCGGTCGAACTGCTGCTGGCCTCCGGTCTGCTGGGCCTGCAGGCGCGGCGCGGCCATGAACAGCTCGCCGAGCTTGGCGCACTGCTCTCACAGTGGCAACAGCGCGAAAAACAAATCCGCGGGCAGCGGCAGCGGATGGAGCGTCTGCTGGAACGGCGGCAAGAGCTGGAAAACAAGCTGCGCGGCCGGCGCCGGGCCAACGCCGGCAACCAGCGCTACCGGCAGCTGTGGGATCAACTGCCGGGCCTGCTGCCGCCGGGATTGTGGTTAACCCGGCTGCGGCTGTGCGGCACAGAAGTACATATAAGCGGCTGCAGCGAGCGCTATGTGCATATCCGCACGGCGGACCGCCTGCTTTCCCGGCATCCTCGGTTCGCTTCCATACGCTGGCGACGAATCGAACAACAGGAAAACGGCCGCTTCAGCTTTGAGTTACAGGCGGCGTGGCCCGCCGGGGCGGCGGACGATGCCGGACGCTGAGGGCGGGTTCGGCCGCTGGATGGAGCGCCCCTGGCGCGCGCTGGCCCTGGCGCAGATCATCGTGGGCGTTTACGTCGCGCTGGGGATTTTGCTGGTCGTGCGCCCTGGACAGGACGCGGCGGAGTTGCTGCGCCAGGATATCGGCCATTGCAAAACCGTGGTGGCTGGGCAGGAACGGGCGCAGGCCGGCTTACCCGCTCCGGAACGCCTGAAAGCCGATATCCTGCGCTTACGCCGCCCCGTCGACGCCGGCGAAAAAATGCGCGGGGATCCGGCCGCCTTGGCCGCCGTTATCCCTCCGGGCCGGGGGAAGAACCTCACCTGGCGGGCGCTTGGCGCCGCCGGCGACCGGCAGCACGTTTTCGAACGCTGGCAACTGGTGGTAACCACGGACTATGCGCAACTGCGGCGCATGCTGCGCCATCTCTGCGACCTGCGGGGGGCACTCCCCCTGGAAACCCTTACCGTCAGGCGCCGGGGCGGGTTGCTGGAGGCGGAGCTTATCCTGTCTGCCGCGCCCGGGACGGAAACGAAAAACGGGCGGCGGGAAAAGGCGCCGGGGGAGGCGGGGGACGATGACGAGGAGGCCGGTAACGACGGGGCCACGGCGGTAGATTACCGGGAGACGGCGTCCAGCCCGGGTTTGGCGGCGGAGGACCAGGAGAGGAGAGAGGCAACGGACGATGAACGGCCGCAGGAGCGCGATCCTTTTCAACCGGCGCCGCACGTTCAGCCGGGTCACGCCGGTCGGCCTGCCGCGGACGGCCGGATCGATCGGATAAAAGGGAAGGTGGGCGCGGGAGAGCGCTGGTTATTCTGGACCGTTGACGATCAGGGGCGCTGGCGCCGGTGCGGAACAACACGCACTGCGGCCAGGAAAGATCAGGAAGATCAGAAAGATCAGGAGGATCATAATGGAGTCACCCGATAAAAAGGACGAGGCACAATGAAAGGACACGCGCGGATGGTGGGGTTGATCTTGTGTTTGCTGACGGTTGGATGGCGGGACGTCGCGCTGGCCGGACGGACGGCGGGCGGCGACGGCAAACCGGTGACGCTGGTATTTGACGACGCGCCGATACCGCAGGTGCTGCGCGCCCTGGCGGAACATCAGCGCCTGAATCTGGTTATTGCCCCGGACATCAAAGGCAATATCAGCCTTAATCTGCACAATGTGTCCTGGCTACAGGCGGTGGATCTGATCGCGCGCACCGGCCGCCTGCGCCTGGAGCGCCAGGATGACGCGCTGATGGTGTTCCCCGCGCGGCGGGGCGAGGCGGACGGGCCGCCGGGTGAAACTCCTTTGCGCAACCAGTTGGTGACGCTGGAGCACGCCGATGCCGGCGAGGTGGCGAAAAGCATCGGCTCGATGCGCGGCGCCCTGATGTCCCCGCGTGGCAGCGTGATGCTGGATAAACGCACTAATTCCCTGGTGCTGCGCGATACCGACGCGGCATTATCTGCGCTTACCGGCTGGATAAAAATCTGGGATCTGCCGCTGGAGCAAGTGATGATCACCGCCCATATCGTTACCATCAGCCGGGATAACCTGCGGGAAATCGGGGTAAAGTGGCAGCAAGGCGGCGGCACATCGCCTTGCGCCACGCGCCTGGGGGTCGATCTGCCCCTGAGTGAGCATTACGCCAGCATGGGGTTTCGCCTGGCGCGCCTCAGCGGCCGGCTGCTTGAACTGGAACTGACCGCGCTGGAGCAGGAAAACAAAGTGGATATCCTGGCCAGCCCCCGCCTCTATACCGCGCATCAGCAAACCGCCAGCATCAAGCAGGGCACCGAGATTCCGTACCAGGTGGCGAACGGTAAAAATAAATCACCGGCCATTCAGTTCAAAGAGGCGGTACTGAGCATGGAAGTCACCCCTAAAATACTGCGCAACGGCAAAGTAACCCTCAATTTGCGCCTGAGCCAGAACGTGCCGGGGCGGGTAATCAAACAAGGGGAAAATGAGAGTGTTTCCATCGATATGGAGGAAATCAAGACCCAGGTGACCATTGCTGACGGCGAAACCATTGTTTTAGGAGGTATTTTTCAACATCAAAAACATCAAACCCATGATAGGGTACCGCTTTTAGCGGAGATTCCGCTGCTCGGCCAGCTGTTCAAACGCCAGCGTGCGCACTATAAACAGCGTGAACTGGTTATTTTTATTACGCCGACCCGCATAACGGGGTAAACTTGATTGCCTCAATTTGGGCAAAATTGCGGTTTTAGCAACAAATTATGCGTTTTTTTCGCGTTCGATTTGACGCTGTGCACAATTTCGCTTACAAGGGTAACCCATTGAGCATCGCTGTTTTTGCGTCACCTGTAATTACGATAGAGATATCGGAATTCCTCCTTGCGGTGTGAGCATCGATTTAATCGGTTGCCAAACTACCCCGAGTGTTGAGATAATTTTTCGTCTGATTCTCGCACTATCGCTCATGAGGTTTCAGTTTAGGTCCCGCCGCTGATTTGATTGGCGGGGCGGGTTGTCATTAACGAATAATCTTAGTAATACCGAAAAACATGGCAGAGAAACGCAATATCTTTCTGGTTGGGCCTATGGGTGCCGGCAAAAGCACTATTGGGCGTCAGTTGGCTCAACAACTTAATATGGAGTTTTTCGATTCTGATCAAGAGATTG
Organism: Sodalis sp. RH20; assembly: GCF_047324205.1. Taxonomy (NCBI): domain Bacteria; kingdom Pseudomonadati; phylum Pseudomonadota; class Gammaproteobacteria; order Enterobacterales; family Bruguierivoracaceae; genus Sodalis; species Sodalis sp. RH20. The sequence continues at coordinate 5,281,792 of NZ_CP178733.1, forward strand.
AGCGACGCACCGGAGCTGATGTAGGCTGGGTATTCGACGTGGAAGGCGAAGACGGCTTCCGCGATCGTGAAGAAAAAGTCATTAACGAACTTACCGAGAAACAAGGGATCGTATTGGCTACAGGTGGTGGTTCAGTAAAGTCACGTGAAACACGTAACCGCCTTTCTGCCCGTGGTGTGGTCGTTTATCTTGAGACCACCATTGAAAAACAGCTGGCCAGAACCCAGCGTGATAAAAAACGACCCTTGCTACAGGTTGAAGCCCCGCCGCGTGAAGTACTGGAAGCGCTGGCCCGGGAACGCAACCCTTTGTATGAAGAAATTGCGGATGTCACCATCCGTACCGACGAACAAAGTGCTAAAGTTGTCGCCAACCAGATTATCAATATGCTGGAAAGCAACTGATTTAGTGTGTAACGAGATGCCGAAAAGGTCTTAAGCACCCCATGGAGAGGATTACGGTAACATTAGGGGAGCGCAGCTACCCGATTACGATAGCGGCCGGGTTATTCAACGACCCGGCTTCTTTCATGCCGCTTAAAAGCGGCGATCACGTGATGGTGGTGACCAACGAAACGCTGGCGCCGCTTTACCTGCACTCTGTCCGCACGGTGCTGGAAAGCGCCGGGGTCATCGTCGACCAGGTCATTCTGCCCGACGGCGAGCAATACAAATCCCTGGCCGTATTGGATCAGGTTTTCACCGCGCTGCTGAAAAAACCCCATGGCCGCGATACCACGCTTATTGCGCTTGGCGGCGGCGTCATCGGCGATCTGACCGGCTTTGCCGCCGCCAGTTATCAGCGCGGCGTGCGCTTTATCCAGGTTCCCACTACGCTGCTTTCCCAGGTCGATTCATCGGTGGGCGGTAAAACGGCGGTTAACCACCCTCTCGGTAAGAACATGATCGGCGCGTTTTACCAGCCGGCATCCGTAGTTATCGATCTCGACTGCCTTAAAACCCTGCCGGCGCGCGAATTGTCCTCAGGACTGGCCGAAGTCATCAAATACGGCATCATTCTGGACGAGGCTTTTTTTGGCTGGCTGGAAAATCATCTTGACGACGTGCTGGCGCTTGAGCCCGACGCGTTGTCCTATTGCCTGCGGCGCTGCTGCGAACTGAAAGCGGCGGTGGTCGCCGCGGATGAACGTGAAAATGGTCAGCGGGCTTTGCTCAATTTAGGCCATACTTATGGGCATGCCATCGAAACCCATATGGGCTACGGCGTCTGGCTGCACGGCGAGGCCGTGTCGGCGGGCATCATGATGGCGGCGCATACCGCCCGTCGTTTAGGGCAGTTCAGTATGGATGAGATTGATCGCGTGCAGGCGTTGTTGACGCGCGCGGGCTTGCCGGTGGCCGGACCGAAAGAAATGGCCCCGGCGGATTACCTGCCCCATATGATGCGGGATAAAAAAGTGGTTTCCGGTCAATTACGGTTAGTGCTGCCGCGCTCAATAGGCCAGGCGGAAGTGCGTACCGGTGTAGCAAATGATATCGTATTGGCATCAATCGCCGATTGCCAGGCTTGAGTCAGGGCCGTTCCCCTTATCCCGCGAGCGGGAAAGGGGGGATGAGTTTGATTTAATCGCATTAACCCTCCCCACGACCCCCGGGCCGTGCGGAAATTATCTCTCAGTTGGAGAGTTTTAGATGGATGAGTTCAAGTCGGAAGACGAACTGAGACCCGATAGCAGCGATCGCCGCCCACCCCGTCAACGGAAAGGTCCTTCAGTTCCCAAAGTGGCCATGTCCAAACAGCATCTGATGATAGGCATTGGCATCCTGGTGCTGCTGCTATTGGTTATTGCCATCGGTTCGGCGTTAAAGGCGCCTACCCAGATGGACGCTAACCAGCAAAATCCGAACGTGGCGGAAAAGAGCATCGAACTGCCCGGTACGGCAAATACCGCGACCAACGATCTCAAACCCGTGCCGGACAGCGCCAACCCCGACGTCAATAGCCCAGGCAGTACGCCCGCGGCCAACGGCACCGTAAACGGCGGCAACGGCAATACCGCCGGTACGGTGAACGGCAGCAACGGCACCGCCCAGCAGCCGCAGACGCTCAACGCGCCGCCGGTTGCCGCCGCGCCGACCCAGGCGCCGCCGTCAGCCGACGGCAATCCGCAGCACCGCATCGATCTGCCGGGCAATATGGCGGACGCGCTGTCACAGCAAGGGGATCGGGTTAACGGCGTGACCCAGCAAGTCAACGGCGACCAGCCGGCCTCGACGCTGCCGACCGCACCGGCCACGGTGGCCCCGGCGGGCAGGGAACCTGCCGCCAAGGCGACCAAACCCGCGTCCGCCGCGCATAAAGCGCCGAAGACGACCGCCATGGTCCCCAGCGCCAAAAATTCGGCGCCAACGCATAACGCCAAGGCGCCCGCCGCCGTCCAGCGTGCGCCGGCCGTGGCCGCGCCGCAGCCCACGGCAGCACCCACCCGCCATACCATGGTGATTGAACCCGCCACGCGCGCTCCCGCCGCCGCCGCGCAGCGCGCGCCGGCAGCTACAGCGGCACCGGTAGCCACGTCGGCACCAGCCGCCGCGGCCGCCCCCGCCAGTGCCGGTGGTTCAATCCAAACCGCCCCGGCGGGGTATTACACCGTGCAAATCAGCAGCGCTTCCCAGGCCACTACGCTTAACGCCTATGCCAAGAAGCAGCAGTTGGGCCAGTATTGGGTGTATGAGACCCGCCGTGACGGCAAGCCCTGGTATGTGCTGGTGAGCGGGGTCTACCCGACATCAGCCCAGGCCAAAAGCGCGGTGGCGCAATTACCGGCCGATATTCAGGCTAAAAAACCGTGGGCCAGGGAAATTGGCCAGGTCAAGCAGGATCAAAACAAATAAGTTCCTGAATTTAACCTGATGTATGGGTCCTAAACAGAGTACAATCCGCGGCTCTTGAGAGTGTGTGAGTAACAATCGACGGCATGAAGAAGAACCGCGCGTTTTTGAAATGGGCTGGCGGTAAATATCCGCTAATAGAAGATATCCGCCGCCATTTACCCGCGGGGGATTGCCTGATCGAGCCCTTTGTCGGCGCGGGGTCGGTATTTTTGAATACCGACTACGAGAAGTACATCCTTGCTGATATCAATAGCGATCTCATCAATCTGTACAACATCGTCAAAGAACGCACCAGTGAATTTATCGGCGACGCCCGGCTGATGTTTAACGCCGAGACCAATACGTCGCAGGTGTATTATCTGCTGCGCAGCGAATTTAACCTCTGTACCGATGCTTATCGGCGGGCGGTGCTGTTTCTTTATCTCAATCGCCATTGTTATAACGGCCTGTGCCGTTATAACCTGAGCGGCGAGTTCAACGTGCCTTTCGGCCGCTACAAAAAACCCTATTTCCCGGAAAACGAACTCAACTGGTTTGCAGAGAAAGCCCAGCAGGCGGTTTTTGTCTGTGAACATTATCAGCAGACCCTGCATAAAGCGGCGCCGGGATCTGTGGTGTACTGCGATCCGCCGTATGTGCCGTTGTCGACCACGGCCAATTTTACGGCGTACCATACGAATAGTTTCAATAACCTTGAGCAGCAGAACCTGGCGCGGATAGCCTACCGGCTGGCCAGCGAAGCGCAGGTGCCGGTACTGATTTCCAACCATGACACTCTGCTGACGCGGGAGTGGTATTGCGACGCGGTGCTGCATGTGGTGAAAGGCCGGCGCACCATCAGCCGCAATATCCTTGGCCGCATCAAGGTGAACGAGCTGCTGGCGCTGTATGATTATGCTGACCGCTCCGGCGCCATTGACTGACCATTAATGATTGGAGACGCGGATGAAAAATTTTTTAATCGCCCCATCCATCCTTTCGGCGGATTTTGCCCGTCTGGGCGAAGACACCGCCCGGGTATTGGCCGCCGGCGGCGATGTGGTTCACTTCGATGTGATGGATAACCACTACGTACCCAACCTCACCATGGGGCCGATGGTTCTCAAGGCCCTGCGCGACTTCGGCATCACCGCCCCCATCGACGTCCATTTGATGGTCAAGCCCGTCGATCGCCTGATTCCCGATTTTGCCGCCGCAGGCGCCAGTTACATCACTTTTCATCCCGAAGCCTCGGAACATGTCCACCGCTCGCTGCAGCTGATCAAATCCCACGGCTGCAAGGCCGGCCTGGTGCTTAACCCGGCAACGCCGCTCAGTTACCTGGATTATGTCATGGACCAGCTCGATATTATCCTGCTGATGTCGGTTAATCCCGGTTTCGGCGGCCAGTCGTTTATTCCCGGCACTCTCGACAAGCTGCGCCAGGTGCGCCGGCTGATTGACGACAGCGGTCGCGATATTCGCCTGGAAGTGGATGGCGGCGTCAAAGTCGATAATATCGGCGCCATCGCCGCCGCCGGCGCGGATATGTTTGTCGCCGGCTCGGCGATCTTCGGCCATCCCGACTACCGGGCCATTATCGACGCCATGCGTCGCGAGCTGGGCGCCAGCCGTCCTGAGCCGGATAACACCAGACCCGGGGATAGCCGCCTTGAGCGAAAAAACAGCCATGAGTAAGCTTTGCAACATCCGCGGACTGGCCTTCGACCTTGATGGCACCTTAACCGATACCGCCCCGGGGCTCAGCAGCGCGCTCGATCAGGCTCTCCAGGCACAGGGACTTCCGCCCGCGGGGCAGACGCTGATTTCCACCTGGATAGGCAATGGCGCCGACGTTTTAGTCGAACGCGCCCTGATTTGGGCCGGCGCCTCGCCCGAACCCGCGCTGTGCCGCGAGACGCGCGTGCTGTTCGACCAGTTTTACGCCCAGACCGTTGAGCAGGGCAGCCGGCTGTTCCCGCAGGTAAAAGACACGCTGGCCCGTCTGGCCGCCCACGGCCTGCCCATGGCGGTGGTGACCAACAAACCCACGCCTTTTGTCGCGCCGCTGCTGGCATCGCTGGGTATCGACAGCTATTTTTCTCTGCTGATCGGCGGGGATGACGTGGCGGCGAAAAAACCGCACCCGGCGCCCATCTACCTGGTATTGGGCAAACTGGGACTCTATGTTGAGGAACTGCTGTTTGTCGGCGATTCGCGCAATGATATCATTGCGGCCAAAGCCGCCGGCTGCCCCTGCGTCGGCATGACGTACGGTTATAACTATGGCGAAACGATCGAAACGAGCCATCCGGATTATGTCCTGGACCGTTTTGCCGATCTCCTGCCCATCCTTGGGTTGTCATCTACAGATAATCAGGAAGCGTAAAATGAGTAAACCCATCGTATTCAGCGGCGCGCAGCCCTCAGGCGAATTGACCATTGGCAATTATATGGGTGCGCTGCGTCAGTGGGTTACCATGCAGGATGATTACGACTGTATTTATTGCATCGTCGATCTGCATGCCATCACCGCGCGCCAGGATGCGCAGAAACTACGCAACGCCACCCTGGATCTGTTGGCGATGTACCTGGCCTGCGGCATCGACCCGGAAAAAAGCACCATCTTTGTGCAGTCCCATGTGCCGGAACACACGCAACTGGGCTGGCTGCTCAACTGCTACACCTATTTCGGCGAGCTGAGCCGCATGACCCAGTTCAAGGACAAATCGGCCCGTTACGCCGATAACATTAACGCCGGCCTGTTCGATTATCCGGTGCTGATGGCGGCTGATATCCTGCTCTACCAGACCAACCAGGTGCCGGTGGGCGACGATCAGAAGCAGCATCTGGAGCTGACGCGGGATATCGTCCAGCGTTTTAACGCGCTCTATGGGCCTATCTTTACCTTGCCCGACCCCTTTATTCCCAAATCCGGCGCCCGGGTGATGTCGCTGCTCGATCCGAGCAAAAAAATGTCCAAGTCGGATGACAATCGCAACAACGTGATTACGCTGCTCGAAGATCCAAAATCGGCGGCGAAGAAACTGAAACGCGCCCTGACCGATTCGGAAGAGCCGCCGGTGGTGCGCTACGACCCCGTAGCCAAACCCGGGGTGTCGAACCTGCTCGATATCCTCGCGGGCGTCACCGGCAAATCCATTATTGCCCTGGAACATGAATTCGAGGGCCAGATGTACGGCCACCTGAAAGGGGCGGTGGCGGACGCCGTGTCCGGCATGCTCACCGATCTGCAGGCGCGTTATCGCCATTTTCGCGCGGATGATGCCCTGCTTAACCAGATTATGCGTGACGGCGCGGCCAAGGCGAGCGCGCGCGCGCAGCAGACCCTGCGCCAGGTGTACCAGGCCGTGGGTTTTGTCGCCCGCCCGTAGTTGAGCATTGCTCGCGCCGGCTAAAAACAGCGGCGCTTGGCTAGGCTTGGGCCTTGCGGTGGCTATCAAAGGAAGCTGCGGACAAGGGACGGCGGTTGCGTTAAGCTTGCCGGATGAATCCTTGCGTCCCGTCCTGTAACGAGGTGAACCGTGCCGGAGTGTCCCTTGCAATACATCATCAATGCCCGCCTGCCCCAGCGGGAAGGCCTGTGGCGCATTAGCGTCGAGCAGGGGCGTTTCGCGCGGATCACCGCCGCGCCGGAGACGCCGCCCGCCGACGCCGGGGAGGCGCCGGGAACGCTGGACGCCGGAGGCGGCCTGGTTATTCCGCCCTTTGTCGAGCCGCATATTCATCTCGATACCACCCAGACCGCCGGCGACCCCCACTGGAACCAGTCCGGCACGCTGTTCGAGGGCATTGAACGCTGGGCGGAGCGTAAAGCGCAGCTGACCCACGAGGACGTAAAACGGCGCGCCTGGCAAACGCTTAAATGGCAAATCGCCAACGGCATTCAACACGTGCGTACCCATATCGACGTTTCCGATCCCACGCTGACGGCGCTCAGGGCGATGCTTGAGGTCAAGCGCGAGGCGGCGCCCTGGGTGGACTTGCAACTGGTGGCGTTTCCGCAGGAAGGCATTTTGTCTTATCCGCGCGGCGGGGAACTGCTGGAGGAGGCGTTGCGTCTGGGCGCCGATGTGGTGGGCGCTATCCCGCATTTCGAGTTTACCCGCGAGTACGGCGTGGAGTCGCTGCATACAGCGTTCGCCCTGGCGCTGAAATACGACCGGCTGGTGGACGTGCACTGCGATGAAATCGACGATGAGCAGTCGCGCTTCGTGGAAACCGTCGCGGCGCTGGCGCACCGCGACGGCATGGGCGCGCGCGTAACCGCCAGCCATACCACGGCGATGCATTCCTATAACGGCGCCTATACCGCGCGCCTGTTCCGGCTGCTGAAGCTTTCAGGCATCAATTTTGTCGCCAACCCGCTGGTGAATATCCATTTGCAGGGCCGGTTTGACGATTATCCCAAACGGCGGGGGGTCACGCGGGTCAAGGAGCTGATGGCGGCGGGCATCAATGTCTGTTTCGGCCACGACGATGTGTTTGATCCCTGGTATCCGCTCGGTACCGGCAATATGCTGCAGGTGCTGCATATGGGCCTGCATATCTGCCAGCTGATGGGGTATGAGCAAATTAACCGGGGCCTGGAGCTGATTACCGTTAACAGCGCCCGCGCTATGCACCTTGATGATTACGGTATCCAGGAAGGCAACAGCGCCAATCTGGTGATCCTGCCGGCGGAAAACGGTTTTGACGCGGTGCGCCGGCAAACCGCGCCGCGCTACGTGATCCGCCGGGGCAGGGTGATTGCCCAGACGCTGCCGTCGCAGGCGACGCTGTTTCTCGACGGCCCCGCGGAAAAGGTCGATTTCACGCGGTGACGCTGCTGGTTCAAGCCGTCACGTCGGCCAACTGCCGTTTAATCGTCTCGCCGATTTTTTTGATCGCCGCCTCGATTTCCGCCGTGAGCTGGGTGGCGTAGGTGAGGCGAAAACAATGGCGGTATTTGCCGGAGGCCGAGAAAATCGGTCCTACGGCAATTTGTATTCCCCCTTTTTCCAACTGTCGGTTCAGCCTGAGGGAATCAAAGTGCTCCGGCAGTTCGATCCACATTAAAAATCCTCCCTGGGGCCGGCTGACGCGGGTCTCCGGCGGAAAATAGGTCTTGACCCAGTCGGTCATGATATCGCAGTTAAGCTGGTAGCGGGCGCGCATGCGCCGCAGATGCTTTTGGTAATCGCCCTGGCGCACAAACTCGGCCACCGCCAGCTGGGGTTGCAACGCGGTGGCGCCGGTGCCGATATACTTCATATGAATCACTTTTTCCATATAGCGGCCGGGCACGATCCAGCCGACCCGCAGGCCCGGCGCCAGGGTTTTGGAAAATGAGCTGCACAACAGCACGCGGCCGTCGTCGTCAAAGGATTTAATGGTGTGCGGACGCGGATAACGGTAGGCCAGGTCGCCATAGACATCGTCCTCGATAATCGGCGTATCGTAGCGCGCCGCCAGATTCAGCAGCGCCTGCTTGTGCGCGTCCGGCATAATATAACCCAGTGGATTATTGCAATTGGGCGTGACCTGGATGGCCTTGATCGGCCATTGTTCCAGCGCCAGTTCCAGCGCGTCAAGACTGATGCCGGTCACCGGGTCGGTGGGGATTTCCAGCGCTTTGATGCCGAAGGCCTTCAGCGTCTGGGTCACGCCATGGAAACTGGGCGAATCCACCGCCACGATATCCCCGGGCTGGCATAACGCGTGAATGGCGATCGACAGCGCCTCGTGGCAGCCGGTGGTGATCATGATATCGTCGGGCAGCGCCAGGCAACCGCTGTCCACCAGCAGCCGGGCGATTTGCTCGCGCAGCGCCGGGGCGCCGCTGATATCGCCGTAGGTCATGCCGCGCAGGTCCGGATGCAGGGCGATGCGGCTTAACTGTCTGGTCAGCGGTCTTAACGTGGGCGAACTGATATCCGGCATACCCGGCCCCAGATGCACCATGCCGTCAACCGGATCGGATCGCAGCAGCTTAAGCACCAGATCCCATTGGGATATTTCCACCGGCCGCTGCGCCGGGCGGCACATGGCCGGCAGCGCGGCCGGCTCATGCTGCTGGCTGACAAAATAACCTGATTTCGGCCGCGCCTCGATCAGCCGCCGTTCCTCCAATACCCGGTACGCCTGTTGCACGGTGCTGATACTTACCTCATGCTCCAGGCTCAGGGCGCGCACCGAGGGCAACCGCTGACCGCAGGTATATAGCCCCTGCTCAATACGTTCGCCGATGATACCGGCCAGGTTGTCATAACGCGTCATATCGCCCTCATACAGGTTAAATTTTCTAAGTAAAAAGCAATACAGAATGGACGAAATCTAAGCATTACAGCGCTGATTATTATTATTTGTATGGTGAAAATACCGGATTTCTGAATCTGTACGGTATCAGCATACCGTTGCATGATAGTTCCATCAACCGACGAGGAGGAACCATCATGAAAAACACGTTAAAAATAGGCCGGACCCTTCCCCTGGACGTAAAGCCGCGCCACGCCGTCGGTCAGAATCCGCTGCTTGCGTTCTACCACCGGTTCACCGACTGGCAGCGGCGGCGGCGCAACCGCCTGATCTTAAGCGCCCTGAGTGACGATCAGCTGAAGGATATCGGACTTTCACGCAGCGAAGTCGCGTATCGGGACGAAAAAAAATAAGTTATTGATAAAGGATTTCTATCACAAGGACTGAATGAACCATGACCAATACCATTGCCGAACTAAGCGCCTTTTGCCTGTACGCGTTTGTCACGTCCATCACCCCCGGACCCAATAATGCCATGTTGGCCAGTTCCGGGGTGAATTTCGGTTTTTACCGTACCTTGCCCCATATTTTCGGCGTTAGCTGCGGGCTGTGCTTGATGATACTGGCCATCGGCCTGGGACTGGAGCGGTTGTTCCAGCTCTATCCCATGCTGTTTCCCCTGGTCAGGGTGAGCGGCGCCTGTTACCTGGTCTATCTCGCGTGGCGCATCGCCAACGCCGTGGCGCCGTCGGGCGGCCTGAGCGGCGCGGCCGTGCCGTTGGGCTACTGGGGCGCGGTGGTTTTTCAATGGCTGAATCCCAAAACCTGGCTGATGGCGATAGGCGCCGTCACCGCCTATGCCCCGCTGCAATATCATTTTCGCGATATTGTGCTGATCGCCCTGATTTTTACCCTGATCAACGCTCCCTGCGTCAGCGCCTGGGCGGCCTTCGGCAGCATGTTGAAAAACAGGCTCGGCCAGTCGCACCGGCAGATGATGTTCAATCGCCTGATGGCCGCGACGCTGGTCTTGTCGCTCTATCCACTGCTGGTGCGCTAGTCCCTGCCCGGGCCAGGCATGCGCGTGGCCAGCCGGTTATTCGCCCGCGTGTCCGTGCAGCCTATGGCGGGTGACGAAACCCAGCGACAGGCACAAGACGAACACGGCGAGATACAACGCATTGGCGGTTATGAGCGCGAATTTTACCCCCAGATGCGCGACGATAGGGCCGGTAACCACAAATGTCAGCATGGTGCCGATGGTGCCGCAGGTGAGAATGGTGTTCACCAGTTTGGGAGAGGTCACCCGGGTTTGCTGCGAGCCAAGGGTGATAATGGTGGTATAAATGGCGCTGGAAACAAACCCCAGCCCCAGCAGGTAATAATGCAGATGTTCCCCATGGCCGGAGGTGATAAACAGATACATCAGGACGGCGGACAGCGCGGCCAGCAGGGTAACGATGCGCTGTAAATCCACATGGCGCAGTACCGCGCTGAAAAACCACATGCCGACCATATACGCCGTCCAGAAATTACCCACCAGCCCGCCGGCCTGCTCGATATCCATGCCGAAGCTGTGGGTCGCGTATTCAGGCACCCAGGCGATAAAACCCAGCTGCCCCAGGATATAACACAGCGCGGCGGCCGACAGCAGCAGTACCCCTGCGCCCCATTTTTCCCGGGCCGGCGGCACGGCCAGCGGATCCCCCGCGCGGTCTTTCTTGCCCAGCACCGGAAATTCGCTCAGCAGCGTCAGGACAAAAATGGCCACGTACAGCAGGCCGATACAGGCGTACACCCAATACCAGGTAATATGGCGCGCCAGCAGCACGCCGGCCAGGATGGGGAATACCGCCCCGGCCATACTGAAAAACGAGTCGGTAAACAGCAGGCGCGAACCCCTCTGCCGTCCCGTGTAAAGGTAAGCGATGAGATAAGTGCCGATGGACATGGTAATGCCGCTCACCACGCCCAGGACAAACATCGACAGCGAAAACAGCGCCAGGGTATGCCCGCTCATCAGGCCGGCGATGGCGAGCACCATCAGCGCGAAGCCGAAAATCAGCTGGCGCTTGAGCGGGATAATCTCCATCAGCCAGGCGTTCAGGAAAATCGCCAGCAAAATACCGGAGTTGAGAAAAGTGAAGGTGGCGCTCATGGCCGAAACGGGGACCTGAAAATACGCGGCAATATTGCTTAACACCACGCCGGTGACAATCACCAACGCGCCGGTCAATCCGTACGAAAAAAAACTAATCCACGTTAGCAGCAGTCGATTTTTGTTATTCATCATTGGCCTGTTAAATGTCGACGCCCGACCGGCTTGCCGCCCGCCGGCATCATTGTTGCCTTACTGTCACCGATAGGGCACAAATACTATCATGGCGATTTATGCCGTGGACATAAAAGTCGCCCCGCCGGACTTTTTCAGCGATTTTTGCAATATCTGTTTAACGGCGGTAGACCCATCCCGCCCGCGCGGGAGGTCCTTCCCGGCGACGATATAAAACCTGTTACGTAAAAAACGGTAAATGGGTAGCGTAAGCGCGGTCCGCTCTTTAGAATCAGAGCCCTTCCTGTTGCCCATGTATTAAAAAGGAACCCTTCATGCTGAAACGAAACCTGGCCACCGCCGCACTGGTTTTCTCCCTGGCGGCGGCTTCTTGCCCGGTGTTCGCCGCCGGTCAGGACACCCATGTACTGCTGACGACCTCGGCGGGGAATATTGAGCTGGCGCTGGATAATCAAAAAGCGCCGGTGGCGGTGAAAAACTTTGTCGATTATGTGAACAGCGGCTTTTACAACAACACCATCTTCCATCGCGTCATCCCCGGTTTTATGGTCCAGGGCGGCGGTTTCAACCAGGATCTGACGCAAAAGGCCACCCAGGCGCCGATAAAAAACGAAGCGGATAACGGCCTGCGCAACCTGCGCGGCACCGTCGCCATGGCCCGCACCAACGACAAGGACAGCGCCACCAGCCAGTTCTTTATCAACGTTGCCGATAATGCGTTCCTCGATCATGGCCAGCGTGATTTCGGTTATGCCGTGTTCGGCAAAGTGGTCAAGGGGATGGATGTGGCCGATAAAATTGCCCAGGTGCCGACCAAAAACGTCGGGCCTTACCAGAATGTGCCGGTAAAACCGGTGACCATCCTGTCCGCTAAAATTATGCCATAATCCCCGCCGCGGCCAGCTTAACGGGAAAGGTCGCCATGGCCTTTCCCCGGCGGCCCGTCGCCGTCGTCCGCGCCTCGCTTCCCGGCGAACCCGCCAATGCCGGTTATACTTCATGTTATTACCTCAAGGTCGCAGCCAGGAGGCATGACATGAAAAAAATGACTGAAAAACAAAAAGCCAGGTTGTTCCAGCAACGCCGCAATGAGAATTTCCACGCCAGCAACCGCCTCGAAGGTTTTACCGCCGAACCGGTTACCCTGACGGCGCAAGAGGCCTTGCTGCGCATTGACGAGCTCAGGAGGCACTATGAACGATAAATTCGGCGACGGACGCGATCCCTATTTTTATCCCGGCCTCCCGGTATTGGCCAACCGGCTTAATATTCATGAGTCCGCCGGCCTGCGCGAGGCCGAACTGGCGCTAACCGGGCTGCGCGCCGCGACGATAGAACTGGGGCCGCCAAAGAGGGGACTGCCCTGGCTATGCGCCCTGCATCGCCAGTTGTTCCAGGATGTTTACGACTGGGCCGGGCAGTTGCGCACGGTGGATATCTATCAAAATGAAACCCGCTATTGCCATTTTGCCTACCTGGAAAAGGAGGGCAACGCGGTGATGCAGCGTTTGGAGGATGAAGACTATCTGCGCGGGTTGTCCCTGGACGCAATCGTGCCGCGCCTGGCGCAATATTATGCCGATATCAATATGCTGCACCCGTTCCGGGAAGGCAACGGACGGGCGCAGCGGGTCTTCTTTGAGCAGTTGATTATCCATGCCGGTTACGACGTGCGCTGGCGGCCCATCGAACGGGAGGAGTGGCTGGCGGCCAATGAAGCCGGCGCCTTTGGCGACACGGGACCCCTGGCCGCCCTGTTTGCCCGCGTGGTCGCCGAACCGGGCGAGCCCGATTAAGCCTGCCGGCGCCGCGTTGATTATCCGCCGGGACGCAGGTCGATGCTGTCGACGCGATCGGGATAAAACGCCACGTAATCCTTAATGGCGGTGACGGCCTCATGGGGCGATTCGTAGCTCCATACGGCATTGCGCGAGCGCAGTCCGCCCGGCGTTATGCTGTAGTACGCGCAATCGCCTTTATACGGGCAATAGGTGGCATGGTCGGTCCTTTCCAGCAGCGTCATGTCCACATCGGCGCGCGGGATATAATGCACCGGCGGATAGTCCGCTTCGCGCAGGGTCAGCGACTTTCGGCTGTCGGCGACGGTATGGCCGCCGACGGACACCACGATGCGCTGCGGGTTGGGCTCGATGGTGATCGGATGATCGGGACCTGGTATTTTAACGGGTTTGGTATTCATAACGGTATTACCTCGGTGCGTTATCGTGACGTCCGGGGGACCCGCCGCAATAAACCGCGGCGGGGGTATCCGGCCTGTGACCGGCCATGGCGTACTATCGCAGCCTACGCCTTTGCGCGTGCGGCGTGTTACCGCCAGTGCTCCCTAGCCTTTACTCTCCCGGCAAGCAGGCTGCGGCCTCGGCCACCGGCAGGATGCACGCAAGCCACGTGAAGCCGCGCTGCCGCCCCGAAGGCGTTGTTTACGCCGTCTGTTGATCCTGTTCCTCGCGGCGCTGATGCTGCCACATCGCCGCGTAGCGGCCGTTTTGCGCCAGCAGCTCGCCATGGCGTCCGCGCTCGGCGATGGCGCCGTCCTCCAGCACGAGAATCTCATCGGCATCGATGATAGTGGACAGCCGGTGGGCGATGATAAGGGTGGTATGATCGCGGCTGACCTCGCGCAGATGCGTTTGGATCTCGCGTTCGGTCTGGGTATCAAGTGCGCTGGTGGCTTCGTCGTAGACCAGGATGGCGGGATTTTTCAGCACCGTGCGGGCGATGGCCACCCGCTGCTTTTCACCGCCGGACAGTTTTAGGCCCCGTTCGCCGACGCGGGTCTCGTAGCCGTCGGGCAGGCTGACAATAAAATCATGGATATGCGCCAGCCTGGCGGCCCGCTCGATTTCGGCAAACGTGGCGTCGGTATTGCCATAGCCGATGTTATAGCGCAGGGTATCGTTAAACAGCACGGTATCCTGCGGCACGATGCCGATGGCACGGTGCAGGCTCGCCTGGGTAACGTCGCGGATATCCTGCCCGTCCACGGTGATGGCGCCGGCATCGACATCATAAAAACGAAACAGCAGGCGCGACAGCGTGGATTTGCCCGCGCCCGACGCGCCGACCACCGCCACGGTTTTCCCCGCCGGAATGGTAAATGTGATATTGCCCAGGATGGGGCGGCGCGCGTCATATCCGAAACCGACGGCGTTGAACGCCACTTCCCCACGGGTAACGCGCAGCGGCGCGGCGCCAGGGCGATCTTCAATTTCTCTTTCCAGCGTGAGCAGATCAAACATATTATCCATATCGATCAGCGCCTGGCGTATTTCCGCATAAATAAAACCAAAAAAATTCAGCGGCTGATACAACTGCAGCAGATAAGCGTTAACCAGTACAAAGTCGCCCAGGGTCATGGTGCCCTGGGTAATGCCGCGCGCCGCCATGGCCATCATCGTGACCAAACCGACGGAAATCACCGCCGTCTGGCCAATGCTCAGCACCGTAAAGCTGAATTGGTTTTTAATGGCGGCGCGCTCATACAGCCGACGCGAGCTGTCAAAGCGCTGGCACTCGAACGCCTCATTGCCGAAATATTTCACGGTCTCGTAATTAAGCAGGCTGTCGAGGGATTTATTACTGGCGTCGGCATTGGCCTGGTTTAATTCGCGGCGAAAGCGGGTACGCCATCCCACCGCCGTAATGGTAAACAGGATATACGCGCCGACGGTGGCCATAATCGCCACCGCGAACCAGATGTTCAGCAGCCGCCACATAATGGCCGCCACCAGGCTGATTTCAAATAAGATGGGCACGATGGAGAACAGTACGCGCGACAGCACCGTCGAGACCGCCTGGGTTCCCCGCTCGATGGACAGGGACAACCCGCCGGTGCGCCGTTCCAGATGAAAACGCAGGCTTAGGGCATGCAGCTGGCGGAAAACGCGCAGGCCCAGCAGCCGGGTGGCGTTTTGGCTGACATAGATAAACATCACGTTGCGCAGTTCATCAAATAACGATGCGCAGACCCGCGCCAGGCCGTAGGCGAGGATAAGCCCGATGGGCACGGCCAGCAGCCGCGCCTGGTCGCCGCCCAGCCGGTCGACGATGGCTTTATAGGCCAGCGGCACCAGCGACGTGCCGACCTTGGCCACGATCATAAACAGCAGCGCCGCCACCAGATAGTAGCGCAGCTTAGGGTTATTCTTGGGCCACAGGTAAGGCAGCAGTATTTTCAGCGGCTTATAACGGTACATGCGTTGTTTTTTTATCCCTGACGATATGACAATATGGCCGGTAGCCTGCGGGCGGGCGTCGGGTGAATATCACACAGGTCCTGATCTCCTGTCCAGGCAAAGGACGCTATCCTGTGTAGCTTGCGGGGCACGGGCCGCTATCTAAAATGCATCCTGTTGTTATTCAATAAAAATCTATTTACCAGTAGGATATACCGGCGATGTTGCTGCTTATCGACAACTACGATTAGCATCCATCAAGCTCCACCGTGTTCCATGGAGAAGGTGTAAGTTGTTGATTTGTATTGATGTGACTTCCTTGATGGTCTGGTGAAGGCTAGACCAATCTGCTGCAAGTGTGTATATTTCTGTGTATATAGGGCCTCAAGAGAGGTGATATACACACATGGCCATGAACCTGCTCTCGGCCAGGAAGGTCGAGACCATTCCTTCCCAAAAAGAACCGTACTGGCTCAAGGACGGGGGCAGTCTATTTCTGTACGTCACGCCTAGCGGAAGCAAGTTGTGGCGCTACCGCTATCGGCTTGGCGGAAAGCCTGCCATCTACGCGATCGGCAAGTACCCCCAGGTCTCACTGGAGGCGGCGCGGACCGAGCGGGATCGCGCGCGGGAACTCGTCAAGAAGGGCGTACACCCCGTGGTGGAGAAGAGAGTCAACATCTCCACTCAGCTTGAAAAGAACGAGAACACCTTTGAGCCAGTGGCTCGCAGATGGATGGCGAGCAACGTGCAGTGGAGCGAGGGCTACGCCGATCAAGTCAAGCGCACTTTGGAGAACGATGTTTTTCCCAAAGTGGGCAAGCTGCCGGTCAGCTCAATCCGGACTGCTCACTTGCGCCCCGTCATTAAGGATGTTGCGGAGCGCGGCGCCCCTACCGTTGCGATCCTGATCAGACAACTATGCAGCCAACTCTTCGCATACGCGGCGGGTGAAGAGCTTTGCGACAGCGATCCGACGGCGCTGCTGAAACGGTCGGTCAAGCGCCCCCGAGTTCGACACCATCCACCGCTACCGTGGCAAGAGATCCCGAAGTTCTTGAGTCGTGTGGATGATGCAGGTTACCGGGTCACTGTCATTGCACTGCGACTGATGGCCCTCACTTACGTCCGCACGGCCGAACTGCGCAAGGCGCACTGGTCCGAGTTCGATCTGGACAGTGCGATGTGGACGGTTCCTGCGGGGCGCATGAAGATGCGCGATCCTCACATCGTTCCGCTCTCGAAGCAGGCCATCGTGCTGCTGAAAGAACTGCACACGCTGACAGGCGGAGGTAAGGTGCTGTTTCCCGGCTTTCGGAAGCCGGGAACGGTGATGTCGGCTACGACGCTCAACAAGGTGTTGGAGCGTATGGGCTACGGTGGGCAGTTTTCTTCGCACGGCTTTCGCTCAACAGCGACCACGTTGCTCGGCTTGTTGAGCTACCCCGAGAACCGGGTTGACCTGCAACTGGCGCACTCGAAGCGGAAGAAGGATTCGTCGCGCGCACCCTACGACCATACCAAGTACATCTCATCGCGGAAGATCATCATGCAGGATTGGGCGGACATCCTCGATGCGCTGGCCCGTGGCGATTCGATGAACGAGGTCATGGAAACCTTCGGGCCGCTGTCGAGGCGACGCCGGGCTTTGCTGAAGGTCATTGAGCGGGAGTGAGGCTGCTCAAGACATTGAGCGGGCGCGTCGAAGAAAGCTCTCTTGAGGCGCCGTCAGGGAAGCATCAGGTCGAATCAGGTAGGCGGTCACGATCATCGGTGCGCTCGCCAACGGCCGCAGAGCGATGCCCTGGCATTGATACCCGGCAAGTCTCTTGGATGGGGCCACAGCAATTCCGTACCCCGCTGCGACCATTGTCATGGCGACCTCGAATGTACTGACGGCTTCTTCTCGGTCCCACAGTTCGTTCTCGAATGCGCTCTGTGCGGCCGTGCGCCAAGATGCTTCGTCCGTTGATCGTGCATAGATCAGCGGCTGCTTGAGCGCTTCTTGGCAGGGTACTTCGTGGTAGGCCAGCAAGTGGGATCGCTTTGCCACGGCGACGGCCAGGGTGTCGTGCCACAGCGGTTCGCAAACCCAACCTGGCCACTCCTGATGTGCGGCGGACAACGCGAAGTCGAAGCTGTCGTCAGGTCGTTCCTGTTGTTGTCCGGTGGCCGCTGTGCCGATCAGAACGGCTATGGTTTCCGGTTCTTCGGCGCGCTGTATGGCGAGCACGTCGGCGAGTTGGGGAGGAACCCAATCGCCGAGGACTGCCAGACGGATTTCAGTGGAGACGTCGATCGATCTCACGTGCAACTTCCGAAGGCGCTAAAGCATGGAAACTTAATCGAATGAGTTAAGTTTAACGTGGTTTATATCGTGGCGCTGATCGACGCTTTTGGCAATGCAAAAGCGATCGATTCAACGCGGCCGACCAGCCGGGACAACTACATACGAAGCGGAACCAGCGATCGCGTTTGGGGCAGTGGTGCGGGAGGAAAGAACGAACCAGGGGGTTGCCCAGGAAACGCTGGCCCACCTGGCCGGGATCGAGCGGTCGCACATGGGCAAGATCGAACGGGGCGAGCACGTACCCACGCTTCCCCTGATCCTCAAGATCGCCCGCGCCCTGAAATGCAGCTCTGCCCACTTGATGGCCGCGATGGAAGCCAAGCTGGCCGAACTCGACCCGCCGCAACGCGGCAACTGAGGGCGCGGTCATCGCCTCCTATTCCTGTTCGCCATCGTTCTTGGCCTGAAGCGCCGAGTCGTCGCGCTGTGCCTCGGTGTTGGCGAGGCGCAGGTAGGGATTGTCCGGGGGTGTTTCCTGGAACAGCGAATCGGCGCTGGTCAGGAGGTATCCGTGCAGCCGCCTGGACTTGCGCGGCCCCGTCACTTCGCAGTTCCAGATGTTCAGCCCGCTGGCCTGCTTGCGGTGCAGGCCCAGCTTCTCGAACTTTTTCTGCGCCCACTGCCATTCCGGCAACTTGTCCTGCTTGGCCAGCCGGCTGATCTGCGGGTGTTCCTGCGCGTAGCGCTGAAACACACCGGGACTGACGAGATACGCCGTGCCGGCCACGGTATGCACCAGTGCCTTGGCGTCGTTGATGATGAGCTTGCGGGTCTGGATGCCCTGATGCAGCCATGCGAGGAAATGAGCACCGGATGGATCGGCGCCGCTTTGGTGTACCGCTTGGACCGGCGTGGCGTCGGCAGGTCTGTCGTCCGGCAACGATGCGGGTTCGGGTTCCGCGAGAGGTTGAAGCGGTGTAGCCGGGGCGGTGGATGCGGGAGACGAATCGAGCAACTCCAGCAGTTCCTCGACGCTGCTGTCCGCAGACGCTGGTGCGGCGGGTTTGGTGGCCGCCAGGACGGATTCCCCTCTTTCCACGTCGATGGCCTCGGATGCTGGTGCGTGCGCTGCCGATTCTTCCGACTCCACCTGCACGGTGCCTGCGAAGGCCGCCGGGCGGTCGGCTGCTTCCCAGATCATCGCCGGGGACAGTTTCAGGAAGGTGAAGCTATGCGACCAGCCGGCATCGCTCGTGATCGTAGCTTTCCAGATCGCCTTGCCGTCCGGCGTGGCCAGGGCGATGCCGTGGTCCTGCAGCACGTTGAACACTGCCGTGTTGCTGGCCGGGATGCCATCGATCCCCTGGGACAGTAGATGTGCGCGCAGCTTGTCGGAGACAGTCTTGCTCACCAGCCAGAGTGCGTCCTGAGTCAGCCAGCCGTCCGATGCCTGGGGCTGGTTCAGCTTGAACTCCTCCTTGAGCAGATAGCGCAAGCCGTCAAGCAGCTTGCGTTGCAGCGCGTGTTTGGGTGCGGTCAGCGCCTTGTTCGGGTCGCCGCCGAGTTCGTGGGCGACCGAAGCCTGGTCGGCCTGCACGACCAACTCGCCAAGCGTGCCGGCATGCTCATACTGGCCGGCCAAGACGTACAGCAGTGAAGTCCACAGGTCGGTGAAGCTGCTGAGCCAGTCGAGAATCTCACGGTCCAGCAGCCGGGTGTACAGCAGTCCGGTGGCGGCACCGTGCAGCCGATACTCGCGGTCCTTGCGGTAGCGAAAGCGATACGGCCGCTGCAATGGGCCATGCCAGGGATGCCAGAGAGTGCCGTCGGCATATTCGACATGTAGATCGACGGCGATCTTGCCGATGTCGTGCAGCAGGGCCGCGTAGGCGGTGCCTGCGGTCCAGGCTTCGGCCTGGGCCGCCTGCGCTTCCGGCGTGACGCCGGCGGGCAGCAGATGCGACTGCCGCAGTTTGAGCGCATAGGCGACGATCTCCAGGCCATGGTCGAGCATGCCCCCCGGATAAGCGTGATGATGGCTCTCGGAGGCGGGGAACTGCTGCACCAGTTCGGCGTAGCGTTCCAGGGGTGCCAAGTACAGCGAGGCGAACTGCCGGCGCGACAGCGAGGTCCGCTGCCAGATGTGCTCCAGCAGTTTTTGCCGGCGCGGCGTCGCCAGCAATGACGCGGCCGATTCCGGCCGCGTCAGCCCTTTGGACGTCCCGATGGACGATGTGCCGGCGGCTGGCGGCACTCTTTTGCGCTGGAACAGCGAGAGCATGGCGTAACCCGGATGACGGACCGGCAGGGGAGCCTTTTGGCCTTTTCGGGTTTTTCGGGTAGAGCCTTTCCCCTTGCACCCATTCCATTGCCCCTTCGCAGCCCTTTGGCCCTTAGTGAGCCTTTGGATATAGGGCAACCCGTGGGCTTCCAGCCACAGACAAACGGGTTCTGGCCCGTGCCGCATTGAAGGCGGAAGGCCGCCTGTGCCCTGGATACGATGGCCCTTTCCCCAGCAGGCCGGACAGATCATGGGCGTACAGCGACACGGCGCACCCGAGGGTGCATGGATTGACAAGGTAAGGAAAATTCCTTACCATGCAGGCATGAAGGTCAAAGACAGGAGCCCGACCATGCCCGGCATCCACGAACTTGCCACACTCACGTCCAAGGGACAGATCACGTTGCCCAAGTCCATCCGGCAGGCGCTGGGTGTGACCACTGGCGGCAAGGTGGCCTTCGAGCTGCGCGGCGGCGAAGTCGTCGTCACCCGCGCCGAGGCCGAGCACGAAGATCCGGCGATCAGTGCGTTCCTGGGCCTGCTGGAAGCGGACATCCGCAGCGGAAGGAATGTCGGAGCGCTGCCGGCGGAACTCGCCCAGGCCATGCTCGCCAACGTGGGCCACGTCTCAGACCTCGATGAAAACATCGAGGGAGAAGTGGCGCTTTGATGCAGCGTCACGGATGGGTGCTGCTGTTCCATGAGTGCATCGTGGAGCAGCTTCAGAAGCTGCACGCGGCGGCCGCACGCGCCGAGCGCAACGATCCGAGAGGCTTCGAGCGCAACGCCAACGTCAAGCTGTTTCGTGCGTTGAGCCAGTTGATCCTGGAGACGGTGCCGAGCGATCCGGCACGGGACGAATACCGCCAGGGCAATACCCTGGGGCCAGACTATCGGCATTGGCGACGAGCGAAGGTCGGACGGCGGTTCCGCCTGTTCTTTCGCTACGACTCCAAGGCCAAGACCATCGTGTTCGCCTGGGTCAACGATGAGCAGACGCTGCGGGCGGCGGGCAGCAAGTCCGATCCCTACGCGATGTTCGAGAAGATGCTCGAACGAGGGAATCCGCCGGACGATTGGGACAGCCTGGTTGCCGCGAGCCGGTCTGATTGGTCTACACAGGAGAAGCGATAAGTCCTCCGCATAGAGGTAACAGCAATGAACGCAACGCCCCGTACCACGAAAGCAGAGCGCGCCGGCAGATGGCTCGGCCGTGCGTGGCGTGGCCTTGCACGGTGGGAGGCACGTGCCACCCAGTGGCTGGCGGGCAAGGGGCTGCCGGCTGGCGGAGCACGGCTGCTGTTCTGGATCGTGAAGCTCGTCGTGTTCGGCGTGCTGCTGTACGCGGCGTTCTGGCTGGCCTTGCTGCTCGCGTTCGCGCTGATCGCAGCCTGGCTTGTGCGCAACGCCGACCTGGATGAAGAAAAACAGCCTGAACTCAGAGATGGCCACTCGGGCATTGGCTGGTACAACAAAGATGACTTGCGGATCGACATGGGTGATCCAGACGATCCGTAGCGCTCCCGCACTTCGCACCAGCACGCTCCTTCTACTTCGCGGCTCCCTTAGTTGCAGCCGCCATCGCGATACGTGAGCCGCTACCACCGGCCGACTTCGCATCCATGGAGCCGGTGGCCAGTCCGCCAACAATACCGCCCGTTTTGATTCCTGCCCAAGTCAAGGCGATTACCCAAAATCCGGGCAGGATGATGAACATCATCGCCATCACGAAGTTAAGCAACATATCGCCGAAGGCGTTGTTCAACCCCATCAGCGGATTGAAATTGCTGTGCGGGGAATGCCAGCCGTAGAGCGCGTTGAGGATCGTGCTGTCTATCCAGCGGGCGAGCTGGAACCAGAAATCGACGAAGAACAGCGCGAACTGCACGGCGGTCACCGTGACCACAGTCCGCAAATCGTAGGTGCCGAAGATCAGCACCAGCGGAATGCAGATGACCATCGCCATCTTCAGGAACGACAGGATCATGGGCAGCGCCTGGCGCACCACGTCCATGGCCGGAAACATCCCGATCGATCCTACCGTCAGCCCCAAGTCCGACACGGCGCGGGTCGCGATGTTGGGCAGCGTCATGCCGATCTGCCCACCGTAGTCGGTGTAGACGTGCCCCTGGTTCATGACCTGGTGCCGTGGCGAGGCAATGGCGCGGATCACAGAGTCATCGGCCTGGGTCTGGCTCAGGAAACCGGCCCACTGGCCGAGCCGGGACAGCAGGCTCGGATCGACCTGGGCCAGCAGCCGGTCACGCAGTCCGTCGCCGCTGTCCATCCACCATTGCCGACAACTCGGATAACCGCCGCCGCTAGATACTTCGGCGAGGCCGGCGTCGCGCGCATCGTCATAGGGCCAGGCGTCGCGTGGTGCGCGCGAGCGATACGTGTCGTAGAAGCCGGCCGTGTCCAGGAAGAAGCGCGAACCGATCCAGGTCACGTCGTTCATCTGCTCGTCGCTGAGCGTCGGCCGGCTCATGAACAGCTTGGCGCGGGCCGGGCCGTAGCAGTCGTGCGTGAAGTCGGCGACTTCCTGGGCCAGCACCGGGTCGGCGATGCGCGTGCTGTCGATCTCCATGCGCATCTGCCGCAGGTCCGTGCCGCAGGGGATCGCCGCAACGGCGGCGCCGGTGACGGCCTTGGACAGCGAGTGCATGAAGAACCACCAGACCGGCACATGGGCGCTCTGGTTGTTGAGCGTCGTGAACGACGCCGACCAATTGGTCTCTGATGGCAGCGGTACGTTGACCTGGCACTGCGTCGAGCGCGTGCGGTCGAACTGGATCGTGCTCAGGTCGACCGGAATGACAGGAATGCCGACGAACATGATGACCACGATCGCCACCCATACACGGTTCTCGATGCGCATGGATGAGAGCACGCCCTTGTTCCCTTCGTCTGCGCCTTCCGCCCGAGCCTTGAGCCATTCCTGTACGACGATGGCGAGAAACGGCAACGCGAAGATGCCCGTCGCGACCAATACGTTCCAGATGCCGTTGTTGATGATCCAGGCAACCAGTGTCAGGTAATACTCAAGATAGTCCGTGGTGTAGAGGGTCATGATCGTCGTCCCGCATTGCTACGGTTGTCGCAGCAGCACGCTGATTTCGAGCAGCACGATGGTGGCGACGGCGCCGACCTCCGCGCGCAGCAAGCGCTGATGCGCTTCGCGGGATGTGTCGCGCTCCCGGAGGCGGCGACGCATCCATAGCCACCCGTAGGCCGTGGCGCCATACAGGCACAACCGCCAGACGAGGAAGTAACCGGCATGCTCGTCCAGCCACCGGCGCCAGGTGTTCGCGTCACCGACGAGGCGAATGCCGACGAGGTTGACGGCCACGGCGACGAACACGATCAGCGCAATCCATCCCAGCGTGTGTCCGAGTTGCCGGTTGAACAGCCACTTCGGCAGTCCGATCCTCATGGCGGATTGCCGGGGTTCTGCGGCCGCTGGATGGCGTCGAGGCGATCGCGCTCGGTGTCGCCCTGGTAGATGCCGCGCGAGCCGGCGCTGCGCGTACCGTGCCGCTGGATGATCGCCATCGGCGAATTCGCCGCCAGTTCGCGCCGCAGGTCCAGTTCGGTCTTGAGGTTATTGATCTCCTGTTCCAGCAAGCTGCTTTCGTGGGCGATGGCGTCCTGGGCGAGCTGGTTGGCAGCGACGTTGGGTTCCTTGCGACCGGCAAGCAGCGTCCGCTGCAACAGCAGAGCCTTCTCCAGCACGCTGGACAGCGCGACCTCGGAGGCCAGGCGCCGTGCGAGCACATCCTGGTCCGGTTCGTCGCGCAGCGCCTCGATGACACCGCGCGTAATCGGCAGTGAAGCGCTGCCAGCCGCTTCCAGGTTCTCGAACGTGGTCGCGCTGGCACCCGTCACCAGATCCCGCAGCGCCTCCAGCCTGGTCTCGTACTCTTCTTGGATCAGCGGCGTCAGGCCGACGCCGGCGGTGGCCTGGGTCTTGAGGCAGCCATCGCAGGTCCGATGCTCCTGCTCGCCCAGCACGCGGGTCGCCCATTCGGTGGCGGCTTCGGGAGAAGGCCAGGTCTGGCAGCTCAGGCGATTGCCGCAGGTGATGCCGTCGATGGGCGACGTATCGGTTGCGCCGCGGCCATTGAGCAGGTTGTAGCCGGCGCGGGTCACGTCGCTGACCACGCGGATGGGGTTTTGTCCTGCACCGCCGGCGTTGCTGCCGCCGACCCAGGGCACGCCGTCGTTGCCGCGACTGGTCTCGGCCTGTTCGATCGCCGATACGGCGTCGGTGCTGGCCACGGCCTGCTTGAGCGCCATGCCCTCGGCCAACTGATCCCAACCGAGCTGACCGCCCGCTGCGTCGGCCATGCGGTTGGCGATCGCGCGGCAGGTGAGCTTGCTGCGGTCGAAATCGAGGCGTGCTTGCAGGATGCCGTTGGTCAACAAATTGTACAGACCGGGGTCAGCACGCTGGATGATGAGCGCCGGCAGCGACGCCACGGCCGCCGTGGCGTTCTGGATCACCTGGCTCATGATGGTCTGGAAGCCGTTGGTGATGCCGTTGAGCTGGTTCTGCAGCGTGGTGGTGATGCTCATGTCGCCGCAGATCAAGTTGCTGTTCCAGCCGATGCCGACACCGAGGTGCTGCATCTGGCCGACTGGCCCCATCGACACCGCCCGGCCGCCGCCGATGCTATACAGCACGTCATCGCCGATGACGCTGCCGCGATGATGCACACCATAGTCATTGATGCTGGTCTGCGCCCACAGTGGGTTGCTCATCGCGGCCAGGACGCCGGCAAACAGGATGCTGCGCGCCAGCCGCGTCGTGGCAAAGGGATGTGAGAGCGTGAGCATTTTCATGGTCCGCACCTCAATTGAAATCCGTGCTGCCCAGGAACACCTGTCCGCGCCGCTGGCAGCAGGAGTACGGGCGCCACAGTGCCCAGGCGTAGTCGCCTTGCTGCGCCTGGATGCGGACGTTGTTGTGCGGGAAGACCGCGCAGGAGGACGACAGCCGAGGCGTCAGTTCCTGCCACTTTCCCGTGGAGGCATCGCTTTCCACCAAGGCACCTGCGGGCCAGTAGCCCGCGCTCGCGTTGGCAAGCAGCGGCTGATAGACATGGACCTGGCCGCGCCGGGTCACGATGTCGCCGGCACGCTGCGCGACGACGGCGGCCGCCTTGTAGTCGTCCACGTGATGCAGGAAACCACCGCGCGGATAGACGTTGCCCCAGAGATTCAGGCCGGTGCGCGTGCCGATCTCGCGCATCCCAGGGATCAGTGCCTCGGGATAGACGGATTCGGGGATGTTGTAGCGCCAGGCCACGGTATCGAGCGTGCTCAGCAGGTACGGCATGAACGCCGTGCCCGCACCGGCGCAGGAGTAACCCAACTGGCTGACGAATTCGCTGAAGATGGTAGCGCCTGGGTGCCCGATCACGTCGGCGTTCTTGAACTTCGCGAGGTTGTTCTCGTGCTCTTCGTTCGTCGTGCCGTCACCGCCACCTTGAGCGGTGGGATTCGGCATGCTCATCGCCCGCACTTCCACCCAGGGGTTCTCGCCGGTGTTCGAGTAGCTCGACACGACGGCATCGGGAACGTAGTGCTGCACCTTGACCGAGGTGCGCACCGTGCAGCCGGTGAGCGTGCAGTACAGCCAATAGCAAATGCCTTGCACGCGATACGACAGGCAATCGGGCGACAGCACCGAGCCGGTGATAGTGGCGGTGTTGAGCGCGAAGGCGGAAGCGGCGGTGCCCAGCAGGACGGATGCCATGCAGGTGCGCCATGCGCGGCGGGATAGCTTCATGGTTGCGTCCTCCGGTATTCCTCGATGCGCGCGAGGGCGCGCGACACGTTGGTCTCGCCGTAGACGACGTAGCGCCGATCGACCACCACGGCGGGAATCCTGGTGATGCCCAGGCTCCAGGCGTCGGTCACGCCCTGGTAGGCATCAGCCAGGCGTTGTTGGAGTGGTGTGCCGCCATCCTGCAACCGCTGCCGGACGATCACGGCCGCCTGTGCCGGATCGGCGGGGAGGTTTACGGCCAGCTCCGCTTCGATGCGGGCCGGTGCGTCCAGCTTGACGACGTGGATACCGGCGGGGGCCTCGATGGCGTGATGCCGGTCGGTGAACACTCGGACGTCCGCCGCTGCGGCGTGGGCCATCATGGTCAACGCCATGACCAGCGCATACGAGGCATTCGCCGAGCGGCGCCGAGTCCGGCAATGCAGCGCTTCGGCGCGTTGAAGGTGTGGGGACATAGCATGGCTCCCGTAGGGTCGATACTCACAAGTAGTCGAACCGATAGACGGGATTCCTGCCATCAACAAAGCGAGATGCTGCGTGCCCCCTTTTATTCGGGTTTGGTCTCAGAGAGCGGAAAGCAAAGGCGCCGAACTGATAGGAGTCTTGAACTTTCCGCCCCGACCCTGGAGCGGTGGCCTTACAGGGTCAAGGTTCTCAGGATCAGTCCCACGACAGCGCAGGCAGCGATGACCTGGATGACGCTGCGTTTGAAGCGGAACAGTGCCACTGCCGCTCCCAGCGCGATCAGCGCAGACATCCAGTCGAAGCGTCCGGCCAGGCCCTCGGGCCACAACACGTGGTAGGCGAAGAACACCGCCAGGTTGAGGATCACACCGACCACCGCCGCCGTGATCGCGGTCAGCGGCGCCGTGAAGTGCAGCTTGTCATGGGTCGATTCCACGAGCGGGCCACCGGCTAGAATGAAAATGAAAGACGGCAGGAAGGTGAACCAAGTCACCAGCGCCGCCGCGACCGCACCGGCGACGAACAGCATGTCCGGGCCGAACAGTGCCTGCACGTAGGCTCCGACGAAAGCCACGAAGGCGACCACCATGATCAGCGGCCCCGGATTGGCCTCTCCCAGCGCCAGGCCGTCGATCATCTGCGTCGGGGTCAGCCAGGCGTAGTGACCGACCGCGCCCTGATAGATGTAGGGCAGCACTGCATAGGCGCCACCGAAGGTCAGCAGGGCCGCCTTGGTGAAAAACCAGCCCATCTGCGTCAGGGTGTGATTCCAGCCATAGCCCGCCGTGAGCAGTGCCATTGGAATCAACCACAGCAGAACTCCAGCGATGGCCACGCGCAGCAGGCCGGTCCAGCGGAATCGGGCGTGTTCGGGCGTTGGCGTATCGTCATCGATCAGCGCCGGGCCATAGGATTTATCTGCCGAAGACGAATGGCCGCCACCAGTTCTGAACTTGTCCGGTGTGATGCGCCCGCCGATATAGCCGGTCAGGGCGGCGGCAGCGACGATATACGGGAATGGCACGTTCAGCGCGAAGATGGCCACGAAGGCCGCTGCGGCAATGGCCCACATCACGCCGCCCTTGAGCGCGCGCGAGCCGATGCGATGCACGGCCTGCACGACAACCGCCGTGATGGCGGGCTTGATGCCGTAAAACAGCCCGGCCACCAGCGCCGTGTCGCCGTAGGCGATGTAGAGCCACGACAGCAGAATCAGGAAGCCCAGCCCAGGCAGCAGGAACAAGGTGCCCGCCACGATGCCTCCCCAGGTGCGGTGCATGAGCCAGCCCATGTAGGTGGCCAGTTGCTGCGCCTCTGGACCCGGCAGCAGCATGCAGTAGTTGAGCGCATGCAGGAAGCGCCGTTCGCTGATCCATCGGCGTTGCTCGACCAGCTCCCGGTGCATGAGGGCGATCTGTCCGGCGGGGCCGCCGAAGCCGATGAAACCGAGTTTCAGCCAGAGGCGAAAGGCTTCCCAAAAACCGACCGGGGGTGGAGCCGCCAGTACGACGTCCTCCGTCAGACTTTTTGTCACGTTGTGGTTGCTCCTTTGTCGAAGCTGGCGAGCAACCCGTCGAAGACAGCGGATGCAGCAGTCAGCAGTGAATCGTCTTGGGTGAGGGTTTCACGCAGCCCGGCGAGCACGCACTCGATGCCGACCGCTTCGGGTGGCTGGATGCCACCCACATCGAGGCAATGCACCAGCAGGCCGAGCCGCGCAATGGCGGCCTGTTCCAGTCCGAAACTGGCTGCCAGTACCTCGAAGGTGACGCGGCCACCGACGTGGCTGAAGGTGGCGCCATCGAAGTCAAAGCCCAGCGCGTCGGGCGGGCAATCGCCAGGACTGTCCAGCCAGAGAATCCGCGCCTGTGGGTCGATGAAGCGGCGGATCAGCCAGGCGCTGGCCAAGCGATCTACCCACGGACGGCGCCGTGTTGCCCAGGTACGGCCCTGATAGTCGGACAGGTCCAGGCGCTCGATCACGCCGTCCACTGCCTGCGGTTCGTCCGGGGACAAGGCCCGCGCACAGGCCAGCTCCAGTTCACGGAGGGCGCTATCCGTCTGCCGCTGCGCTTCGCCAGGGAAGAAGTCGATTTCGGCCAGATTGGCGAAGACCTTGCGCAGCTTGCGCACCTGCTTGAGCGTGTCCTGAACGGTCTCGGTGGTCAGCGCCTCCCGTACTCGCGCCACCTCGGCAAGCAAGGCGGTGAAATCATCGCCGCGATCGAACAGAGCGACGAAGTTCGCGCCCTCCGGTTCTTCGATGTGCAGTACGTGGGCGCTTCCTCCTCCCTCGCGCACCTCTGCGGCCAGCCCATCCAGGGTGGCACGGCAGTCTTCGCGTTCCGGCATCAGGTAGACGCCATCGCGCAGCACGGCGGCGCCGGATGCCTTGAGGGCACGCCAGACCCGCTGCCGGGCTGTGGCGTTCTCGGTGGGCAAGGACAGAACCAGGGTGATCATCTTCATGATGTAGAGATTAAATCATTTATGAATTAATCTCTACAAAAATGTAGATGGGTTGCTTTCAGGCACTCGTGTTCCAGGTGATTCCATGAGGGCAGAAAAAAGGCGCCCCATGGGACGCCTCAAGGACTACAGCAAGCCGGCTTCCGCAAAGGAGAAGGGTCTGCCTTTACCGACGATGAAATGGTCCAGAACGCGAACATCCACCAGTTCCAGAACCGATCGCAGACGGCTCGTGATCTCCTTGTCGGAGTAGCTCGGTTTGGTCGCACCCGAGGGGTGGTTGTGCGCCAATATGACCGCCGAGCAGTTGTGCTCGATCGCGCGTTTGAGAACCGCTCGGGGATACACGCTGGCGCCGTCGATGGTGCCGTGGAACATTGGCTCGTAGGCAATGACGTGATGCTTCGTGTCGAGGAACAGGACGGCGAAAACTTCAAGCGCTTCGCTCGCGAGTTTCAGGCGCAGGTAATCTCGCGCACCGTCGGGACCGGACAGCTTGGCGCTGCGCTTGAAGATGCGTTTCTCCAGCAGGCGGATGGCCTCGCGGATCAACGGGTCGTCCTGAATGCTCGCGTACTGCGCGAGCGCTGTGGTATCGGCAACCTTGTTGGATGCACTCATGGGATAGCCTCCTTGATGGATGAACGGAGGCTCCCGTCCCTGTCGGGGGTGAGACCCCCGTGGGACGTGATGACGAAAGCCCGAAAATCGGGCTTGGATGATTGGCATCCTCCATCGAACACGATGGACGTTCGCGCGAGGGATGCGGAGCGAACTGGATCGATCAACGCGATCGGAACCGCGCCGTAGCCTTGAGGATCGCGGCTACCTGGGCATGTCGCTGAGGTCGTCAGCAGGCATCTCGGGGGTCTCGGACAGGGCTTCGGTCATCGTCGATTCTTCGCTCGATGACGCCAGCAGATCGACGGCCGACAGCAAGGCGTCGCCTTCGACGGCGCCCGCCAGCAACAGTGCCCGGCCGGTGTGGTTGTCGATCACGCGCAGCATCGGGGTCGCGCTGATGCCGGCC
Source organism: Sodalis sp. RH20 (assembly GCF_047324205.1). Lineage (NCBI taxonomy): Bacteria > Pseudomonadati > Pseudomonadota > Gammaproteobacteria > Enterobacterales > Bruguierivoracaceae > Sodalis > Sodalis sp. RH20. The sequence goes on from NZ_CP178733.1 coordinate 5,311,699, forward strand.
AGCGTGGCTTCCTCGGCCTGTGCCCGGATCACGGCGTCGGGCCGTGCGCTCGTCAGGCACTCGCGCAGTTCGGGCGTCGTAACGGGCGGCTGGATGCCGGGCGGCAGTCCACGGCCACCGCCGTGGGTGTGCTGGTAAATCCAGGCGACGGTGTTCCAGAACGCCGCCTGCCCGCCGGCTTCTCCCGCGCATTCCGCCAGACGTGCCGAGTGCGTGGCGGCCGGTTCGTGCATCGGCAGCGGCAGATGATGCCATTGCCAGTTCACCTCGGGATTGGCGTCGATCCAGCGCTTCAGCACGGGGAAATAGGCTTGGCAGTACGGGCATTCCAGATCGGCGTACTCGATCAAGGTGAACCGCGCATCGATGCGGCCGTAGCGCCACGGCGGGCCTGCCGACGCAGCAGCCTCGGCGGACGCCGGATCGTCAGTGTGCGGGCTGCGTCCAAGCGACCAGGCCAGCAGCACGAGCAGCACCGCGATCCCGGCCAGCATCGGCCCCAGGTAGCGCCGTAGCGTGTGCGAATGCTGGTCCGACATGCGCATGATTTTTCTCCCCTCAACCGAAGGCGTCGAGCGGCAATGGCTCGATGCCGCGTGCGCGGTCGATCTTCTCGGCGACTTTGAAGGCGGCTTCCAATTCGCCGATGCCGTGTTCCCGCATCAACTGGTAGCGCTCGGCCTTCTCCTCGGGTTCGGTCATCGCCATGGCCAGGTAGAGACTCGGCGGCACGGCGCGGAACAGGACTTCCATCGACTTCGACAAGATCACGCCTTCGCTGAACTTACCGGACTCCTTGCGCGCCGACAGCATCAACGCCTTCTGCGCGGGGTTGAGTTCGCGGAAGCGTGCGACCTTCTCCACTTCGTCGGGCGGCATCGACAGGCAGATCCACCACTCGATCATCGACAGCATCGGTTCGGCGGCCTTGGGCAGATCGTCCAGGTTCTGTGTCGCCAGCCAGAACCAGGCGCCGAGCTTGCGCCACATCTTGGTGATCTTGACGACGTAAGGGGCAAGCAATGGATTGCGGGTGATGATGTGACCCTCGTCGGTGACGTTGACGATGGGGCGCCCCAGGAATTGATCCCTTTCGGCGATGTTGTTGACGGTGTTGATGAGCGAGATGTAGGCGATGGAAAGCTGCGCGTTGTAGCCCTCGCGCGCGAAGGTCGCCAGATCGACGATGGTGATGTCGGCCTCCGGCCATGGCGTGCCGGGACGGTTGAACATTTCGCCATCCAGTCCCTGGCAGAACATATCCATCGCGTCCGCCATTTCCAGCAGGCGAGCGCGCCGGGCTTCCGGCAGCGCGGAATCGCTGGCGCGATCGCGCAGGGCGTCGCGCACGTCCTCGGTCAGCACCGTGCGCTTCCCCGGCGCACAGCGATGCGCCGCGTCGAGAATGCACTGGCGAATCAGGCTGCGGTCGGCACGGGTCATACGCGCCTCTTCCTTGTCCTCGCCGCCGGTGATCATCAGGCGGGCAGTGATCTCCAATTCACCGAGCACGTCGCGCTGTTCGTCGCTTTCGGTCGAGGCGTCCGCAGCGTCCTGTTCTTCGTCCAGGGCATCGGCATCCAGCGTGCGCACTTGGCCGGGCGTATCGACCAGACGCCATGCATCGGCGAAGGGCGCGAGACTCACGCCGGCGCCGGGTGCCAGTTTCACCCGATGCACCGTCAGGCCAAGGCGCTGGGCGAATTCGCCAAACAGGCCGAACGAATTGCCCGCCTCGACGATGAACAGCCGGGGGCGGTAGATCGCGACGAGCTGGTTGAGGATGTTGTTGAGCGTGGCCGACTTGCCCGAGCCGGTCGGGCCGAACAGGAACAGATGGGCATTCATTTGCCGGTCGCGACGGTTGAGCGGGTCGAACGTCACGGTGCCGCCGCCGCGATTGAAGAAGGTGATGCCGGGGTGTCCGGTGCCCTGATTGCGCCCCCACACGGGCGCGAGGTTCGCCGCGTGCTGCGCGAACATGAGCTGGGTGTACCACTGGCGCCGGTCCTTTGCCGGGTCATAGAGGCAGGGAAGCCAACGCAAATAGCTGTTGAGCGGCGCGACTTCATCCTCCTCGCGCACAGGTTGCAGGCCGGCGTTGAGCATGACGTTGGCGAGTTGCAGGCCGCGCGCGTCGAGTTCGGCCATGTCGCGCCCGCGCAGGTAGAAGGCCAGCGCGCCGCGATAGAGCTTGTGCGAACTGCCGATCAACGAACGCGCCTGCTGCACATCCTGGCGGGCCTGCTCGGACGCCAGCGTTTCGCCGACTGCTTTCTTGCCCAGGTAGTTCAGATGCGCTTCCAGCGCGTCCTGTGGCGTGGCGACCAGGGTCAGGCACATTACGGTGTCCTCGGGCATCTGGTCGAACAGCGCGTTGCACGCATCGCCGCCTTTGCGCGTTTCCCCGGTGAGATGTCCGGTTGCCGGCGGCGTGCGCAGCCGGTCGAGCACCATGACCCGATGCGGCATGTTGTCGAAAAACCAGATGCCGTTCGCCACGTCGGAGCGTGGCTGGCCGAAGAACAGCCGTTGCGAGAAGTCCGTGCCGCTGGCGAGTTCGACGTCGCCTTCGTTCGCTTCTTCGGGGTAGGCGGCCAACTGGTAGAAGCGCTCACGATCGGCAGCCGTCGCGCCCAGCAAGCTCGGGTTCGGGTTGAACCAGCGCAGCAACCAGGCGTGGATGTCCGCTGCGCCCAGGCGCCGCGCCTTGACCCCGGCATTGGCGAGACCGCCGGCCAGCCGGTCGCATACCGTTGCCAGGGCCTGTCCGGGTGATTGGCCGCGACGGTGTGAAGCGCCCGGCGCGCGACGATAGACCACCATGCGCACGCGCCGCGTCTGGCCGCGCCACGGCAGGCGAGTCACGGTGGTGTCGTCGAACAGGCCGCCCGGCTTGGTGATGGCTCGCAGGTGATGTGCGAAGAACCGCAGGTAGAAGTCGCTGAACGCGCTGCCCTGCGCGCGCGGCTGGATGTAGTCCCGCAAGACATTCAGATAGCCCGTCCAGTCGGCTTCGTCCTGGGCATAGAGCTGTACCACCCAGGGTTGCTCGTCGAGTTCGTCGAAGCTGTCTTGCAGGGCGTTCTCCAGCGCGTCTCGGGCCTGCCACAGCCAGTCGCTTTCGCGTCCTTCGGTGCCGATCGGTGTCAGCTCGAAGAACGACGCCACCGATTCACCGTCCTCCAGCAACAGGCTCTTGGCGTCGGCCAGATATTCCACCCACGGCAACAGGTCCACGAAGGAAGACGGCACGTCGTAGAGAGCCTGTTCGTCCGCCTGAGTGGCGGGCCGGTGTTTCGGATCGAGGCGGGTGCCGGGCTCGGGAATGCCATGCGCTTTCAGGTCGGCCACATGGCGTTCCCAGGCGTCGGCCTGCTGTGCTTCGGATTCCTCGGATGCCGGCACAGGTTTGCGCGGCCACGGCAGCGACCACGCCATTCAATAGTCCTCCACGCGCTCGCCCGGCAGGGCGTACTGCACGCGCTGATAAAACGGGAACACCGTGCTGTAGCCGGGCACCGGCACCGGATCGGTACCGGCCAGGTGCGGGAACACGTACATCACCAGGTCCGGGTTGGGGAGGCGGTGGAACTGCCGGTAAATCTCGTTCTGCGCCGTGCGGGTGTAACGGGTCTGCACGCTGAGCGCGGCCTGCACGTCCGTGTCGGTGAGCGGCCGGCGCAGGGTCTGCCGGGCGTGCAGCAGCTCGCGCGATGCGCGGCCGCCGCCCGCCGGTCCGCCCGTTTCCTGATTCCAGATGTCGAGCATGGTCTGGTCGCCGTGGGTCATCAGCTTCTCCTTGCTGGTCGCGCAGCCGGCCAGTGCGACGACCGCGAGCACGACGGCAAGCCGTTCAATCCAGATCCGGGACATGGGAACCTCCGAGACGGTGATCGACCCGGCGCCCCTTGGCGTCGTAGTCGATGGTGAGTGGCTGCTCGATATGCACGGCGACCTTGGCGCCCGGCTCGACGTAGACGGCGGCGAAGGCCTGGCCGTAGAGCTTGTTCACCCACTGCGACATCTCCTGCACCCCGCCGGCCAGGATGCGGCCCATGGCCTCGTTGGCGGTGATCCCGACCGTCCCGATCGAGCCGTCACTGCCGACGTAGGACACCCGGCCGCTGTCCGAGTCGATCAGCGAGGCCGCGCCCGCGCCGGCGGCCGTGATCAGGGCCTGGGTGCCGAGGTACTGCTGGGCGTTGCTGCGCCGCTCACCGCTGACACAAGGGATGCCGTAGGGATCGCTGATCCAGCCGAGACCGCCCTGGGTGCCGGTGTCGCTCCGGTTGCTGCCGCTGCGACCGGACTCTTCCGGCAGCGTGCGGATGGTGCCGTCCTCGAACACAAAGGTGATGGAGCGGATTTGCCCGCGCACGCAGGAAAGCGTCCAGTCCCCCGAGGCCGTGCCGCTGACCACCGCGCCGGCCACATCCGGGATGTCGATGCCGTTGGCCGTGAGGTTGTCGGGGCCGATGACGACCTTGAACGGATAGGGATCGTTCACCGTGCCGTCGATGGGCACGCGCCCGATGAGCGCCGTCATCGCGATCGATCCCATCAGGGTCGAGTTCGACGGCACCGTGTAGACCGCCTCAAGCGACGACGTGCCGACGGCACCGCCGGTGGCGCGGCCGAGGGTCTCGGATGCGGCGTCCAGAGTTTCCCCGACCGGGCTGAAATCGTTGGGGAAGCTGAAGCCGCTGCGACTGCCGCTGCGGCCTTCGGCGGGCCTGGCGTCGTCCGGCTCGATCCAGCGCACGCCATCGCGGCCGAAGTGCTGGCCGTCGCCGTCCTCCAGCCCGAGACCGATCGGCAGGTCGGTGTGGCCGGCCCTGCCCCCCAGGCCTTCAAACTGGCGTTGCAAGTCCTGCAACAACCCTTGGGCCTGTTGCCGTTCGCTGGCCGTCTGTTCGCGATCCTGACGCAGTTGGGCGCGTTCGGTGTCCAGGACATTCTGGATACGCTGCTCGATCGACCGCTCGCGCTGACGCAGGCGGTCGTTCTCCGCCCGCTGGTTGCGGTTGTCGGACAGTGCGGTCTGCAATTCGGTGCGCAACTGCCGTACCTGGGCCACCAGCGTGGCGACCGTATCGTGCGGCGTGTCGCCTTCGATGCCGAGCGCCCGCATCTCGTCCGCCGTCAGTTGGCCGCCGGCATCGCCGGGGAGCGGCGATGCGTCACGGTCGCCAGAAAATAGCTTGATGCCGATGAAGACCAGCAACAGCGCCATCGGCAGCATCAACCACTTGAGCAAACCGTTACTGCGCATCGCCGGCTCCTTCCGCGCTGCCGGCCGCTGCGGAAGCCGGCAAGTTGTGCGAAGCGTCGATGGGACTGATGGTCGGCAGCAGCGATTGCGCCAGGCCCTGGCTGCGCGTCACCAGGTACACCACGCTGGTGTCGCGCGAATCGCCCGCCGGCCCCAGGTCGGGGTGCTGGAACGTCGCGGCGACGAAATCGCCCTGCAAGGCGCGCGGGTCCAGGTCGATCCACCGGGCGGACGTGTTGGTCAGCCGGATCGCCGTCACCCATTGATCTTCCAGCCGCCACGCGGCCAGCGCCCTGGCGCGCACCGGCAGCGTCGGCAGCAGTGTGTCGAGCGCCAGGTCGCGGCGCAGGTTCACGCGCACGACGCCGTTCACCGGCTCCACCGTGCGCAGGGGCGCGTACAGGCTCTGTGCGGCGTAGCGCGTCAGCACCACGGGAATCGGCGTCTCCCGTGCGGGGAGTCGCGCCGCATCGACGGCCGGCTGCTGGCCGGCATCGCCGTAGCGCTTCGCGTGCGATTCGCCTTCGACGATGCGCACAGGTTCCAGCGGTGCCTCGCCAGGCTCGGCGGAAATGTCGAGCAGGATCAGGATGCCCGTGTTGGCATCCTGCAATTGCAGACGGGTCGGCTCGATCGGTTCGCTGGCAAATAGATAGAGGGCGCCACCGGCGCTTTGCACACGCAGGCGGTCGCCCAGCGAGGCGGGCACGCCGACACGCACATTGCGGTCGATGAAGATCACGCGCTCGTGGCCGACCACTAGAGGCACGGCCAGCGGCAACCGCTCCCAGCGCAGAATCTCCAGCGCCAGAGCGCTCGGGATCAGGCCCAAGGTCAAGGTGGCGGTTGTCAGGAAGCTGAGGACAAGACGTTTCATCGCGGGACTCCCTACGGACCACCGGGACCATCGACGGCGGAGGCGGCTGCCGCCTGCGGCGCGATGCGTTGCGGGGTGCTGCTGTAACAGTCCAGTGCCAGGCCGAAGGGATTGCGCTCCGGGTCGATGTCCAGACGCACCACTTTCAGCGGATACCTCACCAGGGCGCGCTTGACCTGCTCGGCGCCGTGGTATTCGTCGGCCGTTATGTCCAGCGTGACGATCCAGTCGCGGTCGGACACCACACGGACGCGCGCCGTCGGGTCGTCGCCGAAGCCGCGACCGGGAATCTCGTAGATGCCCCGCACGCGCTGACGCAGTTCGCCCGTGCTGCGGCGCTGTTCGTAGTCGCGCCGCAGGAAGATCTGACAGCCGGGTGTCAGGTAGGCCGACAGCGCGTGAATGTTGCGCGCGTAGTCGTCCTCGCCGTTCGTCGGCCAGCGGTTGAGCTGCTGGAAGACATAGAAGGTGAAGGCGTAGACCGACTCCGGCGGCACTTCCCACCACTTGCGCACGCTGCCCGAACGCAGGTCCGGCGGCACGTGGATGGTCAGATCGCGGGGCGCGCTCCACCAGCCGAAGCCCAGCACCAGGGCGACGACGAACAGCGCGCCGGCTCCCATGCGCAAGGTCTTGATGTGCGCCTGCAGGTGCGTGATCTCGTTCTTGAAGCGACTCATGGCGCACTCCTGCGCGCCGTCCAGTAGCCCGACCGCGTGACCAGCGACCTGCCGCCCGTGTAGGGCGCGAGGGCGGGATGGCGCAGCGCGATCCACCACTGAAGGTGCCGGTACAGCCAGGTATCGGGACGCCCCCGCTTGTGGCGTCGCAACGCGCCGCCGCCAACGAACACGCCCATGCCGATGGCCGCCACGATCAGGGTCGGCACCATCGCGAGCGTGGACGCCAGCCACGCCAGCGGAATGCCAAGCACCAGGCCGACTGTGGCGGAGAGCCCCACGCAGACCCACAGCTCGTCGGCCGTCAGCCCGCGCACCACCACGGGTTGGCGGTTCAGACGATGCGGCAGGAACGTCACCGTGCCGTCGTGCAGGCTGTCCTGGCTCCCCGACATCGCCCCGACCTCCTTACAGGACGCCGGTGGCTTCGGTGAGCAGCCAGATGCCCACGACCAGCAGGATCGCGCCGATCGCGACCGTCAAACCGAACTGGCCCCAAGTCTTGCGCCCGGTGTGAATCTCCGAATAGGTGCTGTAGGCGTGGTAGCAGACGCCGACGAACATCGAGGCGACCACGAGCAGCGCGACCAGCATCACGATGTCGTAACCGTAATTGCGCAGCGTCTCCATGATGCCGCTGCCGGTGCCCCGCGACGGGTCTTCGATGGTCGGCAGGCCCTGGGCCTGCACGATCGGCGACAGGCTCGCGGAGATCACGGCGACGGCGGGCATGCCGGCCAGGCGGGCGAAGCGAGTGGAGATGGAACGGAAAGTCATGGCGGAATCCTCTTTGCGTCAAGAGAGAAGGAAAAACGTCAGCACGACGTACATCGCGACGAATCGCACCGCGACGCCGAGGAACTGGCGCTGGGAGATGCTGTTTTCGGCCCAGCCGACATAGGCTGTGCGCAGTGCCCAGACGCCCCACAGCAACAGCACGACGAACACGCCGCCGACCAGGACGACGGAAACATCCGAAGGGCCGAAACCGCTGTTGGCCTGAAAGGCGGTGACCTGATCGCCCGTCATGGCGCGTCCTCCGCCTCTTGGCGGTAATCGCCGATCAGCGTTGTGGGGTCGCGCGGCTGTGCGCGCTGCGGCGTCAGGTAGTCGCGGATGCCGCTGCGGACACGCTCGATGTCCTCGCGCAGCCGCGCGTAGTCGAAGTGGTAGCGGGAGGCGTCCTGCTTCGGCAGGCGCTCGCTGTGCTCGGCCAGCCGGTCGAGCATGTCGAGCTGACGCACGAGCGCCGCGAGCTGCGCATGCTCGGAAGCGGTATCAGTGGCGAACGCGCTTTGCGTGACCAGCAGCAGGCAGGCCAGGGCTGGAGCCAGCGCGCGCCACCGGATGAATGCTGTGTTGGCCGTCGTGCCCATCGCGCGATCCGAAAGTTGTATGGATGGCGTGATGCTGCGGCGAGAAGAGATGCGTTTCCGCAATCAATAAGAACGGCCGATCCACCGCATTTCTTGGGCGCACCGCACGCGAACGCTAGAGGTACTTCTTGAAGCTCCCGGCGGCCACGTCCACGGCCACGCCCAGCAGAACGGCGCTGGGCAGCAGGATCAAGATCGGACTCACGCTGATCGGCAACGCGAGGTAGACCGCCCACGGCAGTACCACCAGGGGCATCAAGGCCGCCTTGGCGCGGTGATAGACGAAGCCGGATTCGCGCCCCGCGCCGAAGCGGCGGATGTCCCGGCGTACCAGGCCGTCCACGAGGCCCGTGAATGCCGCCATGAGGAACAGCGGCAGCATCAGGCACAGCACCAGCAGGCGCACGAGGAACACCAGCACCGTGTACGCCGCCGCGATCAGATAGCTTTCCAGGTAGACGTAGACTTGACTCAGGTAGTAGCGGAAATCCCTGGTCTGACCGTGGCTGCCGGCGCTGGCCTGCGCGGAGGCGTTCTGCACCCACTCCAGCAGCCCGGTCTTGAGGAAGATCCATTCATACGCCCACTCGACAACCCGATGGGCGGTGCGCCCCGGTTCCTGCACCACCACGCTGCGCGTGAAGTAGGTCGATAGCTGGTCCAGCTCGTAGGCCACCATGTCTTGCGCGTGGCGCCATCCCTGTTCCGGCCAGAACAGGTGCATGCCGATCCACTCGACCAGGATGCACAGCAGCAGCGACCCGCACAGCACGCCGAAGAAGCGAAACGGCAAGGTGACAAGGCTGGCGAGAAAACCTCTCTGGCGTACCTGTTGGCGTTGCGCCGCGACGGCTGGATCGCTCATGCCCTTCCATCCTCGGCAGTATCGGCGAAGGCCATTTGCTTGAAGTCGTCGAGCAGGTCTGCCGGCAGCGCCTCGTGCTGCAACGCCGGCAGGCCCTGGCTTTCCCACCAGTCGCCGGCATCGACATAGTGCTGACGCATGTAGCCGGCCAGCTCCTGCAAATCCTTGGGCATGGCCTCGTCGGCGTCGGGCGCAGGCAAGGGCATGCGGATCTTCCACAGGTTGCCGCCTTCGAGCAGTGCGAAGGCCTGCCCCTTCGGCAGATTGACCACGTGCGCCGGTTCGATCAGCGGCACGCTGGTGGTGGTGATGCGGTCCTGCGTGTTGGACGTGAACGCGGTGTGCCCCTGGGGATCGGAGGTATCCGTCGCGCCACTGACGATCGAGGTGGTGTACACCTCGACCTTGGGCAACTGCCGGGTCAGCAGCTCGGCGGTGATTGTCTCCCGCACGCGCAACATGAACAGGTTGTTGAAGTTGCCGATGACCTGGCCGGCCTTGGCGCGGTTGCCGATGCGCGCCTCGATGTCGCTGAGTGTTTGCGTGTACGCCGTGACCTGCATACCGGCGCCGCCGCCCTTGTTCACCATGGGGATGAATTCATCGCCCATCAATTCGTTGAACTCGTCGGCATGCACGTTGATCGGCACCTTGGTGCCGGTCGAGGCGCCGGGCAGGCCATCGTCGATGCCGAACTTGTAGATGTGCCCGGCGACCGAAACCAAATCGCTGAACATCGAATTGCCCACGGCCGCCGCGACCTCGGCGTCCGACAGCGCATCCAGGCCGACGTAGACCACGGCGCGTTTGCGGATGATCTGCATCCAGTCGAAGATCGGTCGCGGATCATCGAGATCGGCATAGTTCGGCGCCAGGAGTTGCGCGATCTTGCCGGTGGTGAGCTTTTCCAGCAGCGGCAGCAGCGAGGCGACGATCTTGTCGAAGTAGGTGCGGTCGTAGCGCACCGCCGAACGCAGGCCGTCGAGCACCGGGTCGTAGACGCGCACCTGCGACAGATACTGCTCGATCGCCACCACGCGCTTTTCCCGTCCGATCATGTGGCGGGGAATGTTCTTGTCGTTCAGCCTGCCTTCGAGCTGGACGATGACCTCCCAGGCCTTCGGTTCGGCCTTGGCGAAGAAGTGCTGCGCGTACTCGATGAACAGCGCATCGATGTTGATGACGTGGCGCTGGATCAGCAGGTAGTCGGGGCGTCGTCCCAACTCCACCAGGGCGCGCGCGATGATGTTTACGAATCGCCAGGCGAACTCACGAAACGCGGCGCTGTTGCCTTCGCCGGAGAGCTGGCCGGCGATGCGCGTGGCGACTTCCGAAATCCGCCCAAAGCGGCCCACCGCGTTGTAGCGCGCTGAGATGTCCGGCCAGCCGAGATGAAAGCAATAGAACTCCCCTGCGCGCCCGGCGCGCTGGGCCTCCACGTACATGCGCTTGAGCAGGTCCGCATCGCCCTTGGGATCGAAGACGATCACGACTTCGTGTTCGCCGTTGACCTTGCGGCGGATGTCCTGGGTGATGAACAACTCCGCGAGCCGTGTCTTGCCGACGCGGGTGGTTCCCAGGACCAAACTGTGACCCACTCGCTCACCGAGCGGCAGCGACACATCGACCTCATGCGGTTCGATGCCGTGCAACCGTGGCAGACCGCCGACCGGCGGCAGCGGCCGCACCGGGTTCAGCGGGTTGTCCCAGGTGGTCAGGCGGGCCAGACGCGATAGCGGGAAAGGTGCGAACTCCAGGCGCTCTTCCAGCCGCCGCGCGGAGCGGTAGAGCGGTGTCGGTTCGACGTAGCGGCGAAACTCCGGCCGGTAGGTCTGCATCAGCCTGTGGATGTGGCGCTGATCCCAACGAAAGCCCCGCCCCACGAACAGGCGCTGCTGGCTCACCGGCACGTCGCGGCTCGCCATCACGTAGCGCGGTATGCGGCGGATGTTGCGGCGATAGCGCAGGATTGCCCAGGCTTCGTAGAAGCGGATGGTGCCGAAGGTCAGAAAGGCCAGCGCGCCGGCCAGGCCCAGCAGCGGGCTCAGTGCCAGCGACCAGGGCGCGGCGAGGCAGAGAACGGCGGCACCGAGGCAGACCGCGACGGTGTACAGCTCGACCGCTGGCCGCAGCAGGACTTCCACCGAATGCGGCTGGGCCATGTCACTGCTCGATCCCCGTGGCGGTGATGAGCACGGGGTAGTGGCGGATGCCGAGCCGTCGGGCCAGGTCGTCGGCGGAGACCGGGGACAAGGTGAGTTCCGGCGCAAGGCGCCGCAGGGCATCCAGTGCGTCCTGGGATTCGACGTTGACCACGAGGCCGACCGCGCCGAGTTCGCGCAAGGTGTCCGCGCGCTGGCGCAGCCACTGGTGCGAGCGCTCGTCGTCGCCCAGCAGGAACAGCGGCCTCAATCCGGGGGCCTCGATCACCCGGCGCTCGATCGCACCCGGCGTCAGCGACGGGGAACGCACCGGCAGCATGTCGGCTTCGCCAAGGCGCTCCCCCTGTGGCGGCAGCTCGATGCGCGGCGGCGGGCGTTCCCGGCGGGAGGCTTGAGGCTGGAGATCCAGCGCCTGGTAGTAGGGCAGCGCGGAAGTACCACCCCGATCCTCGACGACGACAAGGGGCTGGTCGGTGGCATGAGCGGTGAGGGCCAGCAGACCCAGCAGAGGCAACACACGCAGGCGGATGTTCATGGTCGAAGGCTCCTCGATGCGATGGTCGGAACCGGGCTGCCCTGTACGCGCGCCAGATGCTGCTGAACGCTGTGGCGGTAGCGGGCTGCCGGCGCGCCACCGGCGGGACGGTGGTAGCGGCCGATGGCGAGCAGCCAGTCATCGCCGGGCCTGTGGTGCTCGCGCAGGATCGTGGCGGCGAGTGCGAGATTCCGGTACGGGTCCAGCAGCTCGCAGGGGTGATCGAAGCGGTGTGCCTGGTAGCCGGCGTTGATCTGTCCCAGCCCGACGTCGATGCGCGTGGCCGGCACTTCCCGCAGCGCGCGCCGCAGGTTCGCGCAGGCGGCCTCGCGGGTCTGGAATCGGCGTGCCTGGCCGGCGACATTCAAGGTCCACGGCCAGGGCGTTCGCCGTCCGCGCAGCTCGATGCCGCTTTCCTGCAAGGCCACGGCGTACAGCACGGCGGAGGGAATGCCGGCGTCGTGCGCGGCCAGTTGATAGGCCGGCGGCGGAATCTCCCGTGCCTGGGCGGGCGTGATCCAGACGGCGAAGAAAAGCAGGCAGAGCGCGCTCGCGCGGTACAGGCTCATTGACGCTGCCATTGCCCGTTGACCTCGCGCACGACGGCCGGCAGCTCGCCCGGCACACCGATCGACAGCCACCGGCCCGCGTCGTGATTCAGGGTGATGGTCCGCGCGCGGACCTTGGCCGGCTCGATGCCCGCCCTGGCGGCCCATTGCCGGATGCGCGCATCGTCCTGGCGGCTGCCGACCATGTAGAGATCGAAAGCCGTTCCCGCTGCCTGCAACTGCTTCACACGCTGCTCGCAGGGCGGGCAGTCGTCCTTGATGAAGACCGCCAGCCTGCCGAGGGCGCCGGACGTGGCGGGGGCAGCGCCGGCATCGGTCAGGACAACGGGCTGAAGCGCGGGATGGAGCCGCTGCCAGGCGTCGTCGTAGGCGCGCTGGTACGCCAGCAGCTTCTCGACGCGGCGGGCCTCGGCCTGGACCTGAAGCTCCGCGTAACGTCGGCGTTCCTCGTCCGTGCGCGCTTCGATGCCCAGGGCGGTGAAGGGATCGAGGCCGGGCGAATACACGCCCAGCGGTCCCTGCATCAACTGCCGGTAGCGCGCCCACTCTTCGGTTTGCAGTCCCCAATCCCGCGCCAGGCGTTCGTCGAGATCGGCGTCGATGGCGGCCCTGTCCCGGCTCTGGACGATGCGGGAATCGGCGGCAGGCGCGTTCTGCGCGACGGCGACCGCCGAAGCCATCGAAGTGACGGCGAACGCCAGAACGAAACGAACGAACCACGGCTTCACGAAGACCTCCTACGGCACGCTCAAACGCCGCGCCTGCCCGTTGAACAGAAAGGTCGCGGTGCGCCCTTCGAGGGATTCGAGCCGCCAGCCGCTCTCGGTCTCGCCGAGACGCAGCACGCGCACCGACGCGAGCGAACGGGAATCGGCGGGCGCGATGGACAGGAAGCGCTCGCCGGCACGCAGTTCGATGTCCAGCAGGCGGAATGGCGGCTCGACGGTCGTGGGTCGCGCGGCCTCGGCCGGGGGCGGGCGACGTGGCGGCGCGGCGGCGGGTGCCGGCGTCTGGCGGACTTCCTTCAGACGCGCTTCGAGCTGTTCCACACGGCTTTGCAGGTGCGCGATGTCGGTGGCAACGTCCTGCGCGGGGTCCGCCTGTTCAAGCCGGGCAAGCCGTTCCTCCAGGGCCTGGCGAACCGCGTCGAGGCTGGCCTGGGTCAGCGGTTCGGGCTGGTATCCGATGCTATCCGTGCGCGACTCCAGTTCGGTGAGGCGGCCATCCAGCAGCGCGACCTCGATGGCCGGTGCGCTGGCTCGCACCTCCTCGGCGAGACGGGACAGGGACACGTGATTGACGACGACGGCCGCGCTGACGAGCAGCAGCCAGGTCGCTGCGGCGACGCGCAGCAGGCGGGTGCGGGATGTCGGATGGAAATCGGGAGGCAGGGTCATGGCAGCGGCTCCTGTTCCTGGGTGAAGCACACGCGCCGCGCCACGTCATCGACCTGAAGCTCCCAGGCCGGCCCCGCCAACGTCAGCAGGGCGTCGCGCAGGAACAGCGGCCCAAGCCGCAGGTGCGCCGCCGGCAAGGGAAGATGGTGGAGCGCTGCGGCGTCGGGATCGGCTTCGCAAAGGGTGTAGCCGGAACGCAGCAGCACGTAGCGCAGCGCCTCGCCGACCGTCGCGGGCAAGGTCGCCGGCATCGACACGTCGATGACCTGCAGCAGCAGGTCTTGCTGGGCGGTCTCCGGGACCAGCTCCACCAGGGTGTAGCGGCCATACCGGACGATGGGAATCCAGCCGTCCGGCACGGGCTGCGCGCGTGCTTCGGGCTCCGGCTCGATGACGGGTGGCGCGACGGAGGACGTGGCGCATCCGGTGGTCAGGGCGACGGCAATCAGGCCGGCGGCAAGCGCGGTGTGTCCGGCCAGGTGTTGGCGGCGAATGGGTGGCATGCGGCGGCTCCCAAGGGCATCGTGGTGCCACCATCGCAGGGGAAGGCCGTCGCATCAGCGAACAAAGGGAACTGCGGACCGCCCGATTTCTTGGCTAGTGAACTCGAATGATGATTCCTATTGAAAGTCGCTTATCGGCTGTAGATCGACAGTCAGCTTGAAGCAGGTGTACTTCCGACTAGCTTCTTAGAAGCCGTAGTCCGTTGAAGACCACCAGTAGGCTCGCACCCATGTCAGCGAACACCGCCATCCACATGGTCGCCTGTCCAGTAAAAGTGAGCACCAGAAAAACAGCCTTGATGCCGAGTGCTAGAACGATGTTCTGCATCAGCACTCTGGCAGTCGCTTGGGAGAGGCGAACAAAGGTCGGTATCTTGCGCAGGTCGTCGTCCATTAACGCTACATCCGCCGTCTCAATGGCGGTGTCGGTGCCGGCGGCACCCATGGCGAAACCGATGTCCGCTCGTGCCAACGCTGGTGCGTCGTTGATCCCATCACCAACCATGCCAACCTTGCCATCAAGCGCCAACCGTTCGACTTCGCGCAGCTTGTCCTCTGGAAGCAGGTTGCCTTGGGCATCATCAATCCCTGCCTGCCGGGCGATTGCCTGGGCAGTGTGAGGATTGTCTCCGGTGAGCATCAGAGTCTTTACGCCCAGCGCGTGCAGATCAGTTATGGCATCCCGGCTGCTGCTCCTTATCGTGTCGGCGACTGCGAACAAGGCCTGCACGCCATCGTCTCCGACCAACATCACTACCGTTTTGCCATCGGTTTCCAGCGATGACAGGCGCGCCTCCAACTCCGGTGAGCATTTCCCAAGTTCTTCGACCATTCGATGGTTGCCCAGGAAATATGTCGAGTCACCAATGCGGCCGCTAATTCCCCGACCAGGTAGGGCGTTGAAGTCAACCACTTCTCTTACTGTTATTCCGTCCGTTTCAGCGGCCAATGCCACAGCTTTCGAGACTGGATGATCGGAACGTGCCGCCAAGCTGGCGGCAAGTACGTGGGCACTATCAGGATCGGCGTCGCGCCAAGTGATGAAATCGGTCTGCGCCGGTTTGCCATGGGTGACTGTTCCGGTTTTGTCGAGCGCCAACCATTTCAGTTTTCGACCCTCTTCCAGATAGACGCCGCCCTTCACAAGAATGCCGTGCCGCGTTGCGGCAGCCAGGCCGCTGACAATGCTGACGGGGGTGGAAATGACCAGCGCGCACGGGCAGGCGATCACAAGTAGAACCAGTGCGCGGTAGACCCAATCGAGCCATGCCAGACCGAGAAACAGCGGCGGAAAGACGGCAACAGCAAGCGCTACCACGAATACAATGGGCGTATACCAGCGAGCGAATTGATCGACGAAACGTTGAGTCGGCGCACGGCTGCCTTGGGCGGCTTCCACAGCATGAATGATGCGCGCCAGGGTGGAGTTGCTGGCGGCAGCGGTGACGCTATATACGAAAGAGCCAGACTCGTTGATGGTCCCAGCAAAGACCTGATCGCCGGGCGCTTTTTCGATCGGGATGCTTTCGCCGGTGATTGGAGCCTGGTTGACGGTGGAGCGGCCTTCCACAACCTCGCCGTCGAGCGCAATGCGTTCTCCTGGTTTGACCCGAACCTGGCTGCCGATAGCAATCTGCTTAGCCTCTACTTCGCTCCAGGTTCCGTCTGGCTGTCGCACCGTGGCCCGCTCGGGTGTGAGGTCCATGAGGCCGCGTATCGCGTTGCGGGCGCGATCCAAGGACTTTGCTTCGATCACTTCAGCCAGCGCGAACAGGACCATGACCATGGCCGCTTCAGGCCAGTGCCCGATGATCATGGCGCCAGTAACCGCAATCGACATCAACGCATTCATGTTGAGGTTGCGGTTCTTGATCGCTATCCAACCCTTCTTGTAGGTGGGCAAACCTCCCGTAAGGATGGCGACCAGCGCCAGCGCCATAACCGACCAATGGTTGCCGTCATGGAGCCAGTACATGATCTCGGCTGCGATGGCCGTCACGCCCGAAATCGCCAGCGGCCACCACTTCGTTTGTGCTGGCTCCGGGACGCCGGATGTTTCTGCCGGCTCGACTACACGCGCATCAAAGTCAATGGTCTTGAGTGCGGCAAGCACATTTGGCAGAACGCCCGATGCGTGGCGGACCGTGAGCGTGCGCTGCACCAGATTGAAGTCGAGGTCCGAGACGCCAGGCACATCAACGAGCTTTGCGCGGATGAGTGCTTCTTCCGTAGGGCAGTCCATCCTCTGGATGGATAGCTTCGTGGCTTGCTCGGTCGCCGTATCGTTCGTCCGGACCGCTTGCATGCCCACTGCTGCAAGAGCCTGTTCCACGGGCGCCAACGATGGCAGCTCATGATGCACGCTCAGCGTGCGTTGCATGAGATTGAAGTCCAGCTTGGCAACACCCTGCATGCCGGTGAGCTTGCTGCGAATCAGTGCTTCCTCGGTGGGGCAATCCATATTGTCGATGCGGTAGATCGCCAGCGTGGAACCCAGGTCGGCATCCGCTTTCATCTCACGCTGTTGTGCAGGTGTGGGCCTCGACGAATTACCGCCGCAGCCCTTTGAGTCGCATGTGCTCATGGCAAACCTTCTTGCAGGTCTCGTTTACGTTGAGCATTTAATCATCTATAGTTACTATAGAGTCAAGCTGTGCCGTGAGGATTTGCCTATGAGCATCAAGATTGGTGATCTCGCCAAACGGACCGGGTGTGAGGTCGTGACCATCCGTTACTACGAGAAGGAGGGGCTGATGCCGGAGCCTCCGCGCAGCGAGGGGAACTTCCGGCTGTACGGCGACACGCACATCGAACGGTTGCAGTTCATACGGAACTGCCGTTCTCTCGACATGACGCTGGAGGAAGTGCGGACTCTGCTGGAGCTGAGGGATGCGCCCGTTGAGGAGTGCGGTGAGGTCAACGCACTCATAGATGAGCACATCCGCGAGGTGGAAGTCCGGGTTGAGACCTTGTTGCGATTGAAGCAACACCTGATGTCATTACGGGAAAAATGCTCCGGCACCTGGCCTACTACTTCGTGTCCTATCTTGAAGGGCTTGTCCGCCTCTGGTTGATGTTTCGCTGCCAAAAGAACGGCCCCCGAAGGGGCCGCCAAAGATCGAGCGATGCTCAATGCACCAACTGCCGTGCCAGCGCCACTTCCACCGAGTCGCCGTCCTGATTCAGAACGTCGAGCCCGGATTCCGGCACGTCTCCCGACGTGCTCTGTGACACCGTGATCTTCTTGGCCATCAGCCCCAGGCAAGTCATCTGCGAGGTGGCCGCGTAGCCCAGGTAGATCACCGTGACCGGCTGCTTCTGGCCGATGCGCCAGGAACGGCGCGCGGCCTGCTGCAACGAGTACACGTTGTAGCCCGACTGCATGAACACGATCGTCGGGAACTCCAACAAATCCAGGCCGGTTTTCACCAACTCGGGATTGGTGATGAGCACGTCGATGCCGCGATCAAGCTGCTCGGCGATCCAGTCCTCGCGGCGGGAGGCATCCACGCTCGCGCGCAGCACCGCCACCTTGAAGCCTTCCTGCTCCAGCAGCCCCTTCAGCCGCGACGTGGTATCGCGGGTTCCGGTGTAGACGCTGTAGACCAGCACCTTGCGGCCCGCCGCTTTTTCCTCGCGGCAGATGTCGATCAGTTCCCGCTCCTTCGGCATGACCTCCAGATCGGTGAACAGCGACGGCGTGAACGCCAACAGATTGCGGGTGCGCGGATGCTTGACCGTCTCCGACCGAAAGCACGTGTCCGGCCAGGCCAGCAGCACGTTGAGGACCACACCCAGCAGCGTCGTATCTCGACGCGCCAGCGCCTGCTTCAGCTCGGCGGTCAGTTGCCCCGCCAGGCGTCCGTAGGCCTGCGCCTGCTCCGCGTTCATCGCCACTTCGCGGAACTCCTCGTCGTAGGGCGGCAGCACGTTGCCGCCGATGTCCTTCAACTTGAGGAAGACCGTGAACGGCAATACACAGCGGAGCACGCCCTTGGGACCGAAGCCGGGAGCCTTCACGGTTCGCACCGTGATCTTGCTGCCCTTGGAGGTCTTGTGGGCCGAGCCGTTGCTCTCGGAGTAGATGTCCTTGAGCACGCCGTGGTCGCGCATGAACGCCATCGCAGCCGGCGTCAGACTGCCTTGCTTGCTCGGCCGGTAGCCGTCTTCGATCATTCGCCCAGGCAGGGCGCGGAACAGCAGGTAGAACAAATCGTCGCCGTAACCGCCCATCAAGGTGCCGGTCAGCAGCAGCGTCTTGCGCGCCTTGGAGGCCAAGACCCCCATTGCCTGCCCCTGGGCGGAGCCCGCGTTCTTGTACTCGTGCGCCTCGTCGGCGATGAGCAGGTCGAACGTGCCTTGTGGCAGGTAGCGTTTGACGTATTCCGAAGGCTGATAACCACCTTCGCCGAAGCCGAACTCCATCGAGGCCATCGCACGTTCCATGCGCTGGGCCTGCCGGTCGGAAAACACCAGCTCGCCGTTGTCGTCCATGAGGTTGATGAACTCGTACAGGTTGTCGCCCAGCATCGAAGCCAGGAACGACTCGCCGAACTTCTTCATCAGCCGCTGCGCGGTGACTTCGCCGATCGTGGGAATACGCTTCAGGGCCTTGAGCACGGCTTGCGACTGGTCGTTGGCCGACAGGCGCCGGGGACGGATCAGCGTCCACAGCGTCGAGGCGCAGTGTCCGCACTTGCGGCGGGTTTCCTCCGCTTCGAGTTCCACCGGGTTGATCGGCTCGCCGTCCAGGTCGGTGATGACCTGGCCGCAATGCGGGCACGCCCCCACGTCGCCGTGAAGGGTGCGCCAGCGCACGAACGCCGGTTTCCAGTGAAAGCCCATGCGCATGCGCACACGGCCGAGAACGAAGAACTCCTGCCCCTGGGGCGGCACGCCCAACTGCTCACGCAGTTTCAGCAGCTTGACCAGCGTGTCCGGGCCGTTGAGCACCCAGACCTTGGCGCCGGCCACCGTCTCCTGGATTTCGCGCCGCCACTTGTAGACCAAGTGGGGTGGCGAGAGCACCAAGGTGCGACGGTAGCCTTCGGTATTGAGCACCGCGGCCGTGGCGATGCCGACGGTCGTCTTGCCGCAGCCCATTTCGCCGTTGACGATCGCGGCGCGTTCGCCACGATCGACCAGCAGCTCGGTGACGGCATGGACGACCTCGGCCTGGGCGGCAAACAACTTCCGCTTCAGGCCGGCCAGGATGTCCTGGCGATGCGCCCGCGCCTGTCCGGCATAGACGGGCGGATTGGCGCGATTGAGAGAATCCAGCAGCTCGTCGCCGAACTCGGTGACGAAATCCTGCAAGCTGATGGTGAGTGGAGAAGCTGCCGCTTCCAGCAGGTCGCCCTGCGCGGCGGTGTCGGGACGGGTTTCGAGATCGAGGGACATGGTGATGCTCCAAAGAAAATGGGGCATGCACCTCCCCCGTGGGGCGGTGACATGCCCCAGGGTTGGGAAGAAACGCGACGCTCACACGTCGCGGAGAAAGCGGATCAATACTCTTCAGGCAACAGCAACGTGGTCACGCTGCGATCCCATTCGGTGATGATCCAAAGTTTCAGGTCGGGCGTGACCTGGTAGGACGAGAACAACCGATCCTCGCCGGACTTCAACGCGGCATCGTTTTGCCGCCGGTCTTCGTCGCAGAGATCGCCCCAGTCGCCATCGAGATGGCGTCGGAGATAGGGGCCGGGATTGAATACACCCCGTTGAACCAGGTCGTTCACGCCTGCGGTCATGACCGTGTGGCCGGCCGGAAAGCGTGGTTGAGACAGAAGTGCGAGTGCCATGGTGATTACCTCTCAAAGAAAAGGGGCCACGGCACCCCACGGGGGCGACTGGACCCCTGTGGGTGGATGAAAGCGACGGCGAACCGTCGAGGGATGACGATCAGCGAATGGTGAGCACCTGCCCCCGAGTCGGGGAGCCGGGTGTCATGTCCCACGCGCGGATCACGGGTACGAAGCGATCGGTGAGGATGCGTGTCTCGGCGACCGAGCCGTCATCCCGTTCCGTGTACTCCGTGGCCAAGGATTTCTCCTTGTGGGTGTCGCCCTTGACCACCAGCACCTTGCCGGTCTCGGAAGTCACGACGCCCGATATCGCGCCGGCCGCGAGGGCCAGGGCGAGATGCCAGTGCGACAGGGCGCGCGCCGGGGGCCGTGGCAATTGCTGCGCGGCGCCCAGGTGCGTGTCGATCGACGGCCACAGCCCTTGCAGGCGCTGTACCTCGTCGGCGAACTGCTCGGGTTCGAGCGTGATGCGATAGAAGTGCTCCGGTTCGACGGGAGACGCCGGAACCGTGTAAGGCTGGAACGGCCATTCGCAGGGCAATTCCTCGGCTTCGATGTCGCCTTGCCCGACTTGCAGCAACAGGCTGCGCGCCGTCTTGGCGTCGTCCGACACCTGCTCACGCTGACGCACGCGCCGGCCGAAGATCACCACCTGCTTGAACTGCACGTCCACCGCACGGTAGATGCGCAGGTCGGCGAAGTGGCGGGTCAGCCAGCCGACGAACTCGGCATCGAGCACATAGGCCGGAATGATGAGCACCAGCACGCCGTCGTATTGCAACAGCGGCAGACTGCGTTGATAGAACAGCTTTTCCAGCCGTGCGCGGCCCTGACCCTGGTAGCCGATGTTGCCATCGACGCCCCGCGTCAGATCGCCATAGGGCGGATTGAGCCACAGCAGTCCGAAGGACTGGCGGGAAATCAGCGCGTCCATCAGATCGCCGTGCAGACAACGATCGACGAGTCTGCGCGCGTGGGTGGCGCGCTCCGCGTCGTACTCGACCGCAAATGCCTTCACCTGTTCGCGCCCGAGGGCATGAGCGGCTTCGGCGATCGCGACGCCTTCGCCGGCGCAGGGATCGAGGATGCACATGGCACCGGAAGACGGCACCAGCGCGGTCAAGGTTCTTTCCAGCGTGGGTTCGTCCGTTGGGAAGTAGCCGTTCTTGATGAAGTTGCGCGCAAGGCGCGGGAACATGAGAGCCATGAGAATCTCCTGTGAAGAAGTGGGATGAAAGCGGGCATGCGCGACGCACATGCCCGATATGGAGGCGTCAGGCCGCGCGCCGAAGCGGCTTGCCCGAGGCCAGTTCGTACTGCGAAACGCCCAGCGTGCCGCTGCGGATCAGATCGCCCAGCGCCGTGGTCAGCGCCGGAACATCCAGGGCCAGCCGATGGCCTTCCAGCGGCCCGAGGGCGAACGGAAGGCGGGTCAGCATGTCCCGCGACTGCAACAGCGCCAGCACGGCATCGCGCCAGTGGTCGAGTAACGGCAACGGGCAGGTCTCCTGCACCAGCGCCCACAGGCGTTCGGTGTGGTCGGTGACTGCCCTGGGCAGTAGTGCCAATGCGCTGGCGTTGGCCTTGTCGGGCTTCACGCAGCGCTTGTCGAACAGCCACAGATGGGCCATGGAACCGAACAGCGTGCGCCGGAAGGCGCGCGTGGTGCGCTTCTCCAGGTTGTCGGTGTTGCCGACGAACACCGGGATCGACGCTCCCTGATCGGTGACGAGATGGAACTGGTCCAGCCCCTGCTCGGATCGACCGAGGGTGAGGCGGGCCAGGAACTCCTGGACGGCGGTGTCGCGTGCCCAGACGGACAGAAAGACCAGGTTGCCGTGCTCGTCGCCGATGCAGCCGTCGGCCATGAGGTCGGGGCATTCGTCGATGCGATAGAGCACACTGGATGATGTGGATGCAGGCATGGTGATGTCCTCGAAGTAAAGAGAGGCAGCACCACCCGCGAGGGCAGTCACTGCCCCAGGGGGATGGAAGGAAACGCCGTAGGCGTCTTGGCAAAGGGAACGACCTGTGCGTCGCAACGCACCGTAGCCTTGAAGGTCTCGGCTACCTGGGCATGTTGTCGGCAACGCCGACGGACATGGGGGTAGCCTGCTTCAAGAGGCCGATGAGCGGGAGCGAAAAACCGTCACGCGACACAACCCTGTTTGCCGGGTATGTCCCAGGGACTTCCGCTGAAAGAAAAAAGCGGACCATGCCGTCATGGGCATGATCCGCTTGATGGTCAGGCTTTCAACTGACGCAGACCTTCCGCCAGCAGCCAGAGCGCCCGGTTCAGCCGGACGTTCTGGTCGATGCCTTGAACGGGCCGCGTGCGTTGCTGGCGCCCGTTCGCGGTACGGCCGGCCAGGCCGCCTTTGACGAGGTTCTCCTGCACTCGGTTGAAGGTGGACCAGAGGTCCAAACGGTTGTCGTCGAAACGACGTGGCCGCAGAACCTGACTCTCCGTGATCGGCAAGGTTTTGCCGGGATCGTCGTACTTGAGGGCCAACGCCGATCTGGCGAAGACTTCCGCCTCACCCTCTTCGAGTGCGATGGCACGCATGGCGTCGCGCGAGTGTTGCACTCGCTCGAAACCCTGCAAGACCTCATAGGCGCCTTCGATGACGTGATCGGTGACGTTGCCCTTGTGAGGAACGCGGACGTCGGCGAACGTGTCGCCGCACACCAGGCCGTTCTGGCAGACGAAGCGGAACATGCCTGCCAGCATCTGATAGCTGCTGGTGCCATCGTGCGAGTTGAGCAGGATGATCTCGTTCGCCTCGGTGCCGTTGATCTGGCTCTCGTGGCGAAGCCGCAGCATGTGCTTGGTGTAGTCACGGCGATCTTCGTGGCGCACACGTGTCTGGCACACCATGAACGGTTGGAACCCCTCATTGCGCAGCTCCGTCAACACCGCCGCAGTCGGGATGTAGCTGTAGCGCTGGGAACGGCTTTCGTGCGGGGTCTCCGCGAAGATGGATGGGGCGACGGTGCGGATCTGATCATCCGACAGCGGATGATCCGAGCGCAGCACCGGAGAACGATGGGCAAAACGGGATGAGAGTTGCATGACTATCTCCTTGAGGATTGGAGCAATCGGCATCGAGAGGCCAGAAGCCGGATTCGCGCGATTGCATGGGACAAAGAAAAGCCCTGCGGAGCAGGGCCTGGATGGGTCAGGTAAAGAGGAGTGCAGCCCCGTGAAGAAAGGGCCTGCGGATCATTCCGGCTCGAATTGCCGGCTGTAGGGGTTGAAGCGAAGCGCCTCGTTCCCCTTGAGGATCGGTGTGAAACCGTCCAGGTAGATGTTGACGAGGTACTGGTCGCGGTAGGTCAGCGCCTGCCGTGCCTGTTCCTCGGTGAGACCTTCGCTGACGAAGTGATCGAGCAGTTCCTCGTCGGAGGAGACTTCGTTGTTGGACAACTGATCTTCGACGAGGCCCAGCAACGATGCCGGAAGGGAGGCCAGGATCGAGTCCATGACGTACCTCCCGTGCTCAGGCCGCCGACGCCGGCATGCGCCGACGTGCGTGATGGGCGAGCACTCCTTCGCGCCACTCGGGGGATTGCACCGGCGCCATGTCGAGATAGCGCAAGGGGCACGAGTAGTAGTAGGGGTGCATGGATTCATCCAGGGGCTTGTGGCCCCATTCGCCACCCGAGCCTTGCAGCAGGTCGCAGCGGATGACGTTGATGGAATCGCCGGCAGCGAGCTTCATGAATCCCGCCTGCTTGGCAGTGATGCGCACCACGGACCACAGCACGTTGCCGCGCAGGGCGTGGGCGATGACCTCCGAGCGAGCGTTTTCGGCTTCCTGCGGTTCGATCAGTTTGTGGATCAGTTGGTCGCGGGTTTGCCGCGAGAAATACCAGCCCATGGGAGTTCTCCTGTGAAAAAACCGGAGCACTCCCCCGACGGGGAAGTACCCCGGCGGGTGGTTGAAACGTCGCGGGAAGCGACGGGTGGATCAGGCGGAGGCGAGATGCCAGTCCTGGGACAGCGGTGCGAACTCGTAGCCCAAGGCGCCGAGACGGTCGCGTTGCTGACGCAACAGGCGACGATCGACGGTGGCATCGAGCTTGACGATCTCGCTGAGCGGCCAGAGCGCGCCGAACAGCGTGGCGTCGTCGTCCTGCGTCACCGGCTTGGAAGCCGGCTTGGCTGGAACGTCCACACCGAACGGCGTGGTATCGACCAGGGGATCGTCGGACGTTGCCGCCTTCGCTTCGACAGGTGCCGAAGTGGAGGAGACAGACGTTTGCGCTTCCTCGTCGATCGGATCGACTTCCTGCGGACTCAGCCGGTTGGCTTCATCGCGGCTCAGGGGATCGATGTTCGATAAGGTCATGCCGCCCAAATGGGCGCGAAGCTCGATGACCATGCGGCCGCTCGTGTAGTACATCGAAGGGCGGATTTCGGTGATGACGAAATCGCCCTCGTACTTGCCTTCGCGGTACTGGTCCAGCTCGGCATTCTTGATGACGAACTCGCAGACGGACGTAGCAAGGCGGCCGACGTTGAAGTCGCCGTTCCTGCCGTGGATGGTCTTGATGGCCAATTGGCCGGGAAGCGTAATCATGAGGCAGCTCCTTACGATGATGAAAAGCCGCGAGACACCGACCTCGGAAGATCGGCGGCTCGATGGCGGGAAGGAAAGCAAGGCCCCGGAGAGGGGCCTTGTGGGTCAGAACGACTCGGCCAGCGCCGGGGTGTCGGCGGTGTCGGTCTCGGGAATCGCTTCCTCGGATGCGGGTGCATCCTGGGTCGCGGTCTCGCTCGAAACGGCGGGCGTTTCGTCGCGAGGCGTTTCCTCGGAGGCTTTGGGTTCGGCCTTGTAGACGAACTGGCCATCGACCTTGATCCAGCTCACGAAGAGCAGGCGGGCCTTCAGGCTGACGCCCGGTTTACCTTCATTCTTCCCCTTGGTGTAGGTGAAGATGTCGGTCCACAGGTCGCCCAGGCGGAACCCGATCAGCACCTTGCGTTCAGCCTCGACGGCGGGGACGCAACGGCGGATCAGATGCTGCGCTTCGCTGCCCGAAACACGCACGTCGAAACGGCGGTATTCCGGGGCATCGCTCGGACCATTGAGCGCCGCAATGTCGCAGGCCAGGAAGGCATCGCCTTTCTTGGGCTTCACTTCGCGGATGCGATTGAGATACCCGAGGCCGGTGATGTGGAGGTCGAAGTAGGACTTTTCGGATGAAGTGGTCATGGTGAATCTCCAGACTTGAGGGACAAGAAGGCGGAGACACACCCACCCTGGCGGGGAGGCATAACCCCCGCGCGGGTTGATGGATCGAACGATCCAGGTACTGCTTGTGCATCCTTCGCCCTGGGAGGGGCGAACGTTCGCGCATGGGATGCTGGTGCGAACTGGATTGGTCACGCGGTCGGAACCGCGCCGTAGCCTCGAAGACCGTGGCTACCTGGGCATGTCGCTGACGGATCAGCGGAACATGGCGGGAAGCATGGAGGAGCCGGGCGGGGGGTGTCGCGCCGCAATGCGTTCTTGCGCGCTCCCCCTTTGTCGATCAAGGCACTGACGGCGCAGCCGCCTCGGTGAGTCGGGATAGTTTCTTGCCAATAGTTCTACAATCGTTGTATCATCGAAGCATGAACGAAGATCAAGCCGTTACAGCGCTCAGCGCATTGGCCCACACCCAGAGACTGCGCGTGTTCCGCGCCCTCGTGGTGGCGGGGCCGGCGGGCCTGACGCCCAGCGTCCTGGCCGACCAGCTCGACGTGGCCCGCAACACGCTCTCCTTCCATCTGAAGGAGCTGGCCCACGCCGGGCTGGTCACGGTCGAGCAGCAGGGGCGCAACCTGATCTATCGCGCCGATTTCGCGCAGATGAATGGCCTGCTCGGCTACATGACCGAGCACTGCTGCCAGGGCGCTGCCTGCGAAGTCTCCGATTCGGACCCCTGTGCGTCCTGCTGAAAGGAGAAGTATTCATGAAACGCTTCCATGTTCACCTGAACGTCGATGACCTGAGCCGCAGCATCGGCTTCTACTCGCAACTCTTCGCCGCGCAACCGGCGCGTGTCGAGTCCGATTACGCGAAGTGGATGCTCGAAGACCCGCCGGTCAACTTTGCGATCTCCACGCGCGGCGACAAGCCGGGCATCGACCATCTCGGCATTCAGACCGATTCCACCGAAGAACTCGCCGCCCTGAAGGCGCGTGCGCAGGCGGCCGACATGGCGCTGCTCGACGACGGCGAGACGACGTGCTGCTACGCGCGCAGCGAGAAGCATTGGGTCACCGATCCTCAAGGCGTGGCTTGGGAGCACTTCCACACCCTGGGGAATATCCCGGTGTTTCATGAAGGCGCGGAACCAGCGGCTGCTCCGGCTGCTGGCTCGTGTTGTGCGCCTGCCGGAGTAAGTGACCGGCCTGCCGGCATCGCCGTGCAAGCCAAGTCTTCCTGCTGCTGATTCGAGAAATTTCTATGACTACCGAAAGAATCTACAACGTCCTGTTCATCTGCACAGGCAATTCGGCACGCTCCATCATCGCCGAAGGACTCCTCAACCACCTCGGCAAAGGCAAGTTCCTCGGCTATTCGGCCGGCAGCATGCCCAAGGGCGAAGTGCATCCGATTGCGCTGGCGACCCTGGAGAAGCTGGAACTGCCTACCACGGGATATCGCAGCAAGAATTGGGATGAGTTCACGCTGCCCGACGCGCCGCTGCTGGATTTCATCATCACGGTCTGCGATAACGCCGCTGGCGAGGTCTGCCCGGTCTGGCCGGGGCAGCCCGTCACCGCCCATTGGGGTGTGCCGGACCCGGCCGCAGTGGAAGGCAGCGAGGTCGAGAAGCATCTGGCCTTCGCGGACACCGCCCGTGTCTTCCGGCGTCGTATCGAACTGTTCTTGTCCCTGCCTCTGCGAAGCCTGGACAGCATGTCCTTGCAGAACAAGGTGCGCGACATCGGCAAGCAATAAGTGTGGTTGAAGATGTCCTCGTCACAGGAAGCCTGAATGCGCGAATTCACGATCTACCACAACCCCGACTGCGGCACTTCGCGCAACGTACTGGCGATGCTTCGCCAGAGCGGCATAGAGCCGGTTGTCATCGAGTACCTGAAGACGCCGCCGGACCGCGCCACCCTGGCTTCGCTGATCGCCAGCATGGGCATGACCGCGCGCGGCCTGCTGCGCGTCAAAGGAACGCCTTACGGCGAACTGGGCCTAGACGATCCGAAGTGGAGCGACGATGAACTCGTCGGCGTCATGGTCGAGCATCCGATCCTGATCAACCGGCCCATCGTGGTGGCTCCGAAGGGCGTGCGACTGTGCCGGCCTTCCGACCTGGTGCTGGAACTGCTGTCCGATCCGCAACTGGCCTTCACCAAGGAAGAAGGCGTATCCGCCTTGCTGTCGGAGCCGGCCAGCGCGGACGACGCTCCGCGAGCGGCCCTGGTGGCCGCCGGGCTACCCGTCGATGACCTGGACGACCCGAACCTCGCGCTGCTGCGATTTCGGTTGCCGACTGGCGACACCGTGGGATACGGCGGCTTCGAGCGCCATGGTGACGCCGCACTGCTGCGCTCGATCGTCGTGCTGCCGGCCTATCACGGTTCCGGCATTGGCCGCAATCTCATGCTGCTGCTGATGCGCCGTGCGTTCGATGCCGGCGCGCAGCAAGGCTATGCGCTGACGACGAATGCGGACGACTGGTTGGAAAAGCTCGGCTTCACGCGCCTCGATCGCGGACAGGTGCCCGAAGAAATCTTGCAGACCCGTCAGGCCACACAACTTTGCCCAAGCAATGCGCGCATCTGGAGCCGTTCCCTGCGGCCCTGAATTGACGCCGGCTTAGGCCGTACCGAATCCAAGGAGATTACCTGATGGCATCACCCCAACCGGCATCCCGCCTGTCCTTTCTAGACCGCTACCTCACGCTCTGGATCTTCGCCGCCATGGCGCTGGGCGTCGTGCTGGGCATGATCTTCAAGGGCTTGCCCGACGCGCTGAACGCGATGTCGGTCGGCACCACCAACATCCCGATCGCCATCGGCTTGATCCTTATGATGTACCCGCCGCTGGCAAAGGTGCGCTACGAGGAACTGCATCGGGTGTTCGCCGACAAGCGCGTGCTCCTGCTCTCCCTGGTGCAGAACTGGCTGATCGGGCCGGTGCTGATGTTCGCGCTGGCGGTGATCTTCCTGCGCGACCACCCCGAGTACATGACCGGCCTGATCCTGATCGGCCTGGCCCGCTGCATTGCGATGGTGCTGGTCTGGAATCAGTTGGCGCGGGGCGACAACCAGTATGTCGCGGGCCTGGTCGCGTTCAATTCGATCTTCCAGATTCTGTTCTTCTCGACCTACGCCTGGTTCTTCCTGTCGGTGCTGCCGCCGCTGTTCGGCTTGCAGGGCAGCGTCATCGACGTCAGCTTCTGGACCATCACCGAGGCCGTGCTGATCTACCTGGGCATTCCGTTCCTGGCCGGCTACCTGACCCGCCGCATCCTGATCGGCAGAAAGGGCGCCGAGTGGTACGAGAAGGTTTTCCTGCCCAAGATAAGCCCGATCACGCTGGCGGCGCTGCTGTTCACCATCGTCGCCATGTTCAGCCTCAAGGGCGGCGACGTGGTGCGGCTGCCGATGGACGCGCTGTTGATCGCCGTGCCGCTGACCATCTACTTCGTCGTCCAGTTCCTCGTCAGCTTCTTCATGGGGAAGCTGATCGCGGTCGATTATCCGCGCACCACCGCGATCGCCTTCACGGCGGCCGGCAACAACTTCGAGCTGGCGATCGCGGTCGCCATTGCCACCTTCGGGCTCGCCTCCCCCGTCGCGTTCACGACCATCATCGGCCCTCTGGTGGAAGTGCCGGTGCTGATCATGATGGTGCATGTGGCCCTGCGGCTGGGCCGCAAGTGGTTCCCCGCCACGGCTCCCATGCGGCCATGATCGACTTTGCCGCATACCGCTGCCGTTCCCATTGCACGCTCAATTTCAGCATGAGCGGGTGAGTGGATGGAGGGTCACGCGAACGAGCTGGCGGAAACCGTCGGGCGAACGGTGGACTACACCGACCGGGTGTACTGGAGTGGCCTCATCAAGATGTCCCTGTCGAGGTTCTTCATCTTGAGCGTGCTGCGCGCTCGTCCGATGCACGGTTACGAAATCGCGCGGGCCGTGGAGTGCTCCACCCGAGGGTGCTGCACGCCCACGGAGGGCACCATCTATCCGGTGCTGCGCGAGTTCGAGCGCGGGGGCTACGTCACCGTGCATGCGGAAACCGTGTCGGGGCGAGGCCGCAAGGTCTACACCCTGACGGATCGCGGTCGCGAGGCGTTCAGTGTCGCGACCAAGGCGTGGATGGAAGTCGCCGAGCACATCCACTGCCCATCGTGATTTTTATTTGGGCCAATGCCTTACCCATCGATGTATCGAGGGAGAAGGTATTGATCAAGGCAACCGTTCCCGTTGCCGATCGATGGCCCGTTCCGATTTGTGAAACAGGAGTAAATGATGCCATTGCGTTCTCTTTCTGACCCGGATCACCTGCCCGCGCTGGACCCGCGCTTCCTGTACGAGCGGCCCGCAAACGGCCTGGGGCCGGACACACATCCGCCGCGCATTCTGCTGCTCTACGGCTCGCTGCGCGAGCGTTCCTACTCGCGCCTGGCCGTCGAGGAAGCGGCGCGCATCCTGCGGTACTTCGGTGCTGAGACGCGCATTTTCGATCCCCACGATTTGCCTTTGCCCGATCGCATCGGCAACGACGACCATCCTGCCGTTCGCGAGCTGCGTGAGCACTCGATGTGGTCCGAGGGCCAGGTCTGGTGCAGCCCCGAACGCCACGGCCAGATTACCAGCGTGATGAAAACGCAGATCGACCACCTGCCGTTGAACATGGGCGGCATGCGGCCGACCCAAGGGCGCACGCTCGCCGTCATGCAGGTCTCCGGCGGTTCGCAGAGCTTCAATGCCGTGAACACGCTGCGACTGCTCGGCCGCTGGATGCGCATGTTCACGATCCCCAATCAATCCAGCGTGGCCAAGGCATATCAGGAGTTCGATGAAAGCGGCCGGATGAAGCCTTCGAGCTACTACGACCGGATCGTCGATGTGATGGAGGAACTGGTCCGTTTCACCATTCTCACAAGGCCGCACGCCGCGCAGTTGGTGGATCGCTATTCGGAGCGCAAGGACGCCGGCAAGCCGATCGATGCCAGCGTGGACCTGTCGGCCATCGCCATCGGGCAGTCCGAGCCCGCGTGATCCGGCCCGAAAAGGGGCCTACGGGCGCTGGTTTCCTTCGATGCGGAAACAGGCCCTTTTGAGAGAACCAATGTGGAACGCTCTATCGGCAGGCCGCGCCTTGTGGTGCCGGTCCTCGGTGTTGTGCAGATCTTCGCCTGGGGCAGCTCGTACTACCTGCTGGCGGTGCTCGCGGAGCCCATCGCGAAGGACACGGGCTGGCCGATGGCCTGGGTCGTGGGTGCGCTTTCGCTGGGGTTGTTGACCGCAGGCGCGGTGTCTCCGCGCGTGGGCGACGCGATCGCGGAGCATGGCGGGCGTCCGGTCCTGACTTTCGCCTGCACGTCGCTGGCGGTTGGATTGGCGATCCTCGCCGTATCGTCATCCCTGCCGCTTTACCTGTTCGGATGGGTCATCCTGGGCGTCGGCATGGGTGCCGGTCTCTACGATGCCGCCTTTGCGTCGCTGGCAAAAATCTATGGCAGTGACGCGCGTTCCGCCATCACTGCGGTGACGCTGTGGGGCGGGTTCGCCAGCACCGCATGCTGGCCGCTCTCGGCGCTGCTGGTCGAGCATGTCGGATGGCGGGGTGCCTGCGTGACCTATGCCGCGATCCTCCTGGGCATTTGTGTGCCCCTGATCCTTTGGAAGCTGCCGAGCGTCCGCTTGCAGAATGTGGGCGATCATCTGGTCGGCAAGCCGGCGATCCACCTCACGGTACTGGAGCGACGGCAGTACCATCTGTTTGCCGCGATCCAGATCATCACCGGCATGTTCGTGACGATCGTCGCAGTGCATCTGCTGACGCTGTTGCAGGCACGTGGCCTTTCTCTGGCGGAAGCGGTCGCGTTCGGTGCCTTCATCGGGCCGGCGCAGGTTGCCGCCCGCGTCGGCGAGATGGCGGGCCGTGGACGCCATCATCCGCTCTGGACGTTGAGCGCGGCAGTCGGGTTGTGTGCCTCGGGACTGATCCTGCTTGCGATCGGATCATCGTTCGTCGGTCTCGCCCTGATCCTCTACGGCGCAGGAAACGGCATCTTCTCGATCGCCAAGGGGGCGCTGCCGCTGTCGTTCTTCGGGGCCGACCGCTACGGGCCGCTCATGGGGCGCCTGGCACGGCCGGGACTCATTGCCCAAGCCATTGCACCGCTGCTGGGGGCGGTGCTCATCTCCCTGGTTGGCGGCAACGTGTCCCTGTACGCGCTCGCCGCCCTGGCGGCGGCGAACATTGTTTTGCTGGCCTTGCTCTGGATGACGCATCGGTGACCGTAGTCGCGGCGTGATGCGGGCCGCACAAGGAAAGAGCCCCGTGAAGGGGCTCAAGGTGGAGGGGGTCATTCTTCGTAGACGGGCAGGCCGTCCAGTATCGCGGCGTTCGGATCGAAGATCAGTATGCGCACGTCCGCCATGGCGGCCAGGTGCAGCACGTTCAGCAGTGGTGAAGGAACGCACGCATCCGCCTGCTCGTTATGCAGGGCCTGGGCATCGCGGCCATCGACGATTTCGAGGTTGGCGTCGGTCCAGGGAGTGGCGATCAGTTTCACGCCCACGGCATCGCTGTCAGGAATCCTGAAGGCTTCAAACAACAGGCCGGTGAGCGTGGACGTATCCGCGAGGTCTTCGAGGTACTGCATCGTTTCCTCGGGAAGATGCCCGGAACTGATCTCCCAGCAGCGGCTGTAGTGGCCGGTGTCGAAACGCAGACGCCGTACCACGTCGCGTGCGGCTTCCTCGGAGTAGGTATCGCCAACATGCATCGGCGCCCCGGCGTCGTCCGCCATGACGGCATAGACCACCGTGCGTGCAACGCCGTGGCTGTGGCACTGTAGGGCCAGTTCGTCCGCCACGTTCTGTTCTTCTCTGACCAGTGCGAAGTCATCGCAGAAGATGCAGGCGAACAGAAGGATCTCATCGTCCCGTAAATGGGACTGCGAGGCGTGCAACGGAAGATAGGTCAGCGGGCAATCGTCATCGTAGGCGATGGCGATCATTCGCTGAATGGAAAGGCCGTTGTAGCCACGGACGAAGGGATTGGAAACGGGATTGGCATTGGGGTTCATGATGATTCTCCAGTAGAGGAAAGGCGGAGCCGATCCCCTGCCGGGGATCGACCCCAGAGGGATGAAGGAAGCGGTGGCCGTCACGGGTGACGGTCCGCAGGCGTTGTTACCAGCCGGTGTAGTTGAGGATCAGTGCGGCGATGATCTTGCGCCGCTCGATATCGAGGCCGCCCAGGTCGGCCAGACCATGGACGCCGACGCGCTTGAGCAACGCACCGCCGTCCTTGGAGTTATAGAAGCTCACCATCGCGGCGAGAAAAACCCTTTCGCCGGAACTCATGGCACCGATGGACTTCTTGATGTGGGCGACGTTCGGGCACAAGTCCCACTTGTCCACGGCCAGGTCCAGGCATTCCCGCGTGCCGTTGCCGAACAGGCCGGGGCCGACCAGCTCGACGCCGCGCTTCCAGGCGTGGAAAAAGGCTTGAGGTGCTTGCGAGAAATACAGATCGTTGCGCGCGATCTCGTCAAAGATCGCCTGCTCGTTCATCGTGTTCATGACGATTTTCTCCTGATGATAGGTGGATGGTCACGGGTACTGGCGCTGCGTCCATGCGCCGGTTTCCAGGGCATGGCGAGCGGCCTCGTGGCTCGGGAAATACTCGACGGACTCGCGGGAAACAGGACCGTCGTCGAAGGTGCCGATGTAGTGTCCGGCGGCACTGCGCAGCACTTGCAAGGGCAGGCTTTTGCCCACATACGCCAGCGCCAGCAGACCCGCAGGGGTCACGGGGTTGGTTGCGACTGAATCGAAGGACATGGTGCTCTCCTATGAAGGATGGGAAGCGCCACATCCCGACGGGACGGGGCGATTCCCGTGGGGTGGAACGAAGCATCGTCGCCAGGGCATGGCGATCGTCCGCAGGAGCGATGCGAAGCGGACTGGATCGGTCGGCGCGGAGAAACCGCACCGCAGCTTTGAAGACCGAAGCTGCCTGGGCATGGTGCTGACGGAGGTCAGCGCGCATGGGGTGTAGGTTCGGGGGCCTGGCGTGCATTGGCGAGCCGAAATCCGCTCGCGGTCGTCGCCCGATTGCCTGCCGAGCGTCGCGCATCGGCGCCGCGAAAGTGGGTGTGAAGGAAAAAGCGGCCGAAGGCGTGAGCCTTCGGCGGGGAAGAATCACCACCTGTGGGCTGTTGCAGGGCGTGGCCGTCGTCAAAGCCTGCCGCTGGTCCAGCAATCTCACCCGACCCGTTTCGTGGCTGGGGTCGGAAGCCTCTGGCACACATCCGCGCACAAAGGGAACCCGTTGTTTCGCCGGCGGGCACCGGCGCCGAGTACCGTGGACCCGAGGGGTCTCCTGACGATTCGCACAGCGGCAAATCGTCAGGAGACCCCTCGCGAT
This sequence comes from Sodalis sp. RH20, assembly GCF_047324205.1. Taxonomy (NCBI): domain Bacteria; kingdom Pseudomonadati; phylum Pseudomonadota; class Gammaproteobacteria; order Enterobacterales; family Bruguierivoracaceae; genus Sodalis; species Sodalis sp. RH20. Next base: position 5,345,373 of record NZ_CP178733.1, read on the forward strand.
CGACGGAAGGAACACTGATCAATGGAATGGCGACGAGCGCTATTCGTGGAGAAATGACCTTCTCGTCCCGTGGCCCTGTATCGGCCAGGCGGAACGCGCACACCGTTGCAGAAGGAGACGCGCGCTGGGGAGTCCCACGGGACGCGGGACGGTTTGCCTCGCCGTCAGTGAAATCCCGGCGCGGCAGAGGTGTTCATTGGCATCAGGACGCTTTGGGCGCAGCGCGCCGCTTGCGCGAGGCCCTGCGCTTGCCCGTCGAGGAATCGGCCGGCAGCGTGCCCTTGCAATCGGGATAGCGGCTACATGACCAGAAGGCGCCGTTCTTGCCGTTGCGCTGGCGCGTTGTCGCGCCGCACACCGGACAGGCTGGTCCTTCGGGCAGCTTGATCGACAGGACGGTGCCGCGATACTGCTGAACCAACTGTGCGACCCAGGCCGATTGCTTGTCGATGAAAGTGTCCAGCGTCATCTGGCCGGCCTCGATCATGTCCAGGGCCTGTTCCCAGATCGCCGTCGTACCGGGGTCGGTGATCGCCGCCGGCACCGTGTCGATGAGCGTGCAGGCCGCGTCCGATGCGCGGATGGCGCGTCCCTTCTTCACCAGATAGCCGCGAGCCAACAGGCCGTTGATGATGCCGGCGCGTGTGGCCTCGGTGCCGATGCCTGTCGTTTCCTTCAGCTTCTGTTTCAGCCGTGAATCGGTGACCAGCTTGGCGACACCCTTCATCGCCTTGACCAGCTCGCCCTGGGTGTAGGGCTTGGGGGGCAGCGTTTTCAGTGCCTTCAGTTCGACCTGCTGGACGCCGCAGCGTGCTCCGGTATCCAGTGGCGGCAGGATCTGGCTGCGCTGGGCCGGCTCGTCGTCCGCCGCATCCTGCCTCTTTCCGGGGAGCGCCAGGCGCCAGCCCGGCGCGATGACCTGCTTGCCCACGGCCTGTAGCGATTGCCCTGCGCAGTCGAGCATCGCCTGCGTGCGGTCGAATTCGTGATGCGGCAGGAACTGCGCCAGGTAGTGCGCCCGGATCAGCGCGTAGACCCCCAGCTCCTTCTCCGACATGGCCGAGAGTTTCGCAGGCTCCAGCGTGGGAATGATGCCGTGGTGCGCCGTTACCTTGCTGTCGTTCCAGGCGCGCGTGCGCTGTGTCCTGTCGAGCCGGTTGATCAATGGGCGCAGGCTGGGATCGGTGGCGAGCAGCGCGTCGAGCACGGTCGGCACTTCGGCCAGCATGCTCTCGGGCAGGTAGCCGGAGTCACTGCGCGGATAAGTCGTCGCCTTGTGCGTTTCGTACAAGGACTGCGCGATGTCCAGTGTCTCCTGTACGTCCAGACCAAACTGTCGCGAGCACACTTCCTGCAAGGTGCCCAGGTCGAACGGCAGCGGCGCGGCTTCGCGCACGCGCTCGATCTCCACCGACAGCACCTTCGCTTCACGGCCAGCACGTATCTGGTCAGCCGCCCGCTGCGCCACCGGCTGTTGCAGGCAGCGACCGGCTGCGTCCGTGGTGCCGCCGGGGGGCATCCAGCCTGCCGTGAAGGACTGGCCCGCGTGGGACAGCACGACGTCGATGGTCCAATACGGCACGGAGACGAAGCGCGCGATTTCGCGGTCGCGGTCCACCACCAGTTTCAGCGTCGGTGTCTGCACGCGACCGACTGAAAGCACGCCCGAGTAGCCTGCCCGGCGACCGAGTACGGTGAACAGGCGGCTCAGATTCATGCCGATCAGCCAGTCCGCCCGCGAGCGGGCGAGTGCCGAGTAGTACAGGGGCAGCGTCTCGGCCGATGGCTTGAGCGCGCCAAGCGCTTTGCGGATCGACGTATCGTTCAGCGCCGACAGCCACAGTCGCTGCACCGGCCCACGGTAGCCGCACAGATCGATGATTTCGCGGGCGATCATCTCGCCTTCGCGATCGGCGTCGGTGGCGATCACCAGTTCGCCGGCTTGTGCGACAAGCTGCTTCACGATCTTGAATTGCGTGGCGGTCTTGGCCTTGACCTCGATGCGCCAGCGCTCGGGAATAATGGGCAACTGCTCGATGGACCAGTGCTTGAACTGTTCGCCGTAGGCTTCCGGCGGTGCCGCTTCGACAAGGTGGCCGATGCACCAGGTCACTGTGATGTCCGAGCCGCTGTAGCAGCCATTGCCGCGCTGCCGGGCGCCCAACACCCTGGCGATGTCCTTGCCCTGCGAAGGCTTCTCGCACAGATAGACCCGCACGCTTGGCCTCCTTCGTCATGGCATGGCGTTTCCTGTGATGGGCTTCAGCATGGCGAGTCGGCGCAGTCGTGGCAGCAAACAAGCCGGAGCTGCCTCAGACCGGCTTTCGGTAGGCAGTGGAGCGCCGGGGCGATTGGAGCGCAGCGGAACGCGGCGGCGCTATGCCACTGGTATAACGAGCGCGCGACTGGCGCACAGTGAGCGGCTGAAAACTGGTCCAGCCGCTCACTCGGGATCGCGGAGCGGGGTTACTCGTCTTGGGATGGTTCGGCCGCCTGGCCCTTGGCGCTCAGGGTCACGGCTTCGATCCGATACGGCAGGATGCCCACGCTGCGCGCGTTGATCTGCCACGTCTCGCGGGGATTGTCGTCCTTGTCTTCCCAGGGCTCGCGTTCCATGCGTCCGCTGACCACGACGCGCATGCCCTTCTGGTACAGGCTGGCCCAGTGCTCTGCGTCCCGATGCCAGATGTTGACCGGCGCCCAGAAGCCGTTGCGATCTTCGTATTCACCGTCGCGCTTCGGGATCGGGTTGTCGAAGTACACGTTCAAGCGCAGTCGCCGGTTCGGCTCATCGTTGCCATTGGGAAACTCGCGGTATTCCGGCGCAGAGCCGATGTTGCCTTCGCCATAGAAGTGGGTGCTCATGGTGCCTCCTGTGGAGTGGTGGGGTGAGTCGTGATGCCGTGCCCATGGATGCGGCGCTGGTAGGCCGCCTCGGCCTGGGCCGCCTTGTTGGCGCATTCGAGGGCCTGGCGGGCGATGCTGTGCGTGAGGCTGATCTGCATGTTCAGCGCGATCCGCTGCAACTCCATCGCGTAAAGGTCATCGATCAGTGAAGCGGGCGTCGCGGGATCGGCCAGCAGCCCTTCCCACAAGGCGACGCCCATGCTGGAACGGTCGAAGTTGCGCCAGCGCAGAAAGGTCGTGCCTGCGCCAGTCGTCTGCTGGGCCAGTTGCACACCGAGCAGGCTGAAGGGATAGCCGCGCGCCTGGGGCAGTACCCGCCGTTGCGCCAGCACGATCAGGTCGTCACGCAATGCCGCGCACTGGTTGGCCCAGGTCTCCAGACCCTTACCCTTAAAAGGCGTTAAAAGGCCCTTTAGGTAGGCTGAGTGTTCCAGTCGCTGGAAGTCCGTCTGTTCCAGTGGCGTGAAGCGTGCCGGTGTGCCGGCGAGAGTGGATTCCGTCATGCTGGCTCATCCTCATCGGACGCGGCATCGTCATCCTTCGCGTCGTCGTCCGTGGCCTCGTCGGCTGGCGCAGCGCTCGGGTTTTCCACCTTCTCCGGCTTGACGTCCTGTGATGACCGGCGGTTGATCGGCGGTGCGAAGCGCGAGCGGCGCGTGCCTTCGAGCACGTCGGTCGGCAGTTCGCCGAACTTCTCCAGTGCCGCGCGCGCCGCTGCGTTCTTCGCCGCGAAGTCGTTGCGCGTCGTGCCGGAATAGCGGTACTGCTGAGCCAGGGAGAACAGGCTGCGCAGCGCATGCGCGCCATCGTTGAGCCAGCGCTCCAGGGTGCTGCGATCGATCAATGCTGTGTGATGCGCCAGGATCAGACGCCGCGCCAGATCGTCGTAGTCGGCCAGCAGGTAGACCGCCATGAACCCCAACTGCGAATTGACAAACAGCGGCAGCTTGACCGGCTGCACGTTGAGGTTCTCGCCCAGGCTGAGTGCGGGCGGCACGTCGGCCAGGGCCTGGTCAACCTGTTCGCGCAGCGTTTGCAGGCGCGTCTTGGTGTCGGCGATCTTTTCCTCCACGCGCAGCATCCACCAGTCCGAGTAGGGGTCGTCCTGTTCGGCGCCGCGCTTGAGCTTGTTCATGATGGAGATGAAACCGTTCAGGCCGATGATGCCGGGCCGGCCTTCGGCGGGCGTGCGACCGTGCCAGATACGTGAGGCGTGATGCGTGTGCAGCGTCAGCGCCATCGCGCTGCGCAGCGACCCGAGATTCAGTTGCAGGGGTTCGTTTGCCATAGGGGCGACTCGCTGTGAATGGACGAGTCGCCAGCATCGACAAGCGGCGGAAGGCTGTCAGTCAACAAACCGCATTGCGCCGCCGCCTGTTTGCCGGACCGGGAAGGCAGGCTGTTGCGCTATACCACTGGTATAGCCGCTGACTTCAAGGCTCCTTGAACAAATCGTGCAGGCGGGTCAGATGCTGCTGTGCGGCCTCGTGATCGATCGCTGGCGGAGACCAGTCGCGTTCGGGTGCGCGCAGTGATTCCAGAGACGAGGGTGAAATGACGGTTGGTGCATGTTCTGGCTGGCCGGCCCAGGCATGGAACTCGCCCTTGATCGCCTTCTGGATGAGCCCGAAGAGATAACCCGCCGGGTTGCGAATGCCGCCGGCCTGGCAGCGGGCCGCCCATTCGTCGAGCACCGCCTGTTGCAGCGTGTCGTCCACCCGCTGAAGCGCGACCAGCGCGCCTGACTGCTGTTCGTCCTTCATGACGAGAAAGCGCTGAGGCAGACGAAGGTTTTCTCGCGCGCGCGGTACTGTACGTATTTTATTATTTTTAATACTTTCTTTACGTACTGTACGGTCCTGCTTCGAATTCCGAAGAATGCCGTCTGACGGGGCTTTGCGACCCGCTTCGGATTCCGAAGACGGCTGTTCTCCGTGCCGAAGAAGGGCTTCCGGGCCTTCTTCGGTTTCGTGAAGCGTCTCGTCCTGTGGATAACTTTCGAGTGGGTTCCACTCCTGGCTCGCCAACCGCTGCGCCAGCACCTGCAGGCGCGTGGGCAGGGCGCAGCCGTTGAGCAGCGGGTCTTCGGCGATCTCCTTGAGCGTTTGGACGCCGATATGTCGCACGGCCTTGCTCGCATGCGTCAATGCCTGGTTTACCAGGTCCAGGTAGTCGGGATCGAGCTGCATGGCCTCGAAGGGCGTCAGCGGCTCATCGTGCAGCACGTACAGGTTGCCCTGGATGCGCCCGGTGCGCGGATCGCGCCTTCGCCGCACCAGGCTGAGCCAGCGCGTCAGGCGCAGTAGCGTGAGGGCGCGCGCCACCGTCTCGTGGGACGCCTTCGACGCGCACGGGGTCGAGGCCAGGTAGGGGCGGAGTTGTTCGTAGGTGGGAAAGGCGGTGATGCCGTCGTCGTCGAGCAGCAGCCGGAACACCTGCCAGGCGTTGCGTTCCAGCGGTGTGAGTCGATGATCGAAGAACAGCGCGCGCGGCACGCTCTCGTGACGGTTGCCGCTGAACAGGAATCCATCGGTGGCCATCGGCCCGGCCTGTCGTGGCGGCAAGCGCTGGGCGGCCTCGTCCAGCAGGGCAGAGAGCGAGACCGGACCGCCTCCACGATGAGGCTTGTCGATCTCCATGATCTACACCAGTCCCTGGTCGATCCAGCCCCGAATCGTCGCCCAGATGACGGAGGCCGGCAGGGCGAGTTCTTCGGCAAGATCGAGCGTGAGGTCGAGCATCGCCATGTCGTCGTCCAGCGCGATGCCGCGTCGTTCGACGGCGGGTTTCCAGCGCCCCCACAAGCCGGTGTCCTGTTCCTCGCTCAATACCGGATGGCGGCCCTTGCGTTTGGGCAGGCCGAGAACATCCCGGCGCAGCGCCACTTCCTGATGGGTCAGGCCGTAGAACTTGCTGACCATTTCCGTACTCGCGCCCAGGCGGAGCATGCGATCCACGGTGGCAATCTCCTTCTCGACGTCCCCCATCTGGTTCAACAGGCGTTGCAGTACCTCGCGGTTCACCTTCACCGAGCACCAGGACACCGTGGCGTTGACCAGCATGCTGACCAGCTCCGGGTGTTTGAGTGCATCCAGCTCCCGGTCGCCGAAGCCCATCGCCTTGCAGCGGCGCAACTGGCCGTTGCGCAGATCGTGCAGCGCCTGGGCGATCACGGCCTGGTTGAGCGGATGCGGTGCCGACATGGTGTGTCTCCCTCTGCCTTACGGTTCGGTGGAGACGGGCGTGCCCGATGCGATGCCGGATTCCAGTTCCAGCAGCCGGCGCGCGAGTCGCAGCAGGCGAAAGAGTTTGACCAGGCCGTTGTCGCTCAGGCGCGAAGCCTGAGCCTTGTCGCCATTCTTCCGACCCTGCAGCAGCGGACCGAGGGCATCGGTCAGACGCAGGTTGTCGAGGGTGGTGGGTGCTGCGGCCGCCGGCCGGTATCCCGCACTGAGGGCGTGCAGAAGGGTGAGCGTGGCGCGAGCGAGGAGCGACATCGCATGCGGGTCCGTCGAGAGGGCGCCTGTGTCGCAGATGAAGCCGATACCGTCATCGACGGCCTCGATGCGTTCGGCTTGTCCGGCTTCCTCGGCGATCTCGCGCGCGAACTGCACGATATGCACGCGCAGCCGGTCCGGCGCGTCCAGGCCCGGTTCGATGTACCAGACATCGGAAATCGGGTAGAGCCCGCCGGCTTGCACTGGAATTGCCTGCAAGACATTCGCCTCGAAGTCCGGCAACGCTTCGCCGGTCTGGTCGGCCACCAGGCGCTGGATCGCCTGCAAGCGCTCGGTGGTCGGCGCCGGTGACACGATATGGCCTCGCAGGCGTTCGTCGTGATCGTCGTCCGAAGGCTGCGAACTGTCGGGCGTTTCCGAGGGTGGGGACGCTGCCGGCGGCTCCGGTGCCTGTTGTGGCTTTGGCGATGAGGCTGGGGGCTGCGCAATGGGTGCTGGCGGCGCCGGGTCGGGTGAGTGCGGTGGCTGTAGTGTCACGGGCGCGGCCGTGGCGTTGCCGGACGGCGGCGCGTGGGGCGACGGATCGCTGGTCAGCGCACGTTGCCGGTTCTCGGTCTCGCCGATCTCCAGCGTCAAGCTGTCGTAGTCGGCCTCCAGCAACTCGGCCATCTGCCCGATCAGTTCATCCTGCACCCGCTTGATCGAGAAGCCGTCGGTGTCGCCGTCGAACACGGCGAGCACGTCGTTGAACAGCGAAGGAAAATCGACGGCCAGCCGTTTGCTCGCACCGCGTGCTTCCCATATCCGTGCGCTCGCCCTGCGCAGGGCTGTCAGCCGTTCCACCTGGGGGCGGCCCAGGCCGCCGTAGAGCACGGACGGGATCGCCGGCAACAGGTAGCGCACGGCGTCCTGCATACGGCTGATGTGTGGCTGGGCGATCGGATAGCCGTCGGCACTGAGGCGACGTGCCAGCTCGCTCTGCGTCAGCGTCTGGCCCGACTCCTGTTCGTAGAGTTCGCGGGCCTTCTCCACACCCAGGGCGCGCTCAATGAATGACAGGCCGCCGTGCAGTTCGTTCTCGGCCAGATGGCCGGTGAGCGCGATGATCTCGCCGCGCTCGGGCCAGGGCCGGAACAGGCAGGAGATGCGGAAGAAGCGCTCGTCCTTCGCTTCGCTCCACAGCTCGCGCAGGATGGCCAGCCGTGTGTTGCCGCCGTTGCGAATGATGTAGTGCGTCTCGCCGGGGCGGCGGGTGATGGCCGGCGGCGCATCGAGGCCGCGTTCCCGGATCGATGCCTTGATCTCGTCGTAGCGCGGGTTGCGCGTGACGCGCGGATTGAGGTCATACGGCTGGAGCTGGTCCAGCGTCACCGTCATGGGGGTATCGGCGATGGGATCGCTGAGCGCATCGGCGACCGGGCCGCTGCGCTCGAAGCGGTCGGCCAGCAACTTGGTCGCCATGTCTTGCGAGGTCAGCTCAGCCATCGGCGTCGCCCCCCTTTGCCGTCGTTTGCAGGTCGGTGGCGCGGTTGGTGCGGCGCAGTCGAGCGCGTGCGTTGAGGCCGGCGCGGCGGTCGCTGGGCGTCGAGCCGGTGTAGATCGGAGGCAGCCCCGGTTTGGTGAATTTCAAGTGTCCGCCAGACGTGCGAACGACCTCCCAGCCTTCCTTCAAGGCGAAGTCGATGAGTGGCTTCAGCCGTTTGTTTCCACGATGGAGGGATCGCGCGGTGGTCATACGCCGCCCCTCCGGTGCGCTCCCGCCTTCAGCCGAGTGAACGAGGGTTCCCAACTCGGCAGCAGTTCGCAGGCGAGTGCGCGCATCGTGTCGAAGGCGGCCGGTGTCGTCCGTCCTGTTGGACGTCGTTGTTCCACACGATGCACTGGCAGGGCCTGTGTCGATGCGCGTGGGTAGGCTTCGATGGCCGGGATGCTGGTATCGAGTACGGCGATGCCGGGCTCGGATTGGAACAGGTCGCGTAGCGCCTGCTGTATGAGGCGCGCGTTGCTGGACACCGGATGCACACGATTGATGAGCAGGCGTAGCGGCGGGGTCGTGATGCCGAGACGTTGGTATGGCGCGATGTCCCGCATCAGTTGCAGGGTGCCGCGCCGGAACTCGCGGGCGGCGAGGATCTCCGGCGTGACCGGCGACACCGCCAGATCGGAAGCCAGCACGGCCATTTCAAGCAGGACACTGCGCGCGCCCTGCGTATCGATCAGTATCAGGTCGTAGTGCGCACGGAAGGTGGGCAGCAGGTTGCGCAACCGGAGCCGTCCGTCCGGCGCATGCAGCAACAGGGTGTTCAACTGCCCCTTGTCGTCGTTGGAGAGCACCAGGTCCAGGCCAGCGATCGTGGTGCGCGACACCAGGCGCTCGATGTCCTGTTCGTTGAAGGCCAGCAGCTCGTAGATGCCGGCGGGCGCGCGTGCTCCCAGCTCGAAATAGCTCGACAGTGTGGGCTGCACGTCCAGGTCCAGCAGCAGCACGCTCAGCCCGGCATCGGCGGCGAAGCCGCCCAGGTTGGCCGCCGTGGTCGTCTTGCCTACGCCGCCCTTGGTCGAAATGATGGATACCACTTGCATGGGCTTCTCCTCACGGAATGGGACGAACCGGAAAAAGGAGAAGCGTCAGGCGCGCTCTTTGAGGCGATCAGCGATCCACTGGTCGATCTCGGCCGAATCCCAGCCCACGGCGCGCACGCCCAGGCGCAGCGCCTTGGGGAACTTGCCGTCTTTCATCAGGCTGTAGATGTGCGCACGCTTGAAGCCGGTCTTGGCTTCGACTTCGGCGCGGCGCAGGATGCGACGTTCAACCGGCATCGCCGGGGCGGTGATCTGCGAAGACATGGTGGGCACTCCTTGACGCTCGTCGGCGCTGTTCGGAAAGTGCCTCGTATTCAATAGCGCACAGGAACCGTTTGCACTGCAATTGCAGACGGTGTGACTGCAATTGCAGTCAGCGTGCGCTGGCGTCCAGATGCCGCTTTGCCTCGGCGAATTTCGCCCATAGGGTGCGTTCGCTGATTCCCGGTCGGCCTTCGTAGTGGGCGAGCAGTGCGCTGATGACGGAATCCATCGTCTCGAATGATGAATACGGCATGCCGCCCGGCGACTTGCCGAGCAGCAGCGTCAGCAGCCCGCCAACGATGTTGAGATAGGTAGTTTCGCTGCGGGGTGTGACCTCGCGACCTGCCGAGTCCCAGCTTTCGGCCTGCCTGCACAGGAGCTTATGTTGCTCATGCAGCGTGCTGAAGGATTGTTCGCGGTCCGCGAGGCGAATCTTGAGTGCTTCCTGTTCGGCCAGCAGCGTTTGAACGGTTTCGATGCTGACCGCCGGGTGGAGCCGGCGCTCTATCGCGTCGAAAAGAAAGGCAGGTCTCTGGTCGGGGTAGAAGCGCGACATCCATGTCTTGAGATCGACGTGCCGAACGGTGAGACCTGGATCATCGATCAGCGAAGCGTCGTCGCAGGTAATGCCGGCTTTGCCATACAGGAGGTCGCCATTCCTGATCGCGTCGAACATGCGCTCGGTGTTGAGACGAAGCATCGGCCATCTTGGAAAATCCCCGGCATCGGGAATTTGCCTGGTTCCCAAGGTGTCGAGAATGTGGGTTTCAAACCGGATCAGTCTGCTCCATCGGATGGCTGCCTCAATGGGTCGATAAAACACTTTGGAATGGTGAGGGGCGCTTGTCTTGCGCGTTTCTGTGCCAGCCATCCGTCTCCTCCGACAATGCTTCCGGGTTTCACTTGGACGGATATCGTCTTGCTGCTGTCGCCGCCTGAGTGCGATCCAGCAAAGGTAGGACTGGTGGTATGGCTAGTGCTATGAGGATATGTCAGGGCGCTGTATCCTCAACTTCTTCGATTCCTGCCATTTCGCAGACAGTCCTGATTTCATAGTGGCCAAGTGCTTCCGCCTCCCGGTTGGGGTTGGTTGGGGCGGATATTGGAGTCTTCTTGCTTGTAACGGCACCGTAAAGACCTGACAGGTCTTGATGGAATGTCGTCGTGCTACAGGCTTGGTTCAGACCCGGAAAGTCTCAAGGCTGACGCGCTTGGCGGCCTACAACGAATTCTTGGATCGGCGCCGTTTGGAGCGAGCGCGATGCTGGCTTACACCTATAAAGCCAGAGTGCATACGCATGTCGTGTTGGCAGCGGTCTGGCGGCGGAAAGCGCGGCGACACATACCGCACAGGTCTTGATGGAGACCTAAAAAGAAACGGCTTTGGGTCGCTGTGGCGCCCTAAATGTGGCATCAATCGCGTCGTCGGTGGATAGCGGGTTGCTCCAGCTCGCCGACATCCGTGGGCCGGTGAAGCCGCTCTGCAACCGGGGGTGCTGCCAAGATTTTGTTGCCATACAGGGGCGCCGGATTTACGTGGCGACCTTGCTTGCCCGGCGAATAAAGCTGCTCAACTGTTCGGACGGCTCGATATCGGGCCTCAACAAGTAGGTCGTGAGCATGATGGAATGTCCGGCCAGAGGGCGTGCGACCACATCCGTGGTTTTGCATGCTGAAATGTGTGCTGCGCTGGAGAACCCGATGCCATAGCCTGCCGCCACCAGCGCCAACATCAGATCATGCGTGGCCACGTGTTCGGCCACGGTCGGCTGCGCACCCGCTGTTTGCAGCAGGCGCTCCAACTGCTGACTGCAACCCTTGCAGACTTCGGGATGGCAAAGCACCAATGGATAGTTCAGTACCTCGTCCAGCGGCACGCGCTTATGTGCCAGCAAGGGATGCCTGGCCGGCACAGCCACGACCAGCGGATCACGCCAGACCGGCTCGGCGATGAGTCCTTCCTCGACTTCATCGGCGAGTGTGAAGCCGACATCGTACATATCGTTGCGTAGACCTTTCAGTTGCTGCGAGAACGGCATCTCCGACAGCCGGATCTCGACTTCCGGTTCTTCTTCTCTACACAGGGCGAGCAGCGTGCTTAAGCGGACTCGGGCGATACCGTCGGAAAGGGCGATGCGCAACGTACCGCGATAGCCAGTGGCCGCAGCCTTGGCATTTGCTTTGGCTTGTTCCAGGGACATAAGGACGCGACGAGCATCTTCCAGGAAGACCTGGCCGGCCCAGGTCAGGCGTGTGCCACGGGATGCGCGTTCGAGGAGGACGACGCCCAGGTCGGATTCGAGATTCTTGATGGTCCGCGACAGGGGAGATTGCTCAATGTGCAGGCGCTCGGCGGCCCGGCTGAAATGCAGCTCTTCGGCCACGGCAATAAAGCATCGAAGATGGCGTAACTCCATGAGATACTCTCCATTCGTGCGCAATATCCATGACGGCACTATTCAATTGATGCCCGCTACTTCTCGGGAGGAGTTCATCCATGCGGGCTGAGAGTGCCGAGTACCGCTACGCTTACCAGAATCAGGAGCGCGATCGTCGCCTCGATGGCCACACTCTGTCGCAGGTACTGTGCAGAGTGCGAGGAGGTGCCGGTATGGATGTCACGTTCGAGCCGGGGCACCAACCACCAGCGATGCAGGGCGGCGAGGCCCAGCATCGCAGCGAATAGCGCCAGCTTGAGCAGCATCAGGTTGCCGTGCCGGCTGTGAAACAGCGCTGCGATGGACCAGCCGACCAGGTCCCCATAGTGAAGGATGCCGGTCACCACCAGGACGCCGACGAAGACCGTGCCCGGCCGCGAAAAGGTGTGTAGTGCCCGCCACAGCATGCGTAAGCCCTCACCCGCGGCGGGTTTGCCGTGTCGAACGAGCAGAATCAGCAAGGCGAAGATGGCGCCGATCCAGCCGCCGGCAGCGAGCAGGTGCGCGATACCGGCCAGCAGCCGCACCGTGCCAGTTACCCCCTCGCCACCGGCAGCGTGTCCGTTCCAAGCCAGGCTGACTAGCGCCACACCGGCGAGTAGGGTTACCCGCCGAATGGGGAATGGGCGTTCGGCGCGCCGCGACTGCCAGCCAAGTACAGCAAGCAGCAGTACCAGCAGCAATGCTCGCGTCAGCCCGGCGCGCCCGGCGGCGGTGTCGAACAGATACCAGGCCACGTCGTCCCGCGCCAGCTCGGAAACCGCGACCCCCATGATGCCAGCAGCACTGCGGGCAATCTCAATGCCCACCAGCGCCAAGCCGAGCATCGCACAGATCAGGAGCCCGAGGCTCAAGAACCCTCTGGGCAGGGGGGAGCGTTGATCAGCGCTGATCGTTGAGATGGCCGGACCGTACCACGCGAACAGTGGTAATCCGAACAGCAGCATCAGGTTCAGATACTGCGCGAACCGAAGCGCGTAGTCGAGCAGGCTGGACATGACGTTGGCACCTGCTTATCGGATGGTGAAGCTGTATTCGCCCGTCATCGGATGATTGTCATCACCGACGGCGCGCCATTGCACGCGGTAGACGCCTGCTCCGAGGGGATGATGCGGCGTGGCGCGTAGCGTCTTGCCGTCGTTGATGAGGTCAACGTTAATGTGTTCGACTTTCTCTTTGACCCCGCCGTCACTTATGACGCTCAGCTCCAAGCGCGAGGCGCGAAGTACAAGCTGTTCACTGAAGACGAGATCGATCTGCTGCGGTGTCGTGACAACAGCATTGGCCGTCGGTGTGGATTTGACGAGGGAGATATGGGCCTGAGCGACCGATGTGATCAGCAAGCCGGTCGCAAGACAGGCACCAACAATCAGAGAGCGAAATTGAGTAGTACGGTTCATGTGCATTACACCTCTTCCTATGTTCAAGAATTTCGGCTGCAGCAACTTCGGCCGCCGCCTCCTGTTGATTGGCTGGACAGCCTGTCGCGGCCCGCCACAAGCGCGGGATACCCCGCCTGTTGCAACTTCGACAGCAGCGGATCGTTGCCTTGATCGAAGTTGCCCCGAACTCGAACATGACCGGTGGTCAAATGTACTTCCACGGCATCGACTCCCGGCAGCTCATTCAGTGCATCGGTGACTTTCGCGATACATGAGCCGCAGCTCATACCCTGCACGTCGAGATCCACTGTGTTCATGACTGCGTTCTCCTCTTGATCCCGAAGGTCACGGGGACATTGGTCGCTTTATCGCATCGATCAGCGATAGGCTTGATAGACGCTGGTGCTACCATCGACATGGATCAGCAGAACGTCGTAGGGGTCGTTGCGGTTGCCATAGAGTGGGCTGTCCATACCAGGTGACCCAATCGGCATTCCTGGCACGGCCAAGCCGATGGCGTCGGGCTTTTCTTCCAAGAGACGCTTGATATCGGCAGCCGGTACATGGCCTTCGATGGCATAGCCGCCGATTCTGGCGGTATGGCACGAGCCAAACTGCTTGGCAATGCCGAGCCGTTCACGTATGCCGGTGTTGCCGGTATTGGAACTACGCACCTGGATGCCCACTTCTTCAAGATGCTGGACCCATTCGTTGCAGCAGCCACAGTTGGGGTCTTTCCAGACTTCCGCGCTCAGCTCCGATGCGGTTGCCGCATTAGCACCGAGCATGGACGACAGAAACAGGCCCGCCAACCAGACGCGGTATTTGATAGTGACATTCATCATGCTCGGCTCCGGGACTCTTTATTGTCGGTAGAGGGGATTTGTGGTGCTCGGGCGTGATTCAGGGCCCGAGATACACCATCCGTCTTCCTACCGATGCTAGAGAGCGGGCGCTGTCAGACAAATGACCCGTGCGTTACATCTATGTCATTCATTTGTCATTTGCGCGAGCCATCTAAAAGTGACTATTGGATTACGTGAATGTAATGAACGAGTCATCCCCGCGACAGTGACCGTCACCTATGTTGAATGCTGTGAGTTCTACAGCATTGAGTTCTATGGCGGTGCGCGGTGCGCTATGTGATGCCTATTCCAGAAAGCCCCGGATACCGCAGCCGTTGTGGCTTGCCACTTCCGGCGGGGTCTGAATCGAGTCTTTCCACCATAGCGACTTCGGATGCAGCAGGTACCCGATGGCATGTGCCGCAGTGATGCGCGTGCTCTGCCACCGAGGTCAATCCATACCATCATTGGAGATCGTTCATGTCATCCAGATCTTTCGGCTCAGGTGCCGAAGAAAAACTCGCACTATCACGACGGCAGTTTGTCCAGGGGCTGGCCGCGGGTGGCGCAATGCTTGGCTTGGGGTTATGGCCCAAGCAGAGTTGGGCGTTGCGCTCACCGGGGCAAATCGAGGTTCTGGCGGGCACGCAGTTCGACCTGAGCATTGGGGAAACTATGGTGAACTACACGGGTAAAACGCGCCCGGCGATCACTATTAACGGGTCCGTGCCCGGACCGATACTGCGCTGGAAAGAAGGTACACGAGTGCAGCTTCGGGTCCGTAATGACCTGCCGCGTGGATCGATTCATGGCGACTCAACGTCAATCCATTGGCATGGCATTCTGCTGCCGGCCAACATGGACGGCGTGCCAGGCTTGAGCTTCGACGGCATCAATCGTGGCGAAAGCTACCTGTACGAGTTCGATGTTCGCCAAGGCGGCACCTACTGGTACCACAGTCATTCCGGATTTCAAGAGCAAGGAGGGATGTATGGGCCGCTGATCATCGATCCGATTGAGCCTGAACCATTCTCTTACGATCGGGATTACGTGGTGTTCTTATCGGACTGGACCGATATGGACCCGGCGCGGCTGTTCGACCGGCTGAAGAAGTTCTCTGAGTACGACAACTACTACCAGCGCACCGTGGCCGACTTCTTTCGCGACGCGCGCAGCAACGGTCTACGCGAAACCCTGCGCGACCGCGGGGAATGGGGGCGCATGCGGATGACCCCGACCGATCTGTCCGACGTCAATGCCCATACCTATACCTATCTGATGAACGGCACCACTTCGCTGGGCAACTGGACCGGTATTTTTCGCCCTGGCGAAAAGATCCGGTTGCGCTTTATCAACGGGTCGGCCATGACCTATTTTGATGTGCGTATCCCAGGTCTGAAAATGACGGTCGTCGAAGTCGATGGGCAATATGTGCACCCTTTGACAGTGGATGAGTTTCGAATCGCCACCGCCGAAACATTCGACGTGATCGTCGAGCCTTCCGGTCAGGATGCTTTCACGATCTTTGCCCAGGACAACGCCCGCACCGGCTATGTCAGCGGCACCCTGGCGGTGCGCGAGGGCCTGCGCGCGCCAGTACCTGCGGTGGACCCGCGGCCGCTTCTGACCATGGCCGACATGGGGCACGGCGATCACGGCGCCCATGGCGAACACGGTGCCGCAGCGGCCGCCGATCCGCATGCGGGACATGGAGCACCTGCCGCTCAGGACTCGCACGCAGGTCACGGCGGCAATGGCATGCAGATGCAGACGCATCCGGCCAGCGAAACCCGCAATCCGCTGGTCGACATGCAGACCATGACGCCTGAACCCAGACTAGCCGATCCGGGAATCGGGCTGCGTGATAATGGCCGCACGGTGGCTACTTATGCTGATCTGAAAAGTTTGTTCCCAGACCCCGATGGGCGTGAACCTAGCAGAACCGTGGAGCTGCACCTGACCGGACATATGGAGCGATTCTCGTGGTCGTTTGACGGAATCAGATTCAACGATGCCGAGCCGCTGCGTCTCAATTATGGCGAGCGCATGCGGATCGTGTTGGTAAACGACACCATGATGTCTCATCCGATTCATCTGCACGGGATGTGGAGCGATTTGGAGGATGAGCAGGGCAATTTCCACCTGCGCAAGCACACCGTGGATATGCCCCCCGGCACGAAACGCAGCTATCGGGTGAGAGCTGATGCGCTTGGGCGCTGGGCGTACCATTGCCATCTATTTTTCCATATGGAAGCCGGTATGTTCCGCGAAGTGAGGGTGGAAGAATGAGCACAAACAAACCCGCCTTGTGGGTAGCGATTGTCGCGGTCCTGTCCATGCCCGTTGCGGTCCAGGCACAGCACGCCGGGCATGAAGCGCAAGCCACGCCGCGTTCGGTTGCGTCGTTGAGTAGTACCGAGCAACAGGCGCATGACCAGCATGACGGCCACACTGAGGCGGGCGACGCGCAGCACGGCGACCGCCCGGCGATGGATCACGCGGATCACTCGCAGATGGATCATTCTCAGATGGATCATTCGCAGCACGGTGTTAGCGGCGATATGGATCACTCACGGATGGATCACGCGGGCCACTCGTCTGGAGACCCGAACCACGGTTTGCGCGAACCCATACCGCCGATCACCGACGCCGACCGCGCGGCAGCATTTCCGGAGCTTCAGCACCAACACAAACACGGCGCAAGCAGACATTCGTTCTGGCTTTTGGATCAATTAGAGGTGTCCGACACGAGTGATGGCACAGAGATCGGCTGGGAAGGCATCGGCTGGGTCGGCAGTGACCTCAACCGACTGTGGCTGCGGAGCGAGGGGGACCTCTTGGACGGCAGCGTCGAGACGGGTCAGATTGAAGCACTCTATGGAAGGCCTGTACTGCGTTGGTGGGATGTCGTCGCGGGTGTGCGTCAGGACTTTGGCAGCGGACCGTCGCGCACTTGGGCGGCATTCGGTGTTCAGGGCCTAGCGCCCTACTTTTTTGAGGTCGAGGCCACCGCGTATGTCGGCGAAAGTGGGCGAACTGCGTTGAGCGTCTCAGCCGAGTACGAAATGCTGTTGACCAACCGGCTGATTCTCACTTGGGAGGCCGAGGCCGATGCCTTCGGAAAGGCTGACCCCGAACAAGGGATCGGATCAGGTCTGAGCACTGTGGGACTCGGATTGCGCCTGCGCTACGAAATCACCCGCCAGTTCGCACCCTACATCGGCTTCGGGCGCGAATGGAGTTATGGAGAAACGGCAAACCTCCGCGCACTGACTAATGACGGAAGAACCGACAACCGCTGGGTCGCCGGCCTGCGGCTCTGGTTCTAAGAGGAGGATCTCCATGACAAAGCAGACTGTTCCGGGCCGGAGCGGCGGTACGACGGCATCGCTCTATCGCCTGGCAACGAGCGATCATTTGTGTCCGTACGGTTTGAAGACGAAGTCGTTCCTGGAACGACAGGGTTTCTCCGTCGAAGACCATCTGCTGACGACGCGGGAGGAAGCCGATCGCTTCATGCAGGAGCATGATGTCAAGACCACACCGCAAGTTTTCATCGGGGGTGAGCGGATCGGCGGCTATGACGATACGCGCAAACACTTCGGCAAACGACTGCGCGGGAAGGACGAGACGACCTACCAGCCAATTATTGCGCTGTTCACCGTTGCGCTCTTGATGGGGATTGCGGTGAGCTGGTTCGCCTCCGGAACCGTGTTCAGCATCCATGCCGTCGAAGCGTCAATTGCCGTCGCCATGTGCTTGCTCGGTGTGCAGAAACTCCAGAACGTCGAAAGTTTCTCGACCATGTTCCTCAACTACGATCTTCTGGCGCGCCGCTATGTGCCCTATGCGTATTTCTATGCCTTCGGCGAGACGCTGGCGGGAGTTCTGATGCTGGCCGGAGCCCTGATGTGGGTCGCATCGCCCCTGGCTCTGTTCATCGGCACGGTAGGCGCCGTCTCGGTATTCAAGGCGGTCTACATCGACAAGCGCAAGCTCAAATGCGCCTGCGTGGGCGGCAACAGCAATGTGCCACTGGGCTTCGTCTCCCTTACGGAGAATCTCATCATGATTGCAATGGCCATATGGATGCCGTTGCGCATGGGATGGGGATAGTCGGAAAAAAGTCATGCCCGCGAAGTTTTCTATGGCTGTCATCTTGAACATGCATCAACGATTGCCTGCTGTTCCTCATCGAATTTCGGGATGCACGTTTACTCGCCATCCAGTGCAGTACATCGTTGGCAGATCGTTTCATTCTCCTGACATTCGATGAGGCATGTGAGCGTTTTAGCAGTACCGCGACGCAGAGAGCTGTATTGATCAACAAGAGGCTCTTTGTGGACGTCGCGCAGCGACTGTCTGTGCCGCGCGGCACACGGTAGACGCTGTAGAAACCGCCGGCCAGGAGCGATATCGCGCCACGCTCGCTGCCGTGCAATGGCAGTGTGTTCGTTTCTGTGTGTTTGGGGGTCTTATGCCTATTTTGTTCCCGTTGTTCCATTTGCCCTACTGGCGATACTTTCGCTATTGGGCGGCGCTGCTACTCGCCTTCTCGTCCTTTATCCCTACCAGTGAGGCAGCCCCGACGAGGGCGGTGTCGTTTGACGAGACGCTACTTCTGGCCGTCGAGCGTGCTCCCAGCCTCAACGCCCGGCAATCGCAAACCCAGGCTGCCCGCGAAGAAGCCATTCGCGCAGCGGCCCTGCCCGATCCAAGGCTGACTTTCGGCCTCGACAACTGGCCGGTCACCGGCGCCCAAGCCTTCGATGGGCGCGCTGAGGACATGACCATGAAGCGAATCGGCCTGATGCAGGAATTTCCGGCGCGCGCCAAGCGACAGGCTCGCCAAGCCGTGGCGGATCGCGGTATCGAGCAAGCCGAGGCGCTGTCTACCACTGAGCAACTGGCAGTCCGCCAAGTCGCCGCCAGCGCTTGGATTGCCCTATGGGCCGCTGAGCGTGAGCAAGAGGTGCTGACGTCCCAGCGAGAGCAGTCGGCACTGGCCATTCGGCTGGCCGAGGCCCGTCTGGCCAGCGGTGTCGGCACCGCTGCCGAAGCTCTGGCTGTGCAAGCTGCCGGGCTCGATCTGGAGAATCGCATCGACGCAGCACGTGCCGAGGTGGAGGCGGCTCGCGGCACGCTCGCTCGTTGGTTAGGAACCGATCCGATGGAGGTCGGTACGGTCGGCGTGCCACCGGACCTGGCGACGCTACCCGTCGATGCCGCTAAGCTGCTCGCATCGGTTGATCGCCAGGGACCGTTGCTGCCCTGGCGTTCGCGTGAGGCGGTCGCCGAAGCCGAGTTGGAGCTGGCGGCAGCGGAGAAGCGTCCAGACTGGCGCCTTGCCGCATCTTACGGACAGCGCGACAGATCGCGCAGCGATCTGCTGATGCTGGAAATCTCTGTGGACTTGCCATTGTTCACAGCCAACCGGCAAGACCGTGGCATCGCAGCACGCCGCGCGGAACGGGATGCCGTAGTCGCTTCCCATGAAGAGGCGCGCCGCATGCAGGTCGAGGCTGTGCATCGTGCCCTGGCGGTGTGGAATGGGCTCAAGCGTCAGGTTGCACGCAGTGAACAAGAGCTTCTGCCTCTGGCTTACGATCGGGTGCAGGCGGCTATAGCGGGCTACGGCGGTGGTGGTGCGCTGCAACCCTGGTTAGAGGCGCGCCGTAACGAGATCGAACTCCATATCGAGCACACCCGTCACGTCGCCGAACTTGGTCGGGCCTGGGCCTGGCTCGCCTACCTGTTGCCCATCACGGAGACCCTGCCATGAATCGCATCATGATCCGGGCAGGACTCATCGCCTCGGCTCTGGGGTTGTTGACCATCGGCATCGGCGGCGGCTACTGGTGGGCGCAACGACATGCCGATGCCCACGCAGAAGTGTCGCAACCCGCCGTGCCCGCGCCACAGGAGCGCCAAGTACTGTACTGGTACGACCCGATGGTGCCGGACCAGCACTTCGACCAGCCAGGCAAGTCGCCATTCATGGACATGCAACTGGTGCCGAGGTATGCCGAACAGGCTGCCACTGCGGGCGTGCGAATTGATCCGGGCGTACAGCAGAACGTCGGTATCCGCACCGCTGTAGTCGAAGTTAGCCAACTGACAGACCCCCTTCGCGCAACGGCCACCCTGACATGGGATCTACGACGGGAGTCGGTGGTCAGTGCGCGTGTTGATGCGATCATCACCCAGCTACACGTCAAGGCGCCTTTCGAATCCGTGCGCCGCGGCCAACCGCTTGCGACCGTACTGGCCCCGGCCTGGAGTAGCGCGATCGCCGAGGCACAGACTCTGGAAGAGGCGGACTCGGCAGCGGCAAAAAGCCTGCACACGGCGGCCATGCAGCGACTGCGACTGCTGGGGCTGTCCGACACCCGCTTGGGCCGCGATGGCAGTGTGGTGCTGCTCGCACCGAGCGATGGTGTCGTCAGAGAAGTGCTGGTGCGCGAAGGTCAGGCTGTTGCGGCCGACATGCCACTGTTTCGCGTCAACGGTACGGCCACGGTGTGGCTGGAAGCGGCGATCCCACAGGCAAGCGTAGGCGGCATCGGCCCAGGGACAAAAGTCGAAGCTACCCTCAGCGCAATGCCTGGACGGCGCTTCGCGGGAGAAGTCGAAGCCCTGCTGCCGCAGATCGAGCCCACCAGTCGCACTCAATGGGCTCGCATTGTTCTGAACAACCCGGACGGGCGACTGGTGCCTGGCATGTTTGCCGAATTGACCCTGCAATCCGCCGGGGCCGAGCAGGTGCCGCTGATACCGGCCGCCGCGCTTATCGCCACAGGTGACGACAGCCGGGTAATCGTGATGCGTTCCGACGGCGGCTTCGAGCCGGTGCGCGTGCGGACCGGTCGCAGCGGCGGTGGCCGTATTGAAATCCTGGAAGGTCTCCAGGGCGGTGAGCACATTGTCACCTCAGGCCAGTTCCTGATTGATTCGGAAGCCAGTCTGTCGGGTGCGTTGCAGCGGTTGGGGGCTCCAACGCCCGCCGCATCCGCACCGCCCGATGCGACGGAGAACCGGCCATGATCGCCCGGATCATTCGCGGCGCTGTCGCCAACCGTGCGCTCGTGCTTATCGGTGCAGTGTCGCTTGCGATCGTGGGACTGTGGTCGGTGCAGCACACACCGCTGGACGCGCTGCCCGACCTATCCGATACCCAGGTCATCATCCGGACCGAGTGGAGCGGCCAAACGCCGCACATTATCGAGGATCAGGTGACCTACCCGCTGACGACCACCATGCTGTCGGTGCCGGGTGTACGAGCCGTGCGCGGCTTCTCCTTCTTCGGCGACTCATTCGTCTACGTGCTGTTCGACGACGACACCGACCTGTACTGGGCGCGTTCGCGGGTGCTGGAGTATCTAAGCCAAGTACGCGATCGCTTGCCGGAAGGCGTCAGCCCGGCATTGGGGCCTGATGCCACCGGCCTCGGCTGGATTTACCAGTACGCCCTGGTTGACCGAACCGGCCAACATGATCTGGGACAGTTGCGGGCAATACAGGACTGGTTCCTGCGCTATGAACTCAAGACCATCCCGGACGTCGCCGAGGTCGCCAGCATCGGCGGTATGGTCCGCGCCTGGCAGATCGTGCCCGACCCGCAGGCGTTGGCTGCGCGCGGACTGACGGTGGCCCGGCTGATCGATGCGGTCCAGGCCGCCAATGGCGCCACGGGCGGCTCGGTCATCGAACAGGGGGAGGCCGAGTTGATGGTGCGCAGCGAGGGCTATCTGCGCAGCCAGACGGCATTCGAGCAGGTTCCGATCATGACCGATGGCGTGCCGGTCCTGCTCGGCGAAGTCGCGACGGTTCGGCGTGGCCCGACCTTTCGCCGCGGCATCGCCGAACTGGATGGTCAAGGTGAAGTTGCTGGCGGCGTAGTAGTGCTGCGAACCGGCAAGGATGCGTTGCGGGCGATCGATGCGGTGAAGGCACGTCTGGAGCAGTTGAAGACCAGCCTGCCCGCTGGCGTCGAAATCGTCCCGGTTTACGACCGCTCCGAACTCATCCATGAAGCGGTGCGCAACCTCAGCTTCAAGCTGGGCCAGGAGTTCGTTGCCGTCGCGCTGATCTGCGTGCTTTTTCTCTGGCACCTGCGTTCAGCGCTGGTGGCGGTCATTACCTTGCCGTTAGGTATATTGGCGGCCTTCATCGTCATGCGCTACCAGGGAATCAGCGCCAATCTGCTGTCGCTGGGGGGTATCGCGATCGCCATCGGCGCGATGGTGGATGCCGCCGTGGTGATGATCGAGAACGCGCACAAGCACCTCGAACATTGGCAACGAGTGGAGGGGCGCGAACCCAAAGGTGAGGAGCGCTGGAAGCTGATCACCGAGTCCGCCATCGAAGTCGGTCCGGCGCTGTTCGTCAGCCTGCTCGTGATCACTCTTTCGTTCGTGCCGGTGTTTGCGCTGCAGGCACAGGAAGGCCGGTTATTCACGCCGTTGGCCTACACCAAGACCTATGCGATGGCGGCGGCCGCCGGCCTGTCGATCACGCTGATCCCAGTGCTGATGGGTTATCTGATCCGCGGACGAATCCGACCGGAGAGGGAAAACCCGCTGAATCGCGTTCTTATCGCCGGCTACAGACCGCTGGTGGACCGAGTGCTGCGCTTCCCGCGCCTGACCCTGGTCTTGGGTGGCCTGATGCTGATACTCACACTGATTCCACTGAGCCGCCTCGGCAGCGAGTTCATGCCACCGCTGGACGAGGGCACCCTGCTATACATGCCGACCGCGCTGCCCGGGTTGTCGGCAGGCAAGGCCGCGGAACTGCTCCAGCAGAGCGACCGAATGATCAAGACGGTGCCCGAGGTCGCGCACGTCTTCGGCAAGGCCGGACGCGCTGACACTGCGACTGATCCCGCTCCGATGGAGATGTTCGAGACCACCGTCACCTTCAAGCCGCGCGATCAATGGCGACCCGGCATGACGATGACCAAGTTGCGAGAGGAACTCGACGCGGCAGTGAATGTGCCGGGACTCACCAACCTGTGGGTGCCCCCGATCCGCAACCGTATCGACATGCTTGCCACCGGCATCAAGAGCCCGATCGGGATCAAGGTCTCCGGACCCGATACGAAAGTCATCGAGGAAATCAGCAACGAGGTCGAACGCGTCGCCAAGACGGTGCCGGGCGTAAGTTCGGCCTTGGCCGAACGCATCACTGGTGGGCGCTATATCGATGTCGGTATCCGGCCTGGTGCCGCCGCGCGGTACGGGTTGAGTCAAGCGGACCTGCAACGGCTGGTATCGACCATCGTGGGGGGCGATCCGATCGGCGAAACCATCGAAGGCCGTGAGCGCTACCCGATCGTAGTGCGCTATCCGCGCGTGCAACGCGATTCGCTGGCCGCCTTGGCACAGTTGCCGATCATCGCCGCCGACGGTGCGCAGGTGACCTTGGGTCAGGTAGCGGACCTGTCGCTGACTTCGGGGGCGCCCATGCTAAAGAGCGAGAACGGACGTTTGGTGGGCTATGTTTTCGTTGATGTCGTGGATCGCGACTTGGGTTCCGTGGTGGCCGATCTGCAGCAGCGCATGGCGCAGGAGGTCGAGCTGCCGCCCGGTTACGGGCTTGCATGGTCGGGCCAATACGAGTATCTGGAGCGCGCCTTGGAAAGGCTCAAATGGGTAGTGCCCGCCGCGCTGTCCGTCATCTTCCTGCTGATCTATCTGGTGTTCCGACGCTTTGGCGAAGCGGCCATCATCATGCTCAGCCTGCCGCTGGCCCTGGTCGGCGGCTTGTGGCTGATCTGGGTGCTGGGACATGCAGTATCCATCGCTACCTTGATCGGCTTCATCGCCCTGGCCGGCGTCGCGGCAGAGTTCGGCGTGATCATGCTCCTGTATCTGCGCCAGGCTTGGGAACGGCGTTTGGCGCAGGGCGAACCGGAAACGATCGCCACGCTGGACGCAGCTATCCGCGAAGGTGCGGTGCTCCGCGTGCGCCCCAAGGCCATGACCGTTGCGGTGATCCTTGCCGCACTCTTTCCCTTGTTCATCGGCAGCGGTGCCGGCTCGGAAGTTATGCAACGCATCGCTGCCCCGATGATCGGCGGCATGGTGACCGCGCCGCTGCTCTCGATGCTGATCATTCCGGCAGCCTATCGATTGCTGCACGGTCGCGCCCTGAAACGCCGTCAGATAAGGGAGGGCATCGCCGTGACGTGACACAGGGCATGGACGATCACTCATCACCTATTTCGTTATCGCTACTGCATGTCGGCTGCAATGCCGTAGCGAACGAATCCGCAGTTGAAGTCTTTTGGAGAACTACGTCATGAAAATTCACATACTCTTGTTGACCGCCACGTTGCTGGCGGGCTGCTCGAAGGCGCCCGACGAGGTTGCGGATACGGGGCAGCGCGGTGCCCAGCCGATGCAGATGGCTGATGGCGTCGGTGCCAGAGCGGATGACGCCGCAACGGCGACGAAAGCCTCGGCAACCGGGACTATCGAAGCCATCGACGCCTCTGCAGGAAAGATCACGATCGCCCATGAGCCGGTGCCATCACTGCAGTGGCCGGCGATGACCATGGGATTCCGGGCTACGCCAGAGCAGGTCGCCTCAGTACAGGTGGGGCAGACGGTGCGGTTTGACTTCGAATCTAAAGGAATGGATGCGACGATTACCCAGATCGTTCCTGTCGAATAGATCGTGATCGCGAAGCGACGGGAGGTCTACCGAGGATCTGCCCACTGAACCACCGACTTGCCTGCCACCTCGGACGGGATTCGAACCTAACTCTCGCCATCGGGAAATTGCCGAATCTTGATGGTGCCCAGCTCCCGGCCGCCCGCATCGGCCAAATGGCGGGCCAATGCCTCGTTGCTGGGCAGAGGCAGGATCAGCCGATCGCCTCGGACGGCTTGGTGGCAGAGCTGAAATCGCATCTACCCATCGAGCGGCAGGCTCGCGGGATCGGGGATCTCTCGCGCTTTGAACACCCGCGCGCACTCATGTCCTACCTTGGACTGGTCCATCTCTCGATCGCAATTCATTCTTTCGTAAAGTCGCGAGAGTGACTCGTAGCTCCGATTGAAAAAAATGCCATATCAGCATTCAACATGATCGTGCTCTGGAACACCGTCTACATGGAGGCCGCCTTGAATCAGCTCCGGCGAGACCGCTATCCAGACGACGTGGCCCGGCATTCGCCGCTGCTGCATGAGCACATCAACATGCTGGGACGCTATTCGTTCTCGGTGCCGGAGGCGGTCGCCAACGGCGAGCTGCGGCCCTTGCGCGATCCGGCCGATGGGGCATAAGTGCCGATCAACCGGGCCGCTGGCGGTCGGTGCCCGCTACCCGGCGCAGCAAGACAGCTGCTTCACGTCCTTGGTGAAGGTCTGCGCTGCGAGCTTCAGCCCCTCGACCATCGTCAAGTAGGGGAACAACTGGTCGGCCAGTTCTCGCACCGTCATGCGATTGCGAATCGCCAGTGCCGCAGTCTGGATCAGCTCGCCCGCCTCGGGGGCCACCGCTTGCACACCGATAAGGCGGCCGGTGCCGGCCTCGGCGACCAGCTTGATGAAGCCGCGCGTGTCGAAGTTGACCAGTGCTCGGGGCACGTTGTCGAGCGTCAGCGTGCGGCTGTCGGTCTCGATGCCGTCGTGGTGCGCTTCGGCTTCGCTGTAGCCCACCGTGGCCACCTGCGGATCGGTGAACACCACCGCCGGCATGGCCGTCAGGTCCAGCGTCGCGTCACCACCGGCCATGTTGATGGCCGCGCGGGTGCCGGCTGCCGCCGCGACATAGACGAACTGCGGCTGGTCGGTGCAGTCGCCGGCCGCGTAGACGTGAGGTGTGCTGGAGCGCATGGCGTGATCGATGACGATAGCCCCCTGCGCGTTGACTTCGACCCCCGCTGCTTCGAGGTTAAGAGCGCGGGTGCTCGGTGCGCGACCGGTGGCGACCAACAGCCGGTCGGCACGCAGTTCGCCGAGTTCGGTGGTGAGCACGAATTCCCCATCCGCATAGGCGACCTGGCTGGCCTGCGTGTGATCCAGCACCTCGATGCCCTCGGAGCGGAACGCGGCCGTCACAGCTTCGCCGATCACTGGGTCTTCGCGAAAGAACAGCGTGCTGCGCGCCAGGATGGTCACCTTGCTGCCCAGCCGGGCGAAGGCCTGCGCGAGTTCGACGGCCACTACCGATGAGCCGATCACGGCCAGCCGGTCGGGGATCGTGTCGCTGACCAGCGCTTCGGTCGACGTCCAGAAAGGCGTGTCTTTCAAGCCTGGGATCGGCGGAATCGCCGGACTGGCCCCGGTGGCGATGAGGCAGCGGTCGAAACTCACCTCGCGCATGCCGTCGTCAGCGGTCGCCACGGTCAGCGTGTGCGCGTCCTTGAATCGGGCGTCGCCGCGCAGTACGGTGATGGCCGGAGTGCTTGCCAAGATGCCTTCGTACTTGGCGTGGCGCAGTTCATCGACGCGCCCCTGCTGCTGAGCCAGCAATCGCTCACGCAGGATCTTCGGCGAGGCGGCGGCAATGCCGCCATCGAACGAGCTCTCGCGCCGCAGGTGAGCTATGTGGGCAGCACGGATCATGACCTTGGACGGCACGCAGCCAACATTGACGCAGGTGCCGCCGAGGGTGCTGCGCTCGATCAGCGTCACGCGCGCCCCTTGCTCGACGGCCTTCAACGCCGCCGCCATCGCCGCGCCGCCGCTGCCGATCACGGCCACGTGCAGTGCAGCCTCATCGTCCTCGCGCTTTGCTTCGCCACCCAGCCGCTCTTGTGCTTTGTTCAGCAGGTCGCTGGGCTGCTCCGGCGCATCGGCAAGTTGCGCTCGGTAGCCGAGGGCGGACACCGCCGCGACCAGCGAGCTCACGTCCGCGGCGGTACCCACATTGGCCTCGATCTCGGCCTGGCGCTGTGAGTAGGACACCGAGGCCGAACGCACACCGGGCACCTTTTCCAATGCCTGCTTGATGTGCTCAGTGCACGCCCCGCAGGTCATGCCGTCGATGTGCAGTGTGATCGCCTCGGTCATCAGCGTGCGCTCACTTCTTGACGGTGGAAGGATAGCCGGCGTTCTCGGTGGCCTTGGTCAAGGCGGCCGGCGTGGTCTTGGCATCGTCGTAGGTCACCACTGCCTCCTTAGGCTCCCAGGTCACCTTGGCCTCGATGACGCCTTCGACCTTGGACAGCGCCTTTTTGACCGTGATCGGACAGGTGGCGCAGGTCATGCTCGGCACCGACAGCGTGACGGTTTTGGTGGCGGCCCAAGCGGGAACGCTCAGGACAACGGTTAGGGCGAGCAGTGCGATGAGTTTCTTCATGGCGATTTCCTTTCAGTAGAACAGGGGCATGAGGTAGGGGAACACGAGGGCGATCAGCACCAGGGCGGCGGCGATCCAGAAGATGACCCTATAGGTCGTCCGCGCCTGGGGCATGGCGCACACGTCGCCCGGCGCGCAGGCGCGAGCCGGCCGGAAGATTCGGCGCCATGCGAAAAACAGTGCGACGAGCGCCGTGCCGATGAAGATCGGCCGGTACGGTTCCAGCGCGGTCAAGTTGCCGATCCAGGCACCGGAGAAACCCAGCGTGATCAACACCAGTGGACCGAGGCAGCAGATCGAGGCGAGGATGGCGGCGAGGCCGCCGGCGGCCAGTGCGCCTCGACCGTTGCTGGGGTCTGCCATGTGAGGATCTCCTTCCGGGACTTCGCGTAATGCGCTAACGTTACTTCCGTAGTCAAGTACGGAGTCAAGCACAATGATGAACGATCCACCAATCCTGACCATCGGCGCCTTCGCCAAGGCCGCCGAAGTCAACGTAGAGACCATCCGGTTCTATCAGCGCAAGGGGTTATTGCCAGAGCCAGATCGGCTCTATGGCCGCATCCGCCGCTACGGACCGGAGGACGTGGCGCGGGTGCGCTTCGTGAAATCTGCCCAGCGGCTGGGGTTCAACCTGGACGAAGTCAGCCAGCTCCTGCAGCTGGAGGACGGCACTCACTGCAGCGAAGCCGCCGAGTTGGCTGCGCTCCAGCTCACCGACGTACGCGCCAAGCTGGCGGACCTATCCCGGATCGAAGCGGTGCTGTCCCGGTTGGTCAACGAGTGCCATGCGCAGCGGGGCAATGTGTCGTGCCCGCTGATCGATTCTCTGCATGGTAGCTAGGCGAGCTGCTTAATCCGATTTTCCGTTCCACTGCGCCTCAACCCCAGTTTCAATGGTCATTCTATGGAACTGCCGCTGTCGTTCTGGTGACATGAGCATTACATTTTTGTAATCTCTGCGTCATCATCCTGGCAGGTCCGGCTAGATAGATTGCTAGTTGAAGCCACCTGCCCCGATTCGCCTGCCATGAGGGGCCGGGCGCCGCATGAGTAACGCAACGATGAAACTGCTGATTGTCGAAGACGAGAACAAGACGGCGGACTATGTTCGTCAGGGCCTTATGGAAGCAGGGTTTGTAGTCGACCTGGCGCGCAACGGGCTCGATGGTCACCACATGGCCATGACCGAAGCCTACGACCTGATCATTCTCGATGTCATGCTTCCAGATATAGACGGCTGGCGCATCCTGCAGTCGGTCAGAACTGCGGGCAATCAGGTTCCGGTGTTGTTCCTGACCGCACGTGGCCATGTGGATGATCGCGTGCAGGGGCTGGAGCTGGGTGCCGATGATTACCTGATTAAGCCATTCGTCTTTGCCGAGCTGCTCGCTCGAGTGCGTACTTTGCTGCGTCGCGGCGCCATACCTACCCATCACGACCGCATGCTGATCGTGGATCTTGAACTGGATCTGGCACGGCGACGTGCGATCCGTGGCGGACGGCGTATCAATCTGACCAACAAGGAGTTCGCGCTGCTTGAGTTGTTAGCGCGTCGTCAGGGTGAAGTGTTGCCGCGTTCGCTGATCGCGTCCCAGGTCTGGGACATGAACTTCGACAGCGACACCAATGTGATCGATGTCGCGATTCGTCGGCTGCGGGCAAAGATCGACGATGACTTCGAGCCCAAGCTCATTCATACCGTCCGGGGCATGGGCTATACGCTGGATATTCCGGATGACGAATAGATCTGCTATCGCCCGTCGTCCAGCGTCACTCGCGTCGCGGGTGACTTGGTTGGTCGGCCTCGCGATGCTGCTGGTATTCCTGATATTCAACTGGCTCAGTGTCAGATCGTTGGATCAGCACTTCGCCGAGATGGACGAAGAAGAATTGGGGGTGATAGCCAGTTCGGTGATCCGGGCGCTAGGTGAGGTGCATGACAACAGCGATGCGCAGGCCTTGCAGCGTGCAGTCCGCGGGCACCATGGCGTCTACTACTATGTAGCCAATGCTGCTGGAGAAACACTCTATGCTCCCAGGGGTGGTCCCGATCTGGCACGCTTTACCGCGAATGAGCGTCCTATCGATCTCGCAAGTGAGCAGGAGATGTCGGTATGGGAAGAAAACGGGACGCACTATCGCGGCGCCGTTTTACAGAGCGGCGGCGATGACACCCTGGGTGAGAGGTACACGATAGCCGTTGCGATGGATATCGGTCACCATCTCACATTCATCAGCAGTTTTAAACGCATCCAGTGGTGGACGGTCGGCGTCGTCATGTGCATTGCGATCTTGGTGGCCTGGGGTGCGGTTCGCTGGGGGCACAAGCCGATCCGCAGGGCCAACGAAAAGATTCGAGCGATCACTTCTTCCAAGTTGTACATGCGATTGGACCCGAAGGAAGTGCCGATTGAACTGGAAGAGACCATCTCCTCGTTCAACGCTATGCTCGGGCGTATCGAGGAGGGATACGCGCAACTGGCCAATGTTTCCGCCGACATCGCCCATGAACTGCGCACGCCAGTCACCAACTTGACCACGCAGACGGAAGTGGCGGTGGGTCAGGCCCGTTCCGCCAATGAGTACCGGGAAATTCTCTACTCGAACCTAGAGGAATTCGGGCGCCTGAACCGGATGATCAACGATATGCTGTTTCTCGCGCAGACCGAGAGCGCTCCGGCCGATCTCTATCTGGAGACCGTGAATCTCACCGAAACGATCCAGGGATTGTTCGAGTATTTCGAGGCCTGGATGGAAGATCAGGGCGTCTCGTCGCAGCTCAAGGGACGAGCAGCACCGATACGGGCCGATCAGGAGATGCTTCGCCGCGCACTCAGCAATCTTCTCTCCAACGCGATCCGCTACACGCCACGCGGGGAAACCATTACCGTGACGCTGTCCCAGAATGAGAAAACCACCACCATCAGCGTCGAGAATCCGGGCGAGAAGATTTCGGCGGAGGATCTGCCAAGGCTTTTCAATCGTTTCTATCGCGGCGACCCGTCTCGGCAACGCAAGGGTGATGGTGCCGGGCTGGGGCTTGCCATTGTCAAGTCAATTGTCGAGGCGCACAAAGGCAAGGTCAATGTCGCATCCGACGATGCGCTGACGCGACTCCTCATCGTGCTACCGCGCGCTTCACCGAAGACTGATCGCGAGTAAATATTGGCAGCGCTCAGCATCCGAAGAACCTGCATACCCGACCTGTGCCAGCCGGTGATCAACGCCGTCGTCTGCTAAGGTCCCGCCCGGAAGCCCGCGATCTGCTCCACCAGCGCCGAAGGTGTGGTCGCGCGGGCTCCTTGATCCTGCGGCGGTAGCCTCGCCTCATAGCCCACAACCATCAAGCTGCCCACCTGTTCCGTCGCCAAGGCTCTCCCCAAGCGAGCCTGCTTCGGGCGATTTTTCATGCTGCGGCGGGAGCATGCAGCGCACGTAGCTGTAGACGGCAAATAGGGGTACGTGTTACAATAGATCGGATATGAAGCTGCTGTGGGAGAGTTCGCTTCCGCATGTATCTTCCCCGGTTAACTGAACCTCGGTCTGCCATGACCCGTACCGCTTCGATCAACGTTGCTCAGTGGTGGCGCTTCCAGTAGGAAGCGGCACGTCGTTGCGGCCTCGATCCGCACCTTGCCGCCGTACCGGTAGGCAAGGTTCAGCAGATGGCTCTCCGGCACGGCGGCTCCAAAACTCAGGAGATTGCCCGATGCCATTAAATCCCCCCGCCATAGGTAGCGCCTCGCGTACCCCGTCCTCGTGGTGCTCAGTTGCGCACGTCGCTCACCGGCGTTCAGGCCCACAGCCTCGCAAGCAACCTCATCGAGGCCCCTTGCATGGAAGCACTGTGAGGCCGGCCTCTATGCTCGCCAACACCCTACAAGGACACTCTTCGGCGCTTGTTCTGCCGAAGTCTGGCGCGAGTGTGTATATATCTGTGTATATAAAGTTAGGGTCGATCATGAAAAATACAATGAAATCAACAGGATGAATCGCCTATGTTGCTGATGATCGATAACTATGACTCCTTTACCTACAACCTGTACCAATATTTTTGCGAGCTGGGCGCGCAGGTAGAGGTATGGCGCCACGACCGGTTGCAACTGGCCGATATCGAGCGCATGGCCCCGCGGCAACTGGTGATTTCCCCGGGTCCCGGCACCCCCGACGAGGCCGGCATTTCACTGGCGGCTATTCGTCATTTTGCCGGCAGGATACCTATACTCGGCGTCTGCCTGGGTCATCAGGCCATTGCGCAGGCTTTCGGCGCCCGCATCGTGCGCGCAAACCAGGTGATGCACGGCAAAACCTCCGCCATTACCCATGACGGCCGCGGCGTCTTCGCCGGGCTGGCCCTGCCGCTGACGGTCACCCGCTACCATTCCCTGGTGATCGACCGCGCCGGCTTGCCCGATTGCCTGGAGGCGACCGCCTGGAGTCTGCGCGACGGCGCGCGGGATGAAATCATGGGCATCCGTCATCGAACCCTGCCGCTTGAAGGTGTACAGTTTCATCCGGAAAGCGTGCTCAGCGAGCAGGGCCATCAACTCCTGGCGAACTTTCTTGCGTGTTAGCCGATCGGCATGTTGATATAGCATTAACGGACAAGACCACGGGCAGCGGCTTTTTTTCGCTCTAATGGTGATAAAACGATTGCACTGAAGTGATTTTTTATTCATATTTTATGACTATAATGTCACTTCTTATTTTGTTGCGGACCGGGTAATTACATATGAATACAGATAATAGCGCAGTAACGCGGGAAACTTTCGACCAGGTTATTCTGCCGGTTTATGCACCGGCGCAGTTTATTCCGGTCCGGGGCAAGGGTAGCCGGGTATGGGACCAGGACGGAAAGGAATATATTGATTTCTCCGGCGGCATTGCCGTCACTGCGCTGGGACATTGCCACCCGGCGCTGGTCGCGGCGCTGAAAGCCCAGGGCGAAACCCTATGGCACACCAGCAACGTCTTTACCAACGAACCGGCGCTGCGCCTGGCGCGCAAGCTGATTAACGCCACCTTTGCCGACCGGGTGTTTTTTGCCAACTCGGGCGGCGAGGCCAATGAAGCGGCGTTTAAGCTGGCGCGTCACTACGCCATTACCCGCCACAGCCCCTATAAAACCAAAATCATCGCTTTTCATAACGCGTTCCACGGCCGCACGCTGTTTACCGTTACCGTGGGCGGGCAACCGAAATATTCCGACGGCTTCGGGCCAAAACCGGCGGATATCGTCCATGTGCCTTTTAACGATCTGGCGGCCGTCAAGGCGGTGATGGATGATCATACCTGCGCCGTGGTGGTGGAGCCGATTCAGGGTGAAGGGGGCATTATGCCCGCCACGCCGGAATTCCTGCAGGGCCTGCGCGATCTGTGCGACCAGAATCAGGCGCTGCTGGTGATGGACGAAGTGCAGTGCGGCATGGGGCGCACCGGCAAGCTGTTTACCTATATGCACTATGGCGTAACGCCGGATATTCTGACCACCGCCAAGGCGCTGGGCGGCGGTTTCCCCATCAGCGCCATGCTGACTACGGAAGAGATCGCCTCGGTGATGAAAGTGGGCACCCATGGCACCACCTATGGCGGCAATCCCCTGGCCTGCGCGGTATCCGAGGCGGCGCTGGATGTGATTAACCAGCCGGAAGTCCTGGCGGGCATTAACGAAAGGCACGATCGTTTCGTCAGCGCGCTCCAGGCGATTGACGACAAATATCAGGTATTTTCGGATGTGCGTGGCATGGGCCTGCTGCTGGGCGCCGAACTGCGGCCGCAGTTCCATGGCCGGGCGCGCGAGTTCCTGCACGCCAGCGCCGCGCAGGGCCTGATGATCCTCAACGCCGGTCCGGACGTCATCCGTTTCGCGCCGTCGCTGGTGGTGGAGTTCGCCGATATCGAACAGGGCATGGCCCGGTTTGAACAGGCGGTGGCGCAGGTTATCGCCGCCAAACCCTAAGGCGCGCGGCGGGAGACTAATGGCTTAACCGGCGCGCCAGCCAGTTGCCGTGCTGCGGCCGCTGGCGCCAGGCTACCGATGAAATCGTATGCATCACGCCCAGATGGAACAGAATACGCCGCAGATGGCGTTCCATCAGGGTGCCGGGCAGCTCCGGCGTTTCGCCGGCGGCATCCATCACCGGGCTGTCTGAGCTTGGGCCGTCATATTCCAGCCGTTGCTGGCAGCGCTGCAGCGCCACCTCGCAAGAGGCCAGGTACTTTTGCGCCAGCGTCGGCGTCAGCATGTAGTGATCCCGCGCCAGGATGGTCATGGCATTGATGTGCTCGACGATGAACTGGCTATGGGTCACCCATAAACGCATATCGGTCAGATAGCGCGAATTAAACGCCGGTTCCCGCATCGCCTGGCTAAGCGACGTAAACAGCGCGTTGTGCGCCTGGTTGACCTTCATGCGCGCGTAGGCCAGCGCCGCCGGCTCGGGGGCGGGTTGCAGCAGCAGTCGCAGCGCGTCCTGGTCCCGCTCCAGCGCCAGATGGGCGTTTTTGCGCAGCATACCGCTTTGCCACTGCGGCCATAACCACAGCATGCCGCCGAACGCCAGCATACAGCCGATCAGCGTATCCACCAGCCTGGGCACCAGGAAATGCGCGCCGTTCAGCGACAGTAGCTGCAACGTATACACCGCGGTCACCGTCATGCCGATCATCGCCAGGCCGTAATTTTTGCGCAACACCAGGTAAGACGCCAGCGTCAGGAACAACATGCACAGCAATACCGTGCCGTCGCTCAGCCTGAATTGCAGCGTGCCGGCGGCAATCACCAACCCCGCCAACGTGCCCAGGGCCCGATGCTGGATCCGCACCCGGGTGGCGTTATAGCCGTTCTGGCTGACAAACATCACCGTCATTAAAATCCAGTAGGGTTTGGGGAGATCCAATACCAGCCCCAGGCTGCTGCCGATGGCCAGCATAATCCCAAGCCTTGCCGCGCTGCGCAGCGCCATGGATTTAAAGGAACAGTAGCTGACCAGCGCATGCCAAAACGACAGCCGCTGCTGGTTGTCGGCCATCAGGTCGCGGCGGTAAAGCGGGCGCTGGGTACGCAGCAGCCGGGCGATACGGCTGAAATGGTAATAACAAAACTGTCCGACCGGATTATCCGGATGCCGGTCGGCAATTTTTTCCAGGGCCGACAGCGCGGTGGCCATGTTAAAACGCCCCGGCTGCCGGTGATAGAGAATATCATCCGCCAGTACCCGCAACCGCGCGGCAATCAACCGGGCGTTATAGCGGATAACCGCCTCGGCGTGGCTTTGCGCCACCAGTTTTTGTACTTCGTCCGGCTGGTGCAGGCTGACGGCGATATGCTCCTGCAAATCCAGCGCCACCTGGAAAGAACGCAGCAGGCGTTTGTACTGCAGCTGATCATTGGCCGACAGCATATAAAGCTGCTGGTATACCTGGGCAATCAGATCAATCACCGCCTGCTGGCGGGCAAACAGCGGCGGCAGGGCGGTTTCCGGATCGGTATGCTGTGTCAGCAGGGTATATTTCGCCTCGATATAATCCGCCAGCTCCCGATACAGCAGGCTAAGAGATTCCCGCATCGGCTGCTCCTTCCACAACCGGAACCACAGGGCGTTGAACAGTCCGTACCAGGCGGTGCCGGCAATATACAGCAGCGGCGGCACGACGGGCGGCACATTGCCGGCCAGGCCCAGGGTAAAGATGGCGGCGATAAGCGCGGCGGGCAATAAACGGCCGTGCAGCGGGCTGATTTCACCGGTAACGCCGAACAGCAGCGCCAGGCCGAGCATCACCAAGGGCAACGGCACCGGCACGGCCAACAGCACCTGGATCAGCACGCTGCTCAGCGCGAACAGCGCACCGCCGACGGCCAGGCGCTTGAAAAACCGTTTATGCAGGGTATCGAGGCCGGCGATATTGCAGCAGGCAGGGACCAACGAAAACAGCAGGCCGTTTTGCAAGCTGCCGAATAACAGGCCGGCGGCCACCGGCAGGCATAGCACGATGGTTTGCCGCAGGGCATAGTTTACTTCAGGGTGGTAGATTAACCGGCGCCACATACTGTCAGCAAAAAAAGCGTGGTACGAAGCACCACGCCTGTATAACGGGGCTATCAGCGCGTGCCGTAAACAACAATGGTTTTACCGTGCGCGGATATAAGATTTTGATCTTCGAGCATTTTAAGAATACGTCCTACCGTCTCGCGGGAACAGCCGACAATCTGGCCGATTTCCTGACGGGTGATTTTTATCTGCATGCCGTCGGGGTGGGTCATGGCGTCGGGTTGTTTCGCCAGGTTCAACAGGGTTTGCGCTATGCGTCCGGTAACGTCCAGGAATGCCAGGTTGCCGACTTTTTCCGACGTTACCTGTAAACGACTGGCCATTTGCGCCGACAGGCGCATCAGGATATCCGGATTCACCTGAATCAGCTGCCGGAATTTTTTATACGAAATCTCGGCGACTTCACAGGCGGTTTTCGCCCGTACCCAGGCACTGCGTTCCTGACCTTCCTCGAATAGGCCGAGCTCACCGATGAAATCTCCCTGGTTAAGATAGGAGAGAATCATCTCTTTGCCTTCTTCATCCTTAATCAGCACCGCCACGGCGCCCTTAACGATGTAGTAAAGCGTTTCAGCCTTTTCACCCTGATGTATAAGTGTACTCTTCGATGGATACTTATGAATATGGCAATGAGACAGGAACCATTCGAGAGTCGGGTCTGTTTGCGGTTTGCCGAGAACCATTCGCTGTTATCCTCTTTTGTCATCGCTATCCCAGGTTCGGGACATCGTATTCCCTGTTACGGCGCTTGTATTATTCACTCTGACTCCGCGTTTAAACGGAGCGACGTAAGGGAACTTATTAGGGTCTGGTAATGTGATGTTCCGATCGATCTCTTGCCCTTTCATTATCATGAGGCCGATCCAGCCTTGTTTTTAGCATAGGTTTGAAGCAGTGTCTTCTGTTGTCTTGCTTCAGCATGAAGTATGTTCAGTAACATTGCCAGTTTTCCAACAAAAATGTAGTCTGCTGGAAAGCTTTTCATCAGGAGTATCATAATGCAGGCACGGGTCAAATGGGTAGAAGGGTTGTCTTTCATGGGCGAATCCGCCTCGGGCCACCAGGTTTTGATGGATGGGAACGCGGGCGAAAAAGCGCCCAGCCCAATGGAAATGGTATTGATGTCGGTCGGCGGCTGCAGCGCCATTGATGTGGTATCGATTTTACACAAAGCGCGGCAGGACGTCCGGGACTGCGAGGTCAAACTCACCTCCGAGCGCCGCGACGAGGCGCCGCGCCTGTTTACCCATATCAACCTGCATTTTATCGTCACCGGCGCCGGGCTGACCGACAAGGCGGTGGAGCGGGCGGTGACGCTATCGGCGGAAAAATACTGCTCGGTCTCACTGATGCTCGGCGCGTCGGTCAATATGACCCACAGCTTTGAAGTGCGCGACGAACACCACGCCCCCGCCGCCTAACCGTCCCGCCGTCACCGCACTCCAACCCGGCGTGTTCAAGGGAGAGCGCGCCAATGGGGTCGAATCGGGCATGGTTTCTCTGCCCGACCGAGCGCCCCATGGCACGGTATGCCCGCCAACACCGCGCTCAAACCCGGCGTGTTCAAGGGAGAGCGCGCCAATGGGGTCGAATCGGGCATGGTTTCTCTGCCCGACCGAGCGCCCCATGGCACGGTATGCCCGCCAACACCGCGCTCAAACCCGGCGTGTTCAAGGGAGAGCATGCCGATGGGGTCGAATCGGGCGTGGTGTTCCCGCCCGACCGAGCGCCCCACGGTATGCTAGGCCCGCCAACACCGCAGCGAATCCTGGCGTGTTCCAGGGAGAGCATGCCGATGGGGTCGAATCGGGCGTGGTGTTCCCGCCCGACCGAGCGCCCCACGGTATGCTAGGCCCGCCAACACCGCAGCGAATCCTGGCGTGTTTAAGGGAGAGCATGCCGATGGGGTCGAATCGGGCGTGGTGTTCCCGCCCGACCGAGCGCCCCAGGGTATGCTAGGCCCGCCAACACCGCAGCGAATCCTGGCGTGTTCAAGGGAAAGCATGCCGATGGGGCCGAATCGGGCGTGGTGTTCCCGCCCGATGCCTCGAGTTTACTTAATTTCCTTTCCTTCCAGCAACTGCTGTACCAGCGGCCCCATTATCAGCTCCATCGCCAGCCCCATCTTGCCCCCGGGCACCACCAGCGTATTAATATTGGAAATAAAGGAGCCTTGCAGCATCGCCAGCAGGTAAGGCAGGTCGATATGCGCCAGGCTACGGAAATGAATAACGACAAAACTTTCGTCAAGTGAGGGAATCGCCTTGGCGGCGAAAGGGTTCGACGTGTCGACGGTCGGCACCCGCTGGAAATTGATATGGGTGCGGGAAAACTGCGGCGTGATGTAGTTAATATAATCCTCCATCGACCTCACCACCGAATCCATCACCGCCTCGCGCGAATGCCCCCGCTCGCCGGTATCGCGCACCAGTTTCTGGATCCACTCCAGGTTGACGATGGGCACCACGCCCACCAGCAAATCCACGTGCTTCGCCACGTCATGGCTATCGGTTACCACGCCGCCGTGCAGCCCCTCGTAAAATAACACGTCCGTCGGTTCCGGCAACGCCTGCCAGGGCGTAAAGGTACCGGGGATCTGGTTATACGGCACCGCCTCGTCATACGTATGCAGATATTTACGCGACTGGCCGCGGCCGGTATCGCCATACTGATGAAACGTATGCTCCAACAGGCCAAAGTTATTCGCGTCCGGACCAAAGTAGCTGATATGGCGCCCTAAATCCCGCGCCTTGCGGATCGCCATATCCATTTCCGGCCGGGTAAAGTGATGAAAGCTGTCACCCTCCAGTTCGGCGGCGTGGATATTCAACTGCTGGAATATTTTACGAAACGCCAGGCTGGTGGTGGTGGTGCCCGCACCGCTGGAACCGGTAACGGCAATAATGGGGTGTTTTGTCGACATGGTAACCCTACGCTTGGTTGAATTGCGGCGTGAAGAAGTGCGCCCGGCATCAAGGCCCAGAAGTGAGTGTTAGCATATTTAGCGCTTAGGGGCCAGGGGCTTCGCTATTCGCCCGGCGTATCTCCGGCCTGGTCATTAAACCGGCCGCGCGGCATGATATTGATATTTTCATGCAATTCCGACCAGACCACCACCGCCTCGCCGCTTATCAACTGGCGTTTTACATCCTCGACCTTTTGCGCCAGTGATTTCTCCTGCTCGCCATAATCGGTGCCCTCACGCAGTACAAAGGACTCGATCAGGTTATAGAGCGTGTCAGGATCGATTTGTTCCCAGGGAATAATCACGATATTGTGTCCCGATAGTCAATAAATCAAGGTGTTGAGTAAATTTCACCTGTTATGCCTTGTGCATCCCCGTGCGCACTGGTAGCTTCATACGCGTTATTTTACGGGGAGCCGCCAAAACGTGGAACTGGGTCTTTTTCTGTCAATGCTGGGGTTTCTCTGGGTGGCCGCCATTACCCCTGGCCCTAATAATATGCTGCTTACCGCCTCGGGCGCCAATTTTGGCTTCTGGCGCTCAATGCCGCTGATGATCGGCATCATGCTCGGCATGCAATGTATCCTGCTGCTGGTGGCCTTCGGCATCGGCGGCCTGATCACGCTCTATCCGTCCCTGCATTTTATGCTGAAGGTGGCGGGCAGCCTTTACCTGCTGTGGCTGGCCTGGAAAATAGCCACCGCCGCCTATGAAAAACTGGAAACCGACGCGCCGCCCCCCCGGCCCATTCCCTTCTACCAGGGCGGCCTGCTGCAGTTTCTTAATCCCAAGGCATGGCTGATGGCGCTGGGCGCGGTGGCCAGCTTCAGCCTGAGCGGCAGCGCCTATATCACCTCCGTCGGCGCCATCAGCGTCGGCATCGTCAGCGTCAATATCGTCTCCGGCGTTATCTGGCTCGGCTTCGGCACCCTTATCGGCCGGCTGCTGCGCAGCAAACGCGCCTGGATCGCTTTTAACGTCGCCATGGGCCTGCTGACGGCGGCCTGCGTATTGCTGATCTGGCGCTGACGCGCTTATTGCGACTCGAACTCCCGGGTCAGGGTCTCCAACTGTTCCTGGGCGTCCAGCCACGCCATTTCCGCCTCTTCCAGCTGCGATTTAACCTTGGCCTGCTGCTGCAGGGCCAGGGCCAGGTCCGCTTTACGGCTGATATCATACAGCGCCGCGTCGGCCAGTCCGGCCTCGATGGCCGCCAGCTCCGCGCCACGTTTTTCCATTTGCTGTTCATAACGGGTAATGGCCTTGCGCAACGGCTGGGTCTGATTACGGAAATCCGCCTCGC
This sequence comes from Sodalis sp. RH20, assembly GCF_047324205.1. NCBI lineage: Bacteria > Pseudomonadati > Pseudomonadota > Gammaproteobacteria > Enterobacterales > Bruguierivoracaceae > Sodalis > Sodalis sp. RH20. Next base: position 5,384,883 of record NZ_CP178733.1, read on the forward strand.
GCCGCTTCTGGTCTTTCCTGGCCTGGGCATTATTGACCTGCGGCGCCGGGGTCTCGGTATCATTGCCGTCCTGCGCCGCCGCCTGGCGCTGCTGATCCACCAGCCACTGCTGGTAATCCTCCACATCGCCGTCAAACGACGCGACGCGCCCGTCATGCACCAGATAAAATTCATCGGTGGTGGAACGCAGTAAATGCCGGTCATGGGACACCACCACCAGCGCGCCGTCGAAATCTATCAGCGCTTCGGTCAGCGCCTGGCGCATATCCAGATCCAGATGGTTGGTCGGCTCATCGAGCAGCAGCAGGTTGGGACGCTGCCAGACAATCAGCGCCAGCACCAGCCGGGCCTTTTCGCCGCCGGAAAAACGCGCGGTCGGTTCGGTCACCTTATCGCCACGGAAACCAAACCCGCCCAGATAGTCGCGCAGCGCCTGCTCATACTCCTGCGGCGCCAGCCGGATCATATGCGCTAGCGGCGATTCGTCGGCGCGCAGGAACTCCAGCTGATGCTGGGCGAAATAACCCAGCTTGATGCCTTTCGCCAGGCCGATGGTGCCGGACTGCGGCTCAAGGGTGCCGGCCAGCAGCTTGATAAGCGTCGACTTGCCGGCGCCGTTGCGTCCGAGCAGGCCGATGCGCGAACCGGGCACCAGGTTAAGCTTGATGGAATTAAGGATGGTGCGCTCGCCATAACCGGCGCTGACTTTCTCCATGCTCAGCAGGGGGCTCGGCAGGCTTTCCGGAGTACGGAACTTGAACTGGAAGGGATTATCCACATGGGCCGGGGCGATCAGCTCCATCCGCTCAAGCATCTTGATCCGGCTTTGCGCCTGCTTGGCCTTGGTGGCCTGGGCACGGAAACGGTCGATATAATGCTGCAAATGGGCCACTTTTTCCTGCTGGTGCTGGAACAGCGACTGCTGTTGCGCCAGCTTGGTCACCCGCTGCTGCTCAAACGACGAGTAGTTGCCGGTATATTCGTTCAACGTCTGCTGTTCAATATGCAGGATTTTATTTACGATAGGATCGAGAAAATCCCGGTCATGGGAAATCAGAATCAGCGTACCGTCATAATTCTTCAGCCATTTTTCCAGCCAGATGACTGCATCCAGATCCAAGTGGTTGGTCGGTTCATCAAGCAACAGCAAATCGGAGCGGCAAATCAGCGCCTGCGCCAGGTTAAGGCGCATACGCCAGCCGCCGGAAAAATCCCGCACCGGCTGTTGCAATTGATCCTGGCTGAACCCCAGCCCGTGCAGCAGGCTCGAGGCGCGCGGCCGAATGGTCCATGCCTCGATAACGTCCAGCTTGCCGTGCACGGTGGCGATGGCGTGGCCGTCGTTTTTCTCGTTGGCGAGCTGGAGGTCGGCTTCCAGCTGGCGATACTCGCGATCGCCGTCGATAACATACTCCAGCGCCGGCACGTCAAGGGCCGGCGTCTCTTGGTTAACCCAGGCCATCGACCAGTTGGCGGGGAAGGTCACGCTGCCGGCGTCGCAGCCGAGTTCATGCTTCAGCAATGCCAATAATGTTGATTTGCCGCAGCCGTTCTTGCCGACGAGTCCGACCTTTTGCCCGGGATTCACCGTGGCGGTGGCGTTATCCAGCAGTACGTTGGTACCGCGGCGAATTTGCAGTGAGGAGAAGACAATCATAAAGCGCCATAGTTTGAGAGTATGTTAAATTAACATTATTGAATGCTATCCAGGATAACCTGTCCTGGTTTCAACTTTGCGAAGCATGGTAGCGGAAAAGCCGCGCCCTGACGACGCTTTGGAGGGGAATTGATCGCGCAGCCACCCAAAGTTTTGTTGTTGTATGCCCATCCGGAATCACAGGATTCGGTTGCCAACCGGATTTTGCTGCAGGCGGCATCGTCGCTCGAGCATGTCACCGTACATGATCTTTACGCCTTTTATCCGGATTTTTTTATTGATATTCACCACGAACAGCAATTATTGCGTGAACATCAGGTCATTGTGTTCCAGCACCCGCTTTATACTTACAGCTGCCCGGCATTATTGAAAGAGTGGCTCGACCGGGTGCTGGCGCGCGGATTTGCCAGCGGCATCGGCGGCGACGCCCTGGCGGGGAAATACTGGCGAACGGTTATCACCACCGGCGAACCGGAGGGCGCTTATCTTAACCGCGGCTACAGCCGCTACGGCATGGAGGATATTCTACGCCCGTTCGAATTGACCGCCACCATGTGCCGCATGCATTGGGTGCGCCCGCAGGTGATCTATTGGGCCAGAAGGCTGGATCCCGTCGTATTGGCGCGCCATGCCGGCGAATACGCCCAATGGCTGAAAGAGCCGCTTAACGAAAGGGGACAACGCATTGGATAGCAGTCCGTCGTTTTTGACCGCCGTGGTGCTGTTTTTATTCGCCGCCGTCGTTGCGGTGCCCATAGCCCAGCGCCTGGGCATAGGCGCGGTGATCGGCTACCTTGCGGCGGGTATCGCCATCGGCCCCTGGGGGCTGGGTTTTATCCGCGATGTGGATGAAATCCTGCACTTCTCCGAACTTGGGGTGGTGTTCCTGATGTTTATCATCGGCCTGGAGCTGAATCCGTCGAAGCTATGGGAACTGAGGCGATCGATCTTCGGCGTCGGCGCCGCGCAGCTTTTCTTTACCGCGTTGCTGCTGGGCGGGGCTCTTTACCTGACCCATGCCACCTGGCAATCGGCGCTGATTGGCGGCATCGGCCTGGCCATGTCGTCCACCGCCATCGCGCTGCAGCTGATGCGCGACAAAGGCATGAACCGCAATGAAGGCGGCCAGCTCGGCTTTTCCGTCCTGCTGTTCCAGGATATGGCGGTAATCCCCACGTTATCCCTCATCCCTATCCTGGCCGGCGGCGGCAGCGAACCGAGCGATTGGATGAAAATCGGCATGAAGGTGGCGGCGTTTTTTATCATGCTGGTGGGCGGGCGCTACCTGCTGCGGCCGCTGTTCCGTTATGTCGCCATGGCTAATGTGCGCGAGGTGTTTACCGCCGCCTCGCTCATGGTGGTGCTGGGCGCGGCGCTATTTATGGATATGCTCGGATTATCCATGGCGCTGGGCACCTTTATCGCCGGCGTGCTGCTGGCGGAGAGTGAATACCGCCATGAGCTGGAGATCGCCATCGAGCCGTTCAAGGGATTACTGCTCGGCCTGTTTTTCATCTCGGTGGGCATGGCGCTCAACCTGGGCATTTTATATGTCCACTTGCTGACCGTGGTGGCCGGCCTGGCGGTCCTGGTGCTGGTCAAAGGGACGGTATTGTATATCCTGGCGCGGATATCCGGTCTGCGCAGCTCGGTGCGGCTACAGTTCGCCGGCGTGCTAAGCCAGGGCGGGGAATTCGCCTTTGTCCTGTTTTCCGCCGCCGGCGCGCAAAAAATCCTCTCGCCCGATCAGCTGGCCCTGCTGCTGGTCACCGTGACGCTGTCGATGATTACCACCCCCTTATTAATGCAACTCATCGATCTTATCCTGGTCCGACGTTACAATGCCCAGGACGAGGAGGGTGAAAAACCCTTCGTCGACGATGACGAGCCGCAGGTGATCATCGTGGGTTTCGGCCGTTTCGGCCAGGTGATAGGCCGCCTGCTGATGGCCAATAAGATGCGGATTACGGTACTTGAGCGCGATATCAGTGCGGTAAGCCTGATGCGCAGCTATGGTTATAAGGTGTATTACGGCGATGCCACCGAGCTTGAGTTGCTGCGCGCCGCCGGGGCGGAGAAAGCAAAAGCCATCGTGGTCGCCGCCAATACGCCGGAAGACAACATGACCATCGTGCACCTGTGCCAGCAGCATTTCCCGCACCTGAAGATACTGGCGCGGGCGCGGGGCCGCGTCGAGGCCCATGAGCTGCTGCTGGCCGGGGTGAATCAGTTTTCGCGGGAAACTTTTTCCAGCGCGCTGGATCTGGGCCGCAAGGCGTTGTTGGAACTGGGGATGCATCCCCACCAGGCCTATCGCGCCCAGCAGCATTTCCGCCGCATCGATACCCGCATGCTGCGGGAGCTGATGCCGCAGCTGCAGGGGGATGTGGCGCAAATATCCCGCGTCAAGGAGGCCCGGCGCGAGCTGGAGGATATCTTCCAGCGCGAAATGCAGCATGAACGTCGCCAGCTTGACGGCTGGGAAGATAACCATCCGCAGGGAGATAAACACCATGACGGCAAAGCGTAAACGTTTTATTGCCGGCGCGGTATGCCCCGAGTGCCAGGCGAAGGATACCCTGGCGGTCTGGCAGGACCAGGGGACGGATAACGTCATTTGTGTAAAGTGCGGTTTTACTCAGCGCCAAACCGACCCGGCGGCTGCGGATAAAACGCCGGCAAAGGATCGCATTATCGGTATTTTTGATCCGGAGTAGCCTTATACCCTCAATTTTTTTAAGCTGAAGGATACATGCGCGTAAATTTTCGTTAGAATCTGCGCCAATTCAGTTTCCAACGGTAGGAGATATCATGAAAGTAGCAAAAGACCTGGTGGTCAGCCTGGCTTACCAGGTACGGACAGAAGATGGCGTGTTGGTCGATGAGTCTCCGGTGAGTGCGCCGTTGGACTATCTCCATGGGCATGGTTCTTTGATCTCGGGCCTGGAAAATGCCCTGGACGGCCACGATGAGGGTGATAGCTTTGATGTGCATATCGTTGCCGACGATGCCTACGGTCATTACGACGACAACCTGGTGCAGCGCGTCCCGAAAGAGGTGTTCATGGGCGTCGAGGAACTTGAGGTCGGCATGCGTTTCCTGGCCGAGACCGATCAAGGCCCGGTGCCGGTTGAAATTACCGAAGTCGACGGCGACCATGTGGTGGTGGACGGCAACCACATGCTGGCCGGCCAGGATTTGAACTTCCACGTCGAGGTGCTGGCTATTCGCGAAGCGACGGCGGAAGAACTGGCCCACGGCCATGTTCACGGCGAACACGATCACGAGCATGAAGGCCATGACCACGATCACGGCGGCGACTGCTGCGGCGGCCACGGCCATGACCACGAGCACAAAGGCGGCGGATGCGGCGGCAATGGCGGCTGCGGTTGCCACTAAACCCGGTTCGCTCGGACCCCGATAGCCGATGGGGCGGGTTTTTCCGCCCCGTTTTATTGGTTATTCAACGAATTAATTAAAATTAATAGTGCGGCGGCGGCGTCTCTTCCGATTGAGACGCGATAATCGAGGTTTGCTGCGTGCGCAGTTTCTCCGACAATAAGCGCAGTTGCTCCTGCAGCCTGCCGATATCCCGTTGATGCGCGACCACGGTCTGATTCAGTTCATCTATCGTGACTTCCTGGAACGCAAGCCGGCCTTCCAGCAAATCAAGACGTTGTTCCAATTGGGATAACTCCATAGTGTCCTCCTCTCAATACCGTTTATCATGGAATAGGGGCGATCGCGTCGGCCCGACCTCATACCCGGATTAAGCTGCGACAACAACCAGGTGTTATTCTATCGGTAAATGACGATAAATGCCCGCCGAAAGCCTATTATATGCCCGCGTCACCGAACCAGGCTTCAATGGCGCCGCTAAAAAAGAAACTTCTTGACGTAAAAAAAGTCTTAGAAAGACTCAATTCATCGGGATAGCGATTGTGTTGTGTTTACGCTCACGGCTATAGTATCGGCTTAACTTAGTTATCGACCTTGGGACAAGATAGCCCAGGCTATGGAGATATGGATGAAATCACTGTTTAAAGTCACGCTGTTGGCTACCACCATGGCGCTAGCCCTCAATGCTGCCCAGGTAATGGCCGCGGATAGCACCGCAGCGGCTGATGCCCCCGCCGCGGCTGGCACCACAGCGACCGCTCCGGCAACTGCTCCGGCCAACGCCACCTCGGACAAATTCAAAAGCAGCGAGGAACAGGCTGCTTACGCGTTAGGCGCCTCATTGGGTCGGTACATGGACAACTCCCTGAAGGAACAGGAAAAGTTAGGCATCAAGCTGGATAAAGATCAGCTGATCGCCGGTGTTCAGGACGCTTTTGGCAACAAGAGCAAGCTGACTGACGAAGAAATCGAGGCTACTCTCCAGAGCTTCGAGGCGCGCGTGAAAGAAGCCGCCCAGGCCAAAATGGAGCAGGAAGCCAAGGACAACGCCGAAAAAGGCGATAAATTCCGCGCCGACTACGCCAAGCAAAAAGGCGTGAAGAAAACGGCCAGCGGTGTTCTGTACAAAGTTGAAAAACCGGGTACCGGCAAAGCGCCGACCAATAGCGATACCGTGGTGGTCAACTACAAGGGTACGCTGGCCGACGGTACGGAATTCGACAACTCCTACAAACGCGGCGAACCTCTGTCATTCCGTCTTGACGGCGTCATCCCCGGCTGGACCGAAGGCCTGAAAGAGATCCACAAAGGCGGCAAGATCGAGTTGGTGATTCCGCCGGAACAGGCGTATGGCAAAACCGGCGTCCCGGGAATCCCAGCCAACTCCACCCTGATTTTCGACGTGGAACTGCTGGATATTAAACCGGCGGCTAAGGCTGCCGAAGGCGAAAAGCCGGCGGCTGAAGCACCGGCCGGCGCGGCTGAAACTACTAAATAACCACACTGCCGGCGCGTAAAACGCGTTGCCAGTGATGAAGGGCGGTGGCTGTCTCAACAGCCACCGCCCTTTTTTATTCACATTCTCCCGCCGGAAACCGGGCATGCCAACCCAAAAAAAGCGCGTTATAGCGCCTTTGTCGGCCAATAAGTTGTAAAAATCTGTCCAAACACAAGGACAGCGTTTTAAATCATTTGCTAGACTAGCGACCGGTAAATACAACTGACAGCCGAGTTTGTCCAGGGATGCGGGCAGGCTCGCTTTAACGGGTGGTGTCTGCATATGTCTACTTCTCTTCCGACCCCAGAATTCAACGAACTGGATGTTTTGGACGAACGGCCATTCAGCCCGGTTGATCATGAAATACTGGCATCCTACGAAGCCGTGGTGGATGGACTAGCGATGCTTATCGGCGAACACTGCGAAATCGTGCTGCATTCCCTGGAAGATTTGAAAAGCTCCGCCGTGCGCATCGCCAACGGCGAACACACCGGACGCAAAATCGGCTCGCCCATTTCCGACCTGGCCCTGCGCATGCTGCATGACATGGCGGGCGAGGACAGCAGCGTGTCGAAAGCCTACTTTACCCGGGCCAAAAGCGGCGTGCTGATGAAATCCGTCACCATCGCCATTCGCAACCGCGAACAACGGGTCATCGGCCTGCTGTGCATCAATATGAATCTTGACGTGCCCTTTTCCCAAATCATGCAAACCTTTGTCCCGCCGGAAGCCCAGGAAAACGCCACCTCGGTCAATTTCGCGTCTTCGGTGGACGACCTGGTGGCGCAAACCCTTGAGTTCACCATCGAGGAAGTCAATGCCGATCGCGGCGTGTCCAACAACGCCAAGAACCGCCAGATTGTGCTTAACCTGTATGAAAAGGGCATTTTCGATATCAAGGACGCCATCAACCAGGTGGCGGATCGGCTGAATATTTCCAAACATACGGTCTATTTGTATATCCGCCAGTTTAAAAGCGGTGATTTCCTGGGATTGGATCGGTGAGCCTGCGTTACTGCCTGATGGTCGGCGGGCCGGCCTACGGCACGCAGCAGTCCAGCAGCGCCCTGCAGTTTGCACGGGCCTTGCTGGCCGCAGGCCACCGGATCAACAGCATTTTTTTTTATCAGGACGGCGTCTATAACGCCAATCGCCATACGTCCCCGGCCGGCGACGAGGTGGATATCGTGCGCGCCTGGCAGCAGCTTGGCCTGGAGCATCAGGTGCCGTTGGATGTATGTGTCTCCGCGGCGTTGCGCCGGGGCGTGACGGACGGGGCGCAGGATGCGCCGCCGGCACCGGAGCAGGGCAACCTGCAGCCGGGTTTTACCCTGAGCGGCCTGGGCACGCTGGCGCAGGCCGTGCTTGAGTGCGATCGGTTTATCCAGTTTTAAGGTGCCCTGATGAAACGCCTTGCCTTTGTTTTTACCCATGGCCCCCACGGCGACGCGTCTGGACGGGAAGGACTGGATGCGCTGCTGGCCGCATCGGCGCTAACCGATGAGATCGGCGTGTTTTTTATTGGCGATGGCGTCCTGTTGCTATTGCCGCAGCAGCGGCCGGCGGAAATCCTGGCGCGCAATTTCATCCCCACCTTCGGCGTATTGCCGATTTACGATATCACGCGTTTTTACCTCTGCGCGGAGTCCCTGGCGGAGCGCGGGCTGGCCGGCGCCACGGGCTGGGTGCTCGACGCCGAGGTGTTGCCCGCCGCGCGCTGGCGCGAGCGCTTGTCCGCTTTTGATACTGTCTTGACCTTCTGAGCCGGGAAAACGCCATGCTTTATACCCTTAGCCGCTCCCCTTACGCCCGCGACCTGCCGGCGCTGCTGCTTACCGCCCGCAGGGGCGACGATCTGCTGCTGATACAGGACGGCGTGATAGCCGGGCTGGCGGGAACCGCCGCGCTGGAGCGGCTTATCGCCTCGCCGCTCGGGTTGTATGCCCTTGACGCCGACGTTGCCGCCCGCGGCCTGCTTGCTCATTTTTCGGACAAAATCACCCTGATAAGCTATACTGGGTTTGTCTCGCTGACGGTAAAACAATCGCAACAAATGGCATGGTAAGCAGGGCGCTACCCTCTGAATTGCGCCTTGCGGCAAGGCGGTCAAGGGAACGCATTGCGATCAGCGTACAGCGATAAGGGAGGGGGATAAACGAACGCAGCCAAGGCATCCGCAGCGCGAAAGATAGCGGGTATATTGTATATTTCTTGACACCCTCACCCGTCGGCCATAAAATTCTGCGTCCTCGTTCTTTGCCTTGCGGCTTAACGAGGCGATTTATTACGTGTTTACGAAGCAAAAACCAGGAGTTTTATCGAATGGCAACAATTAACCAGCTGGTACGCAAGCCACGCACCATGAAGGTTGCTAAAAGCAACGTTCCGGCGCTGGAAGCATGCCCGCAAAAACGTGGCGTATGTACCCGCGTATATACCACCACCCCGAAAAAACCGAACTCCGCGCTGCGTAAAGTATGCCGTGTTCGTCTGACTAACGGTTTTGAAGTCACTTCCTATATCGGCGGTGAAGGCCATAACCTGCAGGAACACTCCGTGATCCTGATCCGTGGCGGTCGTGTAAAAGACCTTCCCGGTGTGCGTTACCACACCGTTCGCGGTGCGCTCGACTGCTCAGGCGTTAAAGACCGTAAGCAGGGCCGCTCCAAATACGGCGTGAAGAAGCCCAAGTCTTAATGGTTCTCCGTTAAGTAAGGCCAAACATTTTATTATTAATGTCAAAGAACTCATTGAGTTTTGGACAATCCTGAATTAACAACGGAGTTATCCCATGCCACGTCGTCGCGTCATTGGTCAACGTAAAATCCTGCCGGATCCTAAGTTCGGATCCGAGCTGTTGGCAAAATTTGTCAATATCCTGATGGTAGATGGTAAAAAATCTACTGCCGAAGCAATTGTCTATACCGCGCTGGAGACCCTGGCTCAGCGTTCCGGTAAAGGACATCTGGAAGCTTTCGAAGTAGCTCTGGACAACGTGCGCCCGACTGTCGAAGTCAAGTCCCGTCGCGTTGGTGGTTCTACTTATCAGGTGCCAGTAGAAGTTCGTCCGGTCCGTCGTAATGCCCTGGCAATGCGTTGGATCGTTGAAGCTGCTCGTAAACGCGGTGATAAATCTATGGCCCTGCGCCTGGCGAACGAACTTTCCGATGCAGCAGAAAATAAAGGCACTGCTGTTAAGAAACGTGAAGACGTTCACCGTATGGCAGATGCCAACAAGGCGTTCGCCCACTACCGCTGGTAATTATGCCGCTGTAGTCATGCTAACCAGGTGGGCGTGCGGACAGCTCGCCCTGCCTGGGTTAGCTCGAATAGAACGCCCCAGTAATCGAGGATACAAATGGCTCGTATAACACCAATTGTGCGTTATCGTAATATCGGTATCAGTGCGCACATCGACGCCGGTAAAACCACCACCACTGAACGTATTCTGTTCTATACCGGTGTAAACCATAAAATCGGTGAAGTCCACGATGGCGCCGCCACCATGGACTGGATGGAACAGGAACAAGAGCGCGGAATTACCATTACGTCCGCGGCGACCACCTGTTTCTGGTCCGGTATGGCTAAACAGTTTGATGCCCATCGCATCAACATCATCGACACCCCGGGACACGTTGACTTCACCATCGAAGTAGAACGTTCCATGCGTGTGCTTGATGGCGCGGTCATGGTTTACTGTGCGGTAGGCGGTGTGCAACCTCAGTCCGAAACCGTGTGGCGCCAGGCCAACAAATATAAAGTTCCGCGTATCGCGTTCGTGAATAAAATGGACCGTATGGGCGCGAACTACCTGCGCGTTGTTGAACAGCTGAAAACCCGTCTGGCCGCTAACCCGGTTCCGATCCAGCTGGCCATCGGCGCCGAAGAAAAATTCACCGGTGTTGTCGATCTGGTGAAGATGAAAGCCATCAACTGGAGTGAGGCCGATCAGGGCATCAGCTTCGAATACGAAGAGATCCCGGCTGAACTGCAGGAACTGGCGCAGAAGTGGCATCAACATATGGTTGAATCCGCGGCTGAAGCCAATGACGAGCTGATGGATAAATACCTCGGCGGCGAAGAACTGACCGAAGCAGAAATCAAGATGGGTCTGCGTCAACGCGTGCTGAACAACGAAATCATCCTGGTTACCTGCGGTTCTGCGTTTAAGAACAAAGGCGTACAGGCGATGCTGGATGCGGTAATCGAATACCTGCCGGCACCGACCGACGTTCAGGCCATCAACGGCGTGCTGGAAGACGGCGAGACCCATGCCGAACGCCATTCAAGCGATGACGAACCCTTTTCGGCGCTGGCGTTTAAAATCGCCACCGACCCGTTCGTGGGCAACCTGACCTTCTTCCGCGTTTATTCCGGTGTGGTTAACTCCGGCGATACCGTGCTGAACTCCGTTAAAGACAAACGTGAGCGTTTTGGCCGTATCGTGCAGATGCACGCCAACAAACGTGAAGAAATCAAGGAAGTCCGCGCCGGCGATATCGCCGCTGCGATTGGCTTGAAAGATGTGACCACCGGCGATACGCTGTGCGATCAGAGCAAGCCGATCATCCTGGAACGCATGGAGTTCCCGGAACCGGTTATCTCTGTGGCTGTAGAACCGAAAACCAAGGCCGACCAGGAAAAAATGGGTCTGGCCCTGGGCCGTCTGGCGCAGGAAGATCCGTCTTTCCGCGTCTGGACCGATGAAGAGTCCGGTCAGACCATCATCGCAGGTATGGGCGAGCTGCATCTCGAAATACTCGTCGATCGTATGCGTCGCGAGTTCAACGTTGAAGCTAACGTCGGTAAACCGCAGGTAGCGTACCGCGAAACCATCCGCAATACTGTTGAGCAAGAAGGCAAGTTTGTTCGTCAGTCCGGTGGTCGCGGTCAGTTCGGTCACATCTGGTTGCGTATCGAACCGATGGAACCAGGTGGTAAAGGCTACGAATTCCTTAATGAAATCGTCGGCGGCGTGGTTCCAAAAGAATACGTGCCCGCGGTGGATAAAGGCGTCCAGGAACAGCTGAAAAACGGCGTTCTGGCCGGATATCCGATTGTGGACGTCCGTGTTGCGGCCTTCGATGGTTCATACCACGAAGTCGACTCCTCGGAAATGGCGTTTAAAATTGCCGGTTCCATGGCGTTTAAAGAAGGCTTCATGAAAGCGAAACCAGTTCTGCTGGAACCTATCATGAAAGTTGAAGTTGAAACGCCGGAAGACTACATGGGTGACGTTATCGGTGACTTGAACCGTCGTCGCGGCATGATCGACGGCATGGAAGATACTGCGACCGGCAAGACCGTTCGTGCGCAGGTCCCCTTGTCTGAAATGTTTGGATATGCTACAGATCTGCGTTCACAGACTCAGGGCCGTGCTTCTTACTCCATGGAGTTCCTGAAGTACAATGAAGCACCGAACAATGTTGCTCAGGCCATTATCGAAGCCCGTAAAGCCGGTAAATAAGCTTTAGGGTCTACAATTAATATCCCGTGCTCTCTCCAATGGGGGAGAGCATAAGAGTAAGGAATATAGCCGTGTCTAAAGAAAAGTTCCAACGTACAAAACCGCACGTTAACGTCGGCACCATCGGTCACGTCGACCATGGTAAAACCACCCTGACCGCCGCCATCACCACCGTGCTGGCCAAAGCTTACGGCGGCAGCGCCCGTGCCTTCGATCAGATCGACAACGCACCGGAAGAAAAAGCCCGTGGTATCACCATCAACACGTCCCACGTTGAATACGATACCCCGGCCCGCCACTACGCGCACGTAGACTGCCCGGGACACGCCGACTATGTGAAAAACATGATCACCGGCGCCGCCCAGATGGATGGCGCAATCCTGGTGGTTGCCGCAACCGACGGCCCGATGCCGCAGACCCGCGAACACATCCTGCTGGCTCGCCAGGTAGGCGTTCCTTACATCATCGTCTTCATGAACAAATGCGACATGGTCGATGACGAAGAACTGCTGGAACTGGTTGAAATGGAAGTGCGCGAACTGCTGTCCCAGTACGACTTCCCAGGCGACGACACCCCGGTAATCCGTGGTTCCGCGCTGAAAGCACTGGAAGGCGACGAAGCCTGGACCTCTAAAATCATCGAACTGGCCGAAGCCCTGGATACCTACATCCCGGAACCGGTACGTGCGATTGACAAGCCGTTCCTGCTGCCTATCGAAGACGTATTCTCCATCTCCGGCCGCGGCACCGTGGTAACCGGTCGTGTGGAACGCGGCATCGTTAAAGTGGGCGAAGAAGTTGAAATCGTCGGCATCAAAGCCACCATCAAGACCACTTGTACCGGCGTTGAAATGTTCCGTAAACTGCTGGACGAAGGCCGTGCCGGTGAAAACGTCGGCGTCCTGCTGCGCGGCACCAAGCGTGACGACGTGGAACGCGGCCAGGTACTGGCTAAACCGGGTTCAATCCACCCGCATACCCAGTTCGAATCCGAAGTCTACATCCTGTCCAAGGATGAAGGCGGCCGTCATACGCCGTTCTTCAAAGGCTACCGTCCTCAGTTCTACTTCCGTACCACTGACGTGACCGGTACCATCGAACTGCCGGAAGGCGTGGAAATGGTTATGCCTGGCGACAACATCAAAATGGTTGTTAACCTGATTGCCCCGATCGCCATGGACGACGGCCTGCGTTTCGCTATTCGCGAAGGCGGCCGTACCGTTGGCGCCGGCGTGGTTGCCAAGGTTATCGCGTAAGACATTTCCGTTTTATGCAAAAAAGGGCGCCTTGGCGCCCTTTTTTTATTTGCTGCAAAAAGAAGCGGTTATTTACCGGCGACGGATATTTACAAAACAAAAATAGTTCTGCTATTGAAATGACACTCGTTCTCATTTAAATTATGCCTAATTTGATTTTAATGAGTATGAAAAATGTACGTTTGTTTGTGTAATGCGGTAAGCGATACTGCCATACGCAAGGCGGTAAGAAACTACCAACCGAAGACGTTTCAAGAACTTAAAAGTGTCGTGCCGGTGGCGAATAAATGCGGTAAATGCGCATGCAAGGCCCGGTTGGTTATGGAAGACGAATTACAGCAGTTAGTGCCGTTTGAAAAAATTGCATAATTAGTAGGGTTATTACCTTGATTTACTCTGACGCGGTTATATTCTGTACATTACCGCAACGGAGGAGTGAATTATGAAAGGCGATGACCAAATTATCACCCATCTCAATACCCTGCTTGGCAACGAGCTGGTAGCCATCAATCAGTACTTCCTGCACGCCCGTATGTTTAAGAACTGGGGGCTGATGCGTCTGAACGACATTGAATACCACGAATCCATCGATGAAATGAAGCACGCCGATCGTTATATCGAGCGTATTCTTTTCCTGGAGGGACTGCCTAACCTGCAGGATCTGGGCACGCTTAACATCGGGCAAAATGTCGAGGAAATGCTGCGTTCGGATTTGAACCTGGAACTGCAGGGCGCGCAGGATCTGCGCGAAGGCATCTCTTATGCCGACAGCGTCCGGGATTATGTCACCCGCGATCTGCTGATCGAGATATTGGCGGACGAAGAGCACCATATCGATTTCCTGGAAACCGAACTGGATTTAATCAAACTGGTCGGCCTGCAGAACTATCTCCAGTCCCAGTTAAAAGATGCGGCGCAATAGGCGTCAGGCTGTTCCCCGCTAAATAATGATAAAGCAACGCCTGCGCATGATGCGACGGTTATGACCGATACGCATCGGCTCCTGGCTGCCGCGTTTCCGGCGTAACCTGGCCGCATTGTCATGTGCGGCCGGGCAGTGGCGCTAAGGGCCGAGGTATATCCACCAGCCTGCCAGCGCCAGGCAGGGACCAAAGGGAATGTCTTTATCCGCCGTCCGGCGCCGCAGCCACCACGCTATCCCGGTCAGCGCCGCGCTCGCGCATAACAGCGGCAACGCTTGCCATCCCAGCCAGGCCCCCAGCCCGCTCAGCAGCTTGATATCGCCGCCGCCCAGCCCCGCGTAGCCTCTCACCCGGTAAAACACCCCGTTCAGCAGCCACAGGCCGCCGCCGCCGCACAGCGCGCCCAGCAGGCCGACATAGAGCGATTGCGGTTCGCCAAGCGGGCTGAGCAGTCCGCACAGCAGGAAGGGCAGGGTAAGCCGGTCGGGCAGCAGCAGGGTATGATAGTCAATCCAGCTCAGCGTTAATAAAAACCAGCTGAACACCAGGCCGCTCACCAGGCGTTCCGCCGGCAGGGCGGCGAACGCCGCCAGGAACGCCAGCGCGCAGCTTGCCTCGCAGCGCCGTTTCCACATCTGGCGGGACAGCATTGTCCACGCGGCGCGGCGGGCCCCAGGCGCCGCGGAAGCCCGCTGGCCGGAGATCGCCGTAAGCCGGCCATATGCCAACCGTCCCCCGCCGGCGCAACCGCCGCCCGGCAGTGGCCCGCGCCGCGCCGCCGTGGCGCCTGGCAGCGCGCGGGCCCACCCGAGAATGCGCCGGGCGAGATGGCCCATGATGACGCCATACAAGAGCAGGCAGAAAACCGACAATACCGTTATCACGCGCGCCTTCCTTCCCTTTTTCCGGCATCCCAGCTGGCATAAGCCTGCCTGAAATCGGTGCCGCCGCCCATTCTGCCCCTGCGGAAATGGAATGAGCGCCGGTTTCCGGCGTTTTTTACCGTATCGTCGCTTGCTTCATGAGCAAATTAACGTATAATGCGCGGGCTTGTCTCATAGACATAAGAAACAAGCCGACTCAATGAGTCCGCGCTGGCCGCGAAGGCGGTAAGCCAGCACACAACATCCCCGATATGGGGATAATACTGAATGATTACACTCCCCCATCAATCGAAATGGGTGCGAGGAGTAATTTTCTACGTTTATAAATAATTGGAGCTCTGGTCTCATGCAGAACCAAAGAATCCGTATCCGTTTGAAAGCGTTTGATCATCGTTTGATCGATCAATCAACCGCGGAAATAGTCGAGACTGCCAAACGTACCGGTGCTCAGGTACGGGGTCCGATCCCGCTGCCGACCCGCAAAGAGCGCTTTACCGTTCTGATTTCTCCGCACGTCAATAAAGATGCGCGCGATCAGTATGAGATTCGCACTCATAAGCGTCTGGTTGACATCGTTGAGCCAACCGAAAAAACCGTTGATGCTCTGATGCGTCTGGATCTGGCTGCTGGTGTTGATGTGCAGATCAGCCTGGGTTAATCAGGTCACCAAACGATTGAGAGGTTGAAACAATGAAGGGTTTAGTCGGTCGTAAAGTGGGCATGACTCGCATCTTCACTGAAGATGGCGTTTCCATCCCAGTAACCGTTATTGAAATCGAAGCCAACCGCGTAACTCAGGTTAAAGACCTGGACAACGACGGTTACCGCGCTATTCAGGTCACCACCGGCACCAAAAAAGCCAATCGTGTGACTAAGCCTGAAGCCGGTCACTTCGCTAAGGCAGGCGTTGAAGCCGGCCGTGGCCTGTGGGAATTCCGCGTCGAAGACGTTGCAGAAATCACTGCGGGTCAAAGCATCAGCGTCGAACTGTTCGCCGATGTGAAAAAAGTTGACGTTACCGGTACGTCCAAAGGTAAAGGATTTGCAGGCACTGTAAAGCGCTGGAACTTCCGTACCCAGGATGCTACCCATGGTAACTCCTTGTCCCACCGTGGTCATGGTTCAATCGGTCAGAACCAGACTCCGGGTAAGGTATTCAAGGGCAAGAAAATGGCAGGCCAGATGGGTAACGAGCGTGTAACCGTTCTAAGCCTGGACGTAGTACGTGTTGACGTTGAGCGCAACCTGCTGCTGGTCAAAGGCGCTGTCCCGGGAGCAACCGGCGGCGACCTGATCGTTAAACCGGCTGTCAAGGCGTAACGTCGAGGAGATAGGAATGGAATTGGTATTGAAAGACGCGCAAAGCGCGCTGACTGTTTCCGAAACTACCTTCGGGCGTGACTTCAACGAAGCGCTGGTACACCAGGTTGTTGTTGCTTATGCAGCAGGTGCCCGTCAAGGTACTCGCGCTCAGAAGACCCGTGCTGAAGTTACTGGTTCCGGTAAGAAACCATGGCGTCAGAAGGGTACCGGTCGCGCGCGTTCAGGTACGGTGAAGAGCCCAATCTGGCGTTCAGGTGGCGTAACATTTGCCGCCAAGCCGCAGGATCACAGCCAGAAGGTAAATAAGAAGATGTACCGTGGGGCGCTGAAAAGCATCCTGTCCGAGCTGGTACGTCAAGAACGTCTGATCGTCGTTGAGTCTTTTTCTGTCGAAGCGCCTAAAACCAAGCTGCTGGTACAGAAACTGAAAGACATGTCGCTTGCAGATGTGCTGATCATTACGAGCGAACTGGATGAAAACCTGTTCCTGGCCGCGCGCAACCTCTACAAAGTAGACGTTCGCGATGTCGCAGGTATTGACCCGGTTAGCCTGATCGCCTTCGACAAAGTCGTCATGACGGCTGACGCTGTGAAGCAAGTTGAGGAGATGCTGGCATGATTCGTGAAGAACGTTTGCTGAAAGTTTTGCGCGCGCCGCACGTTTCTGAAAAAGCGTCTGCAGCGATGGAAAAGCATAACACCATCGTACTCAAAGTAGCTAAAGACGCGACCAAAGCAGAAATTAAAGCCGCTGTGCATAAACTGTTTGAAGTCGAAGTCAATGACGTTCGCACCCTGATCGTTAAAGGGAAAACGAAGCGTCATGGACAGCGTATCGGTCGTCGTAGCGACTGGAAAAAAGCTTACGTCACCCTGAAGGAAGGCCAGAACATGGACTTCATCGGCGGCGCAGAGTAAGTCGGAGGAGAAGAACAATGGCAATTGTTAAATGTAAACCGACATCTCCGGGTCGTCGCCACGTAGTTAAAGTGGTCAACCCTGAGCTGCACAAGGGCAAGCCTTATGGCCCGTTGCTGGAAAAACTCACTAAATCCGGTGGACGTAACAACAATGGCCGTATCACTACGCGCCATATCGGTGGTGGTCATAAACAACAATACCGTGTTGTCGATTTTAAACGCGACAAAGACGGTATCCCGGCAATCGTAGAGCGCCTGGAATATGATCCGAACCGTTCTGCCAACATCGCTTTAGTGCTGTACAAAGACGGCGAACGTCGTTACGTACTGGCGCCGAAAGGCCTGAAAGCAGGTGACCAGATTCAGTCTGGCGTCGACGCCGCCATCAAGGCCGGCAACACCCTGCCGATGCGCAATATTCCGGTTGGTTCCACCGTGCATAACGTGGAAATGAAACCGGGTAAAGGCGGTCAGCTGGCGCGTTCCGCCGGTGCTTACGTTCAGATTGTTGCCCGTGACGGCGCTTATGTCACTCTGCGTCTTCGCTCCGGCGAAATGCGTAAAGTGCAGTCTGAATGCCGCGCAACCATGGGTGAAGTCGGTAACGCCGAACACATGCTGCGTGTACTGGGCAAAGCCGGTGCAAGCCGCTGGCGTGGTATTCGTCCGACCGTCCGCGGTACGGCGATGAACCCGGTGGATCACCCGCATGGTGGTGGTGAAGGTCGTAACTTTGGTAAGCACCCGGTCAGTCCGTGGGGCCTGCAGACCAAAGGTAAGAAGACCCGTAGTAATAAGCGTACCGATAAGTTCATCGTACGTCGCCGTAGTAAAAAATAATTAGAGGATAAACCATGCCACGTTCTCTCAAGAAAGGTCCATTCATAGACCTGCACTTGCTGAAGAAGGTAGAGAAAGCGGTGGAAAGCGGTGACAAGAAGCCTATACGCACTTGGTCCCGTCGTTCAACGATCTTTCCAACAATGATCGGTTTGACCATCGCTGTCCATAATGGTCGTCAGCACGTACCGGTATTTGTTTCCGACGAAATGGTCGGTCACAAACTGGGTGAATTCGCGCCGACGCGTACTTATCGCGGCCATGCGGCCGACCGTAAGGCTAAAAAACGCTAAGGTAGGAGGAAGAGATGGAAACTATCGCTCAACATCGCCACGCTCGTTCTTCTGCTCAAAAGGTACGCCTGGTGGCTGACCTTATCCGCGGTAAGAAAGTGTCGCAAGCTCTGGAAGTTTTGACCTACACCAACAAGAAAGCTGCTGGTCTGGTTAAAAAAGTACTGGAGTCTGCCATTGCTAACGCTGAACACAACGATGGCGCAGATATCGATGATCTGAAAGTCGCGAAAATATTCGTCGACGCCGGCCCAAGCATGAAGCGCATTATGCCTCGTGCAAAAGGTCGGGCGGATCGCATCTTGAAGCGCACCAGCCACATCACTGTGGTTGTGTCCGATCGCTGAGACTCTGGAGACTAGCAATGGGTCAGAAAGTACATCCTAATGGTATTCGCCTGGGTATTGTCAAACCTTGGAACTCTACCTGGTACGCGAATACCAAAGAATTCGCTGACAACCTGGACAGCGACTTTAAAGTTCGTCAATTCCTGATCAAGGAACTGGCGAAGGCTTCCGTTTCTCGCATCGTTATCGAGCGTCCGGCCAAGAGCATCCGTGTGACTATTCACACCGCTCGTCCGGGCATCGTTATCGGCAAGAAAGGTGAAGACGTTGAAAAACTGCGTAAGGTCGTTGCGGATATCGCCGGCGTGCCTGCGCAGATCAATATTGCCGAAATCCGTAAACCGGAACTGGACGCGAAGCTGGTCGCTGACAGCATATCTTCACAGCTGGAACGTCGTGTTATGTTCCGTCGTGCTATGAAGCGTGCTGTACAGAACGCCATGCGTCTGGGCGCTAAGGGTATTAAAGTTGAAGTCAGTGGTCGTCTTGGCGGCGCTGAAATCGCACGTACCGAATGGTACCGCGAAGGTCGCGTTCCGCTGCATACGCTGCGTGCGGATATCGACTACAACACCTCCGAAGCGCGCACCACTTATGGTGTCATCGGCGTAAAAGTGTGGATCTTCAAAGGTGAGATTCTGGGTGGTATGGCTGCCGTTGAACAACCGGAAAAACCGGCTGCTCAACCTAAAAAGCAGCAGCGCAAAGGCCGCAAGTAAGGAGAGTCGCTGATGTTACAACCAAAGCGTACAAAATTCCGTAAAATGCATAAGGGCCGCAACCGCGGTCTGGCTGCGGGCACGGATATTAGCTTCGGTACTTTCGGTCTGAAAGCTGTTGGCCGTGGTCGTCTGACTGCTCGTCAAATCGAAGCTGCGCGTCGTGCAATGACGCGTGCAGTTAAGCGTCAAGGTAAGATCTGGATCCGTGTATTCCCGGACAAACCGATCACCGAGAAGCCGCTTGAAGTGCGTATGGGTAAAGGTAAGGGCAACGTGGAATATTGGGTTGCCTTGATTCAACCGGGCAAAGTCCTGTATGAAATGGACGGCGTTCCGGAAGAAGTTGCCCGCGAAGCCTTCAAGCTGGCAGCAGCGAAACTGCCGATTAAAACCACCTTTGTAACTAAGACGGTGATGTAATGAAAGCAAAAGAGCTGCGTGAAAAAAGCGTTGAAGAGCTGAACACCGAGCTGTTGAACCTGTTGCGCGAGCAGTTTAACCTGCGCATGCAGGCGGCCAGTGGCCAGCTGCAACAGACACACCTGTTGTTGCAAGTGCGTCGCAATGTTGCACGCGTTAAAACGTTATTGACTGAGAAGGCGGGTGCGCAATGAGTGACAATATCCGTACTCTGCAAGGTCGCGTGATCAGCGACAAAATGGAGAAATCCATTGTCGTTGCCATCGAACGTTTTGTGAAACACCCGATTTACGGCAAATTCATCAAGCGTACGACCAAGCTGCACGTACACGACGAGAGCAATGAAAGTGGTATCGGTGACGTCGTGGAAATCCGCGAATGCCGTCCGATCTCCAAGACTAAGTCCTGGACACTTGTTCGCGTTGTAGAGAAAGCGATTCTGTAATACAGTAAGCGCGCTCCAAACAAGATAAACGGCTCAAAGCACGAGCCGTTTATTTTTTCTACCCATATCCTGAGTGCGGTGTTATAATGCTGCGCCCTGTATTATGGGGTTTTTCTTAACGACCTAATATGGGTCCTAAAGTTGTAGTTGACATTAGCGGAGCACTAACATGATCCAAGAACAGACTATGCTGAACGTGGCCGACAACTCCGGCGCGCGTCGCGTAATGTGTATCAAGGTTCTAGGTGGCTCGCACCGTCGCTACGCAGGCGTCGGCGATATCATCAAGATCACCATCAAGGAAGCAATTCCGCGTGGCAAGGTCAAAAAAGGTGATGTCCTGAAGGCGGTAGTGGTGCGCACCAAGAAGGGTGTCCGTCGCCCTGACGGTTCTGTCGTTCGCTTCGATGGTAATGCTTGTGTTTTGTTGAATAACAATAGTGAGCAACCCATCGGTACGCGTATTTTTGGGCCGGTGACTCGTGAACTGCGTACCGAAAAGTTCATGAAAATCATTTCTCTGGCACCAGAAGTACTTTAAGGAGCGAATCATGGCAGCGAAAATCCGTCGTGATGACGAAGTTATCGTGCTAACCGGCAAAGATAAAGGTAAGCGCGGTAAAGTAAAGAATGTCCTGTCTACGGGCAAGGCCATTGTTGAAGGTATCAATCTGGTTAAGAAACACCAAAAACCAGTTCCGGCTACGAACCAGCCGGGCGGCATCGTTGAACAGGAAGCGGCAATTCAGCTTTCCAACCTTGCTATCTTCAACGGTGCCTCCAACAAGGCGGACCGTGTAGGCTTTAAGATTGAAGACGGAAAAAAAGTCCGTATCTTCAAATCTAACGGCGAAACAATCAAGTAACTTGGAGTAGTACGATGGCGAAACTGCATGATTACTACAAAGACGAACTAGTCGAAAAGTTAATGAAAGAATTCGGCTATCATTCTGTCATGCAAGTCCCTCGGGTCGAGAAGATCACCCTGAACATGGGTGTTGGTGAAGCGATTGCTGATAAAAAACTGCTGGATAATGCTGCGAACGATTTAGCGGCAATTTCCGGTCAAAAACCGCTTATCACCAAGGCACGCAGATCCGTTGCGGGCTTCAAAATCCGTCAGGGCTATCCGATCGGCTGTAAAGTAACCCTGCGTGGTGAACGCATGTGGGAGTTCTTTGAGCGACTGATATCCATTGCTGTACCGCGTATTCGTGACTTCCGTGGCTTGTCCACCAAGTCGTTCGATGGTCGTGGTAACTACAGCATGGGCGTACGTGAGCAGATCATCTTCCCGGAAATCGATTATGACAAAGTCGATCGCGTTCGTGGCTTGGATATTACCATCACCACTACTGCGAAATCCGATGATGAAGGTCGTGCACTGTTGGCCGCCTTTAACTTCCCATTCCGCAAGTAAGGCAGGGTACTAATGGCTAAACAATCCATGAAAGCACGCGAAGTCAAACGCGTGAAATTAGCTGAGAAATTCTTCGCAAAGCGCGCTGAACTTAAAACCATCATCTCAAGCGTAGGTTCTTCTGATGAAGAACGTTGGGATGCGGTTCTCAAGCTGCAGACTCTGCCGCGTGATTCCAGCCCGTCTCGTCAGCGTAACCGCTGCCGCCAAACTGGTCGTCCGCATGCTTTCCTGCGGAAATTCGGGTTGAGCCGTATCAAAGTCCGTGAAACTGCCATGCGCGGTGAAATCCCGGGTCTGAGAAAGGCTAGCTGGTAATTGTCACCAATTGAATCACGGGAGTAAAGACAGATGAGCATGCAAGATCCGATCGCGGATATGCTGACCCGTATCCGTAACGGTCAAACCGCGAACAAAACAGCGGTCTCCATGCCTTCCTCCAAGCTTAAAGTGGCCATCGCCAATTTGCTGAAAGAAGAAGGCTTTATTGAAGAATTCAAAATCGAAGGCGACACCAAGCCTACGCTGGAAATCGTACTGAAGTACTTCCAGGGTAAGCCGGTTGTGGAAACCATCCAGCGTATCAGCCGTCCTGGTCTGCGTATCTATAAGAAAAAAGATGCGTTGCCGAAAGTTATGGCCGGTTTAGGTATTGCTGTTGTTTCTACCTCTAAAGGTGTCATGACTGATCGTGCGGCTCGCCAGGCTGGTCTTGGTGGCGAGATTATCTGCTACGTAGCTTAATCGGGAGGAAAACATGTCTCGTGTTGCAAAAGCACATGTCGTAGTTCCTGCCGGCGTAGAGATAAAACTCAACGGTCAGGAAATTTCGATCAAAGGTAAAAACGGCGAGCTGAGTCGTACTATCCACGACGCTGTTCATGTTAACTATGCGGACAACAACCTGACGTTTGTGCCTCGTGAAGGCGAAGCGAATGGCTGGGCCCTGGCGGGTACGACCCGTGCACTGTTGCATGCAATGATTGTCGGTGTTACTGAAGGCTTCACCAAGAAGCTGCAGCTGGTAGGCGTAGGTTATCGTGCCGCGGTAAAAGGCAATGTGGTGAATTTGGCCCTTGGCTATTCACACCCCATCGACCATGTTTTACCGGCAGGCATCACCGCTGAATGCCCGACCCAGACTGAAATCGTGCTGAAAGGCGCTGATAAGCAGGCTGTTGGGCAGATTGCGGCTGATTTGCGAGCCTATCGTCGTCCTGAGCCTTACAAAGGCAAGGGTGTCCGTTACGCCGACGAAGTCGTGCGTACCAAAGAGGCTAAGAAAAAGTAAGGTAACACTATGGATAAGAAAGCAGCTCGTATCCGTCGTGCGACCCGCGCACGCCGCAAGCTCCAAGAACTGGGCGCAACCCGCCTGGTTATACATCGTACCCCGCGCCATATTTATGCGCAGGTCATTGCCCCGAATGGTTCTGAAGTTCTGGTAGCCGCTTCTACAGTAGAAAAAGCTATCGCGGAGCAATTAAAGGGTACCGGTAATAAAGATGCCGCGACTGCTGTAGGTAAAACTATTGCAGAACGCGCTCTGGAAAAAGGCATCAAGATTGTCGCTTTTGACCGTTCCGGATTCCAATATCATGGTCGAGTCCAGGCACTGGCAGATGCTGCCCGTGAAGCTGGCCTTCAGTTCTAAGGTAGAGGTGTAAGATGGCACACACTGAGAAACAAGCTGGCGAACTGCAGGAAAAGCTTATCGCGGTAAATCGCGTTTCCAAGACCGTTAAAGGTGGCCGTATTTTTAGTTTTACCGCACTGACTGTTGTTGGTGATGGTAACGGCCGCGTAGGTTTTGGCTACGGCAAAGCACGCGAAGTTCCGGCAGCGATCCAGAAGGCGATGGAAAAAGCCCGTCGCAATATGATGAATGTCGCGCTGAACAGCGGCACCCTGCAGCATCCTGTTAAAGGTGCTCATACGGGTTCCCGTGTGTTCATGATGCCGGCTTCCCAAGGTACCGGTATTATCGCCGGTGGTGCAATGCGCGCCGTCCTGGAAGTCGCAGGGGTCCACAACGTATTAGCAAAGACCTATGGTTCCACCAACCCGATTAACGTGGTTCGTGCAACTATCGATGCCCTTGCTAACATGAAGTCCCCCGAAATGGTCGCTGCCAAGCGTGGTAAATCCGTTGAAGAAATTCTGGGGTAATTGACCATGGCACAGATGATTAAAATAACTCAGACGCGCAGTTCCATCGGTCGTCTGCCGAGACACAAGGCAACTTTGGTTGGCTTGGGCCTGCGTCGCATTGGTCACACCGTAGAGCGCGAGGATACTCCTGCTGTACGCGGTATGGTCAATTTGGTTTCCTACATGGTCAAAGTTGAGGAGTAAGAGATGCGCTTAAATACTCTGTCTCCGGCTGAGGGCTCCAAGCACGCTCCTCGGCGTGTAGGTCGCGGTATCGGTTCCGGTCTCGGTAAAACCGCAGGTCGTGGTCACAAAGGTCAGAAGTCTCGTTCTGGCGGTGGCGTACGTCGTGGGTTTGAAGGTGGCCAGATGCCTTTATACCGTCGTCTGCCCAAATTCGGCTTCACCTCGCGCAAGGCTATGGTCACGGCGGAAGTTCGCCTGTCCGAGCTGGCGCAGGTGGAAGGCGAGGTTATCGATCTCAACACGCTTAAAGCCGCTAACATTGTTGGCACCCAGATTGAATTCGCGAAAGTCATGCTTTCCGGCGAAATCAATCGCGCAGTAACCCTGCGCGGTCTGCGTGTCACCAAAGGCGCTCGTGCTGCAATCGAAGCTGCTGGCGGTACAATTGAGGAATAAGTAGCAGATGGCCAAACAACCAGGATTAGACTTTCAAAGTGCTAAAGGCGGATTAGGCGAGCTGAAACGCAGACTTTTGTTTGTTGTTGGTGCCTTGATTGTCTTCCGTATCGGCTCTTTTATTCCGATTCCTGGTATCGATGCCACTGTGCTTGCGAAATTGCTCGAACAGCAGAGAGGCACCATCATTGAAATGTTCAACATGTTCTCTGGTGGTGCGCTCAGCCGTGCTTCGATCTTCGCCTTGGGGATCATGCCGTATATTTCGGCATCGATCATTATCCAGCTGCTGACGGTTGTTCACCCGGCGCTGGCGGAGATCAAGAAAGAGGGTGAGGCTGGCCGTCGCAAGATTAGCCAGTACACCCGCTACGGCACGTTGGTATTAGGTATATTCCAGTCGATCGGTATTGCTACCGGTTTGCCGAATATGCCGGGGATGCAGGGCCTGGTGTATAATCCGGGCTTTGCGTTTTACTTTACCGCGGTGGTGAGCCTGGTCACGGGGACAATGTTCCTGATGTGGTTAGGTGAACAGATTACTGAACGAGGTATCGGCAACGGTATTTCAATCATTATCTTCGCGGGTATCGTAGCGGGCTTACCGCCGGCTATCGCCCATACCATTGAGCAAGCTCGTCAAGGCGACCTGCACTTCCTCCTGTTGCTATTGGTTGTAGTACTCGTATTTGCAGTGACGTTTTTTGTTGTTTTCGTCGAGCGTGGCCAACGGCGTATTGTCGTTAACTATGCCAAGCGTCAGCAAGGGCGTCGTGTTTATGCGGCACAGAGCACACATTTGCCGTTGAAGGTGAACATGGCCGGCGTTATACCGGCAATTTTCGCCTCCAGCATCATTCTGTTTCCGGCCACGATTGCATCATGGTTCGGCGGCGGTACCGGTTGGGGATGGCTGACAGCGATTTCACTGTATTTACAGCCTGGACAACCGCTTTATGTGTTACTCTATGCGTCTGCAATCATATTCTTCTGTTTCTTTTACACGGCATTGGTGTTTAACCCGCGCGAAACAGCAGATAACCTGAAGAAGTCCGGTGCATTTGTACCAGGCATTCGTCCGGGAGAGCAAACGGCTAAATATATTGATAAAGTAATGACCCGTCTGACCCTGGTCGGTGCGATGTACATTACGTTTATCTGCCTTATCCCGGAGTTCATGCGTGACGCAATGAAAGTTCCCTTCTATTTTGGGGGCACATCTTTATTGATTGTCGTTGTGGTGATCATGGACTTTATGGCTCAAGTGCAGACTCTGATGATGTCTAGTCAATATGAGTCCGCATTGAAGAAAGCAAACCTGAAAGGCTATAACCGCTAATCCGGCCAGCTTGAGAAGTTACGGAGAGTAAAAATGAAAGTTCGTGCTTCCGTCAAGAAGTTATGTCGTAACTGCAAAATCGTTCGTCGCCATGGCGTCGTTCGCGTAATTTGCAGCGAGCCTAAGCATAAACAACGCCAAGGCTGATAAATTCGGCATTTTTTTCTTGCAAAGTTGGGTTGAGCTGGCTAGATTAGCCAGCCAATCTTTTGTAGGTCAACGCAACATTGTTTGAGTATCCTGAAAACGGGCTTTTCAGAATGGTGTTGCCGTTTAAATTTTTAGGAGTGCATAGTGGCCCGTATAGCAGGCATTAACATTCCTGATCAAAAACATACCGTGATCGCGTTAACTTCAATCTACGGTATCGGTAAGACCCGTTCACAAAAAATTTGTGAAACCGCGGGTATTGCTGAACATGTTAAGATCAGTGAGCTGTCTGAAGAGCAGATCGACACGCTGCGTGACGCAGTTGCTAAATTTGTGGTCGAAGGTGATCTGCGCCGTGAAGTAACCCTGAGTATCAAGCGTCTTATGGACCTTGGTACCTATCGTGGTTTGCGTCATCGTCGTGGTCTTCCGGTTCGCGGTCAGCGTACCAAGACCAATGCCCGTACCCGTAAGGGTCCGCGCAAACCGATCAAGAAATAATCGGGGTGAGTAAATAATGGCTAAGGCACCTGTTCGTGCACGTAAGCGTGTTAAAAAGCAAGTTTCAGATGGCGTGGCTCATATCCATGCGTCTTTCAACAATACCATCGTTACTATTACCGATCGTCAGGGTAATGCGTTGGGTTGGGCGACGGCCGGTGGTTCCGGTTTCCGTGGTTCTCGTAAATCCACTCCTTTCGCCGCGCAGGTTGCAGCAGAACGTTGCGCTGAAGCAGTGAAAGAGTATGGCATCAAGAATCTGGAAGTTATGGTTAAAGGACCTGGTCCGGGCCGTGAGTCTACCGTTCGCGCGTTAAACGCGGCTGGTTTTCGCATCACTAATATTACTGATGTGACTCCGATCCCCCATAACGGTTGTCGTCCGCCGAAAAAGCGCCGCGTATAACGCCGCTTCTAGGTTAGTTGGAGAAAGAAAATGGCAAGATATTTGGGTCCTAAGCTCAAGCTGAGCCGTCGTGAGGGCACCGACCTATTCCTGAAGTCTGGTGTTCGTGCGATCGATTCCAAGTGTAAAATTGAACAGCCTCCTGGACAGCATGGCGCGCGTAAACCGCGTCTGTCTGACTACGGGGTGCAGTTGCGTGAAAAGCAAAAAGTCCGTCGTATCTACGGCGTTCTGGAACGTCAGTTCCGCAACTACTACAAAGAAGCAGCGCGTCTTAAAGGCAATACCGGTGAAAACCTGTTGCAGTTGCTTGAAGGTCGTCTGGACAACGTTGTTTACCGTATGGGTTTTGGCGCTACTCGCGCTGAATCACGCCAATTGGTCAGCCACAAGGCGATCATGGTAAACGGCCGTGTTGTCAACATCGCTTCTTACCAGGTTACTCCGAATGACGTTGTAAGCATCCGTGAGAAAGCGAAAAAGCAATCCCGTGTTCGTGCCTCATTGGAACTGGCTGAACAGCGTGAAAAGCCGACCTGGCTTGAAGTTGACGCTGCTAAGATGGAAGGGGTGTTCAAACGTATTCCAGAACGTACCGATCTGTCTGCGGACATTAATGAACACCTGATAGTCGAGCTTTACTCTAAGTAAGGCTTAGTACCAAAGAGAGGACACAATGCAGGGTTCTGTGACAGAGTTTCTAAAACCGCGCCTGGTAGATATCGAGCAAGTCAGTTCGACGCACGCCAAGGTGACCCTTGAACCTTTAGAGCGTGGCTTCGGCCATACCCTAGGTAACGCACTGCGCCGTATTCTGCTTTCGTCGATGCCGGGTTGCGCGGTGACCGAGGTTGAGATTGATGGTGTACTGCACGAGTACAGCACCAAAGAAGGTGTACAGGAAGACATCCTGGAGATTCTGCTCAACCTGAAAGGGCTGGCGGTGAGAGTTCAAGGTAAAGATGACGTTATCCTTACTCTGAATAAATCTGGCATTGGCCCTGTAACCGCAGCCGACATCACCCATGATGGGGATGTCGAAATCGTCAAGCCGCAGCATGTGCTGTGTCACCTGACCGATGAAAACGCATCGATTAATATGCGTATCAAAGTTCAGCGTGGTCGTGGTTACGTGCCGGCTTCTGCCCGAATTCATTCGGAAGAAGATGAGCGCCCAATTGGTCGTTTGCTGGTCGACGCATGCTATAGCCCTGTAGAGCGTATCGCCTACAATGTTGAAGCTGCACGCGTTGAACAGCGTACCGACCTGGACAAGCTGGTCATCGAAATGGAAACCAATGGCACGATCGATCCTGAAGAGGCGATCCGCCGCGCGGCAACCATCCTGGCTGAACAACTTGAAGCTTTTGTTGATTTACGTGATGTACGTCAACCAGAAGTTAAAGAAGAAAAACCAGAATTCGACCCGATCCTGCTGCGCCCAGTTGACGATCTGGAATTGACTGTCCGCTCTGCTAACTGCCTTAAGGCAGAAGCCATCCACTACATCGGTGATCTGGTACAGCGTACCGAGGTTGAGCTCCTTAAAACGCCCAACCTTGGTAAAAAATCTCTTACCGAGATTAAAGACGTGTTGGCTTCCCGTGGGTTATCTCTGGGCATGCGCCTCGAGAACTGGCCTCCGGCAAGTATTGCTGATGAATAACCCGATCACAGGGTAAGGTTTTACTGAGAAGGATAAGGTCATGCGCCATCGTAAGAGTGGTCGTCAACTGAACCGTAACAGCAGCCATCGCCAGGCTATGTTCCGTAACATGGCCGGCTCTCTGGTTCGTCACGAGATAATCAAGACGACCCTGCCAAAAGCGAAAGAGCTGCGCCGTGTTGTTGAACCGCTGATTACACTTGCCAAGACCGACAGTGTTGCAAATCGTCGTCTGGCATTCGCCCGTACTCGTGATAACGAGATCGTGGCAAAACTGTTTAACGAACTTGGCCCGCGTTTCGCGAGCCGTGCCGGTGGTTACACTCGCATTTTGAAGTGTGGTTTCCGTGCAGGTGACAATGCGCCGATGGCTTATATTGAGCTGTTAGATCGTGCTGCAGAATCCCAAGTTCCAGCGGAAGCGGTCACAGAGTAATCTGCCCCGTGTACGCGTCCAAAACCCGGCTCCGGCCGGGTTTTTTATTGCCGGTACAAAGTGCCGGCCGCCGCTGCGATGCCGGGCGTTTGTGGCGGTGCGCCGCCGGCGCTTATCATCCGCACGGCAATGCGTTATGCTCATCAATGACCTGTCTGTAGAGGGAGCGGTTGTTATGTGGTTAGTGGATGAATTGGCGGAGCGGCATATCCAGCAGGCCCAGCAAAAGGGCGAGTTTGATAACCTGCCGGGATACGGCCAGCCCCTTACGCTTGATGACGACAGCGCCGTGCCCGAAGATTTGCGGGTAGGCTACCGGCTGCTGAAAAATGCCGGTTATCTGCCGGCGGAGCTACAGGATCGCAAGGATGCGCTGCGTTTAAGCGATCTGCTGCGGGGCATAGACGCGCAGGATGCCCGTCATGAGGAAATCAGCGCGCGGCTGCGACTGCTGGAAATCAAGCTGCGGCTGGCGGGAGTCAGCACCGATTTTTTGCATCAAGGCTATCATGACCAGCTGCGGCGGCGCTTTGGCGCTGCGGCCAAAGGCTAAACCAGCCGGCAACATATTTTATTTTTCCGCTCTCGCGTTTGGTACGGTTTGCTATAATATCGCCCACAGCTTACCGGCTGGGTTTATACCGGGGGTTGGCTCTTTGCTGGTATTACTGCCGGCAAACAAATCATTTAGCGAGGATATGATGACTGAGAAATACCGCCATACCAAAGGCACTATTAACGACAATGCCATCGCGGCGCTTTTGCACGATCCGCTGTTTCGCCAGCGCCGTGAGAAAAATGTGAAGGGTAAGGGCAGCTATTGTCGTAAAGGCAAAAACGCTAAGGCCCAAAACTGGGAGGCCAGTGGTAACGTCATCAAGCGTAACGTTACCACTGGCTTTCTGGTTTGCGGCGCATTCCTTATTGAACGTTGCCAGCACCGGAAGTCTGTCTAGCCTGACCCGCTATAACTCACCGCTTTGTTTTGCGCGCTTTAAACAGCACTGACTGGAATCACGTCCTAAAGCGTCGGCGGCTGCTGCGGTGGCAGCGAGGTGGAAGAGGCGGAGACCGACTGGTTCTGTTGCTTGAGCAGATCGCGGATTTCAGTCAACAGCGTTTCTTCAGCGCTCGGTTTCGGCGGCGCCGCCGGGGCTTCTTCATGCTTGCGATGCAGTCTGTTAATCAGCTTGATAACACAAAACACCGCCAGGGCGACGATCAGGAAATCGAAGACATTCTGCAGGAAAATACCGTATTGCAATACCACGGCCGGCGTATCGCCCTGCGCGGGTTTCAGCACCCACCCGAACGAGCGGAAATCCACCCCGCCAATCAATAAACCCAGCGGCGGCATTATGACGTTGGCCACCAGCGACGTGACGATTTTACCGAAGGCGGCACCAATTATTACCCCGACTGCCAGGTCCACAACATTGCCGCGCATGGCGAATTTTCTGAATTCCTGCAGGAAACTCATAGGCTTGCTCCTTCTTGGTTAATGACAAATTAAGTCTAACAAAGGATGCTGTTTTTACCAGAATCTTTAACAATTTGTGGCAATTGGGCGTGCCGGTGCGCCGGCATTTTATAAAAAGAACGGGCTGGGCTGGAATAAACGCTCGACGTCGGTAATGAATTTTTTATCGGTCAGGAACATAATTACATGGTCGCCCTGCTGGATACGGCAGTTTTTATTAGCGATGATGACATCGTCGCCCCGGACGATGGCGCCGATAATAGTGCCGGGCGGCAATTTGATGGCATCAATGGTGCGTCCCACCACTTTTGACGTGCTTTCATCACCATGGGCGATAGCCTCGATGGCCTCGGCGACGCCGCGGCGCAAGGAGGACACGCTGACGATATCCGCCTTGCGCACATGGCCCAGCAATGCCGATATGGTGGCCTGCTGCGGCGAAATAGCGATATCAATCACGCTGCCCTGCACCAGATCCACATAGGCGCGGCGTTGAATCAACACCAGGACCTTTTTAGCGCCCATGCGTTTGGCCAGCATCGCCGACATAATATTGGCTTCGTCATCGTTGGTAATGGCGATGAAGACATCGATTTGCTCGATATGCTCTTCGGCCAGCAGTTCCTGATCGGAGGCGTCGCCAAAAAATACAATGGTGTCATGCAGCAGCTCCGCCAGCTCTGCCGCCCGCTGCTGGTCGCGTTCGATAAGCTTGACGCTGTAATCTTTTTCCAGTCGCTGCGCCAGCCCCGCGCCGATATTGCCGCCGCCGACAATCATGATGCGTTTATAGGGTTTTTCCAGGCGCTGCAGCTCGCTCATTACCGCCCGGATATGGGGCGATGCGGCGACAAAAAACACTTCGTCGCCGGCCTCGATCACCGTCGATCCCTGTGGGCGGATCGGGCGATCCTGGCGGAACACGGCGGCCACGCGGGTATCGATATGCGGCATATGTTCGCGTAGGGAGGACAGGGCATTGCCCACCAGCGGCCCGCCGTAATAGGCTTTTACCGCGGCGATGCTGACTTTCCCCTGGGCAAAATTCACCACCTGCAGCGCCCCGGGGTATTCGATCAGTTTATAAATATTGTCGATCACCAATTGTTCGGGGGAAATAAGATGATCGATGGGCACCGCCTCGGGCGAAAACAGCTTGGCGGCTTCGCGGATATAATCGGCCGAACGGATGCGCGCAATACGATTGGGCGTTTTAAATAGCGTATAGGCAATCTGGCAGGCGATCATATTGGTTTCATCGGAATTGGTCACCGCCACCAGCATGTCGGCATCCTCCGCGCCGGCTTCACGCAATACCCGTGGATGCGAGGCATGGCCCTGGATGGCGCGAAGATCGAATTTATCCTGTAATTGGCGGAGCTGGGCCGGGTTGGTATCGACGATGGTGATATCGTTGTTTTCGCCCACCAGGTTTTCAGCCAGGGTGCCGCCCACCTGTCCCGCCCCAAGGATTATTATTTTCATAGTCGGTTCTTCATGCCCATTCTGTGCGGGTCAATATGCCCGGTGCGTCACTCTTTATCATCTTAGCGTAAAAGAAGCCGTCACCGTCATCTGCGGCGGGAAAACATTGCCGGCCGGGGTGGTCGGCGTCGCCGGTTTCAACCAAAACGGCGTCGGCGTGGCTTGCCAGGAAGGCGCCGATTTGTTCGCTGTTCTCTTCGGGCAGTACTGAGCAGGTCGCGTAAAGCAGCGTGCCGCCGGGTTTAAGCAACGGCCAGATCGCAGTGAGGATCTGCCGCTGCAATGCCGCGAGCTCCCCGATATCACGATCGCGCCGTAGCCACTTGATATCCGGATGGCGGCGGATCACGCCGGTGGCGGAGCAGGGGGCGTCAAGCAGTATGCGGTCCCAGGTCCGATCCTGGTTCCATTCGCCAGGGCGGGTGCCGTCGCCCACCAGCACCTGGGCCCGCTGTCCCAGGCGCTGCAGGTTTTCCTCAATACGCGCCAGACGCAGGGGGTCGATATCCACCGCCGTGACACGGGCGTCGGGGGCCAGCTCAAGGATATGGGTGGTCTTGCCGCCGGGCGCGGCGCACAGATCCAGAATATCCTCTCCCGCCTGCGGCGCCAATAGCAGCGCGCAGCCCTGAGCCGACGCGTCCTGCACCGTTACCCAACCCTGTGCAAAGCCGGGCAGCCGGCCGACATTGCAGGCAACGTCCAGTTTAACCGCCTCAGGCAGGCTTGGATGGGCGCTGGCGGCAATGCCCTCCTGCGCCAGCAGGGCGAGATACGCCGCGCGGCTGTGATGCAGCCGGTTAACCCGCAGCCACATCGGCGGCCGTTGGTTATTGGCCTCGATAATGGCCTGCCAGTGAGCGGGATATGCCTGCTGGAGACGTTTTACCAGCCAGGACGGGTGGAGGAAACGGCTTTCCTCTTGCGCGGACGCTGCCAGCAATGCCTCCTGCTGACGCTGGAACTGACGCAGCACGCCGTTCACCAGGCCCTTCAACTGCGGCGTTTTCAGCACTACCGCGCCTTCCACCGTCTCGGCCAGCGCGGCATGGGGCGGGATGCGGGTATAGAGCAGTTGGTAAATGCCGACCATCAGCAGATAGTGCACCGGCCGCTGTTTACCGGTCAGCGGTTTTGCCATCAACTGCCTGATTATCCATTCCAGCTGCGGCAGGGTACGTAAAATGCCAAAGCACAATTCCTGCAGCAGCGCGCGGTCCTTATCGGCCAGAGGACTTTGCAGCATCGGTAGCAATTGGCTCAGCGACTGGCCGTGATCCAGCACTTGGGACACCGCCTTTGCTGTAATGGCGCGGAGGTTATATCGTTTATTCATAGTTGACCGAAGGAAAGTGAAGGTGGCCGCAATTAAACCGCCCGCGCCATTGCTGGCATTGCCGGGCGGTAGCCGGGAGGCATCAATCCAGGATGGCGCCGGGGGTAAACCACTCACGGCGGGAATTCAGTAAATCCTGCGCCGCCATGGGCTTTTTTCCCGCAGGCTGGAGCAGCGTCAAATTGAGCGCGCCGCTGGACGTCGCGACCTGAATGCCGTTTTTATCGGCGTGTAGAATCGTGCCGGGGGCGGACTGCGCCGGTAAATCCAATGCCGCCGCCTGCCAGACTTTAATGGTCTGGCCGCCGACGGTAAAAAAGCTTATCGGCCAGGGGTTAAAGGCACGCACGCAGCGCGCAAGCATAGCGGCCGGGCATGACCAGTCCAGGCGCGCTTCTTCTTTGCTCAGCTTTTCGGCGTAGGTTACCAGGCTCTCATCCTGCTTTTCCGGCGCCAGGGTGCCGGCGGCGCTGCGCGCCAGGGTATCGAGCAGCGCCCGCGGACCGATTGCAGCCAGTTTTTCATACAGGCTGGCGCTGGTGTCCCCGGGCTCTATGTCGCAGGCTGATTGATACAGCATATCGCCCGTATCCAGGCCCGCGTCCATTTGCATGATGGTGACGCCGGTGACGCTGTCGCCCGCCCACAGGGCGCGTTGAATCGGCGCCGCGCCGCGCCAGCGCGGCAATAACGAACCATGGACGTTCAGGCAGCCCAGGCGCGGCATATCCAGCACCGCCTGGGGCAGTATCAGTCCGTAGGCCACCACCACCATGATGTCGGCCCCAAGCTCCGCCACCAGGCGCTGGCTGTCCGCGGGGCGCAGGGATTTGGGCTGGTATACCGGCAACAGGTGCTGTTGCGCCAGAATTTTTACCGGACTGGCCGTAAGCCTGTTGCCCCGGCCCGCCGGGCGGTCGGGCTGGGTAAAGACGCCCACCACCCGATGCGCGGAATCGAGCAGCGCCAGGAGATGGCGCGCGGCGAAATCCGGCGTACCGGCAAAGATGACACGTAAAGAATCGGACACGTTAATTCCTGTATGGCGACGGTTATTTTTCGGCGCGGGCGTTGATTTTGGCCAGTTTTTCCATTTTCTGGCGGATGCGCTGGCGCTTTAGCGGCGAGAGGTAATCAACGAACAGTTTGCCGACCAGATGGTCCATTTCATGCTGGATGCAAATGGCCAATAGCCCGTCCGCCTCCAGCTCGAACGGCTTGCCGTCGCGATCGAGCGCGCGCACCGTAACCTTCTCCGCGCGGGGTACGAAACCGCGCTGATCGGGTATGGACAAACAGCCTTCCTCGATGCCGGTTTCACCGCTTTTGGCAATCAGTTCGGGATTGATAAATACGTGGCGCTCGTTGTGGTCTTCCGACACATCGATCACGATAATCCGCTGATGTATATCCACCTGGGTCGCGGCCAGGCCGATGCCCTCTTCTGCGTACATGGTTTCAAACATATCATCCACGATACGCCGAACAGCGTCGTTAACTTCTTTTACCGGTTTCGCAATAGTGCGAAGCCGCTCGTCGGGGTAATGTAACACCTGCAATACTGGCATATGAGTCTATATCTGTGTCCGATTATGAAAACGATTCTGTCTCTTATTCTAGACATTTCCCGCCCTGATTGACAGCATCCGCAAGCAAATGTCACGACATACGCCGGCAAAAGGCGCGGGGGAACCATGACTGAACTGGAAATGTGGCTGCGCATGGCGGCGGTAAAAGGCGTTAACGGCGCCAAAGTGCAGCGTTGCCTGTTACAATTGCCCCTTCCCGGCGATTTTAGCCCGCAACCGCTCCTTTACGCCTGTCTCACCCCCGGCCAGCGTCAACGCTTCCTGCAATATCCCGCCGGTGACATTGAGGCCGCCCTGCGCTGGCTGGAGCATCCGCTGCATCATTTTGTGCCCTTTACCGATCCCGGCTACCCCGATGCGCTCAGGTCCCTCGCCTGTCCGCCGCCGGCGCTATTTATCATCGGCGACCCCGCCTGCCTGGCCTCCCCGCAGCTGGCCATGGTCGGCAGCCGGGTATGCAGCCGCTACGGCGAGCAGTGGGGCACGTTCTTTGCCGCCGATCTGGCGCGGTGCGGCCTGACCATCACCAGCGGGCTGGCGCTCGGCATTGACGGGATATGCCATCGCTCGGCGCTGGACGCGCAGGGCAAAACCATCGCGGTACTGGGCAGCGGCCTGCAGAACATTTATCCGTCGCGGCACCGGGGGCTTGCCGGGCGCATCGTGGCGCAGGGCGGCGCGCTGGTATCCGAGCTGGCATTAGACGCCCCGCCCCTGGCGGCGCATTTCCCCTACCGCAACCGGATTATCAGCGGGCTGAGCCAGGCGGTGCTGGTGGTGGAGGCCGCCGCCCGCAGCGGTTCGCTGATTACCGCCCGTTACGCCCTCGATCAGGGCAAGGATGTCTATGCCTTGCCCGGTCCGCTGGGCAACGCGGCGAGCGCCGGCACTCATTGGCTTATCCAACAAGGCGCTTACCTGGTAACCCAGCCGAAGGAGATTATTGAACAGCTCGGCGGCGGCCTGCATTGGCTGCCTTTGCCGCCGCCGGAAATTATTTCTGCGCCAGAATGCGAACTTGAATTGCCATTTGCCGAGGTGTTGGCTAACGTAGGAGATGAGGTTACACCTGTTGACGTCGTCGCTGAACGTGCCGGCCGGTCTGTACCAGAGGTAGTGTCAAAGCTATTGCAACTGGAGTTAGCAGGCTGGATCGCAGTTGTACCCGGCGGCTATGTCCGTTTAAGGAGGGCAGGCCATGTTCGACGTTCTAATGTACTTGTTTGAAACATACATCCACAATGAAGTGGAAATGCGGGTCGATCAGGACAAGTTAACCGACGATCTCACCCGCGCGGGTTTTCATCAGGACGATATCTACAATGCGCTCAACTGGCTGGAGAAGTTGGCCGATCTGCAGGACGGACAGGGCAAATCCTTCGCCATGGGCGGTGATCCGCTGGCATTACGCATTTACACGGATGAAGAGAGTCAGTTCCTGGATACGGAATGCCGCGGATTTTTATTGTTTCTGGAACAGATTCAGGTGTTAAACCTTGAAACGCGTGAAATGGTGATCGATCGCGTCATGGCACTGGATGCCGTCGAGTTCGATCTGGAAGATCTTAAATGGGTAATCCTGATGGTGCTGTTTAATATCCCCGGATATGAAAATGCCTATCAGCAGATGGAAGATCTTGTATTCGAAGAAGATGAGAGCCGTCTGCACTAGAGAATCACTGACGATATATCCCTATGGCAAAAGCTGCGCTCTTTAACGCAAGGCAAACCGAACTCTGCCCTGAATGCGGGGCAGAGCTCGTGATTCGTTCCGGGCAGCATGGACCCTTTCTCGGATGTTCCCAGTATCCGCGCTGCGGTTATATTAAATCGCTTAAACAGCAGGCTGACGGCCATATCGTCACGGTGCTTGAGGGGCAGTCATGCCCGGTGTGCCAGGGTAGCCTGGTGCTGCGCCAGGGCCGCTACGGCATGTTTATCGGCTGTGGCAATTATCCTGACTGTGATTATATTGCCGCCAT
Organism: Sodalis sp. RH20; assembly: GCF_047324205.1. Lineage (NCBI taxonomy): Bacteria > Pseudomonadati > Pseudomonadota > Gammaproteobacteria > Enterobacterales > Bruguierivoracaceae > Sodalis > Sodalis sp. RH20. Next base: position 5,421,860 of record NZ_CP178733.1, read on the forward strand.
GGACCAGCCGGATGAAACCGCCTTCAGTTGCCCCGAATGCAAAACGGGCAAACTGGTACAACGCACTTCCCGGTTTGGCAAAATCTTTTATGCGTGCGACCAGTATCCCCACTGCCGGTTTGTGCTTAATTTCAAACCGGTGGCGGGTGAATGCGAATTTTGCCATTTTCCGCTGCTATATGAAAAAAACACCGCGCGCGGGCCCCGGCTTTTTTGTGCCGATAAGCGCTGCGCCAAGCCGGTATCGATAAACGAAAATGATGAAAAATAATCAACCGCCGGCATTGGCCGGACTGGTGGACACGCTGCGGCAAGGGCGCATCGTTGCTTACCCCACCGAAGCGGTCTTCGGCCTGGGATGCGATCCGGATAACGAGTCGGCGGTCCAGGCGCTGCTGGCCCTTAAGCAGCGCCCCTGGACCAAAGGCCTGATTCTCATTGCCGCCAATTATCAACAGCTATTGCCTTATATCGACGAGACCGCGCTTACCCCGCAGCAGCGGGAGCGTGTCTTTGCCCGCTGGCCGGGGCCGGTGACCTGGGTGATGCCCGCCCGTCCGGAAACGCCGCGCTGGCTAACCGGCCGGTTTTCCACCCTGGCGGTACGGGTTACCGCCTATGAGCCGGTGCGGCGCCTTTGCCTGGCGTTCGGCAAACCGCTGGTTTCAACCAGCGCCAATGTCACCGGCCAACCGCCTGGCCGCACGCCCGCCGAGGTTCGCCAGCAGTTGGGCAATAACTTTCCTGTGATGGAAGACCGGGTGGAAGGGCGGCTGAACCCTTCGGAAATTCGCGATGCATTAACCGGCAGCCTTATCCGGCAGGGTTAATCAGGAGAACCGCTTATGGATACTTACGCCGTTTTCGGCAATCCGATACACCACAGCAAATCGCCCCATATCCATGCGCTGTTTGCCGCGCAAACCGGTATCGTCCATCCGTACGGGCGGGTGTTGGCCCCGGAGGATGCGTTTGAGCAAACCCTGCGCGATTTTTTTGCCGCCGGCGGCGAAGGCGCCAATATCACCATGCCTTTTAAAGAACGGGCGTTTGCGCTATGCGATCAGTTAACCGAACGGGCTTCTCAGGCAGGCGCGGTCAATACGGTTAAAAAACAGCAGGACGGTACGTTGCTTGGGGATAATACCGATGGCATCGGCCTGCTGGCGGATTTGCAGCGCCTGGGGCTGATAACCCATGACAGCCGGATTTTGCTTATTGGCGCGGGCGGCGCGGCGCGCGGGGTCATCCTGCCGTTGCTCTCTTTTGGCTGCGCGATAGTACTCACCAATCGCACCTTCAAACGGGCGCAGGAACTGGTGTCCTTCTATCACCATGCCGGCGAAATCAGCGCGCGGCCGCTGGATGAATTGGCCGCACCGGATTTCGATCTGGTGATTAATGCCACCACCTCCGGCATCCATGGCGAGATCCCGTCACTGGCAACAACGCTGATTACCCCGGAGGTTCGCTGCTACGATATGTATTACCAGCGCGGACTGACGCCGTTTTTGCGCTGGTGCGCCGTGCAGGGTGCCGGGCATAGCGCCGATGGCCTGGGAATGCTGGTGGGCCAGGCGGCTTATTCGTTTATGCTGTGGCATGGGGTGATGCCCGATATCGCACCGGTACTGGAACAGTTGCGCAGCGAGCTGTCTGTCTGAAACGGCGAATTCGCCTGCCCTTTGCCGCCGCCGGGCAGGCGGTGTTATCCGCTATCCGGTCTGCTCGGTGGCGCCGGCGGCTATTTTTCCTGGGCCAGGTACTGATCCTTCCAGCGCACATAATTATTGGCTGAATAGAGCAGGCCCGCTATTTCCGCGGGCGTAAGCGCCCTGACCCTGCGAGCCGGGCTGCCGAGATACAGATAGCCGCTTTCCAGCCTTTTGCCCGGCGACACCAGACTTCCCGCACCTATCATGACGTCATCTTCCACCACCACCCCGTCCAGCAGGATAGACCCCATGCCGACCAGGACGCGATTGCCAATGGTGCAGCCGTGCAGCATAGCCTTATGCCCCACGGTAACATCCTCGCCGATAACCAGCGGATTGCCCGCCGGATTATGTTCTGATCTATGGGTGACATGCAGCACCGTGCCGTCCTGGATATTGGTGCGGGCTCCGATGATAATATTGTTGACGTCGCCGCGCATGGCAACCAGCGGCCAGATGCTGACGTCATCCGCCAGGGTGATCTCACCGATCACCACGCTTGAGGGATCGATCATCACCCGTTGACCCAGGATCGGAAACCGCTCCTGGAAGGGGCGCAATGATTTTGACAATTCCGACATGTTTCTACCTTTCCATCGATCTGTTTTTATCGACTGTATCGCCGTAACGGCATAGATATCAACACTGGAGATCCGGAAAAATCCCCTTTTTGGGGAAGCGATCGCTCAAGATCGGGGCATAAGGGATGAAAAATAGACAGTTGGCAAGAAAAGATCAAAAAACGCTTGTGCAATATGTCCGGATCCCTATAATGCGCCTCCATCGACCGGCACCGTGCAGCACATCGCAGGGTAGCGGAAACGAGTCAGAAGACAGGCCGAACGGGCTTGACACTGAAAGAGGAAAGCGTAACATACGCCACCTCGCGCCAGACTGATTACAGCGGCGCACTGCTCTTTAACAATTTATCAGACAATCTGTGTGGGCACTCACAAGACCGTATCGAAACACAAAATACCAAGTCTTGAAGAGTGAACAAACAGTTAATTCATAAGATTAACAGTATGACAATCTTTGAGCATCAAGCTTTTAATTGAAGAGTTTGATCATGGCTCAGATTGAACGCTGGCGGCAGGCCTAACACATGCAAGTCGAGCGGCAGCGGAAAGTAGCTTGCTACTTTGCCGGCGAGCGGCGGACGGGTGAGTAATGTCTGGGGATCTGCCTGATGGTGGGGGATAACTACTGGAAACGGTAGCTAATACCGCATAACGTCGCAAGACCAAAGTGGGGGACCTTCGGGCCTCACGCCATCGGATGAACCCAGATGGGATTAGCTAGTAGGTGAGGTAATGGCTCACCTAGGCGACGATCCCTAGCTGGTCTGAGAGGATGACCAGCCACACTGGAACTGAGACACGGTCCAGACTCCTACGGGAGGCAGCAGTGGGGAATATTGCACAATGGGCGCAAGCCTGATGCAGCCATGCCGCGTGTGTGAAGAAGGCCTTCGGGTTGTAAAGCACTTTCAGCGGGGAGGAAGGCGATAAGGTTAATAACCTTGTCGATTGACGTTACCCGCAGAAGAAGCACCGGCTAACTCCGTGCCAGCAGCCGCGGTAATACGGAGGGTGCGAGCGTTAATCGGAATTACTGGGCGTAAAGCGTACGCAGGCGGTCTGTTAAGTCAGATGTGAAATCCCCGGGCTTAACCCGGGAACTGCATTTGAAACTGGCAGGCTAGAGTCTCGTAGAGGGGGGTAGAATTCCAGGTGTAGCGGTGAAATGCGTAGAGATCTGGAGGAATACCGGTGGCGAAGGCGGCCCCCTGGACGAAGACTGACGCTCAGGTACGAAAGCGTGGGGAGCAAACAGGATTAGATACCCTGGTAGTCCACGCTGTAAACGATGTCGATTTGAAGGTTGTGGCCTTGAGCCGTGGCTTTCGGAGCTAACGCGTTAAATCGACCGCCTGGGGAGTACGGCCGCAAGGTTAAAACTCAAATGAATTGACGGGGGCCCGCACAAGCGGTGGAGCATGTGGTTTAATTCGATGCAACGCGAAGAACCTTACCTACTCTTGACATCCAGAGAAGACTTCAGAGATGAGGTTGTGCCTTCGGGAACTCTGAGACAGGTGCTGCATGGCTGTCGTCAGCTCGTGTTGTGAAATGTTGGGTTAAGTCCCGCAACGAGCGCAACCCTTATCCTTTGTTGCCAGCGAGTAATGTCGGGAACTCAAAGGAGACTGCCGGTGACAAACCGGAGGAAGGTGGGGATGACGTCAAGTCATCATGGCCCTTACGAGTAGGGCTACACACGTGCTACAATGGCGCATACAAAGAGAAGCGAACTCGCGAGAGTAAGCGGACCTCACAAAGTGCGTCGTAGTCCGGATTGGAGTCTGCAACTCGACTCCATGAAGTCGGAATCGCTAGTAATCGTGGATCAGAATGCCACGGTGAATACGTTCCCGGGCCTTGTACACACCGCCCGTCACACCATGGGAGTGGGTTGCAAAAGAAGTAGGTAGCTTAACCTTCGGGAGGGCGCTTACCACTTTGTGATTCATGACTGGGGTGAAGTCGTAACAAGGTAACCGTAGGGGAACCTGCGGTTGGATCACCTCCTTACCGAAATAGATACTAATTGTGTAGTGTCCACACAGATTGTCTGATAACTGTAACGAGCAAGAAAAACCTTCTATAGGCTTGTAGCTCAGGTGGTTAGAGCGCACCCCTGATAAGGGTGAGGTCGGTGGTTCGAGTCCACTCAGGCCTACCAGTTCTACTTACCCTGGTCATTTTCACCGCTGCGTGACTCATGTGCTTGCGCACACTGCGTTACTCGCGACGAAACTGTCTGCGGCTAAGCGAACTGGTCCATTCTTTACTGTGCAGGATTACGGCGCCACTCGTTTATTTCAATAAACTTCGTGACCCCACGCCTTGCCTGGAAACGAATGGGCTATCAAGTTGTTCTCCTTTCTAAATGCCATTGCTTTGTAGCTTAATTGATGCACAGCAATTTCAGTGCGGAAAAGAGTCTGGTTGATGTTAAAAGGTTAAACGACTTGGGGCTATAGCTCAGCTGGGAGAGCACCTGCTTTGCACGCAGGGGGTCAGCGGTTCGATCCCGCTTAGCTCCACCATTTCCTGACGGGGATGGGTGGTAAGATTGTCTGGTTTTTCTTATTTATTTCAGAGCACATTGTTACGCAACCGCGTATCAGTATGCTGCGAAATACATGCTCTTTAACAATCCGGAACAAGCTGAAAATTTGAAAAAAACATGCTGAGCAAAATCAGTATGCGATTCTCTCAAAGCAAACAAACCTAATGATTGCCGTGTCGATGGCAATCTCTGTAGCCCAGGCGAGGGTTTACTCTCACCAGGGTGAGACTGTGCGAACAGTGTCAGGGCAAGGCGCACGGCGCGCAGCCAGCGGAGTGGACTCAATGTCCATGAGCATGGCGAGCACCGCGCAACGATGCCATGGCAGTGTGCAGCCAGTCGCAACACAGACACTTTAGGGTTGTGAGGTTAAGTGAATAAGCGTACACGGTGGATGCCTAGGCAGTCAGAGGCGATGAAGGACGTGCTAATCCGCGAAATGCGCCGGTGAGCTGATATGAAGCGCTATCAGCCGGCGATGTCCGAATGGGGAAACCCAGTGCAATTCGTTGCACTATCATTACGTGAATCCATAGCGTATTGAGGCGAACCGGGGGAACTGAAACATCTCAGTACCCCGAGGAAAAGAAATCAACCGAGATTCCCCTAGTAGCGGCGAGCGAACGGGGAACAGCCCAGAGTCACCATCAGCATTTGCATCAGGAGAACGGTCTGGAAAGTCCGGCAACACAGGGTGATAGCCCCGTATCCGAAGGTACAAGTGCTGTGAGCTCGATGAGTAGGGCGGGACACGTGATATCCTGTCTGAAGATGGGGGGACCATCCTCCAAGGCTAAATACTCCTGACTGACCGATAGTGAACCAGTACCGTGAGGGAAAGGCGAAAAGAACCCCGGCGAGGGGAGTGAAATAGAACCTGAAACCGTGTACGTACAAGCAGTGGGAGCCTTGATTTATCAGGGTGACTGCGTACCTTTTGTATAATGGGTCAGCGACTTATATTCTGTAGCAAGGTTAACCGAATAGGGGAGCCGTAGGGAAACCGAGTCTTAACTGGGCGTTAAGTTGCAGGGTATAGACCCGAAACCCGGTGATCTAGCCATGGGCAGGTTGAAGGTTGGGTAACACTAACTGGAGGACCGAACCGACTAATGTTGAAAAATTAGCGGATGACTTGTGGCTGGGGGTGAAAGGCCAATCAAACCGGGAGATAGCTGGTTCTCCCCGAAAGCTATTTAGGTAGCGCCTCGTGAATTCATCTTCGGGGGTAGAGCACTGTTTCGGCTAGGGGTCCACCCCGGATTACCAACCCGATGCAAACTGCGAATACCGAAGAATGTTACCACGGGAGACACACGGCGGGTGCTAACGTCCGTCGTGAAGAGGGAAACAACCCAGACCGCCAGCTAAGGTCCCAAAGTCATGGTTAAGTGGGAAACGATGTGGGAAGGCATAGACAGCCAGGATGTTGGCTTAGAAGCAGCCATCATTTAAAGAAAGCGTAATAGCTCACTGGTCGAGTCGGCCTGCGCGGAAGATGTAACGGGGCTAAACCATGCACCGAAGCTGCGGCAGCGGACATATCACTTAAGACAATTGTACGGAAAAACGATTGACGGAGCGCAGCGACGTCAATGCGTTCATCACGTCGAGTTGACTTAAGGATATGTCCGTTGGGTAGGGGAGCGTTCTGTAAGCCTGCGAAGGTGGCCTGTGAGGGCTGCTGGAGGTATCAGAAGTGCGAATGCTGACATAAGTAACGATAAAGCGGGTGAAAAGCCCGCTCGCCGGAAGACCAAGGGTTCCTGTCCAACGTTAATCGGGGCAGGGTGAGTCGACCCCTAAGGCGAGGCCGAAAGGCGTAGTCGATGGGAAACAGGTTAATATTCCTGTACTGGGTGTGACTGCGAAGGGGGGACGGAGAAAGCTAGGTTCGCCGGGCGACGGTTGTCCCGGTTTAAGCGTGAAGGTGGAAAAAGCAGGTAAATCCGCTTTTTCATTCAACACTGAGGCGTGATAACGAGCCACTACGGTGGTGAAGGAATTGATGCTACGCTTCCAGGAAAAGCCTCTAAGCTCCAGGTCACATCGAATCGTACCCCAAACCGACACAGGTGGTCAGGTAGAGAATACCAAGGCGCTTGAGAGAACTCGGGTGAAGGAACTAGGCAAAATGGTGCCGTAACTTCGGGAGAAGGCACGCTGGCATTAGGTGGAGGGACTTGCTCCCCGAGCTGAAGCCAGTCGCAGATACCAGCTGGCTGCAACTGTTTATTAAAAACACAGCACTGTGCAAACACGAAAGTGGACGTATACGGTGTGACGCCTGCCCGGTGCCGGAAGGTTAATTGATGGGGTTATCCGTAAGGAGAAGCTCTTGATCGAAGCCCCGGTAAACGGCGGCCGTAACTATAACGGTCCTAAGGTAGCGAAATTCCTTGTCGGGTAAGTTCCGACCTGCACGAATGGCGTAATGATGGCCAGGCTGTCTCCACCCGAGACTCAGTGAAATTGAACTCGCTGTGAAGATGCAGTGTACCCGCGGCAAGACGGAAAGACCCCGTGAACCTTTACTATAGCTTGACACTGAACATTGAGCCTTGATGTGTAGGATAGGTGGGAGGCTTTGAAGTGTGGACGCCAGTCTGCATGGAGCCAACCTTGAAATACCACCCTTTAATGTTTGATGTTCTAACTCCGGCCCATAATCTGGGTCGAGGACAGTGTCTGGTGGGTAGTTTGACTGGGGCGGTCTCCTCCTAAAGAGTAACGGAGGAGCACGAAGGTTAGCTAATCACGGTCGGACATCGTGAGGTTAGTGCAAAGGCATAAGCTAGCTTGACTGCGAGAGTGACGGCTCGAGCAGGTGCGAAAGCAGGTCTTAGTGATCCGGTGGTTCTGAATGGAAGGGCCATCGCTCAACGGATAAAAGGTACTCCGGGGATAACAGGCTGATACCGCCCAAGAGTTCATATCGACGGCGGTGTTTGGCACCTCGATGTCGGCTCATCACATCCTGGGGCTGAAGTAGGTCCCAAGGGTATGGCTGTTCGCCATTTAAAGTGGTACGCGAGCTGGGTTTAGAACGTCGTGAGACAGTTCGGTCCCTATCTGCCGTGGGCGTTGGAAGATTGAGAGGGGCTGCTCCTAGTACGAGAGGACCGGAGTGGACGCACCACTGGTGTTCGGGTTGTCATGCCAATGGCATTGCCCGGTAGCTACGTGCGGAAGAGATAACCGCTGAAAGCATCTAAGCGGGAAACTTGCCTCGAGATGAGTCTTCCCTGTGGCTTTAAGCCACCTGAAGGGACGTTAAAGACGATGACGTTGATAGGTCGGGTGTGTAAGCGCAGCGATGCGTTGAGCTAACCGATACTAATGACCCGTGAGGCTTAACCTTACAACACCTAAAGTGTTTGACGCGAAGAGAGCGTCGCCCCAAGGGGCGACGAGAGAATTTTCAGCGAAGTTCCGGATAAACGGACGTGGCATAGAAGGATATGCGGCGGACGGTAACGAATTTGCCTGGCGGCACTAGCGCGGTGGTCCCACCTGACCCCATGCCGAACTCAGTAGTGAAACGCCGTAGCGCCGATGGTAGTGTGGGGTCTCCCCATGCGAGAGTAGGGAACTGCCAGGCATCCATTAAGACCAATACCTTGAGCGAAGCGAAAGGCGTTGGTAAAAAAGCTTTGAGCGCTGATATGGCTCAGTTGGTAGAGCGCACCCTTGGTAAGGGTGAGGTCCCCAGTTCGACTCTGGGTATCAGCACCAGTTTTAACGGTAGAGTTCGGCAAATAAAGAATTTGCCTGGCGGCACTAGCGCGGTGGTCCCACCTGACCCCATGCCGAACTCAGTAGTGAAACGCCGTAGCGCCGATGGTAGTGTGGGGTCTCCCCATGCGAGAGTAGGGAACTGCCAGGCATCCAATTGACGAAGCCCTCTGTGTAAACAGAGGGCTTTTTCATGTCCGTGACCCTGGCGGTTCGCTACTCGAGTAAGAGAGTAGGACAACAGGCGGAGCCTGTTGAACGCCGCTTGCGGCGGCCCGCAGGGTGCCTGACGCCGTCAGGCATCAACTGCCAGGCATCCAATTGACGAAGCCCTCTGTGTAAACAGAGGGCTTTTTCATGTCCGTGACCCTGGCGGTTCGCTACTCGAGTAAGAGAGTAGGACAACAGGCGGAGCCTGTTGAACGCCGCTTGCGGCGGCCCGCAGGGTGGCCGCCGCAGGCGGACATCAACTGCCAGGCATCCCATTGGCGAAGCCCTCTGTGCAAACAGAGGGCTTTTTCATGTCCATGACCCTGGCGGTTCGCTACCCGGCTTGCGTATAACGGGTAACAAACATTTATCTGAAGCTCCATTGCACGCTGATGACAAGTACGGTAGGAATGATTATTCCAGTTTCAATACCGAAGTAATCTGTAAAATTGTATTGAATAGCATGATAAATATATGGCGCAAATCCTATTCCAGTCGCTTTCTTAAAATTGTTATAAGCGCCATGATCACCGCAACGACTGAAAGCGTCAAAAAAAAATTCCCCTGTATAACCATATATCCCTTTAAAAACCCAGCCGGAGTCACCCGATATCCAGTCCCTTCTCAATCCCATTGCCAGACAGCGGTCCCCGAAACTGTTGTTCATCGTCCCAAGCAATATACTGTAGTTGGAATCTTCAGAAAATTTGCGCTCGACTGATAAGAATTTATTATCAAAAAACTCATTATATTGCCCATAATTACCAGTCAAGTGATACACAAACGAACCGGTATTGGCGGAATATAAGTTTATCTCTCTGGCATACGTTCTGGTGGCGACGATAAGTATAAAAAAACATAAAGCTTTGCTTGAGTTTTTAAACATTTTAATAATCTCTTTGATAATAAAAATTATATCTTTTATCTGAAAATAATTAAAAAAAACATCAAGAGGGGGAGAGAGAATTCTGTAATGAATATATCTAAGATATAGTTTAAATTCGCACAAAGAAAAAGGCTTTATTTTTTCAATCAGATTTTGCCTGAGACCACCCGCTGCAAACCTGGCTGCCAGCCTGTGATTAACCACTTTCCGGTTGCGTTCAGCATATTCCCCCGGTCAGTATAACCGGCTACCCTGAGGTAGATAATGGCACAGCATTGTGTAATAAATCCCATTGGCCCAGGCGTTTTTTATTTTATAGTTTATCAGCCGGAGAGGTACAGGAAGGCGTCTGTGCCGGTAATGTTATTTAATGACGGGTCTGTGCCGATGACATTATGCGTCTTCGCAGCAACGTTGGCGTCAGAAGCAATCGTCAATTGTCAGGCATGCAATTGCAAAAAAACTCGGTGACAACAGAGGGCTTTTGCATAGACATCAACCCTGGCGGTTCGCTACCCGGACGAAGAGACGCGACTTAAGCTTTCAGAAACGCCCGCATCCATCATTGAAGCGCCGCCTGAGGCTGGCGCTGACCTGAACCTGGCGGCATCCCGCACCGGTGACATGCCGAACAGGCGTGCATATTCACGGCTGAATTGTGAGGCGCTTTCATACCCAACGGTAAATGCGATTGCGGCGGCGTCCTGAGGATCGAACAACAGCAACCAACGGGCCCTAAGCAGACGCAGACGCTTCTGGTATTGAATCGGCGTCATGGCGGTGATGGATTTGAAGTGACGATAGAAAGCCGCGACGCTCATATCGGACATTGCCGCGAGCGACTCGACGCGGAATGGTTCGGTGTAGTGCTCACGGATCCACAGGGTGGCGCGTCGAATCTGCGACAAACGGCCTTCGGGGCGGGCGATTTCGCGCAGCATACCTCCCAGCGGCCCTTGCAGTACCCGAAACAAAATTTCCCGCTCGATCATGGGGGCAAGGATCGCGGCTTCTCGCGGGCGATTAATAAGTCTCATCATACGCAACCATGCATCAATCATTTCAGCAGGCGCGGTCACCGCGGAAAAGCCCCCCGTGTTTGGACGCGCGTCCGCTTCGGACTCACCAGCGAGCAACGTGGCGATGACCTTGACATCAAGGGCCAGGCCGATCGCAAGATAGGGCTGCCCCGGTCCGCTCGAATGGATCTCGCCGGTGGCGGGTACATCCACGGGGACAAGAAAATAGGTCGCCGCTGCATAATCCAAAACCTGATCCCCAATGGAGAGCGTCTTGGAGCCCTGTAGAACCAAGTGCAGCATGGGCTGATAAACCCGATCCGCGCACGCCTCGGCCCGCACCATGGTCACGTGCGATAGGCCGGTATCTGTCCACGTGTTTCCTGCACGCATAACGATGCTGCGCAGCTCATCCATTGCATTGTTCATGCAATTGACTATGGGGTAAACCCGATGGCAAAGCAAGCGGAGTGAGAAAATCAGGCAAGGATGAGAGAAGAACGGGCACGCCGCTGGCCGGCTGTTGACCCTATGCTATTGGCAAGCGGGCGTTGCGTCCGGATCTCTGAGATCTGACCACCTTCACCCCCGCGAGCCATTACTCAACGATATAAAAGGTAATTATATGAAACTTAAAGGCAAAATAGCGGTTGTCACCGGCGCATCAAAAGGCATCGGCGCCGGCATTGCCAAAGCGTTTGGCGCTGCGGGCGCGACGGTCGTCGTAAACTATGCGTCAAGCAAGGACGAGGCCGACGCGGTTGTCGCGCAGATTCAGGCGCAGGGCGGCACCGCAGTCTCTATTCAGGCGGATATGAGCAAGGCACGCGACGTCACACGCTTGTTCGATACGGTCAGAGCGGACTACGGTAGGCTGGATATTCTGGTAAATAACGCCGGGGTCGCGGTGTTTCAAATGATTGAAGACCTTACGGAGGAAGCCTTCCATCAGCAGTTTAATATCAATGTGCTGGGGTATCTACTGGCTGTTCGTGAAGCGGTAAAGCATTTCGGCAAATCAGGGGGCAGCATCATCAATATTAGCTCCATCCTCAGCACCGACCCTTATCTTGCATCCAGTGTTTATTCAGCCACCAAAGGGGCGGTCGATACCCTGACCCTGGCGTTGGCCAGGGAGTTGGGCCCCCGTGGGATCAGGGTCAATGCCATTCTGCCCGGCCACACCAATACGCCTGCGACGAAAGGTCATTTTGCGGGCGAACTGGGGGAAAAACTTATTGCCGGAACACCCTTGGGCCGTTTCGGCGAGCCGGAAGACATTGCGCCCGTTGCGGTGTTCCTGGCGTCCGATGATGCACATTGGGTAACAGGCGAATACATTAGGGCCGCGGGCGGAGTGCGAGGCGTGGGTTACTGATCAACGCGGATTGCCGCCCGCGCCTACGCTTTAACGGGTCTCGCCAAGCCGGTTGCCGCTTTGCGTATCAAACAAATGCAGGCTTTCCGCCTTGGTTTCCAGCCAGAGCGGTTGCCCGGGCTGGCACAGGATCCGGCCGGCAAACTGGACATGCAGCGGGAAACCGCCCCAGTCTACGTGCAGCAGGCTGGTCTCGCCGGTTACCTCCATCACGCGCAACGTGGCGGCGGGCTGTTCCGAAGCATCAAGGCGCAGGAAATCATGCGGACGAATGCCAAGCGTCACCGGCGCGCCGCCCTGAAGCTTTGCCGCAGCGTGCCATTTTGCCGGCAGCGGGAACCACAGTGCGCCACAGCTTACGCCCGCAATCCCATCGCGTGTCTCAACCTTCCCTTCCAGCAGGTTCATCGGCGGCGAGCCGATAAAACGCGCCACGAAGGTATTGGCCGGCCGATCGTAAATTTCCAGAGGCCTGCCTTGCTGAACGATATTGCCTTCCTTCATCACCACAATTTGATCGGCCAGGGTCATGGCCTCCACCTGGTCATGGGTAACATATACCGTGGTGGTTTTGAGCTGCTGATGCAGCGATTTAATCTCGGCGCGCAGCTCCATGCGCAACTGGGCATCCAGATTGGACAACGGCTCGTCAAAAAGGAATACCCGCGGATTGCGCACCATGGCGCGGCCCATGGCCACACGTTGGCGCTGCCCGCCGGACAGCGCCTTCGGCAGCCGCCGCAACAGGCGTTCGATACCCAGCATGCGGGCGACTTGCTCAACTTTGCTTTGCTGTTCCTGGCGCGGTACTTTTTTTACCTGCATATGAAACGCCAGGTTTTCCGCGACCGTCAAATGCGGGTAAAGCGCATAGCTTTGGAACACCATGGCGATATCCCGATCCGCCGGATCCAGGTCGTTGATACGCTGTTTATCAATAAAGATATCGCCGTCGGAGACGGTATCGAGCCCGGCCAGCAGGCGCAGCAGGGTGGATTTGCCGCAGCCGGAGGGGCCGACTAACACCGTAAAGCTGCCGTCGGGGATGGTGAGATCCAGCGGATTAAGCACGGTATGTTTGCCATAACGTTTGGCGATCTTGACGAGTTCGACGCTGGCCATGGATTATTCCTCACCGGCAAGGGATTGAAGGGATGCCCGGTCAGGATACTGACGCGGCGAGCTGCCTATGGCCTGCCCGGCGACACGAATGCCCCAGCGCAGCGCCTGGCGGCGGTTATAACCGTACAGCAGGGCGCTGAGAAAACCGGCGTTAAAACTGTCGCCGGCGCCGATGGTATCTTTGATTTCGACCTGCTCGGCGGCGTGGGAAAATTCCCCCTGCCTCTCATATACCGTGGCACCCAACGCGCCGCGCTTGATGACGCAGGCGCCGCCGGGCGTGAGCTGCGCCGCCAGCGTTTTTCCGGCCAGCGCCAGATCGCCGCTGTCCGCCAGGCCCAGCGTTTCCACTTCATTCAATAATAAATAGTCACAGTAACCGAGCCAGCGGGCGATATCCCTACGCAGGCGCTCGTTCCAGCCGTCGGGGGGCCAGCCGGTATCCACCGCCACCTGAAAACCGCGGCGGCGCAGCGTAGCCAACAGCTCCGGATACTCCTTTAGCAGCCGCAGGCAGAGAAAGGTGCCGCATAATAAGACGATATCCCCCGGCGTCGCCTGCGGCGGCAGCTGCATCAGCACGTCTTGCCGCGTCAGGCGCACGATATGTCCCTGGTTGCTGAAAAAGGTGCGTTCGTTATCAGGATGGGTCAGGCCCACCGTCAGCGAGGTTTCGCAGGCATAACGCGGCCAGAAGGGCGCGCTGGCGGTAAAATAACCCGCCAGCCAGGAAGAAAAATGATCGTCTCCCTGATTGGCCACCGCCCGGTGCGGCGTGCCGAGCGCCGCCAGCGCCAGCGCGCAGTTGCCGGCCGAGCCGCCGGGCCGCATGGCGCTGTGTTCCAGCATCGCCTCGGTTCCGCGGGCGGGCCAATGGTGCAGGGTGCCCATAATCAGGTCGATATTGATATTGCCCACCACATACAGCGTGGCGTCGATCGCGGATGTTGTCATGAAGGTATCCAGTTCGTCCCTTTTTTAGCCCTTGCTGCCGCCGCTGGTTAAACCGCTGACCAGGGATTTTTGCAGCCAGATGGCGATAAACAGCGGCGGTACCGAGGCCAGGATGCCGACGGCGGCGATAAGCCCGTCGTCCGTGGCCCGGCCGGCGGTAAACCCGGCGATAGTGACCGGCAGCGTTTGCGCCTGGATATTGTTGGTAAATAGCAAGGCATAGAAAAATTCATCCCAGGCCAGCAGCCAGCCAAACACCGCCGAGGCGGCCACGGCCGGTTTGGCCAGTGGCAGGGTAATGCGCAACAGCACCTGCCAAAAACGCAGGCCGTCGAGGCGCGCCGCCTGTTCGATATCCAGCGGCAGCGCGTCGAACTGGTTTTTCAGCATCCAGGTCAGAAAAGGCAGGATCAGCGAACAGTACACCAACACCAGTCCCAGATGCGTATTCAGTAACGACAACTGCTGCAAAACAAAATACAGCGGCAGGACAAACGCCACCGGCGGCACCATATAAATAGCCAGGCTGCCCATCAACCAGCCCTCACGGCCGGGATAGCGGGAAAAACTGAACGCCGCCGGCACGGCCAGCAGCAGCGAAATCAGCGTCGCGCCGGTGGCAATCACCATACTGTTGGCCAGCGCGTGCAGGAAAAGCGCGCCCGGCTGGCCCGGCGCCAGCGATAGCAGGCGGGCGTAGCGGCTGAAGTCCCATTGTCGCGGCAGCCATTCCAGCGGGATGCGGGCTAAATCCGCCGCCGAGCTGACGCTCATTAAAAACAGCCACAGCATGGGCGCCAGTATGGTTATCGCCAGCAGCGCCGCCGCCGCGTAGCGTAAAACGATGCGGATCCTGCGTTTCATGATTCTATTCCCCGGCGGCGCTGACGGGACAGCATCAGCATGTAAACGGCAATCAGAATCCCGCACAGAATGGTCATCAGGATGGCATAGGCGGCGCCGCTGCCGGCGCGCAGGTAGCTGAACGATTCCTGATAGACGAAAAAGCTCAGGGTCTTGGTGCTGTCCACCGGGCCGCCCCGCGTCATGACATAAATAATGTCGAAGATCTTAAAGGCGTCGATGGTGCGTAAGATCAGCGCCACGCCAAGTGGAGCCAGGATGGCCGGCAGGGTGATGGCGCGAAATCGCCGCCAGGCGGAGGCGCCGTCGATACGCGCGGCCTCGAACAGATCGTCCGGGATCGATTGCAGCGCCGCCAGGGTCAGCAGCGTCACCAGCGGGTAATTTTTCCAGATATCGGCAATCATCACCGCGTTCATCGCCGAGTCGGGGGAGCCGAGCCAACTGCGGTAACGATCGATGACACCGGTTTGTGTCAGCAACGCGTTGACGCTGCCGTAATCGGGATTGAAATTAAGCCGCCACATCATGGCGTTAACAATGGTCGGCAGCGCCCAGGGCAGGATTACCAGCACCCGCAGCAGGCCGCGGCCGTAAAATTTCTGGTTCAGCAGCAGGGCCACCAGTACGCCGATAACGCCTTCAAAGGCCACCGACACCAGGGTAAAATAAAGCGTGCGCGCCAGCGCCGCCAGAAAGTCCGGGTCGGTCAGCGCATACAGATAGTTGGCGAAACCCACGTAAGCGGGCACGGCGCCGCCGCCAATCAGCGCGGCGTCGGTAAAGCTGAGCCACAGGGTCCGGCCCAGCGGCCAGGCGGTCAGCAAAAACATCATCACCAGCATGGGCGCCAGCAGCACCCATGCCTGACGACGCTCACGTTGCGGCAAACTGAGCATGGCTAAATCCTTAACGCAAACGTTCCGCGCCTTTCGCCGCCGCCTGCATGGCCGCTTCCGGCGTAGCCTGGTTCTGCAACACCTGCTGCAGGTTTTGCTGCAGCACGTTGGACAACTGTGAATAGGCGGGAATGGCCGGGCGGGACAACATGACATTCAGGGATTGTTTCGCAGCGGCGATTAACGGCTCCTGACCTTGCTGCACCTTGGGGTCATCATAGGAGGATTTCCAGATGGGCAGGCTCAGGCGCGAATATTTATCCTGTACCGGCTGCGAGGTGATATAGCTGATATATTGCCATGCCTGCTCGGGATGCTGGCTGGCCTTGGCAATACCCAGGCCCATCGAGCCGTTGACCGCCGAAACGCCGCCGGCCTGCGCGCCCGGTGCCGGCACTATGCCGACGTCGCCGGCCACTTTACTCTGTTTCGGGTCGTTGGCCATGTTGTACATATAGGTCCAGTTGAGCGCGAAGGCCGCGTCGCCGTTGGAGAATGCCTTGCGCACATCTTCTTCCAGGTATTCGCGCGAGTTGGGATTGGTCAGGCCCTTATCCAGCGTTTCCTTCATATAATTTACCGCTTGCAGCGAGCCCGGGTTGCTGAAATTCAGCTTGCCCGCGGTAAAGAAGTCGCCCTTAAAGGCTGATACCAGCGTGGTGTAATCACAAATCAGTGCTTCCGCCTGCGACCAGCTCCAGACCAGCGGATACTTCACGATGCCCTTTTGCTTTAAAATCTCGGACTGCTGCTCCACCTGCTGCCAGGTCTGCGGCGGCGTGGTGATGCCGGCTTTGCTCAACATCGCCTTGTTGTAATACAGGTATTTGGTGTCGAGGATCCAGGGCAGGCCCCAAACCTTATCCTGATAGGTAACGGTGCTCATGGCGCCGGGGAAAATCTTTTTGCTGTCGTCGGCGTTAATCCGTGCCGTGACATCCTGTAATAGGCCGAATTTGGTAAATTCCGCCGGCCAGATGGCGTCGAACAGCACCACATCGTACCCATTGCCGCCCGCGCCGCGCGCCGCGACGATTTTGTCGTGCAGGGCTTCGTAGGGTACAAATTCCAGGTTGACGTCGATATCCGGATGCTGCTGGGTGAAATCGGTGGTCATGGCGCGGATATCGTTTTCGCTGTAGGCGGCCTGGGTCATGAACAGCGCGTTGATTTGGGTTTTCGCCTGGGCCTGTGCCGGGAGTCCCAGCGAGAGGACCGACAATGCGCAGAGCGTCAGGGCGGGGTAGAAGGTCTTTATGTTCATGCTCTCTCCGGGATCAGATGGTTTGCGTGTGGGTAATTAAATCAATTTGATTGCTTTAATAGACGAAAGCAATGCTTAACTTCTCAGCTTGTGATCGCTATCGCGCCACATTCTCTTAACATACCTGGCAACAATTGCCGCTATCCTGCAGAGAAACTTGCAATAGCCATGCCGAAAACACTGCCCGGGAATTAATAAATCAATTTGATTGCTCTATAACAAGCACACATACTGGCGCCACAGGCAGTGAGGGGTATGGACTCATGAGAACATCAGGTACCAATTTGGAACATGCCAGGGCGCACAACCGGCGCGTGGTTATCGAGGCCATTCGGTTAAACGGCGAGTTGACGCGGGCGGAATTGGCGCGCCTGACGGCGCTGACGCCGCAGACCGTATCCAATATCGCAGCCGAGCTCGGCCAGGCCGGCATTCTCTCCTCCCATGCGCCACGCCATGTCGGCGGCCGCGGCCAGCCGGCGGTACCCATGACCCTGAATCCGGACAGCGCTTATTCGATAGGCATTCATCTCGATCACCAGACCCTGCTGATGGTCTTGGTCGATCTTACCGGCAATGTCCGCTTCCGGCGCCTTTGCCTGGTGCAAAAGCCCCAGCCCGGTGCAACGCTTGCGCTGATCAAAGAGCTGCTGGCGGAGATGAAGCAGCAGGCGCCGGTCGACTGGGGCAAAATGCTGGGGATCGGGGTGGTGATGCCGGGGCCGTTTGGCGTCGAGGGCCTATCGTCCGAAGGACCCACCACCCTGCACGGCTGGGAACATGTCGATGTGGTGGCGGAATTGACGACGGCAACCGGCCTGCCGGTGACCCTGGAGAACGACGCTACGGTGGCCGCCATCGGCGAGC
This sequence comes from Sodalis sp. RH20, assembly GCF_047324205.1. Taxonomy (NCBI): domain Bacteria; kingdom Pseudomonadati; phylum Pseudomonadota; class Gammaproteobacteria; order Enterobacterales; family Bruguierivoracaceae; genus Sodalis; species Sodalis sp. RH20. The sequence goes on from NZ_CP178733.1 coordinate 5,439,908, forward strand.
GGTTCCACGGCATTGCCAAGCAGCTGGATTCGTTTATCTATCTTTATATCGGCACTGGCCTGGGCGCGGGCATTTTCACCGACGGCCATATTTACACCGGCCATGCGCATAATGCCGGCGAGGTCGGCCACATGGTGGTGCAGCCCGGCGGGCGCCTGTGCTCCTGCGGCAATCATGGCTGCCTGGAACGCTATTTATCCCTGCAATCGGCTTATGAGGCCTGCGGGCTGGATCCCATGATCGCCATGCCCGGGGACCTGCTGCACGTGGAACACGCCCGCTTTGACCGCTGGATCGACGCGGTCCTGCCGGCAACCCGGCAGGCAATCAATATCCTCGAATGCATTTTCGACGCCGAAGCGGTGATTATCGGCGGCCAAATGCCGCAGCCGCTGGTGGAAAAAATTGTCGGGCGCCTGCATCCGCTGCTGCGCTCGGTGCGCAGCAAATACAGCGACGGCCACCGCGTCAGGATTGGGCTGAACGGTACCGACACCGCCGCGCTGGGCGCCGCGGCGCTGCCGATATTCGATGAGTTTAATCCGCAATACGAGGTGCTGCTGAAATAACCGGGGCGGCGCCCCGGTGGCGATCAATGCAGGATCTGGGACAGGAAGGCGCGGGTGCGCTCTGATTTCGGCTGGGTGAAAAACTCGTCCGGCGCGGATTGCTCGACGATCTCCCCGCGATCCATAAAGATCACCCGATCGGCGACGGTACGGGCAAAGCCCATTTCATGCGTTACGCACAGCATGGTCATGCCGTCATTGGCCAGGCCGATCATGGTATCGAGCACTTCCTTGACCATTTCCGGATCCAGCGCCGAGGTGGGTTCGTCAAACAACATGATTTTCGGCTTCATGCATAACGAACGGGCGATAGCCACCCGCTGCTGCTGGCCGCCGGACAGCTGGCCGGGGAATTTATGCGCGTGCTCGGCAATCCGCACCCGCTGCAGATAATGCATGGCCAGCTCCTCGGCCTCTTTTTTCGGCATCTTACGCACCCAAATGGGCGCCAGGGTGCAGTTCTGCAGCACCGTCAGGTGCGGGAACAGGTTGAAATGCTGGAACACCATGCCCACTTCAGTACGCACGCGTTCGATATTGCGCAGATCGTCATTCAAAAGGGTACCGTCCACCACGATGGTGCCCCGCTGATGCTCTTCCAGATGGTTAATACAACGGATGGTGGTGGACTTGCCCGAACCTGAAGGGCCGCACAGCACGATGCGTTCGCCGGCTTTTACCTGCAAATTGATATCTTTCAATACATGGAACTGACCGAACCACTTATTGACGTTTTCCAGTGTAATCATCAAACGGTCAGACTGGATGGCGTTATTGTCGCTCATTATGTACCTCAATGGGTGGAGGAATGCCCGGTTTGAAAGCGCCTTTCCAAATGTTGGCTATAGCGGGACATGCTAAAACAAAAAATCCAGTAGACTGCCGCGGCGAAGACATACCCTTCCGTCGACATCCCGAGCCAGGCCGGGTCGACCGTGGCCTGCTGCACGCTGCTGAACAAATCGAATAAACCGATAATCACCACCAGGCTGGTATCCTTAAACAGCGCAATGATGGTGTTGACCAGGCCGGGAATCACCATTTTCAGGGCCTGCGGCAGGATCACCAGCCCCTGGGTTTTCCAATAACCCAGCGCCAGCGATTCGGCCGCCTCGTACTGGCCCTTGGGCAAGGCCTGCAGGCCGCCGCGCACCACTTCCGCCACGTAGGCCGACTGGAACATGATCACCCCTACCAGCGCCCGGATAAGCTTATCGATATTGGTCCCTTCCGACAGGAACAGCGGCAGCATGACCGACGACATGAACAACACGGTGATCAGCGGCACGCCGCGCCAGAACTCGATAAATATGATGCAAAACCATTGCACCACCGGCATTTTCGACCGCCGGCCCAGCGCCAGCAGCACGCCCAGGGGCAGCGCGCCCGCAATGCCCACCGCCGCGATGATGAGCGTCAGGGTCAACCCGCCCCATTGACGGGTTTCCACCCGGGATAAACCGAAAAAGCCGCCATACAGCATCACCCAGGTAAAAATGGGGAACAACACCGCCCAGCAGGCAATATAACGTCCGCGACGCGGCATGCCTTTCCAGAATATCGGCAGCAGGCTCAGCAATCCGACCACCAGGGTCAGGTTAATGCGCCAGCGCTGGTCGAAGGGGTACAGGCCATACATGAACTGGCCGAAGCGGGCGTGGATAAAGACCCAGCAGGCGCCGTCGCGGGTGCAGTCGGCGCGGGTGGTGCCCACCCAATTGGCTTGCAATATCAGCCAGTTGAACATGGGCGGGATAATAATCCACAGCAGCCACAGGCAAAACAGGGTCAGCAGGCTATTGGACAGGCTGGAAAACAGGTTCTGGCGTATCCAAAGCATAGCCAGGGCCAGCCGGCTGCGCGACGCTATCGCTACGGGTTCATGGGGATTGATTGTCATGGTCATGAAGGTCTCTTAGCGCTCAACCAATGCTTTACGCCGGTTGTAAATGTTCATTAAGAACGAAATCCCCAAACTGATAACCAGATAGACCGACATGGTGATGGCGATGGTTTCAATCGCCTGGCCGGTCTGGTTGAGCACCGACCCGGCAAATAGCGAGACCATATCCGGGTAACCTATGGCGGCCGCCAGCGAGGAGTTCTTGACGATATTCAGGTACTGGCTGGTCAGGGGTGGGATAATCACGCGCATCGCCTGCGGCAGGATAACCTGGTTTAACGTGACCGGATTAGGCAGCCCCAGCGAACGGGCCGCTTCATGCTGGCCGAAGGGTACCGACTGGATGCCGGAGCGAATGACTTCGGCGATAAAGGTGGAGGTATAAACCGAAAGGGCCAGCGTCAGGGCGGCCAGTTCGGGGATAAGCACCATGCCGCCGCGAAAGTTAAACCCGCGCAATTGCGGCAAATCCCAATGGAGGGCCGCGCCGAATAGCCACTGCGCGCCGGCGGGCAGCGCAATCAACAGCAGGACAATCCAGGGCCAGCTGCGGCGCAGTTCGCCGGTGGCCATCTGGTGGCGGCGGTTAATGCGAAACAGGATAACCGACGCCAGGATGGCGGCAACCAGCGCAACCAGGGTGGCGGCCGCGCCTTCGCCCATCATCGGGGTGGGCATATAAAGGCCGCGGTTGCTGAGAAAGGCCACGTCAAAGGCATTAACCGCCTGGCGCGGACCGGGCAGGTTGCGCAGCACGGCGAAATACCAGAAAAAGATTTGCAGCAGCGGCGGAATATTACGAAAAGTCTCGATATAGATGGTCGACAGTTTACGTAACAGCCAGTTTTCCGACAGTCGCGACAGGCCGATAAAAAAGCCGAGCAGGGAAGCGAACACGATACACAGCGCGGAGACGAGCAATGTATTGAGGAGCCCGACGATAAACACCCGTCCGTAGGTATCGCCCTGTTCGAAAGGAATAAGATGCTGCACGATGCCGAAACCGGCGGCGTCATGCAGGAAACCAAAGCCGGACGTGATGCCGCGGTTGCTGAGATTAGTCAGCGTGTTGTGCAGGATATAGCCGCCAAAGGCTACCACCACCACCACGGCCAGTATCTGGTAGACCCAGGCGCGAACCGCAGGGTTGGTCAACGAAAAGGCACCTTTTACGGTTTGGCGTTGTTGCATGCGCAAAGCCTCAGTATAAATTTATCTGCTGGAAAAGCGCCGGCGGACTACGCCGGCGCTCTCGCACTGTGGCTGGTATTAACGTACCGGCGGCGCGTACTGGATGCCGCCCTGATTCCATAATGCATTCAGGCCGCGCTTGATTTTAAGCTCGCTGCCGGCGCCGACGTTACGATCGAAAATTTCGCCGTAATTCCCTACTTGTTTAACGATTTTGTATGCCCAATCGTTAGGCAGCTTCAGCTGTTCGCCGAAGTTACCTTCTTTACCCAGCAGATGGGCCATATCGGGTGTTGCCGGCGAGGCCGCCAGCTGATCGACGTTTTTCGAGGTCACGCCCATTTCTTCGGCATCGAGCATGGCGAACAGCGACCATTTGACAATGGTGAACCAATCTTCATCACCGCGACGCACCACCGGTCCCAACGGCTCTTTGGAAATCACTTCAGGCAGTACGACATAATCGTCGGGCTTGCCCAGCTTGATACGCAGCGCGTAGAGCTGTGACTGGTCGGAAGAGAGGGTGTCGCAGCGGCCGGACTCGAGCGCCTTGGCGCTTTCGTCGGAACGATCGAAGGTCACCGGGGTAAATTGCATTTTATTGGCTTTGAAATAATCCGCTACGTTCAGCTCGGTATCGGTACCGGCCTGGATACAGACGGTAGCGCCGTCGAGATCCTTGGCGCTTTTCAGTCCGGCCTTGGTATGGGTCAGGAAGCCGATACCGTCATAATAGTTCACGCCGGCGAACACCATGCCCATGGACGCATCGCGGGACGAGGTCCAGGTCGTGTTGCGCGACAGGATATCCACTTCCCCGGATTGCAGCGCGGTAAAACGCTCTTTTGCCGTCAAGGGCGTGTATTTGACCTTGGTATCGTCGCCGAAGACGGCGGCGGCGACGGCGCGGCAGACGTCCACGTCGATACCGGTAAATTTACCGCTGGCATCGGCATAAGAAAAGCCGGGCAAACCGTCACTGATACCGCATTGCACAAAACCTTTTTTCTTTACCGCGTCCAACGTCGCGCCTGCATGTGCCTGATTGGCTATCGCAAAAAGGGTGGCTGCGGCAACCAAGGTGGAAATCATCATTTTTTTCATAAAGCATCCTGTGAGGCAGAAAATTAAAGCCAGTGGTTTTGATGCACTTTCGCTGCGCATCCATCCTGTCTGTTGGCATAGTGCCAGTTACCTCTATAGCAAAGGGGATGCCAATCTGGCAGTTGCTTGCCTGGCGGGTGAACTCACACTTTATTAACAGCCGCGCCGCGCCAAAACGGGACAGTTATGCACAAATATAGTGCAGTGATTCGGCGGACGCACCACTATGACGCCCCGGGTTCCGTTATCTGGGAGCGGGTTGGCAAAAATTGTTGTCGAACCGCCTTGATTGGGCGCATGGGATGCGGGCGCAACATCGCCTTGGGTGCAGTCATTGCACCTTAAAAATTCATTTGATAATTAAAGCTTGCGCGGCGGGGGGTTTTATGAGTAAATAGCGTCAACGGTTTGTAGTACAGACCTATTTATGTAAGTCATTTTAGTAAAGTTGTTCAAGTAAAAGCGATAGCAGACCATCACTTCTTCGACGAATTTCCTTCTTAAGTGCCCATAAGTAAGTATTCCCTGGCAAACAGACCTATTCACCACGCCACATTGTGGCACAAATAATTATGAAGGAAGTATCTATGTCTGACAAAATGACTGGTATCGTTAAATGGTTTGACGCTGGTAAAGGTTTCGGCTTCATCACTCCTGCTGACGGCAGCAAAGACGTGTTCGTACACTTCTCTGCCATCCAGAGCAATGATTTCAAAACCCTTGACGAAGGTCAGCGCGTTGAATTCACCATTGAAAGCGGCCAGAAAGGCCCGTCTGCTGCCAACGTTGTTGCTCTGTAATTTAATTACTCAGCCATAACCACGCAGAAGCAGGTTACCGGACATTCTTAAACGAATAGCCCTTTGGTCGCGCGGCGCAGTCGCCAGAAAATCCAAAGCATCCGGAACCTGACAATGAATTAAAGAGCCTCGACATCGTCGGGGCTTTTTTTCGTCCCCAGAAACCACCGCCTGATCAAAACCTGTTTTGTCGCTTGACTTAGCGCGCGCTCTAACCCTTAGCATGGGTAAGGTCGGGACGAAATAAGGACAGATATGAAGATCGGTGATATAGCAAAAAAAAACCGGGCTGACAGCCCATACCCTGCGTTATTACGAACGCATTGGATTGCTGCCGTATGCCCGGAGGGATGATGCCGGACAGCGTTATTACGACCGCGCCATCCTGCCCTGGATTGCCTTTTTGCAGCGGTTGAAAACTACCGGCATGCCGATACGCGATATGTTGCGCTATGCCGCCCTGCGCGACGGCGGCACGGCAACCCTACCCGATCGCCGGCGCCTGCTGGAGGCGCATCGCCAAAAGGTACGGGCGCATATCACGGAACTGCAATCCTCACTGCTCGTCCTCGACGCTAAAATCGCCGGTTATACCGATGCCAACGTTACCGAGGAATAATGCATGACGATACAGAATATAACCCTATCCAGACTGGAACAGGGTAAAAAAGCCTTAGCCGCTATCGACGGCAGCGCCGGAGAAAACGTGATTGACGCCTTAGCCGATATCGCGCCCGATTTCGCGCGTTATCTGCTTGAGTTTCCGTTTGGCGATATTTATTCACGTCCCGGGCTTGACCTGCGCGCGCGTGAAATCGCCACCATCGCCGCGCTAACGGCGATGGGCAACTGCGCGCCGCAGTTGAACGTCCATATCCAGGCCGGCCTGAACGTAGGGTTAACGCGTGAGGAAATCACCGAAATCATTATGCAGATGGCGATATACGCGGGCTTCCCGGCGGCGTTGAATGGGCTGTTTGTGGCGAAAGCGGTGTTTAATCCATCCTGATATCCCCGTATCGTTGCCGATCGCTTAGTCCTGCGGGAGGCGGATGAAGTACCACTGCGCAATGGCGGGTACAGTGAGTGATAAGCCTATGCGTAAATTATATCCGGGCAAGATAGAAACGGCCGGCAGCAGGCTGCGGCGCGAGCGGGCGTACCTGGAAACGCTGCGGCAGCAGGGTAGCGCGCCGATAGCCATGTCCCCGGCATCGCCGGATCTGCCGGTGAAGATGGGCTGACCGCCTGGCTGGAGGGCACATGTTGTGATGGAAACGGCAAAACAGATTAATACGGGTAATGAGTGCGCATGGATTGTTAAAAAAAATAGGTTGCTACCGGTAATAATGGTTTCCTTTTTTTTAGAGATGGCGCCATGTCCTTTCTTGATACCCCTCGCTTTTCTGTCTGGCTGGCAGTCGGCGTGTCCCTGTTCACCTTGATCCTATGGTGCCTGATGCCCACCGACATATTGGTGCATCTGGTCGAAGAGGGGCAGCTGGTGGAAAACCTGACTCTGGTGGGATACGGCATCGCCGTCCTGTCGCTGGCGCTGCTGCCCCTGCCGCTATGCCGGCGGCGCACCCGTGTCGCCGTCATCGTGGCCCTGCTGGCGATGATGGCGCGCGAGGCGGACCTGCATAAATATATCGATCATATGAGCATGCTTAAACTGCGCTTCTGGACCGGTTCCCTGCCCACGCTTGATAAGCTGTACGCCGTGCTGTCGCTGGTGCCTATTGTCGTTGCCTGCCTGTATCTGCTGGTCAGGCATGCGTTGCCTGTTTTGCGCGCGGTGCGCATGGGCAAAGCCCATGCGGTGACCATCGCCACTTTTGTGTTCCTGATTGGGCTGACCAACATTATCGACCGTTCCCTGGGCATGATTAAGGGCACTTTCGGCTGGCACGCGCCTGAATGGCTGGTGGCGTTGCAAACCTCGCAGGAAGAATTTCTGGAGCTGTCGCTGCCGTTCCTGGCGTTGGTGGCGGCAATACAGTATCGACGCGCAATGGCAAGAAGCCTGGCGGCGCTGCCGGCCGGACGCGGCCAATGGGTTAAATAGCCGACGGCAGGGCAATAAAAAGGCGTTATTGGTTGCCCAATAACGCCTTTATTTTTATTCAGTTAGCAGTGGTATTAGTTCATACCATACTTTTTCAATTTCTTACGCAGTGTACCGCGGTTAATGCCCATCATCAGGGCCGCGCGGGTTTGGTTGCCACGGGTGTATTGCATGACCATGTCCAACAGTGGCTGTTCTACTTCAGCCAGTACCAGCTCATACACATCATTTACATCCTGACCGTTTAATTGAGCAAAATAGTTCTTCAGTGCTTGTTTCACCGAGTCCCGCAGCGGTTTTTGAGTTACCTGATCCTGAGAGTTAACGGTGGAAACGGTCAGTACGTCAGAATTTACGCGTTGTTCGAACATAGTTCTGTCAGCTCTTTTTTCTATTACGCAAGATTTTCAAAATATGCCTTCAACGCCTCCAGCTGTTCGCCGGCATCCTCAATGGCGTTGAATGTGCGCCTAAACTGGTTGTCGGGGGCATGCTCCTGCAGATACCAGGAGACGTGCTTACGAGCAATGCGGAATCCTTTGCCTGGACCATAAAAGTCGTGCAGTTCCCGTACATGCTCTATCAACAAACGCTTCACCTCGCCTAACGGCGGCGGCGGCAGCAGCTCCCCCGTATCCAGATAATGCTGGATTTCCCGGAAGATCCAGGGTCTTCCCTGAGCGGCGCGTCCTATCATCAGGGCGTCGGCCCCGGTGTAGTCAAGCACCGCTCTGGCTTTATGCGGGTCAGTAATGTCGCCATTCGCGATAACCGGAATGGTAACAGACTGCTTAACTGCCCGAATACTGTCGTACTCCGCGTTGCCGTTGAACAAGCAGGCGCGGGTTCGGCCATGTATTGTGATGGCCTGTATACCACAATCTTCGGCCAATTGGGCAATTTCTACACAATTTCGGTGTTCCGGCGACCAGCCCGTGCGTATTTTCAGCATCACCGGCACGTCCACCGCCTTTACCACGGTCAGCAGGATCTGTTTCACCAGATCCGGAAACTGCAGCAAGGCGGAGCCCGCCATTTTCCGGTTAACCTTCTTGGCGGGGCAACCCATGTTGATATCAATCAGCTGCGCGCCGTTTGCCACGTTAATGACGGCGGCGGCGGCCATATCAGCAGGATCGCATCCGGCAATCTGCACGGCCCGGATACCGGGTTCATCACTATGTACCATACGTAGACGGGACTTATCCGTGCGCCATACCTCAGGATTCGAGGAAAGCATCTCGGAAAAGGTCAACCCCGCTCCCATCGCATGACAGAGTGCTCTGAATGGGCGGTCTGTCACTCCGGCCATCGGGGCGGCTATCAGGCGATTATCGAGCTGCAGGTGTCCAATACGCATAGACAAAGAGAGACCATACTGTGTCCGCAAGGGCGCGTATATTACGCATTTTTTTCGTCAGATGAAAGGCCAAACTTTGAACAATCCGCTGCTATAGATCAATGAAATTGTTCTTTGCATGTCATCTTTCGAATTTTTCACAATAAAAACAAAAAGTTGTAGCTGAAAAATATTTGGTGCGGTCGCGATTTTTTCCTGAATCGCTCCCGCCCCGTCCCCGGCGACGCGGCGGGACGCGCTTGCCGCCGGATTAGCGGCGGCGGCCGGTTATCCGGCACCACTCGTCCTTTTCCGCCACCGGGTCGAGCGAAAACGCGTCGGCGTAAGCCGCCTTGACGTTTTCCGCCTGGCTTGCCAGGATGCCCGACAGGCCGAGATAGCCGCCCGGTTTCGGCAGGAGGGAGATAAGCGGCGCCAGTTCGCGCAGGGGGCCGGCCAGGATATTCGCCACCACCACGTCGGCGCTCAGGTCGTCGGGTTTGTCATGCGACAAATACAGGTCGAGCCGATCGCCCACCGCATTGCGTTGGGCGTTGTCACGGCTGGCCTGGATGGCCTGCGGATCGATATCGATGCCGATGGCGTGCGCCGCGCCCAGTTTCAACGCCGCGATGGCCAGGATGCCGGAACCGCAGCCAAAATCGATTACCGTTTTACCCGCCAGGTCCAAACCGTCCAGCCATTGCAGGCAAAGGGCGGTGGTGGGATGGGTGCCGGTGCCGAAGGCCAGGCCGGGGTCGAGCATGACGTTTACCGCCGTGGCGTCCGGCACCGGGCGCCAGCTGGGGCAGATCCACAGCCGTTCGCCAAAGCGCATGGGGTGGAAATTATCCATCCATTCGCGTTCCCAGTCCTTATCTTCCAACTGCTCGATTTTAGGATGGAAATCCTGTCCCAGCAGGGCATGGCCCGATAAGGCGTCTATAAGCGCCGCTATGTCGATATCGGCCGCAAAAAGGCCTATGACATCGGTATCGCCCCATAACCGCGTCTCGCCCGGCAGCGGCTCGAATACCGGGTTGTCGTGGGTATCCTGAAAGGTGACCGATACCGCGCCGCATTCCATCAGCGCGTCGCTGAGTTCCTCGGCGTTAGCGCCGGTGGTGTTGATCTTCATTTGAATCCAGGGCATCTGTTGCTCCCAATAAAAAAATTAAAGGCCGGGCCGGGCAACGGGCCGGGCGGCGGGGCGAAGGCAGTTGCCCGCCAGGAACGCCGCCAGGCTCAGCGCCAGGGCGGGCACAATGGGATGGAAACCGCCGATATGCACATCAAGGGTGGCGAGCACGGCGTAACAGACCCCGCCGGCGATCATCGCGCTCAGGGCCCCGGCCGCGTTGGCGCGTTCCCAGTATAGCCCCAGCACCAGCGGCCACAGAAATACCGCCTCGAGCCCGCCGAAGGCCAGCAGGTTGAGCCAGATGATCATCTCCGGCGGGCGCCAGGCGGCCACCATTAATAACAGGCCCAGCGCCAGCGTGACCGTGCCCGACATCCGCGTCAGCAAGCGTTCGTTGCCCGCCTGGGCGGGACGCAGGCTGAGATAGAGATCCTTGACGATGGTCGCCGAGGATTGCAGCAGTTGCGCGTTGATTGTCGACATGATCGCCGCCAAAGGCGCGGCCAGAAATATGCCGGCCACCACCGGCGGCAGGACGGTGATCATCAGCGTCGGGATCACCTGGTCGGGAATGGTCAGGTCGGGTAGTATCGCCCGGCCCAGGGCGCCGGCAAGGTGCATGCCCAGCATCAGCACGCCGATCACCAGGGTGCCGATAATAATGCCGCGATGTACGGCTTTGCTGTCCCGGTACGAAATGCAGCGCACCGCGGTATGGGGCAGGCCGATAACGCCGAAGCACACCAGGATCCAGAACGACGACATAAACTGCGGCGTCAGCACGTGGTCGACGCCTGTCGGGGATACCAGCGCCGGCTGGATGTGCTGGAGTTTGGTCACCGCTGCGGACAGGCCGCCCGCGGCGTGGATAACGCTGAACAGCAGGATAAAAGTGCCCAGCAGCATGACCAGTCCCTGGAAAGCGTCGTTGAGCACGCTGGCGCGAAAACCACCGAACGACGTATACAACGCGATGCTGATGCCGAAAATCAGCAGCCCGGTATCGTAGGGGATGCCGGCGGCGGTTTCCAGCAGGCGCGCGCCGCCGATAAACTGCACCGTCATGGCGCCGATAAAGGCCACCAGCAGGCTGATGCTGGCAAGCCATACCAGCAGCGGGCTTTGATAGCGGGCCAGCAGCATATCGTTGAGAGTGACCGCGTTGTAGCGGCGGGCGAGGATGGCGAATTTCTTGCCGAGCACGCCCAGGGACAGCCAGACCGTCGGCAGTTGGATCATCGCCAGCAGTACCCAGCCGAGTCCATATTTGTAGGCCGCGCCCGGCCCGCCGATAAAGGAGCTGGCGCTGATATAGGTGGCGGTGAGGGTCATCGCCAGCACAAACCCGCCCATCGAGCGGTTGCCGAGGAAATATTCCGTCAGGAACTCGCCTTTCTGGCGGCGGCGGTAGGCATAGAACGAAAGCGCGAAGACCAGGACCAGGTAGGCAATCAGCGGTAAAAGGATCTCACTTTGCATCATTATCCTCCAGGGGGATATCGCGGTAGATAACGCGCACCATCAGCCAGCAAAGCGCCAGGAACAGCAGCGGCACCCACAGGCAGGCCATTTCAAACCAATGGGGCAGGCCGGTGATCCCCTGCCGGTCGTCGGGCAGGTAGGCGGCCAGCACCCAGGCAATCAGATAGGCCACCGCCAGGCCAAACGCCCACCGGGCTTCGCGGTGAGCCTGAAGAAATCGTTTATCCATGATGTCTTGGTACCGGGATGAATGAATGATAACGAAAAAAAGGCGATTTTACGGCATGCAGCCGATTTGCATAGTGCTAAAGGGGATTTAAACGGAAAAGGCCGGTGACAACCGGCCTTTTGCAGCGCGGGTTATTTTTCCACTAAACCGAGCTTTTTCTCCAGGTAATGGATGTTGGTGCCGCCGTGCTGGAAGTTTTCGTCGTTCATGATTTTCAGCTGCAAATCAATGTTGGTTTTGATGCCGTCGATGATAAGCTCCGCCAGCGCATTTTTCATGCGCGCGATGGCCACGTCGCGGTTCTCGCCATAACAAATCAATTTACCAATCATGGAATCATAATACGGCGGTACGGTATAGCCCGCGTAGATATGTGATTCCCAGCGCACGCCGAAACCACCCGGCGCATGGAAGCGGGTGATCTTGCCCGGACTAGGCATAAAGGTGTTGGGATCCTCGGCGTTGATACGGCATTCCACCGCGTGCCCCGTAACCCGTACTTCGTCCTGCTTGATGGACAAAGGCTGGCCGGCGGCGATGCGCAGCTGTTCCTTGATGAGATCCACGCCGGTAATCATTTCGGTAACCGGATGCTCCACCTGGATGCGGGTATTCATCTCAATGAAATAAAACTCACCGTTCTCATACAGGAATTCAAAGGTGCCGGCGCCGCGATAGCCGATATCCCGGCACGCCTTGGAACAGCGTTCGCCGATGTAGCGGCGCATGGCTTCGGTAATGCCCGGCGCGGGCGCTTCCTCCACCACTTTCTGGTGGCGGCGCTGCATGGAGCAGTCGCGTTCCGCCAGGTAGATGGCGTTGCCCTGGCCGTCCGCCAATACCTGGACCTCGATATGCCGGGGATTTTCCAGGTACTTTTCCATGTAAATGACATCGTTGTTAAACGCCGCCTTGGCTTCGGCGCGGGTCATTTTGATCGATGATTCCAGCTCGTTGTCGCCGCGCACGACGCGCATGCCGCGCCCGCCGCCGCCGCCCGAGGCCTTGATGATAACCGGGTAACCGATACGCTTGGCCACCGCGCGGTTTTTTTCCATATCATCGCCGACCGGGCCGTCGGAACCGGGCACGCAAGGCACGCCGGCTTTTTTCATCGCGCTGATGGCCGAAACCTTGTCGCCCATCAGGCGAATGGTTTCGGCGCGCGGCCCGATAAAGATAAAGCCGGAGCGTTCAACCTGCTCGGCAAAATCCGCGTTTTCGGACAGGAAACCGTACCCGGGATGGATGGCCACCGAGCCGGTAATTTCCGCCGCCGAAATAATCGCCGGGATGTTGAGATAGCTTTTTACCGAAGGCGCGGGCCCGATACAAATGGTTTCATCGGCCAGCAGTACGTGTTTCAGATCGCGGTCCACCGTGGAATGCACGGCCACGGTCTTAATACCCAATTCCTTACAAGCGCGCAAAATACGCAGCGCAATTTCACCACGATTGGCGATAACAATTTTATCTAGCATGTGGCGCCTCGTTATTCGATGACGACCAGCGGCTCGTCGAATTCAACCGGTTGACCATTGTCCAGCAGAATGGCTTTGACCACCCCGGCTTTGTCGGACTCTATCTGGTTCATCATTTTCATGGCTTCGACGATGCACAGCGTGTCGCCGACATTGACCTTTTGTCCGACTTCGATAAAAGGTTTCGCGTCAGGGCTTGGGGTGCGATAAAACGTGCCGACCATCGGGGAGCGCACCAAATGGCCGCTCATGGCGGCGGGTACGGCGGCGGCCTGCTCGGCCGCAGGCGCGGCGGCGACCACCGGGGCCACCTGCTGCTGGACCGCGGGGATATAAGCCTGTTGCATCATGGGATAGGCAGGCATGGCCGGAGCACGGCTGATACGAACCGATTCCTCACCTTCGGAGATTTCCAGCTCTGAAATGCCGGACTCTTCAACCAGTTCAATCAGCTTCTTGATCTTACGAATATCCATGAGTGGGGTTCCATACTCTAATTAATTGGATGCAGACAGACGATTGACCGCCGTCTGAAAAGCAAAATTATAACCATCGGCGCCGAGGCCGCAGATAACGCCAACCGCAATATCGGAGAGATAGGAATGATGTCGGAATGGCTCGCGCGCATGCACATTGGATAAGTGAATTTCAATAAATGGGATGTTTACCGCTAACAGCGCGTCGCGCAACGCTACGCTGGTATGGGTAAACGCCGCGGGATTGATCACGATAAAATCGGTATTACCGCGGGCCTGATGGATGCGATCTATCAGGACATGTTCCGCATTGGATTGCAGGTGGCTTAACGTCACGCCGAGAGCCTGCGCCTGTGTTTCAAGGCTGCTGATGATATCGGCGAGCGTGGTGTGGCCATACTTATCCGGCTCACGGGTCCCGAGCAGATTCAGGTTGGGACCATTGAGGAGCAAAATGTGAAACTTATCCGCCATCGTGCCGCTATCTCCGGTTAATTAACGAAGCCCCGTAAAAAATAACCTTCCGTAACCGTTTTGTCACCTTTTTGATGAAAAATCCGGGCCAGAGTGTTAACAGGGTCAAGCATTATAATGATATCGCAACTTTTCGCAGCAACATACTGGCGTTATCTGCGAAGATAAGCTGGACGCGGTATCCAAAGTGGAGTGCAAGATAGCGCATTTTGGCGGGGGAATGAAATAAAAAATTCCGCGGCTAGCGCCACCAGCCGCGAAATTTTTTGTAACGCAGTGCTAACAGAACCGCCGCCGCCAGAGCATACAACACCGGCTGGGGCGAGAGAATTTTGACCGACCAGAGATAGTGTATCGGCGCCAGGATCGCCACCACATAGACCAGATTGTGCAGCGTTTGCCACCGGCTTTTCAATTGCCGCTGGGCGCGCTGGGTGGAGGTCAGCGCCAGCGCCAGTAAAATCAGCCAGCTGATGATGCCCAGCGTCAGGTAGGGGCGGGAGACCAGTTCCCGGCCCAGCAGGCCGAGATTGTCGATGCCCAGTTCAAGCACGGAATAGCTCAGCAGATGCAGGCTTACCCAGGCGAAACACCACAGGCCGATAAGACGGCGGCAGCGGATCAGCAGGGGTTGGCGGCCATACCGGGCCAGCGGGGTTATCAACAGCGACGCTAGCAACAGTTTTAGCCCCATGCGCCCGGTAAAGTGCTGGATATCCTTGGCCGGGTCGGCGCTGAAATCGCCCTGGCTGACCGCATAGACCAGCCAGACCAGGGGCAGGAACGCCGCCAGGTGAATCAGTACCTTTAGCCAGAAAATGTGTTTAAGGTTAAGCCGCACTCAGAAATTCTCCCGCAAATCCAGGCCACGATATAAGCCGGCCACCTGTTCGGCGTAGCCGTTGAACAACAGGGTCGGCTGGCGTTTTACATCCAGGATGCCGCCGGCGCCGATAGCCCTTTCCGTTGCCTGGGACCAGCGGGGGTGATCCACATGCGGATTCACGTTAGCGTAAAATCCATACTCGTTCGGCGCGGAAAGATTCCAGGTGGTGGGCGGCTGCTCGCGCGTCAGCCGGATATGGACAATGGATTTGATGCCCTTAAAACCATATTTCCAGGGGGTAATCAGGCGGATGGGCGCGCCGTTTTGCGGCGGCAGCGTTTTGCCGTAAACGCCGACCGTCATCAGCGCCAGCGGGTTCATGGCCTCATCGATCCGCAGCCCCTCCACATAAGGGTAATCCAGGCCGCCGCCGATATAACGGTCTTTTTCTCCCGGCATCTGCTCTGGATCGTCCAGGGTCTGGAACGCGACATAACGCGCCTGGCTGGTGGGCTCCGCCAGCTTAAGCAGTTTTCCCAGCTCAAAACCGGTCCAGGGCACGACCATTGACCAGGCCTCCACGCAGCGCAGCCGGTAAATACGTTCTTCCAGCGCAAAACGTTTCAGGATGTCGTCCATGTCAAGCGTCATGGGCTTAGCCACTTCGCCGTCGATGACCACTTTCCAGCCGTCGGTTTTCAGGCCGCCGGCGTTGGCCGCCGGATCGGCTTTATCCAGGCCGAATTCGTAGAAATTATTATAGCCGGTGACTTTATCATACGGCGTCAGCGGCAAATCGGCATGCCAGGCGGCGGGCCGGCTGAAAGACAGATCCTTGCCCGTCGGCGCGGCGGGGGCGGCCTTGTCGCCCTTAAACCAGGACAATACGTTGGCCCGGGCCGACAGCGGCAGGCTGAGCGAGGCCGCGGTGATGCCCAGCGCTTGCAACACCTTACGCCGCTGGAAAAACACGGCCTCGGCGGTAACGTCGGCTTCCCGCAGTTTGCGGTTTCGGGTCATAATCGTCTCCATTAAGCAATTAAGGCTCTGTAGCCAGTATGACGTATAAAACGTTTTTTTATTCCGGCGTCCCGGCGACTATTTTTCCACGCCACCCGTCGGCTGGCGATATTTTGCCCGCTTTGGTTGAAAATATGTCATTTTGTCCGTACTGACGATAAAATATCGTCAGGCTTACCTCAGATATTTTACCGGGGCACAGGGATGCGATTACTCGTCAGACTTTCCGCTATGGTGGCCTTGCTGTGCGCGCTGGTGATGTTATTGATGCTGGCGGGCAGCGCGTTAAGTTTTTTTTACCTCAACGAGCACCGTACCGATCGGCAAATGGCGGCGCTTGCCGCGGCGCTCGATGAGGCGCTGTCGACCCAATCACCCGCCGACCTGGCGCGCTGGCTGCCGTTTGCCCTGCAAAGCGGCGGCATCAGCGAGCTGGAAATCCGCCGCGGCGAGACCACGCTGAACCGTTTCCTGCCCGCCGGCCTGGCGGAGAGCGGCCATCCTCCCTCCGATTTCCTGCGCCGCAGCCTGGCGTTGCCCCATCATCCCGACTTGCTGGTCCGGCTGACCTATCCCACGGCGCTGTTAAGCGAGGTGCGCTCGCTGGCGGTGACCGCGCCGGTAAGCATCGCCATCGTCCTGATGGTGCTCTCTTTGCTGATGGGGTTACGCTGGCTGCGCCGCCAAATCCAGCCGCAGGAAACCCTGGAATACCGTGCCCGGCGGATTATGCATGGGGAGCGCGACAGCGTGTCGGGCAATGCCGGCGAGCCGCCGTCGCTGACCAGCAGCGCCATCGATCGCCTGCTCAGCGACCTTGCGCAGGCCCGCGAGCAGCGTAGCCGGGTGGATATCCTGATCCGGGCGTTCGCGGCGCGCGATGCCAAGACCGGGCTGAGCAACCGGCTGTTTTTTGACAACCAGCTGTCGCTCCAGCTGGAAGACAGCCAGGAAATGGGGCCGCATGGCGTGGTGATGATGCTGCGGCCGCCGGATCCCGAGCTGCCGGAAACGCGCCAGGGCAAAACACAGGCCCTGGAACTGATACAGGCGCTGATACAGCTGATCGCCACCTATGTGATGCGTTATCCCGACGCGCTGCTGGCGCGTTATTTCCGGCGCGATCTGGCGGTGCTGCTGCCGCATTGCTCCCTCAAGGAGGCCGAGTCGCTGGCGGCGCAACTGGTGGCGGCGCTTGCCACCCTGCCGGGCGTAGCGGGCCATCACCGCGACGATGTGCTCCATATCGGCATTTGCGTCTATCGCCAGGGCCAGACGGCGGTGGAGGTGATGGAGTCCGCTGAGCAGGCCGCCCGCGAAGCGGAATTGCAGGGCGGCAACGCCTGGTCGGTATTCGACAAGCGGGTACCGGAGCAGGTGCGGGGCAATGTCAAATGGCGCACCTTGCTTGAACAGACCCTGGCGCGCGGCGGGCCGGAGCTGTTTACCCGCGCGGCCTACCGGCGCGATGGCCGTCTGGATCATCATGTGGTGATCAACCGTATCCCCGAAGGCGGCCAGGCGTTGGCCGCCGCCGAATTTATGCCGATGCTGCGCCGCCTTGGACTGATGGAGCGCTACGACCGGCAGCAGCTGACCCGTATCCTGCCCCTGCTGGCGCAATTGCCGGAACGGGTGCTGGCGATAACCCTGAGCGTTGACTCGCTGCTGCAACGCGACTTCCGGCTGTGGCTGCGCAATACGCTGATGCAATGCGAAAAAACACAGCGTCGGCAAATTATGTTTGAACTTGTGGAGGCCGATCTTTGTCAACACTTGGTGCGGTTGCGTCCGGTGTTACGCTTGCTGGACGCGCTGGGCTGTCGTCTAAGCGTGGTACAGGCGGGGCTGACGGTGGTGAGTACCGCCTATATCAGCGCGGTGACGATATCTCTCATCAAGCTGCATCCCGGCCTGGCAAGGGAAATCGATCGCCGTGCTGAAAATCAGCTGTTCATCCAGAGCTTGCCCGAAGCCTGCGTCGGCACCGCGACCCAGGTTTTCGCCACCGGCGTAAGGACCCAACTGGAATGGCAAACGCTGGTGGATAACGCGGTCGCAGGGGGACAAGGGGACTTTTTTGCCCCGATAGTGCCTCTGGACGAGATGGTAAAAAAATATTCACGCCAGGATGCGTGAATAGTATAAAAGTTCGTGAAAAATTAACGTACAATACGCCCATTAACCTAATTGGTTAGTAGGTACTTACATTACCTGGAATCAGGTGCACTGCCAGATTTTCTGCCTGCGGTTGCCAATCTGTCGCTCCTTTGCCGTTTATCAGTGGCCACGCCGCCGGCGCGTCCGCCCGTATACGGCAGGCAGAGCGATAAGTGCCGACACCGGCGCCGGAAGTAATCTCGCATTTCATCTGACTAAAAACCGCGTCAGGGATTTCTTCGGTGTGTGGGAATGTTAACGAGGACGTATTTTCATTGAAGCAGCGCGTTATTGCGCCTTGTCGCTGCTTCTCGTGGTTGGTAAAGTAGGCGGATTTTATCTTTCGCCCCAGCTTGCAGGATTATCCTTCAGTTATGTTTAAAAAATTTCGTGGCATGTTTTCCAACGACTTGTCCATCGACCTGGGTACAGCCAATACCCTGATTTATGTAAAAGGACAGGGCATTGTCCTGAACGAACCTTCCGTCGTCGCGATTCGTCAGGATCGCGCCGGCTCGCCGAAAAGCGTCGCCGCCGTCGGCCATGAAGCCAAACAGATGCTGGGTCGCACACCCGGCAATATCGCGGCGATTCGTCCGATGAAGGACGGCGTCATCGCGGATTTCTTCGTCACCGAAAAAATGCTGCAGCACTTCATCAAACAGGTTCACAGCAACAGCTTCATGCGCCCGAGTCCGCGGGTGCTGGTTTGCGTCCCGGTCGGCGCCACCCAGGTGGAACGCCGCGCGATCCGTGAATCGGCCCAAGGGGCGGGGGCGCGCGAAGTGTTCCTGATTGAGGAACCCATGGCCGCCGCCATCGGCGCCGGGCTGCCGGTGTCAGAAGCCACCGGCTCCATGGTGGTGGATATCGGCGGCGGCACCACGGAAGTGGCGGTGATCTCCCTGAACGGGGTGGTTTATTCTTCTTCCGTGCGTATTGGCGGCGATCGCTTCGATGAGGCTATTATTAATTATGTGCGCCGCAATTACGGCTCATTGATTGGCGAAGCCACCGCCGAACGCATCAAGCATGAAATTGGATCCGCTTATCCTGGCGATGAAGTCAGGGAAATCGAAGTCCGCGGCCGTAATCTGGCCGAGGGCGTGCCCCGGGGCTTTACCCTGAACTCCAATGAAATCCTTGAAGCGCTGCAGGAGCCGTTAACCGGCATCGTGAGCGCGGTCATGGTGGCGCTGGAACAGTGCCCGCCCGAGCTGGCCTCCGATATCTCCGAGCGCGGCATGGTCCTGACCGGCGGCGGCGCGTTGCTGCGCAATCTCGACCGTCTGCTGATGGAAGAGACCGGCATACCCGTGGTGGTGGCGGAAGATCCCCTCACCTGCGTCGCCCGTGGTGGCGGCAAGGCGCTGGAGATGATCGATATGCACGGCGGTGATTTGTTCAGCGAAGAATAACCTGCCTCGAAAAGGGGGGAACCACCCGGGTGAACGCTGAGATTTCTCATCCTGGTCGGCGCCCCCCTTTTTTGTTGAGGAAAATGCATAGCTTATGAAGCCGATTTTTAGCAGGGGACCTTCTCTGCAACTCCGACTGTTCCTGGCCGTGATGGTGGCTATCGCCATTATTATCGCCGACAGCCGGCTCGGGACCTTTGTGCAGATACGCACATACATGGATACCGCCGTCAGCCCGTTCTATTTCCTGGCCAATGGTCCGCGCAAGATGCTGGACAACGTGTCGGAAACGCTGGCGTCGCGCGGACAGCTCGAGCAGGAGAACCATACCCTGCGCCAGGAACTGCTGCTCAGGAACAGCGAACAGCTGCTGCTGGGGCAATTCCGGCAGGAGAACGCGCGTCTGCGCGAGCTGCTCGGTTCGCCCCTGCGCCAGGATGAGCAGAAGATGGTCACCCAGGTTATCTCCACCAGTACCGATCCTTACAGCGACCAGGTGGTGATCGATAAAGGTCTGGACAGCGGCGTTTATGTCGGCCAGCCGGTCATCAGCGACAAAGGCGTGGTGGGCCAGGTAGTGGCCGCCGGCAAAATGACCAGCCGGGTGTTGCTGATTTGCGATGCGTCCCATGCCTTGCCCATCCAGGTCTTACGCAACGATATCCGGGTCATCGTGGCCGGCAACGGCTGCACCGAAGATCTGCAACTGGAGCATTTACCGGGCAACACCGATATCCGCGTCGGCGATGTGCTGGTGACCTCCGGTCTTGGCGGCCGTTTCCCCGAAGGATATCCGGTGGGCGTGGTGTCGTCGGTTAAGGTCGATACCCAGCGTGCCTACACCGTGATCCAGGCCAGGCCGACCGCCCAATTGCAGCGGCTGCGCTATTTGCTGTTGTTATGGGGAGCCGACCCCCGGGGCGAGGTGCCGCTGCCGCCGGCGGAGGTCCATCGGGTGGCCAATGAACGCCTGATGCAGATGATGCCGCAGGTGTTGCCGTCCCAGGATAGCATCATGGGGCCGGAAGCGCCGGCAAGCGCACCGGCCGCGGCGCCCGCCGCCGCTGCGCCGGCGGCGGACGCCAGGGCGGGGACCTCCCGCGCGGCACCGGCCGGCAATGCGTCGCCGGCCAATCACGCGGCGACGGGTCGCGCCGCGCCGGCGGGCAATCGCACCGCGGCGGATAGCGCTGCGCCGGCATCCAGCCGTACGGCCCCCGCCGGCAGCGCGCCGGACGCCAACCCGACGTCCCCCGCCGGCAACGCGCCGGCAGCCGGCCATACGGCGCCGGCTTCAGGGCGGTCCACGCCGGCGGTGAATCCGTTTTCCGGGTCCCGGCAATGAACCGTTATCGCCGCAACGGCACCTGGGTCATCTGGCTCTCATTTCTTCTCGCCATCGTATTGCAAATCATGCCGTGGCCCGAGCAGCTTTACCTGTTCAGGCCCTCCTGGCTCAGCCTGGTGCTGATTTACTGGGTGATGGCGATACCACACCGGGTTAATGTCGGCACCGGCTTCGTGCTGGGGCTTATCATGGATCTCATCCTGGGTTCCATCCTGGGCGTCAGGGCGCTGGCGTTAAGCATCCTGGCCTACCTGGTGGTCTTCAAATTCCAGTTGTTTAGGAATATGGCCCTATGGCAGCAGTCGCTGATCGTGGTAATGCTATCATTGACCATGCATGTCATCGTGTTCTGGGCTGAGTTCCTGGTGATCAATATTTCATTCAGGCCGGAAATTTTCTGGAGCAGCGTCGTGGACGGCGTGTTATGGCCGTGGCTGTTTTTACTGATGCGTAAAGTGCGCCGCCAGTTTTCCGTGCAATAGGGGCTGTTATGACCGCGATATATCTGGCTTCCGGCTCACCCAGGCGCAGGGAATTGCTCACATTGCTGGACGTGCCGTTCGACGTGCTCTGCGCCCCGGTGGCGGAACTGCGCCGCGCGGGGGAGAAGGCGCCGGAATATGTGCGCCGGCTGGCGCTGGAAAAAGCGTTGGCCGGCGTGGCGATAGCTCCTGAACCGCGTCCGGTGCTGGGAGCGGATACCATCGTGGTGCTGGATGGCCGCATCCTGGAAAAACCGCGCGACGGCGCCCATGCCGCCGAGATGTTAACGGCCCTCTCGGGACAATGCCACCAGGTGATGACGGCGATCGCTTTTGCCGACGCCGGGCATCAGCTTTGCCTCAGCGTCGTGACCGAAGTCACATTCCGCCTGTTGTCGCCGCAGGAGATTCATCGCTATATTGCCTCCGGTGAACCCATGGATAAAGCCGGGGCTTACGGCATCCAGGGATTGGGCGGGGTTTTTGTCAGGGCTATCAATGGAAGCTATCACGGCGTGGTGGGTTTGCCGCTGGTGGAAACCTCTGAATTGCTTTGCCAGTTTATTGCTTTACGTAGTCTGAGAGGACAACATGGCTGCTGAATTACTGGTTAATATCACGCCTTCCGAGACGCGGGTCGCTTATATCGACGGCGGCATTTTGCAGGAAATCCACATTGAACGCGAGGCCCGGCGGGGTATTGTTGGTAATATCTATAAAGGCCGGGTCAGCCGCGTACTGCCGGGCATGCAGGCGGCGTTTATCGATATCGGCCTGGATAAGGCGGCGTTTTTGCATGCGTCCGATATCATGCCGCATACCGAATGCGTCGCCGGCGAAGAGCAGAAAAACTTCCATGTGCGCGATATTGCCGAACTGGTCAGGCAGGGACAGGACATCATTGTACAGGTGGTCAAGGATCCGTTGGGCACCAAAGGCGCGCGCCTGACCACCGACATTACGCTGCCCTCGCGTTACCTGGTGTTTATGCCCGGGGCGTCCCATGTCGGCGTATCCCAACGCATCGATAGCGAGGAAGAGCGCGAGCGCCTTAAGCGCACCGTGGCGGATTACTGCGATGAGCACGGCGGGTTTATTATCCGCACCGCGGCGGAAGGCATCGGCGAGGAGGAACTGGCCCAGGATGCCGCTTTTCTCAAACGCCTGTGGACCAAGGTCATGGAGCGCAAACGCCGTAACCAGAGCAAATATATGCTTTACGGCGAGCTGGCGCTGGCGCAGCGCATCTTGCGTGATTTTGCCGGCGCCGCGCTGGATCGCATCCGGGTGGACTCCCGCCTGACCTTTGATCTGCTGGTGGAGTTTACCGGTGAATATATTCCGGAGATGACCCACAAGCTCGAGCATTACAACGGCAAACAGCCTATCTTTGATCTTTATGACGTGGAAAACGAAATCCAGCGCTCACTGGAACGTAAAGTCGAGCTGAAATCGGGGGGATATCTGATCATCGACCAGACCGAGGCGATGACTACCATTGATATTAATACCGGCGCGTTTGTCGGCCACCGGAACCTGGATGAAACCATCTTCAACACCAATATCGAGGCCACGCAGGCCATTGCCCGCCAACTGCGGTTGCGTAACCTGGGCGGCATTATTATCATCGATTTTATCGATATGGTTAATGAAGAACACCGGCGGCGGGTATTGCATTCGCTGGAGCAGGCGCTGAGCAAGGATCGGGTAAAAACCGGCATCAACGGCTTCTCCCAGCTCGGCCTGGTGGAGATGACCCGCAAACGCACCCGTGAAAGTATTGAACATGTGCTGTGCAGCGAGTGTCCTACTTGTCATGGCCGCGGCACGGTGAAAACCATTGAGACCGTTTGTTATGAAATTATGCGCGAGATCGTGCGGGTGCACCATGCCTACGAATCCGACCGTTTTTTGGTATACGCCTCGGCGGCGGTGGGCGAAGCACTGAAAAGCGACGAATCCCATGCGCTGGCGGAGGTGGAGATTTTTGTCGGCAAGCAGGTTAAGGTGCAGATCGAACCGCTCTACAGTCAGGAGCAGTTCGACGTCGTGATGATGTAGCCAGAGGATTCAGGCCCGGCGTAGAGCATGACACGCGGGCAGGAGATAAAAATAAATACTTGCCGTAAGCGGTGCGACGGGAAGCAAGGAGAAAGGCGTGAAGCGACTGCCGGGGATATTGCTGGCCCTATGTGCAACCCTGATTGTCCTGGTGGCATTAGCGGTCAGTGCGTTACGCCTGGCGTTGCCCCATCTGGACAGCTTTCGCCCGCAAATTGTCCAAACCCTAAACAACGCTACCGGACTCCATGTCCAGATCCGTGAAATGCACGGCACTTGGCAGTCCTTCGGCCCGACGCTTGATATCCGCGCCATTGAATCCGTTACCGCCGATGAACAGCTGCGTATCCAGCGCGTTACCCTGGCCCTGGACGTCTGGCAATCGCTGCTGCACTGGCGCTGGCAATTTCGCGACGTCACGTTTTATCGATTGCAGCTGGATTTAAATACCACCCTGCTGGGCCGCGACCATCAGGGCAGCCCCATTAAATCCGACCAGCTTTCCGATCTGTTTTTACATCAGTTCGACCACTTTATCCTGCGCGACAGCGAGCTCTCTTTCCTGACGCCCTCGGGGGAGCGCACCATGCTTTCGGTGCCGCAACTGACCTGGCTCAACTCACGCCAGCGCCACCGGGCGGAAGGACAGATAGCCTTATCCAACGTTGATGTGCAGCAGGGCGCGATCCAGTTGCGCATGGACCTCAATGATGAAAACGGTCTGCTGGACAACGGCAAGATCTACTTGCAGGCCGATAATATCAATCTCAAGCCATGGTTCAGCCAGTGGGTGCAAAGCCAGACCGGCTTGCAACGGGCCGATTTTAGCCTGGCCGCCTGGCTGAGCCTGGATCATGGCGATATTACCGGCGGCGACGCCTTTTTCAGCCAGGGGACGGCTAGCTGGCAGGACGGAGACCAGGACCACCGCGTGGACGTGGCGAAATTGGCCCTGCACCTGAGCAAACAGGGCGACGGATGGCAAATGGACGTGCCGGTGCTCAACATCGCCACCGACGGGGAATCCTGGGCGCCCGGCGCGCTCTCGCTGTTCTGGCTGCCGGAAAAGAATCATCTGTTCGCGCCCGACAGGGCCGGGGAAATCCGCCTGCGGGCGAAAAACCTGGAGCTACAGCGTTTCAGTCCCTTCTTGCCGCTGATATCCATTATTACACCTAACCTGCGCGCCCGCTGGCAGGATCTGCAGCCCAAAGGGGTACTGTCCACCCTGGCGCTGGATATTCCGCTTAATAACCCGGAAAAAATCCGTTTCCAGAGCGACTGGCGCGATCTCAGCTGGCAGCAATGGCAACTCCTGCCGGGCGTGGATCATGTCGGCGGTTCGGTGGCGGGAACCCTTGCCGCCGGCCGGCTAAACCTGGCGCTGGATAACAGCACCTTGCCGTATAAAGATATGTTCCGCGCGCCGCTGGAAGTGCAGCGGGCCAGGGCCGCCCTTGACTGGCGCAATGATGAGCAGGGCCTGCGGTTATGGGGCAGCGATATCGATCTGCAGGCCACCTCGCTGTGGGCGACCGGGGACTTTTATTTTCATCAGCCCCTCAACGGTGATCCGTGGCTGGATGTGCTGTCCGGTCTGCGCTTGTATGATGCCGCCCAGGTCTGGCGCTATTTTCCCGAGCCGTTAATGGGCACCCACCTGGTCAATTACCTCACCGGCGCGTTGAAAGGCGGGCAGGTGGATAACGCCACGCTGGTCTTTGCCGGCGATCCCAAACAATTCCCGTTTAAGCATAACGACGGGCAATTCGAGGTACTGGTGCCGCTGCGCCATGCGGACTATGAATTTGAACCCGGCTGGCCGCGGCTGACCGATCTGAGTATCGATCTGGACTTCCTGAACGACGGTTTGTTTATGCGCGCGCCGCAGGCGAAACTGGGCGAGGCGACCGGCAGTAATATCGTGGCCGCCATCCCCGATTATTCCAAACAGCTGCTGTTGGTGGATGCGGATGTCAGCGGGTCCGGCCCGGCCATCGGCGCCTATTTTAACCAGACTCCGTTGCAGAAATCCCTTGGCGCGGCGCTTGCCGAGCTGCAGGTCGGCGGCAATGTTAGTGGGGACTTACACCTATCCATACCCCTTAGCGGCCAGGCAGTCACCGCATCGGGTCAGGTGAATCTGGCCGACAACAGCCTGCTGATTAAGCCGCTGGGCACCACTATGAACAACCTGAACGGCCAGTTCCGCTACCATAATGGCAACCTGGACAGCGATATGCTGTCGGCAAAGTGGCTGGGACAGCCGGTAGCGGTGCGCTTCACGACGCAAGAGCTGCAAAAAAGCTTTGATATCAACGTCGATATGCAAGGGGACTGGTCGGTGGCCCATCTGTCCGGCCTGCCCGAACCCATGGCGAAAGCGCTGGGAGGACGGGCCTCCTGGCAGAGCGTGATGGCGATAACCTTGCCGTTGCAAGGCAAACCCGCGTATACCGTGGATGTCACTGCCGATTTAAAAAATGTAAGCAGTCACTTACCTGCGCCATTGGATAAAGCGGCCGGCCAGCCGTTCCCATTAGCGGTCAAGGCCCAGGGCGGTCTGACGGGCTTTACGTTGAGCGGACATGCCGGCAAGAATAATGCCTTTAACAGCGAATGGCAGTTGGGCAAGCTGGTTACGCTTGCGCGCGGCGCCTGGGCCACCGATAACGCCAGGATACCGCCGCTGCCGGACGGCAAAAGCCTGACGCTGAATCTCCCGGCGCTGGACGGCGAAAAATGGCTGGCGTTAATGACGCCGCAGTCCCGCTCGGCGGGCAAAGCGGTGGCCAGCCGGTTCCGTTTCCCGGATGCCCTGACGCTGAATACGCCGTTATTGGCCCTGGGCGGCCAGCAATGGCACGCGCTGTCGCTGACGCGCCGCAATACCCTGGGCGGCAGCGTCGTTGAAGCCCGCGGCAAGGAAATCGACGGCAAGCTGGCGCTAGCGAACCAAGGCCCCTGGCGGGCGGATATCCGTTACCTTTATTATAATCCGCTGTGGCCGAAAAACGGCGCGGCTGGCGATACGCTCTTCCAGGATGACGACCCGGCCGCCGGCTTTAGCGACTGGCCGGCACTGCAGCTGCGCTGCCAGGAGTGCTGGCTGCTGGGGCAAAATCTGGGCCGGGTCGAGGCGGATGTGACGCCGCAGAAAAATACCCTGGCGCTGAGCCATGGCCTGGTGGATACCGGCAAATCCCGGCTGACGCTTGAAGGCGGATGGTCGCGTACCGGCCGGCAAAACCTGACCTCGGTCAAAGGCAAGCTGAGCGGTAAAAATATCGGCGAGGCGGCGGACTATGTCGGCATCGACACCCCATTGCGCGACGCGCCTTTTAACCTGGATTACGATCTGCACTGGCAGTCGCTGCCCTGGACACCCGAGATCGCCAGCCTGAACGGCGTATTGCACACCAATCTCGGCAAAGGCAAGATCGATAATCTCAGCAGCGGCCAGGCGGGCAGGCTATTGCGCCTGATTAGCTTCGACGCGCTGTTGCGCAAGCTCCAGTTCGATTTCCGCGACACCTTCGGTAAAGGATTCTATTTTGACTCCATTAAAGGTACCGCCTGGATTAAAGACGGTGTGCTGCATACCAACGACTCGCTGATTGATGGCCTGGAAGCGGACATCGCCATGAACGGCCAGGTGGATTTGAACGCGCAGCGCATTGATATGGAAGCGGTGATAGCGCCGGAAATCTCCGCCACCGTCGGGGTTGCCGCCGCGTTTGCCATCAATCCGGTGGTCGGCGCCGCGGTATTCGCCGCCAGCAAGGTCCTGGCGCCGCTGTGGAACAAAATCTCGGTGATTCGCTATCACATCACCGGCAGCCTGGATCAGCCGAAAATCGAGGAAGTGCTGCGCCAGCCGCGCACACCGGCGGGTCATAGTAAATAATCAGCGTGCATTTGACGCCGGCGTTGAATTGCCGCAGTCTATAAATATGACTATAACGATTGTTAGTACGATTATTATTCCAGCCGTTGCTGGCCAATCCATCATTAATAAGAGTGAAAACCTATGAGTCTGACTTTTGTCAGTGAGCAATTACTCGCGGCCAACAACCTGAGTCACGAAGATCTTTTTTCGCTGTTAGGCCAGATGAGCGAACGTCGTTTGGATTATGCCGATCTCTATTTCCAATCCAGCTACCACGAGTCCTGGGTGATTGAGGACGGCATCATCAAAGATGGATCCTATAACATTGACCAGGGTGTCGGCGTGCGTGCGGTCAGCGGGGAAAAAACCGGCTTCGCCTATGCCGATCAGCTCACCCTTAACGCGTTGCAATTAAGCGTCAACGCGGCGCGCAGCATTGTCAGCGAGCAGGGCAACGGCCGGGTGCATACCCTGGGCGAAGTTCCTTATAAATCCCTCTATACGCAGCGTGATCCGCTTAACAGCCTGCCGCGTGAAGAGAAAATCGCCTTATTGCATCGGGTGGATAAAGTCGCGCGCGCCGCCGACCCCCGGGTGCAGGAAGTGAATGCCAGCCTGTCCGGCGTGTATGAACAGATCCTGGTGGCGGCCAGCGACGGTACCCTGGCGGCGGATGTGCGCCCGCTGGTGCGCCTGTCCATCAGCGTTCAGGTTGAGCAGGACGGCAAACGCGAGCGTGGTTCCAGCGGCGGCGGCGGCCGTTTTGGTTATGACTTTTTCCTTGAGAGCGTCGACGGCGACGTGCGTGCCGACAGCTGGGCGCGGGAAGCGGTGCGCATGGCGTTGGTTAATCTGTCCGCCGTGGCGGCGCCGGCCGGTGCCATGCCGGTGGTGCTGGGCGCCGGCTGGCCTGGCGTGCTGCTGCATGAAGCGGTGGGCCACGGACTGGAAGGCGATTTTAACCGTCGCGGCAGCTCGGTGTTCAGCGGACAGATGGACCAATTGGTGGCCTCGCCGTTATGCACCGTGGTGGATGACGGCACGCTGGCCGGCCTGCGCGGTTCGCTTGCCATTGATGACGAAGGGGTGCCCGGACAATATAATATGCTGATCGAAAACGGCATTCTCAAAGGGTATATGCAGGATAAGCTCAATGCCAGGCTGATGGGCGTAGCGCCCACCGGCAACGGCCGGCGCGAGTCCTACGCGCATTTGCCGATGCCGCGCATGACCAACACCTATATGCTGGCCGGTCAGTCCACGCCCGAGGAGATTATCGCCAGCGTCGAATATGGCCTGTATGCGCCCAACTTCGGCGGCGGCCAGGTGGATATCACCTCCGGCAAATTTGTTTTCTCCACGTCCGAGGCCTATCTGATCGAAAACGGCCGGGTAACCCATCCGGTTAAAGGCGCGACCCTGATCGGTTCCGGCATCGAGGCGATGCAGAAAATCTCCATGGTCGGCAATGACCTGGCGCTGGATAAAGGGGTCGGCGTGTGCGGCAAGGAAGGCCAGAGCGTGCCGGTCGGCGTCGGCCAGCCCACGCTTAAGCTCGACAATATCACCGTCGGCGGCACCGCCTGAGTCCTGCCCCGCCGGGATATCAGAACATGGTATCCTGGCGGAACGCCTGGTAGACCGCCGTGACATTGTTAAAGTATTCATGCATGGCGTTGATGCACACCTGCACCTTCAGCGGCAATTTATCCTTCTGGGTATACACCGCATACACCGGCCGCGGGTCGGAAAGATAGCGATTGAATAAAATCTCCACATTGCCCTGCTTTATCTCATCCAGAACCCACATGATCGGCACATAGGCGATGCCGGCGCCGGCGGTCAGCCAGCGGATCAGCGTCTGTGAGTCGTTGGTGGCGAAACGGCCCTGCGGCGCCAGATGCAGGGTGATGCCCTCCGGGGCCACCAGCTCGAATTCGCTGTCCGGCCTGACGTCATACTCCAGCCAGGAAAAATTAGCCATGTCGCTGGGCTTTTCCGGCGTGCCGTGGGCGGCCAGGTAGCTTTTGGCGGCGCAAACCACCATCGGCATGGCGCCGAGACGGCGTGAAAAAAGACTGGAATCCTGCAGCGCGCCCACCCGCACCACCAGATCCAAGCCGTCGGCGATCAAATCCGGCGCCGGTATGCCGGTTACCAGGTTTACCGACAGTCCCGGATATTCCTTCAGCATATCGGCGGTGATGGTCGCCAGGACGTTATGGGCCATGGTGGACGAACTGCCGACGCGCAGCGTGCCGATCGGGGTATTGTTAAAAGCGTAGAGCTGCTCATGCACCTCCTGGAACTCCAGTAGCATACGGCGGCAGCCCTGATAATAAATCTTGCCGGCCTCGGTCAGGCCCAGGCTGCGGGTGCTGCGGTTAAGCAGTTTTACCTGCAGTTCGTTTTCCAGTTTCGCCACGGTCTGGCTGATGGACGATACGCTCATCTGCAGTTGCCGGGCGGCGGAGGTAAACGAGCCGCCTTCCACCACCTTGGCGAATACCATCATACGTTTCAGTCTTTCCATTGTTAAGCCTGAGTGAAAAGTGATTTAGATCACATAATATTGAAAATGCCAGTCAGTAAAGGCTACTATATACCCGTCGGTTCATCTGATCGCGCATTGCCGCCCCTGTTTTGCAGATGTCTTTATTGCTTTGAAATAAACAGTAACATTGTGGGGGCGTTTTCGCCACACGGTCTCAGTGCGTTTTATCCGCCGGGAATAACCCTCGATCACCTTCCTGAGTTCTATACTTAGCCGCGTTAACATCCGCGAATGCCGCCCATGGCCGTGAGGAAGGATGCCGTGGCGGGCGGGACGCGTTTGGGGTTGCCGGCAACGGTCAAACGGGAAAAGGTAAGGAAAATGTCATGAGTTTGCTGCCGGTTATGGTGATATTCGGCCTGTCGTTTCCCCCGGTGTTTTTTGAGCTGCTGGTGTCGATGGCCGTGTTCATGCTGCTGCGTCGCCTATTGCAGCCGACGGGCATTTACGATTTCGTCTGGCATCCGGCCTTGTTTAATACCGCATTGTATTGCTGCGTGTTTTATCTGATTTCGTGTCTTTTTGTTTGAGGTCGCTGTGAAAACTGTTGCAATAAAAATAATCAGGATTGCGATTACTCTGCTGTTGGTACTGATTGCCGCCGTCGCTATTTTCCGGGCATGGACGTTCTATACCGAATCGCCCTGGACGCGGGATGCCAAATTCACCGCCGATGTGGTGGCGATTTCGCCCGATGTCAGCGGCCTGCTTACCGAGGTGCGGGTGAGCGATAACCAACTGGTGAAGCAGGGACAGGTGCTGTTCGTGGTCGATCAGCCGCGCTACCAGCAGGCGCTGGACGAAGCGCAGGCCGATGTGGATTATTACCAGGCCCTGGTGGCCGAGAAACGTCGCGAGGCGGGACGCCGGCTGCGGCTGGGCACCAATGCCATGTCCCAGGAAGCCATCGATCAGTCCAGCAATGATTTGACCACCGTCGGCCACCAGTTGGCGAAAGCGGTGGCGGTCAGGGATCTGGCGAAAATCGACCTGGAGCGCACCACGGTGCGCGCCCCCGCCGAGGGCTGGATAACCAACCTGAATGTCCATGCCGGTGAATTTATTACCCGCGGCGCGGTATCGGTGGCGCTGGTGAAACGCAATTCGTTCTACCTGCTGGCCTATATGGAAGAAACCAAACTGGAAAAAGTGCGTCCGGGCTTTCGTGTGGAAATCACGCCGCTGGGCAGCAATCTGGTGCTCTACGGCACGGTGGACAGCATTGCCGCCGGGGTGACCAACAGCAGCAGCGCCGTGGATGCCAAGGGCATGGCGACCGTGGACTCCAACCTGGAATGGGTGCGGCTGGCGCAGCGGGTACCGGTTAAAATCCGCCTCGACGCGCAGCAGGGAGATCTTTATCCGGCCGGCACCACCGCGACGGTGGTGATCACCGGCAGTAAGGATCGCGACCGGCGCGAGCTGTCGCCGATGATGCAGCTGATGCATCGCCTGCGCGAGTTCGGCTAAACGGATGGCCCGATAATGTTGCAACTGCTGGCGCCGATATTTTTCCGCTGCCGTTTTGCGGTCAAGCTCACCTTTGCCATTCTGCTGGCGTTGTTCCTGGGCTTTCATTTCCAGTTGGAAACGCCGCGCTGGTCGGTGCTGACCGCCGCCATCGTGGCCGCCGGCCCGGCCTTTGCCGCCGGCGGCGAGCCTTTTGCAGGCGCTATCCGCCATCGCGGCATGCTGCGCATCATCGGCACCTTTATCGGCTGCGCCGGGGCGCTGGTGATTATTACCCTCACCATCCGCGCCCCGGTGGTGATGCTGCTGTTAAGCTGTATCTGGGCCGGCGCCTGCATGTGGATCTCCACGGTGGTGCGGGTACAGAATTCCTATGCCCTGGGCCTGGCCGGATACACCGCGCTGATTATTATCGTCAGTATCCAAAGCCAGCCCCAGGTGACGCCGCAGTTTGCCGTTGAGCGCTGCAGCGAAATCGTGCTGGGTATCGTCTGCGCCATCCTGGCGGATATCCTGTTTTCGCCCCGCTCGATAAAACAGGATATCGACCGGGCGGTGGACCAGCTACTGCTGGATCAGTACCGGCTGCTGCTATTGTGCCTTAACGGCGCGGCGAAAGAAGAGGTGGATAAAGCCTGGGGCGATCTGGTGAAATTTACCACCGCCCTCGACGGCATGCGCGTCAACCTGATGATGGAATCCTCGCGCTGGCAGCGCTGCAACCGGCGCCTGCGCGCGATCAATACCCTGTCGCTGACCCTGATTACCCAGGCCTGCGAAGCCTTCCTGATCTTGCAGGTGCGCCCTGAGTTTATCGCGCCGCATCTGCGGCTGCTGTTAAACGAGCCGGTGGACACCGTGGGGGATATCCATAAGCGCATGAAGCTGATGCGCCAGGTCATCGCCGCCACGCCCGCCCGCGATACCCCGCAGGTCCTGTATACCTGGGTGGGCGCGGCAACCCGGTTTTTGCTGCTGGCGAAAGGGGTAAAGAGCAACGCGCGTATCAGCAAAATTGAGGAGCAGGTGCTGGTCGATCAGGTGATCATTTCGGCCCCCTCCGCCGAACGGCATCACGCCATGATTAACGGACTGCGCACCGGCGTCGCCACCGCGCTGGGCTGCCTGTTCTGGCTTTGGACCGGCTGGACGTCCGGCAGCAGCTGCATGGTGATGATTGCCGTGGTGACGTCGCTGGCCATGCGCTTGCCCAACCCCTGGATGGTCTGCAAGGATTTTATGATCGGCATGTCGGCGGCGCTGCCCATCGGCGCGCTGTATTATATGGTGATCATGCCCGCCACCCAGCAAAGTCTGCTGTTGCTGTGCATTGCGCTGGGGGTACTGGCGTTTATCATCGGCATCGAGGTGCAAAAGCGGCGCCTCGGCACGCTCGGCACCCTGGCGGGGACCATCAATGTGCTGGTGCTGGCCAATCCCATGAGCTTTTCCATTAACACCTTCCTCGACAGCGCCATCGGCCAGATTATCGGCTGCGGCCTGGCGACGCTGGTGATCCTGCTCATCCGGGACGGTTCCAAGGCGCGCATCGGCCGGGTATTGCTGAACCGCTTTGTGTACGGCGCGGTATCGGCCCTGTCCACCAACAAGGCGCGGCGCCAGGAAAATCATCTGCCGGCGCTGTATCAGCAGCTGTTCCAGCTACTGACGCTATTCCCTGTGGATATCGCCAAATACCGCCTGGCGCTGACGCTTATCATTATCCACCAGCGACTGCGCCTGGCGGATATTCCGGCCAATGCCGATCTCTCGGCGTACCATCGCCAGATCCGCGCCACCGCCGACCGGGTGCTGGTCGCCCGCAGCGACATCCGCCGCCGGAAACATTTCGATCAATTACTGGCGGAATTGCGTATTTATCATGACAAACTGCTTCATTACCAGGCCACGCCCGATATTACCGAATCCGTGCAGCGCCTGACCGACACCCTGGTCCGCTACCGTCACGCGCTCAGCGATTAACCCGCCGGGGCGGCTTTTCCCCGTACCCGGCTGCCCATCCCGCAACCAGCATCTATACTTAAACCATATTTCTTACGCCGCGGCGCGTCCGGGAGCCGGTATCCTGCGGCGGCCGGGGCGTTACACCGCAACTGCACGCCGTCCCGCGACGGGAGGCATAAAAGGGGAGGATAACAATGAGCGAGCACTTACACCTACAGGACCACCCGCTGTTCAAGACCGGCTATCTGGTCAACGGCGAATGGCTGGGCGCTCAGGACACCTTTGAGGTCGTGAATCCGGCCACCGGCCAGCTTATCGCCAACGTGGCCAAAAGCGGCAAACGGGAAACCGAGGCCGCCATCGCCGCCGCCGACGCGGCGTTCCCCGCCTGGCGCGCCAAAACCGCCAAGGAACGTTCTGAAATCCTGTACCGCTGGTACGGCCTGATTATGGAGAACCAGGCGTATCTGGCGCGGCTGATGACGGCGGAACAGGGAAAACCGGTTAAGGAAGCGCAGGGCGAAGTCGCCTATGCCGCAAGCTTTATCCAATGGTTCGCCGAGCAGGCCAAGCGCGTTAACGGCGAGATCATCCCACCGGCCAAAGCGCATTCCCGGATTTTCGCCACCCGCGAACCGGTGGGCGTGGTGGCGGCCATTACGCCGTGGAACTTTCCGCTGGCCATGCTGACGCGCAAGCTTGGGCCGGCGCTGGCGGCGGGCTGTACCGCGCTGATAAAACCGGCCAACAATACGCCGCTGTCCGCCTTCGCCCTGCTGGCGCTGGCGCAGCAGGCCGGCGTGCCGCCAGGGGTGGTTAACGGCGTGGCGGGGGACACCCACGCCATCAGCGACGCCATTATGGCGAGCGACCGCGTGCGCAAGGTGACCTTTACCGGTTCCACCGCGGTGGGCAAGACGCTGATGCGCAACGCCGCCGACACTATGAAAAAGATCTCCATGGAACTGGGCGGCAACGCGCCGTATATTGTGTTTGACGATGCGGATATCGACGCCGCGGTAAAGGGCGCCATCGCCAATAAATTCCGCAACGCCGGCCAGGTATGCGTCAGCGTGAACCGTTTTTATATCCAGTCCGGCGTCTACGACGAATTTGTTTCCCGCCTGGCGCGCGAGGTGGAGCGGTTAAAGGTGGGTAACGGCATGGAGCAGGACGTGGTGGTCGGGCCGTTGATTAACCGCGCCGGCCTGGAAAAAGCGCAGGAGCACGTCGCCGACGCGTTGGCCAAAGGCGGACGGGCGGTTACCGGCGGCAAGCCGCATCAGCTCGGGGGTAATTTTTTCCAGCCTACGGTTATCAGGGACGCCAGTGAGGAGATGAAGCTGGCGCATGAGGAAACCTTCGGTCCCGTGGCGGCGTGTTTCCGCTTTGACACCGAGGAGGAAGTGATCGAACGCGCCAATAATACGCCGTTCGGTCTGGCGGCCTATTTCTATACGCAAAACCTGCAGCGCGTATTCCGCGTGTCCGCCCGGCTGGAAAGCGGCATGGTGGGCGTAAATGAATGCGCGGTATCGACCGAGGTGGCGCCGTTTGGCGGCGTCAAGGAATCCGGACTGGGCCGGGAAGGTTCCGTGCTTGGCATGGACGATTACCTGGAAGTGAAAACGCTGCATCTTGGCGGCTTATGATTAATTTTTTGCGCCGCCACTTTTACACCATGACCGGTAATCGTTGTGTGGCATACTGACGGAGCGATGGGCAACATAAAATTAACAACCTGCAGTGCGGAGAAAGCTTGATGGGGAAAGTATCCTTTGATTTTAACCAGATACCCGATCTGCCGGCCTTTTACCGTGATTTTGGCCGTCAGTTCTCCCTGAGCGAGCCGTGCGCCGCCAATCTGGATGATTTATGGCAAACCGTTACCAGCCGGCTGCCGCTGCCGGTGGAAATAGAGTTCGTGCATCTTAATGCTTCAAAAAAACGCCGTTTCGGCGCGTTGATCCTCTTGTTTGACGAGGCGGAAGAGGAGCTGGACGGCCGGCTGCGCTTTAACCTGCGCTGACGCCGGCTTATTTATCGCCGGCGACGGTACGCAGGTATTGGAAAATCTGGCGGGAGGTCTTGGCGGGTTTGTTGGCCGCTTTCTCCTTTTGCGCATTACGCACCAGCGAACGCAACTGCTGCCTGTCCGCCTCGGGATACAGCGCCATCACTTCCTCCACCACGTCGTCGCCCTGATCTATCAGGCGGTCGCGCAGGTTTTCCAGCTTATGGAACAGGGTGATTTGCTGGTTGTGACGGTTTTTCAGCTTATCCAGCGCCTGCTGGATGGGCTCGGGATCGCGTGCGCGCAGCATCTTGCCAATCAGCTGGATCTGGCGGCGGAGCCCCTCTTTTTTGATGCGCTGCGCCAGTTCTATGGCGGCGAGCAGGTCATCGTCCAGCGGGATTTTTTCCAATGCGTTCTTGCCAAGATCGACCAGTTCGACGCCAAGTTCCTTCAGGGCTTCGGCATCGCGTTTGATTTCGCTTTTGCTGACCCAGATAATCTCGTCGTCGTCTTCTTCGGCGGGCTGCGCCGCGGGCTGTTCGTCTTGCCAGTCTTCCGGTAATTTACTCATGATACGGTTCCTCAAAAAGAGGCTAATCCTAACAGGTTGCGCGTGAGGATCCACGCCCTTATTTTACCGCACCTTCGGTGATGCCATGAATAAATCTGCGTTGAAACAGTAAAAATACCGCCACCAGGGGCAATATGGCGATGGTGGCGCCCGCCATCAGCACCGGAATATTGATGGTATTGCGATTCTGGAAAAACATCATGCCGATAGGCAAGGTGCGCAGCTCTTCTTTATTCACCAGGATCAGGGGAATGAGGAACTCGTTCCAGGTCCAGATAAACAGTAGCAGGGCCAGGGTGGACAAGGTGGGCACAATGGCCGGGACCAGCAGGCCGCACAAGATTTTCCAGCGGCTCGCCCCGTCCATTACCGCCGCTTCCAGTAACTCTTTCGGCACCTGTGAAAAGGCGCTGGCCACCATCAGGGTGGTAAAAGGAATCGACATCGCCACCTGCGGCAGTATTAACGCCAGATAATTATTATTCAGCCCGATCCAGTGGATCTCATGATACAGCGGGATAATATAGGCTTCCGACGGCAGCACCATGCCGATGGCCAGCAGGAATGCGATAAATTTTTTCGCCGGCAGCCGCAAAAATGCGAAGGCGAAACCGGAGGGAATACCCGCCAGCAGGCTGATGATAATCACCGGGAATACCACCAGCACGGAATTGGTAAAATAAATCTGGAAATGACCGTCGCGCCAGGCGGAAATGTAGTTGGCAAAACTGAGGCCGGAGGGCAGGGTAAATACCCCCTGGAACAGTTCCGTTTGTGTTTTGAACGAGGTTAACAACGCCAGGGCGAACGGCAGGATGGTAATGAGGGCAAACAGCCACAACAAGCCTCGCGTATACAATGGAATACCGCGCATTAGCGTCGCTCCCGAATAGCAAAGTGAATCAATCCGTTGATAATAAAAACCAGTCCCATACCGACAATCGCCACCGCCGAGGCATAACCGAAATGGCGTAAATCAAACCCCTGCTGGAACATATAAATATTGGTCACCAGGGTAGAGGTGCCGGGACCGCCGCGCGTCATTACATACACCAGATCGAAGGCCTTGATGCCGGCAATCACCGTCAGCAGCAGCGCGACGCGAATTTCCGGCAGTAATGACGGCAGGGTGATGCGCATGAATTTTTGCCGATGGGACGATCCTTCCAGCTCGGCGGCTTCCAGCAACGACGGGTCCATACGCTGGATGCCTGCCATAAACAGCACCAGGCAGAAACCAAAGAAATACCAGGTGGCCACCATGCCCACCGCCGCCAGCGCCCAGTCGAAATCGCCCAGCCAGGCGCGGGCCAGGCGCGGCAGCCCGATGGCGCGCAACAGCTGATCGATCGGGCCGAACGCCGGGTTATACAGCCAGCGCCAAACGACGCCGAGCACCGCCATCGGCATGATATACGGCAGGAAAAACAGGATGCGCAGCAAACTGCGCTCGGCTGGACGGGCGTCGCTTAGGAAACTGCATAATGCCAGGCCGATGATAACCGGAAATAACGTGTAAAACAGCAGCAGCAGGGCGTTATTGCCGATGGAGATCCAGAACACGGGGTCGAGCAGCATGCGGATATAATTGCCAAGGCCGATGAAGACCGGCCATGAGGTGCCGTCCCATTCGGTCAGGCTGGCCCAAAAGGTGATCAGCAGGGGTATCAATAAAAACACTGAGTAGATAAGCAGCGAGGGCAAAATGTACAGCATATTTTGCAAACTGGACTTATTAAACATTGATACGCCTCTTGATGCGAAATAAAAGGAGCCGCCGTCCCGGCCCGCGTTATGCCCGCGCACCGGAGCGGCGTCCTGGGGTTAATGCGTTAGCGTCTTGATGTATTGCTGATAGTTCTCATCGAGTTTGTCGGTTAACTGCTGCGGGCTCTCCTTGCCCGCCAGCAACAGCTGCACATGCTCTTGCAGCGCGTTGATCATGGTGGGGGTGGCCCAGTCGATATAATGGCCCAGGCCGTCATAGTCGCTGACCTTGATCCAGACTCGGTAGATCTCGGCCAATAACGGGTTATCAGCCGGAATTTTGGCGTTTTTATCGGCGCTGGCCGGCAGGAAACCCGCCTTCAGCCAGGCCTCGGCCATGTGGTCGGAGACCAGGTAATTGATGAATTTGGCCGCGATATCACGCTGCTGCTGGGTCTTGGCGGTGGAGGTAATAGAGAACGGCAAATCGGTGCCGCCCACCATCAGCGGTGATGTCACGCCGGGAAACGGCGGCAGGTCGGCGAAGTGGATATCTTTGTTTTCCTGGAGCTGCCCCATGTACCAGGTGCCGCTGATAAAAAAGGCCGCCTGGCCGTTTTGGAACAGCGTGGCGGCGTCATCGTTGCCGATGCCCTGGTAGCCGGGGAAGAAATACCCCTTGTCCGCCCAGGTTTTCATTAACGTGGCGGCCTTTAACAGTTTCGCATCATGGAACGTGCCGCCTTTGCCATAGATCAGATCGTCAAGGGGTTTTCGATCCTTGCTGTCGATTTGATCCTGCCAGAGCATCATCAGCAAATGGGGCCCGCCGTTGCTGTCAAGCAATCCCATCATCATGGGCGCGATGCCTTGCTGCTGTAGTTTTGGCAGGGCCGCCTCAAACTCGTCCATATTTTTCGGCACCGCGACGCCCGCCTGATCAAGCAATTTCTTGTTGTAATACAAGCCGACCATTTCCCCGAGGCTGGCCACCCCATACAGATGCCCTTCGCCGAAGTCATTATGATCCGACCACCGGTTGCGTTTTAGAATGGAGGCGGGGAAGCGCTGCTCCCAATGATAGGTTTTGGCGTAATCATCCAGTGAATAGAGCAGTTTTTCATGTACCAACGCGCCCATATCGCCGCCGCCCTGATTAACCTGCGCCACCTGCGGGCCTTCGCCGGAGGTCAGCGACAGCTTCAGCGGGATGCGCGTATCGGCGGAGGCATGGACGGAACGATCGAGCTTAAGACCGGGATTTTGCTGCTCAAACTGCGTAACGGTTTGTTTCATCAACGCATCCTGGGCGGGGTAGTTCCATACATCCCAGGTGGTGAGGGTTTGCGCCTGCGCGCCGCTGAGAGCGCAGAGACCGAGCAGGCTTCCCGCCAGCGCCAGCTTGATGCGATGGAGGAAAAGTCCGTCTGCGCGGTAAGAAGACCGGCGGTAAGTAGTGACTAAATAGGACATGGTGGTTTTGACCTCCATCACAGGATAATAAGCCCATTGCGCCGGGGAGAAAACGACATGGATTCACCGGCGGAAAACGGCTGACAGGTTCTCCTTTAATACTTACTTTATGGTAAAAATAAAGTCAATGTTCTTTTGTTTATCGCCGGTCCGGCGCGGATACAGGATAAAAGAACTGGCTAAAGAATGAATTCAAGGACAATCGAGAGATAAAACAATCAGGAGACAGCATAACGGATCTCTATACCGAAAAGTAAAGGGTTCATTTTTTTGTTTTGTATTTCATTAAGTTATTTATCGCTCTATCATTTTATCTTATAGTTTAGCGCCCTGATGGCGCGGTATTTTCAGCGGTAAAATCCTAAACCGATGATTATGCATCATTAAAGATATTCACCCAGCAAGCGGTCATCACTTTTCTGTCTGGTGGCGTTGATATTGCGATTGCCGTCATTTTTTTGAACCATATAATATAATTATTATAACTTGCGAACTAAGTATGTTTTCCTTAGTGTATTAATCCTTATTCCTGGGAACGCAATGGAGACCGGTTGTTATGTCCTCTTCCCCATTTTTGATCAGGCAGGCCGCGGAGCGCGATCGCGCCGCGCTGTCTGAGATCTGCCTGAAAACCGCGAATGCCGGCACGGACGCCAGTGCGCTTTACAGCGATCCGGCTTATCCCGGGCTGCGTTTCGTGATGCCGTACGCCATTTTTGAACCGGAACTGGCGTTTGTTCTGGAGGAAAACGGCCATATCCTCGGGTATGTCGTCGCCGCGCGCGATACCGCGGCGTTCGAGCAGCGGCTGCAGCGCGACTGGTGGCCGGGGCTTAGGGAAAAACTGGCCGATCGCCGGGCGCTGTTGCCGCTCGATGAAGGCGTGCTGGATTTTATTCGCCAGCCGCAGAGCAAGGAAGCCGGCCTGCTCGAGCAGTATCCGGCGCACCTGCATATCAATATCCTGCCGCAGGCCCAGGGCGGCGGCCAGGGACGGCGGATGATTGAAACGGAGCTGGAGGCGCTGCGGCGCGCCGGCGTTTCAGGCGTTCACCTCGGCGTGAGCCTGAAGAATGAACCCGTCTGCGCGTTTTATGAACGGCTCGGGTTCCGGTTGTTGCACCGGAGCCAGGCCATCTATATGGGACAAATACTGTAAACGGGGACATAGATGGCCAACGTAGAGCTTCGGGGGATAAAAAAATCCTATGACAAAATCAATGTTATCCACGGCATCGATCTGCAGATCCACAGCGGCGAATTTGTGGTATTTGTCGGTCCCTCCGGCTGCGGTAAATCGACCCTGCTGCGGATGATTGCCGGTCTGGAGGAAATATCAGGCGGAACCCTGAGCGTCGATGGCCAGGATATTACCCACAGCGCGCCGACCGATCGCGGCATCGCCATGGTATTCCAGTCTTATGCGTTGTATCCCAATATGACGGTTCGCGGTAACCTGCGCTATCCGCTGGAGGTGGCGAAATACAGTAAACGGGATATTGAACAGCAAGTGAACAGCACCGCCGCGGTGCTGCATCTTACCGAGTTCCTCGATCGTTTACCCCGCGCCCTGTCCGGCGGCCAGCGCCAGCGGGTGGCCATCGGCCGGGCGATTATCCGTAAGCCGCGCATCTTCCTGTTTGACGAGCCGCTATCGAACCTTGACGCCGAGCTGCGCCTGAAAATGCGTATCGAAATTGCCCGCCTGCATGAAAAGCTGGGCAATACAATGATTTATGTTACGCACGATCAGCTGGAAGCGATGACGCTGGCCGATCGTATCGTCGTGCTGCGCCAGGGCCGCATTGAACAGGTGGGCGCCCCC
Organism: Sodalis sp. RH20; assembly: GCF_047324205.1. Lineage (NCBI taxonomy): Bacteria > Pseudomonadati > Pseudomonadota > Gammaproteobacteria > Enterobacterales > Bruguierivoracaceae > Sodalis > Sodalis sp. RH20. Next base: position 5,480,951 of record NZ_CP178733.1, read on the forward strand.
CTCGAGTTGTATCATGATCCGGATAATATCTTTGTCGCCGGATTTATCGGCTCGCCGAAAATCAATTTTCTACCGGCCACGGTGGTGGGCAGTGAACCGGGCTGGGCGCGCCTGGCGGTCCCCGAGCTAGGGTTGGATCACCTGGTGGTACGGGTGAGCGGCGCGCTGGCCCGGGATCGTCCGGTTACCTTGGGCATCAGGCCGGAGCATTTCCTGGCCGCTGAAGGGGCGGAGGTGCGGTTTAGCGGCGTGCTGGATTTTGCCGAGCGGCTGGGCCATACCAATTACCTGTATTTGCATACCGGGCGGGACGAAGCGTTGGTGATTGAACAGCGGGCGCTGACCGCTATTAGCAACGGGGAAACACTGACCCTGGGCATCGATGCGGCAAAATGTCTTCTGTTCAGCGAATCCGGTGAGCGGATCCGCTAAACAGGCTAGGCATCCTCGTCCGCGGACGAGGCTATCGCATCGATCAGCCCGTTGACCGCAAATCCCGCCGCCCCCAGCGCCCACATGCGGCTGGAGTCCGTCAGGTAGCGCAGCGGGATCACCTGCGGCGTGAGTTTGAGCCGGTATTGCTGAAAATGCGTCATGATTTGATCAAGCAGGATGCGCGAGGCCATCTGCGGCTCCATCGCCAGGTACACCACGTCCGGATCGAACGCGATCGACAGGTTGGCCAGCGAAATGCCGATGTGCCGTCCGGCGGCGGTGAGGATATCTACCACCTGGTGCGACGGCCAGCCGTCCACCTCCTGCAGGCTGCGCGGCGGGCCATTTTCCGGCAACGTGGCGGCGATACTGTTTAATATCGCTCTGGAGGATGCCACTTCCTCAAGAAGCGCCGCCGACCCGTCGCCGACCAGCGCGTTGCCAATTTCACCGGCGTTGCCGTGCCGGCCGCGATAAAGCTGGCGTTCGAGAATAATGCCGGCGCCGATCCCTTTACCATAAGTGGCGATGATGGCCGATTGCGCGTCGCCCAGCTGACCAAACACCAGGGAAGCCAGCGCCATGGCGTTGGCGTCATTTTCGATATAAACCGGTATGGCGAAACGCTCGGATAACAGGCCGGCGATGGGGACATGGTTCCAGTCCAGTACCTTGGAACGAATGCACACCCCGCTGAGGGGGTCCACTATCCCGGAGATGGCCAGGCCGATCGCGCCCACTTTGCTGGTTTCCACCGATTTAAGGAATTTCGCCAGCGCGTCGCCGAGCTGTTTCGGCGTTAGCGCGCCGGTCGGCATCTGCTGTTCGCCGATCAGCTTGCCGACTAAATCAGTCATGACGATCACATTGCGCTCGGCGTTGAGCTGTACGCCCACCACCGAGGCATAGGCGGGATCGATACCCAGCAAGATCTTGGGCCGCCCCATGGATTCCCGGCGCAGTCCGAGTTCATGGATAATCCCTTTCGATAATAACCGATTGGTCGCCTGTGAAACCGTGGACATGCTCAGGCCGCTGCGAACCTTCAGGTCGGATTGACTGATAGGCGAGTGTTCGACGATCAGGCGTAAAATGCGTGGCGATACGGTCGGCGCGCTCATAGCTGGGCTGTTTTATCCTTGTGACGACGATAACGGGTGCGCCGGCCGGGCCTGGACGTAAGGTCCGGCGCCGCCGGCCAGGCGCAGCGCGCCGTCCAGGGCGTCCGCGCAGGGTGCGACAATATGCTGGCGCCAGCGGGGGTGCAACCAGGGCAATACCGGCTGTGAAATACCGCCCATCAGGGCAATCCGCGGCGAGCCGGCGTCCACCAGACAGGCTAGCATCAGATCGATCTCCAGTGCCAGTTGGCGCACCAAATGAACGCCGTTCGGATCGCCGCACCGGGCGGAATCAAAGATGCGCGGGGCAAACGCCGCCCAGTCATGGGGGCCGGCGGACTGGGCCCAGTGCAACATGACCTCGGGCGAATGATCGAAATCCGCCATCAGGGCCTGCGTTAATGCGGACGCCGGCAGGATGCCCTCATGGGCCTGCAATGTGCGGCGCAGCGCGTGACGTCCCAGGATGGCGCCCGAGCCCTGGTCTCCCAGGCTAAAGCCCCAGCCGCCGATAGAATGGAACCGGCTGCCGTCATACGCCGTGGCCTGGCTGCCGGTGCCGGTAATCAGCACCGCGCCGGGGCGGCCCTGATGAGCGCCAAGACAGGCGATTTCCACGTCGGAGGCAATATGCCGGGCCGCGAACGGCATTGGCCAGCTTTCCGCCAGTTCCCTGACGCGCTGCACATTGGCGCCGGCAAAACCGAACCCCGCCCGCGCGCCGGCCTGTTCCGCCAACGGCAGGCCGGCAAGGCGAAAGGCCTCGGCCACCAGCGCCAGCGACGTGGCCAGGGCTTGCGCCGGAGCGCTGAAAATATTGGCCGCCCCGCCCCGGCACTCCGCCAGCAGGCGGCCCTGACTATCGATCAGGCGCACGCGGCACGCCGTGCCGCCGCCATCTACGCCCACATAAAAATTTGCTTGCAACGTTCCCCTCCTTTTGGCTCTTGATGACATGAATTGCCGCCAGGGACGCTGTGGAACTGACGTGTCGAGCGGAAAAGATAGGGTAAAAAAACATAAATCGCAATAATGAAAAAAATATCACATTCTTTTATTTTAATAAATTATTAAATTTCAATGCAATATCCATGGTCATCATTTTTACGTATTGGTTAATAATTGACATTACTTTTGTAATCGTAATAAGTTCAAGGTTCAGAAACGTGGGTTCATCATGGGCGGCAGGGGCAACCAACATGAAAGCAGGCATTGTCGGACTGGGTTTTCGCATGGCGAACGTGGCCAGGGAATTTAAACAAGCCGATGCGGATTTTACCATAACCGGATACGCCGACCCGGCGCCGGCCGGGCTGGAGACGCTCACGCAATTCGGCATCGATGCCGGACGGGGATTCGGCACGCTTGGCGAACTGCTGGCCGCGGGCGGCTTTGACCTACTGATGGTGGGTTCGCCGAATTACCTGCATCTGGAGCATATCCGCGCCGGGCTGGAAGCCGGGCTTATCGTCTTTACCGAAAAACCGGTGGTGATAAACGAAGAGCAGACCATGGCGCTGGCGGAGCTGGTGCGGCAGTACGGCAGCGATCGCATCATTGTGGGCCTGGTGCTGCGTTATTCGCCGCTGTATGTGGATTTACTCCGCGCCCAGGCGCAAAACCAATTGGGCGAAATCACCTCCATCGAGGCCTGTGAGCATATTCCGCCCTGGCATGGCGCTTTTTTCATGCGCGACTGGCGGCGCTTCGAACGCTTCGCCGGGGCGTATATGCTGGAAAAATGCTGCCACGACCTGGACCTGTACCAGGGGCTGGTCGGCGCGCGCGCCACCAGCGTGGCGAGCTTTGGCGGGCGCAAATCCTTTACCGCGGCGCATGAACCGCACGGGCCGGTGACCGCTGCGTCTGACGTGTATCACCGCAAGCCCAGCGGCTGGCATAGCACCGATAACGTGTTTACCAGCGATGCGGATATTATCGACTACCAGACCGCTATCGTTGAATACGCCACCGGCGCAACGCTTTCTTTCCATGCCAATCTGAATGTGCCGGATTATTTTCGCCGTTTTTGCGTTATCGGCAGCGACGGCATGGCGGAAGGGGATTTTGTCCGCAACTATTTTCGCGTCCATGATGCCCGCAGCGGCGATAAGCTGGAGGATAAAACCTATGAAGGCTACGGCGACGCCGGTCATTACGGCGCGGATACGCAAATGGCGCAGGGCGTGGTCGACCATTTGCTGCACGGCGAACCGTTAAAGGTCTCTATTATCGATGCCATGGAGGCCGGCCTGACCGCGATTAAAATAGACGAAGCGCGTAAAAAGAAATGCCTTATCGACCTGACGGAATGCTGGCGGCGCTTTGACCGCAAGCTTGGACGCGGTGCCTGACCCCGCCGGCGCTATCCCTGGCGCGCAGCCGTTATATTCCCAGCGCGGGGGACGGCGGCGCGCCTGTGCCGTTCATTGATTTTTGTCGCCTGCCGCCCAGCCTTTTCACCATCCCGCCCTGATACCGTGCGAAACAGCCTGTGGACTGATAGAATTGATACATCATCCTGCGGCGGATAACCCTCACAATTATGGCGGCCCAATGAAATTAGTCACTCAAGTTGCAGAACAGCGTAAGTTATTGGAAAACGCGGTAGCCCAGGCATTGGAACTGGCCGGCGCCGGCTCCGACGCGGCGGAAGTAGCGGTGACCAAAACCACCGGTATCGGCGTCAGCACCCGTTATGGCGAAGTGGAAAACGTTGAATTCAACAGCGACGGCGCGTTGGGCATCACCGTTTTTTACCAGCAGCGCAAAGGCAGCGCCTCGTCGACCGATCTCAGTCCGGACGCGATTGCCCGTACCGTGGGCGCCGCGCTGGATATCGCCCGTTATACCTCACCCGACCCGTTCGCCGGCCTGGCGGATAAAGAACTGCTGGCTTTCGACGCGCCGGAACTGGACCTGTTCCATCCGGCGGAGCTGGACGCGGAGCGCGGAGCCGATCTGGCCGCCCGTGCCGAACAGGCGGCGCTCAACGCCGATAAGCGCATCACCAATACCGAAGGCGGTAGTTTCAACAGCCATTACAGTACCAAGGTCTACGGCAACAGCCATGGCATGCTGGCAAGCTACAACAGCAGCCGCCATTCCCTCTCCAGCAGCGTTATCGCCGAAAGCGGCGGTAATATGGAACGTAACTACGCCTACACCATCGGCAGGGCATTTGACGACCTGCGCACGCCGGAATGGGTTGGCGAGGAGTGCGCAAGGCGCACGCTGGCGCACCTGAACCCGCGCAAGATTGCCACCCAGCAGGCGCCGGTGCTGTTCGCCGCCGAAGCGGCAACCGGTTTGTTCGGCCATCTGGTCGGCGCTATCAGCGGCGGCAGCGTGTATCGCAAATCCACATTCCTGCTTGATTACCTGGGCAAGGCGATTTTGCCGGACTGGCTGTCCATAGAAGAGCATCCGCACTTGCTTAAGGGCTTGGCATCGTCACCCTTTGACAGCGAAGGCGTGCGTACCCAGGATCGGGCCATCATCAAAGACGGCGTACTCCAGACCTGGCTGTTAAGCAGCTACTCGGCGCGTAAGCTGGGTCTGAAAAGCACCGGCCATGCAGGCGGCATTCATAACTGGCGCATCGCGGGCCAGGGCCTTGATTTTGCGGCATTGATCAAAAAAATGGACAGGGGACTGGTAGTCACCGAACTGATGGGGCAAGGTGTGAGTGCCATCACCGGGGATTATTCACGCGGGGCTGCGGGTTTCTGGGTGGAACACGGTGAAATTCAGTATCCGGTCAGCGAGATCACTATTGCCGGCAACCTGAAGGATATGTGGCGTAATATTGTTTCGGTCGGCGACGATATCGAAACCCGCAGCAATATCCAATGCGGATCGGTGTTATTACCGCAGATGAAAATCGCAGGTATTTAACGGGAATTTATAATAATGAGATTCAAAGCAATAGCAATGTTGTCGGCAGCCCTGTTTATCGCCGCTCCCCTGGCGACGCAGGCGCGCGATCTGGGCGAGGATATGGATATCCTTAACGCCAACTATAGTAAAGTGGTCAAAAGCGATAATCTCGATACGCTTAAACCGGCACTGGCCAATATGCATGAAGCGGCGCTGGATGCCCGTAACGGCACGCCGCCCAAGCTCAAGGGGCAACCGGCGGATAGCCCGCAGATGAAGGATTTCCGCCAGGGTATGAGTACTCTGATCGGTCAAATCGAGCAGGCCCAGGCGTTGGCTGATAAAGGCGATCTTAAACAGGCCCAGGCAATGGCAAAGCAATTTCAGCAAACCCGCAACGAAAACCACGCAAAATTCCGCTAGGATGAAGGCTGCGCCAGGCAATAAACCGGTCCCGGCAGGCCGGTTTTTTTATACCCGCGCCGGCGCGGATGTTGCTGGACCGGTCGCATGAAATGCCACGGCGAAAAGCAGGGACATCAGCCACGGATCCTGATGATGGCGAATCTGCGGATGACCATTGTTCATGCCCCGATGCAGATGCGCCAGCAGTTCGCAGAAGAGGTCGGCATTGCGGAAAATCATGGCCATCCGGACCGTGGCCTTCTTGCGAAACAGCTTTCGGGCAAGTTCTCTATCGGTCATGAGCAAATAATTTTTGACCGCGGTGACCTCCGGCAGACTGATCAGGAAATTGACCTCGCCCTCCGTCATCTCGCCTGCCCATAAGCGGTTGATAATGGACTTAAAATTTTCATGTTGATACTGGGCCGCATAATTTCTCCCGGCGTGGGTGCCGTTAATAAGGTTTACCCGGTCGAGAATGGCGATATTCTGCGCTGGGGGCAGCTCGCTGCAACCGTAACGGCAAAAGCGGGCGCGATACCATTGCGATGGACGCGCGCTCTCATTATCTCCATCTCCCGCGCTGACCCATAATCGTTTAAGCGGATCGCCATGGACGGTCATGACTATGGTCTCGGATTGATGAAAGCGCGCTAACCAGATCCGACTGAATTTATCGGCAATATGCTGCTCAATAATATCGAGCATTTTTTCCAATAATTCGTTAAATCGTATGATGTTTTTTGCGCGGAATATATCCTTATCGGGATTTTTAACTCTTATCAACGTATATATAGTATCCATCAAAAACGCTTGCCGTACGCACTCCGAAGTGTTCATCATGTCCATGATGATATGACGGCATGCGCTCATGACATTTTTTAGCCGGGAAGCCAAAACTGTTGCTTCAGGGTGTGTCACTATTTCATGTGGTAACAGACCATAACAAATAATCTCCTTAACGCCGGCATCAAGGATGATGTTGTCAGCCACCATGGCGCTAAAGTATTCTTGTTCGTTAGCACCCCGGTAGCCGCTACGGTAACTTAAAGATATATTGGTGCTTTTGAATTGGTCATTTTCATGCGCCGCCAGCTGGTTGTAGAGCGCCGACAACTTCTGCTCGGGCGTTAAGTAAAGGGTGAATTTTTTTAATTTTCCATCATAGATAATCAATAGATAACAGGCGTCACGATCGCCTAAATAATAATGATTTCTTTCGGCGTCTATTTCAATTTTTATATAATGTATGCCCACTTTTAAATAGCTGTGCCCAAGCGCGTCCTGTGCCAGACCTTGGCTATTAATGGGGGTCAGTGATTTCACCTTTGCGCAGAGGTTATCAATATTTTCCATAATCAAGTCAAACAAACGCACCGAGACAAAAGCGTAATCAGCCATAATGACTTCACTTTCCCCCACCACGTTACTACGGGTGTCCGTCACGCGGCCGAATTGCCAATGCGTTATATTATTGGTGACGAACATATAGACCGGATAACCCGCCTTGCTGATATGATCAATATCGTAAACTTCGAATAATTGTAACCTATTATTAAAGCGTATTGGTAACGCCGCTTTATACATTCGGATGGCGATAATGTCGTCCCTGCGCAGACCGTCCTTGGTCATCAGGCTTAAGGTGAAATGGTTATCCGTGGTTCCATGCTGGTGGGTCTGCAATACCCGCCGGTACCCTAGCGGGTAAACGCTCAGCCTTTTCACCAGGCGTTTCTCGCCGGAGGTGGCCTCAGGCATGGTTTTCCACAGGGCGATATCCGTATGGACGATATGAAAATATTCAGCCAGTGTAAAGTTCAGGCTTAATGCCGGCTGAATTGCGCCTTTTTCATCGTATGGCATTATTTCGCTCAGGACCGACGTGAGTATGGATAACGCTCGTTTCACGGTATCGCCCTGATCGCCGGCATACTGGGCCATGCGCAGGAAGTTTTTTGCGACGCCGTCCGTTTTATTGGTCTGCGCTGCCAGGGGGACGAAGGGGACCAGGGGCATGGCAAACAGGTTTGCGCTAATATCCAGCGCCGTTGCGGCCAGGGTCCACAGGCCCTGGTGGCTCGCGTAGCCAAGTTTTGCGGCGTCGCTTAAGGAGCGCGCCTGCTGCCGGTTGCCCAGCGCCAGATGGCAAGGTTCGCTCAGCGATTCATTCAGCGTCATGATACGGTCAGGGTATGCGCCGGCATGGGCCAGCCAACGGTCGACGCCCCACGAGTAAAAACCGAATAGCGACATGCCATCCACTCTATCCTGCAACGTGAAATGGCTGGCGATGTCAATGCGCTGCGTTTCGTTCCGGCATTGTTCTATTACCCAGTTTCTCAAATCGTTGATGCCATTGAACACCCAAAAATGCCTGACGCCGCGCGGTTGGTAAAGAATGAGCATATTTTCACCGGTCATGCTGAACACCACCATATCCGTGGCCGGATAACCGTTTATATCAAATAGCTTCACCCTCACCCGCAGTTGATCATTTTTCTCCAAACCCAGCGCATGCAGGATGATAGCTACAACGCTATCAGCCAATGATGTCTGCTCGATGCTAAGATGGGTCAATATATTAATGATATTGGCGATGACATGGTAAGGTTTATTCTCACGCCAATAAACGTCCAGTGCCGTTAAATACCGGGAAGCAATATCCATATTATTCAACAGCTCGATAATTTGTGAAGGTTTGATCGCCGCCTGTGAATGATGGCGAAGCATCGGTTCCGGCCGTTCCGTAAAATATATCCCCTGATATTTATCGACGGAATTAAAATCTTGGCATTCTTTACTAAAGAAATTGTTGATAACATATTCGGTTAACGGCATCGATTGTGTGATTACCGCAATTTGGCTGCGGCCGTAAGTGGGCTCCCGGTCGGGATAAGGACGGTCAAAATACAGAACCCAACATTCTTCCGTCTTAATATCAAGTAGATACCTGGTTTTGATCTCTTGATTTAACCAAGCCGTGACTATGCGGGTGATGGTGGGAAATGCCTGCTGCAGATGGCGGTTAATCAGGATATCGCTTTTGTGCGCGGGGGTATCGCGCTCCGGCGCCAGGGCGGTAATAATCTGCTTTGCGGGTGTCGCGTCCAGTATGGGGGCCGCCGCCGTCATCGGCAGCAGAGAGAGGCGGGGCAGTGAAAATCCGGCCAGCCCGCGGCTGAACGACGGTGTTATCGTGAGCAGATGAGGTGCGCGCGTCCCCGGCAAACAGTCCGTTACCTCGCCGGTATCCCGCGCCACGCTTAATCGTGGGCACCGAACGGGGGGAATGCGCGGCCTTGGCTGCGCGTTGATCTCGACACGCGCCCGCGACGCCGCGCTACCGGTCTTGGCGCTGATGCCATAAAACTGCTCGGCCGCCCGCTCCGCGCGCAGCTGGCTGCAATGGCTTTGCCTGGCCCATTGCCGGGCCAGGTTGCGCCCCAACGCCTGTTGTGTTTTTTCCGTTGGGTTTAATAACATCCTGCCACCTTCATCCGTCGGTTGCCGTTGATGAACCCCGGACGCCACGCATAATCCCTGCCAGTACTGGCAAGCCTTATTAAACAGGCGCGCGATGGCTACCGGCAGGTTCAGACAACGCCGCTGCGGCTGTCGTTCATTCACCCCATCGCAATAGTACTTACTGGCCAGCGCCAGGGCGCCAAAAAAAAGATAGCTGTTATGAGTGAGGATATTATCCGCACCGATATCTAATGCGCCGGTCAGCGAGGGCCCGAGCTGTTCTTCAATATAATCCCTTACATAAACGGATACAGAAACTAAAAATTGTGACTGGGATAAAATAGCATTTATGCACAACGGCAACCCGGCTTCCAGGACTGTACTGATACTTTGTCTGGCTGTTATGGCATTATAGAGGCACCAGGCGGTATTGAATACCGCCTGTGGAATATCCAATCCCATATTCATGCTGAACCGACTGGCCTCATGAGAAACCGCTATTTTAAGCAGGTTCGTCAACGCTATTTTTAAATCTTCCGCTAAGGCTGTTTGGGGTTGATTGATTATGTCATCAACGGCGGCATGTTCATCATCATTATGGCCGGGCCATAAGGTGTAAGGCTCGCAATCATAAAAAACATCTTCCGAATTATTTGTATCAATATGGTTATGTTTAATAACTTCATGGTTAATGTACATTAATTTCTCTCTATATATAATCTGTTGCTCGGCGCTAAACCATCTCTTTCAGCTGAGCCATATGAGGGATGAAACATGACCTGGGGGTGGATGCCGCCATGATAAACAGGTAGGCGGCCACTATCGCCATAATGGCGGGTTAATTAGTCTTTGCGGCTGATAAGGTTTAACCGTACCGGGTTTACGCTTCCCAGCCGGTGAACTGACTGAGGCCGGGGCCGGCACATCAGGTGGCAGGGTGCGCATGGTCCATCGTCATTGTTTATCCTTATCCCGACGGCCGCCGGATTAAGGCTTTTTCCAGCGCATAAAGACAGACGGTGGGCGCCAGCCTGCGCGGTATATGGTCTGGGGTTGCCGGGCGTTATCGCCAGGGCCAAATTCACGATAGGTTATTCTTATAGGTCTATAACGACGTAATATCCGTCCTTCCATGCCCGTCGCCGGGCAATTGGACTCTGATATCCCATATATACAGTGAAATGATGCGGTTTGTAGCCATTATGCGAATGAGATCGCTTGGCCGTGATTTATTTCCACTTCAAAGTGGAAATATAACGGCTACAAACCTGCCGCCGCACCGGCTAGGGTAAATCATCATTAAAGGCGGCAAAAGCAAGACTGCTTTACCGCGCTGAATATTTTTATTATGGATGCCGTAGGAGCACAGAGTGGTCGATAAAGCCGTATCAGCGGGCGGAGAAACGGAACGTGATGCATTGGCCGCCGCATTGACCGAAAAGGTTCTGCTGGAAATCATGCAGATGCTGACGGAGCGCAATATCCGGATCAATCACGTGCAGGATCAAATGCTGCACTCCCATGTGCGCGCCATGGTGATGCGTTCTTTAACCGGCGAGCCGTTACCGGAAGTGGATAAAGAGTTATTTGACGAAATTTCCGCGGATTCGATGGCGATGGCGGAGGCGGTGGTGAATTTGCTGGATAATTTACCGATTGAAGAAGCGTATTTATTATCGGTTCATTTTGAAGTGGCCAAAGACAATAACGCTTAATAACGTGTGGGAGAACCAAATGGCACAGGTAACGGTAGTGATAGGCGATCGGCTGGGTAAGGGGCAGAAAGTGGCCAAGGGCATCGAAGCGGCGGGCGGCAAGGCAATAGTCGTGCCCGGCATGGCGGCGGATATGAAGCTGGGCGATGTGATGAACAGCGAGCAGGCCGACTTCGGCATTTCCTTTTGCGGCAGCGGCGGCGCCGGCGCCATCACCGCGCAGAATAAATACGGTTATAAAGCCAAACACGGCATGCGCTCGATTGAAGAAGGCGTAACGGCTATCCAGGAAGGCAATAAAGTATTGGGTTTTGGTTTTATGGATAAAGAAGAATTGGGGCAAAAATTAGTAGAAACCTGGCTTAAAAAATATGGCAATGCCTGATGAAAGAGCAGTCTGTTTTAACCGTACAGGTGGCGGGAAAAGGTGAAACCAAAGCGGCCGCTTTTGCCGCCGCGTTAAGTCAGGTGCAGCCAGCGGTGATGAAATCCACCGGCTGTGTTTTGCTGCGCATTGAACCGCAGGAAGTCAAAATTATCCAGGCGGAAGAGAAGCGTATTACTGAAAAATTCCTTTTTTTCTTTTTGCCGCGTGAAAAGAAAAGCTACAGCGTCATATTGGATATTACGGTCGGCATCATCATGATCGATACCGAAAAAGTCCCTTTTACCCGCAGTTAACGATGCGGATAAATCATCAAAGGATAATCCGATGTTTCTTATCATTTTAATAAAGTCACTTATTATCGGCGGGCTGGTCGGCGTCGGGGTGGGGGCCGGGGCGGCGCGCATGTTCCATGCGCCGACCGTTCAGGGCATGGGGGCCTTTCGTACCCTGGGTGAACTCAATTCCTGCGAGGGCGATCCCGCGTCGCATTTTTCCTTCGGCCTGGGTTTCTTCTTTAACGCCTGGGCATCGTCGGTGGCCGCCGGTTCGTTTACCCAGGATGTCGACCATCGCATCATTCCCCACTGGGGGGCTGCGGCGCTGATGATTAAAAACCGCCAGCTCAGTGAAACCATGCACGATCCAAAACGCATGGCGTTTGCCTGCGGCATCATCGGCATGCTGGTGGTGGCATTTCTTAACTCCACCGCTTCCGCCGTGCCCGCCGCGCTCCAGGTGACCGCCGTGAAGGTCCTGGTGCCTGCCGCCAATATCCTGGTGAATACCGTCATGCCGGTGATCTTCTGGCTGGCGGCAATCGACGCCGGCAAACGCTCCGGTTTCTGGGCCACCATTTTCGGCGGCCTGGCGCAGCTTATCATGGGCAACGCCGTGCCGGGCCTGGTGCTGGGCATCCTGATCGGCAAGGGCGTGGAAGAGGGCGGCTGGAATAAAATCACCGGCATCATGATGGCGGCGATTATCGCCCTGTTTGTCCTCAGCGGTTTCTTCCGTGGTTTTGATATGAAAATGCTGCAGTCCTTTAGCCTGGGCGTGCCCGGTTGGCTGAACGGCATCCATAACGCCTTAAGCGGTAAATAAATTTTACAGGGGTTAAGAAAATGGAAGAAACAAAACGCGGTTTTTGGTATGCCGACTGGTCGTTCCCGATTTTTGTCGGACTGCTTTCAGCCGGGATTTTTGCCGGGACCCATATGTACTATCTGTACGGCATCGGCGCCTTTAACGAGGTCGCCTTTGTCGCCATGCTGCGCACCGGTATCGATACCGGCGTTTACGGCGCGGTGGCCGCTTTCGGCGCCAGTTTCCTGTTTGCGCGCATTATCGAAGGATCCCTGGTGGGGATCCTGGATATCGGCGGCGCGCTGCAGACCGGGGTCGGCCTGGGCGTGCCGGCGCTGCTGCTGGGCGCGGGCATCAAATTTCCCCTGGAGAATTTCCTTGCCTCGCTGGCGACCGGCATGGTGCTGGGCCTGGCCATCGGCGGCCTGATTATCCTGGCGCGCAGATTCACCATTAACCAAAGCAACGCCACCTACGGGGCGGATGTCATGATGGGCGCGGGCAACGCATCGGGCCGTTTTCTCGGGCCGCTGATTATCCTGTCGGCCATTACCGCGTCGATCCCCATCGGCCTGGGATCCCTGGCCGGGGCATTGCTGTTTTATCTGTGGAATAAACCCATTACCGGCGGCGCCATCCTCGGCGCGATGCTGCTGGGCGCGTTTTTCCCGGTGGCTATTGCGTAACCTAACGCCCGCCGCCGGGACGCCATCACTGTGTTGATTATCCGGCCGCGCCACGGGGCGGCGGGCGGATAACATAAGGAGGACCCTTGGCACCCTTATATGATCTGATTATCCGGCAGGCCAGGCAGCCGGACGGCACCCTTGCCGATATCGCCGTGCTGGACGGGCGCATCGCCGCCGTAGGCGCCGTGCCGACTTCCGCCCGGCGCGAGATTAACCTGGGCGGGCGCTATTATGCCAGCGCCGGCTGGATTGATTCCCATGTCCATTGCTATCCCGCCTCGCCGATATACCATGACGAGCCGGATAAGGTGGGTATCGCCTGCGGCGTGACCACGGTGGTCGACGCCGGCAGCACCGGCGCCGACGCGGTGGACGATTTTTATCAATTGACCCGGGCGGCCAAAACCCGGGTGTATGCCCTGCTGAATATCGCGCGCACCGGCATCGTCACCCAGGATGAACTGGCGGATATGACGCGCATCGACAAAGCGCTGGCCGGTGAGGCGATTGCCCGTCATCGCGGTTTTATTATCGGTATCAAGGCCAGGATCAGCAGCAGCGTGGTGGGCGCCAACGGCGTCAAGCCCCTGCAGCGCGCCAAGGAAATCCAGCGGGAAAACGGCAACCTGCCGTTAATGGTGCATATCGGCAATAATCCGCCGGATCTCGGGCGCATCGTCGATCTGCTCGGCGCCGGGGATATTGTCACCCATTGTTATAACGGCAAGCCCAACCGCATCCTGACGCCCGCGGGCGAACTGCGCGCCTCGGTGCGCAAGGCGCTGCAACGCGGCGTGCGCCTGGATGTCGGCCATGGCACCGCCAGCTTCAGCTTCGAGGTGGCCCGCCTGGCGATAGCCCAGGGTATCTATCCCTATACCATCAGCTCCGATATCTACTGCCGCAACCGTATTGACGGGCCTGTACATAGCCTGGCGGCGGTGATGGCTAAATTTTTCACCCTCGGCATGACGCTCGCCCAGGTGATTGACTGTGTAACCCTGCATGCGGCCGATGCGCTGCGCCTGACCAAAAAAGGACGGCTTGTACCCGGCTGCGATGCGGATATAACCCTGTTTGACGTTCGCACCGCCCCCTGCGTGTTCACCGACGCCGAGGGACACTCCGTCACCGGGGAGCAGCAGTTGATCCCGCTGGCGGCGGTGGTGGCGGGCGTTTGTTTGTTAACGGACGAAGGAAAAACCTCCCATGTCTTCGATTTATGAAAAATATCAGCTGAAAGAAGTGATCAACGCCTCTGGCCGCATGACCCTGCTGGGCGTGTCCACACCCCGGCAGGATGTGGTCGACGCGGTCAATCTGGGCCTGAACCATTATTTTGAAATGAAGGATCTGGTGGATAAGACCGGCGCCTACCTGGCCGGTTTGCTGGGCGTTGAGAGCGCGGTTATCGTCTCCTGCGCCTCGGCGGGCATCGCCCAGTCGGTGGCGGCGTTTATCGTTAAGGACGACCTGAACCTGCTGGTGAACCTGCATGCCGCACCGCTGGCCGTGCCTCATGAAATAGTGCTGCCCAAGGGGCATAACGTGAATTTTGGCGCGCCGGTGGGCACCATGGTGGCGCTGGGCGGCGGTAAGGTGGTGGAGGCCGGTTATGCCAACGAGTGCTCCCCGGAGCAACTGGCGGCGGCCATCGGTCCGCAAACGGCGGCGGTGTTGTATATTAAATCGCACCATTGTGTGCAAAAGAGCATATTGTCCGTGGCGCAGGCCGCGGAAATCGCCCATAGCCGCCATCTGCCGCTGATTGTCGACGCCGCCGCCGAGGAAGATCTGGCGGTATATTACCGCCAGGGCGCCGACCTGGTGATCTACAGCGGCGCCAAGGCGCTCGAGGGACCGACCAGCGGGCTGGTTATCGGGAAAACGCAGGCGGTGGAGTGGGTCAAGCGGCAGGGCGGCGGTATCGGCCGGGCAATGAAAATCGGCAAGGAAGGCATACTGGGCCTGACCCAGGCCATCGAAAGTTATCTGGCGCGTGAAAAAGAGTCGGGCGGCGAGATGGTGGCCAAAATGACGCCGTTTATCGATCGGCTGAATACCCTGGCCGGCATCAGCGCGCGGGTGGTGTGGGATGGGGCGGGGCGCGACATCGCCCGCGCCGAAATCCATTTTGACGAGACGGTATTGGGCATCGCCACGGCGGATATCGTCTCGGCGTTGAAAATGGGCAATCCGGCGATTTATTTTCGCGGGTATAAGGCTAACGCGGGCATTATCGAGGTGGATGTGCGCAGCGTGACCCCGGCCCAGCTTGATATCATTTGTTCACGCATCAGTGAAATAGGAAAAGGATCCCGTTCATGAAATTAACCCCCAATTATTACCGCGACCGGGTTTGCCTGAACGTTCTGGCCGGCTCCAAAGAAAACGCGCGCGCCATCTACGAGGCGGCGGAAGGCCATGTGCTGGTTGGCGTCCTCTCGAAAAACTATCCCGACGTGCCGTCGGCCGTCGAGGATATGCGCGCCTACGCCGCCCTGATTGACAACGCGCTGTCGGTTGGCCTGGGAGCGGGCGATCCGAACCAGTCGGCGATGGTCGCCGCCATTGCCGGCGTCCTGCAGCCGCAGCACGTCAACCAGGTGTTTACCGGCGTCGGCGCCAGCCGCGCGCTGCTCGGCCAGACCGATACCCTGGTCAATGGCCTGGTGTCGCCCACCGGCCGGCCGGGGCTGGTGAAAATCTCCACCGGTCCGCTCAGCGCCAGGTCGCCCGACGGCATCGTGCCCATTGAAACGGCCATCGCCCTGCTAAAGGACATGGGCGGCAGCTCCATTAAGTTTTTCCCCATGGGCGGGCTGGATCACCTGGATGAATACCGGGCGGTTGCGCTGGCCTGCGCGCGTCATGATTTTTATCTGGAACCGACCGGCGGCATCGATCTGGACAACTTCGCCCCGATCCTGCAGATCGCGCTGGACGCCGGGGTCAAACGCATCATTCCGCATATCTACAGCTCGATTATCGACAAAGAGACCGGCAATACCCGCCCCCAGGACGTGGCGACATTGCTGGCGCTGGTAAAAAAGCAGGTTGCATAAGCCATGGTGAGATTTCCTAACCAGCGACTGGCCAATATGTTCGACGCATTACAGGCGGAATCGCTGCCGCAGGAAGAGCTGGCCAGACGTTTTTCGGTATCGACCCGCACCGTGCGGGCCGATATCCAGGCACTGAACGCCATCCTGTCCGGCCATGGCGCGCAGTTTGTTCTCAACCGCGGCAGCGGCTATCAGTTGAAAATCGACGACGAGCCGCTTTTTGCCTCGCTCTCCCGGCAGACGCCGCGCCAAAATCGCACGCCTCATTCCAGCGCCGAGCGTATCCCGGCGCTGATGGTACGCTTTTTAAGCTCGGCCTATGCCTTTAAGATGGAGGATGTGGCCGACGAATGGTATGTCAGCCGCGGCACGCTGCAAAGCGATATGGGCGAAGTGCGCGAACGGCTGTCGCGCTACGATCTGACCATCGAGACCAAACCCCGCCACGGCATGAAGCTGTTCGGCAAGGAAGCGTCCATCCGGGTGTGCCTGACCGATCTGATGTATTCCCTGTCGCTGGACGAGCATGACAGCTATCTGCTGGCCAGCGGCGAGCTGCCGTTCGATATTCTGCCGCGGCTGAAGCCGGCCTGGCACCAAAGCCTGGTGGCCAGCGGCATCAAGCTTACCGATGAGGGCGAACAATATCTGGCCCTGTACAGCGCGGTGGCGGTCAAACGCATCCGGCAAGGCTACCCCCTGCCGGATTTCCCGATGGAGGAGGTGGACGAGGGGATTAAAACGGCGTCCGCGCAGCTGGTGCGCCTGATCGAACCGTTAACCGGCAAGGGCTTTTCGGCGGCGGAGGAAAATTACCTGCGCATCCATATTGCCGCGCGGCGGATACAGGACATCAATCCCTCGTCCATTAACGCCGACGACGACGAAACGCTGGTGGACTATATCCTCAGCTATATCAACAGCCACTATAACTATAACCTGCAAAACGACAGCCAGCTGCGCGCCGACCTGCTGACCCATATCAAGACCATGATCACCCGGGTGCGCTATCAAATCACCATTCCCAATCCGCTGCTGGCCAACATCAAGCAGCACTATCCCATGGCCTATGACGTGACGCTGGCGGCGGTAACCAGCTGGGGCAAATATACCCCGTATGTCATCAGTGAAAACGAGATAGGCTATCTGGTCCTGCATATCGGCGTCGGCCTGGAACGGCACTACAATATCGGCTACCAGCGCCATCCGCAGGCGCTGCTGGTCTGCGACAGCGGCAACTCGACGGTGCGCATGATCCAGGCGATGCTCAAGCGCAAATATCCGCAGATTGCCGTGACGCAGGTGATTTCATTACGGGAATATGACAAGCTGCCGGCGCTGGAGGAGGATTTTGTCATTTCCACCGTCAGGATCGGTGAAAAAAACAAACCGGTGATGGTGCTGGCGCCGTTCCCCAGCGACTATCAGCTCGAACAGCTGGGCAAACTGGTGCTGGTGGATCGCACCCGCCCTTATATGCTGGAAAAGTTCTTTTCTGAACAGCATTTTATGATTGTCGACCGGCCGCTGACCCAGCAGGCGCTGTTTAAGCAGGTATGCGGCCAGCTGAAGCGGGAAGGGGTTGTGGATAAGGATTTTTATCCCTCGGTGGTGGAGCGCGAGGCTATCGTCAGTACCCTGTTGGGCGACGGCATTGCGCTGCCGCATTCCCTGGGGCTGCTGGCCAGGCAGACGGTGATTTACACCATTCTGGCGCCGCAGGGCATAGCCTGGGGCGATAATGAAACCGCCTACGTGATTTTCCTGCTGGCGATCAATAAGACCGATTATGAAGAGGCGATGGCGATCTATGAGCTGTTCGTGACCTTCGTGCGCGAGCGCTCCATGCCCAGGCTGCGCGACAGTCGCGATTTCGCCGGCTTCAAGGCGGTGGCCATCGATAGCCTGAGCCGCGCGTGATCAGTCTTCGTCGAAACCGGCGTTAAACAGCTCGATCACCGCCGCCAGCGCTTGTATCTCATCCGGGCCGGTGGCCTCCACCTCGATCACCCGGCCTTTGGCCGAGTCCAGCATCAGCAGGGCGATAACGCTGCTGGCTTCCGCTTCGGTGCCGCTATCGTTGCGCAGCAACACCTCCGCGTCAAAGCTTTGCACCAGATCGAATAGCTTCATTGCCGGCCGGGCGTGCATGCCCAGGCGGTTCTTGATTTCCACCGTTTGTTTAACCGTCATGGTTTGCGCTTTTCCAGGGTGCGGTGCCGGGACTGGACGTTTTTACCGCGTGAACGGAAATAGTCCGCCAGCTGCTCGGCCACGTAGACCGAGCGGTGTTTGCCGCCGGTGCAGCCAATGGCCACGGTCAGGTAGCTGCGGTTATTGGTTTCCAGCATCGGCAACCATAACTCCAGGTAACTGCGGGTTTGATAGATAAAATTATGCACTTCGGTATGGCGGTCGAGAAAGGCCGCCACCGGCTTATCCAGCCCGGTCATCGGCCGCAGTTTGGGATCCCAGTGCGGGTTGGGCAGGAAACGCACGTCGAAAACATAATCGGCGTCGATGGGCAGGCCGTGCTTATAGCCGAAAGACTCGAACACGATGGTCAGCTCGCGCTCGCGTTTGCCCAGCAGCCGGGCGCGCAGCATTTCCGCCAGCTCATGCACCGACATTTCCGTGGTATCGATAATCAGATCCGCGCGGGAGCGCAGCGGTTCCAGCAGTTCATTCTCTTCATCAATGGCGCTTTCCAGCGACAGATTCTTGCTGGATAACGGATGCAGGCGCCGGGTATCGCTATACCGCCTGATTAGGGTGCTGCGATCGGCGTCGAGGAACAACAGCTGCGGCGAAAAGCTTTGCGGCAGGTTGTCCATGGCGTGCTCGAAAATCTCCGGCGTCTCGGGCATATTGCGCACATCAATGCTCACCGCGGCGGAGATATTCCGGTCGGCCAGCGTATTGGCCAATTGCGGCAGCAGCACCACCGGCAGGTTATCGACGCAATAAAACCCCATATCTTCCAGCGCGCGCAGCGCGACTGATTTCCCTGAACCGGATCGACCGCTGACAATCATCAGCACCATGACGACTCCCCTCTGGTATTTTTATTGACCCATTGGCCACGCTTGCCGTAATCGCGCCAATGACTCCCCGCTGGTCGGTACAGCGCCGGGCAGGCAATCCGACCCGGCGCGTTAAGACCCGGCTTCCGTTTCCGTCATTATGGCATACAGCTCTTCATCGCTTTGCGCGGCGCGCAGGCGACGGCAGACCGTTTTATCGGCCAGGCGCTTGGCCACCAGGGCCAGGGTGTGCAAATGGGTTTTACACTGCTCGGCCGGCACCAATAGCGCAAACAGCAAATCCACCGGTTGGTTATCTATCGCATCAAAGGCAATGGGCTGCTCCAGGCGGATAAACACACCGACCGCGCGCAGGGTGTCTTCTTCCAGCTTGCCGTGCGGGATGGCGATACCGTTGCCGATACCGGTACTGCCCATGCGTTCACGGGTCAATACGGCCTCGAACACCACCTGCGGCGCCAGGTTGAGCTGCTTGGCCGCCAGCTCGCTGATAATTTCCAGCGCGCGCTTTTTGCTCTGGCAGTGGATGGAGCCGCGGGTGCACTCAAGGCTTAACACCGTGTTTATTTGCAAAGCTGTATCGTTAGTCATTTCATTTCACTTAAGGCGCTTGTTTCACCTTTAAGACTCATCGGCCCGTTATCGTACGGATAACGAGCCGATGTGAGGTTAGGTAGCGATAATGGCTACAGTGAATTCAGTACTGTTTCAGTTTCTCTTT
Source organism: Sodalis sp. RH20 (assembly GCF_047324205.1). NCBI lineage: Bacteria > Pseudomonadati > Pseudomonadota > Gammaproteobacteria > Enterobacterales > Bruguierivoracaceae > Sodalis > Sodalis sp. RH20. The sequence continues at coordinate 5,500,961 of NZ_CP178733.1, forward strand.
ATGTTTGTTCAACTGGCGCGTCAGCTTGTCGATCAGCAAATCGACGGCGGCATACATATCGTCCGCCTCTGACGTCGCGTGCAGCTCACCGCCGTTGACATGGATCGTCGCTTCGGCAATCTGCTGGACTTTTTCGATCTTCAGAACAATATATACCTGATTGATCCGGTCGAAGTATTGTTCCAGCTTGGAAAATTTCGTCGTCACGAAATCGCGCAAAGCATCGGTGATTTCAACGCGCTGTCCGGTAATATTCAGCTGCATAGTGTCTTCCTTCTCTGTAGAGGTCAAACCATTTGCTTACGCTGGTTTGACGGCGGGATGGACAAAGACTCTCGGTATTTTGCCACGGTTCGCCGCGCCACCATAATGCCCTGATCGGAAAGCAGGGTGGTCAGCTTGCTATCGCTTAGCGGCTTCGCCGGGTTTTCCGCGGCGATTAATTTTCTCACCAGCGCACGAATGGCCGTAGAAGACGCTTCGCCTCCCCCCTCGGTATTGACGTGGCTGGAGAAAAAATATTTCAGTTCAAAAATGCCGCGCGGGCTGTGCAGATATTTTTGCGTCGTGACGCGGGATATCGTCGATTCGTGCATCTCCACCGCCTGGGCGATATCCGCCAGCACCATGGGCCGCATATACTCCTCTCCCTGATCGAAAAACGCCTGTTGCTGCTCCACGATGCAGCGGGTCACTTTTAACAGCGTGTCATTACGACTTTCCAGGCTTTTGATTAACCAGCGCGCTTCCTGCAAATGGCTGCGGATAAATTGTCCGTCCGAGTCATTGCGGGTGGTATTGCCGAGCGCGGCGTATTGCTGGTTGATTTTAAGATTGGGAATGCTGTCGGTATTGAGCTCCACCGTCCAGCGATTATGCACCTTGCGCACCAGGACGTCCGGGATGACATATTGCGATTCGGTGGTATTGATTGACTGGCCGGGCCGGGGATCGAGGGATTGGATCAGCGCCATGGCGGATTTCAGCACGTCTTCCTTTAGGCGGGTGGATCGCAGCAGGCTGCGGAAATCATGGCTGGCCAGCAGATCGAGATAGTCGCTGACGATAAGCCTGGCTTCGTTCAGGTAAGGAAAATCCTTCGACAGCTGCGATAGCTGGATCAGCAGGCAATCCCGCAGATCCCGCGCCGCCACGCCCACCGGATCAAAGCGCTGCACGCGTTTTAATACCGCTTCTACTTCGTCCATGGTGACGCTGTCGTCGCCGATGCACTCGAGGATATCTTCCAGCGGCACCGTCAGGTAACCGGTTTCATCCACCGCGTCGACGATGGAGGTGGCAATGGCGATATCGGTATCGGAAAACGGCGTCAGCTCCACCTGCCACATCAGGTAATCCTGCAGGGTCTGGATGGTTTCGCCCTGGTAAATCGGCAGTTCTTCGTCGCGGTAGTCGGTGCCGGTGCCCGAGGGCGTGCCCGCCGAGTACATTTCGTCCCAGGTGGCGTCAAGCGGCAGTTCTTCCGGCATGTCCTTCTGCTCCATCGCCTCGCGGGTATCAAGCGATTCGCTGTCGGGTACGTCGTGTGAGTCTATTTCTTCATGGACATCGGTTTGCTCAAGTAAGGGGTTGCTTTCCAGCGCGGTTTGAATCTCCTGCTGAAGTTCAAGCGTAGACAGTTGCAGCAGGCGTATTGCTTGCTGTAACTGCGGAGTCATGGCGAGTTGCTGACTAAACCTGAGTTGCAAACCTTGCTTCATATAATGCGTTAATTAACCTCTTGGGGCTTTCACTTCAGGACACCTTATCAGAGGCGGAACTCTTCGCCCAGATAAACACGCTTCACCTGCTCGTCCTGAAGGATTTCGGCGGGTGTGCCATGGGCGATAAGATGTCCCTGGCTTACGATATAGGCGCGCTCGCAGACGTCCAATGTTTCGCGTACGTTATGATCGGTAATCAGCACGCCCAGGCCGCTATCGCGCAGATGTTCAATGATTTTCTTGATATCGATGACGGAAATCGGGTCGACGCCGGCAAAGGGCTCGTCAAGCAGGATGAATTTAGGGTTGGCCGCCAGGGCGCGGGCAATTTCCACCCGCCGCCGCTCGCCGCCGGATAATGATTGCCCCAGGTTATCGCGCAGATGGGCGATATGGAATTCTTCCATCAGCGCATTGGCGCGGTCGTCGCGCTGCGAAGCGCTGAGATCGTTTCTGATCTGCAATACCGCCATCAGGTTATCAAACACGCTCAGGCGGCGGAAAATCGACGCTTCCTGCGGCAGGTAGCCGATGCCGCGCCGGGCGCGGGTATGCAACGGTAGCAGGCTGATATCGTCGTCATCGATAATAATGCGCCCGGCGTCGCGCTGGATGATGCCGACCACCATGTAGAACGTGGTGGTCTTGCCGGCCCCGTTCGGCCCCAGCAACCCGACGATTTCCCCTGAGCTGACCTTGAGGCTGACGTCTTCCACCACATGTCGGCCCTTGTAGGCTTTAGCCAGGTTTTCTGCGATTAATGTTGCCATGGGTTCAATTACTCTTATTTATTGCCGGATTTGGGCGCCTTGGGCGCTGAGGACGCTTTGGGTGCCGCGCCCGCCGGGTTCTTATCCTGCAGCTGGGACGGCACCAATACGGTGGTGACCCGTTTGCCCTTGTCGCTGAAGGCTTCCATTTGCTGTTGTTTCACCAGGTAAGTGATGCGATCGCCCTTGACGTTGCTGTCGAGCTGTTCGAGATAAGCGTCGCCGGTCAGCACCACAAAATCGTTGGCCAGCTCATAGCGGACCTTTTGCGCATGGCCCTTCACCGGCTTGCCGTTGTCCTGCATCTGGTAAAACGTCACCGGATTGCCGTAACCCTCGACCACTTCCTTGCCCTGTTCGCCGTTGGGGCGGGTGATGACCACTTTATCCGCCCGGATGTCGATGGAGCCTTGTTTGACCACCACCGTACCGGTAAGGGTGACGACATTGGTCTGCATATCGACGGCCTGCTGCTCGGAATCAATATTGATCGGCTGGTCGGTATCGCCGGTCAGCGCCAGGGCATTGGCGCTCGCCAGCAGCAGCGCGCCGGCCGCAAAAACGTAACAGATGTTATTTTGGATTTTGGATTTCATAAGAGGTCTTAACCTTTTCAATCAGCTCGGCAGTCTTGTTCCGCAGGTTTCCGCGCATTTTCATGCCTTTAGAGTTAAATCCGATGCCATATAGGGTCACCTCGTCATCGGAGGAAACATCCTGCGTAACAAGATTCACCACCGCGTTATCGGTTCTGATACGCTGCAGTTGCGAGGTTTCGGTCAGACTGTCAACCTGAACATGGCCGTATAAATAAAGCATTTTATCATTGGTCAGCTTGGCCCGATCGGACCGGACTGTCCAGGTGGCGACTTTATTCTCATCGTACATCGTCGCCACCGGCTGGGTAAACCAGCTAATCTGCTCGACGGCGAAGTGCTCGACGTGCTCGGAGATCAAGCGATAATTCATGGCGCCCAACGGATTGTATACCAGGGTAATGGTATGTTCGCTCTGGTAGGTGGGTTCGCCGGCATCGGGCGCCACCGCGTTCTGGCTGCCGTCGTTATCGGTCAGGTTCAGGCCGATTAGCACCAGGACCACCAATACCAGCAGTAGGGTGACCCACCATCTTGTTTTACTCATACCGACTGCCCTTTGGCATCATCAAGCTTCCCTTGCGCCAGCAGAATTAAATCGCAGATTTCGCGAACCGCGCCGCGACCGCCGGCAATATGCGTCACATAATCGGCCAACGGCAGCAGCAAAGGATGCGCGTCCGCCACGGCGACGCTTAATCCCACCCGCGACATCACCGGCCAATCAATAAGATCATCGCCGATATACGCGGCCTGATCCGCTGTTAAAGATAGTTTAACCAATAGATCCTCAAAGGCCAAAAGCTTATCCGACCGGCCCTGGTAGAGATGGGAGATCCCCAGGGTACGCGCGCGATCTTCCACCAGTTGGGCGGACCGGCCGGTAATAATAGCGACCTCGATGCCGGATGTCAGTAAGCATCGGATGCCGTAGCCGTCGCGGACGTTAAACGCCTTGAGCTCCTCGCCCTGGTTGCCTTGGTAGATAAAGCCGTCCGACAGGACGCCGTCCACGTCGCACACCAGCAGCCGGATATCCCGGGCGCATTGCAGTATCCGCTGGTCGACCGGGCCGTAACAGGTCGCGATAAGGGTGGTCTCTTGCATGGCGGGTTTCCTTGTTAAATAACGCCGGCTCGCAGCATATCATGCATATGCACCACGCCCATAAGCCGGTTCTGGTCGGCCACCAGCACCGAGGTGATATGGCGCGACTGCATCAGGTTAAGGGCGTCGACCGCCAGGGTATTGGGCGTCACCCGGATACCGCCGGCGGTCATCAGGTCGGCGATGCGCGCCTGGTTTAAATCCACGCCCATATCGAACACCCGGCGCAAGTCGCCGTCGGTAAAAATGCCGGCGATATTCAGCTTATCGTCGCATATCACCGTCATGCCGAGATTTTTACGCGTGATTTCCAGCAGGGCGTCGCGTAATGACGCATCCCGCGGCGTCACCGGGATTTCTTCGCCGCTGTGCATGATATCGGTCACCCGCAGCAATAGTTTACGGCCCAGCGCGCCGCCGGGGTGGGACAGGGCGAAGTCTTCGGGGGTAAAGCCGCGGGCCTGCAGCAGCGCCACCGCCAGCGCGTCGCCCATCACCAGGGCGGCGGTGGTGCTGGTGGTGGGAGCCAGGCCCAGCGGGCACGCTTCCAGGGGCACGTGGACGCAGATATGGATATCCGCCGCCTTGCCCATGGCGCTGGCCGGATTGCCGGTCATGCAGATAAGCGGGATCTGCAGGCGCTTGAGCACCGGAATCAGCGCCAGGATTTCATTGGATTCGCCTGAGTTGGACAAGGCGATGACGATGTCCTGGGCCGATACCATGCCCAGATCGCCATGGCTGGCCTCGCCGGGATGGACAAAAAAGGAGGGCGTGCCGGTGCTGGCGAAGGTCGCCGCCATCTTGCGGCCGATATGGCCGGATTTGCCCATCCCCATCACCACGACTTTGCCGCTGCAATAAAATATTTTTTCGCACGCGCGGCGAAAATCGTCGTTGATATATTGATCAAGCTGCGCCAGGCCTTCACGCTCGGCGGCGAGGACCTGTTTACCTGCTGCCGGGAAATCAAAATCCGGCGCTAACGACAAATGTGACATAACGTAACGTATCCTGATGCGCCCGGCAGCGTCCGCGGGCTAAATAAACAACACCGTAACATAGGCGGCAAAACCACATAATAACAGAGCGCCCATGCCAGAGTTGATCCTACGGCGCTTTCCCAGGCAAAAGGCGGTTAATATAATGCTTGCCGCCAGCATAACCCAATAATCGCGGGTAAACGCCAGCGGATTGAACCGGCCGGGCGAAAGCAGGGCCGGCACGCCCAGCACCAGCAGGCTATTGACGATATTGGAACCGATGAGATTGCCCAGGGCAATATCGTTTTCCCCTTTCAGGGCGCCGGCGATAACGGTTGCCAGTTCGGGCAGGCTGGTGCCGAAGGCCACCACCGTCAGGCCGATCACCAACTCGCTTACCCCCAGATGCCGGGCCACCACGCCCGCGTTATCAATCACCATATGCGCCGATATGGGCATGATGATAAAGGCCAGCGCCAGCCACAGCACCGCCACGGTTGTGCCGCTATCCGGCGTGTCCTGCGGCAGCTCAGCCAGCCGTTCGCGGGTCAGGCTGTCGTTGCCGGCGCTCTGCGCCCGGCGGGTCAGGGCGATCATGGCGGCAATATACCCTATCGCCGCCAGCAACAGTATTATACCATCCAGGCGGCCCAGGGCGCGATCCGCCAGCGCCAGGCCGCACAGCGCGGTGGCGAGCAGCAGCAGCGGCAGCTCGCGCCGCACGATGTCCGAATGGAAGGCCATGGGACGGATCAGCGCCGCGCCGCCGACGATCAATAAACTATTGATCACATTGGAACCAAGGATATTGCCCACGGTCATATCGAGTTGATGATTCAGCGCGGCGGTGACCGCGATCAGCAGTTCGGGCAGGGACGTGCCCAATGCGACGATGGTGCAGCCCACCAGCCAGGGCGCCATACCCAGCGACCGGCCGATCACGGCAGCACTGTAAACCAATCTATCCGCGCCATAAACCAGTAGAATAAGACCAATAACTAATAATGACGTGGCAAAAAACATATGAAGTCCTTGATGTGAAAGAATCCTGGGCCGCCGTCGCCACCGCCGCTTCCCGGGCGGAAGGGTAAGGATGCCGGCAACCGGCGCGCGTCTTAATTTTGACTGCCCGCGGGCCAAAAGTAAAACATCGGCTATTGATCCTATCTTACCGCCGCCAGGGTAATTTTATGTAAAAGTTCGATGAATCGGTCCTATTGCTTTAATATCTAGGGCAATGGGCTTTAAGTGGGCAAGATATGGGCAGTAATGACATGAACCAGACGGAGCATTTGGTCGATATCCGCGGATTGAGCTTCCGGCGCGGCAATCGGCCGATATTCGACAACATCACCCTGCAGGTGCCGCGGGGAAAGATCACCGCGATCATGGGGCCGTCGGGTATCGGTAAAACCACCCTGTTACGCCTGATTGGCGGCCAGCTGCCGCCCGACAGCGGCGAAATTTGGTTTGACGGCGACAATATTCCCTCCTTATCGCGCGGGCGGCTATACGAGGTGCGCAAAAAAATCAGCATGCTGTTCCAGTCCGGCGCCCTGTTTACCGATATCAACGTGTTTGAAAACGTGGCGTTCCCCCTGCGGCAGCACACGCGGCTGCCGGAAGAAGTGCTGCGCACCACCGTGATGATGAAACTCGAGGCGGTGGGGCTGCGCGGGGCCGCGTCGCTGATGCCTTCCGAACTCTCGGGCGGCATGGCCAGGCGCGCCGCGCTGGCCCGCGCCATCGCCCTCGACCCGGAACTGATTATGTTTGACGAGCCTTTCGTCGGGCAGGACCCCATTACCATGGGCGTGCTGGTCAAACTTATTGATGAATTGAACCACGCGCTGGGCGTCACCTGCATCGTGGTCTCCCATGACGTGCCGGAGGTATTGAGCATCGCCGATTACGCTTACATCGTGGCCGAGCAGCATGTTATCGCGGAAGGAACGCCGGCCGAGCTGCGCGCCAACCAGGATCCGCGGGTGCGGCAGTTCCTGGACGGCATCGCCGATGGTCCGGTGCCGTTTCATTTCCCCGCCAGAGATTATAAAACACAGCTTTTAGGTTCAGGGAGTTGACCGAGCCATGCTACTACAACAAGCATTAGCGTCCTTTGGACGCCGGGGCATCAGCGTCTGCCATACTTTCGGGCGGTCAGGCGTGATGTTATTTAACGCGCTGGTGGGCAAACCCGCCTTCCGGCAGCAGTGGCCGCTGTTGATAAAGCAGCTCTACAGCGTCGGGGTACAATCGTTAATCATTATTATTGTGTCGGGGTTGTTTATCGGCATGGTGCTGGGGCTGCAGGGCTATATTATCCTGACCACCTACAGCGCCGAGGCCAGCCTGGGCATGATGGTGGCGTTGTCGCTGCTGCGCGAGCTGGGCCCGGTGGTGACCGCGCTGCTGTTCGCCGGGCGCGCCGGGTCGGCGCTGACCGCCGAAATCGGGTTGATGAAGGCCACCGAGCAATTGTCCAGCCTGGAGATGATGGCGGTCGATCCGCTGCGGCGCATCGTGGCGCCCCGTTTTTGGGCCGGCGTCATCAGCATGCCGCTGCTGACGGCCATTTTTGTCGCGGTGGGCATTTGGGGCGGCGGCATAGTGGGGGTGGACTGGAAGGGGATCGACAACGGTTATTTCTGGTCCGCCATGCAAGGCGCGGTGGATTGGCACCAGGATTTGGTGAATTGCCTGATCAAGAGCGTGGTTTTCGCCATTACGGTCACCTGGATCGCGCTGTTTAACGGTTATGATGCGATCCCGACGTCGGAGGGGATTAGCCGCGCGACCACCAGAACGGTCGTCCATGCGTCCCTGGCGGTGTTGGGACTGGATTTTGTGCTGACAGCACTGATGTTTGGGAAGTGAGTTAATGCAAACGAAAAAGAGTGAAATCTGGGTCGGCGTTTTTATGATCATCGCCCTGTGCGCCGTTATTTTCCTGTGCCTGAAAGTGGCGGATATCCGCTCGATGGGCAGCGTGTCCACCTACCGTATTTCGGCCACTTTCGATAATATCGGCGGGCTGAAGGTGCGTTCGCCGGTCAAAGTGGGCGGCGTGGTGGTAGGCCGGGTGGCGGAGATTACCCTCGACCCGAAAACCTATGCGCCCAGGGTATCGATGGACATCGAGGACACCTACAATCATATCCCCGATACCAGCTCCCTGGCGATCCGCACCTCGGGCCTGCTGGGCGAACAATACCTGGCGCTGAACATCGGCTTCGAGGACCCGGATATGGGAACGTCTATCCTTAAGGATGGCGGTATTATTCAGGATACCAAATCAGCCTTGGTGCTGGAGGACCTGATCGGCCAGTTCCTGTACAAAAGCGGCGACAAACCCGCGCCTGTTTCCGGCGACAACGGGCCCGCCCCGACCAGCGGCGCGGCCCACGCACCTGCATCCGCCGACGGCAACGCCCCCGCGGCGGCGGCAAAATAAGAGGATAATGTTTTATGTTTACACGATTTTTACTGCTGGCCCTGCTTGCGGTCGCGCCGCTGGCCCAGGCCGTCGACCAGACCAATCCCTATGCGCTGATGAACGCGGCGGCGGATAAAACCTTTACCCGCCTCAAGAACGAACAAAGCCAGATTCGCGCCAATCCCAACGTGCTGCGCGATGTGGTGCGTGAAGAACTGCTGCCCTATGTGCAGGTCAAATACGCCGGCGCGCTGGTGCTCGGCACCTATTACCGCCAGGCCACCCCGGCGCAGCGCGATGCCTACTTCAAGGCTTTCCAGGCTTATCTGGAGCAGGCCTACGGCCAGGCGCTGGCGATGTACAGCAACCAGACCTACCAGGTTGCCCCGCCGCAGCCCGTGGGCGATGCCACGATCGTCGCCATTCGCGTCACCATCGTCGATCAGGGTGGGCGCCCGCCGGTACGGCTGGATTTTCAATGGCGCAAGAACAGCCAGACCGGTAACTGGCAGGCCTACGATATGATCGCCGAAGGGGTGAGCATGATCACCACCAAGCAGAATGAATGGGCCTCGACGCTGCGCCAGCAGGGGATCGAGGGGCTGACCAGGCAGTTACAGGCCGCCGCCGCGCAACCTATCTCGCTGGATAAGAAAAGCAATGGCTGAAACCCTGAGCTGGCAAGCCGAGGAAGACACGCTTGTCCTGCGGGGCGAGCTTGATCGCGTCACGCTGTTGCCGTTTTGGGAACAGCGCGAACAGGCCCTGCAGGGCATCCGCTTCCTGGACGTCTCGCGGCTGGATCGGGTGGACTCCGCCGGCGTGGCCCTGATGCTGCACCTGTGCGCGCTGCAGGCCAGGCGCGGCGGTACGCTCATGCTTACCGGCGTCACCGATAAACTGCGCACCCTTATCACCTTGTACAACCTGCATAATATCCTGCCCTGCGCGGACGATACGCCCGGCTGACAGAATGAACATATTATTGCCTGTTTCCGATGACGACGTATTCATCTAAGATATCGGCTTGTTTCCCGACCCATGACAGTGATTTGACCCTTATGGAAAACCACGAAATCAAAGAAGTGCTGATGAACGCCGAGGCGTTGGCATTGGAAGAAGCGCATGTAACGGGCGATGGCAGCCATTTCCAGGTCATCGTCGTGAGCGAGCGGTTTGCCGCCATGAGCCGCATTAAAAAGCAACAGGCGGTATACGGCCCGTTGATGGAATATATTTCGGACAATCGTATCCATGCACTCTCTATCAAGGCGTATACCCCGGAAGAGTGGCGGCGCGATCGTAAGCTGAATGGTTTTTAAGTTGTAGGCGATGCCGCGCTATGGCGTTGTATATCTAAGCCCGTTAAATACAGAGAGCAGTGTTGATGGATAAATTCCGTGTCCAGGGTCCGACCCGCCTGAATGGCGAAGTGACCATTTCCGGCGCTAAAAATGCGGCGTTGCCGATATTGTTCGCCGCGCTGCTGGCGGAAAAGCCGGTAGAAATACAAAATGTACCAAAATTAAAAGATATCGACACCACGATGCAACTGCTGCGCCAGCTGGGCGCCAAAGTCGAGCGTAATGGGTCGGTGCATGTGGATGCGGGCGGGGTGGACGTGTTCTGCGCGCCGTATGAACTGGTCAAGACCATGCGCGCGTCCATCTGGGCGCTCGGGCCGCTGGTAGCCCGTTTCGGCCAGGGACAGGTTTCCCTGCCCGGCGGCTGCGCCATCGGCGCACGGCCGGTGGATCTGCATATTACCGGTCTTGAGCAGCTCGGCGCCACCATCAAGCTGGAAGAGGGTTATGTCAAGGCGTCGGTGGACGGGCGGCTGCGCGGCGCGCATATCGTCATGGATAAAGTCAGCGTCGGCGCCACGGTAACCATTATGAGCGCCGCCACCCTGGCGGAAGGCACCACCATTATTGAAAACGCCGCCCGCGAGCCGGAAATTGTCGATACCGCCAACTTCCTGATTACGCTTGGGGCGAAGATCGCCGGCGCCGGAACCGATAAAATCACCATCGAGGGCGTGGAACGCCTTGGCGGCGGCGTTTATCGCGTGCTGCCCGATCGCATCGAGACCGGTACCTTCCTGGTGGCGGCGGCGGTCTCCCGCGGGCGCGTAGTCTGCCGGGCAACCCGTCCCGATACGCTGGACGCGGTGCTGGCCAAGCTGCGCGAAGCCGGCGCGGATATCGAAACCGGCGACGACTGGATAAGCCTGGACATGCATGGCCAGCGGCCTAAAGCCGTCACCGTGCGCACCGCGCCCCATCCCGGCTTCCCCACCGATATGCAGGCGCAGTTCAGCCTGCTGAACCTGGTGGCCGAAGGCACCGGCGTGATTACCGAGACCATTTTTGAAAATCGCTTTATGCATGTGCCGGAGCTGATCCGCATGGGCGCGCGGGCGGAGATCGAAAGCAATACGGTCATCTGCCACGGGGTGGAAACCTTGTCCGGCGCGCAGGTGATGGCCACCGATTTACGCGCGTCCGCCAGCCTGGTGCTGGCCGGATGCATTGCCGAAGGCGTTACGCTGGTGGATCGCATCTACCATATCGATCGCGGCTATGACTGCATCGAGGCCAAGCTGCGCAAGCTGGGCGCCAATATCGAACGCGTCACCGGCGAATAACCGCTTATCGCCCTGCCGGTGTTTTCAGGCAGGGCGTTATTCCCCCGCTCCATCCCCGCTTAAGCGTCGGCCGCTGGCGTATTCATCCGCACCGTCAACACCCCTGTTAATCCGAAGCCGGATATTCCTGGATGGTCACATTCAGCGTCAGCTTGGCGCCGTTGCGTAAAATCACCACCGGGATCACCGAGCCTGGCCTGATTTCCGCCACCTGGTCCATGGTTTCAATCGCCGATATCGCCGGCTTATTGTTGACGCTAAGGATAACGTCGGTGACTTTGATGCCGGCCTGCGCCGCCGGGCCGCCGGGGGTGACTTCATTGACGATAATGCCCTGGATGCGATCCATATTGGCGCCGGTGGTATGAAGGGGCGCCACCTCGCGCCCGCCGATGCCGATATATCCGCGGATCACCCGGCCGTCGCGAATCAACTTGTTCATCACCTTGGTGGCCAGGGCGGTGGGAATGGCGAAACCGATGCCTTCCGGCGTTTCGCCGTTATTGCTTTTATCGAACGACAGGGTATTGATCCCCACCAGTTCGCCCAGGCTGTTGATAAGCGCCCCACCGGAGTTGCCGCGGTTGATGGAGGCGTCGGTCTGGAGAAAATTCTGGCGCCCTGAAGGGCTGAGGCCGATGCGGCCGGTGGCGCTGATAATGCCCTGGGTCACGGTCTGGCCCAGGTTATAGGGATTGCCGATGGCCATGACCACATCGCCGATATGCGGCGCGCGGCGGGGATTGATGGGGATAACCGGCAGGTTGGTGGCGTCGATTTTCAGCACCGCCAGATCGGTCAGGCTATCGGAGCCGACCAGCAGCGCCTCATAGACCCGGCCGTCCTGCAACGCCACGATAATCTGCTCGGCATCGTTGATAACATGCTTATTGGTGAGCAGGTAACCCTTCTGGTTCATGATGACGCCGGAACCCAGAGTATGGATTTCCAGTTCGTTTTGGGAACCGGTATTCATGCTGCGGTTGTAAACGTTGACCACGGCCGGCGCGGCCCGGCGCACCGCCTGGTTATAGCTGACCGGGGTCTCGTCGTCGCTGTCGGCATGGCCGGCAATCAGCGTGCCGGTGGTGGAACGCAGCCCAGGCAACGCCAGCAGCATGACGCCCGCGATGATAAGTCCAAAAATAACCGCACGTAGAAGCTTAACCAGCATGATGTCCGAACAAGAGAAAGGAAATAGCGGCAGGATAACATGAGTTTATCGAACGCTGCATGGTCAGTGTCCGATTTTTTATGTTTTGACCTATACCCGTCATCTTTCACGCGACAGGTGCGTTGGCCACGCTCACTCACCCGAATCACTTACACGAGTAAGCTCATCGGGATTCACTCGCTTGCCGCCTGCCTGTCACCCGAAAGCTATAGGGTACACCCGTCATCTTTCACGCGACAGGTGCGTTGGCTACGCTTATTCACCCGAATCACTTACACGAGTAAGCTCATCGGGATTCACTCGCTTGCCGCCTGCCTGTCACCCGAAAGCTATAGGGTATACCCGTCATCTTTCACGCGACAGGTGCGTTGGCCACGCTCACTCACCCGAATCACTTACACGAGTAAGCTCATCGGGATTCACTCGCTTGCCGCCTGCCTGTCACCCGAAAGCTATAGGGTGCATCAGCGCAGTAACAGGAAAATACTCTCGTCGCCGCGCATGATATTCATGGCCATGACCGCGGGCTTGGCCTCCAGCACTTTACGCAACTGAGTGATGTTTTCCACCCGTTCGCGGTTGATGCCGATGATCACATCGCCTTTATGCAGGCCGATCTGGGCCGCCGGGGTGTCTTTGGCCACGTCATCCACCGCCACGCCCTTGGTGCCGTCCTTCAACTGCCCGTTGCTGAGCGAGGCGCCCTGCAGGGCCGGGGTCAGGATTTCCGCGCTGCTGGTGGTGGCGGCGCTGTCGTCAAGCGTGACCGTCACTTCCACGGGTTTGCCTTCGCGCAGCAGGCCCAGCTTAACGGCCTTGCCCGGCGCGGTGGTGCCGATTTTCACCCGCAGCTCGGCAAAGCTGGTAATAGGCTTGCCTTCGATAGACACGATAATATCGCCGGCCTTCACCCCCGCCTTGGCGGCGGCGCCGCCCGGCAGGACTTCGCTGACAAAGGCGCCGCGCTGGGTATCGATCTTGAAGGCCTTGGCCATATCGGCGGTCATTTCGCTGCCCTTGATGCCGAGCAGGCCGCGTTTGACCGCGCCGAATTCAATCAACTGCTGACTCAGGTTTTGCACCATATTGCTCGGGATGGCGAAGCCGATGCCGATATTGCCGCCGCCGGGTGCCAGGATGGCGGTATTGATGCCGATAAGCTCGCCGTTGAGGTTAATCAGCGCCCCGCCGGAGTTGCCGCGGTTAATGGAGGCGTCGGTCTGGATAAAGTTTTCCAGCCCTTCCAGGTTCAGGCCGCTGCGCCCCAGCGCCGAGATAATACCGGAAGTGGCGGTCTGCCCCAGGCCGAAGGGGTTGCCCACCGCCACGGCAAAATCGCCGACCCGCAGGCTGTCCGAATCGGCCATCTTGATTTCACTGAGGCCTTTCGGGTCCGGCAGCTGCAGCAGCGCGAGATCGGTCTGTTCGTCGCGTCCGACCAGCTTGGCGTCGAACTCGCGGCCGTCGTTAAGCTGCACCTTGATTTTATCCGCGCCGTTCACCACATGGTTGTTGGTGATGACATACCCCTTGGCGGCGTTGATGATAACGCCGGAGCCCAGGCCTTCAAACGGACGGGAATCGCCGGGCTGCTGATCGCCCTGCGGGGTGCCCGGGCCGAAAAAGTATTTGAATTCCTTCGGCAGGGTCGGGCGCTGCACCTGCTGGGTACCTTCCACATGTACGCTGACCACCGCCGGCAGCACTTTTTCCAGCATGGGAGCCAGGCTGGGCATGGTCTGCCCGGGTACCGCGGCCGGCAGCGCCGCCTGGGCAGGCAGGGAAGAGGTTAAGCCGAATGAGATGCAAAGTGCCAATGCGCTGAATAAAGGTGTGGTTTTCATTAAACTTATTACTCGCTTGCTGTCCGTGAACGACGCCATTAATCATTAACCATGTTAAAACGCCACTTTTTGTTCTTCTATGACCCTGTTGGGACGGCTAAAGTTCAGCGGTGGCGCAGTAAGGTTATGTCAGCGGGGGCTGGCGATATCCCGCCTTATTGTAAAGTTATTTACGTGGTTCCCGCGTGCCACGCAGCAGGCCGGTGGCGCTGGCGGGGTAATCCCGCGGCTGCATGCCCGCCGGGATTTGATCGTTGTCCGATTCCGCCTCGGTCAGGCGGTAACGGAACGGATTATCTTCGCCGGTCTGGTTGGGCAACAGGCTATTGGAGCCTTTGGCCATATGTTGGTAAAGCTGGCGGTAATCGTCGGCCATGTTATCGAGCAGTTCGGCGCTGCGGGCGAAATGGCCGGTCAGCTCCTCGCGGTATTCTTCCAGCTCCGCCTTGCTCTTTTCCAGCTCATGCTGCAGCGTTTGCTGCTGACGTAGTTTGCGGTTGCCGAACCGCATTGCGACCGCACCGATGATGATACCGACCACTAATCCAATCAGCGCATATTCCCAGGTCATAATGACTCCTATATTTGACTTCGTTGTCCCGTAGGGTTTTCACACTCTATACTTCCCACTATAACCGTTTACCCGGTCGGTGGGGAATCCCGATAGCGTCACCGCGGGCAAAGCATTGTTATTTGTTGCCCTTGTGTTCCGCGGCGCGGCTGTTTAAGCTGGCCGCAACAAAAGTGTTACAAATAATCGTATCAGGGATCGTTTGCCGCCATGCATGTCACATCGCCATTATCCCTCTACCAGCAGATGCTGGCAGGAGGCGAATACCAGGCCGACGCCGTCCAGGCAGCGGCCGTCGATAAGCTTGAACACCTTCACCGCCAGCTGCTGGCGAAGGCCGCCGCCGCGCCTGCCGCCGGCGGGCTGTTGGGGCTCCTGGGCCAGCGCCTGCGCGGCAAAAAAAACGCCGAAGCCGCCGAACCCGTACAGGGATTATATATGTGGGGCGGGGTAGGGCGCGGAAAAACCTGGTTAATGGATCTTTTTTTTCAAAGCCTGCCGGGAGAACGTAAGCTGCGCCTGCACTTTCACCGCTTTATGCTGCGGGTGCACGAGGAGATGAACCGTCTGCAGGGGCATGAAGACCCGCTGGAACTGATTGCCGATGATTTCAAGGCGCAAACCGACGTGCTTTGTTTTGACGAGTTTTTTGTCGCGGACATTACCGACGCCATGCTGTTGGGTACGCTGATGCAGGCGTTGTTCGCCCGCGGCATCACCCTGGTCGCCACGTCCAATATCCCGCCGGACGACCTGTACCGCAACGGCCTGCAGCGCGCCCGCTTTCTGCCGGCCATCGCGCTGATCAAACGCCATTGCGCGGTGATGAACGTAGACGCCGGCATTGATTACCGGCTGCGCACCCTGACCCAGGCGAGCCTCTACCTGACGCCGCTGGATCAGCAGACCGCCGCCGATATGGCGCGCATTTTCACCCGCCTGGCCGGCGCACGGCCGGACGGCGCGCCGGTGCTGACGGTCAATCATCGTCCGTTGCCGACGCTCGGCGCCCGGGACGGCGTGGTGGCCCTGGATTTCGCCACGCTGTGCGCCGGCGCCCGCAGCCAGAATGATTATATTGTCCTGTCCCGCCTTTATCACAGCGTGCTGCTGCACAATGTGCATGCGATGGGCCCGCAGGATGAAAATACCGCCCGGCGGTTTGTGGCCCTGGTGGATGAGTTCTACGAACGGCAGGTTAAGCTGGTGATTGCCGCCGACGCGCCGCTGGCGTCTTTGTACCAGGGCCAGTTGCTGCGTTTTGAATTCCAGCGCTGCCTGTCGCGCCTGCAGGAGATGCAAAGCGAAGAGTACCTGGCCCTGCCGCACTTGCCGTGAGCGGCGCGCCCGCCGACTGATTGGGCTGGAATCGTAAATAACAGTCGACCTTTGGCCTCGTCTTCTCTATAATCTTGCGACCCCACGTTACAAGAAGTTTTTTTCCCGAAAACTTCGATCGCGCCAGCAACGGCTATTCGAAGGGGTAGGTTTGCTGGACTAGATAGCCGTGTGAGCCTCATAACTATTCATTGAAGCGTTTGGGTGTTCACCAACGTGTAACTTTAATTGGGTAAGCTTTTAATGAAAACATTTACAGCAAAACCAGAAACCGTCAAACGCGACTGGTATGTTGTCGACGCCAGCGGTAAAACCCTGGGTCGTCTTGCTACTGAACTGGCCAGTCGCCTGCGCGGGAAGCATAAACCGGAATTTACGCCGCATGTTGATACCGGTGATTATATCATCGTGTTGAACGCCGAAAAAGTTGCCGTCACCGGCAAAAAGCGTACCGACAAAATCTATTATCATCATACCGGTTTCATCGGCGGTATTAAAGAAACGACCTTTGAAGAGATGATTGCCCGCCACCCTGAGCGTGTGATTGAAATCGCGGTTAAAGGCATGCTGCCAAAAGGCCCGCTGGGTCGTGCAATGTATCGTAAACTGAAAGTTTACAAGGGTACCGAGCACAACCACGCGGCTCAGCAACCGCAAGTTCTGGACATTTAATCGGGATTATAGGCAATGGCTGAAAATCAATACTACGGCACTGGTCGCCGCAAAAGCTCCTCCGCACGCGTCTTCATGAAGCCGGGTAGCGGTAACATCGTTATCAACCAGCGTAGTCTGGATCAATACTTCGGTCGCGAAACTGCCCGCATGGTAGTTCGTCAGCCGCTGGAACTGGTCGACATGGTTGAAAAGCTGGATTTGTACATCACCGTTACCGGCGGTGGCATTTCCGGTCAGGCAGGCGCAATCCGTCACGGTATCACCCGTGCACTGATGGAATATGACGAATCGCTGCGCGCAGAACTGCGCAAAGCCGGCTTCGTTACCCGCGATGCCCGTAAGGTTGAACGTAAGAAAGTCGGTCTGCGTAAAGCACGTCGTCGTCCGCAGTTCTCCAAACGTTAATTCCCGGCTGTTATTATTACAGCTGACAAAGCCCGGCACGGTCCGGGCTTTTTTATTTCCCGAGCGTTGATTTAACGCCAAATATCTGATTGCGTCGATGTATTCAACGCGATTTGCCACACGCCATCCCCCTAAACATGCAAAAATCTGGTAAACTGTTAAACACTTTTATGTCTGTTGGTGTCGCCGGCGTTTTGTCATGATGCCGCAAGCAGCGCTTGCCGCGGTTGCGATGGGCAGCGTGGCGCCAGGTGAATTAACAGTCAAACAATTTCAGGATAGTAGCCGGGTTAGTTGGCTATTCGCGGTATTTTCTAGATAAACTTGGAGGTTTTCATGGCTGTCGCTGCCAACAAACGTTCGGTGATGACGCTGTTTTCTGGCCCGACCGACATTTTTAGCCATCAAGTACGCATCGTACTGGCGGAAAAAGGTGTCAGTGTCGAAATTGAGCAGGTAGAACTTGATAATCTACCGCAGGACCTGATTGACCTCAACCCTTACCGCACCGTGCCGACCCTGGTCGATCGCGAACTGACCCTGTATGAATCGCGCATCATCATGGAATATCTTGACGAGCGTTTTCCCCATCCGCCGTTGATGCCGGTTTATCCGGTCGCGCGCGGCACCAGCCGTTTGATGATGCATCGCATCGAAAACGATTGGTACTCCCTGATGCGCAAGGTCGAGCAGGGCAGCGCCCAGGAAGCGGAAGGCGCCCGCCGCCAGCTGCGTGAAGAGCTGCTGGCCGTAGCGCCGGTATTTAACGAAGCGCCGTACTTCATGAGCGAAGAGTTCAGCCTGGTGGATTGCTACCTGGCCCCGCTGCTGTGGCGTTTGCCGCAGATGGGGATCGAGTTGGCCGGCGCCGGCGCCAAGGAGCTCAAGGGCTATATGACGCGCGTATTCGAGCGTGACGCCTTCCTGGCCTCCTTAACCGAAGCTGAGCGCGAAATGCGCCTGCAAACCCGGGGCTAAGGTATGGAAGTCTCTCAACTCTCCCCACGCCGCCCCTACCTGCTCCGGGCGTTCTATGAGTGGCTGCTGGACAACCACCTGACGCCGCACCTGGTGGTGGATGTCACGGTGGACGGCGTCTCGGTGCCGATGGAATTTGCCCGTGACGGACAAATCGTCCTCAATATCGCCCCCCGGGCGGTGGCAAGCCTCGAGCTCACCAACGCCGAAGTGAGTTTTAACGCGCGCTTCGGCGGTATCCCGCGTCAGGTCAATGTGCCCATTGCCGCCGTGCTGGCCATTTATGCCCGCGAAAACGGCGCCGGCACCATGTTTGAGCCGGAAGTCGGCTATGAGCAAAATGGCGTGGCGGAAGATGCGTCGACCCTGGGTAACGCGCCGGAAACGGTCATGTCCATTATTGACGGCGACCGTCCTGATAGCGATGATGACTATCATCCCGATGACGAGCCGCCAACGCCGCCGCGTGGCGGGCGTCCGTCGCTGCGGGTCGTGAAATAAGCCAAAGGCCCCCTCTGCGCCCATCACGGCGGGAACGATTTCATCCGTACCCGTAACGGCAAGGCCCTCCCGCCCCTGGCGGAGCGGGAGGGCCTTAGCGGCAATCACACTTCCAGGTAGTTCATGATGCCATCTGCGGCCTTGCGGCCTTCGGCAATGGCGGTCACCACCAGATCGGAACCCCGCACCGCGTCGCCGCCGGCGAAAATCTTCGGATTACTGGTTTGGAACGCGGTTTCGGTGCCTTCCGGCGCGATAATCCGTCCCTGGCTGTCCAGCTCGACGCTGAAATCCGCCAGCCACTGCATACTGTGCGGACGGAAACCAAACGCCATGACCACCGTATCCGCCGCCAGCACGTGCTCCGACCCGGCGATAATCTCGGCGCGCCGACGGCCGTGCGCGTCCGGTTCGCCCATGGCGGTGCGTACCATCTTCACACCGCACACTTTACCGGCGGCATCGATTTCGATGCTGACCGGTTGCAGGTTGAACATAAATTCCACCCCTTCCTCGCGCGAGTTTTTCACCTCGCGTTTCGAGCCGGGCATGTTTTCCTCATCGCGGCGATAGGCGCAGATCACATGGGTTGCGCCCTGGCGTATCGAGGTGCGCACGCAGTCCATCGCCGTATCGCCGCCGCCCAGCACCACCACGCGTTTGCCTTCCATGCTGACGTAAGGCGCCGACTCGGGGTTTTCAAAGCCCATCAGCTGCTTGGTATTGGCTATCAGGAACGGCAGCGCGTCCACAACACCGGGCGCGTCCTCGTTTTCCAGGCCGCCGCGCATGGACTGATAGGTGCCGACGCCCAGGAACACCGCGTCAAACTCGCCCAGCAGATCGCTCATCATGATGTCTTTGCCGACTTCGGTATTCAGCCGAAATTCAATGCCCATCTCGCTGAAGATCTCGCGGCGTTTGATCATCACGTCTTTTTCCAGCTTGAACGACGGGATGCCGAAGGTCAACAGGCCGCCGATTTCCGGGTGGCGGTCGAACACCACCGCCTGTACGCCGTTGCGCGTGAGCACGTCGGCGCAGGCCAGCCCCGCGGGACCGGCGCCGATCACCGCAACCCGCTTGCCGGTGGACACAATGCCCGACACGTTGGGCTTCCAGCCCATTTCAATCGCCTTATCGTTAATATAGCGTTCGATATTACCGATGGTGACCGCGCCGAATTCGTCATTCAGCGTACAGGAGCCTTCGCACAGGCGATCCTGCGGGCATACGCGTCCGCACACTTCCGGCAGGCTGTTGGTCTGGTGCGACAGCTCGGCCGCTTCGATAATCCGGCCTTCGTTGGCGAGCTTCAGCCAGTTGGGAATGTAGTTATGTACCGGGCATTTCCACTCACAGTAAGGGTTGCCACAGGAAATACAGCGGTCCGCCTGCGCCTTGGACTGCGATTCCGAGAACGGCTCGTAGATTTCCACAAACTCAATTTTCCGGATCTTGAGCGGTTTTTTAGGCGGATCCACACGCTGCAAGTCGATAAATTGATAAACATTTTGACTCATCATTAACCTCTTACTGCGCTTGCACGCGAAGCTCTGCCGCAGAACGGCTGCGGTGACCCAGCAACGCTTTCACATCACTCGATTTTGGTTTAACCAGGGTAAATTTCGATGCCCAGGCCGGCCAGTCGGCCAGGATTTCTTCCCCGCGATGGGAGCCGGTCAACTGGACATGTTCGGTAATCAGGCCGCGCAGGTGTTCTTCATGGATGGCCAATTGCTCCACGTCCAGCACTTCCACCAGTTCGTGATTCACCCGCTTGCGGAAATCGCCTTCTTCGTCAAGGACATACGCGAAGCCGCCGGTCATGCCCGCGCCGAAATTGACGCCGGTACGACCCAGCACGCAGACGATGCCGCCGGTCATATATTCACATCCGTTGTCGCCGATGCCCTCCACCACGGTGATGGCGCCGGAGTTACGCACCGCAAAGCGCTCGCCGGCGCGGCCGGCGGCAAACAGCTTGCCGCCGGTGGCGCCGTACAGGCAGGTATTGCCGATAATAGTGGCTTCATGGCTGCGAAACGCCGAGCCCACCGGCGGACGGATAACGATACTGCCGCCGGCCATGCCTTTGCCGACATAATCGTTGGCGTCGCCGGTCAGGGTCAGCTCCACGCCGCCCGCGTTCCACACGCCGAAACTCTGGCCCGCGGTGCCGGTGAAAAAGGCCTTAATCGGATCGGCGGATAAGCCCTGGTCGCCGTGCTGCGCGGCAATGGCGCCGGACAACGAGGCGCCCACCGAGCGATCGGTGTTATGGATATCGTAATAAAACGTCTTGCTCTGGCGCAGCTCCACATGGGGCATGGCCTGTTCGACCAGGGTTTTGTTCATCAGTCCCTTGTCGAACGGCGGATTGCTGCTTTCCGTGCAATACAGCGCCTTGCCCGGATGCGGGGTGGCGGTTTTCAGCAGCGGCGACAGGTCCAGCTTATGCTGCTTGGCGGAAATGCCGTCCAGCTCCAGCAGTAAATCGGTGCGGCCGATAAGATCCACCAGCCGGGTCACGCCCAGCTCCGCCATGATTTCGCGGGTCTCCCGGGCGATAAAACGGAAGTAGTTGGTCACCAGTTCCGGCAGGCCGTGATAATGATCGCGGCGAAGCTTTTCATCCTGGGTGGCCACGCCGGTGGCGCAGTTGTTCAAATGGCAGATGCGCAGGTATTTACAGCCCAGCGCCACCATCGGACCGGTGCCGAAGCCGAAGCTCTCCGCGCCGAGGATCGCCGCCTTGATGATGTCCTGGCCGGTTTTCAGGCCGCCGTCCACCTGCAGGCGTATCTTATGGCGCAGGCCATTGGCCACCAGCGCCTGCTGGGTTTCCACCAGGCCCAGTTCCCACGGGCAACCGGCATATTTTACCGACGACAGCGGGCTGGCGCCGGTGCCGCCGTCGTAGCCGGCGATGGTGATCAAATCCGCATAGGCCTTCGCCACGCCGGTGGCAATGGTGCCCACGCCGGGCTCGGAAACCAGTTTGACCGAAATCAGCGCCTTTGGATTGACCTGTTTTAAATCGAAAATCAGCTGCGCCAGATCCTCGATGGAGTAAATATCATGATGCGGCGGCGGGGAAATCAGCGTCACGCCGGGCACCGAATAACGCAGCTTGGCGATATACGGGGTCACCTTATCGCCCGGCAGCTGGCCGCCTTCGCCCGGCTTGGCGCCCTGCGCCACCTTGATTTGGATAACATCGGCGTTGACCAGGTAGGCCGGCGTGACGCCGAAGCGCCCGGAGGCGACCTGTTTGATGCGCGAGACCTTATTGGTGCCGTAGCGGACTGGGTCTTCGCCGCCTTCGCCGGAATTGGAGAAGCCGCCCAGGCTGTTCATGGCCTGCGCCAGCGATTCATGGGCTTCCGGGCTGAGGGCGCCGATGGACATGGCGGCGGTGTCAAAACGTTTGAACAGGTTTTCCGCCGGCTCCACCTGGTCCAGGGACACGGCGTTGCCGTCGGGCTTGATGGCCAGCAGGTCGCGCAGCATGGCGATGGGACGTTCGTTGACCAGCTTGGCGTACTGCTGGTATTCGCCGTACTCGCCGCTTTGCACCGCCCGCTGCAGGGTCTTGACCACGTCCGGGTTGTAGGCGTGGTATTCGCCGCCGTGGACATACTTCAGCAGGCCGCCCTGATCCAGCGGTTTGCGTTTCAGCCAGGCGCGTTTGGAGAGATTCAGCAAATCTTGTTCAAATTCACTGAAGCTGGCGCCGCCGATACGGCTGACCACGCCCTGGAAACACAGATCCGTCAGTTCGCGATGCAGGCCGACGGCCTCAAACAGCTTGGAACAGCGGTACGACGCCACGGTGGAGATGCCCATCTTGGACATGATCTTGTACAGGCCCTTGTTGATGCCGTTACGGTAGTTCAGCATCACGGTACGGTAATCTTTTTCGATGGTGCCGCTGTCGATCATGGCCGCCAGGGTTTCATAGGCCAGGTACGGATAGATGGCCGTGGCGCCGAAGCCGATCAGCACCGCAAAATGATGCGGGTCGCGGGTGCTGGCGGTTTCCACGATCAGGTTGGCGTCGCAGCGCAGGTTTTTTTCCACCAGGCGGGTATGGATGGCGCCCACCGCCATCGGCGCGGGCACCGGCAGCCGGGTGGGGGAAATGGCCCGATCGGTCAGCACCAGCAGCACCGTGCCCTGGCGCACTTTCTCTTCCGCGTCGTCGCACAGCTTGAGCAGCGTCTCGTGCATATTGCGCTCGCTGGGATCGTAGGTGATATCCAGCTTGTCGGCGCGGTAATGATGCTCTTCCTGGGTGGTCAACTGGGTAAAATCGGAGTAGAGCAGGATCGGCGATTTAAACGCCAGCCGGAACGCCTGGCCTTCCGCTTCGCAGAACACGTTCATTTCCCGGCCGATACAGGTGGCCAGCGACATGACGTGGGCTTCGCGCAGCGAGTCGATGGGGGGGTTGGTCACCTGGGCGAACTGCTGGCGGAAATAATCGTAAATTACGCGCGGGCGGCTCGACAGCACGGCAAAGGGGGTATCGTCGCCCATGGAGCCGGTGGCTTCCTGGCCGTTTTCGCCCAGTACGCGCAGAATGGCGTCCAGCTCCTCATTGGAATAGCCGAACTGCTTCTGGTAGGTTTCCAGCAGGGTATTGTCCAGCTCGCGGTGACCGACCTGATCGTCGGACAACTCCTCAAACGGCGTCAGGCGGCGCACGTTCTTTTCCATCCATTCTTTATAGGGATGGCGGCTTTTCAGGTCGTTATCGGTTTCCGCCGAGTGCAGGATACGCCCGTTGCGGGTATCGATCACCATCAGCTCGCCCGGTCCGACGCGGCCTTTTTCCACCACTTCGTCGGGCTGGTAATCCCAGATGCCCACTTCGGAGGCGCAGGTGATAAGCTTATCGGTGGTGATGACATAACGCGCCGGGCGCAGGCCGTTGCGGTCCAGGTTACAGGCGGCGAAACGGCCGTCGGACATCACCAGCCCCGCCGGTCCGTCCCAGGGTTCCATGTGCATGGAGTTAAAATCGAAAAAGGCGCGCAGCTCCGGGTCCATATTGGGATTGTTCTGCCAGGCAGGCGGCACCAGCAGGCGCATGGCGCGGATCAGGTCCATGCCGCCGCTCAGGAACAGCTCGAGCATATTATCCAGCGAACTGGAGTCGGAACCGGTTTCGTTAACGAACGGCGCGGCGTCCTGCAAATCCGGGATCAGCGGCGTCTTCAGCTTATAGGCGCGCGCCCGCGCCCACTGCCGGTTGCCGGTGATGGTATTGATTTCGCCGTTGTGCGCCAGGTAGCGAAACGGCTGCGCCAGCGGCCAGCGCGGCACGGTATTGGTGGAGAAGCGCTGGTGGAACAGGCAAATGGCCGATTCCAGCCGCAGGTCCGCCAGATCCAGGTAAAAGCGCGGCAGGTCCGCCGGCATGCACAGGCCTTTATAAATGGTCACCAGATTGGAGAGGCTGCAGACGTAAAAACTGTCGTCGGCCACGCGCTTTTCGATACGGCGGCGCGCCACGTACAGGCGGCGTTCCATATCACGGGGACGCCAGCCCGCCGGGGCGTTGACAAAAATCTGCTCGATACGGGGCAGCGAGGAGAGCGCGATTTCACCCAACACATCGGGATTGATGGGAACCTCGCGCCAGCCGACTATCGACAGCGTTTCGTTTTGCAGTTCCTCTTCGACAATCCGGCGGCTGGCGCGGGCCTCGTCTTCATCGCGGCTCAGGAATATCATGCCGACGGCGTAGTTTTTAGCCAGCCGCCAGCCGCGCTCCAGCGCCACCATCTGATAGAAGCGATCGGGTTTTTGCAACAGCAGGCCGCAGCCGTCGCCGGTCTTGCCGTCGGCCAGGATGGCGCCACGATGCTGCATACGGGCCAGCGCATGAATAGCGGTTCGGACCACCTTGTGGCTGGGCTCGCCTTCTATATGGGCAATCAGGCCGAAGCCGCAGTTGTCCTTCTCTTGGGATTCATCGTACAACATATCGTGGACCTCCCCAGGCTCCAGGTGACTCTCACAACCTACTGCGAGGAGGCGTATCCGTATTGAGCGGCAGCGGATTAAACGTCCAGCTGTTCCACTCTCTCCAGGTAACCTCATCGTGGCGGTCTTTGCTCGTGATAAACGACTTGCTTTAAGAAGGAGTCTTCATAACTGCATAACTATGACGAGTCGTTAACCCGTCCAGAATTCTTCCAGCGGCCTTCCAAATTAACGATAAACACCACGCAGGTCAAATCCCGCTAGAAAGGGGCTTAAATCGCCTGAAAACACTATTAACCAGTTGATAATAATCTAATTAAAGCCGGTTTGACCGTCGTCTGGGCGGCGGGAGCGGCCGGCGCCGATATGCGCTGTCTCACTGTAGTGCAGCGCTAGTATCTCTGCACCATGCTAGTGCTAGGTCCCATAACAGCAGGATCTGCTGGCTAGCGTGTTTTCTGGCGTGTATGGCTCTGTTTTGTCGCGATAGTGACATTATGAATGATTCGCCGGGAGAAAATAAGAAATTTTAATCGATGAGAATTGATTTTATTCTCACCTTCTTTGCATAAATATGCGATACGGCCGGCGACGGCGACGGGTATTGATCGATATCATCGCGGCCGGCGGGCAAACCGGCTAGTCTGGACGACCTCAACCGGCCGGGATAACCAGAATATGCAGTTGCTGCAGGTAGTCAATATGTTTGGCGGCGATCTTCTGCGCCGCTACGGCCAGAAAGTGTATAAACTCTCGCTGCACGGGGGGTTTAGCTGTCCCAACCGCGACGGCACCCTCGGGCGCGGGGGCTGCACGTTTTGCAATGTCGCCTCTTTTGCCGACGAACAAAGCCAGTTCCGCAGCGTCGGCGAGCAGGTAGCCGGCCAGGCGCGCAACGCCGACCGGGCCAAACGCTACCTGGCCTATTTTCAGGCCTATACCAGTACTTATGCAGAAGTGAGGGTTTTAGACCGTCTCTACCGCGAGGCGCTGGCGCAGGCCGATATCGTCGGCATCTGCGTCGGCACCCGTCCGGATTGCGCGCCGCCCGAGGTACTGGACTTGCTGGCCGGCTACCAGCGCCAGGGGTATGAGGTCTGGCTGGAACTGGGGCTGCAAAGCGCGCAGGATAAAACCCTGCGCCGTATCAACCGCGGTCATGATTTTGCCTGTTATCGCCATACCGTGGCGGCGGCGCGGGCGCGGGGCCTGCGCGTGTGCACGCACCTGATCGTCGGCTTGCCGGGCGAGGGGGCGGCGGAATGCCTGTCCACCCTCGATCGGGTGTTGGCGGCGGGCGTCGACGGCCTGAAGCTGCATCCGCTGCTGCTGGTCGAGGGCAGCGTGATGGCCAGGGCCTGGCGGGCGGGGCGTCTTGCCGCGCTAAGCCTGGAGGACTATACCGCCATTGCCGGCGAGATGATCCGCCATACCCCCGCGCAGGTTATTTTCCACCGTATTAGCGCCAGCGCCCGTCCGCCGACCCTGCTTGCACCTTTGTGGTGCGCCAATCACTGGAACGGGATGAATGCGCTGTATAATGACCTCAAAGCGCGGGGCGGCCAGGGCAGCGCCCTGGGCATGCCGTTCTTGCCCGGGGCCTGACCGCCTTCTCCCCCCGCGACGTCACCTACGGCATCGTTTTTTACGGTATGATTGACGGCATCGTCACCCAAGGAAACCGCTATGAAGCAAATCCGCCTGCTGGCGCAATATTACGTCGACCTGATGGTCAAGTTGGGGCTGGTCCGTTTTTCGCTGCTGCTGGCGTCGGCGCTGGTGGTGCTGGCCATGATTGTGCAGATGGCCGTGACCATGCTGCTGCGCGGCGAGGTTGAAAGCATCGACGTGGTGCGCTCGATCTTTTTCGGCCTGCTGATCACGCCCTGGGCGGTGTATTTTCTCTCGGTGGTGGTTGAGCAACTGGAGGAATCCCGCCAGCGGCTGGCGCGGCTGGTGGATAAACTGGAGGAAATGCGCAACCGCGACCTGCAGCTCAACCAGCAGTTGCAGGACAATATCGCGCATTTGAACCAGGAGATTGCCGATCGCGAGAAGGCGGAGGACGCCCGCCAGCGCGCCATGGATAAACTGACCGAGGAAATGGCCCGGCGCGAACAGGCGCAAATCGAGCTGGAACAGCAGTCGTCGCTGCTGCGCTCTTTCCTGGACGCCTCGCCCGACCTGGTGTACTACCGCAATGAAAACAAGGAATTTTCCGGCTGCAACCGCGCGACGGAACTGTTGGTGGGGAAAAGCGAGAAGCAGCTGGTAGGCTTGACCCCACGCGATGTGTATGCGCCGGATATCGCGGAAAAAGTGATCGAAACCGATGAGAAGGTGTTCCGCCATAATGTCTCGCTGACCTACGAGCAGTGGCTGGTCTATCCCGACGGACGCAAAGCCTGTTTTGAACTGCGCAAGGTGCCTTTTTACGACCGGGTGGGCAAACGACACGGCCTGATGGGTTTCGGCCGCGATATAACCGAGCGTAAGCGCTACCAGGACGCGCTGGAGAACGCCAGCAGGGAGAAGACCACCTTTATCTCAACGATCAGCCACGAGCTGCGTACGCCGCTTAACGGCATCGTCGGCTTAAGCCGCATCCTGCTCGATACCCAATTGGATCAGGAGCAGCTCAATTACCTGAAGACCATTCACGTCAGCGCCATCACCCTCGGCAATATCTTCAACGATATTATCGAAATGGATAAACTGGAGCGGCGTAAGGTGCAGTTGGATAACCAGCCGATGGATTTCAACGCCTTCCTGACCGATTTGGAGAACCTGTCCGGCCTTTTGGTGCAGCCCAAGGGGCTGACGCTGGTGATGCAGCCCTGCGCGCCGCTGCCGGCCGCCATTCTTGCCGACGGCACCCGCCTGCGCCAGATCCTGTGGAATCTGATTGGCAACGCGGTGAAATTTACCCGCAGCGGTGAAATTATTATTCGCGTCCGGCGCGAAAAAGACGATCTGCTGTGCTTTGACGTGGAGGATTCCGGTATCGGCATTCCCGAGGACGAGCAGGACAAGATTTTCGCCATGTATTACCAGGTCAAGGATCAGAACGGCGGCAAGCCCGCCACCGGCACCGGCATCGGCCTTGCGGTGTCAAAACGCCTGGCGCAGGCCATGGGCGGCGATATCCAGGTAAAAAGCCAGCCGGGCAAAGGCTCGTGTTTCAGCTTGTCCATCACGGCGCCGGAAGTGCGGCCTGAGCCGAAGGACGACGAAGATGACCTGCCGCTGCCGGCGCTCAACGTGCTGCTGGTGGAGGACATTGAGCTGAATGTGGTGGTGGCGCGTTCGGTGCTGGAAAAACTGGGCAGCAGCGTGGATGTGGCGATGACCGGCCGCGACGCGCTGGAGATGTTTGATCCCGATGAATATGACCTGGTGCTGCTGGATATCCAGTTGCCGGATATGACCGGGCTGGATATCTCCCGCGAGCTGCGCCGGCGCTACGCCGGGCGGGATTTGCCGCCGCTGATCGCCCTGACCGCCAACGTACTGAAAAACAAACAGGAGTACCTCGATGCCGGCATGGATGATGTGCTGAGCAAGCCGCTGGCGGTATCGGCCCTGACCGAGGTCATCCAGCGCTTCTGGGATCATCCCGGCGATCGGCCCGCCGACGCGGAGGATGCCGCCGGAGCGCCGGCGGCGCAGGCCATACTGGACACCGCGATGCTGGAGCAGTATCTGGACCTGGTGGGACCGTCCCTGATATACCAGGGCCTGGAGATGTTCGAGAAGATGATGCCGGGGTATATGACCCTGCTGTCGACCAATATGACCGCGCGCGATCGGCACGGCATCGCCGAGGAAGGCCATAAGATCAAAGGCGCCGCCGGCTCCATCGGCCTGCTGCACCTGCAGCAGTTGGCCCAGCAGATCCAATCGCCGGAACTGCCGGCCTGGTGGGATAACGTGCAGGAGTGGGTGGACGAACTGGGGCAGGAGTGGCGTAACGATGTGCAGACGCTGCGGGAGTGGGTACGTAAGGCTGAAAAAAAATGACCCCGACCTAGGCCGGGGTGCGCGAAGATTGCGCCAACACCAGGGAAACTGTTACCCGCCCATTCTCAGGTGTTGTTGGTTGGCGGGGTGGTAAAATTCGTTAAGCGTTAATTATCAACATAGCAAAAGAACGCTGTAATGTTACAAGAACCATTAAAATTTGGGATGTAGAATAGACTTTGTCAATAGAAATAATATTTTCACCGGCCTGATGGAAGCGAGGATATTTATGAAACGCGTTGGCGTCGTTTTAAGCGGATGTGGCGTGAATGACGGTAGTGAAATTCACGAAGCGGTACTGACGTTACTGGCCCTGGACCGCGCTGGGGCGCAGGCGGTGTGTTTTGCGCCGGATAAACTCCAGGCCCATGTTATTAATCATTTTTCCGGCGAAGAAATGACCGAAAAACGCAATGTCCTGGTTGAATCCGCGCGTATCGCGCGCGGCCAGATACGTCCGTTGGCGGAGGCGCGCGCCGATGAGCTGGACGCGCTGATCGTGCCGGGTGGATTCGGCGCCGTGCTGAACCTGAGCGATATCGCCGGCAAAGGAAACGAGGGCGACGTGGATGCCGATTTGCGTCGTCTGACGCAGGAAATACATAAACAACGTAAAGCAATCGGTTTTATTTGCATCGCCCCGGCGCTGTTGCCGAAACTGATTGATACGCCGCTGCGGTTAACCATCGGCACGGATAACGATACCGCGGAAATGATCGAAGACATGGGGGGCATCCATGTGGTGTGCCCGGTGGATGATATTGTGGTCGATGCCGACAATAAAGTGATCACCACGCCCGGCTATATGCTGGCCA
This sequence comes from Sodalis sp. RH20, assembly GCF_047324205.1. Taxonomy (NCBI): domain Bacteria; kingdom Pseudomonadati; phylum Pseudomonadota; class Gammaproteobacteria; order Enterobacterales; family Bruguierivoracaceae; genus Sodalis; species Sodalis sp. RH20. Next base: position 5,530,539 of record NZ_CP178733.1, read on the forward strand.
CCTCCATCACCGAGGCGGCGAAGGGCATCGATAAACTGGTGGCGCGGGTACTGGAATTCACCGCATGAGGATCGCAGGCGGCCGGTTTTCCGCATGGCGCGCGGCGAAATGGCTGCTGGCGGGGTGCGCTGCGCTTGTCGGCGCGTGGCTGGCGGCGGTGGTGCTGTTTGCTTTTCTGCCGGTGCCCTTTTCGGCGGTGATGATGGAACGGCAACTGGGCGCCTGGCTGCACGGCGATTTTGCCTATGTCGCCCATTCCGACTGGGTCGGCATGAGCGATATTTCGCCGAACATGGCGCTGGCGGTGATTGCGGCCGAGGACCAGAAGTTCGCCCGGCATTGGGGATTTGATATCGACGCCATCCAGGCGGCCGCGGCGCATAATGAACGCAGCCAGCGGATGCGCGGCGCGTCCACCATTTCCCAGCAGACGGCGAAGAACCTGCTGTTATGGAACGGACGCAGCTGGACGCGCAAGGGGCTGGAAGCCGGTATTACCCTGGCCATGGAAGGACTCTGGACCAAACGGCGTATTCTGACGGTATATCTGAATATCGCCGAATTTGGCGAGGGGACCTTTGGCGTGGAAGCGGCGGCGCAGCGTTTTTTCCACAAGCCCGCCAGCCGGTTGACCGCTGCGGAAGCGGCGTTGCTGGCGGCGGTATTGCCGAATCCGCTGCTTTTTCGCGCCAATGCCCCGTCGCGTTATGTGCAGATGCGCCAGCAATGGATCATGCGCCAGATGCGCCAGATGGGGGGAGAGGACTACCTGAGGGAAAATCGCCTGCGCTGAGCGCCAGGGGAAAGGGCGGGCGGGAGAACCCGCCCCGCTATTTATTTGATATAGGTAAACGCGGTGGTGACGTGCTTGACGCCGCTGACCTGGCTGGCGGTTTGCGCCGCCGCCTTACCCTCTTCATTGGTCACCAGTCCCAGCAAAAAGACTTCGCCATTCTCGGTGGTCACTTTGACATTGGATGATTTCACCGCATCGCTGGCCAGCAGCTGCGAGCGGATCTTGGTGGTGATCCAGGTATCCATCGAGGCGCGTCCCAAGCTGACCGGCTGCCCCAGGCGAATTTCGTTATACACTTCCGTGGCGCCGTCCACGCCTACCACGATTTGTTTGGCCCGATTGGCCAGTTCCGCCGTGGGCGCCTGGCCGGTCAACAACACCTTGCCCTGGTAGGCGGTGGCCACAATACGCGCTTCTTTCTTGATCTGCGCGTCTTTGGCCAGGGCGTTGCCGACGCGGGCTTCCAGCGTGCCGTCATCGACCTGGGTGCCTACCGTGCGGGGATCGGTGGCGGTTTTCGTTGCCACCGCCGCGCTGCCGACGACCACCGCACCGACACATCCCTGCAGCAATAGGGCGGTGAACAGCAGTACAAAGGGGAAACGAACCTTCATGTAAGCTCCTTAATCGTCCTGGTGAGGAAACAATGAATTGTCAATAAGATCGCACAGGCAATTAACCGTCAGCATATGCATCTCCTGTATGCGCGCGCTGCGGTGTGAAGGAATACGGATTTCAACGTCCTGCTGCCCGAGCAGGCCGGCCAGTTCGCCGCCGTCGTAACCGGTCAGGGCGATAATGGTCATATCGCGCGTTACCGCCGCCTCCACCGCCTTCACAATATCACGGCTATTGCCCCGGGTGGAAATGGCGAGCAGGATATCGCCGGCCTGGCCGAGCGCCCGCACCTGCTTGGCATAGATTTCCTGATGCAGGCGGTCGTTGGCGATAGCGGTCAGCACTACGCTGTCGGCGTTTAACGCCACGGCCGGCAGGCTTGGCCGCTCGGTTTCATAACGGTTGATCATGCTGGCGGCGAAATGCTGCGCGTTGGCGGCGGATGTCCCGTTGCCGCAGCACAGGATTTTATTGCCGGTGAGCAGCGCTTGCACCAAGGCCGTGGCGGCGCGGGAGATGGCGTCGGGCAAGGCCTCCGCCGCCGCGATTTGGGTTTGGATACTTTCTGTAAAACAACCTTTGATTCTTTCCAGCACGGTAGTTAAGCCTAATCTGTGATAAATGAAGTAGCGGTTATCCCGCTGCGCCGAAGGCGTTTACCAGCCATTCTACGCGGCAACCGGTAATGGCCAGGACATCGAAACGGCAAGAGGATGTTTCCAGGCTTTCGCCCCGACGCGCCAGCCAGACCGCCGCCGCCAGCAATAACCGGCGCTGCTTGCGGAAGGTGACGCTTTCAGCGGCGCTGCCGAATGCGTTATTACGGCGATAACGCACTTCGACGAATACCCAGGCGCGGGATTCCCGCATGATTAAATCGATTTCGCCGCCGCGCACCCGCATATTGGCGGCGACGAAGCGCATGCCAGCGTTTTCCAGATACCGGCGCGCCAGATATTCCGCCCGCGCGCCGGACCGCTGCCGGTTTAGAGTGCCTGTACCAGTTTTCCCTGTTGGTATTTCAGCCAAGATAGCTTCCTGTTGATGACACAATCCGGTGTCGCCGAGAGCTGGCCGGTTTCGCCCGCCACCTGGAAGCCTGGGATCTGGCGCATTTCGGAGAAATGGTTAACCAGCGTCCAGGCGTCCATGCCCATGGCGTATAGCCTCACCAGTGAATAATCTTCCTTGAACTGCGCGCTGGTTTGTTGCAACAGTCCGGGATTGGCGCCCGCCAGCAGCGGGATATCGCTGAATTCCAGCCCTTCCATTTCCAGGCGGTAATCCGGGCCGGCCTCGGCCTGGTAGCTGCGCGAACTGGCATACAGGCCCAGGCGCGAGCGCGAGCTGGTGCGCATGTCGATCATGGGCTTGATCAGCGCCAGCTCGGACGGGGTGGCGATAATATACACCGCGTCGACGCCGCCGCCGGCGGAAGGCGAGATCGCCGCATCGCTTGGCGGCGCCGGGATGGTCAGACCGGCAATGGTCACCGACTGCGGTTCCGACGGCGCCGCGGTGGATACCGGCTGGCCGGAAAGCTGGATGCCGGCGCCGCTGTTGATGGCCTGTTTCAGCTCGCCGACGGAACCGATACGCTGCTCAAGCACGGTGCCGCCGCCGGCTTTGGTCCAGGCCTCGGCAAAGGCCTTGACGACGCGATCGCCCAGCGACCCACGCGGCACCAGCAATAACGGCTGTTGCCGGTGCTGCTGGAAGATATGATTGGCGGCGTCGCGGGCTTCATCTTCCGGCGAGAGGGAGAAATAGCAGATATTCGCCCGGTTCTGCAGATGCTCGGGCTGGTTGAGGGCCAGGATATTCATCGTGCTCTGGCTGCTGTAGAGTTGTTCCACCTCATTTTTCAGCAGTGGCCCGACAATGAGGGTGGCGCCATCCTGCTGCGCCTGTGCCAGCAGCGCCGGCAGCGGCTGGCTGGAGGTATCATAGACCTTCACTTGCGCATTGCTTGCCGGTCCGGCGGCAACGGGCGCGGTGACCGCCTGCGAGGTTTGGCCCGCGGAGGCATCGGTGGGCGGCACCGGGGCGGCGGCCGTATTCAGGCCGTTTTTCGCGGCGTTGAATCCCTGCTGGATGGCATTGGAAAACACCTGGGCCTGGCCGTTCATCGGCAGGAACAGGGCGATTTGCCCGACCGACGAGGGCTGGTAGTTCAGGACCTGGTTGAGCTGGGTCGGCAGGGTCTTGGCCGCCGGGTTCTGCGGATAACGGGTCTGCCAATCCTTGATGCCGGCTTTCAGCAGGGCGGGATCCTGTTTATTGTCCTGGTAGACATGCTGCAGATCCAGCCAGCCCTGGAGAACATTTTCATTGGCGTTAATCACCAGGCTTGCCTGCGGCTGGGCTGAAAAGGCCAGCAGGGCTTGCCAGGTCTGGTCGATATTTTGCTGATGCGCCGCCGGGTCGGCCAACAGCGGCTCCTGGGCAATATAGGCGCGCAGCAAATCCAGCGACGGCTGTTGGCCGGCGCCCGCGGCAATACGCACCTGCAGGAAGCGCGCCTGTTGCTCCTGGGAAAGCTGGCCGGGGTCGAGTTTTTGCAGCGCGGCGGCTGCGTCCTGCGGCCGTTTTTGCGCGGCGGCAAGCTCGGCGGACAGCAAAAGCTGCTCGCGCTGTTGGACATCGGTCATCGCTTGGGGTAGCGTGCCGAGCAACTGCTGCGCCCGATCGGTCTTGCCTTCGCCGATCAAGGCGTGAATGGCGAGTAATTGAAAGTCGGTCTTGCTATTATCATTGCCCGCCTGCTGCATTTGCTGCAGGTAATAATCGGCGTTGGCGCCGGCATTGGCGCCGGGCTTGGCCTGGCCGCCGCCGGCAGGGGCCTGCGGCGCCTGGCTGGAACACGCGGCGAGGATCAGCGCAGCCAGCACGACGGGTAGAACACGCCCTGTTTTAAAACCCATGACATATGAGTAAAGCATTCTGTATCCAGTGATGTTTTTTTCAAGATGCTCAATATTAAATCGGCAATCCGGATGAGACAATGAATCAACACCAACAAGCAGATATTTCCGCATCAACGCTTTATGTGGTACCGACTCCCATTGGTAATCTGGAAGACATCACCCAGCGGGCGCTGTCGACACTCCAGCGGGTCGACTTGATTGCTGCTGAAGATACCCGTCATACCGGCCTATTGTTACAACATTTTGCCATAAATGCGCGCCTGTTCGCGTTACATGATCATAACGAACAGCAAAAAGCGGATGTTTTGCTGGCAAAGCTGCAGGAAGGACTGAGTATCGCACTTGTCTGCGACGCTGGCACGCCGTTGATCAACGATCCGGGCTATCATTTGGTCCGCCGCTGCCGCGAGGCGGGTATCCGGGTGGTGCCGCTGCCGGGTCCCTGTGCGGCCATTACCGCGCTGTCCGCCGCCGGCCTGCCTTCCGATCGTTTCTGCTACGAGGGTTTCCTGCCGGCGAAGCGCAAAGGCCGCCAGGATACGCTGCTGGCCCTGGAACAGGAACCGCGCACCCTTATCTTCTACGAATCCACCCATCGGCTGCTTGAGAGCCTGCAGGATATGGTTACCGTATGGGGGCCGGCGCGCTATGTGGTGCTGGCGCGCGAGCTGACCAAGACATGGGAAAGCATCTACGGCGCGCCGGTGGGCGAACTCCTGGCCTGGGTCGGCGAGGATGAGCATCGCGCGCGCGGCGAAATGGTGCTGATCGTCGAAGGTTTCCAGGTCAAGGACGACGCCCTGCCGCCGGAGGCGCTGCGTACGCTCGGCCTGCTGCAAAAGGAGCTGCCGCTGAATAAAGCCGCCGCCCTGGCCGCCGAAATCCACGGCGTGAAAAAAAATGCCCTTTATCGTTATGCCCTGGACCAGCTTGGGGATGACAATTGATCGAAAAGCTTTTATACTCCGCGCCGGAGTTGACCAGACAATCGCCGCTTGACCGACCTTCCTTCGGGAAGCAACGTCATGGGGAGGAAAGTCCGGGCTCCATAGGGCAGGGTGCCAGGTAACGCCTGGGGGGTGCAAACCCACGACAAGTGCAACAGAGAGCAAACCGCCGATGGCCCGCGCAAGCGGGATCAGGTAAGGGTGAAAGGGTGCGGTAAGAGCGCACCGCGCGGCTGGCAACAGTTTGCGGCATGGTAAACTCCACCCGGAGCAAGGCCAAATAGGGGTTCACAAGGTACGGCCCGTACTGAACCCGGGTAGGCTGCTTGAGCCAGCGCGCGAGCGCTGGCCTAGATGAATGATTGTCCTCGACAGAACCCGGCTTACCGGTCAACTCTATTATCGCGTTAGCCCCATGCTTATTTATGGCATGGGGTTTTTTTTTGCCCGGCAACCCCCCTTCGCGTTTATTCCGCCAGGTCGATCAATAACGCCCGCAGCGGCGTTTGCGCCTGTAGCCGGACGCGGCGCTCATTGTGGATAAAAGCGCCGTCGCCGCAGGTCAGCAAGGTGGGATTGGCGGTGTCCTCGCGGTGAGCGGGGCTATCTGTCGCCGGGTTATCGATGTGAATCGTGCCATGCACCGATTGCAGGTAAGCGCGCGATCCCCTTAATTCCAAGGTCAGGCTTTGGCCCGCCGCCAGTTCCACGTGATGTATCCAGGCCTGTTGACGCAATTGGAGGCTGCCGCCTTCGCCATCCGGCGAGGCCAGCAGCAAATGGGGCTGGTCGGGTATCGCCAGGCGCTGGACCGCGGCGTTTTCCCGCGTCGGGCAGGCGTCCATCCACAGTTGCAGCCGGGTCAGCGGCGTCGAACCGGTGTTTTGTTCGCTATAGGTGACGCCGTTGCGTGCCGACAGCAGCAGGGCGTCGCCGGTGGCGGCCTGGATATGGCGGCCCTCGCTGTCGCGGTATTCCGCCTGTCCCTGAAGGATCAGGTTAAGAATATCCACCTGCGGATAGGCGCGCGGCTGAAAGGCGGCGCCGACCGCCAGCACCTCCTGGTTCAGCACGCGCAGGGAAGCGTAGCCGAGCATCTTGGGATCGAAAAAATGGCCGAAGGAAAAGGTGTAACGCGCCTGGAGCCAGCCGTAGTCGGCATGGCCGCATTGTTTTGCCGTTCTGAATGTAATCATGGCTCTGTCTGCTTATTTTCTATGGACAAACTGCCCATTTTTTATGTGTAGGGTCGGATGGCGTGTTTATTATCCGCCTGGCGGCATAGGGACGGCGGCGCCAAAACTTTACTCTATAAATAGTAAGGGTATGGACGGCGGATTGTTAGCAAGTTAATCTGGTCAGTATATTCAAATTTCCTGAATGAGACCGGGCATGGCTAGAGAACGGGCGTTAACGCTGGAAGCATTACGGGTGATGGATGCCATCGACCGGCGCGGCAGTTTTGCCGCGGCGGCGGATGAACTGGGCCGGGTACCTTCGGCGCTAAGCTATACCATGCAAAAACTGGAAGAAGAGCTGGATGTGGTGCTGTTCGACCGTTCGGGGCATCGCACCAAGTTTACCAACGTCGGGCGCATGCTGCTGGAGCGCGGGCGGGTACTGCTGGAAGCGGCGGATAAGCTGACCACCGACGCCGAGGCGCTGGCGCGCGGCTGGGAAACCCATTTAACCGTGGTGACGGAAGCCCTGGTGCCGAGCGAGAAGCTGTTCCCCTTAATCGAGAAGCTGGCGCGCAAGGCCAATACCCAGGTGTCGATTATTACCGAAGTGCTGGCCGGTGCCTGGGAACGGCTGGAGCAGGGCCGGGCTGATATCGTTATCGCGCCGGATATGCATTTTCGCACCTCGTCGGAAATCAACAGCCGCAAATTGTATAAAATCCTCAACGTGTACGTGGCCAGCCCGGATCATCCCATTCACCAGGAGCCGGAGCCGCTGTCGGAGTTGACGCGGGTAAAATACCGCGGCATCGCCATTGCCGATACCGCCCGCGAACGTCCGGTGCTGACCGTGCAGCTGTTGGATAAGCAGCAACGCCTGACGGTAAGCTCCATGCACGATAAGCGCCGGGCGCTGCTGGCCGGGCTGGGCGTGGCCACCATGCCCTATCCGCTGGTGGCGGAGGACATTGCCGCCGGACGCCTGCGGGTCGTGGGCCCCGAGTACAGTATGGAGAACGATATCATTATGGCCTGGCGCCGCGACAGCATGGGCGAGGCCAAATCCTGGTTCCTTCGCGAAATCCCGAAATTATTCGCCTGAGATCCGGCCGCTGTTAACCTGACGCCGCCGCATCCCGGCGCCGGTCAGTCCTCGTCCGCCGGGCCGAAACGATCGTCGCGGCCGTGCGGTTCGTCCAGATCCTGCCGCGGTCCGATGGAAATGATACCGTGGGGATTGAGCGTGGCGTGGCTGCGGTAGTAGTGGTTGCGGATATGGGCGAAATCTACCGTGTCGCTGATGCCCGGCATTTGGTAGATATCGCGCAGGAAGCCCGACAGGTTGAGGTAATCGCCAATCCGGCGGCGATCGCATTTGAAATGGGTGACATAGACCGGATCAAAACGGATCAGGGTGGTCCAGAGGCGCAGATCCGCTTCGGTCAGCCGGTCGCCGGTGAGGTAGCGATGGCGGCCCAGTATCGCCTCGAGCCGATCCAGCGCGGCGAATACGCCTTCCACCGCGTCATCATAGGCTTGCTGGGACGTGGCGAAGCCCGCTTTATAAACGCCGTTGTTGACCTGGTCGTAAACCCAGCCGTTAATCTCATCGATTTGCGCGCGCAGTTCACGGGGATAATAGTCGCCGGCGCGGGCGCCGACGCCGTCGAAGGCGCTGTTGAACATGCGGATGATATCCGCCGATTCATTGCTGACGAGGGTTTTCCCCGCGGTATCCCATAGCACCGGTACCGTGGTGCGCCCGCTGTAGCGGGGGTCGGCCTCGAGATAGAGCTGGTAGAGGTAATCCTTGTGGTAAAGCGGGTCGCCGGTGGCGCCGGGAAAATCAGTGCCGAAGGTCCAGCCGTTTTCCAGCATGAGGGGATGGACCACGGACACCGGGATCAGGTTCTCCAGGCCTTTGAGTTTGCGCATCAGGAGTGTGCGGTGCGCCCAGGGGCAAGCCAGCGAGACATAGAGGTGGTAGCGGTGGTTCGCCGCGGCGAATCCGCCGCGGCCGGTGGGGCCGGGCGCGCCGTCAGGGGTGATCCAGTTGCGGAACTGCGCGGCCGAGCGTTCGAAGCGTCCGCCGGTGGATTTGGTGTCGTACCAGCTGTTTTGCCATTGGCCTTCTACGAGCAGTCCCATATGCGAGTTCCTTATAGTCAGTGGATAATTGCGGCCGGTGCCAGCGGGCCTGCGGTGTGATGGAACACTCCCCCTTTAACACGGCTTATGTGAGCTCGATGATCGCGGGCCTACCATGCCATGGGGCGCTCGGTCGGGCGGGAAAACCACGCCCGATTCAACCCCATTGGCACGCTCTCCCTTTAACACGTCTGCGTTGAGCTCGGCGTTGGCGGGCATAGCGCACCATGGGGCGCTCGGTCGGGCGGGAAAACCACGCCCGATTCGACCCCATTGGCACGCTCTCCCTTTAACACGTCTGCGTTGAGCTCGGCGTTGGCGGGCATAGCGCACCATGGGGCGCTCGGTCGGGCGGGAAAACCACGCCCGATTCGACCCCATTGGCACGCTCTCCCTTTAACACGTCTGCGTTGAGCTCGGCGTTGGCGGGCATAGCGCACCATGGGGCGCTCGGTCGGGCGGGAAAACCACGCCCGATTCAACCCCATTGGCACGCTCTCCCTTTAACACGACTTATGTGAGCTCGATGATCGCGTGCCTACCATGCCATGGGGCGTTTTCCCTTGAACACTGCTTGTGTTAAGTGTAGTCAGCTTTGCCTTCTGCGGCCTGTTACCACTTTTTGTTAAGCAGGCGATCGATGCTGAAATAACCGGCGCCCAGCACCGCCAGCAGTAAGTAGCCGCCGGAGATGGAGAGGTTCTTCATAAAGTTGATCTGGTTGCCAGCCTGGGAGAAATCGCTATGGAAAATAAAGGCGGTCAGCAGGACAAAGACCACGGTGATCAACGCAACCGTGCGGGTGAGGAAACCGAACAGGATGGCGAGGCCGCCGCCGAATTCCAGCAAGATGGTCAGGGGCAGCATAAAGCCGGGCACGCCCATGGCTTCCATATATTGCTGCGTAGCGGCGTAGCCGCCTATTTTGCCGAAGCCGGAAACGATAAATAGGATCGGCAACAGGATCCGGGCAACCAGGATGGAGCTATCATCTAATTTTTTCATCTTCTTCCCATCTTATTTTAAAGGACGGCCTTCAAAACGAAGGCCAGATTACAGCAGGTTTTAAAGCAGGTTAGACGGCTTAATGAACCCGTTGCGTTTGATGAGGGAGATGTTATCCGTAAGAAAGGTTGGGTGATAGCGATTAAAACTGTCGGTTATTATCAAAAAAATTGAGTAAGGGGCGGGGCGGTGGAGATTCCTGCGGGCTTTCGCCCGCGGGAGAGCGTATTAACGTGATTGAAGCGTGGTGCGAATCAGTTTAAGCGTACCGACAATGCCGAGCGCGCGTTTTGTCCAGCGGATAAAACGGCTGGGATGGCGGATATTGTACAGCGCCAGTATGCTGGAACCGGCTATCAGATACTTGCGCAGGCTCAATACCGTGTTCCAGCCGCGGTCGTAGCGGGCGGTGGCAAAATACCAGGCGCGTTTTTCCGCCCCCAGATCCAGCCGCTGCTGGTGTATGGTGCGCAGGAGTTGGGTTTTAGTCATTTTAGGCTGATGGTCGCTCATCTGTCCTCCCTGGCTCTTTCCCTTTCCTTTTCGCGCTTGCGGGCTTTCTCTTCTTCCTGAATTTCGTCCTGGACCTTTTCCAATATATTCCGGTCAACCTGCAGTTCTTCGCGCGTGGAACCCAGCAGGGTGGAACGCTTAGCCTTGCCCAACGTCCAGATGGCGCCAATAATCGCCAGCGCGAACAGCACCGCGGTGGTAGTGGCTATCGCCGTCAGGCGGTATTGCGGATCGATGGCCCAGATCAGCAGCACCAGCAGGCTCATCAAGCCAAAAGCGGCCAGTAACAACGTAATACCGGCCATCATCAGCATTTGGATAATATTGGATTTTTCTTGTTCCAGCTCTACCACTGCCAAACGCAGGCGGGTCTCCACCATACTGACAATAATGGTAATAATACGCTGGCCTATGGTGAAAATGCCCTTGCCAGGGCCCTGGCTTTGCTGTTCAATCATTTTATCAACGCCGCATAATTAACGCACCAAGGACAAACCCGACTACGGCGCTGATGCCGATACCCGTCCAGGGGTTGTCATGTACATATTCATCGGCCTTTTCCGCAACCACTTTGGTCTGTTCGGCCAGGCGCTCGCCGCCATCGCCGAGACGGGTCCGGGTTTCCTTGAGCGCGCTTTCCGCCTTGCTGCGCAACTTGTCAAATTCAGCCTTGGGTTTCTGAGAGGAGCCACGCAGCACTTCTTCCAGCGTATCCGCCAATGACTTTAATTCGGCGCGTAAATGTTCAGAGGTCGTATCTTTAACCATCTTTTTTACTCCTTCGACGTTTACGAATCAGTGTTAGCCCGTATTAATCCATCATTACTACCTAGGCGTCTAATATTTAGCGCTTGTTGTAAGCGTAGCCCCGGATTTGGCAAACCGCAAAAAACTTATAGCAATTTCTTAGGGTTAATAGGGTTAGCCTACCCGGGCATTGCCGGTATGCAGATAGGGAAGCCAGTGCCATCGGGGATAGTGCCGGCTGCGTGAAACCGAATAATTTTCCGGCAGCAGATCTTCCAGGGCGCGCTGCGCCGCCAGCGCCTGTTCGGGCGTATCGAGCAGGATAATCAGGCTGTCCCTGGCGGGAGTGATGCTTTTGATCCTGATGCCGCGCTCGTCAAGGCGCTGGTAGATATAAAAACCGTCGGGCAGGGAACCGCGTTCGCTGGCAAGGGTAATCTCCAGCGCCGTCTCTTTGGTCATCAGCGCCGGCAGCAGCAATATCAAGACCAGCAGCGAGGCTGTCGCCACCAATACCGCTCGCCATGTCATCCACCCGCGCCGCCATTTTACGTTCACATTCACTTTCTTAACCTTTTTACGGCGTCCGTGGCGCGTTTTTTACGCCACAATATCAGCAGCGAGCCGACCAGTCCCATCACCAGGAAGATCAGCGGCAGTAACATCAATCCCAGCATGAGCTCATCTTCGTAATGCTTGAACAGGGCGGTTTTGCCAAGCAGGAAACCGACGGTGGTCAGGATAAATACCCAGATAAACGCGCTCAGCCAGTTAAACAGCTGGAAGCGGGTATCGCTCAGTCCGGCCAGGCCGGCGATGGTCGGCAGCAGGGTGCGGACAAAGGCGACAAAACGACCGATAAGCAGCGCCGAAAGCCCGTGCCGGTAAAACAAAGAATGCGAGCGCTGGTGATATTGCGCCGGCAAATGGGACAGCCAGCTTTGCACCATGCGCGTATTGCCCAGCCATTTACCCTGTATATAACTGATCCACGATCCCAGGCTGGCGGCCGCTGTCAGTATCAGCAGGGTCAGGGGAAAATTCATGGTGCCTTTGGCTATCAGCACGCCCACCAGGATCAGCAGGCTATCCCCGGGCAGGAAAGCCGCGGGCAACAAGCCGTTCTCCAGAAATAAAATGACAAACAATATCAAATAGAGGGTCCAGACCAATGTAGGGTCGGCAAGTGTTTCAAAATCCTGTTGCCAGAGGGCATGTACCAGGGATTTTAGTATATCCATTCAGCATTCCTAACTTGAAACAGCAGCTTACAACCTGGTTAAAATGTAAAAAAAGCCATCTCACTGTAACAAAATCAGACATCGTGAGACAGGGAAATATAACCGACAATCGTCCCGTCGCGAGGATATATTGCAATAAAAACGCCTGGCAAAGGCTTCTTTTACATGGGCTGACAGAAAAACGACACTTACTGACGTGGTCCGGCCGTCGGGCGCAAGCGCTTGGCAAGACTAAAAAAAACAGGAGGTTGAAAACGCGCACATCCGCCTGGGACGGGGTAAGGAGAGTCAAGGATGGCGCGCCATTGGCCTGAAATGAACGAACGCCCCCGGCGTGGCGCCAGGGCACCTACACGGATGCGGGCCCTCAATGGCGCGCCGCGGCCTGATCATCACATGCAACGCGAGGGTTTATTTGGTGCCGTTGGCCAGGCTATCAAGGTGTACGACCGGATTTTCGGTAAACATGTAACGGTCGACGTTAAATTCGAAATCATCGGTGGTGGCGTGGAACAGCATTTGCTTGGTGTTTTCCAGATGTTGCCACATCGCCAGTTTGGCCGCGTAGGGGTCTTTGCGGATCAAGGCCTTGAGGATATGATCGTGATCTTCGCACCAGCTTTCGATGGATTTATCATCGATATGTTCATGCAGCTTGCGCCAGTACGGGTTGTGCAGCCGTTGGCTCCACATCTGCTCGACAATGGTGGCCATGGCGGTGTTCTGCGTCGCCAGGGCGACCTGGACATGGAATTTCAGATCCCATTTTGAATCGCGGAAACGATCTTCCAGGCGGGCATTTTCCTGGATATCCATTAATAACACGATATCCTGGCGGGTAACCTGCGTGGCGGCGAATTCGGCGATATTGCTCTCGATCAGCTGGCGCGCCTGCAGGAGTTCAAACGGACCTGCGGTGGTGAACTGAAACTCGCCGCTGGGCAGCAGCAGGTTTTTTTGCTGACTGGAGATGACGTGGATGCCGGAACCTTTGCGCACTTCAACGTAGCCTTCCACTTCCAGCATGATGATGGCTTCACGCACCACGGTGCGGCTGACATTCATCTCTTCCGCGATATAGCGCTCCGCCGGCAGTTTTTCACCCACGGGATAGACGCCGGTCTCGATGCGTTGTTTCAGCTCGGCGGCCAGCTGTTGGTATAATCGTCGGGTTTCGGTGAATTCCATGATACAGGCTCTTAAATGTTGGGTAACGTTTTAGTCGGTGCCGCGCCATCACTGCGCAACGCGTCAAAAGTTGCTCGTTTAGAACTCACATCGATGACATATTTGTTATACCACTTATTAAATGAAGCGCCTAGATGGACATATCCCATTACACCTACTTTTCCGCCCCGGAATAAAAATCCCCGGCAATGCGTCATGCATGTGCCGGGGATTTCAGGGACGTGCTATTGGTCGCCGCGTCGCGCGGAAAACAGCGCGCGTTGCGGCGTCATTTAGCTATGGGCCGGTTTGAGCGGCTCTTGCCCGGGCAGCAGTTCTACCACCGGACGGTTTTGCAGTATGGTCCATACCGCCAGCACGGCCAGTAAGTCAAATACCGACAGTACCGCGAACAGCGGGCTGAAGCCCAAGGTGTCCGCCAGGGCGCCTACGACCAGGGCGAACATGGTGCTTGCCGTCCAGGCCGCCATGCCGGTAAGGCCGTTGGCGGTGGCGACTTCGTTACGGCCGAAGACGTCGGAGGAGAGCGTAATCAGTGCGCCGGACAGGGACTGATGGGCAAAACCGCCGATGCACAGCAGGCCGATGGCAACGTAAGGACTGGTAAACAGACCGATAAGGCCAGGGCCAATCATCAGGAAACCGCCGAGGGTCACGACCAGTTTACGTGAAACGATCAGGTTAACGCCGAAGATGCGCTGGAAGAACGGAGGCATATAGCCGCCGAGGATACAGCCGAGATCCGCAAACAGCATCGGCATCCAGGCGAACAGGGCGATTTCTTTCAGGTTGAACCCGTAAGCCTTGAACATGAACAGCGGGATCCAGGCGTTAAAGGTACCCCAGGCCGGTTCAGCCAGGAAACGCGGGATGGCGATGCCCCAGAACTGACGGTTGCGGATAATCTGCCAGGCGGACAACTTCTTGGCGTTGTTTACCTGATGCTGTGCTTCCTGGCCGCCCAGAATATATTCGCGCTCTTCGTCGCTCAGTTTCTTCTGGTTTTTCGGGTGCTTATACAGTACCAGCCAGGCGATGGCCCAGACCAGGCTCAGCGCGCCGACGATAACGAACGCCAGTTCCCAGCTGTGAACCACAATCGCCCAGACGACCAGCGGCGGTGCGAGCATCGCCCCGATTGACGAGCCGACGTTGAAGTAACCCACGGCGATAGAACGTTCTTTCGCCGGGAACCATTCGCTGCTGGCCTTCAGGCCGGCGGGGATCATAGCCGCTTCAGCCATGCCGACGGCGCCACGGGCAATCGCCAGTCCGCCCCAGCTGCTGGCCAGCGCGGTCGCCATACACATCAGCGCCCAAACGATGGCGAATACGGCGTAACCGACTTTTGTGCCCAGCAAATCCAGTACATAACCGGCTACCGGCTGCATGAGCGTATAACATGCAGAGTAGGCGGCAATAATATAGGAATATTGCTGTGTGGTGATATGCAGCTGGTCCTGGAGGGTAGGAGCTGCCACCGCAATGGCGTTACGCGTCAGGTAACCCAGCACCGTACCAACGGTGACCAGGGCGATCATATACCAGCGTAACCCTTTTATTTTACGCATTACCACTTCTCCCAATGAGTATGAGCCGTCATCACCACTACCCAGATATCATGGGGACGACGGGTATAGAGCCAGCCGGAGAGCGCGCTCTCCGGGTATTGTTATATTCTGTCGGCCTGTTATCCGGTCTAACGACCCGCGCCTTGCCAACGCCTGCCGCTTTAACCCGATACCGCTTACCGCTGTTTGGACTGCCGGCAAATCGCCGCCGGAAATCCGCATCGCCCTGGCCCGTCAGATGAATTCATGACCCTGAGTGCGGTCATCTAAACAAAATGATTGAGTCCAGACTCAATGTGGCGCTACGATAACTTGTCATACAGATTTAAAAGTTGAGTGACATCACAAAAACCATTTTTATTTTAAGGGATAATAAATCGTCCCGTTAGCCGGGCGTAAGCCCTGTAGCTGACCTATATATGTTGAGTTTTTGTTGAATTTGGCAGGAAATGGTATATCAGCACCGGCAGGATCTGCATTTTCCTGCTAAATTGGTATAACACCTTTCAACATTTAAGAAACATAACTCAAAGAAATGAAGGTGAGGAGCCTGAAATGTCCCAGTTTTTGACTGAAGATTTTTTGTTGGATAGCGAATTCGCTCGCCGTTTGTATCATGATTATGCCGTGGACCAGCCGATTTATGACTTCCATTGCCATTTGCCGCCGGTACAGATTGCGGAAGATTACCGTTTCAAGAATTTGTACGATATCTGGCTGAAAGGCGATCACTATAAATGGCGCGCCATGCGCACCAACGGCGTGGCCGAGCGTTTTTGCACCGGCGACGCCGGGGACTATGAAAAATTCGAAGCCTGGGCCAAGACGGTTCCCCATACCATCGGCAATCCGCTGTTCCATTGGACCCACCTGGAACTGCGCCGTCCGTTCGGCATCACCGATAAACTGCTGAGCCCCGCCACCGCGCGGGAAATCTGGGATCGCGGCAACGAAATGCTGGCCCAGGACAATTTCTCCGCCCGCGGCATCATGAAACAGATGAACGTGAAGCTGGCCGGCACCACCGATGATCCGGTGGATTCCCTGGTTCACCACAAGGCGGTGGCCGAAGACGCCAGCTTCAATATCAAAGTGCTGCCGAGCTGGCGCCCGGATAAAGCCTTTAATATAGAAGCGGAAGGCTTTAACGATTATATGAAGCTGCTGGAAGCCGCTGCCGACACCGCCATCACCAGCTTCAGCACCCTGACCGACGCGCTGAAAAAACGTCTGGACCATTTTGCCGCCCATGGCTGTAAGGTCTCCGACCATGCGCTGGACGTGGTGGTTTATGGCGAAGCGGACGAAAACACCCTGAACGGCATCCTGGCCCGCCGTCTGGACGGCAAGCTGCCCTCCAAGGACGAAATCGCCCAGTTCCGCACCGCGGTGCTGATATTCCTGGGCAGTGAATACACCCGCCGCGGCTGGACCCAGCAATACCATATCGGCGCGCTGCGCAACAATAATACCCGCATGCTGAAACAGCTCGGCCCGGATACCGGCTTCGACTCCATCAATGACCAGCCGGTCGCCATGGCGCTGTCCCGCCTGCTGGATGCGCAGGCCCGTAACAACGCCCTGCCGAAAACCATCCTGTATTGCCTGAACCCGTCGGATAACGAAATTATCGGCACCATGATCGGCAACTTCCAGGGTGAAGGCATGCCGGGCAAAATGCAGTTCGGCCCGGGCTGGTGGTTTAACGACCAGAAAGACGGTATGGAACGCCAGATGCTGCAGTTGGCCAACCTGGGTCTGCTGAGCCGCTTTGTCGGCATGCAGACCGATAGCCGCAGCTTCCTGTCCTATACCCGCCACGAGTATTTCCGCCGCATCCTGTGCCGCATGCTGGGCCACTGGGTGGAAGCGGGCGAAGCGCCGGCGGATATCAACCTGCTGGGCGAAATGGTGAAAAATATCTGCTTTGATAACGCGAAAAACTACTTCGCCATTGAGCTTTGATTCTGGGGGCGGGCCTTAGGCTCGCCCGGTTAAAACGCTATTTTTTATTATCCGCAGCCGGGTAATTTTTAAGGTAAATTTCGCATGCAAACGCTAAATCGTCAAAACTTTCCCGGACCCCAGTACACCACGCGTGTCATCCAGTTCGGCGAGGGAAATTTTTTACGCGCTTTTATCGACTGGCAGTTGGATCTGCTTAATGAACATACCGATCTGGACGCCGGCATCGTTATCATCCGTCCAATCAATACGGATTTCCCGCCGTCGCTCAGCACCCAGGACGGCCTGTACACCACCGTTATCCGCGGCCTGAATGAACAGGGCGAAGCGGTGCGCGAGCCCAGGCTTATCCGCTCGGTTAACCGTGAAATCAATATCTATCATGAATTCGACGATTACCTGGCCCTGGCGCACGACGCCAATATCCGTTTCGTCTTTTCCAACACCACCGAGGCCGGCATCAGCTACCAGGCCGGGGACAAGCTGACCGATACGCCGCCCGCCAGCTATCCCGCCAAGCTGACCCGACTGCTGTTCGAACGTTTCAGCTATTTTGACGGCGCCGCCGATAAAGGCTGGGTGCTGGTGCCGTGCGAACTGATCGACTATAACGGCGACGCGCTGAAAGAGCTGGTGCTGCGTTACGCCCAACAATGGGCGCTGCCGGCCGGGTTCACCACCTGGCTCAATGAACACAACACCTTTTGCTCCACCCTGGTCGACCGTATCGTGACCGGTTACCCGCGTGGCGAAGTGGAAGAACTGCAGGCCGAACTGGGCTACCAGGACACCTTCCTTGATACCGCCGAGTATTTTTATCTGTTTGTTATCCAGGGACCGCAGTGGCTGGCCAAGGAACTGCGCCTGGACCAGATGGACCTGAACGTGCGCATCGTCGACGACATCAAGCCCTACAAAGAACGCAAGGTCGCCATCCTTAACGGCGCGCACACCGCGCTGGTGCCGGTAGCTTTCCTGTCCGGCCTGGACACCGTCGGCGAATCGATGAACGATAAACTGATCAGCGCTTATGTGGAAAAAACCATCGCCGAAGAAATCGTGCCGGTGCTGGATCTGCCCCATGATGAACTGACCTCGTTTGCGCAGGCGGTGCTAAGCCGTTTCCGCAACCCCTTTATCCAGCATCAGTTATTGTCCATCTCCCTGAACGGCATGACCAAATTCCGTACCCGCATCCTGCCGCAGCTGTTGTCCTATCGTGAAAAACACGGCGAGCTTCCGGCCCGGCTGACCTTCGCCCTGGCGGCGCTGATCGCGTTTTACCGCGGAGAACGCAACGGCGAAAGCTACCCGATGCAGGATGATGAAAAATGGATTACCCGTTTCAAATCGCTTTGGAGCGGCGTGGACAAAGGCGAGGTGGCGTTAAGCACCTTAGTAAATGACGTGTTGGGCGATACAGAGCATTGGGAACAGGATCTGCTCAAGGTTCCCGGCCTGGCGAAACAGGTTGAACAGCAGTTGCAGGCCATTATCGACCAAGGCATGCGCACTGCCGTTTCAGCCTATTGCTGAAAGCAAAAAGGTTAATTCATGAATATTATTAAAATTCATTCCTCAGACAATGTGGCGGTCGCCCTGCAAGACCTCGACACGAATGAAACGGTGGAAATCGGGGGCGTGACCATCACGCTGCCCCAGCCTATCGCCCGGGGCCATAAGTTTGCCCTGGCGCCCATAGGCGAGGGCGAAATGATCGTTAAATATGGTCTGCCCATCGGCCATGCGCTGAGCCCCATCGCTCCCGGCCAGCACATTCATTCGCAAAATGCCAAGACCAATCTTAGCGACCTGGATGAATATCAGTACCTGCCGGATTTCAAAACCCTGCCGGCGCAGATGCCCGATCGTGAGATTCAGATATACCGCCGCGCCAACGGCGAGGTGGGCATCCGCAACGAGCTGTGGATCCTGCCGACCGTCGGCTGCGTCAACGGCATCGCCAAACAGATCCAGCAGCGTTTTTTGAAGGAAACCTTTGGCGCCGAGGATATCGACGGCGTTCATCTGTTTACCCATCCGTTCGGCTGCTCGCAGCTGGGGCAGGATCATGAAAACACCAGCACCATGCTGCAAAACATGGTGCGCCATCCCAACGCCGGCGCGGTGCTGGTGATTGGCCTGGGCTGCGAAAACAATCAGGTCGACGTGTTCCGCACCACGCTTGGCGAGTATGATCCGCAGCGGGTGACCTTTATGGTCTGCCAGCAGCAGGATGATGAAGTGGAGGCGGGGCTGGAGTGCCTGCGCGCGCTTTACCTGGCGATGCGCGAGGATAAGCGCCAGCCGGGCAAACTCAGCGAGCTGAAATTCGGCCTCGAATGCGGCGGTTCGGACGGGTTGTCCGGCATTACCGCCAATCCGCTGCTGGGACGCTTCTCGGATTATGTCATCGCCAACGGCGGCACCTCGGTATTAACCGAAGTACCGGAAATGTTCGGCGCCGAGCGTATCCTGATGAGCCGCTGCCGGGACGAGGCGACGTTTGAAAAGACCGTGCATATGGTCAATGATTTCAAACAATATTTTATCGCCCATCAACAGCCGATTTATGAAAACCCATCGCCGGGGAATAAGGCCGGCGGCATTACCACCCTGGAGGAGAAATCCCTCGGCTGTACGCAAAAAGCCGGCCAGAGCAAGGTGATGGACGTGCTGAAATACGGGGAGCGCCTGCATGTGCCGGGCCTCAACCTGGTCAGCGCGCCGGGCAACGACGCGGTGGCCACCAGCGCCCTGGCGGGCGCGGGATGCCATATGGTGCTGTTCAGCACCGGGCGCGGCACGCCTTACGGCGGTTTTGTGCCGACGGTGAAGCTTGCCACCAACAGCGAACTGGCGGCGAAAAAGCCTCATTGGATTGATTTCGACGCCGGCCGGTTGATTCACGGCGTCGCGATGGATCAGGTGCTGGCGGAGTTCGTCGATTTAATCGTCGCCATTGCCAATGGCAAGCACACGCGCAACGAAGTGAATGATTTCCGGGAACTGGCCATATTTAAAAGCGGCGTAACGTTGTAAAAACCGGCCTGAATCCTTACTATAAGAACGGCGTTTCATAATTATGAAGCGCCGTTTTCATTTTATTCTTTCCCCAAATTACAGGAATGCCGTGCCATGAGCCTTTACTGGGTCGCTCAGGGCGTGGGGGTGTTGGCATTTTTTGTCGGCATCACCATGTTTATCAAACGTGACGATCGCAAGTTCAAACTGCAGCTCGCGCTTTACAGCTTTATCATCGGTTGCCATTTTTTCCTGATGGGCGCCAACGCCGCGGGCATGAGCGCGGTGCTGAATGCGCTGCGTACGGTGATCTCAACACGTACCCGCAGCATTCTGGTGATGTTTGCATTCATTATCCTCACCCTGGCGCTCGGGCTCTCCGAGGTCAAGCACGCCGTGGAGCTGCTGCCCATTATCGGTACGGTTATCAGCACCTGGGCGCTGTTCCGCACCCGCGGGCTGACCACCCGCTGCGTGATGTGGTGTTCCACCGCCGGCTGGGTCATCCATAATATCTGGCTTGGCTCTATCGGCGGCTCGCTTATCGAAGGCAGCTTTTTGATTGTCAACGGCATTAATATCGTGCGCTTTCGCCGTATGCAATTACGCGGCATCGACCCGTTCGCCGCGGAACATAAAGCCGTCTCGACGCGTTAACCCCCTTTACGCTGGTTAACCCAGGCGTTAATCAGCAGGGTGGCTGCCAGAATAGAGGCCACCACGCCCAGGGATATCGCCACGGGAATATGGATAATATCCACGATCAGCATCTTGGCGCCGATAAAGACCAGGATCAGCGCCAGGCCATATTTCAGCAGCGAGAAGCGTTCGGCCACGCCCGCCAGCATAAAATACATGGCGCGCAGGCCCAGAATAGCGAACAGGTTGGAGGTCAGGACGATAAAGGGATCGGTGGTGACGGCAAAAATAGCCGGAATACTGTCGACGGCGAAAATGACGTCGCTGAATTCCACCAGGATCAGCACCAGGATCAGCGGCGTGGCGAACAGTACGCCGTTTTGGCGGACAAAAAAGCGCTCGCCGTGGATTTCACCGGTCATGCGCAAATGGCCGCGCAGCCAGCGTACCAGCGGTTTTTGGTCAAGCGCGGCGTCATCCTCTTTTGACCAGGCCATTTTAATCCCGGTAAACAGCAGGAAGGCGCCGAAAATATACAGCAGCCAGTCGAACCGGGTCACTAGCCAGCTGCCGCCAAAGATCATCAGGGTGCGCAGTACGATGGCGCCCAATACCCCGTAGACCAGTACCCGCCGTTGCAGCTGCGCCGGTATGGCGAAATAACCGAACAGCATTAGCCAGACAAAGACATTATCCACCGCCAGCGCTTTTTCAATCAGGTAACCGGTAAGGAATGCCAGCGCCTGCGGGTCGGCCACGGCGCGCCCCTGGGTGGTGGCGAGATACCACCAAAAGGCGGCGTTAAACAGCAGGGATAGGGAGACCCACACCACGGACCAGCAGGCGGCGCGTTTCAACGTCATGGTTTTGCCCTGGAGCAGCAGGTCGATGGCCAGCATGATAACGACCACCACGGAAAAAACGCCCCACAGCAAAGGTGTGCCAACGGTATTCATCAGGGATATCCTCAAAAAAAAACGGCTAACGTCGGAAGACGCAGCCGTTTTTTCCTGATCCAGGATGCAAACATACCTCGCCTTCCGGCAAGGTCTCACTTACAACGCAGGACAGGATTGATTCCGCTGTCCTGATTGCCCGGTAGCCGGATGCGTTGGCATCGTATTGACGGCAAACCGACGAAGAAGTTACTCCCCTTTGCTAGGCGCAACATTAATGTAAAAATTTGCGACAGTCAATCTCCCGTCCGGTTAACCTCGCGCTACCCCGGACGCGCCGCGTTATCCCGCCCGCAGGCATTGCCGGACAAACGCCGCCATCAAGGCCTCGCTGTCGGGCGTATCGGCGATCCCGCGGCCGATTTGCGCCAGCTCCGGTCCGCGCATCGGCTCCTCGGCCGTCATGCCCGCTAAAAAATCATGCATCACCGCGGCGGAAAACTCCGGATGGAACTGGGTGGTGATCACATTATGGCGATAGCGCAGGATCTGGTGGGGATCGCGCGCCGATCGGGCCAGCACGGTGGCGCCCGCGGGCGGCGTGATCACGGTCTGCGAATGGATCAGATTGGCCTGGAACCGCTCCGGCAGCCGGGCGATCAACGGGTCGTTAACGGCGGCGGGCAATACTTCAATCGCCTGGGTGCCCACCTCCATGCCGTCGGCAAGATAGTCCACCTCGCCCCCCAGCGCGTAGGCCAGCAGCTGGTGGCCGTAGCAGACGCCGAAAATCGGTATCCCGGCCGCCATCGCCCGGCGCAGCCACGCGGCGGCGAATTCGCTCCAGGCCAGCCGTTCGGTCACCATGGCCGCCGACCCGGTAATCAGCACGCCGCAATAGGCATCGGGCGTGTCGGGCCGTTCGCCGCCCGGCAGGTGGACAATCCACACCTGCCGTGGGTCCAGGTCGGTCGCCTGCAGGAACATCGTGTCGTAATTGCCGTTAGCCGCGATCACATCCGGCGGCGCGTCGCCGGTTTGCAGGATCAGAATGGGTTTGGCCGCGGTCGTCATGCCACCGTCCCCCCATCCCGGGCGTTTATCGCCAGGCCGCCGGCGCGTGCGTCAACGGCATGGCTGCTAGCCGTGGGATTATCGGCGGGAAATACCACGCCGGTCTGGCGGCGGATTTCGGTTAACAGGGCGGCGGTGGCGCGCGCATGCGCCAGACCGGCGTGCTCCACCTCGTTGTTTTCCACCAGCGCGGCAAAATGTTCCGCTTCGTAGAGCATGGTATTGATATGCTGCGGCTGGGTAAGATCCTGCTTATTGCCGCTGCGCGGCACCCAGGTGATCTGCTGGCATTCGGACATTTTTTCAATCACCAGGGACCCGTCTTCCCCCTGGATTTCGCTTGGCAACGCGGTCTGGCTGACCTTTGAATGGCTAAGCGTCACGTCAAAATCGCCATAATCCAGGCACACCGTGCCGTGGCCGTCAACGCCGCTGGCCAGCAACGAGGCGGTGGCGTACAGGCGCAGCGGCTCGCCCCACAGCGCCACAGCGCTCGCCAGCATATAGAAGCCGATATCCATGATGGAGCCGTTGGAAAATGCCGGATTAAAGGTATTGGGCTGTTCACCGGCCAGATATTTCGGGTAGCGCGAGGAATATTGGCAATAGTTAAGCAACACCTTGCGCAATTTGCCCACGCGCGGCAGCGCTTGTTGCAAAGCATGAAAATTAGGCAGGCTGGCGGTTTTAAACGCCTCGAACAGCACGACGCCATTGGCGCGCGCGCAGGCAATCATGTCTTCCACCTCGCGCAGGTTGGAGGCCAGCGGCTTCTCGCAGATCACATGTTTTTTATTGCCCAGGAGCAACAACGCCTGGGAGCAGTGCATGGCGTTGGGGCTGGCGATGTACACTGCGTCTACGGCATCGGATTGCGCCAGGGCCTCCAGCGAGTCGAAATAGTACTGGACCGGATAATCGATCCCAAGTATTTGCGCCTGTGGGAGGGTGCGGGAATAGATGGCCGTCAGTTTAAGCTTGCCGCTCTCATGGGCGGCATCGATAAATTGCCGGGTAATCCAATTAGTACCTATCACAGCGAAGCGAATCATACTGAATCATTATCCTGCGCAGTGGTAAACGAAGCCTCAGATTAGCACGCTAATAGTAGAAGGAAAACATCCCTGCGGGCAGGTTAACCCCGCCCGTCCGGCGTTAAATCGCCCCGATCGGCGCGGTTTTTGCCCGGCGGATGAAAAAAGAGTTTACTGCGGTGGCGTTTTCAGGGATAAACACCCCAATTTGACTGTTTCAGGAAAGGCCTATGAGCCGCTTTGACTATGCTTCCGGCACGCTGGAGCTTGACAGATATCCGCCCGGCGCGGCCGATGACAATTTACAGGCCTGGGATGCGGCGGACGAATACCTGCTGGCCCATATCGCCACCCTGGGCGCCGTCGCCGGGCCGACGCTGATTCTCAACGACAGCTTCGGCGCGCTGGCCTGCGCGCTGCGCGCCCTCTCGCCCTATAGCAGCGGCGACTCCTACCTCAGCCAGTTGGCGACCCGGCATAATGACCGGCAAAATCCCGGCGACGACGGTGAAATCCATTTTCTGGACAGCCTGTCCCCGCTGCCGGACGCCCCCGGCCTGGTGGTGATGAAAATTCCCAAGACCCTGGCGCTGCTGGAGTATCAGCTCTATGCCCTGCGCCGGGTGGCCACCGCCGCCACGCAGGTTATCGCGGCGGGAAAGGTTAAGGATATCCATAACTCCACCCTGCAACGGTTTAGCGATATCCTCGGGCCCACGCGCACGTCCCTGGCCAAAAAGAAAGCCCGGCTGATTTTCAGCCAGGTGACCGCGCCGGCGGCGGACAGTCCCGATCGGCGCTGCGTCTGGACCCTTGAGGAGAGCGGATACCAGATCCATAATCATGCCAATGTGTTTTCCCGCGCGTCGCTTGATATCGGCGCCCGGTTCTTTATGCACCATCTGCCCAAAGGGCTCGACGGCACCCTGGTCGATCTGGGCTGCGGCAACGGCGTGCTGGGTTTAACCGCCCTGGGACAAAATCCCGGGTCCGAAGTGCATTTTGTCGATGAATCCTATATGGCGGTCGCATCGAGCCGGATTAATATAGAGATTAACCGCCCCCAGGATATGGCGCGCTGCCGGTTCAGCGTGGAAAATTCGCTGGCGGGTTATGACGCCGGCAGCGTGCAGGCGGTGTTATGCAACCCGCCGTTCCACCAGCAGCAGGCGATAACCGATCACATCGCCAGGGAAATGTTCCGGGATGCGAAGCGCACCCTGCGCGTCGGGGGGGAATTACGCGTCGTTGCCAACCGACACTTAGATTATTATCATCAGATCAAACAGTTATTCGGCAACTGCACTACACTTGGTTCGAATCCAAAATTCGTGGTGTTGCGCGCGGTAAAAATCTGATGCCGCAAGCGGTTTCCGGCCTGCTTCCCAGGACGTTTTGGTAAGCATTTAACCGGTGAAAAAAGGCGGGCACTAATGCATTCGTTGGCTATGCCGACAGTGATTATACTTCGCCAAAGGTCATTTTTAAGGAACGATTATGTTGTTGCAAGAGTTCGAAACACGGTTAAACGATGCGTTGACGGAGCTGGAGCAAAGCTTTGGCCGCCACCATAAACTGTGGCAGCTGGACCATCAGACTTTGCAGCAACAACTGGATTTGAGCCTGCGCCGCGAAGCAAAGCTGCGTGAACAAAATGCGCTACTGATAAGCCAGCTCAACAACCTGGACAGCTCGCCCGATCGCAATCCGTTAATCCACAAAATCAAAATATTAGGCACCCATATTGACGCGCTGGCCAGGGATGCGGCGGCGTTCCGCCGGTCCCTGCCCGGCGCTAATTAATGTCACGCCGGCGATGTGCTATTTTTGCCGCTCCGCTTCCAGGGCCTCAAGGTCAATGATGGGTTACGGCGCAATCGTTGCCAAAAGCCGGGGGGACGGGTGGCGTTGCCGGCAACGGCGCCGCCTTCCTGTACATCATAGATCTTGCCCAGCAATTCGAAATCATGGGTCATCCCCTGCGTATAACCGCTTTTAATCCCGTCCAGAACAAAAAACGTACGTAACATCTGGCTTGTTGCGTTGTCATCTCTCCCGAGCAGTTGCTGCAATGATTTGATATTGAGTATATAGCGTTCGGTCATCTGACGAATTTGATGCTGTTCAGATAATGCGGCGGACGGCGCCAGAGTGCATAATCTGAGAAAATTATACGTATGAATACTACAATCATTATTAAATTGAAACTGCTGGCCAAAATAGCGAATTTCGTTATCACTTGATTCGTCAATAAGAGCGTCTAGTAATTTTTCTTTATCTTCATTCTCCTCTCCTGAGTCGTAACTGTCGAAGATATTAAAAACAAAACCCCTTGATTTTTTTTCCACTAAAATAGCGCTGAAATGATCACCCTGGGATAAAACACCATCTTCTCCTCTTTGCATAGATAATAAAGGCATCATCAGATAATGGCCTATAGCGAGTGTTTCCATCCTGACGCGGGCAATGTGAAAACGCTTCTGCGTATCCTCCCTTAAATAAAGAGGAAAGTGGTTATTGATTCTATTCGCCTGATGTCCATAAAGCAGGGTCGGGGTACAAAAAAAATCCGTTTTCTCTTGCGAAAGTAAATAAATCATCGTTTCCAATATGATTTTTTCCACAAATACTCCCGGCGGCAGGATACATTTTAATTCCTCCGGCAGGACGAAGGTCTGTTCCAGCATGGCATGGTCGGACAACGGCGTGCCAGAATAGTGATAGTTCTCATATTCATGCAAAAATAAACGCATGCATTGGGTAAGTTTTATCTTAATATTTTCCTCAACGTCTGCTTCGTACCACTGAAACCAGGTATTTAGCATGAACCTGAATAAATTACGCTGGCAGGTATCCGGACTTGGCCTTATCTCATGATTGCGCGCCGGCAGGCAGGGGGGCGAGTCAGATGACGCATCGACACATACGGTCAGGTAATCATTCACGAATGCATGAGGTGTGATATTGGTTGTTGGCTGATACTTAGCTCGATAAATTTCTTTAATAAAATTAATGTTTTCGGTAAATTTTTTATGATCATATAAACTAACGTCTGTGCGATTTTTTTCCGGTATCTCGCTATATGTTATATTATTGCAATATGATTTATCGTTGGCATTAACGCTGAGCATACTTTCCTCTTGAACCGATGGAATATTAATAAGTGATATATAATAGGTTTTTGTACACAGTCATGTTTTTTCTTTTAGCCATTTCAGCATGGTACGAAAATGACGGCCTGTATTTTAGCCTATATCATGTTAAACGCGGTATGCCGCGCAGGGTAATAGAGTCAATATATAAATAACTGTTCTCAATAAACAAGCGTGATGCCAAAAGTAACGTCATTTTTTACCTCTAATTACAATGCCTTAAAATATACTTCCTTAGGTCACTATCAGGATGGGAACGCCTTATCAAAGATGGTATATAGTTCGATGTCTAATAATACCTTCATACAGTACATGTACGCTTTGCGCGCCTAAACGGCCATCCTGACGGCTATGGCAATACTTTTATCTTTACCTTAAACCCAATTTTAACGCCGTTGATTAATAATGCGGATAAATATTCTCCGCACTATAAACCTTGGCCTGCTTTTGCCGATGATTAGGGTATTGCCATTAACAGAAGGCATATTTTCATAAGGCCCCGTCCTGAACCTGATTTACCGGCGCCAAGAGATAAGCCGACATGCCAAGGCAACCGTCAAGAGGATGCCCGGGCAAGGAATAACAAAGAGAGCACGAAAGGAAAAGTAAATGAATATATTGAAAAATTTTAAAATCAGGTGGGTATTGGTCTTCATCCTCATTATTTTTTCGTTGCTCTGGGCAGCGGTATCGACGTTTACGCTATTTTCCTTAAATCAAGTTAACGAAACCCTGAAGCTTAGCGATAATCAACAGGTTAACGGTGACGTCATCAACGGCGCCAACGATCACTACTACCGCGTGGTCACCACGCTGGAGCGGGCCGCCAAGCAGGCCAAGGCCGGCAATAAGCAGGCTTTTGACGATGAAATGGCTGCGGTCTCGGAAGAGATGAACGCCATCGATGCGGGATTAAAACAGTTTAAAGTCATGGATCATGGGCTGCTGGAACCGGCACTGGTAGATAACATCTATAACTCATCCTTCGATTTGTTTACCAAGGGCATTCAGCCGCTCGCCCTGGCGGTGCAAACCGGACGGCTGGACGATGCCGAGCGTCAGCTCGCCGACCCGTATCTGACATTGCGCAAACAGTTCACTACCGCTATGCATTCATATAATGCCTCGATAGAAAAAATCAAGGCGGACTCGAGTATCCGCATAAACCTGCTGGTCTCCTGGTGTCAGCGCACGCTAATGGGCGCGCTACTGGCGGGAATTCTCCTTATGGTGATTACCGATCGTTACCTGGTGCGTTATCTGGTCAAACCCCTCGACACCATAAAATACTATTTCACCGAACTGGCGGCCGGGCGGCTTGATGTCGAGATCAAGAATTTCGGGCGCAACTGCGTTGGCCAGTTAATTCCGTTCCTGCTGGAAATGCAAAACAGCTGGGTCACCACGGTGACCAGCATCAGGGCCAGCGCCGAAGCGATTTACCAGGGATCAAGCGAGATCTCCATGGGGAATACCGATCTGTCGTCCCGTACCGAACAGCAGGCCTCCGCGTTGGAGCAAACGGCGGCCAGTATGGAGGAACTCAACTCGACAGTGCAGCAAAATACCGGCAATGCGCACCAGGCCAGCAAACTGGCGGAATCGGCCTCGCAAACCGCCAGGAAAGGCGGCGCCAGCGTGCAGGAAGTGGTCGCCACCATGGGCAGTATCGCCTCCAGTTCGCGGCGCATAGTGGATATTATCGGCGTGATTAACAGTATCGCCTTCCAGACCAATATCCTGGCGCTGAACGCCGCGGTGGAAGCAGCCCGCGCCGGCGAACAGGGCAGGGGATTCGCCGTGGTGGCCAGTGAAGTACGCAACCTGGCCAAACGCAGCGGCGAAGCGGCGAAAGAAATCGAGACCCTGATTAACGAATCGGTGGAACGGGTTAACGTCGGTTCAACCCAGGTGGCGCACGCAGGCGAAACCATGGAGGATATCGTAAAGGCCATCACCCATGTGACCGATATCATGAGCGAAATCGCCTCGGCTTCGGATGAGCAAAGCAAAGGCATTCAGCAAATCGGCCAGGCGGTAACTGAAATGGACAGCGTCACCCAGCAAAACTCGGCGCTGGTACAGGAATCGGCGGCCGCGGCCGCCTCGCTTGAAGAACAGGCGCGTCATCTGACCGAGATGGTTTCAGTGTTCAAGTTAAAACAGGCCGGTATCTCCGCTCCGGGCCGGCCGGTGCCGGCAGGCAAAGCGCCGCGGGCCATTGCCGGCCGCAAGACGCCCTCCAGCCAGGATGAGCATTGGCAGACATTTTAATGATGGTTTTCCTGTAATGAGATAAATACTTCGCCCGGCCTTCAGGCCGGGTTTCTTATGACTAACCCGCAAAAGGCGATTATCCTTACCGTTCCCTACTTTCTTCGTCATGACATTCTGCGGACATGCGTTTATTCGGCAAAATGCCGCTTTCCCTTCATTTAGATCCTCTTGCTTTTTCTGGCAAAAACATAAAATAAATAAATAATATGTATATTAATTATTGGCATGCGTTGCGATTGGGTAAAAGCTATATTTAAATAGACGATTTAACAAATATAATGCCTTGCTAAGACAAATAATATGATGCTAGTCTGGCGTTGTGAGGTGCTCTTTGGGTTGATGGGCAAATATTTTGATCTTTTTCTTAATATAATGCCAAGGTAGCGAATTTATTATAACGCGCCCTCTTTTCCAAGGACTTGTACAAATATAATGATTAAATTTTTAGTCGAAGCAAATAAGTTCCTCTATAAATTTCCTGATAATATCCTTATCAGGGACACCCTTAGCGGTGACATGAAAGTAATCGAGCATTGCAGTGATAATTTTATTTATCGGAATTATTATGTAGGTTACCGCTCGTTAAATGGCAAAATTTTAATACTTAAAGATAATAAGCCCATTTGGATCATGACATACGAAGGCGGGGTAATCAATCATGAGGATTCAGACGATTCTGTCAGGAAAATCTATGCGTTTGTCAGGCAAAACCTGGCAAGGTCGACGCTTGAACAGCCTATCCGGGGCCCATCCGAATTCCAGGATGGCAAAATGATCTATAACAATCGTTTTTTTGGTACCATTAATAAGTTTAACGGCACCGAAACCGTTACGTTGGGTGACCTGCGGTTAATTTATAGCCTGAGCTACTCGGGCGGCGATGTGATATATTAGCCCGGCGTTAATCCGCCGCTGACCAAGCCCTTGTTCATGTTACGGGGGCTTTTTATCCTGCTGCGATACACAGTTTCTTTACTCTTATTATTAACCTTCCCATGCGCTATTCTACAAAGGCAATTCCCAGGCATACAGCGACCACCCCGGCGGCCGGAAACAGCCAATTTCAGCTAAGTTGCTTTACCGCCATCGTATAAAACAGCCTGTCTTGAGCGCTATCCGCGTTACCCATCGGGTAAGTCGCCTGCTGACCGGTTATGAGGTAGCAATGGCAGTGGCCGAACCGTACTTTTGCAACCGCAGGCAACGGCCTGACCCCGGACGGCCGGTAAATTCCGCGGCGGCGCCGCCGTTATGCCAGGGCCAACGCTTGCATAATGGTGGTGAGCTGGCCGGGATAACAGCTGACAGAACAGCCATTGGGCAGGTGCAGGGTCACGGTATTGGGGTCGTCTCTCAAGAGCTCGGTGCGCCCGGCCGCCCCGATATTGCCTTTTTCCGCGTCAAACTTGTTTTTATTTAACCAATAATAAAAGGTACTTAACGTCAATTTTTCGCGCGCGCAATAGTCCTGTTTGGACAATCCGCTGAGCAGCCATGCCTGGATATGATGCAGTTGCACAGTCAGGGGATACCGGTTTGCCATTAATTACCTCGATAATGTATTTATAACATGTGATTGGAATTAATTATTAAATAAATTTAATAACAAAATAAATAATCATGAAAATATAATTTATTATTCTTTTTGCTTTATCGCATGATGGCGCGCTGCAACTGAATATACCATTCACATTATCGTTTGGAAATAATTTTGACAATACTAGTTCTATTTACACGGATAAGTAACGAGAACCTTTATCTTGCAGCCATGGCTTGGAGGCGGCGAAAATCAGATAAAGAGCGCAGGCTGAAAAACGGCCCCTGGCGACCGCTGTTTTCGCGACATCAGAAAACGCGTAATTCCTCGTAAGAAATTATCACATGTTTTTTGTACGCCGGCCGGGAAGCTAGCCGTTGATAATAGGCTTGCAAATGAGGCAACGCCGGGCGAGGAATATCAATATCATAATAACGATATAGTACATGGCCGAACTGTATATCCGCTAAAGTCAATTCATGACCCGTTAGATAAGGATGCAGGGCTAACTGGCGTTCAGCGATAGATAAAACGGTTGCCAGCGTTTCCACCGCGCGGCCAATCGCCAGCGGATCCCGCTCGTTCGCCGCCGTGCGCACCACGCGCCAGA
The DNA here is from genome assembly GCF_047324205.1 of Sodalis sp. RH20. Lineage (NCBI taxonomy): Bacteria > Pseudomonadati > Pseudomonadota > Gammaproteobacteria > Enterobacterales > Bruguierivoracaceae > Sodalis > Sodalis sp. RH20. The sequence goes on from NZ_CP178733.1 coordinate 5,561,629, forward strand.
AAATGGGGGCGGTAAAGTTAAGCGCCACATTAATTTTTGACCACTCCGCCCACATATCCACCTGCGCCCGGCAATTCTCATCCCGCGGCCAAAAAACATCCTTCCCATACCTGGCTGCCAGATACCGCAGTATGGCGCCCGTTTCCCATAACGCCGGGCCAGCGTTATCTTGCAACACCGGCACGGTGCCGTTGGGATTCATGGCTAAAAACGCCGGCGTGTCATTGCCGCCGTATTTATGGCCGATATCGTAACGCTGATAATCGAGTTGCAATTCACCGATGCACCACATCAGCGCCTGGACATTGGATGACGTTTTCCTTCCCCATACTTGCAGCATATCGCTTCACCGCCTCTGTTATTGGAGTGGATAGTTTACCTGCTGTTTGTCCGGTAATAACGTTTTTTTCCCTACTTCGGGTAGCCTTTCCCGTAATAGGGGTGGGCTGATAATGATAAGAGAGAACGAGTTGGGTGATGCCTTCGCGCATGTGGTTTGCTCCGAAACTAACGGCGTACGCATCCGCACCGCCGACCTCATAGAACAGACCCGGGCCAGGGGGATACAATTAACGCCGGAAGAGGCCAAAGCGTGCCTGATGCGAGCCGCCAGCGGGTTGAGGTTGATCGCCGAGGGGCAGCATAACACTACAGAGAAGCGTTAGCGCGCCTTTCAGGGGGCGGGTGTTAGATGTTATGGTAAATAGAAAAGGTTAATTCTCAGGGGAGTAATACATGAATTCACACCCGATCCGGCAGATCATTGCGTCATGTGATAAGGCTATCTCAGCAAAAGATTTTGACGCGCTGATGGCGCATTACGCCGAAGATGCGGCGCTGGTTGTTAAACCGGGCATGATAGCCCGGGGTAAAGACGATATTCGCCGCGCTTTCATTGCCATATCTGACTATTTCCAGGATCGGCTCATTGTGGAGCAGGGGAAAATGCAGGTTATTGAAGGCGGCGGAAATGCTCTGGTTATCATGGAAACGGTGCTTCGTTTCCCGGACGATCAGGGCGGAACGGCCGAGGCCATCCGGCGGGCTACCTATGTATTCCGCCGGGAGGGCGACGGCCGGTGGTTGTGTACTGTCGATAATTCTTACGGCACCGCCCTTCTGGATAATAATATCGTCTGAAAACAGGCAATGATGGGCAGGCGTTGCCGGGGGTGGTGTTAAATTCAGCCCCGCCGAGGATAACGAACATCATCATTGCGGCAGTAGGGAGCGGGAAATGGACGTATTTACGGTACGCCGCGTTACCAGAAACCATGTTGGCGATTTCAGGTATGTCAGACTCGAAGCTCTCAGGCTTTACCCGGAGGCATTCGGCGCTTCATTTGCAGATGAAAGCCAGAAGCCTGATGAGTTCTTTGCTGAGCGCCTGCTGTTAAATACGGTATTTGGCGGGTTTGACCTGCACAATAGATTGCAGGGCATCATTGGCATCAGTTTCAGTACTGCGCCAAAGCTGAGCCATGTGGCCACGTTTTGGGGAATGTATGTCCGGGCTGAACTGAGGGGCAGCGGTCTTTCCAGGGCGCTTCTGGCGGCAGCACTGCAGGCGGTTGGAACGGTGAGGACGGTGAAGCTTTCCGTCGTCTCGACAAACCGTCCGGCGCAGGCGCTTTATCGTTCTGTTGGATTCAAAGAATGGGCAACAGATACCGCTGCATTATGTGTTGATGGTGTGTTCCATGACGAGCTTCTTATGAGGCTGGACTTCTAACCCGCTTCGTAACCGGGATACCACCAAAGAACATTATCACCAATGCACTAATATCAATTGCGGCCATACGTTTAAGACTATGGAAAGCATTACGGAATCCATTATGATCCCCGGCCGGGTAAATCCGGCGCCGCCCCATCCCAGGGCCAAGCAAGATGCGTTTGGTTCTGAGCCAAGCCTGCGAGAGCAGGTTTTTTTTCGCCTGCCGTTTGCCTGTTTCCGATGTCTAAACTGCGTCGTCGATGAGGCACGATATTTTCTGGTGAGACACTTTTGAGACACTCGGGTAAAACAGGAAAAATCGAAACGGGGAAGGGTGGTTGTAATAGGATGATTTATATAAGTTTTCTTGGTGGCCCCTGCTGGACTTGAACCAGCGACCAAGCGATTATGAGTCATAAAATCGGCATGTTTCTAATCGTTCGCCATTGGCGCCTATTGTATTTTTAATTTTCTATAATCAATCAGTTATGAGGTTATTTTTGTTTCTGATTGGTTGTCGCGTCTCCCCATTGTACTATCGTTACCTGACCCAAAATGGGCATCGGGTCAGGTAACGCTTATACTCAGAAAGGCAACCTCATGGCCGCTAATCTTACCGAGACTGCTATACGTGGATTGAAGATAAAAAGCACGTCGTACTACGTGTGGAGCAACAGCGCTCAGCGCGGTACCGGCAGGCTTGGTGTCAAAGTTCAGCCTTCAGGCAGCAAGATTTTTTATTTCCGTTACTACATTGAGAAAGGGAAGAAAGAGAAATTCATTCAGCTGGGCATCTGGCCTGAGATGAAACTGGTGACGGACAATGAGCTGGCGAAAAAGTACGGAGCCTGGCTTGTTGAAGGAAAAAATCCCCAGCAAGAGCTTGAGCAACAACGCCTGGCCGAGCAGCACATCATGCAGCTTCATCGCTCGCAGGGATCGTTTAAAGAACTGGTACACGGCTATGTTAACAAGATGAAGCTCGACAATAAGCGGACCTGGGCCGATGTACTGAAGCGTCTTGAAAAAGAGTGCTATTCAGTCATTCCTCGCGAGACCAAAGCGAAGGATGTCACGCCCTTACAGATCAAAACGATCTTGTCTGGCATCATCCAGCGTGATGCGGTGGTCCATGCAAACCGAATTCGTTCCTACCTGATGGCGGCTTTCAACTACGGGCTTAAAGCCGATAACGATCCGATGAATACCAGCGTAGGCATTACGTTCGGGCTTGAAGCTAATCGGTATCGGCCATACCGAAGCAGTCCTCGGCGGAGAAAGTGGGTGATACATGGTTAACGCTGGAAGAGCTACGTTTTGTCATGGAACAGTTCGCTCAGGCAACTAACGTTGGCCCGTTGATGCAGCATCTGATTCGCTTCTGTGTTTATGCTGGCGGGCAGCGCCCGTTTGAAATGATTGCCAGCCAGTGGAACGCGATTGACTGGCAGCAGAAGACGTTACTGGTCATTGCCGATGTATCGAAAAACAAGCGTGAGCACCTGATCCCGCTGACTGAGTCGGCATTAAATGAATTAGCCTCTGTTAAAGAACTGACTAAGGAAAGTGGTAGCCTCTATATCTTCCCACGCTCGACCAACGGCGAGCGACCGGTGCGCACCGATAGTCTGGCGCGTTCCATCATGTATTTCCGGGCCTCTAGTCCTGAGTTTAACGTTTTCACGGCGCGAGATTTACGTCGCACCTGTAAAACGCTGATGGGGGAGGCGGGGATCAGTAAAGAGATCCGCGATCGTATCCAGAACCACGTGTTGAACGACGTTAGCTCGAAACACTATGATCGTTATGATTACCTGACTGAAAAGCGCAGGGCGCTTGAGATCTGGGAGGATCGGGTTAACAACTACCAGCGCCAGCAGGAAAACAACGGTGTGAACTTATTTGGACGGAGGTAAGAGCTTGTCAAAATATGAGCTTAATTCAGCAGAAGAGCGTTATCAGCCGGGCTCTGGAGACTTGGTGCTGGCTAATAAGCTAGGGATCACTGAAGAAGAGGAAATGGAGGCGCTGGAGTCTGGTCTATTGCTGATGCTTTATGAACAGCTATTTATCGAAGGCCAGCCGCCAGCGGCGCTGGCTTTTGAGCATATCAGCGGCTGGCATCGTCAATGGCTGGGGAATGTGTACGACTGGGCGGGGAGGTTGCGTAATGCCAACTTAACTAAGGACGGTTTCCAGTTTGCTGCTGCCGACAGGATTCCGCTTCTTCTTGATGGTTTCGAGAAGCAGTTTCTCTCCCGTTCTGGTGAACTGAAATCCCTGGCTCGTCCGGAGCTGGTTCGTTATCTGGCTGAATGCCATGTGGAATTTATTTTGATCCATCCATTCAGAGAAGGTAACGGGCGTCTGTCGAGATTGCTTTGCGATGTGTTGTCGGTTCTGTCGGGGAAGGGCTTACTGGACTACAGCCTGTGGGATGAGCACAAGGCGTTTTACTTCAAGGCAATACAGGCAGGCATATCAGGGAACTACAGTCCCATGATGCAACTGGTGGACGATATCTTGCCAGATTAACGGGCGAGGCCAACAGCTTTCGCCTGTACCTGATTTTTTTTGAGTTGCTGTTCAATCTTTTGCACGGAAACGCCTGTTTCGATCGCGGTTGAACTGGCGACGGAACGATAGATCTGAGTTCTGGTGATCTGAGTATGTGCTGTTTTTTTTGTCATGCTGAAAGCCTCGTTTTGTTGCAATCATTCTAGTGTGGATAGGGACAGCCCGCAAGGCTGGTACAATGGGATAGCACTGTACATCTCTCGATTTGAGATGATGAAAAAACTGACTTGTCATTAAATAGTTTTTAAACTCATCGCTTTACCTTGTGATCTCTTCCTGATCTCCTCCCATTAAACAGGACCAGGCTAAACGGGAGCTTTCTGCCACACTTCTCATACTAAAGGGGGGATCCGGGCATGAAAAAATCCAAGTTTACCGAGGAACAGATAGCTTTTGCCTTGAAACAGGCGGAAGGCGGCACCCGCGTGGCGGAAGTGTGTCGCACGATGGGCATTTCTGAAGCGACCTTTTTCAACTGGAAGAAAAAATTTAGCGGCATGGGCGTGGCTGAACTGCGGCGCTTGCGTCAGCTGGAAGATGAAAATCAGCGGCTAAAACGCTTGGTGGCGGATCTGAGCCTGGACAAAGAGATGCTGCAGGATGTGCTAAAACGAAAGTTTTAAAGCCTGCCCGTATGCGTGAAATTGTCCATTTTTTGCTTGACGCTTACCGGGTAGGCATTCGTCGCGCCTGCCAGACGATCCCCATGAGCCGCTCGGTTTATTACTACCGTTCTTGCCGTGATGACCGGGGGCTGACCACGCGGATCAGGGAGATCGCTGAAACCCGGATCCGTTATGGCTGCGAGCGATTACATGTACAGCTCAGGCGTGAAGGCTGGCGAGTGAACCACAAAAAAACGCACCGCATATACTGCCAGGAGGGGTTAAATTTGCGGTGCAAACGGCCCCGGCGCCATGTGACGGCGGCCCACCGGCTCGAGAGGCCGCTACTGTCAAATCCGGATCAATGCTGGAGCATGGATTTCGTTGCTGATAATCTATTTAACAGGCGCCGGTTTCGGGCGTTAACTGTGGTCGATAGTTTTAGTCGGGAATGCCTGGCGATCCATGCCGGCCAGTCGCTCAGGGGCGAGGATGTGGTGGCGGTACTGGAGCATCTGAGGTTGATGCACAATCGTGTGCCGTTAAGGATCCAGGCCGACAACGGCAGCGAATTTATCTCAAAAGTGCTGGATAGATGGGCGTACGAAAATAAGGTCACCATGGAGTTCTCACGCCCCGGCACGCCGACGGATAACCCGTTTATCGAATCGTTTAATGGCAGCCTGAGGGATGAATGCCTAAATATCCACTGGTTCCTGTCGATGGAAGATGTGCAGGAAAAGCTTGATCGCTGGCGGGAGGAATATAACCATGACAGGACACATTCTTCATTAAATGATCTGACTCCGGCGGAATTTATCCGAAGTCACCAAAAACGGCAAATCCTCTCATTTAGCCATGATCAGGATATGGGGGGAGGTCAATTTTGGCTACCTCTGCGTGTTTGAAGGATAGAATCAGGATTACTCTGCTGCCATTTTGCTGCCATCCTGTAGCGCCTACAAAAAAGCCACCATGCAATATGGTGGCTTAATATATTGTTCTGTAAGGTTTTTCTTGGTGGCCCCTGCTGGACTTGAACCAGCGACCAAGCGATTATGAGTCGCCTGCTCTAACCAACTGAGCTAAGGGGCCGAGTGGGCGTTGATTATAGAGTAACTGCGGTGACAGATCCATAGTGTCCCGGTTTGCTTGGCTGATTTATCGCCAATTACGCGCTATTATTGGCCGGCGTGTGTAGCGCGTTGCATTTTCAGGAGTTTTCAAGATGATAGAGGACATTCTGGCCCCGGGGCTTCGGGTGGTTTTTTGTGGTATCAACCCGGGATTGTCGAGCGCCCATAAGGGTGTGCATTTCGCCAATCCCAATAACCGGTTCTGGAAAATCATCCATCAGGCCGGGTTTACCGAGCGGCAGCTTAAGCCTGAGGAAGAACGTCAACTGCTGGATACGGGATGCGGCATTACCATGCTGGCAGAGCGGCCCACCACCGAGGCGTCCGAGCTGACGCTGGCGGAGTACCGGGAGGGCGGCAAACGCCTGATCGAGAAGATCCAGGCGTATCAGCCCACCGCGCTGGCGGTACTGGGCAAGCAGGCGTACCGGCAGGCGTTTCGGGTGAGCAACGCCATTTGGGGCAAGCAGGACGTGACCATCGGCAAAACCGAAATCTGGGTGCTGCCCAATCCCAGCGGACTGAACCGTATGGGTTTCGAGACGCTGATCAAATCCTATCGCGAGCTGGATGCCATACTGGCGACGCGGGGCCGGTAACCCGGCCCGGTCAAGGGGCATAACCAGGCCTGGCCGCCGGATGCCCGGGCCAAACGCAGCGCCGATCGTAAGGCGAGCGCCGCGCCGCGGGGAAATAGCACGGGCATCAATCAAAAAAAAAGCCCCGCCTGTCGAGAGCGGGGCTTGTTGCGGCCGTTAACGCGCCGGGCTGGCCCGTTGCCGGGTCCTGCGGGGTTTAGTCATCCAGGAAGCTGCGCAGCACTTCAGACCGGCTGGGATGGCGCAGCTTGCGCAGCGCCTTCGCCTCGATCTGACGGATACGCTCGCGGGTAACGTCAAACTGTTTGCCCACTTCTTCCAGCGTATGGTCGGTATTCATATCAATGCCAAAACGCATGCGCAGGACTTTGGCTTCACGGGCGGTCAGGCCGGCCAGCACATCATGCGTGGCCGAACGCAGGCTTTCCGAGGTGGCGGAATCCAGCGGCAGCTCAAGGGTGGTATCCTCGATAAAATCACCCAGATGCGAATCTTCATCGTCGCCGATCGGCGTTTCCATGGAGATCGGCTCCTTGGCGATTTTCAGCACCTTGCGGATTTTATCTTCCGGCATCAGCATCCGTTCCGCCAGCTCTTCAGGGGTGGGCTCGCGGCCCATTTCCTGCAGCATCTGGCGGGAAATACGGTTGAGCTTGTTAATGGTCTCAATCATATGTACCGGGATACGGATGGTGCGCGCCTGGTCGGCGATGGAGCGGGTAATGGCCTGACGGATCCACCAGGTGGCATAGGTCGAGAACTTGTACCCGCGGCGGTATTCAAACTTATCCACCGCCTTCATCAAACCGATATTCCCTTCCTGGATCAAATCCAGGAATTGCAAACCGCGGTTGGTGTACTTCTTGGCAATCGAGATAACCAAACGCAGGTTGGCTTCCACCATCTCTTTCTTGGCGCGGCGGGCTTTCGCTTCGCCGATGGACATGCGACGGTTGATGTCCTTCACCTGTTCGATGGTCAGGCCGGTTTCTTCTTCGATCTGACGCAGCTTTTGCAGGTTGCGATGGACGTCTTCATCGACTTCGCGCAGTTTTTCCGACCAAGGCTTGTTCATGGCCAGCGCCGCCTTGAACCAGGCTTCGCTGGTCTCGTTGCCGGCAAACAGCGTGACGAAGTTTTTCTTCGGCATTTTGCAGTTTTCGACGCAGAGCTTCATGATCAACCGTTCCTGGGTGCGCACGCGATCCATCATGGAGCGCATGTTGCTTACCAGGTAGTCGAACTGTTTCGGCACCAGGCGGAACTGCTTGAACACCTCGGAGAGCTTGAGGATTTCATCCGCCGACTTGGCGTGGCTGCGGCCGTTGGCTTTGATGACATTGCGCGTGGCTTCGTACTGATCGCGCAGATCGACGAATTTCTGGCGCGCCAGCTCGGGATCGATACTGTTATCGTCCTCCGCGTCGTCGTCATCTTCTTCTTCGTCGTCATCGTTGTCGGCCAGTTCGGCGGTGGTCAGTTCGGAGCCGATATGGGTCGCGGTCGGCGCCATCTCTTCTTCGGCGTTCGGGTCGACAAAACCGGTGATCAGGTCCGACAGGCGCGCTTCGCCCGCTTCGACGCGATCATATTGTTCCAGCAGGTAGGTGATTGCCTCAGGATACTCGGCAACCGAGCATTGCACCTGATTAATCCCGTCCTCGATACGCTTGGCGATATCGATTTCACCTTCACGGGTCAGCAGTTCAACGGTACCCATTTCGCGCATGTACATGCGCACGGGGTCGGTGGTGCGTCCAATTTCGGACTCCACGCTCGACAGGACCTGCGCGGCCGCTTCGGCGGCATCTTCGTCGGTGTCGGAGGTGTTTTCGGCCAACAGCAGGTCGTCGGCATCCGGTGCTTCTTCCATCACCTGGATGCCCATGTCATTTATCATCTGGATGATGTCTTCGATCTGGTCGGAGTCGACGATATCCTCCGGCAGATGGTCATTGACCTCGGCAAAGGTCAAATAGCCTTGCTCCTTACCACGAGTGACAAGTAGCTTGAGCTGTGACTGCGGGTTTTGCTCCATAAGACGGTATCCACACTTCAGATTATAATTCGGTGTTGGTCGGTGAAATTTCATCACCAACAAGAGTGCAGGCCTTTGTTTAACGCCGCAGCCCAATACGGCATCGCACAGGGCATTGCCCTGCCATTTATAGGCAATTAAGCCTCGGTGTCATTCATGTCTTTTTGGCCAGAGCCATATTCAGTGACCAAAGCTCTTTTCGTTCTTCGGTCGTCAATCCGTGCGTTCTATCGCGCGCTATCAGCTCTTCCTGACGTTGTTCCAGTATGGAGTCATAAAGGCTCGTCAGGGTATCGACAAACGTCGCTTCGATCATATCCTCTATGATCATGTGGTTCCAAATCGCCAGCGTTTCAAGCTGCGGGCTGGATTTATTATCCCGGTACAGCTCCAGCAGCTGCCCCGTGGTCAGGCCCGGCTGCGCCTGGCAGGTCTGGACTAATTCAATAAACAGCGGCACACCCGGTTGATTCGCCTGCTCCAATCCCTGTAAGGACGGGATAAGGGCCGACAGGCGCGGGTTTTGCACCAGCAATCCTATAAGTATACGCATGGTTGTGCGTTTTATCCGGGGTTGCGGCGAAATATTTGTATTGCCCGCCTGCTTCGGCAGCAGCTTTTCCAATTGGTTATCGTCCAAAATGCCCAATTTATTACCCAATTGCTGGCGCAGGTACATGCGCAGCGTTTCCCCGGGCACCTGGCTTATCAGCGGCAGCGCCAGGGTGCTGAGCTTGGCGCGGCCGTCCGGGCTGCTTAAATCCACCTGCGGCATCAGCGTCTCGAACAAAAAAACCGATAGCGGCTGCGCCTGTTCCATGCGCTGCTCAAAGGCTTCTTTGCCAATCTGGCGCACCAGGGTATCGGGATCTTCCCCGTCCGGCAGGAACATAAACCGCAGCTGGCGCCCGTCGTTCAAATAGGGCAGGGCGGTTTCCAGCGCGCGCCAGGCGGCTTCCCGGCCCGCGCGGTCGCCGTCGTAGCAGCAGATGACCTGATCCGTGGCGCGGTAGAGCAGCTGGATATGCTCGGCGGTGGTGGCGGTGCCGAGCGAGGCGACGGCATAATCAATGCCGAACTGCGCCAGGGCCACCACGTCCATATAGCCTTCCACCACCAGCAGGCGCGACAGCGCCGGGTGCTTCTGCTGCGCTTCATAAAGCCCGTACAGCTGGCGGCCTTTATGAAAAATCTCGGTTTCCGGCGAGTTCAGGTACTTCGGCTGGCCGTCGCCAAGGATGCGCCCGCCAAAGGCGATAACCCGCCCGCGCCGGTCGCGGATCGGGAACATGACGCGCTCGCGAAAGCGATCATAAACCCGTCCCTGATCGTTAGTCACCAGCATTCCGGCATCGTTCAATGCCGTGCGATCGTCCGCCGAGCGGCCAAAGCGTTTCAACACGTTGTCCCAGCCGGGCGGCGCGTAGCCGATGGCGAAATGGCTGATGATCTCCGCGCTCAGCCCCCGCTTGTCCAGGTACTGGTGCGCCGGCGCGGCGGCGGGCTGCTGCAGCGCCTGCAAATAGTAGTCGCTAAGCTTCTCCATCACCTGGTAGAGGCTCTGGCGCTGGTGGCGTTCCTGCTGGTTGGGACCGGCGCCCGTCTCGGACGGCACTTCAAGGCCGTGCATGGTGGCGAGTTCCTCGATGGATTCGACAAACTCAAGCCGGTCGTAATTCATCAGGAAATCGATGGCATTGCCATGGGCGCCGCATCCGAAACAATGGTAAAACTGCTTCTCGCCATTGACGGTAAACGACGGGGTTTTTTCATGGTGAAACGGACAACAAGCGTGATAATTCTTGCCTTGTTTTTTCAGCTTCACCCGAGCGTCGATCAGGTCGATGATATCGGTGCGAGCCAACAAGTCGTTGATAAATACGCGTGGGATTCGTCCAGCCATAAGCCCTGATTGGTTAGCCTATAAACGAGAACAAGCCGCGCAATCCTTCCGGATCGCACGGCCTTCGTATGCAACTGCTAAGTCTGCGGATTAATCACGCGGTTGGGGTTTTCACCCCGAAAAATTAATACAGACGAGTGCGGCGTGCGTTTTCGCGAGCCAATTTTTTTGCATGACGTTTTACTGCGGATGCTTTGGCGCGTTTACGTTCGGTAGTCGGTTTTTCATAGAACTCACGACGACGAACTTCGGCCAGGACACCTGCTTTTTCGCATGAACGTTTGAAGCGACGCAGTGCTACGTCGAAGGGCTCGTTTTCACGTACTTTAATTACCGGCATGTAACTCTCACCTCGATAGAATTCGGATTTTGCTGCTGACCTTGTGTCAGCCGTTTCAAAATGGTGCGGAATTTTACTTCAACCAGGGCTGCTTTGTAAAGCGCCACGGCCAATGATCTTGCTGGCCGGCCGGCAAACAGCGTGGGTCTTTGCCGCGTCATTCATGATTTCTTGGACTTATTATAGCGCAAAACGGCCAAATTTGCTGCACATGATTGGCGTGCTCGATTAAAAAGCATGAAATTAAGTGGCCTGGCCTGTTGATCCGGGATCCTGAGCGGCCGATCCTGGATCTTCCCGCGGATCCCGCGATCCGCAAGGGGCATACTTGTATCATGGCCCGGGCAATAAAGACACCGAATTTACGCGCCGCGGCACCGCGCCGGCGGGTGCCCGCGGGCCGGAATATGGTAGACTATGCGCCGCACAACGTGGAGTTGATGAAAAATTATGCGAGTTTTAGGTATTGAGACGTCCTGCGACGAAACCGGCGTGGCGATTTACGACGAGCGGTCGGGGCTGCTGGCCAACCAGCTTTACAGCCAGGTCAAGCTGCATGCCGACTACGGCGGCGTGGTGCCCGAACTGGCCTCGCGCGATCATGTGCGCAAGACCGTGCCGCTGATCCAGGCCGCGCTGCGCGAGGCGGGGCTGGAGGGGCGGGATATCGACGGCGTGGCCTATACCGCCGGCCCGGGCCTCGTGGGCGCGCTGATGGTGGGCGCCACCGTGGGACGCGCCCTGGCCTATGCCTGGAAGGTGCCGGCCATCGCGGTGCATCATATGGAAGGCCATCTGCTGGCGCCGATGCTGGAAGATAACCCGCCGGCGTTTCCCTTCGCCGCGCTGCTGGTGTCGGGCGGGCATACCCAGCTGATCGCCGTGACCGGCATCGGCCGCTATGAACTGCTGGGCGAGTCGATAGACGACGCGGCCGGCGAGGCCTTTGATAAAACCGCCAAGCTGCTGGGACTGGATTATCCCGGCGGCCCGCTGCTGTCGAAAATGGCGCGCCAGGGTACGGCCGGGCGTTTTACCTTTCCGCGCCCGATGACCGACCGTCCGGGGCTGGATTTCAGTTTTTCCGGCCTGAAGACCTTTGCCGCCAATACCGTTCGCGCCAACGGGCAGGACGACCAGACGCGGGCGGACATTGCCCGGGCGTTCGAGGACGCGGTGGTGGATACGCTGGCGATTAAATGCCGCCGCGCGCTGGATCAGACCGGCTTGACGCGGCTGGTGATAGCGGGCGGCGTCAGCGCCAACCAAACCCTGCGCGCGCGTCTGGCGGAGATGATGCAAAAACGCGGCGGCAACGTGTTTTACGCCCGTCCGGAATTTTGCACCGATAACGGCGCGATGATCGCCTATGCGGGCATGGTGCGCCTGCAAGACGGCGCTCATGCGGATTTGGGCATTACCGTGCGGCCGCGCTGGCCCCTGGCCGAACTGACGCCGGTATAAGGGAGGGGGCGTTATCTGTCCCTATGGCTGTCCTGCGCGTTGTTTTGCGTGCCGGCCCGCAGATCGGGGTCCCTGTTATCCGGCGCGCCTTCCTGGCGGTCGATATCTTTGTCTTTTTGCCGCTTGCGCCAGATACGGCTTTCCTGGCCGCGCCATAGGCGCTGGATATTGTCGTGGTGGCGCAGCAGCACCAGGCATGACAGCATGGACACCGGGAAGGTAAACTGCGGTTTAAACCACCAGACGTAAAAGGGCGCGATCAGCGCGCTGATAATGGCGCCCAGCGACGAATAACCGCTGAGCAGTACCGTCAGCAGCCAGGTGCCGGCCATCAGGCCGGTCAGGTCCCAGCCGATGGGCGCGATGGCGCCGAACGCGGTGGCGACGCCTTTGCCGCCCTGGAAGTGGAAGAACACCGGGTAGATGTGTCCGATACAGGCGGCGATGGCAATCAGCCCCAGGTAGAAGGGCGGCACCCCCAGATGGTAGCCCAGCCAGACCGGCAGCATGCCCTTGAGTACGTCAAATACCATAACGCCCGCCGCCGCCGTCCTGCCGCCGATACGCAGCACGTTGGTGGCGCCAGGGTTACCTGAGCCGTGGGTGCGGGGATCGGGCAGACGGGCGAGTTTGCATATCAGTATCGCGCTGGACACCGAGCCGCAAAGATAGGCGAAGATTATCATGCCAATCGCAATAGCATTCATAACCAAGTTCCATCCCGTAATCATCGTTTTATTTGCCTGAGTGTGGATAATACGCATATTCCTTTCGAAGTGGTATCCAACATCCACAAAAAGCGGGTATGGCGCATGGACATTGTATTTATAGAACAGCTGACGGTGATGACGGTTATCGGCGTATATGACTGGGAGCAGACCCGGCTGCAAAAGCTGGTGTTTGATATCGAGATGGGGTGGGATAACGGGCCCGCGGCGCGCAGCGACGACGTGGCCGACTGCCTGAGCTACGCCGATGTCAGCGAAGCGGTGCTATCGTTTGTCGCGGGCAATAGGTTTGCGCTGGTCGAGCGGGTGGCCGAAGACGTGGCCGGGCTGCTGCGCCAGCGTTTTAACCTGCCCTGGGTGCGCATTAAACTCAGCAAGCCGGGCGCGGTGCCGCAGGCGAAAAGCGTTGGCGTGATAATCGAGCGCGGTAACCGAAAAGTCTGAAAGTTTATGACTCTTAATCTAAAATTCATGCAGCGGAAACCTTTTTACCGTATGTTTGTCTCATTTTCCGGGTTGTTTTAGCGGCTGGGTTTGACGTCAAACCGCCGCTTTTTTGTTGTCGGTTGCTTGAGGGGAACGTTTTGTATGACAGGACTGCCTGATGTATTTATTGCTTTTATTCTTGGGGTGGTGGAAGGGTTAACCGAATTTTTGCCGGTCTCCTCGACGGGGCATATGATTCTGGTCGGCACATTGCTGGGTTTTACGGATGATAAGGCAAAAACCTTTGAAGTGATTATCCAGCTGGGGTCGATCCTGGCGGTGGTGGTGATGTTCTGGCGCCGGCTGTTCGGCCTGATCGGTATTCATTTCGGCCGGGTGCCGCACGAGGGCATCGGCACCGGGCGCCTGCGTCTGGGGCATATCCTGCTGGGCATGATACCGGCGGTGGTGATGGGCCTGGTGTTCCATGAACAAATCAAAGGGCTGTTCGAGGCGAAATACGTCATGTTCGCCCTGGTGGTCGGCGGCGTGCTGCTGCTGGCCGGCGAGTGGCTGAAGCCGAAGGTGCCACGCGCCGCAGGCATTGATGATATCACCTATTTGCAGGCTTTTTTGATCGGCTGTTTCCAGTGCCTGGCGCTGTGGCCGGGGTTTTCCCGGTCAGGCGCCACCATCAGCGGCGGCCTGCTGGTGGGTGTGAGCCGTTATGCGGCGTCGGAGTTTTCCTTTATCCTGGCGGTGCCGATGATGCTGGGGGCGACTGCCCTCGATCTCTATAAAAGCCTGCCTTTCCTTTCCTGGCATGATTTCCCGATGTTTGCCGTGGGGTTTGTCACCGCCTTTGTCGTGGCGCTGGTGGCCATCAAGCTGTTCCTGCAGATCATCAAGCGTATCTCGTTTGTGCCTTTCGCCATCTACCGCTTTATCCTGGCGGGACTGGTGTACTGGGTGCTGATGTAGCGCCGGGGACGCCGCTACGCTAACGTTTGCCAAAACAACGCCCCGCCGGTCTTGCGCCCGGCGGGGCGTTGTTTATCGTCAGGATAAGGCCGGCTGCGGGGAGGAGGACTAGTCCTGCAGAGTCTCCGCGCGCGATTGTTCCTGGCGTTGCTTCCAGTCCGCCAGCGCTTGCAGCCGGCGCCGGCGGATCTCCTCGCCGATTTCCGCGCCGGTAAACCCCGCCTCGATCACCTCGCGATTGGTCACCGCCGCCGCCGCCCGATATGCCTCGCGCAGGCAGTCTCCCTGCGGATAAGGGTTATTTTCAAAACCGGTGCGCCCCCGGGCGTCGGACTCGCTGGTGATGATCATCTGCTCCAGGCGCTCCGGCTTGCGCCAGACGTCGATGGCGCTGAACAGCTTCATCAGGGTCCTGGGGGTGAGGCGATCTACGGTATGGATCAAATCATGGTATTCGGCGACGATTTTTGCCAGATCGCGAATGTGGTTGGGCACCCGCATGCGGGCGCACAGGGCCTCGACCAGCTTGACGCCGGCCGGGCCGTGGCCGTGATGATGAGGCCAGAGGTTACGCGGGGTCAGCCCCTTGCCCACATCATGGCACAGCGTGGCGAAACGCACGGCGACGTCGGGCGTAAGCTGCGCCGCCATCGAGAGCGTCATCAGCGTATGGATGCCGGTGTCGATTTCCGGATGCCATTTGGCGGGCGCCGGCACGCCGAATAGGCGATCGATTTCCGGGAACAGCGCCGCCAGGGCGCCGCAATCGCGCAGCGCCTGGAAATAGACCTGGGGGTTGCGGGTGGCGAGCGCTTTTTCGGTCTCGGTCCACACCCGTTCCGGCGAGATGGACGGCAGTTCGCCGTTCTCGGCCATTTGCCGCATCAGCGCCAGGGTTTCCGGGGCGATGCGAAAGTTAAGATGGGCAAAACGCGCCGCGAAACGCGCCACGCGCAGTACGCGCAGCGGATCTTCGCCGAACGCGTCCGAGACATGGCGCAACAGCCGCTGCTCGATATCGGCCACGCCGTGATAGGGATCAATCAGCCGGCCGTCTTCATCCTGGGCTATGGCATTGATGGTCAGATCCCGGCGCATCAGATCCTGCTCAAGCGTAACATCCGGCGCGGCATAGACGGTAAAGCCGGTATAGCCTGGTCCTGATTTGCGCTCGGTACGCGCCAGGGCATGCTCCTCGCGCGTGCGCGGGTGAAGGAATACCGGGAAATCCTTGCCCACCTGCTGATAGCCTTCCGCCAGCAACTGCTCCGGGGTGGCGCCCACGATGACCCAATCTTTCTCATGCACCGGCAATTGCAATAATCCGTCGCGGACGGCGCCGCCGACCAGATATTTTTTCACTGTGAACTCCTGACAATGTCGGTTTTGCCATCATCTGTTAAGTGTAGTCGCATCCGCAACGCTGATTACCCTCTTCGTTATCATGCTTACCGCGCTTAGCGTAAACAGCAATACTGCGGCGACGTTAAACCGCCAGGACAACAGGCAAACCCGCGGGATCAGTTCATCCAGCGATTGTCTTTTTTACGGCGCGGAATCAGATGGGGCAGCACCAGGCCAAGCACCAGGCCGACGCCGGCCACGCCGCCGCCGTACAGGAACCACTGCATGATAATGGCGCGCTGTTTATCATCAAGCTGTACCGCCACGGCATCCACCTTTTTCCTGGCCACCACCAGCTGATCTTTCAGGCTTTGGTTTTCGTCGCGCAGGGTCTGGATATTGCCGTCGCTCTCGGTGACCTTCTTTTGCATTTCGGCGGTGCGTTGGTTCCAGCTGGCGTCGATGGTGCTGAGTTTTTGCGTCAGGTCCTGGACCTTTTGCTCCAGCGCCGGCACCTTGACCCGCAGGCTGGGCTGGTCGCTGAGCTGATCGAGCGGGATCCAGGCGGTGCGGCCCTTGGTATCCCTGATCTGGCCGTAGTTGTTGCCTTCGCTGACGCTCAGCAGCGTGACTTCTTCTCCGGAATTCAGCGTGCCGACGATCCGGTACTGGTTGCCCGGCCCGCTGTGAATATAGGTGATGAGCTCATCGGAAACAAAGCGCGTCTCATCGGCATGAGTGCTGGCGGCGAAGCCTAGACTCAATAACGCGAAGCAAATATGGCGTAATTTGTACATAGTTCCGTCGTTTTCAGGCAAATGTGGGTCGATAGTAGTGGGTTCAGTTTGACGACGCAATGCTTAAACAGAAATGGGAACTATCTTACTATCAGGCTGCGCAAGGCCCCGGCCAGGGGAGGAAAGATGCAATAGCGTTATTTAAATGGCCATGTCCGGTCTCTTGAACGGGTAATTTATCCGTTACGGCGCCGATTAACGTTGTAATGGATAAAAACGGCGGCATGTCGCGTTAAGCGCATTAATTTTTTGTTATAAATTGTCATTCAAATCATATCAGTGCTTGTCCATAAGCGGCATTAAGGCGATTATTACGTTCTTCAGCCCGACACCTGCGCGGCATCCCCGTGACAAACGGCGCCGGGCCGGGTGTCGTTCCGCAACTGCTCGTTGAGCAACCAGTGGTGTAACCGAAGCTATGAGTGAAGAAATAGAAATAAAATTTATCGTTCATCCCGATGCGGTGGCGTCCATGGCGGAGCGTGTATCCGCCTGCGGAGGCAGTCATACGGCAGCGCAGCGCCTGATTAACATCTATTTTGACACCGTCGGGCTTGACCTGCGCCGGCACGGCGTGGGTTTACGCGTACGCGGCAATAACGAACGTTACGAAATGACGGCCAAAACCGCCGGCACCATCGTCGGCGGCCTGCACCAGCACCCGGAATATAATATTCCACTGCCCGGCCCCGATATCGATATTACGCTGTTGCCCGCCGACATCTGGCCGCCGGACATGGATGTGGCGACGTTGCAGCAGCGCTTGCAACCCCTGTTTCGTACCGATTATCTGCGTGAAAAGTGGTTGATAACCTACGGTGACAGCGAGATAGAAGTGGCGTTTGATCAGGGCGAAGTGGTGGCGGGTGAGCTGAGCGAGGCCATTTGCGAACTGGAACTGGAAATCATGCACGGCAACGTCGCGGACCTACTGGCGCTGGCCGGCACGCTTTGCGCCGACGGCGGCCTGCGCCAGGGCAGCCTGAGCAAGGCCGCGCGCGGCTATCATCTGGCCGCGGGCAATGAGCCGCGTGAAATCCGCGCCCTGCCGTTGCTGCGTCCCGCGCCCAAGGCGACGGTAGAGCAGGGGTTGAGCGAGGCGCTGTCCCTGGCGCTGGCCCATTGGCAATACCATGAGGAACTGTGGCTGCAGGGCATTCCGCTGGCGCGGGAAAGCATCCTGTCCGCCATTATGCTGATCCGGGAAACCTTTGTGGTGATGGGCAATATGATCCCGCGCAAGGCCACCAACGAGCTGCGCGCCCGGTTGGCGGAGGTGACCGACCGGCTGCAACCGCCGGACAGCGATCCCCGGCGGTTGTGCTATGACGCCGCTTACCTGCAATGTAAGCTGGCATTGACCCGTTGGCTGATTCTCGCCGGCTGGCGGGACAGTCTCGATGATAAGGCGCGCCGGAAACTGGACGGCTCCTTTAAGCGTTTTGCCGATATCATGCTGTCGCGCTGCGCCGCCGAGTTAAAAGTGGCGTTCGGCCGCGTGATGTCCCACGAGGAATACCAGCAGCAGCTGCCGCGGCTGGAGCGGCGGATCATGGCTTTCCATCTGCTGTCGGGCGCCTATCCGGTCAAGAAGGTTTTATCTTATATTTTACACTGGCAGGCGCTGCAGCAGGCGATTATCCTGCCCGGCACCAACAACCTGGAGCATATGCGGCGCCAGGCGCTGACCCAGCCGGGTTTTTGGCGCAGCGTCAATAACCGCTAAGCCCCGCGGGGCCGCAGCGTTGCCCGTGACATCCCCAGGAGATCGATGATGAAATTGCCTCTTCCGCCCCTGCTGGATCGCCAGGCGCAGGCGATGGCCGCCCGGCTGATGCCCGCCCGC
Source organism: Sodalis sp. RH20 (assembly GCF_047324205.1). Classification (NCBI taxonomy): domain Bacteria; kingdom Pseudomonadati; phylum Pseudomonadota; class Gammaproteobacteria; order Enterobacterales; family Bruguierivoracaceae; genus Sodalis; species Sodalis sp. RH20. Next base: position 5,580,127 of record NZ_CP178733.1, read on the forward strand.
CCGGCGGACGGGGAGGCGGCCGCCGGGTCTGCTGTGGTGGACGAAAACACCGCCGTCGCGCTGGCGTTAAGTGATTTTATCAGCGAAGCGCTGATTGCCCGGCCGGACTGGCTGGAGGAATTGCACCGCGATCCGCCCCGCGCGGACGAGTGGCGCGGTTATGCCGCGTCGCTCCAGGCGCGGCTGGCGCAGGTGCAGGACGAGGCGGCGCTGATGCGTGAGCTGCGCCTGTTCCGCCGCCGCGCCCTGGTGCGTATTGCCTGGGCGCAGGCACTGGATGCCTGCGCGACCACCGAGACCCTGATCCAGCTCAGCCAGCTTGCCGAAACGCTGATTATTGCGGCGCGCGACTGGCTATACCAGGTGTGCTGCCGTGAGTGGGGCACGCCGTCTAATGCGCACGGCGCCGCGCAGCCGCTGCTGGTGTTGGGTATGGGCAAGCTCGGCGGCGGCGAGCTGAATTTCTCTTCCGATATCGATTTGATTTTCGCCTATCCGGAAAACGGCCAGACCCGGGGCGGGCGGCGCGAGCTGGACAACGCGCTGTTTTTTACCCGCCTGGGGCAGCGGCTTATCAAAGTCCTCGATCAGCCGACCGCCGACGGATTTGTCTACCGGGTGGATATGCGCCTGCGGCCGTTTGGCGACAGCGGGCCGCTGGTGCTGAGTTTTGCCGCCCTGGAGGATTATTACCAGGAACAGGGGCGTGACTGGGAGCGGTACGCCATGGTCAAGGCCCGGCTGATGGGCGACGGTGACGACGCCTACTGCCAGGAACTGCGAAGCCTGCTGCGTCCTTTTGTGTTCCGGCGCTATATCGATTTCAGCGTGATCCAATCCCTGCGCAATATGAAAATCATGATTGCCCGCGAAGTGCGGCGCCGGGGACTAAAAGACAATATCAAGCTGGGCGCCGGCGGCATTCGGGAAATAGAATTCATTACCCAGGTATTCCAGCTGATCCGCGGCGGCCGGGAACCCCGTCTGCAGCAGCGCTCGCTGTTGCCTACCCTGAGCGCGGTCGGCGAGCTTGGCCTGCTGACCACCGGCCAGACCGAACAATTAAGCCAGGCTTATCTCTACCTGCGCCGGCTGGAAAACCTGCTGCAGGCCATCAACGATGAACAAACCCAGACCCTGCCGGCCGATGCGCTCAACCGCGCCCGCCTGGCCTACGGCATGGCGGTGGCCGACTGGCCGGCCCTTGAGGACGCGCTGTCCGGCCATATGCGGCGGGTGCGGTTAATCTTTGATATGCTTATCGGCGACGACGCGCCCGATCCGGCGGACCCGGTGGATTTCGACCGCTATGGCGCGCTGTGGTTTGACGACGCGCCGGAGCAGGATGCCGGACTTCTGGCGCCGCAGCTGGATGAGGCCGGGCGCGGGCGCCTTCTGGCCCGCTTGGTGGAATTACGGCGCGACATAGCGAAACGTACCATCGGCCCGCGCGGGCGCGAGGTGCTCGATCAACTGATGCCGCGGCTGCTGGCGCAAATCTGTCCGCAGCCGGCCGCCGACGATGTCTTCGGACGGCTGGCGCCGATGCTGCTGAGCATCGTGTCACGCACCACTTACCTGGAACTGCTGGTGGAGTATCCGGGGGCGTTGACCCACCTGATCCGTCTGTGTGCCGCCTCGGCGATGATCGCCACCCAACTGGCCCGCCATCCGCTGTTGCTGGATGAACTGCTGGATCCGGCCACGCTCTACCATCCCCTGGCGCCTGAAGCTTACGGTGATGAACTGCGTCAGTATTTACTGCGGGTGCCGGAGGAGGACGAAGAGCAGCAGCTCGACGCCATGCGCCAGTTTAAGCAGGCGCAGCAACTGCGCATTGCCGCCAGCGATATTACCGGCGTGCTGCCGGTCATGCGGGTCAGCGATCACCTGACCTATCTGGCCGAGGCCATGATTGCCGCCGTGCTCCAGCAAGCCTGGAAGACCATGGTGGCGCGTTACGGCCGTCCCGCCCATCTGGGCGAGCAGGGTGGCCAGGGATTCGCGGTAATCGGCTATGGCAAGCTGGGCGGCTGGGAGCTGGGGTACGGCTCGGATCTGGATGTGGTGTTTTTACATGATTGTCCGGCGGAGGTGATGACCGACGGCGAGCGCAGTATTGACGGCCGCCAGTTCTACCTGCGCCTGGCGCAGCGGATCATGCATTTATTCAGCACCCGCACGCCCGCGGGCGTGCTGTATGAAGTCGACCCGCGCCTGCGTCCCTCCGGCGCGGCCGGTATGCTGGTCAGCACCCTGGACGCTTTTGCGGACTACCAGTTGCATGAGGCCTGGACCTGGGAGCACCAGGCGCTGGTCAGGGCGCGCCAGGTGTATGGCGACGACGCGCTGCGGGCGCGTTTTACCGCCATCCGCCGCGAGGTGCTGTGCCGGGAGCGCGATCCGGCGGCCTTGCGCGCGGACGTCAGCGAGATGCGTGCCAAAATGCGCCGGCACCTGGCCGGTAAAAACGGCGAACAGTTTGATATCAAGGCCGACGAAGGCGGCATCACCGATATTGAATTTCTGGCGCAGTACCTGGTGCTGCGTTATGCCTGCGCCATCCCGGAACTGACGCGCTGGTCCGATAATGTGCGCATTTTCGCGCTGATGGCGCGCCACGGGATCATCAGCCCGGACGACGCCGCGCGATTAAGCGACGCCTATACCACCCTGCGCGACGAAATCCATCATCTGGCACTACAGGACCTGCCGGGGCGCGTGGATAGCCATCGGTTTCAAACCGAACGCGCGCTGATTACCGCCTACTGGAAAAAATGGCTCGACTGAGGGCAAGGGCGGGAAAATGCGTTCCACTATCGGGGGTGGGAGAGAATTGCCGCAGCCTATGCTAGAATCCCGCGCAATAAAATCGTTAAGTCTGGAGCGAGTGGATGAAAGTTACGTTGCCTGATTTTCGCCGGGCGGGCGTGCTGGTGGTGGGTGATGTCATGCTGGACCGTTACTGGTCCGGCCCAACCAGCCGTATCTCACCGGAAGCCCCGGTGCCGGTAGTCAAAGTCGATACCATCGAGGAGCGCCCCGGCGGCGCCGCCAACGTGGCGATGAATATCGCCGCGCTGGGCGCGGGTTCGCGCCTGGTCGGCCTTACCGGCGTCGACGATGCCGCCCGCGCCCTGGGCGAGCGGCTCAACGGCGTCAGCGTGACCTGTGATTTCGTGGCGGTGTCCACCCATCCCACCATTACCAAACTGCGGGTGCTGTCGCGTAACCAACAGCTGCTACGCCTGGATTTTGAGCAAGGCTTCGACGGCGTGGACGCCGGACCGCTGCTGGAGCGCATCAAGACGGCGTTGCCCGCCGCCGGCGCGATGGTATTGTCGGATTACGCCAAAGGCGCGCTGGCCCGCGTGCAGGATATGATCCAGCTGGCGCGCGCCGCCGGGGTGCCGGTACTGGTCGATCCCAAAGGCACCGATTTCGCCCGTTATCGCGGCGCCACCATGCTGACGCCGAACTTATCCGAGTTCGAGGCGGTGGCCGGCCGCAGCGCCGACGAAGCCGATCTGGTCGCCCGCGGCATGAAGATGATTGCCGATTACGGCCTGTCGGCATTGCTGATTACCCGTTCCGAACAGGGCATGACGCTGCTGCAACCCGGCAAGCCGCCGCTGAACCTGCCGACGCAGGCGCAGGAAGTCTATGACGTCACCGGCGCCGGCGATACGGTGATCGGCGTGCTGGCGGCGGCCCTGGCGGCCGGAAATCCGCTGGAAGAGTGCTGTTTCCTGGCCAATGCCGCCGCCGGCGTGGTGGTCGGCAAGCTGGGCACATCCACCGTCAGTCCCATCGAGCTGGAAAACGCCATTCACGGGCGTGGCGACGCCGGTTTCGGCGTCATGACCGAGGCCGAGCTTGAGCAGGCGGTGGCGCAGGCGCGCCAGCGCGGCGAAAAGGTGGTCATGACCAACGGCATCTTCGATATCCTGCACGCCGGGCATGTGACCTATCTGGCCAACGCCCGGCGGCTGGGCGACCGGTTGATCGTGGCGGTAAACAGCGATGACTCGACCCGGCGCCTGAAGGGGGAGTCCCGGCCGGTCAATCCGCTGGCGCAGCGCATGGTAGTCCTGGGCGCGCTGGGCGCCGTGGATTGGGTGGTGGCCTTTGACGAGGATACCCCGCAGCGGCTGATCGCCAAGATATTGCCCGATGTGCTGGTGAAGGGGGGCGATTACCGGCCCGAACAGATTGCCGGCAGTAAGGAAGTGTGGGCCAACGGCGGCGACGTCAGGGTGCTCAACTTTGAAGACGGCTGCTCCACCACCAATATCATTAACGCCATCAAAACCGGCAAACGCGGTTAAAGGCAAGGGCGCCGCGACGGCGCCGTTGCCCCCCGCTTTTCCCGGCGGATAACGTGTCCGCGGCCGCCCGATATTTTGCGACGGCCTACGGCTTCTTGCCTGCGTCCTTAATGTCTGCGGCGATGCTTCCAGCCTGCGTTTCGGCCGGCGGTTCATCGCTTGCCGGCGCGGCGGCCGGGGCCGATACGGCGGCGCCCGGGGTTACAGGTGATGTGGCGCCGGCCACCGTCGGGGCGCCGCCGCTGTTCGGCATGGTTTCAAGCGCATTGATGCGCAGTTCCAGCTGGTTCAGCTTTTCCCGGGTGCGCAGCAATACCTGGGTCTGCACGTCAAATTCCTCGCGGCTGATTAAATCCATCCGGCTGAACTGGCTTTGCAACACCTGGCGGATTTTTTTATCCACGTCATCGCCCAGATCGCGGATGCCTTTTGGCAGGGACTCATGGATCTGACGGGCAAGCTGTTCGATTTTTTTGGTGTCTATCATCTGTAGTTCCCTAACGCGTTAGTTTTGGTTAAGTGTAATGCCAGATCAGCCGAGAAGAAACTAAAAGAGCCGCCAGAAATTATTCGTTTGCTAATTGCTCCGATAATCCAATGGCGTTATAGTAATTCCGCTTATTCTCAGGGCGGGGCGAAACTCCCCACCGGCGGTAAACCCGTGCGCTAATTGCTATTGACGATTATTGCACAGGAAGCCCGCGAGCGCTCAGATTGCCGTAGGATTTGAGGTCAGCAGACCCGGTGTAATTCCGGGGCCGACGGTTATAGTCCGGATGGGAGAGAGTAACGGCCAACAATGAGCTGCCAGCTCATTCTCGTTATCTTTTAGCCTGTTAAGGCTACTCCTAAGTCTGCCCTGGTTCTGGTAATCCATATACTTTATGAGGTTTTTTTTACCATGAATCAGACGCTTCTTTCCGAGTTCGGTACGCCGACCGAACGCGTGGAAAACGCACTTAACGCATTGCGCCATGGTCGCGGTGTGCTGGTGCTGGACAATGAAGATCGTGAAAACGAAGGCGACATGATTTTTGCCGCCGAAAGCATGACGGTTGAACAGATGGCCCTGGCCATCCGCCACGGCAGCGGCATTGTTTGCCTGTGCCTGACCGAGGAGCGCCGCCGGCAGCTGGATCTGCCGATGATGGTGGAACACAACTCCAGCCACTACCAGACGGCGTTTACCGTCACCATCGAAGCCGCGGAAGGCGTCACCACCGGCGTTTCCGCCGCCGACCGCCTGACCACCATCCGCGCCGCCATCAAAGACAACGCCAAGCCCAGCGATCTCAATCGTCCCGGCCACGTGTTCCCGCTGCGCGCCCAGCCGGGCGGCGTGCTCACCCGCGGCGGCCATACCGAGGCCAGCATCGACCTGACCACCCTGGCCGGCCTCAAGCCGATGGGCGTGCTGTGCGAAGTCACCAATGAGGACGGCAGCATGGCCCATGCTCCGGAAATCATCGCGTTCGGCAAAAAGTATGATATGCCGGTGGTCACCATCGAAGATCTGGTGGACTACCGCCGCTCGTTGGCACGTCAGGCCAGCTGACGCGCGGCTGCCGTCGCCCGCGGCCGCAGCTTTCGCCGGGCCGGGACAATAGCCCGGCGCCGTGCGGGCATGCAGAAGGGACCAGGCGGCGCTGGCCCCGCGGGTAGCAGGTTCGCCGCGCGCATTCTGCCCTGAAACGTCCGTATGTACTGGCGATGCCGCTGTGCCGGGAAGCCCCGGCCGCCGGGGGCGCCCGGTTGCTTTCCCGGTTCTGTCAGGGCCGCTTGCGCGCCAGCAGCGTGGCAAAACGCAGCTTAATGCGGTTGCCTTCGGCGTCGGTTTTATGCAGTTCTCCCCTATCCTCGTTATATTTTATTATTTCCCAATCGCGATAATACCCGGACAGTTCCCCGGCGCTGAAAGTAAACGGAAACGGCAGCGGGCAGGGACAATCCTCGGTGGACATGGCGGCGACAATAAGATTCAGCCCGCCGTCGTTGGTGCTTTGCTGCATATTGCGGATAACGCGCTCGATCCGGTCGGCCTGTAAAAACATCAGCACCACGGTCGAGAGAATAAAGTCGTACCGGCCGTTTATCAGCTGTTCGTTGATATCATAAACGCCGGCTGAGATATGATCGCGTTGCTCGATCGCGATAAGGGTATTCAGGGCATCGATGCTTTGCTGGCTTTTATCATACGCCGTGACATCAAACCCCAGCAGGTTCAGATACAGCGCATTACGGCCCGCGCCACAGCCCAGATCCAGCGCTTTGCCCGGCGCCGCGTATGCGGCGGCGTTAATCACCTCGGAATGCGTGCGCGTCATGCCGTGCTTAAGATGATAATAATCCTCCGGCCGGCAGTAAAAGGCCAGTTGGCAACGCATATCCGCCGAGCTGGCGACAATACGGTGCCAGCGCTGCGGCTCCACCAGGGGCGGCGGGTTGTCGCGCGTAAACGCGTGGGATTCCAGCACCTCATCGTTTTCGCTTAAAAACGCAAAGGACAGCGTGCCCTGCAGTACAGTGAGTTTCGCCCATACGCCCTCCTGGGTATTGTGCCGCTGGCGGAAGGCCTCCGGCAGCGTCTGGCTATCCCATTCGGGCAGGGTTTTATAACACATCAAATCTTGCATATCGTTCTCCGCCGTTGGGGGCAACGGCCATCGTCAATTTATCAACATAATGCCGGGGATGGCGGGTCAATACCGACCGGGCGGCTACCGCCGGGCCGCCGGCCGTGAGGACGCGTTCAGCATGGCGCCAACTGGCGCAGCAGTAAAAACGCCTCCTTCATCCGCGCTTCTCCCGCGACAAAGGCGCACAGCCGCCGTTGTTCATCCCAACCCTGCGCCAGTATACCCTGGGTGTCAAAGTTGATCTGCCAGTGTAAATCCGTGCGCTGCGTTTGGCCCGCCAGGTGCAGCGGCATATTGGGCGTTTTCACCTTTACCAGCATCGGCGGCAGTAACAGGCTGTCGTTACCGCCCAACAGATTTTTAGCCAACACCGCGGCGCTGAGCTGTATCGGTTGTAAAAAAGGCATCAGCGCGCCGTTGATTTCCGCGCAATCGCCCAGCGCATAGATGGCGGGATCCGAGGTGCGCAATCTGTCGTTAACCCGGATACCCCTGCCGGTATCCAGACCGGCCGATAAGGCCAGCGCGGTGTCGGGCTTTAGCCCGATGGCGGCAATGGCGGCATCCACTTCCAGCAGACGGCCGCGCGGCAGGGCGGCGGCGATGCCGGTCGCGGTCGGGCAAAGGCTCAGCAGCCGGGTGTTAAGGATCAGCTCCACCCCCTGCCGGACCAGGCGATGCTGGAGACGCGCGCTGACTTCAGCCGGCATCAGGGACGCCAGGATGCTGGCCGCCTGATCGAGGAGGATCACCTGTTTGCCCGCCCGGGTCAGGTCCATGGCAAGTTCAGTGCCGATAAGGCCGGCGCCCAATAACAGGACCCGCCGCGCCTGCCGCAGCTGGTCTTCTATCCGGTGGTACTGTTGCTGGCTATTGAGCGTCAGCATCAGTTCCCGGCCTTCAATCGCCGGGATAACGGCCTGCGCGCCGGTGGCCAGGATCAACTGACGGTAGCCATATTCGCCGTCGCTGCAATAGACCCGCCGCGCCGCGGCATCGATACGCTGCGCCCGTGAATGACGGTGCAGCGTCAGCCGGAACTGTTCGGCAAAGTCCCCGGCGGTCATCCGGGTCAGGTCGTCCGCGCGTTGCCGCTGGCTGAACACATGGCTTAGCTCCGGCTTGTGGTATTCATCGCAGCTGTCGTCGGCGATAAGCCGGATCGGCACGCCGTCATCGAGCTTGCGCAGGTTCTTGATCAACTGCCGGGCGGCAAAGCCGGAGCCGATAATAACAATGCCTTCGTTCATCTCATCGCCTTATTTCAACGCGTCAAAGACGTCTTTGCCAAGACCGCATTCCGGGCATAAAAAGGTCTCCGGCACCTGCGGCCAACCGGTACCGGGCGCCACTTCCTGCATCGGTTCGCCCAAGGCGGGGTCGTAAATCCATTGGCACACGCTGCATTGCATCCTGACGGTGTCCGCGGCGGCGGGGGCGGGGGCAACCGCGACCTGCTCATCCAAAGGATGCAGCGCCCACTGGCGGGCAATTTCCCTGCCGTGCTCGCGGCAGAGGTTCAATGCCGCGCCGTCCGGTCGCCATTTAGTCTTCAGGGGCAGGGAGGTTTCGAACCCGGCGTCCATCAGCCGCGTCTGCACCCGGTCCACCGCGCCGCCGTTCCAGCCGTAGCTGCCGAAGGCCGAGGCCTTTTTATCGCGAAAGCGCAGTCCCGCCAGTTCTTCGAGCAGCGCCGCTACCTTGGGCATCATGACGTTATTCATCGTGGAGGAGCCGGCCAACACCCCTTTGGAGCGGAAAACCTGGGTCAGGATTTCGTTTTTATCATGGCGGGCGACGTTAAAGATTTTTACCGACACGCCGGGATCGGTTTCAGTAATCCCCTGGGCAATGGCATCCGCCATCATGCGGGTGTTGTTCGACATGGTGTCGTAAAACAAGGTAATACGGTCCTCCTGGTAGCTGTCGGCCCACTGCAGATATTTAGCGACGATCTGCGTCGGATTGTCGCGCCACACCACGCCATGGGACGTGGCGATCATCGACAGGGGCAGGTTAAAGCCCAGGATTTCATTGATCTTGGCGGTGACCAGCCGGCTGAACGGCGTCAGGATATTGGCGTAGTAACGCTGGCATTGCTCAAACAGTTCATTCTGGTCCACTTCGTCGTTAAACAGATGCTCGTCGCAATAATGCTGGCCGAAAGCGTCGTTGCTGAACAGCACCGCATCGCCGCTGAGATAGGTCATCATGCTGTCGGGCCAGTGCAGCATCGGCGTCTCGATAAAGATCAGCTGCTTGCCGTTGCCGATATCCAGGCTGTCGCCGGTTTTAACCGTGCGAAAGTTCCATTCCGGGTGATGGTGGTGGCCGTTAATGGAGTCAATGGCGTTGGTGGTGCAATAAATCGGCGTATGCGGGATACGCGCCATCAGCGCGGTGAGGGCCCCCGCGTGATCCTCCTCGGCGTGGTTGATGATAATATAATCTATGGTGGCGAGATCGATTTCCGCCTCGAGGTTTTGCAGGAAATCACGGCTGAACTTATAGTCCACGGTATCAATCAATACCGTTTTTTCTTCACGGATCAGATAGCTGTTATAGCTGCTGCCTTTAAGGGTTTTATACTCGGTGCCGTGGAAATCGCGTACTTCCCAATCCCGTTGTCCCACCCAATGAATAGTGTTTTTGACCTGTACCGTCATGATAAAACCTCATGGTAAATTGCCACTGAAAACCGCTGGATGGCATCAGTGCTGCATAACCCATGCCAATAATTAATTCATTGAAATTAAAGAATTTAAATTATTTATTTGTCAAAATGACGAAATTGGAAATATGTTTTTTTGACACAGCTATTGTCACAATGAGATAGTCGGCGCTCCGGGCCGCATCCGCCCTGCGCGGCGTAATGACGCTGTGGCTTGTCGCCGCTTTTTACCTTTCAGGTGCTTATCCTTATGGCGTTATCCATGCAAACCCTGAGCCGGATTGCCATTGAGCTGCAATCGGGCATCACCGGCAGGGACCGTTTCCAGCAGTTGATCAACAGCCTGCGCCGGTTGCTCGCGTGCGACGCCTGCGCGCTGCTCAGCTATGAACAGCAGCTGTTCCGGCCGCTGGCGATCGCCGGTCTGTCGCCCGACGTGCTGGGGCGCCGTTTCCGGCTGTCCGAGCATCCCCGTCTGGAGGCCATCGCCCGTGCCGGCGATGTGGTGCGTTTTCCGGCGGACAGCCTGTTGCCCGATCCTTACGACGGGCTGATCCCGGGCCATGAGCAATTGAAGGTGCATGCCTGTATCGGCCTGCCGCTGTTTACCCACCAGAACCTGGTCGGCGCCCTGACTATTGACGATATGGATGCGCATCAGCTCGATCATTTCAGCGATGAGGAACTGCGTCTGGTGGGGGCGCTGTTCTCGGTCGCGCTCAGCAACGCGCTGCTGGTGGAGCAATTGGAAAAACAGGCCATTGCGCCGATAAGCGCCGTCGGCCGGCCGCAAACCGAGGGCGCCGACGAAATGATCGGCTTGTCCGGGGTCATGGCGCAGCTGAAAAAGGAAATCGGCATCGTGGCCAATTCGGATCTGAACGTGCTGATCACCGGTGAAACCGGCGTCGGCAAGGAGCTGGTGGCGCGCGCTATACATCTGCAATCGCCACGGGCGGCCAATCCGCTGGTGTACCTTAACTGCGCGGCCCTGCCGGAATCGGTGGCGGAAAGCGAATTGTTCGGCCATGTCAAAGGCGCCTTTACCGGCGCCATTCATCATCGTATCGGTAAATTTGAACTGGCGGATAACGGCACGTTGTTCCTGGATGAAATCGGCGAGCTGTCGCTGACATTGCAGGCAAAACTGCTGCGGGTATTGCAGTACGGCGATTTACAGCGCGTCGGCGACGATCAAAGCCTGCGGGTCAATGTGCGCGTCCTGGCCGCCACCAATCGCGTGCTGAAGGAGGCGGTGCTGGCCGGGCAGTTTCGCGCCGATCTGTTTCACCGCTTAAGCGTGTTTCCCGTCCATGTGCCGCCGCTGCGCGAGCGCGGGCGGGATATTGCCCTGCTGGCCGGTTTTTTTTGCGAACGCAGCCGCATCCGGCTGGGACTGCAGCGCGTGGCGCTGGCGCCGGCCACCCTGGCGTTGCTGGCGGAAAACGGCTGGCCGGGCAATGTGCGCGAGCTGGAGCATGCCATTTATCGCGCCACGGTGCTGGCGCGGGCGGGGCAGGGCAACGCCGAGGTGGTATTGCGGCCGGAGAATTTTGCCCTGGATGGGGCCTCGCCCCCATTAACGCACGTCGCGCCGCCGCATGACCCTATCGCTTCCGCTACCCTGCGCGACGGCACCGACGATTACCAGCGTCGCTTAATCCGCATGACGCTGGCCGGCTGCGGCGATAACTGGTCGGCCTGCGCGCGCAGGCTGGCGGTCAATCCCGGCAATTTGCACCGGCTGGCGAAGCGGCTGGGGATTAAGTGAAAAGCCGCCGCCCGGCTTTGCGCCGCGGCATCATCGTCCCTGGCGCGCGGGGACGAGCCACGCGGACGTTTAGGTTTATTCAAATATATTGAATAAGATGATCATGCTTATCCGGGTTTATTTTCCGGCCGCAAGGCGTAAGTTAATCAGCATAAGGCGCCAGGCGCGATAAGATGATACAGAAGGAATGACCCATGAGCGAACCCCGTATGCCCGCGCTGTTTCTCGGCCACGGCAGTCCGATGAACGTGCTGGAAGATAATCAATATACCCAAACCTGGCAACGCCTCGGCCGGACCTTGCCGCGTCCCCGCGCCATCCTGGCGATATCCGCCCATTGGTTTACCCGCGGCACCGCGGTGACCGCGATGGAAAACCCGCGCACCCTCCATGATTTCGGCGGTTTTCCCCAGGCGTTGTTTGATATCCGTTATCCGGCGCCGGGCTCGCCCGCCCTTGCCGCCACCATCCAGGAACTGCTGCTGCCGGTGGCCGTCAGCGCCGATCTGACCGAATGGGGTTTTGATCACGGTTCCTGGGGGGTGGTGAAAAAAATGTATCCGGACGCGGATATCCCCATGGTACAGCTCAGTATCGACGGTACCCAGCCGCCGGAATATCATTTCCAGCTGGGACGAAAACTGGCGGCGCTGCGCGACCAGGGCGTGATGATGGTCGCCAGCGGCAACGTGGTGCATAACCTGCGCATGATCCAATGGCACGGCGAGGCGCCGCCCTATCCCTGGGCGTTATCCTTTAACCAGTTTGTGCGCGACAATATCGGCTGGCGCGGCCAGGGCGTCCATCCGCTGGTGGATTTTATGGCTCATGACGGCGCGGCGCTGTCCAACCCCTCGCCCGATCATTACCTGCCGCTGCTGTATATACTGGGCGCCTGGGATGGCGAAGAGGCGATTTCCATACCGGTGGACGGCATTGAGATGGCGTCGTTAAGCATGCTGTCGGTGCAGGTGGGTTAAACGCTGTTACGCAGCGGCGCTGCCGCTGCGTATGCTTTGGGGCGCTCAGTCGAGGATAATATGCGGGTAAAAGCGCGACAGATCCTGGGTGATCAGTTCTTTATCTTCCCGGATGCCGATGCCGCAAGGCCTGTCGTTCACCAGCCAGCTGCCGATAACGGTATAGCTGTCGCCGAAGCGCGGCAACGGGCAAAACTGCTGCACGATGGTGCCTTCTTCGCCATAAGGCCCGTCCACGCGGGCGGTTTCCTTGCCGTTTTCGACGATGCGGATATTGGCGCCTTCGCGGGAAAACAGCGGCTTCACCACATAGTGATCCATCGGCGGCGGGTTGTCTTCGGCAAAATAGGCCGGCAGCAGGTTGGGATGCCCCGGGAACATTTCCCATAACATCGGCAGCAGCGCCTTGTTGGAGATAATGCTTTTCCAAGCCGGTTCCAGCCAGCGCACCCCCGCGTCCTCAAGCTTGGTGGAGAAAATCTCCCGCAGCATGAATTCCCACGGATAGAACTTAAACATATTGCCGATCACCCGGTTTTCGGTGTCGGTAAACTGGCCTCTTTCGCCCAGGCCGATTTCCTCGATAAACAGAAAATCATTGGGTAATTCCGCCTCCAGCGCGCAGTCCTGCAGGTACTGCACCGTGCCGCGATCCTCGGTGGTATCCTGGCAGCAGGCAAAATGCAGCAAGCTGAAACCATGCTGCTCCTTGAGCTCCCGGAAGCGTTCGATCAGCTTTTCCTGCAGGCTGTTATATTGGTCGGCCCCGGCCGGCAGCTGGCCGGACTTGATCTGATCCTCAAGCCAAATCCACTGGAAAAAAGCGGCTTCATACAGGGACGAGGGGGTATCGGCGTTATTTTCCAGCAGTTTTGGCGGCTGCCGGCCGTCATAGACTAAATCCAGACGGGAGTAGAGCGAGGGCTGTTGGGTATGCCAGGCGTTGCGCACAAATTGCCAGGTATGCTTGGGGATGCGGAATTTGGCCAGCAGCGCGTCGCTGTCCACCACTTTCGCCACGACTTTCAGGCACATCTGATGCAGCTCGGCGGTCACATCCTCCAGCGTTTCTATCTGCGCCAGCGTAAATTGGTAATACGCATCCTCGCACCAGTAGGGCTCGCCGTACATGGTATGGAACTCAAAACCATATTCGGCGGCTTTTTCGCGCCAGTCCGGGCGTTCGTTCAGGGTAACTCGTTTCATGTCCCGCTTAGCCGCCAATGCTCATGCTGCGACGTGGCGCGGTGCTGCTGCGACGTGGCGCGGTGCTGCTGCTGCGCTGCATGGTGGCGTTCTGTTTCGCCACCGTTTCGCCGAAGCCGCCGCGCGTGACGGTATTGGTGGTCGGCGTCTTGGGCGCCATGGCGGTTTTCGGCACATTCATGCTGCGCCCGGTAGTGGCGGGGCCGTAGTTACGGCCGGTGGCGTCGACAAACTTGCCGTTCGCCGGGCTGTTGGGCGCGCGCGACGTGAACAGCGGCTGCTGCGCATAACCGCCGCCGCCCATCATGCGGCCCATCATATAGCCGGCCATCAGGGGCATCCAGAAACTGCCGCTTTGCTGCGATTCGGCGGCCACGCCGGCCTGGGCGGGGGCCTGGGTACATTGCCCTTCGCCGAATTCGGCGACGCAGTCTTCGCGCGAGGCGTATTTGGGCGCGGTTTTCACCGCCTCTTTCTGCGCGTTGTTAAACGCGGTGGTGCACTGCTCGCTCATGGACGGATTGGCGCGGGTACAGTCATCGCTGTTTTGATACAGCGACACGTTCTCGTCGCTTTTCTCGCAGCCGGCCAGCATAAACACCGCGCCGACCGCCAGCGCGACCGGCGCCATGCGGCAGGCACGCCATTGCTTGCGGAAACTGGCGTGGTTAATGTCTTTTGTCCGTTTCATTATTTTCCTGCTTTATTAACGATTTAACATTCCCGGAGATACGCTCTAAGAATAGGGTAAAAACGCCTAAATAAGAAGCATCGGCGGCGACTGCGGAAACATCTTTACATAGTTATACATAAAGGTGGGATCGCGGCGGAAAGGCGGGATGTCGCCGGAGGGGCCAGGCGGGCGGGCTGCCCGCCTGGAAAACGCTTAATGCCTGAAGGGATTGCGGCCGGTGGCGGAGCTGGAATTAACCGGCGCGGTGGCGCTGACCGTCGCGGCCTGGGGGCGTGTCGCCTGCTCCTGGCTTTGGTTGGCGCGCGGCGCGTTGGCAGTCTGGCTCGGGCTGACGCCTTCGGCCTTGGCGACCTGGGACGGATTTTCCGGCGCCACCTGTTCGGGACTGGTGGCAATCTGCTGGCCGAGGGAAGCGTTAAGCGCCTGGATATCGCCTTCATTCAGGGTGCCGAGGGCCTGTTTCAGGTTCAGCTGATTGATGACATAGGTATAACGCGCATCCGACAGCTGCCGCTTGGCGTTATAGAGCGTGGTGGTGGCGTCCAGCACGTCGACGATGGTGCGGGTGCCCACTTCATAACCGGCTTCGGACGCGTCCAGGGAGCTTTGCGCCGAAATGACCGCCTGTTCATAAGCGTCGATGGAGCTGACGGAGGCGGAAATATTATTAAAGGAAGAACGTACGGTCTGCACCGCGCTGCGATGCGCGCTTTCCAACTGTTCGCTGGCGCTGACGAAACTGTACTGCGCCTGTTTTACCTGCGAGGTCACCGAACCGCCGGAGTAAATCGGCACGTTCAGGCTCAGGCCGATAGAGTTCTGGCCGACACGCCGGTTTGCGTAAGTCGGATCATTATTTGTCCTGGATCCGTTATAATCGGTATTGGTCACCGACGACTCGGCATTCAGGCTCAGGGTCGGGTAATGGCCGGTTTCGTAATAACGGATATTCTCGCGCGCCACATCCTGCGACAGGCGGGCGCTTAACAGGTTCAGGTTACGTGTTTCCGCCTGTTTCAGCAGGCCGGCGATGGGCTGGGGACGTTCAGCCTTGAAGCGCTGCACGTTAAGCGAGGCCAGCTGCGGATAAAAGTTGCCGCTTATCTGGCGCAGGCTTTCCAGCGCGTTGTCCAGCGTATTGCGTGCGGTGACCTCGTCGGCCAGCACCTGGTCATACTGGGCGCGGGCGTTCTGCACATCGGTAATCGCCACCAGGCCGACGTTAAAACGCTGGGTGGTTTGATCCAGTTCGCGGTAAATCGACTGTTTCTGCGCCTCGGTATAAGACAGCGCGTCAATGGCGCTTAATACGTTAAAATAGGCGGTGGCGGTATTCAGGATTAAGGTCTGCTGGGCGGCCTGGTAAGAGACGTCCTGGACGCCGGCGGTTTTTTCCTGAATGGTCAGCGCGCGCCATTTCGACATATCGAAGATGGTCTGGGTCAGCTGCAGCGACCCGCTGGCAACGCCGGAATTGATGTCTTTGCTATCACGGGCGCCTTGACTATACGTATAATCCGCCCCCAGCCCGAGCTGTGGCAACAACGGACTGCGCGCTTCGTTGATTTTTTCAAATGCCGCGTCGCGATCGGCCGCGGATTGCCGCAGATCCGGGTTGGACAACCGCGCCTGCTGATATACCTGTAGCAGATTTTCTGCCTGACTTAACGCACTGAAGCCGCCGAGGCCGAGTCCGATAAGAAGGGGGAGCAGTTTCTTCATTTGCATTCCTTTTGATACAGCAAAATTGCTATGGTAGCGCTGGCGATAATGAGCCATGAAATAGTGCACGATTCTACCAGAGTCCGCCAGAAGTAGGTGGTGGCTTAATGTGCCATCTTGAATCTGTGGGATAAAATTTATCACAATCCACCTAATTAGCGAGAAAAGTGATTGCCTGACGCCGTCGCTACTGACAAATCATCCCAAAAGGAGTCGTTTCCATGGTTTCGTCCACACCCTCACCGGTAACATTTGGTAAAAATGATGTAGAAATTATTGCACGCGAAACGCTTTACCGTGGATTTTTTTCCCTGGAGTTGTATCGGTTCCGCCATCGCCTGTTTAACGGCGAGATGAGCGGCGAGGTGCGGCGGGAAATTTTAGAGCGCGGACATGCCGTGGTATTGTTACCCTATGATCCGGTGCGAGATGAAGTTGTATTGTTGGAACAAATTCGTATTGCCTCTTATGATAGCAGTCCGACCCCCTGGCTGTTGGAGCTGGTAGCCGGTATGATCGAGCCTGGCGAATCGCACGAACAGGTGGCGCGGCGGGAGTCCATTGAGGAGGCGGGGCTGGACATCGGCCGTTGCAAACTGCTGCTAAGCTATCTGGCAAGTCCGGGCGGCACCAGCGAACGCTTGACGATTATGGCCGGCGAGGTGGACGCGCAGCTGGCCGAAGGTATCCACGGATTGGTGGAAGAAAACGAAGATATCCGTCTTCACGTGGTCAGCCGGGAGCAGGCTTACCGTTGGGTTGAGGAAGGGATTATCGATAACGCGGCCTCCGTCATTGCCCTGCAATGGCTGGCACTACACCATGAATCCTTACGAAAAGAGTGGGCCGATTAATGATCAAGCGCTACACCCCTGATTTTCCTGAAATGATGCGCCTGTGCGAGACCAATTTCGCCCAGCTGCGCCGGCTGTTGCCGCGCACCAACGAGGTGGGGGACGCCATAACCTATCAGGTCAACGGCGCCAGCTATCGCCTGACCATACTGGAGGCGACGCGTTACACCACCCTGGTGCAGATACTCCAGACCGAACCGCTGGTCAGCTACTGGAGCCTGCCGTCCATGAGCGTGCGGCTGTACCGGGACGCCATGGTTGCGGAAGTGTGTTCCAGTCAGCAGATCTATCGTTTCAAGGCAAGGTATGATTACCCTAATAAAAAGTTACACCAACGTGACGAAAAACATCAAATCAACCAATTCCTTGCGGATTGGCTACGCTATTGTTTAGCGTATGGGGCGATGGCGGTTCCCGTTTGTTAGGCAGATTTCAATAACCAAGGATACCCTTTGGAAAGCCTGTTGACACTTCCTGTGGCGAATGGGGCCATTATCAGGATTTTACAGATCACAGACACTCATTTGTTTGCCGGTGAGGATGAGGCGCTGCTCGGGGTGAATACCTACCGTAGCTATTGCGCGGTATTGGACGCGGTTGAAGCTGAACGTCATCATTATGATTTGGTGGTCGCGACAGGTGATTTGGCCCAGGACCATTCCCTTGAGGCCTACCAGCACTTCGCCAGGGGCATTACGCGGTTGCCCGCGCCCTGCGTCTGGTTACCAGGCAATCATGATTACCAGCCGGCAATGGTCAAGGCGTTGGCGGACGGCGGAATATCGCCGTCGAAACATGTGCTGCTCGGCGATCAATGGCAACTGGTGCTGCTTGACAGCCAGGTGTTCGGCGTACCGCACGGCGAACTGAGCGATTATCAGCTTGAATGGCTGGAAAAGGCCCTGGACTCGCAGCCCGAGCGCTATACGCTGCTGCTGCTGCATCACCATCCGTTCGCGTCCGGCTGCATCTGGCTTGACCAGCATAGCCTGCGCAACGCGCATATGCTGGCGGCGACGCTGGCCAGGTTTCCCAGGGTAACCACGCTGCTGTGCGGCCATATACACCAGGAACTGGATGTCGACTGGCAGGGCCGGCGCGTTTTGGCCTCGCCGTCCACCTGCGTGCAGTTCAAACCGCACTGCACCAATTTTACTATCGATTCCGTCGGGCCCGGCTGGCGTTATCTCGATTTGCATCCTGACGGCACGTTGTCGACCGAGGTCCATCGGTTATCCGGCGACGAGTATCTGCCCGACACGGATTCGGAAGGCTATTGATGGCGGTCCTGCTTTATCTTCATGGTTTCAACAGTTCCCCCGCCTCGGCCAAGGCCACGTCTTTCAAGGCCTGGCTCGCCCGGCATCATCCCGATATCGAGATGATCGTCCCGCAGTTGCCGGTGTATCCCGCCGACGCGGCCGACATGATCGAGTCGCTGGTCCTTGACCGGGCTGGCGAACCGCTGGGCATTGTCGGGTCGTCCCTGGGCGGTTATTATGCCACCTGGCTGTCCCAATCCTTTATGCTGCCCGCCGTGGTGGTCAACCCCGCGGTGCGGCCGTTCGAGCTGCTGGCGGAGTTCCTGGGCAAGAATGAGAATCCCTACACCGGCCAACATTATGTGCTAGAGTCTCGCCATGTCTACGACTTGAAGCTGATGCATGTCGACAGGCTGGAATCGCCGGACCTTATCTGGTTGCTGCAGCAAACAGGCGACGAGATCCTTGATTACCGGCAGGCGCAGGAGTATTACACCCACTGCCGCCAGACCGTGGAATCGGGCGGGAATCACGCCTTTGTCGGGTTCGAGCATTTTTTCTCTCCCATAATTGATTTCCTGGGGCTGAATAAAGTCTGAATCGCCGCCGTTTGAGCCGCGCGAATAACGCTTCCCGAGGGGGTGTCCTTTGCGGTAGGCTCTCCAACAATTTGTCACGAAATATACTTTAAGCCATGACTCAATCAAGCTATAACGCCGATGCGATAGAAGTATTAAGCGGACTGGAGCCGGTACGTCGTCGTCCCGGCATGTACACGGACACCACCCGGCCCAACCATCTGGGCCAGGAGGTCATCGACAATAGCGTCGACGAAGCGCTGGCGGGCCATGCCCGGCGTATCGACGTGGTGTTATATGCCGATCAATCCCTGGAAGTGACCGACGACGGCCGCGGCATGCCGGTGGATATCCATACCGAGGAGGGGGTGCCGGCGGTCGAGCTGATTATGTGCCGCCTGCATGCGGGCGGTAAATTCTCCAACAAAAGCTACCAGTTCTCCGGCGGCCTGCACGGTGTGGGTATTTCAGTGGTCAACGCCCTGTCTACCCGGGTGGATGTGACGGTGCGCCGCGACGGCAACATCTACGCCATCGCGTTCGAAAACGGCGATAAGGTCGAGGATCTGTCGATCATCGGCACCTGCGGCAAACGCAACACCGGCACCAGCGTGCATTTCTGGCCCGATCCGCAGTTCTTCGACAGCCCGCGTTTTTCAGCCTCCCGGCTGGCCCATTTGCTCAAAGCGAAGGCGGTGCTTTGTCCCGGCGTGGAAATAGTCTTTACCGATCAGGTTAATAACACCGAGCACCGCTGGTGCTACGCCTCCGGCCTGACCGACTACCTTAACCAGGCGATCAACGGGCTGATTACCCTGCCCGAGGCGCCGTTTACCGGCGCCTTTGCCAGCGATACCGAAACCGTCGACTGGGCCCTGCTCTGGCTGCCCGAGGGCGGCGAGCTGCTGACCGAAAGCTATGTTAACCTGATCCCCACTCCCCAGGGCGGCACCCATGTCAACGGGCTGCGCCAGGGCCTCCTGGACGCCATGCGCGAGTTTTGCGAATACCGCAATATCCTGCCGCGCGGCGTTAAGCTGTCGGCGGAAGATATCTGGGAGCGCTGCGCCTATGTGCTGTCGGTGAAAATGCAGGATCCGCAGTTTGCCGGCCAGACCAAGGAGCGTTTGTCTTCCCGCCAGTGCGCCGCGTTTGTCTCCGGCGTGGTGAAGGATGCCTTCAGCCTGTGGCTGAATCAAAATACCCAGGTAGCCGAACAGCTGGCGGAACTGGCGGTGGCCAGCGCCCAGCGGCGTTTGCGCGCCTCGAAAAAAGTGGTGCGCAAGAAGTTGACCAGCGGCCCGGCGCTGCCGGGGAAACTGGCGGATTGCACCGCGCAGGATCTGGCGCGCACCGAGCTGTTCCTGGTGGAAGGGGACTCCGCCGGCGGGTCGGCCAAGCAGGCGCGCGATCGGGAATACCAGGCGATCATGCCGCTGAAGGGCAAGATCCTCAACACCTGGGAAGTCTCCTCGGATGAAGTGCTGGCGTCGCAGGAAGTGCATGATATTTCGGTGGCGATCGGCATTGATCCGGACAGCGATGATTTAAGCCAGCTGCGCTACGGCAAGATTTGCATCCTGGCCGACGCCGACTCCGACGGCCTGCATATCGCCACCCTGCTGTGCGCGCTGTTTGTGCGCCATTTCCGCGCGGTGGTGAAGGAAGGCCATGTGTATGTCGCCATGCCGCCGTTGTACCGTATCGATCTGGGCAAGGAAGTGTTTTATGCCCTGGACGAAGGCGAAAAAGCCGGCGTGCTCGAGCAACTGAAACGCAAAAAAGGCACCCCGAACGTGCAGCGCTTTAAAGGGCTGGGGGAAATGAACCCGCTGCAGCTGCGCGAGACCACGCTCGATCCCAACACCCGCCGCCTGGTGCAGCTCACCATCAACGACGAGGATATGCAGCAGACGCTGGCGATGATGGATATGCTGCTGGCGAAAAAACGCTCGGAAGACCGGCGCAACTGGCTGCAGGAAAAAGGCGACGAGGCCGAGATCGAGGTATAGTCCCCTTACGGCAGGGGCGCCTGCCGGCGCAAGGCGGCCAGCCGTGCTGGCTGCGCGGATAGCCGCCTGAAACCTCTTGGGCTAACTGGCGGACGCCGCATCCCACAAGGTCATAATCTGGGCAATCGCCCCTTCGATATCGCTCAGGGGTATGCCGTCGCGCGCCAGCGTGGATATCCCCAGCAGGAAGCTGTCAAAAATAACCACCAGGGCCTGCGTACCGGCCTCTCCCCGCAGTTCTCCTGAGCTGATAGCTCTGTTAACGCAGTTTCTCAATCCGGTGCGTGTGCGGTTGCGGGAATCGGCAAGCGGTTTGAGCACAGGGTTGTACTCGGGGGAGCCGGCAGACATGACGCCGAGCGCCACCATGCACCCTTTGGGATGCCCGGGCTCGCACTGCATGCGGGCGGAATCCGACAACGCCCGCTCAATGGCCTGGCGAGGCGGCAGTGCCGGATCCCAAAGCGGCTCGGTGACGCGCCCGTGCGTGGCCAGGTAACAGGCCACCGCTTCACGAAAAAGCCCTTCTTTTGAACCAAAGGCGGCATAAAAACTGGGTGCGGTGATGCCGCGGCCGATAGCCGCTTTCAGTTGCGTCAATGACGTTGATTCATAACCATATTCCCAGAACAGATGCATTGCCTGGCGCACGGCTTCGTCGCGATCAAACTGTCTCGGTCGTCCGGTTCGCATGATCTCTCTCCTGCTTCAATAATTTTATACTAATTGATACATAATTGTTTGACAACCTATTCGTTTCACGATATTTGTACTAATCGATATATAAATAAGCCCAAGAGTATACGCGATGAAATCTCAGCCTTCTCCCTCCCGGCGCCAAGACTACCGGCAACAAAATGAAAGCCTGCCGGTACTCGCGCTGCTGGCCCTCGCCATGACGGGGTTTATATGCATTATGACCGAAACCGTTCCCGCTGGCTTATTACCCGAAATCAGCGCCGGCCTGGGGATCTCGATGTCGCTGGCGGGCCAAATGGTGACCGTATATGCCGCCGGTTCACTGATTGCGGCCATTCCATTGACGCTCGCGACACGCACATGGCCTCGCCGGCACGTGTTGCTGGTAACGATCGCCGGTTTTCTGGCGTTCAATACGCTGACGGCGATGTCGTCCAGCATGATGCTTACGCTGGCGGCGCGCTTTCTGGCGGGGGCTTGCGCCGGTCTCGCCTGGAGCCTGCTGGCCGGCTACGCCCGCCGGATGGTACAGCCGGCATTACAGGGCCGGGCAATGGCCCTGGCGATGGTGGGAACCCCTATTGCGCTTTCCCTTGGCGTGCCGCTGGGTACCTGGCTGGGGAGTGTGCTGGGCTGGCGCCTGACTTTCGCTGTGATGTCCGGACTGTCCGTCATCCTCATCGTTTGGGTTCTTGCCGCCGTGCCGAACTATCCGGGACAGTCGGATCCGCAACGGATGCAGCTGAAAAAAGTCCTTTTCACGCCGGGCGTAAGACCCGTACTGGCGGTGGTATTACTCTGGATGCTGGCTCATAACATACTGTATACGTACGTTGCCCCGTTTATCGGTCCGGCCGGTCTGGCCGGCAGCGTCGATCGGGTATTGCTGGCTTTCGGCCTGGCCGCGCTCGGGGGCATCTCCATTACGGGACGCGTTGTCGAACAACATCTGCGCCGGGCGGTGCTGATCTCGTTATCCGTGTTTGCGCTGATATCACTCCTCTTTGGCCTTAATGCCGCCTCACCCCTGATGATCTATGCCGGTGTCGCCGTTTGGGGACTGACGTTCGGCGGCGCCGCCACACTGCTCCAGACCGCGCTGGCCGACGCGGCCGGGGCGGGCGCGGACGTTGCGCTGTCAATGAACGTCGTGGTTTGGAACAGCGCCATTGCCCTTGGCGGGCTTTTCGGCGGACTGCTGCTTGACCATGGGGGTGTACGGTCATTCCCCTGGGTTCTGCTGGCCCTTTTACTGGCAGGCCTTGCCGTCGCCTCCCGCGCCTCCCGGCATGGATTTCCCGCCGGCAGCCGGCAGGACCGCGCCTTGGTTACCGATTAGAAAAATTATGCCGTTGCACGCTGCGGGTTGAACCGCCGGCCAGCGACGCGCGGCAGTACGGCATGGGCGCCCAGGGTGCTTGCGGCTGCCCTCACTGGTGGATTTACCCATTCTTATGTGACGGCAGAGGCCTCGGCCTTCGCCGCCGCCAGTCCGCCGACGGCCGATTTCCTCAATGCCGCCGTCGCTGCGCCAAACCACTGATACAGGGGAACAACAATGGACATTGGATTAATCGGATTAGGCGCAATGGGGAGCGCGATGGCATTGAAACTGGTTGCGGCCGGCCATAGGGTAACAGCCTGGAATCGCTCAGGCAGCCATCTTGAAGGGGTGGACATCATGGCGACGCCGGTTGAGGTATTGCAATCAGAGGTGGTGCTGACGATGCTGTCCGACGATGCCGCCATTCGCAGCGTGCTGGTGGATACAAATGCGTTTGCGCATGCAAGACCCGGGCTGGTGCACGTGGTGGCGTCGACTATTTCGGTGGCGTTTGCGCAGGAGTTGGTGACGTATCATCAGCAGGCGGGGATTGCCTATGTGGCCGCGCCGGTATTGGGTCGCCCGGACGTCGCCGCCAAAGGCGAGCTCAATATCCTGGTCGCCGGCGCCGCGGCGGCAATCGACGCCGTTCGGCCGCTGTTGGCGGTTATCGGCAAGCGCGTCTGGGACATGGGCGAACAGCCGCCCACCGCGCATGCCGCCAAGATTGCCTGCAATATGATGATCACCATGGCGATTGAGGCGATGGCGGAGGCGGTGGTGCTCACCGAGGCTAACGGCCTGGCGCGCGATCGCTTTTTCGAGCTGATCCTCGGCACCCTGTTTGGCAGCCGTTCCTACCAGCTGTACGCGGCCAATATCGCGCAAGAACGTTACGAGCCCGGCTTCAAGGCTTCACTCGGACTTAAAGATTTGCGCCTGGCCCGGGAGGCGGCCGAACAGCTGGGGCGGCAACTCCCCATGCTTGCCGCCATTCATCGGCAGATGGGCGATGCCGTGGCCGCAGGCCATGGGGCGCGGGATTGGTCGGTGGTGGCGGATTTCACCATCAACAGACAAAGGGATGAACCTGACTTTCCCCGGTAGTCCTTGTTGTATACCCTGGGGAAAGAGTCTGCTCACGCCATGTTGCCGTTGCATTAACCCGATGTTACTATTTAGCTATCAAGACATGCGGATGGTTAAACGGCTAAAAATCACGTTGACCCTTATCGCCCGCGGCAGGAGAACGGACAGGTATGGCAGAGAATCAGCAGTTGGCCGCATTGGTGGACGCGTGCCATTGGATCGGCGCCAAAGGATGGAGCCCGGCTACCGGCGGCAATATGTCGGTGCGCGCGCAGGCGGGGCTGTGCCTTATCAGCGAATCCGGCAAGGATAAGGGACGGCTGCGCGCGCAGGATTTCCTGCCGGTGGATATCACCACCAACCAGGTGCTGGACGCGCGCATACCCTCCGCCGAGACCGGGTTGCACACCCTGGTGTACCGTTGTTTTCCGGCGGCCGGGGCCATTTTGCATACCCATTCGGTGAATGCCACCGTGCTGTCGCGCCTTGAGGCCGGCCAGGCGCTGCTGCTGACGGGCTACGAGATGCAAAAATCCCTCGACGGCGTCGCCAGCCACCTGGAACAGGTGGCCGTGCCGATTTTCGATAACGATCAGGATATCCCGGCGCTGGCGGCCCGGGTGGCGGCCCATCACGAGGCTACCCCGTTGCGCCACGGCTTTCTGGTGCGCGGCCACGGCCTCTACTGCTGGGGGCGCGATGTCTTCGAGGCGCGGCGCCATCTGGAAGGGCTGGAGTTCTTGTTCCAGTGCGAGCTGCTGCGCCGCCAGCTGGAGGCAAAATGATCAGGGCCATCGTCACCGATATCGAAGGCACCACCAGCGACATCCGCTTTGTCCATCAGGTGCTGTTTCCTTACGCGCGTGAACGGCTGGCGGGCTATGTGCGCCGGCATGCCGCCGGGAAAGACGTGGCGCGGGCATTGGCGGCATTACGGCGGGAAATCAACCGGCCCGAGGCCGATACCGAGGCGCTTATCGCCACGCTGTTCGGTTTTATGGATGAAGACCGCAAGTCCACCGCCCTGAAAACCCTACAGGGCATGATCTGGCGCGAGGGCTACCAGGAGGGCGATTTTCTCGGCCACCTTTATCCCGATGTGGCGCCCAGACTGGCCGAATGGCGGCGGCAGGGGCTGGGGCTGTATGTGTACTCCTCCGGTTCGGTGGAGGCCCAGCAATTACTGTTCGGCCACAGCGAGGCCGGGGACCTGCGCCCGCTGTTCGATGGCTATTTTGATACCCGCATCGGCGCCAAACGGGAGACGGCGTCCTATCGCGCCATTTCCCGCGAGCTGCGGCTGCCGCCCGGCGAGCTGCTGTTCCTGTCCGATATCGGGCAAGAGCTGGCGGCGGCGCGCGCGGCGGGCTGGCGGGTGTGCCAGCTGGTGCGCGACGAGGCGGACCCGCAGCAGCATTACCCCCAGGTTAACCGGTTTGACCAGATTGACTTACAGGAGATCGCCCAATGAGCGCGTTAACGATTTTCAGCGATACCCATGCCGACCAGCCGGTGTGGCAAAGCCGCGACGCCGAGGCCATCCGCCGGCAGCTTAACGACATCGGCGTTCGTTTTGAGCGCTGGCAGGCCGACCGTGAACTGGAGCGGGATCCGGCTCCGGCGGCGGTGATCGCCGCCTATCAGCCGGCCATCGACCGGCTGGTGGCGGAGAAAGGCTATCAGAGCTGGGATGTGATCAGCATGCGCGCCGATCATCCGGAGCGCGAGCAGCTGCGGGCAAAATTCCTGGCGGAACACACCCACGGCGAAGACGAGGTGCGCTTTTTTGTCGAGGGCGCCGGTTTGTTTTGCCTGCATCTGCATGGAAAAATCTGGCAGATCTTGTGTGAGAAGAACGATCTTATCTCGGTGCCCGCCGGCACGCCCCATTGGTTTGATATGGGAAGCGCCCCGCATTTCACCGCCATCCGGGTTTTTGACAACCCGGAAGGATGGGTGGCCAGGTTTACCGGCGATGCCATCGCCGACCGTTATCCGCGCCTGGAGAGATAAGCGGCCGCATTAATGCCCGGCCTCCGGACGGGGCTTACCGCGCCGGATGCCGCTATGGCCGCCCGGTTGATTACCGGCCGGCGTGAGCGATGGCGTTCCGGTAGACGGCGGCTTCGCGCCGGGTGCTAGCGCGCCAGCGGGCGGCGGAAGATGCCTGCCTGCGCCTGCCCGGGCGTCACCACGCCGGTATCCAGCACCCAGGCGCTGATAAGCGCGGCGGGAGTGACATCAAACGCCGGATTATAGACATCGGCGTTTTGCGGCGCCCATTGGCAACTGCCGAAGCTGCCGGCTACCCCGGTGACCTCGCTTGCCGCCCGCTGCTCAATGGGAATGGCGTCCCCGTCGGGGCACGCGGGATCGTGGGTAGTGTGAGGCGCGGCGACATAAAAGGGGATGTCGTGGAAGCGCGCCAGCACCGCCAGGCTATAAGTGCCGATTTTATTGGCCACGTCGCCGTTGGCGGCAATCCGGTCCGCGCCGACCCAAACGGCGTCCACTTCCCGCCGCGCCATCAGGCCGGCGGCCATGGCGTCGCAAATCAGCGTATAGGGTATGGCCTGTTCTCCCAGCTCCCAGGCGGTCAGGCGCGCGCCCTGCAGCAGCGGACGGGTTTCATCCACCCAGACCTTTTGTACCTTGCCCTGCGCGGCGGCCACGCTTATCACGCCAAGGGCGGTGCCGATGCCGGCGGTGGCCAGGCCGCCGGTATTGCAATGGGTCAGCAGGCGGCTGCCGGGGCGCACCAGCGCCGCGCCGTGGCCGGCAATGGCCGCGCACAGCGAGCGGTCCTCTTCCACCAGGCGCAACGCCTCCGCCGCCATGGCGGCGGCATAAGCCTCCTGCTCCAGCGCCAGACGCATTCGCGCCAGATTATTCATCAGGTTAACCGCCGTGGGCCGCGCCGCGCCTAAAGCGGCAAGGGATTGCGCCAGCTGCGGGCGCGCCATGCCGCTTTCCGCCAGCAGCGCCAGCAGCAGGCTGGCGGACAGGCCGATCAGCGGCGCGCCGCGTACCCGGAGCGTGCGGATATGATCGATAAGATCCGCCTCGGTATCGGTGGCGCACCAGTTTTGCCGCTGCGGCAGCGCCTGCTGGTCCAGAATCCACAAACGGCCGTCGCGCACGCGCATGCTGGCGGTGTTAAGATTTTGCATCGATCGTTAAGTCCCTTTTAGGTTATTGCAACTTAATGGCTATTCTGCCAACATGACGGGAAGATGTATAGACGTCTACATGCTTTTACGCCTTTACGGCCTTAATTCCCTTTGTATGAGGTGCGCCTTGTCTGTTTACCATACCCTCACCGCCGCCGACGCCGTGGATTATGCCCGCCATTATGCCGGCGTGGATCAACCGGATGCCCTGGTGGCCGCCGAAGAGGTCGGGGACGGCAACCTGAACCTGGTATTTAAAATCCTGGACAGCCAGGGCGTCAGCCGGGTCATCGTCAAGCAGGCGCTGCCTTATGTGCGCTGCGTCGGCGAATCATGGCCGCTGACGCTCGATCGCGCCAGGATCGAAGCGGAAACCCTGCTCATCCACGGGGCGTTCTGCCCGCGGCACACGGTGCGCATCCTGCACCACGACGCGGACCTGGCGGTGATGATTCAGGAAGATCTCTCCGACCATAGCATCTGGCGCCGTGAACTGATCAACGGCGCTGTTTATCCCCAGGCCGCCGGCCAGCTGGGCGAATATCTGGCGCAGGCGCTATTCCATACCTCGGATTTTTACCAGCGTCCCCAGCACAAAAAAGCGGAGGTCAGCCGTTTCACTAATCCGGAGATGTGCCAGATCACCGAAGATCTGTTTTTTACCGATCCTTATATCACCCATGAGCGCAATGCATTCCCGCCGTCGCTTACGGACGAGGTGGCGGCGATACAGGGCGACAGCGCGCTGAAGGCGGCGGTGGCGGGTTTAAAGCATCGCTTCCTCAGCCAGGCGCAGGCGTTGCTGCACGGCGATGTCCACAGCGGGTCGATCTTTGTCGCCGCGGGCCGGCTAAAAGTAATAGACGCCGAGTTCGGCTATTACGGCCCGATGGGGTTTGATCTCGGCACCGCCATGGGCAACCTGCTGCTCAATTACTGCGGCCTGCCGGGGCTGCTGGCCCTGCGCGAGGCGGCGGACGCCCGCGAGCAGCGCCTTAGGGACGTGCGCGCGCTGTGGCAGGCGTTCGCCGAAGGGTTCCTGGGTCTGGCTGTTGAAAAAAGCCGGGATATCATGCTGGCCGAGCCCGGCTATGCGCGGCGGTTCCTGCAGCAGGTCTGGACGGATGCGGTGGGATATTGCGGTACCGAGCTAATCCGGCGCACTATCGGTTTTGCCCATGTCGCGGATTTGGATACCATCACCGACGAAGCAATGCGCCATCAATGCCAGCGCCAGGCGCTGAGCCTGGGCAAGACGCTGATTCTGGCGGCGGCGCATATTCCCGATGTCGACGCGCTGCTGGCCCGCATCAGGCAGAACGGCTGAGCCGCCGGACCGGGCCGCCGCAATGATGCGTATTTTTTCTTGCGGGTGGCCTGCATTCCTGTTTTCTTCTTCTATACTGATATAACGATTTCATCGACTTAAGCGCTAAACGATGACAACCCAAACGAGAAGGAAAAGGGAATGAAAATTTTTCTGTGGATTATTGCGATTATCTTTATTGTTGGTCTGTTAACCCTCACCGGCGTGTTCAAATTAATCTTCTGAGTTTTTTCCCGCTATTGCTGTGCGGCGTTCGCGGACCCAGCCCGCGAACGCCCGCTGGTACTTTATCCTCAGCCCAAATATTCGATAATCGACAGCCCGGCGTTGTAATCCGTGGCGTAGATAATGCCCTGGGCATCCACAAAGACATCGCAGGACTGTATGACCTTCGGCCTGCCGGGGCGTTTATCCGTTAGCGTCGCCGGCGGCGCGGGTACCAGCGCGCCGGTTTCCCGCGGATGATAGGGATCGCTGATATCATAGGCGCGTATCCCGGCATTCTGGTAAGTGGCGAAAATCAGCGTCGAGCTGATAAAACTGCCCGGACGGTTTTCATGCAGGTTATGCGGACCGAAATGCGCGCCTTTACGCACGTAATCCGCTTCGTTTGGCTGCGGGAAGGTGGCGATGCTCACCGGGTTCGCCGGCGCGCGGATATCAAAGACCCAAATCAGTTTCTCGCCGTCTTCCTGGTTATCCAGCACCGCTTCGTCCAGCACGATCAGCAGATCCCGGTCCGGCAGGGGCAGGGCGGTATGGGTGCCGCCGCCAAACGGCGGACTCCAGTTGCGGTGGCTTATCAATGCCGGTCGCGTGCGATCGCTGACATCCAGCAGTGTCAGGCCGCCGTCGCGCCAGCTGCCGTAGGCGGTATCGCCGCTGACAATGGCATGGTGCAGCGCATAGCGTTTGCCCTGTGGCCAATCCGGCTGTTCGCCGCCGGCGGTGTGCATGCCCGGCAGCCAGTATTTTCCCGCTACCGCGGGACGGGCGGGATCGGCCAAATCGATGGTCAGGAAAATATAATCGCTGTAGCCGTCCAACAGGGCCGACACATACGCCCAGCGCCCGCCCGCATACCAGATGCGGTGAATGCCGATGCCGTCCAGGGATAAAAAGCTGATTTCCCGCGGCCTGTCGGGAACGCTGATATCAAAAATGCGTAAACCGGCGCTCCAGCCGCGATCCGCCGGGCCTTGGCTCACGGTATCGTTGACCTGGCGGGTGTAATAGACTTTTTCATCGGCAAAACGCGCGTCGGCAAACAAATCGCGCGCATTAATCACCAGCAGCAGGTCGTCATGGGCCTGCAAATGCACGTTCCAGGTACCGGGCGGCGCGGCGATAAAACCGGCGGGTTTCGGATGCTTGACATCGCGCACATCCACAATGGATACGCCTTGCGACACCATATGCCCAATGTAGGCGTAGCCCCGGTGCACCATGACCTGCACGCCGTCGGGTCTACCCCCTTGGTCGCTATGGCTGAGCAGCCGCATATTGCGGCTGTATTCCGGGACGGGGAGTTGCTTATCTGCCATCGGTATGCCCTTATTTCTTGGCGTGAGCGGCTTCAAGGGTGGCAAACCAGGGCGCGACAAAGTCGTCCGCCCGGCCCCAGCCCGGGATAATGGTCGCCAGCGACGCCATATTCACCGCCCCCGGCTGGCTGGCCAGCAGCGCCTGGGGGATAACGGCGGCGCGGAATTCATAGGTCGCGGGCGTCGGCGCGCCGGCTATTTTATTGGCCACCAGGCGCAGGTTGATTTTGCCGATAAGCTTTGGATCCACCGCCACGCTGACCTTCCAGGGGCTGTCCGATTCACGCATCAATTGCAGATCCTGGTTGGAAATGTCGATGCTGTACAGCTTGATTTCGGTTCGGCCGTTTTCCTTGAGCGCCTTATAGGCTCCCTGGCTAAACGCGTCCCAGGTGCCCCAGATAGCGTCGATTTTACCTTTGGGATATTTGGCCAGCACCGCGCCGACCTTATTGGCGGTATCGCCCTGCACATCCGACGACACCGCGCCGAGGGATTCCAGCTCATGAATGCCGGGATTTTCCTGCAGCAGGGCTTTATAGGCCGCCTGGCGCCGCTCCATGGGCGGGAAGCCGGCCACCCATAATTTAATGATATTGGCCTTGCCGTTGAAGTCCTTGATCAACTGCCCGAAGGATTCCCTGGTCAGGGATGCGTCATCCTGCTGGGTGACGGTTACGCCCGGCACCACGCCGTTAACCGCCGTATCGAATACCGACACCGCTATACCGCTGGCGGTGATGCGTTTGACCAGCTCGGTGGAATAAGGGTCCCGCCCCTGGGACAGGATAATGCCGTCGTATTTCTGGGTAATGGCCTGGTTAACAAAATCCTGGAACCGGGCATCGTCGCCGTTGCTTAAAAAGGTACTGACCTTAAAACCCAGCTTTTTCCCCTCCTCGATGACCCCCGAGACAAACTGTGTAGTATTGTCATCCGATCCCAGGTTGCGGATGACCGCGATGCGGATGGGACCGTTATGCTGGGCGATGGCGGCGGGCACGGGCGCGGGCGCGGCGGCGAAGGCTGGCAGGCCTGCCAGCAGGCCCAGCGCCAGCAGCGGGGAGAATAATTTTTTCATCAACGGCTCCATGAGGGTAAATAGGATAAGCGTGGGCGCCGGGGCATAAGATAGAAGCCTGTATGTCTGGATGTCTATTCGGCCCGGCATTGCATCATAGCCAGCGCGCGCGTAATAAGAAATGTTTTCCGTTATGACTTTTTGGCAGATGTTATGCCATTTCGTGTGTTTGGGGATGATTGGCGTGCGGTGGGCCACCCAGGGGATAAAAACGCGGCGTATCATCGGACTACGCCGCGCAGAAGTGATGCCGGTCAGGCGTTCGCCGCCGCCTGCTGCCGGCGGTGCTGTTTTTCACCGAACATGGTCAGCGCCAGCAACAGCACGGCCAGGACGCAGCCGCCGATCATTATCATAAATCCGCCGTCCCAGCCGAAATAGTCCACCGTATAGCCGACCACGGAGCTGGCCGCCACCGAGCCGCCAAGATAGCCGAACAGGCCGGTAAAACCGGCGGCGGTGCCGGCGGCTTTTTTCGGCGCCAGCTCCAGGGCGTGCAGCCCTATCAGCATCACCGGACCGTAAATCAGGAAGCCAATCATCAGCATGCACAGCATATCCACGCCGGGATTGCCCACCGGATTAAGCCAGTACACTACCGTTGCGAGCGTGACCAGCACCATGAAAAACATCCCGGTGGCGCCGCGATTGCCCCTGAAAACTTTATCGGACATCCAGCCGCACAGCAGCGTGCCGGGAATACCGGCATATTCATAACAGAAATAGGTCCAGGAGGATTTATCCAGCGTGAAGTGCTTTACCTCCTTAAGGTAGGTCGGCGACCAGTCGAGAATGCCGTAGCGCAGCAGGTAAATAAACACGTTGGCCAGGGCGATATACCACAGCAGCTTATTGGGGAAGACATATTTTTGCAGGATCTGCCGGGTGGTCAGCTCCTGTTCGGCGGCGTGTTTATCATATTCCGGCGGGTAGTCGTTTTTGTATTCCTCTATCGGCGGCAGCCCGCAGGACTGGGGCGTGTCGCGCATCAGCGCGTAGGCGACCACCGCCATGACGATGGCGGCCACGGCCGGCATATACAGGGCGCTGTGCCAGTCGTTAAACCAAATCATGCCCAGCAGCAGCAGCAGCGGCGGAATGCCGCCGCCCACGTTGTGGGCGCAATTCCATACCGAGACGATGGTCCCGCGCTCCTTATGGGACCACCAATGCACCATGACGCGCCCACACGGGGGCCAGCCCATGCCCTGGAACCAGCCGCAGGCAAACAGCAGCGCGAACATAATGGCGATGCTGGAGGTCGCCCAGGGCACGAGCCCCATAAACAGCATCACCGCGGCGGCCAGTAACAGCCCGGCCGGCAGGAATACCCGGGGATTGGACCGATCCGACACCGAACCCATGACGAATTTGGATATGCCGTAGGCAATGGAAATGGCTGAGAAGGCAACGCCCAGGTCGCCATGGCTATAGCCTTGCTCAACCAGGTAAGGCATCCCCAGCGCAAAATTTTTACGCACCAGATAATACGCGGCGTAGCCGAAAAAAATACCTAAAAACAGCTGCCGGCGCAGGCGGCGGTAAAGGGGATCAACCCGTTGATCGGGTACGCGGGGCTGGTGGGCGGCGGGTTTGAACAAACGTAGCATTTCGTCTCCGGTGATGTTGAAAAAATGACCTGCCTATACTTTTATTCAGGCAACCGAAGTATGGCCGGAGCGGCGGGGCAAAGTCGCGCATGGGCCACGTATTACGCGACCCGCGTCGGGAGGAATATTCCGTTTTTGATAGAATGCTGCGGGAATCTGATAGAAACACTTACATTAATAGGGTTATGCCGCCGGTCCGCCCGGCGCGCGACGGCAACACCACCTTGCGTCAGCGGCGCTGGATATAGGTGATGGCCAGCGCCGCGGCCAGCACCAGGCCCTTGATGATATCCATCGCATAGTAGGGTACCGACATCATGACCAGGCCGTTTTGCAATACGCCCAGGATCACCGCGCCCACCAGCGTGCCCAAGGCGTTGGGTTTGCCGGATCCCGCCAGGGAAAAGCCAATATACGCCGCGGCCACCGCGTCCATCAGGTAGCCGCCTCCGGCGTTCACCTGGGAAGACCCGATGCGCGAGGCCAGTAAAATGCCGCCCAGCGCGGCAAGCCACGACGAGATGACATAGGCGAGGATGCGGTAACGTGCGGTACGGATGCCGGCCAGCCGCGCCGCTTCCGGATTGCCGCCGATGGCGTACATCCGGCGCCCGTGCTTGGTCAGGGATAAACCGAGCTGCACCACCACCGTGACCGCCAGCATGATAATCACGATGACCGGCACCTGGCCCAGGGTGGAAAACACCGCCGGAATCTCGCCTTCCGCCATATCGCCGCCCGGCAGCACCATATTTTGCGTGATGGAACCGCCGAAGCTGTAGGTCATCGCAACGCCCTGCACCACAAACAGCGACCCCAGGGTCGCCAGCATATCGGGGATTTTCAGCACCACGATCAGAAAGGCGTTAAACAGTCCCACCAGCGTACAGGCGGCCAGGGTCAGCACTATCGCCTG
The DNA here is from genome assembly GCF_047324205.1 of Sodalis sp. RH20. NCBI lineage: Bacteria > Pseudomonadati > Pseudomonadota > Gammaproteobacteria > Enterobacterales > Bruguierivoracaceae > Sodalis > Sodalis sp. RH20. Next base: position 5,613,601 of record NZ_CP178733.1, read on the forward strand.
CGTGGTATCCAGGCCATGCCAGACAAACATCGACATCACCAGCGCGTTGGCAAGCGACGCGGTCGACCCCACCGACAGGTCGAAACCGCCCACCGCCAGCGACAGGGAGACGCCGATGGCAATCACGGTGACAATGGCGATGGAGCGCAGGATATTGACGATATTGTTGGGATCGAGAAAGTTGTCCGAGGCCAGGCCGAACAGCGCCACCAGCGCCACTACCGTCAGCAGCATCCCCCAACGGTATAAAAATTCAAACAAACGGTGGCGCCAGGGTAGCGCGCCAGCCTTTACGAACAGGTTGTTGCTCACGGGAGCGTACCTCCGGTTGAATATAACAACAGGGTTTCCTCATCCGTGGCGCGCGCGTCCAGCTGCGCCACGATACGGCCGTCCCACATCACGCAAATCCGATCGCACAGGCCCAGCAGCTCGGAAAACTCGCCCGAGGCATAGATAATGCCCTTGCCCCGGCGCGCCAGGCCGTCAATCAGCACAAACAGATCCTGCCTGGCCTTGATATCCACGCCTTTAGTCGGTTCGTCGAAGATCAGCACCTCGGCGTGGCCGCGCAGCCATTTGCCGATGGCCACTTTTTGCTGGTTGCCGCCCGACAGGCGCAGCAGTTGTTGATCCAGTCCGCTGGCGCGAATGCCCAGGCGATCCACCACCTGCTGCGCGAAGCGCCGTGCCCGGCCGGCGCTGAACCAGCCCCAGCGGGTAAACGTATCATCTGCGCAAACGCTCAGATTCATGGGGATATTTTCGTGGATAAAGATGCCCTCTTTGCGCCGTTCCTCCGGCACCAGGGCCAGCCCCCGCCTTACCGCGTCATAAGGCGTCGTCGGGCGCCAGGGTTTACCGTTCAGCTCGCCGTGGACGACGCCGGCGGCCGAGGCGCCGAACAATGCCTTGCACAGCTCGGTTTTACCGGCGCCGGCCAGGCCGGCTATCCCCAGGATTTCACCCCGGCGAAGCGAAAGGGAAATATCGCGCAACAGGGTTTCATCGTGCAGTCCCTCCACCCGCAGCAGGATCGGGCTGGCGGCGGACGGACGCGGCGGCGGGAAAATAGCGTCCAGGGGGTGGCCGAGCATTTTTTCAATGATATGCGCGCTGGTCAAACCGGCCATGGGGCCGTCGCCGACCCGCCTGCCGTCGCGCAGTACCGTTAACCTATCGCAGATTTGCGCCAGTTCGTGGATGCGGTGGGAAATAAACACCACGCCGATGCCTTCCGCCTGCAAACGTCGGGTCACCGCAAACAGCCGCTCGCTTTCGGCAAGATCGAGCGGCGCGGTGGGCTCGTCGAGGATCAGGAAACGGCAGCGGTGGGACAACGCCCGCGCCAGCAGGATGTGCTGTTTTTCCGCCAGCGTGCAACGGCCGACGGGCAGGCGCACGTCAAGATTGACCTCCAGCTGCGTGAGCAGCGCCTGCGCCTGCCGGTAGAGCCGGGGCCAGTGGCACAGCTGGCCGCGTTCCGCCAGCCTGTCCAGCATGATATTTTCCCCCACCGTCAGCGTCGGCACCAGCGCCACATCCACTTCCTGCTGCACCAGATGGATCCCCTGCAGCTTGGCCTGGCGCGGCGAGCGCAGATCCACCGGTTCGCCGTCTATCAGGATCTCGCCCTGGTAATGGGCGTGGGTGCCGGACAGGATGGCCATCAGTGTGGATTTGCCGGCGCCGTTAGCGCCGATCAACGCGTGCACCGAGCCGCCTTCTAGGGTGAAGTCGACCTGGTCCAATGCCCTGAAACCGGCGAAGGCAATGGAAATATGACGCATTTCCAGGCGGGACGTCTCTTTGGGCCTGGGTGTAGACATGAGCACGGGGATTTTTTCCGACACGCCATAAAGGACCGTTATTCCATAATGACGGAATATTTCATCAACAGGGGTGTTTTGGCAATAACGGAAAAAGCATAAGCTACATAAAAACGGTCTTGATCTTTATCCCTGCCGACGCGCTGACGCCCTTGAATCCCCCATGGGCGGGGCAGAGGGCAAACATTGATGGACCGGCGAGGAGATAATCCGGCAGTTGCCCCGCATCGCAGGTCACTGCCGGCCTGGTATTATCGGTGACAGCCGCGCGGGGCTGCCCGGCAAAAATCAATCGGTGCGTCTTTCCAGAATATGGAAAGTCACGTCCATGACGTCGTTGCGGATATGAGCGCGGTGATCGTCCATATGCTGCGCCTGCTGGTGCTGCTCGAGATGACGGATGCTTTTCCACTGCTCCAGCATGAAAATGGAGTCGGGGGCGGTTTTGCGCCAGGGCACCTGCGCCTTATAGTCGGTGAGCAAGGTATATTCGCTGCAACCGTCTTCCGCCAGAACGTTGGGCCGGAGTGCCTGGATGGCGGCTAAAACCGCTTCTCTTCGTCCCGGTTTCACTTTGATTTCTGCAATTACCGTGATCATCGATTCCTCAGTTTTTGGATGGGTAGTTCGGGTCGACACTAGTTAACCAAAGACGCGGCCGAGATGCTCGCGATATTTTATGATATCCCGCTCAATTTGCGGTTGTTTTATGACATCGTTACAGATAAAGGTCGGCAGCATCGACATGCCGAGGAACTGGTTGGCTTTATGGAACGGCAGGTAAACCCCGTCCACGCCCACGCCCTCGAAAAACTGATCCGGGTCCGTGAAGGCCTCAAGCGGAGCGTTCCAGGTCAGCGACAGCATATAGCCTTTGCCTTGGATCAGGCCGCCGGACCCGTATTTTTTCGTGCTGTCCGAACGCGTGCGCCCGTCACTGGCATACAGGCGCCCGTAACCGACGGTAAAAACCTCGTCGATATATTTTTTCAGGATCCAGGGCTGTCCCATCCACCAGCCGGGCATCTGGTAAATGACCGCGTCCGCCCAAAGATAATTGTCCACCTCGCGTTCACTGTCGTAACCCTGGTCCACCACCGTCACGCGGGTGTTCAGGCCAGCCTCCGTCAGGAACGTGGCGGCCACGTCGGCCATGGTGTTGTTTAAGGCGCCCTCGGAGTGGGCGAATTTTTTACCTGCGTTAATAATAAAGACGTTTTTCATTTTATCCTGCCTTAAATAGATTGAACGGCAGTGTAGCCCGCGCGGACAAAATGAAACAGGGCGCCTGACGCACAACATTTTTGTCCGCGGCGCAATAAAGCCGCGCCATCAAGCCCTGTGACAGCCGGGGGCCGGATAGGGTAGTATCATGGACTATTACCACCAAACCAAAGGGTATGGCTAGCTACCCAGACCATACCGCGGTGAGAGGAAACAACAATCAATGAGTGATTTGGCTCATGACGGCGCGGAAAGCCTGGCGCTGCATACATTTACCGAGAATGCCTACCTTAACTATTCCATGTACGTCATCATGGATCGCGCGCTGCCGTTTATCGGCGACGGCCTCAAGCCGGTACAGCGCCGTATTGTCTATGCCATGTCGGAGCTGGGGCTAAACGCCAACGCCAAATATAAAAAGTCGGCCCGTACCGTAGGCGATGTGCTGGGTAAATATCATCCCCACGGCGACAGCGCCTGCTATGAAGCCATGGTGCTGATGGCGCAGCCGTTTTCCTATCGTTATCCGCTGGTGGACGGCCAGGGCAACTGGGGGGCGCCGGACGATCCCAAGTCTTTCGCCGCCATGCGTTACACCGAGTCCCGGCTGTCCAAATACGCCGAGCTGCTGCTCGGCGAGCTCGGCCAGGGCACCGTGGATTACGCCCCTAATTTCGACGGCACGCTGCAGGAGCCGAAAACCCTGCCGGCGCGGCTGCCCAATATCCTGCTTAACGGCACCACCGGCATCGCCGTCGGCATGGCCACGGATATCCCGCCGCATAATGTCAGCGAGGTCGGCGCCGCGATTATCGCGCTGCTGGACAATCCGAAAACCACCCTTGAGCAGTTGCTGGACCATGTCAAGGGGCCTGATTATCCCACCGAGGCGGAAATCATTACCCCGCGCGAGGATATCCGCAAAATCTACCAAAGCGGACGCGGTTCGGTGCGCATGCGCGCCCTGTGGAAAATCGAGGACGGCGAGGCGGTGATTACCGCGCTGCCGCACCAGGTGTCCGGCGCCAAGGTGCTGGAACAAATCGCCGCCCAGATGCGGGCGAAGAAGCTGCCGATGGTGGAGGATCTGCGCGACGAGTCGGATCATGAAAATCCCACCCGTCTGGTGGTGGTGCCGCGTTCCAACCGGGTCGACCTGGAGGCGGTGATGCATCATCTGTTCGCCACCACCGATCTGGAGCGCAGCTACCGCATCAACATGAACATGATTGGTCTTGACGCCCGTCCGGCGGTCAAGAACCTGCTGGAAATCCTCACCGAATGGCTGGTGTATCGCCGCGACACGGTGCGCCGCCGCCTGAACTACCGGCTGGAAAAAGTGCTGCGCCGCCTGCATATCCTGCAGGGGCTGCTGGTGGCCTACCTTAACCTGGATGAGGTCATCCATATCATCCGCACCGAGGATGAGCCGAAACAGCAATTGATGCAGCGCTTTGCGCTCAGCGAGACCCAGGCCGACGCCATCCTGGAATTAAAGTTGCGCCATTTGGCTAAACTCGAAGAGATGAAAATCCGCGGTGAGCAGGCGGAGCTGGAAAAAGAGCGCGAAAAGCTGCAGGGCATCCTGGCCTCCGAGCGCAAGCTGAGCAATCTGCTGAAGAAAGAGATCGAGGCGGACATCGCCGCCTACGGCGATCCCCGCCGCTCGCCGCTGGTTGAGCGCGGCGAGGCCAGGGCGCTGAGCGAAAACGAATTGACGCCGTCGGAACCGGTGACCATCATCCTGTCCACCATGGGATGGGTGCGCAGCGCCAAGGGGCACGATATCGATCCCAGCGCGCTGAACTATAAATCCGGCGACAACTTCCTTTCCGCCGCCCGCGGCAAAAGCAACCAGCCGGTGGTGTTTATCGATTCCACGGGGCGCAGCTACGCGCTGGAGCCGTCCGTGCTGCCATCGGCCAGAGGGCAGGGAGAGCCGTTAACCGGCAAGCTGACGCTGCCGCCCGGCGCTACCGTCGAGCAGATGCTGACCGGCACCGACCAGCAGAAACTGCTGCTGGCCTCCGATGCCGGATACGGGTTCGTCTGCACCTTCGACGATCTGGTGGCCCGCAACCGCGCCGGCAAGGTGATGCTGACCCTGCCGGAAAACGCCCGGGTCATGCCGCCGCTCTGGGTGAATGATGAGATCGAGCAATTGCTGATGGTGATTACCGAGGCGGGACGGCTGCTGCTGTTCCCGGTAAGCGATCTCCCGCAGCTTACCAAGGGCAAAGGCAATAAAATTGTCTCGATTGCCGCGGCCGACGCGGCCGCCGGCAAAGATCGCCTGGTCTGGATGCTGCTGTTGTCCACCAAGGGATCGGCTACGCTATATGTCGGCAAACGCAAATTAACCCTGCGACCGGAGGACTTGCAAAAATATCGCGCCGAACGGGGACGGAAAGGAACGCTACTGCCCCGCGGCCTGCAGCGTATCGACCGCATTGAGATAGACGACCCGCTGGCCGCGGCCGATCCTGGCCAGGCCGCGCTGCCGGACCAGTAGCGGTCCGGCCGTTGGGCCCGCGCTTTTCCGCCGGGCCCCCGGCGGCGTTGAGGTCAGCCGGCCGCGGTTTGACTTAAATGTTATCAGCGCCGTACGGGGAATAACCGTGTATTTTGTCATGAAGCCGGTATACTAGCGGCGGCTGATGGTTAAGAGGTTAATATGCTAGCGATTATTCGTACCATTGTGGTGGTGCTGCTTTCTATTTGTATTTGCGTATTTGGCTTGATTTATTGTCTGTTCAGCCCGAGAAACCCACGTCATGTCGCCACTTTCGGCCGGATGTTCGGGCGAATGGCTCCCATCCTCGGCCTGAAGGTCGAACTGCGTTACCCCCAAACGCTGGTGACCCGGCAAAACTGCATCTATATCGCCAATCATCAAAATAATTATGACATGGTGACCGCCGCGAGCATGGTGCAGCCGCGCACGGTGACGGTGGGTAAAAAAAGCCTGCTGTGGATTCCCTTTTTCGGCCAGCTTTACTGGCTGACGGGCAATCTGCTTATCGATCGCGAAAACCGTTCGCGCGCCCACGGCACCATTGCTGAAATCGTTAAGCAGATAAAGAAAAAAAACATATCCATCTGGATGTTCCCGGAGGGCACCCGCAGCCGGGGCCGCGGGCTGCTGCCGTTTAAAATGGGCGCGTTCCACGCGGCCATCGCCGCCGGGGTGCCGGTGGTGCCGATTTGCGTCTCCAATACGTCCAACGGTAAGATCAGGCTGAACCGCTGGAACAACGGCCTGGTGATCGTGGAAATTCTGCCGCCGGTGGATATCACGCCTTATGGGCGCGATCAGGTGCGCGAACTGGCCGCGCACTGCCGCGATATCATGGCGGCCAAACTGGCGGAGCTGGATGCGGAAGTGGCCCAGCGCGAAGGGCGTCCGGCGCCGCAAAAGGCCGGGTAACGGCTATGTCATTCAACAGGCGTCAGTTTATCCAGGCATCGGGGATTGCGTTATGCGCCGGCGCGCTGCCGCTGAGGGCGCGGGCCGCCGGGCAACCGACCGCCTTGCCCATTCCGCCGTTGCTGGAATCGCGCCGGGGACAGCCGCTGTTCCTGACGCTGCAACGGGCGCACTGGGAGTTTATGCCCGGCAGGCGCGCCGCCACCTGGGGTATCAACGGCGGCTACCTTGGCCCGACGGTACGGGTATACAACGGCGACGACGTTAAGCTCATCTATAACAATCGTCTTAACGAACCGGTTTCCATGACGGTCAGCGGCCTGCAAGTGCCCGGCTCGCTGATGGGCGGCGCCCCGCGCATGATGTCGGCCAGCGTCGACTGGTCGCCGGTTATCCCCATCCGCCAGCCGGCCGGCACCTGCTGGTATCACGCCAACACCCCCAACCGCATGGCGCCGCATATCTATAACGGCCTGGCGGGGCTTTGGCTGGTGGAAGATGAAGTCAGTAAGTCCTCACCTCTGCCTAATCATTACGGCGTGGACGATTTCCCGGTCATCATCCAGGATAAGCGCCTGGATAACTTTGGCGCCCCAGTCTATAACCCGCCGGCCAACGGCGGTTTTTTCGGCGACACCCTGCTGGCCAATGGCGCCCAGAGTCCGTTCGTGGAGGTTTCCCGGGGCTGGGTGCGCCTGCGGCTGCTTAACGCCTCGAACGCCAGGCGCTACCAGCTGCAACTGAGCGACGGACGCACCATGCAGGTGGTGGCCGGCGATCAGGGGTTTTTACCGGCCCCGGTGCCGGTAAGCCAACTCTCGCTTGCCCCCGGCGAGCGGCGCGAAATCCTGATTGATATGTCGAAAGGCGAAGAAGTGGCGATCACCGCCGGCGCGGCGGCGGGCATTATGGATCGGGTGCGCGGTTTTTTTGAACCCTCGTCGATCCTGATCTCAACCATTGTGCTGACGCTCAAACCCACCGGCCTGCTGCCGCTGGTCACCGATAACCTGCCGATGCGGCTGCTGTCGGACCAGGTGATCGACGGCAATATCACCCGCACGCGGGAGTTTCATCTCGGGGGCAGCCAGCCTGAAATCAACGGCGCCATGTGGGATATGAACCGCACCGATTTCCGGGCGCTGCAAGGCAGCTTTGAGCGCTGGATCATCCACGCCGAGACGGCGCAGTCATTCCATATCCAGGGCGTGGCGTTTTTGATCAAGCGGGTCAATGGCAATTCGCCCTTGCCGGAAGACCGCGGCTGGAAGGATACGGTATGGGTCGACGGCGATGTGGAGCTGATGGTCTGGTTTCCGCAGGTGGCCGGCGACCATTTCCCGTTCCTGTATTATAGCCAGACGCTGGAAATGGCCGATCGCGGCTGCGCCGGCCAGTTTACCGTCAGTCCCGGCTAAATTGCCGGCCCGGCCATACGACTGCGGCGGCTCACGGCAATGTAAGCCACCCTCCGGATCCCGGCGGGACCCGGAGAGAATATGACCAGGCCAGTCATGCCACCGGCGCTTATCAGGGTTTCACAAACGTATCCGGATTTGGCCCCAGTCGTTTACCGCTGTCCAGTTGGGCAATGGCGTCCAACTCGTCCTGCTGCAGCTTGAAGTCCAGCACCGCGAAGTTCTCTTTGATACGCGACGGCGTTACCGATTTCGGTATCACCACCAGGCCGGAGTCGAGATGCCAGCGGATCACGATCTGCGCCGGGCTTTTACCGTATTTTTCCGCCAGCCTGCGGATAATTGCCTGGTCAAAAACGCCTTCCCCGCCCTGGGCCAACGGGCTCCAGGATTCAGTCAGGATATCGTGGGCGGCGTTCCATTGGCGCAGTTCGCGCTGTTGCAGCAACGGATGCAGTTCGATTTGGTTAATCACCGGCGTAACCCCGGTTTCATCCAGCAGGCGCTGCAAATGAGGAGCATGGAAATTACAAACGCCAATGCTTTTTGCCAGTCCCTCCTCCTTCAGCTTGACCATATCGCGCCAGGCCTGGACATAAGTATCCTGCGAGGGTACCGGCCAGTGCATCAGATACAGATCGACATAATCAAGCTGTAGCTTCTTCAGGCTTTCTTCCAGCGCCTTAGGCGCCACCGTCTGATCGGCGTTCCACAGCTTGGTGGTGATAAACAGCTGTTCACGGGGCAATGCGGCCGCCTGCAGCGCTTCGCCGACGCCGGTCTCGTTCTTGTAAATGGCCGCGGTGTCGATAGAGCGGTAACCGACTTTCAGCGCTTCCTGCACCGCCTTCAGGACTTCTTCGTTGCTGGCCTGCCAAACGCCCAGCCCGAGCTGTGGCATGGTACGTCCATCATGAAATTTTACTGTAGGTTGCGTCGACATCATTTCTCCTTACTTTCCATGCGCCGGTCCCGTTCAGGCCGGCAGGGATCTCTCGTTGCGAGATCAGTTATTCTAGTAGAAATTGCGGTGTTGCGTGGCGTGAGTACCCCTCCATTGTGATCATCCCACGGCTGGGACTCAATGCTTATTCCTGTCCGCTATTTGCCTGTTTCTCCAAAAGACTATAGAAAAGGAGTAAAAAAAGGCACTATACCTATAGGATCGTACAAACAAGAGAACCTTGCCATGACGCAAAATCAATCCCTCTGTACCCGTTTGTCGCTGCGCGCCATGCAATTGTTGCGGGAGAACAAGGCCGTGACCATTCCCCATGTGAAGCTGCTGCATGCCGACGCCTATTATGCCCGCACCCCGGTAATGTACGAGCCGGGCATCATTATCCTGTTCCAGGGCCGTAAAACCGGTTATCTCGGCGGCAAAACCTTTGTTTACGACGCCAGCCAATATCTGCTGCTGAGCGTGCCGCTGCCGTTCGAATGCGAGACGTTCGCCTCGCGGGAAGAGCCGCTGGTGGGATTGTTTATTGGCGTCGATACCCTGATGCTGCAGGATTTGATTATCGATATGGGGGACGATGCGCAGTTCAGGCCGGTTACCCCCCGGTCAAGCGGCATTAACGCCGCGCCGCTGACCGAAGAATTATTTTGTGCCGCCGAACGCCTGCTGGATATTATGGATAAGCCGTTGGACGCGCGGGTGCTGGGGCAGGCCGTGGTGCGCGAAATTCTGTATTACCTGCTGCAGGGCGAATGCGGCGACGCGCTGTACGCCCTGGCGAACCGGCAATCGCATTTTAACCAGATCGCCAAGATCCTGAAAAAAATTGAACGGCAGTTTGCCGATAACCTGACCATCGAGCAACTGGCGGCGGACGTCAATATGAGCCTGTCGGCGTTCCATCATAATTTCAAAGCGGTGACCAGCACTTCGCCTTTGCAATACCTGAAAACCTACCGGCTGCATAAGGCGCGCATCCTGATGCTGCATGACGGACTGAACGCCGGTACCGCGGCCATGCAGGTGGGGTATGAAAGCCCCTCGCAGTTCAGCCGGGAGTTTAAACGTTATTTCGGTATCTCGCCCCGGGAAGACGTGGCGCGCGTGCGCGTGCCGGGACATAACCCGGCGTTGCAGATATAACCCCCGCCGGGGGGAGAAAAAGGGGGCTAGGCGGCATCCTTGACCTTGCGTTTGCGCAGCAGCAGCACCAGCGTGCCTACCAGCCCGCTGCACAGCAATACCAGCGGCAGCACCATCAGGATCATCATCACCTGGTCTTCATGGTGTTTTACCAAGGGCACATGGCTGATGGCGAATCCCAGCGTCAGCAGCGTGCCGACCCATATCAGGGCGCTTAACCAGTTAAACAGCTGGAAACGGGTGCTGCTTAAGCCGGAAATTCCCGCCATGGTGGGCAACAGCGTGCGGATAAACGCCAGGAAACGGCCGACCAGCAGCGCCATCAGGCCATGGCGATTGAACATCGCGTAGGCGCGCTGATGGTAATGGGCGGGCAGGTGCAGCAGCCAGCCGCGGACAATACGGGTATCCCCGAGCCAGCGGCCCTGCAGATAACTGAACCAGCAGCCAAGGCTTGCCGCCACGGTAAGGATGATAAGGGTGGGTATAAACGCCATCACCCCCTTCGCCACCATGGCGCCCGATAGCAGCAACAGGCTATCGCCGGGTAAAAACGAGGCCGGCAGCAATCCGTTTTCCAGGAATAGGGTGGCGAACATCACACAGTAAACTATCCCGATTACCCGCGGATTTGCCAGGGCGGCGAAATCCTGTTGCCAAAGCGCGCGGATAATCTCATGTAATACGCTCATCTCTACCTGCTTATCTCATTTTATTGGCAGCTTAACGTTAACATCCCTGTCTGTCCTCGATCGCGTACGCAATCAGACAATATTTATTAACTATTTTAGACCTGATCCCGGGTATGCGCGATGAGACGCTTCCTCAATCCTGGCGAAACCGGCGGCGAGATCGGCGATAAGGTCATCGGTATTTTCCAGGCCGATATGTAGCCTGACCAGGGTGCCGGTAAAGTCGACTCCGCCGGCGGGGCGGATAGCCGCGATGTCCTCGGGCTGGTTGGCCAGGATCAGCGATTCAAAACCACCCCATGAATAAGCCATGCTGAAATGGATGAAGTGATCGAGATAATACTCCAGTTGCGCCTGGCTCAGACGCGCTTTCAGCACAAAAGAGAACAGTCCGCTCGCGCCGGTAAAATCACGGACAAAAAACGCATGGCCTTTACAGCTGGGCAACGCCGGATGGTTGACCACCGCCACTTCCGGCCGGCCGGCCAGCCAGGAGGCTACCCGCATGCCGTTCTCGGCGTGTTGCTTAAGACGCACGCCCAGGGTGCGCAGGCCGCGCGCGGCCATATACGCGCTATCGGCATCCACCATCTGGCCCATCAAATACGATTGTTCGCGCAACTGATCCCAGCAGCGGTCGTTGGCGACCGCCGTGCCGAGCATGGCGTCGGAGTGACCGATAATATATTTGGTGCCGGCCTGGATGGAAATATCCACGCCCAGTTCCAGGGCCGGCAACAAAATGCCCGCCGCCCAGGTATTATCCAGCATAATCACGATATCGGGGTTGATCGCGCGAACGGCTTTCACGATCGCCGGGATATCCTGTACTTCCATGGTGATGGACCCCGGCGATTCCAGGAATACCACCCGCGTGTTTTCCTGGATTAAGGCGGCGATCCCGGCGCCTATCAGCGGATCGAACCAGGTGGTGGCGACATTCAGCTTGCCCAGGATATGGCGGCAAAAATCCGTGGTCGGCTCATAGACTGAGCCGGTAACCAGGATATGGTCGCCCGCCGAGACGAACGAGAGAATGGCATTGGTCACTGCCGCCGCGCCGCAGGGGTATAGGGCGCATCCCGCCCCGCCTTCCAGTTCCACCATGGCCTGCTGCAGGGAAAAATGGGTCAGCGTTCCGCGCCGGCCATAGAACAGCTCGCCCTGGGCACGTCCGGCGGTGGCTTTTTTTTTCGCCTGGACCGAGTCAAAGACCAACGACGAGGCCCGCTGGATAACCGCATTGACCGACCCTTGGGTATATTTTTTATCCCTGCCGGCGGTAATCAACGCCGTCTCGATTTTCTTAGCCTTCATTATCCACGCTACGCCTTTAACTGATTGTCTGTACTGAAGGGTCCACCGGCGCAATGACGCCGGTGTTCGCTGTGCTACGTTAACATGAATACGCCGCGGCGGCAGGCGTTTTGGCCGGGCTGAAACGATTTATAATAATATTAATTTTGATTTAAAAAGAGGGATCCGGCATAAGCGCCGCCGCCGCCGTAACCCGCGCGTGCGGGAACTGAACGGTTCTTTAACCGAAGTGTTAATAACGTTATTTTCCATGGCGAGGTGTTATTAGGTTGATGAGCGCAGGATAAATTTTATCGCGGGTTGTCGGTGGCGCAAGAATGGTTGATACAAATAATAATGAGAACCACTATCAATTCCCGTTCTGTTTGCTATCATTCTGGCTGGATTATTTTTTAGCAAAGTTTTAGGTGGAGGCGCAGCGTGAAAATGGCTGTTTTACAACGGGTCCAGGTCCTGTCCCAAAGGGCGCAGCGACGTGCTTATTCATTATCCGCAGTGTTGCGTGGCATGTCCGTCGCGATGCTTATGGTATTTGGCCTGACAGGGCCGGCCGCCGCCGCCGCGCCGGATACCGCCCCCGCGCCGATGGGAACCGCCGCCGTCGCCGCGCCGCAAGACGAGGGCGTGCCGCAAATGCTGCCGCAGGCGATACCTGTCGACGCCTCCGGCCAGCGGTTGCTGCCGCAGATGGATCTGTCGGTATGGGGTATGTATCAGCATGCCGATGTGGTGGTCAAGACCGTGATGATTGGGCTGCTGATTGCCTCCATCATCACCTGGGCGTTGTTTTTTGGTAAAAGCGCCGAACTGTCGTCGGCGAAACGCCGGCTGCGCCGCGAGATGGCGTCGCTTGCGGAGGTGAAGAGCCTGGACGAGGCTTTTTCGGCCGCGGCGGCATTTAAAGAAGCCAGCGTCGCCGGCCGGCTGCTGGCCATGACGCAAAATGAGCTGGATCTCTCCGCCGAGTCTAACGACAGCAACGGCATTAAAGAGCGTGTCGCCTTCCGGCTGGAACGCAGCGTCGCGGCCACCAGCCGCGCGATGGGTAAAGGCAATGGTTTTCTGGCCACCATCGGCGCCATTTCGCCGTTTATCGGTTTATTCGGGACCGTTTGGGGCATCATGAACAGTTTTATCGGCATCGCCCATACCCAGACCACTAACCTGGCGGTAGTGGCGCCGGGCATTGCCGAGGCGCTGCTGGCCACGGCCATCGGTCTGTTCGCCGCTATCCCCGCCGTGGTTATCTATAATATTTTTGCGCGCACTATCGCCGGCTATAAAGCCATGGTGGGAGATTGCGCCGCGCAGGTTCTCCTGTTATTGGGCCGTGATTTGGATCTGGCCGCCAGCGCCGGGCGTCAAAGCGCGCATGCCGTGGCAAAGTTTCGGATAGGTTAAGCGATGGCAATGCACTTGAATGAAGACATTGACGGCGACGGGGAGATGCACGATATCAACGTGACGCCGTTTATCGATGTGATGTTGGTGTTGTTGATTATTTTTATGGTGGCCGCCCCGCTGGCAACGGTGGATATCCGGGTGGATTTGCCCAACTCCACCGCGGCCCCGCAGCCGCGTCCGGAAAAGCCGGTTTACCTGTCGGTAAAAGGGGATAAGCAGTTGTTCCTCGGTGATCAACCCGTCACACCGGCTAACCTGGCGACGTCGCTGGATACGCTGACCCAGGGCAATAAAGACACCACGATTTTTTTCCAGGCTGATAAAAGCGTTGATTACGAGACCTTGATGTCGGTAATGGATAACCTGCGCCAGGGAGGGTACTTCAAGGTGGGGTTGGTTGGGGCGGAATCCGGCGGCAAGCGCTAGGCTGCTGTGAATTCGGCGGCTTTGAGCCGGTGCTGGCGGGCCTGGCCCGCCATGGAACGGTTAGCTTAAGTGATTGCCGCCGGTGACGCCGTGGACTTCGGCCGTGACGTAGCTGGATTCCTGCGAAGCCAGATAGACATAGATGGGCGCCAGTTCGGCGGGTTGACCGGCACGGCCAAGCGGGGTCTGCGTGCCGAATGAAGGCAGCTTTTCGGTGGGCTGTCCGCCGGACACCTGCAATACGGTCCAAATGGGGCCGGGCGCCACGCAGTTAACCCTGATGCCTTTGGCGGCGACCTGTTTAGCCAGTCCGCGGGTAAAGTTCAGGATGGCGGCTTTGGTGGCCGCGTAATCCAGTAACGACGGACTGGGCTGGTAGGCCTGGATGGACGAGGTGGTAATGATGGACGCGCCGGCGGGCAGGTACGGCAACGCCGCCTTGGTCATCCAGAACAGTGAAAAGACATTGGTTTCAAACGTTTTGCGGAACTGTTCGGTCGTCAGATCGGCAATATCCTCCACCGCCGTTTGTTTCCCGGCCACCAGCGCCAGGATATCCAGCCCGCCCAGTTGGTTGTACGCATCTTCCACCACTTTGACATTTACCGACTCGTCGCTTAAATCACCGGGCAGCATAAATACTTTGCGTCCCGCTTCCTTAATCAGTTCCGCTACCTGTTCGGCGTCTTTATGTTCATCGGGATGATATGCCAGGGCGATATCCGCCCCTTCCCGGGCATAGGCGATGGCCACGGCGCGTCCGATGCCGGAATCAGCGCCGGTAACCAAGGCCTTGCGTCCGGCCAGGCGGCCGCTGCCGCGATAGGTTTGCTCACCGCAATCAGGAACCGGGGTCATGTCGGATTGTAGTCCGGGCGCGTCCTGGCGTTGTTCAGGAAAGTCCTCCCGGGTATATTGGGTCACGGGATTACGCATGGTATATTGATCAAAATCAGCCATCTTTCTCTCCTTTTAAATAATAAGCATACCTATTTAAACTTAAGCCTAGTTGATTTTCCGGATTTGTCGAATATAAAAATTTCGAGCGATTATTTTAATCTCAATTATAAATAATCATAAAAATGCCAACAGGTGCATTAATATTTGTTTAAAATTAATGGATATGTTCCAATTGGCTAAATCACCATGCTAAAATTAATAAAATTACCAGGGTTTTTATTTAAAAAAATAAGAGAGTAATAATGATCAAGGTCTAGAAAAAATAACCCTTGGCATCAGGCGGATTGTCGCTGTTAACACTCCTGCTGCCCGGGTCCACGCGGCTGCGGAAGCTGCGGATAAAATGTAAATTGTGCTCGCGCCAGCGTGTGACGCATATACGGCGCTGCCCCAAATATTCGCCCGCGGGACTCAGGCATGCCGGCACGGCGTCGCAATGGTTTGTGTTGCCGTTCGCGCTGTAGAACGAATACGCGCCCGCCGGCGTGCAGGGGCCTTCATCGTTTATCGCGGCGGATCCCGCGATGGTATCAGCGCCCGCCGGCGCGCACCACTCGTCTTCCTCTTCTGATACCAGCGTAAGGTTACCTTCCGCGTCTTCATGGATAATGCAAAAATCACCTTTCAGCAGCGCAATGATGCTCATGCCGTGGCGCTTCACCGCCAGGCTGATGATCTCTTCGCTGATCGGATCGGCGCCGGAGGGGTAATAATTGAATAATAAGTAATTTAGCAGCGGCAGGTTGTCGATATGGCCGATAATATGCCATGATTCATCTCCCTGATTATACGTCTTATAGGGTGTTCCGTCACCGATAAATAATTGGCCTTGCCTTAACCGATGTATTTTGCCGTGCGGACGTGATGTGATGGTTAAGATATTATTTCCTTGATTAAGGATGACACAAAAACGATTGCTCATACACCCTCTTGTAACTATTAATTATGCTAATTACTGTTATAAAAAATAACCGGTTGCAAAGACATTACACGTTATCGATACGGGTAAAAAGCTAGTATTAAGTACAGTTATTGCCTGTACTTTAGTACAGGTTGTTAGGGCTTTTCTTAACTGATACCATAAATTAACTTTGTATTAAGTTAAATCAAAGAGCATTAATATATAATCATAAAAGGGTGGACTATGTTTAATTTAATTAGTGTTAAGTACCAGGATATTATCAATGATAAACTCGATGAATTATATCTGCTGCGTAAAAAAACCTTCAAGGATCGCCTGGACTGGCAGGTCACCTGCGTCGGCGACCGGGAATTTGACGGCTATGATAATGAACACACCCATTATTTATTAGGATGCTATGGCGGTGAAATCGTCTGCAGCGTGCGTTTCATAACCATGGACCAGCCGAATATGATTACGGGCCCTTTTAAGGATTTTTTTAATTATCAGGCGCCTGAAGACGGTGCCTTGATTGAGTCCAGCCGCTTTTTTGTTGATAAAGGGCGGGTAAAGGACCTTGCCGAGACAAAGCTGCCGTTTTGCCATTTGCTGTTCCTGGGGATGGTGAATTATGCCCGAATGCTTGGTAAGCAGGCAATAATGACGGTATGCAGTAAATCAATGTATACCATTCTTAAGCGGAGCGGCTGGAATATAGCGATCGAGAGTACCGGATTATCGGAAAAAAAAGAGCCGGTATATTTGCTGCGTCTCGGAATCGGTGAAGACAGCCAGGACGCGTTGATCAAATATATACGCCGTCATTATTATTGTGAGGGAAGTTATCTGAAAAAATGGCCTATTTATCTTTGAGCGCTTAGGTGCATCATGGGTCATGCCACGGTTTATTTTAAGTGTTTTATTGTCAATGTCGTTTCAATTAAATAAGATGATAATAGGTAACGGTCGGGATGGGTCTGTAACCATGGCATGACAATGTCCACCGCCATTATTCATAACGATTTCCCGATGATGACGGCGCCAGTCATTGCCCGCTGCCTTGACGCCGCCGCAATTATTCATGGGTATTCAACAGTTGCAGGTCAGATGCCTTTTTAATGGCGTGTTTGGCATTCACTACGCCAAGTTTTACAATGACATTACTGATATGGAATTTAACGGTACTCTCCGTTATGCCCATGATGATGGCAATCTCGCCATAGGTTTTCCCGAGGCTTGCCCAGCGAAGGACTTCGGTTTCCCGGGTGGTTAACGTTCTTTCATCTCTCTCAGGCAGCGCATGATAGGGATGTATGAGCATAAATTGCTCATGGACGGAGAGCAGCAGCAGCTGGATATTTCTTTTATGCTCCTCGATGCGCTGTTTGAGAAGCGCGCATTCTTCCTCCGCGTACAGGGTTAAGGTTGCCAGATTATTTTCATGATCGTGCAGTGGGAAAGTATAACCGCTGAGGATATTATATTCTTTCGCGGCCGAGAAAATTTTACTATAGGCGCTACTATTGAATAATGGCGTTTTGTCATCCCACACGAAGGGCATGATGCTTTTTCGCGCCAATAAGACAACGGGATCGTATTTATATAATGTCATATTGATATATTTCTCTATCCATTTTTCCGGATAGTTGGAGTAGATAACCGGCGGCTTCGGGTATCTTTTGTTAATCACGGCGTAGGCAAACCGGGTTTGCGCCGGAAAGCGAAATTCACGAAAAATAGTATCGCTAATGTTTTTAATGATAAGATTGTGTTCATTTTTCCTGATTGAATTTGCAGTAAGAAGCATATGAATCTCATCATTTTAGCTGAGTTTAGTTAATGATCTGGGATATATTTAATACATTGAAATGCAGGTTTTTATTATATAATATTATTTTAATCGATAGTAAATCAGTTAACAGATTCGGTCAATGAGAAAATGCGTCCCGCTAAAAAAATCATTATATATATAAGCATAAAGCTAATTATTTTAATTTATATTATTAATCGTGTAAGATACTTTCTGTCTGCGCCTTGTGCCCGGCGTTGTCCGCTTGCCGGCCAGCCTGGCCGTCCGTATAATCCCTGGCAAGCTGCTCCTGTGATATCGCCTCCCTGCCCGAAGCATTAGGAGTGAAATAATTAACTGGGTGTATACTCAAACCAGTTACCACAGTTTCGCAGAGGCGAATACGCGGGATTGCATCTCCCCCGGGGATGTGCCGAGGAGTAGGGAACGCACAATGCCTATCAGCCTGAAAAGCAGGATCATAGCAAAAATCGCCAACAAGTATCGCATGCTCTTTTGGGTAATCATTCCCTTGTGCTTTTTTATTTTTTCCGTTTCTCTCATTAGTTTTTTTGCTTACCAGACGTTGAAATCCCGCGCCGATCATGAGATAGGCAGTACGCTGGCCTTTGTCGACACGCTATTAAACGACGCCGACGCAACGGCCGATGAAGCCATCATGTTATTGAACCGACCTTGCGCGGAGATCGTCGATCGATTACGCATGATCAACATGCGCCATTCGCTGGTGCGCACCGTTATCCTGGATCATCAAGGCCTGGTGTATTGCTCCCCGGTGCCGGCGCCGCCCAATATGAAGCCGCGCAAATACGCAGCGGAAATGCGCGATCTGACGCCGGAAATCGAGCTGCGCGCCGGCACGCTCCTGTTTCCCGGCATTGCCGTCATCGTGTTGCGCAAGCATCGCGGCAATGACGGCGTCAGCGTGGTCATTGATACGCAATATATGCATTATATGATGGATGCGGTGGGATCCAATAACCGGATTTTCCTGAGCATAAAGAATCAATCCCTGTCGCCTGATGGGCGGCTGATCCCATCTGACAAGCTGCAAACCGGGTTTATCGCCGTCAACCGGGTTTCGCGGGTTTTTCCTTTTGCGTTGAGCATCGCCATTACCCAACGTCAGTTTTTTGACTATATGGTCGATACGTATGCCGTCATAATCCTGTTTTCAGTGGTGGTTTGCCTGGTCATGTCGCTGCTTATCCGCAACTGGCTGGCGGCTACCACGTCCATTCGCACCAATATGGCCCTGGCGCTGAAGCGTAATGAGTTTGAACCCTATTTCCAGCCGGTGATGAATGTGGCCAACGATCGTTGCGCCGGCGTGGAGATCCTCACGCGCTGGCGGCATCCCACGGACGGATTTGTTTCTCCCGAGGTATTTATCCCGCTGGCCGAAGAGTCGGGCCTCATCATTCCCTTAACGCGTCAGCTTATGCAGCAGGTAGCTACGGTGATTGCCGATAGCGCGGTGCATTGGCGGGAGAGGCTGCATGTCGCCATCAATATCTCGGCTAACCATCTTGCCGACCGGCAGATTGTGGAAGATTGCCGGACTTTTTTGCAGACGGTGCAGGATAAAAATATCCGGCTGGTACTGGAGCTGACGGAACGGCAATTTATCGACGTCAACGATACGACGCTGGCCGTGCTGGCCGAGCTGCAACAACTCGGGGTGGCGATTGCCATCGACGACTTCGGCACGGGATATTCCGGCCTGTCCTATCTGAGCAAGATGAATATCGATTTCCTGAAGATCGATCAATCCTTCGTGGCGATGATTGAAGAGGAGACCACTTCCCGGATTATCGTGGACGTGGTTATCGATCTGGCGGTGAAGCTGGATATGAAGCTGATTGCCGAAGGGGTGGAAAACGCGCGGCAAAAGGCGTATTTGCTGGATAAACAGGTGTTCTTTCAGCAAGGCTACTTTTTCTCCAGGCCGATGGCGCTGACGCAATTTTCCCTGTATATGCGCGAGGAACACGCGCGCCATGCCGCCACAGCTATAGCACCATAATCCGGCTTGCTGGTTTTTTATAATCGTTTTGTGAGCTTAATCCCAAACAAAAATAGTGCCTTATTTATCCATATATACAGCCAATATGTATATGGATAATTTTTCCGTATCCTTCCATATTTCAATCGTTTTCTTCGCATAAGTCTCTATTTTTTTAATATAACGCTTTGAAAAAGCGTTTTAATTTTAACGCTGTTCTCCATGGCCTTTTTGTAAATTTTAACTCTAGCTACTCCTACCTTTATTGCTTCATGAGGATAAATAAAATGAAAACAAATACCCTGCACAACTGGTTAACCGCAGGTTGCCTGGGCCTGATGCTGAGCGCGTCCAGCGCCTTTGCCGCGCAGTCCGAAATCGTCAATATCTCCAAAATCGCCGGCATGCCCTGGTTTAACCGTATGGGCGAAGGCGTCACCCAGGCCGGTAAGGACCTTTCCGTCAATGCCTATCAGGTCGGACCGTCCAGTACCGATGCTCCCCAACAGGTAAAAATCATTGAAGACCTGATTGCCAAAAAAGTCAGCGCCATAACCATCGTGCCCAATGATGCCGATGTGCTGGAGCCGGTATTTAAAAAAGCGCGCGCGGCGGGCATCGTGGTATTAACCAATGAATCGCCGGGTCAGCCCAGCGCCAATTGGGATGTCGAAATCATCGACAACCAGCAGTTTGCCGCCGACAACGTGGAGGAGGTCGCCAAGGCCAACGGCGGTAAAGGGGGATATGTCATCTATGTGGGCAGCCTGACGGTGCCCCAGCATAATCTCTGGGCCGATTTGTTTGTGAAATACCAGAAAGAGCATTATCCCGATATGCATGAAGTGACCAGCCGCATGCCGGTGTCGGAAAGCATCGATGACTCCCGCCGTACCACCCTTGATCTGATGAAGGCCCATCCCGATCTGAATACCATCGTGGCGTTTGGATCGCAGGGACCCATCGGCGCGGGACGCGCGGTTAAGGAGAAACGCGCCAAAAATAAAGTCCATGTCTACGGCATGATGATTCCGTCCCAGGCGGCGTCGCTGATTAAAAGCGGCGATATCACCGAAGGCATTACCTACGATCCGGCTACCGCCGGGTATGCCCTGACGGCGGTGGCGGCCAGCCTGCTGAAAGGCGAAAATATCGGCCCGGGCTATGAAGTAAAAGGCCTGGGCAAAGCGGAAGTGGATGCCGACAAGAAAGTGATTAAGTTCCATAAGGTGCTGCGGGTTACCAAGGACAACATCGACAGCCTGTATTAATTGTTCGCCGCTGTTTACATCCTGCGAGGCTCTGGCCGGGGAAGGGCGACTGCCCCGGCCGGTCACCCGGACGCGTTACTATGAGGTTGCAATGAAGCCGTTAATTGCGATGGAACATGTCAGCAAAACGTTTTATGGGGTGAAGGCGCTCAATGATATTGCACTGACGTTACTGCCGGGCGAGGTGCATTGCCTGGCCGGGCAGAATGGCTGCGGCAAGTCTACGCTGATTAAGATTATTTCCGGCGTTTATCAACCGGATGCCGGGGCGAAAATCACCCTCGACGATCGCGAGTTCTCCCATTTGACGCCGGGGGAATCCGTTAAACGCGGCATCCAGGTGATCTACCAGGATCTGTCCTTGTTTCCCAACCTGAGCGTGGCGGAAAATATCGCCATCAATCTTTATCATCACCATCTCTGGGTGAATAAACGCCATCTTTACCAGCTGGCGCAGCGCACCCTGGACGATATCGGCATCCAGCTTAACCTGGACGCGCCCCTTGAAACGCTGTCGATAGCGCAGCGGCAACTGGTGGCGATTTGCCGGGCGCTGGCGCAGGATGCCCGGCTGATTATCATGGACGAGCCTACCGCCTCACTTACCATGACGGAAGTCAAAGGCCTGCTGCGGCTGGTGCATCAGCTGAAGGCGCGGGGGATCTGCGTGGTGTTTGTGAGCCATAGGCTGGATGAGGTTATGGAGGTATCCGACCGCATTACCGTGTTGCAGGACGGTGAGTACATCGGCACCTTCCCCGCCGCCGAAATGGGCAGTAAACAGCTGGCGTTCCTGATGACCGGGCTGGCGTTCGATTATCGAGTACTGACCCCTTATGCGGGCGGCAAGCCGGTGGTGCTGGAGGTGGAGAGGTTAAGCCGCCGCGGGCAATACCACGATATTTCGCTGCAGGTGCGCCAAGGTGAAATCGTCGCCATCACCGGGCTGTTGGGCGCAGGGCGCACGGAACTTTGCCTGAGCCTGTTCGGCCTGAACCGCCCGGACAGCGGCAGCATTAAAATCGACGGGCGGCCGGTCGCGTTCAACAGCAATCGCGATGCGATTGCCGCAGGCGTAGGGTATGTGTCAGAAGACCGCCTGGGCACCGGGCTGGTCATGGAGCAGTCCATTGAGGACAATATCATCTCAACGGTACTGGCGCAGGTGAAAGACCGCTGGCACCTTATCGATAAGCAAAAAGCGCAGGCCCTGGTCGATGAGATGATCGGCCGGCTGACCATCAAGTCGGATAATACCTCGCTGCCGGTCAATACCCTTTCCGGCGGCAATGCCCAGCGGGTGGCGATCGCAAAATGGCTGGCAACCCGTCCGCGTCTGCTCATCCTGGATTCGCCCACGGTCGGCGTCGATATTGCCAATAAGGCGGGGATTTACCAGATTATTAACGCGCTGGCCGCCCAGGGCATCGCGGTTTTGATGATTTGTGATGAAATTGAAGAGGCGTATTTTAACAGCCATCGGATTCTGGTGATGAAAGCGGGCACCCTGGTGGCTGAATTCCTTACGTCCCAAACCACCGAAGCGGCGCTGGCGGAGGTGGTCAATGGTTAACAAAGCCGCATTGCACCGGCATGAAGTATTGCTGATCGCGACCATCCTGATCATGGGGATCGTGTTCAGCCTGAACAGTAGCGATTTCCTCACCTTCGGCAATCTTTACGATCTTATCAACAATTACGCCATGCTGCTGATCCTGGCCTGCGGGCTGTTTATCGTCCTGATCTCGGGCGGCATCGATATTTCTTTTCCCGCGATGACCATCATCGCGCAATACATCATGGTCACCGCGCTGCTGAGATACGGTGGTAATTTCCTGGTGGCGTTCCTCATCGCCGGCGGCGTCGGTACCGTGCTGGGCCTGATCAACGCTGTACTGGTCAACCGGTTGAAAGTGCCTTCCATTATTGTCACTATTTCTACGCTGAATATATTTTATGGCTTACTGCTCTATTTTTCCAAAGGCGTGTGGCTGTACAAATATCCCGACTGGTTCGAAGGCGGCCTGACATTATTTACTTTTACCGCCGCCGACGGCTATGACTATGGCCTGAACCTGCCCATTATGACCCTGCTGGCGGTATTGATCATCACCGGCCTGTTGATGAAACGCAGCAGTATCGGGCGTAAAATCTATGCCATGGGCGGTAATCGCGAGGCGGCTTCCCGGCTGGGCTTCGGTATTTTCAAGCTACAGCTGTTTGTCTATGGTTTCATGGGGCTGTTGTCGGGCGTGGCCGGGGTGGTGCAATCCTATACCGTGATGACGGTGGCGCCGGACTCGCTGCTGGGATATGAACTGACCGTGCTGGCGGCGGTGGTGCTGGGTGGAACCAGTATCATCGGCGGGCGCGGCACGCTGCTGGGAACGGTGTTGGGCGTGGTACTGCTGGCCATGCTGCAGAACGGCTTGAATTTAATCGGTGTGTCTTCCTATTGGCAGATGGTGATTACCGGCCTGGTCATTGTGGTCAGTATCAGCTCCACCGCCTGGAGTCAGCGCAGTAAATCGGAGATCCTGTCATGAGCGGCGCCAAAGTAAAAGATCATGTGGAGCTGTACCTGATGGTGCTGCTGGTGGTGGTGGTGGTGACCTTCAGCGTGCAGATTCCGGGCGTATTTTGGTCGGCGTCGAATTTCCAGTCCATCGGATCACAATTGCCGGTATTAGGCGTGCTGGCGTTCGCCATGGCGGTGACCATGCTGACCGGCGGCATCAACCTGTCGATTATCGCCACCACCAACTGCTGCGCCCTGGTCATGGCCTGGGTTGCCACCCATTTTGCCCCGTCGATAGGCAGCGCCCTGCTGATGCTGCTGGCCGGTATCGCTATGGCCGGTCTCATCGGCCTGCTGAACGGGGTCCTGATCGCCGTCATCCGCGTCTCTCCCATATTGGCCACCCTGGGCATGATGACCCTGCTGAAGGGGGTGACCATCCTGATATCCAAGGGGACGGCCATCTCCAATTTTCCCGCCTATGTGCTGTGGCTGAACAACCATAACTGGCTGGGCATCCCGGTACCCTTGTACCTCTTTGCCCTGGTGGCGCTTATCATGTGGATCGTGCTGGAACGGTCGCCGCTGGGCCGCCGTATTTATCTTATCGGCTCCAATCAGCGGGCGGCCCATTATGCCGGCATTAATACGCCGCGCACGCTGATGGCGGTTTATGTCATCTCCTCGCTGTTGTGCGTGGTCGCGGCGCTGCTGATGATGTCCAAGCTGAATTCCGCCAAGGCCGCCTACGGCGAGTCCTACCTGCTGACGAGTATCCTGGCGGCGGTACTGGGGGGGATTAATCCCGATGGCGGTTTCGGCAAGATTGTCGGTATGGTGCTGGCGCTGATCCTGCTGCAGATGCTGGAAAGCGGCCTGAATATCATGGGAATAAGCAGTTATATCACGATGGCGCTATGGGGCGGCCTGTTATTGGCGTTTCTCTTCCTGAAGGGCATACGGCTACCTTTTCCCAGCCGTTAACCGGGACGATTAAAACGCCGCGCGGCGGACGAACCGTGCGGCGTTCCCGGCAACTTGCGTTCCCGTCCGTTGCCCAGAAAAATGTTATGCATGTTATCCTCCCCGCCGGTGAAAGAATCTTTTCATATAAATGCAAATAAAATAGTTATTTATTGATTTTAATCACTGCCCACAGGAACGCAGGATTTTATCGGTCAAAATAACCATTTTTATGAGTATATAAATGTAAATATAATAAATAATTAGCCAAGCAATTGATTGCTGTTTCTTTAACTGATTGAGTAACATAGAGATGTTATTATACAATGGCTGGCTATTAGTAGAAACGTTAAGATTGACTGGCAGTTAACATAATATGTCTTTAAAAAAGGCTCAATTGGAGTATTTTATATTTTCCTGCTGTTTATCACTCAATAATAAAAAACGAGCCTGATAATAAATTATTTACCTTGCTCAACGATAATAATTACCGGTATTATCAATTTATGAGTTCCTAATATCATTAGCATTTGTATTATTATCAATTAAAATAACTATCTTGATATTTTAATGAAAATATTTGTCGGTGAACAGCGATGATCGCCACTTTCATTGCGCGTTCGAAATTTGTAATTAAAACGACGAAATTATTAGTTACCTAAGGAGAAAATATGATGGAAATTGAGCGACACGCTATAGAATTTGCGGGGGACAAACTGGCCATACGGATACATCGTGCAGGCGGTAGCACCACATCGCCGCTGCCGGCGGTATTGATGTGCCACGGATTCTTTTGCATCCAGGACATCTTATTATCGGGCTTTGTTAAGCATTTTACCGCGGCCGGCTACTGCGTTGTTACCTTTGATTACCGTGGCTTCGGCGACAGTGAAGGCGACGCCGGCAGGATAGTGCCGGAACGGCAGATTGAAGACATCATGGCGGTATTGGACTGGTGCCAAGCCCAACCCGGGATAGATGCCCGGCGTATCGCCCTGTGGGGCACGTCGCTTGGCGGCTGTCACGTTATCGAGGTGGCCGCCCGCCGCCCGGAAATAAAATGCGTCCTCAGCCAACTGGCTTTCGCCGACGGCGAGCAATTGGTGACCGGCGATATGGGGGGAGAGGAAAAGGCCCGCTTTATGGATACCCTGAAAAGGATGGCGAGTAAGCAGCAGCAGAGCGGCAGTGAACTGTTGGTGCCCATTATCAAGGTCATGACCGATGAGGAGTCGCGCGTGTTCTTTGAAAAGAAAAAAAAGGAATTCCCGGTCCTGGGGAATAAAGTCCCTTATCTGGCGGTATGGGAAACCATTCTTTATCATCCGGCGCAAGCTGCGGCGCGGGTGACTCAGCCGACGTTTATGGTGTTTGCTGAAAATGATAAAGTCATCGCGCTGGAATACGGCCTGGCTTTATACCAGGCCATTAGCGCGGATAAACGCTGTCATATCCAGCCCAAGGCGCGTCATTACCAGGTTTTTGCCGGCGAGCATCTTAATCGCGTCGCAGGACAGCAACTGGACTGGCTACGTAAACACATGTGAAGGGCGCAGACATGGGCCGCAGCGGCATTGCCCGGCCCGGTTGTGTTCGGGGCTATGCCATAAGCGCCGGTATCCATGCTATCGGTGCGGCCGTGGTCGCCGTCGTCCGCCAGACATGCAACACGGCGCGCAGACGCCGGCTCAGTAAATGCTTTTTAATAGCGACACTTCCAACGGCGTGACGATAAGATCGGTCAGCCCGTCCACCATGGTTTTGAGATGCGCGGATTTGCTGTGTTTTTGCACAATTTCCTCACTTGCCCACTGCTCGACAAAAATAAAATGATCGGGCCGGACAATATCCTGATGCAACTGGTACTTCAGACAGCCTTCTTCCCGGCGGGTGGCTTCGATACAGGGTTTTATCACCGCTTTGATAGCTTCCGCCTTGCCCGGTTTACCTTCGACAACCGCCACGATATGAACCTCTGCAGACATAACATTCTCCAAATAACTGATATGAATTATTAACAATATGGGAATAGCCTGCTTTAATCATAACGATACTAATGATAAAAAGCACAATTAAAGGAATTCGATATGGCGGGAACCAGCCTGTTGGCGCTGCTTGATGATATAGCCTCGATACTGGATGACGTGGCGGCGATGAGTAAGGTGGCGGCGCGTAAAACCGCCAGCGTGCTCAGCGACGACCTGGCGCTGAACGCACAGCAGGTATCCGGCGTGAGGGCCGACCGTGAGCTGCCGGTGGTATGGAAAGTGGCTAAGGGTTCACTGATCAACAAGGCGATACTGGTGCCGCTGGCGCTGGTTATCAGCGCATTTATTCCCTGGGCCATTACGCCGTTGCTGATGCTGGGCGGCTCCTATCTGTGCTACGAAGGCGTTGAAAAACTGATCGAAAGCTGGCATCGCCGTCAGCAGAAAAAAAACCATGCTGAACCGGTCCCGTCCGCGCCGATGGCGGTGCTCAATGCCGATGCGCCGCCGATCGTCCCGGCCACCGCCGCGCAGGCCGCGCCGGCGGGTGTGGCGCAGGGCGCTTCGGTGGCCCCGGACGAGACCCGCCAGACGGATGCGCCGGCGTCAGGATCCGGCGTCACCCCGGAAGATGTGCTGGCGCTGGAAAATAAAAAGGTTAAAGGCGCGGTGCGTACCGATTTTATCCTCTCGGCGGAGATTATCGTGATTTCATTGGGCACCGTGGCCAGCGCGCCCTTGATGAACCAGGTGGCGGTGATGGTGCTGATCGCCATCGCCATGACCCTGGGCGTCTACGGCATCGTGGCGGCCATCGTCAAAATGGATGATGTGGGACTTTACCTGAGCGAATTGCCCGGCCAGGGCGGCTCGCGCAAGCTGTTGCGCGCCATGGGGCGCGGGGTGGTCAATGCCGCGCCGCTGCTGATGAAATCCCTGTCGGTTATCGGCACCATCGCCATGTTCCTGGTGGGCGGCAGCATTCTGGCGCACGGCTTGCCCTGGACCCATGGCCTTATTGACCGCATGCAAGAAGGGCACGGCGGTTTCGTTGGCACCCTGATGACCAGCGCCACCGATATGCTGCTGGGACTGGTGGCCGGCGGGATTATCGTGGCGCTGGTGACGGCGGGTATGAAAATTGCCGGAAAAAGCCATGCATAATCGCCCGGCGTATGACTGCTGGCTGACCATACAGGTTGATTATTGCTGGTCGGGCAGTTTGTCGCCGGATTCCGGCGCGTTGGCCGGATCATCCTTACTTTTTTGATCAGCCGGCTTGGCCGGCGCCACGGGTTGCGGCGCCTGCGCTGTCAGCAGTCCATCGGGCTTGCCAGGGTATCGGGTCTGGTTGCTGAACATTGTTTTTCTCCCGTGAATATTTTTTGCAGCGACATGCAAACATGCAAAATGTTGCGGTTAATGTTTACCCTGCCGCCGGCGGCTGGACCGGTCGGACACCACGGATTGCGAATATAGAATGAGTGTCCGCATTAAGTATAGACAGAAATACAAATGATAGGGTGTTGATTCCATCATGATAAGCGGCTGGCATACAAGACAATAGGGAGAATAATCTTTATAGGCCTTATAAGTCTCTTATTTTTAGGTGCAAAAAGAGAATTGCGGCTTCGGTTGTTCCCAGCAGGTATCCCACGATTTTTAAATTATATGCAATAACGGGTTAAATAATGTGGCTTTAAATAATGTTTTTAATAAAAAACCTTAAATAATAGATAGTTAAGAAATTAATGCACCTGCTTACGCTGATTCCTTGGGCGGAGTTTGTATCAATCTGTAAATGACGCTTGCCAGTATGAGTATGTCGGCTAGTATTAAATATACCTATGACATGATATGAGTTGCCTATCTGTTATTGGGTGGAAAGCAATTAAGTGGAGTAAAAATGCGGTAAACCGGATTAAATTATCGCAGTTTATTTTTATGCCGCTTTGAAAAGATACAGAATAATTGAAATTCACTTTATTTCAACCGGAGGTTTAAGATGGCTGAACAACATCGTGGCGGATCGGGCAATTTCGCGGAAGATCGCGCAAAGGCATCCAGCGCCGGCAAGAAAGGCGGCCAGGCGAGCGGCGGCAACTTCAAAAACGACCCCCAGCGCGCATCCGAAGCCGGTGAAAAAGGCGGGCGCAACAGCCATGGCGGCGGCAGAAAACCGTCGAAATAATAGGTTCTATGCTTGTTTCGTCGCTACATAATTATAATCTGTAAGTTAGGTGGCTATGCCTGTTCACAACAGAGTAATTATGTAATAGAAACAGGTAAAGGCGGTCGGACTAAACCAAGATCCGGGCGCGTTAATTCAAATACTATGCCATGACATAAACGATAAGCCCGACGCTCTGGTCGGGCTTATCGTGGTTTGGGCGCTTCCTGCGCCAGATGTCGGGTCGGAGACAATACAAAAATACCGCGTGCGCCGTCACCGGGTTTTGACGATACTGTTTGGATTGCCGGACCAGTGGGTCATTACCAGAGGACAAGAGACACGCTATGAGTGACGTCACCCTTTATCACAACCCCACCTGCGGTACCTCCCGCAATACGCTGGCGTTGCTGCGCGAACGGGGCATTGAGCCCAAGGTTATCGAATATCTGAAAACGCCGCCCAATCATCAGCAGTTGCAGACGTTGATCAGGGATATGGGCCTGCCGGTCCGCGCGTTGATTCGCACCAAAAACGATCCTTACCAGCAACTGGGCCTGGCGGAAGATCGCTGGACCGACGAACAGCTTATCGATTTTATGGTGCAATACCCGGTGTTGATCAATCGCCCTATCGTCGTCACACCCCTGGGCACCCGGTTATGCCGACCTAAAGAGGCGGTATTCGAGATCCTGCCGCCGGTTTGACCTTAGCGCGCCCCGAATTCCGCCACCACGCAGTCGATAAAACTGCGTAGTTTCGGCGTCAGCTGCCGTTGGGCGGCGAACAGGATATGCAGCGGCCGGGACGGCGCTTCATAGTCCGGCAATACCCGCATCAACTGGCCGGATGCCAGATAGGGCCGCAGTATCACTTCCGGGCCGAGGAGAATCCCGCCGTCGTGAAGCGCGGAGGTTAACAGCGCCGAGCTGTCGTTAATCTGTAACCGGCTTTGCACCCGAACCCGTTGTTCCTCGCCGCCGCGGGTAAAGCGCCATTCACTGAGCGGCGGACGCGACCAGAAGCTATAGCCCAGGCATTCATGGCGTTCAAGATCGCTTAATTGGCGCGGAAACCCGCAACGGGCCAGATATCCCGGCGACGCGCAGGCAATCATCCTGTAGGGTGCGAGTTCCCGGGCGGCAAGACTTGAGTCTTTCAGCGCGCCCAGGCGAATGACCGCCTCAAAACCCTCATCCACCACATCCACAAAGCGGTCGGTCAAGGTTAAATCCACCTTCACCGCCGGAAAGGCCAGCAGATAACGGTTAATCATCGGCGTCAGGGCGTAGGCGCCAAACGTCACTGGCGCGTTGACGCGCAGCTGGCCGCGCGGCGCGGCGCTGAGTTCAAGGGCTACGGACTCCGCCGCCTGCGCTTCGGACAGCACTATCTTGCAGCGCTGGTAAAACACCACGCCGATTTCGGTCAGGCTCTGCCGGCGGGTGGTGCGGTTAAGCAGGCGCGCCCCCAGCCGATCCTCCAGAAATACCACATGCTTGCCCACCATTTGCGCTGAAATATTCAGCGCCTCGGCGGCGGCGGCAAAAGACCCCCGGTCGGCGACCTTAACAAATACCGCCATGCTGGTCAGTCGGTCCATTACGGCGCTCCTGCCGGATAATTCACAACTGTAGGTTGCGGGATATGTTCTGATATGCCTGTTTATCGCAAAACGGTTGGTAATGTAAAGTCGGTCCTCGGTATTTTTTTTCTTCCAACTGGAGTTCTGACTTATGAAAATAGGCATTATCGGCGCGGGTTTTATCGGCCGCGCCATCGCCCAACTGGCGATGAAGCAAGGGCATGAGGTGATGGTCAGCAATTCACGCGGCCCGCAAACCCTGATGAGCCTGGTGGCGTCAATAGGCTGTTTGACCGGCACCGCGGCACAGGCCGCCGCCTTCGGCGAACTGGTGGTAGTCGCCATTCCCCTGAGAAATTACCTGCAAGTACCGGTTGCGCCCCTGGTCGGTAAAGTGGTGCTGGACGCCAATAATTATTATCCCGAACGCGACGGGCAGATGCCTGAGCTGGAGAATCAATCCATCACCACCAGCGAGCTGCTGGCCCGTCATCTTGTCGGGGCGAACATCGTCAAGGCGTTCAATTCCATCCGGGTTAACGATCTGGAACGCGACGGTATGCCCGCGGGCGCGCCGGGACGGCGCGCGCTGCCCATCAGCGGCGACGACGCGCAGGCAAAGCAGCAGGCCGCCGCGCTTATCGATCAATTCGGCTTTGATGTCGTGGATGCCGGGTCTCTGGCCGAGGGGTGGCGTTTCCAGCGGGGCAGGCCGATGTATTGCGAACGTTTCGATGCCGCCGGGCTGCAAAAAGCGCTGCGCGAAAACGATGAGGAGCATGTTATATCACGCAAAATGCGGTAATCTCCTTGCCCTCGATAATATTCATTGTTAAATCCGCGCGCGGAAATGAGCCAACGGATTCAGAGGGATGATAGTGGAACCAAAGCAGGAGTTGCAGCGCGGCCTCAAAGCCCGGCACATCGAACTGATTGCCCTGGGCGGCACCATCGGCGTCGGTTTATTTATGGGCGCGGCCAGCACGCTGCAATGGGCCGGGCCGTCGGTGCTGCTGGCCTATATTATCGCCGGGTTATTTGTCTTTTTTATTATGCGCTCGATGGGGGAGATGCTTTATCTGGAACCCATCGCCGGCTCCTTCGCGGTCTATGCCCATCGCTATATGAGTCCGTTTTTCGGCTACCTTACCGCCTGGAGCTATTGGTTTATGTGGATGGCGGTGGGGGTGTCGGAAATCACCGCCATCGGCGTGTATGTCCAGTACTGGTTTCCCGACCTGCCGCAATGGCTGCCGGCATTGGCCGCCGTCGCCCTGGTGGCGCTCGCTAACCTGGCCGCGGTCAGGCTGTATGGCGAAATCGAGTTTTGGTTCGCCATGATCAAAATCACCACTATCGTGGTGATGATCGCGGTGGGACTGGGTATTATCTTTTTCGGCATCGGCAACCACGGCCATGCGGTGGGGCTTGGCAATCTTACCGCCCACGGCGGTTTTTTCGCCGGCGGCTGGAATGGCCTGCTGTTTGCGCTTTGTATTGTGGTGGCGTCTTATCAGGGCGTGGAGCTGGTCGGCATCACCGCCGGCGAGGCCCGTAATCCCCAGGTGACCCTGCGGCGCGCGGTGAGCAAGATCCTCTGGCGCATTCTGATTTTTTACGTCGGGGCAATATTTGTTATCGTAACGATTTACCCTTGGAATCAAATCGACGGCGGCGGTAGCCCGTTTGTGCTGACCTTCGCCAAAATCGGCATTACCGCGGCGGCGGGCATTATCAATTTTGTTATCCTCACCGCGGCGCTGTCCGGCTGCAATAGCGGCATGTACAGCTGCGGCCGCATGCTCTTCGCCCTGGCGCAAAACCGCCAGCTGCCGGCGGCGGTAGGGCGGGTCTCGCGCAACGGCATCCCGGCGGTGGGGGTGATGCTGTCCATCGTGGTGCTGCTGTTGGGCTCGTGCCTGAATTATATTATTCCCAATCCGCAGCGGGTATTCGTTTATGTCTACAGCGCCAGCGTTCTGCCTGGCATGGTGCCCTGGTTTGTGGTGCTGATAAGCCAGCTGCGCTTTCGCCGGGCCCACCGGGATGCCATGGCGTCGCATCCGTTCCGCTCGGTATGGTTTCCCTGGTCCAACTACCTGACCATGGCCTTTTTAGTCTGCGTGCTGGCGGGCATGGCCTTTAGCCCGGACACCCGGTTGTCGCTGGTGGTAGGTTCGGCCTTTTTAGTCCTGGTTGCCGTAATTTACCGCGTGCTGGGATTTAATCGCGCGGCGCAGGCGGGGACGCCGAACGCCGGGTGATTGATTAAAATCTGAACGGCGTCACATTATTAACATCTGCCTCCGGGCGGCACTTGTTAAAATAACGCGCCGGCGGCATTATCAATCACTGTTGTCGGCGGCACCGCCGCCGTCCAGGTAAAACCTAAACTCCTTGTTTCTCTCGCTGTATCAGCGGTGGCAAACAAGCGGTTTAGGTTTTTTTTCGCCCCCAGCCGGCAAAACGCCCCGCCGTGTCTGCCCGCCGGCAAGATACTCTGTTGTTTTTCAGCGCCGGATAATGGTTTTACCGCACAAACAGCGGCGGATTCGGTTTGCAGCGGATTTTATCGTGGCAACGCCGTTTTTGCACCGTGGTTTATGCCGTTATTTTACTAATATGCCGGGTTTTAACCTGGTTAATTGTTAATATTTTATTAAATATCACCATGGTGAAGCAATAAAGCAGCGTTAACGCCTGAGTTTGGTGCAAAAAAGCACGGCGACCGCGGCTTTATCGGTCGCGATGGCGGAAGATAATTTTATTTAATTGATCTATAACGCTATTTAGGATTGGAGTCTATTTGGCATAACCTGTGCTAGGTAGTGGTATCGCGCCAACCCCCTGGCCGCCTCTGTCCGTGGAGCAACGGGTCCGCAGCATCGGTGGGGCGCACCCTTAACCCTAACTGTTTAATGAGGCGTTGCTGATGGAAATTCAAAAACCTTATCTGCTGTTCCTGGCGGACGCGCACGATCGGCTGGCGGCGAAAGTCGCCACCGGCATTCGCCACTGGCATCCGGAATACTGCGTCGGCCAATTGCGCATGGACGGTTGCCAGGTGGATTGCGGCCTGCCCGATCTGGACATTGCCGCCGCCCGGGCCATGGGCGCCAAAACGCTGGTGATAGGCGTGGCCAATCGCGGCGGGGTGATTGCCGGGCATTGGGTCGAGGTGCTGCGCGACGCGCTGGAAAACGGCATGGACCTGGCCGCCGGGCTGCATAATCGCCTGTCGGACGTTCCGGTACTGCAAGCCACGGCGCAAAGGCTTGGCCGCTCGCTGTTCGATGTGCGCCACACCCGCGCCGCTTTGCCGGTGGGCAACGGGCGCAAGCGCGCGGGTAAACGGTTGCTGCCGGTGGGCACCGACTGTTCCTGCGGTAAAATGTATACCGCGTTGGCCATTGAGAAGGCCATGCTGGAACAGGGCAGAAAAGCCACGTTTCGCGCCACCGGCCAGACCGGCATCCTGGTCAGCGGCGCGGGAATCAGTATCGACGCGGTGGTGGCGGACTTTATCGCCGGCGCGGTGGAAACCCTGGCGCCGGACAACGAGCCGGATCATTGGGATATCATCGAAGGGCAGGGGTCGCTGTTCCATCCGTCGTTTGCCGGGGTCACCCTCGGGCTTATCCACGGCGCGCAGCCTGATGCGCTGGTCTTGTGTCATGAGCCGACGCGTACCACTATGCGCGGCGTCGATTATCCGCTGCCCGACCTGGCCGATTGTATGGCGCTGAACCTGCGGGCGGCGCGGCTGACCAACCCGCAGGCGCGATTTGTCGGCATCTCCGTTAACAGCGCCCTGCTGCCGGAGGCGGACGCGTTGGCCTATATGGCGGAGTTGGAAACATGCTACGGTTTGCCGGTGGTGGATCCGTTCCGCCAGGGCGTCGCGCGCATTATTGAGCAACTTTAACCACGGCGGAAGAATCCATGAGCAGAATTGTCTATCTTAACGGCGACTATGTGCCGGAGCAGGACGCCAGGATCTCCATCTTCGACCGGGGCTTCCTGTTCTCCGACGCGGTCTATGAAGTCACCGCGGTATTAAACGGTAAGCTGTTGGAAAACGAGGGCCATATCGCCCGTCTGGTGCGCTCCTGCCGGGAGCTTAAACTCTCCCTGCCCGTTACGCCCGCTGAACTGGACGCGATACAGCGGGAGCTTATCGCCCGCAATCAACTGCGGGAAGGCGCGGTCTATCTGCAACTGAGTCGCGGCACTACCGGCGATCGGGAATTTGATTTTCCGCCGGCCGGCACTCCGCCTACGCTTACGCTGTTTACCCAGGCGCGGCCGGTTATCAATAATGCCAAGGCTATCAACGGCATCCGGGTGGTGACGCTGGAGGATATCCGCTGGCACCGCCGCGACATCAAAACGGTGGGACTGCTGGCGCCTTGCCTGGCCAAGGAGTATGCCCATGCCCAGGGCGCGGACGATGCCTTCCTGGTGGAGAACGGGCTGATAACCGAAGGCAGCGCCTGTAACGCGTGGATTGTCACGTCTGCCGGCACCCTGGTGACCCGGCCGCTCAGCAACGAGATTTTGCACGGCATAACCCGCCGTTCGCTACTGATGCTGGCCGAAACCCATGCTATCCCGTTTGAGGAACGGGCATTCAGCGTTGAGGAGGCTTATGCCGCGCGGGAGGCGTTTATCAGCTCCGCCACCACCTTTATCTGGCCGGTTATCGGCATCGACGGCAGGACGGTGGGGGACGGCGTTCCCGGTCCGGTAACCCGGGCGCTGCGGGCGATATATGTGGATATGGCGCTGCGGGCCACCGCCTGATAATAACGCCCCGGGCCGGCAATGCCGCGGTTTCGCCGGCCGGGGGCGGTGTATCCGCCCTTATTTTGGTATTCCGGTCCTTTATTTTCAGGCCCGTTCTTTATTGCTGATGATTTTTATGGCAATAAAACCGGCGCGGGCGGTTAATTTTTTCTTATCAGTAAATATTAGTCAGCGAAAGTGTTGAGGCGCCGCTTTTTATTATCTCAAGGTTCAGAAATACGTTGGTGTTTACCAACTATTTTTTAACGCTAAATCGCCAGGCGGCATGTGCCGCGGCGCGCCGATAATTAATGTGATACATGTCCTATTTGTTATTAAAATTAGACTTTAACGTTAAAAGATAGTCTTTAATAGACGGTATCACCGAAATGGTGCAACCGCGGCGCCGGCGCCGTTTTCCGGCGGCACAAGCGCACTGAAAGGGGGCGGCGCGGCGCCCGCCCTGATGATAGCTCCCCGGAGCGAAACGGTCTGTGCCTCTAATGTGCCGGAAATTTGCCATTATGGCCGGATAATTGCTTATTTTGTTGGGGTAAATACCCGTCGTCTTCATGGGTTGTACGTTTAAGCTTCAGGATTTATGGTCCACGCCTCGGGCGTTTTGCTGAAACTGTATAAAGGAACCAGATGATGTCAATGAAATTGATAAGAACCCCGCTTTCCGCCCTGCTTATCGGTTGCCTGGGCGCGGCTTTCTCCGCCCATGCCGATGTGGTTATCGGCGTTGCCGGGCCGTTTTCCGGACCCAATGCCACCTATGGCGATCAATACTGGCGCGGCGCTTCCCAGGCGGCCGAGGATATTAACGCCGCGGGCGGCATCAAGGGGGAAAAAATTAAGCTGGTGCAAGGAGATGACGCCTGTGAACCCAAACAGGCGGTGGCGGTGGCCAACCGGCTGGTGGATCAGGAACACGTGAAGGCGGTGATTGGCCACTTCTGCTCCTCATCCACCATGCCGGCGTCGGAAGTCTATGACGAGGCGGGTATTATCGCCATCACTCCCGGCTCCACCAATCCGCAGATTACCGAGCGTGGCCAGACCGCCATGTTCCGTATGTGCGGGCGGGACGACCAGCAGGGACTGATTGCCAGCAACTACATTATCGATAAGCTGAAGGCGAAAAAAGTGGCCATCATCCACGATAAGGACACCTACGGCCAGGGCCTGGCGGATGCCACCAAGGCGGAGCTGAACAAACGCGGCGTGAAGGAGGTGATGTATGAAGGCTTGTCGCGCGGTGAAAAAGATTTCAACGCGTTGGTGACGAAAATCCGCGCGCTGGATCCTGACGTGGTCTATTTCGGCGGCTGCCATCCCGAGGCGGGTCCCCTGGTGCGCCAGATGCGTGAGCAGGGCGTCACCGCTAAATTCTTTTCCGGCGACTGCGTTGTCACCAGTGAACTGGT
Source organism: Sodalis sp. RH20 (assembly GCF_047324205.1). Taxonomy (NCBI): domain Bacteria; kingdom Pseudomonadati; phylum Pseudomonadota; class Gammaproteobacteria; order Enterobacterales; family Bruguierivoracaceae; genus Sodalis; species Sodalis sp. RH20. The sequence continues at coordinate 5,649,828 of NZ_CP178733.1, forward strand.
CACCGCCGCCGGCGGTCCGCAGTATACCAACGGCGTTTTAATGACCTTCGGCAAAGATCCCCGCGTTATTCCCGACGGCAAGGCGGTGATTGAGAAGTTCCGCGCCGGCAAGTTTGAACCTGAAGGGTACACTCTCTATTCCTATGCGTCGGTACAGGCTATTGCCGCGGCGTTTAACGCCGTCGGCGGCAGCGATTCCGCTAAGGCCAGCGCGTGGCTGAAGGCCAACAGCGTGGATACGGTCATGGGCAAAAAGGCCTGGGACAGTAAAGGCGATCTGAAGGTATCCGATTACGTGGTTTATCAATGGGACGACCAGGGTAAATATCACGAAATCCCCTAAAGCCACCATGGGCTAAAGGTAATGCGCCAGGCGGAACCTGGGCCAGGCGCCGGGGTTGTCCGTGGGCGTCGCCGCTGACGGGCCGGCCCCGACGCCATGTTTTCCGGGGGAAAATACCCCGCGCGCCGTGCGGTGGTCGCTTTTCTGGCCGCCGGGCGATCTGTAAGCAAGACGAGACGGTGTAACTATGGATTCTTCCTTCCTGCAGCAAATGTTTAACGGCCTGACACTGGGCGCCGTCTACGGTTTGATCGCCATCGGCTATACCATGGTGTACGGTATTATCGGCATGATCAACTTCGCCCACGGCGAAGTCTATATGATTTCCGCCTATCTGTGCGCCATCGCGCTGGCGCTGCTGTCGTTTTTCGGCCTGCATTCGTTTCCGCTGCTCATCCTCGGCACCCTGGTGTTTACCATCGCGGTTACGGGCGTCTACGGCTGGGTTATCGAGCGCATTGCCTACCGGCCCCTGCGCAACTCTACCCGGCTGGCGCCCCTAATCTCCGCCATCGGCATGTCGCTTATCTTGCAAAACTATGCGCAAATCAGCCAGGGGCCACGTCAACAGGGTATTCCCACCATGCTGGACGGGGTGCTCAGGTTCCACATCGGCGACAGCTTTGTCCAGCTCACTTATACCAAGATCTTTATCCTGGTGGCGTCGCTGCTGGGGATGCTGGCGCTAACCTATATTATCGGCCACACCAGGCTGGGGCGCATGTGCCGCGCCACCCAGCAGGATCGCAAGATGGCCTCGATCCTCGGCATCAATACCGACCGGGTTATTTCCTGGGTATTTGTTATCGGTGCCGCCATGGCGGGGCTGGCCGGGGTATTGATTACCATGAACTACGGCACCTTTGATTTTTATGCCGGTTTTATCATCGGCATTAAGGCATTCACCGCTGCGGTGCTGGGCGGTATCGGCTCGCTGCCGGGAGCCATGCTGGGCGGCCTGATCCTGGGCGTCGCCGAGGCGCAGTTTTCGGGCATGGTCAATTCCGATTACAAAGATGTATTTTCATTTTCCTTACTGGTGGTCATCCTTATTTTTCGCCCGCAGGGTCTGCTGGGCCGGCCACTGGTGGCTAAGGTATAAAGGGAGAGATAATGTCGCAACCCACAGCGCCGCAATCCGCCGGGACGCCTCCTCCAGTGGCTCAATCACCGGACAAGCCAACCTCCGCGCCGCGTTCCCCGGGATCGCCTCCGCCCGCAGGGCTGGATATCCGGCAATGCCTGCTTGATGCCGTCCTGGCCGGTTTTATTGCCCTGATTGTTTTTGGCCCGGTGGTGGGCGTGGTGCTGGACGGCTACAGCTTCAATTTCCACGCTCCGCGCCTGGCCTGGATTATCCTGGCGGTGATGGCGGGGCGTTTTGCCCTTAGCCTGTTTCTGCAAACCGGGCCGGGACAACGTTTCCAACTGCGTTTTAACGGCGACAGCGGCGGCGTCTACGTCCGTCCCGCCGACTACAAAAGCCGCCTGCGCTGGATTATCCCGTTGATCCTGGTACTCGCGGCGCTGTTTCCCTTCGTCGCGACCAAATACCTGCTGACCGTGGCAATTCTCGGCCTGATTTATGTGCTGCTGGGACTGGGGCTGAATATCGTGGTCGGCCTGGCCGGACTGCTCGATCTGGGGTACGTGGCGTTTTATGCTATCGGCGCCTACGGACTGGCGCTGGGGTATGAATATCTCGGCCTGGGGTTTTGGTCCATGCTGCCGCTGGCGGCAATCATGGCGGCCGTGGCCGGCGCGTTATTGGGTTTCCCGGTGTTGCGCATGCATGGCGACTACCTGGCGATAGTGACCCTGGGTTTTGGCGAGATCATCCGGCTGATTTTAAACAACTGGCTGGCTTTTACCGGCGGCCCCAATGGCGTCTCGGTGCCGTCGCCGACCTTTTTCGGCCTGGAATTCGGTCGCCGCGCCAGGGAGGGCGGGGTACCCATTCATGAGTTCCTCAATATTCCCTATAATCCCAACCTGAAGTTTATTTTCATCTACGGCGTGCTGATCCTGGTGGTGCTGCTGGTGTTGTATATCAAGCACCGCCTGACGCGCATGCCTATCGGCCGCGCCTGGGAGGCGCTGCGCGAGGATGAAATCGCCTGCCGCGCCATGGGACTGAACCACGTACTGGTTAAACTGTCGGCCTTTACGCTCGGCGCATCCACCGCCGGCATTGCCGGGGTGTTTTTCGCCACTTACCAGGGTTTCGTCAATCCCACGTCGTTTACCTTTTTTGAATCGGCGCTGATCCTGGCCATTGTGGTGCTGGGCGGCATGGGTTCGACCATCGGCGTGGTGATTGCCGCTTTTGTGCTAACCGTGGCCCCCGAACTGCTGCGCAGTTTTGCCGAATACCGGGTGCTGCTGTTCGGCATCCTGATGGTGGTGATGATGATCTGGCGGCCGCGCGGCCTTATCCGTATCAGCCGCGCCGGTTTCGCCGCCCGTAAGGGGGTGGCGCCATGAGCGACACTATCCTGAGCGTCGAGCACCTGATGATGCATTTCGGCGGCATTAAGGCCCTGAACGACGTCAATCTCGAGGTGCGCAGGGGTTCCATAACGGCGCTTATCGGCCCCAACGGCGCCGGTAAAACCACGGTATTTAACTGCCTGACCGGCTTTTACCAGGCCACAGGCGGCAATATTATGCTCAACACCCGCGGGCGGCCCACCAATATTATCCAGATCCTCGGGCAAAAATTTCGCGCCGCCGATTTTATCCATCCGGCCCGGCTGGGCCGGCGCGTTTTTTATAAAATGTTCGGCGGCACCCATCTGGTCAATCGCGCCGGGCTGGCGCGCACGTTCCAGAATATCCGCCTGTTCCGCGAGATGTCGGTGGTGGAGAACCTGCTGGTGGCGCAGCATATGCAGGCCAACCGCAACCTGATTGCCGGGATATGCAATACGCCGGCCTATAAACGCGCCGAAAACCGCGCCCTGGATCGTGCGTTTTACTGGCTGGAAGTGGTAGAACTGGTTGATTGCGCCAACCGACTGGCGGGTGAAATGTCCTACGGCCAGCAGCGGCGGCTGGAGATCGCCCGCGCCATGTGCACCAACCCGGAAGTGATTTGCCTGGACGAGCCTGCGGCGGGACTTAATCCGGTGGAAACCCGTACCTTAAGTAAAATTATCCGCCTGCTGCGCGACCGCCATGGCATCACGGTGTTGCTGATCGAGCATGATATGGGCATGGTGATGGACATCTCGGATCATATTATCGTGCTCGATCATGGCGATGTCATCGCCACCGGTACGCCGCAAGCCATCCAGAATAACGACAGCGTGATTGCCGCCTACCTCGGCACCGACGAGGAGGAATTGGCCTTATGACCGACATTCTACTGGAATTTCGCGATGTAGACGTATTTTACGGTCCGATCCAGGCCCTGCGGCAGGTTTCCATCCAGGTGCATGAAGGGGAAACGGTGGCGCTGATCGGCGCCAACGGCGCGGGCAAATCCACGCTGCTGATGTCCATCTTCGGCCAGCCGCGCATCAGCGCGGGGCAGATCCTGTTGCGCGGAGAGGATATCAGTCGCAAGTCGACTCATTTCATCGCCGCCAACGGCATTGCCCAGTCGCCGGAAGGGCGGCGGGTATTCCCGGATATGACGGTGGAGGAAAACCTGCTGATGGGCACTATTCCCATCGGCAATCGCCATCAGGCCGAAGATTTGCTCCGGATGTTCGACCTTTTTCCGCGCCTGCGTGAGCGCCGCAACCAGCGCGCCATGACGCTTTCCGGCGGCGAGCAGCAGATGCTGGCCATTGCGCGCGCGCTGATGAGCCGGCCTAAGCTGCTGCTGCTTGACGAGCCGAGCCTTGGACTGGCGCCGATCATCGTCAAGCACATTTTCCAGATTCTCCGCGAGCTGGCCCGCACCGGCATGACCATCTTTCTGGTTGAGCAAAATGCTCACCACGCGCTGAAGTTATCGGACCGGGGCTATGTCATGGTCAACGGCCAGATCCGGCTTAGCGGCAGCGGGGCCGAACTCCTGGGCAACCAAGAGGTACGCAAGGCCTATTTAGGCGGTATATAGCCCGGCAATACCGCAATATCGTTCCATGGCCGGAATGACCGCGCTAAACAGCCATTCCGCCGGCGCGCGACTATCAGCAGGCTATCTTATTGGGAACAGGTGCTATGCGTGGCGCGATATATTGTTCAACCCAATTGCTGTCATCTTTAAAATAATAAATATGACGCTGGATTAATAGTTCTTTATTCCTGAACTTAAAGGGCAGTAATTTTATTTTATACTGCCGTTCTTCAATGATATTTTTTACCGATGCGGGGAAAAAACCAATGGCATCGCTCTTTTCAATCGTCGACAGCTGTCCCTGAAACGTGGGGACATGAAGCCGTTTCAACATTAAGTTATTAAATTGCAAATGAGCATCTATCTCCTCATTGATCTTTCCAGGAAGTTGCGCCTCGTATTGCACCAGGACTTTATCATACAAGAGTTGATTTATGGGCACATTGCGGATATTCACATCGCTGCCGACTGCCAGCATGAGGGCATCCTCCGCTAAAAGCTGATGTATGACCCCTGGCGGGCAGCGTAGCGGTTTATCCGAGAAAAAAATCTTGCACAATCCCTCCTTGAGCACGTCTTCCATACTCGTGCTATCTGGAGCATAGTATTCTAGGGTAATCTCGTTTTTGAAGGGCGAGTCAGAAAGCAAAGGAGATAAATAGGAATAGTCATGATGATCGATTCCCAGTTTATACTGGGTGGCGATATGATTTTTATTGGTGTTTTTTTTCAAAATTTTGCTTTCCAGTTCACACACTTCCTGATAGAGCGGTAGCAGCGTTGCGTACAGTTCGCTACCGTAACTGGTGAGTTTTAAGCCATTGCTGGTGCGGGAAAACAGTTTATGGCCAAGGCTTAACTCGAACATTTTAATTGTCCGGCAAAGCGGGGATGGCGTGATGCAGAGAATCATCGACGCCAACCGAATAGACTGCTGTTGTGCGGTCACGATGAAATACCGTAATGTTTTAGATATTAAGATCATATTAGGCCCCCGGTGGCTTTTGCTTATCTTGACTAGATTTATAAGAAAATATTTTTAAAAATATAATAATTATTAAAATTATTTTGTTTTTTTTCAAATAACATTGCCAGGCTATTTTATTATTAATATTATTGATATTAAGGGTGTCAGCAGCAACCGAAAAATCATTGCTGAATTTACTGAGAACTATAATAAACAGCGCTAGGCTTATTTAGAATATTTTTTAAGAAATGCCGCTCTTAACTCGAAAAAAAATGAGATGTTCAGTAATGTCTTAAAACCATCATTATGGATGGTTTTATTTGTTCAACTGATTTATTCAAAAAACAGTTAACCAGCAACGCAACATCAATCGCTGGAGTTGCTTCGCTGTTATCAGTGGTGTGAATAGACGTTACGACTTTAGTATAGTATTTGACAAGTCCTTCATTGAAATCCTTTAGAACAATTGGCGAATAATGTTAACCAGCTCACGCTTGTTAACTCTATGTATCGAAAATGGCCATGGCATGCAAAAGGCAATGCTAATTATCAGCATATATTCCCCAGCGAATATATTAGCCATCAATATCAGATTATGCCTGCTGACACGTTAAGAAAATGATGTGAACGCATTCAGCCGTTTCTAAAATTGATCAATTTCAATTGCTTACGATTTCCAGCGCCGCCAGGTACGGGGGCGACGGGGCGGGCGATGATTTAAAATAGGATGATGATTAAGGCAAAACCGGTCCGTATCGCCATTCTGGTCATTGGATTACTCTAAAAGTTGAGGTAAACCGCGGGATGATGGTATAAGCCGGCGGTAGATCGTAAAGGTTAACCTCTGTTCCCGGCTTGCCGGTCTCTTGCTCTGATGGCATTGCCAGAAACAATTTAATATACATTTCCTGCCGGGAGCGAGTGGTAAAACACAAAAGATAACTTATAATTTTTCCTAATATAATAATGTCAGTTAATTCAACGTGTTTATTAAGGAAACGCACCATGGATGCCAGATCCAAAAAGCAACTTGAAGAGTTACGCGCCAGCAGCAGAAGCGAGCATGCCACGCTGCTGATGCCGTCATCTGATTCCGTTGCGCCCCGGACCCTGGGTCAACGTTTAGCCGACAGGATCACGGCCATTATCGGCACCTGGACCTTTATCATTACCCAAACCATTATTATCATCGGCTGGACCGGATATAACCTGGCCGTCGGTAAAAGCGGATTCGATCCTTATCCCTTTATTTTACTGAATCTTTTCTTATCATTTCAAGCCGCCTATACCGCGCCGGCCATTATGATGAGTCAGAAGCGGGAAGGGGAAGTGGACCGCTACCGCGCGGAAATCGCGTCCAACGTGAATGTGAAATCCGATCTGGAAATGTATGCGCTGCACGATAAAATTGATTATCTGGAAGGCGACATCGTCACGTCAATAAAAGAACAGCTGGCGCAGATCACCCGGCAGCTTGAAGAGATCAAGCAAAAACAAGGCTGACCCAACCGGCCGGCAACATCGCTATTGAGGCGGCGCCCGCCGCCTGCCGCTAGTTTTCCACCCGTGCGCCCTGGACATTATCATTGCCGGCGGCCCCCGCGCGCGCAAACCGTTGTATCCCGGCATTGACTTCGCGCAGGATTTCCCGGGAAAACGCCTCGTCGTTGACCGCGCGCGCCAGGATAATGCCCCCCACCATCGACGCATGCAGACGAATGGCGTCGCCCCGGGCGTGTTTATTACTGCGCCAGGGGAAATAACGGGTCAGCCGTTCAACCGTGGCGGCCACCAGCCGGGTCAGGGATGGCCTGACGGTCTCTTCCCGGGCGATTTCGGTTGCCAGCGCCGACACTAGGCAACCGAGGGCCGGGTTATCGCGATGCTGAACGCTCAGGTAATGATCAACGTAGTCCAGCAGCCCTGCCGGCGTGGCGGCGGCCTCATCTATACCGGCAAGCGTCGTCTGCGCCCGATACTCGAAGCTCTCCTGCATTAATGCTTCCTTGGACGCAAAATGATTATAGAAGGGACCGTGCGTCAGGCCGGTGGCCTTCATAATCTCGGCGACGCTCACGCCCGAGAAACCGCGTTCACGAAACAGCCGTGCCGCTTCCTGGAGAATACGTTGATGTTTTTCTGCCGTTTCGGCCGCGGGATATCTCATCTTCCATCCTATTGTCGTCGGTTTGCCGCCATGGCTTGACAAGTATACATGATAGCGGTCATGCTTGTCGCTATCAAGCATGACGATTATCATGTTACTTGCCATCAAACATGATGGCTGTCATGTTTGGTGGCAAAACCCTTCTGCGGCCTGGCCGCAGGGCAACCGACCTTATTAGGAGAAGATGATGAAACCAACAGATACTCACCCTGTCAGCGATGCCAGTGGCACCGCGGTTATCACCGGCGCGTCGTCGGGTATCGGCGCAGTGTATGCCCGCCGGCTGGCGGAGCGCGGTTATGATCTATTGCTGGTGGCGCGCCGCGGCGATCGCCTGTCGGCGCTGGCGGAGGAATTGCGCTCCCGTTACGGCCATGAAGCGCGTACCCTGGTGGCGGATCTGGGCGTGGCGGCCGATCTGGACCGGGTGGCCGCTATCCTGGCCGCCGATGCGTCCATCACCCTGCTGGTCAATAACGCCGGCACCTCGCTGATGGTGGCGGCCGAGCAGACACCCGCGCCGGCGGTGGCGGCGCTGCTGAATTTAAATGTTACCGCGCTGACCCGGCTTAGCCTGGCGGTCCTGCCGGGATTCAGAGCGCGAAACCGCGGTACGCTTATCAATATCGGCTCGGTGCTGGGATTCAGTTCCATCGTCGGCAGCGCCGTCTACAGCGGCACCAAGTCCTTTGTGCTCGGCTTCACCCAGGCGCTCCAACTGGAATTCGCCGATACCAATGTCAGGATTCAGTTAGTGGCTCCGGCCACCACCGCCACGGAAATTTGGGATATTTCCGGCGTGCCCCTCTCCACGCTGGACCCCGACACAATAATGCAGGCCGGGCAGTGCGTGGACGCCGCGCTGGCGGGTCTGGATATGGGCGAGGCCATAACCCTGCCTTCACTGGAAGAGGCCGGGCTGCTGGCGGATTACACTCAGGCGCGCCTTAAACTGTTCAGTAAGGTTAACCGGGGACGCCCGGCCACGCGCTATCATGTGACGATGACCGCGGCGCAATAACCTCTCGGGGGGAGGATGTCGCGCGGGGCTACGCGGATAATGATAATCCGCGCCTCCTCCTTATAGTATGCCAGAGACCGATGCGGGGAATATCAACGGAGACCTCTGAATTCTGTAAGAATAGAGGCGGGCAGGTAACGTCATTACATTAATAATATTTTCATATTCCGTTCTTTCATAAAAGTTCCGTCGCCGTTGAAATATTTAAACCCAGGTTGAGTCGCGCTTTTTTATTGCACAGGCGTGAGAATTCAATTTTACAATTGCTTAACCGGTGTAATAATTCTGCGGCGAAAAACGCGGTATGCCTGAAGCATGATATAACTCACTTTTCCTTGCCTAAATACGTTGCCTTGTTCACCGCCATGGCTACGGCGGCAATATTAAATCAGGCTTTCTTTTTTAAATTTAATCTTCGTTTAATTATTGGTCGGTATAGTACTTTCAAAATGCATTTTTGGATTCGATTTTATTTATGGATCAACTATTACCTTTTTCCCGTCCCTCCATTGGTGAGGACGAAATTGCGGCCGTGGGCGACGTTCTCCGTTCCGGCTGGATCACCACCGGACCACAAAACCAGCGGCTGGAGGCGGACTTTTGCGCCGCTTTCGGCTGTAAACACGCCATAGCGGTATGCTCCGCCACCGCCGGAATGCATCTGGTCCTTGCGGCGCTGGGCATCGGTCCCGGTGATGAAGTCATTACCCCTTCCCAGACCTGGGTTTCCACGCTGAACATGATCGAGCTGCTGGGCGCGCGTCCGGTGATGGTCGATGTCGATCGCGACACGCTGATGGTCACGGCGGCGGCGGTGGAGGCGGCTATTACCCCGCGCACCAGGGCCATCGTGCCGGTGCACTACGCCGGCGCGCCGCTGGATTTGGATGCGCTGCGCGCCGTGGCTCGCCGCCACGCCATACCTTTAATCGAAGATGCGGCCCATGCGGTGGGCACCCGTTATAAAGGGCGCTGGATCGGCGCCACGGGTACGGCGATTTTTTCTTTCCACGCCATTAAAAACATGACCTGCGCCGAAGGCGGCCTGGTCGGCACCGACGACGATGCCCTGGCGGCGCGCGTGCGGCGGCTGAAATTTCACGGCCTGGGCGCCGACGCCTTCGATCGCCGTCAGCAGGGGCGCAAGCCGCAGGCCGAAGTGGTGGAGCCGGGGTACAAATATAACCTCTCCGATATCCATGCGGCCATCGCCGTGGTGCAACTGGCCCGCCTGCCGGCGTTGAACGCCCGTCGCAGGTCTCTTGCCGGGCGCTATCTCCACGCTCTGGCGGGTTCCCCGTTTCTGCCGCTCGGGTTGCCGGCCTACGATCATCAGCATGCCTGGCATCTGTTTATGGTGCGTATCGATCCCGAGCGCTGCGGGCTGGACCGCGATGAACTGATGAACCGTTTACAGGCGAAGGGCATCGGCACCGGCCTGCATTTCCGCGCCGCGCATACGCAAAAATATTACCGTGACCGTTATCCACAGGTGTCCTTGCCGGAGACCGAATGGAATTCAGCCCGTCTGTGTACCCTGCCGCTGTTTCCGGATATGGCCGACAGCGATGTCGATCGGGTGGTTGCCGCCTTGTTTTCTGTGTTGGAGCTGAACATTGTCGCGCGTTGAACCTATTACTAAGGTCTCGGTGGTTATTCCCGTATTTAATGAGCAGGAAAGCCTGCCGGCGTTAATTACGCGTACCGTCGCCGCCTGCGGGCGGTTAACCCAATCCTATGAAATTATCCTGGTGGACGACGGTAGCAGCGACGATTCGATCGAGCTGATGACGGCGGCGGCGCAGACGCCGGAAAACCATATCGTCGCCGTAATGCTCAATCGCAATTACGGCCAGCATTCCGCCATCATGGCTGGTTTTATCCAGGCCAGCGGCGATTTGGTCATCACCCTTGATGCCGATTTGCAAAATCCGCCGGAGGAGATCCCAAGGCTTGTGAGCGTGGCGGAACAAGGCTATGACGTGGTGGGAACGGTGCGGGCCAGGCGCCAGGATTCCTGGTTCCGCAAATGCGCCTCGCGCATGATTAACCGTCTTATCCAGCGCGCCACCGGCAAGGCGATGGGCGATTACGGCTGCATGCTGCGCGCCTACCGCCGCCAGGTGGTGGAAGCTATGCTGCACTGCCATGAGCGCAGCACATTTATTCCCATCCTGGCCAATTCTTTTGCCCGGCGCACCGTCGAGATTGAGGTGGCGCACGCCGAGCGCGAGTTCGGCGATTCCAAATACAGCCTGATGAAGTTAATCAATTTGATGTACGACCTGGTGACCTGCCTGACCACCACGCCGCTGCGCCTGTTAAGCGTGGTCGGCAGCATTATCGCCATTTCCGGGTTCACCCTCTCGATCATCCTGATCGCCCTGCGCCTGCTCCTTGGGCCCACGTGGGCGGCCGAGGGGGTTTTTACCCTGTTCGCGGTGCTTTTTACCTTTATTGGCGCGCAGTTCGTCGGCATGGGGCTACTGGGCGAATACATCGGCCGCATTTACAACGATGTCCGCGCCAGACCCCGTTATTTCGTGCAGCAGGTGATCGGCGCCCGGCCGTCCTCGACTACCCAGGAAGAAGAATGATGAAAGCTATTGTATTTGCCTACCATGATATTGGTTGTATCGGTTTAAAAGCCTTGGTGGCAGCCGGCTATGACATACAGGCCGTGTTCACCCATACCGACGCCCCGGACGAAAACAGGTTTTTCCCCTCGGTGGCGCGGCTGGGCGCGAGTCTCGAACTGCCGGTTTACGCTCCGGAAGATGTGAACCATCCGCTCTGGGTTGAAACTATCCGCAACCTGAAACCCGAGATTATCTTCTCGTTTTATTATCGTCAGCTGCTGTGCGAAGGTATTTTATCACTGGCGCCCCGGGGCGGCTTTAACCTGCATGGGTCGCTGTTGCCGCGTTATCGCGGCCGCGCGCCGGTAAACTGGGCGTTGGTCAAGGGTGAAAAACAGACCGGCGTTACGCTGCATCGCATGGTCAAGCGCGCGGACGCCGGGGATATTGCCGGGCAGGCCGCCGTTGATATCGCCCCGGACGATACCGCGTTAACGCTGCATGCCAAACTCAGCGACGCGGCGGAACGGCTGTTGCACGATTTATTGCCGCCGCTGAAGGCGGGCACCCTTAGCCTGACGCCGCAAAATGAAAAAGAAGCCAGCCACTTTGGCCGCCGCACCGCCGCCGACGGTGAGATTTACTGGCATCATTGCGCGCACGATATCGCCAACCTGGTGCGCGCCGTAACCGAACCCTATCCAGGCGCCTTCAGCTATCTGGGCCAGCGCAAGCTTATCGTCTGGAACGCGCGCGCCCGGGATATCCGGCATGATAAACAGCCGGGTACCGTGCTGGCCACCGAACCGCTGACCATTGCCTGCGGCGACGGCGCGCTGGAGATTATCACCGGGCAGAGCGAAGCCGGTTTATTTTTGCAGGGCAGCCGGCTGGCGCGGGAGATGGGCATGATGGCCGGCGTGCGGCTGGCGGCTAAACCCAGCCCCGCGCAGCGGCGCCGGACCCGCGTCCTGATCCTCGGCGTAAACGGATTTATCGGCAACCATCTGACTGAACGCCTGTTGCGTGAGGACGGCTATGAAGTCTATGGCCTGGATATCAGTTCGGACGCCGTCGGCCGTTTTATGACGAACCCGCGTTTCCACTTCGTGGAAGGGGATATCAGCATCCACTCGGAATGGGTGGAGTACCACATCAAGAAATGCGACGTGGTGCTGCCCCTGGTCGCCATCGCTACGCCTATCGAATATACCCGCAATCCGCTGCGCGTATTTGAACTGGACTTCGAGGAAAACCTGAAAATAGTACGCGACTGCGTGAAATACCGTAAGCGCATTATTTTCCCCTCCACCTCCGAGGTCTACGGCATGTGCGATGATAAGGAATTCGACGAGGATCGCTCCCGGCTCATCGTCGGCCCGATCAATAAACAGCGCTGGATCTACTCGGTATCCAAGCAATTGCTGGATCGGGTCATCTGGGCCTACGGCGCCAAAGAGACCCTGAAGTTCACCCTGTTCCGGCCGTTTAACTGGATGGGGCCGCGCCTGGATAACCTGGATGCCGCGCGAATCGGCAGTTCGCGCGCCATTACCCAATTGATCCTGAATCTGGTGGAGGGATCGCCGATACAGCTGGTGGACGGCGGCGAGCAAAAACGCTGTTTCACCGATATCAGCGACGGCATCGAGGCACTGTTTCGCATTATCGAAAATCGCGACGCCCGCTGCGACGGCCAGATCATCAACATCGGCAACCCCGGCAACGAGGCCAGCATCCGTGAACTGGCGCAAATGCTGCTGGACAGTTTTGAAAACCATCCGCTGCGCCATCATTTCCCGCCGTTTGCCGGCTTTAAGGATATCGAAAGCAAAAGTTATTACGGCAACGGCTATCAGGACGTCGAACATCGCAAACCGAGCATTGAAAACGCCCGCCGCTTACTGAACTGGCAGCCGACCGTCGAGATGCGGCGCACCGTTGACCAGACGCTGGATTTCTTCCTGCGCAGCACGGTTAAAGAAGGCGCGGACGCGTGAGGCAGGTCGGCCTGCGGGTTGATGTGGATACCTTCACCGGCACCCGTGATGGGGTGCCGCGTTTGCTGGAACTGTTTGAAAAGTATGATATCAAGGCCAGCTTTTTTTTCAGCGTCGGCCCGGATAACATGGGGCGCCATTTATGGCGCCTGCTGCGCCCGCGTTTCTTATGGAAGATGCTGCGTTCCCAGGCGGCTTCCCTTTATGGCTGGGATATCCTGCTGGCCGGCACCGCCTGGCCGGGCAGATGCATTACCCCGTCCCAGGCACCGTTAATGAAACAGACTGTGATGGCAGGACATGACGTCGGCCTTCATGCCTGGGATCACCAGGGATGGCAGGCCAAGGCCGGGCGTTGGCCTGACGCCGAGCTGGAGCGGCAGATCCGGCTGGGCGTGGAGGCGCTGGAGACGAGCATCGGGCGGCCGGTAACGTGCTCCGCCGCGGCGGGCTGGCGCGCCGATACGCGCGTATTGGCGGCGAAGGAGAATTTCGGTTTTTACTACAATAGCGACTGCCGCGGCCGCCATCCTTTCCGGCCGCTATTAAGCGATAACCGTATCGGCGCGATACAGATTCCCGTCACCTTGCCTACCTTTGACGAAGTCATCGGCAAAGAGGCGCGTCTGGAAAATTTCAACGATTATATCCTCGGGCAGATCGCCCGGGATAGCGGTGTGCCGGTCTACACCATCCATAGTGAAGTGGAAGGGCGATCGCAGTCGGCGTTATTCGAGCAATTATTACAACGCGCGCAGCAGCAGGGCATCACCTTTTGCCCGTTGCCCGACCTGTTGCCGGCCGATGTCTCCACAGTGCCGGTGGGGCGTGTCGTCCGTTCCCCTTTTCCCGGACGGGAAGGCTGGCTGTGTTGCCAGGCCCCGGCAAATTCACCGCCATGAAATTAATTAAACATTACTGGGCGGCGATACTGGCGCTGTTTTATGCGCTGGTCTATCTGCTGCCTTTGAACAGCCGTTTGTTATGGCAGCCCGATGAAATCCGCTATGCCGAGACCAGCCGCGAAATGCTGCTGCGCGGCGACTGGATTGTGCCTAATCTGCTGGGCGTGCGTTATTTTGAAAAGCCGGTACTGGGTTACTGGATTAACAATATCAGCCAATGGCTGTTCGGCGATTCTAATTTCGCCGTACGTTTCGGGGTGGTGTTGAGCACCGGCGCCAGCGCGCTGCTGGTGTATGTGCTGGCCATGATGATGTGGCAAGCGCGCCGCACCGCGTGCCTGGCCGCGCTGATATTCCTTTCGATGTTGCTGGTATTCGGCGTCGGCACCTACAGCGTGCTTGATCCCATGGTGTCGCTGTGGCTGACGGCGTCGATGGTCAGTTTTTATCTGGCGATCAACGCGAGCGGCGCGCGCGATAAGCTGGGCGCCTATATCCTGCTGGGGATTACCTGCGGTTTGGGTTTTATGACCAAGGGTTTCCTGGCGCTGGCGGTGCCGGTGATTGCCGCGCTGCCCGTCGCCATCCAGCGGCGCCGGCTGAAAGATCTGCTGATCTTCGGCCCGGTGGCGGTACTGGCCGCGGTGGCGCTGAGCCTGCCCTGGGCGTTGGCCGTTGCCCGGCGTGAGCCGGATTACTGGCACTATTTTTTCTGGATTGAGCATATCCAGCGTTTTGCCGATGACGACGCGCAGCATAAAGCGCCGGTATGGTACTACCTGCCGGTTATCATCGCGGGATCATTGCCCTGGCTGGCGCTGCTGCCGGGATCTCTGCTCAAGGGCTGGCGTGAGCGGGCGACGCGGCCGGAGCTGTTTTTCCTGCTGTGCTGGATGCTGATGCCGCTGGTGTTTTTCAGTCTCGCCAAAGGCAAGCTGCTTACCTATATCTTGCCGTGCATGGCGCCGCTGAGCCTGCTGATGGCCGCATATGCGCAAGATTGCATCGCATCCCGCCGCGTGCGGGTTTTCCGCCTTAACGCGGTGATCAACGGCGCCTTCGGTCTGTTGGGCATGGCGGCTATCGCGGCGCTGGGCGCCGGGCTGCTGCCGCAGGTCATTATATTAGGCCACGATGAATGGCCCAAGGTGGCGCTAAGCCTGCTGGGATTCGCCGGCTGGGCTCTCTTTGCCGCCGTGTCCTGGCGCCAGGGTGGGCGGCGCTGGGCCTGGGCCGCGGCCTGTCCCGTCCTGTTCAGCCTGGTGGTGGGCCATGCCATTCCCCAGCGGGTGATCGACAATAAGCTGCCGCAGCACATTATACGCGCCAATGCCGGCGTGCTGCGCCACAGCCAATACGTGCTGAGCAACAGCGTGGGCCTGGCGACCGCCATAGCCTGGGAGCTCAGGCGCGATGACGTGAAAATGTTTCGTGAGCGCGGCGAGTTGACCTATGGGTTATCTTATCCCGACGCGCGCGGGCGTTTTATCAGCGAGCAGGATTTCCCCGGCTGGCTGGCAACAGCGCGCAGGCAAGGGGATGTGGCGCTTCTCCTCCGCCTGCCCGACGACAACCGGCTGCCGGTTTACCTGCCCGCGCCCGATGCCATGCAACGCAGCTCCCATCTGGCATTGGTGCTGTACCGGCAACGACCATGAGCGGATATCTGCTGATACTTCTGGTCAGCGTTCTCACCTGCGCGGGGCAGTTATGTCAGAAACAGGCCGCGGTGCGCTGGCAGCAATGCCCGCCGCGGCAAAACCGGCGCATGGCAACCTTGGGCTGGCTGGCGGGGGCGCTGGTTTTGCTGGGGGTGGCGCTGCTGTTCTGGCTTGGCGTTTTGCAACGCCTGCCGCTGAGCGTGGCGTATCCTGTGCTGAGCCTGAACTTTGTGCTGGTCACGCTGGCCGCGCAGGGCATCTTCCATGAGCGCGCCACGTCCCGCCACTGGTGGGGCGTGGCGGCCATTATGGTCGGCATCGTGCTGATGGGTCTGAATCCATGAAGGGTTATCTCTGGGCGGCGATCAGCGTGCTGCTGGTCACCCTGGCGCAACTGCTGATGAAGTGGGGGATGCAGCAGATCCCGCTGTTGTCGCTAAAGGCATTGACGCCGGCCTTCGCCATCCATTACGGTATACCTCTGCTGGCGGTGGCGGTGGGTGTGCTGGGTTACATCCTGTCGATGTTATGCTGGTTCTGCGCTTTGCTCTATCTGCCGCTCAGCCTGGCCTATCCCCTGCTCAGCATCAGTTACGCCCTGGTCTATTGCGCCGCGATCGCGCTGCCGATGTTTAACGAAGCGGCCAGCGCGGCCAAGACCCTGGGCGTGGCGTTTATTTTATTCGGCGTGTGGCTTATCCATCGCCATCACCCATAGGTCGGGGTCATGATGCAAAATGGGCTGCGCCATCCCGGCGTACTGGCGGCGCTGGGTGCCGCGATATTATTCGGCGCGGGAACGCCCCTGGCGAAATTACTGTTAACCAGCGTCAACCCCTGGCTGCTGGCGGGATTGCTTTACCTGGGTTCCGGGCTGGGGCTGACGCTGTACCGGTTTATCAGGCGCGCGCCCAGGATCAGTATGCCGCGGGCGGAAGTGCCGTGGTTTGCCGGCGCCATTATCACCGGCGGCGTTATCGGCCCGGTGTTGCTGATGCTGGGGCTTGCCGCCATGCCCGCCTCGGGCGCGTCCCTGCTGATCAATGCCGAGGGGGTCTTCACCTCATTGCTGGCATGGTTTGCCTTTAAAGAGAATGTCGATCGCCGCATTGCATTGGGCATGGCGGCGATCGTGGCCGGCGCCGTGGTGCTGAGCTGGCCGGGCGAGGCCCGATTTGCCGGTCTGTGGCCTGCGCTTGCCATTTTGGGCGCGTGTTTCGCCTGGGGTATCGATAATAACCTTACCCGCAAGGTTTCTTTAACCGACGCGACCTGGATCGCCGCCGTAAAAGGGTTGGCGGCAGGTCTGGTGAATCTGTCGCTGGCCTTTGCCGCCGGCGTGGCCTTCCCCAGCTGGCCCGAGGCGGCAGGGGCCCTGACGCTCGGGTTCCTGGCCTACGGCGTCAGCCTGGCGCTGTTTGTGGTCGGCCTGCGCCAGCTCGGCACCGCCCGCACCGGCGCGTATTTTTCCGTGGCGCCGTTTTTCGGCGCCGCGCTGGCCGTCGTCCTCGGCGATACGCTGACGCTGCAAATGCTTGCCGCCGGGGCGCTGATGGCGTTGGGCATCGGGTTGCACCTTACCGAGCGTCATCAGCATCCTCATGTCCACGCGCCCATGGCGCACGATCATGAACACCGCCATGATGAGCATCATCAACATTCGCATGAGGAAACGCCGGCACCGGGAACCGTTCACCGGCATTGGCATCGACATGACCCCATGGCCCATTCCCATCCGCATTTCCCCGACGCCCATCACCGCCACGATCATTAATTTTATGTCGTGCCGATTAACTCGTAATGAACTAATTAAAATAAAAAAATATTTATAAGAGTAGAGTTTATTGCCCATGGGTTTTAAAAACAAACGGTAGAATAAGGAATAAATATAATTTAGAAATGGTAAGTACACTCATTGTCATAGGTGAAGAGGTGTGTAATGAATCTGAATATTACCACAAATGTATTAATGTCCGCCGGTATGCTACAGACTTACTTCTCTAAAAATATCATAAATAATGCTTTAATATTAATTGACGTAAATGTTGTTAACCATGAAATTATTAAAGAAACCATCAGCCTGCTAAAACGAAAGAATATCCTGTTGGTGACCAGGGAACCGACCATGGAAGATGTGAATGCAGCGGTAAATAATTATCCACGAACCGAAAATATCATTGCCGTTGGCGGCGGCTCAACCATGGATCTCGGCAAGGCCATCGCCATAACATTAACCAACGGCGGTGATGTGGAAAAGCTGTGCGACCAGGATACGGTTATCCGTCCAGGATTGCCGATTATTGTCGCCCCCACGATACCCGGCACGGCGGCGGAGTTTAGCGCATCCGCGGTATTAAGCGGCGACGGCTACAAGCAGAACCTGACTTCACCTTACCTCAGGCCGGAAGTCGCGCTGGTGGATCCCCGCTTCTTTGCCTCGGTAAGCGCGGAAACCGGCATCCCCGTGCTGCTGAACGGCTACATTCATGCCATGGAATGCCTGGAGGGTATTAAAGGGTCGCATGCGTCGCGCACCGCCTGCCGTAACGTCATTTCGATCTTTAATGAAATCATCAAAAGCGGCTACCATCCGCAGGATAGCAAATGGTGCCAATTAGCTTATTATGCCAATTATACCAGCGCTTTTTCATTACTTGGCGGATCGTTAGGCGCGGTCCATGCATTATCGTATGGCGTATCAAATGCCATGGGCATTTGCCATTCGAAGGCCAATTTAGTGGCGCTCGGCCACCTGAGGTTTTTTTTTGACCAATACGCCCAGGTCGCTTTTGCATTTTGTCGCCAATATGCGGTGGATTATAAGATTAACGCCGGCCCCAGCGCGGATCGACAAAAAATATTATCGGTAATGAATGCGACCCGGGATAGTTTGACCTGCCTATGGGAGAATACCTTTGGCGATAAATACAATAATGCCATATCCGACATATTTATAAAGAGCATTCTCACTGAGATAAAATAGCCAGCGTCGCGCCAGACAGAGACGATATTGGCCGCTTTTATATGAAATAACCAGGCGGCAAAGGGGAGCCGAGAAAAATAACTTATTGAATAATTCTTTATTGATCATGATGTTAATCATAGGATAATTATGCTCCCGCATAATAGATTCTTTCAAGGAACGATGATGAACCTGGAATTATTCAACGATATTGATCGTGCGCCGGATCCCTCTAAGGCACTGGATATGTTTCCCCAACTGTCCTCTTTTCATGCAGCCTTGGGCAATACCACGTTGATGCCGGTACCCGGTCCTGAGGGCGGCGCCAGCATAATGGCGAAGCTGGAGTTTGAAAATCCCTTCGGATCGGTCAAGGACCGCACCGCGTTTGGCATGTTCTGCGAGGCGGTAAACAAGCACGATTTTCACCAGGGACCGCTGAAGCTGCTTGATGCTTCCGGCGGTAATATGGGCCGCGCGCTGGCGATGCTGGGCAATATGTGCGATATCGCCGTGCATTTGGTTATCCCGGACTCCTCGCCGGAGGTATTGGTTAAGGCCTTGCGGGAAGCCAACGCCGGGCTGACCCTGGTGGACTCCCGGTATTTCCTGCTGGGATTAATGGCCCGCGCCGAGGAAATTGCGCTGGCGGACCCCGGCTGGACCCTGCTTGCCCAACACCGGAACCTGGTGAATGTCGCCGTACATCAACACGGCACCGGCCAGGAAATCCGCCGTCAGCTGCGCGGCGACAAGGCCGGCGGCTGGGTGGCGGCGGTGGGCACCGGCGGGACCTTATCCGGGGTATACGCCGCGCTGGCGCAGGATAATCCGGCGCTAAAAGTGCAGGGCACCACGCCAAGGGAATTGCCTTTCGGCACCCTGGCTCCGCCTAACGGCCGGGATAAATTTGCCGGTGCCGGCGGCATGGGCTTTGGTTTCCGCCAGCCGTTTATCAGCCGCATGCAGCTCGACGTGCTGCCGTTTAGCCTGATTGGCTGGCAAGAGTCGCTGGCGGCAATGTATGAATTTTATCACCTGACCGGCATACGCATCGGCGCCTCATCGGCGGCTAACTGGAAGAGCGCTTGCCGCCTGGCGCAAACGCTGGGTCCCGATCAACAGGTGGTAACGCTGTTTGCCGATGCGGGTAGCGACAGCGACCGTGAAAAGGGCGAGGTTTTTTTCACTAACGCAAACCGTTCGGACCGGGCGGGCGTTATGCTGTAAGGATCATCACCGGCAAATTATACCGGGATTACATTGGCGGTATTTGCGCTGAATATGCCCAATGCCGCCGCCCATTAGCGGCTCATATAAGATAATACGTATATTTTTTTCGTGAAATTAAAGGGGAAAAAAACCCCTAAAACCCTTATTTATTAACAGCCGAGTACACGCCTAGCTAACTGTCTGTTTTTGATCTTTTTTTCTTCATCTTCTATCAAGCTTTGTTAACGTTTGCCGATAACCATTGTATCTCAGATAAGTCGTTTCACAGGGTGTGGACAATATTTGATTTCATTAAACGGACAGATCGGCGCGCAAAAATCATTTCCAGTTTGGGCTGGGCATGAATGGTGCAATAAATGTTCTTACGCTTCCCCCATCCTCCATGCATGCCAAACATATGCGCACAAGCCAGCATAGAAATAATTAACAGGAGCAGTACCTATGCGTGTTCTAAAAAATACCAGTATTCGAGTTATACTCTTAATAACACTTGGTTTTTTTATGGTACTGTGGGGTGGGGTTTCCGCATTTACCCTGTCCTCGCTGAATCAGGTAAACCATCTATTAGCAGTCAGTGAAGATCAGAAGAAAGACATTGATATTGTCACCCACGGCAACGACCAGTATTTTCGCACCGTTACGCGCCTGTCGCGGGCCATGGATTATGTCCAGACTGGCGAAATAGGGGATGCCGATAAGGTACTGGCGACGGCTATTACCGCCATGCAGAGCACCAAAGCGGCGCTTGATGAGTTCAAAGCGCGGCAACATCCCTCTATTGACCCCGCGGTAACTGAAAACATCATCAGCAGCTGGACCAAGCTTATTAATCAGGGAATGGAGCCTTTATTGCAGGCGGCCCAGGCGAAAAATATGGATGAATACCGCCGCATATACCGGACGCAATCACCGCCGTTCAGCCAGGCTTTCGGCGCGGCGGCGGAAAAATTCAAAAGCGAGGCCATGTCGCAGGCAGGCGCGCTGCAGGTGGCGGTGGTGGTCGATTGGTGCAAAAAAATATTGATTGCGGCCATCGTGGCCGGACTTATCATCCTGGTCCTGACCGACCGCTATCTTGTCAACTGCATGATTAAGCCGCTGGAACGGTTTAAAGTACAGCTGCACACCCTTTCCGGCGGACATTTGGGCGATACCATCGCCGTGTTCGGCCGTAACAATGTGGGCCTGCTATTCCCCTATTTGCAGGAAATGCAACAGAACCTGATCCGCACGGTCTCCGCCATTCGCGACGGTTCCGCCTCCATTTACCAGGGCGCGGGGGAAATCAGCCGGGGCAATACCGATCTTTCCTCGCGCACCGAGCAACAGGCGGCGGCCCTGGAAGAGAGTGCCGCGAGCATGGAGCAGCTAAGCGCGACGGTTAAGCAAAATACGGAAAATGTGTTCCAGGCCAATAAAATGGTACAGGATGCTTCCAATACCGCTAAAAAAGGCGGCGAAATCGTCGATGAGGTGGTGGCCACGATGAGCAGCATCACCACCAGTTCGAAAAAAATTGCCGATATCACCGGCGTCATCAACGGCATTGCCTTCCAGACGAATATCCTGGCGTTAAACGCCGCGGTGGAGGCGGCCAGGGCGGGGGAACAGGGTCGTGGATTCGCCGTGGTGGCGGGCGAAGTGCGCAGTCTGGCCCAACGTAGCGCCCAGGCGGCGAAAGAAATTGAAGGGCTGATTGCGGAGTCGGTTGAACGGGTAAGCACGGGGTCCGTGCAAGCCTCGCGCGCCGGCGAGACCATGCACAGTATTGTGCAGGCGGTAAACCGCGTGACGGATTTAATGAGCGAGATCTCCTCGGCCTCGGAAGAACAGAGCCGGGGCATCAGCCAGGTCAGCACCGCGGTGGCGGAAATGGACGGGGTAACCCAGCAAAACGCGGCGCTGGTGCAGGAATCCGCGGCGGCGGCGGCATCGTTGGAAGAGCAGGCCCGTTTGCTGACGGAAACCGTGTCGGTATTTCAATTGCCGGCGGCGGGGCGATTGCTGAAAACGGATACTTCGATATCGTCTTCCGCCGCGGCGCCAAAGGACGGATTAAAAACGCCGGCTGGCCGGGAAAAACTTAACGAAAATTGGGAAACATTTTAACGTCAATCCTTTTTGAATAACGCCTGGTGGCTGCCGGAAAAGTGTCGGCCGCCGCTAGGCGCCCACCGTCCCGCCGCCAGACGATCTCCCCTCTCTTCGCCCCTTAACCCCCGGCGCGCGCGTTGCGAACGCCGCGGATCAAGACCGTCCTATTGCATTATCCATTGCGTTATCCATGCCGCATATCCTGCCGCTTATTTGACTTAGCGCCGGGGATACGGTTTTTTACCGCCCCGATTGCCCCGCTGTAACATCACTGACATCAAGCCGTCGAATACTGCATTTTATTTATGATGGATAAAATCATGTTGGTTATTGGTCAAGGTGGTTTCAAGGGCCGCAGATGGCGATTACCGCGCATCGACGCGCCGCAATGGATGACCAGCCTGCGCGGCGGGTTTGTCCTGTTCCTGTTGCTGTTTTGTCTGTTGCAATGCCTCTCTATCGCGTTGCTTTCTCAGTTGGTCACCCATATGAAAAGCAATATCACCACCGCCCACGCCATGACGGAACGTCAGGCGTTAATGAATAAATCCCGTATAGAATTATTGACCGCCAGCGATAATATCAATCGCGCCGGCGTTTATTTTATGCAGGATAAACAAAGCGGCTCCGTCGGCAGTTGGCAGGCCTTGGCCGACAGCGCCGACACAGCGCTAAAAGCGGCTCAGTCCTTTTTTGCCGATTATCAAAAGCTGGATGGCGCGCAGGATAACGACGCCGCTCTGCGCCAGAATTTCGCCCTGGTGTTTGACGGGCTGAATGAGCAGTTAAAGGGACTGCGCGCGGATAATATCGATTCGTTTTTCATGGTGCCCATCCAGGCGTTTCAGGAACAATTCAACACGGCGTTTTATCAGCGGCTAAGCCAGGATACCGCCGAAGCCGGGCGCTTTAACCAAGCGATATTATCCTCGCTGACCACCGGTCGCAGCCTGTCGCTAGGTATCTCGGTGTTGCTGGCAGGTTTGCTGGCGCTAGCCGGCCTGGCCCTGTCCTATGCCGTTATCATGCCTCTCGACCACGCCCTGCGCCATATGGCGCAGATTGCCACCGGCAACCTCAGCGAACCTATGACGGCCTCCCGCTGGCAGTCGCGGGAGATCGTGGATCTGAATCAAGGTATCGGCCAGATGCAACTGGGCTTGCAACATATCGTCAATGAAATCAATGAAATATCTTCCCTTGTGATGCAGGGCGCCGGCGACATCGCCAGTCATAACCAGCGCGTCAGCCAGCATAACCGGCACCAGACCCAGGCTTTTCAAACTATCGGCGAGCGGTTAAACCATGTGGCGCAGGAAGCGGAAACCGGAGCGCAGTTCGCCGGTAATGCCACACGTCATATGAGTGATGCGGAGGCGTTGACCCGGCGCTGTGGCGAGATGGTGACGGAGGTTGATAAAAAAATGCATGAGATCGTGGCGGAGTCGGAAAAAATAGCCGGCATCGTGACCTTCCTCGACGGCATCTCCATGCAAACCAAACTGTTGTCGTTGAACGCGGCCATCGAAGCGGCCCACTCAGGGATAAACGGCCGCACATTTTCAGTGGTGGCGCGGGAAATGAGCCTGTTGTCGCAAAAAAGCGGTGGGTCGACGCGTGATATCGATATGCTGATCCAATCCACCCACCGGCACATCGACAGCGGTTTCAGCCGGGTAAAAGCGTTGGACCGGGTATACCACGATATTGTCCAGGCGGTGCAGGGGGTGGCATTGTTATTGGATGAACTGCAGCGCAATGCCGCGTCGCAAAGCGAAGGGGTGAATACCATCGCCGGTGAAATTAAACAGCTCAACGATCAAATCGCGCAAAGCAATCTGCTGACCCTGGCGTGCGCCAAAGCATCCGATGCGCTTATCGGCCATTCCCAACGTTTGCGGCAAAGCGTCAGTAAGTTCGCGCTGGCATGACCGGCCGGAAAAGCCGATGATATTTTCCTGCCATCCTTTGTGCCACTGCGAGGAATAAAATGAGCCAATTATCCCCTGTACGTATTGCGGTTATCGACGACTGGCAATCCGTCGCCGGTCAGGTCGTGGACTGGTCGGCGCTGACGCCGGTCGGCGACGTGACATTTTTGCACGAGTTCCCCGCCGATACCGCGGCGTTGGCCGCACGGCTGCAATGCTATGACGTTATCTGCGCCATGCGTGAACGGACCCGTTTTGACCGCGCGCTCATGATGCAGTTGCCGCAGTTAAAGCTGCTGGTGACCAGCGGCATGAAAAATGCCGCGATTGATATTGCCGCCGCCGGAGAGCTGGGCATAAGCGTCGCCGGCACCGACGGCAATCCCTATGCCGCCCCCGAACTGACCTGGGCGTTGATTATGGCGCTTACCCGCAACCTGCTGGCGGAGGCGACTGCGTTGAGGTCGGGCGGCTGGCAGCAGGGGCTGGGCACCAGCCTGCACGGCCGCACGCTCGGTATCCTGGGGTTGGGCAAGATAGGCCGGAAGGTGGCCCGCTATGCGCAGGCCTTCGGCATGGAGACTATCGCCTGGAGTGAAAACCTGACGGCTGAGCGGGCGGCCGAATCAGGTGTGACCTATGTTGATAAAGCAACGCTGTTTGCACAGGCGGATGTCTTATCCGTCCATCTGGTATTGAGCGGGCGCACCCGCGCAATGGTGGACGCGCCATCGCTGGCGCTGATGAAACCCACGGCGTATGTGGTCAACACCGCGCGCGGACCGATAATTGATGAGGCGGCGCTGATTGCCGCGCTGCACGAACGGCGCATCGCCGGCGCGGCCCTGGATGTCTTTGACCAGGAACCGCTGCCGGCGGCGCATCCGTTTCGCGCCATGGATAATGTCCTGGCGACGCCGCATATCGGCTACGTAACCCGTGAAAGCTACCAGGTGTTCTTCAGCGATATGATCGAGGATATCCTGGCCTGGCACGCCGGCCGGCCTATCCGGCTGCTGGCATAACCGGGCCGCCGGGATCTGGCGGTTACGCCGGGATAATACGCTCGGCTTTCAGACGGTCAAACAGGTCGATAAAGCTGTCGCGGGTATCCTGGTAGCCGGTAAAACCGGCCTTACGGCTTTTGCTCATATCGGTCACGATTTCCATCGGCCGGCCGAGGTCGGCGTCGGTATGCCACCAGGAGACCAGGTTATCGATATTGGCCTCGCGCAGGCCAAAGCGCGCGGCAATGTCCGTCCACTGCGCCGGCGCGTCCTGCATGCGCTCGCCAAGCGGTGACGCCTGGCCGGGGAACGGCGCCGGCGACACGCCAAAATAATCGGCTATCTGCGACCACATCCACCGCCAGCGGAAGATATCGCCGTTTACGACGTTAAAATCCTGGTTTTTCCCCTGGTCATGGGTGGCGGCCCATTCCAGGTGACTGGCCAGCAGCCGGGAATCGGTCATATCGGTCAGGCCGTGCCATTGCATGGCGGAACCCGGGAAAATAAACGGCTGGCCGGTGTATTTGCACAGCGTGGCATAAACCGCCAGCGTTACCCCCATATTCATGGCATTGCCGATGGCATAACCAACGATGGTATGCGGGCGATGGACGCTCCAGGTGAAGCCATGGCGTTTGGCCGCGGCGAACAGGCGATCTTCCTGGGCGTAATAAAAATTGTCCACCGGCAGCCGCCCCTGTTCTTCGCGAAAGGGCGTGACGGGGACCGCGCCGGTGGCATAAGCCTCAAAGGGACCGAGGTAATGTTTCAGCCCGGTGACCAGCGCGGCATGGCCGCCTGCCATAGAGGCGCCCAGCGCATCCAGGACATGACTGACCATGGCGCCGTTCACGCGGATATTTTCTTTTTCCGTAGCCTGACGCGACCAGGCGGTGAAAAACACGCGATCGACCGCAAGATCTTTCAACGCCGCCGCCACGGACTGCCCGTCGGTGAGGTCGGCAACGATGGCTTCGCAGCCTTCCGGCACCGGCGTGCGGCCACGGGATAAACCGTAGACCCGCCACCCACTGTGCAATAATTTCACTGCCAGCGCGCTGCCGATAATGCCGCTAACGCCGACGATTAAGGCACGATGTTGCATAGCTTATCTCCCATTATCATTCCAGGTCTTCAGCTTAGACTGGAATTTAATTCTTATCCCGGCTATTGTTTCCTTCCATTCGAGAATTTTTATCCCTGATAATATGCATCCCACGGAACGTCTGAAGGGCCTGAGCGCGTTTGTTTACACCGCCAGGTACGGCAGCTTCGCCGCCGCCGCCGAACAGCTGAACCTCACCAGTTCCGCGGTGGGTAAAAGCGTGGCGCGCCTTGAACAACGCCTGGACACACGGCTGTTTGAGCGCACTACGCGCCGGTTGGTCCTGACCGATGCCGGACAGGCGTTTTTCGCCACCTGTACCCGGGTATTGAACGACCTGGCCGATGCCCAGGCGGTATTGGCGTCCCATGCCCATACGCCCATGGGCCGGCTGCGTATCGATCTGCCGGCCTCGTTCGGCCGCCTTATCGTGATGCCGATATTGATCGCGTTTTTCCGGCGGCATACCCATCTGCGGCCCCATATCACCTTTACCGATCGTTTTGTCGATTTGGTTGACGAGGGCGTGGATGTCGCGGTGCGTATCGGCGGCGTTGGCGATTTGCCGCCGGCGATCGGCTCCCGCTACCTGGGCACCGAACGCCTGATTTTCTGCGCCGCGCCCGCTTATCTGAAATCCCGGGGCGTACCGCTCACCGTGAAGGCGTTAAGCGATCATGATTGCGTGGTCTATGGTAAAAGCGATGGCGCGGGGGCGCGCTGGTTATTGCCGGCGGAGGGGGGGCGGACCAGGGGGCTTGAGATCGCGCATCATATGATGGTCAGCGACAGCGAAGCGCAGGTGGCGGCCCTCGAGGCGGGGGCGGGCCTGGCGCAAATAGCCACCTGGCTGGTGAGCAAAAGCCTTGATGAGGGCAAACTGGTGCCTGTCCTGCCCGAGGCCGTGGTCGACGGCCTGCCTTTGCATATTACCTGGCCGAAAAATAAGCAACTGACCCCCAAGATCGATTTATTGTTGCGAACTTTCGCCGGGCAGCTGCGCATCCGCTAAGGCATGCGCGCGCGTGCCGCGGTTATTCTAATCCCGCCAGGCTGTAATTAACCGGCACCCACCGGTAACCCCGCCGATCGCCCGTCCTATCCCGGTATTTCACATGGCCCAGGCCGGGAAAAGCAATATGGTCGGCGGCAATCAAATAGTCATTTTTTACCGCCTCCTCCAGAATGGCTTTCCTGGATTCGGCCGCCTGCGTCTTGTCCCAGTCATAGGTAATCGTCGTGTCCGGATCGGGAAATTGCACGGCGGATGAATGAATGGTATCGCCCCAGATCAACAGCTTCTGGCCGGCGCTTTCTATCATATAAAGCGTGTGGCCCGGCGTATGGCCCGGGGCGGGGATGGCGTTTATGCCGGGAAACAGCTGGGTTTGACCGGTGAAGGTTTTTAATTTTCCCGCGGCGATTACCGGGCGGAAGGAGGCCGCGGATTCCGCGAAGGTATGCTTTTCACTCTCCCGCACCTGGCCGATATTCCTGGGATTCAGCCAAAAGTCGACATCCCGCTGATTAACCCAAACGGTGGCATTGGGGAAAGCGTACTGGCCGTTATGCACCAATCCGCCCGAATGATCCGCGTGAATATGGGTTAACAAGACGGTATCTATCTTTTCCGCCGGATAACCGGCAGCGCGCAGGTTTTCCAGCAGACGTCCGCCATTGTTGCCAAACAGCGGGCCGGAACCGGTATCGACGAGTATCAGGTTGCTGCCGGTGTTGATGACATAGGCGTTAATGGACGTTTCCACATTGGCGGACATATCTTCATCGGCCAGGCGCTGTTTGAGCATGGCGGGGGTGATGTCCAGCAACAGCTTGTCCAGGGGGATGGTGACGGTGCCGTCGGAAACGGCGGTGATTTCAAACTTGCCCAGCATCATACGATAAAAGCCCGGAGCCTGGTGTTTTTGCTGCGCCACCGGGGTCGCGGCGGCGGGCACCAGCGCCAGGGCGGGTGAGAGCGCCGTAGCAAGCATAAAGACGGCGGCGACCTTGACCTTGTTGACTCTTTTCATCATTACCTTCCATTTTTAAACGACATAAATCAATGGCTAAAGTATCTGGTCGGCGATAGTATTGATCAAATTGATTGGAGTAATTATGAATATCAACGAAAATGATTTTCGTGGTGTGGATTTGAATCTGCTGATTACTTTCCTGGTACTGTACCGGGAGCGCAGCGTTTCACTGGCCGCGCAGAAGCTTTTCCTGGGGCAACCGGCGGTCAGCAGCGCCCTGGCCCGGCTGCGGGCGTTATTTGACGATGCGCTGTTTATCCGTACCGCCCAGGGGATGCAACCCACCGCCAGGGCGGATTTCCTGGCCCGGCGGTTTGCGCCGCACTTTGAACAGATCCAGTCGATTTTATTTAATTCCGATGAGTTTATCCCCGGCGCGAGCCAGCGGACATTCACTCTGGGAATGACGGATTGGGTAGAGATTTGGCTGATGCCGCCGCTGTTGAAACAGCTCAGGACGCACGCGCCGGCTATTCGTATCAACGTTATCGCCACCACGCCCTTTGAGGACCCGGCTTTTCTTGAGCAGCACGAGGTGGATATGGTGGTTTCAGTCACCAGCGACCAGGCCCCCTGGCTACGGCGGGAGAAGCTGTTATCCCAGGAATTCCTGGTATTATGGCATCCGCGTCAGCTGCCGCTGCCCGCCCCGCTTTCCCTTGAGAATTACTTGCGATATGAACATCTGCTGGTGACCTATCGCTCCAGGGCGCGCAGCGTGGCGGACGATATGCTGGCGGAAAAGGGCATGGAACGGCGCATCAGTTATACCACGCCGCACTTCTCTTCATTGCCGGGGATATTACAGAATACGCCGGTGCTGACCACGGTACCGCAAGCATTGGCGCAGGCGTGGATGCGCAATGTCGCTTTTTGCGCCAGTCCGCCGCCGTTGGCGCTGCCGGGATTTGACCTGTCGCTGTTATGGCATGGCAGAAATGACGCCGATGCAGGCCGCCGCTGGCTTGCGGGGCAGATAAGCGCTATAGCGGGAAATAATGCGGCGCAGCACACCGCGGAGACAAAGCACTTAGAGTCTTAGCGCATCGCCAGATAGGCGTTTTTTACCTTCCACAGGTATCGCGGCGCCTGCGGCTGGGGATGTTTTTCCTGGATGTGCTGGTAGAACTGTTCCGGCGTCAGTTGGTTGATTCTGTTTATGGCGTAGTCCCGATCGCTTGAGAACGAGCGCAGCAGGGCGCCCGCGCCGTTAACGTAGGCGACCGCGATGGCGTAACGCAGCGTCTCGGGGTTGTGGATGCCGGATAACTGCCGTTGCAGGATGCTGATATAGGCCGTGCCCAGATCAATATTCGTGGCGGGGTCTTTTAAATCACGGACGCTCGGCTGGCCGTAGCGGCCTTTTAACCGATAGGCATCGCGTCCGGCGGTAGACGCCTTAAGCTGCATAAGCCCGACGGCGTTGGATTTGCTGATTACGCTGGGATTATAACCCGACTCTACCTGAATAATGGCTTTCACCAGCGTTTCATCGACGCCGTAAATGCTGGCGGAGTCGTGGATATAGCCGCCATAGATTCCCTTGGGCGCTGACTGCGGCAACATTTGCTGCGGCTGGGGGGGAGTAACGATGGCGACAGGCCGCTCTGTGGGTTGTTTGGCACACCCGGCCAACAGCAAACCCGCTATCAGGAAAAGGGAGTTTAATTTCACGCAGTATGCCTCAGGCGACGGGAGCGACCCTCAGCATATACAGGTTTGCGCCAGTTCTGAATATTTTTTTTCAGTGATGCGAGGCAAATTGCATTTTTTCTCGCCGTTTCGTTAGATTGCGCGGGATTCCGGCTGGAATATTCCCTTGTCTCTAAGATGCATCCTAAAATTATATTTAAATATTCAAAAAAATATAAGGGTAACGCCGCGCTCAAATAGCGCGCGGCATCGCCGTTGCCGCCCAAATAACGCGACTGGCCCCAAATACGACAACGATGTCAGTATAATTTAACTGTCGATATTAAGTAAATAACGCAGGTTATACCGATTTTTCATTTCTATTTTTATCTTAGCGCGACATGCGCTGCGATATTTTGCCGCCTGCCGGCGCCGGCAGGATATTGCCGCGCCATAAGAGTCAGAACCGCAAAATAAATCGGCTGCCCTGCTGCAGGGCTTTGACATCAAGCTGCCAGTGATGGGCGACGGCAATCTCTTTGCAGATGGCCAGTCCCAGTCCCGTACCGCCATGTACCGCGCCGGGCGCGCGCCAGAACCGGTCAAACACCCGCGGCGCTTCATCGGCTTTAAGGCCCGGCCCGTTGTCCGAGACCTGGATGGAGGCGGCGTCGGCCAGAATATCAACGGTACCGCCGGGCGGGGAGTAGTGGATGGCATTCTCGACGATGTTTTTCAGCAAGATAAACAGCGCGCTTTTATCCGCGTGTATCGGCGGCAGGGTATCCGGCAGCCACAGGCGCAACGTGATACGGTTGCCCGCGGCCTTGCGGTCCAGATAGGATGCCACGTCGCGCATTACGGCAAGCCGGTCCACCTCGCCAAAGCTATAGTTCTGCGATTCGCTCACCTCCGCCAGGTGCAATAGCTGGCGGACCTGACGCGCCATCAGATCGATTTCCCGATACAGCAGGTTTTTATTTTCGATTTCGGGCTGCAGCTCAATTTGTCCCCGCAGTAACGTGAGCGGAGTTTGCAGCTCGTGCGCCGCGGCGCCGAGGAAATCCTGCTGGGCGATAAAACCCGTTTCCAGTCGCGCCAGGGCGGCGTTAAAAGCGACAATCAGCGGCTTGATTTCACTGGGAATATCACGATCGTTTAAGCGTGTCTGCAAATTAGCGGGCGTGATCGACATGGCGGCCTCGGAGGCCACTTTCAGGGGATAGAGCACACGGCGTATGGTAAAGGGGAATGCCAGGCCGAACGCGATGGTCGCGATTAATATGCTCCAGGCGATGATCTCCGGCAGCGGCGCGAATTTCATATTCGCCACATTTTCCCCGAAGACGTCGCTGGTCGCGGTCTGCACGTAAAAGCGCCTTCCCCCGTGATCGGTTGCAAGCGTTATTACATCAAATGGCCTGCCGTTGATGGTCACGCGCTGATGGGAATCCGCCAGATCCGCCAGCCGGCCCTTGCCCCATGCCAGGCCGCTGTTGTCTTTCCCACTGCTGAGCATCATGGTGCCGTGGTTATCAAACACGCGATACATCACTTCGGTGGGGGCGATAGCGAATAGCCAGGCCGTTTGTTCATCCAGCCTGGCGGAGACGGGCATGCCCAGTTCGTTGTATTGCAAGCCGGCGGAAACCCGCAGCGCGTTTTTTTGGTTATTATCTTTCTGCCACATTTCCCGGGGAAACTGATTTAACGCGTAGAGGTAAAGCGCCGCGATAA
Organism: Sodalis sp. RH20; assembly: GCF_047324205.1. Lineage (NCBI taxonomy): Bacteria > Pseudomonadati > Pseudomonadota > Gammaproteobacteria > Enterobacterales > Bruguierivoracaceae > Sodalis > Sodalis sp. RH20. Next base: position 5,681,280 of record NZ_CP178733.1, read on the forward strand.
ACGACAGGCTGACCGCCAGGACCGCAATGCTGGTCAGCCATAATCTTGCCGACAGGCTATATGTCCAGTAACGGATCCATTGCGCACGGAGAAATTTCTTAAGCATAGCCAAGCCCGCCGTCATCGCGGGAGGCCGTCCTCACGGCCAGGGCGAAGCCGACGCCACGGACATTTACGATTTGGGCGGCCACGCCCGCGGTGGACATTTTTTTACGTAGCCGGTGAACGGTGACTTCCAGCGCATTCGGCGTGACCGCTTCCCCTAATCCCCATGCCGCGTGTTCCAGTGATGCATGACGCACCGTCTGCCCGCCCGCCTTAAGCAACGCCAGCAATATTTGCAGCTCGGTGGGGGCGAGCAAAACGGACTGCGTTGCGCCGTACAGCGTCGGTTCCCGGGGATCAAGGGTAATATCGGCGAAGGCGTATACCAGGCCGGCGGTTTCAGCCGGCCGCCGCATCAGCGTTCGGATGCGCGCGACCAGTTCGCTCATGGCGAACGGTTTGGTAACGTAATCGTCCGCGCCGCTTTCCAGTCCGTCGACCCTATCGTGCAAGGCATCCCGGGCGGTCAGGATCAGGCAGGGCGTCATATATCCCGTGGCCCGCAACTCCCTTAAAAAATCCAATCCGTCGCCGTCGGGCAAGCCGCGATCGATGATAAGCACGGCATAATCAGCCTGCTTTACGCCGTATTTCGCCTGCGACAGGGTATAAAAAAAATCGGTTTCCACCCCGGCACCGGACAGCGCCTGACCGATCATGGCCGCCAGACGCTCGTTATCCTCGATAAGTGCGATACGCGCCATGTCGTGTTTTCCAGTTAGAAACGATAAAGGTAGCTGAACCGGGCCTCGGGGATCACTGTCCTGTCAACCAATGGACTGTCGGTGATTCCGCCGCCCAGATGAGAGACGCCGGCGTCCAGGCTCAGGCTTTGGTGCGGCGTAAGCTGGTAATCGAAACGCACGCCCGCCGAGAAGTTATAGGTGGCTTTGCCCGCGTAGGCATCGCGTCCGGCGCGCGCTTCATCATTTTCCACGCCGTAATAATAATCCACATAGCGACTGTTATACCAGTCAATGCCGGCGTGGGGCACGAGCGTGACGTCCCCGTATTCGAACGCCCGGTGGTAATCAATGCCCGCTTTCAGCCCTTTATTCCCCGCCGTCAGGACGTTTGCGCCGAAGGTGCCGTAGCCGCTGTCCCAGGCCATGGCCGGTCCGACCCAGAATCCGCCTTTGCGTTTTTGCATGCCGTCGAGTATCGGCGCATCCGATTCCTTATAGCCATCGCCCAGGGCATATTCCCCGCGCAGGGTAACACTGACGTTATCCCAGCGGCCGATCTTGACGTCAAGTTTGTTGCCGAAGAGATGGATCCATTTGTTATCGAAATAGATCAGGGGCAGCGGGGAGACGCTGGCATCGTCTCCTTTGTAAGGCGATTGCTCATAGCCCACGCCGATGCCAAGACCCCAATGGGTAACGTTGGGCGCATCGCTCCAAAATGTAAAGCCCGTCGCGTCATTCTCCGCCGTCGCCGGGGCGGTGCCGGCAGCGCAGGCGGCGCCAGAAAAAAACGCTACGGATGCTACTGCATACCCTATCCTGAGCCGATGTTGCATGAATTCTCTCACAGTGGTTGTCTGGATGTCGCCGGGAGGACGTGACCAAGATGGGGTCAACTCTAAGGCCGTCAGGCTTACAGTCGACTTACAGCGAGGCGATTAATGATCCCTTCAGCGGCAGTCCGCCATCATTTCATGGCATGGTCATCGCAGTGAATAAATTTGGGAGGGTGCCGGCAACATGACATAAGTGAACAACGCGCGCCGGCCCCGGCCGCCGGCAGGGACCGGCAAAGAGGCGGAATGTATCCGCCGGTCAGGGTCACGGGTTGGGTGGCGACGATAGTCATGTAGCCGGCCTGGGCACCGCCGGTTAAATTTGCGCCATTCCGCCATCAATGCACAATTCTGCCCCGGTAATAAAGCTGCTTTCATCCGAGGCGAGGAAAAGGGCGGCGGCCGCGACTTCTTCCGGTTTGCCCAGACGGCCTAACGGAATATGGCCGATCAAGGTTTTCCGAACCTCTTGCGTAACCTGATCAAACATTGGCGTGTCGATCGGTCCGGGACTCAGCGTATTCACGCGAATTCCCCGATCGGCGAACTCGTTGGCCCACGTTCTGGCATAGGAGCGCATGGCGGCTTTGGTCGCGCCATAGACGCCATAGCCGGGGGTGCCGATAAATCCGGCGATGGATCCAATCAATACCATACTGCCGCCCTTATCCATCAGCGGCAGCGCTTTTTGCGCCGTGAACAGCGCGGCGCGGGCGTTAACATCAAACATCAGATCGAAATGGGTTTCGGTTATCTCGTTTAATGTGGACGGCACGGAAACGCCTGAGGCGATCACCAGAACATCCAGCCGACCTTTTTGAGCCTTGACCGCGGCATATAACCGGTCAAGGTCCGCCATTTCCGTCACATCCCCTTGCACCGCCGCGATATTTCCGCCGATCAATGCCACCGCCTTATCGAGTTCCGCCTGGCGGCGGCCGGTGATAAAGACATAAGCGCCTGCTTGCACGAAGCGTTGTGCGATGGCCAGGCCGATGCCACTGCCGCCGCCGGTGACGACCGCGATTTTCCCGTTTAAGTTCGACATATAAGTACTCCATTGAATTTGAACCATGATGGTATAACTTATATACTTACTGTCAATTACGCACCTTGAGTCGCGTAGGTATACACAAGGAAACCACTATGTCCCGGCCCGCTATCAACACCCTTGCTGCCGCATGCGCGGTGAACACCCTTGCCGCTGCATGCACGGCGCGCCCGATTCTTGACCAAATCGCCAATAAATGGTCCCTGATGATCCTGATTGTCCTTTGTGAGCAGCCGGTTCGTTTTAACGCGTTGCAGCGGCGTGTGGGGGGGATAACCCAGAAGGCGTTGACCGAGAGCCTGCGTCGTCTTGAGAGAAACGGGCTGGTAAAACGATGTGTTATAGCCTCATCGCCGGTCGCGGTTGAATATTCGCTCACGCCGTTGGGGCATACCTTGCAATCACCGTTTGCCGCGATTTATGCCTGGGCTGTCGATCATCAGCCCGACATCGAACGGGCGCAGCGGGATTTCGATCAGCATATTCATCAAATGAACAGCGCGGTTAATTGAACCCGCATTGAGACATCGGTCTTATCCGCAGAGTGATGGCCTGGCTGAACGGTTTACCGTCCTGTTGGACAAATGCGTCCTGCCGCCTTAATTCTTCGGCGCGACACCGTCGAGATAATACACATTGCTGTTGGCGGCGGGGACCTGGTTAAAGATATCGGTAAAGCGCGCGTTATAGCGTTGCCGGTAAGCGGCGAGATCATTTGCTTCCGGCTCAAGGTCCCGTAAAAACGAGAGCGCCAAACGGACATGTTTATGCGTCAGTTCGGTGGGCAGCCGCGCTTTATGCAACACCGAATGCCAGAATGCCAGACTCTCTTCGGCGTCATCGACAATAAAGGTTTGATAGATCAGCAGCACGCCCGCGGCGTTGCCGAGATGTGATTCGCTGTTATGTAATAAATAGCTGACAAACTCGCCGCCGGCTTTTTTCCCCATTTGGCTTATCATGGATTCCACATAGACCGGCTCGATATTCAGGCGTTTGGTCAACGCCTGCGACGCCCGGCGGGAATCGGAGTTTAGGATGCGAAAACCGACAAGGAAAACGACAACCAGCGTTGCCAGTATGAGCCAGATCATGGGACGTCCTCAAGCAAACCAGGGTCCATCATAAGAGTAAATCACCGCCGAGAAAACAGCCGTGCGGAAGAAAGATGTTCACCGGGATTCAGCGACCCGCAATTTACCATTATTGATTGCCGGAGCTGCGCACTGGCGTCCGCTTTAAGGCCAACCCATTTCATCCCGCCGTGATTTATTGGTAGGTTAAGGTAAAGGTGGCTGTGCTGTTGGCGAGTCCGGGCGTCACCGTGCTTTCAGTCTGGTAATAACGCGCCTCTAACGGGATATTAAAAAATCCTGCCGCGGTGGTGGTGCCAACGGCCAGCGGCGCGCCGAGGGTGACCGGATTGCTATTATACAGTATTTGCACGCCCACGCCGGTGGCGGCGGGGGGGGAAGAGGATGGGCTCAGCGCCAGTACGTTCGTCGCGCTGCCGGCGCTGATGCCGTCGAACTGCACCCTGACATTGATGCCGGGATTACAATCCAGCGGTATAGTAAAGCCGCGCAGGCCCGCCGTGCTGCCGATGGCGGTAAACTCTGCGCGATCCACATTACCCATCGGCACCGTAATGGCGGTGTTGGTCACTGAGCATGCATTGACGATAACGGTAATAATTCCCGAGAAAAGCGATACCGCCGGCAAAGTCAAATCACTGCCGTTTACGACATTGATAAAACTGGCGAGATGTGTCGAGGGGAGGGTTCCGGGGGTGACGGGACCGAGTTTATAAAAAGTGATTGTTGCGCCGCCGGTTAACTGCGGGATGTAGCCGCTTGGATTGGAGCATAGCTGAACGGTATTGGCATCCCCCCCCATCTGCGGGCCGGTGCCTATATAGGCGGATCCTACGCAGTCTCCTGTAGGCTGCACATCGCCATAGACGATGTAACCTAATCCGGTATCACCCAATTTATAGATGTTGCGGCCAGCCGATACCTCACCTGTGATATTTTCCGAATTTCCCTGTAGCCCAAATTGTTGCTGGGTTATGCCGGCGGGGGCGCACGAATATCTATCCGAGCTCGGAAAAACATAGGGGTTGCCTATCAGGCCGTTGGGTTTATCACGCGCTAACGTTAAGGTGACGGGGGCGCCGGTCTGCGATGCTCCCGTGGTGGTACAGGCGGCCATGGCCGGTGGGGTATACGCCAGCGCCGCGCACGCCGTCGCCAGCAGGGCGCTTATCGACCATAAAATGCGTTGTTGCTTCATACGATGGCTCCTAACGACATGGCACACTGGCCATGCGAATCGAGGGGGTTGGCGATGCCGCGGCGGGCAGACTGTAGCCGGCTTCGCACCGCTGGTCCGCGCCCTGGCCCCAGACCGCCTTGATCCGGCCCTGTTCCGGCATTCCGCTCAGGTACACCTGGCCCGCGGCATCCGCAATACCGCTGTTTTCGTTTTCACCGGCGGCCTGTATCTGGGTGACCTGCGTGCCGAAGGGCACCGGCTGACCCCGATACGTTATCGTCAGCAGCACCCGGCTGCCCACCCGGGTCTTGAAGTCCGCCAGCGCCAGCGCTCCCTGCGTGGGTATGACGGTCTGGGTATTGATATCGATATCCACATCCTCACCCAACGTCGTGGTGTCGAGCGCAATGCGATTCCGGCGATACGTGGTGGCAAAGGGCACCACGGCGTAACCACGCCGGTCGGTCACCACGCCGGTATTGTTTTCCACCCGTACCCCGTCGGCGCCCGGCGCGCGTACCAGCGCCAGCGTATCGCCCAGCGATTGCGACAGCGTGACGCCATAAGGATGCGCCACGACGCCGCCCTGCGCCCCGTAGTTTACCTGCCGGTTGTGTCGGCTGTAGTTATAGCCTGCGTTGAGCTCGCCGCTCCCTCCCCGGTACGACGCCGATGCGCTGCCGCTGGCGCCGATACCCCGGTTGCCGTAGCTTTGCTGCACGCTGTAGTTAAAATTATTATCCGCAAGCAGGGTGCCGCTGATGCCCGCCTGCTGATTGACCGCGCCGTGGTTATCGCCATTGACGCTGTAGGTCGCCCAGCTGTTCGGCAGCCATTTGCTGAGCGGGATTTGCACGCTGAACGCAAATTGCCGATCGTTGTCCTGCGGCCCCGGCGTCTGGCTAAAAGTGTAATTCAGGTAATAGGTGATGCCGGCGTGGCTAAGACTGTACCCGGCGCTTAAGCTGCGCTGATAACCGCTTTGCCGCCAGTAGTCCTGCTGGTAGCCCGCCAGATACAGACTGCCGGCATCGCCCATAGACTGGCTGACATTCAGTTGGATCCTGCTGCGCTTGTTGTAGAGCCGTTGCCAGGCGTCGGAGGCTTGATGGGTCATCTCGTTGGCATCGCCAAAGTCATAAAAGCCTTTGCTGGAGTAGCGATACCCGGCGAGGGTAAAAGAGGTCCCGTAGTCGGTAAAGACTTTGGCGTACTGGAAGCGATACGATTGGCCGGTATGGCGCTCATCGCTGCCGGGCAACGTGGTGTTGGCCCGGGTCACATCGAACGACGCGGAGCCCAGGTCGCCAAAACCACGGCCCATCCCCAGCAGCAGGGATTGGTAGTCCGCCGAGGCGATTGACCCGCCGTAGACCGACGTGTCCCCGGGCAGGCCGTAAATCAGGCTGCCCATAAGAAAATTGGGCTCCCGCGCGTCGTTAAACGCGGAGCGGTATCGGCCGGCGCTGGCGGCATATTTCAACCTGCCCTCGCGCTGCATGATAGGCACCGCCGAAAACGGTTGGGTAAAACGGCGTTCCGCGCCGCTGGCTTCCCATATCGTCACGTCCAGGTTACCGCTGGCCGCGGTGGGAAACAGATCGGTAATCACAAAAGGGCCGGGGGCGACGTACGTCTGATAAATAATGGAATTATTCTGGCGAATGGTCACCTGCGCGTTGCTTTGCGCGATGCCTCGTACAACCGGGGCAAACCCGCGCAGGCTATCGGGCAGCATATTATCATCGGAGGCCAACTGCGCGCCGCGAAACGGCACGCTGTCGAATATCGTCCCGGGCGTGTAGGCGTCGCCGGCGGTAAACTGGCCCTTAAGCGACTGCACGTCATGCTGGACGTACGTGTTGATGCTGTCCCAATGGGAACGCTCCCGGCTGCTGTTGCTATAAACAGAATAATTCCTTAATCGCCAACCGCCCAGATTGGCCCCGCTGCGCAGGTTGAGATAATGGTTTTCGTCGCTGCCCGACTGGTCGTCATACCAGGTAGTAGAGCCGGAATAGGCGTAGCCCAGCATCAGGGCGGGCAGCCCCTGATCCCATTGCGACGGATCGACATAGCCGCGCGCCTGGCTGTCCAGCGCCGCCTGCGGCACGCTGAGATCCAGGCGCAATTGCTGGAAATTCAGCGTGCTGCCGGCCTCGGGAATGTACTGGCCAAGCGCGGTAATAGGCTGGTCGTCCGGCAGCGCCCGCAGGGCCGGGAAGGCGCCGCGATTCACCCCATACTCCGCCAGTTGCCTGGCGGTGAGTTCGGGCTGCAGCCCCGCCGCGGAGGCCACAAACGTGACCTCGCGGGTATCCACCTTATTGCCGTTGAGATAGATATCGACGCGATAGATGCCGGGCAGTTGTCCCCCGATATCAGAGAACTGGGAGAGATCAACCGCGTGCATTGCCGCCCCCTTGAGGGATAGGGCGTTGGGATTAAAGTAGTCCTGCGCCGGCGACGGCAGCGGGACGAGACCCAGCGATAAGACCGGCAAAACAGGCGGGATGGACCAGGCGAAGCAGCTCATCAACATCGGTCTGACAGGCAGCCGGGATAGCGCATTTTTCATATTCACCCCCTCTACCGCATGCTGGCAAACGGATGATCCGCCGGCTAATGGGCGTGCCGTCGTTAAGCCATCACAACGGCGCGCTGGCCGGCGCGGAAGTGCCGCCGAATTCATTAATCGCCCGCCACATCACGTTACCGCGTACCCCGGCCGGCAACGGCCAGCTCAGGGTGCCCAGCGGGGCAATCATGCCGGGATTTGTAATGTCCTGGCCGCTTACGCTCAAACTGGCGAACGACACGTAGAACGGGGTAGGGTTACGCGCCGTTAATTGCCCGCCCTGGCGGGAGAAATTCAGGGCTTTATACGCATCCCCGGCACGACCGGCCAGGTTTTGCGGACGATAAAACAGTTTGATGCGGGTATTGATGCTGATCAGCAACTGGTTGATCGCATTTTTATCGGTGGCGGGGATGGATTTAATATTGAGCCAAAACACCGATTCGCGGTCCCCGGGCAGGTTGCCGCCGGCGCGCACGATGCGCAGGACATTTTCCTGCCCCGCATCCAGCCGGAACAGCGGCGGGGTGATGATAAACGGCACCCTGAGGGTGTCGCTATCGCGTTCGTTATCAATCCAGGACTGAATAAGATAGGGCAGCGATTTGTCCGGATTGCTGACGGAAATCGACGCTTCTTTCTTCCCGGCATCGTAAACGACCCGGGTTCCGCCCACCACCACGCCGGCCTGAGCCAGTAAGGCGCTAACCAGCCCGGCTGCCATGCATACCGCTTTCAGCCACTGAAACATGGTCATCTCCAGTAAAAATCCGCCACTACGCGCGCCATGGCCCAAGAGTAATGACCGATAGAGATTAAATATGGCCTCTGGGGCGACCTAAAGACGGGGCCAGGGCATCGGCATTTATGTTTAGGGATATTGCAGGACGAATTCCGCCGTGGCATTGGCGGCACCTGCTACAATCGGCGTCGCGGTTTGCATGTACTTCGCCACGAAGTCCAGCGAACCGCCGGCCGCGGTGACAGGCTGCGCCACGGACGCCGCGCCAAGATTCACCCGGGTGCTGCCGTCGGATTCAAACAGCGCGATGCCGGCGCCGGTGGCTCCCCCGGCGGTTAAACCTAATACCGTGCTATCCGCGGGATCCGCAGCGCCGGAAAAAAAGACCTGGGCAGTGGTTAAACCCGCGGGGCAGGAGGTCAGCGTAATGGAGAACGGCGTGGAACCCGCGGTTGCGCCAACACCACTAAACGCCGCGACGGTTAAACTGCCCATATTCACCGCCACGACGGCAGGTTCCACGACACAGGCTGTATCCAGAATGGTTCCGGTGAAGTTGATGGTACCATCGGCGGCATTAGCCAGGCCGCAGGACAGAATGCCGGCTACGGCTAACGCGGGAAGGGTAAATGTGCTTTTCATATAAGGCCCCTCGTTCACTAATATTATTTATCGCTGGATAAATCACTGCCCTTTTGAAACATGCCACTCAATCTTGCCGGAACGTGATCGCGTGATCTCATTGCCTGTCAACGAGCGTGGGGAAAAACGCCAGTAGGGGATCAAGTGAATAATAAACCTCATTAGGGTGTATTTGCAGAAAATACAGCGTGCGATGCAAGTTGATAATAACGCCGGTACGTCACCTTCTGTAAATAGGGTTAAAGGGAATAATGAATAAAAAAATATAAAAACCTTGATATTGATTTTTAATGGTGGGTTATTTTAAGGGGCGGGGAGCAATTAGGATAAAAACCTCTTTGTGAGACAAGATAGGTTACGCATAAATAATCATAATGAATTTTAATTTTATATGAGATATAGCCAGATAAATTATTGTTATAGAATGTTGAGTGAAATTGATAGCCTGCATTAGAGCCGGTGCTTAATCGGTGATGGATAGTTAATGAACGGTGCGGCTGCGCCGCCAAAAAATAAGGCGTATATAAAAATAATGCCGCCCATGTCGGCGCGGCAGGCAATAATGCCGGTGATTCCTTGGGGATGCTTCCCATCCGGCGGGTTTAGCGGTCTGCCATATCAGCCGACGCGTTTTACTTCACCCACCAGGCACAGGTATGACAATGCGCCCAGCAGGGCGACCGCCGCGATATAGATCAATGCCGGCGCGAAACCATAATCCTGGGCAAGATAGCCGACCACCAGCGGAACGGTGATGCCGCCCAACCCGCCGACAAAGTTAAACACGCCGCCGGTCAGTCCGATCAGCCGCACCGGCGCCAGCGACGATACCAGCGACCAGGTAATGGAAGCAAAACCGTTGCCGAAAAAGGCTAAAGCCATTAGCGTCATAATCCAAACAGGATCGTTGGTATAATTCGCGCCCATAATGCAGGTTGACAGCAACAGGCCGCAGATGATGGGCGTTTTGCGTGCAAATCCAATGGTTTTGCCCTTGCGCACCATACGGTCGGCAAAGAGACCCGACAGTAATACGCCCGCAAACGCGGCCAGGAAAGGTACGGTAGTCATAAATCCGGCGGTCAGGGCGCCGATATGTTTTTCCTGGGTCAAATAATTGGGAAACCAGGTGAGAAAAAACCATAACGTCGAGGTTACGGCAAATTGCCCCAGATAAACGCCGACCAGCTTGCGGTGAAATATTAACTTCCAGTCGGCCGCGGTCATGGACACGCGTTGCGCCTTGGCGGTAGGTGCATCGCCGTCAATAATGCCGCCGCCGGCTGCGATATAATGCAGTTCGGCCGCATTAATCCCTTTGCTTTTTTTCGGCGGTTGATAAACAACGTGCCAAATAATCGACCAGATTATGCCTACTCCGCCGGTGAGAATAAACACCCAATGCCAACTCAGCATTTCCTGTACCCAGATCAATAGCGGCGTCAGAAAAGCCAAACCGACAAATTGCCCCGAAGTGAAAAAACCAACCGCCGATGCCCGTTCCTGCTCGGGGAACCAGCTCGTCACCATCCGGTTATTGGTTGGAAACGCGGGCGCTTCAAACATCCCCGTGATGGCGCGCAAGCCCATGAGTGAAATCAAACCATTGGCGAATCCCTGGCCGAGCGTCGCCACGGACCAGCCGAAAATGGCAATGAAATAGGTCATTTTTGAGCCGACGCGATCGAGAAACCAGCCTCCGGGTATCTGGCAAAGGGTATAGGTCCAGGCAAATGCCGAGAAGACATATCCCATCTGCGTTTTATTGATACCGAACTCTTGCTGGATATGCACCGACGCTACCGCCAGATTGGCGCGGTCGACATAACAAATCACCACGGTAATAAAGATCATGAGCAATGTGATATAGCGCCGTTTGGACGGCACGGTGGCTACTGAGATATCCATCTTGTTCATCCCGTTCAGTAAACTACAACATGTAAGGTAAGGTGGGTAGTGAGTTGATAATATTTTTGATAGAAACTGAAAACGCGCATGAAATCCATTGTTATAGCATCGAAAATAAATTGTGTTTGCAGACGATGCGCGCTTTGGCTTTGTGACAAAATAAACAATACAGTGTTAAAAACCTAATGAACTACCGCAGCACGTTATACAATAAAAAGAACTCATTAATTTTTTAAGTTAAATAAAATTAATGGCCCACCGGCTGAAAATATATTTATCAGTCAGTATTAAAGGCAATATGGCGTTCTGCCCGATGGATGAAAGAATGTGTCGTTGCTTCCAAGCAGTTTCTTTCGCAATAATTATCTGTTGGTGATTGTAGCACCATAATTTTATCTTGTACTACAATGCAGATCACACTTTGGACACTTTATCCGCGGGCTTGATGGCCCGCGAAAAAGAGCGCGGCTGCCGCTGGCGCGGAGCAAGCCGGCTCGTTCATTGCGCGCATCAGCGCGCTACTGCATACCCGACTGCGTCTACATTACCAGGGGAGGCTACCCTGCTCGTTTTGGTAGGCGCCTTTCGGGTCGTGCTCAGTAAGCAGCGCCAGGCGCACTATAAATACCGCCGCCTCGGCGGGCATCCTATCACCCCGATTTCCGCTTAGCTCGGTGTTCACCAGGCCTGGGCAGGCAGATACCGCGGTAATCCCGGTAGCGCGCAGTTCGGCATTGAGCTGGATCGTCAGCATATTCAGCGCGGCTTTTGACGCGTTGTAGCCAATAAACCGGACATCGTAGTACGGCCAGTCGGGATCTTCATTGAGCGTCAATGAACCCAGGCTACTGGATAGATTGACGATACGCCCGGCTTCGGACTTACGCAGCAGCGGCAGCATCGCCTGCGTAACCGCCAGTGTCCCGATGAAATTAGTGTCGAATACCCGACGCACCGCGTCCAGGGCGGCGGCGCCTGGCGCGCCGTCCGTGGCGTCGGAAACGCCGGCATTGTTCACCAGGATATCGAGGCGGCCATACTCGGCGTCGATCCTGGCCGCGGCCGCGGCTATGCTCCGCGCGTCGCAAAGGTCAATCTGAATGAACGACGCCGGCAAACCCTGCGCGGCCAGCTTATCGGCCGCGGATTTACCTCGGCCCGCGTCGCGTCCACCCACCAGGACGAAGACACCCTTTTGCGCAAGCTGCCTGGCGATTTCGTGGCCGATTCCTTTATTGGCGCCCGTCACGAGCGCAATGCGGTTAGCGATATTTGTCATGTGAAGTTCCTTGATAATTTCGGTTATTCCGATCACATTAAGAATAAGAATAATTCTTCAGGTTTTGAATTCGCTTATGTTTTCGGTCCCCAAACGCAGCCTCAGCGCCCGTAAAGTCCCGCAGCAGGCGCGATCGGCCACCACTGTCGAGGCCATTTTCGACGCGACGATTCAGGTTTTATTAGCCGCGGGGCCAACCCGTTTGACGACAACGCGCGTGGCTGAAAGGGCGGGGGTATCCGTTGGCTCGCTATATCAGTATTTTCCCAATAAGCAGGCGTTGTTCTATGCGCTGAATGAAAGATATCTCATCATGCTGGCGGAACGGGTTGAGGCGGCCTGTCTGGCGCAACACGGGAAACCCTATGCGCAGATGAGCGACGCGCTCGTCAGCACCTACATTGCAGCCAAAATCGAGCGCCGCGATGTGACGAGCGCACTCTATCGTGCGGCGGCCGAGGTGGATGTGGCCGAACTGGTCGAGGCGATGACCAGGCGTGTCGAAGCGGCAAGCGAGGCCATGTTTGCCAGCGCCCCGGACGCGAAATTTGCCGATCTCGCTACGGTGAACCTGACGCTGTTGAACGTCCTGTGCGGCACCGTCTGCAATGTGTTCGTCAGGAATATGTCGGAACTGTTCGTTGGCGGCGGCCTGACATCACAGCTGACGTTAATGTTCTGTACTTATCTGAACGCGGCGAAAATGCCGCCGGCGGACGCGTAGTGCCGCGGGGAGAAAACACAGGCTAAGCCATTTTCCCCCGGGGAGCCTGGCGTGGATCTTAAGACGCCGCGGCGTCCGGCCGTCCACGCACCCGGATCGGCTCTTTGACGGCATTTGCGGCGAGGAGGCGTTGAAGCGCGGATATGGCGGTGTCGGTAAGTTCATGACCTTTGGTCAGCACCATCAAACCGTTGGTGGTGCGGATATCTTCGTCTACCACCCAGCCGGGCATCAGTTCGCTAAAGCGCACGGTGCGGGCGCCGGCCACGTTAGCGCGAAAATCAGCCAGGGCTTTGATGATGTACTCGGGGATCGCCGGGCGCGCCGCGCGCAGGATTTCCCACGGGCGTTCCAGGCTTTGCCCCCGCGCCGCGTGGCGTTCCAGTTCAAGGGCGGCGCGCAGCAGGTGGGCGCCGCGGATAACCTCCAGGGGCGCGTCTGGCGCGGCCTCACGGGCCTGGTGGCGGATAATCCCGGCCACCAGTTCGAGGCGGGGAATGTGCTCAACCAATCGGGCGGCGACATCCGGGTGTTCCTGGAGGAGTTTTTTTTCGTCCTCCGAGAGTTTTCTCTGGGCCACATCGGCCTGGACGATGTCGGCGGGGACGCCCACACAGCCGATTTGGCTCAATGAGGCGGCGATGGTGTATAGCCATCCATCAGGCCACGCCAGCTTGGGCAGCGCGTGGATGACACAGGACTGGGCGAAGGCCGACCGCTGGAAAGCCCATGGCGCGACCATGGCGAGGACCTCAGTCAGCGTTTTGACCGACGCGGTGAGGGTGGTCGCCAGCAATTCTTTTTCCGCGCAAACGAGACGGTATTGACCGACCGCGTCATTGAGCGCCGATACCAGTTCCTCCCTGGGGCAAGGCTTGCAGAGGTAGCGGAAGATGGCGCCCTGGTTGATGGCCGCGATGGAGGATGCCAGGTCGGCCTGTCCGGTGAGCAGGATCCGCACGCTGTCGGGGGCGACTGCCCGCACTTTGGATAGGAAGGCGGCGCCGTCCATGCCGGGCATGCGCATGTCGGACATGATCACGGCAAAACGCTCGCCCGAGGACACGGCGCGCAGGCCGGCTTCACCGCTGAGAGCCACCACCACGTCGAATTCATTAAAGAGACTGCGCTCCATCGCGGCGAGCACATTGGGTTCATCGTCTACGCACAGCACCCGGGGCAAGGCGGTTTCAGTCATCAAGCGTCTCCTGCGTGTGGGCGAGCATCTCCTGCCACAGGGGCAGTTTATTCAGCACGCCGGTTTGTTCGAGATAATCCAGATCGGGAACACTGTTGTTGGCGAGGGCGACCGCGACATGCACGGCGCCGGTCACACCGAAGGCTTTCTCCGCGGAGCGGGAGGGCTCGACGTGATAGGCCACGGCTTCCACAATGTCCATGGGCAAACCCCACAAGGCCAGCAGATAGGCGCCTACCGCGGCATGCATGGACGTATTGTCCTGGGTGGCGGATACCTCGCGGCCAGGCTCCCTCAGTTCGGGGATAAGCCGTGCGATGCTGGCGAGCAGGGCGGCGGTCGGCTCCAGTTCCTGGTGTCCGGAAATGCGGGTGGCCAGGGTGGACGCGAGCAGCGAGGTCCGCTGTAACCGGTCCACATAAGGGTCCGTACTCGCATCCGCAAAGATCTGGGAAGCCAGGACCAGCAGTTTCACCTGATCCAAACCCAGGCGGGTGATGGCGTTGCCGATATCATGAATGCGACCGCCTCTGCTGAAGAAGGCCGAGTTAGCCAACTGCATAATCTTGACGCTCAGGGCGGGGTCACTGCCCAGGAGCCCGGCGATGCGTCGGGTATCGCCGCCGGCGCTGGCAAGGAGGCGGCATACTTCGGTAAAGACTTTCGGGGCGGCCGGCAGGCTGCTGATGCGGCCCACCGCCTCGACCACCGCCGGGTCTTGAAACAGGGCGCGCAGGGCCAGGGCGCCGCCCACCATCGCCAGCAGCGCCGTGCTGTCACAGGGTTTGGCAACAAACCGGTGGGCCACGTCCACCATGCGTAAGGTGGAACTGGCCTCGGAGTAGCCGGACAGAATGATCCGTATGGTGCCCGGCCAGCGGTCGCGTACCCGCGTAAGCAATTCAGCGCCGTCCATGAGCGGCATGCGCATGTCGGACACCACCACGTCGGCCGGCTCTTCCTCCAGCATCGCCAGCGCTTCCTGGCCGCTGGTGGCGAAGCGGCACTCCCATTCGGTGTCTTGCAGCATAAGCGCCCGCTCAATGCCGGAGAGTACCCGGCTTTCGTCATCAACGAACATCACTTGCATGCCGGGCACTCCTCTTTCTCGCAGCGCAGGGGCAGTTGCAGGATGAACGTCGAGCCCACGCCTTCTTCGGACTCGCAGAAGACGCGGCCGGCATGTTTGTCCACCACGGTTGAATAGACAATGGCGAGACCTTGGCCCGTGCCTTTGCCCACCGCTTTGGTGGTGAAGAAGGGATCGAAGATGCGATCGCGGATCCCCACCGGGATGCCGCCGCCATCGTCGGTCACCCGGATCTCCATATATTCGCCATTGCGCGCCGCCGATACGATGATGTGGCCTTTCTCCTTGACGCCTGCCTGGATGGTATCGGCGATGGCATGGGCGGCGTTCACCACCAAATTGAGAATGGCCTGGCCAATCATGTCGCGCAGACACGGCAGCTGCGGCAAGTCATCCTCGAAACGCGTCTCAAGTTCCGCCACGTATTTCCATTCGTTGCGCGCGACGGTCGCAGTGGTATTGATGACCTCGCGCACATCCACCCATTCCTTCTCATCCTGGGCGGGATGGGAGAATTCCTTCATGGCGGACACGATCTTGGCGATATGGCCAAGGCCCTCCAGCGATTCGTCCAGGGCGCCCGGGATCTGGTGGCGCAGGAAATCCACTTTGGTGCGTTTGAGGATCGCGTCGAATTCCGCCATGACGGATTCCCCGGCCATTTTCCCGCGCGCGGCCTCGGCCAGCGCCAGGGCGGCGTCCAACAGACTTAGCAGGGAAACGGTGGCGCCTTTAACGAAACCCACATTGTCGGAGACGTACTGGGTCGGCGTATTAATCTCATGGGCGATGCCGGCGGCGAGTTGGCCAATGGACTCCATCTTTTGCGCCTGAAGCAGCTGAGCCTGGGTCAAGCGCAACTCGGACAGGGCTTTTTCGAGCTCGCGCCGTTCGTTTTCCAGCTCCAGGGTCTTGCGCGCGACCACCTTCTCCAGGCCCACATTCTGCTCCAGGATGGCAAAAGGCGTCGCGTTGCCGCGCCTGGCTTCTTGTGCGATGCGGCGCTTGAGCACGTCGATGGTCTTGTCCCGGGCGGCGAGCTTGCGCTCGTATTCGGCGGCGGACGCTTGCGGACAGGCTTCATCAGGCAATGTTCTGTCCTCCAATGGCGACGCCCGTGAATGTCTGCGTCACGTGCACGCCGTTGTACTGCTCGCCGTAGGTGGAAAATCCCACGACATGATTCTGCTCCATGATGCTGCCGATCTGCTGTTCCAGCCCTTCCTGCTCGAACTGGATACGGCGCAGGATGCAATCGAAGCCAATGATGGCCGCAGGCTCGGGAATGGTCTCGCGGACCTTGGCGAAAGCCTGCTTGAAGGTTTGGACGGGATCCTTTGCTTTGCCGACGGCCACGATCAATCCCTCCTCGATGGCGCAGTAGCAGGTGAGAGAAAGGTCTTCGTTCCACCGCAGGATAGAGCGGATGTAGGGCTCATCGCCGAAGGAGAGCACCAGCGGGTTGCGGGAGAATACCGTCGGCGTCAAGTCGCGCACCGTCAGGCCCAGGGCATCCGCGTATGCCTGGGCGGCAGGTTCGCCATTGATCTCCAGGATGAGCCTTTTCTCAGGATCGGCCCCGGTGATGACGAGTTCCACCTCACTGGGCTCGAAGTGCTGGACCTTGAAGATGGTGATGGGCGCGTTGGTCTCTATAACGGCGAATACCGCCGCGTCGGAAATAAAATGGCCATTGCCATCATAGACGTGCGTCTTCTCGAATCGCAGGTTATCGCCAGCGGAACCACCGACTATGGGAATGTTGCCGATCTGCTGATAGAGGTTCGCCGCCAGGCGTTCTTCGGCCATAGAGAGGCCGTCTACCAGCAGCAGCCCGAAGCGCTGCAGGTTCGGCCTGACCTTGCAGTCGAGGCGAATGGCTTCGGCGATGTCGGCCACCAGCGCGGTGTAGTTGGTCAAAGGTTGAATCAGGAAGGCGCGGGTGCGAAAGTTGCCGTCCAGTCCGAGACCCAACAGCCCGGAGTGCTGGAAGCCTTCCTTGCCAATCTGTCCGGAGGACGTGCAGCCGATGCAGGGACAGGAAAAGGCGTTCTTCAATTCCTGGCCCAAGACGTCCAGGTCGTAGTCAGGGGAGCAGAAGAAAAGAACGGTATCGATGCCTTCATGGCCAAGCTGGCTGGCAAATTCGGCGACGGCCTGGCGGGGGTCCGGCGACTCGCTGCTGGCATAGTGGAATTGATCATTCATGACAAGCTCTCCCAATTCTGAGTAGAACTTTCGCCTGCGATCCCGCGTTCGTTCGATTCAAAATTCTTTGGTTTATAGCGATGGGGAGAGATTAGGTCTTTGCGGCAGAGATAGCAACCGTGTTGTGGTCAGGGAATAGCCTGCGTCGTCGCGGTTTGACTTAAGGGCGGCGGGGTAACGTTAAAAATTAAAGTTTCCTGGTTTTTGGTCGTTAAGTACTCATTGTCAATCATTGTGTCCGGCCACAGAACCTCACGTCGACGACGCACAACGATCCATTGCGCCCGCTCCCGGTGTTGCTGTTTCAGTTATGGAAAATAATCATTAATGAAGAATATTTCAGTACGACTTGCGTTGACTGGCGCAATTTCCATTTTCGCTCTGATGATTCTGGCGATTTCCTGCGCGGGCCTGTTTGCGCTCACGCGCTCAAACGACACGACGGAGTTCGTTCACCAGGCCGACAGCCGGGTGATCCTGATCAATGATGTCTATAAAGATTCCGCGCGTACCCGCGCAGGCTTTGCCCTGGTCTATGCCAGCTTGCTGAAAGAAGGCAAGGCCGATGACTGGATTTTCAAAAACATCGAGAAGACCCACGGGCGCATGACGGCCAATATCCAGTTATTCAAAGACCTTCCCGTATTGCTAAGCGGCGATGAGGCCATCAAGACTGAACTGGTGGACTCGGCGCATGCGCTCAGCCAGCTTCTCGACCAGGCGGAGCATCTGCTGCAGGTGGGGGATGTGCAAGGCTATTACGCTATCAACATACAGGATATCGACAAAGCAGGAGGGCGGTTTTCCACCTCGCTAGAGAAATATCAGAAAAACACCCGTGAAACGGTAAACGCGCTGGCGCAGATGCGCAACAGCGAATACCGCCAGTTGCTGTGGACGATGACCATCGTATTGCTTATTGCCTTTATGATAACCCTTACCGTGTTGTACGTGTTGCGAAACATCATACTGCGACCATTGAACTATGCGATTGTGCAACTGGATGCGGTCGCCAAAGGCGATTTAACCGCCGACATACAGGTATCAAGCAAAAACGAAATCGGTAAATTGCTTTCCGCCATCAGCGGCATGCAGCAAAGCCTGATGCGTCTGGTCACGCAGGTACGCCTGGGCGTCGAAGAGATCAACACCGGTTCCAAAGAAATTGCGGCAGGCAATACCGATCTGTCGTCTCGCACCGAAGCGCAGGCATCTTCGCTGGAAGAAACCGCTTCCTCGATGGAACAGCTCGCCTCCACCGTCAAGAAAAACGCCGAGAATGCGCGCCAGACCAGCCAGCTTGCCGCCAACGCGTCTCAAATGGCCGAGTCCGGCAGCAAGGCCGTATCGGAAGTCGTCCAGACCATGAACGAGATTTCCTCCAGTTCCAGCAAAATTTCCGTGATTATTTCGGTTATCGACAGCATCGCGTTTCAGACCAATATACTGGCGCTGAATGCGGCGGTGGAGGCCGCGCGCGCGGGCGAGCACGGCAAGGGCTTTGCGGTGGTGGCAAGCGAAGTACGCACGCTGGCCCAACGCTCCGCATCTGCCGCCAGGGAGATAAAATTGCTCATAGAGGACTCCGCGGCCAAGGTCAATATCGGCGCCGGGCAAGTGGAGCGCGCCGGCGCAACCATGCATGAAATCGTGTCGTCAGTGAAGTGCGTGACTGACACCGTGGCGGAAATCTCGGCGGCATCGCAAGAGCAATCCGCCGGTATCGACCAGGTTAACCTGGCGGTTTCGCAGATGGACGGCGTCACGCAGCAGAATGCCGCGCTGGTGGAAGAGTCCTCAGCGGCCAGCGCCTCGCTGATGGGGCAGGTACGCCTGCTTCTTGATACTATTCAGGTATTCAAATTGCATGAACCGCAAGGGCGGCAGGAAGAGAACAGGCAAAACGGCGCCAAAGCATTGCCGCGTCGTGCCGCTAAGCCCCTTGATAACCCCAAGGATAATGCCGGCTGGGAAACATTCTGAAGACGTTATCCCCCGAGCGTTACACGGGGGCCCGCCCCTGTTCGCCGGGACGGAAAAGGGACCGGGCTTAAGGAGCCATCAGTCGGGAAAAATGTGTCCGGATGGGTACGCTCCGCGCACCGCCGGCTTCGGCGCGCCCGCCTGTTAACGTGCGGGCGCGCCTCGGTTTTTCTATCCATAGACTATCAGTTGAATACCATGCCGCCATCAATAATCAGCGCTTGTCCGGTCATATAGTCTGAGTCGGGTCCCGCCAGATAGGATACGCAGGCCGCCACGTCTTCCGGCTCGGATATCCGGCCCAGCGCAACCGTTTTCGCCCACTGTTGCAGACCCCACTCCAGGGACTGTTTATTTTCATCGGCGACTTTTTTAGCGATGTTTTCCATCATCGGCGTACGCACAATACCCGGGCAATAGGCATTGACGGTAACGCCCAGTTTAGCCAGGTCGCGCGCCGCCGTTTGAGTAATGCCGCGCACGGCGAACTTGGTGGCGCCATAGACCGCCAGATCAGGGTTGCCGACCTGTCCCGCCTGGGATGAAGCATTGATTATCTTGCCGACGATGTCGCCGGGTTTGGCGGGTGTCCTGGTTTTGAAGTGTTTAAGGGCGGCTTGGATACCCCAATAGACGCCACCCACGTTCACGTCAAAAACCTTATGGTAGATTTCCGGCGTAATATCCTCAAGAGGCGTTGTCGGGCCTAAACCTGCATTATTAATCATGACATCAAGCCGGCCGAACGTCGCCACCACCTGGTCGACAGCGGATATGACATCCTCGCGCTTCGCCACGTCCACCGCCACGGCCAGGGCTTTGCCGCCGGCTGCCTCGATCAATGCCACCGTCTGTTTCGCCGTCTCGGCGTTAAAGTCCAGACTGCCGATAGCAAAGCCATCTTTCGCCAGGCGCAGCGCAATGGCTCTGCCAATACCCTGTCCGGCCCCGGTCACAACCGCGACTTTCTTGCTTGAATCGACCACTGTATCCTCCTGGGTCTCTGGTTTACATGCAAACCGTTACGTAAACGGCTTCTGATTACTCTTATCGAGTATCTAGGCATAGCAGAAAAAAAGACTTTATCCTGGCATAAGTCATTAACAGAAACAGAATAGTTGGGAATTTTGCAATTAAACACAGGCGTAAATACCGCAGCGGCCCCCGCTCAATATATTTTTATTATGAGATAATACTGAGGGGAAATGGGCGATGATGATGCCTTGAGTGGCTTAAAGCTGTTATTTATTAATATCATGAGAATAGGCGGGCTAAATGTAGGCTTAAGCGGCTTGGCTTTTAATGACCGACGTAGGCATTCATACGAACCATTCACATTCTAACTCTCTGTTTTTGAGCTGATTTCTCCCCCCCTTGCTATAAAGTTTCGCCCACATAAACCGATACCTATAAAAGCTCAGATCAGCCAATCGATAAGGCGTGGGTAATATTTTATTTACAACTGATTGGCTTATAACGCCTATGCCCGGATGTCAGCATAGAAATGATGAATAGGAGCAGTTTTATGAATTTTTTTAAAAACAGCAGTATCAGAGTGATATTAATCATCACGCTTGGATTTTTTTTGCTTCTCTGGGGCGGTGTTGCGGCATTTACCCTATCGTCATTGGGCCAGGTCACTCATCTTTTGACTGTCAGTGAAGATCAGAAAAAAGATATTGATATCATTACCCGTGGTAACGACCAATATTTCCGCACCGTTACCCGGTTGGCGCGTACTATGGATTATAGCCAGACGGGAGAAACGGCCGATGCCGATAAGGTATTGGCCTCCGCCGCGGTGGCGATGAAAAACTCAGCGGATGCGCTGGCTGAATTCAAATTGCGCCCTCATCCCTCCATAGACGCCGCGGTGACCGAAAACATGATCGCGACGTGGTCGCGTATGGTTTCCCAGGGACTGGAGCCGTTATACCGCGCGGTACAGAACAAGGATATTGAACAATTTCGTCAGGTTTTCAGGATGCAGTATCCCCCGCTCAGCCTCGCCTTTGGGCAGGCGGCGGAAACATACAAGTCCGCGGCCATGTCGGACCAAAGCGCGCGGCAAATGGTAGTGATGGTTGACAGGTGTAAGACCATACTCATTGCGGCCATTATCGCCGGCGTAGTCATACTGCTCCTCACCGATCGTTATCTCGTCAATTATATGATTAAACCCCTGGGCCGTATTAAGGCGCAGTTGCATACGCTATCAGAAGGACACTTGGATGATGCCATCGTCGATGTTGGCCGTAACGACGTTGGCTCGCTGATTCCTGATCTACAGGAAATGCAGCGCAACCTGATTCGTACCGTCACCGCTATCCGCGATGGGTCGGCCTCCATTTACCAGGGCGCGGGTGAAATCAGCCTGGGCAACACCGATCTCTCATCGCGCACCGAACAGCAGGCGTCGGCGCTGGAAGAAACGGCGGCCAGCATGGAGCAGTTAAGCGCCACGGTGAAGCAAAATACCGAAAATGTCATGCAGGCCAATAAGATGGTGCAAGATGCCGCAGATACCGCCAGACAGGGCGGCGCAATAGTCGATGACGTGGTGTCAACCATGATAAGCATCACCACCAGCTCGAAAAAGATCGCCGATATCACCGGGGTGATTAACGGCATTGCTTTCCAAACCAATATCCTGGCGTTGAATGCGGCGGTGGAAGCGGCCAGGGCCGGCGAACAGGGCCGTGGTTTTGCCGTGGTGGCGGGGGAGGTGCGCAGCCTGGCCCAGCGCAGCGCCCAGGCAGCGAAGGAAATAGAAGGGTTGATCGCGGAGTCGGTTGAGCGGGTGGATACCGGCTCCAGGCAAGCTTCCCGCGCGGGTGAAACCATGCATAACATTGTGCAGGCGGTGACCCGGGTAACCGACTTGATGGGCGAAATTTCTTCGGCGTCGGAAGAACAAAGCCGCGGCATCAGCCAGGTGGGCAATGCGGTGGCGGAAATGGACGGCGTAACTCAGCAAAACGCGGCGCTGGTCCAGGAATCGGCCGCGGCGGCGGCCTCGCTGGAAGAACAGGCCCGGATGCTGACGGAAACGGTCGCGGTATTTCATCTGCCGCAGGCTGCGGACGCGCGCAATGGCGGCGATAAGATCAACCGGGTTGCTAGCCGGGCCACCCTTACCCCGGCACAAGCGGCGGCCAGGCCCGACAAGGCTCACAATAACTGGGAAACGTTTTAGTCCCCCGCCGCACATTCCCGCCCGCACTCTAAGGGCGGGAATCTTCGGCGCGCATCCCTTTCTCCTCTACGCCTGTTAATTGCTTCACTATATGAAGCAATATCGCCAATGAATTTATGACTCCTCTCACGCAACGCGCATGGGCGATAGCTTCCCGTCCGCGCCGGCATACACTGCCGGATACCCGAGCTTTTACCGGGAATAATGCCGCAATTTCCAGAGGAATAATAAAATAATGGCCCTACAAAAACCGACTGTGTTCTTCAGCGCAGTATTGTTGAGTCTGCTTGCCCTGCCTGATTTGGCCAGGGCGGATATCATGCTGCTTAACCGAAATAATAATCTGCCTATGCTTAACGGGGTGGAATGGCAATTCGGCGGCCTTATCCGGCCGCAATATCGTAATAAAATGGGCTCGGCCGATGATCACACCTATATGCAGCGGGGATATGACAGCGGCAGCTTTGTTCATACTTCTTTAAATTATTATCTCAATGATGATATTAATCTATTATGGTATTACGAAGTCGGTATCGATATCTTTAATGAGCTCGGGGCCGGCAGCCATTTTGATCATAATAAAGATACCACCTTCACCCGTAAACATTATGTTGGTATCGCCAGCAAGACCTATGGAACCTTGACCTTCGGACAGCAAAACAGCGTCTTATACAGTGTTATCGGCGCCAAAACCGACGTATGGGATAATGATATGCACGGTCAAGGGTCGAACAATGGCGTCAACGGCAATTATGATGGTTCCTACCGCGGTAAATATTTGCTCAAATATGTCCAGGACGCGGGACCGGTAACCCTGAGCGCCAGTTGGGACGCGCCGGTGAATGATTATTATATCAGAAGCGACAATGTCCGTTACCAGCGCCAAACCGGCGGCGCCGGCGGCATGGATTACCATATCGCCAAGGATTTGACGCTCAGCGCCGCCTACAGTTATACCCGGGCTTATATCATCAGCCGCGCCCCGACGGGGGATGGCGCGGATACAGCGGGTTATAATCAACAGATAACCGGTATCGCGGCGCAATGGAAACCGGATAACTGGACTTTGGCGGCAACGGCCGGGTATTACCATGATTTTATTCCGCGGCGTACCGCCAGGGTGCCGACGGCCTATTTTGAAGGGCAGGCGCGGGGTTGGGAATATATGGCGTCGTATCGGTGGCCGGTGGCCGCCCGGGCCATTACCGCCGTCAAGCCTTATATCGCCGGCGATGGGATGCGCTGGGAGCATTACCAGACGAACCACACCTACCTGGGGATTGCCGCGGAACTGCCCCATGGCTTCCAAATTGATTATGAACGCACTTTCAGCAATACCACGGATAACCAGCCGGATGAAAACTGGGTCCGCCTCTGGTATCGGTTCTGATAACACCCCCTTATTCAATCGAGATGAGTACTAACGCAATCCAGGGCTGTTTTGGCAAATGCTTCACCATATGAAGCAATTTCCGCATGGGTTTTATGACTGCTCTCACGCAACGCCCACGCGTAGTGGCTTGTCGCCCGCCGCCGCCTACACTGCGGGTTATGCGGATAAAACAGCTGCCCAGGCCTGCCGGTGTCCCGATGTACCGCCAGGCATATGACGTTTCGTTCAGGAGATAAAATGAGCAATTCCATCACTCACCGGACAGAGGACTATCCGGCCGAGACATCAAAAACAAAAAGACAACGGACGTTTAAAATCATGATGTCGGCGGGCGTCGGCCACTTTATCGAGTGGTTCGACTTTGGCCTTTACGGCACGCTCGCGGCCATCATCGGCAGCAACTTCTTTGCCAGCAATGACCCGACGGTGGCGCTGCTGAAATCCTTCGCGGTGTTCGGTTCCGGTTTTTTAATGCGTCCGCTGGGCGGCTTTTTCTTCGGCTCGATGGGCGACCGGCTGGGGCGGCGGAAAGTCCTGGTGACGGTGATTGTCATCACGTCCTGTTCCACCTTTGTGATGGGCATTCTTCCCACCTATGCGCACGTCGGCATACTCGCGCCGGTGCTGCTGGTCTTGACCCGCCTGGTGCAGGGATTCGCCGCGGGCGGCGAGAGTTCCGGCGTTATCACCTATCTGGCGGAAAGCGCGCAGCCTCATCGCCGGGCCAGCCTGACCTGCTGGAGTGAAAATTTCAGTTTTATGGCGTTTGTCTGCGGTTCCGGGCTGGTGCTGTTCCTGACCCACCAGTTGGGGGAGCCGGCGATGAACGACTGGGGCTGGCGCATTCCTTTCCTCCTGGCCGCGCCGCTGGGGCTTGGCGGTCTCTATATGCGCCGCAATATGGAAGACTCCGCCGAATTCCATATGCTGCAAAAATCGGGAAAACTGGAACACTCCCCGCTGCGTACCACGCTTACCACCTCCACCCGCGCCTTGCTGTTTTGCGTCGGTTTTGTCGTGGTGAAGGCGGTGAGCAGTTGGGTATTGCAATCTTTTATGCCCAGCTATCTCTCCACCTATTTGCATTATTCCCATACCGATTCCTATCTGATCACCATGCTCGGTCTGTTCAGCGTCGCCATCGTCATGCCGCTGGCGGGGTATCTCTCCGATCGGTGGGGACGCCGGCCGCTGATGCTTATCGGCTGCGGCGGTTTTATTCTGCTGACCTACCCGGCGATGATGGTAATGGAGCAAGGTTCGGTAGCCGTCTCCATCGTCGCCATGAGCCTGCTCGGCATGCTGGTCGCCTTATTTAACGGCGGCTGCGGCGCGGCAATGGCGGAGCTTTTCCCCACCGCGCTGCGTTACGGCGGCATCGCCATCGCCTACAACATGACGGTGGCGGTCTTTGGCGGCGTAACGCCGCTGGTCTCGGCGGGGCTTATCTCCGCCACCGGCAATCCGTTGTCGCCCGCTTTTTACGTCATGCTGACCGCGCTTATCTCTTTTGTCGCCGTGTGCCTCGCCAAAGAGACCGCAGGCAAAAAACTGGATTAACCCGCAAAACCGGAGTGGATATGAAGATCGTCGACGTACAGTGTTTCCCGTTAAAAATCAAACCGCAGCAGATTTATCTCGGCGGAGATCCGGATGGCGGCGGGGATTACTACTATCGCCCTGAATACCGCTGCGTCTATTCACGCAAAATGGAAACCTGCCTGGTGAAAATAACCTGTGATGATGGCCATGTGGGGTGGGGCGAAGCGCTGGCCCCGGTGGTGCCGCAGGTGGTCGCGCAGTTGATTACGCACCTGTTTAAACCGCTGCTGCTGGGAGCCAGTCCGTTTAGCAGCAATGTCCTCAACACGCAGATGTACAACTCAATGCGCGATCGCGGCCATACCGCCGGCTACCACATTGATGCGCTGGCGGCGGTGGATATCGCGCTGTGGGATCTCAAAGGGCATATTCTGGGACTGCCGCTCCACCAGCTGCTTGGGGGCAGCTTTCGCGCGCAGGTTCCCTGCTATGTTTCCGGTCTGCCGCGCCCGACCGTCGAAGCCCGTTGCGAGCTGGCCCGGCAATGGCAGGGGAAAAATTTCAATGCCGTCAAGCTGGCGCTGGGCTATGGCGTCGACGAGGACCTGGAAAATGTCCGCGCCATCCGGCAAGCGCTCGGGCCGCAGGCAACCCTCTTTATCGACGCGCACTGGAACTACAGCGTTCACGAGGCGGTAAGGCTGGCGGAAGGCCTTAAAGCCTGTGACGTCGGTTTTCTTGAAGCGCCGCTGCTGCCCGAGGATGTCGCGGGTCATCGGGAATTACGCCGGAAAAGCGCGGTGCCGGTGGCCCTTGGCGAAACAGAGCGTACCCGCTATCAGTTCCGTCCTTATATCGAGCAGCGCGCCGTCGACATTCTGCAACCGGATGTGGGGCGTACCGGCATTACCGAACTGATGCATATCGCCGCCCTTGCCGAAACCTGGAACCTGCTGGTGGCGCCGCATCTGAGCGTCGGCCTGGGTCCTTGTATCGCCGCCTCCATCCACGTGGCCGCCGCGCTGCCCAACTTTTTTATGCTTGAGTTCCAGCCGCCGGTGTTTGACCTGGCCAACAGCTTGCTGCGCCAGCCCCTGGTTTGCCGGGACGGTCACTATGCGCTGCCCGCGGGGCCTGGCCTGGGTATTGACATCAATGAAGACAAAGTACGTGAAAATCACTGGAGTGACGCATGTTAAAAGGTAATGTTCCGATACTGGCAACCGCTTTTGATAACCAGGGGGAGGTCGA
Source organism: Sodalis sp. RH20 (assembly GCF_047324205.1). Taxonomy (NCBI): domain Bacteria; kingdom Pseudomonadati; phylum Pseudomonadota; class Gammaproteobacteria; order Enterobacterales; family Bruguierivoracaceae; genus Sodalis; species Sodalis sp. RH20. The sequence continues at coordinate 5,707,966 of NZ_CP178733.1, forward strand.
TCTCCCCGCCATTGTTAAACTTGTGCGCTTTTTGCTTGAGCAGGGTATCGACGGTTTGGCGCTGTTTGGCAATGCCTCGGAAGGCTATGCGCTGACGGGGCAGGAAAAAGACGCGATTTTTAAGAGCGTAAAGGCCCTGACCGGAGACCTGCCGTTGGTGGTTGCCACCGGCGGCGCGGCGGCGCCGGTGGCGATAGAGGAGATTAAACGCGTTGAGCGCTGGGGCGCGGAGGTGGCGATGATCAATCCGCCGTCGGTGGTAAAACCCGGCCCGGACGAGATCTACCGGTTCTACCGCGACATCTGCCGACAGAGCGATATCGAGATCATGATTCAGGACGCGCCGCAAATGACCGGCGTCAGCTTTCCGGTTCCCACGCTGATAAGGCTGTGTGAGGATTTCCCGCAGATTCGCTACATCAAGGTAGAACAGCCGCCCACCACGCTGAAAATCAGCCAGCTTAAGGCCGCGCTGGGTGACAGGGTCGGGCTTTTCGGCGGGCTCAACGCCGGTTTCTTATACGAGGAACTCGCGCGGGGCATTGTCGGCACCATGCCCGCCTGTGAATTTCCCGAGGTGATAAATGCGATTTTGCAGGCCTGGGAACAACATGACAAGGAGGCGGCGCGGGCGCTGTTTTACCGTTATTTGCCCTTCCTGCGCTATGGCGTGCAGCCAGGATTGGGTGTGGCGGTGCATAAAGAGATATTGCACCGCTCAGGACTGTTCGCCACCGCCGCGGTGCGCGATCCGGCAAAGGGGCTCGACGAGACGACGCGTCTGGAGCTGCAGGAGATAACCGACCATCTGCCGCTGGCGATTTTGGCACGGGCGCAATGAACTACATTGCCGTCGACTGGGGGACCAGTAATTTTCGCGCCATGCGCGTCAAACAGGGCAGGGTGGTGCGCGCCGTGCAGTCTGAAAAAGGCGTCGCCCGCTGCCGGCGCGGGCAGCTGGGCGCAGTGTTGCGCGAGGAGCTATTACGGCTGGGCGATGAGTACGACGAACACGTGCCGGTTATCCTGTGCGGCATGATCGGCAGCAATATCGGCATAGTGGATGCCGGTTACCTGGCGCTTCCGGTCAGCTTTCATGATTTGACCGCCCGCGGATTGCCGCTGGAAAACGTATTGCCCAATCCCGTCACCGTGCGCCCGGGCATCTGCAGCCGCGAGGAGCACGAAATCTGCCGCGGCGAGGAGATACAGCTGGCAGGAGCCTTAAGCATCAGCGACGCGCGGATATTCGCCGCCGTGGGCACCCACAGCAAATGGATAACCGTTGATCGCCGGCAGCAAAAAATCGTCGGCCTGCGCACGCTGATGACCGGCGAACTGTACCACCTGGTGCTGAATCATTCGGTGGTCGGCAAGGGGCTTGGCGAGCAGGATTTTTCCGAGGACATTTTCCGGCAGGGGGTGGAAACCGCCGAGGCCATTGACCGGGGCGACAGCACCCTGCTCAGCGAACTGTTCCGCTGCCGGGGGCGTTATATCCTTGGCGAGTTCGAGGCCGCCTTTGCCGCGGCCTGGCTATCCGGCCTGCTGGTGGGCCATGAAGTCTTGACCGGCCATGCGCGGCACGAAAGCGTGTGCTTCATCGGCTCCGCCATCCTGCTTGAACGCTATCAGCGGGCATGTCATTTACTTCATCTTCCCTGTACCACTCTCGCGGCGGAAGAGGCGATTATCACCGGATTGAACGAGGTATTCGACGATGCTGTTTAATGGCAATGTCATCGCCATCCTGCGGGGCATAACCCCGGCCGACGTTATTGCGCAGGTCACCGGCCTGGTGGACAGCGGTATCAGCGATGTGGAAATTCCCGCCAATTCGCCGGACTGGGCGCAAAGTATCCAGGCTATCAAACGCCACTTCGGGCGACAGGTGAATCTCGGCGCGGGCACCATCATCACCACCGCGCAGGTGGCGACCTGCGCGCAGGCCGGCGCTGATTATGTCCTCACGCCCAACCTTGACGAAAATGTCGTCCGCGCCTGTCAGGCCCAGGGGCTGGAAACCTGTATCGGCGTGTACACCAGTACCGAGATTTTCGCCGCCAGCGCGCTTGGCGCCAGCGCGCTGAAAATCTTTCCGGCGGCGGCGCTGCCGGCAAATTGGCCCCAGCTTATTAAGGGGCCGTTTTGCCATGCCACTCCCTTTTGCGCGGTGGGCGGCATTGATGCGGACAATATGGCGGACTATCTGCGGTATTACGATAGCGTGGGGATCGGTTCGGCGCTATACCGGCCTGGACAGCCGCCGTCCCTTACCCGCCGGCGCGCCGTGGCGCTGATGGGGCGAAGTCCGGCCGGCCCCGCCCTGTAATGCCGGCCCGGCGGCGCTTATCCGCCGCTGATTTTCTGCGCCGCCGACACCAGGAACTTTTTCAGGGTTTCCAGTTCCAGCCGTTCGCCGCTCAGGTTTGACAGCGCTATCGCCGCCTGCATGCCCGGAATGGTGCAGGCCATACGGTACTCCTGCGGCGGATAGCGCTTCACCAGCACCTGATGGCGCCGGGCGCCGTCGATATCTTCTTTTATCAAATGAAAGTCATGGATGCCAATCAGGCTGACGATTTCCTCATCGCTGCGCGCGGCCAGCAGTTTAATGCCGATAATCGACTCGGTCACCGGGACCGAATCATAATTCCCTATCGCCCGGGCCACGCTTTTCCCCTGCCGGGTATGAATCAAATAGACGACATCCCTGCCGCTTAGCACGCCGATGACAATGGAAACCGGCTTATTGCCCACTTCCTCGAGTATCTCAAGCACGGCTTTGTAAAAGGCGGAATTATGAATGGCATGGGCGGAAAAACGGTGTACGCCAAGGCCGAGCGAGTACTTGCGCTTTTCATTGCGATGCACCATCTCCAGTGCCAGGAGCGTTTGCATAATGCGGGTCACTTTTGCCGAATCCAGCGATAACTGGCGGCCAATCTCACGAATACCCGTGGGCTCGCTCAGGGTGGCCAGCAGGTTCATACAGCGAAACGCATCATAAACCGAATGTAGTAGCATCTTACTCCCTGTCGGGGGATGCCCATGGGGTTCGGGAATACCGTGGGCAGCGGCATCCAGCTTGGTGGTCACTATTATAACCTGGATCCGGCGCGGTCGGAATCCCGTCGCGGGAATCCTGGGCGCGCAGGCGCCGTCAAGAGTAAGCGATGTCTCTGATGCGATTTTATCATCGGTAAATCAGGTTGGGGGGAGTAACCGTTACGGTTAGGGATGCCTGTTTTTGCTATGCGGATTAGGACATCAAAAACAGGCAATAACACAAAATGAGGCAGAGGCGTGTCGGTTTAACGAAACGGAAAACCGACTGATTATCTATACCCTCAGAACTGGTACTTCATGCTTACGGCTAACACATTATCCGTGACGATACCGGCATTTTCGGTGAAGGTGTTGTCATCCAGCAAGTTAACTTTATAGTCAACATAGGTCACCATATTTTTGTTGAAGTTGTAGGTGAAACCAAAGTCAACAAATTTGACCAGGTCCTGGGCATCGTAGTTGTTGCCCTTACGGTCAGTGCCTAAATTGCTGCCGCGTGTTTGGTTATAAGCGACGAAGGGAATCAGACCTGAAAGCAGGGTGTAGCCCGCATAGAGTTCCACGGCCTGTGATTTATTGGCTAAACCGTAGGCGGTACCACTCGGCGATCCGAATTTCGCCGCATTGTAGGCTTGCGTATACATGGCCGCCAGATAAAGGCTGTCGGCATTATATTTAATCGCCCCGGTATAGCCCTCAGCTTTTCCGCCCCCGCCCATGATGCCTGGCGCGGAATTTTGCTCATCGGTAAGATTCGAGCTAAAAAAGGCACCGGCGACGCTGATACCGGACTTAAAATCGTAACTCAAAGAGGAGCCGTAACCATCGCCATTTTGCGACAATACGTTACGGGTACCCGGCTCGCTGGCCCCACTATCGTTTTTACCTTGATACTGTAACGCCACTTTCAGGCCTTCAACCAAACCGAAGAAATCGGTGTTGCGGTAAGTGGCGATACCGTTGCCACGTTTGAACAAAAACTGGTCAGAGCCATAGGTGGAAGCATCGAATTCCGGCTGCATATCGGTATAGGATGCGGCATCATATAACACACCGGTGTTACGACCATAATCGAAAGAGTTAGATCCGGCAAATTTTAAACCAGCATAGGCATAACGCGTAAATGCGGTGTTTTGGCTCTCGGTTTGGTTACCCTGAATTTGATATTCCCAGCGGCCGAATCCAGCCAGCTGATCAGAGATTTGGGTCAAACCCTTAAAACCAAAACGCATATATGTTTTATCGCCGTCAGCACTTTTATCATCTGATAAATAATGCATGCCATTAAAAAAACCATATAAATCTAATTTATTGCCTTCTTTATTATAAATTTCTGCCGCCCCGGAAGTGGTTGAAACTAATAATGCAGGAATCAAAAGTGTCAGTAGGTAAGGTTTCATTATAAACGACCTTTATCAAAGTTAAGTGTGTGTAATATAGTAAGGGTAACGTTACTTTTTAATAACAGCGTAATAATGTCATTAATATAAAAATGGCATGGCAATGAACGTGTCGACGGCCAGGATATATTCCTGTAAAGATCGTTATCTTATCATTGCTATAGTATGGCCGTGATGGTACAGCGTTTCAGTACATCATTCTGTTTTCATCTCATGCGCCAATACAGCGGGTGCAGGCTGAGTTTTTTGGCTTTCGTTGCCGGAAACCGGTACATCCTCAAAGCCCAGCAACAGCGTCAATATAAAAGAGAGCACCACGGCGAGCGCCATCACCCCGAAAACCCAGACGATAGACATCGGATGGGCGGGATCAAAGAACTGAACGCTGGTGAAAAGCCCCGGCGCCGCCATGGAATGGCTCGCCAATCCTGCCGCGCCCGCCACGCCGCCGCACACAAAACCACTGATTATCGACGCGATAAGCGGGCGTTTCAGACGTATTGCCACGCCATACAGTGCCGGTTCCGAAATTCCGGCCACAATCGCGGAAGCCGCTGCGGCAAGGGCTGTCTGACGTAGCTCGGAGTTTTTAGTGCGCCATGCCACCGCCAAAGATGAGCCGCCGAGCGACAGGTTTGCGCCGATTTCCGACGGCATAACCATGCCTTCGGTCCCGGTTGTGGCAATGGTCTGGATAATGGTCGGCGTGAACACTCGATGCATACCGGTCATGACCAGCAGTGGCCAAATCCCGCCCATAATCGCCACGGACAACCAGCCAAGATAGCTATGAATGGTGTAGACCAGGGCGGAAATGGCGGTACCGATCCAGATCCCTAACGGGCCAATCAATACGATGGCGATCGGGGCTGCGATCAATACGATCAACATCGGTTTGAGGAAGTTTTTGGTCACTGCCGGGGTGATTTTATCAACCCAGCGTTCAATATAGGAAAGCAGCCAGGTCATCACCAGCGCCGGGACCACCGTGTAGGAATATTTTACCGCCGTGACGGAAATTCCCATAAATTCGACGTGCTGGCCTTGTGCGGCTTTTGCCATGAGATCAATAAAGCCGGGATGGACCAATACACCGGCAATCGCAATCGCCAGCGACATATTCGTTTTAAATTTTACCGCTGCGGATGCCGCAACCATCACCGGCAGGAAAAAGAAGGCGCCGTCGCCAATCGCATTAAGAATAATGAGTGTCGCCGAGGTGCTGGAAAGTGCTCCGGTCATAGTGAAAACCATAGCGAGTAATTTCACCATAGAACCGCCGATAATGGCCGGAATCAGCGGTGACATGGTGCCGATCAATGCATCCAGAATGCCCGCACCGATGCTTCTTAGGGTAATTTTATTTTTCCCCGGCAGGGGGCGTTGCGCAACGGCATTTTCCGGCAACAGCTTAATGACTTCGGCATAAGCCTGCGAAACCGTATTGCCGATGATCACCTGGCACTGGTTGTTGTTTCTTACTACCCCCAGCACGCCGCTGATGGATTTCAGTTTTTCTGTATCCAGCGCTGAATCATCATTAATAACAAAACGTAAGCGCGTCATACAGTGGGTGACGGCGGTAATGTTATTTGCCCCGCCGAGGGCATCGACTATCGATTGTGCTGATGCCGCATAATTTTTAGACATAAATAAAGTCCTCTTAAGTAGGTACCCGGTTCTATACAGATTACTGAACCTGGTCGGCTTGCGGGCCACAATATCCGGACAGTAAATCAGCCATATTTACAGCTGATACCGGTGCATACCCATGATATCGCGGTGTGGCTTCATGGGGTTGTAATAACCCATCAGGCAGCCGCCCACGTATTTCTTGGTCGCTATGATAGTTGTGCAACCTATTATTTTTCTATTCATGAGGGCGGGCTAAAGTCAACATTCACCGCTTCGAATGAATATAATGTTACTTACCCAGACCTGATGTGGGTTTAAGGTTTATATTGGCGGTCAATCCAAATCTGCCCCCTTGCTCGCAATAACCTTTTTATACCAGTAAAATGATTTTTTTCTCTTTCTTGCCAGGGTACCGTTGCCATGGTCGTCGCGATCGACATAGACGAAACCGTAGCGTTTGCTCATTTCACCGGTGGAGGCGGAAACCAGATCGATGCAGCCCCACGAGGTGTAGCCGATCACCGGGATTCCGTCGGCGATGGCTTCGCCCATCGCTTTGATGTGCTCACGCAGGTAGTTGATGCGGTAATCGTCAACGATTTCACCCTGTGCGTTAATTTCGTCTTTTGCGCCGAGGCCGTTTTCCACCAGGAATAACGGTTTCTGGTAGCGGTCATACATCATATTCATCGTGATACGCAGGCCCAACGGGTCGATGCCCCAGCCCCATTCGCTGACGTCAAGATGCGGATTTCTCAGCGAGTTGACGACATTGACCGCACTGCTGTTATTCTCGCTCATGTCCGCCGAGGCGCAGCGTGAAGCGTAATAACTAAAGGAGACGAAATCGACGGTATTTTTCAGGATCTCGTCATCCCCCGGCGCTTTGTCGAGGGTAATGCCCTTCTCGGCAAAAACGCGTTTGGTGTAGGACGGATAAGCACCGCGCGCCTGCACGTCGATAAAGAACAGATTTTCGCGGTCTTTTTGCAGCGCCGCCCAGACATCTGCCGGTTTGCAGGTTCTCGGGTAGAAATTACCGCCCGCCAGCATGCAGCCGACCTGATTCTCCGGGTTGACTTCGTGGGCAATTTTTGTCGCCAGCGCGCTGGCGATCAGTTCGTGATGTACCGCCTGATATTTTACCTGCTCCTGATTTTCACCCGCTTCGAATACCAAACCGGCACCGGAGAATGGGCTGTGCAGCAGGATATTGATCTCGTTGAAAGTCAGCCAGTATTTCACCAGACCGTCAAAGGCTTCAAAACAGGTTCGTGCATAGCGGGTGAAAAAATCGACCATTTTGCGGTTGCGCCAAGAACCGTATTCAATCACCAGATTCATCGGCACGTCGAAGTGGCTCAGCGTCACCAAAGGTTCGATGCCGTTTTTTTTACATTCGGCAAATACGTCGCGATAGAACGCGATACCTTCGGCATTCGGCGTCAGTTCGTCACCGTTCGGATAAAGACGGCTCCAGGCGATGGAGGTTCTGAACACGGTGAAACCCATTTCCGCCATCAGCGCGATGTCTTCTTTATAACGATGATAAAAATCAATTGCCTGATGGTTCGGGTAGAACTCATCGTCTTGCAGCGTGAAACGCTTTTCCTGACCGAGTTTAACCGCCAAACGATGTTCGCCGTGCGGGATCATATCGATTGTCGCCAGACCCTTTCCACCTTCAAAACACCCGCCTTCGGCCTGGTTGGCGGCAATCGCGCCGCCCCATAAGAAACCGTCGGGAAATAATGATGCACTCATCTAACAATCCTCTTTTTTCAATTTCTTTAATCAATATTTACAGCACGTTGCAAAACGGCGCGGGCGATGGGTATGTCCATGGCGTCGGCAATGGACGGCGATAGTGCTGTAAAATAGGCAGGCATCAACAATAAGTCTCTATTTTTCATGTAATTATAAGTTTTTCGTTGCCTATGAGCCTGCGTTATCGTCATCTTTTTACTTTCTTGCCGAAACGATAAGTAACCGGTTTCACACAATAGTGAGTTTATCTATTTTAGAATTCAATAGTTAATTTTAACTCTGCTTCAATTTTGTGATGCCGATCCCTATGGGGAGACATTGCCGGTCGAAATCTCCGGAAAACTCACAAAATGTGTAGAATGGCGTATCATTTTCCGTTTAGGTATGCCTGATGTCGACAATGCAGGAAGTGGCGTCCAGAGCCGGCGTCTCAAAAGCCACGGTTTCACGCGTTCTTTCGGGGAAAGGCTATGTCAGCCAGGAAACGAAGGATCAGGTGTTCAAGGCCATCGAAGACACGGGATATCGTCCGAACTTGCTGGCGCGTAATCTGGCGACCAGCAAATCCAAGTGTATCGGGCTGGTGGTCACCAATACGTTGTATAACGGTAATTACTTTAGTGAGCTCATTTCTCAGGCGGCCAAAAAACTGGATGCGAATGGACGCAAGCTGATTCTGGTGGATGGGAAAAACAGCGTCGCCGAGGAACAGGATGCCATAGAATTTCTACATGATTTAGGTTGCGATGGCATCATTATTTATCCGCGTTTTTTATCCATCGACAAAATGGACGCTATCATCGATAAATATAAAATACCGGTAATGGTGGTGAATCGAAAATTAAGGAAGCATCTGAGCCACTGTATTTATTGTGATCATAAAGGATCGAGCTTTAACGCCACCAAAGCGCTCATTGAACGTGGTCACCATGACATTGCATTTATTACCGGTTCTATGGATTCCCCCACGGCCATTGAACGCTTTTCCGGTTATAAAGAGGCATTGACCGCCTGTGCTTTACCGGTGCAGGAAGCGCTGATCGTAAAGGGTAAATGGTCATCGGCCAGCGGCGCGGCCGCGGTTGATACTCTTCTCGCCGGGAATCAGCCGTTCAGCGCCATTCTTGCCAGTAACGACGAAATGGCGATTGGTGCCATGAAAAAACTCAACGACGCCGGTATAGCTGTGCCTGCCGATGTCTCGGTGATCGGTTTTGATAATATCCCGATCGCGCCGTTTCTGATTCCGGCGCTATCCAGCGTGAAAGATCCCGTCAGCGATATGGTCAACGAAGTGATTAATCAGATTATTTCGATGCTTGATGGCGGATATTTGTCCGAGCAAAATCAATTTACCTCAGATCTTATTCTGCGGGATTCTGTCATTAATGGTCCGCAATTTTCTGCGCAGAACGCCATCTGAATACAGAATATCCCGGCGGTATAAACAATGACTGGCCATAGCCTCTCCGGCCAGGGTGTCGTTTCCAACTCAATCGATGGGCAATGAACAGCCGGGAGCTTTTGACGGACAAATCCCGGTTTGCGGCCATGGATAGGGTTTTTCCCGACTCGCTATAGACGCGATCGCCTAAGCGGGTGACGCCAGGCGCGGGAGTAACGATGACGACCCGTTATGACCGTGACTCTGATGGCTGGACTCCTGGACCGGCGGGTTTATTCACCATAACGGGCTTAAACCCGCCAGGCAAATAAATAAAGACGGCCTTGGCCTCGTCCGATATCAGTGGAGGCGCAGTACGACGATGCCCGGTTTGTTTTGCAAATAGGCCGCCAACGGGGAATCCACCACCTTCATATTGTGGCTAAGCGATGACGCGTTACGCAAATAAACCACGTCGGCGTTTTTGATCAAAAAGCCCACGTGCGAAACGTCCAGCCCCGGCGAGGGTGCATAGATGCCGATCAGATCGCCGGAATAAAGCCCAGCCAGCACGGCAGCGTCGATTTTTTCCGTGGGAATATAGCTGATCCTGCGCTCCACGATAGCCAACCCCGGAATATACACCTCATCAACGCCCTTGCGGTTGAGGTATTTGGTGACGCCGATCGCCTGCGGGCTAAGTGTCGCGGTAATATCCACGGCATTGGCCGGTTCCCTGGCGCACCAGTCGCTAAAAAAATGGTTTCTGGCCAGAAAATGCATGTCGCCCGCCTGGTAGCGTATTGCCGCCAGGCGCTGGAAAAAGTCATGCTCACTGCGGGATGTGGCCAACGCGCAGACATAGTCCAGCAGGGTAAAGCAGTCTACGCCGCGAAAGTCGGCCACCAGCCGCTCTTTTTCGGTGAATGAGCCCACCAGGGTATTGGCTTGATAGGGCGTGGCTAAAAACTGTTCGGATAGCCTTTCCAGCCGCTGGCCAAGGCTAAGATCGCGGCAGGGCAGCGCGATGCGATCGATAAGCCGGTTGATTTTTTCCGAGGTAACGGCATCCGTCGCCATGGTGGCAAAGGCATCGTCCGGGCCAGCGGATACGCTGCTTTGATCCTCGCGGGCGTCCGTTCGTTCATCGCGGGATAAACGGGCATAATCGTTAGCATTATCGATATTCATCATTCACTCTCGCCGGCATGAGCTCCCAGGTAAAAGGTTACCACCCTGGCGGTAAATTTCAATAAACGCCGGCAGCACGGTTTTATCGCGGCTGCCAGGGCTAAATCAGGGCGTGGCCGATCCATACCGGGTACTGAGCACAATAGGCTAACGCTCAATTCCTGCCGCACAGTAGCAGAAAAAGGAGCTGGATAAGCAGAGCCGACGCGGGTTTGTTTGATTTGCAGATAATAAAATCATGGTTGTAAAAACAGTATTGACATTACCGTGAGATGTATTAGATTTATATCCAACGCCGGTGCATTGAGCAGTAAAGATTATATCGAGCCGGCGTAGTATGTAGTGGATTAAATTAAGCAGTATCAGTTGTAAGAGTTAAGTAGTAAAGTAAGTAAAGAGTAAGTAAAAAGTAAGTAAATAATGCGATAAAGGCCACGAAGTACAGAGTAACATTATGCCGGTGAGAGTGGCTTCAATAAACTCGAACGGCGATGCTTAAAGGCCAGGTAGTCAATCTCTGCCATCGCATGTTAATATCGTCATGAAAACGCGATGAGTTAAGGCTTTATAGTTATTATATTGTTCGCGATGGGTGTAAAACGGTATTAAAGTAGGTATATCGCGACAGAAGTAAAGCCACGTAACACAAAGTCTATATCGCGAGGGGGATGTACTGTACAGGCTTAGCTAAAGTGATACGCATAGGGCTAAGTGAACAATTACCTTTCAGGCAACAGATGGGAGGACATCGTACAATATAGGTGGCTCATATATTCTGTGATACACATGTACATCTATAAACGCAGTACCCATAGCAGTAAGTCGTTATAAAGTTGATGAATGTTAAATTTTAAGTGCGTTGTACCTTAAAAGCCCCGACTCTCCGAGTTGGGGCTTTTAACATCTGTAAGGCTGAGCTCCGGCCCTGACCGTCCGTCAAGAGCATGGCCAGTCCGATCTGCAGACCGCCAAAGCAGCACGCTGACGCTTTCGAGAGCATGACATCGCTGCGGTCGCCGGGAATCCGCGTGCACGCGGGGCGGTATAGAAGGCCCGCGAACGGACCCGCTTCACGCCAGATAACCTCAATGGCATCAACAGTATTGCATATCCCCAAGGGTATCATTTTTCCTTCCAGGGAATAAAATAATCACATTGCAGTAACGAAGCGGCGGCAACGGTCCTTTCGAGGGCATGGAAACGTGTTATATCGTAACCTTGCCGGCGGATGAATCACAGCGCGGGTAAGTGGTTTTCATAAATCTTCATAATAAATGAAGGTAACATATCCGATGGGCCATTATAGGTAAAACGCGCATAGATTCCCGTTTCTATAAATATTCCCTGACGTTCTGTTTCGTCAATTTGACCGGCGGCAATGCTATAGTAAGTTTGTTGTTTATGCTTTCTTGCCAGATAAAGATGATGTAATCCATACAGCATCGACGTTCCATCCGCATTGATGTCCCGTGCGCATCCGCGCAGATCGCTTGCTAAGGTATTGTCCTGATAACCATCGTTATCTACCGGGCGATACAAGCTGGCGGGCAGACGGACTAATGCCAAGCGGGGCAGCATCACTAACGCTGGTTGCGGTACATGAAAAGGGTGTAACTGTATCGGGGGTCTGAGGCCGACAGTATCCCAATCCGCCATCTTGCGGTAATGATCGGGCGTAATAAAAAATTGTTTTTTAAATGCGCGGCTGAAGCTTTGTTGCGAATCAAAGCCATATTCCAGCGCGATATCTAAAATGGATCGGCTGCTGTGGTAGAGTGCCAATGCGGCTTTGGATAACCTTCGCTCCCGTACATAGGTACCCAGCTTACTGCCGGTTATTTTCAGGAATATGCGTTGCAGGTGCCATTTAGAATAGCCTGCTTTCGCCGCAATGGCATCAAGGGATAACTGCTGATCGATATGGGACTCTAGCCAGTTAAGTAAATCTGAAATAATGTCATCATAAGTCATCGGTAATTTCCCTTGTTCCCGCGTGGGCGATGAATGAGTCATGGCGGTTAACGCGATTTCATACCGGGTATTAACAGGGGCGTGCCGTTTCTTGTCTGGAATAAGGTCAGGGCCGTTCTGCTGGCTCGCCCGGTCGTCTTCTTATCGGGTTGGCGTCACACCCTGAAAGCCGTGCATTCATTCATCGGCAGCGGCGTTGGGCTGGCCGGCGCCGGGGCTGTCCAGGGCCATGGCTTGGCGCTGCCACCCTGCGCCCAGGGCTTTGTAAAGCGCGATAGCGCTGCGCACTTCGTCCCCCTGGCTCAATGCCAGGGCGTCGCGGGCTTGATTGGCCGCGCGCTGGGCGGTAAGCACCGGCAGATAGCCACTCAAGCCTTGGCGATAAAGCCGGGTCGCCCCCTCCAGCGCCCGTTGGCTGTCGCCAACCGCCGCTGCCAGCGACGCCTGGCGCAGTCGTTCGCTATTTAACCCGGTCAGGGCATCTTCCACATCACGCAGGGCAAGGCGCACATCGCGCTCATAGGCCAGCCCCGCCGCCTGCATTCCGGCCTGTGCCGCCGTGACGCCGGCCCGCGCGCGGCCACCGTCATAGAGCGTCTGGCTTGCCTGCGCCCCGGCCGACCACGCCAGGCTGGCGCCGGAAAACAGGTCGTGCAACAGGCTGGCGGAGGTACCGATGCTTAACGGAATGCTGAAATGCGGGAAACGCGCTGCTTCGGCGACGCCAATCTGCGCCGTGGCAGCGGCCAGGCGGCGTTCATCCGCCAGCAGGTCGGGGCGCCGGCGGATAACGTCTGAGGGTAACGCCAGTGGCAAAGCCGGTACCATGGGCAGGCTGGGCGCAGGCTTGGCCAGCGTGGCCCGCCATTCGCCGGGGAAGCCTCCGGCCAGTACGCCGATGGCATGGCTCAGGCGGGCGATGTCTGCCTCCAGGAGAGGCGGTTGCGCCTCGGCGGACTCGCGCTCGGCGCGTGCCTGCATAACGTCCGTGGCGGTTCCCAGGCCCTGCCGCATTGCCCGCTCGGCCAGGTGCTCGCCATCATGCAGGGTGCGGATGTTGTCGTGGGCGATGACCAGGCGCGCCTGCGCGCTGCGCAGCCCGGCATAGTCGGCCGCCAGCTCCGAGAGTAAACTCACCTGCAACGCGTGTTGGTCATGGGCTAATGCATCGATGTTCGCATCGGCGGACTCCACCGCGCGCCGGGTGCCGCCGAACAGATCCAGTTCCCAGCTCGCATCGAAGCCGGCGTGCCAGGTACCGGATTGGCCGCCCAGCGTCCCATCGTCCAGCCTCTTGCTGGAGCGCAACGCTTCGCCCGAGCCGCCGGCCGACACGGTTGGCCCCTGGCCGGCGGCGATTGATACGCGCTCGGCGCGCGCCTGCCGCAACCGCGCCTGGGCAATGGCCAGATCCTGGTTGTTGGCCAGCGTCCTGTCCACCAGCCGATCGAGCATGGGATCGTTAAACGTGCGCCACCAGGTCTGCAAACGCGCCTGGTCGGCGGCTGCGACGGCGCCCGGCGCCTCGCTCCAGTGTGTCGGCACCGCGATCCGCGGCGGCTGATAGTCGGGGCCGACGGTGGCGCAGCCCGACAGGCCGGTGGCCAGGAGCAGTACCCATACGGGAACCGGAAAGGTGAATCCGCGGGGATGCATGTCTGTGCGCATAATCATTCCTTACATCCAGCGATGCAACAGGGTCGTCAAACGCCCTTGGTGAATCGGGGCGTGTCCCGGCTGGCCGACGTCAATACTGCAGGTCATGCCGGCTACCAGGACGATACCCGGCGGCACGTGGTCAATCTCGACGCGTACCGGGATACGCTGGGCCAGGCGAACCCAGCTGAAACTCGGTTCGACGCTTGGCAAACCCTGGGTGTCGGCCTTCTCGTTAGTATCGGTGATGCCGCGTCCGATGCTGGACACATGCGCCTGGATCAGGTCGTCGTATCCCATCAGCCGGACCTGCGCCGGCGCGCCGGGATGGATGCCGTAAAGCTTGGTTTCCTCGAAATAGCCGGTGATCCAGAAGCTGTGCGCATCCAGCAACGCGATGTTCGGCTGTCCGGCCACGGCATAATCGCCCCGGCGCAGCCGCAGGTGCGTCACGTAGCCATCGACCGGGGCGTACAGGGCTGCGCGCTCAAGGTCTAATCGCGCCACGTCCAAGGCCACCTGCGCGTGGCGCTGTTCCGCCTGGGCGATGGCTACGGCCTGGTTTGCCCGCTGGATGTCCTCGCCGGGCACCAGATCGTCCATGCCCTGACGCCGTTTGGCATCCTGGGCCTTCTGGCGCGACGTTGCGGTCGCCGCCGCCAGCTGCGCCTCGGCCTGCGCGACGGCGAGCCGGAAACGCTCGGGGTCGATGCGATACAGCACGTCGCCGCGTTTCACATACTGGTCATCGGCGACGGCGACGGCGGCGACAGTGCCGGACACTTCGGGGGCGATATGTACCACCTGTGCGCTCACGCGACCGTCGCGGGTCCAGGGTGCGAGCACGTAGGCGCGCCAAAGCGCGGCGACCAGCAACACCGCCGCGACGATCGCCGCCAGCGTCAGGGCCGCTTTCGCGGCGGGTTTTACGAGTAATGCGGCAGTAGACATAGTGTTAGACATAAAGAATCAGTATGGAAACCAGACAAAGGGAAATAGCGAACTCAAACAGCGCCGGATGCCAGACCCGGCGCAGCAGGCCGCAGCGTGCCAGCAGGGAGCGCAGGCCCAGGAACAGCGGCACCGCGATGCAGGCGTAGATGAAAAAGGGCGGCAGGTAGATGCCGGCGATGGCGACTTCACTGAACATGGGCACGGCTCCGCGGCAGTGTAGCGAAATAGGCGGCATGGCCCTCGAGCAGCGCCGCCACATCGGTAAACGCCGCGGCCAGGCGCTGCCGGTCCGCCGTCAAGGTCGGTTCGCCGGCCCCCATCCACATCAGGGTCCGCGCGGCGCGGCGCGCATGCCGGGCGGCCAGGACCGGAGTATCAGCGCGGCGGGCCATCCGCTGCAGCGCGACCGCGACCGGCGGGCGCAATGGGGACAGGGTCGGCGCAAGCCGCAGCCATGCGCGCAAGCGCAGCAGCTCGCGGCCCAGATGCAGGCTGGCCAGCGCGTCGCCGATGGCGTGATCCAGCGCGGCGGGCTGGGTTTTGAACACGGTGCCGAGCTGCGCCATGCGGTGCTGCTGATACCACTGCCAACTGCGGCGATCCGCCCGCGTGCCGCGCAGTACGGCCAGCGCGTCGTCGCGGATACGGCGGCGCAGCCGGTCATGGTCACGGGCAAGATTGCGCGGCAGCAGCAGGCGAAAGCTCAGCAGCGTGAAAAACGTTGCCAGTATCCACGCCACCGACCCGTTTAGAAACAACGCAAGGTCATAGCGCATAGGATTGGCCGCGGCCGCCAGCGTATTGAATCCGACCAGATAGGCCACGCCGGCCAGCCCGTGGCGGGGAATCGTCGTCGCGTAGATGCCCGGCAGCCAGAACAGGGCCAATACCACCAGCAGCAGCGGCAGCCCATCGATGCAGGGCAGCACGATGAACGCGCAAAGGAACGCCACCGGCACGGCCACGACGGTGCCCTTGATGAATTCGACCGCGCCGGCCGCGGGATTAGGGGCCGTCGCCAGCAGCGCGCAGCTGGCCGCCAGCCCCGCCAGCATCATGCTGCCATGCGGCCATCCGGTAAGGACCCAAAACCCGCCGCCCAGCACCAGGGTCAGCATGGCACGACATCCGTTCTCCATCGCCGCGGTGGTATCGCGGTGGAAAGGAATCGGCGATTGCGGGCCACGTGGGCGTGGGTGATGTAATGTGGCGATGCCCTCCAGCGCCGCGAGATAGTCGTCGATCTGCTCCACCAGCCGGTCGCCGGTGATAAGCTGCGCCACCTGTCCGGCCGGCGCCGCGGTTGAAGCCGCGGCAAGCGTGGCGCCCAGGTGCGTGCGTACCCGGCGCAGCGTTTGTATCGCCGGTTCCACCCCCTGCGGTCCGCCTGCCACGGCGCGCCCCGCTTCGCGCCATGCCTGCTCCAGCGCCGGTTGCAAGGCGCGCAGCGTCCGCTCGCCGGCGCTGTCCGCCGGCAGGGGCGGCACGCCGCCGACCAGCGCGGCGAACAATGACGTCATCGCATGCCGCACGGTCACGGCGCGCTGCGCCAGGTCGGCCGATTCCGCCTTGCCCTGCGCCAGCAGGTCGTCCACGCCATAGACCTCGGCAATTAGGCGTTGTCTCGCCGAGGCGGCCTGGGCGGCGCCGGCGTCGCTCTCGCTGCCGATCGCCCCAAGCTGCGTCGCCAGGGTATCGGCGATGGCCGCCGCCAGCCGCCGCAACTGGGCGTCGAGTCTGCCGCGCACGCCACGGGCGCTGAACAGCATCGATACCAGCCCCAGGCAGACCACTCCCACCATCACCGAAGAACCGCGGCTGATCACATTAGCAAACGTCAGCAGCGGATGCTCAAGGGCGCCATAGGCCGCCAGACCCACGGTGTAGCCGGCAACCACGACGCCGTACGCGCGAAAGTGGCGCAGCAGCGTCATTGCCGCCACGCTCAGCCCCAGCCAGAGGCCAAAGCCCAGCAGAAACAGCCACGGCATCTGCCCGAAGGCACTCATCAGCACGATGGCGGCCAACATGCCGGCCAGCGTACCGAGCACGCGCCAGGTGCCTTTGCCGATAACCGCGCCATGGATCGGGTTGATGACCAGCAGCACGGTGGAAGCGGCCGAATACGGCGCCTGCAGTTCGAGCAGATAGGCCACTATCAGCGCCAGCCAGGCGGCAAGCGTCGATCGCATGACGTAGGTGGCGCGCGGAGTGGTCAGATCAATCCGGGCCAGCCAGCCGCAAAGCCGGGTGATGATGGGAAGGGGGGCGACAGACGATGCCGGTGGTAATGTCGCAGAAGGCACGATGAACATTTCCTAAAGCTAAAGCAACGATTTGCATTACTTTAGGGCCCGGTATTGCTTACGGAAAGTGACTTTGAGTGAATCAACGAGTGCGTTCAACGCACCGATCGCCGCCAGCGCGCTATACCTTTCCCGGCTTGGCGGCAGGCGACGCATCCTCCCGGCACAAGAGCCGGATAGTGCGCCGCAACCACTGATGCGCAGGGTCGCTCTGCAGACGCGGATGCCATGCCTGGGTGAGAAGCACCGTCTTCAGGGGGACCGGCAGGTCGAAGAGGCGGATGTGTAGCCCGGCGGCGAAGGCGCTGTGTGCGAGATGCGCGGGCAGCAGCAGCAGCAGGTCGGATTCCTGCAAAGCGAATAAGGCGGTGTAGGGCGAGGACACCACCAGGGCGACATGCCGGCGCAGGTCCTGCGCCTCGATTACAGCGTCGATGGGACCATCGGATTTCCCACGCCGGGAAACGTTGATATGCTCCCAGCGGGTGAACTGCTGCAACGTCATGTCGTTATCGAAGATCGGATGATTCTCGCGGGCAACACCAACATAGGTGGTGGTGAACAGCGACTGCACACGGATCTCCGGCCCGAGCTTGCGCGAGCCGCTGATGAACAGATCGATGCGGCCGCTGCGCAGCGCCTCGTCGTCCACATCGTCTTCCTCCGGGGCGAAGCGCAGCATGGCGCGCGGCATACTCGTGGCCATCGCATCCAATAAACGGCCCAAGTGGATACTGACGAACTCGTCGGTGGCGCGCACGTTGAAACGTCGCGCCAAGGTTGTCAGGTCGACCTCGGCGCTGGGCGTCAGCACCTGTGTCGCCTGCTCGACCGCCGCCCTGACCTGCTCGCGCATGGCCAGCGCCCTCGGGGTCGGCACCAGTTTGCGGCCGGCCTGCACGAACACCGGGTCGCCCAGCGTTTCCCGGATGCGGCCCAGGGTACGGCTCATCGCCGGCGGGCTCAGGTTCATGCGCCGGGCGGCGCCCACCACGCTGCCTTCCTCCAGCAGGGCGTCCAGTGCGACCAGCAGGTTCAGGTCGGGGAGCTTCATCATCCATCTCTCATCCATTGCGTGAAACAGAATCTTAACGCTATACCCATGCCGTGAGAAGTACGGGAGAATGTTTACCCGGCAAAGGGGCAAAAAAATGAACACTTCCGTTTAGCCCGGCCCTGTTTACCGGGCGTCGATCGCGTCGAATAGTTTAAAAACACAATTCCCGCGTGCCTGGCTTAATATTTTGGTTTATGGCGACACTGCCGCTATGCTGACTGAGTCCTATCAGATTAATAGAACCTACTGAGTAGCCTGGCCGTTCTGAACGCTTATCACTATGACAAGAAATAACATCATTATGGCTGCTGCTCAATAAAAGCCAGATAGCGCAATAGGGTTAATGACGCTATTTTTTATGAAAAAGGAAAATAAGGAAATAAAGGATGAAAGCGAAGTTAGGAAAGCGCGCGGAGGCGAAAGAAAAAAATCAGGAAAATGACGCTTTGTTTTCCGAAAATAGAAGAAATCTCTTAAAAGAAATTACCGGTATAGCGGCAATAGGGGTGTTGGGAACAGCACCCAATTCCGTAACCGCCGGTGAGGTAAAGAGTCGCGCCGCCTTGCCTGCCCGTCAGGCAGCAGTGCGTGATTACGATGTGATCATTGCTAATGGCTTAGTTATTTTAGAACAGGGCGAAGTGCCTGCCGACATCGCCATTAAAAACGGTAAAATTGCCGCCATCGGCTCGGCATTAAAAGGGGCTGAACACGTGATTGACGCAAAGGGTCTGGTGGTAAGCCCGGGAATGGTGGATGCGCACGTTCATATAAATGAACCGGGGGGCGGCATTCGCAACGACTGGGAAGGCTATGTTACCGGAACCAGGGCCTGCGCCAAAGGCGGTGTTACCACGATTATCGAACTGCCGCTGAACCAATTGCCGGCCACCGTCGATAAAAAAACACTGGAAATTAAATATGCTGCCGGAGAAGGGAAATTAGTCATTGATGTCGCGTCTCATGGTGGCTTGGTTCCTTATAATTTAGAGAATAATGGAATCCAAGAGCAGAGCGACTCTGGAGTGGTTGGATATAAATGCTTTATGGCAACGTGCGGCGATCCTTCCATTAAAGGTGATTTTCTGAATGTTGATGATTATTCCCTTTATGAAGGCATGCGGCAAATAGCCAAAACCGGCAAGGTTTTGATGATTCATGCTGAGAACGCCGCCATTACAGACCGTCTAGCGAAAATTGCCTATAAAAAAGGCGAGGGATCGTTAACATCCTATGTGGCCACGCGTCCGGTTTTCGCGGAAGTTGAAGCCATCCGGCGTGCGGTTTTGTTTGCGAAGATGACCGGCTGTCCCATTAATTTTTGCCATATATCAAGTCCTGAAGCCGTGGACGAGGTGGTGAAAGCGCGCGGGGAAGGGGTTAATATTACCTGTGAAACCTGTAATCAATATTTGTATTTTGTGACTGATGAGTTGGACGATATCGGCCCGTTGGCAAAATGCTCGCCGCCTATTCGCGACCAAAGGGCGCAGGATGGCTTATGGCGGCATGTGCTGGCCGGCAATATAAACTTTATCACTTCTGATCATTCACCTTGTCCGGCAAAACTGAAAAACAGAAACAATGCGTTTGACGCCTGGGGCGGCATTGCCGGAGTACAAAATGACGTTGATATTTTTTTTGATGAAAGCGTACAAAAACGGGGGATGCCATTGACGCAATTTGCCAGACTCATCGCCACCAATCCTGCCGACCGCTTTGCTTTGCATACCAAAGGCAGCATTGCGATTGGTAAGGATGCCGACTTTGCCTTTATCAAGCCGAACTCGCCCTATACCCTTAAAGCGGAGGAGCTTGAGTACAGGAATAAAATCAGCGCTTATGTCGGCCGGACAATCGGCGCCCGGATTGTCCGGACCCTGTTACGGGGCGAAACGGTTTACAGTCTGGAAGATGGCCTAACCGGCTCATTCCCAGGCCGATATATCAAAGTGTGACCAGGCGAAGCCCGGCTATCAGCGCAAGGGGCAAAACGGCGGTTGTAATCCGTTATCCATTGCCGGCGCGCATTAATCCCCACCAGGCGGCAACGGGTTGACGCGCGCGCCGGACGCACGAGCATGCCGTCCGCGGATATGTCCCGGGCAATCCCGTGCTCACCGTGCGACAGGCGATACGGGTTGTCCTGACTGAGGTGTTGTGTCCTGGTCCGGGCAAGCGGCGTGGCCTGTCATCACCCCCCTTTGTCACGCTTGTACAGCCTGATATTGTTGTCTGGCGTAGTTGCGCGGCGGGATGCGGTACATCCCGAGCCAAGACAACGCGTCTGCCGTTGGGTAACAGAACACCATCCCCGGCCTCCAGCTGTAATGGGGCTTTGTCGCTTTCCATAGCTAACCATGCGGTACCGGATACGCTGGCATACCATTTGATGCCGCTATGGGCGCCAAAACTGACAGACCAGTCACCACCTCAATGCAGACCGCCTGCCACCCACATCTACGTTGCACGCCGAACCGGTAATGCAGCAGGGACTTGGCTAACGCTATGTTTAAAAGAGAATAGTTTATAAAATTTGAAGAGGATCGCATTACCTTATTTTTTCATTGGTAATTGTCTTGAGGTATACATATTATTTACAGATAAATGAATTCTGAATATTTCAGTCTTGATATTGAGGGTTGGGAAGCTTTTTTATTTATTATAAATAAACTTAAAAAAATTTAATATATAAATTCATATATAATAAAAATATTCTAACGAAATTAAAATAGGTTAATAAGTATTATCATTCATTAGCTAAATCGAAGGGCCTTGTCATTTAAGTCAGGTTTATAAGGGCGATTTTGGCCCATGCGTGTTCTTGCTTTATTAGCACAAGAGGTAATTTAATCAGAAGACGTAATCTGTAGTAAATGTAATAAGTTCCTTGGCGCTATTTTTTAACATATTTTCGCCGGAGTGCCGCTTTACGGTTCGCAGGAGTCTATGCCTTATTTACGAGGTGCTAATAATGGAATTACATCGCTCAGGTGCTACTGACCCATTCAAAATAAAAGACTTCTCATTAAGCAACCCACAGCTGTTGGCGGATCCCTATCCGTACTACGACAAAATTCGGCGGGAAGAGCCCATTCACTATTCGACGATGTATGGCGGATCGTGGCTGCTGTTCAGCTACGCTGACGTCAAGGCGCTGTTAACGGATCCGAGACTGACCAATGATCGGTCCGCCTTGCCGTTATTGGCGTTGCCCGACGAAGATCGAGCACAGTTTGCCGACATGATTCCCGTTCTCAGCAAGTGGTTAGCCTTCTTTGATGGACATGACCATGCGCAGCGTCGACAACGGCTGGACTGGTCGTGTCCAACGTTGCTCAGCAAAGGTTCCTTGTCCAGCGTTATCCGCAATGTTGCCGGGGATCTCATGGCGGCATGGCGGGAGCGGGACCGTGTCGATCTGATTGCCGATTTTGCCCGTCCGTTACCCGCAATAGTGATCACGCGGCTGCTGGGCGGGGCTGACGGTGATCATGAGCAACTGGCGAGTTGGTCCGATGATATCGCGTACCTGTTTGGCGCAAGCGATCTGAGTGTGGAAGAGGTACAACGCGGCCAGAAAAGTCTCCACGCATTCGGGCGTTATTTACGCGCGCTTGCTGGTGACGCGATAACATCCCGCCGCGACGATCTGATACTTAACCGTTTAATGAGCGATAGCGGCAAGGGATTCCAGTTCGATATCGAATCAGCGACCGCGCAGTGCATGCTGCTGATGTTCGCAGGGCTGGAGCCCACAAGGTATCTGATTGGCAATGCCGTCTGGGCGCTGCACCAGCATCCGGCCCAACGGCGCGCGCTGGCGGCGGATCTGGAACAGTTGCCGCTGGCGATAGAGGAGTTCCTTCGATACGGTACGCCCGTGCAGTACATTGGCCGCAGGGCGGCCACGACATTCACCTACAAGGGTTACCGCATCGAGGAGGGGCAACTGGTGCTGCCCTATGTCGGTTCCGCGAACCGGGATCCGGCGGTTTTTGATCACCCTGAAACCCTTGATTTACGCCGCACCCCCAACCGGCATCTTTCCTTTGGCACCGGCCCGCATGCCTGCATCGGCGCGACGCTGGTGCGCCAACAGACGCAAATCGCGCTTTCTCTACTGCTCACGCGCTACCCTTCCTTCGACGTGAGTCAGCAAACCGAACCCGTCTGGAATACGAACCTGGGATTCCATGGCCCCACATCGCTGATGATCAACACAGGAAAAAGAGGATAAGCCTATGAGCTGGAAGCGCAGCAACATTGCCGGATTTGCCGGCACTCAACTGGCCGCAATCGACTTCGGCGGGCAGGGCGGAGGGATTCTCCTTATCCACGGCATGATGGGCCGGGCAACGACCTGGTCAACAACGGCGCAGTGGCTGACCGAACATGGAAAAGTGATCGGATACGATGCCCGCGGCCACGGCTTAAGCGACGCGCCCGAAGGGCCCTACGACCGCAACGCGCATGTCGAGGACGCCGCCGCGGTGATTAATGCATATGGCCTCGCGCCTGCCGTGGTCATCGGTCATTCCATGGGCGCGCTCACCGCGTGGCAACTCGCGGGCAAGCATCCTGAACTGGTCCGGTCCGTGGTTATCGGCGATATGGCCGCCGTGGTGCCCGATGTCCAGGCACGCTGGCAGGCATGGCTGGATGAGTGGCCGGTCCCATTCGACAGTATTGCCGCTATCCACGCCTATTTCGGCGGGGACTATTTTGGTCAATACATGATCGGCGCGCATTCCGAACGAGTGCACCCGGCTGAAGGAGACTATTTTGTCGAGGTGTTCGCTGAGCGGCGGGATGGTTATTGGCCCCTTGCGGGTACGCGCAATGTTCTTGCCTGCCGGGCACACTGGAATAACCGCGATCATACCTCCGAGCTGAGCCAGGTTCACTGCCCGGCGCTGGTGGTCGCGGGGGAGCACAGTTATTTCCCCGCCGAGGGTTCACGCCGCATGGCGGATGTGCTCCCGGCAGGTGAGTTTGTATTGGTGCCGGACGCAGGACATGTACTGCACTTCGACAATCCCAAGGCTTGGCGCGCCGCAGTCGAGCCGTTCGTTCGCAAGACCATCGGACTACTGCCATGAAGCCACCATCATGGGAGGACATCCTGGGAGAGCTGCATGCCGCCGTCGGACGTCTTCTTGTCGGCGAGCATACGCCCTATCAACAACTGTGGTCCCGTGCGCCGGACGTCACCATGATGGGTGCCTACGGCGGCCTCTACACGGGGTACGATGCGGTCTGCGCGGCGATAATCCGTGCAGCCGCCAACTACCGGGGATGGCAGCCCGACTATCAGGAGGAACCCATCGCAGCCGTTAACGACGGGATGCTCGGCTATGTCATTTTGCGGGAACGCGTAACCAACATGAGAGATGCGACGGTAAGATGCCGGCGCGTCACGGTTCTGTTTCGCCGGGAAGAAGAGCAATGGCGGATTTTCCACCACCACTCGGACCCTCTGCACCAGGTGGTGTAGCGCGGTCCGGCTGTGTAGTTATACCGCAAGTCAGCCGACAACGGTTGCGCCATCGGTATTTAGGTTGCCGACAAAGAAAATTGGCGGGTTAACACCCGGCATCCCCGAACGGGGTCAATTTGCAAGGGGTTTTGGTCGCCTGATTTCTCTCTCTTCGACGCATCTCGCAAAAATAATCTTATCCACGTAATTAAACGTTTTTATCGATAAAGATTCTCCCCATCCCTGCCGTTGTTTGTGATGCAGGCGCAACCGGCGTCTGCCCTTCCAATGTGCGTCAACGATAGCGCGCCCTCTGGCGCTAATACAGCTTAGTCAGCATGCATTTCTACCCGCTTAAGCAAGGAGTACCTATGAATTGCATCTTCAGCGTGATCTGGAACCACAGCTGTAATGCCTTTGTGGTCGTCAGTGAGCTTGCCACTCGCCGTGGCAAACGCAGTGAAGTCGGTGCGATTCAGGTCGATGATCATTCAACCCCATGTAACGGAGCGCTCAAGCCGCTACCGTTTGCCATTGCCCTGATCTCATGCAGTATTTTCTGCATGCCTGTTGTCAGCATTGCCGCAGATTTGCCCACCGGCGGTCATGTCGTTCTCGGCAGCGGCCAGATTGGCACGGCGGCCAATCATCAACTGACGATCAATCAGTCCAGCCAAAAAATGGCGATGGATTGGCAGAGTTTTGATATTGGCAAAGACAACAAAGTGACCTTTGTTCAGCCCGGCGCTGATTCGATCGCCCTGAATCGGGTGATCGGTGCTGACGGTTCGAAGATCATAGGCCAACTTAACGCTAATGGCCGGGTGTTCTTGATCAACCCCAATGGCGTGCTGTTTGGTCAGGGTGCCTCCGTCAGTGTCGGCGGGTTGGTGGCTTCGACACTCACTCTCTCGAACCGGGATTTCGCCAACGGCAAATACGCGCTCAAGGGTGATGGCGGCAACGCCAGCGTCGTCAACCAGGGCACCATTACCGCAGCCGACGGTGGTGCCGTGGCGTTACTCGGCGGCACCGTCAGCAACCAGGGCGTGATTGTTGCGAAACTGGGTACCGTAGCATTGGCCGCCGGCAAGGCGGTGACGTTGGACTTCGCTGGCGATGGCTTGCTTAATGTCCAGGTCGATGAAGCGGCCAAGAATGCGTTGGCGGAAAACCGCCAGTTGATTCAAGCCGACGGTGGCCAGGTCATTATGACCGCGGCGGCCAGCAATGCGCTGCTCAGGACGGTGGTCAACAACACTGGTGTGATTGAAGCGCGGGGCTTGCAGCACAAGAACGGCAAGATCTCCCTCGGCGGCGGCGACAGCGGCCTGGCGCACATCGCCGGCACCTTAGATGTCTCGGCAACCCAAGGCACGGGCGGCGCGATTCAAATCACCGGCCAGAACATTGCGCTCGCGTCCGCCACCCTGAATGCCTCGGGCGCCAGCGGTGGCGGCGGCATTAAGATCGGCGGCGAAGCTCAAGGCAAAGGCACCCTGGCTCACGCACAAGGTACCAGCGTGGATGCCGGCAGCAGCCTCAAGGCTGACGCCGGGACCACGGGAAAAGGCGGCGACATTGTCGTTTGGTCCGACGGAACGACCGTGGCCAGGGGCAATTTTTCGGCCAGGGGCGGTACGCACAGCGGTGACGGCGGGTCTGTAGAAACCTCCGGCCACAGCGTTGACTTCACTGGCATCCAGGTGAGCACCTCGGCGACGAAAGGCAAAACGGGTGATTGGCTGGTGGATCCTGAAGACCTGATCGTTGATGACGTTTCAGCGGCCACGATCAACGCCGCGCTCTTGAACACCGACGTCACCCTGCAAACCACCGGCACCACCGCCTCCACGACCGGTGGATCTGCGGCCTCCACGGCAACCGGCCCCGGTGATATTTCCGTTAATTCCGCCTTGAGCTGGAGTTCGCCAAATACCCTAACGCTGGACTCGTTCCACTCCATTGCCATCAATGCCAACGTCTCCGTCACCGGTGCAGGCGGCTTGGTACTGGTGACGAATAACAACAGGAACGGCGCCAGCAGCGGCAGCGGCGATCTCAGTTTCGCCGATGGCGTCTCGGCCAGTTTCACGGCACCGCAAGGCAGCGGGCAGCGGTTGAACATCAACGGTTCGGCTTACACGCTGGTTTACAGCATGGCCGACATCGACGGAATCGACGGGGATCCAGCTTCGTCCAGCGCAATTACAAACCAAACTGCGGCGGGCGGATTAGCCGGCCATTACGCCTTGGCGCGTAATCAGGACGCGAGTGGCGTCACCTATACGAACGCCATTGTGGGGAGCTATGATAATGATGATGATTCACCCTTCTCCGGCACCTTCGAAGGCTTGGGCCATACGCTATCGAACTTGACCATCACGGCTCCGTACGCAAATTACACGGGGCTGTTTGGTTACAATCAGTGGGCAACGGTTCGGGACCTGGGTTTAGTGAATGGCGCTATCAGCGGCGGATCTTACGTCGGCGGTATCGTCTCGATGAACGATAGTTTCTCCTCTATATTAAACAGCTATTTCAGCGGCACGGTGTCAACGTCATCCTCCGGCATTATGATCGGGGGAATCGCCGGCTTGAATGGATATCGCTCGACGATTGCAAACAGCTACAGCATGGGCACTGTGACGGGCACCCGCTGGACAGGCGGAATAACCGGCTATAACGGCAGTGCCCTGGTGACAAACAGTCACAGTTCCAGCAACGTCAATGGCGGTACGGGTGACTACGTTGGCGGGGTAGTGGGCGCTAACGAAAGCGCCACCATCACCAACAGCTATAGCACCGGGACCGTATCGGGCAACACGCGTGTTGGCGGGGTAGCCGGCAACAGCTACCAGGGTACGATTTCCAACAGCTACAATACGGGCAACATATCGGGCGACAGTTTTGTCGGCGGTGTTGTTGGCCTTAACGATACGTCCAGTTCGCTCACAAATAGCTACAATTTCGGCAATGTCCAAGCTGATAATATTGTGGGCGGGGTCGCAGGCTATAACGACAGTGCTGTTTCCTCCAGTTATTCCACCGGCCAAGTGCGGGGGACGGCGGGCATTAACGTTGGCGGCGCCATTGGCTACAATCAAGCCGCTGGTACGGTTACCCACGTTTACTGGAATAGCGTGACCAGCGGCAATGCTGTTGGGATTGGCGGCGGTGTCGCTTCCGGTGTCACCGGGTTAACCACCGCACAATTACAGGGCGTATTACCTTCTGATTTCGATAATACCGTTTGGGCCACCGCCAGCGGTCTTTACCCCTATTTGACATCCCACTATCCGCACGGCACACCGCAAGCCATTTCCGGCTTTGCTCAAAACAGCGATGCGGCTGGCCAAGTCGCCACCGTGATTAACGGCGCGGTGGCCGGTACCTCGTCCATCGGCGCCGATGGTTACTATTACAGTCTGCTCGCGCCCGGCGCCTTGGCGAACACGAATGTGTTCACCTACGCGCAAAGCGGCGGCAATCTGGCTAATACCTTCACTCAGGGTGTTACGGATACGACCAGTAACATCAATCTGACGGCTAACACGCTGGTACTCATTGGCGATGAAAACTCACTGTCCTCGCTGCTGACTGATTTGAACGCGGCCAGCGGCGGCGTAGACAGCGCCAATAAGCTGTTTACCCTCGATGGCGGTGGCCTGAACGCCACCGATGATGTGCTACTCACCCAGGCCGGGAGTTTCATTGTTGACCAATCCCTGAGCGCTGTCGGCAGCAGCACCCTGAGCGTCGCAGGTGATTTGACCATCGCACAGGGCGGGCATGTCAGCGGGTCAGATGTGGTGTTGTCCACCCCGGGGGCCTTTATCAACAACGCCGGCAGTAACGCCGTTACCGCCTCGGCCGTCGCCGGACACCACTGGGTGATTTATTCCAATACCCCAACCACCGATACGTTTGCCGGGCTAAACAGCAACAATACGGCTATCTGGAATGCCAACATGAATACCCTTCCAGCAAGCGCCGTAATCGGCAACCGGTACGTGTTCCGCTATCAACCGACGGTCACCTACACCGCGGCAAACGTCAGCAAGACCTACGGCGACCAGGTAGACGTCAGCTCTGCGTATACCACCTCTGGCGTGAGTGCCGGTGTCGCAGGAGCATTCGCCGCCGATACCTTGGCTAACGTGGTGGCCGGCACGTTAGCGATGTCTTCGATGGGAACGGCGGCTACCGCAAATGTGGGCAGTTACGCCATCCAGGAAATCCAAAATACGTTAAGCGGTTTGGGTGGTTACCTGGTCGCACTCGCGAACACCGGAAACGTGATCGTCAATGCCAGACACATCACCGTGGCGGCCAACAGCGGCGGCTCAACGTACGGCGATGCCATCCCGGATAAACCGGGCATCGGGGTCACGGGCCTCGTCAACGGTGATCTTGATAGCGGACTGGGTCTGAGCAACGATTTCGCCATCACCAGCGCCGATAACGCAGGCAGCAATGTGCTGCATGTGGTCGGTACGCTGAGCAACGGTAACTACGTGATCGATCAGCGCATCAATGGCAGCTGGACAGTCAATGCCAGACACATCACCGTGGCGGCCAACAGTGGCAGCTCAACGTACGGCGATGTCACCCCGGATAAACCGGGCATCAGCGTCACGGGCCTGGTTAATGGTGATCTCGATAGCGGACTGGGTCTGAGCAACGATTTCGCCATCACCAGCGCCGATAACGCAGGCAGCAACGTGCTGCATGTGGTCGGTACGCTGAGCAACGGTAACTACGTGATCGATCAACGCATCAATGGCAGCTGGACAGTCAATGCCAGAAACATCACCGTGGCGGTCAACAGCGGTAGCTCAACGTACGGCGCTACTCATGTCCAGCCGACCCTAAGCGCCAGCGGCCTGGTCAACGGCCAAGGTGTATCGGTACTGACCGGTTTGAG
Source organism: Sodalis sp. RH20 (assembly GCF_047324205.1). Taxonomy (NCBI): domain Bacteria; kingdom Pseudomonadati; phylum Pseudomonadota; class Gammaproteobacteria; order Enterobacterales; family Bruguierivoracaceae; genus Sodalis; species Sodalis sp. RH20. The sequence goes on from NZ_CP178733.1 coordinate 5,736,762, forward strand.
CAGCACAGGCATTAGCGACACCACCCACGTCGGCACCTATGTGTTGAGCGTGCAGGGGGTCCTCGCCAATGGCAACTACACCGTGACCCAAACATCCGATGGCCAATGGACCGTCGATCCCCGCGCCCTGGTCGTTACCGCCAACAACCTTGGCAAAATCGTCAACGCCAGCGATCCGGCACTGACGTGGACCACCAATGGCAATCTGGTTAACGGTGACCACCTCAACGGCAATCTGACGCGCAGTGCGGGCGAAACCGTCGGTCAATACAGGATTGAACAAGGCACGCTGAACAACAGCAATTACGCCATCGCGTTCACTGACGGTGTGTTCAATATCGGTGTAACGCCGCTAAACCCATTACCCAGCCCCCCCGAAAACGTAGCGGCGGCGCCCACCACGCCGCTGCACGAATTGCCGTCACCCCCTACGTCTCTGGAGGTGCTACTCCAATTGCTCAGCGCCCCCGAAAACGTAGCGGCGGCAACCACCAAGCCTCTGCGTAAATTGCCGACCCCCACCACGCCTCTGGCGGTGCAACTGCCGTCCGACAACCTCTATAGCGTAATTGAGCAAGGCTTGCGCCTTCCAGAAGGACTTTGATTCATGCGTATCCGCCTTACTCCCATTGCCCTGGCTCTCCTGACGTTAACTGCGGGTGCGGCCAAGGCTGAAATTGCGCCGGACGCGGGTCAATCGATCCGTGAGATCCAAACGAAACCGCCGGCGTTACCGCCGCGCCAGACGCTGGATCTGAACCTTCCCGACAAGCCGGACACCAACCCGACGACCAGCGGGCCGACAATGCAGGTCGCGCAATTCAAGTTGACCGGCAATCAGGCAATCGGCAGCGCCGATCTGCTGCCATTGTTGGCCGACCTGCGAAATCGCACGGTCAGCTTTAGTGAGTTGCAGGCGGCTGCCGGGCGTATCACCCTGTTTTACCGACACAAAGGTTACCCGTTGGCGCGGGCTTATTTGCCGGCCCAGGACGTGGAAAATGGCATCGTCACCATCGCCGTGCTCGAAGGTCATTTTGGCGAAGTGACGCTCAAAAACGCGTCGCGCATCAGCGACGGCACTTTGGCGGTACCGCTTCACGCGCTGAAAAACGGTGGAGCGGTGCGCGCCGGCACCCTGGAACGCAGTCTGCTGTTGCTTCAGGAAACCCCCGGCGTCGAAGTCCGGTCCACGCTGAAACCCGGCACAGCCGTGGGCGCCAGCGACCTGGTGGTCGATGCCCGCTCGGCGCCGATGGTGTCGGGCCAAGTGGATCTGGATAACTATGGCAACCGCTTCACCGGTGAATACCGACTTGGCAGCACGCTGAACCTCGCCAGCCCGTTGGGCATTGGCGATCAGGCCAGCATGCGGATTATGGGCTCTGATGAAGATCAGCGTTACTACCGGGCGGCGTATCAGTTGCCGATCGGTCCGTGGGCGACGCAAATCGGCGTCGCTTACTCGGACATGAATTATCAGCTGGCCAAGAATTTTGACCATCTTGATGCCTCTGGCAACGCGAAGATTGCCAGCGTGTTTGTGCAGCAGCCATTGATTCGCACCCGGGATTTCATCCTGACTGCGCAACTGCAATTCGATGACAAACGCTTAAAAGATGACATCGATCTTTACGACTACAAAAGCAACAAACACTCGCATGTCGTGACCGCCAGCCTCAACGGCACCGCCCGCGACAATTTTTTGGGTGGCGGTTCGAATGCGTTCTCGTTGGCCTGGAGCCAAGGCAACCTGACGCTGGATAACCAGCAAGACAAAGTGCTGGACGATCAAACTGCCAAGACTCGCGGCACCTTTCAGAAGATCAATCCCAGCGTCGTGCGCCTGCAGCGCCTGACGGATCGGATCAGTCTTTATGGTCAGCTCCAAGGCCAATGGGCCGGCGGCAACCTTGATTCCTCCGAAAAAATCAGCCTCGGCGGCGCGTATGGCGTACGGGCTTATCCAGAAGGCGAAGCACAGGGCGACCAAGGTTATGTGGCCAACGTCGAACTGCGTTACGCCCTGACCGAGATCGCGCAGTTGTTCACCTTCGTCGACCATGGCGAAGTGCGGCTGAACAAAGACACGTGGGTTGACGGCGAAAATCACCGCAGCCTTTCCGCTACGGGCGTGGGCTCGACATTGTCTGCCGGCAACTGGCATTTGATGGCTGTCGCGGCATGGAAGCTGGGTAATGCCGATGCGCAAAGCGACGTGGATCGTACGCCGCGGGTGTGGGCGCGGGTTAGTCGTTCGTTTTGACGATTAGCGTTACGCCGTAAGTCGGGTTTTGCGCGGCGTCAGCCAGGCAATGCGCAACGCCGCGCAGCAGCGGATTCCGCTGGTGCGATCTTCCAAGTTTGGCCGCAAAAGCCCTGATGTGGTCTGCAATCTGACGGCGGTGAATATTCCGTTAAAGCATCTCTAAATCGTCATGATATTGTTATTCACGCGTAGTTTTGTATTATCTATGTGAAATGTCTGGGGACAAGAACCAGAGCCATTTCATCGGCTAGGACGGTGAGTTCGTTATTAACGCCTGCTGACGTTGCGGCAGGTTCGGAATCAATAGTAACGTCGAGATCGTGGATATCTACGCGATCTCCAAACAACATAATGGCCTTATCGCCGTGCTGTTTGGAAGGCCACTGAAGTCCTTGAGCCTTAGGATTGTCGCCATGGATTTTTTCGGCCCATCTACGCGTCTCCGGGTAGTTATCTGCGGAAGAGCCGAGCAAATCGCCTTGCGTGATGCCGTTTTTTTTCATGAACCGGGGGTTTAGGTCAACAAGCTGAATATCTTTTTTGGAAGAAATCTGGCTGCGGGCAAGCTGGTCCAGAGTGGATAGCTCTACAGGCGCATCTTCGCAGGGTGAGGGGAGGTCATGTAACACCGTCTCCATCAGTGCGACCGGCAGATTTTCCCCACCGTACAATGTCGGGATGCTATTGCCTTCGCTGTCTATAATGGGACTGAACCTACTTTTGCCTTTTCCCGGGTTAAATTCTGTCGCACCAAACTGCGATGGGTGGATGCGCTCGATGATTTTTCCTTTCGGCCAGGTTGTCAGCCTGGCCGAAAGGATATCGGTTTTTCCGGGGATTTTGATTTTTTTAACCATGGACAGGCCCCTCCTTAGCCCGTAATGCGGCTTCCAATACCCGCTCCGGCGCTGAGGTCAGGAGGTCTTTGGGTTTTTTATTACCCAGCCAGCTATTGGGGGTGCCAAACCAAGCGGCTAGAGACCATGGTGTTTTTGTTTCCCCGAACAGTTCTATGATCTTTTTCATCAGTGGCAGGGGTTGTCCACCGATATCCAGCGCATAAGCCGGATACAGGTCCCTACCTTCCGATGTTATGGCAAAAATCTTTCCGGCCCGCTTCCAGCGATTTGGTAACCCGCTGGGGTTTTTCACATCGGCACTGGCTCCCCCTCGGCGTGAAACTTCCTGGGCAGGTAGCCACTCGCTGTCATTCAGGATGATCTTTTTAAGTTTCTCCAGACGTTCTGTGTTGGTTGTCCCTGCGCTCCTTTGCCTGCCTCCGGTCTTAACCTTTACTGAAGCGGTTGCTGTCTGTGAGGTCTTGGGACGTTGGCTCATCCCGGTTACGGCACGGAAAGCGGCATCAAGCGCAATTTTAAAGGTTACGTCATCAATGGATGGAGGACGCTTCAGTACATAGTACAGCTCTGTCTGATCTTCCTGGTCATCATAGAAGTCCGGCACTGTAATAGTCATGTCAGCATGTCCGTCATCAGTTTTAAAGTACGAGATATTGTCTGCGGGGATTGCCATGACTTTAAAAGAAGAGCCTTTTTCTCGTGTGATCATGATCTGACTCCTTGTGATAGTTTAACTATATATCTGATATCTACAATATATACAACATTCCGATAATATGCCATATACACAAGGGGGAGACAGTGATTTTGCCGGTTGTTGCATCTGCTGGGTAAGCGTGCGCCCAGTATTGCAACTACCCACAATTATACTAATATAATCATAAGGATAATAGGATAAAATTATTTACAGGGATGGTTGAACAGTGGTTAATCAGGAACACGTTTCGCACTCATGTCTAGATGAAGAAATGAATTCTTCTGTGTTTAGCGATCGCCGCCATGCCGATATCGGCAACCCACTGCCGAGATAACGGGGCCGAGATACGGAGCATAGTGCAGCTTAAATATTTCTAAGGTAACTATTTGATAAAAAATGGTTAAATGAATTTTTAACAACCATTCTCTTGCCTGAAAATCACTTGCGGTTAATCGTCGTTAACGGTATCTTTTATCCTCGCCTGCAAAATCAGGCGCCGGGATTAGCCTCCTGCATAACTTCACTGACGACATAAGGCGCGTCTGCGCTTTTTTTATGTCGTGCGTTCTGCTACACCTCAATGGTGGGCCGGACGGGGGCGTCGCAAGATGCGCCGGTGTCAGTGAGGCCGGTAAGGTCAACTCCGTTCGGTTCCACCACCTATGAGATTGACCTCTCCGGTAGTGGAAGTAATTCGTTACTCACTGGGGGCCGCCCTATGGCAACGATCCCTCCTCACGCTCACGCGTTACTTTCCATCCTGTTCGATTCGACCACTGATTTTACCGTTCTGGCCGGCCATTGTGAAAACCTGGCCGACGCTTTGCTGCAAAGCGACGATCCGGCGCAGCGCCAGGCGCTCAGCGCACGGCGTTTGACGTAAGAGCAGCAGGTAGGGTGGAATATTGATTAATTTTAAACCTATGCACCGGTTTTGACTGGCGCATTGTTCTCTGACAAACTCAGGGTATCCGCAGAATATCCTGAAATTCAGGGGAGTAACTATGACAACCCGTTATGACAGTGACTTTTATGGCTGGACTCAGGAACAGGCAGGTTTATTGCGTTCAGGTCGTCTCGCCGAACTGGATACCAAAAATTTGCTTGAGGAAATTGAGTCGATGGGAACAAGTGCGGAAAATGAGCTTGAGTCTCGTCTTGAAGTTCTATTCATCCACCTGTTGAAATGGCAGTTCCAGGCGGAAAGACAAGGACGGAGTTGGAAACTGACCATTGAGGAGCAGCGCCGTAAGATTGAGCGACGCCTGAAAAAAAGCCCCAGCCTCAAACATCATCTTCCGGAAATTATCGAAGATGCCTACGGCGATGCGGTGATCAGCGCGGAGCGTGAAACCAATATCAAGCGCACCGTTTTCCCATCTTCTTGCCCCTGGTCTTTTGAACAATTTATGGACCCGGAGTTTTATCCGGAATGATTGCCAGGTAACGGTCATTTTTACTGCTTTGCATAATTATTATCTCGTTAACAGAAACGCCGGTTTTAACCGGCGTTTCTGTTAACGAGTACTGAAAAAATCTCCCTTGAATGGCCGTATTATAAAGGTTGAACTGGAGTGATCCTACCCGGTTTTGACGGACAGGCTACTATTGGCAATGGACTGGCCCTGGGATCGTGGACATTCCCACTTCCGAGATAACGGCGAAAAAGGCAGCTTGAATGTTTCAAACATAATCATATGATAAACAATGGTTAAATGGATTTTTAACAACCATTCTCTTGCCTGAAAATCACTTGCGGTTAATCGCCGTTAACGGTATCTTTTAGCCTCGCCTGCAAAATCAGGCGCCGGGATTAGCCTCCTGCATAACTTCACTGACGACATAAGGCGCGTTTGCGCTTTTTTTGTGTCGTGCGTTCGGCTACCTTTCAATGGTGGGCCGGGCGGGGGCGTCGCAAGACGCGCCGGTGTCAGTGAGGCCGGTAAGGCTAACCCCGTCCGGTTCCACCACCCGCGAGATTAGCCTCTCCGGTAGTGGAAGTAATTCGTTACTCACTGGAGGCCGCCCTATGGCTACGATCCCCACTCACGCGTTACTTTCCATCCCGTTCGATTCAACCACTGATTTCACCGTTCTGGCCGGCCATTGTGAAAACCTGGCCGACGCTTTGCTGCAAAGCGACGATCCGGCGCAGCGCCAGGCGCTCAGCGCACGGCTTGACTGTTGCCTGGCGCAGCTGCGGTCCACGTTGGACGATGCCATTCCGCCTCATCTGATGGCAAGCCTGACCGTGGATGACCTGCCCATGACCACCCCTCGCTTTGAACCCGATGCCGATCTGCTCTGCGGGTACGGCCAGGCGCTGGCGCGGTTGTTGGCGGAGCGTAAATTATCGCCGGAGATGGAGCCGGTACTGGCCGGGCTGCTGTTTGATTTGGTGGTGTATTTCGCCGATGAACTGCGCGCGCCGCGCTGGATACGCACCGTAGACGGGATAAAATTTATCGAGGAAGTAAACAGGGTTCCGGAATACTGAATGGTGGAAAGCAAAAAACCAGCCGTTAGGCTGGTTTTTTTAAATCATGGTGCCCGGACTCGGTAACATTTTAGTTCACTATTGATTTGTATTCCATCATAAATTTTTCCTCCCCCCGTTGCCAAGATCCGCAGATTGACCCGCTTAGTGGCATATAATTTTAAGGGTAATGCCCGGTGCTGAAGGAATTAACAAAAAGCAGGTATAAAAAACACGCTGTAGCAGGTTTCAGCGCAAGCGTATAGTCAACCGGCGTTTGCATCACGGCTACGCAACGTGCCATTGCCTGCCGCACGTTCAAAAGAAGCCTTAAGCTGGCGCATGGCTTCAGCTTTACGCTCGGCCATTGTCATCCGTTTAATGGTTGAAATATCGTGTTTTGAGTGCATAACCCATTCCTCCTTCGCCAAGTCCGGCGTTCACTTCATATACTACATCATGTGGCGATTGCTGTAAAACACGGTCATAGAAGCGTTATAGCTTCGGCGTCTCTGCAACTGCAAGGTATGCCCTGGCTCGATAAACGTTGTGATGTAGCGTTATGATTGTTTCCAGCGCTTCCGCTAATTCGTCGGTAAAATTTAGCCTTCTGGAACACTGGCTTTTGGATGGCAGTTCATAAAAATTGCCGCTTTCAAAATTTTCGAGCCGGTCAAATTTTACGTCATAACAACGTGTGGGAATTTTAAATCCGGCTTCATCACTTCGGTAGTCGTGATACTCAGGATCTGAGGTTATCACCTCGGCAAACAACACAATGAAATTATGTGTCTCTATACAAAAGTCAAAGCGATGCGCTGTAAAGTCACCATGGGGGAATTCAATAAAATTATCTGAAAGGTATACTGGCATATCAATAGTTTATGGGTTTTTTAATGCCTCAGTATACCAGTTGATTTCTGAACCGGACATACTTACCTGTTGTTCAGACAGCGTGAAAATTAAGATATGAGCTGAAAGACCGTACTTGCCGACACAACCATCTGGGCGGCATCAGTCCGGAGGCCTTTGACCGGGCCTCCGCTAGTGTTAATTGGTTACCTGCGGATAGGTGCCTAAGGCCAGGCGGGATTCTTTGCCGCCGAAGCGGTAGCGGAAATACCACAGACGCGAGCCGCTGGTGGATACCAGTAGATACAGACCGTGGGCATCGGTGAGTTTGTAGGATTTTACCAAGATTTTTGCAGCGCGGATTTTACTGTCAGTCAGAGCCATGTGAGGGCCTCTCCATTCATCGAACTGAATGACCCGCAATTTGACCCCACATTTTCCGGATACCTAGGGATAAATCAAAACGTATCGGAAAGGGTTTTTACGCCAACTTATTGAATTGCAATACCATAGGGATTCATAAGAAAGCATAAAAAAGAAGAAGTGGCGCCCGGACTCGGACAAAAACGCCGGGAGCGTTTTTGCACAGCGCGTCAGCGCTGGCCCGCAGGGCGAGCCTCATGGATGAGGCGAGTCATCGAACGCCGTTCGATGGAGAGTCCCGATGCCAGAAAGCAAAAAACCAGCTGCTAAGCTGGTTTAATCAAAAATGGTGCCCGGACTCGGACAAAAACGCCGGGAGCGTTTTTGCACAGCGCTTTAGCGCTGGCCCGCAGGGCGAGCCTCAGGGATGAGGCGAGTTATCGAACTCGGTTCGATGGAGAGTCCGTAAGCCAGAAAGCAAAAAACCAGCCGTTAGGCTGGTTTCTTTAAATCATGGTGCCCGGACTCGGAATCGAACCAAGGACACGGGGATTTTCAATCCCCTGCTCTACCGACTGAGCTATCCGGGCAACGGGGCGCATTAAACCGTATCGCCGGGATGACGTCAACGGCTTTATCATCTTTATCCGCTCGATCGGCGAGTTTTCACGCAGTCAGCGTTGTGCCGCCCGCGGGCGTATCCGGGGTGGCGGCGTAAAAAACCAGGGTAATACGTGATAGCGCCCTTTTTCCGGATGCGATTATTTCATTATTTTCTATAGCAAAAATACGCTAAGGCTATTTCTCATTATGGCGCCGGTATTTATACGTGGCGATAAACGTATTTTATTGGTCATTATGATCATGCCTGGTTGGCGAATGGAAAAAGTTGAAGCGCTGTTTATTGTCAATCACACCATCCTGGCCGGCGCTGACGGGCCAGGGGCCGCGGTATTTCTTATGGGATGGCGGATGAGGCAGGTAAGCAGGCCAGGTACAGGAAGACTTTATCCATGCATTTTCCTTCGCTGGAGCCCGGGTTATGGGCGTATAACGCGATGACTTTAAGGCGGTGGAGAAATAAGATATGTCATAATTTAACTGAATAATATAAATTTATTGTTTATCATATGGTTAATATCAAATTTGCTTTTGCTTATTGGCAATATTTTTGCTTGAACCCGGCGTAAAAAAATGCAATTATTGCGCAAATTTCTCTTATCACTGCTGCAAGGTCTTTGGGAGCCGCCGGTATGATACATTCCATGCTGCTGCGTTATAGCGTCGGGCATCAATGCCTGGTGTTATCCGATATTTGCCCAAACGATCTTCGCCTCCGAAGTACACCCCTGCTCACCATGCGGTGAGGGTATATCCCGGCTTCCTGTTAAGCAGTCGTAAAAACAGAGATTGGCTCTGCTTTTACTGATGCTTATCGGCCGCTGTTAATACCAGTATTTCCGATAACGCGCTGTTTTTACAACCGAAAATAGCGAAGACATCTTATGCGGGAAGATACGTTGTTCTCCCATCGCGTGCTCTCAGGCACATACACTCATCCTTAACCTTTGGGATTGGTGACATGAAATTATTAAAAATAGCGGCCAGTGCGGCCTTTGCCGATCGTTTGTCTACCGCGCGGGACATCGTGCCGCTGGATAGCACCGATTTTACCGATGTCGCGGCCCTGGTCGTTTCCGTGGCGGACGCGCGCGCGGGCGTGCTCAGCATTTTGCGCAATACCGGGCTGTCGATTCCGGCTTTTATCGCCGTGGAGAGCGGGGAGCACGCCGCTGATGTCGCCTTGCCGCCGCAGACCGGCCTGCTTATCCTGAGCGGCGCGGAAGACCACGGGCCGATACTGGAAGCCGCCGCCGCGCGCTACCAGCAGGGCGTGCTGCCGCCGTTTTTTGATACCCTGACGCAATATGTCGCCATGGGCAACAGCACCTTTGCGTGCCCGGGCCACCAGGGCGGCCAGTTTTTCCGCAAACATCCCGCCGGGCGCCAATTTTACGAATTTTTCGGCGAGAATATGTTTCGCGCCGATATGTGCAATGCCGATGTTAAATTGGGCGATCTGCTGATCCATGAAGGCTCGGCGAAGGAAGCGCAAAAATTTGCCGCCAAAGTGTTTAACGCGGATAAAACCTATTTTGTGCTGAACGGCACCTCGTCGGCCAATAAGGTCGTCACCAACGCGTTGCTGACCCGCGGCGATCTGGTGCTGTTTGATCGTAATAACCATAAATCGGTTCATCACGGCGCCCTGATACAGGCGGGGGCGACGCCGGTCTATCTGGAAACCGCGCGCAACCCGTTCGGACTGATCGGCGGTATCGACGCCCATTGCTTTGACGAGCGTTACCTGCGCCGCCAGGTGGAGGAAATCGCTCCCTGGCGCGCCGCGCAGCAGCGTCCGTTCCGCCTGGCGGTCATCCAGCTTGGCACCTATGACGGCACCATCTACAACGCCCGCCAGGTGGTGGATAAAATCGGCCATCTGTGCGATTACATTCTGTTTGATTCCGCCTGGGTTGGCTACGAGCAGTTTATCCCGATGATGGAGCAGTGTTCGCCGCTGCTGCTTGATCTCAATGAACATGACCCGGGGATCTTTGTTACCCAGTCGGTGCATAAACAGCAGGCCGGCTTTTCGCAAACGTCGCAAATCCATAAAAAAGACGCGCATATCAAAGGGCAGAAGCGCTTTTGCAACCATAAGCGTTTCAACAACGCGTTTATGCTTCATGCGTCCACCAGTCCGTTTTACCCGCTGTTCGCCGCGCTGGAAATCAATGCCAAAATGCACGAAGGGGCCGCCGGCAGGCGCCTGTGGCTGGACTGCGTTAAGCTTGGCATCGATACCCGCAAGGACATGCTGGCGCAGTGCCGCCTTATCAAGCCGTTTATCCCCGATCGCGTCGGCGGCAGGCGCTGGCAGGATCACGACACCGACGCCATGGCCCATGACGTGCGGTTCTTTAATTTTGTGCCGGGAGAGTCCTGGCATGCCTTTAGCGGTTACACCCAAAACCAGTACTTTGTCGATCCCTGCAAACTGCTGTTGACCACGCCCGGCATCGACCGGGTGAGCGGGAATTATTCGGCGTTTGGGATACCGGCCACCATCCTTGCCACCTATCTGCGCGAAAATAATATCGTGCCGGAAAAATGCGATCTCAATTCGATCCTGTTCCTGCTGACGCCGGCGGAAGACGCGCCGAAAATGCGCCGGCTGACGGCGGCCTTGGTGCAATTCGAGCGCTATATCGAACAGGATGCGCCGCTGAGCGACGTATTGCCCAGCATCTGCGAAAAATATCCCGACCGCTACCAGGGATATACCCTGCGCCGCCTGTGCCAGGAAATGCACGATTTGTATGTCAGCTTCGATGTGAAGCAGCTGCAGCGGGAAATGTTCCGCCATGACTACCTGCCCCAGGTGGCGATGAATCCCCAGGAAGCCAACATGGCCTTTGTGCGCGGCGATGTGGAACTGGTGCCGGTGAGCAAGGCGGAAGGACGTATTGCCGCCGAAGGGGCGCTGCCGTATCCGCCGGGCGTGCTGTGCGTGGTGCCCGGCGAAGTGTGGGGCGGCGCGGCGCAGCGCTATTTCCTGGCGCTGGAGGAGGGGTTAAACCTGCTGCCGGGCTTTTCGCCGGAACTGCAGGGGGTTTACGCGGTGCGGGGAGAGGATGGCCTACAGCGCCTGTACGGCCACGTTATCGGCAACTAGCCCCCCGGCGGCCGCGTTATCGGGCCGCGGAGGGGTTTATCACTTAGCGGTAGTGTTTCTGTAAACTGCTCACCTTATACAAATACCGCCGCGACTCCGCGGACGGGTGCTGGGTGGACAGTTTCTGGTAAACTTCATCCGGATCCAGGTTGTTGATGACCGAGAATGCGCGGTTCTTGTCGCTGGAGAAAACCCGCAGCACGCTGCCCGCGCCGCCGTTATAGGCGGTAATCACCGCATAGCGCCGGGAGGTGGGATTGACAATCCCCGCCAGGTAGCTGGACTGCAGCAGCGCCAGATAGGCGGTGCCGGTATCAATGTTGTTTTCCGGATCGAACAGGTAGCTACGGCTTGGCTGGCCCCATTTGCCCTTCATTTTGAATACGTCGCGTCCGGCGCTGTGCTGGACGACCTGCATCAGGCCCAGCGCATCCGAATGACTGACCGCGTAGGGGTTAAAACTGGATTCGGTTTGCATAATCGCCAGGATCAACGACTGATCCACGCCATATTTCTGTGAGGCGTTACGCACCATCGGCAGATATTTATGGGCGCGTTTATCCAGGTGGTTAGCCACCAGTTGGATAGTCACCGACCAGATTTGATGCAGGCCGGACGTGCGCTGCTGCAGCCGGGTTTGCAGCAGGTAATCGGCAAAGTGGGCGGCGCGCCATTCCCAGCGGATGGGATCGCCGTTGTTATCCACCACCTGGCCGTACAGGAAGGGCTGCTTACTGATCTGGATATCATTGACGTCGGAATAGAGATCGATGGAACCGGGGTTGTCGCCCATCAGCAACGTGCTGATAATCGCCTGGCGCAAATGCGACGCCGGATCGCCGGCAATGGTCTCGATGGTAATGGTCCCGGCGTCAAAATTAATATGGCTGCGGGTCTGGTATTGATCGGTGTATTTAACGTAATCCTTCGGTCCGGCAATCAGGACCTCGTTGATGCCCCAAATATTCTCAATATTATTGGCGAACTGCCCCATAAGAATATCAAAACCATTGGTATCTTTAACATAGGCCTCGTTGTCTTCGGTTTTATGACTGGAACACGAGAACAACAGGGGCGCAATCACCAGCAATGCTACAATTTTCTTCATCTTACGGGCCGTGTCAGGACAAGAAAGGCATAATGGGCCTGCGAGCGCTCATCTATCATTATGGTTTAGGCGGCGTGTACCCTTCGACATGCACATCCTGGCCTTCAAACAGAAACTTAATCATCTCCTGTTCCAGTATTTTACGGTCGGCGACGTTCATCATGCTGAGTTTTTTTTCGTTAATCAGCATGGTCTGCCGGGTCTGCCACTGCGCCCAGGCTTCCTTGGAGATATTGTCAAAGATGCGTTTGCCCAGCTCGCCCGGATAAAACTGGAAATCCTGGCCTTCGGCCTCTCGCTTGAGAAAAGTACAGTAGATGGTTCTGCTCATTATTGTTCCTCTTTGTTGGCGGGATGGCCCAAGACCGGTGGCCGTGGCGCGCCTGCCGGCAATTTACCCGCTTGCAGCAACAGGCGCTCGACCGGCGCGGCCAGTCCCACCGATGGCGGTTGCGCTAAGTTATACCAGAGTCCGGCGCCTTCATCCATGCAGCGCTGCGCGCCGTCCGTATTTAACAGCACCGGGACGATATCCAGGTGGAAATGGCTGAAGGTATGGCGAAACGCCGTCAACTGCTCGCCCTGATCGATATCCAGGCCGCGGCTTTGCAGCCAGGCCGCCAGTTCCCCGCGTTGCGTAAACTGCGGGAAGCAGAATAATCCGCCCCACAGGCCGGCGCCCGGGCGCTGTTCCAGCCAAATCCGCTGGCCGGACTTTAGCATCAGGAACCAGGCGGTTTTTTGCGGCAACGCCTGGCGCGGCTTCTTGCCCGGATAGAGCGCCCAGCTGTGGGCGGCATAGGCCTCGCAGCCGGTATTAAGGGGGCACAGCTCGCATTTCGGCCGCGTGCGCGTGCACACCAGCGCGCCCAGGTCCATCATGGCCTGATTGAACTGCCCGACGCCCTCGGCGGGGGTCACTTCCGCGCTCAGGCTCCACAGCCGCTGCTCGACCTCTTTTTTGCCGGGCCAGCCGCCGACGGCAAAATAACGCGCCAGAACACGTTTCACATTGCCATCAAGAATAGGATAATGCTGGCCAAGCGCCAGTGATAATATCGCGCCGGCGGTAGAACGGCCGATACCGGGCAGGGCGGTGATGTCTGCAAAAGCGGTGGGGAAGACGCCGCCGTGCCGGTCGGCAATCAGCTGGGCCGCTTTGTGCAGATTACGCCCGCGGGCGTAATAGCCCAGCCCGGTCCACAGATGCAACACTTCATCCTGCGGCGCCGCCGCCAGCGACCCGACCGTCGGAAATTTAGCCATGAAGCGCTGGAAATAAGGGATAACCGTGGCGACCTGGGTTTGTTGCAACATGATCTCCGACAGCCAGACCTTGTACGGCGTCTTGTCCTGCTGCCAGGGAAGTGTTTTGCGCCCGAAGCGCCGGTACCATTCCAGCACTTGTTGCGCGAACAGTTGCGCTTGTCTCATCGGTGGGGTATTACTCTCCGGCAGGTCTTGGCTCGAAATATCAGGCAGCGATTCCAGCACAGAGTTGCCATACTGTAAACAGGAACTTTCCGGTACCGGCCACTTGCTAATCAACGCTATCTTTGCATAATGCGCGATTGCCAATCAATTTGCCTAAAACGAAACTACTATGAGCAATGACGTTATCTCCCATGAATTTGACGACCAGGGACGGCCGCTGCGCCGCATCCGCAGTTTTGTGCGCCGCCAGGGTCGCCTGACCAAAGGCCAGCAGCTGGCAATCGATACGCTGTTGCCGGCCATGGGCGTCGAATACCGGCCCGAGCCGATCGCGCCGGCGTCCCTGTTCGGGCGCGAGGCGCCGCTCACCCTGGAGATTGGCTTCGGCATGGGCGCGTCGCTGGTGGAGATGGCGGCGGCGCATCCGGAACAGGATTTTTTGGGTATCGAGGTGCATCTGCCCGGCGTCGGCGCCTGCCTGCTGAGCGCGCGCGAAGCGGGCATCAGCAACCTGCGGGTGATGTGTCACGACGCCATTGAAGTCCTGGAGCATATGATCCCGGACGAGAGCCTGGCCCTGGTGCAACTCTACTTTCCCGATCCCTGGCATAAGGCCCGTCATAATAAACGGCGCATCGTGCAGACGCCGTTTGCCGAGCTGGTGCGGCGCAAGCTGCGGGCCGGCGGCGTGTTCCATATGGCCACCGACTGGCAGCCCTACGCCGAGCATATGCTGGCGGTGATGAGCGACGTGGCGCATTTCCATAATCTTTCCGAACAAGGGGACTACGTCCCACGTCCCGAATTCCGGCCGTTAACCAAGTTCGAGCAGCGGGGCCAGCGATTAGGCCACGGGGTTTGGGATTTAATGTTCGAAAAAAGTGTCTGATGTTTGACCTTTATTTTCAGGAGAACGTATGTTGCGCAAAGCAGTTCTGGGTATCTTGATGTTAACCGCCTGGCAGGCGCAGGCGGATTATCAGTGCCAGGTAAAACCGCAGGACGATATCTTTATCACCGCGCAGACCGTGCAGGTGGTGGGCGCCAGCGGCAACGTGACCATCAGCCGCAACGGCGACGTGGTGCGTAACGGCCAGCAGGTGGCGCTGGATGCGCGGGCGCGCCAGCAGGCGGTGGATTACCAGGCGGAGATACGTCAACAGCTGCCCTGGATTGACAACGGCGCCCAGGCTCATCTGGAGAAAGGCCGCGTGGCGCTGGACAGGGTTATCGTGCAGCAGTTGGGCAGCGACAGCAACGTGCGTAACCGGCTGACCACGCTTGATAAACAGCTGAAGCAGCAGATGAACCGCATTCTGGAGCATCGCAGCGAAGGACTGGCCTTCCATCATCAGGCCATTGATCAGGTGCAGCAGGACGGCCAGCGCATCGTGCAGCAAAGCATGGGCGGCGTGGTGCAGGACAGCCTCAACGAGATGGGCGTTAAGCAGACGATGAACGCCGCCACCGGCAACAGCCCGCTGCAGTCGGTGATGGGCAATCTGGGCGGCTTGCAAAAAGCCATTCAGGCGGAGTGGAGCAACCAGGAGCAGGAATTCAAGCAATTCGGCGATCAGGTCTGCCAGCGGGTGACCCATCTGGAGCGCCAGCGCAGCGACCTGCTGAAATCCCTGCCGGAATAACGCGCCCGGCGGACGGTTGCAATCGCGGCCTGCCTGCCAACGCCGGCGTATAGGCTGCACACCGTGCGCCCGGCGACACCGTGCCGCAGGGACGCTCTTCCTGCGGCCGGAGGCGCCTGAATTATCGGCGCGGGGCGGCCCCCGTCATTCCATAAACAGCTCGAGCAGCGGGTTCAGGAACAGCTTGCCTTTTTCCGTCACCTGCCACGCTGACGGGCTTTCGGTAATATAGCCCCCGGCCAGCGCGTGATCCAGCGCTTCGCGCGCCGTGCTTTCATCCAGCCCGGTAAAGGCGGCGTACTCTGCGCGCGGCGTCGGCTCCAGCAGGCGAAAACGGTTCATGAAAAATTCAAACGGCAAATCCGCCGGCACCACCGCATAGCGCTTGTCCAGATATTTACCCTGCATATAGCCGCGCGGATGACGCACTTTCACCGTACGCAGCACGCGGCCGTCGGCCTGGGTTAATTTGCCGTGGGCGCCGCAGCCGATCCCCAGGTAATCGCCAAAACGCCAGTAGTTGAGGTTGTGGTGGCACTGGAAACCGGGTTTGGCATAGGCCGAGGTTTCATATTGCCGGTAGCCCGCGGCAAACAGCAGCGCATTTCCCTGCTGGTAGATATCCCAGAGCGCGTCGTCGTCGGGCAACACCGGCGGACGCGAGCCGAACAGCGTATTCGGCTCGATGGTCAACTGATACCAGGACAAGTGGGGCGGTTCGAGTTCCATAGCCTGGCGCAGGTCGTCCAGCGCCTGCGCCAGCGTTTGATCGGGCAGGCCGTGCATCAGGTCCAGGTTAAAGCTGCGCAGCCCCAGGCCGGCGGCCAGCCGCGCCGCGCGCCGGGCTTCCTGCGCATCGTGGATGCGCCCGAGGCGCACCAGTTTTTCCGGTTGGAAACTTTGCACGCCGATGGAGATACGGTTAATCCCCGCCTGCTGGTAGCCGTGAAAGCGGTCGGCCTCCACGGTGCCGGGATTGGCTTCCATGGTGATTTCCGCCGCGCGGCTCACCGGCAGCCGCGCGCGCACGCCGTCGAGCAACAGCTGCATAGCCCGCGCGCTCAGCAGGCTGGGCGTGCCGCCGCCGATAAAAATGGTGCCGATTTCCCGGCCGCCGGTATAGGCGGCGTCCTGATCCAGATCCGCCAGCAGGTGGCCGACGTACTCTTCATGCGGCACGTCGCCTTTCAACGCATGGGAATTGAAATCGCAATAGGGGCATTTCTGTACGCACCACGGAATATGGATGTACAGGCTCAGCGGCGGCAAACTAAGCATCACGCAGGGCGCCCAGCAACTGCGCCAGCGCCTGGCCGCGATGGGACACGCGCTGTTTTTCCCCGCGGGTCATCTCGGCGGCGGTGCGCTTTTCATCCGGCAGGTAAAATACCGGGTCATAGCCGAAACCGCCGGTGCCCGACGGCGCGCGGCTGATGACGCCGCGCCAGATGCCGTGGCACACCAGGGGCGTGGGATCAAGCGCATGGCGCAGATATACCAGCACGCAGTGAAAACAGGCGCCGCGTTCGTTGTCCGGCACGTCCCTCAGGGCATCGAGCAGTTTTTCCAGGTTCTGTCGATCGGATGCCGCCGCGCCGGCGTAGCGGGCGGAGTAAATGCCCGGCGCGCCGCCGAGGCTGTCCACCGCCAGGCCCGAATCATCGGCGATGGCCGGCAGGCCGGTGGCCGCCGCCGCATGACGCGCCTTGAGGATGGCGTTTTCGATAAAGGTCAGGCCGGTCTCCTCGGCGGAGTCGACGCCCAGGGCGGTTTGCGCCGCCACGTCCAGGCCGAAATCCGCCAGTAATTCCGCCAGTTCGGCCACTTTGCCGGCGTTGCCGGTGGCCAGTACTACTTTTTGCATATCATCTGTCCACAAAAGGGGTCATTCGTGCCAGGCGGGGCAAGCCCGGCGCGGGGGATGCCGGTACACGCCTCAGGCGCCGGCGGCGTCGTCCGCCAGCAGTTGCGCGATAAGCGCGGGCAGGCGGGGCGGCTCGGTTATCCGCAGCTGTTTATGGCGGCCCAGTTCGCCTTTTTCAATCATAACCCGGCTCTTGGCCACGCCGAACTGTTTGGCGATGAAACGGGTAAGATGTTCATTGGCCTGGCCGTCCACCGGCGGCGCGGTGATCGCGACCTTGATCTCGTCGCCGTGCGGGCCGACTATCCGATCGCCGCTAGCTTTCGGCTGGATATAAAGTCGCAATACCACGTCGCCCGCGTCCAGCCAGGCGCAGATCACAGCCGGTACCAGAGCGTCGGAAACAGGTCCATGCCCATATAGTTGAATAGATACAGGATCAGGATCACCACCATGGCGGAGAAATCGATGCCGCCCATGGCGGGAATAATGCGGCGTACCGGCGCCATCAGCGGTTCGCTAAGCTGGTAGAGCACCTGATCCATCGGGCTGCGCCCCTGGCTTATCCAGCTCATCAGCGAGCGGATGATGATAACCCAGAAAATCAGCTGGCCGGCTGATTTTACCAGCGTCAACAGTCCCACCAGCAGATACAGCGGGTCGGGCGTCACGCCGCCGAGCTGGATCAGCATTTCCAGCGGAAACTTCAGCGTGGCCAGGATAAACGCCAGCAGCAGCGACGCCGTATCGATGGGGCCGATGGAGGGAATAACCCGGCGCAGGGGTTTGATGACCGGCTGGGTGATTTTAACGATAAATTGTGAAAACGGATTATAAAAGTCGCAACGGGTCCACTGCATCCAGATGCGCAGCAGCAGCACCATGATATAAAAATCAAATAGCGTCTTGACCAGAAACGTCAGCGTCAGCATAAGAGGGTGATATCCTTAATAGCGTTAAAATGCACGATTACGGCAAAAAATCAGAATAATTTTTCCATTTCTTCAGCGCGCGCCACCGCGGCCTGCATGGCCTCGGCTACGGTTTGCGCCAGCTGATGTTGTTCGAATACCTGTAATGCGGCGGCGGTGGTGCCTCCTTTGGACGTGACATTCTGCCGGAGCGTGGCAAACGGGGTCGCGCTGTTGGCATCGGCCAGGGCGGCGGCGCCGGCGGCGGCCTGTCTTACCAGCAGGCCGGCCGTTTCCTGGTCAAAGCCCATCCTTACCGCCTCTTGCTGCATGGCTTCCATCAACAGGAAAAAATAGGCCGGCGCGCTGCCCGCCGCGGCAATGACGCCGTTTATACCGCTTTCCTCGTCCACCCAGCACACCTTGCCCACCGCGCCCATCAGATCGGCGGTGAAATCGCGATCCGCCCGGCCGACCTGGTCCGGCGCATAAAGGCCGCTCATGCCCTTGCCGACCAATGCCGGCGTATTGGGCATGATGCGCACAATGGCCACCGTCTCGCCGAGCAGGGCGTAAAACCGGCTAACGTTAACACCGGCCGCGATGGAAAGCACCAGTTTGCCGGAAAAATCCATTCCCTGGCGCAGCTGCGCGCAAACCTCGGCCATCAGCTGGGGTTTCACCGCCAGCACCACCACCTCCGCCTGCCTGGCGCCCGCCAGGTTATCGGCGCTTTCATTCACCCCCAGGCGCGCGGCAAGCCGTTGGCGATTGGCCTGCGACGGCGCGCAGACGGTGATCAAACCCGCCGGGTAACCGGTGGCGACCAGGCCGGCGATAATGGCCTGGGCCATGTTGCCCGCGCCGATAAAGGTAATTTTACGCTGTTGCATGCTATTCCTCATGGTAATGGGTTATGCCATCGGTGCGCGATAGTCCCTGGCGCCGAAAATCGCGGTGCCGATACGCACCAGGGTACTGCCGGCGACGATGGCCGCGGGCATATCGTCGGTCATTCCCAGCGACAGCGTATCGGCGCCGGGATGGCTGCGGCGCAAATCCGCAAATAGCGCCGCCATTTGCTGGAAAACCGCCAACTGGCGCTGATAATCCGCCTGCGGGGCGGGAATGGCCATCAGGCCCCGCAGCCTCAGCCTGGGCAGCTCCGCCACCTGGGCGGCCAGATCCGCCATGAGATGCGGCGCAATGCCCGACTTGCTCTCTTCACCGCTGATGTTGATTTGAATCAGCACATTGAGCGGCGCCAGCGCCGGGGGGCGCTGGTTGTTCAGGCGTTGCGCCAGCTGCAGGCGATCCAGGGTATGCAGCCAGTCAAAATGCTCCGCCACCAGCCGGCTTTTATTCGACTGTAGCGGACCGATAAAGTGCCAGCTCAACGGCGGGGTAACGGCTTTTTGCCGGAAGTAGCTGATTTTCTCCAGGCCTTCCTGGACATAATTTTCGCCAAAGGCGGTTTGCCCCGCCCGGATGGCTTCTTCGATAGCCGTCACAGGTTTGGTTTTACTTACGGCGAGCAGGGTAATTTCTTGCGGATCGCGGCCGCACTGACGCGCGGTCGCCGAGATTCGTTCTGTTACCTGCTGTAGATTCTGCTCGATAGTACTCATGGTTTCAGGAGGTCATATGGATATTGATGAACTGGTGGCCCTTAGTGTAAAGCATAATGCGTCCGATCTGCACCTTTGTCCCGGCCAGGCGCCGATCGTGCGTATCGACGGCGGTTTGTGTTGTCTGGACCAGCTGCCGCCGGTACGGGAAGACTGGGTCATCGCCTGCGGCGACCGCTTGCTGGATGAACGCGGGCGCGGGCAGCTGGCGCGCGATGGGCAGGCCGACTGCGCGGCCACGCTCTCCAGCCGCCAGCGGCTGCGCTGCCACTTTTTTCGCCAGCGCACCGGGACGTCGGCCACCTTTCGCCTGATACCGACGCAAAGCCCGTCGCTGGCGGAGCTGGGCATCCCACCCGTGGTCAAGGGGCTGCTAAAGCAGCCGCAGGGGCTGCTGCTGGTCACCGGCGCCACCGGCAGCGGCAAATCAAGCTCCCTGGCGGCCATGGTGGACTATGTTAACCTGCAGCGTCAGGTCCATATTATTACCCTGGAAGATCCCATCGAGTATATCCATGCCGCCGGGCGCAGCCTGATCCAACAGCGGGAGATCGGCGGCCATTGCCAGGATTTCAATGCCGGGCTGCGGGCCGCCATGCGCGCAGACCCGGATGTGATCCTGCTGGGGGAACTGCGCGACGAGGCGGATATCCGGCTGGCCCTGCGCGCCGCCGAAACCGGTCATCTGGTCCTGGCGACGCTGCATGCCCGCCACGCCGCCCAGGCGGTGGACCGGCTCCTGGATGTCTTTCCCGCCAATGAGCGCGCCTTTGCCCGTGGCCTATTGGCCGCCGGCCTGCTTGGCATCATGGCGCAAAAGCTGGTTCCCCGGGAGCAGGGCGGGCGCATGGGGCTGTTCGAGCTGATGATTGCCACGCCCGCCGTGCGCAATCTTATTCGCGACGGCAAAACCCATTTGCTGCCGGGCTTGCTGCAGACCGGCAACGCACAGGGCATGCAGACGTTTGAACAAAGCTACCGGCGCATGACCTCGGGCAAATATCTCTACCAGTAAAATATGTGATGGGCTTAGGGCGGCGCGGGTATAACCATTGCAAAAGCGGGGTGGTAGTATAAAATCGCCAAAAACCAGCGCGCATGACAGGTATGGCCTGAAATAAGCGCCAAACTACGGCAAATCACGGAAAAAAAATGAGAAAAGTCACCTGGATTTTTATTTTGATCGCGCTGGCGGTGTGGTACTTCACGTCAAAGCAATAGTGGGTTTGCCGTGCTAAAAGGCTTTTTGCCGTCCTGGTTTTTCTGGAATCGCTGGCGATATTCCCGTGGCGAGACGCCAAAAGACTGATTGAACACCACGGAAAAATAATTGCTGTCGTCGAAACCACAGCGTGACGCCACCTCGCCGATGGTCTGTTGTCCATGGCGCAGCAAATCCATGGCTTTGCACAGCCTTAATTGCCGTAAATACTGATTAACGCCGATGCCGGTCTGCTGCTTGAACACCGTCTTCAGGCTACGGGCGTTAAGCTGGTGCCGGTGGCAAAAGTCGTCCAGCCTGAAAGGCTGTTCGATGCTGACCCGCAGCGCCATCAGCAGCAAGTCCAGCTGTTCGGCGTCGGAAAGCAGCGGACTGTCGGGGGCGTGGCGAAACCGCTTCAACAGCAGCGCCACCTGCAGGAATAATGCTTCGCTCAGCAGGACGGACAGCGGATCGGTTTTCATGCATTCCCGCGCCAGCGCGTCCACCTCACGGCGCAATACCGACATGCCGGGGGTGCTAAGCCGCCAGTAGCGTTGTTCCTGCGTCGCTTCCTCGCCCGGCAGCAAGGCGTTCCAATCCGTGGATAGGGTCAGCCGGCCGCGGCAATACAGTATATTATCCAGCTCCAGCTCATTGACCGACTCATAGCTATGGCGATCGCGGGCATTGACGTAAAACAGATCGCCGCAGGTAATGGCATAGGGCACATCATTGAGGATATGCAGGCCATTGCCGCGCCAAACAATCACCAACTCGTCAAAATCATGGTAATGCGTGGGGAATATCGGCTGCGGATGACGATCCGCCACCGTAATCGCATTTTTGTCCGACAGGAAATAGTCGGTGGTACTCAGCTTCAGGTTAGACACCATCAGACCCCCTCAACGCCTGGGCAAGAGAGGGATCATGGCATAACGGGTTACCTAAAAACTTGAGACTGGCGACAATTGTCATATTTTTCCGCCGGCTACCGGCGTTCAGTGTTCACCGTTACGCAACATTTTGGGCGAGTGGGAAAATTCGCGCCGGAACTGGGTGGAAAAATGATTGCTGTCGCTGAAACCGCAGGCGTGGGCTATTTCGGTAATGGTTTTGTCGCTCTCCAGCAGGCGCTTGCGCGCTTCCAGCAAACGCAGCCGGTTAAGATAACGCTGCGGCGTCATGCCGGTCTGCTGTTTTAACTGGCGATGCAGCGTACGCAGCGGCAGTGAAAACTGCTCGGCCAGCGCCATCCAATCGATGTCGTTGCAGAAATTATGCTGCAGCCAGCGCAGCAGGTCGCGCAGGCGCCGCTCGCGATCGCCCTCGCCCTGGCTTTGGAAACAGCCATGGCGCAGCATAATCAAGAGCTGCAAAAATTGCCCTTCGCTGGCCGCGATGCCTTCGGGCGACGTATCCGTCGTCAGCTCGGCAAGCGTTTGGATAAACTGTTTGGCCTGTTGCATGCCCGCATGGTTAATCTGCCAGTTAACCTGGCTGTCCGGCAGGTTCTGGGCCGGCAGGAAACGGCTGATGTCGGTTAAAAACCGGAAGCCCTGCGGTGAACGATAAAGCACATTGGTCATTATCAGCTCATCGACATTCTCAAATAAATGATGATCGTCCGCGCGGATAAAACAGACGGTGCCGCTATTCAACACATAGGGCTGATCGTTAAACACGTGGATACCCGAGCCTTTCTCCACCAGCACTATTTCCCAAAAATCGTGATAATGCTCAGGGAAGGCGGCCTGGGGCACGCGCGGCTCAATGGTGACCGTCGCGTCTTTGGAAATAAAAAAATCATCACCGCAAAGTAGCGTCATCTTCAGCACCTCACCGTTATTCGGTGCTTATAGTATGGCGACTGGCCATGGCTTCACCTTGAATAAATGACCGCCATCGCTGACATTCAGGTTATTTTTTAAAGATTGGCCGGGTGAATATTCAAAATTGCGGCTGAGATCACAGGCGCTGGGGAATAATGCCCTTCATTGCCCGCGTAAATATTGCGTTATTGAGGTAATGCTATTTTTGTGATCGGTTTCACGTTCATCTTTACTATTCTGCCACCGGCACTTCCATGTTGGCATTCACCGGAAGGTGGCCCGTCATTATTGTGAATACACTGCCGGTCATAGAATGAAAGAGGAATATTCACTATGGCCGTACGAAATAGCGTAGCTGTCGACCTCGGTGCGTCCAGTGGACGGGTCATGCTGGCTCAATGGCATTCAGCCACGCAAAACGTCACGCTTAAGCAAATTCACCGCTTCCCCAATACCTTTATTTCAGTCGACGGGCACGATTGCTGGGACCTGGACCAGTTGGAACGGGAAATCCTGTTTGGCCTGGCCGCGTTGGATAGCGCCGGCACCGTTATCGACAGTATCGGTATCGATACCTGGGGGGTGGATTACGTGCTGCTGAACGCGCAGGGCGAACGGGCAAGCTGCCCGGTATCGTATCGCGATCACCGCACCGACGGCATTATGCCCGCGGTGCTGGATGAACTGGGGCGTGAGCATATTTACCGGCTCACCGGCATTCAGTTCTTGTCCTTCAACACCCTGTACCAACTGAAAGCCTGGCGCCAACAGCACCCCGCCGGCCTCGATCAGGTGGCGCATCTTTTGATGATCCCGGATTATTTTTACTTTCGCCTTACCGGCGCGCTGAACTGGGAATACACCAACGCCAGCACGACCCAATTGCTTAACCTTGCCACCGGGGACTGGGATCCGTCCCTGCTCGATTACCTCGCGATTCCCCGGCGTTGGCTGGGCACGCCCACGCAGCCCGGCAATACGCCGGGACACTGGATCAGCCCGGGCGGCCAGGCGGTGCCGGTTATCGCCGTGGCGTCCCATGATACCGCCAGCGCCGTGGTGGCGGCCCCGCTGCATGGCGATAACTGCGCTTATCTCAGCTCCGGTACCTGGTCGCTGATGGGTATCGACAGCGATCGTCCCTTTAACGACGACCGTGCGCTGGCGATGAATATCACCAACGAAGGCGGCGTCAACGGGCGCTACCGGGTTCTGAAAAACATTATGGGATTATGGCTGTTGCAGCGGGTGTGCAGCGAGCTGGCGATAACGGACCTGGAGGCTTTGCTGGCCGCCGCCGCGGCCCGGCCGGCCTGCCGGAGCCTTATTAATCCCAACGATGAACGATTTGTTAATCCCCCGTCAATGGTGGAGGCCATTCGCCAGGCCTGCCGGGAACAGCAACAGCCGGCGCCGGAGGATGCCGCCGCGCTTGCGCGCTGTATTTTCGACAGCCTGGCCCTGTTATACCGCCAGGTACTGCTTGAACTGGGCCGGCTTCGCGGCGTCCCGCTAAGCCGGCTGCATATCGTCGGCGGCGGCAGCCTGAACCCTTTGCTTAACCAGCTTTGCGCCGACAATTGCCGGATACCGGTGACCGCCGGGCCGGTGGAGGCCTCGACGCTGGGCAATATTGGTTGCCAGCTGATGGCGCTGGGGGAGGTGGCCGACGTCGCCCACTGGCGCGGCGTGGTGGAAGCCAATTTCCCATTACGCCATTACACCCCTAATCCCGATCCCGATTTCGCCACGCACTGGCAACGTTTTTTGGCGCTCTGCCACCTGAAAGAGGAAATTTTATTATGAGTCAATCCATTGAACAAGCCTGGCTCCTGGCCAAACAGCGGTTTGCGGATATCAATGTTAATGTGGAGGGCGCGCTCGAATTACTCGATACCCTGCCGGTATCCATGCATTGCTGGCAGGGCGATGACGTGGCCGGATTTGAAAACACGGGCGGCGCGCTCACCGGCGGCATCCAGGCCACCGGCAACTATCCCGGCAAAGCGCATAACGCTCAGGAGCTGCGCGCCGACCTGGAGCAGGCGTTCAGCCTGATCCCGGGACCAAAACGCCTGAACCTGCACGCCATCTATCTGGAGGCCGAAGGCAAGGTGGAGCGCAATGAAATCGAGCCGAAGCATTTTTCCCGCTGGGTCAGCTGGGCGCGGGAGCATCATCTGGGACTGGATTTCAACCCCACCTGTTTTTCCCATCCGCTGAGCGCCGACGGATTTACCCTGTCCCACGCGGACGACGGCATCCGCCAGTTCTGGATTGAACATTGCCAGGCCAGCCGCCGCGTCTCGGCCTATTTTGGCCGTGAACTGGGCACGCCGTCGGTGATGAATATCTGGATCCCGGACGGCATGAAGGACCTGACCATCGATCGCCTGGCGCCCCGTCAGCGGCTGCTGGAGGCGCTGGATGCCGTGATGGCGGAAAAGCTGGACCGCAATCACCATATCGACGCGGTGGAAAGTAAATTGTTCGGCATCGGCGCGGAAAGCTATACCGTCGGCTCCAGTGAATTTTATCTGGGATATGCCACCAGCCGCGGTACCGCCCTGTGCCTCGACGCCGGGCATTTTCATCCCACCGAGGTGATTTCCGATAAGATTTCCAGCGCCATCCTGTTTGTGCCGCGCCTGCTGCTGCACGTGAGCCGCCCGGTACGCTGGGATAGCGATCATGTGGTGCTGCTGGACGACGAAACCCAGGCCATCGCCACGGAAATCGTGCGCCAGAAACTGTTTAACCGCGTACATATCGGCCTGGATTTCTTCGATGCCTCCATCAACCGCATCGCCGCGTGGGTCATCGGCACCCGCAATATGAAAAAAGCGCTGCTGCGGGCGCTGCTGGAGCCGACCGGGGAACTGCGCCAACTTGAGCAGCAGGGCGACTATACGGCGCGCCTGGCGCTGCTGGAAGAACAAAAATCGCTGCCCTGGCAGGCGGTATGGGACAAATATTGCCAATTGCACAATGTGCCGGTAGGCGGCGATTGGCTGCAGACGGTGCGTGAATATGAACGCGCAACGTTAACAACACGCAAAGGATAAGACGCTATGCAAACAATACTGACTTCCTGGTTTGTACAGGGAATGGTCAAAGCCACCACCGACATGTGGCTTAAAGGCTGGGATGAACGTAATGGCGGCAACGTTAGCCTGCGCCTGACCCCCGAAGACGTGGCGCCGTACCGTGGGGAATTCACGCCCCGGCCGCGCACCGAAACGCTGACCGAGCCGGTGCCGGAGCTGGCCAATACCTATTTTCTGGTCACCGGTTCAGGTAAGTTTTTTCGCAATGTCCAGCTATCGCCGTCGGATAACCTGGTGCTGTTGCAGGTAAACGCCGCGGGCAACGGCTACAGCATTCTGTGGGGCCTGACCGCCGGCGGCCTGCCGACGTCGGAACTGGCGTCCCATTTCCAGTCGCACGTGGTGCGCCAGGAAGTGACGCAGGGCAGCGGCCGGGTGATTATGCACTGCCACGCCACCAACCTGATTGCCCTGAGTTTTGTGCTGAAACTGGACAGCGCGCATTTTACCCGCGAACTGTGGGAAGGCAGCACCGAATGCCTGGTGGTGTTCCCTGACGGCGTGGGCATCGTGCCCTGGATGGTGCCCGGCACCGACGGCATCGGCAACGCCACCTCGGCGCAGATGCGCTCCCATTCGCTGGTACTGTGGCCGTTCCACGGTATTTTTGCCACCGGGCCGACCCTGGACGACGCCTTTGGCCTGATTGACACCGCGGAAAAATCGGCCGAAATCATGGTCAAGGTGCGCGCCATGGGCGGCAAAAAGCAGACCATCAGCCGCGACGAGCTGATTGCCCTGGGGCAGCGTTTCGGCGTGACGCCGATGGCGTCGGCGCTGGATGTAGAGTAAGGCGCCGGTACCGGCGCGGCGGATGTTCACGCGCCCGGTATTCGGCGTGCCGCGCCCGCGCCGGTTCACCCTCATTATTGATAAGAGCATTGATTATGATCAGAAAGGCCTTTGTCATGCAGGTCAATCCCGACGCCCACGAGGAGTACCGGCGGCGTCATAACCCGATCTGGCCGGAATTGGAATACACCCTTAAAGCCCACGGCGCCCACCACTACAGCATTTTCATGGACGAGGAGCGCCATTTGCTGTTTGCGTATGTGGAAATGGAGTCCGAGCAGCGGTGGAACGAAGTGGCCGCCACCGGGGTGTGCCAGCGCTGGTGGCGCCAAATGACCGACGTGATGCCGGCCAATGCGGACAACAGCCCGGTAAGCCGTGAGCTGCGGCCGGTTTTTTATCTGGAGTGAGCGACGTTGC
The DNA here is from genome assembly GCF_047324205.1 of Sodalis sp. RH20. Taxonomy (NCBI): domain Bacteria; kingdom Pseudomonadati; phylum Pseudomonadota; class Gammaproteobacteria; order Enterobacterales; family Bruguierivoracaceae; genus Sodalis; species Sodalis sp. RH20. The sequence continues at coordinate 5,763,958 of NZ_CP178733.1, forward strand.
TGACCGGATTACCCGGCAGGCATTACCGGAAATCCCTTACCTGGCATGGGGGTGGCGCACGGCCAGCAGCTGTTCAAACCAGCTTTCCAGGATCACCACCGCCGATCCGGCGTCGACCCGGCCCTTGTTCAACGCGCGGTAGCCGCCGCGCTCGAACAGGTCGGCGCGTGCTTCCACGGTACTCAGGCGCTCATCGTGCAGCACCACCTCAAAACCAAAACGGCCATGCAACCGGTTGGCGAACTTACGCGCCTTAAGCGTCAGCGGCTGCTCGGTGCCGTCCATATTCAGCGGCAGTCCCACCACAATCACGTCCGGCTGCCATTCGCGCAGGAGTTTTTCCACCGCCAGCCAGTCGGGAACGCCATCCTGGGCCTTAAACGCCGCCAGGGGACGGGCGGTGCAGGTGACTTCCTGGCCAATGGCAACGCCAATGCTTTTGGTGCCGAAATCAAAAGCCATCATGGTCCGGTTGGTCATCAGGCGTGGCCCGCTTCGTTGGCGATATTATGAATATCGATACCCAGCTTCCTGGCCGCATCGCGCCAGCGCGACGCGATGGGCGTGCGAAACAGGATATCGCTGTCGGCCGGGATGGTCAGCCAGGCGTTTTCCAATAATTCCTGCTCCAGCTGCCCCTTGTCCCAGCCGGCGTAGCCCAGCGCCACCAGCACATCCTGCGGCTGCTGCGCGGTGCCGAGGGTTTCCAGCACATCCTTGGACGTGGTAATCATGGTTTCAGCGGAGATGCCGATGCTGGAGCCGAATCCCTCGCAGGGGGTATGCAGGATAAACCCGCGATCGTCCGCCAGCGGGCCGCCGGCAAACACCGGTTTATCCAGGCGGATCGCCGGATCGCGCTCGGCCGGCATGATCTTGAGTTTGTGCAGCACGCTCTCGACGGTGAACTGCTCGACGGGTTTATTAATGACGAGTCCCATGGCCCCGTCGTCGTTATGCTCGCAGATATAGATCACCGCGCGTTTGAACATAGGGTCTTGCAAAGAGGGCATGGCGATAAGAAAGTGATGCTGTAAATTCATTCTGTCTTTTTAGGGTGAGTAGTTTAATAAATAGTCGAACAGCAGTATGCGGCTAAATCAGGGATAAGTCACTGGCCGCAAGCGAAATCCGCCCGCAGCCGGCATAAAATCAGTTTTTGCCCAGGCGTTTTTCGATGGCGTCCATCAGCATACCGGTAATGGAAATCGGGAACGCGGCTTCGATTTCGCGCACGCAGGTCGGACTGGTGACGTTAATCTCCGTCAGCTTATCGCCGATAATATCCAGGCCGACAAAAATCAGCCCCTTTTCTTTCAGGATCGGGCCGACGTCGCGGGCGATTTTCCAATCGCTTTCCGTCAACGGCCGCGCCTCGCCGCGTCCGCCGGCAGCCAGGTTGCCGCGCGTTTCACCCGTTTTGGGAATGCGCGCCAGGCAATAGGGCACCGGTTCGCCGTCCACGACCAGCACCCGCTTGTCGCCGTCCTTGATTTCCGGCAGGAAGTTTTGCGCCATGCAAAAGTGCTGGCCGTAGCCGGTCAGGGTTTCAATGATGACCGACAGGTTGGGGTCTTCTTTTTTTACCCGGAATATCGAGGTGCCGCCCATGCCGTCCAGCGGTTTGAGGATGATGTCGCCGTGTTCCTGCCAGAACGCGCGGATATGATCGTCGCGGCGGCTGACCAGGGTATCCGGCGTATGGTGGGCGAACCAGGCGGTAAACAGCTTTTCGTTGCAATCGCGCAGGCTGCGCGGTTTGTTGACGATAAGCGCGCCTTTATCTTCCGCCCGTTCAAGTATATAAGTGGCGTAAATGAATTCGGTATCGAACGGCGGATCTTTACGCATCAGGATCACGTCGAGATCGCCAAGCTCGATATCCTGCTCGCCGTGGAAACTATACCATTGGTCATAATCCTGTTTTACCGCCAGCAGGCGCGTGGTGGCGCGCGCCTCGCCGCCGCGCAGGTACAGCGAGCTCATTTCCATGTAATGGATCTGCCAGCCGCGGCGTTGCGCTTCGAGCAGCATGGCGAAACTGGTGTCTTTCTTGATATTGATGGAGGATATGGGATCCATCACGATGCCGAGCTTTAACATTTGTTTCTCCTTTACCCCAGATCGCCGAAACGCACCTGCAGTGCGGTAATGACGGTGAGCGCTGTGGTTTCTGTGCGCAAAACACGGGGCCCCAGCTGGATTTCGGTAAATCCATGGCGTGAGGTCATGGCTATTTCTTCCGGGGACAGGCCGCCCTCCGGGCCAATCAGCAGCCGTACCTTATCGACCGGCAGCGGCAGCGTATTAATACTGTGCGCGGCGCGCGGGTGCAGGTTGAGTTTTAATCCTTCATCCCGCTCGGCGCACCACGCCTCCAGGTCCATGGCTTCCCGGATCAGCGGCAGACTGTTACGGCCGCACTGCTCGCAGGCGCCGATGGCGATTTTCCGCCATTGCTGGATTTTTTTCGCCATGCGGTCGTCATCCAGCTTGACCCCGCAGCGCTCGGAAAACAATGGCGTAATCACATTGACGCCGAGTTCGATGGATTTTTGGATGGTAAATTCCATCTTCTCGCCCCGGGACATGACTTGTCCTAAATGCAGTTGCAACGGGGACTCGAAATTGGCCGGACGAGAGGCGATGATGGTGGCCGTGACGTTTTTCTTGCCCGCCGCGGCAATCTCCGCTTCGAAGATATGATTGCTGCCGTCGAACAGATGCAGTAATTGTCCTTCGGACATGCGCAGTACGCGCGTCAGGTGGTGCGCGGCGTCTTCATCGAGCGCCACGGTGCCCTTGGCCGGGAGCGGCCCGGGATGGTAAATACGCGGTATTCGCATGCTGGTATCGTTTTCGTCCTGGTTGGTGCGCGGCGCGCGTCATCACATAGTAGGCAGCAGTGTTACGACTGGCAAGCCCGCTGAATATAGGGATTGGCGTTGCCCTGTACCTTTTCGATGCGCCGGTTGCGTTCGCATTCCCAGGCGGTGACGGGATATTGCCGATCCCAGACCTCGAACAGCTGGGTTTGCTGGCGCGAGATATTCAGATGATAACGGTCGCGCATATAAAAATAGGTGCGCGCAATGGCGCCGCGCGCACGCGCCGGCGGTTCGGCCTGTTTATTCTTGAAATCGATTTTCATGGCGCACTGGCCGTACTGTCCCTCGCCGCCGCGCCATTGGCTGTACTGGAAATTGCCCCGATCGCCGTTGACTTCGCCGATCGCCGGCTGCAGGTTGTGCAGGTCGTTTTCCATTTGCCGATAGTCAGCATCTTTGGCGCAGTTTTTGCGCCCGCCTTCCTGCCAGCACCTGTGCTGATGGCCGAATTCCCAGGCCGGCACCACGTGTTCCCATTCGATCCGGTTGGCGCGCAGGGCGCTTTTGCGCACCTGGTAACCGCATGATGCCAGATCCGGGGTGCCCTTTTTTCCCTGCCAGTCGATTTTGCAGCCGCAATAAAAGGAACCCGGCGCATCCTGGTTGATTTTTACCGCCGCCGCTTTCGCCTGGCTGAAGTTATTGATGTTTTGCGCCAGGACGCCGCCGGCGATCGGCAACAGGGAAAAACAAAGGAACCAAACAATTCTGTGTTGCATCTTCGGATTCATTAAAAGGAAAAACGCAGGTTAACCAATCCCGGGGTTGCAGGCAAATCGAAGCGGCAAAAAAAATCCTGCCGGCGCGGTTTTCCGCGCCGCTGCCAATCGATATCGCTTGATTTGGAAATGATCGTTTCCTATATTGGGAGCCTGCCTGCAACCCTATAGGAAGATGTTATGACTGACTCTATACCATCACCGTCCCTGAAACCTGGCTTCAGGATAGCGGCGGCCGTCGCCGCGTCGCGCCCGGACGCGGATCTGGCCGGATTTGTCCATCGCTTCGCCACCGTGGCGGGGGTAAGGATCCACTATGTCGATAACGGCCATAGCGCCGGCGGGGATACGAGCGATACAGCATTGCCCGAGGGCACGGGCGGCGACGCGGTGAAGACGCGCGCGGAAACGTCCGCCGCCGATCCGCGCCCCGTGGCGGTGCTGTTGGCGGGGTTTCCCGAAAGCGGGTACGCCTGGCGAAAAGTCATGCCGCTGCTGGCGCGGGGCTATCGCGTGATTGTCCCGGACCTGCCGGGGCAGGGGGATTCGGATCGCCCGCAGGCCGGCTATGACACTGAAAGCCTGGCGAACGCCGTGCATGGCTTGCTGCGCCAGCTGGGTATCCGGCGCTATTTCCTGGCCGGCCACGATATCGGCGCCTGGGTGGCTTATCCCTACGCGCTGATGTTTGGCGACGAGGTGCGGCGTCTGGCGCTGCTTGATGCCGGCATCCCGGGCATCACCCTGCCCGACGCGCTGCCCACGGCGCCGGACCGGGCCTGGCGCACCTGGCATTTTGCCTTTCACGCCATTGCGGACCTGCCGGAAGTTTTGATTGCCGGACGCGAGCGGGAATACCTGGACTGGTTCTTGCGGCGCAAGACCGCCAATCCACAGTCTTTTACCGAGGCGGATATCGATGAGTACCTGCGCGCCTTTAAGCAAGACGGCGGGTTGCGCGCCGGCCTGGCCTATTACCGGGAGGCGGCGCTGTCCGCGGCGCAGAACCGGCGCCTGAGCGGGAACGGCGGGCTGGCGATGCCGGTACTGGCGCTGAGCGCCGATCAGGGGTCCATCATCGATATGGCCGCCCCCCTGCGGGCCTTTGCCGATAATGTGCAAGGGGTGGTGGTGCCCCACTGCGGGCATTTCCTGCCGGAAGAGCAGCCTGAAGCGGTGGCCCGCGAGCTGGAGGGGTTCTTTAGCGCCGGCTGAGCCCGGCGCCGCTGTTATTCCATCACGTTTTCGGCATCGTTATCGCCGGCAAAGCGCAGCACAGCGCCGCATTGGCGGCAGCGGTACACCGACTCGCCGCGTACGATGCGGTTATGGCGGCGCACCGTCAGTTCGTGGCGCTGGCATCCGCACTGGTAGCGGTAGGTATTGGTGCGCACCGTCGCCAGGTCGAAACCGTGGGTGCGGCGGGGCTCGGTATGCAGCACGCTTGCCATCATCCAGCGCCACTCGCTGCCGTGGGGCGCCACGCGGCCGAACTGGCGAAACACCAGCAGATGGGCGAGCTCGTGGGGAATCACCTCGTCGATAAAGCTGTCCTGGTTGGCCAGCAGCAATACCGGGTTGAGCCGGATTTCCCATTTATCCAGCCACGCGGTGCCCGCCGAGGTGCCGCGCTGCTGGTAATTCAACAGCGGCTCCGGGAAGGTGGTGTTGAAATAGTCCCCTGCCTGGCGCAGCTTGGCACGCAGACATGACATAACGGCCTGGTGAAGGGCGATGGGGATGCGGTTCGGTTTCATAACGGCAAGATTAACCGGCGCAGTTAACAGATGCAAGCGACGCAATAGGGTGGGAAGGGCTGGGTTTAGCCGGGATGGACGCTGGCGCCATGCCGCGGGAAAGCCGGGCACGGCGCGGAGGTATGGCGGATTGCCGCCGGCGCCGGGGCGGCTTGCGCCGCTCCGCCGCCGCCAGCCGGCTCGTTCACCGGCTGGACGGATCGACGATTATTTATCGCCGATTTCGCGCAGGCGTTTGCCGGTCATCAGGTTGCGCTCGATATGTTCCAGCGAAATATTCTTGGTTTCCGGAATCAGCCAGAATGTCAGGAGAATAAACAGCACGTTCAGCCCGCCGTAGACCCAGAACGTATTGGCGTTCCCCAGTACATCAAGCATGGTCAGGAAGGTGGCGCCGACGATCATATTGGCAATCCAGTTGGTGGCCGTGGAAACGGTGATACCAAAATCCCGGCCCTTCAGCGGCTGGATTTCGGAACACAGTACCCAAATCAGCGGACCGGCGCTCATCGCAAAACCCACGATAAACATCATCAGCATAATGATGGCGAAGTATTTGCGGAAGTCGGTTTCAACGCCGATATGCAGCAACGCGCCCAATACGCCCATACCCACCGCCATCACCAGGAAGCCCAGCTTGAGGGTCGGCTTGCGGCCCCAGCGGTCAACCAGGCCGATGGCGATAAAGGTGGCCAGAACGTTGACCAGGCCGACTATCACCGTGCCCCACATTTGATCCGTGGTGCTGGAGAAACCGGCGATGCCGAAGATCTTCGGCGCGTAGTACATGATGACGTTCATCCCGGTGAACTGCTGCATCACCTGCAGCAGAATGCCGAGATACACCACACGGCGGAAATTGCCGTTATTGGTAAACAGCGCCCAGCCGCTTTGTTTTACCTTCAGGCTTTCGCGAATCTCTTCCAGCTCTTTCTTGGCCTGCTCGGACGTGTCGCGCAGCATGTTCAGCACCTTCTGCGCCTCGATGTAGCGGCCTTTCGCCGCCAGCCAGCGCGGGCTGCCGGGCAGGAACAATACGCCGATAAACAACAAGACCGCCGGGATGGTGATGATGCCCAGCATCCAGCGCCAGGAACCGCTATAGCTGAACGCGGTATCCGACAGGTAAGCCGCCAGGATGCCGATGGTGATCATCAGCTGGTACATGGAAATCATGCTGCCGCGAATTTTTTCCGGCGCGATTTCCGACAGATATAAAGGGGCGGTATAAGAAGCGACGCCGACGGCCAGCCCCAGGATGATCCTGGCAACCACCAGCAGTTCGACATTGGGGGAAAACGCCGAGCATAACGAGCCGATGACGAATAATAACGCGCCGATCAGCAAACTGTATTTACGCCCGAGCTTGGCTGACAGCCAGCCCGAACCTACCGCGCCGACCGCGGCGCCGAACATCATGGAACTGACCACCCATTCCTGCTGATGCGCGGTAATTTGCAGCTCATCGGACAGGAACGGCAATGCCCCGGCAATAACGCCGATATCCAGGCCGAACAGCAGTCCGGCAAGCGCCGCCATAAAGCAGACGAAAAAGGTGATGCGGGCATGAGATCTGCCTGACCGGGGTTTGGCAGTACTCACATTGGCAGTACTCATAGTACCTCCCTAAAACTACAAAATTATTAATTATGAATGTTAAATAAACGTATGCGGATATAGTGTGCGCTAGATCACAACTATGTAATCGTTTACACAGACTTATCCTGAATTAACAGCACTAAAAGCCAGGGCCATGCCGCTTATCAATCTAAAATGATGTTTTAGAAACAACTTTCGCGTCGGTCCGGTTGATATATAACATATAGCTGAAAATGAAGCGGTAGCAAAAAAAAATCGAAAATTTAATCCCAATTAACTTGATGATAAAATTGATTTTATTGTCCTGTAATCGCTTTCAGAAAGGCTAAAAAAAACGGCGATCATCAGATCACCGTTAAGTAGTGTAGTCGAAGATATCTCCGGCGGTACGACTTATCTTATCCCGCTTATAAACCGGCGGCATCGCGCAGCAGCGCGGCTTTATCGGTTTTTTCCCAGGGGAAATGCTCGCGGCCGAAGTGACCATAGGCCGCAGTTTCGCGATAAATCGGCTGCAGCAGATCCAGCATGGTGATAAGGCCGTGGGGACGCAGGTCGAAGAACTCGCGTACCAGCTGGGTCAGTTTTTCGATGGAGACTTTGCCGGTGCCGAAGGTTTCGATGCTGATGGACGTGGGTTCCGCCACGCCGATGGCGTAGGAAACCTGGATTTCACAGCGATCGGCCAGGCCGGCGGCGACGATATTTTTTGCCACGTAGCGGGCGGCGTAGGCCGCGGAACGGTCGACCTTGGAGGGATCTTTGCCCGAAAACGCGCCGCCGCCGTGACGGGCCATACCGCCGTAGGTGTCGACGATGATTTTACGCCCGGTCAGGCCGCAGTCGCCCATGGGGCCGCCGATAACAAACCGGCCGGTGGGGTTGATAAAATATTTGGTGCTGGACGACAGCCATTCGGCGGGCAGGACCGGCTTGATGATCTCTTCCATGACCGCTTCCTGCAAATCGCGCAGGGAGACGTCTTCTGAATGCTGGGTAGAGAGCACGACCGCGTCGATGCCGACGATTTTATCGTTGTCATACGCAAAGGTGATCTGGCTTTTGGCATCCGGACGCAGCCAGGGCAGGGTGCCGCTTTTGCGCACCTGGGACTGGCGCGCCACCAGGCGATGGGCGTAGGTGATCGGCGCCGGCATCAGTACTTCGGTTTCGTTGGTGGCGTAACCGAACATCAGCCCCTGGTCGCCGGCGCCCTGTTCGAGCGGGTCGCTGCGATCCACGCCCTGGTTGATATCGGGCGATTGCTTGCCGATGGCGCTGAGCACGGCGCAGGAATTGGCGTCGAAACCCATATCCGAATTGATATAGCCGATATCGCGAATGGTGCTGCGCGTCAGTTCTTCTATATCCACCCATGCGCTGGTGGTGATTTCACCGCCAACCAGCACCATACCGGTTTTGACAAATGTTTCGCAGGCCACGCGCGCCTTGGGATCCTGGGCCAGGATCGCGTCAAGCACGGCATCGGAAATCTGATCCGCGATTTTATCAGGATGTCCTTCTGAAACGGATTCGGACGTAAATAGGTGTTTAGCCATCGGTCTCTTTACCTTAACATACGGGTTAGGAATGACTGCGTAGCGCTGGGATTCAGCCATAAGGGAAAAGCGATTTTCCGATGATGGCGTTACGCGTCCTGCAACGTCCCGCGGATAACGTCGTTAGCAGTAAGTACTCACAGTAAGTAATAGTATAAGTAAGCTATCCAGTTTAGATGGATTAACTTCTGGATGGCTATTCTAGGACACCCGCTTGGCGAATTACCAGCGATTTTTTCGCCCTGGCGCCTCCGCGCAGGCCGCGGCGGCGCCCGATCGTGCGGTAATCGCGCCCGGGGCTGATTTAAATTTTGCTTTTTCGCGGGGCAGGCTGTATAAATTCGCGCGCATAAGCAACGGTAAGGTGAATGTCTTTCATTTACATCCGGTAACTTTTTATCTGTCCCGGCACGGCGTAAGCCGCCGATGGCCGGCATTTGCGGGAGGTGGCACAGTTAATGATTCGTTATTTTCCGGTCAACCCCGACCACGCTTCCGCTCGCCCGGCTTGTCCGGCGCACCCTGTTTTTCCAGCATTTCCGCTCTGTTATGGCCGATGTTGCCCGCCAGGCCGCCGACATGCGGGCGCTTCCCAGGATTCCAGGGCCGGTTGACGGTTGCTCATTACCGGACCCGGGCCATGCGGTCTTTCATGCGGACCCTATTTTTTGGGCGATCCACCACCCCGTCTCACGGAGTTCATCAAGGTGTTTTACAATTACTGTACTGATGTACCGGATGCCGATTGCGTCCGGCGGCGCTTATTGCCGTTGGCGGGCTGCGGGTTTACGCACAACAACTATGCCACCGACGGTGGTGTCCACGCTCCAACATTGATGAACGGGAACGCCAACTGGAACCCCGGGAGAGAGTTACGTCATGTCTGATGATCATAAGCACCAAGGGTCCCACCGGTCCGCACCCCATGAAAACTTGCGTTCCATGCAGGAGGTAGCCATGAATGACAGCGATGCCAGCAAAATGATGAGTACCTACAATGTCGCGTATTGGGGCAATAATTATTTTGATGTCAATGAGCTTGGCCATATCAGCGTTTGCCCCGATCCCGATTTCCCCGAGGCGCGGGTCGACCTGGCTGAGCTGGTGAAGGAACGGCAGAATGACGGGCAGCGGCTGCCGGCCCTGTTCTGCTTTCCGCAGATCCTGCAACACCGCCTGCGTTCCATTAACGGGGCGTTTAAGCGCGCCCGCGAATCCTTTGGCTATCGGGGCGACTATTTCCTGGTTTATCCCATCAAGGTTAACCAACATCGCCGGGTGATTGAATCCCTGGTGAATTCCGGCGAGCCGCTGGGGCTGGAAGCCGGCTCCAAGGCGGAACTGATGGCGGTGCTGGCGCATGCCGGCATGACGCGCACCGTGATTGTCTGCAATGGCTATAAAGACCGCGAATATATCCGCCTGGCGCTGATCGGCGAAAAGCTGGGCCATAAGGTTTACCTGGTCATTGAAAAACTTACCGAAATCAAGCTGGTGCTGGAAGAAGCCGAGCGCCTGAACGTGGTGCCCCGCCTGGGCGTGCGCGCCCGTCTCGCCTCGCAGGGCTCGGGCAAGTGGCAGTCCAGCGGCGGCGAAAAATCCAAATTCGGGCTGGCGGCGGTCCAGGTGCTGCAACTGGTGGAACTGCTGCGCAGCAAAGGACGGCTCGACAGCCTGCAACTGCTGCATTTCCATTTGGGTTCCCAATTGTCCAATATCCGCGATATCGCCTCCGGCGTACGGGAATCGGCGCGTTTTTATGTGGAACTGCACCGCCTGGGCGTGAATATCGAATGCTTTGATGTCGGCGGCGGCCTGGGGGTCGATTACGAAGGCACCCGTTCTCAGTCCGATTGTTCGGCCAACTACGGCCTGAACGAATACGCCAACAATGTGATTTGGGGTATCGGCGATGCCTGCAACGAATATGACCTGCCGCATCCGACGGTGATTACCGAGTCCGGCCGCGCCGTCACCGCCCACCATACGGTGCTGGTATCGAACGTTATCGGCGTGGAGCGCAACGAGTTCAGCGAACCGCTGCCGCCCGCCGAGGACGCGCCGCGCCCGCTGGAAAGCATGTGGCAGACCTGGCAGGAAATGCAGGAACCGCAAAACCGCCGCTCGCTGCGCGAATGGCTGCACGACAGCCAGATGGACCTGCACGACGTCCATACCCAATATACCCACGGCATGCTGGATTTGAGCCAGCGCGCCTGGGCCGAGCAGCTCTATCTGAATATTTGCCGCATGATCCAGACGCAGCTCGATCCGAGCAACCGCGCGCACCGGCCGATTATCGATGAACTGCAGGAGCGCATGGCCGACAAGCTGTACGTTAACTTCTCGCTGTTCCAGTCGATGCCGGACGCCTGGGGCATCGATCAGCTGTTCCCGGTGTTGCCGCTGGAGGGGCTGGATAAACCGCCTGAAGGTCGCGCCGTGCTGCTGGATATTACCTGCGACTCCGACGGCACCATCGATCACTATATCGATGGCGACGGCATCGCCACCACCATGCCGATGCCGCCGTACGATGTGGATAACCCGCCGCTGCTGGGCTTTTTCATGGTCGGCGCCTATCAGGAAATCCTTGGCAATATGCATAACCTGTTCGGCGACACCGCCGCGGTGGACGTCTTTGTGTTTAAAGACGGCAGCGTGGAGCTTAATGAGTCCGATGAAGGCGATTCAGTAGCCGATATGCTGCAGTATGTGCAGTTGGATCCGGCGGTACTGTTGACCCGTTTCCGCGATCAGGTGAAAGAGACCGATCTGGACGGCGCGCTGCAGGCGGAGTTCCTCGAAGAGTTCGAGGCCGGCCTGTATGGCTACACTTACCTGGAAGATGAATAAGAAAGGACGGACTATGAGCACCCTGGGCCATCAATACGATAATTCCCTGGTTTCCAATGCCTTTGGCTTTTTGCGTTTGCCGTTGGAATTCAACCCCTATGACGCCGATGCCGATTGGGTGATTACCGGCATTCCCTTCGATATGGCCACCTCGGGCCGCTCCGGCGGCCGTCACGGCCCGGCGGCGATCCGCCAGGTTTCCACCAACCTGGCCTGGGAAGGCTGCCGCTGGCCGTGGGACTTCGACGTGCGCCAGCGTTTAAAGGTGGTCGACTGCGGCGACGTGGTGTTTGATTTCGGCGATGCGCAGGATCTGAGCGATAAGCTCCAGCAGCACGCGGAGCGTTTACTGGCGGCGGGCAAACGCCTGCTCTCGTTTGGCGGCGATCATTACGTCACGCTGCCTTTGCTGCGCGCGCATCATAAGCATTTCGGCAAAATGGCGCTGGTGCATTTCGACGCCCATACCGATACCTACAGCAACGGCAGCAAGTTCGATCACGGCACCATGTTCTACCATGCGCCCAACGAAGGCCTGATCGATCCCACCCGGTCGGTGCAGATCGGCATCCGTACCGAATACGATCGCGATAACGGCTTTACGGTGCTGGACGCGGGGCAGGTCAACGATCGCAGCGTCGACGATATCCTGGCCCAGGTCATGCAGATTGTCGGCGATTTGCCGGTTTACCTGACCTTTGATATCGACTGCCTGGATCCGGCGTTCGCGCCCGGCACCGGCACGCCGGTGATCGGCGGCCTGAGCACCGATCGGGCGCTGAAGCTGCTGCGCGGCCTGCAGCCCCTGAATATCGTCGGCATGGATCTGGTGGAAGTGGCGCCGGCCTACGATCATTCGCAAATCACCGCCCTGGCGGCGGCCACGCTGGCGCTGGAAATGCTCTATATCCAGGCGGCCAAAAAACCGCGGTAAATCCGCGCTGACGGGCGCGCCCTCCCCGGGGTGCGCCGGACCGGGCGGCCATCCCGCCCTTTATTTGCCCGCCGCGATGCGATCGCGGATATGCTGCGCCCGCGCCTGCGACGTCGGATGGGAATCAAACATACTGCCGCCTTGCCCCTTTTCCATGCTGGCCAGCTTTTCAAAGCTGGTCACCAGCCCCTGCGGGTCGATATGACGTTTTTTCAGCAAATCAAAGGAATAGTCGTCCGCTTCGCTTTCCTGGCGCTGGGAAAACTGCGCGCCGATCAACGCCTGCCCAAGCTCGCCCAGCTGCGATTGCGATAACGCCGCCGTGACGCCGCCCACCGAGGCCGCGGCGGTGCGCGCCGCGGTGGTGGCATAGGCCAGCTGCATGGCCTTGCGGCTGTGCCCGAGCGCGACGTGGCCCATTTCATGGCCGACCACCGCCTCGACTTCATTATCCGTCATCAGATCCATCAGGCCGCTGTAGACGCGGATGCAGCCATTGGCCATGGCCCAGGCGTTGACGTCCTTGGTCAGGTAAACCTTATAATCGGCCGGGGTGCCGGCGATATTATCCCCCAGCGCGGCGGCAACGGTCGCCAGGCGCTGGGCGTAGGGGCTGCCGGCGGGGGCGATTTGCGCCTTCTGGTCCATTTGCGCGCAGGATTCGGCGCTCAGCGCCTTGACCTGGCTATCGCTCAGGGTGGCCGCCACAAACGCCTGGCCGCCCGATTGCATCAGGGTGTTCTGGTCGAGATTTTCACAACCGCTCAGCAGCGTGATGGCGATAATGCTTAAGCCGGCCCAGGGCAGTACAGATAGGGTCATTATTTTGTTTTCCCATAAGATATTAAGAAAAATTGTGAGTCTGTTAACAGATTTTATGGCATGAATGATGGTGTTTTTTCCATCGCATCGTCGTGCCGTACGATCAGGGGATTATCCCCTATTTATCGCGCATTCCTGCATATACAATTATGACCTTTTTAGGGTACATTTATCGATATTTTCACAGTCTCTGAAGTTAAGTGATTGATTTTATGATGGCTTGGGCAACGAGACACTATTCAATCCGAAACGGAGTAATTCATGACATCCCGAAAAGAGCTGGCTAACGCCATCCGCGCGTTAAGCATGGACGCGGTGCAAAAAGCCAAATCCGGCCACCCCGGCGCCCCGATGGGCATGGCGGATATCGCCGAAGTGCTGTGGCGCGACTACCTCAACCATAATCCCGCCAATCCCAAATGGGCCGACCGCGACCGCTTTATCCTCTCCAACGGCCATGGCTCCATGCTGCTTTACAGCCTGCTGCACCTGACCGGCTATAACCTGCCCATCGAGGAGCTGAAGAACTTCCGCCAGCTGCATTCCAAGACCCCGGGCCACCCGGAATACGGTTATACCGCCGGCGTGGAGACCACCACCGGGCCGCTGGGACAAGGCATCGCCAACGCGGTGGGCATGGCGATAGCCGAGCGCACCCTGGCGGCGCAGTTTAACCGTCCGGGCCATGACATCGTCGACCACCATACCTATGTGTTTATGGGCGACGGCTGCATGATGGAAGGCATCTCCCACGAGGTCTGCTCGCTGGCCGGCACCATGAAGCTCGGCAAGCTGACGGCGTTCTACGACGATAACGGCATATCCATCGACGGGCATGTGGAAGGCTGGTTCAGCGACGACACCGCCTCGCGTTTCGAAGCCTATGGCTGGCATGTGGTGCGCGGCGTCGACGGCCACGACAGCGCGGCGTTGAAAGCGGCGATTGATGAGGCGCGCGCGGTAACCGACCGGCCGTCGCTGCTGATGTGCAAGACGGTGATTGGCTTTGGCTCGCCGAACAAGGCCGGCTCCCATGAAGCGCACGGCGCGCCGCTGGGCGAGGCGGAAGTGGCCGCCACGCGCGTGCAGCTGGGCTGGAACTCTCCGGCGTTCGAGATCCCGCAGGATATCTATGCCCAATGGGATGCCAAAGAAGCCGGCGCGGCCAAAGAAGCCGCCTGGAACGATAAGTTCGCCGCCTACCGCAGCGCGTTCCCGGCGCTGGCGGCGGAATTCATCCGCCGCACCGAAGGCCGCCTGCCCGCCGACTGGCAGGCGAAGAGCCGGGCGTATATCGAAAAACTGCAGGCCAACCCGGCCAATATCGCCAGCCGTAAAGCCTCGCAGAACGCCCTGGACGCCTTTGGCCCGGATCTGCCGGAACTGCTGGGCGGTTCGGCCGACCTGGCGCCGAGCAACCTGACGCTCTGGGCGAAATCCGTCTCCCTGGGCGACGATAAGGCGGGTAATTATATTCACTACGGCGTACGCGAGTTCGGCATGACGGCGATCGCCAACGGTCTCGCGGTGCACGGCGGCTTCGTGCCCTACACCGCCACCTTCCTGATGTTCGTGGAGTATGCCCGCAACGCGGTGCGCATGGCGGCGCTGATGAAAATCCGCTCCATCTACGTGTATACCCATGACTCCATCGGGCTGGGCGAAGATGGCCCGACGCATCAGCCGGTGGAGCAGTTGGCGAGCCTGCGGCTGACGCCGAACATGCGCACCTGGCGCCCGTGCGATCAGGTGGAATCCGCCGTGGCCTGGCAGCAGGCGGTGGAGCATGCCACCGGTCCGAGCACCCTGGTGTTCTCACGCCAGAACCTGACGCAGCAGCCGCGCAGCGCGCAGCAGTTGGCCGATATCGCCCGCGGCGGTTATGTGCTGAAACACTGCGACGGCACGCCTGAGCTGCTGATTATCGCCACCGGTTCGGAAGTGTCGCTGGCCGTGTCGGCGTGGGAAACGCTCAGCGCCGAAGGCCGCCGGGTGCGGGTGGTGTCGTTGCCGTCGCCGGAGGTATTCGATCTGCAGGATGCGGCGTACCGTGAGGCGGTGCTGCCGAAGGCGGTGGGCGCGCGGCTGGCCATCGAGGCTGGTATTGCCGATTACTGGTACAAGTATGTGGGCCTGAACGGCGCCGTCGTCGGCATGACCAGCTTTGGCGAATCCGCGCCGGCGGAGGAGCTGTTTACCCTGTTCGGCTTCACCGCCGAAAACGTGCTGGACAAGGCGCGCACGCTGCTGGCGTAGCCTGCTGGCCTCCTCGCCACGACGCTTAAAGGCACCTGCGGGTGCCTTTTTTATTGGCGCGCCGGCGGGCGCGCTAAGCCCCCGCCGGCACGCCGCTATCCCGCTGGCCTCAGCCTGGGTTCATGGCGGCAAAGGTGGCGTCGTAGCGACCCTCCCGCTCGGCCCAGCGCCGGGCCCTGTCGCGCTCGACCAGCACTTCGCCCTGGGGGTGATCTCCCGAGGCCAGCAATTGCATGACCTCCGCTACATAAGCCGCGAGCGGAACCGCGCGCGGGTCGCGAGCCTGCCGATCGCCCGTGAGCCCGGTCTGTACGTAGGGCGGCGCCAGTTCCAGCACATCGATGGGAATATGGCGCAACTGATGGCGCAGCGATTGTAACCAGGAGTGCAGGAAGGCCTTGCTGGCGCAATACGTCGGGAAATCGGCGCGGGGCACGAAGGCAAGGTTGGAACTGGTGGCCATGATGACCGCGTCCGGCCGCCCTTGCAGCACCGGCAGAAACGCGGCGGTAACGCGCAGCACGCCCATGATATTGGTTTCCACGATGTCCCGGGCGTCGGAAACATCCCAGCCGGCCGCGGTCATGTCCTCCGCCCGCGAGATACCGGCGTTGGCGATAAGCACGTTGAGCTCAGGAAAGCGCGCGCGCACGTCGCCGGCGAGGCGGGACAAGGAGGCCGGATCGTTAAGATCGAGGGACATCCCGACCATGCCGGGCCTGCCCGCCGTGATTTCATCAAGCAGGGCCTGCCGGCGCCCCGTGACGACGACCTTGTTGCCCAGGTCGTGGAAGGCATCGGCCAGCCCGCGGCCGATGCCGCTGGTGCCGCCGGTGATAAGGATAGTATTGCCGGTCATTTTCATCATTCGTCGCTCCTGTATTGTATTGTGATCGTATGCTTATGGTCTGACCGCCTCCCGACTCACCCTGCAAATGGCGAGGCGGAGAACGGCCGGGGCGCAAACGCGTCCCCGCGTGATGGCGGGTTGCCCGCGCGGCCAGGGACTGAGCACGACTGTCCGGAACAAATATAAAATCATGACGCACCGCGGGCGATCGGGCGAAATAAGGGGCGATGACGGCAAGTAACGCCGGAAAGGCCAGAGCCAGGGTAATCGCGGGGGAATGCCCCGGCAAGACAGCGGTACGAGACAGGCGGACGAATGCGAAAAAAGGGGATGATGTCATGATAAAGCGCCTTTAGTGACCCCGAGACACTCCCTGCTGGGATCCTCTCGGCAAAGGACGCGTTGGATGACGGTAACGCCTACGACAGCGCCGTGCGGGCAACTGTGCGAACGATTATTACGTGGATGTTCCTTATCGTCAATATCTGAATTTTTTCCCGACAAATGCACAAAAAAACACCGTTTTAACCGGCGGAAACGGATCTGCGTCACATATTTGGCAAAATTATTCCGCTGCTATCTAATTTTGATTATTCTAGCTGAAGCGTTTCAGTTGACGGTGGCGCCGGCGGTTTTATTCATCAGCGCCGCCTCCGCCAACCACGGGGCCCCAGGCAGTGATCACCCGCGTGGCTCCTGGCCGCGCGCTCATTTTGACCGCCGCCGGCCGGCGCGGAATTATCGCAAAAAGCGGCATGGGACGCATTTCGTGGTATAGTTGACTGTATAACATGCTCTACAATCATGACCGCATTTCAACGTTATCCTCGCCCGTCCTGACGGACGGCGGCCTGCCACGGGGCGCGTGAGCACGAGACGCAACGTTTCCCCCAGGCCGGTATGTTAAAAAATAACGGTGATGAAACAAGGGCAGACAATAAACAGACACAGGGCTGCGCCAATGGAGAGGTTCTCCCGCCAGGCGCAGACCGTAAGCGGCTTCTCGGCCGGCGGGCGACGATGCGCCTCCCGCCGTTCAGGCAATTTTCCAAGAATCAACAAGAGGGTTCACCATGGCTGTAATTAAGATGACCGATCTGGATCTGGCTGGTAAACGCGTGCTTATCCGTTCTGATCTGAACGTTCCGGTTAAAGACGGGAAAGTCACGTCCGACGCGCGCATCCGCGCGTCCCTGCCCACCATTGAAGCCGCCCTGAAACAAGGCGCGAGCGTCATGGTGACGTCCCATCTTGGTCGTCCGACCGAAGGCGAATACAACGAAGAGTTTTCTTTGCTGCCGGTAGTGAATTACCTGAAGGAACATATGTCCGCGCCGGTACGCCTGGCCAAGGATTATCTGGACGGCCTGGAAATCAAGCCGGGCGAGCTGGTGGTGCTGGAAAACGTCCGCTTTAATAAAGGCGAAAAGAAAGACGACGAAACCCTGGCGAAAAAATACGCCGCGCTGTGCGATATCTATGTCATGGACGCCTTCGGCACCGCGCACCGCGCCCAGGCCTCCACCCATGGCGTGGGAAAATTCGCGCCTATCGCCTGCGCCGGCCCGCTGCTGTCCAATGAACTTGAAGCGCTGGGCAAGGCTCTTGGCAACCCGGCGCGCCCGATGGTGGCCATTGTCGGCGGATCCAAGGTGTCGACGAAACTGACCGTGCTGGACTCCCTGTCCAAAATTGCCGATCAGCTGATTGTCGGCGGCGGCATCGCCAATACCTTTATCGCCGCCCAGGGCCACAACGTGGGCAAATCCCTGTACGAAGCCGATTTGATTCCTGAAGCGAAGCGCCTGCTGCAGACCTGCCAGATCCCGGTTCCGACCGATGTCCGCGTCGCCACCGAATTCTCGGAAACCGCGCCGGCCACCCTGAAATCCGCCAGCGAGATCAAAGACAACGAGCAGGTGCTGGATTTGGGCGATGTGTCCGCGCAGCAGCTGGCCGATATCCTGAAAAAAGCCAAGACCATTTTGTGGAACGGCCCGGTGGGCGTGTTCGAGTTCCCTAACTTTCGCAAAGGCACCGAAATCGTGGCCAACGCCATTGCCGACAGCGACGCGTTTTCCATCGCCGGCGGCGGCGACACCCTGGCCGCCATCGATCTGTTTGGCATCGCGGACAAAATTTCTTATATTTCCACCGGCGGCGGCGCGTTCCTTGAGTTCGTGGAAGGCAAAAAACTGCCGGCCGTGGTTATGCTTGAAGAGCGCGCAAAACAATAACGCATTAGCGAGCCGGGCGCGGCATCACGGCGCCCGCAAACATCGTTGCGAATGCAGGCTAGGGCAACGGTATTTGAATCCCTCCATCAATGGCCTACAGAACAGGACAAAGCAATATGTCTAAGATTTTTGATTTTGTAAAACCAGGCGTCATCACCGGTGACGACGTACAAAAAGTATTTGCCGTGGCGAAGGAAAATCACTTTGCCCTGCCCGCCGTTAACTGCGTAGGCACGGATTCCATTAACGCCGCGCTGGAAGCCGCCGCGAAGGTACGCGCGCCGATTATCGTTCAGTTCTCCAACGGCGGCGCGGCTTTTATCGCCGGTAAAGGCCTGAAGGTCGAAGGCCAGACTGCCGCGGTTCTCGGTGCTATCGCCGGCGCGCTGCATGTCCATCATATGGCGGAGCATTACGGCGTGCCGGTTATCCTGCATACCGACCATTGCGCCAAAAAACTGCTGCCCTGGCTTGACGGCCTGTTGGACGCGGGTGAAAAACATTACGCCGCCACCGGCAAACCGCTGTTCTCCTCGCATATGATCGATCTGTCCGAAGAGCCCCTGGAAGAAAACATTGAAATCAGCGGCAAGTACCTGGCCCGCATGGCCAAGCTGGATATGACGCTGGAAATCGAACTGGGCTGCACCGGTGGTGAAGAAGACGGCGTGGACAACAGCCATCTGGATAACTCCGCGCTGTATACCCAGCCGGAAGACGTGGCCTACGCGTATGAAAAGCTCAACGCCATCAGCCCGCGTTTCACCATCGCCGCCGCCTTCGGCAATGTGCATGGTGTTTACAAACCGGGCAACGTTAAGCTGACCCCGAAAATTCTGGATAACTCGCAGAAATTCGTTTCGGAAAAATTCGGCCTGCCGGCTAACTCCCTGAACCTGGTGTTCCACGGCGGCTCGGGCTCGACTCCGGAAGAAATTAAAGAAGCGGTGAGCTACGGCGTCGTGAAAATGAACATCGATACCGATACCCAATGGGCAACCTGGGAAGGTATCCTGAAGTATTACCACAAGAATGCCGGCTACCTGGAAACCCAGCTGGGCAACCCGGAAGGCGACGACAAACCGAACAAGAAATTCTACGATCCGCGTGCCTGGCTGCGTGCCGGACAGGTCTCCATGGCTACCCGCCTGGAACTGGCGTTTCAGGAATTGAATGCGATAGACGTGCTGTAATTTTTCCGCCGTCATTGCCCTTCTCTAAAGGCCTCCCGCGTGGAGGCCTTTAACGTTATGATAAGGCGCATTATTTTCGGCCGTTTTTCCACCTGACGTTGGCAGTCATCCGATTATTGGTTACGCTTAAAAGGCTCCGTTGTTGCCGGCACGTCAGCGCCGGCAGGTTTTTTTTTGCAATACACCAGAGTGGGATGACCTAAATGGAAGATCTAAACGTAGTCGATAAAATCAATGACGCCGGCAGCTGGCTGGTCAATAACCAGCAATTATTAATCCATTACGCGGTGAACATCGTCGCCGCCATTATCATTCTGATCGTCGGGATGCTGGTTGCGGGCGTCATTTCGCGCACCCTCAACAAACTGATGAGAACGCGCCACATCGATATTACCGTGGCGGACTTTCTCTCCGCCATTGTCCGTTACGGCATCATCATTTTCACCATTATCGCGGCCCTGGGGCGCATCGGCGTGCAGACCGCGTCGGTGATTGCGGTTATCGGCGCCGCCGGCCTGGCGGTAGGCCTGGCGCTGCAAGGCTCGCTGTCCAATTTCGCCGCCGGCGTGCTGCTGGTGACCTTCCGCCATTTTCGCGCCGGGGAGTATGTCGATTTCGCCGGCACCGCCGGCACCGTGCTGGTGGTGCAGATCTTTTCCACCACGCTGCGCACCTTCGACGGCAAAATGATCGTGGTGCCCAACAGCAAGATCCTGTCCGGCAATATCACCAACTTCTCGCGGGAACCCAACCGGCTGATCGATTTGATTATCAGCGTGAGCTACGACGCCGATATCGAACAGGTGAAAAGCCTGCTGACCGATATTATCGCCGCCGACAGCCGCGTGCTGAAAGATAAGGGTATTACCGTGCGCCTCAACGCCCTGGGGGCCTCGTCGCTCGATTTTATGGTCCGCGCCTGGGTACCGCGGGATGCGCTGCAAAACGCCACCTTCGACCTGCTGGAAAGCTTTAAACGCGCCCTTGACGAGCACCAGATCGGTATTCCCTATCCGCAAATGGATGTGCATATGTATCGCGCGCCCAAGCCCAAATCCGAGGCGGCGGCCGAGGGCGGCCATTCGCCCGCGGCCCCGGCTGCGCCGCGGCAACCCTCCTGAGAGGCCTTGCCGCTACTCCCGCCGGCGCGGCGGGTTGTCACGCCATGCCGGCGGGCAGCCTTGCACGCTGCCGCACAGGTGATCAGATTATAAGCAATGCTAATGCAAGATTAATTTATTCCATTTCAACTGATATCCGCTTCTGATTACACTAGCGCTACTTTTTATTGGCAGCAGGCGGTGAGCGACGTGTGGGTTATTTTTATGCAGGGTTTTGCGTTGGGCATGGCGACCATTGTGCCCCTTGGGCCGCAGAATATCCTGGTGATGAACCAGGGCATACGGCGGCAATATCATTTGCTGATCGCCACTTTGTGCCTGTTAAGCGATATGGCGCTGATTATCGCCGGCGTTTTTGGCAGCAGCGCGCTGCTGTCGCAGTCGCCCATATTGTTGCAGGGCGTGACCCTGGCGGGGGTGGCGTTTTTGGCGGTGTATGGCTTTTGCGCGCTGAAAAACGCCTGGTGCGGGGAAGGGGCCGACCGCGCCGGTGTCCCTGGCGAGGCCTTCCGCCCGTCGCGGCGGCGCATTATTCTTACCATGCTGGCGGTGACCTGGCTTAATCCCCACGTTTACCTGGATACGCTGGTGGTGCTGGGCAGTATCGGCGGGCAACTGGAGCCGGCGGCGCGGCGCTGGTTCGCCGGCGGCACCATCGGCGCGTCCCTGGTATGGTTCTACGGCCTGGCCATGCTATCGGCGCGTCTGGCCCCCTGGCTTAACCGCGGCCGGGTGCAGCGCGGGATCCAGTTATTCGTCGGCGTGGTGATGTGGCTGGTGGCGCTGCAACTGGCGCGCCAGGCCTGGCAGATGTTTACCGCGCAACCGGCGTAGTGCCCGGGGCGTGGCGCTGCATGAGATTGAGAACTTATCCTATATTTTAACGCAACGGCAACGATTATGCTGGGTGCCGATAATCACGTAACGGTAAATAAGCGCAAAGGGCGTTGTTTTTAGATGAAAATGCGCAATCATAGGCGGTATTTTCATTTATATTCAGCGCATTTTGCCGCACAGGAGACGTCATGAAGGTCAAAGCATTGCTGTTAACCACCCTGTTGGGATTAGGATCGTTTACGACCCAGGCGCTGGCCGCCGAGCTTCCCGCCGGGCCGCATGTGATCACCTCCGGCACGTCAAGCGTCGAGGCGACGCCGGATATCGCCACCCTGACCATCGAAGTGTCGATTTCCTCGAAAGACGCCGCCGACGCCAAAAAACAGGTGGACGCGCGCGTGGCGCAATATTTTGATTTTCTGAATAAAAACGGCATTGAAAATAAAGATATCGACGCCGCAAACCTGCGCACTCAGCCGGAATATGATTTTTTAAAGACCGGGGAATCGGTGCTGAAAGGCTATCGCGCCGTGCGCCAGGTGCAGGTCACGCTGCGCCAGCTTGACAAGCTCAATGAACTGCTGGACGGCGCGCTGAAATCCGGCCTGAATGAAATCCGCTCCGTCGAGCTGGGCGTGGCTAATCCGGACGCCTACCGCGATCAGGCGCGCAACAAGGCGATTGAAAACGCCACTTCCCAGGCCCGTTCGCTGGCGGAAGGCTTTAAAGCTACCCTGGGGCCGATTTTCAGCATCCGTTACCATGTGGCGAACTACCAGCCGGTGCCGGTGGCGCGGATGTTTAAGACCAACGAGGCCATGTCGCAGACCGATGCGGCCCAGACCTATGTCCAGCAGGCGATCCATTTTGACGATCAGGTGGATGTCGTGTTCGAGCTGCAACGCCAGCCCTAGGCGGCGGGTGTGGCCGATGCGTCCCACTGCGGGGCGCGCCGGCGCTGTGCGGCCCTCAGGCCTGGCGCAAGACCTGCCGGCCATGGGAGAGCAGGGCATCGGTCACTTTGCGCATCATGCGGCTTTCCGGCGCAAACCGATGCCAGAACAGCATGCGGCGCTGGTACAGGCCCGGCGTCAGGTCTATCAGTTCGCCCGTCGCCAGCTCCCGTTCGATTTGCAGATGCGGGATCATGCAGCAGGTCGTGCCCTGGCGCGCCAGCTGCACGAAGGCTTCCGATGAGTTGACGATATGGCAGGGCACGCTGCCCGGCGGCAGGTCAAAGTTCTGCTGCAAAAACGCCTGGTGCATATCGTCCAGATGGTCAAACGCCACCGCCGGCGCTTTCAGCAGCGCGCTGCGCGTCACGCCGTGGGGGAAATAACGATCGGCAAAAGGCTGGGATGCCACGAACAGATAATCCAGGGCGCCCAGTTGATCCACCAAGCAGCTCGGCAGCGGCTGGGGCTGGATACTGACCGCGCCCACCACTTCGCCGCGCCTTAGCCTTTCCTGGGTACGCGTTTCATCTTCCACCTGTAAATTAAGGCGGATAGGCGAATCGGTCAGCACCGGTTTCAGCGCCGGCAGCAGCCAGGTCGCCAGGCTGTCGGCATTCACCGCCAGCGACAGCAGCAGCGGCGTGTCGCTGCCGTTATCGGTGCCCAGCCATTCGTCCTCCAGCAATTCCACCTGATGCAGCAAGGCCAGCAGCTTTTGCCCTTGCTCGGTGGGCCGTGGGGGAATGGTACGCACCAGCAGCGGCTGGCCAAACAGGTTTTCCAGTTGTTTTATGCGCTGCGATACCGCGGATTGGGTGATACATAATTTTTGCGCGGCGCGTTCAAAACCCCGTTCCCGTATCACGGCGTCAAGCGCCTGCAGCGTCCGATAGTCCGGGCGTTTCATTCTTTATCCCCTGCGTCGATATCTCTGTGCATCAATAGGTACTTTTTGGTCACCGGTTTTCACTATGCCATAGATTGACCCGGTTGCGGACGCAAAATTTTAGCCGTGTCAGGCGCGGGCATCCGGGATGCGGCGGGTTGTGGCGGAATTCACGCCATCGGCGATGATATTGTTTTATAATACCGCCCACTTTCCGTAGCCAAGGCTTAATTATTTATGACGCAGGATGAACTGAAAAAGGCGGTGGGCTGGTCGGCATTGAAGTATGTGAAACCGGGCACGATCGTCGGCGTCGGCACCGGGTCCACCGCCGCGCATTTTATCGATGCCCTGGGCAGCATCAGGAATCAAATCGAAGGGGCGGTCTCCAGTTCGGACGCTTCTTCGGCCAAGCTGAAGAGCCTCGGTATCCCGCTGCTGGATCTCAACAGCGTCGACGTGCTGGACATCTATGTCGACGGCGCCGATGAAATCAACGGCCAGATGCAGATGATCAAAGGCGGCGGGGCGGCCCTGACGCGCGAAAAAATCATCGCGGCGGTCGCGCGTAAATTTATCTGTATCGTCGATGGATCCAAACGGGTGGACGTCCTGGGCAATTTTCCCCTGCCGGTGGAAGTGATCCCGATGGCGCGCGCCTATGTGGCGCGCGAGCTGGTGAAACTGGGCGGATTGCCGGAGTACCGCCAGGGCGTGGTAACCGATAACGGCAATATTATCCTGGACGTGCGCAACCTGCGCATCCTGGACGCGGTGGCCCTGGAAGACAAAATCAACAGCCTGCCCGGCGTGGTGACCGTGGGCCTGTTTGCCCGGCGCGGCGCGGATGTGGCGCTGATCGGCACCGCCGGGGGCGTTCAGGTTATCGAGTAACAGGCCGGTTTTACCACCGCCCGGCGCCGCCGCCGGCTTTCCACGCCGGCGGCGGTGGATGTTAATTTTGTTTACATAGCATCTTTTATCGCCGCAGGCGAAATTCAGTGATAAATGTCACATTTATGCCATCGGCCTGCTATATATATGACGCTTCTCCACCAGACCAGAGGATTTATCCATAGCAATCGCTTATGGCTGCGTCTTATGCTGTCTTAAGGATAAACGGCCCTGTTGCCGCCACGGTAATTTTTGTTATTTTGTCCGGGTGCTGTGTGTTGCAGTCGCATCTGAAGTCTCAAAAAGGGTCGGGAAATGGCAAAAGTATCGCTGGAAAAAGATAAGATTAAGTTTCTGTTGGTCGAAGGTGTTCACCCCAGCGCGGTGGATAGCCTGAAACGCGCCGGTTATACCAATATTGAATACCATAAGGGCGCGCTGGATTCCGCGGCACTGAAAGCCTCCGTGCGCGACGCGCACTTTATCGGCATCCGATCCCGTACCCACCTGACGGAAGACATCTTTGCCGCGGCGGAAAAACTCGTTGCCGTCGGCTGCTTTTGTATCGGCACCAATCAGGTCGATCTGAAAGCCGCGCTGAAAAAAGGCGTGCCGGTATTCAATGCGCCTTTTTCCAATACCCGCTCCGTGGCGGAATTGGTGCTCGGCGAAATGCTGCTGATGATACGCGGCGTCCCGGAGGCCAACGCCAAAGCGCACCGCGGCCAGTGGAACAAGCAGGCGAGCGGCAGCTATGAAGCGCGCGGCAAGAAACTGGGCATCATCGGTTACGGCCATATCGGCACCCAGCTGAGTATCCTGGCGGAAGGCCTGGGGATGCAGGTGTTCTATTACGATATCGAGAGCAAACTGTCCCTGGGCAACGCGCGCCAGGTGGATTCGCTGCCTGAGCTGCTGGGTATGTGCGACGTGGTCTCCCTGCATGTGCCGGATACCCAGTCCACCCGCAATATGATGGGCAAGGAAGAATTCGGCCATATGAAGCCGGGGTCGCTGTTTATCAACGCCTCGCGCGGTACGGTGGTGGATATCCCGGCCCTGTGCGACGCCCTGGCCAGTAAACATATCGCCGGCGCCGCCGTGGACGTGTTCCCGGAAGAGCCCGCCACCAACAGCGATCCGTTCAACTCGCCGCTGTGTGAATTCGATAATGTGATCCTGACGCCGCATATCGGCGGATCCACCGAGGAAGCGCAGGAAAATATCGGCGTGGAAGTGGCGGGCAAACTGGCCAAATACTCCGATAACGGCTCGACCCTGTCGGCGGTCAATTTCCCGGAAGTCTCGCTGCCGGAACATGGCGATAACGTCAGCCGTTTACTGCATATCCATGAAAACCGTCCCGGGATCCTGACCCGCATCAACCAGATTTTTGCCGAGCAAAGCATCAATATCGCCGCCCAGTATCTGCAAACCACGCCCGAAATCGGTTATGTGGTCATTGATGTGGAAACCGATACCGAAAATACCGCCCTGCAGCTGCTGAAGGCGATACCCGGCACTATCCGCGCCCGCCTGCTGTACTGATAGCTGCGCGCCTGAGGTGGTCGACCCCAGCCCCGGCTTAGCGAGCCGGGGTTTTTTTATGGGTACCGCCAGCTTAGCGCGCACGCCGGATACACCACCGGGCCAAGGGCCGCCATCCGTCCCCGACGGTTTACCAGCGCCAGTGCCGCGACGGGGTAACAATTTCCGGCAACGGGATATCCCAGGGCTCCGCCGGTATGGCGTCCACCTGCTGGCAATCGTGGGCCAGCCCGATGGGGTAGAAGCCGGCGCCGCGCCGCCAGTGCCGCAGGGTGCGATCGTAAAAGCCGCCGCCCATGCCCAGGCGCTGGCCCCGGGCATCAAAGGCCACCAGCGGGGTAAACAGGATATCGAGATGCCGCGCCGGCAAGAGTTGGGTCACGTCCAGCCGCGGCTCGCTGATATGCAGGCGGTTCACCACCAGCGGCGTATCGGGCCTGTAGCGCAGGAACAACAGGTGGCCCGGGCTGAAAGGGTGCAGCACCGGCAAATAAACGCGCTGGTCGCGTTGCCAGAGCGCCTCAATAAGCGGCCGGGTATCCAGCTCGCCGTCAAACGATAAAAACAGCGCCAGGCTGCGGGCCGCGGTAACCCGCGGGTCGGCCAGCAGGGTTTTGACCAGCGCCGCGGCCGCAGCGGCCTGTTCGGCCGGGGTGAGCCGGCGGCGTTGCCGGCGGATATGGTTGCGGAGGCTTTGCCGCTGCAGGGACGTTTCGGGCGACTGGGTCATGGCTGATTACGCGCTATACCGGAAAAAGAAGGTAATAAAGTATGTCATAAAGACGGTCCGGGGGGATGTCATAACGTACGCGGATAAAGAAATCGGGTCTGAAAAAGCGCTGTCGGGGAATAGAGTGTGGCGGGGGGGAAGAAGCCTGATACGCCGTGCCGAGAGCCGTACCAAGCCGCGCCGCTGACGCGCGCGTCCGCTGCTGATGCAAGCCGACGCTACGCTATAAAGGGATCTCCGAGATGCCGCCGCAGGCTGTAACCCTTGAACCCATGGTTCAAGGTGAACGCAGCGTTATAACCTTAAGGCTTCTCGGACGAACCGAGCTTGCGCACCAGTTACAGATCGCCACATTCTTGTGGTAAAAATTATCGGCTCAGGGGACGGGCCCGCTGGCGAACACCTCAGAGAAATTTTGTATTCCTGTTCCGCGGGATTTTCCCGGCGGCTATCGTTACTCGAACTGCGTGCCTGGTCGCTCGGAGATACGGCCCTGTTCTACCAGTGCCTGCTCAATCGTCTGCTGCAGTAACCGGATCCGCTGTTCCATGTTGGCGGCGTAATCACGGGTTTTAACTCTTTCCTGCGCCAGTTCGTGGCATACGTTCAGTGCCGCGATAAAAACAAGCTGTTCTGTATTGGTGACTCTAGTGCGAACTTTGAGATCTTGCAACCGCTGATTAAGATCTTCCGCCGCCTGGTTCAACGCTTCTTGTTGTTCCGGCGGGCAATTTACCCTTAACGTGCGGCCAAAAATTTGAATATCTACCGGTTGTGCGGACATACCACCTTCCTGCTTTGTTACCGCGCCGACGCCAGGCCACTCCCGTTTCACCATTGCGGGAGCACAGGGCGGGCGCAACTATACTCTATATCCATGCGCTATATCAAACAGAAGAATCCATATAAAACAGAAGATACACGCCCTTTCTGGTATAGCTACGGACCTTGGTGGTAGCATAACACGAACTTATCCTGCCAACGACGATGAAAGCGCATGTCTATACAAAATACCTTTCCCGACTACGATAACCTGACCCAACTGCTTAACCAACAGGCCGTGGCGCTGACGCCGGCGGAAATGCATGGTTTGATAAGCGGCATGCTGTGCGGCGGCAACAAGGATCACAGTTGGCAGACGCTGGTGCACGAGCTGACCAACGAGGGCATGGCCTTTTCCCAGACCCTGGCCGACCCGCTGCGCCAGCTGCACGAAGCCACCGCGCAAACCCTGGACGACGAGGAGTTTATGTTTCAGCTGCTGCTGCCCGACGACGACCGCGCCACGGTATTCGAGCGCGTGGACGCGCTGGCCGGCTGGGTAAATCATTTCCTGCTGGGGCTGGGCGTGATGCAGCCGCAGCTGGATAAAATCAAGGGCGAGCTAAAGGAAGCCATCGACGATCTGCGCAATATCGGCCAGCTCGGCTATGACGAAGATGAAGATCAGGAAGAGCTGGCGCAGTCGCTGGAGGAAGTCGTTGAATACGTGCGTATGGCCGCCATTCTTTGCCATAATGGATTTACCCGCTCGGAGCACGCCGGCCCGCTGGAAAAGCCAAAGCCGACGCTGCACTGATCGCCGCAACCGGCAGCACCGCCCGTTGAATTGTTGAGAGTATGGCAAGGCAGGAGAGAGTGATGACATCACAAGAATTTTTACGCCGCCGGCAGGCATTGTTGGCCAACATGGCTCCGGCCAGCGCCGCCGTCATTTTTGCGGCGCCGGAGGCGACGCGCAGCGCCGACAGTGAATATCCCTATCGCCAGAATAGCGACTTCTGGTATTTCACCGGGTTCAACGAACCGGAGGCGGCGCTGGTGCTTATCAAAAGCGACGCGACCCATTCGCACAGCGTGCTGTTCAACCGGGTGCGCGATCCCGGCGCCGAGACCTGGTTCGGCCGCCGCCTGGGCCAGGAGGCCGCCCCGGCCAGACTTGCCGTGGACCGGGCCTTGCCGTGGGACGAAATCAATCATCAGTTGCACCTGCTGCTGAACGGACTGGATGTGGTCTATCACGCCCAGGGACAATACGCCTTTGCCGATACCCTGGTGTTTAACGCCCTCGATACCCTGCGCCGCGGCTACCGTCAGCATTTGCGCGCGCCCGCCACGCTTACCGACTGGCGCCCCTGGGTGCACGATTTCAGGCTGGTTAAATCGGCGGAGGAGCTGGCGGTCATGCGCCGCGCCGGCGAAATCACCGCGCTCGGGCATACCCGCGCCATGCGGGCCTGTCGTCCGGGGCAGTATGAATACCAGCTGGAAGGCGAAATCCTGCATGAATTCAACCGGCACGGCGCCCGCTATCCTTCCTACAATACCATCGTCGGCAGCGGCGAAAACGGCTGTATTCTGCACTACACCGAAAACGAGGCGCAGATGCGCGACGGCGATCTGGTGCTTATCGACGCCGGCTGTGAATACCAGGGGTATGCCGGCGATATCACCCGCACCTTCCCGGTGAACGGCAAGTTCAGCCCCGAGCAGCGGGCGGTGTACGACATAGTGCTGGCGATGCTGGAGAAATCCCTGGCGTTGTACCGGCCGGGCACCAGTATCCGCGAAGTCAATGAACAGGCGGTGCGGGTTATGGTCTCCGGGCTGGTGGCGCTGGGCGTAATGAAGGGCGACGTGGACGGGCTTATCGCCGCCCAGGCCCATCGGCAGTTCTTTATGCACGGCTTAAGCCATTGGCTGGGGCTGGATGTGCACGACGTCGGCGACTACGGCACCCCGGAGCGGGGCAGGACCCTGGAGCCGGGCATGGTGCTGACCATCGAGCCGGGCATTTATATCGCCGCGGACGCGGATGTGCCGCCGCAATATCGCGGCATCGGCATCCGCATCGAGGACAATATCGTTATCACCGAACAGGGCAACGACAACCTCACCGCATCGGTGGTCAAGGACCCGGATGCCATCGAAGCGCTGATGGCGGCGGCGCGCTAGCCTATGTCGGTGATCATTATCGGCGGCGGCATGGCCGGCGCCACCCTGGCGCTGGCCTTGTCCCGCCTGACCGGCGGGCGGCTGGAGATCGATTTAGTGGAAGCGGCCGCGCCGGAAAACCGGCGCCATCCCGGTTATGACGCCCGCGCCATCGCCCTGGCCCAGGGCACCAGCCAGCAATTAACCGCCATCGGTGTCTGGCCTTCGCTGATGTCCTGCGCCACGCCCATCACCCGTGTCGAGGTCAGCGATAGCGGCTATCCGGGTAAAGTCTCGCTGTCCGCGCGCGACTACCGCGTGCCCGCGCTGGGTTATGTGGTGGAGCTGCACGACGCCGGGCAGCGTTTATTTGCCCTGCTGCGCCAGGCGCCGGGGGTAAGGCTGCACTGCCCCGCGACGCTTACGGATATTACCCGCCGCCAGGACGATATCCTGGCGCGGCTTGACAACGGGACGGAGCTGATCGGCTCGCTGCTGGTGGCGGCGGACGGTTCGCACTCGCAGGCGGCGCGCCATTGCCATATGCAGTGGCGCCAGGAGGACTATGGGCAACTGGCGATTATCGCCAATGTCACCACCGCTGAGGCGCATCAGGGCCGGGCTTATGAGCGTTTTACCGAACATGGGCCGCTGGCCATGCTGCCCATGTCGCAGGGGCGCAGCGCGCTGGTGTGGTGCCTGCCGCAGTCCATGCGCCAGGAAATCACCGGCTGGAGCGAAAGCCGGTTTATCGACGCGCTGCAAGCCGCCTTCGGCTGGCGGCTCGGGCGTATTACCGCCTGCGGGCAGCGGCAGTGTTACCCGCTGCAGCTGCGCACCGCCACGCGCCAGGTAAGCCATCGGCTGGCGCTGGTGGGCAACGCGGCGCAAACCCTGCATCCTATTGCCGGCCAGGGGTTCAACCTGGGCTTGCGTGACGTGATGACCCTGGCGGAAACCCTGGCCGAGGCCCTGGCGCGGGGCGAGGACCCGGGCGCCTACGCCACCCTGCAGCGCTATCAGCAGCGCCGTCTGCCCGATAAGGACCGCACGGTCGGCATTACCGACGGCCTGATACATTTGTTTGCCAACCGGCATCCGCCGCTGGTGGTGGCGCGTAACCTGGGTCTTGCCGCCATGGCCGCTTCGCCGGGGCTGCGCGCCGCGCTGGCGCGGCAAACCCTGGGCTGGGTGGCGCGTTAGCACCCTTACGCTGGTTCCCGGTCTTTAAAAGGATATTACAGTTATGCAAGCATTTGACGTGGTCATCAACGGCGGCGGCATGGTCGGCCTGGCGCTGGCCTGTGGACTCCAGGGCAGCGGCATGCGCGTGGCCGTGCTGGAACAACAGGCGCCGGAGCCGGTGCCGCCGGCCGATAACCCCGCGCTGCGGGTATCGGCCATCAACGCCGCCAGCCAGCGCCTGCTGGAACACCTGCAGGTCTGGGACGATATCGTCGCGCTGCGCGCCAATCCCTACCAGGGCATGCAGGTCTGGGACAACGATGGCTTCGGCAATATCGCCTTTGACGGTAAACAGCTGGGCTACGCCCATCTGGGCCATATCGTCGAGAACCCGGTTATCCACCAGGCGCTGTGGCGCCGGGCCGGGCAGCTGTCCGACGTGACGCTGCTGTGCCCGCGCGCGCCGCGCCAGATTGCCTGGGGCGAGAACGAAGCGTTTATCACCCTCGACGACGGCGGCATGCTGACCGCCCGGCTGGTGGTGGGCGCGGACGGCGCCAACTCCTGGCTGCGCCGCTACGCCGATATTCCGCTGACTTTCTGGGATTACCAGCATCACGCACTGGTGGCCACCGTGCGTACCGAACATCCGCACGGCGGCATTGCGCGCCAGGCGTTTCACGGCGACGGCATCCTGGCGTTCCTGCCGCTGAGCGATCCGCATCTTTGCTCCATCGTCTGGTCCCTGCCGCCCGAGATGGCGCAGTCGCTCCAGGAACAGGCGCCGGCCGGATTTAACGCGCAGCTGGCTGCGCACTTCAACCTGGCGCTGGGGTTATGCGAATTGCAAAGCGAACGGTTAACCTTTCCCCTGACCGCCCGCTATGCGCGGGATTTCGCCGCCCACCGCCTGGTGCTGGTGGGCGACGCGGCGCATACGGTCCATCCGCTGGCCGGGCAGGGGGTAAATCTCGGTTTTATGGACGTGGCGGAACTGCTGTCGGAGCTGCGCCGGCTGCAGCAGGCCGGCAAGGATATCGGCCATCATCCCTACCTGCGGCGCTATGAGCGCCGTCGCAAGCATAGCGCCGCCGTGATGCTGGCCGGCATGCAGGGGTTCCGCCAGTTGTTCGACGGCAATAACCCGCTGAAAAAATGGGTGCGCGACGCGGGACTGCGCCTGGCCGATACGGTACCCGGGGTCAAACCCCGGCTCATCCGCCAGGCCATGGGGTTAAACGATCTGCCTACATGGCTGGAACCGGGCGCGGTTTGACTGAAATAAACTAATTTAACCCGCTATTTTGCATTATATTTTCTAATCCGATATCGGGAATAAAGTCTTTGCCCCTGACCAAAGTCAGGGTTTTTTGTTATCATATTTTGCTTTTGACGGCCGGCATTTATTGTTTGTGCGCCGTATTCGCCACTTTGCCAACATAACATGCTGATTCATGCCTATCCCCTCCGCCTGCGCCGCCCTGGCCGCAGGATAATTTAATTTATGGTTTCCCCCGGGATTCAGTGGTAACTTCTGGCAAAAGGTATCGTTTGCGCCGCCGGATTCGCTGTGGGCGTCGCGGCGTAAAATTCAATTTTACAGCTCCTGATTTGACGACAAAGAGGACGAGATGGCCCAGCTGACATCGTTGTATGAACAGCACATAGCGTGCGGCGCGAAAATGGTGGACTTCCATGGCTGGATGATGCCGCTGCACTATGGCTCCCAGCTGGAGGAGCATCACCAGGTGCGCCGCGACGCGGGCATGTTTGATGTGTCCCATATGACCATTATCGATTTAACGGGTCCGCGCACCCGCGAATACCTGCGCTACCTGCTGGCGAACGACGTGGCCAAGCTCACCGTGCCCGGCAAGGCGCTCTATAGCGGCATGCTGAACGCCTCAGGCGGCGTTATCGACGATCTGATCGTCTATTTCCTCGAAGAGACTTATTTTCGCCTGGTGGTGAATTCCGCCACCCGCGACAAAGACGTCACCTGGGTGACCGACCACGCGGCCCCCTACGGTGTGTCGGTACGGGTACGCGACGACCTGGCGCTGATTGCCGTACAGGGCCCGCGGGCGCAGGAGAAAGCGCGCACGCTGTTTACCCCCGCGCAGCAGGCGGCGGTGGCCGGGATGAAACCGTTCTTCGGCGTGCAGTCGGAGGATTTATTTATCGCCACCACCGGGTATACCGGCGAGGCGGGATTTGAAATTGCGCTGCCGAAAACCGAGGCGGAGTCCTTCTGGCGCAAACTGCTGGCGGCGGGCGTCAAACCCTGCGGCCTGGGCGCGCGCGATACGCTGCGCCTGGAAGCCGGCATGAACCTGTACGGCCAGGAAATGGATGAGCGTATTTCTCCGCTGGCGGCCAACATGGGCTGGACCATCGCCTGGCAGCCCGAGGATCGGGATTTTATCGGCCGCGAGGCGCTTGAAGCCCAGCGCCGCGCCGGCACCGACCAACTGGTCGGCCTGGTGATGACGGAAAAAGGTGTGCTGCGCAACGACCTGACGGTACACTTTACCGACGCCGACGGTAATATGAAAACGGGCGTGATAACCAGCGGTTCGTTCTCGCCCACCCTGGGTTTCAGCATTGCCCTGGCCCGCGTGCCCGCCGGTATCGGCGAGCACGCCATTGTATTAATCCGTAACCGCGAAATGCCGGTTAAGGTCACCAAACCTGGTTTTGTGCGCGCCGGTAAACCGGTCGTTCAATAATTAACTTTGCAAGAGTGAGGAAGGCAATGAGCAATGTGCCGCAAGAACTAAAATATACCCCCTCCCACGAATGGGTGCGCAACGAAGGTAACGGCGTGTATACCGTCGGCATTACCGAACATGCCCAGGAACTGCTGGGCGATATGGTGTTTCTCGACCTGCCGGACGTCGGCACGTCTTTCGCCGCCAGCGACGATTGCGCGGTAGCCGAATCAGTGAAAGCCGCCTCGGATATCTATGCGCCCATCGGCGGCGAGATCGTGGCGGTGAACGAAGAGCTGGAAGCGTCGCCGGAACTGGTGAACAGCGCGCCCTACACCGAGGGCTGGTTGTTCCAGATCAAGGCCGACGACGAAAGCGAGGTCGCCGGATTGCTTGACGCCGAGGCCTATGAGGCCACGCTTGACGAAGACGAATAACCGCCACCGAGACCCGGCCCCGCACGGTTAACCAGCCATCCGGGGCCAACAGGCGGGACAGGGCGTCGCCACACCGGCCCCTGTCCCTGCCGAGCACGTTGCCTTTCCCCGTCCCATGCCCGATGCAGGAATTGTTGTTTATGACCCAGACTCTCAGCCAGCTTGAACACCATGACGCTTTTATCAAGCGTCATATCGGCCCCAGCGCGCAGCAGCAGGCGCATATGCTGTCGGCTATCGGCGCCGCGACGCTCGACGCGTTGATTGGCCACATCGTCCCGGCCGACATCCAGCTGCCGGCGCCTCCGGCGGTCGGCGATGCGGCCACGGAATCCCAGGCGCTGGCGGAGCTCAGGGCCATGGCGAGTCTTAACCAGCGGTTTAAAACCTATATCGGCATGGGCTACAGCGCGGTGGTCACCCCGCCGGTGATCCTGCGCAACATGCTGGAAAACCCGGGCTGGTACACCGCCTATACGCCTTACCAGCCGGAGGTCGCCCAGGGGCGCCTGGAAGCCTTACTGAATTTCCAGCAACTGACCCTCGACCTGACCGGGCTGGATATCGCCTCCGCCTCGCTGCTGGATGAAGCCACGGCGGCGGCGGAAGCCATGGCGCTGGCCAAGCGCGCCAGCAAGCTCAAACAGGCCAACGTGTTTTTTGTCGCCAACGATGTCCATCCGCAAACGCTGGACGTGGTGCGCACCCGCGCCGAGACCTTCGGTTTCGAGGTGATCACCGGCCCGGCCCCGCGCGCGCTGGAACAGCAGGGTGTTTTCGGCGTGTTGCTGCAACAGACGGGCACCACCGGCGAACTGCATGATTACCGCGCGCTGCTGGCCGAACTGAAAACCCGTCACATCATCAGTTGCGTGGCGGCCGATATGATGGCGCTGGTGCTGCTGGCGGCGCCGGGCGCACAGGGGGCCGACGTGGTGTTCGGCTCTTCCCAGCGTTTCGGCGTGCCCATGGGCTACGGCGGCCCGCACGCGGCATTTTTCGCCGCCCGCGACGACGTCAAGCGCTCCATGCCGGGACGTATTATCGGCGTGTCCCGCGACGCGGCCGGCAGTACCGCCCTGCGCATGGCG
This sequence comes from Sodalis sp. RH20, assembly GCF_047324205.1. Classification (NCBI taxonomy): domain Bacteria; kingdom Pseudomonadati; phylum Pseudomonadota; class Gammaproteobacteria; order Enterobacterales; family Bruguierivoracaceae; genus Sodalis; species Sodalis sp. RH20. Next base: position 5,798,958 of record NZ_CP178733.1, read on the forward strand.
ATGCAAACCCGCGAGCAGCATATCCGCCGCGAAAAGGCCAACTCCAATATCTGCACCTCGCAGGTACTGCTGGCCAATATCGCCGGCCTGTACGCGGTCTACCACGGTCCGGAAGGATTGAAACGCATCGCCGCGCGCATCCATCGCCTGACCGCCATCCTGGCTTCCGGCCTGACGGCGGCGGGACTGACGCTGCGCCATGCCCGGTGGTTCGATACCCTCACCGTCAATGTGGCGGATAAAGACGCGGTGATAAGCCGCGCGCTGGCCCGCGGCATTAACCTGCGCGCCGACCTGGACGGGGCGGTGGGGATAACGCTTGATGAAACCACCGGCCGCGACGACCTTGCCGCGCTGTACGGCGTGGTGACCGGCGGCGACGCCGTGCTGGATATCGATGCCCTTGACCGCGCGGTCGGGGACGTCATCCCGGCGGATCTGCTGCGCGCCACGCCCATCCTGACGCATCCGGTGTTTAACCGTTACCACAGCGAAACGGACATGATGCGTTATATGCATCAGCTGGAACGCAAGGATCTGGCGCTTAACCAGTCGATGATCCCGCTCGGCTCCTGCACCATGAAGCTGAACGCCGCCGCCGAGATGATCCCCATCACCTGGCCGGAGTTCGCCGAGCTGCATCCGTTTTGTCCCGTCGGGCAGGCGGCCGGCTACCAGCAGATGATCGCCCAGCTCTCCCGCTGGCTGGTGCAGCTTACCGGCTATGACGCGCTGTGCATGCAGCCCAATTCGGGCGCGCAGGGAGAATACGCCGGCATGCTGGCCATACGCCGCTATCATGAGAGCCGCAACGAGGGCAACCGCCGTATCTGCCTGATCCCCAGCTCCGCCCACGGCACCAACCCGGCGTCCGCCCAGATGGCCGGCATGTCGGTCACCGTGGTGGCCTGCGATAAAAACGGCAATATCGATTTACACGATCTGCGCCGGAAAGCCGAACAGGCCGGCGACCAGTTGTCATGCATCATGGTGACCTACCCGTCGACCCACGGCGTATACGAAGAGACCATCCGCGAAGTCTGCCAAATCGTGCACCAGTTCGGCGGCCAGGTGTATCTGGACGGCGCCAATATGAACGCGCAGGTCGGCATCACCTCGCCGGGCTTTATCGGCGCCGACGTTTCGCACCTGAACCTGCATAAAACCTTCTGCATTCCCCACGGCGGCGGCGGCCCGGGCATGGGCCCCATCGGCGTGAAAGCGCATCTGGCGCCGTTTGTGCCGGGGCATGCCGTAGTACATATCGACGGCGTGCTGACGCGCCAGGGCGCGGTATCCGCCGCCCCGTTCGGCAGCGCCTCGATCCTGCCGATCAGCTGGATGTATATCCGCATGATGGGGGCCCAGGGACTCAAGCAGGCCAGCCAGGTGGCGATCCTGAACGCCAACTATATCGCCAGCCGGTTGCAGTCCGCGTTTCCGGTGCTGTATACCGGGCGCGACGGCCGCGTCGCCCATGAATGCATCCTGGACATCCGGCCGCTGAAGGAAGCGACCGGCATCAGCGAGATGGATATCGCCAAGCGCCTGATCGATTACGGTTTCCACGCCCCCACCATGTCTTTCCCGGTGGCGGGAACGCTGATGGTCGAGCCCACCGAATCCGAAAGCCAGGTGGAACTGGATCGCTTTATCGACGCGATGCTGGCCATCCGCGGTGAAATCGACCGGGTGGGCAGCGGCGAATGGCCGCTGGCGGACAATCCGCTGGTCAACGCGCCCCATATCGAGCGCGAGCTGGCGGGCGCGTGGGCCCATCCCTACAGCCGGGAAACCGCGGCATTTCCCGCGGGCTTCGGCAATAAATACTGGCCGAGCGTAAAACGCCTGGATGATGTTTACGGCGACCGCAATTTATTCTGCTCCTGCGTGCCGATCGAGGATTATGAATAGGCGCTGACCGGCGCTGTCCCCGCTCGACGCGCCGGTATCGCACCGGGACGGGCGGGGGAGCGGGCTTGGCCGCATCCTACGCCTTTCCTGGAAAGCCCAGCCCACCCGGCGCCGGGCGGACGGCGATCGCCCCTGCGCTGACGCCCATTACCGCTGTTTTACCCCGCCTGCTGCGGCCGACAACACGTGTTGTTACATCATATCGTCTGATATTCGCCTGACTAAATGAACCACCTGAGCTATACGGAGGTCCGATAAGGATTATCCCTCGTCTGATATTACGAAGACATTAAAGATGGCCCGGCGGAGTGTGATTAAGTACGGGATGTGCTTATCCGCAGTCATTTATACTGAGAAAAATAGAATTAATGAGAAAGCTTCTGCAACTATCCCAACTGAAAATTTCCCTGTTTATCGCTTTTTATATCGGGATTATTCTTAACATACCCATTCTGATCCGCCGCTACCAGCAACTGCAATATAATAATGCCTTGTCGGTGGCTATCGAAGTGCTGGCATTGTTTTCACTGGTGTTTTTGTTGACCATGCTGCTCTCGCTGCTGGGCAAGACACTCTATCGCGTACTGGTCACCCTGGTGGTGGTCAGTTCGGTGGCCGCCAGTTATTACATGGTGCTGTACAACGTGGATATCGGCTACGGCATCCTGGCCGCCGTGATGACCACCGATGTGGACCTGTCAAAGGAATCGGTGGGTTACCACTTCTTTATCTGGGTTATCCTGGTCAGCCTGATCCCCCTGGCGCTGATTTGGCTGGCGCCGATGCCCGAAGCGGCGCTCAGGCGCAGCAACGTCAGGCATATTTCCAAAAAAGGGCTGCTGATCGTTACCGCCGCCCTGTGCTGCTGGCTGCCGCTGAAGCTGATGGGCCAGGTACAGGACCAGCACGATCGCGAGAATAACCGCACCATGGCCAGCTACGGCGGCGTGGTCGCCGGCTCCTACTCGCCGTCAAACTGGCTGTCGGCGCTCGGCATGCTGATCTACAGCTCCTATAGCCAGGCGGAGGACAGCCGCAAGCTGTACGATCCGGCGCAGCATTTTACGTATGTGGCGCCGAAGGATGTCAAGGATCTGTATGTGGTGTTTATCATCGGCGAGAGCGCGCGCCGCGACCATATGGGCGCCTACGGCTACCAGCGCGATAATACGCCCAACCTGGACAAGGAAAAGAACCTGGCGCTGCTGCAGGGCTACTCCTGCGATACGTCCACCAAGCTCTCCCTGCGCTGCATGTTTGTGCGCGAGGGCGGCGCGTCGGAAGCGCCGCAGCGCACCCTGAAAGAGATGAACGTCTTTTCCGTATTAAAAAAACAGGGCTTTAGCTCCGAGCTGTTTTCCATGCAGAGCGAGGCCTGGTTCTATAATAAGGTGATGGCCGACGACTATGCCCTGCGCGAAACCATCCAGGCGGAAAAACGCAACGCGGGCGAGCCGGTGGACGATATGGCGCTGGTGGACGAACTGCACGATTCCCTGGCGCGCCATCCCGACGGCAAGCACCTGATCGTGCTGCATACCAAGGGTTCCCATTATATGTATACGGAGCGTTATCCGCGCCAGTTCGCCCGTTACCAGCCGGAATGCCAGGGCATCGACGATGCCTGCTCCACCGAGGAACTGGTCAATTCCTATGACAACAGCCTGCTGTACACCGACTATTTCCTGAAACAGGTCTTCGATCAGCTGCGCGATCGTAACGCCATCGTGTTCTACGCCTCCGATCATGGGGAATCCATCGCGGAAAATATGCATTTCCACGGCACGCCGCGCGATCATGCGCCGATTGAACAACGCACCATCCCCATTATGGTCTGGGCCTCGGACGGCTTCCTGCGCGGGAGCGATCACCAGGCGGCGTTTAGCCGGCTGCGCGCCCTCGCGGCGGCCAAGACCCCGGTATTCCATGAAAAACTCTATGACAGTATCTTAGGCTGCATCGGCTTTACCTCCCCCGACGGCGGCATCGTCAAGCAGCGTAACTGGTGCCAGACGCCCTAGGCCGCGGCGTCCAGGTCAGAGATGGCCTTGGCGAGACGCCGGTGATGCCCGGGGATCTGATTTTTCAGTCATCACGCCCGATACCCGGCACAAGGCACCCTGTGCCGGGTATGGCGGACACCCACGGTGTTGACATCGCGCCTGCTGCATGTCTACTCATTGTCGATACCTTTACCTATAAGGTTGTTATGCATACCCAGGCGGTTTTACAAAAATGGGGCAATAGCATTGCGCTGCGTTTATCCGGTAACCTTAAAACCATCCCGCATTTCGAAGCGGGGGATACGGTGGATATCGAGATGAGCGAGCAAGGATTAGTCACTCAAAAAGCCCATAAAAAACGGTTCCGGGAATCCGACCTGTTAATGGGACTTACCGCGTATACCGCCCATGCCGACGATCTGGCGGCGCCCATCGCTGGGGAGCTGGATTACTGATGTTTATTCCTGGACGCGGCGATATTTGCTGGCTGGATTTTGCACCAACAAAAGGGAAGGCGATTGGCAAGTATCGCCCGGCGCCAGCACCATGATAGCGTCGCCGCGCCCGGCGGATGCGCTCAGGCGGTGGCCGCGTGATTTTTGCGCCGGGCGATGCGATAGATTTGCGCCGCCACAAACAGCACGGCCTGGACGATAACGATGCAGGGCCCGGTGGCGCCGTCGATATAAAAGCTCACCAGCGTGCCGGTAACGCAGGAGAACACCGAGACCAGCACCGCCGCCAGCAGCATCCCGTCGAACCGGCGGGCGAGCAGGGAGGCGGTAATGCCGGGTGAAATCAGCATGGCGATCACCAGTATCACGCCCACCGCCTGCAGGGCGGCGACAATGGTCAGCGCCAGCAGGCATAACAGGCCATAATGCAGCGTCTTTACCGACAGGCCCAGCACCCGCGCCTGGGCCGGATCAAAACAATACAGCATCAGATCCCGGCGCTTGACCAGGATGACCAGGGATACCGCGCCGGCTATCAACACGACCTGCCACAGCTCCGCGGGCGTAATGCCCAGCACATTGCCGAACAGGATATGGCTAAGGTGCTGGTCGGTATCGATACGTGAAAACAGCACCAGGCCGAGGGCGAACATGCCCGAGAAGACAATGCCCATGACCGTGTCCTCCTTCACCCGGCAGTGGTCTTTGATATAACCGGTGCCCAGGGCGCATACGATACCCGATCCAAAGGCGCCGGCCACGATCGGCAGTCCGGCGATATAGGCCAGGATAATGCCCGGCAGCACCGCGTGGGAGATGGCGTCCCCCATCAGCGACCAGCCTTTGAGCACCAGGAAGCACGACAAGATGGCGCACACCACGCCGGTGGCGATGGCGGCGATAATCGCCCGTTGCATAAACGGAAAGCCCAGTGGTTCGGCGACATAGGCGAGCAGGTAATCCAACCATGCCATCATCCGGCGCTCCGTCTATCTTTAGCCCGCGCCCGGCCACGCATCTTGGCGGCCAGCAGCCCGTGTTTCGGCGCCAGCAAAAACGCCAGCAGGAAAACCAGGGTTTGCAGGGTAACGATAACCCCGCCGGTGGCGCCGTTCAGGAAATAGCTCAGCCAGGCGCCGCAAGCGCTGGTCAGGGTGCCGATGATCACGGCGATTATGATAAGGCGCGGGAAGCGATCGGTCAGCAGGTACGCCGTGGCGCCGGGCGTTATCACCATGGCTATGACCAGGATGGCGCCGACCGTTTGCAGCGCGGCCACGGTACAGGCGCTCAACAGCGTGAAAAAAATAATTTTCAGGCGCAGCGGCGACAGGCCGATGGAGACGGCATGGCCCTCGTCAAAAAACGCCGCCAGCAGATCCTTCCAGATCACGCACAGCACGATAAAAGACACGCCGCTTATCACCTGCACCTGCAGGACATCCGCGTCGGCTATCCCGAGGATATTGCCGAAGATGATCGATTGCACGTTGACCGACGTGGGATTTAGCGAAACGATCAGCAGCCCGACGGCGAAAAAAGTGGTGAAGACAAAACCGATAATGGCGTCCTCGCGCAGCCGGGTATAATGGCGCACCAGCGTCATCACCAGCGCCGCCAGCATACCGGTCAGGAACGCGCCGGCGGCGATGGGCAAACCCAGCGCATATGCGCCCGCCACGCCCGGCACCACCGAGTGGGACAGCGCATCCCCCATCAGCGACCAGCCCTTGAGCATCAGGTAGGCCGAAAGAAAGGCGCAGACCCCGCCGACAATGCCGCTTACCCAAATGGCCTTGAGCATATAATCGTACTGAAACGGCTGTAGCAAGAGCGCCATCATCACGACACCCGCTTATCGGCGTCGACCGCGCGCAGTCCGGCCCGCGGCGCCCCGGCCGCCGCGATATCAAACTGGCGCAGCCTGCCGCCGAATACCCGCTCCAGGTTTTCCTGGGTAAAGGCGGCGGCGGTAGGGCCGGCGGCCAGTACCGTGCGGTTGATCATCACCACCCGGTCGCAAAATTCCGGCACGCTGGCCAGGTTATGGGTAGAGACCAGGATCAGATGGCCTTCGGCGCGCAGCGATTGCAGCAGCGCGATAATGGCATCTTCGGTCTGCACATCAATACCGGTAAACGGCTCGTCAAGGAGCATGACCCGTCCCTGCTGCGCCAGCGCCCGCGCCAGGAACACCCGTTTGCGCTGGCCGCCGGACAGTTCGCCAATCTGGCGCTGGCGGAATGCGCTCATGCCGACCCGCGCCAGCGCCCGGTCCACCTGGGCCTTATCCTCGGCGGAAGGGATGCGCAGGAAAGACATTTTGCCATAACGCCCCATCATCACGACATCCGCCACCAGCACCGGGAAATTCCAGTCCACTTCCTCGGTTTGCGGCACATAGGCAATCAGGTTTTTACGCAGCGCCTTCGCCACCGGCAGGTTATCCAGGGTAACCTTGCCGGAGGAAGGGCGCACCATGCCCATAATGCTTTTGAACAATGTCGATTTGCCGCTGCCGTTGATGCCGACCAGCGCGCAGATGGTGCCGCCGGTAAGCCGGAAGCTGGCGTTGCTGATGGCGGTATGGCCGTTATTGTAGGTGACCGTCACGTCGTCCACCCGGAGATCGGGCTGATAGCCGGTGTTGTTCATTGGCCGAACCCCCTGGCGATGGTATCCACCGTCACGTTAAGCAGGCTGAGGTAGTCGGGCACCGGCCCGCCGGCTGCCGACAGCGAATCGACATATAGCACGCCGCCGTAGCGCGCGCCGGTTTCCTTGGCGACCTGCCGGGCGGGTTTATCCGAGATGGTGCTTTCGCTGAACACCACCGGGACCTGCTGCTCCCGCACCAGATCGATCACCCGGCGCACCTGCTGGGGCGTGCCCTGCTCCTCGGCGTTGATCGGCCAAAGATAGGCTTCGCGCAGGGCGTAATCCCGCGCCAGGTAGCTGAAGGCGCCTTCGCTCGTCACCAGCACGCGCCGGGATTCGGGTATATTGGCCAGCCGGGCGCGCAGCGGGGCGTCGGTGGCGGCGATTTTCTCCGCATAGGCTTTGGCGTTGCGGTTGTAGGCGTCGGCGTTGGCCGGGTCGTATTGCACCAGCGCCTTGCGGATGTTTTCCACATAGATCAGCGCATTGGCGGACGACATCCAGGCATGGGGGTTGGGATTGCCGTTATAGGGGCCTTCACGGATAGGCAGCGGCTCGATGCCCTCGGTGACTACGGCCGAGGGCACGTCATGGATATTATCGAAAAAACGGGCAAACCAGCGTTCCAGGTTCAGGCCGTTCCACAAAATCAGGTCCGCCGACTGGGTCTTGACGATATCGCGCGGGGTAGGCTGGTAATCATGGATTTCCGCGCCGGGCTTGGTGATGGATTCCACTACCGCCGCGTCGCCGGCCACGTTGCGCGCCATATCCTGAATAATGGTAAAGGTGGTTATCACCTTGAATTTTTTCTCCGCCATGGCGGGGGTGCCGGCAAGCGATAACGCCATGCCAAACAGCAGGCCCCATGGCGCCAGGGCGGAAAAACGTCTCTTTAACGGCAATAACGGCATGTCGGCGATCTCCATAAACGCTTCCGGTCATCAGGCTGGCCCTGGCAGGGTCGGAGTACAGTGTCGTCATCTTTTACCGATGTCCGCACGGCCGGGGCGTCATTACATTTGCATGTATATAATTAACAAGTGATGCTTTAATGTTCATATATAGCATGAGCTATACTGTATAGCAAAGGCAAACTTAATCTGTTTGTCGTCACCGCCGCGCCGTGCATGCCTATTTTGTTTATCAACGCCTTTGGTAACAATGCTATGCTTTACCTCGCCATCGCCGGTGATGGCCTTATGCAGCCGTACATCAAGAGGAAGGACTATGACCACCCCTGAAAAAGCGGATATGCCCGTCCGTAGCACGCAACTTGTGGATGTACAGGAACATGCGCAGGGTTTCCTTCAGGTCAGGGCAGCCCACCGTGCCGAGCTGATGGACGATTATGTGGAGCTTATCGACGATCTTATCCGTGATTTCGGCGAAGTCCGCCAGGTGGAATTGGCCGCGCGGTTGGGCGTATCGCAGCCCACGGTGGCGAAAATGCTGAAAAGGCTGGCCGCGGCGGGGCTAATCCGGCAATTACCCTACCGCGGCGTTTTTCTTACCCCCGAGGGCGAGGCGCTGGCGGCGCGCAGCCGGGAAAGGCACCAGGTGGTAGAGTCGTTCCTGCTGGCGCTGGGCGTCAGTCCTGAGACGGCGCGCCTGGATGCCGAAGGGCTGGAGCATCATGTCAGCGAAGAAACGCTGGCCATTTTCCGCGCGTTTACCGAACAGGCCGCCCGGCAAAAATAACGGCCTTTACCTTATCCATTCCTTCTGTGTGTCCCGCAGGCGAAAGACGCGGGAAAGCTCTGGTCTTTATTGAATACGTTATGTTATAACGTAACATTAAAGCACGGACTTCTCCGCCCTTTTACCAACCACAACACTGATGGAGTGAAACATGCGTGCGACAGATAAAATGCCCGGCATAACCCGGATGGGGGAAGGGCGTGCATCCATTCCCCTGCCGGTAACCGTGCTTTCGGGGTTCCTTGGCGCGGGTAAAACCACCTTGCTTAACCACATCCTTAACAACCGGCAAGGCCGCCGCGTGGCGGTGATCGTCAATGATATGTCGGACGTGAATATTGATGCGGCACTGGTGCGCGACGGCGGCGCCGAATTGTCCAGAACGGATGAAAGGCTGGTGGAGATGAGCAACGGCTGCATTTGCTGCACCCTGCGGGAAGATTTGCTGCTGGAAGTCGGCCGGCTGGCGAAAGAGGGCAAATTCGACCAATTGGTCATCGAATCCACCGGTATTTCCGAACCCCTGCCGGTGGCCGAGACCTTTACCTTTACCGATGACGACGGCCTGAGCCTGTCGCACGTCGCCCGCCTGGATACCATGGTCACCGTGGTGGATGCGTTCAACTTCCTGCGCGATTACGCTTCGCGCGACAGCCTGTCATCCCGGGGCGAATCCCTGGGCGTGGAGGACCCGCGCACGGTGGTGGATCTCCTGATCGAACAGATCGAATTTTGCGATGTGCTGGTGCTGAACAAAATCGATCTGATCGGCGAAGACGAACGCCTGCGCCTGTTGGCTATCCTGCGCGGCCTGAACCCAAGGGCAAAAATCGAAGCGGCTGAATTCGGCCGGGTGGCGCTGGATAGCGTCCTGAACACCGGATTGTTTGATTTTGACCAGGCGGCGCAGGCGCCGGGCTGGCTGAGGGAGCTGCGCGGCGAGCATACGCCGGAGACCGAAGAGTACGGCATTACCCACTTTGTCTATCGCGCCCGCCGGCCGTTTCATCCAGAGCGCTTCTACGCCTGGATTGCGAAGGATTGGCCCGGGGTGATGCGTTCCAAGGGTTTTTTCTGGCTGGCCACCCGTCCGGCGCATGCCGGTTCATGGTCCCAGGCCGGCGGCGTCAGCAGGCATGCTCCGGCTGGCTGCTGGTGGGCCGCCATACCCCGCGATCGATGGCCCGGCGATCCCGATACGCTGGCATTTATTCACGACAACTGGGTTGACGGGGTCGGCGATGCTCGTCAGGAACTGGTGCTGATCGGAATCGGCATGGATGAGGCGGGTTTAAGGGCAGGTTTTGACGCCTGTCTGCTGACCGATCGGGAAATGGCGCAGGGACCGGAGATGTGGTTCTGGTATGGCGATCCGTTTCCGCAATGGTCATAACCTGGCATTTGGCTGCTTTTATCGGGAAAAGCCCGCACTACTGATAAAGATCCCTGCTTATTTCGCCGGGTACGCGTATAATCGCCGCCCGGCGAATTAACCAGATAAAGAGTGCTTGTATGGCGTCCACCAGCCTGATCCAACCCGAACGCGGCCTGTTTTCCTATCCTCCTTATTGGGCGGAATGTTACGGCATCGCGCCGTTTTTGCCGATGTCGCGCGCCGAAATGGATCAATTGGGGTGGGACAGCTGCGATGTGGTGATAATCAGCGGCGACGCCTATGTCGATCATCCCAGCTTCGGCATGGCGATTATCGGCCGCATGCTGGAATCCCAGGGGTTTCGCGTCGGCATCATTGCCCAGCCGGACTGGACCAGCAAGGACGACTTTATGCGCCTGGGGCGGCCGAACCTGTTTTTTGGCGTCACCGCCGGCAATATGGATTCGATGATCAACCGCTATACCGCCGACCGCAAGCTGCGCCATGACGACGCCTACACCCCCGGCAACGTCGGCGGCAAGCGTCCGGACCGCGCCACCATGGCCTATAGCCAGCGCTGCAAGGAAGCTTACAAAGAGGTGCCGGTGATCCTCGGCGGCATTGAGGCCAGCCTGCGGCGCATCGCCCATTACGATTATTGGTCCGATACCGTGCGCCGCTCGGTGCTGGTGGATTCGAAAGCCGATATGCTGATCTACGGCAACGGCGAGCGGCCGCTGGTGGAGCTGGCCCATCGGCTGGCGGCGGGGGAGGCGATCGGCGCCATCAACGATGTGCGCAATACCGCCATTATGCGCCGGGAGCCGCTGCCCGGCTGGAGCGGGGTGGATTCCACCCGCCTGGACCAGCCTGGGCGCATCGAACCGATCCTTAATCCCTATGGCGACGACCTGCCCTGTGCCGACGGCGCGGCGCCGGCTCCGCAGGCCGGATCGGTAACGGTGCGCGCCGCCAAACCCAAGCCGTGGGAAAAAACCTACGTGCTGCTGCCTTCGTTCGAAAAAGTCAAAGGCGATAAGGTGATGTATGCCCATGCCTCGCGCATCCTGCATCACGAAACCAACCCCGGCTGCGCGCGGGCGCTGATGCAAAAACACGGCGATCGTTATGTCTGGATCAATCCGCCGGCCATTCCCCTGACCACCCCGGAGATGGACCAGGTTTTCGCCCTGCCGTTCCAGCGCGTGCCGCATCCGTCCTACGGCAAGGCGGCCATCCCGGCGTATGAGATGATTCACTCGTCCATCAATATCATGCGCGGCTGCTTCGGCGGCTGCTCGTTTTGTTCGATTACCGAACATGAAGGCCGTATTATCCAAAGCCGCTCGCAAGCGTCCATCGTGCGCGAGATCGAGGCCATTCGCGATACGGTGCCGGCGTTTACCGGCGTGATTTCCGATCTGGGCGGGCCGACCGCCAATATGTATATGCTGCGCTGTAAATCGCCCCGGGCGGAACAGACCTGCCGCCGCGCTTCCTGCGTCTATCCGGAAATCTGCCCGCATATGGATACCGATCATGAGCCGACCATCTCGCTCTACCGGCGGGCGCGGGCGGTCAAAGGCATCAAAAAGGTGCTGATCGCCTCCGGCGTGCGTTACGATCTGGCGGTGGAGGATCCGCGCTATATCAAGGAACTGGCGCTGCACCATGTGGGCGGCTACCTGAAGATTGCGCCCGAGCATACCGAGGCCGGGCCCTTAGCGAAGATGATGAAGCCGGGCATGGGCAGCTACCACCGCTTTAAGGAATTGTTCGATCGCTACTCCGCCGAGGCGGGGAAAAAACAGTACCTTATTCCCTATTTTATTTCGGCGCATCCGGGCACGCGCGATGTGGATATGGTCAACCTGGCGTTATGGCTGAAGAAAAACCGTTTTCGGCTCGACCAGGTGCAGAATTTTTATCCGTCGCCGCTGGCCAGCGCCACCACCATGTATTACACCGGCAAGAATCCGCTGGCCAAGGTGGACTATAAGAGCGAAGAGGTGGTGGTGCCGCGCGGCGATCGCCAGCGCCGCTTGCATAAGGCGCTGCTGCGTTACCACGATCCGGCCAATGCCGCGCTGATCCGCGCCGCGCTGGAAGAGATGGGACTAAAGCACCTGATCGGCGGCGGGGGCGAATGCCTGGTGCCTTCCCCGGCGGCGGGCGCCGGGGAACCGCGTGCCGCGCGCGGCAACGCGAGTCCCGCCCTGACCCGGCATACCGATATGGCGCGCCAGCGCGCGCCGGCGGCGTCCGGCCGGGCTACTTCAGCCAGCCGTTCTGATGGGCGGCGTCAAGATGGCGTTTCAGATGTTCCCAAAGGGCAGGGTAAACGTCGCCGATAAAGGCGTTGCGCGTCAGCACCTGCTCAAGCCGGATGCCGTTTTCCACCCAGCTTTGGCCGCGGTTATGCAGGTTCATCAGCACCGGCATCAGCCGGTCCAGCATCAGGGCAAACTGCGCGTTGGGTGTTTCGCCCGCCTCGTACTCCAGCCACAGCTGATGGAAATGCCCGCGCTGCGGCGCCGGCAGCAGGCCGAACAGCCGTTCGGCGGCCGCTTCTTCCTGGGCATGCACCGCCGCCCGCCCGACCAAATCGTAAACCAGTACGTCGCCGGCGTCGATTTCCACGATATCGTGCACCAGCGCCATCTGGATCACCCGGTTGATATCGACGTTATCGTCCGCATAGGGCGCGAGCGCCATCGCCGCGACGGCAAAATGCCAGCTGTGCTCGGCGGTATTTTCCTGACGCTGGGTGCCCAGGACCTTGGTGCGGCGCTGAATGCTTTTAAGCTTGTCGATTTCCATTAAAAAAGCGATCACTTCGGTCAGTTCGCCGAAGGCGAGTTCAGGCGTTAGTTCAGACATATCAATTTTTAACCACGCTAGCGTAAAACGCCACATTGTAGGCCAAACCGGCGGCAATTTCGAACGCTCTCTGCACGCCGTTTCCCATCGCCGCCGGGACGATAGGGTGCGAAGCGCGCCGCCGCCGCCGCCGTCAGGGCGCGTTAACATTTTTTCAGCTTACGCGTGTACACTGGAATGGTTCTCAGCTAAGCTTGATGCGGTTGGCGAAAATGATAATGAGTTAAGATTGAGGATGTATTACGTATGGCTAATAAGCTATTAGCTCAGGGATATTCACTGGCGGAAGAGATCGCCAACAGCATCAGTCACGGCATCGGCCTGATCTTCGGTATCGTCGGCCTGGTGCTATTGCTGGTGCAGGCCGGTCATGTCGGCGCCGACGTGACGGCCATCACCAGCTACAGTTTGTACGGCGGCAGCATGATTCTGCTGTTCCTGGCCTCTACGCTCTACCACGCCATTCCCCATCCGCCGGCCAAGCGCTGGCTGAAAAAGATGGACCACTGCGCCATCTACCTGCTGATCGCGGGTACCTACACTCCGTTCCTGCTGGTGGGCCTGGCGTCGCCGCTGGCCAAGGGCCTGATGGTGGTGATCTGGAGCATGGCGCTGCTGGGCGTCGTGTTCAAACTGGCGTTTGCCCATCGTTTTGAGGTGATATCGCTTATCACCTACCTGACCATGGGCTGGCTATCGCTGGTGGTGATTTATCAGCTGGCGCAGCGCCTGCCGGTGGGCGGCCTGACGCTGCTGGCGGTGGGCGGTCTGGTCTACACTGTGGGGGTCATTTTTTACGCCTGCAACCGTATTCCGTTCAATCACGCCATCTGGCATGGGTTTGTGCTGGGCGGCAGCGTATGCCATTTCCTGGCGATTTATTTGTATATTTAATGCCGCCCGGCGGCCGCGGATAACAGGGATAACGCCGTCAAAGTCATACTACGCCCGGGGCAATGGCTATGCCGCCGGGCGCGTCGGTCACTTCCCGCTTAAAGGCGGCGGCGCCGGTTTGCTTTACTCGATTTCATAAGGCAGGGGCTGGATAGCCAGCGCGCCGGCGGCGTCGTCCTTGACCCGCAGCCGGCTATCCGCCGCCAGATCGTTATTCAGCACCGCCTGTACCCAGACGCTGCCGTCCTCCAGTTGCAGGGCGGCCAGTACCGTGCCGGTGCGGCGCCAGTTATCGCCCATTTGCAGCTCAAGGTCTTCTCCCGCCGCCGGCACGCGGCCGGCTTTACCGGCCAGCCAGTACAGCGCCCGTTTATTGGCGCCCCGGTATTTGGCGCGCGCCACCATCTCCTGCCCGGCATAGCAGCCCTTGGTAAAGCTGATGCCGCCGAGCGACTGCAGGTTGACCGCCTGGGGAATAAATTGCGCGCTGTTGACGCTGTCGATGACCGGCAACCCGGCTTCGATATTCAACGCCAGCCACTGACGGCTGTCGGTCAACTGTGCCTGTCCCTCAAGCTTGTGCAGCAGTTGCTCCAGGACGCCGGGGGTGGTGACCAGTAAAAAACGCTCCGCGGGCAGGCTGAAATGCAGGATCGACGTTTCACCGTCCTCCACCACCTGATGTTCGGCGTCGGGCAGGGCGGCAAACAGGCCGGCCAGGGCCGCGCGCGCCTGAAACCCGGCGACGCCCAGCAGCAGCGCGTCCTCGTCCGCCGTCATGACGACCTTGGAAAATACCGCGTATTTTTTCAGTTCCGCAAGCTGGGCGTCGCGCACGCTGCGCCGCTCGATATAGGCCATGCCCGCGCCGCGATGGAATATACGCATATTGCTGTACATTTTACCTTTTGCATCGCAATGCGCGCCCAGGATATGCCGATCGCGCGCCATAGCCTCCACATCGGTGGTGACCTGGCCCTGCAGGTACTTAAGGGTATCCGGCCCGGTCAGCCCGACCAGCGCCCATTCCTCAAGCGACATCAGCGTCAGGGGCAAATGGCTGGAGGGAGAAGGTAAACGCGGCGGAAAAGGAACTTTAGGTGTCATGCAACACTCCTATCCTGTAAGACAAAACAATAGCCTAATGGTAAAAGAGTCAAGAGGCTTTGCAAGTGGTTATTTCATCGGCGCTGTGCCGAAATGTGCGATGCGTGCCGGTAAAAATTGCCGGAACATGTCGAAATGTGTCGTTTTATGTAATGCCGACCCGCGAAACGGGTTAAACTATGCACTGGCCGGATGGAAATGAGGTAAAAGATACAAATGGATATCGTCAATAAAGCGCGCATCCACTGGGCCTGCCGCCGCGGCATGCGCGAGCTGGATATCTCCATAATGCCGTTTTTTGAATACGACTATGACACCCTTAGCGACGATGACAAAGCCTTGTTCGTCCGCCTGCTGGAATGCGACGATCCCGATCTTTTCAATTGGCTGATGAATCATGGCGAACCCCAGGACAGCGGATTAAAAAAAATGATAACCATGATACAACAGCGAAATAAAGCCCGTGGCCCTCTGGCGATGTGACATACGGGTCTCCTGGCGCACGCAGATTTTTTCGCTGGCGGTTCATGGGATCCTGACCCTAGTGATCCTGCTGTCGCCGTGGCCGGAAAATTACGGCCTGGTCTGGGTTACGCTGATAACGCTTGTGGTGTTTGAATGCATCCGCAGCCAGAGGAATATCATGGCCTGCCGGGGAGAGCTGGTGCTGCAAAGCGACCGGCATATCCGCTGGCATCAGCAGGAATGGTCGGTTGTGGGCAAACCCTGGCTGCTTAAAGGCGGGGTGTTGCTGCGCCTGCGCCAGGTGGGGGGCAAAAAAAAGCGCCGCCTGTGGCTGGCCGCGGACTGCATGGGCCAGCGCGAGTGGCGCAGCCTGCGCCAGGCGCTGCTGCATCATGGCTCACAGGAAACGCTGGATTAACGCCGGACCGGCCTTGGCGCAATGCTGAAGGCTAAAGCAGCGCCGCCATTTCGTTCAGGATCTGCTCGCACCACAGCTGCAGGCGTTCCTCGCTTAAATCGTACTGATTCACCTCATCCAGCGCCAGGCCGACAAAATGCTCGCCGTCGGCGGCCAATGCCTTTGGACTGGTGAATTCATAACCGGCGGTGGGCCAGAAACCGATAAAGGTGGCGCCCCGCGGCGCCAGCACATCATGCAGATAACCCAGCGCGTCCAGAAACCACTCGCCGTAGCCGAGCTGATCGCCCATGCCGTACAGGGCGATAATCTTGCCCGACAGGTCCAGATCGGACAACTGCGACCAGGCGGCGTCCCAGTCTTCCTGGATTTCGCCGAAATCCCAGGTGGGGATGCCGAGGATCAGCACGTTATACTCTGCCATGCGGCTTGGCGGCACCTCTTTGATATTATGCAGGTCGACCAGATCCGGACCCAGGATATCGCGGATTTTCTCCGCCGCCATTTCGGTATAGCAGGTACTGGAGCCATAAAATAAACCGACTTTCATCTTTACTCATACTCTTGACCTTCAATCTATGTCATCAAGTGTACCAGATTCACCGCGTAATCAGGCATAATGCAGGCATGAAAAACACCGGGGGCCCAGATGCAGCAGCAGAATAACCCAGGATCGAACAACCCCTGGATCGAGCAGTTTCTCGATGCCCTGTGGCTGGAGCGCAACCTGGCCGAAAACACCCTGTCGGCCTACCGTCTCGATTTGCAGGCCCTGGCCGATTGGCTGGCCGCCCGCCAGACGGACCTGCAAACCGCCGGCGCGGCGGATTTGCAAGCGTTCCTGGCCGACCGCCTGGAGCACGGCTATAAGGCCACCAGCTCCGCCCGCCTGCTGAGCGCCATGCGGCGCTTTTTCCAGTACCTGTACCGTGAAAAAGCGCGTGACGACGACCCCAGCGCCGCGCTGGCGGCGCCGAAGCTGCCGCAGCGCCTGCCCAAGGGGCTCAGCGAGGACCAGGTCGGCGCGCTGCTCAACGCGCCGGTGCTGGACCAGCCCATCGAAGTGCGCGACAAGGCGATGCTGGAGGTGCTTTACGCCACCGGCCTGCGCGTTTCGGAGCTGGTGGGCCTGACCATGAGCGATGTCAGCCTGCGCCAGGGCGTGGTGCGGGTTACCGGCAAAGGGGACAAGGAGCGGCTGGTGCCCCTGGGCGAGGAGGCGGTATACTGGGTGGAATATTACCTGGAGCACGGCCGTCCCTGGCTGATGAACGGCCAGAGCGCCGACGTCTTGTTCCCCAGCAACCGCAGCCGGCAAATGACCCGGCAGACCTTCTGGCATCGCATCAAGCATTATGCGATCCTGGCGGGTATCGACAGCGAGCGGCTCTCCCCCCATGTTTTGCGCCATGCGTTCGCTACGCATCTGCTTAACCACGGCGCGGACCTGCGCGTGGTGCAACTGCTGCTGGGCCACAGCGACCTGTCCACCACCCAGATTTACACGCATGTCGCAACCGAACGTCTTAAACTGATTCATCAGCAGCATCATCCCCGGGCCTGACGGGGATTAACGTATTGATCACCACCTGCGTGGCATAAACCAACAAGACCCATTTAGGATCAAGAGATAAGGACTGACAATGAAACCGAGCCTGGTATTGCTTTCTTTTGCGGCGCTGTCGCTTTCCCGCCTGGCCTGCGCCGATGACGCCGCCATTACGCACTCCCTGGCGCGCCTGGGGGTGCATCAAGCGGAAATCCAGCCCGCGCCGGTGGCGGGGCTGAAAACCGTGCTGACCGAAAGCGGCGTGCTGTATGTCTCCGACGACGGCAAACACGTCATCCAGGGTCCGATGTACGACGTCGGCGGCAGCCAGCCGGTCAATGTGACCAACCAGCTGCTGGGCAAACGGCTGGACGCGCTGCAAAACCAGATGATCGTCTATAAAGCGCCGCAGCAAAAACATGTCATTACCGTCTTTACCGATATCACCTGCGGCTATTGCCACAAGATGCACGAGCAGATGAAAGACTACAACGGGCTGGGCATTACCGTGCGCTACCTGGCGTTCCCGCGCCAGGGGCTCAATTCCCAGGCGGAAAAAGACATGGTCTCGGTGTGGTGCAGCGCCAACCCCAATGCCGCCTTTGATAAAGCCATGAACGGCGACCCGGTGCCCGCCGCCGCCTGCAATACCGATATCAGCAAACATTACCAGCTGGGCGTGCAATACGGCATCCAGGGCACGCCGGCGGTGCTGCTGGACAACGGCGCCATGGTGCCGGGCTATCAAAGCCCGAAGGAAATGGCGGCGATGCTCGATCAGCAGCAGGCGGGCGGCTGACGGCGGTGAAAATCAAAACCGAACTGCGCCGCCGCCCGCAGGCAAGCGCCGAAGGACTGCGCGAGATGGATATCCATCCTTTGCTGCGCCGTCTTTATGCGCAGCGCGGCGTCAAAGGCGCCGGCGAGCTGGAGCGCGGCGTCAAGGGGCTGCTGGCATATGGGCAACTGGACGGTATCGAAAGCGCGGTGGATCTGCTGGTACGCGCCCTGGCTGACGAACGCCGCCTGATGGTGGTGGGCGATTTTGACGCCGACGGCGCCACCAGCACCGCGCTGATGGTGATGGCGCTGCGGCAGATGGGCGCCGGCCATGTGGATTTCCTGGTGCCGAACCGGTTCGAGGACGGCTACGGCCTTAGCCCCGAGGTGGTGGTGCAGGCGCTGGCGCGCCGCGCCGAGGTTATCATTACGGTGGATAACGGCATCTCGTCGCATGCGGGGGTCGATCTGGCCCATCAACACGGCATCCCGGTGCTGGTGACCGACCACCACCTGCCCGGCGACACCCTGCCGGACGCCGACGCCATCGTTAATCCCAACCTGGCCGACTGCGCTTTCCCCTCTAAATCCCTGGCCGGGGTCGGCGTGGCGTTTTACCTGATGCTGGCGCTGCGCGCCCGGCTTAACGACAGCGGCTGGTTTGCGCAAAAAAATATCCCGGTGCCCAAGCTTGCCGAACTGCTGGATCTGGTGGCGCTGGGCACCGTTGCCGACGTGGTGCCGCTGGACGCCAATAATCGCATTCTCGTGCACCAGGGCATCAGCCGCATCCGCGCCGGCCGCTGCCGTCCCGGTATCCGGGCGCTGGCGGAGGTCGCCAACCGCGATACCGCCAGGCTCAGCGCCGGCGATCTGGGTTTTGCCCTCGGGCCGCGGCTTAACGCCGCCGGCCGGCTGGACGATATGTCGGTGGGCGTGGCGCTGCTGCTGACCGACGACCTGGCGCAGGCGCGCGGGCTTGCCGGTGAACTGGACGCCCTTAACCAGACCCGGCGCGAAATCGAGCAGGGCATGGAAGTGGAGGCGCTGGCGCTGTGCGGCCAGATGGAGCTGAACCAAAACGAAATGCCCTATGGCCTGGCTATCTACCACGCCGAATGGCACCAGGGCGTGGTGGGCATCCTGGCCTCGCGCATCAAGGAGCGTTTCCACCGCCCGGTCATCGCCTTCGCCCCGGCGGGCGACGGCATCCTGAAAGGCTCGGGCCGCTCGGTGGCGGGCCTGCATATGCGCGACCTGCTCGAAAGACTCGATACGCTGCATCCCGGCATGATCATGAAATTCGGCGGCCATGCCATGGCGGCCGGCCTGTCCCTGGACGCCTCGCAGTTTGAGCCTTTTCGCCTGCGTTTTGCCGAACTGGTCAACGAATGGCTGGATCCGGCGCTGCTTGACGGCATTATCTGGTCCGACGGCGAACTGGGCGGCGGCGAACTGTCCCTGGCCACCGCCGAAATCCTGCGCGACGGCGGCCCCTGGGGCCAGGCTTTTCCGGAACCGCTGTTCGACGGCAAATTCCGCGTGCTGCAACAAAAGCTGGTGGGAGACAAGCACCTGAAGCTGATGGTCGAACCGGTGGCCGGCGGTCCGCTGCTGGACGGCATTGCCTTTAATGTCGATAACACCCTCTGGCCCGACAACAGCGTGCGTCTGGTGGAACTCGCCTACAAGCTGGACGTGAACGAATATCGCGGCAACCGCACGGTGCAATTATTAATCCAGCATCTCTGGCCGCTGTAAGCGCAATATGCTACACACCGGGGTGCGGATCCGTTAGAATACCGGGCTTATATGCCTATCTTTTCTTTACGAGCTAACTGAACTCATGTTTGAAATTAATCCGGTAAAAAACCGCATCCAGGACCTGTCTGAACGGACGGAAGTTCTCAGGGGGTATCTTTGACTACGATCTCAAGCGCGAACGCCTGGAAGAAGTCAACGCCGACCTGGAACAGCCCGATGTCTGGAACGACCCCGAGCGCGCCCAGGCCTTAGGCAAGGAACGCGCCTCCCTTGAAGCCATCGTCGACACCATCGATCAGATGACCCGCGGACTGGATGACGTGTCCGGCCTGCTGGAACTGGCGGTGGAGGAAGACGACGAGGAAACCCTTAACGACACTATCGCCGAGCTCGATCAGCTGGAGGCCAAACTGGCCCAGCTGGAGTTCCGCCGCATGTTCTCGGGCGAATACGACAGCGCCAACTGCTACCTGGATATCCAGGCCGGATCCGGCGGCACCGAAGCCCAGGACTGGGCCAGCATGCTGCTGCGCATGTACCTGCGCTGGGCCGAGGCCCGCGGCTTTAAAACCGAAATTATCGAACAATCCGATGGCGAAGTGGCCGGCATTAAATCGGTCACCATCAAGGTCATCGGCGAATACGCCTTCGGCTGGCTGCGCACCGAAACCGGCGTGCACCGCCTGGTGCGCAAAAGCCCGTTCGACTCCGGCGGCCGCCGCCATACCTCGTTCAGCTCCGCCTTTGCCTACCCGGAAGTGGATGACGATATCGATATCGAAATCAATCCGGCGGATCTGCGCATCGACGTCTACCGCGCCTCCGGCGCCGGCGGCCAGCATGTAAACCGCACCGAGTCCGCGGTGCGTATTACCCATTTGCCGACCAATATCGTCACCCAGTGCCAGAACGACCGCTCGCAGCATAAAAATAAAGAACAGGCGATGAAGCAGTTAAAGGCCAAGCTGTACGAGTTTGAACTGCAGAAGAAAAATGCCGAAAAGCAGGCGCTGGAAGACACCAAGTCCGATATCGGCTGGGGTAGCCAGATCCGCTCTTACGTCCTGGACGATTCCCGTATCAAGGATTTGCGCACCGGCGTGGAAACACGCAATACGCAGGCGGTACTGGATGGCGATCTGGATAAATTTATCGAAGCAAGCCTTAAAGCCGGGCTATGAGGAACCAAGATGTCTGAATCACAATCACAGGGCGGTGCCCCGCAGGCGACGGATGTCAATAACGAACTCGCGGCGCGCCGTGAAAAACTGGCGCTGCTGCGGGCGCAGGGCAATGCTTTTCCCAACGATTTTCGCCGCGACGCCACGTCCGATACGCTGCATGCCGCCTATGACGAACACAGCAACGAACAACTACAGGAACTGGGCCGCGAGGTCAGCATCGCCGGGCGCATGATGACCCGCCGTATCATGGGCAAGGCGTCTTTTGTGACCCTGCAGGACGTCGGCGGCACCATCCAGCTGTACGTCGCCCGCGACGAACTCCCCGAGGGCCTGTATAACGACCAGTTCAAAAAATGGGACCTGGGTGATATTCTCGGCGCGCGCGGCAAAGTCTTCAAGACCAAGACCGGCGAACTGTCGATCCACTGCACCGAACTGCGCCTGCTGACCAAGGCCCTGCGCCCGCTGCCGGATAAATTCCACGGCCTGGTGGATCAGGAAAGCCGTTATCGCCAGCGCTACCTAGACCTTATCGCCAACGACGAATCCCGCCACACCTTTAAAGTGCGCTCGCAGATCATGGCGGAAATCCGCCGCTTTATGGTGGATAAAGGCTTTATGGAAGTGGAAACGCCGATGATGCAAAGCATCCCCGGCGGCGCCGCCGCCCGGCCGTTTGTTACCCACCATAATGCGCTGGATATAGATATGTTCCTGCGCATCGCGCCTGAACTGTACCTCAAGCGCCTGGTGGTCGGCGGGTTTGAACGGGTGTTCGAGATCAACCGCAACTTCCGCAACGAGGGCATTTCGCCGCGCCATAATCCCGAGTTCACCATGATGGAACTCTATATGGCCTATGCGGATTATCGCGATCTCATCGTGCTGGTGGAAGAGCTGTTCCGCACCCTGACCGAGCGGGTATTGGGCACAAGCGTCATACAGTATGGCGACCAGACCTTTGATTTCGGCAAACCCTTTACCCAGATGACCATGCGCGAAGCCATCTGCCATTACCGCCCGGAAACCGTTGCCGCCCATCTGGACAATTTGGAACAGGCCAGCGCCATCGCCGCGTCGCTCGGCATCAAGATCGAAAAAAGCTGGGGCCTGGGCCGTATCCAGACCGAGATTTTTGAAGAAACCGCCGAAAGCCACCTGATCCAGCCGACCTTTATCACCGAATACCCGGCCGAGGTCTCGCCGCTGGCGCGCCGTAACGATGAAAACCCGTTCTTCACCGACCGGTTTGAGTTCTTTATCGGCGGCCGCGAAATCGGCAACGGCTTCTCGGAGCTGAACGACGCCGAAGACCAGGCGGCGCGTTTTGCCGAACAGGCCAGCGCCAAGGATGCCGGCGACGACGAAGCCATGTTCTACGACGAGGACTACGTTATCGCCCTCGAACACGGCATGCCGCCGACGGCGGGACTGGGCGTGGGTATCGACCGCATGATGATGCTGTTTACCAACAGCCACACCATCCGCGACGTGATCCTGTTCCCGGCGCTGCGCCCGCAGAAATAACGGGCCGGTACCCCAGCCGGTCAATGACCTGGGCCGGCGGGCTTAACGCCCCGCAGGCAGCAGCTAAACGGCGCCTTGAATGTTGGTTGCGCGCCAATATTCCGGGGCGCCGTTTTTTATTAGGGGATAACCGCTTAAAACTCACGCAGTTAATCGCCGCACCGCTTGCCAGGCACCGGCATAAGGTTATAATGCCTCTCGCGCTTTCCCCGAGCGCGGCCGTGCGGGTGTAGTTCAATGGTAGAACGGCAGCTTCCCAAGCTGCATACGAGGGTTCGATTCCCTTCACCCGCTCCAAAACTTCCTTAACGTATTAATTCGTCTTGCTTTTTCAATCATACGTGATGAGACTCGTGATCCTCCTACAACGGAGTGATACAGCCAATGGCTCAGCGTGATAATCTCTATCGACGTTCCAGCGAGATCTACGTTCTAAGAATAACCGTTCCTGCTCGTTACCGTGCCCTGATAGGGCAGCGCGAAATTCATGCGTCTACCCGCACAACCCGCCTCGCAAATGCCAGAACGATCGCCACGCGTTTGCTGGAGAAGTGGTATGCGTCTCTGGAAGAGTTCAGCGTTCATATTTTGAAAGCACTACATGTAACGTTTGAGGTCGCTATGCATTGTTAAGGGCAACAGAACCTGATAGCTCTCCCTCGATTTCCCATCTGGTTGAATTTTCAGTCCAAATCAACTCGATAAAGTTTTCATCCAGCGATGTAATTGTTATGTGTGCTTTTACTGGTTCCGGTTGCGGGCTGGTTTGATAATAGTAACACTTTGAATTAGTTGGGTTCGAAAGATCACAATTAAGATCATGTTTTCCAAATGGTTGAGCATTGGCAGAGATGATGAGAACTTTGCCAGCAAGCCTCCCTGTTCCTTGATAACACGCTTTTGTGTCAATTCCGTTAACGTAGAATATTCCAGCCATAAAGCATCTCGTTGGTGAGTTGATATGCTGAGAATAATCAATCTAATGCCAACAAACCACCGTTTTCCGGCACCCCCCTTCTGGCAGGGTAGTTGACACCCCATACTGAAAATCCCAAGGGGGGCAACGGAGCCTGATATGAAACGCTATTCACCGGAACGTAAAGCCGCAGTTTTGGCCAAGTTACTTCCTCCTTACAACATGACCGTCACCGCACTTGCACAATAGGAATGGATATCGGAAGTTATCCTTTATAATTGGCGAAACCAAGCCAGAATAGAGGGAAGACCGGAGCCGGAGGCAATAAAAACACCGACCAATGGTCGATAGCGATGCTGAATCCGGATAAGCCAGAAACCGGGCTGAAAACTGCGGCATAAAAACGAATAAGGGTGTCGACTTCGTTGACAGCTACCGGGGGCGTTGCAGGCGGTGCATGCGGCGACGCACCCGGCGGAGCAGGCGAACGGCGATCCGCCTGAGGCTGATGAAGACACCGGGCTGCTGGTCGACTTGCTTGATGATGACGCGGGCGGCAAGTAAGAAAATGACACCGAAAGGGGTCGTGTACACAATGACAACACAAATGACACCATAGATGACGCCATGCGAGGGGGTCACAATGAGCACAATCCACTTCCGGATAGATGACGATACCAAGCGTCTGGCGACGCAGGCGGCGTAAAGACATAAAGTGAGTCTGACGGAGCTGATGCGTCAACGCGCGGAAGAACTGGCGGAGGAAGAGCGTGAGTATCAGAGCCATGAACATGAATACTGCCATGAGAAGCAAATAGAAGAGGCGTTCGACAGTTATGAAGCCGGTCAAGTCGAGTTCATCAGTAATGAAGAAATGCATGCTCGAATGGACAAACTCAAACAACTAGCCATGCAGGGAAAGCTGTGACATCAGTGGCGCAATAGGGAAAACAAGCACAGGCAGATCGGGAAGCTATCTATGCCTACCTCTACCGGGAAGCCGGAATGGACGTTGCCACCATAGTAGATGAAAGGTTCACTGCCATGGCAACGTTGTTGGAATAAACGCCACTGGCAGGGGTGCTGGCGGGAAAAAAAGACAATCAGCGCAAACTTATCATGCCAAGGCTGCCGTTTATTATGGTGTATGCCGTCGAAATCAAAATCGTGCTTATCTTGCGTGTTCTGCATATGTCACCAAAGATAACGAGTCGATATCAACAACATTAGCCCGCTCTCTGCAGTCCGGCGCACTCCGGTGAAGGACAAGAGGCGCGCCGGCTTAAGTGCACTATGCGGGGCCGGCGGCAGATTATGGCGTTCCGAAGTCAACAATAACGCCCGTATAAGAACTGATTTGCCGTCGCCGACGTTTTTAAACGCTATGGCTGAGAGGGACGCTGCCAAACCTGGGACTGTTGCTTTTTCGCAGTCAATTTTTCCGCCAGCTTCCCTCACAGCTTAAGGTTATTTTCCTTTGCCCATTTTCTTAACCTGCCGCAGGCGTTGGCGTAGGGTGAAGACGTATTGAGAGAAATCATTCTTCCCATTGTCCATTTGCCATACCACGCTTTTCCATACAGATCATCGTCAGATCGCTTATTGATAGATTCAACGATTTCGTTTTTAGCTTCCTGCAGTTGGTTTTTTAGCGAGTCTAAATCCACATCGCCATAGTCGTGATAAAACTTTTGGGCGAGAAGACCAAGCTGGTTCCACTGGTAACCTTTTTCCGGGAAATCGACGGGCTGTCCTGCTTCATCACGCGTTATCCATTTGATAACTAATCTATTCCAGCCAACTAGGTAGGCGACAAGATTGCAAACACTCATAACAGAGCCTTTTGCATGCCCTTCCATGGATGCCTCCGAGGCTAATTCTGGCGGAATGGATGCGAGGTAACCTGATAATTTATTGTAGTTTTTGTCGATGGCTAACAGAAGTTCCGATTTAGTTTGCGGCACACCCATCAGAATTCCCTCTCCGGTTGTTGGGGTATCGAGGTAGTTTGGCAAAGGCGGGGGTACTTATGCGAACACTTTCGAGGAAAGAGTGGGTAAATCTTATTGTTAAGCTGATCAATTCTTATTTTGCAGTGTCGGTCGCTGGCCACACGCTTACGTTATGTGCGGGCGCAGCGATATATCAAAGATACCGCGAACGCATAAATGATAATGACTGAAATCCAGATGGCGCCGGGCCACCATGTCCGGACCAGAAAGTATAAGGTCGAGAAAATCAGCGGAGCCACAATAGACGCCAGGCTGACAGCCGAGGCCAATATGCCCTGAAGCTGTCCTTGTTGGCCAGCGTTAACCTGATGGGTAGCCAATGCCTGGAGGGCTGGCATGCCGATGCCGCCAAGGGCCACAAGCGGCATAATCGCGAACACCATCCAACTCTGGTTACTTATGGACAGGATAATCAATGCCAGGCATGAGCAGGCAATGCCGGCCAGGATAGTGCCGCGTTCACCAAGCCGCCGGCTGGCAGGGCCGGGCAAAAGTGCTTGCGCCAGTGTCTGGCATACTCCGAACGTGCCCAGGGACAGGCCAATCCACAACCCATTCCAGTGAAACATATCCTGCCCCCACAGCGCCCAACAGGTTCCATAAACCTCGCCGGTGGCGCTTAAGAAAAAGAAAACCAGCGTGACAATCAAAAGCCCTTTAGAGGCGGATAACCAGCGCAACGGCTTGAGTGGATTAAATTCAGACAAATTCATTTTCCGGTTTGCCGGGATGCGGGACTCTTTCAGGACGGTTAACGCCAGCAGAAAGTTACCGGTGTTCAGTCCGGCGGCAACGAGGAAGGGGAGCCGTAATCCGTAGTCGCCGAGCCACCCGCCAAGAACCGGCCCGATGATGAAGCCAGCGCCAAACATGGCATTAAATAACCCAAAACGCCGGGCGCGTTTGTGTTGCGGGGTTATATCAGTCAGCCAGGCCATAGCGACCGCTATATTCGCGCTAGTGAGGCCGGCTATCGCCCGCCCGGCCAGCAGCATCCAAAGCTGGGTGGAGAAAGCCATTATCAAGTAGTTGACCACCGCGCCGGAAAGAGAAATCAGCAATATCCGGCGCCTGCCGAAATTATCGCTTAATGCGCCGAGCAAGGGGGCGAAAATAAACTGCATAAGCGCATAAAGCGCCGCCATAATGCCGATGTAAGGCGAGATGTCCGCCGTATGCATGACATCTTCGAGAAGGCGCGGAAGAATAGGAAATATGATGCCGATGCCAATAGCGTCAAGCCAAATGGTAATAAAAATAACGCTCAGCGTTTGCTTCACCATGGCGGCAACATCAGGCTGGCAAGCGCCGTTCCCCACGGTTTACACATAGGGGGTTCCCTGTGCAGCCGCTTCGGCGGCATGAAAGCCGTGCTCAAGAAGACCAAGGAATACCTGCCGCCTATCTTTGATTGATAACGTTGTTTGGTGGCTCAGCGCTTCCTGGAATGCGATACGCCAGGTATTCAGCACGATGACGGCGATAAGGCTGGCCGCGGGATCATTATTTTGCGCGTTGATGCGCGAGGACAGGATATTGCTCAGCGTCAGTACCAGTATTTCAAACTGCTCAAGCGCATAAACGCGCAGTGATGGGCTTTCCGCGACCACCCTCCAAAAGTCGGCAACACCCTTATCCATCCTGACTAACGGATGTTTCTGTTCGACCAGTTCAGCGGCCAGGGTTCGTAATGCCGCCACCGGCGAAAGCGCGTGATGGCGGTCGATAGCGCTTTGTAATAATTGATGGATCTCGTCAATGCGATCGAAATAAAGCGCCTCCTTGCGCGGGAAGTAGTTAAATACCGTCATCTTAGAAACGTTTGCAGCGATGGCAATATCCGTAATAGTGACATTATCAAAACCATGTTTAATAAAGAGTTCCGTCGCGGTGTTTGATAGCTGCTGGCGTGTGATGCGTTTTTTTTGCTCACGCAACCCTTCCGCTTTACCGTTGATGTTCACTTGTCCGCTCCCGGATGGTCGTGTCGCTATTATTGTGGCATATTTTTATGTCTGGTAAAATTTTATGATCATAATAAAATTAAGTCCAGTAAAATTTTTAATCACGTCCATTTTTGGCGGCCGACAGCGCGGAGGGGCGATTGGGGCGGCGGCCCCCGCAGCGGCGGAACGACGGGAGGTTATTATATGACGGGCCACCGGTGAATGTAGCGGGCAGGGAGCAGCCGTTCGCTCAGGCGTAAGGCGTGCCCGCCATGGCGGCGTTCAGGCCGAGGGTACCCCGATCGATAAGAGCGAGAAAGGCGGCCTGCGCTTCCTCTGCGTCCCGATGGTGGCGAAAGACCCGGTGAGCCTGGATGAAGGCCACGGTCCAGGTGGCCAGGAGCAGGCCGGCCGCCAGATGAGCGGCGGGATCGGCGGGGTCCCGCCCCACGCATGCGCATAGCGCTTGCGTCACCACCTGCGCTATCTCGTCGCGTATTCCGCGCGCCCGGGCCTTAAGGGTTTCGCTGCCCTCGATGGTCGCCATGAAGCGTTCGCTCCCGGCGGAAAATTCGACATAGGGGCTTTGTTCCGCCACCAGCCGGTGCGCGAGCAGGCGCAGCGCCTCGATGGGAGAGACTTGGGGATCGCGGCGCCGCAAAGCGTCGCGCAAGAGTTCACGGCCCTCCTCGTCGCGATCGAAGAACATGTCCTCCTTGCGGGGAAAGTGATTGAACACGGTCATCCTCCCGACGTCGGCGGCCGAGGCGATCTCATCCACCGTCACCCGATCGAAGCCCCGTTCCATGAAGAGGCGCGTGGCGGCATTGGAGATGGCTTGCCGCATGGCAAGGCGCTTACGGGAACGACGGTCGGATGGCATTGGCGAATGGACCTTATCAGCGTATGTATATGTACTGAGTATACCTCGAGCCGCGGCAGAGAGGGACAACGCCTTGAGATCCGGGCGCCGGAGAGACCATAACGGCAGGCTATTTTCAGCCTGCTCAGGCACCGGTTACCGCTTCATAAAGCACCTGCAGGCGCAGGCGCAGGAACAGCACCGCCTGGTGTTTGCGCGACAGCAGGGTTTCGACGGCGATCCCGGTCTCATCGGCCAGCTGCTTAAAGGAGTAGCCCTGAAGTTCGGTCTTTTCAAACGCCTCGCGCTGCTGGGGCGGCATATCCGCCAGCGCCAGTTCCAACTCCTGCCATACCAGCTCGCGCAGATAGGTGTCCTCGGCGCCGCTTTGCGCATTAAACAGCAGTTCGCCCAGTTCCTCGCCGGCGGGCCATTCCTGGTCCATATCGTCGGATAGCAATAATTCGCGCTTTTTACGCGACCGGTCGATAAGCTCATTGCGCGCGGCGCGATACAGCCAGGCGGCGACCTGCTCGATGGGATGAAGATAGCTATCGGCCTTGATCAGCTGATAGCTTATCTCCTGGAACACATCTTCCGCATCGGCGACGTTACCGGTGCGCCCGGCAATAAACGCCCGCAGCCGCTGCTGGCAGCCGCGCAGCGCGGCCAGCAGATCGTGGCGCCGGTCCGCGGCGTTAGTCATTATGCCTGGCCGTTATCGTCGGCGCGCGGTTCATTGCCCCGATCCCTAGGATGGCAGTGGCCATGCCAGGGACCCTGCCGGTGGCCCATGCCGCGCTGTTTAATAAACGCCTCGCGTTCCTCGGGGCTCATCGCCATCCAGCGCGCACGCATTTCCTGGCCCCGGCGGCCGAACATGCCCCGGCCGCCAAAACCGCCAAACAGGATTTTGCAGAGGATAAGCAGCCCCAGCGCCTGGAAAAAGCCAATGCTCTTTACGCCGAATATTACCGGCAGCAGCGCGTTCCACAGCAGCATGACCAGCGTGGTAACCGCGAGGATAGCCACAACGGCCATAACCAATATCTTTAACTTACGATCTCTCATGTTGTCTACTCCACATTGTTCAGATACAGAGGTAGACGAATCAGCGGCGAAAATATTTGCCGTGCGCGACCCATGTACGGAACAACACTACCTTCCGTATTGTCTGTAGTGTAAGTATTTTGATAAAACAGCATTTACAGCGGGAGATATGATGCGCAGCAGGACTCAAGTTTTACTCTTTACGGCGGGATTACTGGCCGGCAGCCTCAGCCTGGTTTCCCCCGTACGGGCGGAAGGCGAGCAGGATGCCGTTGCGCCGCAGCAGGAACAGGTACAACCGCAGCAGGAGCCGGCGCAGCCTGAACAGGCGCCGGCACCCGCGCAACCGGATTCGGCGCAGCCGCAGCTTACGCAACCCCAACCGGAGCTTACGCAGCCCCAGCCCGCCGCGCCCCCGTCCTACGAGCTCAATAAAATCATTATCGATGATAAAGAGCATCAAATCGGCGATACGGTACCGGCTAAATACCTCACCAAGCAGTATGAAATTGTCGAATGGCAAAAGCGCCATTTGCCCGCCCCGGTAGAGAATAGCCATTGGACCTATGCCAGCGGCAATTACCTTCTGATCACCAATGACACCGGCAAAATTCTCAAAGCCGAATCGGGCGATATCTTTTTCAGTAATAACTGACTACCTTTGTGCCCGGTAACGCCCCGGCCTTTGGCCGGTGGTGCGCGTAAACGCCGCACTAAATGCCGTATCGGAACCGTAACCGACGCTTTCCGCCACCGCCGCCAGACTTTTGCCGGCCCGCAGGGCGTCGCCCGCCACCGCCATGCGCCACTCGATAAGATATTGCAGCGGCGGCACCCCGACCAGCCGCCTGAAATGCTGCGAGAACGTGGTGCGCGACATGGCGACCCTGGCCGCCAGTTCCCCCACGGTCCAGCGGCGGGCGATATCGGCGTGCATCAGGCCCAGCGCCGCGCCGATATGCGGATCGGCCAGGGCGCCCAGCCAGCCGGGCGCTTGCATACCCGACCCCAGGTGCGCCCGCAGGATCTGGATGAGCACCATATTGGCGAGATTGGTAGCCACCACCGCGGCCCCCGGGCGTGAGGCTCCGGTCTCGATGCGCAGCAGTTCCAGCACCGCGCGCAGCGGCGCGGCGCTGGCTGACGCCGCCGGCACATGAACCACCGGCGGCAGTAGCTTCAATAACAGGGTGCCGGAGTCGTGCGCAAAAATAAAACGTCCGCCCGCCGCGCTCACCTTCTCGCCGCTGTCGCCATAACGCGCAATACCGTCTGTGCCAAGGTTTTTCGCCAGGGCCTCCCGGCCATCAACCGGCGCCAGAGTGGGATCGCTGCCGGTGCAATAGTCCTGGCCGCGCGTCAGCAAATAAAAATCACCGGTCATGATATGCACGGGCGGCATGCCGTCTTCACTCCACAGCCAGAATGATCCTTCCAACACGCCGGCGAATTTGATATGGCTCAGGCCGGAGAAACGCATCGCCCAGGGACCGTGCACCTCAATGCGCGCCGACAACAGGCTTTTAGCTTTCAACAGGGAAAACACATCCGACAACGGGTCCATAACATTCCGTACGATCGATGATAAATAGCGGGGAATTGATTATAGATTAATCGGCAGGCGGGCGCCATGATGCCTTCTGTCCCCGGCGTGGCCCGGCAAGGCCGCGCCGATTTTGATGGCGAATTAGGTGGAGGCGTATTCATGTCGCAAATCAACGGTAAAGTGGTAATTATTACCGGCGCGGGCAGCGGTATCGGCGCGGCGACCGCGCTGCTGCTGGCGTCGCGCGGCGCTAAAGTGGTGCTGGGCGCGCGCAGGCCGGAGCGGCTGGCGGCGCTGGCAACCCGTATACGAACCGAGGGGGGGGGACGCGGCCTGTTTGCAAACCGATGTCACCCGGCGCGACGATGTGGCGCGTATTGTCGACCTGGCGTGCGAACGGTATGGCAAGCTGGATGTTTTGATCGGCAACGCCGGCGTGGGCCCGATTTCACCTCTCGACGAACTGAAGGTAGACGACTGGGAGGCGATGATCGATATTAATATCAAGGGCGTGTTGTATGGTATTGCCGCCGCGCTGCCGGTGTTCCGCGCCCAGGGTTTCGGCCATTTTGTCCACACCGCGTCCACCGCCGCGCATCGTATCGTACCGACCATGGCGGTCTATGCCGGCACGAAAATGGCAGTGCGCGCCATCTCCGAAGGGCTGCGGCAAGAGGCGGGGGAAACGCTGCGGGTCACGGTCATCTCTCCCGGTATGACGCGTACCGACTTTGCGCAGACCATCACCGATCCGGCCGTCAAGGCCCGGATCGAAGAGTCCATGAACACGTTCGGCATTGCGCCTGAGGCGATAGCGCGCGCCATCGCCTTTGCCATTGAACAGCCCGCCGATGTGGATGTGGGCGAGATTATCGTGCGTCCCACCGCGCAGGGTTAACCCGCAAGGCGGCCGCTATAAACGGAAGCTGGCAACCAGTTCCTCCAGCACCGCCGACTGATCTTCGAGCGTGTTGGCGGCAAGGGAGGACTCGGTGACCAGCGCGGCGTTCTGCTGGGTCGTGGTATCCAGCTCGCTGATCGCCCGGGCGATTTGTTCGATGCCGTGGCTTTGCTCTTCCGAGGCCGAGGAAATCTCGCCCATGATGTCGTTGACGCGCGAAACCGAGGCGACGATTTGCTCCATGGTATCGCCGGCCTGGGCCACCAGTTTGGTGCCCACGTCAATGCGCGAGACGGACTCGCCTATTAAGGTGGCGATCTCTTTCGCCGCCTGCGAACTGCGTTGCGACAAATTGCGTACTTCGCTGGCCACCACCGCGAACCCACGGCCCTGCTCGCCGGCGCGCGCCGCTTCCACCGCCGCGTTAAGCGCCAGGATATTGGTCTGGAAAGCGATGCTGTTGATGACGGCGGTAATATCGGTGATTTTTTTCGAACTCAGGGAGATGTCGTCCATGGTCCTGACGACATTTTTCATCACTTCGCCGCCTTGATGGGCATTGTGGGTGGCTTCGCCGGCGATCTGGCTGGCATGTCTGGCGTTGTCGGCGTTGTTTTTCACCGTTGAGGTAAGCTCTTCCATGCTGGCGGCGGTCTCGACCACGGCGGCGGCCTGTTGCTCGGTGCGGGAAGACAGGTCGGTATTGCCCGTGGCGATTTTGGCCGCCGACGAGGCCACGGTGCCGACGCTGTCGCGCACATCGGAAATGATGGTGCGCAGTTTGGCGTTCATGCGCGCCATGGCGGCGGTAAGCTGGCCCAGTTCATCATGACTTTCAGGCGTTATCGACGCGGTGAGATCGCCGTCGGCAATGCGCTCGGCAACCGCGAGATTTTTCAGCACCGGCCGGGTAATCTGCCGGGTGATATACCAGGAGACGAGAATACCGAAGACCACCGCAATCAGGCCGATGATAATGGTAATGCTTGAAGAACCATACGCCAGCGCGTCATTTTTTTCTTTCACGATATTAATAATGACTTTGACCGCGGCGCTGCTCTTATCGCCGGCAAGTTTTACGCCGTTTTCCGCCGCATTTAAATCCTTATAATCGGCATAGTAGTTCTGGCTTATATCCTTATATTTGCCAAAGTAGCTCCAAAAAGCATCAAGGGCTGGCTTGTTTTCTGGTGCGAGGCTGACCGCCAAATCGTTATATTTTTTCTCTGCATCCGCATAATTCTTTTGCAGCAAGGCTAATGCCTCATCGGTGCCTTTTAATTGCAAATTAAAGGAGTTGTCTTTAATTAAAATAAAGGCCAATACAAAATCATTGAGTTGATTATCCATATCGGTGCCAAACGTCTGGTTTAGCAAGGCGGTTTTAAAGGGGCCTATGGCGTCCTGGTTATGGAGATCGTCCAACTGGGCGCGGATGGCAACCATCTTTTTGGAAAAAACACTCATGTTTTCCAGAGATTTATTAAAATCTCCCAGATAAAGGGCAATGCTATCCAGGCTTGCCATCGATTCTTTATCCCATGACAGTGCCTGGGCTTGGTGGGTGAGCGCGGCGGCGTCATCGATAAAGCCGGCCATGACTTTACGCACCGCGTCGTCGGACGAGTAAAGGTATTTAACGCGGTTGACTTTAACCTGGAAAACATCAATATTTATATTATATACCAGATTGGTCTTTTCATAAATATCGCGAATTTCCTTGAAGCGTTGAACACTAAGGCCTGATGCAATAACGACCAGTAATAAGACAATGCCGAAGCCTAAAAAAAGTTTATGTGACACTTTAATGCTATTTATTTTACTTATTAAACTTGTCATTTCTGTTTCCCATATAAATGTCACAAATCAAACTGTGTAATACCTGAGATAAATGTCCTGCCTAGCTATCGGCAAATTTTTCCGCTTCTTTAGGTTATTTTCCGCGGAATGAGCGAATGGGCAGTAAAAATATCGATGCGGAGTGGTGCGGCGGCGGTAGGGCGGTTGTTGTGGAAATTATGGGGATTCGCTCATGCCACCCTGTGCTATGCGTGATGGCGTTAAGCCCAAATTTTGTCTTTTGCCCGTGCTGATATGCGGATGCCTGAAAAAAATAGTGCAACTGTCCAAGAGATGATGATGACTCAATCGTGACGGGTAATGCCTCGGCTTACCGAATGCAAATGAACGTTGGGAAATAATTACCGCTATTTTTTTAATAAAATAACAGGGCATATATTTTCCGCCAGCCGCTTAGCGGAAATAGAATAGCCGCTTTAACAAAAGAGCGAAAAAAATAAACCGGGTTGCTGTCACGTCGCCTACCCGGCCGCATTGGCCTGGGATTTCCCCACCTCCGGCAAGAGTAGCTATACTAAAAGCCTATGGGTAACAAACAGGAGGATGCAGATGACTATTCATAAACACGGACAGGCACATTGGGAAGGCGATATCAAGCAGGGTAAGGGCACCATCTCCACGGAAAGCGGCGCCTTAAGCCAGCAACCCTATGGCTTCAATACCCGCTTTGAAGGTAAACCCGGCACCAATCCCGAAGAGCTTATCGGCGCCGCCCACTCGGCCTGTTTTTCCATGGCGCTATCCTTGATGCTGGGCGAGAAGGGATATACCCCGCAGAGCATTGATACCAAAGCCGATGTTTCCCTTGATAAGGTGGGCGGCGGCTACGGCATCACTAAAATCGCCCTGGACAGCAGCGTGGTAGTGCCCGGGATCGATAAACAGGAATTTGACGCCATTATCCAGCAGGCAAAAGAAAACTGCCCGGTGTCCAAGGTGCTTAAGGCTGAGATTACGCTGACCTACCAGTTAAAAAACTGAATTGGCAGCACGACCTGATCCGCACCCCGTCTATCAGGGCGGGGCTTGCGCCACCCCTTTACCACGCTGCGGGTTTCCCCGCCCTACGCCGCATACCGCGTTTCGCCGCGCCGCCAAAGCCCTTGCTCTTCCTTTACCCGCCTGAAGGCAAGTACCCGGATGCGCTGGTTTAATGTGATATTCATCACAAAAATCATGCTATGCTTACCGGTCTTTCCGTAAGGAAACTATCACGACGAGGTATGGGTATGATTACCGGTATGCGTATAGCGACCGTGCTGCAAATGATCCTGAATATCGGCCTGCTGTTCCTGGCGGCGATCCTGATCGTTTTTATGGGTAAGGAAACCGTTCTTCTGGCCAGGGTGTTGCTGGTAAACGGCGAACTGGCGTCTTACTACCAGATGATTGAAGGCATCGTCATTTATTTTCTGTATTTTGAGTTTATCGCCCTGATTGTGAAGTATTTCCAGTCCGGGTATCACTTTCCGCTGCGCTACTTTGTCTATATCGGCATCACGGCGATTATCCGCCTGATTATCGTCGATCATAAAGATCCGCAGGACACGCTGTATTATTCGGCCGCCATATTAATCCTGGTGGTAACGCTGTGGCTGGTCAACAGTAACCGGCTTAAGCGCGAATAGCCCCGTCAGTGATGCGGACTGCCCATGATTAGCGCTTCCCCCAAGCCTGGCGATCGTCGCCTGGATGAAAACGTGCCGGCGCCGGACATCATCCGGCCTGCTTTTACATGATAAAAACGCGCCATGGCGCATTGGTGGGCGAGGGTAGGGCAAGGAGCCTTCAGTAATAGGCCGCTAAGCATTGCAAAATCCCCTTGCCGCTATTGGCCAATGACGGATATCCCTGCAATAATTTGTCAATAACATCATGATTAAGCTCAGGCAAGCCGGCGTGCTTTAGATAGTTACTTAAATGCATTATAACCAATGAAATATAAAATTTTTTATTGATCGATGCGGCATTAAATACCGTATTTGCGCATTCCAACGTCAGATAAAAATTTTCCCCCGTAAAATTTTTCTTAGGGAATATCAGTTTATACATTTTTTGCTTTTTATTTGGCTCACAATAATAAGATGCATAGAAATTATTACCTAATATAGGATAATGCATATTTATTTGGTCCATCAGTTTTAACGGGATATCGTTAAATTCATTATCATCTTTATCTGTGACAGTGGTGATGGACAGCCTGCCGGATGCCGCGTGAAAGTTTAAAGCAGGGTTATCACTATCATCGATAAGGTTGGTATTTTTGAGCAGTTCTATCGTCCCGCTATCGCCGTCGAGCAAAATCGGCAGATAAAGGTGTTTTTCATGCGGCAGCAAAACGCTTATATCATAATATTTTTTATGCAGTTCTTGTTTTAAACATTCATATGAACGACAGGCGAAACCTGGGTTTCCCTTGCCGGGGGTATTATCGCCATCGGCGAAGTTTGGTTTATGGATTTTTGCCGGGGGGCCTTCCTGGTGGCGGAGTATGGGGCTGCGCATTGCGGTAAAGGGCCGCGGGACATTGGTTACGCTTAAGCCGAATGCCGGATTGAACGGCCCGGTTTGCCGAGCGGCGGCGACATCATTTATGGCGGTATCGGAGGTAGAGGATGTTGAATTGATATTGTTCATGCGCCCGCCGTTGAGTTTCACCTGATAAAAAGAGTGTGGGTATAATAAATCACCGGTGTCTTTGATAAAGCGCTTAATCAGTACAGAGATTGAACGCTATTCTTTGAAATTTTGTAGGAGATTGCCCCGGAGGACTTGCCAGGCGTGTTGATTAGGCGGTAGCGACGTTGGTGTGGCCGCGCGCAGGCGGGTTTGCCCTTGCGCTCAATCAAGGCCGATATAATAGCGGCGATATTGCGTGGGCGTGGTTTTCAGCCGCCGTAAAAAGGCGCGCCGCAGAATATCCACGCTGGAAAAACCGCAGGCGGCGGCGATTTCCTTCGGCGCCAGACGGCTGGATTCAAGCAGGTCGCGCGCTTTGGCCACCCGCTCCTGCTCCAGCCAGCGCGCCGGCGCCACTCCCAGCGCCTCCTGGAAGAGACGCGTAAAATGCCGGGTACTGAGCTGCATATGATCGGCCAGGGTTTTCACCTTTTTCACCTCATCGAGATGGGCGACGGCCCAGCGCTGCATATCCTGCAAGGACGATCTGCCGGCCAGCGAGGCGCGGCCGCTGCGGCTGAAATGCCCTTGGCCGACCGGGCGGGTGAAAAACATCACCAGGTTGGCGGCGATCGCCAGCGCCACCTCGCGGCCCAGATCCTCTTCCACCATCCGCAGCGCCAGATCCAGACCGGACGTTACGCCCGCCGCCGTGCGCAGCGGGCCGTCGCAGATATAGATTTCATCGCCATTGACCCGCACGCCGGGGTAGCGGCGCGCCAGTTCCCCGCATACCGCCCAATGGGTGGTGACCCGGAAGCCATCCATTAATCCGGTAGCCGCCAGCACCAGCGCGCCGGTGCATACCGAGCCATAACGCTGGCTTTGCCGGCAGCAGGCCGCCAGCGCCGCCAGGCTGTGCGCATCCAGATTAACGCCCGCCGCCGCCGGCGCGCCCGCCACCAGAAAGCTATCCAGCGGCCCGGTAAGCGTCTCCCGCAACGACAGGTCGGGGACGATTTTTACCCCCGAGGATGAGGTAATGATCTGCTGATCCAGCCCCATGACCCGCATACGGTAAACCACGCGCCCCAGGATGGCGTTCGCCTCGGCAAACACGTCCAGCGGCCCGGAAATATCCAGCAGCTGCGCGCCGGGCAGCGCGAGGCAGACTATTTCTTTACGCATATCCTATTCCGTACCTCAATGGGTTATTGCATGGCGCCGGTCAGCGTTTTGTCTCAAATCGTCGTAATGCGGTGATTGAAGACACCGAGCATGAGCCATTACCCTGGTCAGGTCAATTAACCGGAGGTAATCACCATGGCTTTCAGCATCAACGGTATCAGCGTGCCCGACAGCAAAATGGCGCGCGAAGCAACGGAGCTGGTGCGCGACACCGAATCCGATCTGCTGTTTCATCATTCCAGCCGCACCTATTATTGGGGGGCGCTGGCCGGGCGGCAGCGCGGCCTTCGCGTCGATCAAGAATTGTTGTATATCGGCTGCCTGTTCCACGACATGGGGCTGACCCGGGAGCACTGCAGCTGCGATAAGCGTTTTGAGGTGGATGGCGCCGATGCGGCGCGCGATTTCCTGCGCCGGTACGGTGTCGGCCAGGCGGATATCGATAAGGTCTGGACCGCCATCGCCCTGCATACCACGCCGGGGGTGCCGGAGTTTATGGCGCCGGAAATCGCCCTGGTCACCGCCGGCGTGGAGATGGATGTACTGGGCATTAACTATGCGTCCTACCCGGAAGACGTGCGGGAACAGGTGGTGGCCGAGCATCCGCGTACGCCGGCGTTTAAAGAAGACATTATCCAGGCGTTTTATGACGGCATTAAGCATAAGCCGGACACCACCTTCGGCAATGTTAAAGCCGATGTGATTGCCGATAAGGAACCGGGTTTTATGCCCGGCGACTTTTGCGCGCTTATCCGCGCGTCGCGCTGGAAAGGGTAACCGCCGCGCAAGGCGGCGAGTTGATCAGCGGCTTTGCGTCAGTTTTGCCATAAACGCCAGGCTCTGGCGCCACGAATCCGCCGAGGCGTGGGCATTGGCGGCGGGCGTGCCGCCGGCGGCCATGATAATGCCCGATACCGCATGGGGCTTATCGATAACCGTGGCCGGCACATACGGCGTGGCGATGGCGTGGCCGGCGTCGGGATAATCCAGGTGCTGAACGGGGTAAGGATAGGCGTGATCGTTAAGCGTCCTGGTCACATGGCGGCAGTAGTCGGTGGACGGCCAGAATCCATCGTCGCCGCCGGAAATCAACAGCACCGGGCAGCGCATATTTTCCACCTGGATGCGCGCGGCTTCCACCGCGGCGGTATTCCGCTGGGCGTGGACAAACGCCGCCGCCTGGCGCCGCGGCTGCGGGGCGTTGTCAATTTCGCGCCAGCATGCCTTTGCGTCGTTTCCATGCCAGACAATCGGCAGCGGCTTGCCCTGGTAAATCCAGCAGGGCGCGAAGCGGCTTTCACCCGGGCGTCCCGCCGCCAGTACGCCGTGCGTTACCGAACTGGGAACATAGGCGATCACGGCGGACACCCGTTCGGGAAAGGTGGCGGCCAGCAGCAGGGATAATTCCCCGCCGCGCGACTGCCCGCTGACCGCGACAAAACCCTTGCGCGGCCGCAGCCGATCGTGTACCCAGGCCAGGGCGTCGGCGAAATATTCCAGCGGCGTGGCGGAGATATGCGACGGCAGGCCCGGCGCGCCGAAGTACCCCAATGCCAGCGCCGCATAGCCGCGGGAAGCCCATAACGCGGCGCGCTGATGATTGATGCCGCCGCCGGATCCGTTGAGGTAGATAACCACCGGATGCGGCCCCGGCGTGCCAGGCGTATAGAGCGCGCCCACCAGGCCCTGCTCTTCAATCGGCCGATAGGCGACGTTATCGGCGCTAAACTGTTGCACCATTTGCGCGTCGGCATGGACAGGCGCGGCATCCACCCCGGCGCAGCGTCCCGTTGCGCGCAGATTCACGGTGACCGGCGCGATAACCGCCGGATGACCGGCGGCGCCGGTCGGCGGGGAAACCTGCCGCTGCGACCACAGTAATCCCTGGCCGTCGACGCCCCGGTAATCACCGGCAACCGGCGCATCACGCTGCAAATCCACCGTGCCGTCATCCGCCGCGATAAATTGCGCGTAACTGCGCCAGGCCGCGCCATCGCCGGTGCGGGATGTGGCTTCAATCTCAACCGTGGCGCCGGGGCGCAGGCCCTGGAGACGGATGCGGCGCGGTTCATCCACCAAGGCGATGGCCGGGGTAACGGTCAGTGTCAGCGGCATCATCAATTCTCCTCCATTTTGGCCACGCGGGCCTGTTGCTGTACGGCCTGTTTATCGAAATGATTA
Source organism: Sodalis sp. RH20 (assembly GCF_047324205.1). Classification (NCBI taxonomy): domain Bacteria; kingdom Pseudomonadati; phylum Pseudomonadota; class Gammaproteobacteria; order Enterobacterales; family Bruguierivoracaceae; genus Sodalis; species Sodalis sp. RH20. The sequence continues at coordinate 5,838,713 of NZ_CP178733.1, forward strand.
ATATCGCCGACCAGCGCGTTGGTGAAAATCTTATCCAGCGGTACGCTGGCCACGTCCAGTTCACCGGCGTCATGCATCAAGGCGACATAGCGGGCAATGGCGTCGATATCGTATCGTCCCGGCACCACCGGCTGACCCTCAGGTGTGTAAAGGGTGCGTTTTAACCGGCGTTCCAACAGGAATACCGCGTCTTTCAGCCTGGCCTGGTAGACCTCGGCGCCCGGTTTTAATTCCGGCTTCGCCTGCCAGAATGTCTGGACGCAGAAGCCGGGATTGGCCTCACACGCCAGTGTGGCCTTGGTGATGGCGCGGCCAAAACCCACCAGCATGGCGCGGCGATCGCGCAGGGTATCGTTATGGGCGATAAAGCCATTGCCCACCATCGCGGAAAATTCGGCCGGATAGGACAACCGGCGGATTTTAGTGCCGCTTTGCTCCAGCATGTCGTGCCAGCTCTGGTTAAAGTTCAGCGCGTCGACGCGGCCTTCCTTTAACGCCAGGAAGCCGGCGCCGAGCGCGCCGGTGGCCACGATCTGCACGTCTTTATCCGGATTCAGTCCCTGGTTGGCCAGCACGGCGCGGGTTTGCGGAATCGAAGCCCAGGTCAGCGCGCCGACGCCGATTTTTTTCCCTTTCAGGTCGGCCAGGGTCTTGATGGGCGAACTGTCCAATACCGCCAGCTCCATGCCGCCGGAAGGCCGGGCGTTATAGAAAAACTGTACCGGCAAGGGTTGTTTGCCGGGGGCATAGGACGCCAGCACCGGCTCCGGCATCGGAAAGCCGATATCGATTTTTTTGCTGTTAACCTGCGGCAGCAGGGCGCCGGCGCCCTGGAAAACGATGGTTTTCACCGCCAGGTTTTCCGCGCGGAAGTAACCCAGCTTATCGGCGGCGCTATAAATACTGCCGTCGACCACGGTTTGGGGAATATTCAATCCCACGATAATCTGTTCTTCAGCCTTGGCCGCCGCACTTAGCGCCAGGCAAAAAAAAGTGCTGAATAAATAACCACGTTGTGTCATGAAATAGCGAGCCTCGTTAATGTCATCAAACCTGGGGTTAGCGCACCGTGCGGGTATCATCGGCCCGGGGTGTTTCCCAAAAAACCAGGCGCCGGTGCAGCCAGCGCACGCTTTGCGCCCCGATAAGCCCTATCACCGCCAGCAGGAATACGCCGGCAAACATCGTGCTGACGTTTAAATTCGCCGCGGCGGCGCCAATCATGTAACCGAGCCCGGCTTCCGACGACACCAGTTCGCCCACCACGGCGCCAATCAGCGCCAGCGCAATGCCTATCTGCAGACCGGCAAAAATATCCCCGGCCACCGACGGCAGCTTAACGTGGCGGAAGATATACCAGCGGGAGGCGGAAAAGGCCCGGCAGGCGTCAATCAGGTCGGCATCTACCCGCTTAAATCCCACCAGAGTATTGATAAACAGCGGGAAAAAGCATAACAGCACCACCAGCACCACCTTGGAGGCGATGCCGAAACCAAACCAGACCAGGATCAGCGGCGCCAGGGCCACTTTAGGCGTGGATTGGATAGCCACCAGCAGCGGGTAAACGAATTTTTCGAAGGTGGCGGATTCCGCCAGCGCGGCGCCGGCGATCAGGGCAAAGCCGCTGCCCAGCGCATACCCGATAAGCGTGGCCGACAGGGTATAGCCGATATGCTTCCAGATAACGCCCTGGCGGAACAGATCCAGCAGGGTGGTCCACACCGCGGTGGGGGCGGGTAAAATATATTCCGGAATATTCAGCAGGCTGACGGCCAGTTGCCATGCCAGCAACAATACCGTAAGCGTTATCAGCGGATAAATCACCGATAGGATCCGGTTCATTGCGCGTGCTCCATAAAATGCCGGCGCAGGTGCCGGCATGCCTCGCTGAACGGGGGCGAGGAGAGGGTCTCAGGCGATCGGGGCCGCGGCAGGGTTATCCGGTAGTCTTCGATAAGGGTTCCCGGGCGGGCGGACATGACCAGGACGCGGTCCGACAGGAACACCGCCTCCGGGATGCTATGGGTAATAAACAGCACGGATTTCCGGTCTTGCAGCCAGACGCGCTGCAGTTCCAGGGTCAGGGTTTCCCGGGTCATGGCATCCAGCGCCGCGAAGGGCTCATCCATCAATAACAGTTTGGGATCCCCCAGCAGCATGCGCGCCAGCCCGACTCTCTGCTGCATGCCCCCGGACAGTTCATTAGGGTAGTTGTGGCTGAATTCGCTCAGTCCCACCAGCGCGAGCAGCTCCAGGGCGCGGGCATGCGCCCGGGTTAAATCCAGCTTAAGCGTATGCGCCGGCATGAGGATATTTTCCAGCACGGTTTTCCAGGGCATCAGGGTGGGTTTCTGGAACGCCACGCCGATATTGCGGTTAGGGCCGTGGGACGGCTTGCCGGCAATGGCAATTTGCCCCGCGGAGGGACGCAGCAGCCCGGCGGCGATTTTCAGCAGCGTCGATTTTCCGCAGCCGGACGGCCCCAGCAGCGTGACGAACTCGCCCGTGCCGATGCGCAGGCTGACCTGTTTCAGCGCTTCTATTATCCCACGACGGGTACGGTAGGTGACCGAAATACCTTCGGCGTTAAGCATCGGGTCAGCCGGGGCAATGCCCGGCGGCGAAGAAAGCGTATCGCCCGGCGCGCCCCGGACAATAGCCCCCGTAAAGCGGGGTGAAACGGCAACCATAAAATGATCCTTAATGCATATTGTGAGCAGCTCACCGCGGGTGTCTGGGGTGATTTGACATGGCTCAGTATGTGAGGAAAATAATGGAAGCTCTAATAAATAAACCGGGATTAAATATGAGTTAAATGCATCGGCTGAGCTGCTTAAGGATCAGCGCCGGCCAGGTGCAGAAGGCGTATTGGTGGTGCTGATGACGCGGGGTTGATCAGAAGCTGTCGATGATTTTCGCTACTTCATCCGCGCTATTATTCGTGCAAAACAAAGTGATTTGCTGCTTTTCATTATCTTTATTATATTTTGTTGCCATATAGTCGACGAAATGTATGCCGGAGGCTGCCGCGGAAAGCGCCTTTGTCCCACCGGAATAAACAATATCATTTTTAATATCATAATAGCAAAAATGGCCGGCGCTGTAGCTGCTGGTCAGAAAAATACAGTGGTCGCCAAAGTTGGCGGCAAGGAAATGCCGGATCTCCGCCGCGTGGTTAAATAAATCCCGGGGGCGGACATTCGCCTGCAGGCTGGTTTTCTGATTATCATGGCGCGTGAGGGTAAAATCGACGCCATGGCGCTCCTGGCTGATATCGTTACCGTCCAGCATGCATAAGCCGATGTCGAACTGCCCGCCTTGCCTGAGCGGCGCCAGGATCGACGCCGGTACGGAAAAGTCGAAAGGACTGATGGATCTGTGCGCCATCATATACGCGGCGGCAATAAAACAGGGCTGGGGAATGTCGTGGTATATATTATGCAGGATATCGATTTTTTTATGGATATCGATTTTATCGGTATCGTCGCTCAGCGCTGTCTGCATCAGGATAAAATCCGCCAGCAGCGTATTATCGTAGGCGGCGGGATGATCATGGTAATCGCTTATGATTAAATTCGTTAATAATTCGATAGTAATATTAGACAGCTCAAAAACTTTCTCGCCATAGGCTATTACCAATCCGCCATCGCAGTCGAGCAGCGAAAGGGTGAATGCGTTGTCGAATCGGATGTCCTGAACGTTTTTTTTATCACGGGTAGCGGTATACGTTTTAACGAAAATCTCATTAAAAAAATCGATATTATTGCTATCTATAGTCACATCCCCTATTTCTGCGGGAAGCGGCGTTGCGGCGTAGCCGGTTTTTTTTAACAATGCAATTAAAAGGTCACCGGCAAGATGGTGGTCGTGCGCGGTGCTGCTATGGCCGGCGGTAAGGGATGGCTGATTTTGCGGTGCCGAGGCGAGTGTTACATTTAAAGGCATATAGTAGAAACCTAATGGATAATGATGTCGATGGGAGTGAGCATTATATTGATGGCATAAGTGCCGAAGCATAGTGCGCAATAAGTAATGCGCTGCGCAGTTTACGCGAACAGGTAATAGCATTGCAATGCGCGGTGCTATTGAATTTAATTAATGCCAGATATTAATTTATTTGAAAAAATAATATCTACGAATAAACTAATCAACTTCTTTCAATACGGCAATAAATGCCCTCAGCCCCAACGGCACATGGCGATTGCCGGGATAATATAAAAATAACCCGGGTATCGGCGGGCACCACTCCTCAAGCACCCGGATAAGTTTACCCTGGTCGATATAGGGCTGGGCCACCGGCGCGGGTAAGTAGGCGATGCCCAGTCCGGCGGCGGCGGATTCCGCCATCAGGCCCAGGTGGTCCAGGGTCAGAGCGCCGGGCACGTCGAGGGCGATTTCCTGGCCGTTGCGGGCAAATTCCCAGCGGAAAATCTTGCCGCTGGGCAGGCGCAGGCGGATGCATTCATGTCCTTTCAAGTCGTCCGGCGTCTGCGGCGGCCTGCGGCCCGCCAGATAGGCGGGAGCGGCCACCGTCACAAAACGTACCTCGCCGCCGAAACGCACGGCAATCATATCCTGCGGCAGCGCCTCGCCCAGGCGAACGCCGGCGTCAAAACCGCCGGCGACGATATCCACCAGCCGGTTCTCCGTCACCAGATCGAGGGACATTTCCGGGTAGCGCGCCAGAAACGCCGGCACCACCCGCGCCAGCAGTTGCCGGGCCGCCGGCTCGCTGGCGTTAATGCGTAATATGCCGCTGGGCCGGTCGCGGAATTCGTTGACATCCTCCAGCGCCGAATCCAGATCCCTGAGCAACGGGCGCAGACGGGACACCAGCCGCTCGCCGGCCTCGGTGGGCGCCACGCTGCGGGTGGTCCGGTGCAGCAGCCGCACCCCCATATTCTGCTCCAGCACCCGCATCATATGGCTGAGGGTGGAGGGGGACAGGCCTAGCTCGTCCGCCGCCTTGCGAAAGCTGCGATGGGCGACTATCGCGGCGAAAGCGGTTAAATCCGCTAAATCGGGTTTTTTCATTGCTGGGTTTATTTCACTTCTTCATGCGATATTGTACGGATAGTAGCATGGATCTGCGGGCCTTATACTCAGTTAACGCGCCATCATAGCGGCGCCTTAACAATAAGGAGACAGCGTATGTCTAGAACGTGGTTTATTACCGGCACGTCCTCGGGACTTGGCCGGGAACTGACGGAAAAACTCCTGGCGCGCGGCGATCGCGTCGCGGCAACCTTGCGCAAGACCGGCGCGCTTGACGATCTGCTGGCGCGGTATGGCGACCGTCTGTGGGTGGCGTCGTTGGACGTTACCGATACGCAGCAGGTGCACCGTGTTTTCGATCAGGCCGTCGCGCATTGGGGCCGTATCGACATCGTGGTGAGCAATGCCGGTTATGCGGTGTTCGGCGCGGGCGAGGAGGCGAGCGATGAGCAGATCCGTCATCAGATCGATACCAATCTCATCGGCTCGATCCAGCTTATCCGCGTCGCCTTGCCGCACCTGCGCCGCCAGGGCGGCGGGCGGATCCTGCAGATATCCTCGGAGGGCGGCCAAACCGCCTATCCCAATTTCAGCCTGTATCATGCCACTAAATGGGGTATCGAGGGATTCGTCGAGGCGGTGGCCCAGGAAGTGGCGCCGTTCAATATCGAGTTTACCCTGGTGGAACCGGGACCGGCGAAAACAGGCTTCGGCGGCGCGCTGATCACCCCGCCGCCGATGGCGGAGTATGACGCCACCCCGGCGGGGGATATGCGTCGCGCGCTGGCCGCTGAGGCTTTCCCGATCCTGGGGGACCCGGTAAAGATGGTCCGGGAAATCATGGCCAGCGTGGAGCGCAGCCCCGCTCCCCGGCGGCTGACGCTGGGCAGCCAGGCTTATGATCATCTCCACGCGACGCTGACGCAGCGGCTGGCCGCGCTGGAAGCGCAAAAAGACATTGCTTTATCGACCGATATTGACCAGTGAAAGACAAGATATCGCGCAGGGCGGCGGGAATGATTCCGGGTGCCGATCCTCTGCGCGATGATTAATTTAGTAATTTACCGGGCGGCGACATTTCCCGCAGACAATAAAAGTTACTGCGATCCTTTTCACGTTTTGCAGATAAACGGCTTTATTCGGTCAGGGTCATGATCCAGCCCCAAAAGTTAAATAATCCCTGTTGCTATTCAGTTATATAAACTTATAACTGGTATGGGGCTATTCCCATCAGCAGGGACACGACGAAATGAGTGAACAAATTCATCTTCAAGAGCCGAAAGATAAAAATTTTATCAGCCTGCGGGAACCGTGGGAAGTGGAGTACTGGACGCAAACCTTAGGAATCACCAAACAAAAACTCTCCGCCGCCATCAGGGCGGTCGGCAATGGCACGAAAGACGTGAAGGAGCATTGTGGTAAATAATGCGCCGGCGGCGGGGCGCGCCAATCAGGGTGAATGCTTGTATCTGAAATTTATATAATTAACCTCATTACACTTTCAACTCTTTGCGTTAAACTTCCTGCGGTGGAATGTTTCCCGACCATTTTGATGATTCAGGAAGAAAACAATGAAGACGTTTTTTATTGCTGGCGCCGCCGCCAGCCTGTTACTGGCCGCCGCATCCGCCAATGCCGTAAGCGTAACCGGTGAAGTCGGCGAACATTATACCAACGTAGGCGTTGGTTTCGGGACCACTACGCCGGGCATTGCCGTCAGCGGCAATTGGGCGCATAACGATGACAACGGCGATGTCGCCGGTCTCGGCCTCGGTTACAATATTCCCCTCGGCCCGTTTATGGGCACCGTGGGCGGCAAGGGACTGTATGTGGGGCCAAAAGACGGCGATGAAGGTTATGCCATTGCCGTGGGCGGAGGCCTGCAGTTGCCGGTGGGCAGCCTGTTCAGCCTGTATGGCGATTATTACTACTCGCCGGATTCCCTTTCCAGCGGCGTGGAAAACTATACCGAAGCCAATGCCGGCGTCAGGTTGACCGCCATCCCGCTGGTAACCGTCAGCGTCGGTTACCGCTATATGGCGATGGACGGCAAGGACGGCGACCGCGACAATATCCTGGCCGACGGCCCGTATATCGGCGGCGCGTTTAACTTCTGAGGGGCGTCCTCGTCCTCCCGTCATCATGCCTGCGATTTCATTTGATCGAAACAAGACCGCCCGGCGGCGGTCTTGTTGAGTTTGATGGCAACGTCGTGCGCGCCATCCCTGGTGCGCTACGCTTTACTGAGCCTACCCATCATACCCACCGCTAGCTCATGTGCACGCTTGTCAGCAGTCTGAACAAGACCGCCGCCGGGCGGTGGCGTTTTATTTATTAAACCGCGACATCAGCCCGATAATATTACGCAGGCGCTCGCCCTGCAGCAGATGCTGCTTGCTGGGCTGCAGGTCCGGCGTAAAGGTCTCGAAGATCCCGCCCGGGTAGACGACGTCAATCTGATCGGGGGACACCACCGCGTAATTGTAATAACTGCCGACAATGATATCGTCGGAACGCGGCGCGTCGGGCTGCAATAAATTGCGTCCCACGCTGTAGTCGCCCACCGGGGTCGTGACGCCCGCAATGGTTTGCATCAGCGTCGGCACCACATCGAAATGGCTGGTGCGCCGGTTGATATCGCCGCTTTCGCCGCCCGGCAGCTTCATAAACATCGGCACATGGATTTGCACGTCGCTAAAGTTGCTGCCGTGACCCCAGTAGTTCTTTTTATGATCGTTAAACTCTTCGCCGTGATCGGAGGTAATCACCACCAGGGTATTGTTGTCCAGCCCCGCCTGCGCCAGTTTGGCCAACACCTCGCCTATCAGGCTATCGTCATAATACAGCGCGTCCCGGTAGCGGTTATGGTATTCGGTCGGGTCAAAATCGTTGTTGAGCTTAATGTGATCCACGCGTTCCCAATAGGGCTTGAACGGCGTCGCCGCGTCGGGCGGCAGGTCGTAGCCGTGGGCCGCGTCATAAAACAGAAAATCGAAAAACGGCTTTTTAGCGTCCCGCTTATCGATAAACTGCTTAAAGGCATCGGTGATCTGCCGGTCGCGCCGGGCGGGAGACGGTTCGCTGTTGCTGATGGTCAAATCGGGAATATGGGAAAATACCGTGCGGTCAAACGGCGGATGGTTGAGATCCGCCGACCCGTGAATGGAAAATTGATATCCCTCGTCGGCCAGGGTTTGCATCAGCACCGGGCGCTGGCCGCTGTTACGCACCGCCAGCCAGTAGGTATCCGGCAGGCTGTAGAACAAACTGAATATGCCCGGCTCGGTAGAGTTGCCGCCGCTGCGATGCTGATGGAAACGCAGCGCCTGCTGCGCGAACCGGCTGACGTTGGGGGTCACCCGGTCATTGGCGTCGTCGTAGCGCCAGGCGTCGATCAGGATAAACAGCACATTGGGCTGCTGGGCCGGCTTGGCATAGGCGATAGGGTGCAGGGGGTAATGCAATGTCCCTTCCGGCTCGGCCTGTAGATTGTTCTCTTTATTCAATGCCAGGGAGGGATCCACCAGTCCCCAGGCGACCAGCCTGGACTTGGCCGTCAGAGGGTAATAAAGCGGAAAATCATGGGTATAACTTGGGATCTGGGTTCTATAGTTGGCGTCATCCCAGGCGTGCATACCCTGGCTGACCAGGATACTGAGCGCCATCAGGCTGTAGCCGGGCGTCCTGAGCGTGCTTAGACGGCGTACGGCGCGCGCCAGGCGGTTAAACAGCAGTTGCAGCGCCAGCAGCGCCAGCCCCATGCCCGCGCCCACCAGCCAGGTGTACCATGAGAGGTCGACCACGTCGCGCCCCTCGAACAGCATTTCGAGCACGACGCCGTTAAGGTGAAAGCGGTATTGGGCGAACACCAGGGTATCGACAACCAGCACCGCAACGGCGCAGAACCCCAGCAGGATGCCGATGCCCCGGAACAGCCGGCCGGGCAACAGGCACAACAGGCAATTCAGCGCCAGGCCCAGCAGGCAGATGGTGCCGAACAGGGCGTATTGGGCGGTAAGCAAATAGATAACCGAACGGTAATCCCCCGCCGGAATGCTGATCCATTGCCAATAGCGGAAACTTACCGCCGTCAGTAACACAGCGTTTAATAACCAGAACACCGTTGCCCATCTTACATTGGGTTTAAATGAACTAAAGGCATTCAATCTAAGCGTCATCTTCAGTAATCCTGTATGGCAAATAGAGCGGCGAGCTGAGAGGCGGTGAGATTTAACACCCAAATTGTGTTTAACCGGCTATCTATTTTAGTAAACAACTGTAACGCGCCGCTCATTATCAGCCGGTTATAGGATGGCTTTATCGATTAACTTGGCTTAAGCATAGCGAGCGGGTGAGAACATGGGGAAAACGACAGGCGCCGTCGTCAACGGCGCCAGAGGAGGCCATGGCCACATCAGCGCGAAAAGCCGTCGATGGGCGACGGTGGAATCACCGCGGTTTTATTTATCAAACGGGCGCGCCGCGCGGACGTATTCCGTTAAGCTTTCTGATACGTTAACCGCCGGCGCAACCTCTGCGCCGGACGGCATGGCGTCATTGATAGCGTAGCGCCGTTATTTTGGCTTCACGTTCTTGATCGGACGGCCGGACCAGTAGCCGGCCAGCACCGAACCGGACAGGTTGTGCCATACCGAGAACAGCGCGCCGGGCAGCGCGGCCAGGGGGGAGAAATAAATCTTGCCCAGGGTGGCCGCCAGACCGGAGTTTTGCATGCCGACCTCCATGGCCAGCGTGCGGCAGGTGGTTTCGTCAAAGCCGAACAGTTTTCCGCCCCAGTAGCCGCTCAGCAGGCCGATGCCGTTATGCAGGATCACCGCCGCGATCACCACCAGCCCCACCGAGCCGATAAATCCCTGGCTGCCGCCCACCACCGCGCTGATAATCGCCAGGATGCAGATCATTGAAAACGCCGGCAGCCAAGGCTCCACGCGCTTAACGGCGCGGGTAAACAGATGATGGATAACCAGGCCGGCAAAGATCGGGATAACCACAATCTGCAAAATGCTCAGCAGCATGCCCGCCACATCGACCTTGATCTGCGCATCCACATACAGCCGGGTCAGCAGCGGCGTGGCGAAAACCCCCACCAGGGTGGACACGGCGGAAATGGTCACCGACAGCGCCACATCGCCTTTCGCCAGGTAAATCATCACATTGGAGGCCGTGCCGCTGGCGACGCTGCCCACCAGGATCATGCCCGCCGACAGATCGGGCGGCATCTGGAACAGCTTGGCCAGTATCCAGGCGGCCAGCGGCATCACCAGGTAGTGCAGGAAGGTGGCGGCGATAACCGGCGCCGGGCGGGAGAGGACGCGTTTAAAATCAGCCACCCGGAGCGTGACGCCCATGGCGAACATAATCAGCATCAGCAGGATGCTCACATAGGGCCCGATGCGGATAAAGGTGGTCGGGGAATAGTACGCGGCGATGGACAGCAAAACAGCCCACAGCGGGAACAGGCGGGTAATCTTGGCTAACATGTGAGGTGTGTCCTTATTATCTTATTTTAATAGGTAAATTGTGTTGCCGGGAGCTGATACGGCCCCCGCGCTTGCCATAGCGGCTTTATTTGTACCGTCAATCCGGATGGGTGGCAATATATTACCGTCAATAAAGCGCGTTGCCGGCTGTGCCGGCCTTGCCCGCGCGGCTTTTTTAACCCCGCGTCTTCAGATTATCCTGGCGACGGGCAATTGCCCCCAGCGCGTGGTATAAGCCGGCGATAGCATCTCGCGCTTCATCGCCCAGGCGGGGGCGATGCCCTGGCCCGCAAACCCGATATGGCCGATACCGGTCTGGTTGATGCGGTCGAGCACCGCCATCAGCTCACGGCTGGACGGACGGGGAGGATGGTCGTCAAACAGCTGGAACTGGGCCTGGCGGGTGGGAGAAAAATCATTCAGCATTACCCCCGCCTTGGCGTAACGGGGGCCGTCGCGCCAGATGCGCTCCAGGCCGCGCACGGCGGCCGCCATAATATCCCGGGTATCCTGGGTGGCGGTGAGCAGCGTTTCGCTGGCGCCGTTGGCATAATAAGGCTCATTGATGGCGTAGGGGGATGAGCGGATAAATACCGCTATCTGGCGGCAATACTGTTTTTCCTGGCGCAGTTTTTCCGCCGCGCGCCCGGCGTAGCGGCAGACCGCCTGGCGCATGGCGGCAAGATCGGTGACCCGGCCGCCAAACGAGCGGCTGCAGACGATCTGCTGCTTGGCCGGCGGCTGCTGCTCCAGACTGAGGCAGGATTCGCCGCGCAGCTCCCGTACCGTGCGCTCCAGCACCACGCCGAAGGTTTTGCGGATAAAATGGATATTGGCGTCGGCCAGCTGCAGCGTGGTTTGCATGCCCATGGCGGTGAGTTTTTTGCCGATACGCCGCCCAACGCCCCACACATCCTCAACCGGCGTCAACGCCATCAGCCTGCGCAGCCGGATCGGATCGTCAAGCGCCACCACGCCGCCGGTGGCCGGCCACCGCTTGGCCGCATGATTGCACAGTTTGGCCAGGGTTTTGGTGCGGGCAATGCCTACCCCCACCGTCAATCCGGTCACCTCCCGCACCGCCGCCCGCACCTGCTGGCCGAACCGATCGTAGGGCACGCTGGCATTTATGCCGGCGACATCCATCCAGGCTTCGTCGATGGAGTACACCTCGGTACGGGGCGCCAGGGCTTCAAGCGTCGCCATCACCCGCGCCGACATATCGGCGTACAGGGCGTAGTTCGAGGAAAACACGGCGATGCGCTGCCGGCGCAATAACGCTTCCAGTTGAAAATAGGGCAGGCCCATTTTCACCCCGAGTTTTTTCGCCTCCGCCGATCGGGCAATCACGCAGCCGTCGTTATTGCTCAGCACCACGATCGGCACGCCGCGCAGATCCGGACGGAACAGGCCTTCGCATGAGGCGTAGAAGCTGTTGACGTCGGCCAGGGCAAACATGATCAATTGCGGGTGTCGTGAACGGCGAACAGCACCACGCCGAAGATTTCCAGCGTGTCGGGGTCGGGAAACAGTTCGGGGAACGCCGGATTCATCGGCTGCAGCGCCAGGCGCGGCCGCAGGCAGAGCCGTTTGACGGTAAATTCGCCGTCGACGGCGGCAATGACGATATCGCCGTGGCCGGCTTTTTCCGCCCGGTCCACCACCAGCAGATCGCCGTCGCCGATACCCGCGTCGGTCATGGAATCGCCGCTGGCGCGGACAAAATAGGTGGCGCTGGGATGGCGGATACAGTATTCGTTCAGGTCGAGGGTCTTTTCGACATAATCCTGGGCCGGCGAGGGAAAACCCGCCCGGCACCGGTCGGCGAACAGCGGCAGGGACAGCACCGGCAACAGGCCGGCGGGCGCAAAAAATGTCGTGATAATCTTCATGCTGATAAATCCATTAATACTGTTTATGTGTCCAGTATAAATAAATCAGGCGGTTTGAAAAGACGCCGAAGCGGGACAGCGGCCTAAAAAGCGATTAGCTGGCTGATAAATAAGGATCAAAAAATTTAACCGGCAGTGCATGGGCGTTATCTCGCTCATGTATATAATTTATATAGCTAATTATTAGTTAGGATATGTTATTGGTTTCATGCGGCAACCTTATGTTGCCCCAGGGCGCGGGCGCGGGAAAAACACCGCCATACGGATAACCTATCTCTGCGCGCCAGCCAGATCAAAAATGACTGCATTACTATTTCGCTTGCCGCCCCGCCGCTCTTTCTTCTGCCCCTGCTCAGCCCGCGCAATGCCTGCTACGGGCCTTGGCGGGATACTTGCGCCCGGCGCCGGACGCGTCCGCAGCCGGTCAAGAAATAAGATTTGCTTATTTTACTGCAATTCGCCGCCTGTTATCAGACGTTCAGGGCATTTAAGCGGCGGATGTTGCGGTAGACAAATGGTATACAAATAGAATACAAAATGAGGGCAGGGTAAAAATCATGCAGTACGGAGGCAATAATGAAAGCAACGGAATTAACCCCACCGCACGATCAATCGTTAACGCAAAATGCCTTTGACGCCGTGCTGCGCATGATCCAGGCCGGCGCCCTGGCCAATGGCGACGTGGTAAACGAACGCCGGCTGGCGGAACAGCTGGGCCTGTCGCGTACGCCGGTGCGCGAGGCGCTCGGCCGGTTGGAAGGCAGCCATTATCTGCGCCGATCGGGGCGGACGCTGCTGGTTAACGGCGTGGAATTAAGCGAAATTTTAGAAATCATGTCGGTGCGCATGCTGCTGGAAGCCGACGCCGCCCGCAGCGCCGCCGGCAAGATGTCGGCGGCGAAGCTGGGCGCCATCCGCCAGCGGCTGATGGCGATGGCCGGTCCCGATCAGGTTACGGCCGGCCATCATTGGGAAGTCGACGACTTCCTGCATCTCAGTATCGCCGAGACCAGCGGCAATAAGCTCTTGCTGCGCCTGATAGGCGAGCTGCGCACCCGCACCCGGATGTTTGGCAAAGAGACCGTGCCCTCGCGTTTTGAACCGGGGCGCAACGAGCACCTGGCGATCGTCGACGCCATTGAGGCGGGCGACGGCGAGCGGGCGGCGCAGGCGATGGTGCGGCATATCGAGGGCGCGCGCAACGCCATATTCCAGTCGGTCACCGGCGGCGGTTCGCGCTAACTACCGGCCGCCGACAGCGGTCCGTTAACGAATATCAGGAGGGCCCAATGGGTCGCAAGCGTCTGCTGTATCTTCACAACGGTCAATCGCAACAGACGATCGCCCGCCTGGACGATCGTTTTGAGTCATGGGGGCTGGAGGTTGACCGCCACTGGGCCTACCAGAACCAATTTCCGGCCGACCTGACCGGTTATGACGGCATTTTTCTTTCAGGCAGTCCGCACGGCGCTTATGAAGATATTCCCTTTATCCACCGTGAACACCAGTTGATCACGCAAGCCGCCGGCCTGGGCATCCCCATGCTGGGGATCTGTTTCGGTAGCCAGATCCTCGCCTCGGCGTTGTGCGGGCGGGATCAGGTGTTCCGGCGCCCCACGTGCGAAATCGGCAATAAATGGCTGCAGGCGACACCCGCGGCCGCCGGCGATGCCATCGCCTCCGGCATCGTGCCGCAGGTGTATATGTTTGTCTGGCACAACGATGAAGTGCGCGCCACCCATCCCGACATGACCATCCTCGCGGCCAGCGATCAATGCCCCAACCAAATTTGGCGTTATAAAGATCAGCCAATCTGGGGTATCCAGGGCCATCCGGAAATTACGCTGCGGCAGGCGCCGCTGTGGTTTGAGCAAAACCGCGCCACCATGGAGCGCGACGGGGCGGATATCGGGCATCTTATCGCTACCGCCGACGAAGCCGCGGCGGCCAAATCCATGCTGACCCGCTTTGCGGCGTTTATCGCAAGCTAACGGCTTATCGCCCGGCGCGGGGCAGGGTTTCGTGCCGGGAACGATGTTTCCAGTGATGAAGGGAGAGAAGTGATGACAAGATTGCGCATAAAACTGCTCGGCGCGTTTGCCGCCGCCACGGTCGTTGCCGCGTCGGCGCTGCCGTTAAACGCCGCCGCAGCCGATGAAATGACGTTTGCCAGTTGGGGCGGCGCATACCAGGATGGCATTCGCGCGGCCTGGATGAAACCTTTTACCCAGGAAACCGGCATTGAGGTTATCGAGGATACCAATCCGGTTATCGCGCGTATCAAGGCGATGGTGGATACCCATAAAGTCGAGTGGGACGTGGTGACCGCCGGCGGCGCCAGCCTGATGCAGGGGGCGAAAAGCGGCCTGTTTGAAAAAATCACGCCGGATATGGTCGATGAAAGCAATGTGCTGCCCCAGGCCCGCAACGACTACGGCGTACCGTCGGAAATCTTTTCCACGGTAATCGGCTATTCGACCAAGGCTTTCCCCAACGGCGGACCGAAAACGTTCTCCGACTTCTGGGACGTGAAGAAATTCCCCGGTAAGCGCACGCTGCCGGATAAGCCGGACACCGTGCTGGAAGCGGCGCTGCTGGCCGACGGCGTCGCGCCCGCCGATGTGTATAAAACCCTTGATACTCCCGCCGGCATGGAGCGCGCGTTGAATAAGATCCGCCAGATCAAGCCCTATGTCGCCATGTGGTGGTCATCTGGCGCGCAGCCGGTACAGGCGCTGGGCAGCGGCGAAGTGGTCATGGCGCTGGGCTGGAACGGCCGTTTCCAGGCGGGCATTGACGACGGTCTGCCGATTGCCATGGCCTGGGATCAATCAGTGGCCCAGGTAGGCTATTTTATGATTGTCAAAGACGCCCCCAACAAGGCGCAGGCAGTTAAATTCCTCAACTACATCATTCGCCCGGAGGTGCAGGCGCGTTTCAGCCAATATGTGGCCTACGGTCCGGTAACGCCTAAGTCAATCCCGCTGATTGATAAATCGCGCCTGGGGCGGCTGCCCTCGACGCCTGAACGCCTGGCCAATGCGTTGTTTATGAATATCGACTGGTGGGCGGCCCATTCCCTGGCGGCGGGTGAAGCCTACAACACCGCCATGCAACAGTAATTCACAAATAGGGTATCAATGATGGTGGAAACCAATTACTGGTTTGAAAAAGCGGAATATGACCAACGCCTGGCGCGGGTGCGGCAACAACTGGTGGCAAAAGGCTATGATGCCCTGCTGGCGTTTATGCCGGAAAGCGTAACCTGGCTGACGGGATTCTTTACCCGCGCCTACTCGTCGTTCCAGTTTGCCATTATTCCGGCGAACGGCGATCCGACGGTGATTTGCCGTGACGTGGAAGCATATTATCTCGACAGCACCTGCCTGTTCCCCGATCGGGAGATGTGGAGCGACAGCGACGATAAAACCGCCGTCGCGGTGCAGGCGATTCGCTCGCGGCTCGGCAGTTCGCCCCGGCTGGCGGTGGAAATGGGGGCATGGCCGCTGTCGGTGGCGCGGTTTAACGGCCTCCGGGCCGGCCTGCCGGATGCGCTGATGCTCGATGAAAGCCAATTGGTTACGGAGATGCGCTTTATTAAGTCCCCGGCGGAAATCAGCTATCAACGCAGGGCGGCGCGGGCGGCCGAGGCCGGCATGGCGGCGGCGATCGGGGCGGCCAGGCCCGGCGTCAGCGAACGGGACATGGCGGCGGAAATCTGTAGCGCCATGATCCGCGCCGGCAGTGATTTGCCGGGGCCGGGGGTCATGTCGTCGGGGGAGCGTGCTTACCATTTGCACGGCGGTTACAGCGATCGGGTGCTGGCGCACGGCGATATCGTACAGATTGAAACCACGCCCAACGTACGGCATTACCATGCGCGCTTTATGCGCCCGATCCGCGTCGGCCAGGCCAGCGATGAGGACCGCCGCACGGTGGAGCAGTTGATTGCCATACAGGATGCGGCGCTGGCGGAAGTGCGGCCCGGCGTGGCGGCCACCGTGCCGGACGCGGTCTATCGCGAGGGCGTGCTGGCGGCGGGACTGCGCGAGACCTACACCAATAAAACCTTCTATTCGGTCGGCCTGCTGCTGGCGCCGAGCGGCGGCGAGCCGCTGGAAGCGGCGCCGGGCTGCGCCTGGCATTTTGTCCCGGGCATGACGTTTCATACCTATGTACTGGCGCGTGGTTTCGGCATGTCCGAAACCATCGCGATTACCGACAGCGGCTATGAGCGGTTAACCCAGTTCCCGCGCCAGTTGTTTATCAGTTAGCGCAGCCGGGCGCAGGCCTGTTTAATGCGTTCGCAGGCTTCAGACAGGCGTTGGTCGTCGAGGGCATAGGCGATGCGGATATAGGGCGACATGCCGAATGCCGCGCCTTGCAGCGTCGCCACCCGGGCGCTGCGCGCCAGATAGTCGGCCACGTCGCCATCGGTTGCCAGCAAAGCGCCGTCGGGCGCGCGTTTACCCAGCAGTCCGCAGCAGCAGGCAAAGACATAGAAGGCGCCGGGGGGAGTTTGGGCGCTGAGTCCCTCCACCTGGTCAATCATCGCCATGACTATCGCCCGCCGCGCCGCAAGCCGGGCCAGCCAGCCGGCGGTAAAATCGTCGGGCGCGGTCAGCGCGGTCAGCGCCGCCGCCTGGGATACCGAACTGGGATTGGAGGTGCTCTGCGATTGCAACACCTGCATGGCGGTAATCAGCCAGCCCGGCCCGCCTGCATAGCCCAGCCGCCAGCCGGTCATGGAGAACCCTTTTGATAACCCGTTAACCGTCAGCGTCCGATCCCGCAGGCGCGGCTCAACCGCCGCCAGCGTGGCAAACGGCTCGTCCTGGTGGCGCAGGCGTTCGTAGATATCATCAGATAGCACCAGTACCTGCGGCGCATCGACCAGCACGGCGGCCAGCGCCGCCAGTTCCTGATGGCAATAGACCGCCCCGGTGGGGTTGTTGGGGGAGTTGAGCACCAGCCAGCGGGTGCGCGGGGTAATGGCCGCCCTCAGATCCTCGGGCTGTAGCTTCCAGCCCGACGCTTCGCTACAGGCCACTATTCGCGTCTCGCCCTCGGCCAGCGCCACCATATCCGGATAGGAGACCCAATAGGGCGCCGGAATAATCACTTCATCTCCCGGCGACAGGGTGGCCATAAAGGCGTTGAAAATAAGCTGCTTGGCGCCGGTGCCGGCGATGATCTCCGCCGGCCGGTAGGATAGCCCGTTATCTCGTTGGAACTTATCGGCGATCGCCTGCCTCAGCGCCAATGTGCCGGCCACGGCGGTATATTTGGTGTCGCCGTGCACTATGGCATCGATCCCGGCTTGGCCGATGGCCGGCGGCGTGGCGAAATCCAGCTCGCCCAGGCCCAGGTTTATTACATCAAGGCCCGCTTCCTCCATGGCGCGCACGGTATCGGCTATGGCCCCGGTTGGCGAGGGGCGTACGCGTTTCATACGCCGGGCAATAAATTTTTCTGACATGTCATCCCCTTGAATAATGTGGTGCCATTAAGGTTTCTGGGCGGCGATAAAGGCCTTATCCTTTGCCCCGTTGCACCCGCCTGGGGCCTGATGCCCCATAAACGAACGCCGCCGGCTGGCGCAGGCCCCGTCTGTACCGATATCTATGCAGCTTAGAAATACCCGTACCGCCATGATATGCGGGGCGATGTTCGCTCTGCGCGCGCCGACGGGGCCGGGGAAGAATGAAATTTTTCCGACGCTGCATTTCGGGTCTGCTTCTTGCATAAGATTTCAGCGTTACTCTTGGTATACCAGAAGTATGCAAAAAGAATGCCGGACGAGGCCTTCCCCGGCAAGCATGCGCCGGCGCGGTCAAGGTTGCGTGCAAGCTGCGGAGGCAAAGTGAAAACATCATTCCTATCATGGATCAACGCGGCCGACGCTTATCGTCAAAACCGCAGTCAGCCCCAGGCTGGCGGCGGTCTGCGCAAGTTCGGCCCCATGGAGAATCTATGTCGACCATAACACTGAGCGCGGCAGGCCGGGACAAGGAGACGCGGCGTTTTTCCCGCCTGTGCCTGCTGGCCCTGCCGCTGCTGGTTTTCCTGGCGCTGTTTTTTATCTGGCCGATTCTGGGCCTGCTTAAACAGGGCTTGTACAGCCAGGGCGCGCTGTCGGCGGATAATTATCTGCGCCTGCTGCAGGTGCCGATCTACCGCATCGTGCTGCAAAACACCTTTGTCATCGCCACCGTGGTGACCGGCAGCTGCGTGATCATGAGTTATCCGCTGGCTTACCTGATGGCATCGGTCAGGCCGGCGCTGTCGAAACTGCTGTTTTTTGCCGTGCTGCTGCCATTCTGGTCCAGCGCGCTGGTGCGCACATCGGCCTGGATCGCGCTGTTGCAGCAAAACGGGCCGCTGAATACGCTGCTTATCACCACCAGCCTTATCGATCATCCGATCGCCTTTCTCTATAACTTTACCGGTGTGCTGATCGGCATGACCCATGTACTGATGCCGTTCGTGGTATTACCGCTGTACGCTTCGTTCCGGGCGCTGGATAACTCGCTTATCCTGGCGGCCCAAGGCATGGGCGCCGATTCTATCGGCATATTCACCCGGGTGATTTTGCCGCTGACGCGCCCCGGCATGGTGGCGGGAGCCATTATCGTGTTTATGAACGCGGTGGGGTACTACATCACGCCTTCGCTGATGGGCGGCCCGGCGCAGCGCATGATTGCCGAGCTTATCTCGCACAATATCAGCGATGAGCTGAACTGGGGCATCGCCGCCGCGCTGGCGGGAGTATTGCTGGTGACCACGCTGTTCGCGCTGTGGCTGTTCAATCGCCTGTTCGGACTGGATAAACTCATGAGCGGCCAGGCGGGCAAGGGCAGCCAGATGAGCAGCGCCCGGCGGACGGGCGGCGGACGTATCGGCGCGCTGGCGGGCGTATTGTGCGCGGCGTTCCTGCTGTTGCCGATCCTGGTGGTGATCCCGATGAGCTTCGGCACCGGCAGCTTTCCGACCTTTCCGCCGCCGGAATACGGCGTCCGCTGGTATCGCAATTTCTTCCAGGATCCCAAATGGATGGCCGCGCTATGGCAAAGCGTCAAGGTCGGCGCGATGGTCACCGCCGCCTCGATGGCGCTGGGGGCCGCCGCCGCGCTGGGCGTCTATAAGATGCGCCCGGGCCGTAAAGGCTTGCTGGAAACGTTGTTTATTATCCCGATGTCGGTGCCGGCGATTATCACCGCCGTGGCGCTGTATTATCTGTGTGGTCCGCGCGGCTTGATCAGTAACTCGGTGGCGCTGGTTATCGGCCATACGGTGCTGGCCACCCCCTATGTCTATATTACCCTGCGCGCGGCGCTGCAAAGCTTTGATCCCAACCTGGAGCTGGCGGCGCTCAGCCTGGGCGCGAGTTGGCCGCGGATGTTCCGGCGGGTGATGCTGCCGGCCCTGCTGCCGGGCATCATCGGCGGGGCGGTGTTTGCGTTTATTACCTCGTTCGACGATGTGGTGATGGCGCTGTTCCTGACAACCCTGCGCAACCGCACGCTGCCAAAACTGATGTATGAGGGCTTGTCATTTGACTTCGACCCGACGGTCATTTCCGCGTCCTGCGTGCTGATCGCCGCCACCGCGCTGATTTTAATCGCCCACAGCCTGTTCGGTCGCCATGGAGAAAAGCATGCAACAGCTACAAGGTAAAGACGTCGCACTCAAGGGGATCCGCAAAACCTACGGTGGCGTCATTGCCCTGCCGAACGTGGACCTTGCGGTGCGGCGCGGCGAGTTTTGCACCTTACTGGGCGCCTCAGGCTCCGGCAAGACCACCTTACTGAAAATTATCGCCGGGTTTGAAATGCCGGATCGCGGCAGCGTGCACATCGCCGGAAAAAATGTCAGCAGCACGCCGATTGCCGATCGCAATATCGGCATGGTATTCCAGAACTACGCGCTGTTTCCGCATATGTCGGTGTTTGAAAATGTCGCCTTTCCGCTGCGCATGCGGCGCATGGCCAAAGCGGATATAGAACGCAAGGTGGCGGAGGCCCTGGCGCTGGTCAGCCTTGACGAGTACCGCGCGCGCATGCCGGGGGAACTGTCCGGCGGCCAGCAGCAGCGCACCGCGCTGGCGCGGGCGCTGGTATTCAATCCGGATATCCTGCTGATGGATGAGCCGCTGGGGGCGCTGGATAAAAACCTGCGCCAGACCATACAGCTGCAGATTAAACAACTGCACCGGGAACTGGGCCTGACCGTGGTGTTTGTCACCCACGATCAGGAGGAGGCGATGAATCTCTCCGATACCATCGTGATCATGGAAAACGGCGGCATTGTGGAGTCCGGCGCGCCGGAAACCTTGTACCGCCGGCCGGGCAGTCCTTTTGTCGCCGGATTTCTGGGGGAATGTAATTTTATCCAACAGGACGGCGGCGCCCGACTTGGCATCCGCCCGGAACATCTGCTGGTGGGCGACCCGGGCCGCCGGGCGGCGGTGCGCCACCGGGGCGAAATTCAGGCGGCGACCTTTTGCGGCATGCACTGGAAGCTGTTTATCGCCTCGCTGGGACAAACCATTATCGCCTATGCGCCGCCGGATATCCCAACCCTTGAGCGTACGCCCGGTCACATCGTCGACTGGGGGTTCCAGCCGGGGGACGCCATGGTATTTCACCAGGACCCGCGTGCCTGAGGGACCGCCCTCCGCCGCCGCGTCCTGGCGGACGAGACACATTTTATTCAGCAAGGTAGGGTAGATATGACCGATAAACTCAATGAACAGGCGCGCGGCGTCTATATCATTTCAGCCACCCCCTTTACCGATGACGGCGGGCTGGATTTGGACAGCGCCGATCGCCTGACCGATTTTTATTTGCAGCAGGGCGTCAGCGGTATCACCATTCTCGGCATGATGGGGGAGGCGCCCAAGCTGACGGACGACGAATCGCTGCTGTTTATGCGCCGGGTGCTGACGCGTGTCAATGGGCGGGTGCCGGTGGTGGTCGGCGTCAGCCACGCGTCCCACCGTCACGTACAGCGGCTAAGCCATACCGCCATGGAGCTGGGCGCCGCCGGCGTGATGCTGGCGCCGGTGGCCAATCTTAAAACCGACGATCAAATAAGCCAATATTATTTGACGGTGGCGGGATTGCTGGGGGGCGATGTGCCCATCTGCCTGCAGGATTTTCCCCAGTCCACCGGCGTGCATACGTCGGTGGCGGTTATCCTTCGCTTGATTGAGGCGCTGCCGCAGTTGGTGATGCTGAAACATGAAGATTTGCCGGGATTGCGCAAGCTGAGCCAGGTACGGGGGCAAAGCGCGGCGCGCGGCCTGCGGCGCATCAGTATCCTGGCCGGCAACGGCGGTCTGTTTTTACCGCAGGAAATGCGGCGCGGCGCGGACGGGGCGATGACCGGATTCGCCTATCCGGAAATGCTGGTGCGGGTCTGCGCGCTGTTCCAGGCAGGCAGGGCCGAGCAGGCCGAGGATGTATTTGATGTCTATCTGCCGCTGCTGCGCCACGAATTCCAGTACGGCATCGGCCTGGCGCTGCGCAAGGAAACACTGCGCCGCCGGGGGGTGATCCGCAGTGCGGCGGTGCGGCAACCCGGCCCGGTGCTGGACGGTGACGATATGCGCGAACTGGGGCAGTTAATCGCACGACTTGAAACGCGATTACGCGAACATAGCACGGCGGATAGCTGAGCCGCGGCGCAAAATAGGCTAGGCTATCTTGCATCGGATCGTTAATTCTTTATCCCGACCCGGGATTGAAGACTTTGTTACAGGACGCTAGCTATGACTTTATCCACCGTTCCCGCCACCATGCAAGCCGTCAGGATTAAACAACCCGGCGGCCCCGAACAACTGATTGCGGCCGAGCTGCCGGTACCCCGTCCCGGTCCCGGCTACCTGCTGGTCAAGGTTGCCGCGGCGGGCGTTAACCGTCCCGACGTGTTGCAGCGTAAAGGCAGTTATCCGCCGCCCGCGGGCGCCTCCGAGCTGCCGGGGCTTGAGTTCGCGGGGGTCGTGGCGGCGCTGGGCGACGGCGCCGGGCGTTTTGCCGTTGGCGACGAGGTGTGCGGCCTGGTGGCCGGCGGCGGTTACGCCGAATATTGCGTGGTGCATGAAAGCAACGCGCTGCCGGTGCCGCAGGGCCTGTCGCTGCTGGAGGCCGCGGCGCTGCCGGAGACCTTTTTCACCGTCTGGGTTAACGTTTTCCAGCGCGGTAAGCTGAAAGCAGGGGAGATCCTGCTGGTGCACGGCGGCACCTCCGGTATCGGCACCGTCGCCATTATGCTGGCGAAGGCCTTTGGCGCCACGGTGCTGACCACCGTCGGCTCCGAAGAGAAATGCGCGGCGGCGCGCAAGCTGGGCGCCGATCATGCCATTAACTACCGTACCGAGGATTTTGTCGCACAGACGGAACGACTGACCGGCGGGCATGGCGCGGATGTGATTGTCGATCTGATTGCCGGCGACTATGTGGCGCGTAACTATGCGGCGGCGGCGATGGACGGGCGCATTGTGCAAATCGGCGTACAGGATGGCCCGGCAAAAGAGCTCAATCTGATGAAGATGCTGGCCAAGCGCCTGATCCATACCGGCTCGACGCTGCGGCCGCGTCCGGTGGCGGACAAGGCCGCCATTGCCGCCGACTTGCAGCAGCAGGTTTGGCCGCTGCTGGCGGCGGGTAAGATCCGGCCGCTGATCGAACGGGCTTTTCCGTTGCGCCAGGCCGCCGAGGCCCATGCGCTGATGGAAGGGAGCACCCATATCGGTAAAATCATGCTGGTAACCGACGCCTATGCGGATTTACTGGACGGCAACGGCTGACCGGCGGCCGTTTTTTTCGCCCGGCGGGATTCACCTTGCCGGCTTCATCTTTACTTATCGCCGCCGGCGCTTCATTATCGCGGGAGATACGGGGCGGCAGCGATATGGGCAGGGGATGGACAGGATACTGAAAACCGGGGCGTTCGCCCTGGGATTGTATAGCGCGTTGAGCTATGCGACGCCAAAAGACGAACAGATCAAAACCGATTGCGCGCGCCTTGACGACTATGCCCAGGCGGGCAATACGGCTTATCAGCAGGGCCATATGGCGCGCGCGGCGGATGAGTTTACCGCCCAGGCCGCCTGGAGTGAATTTTGCCGTTTGCCCGCCGCGGCCATCGCGACCGCCTATAACAACGTGGCGCTGGCGCTGATCCACGCCGGCGAGCCGTTAAAGGCCGCGGCGTGGCTTTCCCTGGCGCCGGATGACGACAAAACCCGCACCAACCTGGCGCTGATCCAGCCGGTGCTTGACCGCCTGCGCCCGGCACTGGCCGCCACCCCCATGGGCACCTACTGGCGCTACGCCGGTAAAGGGGTATGGAGCACCGTTTCGGTACAGCCCGAGGGCGAGGCGTGGAAAATCAGCTTTAACGGCTTTTATATGCCGGTGATGGGGATGTACTACGGCCCGAATATGGGCGAGTTTTCGGTGGTGCAATCACTTGACGGCGGCCATGGCGTTTATCGCCAGGACGCGCAGGCAGACGGGTCATCCTGTCAGGTCAACATGACCTTTACGGCTAATGCGGCGCACCTGGAGACCGTCTCGGGCGACTGCGGGTTCGGCATGAACGTGCGGGCGGACGGCGATTTTCAGCGGGTCTCGCTCTACTGAGCACACAGCGGTATTGGCGCCGGCCGCGGCGCGTGTTATTTTAACAATATTATAACGATTAGCCCGGCAATAACATTACGGCCCTTTGGCCGCGCCCCTCTTTTCCCTACCGTACCGTCCTCATTATCGCTACATAACCTTTCCGGCCCGCGGGCGGGATGATGTATAGGAGTCTGTTATGCCTGTTGCTCTTCTGGCCCTGGCGCTGAGCGCGTTCGCCATCGGGACGACTGAATTCGTCATTATGGGCCTGTTGCCGCAAGTGGCGGAAAGCCTGGCGGTATCGCTGCCGGACGCCGGCTGGCTTATCAGCGGTTACGCCATCGGCGTGGCGGCGGGTGCGCCCATCATGGCGATGCTGACCGCCCGGCTGCCACGCAAAACCTGCCTGGCGCTGCTGATGGTGATATTTATTATCGGCAATGCCCTGTGCGCCTGGTCCTACGATTACGGTCTGCTGATGCTGGCCAGGGTGATCACGGCGCTGAGCCACGGCGCCTTTTTTGGCATCGGCGCGGTGGTGGCCGCCGGGCTGGTGCCGCCGCACCGGCGGGCGTCGGCGGTGGCGCTGATGTTTACCGGTTTGACGCTTGCCAATGTGCTGGGGGTGCCCGCCGGCACCTGGCTTGGGCAGCTGTACGGCTGGCGCGCGACGTTCTGGGGCGTCTCGCTCCTGGGCATCGTGGGATTTGTCGCCCTGCTGGCCAGCCTGCCGCCGCAGCGCGATGCGGCGCCCGCCGACCTGGCCCGGGAATTCGCCGCGCTGCGCAATGGCCGCCTGCTACTGTCGCTGCTGATGACGGTGTGTTTCGCCGCCGCCATGTTTACGCTGTTCAGCTATATTGCGCCGCTGTTGCTGCAGGTGACCGGAGTCAGCGATCGGGGGGTCAGCTGGACGCTGTTTTTAATCGGTGCGGGTTTAACGCTGGGCAACCTGATTGGCGGCCGTCTGGCCGACTGGCGGGTCTCCTTCAGCCTGATACTGAGTTTTGCCCTGATCGCGGTGTTCTCGGTGATGTTTTACTGGACCAGCCGCGCGCTGCTGCCGGCGGAAATCACCCTGTTCTTTTGGGCGCTGGCCACCTTCAGCACCATCCCGGCGCTGCAGATTAACGTGGTGGCGCACGGCGACGACGCGCCCAACCTGGTATCGACGCTGAATATCTCCGCGTTCAATATCGGCAATGCGTTTGGCGCCTGGGCCGGCGGCAAGGTGATCGCCACCGGCCTGGGACTGACCGCGGTGCCGCTGGCCGCGGCGGCGATGGCGCTGTGCGGGCTGCTGGTGTGCCTGCTGACCTTCGCTCGTTCTCCCGGCCGGCCGGTGGCCGCATAACGTGGCCGGCGGCGGCCCCCCGGCGAATGAACGGGGACCGGGTTACGACTGTGCCAGCGCGGCGTCCAGCCGGGCGGGAACGGCGGCGGCAAACGTATGCAGGTAATCGATAAAATGGCTGACCAGGGCCGATGCCGGACGGTGCAGCGGCCGGATCAGGCTGACCGTGAACGGCACCTGATGACTGAAGGGGCGTAATACCACGCCGCCGGCGGCGTAATCCAGCGCGGTCAGCGGATTGACAATGGAAATGCCGACCCCGGCGCGTACCATCGCGCACACCGACGCGGCGCTATGGGTCTCCACCACCATGCCGCGCTCCACGCCTTCCTGGCTGAACAGCCGATCCAGCAGCTGGCGGTAGCTGTCGGTGGCCGACAGGCTGATATACGGCAGACGGTGAAAATCCCGCGGGGTCAGGCGCTCCCGCCGGGTCAACTGGTGGCCGGCGGGCAGCACGCACACCTCGTTAAGGGTCATCAGGGTCTCGCGCCCGGTGCCCGCGGGGGTAAAGGTATTTTCCGTCAGGCCGATATCGTGGCGCTGGGCGGAGAGCCATTCCTCCAGCAGCGGCGACTCCTGCGGCACCACGCTCAGGCTGACCGCCGGATGACGGTCGAAAAAATCCCGGCATACCAGCGGCAGCAGCGATTGGGAAAACACCGGCAGGCAGGCCACCGACAGCTGCGCCTGGCGGAACTCGCGAATGGCCTGGGCGGCGCTGACAATGCGATCCAGCCCGTAATAGGAGCGCTGCACCTCTTCAAATAGGCGCAACCCTTCGCCGGTGGGTTTCAGCCGGCCTTTAATCCGCTCGAACAGCGTCATGCGCAGCAAATGCTCGAAGCGCGCCAGCTCCCGGCTGACCGTGGGCTGCGAGGTATGGAGCAGCGCCGCCGCCTCGGTAAGATTGCCGGTGGTCATCACCGCGTGAAAGATATCGATATGTCGCAACGAAATTGCCGCCATAATACCGCTCCCGGCCCCTAAACCCATATCATAGGTGAATAGCTGACGCTAAAATAGATATTTTATCGATAGCCAGTAATAGATAAAAATAGGCTCAAAGCGGTAACACCGACGGGAACCCCATGCCACATAACCTTTTTCACACCCAAAGCGCGCTTAACGCGGTCAATTTGCGGCAACTGGCCCGGCAATACGGCGGCCCGGTGTGGGCCTATGAAGCCGAAGTGATTAGCGAGCGCATCCGCCAGCTGCGGCAGTTCGACGTCATTCGTTTTGCCCAGAAGGCCTGCTCCAACATCCATATCCTGAGCCTGATGCGCGAGCAGGGGGTAAAGGTCGATGCCGTGTCCCTGGGTGAAATCGAGCGGGCGCTGGCGGCGGGCTACCGCCCGGGACAACAGCCGGCTGATATGGTGTTCACCGCCGATGTCTTTGACCGCCCGACCCTGCAGCGGGTGGTGGAGCTCGCCATCCCGGTCAACGCCGGTTCGGTGGATATGCTGGAACAACTGGGGCGGCATTCGCCCGGGCATGCGGTATGGCTGCGCATTAACCCCGGCTTCGGCCACGGCCATAGCCAGAAAACCAATACCGGCGGCGAAAACAGCAAGCACGGGATCTGGTATGCCGACCTGCCGCTGGCCATCGCGCAAATCCGGCGCTACGGCTTAAAGCTCGTCGGCCTGCATATGCATATCGGATCTGGCGTAGATTATGACCATTTGCGCCAGGTCTGCGCGGCGATGGTGCGGGAAGTTATCGCCTCCGGCCAGGATGTCCACGCCATTTCCGCCGGCGGCGGGCTGTCGGTGCCGTACCGGTTTGGCGAGGAGGCGATCAACACCGGGCATTACTTTGGCCTGTGGGATGCCGCGCGCCGTGAAATCAGCGACCATCTGGGCCATCCGGTGACGCTGGAAATCGAGCCGGGGCGTTTCCTGGTGGCGGAATCCGGCGCGCTGGTGGCGCAGGTGCAGGCGGTCAAGGAGATGGGCAGTCGCCATTTCGTGCTGGTGGACGCCGGTTTCAACGATCTGATGCGCCCGGCGATGTACGGCAGCTATCACCATATTTCGCTGATCCCGGCCGACGGCGGCGAGCCGGACGGCCGGGCGGAAATAGCGACGGTGGTGGGCGGCCCGCTGTGCGAATCGGGGGATGTGTTTACCCAGCTGGCCGGCGGCGGCATCGAGCCGCGGCCATTGCCCGCCGCCCGGGTGGGGGATTACCTGGTGTTCCATGATACCGGCGCCTACGGCGCCTCAATGTCGTCCAATTACAATACCCGCCCGCTGCTGCCCGAAGTCTTGTTCACGCAGGGCCGCCCGCGCCTGATCCGCCGCCGCCAGACGCTGGACGAGCTGCTGGCGCTGGAACGCTTGTAACCCAAAACGGCGGGGTCTTCGCCGGCGGCGCGGCGGTACCCGGGAACTCAGGCTTTGCTGCGCCCGGCCGCCGGCAACGGCGCCGCGGCCGCGGTGTCGGACGCCATGGGGCGATAGGCAATATAATAGACCAGCGCGACAAAGATGGCGCCGCCGGCGGCGTTGCCCAGGAACACGCCGGGGAAGTTGCCCCAGTACTGCGCCCAGGTCGCCTGCCCGGCAAAAATCGCCGCCGGAATCACGAACATATTGGCCACCACGTGCTGGAAGCCGAGATCGACAAACGCCATGATCGGAAACCAGATACCCAGGATCTTACTGGCCACATCCTTGCCGCTGTATGCCAGCCATACCGCCAGGCTCACCAGCCAGTTGCAGCCGATGCCGGAAATAAAGGCGTGCAGGAAATCGGCGGAAATCTTTGCCTGGGCGGTGGCCGCGGTTTTGGCCAGGAACGCGCCTTCGGTCAGGCCGAGCACGTGGCCGAAAAACCACGCAATCAAAATGCTGCCGGCGAAGTTGGCGACGGTAATCCAGAACCAGTTGCGCATCAGCGACATAAAAGAGATTTGCCGCGCCAGCCAGGCAATAGGCAGCGTCATCATATTGCCGGTCAGGAGTTCTCCTCCGGCGATAAGCGTCAGCACCAGCCCCACCGGGAACACCGCCGCCCCTAAAAAGACGCCGAACGACCCCCAGTCGGCGGGCAGGCTGGCGGTCACATGGATATCCAGCATAAAACCTATCGCGATATACGCACCGGCCAGACAGCCGAGCACCAGTAAATAGGGGAGCGGCGCGCGGCTTTTGGTGGCGCCCGTTTGCACAGCGATTGCTGCGACTTCTTTAGGAGAATGAAACGACATGGTAGTTTATATGTTAAAAGAAAGTGGTGATTCGCATCATATCCTCCCCCCGCAGCGAAGCCAACGGTTGGCCGCTAAAAGAGTGTTAAAAATTAAAACACCGTTCTGCACCGACATGGCCGCGGGCTTCAGGCCGCGCCGGCCATTCGCCGCCGGCGCGGCTTAAGGCCCGTGCGGATCAGCGCGCGGCCAGGTCCGCCAGCTCGCGGCGCATCAGGATAAATTCCTGCGCCAGATCCTGGCACAGCATGGCGGTCATCAAATGATCCTGCGCGTGGACCATGATTAAATTGACCGGCACCTTGCCCGTCCCCTCATCCAGCCCGATAAGCCGCGTCTGGATGGCGTGGGCGCGGCGCGAGGCCTGGCGCGCCGCGTCCATCCTCTCCCGCGCCTCGTCCCAGTTGCGTTCCCGCGCCGACTGGATGGCGCTCATGCTCTCGGAACGGGCTTCGCCGGCGTTAATCAGCAATTCCATTACGGTTTGTTCAAAATCTTCCATTCGCCACCTCTATTGGTATACCAAATTTGGTAATTTCATCATATTGGAATTCCAATGTTGGCTTGTGAGAGCATGATCACAGAAAATAAATTCAGTTACGCTAGTTTTTGGTATGCCAAACCCACAATAAAACCTGCCGGCTACCGGCAAACGTGCATATCAATAGGCTTAACTCACTGATGATGAGGTGGTGTCATGTCATTTAAGGATCGTATGATCGATTCTCTGGGATCGTTTGCCACTAAATTTAATAGCTTTCGCTATATTATGGCGATCAAGGCGGCATTTATTACCTTAATGCCGGTCATCATTGTCGGCGCGTTTTCGGTGTTGATCTCCAATATGGTGCTCGATCCGGTTAACGGCCTCGCCAGTTTTAGTTTCTTCGCGCCGCTGGCGACGCTCAAGCCTATTATGAGCAGTATTAACTACGCCACCCTGAATTTTTTAACCATCGGCGCGGTATTCCTAATCGGTATCGAGCTGGGCCGGCTTAATGGGTCACGCACCTTATTTCCCGGGCTGCTGGCGGTAATTTGTTTTATCGCCGTCACGCCGACCACGCTGCAGTTAATGGTCGGCGACCAGATGATGGTGGTCAAGGACGTGCTGGCGCGGCAGTTTTCGGATACCAAGAGCCTGTTCCTCGGCATGTTTATGGCGATTTTATCGGTGGAGGTTTATTCGCGCCTGGAAAAGGTGGATAAATTCCGCATCAAGATGCCGGATACCGTGCCGCCCAATGTGTCCGCGTCTTTTACCGCCCTGATCCCGGCCATTATCACCGTGCTGCTGCTGGCGACCTTTGGGTTCGTCTTCCAGCGCGTGACCGGCATGTATCTGTACGATGCGGTATATAAGGTGGTACAGCAGCCGCTGGAATCGGTGGTGCAAAGCCTGCCGGGCATCCTGGTGCTGATGTTCGTCGCCCAGATGTTCTGGGTCATCGGCATTCACGGCAACCAAATGATTAAGCCGATTCGCGAACCTTTATTGCTCGGCGCCATTACCGTCAATATGACCGCGTTTGAACAGGGCAAGGATATTCCCAATATCATTACCATGCCGTTTTGGGATGTGTATATGAGCATCGGCGGTTCCGGCCTGACCATCGGTTTATTAATGGCGGTATTGTTTACGTCCAAGCGCAAGGAGATGAAAGAAATCGCTAAATTATCCCTTGGCCCCTCGGTGTTTAATATTAACGAACCGGTGATCTTCGGCATGCCGATCATGCTTAATCCGATCCTGGCCATTCCTTTTATTATTACGCCGCTGGTCACCGGCACCATCGGCTATTTCGCCACCAGCCTGGGTTTTGCCGACAAGGCGGTGGTGATGGTGCCCTGGACCACGCCGCCGCTGATTAACGCCTGGCTGTCCACCGCCGGATCGATGGGCGCGGTGATTACGCAGCTGTGCTGCATCGTGGTGTCGTTCCTGATCTATCTGCCTTTTGTCCAGGTGGCGTCGCGCCGCGCGGACCAGGCGCAGCTGGCGGCGGAAATGAGCGAAGCATCCCGCGCGCAAACCCTTAAGTCATCGTGAGGACGGACATGAGCAAGGTTAGCATCGCCATCCCGGCGGATTTTATCCTGGGCGCCGCGGCGTCCGCCTGGCAAACCGAGGGCTGGAGCGGCAAGAAGCCGGGCCAGGATTCTTATCTCGACCTGTGGTACCAGCAGGACCGCCACGTCTGGCATAACGGCTATGGTCCGGCGGTGGCCACCGATTTTATCCATCGCTACGCCGAAGACGTGGCGCTGATGAAGCAGGCCGGGCTGACGCATTACCGCACCTCGATCAACTGGTCGCGTTTCCTGGTGGATCACGAGCAGGTGATTGTCGATGAAGACTATGCGGCCTATATCGATAATTTTCTTGATGTGATGATCAGGCAGGGTATTGAGCCGATGATCTGCCTGGAGCATTACGAACTGCCGGCCTGCCTGTTGGAACACTATGGCGGCTGGCAGTCGAAGCGGGTGGTGGAACTGTTTGTCCGTTACGCGGAAAAAGTGTTCGCGCGTTATGCCGGCAAGGTGAAGCGCTGGTTTTCCTTTAACGAGCCGATCGTGGTGCAGACCCGGGTTTACCTGGATGCCCTGCGTTATCCCTATGAACAGAATACCCATAAATGGATGCAGTGGAACCATCATAAAATCCTCGCCACCGCCCGGCTGGTACAGTTGTTTGAAGAACAAGGCTACCGGCGCGGCGGCGGATCGCTCGGGGTTATCCTTAATCCGGAGGTGACCTATGCCCGTTCCAGCGCTCCCCATGACCAGCGGGCGGCGCATCTCTACGATCTGTTTTATAACCGGGTATTCCTCGATCCGCTGCTGCTGGGCGTCTATCCACCGGAGTTAATGGAACTGCTGCGCCGCCATGGGGTCGAGTGGCAGTACGACGCGCAGGAACTGGATATTATCCGCCGTTATCCGGTGCATGAGGTGGGGATTAATCTTTATTATCCCCATCGGGTCAAGGCCCCCAGCCGCCAGTGGAATGACAATACCCCGTTCCATCCGGCATATTATTATGAGCCGTTCGAGCTGCCGGGACGGCGGATGAATCCCTCGCGCGGCTGGGAAATCCATCCCCGGATTGTCTATGACATGGCGCAGCGGATGAACCGCGATTATCCGGATATGCCCTGGTTTATCGCCGAAAACGGCATGGGCGTTGAACATGAGGAACGCTTTAAAGACCCCGCCGGCGTGATCCAGGATGATTACCGCATCGACTTTATCGCCGAACATCTGTACTGGGCGTTAAAAGCCCGGGAGGAGGGCGCGCGCTGCCTGGGTTATATGCTCTGGGCGTTTACCGATAATGTTTCGCCGATGAACGCGTTTAAAAACCGCTATGGTCTGATTGAAATCGACCTGCAGCAACAGTTGCGCCGGCAGCCGAAAAAATCCGCCGCCTGGTTCGCCCGCTTAAGCGCTACCCGCACCCTGGCGTTAACGCTCGATGACGAAGATAAATAAGAGGAATACCTATGAAACGTATCGTCCTGGCCTGTTCCGCGGGCATGTCCACCTCGCTGGTGGTGACCAAAATGGAAAAGGAAGCGGCCAGCCGCTCCCTGGAATACAAGATTTACGCCATCCCCGAACAAAACCTGCGCGATGAGCTGCAAACGTTCGGCAACGATATCCTGGTCGTGTTGCTGGGGCCGCAGGTGCGTTTTAAGCTGGCGGAAAACAAAAAGCTGACCGATGAATACCAGATCCCCATCGCGGTAATCGATTCGGTGGCCTATGGCACTTTAAACGGCGCGAAAGTACTCGATCAGGCCCTGGGTTTGTTACACTAGCCCGCGCGCCGGCAAACGGCAGGAAGCAAGCCTGCCGTCCTGTCGCGGGCATATCGTGTTTCAGGCTACGCGTTAACGGGCGAGGGGAAGAAGGTGTGATGTTGCAGGAAAAAAAACAGTATCAGGAAATTGGCCGGGATCTGCGGCAGAAGATCCAGTCAGGTCATTACCCGATCGGTACGCGTTTGCCCCCGGAGCGTAATATTGCGGAAACCTACGGCGTCAGCCGCACCATTATCCGCGAGGCCCTGCTGATGCTGGAGCTGGAGGGGGTGGTGGATATCCGCCAGGGATCCGGCGTATATGTGATACGCATTCCGGGCGCGGACACCGAGGGAACCCATTACCTTGAAAGCGAGGTGGGGCCGTTTGAACTGCTGCAGGCCCGCCAGCTTCTGGAGAGCAATATCGCCGCGTTCGCCGCCAAAATGGCCACCAAAATGGACATTGAAAACCTGCGCCGGACGCTGGAGCAGGAGCAGCGCGATATCATTACCAACGAGCGCAGCGAGAACAACGATAAGCTGTTTCACGAGCTGATTGCCGGCGCCACGCAAAACCAGATGCTGCTGGAAACGGTAAAATCCATCTGGCTGCGGCAGGAATCCAGCGCGTTGTGGCAGCAGCTCTACAGCCATATTGATACACGGTCCCTGCGGCTGCGCTGGCTGGCGGATCATCAGAATATCCTGGTGGCCCTGCGCCGGCGCGACGTGATGGCCTCCTACCAGTGCATGTGGCAGCATATGGAAAGCGTCAAAAACACCCTGATGGAAATTTCCGATGCCGATGCGCCGGAATTCGACGGCTTTTTGTTTGAATCGGTGCCCATTTTCCAGGGAAAACTGGTCTGATGCCGGTGGTGATTGCCCCGCTGGCGGACCATGCCCGGCATAAAGAACAGGTGACCGACTGGTTATGGCGCGCTTTCGGCCACGGCGCCGGCCGGGGGTTCTATGCCGCCATCGTCGACAATGGCATGCGCCGGGACGGCCTGCCGATCACCTTTATCGCCCTTGACGACGGCCGCCCGGTGGGCACCGTGGGCCTGTGGCGCAGCGATCTGTTGAGCCGCCAGGACCTCACCCCCTGGCTGGCGGCGCTGTATGTCGATGAAGCATACCGGGGGCGGGGCCTGGGACGGCAACTGCAGGCGTTTGTGCAGGATTTCAGCCGCCGGGCCGGTTTCGGTTCCCTGTATTTGTATGCCACCTTTACCGGCTATTATGAACGCCACGGCTGGGACTATATCGGCGACGGGATCGAATATCCCGATATGCCGGTGCATCTCTATCAGCTGCGCGCGGACGCGCGGTAAATCCGCGGTCGCCGCTTAAGGCGGCGGCGCGACCGAGTGACGCCTTACCAGGGTCGGGCTGAAGGTATTGGTCACCTCCGGCAGCGGGTCCCCGTTCGCCAGCGCCAGCGCCAGCTGCGCCGCCTGGGTGGCCATCGCCACCACCGGATAGCGGATAGTGGTCAGGCGCGGTCGCAGGTAACGTGAAATCAGCACATCGTCAAAGCCGACCAGCGAGATTTGCTCCGGCACGTCGATACCGTTATCGCTGAGGACCGCCAGCGCGCCGGCGGCCATGGAATCGTTGTAACAGGCGATGGCGGTAAAATTACGCCCGCGCCCCAGCAGGCTGGTAATGGCCTGCTCGCCGCCCACCTCGTCGGGTTCGCCGTAGGCGATAAGCTTCTCATCCACCTCGATATCATGATCCTTCAGCGCATCCAGATAGCCCTGCAATCGATCGGTGCTGTCGGAAATGGGATGGCTTGAACAGATAAACGCAATGCGCCGGTGGCCCTGCTGAATCAGGTGGCGGGTGGCCAGCCAGGCGCCATAACGGTCGTCGAGGGCCACGCAGCGGCTGGCATAGGCCGGCAGAATACGGTTAATCAGCACCATGCCCGGAATATGCGCCATCAGGGCGTTAAGCTCCTCTTCGGGGATCATCTGCGCATGAACCACCAGCGCAGCGCAGCGGTGGCGGATCAACTGCTCGATGGCCTGCCGTTCCTGCTCCAGGATATGGTAGCCGTTGCCAATCAGCAGAAAGTTACCGGTGCGATAGGCTACCTGCTCCACCGCCTTGACCATGGCGCCGAAAAAAGGATCGGATACGTCCGAGACGATAAGCCCCACCGTTTCGGTGGATTGCTGCGCCAGCGCCCGGGCATTGGCGTTGGGATGATATTGCAGCTCTTCCATGGCGCCAAGCACCGCCTGGCGGGAATTGTCGCTGGCCTTCGGTGAATTATTGATAACGCGCGAGACTGTGGCGACTGATACACCCGCCAGTTTAGCTACATCCTTTATGGTGGCCATATCGCTTACAAGCTCTCAATAGGGTAATCGTTTACATTATTAAGTTTTACGGAAAAAGCCCGCCGATGCAAGGCGTTGGCGCACAGCTTTGGTGATCGCTGCGGTATAAATGAAAATTATCGCCGCGACTGATTTTCTGCTTTGTGGCGGGGGGGCGATTAATGTTAGTTTTATGTTTCAATTCCTGAACAAGACACCAACAGCATGGCTATTTCACGTTTCCCCCATCTGGCCCATTGGGGGGCGTTTACCGCAGTGGTCGAGGACGGCAGGTTAATCGGCTGCGAGCCCTTCGCCGGCGATCCGGACCCGTCGCCGCTGCTGGACTCCATCGCGCCGATGCTATACTCGGACCAGCGGATCCGCCAGCCGGCGGTGCGCCGCTCCTGGCTGCAAAAAAGGGAGCGCAGCGACGGCGCGCTGCGCGGCCGGGAAGCCTTTGTCGATGTCAGCTGGGATGTGGCGCTGGACCTGATTGCCGATGAGAACCGGCGGGTGCGCGATCGCTACGGCGCGTCCGGCATTTTTACCGGCTCCTACGGCTGGTCTTCCGCCGGCCGTGTCCATCATGCCCGCTCGCTGGTCAGGCGCTTTTATTTTGCCGGCGGCGGGGCGGTAGACCAGGCGGGCAACTACAGCTGGGGCGCCGCGCAGTTTTTCCTGCCGCATGTCATCGGCACCTTCAGTCCGTTAACCGGGCGCGTCACCGCCTGGCCCAGCGTGATTGCGCACTGCCGGCTGTTTATCGCCTTTGGCGGCCTGGCGCTGAAGAATGCCCAGGTTTCGTCGGGAGGCGCGGCCGAGCACACGCTGAAACCCTGGCTGAAGCAACTGGCGGCTAAAGGCACGCCGGTGATCAACATCAGTCCGACCCGTGATGATTGCCCGGCGTTCCTCCAGGCGGAGTGGATCCCCATCCGCCCGAACACCGACGTGGCGCTGATGCTGGCGCTGGCCTATGAAATCCAGCGCCTCGGCGCGCAGGATGACGCCTTTCTGGCCCGCTATTGCGTCGGATATCAACAGCTGGCCGGCTATCTGCGCGGGCAGGATGACGGCATCGGCAAAACGCCGGCCTGGGCCAGCGCCATTACCGGCATACCCGAGGCGCGCATTGCACGCCTGGCGCGCCAGCTTATCGGCGTGCGCAGTTTCATGACCTGTTCTTACGCCGTCCAGCGGGCGCACCGGGGCGAACAACCCTATTGGATGGTGATTGCCCTGTCCGCCATGCTGGGGCAGGTTGGCCTGCCGGGGGGCGGTTTTGCCTTCGGCCACGGTTCGATGAACGGCGTGGGCAATCCGCGCCTGGACGCCCAGGCGCCGACCCTGCCGCTGGGGCCGAACGCCGCCGCCGGCCTGACCATTCCCGTGGCGCGCATCGCCGATATGCTGCTCAATCCCGGCGGACATTACACCTTTCAGGGCGAGGACCGGCGCTATCCGGATATCCATATGATCCACTGGGCGGGCGGCAATCCCTTCCATCACCACCAGCAGCTTAACCGCCTGCTGGCGGGCTGGAGCAAACCCGATACCGTGGTTGTGCAGGATATCTGGTGGACGCCGGCGGCGAAGCTTGCCGATATCGTCCTGCCGGCGACCACCTCCCTTGAGCGCAACGATATCGGCGGGTCTTCGCGCGACAGTTACGTGCTGGCGATGCATAAGGCCGTGGAGCCGCGGCACCAGGCGCGTAACGATATGGATATCTTCGCCGATCTGGCCGATCGCCTGGGCTATCGCGCGGCATTTACCGGCGGACGGGACGAACAGGACTGGATAGAGCATCTCTACCGCCAAAGCGCCGAGTCCCACGCCCGCGCCGGCCATGCGTGGCCGGCGTTCGCGCAGTTCTGGCGGGAAGGCCATATCAAGGTGCCCGCGCCCGCGCAGGATTTTATCTTGCTGGGGGATTTTCGCCGCGACCCGCTCGCGCATCCGCTGAAAACGCCGAGCGGGCGCATCGAGCTGTTCAGCGCCGCCATCGCCGGTTTTGGTTATGCCGATTTCGCCCCGCATCCGCAATGGCAGCCGCCGGCGGAATGGCTGGGCAGCGCGCTGGCCGCAACCTATCCGCTGCATTTGATTAGCCTGCAGCCTAAAGATCGGCTGCATAGCCAGCTTGATCCCGCGCCCCTGGCCCAGGGAAATAAAACCGCCGGCAAGGAGACGCTCCATATTCATCCCGATGATGCCCGCCGCCGCGGCATCCAGGACGGCGAAATAGTGGAGGTGTATAACCAGCGCGGCCGGATCCTGGCGGGCGCCAGGCATAACGACGGGGTGGCGCCCGGCGTTATCCTCATGGCCACCGGCTCCTGGTTTTCGCCGGGGCGGCAGGGCGATGAGGCCGGTATTGAACAGTCCGGCAATCCCAATGCGCTGACGCTGGATATCGGCACCTCGCCGCTGACCCAGGGCCCCAACGCCATGGGTTGCCTGGTGGAAGTGCGCAGGCGGTAAGGCTGAACGCCGTCGCCGCCGCCGGCCGTGACCAGCCGCGACCGCATTGTTTTAGACGGTCCGGGCGATAACCTGGCCGAATGGAATCAATGATGGGGTAAATTTTACAGTTGGTTTCATTTCGAGCGGTAATCTTGCGATTATGCGGTAGTGTAATCGGGTGACGGACTATAGAGTAGGTACTCCCAGAGGTATTGATTGGTGAGAAATCAGCATACTCTGTATGTTGAAACCATTTCAGTTGCACCAACCTACGCGGATGCGTAGGTTTTTTTTTGCCCGCGCTTTTCAGTTCCCGCCGCACGCTATTGTTATCCCGGACTTTATGTATGACCGCTTTTAGGTTGTAATACCTTTTGTGCGCCGCTTTTTTTTCTCTTCACCGGTTACCAGGCAAAAGGACCAGATTATGCAACAGGCAACGTTGGTAAATGAATACGGCCAGCCTATCGGCGCCCGGCTTGCGGACTGGCAGTCCCGTCCGCTGCCGCAAAAAATTACCCTGGCCGGGCGTTTTTGTCGCCTGGAGCCGCTGGCGTTAACCCATAGCCCGGCGCTGTTCAGCGCCTGGCACAGTATCGCCGACGAACGCGACTGGACCTACTTTTCCCGCCGCCGGCCGGCGACCCCCGCCGCGTGCGATGCCCTGATCGCCGCCAATGCGGCCAGCGGCGATCCGCTGTTTTACGCGGTCATCGACCAGGCTACCGGGCTGGCGGCGGGCTCGGTGGCGCTGATGCGCATCGACCCGGCCAACGGCGTGCTGGAAATCGGCTGGGTTAACTGGTCGCCGCTGATGAAACGATCGCCCTGCGGCACCGAAGCCATCAGCCTGCTGCTAAGCTATAGCTTTGACACCCTGGGTTACCGGCGCTGCGAATGGAAATGCCATAGCCTGAACCAGCCTTCCAACCAGGCGGCCCGCCGGCTGGGGTTTCAGTACGAGGGCACCTTCCGCCAGGCGGTGGTGGCCAAAGGACACAATCGCGATACCTGTTGGTATTCCATTATCGACAGCGAATGGCCGGCCGTCGGCCGGGCGTTGCGGGCCTGGCTGGATAGCGATAATTTTAGCGCCGAAGGCAGGCAAAAGCGGCCGCTGGCGGATTTCAGGTCCGCAAACCAATAAGGAGATGGTATGCTTTTTTCTGTGTTGCGCCGGCTGTTCCGGCTGCTTTATCGGGTGGAACTGATTGGCGATACGCGGGTATTGCAGCAGCCGAAGATCATGATTACCCCGAATCATGTCTCGTTTATGGACGGTATTCTGCTGGCGCTGTTTTTGCCGGTAAAACCGGTATTCGCCATTTATTCCACGATTACCGACGTATGGTATATGCGCGTGGTAAAACGTTATGTGGATATCCTGCCGCTCGACCCCACCAAGCCGCTCAGCATTAAACAGCTTATCAAGTATGTCGGCAGCGGCCGGCCGATTGTGGTCTTCCCCGAGGGGCGCATTTCGGTCACCGGGTCGCTGATGAAAATCTACGATGGGGCGGCGTTCGTTGCGTCCCGTTCGGGCGCAACGGTGGTGCCGGTCTGGCTGGATGGGCCGGAACTGACGCCGTTCAGCCGCATGGGCGGCATCATCAAGCGCCACTGGTTTCCCAAAATCACCCTTCATCTGCAGGCCCCGGTGTCCCTGCCGATGCCCGCGGCGCCCAGGGCGCGCGATCGCCGCCGGCTGGCCGGCGAGAACCTGCATCGCATCATGATGGAGGCGCGCATGGCCTCCCGGCCCCGGCAGACGTTGTATCAGGCGCTGCTGGCGGCGGCCCGGCGCTATGGCGTCGGCAAGCCCTGCATCGAGGATATCGCCTTCAGTCCGGACAGCTATCGCGGATTATTGAAAAAAATCTTCGGCGTCAGCCGGATTCTCGAACGTTTTACCGCCCGCGGCGAGCATGTCGGCCTGCTGCTGCCCAACGCCACCATTACCGCCGCCGTTATCCTCGGCGCCGGTCTGCGCGGACGCATTCCCGCGTTGCTGAACTATACCTCCGGCGCCAGCGGCATCAACAACGCGCTTAAAGCCGCCACCATCAATACTATCGTCACTTCCCGCCAGTTCCTGGACAAAGCCAAGCTGGCCGGCCTGCCGGAACAGGTCACCGGGGCGCGCTGGGTCTATCTGGAGGATCTGAAAGATCAGGTGACGCTGCGGGATAAGCTGTGGATCCTTGGGCATTTACTGTTCCCGGACCGGGCCGAGGTGGCGCAACAGCCCGGCGACAGCGCGCTGGTGCTGTTTACCTCCGGCTCGGAAGGCACGCCGAAAGGCGTGGTCCATTCCCATGACGGCATCCTGGCCAATATCGAGCAAATCCGCACGGTGGCCGATTTCACCCCGCGTGACAAATTTATGTCGGCGCTGCCGCTGTTCCATGCGTTCGGCCTCACCGTCGGTTTGCTGACCCCGCTGCTCACCGGGGCGCGGGTGCTGCTTTATCCGAGCCCGCTGCATTATCGCATTATTCCCGAGCTGGTTTACGACCAGAACTGTACCGTGCTGTTCGGCACCTCCACCTTCCTGGCGCAGTACGGCCGTCTGGCCCACCAGTATGATTTCGCCCGGGTGCGTTATGTGGTCGCCGGGGCGGAAAAATTGTCCGAAAACACCCGCTTGCTGTGGCAGGAAAAGTTCGGCATCCGCATTCTGGAGGGGTATGGCGTCACGGAATGCGCGCCGGTGGTGGCGATCAATGTTCCGCTGGCGGCGAAGCCTCATACCGTCGGCCAGATCCTGCCGGGCATGCAGGCGCGGATCATCGCGGTGCCGGGCATTGAACAAGGCGGGCGGCTGCAGCTGCGCGGGCCCAATATCATGCGCGGCTACCTGCGGGTGGAACATCCCGGCATCCTGGAAACGCCGGCGGCCGACAACGAACAGGGGGTGCGCGAAGAGGGCTGGTACGACACCGGCGATATCGTCACCCTGGACGCCCAGGGATTTTGCGCCATCCAGGGCCGGGTAAAACGCTTTGCCAAGCTGGCCGGCGAAATGGTGTCCCTGGAAAGCGTCGAGCAACTGGCCCTGAAGGTATCGCCGGACGCACGGCACGGCGCATCCGCCAAAAACGATAAAGCCAAGGGCGAGGGCCTGGTGCTGTTTACCACCGATGCCGCGCTGACGCGGGAGAAGCTGTTCCAGCAGGCCCGGCAGGACGGTATTGCCGAAATCTACGTGCCGCGGGATATCCGCCACCTCGACGCGCTGCCGTTGCTCGGCAGCGGCAAGCCCGATTATGTAGCCTTGAAAAAAATGGCGGAAGCCACGGAGCCACAGGGATGAACCCATCTGTAACCACTCCGGCGGGCGTATTATCCCGACCGATGCTGGCGGTCATGTCCGCGCAGTTTTTTTCCGCGTTTGGCGATAATGCGCTGCTGTTCGCCACCATTGCATTGATCAAGGAACAGCAATATCCGGCGTGGAGCCAGCCGGTGCTGCAAATGTTGTTTGTCGCCGCCTATATCGTGCTGGCGCCCTTTGTCGGCCAATTCGCCGACAATTTCGCCAAGGGCCGGGTGATGATGGCGGCTAATTCCCTGAAGCTTGCCGGCGCGCTGCTTATCTGTTTCGGTTTTAATCCGTTTATCGGTTATTGCCTGGTGGGGATTGGCGCGGCGGCTTACTCGCCGGCCAAATACGGCATTCTGGGCGAATTGACCCAGGGCGGGCAATTGGTCAAGGCCAACGGCCTGATCGAAGCCTCGACCATTGCCGCCATCCTGACCGGTTCCGTGGCCGGCGGGGTACTGGCCGACTGGCATCTGATCACGGCGCTGGCGGTCTGCGCCCTGACCTATGGCGTGGCGGTGGCGGCCAATCTGTTTATCCCGCGCCTGCCCGCGGCGCGCAAGGACAGCTCCTGGCATCCGGCGCGCATGGCGGGCCATTTCGGCACCGCCTGCCGCCTGCTCTGGCGCGACGGCTACACCCGCTTTTCCCTGATCGGCACCAGCCTGTTCTGGGGCGCCGGGGTGACCCTGCGTTTCCTGCTGGTGCTCTGGGTGCCGGTGGCGCTGGGCATTAACGATAACGCCACGCCGACCACCCTCAACGCCATGGTGGCGGTGGGCATCGTGTTCGGCGCCGGCGCCGCGGCCAGGCTGGTCACGCTTGAGACGGTACGGCGCTGCATGCCGGCGGGCATCCTGATGGGCGTGGTGGTGGTGGCGCTTTGCCTGCAACATCATTTGTTGCCGTCGTATCTGCTGCTGGCGCTGATCGGTATCCTGGGCGGCTTTTTTATCGTGCCGTTAAATGCGCTGCTGCAACAGCGCGGCAAGGAGAGCGTAGGCGCGGGCAATGCCATCGCGGTGCAGAATTTCGGCGAGAATATCGCCATGCTGCTGATGCTGGGGCTGTATTCGCTGGTGGTCAGGCTTGGCGTGCCGGCCGTGATTATCGGGGTGGGCTTCGGCGTCGTATTCGCGCTGGCGATTGCCTTGCTGTGGCTGACCACCCGCGCCGGCAAAACCGCCGGCTGAAGCCGTGGCGACACGCGGAGCGACCGATAGCGCCGCTCCGTGCGGGTTAAGGCGCCGGGATGGTAAAGCGCTGATGGATGTTTTCC
Organism: Sodalis sp. RH20; assembly: GCF_047324205.1. Lineage (NCBI taxonomy): Bacteria > Pseudomonadati > Pseudomonadota > Gammaproteobacteria > Enterobacterales > Bruguierivoracaceae > Sodalis > Sodalis sp. RH20. The sequence continues at coordinate 5,880,513 of NZ_CP178733.1, forward strand.
AGTTCGGCGATAATCTCGTCGTTTAACGTCAGTTCCAGGCTATCGAGATTGGTCTGTAACTGTTCCAGGGAAGTGGCGCCCAGCAGGGTAGACGCCACAAACGGTTGCCGGCGCACAAACGCCAGCGCCATCTGCGCGGGGTCAATGCCGTAGCGCTGCGCCAGCGCCACATATTCGGCAATCGCCTGCTGGGTATGGGGCGCGCTGTAGCGGGTAAAGCGGCTGAACAGCGTATTGCGCGCGCCCGCCGGTTTGGCGCCATTGAGGTATTTACCGGTCAGCGTGCCGAAGGCCAGGCTGGAATAGGCCAGCAGCTCCAGCCCTTCAAACTGGCTGATTTCCGCCATGCCCACTTCAAAACTGCGGTTCAACAGGCTGTAGGGATTCTGCACCGTGACGATGCGCGGCAGATCGTGCTTTTCCGCCAACTGCAGATAACGCATGGCGCCCCAGGGCGTCTCGTTGGAGATGCCGAGATAGCGGATTTTCCCCGCCCGTACCTGCTCGGCCAGCGCTTCCAGCGTTTCGAGTATGGTTACCGCCAGTTTTTCGTCGGTGTACTGGTAATTCAGTTTGCCGAAGCAGTTAGTGGCGCGCTGCGGCCAGTGCACCTGGTAGAGATCGAGATAATCGGTGCCCAGCCGCTGCAGGCTGGCGTCCAGCGCCATGCGGATATTCTTGCGATCCAGTATCTGCTGGGGCCGGATGCCGGCGTCATTGCCGCGCGTGGGGCCGGCGACTTTGCTGGCCAGGATCACCTTTTCCCGTCCGCCCCGTTGCTTAAGCCAATTGCCGATATAGGTTTCGGTCAGTCCCTGGGTTTCGGGGCGCGGCGGCACCGGATACATTTCAGCCGTGTCGATCAGATTCACCCCGGCGGCAACGGCATGATCCAGCTGCGCATGGGCATCGGCCTGCGTATTTTGCTCGCCAAAGGTCATGGTGCCCAATCCCAGAACGCTGACTTCTAGTGAACTATGGGGAATACGGTGATAATGCATTGAGGCTTGTTCCTTAATGTCTGAAAAGATCAGGCGTCAACAGGCGCCGCCCGATCAGACTATAACCAAGCCAGGGCGCGGGGAAAAGCGCAAAATGGGCGGGCGGGGATGTTTAACCGACAAGGGCGCCGAACGCTCAGCGCGCGATCATCTGCGATACCTCATTACCGTTAATCTGCATATCATTGCCCTGCTCGTCGGTATAGCGAATCAGGCCGGTGGACTTATCCAGTTTAGGTTTGCCCTGGGTCAAAATCATCCGGCCGTCCTTGGTCGCCATCACATAATCACTGGCGCAACCCGATAGCATGACGGTGAATAACACCGCCGATACGATTGCCACTTTTTTATTCATGTTATGTCCATGTTAAGCATTGGATCAATTACGACGGGCGTGGCTGACTTTCTTATTCCTGAGAAGGTTCAGCGCCTCGACGCCCATAGAGAAAAACATCGCAAAATAAATGTAGCCTTTAGGTACATGAATATCAACGCTTTCGAGGATCAGGGTAAAGCCGATTAAAATCAGGAACGCCAGCGCCAGCATCTTGACCGAGGGATGGCGGGCGACGAACTCTCCTATCGGCCGCGCGGCGAACATCATCACGCCCACCGCGATCACCACCGCCGCCATCATGATAAACAGGTGATTGGACAGGCCGACGGCGGTAATCACCGAATCCAGGCTGAAGATAATATCCAGCAGCATGATTTGCGTGATGGCGCCGAGAAACGAACTGACATTGGTGCTTTGATCGGCTTCACCCCCTTCCAGCGCCTGGTGGATCTCCCGGCAGGATTTCCAGATAAGGAACAATCCTCCCAGCAGCAATATCAGGTCGCGAATCGATACCTCGGTCGCGAAAACGGTAAACAACGGGTAGGTAAGGCGAATCACCCACGAAATGGACGCCAGCAGGCAAAGCCGCATGACCATGGCGCCGAACAGGCCCAGACGGCGGGCTTTGGCTTGCTGTCTCGCGGGCAGCTTGGCGACGACCAGGGAGAGAAAAATGATATTATCAATACCAAGGACGATTTCCAGAACAGTCAGTGTTCCCAGCGCCAGCCACGCATCGGGATCCACGATCCAATCAAACATTGTGATCCATTACCTAAATGTAAACGAAGCTTAAACGAATATTATAAACAGGTCCAAAGGGCAGCAGGCAAGGTAAAATGCATTTACATCAGGAAATGCCGTGCCAGCATTGGCCCGGTGAAGGTCTTTTTCAGGTAAAACCCGCGCGGTAACGTCATGATCGGCTGGCCGAATTCGCCGATGGCCCTGGTCAGCGCCCGGCTATTGGCGGCCTTGGGCCTCAACTGCAGCACCTCGCCGTGGCGCGCGGTGATATGTTCCACGCGCCCGAGTACGATTAAATCCATTAATTCCTCCCAGTCATTTTGCAACAGCGATTCTTCCTCGGCGCTGGGACTCCACAGCAGCGGCGTGCCGATACGGCGTCGGGTGAGCGGGATCGCGCGTTCGCCTTCCACCGGTATCCACAGTACCCTGGCCAGCTTATACCTGACATGGCTGGACGCCCAGGTGACGCCGCTGTTGCCGGTCAGCGGCGCGACACAGACAAAGGTGGTTTCCAGGGGGCGGCCGCGGCTGTCGACCGGTATGGTTTTCAGTTCCACCCCGATGGCGGCAAAATCCTGCTCGGGTTTACTGCCCGCGCTGGCGCCCAGGTAACGTTCCAGCAAGACGCCGATCCAGCCTTTATCACGTTTCAGGTTGGCCGGCAGCACCAGGCCCGCGTGCGCCGCCAGTTCACCCAGATTATAGCCCGCCAGGGCGCTGGCGCGCGCCAATAGCTCTATTTCGTCCCCCGGCGGGAGGATCGGTGTGGCGATGAGGGGAAGGGTCATAAATAGTTATCCGCGTGCTGTATAAAAACTAATCGGCCGCCGGGGCCGTCCGACCCAGGATCGGCATTTAATCATCAGCCATAAATAATAGCATGATTTCACACTCTTTTTTAAGCGCCGATCGCGTTTTGCCGCCGGCGCGCCCGAGGTTGTACACCTGAAGCGGGCGACAATGAACAGGATCTTACACCATGTTATCCACAGAAGTATGGGATAAACCTAATAAACTGGCACTACTGTCACTATTTACAGCCTTGACGCCCCTGTTTTTTACAGGTTTGTACATATATCGCCGCGCTTTACAGCATAATTTGTGGATAAAATCATCATCGTCTGTTTTTTAACCTCATCGCGCGCAACCGGTGGACAGGCGGATCCCGCACGATCGTTCCCACTGCGGGATCCGGCAACAGGCGATTGAAAATCATTGTGTTTTCCCGCGGCGCGTTTTGCAAAGCCGGCGCGCGGCGAAAAGTTTTCCCTCTTTAACCCAGTGTTCTGCACATACCTATCCACAGAAAAAGTGAATAAAAGCACCGGCAGTTATCCCCGGCTGTTGATAACCATGCCGCATCCGGACGCCATTCGACGTCCAGGAAGTCGGACATTCCTTAAAAGCAGTGGTTTACCGTATTGAGCGAGTGTGAAACAATCAGGCTATCTTGCATTTTATGTAATCGAGGTAGTCCGGTGATCGATGATGATGGCTACCGCCCGAATGTTGGTATTGTGATCTGTAATCGTGATGGGCAGGTGGTATGGGCCAGGAGATATGGGCAGCACTCATGGCAGTTTCCCCAGGGCGGCATTAATCCCGGCGAAACCGCGGAACAGGCCATGTACCGTGAACTGTACGAAGAGGTCGGGCTGAGCCGTAAGGATGTGCGCATACTGGCCTCCACCCGTAACTGGTTGCGTTACAAGCTGCCGAAGCGTCTGGTACGCTGGGACACCAAGCCGGTTTGTATCGGCCAGAAGCAAAAATGGTTCCTGCTGCAGCTCATGTGCCCGGACGCCGATATCAATATGCAGCGCGGGGGCACCCCTGAGTTCGACGGCTGGCGCTGGGTCAGTTTCTGGTACCCGGTGCGCCAGGTGGTTTCTTTTAAGCGGGACGTTTACCGCCGGGTAATGAAAGAGTTTTCTACTATTGTCATGCCGTTGCAGGAAAGCGCTGTGCAACGGACTCTCCCAGGCTACAGACGGAAGAGGGGTTAAGCCACGCAGAATATGCTCACGCGCTTGCGGGAAATCGTTGAAAAGGTCGCCGCCGCGCCGCGCCTGTCGGATACGCTGGAAATTCTGGTCAATGAGACCTGTCTGGCGATGGATACCGAAGTCTGTTCGGTTTATCTGGCCGATAACGATCGCCGCTGCTACTACCTGATGGCCACGCGTGGTTTGCAAAAACCGCGCGGGCGCACCATCACGCTGGCTTTCGACCAGGGGATCGTCGGGCTGGTGGGCCGCCTGGCGGAGCCCATCAACCTGGCCGATGCCCATAACCATCCCAGCTTCCAGTACATTCCGGCGGTAAAAGAAGAGCGTTTCCGCTCCTTCCTCGGCGTGCCGATTATCCACCGCCGCCAGCTGCTGGGCGTATTGGTGGTGCAGCAGCGCGAACATCGCCAGTTCGACGAAAGCGAAGAATCCTTTATGGTGACGCTGGCCACGCAAATGGCCGGTATTTTGTCGCAATCCCAGCTCAACGCGCTGTTCGGCCAATACCGCCAGACGCGCATCCGCGCGCTGGCCGCCGCCCCCGGCGTGGCGATAGCCCAGGGGTGGGTGGACAACAGCCAGCCTTCGCTCGATCAGGTTTTTCAAGCTTCGTCGCTGGACAGCGCGCGCGAGCGCGAGCGCCTGACGCTCGCCCTCGGCGAAGCGGCGGCGGAGTTCCGCCGTTTTAGCAAGCGTTTCACCGCCAATGCGCAAAAAGACAGCGCGGCGATTTTCGATCTCTACTCCCATTTGCTTAACGACGCGCGCTTAAAGCGTGAGCTGTTTGCGCGAATCGATGCCGGCGCCATGGCCGAATGGGCGGTAAAACAAGTTATCGAGCTGTTCGCCGAGCAGTTCGCGCAGTTGAATGACAGCTATATGCGCGAGCGCGCCGGCGATTTACGTGCCCTCGGGCAACGCCTGCTGTTTCATCTGGGCGATAACATCCAGGGCGAGACGCCCTGGCCGTCGCGTTTTATCCTGGTGGCCGATGAGCTGAGCGCCACACTGCTGGCCGAGATGCCGCAGGACAAAATGGTGGGCGTGGTGGTCAGGGACGGCGCCGCCAATTCCCATGCCGCCATCCTGGTGCGGGCCATGGGCATCCCAACCGTTATGGGCGCCGATATCCAGCCGGCGCTGCTAAACCAGCGGCTGTTGGTGGTGGACGGTTATCGCGGCGAGCTGCTGGTGGATCCCGAACCGGTGCTGGTGCAAGAGTACCAGCGTTTAATCAGCGAGGAAAAACAGCTCAGCCGCCTGGCGGAAGACGATGTGGAACAGCCGGCGACCATGAAAAGCGGCGAGCGCATCCAGGTGATGCTTAACGCCGGCCTGAGCGCCGGACATGAACAGCGTCTGGGCAATCGCGTGGACGGCGTCGGCCTCTACCGCACCGAAATTCCGTTTATGCTGCAAAGCGGATTTCCGTCCGAGGATGAACAGGTCGCGCAATACCAGGGCATGTTGCAGCTGTTCCCGGCCAAGCCGGTGACGCTGCGCACGCTGGATGTCGGCTCGGATAAGCAACTGCCCTATATGGCGCCGCTTAATGAGGAAAATCCCTGCCTGGGCTGGCGCGGTATCCGCATCACGCTCGATCAACCGGAAATTTTCCTCATCCAGGTGCGCGCCATGCTGCGGGCCAACGCGGCTACCGGTAATCTCAGTATCCTGCTGCCGATGATCACAAGCGTCGACGAAATCGACGAGGCCCGGCGCCTCATCGACCGCGCCGGGCGCGAGGTGGAGGACATGCTGGGGTACGCGCTGCCGCCGCTGCGCATCGGGGTGATGATTGAAGTGCCCGCCATGGTGTTTATGCTGCCGCTGTTGATCAACCGGGTGGATTTTGTCTCGGTGGGCAGTAATGACCTGACCCAGTACCTGCTGGCGGTGGATCGCAACAATACCCGGGTGGCGGCCATGTACGACAGCCTGCATCCGGCCATGCTGCAGGTATTGGTGAAAATCGTCGCCGAGTGCCGCCTGCTGGGGCTCGATTGCAGCCTGTGCGGCGAAATGGCCGGCGACCCCATGGGCGCGCTGCTGCTGGCCGGCATGGGTTATCGTACCCTCAGCATGAATGGACGCAGCGTCGCCCGCATCAAATACCTGCTGCGTAATGTGGAGCTCGGCGACGCCGTTACCCTGGTGGAACGGGTGCTCACCGCGCAAAATGCCATCGATGTGCGTCATCAGGTGGCAGCGTTTCTGGAGCGCCGCGGGCTGGGCGGTCTTATCCGCGGCGGCAGGTAGGACGGCCGGCGGCGCAACCCGATATTAAAAACGCGTAAATTTTCCGTCGCCCCGCCGCGAACATTAGGCCGCTATGCTATGATATGCCGCCATCGGACGAACCAGGCGCACGGCGACGCAACGCTTTTTCGTGACCGAACGGCCTGCCGCCCCGTCGCACCGACGCGGTGAAAATGACTTAAATCGTGGTGATGAATGACAATGAATTATCTGGCCTTCCCGCAGTTTGACCCGGTGATTTTTTCCGTGGGACCGGTGTCGCTCCATTGGTACGGCCTGATGTACCTGGTCGGTTTCGTCTTTGCCATGTGGCTGGCGGTGCGCCGCGCCAACCGGCCCGGCAGCGGCTGGACCAAGGATGAAGTGGAGAATCTGCTGTATGCCGGGTTCCTGGGCGTGTTCCTGGGCGGACGCATCGGCTATGTGCTGTTCTATAACCTGCCGCAGTTCCTCGAGAATCCGCTTTATCTGTTTAAGGTATGGGACGGCGGCATGTCGTTCCATGGCGGCCTGATGGGCGTTATTATCGTGATGCTGTGGTTTGCCCACCGCACCAAACGCCATTTCTTCCAGGTGGCGGATTTTATCGCCCCGATGATCCCCTTCGGCCTGGGCGCCGGCCGGCTGGGCAATTTTATCAACGGCGAACTTTGGGGGCGCGTAACGACGGATACCCCGTGGGCGATGCTGTTTCCCAGCTCGCGCGCCGAGGATCTGGCCCTGCTGCCTTCGCATCCGCAATGGCAGGCGCTGTTTAACCAGTATGGCGTATTGCCCCGCCATCCCTCGCAAATTTATGAACTGCTGCTTGAAGGCGTGGTGCTGTTTATCATCCTGAATGTGTTTATCCGCAAGCCGCGCCCGCTGGGCAGCGTCTCCGGCCTGTTTCTGATGGGGTACGGCGCGTTTCGCATCATCGTGGAGTTTTTCCGCCAGCCCGACGCGCAGCTCGGATTATTCGACGATGCCATCAGCATGGGGCAAATCCTGTCGTTGCCGATGATTATCGCCGGTCTGATTATGTTTATCTGGGCCTACCGCCGCCGCCCCCAGCAACAACTGTCCTGAGGTCACATGAAACAGTATTTGGAACTGATGCGCCTGGTTCGGCATCAAGGCACGCCGAAAGCCGATCGCACCGGCACCGGCACCTTATCGATTTTCGGCCATCAGATGCGCTTTAACCTGCAGCAGGGTTTTCCGCTGGTCACCACCAAACGCTGCCACCTGCGCTCGATCATTTATGAGCTGCTGTGGTTTCTCAACGGCGATACCCAGGTGGATTATCTGCACGAGCACAACGTGTCCATTTGGGACGAGTGGGCGGATAAGGACGGCAATCTCGGCCCGGTGTACGGTAAGCAATGGCGCGCCTGGGGCGCGGCGGACGGCCGCCGGATCGATCAGCTGAGCCGGGTGATCGAGCAGTTGCGCCAGGACCCCGACTCACGGCGCATTATCGTTTCCGCCTGGAATGTGGGCGAGCTGGATCAGATGGCGCTGGCGCCTTGCCATGCCTTGTTCCAGTTTTATGTCGCGGACGGTACGCTGTCCTGCCAGCTTTACCAGCGCTCATGCGATATTTTCCTCGGCCTGCCGTTTAATATCGCCAGCTACGCGCTGCTGGTGCATATGGTGGCGCAGCAGTGCGACCTGCGGGTGGGGGATTTTGTCTGGACCGGCGGCGATACCCATCTTTACAGCAATCATCTGGAGCAGGCCGACCTGCAGCTGACGCGCGCGCCGCGTGAACTGCCGCGCCTGGTGATCAAGCGTAAGCCCGCGTCGCTGTTCGACTACCGTTTTGAGGATTTTGATATCCAGGGTTACGACCCGTATCCGCCAATCAAGGCGCCCGTGGCAATCTGATATTGCGCGCCCGTTAACGCGTCTGCTTTGCAAGGGAGGTTAACGGGCCTGCCGCGCCGTGGGGCGCCATAGTTTTGTTATGCTCCCCGCAATATTTTGTCTGTTTGCACCTCTCCCCTAAATCCATGCGACAGCCCGTCGCACTTTGCGTCTTACCCGGTAGCGCGGCGGGATGGATAGCCGCTATCCTGCGGTGCATGAAAATTCCCAACCTGTCACAGCGGGGCTATACCCTGATTGAAATGATGCTGGTGCTGGCCTTGACGGCGATGCTGGCGCTGTCGGGCACGTTTGTCTGGCGGCATTACCAGCATAAATCCCAGCTCGAACACGCGGCGCGCCAGATAGCGGATTTCATGCAGCGTTTACAGTGCCGGGCCGCCTGGGGCAATCATCATTATCGCATCAGGGTGCGAACCGGCCTGGACTGGTCGCTGGAGGCGCGTGGGGACGCGCAGGCGCACCCTATGCCGGCGCCGGCAATGACCTTGCGGCGGCAGGCGTCCGCCGGGAGTATCCGGCTGGAGATTTCCACGCCCGGCTACCTTATCCTGGCGGGGCTGCGCAATACCGCCACGCCGGCCCACCTGACGCTCAGCAACCCGGCGGGCAGGATCAGGGTTATCCTGTCTGGCAAGGGGCGGGTCAGGGTGTGCAGCGAGCACGGCCGCTGGGCGGGGATCGGGCCGTGCTAAACCGGGCGCAGCGGGGGGCGGGCCTGGCGGAAACCCTGGGCGCCCTGGCGGTGGTGTCCCTGCTGCTGCTGGCCGGCCTGCGGCTGTTGCCGCTATTGCATCGCCTCAGCCACGGCGGCATGCAACAGGCCAGGCTGGTTCGGCAGATTGATTACAGCCTGCTGGCCATGGAAAAAGATTTGCGCCGCGCCGGTCATTGCCGGCCGCCCTGCGCACGGTCCGGCGTCGTGCTGGGGCAGCGACGCGGCGAGCGTGAAAATTCCTGCCTGATCGTCAGTTACGCCTTTTATCCGACCGGGGCCAGAACGGCGGGAGGCCGCGTCGTCAACGATACCTTCGGCTACCGTTTGCATCGCGGCGCCTTGGAAACCCAGCGCGGCGTCAGGCATTGCGACGAGGCGGGCTGGGCCAATATGCACGATCCCCGGCAGGTGCGGATAACACGGCTCAGGTTTGAACCGGTGGCGGCCCATGCATGGCGGATCACGCTGCATGGCGTGCAAAGCGATCGTCCCGGCAGCGGGTATCGGACCAGCCGGATCGTTGTCGGGCGTAATGGATGAATACTCAATCGCAGCGGGGCGGCGGCTCCCTGGCGGCGCTGCTGGCCGTATTGTTTACCGGCATGGCGGCCCTGGCGGCGTGGCAGCGTTTTATGGATGCTTCCCTGGCGTTGATTGCCGATGAACAGCATTACCTGAGCGCTTTTCATCAGGCCGAATCCGCGCTGTCGTGGGGAACCGGCCAGTGCTGGCGGGGGGAGGACGGGCAATGCCTGCGGCCGCCGGGCGGAAATTTCCAGGCCTGCCTGCTGGCGGGGGCGGGCGGCAGATGGATACTGCGCGGCCACGGCGATGGTGTAGCCGAACCGGTGTATCTGTACCGCGTGGTGGCGATGCGCCCTGTGGGGCAGTTGGGGGACGGCGCAACATCATGGCGTCTGACGCCGCTGCCCGCGGGCTGGCTGGACTACCACCCGGGCTGAATCCTTTGCGAGGTGTAATGAAAAGCTATCATCAGCGGGGGCACGGCATGCCGGAAGCATTAATGGCGGTACTGTTGTTTTCGCTGGTGGCGCTGTTTATGCTGCACTATCTGCAGCGGCTGGCGAACCGGCAGGAAGATGTGCGCCAGTACCGCCAGGCATTGACGCTCAGCCACCAGGCGTTGGAAGGATATCGCCTGCCAAGCCTGCGGGACAGGCTGACAGCATGGACCTGCCCGCCGGTTGGCGGCTCGATATCGTCGTACAGCCGCTGGCCGGCGGCTGTACGCGGGTCAGTGCCGGGGTCGCAACCGCGCGCGGGCAACGGGCAACGCTGTGCGAATGGTTTTGTTTGCCCGTGGATGCGAAGCGACGTGGGGGTGATACCGTCGATGGCGGGTGATCAACGCTTGTTTTCAGCGCGAATACCGCTAGAGTGTCGGCATGAGTAACACCCGTTGGTTCAGGCGAAAGGGGGCGGCATGTTTACGGTGTACCATTCAAACCAGCTGGATTTGCTTAAAGCGCTGGCCGCCGCGCTGATCGAGGGGCGTCCGCTGCGCGATCCGTTCCAGCCGGAGGTGATCCTGGTGCAAAGCTCCGGCATGGCCCAATGGATGCAGATGGCGCTGGCGGCGCGGTTCGGCATTGCCGCCAATATCGAATTTCCCTTGCCGGCAAGCTTTATCTGGCAAATGTTCACCCGCGTATTGCCGGATATCCCGCAGGAGAGCGCGTTCTCCAAGGATGCCATGACCTGGAAACTGATGGCATTGCTGCCAAAGCTGTGCCAGCAGCCCGGGTTCGAGGTGATCTGCCAGTACCTTAAGGATGACGGCGACCGGCGTAAATGTTTCCAGTTTGCCGCCCGTATCGCGGATCTTTTCGATCAATACCTGGTCTTCAGGCCGGACTGGCTGGAGCGCTGGCAGCGCGCAGAGCCGGTGCCGGACCTGGGCGATGCCCAGTCCTGGCAAGCCCCCCTGTGGCGGGAACTGGTGGCGTTCACCGACCGGGCCGGGCAATCTCCCTGGCATCGCGCCAACCTCTACGCGCGGTTTATCCAGACGCTGGAAGAGGCGGCCGAATGTCCGCCGGGCCTGCCCGAACGCGTATTTATCTGCGGCATTTCCGCCTTGCCCCCCACCTATTTACAGGCGTTGCAGGCGCTGGGGCGCCATATCGACATTCATCTGCTTTTCACCAACCCTTGCCGCTATTATTGGGGCGATATCCGCGATTACGCCTTCCTGGCCAAGTTGCAAAACCGCAAACGCACCCATTACCAGGAGCCACGGGAACAGGGCCTTTTCCGCCGGCCGGCGGAGGCCGGGGCGCTGTTCAACGACGCGGGAGAACAGCAGGTCGGCAATCCTCTGCTGGCTTCCTGGGGTAAACTGGGCCGCGATAACCTGTATCTGCTGGCCCAGCTGGAGGGCGTCCAGGAAGTAGACGCCTTTGTCGACCCGCCGGACGACGGCCTGCTATCCACCCTGCAGCGCGACATACTGGAACTGGAAGATCATGCCGTGGTCGGCATGACCCGCGAGACGCTGGAGAACAGCCGGACAAAACGGCTGCTGCAGCCCTCCGATCGTTCCCTCAGCCTGCATGTCTGCCACAGTCCGCAGCGCGAGGTGGAAGTGCTGCACGATCGGCTGCTGGCGATGATCGGCGACGATCCCAGCCTGTCGCCCCGCGACATTATCGTCATGGTGGCGGATATCGATCGTTATACGCCCGCGATCCAGGCGGTATTCGGTCATGCCGGCAGCGGGCGCTATCTGCCGTTTGCCATTTCCGACCGGCGCGCGCGCCATATCCATCCGGCGCTGCCGGCGTTTTTGTCCTTGCTGGAGCTGCCGCAAAGCCGCTTCGCCGCCGAACAGGTGCTGGCGCTGCTTGAGGTGCCGGCGGTGGCGGCGCGTTTTTCGATTAACGAGGACGGGCAGAAGTTGCTGCGGCAATGGGTCGCCGAGTCGGGCATCCGCTGGGGCCTGGACGACGATAATATCCGCGAGCTGATGCTGCCCGCCACCGGCCAGCATACCTGGCAATTCGGACTGACGCGCATGCTGCTGGGGTACGCCATGGACAGCCATAGCGGGGACTGGCGCGGTATTCTGCCTTACGACGAATCAAGCGGGCTGATTGCGGAACTGGTGGGCCATCTGGCGGAATTGCTGGCGCAGCTCAGGCGCTGGCGGGACATCCTGCGGGAACCGCGCGACCTGGCCGGATGGCTGCCCTGTTGCCAGGAACTGGCGGCGGACTTTTTCCTGCCGGACAGCGAGACCGAAGCCGCGCTGGCCCTGCTGGAAACCCAATGGCAGGAGATCCTGCAATTCGGCCTGCAGGCTGCCTATGACGAACCCTTGTCGATCACGCTGCTGCGCGACGAATTATCCGCCCGGCTGGATCAGCAGCGCGTCAGCCAGCGCTTCCTGGCGGGCACGATTAATTTTTGCACGCTGATGCCCATGCGATCCATCCCTTTCAAGGTTGTGTGCCTGCTGGGCATGAACGACGGCGTCTATCCGCGTTCGCTGCCGCCGCTGGGGTTCGATTTAATGGCCGGCCAGGCGAGACGGGGCGACCGCAGTCGCCGCGACGATGACCGCTACCTGTTCCTGGAAGCATTGCTGTCGGCCCAGCAGCGTTTTTACATCAGTTTTATCGGCCGTTCTATCCAGGATAACAGTCAACGCTATCCGTCGGTGCTGGTCAGCGAATTGATCGAGTATGTCGCGCAGAGTTTTTACCTGCCGGGGGATGAGGCGGTGGATGTGGACACCAGCGCCGCCCGGGTCAGCGCGCATCTGTGCCAGTGGCACAGCCGCATGCCGTTTGCCGCCGAGAATTTTATCAAGGATACCGAACAGCAAAGTTTTGCCGCGGAGTGGCTGCCCGCCGCCAGCGCGGGCGGCAAGCCCCATCCCGAGTTTACCCGTCCGCTGGACCCGCAGCCGGTTACCCTGCTGGCGTTTGACGTGCTGAAACGGTTTTACGGCCACCCGGTGCGCGCCTATTTCCAGCAGCGCCTGGGCGTCTATTTCCGCCTGGAAGAAACCGAGCTGTCCGCCGACGAGCCGTTTGTCGTCGAAGGCCTGGACCGCTACCAGCTTAACGACCAACTGCTTAATACGCTTATCGCCGGGGAAGATCCCGACCGGCTTTACCGTACCTTCAGGGCGGCCGGATACCTGCCCTACGGCGCATTCGGCGAACTGTATTGGGCCAAACAGCGCGATGAAATGGCCCTGCTGGCTGAAACGGTGCGCGAACAACGCCGTGATGGAGCGCAAAGCATTGAGATAAGCCTGATGCTGGGCGACGTCGAACTGAGCGGCTGGCTGCCCCAGACGCAGAGCGACGGCTTGCTGCGCTGGCGTCCGGGCGTTTTATCGATGAAAGACGGCATGGCGCTGTGGCTGGAGCATCTGGCATGGTGCGCCATGGGCGGCGGCGGGGAAAGCCGCATGTACGGCACCAAGGGCCAGTGGCGTTTTGCCGCGTTGACGCCGGAGCAGGCGAAAGCGTTTTTACTGACGCTGGTAACGGGTTATGGCCAGGGCATGAGCACGCCGCTGCTATTATTACACCGCGCCGGCGGCGCATGGCTGGCACAAAGCTACGACCACGACACGGGCGCCATTGACTGGGGGGAATCCTGCCAGCTCCAGGCGCGCGATAAGCTGATGCAGGCCTGGCAAGGGGACGGCTACACGCCCGGCGAGGGACAAGACCCCTACCTGCAGCGGCTGATGCGGCAATTAAACTCGCCGCACGTCGAGGCGATTATCCAGGCGGCGCAAACTTACCTGCTGGCGCCGTTCAGCCTCAATCTGGCGGAAGCCGAAAAGGCACGACGGGGGAAAAAAAGCACGTTAAGCTAACAACACCGGCGATAGCCGGTAAATACATCGCGAAATAAGCGAAGAGGCCATGGCCGGCCCTTCAGGGTTGTTGGAGAGTGGAATGCGTAGATTGGTTGTGGGATTGTTCAGTTGTGCTGTGTTGTGTTGTTTGGGCATTGCGCCTGCCGTAGCGGATGTCGCCGGCTGGCAGCCGATAAAGGAGACCATCCGCAAGAGCAGCAAGGACATACGCCAGTACCAGGCCGTCAGGCTGGCCAACGGCATGACGGTATTGCTGGTCAGCGATAAGCAGGCGGTGAAGTCGCTGTCCGCCCTCGCGGTGCCGGTGGGATCGCTTGAGAACCCGGATGACCAGTTGGGCCTGGCCCACTATCTTGAACATATGATCCTGATGGGGTCGAAAAAATACCCACAGCCGGAAAACCTGGCGGAATTCCTGAAAAAGCACGGCGGCGATCATAACGCCAGCACCGCCTCCTACCGCACCGCATTTTACCTCGAGGTGGAAAATAACGCCCTGGAGCCAGCCATCGATCGCCTGGCGGACGCCATCGCCGAGCCGTTGCTCGATCCCGGCAACGCCGACAAAGAACGTCATGCGGTCGATGCCGAACTCACCATGGCCCGCGCCAATGACGGCTTACGCATGGCGCAAATCCGCGCCGAAACCATGAATCCCGCCCATCCCGGCTCGCGTTTTTCCGGCGGTAACCTCGACACCCTACGCGATAAGCCGGGCAGCAACCTGCACCAGGCGCTGAAGGCGTTTTATCATCGTTATTACTCCGCCAACCTGATGGTGTCGGTGATCTACGGCAACCAGCCGTTGCCCGAATTGGCGCGGATCGCGGCCGCCACCTACGGACGCGTGGCCAACCGCCACGCCACGGTGCCCAAGATTACCGCACCGGCGGTGACAAAAAAGCAAACCGGCGTCCTGATCCACTACCAGCCGGTGCAGCCGCAGAAAATGCTGCGCATCGAGTTTCCCATCACCAATAACAGCCAGGCTTTTCGCAGTAAAACCGATACTTATATCAGTTACCTGATTGGCAACCGCAGTCCGAACACCCTGGCTGACTGGTTGCAGAAACAGGGACTGGCGGATGCCATAGACGCGGGCGCCGATCCCATGGTCGATCGCAACGGCGGGGTGTTCGCCATCGCCACGTCCCTGAGCGATAAAGGGCTCAGGCAACGGGATGAAGTGGTGGCGGCAATCTTCAGTTACCTGAAGACCCTGCGCGAACAAGGGATACAGAGGCAATATTTCGATGAGATTGCCCATGTGCTGGAACAGGATTTCCGCTACCCGGTGATTACCCGCAATATGGATTATATCGAATGGCTGGTGGACTCCATGCTGCGGGTGCCGGTACAGCACGTGCTCGATTCCGCCTATGTGGCGGACCGCTACGATCCCAAGGCCATCGCCGCGCGCCTGGACGGCATGACGCCGGACAAGGCCCGCATCTGGTTTATCAGTCCGGACGAGCCGCATAACAAAAGCGCTTATTTTGTCAACGCGCCTTACCAGGTGGATAAAATCCCGGCGCAACGGCTGACGTTATGGCGCCAAACCCAGCCTCATATCCAGCTGTCGCTGCCGGCGCTCAATCCCTATATCGCCAGCGATTTTTCATTAATCAAAGCCACCGCGGCGCCGGCCTATCCGCAGTTGCTGATCGACGAACCGGGACTGCGGCTGCGTTATATGCCCAGCCGGTATTTCGCCGACGTGCCGCGGGCGGATATCACCCTCAATTTCCGTAATCCCGCCGTCATGGCTTCCGCCCGCAATCAGGTGCTTTATTCCCTGAACGACTATATCGCCAGCCAGGATCTGGCCGAGCTCAGCAATCAGGCCTATGTGGGCGGCATCAGCTTTTCCACCTATGAAAACGACGGGTTGACCATTAAAGCCTCGGGGTATACCCAGCGCCTGTCGCAACTGGTATTAAGCCTGGTGGAGCGTTACGCCACCTTTACGCCGACGGTTGATCAGCTGTTACAGGCCAAAAGCTGGTATCGCCAGCAGCTGGACGGCACGGAAAAAGAGAAGCCGTACGCGCAGGCGATGATCCCGGTCAAAGTGTTGTCGGCCCTGCCGTATGTGGAACGGGATGAGCGGCGCGCCCTGATTGACGGCATGACGGTACAGGATGTGATTGATTACCGCGAAACCCTGTTCAAGCCCACCGCGCTGGATATGCTGGTGGTGGGCAATATGACGCCGCAGCAGGCCACCGAACTGTCGGCACAGCTGAAGAAACAGATAGGTTGGACGGGCACGCAGTGGCGGCGCGCCGACAAAGT
This sequence comes from Sodalis sp. RH20, assembly GCF_047324205.1. Classification (NCBI taxonomy): domain Bacteria; kingdom Pseudomonadati; phylum Pseudomonadota; class Gammaproteobacteria; order Enterobacterales; family Bruguierivoracaceae; genus Sodalis; species Sodalis sp. RH20. The sequence continues at coordinate 5,896,615 of NZ_CP178733.1, forward strand.
GCAGATTACCCGGCCGCAGCTGGCCGTGATGCAAAAACAGGGCGGCAGTTCTGATGCGGCGCTGTCCGCGGCGTATGTCCCCGCCGGCTATGACCGGATACAGGGCATGGCTAATAGCTATATGCTGGCGCAAATCGTGGAGTCCTGGTTCTACCAGCAGCTGCGCACCCAGGAACAGTTGGGATATGCGATTTTTATGGTGCCGGTATTTGTCGGCGACCAGGGCGGGATCGGTTTTGTGCTGCAAAGCGGCACCCGGCAGCCCGCATACCTTTACCAGCGCTACCAGGCGTTTTTCCCCGAGGCGGAACGGCGGCTGCGCGCTATGGCGCCCGCGGATTTCGAGCAGTATAAGCAAGGCATTATCAGCCAATTGCTACAGCAGCCGCAGACGCTGGCCGAAGAAGTGGGACAATATACCGATGACATCGAGCGCGATAACCTGTCTTTCGATACCCGTGCTAAAGTAGTGGCGGCGCTGCGGCAGATGACGCTCGCGCAGCTGGCTGATTTTTTCCATCAGGCGGTAATTGCGCCGACCGGGCTGGCGCTATTATCCCAGATTGGCGGCAGCGGCGACGGCCACGCTCCGGCGGAATATGCCGCGCCCGCGGGCTGGCAGCTTTATCCCAACGCCTCGGCGCTGCAAAGGACGTTACCCGTACTTGCTCATCAATAGAGGAAAACAGCATCCTTGACCGCGCAGATACTTAATCCGCTGACGTTGCCGTTGCAGGGCGCAAGCCTTATCGAGGCGTCGGCGGGTACCGGGAAAACCTACACGCTGGCGGCGCTTTATCTCCGCCTGCTGCTGGGGCTGGGCCAGCAGGCGGCTTATCAGCGCCCGCTCAGCGTGGAAGAAATCCTGGTGGTGACCTTTACCGAGGCGGCCACCGAGGAACTGCGGGGACGCATCCGGGAGAATATCCACCGCCTGCGGCTGGCCTGCGTGCGTGGTCCTGCCCTGAGTGAACCCGGCAAGGACGACCTGTTTCAGGAACTGCTGGCCCAGGTCGCCGATACGGAGCATGCCGCCCGTTTACTGCTGGCGGCCGAACGGCAGATGGATGAAGCGGCGATTTATACCATTCATGGCTTTTGCCAGCGCATGCTCGGCCAGAATACCGTTGAGTCGGGTATGTTGTTCCAGCAAACCCTGGTGGAAGACGAATCGGCGCTCAGACGCCAGGTCTGCGCCGACTTTTGGCGCCGCCATTGCTACCCGCTGCCTTACGCCATCGCCCAGGCCATACACCAGGAATGGGACGGTCCGGAAAAACTGTTGGCTGAATTGCTGCCTTATATGCAGGGCGAGGCGCCGGTGGTGCGCAATCCGCCGGATAAAACCGAGTCCATCCTGGCGCGGCATGAGCGCATTATCGCCCGCATCGACGCCCTTAAGCGGTCATGGCGCCAATCCGCCGGTTTGTTGCCGGCCCTGGTGGGCGACTCAGGCGTCGATAAGCGCTCATACAGCAGCAAGAACCTGCCTGTGTGGCTGGATAAAATGTCAGCCTGGGCCGCCGCGCCAACCGATGATTATGCGGTGCCAAAAGAGCTTGAACGCTTCCGCCAATCGGTACTGCGCGCCAAAACCATCAAGGGCAGCCCGCCCGAACATGCCCTGTTCGACGAAATCGACCGGTTTTTCCAGGAGGCGTTGACGCTGCGCGAGCTGATTTTTGTGCTGGCGCTGGATGAAATGCGCCTCGCGCTGCAACTCGAAAAGCGCCGGCGCGGTGAACTGGGCTTTGACGATCTGCTTAGCCGTTTTGACGAGGCGCTGCGGGGCGAGGGCGGTGACGCCCTGGCGCAGTCGGTGCGCGCGCGCTATCCGGTGGCGATGATTGACGAATTCCAGGATACCGACCCCCAGCAATACCGCATTTTCCGCCGCCTCTATGGCGGGCAGCCGGCCTGCGGCCTGGTATTGATTGGCGATCCCAAACAGGCGATTTATGCTTTTCGCGGCGCGGATATTTTTACCTATATGCGCGCCCGCAGCGAAGTTAGCGCCCACTATACTCTCGGCACCAACTGGCGCTCCTCGCCGCCCATGATCGGCGCGGTGAACCGCCTGTTCCAATCGCTCGCAAACCCCTTTATTTTTGCGCAAATTCCCTTTTTGCCGGTCGCCGCCGCCCCGGAAAACGACGCGCTATCGCTGATGGTCGACCAGGCGCCGCAGCCGGCGCTGCGGGTCTGGCTGCTGGCGGGGGACGGAACCGGTGTAAGTGAGTACCAACATTTAATGGCGCGCCAGTGCGCCGCCGCCATCAGCGACCTGCTGACCGCCGGCCGGGACGGGCGCGCCTGGCTTAACGGCCGCAAGGGACGCGAGGCGCTGCAGGCCTCGGACATGACGGTGCTGGTGCGTAACCGTAATGAAGCCTCCCTGGTGCGCGACGCGTTAAGCGCATTGTCGATCCCCGCGGTTTACCTGTCCAATCGTGACAGCGTTTATGAAACGCCGGAGGCGCGCGAGCTGCTGTGGTTGTTGCAGGCAATCCTGATCCCGGGCCAGGATAACGCCCTGCGCTGCGCCCTGGCCACCAGCCTGATGGGGCTAGACGCCCAGGATATCGATGCCGTCAACCACAACGGCCAGGCCTGGGACGCGCTGGTGGATGAGTTCGCCGGGTATCGCCAGCTGTGGCGGCAACGCGGTGTGCTGCCGATGCTGCGCCAGGTGATGATTGCCCATCAGATAGCGGAGAACCTACTGGCCAGCGTTAATGGCGAACGCAGGCTGACCGATCTGCTGCATCTGGCCGAACTGCTGCAGGAAGCCTCGGCGCAGCTGGATAACGAACACGCGCTGGTGCGCTGGCTGGCGTTGCAGATTGAACAGCCCAACACCCAGGCCGATAACCAGCAGCTGAGGCTGGAAAGCGACCGCCATCTGGTGAAGATCACCACGGTGCATAAGTCCAAGGGATTGGAATTTCCCCTGGTATTCCTGCCGTTTGTCGCCGATTTCCGGCTGCAAAAGCGCCCCTTGTTCCATGACCGCAGTGATTTCCAGGCCTGGCTGGATCTGGCGGCCTCCGAGGAGAGCCTCGCGCTCGCGGAGGAAGAGCGGTTGGCGGAAGACCTGCGCCTGCTGTACGTGGCGCTGACCCGTTCCATTTATCAATGTTGCATCGGTATCGCGCCGCTGTTTCGCGGCACCCGTGCCAAAAACGGCGATACCGATGTGCATCAAAGCGCGTTGGGCTACCTGATACAGCAGGGCGAGCCCGGCGGCGGCGCCGTCCTGCGGGCGCGGCTTGAGCAACTGTGCGCAGCGGATATCGCCCTGGACGTGATTACCCAGCCGCAGGGGCACCCCTGGCAACCGGCCGTGACGGCGCGGCATAGCCTCGCCGCCCGGCGCTTTCAGCCGCGCGCGCAGGACAATTGGCGCGTCACCAGCTATTCCGGCCTGCAACAGCACGGCGGCGGACCGGGGCTGATGGAACTGCTGCCCCGGCTGGACGTCGACGCGGTGGGCGAACGCCGTCAGGACGCCGAACCCGAGCTGTCGCCCCATACCTTTGCGCGCGGCGCCTCCCCCGGCACCTTCCTGCACGCCCTGTTTGAATCGCTCGATTTTACCCGGCCGCTTGATGAGGATTGGCTCAGTGGGCAACTGGCGCAAAACGGCATCAGCGACATTTGGCGACCGGTTATCGGGCAGTGGATGGACCGGGTATTAAACGCGCCGCTCGGCGCCTCCGGCATTACGCTCTCCCGACTGGCGCCGGGGCGGAAACAGGCGGAGCTGCAGTTCTATCTGCCGATCGACGCCACGGTGACCGCCGGCGCGCTGGATATGCTGTGCAAACGCTACGATCCGTTGTCCGCGCGCTGCCCGCCGCTGGATTTTCCCCAGGTGCGGGGAATGCTGAAGGGGTTTATCGACCTGGTATTTTGCTGGCAGGACCGTTATTACCTGCTGGACTACAAATCCAACTGGCTGGGCGAAGACGATGCCGCCTATACGCCCGAGGCGATGGCGCAGGCCATGGCGGAGCATCGCTACGATCTGCAATACCAGCTTTATACCCTGGCGTTGCACCGTTACCTGCGCCATCGCCTGGCGGATTATGATTATCGCCGCCATTTTGGCGGAGTCTTTTATCTGTTCCTGCGCGGCGTCGCGGCCGATAATCCCGGCAACGGCATATTTTACTGCCGCCCTGAACCGGCCCTGATTGACGGGCTGGATACATTATTCAGCCAGGGCGCGGCGGTCACCAGCGAGGATAAGGCGATTTAATGGACGTTGTGATCGAGCAGGCGCAATTACTGCGGCTTTGGCGGCCGCTGGATATCCAGTTTGCCCGCATGCTGGCGAGCGCGGATGAGCCGGCCCTGCTGCTGGCTTGCGCTTGCCTGAGCGCCGACGCCGGCGCCGGACATGTTTGCCTGCCGTTGACGCTATTGCAGCCCGGCGGCCTGTTCAACGGCCGGCATCCGCAGCTGGCCGAGCATGCCTGGCGCCTTGCCGGCAAGCCCTCGCCGGACGAGTGGCCGCGTTTGCTGAACGCGTCGCCGGCGGTCAGCGACGGTTCCAGGCCCACCCCCCTGGTATTAGATCAGGGCCGGTTGTATTTGCAGCGCATGTGGCAAAATGAACGGCGGGTCGCGCATTTTTTTAACGCCATCCGGCCCATGCCCGCTGGGGATGAAGCGCTTATCAGGCGGGTGCTGGACCGGTTTTTCCCGGCCGGCGCCGATGCGGTGGACTGGCAAAAAGTGGCGGCGGCGGTGGCTATCACCCATCCGGTGGCGCTGATTTCCGGCGGCCCGGGCACCGGTAAAACCTCGACGGTGGCGAAAATGCTGGCCGCCATGGTGGTGCTGGGCGGCGATGCCCGTCTGCGTATCCAGCTGGCGGCGCCCACCGGGAAAGCGGCGGCGCGCCTGAGCGAGTCCCTTGGCGCGGCGCTGGCGGCGCTCGGCCTTGACGAACGGCAGCGGCGGCTGTTCCCCGCGGAAGCCGTGACGCTGCACCGGCTGCTGGGCGCGCAGCCCAACAGCCAGCGCATGCGTTACCATCAGGATAATCCGCTGCATGTGGATATCCTGATTGTCGACGAAGCCTCGATGGTCGATCTGCCGATGATGGCCAGCCTGATCGCCGCGCTGCCGCCGCAGGCGCGGGTGGTTTTTTTAGGCGATCGTTGCCAACTGGCGTCGGTGGAAGCGGGGGCGGTGCTGGGCGACATCTGCTTTCTGGCGGAGAACGGCTATAGTCCCGGGCGTAATGCGCAGCTGCGGCGGCTTACCGGCTGCGAGGTGCCGGCGGGCACGCCCGTGGCGGGACACCAGACGGGGGACAGCCTGTGCCTGCTGCGTAAAAGCTACCGCTTTGACGCGGGATCCGGCATCGGCCGTCTGGCCAATACCGTTAACAACGGCGATGGCCGGGGGGCGCTGGCGTTGCTGAAAGCCGGGCGTGATGAGGACGTGGCCTACGCGCCGGTGCGCGACGGCGAAGACTATCTGCGCCTGCTCGACGGGTGCGTGGCGGGCTATCGTGATTACCTGCGGCTGGTGCGGGACGGCGCCGGGGCAGGCGCGGTGTTAGCGGCATTTGACCGCTACCGCCTGCTGTGCGCGCTGCGCGAAGGGCCTTTCGGCGTCGCCGGCCTTAACGCGCGGATTGAACAGGCGCTGGCCCAGGCGGGGTTGATTAAGCGCCAGGCGGATGCCGCCGGCAGGGGGTATGCGGGACGGCCGCTGATGATCACCCGCAATGCGCCGTCCCTTGGACTGTATAACGGCGATATCGGTATTATGCTGCCGGATGCGCAGTCTGCGCTGCGGGTCTGCTTCCCGCTGCCTGACGGCACCATCAAGGCGGTGCCGCTAAGCCGTCTGCCCGATCATGAAACCGCTTTTGCCATGACGGTGCATAAATCCCAGGGGTCGGAGTTTATCCATACGGCGCTGGTGCTGCCCAACCAGTTTCTGCCGGTGCTAACCCGCGAGCTGGTCTATACGGCCATTACCCGCGCCCGCGAGCGGCTGTCGGTCTATGCCAACGACGAGGTGATAAGCCAGGCCATCGCCACGCCGACCGAGCGGCGCAGCGGCCTGCGGGAATTGCTGTTAAAGGGGTAGGCCGCCGGCAGGCTTGCCGGCGCACGCGGTAGCCGGCGGGCGTCCCGGGAATGCTCGCCGGCGCAGCCCGGTTACTGGCCGGTGAGGTCCGCCACCAGGATTTTTGAACGGCGATGGTAGTTATACAGCGCCTGCTTCTGCTGCGGCAGCACTTCCACTTCCGCCGGGGTAAAACCGCGCTCCTGGAACCAGTGAATGCTGCGCGTCGTCAGTACAAACAGCTTTTTCAGCCCCATCTGGCGCGCCTGCTGCGTAATGCGCTGCAACAGCATTTCGCCGCGCGACGAACTGCGGTAATCGGGATGCACGGCCACGCAGGCCATCTCCCCCAGCTGTTCTTCCGGAAAGGGGTAAAGGGCGGCGCAGGCAATGGTCAGGTTGTCCCGTTCGATAATAGTGAATTTATCGATTTCCATTTCCAGCTGTTCGCGGGACCGGCGCACCAGGATGCCCTGCTGCTCCAGCGGGCGTATCAATTCCAGGATGCCGCCGATATCGTTAATGGTCGCGCGCCGCACCTGTTCCGCGCTTTCCATCACGATCTGGGTGCCGATGCCTTCGCGGGAGAACAGTTCCTGCACCAGCGCGCCGTCATCCTGATAGCTGATCAGATGGCAACGGCGCACGCCGCTGCGGCAGGCTTTCACCGCGCCGCGCAAAAAGCGCACCGTGCCGGAATGGTAATCGCCTTTTTTTTCCAGCGCGTCGATACGCAGCTGGGCCTCATTGGGAAACAGTTCGGATATTATCTCGCCCTTATCGTCACACACCCCTTGCGAAGAACAAAAGCCGATAATCTTTTCCGCTTTCAGTTTGATAGCCAGCTGGGTGGCCACTTCTTCCGAGGTCAGGTTAAAGCTCTCGCCGGTTACCGACACCGCCACCGGGCCGAGCAGCACGATAGCGCCGCTGTCCAGCTGGCGATGTATCGCCTCGTCGTCGATACGGCGGATGCGGCCGCTGTGGCAGTAGTCCACCCCGTCGTCCACCCCGAGCGGCTGGGCAATGATAAAATTGCCGCTGACCACATTAATATGCGCCCCCTGCAGCGGCGTATTGTTCAGGCTCATGGACAGCCGCGCGGTAATATCCAGCTGCAGCAGGCCGGCCGCCTGCTTGACCAGTTCAAGGGTCGGCGCGTCGGTGACGCGGGTGTGCTTGTGGTAAATAGGTTCCAGGTGGTGCACCGACAGATTGGCGTCGATTTGCGGCCGTGCGCCGTAGACCAGCACCAGGCGGATGCCCAGGCTGTGAAGGAGGCCGATATCATTAACGATGTTGGCGAAGTTTTCATGTTCGATGGCTTCGCCGCCTAACATGACGACAAACGTCTTGCCCCGATGGGCATTGATATAGGGAACTGAGTGACGAAAGCCTTGGACCAGTTCAGTACTACGTTCCTTCACGGCAAATCCTCTGTGAATGATTATTCTGATTTTGTGTATTTTTATTCTATAAATAGGGTATTGGCAAGCAGCATTTTTCCCCATTCTTGTTTGTAAAGAATCGAAAATAAACCCCGAAGCACTAAGCATAGAGCCTTTTAAGGATGACAGATACCGGCGGATTCGCTAAAGTTTTTGCCATTCGAAAAAATGACTGCTTTTTCATTATATTAGCTTTTATCCTGGGGCGATATGCCGGATTCACATCATAATAAGGGGCGCAGGCGGCTGCTGCAGGCAACCGCCGCCACCTGGCTGTTAACGCTCAGTCGCATCGGAATGGCGGCGCCGCTGGTGGTGGCCGTGCGCATCTGGCCCGCGGCCAGTTATACCCGCATTACGCTTGAATCCCAGTCCCCCTTGCGCTATCGCCAGTTTGTCCTTGGCAATCCCGACCGGCTGGTGGTGGATATCCAGGATGCCCAGCTTAATTCGGTGCTGAAGGGCGCCGGTCAATTGGTCAGGGAAGAGGACCCCTACATCAGCCGGATACGGGCCGGCCAGTTTGACGATCGCACCGCCAGGATGGTGATCGAACTGAAGCAGCCGGTCCAGGCGCGCTTCCTGGCCCTGCCGCCGGTGGCCGGGTTCAAACATCGTCTCATCATGGATCTCTATCCCCGGGCCGGCAGCCGTTCCGCGCTGCAGGACGATCCGCTGCTGGCGCTGCTGGAGGACTACAATCAGGGCGATCTGGCGCGCAGCCTGCCGCCCGAATCCCAGGCGCCGCGCGCCGGCAAAGCCGGGCGCGACCGGCCGGTTGTCATCATGCTCGACCCCGGCCATGGCGGTGAGGATCCTGGCGCCATCGGCAAGTTCCGCACCCGCGAAAAGGATGTGGTGCTCAAGATTGCCCGCCACCTGCGCGCCTTGATTGACCGCGAGTCCAATATGAAAGTCTATATGACGCGCAATGAGGATGTCTTTATTCCGCTGAAGGTCAGGGTGGCGAAAGCGCGCAAACAGCGCGCGGATCTGTTCGTCTCTATTCATGCCGACGCGTTTACCAACCGCGCGGCACGCGGCGCGTCGGTGTTCGCGCTGTCCACCAAAGGGGCCACCAGCGCCGCCGCGCGTTTCCTGGCGCAAACCCAGAACGCCGCGGACGATATCGGCGGGGTAGGCAAAAGCGGCGACCGCTATCTGGATCATACCCTGTTTGATTTGGTGCAGACCGCCACCATCAACGACAGCCTGAAATTCGGCAAGGCGGTGTTGCATCATCTGGGGACAATCGCGCACCTGCATAAACGCAGCGTGGATCAGGCAGGTTTTGCGGTGCTCAAGGCGCCCGATATTCCCTCCATCCTGGTGGAGACCGCGTTTATCAGCAATGTGGAAGAGGAGCGGCGCCTGCGCACCACGCATTTCCAGCAGCAGGTGGCGCACGCCATCCTGGCGGGCATCAAGGCGTATTTTGCGGCGGGTGGGGTGATCTCGGGCCGGTGAGGCGGCGCGTTTTGCGTAATGCAGACAACAAAAAACCCACCTTAGAGTGGGTTAAGCGCTTTAGCCTGTCATTTTTCAAGAAGTGGTTGCGGGGGCCGGATTTGAACCGACGACCTTCGGGTTATGAGCCCGACGAGCTACCAGGCTGCTCCACCCCGCGTCCGATATACTACATCTGTGAGCAGTCAGATGCTTGCTTCTTTTACTCTTTTTTTTAATTCTTTTCTTAACGTATGACTTTTACTGCTTAATTGGTTGCGGGGGCCGGATTTGAACCGACGACCTTCGGGTTATGAGCCCGACGAGCTACCAGGCTGCTCCACCCCGCGTCCGTGGAAGCGCACTATACTCCGGACAGCCTTTGATGCAACCCCTTTTTGCGATTAATCGCCTGCTATAATGATTTTTGTTTAAAGAGGCGCTTTTTTGCCTGTTTTATAAGCAAAACAGACGGTTGTTTTTGCAATAATGCATTTATCTATTGAACCGCCTTTGCTATCGTTCGCCGTTGATACATAGGCAAATGGAACCGGCATGAGAACGTTATGAACAAACAATGGGCACACTATCTTTTCATTGGCCTGATTTTCGCCATTCTGGCCGGCTGTTCGTCGCGCCCCACCGATCGTGGACAACAGTATAAAGATGGTCTTCTTACCCAGCCGTTCGGGCTGGTCAATGAACCCAATGCCAAGGGGCGACCGGTTAATGCCAAGGACTACGCCGATCAGGTGGCTGAAACGCAATACGCCGCCGCGGGCCTGTATAGCCGCAACAGCGCCAATTTCGACGCCGTCAAGCGCTGGGCCATGGCGGGCGCGGATACCCGCCAGCTCAGCCAGTTCGGCGTCAAGGCCTACCAGATGGAAGGGGTGGATAATTACGGCAATGTACAGTTCACCGGCTATTACACGCCGGTGATTCAGGCCCGCTATACGCCCCAGGGCGAATTTCAGTATCCGCTGTACCGCATGCCGCCCAAGGGCAGGAACCGCCTGCCCGACCGCGCCGCCATCTACGCGGGCGCGCTTGACGGCCGTAATCTGGCCATCGCCTACAGTAATTCGCTGATGGATAATTTTATGATGGAAGTGCAGGGCAGCGGCTATGTGGATTACGGCGACGGCCGGCCGCTCACCTTTTTTGGCTATGGCGGTAAAAACGGACACGCCTACCGCAGCATCGGTAAGATATTGATCGATCGCGGCGAAGTGGCGCGCGAGGATATGTCGATGCAGGCGATTCGCCAGTGGGCCTCGCGCCACAGCGAGACCGAGGTGCGGCAACTGCTGGAAGAGAATCCGTCCTATGTGTTCTTCAGGCCGGTTCCCTTCGCGCCTGTAAAAGGCGCCAGCGCCGTGCCGCTGGTGGCCAAGGCCTCGGTGGCGTCGGATCGCTCGCTGATCCCGGCCGGCACCACGCTGCTGGCGGAGGTACCCCTGCTGGACAACGCCGGCAAATTTACCGGTAAATATGAGATGCGCCTGATGGTGGCCCTGGATGTGGGCGGCGCCATAAAAGGACAGCATTTTGATATCTACCAGGGCATCGGCGCCGAGGCCGGCCACGCGGCGGGTTATTACAACCACTACGGCCGGGTATGGGTATTGAAAGGGTCGCAGGACAGCGCCCCGTTATTCACGGGCGAGAGCCAGGGCCTGACAACCCGGGCCAGCACCGGCCAGGTACAGGTTACCTACGATAATTAGATGCTATTGGCACCGCCAATAAGGTTAGCAAGATGAACGGGCACCCTTCACACGCGTACCAGTCAGACGCGTATCTGCAGCGGTTCGGCGGCACCGCCCGCCTGTATGGCCGGCAGGCGCTGGACGTGTTTTTCCGCGCCCATGTCTGCGTGATAGGCATCGGCGGCGTGGGCTCATGGGCGGCGGAGGCGTTGGCGCGCACCGGCGTCGGCGCCATTACGCTTATCGATATGGATGATGTGTGCGTCACCAATACCAACCGCCAGATCCATGCGCTGCGCGAGCAGGTGGGACAGCCGAAAACCGAGGTCATGGCCGCGCGCATCGCCTCGATCAATCCGGAATGCGTGGTGACCTGCGTGGATGATTTTATTACCGCCGACAACGTCGCGGCCCTGCTCGATCGCGGCTTCGACTATGTTATCGATGCTATTGACAGCGTGCGGCCGAAAGCGGCGCTGCTCTCATACTGCCGTCGTTATAAAATCCCGGTGGTCACCGTGGGCGGGGCGGGCGGGCAAATCGATCCCACCCGCATCGCGGTGGCCGATCTGGCGAAAACCATCCAGGATCCGCTGGCGGCAAAACTGCGCGAGCGGCTCAAGCATGATTTCAACGTGGTAAAAAACAGTAAAGGCAAATTGGGCATAGACTGTGTCTACTCCACCGAGCATCTGGTCTATCCGCAGCCGGACGGCTCGGTGTGCGCGTCGCCTGCCACCGCCGTTGGGCCCAAGCGCATGGATTGCGCCTCCGGCTTTGGCGCGGCGACCATGGTCACCGCCAGCTTCGGGTTTATCGCCGTATCCCATGCGCTAAAAAAAATGCTGGCCCGGGCGGCGCGGGGCGTCAGCGTTTAATATAGCTCTCGGCAATGGCGTTGATCCGCCCGGCGATAGCCGCCAGCCCGCCGGCGCGGCTGACGCTCAGCTCGGCGCGCAGCCCCAGGTCGTCAAACGGCGCCAGGGGATCCCTGTGGGACAGTTGTTCCGGCGTTTGGCCTTCGCTGCCGGCCAGCACCACGGCCAGCAGACCCTTGACGATGCGCCCGTCGCTGTCGGCATAAAAATGCAGCGTACCGTCGCGCAGCCGCTGATGGCCGAGCCAGACGCGGTTTTCGCAGCCCGTCAGTATCGTTGCCGGCGTTTTCAGCGTATCCGGCAGCGGCGGCAGCGCCTTGGCCAGCAGGATAATCTGCCGCAGGCGATCTTCCCAGGTCCGGCAGCCGGCAAAGCGTTGCGTCAATTCCCGCATAGCGATCTCGCCGCCGAAAGGATGGCTGCCCGCTTGATGTTCTGTCATGACGTTATCCCCATCAGAATCAATCCCTCAGCAGGGAGACGGCTTTTTCCACCGACGCGACCAGCCGGTCGACGTCATGGCGGGTATTATAGGGCGCAAAAGAGGCGCGCAGGGTGCCGGATACGCCCAGCGCCGCCATCAGCGGCTGGGCGCAATGCTGCCCGGCGCGCAAGGCAATGCCGTCCTGCGCCAGGATCATGGCGATATCCTGATGGTGAAGACCGGCAAACACAAAGGATAACACACTGGAACCCGGTGCGCGGAACGCGCGAAAACCCGGCAGGGCGGACAGACGTTGCGCGGCGAGGCCGGCCAGCCCGGCGCTGTATTCCTCCGCGGCCGCCAGATCCTGCGTGCGCAGCCAGTCGAGCGCGGCGCCCAGTCCAAGCACGCCGGCGATATTGGGCGTGCCCGCTTCAAAACGCAGCGGCGCCGCCTGCGGAATAAAACCGTCAAAACCCGCCGCGGTCAGCATCTTGCCGCCCCCTTGCCAGGGCGGCATGTCCTCCAGCAGCGCCGTTTTGCCATACAGCACGCCGATGCCGGTCGGGCCATACAGTTTATGGCCGGAAAAAACGTAGAAATCGATATCGGCGTCCCGCACGTCGGGGGGACGGTGCACCGCACCCTGCGCGCCGTCAAGCACGATCGCCGCCTGCGGGTAGCGGCGGACCAGGGCGGTGATGCCCGCCAGATCCGGGCAGGCGCCGGTGACGTTCGACATCTGTGTCACGGCCAGGATACGGGTTTTGCCGTTCAGCAGCCCGGCGAGTTGCGCCGGGTCCGGCAGCCAATCGCGTCCCAGGGGCCATCGAACCACCCGCGCGCCGGTCTGCTGCGCCACCATCAGCCAGGGGATGAGATTGGCGTGATGCTCGGCCTCGCTGACCAGGATTTCGTCACCCGCCCGCAGGCGCGGCCGGGCATAACTTTGCGCCACCAGGTTAATCGCCTCGGTGGCGCCCCGGGTCCAGATAATGCCGGCGGCCGGAGCGCCGATCCAGGCGGCGGCCTTGAGGCGCGCCTGCTCATAACGGGCGGTAAGCGAAACGGCGCCGGGATACTGGCTGCGATGGACATTGCCGGTGCCATGGCGATAAAAGGCGTCGGTGGCATCAATGACCGCGTCGGGCTTCAGGGCGGTGGCGGCGCTGTCCAGATACACCGCGTCATTATCCAGCGCGGGGAAATGACGGCGGAAGGCGGCAAAATCAAATTCGGTCATGGTTACCTCATACACCTTGTTTCGGCAAAGCAGAACTACAGACTTATCCTATTATCGCCGTCTGGAGGGGATAAGTGACAGGATTTAATCCGGTTTTATGGAAAAATGAACAATGCTTGTTATGCTGATTATTATCAGGTAAGCAAAATACCTGCCTGCCTGGAAGCTTAATAACAGAATTAAGTGGTGATTTTTTATTTTTAAAATGAGATTGCAAGGAGATAACGATGAAGAAAACAGCCGCAATGCTATCCGCTTTTTTGTTTGCCCTGACGCTAAGCGCATGTTCAAGCAACTATGTTATGCACACCAACGACGGGCGCACCATCGTGACGTCCGGCAAACCAAAGGTTGATGATGAAACCGGCATGATCGGTTATCAAGACGCCAACGGCACCGAGCAGCAAATCAACAGTTCCGATGTCAAAGAAATGATGAAGGCGCAATAAGCGCCCGTTTTTGCCAAGCCGGACAATACCAAACCCTGCCGCACTTCATGATTGCCGGTTATCAGGCATAAAAAAGCACCGCCTCAGGCGGTGCTACATATTTCACGTATTGGACAGACAGAAAAATGTTCAGTAAGGCTGAAAAGAATAAAAAATAGTCACCTGGCACGATAAGACCGGTTACCGTAAATACCACAGGCCCGAAAGACAGACCAAAAAGGGCAAACACAACACCACACCGCAGGCCAAAAGCTCGCCTGAATGGCAAAATCCAGACTTACCTTTCGTTCCGGCCCGCGTGGTAGAGCGATACTATAGGTATTTGCTGGTGCATCCACAACGGACAAATTATAATGTCTCGGATAAAAAAAACTAATAGGTCAATTCTTCGTGCCCATCTTACTTGCCACCGGCGCAGAAAAGCGTCTCGCCCATGTCTAAACGCTTACCGCCGCTAAATGCCTTGCGGGTATTTGATGCCGCCGCCCGTCATTTAAGCTTTACCAAAGCGGCCGAGGAGCTGTTCGTCACCCAGGCGGCCGTCAGTCACCAGATCAAGTCCCTGGAAGATTTCCTTGGGTTGAAGCTGTTTCGCCGCCGTAACCGATCGCTGTTGCTCACCGAGGAAGGACAAAGCTACTACCTGGATATCAAGGAAATTTTCTCGGCGCTCATCGACGCCACGCGCCGGCTGCAATCGCGCAGCGCCAAAGGCGCGTTAACGGTCAGCCTGTTGCCCAGTTTCGCCATTCAGTGGCTGGTGCCGCGTTTATCCAGCTTCAATAGCGCCTGGCCGGGGATTGATGTCCTGATCCAGGCGGTGGATCGCGAAGAGGACAAACTGGCCGATGACGTTGACGTCGGCATCTTTTACGGCCGCGGCAACTGGCCCGGGCTGCGGGTGGAAAAACTGTATGCCGAATATTTGCTGCCGGTCTGTGCGCCCGCCCTGCTGAGTGGGGCGCACCCGCTGAAAACGCCCGGGGATTTAGCCTATCATACCCTGCTGCATGATGCGTCGCGCCGGGACTGGCAGGCCTATACCCGTCAGTTGGGGCTCACTCATCTTAACGTGCAGCAGGGGCCGATTTTCAGTCACAGCGCCATGGTACTGCAGGCCGCCATCCATGGTCAGGGGGTGGCGCTGGCCAATAATGTCATGGCGCAGACGGAAATCGAGGCGGGCAGGCTGACCTGTCCGTTTAACGACGTATTGGTCAGTAAAAACGCTTTTTATCTGGTTTGTCATGACAGCCAGGCGGAAGTGGGTAAAATAGCCGCCTTTCGCCAATGGATCATCGGGCGCGCGGCGAGCGAACAGGAAAAATTCCGTTTCCGTTATAATAACGGTCATACGGTTGAATCCGAATAAATATCACAAAAATAACACCCTAATCAGGATTAATACGATGCGTAGTCGCGCTATGTTGGTATTTGCCGCCGTCAGTGGTCTAATCTATGTCGCCCTTGGCGCTTTCGGCGCCCATATCCTTAGCCAGACGCTGGGCGAGCTGGAATTGGCCTGGCTGAAAACCGGCCTGGAGTATCAAGGATTTCACACCCTGGCCGTGATGGCGCTGGGGGTTGCCATGCAGCGTAACGCCAGCGTGTGGTTTTACTGGAGCGGTGCGCTGCTGGCCATCGGTATTGTCCTGTTTAGCGGCAGCCTCTATTGCCTGTCGCTGTCGCATCTGCGTCTGTGGGTTTATGTTACGCCGATAGGCGGGGCCTGCTTTGTGGCGGGTTGGACGTTAATGTTAATTGGCGCGCTGCGTCTGAAGAAAAAGGCCGATCGCCGTGAATAAAGTTATTTTATATTGCCGACCCGGATTTGAAAAAGAGTGCGCCTCGGAGATTACCGAAAAAGCCGGCGCCCTGGAAATCTATGGTTTTGCGCGGGTTAAGGACAACAGCGGCTACGTGATCTTTGAATGCTATCAGCATGAAGAAGCAGACCGGCTGATCCGCGAGCTGCCGTTTCGCGAGTTGATCTTTGCCCGGCAAATGCTGCTCACCGGGGAATTGCTGCGCGATTTGCCGGTGGACGACCGCATCACGCCGATAGTCGGCATGCTGACCGGCGCGGTGAAGGGCGCCGGCGATTTGCGGGTGGAAGTGCCGGATACCAATGAAAGCAAGGAACTGATGAAGTTCTGCCGCAAATTTACCGTGCCGCTGCGCGGGGTCCTGCGCGCGCAGAAAATACTGGCCGTGCGGGAAGAGCCGTTCCGTCCGGTGATCCACGTGTTTTTTATTGCCCCGGGCTGCTGTTATGTCGGGTATTCCTATAGCAATAACAACTCGCCGTTTTATATGGGCATCCCGCGCCTGAAATTCCCGTCCGAGGCGCCGAGCCGTTCCACGCTGAAGCTGGAAGAGGCATTTCATGTTTTTATTCCACGTGATGAATGGGATGAACGGCTGGGCAGCGGCATGTACGCGGTGGATCTGGGCGCCTGCCCCGGCGGCTGGACCTATCAGCTGGTCCAGCGCAGCATGATGGTGCATGCGGTGGATAACGGCGACATGGCGGAGAGCCTGATGGCGACCGGGCAGGTCATCCACCACCGCGAGGATGGATTCAGGTTCGAGCCGCCGCGCAATAATGTGTACTGGCTGGTCTGCGATATGGTGGAAAAACCGGCGCGGGTGGCGCAGTTGGCCGCCGATTGGCTGGTCAAGGGGTGGTGCCGCGAGGCTATCATCAATCTTAAGCTGCCGATGAAAAAGCGCTACGAGGAAGTGAGCCAGAACCTGGCGCTGCTGCGCGCGGCCCTGAAGGAAAATGATATTCATTCCGAGGTCCACGCCAAGCAGCTTTACCACGATCGCGAAGAGGTGACGGTGCATATCCGCCGGTTCTGGAGCGCGGTGCCGGGACGGCGGGACGAACGCTGAAGCCCGGGGTCAAGTTAATCATTATTCTCGCTCACCATGGCGTCGTCAGGCCGGCCCCGGTCTTCCCAACGCAGGCGAGGGTGGCGGATTAAACCCAGGCGGCGTCGGTTATAACGGCCTTGTACCCAATCTTAATTGCTGCAGATTGCCATCCAGATGGATGCCGGTATCAAGCGTCGCCACCTGTTGGCAGGTAAAGGCTATTTCCCGCTGCTGTTCGAGCCTGGCGCGCCACTTGCCGCCCAGTTGATCCAATTGCTGATACAGCGCGGCTAAGGATCCGGCCTGGCCGATTAGCAGGGCGGCGGTTTTGGGACCGATGCCGGTGACGCCCGGGATTTTGCTGCCGCTGATGCCGGCCAGGCCCCAGTAATCGGTAAGCTGCCGCGGCTGTACGCCAAAGGTATGGGTGACGAACGGCATATCCAGCCAGCGTTTCTGGAAATAATCACGGATTTGAATCGACGGCGACAGCAGTTGGCAATATCCCTTGTCGGTGGAAACCAGCGTCACGCGGTGGCCCGCCGCGGCCACTTTGCATGCCAGCGTCGCGGCAATATCATCCGCTTCATAGCCCGCCGCCTGCCAGCTGGATACGCCCGTTCGGGCAAAAGACTGTTTGATGTCCGGCAGCAGGAGCCGCAAATCCTCAGGCATCGGCGAGCGGCCGCCCTTATAGCCTGGCAACCGTTGGTGCCGCCAGCTCTCATGACGTTCCTCATCGTCGAATACCGCCACCGCGTGAGTCGGCGCGCTGTGCAGGATTAACTGCTGCAGCGCATGCAGGCAGGAGGCCGCGCAGGACGCTCCCTGCACCGCGTGGATGCGGCGTATCAGGTTTAACGCATCGACAATCAATAAGTGAACCGACATGGCATACCGTCCTGATCATTTACCGGCGCGGCGGCAAGCCGGGCCGGTAAGCCGTGGTGCCGCCCTGCCGGGCCGCGAGGCGCGGGATTAAATACAAATCTCGTAGCAGGGGATATAAGCGCTGCCGGGCAGCTTCATCCGGTGCTGGGCGACAAAACCCTGCAACAGGGCGTCCATGCGTTTCATGATGGCCGGGTCGCCATGCAGCTTATAGGGACCGTACTGCTCAATCAGGCGGATGCCGGTTTCCTTGACGTTGCCGGACACGATGCCCGAAAAGGCCCGGCGCAGCGCGGAGGCCAGCTGTTCGGCCGGCTGGTCGCGATGCAGGTTCAGGTTGGCCATATTTTCATGGGTCGGGTCGAACGGATGCTGCAGGTCCGGCGCGATGCGCAGCGACCAGTTAAAGCTGTAGGCGTCGCCGGTGTTGCGACGGTTTTCCTTCACTTCCGGCATCGCTTTTTTCATGCGCCGGGCCACTTCGGCGGCATCGTCGATAATGATGGTGTAATACCGGCGGGCCTGCTCGCCCAGGGTGCTGACAATAAACTCGTCCAGGACCCGGAAATAATCGGCGCTGATGCCGGGACCGGTCAGGATCAGCGGCAGCACCTGGTGTTTATTCTCCGGGTTCATCATGATGCCGAGCAGGTAAAGCAGCTCTTCGGCAGTGCCCACGCCGCCGGGGAAGATAATGATCCCATGGCCGATACGCACGAAGGCTTCGAGGCGTTTTTCGATATCCGGCATGATAATCAGCTCGTTGACCAGCGGGTTAGGCGGCTCGGCGGCGATAATAGAGGGTTCGGTCATGCCGATAAAACGCCCTTCCTTGTAGCGCTGCTGGGCATGGCCCACGGCCGCGCCTTTCATGGGCGCCTCCATGGCGCCCGGACCGCAGCCGGTGCAGATATTCAGCTCGCGCAGGCCCAGCTGGCTGCCGACATTGCGCGCATAAAGATATTCGGTTTCATTGATGGAATGCCCGCCCCAGCAGACGATCATGTTCGGCGCCTCGCCCACGTGCAGGCCGCGGGCGTTGCGCATGATGGAAAACACCAGGTTGGTGATATGGACGGAGTTTGTCATGTCCAGGTGCTGATGATGGCCGGCGCTGACAATCTGGCCGTTGACGAACAGGATATCGCGCAGCACCGCGAACAGGTTCGCCTGCAGCGAGCGGATAATCCGGCCGTCGACAAAGGCTTCCTCGGGCGGGTTGACCAGCTCGAGCTTGACGCCGCGCTCGCGGCGCAGCACGTTGATATCGAAATCCTGATAGCGGGCCAGCAATTCCTTGCTGCTGTCAGTCTGGCTGCCGGAATTGAGCACCGCCAGCGAACAGTTGCGGAATAAGCGGTAAAGATCGCTGCTGGCGGTACGCTTGAGCATATCGACTTCGAGTTGTGACAATAAATCCATTGAGCCAAGGGGGCTGATATGCGTAATCAATATAACTCCTTGTGTGCGACTCGGCACAAAATGCAAACAGACAGTCGACGCGGCCGCCGGAGCGCACGATGGCGGCGCGTTCGCTGTTTTCTAGTCAGGTTAACCATAATAATATCGGCGCGGTTTTACCAACGGTCCGCGCCAAAATGCCTCTGAGTTGCGCGCCTGCGCGCATTATTGCCGCGCCAGGCGGCTTTTTGACGGGACAAAATCCGTATTGCTCCGCCAGGGATTGATGTCCAGGCCGCCGCGCCGGGTATAGCGCGCGTACACCGCTAAGCGCTCCGGCCGGCAAAAACGCATCAGATCGGTATAAATCCGCTCCACGCATTGCTCGTGAAATTCATTATGCTGGCGAAACGATACCAGATAACGCAGCAGGGCTTCGCGATCGATACGCGGGCCCCGGTAGCTGATTTGGACGGACCCCCAGTCGGGCTGGTGGGTAATCAGGCAGTTGGATTTCAGCACGTGGCTGACCAGGGTTTCGCTGACCGGCTGGGCGCCCGCGGCGGCATTCTTCAGCCAATCGGCGTTGAAGGCGTAGTCATCGATGGCGATGTCCTGCTCGTCGATGCACTCGCCGGTAAAATCGGCAACCGGCTGATTTGTCAGCTCGCCGAGCCTGAACAGCGTAACGCCCACTTCGCCCACGGCGCACCGGGCGAGATCGCGGGTTAATATTTCCCGCACCGTGGCCCAGTCGGCAAACCGGGTTTGATTGAAACTGTTAAGATAGAGCTTAAAGCTTTTGGATTCAATCAGGTTAAGGCTTTGCGCGTTCAGGATGACTTCACCCATTGCGACCTGGGGCAGGCCCTTATCGTTGAGCCATGACAGTTCATAAAGCGTCCAGATATCGGCGCCGTGAAACGGCAGCGCCCGCGCGTCGATGCCCAGCGGCTCGCGATTGAGCGCGCGCGGCACCGCCTGCAGCAGCGTGGCGTCGTACCGGTCGCGATAGGCGGTGGGTTTACCCAGCGTCAAATGATCCAGGGTGTGGCGTTCTTCATTCAAGGACATAATAGAGTATCCGGCATGTTCCGTAGTGCAATGCGCTTAGTGTAACGTAGAGAGTCGTAAGATGAGAGAGAATATGGATTACCAAGTGTCACAGTCATTACAGGATTTCACCCGCCGTTATCTGCGCCACTGGCAGTCTCTCACCGGCCATGGGCCCGCCAGCCAGGCGCTGTATGGCGTTCCTTCTCCCTGCGTGGTAAGCGAGGACGACGGCCGGGTAGTCTGGCAACCGCGCCAGCCGGAAGAGGCGCTGACCCTCGCCGGCGTCGAGCGGGCGATGGACATGCAGCTGCGTCCGGCGGCCTGGGATTTTTATTGCACCCAGCTTGCCGGCGATATGGCCGCCTCTTTCCAGGGCCAACCCCTGGAGCTGCTGCAAGTCTGGAGCGCGGCGGACGGGGTGCGCATCCAGGAAAACCTCATCGGCCACCTGCTGATGCAAAAGCGGCTTAAGCTCCCTCCCAGCGTATTTATCGCCACCACCGACTCCGAGCTCAGCCTGGTGTCTTTATCCAACCTGACCGGCGAAGTCCTGCTCGAAGAAGTCGGCCGGAAAAAAAATACGGTGCTGGCGCCGACGCTGCAGGACTTTTTATCCCGCCTCGATCCCTGTGTTACATGAAAAACCGAGCGGGTTTTGCAACAATGCATGTGAGAGATCTCTTACATTTCATGTAAGACAAAGCTATTAATTCAGGTTTTTTTAATCACTGGAAAGCGGAATTAAACGCTATTAATCAATAAATTAATTAGCAGAATTAACAGTGCGGTGGTAAACAATGTTCGCTATTAACAGTGATCGTCTTGTATAAGCGGTTCGATTAAGCGATCTTACCATTCGGTTCAGGACGCGGCAAACGCCGTTGGTATTGGGCCAGCCTATTAGGGAAGGGCCCAGGACGGGCTGCAACAGGGATGGCTTCATGAAGAGGCCCGGACGATTCAGGATGATGAGCGGGACACCTCCAGGATGGAGAATGTGCGCGGGTCAGGGAGTACCGGCGGGGCGGGAATGCCTGCAGGAAATACGTTGGAGAACGTAGGCGGCTTTCACGGATGGAGATTGCCGACAAGGAGTGTTGCCAAGTTATCGTGAATATAACGCTTATCATGGATGAAGGCAGGGAGCACAACAATAGCGGGATTGCTATAAACGAACCGGGGGTACTGTAGCGATACAGTACCCCCTTTTCTTTGGCGCGCCGGGCATGGCGCGTAGCGTCTTGACAGGCGCTGTCCCTTGACCGTGGTGGTTAAGGGGCGACTTGGCGGTGAAAGCCCTCTGCACACCCGGCGAGGGGGACGTGCTAGCTGAACGGCAAGGGTGCCCACCGCGAGGTGGGATCTGAAGGCAGCTGAAGGCAACATGCTGGCCTAACGAACAGGGATCGGTTTAGGCGAGACAGCGGGATAAGGAGGCAAATATCATCAAAGCCCCAATACTTGCACAGAACGCTGTGACATACAGTGGAGAGGTATAAGCAGGGCGGTCACGCGCATCATCCGGGGAGAGCTATACGTTTGCCATGGTACTACCGAGCGCTGAGAGGCGACGGAATGAACGTACAGAAGTCAGCCGAGGCCCGTAGTAGCGGTGCAAAACCGGCATGGTGAAGGGCTGAACATTTACAACCGTGATCAGGACAGGTTATTTCGATGCGTATTGATGAGGCACAAGCGCAGAATGCCGCGGCCCGGACAGGAGGAAGCGCATAGTATTTGCAAGAGCCTGACGCGGATGCTGAAATGCGCACGGCGCAACCTGAGCAAACGAAAGCGGAACAACCGTTGTCAATCGAAGCGGTGATAACCCGCAGCAACCGGGTGCTGGCCCGTCAGCGGGTGATTGAGAACAAATGCGCGCCGGGTGTAAATACCCTGGGCCTCGGGGAACTCAAAGACTGGCTGAAACGGCTTTGGCCGACGGTCAAAGCGGCCCCGCTGGACGGTAGCTTTATACCGCGGGCGATACGTCGGGTCGAGCTCCCCAAACCTAATGGCGTAGTCAGAGTCCTGGGTATCCCCACGGCCGTGGACCGATTGATCCAGCAGGCCATCCAATAGCACCTCACCCCTTAATATGAGCCTACGTTTTCCGAGTTTAGCTACGGCTTTAGGCCGGGACTCAACGCATGGCAGGCAGTGCGTCAAGCACAGGCCTAAGTGCGAAGTGGTCGGCGCTGCGTGGTGGATAGGGATCTGGAAAAATTCTTTGACCGGGTTAACCACAATATCATGATGTCGAGACGAAGCCGCAAAATCAAAGATGCCAGATTGCTCAAGCCCATCAGGCGGTACCTGGAAGCGGACCTGGTCAATGGTAAGGTGGCGACAAAGCGACGGGAGGGAATGTCGCAGCGCAGTCCGTTATCGCCGTTACTCTGCAACCTGCGATTGACCGACCTTGACCTTGAGCTGGAGCGCAGGGGGCGCCGGTTCCGCCGTTACGCAGATGACTGTAATAATACGTGAGCAGTCGCAAAGCGGGGAAAAGGCGATGAACTCGATAAGCCGGTACCTGTAAAAGCATCTCCATCTGTCGGTAATTCCAAACAAAAGCGCGATGGCCGGGCCCTGAGAGCGCAAGTTCCAGGGATATAGCCTGACGTGGCACAAACGGGTAAAACTGAAGATAGCCGCGAGCAGCGTGGCAAGGCTGAAGGATAAAATCCGCAGCCTGACGACAGGCGACTGTTCAAAAGCGCTGAAAACGGTGATCGGCGGGCTTGCGCCGGTGCTACGAAGGTGGATAAGTTACTGCCGGCTGACCAAAGTCAAAGGGATACTGGACGAAATGGATGGCTGGGTTCGCCGTAAACTGCGTTACTGCTGTGGCGGCACTTGAAAAGGACGAGCAAGCGGGCAAGGATGCTGATGAAAATAGGCCTAGATGAAGAAAGGGCGTGAATATCGGCGACGATCCGACGGGGTCTCTGGTAGAACGCGGGGGCCAGTCATATGAACCACGCGTTAGCGAAGAAAGTGTTCGAGCGCTTAGGACTGTGAACACTGCTGGAGTTGTATAGTGAGTTCCAGCGCTGTAAATGAAGCGCCGTATACGGAACCGTGAGAGGACGGTAGGAGCAATCCCGCCGCCTACTCGATGGCGCGCCGCCTATTACGCAAAGTATTTTGCCGTGCGTTGCCCCCCTGGATTTTCCTGCCGGTTAAAAGAAATTAAATATAATTAAATCTATTAGATATCTATTTATTTGAATTTACCCGCCGGCATCAACCAAACATCAACAAGTGAATGTTTTGTTTATAAAGCCCGCTATTATAATTGTGTTTTTTCTAGAAAAAACAGTACGCTGGCAACCTGATTCGCTCATCTTATAATAATGAGAACTGATTATGCCCATAAATAATGTACAACAAAATTTAAATCATACCCTTTCTTCACTGATGGAAGAAGGTAAAAATAACAATCATTTGCTCAAGAAAGAAATAAGAATTATTTATACAAAAGAGGTCCATGGGGAAATTGAGTCTTTTGAAAAAATGTTTTTAACAAAATATATTCTTCAAGTGAAGAATGATTTCGATGATATAATTGATATAATGGGATTTGATAAGCATTTAAGCAAGTCTATAAATATATTCATT
Source organism: Sodalis sp. RH20 (assembly GCF_047324205.1). Classification (NCBI taxonomy): domain Bacteria; kingdom Pseudomonadati; phylum Pseudomonadota; class Gammaproteobacteria; order Enterobacterales; family Bruguierivoracaceae; genus Sodalis; species Sodalis sp. RH20. The sequence continues at coordinate 5,920,157 of NZ_CP178733.1, forward strand.
CAAAAATTGGCAGACCCAAGTGAGATACATCCCTCGATTAAATATAATATATATCATGAGCTTAGTAATTGGCTTCTGCAATTAAAATCCCTTAAGAAACCAATATGCGAGACGATAGTAGATGAAGTTAGAAATACGCTCAGCGATCTTGAATATTGTGTTTCCGGTTCACTGATTAGAATCCAACAGACGTGCCATAAAATTAATCTAATCAAAAGTGCAGGGTTGGTTGAAAAACTTGAAAATGAAAAAAACACGATAGCGAATGATGTGATTTCCTGGTTTGTGAGTAATAATCACCAATCTATATCCGTAGCTATGGAAATACATTATGTCAATGCTTATAAATTGATGCTAAACAAAGAACATAACTGGAATCTGGCAAGCTCTGACAGCGATCCTTTCCATGGCGTGCATATGAAAGAAGAAATCAGTGAACTATTTCCACGTTTATTGATAGAGATTAATAATAACTGTCAGGTGCCCGCGCTAATAAAAAAATATGGTGATTGTATTTATGAGCAGCTTGTAAATATTAGTAATAAAAAAGCTAACCATGTTATCGACGGTACTCAATGTTATTTGACTGTAGAAGGATATCGCGCCATCTTTGGCAGCCCAGAGGTTATTTCCCTTAAAATAAATGATTGGGCGATTGTAGAGGAAGGTGATATAGCCGGCCAATATCACTTGTTGCCGAATGCTGAAGGTATTTATATTGCCTTGGCCACGGCGCTTGTGGATTCTGGACAAGCTACATTAAAAAATGAAATTAGCACTCCCGACTTCAGTTTAATGTCAGCGGCCAATATATTTTGGTTTTTAGATAAAAATTCAGATATTCGTAGCCTTGTTACTCTTGAATTATTACAACAAAATAAAATAAGTGGCAAGCAAAGTTCTGAACTTTTGTATTTCGCTATTGATAATACATTAACGGAAAAAGTTTCTTATTTTTTTGACACCGAATGGTTAATAGATATTAAGGATTTTTCCAATAATATTGATAACGAAAAACGTTACAAGGCTTTATTGTTTTGTATAAATAATAATATTTTTAATGAAAAAGATTATGCCGAGTCGATGAACAAATTCGTGATGTATGCCTTGACATATAATGATACCGAGATGGTTAAGAAATTAATAACTAATAATAAGAAAACTTATAACATAAATTACAAAGATCTTCATGGTAAGACAACCTTGTTTTACGCTCTGGAAAATAATATCTCTGTTGAGATAATTGAATTTTTATTGGCAAATAATCTCGATCAAGGTAATGAAGTTCTTGCCCTCGATCAAGCCTTAATTGCGTCCGTTAATAAGAAGCGCCTCGAAGTGGCGCAGGTTTTACTGAAATATGGCGCCAAACTCATGCCTCAGAAGCATAATGGGGAAACTGCGCTGTTTATAGCTATAAAGAACGAAGATATAAACATGGCTAAACTTTTACTGGAACATAGCGCGAGCGCGGACGTCGAGCATGTCAACATGAAGGGAAATGCTCCGTTGACCTTCGCGGTCGCCAGCAATAATTTAGAAATGGTTAAATTATTACTCAGCCATGGCGCTAATATCAATCATGCCGATCTAAATGGAAAAACCGCTTTATTAATTGCCATTGCAGCTAAATATTATGACATGGCTAAAATTTTACTTGAGAATAACGCCTCTGTTCATTTTAAGGATAGAGATGGGTGGGATGCTTTGGTAAATTCAATTTATATGGACGATTTAGATTTAGTGAAGTTGATTGTTGATTACAAACCAGATTTTTATTCAAAAGATCAAGATGGAGTTCCAATGGGTATTTTGATGGCTCTAACCCAAAAACGTTACGATATAATTGAATTTCTTTTAAAAAACAATTTTGATGTGAATGAAATGATAAGTTTGGGCGCCGAAAGACCTTCATTTCCAGCTCAATTCATAGCGATCGAAGCGAATGACATTAAAATTTTCAAGATGTTTATTGATAGCGGTAAGCTAAATTTGAATATGCAAACAGATACCGGCAAAACATCGTTATTATATGCAATTGAAGTGGGAGCAACCGAGATAATAGAACTTTTGTTAAATGAGAAAAAAATCAATTTCAATTTAGAAGATGCATCAGGCGTAAATGCGTTAATGATGGCTGCTAGTAATGATTTGGGTAGTATCGTTGTTAAATTGTTCGAGAAGATTAAGTCCAATACCGATGAAACTGCTTTACCTTTGAAAACGGCTTTTTTCCTGGCAGTGGAAAGTGGACGGTTCGATCAGGTTGAAAACTACGTTAAACAAGATCACTCTTTAATTGATTCGACACAATTAACCGGGAAAACGGCTCTGTATATCGCCAGTCTGACGGGTGATACGCAAATGATTGATTTTTTGCACAAAAAATGTAATGAAGCTGGATTTTGACAATAATATTGCCAAATGAATATGTAGCCCGATAGAGAAGGATAGGGTTGCGATACGGGCAAAGCCGAGACGGTTAAAAGCGGATGCAGGTAATCAAACCGTGCCCGCTGGGCGCAAGTTAAGAAGGGTAAGATGCTTAAAAATCCTGAATGGCGCCTGGTATCGCCTTTCAGGATTATCTCCTCGCTTAGCGTTCGGGCTATTCCACGCATTGTTACAGACGGTCGCGGTCGCCGGTGCCAGCAGCTGTAATTATCAGGCTAACTTTATATGTCATAATTAGTACCGGACAAAGTTAAGTGCTATGCTTTGCCGCTTTGTCAGATCAGGCGCAGCAGTCCTTTACGGGGAGCATACGATGGATTTCCACCAACAGGTTCGCCAGCGGCTGTTTGCCGTTGAGCAGGCGATGCGTTCATTGTCAATATGGCAGCCGCAGCCGCCGGCGCGCGAGGCGTTTGAAAGCCGGGAGCCGTTTTGTATCGATACCATGCGCCCCGAAGAGTGGCTGCAGTGGATCCTGCTGCCGCGTATGCACGCCTTGCTCGATCAGCAGGCGGCACTACCGCGGCGCTTCGCCATCACGCCCTATTTTGAGGAAGCGTTTGCGCACGCTGCCGGATTGCTTACCCAGTTACAGCGGCTGGACGACTTACTTAATATCGATTCCCCCCAGGATCCCCCTACGCAGGCGCCGAAAATTCAGCATGATTGAGATCTGTTACCAGGACGAATATATCGTGGCGGTCAATAAGCCGGCAGGGTGGTTGGTACACCGCAGCTGGCTGGACCGCAAGGAAAAAATAGTGGTGATGCAAACGGTGCGCGACATGCTGGGACAGCATGTCTTTACCGTCCATCGCCTGGACCGCCCCACGTCCGGCGTGCTGTTGCTGGCGCTGTCCAGTGACGTGGCGCGCAGCTTATCCGAACAGTTCGAACAGCACGGGATCAGGAAAACCTACCATGCGGTGGCGCGCGGTTATATGGAAGGCGACGGCGTGATCGATTATGCCCTGACCCAGGAACTGGACAAGATAGCCGACAAATTCGCCCAGCCGGACAAGGCGCCGCAGCAGGCGATAAGCCATTACCGGACGCTGGCGCAGGTAGAAATGCCGGTGGCTATCGGCCGCTATCCCACGTCCCGCTACAGCCTGATGGAACTGCTGCCGCAAACCGGGCGCAAACATCAGCTGCGCCGCCATATGTCCCATTTGCACCATCCCTTGATCGGCGATTCCACCCACGGTGATTTACGCCAGAATCGCGGATTTGCCCGCACCTTTGACTGCGCGCGGTTAATGCTGCACGCCAGCTGCCTGGAGTTAACCCATCCTGTCACCGGGAAACCGTTAAAAATCAACGCCGGCTGGGACCAGACCTGGCAGGATCTGATGGTACGGTTCGGCTGGACCGGTATTATCCCTGACTATGAAAGGGTTGAGTTTCCCGGGGCATCGGGTCAGGATATGGCATCTTCTACGCTGACGGAATGAAAGGGAGTCAAAGCATGGCCCAAGTGGGTATTTTTGTCGGGACAGTCTACGGTAATGCCTTATTGGTCGCCGAAGAAGCGGAAACCCTCCTGGCCGAGGCGGGCCACGAGGTAAAATTATTTGACGAGGGCACGCTGGAGTCCTGGCAATATTATCGGCAACATCATGTGCTGATCGTGACCTCCACCACCGGGCAGGGCAATTTCCCGGACTCCATCGCGCCGCTGTTCCAGGCGGTAAAGGATCATGTCGGCTACCAGCCGGAACTGCGGTATGGCCTGATTGCCCTGGGCGACAGCAGCTATGACAATTTCTGCGGCGCCGGGCATACCTTTGACGCGCTGTTGCAGGAGCAGGGCGCGGTCAGGGTGGGGGAGCTGCTGGAAATCGATGCGCTGGCGCACCCTGAACCGGAGGTGATCTCCGGCCCCTGGGTCAAAAAATGGGCCGAACTGATCAAAAGTTAACGTCGAGCCCCGGCGCGCTATGCCCGCCAACGCCGAACTCAACGCAGTCGTGTTCAAGGGAGAGCGTGCCAATGGGGTCGAATCGGGCGTGGTGTTCCCGCCCGACCGAGGCCCCATGGCGCGGTATGTCCGCCAACGCCGATCTCAACGCAGTCGTGTTCAAGGGAGAGCGTGCCAATGGGGTCGAATCGGGCGTGGTTTTCCCGCCCGACCGAGCGCCCCATGGCACGGTATGCCCGCCAACGCCCATCTCAAAGCAGACATGTTCAAGGGAGAGCGTGCCAATGGGGTCGAATCGGGCGTGCTTTTCCCGCCCGACCGAGCGCCCCATGGCACGGTATGCCCGCCAACGCCGAACTCAACGCAGACGTGTTCAAGGGAGAGCGTGCCGATGGGGTCGAATCGGGCGTGCTTTTCCCGCCCGACCGAGCGCCCCATGGTGCGCTAGGCCCGCCAACGCCGAACTCAACGCAAACGTGTTCAAGGGAGAGCGTGCCGATGGGGTCGAATCGGGCGTGGTGTTCCCGCCCGACCGAGGCCCCATGGCGCGGTATGCCCGCCAACGCCGAACTTAACGCAGACGTGTTCAAGGGAGAGCGTGCCAATGGGGTCGAATCGGGCGTGCTTTTCCCGCCCGACCGAGGCCCCATGGCATGCTAGGCCCGCCAACGCCGAACTCAACACAAACGTGTTGAAGGGCGGACGTGCCGGCGGGATTATGGCTTATTGCGGGTCAGCTTTTCCAGATCGGCCTCGATCTCGGCGATCTTATTGGACACCACGCTGTCCAGATGGCGCAGATCTTCCAAAATCTTATGTTTCAAATCCACCTCGGTCTGATCGCGCAGACAAAGCTGATCCAGCTCGTCAATCACATAACGCAGATTAGGGCTGATTTCGTTAATTTCGCGATAGCCCTCGGCGACGTTATCGGAAACCACGGTTTTACGCTGGCGCGGATATTTAAATTTAACGCTCTTGGCAAAAAATTCGCCTTTATCCCGCCGAAAATAAATTTTCAAAATATCGTTATTGGCTTCCTGACGCAGGCTGTATCTGTCGATATCGTCCGGATGATTAACGCCAAGGCTTTTAAGATTATCGTACATAGCGCTACCTCTGGTATGTAATGCCGGGGTTCCGGGATGATTATGACGCCCGCGGGCGCCATAAAATGTGATTAACGGCTAAGATTGCAGCCAGATATCCGGGCGGTTAACGCTTTCGCCACTAAAGATATTAGTCTATCGTACGCAACAGCTCATTGATACCGACCTTGCCGCGGGTCTTGGCGTCGACTTTCTTGACGATAACCGCGCAATACAAACTATAACTCCCGTCCTTTGAGGGCAAATTGCCGGAAACCACCACCGAACCGGCCGGCACGCGACCATAGTGCACCTCGCCGGTCTCACGGTCATAAATCTTGGTGCTCTGGCCGATAAACACGCCCATGGAGATCACCGAACCCTCCTCGACTATCACGCCTTCCACCACTTCCGAACGGGCGCCGATAAAACAGTTATCCTCGATAATAGTGGGATTGGCCTGTAGCGGCTCCAGCACGCCGCCGATACCGACGCCACCCGAGAGATGAACGTTCTTGCCAATCTGCGCGCACGACCCCACCGTCGCCCAGGTATCCACCATGGTGCCTTCATCCACGTAGGCACCGATATTCACATACGAAGGCATCAGCACGGTATTGCGGGCGATAAACGCGCCCTGGCGCACGCTGGCGGGGGGCACGACGCGAAAACCTTCGCGCTGGAAACGGGCGGCGTCGTATTGGGCGAATTTCATCGGCACTTTATCGAAGTAGCGCGTTTCCGCCCCTTCCATAACCTGGTTATCGCTGATGCGAAAAGACAGCAATACCGCTTTTTTCAGCCATTGATGAGTGATCCATTCGCCGTTGATTTTTTCCGCCACGCGCAGTGCGCCGCTGTCCAATTGGCTGATAACGCGCTGGACGGCGTCGATGGTGACGCTGTCGGCCGTGGCCGGCGTAATGTCCGCGCGGCGCTCGAAGGCGTTTTCAATGATCTGTTGTAATTGCTGCATCCTGTCTCAGTCCCGTCTCTTGTCAAATGGATAAATGGGCGCAGCGGACCTGCCGTCCGCGCACGCACCCGTTGTATCATATTTTATCGTTTGGATTGAGCGCCTCTGTCAAGCGCCGTTCCAGTTCCTGCTGTATTTCCGGACTTAATGCGCGCCGATCGCTGCCCGCCAGGATAAATAAGTCCTCAACCCGTTCGCCGATGGTGGAAATCCTGGCGCCGTGCAGCGACACGCCCATATCGACGAACACCTCGCTGACGCGGGCCAGCAGGCCCGGCTGATCCAATGCCGTCAGTTCCAGATAGCTGCGCCTGTCGGAATGGGTCGGCAGGAACACCACCGAGGTGGCGACATTAAAATGCCGCAGCTTCGGCGAAGGACGGCGCACGCGCGGATGCTGATACTTGCCCGGCTGCAGCGTTTGCAGCAGCGCCTGGCCGATAACCTGATGGCGATCCGGCGCCAGGGGGCTGCCGTCCGGCTCCAATACCACAAAGGTATCCATGGCCATGCCGTCGCGGTTGGTAAAGATCTGCGCGTCATGCACGCTCAGGTTGCGCCGGTCCAGCTCGCCGGTCACGGCGGCGAACAAATAGGGACGGTCCTGGTTCCAGATGAAAATTTCGGTGCCGCCGCGGGTGGCCTGCGGGCTTATCAGTACCAGCGGCTCATTGGACCGGTGGCGCAGCAGATGGCGGGCGTGCCACGCCAGCTGATTCGGCGAGTGGCGCAGAAAATAATCCGCGCGGCAACGGCTCCAAATGGCGTGCAGCGCTTCTTCGTCGATGTTCTCCATCCGCAGCAGCGACAGCGCCTGCATCCGGTGGTGGCGGATCCGGGCGCGCATATCCGGCGCGCTTTGCATACCGCGGCGCAGGAGTTTTTCGGTGGCGAAAAACAGCTCGCGCAGCAGGCTCTGCTTCCAGCTGTTCCAGAGGGTTTCATTGGTGGCGCAGATATCCGCCACCGTCAGGCACAGCAGGTAATGCAGCCGGTTTTCGGTTTGCACCTCGGCGGCGAATTCCCGCAGTACGTCCGGATCCTGGATATCCCGCCGTTGCGCCGTGACCGACATGACCAGATGATAACGCACCAGCCAGGAGACCAGTTGGGCTTCGCGGGCGTGCAGGCCGTGCAGCTCGGCAAATTCCAGCGCGTCTTTCGCCCCCAACTGGGAATGATCGCCGCCGCGCCCCTTGGCGATATCATGGAACAGCGCCGCCAGCAGCAGCAGATGCTGGTGCGCCAGGCGCGGGAACAGCTCGACGCATAACGGATGCTGCGGACGCACTTTTTCGTCGGCGAAACTTTCAAGCTTCATCAAGACGCGGATGGTGTGCTCATCCACCGTATAGGCATGGAACAGGTCGAACTGCATCTGCCCGACGATATTGCTCCACTGCGGCATATAAGCCCAAAGCACGCTATGACGGTGCATGGGCAGCAAGGCGTGCCGCACCGCGCCGGGATGGCGCAGGATGGCCAGGAACAACTGCCGCGCCTTGGGGTTGTTGCACAAGGGTTCGGCCAGATGACGGCGGGCGTAGCGCAGCTGGCGCAGCGTGGCGGAATAGATGCCGGTGATCTTCTGGTGCACCACCATCTGGTAGAACATGCGCAGTATGGCTTCCGGCTCGCGCGCGAACAGCGTTTCGTCGCGCAGGTCGATAAGGCTGCCGCGCAGCTGGAAGTCGGCGTCCAGCGGCTGGGGTTTATCGTCCGGCCCCAGGGCCAGGATGGCCTCGTCGAACAGCTGCAGCAGCATCTGGTTCAGCTCGCCGATGCGGCGGGTGACGCGGAAAAAATCCTTCATCATCCGTTCGACCGGCAGATTGCCCTCGCCGCCGTAGTGCAGGATTTGCGCCACGCTTTGCTGGCGGTCGAACAGCAGCCGGTTATCGTACCGGTTCAGCACCAGGTGCAGCGCGAAACGGATGCGCCAGAGAAAACTCTGGCATTCGATAAGTTCATCGCGCTCGGCCTGGGTAAGAAAACCGAAGCCGACCATTTCATCCAGCGACGTGGCGCCGAAATGACGATGGGCCACCCAAAGCAGGGTATGGATATCCCGCAGGCCGCCCGGGCTGCTTTTGATATCCGGCTCCAGGTTATAGCTGGTGCCGTGGTAGCGCTGGTGCCGCTCTTCCTGCTCCGCCAGCTTGGCCGGGAAAAATTCACGGGAAGGCCAGAATTCCTCGCTGAAGATGCTCTTTTGCAATTTCAGGAATAACGCCACATCGCCGCAGATCAGCCGCGACTCGATCAAATTGGTGGCGACGGTCAGGTCCGCCAGCCCTTCCTGCAGGCATTGCTCCAGGGTGCGCACGCTATGGCCGACTTCCAGTTTTAAATCCCACAGCAGCGTCAGCAGCTCGCTGACGGCATGGGCCTGCGTGGCCGAAAGCGGATCCTGGCTCAGCACCAGCACGTCGATATCCGATAAGGGATGCAGCTCCGCGCGGCCATAGCCGCCTACCGCCACCAGCGCCGTTTCCGGCGCCGCGCCGAAGCCGTACAACCGCCACAGCTGGCGCAGCAGCTGATCGATATACAGCGCCCGCGCGTCGATCAGCGTCTCCGCCGACACCCCGGCGTTAAACGCCTCGGCCAGCCAGGTCTGGAAATCATCCAGCCGGCTTTTGAGAAAAGTGCGGTTCAAGGCGTCGTCCGGCCAGGTCAGCGGCGAGGCGGGCTTGGCCGGCAGGACGGCGGTGGCGGCGGGCTTGTCGGCGTACAGCAGGATTTTATCCGGCATAGGAGACCCATGGTAAAGCCGGTAGGTCCGGGGCGGGGCACATCGGCCCCGGACTACCCGCGGGAGGAGAAGACATGGCGCGCGGGACGCCGCCGGCGGGCGGGCGCCGCGCGGTTAACAATCAGGCCGCGTGCGTAATGACCGTCGGCAGCGTATCGTCGCTGCGCAGGGTCATGATTTCACAACCGCTGTCGGTGACCACAATAGTATGTTCGTATTGCGCCGACAAGCTGCGATCCTTGGTCTTTACCGTCCAGCCGTCCTTCATGGTGCGGATGCGGTAGTCGCCGGCGTTGACCATGGGTTCGATGGTAAACGCCATGCCCGGCTGCAGTATCACGCCGCCGTCATCGGCATCGTAGTGCAGGACCTGCGGCTCTTCGTGAAAACCCTCGCCGATGCCGTGCCCGCAATATTCGCGCACCACGGAAAAATTTTCCGCCTCGACAAACTGCTGGATGGCCTTGCCCAGCGTGCGCAGGCGAATGCCGGGCTTCACCATATTGATGGCCAGGTACAGGCTCTCCTTGGTGATGCGGCACAGGCGCTCGCCGAGGATGGTCGGCTTGCCGACGATAAACATTTTCGACGTGTCGCCGTGGAAGCCATCCTTAATGACCGTCACGTCGATATTGATGATATCGCCGTCCTTAAGTATTTTTTCATCCGAGGGAATGCCGTGGCACACGACTTCGTTAACCGAAATGCAGACCGACTTCGGGTAACCGTGATAGCCGAGGCTGGCGGAAATGGCGTGCTGATGAACGGTGATATGCTCATGGCACAGGCGATCGAGCTCGCCGGTGCTGACGCCCGGGACAACATAGGGCTCGATGATTTCCAGCACTTCAGCGGCAAGCCGGCCGGCAACGCGCATTTTGGCGATATCATCGGAATTTTTAATTGGAATGGCCATGAATAGATCCACAGTCGGCGTGAAAGTCGACAAATTATGATTAAGCTTAAGTAGAGGATAATGTTACCAGTCCAGCCATAAGACTGCCAAATTATCATTTGGTGCCGGTGCCGTGACTGAACAAAGAGTGGAGTCCGGGCGCGGATTATGGTATAAAGCGCGCCGACGATCGGCGTAGAGTATTTTGGTCCTATGCGCCGTTCAGATCAACTAAACTCAATTGTGTAATTACACACACGTGTCGGCACATGCGCCGGGGTGCCTTGGCCAGTAAGGCGGGGTCGGTCGTATGGGACACGTGGAGGCATAACCCCAAACTTTAACAAGAGGTTTAATCATGGCTACTGTTTCCATGCGTGACATGCTCAAAGCGGGTGTACATTTCGGTCACCAGACCCGTTACTGGAATCCGAAAATGAAGCCTTTCATCTTCGGTGCGCGTAATAAAGTACACATCATCAACCTTGAGCAGACGGTACCGATGTTCAACGACGCCCTGGCCGAATTGAACAAAATTGCCTCCCGCAAGGGTAAAATTCTGTTTGTCGGCACCAAGCGCGCGGCAAGTGAAGCGGTAAAAGAAGCTGCCAACAGCTGCGATCAGTTCTTCGTGAATCATCGCTGGTTAGGCGGGATGTTGACCAACTGGAAAACGGTTCGTCAGTCCATCAAGCGTTTGAAGGATCTGGAAACCCAGTCCCAGGACGGCACGTTCGAAAAGCTGACCAAAAAAGAGGCGCTGATGCGCACTCGCGAACTGGCCAAGCTGGAAAACAGCCTGGGCGGGATCAAGGATATGGGCGGCCTGCCTGACGCGCTGTTTGTTATCGATGCCGAGCACGAGCACATCGCTATCAAAGAAGCGAACAACCTGGGCATCCCGGTGTTCTCTATCGTTGATACCAACTCCGATCCGGACGGCGTGGACTTCATCATTCCGGGTAACGATGACGCCATCCGCGCCATCAACCTGTACCTGACCGCCGTTGCCACCGCCGTTCGCGAAGGCCGCTCTCAGGACCTGGTTGAACAGGCCGAAGAAAGCTTTGTAGAAACTGAGTAATAAGGCATGCTCTTCATTGAGCCCTTATTAACCAAGTTTTAACTATGTTGGTTAGAGGGCCTGGCTTCAGGCCCTCTTTTTTACCTATCCCCCTCATGGGATAACGAGGAAAAAATAATGGCTGATATTACCGCCGCCCTGGTGAAAGAACTGCGTGAACGCACTGGCGCAGGCATGATGGAATGTAAAAAAGCGCTGGTTGAAGCTCAAGGCGATATCGAGCTGGCTATCGACAATATGCGTAAATCCGGTCAGGCCAAGGCCGCCAAGAAAGCGGGCCGCGTTGCCGCCGAAGGCATCATCCTGACTAAAATCGCCGCCGACGGCAAATACGGCGTTATCGTCGAGCTGAACTGTGAAACCGATTTCGTGGCCAAAGACGGCGGATTCAAAGCCTTCGGCGACGAAGTGATCAGCGCGGCCCTGGCCGAACGCATCACGGATATCGAGACGCTGAAAGCCAAATTTGAAGATCAGCGCGCCGCGATGGTTGCCAAGATCGGCGAAAACATCAATATCCGCCGCGTAGCCGCATTGGCGGGCGACGTGCTGGGTTCTTACCTGCACGGCGCGCGTATCGGCGTTATGGTGGCCGCTACCGGCGCCGACGAAGAACTGGTCAAGCATATTGCCATGCATATCGCCGCCAGCAAGCCTGAATATGTCCATGCCGAAGACGTACCGGCGGACGTGGTGGCCCGTGAGCACCAGATCCAGCTGGATATCGCCATGCAGTCCGGCAAGCCGCGTGAAATCGCCGAGAAAATGGTTGAAGGCCGCATGCGTAAGTTTACCGGCGAAATCTCCCTGACCGGCCAGCATTTCGTGATGGATCCGAGCAAGACCGTGGGCCAGTTGCTCGAAGAGCATAAAGCCACTGTTGCCGACTTCATCCGTTTTGAAGTGGGTGAAGGCATCGAAAAAGCGGAAGTCGACTTCGCCGCCGAAGTTGCCGCCATGAGCAAACAGTCTTAAATTAGAACTCCGGAACCGCCATCAGGCGGTTCCTTTTTATGAGCTGAAATAAAGTCAGGGGACTTTTGCCGCATAAAAACTGCAACGCGCGGTCCAGCAGTCGGATCCGCCCATCTCGTTATCGCTGCTTAGGAACAGAACAAATGGCAACCAATGCAAAACCCGTATACCAGCGTATCCTGCTTAAATTGAGCGGTGAAGCCCTGCAAGGCGCAGAAGGTTTTGGTATCGACGCTAGCGTCCTGGATCGCATGGCCCAGGAAGTGAAGGAGCTGGTCGAGCTGGGCATCCAGGTCGGCGTGGTGATAGGCGGCGGCAATCTGTTTCGCGGCGCGGGACTGGCCCAGGCGGGGATGAATCGCGTGGTCGGCGATCATATGGGCATGCTGGCGACGGTAATGAACGGGCTGGCGATGCGCGACGCGCTGCATCGCGCCTATGTCAACGCCAGGCTGATGTCGGCCATTCCGCTTAACGGCGTGTGCGATAACTACAGCTGGGCCGAGGCCATCAGCCTGCTGCGCAACAACCGCGTGGTCATCTTCTCCGCCGGTACCGGCAATCCTTTCTTCACCACCGACTCCGCCGCCTGCCTGCGCGGCATTGAGATCGAAGCCGACGTGGTGCTGAAAGCCACCAAGGTGGACGGCGTATTTTCCGCCGATCCGGTGAAAAACCCTGATGCTACACTGTATGAACAGCTCAGCTACCAGGACGTCCTGGAGCAGGAGCTGAAAGTGATGGATTTGGCGGCGTTTACCCTGGCGCGGGATCATAATATTCCCATCAGGGTATTCAATATGAACAAACCCGGCGCGCTGCGGCGGGTGGTGATGGGCGAGAAGGAAGGCACGCTCATTACCAAGTAGCATTTGTTCGCCAGGTTACAGTATCATGCCGATTTTACGGCAATAATAGACACGACTGGCTGCGGCTGGTCAGACTATCACGGGCTTGACGTAAGCTTAAGCCCGCCCGGATAACCAGTTTCCAAGGGTTCGCAACGTGATTAATGAAATCCGCAAAGATGCAGAGCAACGCATGGAAAAATGCGTAGAAGCATTCAAAAACCACATCGGCAAAATCCGTACCGGCCGAGCGTCTCCGAGCCTGCTTGATGGTATTCAGATCGAATATTACGGTACGTCCACGCCGCTGCGCCAGCTGGCGAACGTGGTGGCCGAAGATTCACGCACTTTGGCCATTACCGTATTCGATCGCTCCCTGAGCGCCGCGGTGGAAAAAGCCATCATGGCCTCCGACCTGGGCCTGAATCCCTCGTCCGCCGGCACCGTGATCCGCGTTCCGCTGCCGCCGCTGACCGAGGAACGCCGCCGTGATCTGATCAAGATCGTGCGCGCCGAGGCCGAGCAGGGCAGGGTATCGGTGCGCAACGTGCGCCGCGACGCCAACGATAAAGTCAAAGCCATGCTCAAGGATAAAGAAATCAGCGAAGACGAGGATCGCCGTTCGCAGGATGATATCCAGAAGCTGACCGATGCCTTTATCAAGAAGGTCGACAGCGCCCTGGCCGACAAAGAAGCCGAGTTAATGGAAATCTAAGCTAACGGCGCTACGCTGACGTCATGCCGGCCTGCAGGGGCCGGCAGCGCGCCGGCCCGTCAAACACGCCGCGGCGGCCAATCAATTATATTGTTTGTCCGCCGCGGTTTTTTTTGTCGGCAACGTCATAGACAAATGTTGCGCAACGTTCCAGACTACTGTGCCTTCTTTATTTTTAACACGCGGTTGTCCAGAGTACCTCATGAGAAATTTGACGATTCTCGGCTCCACTGGTTCGGTTGGAACCAGCACACTGGCCGTTGTTCAGCAAAATCCGGAAAAGTTCGCCGTGCGCGCCCTGGTGGCCGGACGAAACAGCGCCGTCATGGCCCGACAATGCCTGGCTTTTCGTCCCGCGTATGCCTGTATGGCCGACGAGGCGTCGGCGCGTGAGCTCAAACGCCTCCTGCATGAGGCGGGGAGCGCCACCGAGGTCATGGCGGGGCCGCGGGCCGCCTGCGAACTGGCGGCTCTCGACGGGGTCGATCTGGTGATGGCCGCCATCGTGGGCGCCGCGGGGCTGCCGTCGACCCTGGCGGCAATCCGCGCCGGTAAATCCGTGCTGCTGGCCAATAAAGAGGCGCTGGTGACCTGCGGCAGGCTGTTTATAAACGAGGTTCGCCAGAGCAAAGCGCAACTATTACCGGTGGACAGCGAACATAATGCGATTTTTCAGAGTTTACCCGAACCATTTCAGCGTCAGTTAGGGTACGCTTCCCTGGAGGCGCATGGCGTGTCGAGCATCATCCTCACCGGTTCCGGCGGCCCGTTTCGCACCACGGCCCTGTCTGAACTGGACGCCATGACGCCGGATCAGGCCTGCGCCCACCCCAATTGGTCGATGGGGCGCAAAATCTCCGTTGATTCGGCGACGATGATGAACAAAGGACTGGAGTATATCGAGGCGCGGTGGTTATTCAACGCCTCGGCGGCGCAAATGGAAGTGATTGTGCATCCGCAGTCGGTGATTCATTCCATGGTGCGTTATCGCGACGGCAGCGTGCTGGCGCAGTTGGGTTCGCCGGATATGCGCACCCCCATCGCCCACGCGATGGCCTATCCCGAGCGGGTGGCGGCCGGGGTCGAGGCGCTCGATTTCTACCGCATCGGCGGGCTGACCTTCGAGCGGGCCGATGAAGCGCGCTACCCGTGCCTGCAATTGGCGATAGACGCCTGCGAACGCGGCCAGGCGGCCACCACGACGCTGAATGCCGCCAACGAAATAGCCGTGGCGGCGTTTTTGCAGGGGCGGGTGCGCTTTACCGCCATCGCCCCCCTGGTGCGCGCTACGCTTGAACGGATGGTATTGCCGGAACCGGAGAGCGTGGACGACGTCGTGGCGATTGACGCCGAGGCCAGAAGCGTGGCGGAGCGCGAAATGGCCGCTTTTATGCAGTAAAATCAGCCGGCGCGGGTCGTTGCGTCGGTCGCGGCCTGATTTGTTCCGCCGCTGCTGAAATGATATAGTCAGCGCCAATTGTCTCCAGGATGATGGCTGGCCATAAGAAATCCGGAGTGAGCCGTGTGAGTACACGGCTTTTTTGCGCATTCGGGGCCTACTGTTCCGGAAAGACGGTTGTATTCTTATTGAGGAAATACGTAAGCGTTATGTCGTCCGAAAATCAGCACGAGGCTACTATTCTGTCATCATCCACTCCCCGTCACGTGGCCATCATCATGGATGGCAACGGACGTTGGGCGAAAAGCCGGGGAAGATTACGCATCTTCGGGCATAAAGCGGGGGTGAAGTCAGTCCGTCGCGCGGTCAGTTTTGCCGTCAGCCATCATTTTGATGCTCTGACGCTCTATGCCTTCAGCAGCGAAAATTGGAACCGGCCGACGCAGGAGGTGTCCGCATTGATGGAATTATTCGTCAGGGCATTGGACAGCGAAGTAAAAAGCCTGCATAAACATAACGTTCGTTTACGTATTATCGGCGATACTAGCCGTTTCGGCCTGCGTTTGCAGGAGCGAATCCGCCGCTCAGAGGCCCTGACGCAAAATAACACTGGCTTAACCCTCAATATTGCCGCGAATTATGGCGGCCGTTGGGATATTATTCAGGGCGTGAAGCGACTGGCCGAAGAAGTGCAGGAAGGGATATTGCGTCCCGACCAGATAGATGAGGACGCCCTGTGCCGGCATGTCTGCCTCAATGAACTCGCGCCGGTGGATTTGGTAATTCGCACCGGCGGAGAACATCGCATCAGTAATTTTTTATTATGGCAGATAGCCTATGCCGAACTCTATTTTACCGATGTGCTGTGGCCGGATTTTGACGAAGACGTTTTTGAAGGTGCGCTGAATGCTTTTGCTCAACGTGAGCGGCGCTTCGGAGGAACTACGCCTAATGATGCCAACGCGTCCTAGGGGGGATTTTTGCTGAAGTCTCGCTTGATCACTGCCTTTATTCTGATACCTGTTGTTATCGCCGCGATCTTTTTACTGCCCCCGCTGGGGTTTGCGCTGGTTACGCTCGTTGTCTGCATGCTGGCGGCGTGGGAATGGGGGCAGCTTGCCGGCCTGGCGACCCGAAGCCAGCGCATCTGGCTGGCTATTCTGTGCGGGCTGCTGCTGGCGTTAATGATGTTCACTATTCCGGATTACCATCCGTTCGTCACCGCCACCATGGTGAAATACGCGCTGGGAGCCTCTCTGGCGTGGTGGGCCGCGGCCTTGGTGCTGGTGCTGTTCTATCCGCGCTCCGCCGCGTTCTGGCGCCATTCATGCGCGCTGCGGCTCGTGTTCGGCGTCCTGACCATCATGCCTTTTTTTTGGGGCATGCTCACCCTGCGCCAGTACCACTACGCGGTGAATCATTTTACCGGCGCCTGGTGGCTGCTGTATGTGATGCTGCTGGTGTGGGGGGCCGACTCGGGCGCCTATATTTTCGGGCGCGCGCTGGGCAAGCATAAGCTGGCGCCGAAGGTCTCTCCCGGCAAGACCTGGGAAGGCCTGGCGGGCGGGCTGGTGACCTCGGCCGTCATTTCCTGGCTGTTCGGCAAATACGCCCCGCTGGACGCGCTGCCGCTCAGCCTGCTGCTGTGCTCGGTGATTGCCGCCCTGGCGTCGGTGCTGGGCGATTTAACGGAAAGCATGTTTAAACGCGAGGCCGGTATCAAGGACAGCGGGCACCTGATTCCGGGGCACGGCGGCATCTTGGACCGCATCGATAGCCTGACCGCCGCGGTGCCGGTTTTCGCCTGTTTAATGCTGCTGATTTTTAGAGCTATTTAATCGAGGGGCCAGGAGTTATCATGTTGCACTTTCTCTGGAGTCTCGCCGCATTTATCGTTGCGTTGGGTATATTGATCACCGTGCACGAGTTCGGTCACTTCTGGGTGGCCCGCCGGTGCGGTGTTACGGTGGAGCGATTCTCCATCGGATTCGGCCGCGCGCTGTGGCGTCATCGGGATAAGCGCGGCACCGAGTATGTTATCGCGGCCATCCCCTTGGGGGGCTATGTGAAAATGCTGGACGAACGGGTGGATACCGTCGCCCCCGAACGCCGGCATGAAGCGTTTAACCACAAGAAGGTTTGGCAGCGCGCCGCCATTATCAGCGCCGGCCCCATCGCCAACTTTATTTTTGCGGTGTTTGCCTACTGGCTGGTATTTTTGATCGGCGTGCCGAGTTTTCGTCCGGTAATCGGTGAGGTTACCCCCAATTCTATCGTCGCGCAGGCCGATATTTCGCCCGGCATGGAACTAAAGTCGGTTGACGGTATCGAAACGCCTGACTGGGATTCGGTGCGGCTGGAGCTTATCGGCAAGATTGGCGACGGCCAGACCAGCGTCGGGGTGGCGCCTTTCGGGTCTTCCCATATCGAACGGAAGATACTCGATCTGCGCGGGTGGGATTTTGAACCGGATAAGCAGGATCCTATCATCGCGTTGGGGATTATTCCCCGGGGTCCGCAGATAGAACCGGTGCTCGCCGAGGTGCAAAATGCATCGGCGGCGGCAAAAGCCGGTTTGCAAGCGGGCGACAGGATCGTTAAAGTCGATGGTCAGCCTATCGGCCGCTGGCAGAATTTCGTCATGCGGGTGCGGGATAATCCCGGCAAGCCGCTGGCCCTGGAAATCGACCGACAGGGTGAAAGCCTGCCGGTGACGTTGGTGCCCGACGAGAAGTCGGTAGGTAAAGGCGAAGTGGAAGGCTTCGCGGGCGTGGTGCCGAAAGTGACGCCCCTGCCCGAGGAATACAAAACGATACGCCAGTACGGCCTGTTTCCCGCGTTTTATCAGGCTGGCGAAAAAACCTGGCAACTGATGAAATTGACGGTCAGTATGCTAGGCAAACTGGTCACGGGAGATGTTAAGCTGAACAACCTGAGCGGGCCGATATCAATAGCCCAAGGCGCGGGGATGTCAGCGGAATATGGTTTGATCTACTACCTGATGTTCCTGGCGCTTATCAGCGTCAACCTGGGTATCATCAACCTGTTCCCGTTACCGGTGTTAGATGGTGGTCACTTGCTCTTCCTGGCGATAGAAAAGCTTAAGGGGGGGCCGGTTTCCGAACGAGTGCAGGATTTCAGTTATCGTATCGGCTCGATTTTGCTGGTGCTGTTAATGGGCCTTGCTCTTTTCAATGATTTCTCCCGGCTCTAGCGCCGGGGATTATGTTAGGAAGAACGCATAACCACGATGGCGATGAAAAAGTTGCTCATAGCGTCGCTGCTTCTTAGCAGCGCCACCGTATACGGTGCAGACGGGTTCGTAGTGAAGGACATTCATTTCGAAGGACTGCAACGGGTCGCCGTCGGTGCGGCGTTACTCAGTATGCCGGTACGTGTCGGAGACACGGCCAGTGATGAAGATATCGGCAATACTATCCGCGCCTTATTTGCCACCGGGAACTTCGAGGATGTCCGGGTGCTGCGTGATGGAGACACACTGCTCGTTCAGGTCAAGGAACGTCCCACTATTGCCAGTATCACCTTCTCCGGCAACAAGGCGGTGAAGGAGGATATGCTCAAGCAGAATCTCGAGGCTTCCGGCGTGCGCGTCGGCGAGGCGTTGGACCGCACCACGATTTCCAACATCGAGAAAGGGCTGGAGGATTTCTACTACAGCGTCGGTAAATACAGCGCGTCGGTGAAAGCCGTGGTCACGCCGCTGCCGCGTAACCGGGTAGATTTAAAACTGGTCTTTACCGAGGGCGTTTCCGCCAAGATCCAGCAAATCAACATTGTCGGCAATCATGCCTTCACCACCGACGAACTGGTTTCGCGCTTCCAGCTGCGCGATGAAGTGCCGTGGTGGAACGTGGTCGGCGATCGTAAATACCAGAAGCAGAAACTGGCGGGCGATCTCGAGACCCTGCGCAGCTTCTACCTTGACCGGGGCTATGCCCGCTTTAATATCGACTCGACCCAGGTGAGCCTGACGCCGGACAAAAAGGGTATCTATATCACCCTGAATATCACCGAAGGCGCGCAGTACACCCTGTCGGGCACCGTGGTCAACGGCAACCTGGCCGGCCACTCCGCCGAGATCGACGCCCTGTCGCGCGTTAAGCCGGGCGAGCTGTACAGCGGCGCGAAAGTCACCAAGATGGAAAACGACATCAAGCAGCTGCTGGGCCGTTATGGTTATGCCTATCCGCGCGTGGTGACGCAACCGGAAATCAACGACGCCGACAAAACCGTCAAACTCCATGTCAATGTGGACGCGGGCAACCGTTTTTACGTCAGGCACGTGAAGTTCGAAGGCAACGATATCACCAAAGACGTGGTGTTGCGGCGCGAAATGCGCCAGATGGAAGGCGCCTGGCTTGGCAGCAACTTGGTGGATCAGGGCAAGGAGCGCCTGAACCGCCTGGGCTACTTTGAAACGGTTGACGTGGACACGCAGCGTGTTCCCGGCACCGATGATATGGTGGACGTGACGTACAAGGTGAAGGAGCGCAACACCGGCAGCATCAACTTCGGCGTGGGCTTCGGCACCGAGAGCGGCGTCAGCTTCCAGTTCGGCATCCAGCAGGACAACTGGCTGGGCACCGGTAATTCCGTTGGTTTCAGCGGCACCAAGAACGATTACCAGACCTATGCCGAACTTTCGCTGACCGACCCGTACTTTACGGTGGACGGCGTCAGTCTCGGCGGGCGCATTTTCTACAATAACTTCGACGCCGATAACGCCGACCTGTCGGATTACACCAACAGGAGCTATGGCTTAGGCACCACGCTCGGTTTCCCGATCAGTGAAACCAGTGCGCTGCGCCTGGGCGTGGATTATGTCCATAACGATCTGTCGAATATGTATCCGCAGATTGCCATGTGGCGTTACCTGGAATCCACCGGTTTCCAACCCAAGGTCGTGGCGGGCGAGAAGAAAGACAACGACGCTGATTTCAGCGCCAATGATTTCTTCCTGACCACCGGCTGGAATTACAGCAACCTGGATCGGGGCTATTTCCCTACATCGGGTACCAGCGCCAGCCTGACCGGCAAGGTCACCGTGCCGGGTTCGGATAACGAATACTACAAGGTGACTTTCGATACCACCAGCTATGTGCCGCTGACCGACTCCGGCAGCTGGGTGCTGATGGGCCGTGGGCGCGCGGGTTACGCCGATGGCATCGGCAGCAAGGAAATGCCGTTCTACGATAACTTCTACGCCGGCGGTTCTAGCACCGTGCGTGGTTTCCGGTCCAATACCATCGGGCCGAAAGCGGCGTATTATAAGTGCGGCGGCGGCGAGTCGTCGCTTGGCGATTGCCCGCTGGATAAATCCAGCGATGCGGTGGGCGGCAACGCCATGGCGCTGTTGAGCGCCGAGCTTATCGTGCCGACGCCGTTTATCAGCCCGAAATACGCCAACTCGGTACGTACCTCGCTGTTCGTGGACAGCGGCACCGTCTGGGACACCGCGTGGGAAAACACCGCGCAGACCCGGCAATACAACGTACCTGACTACAGTAATCCGGGTAATATCCGCATTTCCAGCGGTTTTGCCCTGCAGTGGATGTCTCCGCTCGGGCCGTTGGTATTCTCTTATGCCCAGCCGGTCAAGAAGTACGATGGCGATAAGGCGGAGCAGTTCCAGTTTAATATCGGTAAAACGTGGTAACATTGCGTCGATTCACAGCGCAGGCACCATGCAAGGCAGCGAACGGAGCCTGAATGACATGACCGGCGGCCATGCCGCCGGTTTGGGTGTTAGTTCCTGCCGCGTTGAAATGTTTTCAAACTTAAATGTAGTGTTAAGGAGTTTATAGTGAAAAAGTGGTTGTATGCCGCGGGCCTCGGATTAGCATTGGCTGCCTCAGCCAGCGTGCAAGCTGCTGATAAAATTGCTGTTGTCAATATTGCCAATATCTTTCAGCAGTCTCCTCAGCGCGCTGTTGTCGCTAAACAACTCGAAAATGAGTTCAAGGGCCGGGCAACCGACCTGCAAGCGCAGGAACGTGATCTGCAGACCAAAATGCAGCGCCTGCAACGTGACGGCTCTACCATGAAAGCCGCCGATCGCAGCCGTCTGGAGAAGGAAGTCATGGCGCAACGTGAAGACTTCTCCGGCAAGGCGCAGGCCTTTGAACAGGACAATCGTCGCCGTCAGGGTGAAGAACGCAATAAAATCCTGAGCCGTATTCAGGATGCGGTGAAAGCCGTCGCCAGCAAACAAGGTTATGACATCGTTATCGATGCCAACGCCGTGGCGTATGCCGGTTCTGCCAATGACATTACGGCTGATGTGTTAAAACAGGTTAAATAAGTCATGCCATCAATTCGACTTGCTGATTTAGCGCAGCAGTTGGATGCACAATTGCACGGTGATGGCTCTCTTGTCATCACCGGCATTGCTTCCATGGGCTCCGCCAAGGCGGACCAGATTACGTTTCTGGCTGATAGCCGTTTTCGTGAAAAACTTGCTTCCTGCCAGGCCGGCGCGATCGTTCTTACCGAAGCCGACCTGCCCTTTTGCCACAGCGCCGCGCTGGTGGTTAAAAATCCCTACCTGACCTATGCGCATATGGCGCAATTGCTAAATACCACGCCCGCCGCCGCACAGGATATCGCCCCCAGCGCGGTCATTGCAGCCGACGCGCAGCTTGGCAGCCAGGTGGCCGTCGGGGCCAACGCGGTCATTGAATCCGGCGTGATCCTGGGCGATAACGTGGTTATCGGTCCGGGCTGCTTTATCGGTAAAAATACGGTCATCGGCGCGGGCACCCAGCTGTGGGCCAACGTCACCGTTTATCATGAAGTGCGCATCGGCGAAAAATGCCTGATCCAGTCGGGCACCGTTATCGGCGCCGATGGTTTCGGTTATGCCAACGATCGCGGCAACTGGATTAAGATTCCCCAACTGGGCACGGTTGAAATTGGCGATCGGGTTGAAATTGGCGCCTGCACCACCATCGATCGCGGCGCGCTGGATAACACTATTATCGGCAATGGCGTCATCATTGATAACCAGTGCCAGATTGCACATAACGTCATAATTGGCGACAATACCGCGGTTGCGGGCGGCGTTATTATGGCCGGCAGCCTGCGAATAGGCCGCTATTGCATGATTGGCGGCGCCAGCGTCATCAACGGCCATATGGAAATATGCGACAAAGTGACCATCACCGGCATGGGAATGGTGATGAGACCTATCACTGAACCTGGCGTATACTCCTCGGGTATTCCGCTGCAACCCAATAAAGTGTGGCGCAAGACCGCAGCGTTAGTAATGAATATCAACGAGATCAGCAAGCGGTTGAAAGCTATCGAGCGAAACCTGGCAAAAAACTAATCGCCTTCGCCAGATAGTGATAATTATGCGCGTTCAGGCACTTAAAGCCTGGCAAGACATTTTTTATTTGCGGCCTGCTAAATTGTCCTGTGTGGGATTGTTGCAGGCCGTGTTGTTAATGCCATCGTTTTTTCAGACAGGAAGAGTATTTTGACTAATGACACTCATGCTCATACTCTGCAGATAGAAGAGATATTAGAACTATTGCCGCACCGTTTCCCTTTTTTGCTGGTGGACCGGGTGCTGGATTTTGAAAAAGGGAAATTCCTGCGTGCGGTGAAAAATGTTTCTTTTAACGAGCCGTTTTTTCAGGGACATTTCCCCGGCAAACCCATCTTCCCCGGTGTGCTAATCCTGGAAGCGATGGCGCAGGCAACGGGTATCCTGGCTTTTAAGAGCGTCGGTAAGCTGGAGCCGGGTGAGCTATACTATTTTGCAGCGGTGGATCACGCGCGCTTTAAACGCCCGGTGCAACCAGGCGACCAAATGATCCTTGAAGTCGAATTCATTAAAGAGCGCCGCGGAGTTGCTCGTTTCCAGGGGGTTGCCAAGGTGGACGGCGAGATCGCTTGCGAAGCGTCAATGATGTGCGCCCGTCGTCGGGAGTCCTGAAAACGTGATTGATCAATCCGCCTTTATCCATCCCAGTGCCATAGTTGAAGACGGCGCCATCATTCATGCCGGTGTACAGATCGGGCCGTTTTGCTTTATCGGCCCGCAGGTCGAGATTGGCGCCCGCACGGTGCTGAAATCCCATATCGTCATCAACGGCATTACCAAGATCGGTGAAGATAACCTGATCTACCAGTTCGCCTCCATCGGCGAAGTGAACCAGGATCTGAAGTACGCCGGCGAACCCACCCGTGTTGAAATCGGCGATCGCAACAGCATCCGCGAAAGCGTGACCGTGCATCGCGGCACCGCCCAGGGCGGGGAAGTGACCCGCATCGGCAGCGATAATCTACTGATGATCAATACCCATATCGCTCACGATTGCGTTATCGGCGATCGCTGTATCCTGGCCAATAACGCCACCCTGGGCGGCCATGTCTCGGTGGGCGATTACGCCATTATCGGCGGCCTGACCGCTGTGCATCAGTTTTGCAGCATCGGCGCCCATGTTATGGTCGGCGGCTGCTCGGGCGTGGCCCAGGACGTGCCGCCGTTTGTCATCGCCCAGGGCAATCACGCCACGCCGTTCGGCATTAATATCGAAGGGCTTAAGCGCCGCGGTTTCGATAAGGAAGCCCAACACGCCATTCGCGCCGCGTATAAGCTTATCTATCGCAGCGGCAAGACCCTGGATGAAGTAAAACCCGAACTCGACGCCATGGCGGTCCAGCATCCGGTGATTTCCGCCTTTACCGATTTCCTGGCCCGTTCGCAACGGGGTATTATCCGCTGAACATGCAGGCTTGCGCGGTGGTAATCGGCTTGGTAGCCGGCGAAGCATCGGGGGATGTCCTTGGCGCCGGCTTGATCCGCGCGCTGCGCCGGCATCTGCCCGACGCCCGTTTTGTCGGCGTCGCCGGCCCGCGTATGCAGGCCGAAGGCTGCGAAGCGTGGTACGAGATGGAAGAGCTGGCGGTGATGGGCATCGTCGAGGTGATAGGGCGGCTGCCGCGGCTGCTGCACATCCGTCGCGACCTGACCCGGCGTTTCACCGCGCTGCGCCCGGCGGTGTTTGTCGGCATCGACGCGCCGGATTTTAATATCACCCTCGAAGGCCGGCTCAAGCGGCGCGGTATCCGCACCATTCATTACGTGAGTCCGTCGGTATGGGCCTGGCGCCAGAAGCGGGTATTTAAAATCGGCAGGGCCACCGACAACGTACTGGCATTCCTGCCGTTTGAGAAAGCCTTTTACGACCGGTATAACGTTCCCTGCCAGTTTATCGGCCACACCCTGGCCGACGCCATGCCCCTCGATCCGGATAAAGCGGCCGCCCGGCAACATTTGGGCATTGCCCAGGATGCCCGCTGCCTGGCCCTGCTGCCCGGCAGCCGCGGCGCGGAAGTCGAGATGCTCAGCGCCGATTTCCTCCATGCCGCCCAGCTGCTTAGCACCCAATATCCCGGACTCGATATCCTGGTGCCGCTGGTCAATGCCCGCCGCCGCGCGCAGTTCGACGCCATTAAAGCGCGGGTAGCGCCGGATCTTCAGGTGCATCTGCTCGACGGGCAGGCGCGCGAGGCGATGGTGGCCAGCGACGCGGCCCTGCTGGCCTCCGGCACCGCCGCCCTTGAATGCATGCTGGCCAAATGCCCCATGGTGGTGGGCTACCGCATGAAACCTTTCACCTACTGGCTGGCGCGGCGCCTGGTGAAGACGCCCTATGTCTCGCTGCCCAACCTGCTGGCCGGGCGCGAGCTGGTGCAGGAACTGCTGCAGGAAGACTGCGTGCCGGAAAAATTGGCCTCGGCGCTGGCGCCCTTGTTAAAAAAGAGTGTCGATAGCCAGGTGCTTAAAGAGACTTTTCGCGATTTGCACCAGCAAATTCGCTGTAACGCCGACGAGCAGGCCGCCCAGGCGGTGCTGCAACTCATCGCGCAGCCTGCGCGTTCACGGTAGCTATCATGATGGAATTGTTTGTTTATCCGCAGGCCGCCTGTATCGCAGGCGTTGACGAAGTCGGCCGCGGGCCGCTGGTCGGCGCGGTGGTGACCGCGGCGGTGATCCTCGATCCCCGGCGGCCGATAGCCGGCCTGGCGGATTCCAAAAAACTCAGCGCCAAACGCCGCGAATCGCTGTATGACGAAATCACCGATAAGGCCCTGGCCTGGTGCCTGGGACGCGCCGAAGCCGAGGAAATCGACCGGTTGAATATCTTCCATGCCACCTTGCTGGCGATGCAGCGCGCGGTCCAGGGGCTGCATATCCCGCCGGACTTTGTTTTAATAGACGGCAATCGCTGCCCGCTGTTGTCCATGCCGTCGCTGGCGGTGGTCAAAGGCGATAGCCGGGTGGCGGAAATCAGCGCGGCCTCCATCGTGGCAAAAGTGTCGCGGGACCGGGAGATGGCGGTGCTGGATCTGGAGTTTCCCGAATATGGTTTTGCGCAGCATAAAGGCTATCCGACGGCGTTCCATTTGGAAAAACTGGCGCTGCTGGGCGCCACGGTGCATCATCGCCGCAGCTTCGCGCCGGTAAAACGGGTACTGGGGCTGGTCTAAAAGGCCGGTATCCCGGTGGATTTCGGGTCTTCACCACAAAAAATCAACTTTTGGTAGCAGGATAATGGCCGAACCACGTTTTATTCACCTTCGCGTTCATAGCGACTACTCGATGATCGACGGGTTGGCTAAAATCGGCCCGCTGGTTAAAAAAACGGCGGCGCTGAATATGCCCGCCCTGGCCATTACCGATTTCATGAACCTGTGCGGCCTGGTGAAATTCTACGGCAGCGCGCACGGGGCCGGGATCAAGCCTATCGTCGGGGCGGATGTCCTGGTGCAGAGCGATATGCTCGGCGAGGAAATGGCGGAACTGACTATTCTGGCGGCCGATAACGTCGGTTATCAACACCTCACGCTGCTGATTTCCGAGGCCTACCAGCGCGGCTACGGCGCGGCGGGTCCGATAATCGATCGGGACTGGCTGATAAAGCATAACGAAGGGCTGCTGCTGCTCTCCGGCGGTCGCAAAGGCGACGTCGGCAAGTTCCTGATGCGCGGCAATATGCCGCAGGTTGACCAATGCCTGGCGTTTTATCAACGGTATTTTCCCGATCGTTATTATCTTGAACTGACCCGTACCGGCCGCGCGGATGAAGAAAGCTACCTGCATGCCGCGGTCGCCATCGCCATCGAGCGCGGGCTGCCGGTGGTGGCCACCAACGATGTGCGTTTTATCGGCGAAGGCGATTTTGACGCCCACGAAATCCGCGTGGCGATCCATGACGGCTTTACCCTGGACGATCCGAAACGGCCGCGCAATTACAGCCCGCAGCAGTTTATGCGCAGCGAAGAACAAATGTGCGAGCTGTTCGCCGATTTGCCGGAAGCGCTGCAAAACAGCGTTGAGATTGCCAAGCGCTGCAACGTCACCATCCGGCTGGGGGAATATTTCCTGCCGCAGTTCCCCACCGGCGACATGACCACCGAGGATTTCCTGGTGGCCCGCTCCCGCGAGGGGCTGGAGGAACGGCTGGCCTTCCTGTTCCCGGACGAGCAGGAACGCAGCGTCAAGCGTGCGCCTTATGATGAACGCCTGGAAATCGAGCTGAAGGTGATCAACCAGATGGGATTTCCCGGCTACTTTCTGATCGTGATGGAATTTATTCAGTGGTCGAAGGATAACGGCGTGCCGGTGGGGCCTGGGCGCGGGTCGGGCGCGGGTTCGCTGGTGGCCTACTCATTAAAAATCACCGATCTCGATCCGCTGGCGTTCGATCTGCTGTTTGAACGGTTCCTCAACCCGGAACGCGTCTCGATGCCCGACTTCGACGTGGATTTCTGCATGGAGAAGCGCGACCTGGTTATCGACCACGTGGCCGAGACCTACGGCCGCGAGGCGGTATCGCAGATCATCACCTTTGGTACCATGGCGGCGAAGGCGGTGATCCGCGACGTCGGCCGGGTACTGGGCCATCCTTATGGTTTTGTCGATCGCATCTCCAAGCTGGTGCCGCCCGACCCGGGCATGACGCTGGAAAAGGCCTTTGCCGCCGAGCCGCAGCTGCAGGCGATCTACGACGCCGATGAAGAAGTCCGGGCGCTTATCGACATGGCGCGCAAGCTCGAAGGCGTCACCCGCAACGCCGGCAAACATGCGGGCGGGGTGGTTATCGCCCCCACCCGGATAACCGACTTCGCCCCGCTCTATTGCGACGCCGAGGGTAATCACCCGGTCACGCAATTTGATAAAAACGATGTGGAATATACCGGGCTGGTGAAGTTCGACTTCCTGGGGCTGCGTACCCTGACCATCATCAACTGGGCGCTGGAGATGATTAACGCCCGCCGCGCCAGGCACGGCCTGGCGCCGGTGGATATCGCGGCGATCCCGCTCGAGGATAAAAAAAGCTTCGATATGCTGCAGCGTTCGGAAACCACCGCGGTATTCCAGCTAGAATCCCGCGGCATGAAGGATCTGATCAAGCGCCTGCAGCCCGACTGCTTCGAAGATATGATCGCCCTGGTGGCGCTGTTCCGTCCCGGTCCGCTGCAATCCGGCATGGTGGATAACTTTATCGACCGTAAACACGGGCGCGAGGCTATTTCATATCCGGATATCCAATGGCAGCATGAATCCCTGAGCACGGTACTGGAGCCGACCTACGGCATTATCCTCTACCAGGAACAGGTGATGCAGATAGCCCAGGTGCTTTCGGGCTATACCCTGGGCGGCGCGGATATGTTGCGCCGCGCCATGGGCAAAAAGAAACTCGAGGAGATGGAAAAGCAGCGTTCCATCTTCAAGGAAGGGGCGGAAAAAAACGGTATCGACGGCGAACTGTCGATGAAAATCTTCGATCTGGTGGAGAAATTCGCCGGTTATGGGTTTAATAAATCCCACTCCGCCGCGTATGCCCTGGTCTCGTATCAGACCCTGTGGCTGAAGGCGCACTATCCGGCCGAGTTCATGGCGGCGGTGATGACCGCCGATATGGACAATACCGAAAAAGTGGTCGGCCTGGTGGACGAGTGCTGGCGCATGGGCCTGAAGGTCTTGCCGCCGGATATCAACAGCGGGCAGTATCATTTCCATGTCAATGACGAAGGCGAAATCGTTTACGGCATCGGGGCTATCAAAGGCGTGGGCGAGGGCCCGATCGAAGCGATTATCGATGCCCGCAACCAGGACGGCCATTTTAAAGAGCTGTTTGATCTTTGCGCCCGCACCGATATCAAAAAGCTTAATCGCCGCATGCTGGAAAAACTGATTATGTCCGGGGCGTTCGACCGCCTTGGGCCGCACCGCGCCGCGTTAATGAATTCCCTTAACGATGCGCTTAAGGCGGCGGACCAGCACGCCAAGGCGGAAGCCATCGGCCAGGGCGATATGTTCGGCGTGCTGGCCGACGCGCCCGAGGCGGTGGAGGCATCCTATAGCACCGTGCCGCCCTGGCCGGAACATGTGGTGCTGGACGGCGAGCGCGAAACCCTGGGGCTGTACCTGACCGGCCATCCCATTACGCGTTATCTGCGCGAAATCGAGCGTTATGCCGGCGGCCTGCGCCTGAAGGACATGCATCCCACCGATCGCGGCAAGATGATTACCGCGGTGGGCCTGGTGCTTTCCGCCCGCATTATGGTGACCAAACGGGGTAACCGCATCGGGGTCTTGACCCTCGACGACAGGTCCGGTCGCCTCGACGTGATGTTGTTCACGGATGCGTTGGAAAAATACCAGCATTTGCTGGAAAAAGACCGTATCCTGATCGCATCTGGACAGGTCAGCTTTGATGACTTCAACGGGGGTCTTAAAATGACCGCCCGTGAACTGATGGATATCAGCGAAGCACGTGAAAAATATGCCCGGGGTCTTGCTATCTCGCTGACTGACAGGCAAATTGATGACCAGCTTTTAAACCGTCTCCGCCAATCGTTGGAACCACACCGATCCGGGACGATTCCAGTGCATCTTTATTATCAACGCGAAGATGCTCGCGCCAGGTTGCGATTTGGCGCGACATGGCGTGTCACGCCGACCGACCGGTTGCTGAATGATTTGCGTACCCTGGTAGGCAACGAACAGGTAGAACTGGAATTTGACTAATATAGGAATACTATGAGTCTGAATTTTCTTGATTTTGAACAGCCGATTGCAGAGCTGGAAGCGAAAATTGACTCGCTGACCGCAGTCAGCCGTCAAGACGAAAAATTAGATATTAATCTGGATGAAGAGGTGCAGCGGCTGCGTGAAAAAAGCGTAGAGCTGACCCGTAAAATTTTCTCCGATCTGGGGGCCTGGCAAATAGCCCAGCTGGCCCGTCATCCCCGCAGGCCTTATACGCTGGATTACGTCCAGCATATTTTCACCGACTTTGATGAGCTGGCGGGCGATCGCGCCTATGCCGACGATAAAGCGATTGTCGGCGGCATGGCCCGCCTCGACGGCCGGCCGGTGATGATCATCGGCCATCAAAAGGGCCGGGAAACCAAAGAAAAAATCCGCCGCAACTTCGGCATGCCCGCGCCGGAAGGCTATCGCAAGGCCCTGCGGCTGATGGAAATGGCCGATCGTTTTAACCTGCCGCTGCTGACCTTTATCGATACCCCAGGCGCCTATCCGGGCGTCGGCGCCGAGGAGCGTGGCCAGTCCGAGGCCATTGCCCACAACCTGCGCGAAATGCCGGGGCTGCGGGTACCGGTGGTCTGCACCGTTATCGGCGAGGGCGGCTCCGGCGGCGCACTCGCCATCGGCGTGGGCGATAAGGTCAATATGCTGCAGTACAGCACCTACTCGGTGATTTCACCGGAAGGCTGCGCGTCCATCCTGTGGAAAAGCGCCGACAAGGCGCCGATTGCCGCCGAGGCGATGGGCATCGTCGCGCCGCGTCTGAAGGAACTGGAGCTTATCGACAGCATAGTTCCCGAGCCGCTGGGCGGCGCGCATCGCGATGTGCTGGCTATTGCGGCGTCATTAAAAGCGCAGTTGCTCTCCGACCTGGACGAGCTGGACAGAATGAGCGAAGAAGAGCTGCTGAACCGCCGTTATCAGCGGCTGATGAATTACGGCTACTGCTGATACCCACCCGGCCGCGCCGGCATGCGCTGCCGGCACCGCGCGGTCGATCACGGCCAAACACCCCGCCAGCGTGCGCTCGCGGGGTGTTTTTTCATGGGCCGCGCGCAACCGCCGGCGTTTGCGGCCATGGCCGTGACGAAGTCATCTATGCTTATTGGGCGGCGTAGTATTGCCAGGGAAGTTTTCAAGGGAACTTTTTAAGCGACATCTTCAGGTAAAATAGACCCAGGCTAAAAGGACCGGCTGAATGAACATCATTGCAATACTAAGTCCGGAGCGGGTATTTTATAAAAATGAACCCATCCGTGAGCTGGACGAGGCGTTGAAAACGCAGGGTTTTCAATTAGTCTATCCCACCTCGAGCGGCGATCTGGTCAAGCTTATCGAGCAGAATCCGCGCATCTGCGGCGTGATTTTCGACTGGGATCAGTACAGTATGGATCTCTGCATCGAGATCAATGAACTGAACGAATACCTGCCGCTCTACGCGTTTATCAACACCCATTCGTCACTGGACGTCAGCCTGAACGAAATGCGTATGGTGCTGTACTTTTTTGAGTACGGCCTGGGCGTGGCCGACGATATCAGCGTGCGCATCCGTCAGTATACCGACGAATATATCGACGCCATTATTCCCCCCTTTACCAAGGCGCTGTTCAACTACGTGAAGGAGGGTAAATATACTTTTTGCACCCCCGGACACATGGCCGGCACCGCCTATCAAAAAAGCCCGGTGGGCAGCCTGTTTTATGATTTTTTCGGCGCCAACACCCTGAAGGCGGATGTCTCGATCTCGGTAACCGAACTGGGATCGCTGCTCGATCACTCCGGCCCGCACCTGGAGGCGGAAGAGTTTATCGCCCGCATCTTCGGCGCGGAGCAAAGCTATATGGTGACCAACGGTACATCCACCGCCAATAAAATGGTGGGGATGTATGCCGCGCCGTCGGGCAGCACGGTGCTTATCGATCGCAACTGCCACAAGTCGCTGACGCATTTGCTGATGATGAGCGACATTGTGCCGATCTACCTGTGTCCTATCCGCAATGCCTACGGGATCCTGGGCGGCATTCCCAAACGTGAGTTCAGCCGGGAAAGCATTGCGCTGAAAGTAGCGCAAACCCCCCACGCCTCCTGGCCCGTGCATGCGGTGATCACCAATTCAACCTATGACGGCTTGCTGTATAATACACAGTATATTAAAGAAACCCTGGAGGTGGCCTCGATCCATTTTGACTCCGCCTGGGTGCCTTATACCAATTTTCATCCGATTTACCGCGGCAAAAGCGGCATGAGCGGCGACCGTATTCCCGGCAAGGTGATTTTTGAAACCCAGTCCACTCATAAACTGCTGGCGGCGTTTTCCCAGGCCTCGTTGATTCATATTAAAGGTGATTATGACGAACGCACCTTTAACGAAGCCTATATGATGCATACCACGACGTCGCCGAATTACGGCATCGTGGCGTCGATTGAGACCGCGGCGGCCATGGTGCGCGGCAAGCCCGGGCGGCGGCTGATCCTGCGCTCCATCGAGCGGGCGCTGCATTTTCGCAAAGAGGTGCAGCGTCTGCGTGAGGAGTCCGAGGGCTGGTTTTTCGATATCTGGCAACCGGAGATTATCGAGGAGGCGGTGTGCTGGCCCATCGAGCCGGGCGCGCCCTGGCACGGTTTTAACCATGCCGACGCCGACCATATGTATCTCGACCCGATCAAGGTCACCATTCTGACGCCAGGCATGGATGAGTTCGGCAACATGGCCGAGGAAGGCATACCGGCGGCGCTGGTGGCCAAATTCCTCGACGAGCGCGGCGTGGTGGTGGAAAAAACCGGCCCCTACAACCTGCTGTTCCTGTTCAGCATCGGCATTGATAAAACCAAGGCCATGAGCCTGCTGCGCGGGCTGACGGAATTTAAACGGTCCTATGATCTGAATTTGCGGGTGAGGAATATGCTGCCGGATCTGTTCGCCGAGGATCCCGATTTCTATCGCAATATGCGTATCCAGGATCTGGCCCAGGGCATTCACCGCTTGATCCGGCAACACCGGCTGCCGCATCTGATGTTAAGCGCCTTCGACGTGCTGCCCGAGATGAAAATGACGCCCCATGCCGCTTTCCAGCAACAGGTGCGGGGCAATGTGGAGACGGTGGAGTTGCCTGACCTGCTGGGACGTATTTCCGCCAATATGCTGTTGCCGTATCCGCCGGGAGTGCCGGTGGTGATGCCGGGTGAAATGATCACCGAGCAAAGCCGCGGCGTGCTGGATTTCCTGATTATGCTGTGCACCATCGGGATACATTATCCGGGATTTGAAACCGATATCCACGGCGCCCAGTTGACCGAGGACGGTCGTTACCTGGTGCGGGTGCTGAAAACCGATAGCCCGGCCTGAGGCCGCGGTGATAAGCATGCGGCATCCGGGCCGGCCGGCGGCGAACCGGTGCGGCCATTCCCCGGGCCGGCAAAGGCGGCGGTCGTGTCAGCCCATTTTCAGGCAAAGCGGCCGGCGGCCTGATACCATGGGCCCTGATCAACGCGTTCAATGGCGCACGCGATTTCCGCAATATATACACTGAATCTCTCCATCATGTCGTCGAAATCATCGTGCTGCCTTAGGGTTAATCTGGCCAGGATCAGATTATCGGCGGCGCAGAAGCTCATATCGCTTTTGCCATTTAGCGCTAACAGCTCTAGCAATTGCGTCTGCTGCGCCGGCACGGGAAAACAAGGACAAAGCAAGAAGATATCCTTATCTGTTTCATCAAAATAAATAACCACATCTTCATTAATATATAATGTGTTTTCTTCATGGGGGATAATATTATAACGGTCGTATATACCCTGCAAAAAGGTTTCCATACTCTCTCCTATACGTATTTAGAAAAGCCTTCTGCCTGGTCGGCTATTTTTTTGTCGCCAATGCTGCGGCGCAATGATAATTTGCCGAATAAAAAATTAAGTATTTTATTGTTCTTCATACATTTGTTGCCGGGAACGCCGGTGTTATGCTGCTGGATTTGCAAATTTCCGCTGTTGAGCATCACTTTCTGCATCAGCGCTTTGTTCTCTGCATCAGGCAATACATTGTCTGCACCGGTTTTACGCAGGTATTGACTTACGGCCTGATGCTTAATGACCGCATCCATTATACCGGTGCGGTCTTTTCCGCTCTTGCAGTTCCAGCAGGGGGTAATGCCTATTTCATGGGATAATAACGCCACCCGCACGGCCGCCTTGTACGGCTCGCCTTTATCGGCACGGTACGTCTTCTTGGCCCAAATTTGTTTCAGTTCGCTGGCAAGCGAAGAAACCCTGTCGGCATTATCCGGCCGGGAAGCGAGATATTCCCCCACCCAGCCTCCGTGCGCCGAGCCGGGGGAAAGATCCTTGCCGAGCAGCTTGACCAGGGCGGAGCGATTATAGGCGTCGGCTGTGCGATGTCCCAGATGCAACCGTTTCAACGCCAGCTCATTGACCCCGAAATTAAAGGCGGCGATGTTAAGGCGCAGGGTGACCCGCACCATTTCGCCTTTCTCGTTCCTGATAGGTATTTCTACCGGGCCGGCGCCCAGTTTCTCCCAGGCTTCCATCTGATCCCTGAATTGTGATTCCTCCGTTGACGGCCCGATATCCACCGGTGTCAGCAGGCTCGTCGACGTAAGCGGCAATACTACCGTCTGGCCCGCCAACGCCGCGGCCAGTTTTTCCGGATGCAGGAACAACGCGGCGGCGGCCACTTCCCTGGCCCGATTCAACGCGCCTTGTTGACGTTCCGCGCTGCCCGCTTTCAGGCCGAAGGGACTCAGTACGCCGTGGCGGATGCCGGAAAACAGCGGATCCCGGTTATCGTCTCCCGCGTAAAACGTCGAGATCCACATATTCATCGCATGGGTGGTTTCCTCATTGGATTTACTGCTGATCCCTTTGTTAGCGTAGCCCGCGGCAAAAATATCCTGATCACCCAGTTTTATTTGACCCGCGGGTATTAATGTACTGTTAAAGTGAGTACCGCGAAAACGAAAACTGTCTTCAACGGTATTCCAATCCAGATTGTTCAATACATCTTTACTGGACGTATTAAAAAGCGCTTTGGCCTCGCTGCTGGCTTTGCGGGAACTGCATCCGCTGTGTTTCTTTATAAAATTGGCTAACAATTTTATAATCCCTTTTTCCAGCGCCAGTACGGCCTTGTAATCCTTATTTTCCCTGGGCGTATCATCATCGTCTTTTTCATTATCCAGCATGACGGCAAAATAATTTACGCCTTCGTCGTCGCCCAATTTCTCCGCGGCGCCGAGCCCTGCCGCCAGCGCCAGCCTGCGCCGCGCCGCAATCGGGGAGCGTGGGAAACCGGCGGCTGAAGGCCTGCCCATGATATTGACCGGATGACTGATACGCGGCGCTTTCAAATGCGCAAATGTTCCGGTAACCGCCTCGCAAGGGCTAATACCCGCCACTTGACCGGTAGCGAACCGGCTGGGGTCGGCTGGACGATTAATAAGGATGTGGGAGGAACTGCTCATGGCGTTACCTGTTGCTATGCATCAATTTAATGGAAGGTGTATATAATTTAATCAGATGCTAAATCAATGAAATGGATAATTCCAGGCATTACTCCGGGCGTGAGCGTTTTATGCATCTTGCCGCGCGCATGACAGGCGGGCGAGGGCGGAGAGAGTGTGGTAAATTGCCTTTGAACGCCGGGCGGCAAACCCGGGCAACGCGCATTAACGGAATAAAAAGGACTATGCCGATGCTAAAACTACAGCAGGTGCACCATATCGCCATCATCGCGTCGGATTACCCGCGCAGTAAGCAATTTTATTGCGACATCCTGGGGTTCACGTTGTTAAGCGAGGTATATCGCGCCGAACGCGATTCCTGGAAAGGCGATTTGGCGCTCAATGGCGACTATATTATCGAGCTGTTCAGTTTTCCCAACGCGCCGGCCAGGGTCAGCCGCCCGGAGGCCCGCGGTTTGCGCCACATGGCGTTCAGCGTGGCGGACATTGCCGCGGCCGTCAGCGCGCTTCATATCGACGGCGTCGACTGCGAGCCGATCCGCATCGATCCCCTTACCGGCAGGCGCTTTACCTTTTTCACCGATCCCGACGATCTGCCCCTGGAGCTCTATGAAGCCTGATGACGGTGAGGCGCTCTGCCGCCATATCGCCGCCAGGCTTGAGCGGCGCAGAACGGTGCTGGTGGCCCTGAGCGGCGGACTGGACTCCACGGTGCTGTTGGATGCGCTGGCATGCCTGCGCGGGCGGCAACTGCCCGATCTCGCCCCGCGCGCGGTCTATGTTCATCATGGCTTGAGCGCCCATGCCGATGATTGGGCGCAGCATTGCCAGGCGCTGTGCCGCCATCTGGCGATTCCGTTCCAGCAGGTCAGGGTGAGCGTGGATCCCGCCGACGGCGGTATTGAAGCGGCGGCGCGCTCCGCGCGTTACCAGGCGCTGGCCCTGGCGCTGCTGCCCGGAGAGACATTGCTGACCGCCCAGCATCAGGACGACCAAAGCGAAACGCTGCTGCTGGCGCTAAAACGCGGCAGCGGACCGGCCGGATTGTCGGCCATGGCCGCCGCGTCGCCTTTCCACGGGCACGAGCTGCTGCGTCCTTTACTCGATATCAGCCGGGCGCAGCTGCGCGACTATGCCGAAAGCCGGCGCTTACGCTGGATTGAGGATGAGAGTAACCAGGATCAACGCTTCGATCGTAATTTTCTGCGCCTGCGCATTCTCCCTCTGCTTAAGGAGCGCTGGCCCCATTTCAGCCGGGCGGCGGCGCGCAGCGCTACGCTTTGCGCCGAACAGGAAACCCTGCTCGACGAGCTGCTCGCCGAGACGCTGCAACAATTAACCCGCGATGACGGCTCACTCGAACTGGCGCCGATGATGGGCATGAGCGCTATCCGGCGCGCGGCCGTATTGCGCCGCTGGCTGGCGTCGTTTGGCATGGCCATGCCCGCGCAGGAACAACTGGCCAGGATCTGGCAGGAGGTTGCGTTAAGCCGCCAGGACGCCGAGCCCATGATGCGGCTGGGTGACCGGCAGATCAGGCGCTTTCGCCAACGCTTGTTTATCCTGCCGCTGTGGCCCCCGCTCAGGGGGCGGGTGCTATTATGGGAGGACACCGGACAACCGCTGCCGCTGCCGGAGGATCTCGGTCTGCTGCGCCTGGGTTCCGGCGGCGGGGCGGTGCGCCGGCCGCGGATGGACGAGCGGGTAAGCGTGCGGTTTTCGGCGACCGGTACCCTGCATATCCTGGGCCGGCGCCATGGACGATCGGTAAAAAAATTATGGCAGGAGCTGGGTATCGCGCCCTGGCAGCGCGAGCGCACACCTCTGGTGTATTACAATGAGCAACTGATAACCGCACCCGGCATCTTTATTACTCGCGAAGGACAGGCCGGGGAGGAGGAAACAGGCCTGAATGTGGAATGGATACGATAGAGTTACGCTAACGGGTAGCAATCCTACTGCCCGTCAGGAAGGAAGGGGCGAGGGGGTTATTCGCTAACCACCACTGTACCGAGTTCAGGATGGGTGAAACTGGCAATATGGTCCAGCCGTATTTCATGGCTGCCGCCAGCGTCATCGATAACCAGATACTCGACATGTTTTCTTGAGATCATATCGCGCGCCGTGCCGGCAACGGTATCTCCATTCTTAAGCGTCAGAGTGAGGACCCAGTGGCGCTGACAGGCGAGCTCAAGATTATCGTAATCATCACAATTAATGGGTTGATATTCTTCATTCGTTGACATAATAGCTCACCTACTTGTTACGGCGGTAAATACCGCCTGTTCCCTGAGGGAGGATGAAGTGCGATTTTCATCCGCCGCTCATCCCGCCTACATCTTTCAACAGTATTTCCTTATCAGACTATAGCACAGAGCGCCCCTATCCCTGGAATAAATGGTTTAGGAATTAATAGAGCCGACACTATGCATTTACCGCTTTTCTGGCGGCCGACGGGCGATGTCAGGTACACTGCCGGGCAAAGCATATCTTACGGAATCACCATGGCGTTAAAAGCGACTGTACATAAAGCGGCGGTCAACATCGCCGATATGGACCGGAATTATTTTTCCGATGTTAATCTGGTACTGGCCCAGCATCCCTCGGAAACACCGCAGCGCATGATGCTGCGGCTGCTGGCATGGATTTATCATGCCGACGATCGCCTGGAGTTTACCCGCGGCCTCAGCGCCGAAGATGAGCCTGCATTATGGCTGCGCAACGATCACGGTGAACCGGAGTGGTGGATTGAGCTGGGGCTGCCGGAGGAAAAACGGCTGCGTAAAGCCTGCCACCTGGCGCGCAATGTGGTGCTCTATGCCTATAACGAGCGCGCGGCGCGGATTTGGTGGCGACAGGTCGAGCCAATGTTATCCCAGCACGACAACCTGAGCGTTTATTTTGTCGACGATGCGCAAATGGCGCAGCTGGCCGCGCTGGCGGCGCGTAATATGTCTTTGCAGGCAACACTGCAGGACGGATTGATGTGGCTGTCGGATCAGCAAACTCAGCTGGAAATTACCCTGGCGACCTGGAAAAACGCGGCTGGCTAAGGACTTTGGCTGCGCCGATAAGCCCGAGCCGCACAGCGGCGTCGACGATGCATCCCCAGAAGAAGTTGCGCGGTTCATGGCGAATGGCCCGCGTAATAAACGCTATTTAATATCCCCCCGGCACCGGCGCAGCGTAATGATTAAATATTGATTAACCTGATCCGCGGTTGACGCTTAGCCGCCGCAAAAGATAATGTTCGCCATTGATTATAGCCTCTTCCAATCATCAACCTGATCACCGTGAATAAAAAAGGATATAATATCTATGCTAATAGCGAATGCAACTCAACTTTTTTCTATTATTTCTTTCTTTAATAATAAAACGAAAATAAATAATTCGCCGCAAGTCACCTGGGGAGCGCATAGTCTAACCAACGTTTCAAATAGAGAACAACATGGGGAGGGCGTCACAATACGTCAGTTTAAGAATGATGAAAATAAATTTTATGGCAATAAAGATATATTAAAGGCTTCGCATCCAGTAATCAATGATACGTTGCTGTACTATTTGCGCTATGGCAGTGAGGCTATCTCCGGCAATAAATGGCTGGAGGAATTACCGCCTGAGGAACAACGGGAGGCGAGAGGAGTACTTTGCGCAGTCAGAGATGCCGCTGAACGCGTTCATCCGCTATCCCGGCAAAAGATTCGATTTACCGCGGCGCTGCTTGAGGCGTTCGCCTCGATCAGACTGCCCGGTTTCTCTCTTATGCCATCAAAAATATATCCAGGATGGGACGATAGCGAGGCTATCGCCCCGCTAAAGGCGCAGCCAGCCCGGGATGGATCGCCATACCCCGCCATTATTACCCGCTGCGTGGTTCCCGCGGAAAGAATATCGCAAGGCAAAATAAAAAAAAAGCAGAGCAGATAAGCGATAAAATCTTACGTGGCAGAAGGCAAATAACTGATGAAGCTCAATCACCCGCTTGTGCAAGCCAGGAAGAGCACATGGCGTATTGGCGGACGTTGCGTGAAAAAATAAATACATATTCTCAGATG
Source organism: Sodalis sp. RH20 (assembly GCF_047324205.1). NCBI lineage: Bacteria > Pseudomonadati > Pseudomonadota > Gammaproteobacteria > Enterobacterales > Bruguierivoracaceae > Sodalis > Sodalis sp. RH20. Next base: position 5,958,888 of record NZ_CP178733.1, read on the forward strand.
AACGCGGCCATGGATAAACCGACAGCAGATGGACATTATCCTTCTCCACCCGATTTGGCGCCTGTTAACCCGAATCCCAACCGAAATAACATGTCCCGACACCACATGATGCTGGAACGTAATCAATGGCTGCATACATTCGGTGTTTCCCAAGAGTTTCCGGCGGCACGTGATAACGTGACCCTGAATTTTGTTGATATGATGTTAAGTGACCTGGTACAGAGAAAATACGGCCTGTCCCTGACGGCGCATCAACTTTCCAGAAAAATCTCCCTGCTTATTCTTTTTATGAAACACGACCGCAAAGGCATGCAGCCGACAACGCATATAAAAGAAGGGATCTATAGCGTCCGGCAGCTGTTGCTAAAGGAATTCTCTAACGCCATATTAAATATAGGTAATAATGCAAAAGAAGATAATGATTATATCATTATTAAAACTACCATTTTGGGATCTGATAAGGAAAATTTTCTCTCCTATCTGGAATTTATTATTAATGGTGACGCCATCACCCTGACGGCTGAGCTAGAACGGTTGCTTGAATACTTTGGTGCTAGTACGGATATCAGCGCCGCTTATATTACTATGGCTAAAAACCGGATGGTCGCGGCGTTGTTCCCATTTATGGCCAGCGACGCGGATCGTGATTTACGAAATATGATTGATCGCTGGATGGATGGACTGATAGGCGAGCGGCTGATCAGTGTGGCTACCCCTGAAGGCCGGTTCACTGTTCCGGGCATTGTCGCTATCGCCGAGCCAACAGGCGGGTTATTTATCTCCCTGGCAACGGGCAGAATTTATCTTTGGACTCCTGACGACGCATCCACCGCATTAAAGCACTTTATCGCCGGGCACCTCTCGATTCAACATAAAGCATGGCTAGAATCAACCAGTCTGACACCAAGGTTGAATAAGCCTGCCTGTATTTTAGAATCCACTATCGTGTTGATCAATCAGGTCAATATTTGGGAACGTTTAAGACATCTGGATATGGAAAAACTGGACGAGCATATTGGTTATAATGCTCTGGTTTCAACCAATCCAAACGATGCCGGCCCTGATGACGTGACACAACAGCGTTTACTGGCTGCAAGCAATGCCATTTCTCTGCTGGCGCTGTTTTTCAGCGGCGGTTCACCTGCGGGCTGTGCCGCCATGATACTGGGCGATATGCTGGCGGGTGCCGGTAGTGTTCTGCAACTGCAAAGCGCCGCCCGCGAACAGGACGCGCAAAGGCGCCAGAAGGGCTGGGAATCAGCCTTGTTAAGTATAGTGATTACCGGCATAACCGGCGCGGCGGATATCTATGGCGTGATAAAATCCTATGGTAGCCAGGGATACGCATTACTGCACGAGCAGGCGGGCAGGATCGGTGAATTGTTAAAGTCCGCCACCACCGCCACACAGGTGGCCGAGACTTTTACCAAAGGGGAAACACGCGATCGTATGGTCATGTTGGTTAAAGCGCTGGTAAATGAAGAAAAAGGTCGTTTAAATATCCTGGGAAATAACAACATTAAGGCGATGCTGCAAGTGTTTCAGCTATGTCGCCGGATAGATGATGAAACCTATCAATTTGCCAATGAACTTTATTTTTGGGATGAAAGTTCTAGTCCAAAAATAATTTTACGCGAAAGGGAGTCATTGCGTTTCATTCCCCCTGGCTATAAAGTTGCGGTAGTGGATAATTTAACCAATAAATTGACGCTATTATTGCTTAGTCTAGGTAACGACAGATTTGCCGGCTTTGGACTGCAAAAATTGGATCACTCTCTTTCCGCCTCGCAGTGGCAAGAAGTTGGCGGCGACGCCTTCATAATGAATAACCAGCAACTGATATTAAAGAATGGCAGGTCCGCCACCTTGTATGTTGAGGATTATAATGTGGTATCAACATCGACGTTAGACAAGGAAATTTTCAGTTATGATGATAATTTAGCCTTAAGGTTTCGTCGTTATTGCAATCGATTCAAATTTGAAGGGAATTTAAAACAAGCATTAAAAGGAGTGGAACGCTTTGCCATTAATCATGGATTTTATAATGTCCGTTATCGCGCACTATTTATTTTCGACCCAATTATAAATAGTGAAGTTATTCGCCATTACTTGTTGGCCGCTAAATATAAAAATATAGATTATCTACTTGAGCCTAATGCTGAAAATTTACGGTCTATAAAACTGCCTGACATCGAAGATGTGGCGATTTTAACTGAGGATAAATGGACCCTGAGCTTTAAAAATTCCGGTTCCGCCGCTTTGATCACTTATAAAGACTTCGCTACGGAACAACTGGCTCAAGATTATCAGGAAAGTTTTATGATTAGCCGCGACAATGAACAATTATTATTGTCGCCGCCGGGTTTCAGTGAATTGCTGCAGCCGGCTACGCCGATAACGTTTTCAACTTTTTTATCGCATTATGATGGTGTGGAACAACAGTTATTGCTGCAAAAAAAAATACGTAAATCCATTATCAAAGATCAAACGTCTAAAAACAGTTATGAATTTATTATATCGGTTATGCAAAAAGCCGGACAGCTCACGCTTAATCAGAAGGATAATTTATTGGCAGCATATAAAAAAAACTCCCCAGAAGCGATGCTTGAGATTATACCACATCCCTTTCAGATCAGGACTTATAGCGACATGCTGCGTATTGAACCGGGAAAACTGGTTCGTTTTACTAATCTTCAAGACAGTTCAATCTCACATCTGATGCTCAGCGTGGGTAACGGCAGGTTTACCGGGATGAATAATAGCCTGCTGGATGCGGAACTCAGTGATGAAAAATGCATTTTGATTACTGAGCAATTGGGACATTTCAAGGACGATGTGTTAGTTACTTATAACCAATGTAAAAGCTTTATGGTTGAAAAAGGGGATTTTCCGCACTCAAGCCCGACAAGCAAAAGTATCATGGATATTGCCAAAGAACTTAGCGCTAAAAGTTCCAACGAAAAAACCAGCATCCGTTTTGCACTGGAAATTTTAATTGCCGCTAAACATCTCGTACCTCAGCAAGCCGATGCGCTGGAACGTTTGGCAAGGCTAATGATCGGAAAAATGGATGGTAATAGGATATCAATAATAAAGCTCAATAAATTTATGGTTATAGATAAGTATATTGACAATAACGCTCAGCTTGCCAATGTGGCTGCCGGAAAGTTGTTGGTTTTTTATACCGATGATAAAGATTTTCATATGATGGTCAGCTTGGGGGACGATCGTTTTGCGGGACTTAACAATGATTATATCAATAATATGCTGAGGAGTGATCAGAGGATAGTTTCTTCGCAAGAGATAGGGGATATCACTAACGGCAGAAGGATTAATGATCAAAAATCCTTTAAGGTTGTGGTCGGAGAGGGTAATTTAGAAAAAAACCGGATTTCAGCATTATTAGGGCCTGATGGTCGTATTGACTACGTTCGCAACGGGCTAAATAGCCTGCAAATGGAAATAAAGGCCCATGGCGCCCTGGCTTCCATCAATCATTACGACGCCGTTGAACTATCAAATATTATTCTTGGGTTACATCGCTCGCTGCACCCGGATCAGCCTATTAGCCATATCGAGCTGATCTCGTGCTTTGGCGCGTTAGGGGGACGGCGCTCTTCCGCGCAGATTATGGCCGACAGGCTGGGTGCCACGGTAGAAAGTTATCGCGGGGTGATTACCGACAGTAAATCGCGTAATCGGGGGACGGGAGTTATGTTTAAGCCGCAGCGTGGCTGCGGTATTGAACGGCGGCGGGATAACGAGCGCTGGCACCGGCGTATCCATGATTTCATCGAGGACGCTCTTAGCCTCATTGGAAATTTGCCATTCCAGCGCCACAGCAGGGCGGTTAGTGAAAACATTCCCTTCGGCATGGTGGTAATTGATGTGCTGCATTTTCTCAGGAAAGAAATCGGCGCGCAAACGCTGATGGCTTATTATCCCGGCCTGATGACGGCGGAATCCCTTTATCAGGCCAGCTTGCTGGCAAACCCCACCGGGGATGAGGAAACGCTTATCGCCGCCATGCTGACCATTTTTTATGGCAGCCGGACTATGAGCAACGCCCTGGATGCCTATATTTTGTCGCGGGAATATAAGGAGATGCCGGCGGGGACTCTCGTCGTGGACGGACAAGATTTACGCCATCCGCTGCATTGGCGGGATGTCCTGCCGTCGCTGGACACCTTCCGGCAGCTCCCCTCGATCGTTGTTTCCAGGAATCTGCTGAGCAAGAGCAATATTTATATCTCTTTAACGGACGATAAAGATCATTTGAGAGAATATCTCATCCGCCTGGGTAGTGAATGCCATCGCAAGACATTATGGCCACTTTTACTGGCTAATTTTTTCAAGGAAAAATCTGCTTTCTTTCCCATTATGGCGGGCGTCAGAGATCAGGATATTTTAAGCATGGGATTTGATTTCTCGCATTTTCATTTTTATCTTAATTCCTGGTTAAGGTCTGATTTCAGCCTGCAAATCGATATGACCACCGACGAACCCAGGCTTGATCCCATTCAGCCCGCGCACTATGTTCATTTTAGCGAAACAGGCGGAAGGCGTACCGATACGCGCGATGATATCGGATTAGGGCATTCCCTGTTGGTGGAACAAGTAGGGCGGCTCGCTTTGCAAATGAATGAGACGTTAATCGTTGACCGCCCCGGCGGGCCCGATGATGGTGAAAATAACGGTTCGACAATGTCCCCTTTGCCGTCAACGCCAAGGGTGGTCATCACACTGCTGGAAAACAGGGAAAGGCTGGTGATGTTGCAAAGGAATATTCCAAGCGAAATATTTTCCGACCAGGGAGAGATCGCTTTTTTTATTGCCACCGAAGTTAATAAATATACCGAAACCATTAAGCTTGGCGCCAAGGATCATCTGGATATTAGACCGGTAAAATCGAACAGCCGCAACTTTATCTATGGTGACCCGGGCATCCTGCAAAAAAGCTGGATATTGATCAATCTCATTCACAATGATTAACAGATGGCGGGTTTAATCCGGCGATCGGAAAAAACGGCCGGCATATTGCCGGCCGGATAGTGGGCGGATTACCGGCTTAACGGCCGGCGTTGCTGATTTCAGCCACCAGATAGTCGACGATAGCGCTGATTTTCATCATCTGCTTTTCGCCAATCCGGCGGTGTTTATATTCAATCTCTTCGCTGTCGAGATTGCGGTCGCCGATAACAATGGTGTGCGGTATGCCAATCAGCTCCATATCGGCGAACATGACGCCCGGGCGCTCCTTGCGATCGTCGAGCAATACGTCGATGCCTTTGGCGCGCAACGCGTTATAGATGCCTTCCGCCGCATCCTTGACCCGGAAGGATTTATGCATGTTCATCGGCAGGATGGCGACCTGGAACGGAGCAATGGTTTCTGGCCAGAGGATGCCGCGCTCATCGTGGTTTTGCTCAATCGCCGCCGCGACCACCCGGGAAATGCCGATACCGTAGCAGCCCATGGTCAAGGTTTGGTTACGGCCGTCCTCGCCCTGAACGGTGGCATTCATCGCCTGGGAATATTTGGCGCCCAGTTGAAAAATATGGCCGACTTCAATGCCGCGCTTAATCTGCAGCGTGCCCTTGCCGTCCGGGCTGGCATCGCCTTCCACGACTTTGCGCAGATCGGCGGTTTCCGCCAGCGGCAGATCCCGTTCCCAGTTAATGCCGAAATAATGCTTGCCGTCGGTATTGGCGCCGGCGCTGAAATCGCTCATCGCCGCCACGCTGCGGTCAATCACCAGCGGAATCGGCAGGTTGACCGGCCCGAGGGAACCGGGGCCGGCGCCGACGGCCGCGCGAATTTCTTCTTCGCTGGCGAACTCAAGAGGGCTTGCCACCTGCGGCAGTTTCTCCGCCTTGATTTCATTAAGCTGATGATCGCCGCGTATCAGCAGTGCGACCAGCGCGTGGCCCGCCTCGTTATCGCCGTGAACGATCAGCGTCTTGACGGTTTTGCTCACCGGCAGGTTGAATTGTTCCACCAGTTCATTAATGGTCTTGGCGTTGGGCGTGTCCACCAGGCGCAGCTCTTCAGCCGGCTGCGCGCGCGGATGGGACGGGGCAACCGCTTCGGCCAGTTCGATATTGGCGGCGTAGTCCGAACCGCTGGCGAAAACAATATCGTCCTCGCCGCTGTCGGCCAGCACCTGGAACTCATGGGAGGCGTTGCCGCCGATGGAACCGGTATCCGCCTGTACGGCGCGGAAGTTCAGGCCGATACGATTGAAAATGGCGCTGTAGGCTTGGTACATGGCGTCGTAAGTCGCCTGCAGGGATTCCTGGCTGGTATGGAACGAGTAGGCGTCCTTCATCAAAAATTCGCGCGCGCGCATCACGCCAAAACGCGGGCGTACTTCGTCGCGGAATTTGGTCTGGATCTGGAAAAAATTCAGCGGCAGCTGTTTGTACGAACTGATTTCATTGCGCACCAGATCGGTAATCACTTCCTCATGGGTGGGGCCGAGCACGAACGGACGATCCCCGCGATCGACAAAACGCAGCAATTCCGGCCCGTACTGTTCCCAGCGTCCGCTCTCCTGCCATAGATCCGCCGGTTGCACCACCGGCATGGAAACCTCAATGGCGCCGGCGTTGTTCATCTCTTCACGCACGATGGCTTCGACTTTTCGCAGTACCCGCAGGCCGGTGGGCAGCCAGGTATACAGGCCGGATGCCAGCTTGCGGATCATTCCGGCGCGCAGCATCAGCTGATGGCTGATAACCTCGGCGTCGGCGGGGGTCTCCTTAAGGGTGGAGAGCAGATATTGAGTAGTACGCATGATAGTTGGGTTCCACAAGAACGGCTTAATGCCACAGGCTGCTTATCGGCAGCAAAGTATCAAAAGTGAATCAGTTTACCAGTGCAGGCGGGCGGCCAAAAGAGAGCAAATGGAAAAATCGCAAAAACCTGTCCGCGGCCGGTATGCGTTCGCCGGCGACGGCCGCTGATTACCGGCTCTCGCCTGCCGCGGCGCCGGGATAATCCTCGATCGACAGCACTTCGGTCACCTCGCCCAAGACACGCCAGCTGACATTAAAGGTCAGCAACAGCGCCGCGTAGGTGCGCTCGCCGTCGCGATCCCGGCGATAGGCTGGGCGCGGATCCTGCGCCAGCACATCGGTGAGGAACCGGCGCAAGTGGGGATAACGGCCCGCCAGCGCGGCCAGACGATGCTCCGCCGCTGTGGTAAAGGTTACCGCCATCGAAGCCGCGGGAGGATGCAGGGCGAAACCGGCCCGCGCCCCGGGGATGCTTTCGGCATAGGGCAGATAGGGTTTGATGTCCACCACCGGCGTGCCGTCCACCAAATCCAGGCTGCCCAGTTCCAGTATCACTTCCGCGCCCTGAAGGCGGATACCGCGCAGCGCCACCAGGGACATACCTATGGGGTTGGGGCGAAACGTTGAACGAGTGGCAAACACGCCGATACGGCTATTGCCGCCCAAGCGCGGGGGGCGCACCGTAGGATGCCAGCCCTGTTCCATCGTTTGGTGAAAGATAAACAGCAGCCAGATATGGCTGAACGCCTCCAGCCCGCGCACGGCGTCCGGCTGGTTATAGGGCGCCAGCAGCCGCAGTTCGCCGGTACCGTCCGGCACCAGTCCCGGCTGGCGGGGAACGGCAAATTTTTCTTTATAGGGCGAATGGATTACGCCGATTTGCCGCAGGGGGTAGGCGCTCATTGCGAAACTTTCAACGCCGTGCCCTGGCAAACGGCCTGCTGATAGCATCCCGCCACCGCCCGCACCGTTTCACACTGGTGCAGCAATACCGCGTTGCCCTTCATATACGCCGCGCGCATCTGCATTTCCTTGCGCGCCGCGGGCAGGCTTGGCGGTGGATCCTGCAAGCTCACCTGGCAGGTGGAGCCATACACTTCGCCCAGATCGCGGAACGGTTTACCGACCAGCTCTTCGGCGGATTTATACAGTTTGGCCGGCTGCGGGCGCGCGGGGGCCTTGTGGGCGGGCGGCGCGCTCTTGAACGGAGAGACGGGTGCGGCCTGGGTCGTCGTGGACGAAGGGGGCGTATGGACCCATGCACACCCCGTCAACGAGAGCACCAAAATACATCCAGGTAAAGCACGCATACATTTTCCTCTGATTATTTTTATTTCAACGGCGCTATTGAATCAATCTACGGCATAAATAACAAGACGGGCCGTAGCCCGTCTGGTCAAAAACGCACGTTATTAATGTATAAAGATTACCAGCCTTTAACGGCGCCGCCATTGAAGACTTTATTGGCGGCATCGTTAACTTCATCGGATTCATATGCCTGCACGAATTTTTTTACATTTTCGGCATTTTTATTATCTTCGCGGGCCACGATCAGATTGACGTAGGGAGATTCCTTATCTTCCACGAACAGGCCGTCTTTCGCCGGGGTCAAGCCAATCTGGCTGGCATAGGTGGTGTTGATAATCGCCAGGGCAATTTGCTGATCGTCCAGGGAGCGCGGCAATTGCGGCGCTTCCAGTTCAACCAGTTTCAGGTTTTTCGGGTTGCCGACCACATCCAGCGCGGTTGGCTGCAGGCCGACGCCGTCCTTAAGGGTGATCAGGCCCACTTTCTGCAGCAGCAGCAAGGAACGGCCCAGATTGGTCGGGTCATTGGGCAGGGCTACCTGTGAGCCTGGCTTCAGTTCATCCAGGGATTTGATTTGTTTTGAATAACCGGCAATCGGATACACAAAGGTATTGCCCACGGGCGTTAGCTTATAACCGCGATCCTTGATTTGCTGATCAAGATAAGGTTTGTGCTGGAAGGCATTGGCGTCGATATCGCCTTTGCTCAACGCTTCGTTAGGCAGCACGTAATCGTTGAAGGTGACCAGCTCGACATCCAGACCATATTTTTCCTTCGCCACTTTTTGCGCCACTTCGGCAACCTGCTGTTCCGCGCCGACAATCACGCCGACCTTGATATGGTTTGGATCTTTTTCTTCCTGCCCGCAGCCTGCCAATGCCAGGGAACCGATCAACGCGCTGACGGTAGCCAGAGTTTTTATTTTAGAAAACATATCCCTTTCCTCTTGTGGATAAAGTTGCCGCAATGAAACGCCGGAATGGCAGTTTCATTATTGACTATTTATGGGTAACGGCTTTGACGATTCTATCGCCGCCGATTTGTATTAAAAACACCAGGATAACTAATAACGCCAAGACAATATTCATGATGGTCGCGTTATAACCGATATACCCGTACTGGATACCGATTTGACCCAGGCCGCCGGCGCCCACCGCCCCCCCCATGGCGGAATAGCCCACCAGGGTGATAAGCGTGATGGTGGCGGCGTTCACCAGGCCAGGCAGCGCTTCCGGCAACAGAACCTTGCGGATAATCTGCAGCGGCGTGGCGCCCATGGCGCGCGAGGCTTCAATCAGGCCGGCCGGGATCTCCAGCAGGGCGTTCTCCACCATGCGGGCGATAAACGGAGCGGCGCCGACGGTCAATGGGACAATCGCCGCCTGCAGGCCGATTGACGTGCCGACAATCATGCGGGTAAAGGGGATCATCCACACCAGCAGGATAATAAAAGGAATGGAGCGAAAGATATTCACCAGCGCCGAGGTTGTGCGATAGACCTTGCCGTTTTCGATAATCTGCCCGGGCCGGCTGATATACAGCAATACGCCGATGGGCAGTCCCACGACGAACCCCAGGAAACCGGAGACAAATGTCATCATCAGTGTTTCCCAGATTCCCTTGGCGAATAACGCCACCATGGCTTCAGACATAACCCAGTACCTCTACTTTAACGTGCTGCTGCTGCAAAAAGGCGATGGCGTCACGGGAATTTTGTTCATCCCCGGCCATTTCCGTCAGCATAATGCCGAACTTAACCCCACCGGCATAATCCATCTGCGCGCTGATTATATTATTGTTGACGTTAAAACGCCGGGCGGCCTCGGATAATAACGGCGCATCCACCGACTGGCCGGTAAACTCCAGCTGCAGAATGGGGATTTTACCCGCCGACGGCGCGTCGGTCATGCGCTCGCGATAGTCGTCCGGTATATCCAGATGCAGGGTGGACTTGATGAATTGCTGGGCCAGCGGCGTTTTGGGATGCGAAAACATTTCGCTCACGGTGTCCTGTTCGATCAATTCACCCTGGCTTATTACCGCCACCTGATCGCAGATGCGCTTCACCACGTCCATTTCATGCGTAATTAACAAAATGGTCAGGCCGAGGCGGCGATTGATATCCTTCAGCAAAGCCAAAATAGAACGGGTGGTGGCCGGATCCAGGGCGCTGGTGGCTTCATCGCACAGCAGCACCTTGGGGTTGCTGGCCAGCGCCCGGGCAATGGCGACCCGCTGTTTCTGGCCGCCGGACAGGTTGGCCGGATAGGCGTCGGCCTTATCCTCAAGCCCGACCAGGGTCAGCAGCTCATTGACCCGCGCGGTGATATCGCGCCTGGATAATTTATCCAATTCCAGCGGCAGGGCGATATTGCCGGATACGGTGCGCGAGGAGAGCAAATTAAAATGCTGAAATATCATGCCGATTTGCCGGCGGGCGGCAATAAGCTGACGCTCAGGCAGGTTGGTAAGATCTTTACCATCGACCAGCACCGTACCCCTGGTGGGACGTTCCAATAAATTTACGCAACGGATAAGCGTGCTTTTACCGGCGCCGGAAGCGCCGATAACGCCATAAATCTGACCTGGCGCAACGTGCAGGGAAACATCCGACAGGGCATTAATAGTCAGGGCGCCCTGCGAATATTGCTTGGTAATATGAGAGAGTGTGATCATGCTTTTTTAGGGTTACTGGTTACCTGTTGCGAGAATAAATGGCACCTTTACGATATCCGCAGATATCAGCGTGCGTGGATGTTAGGGCGTCTAGACGGCTAAGTCAACTGGGTTTCATTTTCTCCGTTTCTCTTCGCCCGATAAAACATGCGATACTGGGCGCCGTTTATGTTGTCAGGAGCCAATCAGTGACACAGCCTGTCCCAGCTATATTTTTAGACCGCGATGGTACCATTAATGTCGATCACGGTTATGTACATGAGATCGATGAATTTCAATTTATCGACGGTGTTATCGATGCCATGCGGGAATTGAAAACCATGGGATTCGCCCTGGTGGTGGTGACGAACCAGTCCGGTATTGCACGGGGTAAATTTACCGAAGATCAGTTTATGCGCCTAACCGAGTGGATGGATTGGTCGCTGGCCGATCGCGACGTGGAATTGGACGGCATCTATTTCTGCCCGCATCATCCCGACGGCGTGGAAGGGGAATACCGCCAGGATTGCGACTGCCGCAAACCCAAACCCGGCATGCTGCTCGATGCGCAGCAGTTCCTGAATATCGATATGGCGGCCTCCTATATAGTAGGTGATAAGGCCGAAGACATGCTGGCGGGGCAAGCCGCGGGCGTCGGCGCCAAAGTGCTGGTGCGCAGCGGCAAGCCGCTGGACGAAAAGGCCCAGGCCCTGGCGGATTGGGTGATAGACAGTCTTGCGCAACTACCGGCTGCCATTAAACAGCATGCAAAAGGTGCATAACGGTTAGATTTTAACCGGTCGGTTAAAATGACGTTTTTTTTACTTGCCATTTTTCCGTACCCCCCTATAATGCGCCTCCATCGACCGGTAACGTGAGCAGTATCACACTCTACCGGAAACGAGTCAGAAGACAGGCCGAACGGGCTTGACACTGAAAGAGGAAAGCGTAATATACGCCACCTCGCGCCAGACTGATTACAGCGGCGCACTGCTCTTTAACAATTTATCAGACAATCTGTGTGGGCACTCACAAGACCGTATCGAAACACAAAAATACCAAGTCTTGAAGAGTGAACAAACAGTTAATTCATAAGATTAACAGTATGACAATCTTTGAGCATCAAGCTTTTAATTGAAGAGTTTGATCATGGCTCAGATTGAACGCTGGCGGCAGGCCTAACACATGCAAGTCGAGCGGCAGCGGGAAGTAGCTTGCTACTTTGCCGGCGAGCGGCGGACGGGTGAGTAATGTCTGGGGATCTGCCTGATGGTGGGGGATAACTACTGGAAACGGTAGCTAATACCGCATAACGTCGCAAGACCAAAGTGGGGGACCTTCGGGCCTCACGCCATCGGATGAACCCAGATGGGATTAGCTAGTAGGTGAGGTAATGGCTCACCTAGGCGACGATCCCTAGCTGGTCTGAGAGGATGACCAGCCACACTGGAACTGAGACACGGTCCAGACTCCTACGGGAGGCAGCAGTGGGGAATATTGCACAATGGGCGCAAGCCTGATGCAGCCATGCCGCGTGTGTGAAGAAGGCCTTCGGGTTGTAAAGCACTTTCAGCGGGGAGGAAGGCGATAAGGTTAATAACCTTGTTGATTGACGTTACCCGCAGAAGAAGCACCGGCTAACTCCGTGCCAGCAGCCGCGGTAATACGGAGGGTGCGAGCGTTAATCGGAATTACTGGGCGTAAAGCGTACGCAGGCGGTCTGTTAAGTCAGATGTGAAATCCCCGGGCTTAACCCGGGAACTGCATTTGAAACTGGCAGGCTAGAGTCTCGTAGAGGGGGGTAGAATTCCAGGTGTAGCGGTGAAATGCGTAGAGATCTGGAGGAATACCGGTGGCGAAGGCGGCCCCCTGGACGAAGACTGACGCTCAGGTACGAAAGCGTGGGGAGCAAACAGGATTAGATACCCTGGTAGTCCACGCTGTAAACGATGTCGATTTGAAGGTTGTGGCCTTGAGCCGTGGCTTTCGGAGCTAACGCGTTAAATCGACCGCCTGGGGAGTACGGCCGCAAGGTTAAAACTCAAATGAATTGACGGGGGCCCGCACAAGCGGTGGAGCATGTGGTTTAATTCGATGCAACGCGAAGAACCTTACCTACTCTTGACATCCAGAGAAGTTTGCAGAGATGCGAATGTGCCTTCGGGAACTCTGAGACAGGTGCTGCATGGCTGTCGTCAGCTCGTGTTGTGAAATGTTGGGTTAAGTCCCGCAACGAGCGCAACCCTTATCCTTTGTTGCCAGCGAGTAATGTCGGGAACTCAAAGGAGACTGCCGGTGACAAACCGGAGGAAGGTGGGGATGACGTCAAGTCATCATGGCCCTTACGAGTAGGGCTACACACGTGCTACAATGGCGCATACAAAGAGAAGCGAACTCGCGAGAGCAAGCGGACCTCACAAAGTGCGTCGTAGTCCGGATTGGAGTCTGCAACTCGACTCCATGAAGTCGGAATCGCTAGTAATCGTGGATCAGAATGCCACGGTGAATACGTTCCCGGGCCTTGTACACACCGCCCGTCACACCATGGGAGTGGGTTGCAAAAGAAGTAGGTAGCTTAACCTTCGGGAGGGCGCTTACCACTTTGTGATTCATGACTGGGGTGAAGTCGTAACAAGGTAACCGTAGGGGAACCTGCGGTTGGATCACCTCCTTACCGAAAGATACGTAATGTGTAGTGTCCACACAGATTGTCTGATAACTGTAATGAGCAAACAGCTCGTATGGTTTACACGTGAAGCCCGGCTTCGCACGTGCAAGGCATCGTCCGATGATAGGAGAGCAACGCGATGCGTTGTTCGACTAGAAAGAGGTCGCTTACTTTCATTAATGAAAGTTTCGCCTTACACGGAAAAGCAACGCGGCGCGTTGCAAGCATTTTCCGTGTCCCCTTCGTCTAGTGGCCTAGGACACTGCCCTTTCACGGCGGTAACAGGGGTTCGAACCCCCTAGGGGACGCCATAT